>NZ_QFFK01000001.1:0-563924 GCF_003149455.1 Chitinophaga deserti
TAATAAGCCTACTTTGTTTTTAATTAACTTTACCGCTACATTCATGTCTGGCAGTTTTAAAGGGTTGATTAAAAGTGTGGTTACTTAAAATTAACCCTAACTGTCAGATTAAATCGTAGCTATTTCAACTTATTTAAGAATTTCAAACGTAACCAGGTTGTTCTTCCACCTCCCTGATATCTAAATACTGTGAACGCCAGACGTAATGCACGTTCGGAGTTCTCTATATTTTCCTTGCAACTAGCGCTCCTCTTCCCGGATATTAGCTACGTCATCTTATGAGAATATGAAAATTGCAAGACTTCTTTGGCTTTATTAATGAGGTGTTCAATTGTATATCGAACCGAAAACATCAACCCACTCTTCTTCCGAATCGCCCAGCTACAGCGGGATGTAGCTAAAAAAGAAAAAGGGGACAATCACTTTTTAGATGATTTGTCCCCTTCTGCGGGCTGGGAGGGACAATTATCGAACTTTTAATTTTCCAAAATCACTTCGTTTCCTGCCTCTACAGATAAAAGCCCTCTGATAAACTCCCTAATCATCCAAGAACCGCAACGTAGGCTTATCGATTCCAAACTTTTCAGCTACGATTTCCTTTAGGCATTCGGTGAATGAGTCTATATTACAAAACTGCCTCACCATTTTCCTGAAATCTGACTTGTTGTCCTGGCTCAAAAAGTTCAGAGCAGCTTTGACCGTGGCCTCGGCAAGGTCGCTATCTGATTCAAGATCACCCCATTTTTTGTCCCTATTTGGCTTTATGCCCTCTTGGACAATTTGTTCCAATCCACTTCGAAGTCCTTCAGCCGGACCGATACCTCTGCGCACATTCCTGGTAAAAAGCTTCGAATCCACAGACACGAGGCTTGCTGTAAGGTGTGAAACAAACCTAGCATTGATATACTGTTTAGGAACTTTCTGATCACGGCAGGCCGATTCTTTCATATTGCAATATTCACTATGGTGCCCTGTAAAACTTACCTCATTTGCTATAGACAGTGACAAATCCCTTGTAAACATAAACTCAAGACAGTATGTACCATTCCAGTAATGTCTCTTATTTTCAACATCATAGTACCATGGTCCATCACCTTGCGTAGGGACATAAGGAATAAGAGTACCGTCAAAATTCTCTGTAGTAATAAGTATCCTGCAGGCATGTGGGTTATATTCCTCCATAACTTCTACCCAGTAGTAATTCTTTCCTGCAACGAGTTTGGAGAAATCAAACTCAAATGAGATATTCCCATACTGCGAGCCGTGGTACCAGACATTAGGAGAAAGCCATGTTACTAAAATCCGGCTTGTGTTTAGTTTACTTTTATCGTAAATCAGTCCTTGTTTGATCTTCCCATCTTCAACAATCCTAACAGCCGTAGCAAGATGGGCGACATGATAAACCTTATCCAAAATTTGACAATCATTACTTGGGTAATTTCTCGTTGGCACGGGGCCAATTTTATACTCGCTCCAAGGATAGTGCGTTTTTCTTTTTTTCATAACTATTAAAAGAATTTCACCTAGCTCTTCCCATACTTCCTGAAAGACGCAATGAATTGATAGATAAAAAAACCAACAAACACCTTGTTGATATAATCACAGAACAGTGAACCAAAGTTATAGTCAATGGTAAAATGGACATGGGATCTCCTTCTTTTCAACAATACTAGTTGGTCGTAAGTTGTGTATTGTATAATAATTGCCATAACTTAACAGCGTCTTGAGCGCTTGGCCTATTTCTTCGGGAAGAACCCTGCCCAAGTAATCTCTTAGAAAATCATCCTCATCGTTTGATTAAGTCTTGAGTGATTGGTTGCATTGTTGTCCTTCTTTTTGGAGGATAGACTAATTGGCAATTTGATGCCACTCCGTTTTTCAGTTTGAAAATTATCTACTAAAAAGTTTATCAAAAAAAGGATTATGACGGGTTATGGAAAAGTCGAGTAATTTCCTAAACGTCATTACTTCAATGTGAAGATTAATTTCCGGTTCAATCTTAAAGTAAGTGCCAAAAGGTGTTTCCTTCCATCCCTTATCCTTGTTGTATCCCGACAGTTGGGAAGGAATTACATCTAAGATTACAAACCCGAATTTGGGTGTTGTCTTGTGAATAACAATCTGGTTTCCTTTGTAGTTCTTTTTATCAGGTTTATAAAGAAATTCATCAAAATAAGGCTCAATCAGCTCTGAAAACTGCCAACGATAGTCCTTTTTGTCCTTTTGATGTGCCGTATCACCGGGCCTTTTAAATTCAAATACAACCAAAGAATTTACCTCGCCGCTGCTACGATCTCCGAAACTTATGGGATTGTCAAACATCTGGGGATTATCAAGTAAGATCAAATCCATTTCCTTCCGGCTGCTCTTCTGCGAGTAGGATGTGATGCTTTTGTCTGAAGCGATAAACTTATAGGTAATAAACCTTTCGTCAAGCAGCCACAAGTTATGGTTCTCGTAGTCCAAATCACTATTGGTAAGGCCAAGCGGGAATATCAATTTATGCACATCTTGTTCTAGTTTATACTTGCCATTTTCATCGGCATCTAAAAATTTATCAAATAACTCCAGAATGGCTTTTCTGCGAGTCATATAATCGGCAAGGCTATCCACGTCATAGGCTGTCTTTTCTTTTATGTCATTGATAATACTGGAAATGGCTGCCTCGTCAATTGATTTATCATCAATGAATTTCTGAATATTCTTTTCAACGTTCTTCCTCGCAGTGTACGATATCCGGTATAGGTGTTCTTCTAATTTATCCTCTGGTAGATTAGGTGGGATACTTTGCAGAATTTCCGGATTTTTAATAAAGCTATTATATCGAGGAGCTTTTGTCTGAATATAGGTTGCGATTTGTTTAACACTCTTTTCCTTAGCCCCTTTCACGAAACTGTCGTATTCCTTCTCGAGTAGTTTTGAGATCTCCTCTTCAATGTCCTGGAAAGTAATTATATCAGGAGATTTGAATAACAAATTTTCCTTTTCCTTATGAATATTGAAACCATTCCGGGCTTTATAGACTTTGCTGTCTAGGAATTTTGACACCAGATAAATATCAAAGAAATAGTAATTGCCATCAACCAGAATGGGAAAAGTAAAGATGCTGTTTATATTCTTTAAGTTTCTAGGATTACCTACAGACCGATCATTTGCACAGTAATAGAGATAGTTATTTCGCCGGTTACCTACTTTAGGTGATTTTGTAATATATATCTTGAATTTGTGGCCATTTACAGAGAACTCGCGTTCCTTCTCGCGTGAGACCTTTTCAAAAAGATCGTTTATCACCTCACCTTTTTTATCCTCCATATCAATAAGTTCAATGGTTGGAAGATTACCGCTGAGATAGTAAATAAAACAGTGTTGCATAATGACTTCCGCTATCTGCTGCAGCGTCAATGCGGACCGTTCCTGTATTATTTGATTGCAACAATTTTTAATATATACAGTGGTTCTCCATTTGCTTTTATCGCTTGCATTAAAGGTCTGGGATTCTATTTCCTTGTCGGTTGTGAACCTAAATGTTCTGTTCCACCATTGGCCATTTTCGCTATAATTGCTATCTACAAGAAATTCCTGGTAGGCAGCTAGGACCGTGAAACGGCCTATTCCCTTGCAGCCATGATCCTTATTTATTTGTGAAAAGGGTGTCTCGAAGGATTCAAAGTTTCTATTGTTGAATCCGACACCGTTGTCAATCACTTTGAAAGACGCAATGGTTTTTACATTGTCAAAGTTTAGCATTTGGGGTGGATCTCCTCGTTCAATTTGTATTTGAATCTTCTGTTGAGACTTCGGAAGTATTGATTGCTGTAAACTGATGATGGAATTCACAACACATTCCAGAAGAGGGAGCAGTACATCCTCTGAGGTAAGGTCAACTGTTTCAACCAGGTTCTTTACGGGAACTTCCATAGTGGGTAAATATTGGTTGTAAAATAATAAAAATTATTACTTGGCAACACGCTGAATAACACAAACTAATTATCCTGTCGTTTGTTTTTCTTTGCAGGAATGGATAGCTTGTGAGCCGCCCCCACAGCTTCTCCGACATTATCAATACTTTCCTGCGGACCTCCCCATTCTTCTGCTGCAGATGATCGCTTATTGCTACCGGCAACAGCACGCCATCCGTCAGTGGCTGTGGTACTTCTAGAGCTCAAGTACATCACTGACCGGGAACTCATAAGGGTAATATTGAGGATTTAGGAAGATTCGCAGCAGCGCCTCCCTTTCTTCGATGTAATTTTCCACCATCGTTGCAACTGATTCCCAGTCGAATTTTGCTGAAATGAACTCCAACCAGCATATTGAAGACAGATAGTTAAGATGATAAAAATTAAAGTCCTAGATGGGATCTTACTTACCTGCCTTTTTGAAATCAGGAACTGGCATCTTGTAGTGGAAATCCCTTCGTTGAAATTCAAATAAAGGACTTGATCCAGCTTCATGCGCATTATAATAATCAATCATTTGATTAACCTTGTTTGCAACAGTAGGGTGCTGAAAGAGCTCCGCAACCCAAAGGTTATGGATTATTTTAAACTTAGTAAAATAATGGTTGTCTTCATTCTCCCATGCATCCCCATATCCTTCGGCCATCCAATTATAAAATAACATAATCTGTTCATGATTACTTAATTGAGCACGTAAAATCTTTAGGTACTTCATCCTATCCTCATGTTTATCAACAACTATGCTTTCTGAAACATACTTAACCATCATGAAAAGATGCCTGTAATAGTGTCCCAGCGCGGCAGCATATCCATTATAACTTCGGAAATCAATCGAATAAGTATAATCCATTTCTTCAGGCCCTTCCCTAACACGCTGCCATACATGTGAATACTCGTCTATATCATTTGCCGTACTTGCCCAGCCCCAAAAGAATACTGCATAAGCACGTTGATATTCCACCTCGAAATCGGCATTCTCCAAGTATAAATATTCTAAGAATCTGGTAAAATCACTTGCCATTACGCGAAAAGCATCTCTCTTATCTGTAATTTGACCGGTGGCCACACTTATAATACTCAGTTCATCTACATTTTCTTTATGCAACTTAAGCATTTCAAAAAAATGGTTCTCAAATTGCTGTTGTTTCTGTTGTTTATCATTCGACATTGTTTGATTGTCAAATATGAACATCTGTAATTTATTCGCACGGTATTGCATATAAAATGCTAGCCCCGTAACAACGACAGCGGCAAGATTAATGAATGGCCCCATGGTCCCGCCTATAGTATCACCGATTGTTCCTGTTTTTGTAAAATCGAGGTTAGTATTCGCTGCCTCTTTAACGAAAATAGAAGGTGCAAAAAAGGAAAATCCAAACAATACTAGTGCAAGTATTAATAGAAAAATAGAGAACCAATCTAAGTTAGTTTTAAATTTACTGCCGTTTTCCATATTCGCCCATTTTTTATAGTTCCTGTAATTTGAAAAGCCAATAACCTAATCATTCTCTACTTCAAATTATTTTAGAATTTTGATTGATAAAAAGTTAGAAAATCATTCCAATTTCACGAATTAAAGTGTATAATATAACCACTGTCTCATTCATTATAGCTTTCTAGCCTTTAGAAAATTAATAGTACCATCAACATCTAGATAATTGCATTTAACAATTTCAATCTTGAATTTGACTGGTAAATATTGACCCCACTTTGAGAACATAAGTATCTTAGGATTTCGGTGAATTACATCAGAAAGCACCGAATCAATATTGTTGATTGCATTAAGGACTAAAATTACCAATTCGGATATTGAGACTTTGTTATCGAATACTTTAAAGCCAGAAGAATTCTCGTTTAGCTCATGCAAAAACCCTAAGTTCTCAAGTACCACTGAAATAGTTCTATTAATCCGGGTACCACAGAAAGTATAGAAAACAATTCCTTCTTCGGAGACAAAGACGGGGCGATCAACAAAAGTCTCGTCAAAATGATTATGTTCAAATTCATCCCTTAATTCTTGAATTATCCGTTTACAATCATCTGCAATATTCATTATAGGTACATCGCTCTTAATAATATCCCACATTCTCTGCCTTACCATACAATGAACAACGCCACCACTACCATAGAAAATTGGGCTTTTCCCATCATTAGCGGGAACTACTTCAATTTTTGACACACTTTCATCTACATCGACAATTTTCCAAATCCGCGCAGCCAGCAAAATATTTTCCCCAGGAAAAATCATTGGTGAAAATGGGATCTCGCCAACCTTTCTCCCTTTCTCCATCACATGCAAGTAAGGCTCAGTGCTGAAAACACTGTAAAAATCATAGTTATTTACTAGCTTTTCCCCTCCCAAACCTATTATCAGTTCACTTCTAATTATTTCCAGTAGATCCTCCTCCACACAATGGGAAATAATTTCATATATTTCATTTTCTTGTATAGCTGCGAATGCCCTATTGGAGGTTAACTGCAAAACAAGTTCTTCGATTTCAATCCCCGAATTGGATTTAACGATAGATAAAAGCTGGTGCAATAAAATGTCATAGGCTTTTTCTGATATATTAAATGATTCAATCTTCTCCTCTCTATAAAGTGACCAGCTTGCCAGAGCTTGTAGCAGACTCCAGGGATTCGTAGAGTATAAAATGAGCTGACTTTTATCCCCATCCCTTCGGCCACTCCGGCCTATTCGCTGAACCAACGAAGCAATTGAAAAAGTAGCATCGATCTGAACTACCAAATCCACCGCTCCGATATCAATACCTAATTCCAGTGTTGAGGTACATGAAATACTGAAATTCTGACCCTTTGACTGTTTCGCAAATCGCTCAACATATTCACGTTCAAGTTTATCTACCGATGAGTGATGGGAAAAATAGTTCAGGTGTCCACCTACTTTTTCCGCAATTTTCCCGAGTTTAACTGATACTTCTTCTGTACGACCCCTATTATTAGGGAAAATTAATGTCTTCCTATTGCTTACATTCCTGTACAAATCCTTCATCAAATCTAATGGCAAGCCGGCACCGTCGCTATCGAAATGTCTAAAAGTTGCTTCGACTATTTTAGGTGATTTGTCGCGAAGTATGACCGTATTTTCAGGCTCTGAAGTAAGTTTACGCGCTTCATTGAAGTCACCCAAAGTTGCTGAGAGCCCCACAATATTGAATCTATCTGTATTAATTCTTCTTAGTCTGTTTAATATTGATCTCAACTGTATCCCTCTATCACTTCCAATAAAGGCATGTACTTCATCAATGACAACGTATTGCAAATTTTGAAACAACTTCCTGACATTAAAAGGCGCATTAACAAACATAGCTTCAATAGATTCGGGTGTGATTAATACTACACCCTTAGGATCTTCAATAAGATGTTTCTTAAGCGATCTGTTTGCTTCACCATGCCATTTCGTAACAGGAATGTCCAAATACTTACAAAGATCCTCTACACGGTCAAATTGATCATTTATTAATGCCACCAAAGGGGAAACGTAAAGGACTGCAACTCCTGGCTTCTTAAAATCCACTTTCGATAGAATGGGTAGGAAAGCAGCTTCCGTCTTCCCCGAAGCAGTTCGTGAACTTAAAATATAGTTCCTGTCGTCTGAGAGGATCGCCTTGATGGCTGCAGCCTGGATGGGCCGGAATGCATCCCAGCGTTTATCCCTTACATATCTTCTTATGGGTTCGGATAATAGATTATAAGGCATTACAACTCTTCTATACTGTCAAGAGAAACTTCGGATGGTCTTTCATCTCTGATCTCAATGTCGCCAAATAGCTTCTTCTTATCAAGATTTGGATTCTGTCTAAGCAAGCTTAGTATACTTAGGAAGTCCCTAATTACCTCCCGTGGCGTCAGGAATTCATTGGCACCAGGCTTATTAAACATTTCTTCCATAAACAGATGAATATCCTCATCAGAAACATTAAGTTCTGTTTTATAGTTAAAATTGAAAACCGCTAACAATTTCTTTAACAACACAAATATTTCTGTATGATCAAGAGGCATTAGTCTGATTACGGGCTGTGCGAAATCCCTTCGGCCAGCCATCTCAAATTTGTTGGTTTCCAAACGTGATTTGAGAGCTTGATAACTAAAAAGTCCTCTACGTTCATTTTCTAAAAACTCACGCGTACCCGCGAAGTTGAAAAATAGATTTGAAATTTTCCCCTGTAGACAATCATTATAGATTGTGAGTATCTTTTCGTAGTTCTTCTCTCGCATTACTGAGGTGGAGATTTTATACAAGTTGATAGCTTCATCCAAATTAACCATGAAGCCGCTATACCCCATGCTAACGAACAATCTTGCAAAGTTTTTCAGCATATCATAATAATTGATATCATTGATCACTTCACGAACACCAAGATCCTGCCGGGCTTCTGTCTTGGTTCTATACTCTCCCTTTAGCCAGCGTAAGGCATTTCTGCGTAGTATTTCATCGCCTTTAATATATCCTTCGTAATACTTCACAACAACGAGCCCAAAATCAAAGCCACCTGCATCAGTAAACTCATTAATTGTTTTCATAATGTTATCCTGAATTAAGGGGAGATGACGATCGTCCCTAATTTCAGTCATTGGTATACCGTTCTCTTGGGCTGTTGCTTGAATAATCTGTTCAATCCATTTCTCTAATAGGCTAGGTAGCGCTCCTCCCTCGGGCTTGGTTTGGATAGCAAGATTATCCATAATGGCGGTGTATAATACAACCGCCTTCCCGTCGTTTGAATAAAGACGATTGTCGGGGGTAAAATCTGCATTAGCAACTACAAACTTTTGCTTCAAAGCGACAGTTACCAGCAAATGCAACATGAATGACTTTCCGCAGCCAAAATCTCCAATCCAGAACTTAACTATACTGTGTCCATTTTTAACGTCATTCAAGGCATCGATGAATGCAGTTACCTCGTCGGATCTTCCAACTGTTATATGCTGCACGCCAATTTTAGGGACAACGCCACCAAGCAGCGAATTAACTATTGCGGTAGCTTCTCTTGGTTTTAAATTCTCAATCATTGCACTTTATTTTAGAATAATATTCTTCAGTAATTGTGAAAGCACCTTCCACATCCTCGATCAAATTGTCGTCAATCAGGTCAAAGCAAGTTTCATTTATACTATCAATCACTTGTCCTGCCATATAGCCATTCTCTCGGCAAAAAATATCCAACTCTGGCTTAACAATTGTCAATTTATTTTTCTCAAAATGCTGTAGGGTTTGGATTTGTATGCTTGAAAGAGTCAAATCTTGGGAATATAAGGTAGGCGGTTTGTCTTGTCCCTTCTTATGGATATCCAGCTTGACTTCCTCAGCACTTACCTCTTCCATTTTGATATGAACTTGATCATCTTCATATTCATCCTCCAGGTATTCATTTAGCAATTCAACAGTATCCTGATCTTTTTCTTGTACCTTGGAAATAAGCGCCTTGTCTAATGAAATACGCTTCCGGGCAGGCTCATATATAGTGTTAACGGCCTTCAATGCAGCCTGTAAATCTTTTGACTTTATGAATTCGCTTACGGCAACCTCGAATGAGTGCAGCTGTTGTATTGATTTGAATAAACTTTTTTGGATAGTTTTGGTGAAAGGTTTGTTATCGAATTTTGACGAGTTAAGATCAATATTTATGTAATGGATGAATAGCTTTAGAGATTCGGCGGGATAGTATGCAGCCATAAATCGGGAAGCATCATAATAGATATTTTCTTGTTGAACATTCTTTACATTTAACGTAGCCAATTTATGTATTGATTGTGCATATTCTTGACCTTGTTCCAGCCCACGATCACTAATCTTAAACGCATAATTTATTCTTTCTAGTTGTTCCTTCCATCTATTAACGTTTTGGGCATTCAGTTCGATCTCAGTTTCTCGGTCAGGAATTCCAATAGTTTGTTTTAATTCTTCGATAGATTCATCAACGTATTTCCCAATTTTAGCATTAAATGTATCAGAAAGAGTACTGTATAAAGGATACTCACCGCCAATTTTTCGCTTATGTGACCATGCCTCTCGAATTTGAATTTCTGCACGTTTAAAAATGGTCAGATATGCGTCATCTTCAACGCGATCTATAACATATTGATAGTCATAATATTGCGAATTGTTTGCAGGATCTTTCCTGGCAATTTCTTGCATACTTTTTACTTCTTTCGCAATTGAACTATCTGCTTTTTTAAGTTTATTGTTAGTCTTTTTTATAGTTGCTAGATATAACTTCATTATTTCAATGCAACATCCTTCAATCGAAGTGAAAACATTCTGGTGATGATAAAACTTATTTAGCAAGCCGACTTCCTGGGCTGAAAGGCTTAATTTGTCTTTGTAGCGTTTCCCCAGTTTATATTCATCAAAGTCATATTGAACTCCAGTCTGTATGGAGATCTGTATGATGTTAGAGTAGGTTTGATGTTGAGGATGGGCTTGTGTGCGAGAGGAATTTTGAGGCGGAGTTTGGGGGGCTTGATGTATACTCCTCAAATCGAACTCTTTGCTTACCTCAACAATGAAATCATCCGTTGTAATTGGCTCGGCTTTTTCACGGTCCATATGGCCGAGCTTACTTTGGGCTTGAATTGAGATCGTATTGGCCGGTGTTTCTCGTTTGGGTGGTGCCTCACTTTTCGGGTAACGGTTTGTTACTTCTTGGTCAGCCTGCTGTCTGACATATTCTTCTGTCAGTTTCTGAAGTTTAGCCTTTCTACGTTTCTTGTCAGCAATTACAATCCAAATAAGGATTGCTAGAATAATTAAGAATCCTGCCATAGGTGTATGATAGTTAAAAAAGGGGTAGCTATTAAACGCGGAACAACACTACATAGAGCATTTTTCACATCGGTATATCGCCATGGGACAAATACAATAAGGGTTACTAAATTAAGTTGTCTGTTAACAAAGGAGCGTATTCAAATAAATGCAACCACACTAGGCTGCTTATCGTAATATATAACTAAAATACATTTTTTTCCTTAAAAACCATTGGGGGAAGGGGTTAATGACCAATTACTTAAAAGATTCTGCATTAAAAAAGTCGGAAAAAGTTATCTCAAGTGCATCTAATACCTTAACCAATGTATCCAACTGAATAAACGTATCCCCCCGCTCATACCGTCCAAACTGGCTGGTTCCCATATCATGCTTATAAGCGAAATCCTCATAACTGGAATACCCCTTTGCAATCCGGAGTTCCCGGATACGGGCGCCCACCAGGCGGGCCATTTCTCTTTGACGATCTTCGGGTTGATTATTATTTGTGGGTTCCTTCTCTGACATGCTGTAAATCTGCTCTTTCCTACCGAATTACACCAGATTCAATTAGGTCGGCACTAATTAGGTAGATTCAATTATTCCACTTATATTGCAATAACAGTGAGAATAAATTCACTTATATGAATACATCGTAAAATTTTACTTTTGCAATCCATAATATAACAAAGCGAATTTGCTTTTACACTCGCGCCTGAAACTACGACCTTCTGACCGTACGAGAGTATAAGGTAAATCGCCTGCATCATACTGGTGTGGGCGTTCTTATCTCGTACGGGGTGTCGTAGCCCTCAGGCCGGTAGGAACTAACCCACGCCATTTTTTTTGTTCGTTAGTTCCCAGGCACCCCATTTCTTCACCAATTTATTTCCATTATTTATGAATGTCAAGTTGACTGATCAGCTAGGCTATTGCCTCTCCGCGCAATACACTTTCTTCCAAGCGCATAGCCAACTCGCGAGAAGATTCAAAGAGAATATCTGCATGGAATTAGGCTGGAGCGATCAAACCTTCCAACGCTATCTCAAATATTCCAGACCAGCCACTAAAGCAGAGGAAGAGGTGATTTTTAAAGTAGGATACTCCTTACTGCTTGAAATGCAATTATTTACCGAACAAATAATCAAAGAACGGAAATCAGAAAACACTGCTCTAAACACCTTAATCATTGGTTATGACAAACTTAATCATTAAAAACAGGGAGGAACTGGAATTGGTAATGAGTGAAATGTTCAAATTACTCCAGGAAGTCAATCCATCTATAAAGAGCGTGTTCCTCACCCTCCATTTTGAAGCTACCAGTCCACTGGTTTTTCCCGGGATACCTATCAGTTACGAGTCGGTTAGTCTCCCGTCGCCCTTATGGAACTCGGTCACTTATGCAATTTCGCCCCCCAAGAACGCAGCGAGAAGGTCAAATTGATTCGATTCCGATTTGAAATCTATTTGCGCACCAGTCAAAAATGTTTGAAAATGTTTGCCGATGTTTAAAAATGATTGAAAAAGTTTCAAAACACTATTTGGGTAAGTGGTCAATATGATAAAATATCGAGGATAATCGGGAAAAAGCCGGACAATCCCGTCCATTCCCGGAACCGACAATTTAAGATGTGGCATCTTGCTTAAAAGATATGCCATGAATCCAAAGAACCTTACTCCCAACTGGACCGAATCCCTCCGGCAAAATCCCTCCTTCGATCATTTGACAGATGAGCAGAAGGAGGGATTTATTGATAGTATCAGACTACTCGCTAGCATCCTATTAGCGCTTAACGTTAGTTGCACGGTAGTAGCCATGCCTAATGAAACTATCAGAACTACCGCATAAGCATTTTTACTTAAAACTAAGTTGACATGACCTCCCTAAACTCCTTCTCAAAGTTTGCAAAGCCCTCCAGAAGTAATGCTCCTGCCGTACTGGTAAATAATAGCATCGCCTATACGCGAGTTTCCTCCAAGGAACAGTTTGAGCATAACATGAGCCTTGCTACCCAAAAAGCCCTGATAGACCGGGAGGCTGCTAAGCTAAATATTCCGATTGTCGAATATTTTGGAGGCACTTACGAAAGTGCGAAAACCGATGGACGGAAGGAGTTTCAACGGATGCTCAATTACATCGCTGCCAATAAGGGGAGGATTAAATCCTTGTTTGTATATTCTTTTGACCGGTTCTCCCGCACCGGCGGCGGAGCCATCAAGCTGAAAGACGATCTTTTAGAACAGTATGGAATTAATGTCATTTCGGTTACCCAGCCCATCGATACCTCCAATCCCAACGGCTCTTTCCAGCAGGATATTCACCTGATCTTCAGTAAACACGATAACGTAGTCAGGCGGCAACGTACCATCATTAATATGCGTCAGAAATTTGAAGCCGGTATTTGGGTAACACGACCACCGCAGGGCTACGAAATCGTGCGGGTAGGTGGAGAACGTAAAATCCGGGTGAATGATATCGGAAAGAAGATCCGTAAAGCTTTTGAGTGGAAAGCTGAAGGAATGAAGAACGAGGAGATCGTTACCCGATTAAGGGCAATGGGGGTAAAGATGTATAAGCAGCAACTAACCAAAATCCTGCAGAACCCGTTTTACAGTGGTATCATCAATCATAGTATGCTAGACGGAAAGGTGGTGGAGGGGAAACACGAAAGGTTGATATCGCAGGCGCTATTCCTAAAGATAAACGGGATCAACGAGAAAGCTCAAGGTTATGGAGTACCACACAAGAAGGAAGACGCCGCTTTACCCCTTAAGAACTTCATTCGCTGTGGGGAATGTGGTGTCCCCTTTACAGGATACGTAGTAAAGGCTAAAAACCTCTGGTATTACAAATGCAACAAGACCGGATGCCGCTGTAACCGTAGCGCCAAACTGATGCATGACGACTTTGTAAAACTGTTAGAAGAGCTTTCCGTAGATGAAGATTGCATACCATACGTAGAAAAGGCGCTCATCGAAGCCTATCACGAATCAACCGAGGGAAATAGAGAGCAAGAGAAAATCTACACCGACCGCTTAAAAGAAGTGGATAAGAAGATCGACGCCATTGAGGAGAAATTCTACGCCTTAAATGAAATGACAAAAGACACTTTCCAGAAACTTGCCTTCCGATATGCGAAAGAGCGGGACGAAATCAGCCTCGAACTCGGAAAATGTCAGGGAACAATATCGAACCTGGAAGAGAAGGTAAAATCAGTCGTAGATTTTTGCTCCAGACTGCCTACCACATGGCTTTCCAGCGAAATCGATAAGCAAGAAAAACTGCAAAAACTCATCTTCCCAACCGGAATTTTCTACGACCGCAAAAAACAGGGTTATCGAACCGAAAACATCAACCCGCTTTTCGTCCGAATCGCCCAACTACAGCGGGATATGGCAAAAAACGAAAAAGGGGACAATCACTTTTTAAATGATTTGTCCCCTTCTGCGGACCGGACGGGACTCGAACCCGCGACCTCCGCCGTGACAGGGCGGCATTCTAACCGACTGAACTACCGATCCTTTTCCCCTTTCGGGGCAGCAAAGAAAAGATTTAATTTTTAATCCGCCAATTATTTTGACAAAAAATATTGTCTAATCGAACAACCGGGAGAAATGATTCTCCAGGTGATTGCGCATCGCATTCCGGAACAATTCAGGGGAGCCGTTTTGCAGTATATCCACCAGGCCTTTATGGCTTACGAAATTCCGTACGGTGGATTGTTTGCGGAGCAGGCCGCTGTGATGTACATAATCGAATACCGGCAGCAGCATTTTCTGGAACTTCTTCAACGTGGCATTACCCGTGATCTCATACAGTTTCCCGTGGAAAGCGATCTCGTGGCTGATGTTGAAGATGTGGTTCTCTCCCACATTGGCAGGCTCGTTGTTTACAATATTGTAGAGATCTTCTATATCCTGTGGACGGAGATTCTTAAACAGCAGGTCGGCCATTCCTATTTCCAGCACCAGCCGGATCTCAAATATATCCTTAAGCGTTTCCTCACTGAGGATATATGGGTTCATACTCTTCCCCATTATATCCAGGATATCCGGACTGGTAATCACGGCGCCTTTCTTCTTCTTCGACTCAATCAGGCCCATCATGCGTAACCTGAGCAAGGCCTCCCGGATCACAGTGCGGCTTACCCCCAGTGCTTCGGCCAGTTCAAGCTCCTTGGGTATGGAATCCCCTACTTTCAGTTTCCGCTGCTGCAATAACGCTACAAGGTTGGCTTCCACCTTATCCACCAGCGAACTGGTATCTACCGTCTTAAAACTATCCTTGATGTCGATGAGGTCCATAATATGTATTACTTATCGTGCAAATATAATCAATGTCAATGTAAATTTTGACATGTCAATCGATTTCAGAGATTTCTACACTAACTACTGAATAACAGCACGTTAATTAGTAAACAGCATCAAATTTTGTTAACACCCAGCGAAAAATCACATAAAAATTGGTTCCTATCGGGATTTCATTACTTTTGTTATGTTATACATAATACAACCAAAATACTCCATTTATGAAATTCGCCTTCAGCAGGGGCCTCGTCATTCTGACCTGCCTCCTCCTATCCATCACAGGCCGGTCTCAATCCGGTCCCATCACCGGAAAAGTGGTTTCCGGGGACGATAACACCCCGCTTATAGGGGTCACCATCGTTATTAAGGCCAAAAAGAAAGCGGTTCAGTCCGATACGCAGGGCCAGTTCTCTATTGACGCACAGCCGGGCGATGTTCTATCCGTTTCCTATATCGGCTACGCCCCGCAGGAAATAACCATCGGCCAGGCACGTACCCTTAACATCACCCTCACTTCCTCAGCTTCCCGCATGGACGAAGTGGTCATCACCGGTTACGGTTCCACCAAAAGGTCTAAACTAACCTCCAGCATTGCGAAGCTGGATAATAAGATCCTGGAAACCGGCCTCCGCTCCAACCCCGCCCAGGCACTGGCAGGCACCATCTCCGGGGTACGGGTAGCTACGGGCTCCGGCAGGCCAGGCGCCCTCCCTTCCATCGTTCTCCGCGGCGGTACCAACTTCGACGGGTCGGGCAGTCCGCTGGTAGTGATCGACGGACAGGTTCGTGGCTCCCTGAGCGATATTAATCCGGAAGACATCGGTTCTCTCGAAGTACTGAAAGATGCCGCCGCTACTGCTATCTACGGAGCCCGTGCATCAAACGGTGTAATCCTTATCACCTCCAAAAGAGGTAAAGCAGGAACTACTTCAATCAACCTCCAGGCAAAACGTGGCTATGCTTACATGAACAGTCCTTATAACTTCCTCAATGCGGAAGATTATATCAAATGGACGCGCATGGGCGTGGTGGAAGCTATCAAAAACGGCACCCTCGCCAATTCTGCGCTCTCCGGCGTAGGGCCGCGCGGTACCGGTAACCTGTATAAAGACGCCGCAGGCAACATCCTCGACGGCAATTACGACTCCCGCGCCATCTGGAGCACCATGCGCCTCAACGACGTAAACCGTGAGCTGCTCAATGCCAACGACGGCTGGAAAGTGATGACCGACCCCGTGAAGACCAACGCTGCCGGTGACTATGATCCGAACGGTACCAACGCACAACTAATCTATAAAGACTTCAACTACGGCGATTACGCTTTCAAATCACCCGCAGTAACGCAGGACTATAACCTCGGTATGTCTGGCGGCAATGAGCGTGGTAAATACTACGCCAACCTGGGGTACTTTAACGAAGAAGGCCTGCCCCTGAACGTATTCTACAAAAGGCTCACTTTCACCGGAAATGCCGATTACAAAATCCGCGACTGGGTTAATACCGAAACCGGTATCCAGTACGCCATGGCCAACTGGAGAGATCAGACGCTGACCAATGGTGAAGCCAACTATTGGGGAAGGATGCTATCCGCACCTCCCACCATGCGCGGCACCAATACAAAAGGAGAAATGCTTCTCGGCCGTGATGCCAGCGATGGCAACCCGCTTTTTAATGCCGACAAATACATCCGTAAAAACCAAAGCGATAAATTCACCATCACCCAACGCTTTAACCTCCAATTCACTCCCGACCTCTCCGGCCGCATAGGTGCTATTCTTTATTATGATGAAAGCTTCAACGAAAGTTTCAACAAAGACTTCCGTACCGGTATCCAGTCTTACACCAACCCGAATACAGGCTGGAACCGCGACCGCTCCAGCTCTGCAGCATTCGACCGTACCATCCGGCAGACTTACAATGCCACTCTCAGCTACAAAAAGCAGATCAACCGCCACAGCCTTGATGCATTGGCTGGTTTTGAGTATTTCGATGCATACAACAAAGGCGTAGGTGCCAGCGGCAGGCTTGCCCCTACTGATGATTTCATGGATCTGGGCCTGACATTGAACAACGCTACCACACAGACACGCGGCACCGATTCTTACCATGCCCGTGAAAGGATCATGTCCGGATTCGGGAACCTGATCTATGACTATGATGGTAAGTACATTGCCAACTTCACCGTACGTCACGACGGATACTCCCGTCTCATCGGCGACAATCAGTATGGCACCTTCCCTGCAGGCTCCATCGGCTGGATGGCGCATAAGGAGGAATTCATGAAAGGCACCAGCAATTGGCTCTCCTTCCTGAAGCTCCGCGCCAGCTACGGTATTAATGGCAACATCGGTATCGGCACAGATAACGCTATTGGCCTCTACGAGCTGCAGGGCTCTTATGGGGCGCAACAGCCTTACAACGGCATTACGGGTTTCCTGCAAACTGGTATCGCCAATCCTAAACTGAAATGGGAAAAATCAAGGACGGTGGAAGTAGGTACAGACCTCGGATTCTTCAACAACCGTCTCACCGCTTCCGTAGCATATTACAACAGGCTTACAGATGATAAGCTGACTTACATCAATCTCCCAACTTCTGCAGGCATCTCTTCCATCCGCACCAACAATGGCAGCATGCGCAACCGCGGTGTGGAAATGGACCTGACGTATAAAGTGATTCAACAGAAAGACCTCCTGTGGCAGGTTTCTGCTAATGCCAGCTGGAATAAAAACACGGTGGTGAAACTTCCTTACAACGGCAACGAAAAGAACCGCCAGGGTGGCCAGCTGGTATATGATCCCGCCTCAGGCCGTAATGTGTGGGTAGGCGGTTTACAGGAAGGCATGGAATGGGGTGAAGTGTATGGCTTTGTGAGTGATGGTATTATCCGCAACGATAAAGACCTTGCTGATTATAACAAAATAGATATCGCTGCAGGTGAAGTACAGGGCGGCGCTGCGGCAGGTAAACGTGTTGCCAGCCAGAAGCTCATTACTGAAAAAGGGCTCACCAATCATATTTCCACCAAACTGGGTGATATGATGTGGCGCGACCTCGACAGGAACGACACCATCGATTACCGCGACCAGACACGCCTTGGCAGATCCATCCCACGGTGGACAGGTGGTTTCAACACTACTGTTTCCTATAAGAACTTCCAGCTCTTCGCCCGTCTTGACTTTGCACTGGGCCACATCCAGCAGGACTTTATGAACATGTGGGCACTGGGCAGCTTCCAGGGCGAGTTTAATGCCACTGATGTGGTTAAGGACACCTGGACGCCAGAGAACCCCAATGCCAAATACCCCCGCTATTCCTGGGCCGACCAGCTGAACACGAAGAACTTCGACCGCCCGAGCAACATGTTCTGGGTTAACTCTTCCTACCTCTGCTTCCGCGATGTTTCACTCAGCTACAGCATCCCCTCCCATATCCTGAAACCGGCGCGCATCAGCGGTCTTACCCTGACGGTAACCGGTCAGAACCTTGGTTATATCACCAACAGCCAAACTAACCTGCCGGAGCGTACCGGCAGCCAGAACAGCGCATATATCATTCCGACACAACTGATTTTCGGCGCCAATCTTAAATTCTGATAACTGATCTCAAACTTCTCCGACATGAACAAACTACAATATATATTCCGGGTGCTGATGGTTACGGCCGTACTCGCATCCTGTAACAAAACGCTGGACCTTTCACCGGAAGACTATTTCGGTGACGGTAACTTCTGGCAGAACGAAACGCAGGTCTCCAACTTCATGGTAGGCCTTCATAAACAGTTCCGTGATAACCAGTTCCAGTTTTATCGTCTGGGTGAAATGCGTGGAGGCGGAATGAGCAATGTGGATGTACAAAACACCTCGCTCAATGAACTTCAGATCATCGAACAGCGTATTGAAGAAAACTCTTCCGGCGTAACCGGATGGGCCGGGTTCTATGGTCCTATCCTTCAGCTGAACCTGTTTATTCAGAAAGTAAATGAAGTAGGCTTCCTTTCTGCAGAAAAGAAAAGTTACCTGCTGGGCCAGGCATTTGCCATGCGTGCCTACTACTACTTCCACCTCCTCCGCACTTACGGCGGAGTGCCCATCCGTACCGAGCCGGAAGTACTGAATGGCAATACCGATGTGGTATCGCTCCGGAAAGCAAGAGCTTCAGAAGCAGATGTACTGGCACTCGTCAAATCGGACGTAAACCAATCACTGACGCAGTTTGGCGCAGCGGCTTCTGCTGACAAGACCCAGTTTACTCCCAATGCTGCCCGGATGCTGAAAGGAGAAGTATATCTCTGGTCTGCCAAAGTATATGGCACCACTGCCGATCTTGCCGAGGCCAAAACCGCGCTCGATGGTATTACCGGTTATAGCCTGATGCCTTCTTTCGCAAATACTTTCAACTACGCTAACAAAGGCAACAGCGAAATCATATTCACCATCCGGTACCGGGTGGCGGAAGCGGAAATGAGCGTGGGTGCCTTTACCTATTCCACCTTCAACTTCAATGGACTTCATTACAAAGACTCCCTGGTAAGTGAAGGCGTAGGCAACTTCCTGGTTGATCCGCTGAAGATTGCGGAACCCAATTCCCAGCAGGTGATCCAGCGGTACCGGTATACGTTTGAACTGTTTCAGTCATACGATGTACAGGACACCCGCCGCAATGCTACTTTCTACGATTACTACCGCATAAACACTTCTGCCACTCCATATGTAACAACTATCCGCAATACGGCACTGGTGAAATTCATCGGTACTATCGATGCCAATAAGCGCTACTTCGCTGACGACTGGCCGGTATACCGTGAGGCAGACCGTCTGCTGATGCTGGCAGAGATCGCCAATGCCCAGTATGCAGACCCCACTTCTTATATCAAAGCTATCCGCGACAGGGCATATGGTGCAGGTAACGATCCTTCTCCATTTGTAAATGGCAGCAAAGATGCCAACGAGCTGGCCATCTTCCGCGAGCGCAGTAAAGAGTTTGTGTTCGAAGGTAAGCGCTGGTACGACATCCGCCGGATGAAGTTCGCCAATGAGCCGCTTGTATTTAAAAGCCCGAACCATCCGTTCGGTGTACTCGACAAAGCCACACAAGGCTATAAAATCCTTTGGCCGGTAGAGACCAGTATCTGGACGAATGACCCACTCGTGAACCAGACACCCGGCTACCTGACCGCCAAAACGAATTAACCCGCAACAATTAACCATACGATACCAGATGCGCATGAAACATTTGCAAGGACTGATTGCTGCTCCCTTTACGCCCATGGATGAGGCGGGAGCGCTGAACACGAAACTGATCCCGGAGTATTACCGCCTGTTGAAAGCCAACGGCGTTAAAGGCGCTTTCATTTGCGGCTCCACAGGAGAAGGTGTTTCCATGACCCTCACTGAAAAGAAGCAGACAACGGCCGCCTGGGCCGCTGCAGCAAAGGGCGATGATGATTTTAAAGTGATGTTGCTGCTGGGAGGCACCTGTCTTGCCGACTGCCGGGAACTGGCCGTGTATGCAAAGGAACAGGGCATCTACGCCGTGTCTTTCACAGCACCGTTCTACTTCAAGCCCGCAACCGTGGAAGCACTGGCACAATGCTGTGCAGATGTAGCCTCTGCTGTGCCCGATATGCCTTTTTACTACTACCACATTCCCGTGCTGACCGGCGTTGGCTTCGCCATGTACGATCTGCTGAAAGCAGTGGAAGGGCGCATCCCCAACTTTGCCGGGGTGAAATACACGCATGAGGATTTCATGGACTTCCTCTCCTGCATGAATTTCAGAAACGGTAAGTATGATATGCTCTGGGGCCGCGACGAAAACATGCTCCCTGCCCTTGCCATTGGCGCAAAAGGCGCTGTAGGCAGCACCTTCAATTACGCTGCCCCGCTGTACCACCAGCTGATGGAAGCATTTGATAATGGTGAACCGGCAAAAGCTGCACAATTACAGCAGCAGTCGATCGATATGATCCGGCTGTTGGGTAAGTATGGAGGTATAGCCACCGGAAAGGCATATATGAAACTGATCGGGCTGGACTGTGGGGCTTTCCGCCTGCCGGTCTCCAACATGAGCAGCGAGCAATTTAGGCAGTTTACTGCAGACGTTGCCGCGTTGGGGTTCGATCAATTTAAATCCCGGCCAGCGGCCAAGACACATTCCTGATCATCATGCGATTCATCCGAGACATTCGATTCATGCTCACAGCAAGCCTGTTCTTTTCCTGGATCAATAAAGGTAATGCGCAACAGCCCAACCAAATCCGGTGGGATGTAGCCGCCACATTGCCCGCTTTGCCCGATGGCACCCCGCAACCTGGTGTTGCGGGGGCCTTTACGGGCATCCATAACAACGCGCTCATCCTTGCAGGTGGCGCCAATTTCCCCAACGGTATGCCCTGGGAAGGAGGCAAAAAAACTTACCGCAGTGAAGTGTATGTGATGCGGGGAGATACCGTAACGGTATTCCCTTTTGAAAACCCGGCTGCCTATGGCGCCAGTGCTTCCGTTCCTGATGGGGTAGTATGTATCGGCGGGGAAAATGATAACGGCGCCCTTACCCAAACGTTCCTACTCCAATGGCAGGAAACACCGGGAAAAGTAGTCAGGAAAAACCTTCCGCCGCTGCCCTTTCCCCTCACCAATGCTGCCGCGGCGGCAATCGGCCAAACAGTTTATGTGGCCGGCGGGGAAAACAGCGAACGGGTTTCCAACGCACTGCTATCCATCGACCTTGCTGCTCCCAACCCTTCCTGGAAAATGCTGGCCGATATACCTGCCGCGCTCTCGCACAGTTTACTGGTGGCACAGTCCAACGGATCTAAAACTCAACTCTACCTCATCGGTGGCCGCGCACGTACCGCTTCAGGTATCAGCGACCGCTCTTCCAAAGCCTGGGCCTATGACCCCGGGCGTAACCAATGGGCACCTGTTGCCCCTGTCCACGACGAAAAAGGCATTACCACATTATCCGCCGCCACCGCAGTGGCCACCGGCGCCAGTTACATCCTGGTAATGGGTGGCGACAAAGGCGACATCTTTCACCGCATCGAAACCCTCAATGCGCAGATAGCACTATCGGAGGGCGATGGAAAAGCGAAACTTACAGAGGAGAAGCTCTCCATCCTCCGCGACCATCCCGGATTCAGCAAAGACGTTCTTTTATACAATACCATTACCGATACCTGGACCGTTACCGGCCAGCTACCCTATGCAGCACCCGTTACTGCAACTGCCGTGAAATGGAATGGCGACATCTATATTCCCAGTGGCGAAATACGCCCCGGCACACGCACCACCGATATATTGAAAGGCACTATCAGCAAGCCGTCTTACTTTGCTCTTACCGATTACATTGTACTGGGGTTGTACTTCATCGGCATGGTAGTGATCGGACTATGGACTTCCCGCCATCAGCATTCCACTGCAGATTATTTCAAAGGCGGGGAAAAGATTCCCGGATGGGCTACCGGGCTCAGCATCTTCGGCGCCAAACTTAGTGCCATTACTTTCATTGGTATTCCGGCCAAAACATATGCTACCGACTGGACCTACTTCTTCCTGCTCATGACCATCATCCTGTGCATGCCGCTGGTGGTACGTTTCTTCATTCCTTATTACCGCAAACTGGGGGTTACCTCCTCTTACGAATACCTTGAGAAGCGCTTCAGTTATGCCGTTCGCTCTGTATCAGCTGGTATGTACATTCTGCTGCAACTGGGCAGGATGGGCATTGTGATCCTGCTGCCGGCTATTGCCCTTTCAGTAGTAACAGGTATTGATGTAAAGCTGAGCATCCTCCTTATGGGCGCGGTGAGCTTATTCTATACAGTGCTTGGAGGTATTGAGGCCGTTATCTGGACGGAAGTGGTGCAGGTGATCATCCTGCTGGCGGGGGCATTACTCGCGCTGATCCTCATCCCCCTGTCCCTCAAAAGCGACGGAGCTGCAGTTGCCCATACGATGGAGCAGTACAACAAACTGAGGCTGTTTGATTTCCGGTTCGACTTTACATCGGCCACCTTCTGGGTAGTTATCATCGGCGGATTTACATTGAACCTTATTCAGTATGGCTGCGACCAGACGGTGGTACAGCGTTACCTAACCACGCCCGATGAAAAGACCGCAGTAAAAAGCCTGAAGCTGGGCGCATGGCTCACCCTGCCTTCCACCATCATCTTCTTCGCCATCGGCACACTCCTTTTCCTATTCTACCGCGATCATCCCGGGCAGGTGAATATGGCACTGGATGCGCAGGATACCATCTTCCCCTGGTACATCGTAACACAACTACCACCCGGTGTGGCCGGGCTGGTCATCACTGCCATCTTTGCCGCTGCCATGGGTAGTTTGAACGGCAGCCTGAACGGGGTGTCTACCGTGTTTGTAAACGACTTCCTCCGGAGATTATCGCCGGAAAAAGGAGATAAGTATTACCTCCGTTCCGCCAAGATCACCACGCTATTGGTGGGGTTACTGGGAACCGGCTTTGCCTGGTCTATGGCAGAGCAGGGCGCCACTTCGCTTTGGGACCAGTTCAACCTCATACTGGGATTATTCACCGGCGGTGTGGGCGGCCTCTTTGTACTGGGCATCTTTACCCGCAGGGCCACAGGAGCAGGCGCTATAGCCGGCTTTATGGCCAGCGCCATTATACAGGTATTGCTGCTGCAATACACCGATATGCATTTACTCATGTACGCCTTTACAGGCCTCGCCTCCTGCGTCATCACCGGATACGCATGGAGTATACTGTTTCCGAAAACACAAAATATCCAGGGTTTAACCATCTACCGCTAAAACGTTTACCGCTAAAAACTACACTATGCAATACTCATATCAGGAACTGGAAGGACTGCGCGATTTTTACGCCGGACAACTACTGAACGACACGGTGCCGTTCTGGTTCCCGCGCTCCTACGACCATAAGCACGGTGGCTTTCTGCTGATGCGTGATGCCAACGGGGAACTAATTGACGACGACAAGGCCGTATGGATCCAGGGACGGGCCACCTGGCTGTTATCTACTCTGTACAACACGGTAGTGCCCAGTCCGGGTTGGCTGGAAGGGGCAAAGCTGGGATATGAATTCCTCGTAAACCATTGCTTTGATACCGATGGCAGGATGTTCTTCCACGTAGCCCGCAATGGCGCCCCTATCCGCAAGCGCCGCTATTATTTCTCCGAAACCTTTGCCGTAATAGCCATGGCATCCTATGCCCGTGCTACGAACGACGAGAACATCGCAGCCCAGGCACGGGAGCTGTTTGGTAAATGCGTGGAATACGCTACCATCCCCGGACTGCTGCAACCCAAGTTTGAGCCAACACGCCCGGCTAAAGGGATTGGTGTGCCCATGATCATGCTCAACACAGCGCAGCAGCTGCGTGATACTATTGGTGACCCGCGTTGTGATGCGCTGATCGATAACTGGATTAATGAGATTGAACAATACTTTGTAAAAGACGATATCCGTTGTGTGATGGAGCAGGTGGCACCGGATGGTTCCATCATCGATCATATCGACGGCAGAACATTAAACCCCGGGCATGCCATTGAAGGGGCCTGGTTCATTCTCCATGAGGCAATGCACCGTGGTAACGATGCGCGGCTGATCAGCCTGGGTTGCCGCATGCTGGATTATATGTGGGAGCGCGGATGGGATGAGCAGCATGGAGGCATTCTCTACTTCCGGGATGTGTATAACAAACCTGTTCAGGAATACTGGCAGGATATGAAGTTCTGGTGGCCGCATAACGAAACCATCATTGCCACACTCCTAGCCTATCTTGTAACCGGCAATCCCAAATACGCACAATGGCACCGGCAGGTACACGATTATTCCTACGCCCGCTTCCACGACAAGGAACATGGCGAATGGTTTGGCTATCTTCACCGCGATGGCAGTATTGCACAAACTGCGAAGGGTAACCTGTTTAAAGGGCCTTTCCATTTACCACGCCAGGAATGGTATTGTATGCAGATATTGAACACTTATCTTCAAAAGAACGCAGTATGGTCAGGGGCATCGCATTGCTGATCCTGACTCCGGCGCTGGCTTTAGGGCAACTGAAAACCGCGCCGGAATGGATGGACCATATGGTGCTGCAGCGTGGAAAGCCCCTCACACTCGAAGGGAAAGCCACGCCGGGGCAAACCGTGCATATTACCTTCAGCGGCCAAAAGCTTGCTGCCCGTGCCGGGGGAGACAGTAGCTGGCGTGTACAGCTACGCCCGATGAAAGCGAATGCCGTGCCCGGTGATATGTTCATCACTTCCGGCAAAGAGCGTATAAAGCTCCGCGACCTGCTGGTGGGCGATGTGTGGCTATGCCTCGGGCAATCTAACATGGAGTTTCCTATGAATGGGGAGGCGCATTACAAATCGTTACAACCATTTGTTGCCCGGCCGCTGATACGCCAGTATAATCCCCGGTACATCGGGAAAGGGATTTACGGTACGGCGTTCCCCGACAGTCTTGCCCGCCTCATTGATGGCGGCACCTTTTACACAGGATATTGGGAACAGTGCGATAGTACCTCCATCCGCAGCATGAGTGCTGTGGCATTTTACTTTGCGGAGCGGGTAACGAAGCAGACGAGCGTTCCCATCGGGCTGGTACACCTGGCCATTGGTGGCGCACCACTGGAAACATTTATTCCGAAAGAAGCACTGGCGGCAGACTCCGTATTTGTGCAAAAAGTACGTGGCAACTGGCTGGAGAATAAGCACCTGCCCGACTGGGCCCGGGAAAGAGGGAGGCAGAACCGCGGAGCAGATTCCAGTGTTGAAGGGCCAGCTCATGGATATAAACCGGGTTTTGCATTCGATAAAGGATTGCGGCGACTAACTGAAAATCCTATTGCCGGCTTCCTCTTCTATCAGGGGGAAACCAATGCACAGGAAATGGCACGCGTGGAGGAATACGGCCGGCTATTTAGGGTAATACTGGAAGCCTATCGCCACTACTGGCCGAACGCCCCTGTTATTTTGTACAGCTCTCTTCCATCGACAGCATTAAATACCGTTCTCACTTATGGCCTGCTTTCCGCGACGGGCAGCGGCGTATGCTGCAGGAAGTTCCGCATACCGGCATGGCTGTGTCCAGCGATGTGGGGGCTATGCATGACGTACACCCCACTGATAAGAAGATGGTAGGTGAACGCCTTGCCGCATGGGCACTATATGACTTTTACGGGTATGCGGTTGTACCATCCGGACCACTTGCGCAAAAAGCAGCGTATGCAGCCGGGAAAGTCATTATTCATTTTAATTGGGCGGAGGGGCTGCGGCCTGCCGGAAGCGCAATGCTGAAAGGGTTTTCCCTCGACGGCATACATCCCGCAGCCGCCACTATTCATGGGAATACTGTGGAAATTGCGGCTCCTGAAAGGCCTGCTTTCGTATATTACGGATGGCAGCCCTATACGGACGCAAATCTTCAGAATGCCGCCGGATTACCGGCATCCACATTCCGCCTCCGTATTGAACCTTAAAAATTGTAACATGATCCATAAATATTTCTTTAGCCTGTTCCTTTTGCTGTCTGGTGCAGGTGTGCAGGCACAGCAATCTTTTACGCCCGTGTTTGTCAGCGGGCAGGATGGCCATAAAAGTTATCGCATTCCCGCCATTGTATCTGCCGGCGGTAAACTGCTCGCATTCTGTGAAGGCCGGGTAGACCATGCCGGGGATTTCGGGGATATCAATATCGTACTGAAAGAAAGCGCCGATGGCGGTAAAACCTGGAGTGCATTACGCACCGTGGTGGATTACAATAATCTGCAGGCAGGTAACCCTGCGCCTGTAGTAGATATGACTGATCCGGCATATCCCAGCGGCAGGATCTTCCTCTTTTACAATACCGGCGACAATCATGAAAGTGAAGTAAGAAAAGGGAAAGGGCTGCGCGAAGTATGGTATAAGACTTCAACAGACGGCGGCCTCAGCTGGTCGGATGCCGTAAACATCACCACGCAAACGCACCGGCCTAACCGTCCTGATCTCAATCCTGCATATAATTTCAAAGAAGACTGGCGCAGCTATGCCAATACACCCGGCCACGCCATGCAGTTTGCAGATGGTAAATTCAAGGGAAGAATATTCGTAGCTGCGAATCACTCTTCCGGTACGCCCGACAGGGAGTTTAAAGATTACCAGGCACACGGCTTTTATACCGATGATCACGGCAAAACCTTCCACCTCAGCGAAACCGTAAGTACGCCCGGTGGAAATGAAGCTATGGCTGCTCAGCTGAAAGGCGATAGAATGGTGATGAACATCCGCAATCAGCGGGGGGATGAAAGGTCGCGTATCATTGCAGAAAGCAGTGATGGCGGCGCCACATGGGACACTACCTTCTTCGACCGCCAGTTGCCAGACCCTGTATGCCAGGGCGCGGTATTAAGCGTGGGCAGCGCCAGGAAACGCATCCTGCTGTTCTGCAATAATGCCGATACCGTACAGCGCAATAACCTCGTGCTGCGGGTAAGCCGCAACGATGGCAAATCGTATTACAAAAGCATCCCCATCGCTAACCGGCCCGATAACCCACGCAGGAACTCCCATACCGCCTATTCCGATCTGGTGGCAAATGGTAAAAAGAAAGTGGGTATCTTGTTCGAATACGACGATTACAAACAGATTGTATTTACCAACGTAGCATATTAATTCATGACATTCCGACTTCCACGCCTACTCTTCGGAGGCCTCCTGGCCTTCTGTTTGCATGCTGCACAAGCGGCATCGCCCGTAGCCAATTCCCCTGTAGTTCTAACTGAAAATGCCCGTCCTTCGTTATTACCGCTCCCTGCAGAACTGACGTGGCGCGATGCACGTTTTGAACTGGCAGCCTGCCGGTCAATAATATATTCCGATCCGGCGCTGAAAGCAGAAGCCCTACGGCTGCAGGCTATGCTGGCAGAGCAGGGTTTCCGCAATATTAAAATCGTGCGGAAAGCTCCGGCCGGTGAAAAAGTAATCCGTCTTGTAAAAGCGGAGATTACCGTACCGGTACATGCGGAAGAAGCGTATGCCATTGAAGCAGGCGCGCAGGAAGTGAAGGTTACGGCCGGCACAGCCCATGGTATTTTTAATGCCCTGCAAACCCTTCGCCAGCTGAGTGCTTCCGGTTATATTGAGGGCTGCTCCATCCGCGACTGGCCGGCATTCTCCTGGCGGTCGTACATGGTAGATGTGGGCCGTAATTACCAGCCTATGGCACTACTTAAAGAGCAGATCGATATCATGAGCCGTTACAAAATGAACGTGTTTCATTTCCATTTTACGGAAGACGTGGCCTGGAGGCTCCACTTCAAGCATTACCCTCAGCTCACCGAAGCCCGTCATATGATCCGGCAGAAAGGGAAGTTCTATTCAGAAAAAGACCTGCATGAACTGATCCGTTATTGCCGCGAGCGCCACATAGAACTGGTGCCGGAAATAGATATGCCCGGGCATAGCGCCGCCTTCCGCAGAGCCATGGGTGTGGATATGCAAAGCGATTCCGGCGCGGCCATCGTTAAACAGATCCTTAAAGACTTTTGTGCCGAATATGACCTGCCTTACCTGCACATCGGAGCCGATGAAGTGAAGATCACCAACAAAGCGTTCCTCCCGGAAATGACTGCCCTCCTCGAAAACATGGGTAAGAAAGTAATAGGCTGGATGCCGGGTGGCAACTTCCCGGAAAGCGTATTGCGGCAGTTATGGTCTGAAGGGGATATTGAAGAGGGGAAAGAAAATATCCGCTACATCGATTCCCGCCAGCTCTACATCAACCACATGGACCCGCTGGAAAGCGTTATAAGCATTTACCAGCGCCAGCTCTGCAATACGCCTGTGGGCAATGCCTCCGCACTCGGCGGAACGCTTTGCCTCTGGCACGACCGGAATGTTACCCATGAAGAAGACGTAATGATCATGAACCCGGCCTATCCGTCGCTCCTCACATTCGCCGAGCGCACCTGGAAAGGTGGTGGCACACCGGGCATTAAAGTTCATATAGGTCCGGAGATAGCCGCAGCATTCGCTGAGTTCGAGAAGCGGCTGACAGATCATAAGGTGCGGTACTTCAAAGGCCTGCCGTTTACCTACTATCCGCAAAGCGGGCAGCAGTGGCAGCTGTACGGTCCGTTTGCGAACAGTGGTAACCCTGCACAGGAGTTCGATACCGCGGCCGCTAAACCATCCCAGACTGCCGTTGGCGGCACTATTATCCTGCGTCACTGGTGGGCACCTAATCCGCAGGGACTGCTGTCAAACCCGGCAGAGAACACCACCTGGTATGCCTCCACCCGAATCTGGAGCGACCGGGATGGAGAAACCGATTGCTGGATAGGCTTCCATGATTTCTCACGTTCCCACGCTTCCCTGCCTCCCGTTGCCGGTGCATGGGACAGCCGCCAGAGCAGCATCCGGGTGAATGGTAACATCATCCCCCCTCCGGTATGGGAAAACGCCAGCAAAACCATTACCCTCGAAACACCTTATACTAACGAAGGTTATGCTTACCGTGCTCCTGCGAAAGTGATGCTGAAGAAAGGCTGGAACATCGTGGAAATCAAAGCTCCCGTAACCACCTTTAAAGGCCGCGACTGGCAAAACCCGGTAAAGTGGATGTTTACCTTCCTCCCCTGCCGCGATAACATGCCCTGATCAGCAATTATGATAAATTGGCAACGCCTCCGGAAACGGGGGCGTTCTGCTTTTACAGAAGCCCCTTTTCGCCCCCTGAAAAAATCATTATCATTGTATCATGTTCAATCGTTCAGCCATTCTGGCCCTGCTCCTCCTCCCCGGAGCGCTGGCCGCACAGGAGCGCAAGCGCGCACGGGAATACGGTATCCGCATTGGCGTGATGCAACCCGGTGTGCTGAACAGTATCACGGATGTACAGGGCGTGAAGGTGGGGCATACCACCCTCATCAAAGGCGACTCTGTACGCACTGGTGTAACTGCTATTATCCCAGCCGATGGCAACCTCTTCCAGCAAAAAGTTCCTGCCGCCATCTTTGTCGGCAACGGCTTCGGAAAGCTGGCGGGTAGTACCCAGGTAAACGAGCTGGGTAATATCGAAACACCCATCGTCCTCACCAATACCCTCAGTGTGCCGGTGGCCATGCAGGCCGTAACCGGACTGGCACTGGCAGAAAAGGGCAATGAGAAAGTACAGTCCGTAAATGCAGTGGTAGGTGAAACGAATGATGGTTATCTCAACGATATCCGTGGCCGGCATGTAACGACAGAAGACGTAACTGCTGCCATTCAGAAGGCCGCTACTGGTAAAGTGGAAGAAGGCAATGTGGGTGCGGGTACCGGTACTGTATGCTTTGGTTTCAAAGGCGGCATAGGCACTGCATCGCGTAAACTGCCTGCCAGTTTGGGCGGGTATACCGTGGGCGTGATTGTACAATCCAATTTCGGAGGGGCACTGGAAGTGAACGGTGCGCCTGTTGGGAGGAAGTTGGGGAAATTCAACTTCAGCAATCACTTACTGAATAATGTAGATGGTTCCTGTATGATAGTGGTGGCTACCGATGCGCCCATCGATCACCGGAACCTGATGCGCCTTGCCAGCAGGGCCATGCTGGGACTGGGAAAAACAGGCGGCATCGCATCCAACGGCAGCGGTGATTATGTGATCGCCTTCTCTACCGCGGCAGGATTGCGTGTTCCCTATAGCAGCGATCAGCCGGTGCAATCCGTATCCCTGCTGCAGAACGATAACATGTCGCCCCTGTTCATGGCTGCCATAGAAGCAACGGAAGAAGCCATTATCAATTCCCTTTTTATGGCCCGCTCATCCAAAGGGCAGCAGGGCAACACCGTGGAAGCCTTACCTTTAGACAAAGTAATCCCTATCCTTCAACAGTATAACCGTTTGCAACCATGAGCCATGCCATCATCAACGGAGCCATTGTTCCGGAAAGCGAAGCGAAAGTTCTTATCTCCGACCTCTCCATACAACGCGGGTATGGTATATTCGATTATTTCCGTGCAAGGGAATGGGAACCTGTTTTCCTCGAAGACCACCTCGACCGCTTCTACCACTCTGCTTCCGTAATGCGGCTCACACCCGATGTAGACCGCAGCAGGCTGAAGCAATTGCTGAGAGAACTCATTGAAATAAACGGAGTGCCACATGCAGGCGTGCGCATCACGCTTACCGGAGGCTATTCTGAAAACGGATATACCCTTGCCACTCCCAATCTGCTCATTACACTGGCGCCGTATCATTACGACCCGGCCATTTTCGATAAAGGCATTCAGCTGGTAAAGCATGATTATCAGCGCCAACTGCCTGAAGTTAAAACCATCGATTACCTGCAGGCAATTTATCTGCAGCCTTACATCCGCGAGCATCATGCCGATGATGTGCTGTATCACCAGAACGGATCCGTACGAGAATGCCCCCGGGCTAACTTCTGGGCAGTAACTGAAAACGGCGACCTCATCACCCCGGCCGACCGTATCCTGAAAGGGGTTACCCGCAAAAAGATCCTGACCATGCGCGACCTCCGGCCACAGGAAGCACAGCTTCCCCTTTCCTCCCTCGTTACCGCACGCGAAGCGTTCATTACCAGCACCACCAAGATCGTTACACCGGTACTGAATATCGACGGCCGCCCGGTAGGCAATGGTAAGCCCGGCCCCATAGCTGCAGAAATCTACCGCCGCCTGCTGGGCATGCGCGGAGGTCACGAATAATTACCGGTTTCCAAATAATTATTACCTTACCGCAGTATCAGACAAGTAATTCCATGTTGAGCGGACGTACCGACAGTGAACACCTGACGCCCGGAGATGAGCGCACCCTCCTGCAGCTGGCCATAGCCGGCGACATGGATGCGTTTACCCGTTTGTACGTGCATTACTATCCCCGCCTGTACCGCTTCATCTTCTTCATTAACCGCCAGCACGAAGACACGGAAGAAATCGTGCAGGATGTATTCCTCAAAGTCTGGGCATGCCGTGATACTCTTACCGGAGTTAGGTCCCTCGAGGATTACCTGTTCCGCATGGCCAAGAACCGGATGGTGGACCTGCTCCGTAAAAACCAATCCGGCCGCAAGGCCATCCACCATCTGCAGCAAAAGGATGTTTTGCTGGATAACCCTACCGAGGCTGCCGTGGCCTACCGGGAGTACCACCGTATGGCCCGTGAGGCTATTACCCACCTGCCTGAGCGCAGGAAGGCTGTTTTCCTCCTGAGTACAGAAGAAGGCTTATCGCTCGATGAGATTGCCGCCCGGCTGCGCATATCCCGGTCGGCCGTAAAAAAGCACCTGAGTACGGCTACGGCACAGGTGAAAGACTACCTGCGGCTGCATGCGGAGTGGACGGCAGGCATGCTGGCCCTCATTTTTCTTTCCCGTTAAAAAATATTTTCCGGAGGGGGTGTCCTTTTTTCTTTGTCGCCCGTCTTTAGCGCATGACAAGGGATAAAATCATTTCCTGCCTGGAGAAATACGCCTCCGGCACGCTTACGCCGGAGGAAGAGCAGGCATTCCACGCCTGGCTGGATACTGCTTCGCCTGATGAGTTCCATGCCATGCTGGACGAAGCCGGTGTATCCGATGCACTGAAAGCCTATCCGGTACCCACTGCCGCATCCGTAGCCGGTCTGCGGCAAAGGCTGGAATATGAGGAACAGCTACCTGCCCCCCATATATACCCCATCTGGCGGAAGATAGCTGCCGCAGCAGCGGTACTGCTGCTGGTAGCTGGCAGCTGGTTCATCTACCGCCAAACTCAGCAACAAGACAAACCAGCCATTACGCAGGCGCCAAAGCCCGTACCCGGTGGTAATAAAGCCACGCTCACCCTCGGCGACGGCTCCGTCATTAACCTTGACGATGCCAATGCCGGCGATCTTTCCCAACAGGGCAACACCAGAATCGTGAAGCTCGATGGCGGGCGTATACAGTACCATTCCGAAGAAGATGGCGGTGCGCCGGTATACAACACCATTGCAACCCCCAACGGCGGCCAGTACCAGGTACAGTTGCCGGATGGCACGGTGGTATGGATGAACGCCGCTTCATCTCTCCGGTTTCCTTCCGCCTTTACGGGTAACGAGCGGCTGGTGGAGCTGACAGGTGAAGGATATTTTGAAGTGGCTGCTGATGCGGCAAAACCCTTTCGTGTAAAGGTCAGTGATGCGGTGGTGGAAGTACTGGGAACCAAGTTCAATGTGAACGCTTATGCCGAAGAGCCGCAGGCCCGAACTGCCCTGCTGGAAGGTGCGGTGCGCGTAACCCGGAAAGGGAATGCAGTGCAATTGCGCCCGGGGCAGGAAGCACGGTTTATTGCCGGGGGCATGCTGGAAGTAAAAGCTGCCGACATGGAGCAGGCGCTGGCATGGAAGAACGGGTATTTCCAGTTTGAAGGTACTACCCTTCCCGTGCTGCTGCGGCAGATAGGGCGCTGGTACGATGTGGAAGTAGAATGGAAAGGAGATATCTCCGACCGTGAATTTGCAGGGCGGATAGCCCGGAATGTAAGCCTCCAGGCGATGGTAGACGCCCTCCGCAGCAGTGGCGTTAATTGCCGTATACAGGGAAGAAAGCTCGAAGTATTACCATAACAGCAACGAAGTCAAACCAAAATCAGATAAAACATGAAAAGCTGACAATGTGAGACAGCCCTAAACGAAACCAGGAGTGCGTCAACACTCCCGGCGGATTTGTTCGGGTTCGTCAGAAAAGCGCGGTTAAACACTATTTACATTACCAAACCCAAACTGTACAAAAGTATGAAACTACTTGTGTCCGGCAAAGCCATGCCACGTAAACGGCTCTTGCCTGCTAAACTATTACTCGTTATGAAATTAACGGCCATTTTGATGCTTGCGGCAGCCCTGCACGTCAGCGCCGCCGGCTTCTCCCAAACCATCACCCTCAGCAGGAAGAATGCACCGCTGGGCAGGATCTTTACGGAGATCCAGAAGCAGAGCGGGTACTCCCTCCTGTACGACATGAAACTTATCCGCAGCGCCGCACCCGTTACCATCGACGTGCAGAACGCCACGGTAGAAGAAGTGCTGGACAAATGCCTGAAAGGCCACTCCCTTACCTACGTAATCCGGAATAATATCATCGTTATACAGGAGAAAGCAGTTACCGAAACCGCACCCGCAGCCATCCAGATTACCGGATCGGTGGCCGATGAAGCTGGTGCTCCCATCCCCGGCGCCACTGTGGAACTGCGTAACCTCCGCCGCGGCACCGTTACCGATGCACAGGGCCGCTTCAGGCTGGCTGATATACCTGCCGGCACGCATACCCTCCGCGTGAGCTTCCTCGGGTTCGAAGCGCAGGACAGCACCATACAGGCAGGTAACGAAGCGCTGAACATCTCATTCACACTCCGGCAGGGTGTGAACAAACTGAAGGAGCTGGTAGTGGTAACGGCACTCGGCATCCGCAAATCGGCCCGCAGCGTTACCTATAACGTACAAACCATTTCCGGCGGGGAACTGAACAATGTAAAAGACCCCAGTCTGGTGAATACCCTCACCGGCAAAGTGGCCGGTATGGCCGTGAGCAACAGTTCCTCCGGTCCGGGTGGTGCCACCAAAGTAGTAATGCGTGGAAACAAATCCATTTACGGCAATAACAACGCGCTGTTTGTGGTAGACGGTATCCCCCTGCCCGACCTCTTCACCCAGCAGAAAACCGACGGCTTCTCCGTACCCGGTGGCAGCGATGGTATTGCCAACATCAACCCCGACGATATTGAAAGCGTAACTGCACTTACCGGCGCTTCTTCCGCAGCGCTCTATGGCAGCCAGGCTGCTAACGGCGTTATCCTGCTTACCACCAAGAAAGGCCGCAGCGGAAAGCCCTCCGTGAATTATTCCCTCAATGCCAATTACAGCAAGCCCCTCCTGCTGCCTGAGTTCCAGAGCAGCTACGGCGCCACGCCCACCGCAGGCTCTTTCTACAGCTGGGGCAACAAACAGGCCGCTAATGCCGACAATAAGAGCTTTTTCCAGACAGGCAACAGCTATACCCATGCCATCAATATTTCTGCAGGCAACGAGCGCAGCCAGAACTATTTTTCCGCAGCAGCGGTAAACGCCACCGGCATCGTTCCTAAAAACACGTATGCCCGTTACAACTTCAGCGCCCGCCATACTACCAGTCTGCTCAACGACCGGCTGAACATTGATGTAAGCGCACAGTACCTGAACATGGATCAGGACAATGTACCTGTACAGGGCCAGTACTACAACCCAATTGTGGGCGTGTACCTCTTCCCCCGTGCGCATGACTTCAACAGCTTCCGGCAGTTCGAAGAATATAATGTGAACCGCAACTTCAATACCCAGCGCTGGCCTTATTCCGACCCGGGTATGATGCTGCAGAACCCGTTCTGGGTAGTGAACCGCAATACCAACTCATTACAGCGCAACCGCTTCATCGGTTCCGTGGCTGCGAAGTATAGCATCACACCCTGGCTGAGCGTAACCGGGCGTGCGAAGCACGACCGTACCAATGATGTGTATGAAGCACAGAGCTACGCATCCACCCCTAAATTCCTCGCGGGTGATAATGGCCGCTACGACAAAACGCGCTCCTTCGTACGGCAGACATATGCCGACATTCTCGTAACCGCACAACACCGTGCCGGTGATTTCTCCATCCAGGCCAATGTGGGCAGCAGTGTGCAGGATGTGGTAGATAACGCCACCGGCTGGAGTAATGGCTACCTCCTGCAGTTCGCGAACATGTTCACTTTCGCCAACATCGATTTTACCCGCTTTGCTCCTTTTGAAAAGAACGACCGGATACAGACACAGGCTGTATTTGCCACTGCACAACTGGGCTTCCGCGACATGCTGTATCTCGACGTAACGGCGAGGAACGAATGGTCGTCTGCACTGGCATTCACCCAAAACCAATCTTACTTCTATCCATCTGCCGGCCTTTCTGCCGTGATCAGTGAAATGGTGAAACTCCCGCAGGCAATATCGTTCCTGAAAGCGCGTACTTCACTCAGTGAAGTAGCCAACTCCATTCCCATTTATATTTCCATGCCCACCATCGCCCTTACTACCGGTGGTGCCATTCAGGCCATCCATGCCAAACCTTTTGCAGAGATGAAGCCCGAGCGTACCCGCTCTTTCGAAGCCGGGCTGGATATGCGCTTCCTGAACGATAAGCTTTCATTCTCCGCCACCTACTACAAATCATCTACCCGCAACCAGTATTTCAAAGTAGAGGTATCGCCCTCAGTTGGCTACAACGCATACTATGTGAATGCCGGCAACATCGAGAATAAAGGGATAGAAGCCAGTCTGGGTTACAACGGAAAGATCGGGCAGGTACAATGGAACAGCACGCTCAATTACGGGCTTAACCGCAATAAGGTGGTAGAGATGATGGATTACACCGATCCGTTCACCGGCACGCGGAGAACGCAGGAAGAATTTGTGGTGTCTGACTTTGCAGGGTACAGGCTCATCGTGCGCAAAGGCGGCAGCTATGGCGACATCTACGCAAAAGATGTGAAACGTACTGCAGACGGCACCATTGCGCTGAACGACAAAAACGTTCCCGAGATTGGAGAATACAAGAAAGTAGGCAATGCCAATCCCCGTTACCTCATGGGCTGGAACAACAGTTTTGGCTGGAAGCAGTTCCAGTTATCATTCCTGATCGATGCCCGCATTGGCGGCGAAGTAGTATCCACCACAGAGGCCATCATGGATAACTTCGGCGTATCGCAGCGTACAGCAGAAGCCCGGGATAATGGCGGAGTGAAAGTGGGAGATAAAACCGTGCCCGCGAAAGATTACTATCAAAGCATAACCGGCGCTACTTCATCGGCACTGGCGCTGTATACCTACAGCGCAACCAATGTACGCCTGCGCGAGCTTTCGCTGGGATATAGCATTCCAACGAAGGCATTGGGTAACAAAGTGCGCCAGCTGCAGCTTTCGCTCGTTGGCCGCAACCTGTGGCTCATTCACAAGAAGGCGCCATACGATCCGGAGATCACCGCCTTTACCACTAACCAGTTCCAGGGTTATGATTACTTCGGTCTGCCCAGCCAGCGCAACATCGGGGCCAACCTGAAAGTTACCTTCTAATGCTCACCGCAAAAGCACAACAACATGAAAAGTATCCAATCCATATATAAACTATTGCCCGCCGCAGCGCTGGGGCTTTTCCTCACCGGACAAACGGCCTGCACCAAAAACTTTGAGTCATTCAACACCAACCCAAATGAGTTAACCGATTCATTATTGAAATACGATTATAAATATGTGGGCGCGTTCATTCCTGGCATGCTCACCAGTATTTACAGTACGGTAGACTGGCAGTACCAGCTGCAGCAAAACCTCAATGCCGATATCTATTCCGGTTTCATGGGTATCCCTACTCCCTTTAACAGCGGCAAGAACAACTCCAACTATTTCATGATGGACTGGAACAACTGGGTGTTCAAAGTTCCGTTTGATAACGTTATGAGTGGCTGGAAGCTGGTAAAGGAGCGTGGAGAAACCACGCGCCCGGATCTCTTTGCCGTGGCCACTATCATTAAAGTAGCGGCCATGCACCGCGTTACCGATGTATTCGGCCCTATACCCTACAGTAAATTTGGCGCAGGAGGCTTCTCCACGCCCTACGACAGCCAGGAAAGCGTATACAACGCCTTCTTCACGGAGCTGGATCAGGCAATAGCCTCGCTTACTACATTCGATAAAAACAATCCCGGAGGTAAAGCGCAGCTGAAGCCTTTCGATCTTGTTTACGGAGGTGAATATGCTAACTGGATACGCCTTGCCAATTCCCTGAAGCTGCGGCTTGCCATGCGGTTGTACTATGCCAAACCACAGGTAGCCAAAACAAAAGCAGAGGAAGCAGTTGCCAATGAATACGGTGTACTCACCACCAACGCACAGAACGCCATGGTACGTTCAGGTGGTGGCATCACGGTTAGCAATTCGCTGTACGTGATCAGCCAGGAATACAATGATATACGGATGGGCGCTCCCATGGAATCGTTCCTTAAAGGGTACAGTGATCCCCGTCTGCCGAAATACTTCCGTGCTTCTGCGCTCGCGGGCAATCCGTTCAAAGGTGTCCGTAACGGGATCGACATCAAGGTGAAGACGGATTATGAAACCTTCTCCCCTCTCAACATCGAGCGCAGCACGCCCATCCGTGTGATGGCCGCTTCCGAGATGTTTTTCCTCCGGGCAGAAGGTGCGCTTCGTGGCTGGGATATGAAAGGCACGGCTAAAGCTATGTATGAAGAAGGTATCCGCACTTCCTTCGCACAGTATGATGCAGGGGATGCTTCGGCATATATCGCCAACAGCACCGCCAAACCCGCAGTATATACTGACCCTGTGAATGCAGAAAACAACGTAGCGGTGACCGATGCATTCCTCAGCACTGTAACCATAGCCTGGAACGATGGGGATAATGTGGAAAGAAAACTGGAAAGGATCATTACCCAGAAATGGATCAGCCTCTTCCCTGATGGGCAGGAGGCATGGACGGAGTTCCGCCGTACGGGATATCCCAAACTCTGGCCTGTGGTAGTTAATCTTAGCGGGGGCACGGTACCCGGTTTCATCAACCGCCTGCCTTTCCCGCCCGACGAATATAAGAACAACAAAGACGAGACCACCAAAGCCGCCGCCCTCCTGAACGGAGCGGATAACCCCGGCACGAAGCTCTGGTGGCAACGCCCCTGATGAATATTATGCTTATGGAAACCTTGCGAGGGCCGGCGAAAGCCGGCCCTTTCTTATTTCGGCTGTACCCGTAAAAGGTATTGCCCGGTTATGTGATAACAGATGCCTCCCGCGAAGTAAACCACTGCATCCCAGCCATCGGCCGTATAAGCGGGAGAAAAATGCGGCACCACCACTTCCATGACCAACGATACATATGCGGAGATAAACAGGATCCAGGAGAAGGGATACCTGAAAGAGGGATCCTGCACGAGGAAGCGGCGGGTGAACAGCAGGGCGATGTGGATCATCACCGGCACGGCCAGCAGATCGGTAAGGTAACCGTTGAGAATGGGAATGGGGTAACCGAGGGCGCGGAACCCGTGGATGATGCTCCATCCAATGGCGGATGTAATGAACAGCCGCATATCAGACTACGAAAATTATCACGGCCGCCAGGGAAACAGATACCAGCAGGGCAAGGATACCGAAGAGGTAGAAAGCACTATCTTTCAACGTTCTGGCCACCGGCCCGTCTGTAGGCTTCAGGGGCAGAAACATCTCCCGGATACCCTGAAACCACGATCTCCCCGACTGTTGCTGTTCAGTAGTTTGTTCCATTTTTCAGTTATTTAGAACAAATGTACTACCCGTTTAGAACAAAAGACCTAATCTAAATCAGTTTTCCAAAGAAAGGTGGGTATATTTGTGGATGGATACGAAAGCGAAGATTCTGCAGACCGCATTGGATTTGTATAATGAGAAGGGCATCCACACCATTACCAGCCGCCATATTGCGGCGGAAATGGGCATCAGCGCAGGGAACCTGCATTATCACTTCCGGCACACGGATGATATCATTACCGCACTCTATGAAGCACTTGCCGCAGGTATGGATGCACTTATGGCCGGCGTAGAAGCCGCAGCATCCGCCCGTCCTAAGGATCTGCTTGTTTTCGCCGGACAATCGTTTGCCGTTCTCTATAAATACCGCTTCATCTTCCTTCATTTCCCGGAAATAGGCATGCGCATACCCGATATCAAAAAGAAGTATCACATACTGGTGAAGCGCAGGGAGAAAGAGTTTATGGGCTTATTCGGCAAGTGGCAGGAGAAAGGGATTTTCCGGAAAGGGTTTCCTGAGCCTGTGCTGCAGGAGCTGGTTACGCAGATCTTCCTGGTGGGGGATTATTGGTTAGCTCACAACGAGCTTACGCAACGGCTGAAAGGAAAACAGGCGGAGCAGGCGTATACGAATGTGTTTCAGGGTCTTTTATGGCCATACCTGACAGAGAAAGGGTTGAAGCAGTTATAAATCAGCCTGCGCTATCACTTCCAATAATTACATCCACCCCGCCTGCCGCATCCAAAAGAGGCAGCGGCCGAACCATTCATCGAAGGCCGGTTCTTTTAAAAAGCCGTGCTCCCCTTTCTGATAAATATGCAGCGATGCGGGAATCTTATGGTTCCGGAGGGCCTGATAGAAATACAGGCTGTTCTTTTCATCCACCACTGTATCATCTCCCGCATGCACGAGGAAAGCTGGCGGAGTTTTATCACTTACCTGCAACTCATTGGAGAACCAGCGCACCTTTTCAGGAGCTGGTGTTGTACCCAGCAGATTCTTCCTGGAACCCGCATGGCCAATACTGTCCGTGAAACTGATTACAGGATTCACCAGCAGCATAAAACCAGGCAGCAGGGAAGTACCCAATTTGTTTCTGATAACGGCCTGTTCAAAGTGCGTACCTGCGGTAGCTGCCAGATGTCCGCCAGCAGAAAAGCCCATGATGCCGATCTTCTTTTCATCTATCCCCCATTCCTTAGCACGCTCCCGCACAATGCGGATAGCCTCCTGTGCATCCTGTAAAGGGGCTAACGAAGGCTCGCGCATCAGTGAAGCTGCCGGCAGCCGGTATTTCAATACGAAAGCAGTAACGCCCTCTTTCGTAAATGCTTTGGCAACATCAGTCCCTTCCCGGCTCATCAGTAATACACCATATCCCCCACCCGGACAAATAATCACCGCCGTGCCATTGGCTTTCCCTGCTTCAGGAAGGAACACTTCCAGTGTAGGCTGCGTGATGTTGGACACCAGCAATCCCACCGTTTTATCCGTGCGCACATTTTCCTTTGCCGTTGCCGCAGCGGGCAACATATGAGGGGGCGTACCGCCATGCAGGAGAATCGTTTCCTGCGCGGCAGTAGCCATCGACAGCAACAGTAATAAACCGGTTATTCTTAGCATTTACTTACCTGATGTTGTGAACACATAATTCCCGGAACCTACGGCAAACACAGCATTACTGCCTTCTGTATGTAACGGCTGCATCACTTTCCCGCTTTCCTTCACCATGCTCCCATACTTCAGGGGAATATAAACTTCCGCCGTGGTATTACCCGGGATGCTGGTAGTAAGCGTAAATATGCCATTCCTGATGTTCCAGCCGCTGCTGATTGTACCATACATGCTGCGCAGGTGCCCTTTGGCGGAAGTGAGGTCGCCCGCAGGCTGCGGACGGATAATGATTTTCCTGAAGCCCGGTGCAGCTGCGTTAATGCCCAGCAGGGAGCGGTAGAACCACTCTCCGATGGAGCCATACATAGGATGATTCTGGGAAAAGGTGTTATCTGAATACTTCCAGGTTTCCCACAACGTGGTGGCCCCGCTTTCGATCATATGCCCCCAACCTGGATAAGTACGCTGGTTGGCGATGCGGTAAGCCACTTCGTTCTGATCCTGCTCACGCAGTACATCAAACATCATTTTGGTACCGAAGATGCCGGTGGACAGATGATGATCTTTTTTGCTGATAGCGTTCAATAATGCTTCGCGTGCTTTCCCTTCTTCGCCTTCATCCAATATATCCGACCAAAGGCCCATGGACTGCGCGGTTTGTGTACCTGTGCGGAACTGGCCTGTGGACGACTGATAGAATTTATTCTTTATCGCTAAGCGGATATCGTTGCTCAGCTTGGTGTATTCCGCAACATCAGCTGGTTTCTCCAGTATCCCCGCGAAGTCTGCCATTACTTTGGCGCTGAGAAAATAAAAGAGTGATGCGGTGAGAGGAATCTCCCGGTCGTCCAGTGCTTCATGATCACCAAGGTCTTCTTTATCGAACAGGTGATTTTTTGCACGGGACTGCAGGAATTTTATCAACCGTTGCATGGCAGGATAATTCACTTCCACAATGCGCTTATCTCCATAAAAATCATACACTCTTTTGATCAGGAAGGGGTACCCTGCCTGCCAGCCCATAGGGCCGGAACCATCACCCGGACCGGAATCTTCAATACCAACATAAGGTGCAGTTTCAGTAATCCCACCCTCAGGACGCTGAGCATCCACATGATCGCGAAGGGTTTTGGTATAGAAGCCCGGCATCTGGAAATGATACATGAATGACCCCGCGCTGCAAAGGATATCTCCGGCATACGCCAGCTTCTCGCGTGCAGGGCAATCGGATTGTACGCTGAACACATTGCTCAGGAAAGTATTTTGAATAACGGTATCCAGCCGGTTCAGCATGGCATTGGAACTGGTGAAGCTACCGGCAGTTTGGAGGTCAGCACTGAGGCGGAGACCGTCGATATCGTTTACACCAGGCTTGCCGGGCCAGCCGGTGATCTCTACGAACCGGAACCCATGGAAGGTGAAGCGGGGCGTCCAGGTTTCTTTGCCTTCTCCTTTAAGGGTGTAACGGTCTTCCTGCCAGGCGATGTGCGGAGCACCGGGGCCACCGTTACCGCCTTTGATTTGTCCCGCTACAGCGGTCATTACATTCACGTTGCCATCTTTCAGCGTGTCTTCCCCATATCGCAATATTACCTGCCGGCCAGCGGGGCCCTGTACGCGGAGGCGCACTATACCGGCGAAGTTCTGTCCCATATCCACGAGGAAAGTGCCGGGCTTCACTTCTTTAACGCTCCGTGGACGAAGGGTTTTCGTGATGCGGATGGGAGGCTGTACCTGCGCCAGCATTTCCCCTTCAGGCCCCTTCACTACAGTGGCGCTGGTCCAGTTGCCGGAAGGGTTGCTTGCAGCCCAGTTCTTTATTTCGCGGCGGGCATCATAATGTTCGCCAAGGTATACGTTATTACGGACTACCGGGCCGGGAGCAGTTTGCCAGGAGGCGTCAGTAGCAATTACTTCCGATTTACCACTGGCGTAGGTAACACGGATCATGGCTTTGGTGCAGGGGCGGCCGGTGGTGAGGAAATCCCGCCAGTTACGGGAGCCCCACATCTTCAAAGGCAGCGGATTATACCAACCGTTGCCAACCATAATACCGGCCACGTTCTGCCCGGGCTTCATCAGCGGGGTGATATCGTGTACGGCATAAAGCACGGATTTATGGTAGGTAGTCCACCCCGGGTCGAGCACCTGTGTGCCTACTTTTAGTCCGTTGATGTATGCTTCGTAATAACCCGCACCGCTGATGTACAGCCGGGCGGAAACGATCTTTCCTGTTGCGGGGAAGCTTTTGCGGAAGAGGGGCATGGGATCGTCTTTGAAGAAATCTTCCGGCCTTGCAGGTATTTTACTGCCATCACCGATCCATGTGCCGGTCCAGTCGACCGGTGCCATAATACCCGTTTCGAACCAGCCGGGGGCGCTCCATGCGGATGCTTTCCCGTCTGCGCCGTATATTCTCACTTTCCACCAATACCGTGTAAAGGATTGCAGCGGTGTGCCATCGATAGCGATGTGTATATTATCAGGGGAACGCACTTTCCCTGACTTCCAGATATCGCCATTACCATTGGCGGTTGAACTAACCAATATTTCATACGCGGTTTGACGGAGATTGCGGCCGGTACCAGTCACCATCCAGCTAAGGCGCGGCCTTGCAGCATCAATACCCAGCGGGTTTTGCCGGTACTCGCAGGTGAGCTGTGCGGGTGCTATGGCGGGCGTTTGGGCCTGCGTTGCGCCTGCAATCAGCAGCAGCGCCAGTATCATCCTTTTCAGTTGCATTTATAGTACGATTTTCAGTTTTCCGTTAACGTCTGTCACTTTGTAGATCCTCACTCTGGTGTGTGGTGCACCGTTGGGTGCGTGGTAGGATATGCGGAGCTGGCCGCTGAAGTCGCGGAACAGCATGGCATGGCCGCCATCGTCGGTATTAAGCGGTTCCGCATCGTGCTTCCAGGGGCCTTTGAGTTCCCCACTTTCCGAGCGCGCCACGCCAATAGCATACTTCCCTCCTTTCGTGAAGCTGCTCCAGATCATAAGTAGTTCTCCGTTGGAGGCCCGGTGAAAGAAAGGCCCGTCGGTCACGATGCCTTCTGTGTTGTGGCCTTTTACGGGACCGGTCCACGGGGCATCTCCCGCGCGGAGCAGTTCTATGGGTTTGCCTTTGGTGGTTTTGAGATCACGGGAGAGGCGCTGTGCCATAATGCGCCCATCCTTTACTTCAAGCCATTCCCAACAGTACACGAGCCAGGGCTGACTGTCTTTCCCGGCGTACAACATCCCATCGAGGCACAGATTACTATCAGGCGTGGCGGCATGGTTGACCAATGGTGTAAACGGGCCTGCGGGATGATCGCCTATTAAAATGGAAGTTCCGCGCTTTATACCTGGGGCGCTGAAGGTGGTGAACATATAAAACTTCTTCCCCCACGCATAAACATCCGGCGCCCAGAAGTCCTGTTTACCCCAGAAGTTTTCCGGCGCCTCGAAAGCAAAGCCCATCTTCTCCCAATGTCCGAGATCTTTACTTTTATAGACCGCAATGCGCGGGCGCTCGTTGGCGTAGAGGTAATAGGTGCTGTCGGCAATATGGGTGAAGATAAAGGGATCGCGGATACTGAGGTCACTGGTTTTGACCTGCGCTGTGGTAGTAGTGAATAATACTAATAAGGCTATCAGGCATTGAAAGCCTTTGATCGTGGAATTGGACATGTTTGGTAATATAAGGCTAATGCTAAGTTGATCTGTCATGGACTGTCATGGTCCGTCCCGTTACCCTAAAGTACCATCAATTCATGAGAACCGGAAGCGCATAAGCACGGATGATAATCCAGTACATAAAAAAGGCTGATGCATGTGTTGCATCAGCCTTCCTTTGTTTTATGTGCCTGAAGACTAATCTTTCAGGTTGAGATATTTTTGTACGGATTTGTAGTTGTTCCAGTCCACATCCGCGCCAGAAGCTTTCCTTGCCGCTACGCCACCCGGAATGAGGACATAACGGTACTGCCATACTTTCTGGTTCTGCGAATTCAGACCGGTGCCTGCATCTATATTGGAATTGAATTCGATTACGTTCAGATAAAAGTGATAGTTGATATTTATAAACACCCCGAAGAGTACCAGGTTGGCAACCGGCAATGGCGTAATATAAGGATCTGCCGCAGTTCCCATATTTACGTACACCTTCACGTCTCCATGGTTTACGATATCCGCCGTCAGTTTCGGTACATCTATTCCGCTGTAATACCGGAACAATGTATCGCCAACGGCAATTACAGTGGTATCCTCGTCATATCCCACATCGATCCAGTCTGAGTAAATCACATTCGCTGTACCGGCAGGGCCCTGGGCACCACCCGGACCGGCTGCACCACCCGGCCCCTGAGGACCAGCAGGACCGGCAGGGCCGGCAGGACCAGTATCGCCATCTTTACCGCAGGCTGCCAGCAGTGTGGCAAAGGCGAAGAAAAGGTATAAAATGCGAGGCATACTACTTTTCATAAAACAAGATTTTGGGTTATAGATAAATTTTAGAGATAACACTTTCATCTATCAGTTCCACGAAATCCATGATCTGGCATCCGAAGCACTCACCATATCCCAGCTGGAGGGCCCTGTTTGTATCAGGTAGAACCCGGCGGGGTTATCAAACAGTTCCACTGTATTATTGAAGGGCACTTCCGCATCTGCCGGCAAGTCGCCGAGGTAGCCTACGTAGCGCAGGATGATGCGGCCATTGGCGGTAAAAATAGGTGGGGCGAAAGCGGCGCCGAAATAGAGTTGCAGCTCCTGTCCTTCGAGGTAAAGGAAACCGGCCAGATCTAACTGTACGCCCTGGTATTCGTCCCATTCTGCCTGAAACATGATGGAGTAGAAATTCGGGATCTTCCTCAGTCCGAAAGCATCCTGTACCCCATTCACTCTGAACCCGGTGCGCGACTGCCAGTAATCGCCCGTACCTGCCACTGCCAGCCACCACCGGCCAGATGCATTTACATCCGGTACCAGCGGGGTAATGGCCCCGGCAATGGTACCTGCCGTATTGCCATTCACCGTCATGGTAAAGTTGGAAGCATTATTGTTCCAGGTAAAAGCGGAAAGGCTTGTAATGTTATTGGCCCCGTCTACCAGCGGCTTCACGAATGTGAGCCCTGTTGCTGTATAGAAGAACTCTGTTACATGGGAACGTGCAATACCTCCCCCATCGCGCCATACGAAGGAAGCCTTGCGGTAACTCGGGTCTATTATTACTTCATATTGTCTGCCGCCAATGGTGAGGCGCTTCCAGTAGGTGAGGATTCTTTTATTCACCTGCTCGAAATTGAGTGCGCTCACCCAATTACCGTTCTGCCATGTCTGCAGATCCTGTGCGGATGCTTTACGCAGTACGAGCTTCGCATTCTTGAAGCGGCCTACCAAAGTGATGCTGTCGCCCGCCATCTGATCGAACCTGAACTCGAAGTCAGACTCCAGTCCTTCCCCGGCAGGGCCACCGGCCACCGTGTCTGAAGGGTCTGACAGGTAATGGATATAAGAATAGGTATCGAACATGAGTACCGGCTGCTGCAGTGCTTTAAGGCGGTAACTGCTTTCCTTGCGATCGGTAGCCGTATTTATGTCGAAATCCGAATACATCTGTACACGGTTCGCATTATTGAAAGAGAAATGGAACTTATAGGAGATACCGTTTCTTGTAACCAGCTCGGCATTCCATCCGCTGGGGGAACCAATGAGGGCGGTCTGGTATGCGGCGAGCGTTTTATTGAGGCGCTCATCTGCCGATTCAGGGAAAACAGGATCATCTTCCTTACGGCAACCGGCAAAGGCAGCCCAGACTATTATGATACAGGTAAGTAATCTTTTCATCGTCGTCGTTTTATTTGATCAGCCCAACCAGAGCGGCCCTGGTGCGGAGTTGGAGGTTAGAGAAATTGATGCCCCAGCTGGTGCGGTAGTAATCTACCACCAATGCCTGTTTCTGCCGGATGCGTGCCTTCGCCTGCTCTGGTGTGGTACCATCTTCCGCAGTTTCCGTGATGCTGTTCACCAGCCGGTCGAAACCATCTTTACCTTCCATGAGCATCATGGCTACCATTTCCACGAAATCTTCATCCGGTGCAGCCATGGAGTATGCCGTAACAAAACCGCGGCGGTTAGCTTCTTCATCGCTTATGTTGTTCCAGTTGGAAGTGTACTGTCCTACGGAGATGCGTTTGTATTCCACCTGGTAGTTGAGCGTCTGGTTCATGATATGCGCAAACTCGTGATGGATGGTGTGGAACATCATCTTCACGTTAGGGGAATCTGTTGGCTGATAGCCGGGCATCCAGCTTACGCGGAAATCGTTCAGCGCATACAGTTCAATGGTTCTTCCTCCTTCGGCCTGGCCGAGGGTGATGGTGCCATCGATGTTATAGGAAGCACTACCTACAAGTACGAAGAACTTGGGGGTGTATTTCTTCATGAACAGCTCACCTACTTCTTCCGTATAGGGTTTGATCCATGCCCGGCGGATGGTGCTGAGTACGGGGATGATCTTATCTTCCCGCGGGGGCACCAGCGTTTGGTAAGGAGCCAGTTCGCCCTGATCCCATTTGTATTTAACGGCTATGTTCAGTGATTTGGTGAGACTGTCTTTGATCCATATGTCGATGGGGCCGGGCACCCAGGTATCGCCACCCAGGCCGGGTATGTCTCCCACATTTCCCGGTTTATCGTCTTTCCGGCAACCCGCAAACAATGCGAGCAACAGCAGAGATATCGTTATATGCTTCATATGCATGTTAGTTCGTGTTCTTTAATATGATTAACGGGGGTTGGGTTGTACTCCGGATTCTCCGGCTGATTGCGGGATCTGGAACAGGCGGCGCGGATCATCGCCCCTAAGGGTATATAACTTCCCTTCCTGCGTTACATGTTCCACGGGAATACGGTAGCGCAGGATATCTAACCAGCGCATGCCTTCCTGTGCATATTCTGCCCGTTTGAAATCGAGGATGGTACGCAGCAGGCCGGTTCGCACATTGTTCGTGCTGTAATACCAGGTTACCCTTGCCGCATCGATCTTATGATTCACGGGATTGTAATTGTTGATGCGCGTGCTGGCGTAGATGTTCAGATCCTCCATCGCCGCATTTACATTGTTCAGGTACAGGTTTGCCTCTGCACGGTTGAACAAAACTTCTTCTGTCGTAAATGCCGGCACCATCACGTATCCTGTCCCGATTTCTGCATTCACACTATTCCGTACGAAGTACTCATTGATCTTCGGTATCAGGTAGTTGATGGTAGCAACGGAATAGGTGTGGTTGGAGAACGCCCATTCGCCCAGTGTCACGTTAAACCGGAATATCTCGTCGCGCATCGCGGAGTTCATGCCGTAACGGCTGTTGATGAAGTACCGGCCCCACCACGACTGTGTTTCTATCAGCAGCAGGTTGGCTGGTTCTGCAGCCTGTGCATATTCATTAAACATCTCGCGGTAGGTCAGTGTTTTGTACCGGGTATTCCAGGGGCGTAGTTTACCGGCAATATTCCCGTCGGAAAACACCTGGTTGGCGTATTGCACAGCCTTCTGGTAATCTTCCTTAAAGAGATAAAACCGGGTAGCAAAAGCGTTTGCCGCAGCTTTATTGAAATGGTAACGGGGAACGGTGTACGACTTCTCGTTGATAAGAGGCAAGCCTTCCAGCAGGTCTTTCTCAATCATTTCATATACATACGCAACAGTTTTGCGGTCGTATTGCTTCAGCACTTCTTTTTCCGGGTCAGTTACATAAGGTATACCGGGTTTAGAGGCTGCCGTGGCAGGTTCGTATATCTCGGCAAACACGGTTACGAGCATGAAGTGGGAATAGGCACGGGCCAGGAGGGCCTCTCCTTTCTGGGCTGAAAACGCGCCGGGGTTGGAAGCTTTCCGGATCACTTCCAGCGCCTGGTTGGCTGTGGCAATGGCTTTATAACAGGCATTCCAGTAAAATTCCGGGCTGTCCTGCTCTTCGTCGCGCACATCGGTATAGGTAAAAGGATCTGCCAGTGAGTTTTGCTGATCGCCAGCCCCTTTGTCGACTGCGTTATCGGATGCCAGTTCCATAAACTGCATGTAGTTGGCGTTGGGGTAAGCGGTGCCCAGCAGGCGGGATACCTGTTCGGGTGTATCCAGCTTGGCCCGGTTATCGGGAGGCTGTTCGAGGAACTTCTTACAACCTGTGGTTGCAAGGAGTGCCAGAGCGGTGAGTATTGTGAGGTGCTTTTGCATGGTTATATCTTTTTAGATGCCCACTTTCAGGGAGAGGGTAAATTGTTTCTGCACAGGCTGCGCTACGCCACCGGCATTGAAGAACTCAGGATCCTGCCCTTTCAGCTTGGGATCTGCATATATCAGCCAGGGGTTGATGGCGGCGCCTGAGATGCTGGCACTGCCCAAACCGAGGCGCTTCAGCAGCAGGGGATCTACCTGCCAGGTGAGGGATACTGATTTCAGCCTCACCATATCGCCTTTTGCCACACGGGCCGATGAGTAGTTGTAGTTATTATAAGGGTATTCTCCGCTGAGGGTAGATTGTTCGTAAGCACCGTAAATAGACGGTACCCTGGTTACCCGCTCATCGCCCGGCATCAGCCAGCGGTCGCGGAACTCTTTCGGCAGTGCGTCCAGATCGGTATAGCTGTTAGCAAAGGCGGGGTACAACCGCACCATGCCACCTGCCTGGTAGGTCAGGAACACGTTCAGCGAAAGGGATTTGTAGTTAAAGGTATTGGAGAAGCCCCCGGCAATGGTGGGGTCTACCGGGCCTTCGTAACGCAGGTAGCTCACGTTATAGTCCTGCAGAAATACGCCGCCCGATACTTCGCCTTTCTCGTTGATAAACTCCGGCTTCCCGGTAACAGGATGCAGCCCGTTGAACGGAATGGAAAACAGCCCCCTTGCCGGATAGCCGCCCAGCGCACCGCCTTCTGCCTGAACGAGGTCGAATATCCTCGGACGGTTGCGGACGTTGGAGATTTCTGTTGTATTGTATCCGAAGGTGAAATTTGTTTTCCATCCCCAGTCTGCTTTCTTAATAACATGCCCGCCGATCAGCACTTCTATACCGCGTGCATCCAGGTTGGCGTAGTTGGCCGCCTTTTCGCTCTGCCCGCCTATTCCGGAAGTGCGGATGAGGCTGATGAGGTCGAAGCTTTTGCGGAGGTAAGCGTCTACACTCACATTCACGCGCTTGCCGAACAGCCCCACATCGATGCCTCCGTTGGTGGTATAGGCTTTCTCCCAGGTGAGGTCCTGGTTTTCCAGTTCAGACAGCACGATCACAGATTCCATTTCCGTGAGGAAAGGCCGGTTGGTGTTGATATTACGCAGCACGATGGACGAGTTGGTGGCAGGGCCCATACTGGCTGTGAGGCCATAGGAACCGCGCACCGTCAGGTAATCGACCCAGCGGAGGTTCTGCATAAAAGGTTCCCCGTCTACGTTCCAGGAACCGGCTACGCTCCAGGTAGGCAGCCAGCGTGCTTTGGCAGTGCTGCCGAGCCTGTTGGAACCATCGTAGCGGGCGGTACCCGTAAGGTTATATTTCTGGCGGAAGGAGTAGCCTGCGGAGCCGTAAAACGCCACAAACCGGTCATAATCCTTACTCATACCATAATACGGGAAATTCGCCTCCAGGGTTTGCTTCACAATGCGGTAATCCACAAAGGGTACGCCGCCGTTGCCATACTGATAGCCGAAGCCGGTATTGCTGGCATTCTGCCGGTCGGTCGATTTCACCTGCATACCGCCCAGGAGGTTCAGGGAATGCAGGTTATTGATGGTTTTGATGTAGTTCAGGCTGGGACGGATGTCGTAGTTCACCATCTGATCTTCCGTACGGTTATAGAAGCCGCCATAGGGCAATACTACCACCGGGGGCGCTTCCGGATCGTCCGGATCACGGTAGAGGAACTTATTGTTGTCGCGGATGGTGGAGTTACCTGCCGCGCGGTAGGCATTGGCCATATTGGCGCTTTCCTTGATCTGGTGCTCCATGGATGATTTCACATACCGGAGGGCACCGAGGAAGTCGAACTTCAGTTCGGGCGTGATCTGGTAGGAGAAATCGCCCTGCAGCCGGATGTCGGCCACATTAATGTCGATATAGTTATTCTCCAGCTCGGTGAGGATGTTGAACGGCGCATAGTTCCGCTGGAAGTATTCGCGCTCGCCAAACTCATCGTAGGCCGTGAGGGCACGGCTGGAGTTGAGGGCGTAATTGAAGGGGTTGATGTCGAAGTCACGGTCCATACGGCCGGAAACGGCATTGGGCTGCCGCCTCAGCGAACCCGGTGCACGCTGCTGGCGTACAGATGCGAGGGTGCTGAACCCTACCTTGATCTTCTCCGACAGCTGGTAGTTATTCCGGAAGTTCAGGGTATAGCGGCTCACGCGGTCGGCGATGGTCCAGCCATTGTCTCCGTAATAACTGGTAGAGAAATAAGACTGCGAGCGGTCGGTCCCGAACGACATGCTGAGGGAATGCTCCTGCAGGAAGTTGTTTTTGAACAGGAGATCGTACCAGTCGGTATTGGCATTGGCATACCGCATGAGGAAAGCCTTTTTGGCTTCAGGGGTATTCTCGATTTTGAAGTTGCCGAAATCATCAGCCTGCAGGCCCTGGTACATTTTGCCGTACATACCCCAGTTCGACTGGTTGAGCATGCCTACATTCAGCAGCCCTTTTCTTTCCAGTTCTCCCATAACAGACATCTGGTCTCCCGAGTTCATGATATTGTACTCTCCGTAAGACGGTACCAGCTGGGTACTGAAGTTACCGGTGTAATTGACTACGGGTTTACCGATGCGGCCTTTCTTGGTAGTTATCACCACTACCCCGTTCATGGCGCGGGCGCCATAGAGGGCTGTAGCGGCGGCATCCTTCAGAATGGCGAAGCTCTCAATATCGTTAGGGTTAAGTCCGGCAACGGCGGAGCCCAGCAGCGTGGTGGGATCCCCGGAGGAAAGTTGGTCGTTGGAGATGTTGATTACATCTTCCAGCACTACCCCGTCTACCACCCAGAGCGGTTTGTTATCCCCGTTAATGGAGGTGGCGCCGCGGATTCTGAGTTTGGGTGCAGAGCCGAAGGTGCTGGATACGTTCTGAATGGTGACGCCTGCGGCCCGGCCTTCGAGCATACGGCTGAGGTCGGCCACGCCATCAATCTTCACATCATCCGCTTTCAGGGTGGTGGCAGCACCGGCAAACCTGCGTTTATCCAGGTCCTGGAAGCCGGTAACCACTACTTCCGACAGCTGCCCTTCCGCTTTGGAAAGGGTAACGTTCAGCGGCTGGCCGCGGTAGGTGCGTACGATGGAGCGTTTACCCAGGTAGGAGAACCGGAGGCTGTCGCCACTACGGGCAGCCAGGGCATAAAAACCATCACTGTTGGTTTGGGTGCCTTTCCGGCTTACCAGGTTCTCGACGGTAACGCCGGGGAGCGGAACATTCTCTTCCGCATCCATTACGCGGCCCCTCGCCTGGGGAACACTATCCTGGTAATAAGGGGGTGGCGATGCTTCAGCAGGGTGTGCGATTACGGTTAATAGCAAAAGCAGGACAACCGGAGACAGCTTACGCCATATCCGGGCTAACGTATAGGAATCGATCATATGCATGTGTGTACATGATTAATAAAAATTACAATCTGGTTGATATGCCAACAGCTCCTGAGGCTCTCTGCGCGGGGTGCTCCGATTATTGAGTATAACAGACAATCTGCCGGAACAGACTGTACATAAGTTAAGACATGAAATCCAATTAATCAAAAGCTTTTTCTATACCGGCAAAGCACGGGTACATATAGAGTTTTTGCATTACATATAATAAGCATGGCGCTATCCTGCGGATATGTGCAGGAGGTAATCAGGAATTTTTGCAGCTGCAAGGTATGGCGGAATGTGAAGTTATCAAAGGGAACGGGGTAAAGTTTCTTCTTTGGAAAAAGATAGGCGGCACCGTAATTTTGGGGGATGCAACAATTGCTCGCCCATCTTGCCAACTTCCACCACCTCAGCACCACAGCGCGGGAAGCTATTCAGGCCTGTGTAACGGAAACGGTGCATGCTAAAAACGATATGCTCATTACGCAGGGGCAGGTATGCCGGAACTTGTATTTTCTGGAAAAGGGATGCCTTCGGGGCTATTACCATCTCGAGGGGAAGGAAATCACGCACTGGTTCGGTTTCGAGCAGGACTTTGTAACCTCTTTCCACAGTTTCACAACAGGCCAGCCTTCGGTAGAGAACATTCAGCTGATAGAAGGTTCCGTGCTGTGGTCTATATCGCGGGAGGCATTGCTGAAGTTGCTGGATGAGCATCATGAACTGGAGCGGCTCGTGCGGATCGCGTATGAGAAGTATTACCTGCGGCTGGAGGAACGGTATGTGAATGCCCAGTTCAGGACGGCGGCAGAGCGGTATGAGCAATTGCTGGAACAATCTCCCCACATACTTGAACGCGCCCCTTTAGGCTATGTAGCATCTTACCTCGGCATCTCCCAGGAAACGCTGAGCCGGGTACGCGGGCGTATTTAACAATCCTGCTGACGGTTTTTGACGGATGTCAAAAGAAACTCCTCCGGGGCGATATACCTTGGTGTCATTAAACAATGATACCTGTATGGAAACTGTAAAACATCAACAACCCTCTACCGCCTTTGTAGCTGCTTCCTGGATCGCACTTTTCGCCGGTGCCATCGCTTACAACATCGGGTTATGGAACGCCCCGATGCAACTCAACGAGAAAGGTTATTATTTCACCGTGCTGATGTTCGGCCTGTTCGCCGCAGTATCGGTGCAGAAATCCGTGCGCGACCAGATGGAAGGCATCCCGGTTACAGGATTGTATTACGGCCTGTCGTGGTTCTGTACGATTTTAACGGTACTGCTGCTCACCATCGGATTGTGGAATGCGGAACTGACGAAGAGTGAAAAAGGCTTCTACGCCATGTCGTTCGTACTGGCCATGTTCGGTGCGATTGCAGTGCAGAAAAATACGCGTGATGCACGGGCTAAGCGCTCGGAAGAAATATAAACAACCCCCATCATCCATTGCCCTGAACCCGCGCCTGTCGCGGGTTCTTTTTATTTCCACAGGCCGTGGCGCCCCTACCCCATTGTTGTTTCCGGCCCCGGTAAACGGCTTTGGTATGGGAATTGCAATTTAAGGGCAGAGACATACTTTATTGACTTAAACCGATTCTTTATGAGACTTATGCTTAAATCTTTAGCAGTACTGCTGTTTTCCGCCTTTGTGATGAGCTCCTGCAGTAAAGACACCGACCCCGCTGACGTAGATGTTTTCGCCGGTACATTTAAAGGAAGTATCGGATACAGAGATGCCGACCGTACCGTAGCTGCCAATGGCAATGTGTTCGTGACAAAAGTTGGCTCCCGCTACGACTTCCGTTTTTCTGAAGGTATTCCGGACCTTACCGGTGTGCAGTTCGAGAAAAAAGACGCTAATACAATGACCAGCATAGGCAGTGATGGTACAGGACTTATCACTATTACGAAAGACCGGCTTGTGATCGGCTTCGCCCGTAATGGCAGAAACTGGTCGGCAGATTGCACCAGATAACCCAAGAAACTAAACAATAAAGAAGGCCCGGGATTTAATTCCCGGGCTTTTTTTGTTCCAGGAAACCTGTAATGAGCTGATGCATCTCATCAAAGTGGGATTCCAGCAGCATATGGCTGCCGTCAAGTATGTGGATTTGTGCTTCCGGAAGGTCGCGTTTGTAGCAGGGAGCCTCATCTACACTGAAATACGGGTCATATTTTCCCCAAATAACCAATGCGGGAGGCAAATGTGTGCGGAAGTACTCCTGGAACAGGGGGAACATGGAGAAATTACTGAGATAATCACAATTCAGGACATACTGCATGTCCAGATTCCCCGGCCGTTGCATGCGTTCCCAGTCGAGCATCCACAATTCGGGGCTGATGTGTGGATGATATTCCTCCGGCAGGCCGAGGTAATACTGTTCCCGGGTACCTGATTCACTGAGGAATGCGTAAACTTTATCTTTCTTTTCCGGCGTTGGGTTTTTCCAGTATGCAATGGTTTCATCCCATCCGGGGCCATTGCCTTCATCATACGAATTCCCGTTCTGCACAATGATCCCTTCAATCTTTTCTGGGTGGTGAATGCAGATACGCATACCTATCGGGCTGCCGTAATCGTGCAGGTAAATGAAAAAACGCTTCAGTCCGATGGCATCTGTAAAAGCATTCATGCATTCGGAAACTCCTTTGAAAGTATAGTCAAACACTTCGGGGAAAGCACTGAATCCGAAGCCGGGATAATCCGGTGCAATGAGATGGTATTTATCAGACAGAACGGTCATCAGATTCTTAAACATGGCAGAAGAAGAAGGGAAACCATGCAACAGAAGTAAGGCCGGGTTGCGGGGATCTCCTGCCTCGCGGTAGAAGATACCGGTGCCATTTACGGGTACGGTGCGGTGGAGGATTTGCTTTGCCATACATGGGAAAATTGGATGAATGATAAACGCGTCAAAAAGCATGCTATCCCCAATGTTGTTGCACTGAAGTATAACTGCAGCGGATACTTTGTTTCGAAACTGCTGCATCAAAAAAGCACATGTTAATGTCAATAAAGCACTTATTTAGTTATAACCAAACCCCTAATTTCGTTTCAAACGCATATGGCCTTATGTGTTTTGAAATATCCGGCACAACTTGTATGAGACCCTGTATTGCCCTTGATTACCGAATGTTGTGAATGGAAACCCGATAATAAAGCAGCCCGATTTTGTTAACTATTCCCGATTTATTATGCCCGTACAAATCAGCAAACTTTTTCATTCCCGATACTGGCAGTAGAGCCAGTTTTGCAGATAACTGATCAGTTATCCATATTTCCCTGTGCCATGCCACGCCGGTCTCCGACCGTACTGCGCATAAGGGAAACCTATTGCCCGGATTTCCATTATCAGACTTCAGAAACCTAATCAGATCAAGGTGAAGAAATTCATTCAACTATTGACGACACCGGAAAACAACGTCCTGACTGTTACGAGGATATTACTGGCGGAATTGAACATACCGGTTACCCGCAGTACTACCACTAAAATGCTGGATGAGCATCCGGACCAGAACAGCCTGCTGAGCATCAGTGATTGCCTCCGGCAATTTGGTGTGGATAACCTGACCGCCCGTTTTGAGACGGAAAAGTTGCTGCAACTTCCGCTACCATTCATTACTCAGCTCAGGGGGGCTTCCGGCCCGGATCTATACTTTACGGTAGTCCGCAGGGCCGATGCGGGAACCGTATACTACTACGATACCGAGTTACTGAAATGGCTGCATACACCTGCAGGTGAATTTAAGAAGCGGTGTACAGGCCTGGCCCTGCTCGCGGAAGCGGACGAAAATGCCGGTGAGAAAGATTATCAAAAAAACAGGAAGGCTGAAAAGCGAAAGTCGCTGCAATGGACACTGGCAGCCCTGTTACTTCCCCTGGCACTGCTGGCCGCAGGCATAGCCGGATGGATGCAGGCCGGCACCGCTGTAATACCATCACTCATTTATGCATTGCTTTGCCTGACCGGCACTGCTATCGGCTGCCTGTTGTTATGGTATGAGCTGGACAGTTACAATCCGGCTTTACAGCAGATATGCGGAAGCGGCAAGCATGTTTCCTGTGGGGCCATATTGCAATCGGGCGCTTCGAAGATAGCGGGGATAAGCTGGAGCACCATCGGCTTCACTTATTTCACGGGTAGCGTTTTCCTGCTGGTATTTGCCGGCATCACTAACCCTGTTGTACACGTTACGCTTGCCTTCCTCAACCTGGCCGCTGTACCTTATGTCTTTTTCTCTGTTTACTACCAATGGCGCGTTGCCAGGCAATGGTGTGCCTTATGCCTGAGCGTACAGGCCCTGCTGCTCCTTCAATTGGCTACGGTATTGTCTGCCGGATGGGCCAGCCAGATTACCGTGGTAACAGTAGCAGCCGGGTGGTTGCCGGCAGTGCTCGCCGCTTACGGTATCCCATTCGCTTTAACCCATACGCTCATCCCCGTTTTCCAAAAAGCAAAGGAAAGCCGGTTGAATTACAACAGGCTGCAACAGCTGAAACACAATCCTCAGATATTCGATTCGCTACTGGCCAGGCAAAAAGAGGTTACCACAGTACCTGAAGGCCTGGGTATTACGCTGGGCAAGCCATCGGCTGTGCATAAAATCATCAAGGTTTGTAATCCTTATTGCGGCCCCTGCTCCAGGGCACATACTCCCATGGAAGCCTTACTGGAAAACAACCCGGATGTACAGGTGCAGATCATTTTTACCGCCAGCAACAAAGAAGGAGACCGGGGCGCCACTCCCGTCCGGCACCTTATGGCATTAGCCTCCCGGAACGATGAAACACTCATAAAACAAGGGCTGGATGACTGGTATCTTTCCAACGACAAGGACTACAACCGGTTTTCCGCCAAATATCCTATGAACGGCGAACTCCAGCAGCAAAATGGTAAGATCGAAGCCATGCACCAGTGGTGCACCGAAACCGGCATCAGCTTCACACCTACCTTTTTCATCAACGGACATCAGCTCCCCGAGATATATTCCGTAGAGGATCTAAAATACTTTCTGATGGTGTAGGCAACCAGCAGAAAAGCCAGGGACGCCTGCTGTTGCCGGAGTACTACGGCTCCAGACCCTGCATTCACCCCAGCCGGGCCATTGTGCATAATGCGCCCGGTAAAAAAGGCCCGGAAGCATCCGGACCTGACATTATCCACCCTGTTAAAAAACACAAAAATGAAAAAACTGAAATTGACAACCCTCAGCCTGGGCGCCACAGAGGTGCTGACCAGAACCCAATTGAAAAACGTACTCGGCGGTACCGGCAGCGGTCATAACGACGGGCACTGTAAAGTAGGTAAATGCATGCTCCACATCCGTGACCTGGGCATCGACGTGGAAGGAGATTGCACCGACTTCCACGAAGGCGGTTCTGTTCGTTGTTCTTGCGTGAACGGTACACATCAGACTGATCCCGGCACCTGGAGCAGCTGTAACCTCTAATCCGCAATGTTCTTCAGAAGAGCCCTGATACATTTCAGGGCTCTTCACTTCATTTAATACCACGCATATGAAAATCCATCTGCCGCAATCGCAGGCAAAAAAGGTAATGGTCATTTCCGCCGTCTTCTCTGTGATGGCCGCCTGCCAGCAGGGTATCCCGGCAGGCAGTTATCAGCTACAGGGAGAAATAGCCGGAATGAAAGGAGACAAAGTTTTTATCCAGACCCGTACAGACAGCGGCCTTACTTTTACAGACTCTGCGTTGCTGGAACAGGAACACTTTACGTTCAGGGGAAGCGTGGATGAGCCGCATAGTATTACCCTCTTTTTTCGCAATTCCTCCGGAGTGATGGAGCCGCTTTATAGTTCGTTTTATCTCGAAAATGCAGACATCCAGCTTAAAGGAGATATCCGGAATCGCCGCGATATCAGCATCTCCGGCGCCCGGGAAGAAGCCATCCGGAAGAAAATTGCAGCCGCCACGGCCTACCCTCCCCGCTATGGCCATTTGCGAAACCAGTTTTACCAGGCGGAGATTGCCGGAAAGGAATTGCCCAAAGACTCTATAAGCGGCTGGCGGGCGGAAATCGTTGCGTTGGAATCACAACATACCCGGCAGATAAAAACTGTGGTAAATGAACATATGGGCAGCTATGTGGCACTGCATACCATATTGGATAATGCCGGCATTTTTACCGCTGAAGAACTTAAAAAAATGAGCGCGCAGTTCAGCCAGCTTCAGAAAAGCCCATCTTACCAGAAGCTGTTATCCACACTTGAGGTCACAAGTACCGCGGCGGTTGGGCAGCCATTAACAGGTTTCACCTTACCCGACTCCCTAGGCCAGTCACACACGCTGTCATCCATGAAAGGGCGATGGTTGCTGGTGGAGTTCTGGGCCAGCTGGTGCGGCCCGTGCCGCAAATCGATCCCCGCCCTTAAAGCAGCAGTTGCACAGCATAACGAACTATCCATAGTAGGTGTCTCTATTGACGAAGACACGCTAAAATGGAAGCAGGCGCTCCACCAGGAACAGATGCCCTGGATCAATCTCGTAGCACCGTCGGCAGACTGGGCATGGAAAAACTACCTGATCACCGCCATCCCGGCCAATTTCCTGCTGGACAGTAAGCGAAACATCGTTGCGAAGAATATATCCCCTTCAGAAATTGTACACATCATTGAAACCTCTTCCAATGGCCACCAACATCAAGAGCCGCACCATTAAAGTGTTTATCATTAACCTGCCTCACCGGACAGACAGGAAGAAGCATATTCTCCGTGAGTTTGAAGGGCGCACCGAATTCGATGCAACCGTGATTGCCGCCCGGGAGCATACCTATGGTGCTACCGGATTATGGGAAACTATCTCCCACATCATCAGCGACCATGCCATGGAGGAAGACTACTTCGTGCTATGTGAAGACGATCACCAGTTTACCGAACATTACTCTCCAGAACTGCTTTTCAGGTCCATAGCAATGGCCATTGATCTGGATGCTGACCTGCTCAACGGCGGGCCCAGCTGGTTCAGCTGCTCCGTTCCGGCAGGGGATCATTTGTACTGGACGGAGCGTTTCTCCGGGCTGCAGTTCACCGTCTTCTTCCGGAAAGCATACGGGAAAATACTGGAAGCCCCCTTTGTCAATAAAGACGTAGCCGACCATAAAATATCCGCGGTAACCAGCGGAAAATACTTTATTCATCCGTTTATTTCCATACAGCAGTCATTCGGATATTCCGATGTGACCCCGCAAAACAATACTGCGGGCTGGGTTGCAGGGTTATTTGAAAGAAGCGCTGCGAATGTGACTATCTGCAATAATATCCGCCGGTTTTATGAAACATCTGCAGCTCCTCCCCTGCCAGTGCCGGAAGATGTTTCAGGTGTATCCATAACCACCTATGTGCTCCACCCGGGCGGCCCGCACCTGGAAGTATTCACCGGAGGTCAATTCGCGGATAAACCCGAGTTTATTCCGTTTAGCTGGCATACCCAGCCGGGAGCAACAGGCACTAATCAGTTGAATGCCGGTGTGTTGAAAAATATTATAACGCATGCCATTATGGAGGATGAAGATATCATCATCATTTGCAGCGAAAAACACCGGTTCCCCAAAAACTATTCAGGGATATACCTTATCAGGCAGATTCTGGAAGCGCACCGGTACGGGGCAGAAATGTTGTTTGGCGGAGCGTCTGACATTGGCCTTACCGTGGCCATCTCCGATAGCCTTTTCTGGGTCAGCACTATTGTTTCCCCTCATTTTGTAATCCTTTTCAAATCAGGGTTTTCACAGATACTGGAAGCTCCGGAGGATAACATCACTGAAACGAAAGATTTTCTTTCCGGCTGCCTCAGCAATAAAATGCTGCTGTGTCCTTTTGTTTCGGAAAGCAATTCGGATACAGAAAACAGGCTGCGGCATATTTACGACCGGCAAAGCCAACAACGGTTAATGGTACAGCCTCTTTAATCACTTAGTATATGGACGGACTAACTCTTGTGATTTCCCAATTGAAACAATTAGCCGACGAGGTAGTATACCACGAGGGTTACCTCACCATATATCCTGACAAGCAACACCACCCTGCCTGCATCTGCCTGATTTACGAAGCGGATGCATTGCCTGAGGCGATTAATTTTTCACACGCAGTATACTACATCGTGCTGGGAAATGCGGCTGGCATGGCGGCATGGGGCATTCCTTCAGAATTCATTTCATCCTTCCCATATCCTGTTTCCCCTCTCCCGACGGCTGCAGCAGACTCTCCTGACCATAGGGCGGAGGTAGTTACTTATGTTTTAAACGATCAGCAGAACGATCCGGATTGCCGGATCAGTCTGTCGGTAATCAGTGCATTTAATTGCCTGCTACACCTGAACTGTCATTGCGTTGTACCGGCAGCCCTAATCCCCCGGCTGAAGGCAATCGCCAATTCCAACATATCCTTTACGGAAAGCAGGCCATCCCAGGATGCATTTACCGGTTGCCGGCTACTGATAGCGGCTGGCGAGCCGGCGCTGCAGGGGATATTGGCCGGCTTGCCCGTTATTATAGCCGGCCCGGCCGGACTGGGAGGGCTCGTTACGTCAGATAATCTGCCCGCCTTCTTTACTTCCGCCTTCAGGGGGAGGCCCGGAGGCCGGGTGGGAGAACGTATTGCCTCCGGGCTTTTGATGGAGGAGATCAAATACGCCATTGAAGCCGCCGAAAGCTCTGAGCTGGCTTACCTCACCGGTTTATCAGGCAGCCAGTACAATAACCTCCGGGTATTTTCTCCTGGTTACATTAATGAAGCGGTTGCCGGTACTATACTAGCCCAGCAACAATTGATTCATTGCCTCAGCAACGGCCATTTGTCCCGGACATTGCGGCCGGCGCTTTCCGCATCCGTTATCGTCCTTGAAATGCCAGGTTCAGACAGCTACTGGCTGCAACAGGTTCATACCAATAAGATACTCGCTGTAGCCGGTGAATATGAGATCGCATTGATCCGGCTTTGTAATGGCAACCGGACGCTGGAAGAGATAGTTACTGCGCTGGGAAGCAATTATGACCTGACCGACTGCACCGGGTTCATCACCAGCCTGTGGCAGCAACGCATCCTGTATTTCCCTGAACAGATCCCTTCCACTATAAACCGCCAGTCGCTACCATGAAATTATTCAACCTCGACCTGCATGTTTCCGTGATAAAAGACCTGATGGATATTTTCGGTGCTATGGGGCATCAAGTGGATCACTGGTCCATATCATCGCACAGCTGGGTGCATGGCTGGGAAACCGCAACGGTGGACGTAGTCAATCAATACACCTGGCGGCATCTGAACGGGCATATGTGTAAAAGGTTTTATGAGCGGTACAAATCGGAACTGGAGCAATATGATGCTTTCATTGTTACGCATACGCCTGCATTTTCGCTGCTTTACCAGGAGTTTAACAAGCCGGTTATTACAGTAGCCTCCACCCGCTATGAAGCTCCTTTTACCCTGAGCGCACGGCATTGGGAATGGTTGAACCGCAGCATACAGCAAAAGAGTGTACAGAAGATGATGCAGCGTGTGGCCAACAATAAGTACGACCAGCTATACTGTGAGCGCTATACCGGTTTGCGCTGGAAGCATATACCCAGCTATTGCGGTCATGTAAGCGAACGATGGGCACCGGAGCTGCCTGCATTTCTTTTAGACAGCAGGGAGCTTACCATCCGCCTGCGGCAGGCCCGGCTCGTACACAAAAGTACACTGGGCCGCTACCAGTGGAGCGACCTTGTGAGGTATGCAGGGATAGTAGTAATTCCTTACAATGTATCCGTGATGTCGGTATTTGAATATTACACCGCCTGCATTCCGCTCTTCTTCCCATCCAAAAAATTCTGTCTGGAGCTGTACCGGCAATATGCCGGCCTCGGCGTGCTCTCGGAAGTATCCTGGTTACAGGTGCAGGAAACATCGGCTCCGCCGGCCATCCATGGCGGAGACGCCGACCCTAATCTTACCGGGCAGGTAGGAGTACTGGAACACTGGATCAACTTCTGTGACTGGTACGATGAAGGATGGATGCCCCATATCACCTTCTTCGAGTCCTTTTCGGATCTCGACGAACAACTGCGCTCCGCTGATCTGGCAGGGATATCCGAAAACATGCGCCGCCATAATATCGTCAGAAAGCAAAAGATAGAAGCGTTGTGGACGGAACAATTGTCAGACATCAACAAATCAAGCACATGAAAAAGATCATATCATTCTCCCTCTGGGGCAATAAACCAATGTATTGGCAGGGAGCGGTCAAAAACGTTGAACTCGCCAGGCAGCTGTATCCCGGCTGGGTATGCCGGTTTTATACAGACCGGAATGCACCGGCCGGCCTGATAAGGATGATAGAAAAAACGGATAGTGAAGTAGTGCTGGTAAACCCATCGGATGAATTTGCGGGGCTGTTCTGGCGGTTTTATGCGGCGGAAGATGCAGATATTATGATATGCCGCGATACCGACTCCCGGATATCGGAAAGAGAAGTGAAAGCGGTAGACCAGTGGCTGGACAGCGGCTGTCACTTCCACATTATGCGCGACCATCCGCAGCATACCTCACTGATTATGGGTGGTATGTGGGGATGCAGGAATATGGAGGGGATGCAATCACTGATAGACAACTATCCACACAAATGTCTGAAAGGAACCGATCAGCTCTTTCTGTCACACAACATATACCCGCAGGTCAAAGAACACGCCATGATCCACGACAGCTATCAGCTTTTCGGTGATGGGATTGACTTCCCTACCCCCCGGGCAACCGGGGAATTTATTGGCAGTGTGTATGATGAGTATGACCAGCCGATGTAGTAACATTCTTCATTCTGAACTCAATCCAATGAAAATAAAAGTCCGGGTTACCTGTTTCTGGGAAAGCGACGAAAACTATCTGAATACCCTTCGTTTATATGGCGGGGGAAGCCTTCAGTGGAAGAACCTGGAATTTGTGACGGGAGGTGATTATGATGTGCTCATCATACTAACCCGGCCAAACGAATTACTGTCTGCCTACGATCCCCGAAAGGCCATTCTCTTCCATACCGAGCCGCCGCGCTCTACCAACAGGCGAAGCATCTCCTGCAGCCGTACTGAGGAAATGTACCTGCCACTTCCCTTTCTGCCTGCACAGATAACGGGTGCCCTGCGCCATGGCGGGAATGGAACACGCATCCTTAAATCGAAATTATTGTCTTGCATCACGAGCGACCTCAATTTTATGGAAGGTCATTTCTTCAGGCTGCGGATGGTACACCTGCTCGACCAGGTGATAGAAGACGGACTGGATGTTTGGGGTAAGCACCATGGCAATACCTTTTTTGAAGATATCCGGAAATATCGCGGAGAATTAGAACAGAAATACGACGGCCTGTGGCCGTATGAATACCATTTTATCAGCGAAAACTCTTTCGTACCCGGATATTTCACAGAAAAGATCACAGACCCCATCATAACAGAAACACTGTGCTTTTACGATGGCTGCACCAACCTGGAGCAGTTCATCGATGAAAGGGCTTTTGTAAGGGTGGATGTAAAGGAGCCCCATTCGGCGGCTGAAAAGATGATTGAATCTATCCGGGATAATGCATATCGCAAGCGGATAAAATATATCAGGCAACAGAAGAAACGGCTCCTGACCCGGCTGAACCCGTTGAATATAATCTGGATGGCCGCTAACGGCCGTGATGTGCTGAAGGAATGTACGTTATGATTACTGGTTGTAAAATGTTACTGCATGGAATTCCCGTTTTATAAGCAACTGAATGAAATGGATTGCGGCCCTACCTGCCTGAGAATGATTTCCAGGCACTACGGCCGTCATTATAATACCGATACCATCCGGCAAAAATCCGGTTTCAGCAAGCAGGGTGTTACATTGCTGGGTATCAGTGAAGCAGCGGAGTCGCTAGGCTTCAGGACACGTGGTGTAAAAATCACTCACAGTAAAATACTGACTATCGAACAGCCATCCATCCTGCACTGGAATCAGAACCATTTCGTGGTCCTTATTTCCATTACAAAGCGGGGGGCAAAGGTAGCAGACCCTGCCCGGGGCATCGTGCAATTTTCTACAACAGAATTCCTGCAGGCCTGGTTATCCGATCATAATGAACAACAGGAAAGAACCGGCACTGTACTCCTGCTAGAACCAACACCCGCTTTTTATGAAGAGCAGGGCGATAAAGAGAACAAGCTCAAATGGGGAAACATCACCCGTTATTTACGCACCAGCAAATGGCAGATCACACAGGTTTTCCTTTCATTACTGATAGGCTCTGTGCTGCAGCTGATACTCCCATTCCTTTCCCAGAGCATGGTGGATACGGGTATCAATACCCGCAACATGCAGTATATAACGATCGTGCTGGTGGCCCAGCTGACGCTGACCTTCAGCGGTACGGTCGTTGAATTTATCCGGAACCGGCTGCAGCTTCGGATATCCAATGTCGTCAACCTGTCTATCCTGTCAGATTTCTGGATCAAATTAACGCGGCTCCCCCTTTCGTATTTCGATACGCATCATACGGGAGACACTATCCAGCGGATAGGTGATAATAAGCAGATACAATCTTTCCTCACCAGTCATGCCCTGAGCAGTATATTCTCCGTCATTAATTTTTTCCTGTATGCCATCATACTCATGACCTACAGTGTACCCCTGTTCCTGATTTTTTCTGCCGGCAGTGTGCTGTACTTCCTCTGGATACGCCTCTTCATGCGTATCAGGAGAAAGATCAATTATGCCACTTTCCATGCCTCTGCCAAAGAAAATAACGCCACCCTTCAGCTGGTACAGGGCATGCAGGAAATAAGGCTTAACAATGCCGAGCAGCTAAAGCGCTGGGAGTGGGAAAATATACAGGCAGGTATATTCAAACTGAATTTCAAAAGTCTAAACTACGGCCAATGGCAATCGGCCGGAGCATTGTTCATCAACCAGGGGAAGGATATTGTGCTGAGCTTCACGGTAGCGCAGCTGGTAGTACAGGGGCATCTCACATTCGGCGCCATGATTGCCATACAATATATCATCGGCCAGCTTAACGGCCCTGTGCAGCAGTTTATCGGGCTATCTCAAAGCATACAGGATGCCCGTATCAGCATGGAAAGGCTTAACGAAATCCATCATATGGAAGATGAGGAACCCGCAGGAAAATCGTTCTCCCGGCAACTTCCGCAAGACCATGATATCAGCATCACCAGCCTTTCATTCACTTACCCTACCACCGGGAGTGATCCTGTACTGGAAAAGATCGATCTCACGATACCCGAAGGCAAGGTAACCGCCATTGTAGGAGCCAGCGGCAGCGGTAAAACCACGCTGATCAAACTGCTGTTGAAAATATACCAGCAATATCAGGGGGATATCAGAATCGGCGGCAGCCCCTTCAGCCATATCAGCCCGTCTTTCTGGCGGAAACAATGCGGCGCAGTTTTGCAGGACGGGTATATTTTCAACGATACCATCGCACGCAACATTGCGGTGGGCGATGAATATGTGGATCATGAAAAACTTGTTTACAGTTGCAACATTGCCAATATCCTCCCCTTTATAGAAACGCAGCCCAATGGCTTCAATACCCTGCTGGGCGCGGAGGGCGCCGGCATCAGCCAGGGGCAGCGCCAACGCCTGCTGATAGCCCGTGCCGTTTACAAAGATCCGAAATACCTGTTTTTCGACGAAGCCACCAACGCGCTTGACGCCAACAACGAAAAAACGATCGTTGAAAACCTTCAGCAATTCTTTACCGGAAGAACGGTGGTAGTAGTGGCGCACCGGCTGAGTACGGTTAAAAACGCGGATAAAATAATAGTCCTGGAAAAGGGAAGGATCTGCGAAGAAGGTACCCACCTTTCGCTGACCCGGCAAAAAGGAAAATATTTTGAGCTGGTGAAGAACCAGCTGGAATTAGGTAATTGATATAGACCATGGAAAACGATCTCATCCATCATCCACATCTGAATGGAACAACTACCCTGCTTCCTTCGGAAACCATACATCAGCCGGCCAGGCGGTCTGAACTGGCGCAGGAAGTCATCAGCCATCAACCGGGGTTCATGGAGAAGTGGGCGCTGTGCTTCTTTGCAGGCATATTGCTGGTACTGGGTTTTATCACCTGGTTTATCCGCTACCCAGATATTATCGAAGGCCGCGCAACGCTGACGGCGGAGAATGCCCCCAAAGAAATCACCATCATGCACGACGGGCGCCTGATCCGCCTATTTACGCCGGATAGTATGAAAGTGAAGAAAAACGAAGTGCTGGGATGGATTGAAAGTACTGCCAGCCACCAGGAAGTACTCAGTCTGTCGGGCAAACTCGATACCGGCCTGCTTCTATTACAAAGCAACAGGTATGCAGCGGTAGTCAGTTGCTTTTCCGCTTACCATCACAACCTCGGCGAAGTGCAGGAGCCTTACCGCCAATTTATAATTGCCCTGCAGCAATTCGATGACTACCTGGTAAACGGCTACTACGCCCGCGAAGCCGGTTTGCTGAAAACGGATGTGGAAACGCTGGATGAAACACGGGGAACCATTGAGAACCAACTGGAACTGACTAAACAGGATCTTCAAATTGCGGAAGAGAGCTTTGTCATGAATAAAACGTTGTTTGATGGAAAGATCATAGCGCGGGAGGAATACCGGAACGAACAGAGCAGATTCCTCAGCAAAAAAATGGTGGTGCCGCAACTGAATGCTTCCCTGCTGGCAAATATGTCCCAGAAAAGGGACAAGCAAAAAGAGATCGCCAGAATGGAACATGACATTTCCCGGCAAAGGGTACTTTTTATGCAGACCCTGCTTTCCTTCCGCCAGGTTGTTGACGAATGGAAAAAGAAGTACACCATTATAGCACCCATTGCAGGAGACCTGGTGCTGGATGTACCGGTACAGGAAAACCAGTTCCTTCAGCAGGGCAGGCGCATCGGCTATATAACTCCCGGGCAGAGCAGGTATTTTGCTGAAATCCATTTACCCCAGGCTAACCTGGGGAAGATAGATACCGGCCTCCAGGTGCAATTACGGTTTGCCGCATACCCTTACCAGGAAACGGGGTATGTAAAAGGCACGATCAACTATGTATCCAAAGTGGCAACCGACAGCGGGCTGGTGGCTACCGTGCAGCTGGATAATGGCCTCATGACCAACCAGCAGGTGCCGCTGGTTTATAAAACAGGGCTTCAGGCGCAGGGGCTCGTCATTACCAAAAACATGCGGCTGATCGACCGGCTGATGCATAACCTGTTCAGGAATCTGGCAGTCAACCCCTGATATAATGCAAAAGACCCGTGCAGGTGCACAGGTCTTTTTTTTGGTTATTCACTCAGATGATTGGTACAGATTAAGGATTGGCGCCATTAAAACGGAACCAGTTAAAATCGGCATATCCGCCTGCTCCTTCTGCTGTAAGGCTATAGTTGATGAGTGCAAAGCGGTTGGCGGTCCAGTCGAGGCCCAGGCCCATTTTCAGGGTGTCCCCGAATGGGTGGAACGTTTTACCATCAGTGCTGTAAGCGAAAGTGGCGAGGTAGTCTGTATGCGTTATGTTAGCCCGCAGCCATATTTTGGAATGCGGGAAGCTGGCGATGCTATCCATCACTTTTCCGTCATTAACCATAATAAGCCTGTTTCCCCCGGGATCCTTTTGTACGGCAATGAATGCATACGGGAATTGAAACACACCGAATCCAGCCACGTTACCGGGCTTAAGGCCGCTTACGTCCATTTCCACTACACCTTCTGAAGCGGGGCCCTGTACGCGTTGTGTGAGGGTATTGCGGGCAGATTTGAGGTCCGCAGCAGTTGAGGCTTTCAGGCGCATGTACCCTTTCCTTTCCGTCAGCGACCATTTACTGTTATCCGGGTTATGGTTCCATTGCCACTGCAGGCCCAGCCGGCTGTTATTGAACTCGTCAGTAGCGGCAGGGTTCATCACCCGGTACGTTTTACCAACATCGGGTTTCTTCCCGGAAGCATAGCCTTTCCCGTTATCACCAAGGATGGGCCACCCGTCTACCCATTTAACGGGCACCAGGTGAGGTACACGGCCAATGGGGCCACGGTCCTGCATAATGATGAACCACCATTCCCCGTTCTTCAGCTGCACCATTCCGCCCTGGTGCAGGCCGTTATTGGGATAAGAGCTTTCGTCCTGATAAATTACTTTGCTTTCATATGGACCGGTTATGGATTTGCTTCGCAGGCACATCTGCCAGCCTTCTGTACCACCGGCGGGGTTGGTGATGTAGTAGTAACCGTTGATCTTATACATGTGCGAGCCCTCCATCGAATACTCCGGGTAATAGGCCGTAGATCCCTGCGGCCGGGGAACGCGCCCCTTCCAGATCTGAACGGGCTTGCCATCACCTTTCGCGGATTGCACATCGGCATTCAGTTCGGTGAGGTAAAGGGTACCTGCACCGTGCACTACATAAACCCGGCCATCGTCGTCGAAGAAAAGGCCCGGGTCATACAAATACTGGGGAAATATGGTGCGCTTCCAGGGGCCTTTTACATCGTCTGCAATGCAGATGGAAAAGCGGCCGCTGTCGGAGCCATAGCCTTTGGGGGTGCAAAACCCTACATAGAACTTCCCGTTGTGATGGCGGATGGTATTGGCCCAGGAGCCGTTCAGGTACATGTTACCGCCCTGCATATCGAACCGGGGGTCTTCGTCGTAACGGTCTACCGCATAGCCTGCCATTTCCCAATTCACGAGGTCTTTAGAGCGGAGGATGGGGCAACCCGGCACGTAGTGCATGCTGGTGGATATGAAATAGAAATAGTCGCCCACGCGGATCACGTCAGGATCGGGCCAGTCGCCCCACAGGAAAGGGTTTTTAAAAGTGCCGTTACCATTATCGGCAGTGTAGATAGTTGACGGTGCTTTTTGCGCCAACAGCAGCCCGCTCCCGGGGCTTATCAGGAAAAAAATAAAGAGTAGCAGCCTCATGTTATTGTTTGTTCGTCTTAATTAATCACTGTAATGAGGAAACGCCGAAGGTATGCCCATACCGGATGGCTGACACCCATTATGTTGATAAAAACCGATGGTATTTTTGCCGGACATTTGCCATGTTCCGGATAGCAACAAGTGGATGCTGCATAGGAATAAAAGGTATTCATGAACTGATACAATGCACTCACAAGCTTATTACTTCCTTATTACAAGCTTATTACCGGGTAGCATCTACGTAGCATGTACGCGACAACTATAGGTGAACTGGCAATCTTGTTCGGAGATGAGGTGGACTTGATGCGGAGGTGGTGCGGATGCGGTGCGGAGGTGGGGTTTTACTGGTGGCGGGAAGGGAAAGGGGAGATTGGGTTCTTATAGCCCATGGCATTGGCTGGCGGAGGAGTGGCCTGCCGGGTAGTTTTGGGTTCCATATTATCTGATATTTAATTAGTTATAACAAAATCTCTCTATTATGGCGATTCTCTATTCCCGTTGCGTGATCAGCTGCCCGTTGTGAGTGTGAACCGGTTTGTGAACGATGGGGCGTGGCGGGTAAGAGAGATGCTTATGGGGATTAGAAGGAGTGGCCACCACTTTCTTTGGTTGTTCTTCTACTACGGCAATGATATCTGCTGCTTCACACTTCCTGTCGCGGATGTCAAAATCATCGAAAAACTGCTTTACCTGTAACGCTACTACCAGGGTGCCTTTACCGGGTACATTTACCCACAAATCCCCGCCTTCGAAGTTCTGGAAGCGTTCGTTCAGATCAATGCTCAGCACGGCGGTGTCTGTACCTGTTATAGTACGGGTACTGAAATCAATCCGGGAAGCGATTACCTTGATCTCCATGCGGACGGCTTTTTTAAATCGCTGAAAGCATTGCGGTGGAATATGGAGCCTGCCGTCTTTAGTGAATACAGGCGGCGGGCCGAAGTATTTATTAAGCCCCGTGTAACCATTAAACCGGAATCCTTTCAGGCCTGCGTGGTTGTTTCTGCCTGCTTCTAAAATGTAGCTGTTGAGGCGGTTTACCAGCGCACGGTCGGGGAAGATGTCCAGGTGCGGCCTGATGGCATTGCGGACAAGAGCACCTTTACGGCTGGCTGCGCCGAACATTTTAGCAGCACGGCGGGTGTTAGCAGTTTGCCGCACGGTGTCAGGAACGGTGCGTAAACAGTGCTTACCATTGCGCTTGTAGGCAATGATATTGCCGAGCCTTCCGGTAAAGGGGATGAGAGAATCTAAGATGGCCATAATATTGAGTTTTTTGTTATCCCTTAATATACAAAAAGCGCACCGGAAGTGTGGGTGATTGGCATTAGAAGGCATTCAATATCAGTGCATTAAGGGTTGCGAAACATCGAAGGCTAATCGTACTAAAGCATAGATATTTTCGAAGCAGACTGCATCGCGATTTAGATGTTTTCGAAAATTGCATTACTTCCCCCTTAAATAGTAAGGGGAGCAATGCCTTGCGGCACGCTCCCCTCCATTTTATCCCATGTGCTAGTGAACAAGCTTTAGTTATACTTCAACTGGATCGTGACTTTCCACACACCTTCTTTGAGGATGGCCATATCAAACCAATAGTTAAAGTAGGCTCCGTTGACGCTCCCGTTATTGTACATATCGATCCGCAGTACCGCGCCGCTAACGAACGGCAGCGGGTACCCGGCAATCTCCAGCTCCAGGTGGTCCGGATGTTCGGTGTACTTGGTGGGGTTGTTAAGGCCAAGGTTATGCCAGTCTTTCAGATCAGGCACACCAGGCGTGGTGGAGTAATCGTACCCTTCCAGCTCTTTAGGATCGATGGCTGTGCCGTCTTTCTTCAATGTATATACCAGGATTTTATTCCCGACAGGGGCGGTACGTTCAAATTTTACATCTATGCCGGTCAGCTTACCGTCTATCCCACGCAGGCGGTAGGAATAGGGCGGTGCGTAACTTACTTCGATGGTCAGTGCTTTTTCGATGACCCGCTCTCCCCCGCTATTCTTCACTTTCACATCAATGGTGTAGATGCCTTTCGTAAGCTGGAGACTGTCGCTGGCTTCGGGATAGATCACGATGTTCCCGTTATCGGGATTGATGTCTATCGCCGGGCGGTTCTTCTTCTCGCGCTTGGCGTCCAGTTCTTCCACCGTTTTTTCTTTAGTGGTGTATTCTGCTTTCCACCAATAGGTATCCACTTTGTAGTTCATGACCTTATCGGCGATCTTCCCGTCTGCTGTGCGGATGGCGGCGATGCTGAAGGTCAGTGGTTTGGTGGATTCATCTGTCACCATCGCACCGGACTGTATAAGCGAAGCGCCCACCGCCACCTTGATGGACGGGTTGGTGTATTTGAGTGCAGGACTGAGGAAGCCATCCGAGTCGTCTTTATCGCAAGACACCAGGAACATTGCGGCTATCAGCCAGCACAGGTTGAGTTTGCTATTGAAAATTTTCATGGCAATACGATTGAATTATCTGAAATAACGTTGCTTCAGCCCCGCCGCATAACTGGCTTCATACCTGAGTACATGCACGATAGCGTTGGCGGTGATAAGATTGTGTGTCTGGAAGCTGGTCGAGTACTGCACTGAATCTACCCCGGGGATCTTCAGGTGCATGTACTCCAGGTAATATGCAGACGTCTGGATGGAGCTGCCTGCATTGATACCGCCGCCGCGTCCGAAAAGATACAGGCTGTCGCCGTTCAGCGACTTGTGGAATTTCTCCCTGTCGCGTACGGCTTCTTCCAATGTTATGCGGTTGCCTTTGATGATGAAACGGCCCAGCAAGTTCAGCAGTGTATCCTTACCGATCATGGCAAGCGGGCGCGGCGTTTGCCGGTCGTCCGGGTTATAGTTCATCTGCAGCCGCTGTACTGCGCTATTGGGTGCCGCAAAAAACGTGATGTCCTGCTGGTTCACGATGTTCTTTGCATCCGTGAGGTCAATGATTTTGATCAGGGAATCGAACATATGGTTGGAGCGGCTTGCGAGGAAGTCGTATACCGGCATTTTCATTTCCTCTGCAGATTGCCGGGATAATCCCCCGTCAATAAAATAATCGTCTTTGCCGCACGCCGCCAATACCAGGGCTGCACAGGCCGCCAGTAATGCCGTTCTTTTTTTCAGAATATGTTTACGCATGTGAATTCGTTTTCTTTCGGTGAATTATTACTTCCAGTAATCGTTCTGGGTGATCAGGAAATTGCTCTTGGCAATGATGCTCTGCTCGATCGGCAGCAACCAGGCACCTTTGGTGAACCAGTCGCCCTGCGTGATTTTGGAATCCTTATCGAGCTTACGGGTGCGGACCAGGTCGAAGAAATACTGTCCTTCCCCGATGAGTTCCTTTTTCCGTTCCATGAGGATGGTATCCTGCAGGTTTCCACCACCTGTATAGCGTTGCGCAAAGGCACGGTCTCTCACCTTATTCAGCAACTCTATCGCTACCGCAGTTTTACCTACGGCAGGGTTTGCACAGGCTTCGGCGCGGAGCAGCATGATATCCGCCACCCGGGTGATGATGATGTTGGATTCATTGATGTTCTGGGAAGAGGTATCGCCTTTCAGTTGCAGCGTGCGGTATTTACCGAGGAAGATGCGGTCGTCCATCACACCCTGGAGAACGGTTTCTTTGATGAACCAGGTGAAGAGACGGGCATCCCGGGCATCGGGCGTGAACATGGCATTCAGCTGCGTACGGGTGGGTGACAATATGAACTTGTCTGTTCCGCCACCACCATCTGACTGGTCTTTGTACCAGGGCCTGCCGAGGGTGCGGTTGTACACGCGGTTCTTTTGTAATTCACGTGCATTGGCGTCGAAGTTGATCTCAAAGATCCCTTCATCACTTCTTCCCACAAAAATGCTGATCAGGTTGGAGGTGTCTGTTACCAGTTTGAAAGGTGAACGGGTAAGTACGCTGTCGCACAGTTTTTCACATCCTGCGAAATCCTGCTGCCATCCAAGAACGTGTGCTTTGATGGCCCAGGCGGCTCCTTTGGTAGCACGGGCGCCTTTGCTTCCATCCGCATACATCAGCTCCAGGTTAGCAATGGCGGCATCCAGGTCTGCCCTTATCTGGTTGAACACTTCCGCTTGCGGCGCACGGCCGATGTTTTCGATGTCCACGCTTTTTAAGTTCAGCGGCACATCGCCCCAGAAGCGTGCAAGGTAGAAATAGGTGAGTCCGCGGATGAAGCTTGCTTCTCCGATATGCCTTCTTTTCAGAGCCTCGTCGTAGGTTTTGATCGCAGGTATCCTTTCAAGGATAAGATTGCACTGGGCAATTACCGTGTAAAACTGGTTCCAGTTGCCACCGCCGTTGGCGAGCAGGTCGCGGGCAGCGTTAGTGGCGATCCAGGTTTCCGTACGTACGTTCGAGCTTTGCGAGTAGCTGGAGAATACGTCAGCACGCACGTCGCCCATCAGGAAGATCTTGTCGGGCACCACGGTGCGGAGGAAAGAATAAGCGGCAGCTACTGCCTTTTCCACATCCTGTGCGGATGTGATAGCGTTCTCGGCCGTAGGCAGCTCGATAATGTCGGGATTCAAAATTCCCTTGCACGAAAACAGGCAGGAAATCCCAACGATGAGTGGTATATATTTCAGCTTAAAGCGCTTCATATTGATCAGAATTCGAAGTTAAAACCAAGGTTAAATTTGTGCGGGATCGGGTAGCCGTTTCCGAGATCATACCCGTAAGAATCGATGTTCTCAGGGTCTACTCCGGAGTACTTCGTGATGATGAACACATTGCTCATCCCCGCATACACCCGCGCCCTCCGGATATTAGCCCGGCTCAGTATTTTGGGTGAGAAGTCGTAGCTGAGGTTCACGTTGTTCAGCCGGATAAATCCGCCATCTTCCAGGAACAGATCCGTATTGGATTCATAGTTCCCGATGAAGTCGTAGCTGGAAAGGCCGTAATAACGCCAGGGGTTCAGCGAAGGGTATTTGGCATTGGTGTGGGTGGGCGTCCAGTAGTCGAGGTCAGACACATCCAGCAGGTTGCGTTGCCCGCCTGGGTAATTCACGTTCTCACTGGCTGTCCAGCTCACGCCGCGGAGGCGGTCTACCAGCACCTTGTTATACACTTTGTTGCCAAAGGCGTAGTTGAAGAAGAGATCCAGCTGGATGATACCGCTGTTTTTGAAACGGTAGCTGAAGCTGTGGAAGATACTGCCGTTGAACTTGGGGTTGGGATCGCCGCTGTAAATACGGTCGGAGTTATCCATCACCCCGATCATGCCATCTCCATTTACATCGAGCAGGCGGATGTCGCCGGCCTTGTAAGGATCCTGAGAAGCGAAACCACTCGTATTCGGGAAGAGGCGTTTGCCGGTGTATTTGTTCACGGGTACAGAAGCGTCGTCTGGATATACGCCCAGGTACTTCATGAGGTAAAAACCGTTGAGCGGACGGCCGATCTGCAGGTATGGTTGACCTACAGTATAGCCAGCCCTGGCCACGCTTCTGCCGAAATCGGGCAGTTCAGTGAGGATATTCCTGTTCAGGGAACCCATCAGCGTAACGTTATACTGGAAGCTGGCAGACGGGCGCATCAGGTACGCCGTGATCTTACCTTCAAAACCATAGTTGCGTACCGCACCGCTGTTCACGTACCGGGATTTGTAACCGCTGGTACCGTTCAGCGCGTCCGGGAAGAGGAAGCCTTCCGTGTTCTTGTCGTAATAATCGAATGTAGTGGTGATGCGGCTGTTAAGGAACTCGAGGTCAAGACCAATTCCTTTATCTCGCGCCGTTTGCCAGGTGAGATTCGGCAGCGGAATACCATTTCCTTCGCCGTAGTTCGGTGAAAGTGTAGGCACACCGTTGTAGGTGGAGTTATCACCACTGCGGGTCAGGTAAGCACCTACGGCCAGGTAGTTGTCTTCGTACTGGCTGCCTGTCTTACCCGCACTCACGCGGATCTTACCAAAGTTCATCCATGAACCGATACCGTTCCTGATGAGTTTTTCTTCGGTGAACACCCAGCCGGCAGAAACAGACGGGAAGTAACCCCATTGATTGTTCTTACCGAATTTGGACGAACCATCCGCCCTTACCACTGCCTGCAGGAGGTATTTGCGGTCGTAGTTATAAGAAAGGCGGGAGTAGTAGGATAACAGGCCATAGCGGATGTTATGTGTTTCCAGCTTCAGGTTAGCCTGCGGATAACCGAGGATCACCTGCTGGGCATCGCTCGGGCCGCCGAAAGCACTGCCGAAAATGTTGTTGTTCTCGCTGGTGTTTACCGTATTCCCTAATACCAGATCGAACGAGTGGTTGGAAGGGAATGTGTGGTACAACCGAAGCATGGTTTCGCTGAGCAGGTTTACGTTCTCTTTCGAGTAGTAAGAGGCTGCAGCTTTGAAGTCGCTCCTTGTGGCAGAAGGTTCGAAAGAGCGGGTCCGGTAAAATTCGTAGTTGCCGGAAGCCCTGGACGTGATGTTCAGGAATTTGAACAGGTCATAACTAAGCTCCACCTGCGCAAGGCCACGGCGGGTAAGGTCGATGTTCACGCCTTTGTTGTAGGATTCCAGGAACGCGTCGAAGAAGCCGCTGTTAGGGCCGGGGCGGAAGGAGGAAGAGAAGTTATTACCTACTACTGCGGCATTATAGCTGTCGCCACGCTTCTGGCTGGCATCCGTCTGGCTTAAGTTAGCACGGCCGGTGATGGTTAATTTGGAAGTGGGCTTGAAAATGCCGGTGTAGGTGAGTGAGAAACGGGAGAAGCCCGATCCCAGCACAATTCCTTTTTCTTTATAGTAATCCACGCCGATGCGGTAGCTGGCATTCTCCGTGGCACCGCTGATGCCGAGGTTGATGTTTTTCAGGTCAGCGTTACGGAAATAGAGCTTCTGCCAATCTGTATTATTGTTGTAGAAGCTATTGAGGCTGTCCGTCAGTTCGATGGGTATGGCAGTAGCGCCGCCACCTACTTTTGCTGCACCGTACTGGTTGTAAAGCGCGAGCTTGAAGTCGCGTTCCTCACGGCCGGCGAGCGTTTTGCGAAGAGCCGGGTAATAGCTGAGGCCGTATTGGCTGTTCAGTGTTACGATGGGTTTACCGATCTTGCCTCTCCTGGTATTGATGATGATAACACCATTAGCACCGCGGGAACCGTAAATGGCCGTAGCGGAAGCATCTTTCAGAACGTCAACCGATTCAAGGTCAAACGGACTGAAGCCGGATAACACGCTGGTAATAGACTGGCGGGGATCGGAAGGATTGAAAACATCCTGCTCCAGGGGTACACCGTCAATGATAAACAGCGGCGTGCTCACCACGTTGGAATTTGCAGAGTTGGAGAAAGAAGCCAGCCCCCTTATCTGCACCATGCTGCGGCCACCCGGCATACCGGAGTTGTTCTGCACCAGCAGGCCCGGCGCCAGGCCCTGCAGCAATCCTTCGATGGAACCACTGGGCTTGTTCTGTAATTGTGATACGTTGATACTGGAGATGGAAGAAGTTGTTTCCCTCCGTTTTTGTGTACCGTAACCGATGGTAACATTTACTTCCTGCAGTTGTGATGCGGAAGGCAGCAGCGATACGAGGATGCTTTGTAAGGAGTTCCGCACCAGTTGTCCTTTGTTCTCACGGTTGGCGGCAGACAGAACGCCATTGCTCAAACGCAGCGTAAGGGAGTTGAAGCCGATAGATGTAACCACGATGGTGGCATCTTCAGGTACTCCTGCCAGTACGAACCGGCCGTTCTCGTCTGCGCTGGTTCCAATACGTGGATTGGAACCCTGTACAATGACGGAGGCGCCGATGATCGGCTGATTGTCCGGGCTCACGACTTTACCGGTGAGTGTAACTACCGCCCGTTGCCGTGCTTCGAGGACTGTTACGATCTTGTCATTAATTTCAAAGGTGAAGGGTTGAGATGCGAAAACCTTTTGCAAAGCGTTTTCAAGCGTCTCTGAACTGATGTTCACTGTTACTGGCAGCGCGTCTTTGACATATTTAGCGTCAAACACAAAAGAGTAGCCGGTTTGTGCCCTGATGGAAGCCAGCACCTGGTCTAACCGGGCATTAGAAACCGAAAGGGTAACTTTCTGAGAAAAAGCGGATGCCGCCGTAGACAATACGCATAGCAATGCGATCGCCAGGCAACAGACATGCCGCTTCCAATGGCGCGTGCCACGGCCATGCTGAAATTTCATACCTGAAGTTTTACGAGTAAGTAAATGATTGTTGGTTGATAGAACCGGGTGCTATTATTCTGCTTGCAGCCGGTTGTTGCTCATCTTTAGTTTAATATTGGTTGTTCTTTCTATTGCTTTCAGTAATTGCGGCAGCGGCGTGCTCCTGGGCAATTCGCCATACAGGTTCTCGTCTGGCAGGGATTCGAAATCTACTTCGATATTGTACCATCTCTGCAACTGGTGCGCCACTTCCCGGAGGTTTGTATTGGAAAAATAAAACAGGTCATTCGTCCATGCTACTGCTTCGCGGCTGTCTGTTCTGCGGATGCTGAGCCTGCCGTTTTCCAGCGTGGCCTGCTCCCCCGGTTTCATGAGCCTTGGTTTGCCATCACCATGCGGATCGAGCATAATACTACCTTCCAGCAGGGTTGTTTTGGTATAGGATTCGTCTGTATATGCTTTTACGTTGAAAGAGGTACCCAGTACTGTGATCGTTTTTGCCCCTGTTTCTACAATAAAAGGATGGGCTGGGTCACCGGCCACTTCGAAATATGCTTCACCATTCAGCTCCACCTTGCGTTGATCGTTGCCGAAACGGGTGGGGTACCGGAGTGAGGTAGAGGCATTCAGCCACACCTTACTGCCGTCCGGCAATACGATTTTAAACAGCTTGCCACGGGGGGTAACCAGCGTGTTTATTACAGGTTCATTATCGCTATCAGTTTGTTGCGGTTCGTTATCGGTATAAGTCACAGTGCCGTTGCCGTTATTTACCACCAGCGCGCCCTGCTGCGCAATGGTGCGGCCGGTGCTATCCAGTGCTACAGTACTTCCATCTGCCAGGGTAAGTGTTACCTTATTGACCTGTTCTGCCACTGGGACTACAGCAGTATTTTCTTTGGCGCCGGCCACTTTAACGGTGCCGGGTTTTACAGGCGCTTGCATAAACTGGTAAGCCATGAAGCTTCCCAGTGCTACCATGCATGCCGCTGCTGCCCATCCGGTAATCCGCAGGATGCGGGCACGTGTTTGAACCGGACGCATTACCGGCACTTCCGTTTCCGCGTTGATCCTATCCAGTAAAGACGCAGCTTCAGTCTCGGAAAACATAGGGCTTGCCCCTTGTTGCGCTGCCATCATCTCATGCAAAGCATCAAAAATCCGTTCGGCATCAGCGCCGGTCATATGTGTATGCAGTTCTTCCCGTTCCTCCCGGGAAATTGTTCCCGAGACGGCCTTTTGCATTAGATATTGTAAACGATCTTCCTGCATACATGCACAGCTTTTTACTGCTGACTGATATAAAGACAGCTGAGGGGGTCAAAAAGGAGATATGTCCTGGAAAATTATTTGAAAATTTGTCCGGCAGCCATTGTAAAGGCGGTGAGGACGCCCACTTTCATGAACTGGTGGATGGATTTAAGGGCCAGCTGGTTGTACTTTTTAACGGAATCGGGAGACAGTTTCAGGCGGCAGGCGATTTCAGGGTTGCGATACCCCTGGGCACGGAGGAGGAATACGGTTTTCTGTTGGGCGGGCAGTGCATCAATGGCTTTATCGAGGATATCCAGGCGCTGGCGGAATGGCAGGCTCTCCCCTTCTTCCTGTAAATACACTGAACGCACGTATTGATCGCGCTTTTTCCGTTCGGTGGCAAGGCGGTCAATATAATTTAAGGTTTGGTTGCGGAGGAGGATATAGAAATAGGCGTTGAACCTTTGTACAGTGTGCAGCTTTTCGCGGTCGTTCCAGATTTTCACGAACAGTTCCTGAAGTATGTCTTCTGTATGTTCGCGGGATCCGGTGATCATGTAAACAATGGGACCGGCCTGGTTCACATAGCCATTATACAGTGTTGCAAAGGCATTCCTGGAACCTTCTGCAACACTTTTCAGTACGTCTTCCTCATTGTTAATACACTTCAGGCCCATAAGCATTGAAGAAGTTGATGACTACAATGTCCACTGTTAGCAATAGTTAGTATCGGCTCGGCAAATTAGCAGAAATAAAACAAATTTCATATCTGCCAGGATAATTACATGGTGATATTTTATCAAAAAAAGATAGCGATTTAACAAAATACTGTTTCAATCGGTTACAACCGATGTGGAGACAAACCAGAAACCCGCGCTTTTGCACGGGTTTCTGGCTAGTTGAGTCTGATGGACTATTATTTTACAAGGTGAGCGGGTAGCCCCTTGATATCGTTGCAGGACAATTGTTGCATTACCTGCGTCAGTTGCGTTTTTAACATGGAAATGGTGTGCGAGGCTCCCTGGCTGCCCAGTGCCGCCACACCATACATAAACGTTCTCCCCATGAAGGTAAAGTCGGCACCGCTGGCCATAGCCCTTGCGATGTCGGGTCCGGAGCGCATACCGCTATCCAGCATTACAGGGATTTTGTTGTTACAGATATTCCGCACCCTGCTGAGGGACTTTATGGAAGATTCTGCCGCGTCCAGCTGCCGGCCACCATGGTTTGAAACGATGAGGCCATCTACCCCGAGCTGCAACGCTTTTTCAGTATCACTTTCGGAGGCAATGCCCTTTATCACCAGTTTCCCTTTCCATTTATCACGTATATAAGCAATTTTATCGGGCGATAACCGGCCGTTAAATGTTTTGTTCATGAACAGGCCAAGATGATGCATATTCATTCCCTTCGGCATATAAGGCTTCAGGGTCATGAACTCCGGAGATCCGTGGCGGAGCGTGTTTAATGCCCATTGTGGTCTCGACATGATTTGCATAATGTTCTTAAGCGTCATCCTCGGAGGCATGGCCAATCCGTTCCTGATTTCCTTCGGACGGTACCCGAAAGAGGGTACATCCGCGAGTAAAACCAGCACATCATAGCCCGACTGGGATACTCTTTTTAGAATATCGTCTGTCATTTCCTTTTCAGCAGGGTGATACAGTTGAAACCATGCCTGTCCTCCGGTTACCTCGGCTATTGTTTCAATACTGCTGGTTGTGACAGTGCTTAGTATGAAGGGGATATTGTTTTCCACAGCAGCTTTTGCAAGGATTTCCGGAGCCCCGGGCCAGATCAGCCCCTGCAGCCCTACCGGAGCAATGCCAAATGGAGCGCTATAAACCTTACCGAAAAGCGGGCAGGAAAGATCCACCTTACCAAATGATTCGAGATAACGCGGAACGAGTTCTACCGCCCGGATATCTGTTGTGTTCTTTATCAGATTGATCTCTTCATTACATCCACCATCCAGATAGTCGAATGCAAACCCGGGGATACGTTTTCTGGCTTTAAGCCTTAAGAGGTCTGTATTCGGGTAATTCGGAGAAAAGGTTGTGCTCATTGCATTGGATATTTATAAATAAAATACAATATCAAAAACTAAACGCTATTAAAAGAATAGTGTTTCCGGCCCGAAAGTATAGTGTTTCCGGATTTTATAATATCTGTCAATTAACAAGATTAGGTACTATCTTGTAATTGGGTGAAAAATTTCGGTGGCATTTAGCAGGGAAGTTATAATTTATAAATTATAAGACTGTCCTGTGGTTAGGGGGTGCCAGCCGGAAGGGTGATTGTATCAGGGGGGCGATTTGTAATGGGAAATAACTGATCTGGATACCGTTTGCCGTAACAACATAAAATCGTATGACGCATAAGGAATTCGCTTTAAAGATTTCTAAAGTCCCATTCACTCCAGAAGTCTATAAACAACATGGCTGGTCAGAAAAATTCATTGAAGACACTTTCAAACGGCATACTTTTTTACCCAAGGAACCAAGTAATACCATCCCCGAATGTGTTGATCCTATCCTAAATTTGGTTCGTTCTTTTGATGTGTCCAATGTGGAAATTGGGATGGTACGTTTCAATGATAAAATCGTCAACGGTCAAGACTACATCATTTTCGGAAGAGCCGAAACGGATGACCTGGTAATAAGTAAAATTACAAATGAAATACTGCTTCTGGAAAGCGGAATAAATCATGTCCTTTACTATTGCGCGTCCAACAGTACAACTTTTCTAAACGCATTATTGCAAATCGCCCCAATCTTTCAGCAAAGAGGCATAGATGTCAATCTGTTTGAAAACGATGCCGCGCAAATTAAATTTGCATCAGCATTTGGCGAAACTGCAGGAGGTGAAAAATATAAAGATTTCTACAGAATGTTATTAGGTGTTTAGTGAAGTGAGTTCTCTGATTCTCTAGGTCTCTCAGCAACATTCAAACTTAAATCCTTCAATCTCTTTCTCCGCATCTTCGAAAATTTGCTTAGCCATAACAGCAAAGTCACCTAGATACAAATTACTTAGTTTAAAATCTCGCCAAATAACCATGGCGGGAATCGCTATAAAACCAGTTATACAATCCCACAGCGCATTAAGATTCTTACCATAGAAGTCTGGGAAACTTAACTGATCACTGATTGCTTTGTGAAAATCTTCAATTGTTCTTATTTCTTTTCCTTCCAATATTGCTATCATTTTACCTTAAAACTATTTGTGTAAATGATTCAAAGTAACACAATGGTTAATAGAAAAATCTGTCCTTACAGCAAGTCAGCAACAAAAATAGAATTTACATAACTAATATTTGGAGGCGATAATGACCGCAGGGTGCTTTGAAAGCAATGGTAAGTCGCTAAAACAAAAAAGCCCATGCTAATTGCATGAGCTTAAGATGCGGACCGGACGGGACTCGAACCCGCGACCTCCGCCGTGACAGGGCGGCATTCTAACCGACTGAACTACCGATCCTTCCCTTTAAAAAAAGCCCTAAGGGGGCTTCCGTTTTGGGATTGCAAAGATAAGGACAAAATCTGCACAAACGCAAATCTTTTTTAGGATTTATTTTTAGCACGGAATTGGGTAATTTCATTAACGCTCAACCCATCACATATGAAGAACCTTTCACCTGCGCTCCTCCTCGCCCTCTGCGCCGCCTGCAACCAGGCCTCCAAACCCACTACGGGCGATACCTCCATCATCCAGGACGTTAAGGAGCTGGTGCCCGTTACACCGCCACCCGCTGTAGATATCCATACCGCCCAGCTGCAGGCCCAGGACTCTGTTTTCGACGATGGCTCCATCCCTACCAGCTGGGAGAACGCCGGGTTCAGCAACCCGCAGGAATTTAAAATGTTCCTCGCCCGCTTCAAAACATGGGTAAAGCTCGATCAGCGGGATAGTATCGCTTCCGTGATCCGCTTCCCCCTCCGCCTCTACCCTTCTGCTGCCGATTTCAAATCTCAATACACGAATATCTTCGACCCTGCCCTTAAACAAGCCGTAGATACCCTCCGCCTCGATCGCATCTTCCGGAACTCACAGGGCGCCATGATCGCTAATGGCCGTATCTGGTTCGCTCCATTACCGGAAGGCTACCGCATCATCGCCATCAACGCCCGGTAATATGACCGCCGCCGAAGCCAGTACCCTCATCCACATGCCCGATTTGCCCGGCAACAGTACCCCACAATCATGGGCCGATCTTGGATCAGGCAGCGGACTGTTTACCCGTACCCTGCTCACCCAACTCCCTCCCGGCTCAACTGTATACGCCATTGACCGTGACGAAGTTCCGGCCCCCTCTGCGGGTATAGTCTCCCGGCAGGCCGACTTCACCGCCCACAACTGGCAAACACCGCCACTTCACGGTATCCTCATGGCCAATTCATTACATTTTGTCAAAGACCATAAAGCATTCCTCCAAAAGGCTGCCGATACACTCCTGCCTGCCGCGCGCTTCCTGTATGTAGAATACGATACGGACACGCCTAATCCATGGGTACCCTATCCGCTCAGCTTTAAAACTCTGCAACAACTCTTCCGTTCCCTTCAGCTGGGAGAAGCCCGGCTTTTACATACGATGCCCTCCCGGTTTGGTGGCGCGCAACTATACTCGGCGATGGTTACGCTGCGGTAAATACGCATTGCGGAGATTACAGGGAAACACGGAAATCTTTTGGTTTTTGATTCACTCGTGTCCATTCTATAGCTGTTTTCCGATATTTGCACGCAGATGCCGATACACCGATACATATGGTTGCCCCTGTTGCTGGCCTTCTTTGCCTGCCATCAGCCCCGGGAAACACACCGCGCATTTTACCACTGGAAGCAACGGTACGACCCCGCCCCCGGCGAAAAAGATGCCCTGCAAAAACTGGATGTCCGGAGGATGTATATTAAATGCTTCGATGTAGACTGGCAGCATAATAATGCCCTACCCGTTGCCGTGACAGACATACGCACTGCATTCCCCGACAGTACACTCATTGTACCGGTTGTATTTATCATGAACGAAGTATGGCAGCGGAAAGACAGTGCATGGCCCCGTGAACTGGCAAAGCGCACGGCCGACCTTCTTCAGCAGGTGTGCCGCAATATTCCCGCATCACACATCCCGGAAATACAACTCGATTGTGATTGGACCCGCTCCAGCCGCGAAGCCTACTTCGCTTTCCTGCAGGCCATCCGCAACGAGCCTTTCTTTCAGCACCGTCAGCTTTCTGCTACCATACGCCTGCACCAGGTGAAGTACACCAATGGCAGCGGAGTACCTCCTGTAGATAAAGGTCTCCTCATGTGTTACAACATGGGCGACCTCCGCAAGCCGGGCGACCATAATTCTATCATAGACCTGCCCACGCTCGAATCCTATACCGGCAACAGCCGTATCGAGGATTACCCGTTGCCGCTCGACTTTGCCCTCCCGCTCTTTGAATGGGATGTGCTCTTCCGGCAGGGACGGTACGCCGGCCTTACCCGTAATATGCCCCTTGGCAATGAAAGCATATTCCGCAAAACCGGCAGCCTCACTTATTCCGTAGTTAAAGACACCGCTATCAACAGCGTACGCCTCCATCCCGGAGATATCATCCGGCATGAAGACAGTCCGCCGGAAGTACTCCGCAAAGCCGCGAAGCATATTTCTAAGCAACGGCAACCGGGCAGCCCGGTGATTATCTTCTATCATCTCGATTCTGAAATTCTTAATAAATATGACCTGCATGAACTGGAAACGATTTACCGTCTATTCGGGTAGCGCGCTGGCCATGACGCTGGCGGGTGCTGCCTATGTGTGGTCCTGCGGTCCGGAGCCTGACCCTTATGATTACTACACCTCAATGTTCAACCCCAACCTGGCGGAGAAGCCCGGCTTTGAACCATTTTACTACACGGCCCTCATCGATTACTATGCCGCCGAAACGCCGGAACAAAAGCTTAACCTGAAAGAGTGGGGTGCTTTCTTTAAAGGGAAAGTGAATGAGCACGACCTGCAGGAGTTCATATACTACTACACCCGTCCGCAGATGAGTGCGTTGTATAACCACATCGAAAAGAACCAGCCGCTGCAGCTGCCGGACAGTGTCCAAAAAAACGGGCTGACGAAATACTTCCTGCAAACGAAAGACCGTGAAACACTCGGCTACCTTATGTACGCCAGGCAATGTGAAATCAATTCCGCCGCCGGTGATCCATGGGATGCCCCCAAGCGGGATTCTGCAGGTATGCTGCGCCTCGCCAGGAACGGCATGCAACTATACCGCGCTGCGCAGAATGAACAGATCAGGGAACGGTATGCGTTTCAGTCTGTAAGGATGTCGCACTACGCAGGTAACTACAAGCAGGCACTGCAGTATTACGATTCACTTGCTGCTCCGTTGAAAGGAGAATCCCTCATCCAGTACCGCACACTGATGCTGAAAGCCGGCGCCCTGATGCGCACCGGCAAGAAGGCACAGAGCGCTTACATCTTCTCCCAGATATTCGATAAAGTACCCAGCCAGCGGAAGCTTGCCTTCCAGAACCTGAAATGGGCCGATGTATATGAAAACAGCGTGCTCCAGCTCTGTAAAACACCTTATGAGAAAGGCACCGTTACCGCCATGTACGCCATGCGCCAGGTAGATTATCATCCGCAGGGACTGGAACAGACATACGCTGTATTCCCCCAGCACCCACTGGTGGAAGTGCTGCTCAGCCGTGAGATCGCGAAGCTGGAAGAGAACTATTTCACCAATGCACTGGCCAAACAAAGCGGTGTGATGGGTAGCTACTGGATCTCTTCCGAATTAGAGCCCACCAGTGTAGAAACCCTGCGAGATGTAGCCGACCGTATTGCGAAAGAAGGAAAAGTGAAAGAGCCGGCGTTGTTCCACATCAGCAGTGCCTACCTCTCGTATATGATACGTGATTACAAAGCAACACGTGCCAGTCTTGCCGCTGCACAGAACCTTCCTGCAAGGCCCGCGGTAAAAGATCAGTTTGAGGTGGTGAAACTTTTACTCACTATCGCAGAGCAGCCGCGAATTGACGCACCTTTCGAACAGGCGCTGCTGCCTTCCCTCCGCTGGCTCGATACTAAAATCACGAAAAACGAAAATGAGGATTACTGGTATGATCCTGACCCGGCTACACTGGATGGCAGTTATTACGCCCGCCTGTACCGCAACCTGATGGATTTCATCATAGCTCCGCGTTATGCCATGCAGGGCGACCCCGTGCGCCAGGCGCTTGCCCTTTCCAACCGCGACCGGGCAAAGCCTTACCAGTATTACTGGCAGTATGTGTCTGCAAAAAGCTTCATCTCCGACAGCCTGCCCACCAACGCCATAATAACGCTGTATAACGGCCGTAAAGCCCGTAACCAGTCGGCCTACGAAGCCTATATGTACCAAAGCCTGCCCATGAAGGAAGATGAACTGGGAGAGGCTATTGCCATCAGCTATGTGCGCCATCACCAGTTCCCTGATGCAGTGGAGTGGTTTAAACGCAGTGGCAGCTCCCTTAGTACAGAAAGAGCGCTGAAACCCCAGTTACAGGATTATGGACTGGAAGAAATTGATTCCATGAGTAAGCCCATTTCCGAACTGCAGTTTGCGGAGAAAATGGCTTCGCTGGAGAAAGACATGAAGAAGTCGAAGGTAAGCCCGGAAACGTATTTCGAATATGCAAGCGGACTGTTCAGCATATCCTACTACGGTGCATCTTATCACCTTACCACGAGCTACCGTCCGAGTACAGACTGGTGGACGCCGGAAGACGATAAAACGCCCTGGCTGAAGGAGTACTATGGCTGTTACCGTGCAGAATCTTTCTACAAGAAAGCGGCGGACGCTTCCACTGATCCGGAATTTAAGGCAAAAGCCCTTTACCTGGCTGCCCGATGTGCCCAGAAGCACCTGCCTTATTCGGACGACCTGGAATGGCACCTGCAGGCTATACGGAAAAACCCTTACTTCCCGGAACTGCACAGCCAATACAAAAACACCCGTTTTTACCAGGACATTGTGAAGGAATGCGGTTACCTCCGCGACTTCGCCAAAGCGCAGAAACCGTAAAACAAACTGATTCTCAATCAATAAAAAGGGGCTGGTATAAAAATAGCAGCCCTAGTTTTTTCATCATTACTACTAAATAAACAATGCGGGACAAAATGTATGGATTACATACTATCTGCCCCAGCTACAATATAACGAATTCCATTCAATAAAGTTGCGGATAGCCGTTGCCGTGATGTGCAAAAGCCCAAACTATTTACAAATACCATTTTTTATACCGCAGCAACCCCTCCAGGAAGTAGTAATCCGCATACGTAAGCGGTACATCCACTTCTGAATTAGCAAGGAAATGCCCTACGCTATGCTGCAGAATAAACCCGCCATTCTCTCCCAATTTTGCCCGGTATGCGGGAGAGGAAAGGGATTGCAGCATGATGCCTGCGGCAGACACAAACTGCGCTCTTTCTTTCTTATCTACATACTGCCCCAGTTCCAGCAATGCAGAAGCTGCAATAGCGCCTGCGGATGCATCGCGGGCAGTAGGGATCTGCGGTGCATTATAATCCCAGTAAGGGATTTTATCGGCCGGGAGGTTGGGATGCCTTAAAATGAACCGGGCGATATTCCTTGCATGATTAAGATACTTCTCCTCTTTAGTGAAACGGTACATCATGGTGAAACCGTAGAGCCCCCATGCTTGTCCGCGGCTCCAGGCGGAAGTATCGTGCGCACCCTGACCGTTTACCTTTTGGATAACCGTTCCCTTATCGAGATCGTAGTCTACAATGTGAAATGTGCTATGATCAGGGCGGTAGTGATTCTTTAAAGTGGTATTGGCATGCGCCAGGGCTATTTCACGATAACGGGGGCTGCCGCCCTGTTCAGTTACCCATAGTAATTGTTCCAGGTTCATCATATTATCGATGATCACCGGGCAATTCAGTTTCTTATTCCTGTTCCACGACTGGATGGAGTTGATGGAAGGCCGGTACCGGGTGATCTGGTAAACGGCAGCAGTGTCTATAATGGTTTTATAACGCTTATCGCCCGTGATGCGGTATGCATTGCCGAAAGAGCAGTAGATCATGAATCCGATATCGTGGTTGCCTGTGTAGCGCTGCTCCTTCGCAAGGATACCCAGTCGCCGTTCTGCTTCTGCTTTCACCGCAGGATCTTTAGTGTATTCATAAAGGTACCAGAGCGTACCGGGATAAAATCCGCTGCACCACCATTCTGTATCTGACGTAACAGACCGGCCCTGTTGGAAAGTACGGGGCATACGATCTGCCGGTGTACTGTCTTTTAAAACCTGGTATTGTTTTACGGCGAAGCGCATGTTCTCATCAATCAGCCGGCGCATGTCGCTTTTGGAAGGCTGCTGTGCATTTGCCGCAGCAGGAATAACGAGGAATGCCAGGGCGGTAGCCCATTTTCCAATAGTGGAAGTCATGGAAAAACTATTTAACTGTAAACAGGATGGATACAATACTAACCTGCAATCGTTTGCATAAAAATAATAAGCCATCCGGATATATCCAGGTATTTTTTGGATATTGCGGTCATGCGTTTTGTTTTAGTATTCTTTTTAATATTTACCGGTTGCGCAACCAGCGCACAAACAGGAAAAGTAGTAGCAGTCAAAGACGGAGATACGATTGAAATGATGATGGGAAAGAAAGCAGTCCGCATCAGGCTATTTGGGGTCGATAGTCCGGAAAAGGGCCAGCCCTTCGGAGAAAAGGCCCGGCAGTATACCGCAGATCTCTGTTATGGTAAGGTAGTCCGCTTACAGCAGAAGGATAAGGACCAGTATGGGAGAATTGTAGGGGAAATATTCCTGCCCGATGGCAGCTCTCTCAACGCCCGATTGATAGCTGCCGGCTTTGCCTGGCAATATACCGAGTTCAGTAAAGACCCCGAATGGGCAAAAGCACAGGAACAGGCGAAACTGGAAAAGAAAGGGCTATGGGCAGATAAACACCCTGTTGCCCCATGGACCTGGCGGAAGCAGCACCGCCGCTCAGCCAGATAACAGACATAATATTATTATATGGAATCACCTCAGCACACCGTTACCCTCCGCTTCCTGGCGGAACCTTCTGATGTTAACTTCGGAGGCAAAGTTCATGGCGGATCGGTAATGAAATGGATAGACCAGGCGGGTTTTACCTGTGCGGCCAACTGGAGCGGGCAATACTGTGTAACCGTATATGTAGGCGGCATCCGCTTCTACAAACCCATTTCCATTGGCGATCTGGTGGAGATATCCGCTTCCATCATCTATACCGGCCAAACCAGCATGCATATTTCCATTCATGTTTATGCGGGTAATCCCCGGCAGCAGGAAAAGGTGAAAACCACCCATTGCATCATGGTATTTGCCGCGATCGATGAAAAAGGGCAGACGGTGCCCGTTCCTAAATGGACACCCCGGACGGAGCAGGAGTTGAATATGGAGAAATATGCCCACCGGCTGATGGACCTCCGGAAGAATATCGATGATGAAATGAAGCCTTACCTCTGATCCCTATGCTATTGCACGGCTGAGCGCCTGTGCCTGGCCGGTTGTATAAACTGCAGTAAGCAATTCGCGGCGGGGAATCTGCTGGTCGAATAGGCGGTCGGTAAACGACCAGCCGATACGCTGGCTCTGCCCGAGTACATATACCGCAGGCAGCGGGGCATTCTCTTCAAAACCGGAGAGGCGTGCCCACAGGGGGTCGGTTTCCGCATAGATACCCGCACTTTTCGCAATACGGTAATCCTTATCGTACGCCAGCGGGAATTTCACCTGCAAGCCTTTCAGATCTTCTTTACGGTCGCCGGTAACTACCAGCAACTGTCCACCCATTACCTGTATATCAGCATACAGATCTTCCAGCTGCTGCAGGAATTTAGGACCATAATCGTTCCAATGCACGGAGAAGAAGGCCAGTACGAGCGGCTGGTTCAACAGTTCGCTTCCTACAATATAAGACCCTTCAGGGCTGAGGAAAGAGAGCGGTACTAGGAAGTCTTCCCGGTGGAGGTGAAAGAGTGGCAATACGGATCCTTCGGAAACAGGCTGAATAGGTGTACGGTCTTTCGGGCGGGTGTTAATCACGTCGTAACGGAAGGGGAGCAAATCTGCATAGCGGTTGGTGGTGAACATAAAATGTAGGTTGGTTTTTGATGCTGATTTCTAATGACAGTACAAAGATAAGGAGAAAATCTATTAGTCCACCAAATTGGTGGACTTTTATTTTATAAAAAGAGAAACCCGCCGTAGTGGCGGGTTTCTTTATATCGAAGGTCGATAAATGCTTATTGTTTCACGAATTCACCGTCTGCGAAGATGGCAACATCGTCGCTGAGCATCTGAGCGGGGAATTTAGCGCCGATACCAAAATCGGTGCGTTTGATGCTGCCGGTAACACGGAAACCAGCGGTGGGCTTTTTGCTCATCGGGTTTTCGATAGTACCGCGATACCAGAGGTCCAGGGTTACGGGTTTGGTTACGCCATGGAGGGTAAGGTCGCCGGTAACGCTGTATTTGTTTTCACCCAGGCTCTTCACGGAAGTGCTTTTAAAGGTGAGGGTACCGTGGGTGGCTGCGTCGAAGAAATCAGGAGATTTCAGGTGATTATCACGCTGCTCAATACCGGTATTAATAGAACCAACCTGTGCGGTGAGGGTAAATACACCATCGCTAAAGTCAGCTTTAGATGCAGAAACGGAAGCTTCGAAGTCGGTGAAGGAACCGGATACGGTGGAAAGGCCAAGGTGCTGCACGTCGAACTTCAGTTGAGAGTGTGCTTTATCGGATTTCCAGGAAGATTGGGCAAAAGCGCCAGCGGAAACTGCCATTACCAGCAGGAGGCTCATTACTTTTTTCATATGTGTGCTGTTTGGTTTTTAACAGGAATGCAAACTTATGTACATTTGCTTACGATTTGTTAGTAGTTACCTAAAGGTTACTGGTTACATTGAGGTAAGTTAAATGTTAGGGTTTATGCTAAAGTTACAAACTATTTCGGCAGAATGGGAAACCTGTACTGCATTATCCGCTGTGCAGGATGCATTGTATGTACTTCACGGTAAATGGAAGCTGCCTATCATCGTGGCGCTCAGCTCAGGTAATAAGCGGTTTAACGAGCTGCAGAAGACCGTTCCGGGCATTGCCGCCAAGGTACTTTCCCATGAGCTGAAGGAACTGGAACTGAACGGCTTTGTAACCCGCCGGGTACATGACACCACACCGGTACTGGTAGAATATTGTATTACTGATTACAGCAACACGCTCGGTGAAGTAGTGGATGCCCTCAGGAAATGGGGCACCCAGCATAAGGAGAACATCCGCCGGCAGTTGAAAAAAGCAGATTAGTCTAGGCGCTGGCGGAGGTAGTTACCCAGCTCCTTCCCTGCCCTGTTGTAAGCTGCCCCAATCCGGGGGCCGGAACCATTATCAGTAAGCCCGCTATCGCCCGGGGCATCATCTATCTGGATCTTTACAAGAGGCTTACCCGGGGTCTGCGTATCTATCACCGTTACGGTACCTTCCATCTTGGCTGCCTTCCGGATAATTCCGGACTGTCCGGGTTCTATGAAAGTAGAACTGAGCACCAGCTGGTAACGGGCCTCCGGATAGTTGCCGATTTCCTTCTCGGAAAACTTCCTGATGGATTCCAGGAACTGCGGTTCGTAGTATTTGGTACGGTCCCCGATCCACATCTCTTCCCAGGCGTACCCACTGCCCGGCGCCTTCTTTTCCGCATCGGCTTTCTTCTTCCGGATATAATTTGGCTCTCTTCCCAAATCCCCCACCATCAATTTATCGTATTTATATACGATGTGAAATGTATCGATGCCCTTCAACGCATCTATTTTACCGGAAGAAACGTCGATTTTTTGGGCTAAGGCCAATGAAGTAAGCGCCAACAGCGGGAGCATGAAAAACAGTGTACGGGATCTCATCATTCGTTTATTATACCGATAAATATAGTTCTTTTCGAACATCTGTTAGTCGCCCCCGCCATCAAAAAAAAGGGCATCCTTTTGGGATGCCCGTGTATGGCTGCTTTTTGCGATTTTAATGGTTGGCTTAGTTTACGGAAGGGGCTGTTTGCCCGTCCGTACAATATAGAGTAGCAACTAAAGCCGGCGTACGGCTGATAAAGGGTTTTCTGCATTGAACGGATAGCGGTTACAAGATAAGGCGTCATACACGCGGCTGCCATACCTGATTTGGAAAACTGAAATGCGGATGACAGAGCACCGGATGCCAAAAGCATCTGCATCCGGCATAAATGAATAAACCTCCTGCAAAGCCCTGTCAATCCGCTACTTTTTGATTAGACCACTGAGAGAAAGGCCTTCCGGATGGTTAAATTACCTCTCCGGAGCTGACGAACCAATGACATACTGATTAGCATCGCTACACAACATTTTACACTGCGGTATTGTTTCAGTAGAACCAATACGTACAGGCGCTCCGAAATCGTGATATTGCTGCACAACACCGCGTAATCTTTCCATTACCTAAATCAGCACTTCCATGCCAATGAAAACATCCGCAGGCATCCTGCAGGGGGCCAACTATGATTTTACCATGCAGATTCCCCGTAGTTACCAACAGAGTCTTATTCACGAAGCCATTGCCAATTATAACAGCAATTCCGGCGGCGACATTCTCACCCAGTACTTTTCCGACCAGTACTTACAAGCATGGTTATACGAATCCAATCAACAGGAGTCGCAGGAGCTTTCGATTCAACTGGCATCCTCCGCCATCGTAGCCCTCTTTAACTTTGATGGGAACACCGTACTGCATACACGCCGGCAGGAACAACTGGAGATCGGGCAGGATAGTTATTACTTATTATCCCTGCAGCCTAACATCCATACTCTGGAACTACCTGCAGGGAGGCACCGGTTCCTCTTCCTCTTCCTTTCGCCGGCCATACAATCACTTGTTAATGAAGAATCCATTCCGGCTCCTTTTTGCCAGCCCCCTTCCGGCCGATTAACAATTAGCAGCAGGGATCAGCTGATGGGGCTTTACCAGCGTGAGCTGGACGGGTATATCTGGCGTGTGAAGCGCCAGGTCTTGTTACTTGATATTTTTTTCCGGACCTTAAGCGAAGCAGGTGTGCAATACCGGCGTGAAGACATGGCTGTTTACCATCGCGATTACCAAACGCTTAACATGGTAAAAACCTACATCGCCGAAAACATCGACAAAAAACTTTCCATTCAACACCTGGCTAAGCGCTTCGGAATACAGCCTACACAGCTTCGGCGCGGATATTACAAATTATTTCATCAGCATTTGTGTGACTACGTCCGCGATCTGCGGCTCGATAAGGCTCGCAAACTATTAACAAATACAGGCATACCCGTTCAGGAAATTGCATGGGAAGTAGGGTACGAATCAGCAGCAGGGTTCTCGCGTGTATTTGCACATTACTATCAGCATCCCCCTATGGATATACGGCGGATTTAATAATAGCATGTTGAAAAAATTGCAAAGAATTATATCAATTTGGTGGTTGGAAAATAAAATTAGTAGAGTAGATTTACAGTAGTAGCATGAACGACATGAGCAGAGCACAACAGGCAGCACGTTCCATGCGGGGTTAAAAGTAATATGTCTACACTTAGAGAAACTAGCATCTTAACCGTAGTAAAGCGCGTATCTATGAAGCACAAGAGGTTGCTTGAAGGATTGATATTTTTCCTGTTTATTTTTTGGATTTACGCCGCCGTAATAAAATTGGCGGACATTAGCATGTGGAGGTTTCAATTAAGGGAGCAGCCATTTTCAGATACATTGACTGACCCATTGGCCTTCGGGCTTCCTGCCCTGGAGTTTGTAATTGCGGCCTTACTGATTTCGAAAAAGACATTGAAACTGGGGGTGTATGCCAGCGCTTTGCTGCTAATAGTATTCTCGGGATACATCGGCCTCATCCAGCTAAACTTCTTTAATCACATACCCTGCAGCTGTGCAGGCATTATCAAATCTTTCGGCTGGACGGAACATTTAATCTTCAACATTGCTATACTTACACTCACTATTATAGCCATCTTTCAAATTAAAAGACCGCAAAGTGATTTAGCTACTCTTGGAGTACAGTTATCGTAAGTCTACACACACCATCTCTCCTGTACAAGTTTTTGCCAACAATCCTCTCCCTACATTATTGATTCAACTACTCTTAACCGCGTTAGTGGGTAGGTCATCTACGTCTTGTTATCACTCACAGTTATTTTTTCACTTACGTATTGTTTCACAAACAAAAACCATTAACTATGAAAAAGCTCAAAATTAGCTTAATTGCCATCGCATTGATCATCGGGGGAGTTCAGGCGTATGGAGGGATGAGGTTTACGACTTACTATTGCGCACCACTTACGCCAACTACAAGCAACTATTTTACTGTTGCATCTTCTTCGCCAGGTTTCGCTTGCGGAGGTGGCACACTTCTGCCGTATGTATGTACGTTTTCTACAAATGGCTCATTTACTCCCGGCCAAGTAGTTGCAAGTTCAGTTTGTACGACACTTACATCCTACGAAGATTAATCATCATCTTTCGTTTTGTTCCAAACCAGCTAACTGTATTTCGCTCTGCGGAAATGGATAAACATACTTCGGGTCATTGGGAGGCAAAACTTTCACCTCACCAGTAATTTTCCTTCTTATAATAGTGGCAAGCCTAGGATCCAGATTATTTCTCCTTAGGTCTTGCCACCTTATATTTCCTGTAAATGGAAATTCTTTTCTTCGCTCTTGCAACACTTTTTGCAAAACCTCAAAAGAGTCATTAGAATCAAAATCTATGTAAGTACCAGTTTTATATCTGGATCGCAAAACAATATTCAAATCTCTTATTGCGATTGATAGGTCATTTAATCGAGCATTACATTCAGCGCGAATATAAAATGCTTCACTTGTTGTTAAACCTGCAAAATTACTAGCGACACCAGTGTAACTCCCTTTAAATTTAATTGTTACAGAATCAAATTCCTTATAGAAATAGATTTTCCTCAGATCATTTTGATTATATGACCGATACAACATCGTATCAACTAAGCCTGAAGTAATTAAATCGCTTGGATATACTGTTTGATATAAATTACCTTGTGCATAAAATATTAACTCAGCATTCTCATTTTTGAAATCCGGAAACCGAAATGGCAAAGCGAGCTCAGGAACGCTATTAAAATCGATTAGTTCACTACTTATATTCAGCGCAGCATCAGCGTACTTCCTTGCATTCTCGTAATCTGCCATATTCAAATAAACTCGAGCTAATAAGATGAGTGCCGCAGTCTTCGAAGGTTGCGTTTTTACTGTTTTTGTATTTGACAAAAGCTCAACAGCCTTGTGGGCGTCAGAAAGGATTAACTTATATGTCTCTAATACTGAAGAACGCTGCACAATTCCATTTACATCTGAATTAACTCTTAGACATAGTCCTTTATCAACTGCGGCAGTTGTTTGATTATACTGTTTGCAAAAAATACTTGCCAATTCAAAGTAAAAAATCGATCTAAAAAAAGATGCTTGTCCCTTTATTGAATTATACTCAGAAAAATTACCAGAATTTACTTCTATAGTCTCAATACCTTCTAATACTACATTTACATAATTTATAGCTTGATAGGAGAATGAATAATCCAAAGATATTCTACCTTCAAAAATATCCTTATTCCATAAATATGCATTTCTATCAATTACAGGAAGGTTAGGAACTGATCTTTCATTCACATAAATATTATCACTCCCGATCTGACTAATTATCGGCATGGTTAAATTCAGAATAGAAGTATTATTTAATAGCGACTGATAATCTTTCAAGGTTTCAATTGTAATATCCTTTTTGAACTTAGGTGTATTAAGCCAATCAGTAGCCTTCTTACAACCAAATCCACTAATTACGATTAAGCAAAACAATAACAACACCTGACGCATAGTTTATAGTTTTAAGTTTGCCCCAATTGAAATTAATAATGGTTGCGGAAAGAAACCAGCATTGAGATTAGCGTGCGTTACATCAGGATCAAGCCTTAACTTATTTGCCCGCCACAAAATGCCGAGATTGCTTGCAAAGCAAAATATATCATACTTTCTAAAAAGTCCCTTTTCTTTCTCTGGCGACTGATAACTTAACCTTACATCCTGCAATCGAATATGATCACCTCGCTGTACTAATACTTCTGATCTTTGGTAAAACTGGTTTCTGGCCTCGTTTGAAGGATATACTAAAGAAGGAACATGAGTACTAAGCTCATCACCAGGTGCCCGCCATCTATCCTGATAATCTACATTCATACTTTTGTTAAGAATATCTGCATAGCCCAATTCTATGCTAGATCTTCTGAAGTAGTAATTTAATTTATATGAAATGCTAATTGAAAGATTGAAGTTCTTATAATTGAAATCATTCTTTAAAACGCCAAACCATTTGGGGAACGCCGAACCATGATAAACCAAACTGTCTGGGCTAGAATTATTAAGTATTCGGGCATAATCTTTACTTACCTGACCATTTAAGTAACCTTGGGGATCTCCATTCTTAGGATCTAAACCAGCCCATTTATAACTAAAGATTCCTTTGAGTGAACTTCCCTTCACAAATACTACTTCAAAGAATGGATCATTCAATATAATATTTTGCCGACTTGGAGGCAGTTCATATACTGTTAATTTGTCGGTTATGTACGTAACGTTCAATCGGCTATACCACTGAATCTTTTTAATTTTCCACATTCCATTTATTGTCGCTTCCAAGCCCTTAGCCTTCATTTCTGCAGAATTTAAAAATGCACCCGTATATCCGGTTTGCGGTGCTAAGGCTATTCTTTGTACTAGATCTGTTGTATTCTTCGAAAAAACATCAATAGAACCTGATAAGCGCTGCTTAAACATTGTGAAGTCTACACCAACATTCAACATATTTACTTTCTCCCAACTCAGATCTTCATTTGCAGGGTTACCAATTAAACTGCTTGGCAATCCAGTTAACGGATCAACCCCACGAGTGGCAGTCAGGTATGCAGAACTATTGTTGATATTACCATTTTCACCAATTGAGCTTCGTAGCCTAAGGGTATTCACAATTTCAGAATGGAAGAACTCCTCCTTATCAATATGCCATCCTGCTCCTACAGACCAAAATGGGCGCATACTTTCATTTGTCCTAGCCCCGAACATGTTGGTTCCATCTTTTCTACCTATAACCGTCAAATCATATTTCCGGAGGAAATTGTAGTTAATGATAACAAAAGCAGACAAATACCTGTTTAACATTCCATCATTTTCCCCTGCAAGATTGATTCGCTCTCTCAATGTTGCATTTCCAGAAGGAGTAATCGGAAAAATCTGACTCGGATTTAAATTAGTTACAGGTATCCCTTTTGCATTGTCGTAACCAACGCTTTCTCTGTCAAATCCTGTAGCCGACATCTCCCTGATTTCACCTCCCAAGACTGCGTTAATAATATGAGAATTATATTGCCTTTGAAAGTTAGTGCTGATCCTAAAACTATTGGCACGCCAATCATAGTCACCTATTGCCATCATGCCTCCCAGTGGCAAGGCCCGGTTAATCGTCTTAGTAGTCTGATTATAGACCGTGTATGTATTTATAAGATTCCTGGCATAATATGAATCTGCGTCCCAATACTTTTGATTAAAAATCATCTGGCGCTCATTCTGATAGTTCATTTCCACATTAAAGTATCGTAAGAAGGAATATTTCACGGTGGCTCTTAACAACAGATTTTGTAACGAGAAGTTATTGTGAACATTGTAAATCTCATCATATGGTCTGTATTTCCAATCCAGAAAACCCAGTTTACTCAGGCTATCGGTATAACTTCCACGGAGATTTTGATCTATACTGGACTTGTTGCCTGATTCATCGAAAAATGAAGCATATGGGTACATAAACTTGTACTTCCCTCCAATCATCTGCATCCTTTTGGGATTTATTTCATTTCCTGCATCAATCTTCTGCTGACTGAAATTGAGAAGCGTGGTTATTTCCAAATTCTTTACCGGTTTGAATTGGTTTGAAGAAATCAGTGTTGTTCGTTCAGTCCGGTTACGTACCATGCTTGACTGGTTCCTGTCGTGCCCAAGTGAGACGTAATATGTAAAATCCTTCGTTCCACCTCTTATGCCTATCGAATACTGTTGACTAAGTGCTTTCCGATATGAATACCTCCCAATATCGGATCGTAAATCATTCTTCTTCAACCTGTCCAGTAAATTATCTACCTGAATTTGACTTAGCTCCCCCTTATCCTGCCGATCCAGTATTTCAACAACAGGCGAAATCATTGGAAAGGTAGAAGTATTGGATAAATCGGAGGTAAAATAACCCTGGTTATATAATATGCGTTCCACTTCAATGTAATCAGAAGCGCTCATGTAATTGCGGTCATAGGAGAGACGCGGTTTCATAGATAATGAAAAGCTGGTCGTAAAATCAACTTTCATCTTTTCCTTATATTCCCCCTTCTTACTCGTTAATACAATCACACCATTGCCGCTTCTGGCCCCCCAAACACCGGCAGCGGTCGCATCTTTAAGGATTGTTACATTAGAGATATCGTTCGGGTTTATGTTCCTGATATCGCCTTCATAGGGGAAATTGTCTAATACTATCAGCGGGTTGGGATTTACTTTATTAGGGGAAATTGTACTGAAGCCCCTAAGATATACGCCCATATCTGCTCCATCTGGCAATCTTGATACATATTGAGCCATTTCAGGCGTACGTAAAAAGATAAGCCCACTTGCTCCACCCTCGAGTCTGTCAAGGATATTAAAGCTGGTGGAGCGGTTAATAAATCCACTATCAATGACTGAAACCGCTCCGGGCGTCTGTTTCTTCTTCAGCACCTGGTAGCCGGTATTCCCAGTAACCTCTACGGGATCTATCATTGAAACTGCCGGTTCCAGAACAAAGTGAACCTTCCGCTCCCCGTCTAGCCGGTACTGCCGGCTGAGGAATCCGATGGAATTAACGACTAATGTCGATTTCGGTGCAACCCGTTCGATCTTGAATCGTCCGTTTCCATCACTAACACCGCCCTTATGTTCCCCTCTCACAATTACGGTAACACCGGGCAGGGGGCTGCCCTCCTTATCGGTGATCATCCCAAGAACGGTGATGGGTTCATCTTCCTTCCTGCGCTCGGGGTTCTTGCTTTCGAACAGGATGATATCGCCGCTGGAGAACATCCAGTCTACCGGATAATCCCCCAATACCTTATCCATCACTTCGCGGATGGGGGTATTACGGAAGTGGACCGTGAGTTTTTTCTTTAAATCAACGATGGAATGTTCGCGGTTAACGTAGATGCGTGTTTGCGAATGTATCAGGTCAAATATTTCCTCAATGGTGTACGTACCTGATAAGGTAAAAGTGATCTCTTTAGAAGGCTTATCCTGGGCGTAGGCGGGGCCTGCCATTGTCAGGAACATGGTAACTAAAAGTGTGTAGGCCAGAATCGCTGCAAATTTCCCCATACGGATTACATTACAAAATTTGGTTGTTTTGTACTTCTTTCGTTCTGGGAGCAGACTCCGGGGTACTTCACATGGAGATGGGCCATGGGGAATCCGGGGATTGTTTCATAAAATAAATAAAAATCCTATTTACAAAAATAGGATTTTCGCTTTTGTCTAAGCATGCTTGTGTTGTGTAGTCGATAGAACCCGCCATCGGGATGTTATCTCAGATTTTTTAACCGGTCGCGCAGGTTCTTCAGCGCGATTTTAATGTGGCTCTTCACTGTTTCGGGTTTCAGGTCCATTTCATGAGCCACCTGGAGGTGAGGCTTACCCTGCAGGTATGTTTTGGTGAAAGCCAGCCTCCGCTGTTCCGGCAAAGCCTGCACTGCATCACTCATTTTATCCCGGGAATCCCAGGCTTCCAGCTTTTCGCCCGGCTCGTACCGGGGTGCAGTTTCTATGAAACGTGCCATCTTACGATCGTCTGTCTGGATTTTGCGTTGCGTGCTGAGGCAGTTGTTCCGTACTGCGCGAAAAATATATGCCCGGTATTTTTCAGGTTCCACTTTGCTGAGATGGTTGCCTGACCAAATCGCCACAAAGGTATCCTGCACTACATCTTCCGCCTCCCACATATCCTTCAGGACAGCATATGCTTCCACGATCAACCCTTTACGGTGTTGCTCGAACAATTCCCGGATCAATTGATCCTTCGCCCCTGGATTGTTGTCTGACTTTAGATGTTCTTCCGGCATATTAGCGCAATCAACGTTTAATGAAGTGTTAAATATCACCCGCCTAATCCCCGAACAATCGAATCTCCGGAAAGTTTGCAGATGGCTGTTTCATATGCTTAAACGGAAATCTTCTTCACTGAAGTTAGTGAAAAATTGTAATGCAATAAAAGCGAAAATGTTAATCTCGCGTTAAGGACTTACTGGTCATGTCATGCATGCACCCCCGTAAAAACAAATATAATGGTTAACTCAGGGATTACACAAACAAGTTAAAGGATATGCTCACTGTTCTTGACGATCTCCAAACGGTAACCTATCCGGGAAAGTAATTCACTGGACTCATCCAGTAAATCCAACAGTTCCTCCCGCAGATTCGGGCCGTTTTCCCCCGCCCGGTGAACGAAATCATCCCAGCTTAGGTTGTCGGTCAAGAATATGACTTGCAATCTGTTCGTCAAATATGAATTTTCCATAATGAAAAAATTAATATATGGTCCTGATTTGCCTGAAATACTTTAGAAAATATGCAGCTCTTTACCTTCGATCCGGTAGTGCAGGCCTTTCGTTACCCGCAAAATCTCCATGAAATCCTCCACCGGCTTATTTTTATCGAGCTTTACGTCGAATTTATAGGCTGCCAGCTCCGGTTTGTCTACTACCAGCTCCAACGAGTACCAACGCTGTATAGCTTTCGCAATCGTCTGGAAATCAGCCGCTTTAAAATAATACACCCCCTGCATCCAGGAGAGTTTATCCTTTTGCTCGAACCGGCTCACTTCCATAGGCTTATTCGTCCGCCATACCGCTTCCTGCCCGGGCTTCAATATAGCCGTCCCCCCCTTGCCTGCTGCACGAACACTGCCACTTACCAGCGATGTGGCCACCACTCCTTCTTCATAGGTATTCACGTTAAAGCTGGTACCCAATACTTTGATCTCACCCTGGGGCGTATGAACTATAAAAGGCTTACCGGCATCGGTAGTAACATTAAAATAAGCCTCCCCGCTTACTTCCACTTCCCGGCTGTTACCGGTAAAAGTGAATGGGAACCTGAGAGAGGTCCGGGAGTTCAGCCATACCTCGGTACCGTCTGACAGCACCAGCCTGCAATCCAGCCGCGGTGGCACCTCCAGCTGATTCCAGCCGTCGGCCTGCCCGGTAGGGTCTTCATACCGCAGGGATTTATCGCTTTCCATATGCAGGCTTACCCGCGATATGAGCCGGGATGTATTAGGTGTAAGTACGATCCGGTCGCCACTACCCACTTTAAGGGTAACCTGGTCGGAGGTAAACTCCGGCTGCAGGCGGGCCATTTCCCGGATCTCAGGCTGCGGATGATGAACGTAACGGGTATAAATAACCGCTCCTGCCATTAATATAATGGACGCAGCCGCCACATAACGGAAAACCCGGATCGTCCGGGAGGAACGTTCCGCGCTTTGCATAGCCTGGGCAGCCAGCTCGTCCCACCGTTTATTGGTCGGGCGCTCTTTGAGCAGCTCCAGCATCTCTGGTGAGTTGTACAGCTCTTCCAGCTCTTCACACATCTTCCTGATCTGTGGATCAGCCATTGCAGCTTCCAGCTCGGCATTCTCACTTTCGGTGGTAGCTTCTGCCAGTTTCTGCAGGTACAACTGCCGTATATGATCTAAATTTTCTGCCATAAACTAAGAGGTGTTATATTAAAGATGGAATTTCCTACCCCGCAGGGGGTATCCCTCCAAAAATAAATTCAACCGGTAATCTAACAAATCATATCCAATCAACCGCTACCTAACAAGGCTAAAACGATTTATCTTTACTTAGATTAATCAATTCCTCCTTACACATGCGTTTACTCTCCACCAGCTTCACTTTGCTGGCCCCCGTCCTGCTGTTTGCACAGGACCCGGCCAGCTACGTCAGGCCCATTATCGGGACCGCCAAAATGGGGCACACCTACCCTGGCGCCACCGTCCCGTTCGGCATGGTCCAGCTTAGTCCGGACACAGACACCATTCCGTATGAAATGAACGGGAAGTACAATCCCGATGTTTACCGCTACTGTGCCGGATACCAGTATGCCGACCCTACCATCACCGGGTTCAGCCACACCCACTTCAGCGGTACCGGGCATTCCGACCTGGGCGACTTCCTGCTCATGCCCGCCAACGGCCCTGTACAGCTCAATCCCGGAACGGCCAGCCACCCTGAAACCGGTTACCGCTCCCCGTTTTCTCACCAGAACGAAACCGCAGAGCCGGGTTATTACAAGGTATTGCTAGATGAAAGCCGCATCACCGCAGAGCTCACCGCCACCAACCGCACGGGTATGCACCGGTACACTTTCACCTCCGGCAACAACCCCCACATTGTTTTCGACCTCATGGCGAACCTGTACAACTACGCAAACAAGAATGTATGGACGTTTGTACGGGTTGAAAACGACACCCTGGTTACCGGGTACCGTCAAACCTCAGGTTGGGGCCGCACCCGCACCCTTTATTTTGCCATGGCTTTTTCGAAACCCATCCGCAGTTATGGCCACCAGAATCTGGCAAGCGACGTGTACCGCGGCTTCTGGCGTAAATTCAACCAAACGGAGAATTTCCCCGAAATGGCCGGCCGTCAGATCAGGGCCTGGTTCGGCTTCGAAGCAAAGGCCGGAGAAAACGTAACCGTTAAATTCGCCCTCTCCCCTGTCAGCACCGAAGGCGCCTTAGGCAACCTCCGTGCAGAAAACCCCGGATGGGATTTCGATGCCGTGCGCCAACAGGGCCGCGAAGCATGGAACCGGGAGCTCTCTAAAGTAAAAGTGGACATGCAGCAGCCGGGTGACCTTATCAACTTCTACACGGCTCTTTACCACACCTACCTCGGCCCCACCACCTATGCCGATGCAGACGGCTCCTACCGCGGAATCGATCAGAATAACCACAGTGCCAGCGGGTGGACCAACTACAGCACTTTCTCCCTCTGGGATACCTACCGTGCCTTGCACCCCCTGTTCAACATCCTTCAGCCGGCCCGGAATGCCGACATGGTACGCTCGATGCTGGAACATTATAACCAAAGTGTGCACAAAATGTTGCCGGTATGGAGCCATCAGGGTAACGAAAACTGGTGCATGATCGGCTACCACAGCGTTTCGGTGATTGCAGACGCCATTATGAAAGGCAACATCAGCGGGTACGATGCCATGCAGGCCCTCGAGGCATGTGCAAACACTGCCCGTTACAAACCGTACGACGGTCTCGGGTATTATATGGAACTGGGATATGTGCCGGAAGACAAAAACGGTTCTTCCGTTTCCAAAACACTCGAATATGCCTACGACGACTGGTGCATTGCACAGGTAGCCAAAAAACTCGGCCGTAACGATCTCTATACGGAGTTCTCCAAACGCGCCGAAAACTACCGTAATGTATACGATGCAACTACCGGCTTTATGCGCCCACGCCTGAGCGACGGCTCCTTCCGGAAAGATTTTGATGTACTGAGCACCCATGGCCAGGGCTATATCGAAGGCAATGCCTGGAACTACAGTTTGTATGTACCACATGCCCCGGAAGCTATGATCAGCATGATGGGCGGGAAGAAACAGTTCACCGGCCACCTCGATTCCCTGTTCACCATGCACCTCCCCGATGCGTTTTTTGCAGAAACGGAAGATATCACCCGCGAAGGCATTATCGGCAACTATGTTCATGGCAACGAGCCTGCCCACCATGCTGCATACCTCTATAACTGGACGGATGCTCCCTGGAAAACCCAGGAAAGGGTGCGCATGATCATTGAAAAAATGTACAAACCCACTCCGGACGGTCTTGGTGGCAACGACGACTGCGGACAGATGAGTGCCTGGTACCTCTTCACCGCCCTTGGCTTCTACCCCGTTTGCCCCGGCGCTACTGAATATGCATTGGGCAGCCCCGCTGTTGTATCAGCAGCAATAAAGCTGGAGAATGGCCAGACGTTTACAGTAAAAACGGTGAACCAAAGCCCGAAAAATGTTTATGTACAGAAAGCAGTGCTGAACGGCCGTGAGATAAGCCGCTTCATTCAGCACAGTGATATCATGAACGGTGGTACGCTCGTATTCCACATGAGTGCAAAGCCTGCAAAGCGGTAGGCAAAAAAAAAACATCCCGGAGAACCGGGATGCGAAATTTACAGTGAACAATGAAATAGCATTGAGTGCTACTATTCCAGGATCTTTATAGTTATTTTCCAGAAGTAGTGAACGAATAAGGATAAGCAGACTCGTTTGTACCCCTTTGTTTATTAGGTTCTTTCCCCATCACCACTTTCATGATTCCACCCTGCTGGATAGCCGAATGGCTGATCCAGTTTGCATTGAGCGGCTTCCCGTTCAGGGAGATGCTTTGGGTATATACATTGGATTTACTGTTGCCAGGCGCTTCAATCACCAGCTTTTTACCGTTTTCCATCGTTACCGTCATTTTCGGGAAGAGGGGCGCGCCCAGTACATACTGGTCGGTACCGGGGCATACCGGGTAAAAGCCCATAGCTGAGAACACGTACCACGCGGAGGTTTGACCATTATCTTCATCCCCGCAATACCCGTCCGGGCCGGCATGATAAAGGCGGTCCATTACCTGGCGTACCCAATACTGGGATTTCCAGGGCTGGCCTGCGTAGTTATAGAGGTAAATCATGTGCTGGATGGGCTGGTTGCCATGCGCATACTGCCCCATATTAGCGATCTGCATCTCACGGATCTCGTGAATCACGGAGCCATAATAGCTTTCGTCATATACAGGAGCCATTACGAATACGGAGTCGAGCATTTCGGAAAACTGTTTCCGTCCGCCCATGAGGCGTGCCAGGCCTTCCACGTCGTGGAATACAGACCAGGTGTAGTGCCAGCTGTTTCCTTCGGTGAAAGCATCTCCCCACTTGAAGGGATTGAAAGGCGCCATGAACTTGCCGTCTTTATTCTTACCGCGCATCAGCTTCGTTTCCGGATCAAAGATGTTACGGAAGTGCTGGCTGCGTTTTTTGAAGCGTTCTATTTCTTCCTGAGGGCGCTTCAGGGCTACTGCCAGTTTATAAATGGTAAAGTCGTCGTATGCATATTCCAGCGTACGGGCAGCGTTTTCATTGACGTCTACATCGTAAGGCACATAGCCGAGTTCGTTATAATACTTCACGCCTTTGCGGCCAACGGAAGTCAGCGGGCCTTCGTTCTCTGAGTTCTTCAGCAGTGCCTGGTACAGCGTTTCAATATCGTACCCGCGGATACCTTTCAGGTAGCTGTCGGCAATGAGGGAAGCGGAGTTGGAGCCTATCATACAGTCGCGGTGCCCGGGGCTTGCCCATTCAGGGAGCCAGCCACTTTCCTTGTAAGTATTGGCAAGACCTTCCATGATCTGGCCGTTCAGCTCGGGGTACATGAGGGTATAGAAGGGGAATACGGCGCGGAAGGTGTCCCAGAAGCCGTTGTCGGTAAACATATAACCGGGGAGTACCTGTCCGTTGTAAGGACTGTAATGCACGATTTTATTCTGTGCGTCGTATTCGAAGAATTTGCGGGGGAAAAGCAGGGTGCGGTAGAGGCAGGAGTAGAAGGTACGCACCTGGTCGGAGGTTCCTCCTTCCACGGTAATGCGGCCAAGTTCTTTATTCCAGGCCTGTTTTGCTTTCTGTTTGGTGGTCTCGAAATTATCGGCTCCTACTTCGCGGCGGAGGTTGAGAGCAGCCTGTTCGTGACTGATGAAGGAAGAAGCGGCTTTTACATGCACGATCTCCCCTTTGGAAGTAGCGAAGCCAATGATGGCTCCGGCATGACCGGCTTTGAGCTCGAGAGTGTCTTTAGCCAGGCGGTTGCCATCCCAGGTATGGGCGAGGGCAAAGGGCTTATCGAACTGCAGGACGAAGTAATTTTTAAAGTTCTCGGGAACACCACCACTGTTGCGGGTGGAGTAGCCGATGATCTTTCTTTCGGCGGGGATGATTTTTATATAGCTGCCACGGTCGAAAGCGTCGATAACCACGAAGGCGCTATCGGTTTTAGGGAAAGTGAACCGGAACTGGGCGGCTCTTTCCGTGGGAGCTATTTCTGTGGTTACGTCGGCATCGGCGAGGTAAACACTATAATAGTAAGGTTTGGCGGTTTCTGCTTTGTGGGAGAACCAGCTGGCTCGGTCGTCCTGCGTAAACTTCATGCGGCCTGTAACGGGCATGAGGGAGAATTGGCCATAGTCATTGATCCAGGGGGAAGGCTGGTGGGTTTGTTTAAAACCGCGGATCTTATCGGCACTGTACTGATAAGCCCAACCGTTGCCATTCTGGTTGGTTTGCGGCATCCAGAAATTCATGCCCCATGGGGTGGCGATGGCGGGATAGGTGTTACCGTTAGATAAACTGCCTTTTGAATCTGTACCCATGAGAGGGTTTACCCATTCTACCGGATCTGAGATCTTCTGAACTGTCTGAGCGTTTGCGTGAAAGCCTGCACATAATGCGACAAGGCACCAGCGGAATTTATTCATGTTGCAAAATCGATTTTGTAAAGAAAGGGGGCCGGCCCAGGAATGGGCCAGCCGTTAGATGCTACTCTTTATTGTTTGTATGATAAGCACAAATTAATGTACGCCTAATTATAGCCTTCGTTCTGTTTCAGATTCTGGTTTAGCCTGATCTGGCGGGCCGGTATCGGAAACAATTCAGCTTTGGCGCTTGACGCAGCATGGTCCCACCATGTTGCGGACGTAAATTTACCAAACCTAATCAAATCTTGGCGTCTTTTCCCTTCAAAAATAAATTCCCTTCCTCTTTCCGCCAAAAGTTCGTCCAAAGTTAAAGTTGCGGTTGTATAAGCGGCTGACGTCCAATCAGTTGGCAAAAAGGCCCTTTGACGGACAGAATTGACCAGCGTTACGGCTTCTCCATTGGCAACCCCTCCGTTCTTCCGCATGATGGCTTCCGCCTTGTACAAAATGATCTCCGCAAGGCGGTACAGCACGAAGTCATTATTCCAGAATTCAGCATCATCTTTCGTGCCAGGCAGGTACTTGGCAAAGCGTGCACCGCTGTTTTCCTCCCCTCTCGTCATACCTCCCGCACCGGTTTCCCCTTCGGAATTACGGCGGATCTCTTTCACAAATACGAGCGGTTTGCCTTTATACTCTTCCGTAGCCATTACCACGGAATCTGCTTCGTTTGCCCGTACCGTAGGGTGCTTCTTAAGGGTATCAATCAGCATCCAGGTTTTCTTACGCAGGTCATTATCAGCGAAAGCGTCGTAGGCGCTGGGCACCACCACAATACCGTTGTTACCGCGGTCTACCGCATTATACGCCTGCCATTGCACGTAATGCCACATATCTCCATGGAACCCGAAGCGGAATTTACCTTTTGTCTGGTTATAGGCAATCTGGAACAGGTTTTCGGGTGATGTGTGATTCACATTTGTGAAAGGTTTAACAATATCCGTCTCCAGTGCAGGAGCCGCACCTTTCAGGCTACCCGCTTCCCCGTTGATAATCTTGTTGCAGACAGCCACACATTCATCCCACTTCACCACGCCGGTCCATTTCTGGGAATTGATATACAATTCAGCCAGCATCGCGTACCCTGCGGCCTTGCTTACACGGCCTACCATGGATGGCCCCAGCGGCTGAAGCTTCTCCACGTTCTCCCGCAATTCCTTTTCAATAAACTCCCATACTTCTTTCCGGGAAGCTGTATGCGGCTTGGCTGGTTCACCCACCTGTGTAACAATGGGGATAATACCGTAAAGGTCCAGCAGGCGCAGGTAGTGCCAGGCACGGAGTGCCTTCGTTTCTGCGATAATAGATGCTTTATCGGCATCCGTCATCCCTATTTTATTGAAGTCAAGCTTCTCCAGGTCGGAGATGGTGTTGTTACAAAATCCGATGCCCCAAAATATGAGCCGCCAGGGGTTCCAGACGATATCATCTTCCACGGTCCAGGTATGATAATGCAGCCTGATCCATTGCCCGCCGTCGAACCCGTGGATACCTTTCTGCGGCCAGGCAAGCTGGTCACCCGAAAGCTCGCTTACACGCCAGTAACCCACCTGTCCTGTAGGAGCAGCCCAGGCATTGGCATGGGTAAACGGGCGCAGTACTGCCGTCATTACCTCTGTACGGTTGTTATAATAAGAATCCGCCACCAGTTCGGAATACACTTTCTCATCAAGGTTTGTGCAGGAAACGCTTCCGCATAACATTGCGGCGAGCCCCAGCACCATATGTTTCTTTTGCATAAAATTTTTCAGTTAGCGGTTAAAATTAGAAGCCCATGGTAATCCCTACCGTAAAGGAACGTGTGCGGGGGTAAAACCCTCTGTTATCTATACCGGTGGTCAAACCGTTATCCTGCAGTTCGGGATCCATGCCGGAGTATTTTGTGATGGTAGCCAGGTTCCTGCCGGTTACATATGCCCGGAGGTTACGGATATACTCCGATTTAATGGGGAAGCGGTAAGCAAGCGTTACGTTATCCAGCTTCACGAAGCCGCCCGGCTCCAGGTAATAATCCGAATACTGCGGGGCAGCATTGAGCTTGCCGTGTTTGGTGAGCGCCACCATCAGCAGGTTATTGGGCAGCCATTTACGGTTACCGAAATACATATCCTGCAGGTTCAGCAGATCCACACCGAGCTTACCTCTCCAGAATACCGACAGGTCCCAGTTTTTGTAACGCACGTTGTTATTCCAGGAGAACATCATCTTGGGAACACCGTTGCCTATGATGGCCAGGTCTTCTTCCTTGATATCACCGGCCACTGCCTTGCTGCCGTCTTTCTTGTAAAAGAGGAAATCACCGTTATCGGTAAACCCTGCGAAGCGCTTGCCATAGAAGTTACCAAGCGCACCGCCTTCCACCACACGGATGGCAGGACCGAGCGCTCCGGGAGATGGCAGATCACCGAAGGTGAGCCTTTCCAACCTGTACTGGTTCCCTTTCAGGTTACCGGAAATACGGGTCATTTCATTCTGCTGGCGGTTGAAGGTAATGTCTGTACTATAGGTAAAATTCTTCTTATCTACCGGCACTGCGCTCAGTACTATCTCGAAACCTTTGTTGTTGATCGTACCGATGTTGAGCATGGTTTGACTGGTTACGTTGGAAGGCAGCGATACATCGTAGTTGGTAGCGAGGGAAGATGTGGTACGGTTATACACATCGAACGAACCGCTCAGCCTGCCTTTCACCAGCGAGAAGTCGAGCCCTACGTTCAGCTCCTTCTTCTTTTCCCATTGCAGATCGGGGTTGGGGTTGCGGGAAGGACCAACGGTTTCAGGATACTGCCCGTCGAGCGGATATGCGCCACCCGTGCTGAGGAGAATGAGGGAGTTGTAGGATGAGAATCCGGAGTTGCCCGTTTCACCATATCCTACACGCAGTTTCAGCTGATCGATCCAGCTTACATTTTTCACGAAGCTTTCTTCATGGAGGTTCCAGCCTGCGGAGAAGGCAGGGAATGGTGCCCATTTATTATTCACCCCAAACTTAGTGGAACCCTCGTACCGGAAGATGCCCTGAGCAAAGAAACGGTCGTTGAAGGAATAGTTTACCCGGCCGAAGAATGCAATCAGTGCGTATTCACTCTTGTAGCTGCCCATACCGGCCTTTCCTTCGCGAAGGAACAAACCATTGCCCATGTTCCAGTCCTGGAAACCATCGGTCAGGAATCCGGAGTTGTTCATGTTATAGGTTTCGGTGGTGCTGAAGAAGTAGCTGTAACCACCCACTGCGGTAATGCGGTGTTTGTCGTTGATGGTTTTTACGTAATCGAGCGTGAGGTCAAGCGTTTTCTCCAGCATCATAAAGTTGCCTTTGTACGCATATCCCCTGCCTTCGTACGAATCCTGTGACGATTTCGAATCTTTGGTGCGGAACTGACGATCGTTGTAAGTATTACGGGAAATACCGCCAAACACGGAAGCACGGAGGTCTTTCACCAGTTCGAGGCTCACTTTCGCGTCGCCCTGAAGGGTTTGCTGGTCGCGGAAAGACAGCTCCTGCTCCAGCCGGCCGATGGGATTGTAGACGTTGTAACCATTCGGGTTTACGTACTTACCATCTTTCATGAGCGGCGAAGTGGGATTGCGCTGTACCGCCTGTTCAAAGTCGCCGTTATTACCACCGAGCAGGTCGGCTTTGTTGAAATTGATGGCGAGATTAGACTGGAGGGTGAGCCTGCCTTTGAGGCCTGTGGAATTAATGTTCAACCGGCCGCCGTATTGATCACGCGAGTTGCGTTTGGCGATGCCCTCTCCCTTGTTGTAATACACTGCTGCGCGGTAATTTCCTTTATCAGTACCGCCGCTTGCGCTGAGCGTGTAGTATTGGGAAAGATTGCCCTTGTTGATCAGCATATCGTATACATCGGTGTTGCTGCCTTCGTCGTAGTTGGGTGCCAGTTTCCTGAATTCGTCTGCCGTGAGGTAACGCGGCTTTTTAGCTACATAGTCGCGCTGTACGGCGGTGGATAAATTAAACTGAGGTTCACCTGTGCGGCCTCTTTTGGTGGTGATGAGAATAACACCACCGTTACCACGGGTACCGTAGATAGCAGCGGCTGAGCCGTCTCGGAGTACGTCGATAGATGCGATATCGTCCTGCATGAGGAGGTCAAGGTTACCGCCGGGTACACCGTCGATTACAATGAGCGGATCCCTGGAGCCGCTGAGGGAAGTGATGCCACGCATCTGGAAAGTGGCGCCGCTGTTGGGGTTATTACCGTTAGCGCGGGTGATGCTGAGACCGGGCACTTTACCCTGGATGAGGTCCATGGGAGAGCGGGCTACGCCGGCGTTAAAATTTTCAGGTCTGAGGGATGTTACGGCATTGGTAATTTCTTTTTTCTTCAGCGTGCCATACCCTACCACAACCACATCTTCCAGGTTTTTGGAAGAAAGGGGAAGGGAGATGTTGAGTGTGCCATCGGAGCCGGCGGGCACTGTCAGCGTTTCGTAGCCGATGAAGCTGAACTCCAGTTGCGTGTTGCCGGCAGGTACGGAGATGGAGTAAGTACCGTCTGTACCGGTAACTGTACCGGCAGCAGTTTTTACGATTTTCACGGTTACGCCGGGAAGTGGCGTGTTGTCGCGGGCATCCGTTACTTTCCCCCTGATGGTTCTGGATTGGGAGAATGCCACGGAGCAGAAGAGCGTAAGTAAAACGCTCATCCAACCTACACGCCTGGAAAACGTGGATGCGGTGTTCATTGCAATGTATTGATTTGGTTAAGAAAATGCGGGCAATAAGCTGCCAGGCCCCGTTTGCGGGACGTTTTTTTTATGGGCAATAGATTGCCGTGCTCCTTATGCAGGGGCAGTTTTCATGGGCAACAGTATCCCGTGCCCCTTATGCAGGAGCATTATTCACAGGCAATACGTTGCCATATCCCTTTAGGAGGGATAATTTTCATGGGCAATAAACCGGCTTACACAGCCAGCTAAAGGCTGCGATAAATCGATTTAGCTAAAGGTCAGAAGGGCGATGTTTTCTAGGGGATGGCATCCTGGGTATGCCATTTGGCTAATTCGTCATCGATTTGTGAAATTGAGTTTTACAATTGGAGATTGCCGAAGTGGTAAAGTTAGCCAGCAATTCTTCCTGTGTGTTACCAATGATTGTGTCGTTCGTAATAAGATAAAAATTCGTTCACCTAAATAGTCCGTGGATAGTGTGTCCATCCTTCTTCGTATACGATCGTAGAATTTTGGTTCTGGCATCAGGCTGCGGTTGCCCGCAAACTTCTGCTGTTACATTCATTGTCAGGTTCTGCCCCGCTTCGGGCCTGTTCTTTAAAATGTCCAATGCTAAACAGCAAAATCGATTTAGCAAAGGGTTTTAAAAAAAGGCCTTATTACGAGGCACGCCGTAAATGTAGAATATATTATTTGGAAACAAAAATTTTTTGAAGGAATTCTCATACTGAGAAATGGCTGCATCAGGAAGAACCTCTTTTGATGAATTTACCCGGCAGTTCGAGTTTCGTTTTGCGCAATGCACGCTGACTTTTATCCAATTGATTCATCAGAAGTTGCATCGCAGTTTTTGCGATATCGTCAATAGGTTGCTGCACCACGGTAATGCCGGGAGGGTACAAACGGAATATATCATGATCATCAAAACAAACCATGGCTAAATCATCCGGAATTTTCAGACCTAGCCCTGCGATACATTCCAATCCAAGTATCCCCAGGTAGTTGGTCGCGAAAAACAATGCATCCAGCCCTTTATTGGTTTGTATGAACTGACGGATCTTACGTACCGATGCTTCCTTGTCGCCATCGTATGGCAGTTCCAGTATCAGCTTGTTCTTTACGGGTATATTGTGGCTCCGCAGGGTTTCTTTATAACCTTTCATCCGCTCCTGCATCTGCACCAGGTTCATATCAACCGTCACAAATCCGATCTGTTTCGAACCCCGGTCTATAAGATGCTCCATCCCCTGCTTCACTCCGCCGAAGTTATCGATCAGCACATGTGGGGCAGCTACATCGGGGAAGTAACTATCCATCAGTACCAGCGGACGTTTGTGCGCTATCAGCTGCTGAATATCTTTCTCCATTCCGGCCGCCGGTGTAATCAGGTAACCGTCTACCTGCTGGCGGCTGAGCATTTTGATAAGCTCACCACCTTTAGTTGCGTTATTTTCAGTACTGCAATAAACGATATGATATCCGTAGCGGTCTGCTTCCGATTCTATTACCCTTGCCAGTGCTGCGAAGAAGCTGCCGGAGATGCTTTCCACCATTAAACCGAGGGTTTTGGACTGCCCGGTACGGAGGTTAACTGCTACAGAATGAGGCTGATAGCCGGTCTTTTTCACCACGGCCATCACTTTCTCAGCCAGTTCTTCGCTGATACGCATCTGCCGCGCTTTACCGTTGAGGACAAACGACACTGTAGATGGAGCAACACCCGCCATGCGAGCCACATCTTTCAGGGATAACCGTTTCATTTCCTGGCCTTTCTGTTCTTTCATCTTATACAGGTCGCTTATGCCGGTGTTGTATCCGGCGGGAGGTTGACAAAATAGCTTACAGGCGGGAAATTAAGGTAAAAAGGGGAATTCTTATGCCACATTCATGACAATTCCGTGCCAGGCCAGCCGGCGGTACCTGGAAAAGCAGGGCGTTCACATGCCCAGGGAGTTATCTACTTTACGGTAATTCATCCGCCACAGGATGTTGGCGAGCCTGCGTGCGGTGTTGGTAATTACGGTTTCGCTTTTTTCGGGAAAATATACGTGTAATGATTCGTGGAGGGCCACTTCGAGGTGTTTGCGGCCCTGCAGCCTGCTGTCTATCACAATCGTATTGGAGCCGTAGTCCGAAAGCCCGAAGGCTTTTTCCCGCCCCAGTTTCTTATAAATGACTTTCATACGCCTGTATTTATGTTTTAAAGGTACGAAGATGCCGGATGCCCCTCTCCCGCTGCGTGTACCCGTTGACCGCAGGGCCTTCCATTGCTGTATCACCCTAAAAGGAACCACCAGTCCGCATATCCCGCTGCAATTTTTGGAGAATCGCCATGAAGGAGGGATTGAGAAGGACTCCTACGCTTCTCCGTTGATCATCAAATCGTACAACCGCTTATTCTTAACATCCACCCATGCCTGCCAGTAGCAGTTCCCTCCATCGTGTACCAGGTAAAACCCCTTTCCACCCTGCTCCTCCTGCCAGATTGCGTTTATGTATATATGCAGGTTCCCATCTGTATCCCAATACCCTTTATACTGCCGGGTATAACCATGTAATTTCCACCGCACTGGTGACAAAGGATACGTGGTATGTAAATCAAGCAATACCATTTGCGACTGTAATACATGTTCTGCCATGAGAATATCTGTAATCATGAGTTCGGCAATACGTGTCATAGGCGCATATACATACCCGTCTGCCGGAAATACAAATCCCACCATCCCCGGGGCTGCTATCCGCCAAACACCGGGAAGTACTGATTCATCCACAGGTTTAATACTATCGTGATCCTGTTGACAGGCGGATAACAATAAAATAAACATCCAACATTTGCTGCTCATGTTACAGCTTTTTATTCGCACTCCAGATCAAACGCCTTCCCAAACGGAATACTGATCCATACTGTCCAAAATACCGGTACCGGTTTCACCTTCCTCCTCATAGTTTCCCTGACTGCCTGCCCTGCTACCCTCACATGCAGATACCCGCCCCGGTCGAGAAAACCTTTGTAATAACGGCGGTAGTTACTCAAATGAAGATGCGGCAATGAAATATCTCCATATTTTTCCACGATCAGTTCCGGCAACTGCTCCTGCAATAAGCTTTCTACAATCAGTATTTCTTGCAACATGAGCGGAACCGGCCTGTCCATTGCCAGCGGCGTTTCTGCTGCCGGAGGATATACGCTACCTTCTACACCGGGTGCCGTAAAATACCAGATACCCCGTAACTGTTCTGCCTCCGAAAGACGCCTGATCCACGTCGCCTTCTGGCGGCTCAAATTCCATTCACGGATATGATTACATGAACAGAGAAACAGGCACAACAGGATCATCAGTGGCTTCATGAGTTGTATTTACTGTAAATCTACCGGGAACGCGTCACCGGAACAAACGAAAACGCCGTTTTGCCTCATTTAGCCGCATTTACCCTCATTTGGGGTTGCTGAAGTAAACAATATGCAGTTTCCAGATCAGAGTAAACCAGGAAAACGGAGCATTTACGCCATATCTTATGCTACCCTAAAGAAGGGATAAAGAAGGGTTAAAGTATACTTAATGTATATAAAATGGGGTCAAACCCAATACTGTAGCGAAAAAACTGCGTTTTATATACATACTATATACATACAGCATACCCTGATCATACCAGCCTTTACCCTGAAGTAAGCATAATTCATCCCTTCTTTATCCCATAAAAAAACCGGCTACTGCCCGAAAGCAGTAACCGGTTACCTGACCTCACTATTCGCTACCAGTTCCCGTTATATCTTTTCCGCTTTAAATCCTGCTTTCTTCACAGTTTCTTCCACCTCTTCAGGGGTAAGCGTGCTCGTATTAACGGTAAGGATCTTGTCCGGGTTAGCGGTATCCACTTCCCAGTGGGCGATTTCTTTTTCTCCGTTCAATGCCGGACTAACAGATTTCACGCAGCCGCTGCAATTGATATTGGTTTTGAATTGGAGTGTTTTCATGTTTAACTATATATTGGGTGATTGAATGATGTTTATATTTTGGACAACTTCAGGCGTAGACTGTTACTCACTACCGATACAGAACTCATGGCCATGGCCGCACCTGCCAGCATGGGATCGAGAGAGAAGCCGGTGATGGGAATCAATACACCTGCTGCCACCGGGATGCCTATGATGTTGTAAATAAAGGCCCAGAAAAGGTTCTGGCGGATGGTGCGCACTGTTTTCCGGGAGAGGCTGATCGCTTTGGGGATCTGCCTGAGGTCGGAAGAAATGAGCGTCATCATGGCTACGTCCATCGCAATATCCGTTCCTTTACCCATGGCGATGCTCACATCTGCCTGTGCAAGCGCGTGACTGTCGTTGATACCATCGCCAACCATGGCTACCACTTTACCTTGCTGCTGCAGCGTTTTCACAAAGTCGGCCTTATCGCTGGGCATAAGCCCTGCTTTCACGTGCTTAATCCCGGTTTCCGCGGCTACTGCGGCGGCGGTGCGGGAATTGTCGCCCGTGAGCATCCATACTTCGATACCCATGTCCTGCAGGCGTTTAATGGCTTCGGCAGAACCCGCTTTGATCTTATCAGCGATGGCTACTACGGCGAGTGCTTTTTGTTCGTCGGAAAACCAGATTACGGTATAAGCTGCATTCAGCCATGTTTCCGCGGTTTTCTTCAGTGAATCCGCAATGCGGACGCCATTTTCTTCCAGTAGCTGCTGGTTACCGGCATAAAATCCTTTCCCCAGTGCTTTCCCTTTCACACCTCGGCCGGTCACGCTTTCGAAATGTTGCAGCTTTTCGGGTGTAATGCCCTGCAGCTGTTTCACTACGGCCTCTGCCAGCGGATGTTCTGATTCACGTTCCAATGCCAGCAGGGTACCGGAATACATGAGCCTGTCTTCTTCAGAAAGCCATTCCTGGCCGGTTACGGCGGGCTTACCTTCTGTGATGGTGCCGGTTTTATCGAGGATCAATGCCTGAATGCGATATGCTTTTTCGAGGCTTTCCGCGTCTTTAATAAGTATCCCGTTTTCCGCTCCTTTACCCATGCCTACCATAATGGCGGTTGGCGTGGCAAGGCCCAGCGCACAGGGACAAGCAATTACGAGTACGGTTACCAGTGCCAGCAGCCCCTGGGTAAGACCATTCTCGCCACCCCAGATGAGCCATGCGGCAAAGGCCAGCAGTGCGATACCGATTACCACCGGTACAAAGATGCCTGCTACTTTATCGACCAGCTTTTGCACGGGGGCTTTAGAGCCCTGCGCTTCCTGTACCTTGCGGATGATCTGCGCCAGCAGGGTGGTACCGCCCACCTGCGCGGCTTTCAGCCGGAAGCTGCCTTTCTGGTTCAGCGTACCGGCGAATACTTCGGAACCCTGCTCTTTGGATACTGCCACCGGTTCGCCGGTGATCATACTTTCGTCTACGTAAGATTTACCTGCGATCACTTCCCCGTCTACCGGCACCTGTTCTCCGGGCTTTACGAGCAGCACATCGCCAACCTGTACATCGGCGAGGGGTACTACAGTTTCTTCGCCGTTAGCGGCAACACGCACCACGGTATTAGGCTGCAGGCCCATCAGTTTCTTAATGGCGGAGGAAGTGGAGGCTTTTGCTCTTTCTTCCAGCAGTTTGCCGAGGAGGATGAAGGCGATTACCACGGCGGCGGCCTCGAAGTACACATGTGCGTGCAGGCCGCGGCTATGCCAGAAATCAGGGTTGAGGGTGTTAAATACGCTGAATAGGTAAGCGATACCGGTACTGAGGGCTACGAGGGTATCCATATTAGCTTTCCCCATGCGCGCCTGCTTCCAGGCGTTGATGAAGAAGTGCCTTCCCAGCACGAGAACAACCGGTGTGGCGAGTGCCCACATGATCCAGTTGCCGTATGGCATGTCCATGAAGAACATCCCGATCACCACAAGGGGCAATGAAAAGATCACGGCCCAGATGGTGCGTTGTTTGAGGTTTTGGTAATGATGGCGCTGGTGGTCTTCCAGGCCTGATTCCATATTTTCGGTCAGCAGGTCGTATCCTACGGATTGAATTGCTTTCTTCCATGCTGCGGGATCAGCTTCACCGGGTACGTATTCTACCAGCACAGAGCTGCTGGCGAAGTTTACGGCGGCAGATACTACATCCGGCTGGGCCTGGAGCATGCTTTCCACGGAGCCGGCGCAGGCTGCGCAGCTCATGCCGGTTACCGGGAAGCTTGTTTTGACCGTCTGTTCCATTGTTTCCATGTTATGTTTCCTTTAGAGGATACAAAGGTCGGAAGGAACACCCGGCGGGGCATTATAGAATTCAGGGAAAGATTTACATCATTTTCTGCTGGTCGCCTTTTACGCGGAAAAGGGCCGTTGTACGGCGTGGATTACCCACTACCCATACCACATCCCCCGTTTCGAGGCGCATATCGGAAATAGGATTCAGGATACGCTCGTTTCCACGCTCCACACCTACCACCATACTGTGCGCCAGTTCCCGGATACCGGATTCACGGATGGTTTTACCGTTCACGCCAGACCCTTCCAGCACTTCATAACGGCGCAACTGTACTTCTGAACGGGTATACTGTGGATGCGGCTCGTGATGCTCTATAAACTGGCGGAAGGCTTCTATCTGCTGATCGGTTCCGATTACCTGCAGGCGGTCGCCCGGAAAGAGGCGCTCGTTTTTCGGGGGGATGGGAATAAGCCTTTCTCCCCTTTCGATCACGGCGATGTTTACACCGTACTTTTCACGGAAGCCCAGCTGTTCGAGGGTTTTACCTACGCCATTCCAGTCGGCATGCACATTAAAAGAGGCGAGGTGGGCATCCCATGGTGCCAATACCGGCCTGCGTGCTGCTTCTGCAGTTTCGCGGGCATTGAAGTTGGAGAGGAAACGCGCTTCGAGGCGGTCGTAGAAGGTCTGGATCCTGCGGTTCATAATCAGCAGCACCCCTGTAATGAGGGCGGTGGCGGTTAAGGCCACGGTAAAGGAGAAAAAACGGTCCAGCATAAAGCCTACAAGGAATACCGCGAGACCTATACGGACAGTACGGAAAAGCGTAAGCGGGCCTTTATACCGGTTCTGCGACCACAGGTTGGCGAACGCCTTGGGTTGTATCTGCCTTACCGCCAGCGCCCAGAGGAAGGGCAGCATAGCGAGGAAAGTAATAGCTGCGGTCACCATTTTACCCCATCTGTCGCCAATAAAGCCGTTTGCAAAAGGTAGTACGTATATGGACGACAGCAGTCCCAGCGCCAGAATGATCACGGAGAACACCATGGCATTGAGCACATATCCCTTGAAAAGCACCTGCCAGTCAGACGCCTGGGAGATCGTTTGCGCACCGGTACTATACCGGGCGAGGGATGACTTCCATTTTTCAGGAATGTATTTATCGAGCCAGTTGTAGAAAGGATCGGCTACTTTGATCATGTAGGGCGTGGTAAACGTGGTAACTGCAGATACCGCCACGGCAATGGGATACAGGAAATCGCTCGTTACATTAAGGTCGCGGCCCAGGATGGCGATGATGAAGGAAAACTCCCCTATCTGCGCCAGGCTCATACCTGCTTTCACGGAAGTTTTCAGCGGCTGCCCGGATATTACCGCGCCCAGCGTGGTGCTGAAGGTTTTGCCGAACAGTGTTAATAAGGTGATAATAATTACAGGAACAATATAGATCTGCAGCATGCCGGGATCTATCAGCATACCGATGGATACGAAGAAGATGGCGCCAAACAGGTCTTTAACCGATTTGATGAGGTGTTCTATCTTTTCCGCCTGTGTGGTTTCAGCAAGGATGGAGCCCATTATAAAGGCCCCCAGTGCCGGAGAGAATCCCACTTTTACTGCCAGTACCACCATCAGGAGGCACAGCGCAATAGAGGTTACCAGCAGGGTTTCTTCACTCATCAGCTTCTTCGTCTTCTTCAATAATGTAGGGATGAAAAAGATACCGCCGATGAACCACAGCACGAGGAAGAACACGAGTTTCACCACGGCCATGAGCATTTCCGAACCGGCAAACTGCTGACTTACGGCAAGGGTGGAAAGCAATACCAACAATACGATGGCAATAAGATCTTCTACTACGAGGATACCGAAAACCAGTCCTGCGAACTTCTGCCCTTTCACGCCCAGTTCTTCAAATGCCCGGATGATAATGGTGGTGGAAGAAACGGATAATACACCGCCGAGGAAAATGGAATCCATGGTGTTCCAGCCCATGAGCTGCCCGGCTACATAACCGAAGCCCAGCATCACGGCCACTTCCACAAATGCGGTGATCCCCGCACTGCCTCCCACTTTCATCAGCTTCTTGAAACTGAATTCAAGACCCAGACTAAATAACAGGAAGATCACCCCTATTTCTGACCAAACCTTGATATTGCCCTCTTCCTGCACCGTAGGGAACAGGTGGAAGTAAGGCCCTACCAGGATACCTGCAATAAGGTAGCCCAGTACCAGTGGTTGTTTAAGTGCTTTGAATATTAATGTGGTTACAGCCGCTGCGCCCAGGATCAGGGCAAGGTCTACAATCAGGTTCGGAAAATGGCCCATACGCTCGTCTTATGTTAGTTTCTTTTGTTATCTGAGTATGGCTAAAATAGGAAAAAAAGACGGCAGATGGGAGTCTAAACAAAACGGGGAACGCGCCCCTATGGCTACATTCCCCGTCCAGAAAGGCTATTCGCCTATAAATAAAATATTAACGGCCTCCCCACTTCTGATAGCGGAGCAACGCTTCGAGATAGTAATAATCGGCGTAAGAAAGCGGCACTTCCAGTTCGGACTTACCCGGCACCGAACCCGTGCTGTGCATGAGGATGAAGTGATTGTTGGCACCTTCTTTTGCACGGTATGCATCGCTGCTGAGGCTCACCAATGCATCCGCACCGGCATTCCAGTAGCGTTTAGACTCCGCTTTATCCACATACCGGCTCAGTTCCAGCAGTGCGGAACTCATTACTGCGGCGGCGGAAGCATCGCGGATGGCGTTGGGTATCTCCGGTGCGTCGTAGTCGTAATAAGGTACGAGGTCGGCCGGCATGTTGGGATGGTTGAGCATGTAATCCGCGATGTGGCGCGCCTGATCGAGGTAGGTACGGTCTTTCGTTTCGCGGTACATCATGGTATATCCATACAGCCCCCATGCCTGTCCCCGGCTCCAGGCCGAGGCATCGGAGTGGCCCTGGTGCGTCTTCTTCGCAAATACCTGACCGGTGGCGGTGTCGTAATCAATAACGTGGTAGGAGCTGTAATCTTCCCGGAAGTGATTCTTTAATGTGGTATTGGCATGCTCCACGGCAATGCGGGCAAAGTTGGGATCTTTACTTTCGCGGGCGGCCCACATGAGCATTTCGAGGTTCATCATATTGTCGATGATCACAGGGCACTTCCAACCGGCATGGTCCCAACTGCGGATGGCCTGAATGGAAGGCTTATACCGTTTGATGAGCGATGCGGAGCTGGTAAGCAGGATGCTGCGGGCGGCAGTATCCTTCGTAAGCCGCAGGTCGTTACCGAAGCTGCAATACATGAGGAACCCGAGATCGTGGGTATTGGTGCGGTACTGATTGGGCAAAAGATTTTCCTGGCGCTTTTCTGCTTCTGCCCGGAAAGCCGGATCGCCGGTGGCTTCGAAGAGGTACCAGCAGGAGCCTGGGTAGAAGCCGGCCGTCCACCAGTTATACTTCGCAGTCATCATACTGCCGTCTTTGTTAGTGGAACGGGGGAAGAGAGAATCGGGTACTGCCGTCATCATCCCTTTGTATTGCCTTGCGGAAAAATCGAGGCTTTCCTTCACAAGGGCTTTCATCTCTTTTTTGCTCACCTTCGTTTGTGCGAAGGCGGTGGTGGAACTGGTAATGAGTAATGCTAAGACAAGTCGTTTCATAAGTGGATCATTTTTTCTTTTTCGGCGATCCCACACTCGACTCCCGTTTGATCAGCTGAATGGGCACGATCTCCTGGGGATGCCGGTAAGAATTGGGATGCCTGTTTTGTATCAGGTCCATCAGTGCGGCTACCACCCTTTCGCCCATAGTGGCGGAAAACTGGTCTACCGATGTAATGGAAGGGGTCACGATCTCGGTTCGCGGATCATTGGAGTATCCCACAATCTTCACATCTTCCGGAACACGGATACCCTGCTTCCTGCAATATTCCAGGATGGTGATGGCCGTAGTATCGTTGGTAGCGAAAACACCATCGGGGTAAGGCTGCTGTGCGAAGATCTTCTCGGCAGTGGCCAATGCGTTCTCACGCGTTAGTTCGTGGAAGAAAACGCGTGGCTTTTTGTATGGCAGCTTGTGCTTTGAAAGGGCATCTTTATACCCCGCCAGCCTTTCCTTATACAGGTTACAGGTGAGCGGACCGGATATATGCACGATATCGCGGCAGCCCTGTTCGATGAGGTGCTCCGTGGCAGTGTAGCCTCCCAGGAAATCATCTCCCTTGATCACTTTGGCCTGGTAATCTTTCGGCGTGCGGTCAAAGAAAACAACGGGGATATTGTGCTGTTTGAAAATGTCGAAGTGGGAGAAGTCTGTCGTGGAAAGGGTGGCGGAAACCGCCAGTCCGTCGACGCGCGCGGAATACAGGGTGTTCACCAGTTCCTGTTCCTGCTCCAGTGAATCGTTGCTCTGGCAGATGATGAGGTGGTAACCATATTCCTGCAGTTTGTTCTGCACCACGGTGGTGATGGCTGCGGGGAAGAACATGGAGATCCGTGGGATGATGAGCCCGATGGTCTTGCTTTTGTTATTCCGCAAGCCCGCCGCCATGGCATTTGGCCGGTAGCCAAGCTTCCGGGCCATCTTCTTAACTTTTTCCTTTGTTTTGGCGCTGATGTTGGGATGATCATTCAGTGCGCGGGAAACGGTGGATACGGAGAGCCCCAGCTCTTCAGCGATATCAACGATGGTTTTTTCAGAACGTGCGGACATACAATTATATTGATTTTAACGGCCCATCCAGCCCCCGTCTACCGTCATTACCGTACCATGCATATAGGAGGAAGCTTCCGATGCCAGGAATACTACGGGGCCTTTAAAATCTTCCGGCTCTCCCCAGCGCGCGGCCGGTATACGTTCCAGGATACCCTGGCTCCGTTTTTCATCGGCCCGCAGTGCTGCGGTATTGTCGGTGGAGATATACCCCGGCGCAATGGCGTTTACATTAACACCGCGGTGCGCCCATTCATTGGCGAATGCTTTCGTCAGCTGTCCTACCGCGCCCTTACTGGCCGCGTACCCCGGCACATTGATGCCGCCCTGGAATGTGAGGAGCGATGCGGTGAAGATCACTTTCCCGCTGCCTCTTTCCAGCATTTGCTTCCCTATTTCCCGGGTGAGGATGAACTGCGCCGTCTGATTGATGGCGATCACCTCGTCCCAGTATTCGTCCGGATGCTCTGCTGCGGGCTTGCGCATAATGGTGCCTGCATTGTTCACAAGTATGTCGATAACCGGAAAGTCCTGCCGGACTGCCGCAATAAATGTATACAAAGCATCCCGGTTCCCAAAATCGCATTGGTAAGCTTTGAACTTACGGCCGGTAGCCGTTACGGCTTTTTCCACGTCGCTTCCGGTCAGCTCCAGGGAGGCCGATACCCCGATCACGTCTGCTCCGGCTTCCGCCAGTGCTTCGGCCATCGCTTTACCTATTCCCCGCTTACAGCCGGTTACGAGAGCAGTTTTGCCTTTAAGGCTGAACTTGTCAAATATGGACATAATGCCTGTTTTTCAAATTTAATAAATCCGTACCTGAACGGGCTGCTTCAGCCGCTGTGCCTGCTCCCGCAGGTATTGGAACCATTCTCCGGAAGAAGTGATAAGTCCCGCTTTATCCCAGGCGCCGCCTGTGTAATACACTACTTTATTATCTTTCCCGGTTGGCACCATGGAAAGCAGATGCCCTTTTTCCATGGCCATCTCTTTCACCGGTGTTGCCATTACCACACCGATGCCGGTGGTACCGTCTTTCGCAGAGGCAGGTTCCCAGTAGCCCATCACCCCGTCTTTCTCACCGAAATATTCCGTTCCCGGCGCGGATCTTTTTACAATCCCCACAGCTGCCGTAAGCGGTGCGGTATAGGTAACTTCCATACGTGACAGCTGCGCATGTGCGTCAATAGACACTCTTTTTGTAACACTCACCTGCTGCCCGTTCACGTTCCATGGCTCGTATCCCAGCTCGAAGGTGGTGCGGAGCGCGCCGCTGTCGAGCATGCGATGGGAAACGTAGTTGCGGGAATACCAGATGCTGTCTTTCGTATAAGGTGCGATGCCGCCGGCTCCGAGGGTAAAGCCTACGCTGTAACCGTCGAGCCCTTCGCCTTCGTCTTTATGATAATTGGTGCGTTTGTACCAGCTGTTGACGATCATCTTTTCCGTACGTTTATTCCAGAAGTCGACCCCGTAAGCGTTGTGTTTGGGCTGTGCTTCGAGGGCACGGCCGTACATACGGAAGCCTACGCGGTTGTTTTCCCAGGCAAAATCATCGAGGCGTTCTGCAATGAAGCGTCCGTAGGTTTTCGTTTCAACGGGCGCCGGCATGCCTTCCGTGAAAGTAAGTACAGCCTTTGCGCCGGGTGCCAATGGAGCATCCAGCAGGATCTTCACGGGTTGTTTACCGCCTTCGGTGATAAGCTGATAAGCGATTTCTTTACCAGTAACAGCGTTGATGATCCTGAAATGCCCTTTGCGGAGGGGCTTCCACTTTGCAGCAACCGCGGCGTAGTCCAGCTCCACCAGTCCGCCGGAAGCTCCTGCGGGGTTATGCAATTCCACGGTAATGGGGAACTTCTGTTCTGCCAGCGTCATTTTCAGCAATTCGGTACCGGCGAGCAGGAAGGCTCCAACGCCATACACCTCTGTATCGTCGAAAGTAGTTTTACCGGGAGAGTCTGCTATCTTTTGTACAAAACCCAGCTTGCCGTCGGTATGCACGCTGGACTGCAGCGCATTCCATGCTTTTACCATCACGGGGCGGAAGTCTTTCTTCGGGAGCAGTCCGTTGTTTACGCCCCAAGCCATGGCATAGAGGAAAAACCCGGTGCCGGAAGTTTCCTTCGAGGGGTAATTGTCCATATCCAGCAGGGCGGCATGCCAGGTGCCATCTGCATGCTGCAGGGCGGCCAGGCGGGTAGCCATTTCTTTAAACTGCTTTTCGAAAGCAGGCCGCGAGGGATGGTTTGCGGGCATATTACTGAGCATGCGTACGAGGCCGCCCATTACCCAGCCATTGCCACGGCTCCAGAACACGGAGTTACCGTTGCTTTCTTTTTTATCGAAGTAACGCGCGTCGCGGTAGTACAGGCGTTCGTTTTTATTGTACAGGTAGTCTGATGTTTTCCACCAGAGCTTCACGGCAGTTTCGAGGTAAGAAGGGTCGCCGGTGGCGGTGGAAAGGTACGCCAGGGCCGGGGGGCCCATAAAGAGTGCGTCGCACCAGGCCCACTCGCGCATATGGATATGGTTCTTCCATTCGAGGGATTCGTCGTGCGGCAGGCGGCCGATGCTGTCGGCCAGTGAGCGCCAGCGGCGTATCATGGCTTCCTCTCCGTATATGCGGTATAGTTGGGAATAGAGCTGGCCTACGCAATAATCGTCGGCAAACAGCCTGCGCGGACCGGTATTCCAACCGTTATCTTCCGAAATGCGGAGCAGGCGTTCCATATTCACCGGGTCGTTGGCGATTTCTGCAAAGGAGAAGGCGCCTGCATAGAGGGCGCCGTTGGTCCAGTCCCATTTAGACCATGTCCAGCCTTTGCGTTCCAGGTTTTTGAACTGCCAGTCGTTTACCTTTTTCATATACGTGAAAATGGTATCGGGTACCAGCCTTTCCTGTGCGCATACAGGCATGGCTATTCCGGCGCTGATGATGCCGGCGAGGCACCATTTCTTCCAGTTAGTGATCATATCCATGATTATCTTAATTCGGTAATAGCGCAGTGATCCATATCCCCGTAGTCGAGGTTTTCGCCTGCCATGCCCCAGATGAAGGTGTAGTTGCTGGTGCCTGAGCCGGAGTGGATAGACCAGGGAGGGGAAATTACGGCTTCGTTGTTCTGCATCCAGATATGCCGGGTTTCCTGTGGCTGGCCCCAGAAGTGGCAAACCGACTGGCCCTGCGGCACTTCGAAATAGAAATAAACTTCCATACGGCGGTCGTGGGTATGTGCCGGCATGGTATTCCAGGTATTTCCGGGTTTCAGCTCCGTCATACCCATTTGCAGCTGGCAGGTGGGGATTACGGAATTGACGAGTAACTTATTGATTGTGCGGTGATTGGCAGTTTCCTGTGCGCCGAGGGTTACCACTTCTGCCTCTGCTTTCGTAACACGGCGTGTGGGGTAGGTCATATGCGCCGGGGTGGAGTTGAGGTAGAAAAGGGCGGGGGCTGCTGAGCCTGCGCTGGCGAAAATCACTTCTTTCTTTCCTTTTCCGATATAAAGGGCTTCTTTATGGCCCAGTTCAAATGCTTCTCCGTCAACGGTTACGGTGCCTGCGGCGCCTACGTTGATGATACCCAGTTCACGGCGTTCGAGGAAATAGTCTGCTTTCAGTGTATCGGGAGCTTCGAGGCGGAGGGGTGCCCCAGCAGGCATGGCGCCACCGGTGATGAAACGGTCGTAATGACTATATACCAGCTTCACCTGCCCTGCTTCAAACAGGGAGGGTATCAGCAGGGCTTCGCGCGCCTGTGCAGTGTCCCAGGATTTGGCTTCAGCGGGACTGCTGGCGTACCTGGTTTCGATATGCGTGCTCATGAATAATTGATGTTTTTGATAAATGCGTGATCGTAATGAAAATAATAACCGTGGAACGGGACCGGAAGTTATAAAGAATCTTCCGTATCTGCAAACGTTTGCATAAAGAATGGTATCACTTGGTAGGGGCTTTCGTACCTTTGTGGTAGCGTTAATATTTAATCATGAATACAGACGATAGTATTAACGCAGGTTTTCGAAATGATCTATTTTAGCATATCATGAATACCTTTCTTCAGATTCACCCGAAAGACAATGTGCTGGTGGCTTTACAGGATCTCCCGGCAGGCCGGCAGATTGACTTCAACGGCACATCGATCCAATTGCTGCAAAACGTTCCCGCCAAACATAAATTTCCATTCAGGACGCTCCATTCCGGCGATCCCGTACTGATGTACGGAGTGCTGGTAGGTAAAGCCGTAACTGACATTCCGGCCGGAGAGCCCATTACCGTTAAGAACCTTCAGCACGATGCCGATGCGTTTCACGAAAAAGATGCCTCCATCCAATGGCAGGCACCGGATGTTACCAAATGGAAAAATGCCACGTTTAATGGCTTCCACCGGGAAGACGGACAGGTGGGTACCCGTAACTACTGGCTCGTGATCCCCATGGTGTTTTGCGAAAACAGGAACGTAAACGTTATTAAAACCGCCTTTGAAAAAGGACTTGGTTTCGCGCCAACGGAGGCATATAATGAGCAGGTGAACGACCTTGTGAGCCTGTATAAAAGCGGCAATCTCGACGCCATTAAAACATATCAGGCTGCGGAGACTCAAAAAGCCAATACCCGCAGTGAGATCTTCCCGAATATAGACGGTGTTAAATTCCTCATCCACGAAGGTGGCTGCGGCGGCACCCGTCAGGATTCTGATGCGCTCTGCGCCCTGCTGGCCGGGTACATCCACCATCCCAATGTGGCCGGTGCTACCGTACTCAGCCTGGGATGCCAGCACGCACAGGTTTCTATCCTGCAGGCATCACTTAAAAAACTCAACCCGGATTTCAATAAACCGGTACTGGTATACGAGCAGCAAACAAGCGGTTCGGAGTTCAGCATGCTGAGCAACGCCATCCGTGACACCTTCCTTGCTCTCGTGGAAGCCAATAAACAGGAACGCAAACCCGCTCCTCTTTCAAAGATCGTTATCGGTCTGGAATGCGGTGGCTCCGACGGGTTCAGTGGTATTTCCGCAAACCCCGCCATCGGTCATACATCCGATATGCTGGTAGCATTGGGCGGTACCACCATCCTCTCCGAGTTCCCTGAACTTTGCGGCGTGGAACAGGAACTGATTAACCGTTGCGAAGAAGAAGCCACGGCCGATAAGTTCATCTCCATCATGCGTGCATACGAAAGCCAGGCACAGTCTGTAGGCTCCGGCTTCTACATGAACCCTTCGCCCGGCAATATTAAAGACGGCCTCATCACCGACGCCATTAAATCTGCCGGTGCTGCCAAAAAAGGCGGTACTTCTCCCGTGCGCGATGTACTGGATTATACTGAATACGTGACCAAACCGGGCCTCAACCTGTTGTGTACTCCGGGTAACGATGTGGAATCCACTTCTGCTGAAGTAGGTTCCGGCGCTAACATAGTATTGTTCACCACTGGCCTCGGCACGCCTACCGGCAACCCCATTGCGCCTGTTGTTAAACTGGCTACCAATACCCGCCTCGCACAGCGTATGCCTGATATCATCGATATCAACACCGGCACCATTATCAGTGGCGAAAAAACCATTGCGCAAATGGGTGAAGAGATCCTCGAATACGTGATCAAAGTAGCGAGTGGCGAAGAAGTAACCAAAGCCGAGCTCCTCCACCAGGATGATTTCATTCCCTGGAAACGCGGGGTGAGCCTTTAATCAGCGTTTAAGTAGATGAAAATAGAAAAGCGGCGGGGCCTTTGCTCCGCCGCTTCTTTTTTATCGTTCAGCCAATAAAAAAACAGCACCACTTTTTACGGTGGTGCTGTTTTCCCCTTTAAAAGATTAAACATTCTTACGCTATTTCCGCACGCTCCATTTTAGGTACACAGAGGTGGATCACTAACGTGGCCACCAGGTAAGCGGTGCTGCCATATATGAAGAAGGGAACATAGCTGTCTGTATGGCCGGCGTACCAGGTCATCATAGCACCTGCGATACCGCCGAGCGTGCCACCAATACCGGTTACGGAACCAACGGCGTATTTCGGGAAGAGATCGCCGGGCATGGTGAGGATGTTAGATGAGAAGCCCTGGTGCGCTGCGGTACCGAGGGCAATAATGCCCACCGCTACGTAGTAGCTGCCGGTAAAGGCTGCATAGAAAATCGGTAATGCACACAGTCCGCAGATAACAAGTGTGGTTTTGCGGGCGCGGTTCAGCGTCCAGCCGTTTTTCAGGAATTTGGTGGTCAGCCATCCGAAGAAGATACTGCCGATATCAGAAATGATATAAATGAAAACGAAGGTGAAACCGATGGAAGAAATATCCAGTTTCTGATCCAGCGTATTGTTGCGGGAGAAGAAGAGCGGCAGCCAGGTGAGGAAGAAGTACCAAACACTGTCGGTAAGGAATTTGGCGCCGGCAAAAGCCCATGTCTGGCGGTAACCGAAAAGCCTGATCCAGGATACTTTACCCGGAGGGTCCTGCTCCTTATCACTTTCAATGTATTCCAGCTCTGCTGCGCTGAGCGATTGGCTTTCGCGGGGCTTACGGTACATTTTAATCCAGAATGCGATCAGTATAAAACCCAGCGCCCCTGTCACAATAAAACATACTCTCCATCCAAAATGCTGATTCAGAAACGGAACGGCTAATGCGGTAGCGATCACCCCAATATTTGCGCCCGCATTCATGATACCGGTAGCCTGCGACCGCTCCTTTCGCGGCAACCACTCCGATATGGTTTTATTGGCCGATGGAAAGTTCCCTGCTTCTCCCAATCCCAATGCAAACCTGGCCCCTATTAATCCCCCCGCGCTTTTTACCAGTCCATGCAGCATACCCGAAAGGCTCCATACACCCAGGGCAATCGGGAAGCCTTTGCGAACGCCAATGCGGTCGAGGAACCATCCCACTATCAGGAAACCCAGTGCATATGCGATCTTGAAAGCTGCATCGGTATTACCCAGTGCTTTTTTAAATTCCGCATGATCGGAAGTTCCCATCACATGGTCGGCCGATAAACCCAGAATATCTTTCTGAAAAGTTTCATCAGTAGAGATCATCGACAATACCTGACGGTCGATATAACATATGGTTGTGGCAAAAAAAAGTAATGCGACAATTCGCCAGCGATACCGGCCAATTACAGTGGAATTCATATCAGTTGATTGTTTAAGGGATGATCATTACAGAACAATTTACTGAAACGACCTTAATAATGCAAACGTTTGCTTAATCTTTTCAGCCAGTCCGGACCAGTCCTTTTTAGACAGGATATCTTTAGGGATGAGATTGGATCCCATACCTACGCAGACAACGCCTGCGCCGAACCAGGCTTTCAGATTAGCTATTTCAGGTTCCACGCCACCGGTAGGCATAAACTTCAGGCCGGGGAACAGTGGTTTGATGGCTTTTACGTAATCAGGACCGAGTGCGCTTCCGGGGAAGAGCTTCACCAGTGGTGCACCATTCTTTTCCGCGATGGAAATCTCTGTGGGCGTCATACATCCGGGAATCCAGAGGATGCCGGCAGCTTTGCAGTAAGCAGCGGTTTCAGGGTCTACTACAGGGCACACGATAAAATCGGCCCCCATGTCAGTGAACGTTTTTGCGTCGGCTGCATTCTTAATAGTACCGATGCCCAGTTGCATGTCGGGCATGGTAGCGGTTTTCAGATCGCGCAGATGCGCGAAGTTCTGACGGGTGCCCTCCCCGCGGTTGGTAAATTCGAATACGCGGATACCACCTGCATAACAGGCTTTCATCACTTCCGCACACACTTCAGGATCTTCATGGTAAAATACCGGGATCACCTTCGTGTCTTCAAATGCTTTTACAATTATATCTGGTTGCGTTTTCATCTTACTACATCATTTGCGTGATTGTTTCCCGGGGCGTGAGGTTGAAATCTCCCATCCTGAACAGTTTCGTATAAGCTGCGGCTGCGGCATACCCGATTGTATCCTGCGGGGTAAAGCCATGCAGGTTGGCATGAATAAGGCCTGCCATAAAACTGTCGCCACTCCCCACACGGTCCACCACGTCATTGGTTTCATATTGCCGGCTTACAAACAACTCGCCCTGCGTGTAATACACGGCATAGTACTGGTTGTGTGTGGGCCCTTCCGAAAACCGGAAAGTGAACGCCACGCGGTCGCACTTGGGAAAGCGGGCAATGATAGCTGCTGCAGATTCCCGTGCTGCCTGCAGATATCCCTCTTTCGAGTTCTCCCCTACGGCTTCTTTATTCAAATGCACGCCCAGCATCATATCTGCCGCCCAAATGTTCCCCATGATCACATGGCAGTATTCCGATAGCGCGGGCATTACATCCAGCGGTGATTGTCCATATTGCCAGAGCTTGCTTCTATAGTTCAGGTCGGTGGAGATGGTCATGCCTTTACGGGTGGCAGCCTCCAGCACTTCGCGGCAGATCAGTACTGCATTGGCGTTGAGTGCGGGCGAAATGGCGCTCCAGTGAAACCAGTTGGCTCCTTCCAGTAAGGCATCCCAGTCTACGGTACCCGGCTGTATTTCACTGAAACTGGAGTATTTACGGTCGTACACCACCTCGGAGTGCTTCAGATCTGCTCCCTGCGATAAATAATATGCACCGATTCGGTCGCCGCCCCAGAGCATTCTGTCAGTAGCAATGCCTGCTGCTTCCAGTTGTGCCATAGCCTGGCGGGAAAGGCCATTGTCGGGCGCCTTACTGATGTAGGCTACTGTATTGCCCCATGTGCCCAGTGCTGCGGCTACATTGGCTTCCGCACCGCCAACGTACATGGCTGCGCGGTGATTAGCCCATTCGGGCGAAAGGCGGAATAATATCTCTCCGAAAGTGATGACTGATACTGGTTGCATTAAAAATTAAAATACGCCTGTGCGTTGTTATAGCATATGTTTTGCACCGTTTTGCCCAGCCATGGAATATCGGCGGGCAGTTCACCGTTCTCTGCGTCGTTGCCGAACAAATTACACAATATTCTTCTGAAATACTCATGGCGGCTGTACGACAAGAAGCTGCGTGAATCGGTGAGCATACCTACAAAGCGGCTGATGAGGCCCATATTGCTGAGGGCGTTCATCTGTTTCTCCATCCCGTCTTTCTGATCCATGAACCACCAGCCGGAGCCGAACTGCATCTTACCGGCTACACTGCCGTCCTGGAAGTTGCCCACCATGGTGGCAAATACTTCGTTGTAGGAAGGGTTCAGGTTGTATACTACCGTTTTGGCCAGTCGGTCGTCCTTATCGAGGCGGTCGAAGAATTTGCTCATGGCTGCAGCCATCGACCAGTCGCCGATAGAATCTACGCCTGCATCCGCACCCAGCCTGGTGAGTAAGCGGCTGTTATTGTTACGGATGGCGCCCACATGAAATTGCTGTACCCAGCCTTTTTCGTGGTTCCACTGGCAAATAAAGTGGAGCGTGGCGGATTTGAACATAACTGCATCCTTATCCTCCAGCTGCTTTCCGGCCATTACATCTGCGAATGCCTGTTCCAGCGCTGCTTCCGTAAAATCACTGTATACAAAGTAGTTAAGTCCGTGATCGGAAAGGCGGCCGCCTGCTGCATGGAAGTAGTCGTGGCGGTTTTTAAGTGCCTCCAACAGTGTTTTGTAAGAGTTGATGTTTATCCCCGCTGCTGCGCCCAGCTTTTCCAAATAGGCTTTGAAAACGGCAGGGTCTTCGGTTGCCATGGCTTTATCGGGCCGGAAGGTAGGCAGTACTTTCACATCGAACCCTTCTTTCCGCAAAGCAATATGATGCTCCAGGGAATCGGAAGGATCGTCTGTAGTACAAAGCGCCTTAACCTTGAAATGATGGAGCAGGTTGCGGGTGGAATATTGCGGCAGCTGTGCATTACAGGCTTCATATATTTTGGCGGCGTTATCCCCGTTCAGGGTTTCGCGGATGCCGAAAGGATTGTTCAGTTCCATCGCGCTCCAGTGATAGAGCGGGTTACGTAGTGTATAGGGTACCGTTTCCGCCCATACGCGGAACTTCGTGAAATCATCTGCATTACCTGTGATCAGGTCTTCAGCAACCCCATTGGCCCGCATGGCGCGCCATTTGTAATGATCGCCTTTCAGCCATATCTCCGTCATGTTCGCGAAGGTTTTATTCATCGCAATCTCATCCGGAGGGAGGTGGTTATGGTAATCGATCACGGGCATGTCTTTCGCATAATCGAAATACAGGCGCCGGGCCGTTTCGGTTTGTAAGAGGAAGTCTTCCGACAAAAATTGTTTCATGCGATTATAAAACCTTGGAATGGTGGATGATGTATTCCTTTACGCCGTTTTGCAACATGCCAACGAGGTGATCGGTAACGGTGTCTGCAAAACCGGGCATTTGGTTGAGGTTGGTTTGCCAAAGGCGGTCGTCTGCGCAAATATCACGAACCATAGCGGATATCTCGGGGTACCCTGTTTTAGCAACCGATTTCCAGTAACCGGCAAATATAGCGGCATTGTCGTCGTTGATATCATACAGATCGTCTCCCCGCTGGCCCTGGTACTTGCCGTCGTTTTCCCGCACAGGGCGGAGGAAGAGCAATGTACAGGCAAAGCCCAGCAGCATCATTTCCGGCAGAAGGCCTTTGCTTTCGCGGTAGCGGATCATGGTTTGCACATTGCGTGCATTCATTTTACTGCTCTGCTGGAAAGTGATGGATAATAGTTTATGCTCGATGGCAGGGTTGGCAAAGCGGTCCAGCACATCGGAGGCGAACACGGCTACCTGCGGCCCGAGATGTTCCAGCGTAGGCAGGATCTCCCCTTTCACCACTGTTTCGAAAAAGCGGCGCATGTAGTTGTCTTCCATGCATTCGTACACGGTATTGAGTCCGGAGAGATATCCGAGGGTAACGGCGGCGGTATGACTGCCGTTGAGGATACGCAGTTTCTGTTCGCGGTACGGGGTGATGGTGGGGGCGATGAGCATCCGGTCGTCTCCACGGTGGAAGCCCAGCTTCTGTGCCACACCGGCATCGCCTTCAATGGCCCATAGCAGGAAGGGCTCGGAGTCAATCCACAGTTCATCTTCATACCCTGCTTCTTCCCAGCATTCCGCCAGATTCTTGGGCTTGCCGGGCACTATACGGTCTACCAGCGAACTGCAGAAGCGGTTGCCCTGGCTGATCCACTGGATGAAATTATCCGGCATTTCGTTATACGCTGCCAGTTTGAGGACGATGGAGCGGAGCAGTTCGCCGTTATCCACTACCAGTTCGGTAGGGATGATGACGAAGCCGGGGAGCTTGCGGCGGAAGCGTTCAAACAGGATGGCGAGCAGTTTTCCGGGGAAAGATGCCGGCACTCCTGCCGCCACGTTCTCTTCCACATATTGAATGCCCACTTCCGTGGTGTTGGAAACAATGATTTCCATGGAGGGCTGGCAGGCTGCTTCGAGCACCGCTTCCCAATCTGCATTCGATTGCAATACACGGCTAACAGAAGCATTTACCAGGTATTGATCAACGGGCTTCCCCTGGGAAACACCTTTAATGTGGGTGGTGAACAGTCCGTCCTGCGCATGGAACGCAGCGGCGTCTCCGCCATCGGTGCTTTTCACAATGGCGATACGGCCGTTGAAAATACCCTGTTTATTTGCTTTATCTACGAGGTAATCGACCAGTCCGCGCAGGAGTACGCCGGTGCCGAACTGAAGAATTTTTTCCGGTAACTGAAGATGATCGGAGGTAACGCCCCACTCGGGGTGATTCATAACGTGAGCCTTATTCAAACGAGGTAGCATGCATCTAAATTTAATATATGACCTGGCTAATTTCCGATAAATATAAAATTAGACTGTGACTTTTTTGACGAATAGTTAAAGAATTATGGCAAAAATGCAATATCAATCGTTGTAAATCCATTCATTTTGAATTTTTTCCATCGGGCCTATCGGGTGAAACTATGGTGCTATCAGCAGTATCTATAGGTCGTGCCCCCCTATCCCGGGTATTTTCAGTAATTTTGCACGCTAAACCGATAGGAAAATGAGCAAGCATGGAAAAGTGCTGGTAGCCATGAGCGGGGGCATCGACAGTACCGTTACCGCCCTTATGCTCCATGAGCAGGGATATGAAGTGGTGGGCATCACCATGAAAACCTGGGACTATGCTTCCGCCGGAGCCTCCAAAAAGGAGACCGGCTGCTGCAACCTGGATTCTTTCAACGACGCCCGTGCCGCTGCCGTACATCACGGTTTCCCGCACTTCATTCTCGATATACGCGACGAATTCGGCGATTTCGTGATCAATAACTTCGTGGACGAATACCTCGCAGGCCGCACCCCCAACCCGTGTGTGCTGTGCAATACCCATATCAAATGGCGCGCCCTTATGAAACGGGCCGATGCCATGGATTGTGCCTTCATCGCCACCGGCCACTATGGCCAGATACGTGTGGAGAACGGTAGAGGTATCATCAGCAAGGGGGTAGATGAAACCAAGGATCAGAGCTACGTGCTCTGGGGCCTTGATCAGGATGTTATCAAACGCACCCTCCTACCCCTTGGCGGCTACCGTAAAACCGAGATCCGCCAGATGGCTTTTGATTTCGGATACCCCGAACTGGCCAAGAAAGCCGAAAGCTATGAGATCTGTTTCGTACCCGATAACGATTACCGCGGGTTCCTGAAGCGGAAGGTAGACGGGCTGGAAGAACGTGTAAACGGCGGTAATTTCGTACTCGCCAATGGCAAAGTGGTAGGCCAGCACAAAGGTTACCCCTTCTACACCATCGGCCAGCGTAAAGGGCTTGATATTGCCCTGGGCCGCCCCATCTTCGTTACCGAGATCATCCCCGAAACCAATACCGTGGTACTGGGCGATGAAGAAGAACTGAACCGCAGCGAAATGAACGTAGGCGGCATCAACCTCGTAAAATACGATCACCTCCCCGAAGGCATGGAAGCCGTGGTAAAAGTGCGCTACAAGGATAAAGGCACCTTAGCCAATCTCCACAATTCCGGTGATCTCGTGAAGGTTCACTTCTACGACCAGGTGAAAGGTATTGCACCCGGACAAAGCGCCGTTTTCTACGAAGGCGACGATGTACTGGGTGGTGGCATTATCCGCAGATAAGCATTGTAATTCAGCTATATACAAAGGCCCCTCCGCAAGAGGGGCCTTTTATTTTCTGAGAATCTTTGCCGTGGGATCCTTCTTTCCGGCATGTCTTAAGAATTGTAGTTTACTGTTTCAATGCTGTATTCATGCCACACTGTTACTTTGCTATTACTATAGCATTACTGTTACAATACGGTTTTAATACGGTTACAATACGGTTAGCATACGGTTACAATACTGTTTTAATACGGTTAGAATACGGTTAGAAGAACATTTCCCTATAAAATCCCTGCCTAAAACGACTTTTCACCCCTATTAGGAACACCTCCATCTGATACAATATTAACAGAAGGCTGTTTTATGATTCCTTCCGGGCAACGGTCACGAACATAGAATCCGCATACCGGTTATATCCTTCCACCACCGTGCTTTCCACAATCCGGAGCCCGCATTCCTGCTGTATGTAAGCTGCTGCATCCTCATTCTCTTCCCGGAATACCGAGCAGGTTATGTAGATAAGCGTGCCTCCCGGCGCCAGAAAGGGTACCACATTCCCCGCGATCTTCTTCTGCAGGGCGGCATATTCTGCTATTCTGGCTTTATCGAAGAAATAAAGGTTCTCCGGCGAGCGGCCCCAGGTACCTGAACCGGTACAGGGCGCATCGAGGATGATGCCGTTGAAACGGGTATGAGGTAGCTGTCCCCCTACATGGGGCGATGTAAGATCCACCACTTTGGAGGCATAATCGCGGATACCGGCCTCTGTAAAGCGCTTCCGCAGGTTATCGAGGATGGATGCCCTTACATCGGTGACCAGCAGTCTCAGATCGGGCTGAATGTCGTGGAGGAGGATGGACTTACCCCCGCTGGCGGCGCAGCAGTCCCACCAGTATTCTTTTGCTTTGGGATGAAAGCGCTGGCCGGTTTCCTGTGAGGAGAGGTCCTGTATCTCATACCAGCCTTTTTCGGGGAGGATGGCTTCAGTTTTGGTGCCGTTCGGCAGAGCAATACCATCCGTTCCTACCGTGGCATAGGTTACCCCGGCCTGCTCTAATTGCTTAATTAAGGCTTTCTTACGGCCTGGACGGGCCCGGAGGAACAATCGGGGCTGTTGGAGGAAAGAGCGGCTGAATTGGGCTGTATTGACCGACGGAGACAGTTGCTGCAGGAAGGGGAATACCGCTCCGGCATCCCAGGTAAGTCCGGCTACGGCCAGTTTCTCATCCAGAGAGGCGGCCATGTGGGAGGAAAACGCCGGACGCAGGGCTTCCAGCATGGGTTCAGGGGATGTTTCACAGAGGAATGTGGCCAGTAACAGGCGGTCTTCCACCGGCATATCCAGCTGCCAGCGGCCAAGGCGGTAATATCTGTATACCAGTTGCGTAACCAATTTACGGTCGCGGCTGCCCATCTGGGGCCTGGATTTGAAGAAACTCTTCAGGAAGTGGTGCAGCGGCACGCTGCCATCATAGGCCTCCAGTACGGCTGTGGCCGAACGGAGATAATTTTCCCATCGCGTCATGGCCGCAAAGATAATCGATCCCGCGGAAGCAGTATTTCAAATCGCACCTTATCCTGTTAATCACATTGCAGGGATTCATGTCGTGAAAGCCGTAATTTTAAAAGAAAAATCCCCCTCCATGAAAGCTATCAGAACCCTGCTCTGCCTCTTACTCCCATTAAGCGCCTTCGCCCAGTCTGCAGCAGACAATATGCGCCGTGTTGAAAACGGCCTGATGCCCTGGGTACAGTTCCAGGACCAGCAGCCCATGCGTTTCTCCGTGGAAGACAGGCTTAAAGCCCTTGAAATTCCTGGTGTTACGGTAGGCGTTATCAGAAATTACAAACTCGAATGGGCCAAAGGATATGGCTATGCCGATAAGGAAGAAAAGCGCCCGGTTACTACCGAAACCCTCTTCCAGGCGGCATCTATCAGTAAATCGCTCAATGCTATGGCCATTCTGAAACTGGTGCAGGATGGAAAGCTAAAGCTGGATGAGGATATCAATACCTATCTGAAAACCTGGCACCCCGAACTGAACAAAGGCACCATCACCCTGGCGCACCTCCTCAGCCATACGGCCGGCCTTACCATACATGGCTTCCCCGGATACGAAACAACAGACAACCTGCCTACAACAGAACAGATATTACGTGGAGCCAAACCCGCCAATACCAGCGAGGTAAGGCCCTTTGGCGCTCCCGGAGAAAAGTTTCAGTATTCCGGCGGCGGCACTACCGTTTCCCAGCTGATCCTCACTACCATCACCGGCGAACCTTATGAAAAGTACCTCCAGGCTGCAGTACTGAACCCCATGGGTATGACGCAAAGCTTCTTCTCCCAGCCCCCGCCGAAGGATAAAGCGAATCTGCTGGCCACGGCATATGTGGGTGAGGGTAAGCCCGCTAAAGGTAAGTACCACGTGTACCCGGAGCAGGGTGCAGCCGGCCTCTGGACCAACCCCACCGATCTTGCAAAATACATCATCGAAACGCAGCTGGCTAAAGAGGGCAAATCTTCTAAAGTACTCTCTCAATCCATGACTAAAACCCGCCTCACTCCTTACCTCAATCCCAACTCGGCGTTAGGTGTTTTTATGGCGCGGGATGGCCGCTGGTTCAATCACAACGGCGGCAACTACGGATTTGCCTGTGTGTATTACGGCAGTATGGAAGGCGGCAACGGGTTTGTGATTATGACCAACTGCAACAATTACATGATTATCGATGAGATTGCCCGGGCTATCGGGAATGTATACCAATGGAAAGATTTCCAGGATGAAGAAAAACTACCCTTGCTTCCCGTGCTCCCCGACAGCCTGAGCAGGAAGTATACCGGCAGCTATGTGGAAAAGACTACAAAAGTAAAAATCAATACTTCCGAAGGTGGACTGCATGCTTCTTTCAATGACGGGCAACCCTGCAAAATGTATTTCACACACCCCGACCGTTTTGTGATTACAGAAACCCCGGCTTTTTTCACATTCAAAGGTGATACGCTCCTGTTCAAAAGCGGGCCACGGGAAAGGAAGTTCCTCCGTGAAGTTAAATAAATAAAGAAGGGGCGGCCAATGAAGGCCGCCCCTTTTGCGATATACTATTACGGTAAATTACAGTTTCAGTAAAGCCTTCACCGGATCTTTGCCGAACAGCAGCTGATCGGGATTCTCCAGCATATCTTTCACTCTTACGAGGAAGCTTACGGATTCGCGGCCGTCGATGATACGGTGGTCGTAGCTCAGCGCCAGGTACATCATGGGGCGGATTACCACCTGTCCGTTCACGGCCATGGGACGGTCCTGGATTTTGTGCATACCGAGGATGGCAGACTGCGGGATGTTGATAATGGGCGTGCTCATGAGGGAACCGAATACCCCACCATTGGTGATGGTGAAGGTACCGCCGGTCATTTCGTCCATGGTCAGTTTGCTGTCGCGTGCTTTGGTAGCCAGCTCCACAACTTTCTTTTCGATATCAGCCATGCCCAGGCTTTCTGCATTGCGGATCACGGGTACCACGAGGCCTTTGGGGGCGGATACGGCGATGGAAACATCGCAGTAATCGTGGTAAACGATTTCCTCACCATCGATGTAGGCGTTCACCGCAGGGAATTCCTGGAGGGCGAAGCATACTGCTTTGGTGAAGAAACTCATGAAGCCGAGGTTTACACCGTGGGCGGTTTTGAAGGTTTCTTTGTATTTAGCGCGGATAGCCATGATGTTGGTCATGTCCACTTCGTTGAAAGTGGTGAGCATGGCCGTGGTGTTTTTGGCTTCCACGAGGCGGCGGGAAACGGTTTTGCGGAGGTTGCTCATTTTCTCGCGACGGTCGTTGCGGGAGAAGAGTTCCTGTCCGATCGCCACACCGGGGTTCTGGAGGGCAGCCATTACATCATCTTTCATGATCTTGCCATGGGCGCCGGAGCCTTTGATGCTGGCGGGGTCTACCTTTTTATCTGCGATAACCGCGGCGGCAACGGGACTGGCCTTCACATCATTAGGGATGGAGGTTACAGGGGCCTGTTGTGCCTGGGGGGCAGCCTTGGGAGCGGCAGCGGCCTGTGGGGCGGGTGCTTTACCGGCAGGGCGTGCTGCGGAAGTATCGATCTGGCAGGCAACGTCACCGATGTTCAGTGTGTCGCCGTCTTTTGCAATAGTTTTCAGTACACCGGCTTCTTCTGCATTCAGCTCGAAGGTGGCTTTTTCAGATTCCAGTTCGCAAAGCACTTCATCCCTTTCCACGTAATCGCCGGTTTGTTTCAGCCATTTTACGAGGGTTACTTCACTGATGGATTCACCTACAGTAGGAACTTTGATATCAATCGTGCCTTTGTTGACAGCGGGGGCGGCAGGAGCGGGAGCTGCTTCGGGAGCCGGAGCGGCTGCTGCGGGGGCTGCTGCTGCAGGAGCAGCGGCGGGCGGTGCATCACCTGTTGCATCGGTATCGATGGTGCAGGCTACTTCTCCGATCTTAACAGTGGCGCCTTCTTCTGCCACAATCTTCAGCACGCCGGACTTCTCGGCGGTAAGCTCCAGTGTGGCCTTTTCAGACTCCATTTCACACAGAACATCGTCCTGATTCACAAATTCGCCGTTCTTCTTCAGCCATTTTGCGATAGTAACTTCGCTGATTGATTCTCCTACCTGAGGTATTTTAATTTCGATTATCATGTGTTTAACCCTCCCGTAAAAAGTTACGTTAAAAATTTGATGCGTAAAATTAAGGGCTTTCGCGTTAGTGCGGTCAGCCTTTCTTTTACTTTCTCCTTAAATATTGAATGCGGTATCGATGATTTCCTGTTGTTCCTGCGCGTGTACTTTGCCATAACCGGTGGCCGTGGCGGCGCTGGGGTTGCGGGAGATGACGCCGTAATTGAACTGCTTGAGGTTCATCTGCAGGAAGCTGGCAGCACCCATGTTCAGGGGCTCTTCCTGAACCCAGAACCATGTAGCGCCTTTGTATTTCGACTGGATAGCTTCCAGCTGCGCAATGGGCAGGGGGTACAGCTGCTCGAGGCGAACAACGGCCACGTCCTTCCGGTCGTCCTTCATTTGCTTCTCGCTCAGGTCGAAGTACATTTTGCCGGTGCAGATGAGCACTTTCTTCACTTTTGAAGGATCGGTGATGAACGGATCGTCCAGCACTTCCTTAAAGCCTCCCTGGGTAAAGTCCGTAGCCGGACTGTAGCTCCGCACATGGCGCAGGTTGGCTTTGGGGGAGAAGTTGATCATCGGTTTCCGGAACGGCAGTGCCAGCTGGCGGCGCAGTGCATGGAAGAAGCTGGCCGAGGTGGTGCAGTTGGTGATGAAGATGTTGTATTCGGCGCATTGCTGCAGGAAACGTTCCAGGCGGGCACTGGAGTGCTCGGGGCCCTGGCCTTCGTAACCATGCGGCAGCAGCATTACCAGCCCGCTTTGCTTCTGCCATTTGGTTTCGGCAGAAGTGATGAACTGGTCGATCAGCGTTTGCGCGCCGTTCATAAAGTCGCCAAACTGCGCTTCCCAGATGGTCAGTGCATTAGGATTGGCGATAGAATAACCATATTCGAAGCCCAGCACGGCAAACTCGCTCAGCAGGGAATTGTAGATACGGAACTTACCCTGGTTCTCGCCGATGCGGCTGAGACGGCTGTATTCCTCATCGGTTTCCTCGCTGCGGAGTACGGCATGGCGGTGGGAGAAAGTTCCCCGCTTCACATCCTGCCCGCTGAGGCGCACGTCTTTACCGGCACCCAGGATACTGGCATACGCCAGCAGTTCGCCAGACGACCAGTCGAGCAGCCCCTGTTCGGCAAACAGCTTCTGTTTATCCTTCAGGAGTTTTTCGATCTTACGCAATTGCTTAAACCCATCCGGGATGGCCATGATATCGGCAAACAGCTTTTCGAGCTCTTCTTTGGAGATTGCGGTGTCGGGAGATTTCACGAAATCTTCCGGGGTCGATTTCCGCAGTTCCTGCCACCATACTTCCGGCTGCTGGTATTTATACGGGATCGGGTGTTGCTTCACATTGTCGAGGCGCTCCTGAAGGTCTTTCCAGAAAGACTTTTCCATTTCCGTGGCGAGTGCCGCGTCCACATCACCATTGGCGATGAGTTGTTTGGAATAGATCTCGCGGGGATTAGCGTGTTTCTCGATGGCTTCGTACAGCTTGGGCTGGGTAAACTTGGGATCGTCCCCCTCGTTGTGGCCATGCTTACGGTAGCAAACCATGTCGATATAGATATCGGAGTTGAATTCCTGACGGTAACGGGTGGCGATTTCTGCCACTTTCACGGTAGCTTCCACATCATCCCCGTTCACATGGAACACGGGAGCCTGAACAATGGAGGCTACGCTGGTGCAGTAGTCGGATGAGCGGGCATCTTCGAAATCGGTGGTGAAACCGATCTGGTTGTTGATCACGAAGTGCATGGTACCGCCGGTATAGTAACCGCGGAGCTTGCTCATCTGGGCTACTTCATATACCACGCCCTGTCCGGCAATGGCGGCGTCGCCATGGAGGAGGATGGGGAGGATCTGATCGTAGTCGCTGTTATAGATCACATCGGCCTTGGAGCGGGCGAAGCCTACTACCACGGGGTCTACCACCTCAAGGTGTGAGGGGTTGGGAGTGAGCTGCACGTTCACTTCCTTGCCGTTAGGCGTCTGGATGCTGGCGCGGAAGCCGAGGTGATATTTTACGTCGCCCGAGCCCATAGTGGTGTCGGGAACGGCGGTTCCTTCAAATTCTGAGAATATCTGCTCGTAGGTTTTGCCGAGGATGTTGGCCAGTACGTTCAGACGGCCGCGGTGGGCCATACCGATTACGGCTTCTTTAACACCGTATTCAGCAGCAGTATTGATCATGGCATCGAGCGCAGGGATGGTGGTTTCACCTCCTTCGAGGGAGAAACGTTTCTGGCCGATGTATTTGGTGTGCAGGAATTGTTCGAACATCACGCCCTGGTTCAGTTTACCGAGGATGCGTTTCTTCTGTTCTGCTTTCAGGGGAGCACGGAGGGTGGTCTCCATTTCCTTCTGCAGCCATTCGATCTTTTTGAGATCGTTGATATAGGTGAATTCGATGCCTACTTTACCTGCATAGATTTCTTTTACATGCTGAACGATCTTTTCGAGGGGAGCTTTGCCGATCCCGATGATCTGGCCGGCATAGAATTCTGTTTTAAGATCGGCATCGGAGAGGCCGAAATGTGCGAGGTCAAGATTGGCATGCCTGTCTTTTCTTTCGCGGATGGGATTTGTTTTGGCGATAAGGTGGCCTTTTTTGCGGTAGGCCTGAATGAGGCGGTAAGCCGCCAGTTCCTTGGTCAGCTGTTCGTTCGAAACTCCCAGAGCGGTGGTGCCGGTTGCCGCGGCGCCTGCTTTCCCGTTTGCGTTGCTCACTGCAAAGTCGAATCCTTCAAAAAATTTGATCCAGTCCGGGTCTACCGAGGCCGGATCTTCGCGGTACGAATTGTACAGCGATTCTATGTACGCCGGGTGCGAGTTGGTGACAAACGAAAAGTCCTTCATTTACAACGAATTTAAGCTTGGTCTTTAATTCTGCTTTAACCTATAACAAGAAAAATGTGTTACGGGATTGCAAATATCGCTAAAGATTTGGGATTTTGCGGCCTTTTTACCGGATTTACAGGGTGGAAAACGTGTTGGTTTTTCACATTTTTTCATGATCTTTGTTCGCATTCCGCAATGGTAAGACCGGTAAAATCCTGAAATCCCGGTATTTATTTTTGTTTATAAAAAGATAAAACTTACCTTTGCCGTCCGAAACTTGAAATTTAAACAATGGCAAACCATAAAGCAACAAAAAAAGACGTACGTCAGAGCAGAAAGCGTAATGAGCGTAACCGTTACTACGGCAAAACGACCCGCAATGCCATACGGGATCTGAAGAAACTGACCGACAAAGCCTCAGCTTCCGAGAACCTCCCGGAAGTGATCTCTATGATCGACAAACTGGCTAAGCGTAACGTTATCCACAAGAACAAAGCAGCTAACCTGAAAAGCAAGCTCGCCTCTAAGGTGAACGCTCTCGCTTAATAGTCAGCCTGTTAACATAATTTTCCAGCTCTTCCCTGCAACACGGGAAGGGCTTTTTTAATTTCCCGGATTCCCTCAGGTTAACCCTTTTCCGCTCCAAACTCAGATCTTCTATCTTTCCCGGGAGATTCCCTGACTCGCCAACCTTATCCTTACAGTTGCTACTTACGCCATCAAGCCCCCCTGTATATCCATTAAATAACACAATTTGCAATTATAACCTCTTTTGAGCAGGCCCGTTTGTTCAGTACTCCTTCAGTGAACCTTCAGTCAAACACCCTCAAACCTATACCACCACTGAACACCACTGAAGGATCACTGAAGGATGGCAGGAGGATGTCAGCAGGTTTTGTATATTTACAACACCTTTCAACAATCAAACACTTAACCGTTGATTATCAATCATCTAAACCGAACCTGGCGCAGCTTTGCGCTGGCAGCTTTGTTTGCCGCATTCTCCCAACACACTAAGGCACAAGACTTAACGACAAAATACGAGCGCTCCGGCGCCCGGGAAACCGTAACCTATGCCGAATGCATCGATTACTGGAAAACGCTCGTCCGCCGCTTCCCGCAGCTCCATATCCGGGAAATAGGAGCTACAGATGCAGGGTTCCCCCTCCACCTCGTCACCCTCTCCCCCGACCGGGACTTTGACTATGCCAGCCTGCACCGCAAAAACCGCCGTATTATCCTCATCAACAACGGCATCCACCCCGGTGAACCTGATGGCATAGATGCCACCATGATGCTGGTACGCGACCTCTGCCTCGGCAAAAAGAAGCTCCCGGCCAATGTGACCCTCGCCATTATCCCCATCTACAATATCGGCGGAGCGCTCAACCGCTCCGAATTCTTCCGGGTAGATCAGAATGGCCCCGATGCCTTCGGTTCCCGGGGAAACGCCCAGAACCTGGATCTTAACCGGGATTTCATTAAAGCCGACTCCCGTAACGCCCGCACCTTCCACCAGATCTACCACCTCACCGATCCGGACGTGTTTGTGGACAACCACGTAAGCAATGGTGCTGATTACCAGCACGTCATGACCCTGCTCGCCACCCAGCACGGTAAACTTGGCGGTGTTATGGGCGCTTACCTCCACGATACTTTTGAACCGGCCCTCTATAAAATGATGGCTGAGAAAGGGTACGACCTCCTCCCCTATGTGAACCACTTCGGGCCAACGCCCGACAGCGGTTGGACTGCCTTCGCCGACGGGCCCCGGTATTCCAGCGGATACACCACCTTATTCCACACCTTCGGCTTTGTACCCGAAACCCATATGCTGAAGCCCTACAAACAGCGTGTAGAGGCAACCTATGCCCTGATGGAATGCTTCATCCGCTTCACCTCCGAGAACAGTAATAAGATCAAAGCCCTCCGCGATGCTACCCGGGCATCCGTAAAAACGCAGGAAAGCTTCCCGCTCAGCTGGCAGCCTGATGTTAGTAGGCCACAATTGTACACGTTCAAAGGTTATGAAGCTGGTTACAAACCCAGCGAGGTATCCGGACTGCCGCGGCTTTACTATGATCGCAACAAACCATACGAAAAGCAAATCCGGATATTTAACCACTTTGAGCCGGACAACTTCGTAACCAAACCTGAAGCTTATATTATTCCGCAGGGATGGTGGACTGTGATTGAGCTGCTGCAAAACAATAAAGTACAGATGAAGCGCCTCACCCGTGATACCATCATCACTGTTGAAGTATATACCATCAAGGATATAAAAACCGTAGCGCAGCCCTATGAAAAACATTACATGCATCACGGCGTAACTACGGAAACATCGCAACAAAAAATTGCATTCCGGAAAGGTGATTATCTCATCCCCATGAATCAGGCGGCTAATCGTTTTGTTGTGGAAACATTGGAACCGAAAGGTGCGGATTCTTACTTCGCATGGAATTTCTTTGATGCTATTCTGGGAAAGAAAGAAGGGTATTCAACGTATGTGTTTGAAGATACTGCAGGTGAGTTCCTCCGTCAAAATCCTGAAGTACGAAAAGCACTTGAAACACGCCGTGCCAGCGATTCTTCGTTTGCAAAAAGCGGTGGTGACCAGTTGAATTTCGTATACCGTCAATCCCCCTGGAACGAGCCGGGATTCATGCGGTATCCGGTGTTCAGAATAGTGAAATGATACTAATACTCTCAACAAGCAATTCTTCATCGAATCGACAGAAAAAAAATAACTGCCAGAAAAATTTTTCAGTTACAAAAAAATATACATTGCCATCATTGTTTAACATTTTAATATTAATCTATGACGCAAGAAACGTTGGCAATTTTAAACGCAATTAATTCATTAGGCACAGAGATGGCCTACAAGTTCGACTACCTGGATGGTAGAATTGACGGACTGGAGAAGAGGATGGACAGGTTGGAATTTAGATTCGATGGACTGGAGAAGAGAATCGACGAGATGGAAATCAAATTTGAGATGAAATTTGATTTGATCGATCAAAGATTCACCATCATGGACAGCAAATTTGATTTGATCGATCAAAGGTTCGAATCAATGGACAGCAAATTCGACATGATCCACCTTAGGTTTGATGAAATGGATGAGAAATTTGAATTGATCGATCAAAGGTTCACCATCATGGACAGCAAATTTGAATTGATTGATCAAAGGTTCGGGTCAATGGACAGCAAATTCGAATTGATTGATCAAAGGTTCGAATCTATGGACAGCAAATTCGAATTGATTGATCAAAGGTTCGAGTCAATGGACAGCAAATTCGAATTGATTGATCAAAGGTTCGAATCAATGGACAAGAAATTCGAATTGATTGATTTAAGGTTTGATGAGGTAGACAGAAGATTCGATGACGTAGACAATCGGTTTGAACTGATGCATACCCGGTTCAACCTTCTTGAAATCAGATTAGCACCCATCGAAAGCAGCCTGATCCGCATTGAATCCGATCTTGATCAGATTGAAGCCTGGACGGGTTACAGGGCTGATCCGAATCTGCCGAAGTCGCGGAAAAACTAAGTAAAATTGCCCTCGAAAATGTTATCCCATGTTATTGATTAATACCCACATAGTTTAATACCCACTGGCCGCTCCCGATAAAGGAGCGGCCTTTTTTCTTCTTATGTCCTGAAAAGTATATCTTAATCTTATTATTCCCCTTATCCTATGTACGCATTTGAATTTGCCGCGGTGGTTTTTAATTGTATCCTCATTGCAGCCGTGTTCAGACCCGGCCGGAAGAAAACCGCGGCACGGGAGCCTAAAATGTGGCATATCCCCCTTGCCGCAGCCATTATCTTTTTTCTCATAGCTTTTCTTACTGGTGGTTTCACGCTGGCAATACTATTATGCCTTATCTTCTCCGTCATTGCAGCATCAGGCGCATGGTTCAGGGAAAGAAACCGTAAACAAAAAGAGAAAATGCCATGGTTCACTGAAATCTGTGAGGCCATTGAAAATTCGAAACATTACAATAACAAGGGGATAATTTCACCTGCCATTCTGCATGAATTCATCAGCTCAACTACCACCATTGCAATCGCGAAACAATTATTGCAGGAAAACCGGGATAACGATATCTATGACCTAAAACCGGATCTGACTAATCCATTCAGCCGGTCTGCACTACTCGTCTCCTTTACATCCGGCGACAATAAAACTTACTTAGTCCTATTGCACGAAAGTGAGACGGGATTGTTGATGGAAACTGCGGGTATTTGGGAACGGGTTTAGGACTTACTTCCCTGCAGCAACACAAACGTATGCTGCTCCCCGTAAAAGTTATTGTAAAGAAGGGCAGTTTTATGGCGGCCGGAAAGTAACTCCTGCGTGGCCGTCCACATACCGAAAGCGCCGGCGGTATCGTACTCGCCGCAGTATTGTTTGAAGTGAATTTTCTCTACGGAAGAAGGGAGTACCTTTTCAGCCACGTCGTAATAATGATCGAATCGGGTATCGCCATTACGGCCGCTTACCAGCAGATCGATTTCTTCCGGGGCAACGCCTTGCTGTGTGAGGAATTGAGAGAGACTGGCAGTGAGCTGCTCAGGTGTGGGTTTATAAAGCATCTGCATGCCTTTCAACTCAACTGCAGATGGAGCGGTGCCGATGAGGAAAAATACGGAACCTTCACCTGCAATGGTACCCTGGGTATCGGATCCCAGCATGTCTGCCGGTTGTGTGAGTTCGGTTTTCCAGTAGCCGATACGGCTTTTGATGTAGTGATGTTCAACTGTCATTTCGTCGAAACCACCGGTGAGTACACTTTCCGCTACGCCTTCCTGAATCTGCAATATGCTGTCGAGGAGGGCGTGTTCGAAAGAGAAACCACGGTGAACGAAAGTATTGTTATAGTCGGTGCATTGCTGCTGCAATGCTATCAGTCCGTTTACGGAATTGTAGGTGGACTGTATGAACGGCGTGGGATTGAGGGCCGTTTCTTCATACGTACGGATATCGTGCAGGAACTTCTCGGTATCCTGCAGGCTGCCACGGCCAGTGCCGGTGATGATAGCACCCGGAACGGCAGAATTACAGTTGCGGAGGCATTGCAATGCCGAGGTTAAACCCATCTTCAGCAAACGGCTCATACGGCGCAAACTGTTGGGCGGGATAAAGCCTGTATACGCCGGCTCCACGGCGCGCATCAGATTACGCTCCGTGAGGGGAAGCAGTTGCGGTATGTAATCTCCCGTAAAGCTTTGCTGGGGGGAGATAGCCGCACTGGACTGTATGTAGCACTTAATATCCATACTTACTGATCACGAGTGATGCATTGTTACCGCCGAACCCGAAGGAGTTAGACACCACGTTCAGCACGGGCGACTCTTCCAGCAGGCGCGTTTCCGGTGAGATGCGCAGCTCTTCCATTCGCGCATTAAAATTGAGATTTGGCCAAATCATCTGCCGGTTGATGGACAACACGGAAAAAATGGCCTCTATCGCTCCGGCTGCCGCAAGGGTGTGGCCGGTAAAAGGTTTGGTAGAACTGAATGAAGGTACGTTGTCGCCAAAGAGCCGTTCCAGTGCCCGGCCTTCAGATACATCGTTATTGAGCGTGGCGGTACCGTGGACGTTGATGTATTGCACATCTTCCAATGTGCGGCCGCTCATGGCAATGGCCTTGCGCATAGCCTCAAAAGCGCCATCACCTTCCGGTGAGGGCGATGTGGGATGGAAGGCTTCGTTGGTATTGCACCACCCGCTCAGCTCGGCCATGGGCCTTGCCTTACGGCGTTGTGCGAAGCTTTCTGATTCCAGTACGAGGTATGCCGCACCTTCGCCAAGGTTAAGACCATTCCGGTCGTTGTCGAAGGGCATGCAATGCCTTTTGTCGATATTTTTAAGGGAATTGAAGCCGTTGATGGTAAACCGGGTAAGGGCTTCGGTACCGCCGCATACTGCGCGCTGAACGAGTCCTGCGCGAATGAGCCTTGCGCCATACATGAGTGCATTGGCGGAGGAAGAGCATGCGGTACTGATGGTGGTAACGTAGGCAGTGAGGCCGGTGTGGTCAGCGATGCGTTGTGTACAGTCTGCACAATCGAGGGCATCGATGAGTTGCAGGAAAGTGCCTTCCTTTTCGGGGTCGAGAATATCGAAGTAAATCTTCTCGGTATCGCACATGCCTCCAACGGTGGAGGCATTGATGAATGCGGTGGGCGTTTCTGCGGCATCGCGGATGCCTGCGGAAAGCAGTGCTTCCTGCATGGCTATGAGGCCGAGGAGCGTGGTGCGGGTGAAGCCGGTGGCATCGGTAATACCGGCCATTTCCGCCAGTTCTGCCGTACTGCATTTCACTTCACCTACCGGCAGCACATCGCGGTGAATGGTATCCACATATTGCGAGTACCCGATGCCGCTCCGTTGCGCCCGGAGGCTGCGGAAATTCTCCTCCACGTTATTCCCGATGGCGGAGATCATACCCATCCCTGTTATCAGCACACGTTCTGCCATACAGTTCAGCGGATTAAGCCGCCTGTTTGCTCATGATGAATTCTGCCATGGTCTGCACGCTCTGAAGGATCTTACGGCCTTCGCGCGGGTCTTCCACTTTAATCTTATAGTTCCTTTCCAGCAGCACCATCAATTCCAGCGAATCGATGCTGTCGAGCCCAAGACCTTCGCCGAACAGGGGAGCATTGTCGTCAATGTCTTCCGGTTTGGTGTCCTGCAGGTTGAGGGCTTCGATGATCTGCTGTTTGAGTTTCAGTTTTAATGCTTCCATGTTGTTGTAGGTTTTACGCCAGTGGCGTATTCCGGGGGAGTAAAATTAGTTGTTTTACCGTTGTTATGAAAATTGTTCTTATCCGATCCTCCGCTGTTCCACCATGGCGGCTATTACCAGCATGGCTCCGCCGCAGCAAAGCAGTTTCGCCAGATCAGGTAAAACATACCGGATATGGCCGTTGCGGAGGTAAACATCGTTAATGGCATCCAGCCCCCAGCTCAGGGGCGAGAGCCGGCCGATGTGCTGCATTGCTTCCGGCATGATTTCCAGCGGTATCCAGATGCCGCCGATGGCGCTGAGGATCACGATGCTCACCGCTCCAAAGTTCAGCGCCTGGTTGGGCGTTTTGAATACCGAACCGATGAGTATCCCGTAAGCTGTAGCCGTTACGCCGATACTGGCCGCCACGAGGAAACCCGCCAGATGATCGACCCCCAGCTGGAGCTTCGGTAAGCCCAGCAAGGGCAGCAGGTAAAGGCCTACCATAATCATCAGGTAGAACTGTACAATGCATATGCCGACAAAAAACAGCAGTTTACCCGACAGTACAGACAGGTAATTACCTGGGATCAGCTTCATCCGCACCAGGCTGCCATCTTCCCGCTCACGGATCATATTGCCCGCGATGGGGATTACGATGAAGAACATGGCGAAAATGCTCCATGCCGGCACGTTGTGTTGTACGGAGTTGGAGATGACATCTATCTGCTTCCCTTCCCCCACGCTTGTTTCACGGAGTGCCACAGCTTTGAGGCGGATGGCGGGGAATGTATCCTGCTGCAGGCTGTCGCGGTTGCGGAGCTGCAGCTGGATGCGCTCCAGCAGCAGATCGGTTTCCACCTGCGTGAGGAAATTATCCAATGCCTGATGGATCGCGCTTTTGAATGCTTTCTTTGCCGCAGGGTCGAAATACAGCTGTACAGCCAGCGAATCATTGGACAGGGCTTTTACCGGTAATTGCGCCGGCAGGCCCATCCGCTTCGAAATATCATTTACAATCTTATTGGCGTTACTGACGATTTCCGCCGTTGCGCCTTTAGGGATGGTGATGCTGATTTTATACTTCCCTTCGGCCACCATCTTCTTAGCTGCTTCTTCCGTCACGGGCTGACCGTTGAGGGAATCGATCACTTTAAACTGTCCGCCGGTCTGGAGGCCTTCGCGGATATATCGGCCGAGGCGGCCCTGGTCTTTATCGACGGTGAGGATATCGAACTGCACTTCCTGATAATCGCGGAAGGGAGCATCCTGTATGAGGGCCATCACGGTGATGAGCACGAGGGGCATGGCAAAAAGCAGCGCCAGCCCGGCTTTATCGCGCCGCAGCAGTAACCATTCTTTCCGTATCGTGGCGATGATCCTTAACATGTTGTTGTTGCTTTAATCCCGTACGGCATGGCCGGTGTAATGGAGGAACACGTCTTCCAGGTTACGGCAATGACCGTGGCGGCCTATCAGTTCCGTCGGGGCGCCCTGGGTAACCAGTTTACCTTCGTCTATGATAGCCACTTCTTCACAGATCTGTTCGGCTTCTTCGAGCAGGTGCGAGGTGTAAATGACGCTGTTACCTTTCGCATTATATTCCCGCAGGAACTGCAGGATCATGGAGCGTGACTGTACATCCACCCCTGCGGTAGGCTCGTCGAGTACCAGCAGCTTTGGCTCGTGCAGGATGGAAGCGATGATATTGGCACGCCTTTTCATCCCGCCAGAAAACCTGCCTGTTTCTTTATGCGCAGCTTTTTCCAGTCCGAATGCTTCGAGGTGCTGCATGATCTTTTCCCGGAGCGGGCGGCCGCTGAAACCGTACAGGTTACCGAAGTAACGGAGGTTTTCATATGCGGTGAGCTGCGGGAAAAGTGCGATCTGCTGGGGCACCACGCCGATGGTCCGTTTTATTGCCTCGCGGTTGGCTGGTGTTTGCGGGATACCGAATATTTCAGCTGTACCGCCTGAAGGCTCTACCAGTCCGCAAAGGATGGAGATGGTAGTGGTTTTGCCGGCGCCGTTAGGCCCCAGCAGCCCAGCAATAGTGCCTTCTGCGAAAGTGCATGAAAGCCCCTGCAGGCTGGGCGTTAAGGCCCCTGCATAGGTTTTCTGCAGATCTTTCACGGCAATACTGTTCACGTCCTCAGAGTTTTACGGTGGATAAACGGCGGAATACTTTTTCTTCTTCATCTGCGATCTGCAGGAGCATTTTGCTCAGTTCGCCATACGACATGTTATCGGCAGCGCGTGCTTTACATACACGGCCGGCAGCGAATGCGAAGTTACGCCAGCCGTCGCCAACGGATGTCAGCTCACGGCCAATGTCTTTCAGCTCCTGGCGGTTCAGCAGTGTACCTGCTTCCTGGAGGAAAGCGGCGTACATAAAGCGGAAGCCTGCGCCGCCGGTACCTATTTCTTCCTGCATGCGGATTACGTTACCGAGGTAAAGTGCCGCGCGGCGGTCGCCCAGTTTAGCGGGGTAATCCTTCATCCTGTTGGCGAGGAAGCGGATGCCTTTTACGCCGAACATGGGGATGGGGATTTTCAGCATGTAATGGCATGCCTGAGCAATGCCTGCTTTTACCGGTTCCCGGAAGTCTACTTCCTGCGGAACGTTCACGGGGTAATACATTTTCCCTTTCGGTGCCGGAAAGCCTTTGGCGAATCGGGCACGGATGAGGTTTTCGGTGTCTATGCGGGTAACGGTGTCCATGATAGGATCGCTGACGAGGTAATCGTCGCCTTCCTTACCATAAATCACGAGGTTATGTGCGTTGAAGTGGAAGCGGTATGATTCCGGGAAATATGGCAAGTAGTACACGCTGGACTGCATCCCTACGGGCACCCCCTCTTCAAGGAGCTGGTCGAGGGCTTTCATGGCTTTATCCACGCTGCTGAATTTGCGCGATTCCATTTCCACTCCGAGCCTTTTACAGGCACGTGAGAAGATGGCTCCGGGCCAGATGCGGTAGGTGGTGCCAGGCACGCCGTTCACCTTCACAAAAGGCAGGTGGCCGAAGAAGATGCCGGCACCGATGCCGAAGGCCATGGGTTCACTGATGTGGAGACCATAATGACCGAAGAGGTTGGATATTACGCCGCTTTCGCAGTGTGCGGTTTGCGTGTGACTGAATTGTGTCATGTCTGTTTGTTATGCTGGGCGCTTGAAAGGCAGCAGTTCGCCACTGCGGAGTGTTTGAAAAGGAATGCCGAAAATTTCCGCGTAGCGGGCAATCATATTATCGCTGAGGCCTTTGAACACACCCGGTTTCATATGCCGCTTTACCTGCCATTGAAACTTACCGGCTTTGAGGGCCAGCAGTGGCAGATCAAGCAGGGTGCGTTCCATATAGTAGGCTATGGGGCTTAGTTCACCGGCATCTACCTTTGCTTTGGTATTGGCCACGCGCTGTTCCACTTCATCCCAGGCCTGGCTCAGGGCTACGTTTTCCGGTTCCCAGCCGATGCTGGTGGCGGTGGTGTAGTCGCCAGACTGGTCTACTGCATAAAATAGTTGCCTGAATGTACCTTTATGCAGGTTGTCGCCATCCTGCGGAACTTCATCTTTTTTCATGATTGTGCAGTTTTAGGGTTGGGGGAACAGCCCCCTGTTATTATTTAGAAATGCAGCAGGCACCGGTTTTTTCCGGCGGCTGCTGCATGGAAAATCGTTTTTTGCACGGGCAAAAGAGATCAGACAACAGTGATGTGTGCGTATGCATAGGAGAAGCGTGCGCTTTCCGGTACCATCATCACGATTGTATCTCCTTTCTTCAGTTTGTCCTGATTCAGCAGTTCTTCCAGCATGAAATACGGGGAAGCTGTGCCAACGTTACCTACGCGGGTGAGGTTGGTGAACCATTTCTCCTGGGGTACGTAGCAGTTCACCCGGGCGATCTCTTCATCGATTTTCATACGGAAGAATTCAGAAGAGAGGTGCGGGAGGAACCAGGTAAGCTTATCCAGGTCGATGTTATGTTTTTCTACCAGCTCTTTCCACATTTGTGCACCGGAGGGCACAATGTTTTTACCGAGCAGGCGGGTATCCTGTTTGAAAGAGAATACGCTGTTGGCAGCCCATTCTTCGGGCGTCATGTCGGTCCAGCCTTTGGTGGAACCATCTTCGTTTTTAACGGCGCCTGCGTACATGCAGGTTTCCAGTTCATGGGCGTAAGAGGCGATCTCTACCCAGTCTACCCGCAGGCTGAGCCCATCTTCGTTAGGCTTATCCTGGAAAAGGGCGGCGCTGGCACCATCGGAGAGCATCCAGCGGAGGAAGTCTTTTTCAAAAGCGATAATGGGATTATCGGTGAGCGACTTCAGGTTTTCTGTTTCCGGCTCAAAGTTGCGGGAGAGCAGCCAGGCGGAGAATTTCTCTGAGCCTGTGGCTACCGCGTTGGCAGCGCTGCCGCATTTAACGGCCATCCACGCGTATTTGAATGCCTGCATACCGGCAGCACAGGCGCCGGTGGCAGCTACGATCTCTACGGGCTGGCATTTCAGGATGCCGTGAACCATGGCGGCATGGTTGGGCAACAGCTGGTCGGGGCTGGTGGTGCCGCAGGCCAGAAGCTGCATATTGCTGATGGGAAATTTATCGTCGAACAGGTTTTCCACGGCTTTGGCAGTCATTTCTGCGTTGGTGTGGGTGCTTTTTCCTTCTTTGTTCTGTGCGTAGTATCGTGTCTTGATCTTATTGTTTCCCAGGATGATATTACGTGCCCGGGAAGGCTTACCATCCACCATACCGAGGATGCTTTCCATTTCGTCATTCGCTACTGGCTCGTTCGGCAAAAATTTGGAGAGCCTCGTTATATATACTTCTTTCATCGCAGTGAGTTGTCCTTTTTGTCGATCTGAAGAAACGGTGCTTCCGGGGCACCGCAGTCATTTCAGGGTTGTTTTTAAGTGATTAAGCGGCCGTAAATATAGAATTTTATCAGTTTTCGCGTAGCTGTATTCCTTTGTAATATGTTACATCGCTGTTAAGTTGCTTCTTTGCCAGTGTGAGCTTAAGCCATCCGGCAATGGTAGTAAAAGGCGTCAGGATGGGAATGGCGGCCAGCAGGATCACGCGGTACATGGTAACGCGGCCCTGGCGGGCGGGGCTTCCCGGCTCTCCGGCAGCGCTGATATAGTTGGCCCAGAATCGGAAAGGCTTAACGCCTCTCATTTCGAGCACTATCAGGCCGGGGTCTACTTCCACGCTGTTGAGAGCGAGCAGTTCCGAATGCAGCCTGCTGAAATCCTTCTTCCCAAGTGCCTCACCGATGGGAGCCGCAAACCGGGACGATTCCACGATTTCCTTTTCCTGCACACCGGCCGGGGGAAATATAAAAAATGCATCTTTCTTTCCTTTGGTAGCCCAACGGAGGATGGTGATGAGCGATACGAGATTGGGGTGCTTGTCTACCAGCGCAATATGCCCGGCCAGCTGTGCACCGGCGGCCTGGAGGTAGCGTTTTACTTTCTCCTGCGCGTTGATCCACATATTACGGCATCCCAGGAGTGTAACCACGGGCTTCCCTTTCAGCAGGCGCTTCCCTTCTTCGCTTTGCAGAAAAGCGGCGATGGGCTGCGACGGTGAGAGGAACCAGGGCTGGTAAGCGAGTAATACCAGATCATAGTGTGCTCCGGGATCAGTTTTCAGAGGTTGGATGGCTTTAGGCCTGCCCAGTACAGTTTCCGGCATAGTGTCGAAGAAACGCTGTTTGGGCCAGGGGAAAGGAAAATCCTCTACCGGCTCAATTTCCTCGAACGTTATTTCCGCCTTGCCCTGCAAAGGCGCTAACACATGATCTATTATTCTCTTTAGCTGGCCCGTTTGGGTGTAATACACCACTAATATCTTGGGAAGTTGACTCATATACGGCAGTCGTATGTTCAAATAAAACCTGCAAACATACAAAAGTTTTTCAATTTGTTATCGCTTCTGGACGGTGCCTGAACCCATTTTACTCACGTTCATGGCAGGCTCTCCTTTATAATAAACGTTGCCAGACCCTACAATATTGGCGGAGAGGGAACGGCTGGCATGCAGCTTCACGTCGCCGCTGCCGGCAATGCTTACTTCGGCGGTTTCCGCTAGCAGGTCGGAGGCATCACAATTACCGCTGCCTGCGATGTCTACATTCAGCTCACGGGTCTCCCCTTTTACATCGGCATTACCGGAACCTGCAATGTTTACACGAATGGCGGGGGCGCTGAATCCGGCTTCGATATCGCCGCTGCCGGCAACGCTCAGCTCTACCGGCTCGGCGGAGGCATAATGGCTTTCCACTTTAATATCGCCAGAACCTGCCAGTTCTACCTCCCGGAGGGTTTCAGTGGCGAGGAACACCTTAATATCTTTATGGGTGCGGATATTGACATTGTTTTTGAACCGTACCCGCAGCACATCACCGTCTTCTTCCAGTTCGATGAGGGGTAGGATATTATCTTCGGCCTCCACTTTGGCGCTGCCGCCGGTGCCTTTGGTAATATATACATCCATGGATCCCTGAACGTGTATCCGGGAAAAATTCCTGACCTGACGGGATTCAGTGGCTACGCGGCCGCTTCCGTTAACCTGGTCGCAGGCCATCCAGAATGGCATTGCAGCCAGGAGGAAAGCCAGCATGGTGAATTGCGTTTTCATACAGCAGTTGATTTAGAACGAGGGTTATGGGCGAAAAATACGATAAAATATTCAGAACGCACGGCCCGGGGTAATTTCGGGCGAATCTGGCGGAAAGCAAAATCCGAAGTCCGAAATTCCTTTATCTTTGCACCACCATGACAGAAAAGATCCTGATCCTCGATTTCGGATCCCAATACACGCAACTGATTGCACGTTGCATCCGGGAACTGAATACTTATTGTGAAATACAGCCATGTAACAAGCCCATAGAGTGGGACGACAGTATCAAAGGCATTATTCTTTCCGGCTCTCCCTTCTCCGTTAACGATCCGCTGGCACCAGTGGTAGATATTGCCGCCATGGGCGAGCGCGTTCCGGTATTAGGCGTATGCTACGGAGCACAGCTGATGGCCAAAGTATTTGGCGGTGAAGTAGCCAAGAGCAGCACCCGCGAATACGGCCGTGCTTTCCTCGAGCATTCCGACAAGGAAGAACCCCTCTTTTACGACGTAAACCTGAAAAGCCAGGTGTGGATGAGCCATGCGGACACGATTGTTCGTTTGCCTGAAGTGTTCACCCCTATCGCACATACCGATAATATTCCGGTGGCGGCCTTCAAAAGCCTCACCCTCGCCAAGCACCCCATCCATGCTGTGCAGTTCCACCCTGAGGTAACGCACTCCATCGAAGGCAAGCAGATCCTCCGCAACTTCCTCGTTCATATCTGTGGTATGCACCAGGAATGGACGCCGGCCGCTTTCGTTCAGGAAACCGTAGCCCGCATCAAAGAGCAGGTAGGCGACCAGAAAGTGGTAATGGCCCTCAGCGGCGGGGTAGACTCTACCGTGGCTGCCGAGCTGATCCACAAAGCCATCGGCTCCAACCTGTACTGCGTGTTCGTAGACAACGGGCTGCTGCGCAAAAACGAATTCGAAACCGTACTGGATTCCTATAAACACATGGGTCTCAACGTAAAAGGTGTTAACGCAAAAGACCTCTTCTACGGCGAGCTCAAAGGTGTATCCGATCCAGAACAAAAACGGAAGATCATCGGCCGCCTCTTCATCGAGGTATTCCAGCAGGAATCTAAAGAGTTGAAAGACATTAAGTTCCTCGGCCAGGGCACCATCTACCCGGATGTGATCGAATCTGTTTCCGTTAACGGCCCCTCCGCTACTATCAAATCCCACCACAACGTGGGCGGCCTTCCTGAAAAGATGAACATGGGCCTGGTAGAACCGCTGCGCTTCCTCTTTAAAGATGAAGTACGCCGCGTAGGTAAGGAAATCGGCATCAGCGACATCTTCCTCGCCCGCCACCCCTTCCCCGGTCCCGGTCTTGCTATCCGCATCCTCGGAGAAATCACCCCTGAAAAGGTGGACATGCTCCAGGAAGCCGACGCCGTATACATCGATCTGCTGAAGGAAATGAACCTTTACAACCAGGTATGGCAGGCAGGTACCATCCTCCTCCCCGTACAAAGCGTTGGGGTTATGGGCGACGAGCGTACCTACGAGTTCACCGTAGCGCTCCGTGCAGTTACTTCTACAGACGGGATGACGGCCGACTGGGCTCACCTCCCTTACGAGTTCCTCGCCAAAGTATCGAACGACATTATCAATAAAGTGAAAGGCATCAACCGTGTGGTGTACGACATCAGCTCCAAACCACCGGCAACGATAGAATGGGAATAGTTTCCCCGAAGAAATGAGCAGTTACGAATTACGGATGAACAATTTTATTCATTTGTAATTCGTAATTGTTTTTATCCATGGAATGATTTTTGCAAATTTGGCCTCATGAACCGAACGAACATCCTGAGCAGGCTGACGGTTACCTTATCCTGCATGCTCCTGCTTTCCGCCTGCGGAATATTCCGTCAGGCACCACAGAAAACGGACGGGCCTCCTCCCGAGCTGAGCAAGCCGGTAAAGGAAGAGCCTAAAAAGCCCGTTGACGAGAAGCCCGCAGCCCGGGCACCCTTCAACGTTCCTGCCTTTGCCCGCGAAGTGAAAAAAGACGCATATAACGTGGTGCTTTTCGCACCGCTGTATCTTGATTCCGTATTCGCCAACAGCCTGGAAATTCCCGGCCGCACTATGCCGCGCTATGTATTGCCCGGCCTCGAATTTTATGAAGGCGCCCAGCTGGCCCTCGACTCCCTCTCCCACCTCGGCATTAAGCTGAACGTACAGGTGTTCGACAGCAAATCCCGGCAAAACGATCCGGCAACGCTTATCCGCAACCGCCGCCTCGATAATGCCGACCTTATCATTGGATCGGTAAGCTCCCCTGAGATCAAAGCCCTCAGCGATTTCGCCAAACAAAAAGAGATCAATTTCGTATCGGCCACCTTCCCCAACGACGGCGGTATTAACAACAATCCTTTCTTCCTCATCACCAACAGCACCCTCCGCTCCCATGTGGAAGCCATGCATGATTATGTACAGAAAGGTTTTGCCAACAAGAATATCCTCATCCTCCGCCGGAACACGCCTTTCGAAAACGGCATTTATGGCAATATCAAGGCTGCATACGAAAGGATGAACTACGATAAGAAATCCCGCATCCGCGAAGTGATCTGGAACGAAGGCACTACGGAAGCACAACTCTCCCAGTACCTGCTGGCCGACAGGCCCAACGTACTGATCGTAACCGCACTCGACGAAGCAGGCGCCAAAAGCATCCTCCGCAAACTGGCTCCCCAGCGTGCTGCTTACCCTATGCACATCTTCGGCATGCCTACCTGGGATGTGATGAAGTTTAAAGAGCCCGATTTCGAAGGCATCACCCTGTATTACTCTTCGCCTTATTACAACGATAAGTCTGATTACTACAGCAAATACGTAGCAGACGCGTTCCGTCATAAGTATAAATCCCGACCTTCCGACATGGCGTTCAAAGGCTTCGAGGTAACTTATTACTTCGTGAAAGCCCTTGCACAGGACGGGGTTTATTTCAACAAAGACCTCAACAAACCGGGTAACCGTGTATTCACCACCTTCAATTACCAGCCGGTTTATCTGCAGGAAAATGGGGAAACACCGGATTACTTCGAGAATAAAAACATCTACATCATTCAGAAAGGAGACAGTGCAGACTTTAAAATGAATACGATTAACTGATTGATGAACAAATAATTAAGAAAAAAGACCGGTATCCCCGGTCTTTTTTTATGCCCCTGCCTCCCAACCCGGCGGACCGGTTTTTGTTGTAGCTTCAGATATCCATGCAGCCCGTTCTCACATTCACCGAAACAGGGATTTATTGTCCCGCAGGAGGTTTCTACATCGACCCCTGGAAGCCGGCCGACCGTGCCGTGATTACCCACGCCCATGCAGACCATGCCCGTATCGGCAGCCGGCATTACCTCTGTACAAAGGATTCCGTGCCTCTCCTGCAATTGCGGCTGGGGAAGGATATTTCCGTGCAGGGAACGGGGTGGGGAGAAACGGTGAAGATAGGCGGTGCGGAAGTATCGTTCCATCCCGCGGGCCATATGATAGGATCGGCACAGGTGAAAGTAACTGTAGGCGGACAAACATGGGTGGCCAGCGGCGATTATAAAACAGAGAACGACGGCATCTCCGGAGCCTTTGAACCTGTGCGCTGCCATACCTTTATTACGGAAAGTACCTTCGGCCTGCCCATTTACCGCTGGCGGCCCCAAACCGCCATCTTCGGTGACATCGAAGCATGGATGCGGGAAAATGAGGCTTCCGGGAAACAGAGTATACTGGTGGCTTACAGTTTGGGTAAAGCCCAGCGCCTCCTGTATAACCTGGCGCATACCGGCAAGCGCTTCTTCGTTCACGGGGCAATTTATAACGCCCACCAGGTATTGCTTTCGGCAGGATGGCCCCTCCCTCCCGTGGAGCTGATCACCCCTGAAACACCTAAAAGTGACCTGAAAGGCCAGCTAATAATTGCGCCTCCTTCGGCGGCGGACTCCGCATGGATGAAGCGCTTCTCCCCATATTCCCTCGGAGTATGCAGCGGATGGATGCAGGTGCGGGGCAATGCCCGGAGAATGAATGCCGATGCGGGATTCGCGATTTCTGACCATGCAGACTGGACGGGGCTGCTACAATCCATCCGCGCCACACATGCCGAAAAAGTATTCGTGACACACGGCTTCAGCAGCACGCTGGCGCGTTACCTCGAGGAAAACAACATACCCGCAGAAGCCGTGCGTACTGCTTTCGGCGGAGAAGAAGAAACGACCGAAACCACTGTATGACCCATGCATCAGTTCTCCCAACTCATTTCAGACCTTTCGCATAGCACCAAAACCAATGAAAAACTGGAGCTGCTCAGCCGGTATTTTTCTACTGCCGACGAGCGCGACAAAGCCTGGATGCTGGCCCTTTTCAGTGGCAGAAGGCCCAAACGGGCAGTTAACTCCGCTCAGCTGCGCCGCTGGTGCCAGGAGGCTGCCGGGCTGCCTGAATGGCTCTTCAATGAATGTTATCATACCGTAGGCGACCTCGCCGAAACCATTGCCCTGCTGCTGCCACCGCCTGAACGCGGGGAAGCGCCCAGGCCGCTGCATTACTGGATAGAATCACTCATGCTGCTGGAAAAAGCGCCGGAAGCGGAAAAGCAGGCTTTTATCCGCAACGCCTGGGAGCAGCTGCAGCCGGGGGAGAGGTTTGTTTTCAACAAGCTTATTACCGGCGGCTTCCGGATAGGGGTATCGCAGGGGGCGATGGTGAATGCCATCGCGAAAGCTTATGGCATGGAAGGGGCTGTGGTAAGCCATATGATCAGCGGCAACTGGGACCCGCAGCAAACCACGCTTCCGCAGCTGCTGCATAATCATCACAACAATCCGGACGATTCGAGGCCCTACCCTTTCTTTCTGGCGCATGCGCTGGATGGCGGGCCTGCCACACTGGGAGAACCAGCCGAGTGGCAGGCAGAGTGGAAATGGGATGGCATCCGCGGCCAGCTTATCCGCAGGAACGGACAGGTATTTTTATGGTCGCGCGGGGAAGAGCTGATTACGGATAAATTCCCCGAAATAGCCGGATTGCTCGATTATTTACCGGATGGAACGGTGATAGACGGAGAGATACTCGCATGGGATGAAGTACTGGCACGCCCGCTCCCTTTTCAGAATCTTCAAACCCGCATCGGCCGGAAGAACCTTACTAAAAAACAACTACAGGAATCGCCCGTAGTACTGCTGGCATATGATCTGATGGAATGGAACGGGCAGGATATACGCCTGCTGCCCCTGCGCGACCGCCGCCTGCAGCTGGAAGCGCTGGCAGATTCCGTCAACCAGCCGGCATTGAAGATATCGCCATTGATCACCTATACCGACTGGGACGAACTGGCCACCATTAGAGCGCAAAGCCGGGACAATAACAGTGAAGGCCTCATGCTGAAAAATGCAGGCTCTACCTACCAGGTGGGCCGCAGGCGGGGCGATTGGTGGAAATGGAAAGTAGACCCTTTTACGGTGGATGCCGTGATGGTTTATGCCCAGAAAGGGCACGGCCGCCGGTCGAATCTTTATACCGATTATACCTTTGCCGTGCGCAATGGCGATCAGCTGGTGCCTTTTGCAAAGGCATATTCAGGGCTTACGGATGTGGAGATCGGGCAGGTAGATGCCTGGGTGAAGAAGCATGCCGTGGAAAAATTCGGGCCGGTGCGCACGGTAAAGCCTGAACTGGTGTTCGAAATTGCTTTTGAAGGAATAGCCGCCAGCAACCGGCATAAATCCGGTATAGCCCTCCGCTTCCCGCGTATCCACCGCTGGCGGCATGATAAACCCGTGTCAGAAATCAATACGCTCGACGATCTGAAGCAACTGCTGGAACAACAATCGTAGCCCCATCGCATTACCCTTTTAGTCTACAGAATATGTGTTGAAGTCATGTACTACCTTTGGTTTGCGGGGGAGAAGTCCCTGCCGCCAAAACATCCTTAAACCGTACAGAACGGAAGGGAAAAGGACCAATCATTCGACGACCAACATTAAAAAAACGCAATTGTACCTACCATTGCCGAAGTCATTGGCTTTTCTTTCGTAATGCCCGAGGATGCAACATTCTATTCACACGTGAAAATTTGATAACGCCAGATGGACTTGCAGGCCGCATTGTTGTTAGTATTAATAGGATTTGGAATCGGAACCTTCGGTACCCTGATAGGGGCCGGTGGAGGCTTTATATTAATGCCCCTCCTGTTACTCATGTATCCCAACATGGAACCGGATGTGCTCACCAGTATTTCACTCGCCGTAGTTTGTCTTAACGCTACTTCAGGATCTGTAGCCTATGCCCGTAAAAAACGGATCGACTACCGGTCGGCCGCCATCTTTGCAGTAGCCACCCTGCCGGGAGCTATCCTCGGCGCTATGGCCACCAGCGTTATCTCAAGGCATACCTTTAACCTCATTCTCGGAGGATTATTAATCGTCATCGCAATTTTTCTCATACTGAAACCTAACCGCGGAGCCTATGCCGCGGGTACCCTCAAGGGTAAATGTGTAGATCGTGATCTTACCGAACGCAGCGGGGAGCAGCATCAGTACCGTTTTAACATCTGGTACGGCATCGCCATCAGCTTTGCCGTAGGCTTTATCAGCAGTTTGCTGGGCATCGGCGGTGGCATCATCCATGTGCCTGCACTCATCAGCGTACTTAACTTCCCCATCCACATCGCCACAGCCACCAGTCACTTTATTCTGGCCATTATGTCGCTGGCAGGCACGATAGTGCACATGATCCAGGGCAGCTTCTGGGAAGGCTGGCAAACAGCTCTCTCCATTGGTATTGGTGTGGTGGTAGGTGCCCAACTGGGCGCAGGACTTTCCAGCAAAGTAAAGCCCAAAGGCATCATGATTGCCCTGGCAGGCGCACTGCTTATTGTTGGTGTAAGACTTCTTTTTACCTGATTACTGTAGTAGAAAACTCAGTACAAACAGTACGGAAAGCACGTACATCACCGGGCTGATCTCCCGGTATTTTCCTGTAAATACTTTCAGTAAAACATAAGACAGCATCCCGAACACGATTCCTTCGGCGATGCTGTACGTGTATGGCATCATCACAATCGCCAGAAAGGCGGGGATGGCTTCTGTCACATCTTCAAAATTGATCTTCACTACCGACCCCATCATCAGCATCCCCACAATAATCAGGGCAGGCGCCGTAGCTGCCGCGGGTATCATGGCAAAAAGCGGTGCAAAAAACAATGCCAGCAGGAACATGCCCGCAACGGTAACGGCAGTAAGCCCTGTGCGCCCGCCGGATGCAATACCGCTGGCGCTTTCCACATAAGCCGTTACCACACTCGTACCCAGCAATGCCCCTGCCGTTGTACCTACGGCATCTGCAAACAATGCCTGTTTGGCGCGGGGGATGCGGCCCTGACTATCGAGCAGTCCGGCTTTATTGCAGAGCCCTATCAATGTACCCACTGTATCGAACAAGTTGACCATCAGGAGGGTGAAGAGGATCACCACCATGTCCATGGTAAAAATCTTATCGAATTCAAGCTGAAAGGCAATCGGGGAAAGACTGGGCGGCAGGCTTACGATACCATGCTCCGGCCACATGGTAAGCCCCAGGGGAATGCCCGCCAGCGTGGCGAAGAGTATCCCAATCAGAAGTGCGGCATTTACTTTCCGGTACATTAAGACGGCGCTCACAACCAGCCCAAGCAGGGCAATGAGCGGTCCGGCGCTGGTAATGTGCCCTATTTTGAGGATCACCCCATCCAGTTTGTCCTCCCCTATATGGCGCATACCTGTTTCAATTATGCCCGCATTGGCCATGCCTATCAGTGCGATCAGCAGTCCGATTCCGACGGATATGGCGTGTTTGAGATTTTCGGGAATGGAATTGATGATGGCTTCACGGATATGAAAAAGGGAAAGGAAGATGAATATGATCCCTTCCAGGAAAACGGCTGTTAGTGCGAACTGCCAGCTGTAACCCATACCCAGCACAATGGTGTAGGCGAAAAAAGCGTTCAGTCCCATGCCCGGAGCGAGGCCCACGGGCAGTTTGGCGTACAGTCCCATCACGAGCGTACCGATGGCGGCGGCCAGGGCGGTGGCGGTGATGAGCGCGTTAAAATCCATGCCTGTTTTGGAGAGGATCATGGGGTTTACCGCCAGGATGTAGGCCATGGTGGAAAAGGTAGTGAGGCCCGCCAGCAACTCCTGCCTGACGGTGGTACCGTTCTCGTGTAAACGAAAGAAATCGCGCATACGGCAAAGGTATGCCTTGCGGGAATTTTTCCTAATTTCAATGTCTGATGAAAAACACACCCGGCTGGCAAGCGATCGAACAGTGGCTGGGAGCAAAAGGGCTTGCCCCCTTTGCCTTCCAGGAAGAAGCATGGGAACATTACCTGCAGGGCCGCTCCGGCCTCGTAAATGCCCCTACGGGCTTCGGCAAAACGTTTTCCTTATTCCTGGGAACCGTGATCCGCTGGATCAACGAAAACCCCAAAGATTACCGGAAACGTACCGGCAACGGTCTCCGCCTTATGTGGATCACCCCGCTGCGGGCACTCGCTAAAGACATAGGGCGCGCCATGGAGGAAGCCCTCCGTGAGCTGGATGTACCCTGGGCGGTAGGTATCCGCAGCGGGGATACGCCTGCCAGCGTGCGCGAAAAACAAAAGCGCAGCATGCCCGAAGTGCTCATCATCACCCCCGAATCCCTTCACATCCTCCTCGCCCAGCGGGAATATCCTAAACGCTTTGAGCACCTGGAAACTATCGTGGCCGACGAGTGGCATGAGCTGCTTGGCTCCAAGCGCGGGGTTATGACCGAGCTGGGCATCAGCCGTCTCCGTGGCTTACGTCCTCATCTCCGCATCTGGGGCATTTCCGCCACTATCGGCAACCTCGACGAAGCGCTTGATGTACTCCTCGGCAATCTGCCCGGTGAGCGGGTGATTGTTAGGGCCGATGTGCATAAGGCCATCGAAGTGGAAAGCATCCTGCCCGATGAGATCGAGAAATATCCCTGGGCCGGGCATATGGGGTTGCGCCTCCTGCATAAAGTGCTGCCCGTGATCATGGAAAGTAACACCACCCTCCTTTTCACCAATACCCGCGGACAGTCCGAAATATGGTACCACCAGATCCTGAAGGAATGCCCCGAGCTGGCAGGCGCCATCGCCCTGCACCACGGATCTATCGACGCCGAGCTGCGCATTTGGGTGGAAGAAGCCCTGCATACCGGTACCCTCAAACTGGTGGTATGTACTTCCAGTCTTGACCTCGGCGTGGATTTCAGGCCGGTGGATACGGTGATTCAGGTGGGCAGTCCAAAGGGTGTGGCCCGTTTCCTGCAACGGGCAGGGCGTAGCGGTCACAGGCCCGATGCTGTGAGCCGTATCTGGTTCCTCCCCACCCACTCCCTCGAACTGGTAGAAGCCGCCGCGTTGAAAGACGCCATGGTGGAGAACCTTATCGAAAGCAGGATGCCCGTTATCCTAGCGTATGACGTGCTGCTCCAATACCTGATGACGCTCAGTGTGTCTGAAGGGTTTGAGGCGGAACAAATACGGAAAGAAGTACAGTCTACTTTCTGCTTCCGGGATCTGACCAATGATGAATGGAACTGGTGCCTTTCCTTCCTCGTATCGGGCGGCGAAGCACTGCAGGTATACGATGAATATCATAAAGTCCACCTCGTGGGCGACCGTTACTACTGCACCAGCAAGCAGCAGGCCATGCGCCACCGCCTGCACATAGGCACCATAGTGAGCGATGCCATGCTGAAAGTGCGGTACATGACGGGGGGATACATCGGTGTTATTGAAGAATATTTCATATCCCGCCTTACTCCGGGCGACAGCTTCCGCCTCAGCGGTCATAACCTCGAATTTGTTATGATCAAAGACATGACGGTGCTGGTGCGCAAATCCAAATCAAAGAAAAGCATTGTACCCAGCTGGAACGGTGGCCGTATGCCCCTTTCCGCCAACCTCGGGATGATGCTGCGCCGGAAGTTCCATGAGGCTATGGCAGGCAAGGCCCATGAGCCGGAAATCGTTATTTTGCAGCCGCTTTTTGAGTTGCAGCAGATGCTGTCTCACATCCCACGGGAAAATGAGCTGCTGATGGAGCAAATCAAAACGGAAGACGGGTATCATCTTTTTGTATATCCTTTCGAGGGGCGCCTGGTGCATGAAGTGATGGCCATGCTGCTGGCCTGGCGTATCAGTCAGCTGCATCCCATCACGTTCTCCATTGCCATGAACGATTACGGATTCGAGCTGCTGAGCGACCAGCCCATCCCGGTAGACGATACTAATGCGGATGAGCTTTTCTCTGTAGAAAATCTTACCACCGATCTGCAAAGCAGTGTAAACGCCACGGAAATGGCGCGCCGTAAGTTCCGGGACATCTCAGTCATTGCAGGGCTTGTATTCCAGGGGTATCCGGGTAAATCGAAAGCTAACAGACATCTGCAATCGTCTGCTTCGTTATTGTTTAAAGTGTTTGAGGATTATGACGCGCAGAATATCCTGGTGCGGCAGGCGTACAACGAAGCATTTTTTTACCAGATGGAAGAAGCCCGTTTACGGGAAACTTTGGAGCGCATCCGCAACAGTAAGATCGTGATTACTTTCCCACAGCGGCTAACGCCGTTCTGCTTCCCTATTAAGGTGGATAGCCTGCGTGAGGAACTGACCAGTGAGAAGCTGGAAGACAGGATTAAGAAGATGACCCTGTGGCAGTGATGCCCTGCTGCGTTTAAGGCAGCTGAGGGTCGCCCTACTTTTATAACTATAACAAAAACATCCCGGCATATCCGGTTAAAATAAAGATAGCATTGGAAGATATCAGGTATGAAATGAAGGGCGGACACTGGCGGTTATCTGCCGGCAAAGCAGTGTATTGGGAAGAAGAGCGGGCGCTCATTGTGGCAGACCTTCATGTGGGAAAGGCGGCTCATTTCCGCAAAGCGGGTATTGCGGTACCGGGGAACATTGTGCAGGAAGACCTGTACCGGTTGCAGCAACTGATCACCAAATACAATCCGCAGCGGCTAATTGTGGTGGGTGATATGTTCCATAGTTCTGCTAATAACGAAGTGCAGTATTTCCGGATCTGGCGCAACCAGTTTCCACATATCCGGTTCGAGCTGGTAACGGGTAACCACGATATCATGGACCCGTCTGTATATGCATCTCTCGATGTTCAGCTGATGGATACGCTGACGCTGGGAGGCATTTACTTTGTGCATGACCCAAAAGACAAACCTGCAGATAACGGGGAACTTTATGCCATGTCGGGCCACATTCATCCGGGAGTTTGGATGGTGGGTAATGGCCGGCAACGTTTGCGGCTGCCGTGTTTTTATTTTGGTGCGGAGGGTGCTATCCTGCCTGCGTTCAGTGCATTTACCGGGACGTATTGTGTGGAGCCCGGGGAAGATTCGGAGGTTTTTGTAATTGGAGGGACGGGGGTGTTTAAGGTGTAGGTGACTACTTCTCTCCTTCTATATTTTTACCGAATGCGAGTACGTTTCCGTCCGGATCTTGTACTGCAAAATCTCTCATGCCGTAACCACGATCTTCCGGAGGTGCGAAGGTATTCGCTCCTTTGGTACTAATATCCCTGAAGTAATCGTCTACTTCATCACAGAAAATATACATATCCCCTTCTCCGATGGCTTTCTTATGTCCCTGAGCTTCCGGGCCGGAAAGATGTATGCGCACTTCTCCAAGTTCGATTCCTACTATGCTGGCGAATTCAAAATACTTTGTAAACCCAAGCACCTCAGTGTAAAATGGAACTGCGATACTGAGATCCCTGACCTGGAAGATGGTTGCTGCGCAAAAGGCTTTCATGTGAGGAGTTTTATGTAAGATGAATGTACGAAGAAAATGCTGCCCATTTGCTTCACTCCAGCGGTGTCGGATGAGATATCCTACAGCTGGTGTTTATCGACAAAGAATTGATGGTTATGGAAGAATGCGGCTACGCATCTTGGTAATATTCGTAGGAAGAATGGGAGTTGAACACATATATTCTAAGAATAGAAGGTACGCAGGCATATTGCGGAATCATACCCGGCTCACACCTTAGCTGCAGGTTATTTAGCGTACATTAAAGTGCAGTTACAGTGCTTATTTGAAGCTAATTACTACCTGATTACCGGATAGTAACTTTGTGGTAACCAGAAATTATTGTTGGAGAGAACGTGGACTTGATGCGAATGCGGGGAGGATGTTATGCGAAGTTGGTGAAAAGGGGACAGGAAAGAGAAATAGTGAAGATGACGAGCATGGGGTATATGGCAATGGCTGGCGGAGGAATTGCCTGCCGTGTAGATTTGGGTTCCATATATTTTGATAATTAATTAGTTATAACAAAATCTCTCTCTTATGGCGATAGGCTATTCCCGTTGGATGAGCACCTGTCTGTTTTGAGCAGAGAGTGTGGTGAGGACAGGAGAGACTGATGGGTGAGATGGTTCGTGAACGGGCTTTACTTTGGTAATAACCGTTTCCTTTTGTTCCTCTTCCACTATTGCAATGATATCTGCTGCATATCCCCTTCGGTTACCGATATCATCACCATCTTTAAACTGCCTTACCTGCAGCACTACTATCAGTGTGCCTTTACCGGGTACGTTTACCTGCATATCTGCACCTTCGAAGTATTGATAACGTCCATTCAGGGTGATGTTCAGCACGGCAGTGTCAGAACCGGTTACTGTTCGTGTAGTGAAGTCGATCCGGGTGGCAATCAACTTTATCTCAATGCGGTCTGCTTTTGCAAATGCTTTGAATTCCTGTGCGGGGATGTGCAGTTTCCCGTCTTTAGTGAATACGGGCCTTGCATTGATGTGCGTATTGATACCTGTGTATCCATTGAAGCGGAATTTAGCCAGTGCTGCATGATTGTTCCTGCCAGCCTGCAGAATTAAGCTGTTCAGGCGGTTTACCAGCGCATGATCTGTATGGATGTCCAGGTGTGGCGTGATAGCATGGCGGATAAGGGCGCCTTTGCTGCTGGCTGCACCGAACCTTTTGGCAGCGCGGCGGGTGTTTGCCGTTTGCCTTACTTTTTCCGGCACGGTTCGCAGGCAGTGTTTGCCGTTTCGTTTGTAGGCAATGATATTGCCCAGCCTGCCGGTAAATGGAATGAGAGAATCTAAGATTGCCATAATAGAGAAATTTTGTTACCCCTAAATTTATGTAAACCGCCACGGAGCTAAGGTTGCGATAATTGAAGGATATCTAATACAGTAATTTCAGGGATTGTAAAACGTCGAAGGTTAGAAGCACTCATGCTTCAGTAATCTCTAAAGTGAAATGCATGGTGGTTAGAGGATTTCGAAAAGTGGTAAACCATATAAATAATCCTGATAAATATCAAATACCCCCCGTAATGGTAGAGAATCGGGTATTCAAATCAGGCATGTCTCAACCTGACTCCAGGCTTTAACTATCCGGGAATTGCAGATAATTGAAGGGAAGCGGGATCTGAGTTACCTGAACTTGTCATGGGGAAATGGCGTGTCCGGAGAAAGAAGCCAAATAAAAAATGCCGGAGTTTCCTCCGGCACTGTCAATGGTTAACTTGGGGTTGGGAAAACAACGATGAAATCCTTTGCATATGACATACGGTTTATTCTATGTCACAATCTTTAAGCGTTCAGTTGTTGCCCTGATACGGTCGCAAAATTATTTTATGTTACTACAATGCCCTGGTATCGCTACCTGCATCTACTGACAATAATATGCTGGTTTCACTTCCCGCAACTGCTGATAATATTATCCTGGTATTACTACACGCATCTACAGATAATCATATTCTGGTATCGCTATCTGCATTTGCTGTTAATAATATGCTGGTATCACATCCCACACCTGCTGAAAATAACACACAGCAATCATTACCTGAACCCACTGAAAGCAATCCATGTGTTACTACCGGAAACTCCAGACAGTAGTTATCACGGCATTAATACGCGCAACTGCCGATAGCAATACCCGGCCGCGATCTCTCACGGCCGGAAAGCTTCTTCATACTTCCGGGTAATGGAAAGTAAGTTGATTGGTAGCAGTGGTTACCAAACTGCAACCTCTTCAGGCTACAGATCAGTTCTTCATCTGCTTCTTCAGCATGCTTACCTGCTCCTGAAGCTGGTTTACCATACCTGCAAGGTGGTTCACGCTCATTTTATGCTGCTGGCCCATTTTCTGGATAACAGCATCTGCCGCCCAGATCTCCAGTACTTCTTCCATATTCACAGAATAAGGATCGTACATGGGATTGTCGGAAGCAAGCGTAACCTTGGCTTTGGAACGGTTGCTTTTCAGTACACGCTTGTAAACAATGCCTTCGCGGTTGGTCACCACAATGTATGCCTCGTTATTCCGGATATCCTCCCAGCCGTCTACCTTATGGCAAACTACTACGGAACCGGATGGTGTTGGCAACATGGAATCCCCTGCGATCTCAAAAGCACGGTATTGGCCCGCACCCAGCATGGGCAAAGTAAATGTGTTCAGCTCATCGATGAACTCGTCATCATTGAAGCCCGCGAGATAACCCGCAGCGGCCTTTACCGGAACAAATACTACATTCTGACGGTTGGTACCGCCCAGCTTCTGCTGGCGCCTGCGCTCCAGGAAGCTTTCCTTGGCAGAACTCAGGTCGCGCCGCAACAGATCGTCGATCGAAACACGGAACATATCGCTCACCTGTTCCAATACCTCTGTTCGAGGCTCGGCACGCTCCTCTTCATAAGCCCCCAGTAAAGAACGCTTTATGTTAAGGCGGTCAGCAAATTCCTGCTGCGTCCAGCCCTTTTGCTTGCGCAGATATTTAAGATTTTGGCAAACAGTAGACATCCCTAAATTATTTAGTACAACAATGCTAACAAAATTAGCAAACATTTTTTGTAATAAAAAATTTTATCTGTGACTCAACGCTTATTTTTGCCCCGGACAAACTCAAACAATATGCAAGCTTTGTTAGACATTCACTCTTACGTGCGCTGGCTCATCCTCGCCTTTGGCGTAATCGCAGTGATCCGCGCCATTATGGGCGTTACCGGAAAGAAGCCTTACGGCGCAGGCGATACCAAGGCCGGCCTCTTTTTCATGATCTTCCTGGACATTCAGCTGTTGATCGGCCTGGTGCTTATGTTCACCAGCTCGCTCACCAAAACCGCTTTTGGCAATATGGGCGCCGCAATGGGCGACAAAGTGCTCCGTTTCTTTACCGTTGAGCACACCCTGCTGGGCATCATCGCCATCGCGCTCGTTCACATCGGCCGTTCCAAAATCAAGAAAGCTGACTCGGATGCTAAAAAGCACAAAACCGCGCTCATCTTCTTCGGTCTCGGACTCGTGCTCATCCTCGCCATGATCCCATGGCCCGGCCGTGAACTGATCGGCAGAGCACTGCTCCCCTCCCTCCGTTAATAGTTTTATAACTATCCATAAAAAAAGTAAGAACAGGTTGATCCCCGTTCTTACTTTTTTTTATGCACGGGAATGCTTGCCACTTCCCGTGCCCACGACGATTCAACCCTGCGTCTTATAAAATAACCGGTAAGAATAAATGTAAGGCAGTGCCGCCAGGGCCATCCCCGCAAAAATAAACAGGAACACCCCGCTCATCACCGGCATAAACATCCCGGCTACCATAATTACAATACCTGCATACAGCCACAACCTGCCTGCCATATGGTGCGTTTCCGTCCATATAACATCATTGGCCAGCGTCCACGGAGTACGGACGCCCACAAAATAGTTGGGTTTGAGATTCCGCAGGAAAACACCCAGCGCTGCAATAAGGAGCCCTACGCCCACAAACACCCATTTCTCCAGGAATATTTCCCTGCCTGTACTGATCAGATAGATGACAATTGATGTAAATACAGCCAGATAGATATGTATCCGGAAACGGATGCGGTAATATTCTTTCATATACGCCCTGAATTCAGCCGGCGTTTCATCCCATACATCCCGCTTCGGAATATACCGGAACAATGCGTACAGCATGCCATTCGTAAAAAAGAGGAAGATCATTAACAGGAGGAACTCCCTTTTGTACACCATCCCGTCGGCCTCGCCGTTCAGGTTAAAATTGGTGGGAATCTGCGCAGGAAGCGTATTCCAGATCAGTGCAAGGTACACCATGGGCCCTAACAGCAGTGCCAGCAGCAGGACTTCTTTAACATAATCCGTGTGTTTCATAACGAAATGGATTAGTTCTACCTATTAAACAAACGCCTGGTTGCTTTAGTTTATTATTTCTTTGCTAACTGCATTAGTTTTGCTAATTATTTTAGTAATTTTGGGTAAAGACACGATTATGTTGTTAGACGGCCAACGCACGATCGCGCATTTCGACCTGGACTGCTTTTTTGTTTCGGTTGAATGCCTGAAAGATCACAGCCTTAAGGGCAAGCCCCTCCTCGTAGGCGGCAAGGGCGACAGGGCCGTGGTGGCAGCCTGCAGCTATGAAGCCCGCACTTTTGGCATCCACTCCGCCATGCCTATGAAAATGGCTTTGCGGCTTTGTCCGCATGCCATAATCAGAGGCGGGGACTTTGAAGAATACAGTCATTTTTCGCGGGAAGTGACCGACATTATCGCCGGTTCGGCCCCGTTATATGAAAAATCCTCCATCGACGAATTTTACCTGGACCTGACAGGGATGGATAAATACTTCGGTTCCCTCAAATGGACCACCGAACTCCGCCAGAAAATCATGCGCCAGACGCATCTGCCCATCTCCCTCGGCCTGGCGTCCAATAAAATGGTGTCGAAAGTAGCCACCAACGAAGCCAAACCAAACGGACAGCTTTCCATCCCCTTCGGGCACGAAAAAGGGTTCCTCGCCCCTATGCCGGTCGATAAAATACCCATGGTAGGGAAAGAAACCGCTGCACAGCTCCGCCGCCGGGGGGTAGAAACCGTGAAAACCCTCAGCGAGATCCCTGTTGGCCTCCTGGAGGCCTGGATGGGGAAAAACGGGATATCCCTCTGGAACAAAGCCAATGGGATCGATGAATCGCCCGTAATTCCGTTTCATGAGCAAAAATCTATTTCTACGGAACAGACTTTCCCGCAGGACACGATAGACCTGGGTTTTATGCACAGCGAACTGGTGAGGATGACGGAAAAGATCGGCTTCGAGCTCCGGCAGCAAAACCGGCTTACCGGCTGTGTAACTGTCAAAATCCGGTATTCCGACTTCGAAACCGTCACCAAACAACTCAGTATCCGCTATTCCTCCAGCGATCATGTGCTGCTGGAGCATGTGAAACAACTGTTCTCCAAGCTGTACGACCGCAGGCTGCTGGTACGCCTGATCGGCGTGCGGTTCAGCAACCTCGTTTCAGGGAATTACCAGATCAGTCTTTTCGATGATACGGAAGATATGATTTCATTATACCAGGCTATCGACAGCATTAAACAGCAGTTCGGCTGGCAATACCTGATGCGTGGCAGCAGCAGCGGTGGAAACTTCGATCAGCAGCTGCAGCCCTACCAGAAGGAAACCCTGATTATGAAACGCCGATATCCTCATTAACATGTACCTGAATTGCAAATCCTGGTTCAGCCTGCGTTACGGCACCATCCGTACCGACGAGCTCGTGGCTACCGCCAAGGCCCACGGGATTACGTCGCTCGCACTTACAAATATCAATGCAACTACGGATGCATGGATGTTTGTACAGGAATGCATGCAGCACGACATCAAGCCCATCCTCGGCTTAGAATGCCGGAACGGTGCTGCTTTCCGGTACATCCTCCTTGCCCGGAATATGGACGGATGGCTGTCTATTAACCGCTTCCTCTCCCGGCACCTCCAATCAGAAGAACCATTTCCGGAGCAAGCCCCTTTTCTGCCGGAAACCTTTGTGATATACGCCTGCGGAGCCAGACCACTCCATTCTTTAGCGGAAAACGAACTGATAGGCATCCGCCCCAGGGAACTAAACCGCCTGTTCCGGACAGATACCCGGCGCTATGCAGATAAGCTCGTTGTATTACAGCCCATCAGTTTCCAGAACGAAGAATCCCAGCGGCTGCACCGGGTTTTACGGGCAGTCGATAATAATTTGCTCATCAGCCAATTGCCGCCGGAAGAAGTGGCAGGGATAGATGAATGCTTCATCCCTCCCTTTCAACTGCTGGAACTATTTAAAGAACAACCCCACATCGTCCGCAATACCCTCCGGGTGATGGAGGAATGCCAGCTGCATTTCACCTTCGGGCAACACCTCAACAAAAAACGTTTTACACACAGCCGCGAAGGCGACCGAGAACTGCTGAGGGACCTGGCATATGAAGGGATGGAATACCGCTACGGAATTGGAAATGCAGAAGCGAAACAACGCATCGATAAAGAATTGCTGATCATCGACCAGCAGGATTTCAATGCTTACTTCCTCATTACCTGGGACATTGTGCGCTATGCCCGTCACCGCGACTTCTTCCATGTAGGCAGAGGCAGCGGGGCTAACTCCATCATTGCTTATTGCCTGGGCATCACGAACGTAGACCCCATTGCGCTGGATCTGTATTTCGAGCGGTTCCTCAATCCGCACCGCAGCTCTCCTCCTGATTTCGATATCGACTTCTCCTGGCGCGACCGGGATGAGATCTTCGATTATATTTTCAATAAATACACGACAGAACATACCGCCCTGCTGGGAACCGTGGCTACCTTCCAGACAAACGCCATCGTACGCGAGCTGGGCAAAGTATATGGATTACCCAAAGGCGAGATCGACAAAATCCTTGAAAACCCTTACCAGGTAAAACTGGGAGAAGACAATGTGCATCAGCGCATCATCCGCTATGGCCGCATGCTCGACCGGTTCCCCAATCACCTGAGTATTCATGCCGGCGGTATCCTCATCAGTGAAGCGCCCATCCATCAGCACTGCGCAACGCACCTGCCCCCCAAAGGGCTTTGCACCGCGCAGCTGGATATGCATCTGGCAGAAGCCATCGGCCTGCATAAATTCGATATCCTTAGTCAGCGCGGCCTCGGGCACATCCGTGATTCGCTGGATATCATTAAAGAAAACCACGGGCTGGATCTGGACATCCACGATGTTAAATCCTTCATGGAAGATCCCAAGGTGAAGGACGCCCTCCGTAATGTTCAGACTATCGGTTGCTTTTACATCGAATCTCCCGCCATGCGGCAACTGCTGCGCAAGCTGCGTTGCGACGATTACATCACGCTTGTGGCTGCCAGCTCGATTATTCGTCCGGGTGTGGCACAGGCGGGCATGATGCGGCAGTATGTGCTGAACTTCCATCAGCCCGACAAAGTGGAATACCTCCACCCCGTCATGAAAACCCTGCTGGGAGAAACGTATGGCGTGATGGTGTACCAGGAAGATGTGATCAAGGTAGCGCACCACTACGCCAACCTCGATCTGGCAGATGCAGACACTCTCCGGCGTGCTATGGCAGGAAAATACCGCGGGCAGCAGAACTTCGAGAAGATCAAGAACCTTTTCTTCGATAACTGTGAAAAACTGGGGCGCCCCAGGGCCGTGAGTGATGAGGTGTGGCGCCAGATCGCCAGCTTTGCTAATTTCTCATTTTCCAAAGCGCACTCGGCCAGTTTCGCCGTGGAAAGCTATCAGAGTCTTTACCTGAAAACTTACTTTCCGGCAGAGTTTATGGTGGCAGTTATCAACAATTTCGGCGGGTTCTATAACCGGGAACTGTATTTCAGGGAGCTGAAGAAAACCGGCGTCAATATCAACCCGCCCTGTGTTAACCGTAGTGACTATTACACTAACATCAAGAAAAACGAAGTGCATGTTGGGTTTATACATGTGGAGAAACTGGAGCAGGCATGGATCGAATCCGTGCTGGACGACCGTAAAGCGAACGGGTATTTCCTCAATATGGAAGATTTCGTGAACCGTACGCAGCCTCACCCTGCACAGCTGGAAATTCTGATACGCATCGGGGCTTTCCATTTCACGAAGGAAACAAAGAAGAACCTTTTGTGGAAAAGCGCTGCGCTGTTGCGCAGGGATACAAACGATCCCTCAAAGCCCGGGCTATTCAGGGAGCCTTCCCGCAACTGGACGCTGCCTACGCTCTCCTATCACGATCACGAGGATGCATTCGATGAAATTGAACTGCTGGGCTTTCCGCTGACTTCACCCTTTGGCGTATTGCAACACGACCAGCGCAAATACATGCCGGTTGCTGATCTGGAGCGTCATCTGGGCAAAAACGTATCCATGCTCGGCTACCTCGTAACACTCAAACATGTCTATACCGTAAAACAGGAAGCCATGTGCTTCGGTACTTTCCTCGACCGTGATGGCGACTTTCTCGACACTGTGCATTTCCCCGACAGTCTGCGCCGGTACCCTTTTATGAAAGGCGGCTTTTATATTCTTGAAGGCAAAGTGATAGAGGAGTTCGGGGTATATTCCCTCGATGTACACTACATGCGGAAAATAGGATACTTCGAAGATAAAGCGAAAGAAACCGGCACCCTTCGCGCTCCGCTCAGTACTGCATAATAGCGTCTCTTTCCGCCTATAAACATATAAAAAAAGCCGCCTCATGAGAATGAGGCGGCTTTTGTATTCATGTAATCAACAATCATTACTATTCCAGTCCGAACAGTCCTTTATTCAGCAGCTGGAGTGTTTTCTCCTTGTGCTGGCCACCAACGAGGATGGAAATGTTGTGCCTGCTGCCGCCGTAAGAGATCATACGCAGGGGCACTTCATTCAGGGAATCGAACAGTTTCTTGAGGATAGACGGTGTGGCCGCAACCTCATTACCCACGATGGAAACGATAGCCTGGTGGTGATCCAGCTCTACTGTTCCGAAGGGCTGCAGTTCTTTGAGGATCTGATCAAGATGACGCTGATCGTCGATCGTGATAGAAACCGCCACTTCTGAAGTGGTGATCATATCGATCGGTGTGCGGTATTTCTCGAAGATCTCGAAGATTTTACGGAGGAAGCCGTAAGCCAGGAGCATGCGGCTGGATTTGATCTTGATGGCGATGATACCATCTTTCGCTGCGATAGCTTTCACACCGTTGCCGTTAGGCATTTCAGTGATGATGGTGCCTTTCGCTTCGGGCTGCATCGTGTTCAGCAGTTTCACGGGAATGTTGAAATGCTGTGCAGGCCAGATGGATGCAGGGTGAAGGATCTTAGCGCCGAAGTAAGCCAGCTCGGCAGCTTCGTCGAAAGAGAGCTGCTCGATCGGGAATGTTTTCTTCACAACACGGGGATCGTTGTTGTGCATACCGTCGATATCGGTCCAGATCTGTACTTCTTTTGCCTGGATGGCTGCGCCGATGAGGGAAGCAGAATAATCGCTGCCACCACGTTTCAGGTTATCTACTTCTCCGCGGAAGTTGCGGCAGATGTATCCTTGTGTAATGAAGAGCGTCTGGCCTTTCTGCTGTTCCAGCAGGTGGTTGAGTTTTACTTTGATGCGGGGAATGTCCGGTTCTTCAAACTCATCGATGCTCATGAAATCCAGCGCAGGCAGCAGCACGGCTTTCACGCCGGTTTCCTCCATGTATGCGCTGAATAGTTTGGTAGACAGGAGCTCGCCCTGGGCGAGGATGTCTTTGTTCAGTGCCTCGTTGAAAGAAATACGAAGGATGATATTAAGGAATTCAAAATGTTCGTCTACGATGGCTTTGGCATTAGCCCGTCCTGCTTCGGTTTTCACCAGTTCGTTACAGAAAGCCCGGTAATGGCTTTCCAGCTTGTCGATCTGCTGCTTCGCTTCCGTCTTCTTTCCTTCAGACAGCGATTGACCAATTTCGACAAGTGCGTTGGTTGTTCCCGAAAGGGCGGAGAGTACCACTATTTTGGCATCGGTGTCAGCTGTGATCAACTGTGCTACGGAATGCATGCGCTCCGGTTTGCCAACCGAGGTTCCGCCAAATTTTAAGACTTTCATTTGTTTGTGATATATATTACTTAAAAATCGATTTTAAATTTCATGGCTACTTCGCCAAGGTCTTTTACCACAGGATCGAGGATCGGGATACCGGCTTCCATACGGTAGGCCTGCATTTCCCTTTCAGGATCGCCGGGGATCAGTACTTTTTCTTCTCCCGCAACGGTTTTAGCTCCCCGGAAGCGCTTGATCCAGGTATCCATATGTGACTTGAACTCATCAGCCGGACGGAAGGCATCTACCCGCATAGCCCCGAAGAAATGGCCCAGTCCTTTCCCGACTGGGTCGGGAGGCAGGGGAAGGAAACTCACGAAAGGCGGTGCCCAGGGACCATAATTGGCACCAGACAACACAGCCGAGAAGATATCCACGATAGAGCCGAGGCAATAGCCTTTATGGCTGCCATGTTCCCGGTCGCCTCCGAGCGGCAGCAATGCACCACCGCTTTTAAGCTCGTTCGGATTGGTACTGGAATGGCCATGCTTATCCTGCACCCAGCCTGTAGGGGCCTCCATTTCCTTGCGCTGGAGAATCTCCAGTTTACCGTTGGCGGCTGTGGTAGTCGCAAAGTCGGCAACGAAAGGAGGCTGTTCCCCTGCCGGGATGGCTACCGCGATGGGATTGGTACCCAGCATACGCTCCGTGGCAAAAGTAGGGGCTACGAGCGGACTGGCATTTGTCATGGCCATGCCGATCATATCCTGCTCCAGTGCCATCATGGCGTGGTATCCGGCTATCCCGAAGTGGTTGGAATGGCGGACGCTAACCCATCCCGTGCCGGCGATTTTTGCCTTTTCGATGGCTACCTGCATAGCAAAAGGCGCTACCACGAGGCCAAGGCCTCCGTCTCCATCCACCACTGCCGTAGAAGGCGTTTCGTGGACGATCCGGATATCCGGCGTGGGATTGATACGGCCTGCTTCCCATAGGCGAACGTACCCGCTAAGGCGTGCAACACCATGAGAATCAATACCCCTGAGGTCAGCAGAGAGTAAAACGGTAGCCGCAAGTTCTGCATGTGCTGCAGAGCAGCCCATTTTCAGAAATACATCGCGGGTAAATGCCTGCAGGTGGCTATACGGGAAAATTTGCTCCATCCTAATGCTGCGGTTATGCCTGAGCGGTGGGACCGCCAAAGTTCATCGGTAAGGAAACCGGTTCCTGGTCCTGGATGGCGCCATGAGCGGATTCATATTTCTTGATATTGTCTACCAGCGCTTTCATCAGGCGCTTGGCATGCTGCGGCGTCAGGATGATCCTGGATTTCACCCGGGCCTTAGGCAAACCGGGCATCACATTGATAAAATCAACCACAAACTCCGACGGTGAATGCGTGATGATCGCCAGGTTGGCATACGTTCCGTCTGCTACTTCCTCGCTTAACTCAATATTCAGCTGTTGCTGTTCATTTTCATTTTCCATTATAATGTGGCTTTGGAATCACAAAAATAGAAAAAGAGGTGCCATTTCCAGCACCTCTTTTTTTATAATATGTATCCTTCTTCTTATTCTCTCACAAAAGTTTCCTCCACAATACGCGGCGCTGCCGTGTTATAGGAATAATGGAGGTGGAAAGTATGGGTAGCAGGATCGTATCTGTTTACTCCCCAATGCTGGTCAATATTGGGTGTATCGCCCGCCGGAGTGATGGTTACAGAGTTATCCGCATTTACGGTCAGCACCATCTGATAATCCGGCCCAAGGTCGCCCAGATAGGCAATAACCGAGTTTGGTCCAGTGGTAATCAGCTCTTTACGCATATCAATCGGGCGATCGCCATTTACAGGGTGGTGAAAGACGCCGGTGGCACGATAGTAGGCATGATAAGCATTTCTTACCACCACTTCGATAAACACCTTCCCCAGGTTGGATGCAATAACAGCGCCGCTGGGATCTGTCAGTTGAAAGCCCACCATCCATTTCTTAGACAGATCAGGGATCTTGCTGGAGTTTACCTTCACCACGAAAGGTACAGACCTTGTACCGGCTGGTACCGATACTGTATTTACCGTCATGGTGTATGCATCGGCCGGCAGTTGATTGTATTCATCATCGAACTTCTGGTTGTAGATCTGTGCAGCATTTGTAATTGGGCTCACTTTTGCATTTACGGCAGTACCCAGCGGATCTTTCGATGCTATGGCCACTTCAATAGGCATGTCCTGCGCATCGTTAGACAAGTCGAAGGCCTCGATCACCTTGTCACCGTCATGCTCTGCATACAGGAATTGCAGGGCAGGCGGGGCAGTGGTGTAGTCGATAAAACTGGCATCGTCTTTCAGGCAACCGGTAAAAAGGAGACCGGTGGCCGAAGCGAAGAGGATATATTGAGAAAGCTTTTTCATGATCTTCATTTTTAGTTTACGTCCCAGAAAATTTTGCTCGTGAACTGATCTATTTTACCCTGTTTCACCAGGTTGGCGGCGTTATATGACTCCTCCGTTTGCGGATACAGGAGGCGTGAGGGTAGCTGCCCGGGCTTGATAGACTCCAGCGAAGCCGGAATATTGGGGTAACCGGTACGGCGGTATTCGTTCCATGCTTCCAGGGAGTTGATGAGGTACATGGAGATCCATTTCTGGGTGGCAATTGCTTTCAGCTTATTAGGCGAAAATTCCCAGTCAGCATCTACTTCCTCACTGGTGAGATAAGGCTGCACCAGCTCATCATAAATGGTGGCACGGTCATCAAAACCGTTATAAGCAATCATGGCAGGGGATGTCATGAGATAATAGAAGCTTTCTGCAACGCCTTCTTCATAAAATGCTTTGGCAGTTTTCCCGAAATTTATCCCCAGTTCCTGTACGGCTTCGGCGAGCAGGAACTTCATTTCCGATACCTGGAAAATAACAACCGGTTGATTATAACTACGGAAAATTGAAGCGGCTCCAAAAGGCGTGGCATCAGGCGGATTGAGATCTCCAAGATCTACCCCGCTGGCAGCTGTACTACCGAATATTGCTACCCCGCGATCATGATCCACCTTAGCAACACCGTAAGTTGTTGGCATAACATAATCATGTTCTGTGGCGGAAGAACCTGCCGCATTCATATAGTATCTGTTCCAAAAAGGATTCTGCTTGCCCTCAGTTCTGAGATAACCCGGATCCACTACAGCGTCTTCCTCAAGGAAACCATCAGGATCTGCTGCCAGGGCAGTGAGTAAAGGTGTAATATATGCCAGCCGGGACGCTACGCGCGATTGACGGATGAGCAACCGCATCTTTATTGAATTTGCCAACTGCTTCCAACGGTCCAGATCCCCATCGAAGAGGATATCTTCATTACCCACGTGGATAGTATTATCAGGGTCGGTTTCATCAATAATTTTCTTGGCAGCGTCCAGCTGCCTGATAAGATCTTCATAAATCGTAACTGCGTTATCATATGCAGGCGTTAGGTTAGCCTTTCCTTTCAGCGCTTCTGAGTAGGGAACGTTTCCGTACTGGTCAATAACCTGCTGATACACATATGCTTTCATGATTTTGGCCAGGGCAATGAAATATTCATGCCGGGTAAGTGCAGCGGCCTTCTTCTCAATAAACTCGTAATCCATCAGGTTGTTATACGACTGATTCCATACGCCTTGTTCTGTAGCACTGGTATAGTTATAGGTGCGGTAGGTATTATAACCACTTACCACATTGGATTTAGCCCAGTAACCAACCGTCCAGGCACCATAAGTCTGCCAGGTATTGCATACGAGAGTGCCTGTTCCTGAAAGCGCCCCGGTAAGTACGGCCTGAGGCGTTGCGTCGGTAGCATCGTTGGGTGTATTATTAATTTCAAGGAAGTCTTTCTTGCAACTGGTGGCGAGCATGCCCACACCCAGTATGATATAGATGAGTTTCTTCATGATCGGATCGGATTAAAAAGTAACAGATACGTTAAAACCATACAGGCGTGTTGGCGGGGTCTGGCGATAGTCATTCAACCCCGTGGCGTTGCCGGTGGTAAAGTTGAATTCCGGATCGGTGTATTGATTCGACTTGGGCAGCCAGGTAACCAGGTTTCTGCCGGTGAACCCGATAGTCGTTTTCTTCACGATTTTCAGGTGGCGTAAAACTGAAGCTGGTAAATCATACGAAAGCGTCAGCTCCCGCAGTTTCCAGAAGGCACCGCTGGACACATAGTTTTCCCCGATAGAAGTACGATACGCACTTTCCGGCCAGAAGTCGTAGTTACCATCCATTACCAGCACGTTGTTGTTGTCTATATATTTCCCGGATCCTGCGGGTGACTCAATAACGGAATTGGGGAAGATGAAGCGCTGGCGGTTATAGGAAGCACTAACTGCAGAAGCGCCGGTGAAGTCGAGGTCGGAACCAATGTCGTGGTACACAACATACCCTCCGCGGTATTCGCCGAGTGCGGTAAAGCGCAGACCTTTCCATTGGAAGCTGGTATTGATACCCACTACATGTTTTGGATTTGTATTACCGATGATAAAATAACCGGAAGCGCGGCTGGGCATACCCGTTTCCGCATCCACGATCACTTTGCCATTATGTTTCTCGTAAGAAGTTGTTTTCAGCATGGGATAGGGATATCCCGGAATGGCCGCCACATAAGCGTTACCTGAAGCGTCTGACAGTGCCAGCTCAGGAAGGTCTGCCCCGATCTCCAGTACTTTGTTATCACGGAAAGCATAGTTACCACCAATCTCCCAACGGAAATCCGCAGTTTTCAGCGCCAGTAACTTCAGATCAATTTCATACCCTTTGTTCTTCACTTTACCAGTATTGATGAGGTATCCGCCATATCCTGTAGAGTTGGAAAGACCTGCCGTGATGGTTTGGTCAATAGAAAGCTGATCGTAGTACGTAAACTGCAAGTTCACCCTGCCGTCCACAAAGCCCATTTCCACACCCGCTTCTTTTGACTTCAGTCTTTCCGGGCGAAGGTTGTCGCTCACGAGGGTGTTACCCACAGTATACCCCACAGTAGATCCAAAGGGGAACCCGGGACCACGAACGAATACTTCATCAAGCGAGTGCGGGCCGATGTTTGCCTGGCCTACTTCCGTATACCCCAGGAACAGTTTGAGATAATTGATAGCGCGTTTACCCTTCAGGAAAGGAATAGCCTCTGTGGCCACAAACGCAACGTCGATGCTGGGATATCCGAAATTGCGGTTCACTTTGGAAAGGCGGGAGATATGATCGAGGCGGTAGCTGCCGTGCATAAACACGAAATCTTTATACCCGAAAGAAGCATCCATGTATTGCGAATGCTCACGGGCGGTAAAGTTGCGTTCATCCCCATCCAGCTCACCCACGCGGTTGCTCACATTGAAGAAGCCCGGGTTCACCAGTGCATTGGCACGAACAAACCCAACCTTGCTCCTCTCCTGCCTGATGTGGTTACCCAACATCACGCGCACATCGAGATCATTGAACTTCTTCTGGAAAGTAGCCATGAAATCGAATTGGTTTAACGCGTAATTGCTCCAGTTATCCTGTACAAAACCATTGGTCACCTCGGCTTTCACTTTATTGCCGGAAATCTCTTCCGTGTAGGGCGTGTAAGTGAATTTGTCTGCACGGTCTTTGGAAGCGGAGTTTTGCGTAGAGGTTGATACCCTTCCGAGGAACGACAGCCATTCCAGGGGTTTGTAATTCAGGGTAACGTTCCCGATGAGGTTATCGGTTTTAGCATCGGTCCTGAACTGATCGATGATGAAGTAAGGGTTATAGTAGTATTCGTTATAGTACCCGTTGGGGTTCGCGAATTTATCGGTACGCCAATTCTTATAGCTGGTAAGGGGTACATGGGCAGCGGTGTTCATCACCATCCAGTATACGCTTTCCTCCAGCCCACCGGCATTGGTATGCACATCTGCGGTATTCTGGGAATAGCTGATATTGGCACTTGCGGTTACTTTCCCGAACTCACGGCTGGCATTCACCCGAACACCATTTCTGCCAAACTTATCCTTCGGCACTACACCGTTCACTTTCTGGTTCTGAATGGAAGCGAAGAAAGATGTTTTATCATCGGCAGTGGCAACAGAGAGGTTGTTTTGCAGGGTGAGTCCTGTGTTCCAGAAGTTGTACCTGTCCCGCGTTGGGGAGTATTTCACCCGCTGAATAGATCCGTCTTCCAGTGGTTTTCCTATTTCCACTTCGGAACCATCGTAAGCGGGGCCGTACTGCTGGTTTTCGTAAGCATTGTAAACAGGGATGGGGGCTTTGGTGGAGCCGGTCCCGAATTTGTCCTGCAGCGCAGGGAAGAAAGATATTTCCTCGAACTGGGTGGAGTTAGCAAGCTGGACTACAGGCCGGCCTTTCTGTGCTTTTTTGGTGGTGATGATGATGGCACCGTTGGAGGCACGGGCGCCGTAAAGGGCGGAAGCGTTGGCGCCTTTCAGGATGTTCACATCTTCCACATCTTCCGGGTTGATGGTGTTGAACTGGCTGCCGGGGATTTCCACACCATCGAGTACGATCAGTGCCTGGTTCTCGCCCGTGATAGAGCGGTTCCCCCGGAGGATGATGCGGGTGCTGGGGTTAGCCGAGTTATTAACCGTGTTTACCTGCAGGCCTGAAACTTTGGCTACGAGCGACGAGGCTACCGTGGTAGCCTTTGCCGTTACCAGGTCGGCACTTTTCACTTTCCCGACGGAGTAGCCAACAGATTTAGCCTGCCGCTGGATACCCATAGCCGTAGTGATTACGACTTCCTGCAGACTGCGCGAATCCAGCATCAGGATTACGGGTAAAGAGGTAGAAGAGCCTACTGGTTTTTCGAGCGTGTTATAGCCTACGCTCCGAATCAGCAGTACGTCTTTTTCTGAGACCTGAATTTTGTAATTCCCGTTTTGATCAGCGGTGGTACCTTTTGTGGTTCCCTTGATCTGGATGGAGGCGTAAGGTATGGGAGAACCGTCTTCCCCTGTAACCTTACCGGTGACCTGGCGTAATTGGGCATAAGCCAGGCTCCCGCTCACCATGAGCATGGTGAGAAAAAGTAGAGCCTTTTTCATAGATGATTTAGATTTTGGTTGACTACCGCAATGTAGGTAGTTTTTTGAATCCGCAAAAATTTTAAGTTAAAACTTTGTTAAGGGTTATTAACACCCTACTGCAGCGGATGTGCGGTAATCACTAGATAAGTTATTGATGTTCAATATTGGACTAAACTTTTCATGATAGCTCTAAAAGTGATTGAAAAAGAGGAGATATTTTTCAGTTTGGGGCACAAAAAAGCCGGTTTCCGAAGAAACCGGCGGATTGATGATCAGTTGGTGTCAATCAAAATCTAAATCATCAAAGAGTTAAGGGCTACTTGGATAAACAAGCGATGCAAGATACATTGTAATACTGCAATCGCCTAGTAATTGGGGGATGAAGTTCACATAAATAACAAGGGATAGACAATTATGTTGCCCGGAGCGCAAAGTGGAAATAGTGGGTGCCCTTACCGATATTAACTGTTTTGAGGATGAGTGGTAAGTGGCAAATATGTCAAAAGAGATTGAAGCCCGTAAAACAATGCATACTACAGGGCGCCTGCCGGCAATCTTCTGACCATGAATTCTGACCGTTTTGCCAGGAATTGATCTATCCGGAATCACTAGTTTTCATCCACACATTCATTTCTCCTTCCCCCACTCATATTCAATTTGTAGCTGCACAGTACTACGACTTTCCGGACCTAATACTTCCCTCCATTCATTCAACGTTTGGGGATGCTCTTTTGATTGTGCGTATTGCCAGCTGCCCCAGATGCTCCAGCGTTCTCCAAGCTTCCGCTGGGCCTGGAACCGGCAGTACCATCCCGTTCCGCTAAACCGGCTAACGGTTCCATCTCCTGCAAATCCCTGACCAGAGAGATACATGGCCTGCCCGGGAGATGGACTGTACCAGGTATGGGCAAATACACCCTTCCATTTTCCATACTTCCATTTCCATTGCTGAAGAGCCATCCAGCTGGAAGCACCGGCAACCTGCTGAGCCTGCACCCTCACCTTCCATGTTACAGCGGCGGATAAAGGAACTTCTCCCCGCAACTGAATCTGATGCTTCGCCTGCTTCAACGTCTGCATCTCGCGATACCCCTCCCGCAGCATATCCTGCGCCTGCTCCGCGTACCGGTAACTACCCTGAATCATGGCATGGCGTTCAGGGTTCCATTGTACAGCCAGCAGTGCATCTGTACCGGCCGACGGGCTGCCAACACGGTATCTCAACCAGGGAAATCGGTATAAATCCACATATCCTGATACCACGCAGTTATTGCGGACCTTCCATTGCAATGCTCCATAACATCCTTCTTCGTTCCCTGCAATGCCCGTTACGCCGAACGGTGCACCATATAACCCCGAAAAACCCGGCTGGCCTTTCCTCCAAACCATTCCCGCATCCAGCACCGGTGATAAAGCCACCAGTAATCCCTGCATGGCTGCCCGGTTTCCTGATCCGCTTTGCGCTACTTCTCCGAAAAAGTGAACATTCTTCCAGGTGAATGCATGATCAAAACTACATTCCAGCAATTGGTTTCCCCGGAAGCGAAACCGCTGGTACAGTTCATCACCTGCGCGAAGGGGCACCGAAAACTTTTGGCCCTGTACATTCAATCCTGCATGCCCAGTTTTCAACCGCAGTTTCAGCATGGCTCCGGCTGTATGTTGTATAATGTTGCCCCGGGCTTCCTGTTCAGAAATTGTGCGATGGTAGCCTCCTGTCATTAAAGAACCTGCTGAATCAAAATCTTCTCCTGCTACCGGGCGCACCCTTCCGTCGAGCGCCCGAACGGAAAGCCAGGAAGTGAGTTCCCATTTCCGAAACGCCAGCGTCCCCGCTGCTCCACGGTAAAAGTAGTACTCACCGGCTCCGGCATAAGGGCGGAGCGACTCCCCTTCCCGTTTTAAAAAAAGTACGGATGAGCTTCTTCCCGGAGCGAGGCCGTGCCATTGAATTAACCCCTGCCCCATATTGATCGTGTAATCTCCCAACACCAGGGTTTTGAGTAATCCCGGCCGCCGTATTACCCAATGAAAACCGAGATGATCGGGTATGGGAATCCCTTTTTTACGGAGATAAGATTCACCGGCATCTTTCTCCAACACTATTCCCCATCCAGCATACCGCCCCATTTGATAGCGGTAACGCAACAATATCTTCTCCGGACTGCCGGCATATGCAGGCGCCTTTTCCGCAGCAGGGAAAAGCTTTGCTCCGGGGCCATCCCAGGTTCTTGCAAATCTCAGCTGAAGCATATGGGTTCCATCAGTCCAGGAAGTGCGTAATGGAACCTCCTGACGGAATGGATTGCCTGCAGTCACATATGGCAGTAACTTCCGGATAGTGTTCAGATCAAAACCTTTTACCGCCTGCAGCTCGAATATAGCCGCTAAGGGCCCCAGTGATTTCCGGTGCTCCAGTAATTGAAATATCTGAACCGGCAGCAACAATCCCAATTCCTGTAAATCTTCTGCCGATGCTGCATTAAGGTCCAGTGGACGATGAAGGTACTTTTGCAACAGGCTCCATTGTTCATCATTTTCCCGGAGGCTCCCGGGATCCAGCTCTGCCAGCTGCTCCTGTGTTTCCGAAGTATGCCTTTCTTCTTCCTGAATTGCATATACAGGGTTAGCCAAACACATCATCAGGCAGCAGCATACATGCTGAAAAACTAACTTCCACACATTACCTACTGGCAATACATGATTTCTACATTTGAACTGCTTCATTTCTTTTAAGTAAAATGAACAGTCAACGTTTTCTTAAAACGCAACAGCCAGCTATGCAACTACATTCTGCCCAACCACTATCTATACTATACTGATCCGGTCCTGTATAACAGAACGTGATTGATTATCAATCTTCGGTCAGCCTCCCCTTTGCTAATTTTCTGGTAATCACTACCTTTTCAAACGCTACTGCAGGTCCGCAATTGATATGTTACTCTACCTGCCTATTCTGTTTATCACTCTTCCTGTCTTTCCAACCTACCATTATTGCGGGGCTGATACCCAGATAGGGATGCCATCTTCCCATCACGCCTATTTCCCATTTCCCCATTCCCCAACCTGCACCGAAGTAGGGAAATAATGGACCAACAGCATACCCGCCCAATAGCAGGAAGCGGTCTACCGGCCGGTACCGGAGTTGCAACCTGCCTGTAAGCGGCTGCCTTGCTTCCTTTCCGCCAGCCAGTTCCAACTCCGCGGGCTGCCCCAGCTGGAAAGTCAATGAAGCGCCGCCATACCCTAACCCGGCTCCGCCCATCCTGAACTGAAGCCCCAACCTGCAATGCTTCCCGGTTTCCCAGACAGAACCTACCGTGGCTTCCGGCCTCCCTTTTCCATAGCCCAATCCTGCTGCCATCCGGAGGGATTTTCCCAACCGCAACCCATACATCAGGTTAAAATGTGTTTGCACGTACGGACTTACTCCTTCCTGCAAAACTTGTAATCCTGCAACACCACTCCCCACAGGAATAGCAGCAGACAATGCATGAATGTTCCATCCATCGATCATAAATCTTTTTTCCGTGTAAACTCCTGCCACTACGTGCCGCTGTGCAGCTAAACTGCCCGGCTCATTCCAGATGTCAAAAGCGGCTGTTAACGGAGGAATCGTAAATAATTGAAGAAACACCCAATGCAGGGTGAGCTTGCAAACAATGGTCATAGTAAAACGGGTTCAATCAAACAATAATTCAAAACTAAAGACAGTGCAGATATGCACCAAAAAAAATATCTCCGAAAAACGGAGATTAACCGTTATCCGGAGATAAAAAAGGTATTCGAAATTCCTAGAAAAGCCCGTACAGTTGCGAATCTACGCGAGAAATAATTTCTCCGAGATGTTCTTCGTTTTCCGGAAATTTATTCTTGTCTACGTCAATGATTAACAGGGGGCCATCCTTATACTTATCGATCCAGCTGTTATAATATTCGTTGAGCCGTTTCAGGTAATCGAGGCGGATGTTTTCTTCATATTCCCGCCCGCGTTTCTGAATCTGCGCTACCAGTGTAGGCACTGATGCCTGCAGATAAATCAGCAGATCCGGTGGTTTCACCATTGACTTCAGTGTCTCAAAGAAATTGAAATAGTTGTCGAAGTCGCGCTTCGTCATCAGCCCCATTTCGTAGAGGTTGGGCGCGAAGATGTGCGCATCTTCATAAATGGTGCGGTCCTGAATCACGGTGTCTTTGCCATGCTGTATATCCACCAGCTGCTTGAGGCGGCTGTGCAGGAAATACACCTGCAGGTTGAACGACCAGCGGGGCATATCGTCGTAAAAGTCGGTCAGATATGGATTATGTTCCACATCCTCGAACTGGGGCACCCATTTGTAGTGCTTCGACAGCATTTCCGTGAGGGTGGTTTTCCCGGCACCGATATTCCCGGCTACCGCGATATGTTTGACTTTATTCTTTGCCATGCAGTGGGGTATGATTCAACAGTTAAGTATCAATAGAAGTTGATGCCCATCAGATTGCGTGCTTCTCTGAGAGTAGCTGCGGCAGATTCGCGGGCTTTTTCGGCTCCCTGGCGCATGATGCGGTGCAGGTAGGCATGATCTTGCTGGATAGCCTCCGCCTTTTCACGGATCGGCCTGATGAAATTCACCATATCTTCTGCCAGCTGCTTTTTCATATCACCATATCGGATACTGCACCCGTTGTAGGCATCTTCGAATGCCTGAAGGGTATCGGGGGCAGAAACGAGCTGCATGAGCGTGAAAAGATTAGCGATATAGTCGGGTTTCGCGGAATTGGGTTCCTGCGGGCCACTGTCCGTTTTCGCCTTTTTCAGCTTGTTACGGATGGCATCGTCACTGTCGTTGAGGTAAAGCGTGGAGTTTTCATTCTCGCTCTTGCTCATTTTACCGTTTCCGTCGAGGCTCATGATGCGCACGAGATCATCTCCGTAGTTAAAAGGATAAGGTTCCGGGAAAAGCTCACCGTAGCGGTTGTTGAAGCGCTGCGCGAAGTTCCGGCTCATTTCCAGGTGCTGCTCCTGATCTTTCCCTACGGGTACTTTTACCGCACGGTGAATCAGAATATCGGCTGACATGAGTACCGGATAGGTCAGCAGTCCGGCATTCACGTTATCGGGGTTCTGGCGCACTTTATCCTTAAAGGTGGGTACCTTCTCCAGTTCTCCCTTATAAGCCATCATATTCAGCAGCAGGTAAAGCTCCGCGATCTCCGGGATATCACTCTGCACGTAAAGCGTTACTTTTTCAGGATCGAGGCCGGAAGCGATGTTTTCTGCCAGCACCCGGTACACGTTGCCCCTGAGGCTTTTCGGATCGGGATGCGTGGTAAGCGCATGCCAGTCGGCCACGAAAAAATAACAATTGAATTCTTCCTGCATCCGGATGTAATTACGGATGGCACCAAAATAGTTACCCAGGTGCAAAATGCCGGTAGAGCGGATACCGCTCACTACGATTTCTTTTTCCTTAGCCATATCGGGCCGCAAAATAAGAAATTTTAACAAGGCTTTTGGGAAAGGATACATCCACATCCCGCCCAATTATCCCTATTTTTGCCATACCGATCACATTTATCGGTTATATGAATACAATTTATTAGCTTTAAAACGTTAATTTAAACTCATGGAAGTGAATGACGCGCTGATACAGCAGCTGGCTACGCTGGCAAGACTGAAGATCGGCCAGGAAGAAGGGGAGGAAATCCGCCTGGACCTCCAGCGGATGATCACCTTTGTGGAGAAACTGAATGAACTGGACACGACCGACGTGAAACCATTGCTGCATATGACCCGCGACGCCAATGTTTTCCGTGAAGACGCAGTAATCCCCGGCATTACCCGGGAAGAAGCCCTTCGCAACGCGCCCGTACATACCGAAGAATATTTCAGCGTTCCCAAAGTAATCAAGAAATAATATGACCCAATCCGTTATCCACCTGGAAGAAATCAGGAAAAGCTACTTCATCGGTAAAAACGAGTTGCCCGTGCTGAAAGGCGTAAGCATCGACATAAACCGAAATGAATATGTAGCACTGATGGGCCCCTCCGGCTCCGGGAAATCGACCCTGATGAACATCCTCGGCGCGCTGGATACGCCTACCAGCGGTAAATACATCCTGAACGGGCATGATGTGAGCAGCATGGAGGATAACGAACTGGCACGCATCCGCAACCAGGAAATCGGGTTTGTATTCCAGCAATTCAATCTCATGCCCCGGCTTAGTGCCCTCGAAAATGTGGCTGTCCCCCTCATTTACGCCGGCGTAAGCAAAAAGGAAAGAGAAGATAAAGCCAGGGCCATGCTGGAAAAAGTTGGCCTGGGCGACCGATATAAACATAAACCCAACGAGCTTTCCGGCGGCCAATGCCAACGCGTTGCTATCGCAAGGGCGCTGGTAAACGATCCCTCCCTCATCCTCGCCGATGAACCTACCGGTAACCTCGACACGAAAACTTCCATAGAAATTATGGATATTTTCGGGAAGATCCATGCCGGCGGCAATACCGTAGTACTGGTTACCCACGAAGAAGATATTGCCGAACATGCCCGCCGGATCATCCGCCTCCGCGATGGCCTGATGGAATCTGATAAACTGAACGCTATTAAGGAAGTACTGGCCCACTAGCCAGCGAAAGCCTCACGATATGCACAGCGGCTCCGGTAAAACCGGGGCCGCTTTTTTTAGTACATTCGCCAAAACCCTGCTTTATGGCATTCAGAATATATACCAAAACCGGTGACAAGGGCAAAACATCCCTCATCGGAGGCACTAAAGTCTCCAAAGGGCACCTCCGCATCGAAACTTACGGAACAGTAGACGAACTCAATTCATGGATAGGATTGGTGAACGACCATATGACCGATCCCGGCGTGCGGGCAATGCTCCGGGAGTCGCAGGACCGGCTGTTTACCATCGGCGCCTCCCTGGCAACCGATCCTGAGAAGGAATCCAAAATGAAAAGGCCGGACCTTCACGAAGAAGATGTAAAAATGCTGGAAGATGCCATGGATAAGATGGACGAAATTCTTCCTGAAATGAAACACTTTATACTGCCTGGCGGGCATGTAGCTGTTTCTCACTGCCATATTGCCCGTTGTGTTTGCAGGAGAGCCGAGCGGCTGTGTGTAGCTTTGCAGGACGAAGGCCAGCCCGTGGAACCACTGGTGCTGCAATACCTGAACCGGTTAAGCGATTACCTCTTTGTACTGGCGCGGTATGTAGGGCACCAGCTCCAGGTAGAAGAACTGCCCTGGCGCCCCCGCATGTGACAAAAGGGGCGGTTATTCGTGGATATAAACGTAACTTTGCAAAAATTTTTCACCATTTCATGAATCTAATATCGGAATTGCGCTGGCGTGGTATGATACAGGATATCAAACCAGGCACGGAAGAACAGCTGGAAAAGGAAATGACGACTGCTTACGTAGGCTTCGACCCTACGGCAGACTCGCTGCATGTGGGTAACCTCGTTCCTATTATGCTGCTGAAACACCTGCAGCGCGCAGGCCACAAGCCACTCGCACTGGTAGGCGGCGCCACCGGTATGGTGGGCGACCCTTCTTTTAAAGCAGAAGAGCGCAAAATGCTCGATCTCGATACTTTGGCGCACAACCTCCGCTCCATTCAGGCACAACTGGAAAAGTATCTGGACTTCGACCCGTCTAAGCCGAATTATGCGGAAATGGTGAATAACTACGACTGGTTTAAGAACATCACTTTCCTCGACTTCATCCGTGATGTGGGCAAGCATATCACCGTCAATTACATGATGGCGAAAGACTCTGTGAAGAAACGCCTTGATGGTGACAGCGGCATGTCGTTCACGGAATTCTCTTACCAGATGATCCAGGGCTACGACTTCTATCATTTATATAATCAGAAGAACTGTAAAATGCAGATGGGCGGCTCCGACCAATGGGGCAACATCGTAACCGGAACGGAGCTTGTGCGCCGTTTGGGCGGTGGAGAAGCCTATGCTTTTACCTGCCCGCTGATCAAGAAGAAAGACGGTACCAAATTCGGCAAGTCCGAAAGCGGGAACATATGGCTGGATGCTAATAAAACCACGCCTTACCAGTTCTATCAGTTCTGGCTGAATGCAGATGATGACGATGCAGAAAACTACATCCGCATTTTCACCTTCCTCGAAGAGGCTGTTATCAACAATCTTATTGCTGAACACCGTGAAGACGCCGGGAAGCGCCTGCTGCAGAAGAAGCTCGCACAGGAAGTAACTACCTTTATTCACGGGGCAGAAGGCTATGAGAAAGCCATTAAAACTTCTGAGATCCTCTTCGGTAAGGCATCTATCGAAACACTGCGCTCCTTTTCTGAAGAAGAGCTGATCAATGTACTCACCGGTGTGTTGCAATATGAAATGCCCGCGACTTCATTGACAGAAGGAAAAGATGTGGTTACCTTCCTTGCGGAGGCCGGCATCTTCCCCAGTAAAGGCGAAGCTCGCAAAACTATTCAGGGTGGCGGTGTAAGCCTCAATGGCTCTAAACTTACAGGTGTTGACCTGATCATCGATGAATCATCACTCCTCAACGGAAAGAGCATCCTCTTTCAGAAAGGCAAGAAAAATTATTACCTCGTTCGCATGGTGTAGGAATACCACACTGTCATGAAATAAGAAAAAGCCTGGAGATACAATGTACTCCGGGCTTTTTCGATTATTGTTCAACCCAAAATACTTTTATTCACTTTTTATAATTGGATACCCGTTTTTCAACCAGGCAGATATTCCTTTCGTCATTACATATACATGCTCGAATCCCATGTTCTTAGCACGCTTGGCTGCATATGGCGCCGCTCCGCACAATGCGTCTGAACAATAAAATACAATGGTATCTGCTTTCGTACTTCCCAGATCTCCAGCGCCATAATCCCCCGGATCCAAATGGCGTGCACCCGGAATGTGATGCCGCTTAAATGAGGCACAACTGTTATTATCGATCATACGGAAACCCGGTTCCTCTAACCGGCGGAGTACCTCCTCCGGCGAAATCTCATTCAGCCCAAAGAGGCGGGCCGTTGTTATCGCTTGTCTCATCTTTTTTTTTATAAATCTCACACCAGCATGTGACAAGGGTATGTCAGCAGCCTTTATGTATTTTCTTTCCCCGATCCTCCCCTGCCCTGAATGCATCTTCACTGTGATACAACTTAGACTTAAATCATTATTTATCAATACTTTATAATACCCCCATGATGGCTGGCTGGGCGAAAACAGTCCTACATCCTGTCAAAATATGGGCAGGAAGGTGGTGAAATTGGAAAACTTACTCCATAAAAAAAGCCGCCCGCTAATGCGGACGGCTTCCATATTATTCATTACAAATCAATCTATTGCAGATTATACTTGTGCTTATAACGCTCGTACAACTGCTTATGCTTGTCCGTAAGATCTACTTCCCGGCCCTGGATATAAGCTTTTGTAATTACGCTCGACTTCATATCCAGAATATCCCCGGTACTTACCACGATGTTTGCATCTTTCCCTACTTCCAGTGACCCGGTTTTCTCAGCAATGCCGAGGATCTTTGCTGCGTTAAGGGTTATGGCGCTGAGGGCTTCCTCTTTGGTAAGACCATATGCCCCCGCTGTACCGGCATTGAATGGGAGGTTCCTTTGCTGCCAGAAACCCTCGTTCGAAATACTGAACAGTATACCGGCTTTCTGAAGGATGGCCGGTGTTTTATAAGGCTGGTCCACATCATCGTCCTGCATTACGGGCAGGCTGTGCGGCTGGCTCAGGATAACGGGGATACCGTTCTTCTTCAGCAGGCCGGTAATCATCCAGCTGTCGGTTCCGCCAACAATTACTACGTCGAAGCCAAACTCCTGACCCATATCTGCAGCAACAATCATTTCCTTCATGAGGTCGCAGTGTACGAACAGCTTCTGACTGCGGTCAAACAGCCCTTTCACTGATTCATATTTCAGGTTGGTACCGTTCTTTTTCGAACCACCATCGAGATAGGCTTTGGCCTCCCGGAAGAATCCTTTCACGGATTCTATTCTTTCCATGGCTTCTTTCACAGCATCATTTCCCGGACCACGGGCTTCTGCACCAAACGGATTGGAACGGGGCATAAGGCGGGGCATATAGAAATGGATGCCGTTATCTGTCTTATACGCAGCATCTTCCCAGTTCCAGGCATCGAGCTGCACAACGGAAGAGCTGCCGGTAACCAGCCCGCCTTCCGGTACTACCTGCGCAATCAGGATACCGTTGGTACGCAGGGTATTGATGATTTTGGAATCTGTATTATAGGAGATGATAGAGCGGACCGATGGGTTGATGTCTCCTACTTCACTGTAATCATTCGTGGCACGCACACTTTCTACTTCCGTTAGCCCCAGATTACTGTCGGATGCAATGAGGCCGGGGTAAATATGCTGGCCCTGTACGTCGAACACACGTACATCATCGGCAGGGATGGGTACATTAGCTCCAACGGCAATGATCTTTCCGTTACTGAAGCCTATGGTACCACGTTCAATAACCTGTCCGGCCCCGGTATGGATAGTGGCATTCTTAAGAAATACCAGTCCCTGCTGTGCTTTGGCCGGATACACCGTTTCCTGTGCACGCAGCGTGGCGAGGCAGGCGGTAAGTCCGATTATGGAGAGGAATACTTTTTTCATGTTGTTGGATGTTTGCGTGGCTTAGTGTGTTTCCACGTCGTTCAAAATATGATGCTGATGACCGGCCTGCAGATCTTCGCAGTGATAGATTTCCTCACGGGAGGGCACTGCTTTCTGCATGGGGGCACCTTTCTTCTTCTCGCCCAGCATTTTTGCAATGAGGCGGCTGCGCTCTGCTGCAATGCGGGTACGAAGTTCGAGATCGCGGGAACGGTCGAAGTACACGATACCGTCAACAATAGACTGCTCCGCTTTAGCGTAAATGCTGAGGGGGTGATCGCTCCAGAGTACCACATCGGCATCCTTACCGGTTTTGATACTACCGATACGGTCTGCCACATGCAGCAGCTGAGCGGGATGGAGGGTTACCATTTTAAGGGCTTCCTCTTCTCCCATTCCACCATACTTCACACTTTTGGCAGCTTCCTGATTGAGGCGGCGTGCCATTTCAGCATCATCGGAATTGATGGCCGTGGTAACACCAACGCGCTGCATGATAGTGGCGTTCTGCGGAATAGCATCGATCACTTCCATTTTATACGCCCACCAATCGGCAAATGTAGAACCTCCGGCACCATGCGCTTTCATCTTATCCGCCACTTTATAACCTTCCAGGATGTGGGTGAAGGTATTGATGCGGAAATTGAAGCGCTCGGCTACTTTCATGAGCATATTTATCTCACTCTGCACATAAGAGTGGCAGGTTACGAAACGTTTCTTATTGAGGATTTCCACCAGCGCATCGAGTTCCAGATCGCGGCGCTTGCCGGCCCCTGCTTTCTCGTAATCGCGGGCACGGGTAAATGCATCTGTCAGCACCTGCTCTACTCCCATACGCGTCTGCGGGAAGCGGACACGGGCAGGCAGGTTCCAGTTCGACTGCTTCACGTTCTCACCCAGCGCGAATTTTATAAAGCCGTCTGTACCGGCGAACTTCAGATCTTCCGCATTGGCTCCCCAACGCAGTTTGATCAGCTGGCTCTGGCCGCCGATGGTATTGGCGGAGCCATGCAGCAGGTGAGAGGAAGTAACACCCCCAGACAATTGACGGTAAATATTCACATCATCGGGGTTCACCACATCGGCAATCCGCACTTCTGCAGTTACAGATTGCGTGCCTTCGTTCACACCACGACTGATGGCGATATGCGAGTGCTCGTCGAGAATACCGGGTGTGAGGTGCTTACCGGTGCCATCAATCACGCGGGCACTACCCGCAGAAAGGCCTTTCCCGATTTGTGCGATCTTCCCATTACGGATCAGTACATCGGCACCTTCTATCTTTCCTTCTTTTTCGTTGGTCCAGATGGTGGCGTTGCGGATGAGCAGATCCTGCTGCTTCGGCATTTCCTCGAAACCATAGCCTACGAACGGAAAGTAAATTTTACCGGGAGCTTCCGGGGTCTTCTTCTTAGCAGTATCGGCTTTGGCTACATGAGCAGCAGTCTGAACTGCTTCCCAGCTTACAGGAACACCTTTCTCGTCGATACCGGCACCGCGCATGGTGGTCGTGGCACCTTCCATAAAGCGGATGGCACCACTGAGGCGGATCTGGCGGCTGTTATCTTTGGTAGTATTGAGAATGATTGTTACCAGCGGACCGGCTACATCGATCTTACCGGGGATGGTATCTTTATTAACAATAGAAGGTGCTGCAGGCGTGCCTTTGATTTCCACAGGATATGTACCGGAACCATTGGGATACGTCAGCACGATATTGTATTTCCCCCGGAGATCGGACCAGCCGTCTTCTTTCAGCACATATTTATTACCCTGTACCCAGTTCTGGTACAGCACGGTGCTTTCATCGAAAATAGGACCGGATGCAATGAGAAAGTTGGCCAGTTTACCAGCATCAAGGCTACCGATCTTATCGGAAGCTTTCAGAATTGCGGCGGGAGTTTGCGTAAGTGCTTCGAGGGCCTTTTCTTCAGAGAGGCCATTATCGATTGCTTTACGCAGGTTAGTGAAGAAAGACTTTGCATCCTTCACATCACCGGGCGTGAGCGCAAAAGGGATACGGGCTTTCTCGAATGCCGCAGGGTTTGTTGGCGCCAGTTCCCAGTGCTTCATATCTGCAAGGGCTACAAAACGCGCATCAGCAGGATCTTCCACATCCATAGCGGCAGGGAAGCTGACGGGCAGGATGAAGGATGCTCTGGAAGCGGTCATTTCAGGAATACGCTGGTATTCATTACCACCGCCCCTGATTACATATTGCACACCAAACTCATCCCCGATCTTGTCTGCACGAAGCGCGTTCCATTTATCGCCGGCTTCAAAGATCTGTATGAGGTTCTGCTGATCGTTCCAGGCCTGCAGGCTGAGGTTAACGCCTTCTGCAGATGGGTTGCCCTTGTACCACAGTGCATCCAGGTATTGCTGGCGCAGCAGTGCGATGGCCCCCATGAGGGAACCGGGGTAATCCTGCGAGGAAGAACCTTTATCGAAGGAATAGTGGGAAGAAACCTTTTCGCGTAGGATGGTTTTGTTTTCCCGTGTGGAGGCAAGGCTTACAAGCGCTCCCGTACCGCGGGCAATACCGTCGTGCTGATGGGTAAGCACTACACCGAAGCCCTGTTCGCGGAGATTCTTTGCTTTGGCGGCGTCTGCGCCGAAGATATCCACAGCGTTCACTTCCGGTTTAACGGCCTGGTTCCAGTTATAGGCGCCTTTAGTACCGGATATGAACTGTTGTGATCCACGGCCGCCAGGCGAACGCTGAGCGGAAGACATGCCATAGTCGCTGTCGAGGTCAATGAACGACGGATAAATGTATTTCCCTTTGCAGTCGACAACTACGGCATCTTTAGGTACTGCAGCCCCGGTACCGGCGGCTACAATTTTGCCATCACGGATAATGAGGGTGGCATCCCGTAATGTGGTTTTCGCGTCTTTTACTATGGTGGCATGGGTAAAGGCATAACAGCCTTCGCGCGGTTCGGCCACACCGTTTACAGGGAAAGTTTGCTGGCCCAGTACTGCGCCGGCCGGCAATAAAGCCGACAGTCCGCATACTGCACCAATCGCCCACCGCGTTAAAAGATAGCGGCGATGCTGCAACCCTGTCTCCGGCATTGGCGCCCCGGCAGGAATTTTAATTGCTTTCATGGCAGGTTGATTAAGATACGTTTAGATAATGGCTGAAAAGGACGACGATGCCGGCACAGGTTAGATCCGGAAAAAGCACGGCAATCAGGTTTCAATACAGCAACAAGCTTTAAATTTAATAAATGATTGTCCGCCGAACCTAGTATTTTAGTATAAATTTTTACAAGCGGTAAACCACCTGGTAATAATACACGGCATCACTATATGAAAAATAAGATTTGGCTCATTATCATCCTGTTAGCGGCTACCGGTCTTTCGGTACAGGCGCAGGATACCACGCGTACCCGTGGCCACCGCTGGGACGCTGCAGGGAAGGCAGACAAGATGAGTGATAAACTCTACCGCGAACTGGACCTGTCCAAAGACCAGCGCAAGGCTATTTACGATATCAATGAAGACATTGCGCGTAAGCGGGATGCTGCCAAGAAGGATTCCTCACTTAGCCCGCGTCAGCGTATGCAGGTATTCCAGCAGCTCGATGCCGACCGCAACCGCCGCTTCCGTGAAGTACTTTCCACTTCCCAATACAAAAAATGGAACGACTGGGAGCTGATGAAAAAGGGAGACATGGAAAAGAAGATGGACCGCAAGCAGGAGAAGAAGGAAGCGAGAAAACCCGGCCACGGATGAGCTTAAAAGGTCGTCAGCATGCAGAAGCCATTTACCTCCAAGCCGTAAAGGCTGTTCAGCCACGCTATTTTGTTCCGCTCAGTTTACCAGCCCTGCCTCCCGGCGATGGCCGGATATTTCTGCTGGCAGCAGGTAAAGCAGCCGCAGCCATGGCGCACCAGGCAGAGCGTATATTGGGAGACAGGCTTACCCATGGCTTTGCAGTTACCAGCCATCCCTCCACTTTTCCCTTACAGAAAACCGAAATTATTACGGCGGGCCATCCCGTGCCGGATATCAACAGCATTATAGCCGGCACCACCATGCTGCAACTGGCGGCAGGCCTCCGTCCGGGAGATCATGTGGTGTTCCTTCTTTCCGGAGGCGCCTCTTCCCTGCTGGCCGATGTGCCGGAAGGTGTTACCATGGAAGAGCTGCGGCATGCATTTCAGCTGTTACTCAACTCCGGTGCCGATATAACGGAGATGAACACCGTGCGTAAACACCTTTCTGCCATCAAGGGCGGTCAACTCGCACGTGCTATCCATCCGGCTACGGTGCATTCCATCCTGTTATCTGACGTACCTGGTAACGACCCTGCCGTTATCGGCTCCGGCCCTACCGTTGCAGACAATACCACATTCAGCGAATCCCTTGATATCATCGATAAATATCAACTCCGCGATCAGGTGGCTTCCGGCATAATTGCACATCTTGAACAGGGTGTGGCAGGACTTATCCCTGAAACCGCCCGTGCCGGAGAGCTCCCGCATGCCACGCACATCGTAGCTGCCAGCAACCGCATAGCCCTGGAAGCTGCGGCAGAAAAAGCTTCTAATCTTGGATATTTCCCCCATATACTAACTGATCATGCCACCGGCATGGCGCGTGACCTTGCAGCATCGCTTGTTCAAAGCGCCCTGGCATACAAGGGGCCTTTTCCGGGATGCCTACTGGCTGGTGGAGAATCCACCGTTCAGGTAACGGGCACGGGCCTTGGGGGGCGTAACCAGGAATTAACACTGGCGGCAGGTATGCTGCTCCGCGATCATCCGCAGATTACTTTCCTTTCTGCAGGTACAGATGGTATCGATGGCCCTACTGATGCTGCGGGCGCCGTGATAGATGCGGAAGCCCTGGCACAGGGGCCCGACCCGGTGCCTTACCTGGAGAATAACGACAGCTGGCATTATTTCCTGCAAACCCGCACACACATCTCTCCCGGCCCAACCAACACCAATGTTATGGATCTCGCCGTTATCCTCATCCACGGCCCGGCAAACGTTTGACAATTTCCCGGCAGATAATTTGCTTATCTGGTCGGTAATGCTAATTTTGGGAAACTAAAAAAATTGTCAAGTTTATGTTGAGAATGGAACAGACCTGGAGGTGGTTCGGACCTAAAGACCCGGTAAGCCTTTCTGATATCCGGCAAGCCGGCGCCACAGGTATCGTTACTGCCCTCCATCACATTCCTAACGGCACTGTATGGACTAAAGAAGAGATCATGCAGCGCAAACAGGAAATTGAAGCCGCGGGGCTCGTTTGGTCTGTAGTGGAAAGCGTTCCCGTACATGAAGATATCAAGACGCAGACCGGGCGCTTCAAGGATTACATCAAAAACTACCAGCAATCCATCCGTAACCTCGCCGCCTGCGGCATCTATACGGTTACGTATAATTTCATGCCTGTACTCGACTGGACCCGTACCGATCTGGCCTATACCGTGGAAGACGGTTCCAAAGCCCTCCGGTTTGATAAAGCCCAGTTCATGGCATTCGACCTCTTCCTTCTGCAACGCCCCGGTGCAGAAAACGATTATCCGGAAGAAGAGATCTCCCGCGCCAAGGAGCAATTCGACAGCATGACCGCCGATGAAATTGCACTCCTGCAGCGCAACATCATTGCCGGCTTACCAGGTTCGGAAGAAAGCTTCACCCTCGAACTGTTCCAGAAAGCACTGGATAAATACAAAGACATTGATGCCATTAAGCTCAAGCTGCACCTCTTCTACTTCCTCCAGCAAATTGTGCCGGTAGCAGAAGAAGTGGGTGTTAAGCTGGCCATTCACCCGGACGATCCTCCGTTCCCTATCCTGGGCCTCCCCCGTGTGGTTAGTACGGAACAGGATGCACGCGAACTGCTGGCTACTATCGTATCGCCCTCTAACGGCTTATGCTTCTGCACCGGATCATACGGCGTGCGGGAAGATAATGACCTGCCCGGCATGATAGACCGCCTCGGCGAGCACATCCACTTCATCCACCTCCGCTCCACCAAGCGCGATGCACAAGGCAACTTCTACGAAGCCAATCACCTGGAAGGTGATGTAGATATGTACAGCGTGGTAAAAAACATCCTTGCTGTAATGAAGCGCAGAGGTGTTTCCATCCCCATGCGTCCAGACCATGGCCACCAGATGCTGGACGACCTCCACAAGAAAACAAACCCTGGCTACAGCGCCATAGGCCGCCTCCGCGGACTTGCCGAACTGCGTGGCCTCGAAATGGGCATTGCCGGGAAATAACCCCAACGCAACTGCCTTATAAAAAATTGCCCGGTCCTCGAAAGACCGGGCCTTTTTATTTAAACACACACTACGAAAACATAACCAGATGGTTATTGTTTCCAAAATTGTTGTCCTCCGAGATGCATAAGCTCCAGGCCTGCAAGCGATAACTGGTACTGGTATTGTATTTTCGAGAGCTGCGCTTCCAGCAGGGAGGTTTGTGCATTCTGCAGATCGAGATAAGTAATTACCCCGTTACGGTAGCGGCTCTGCGCCAGCGTAAGCGCTTTGTTCGCCTGTTCGAGCAACACTTCTGCCGTGAGCAGCCTTTCTTTTCCGGCAGCAATATCAGCGTTATGCTGCATGGCTTCTTTCCGGAGGTTTTCCTTCACATCCTGGGTATGCAGTTTTGCTATTTCTGCTTCGGTGGCAGCCATATGCTCCTGGGTGCGGAGTTTCTTTCCGTTATAAATGGGTACAGACAAACTTACGCCCGCATAGTAATTAAACTTAGGCGTAGTGATCTCCGGCAGGTAACCGTTTTTGAAACCAGTACCTGCATTGAGGAACAGTGAAGGTTTGAATTGCGCCTTCGCCAGTTCAATGTCCGTATCAGCAACTTTCTCTTTCTCGAGGGAGGTGCGGATGGCAGAGTTACGTGTAAAATCATCCGCCGCCGGGGGCACAGCCCATGCAAAGTCAGTATTCACGGTATCACTCAAAGGCTCGCCGGTGAGGTATTCCAGGGCGGCCAGTTGCTTTTGAAGCGAATTGCGGAAATCTACTTTTTTATTACGGTATGTTTCCAGTTTCACGCGGGTGTTGATGAGATCCAGATCAATGGCATCGCCATGCTTCAGTTTGTTTTCCACCATTGTTTCGGTGTCTTCCAGCAGGCGGATGTTGGCATCCTGCACGGAAATATTGTCTTGCAGGAAAGCGATGTTCAGATAAACATTGGCCACCTGGTATGCGAGTTCTTCACGCGCCTCATCTGTCTGCACCCCCAGCAGGCCAGCCTGAGCAGTGCTCTTTTTAATCTGGCTGCCCGACTTACCGAAATCCAGCAGCAGCTGGCGTGCTTCAATTGTAGTGCTCAGGTTTTCTGAAGGCACCGGCTGGAAAGTGAATGAACTGCCGGGTAACTGTACCTTGGGAACGGGATACACGTGGCTGTAGCTGGCACTACCATTTACTTCGGGTAAACGGCCGGCCCTTGCCAGGGTGGTTTGGTCAGCAGCAATGCGCTGCTGTGTTTCCATCGCTTTGATCTGCGTGAAATGGGAGAAGGATTGCTGCACGAGGGATTTCAGAGCTGCGGGAGCCTCCTGTGCAGCGGCCCCTCCTGCCGCCAATGTCAATATGATGATAAATGCTTTTTTCATTTGTTGTGTGTTTATACGATCAATGCGCATGTTCCGACGCTTCTTTCATGGCGGATGCGCTGAGGTTTCTTTTCTTCACAAGCAGCATTACCGGCAGCACGCATATGAAGAAGATGCCTACGATGCGGAATGCGTCGAGATAAGTGAGTATGTATGCCTGTTTGGTTACAAGTCCGTCGAGCATGGAAAGGCTGGCCCGGTGAGCATCAGCCGCCGTCATTCCCTTAGCTATCATGGCGTTCCCCATTTGCTGGAGGCGCTCGGTGGCAATGGGACTATCAGGCCCTACATACGGCAGCAATTGGGTACGGTGCTCCAGGTATTGCCGCGCCACGTAGGTATTCATGAACGCAATACCGAAGGAGCCTCCCAGCTGGCGGAGCATGTTATTGATGGCGATGCCCTGTGGCATTTCGTGCGGTGCAAGCCCCGATACTGCCTGATTTGTAAGTGGTACACTCAGCATGGCAGAGCCTACACCACGCAGCAACAGGGGAATGAAGAAGAACATCTCCCCCGCATCCGGACTGGCGGCCGACATCCAGAAACAGAATATCGCGAATATGATAAAGCCCCCTGTGATGAGGTACTTTGGCGGTACACCCCGCTGAATGGCTTTACCCACCATGGGCATCATTACCGCCGCCATAATAGCCCCCGGAAACAGGCTTTCCCCGGTTAATGTTGGGGTATAACCCATCACCCGCTGCATCCATACCGGGTACACGAACATGGAACAGTAAATACCCATACCCATGATAAAGGTGAGCAGGGTGGTTATGGCCAGCGTCCGGTTTTTGAGTACGTGCAGGTTCACCGCAGGTGCATCCGTTCGCAGTTCCCACCAGATAAAGGCGATGAAGGAAACTGCTGCCGCAATGGTAAGCACTACAATGTGCGTAGCCGCAAACCAGTCTTCCGACTGCCCTTTCTCCAGAATATACTGCAGGCTGCCTACCCATATGATGAGGAGCAGGATGCCGAGGTAATCGATCTTGATAGCCTTCCGGTTGATGTTGTATTCGTTCGGCAGTTTGTCGATGAAAGTAAATACGAGGAAAGCAGCTATGATACCGATGGGTACGTTCAGGTCGAAGATGAGCGACCAGTGGAAGTTATCCACGATAATGCCGCCCAGTGTGGGCCCTACGGTTGGACCGATAATAACCCCCATCCCAAAGATCGCTGATGCCGTGGGGCGTTCATATATCTCGAAAGTATCGAACAGGATGGATTGTGAAGTACTCAGCAGTGCCCCTCCGCCTACGCCCTGCAAAAAGCGCCAGGCCACCAGTTCCCACAGGCTGCCCGATTGCCCGCACATATACGAAGCAAAAGTGAAGATGAGGATGGAGGTGAGGTAATAGTTTTTCCGGCCGAAATAGGAAGCAAGAAACCCGGTCATGGGGATCACGATCACGTTAGCGATGGCATATGCGGTGATGACCCATGAGGCGTCTTCGATCGTGGCGCCCAGGTTGCCGCTGATCTGCGACAGCGCCACGTTCACAATCGTGGTATCTATCAGCTCCAGCATGGTAGCGGAGATGACGGTGGCCACGATGATCCATTTGGCGAGCCCTTTTGGTTTCGCTGTCATGCGTCTAGTATTTTAAAGCCACTTCCACGCTCAGGCCGGCGCGCAGGCGGTCGAGGTATTGGTCAGCATTGTCAATGGATATTTTAACAGGTACACGCTGCACAATCTTCACGAAGTTACCGGTAGCATTATCGGGCGGCAGCAGGGAGAATTTGGCACCCGTAGCGCGGGAAATAGCAACCACATGCCCTTTCAGATGCAATCCGCTGATACCATCCACCTCAATATCGGCCTCCTGGCCTACGGTGATATGCGCGAGCTGTGTTTCCTTGAAGTTGGCTACTATGTAAAAGCCATTCTCGTCCACAATCGTGAAGAGGCTTTGGCCGGCCTGTACAAATTGCCCTGCTTCCACATTCTTTTTGCCGATGCGGCCCGTAATGTTAGCAGTTACGTTGGTATAGCTCAGCTTCAGCTTCGCCTGGCCTACAGCGGCCTGTTTACTTGCCAGCAGGGCTTCTGCCTGCTGTACTTTGGCTGCGGCTACCTGAACAGCAGAGCGGGCCAGGGTAATGTTGTCCTGTGCTGCCTGGTATTGCTTGTCGTTAGTGAGGCTCGCAGCCTTGGTATCGTCGAGCTGGCGGTTGGTTATGGCATGATCGTCGAAAAGGTTCTGATCGCGCCGGAGGTCGGCAGTAGATTTATCCTTCCGCACCAATGCTACCTGCGCGTTGGATTGTGCCACGGTAATGCCTGCCTGGGCATTTACCAGGTTAGCGCGTGCAGTTGCCACATCTGCGGCAGCCTGCAGCTGGTCGGCTTCCGCCTGCTGAAGTGCAATCCGGTATTCCTCATCGTCGATGGTTACCAGGGTATCATGCCGGTGCACATTACCGTAATCCTGAACGCTAAGCCCATTCACGTAGCCAGCCACACGGGCTATTACGGGAGCGGAATGCCCTTCTACCTGTGCGTTGTCTGTAGTTTCGTGATGACGGGCATAAAGCCATTGTTTTACGCCGAATATGGCGCCGAGAATCAGTATGGCGACAAAGATCAGTCGCGCCACGAGTTTGCCCTTACGCGGGCTTGCGGGTGCAGTTTCCATTGTGTGTGTTTATCAAGAAATGGGGCCAAAGGTAAACCAAGCTTACCAATTAGACAAATAAGTTGACCTTCTTCAAAATATTATTATCTTTGTATGACAAAAGGAATATTTTAGCCCTTCATCCAAACACTGTCCGCACCACCATGACAATTTCTGATAAGGACCAACAACTGACTGATATTATTGCACAACGGCATAAGCTGCTGATAAGATTGCTGAGCATTGTAAAAAAAGATTACGATGCCCGCCTCACCGAGCATTTGCAAAAGAATGGTTATGCCGATTTTAAGATTGGCGACATGGTGCTTATGGCGAACATCTCTACGGAAGGCACCATTAATAATGAGCTGGCTAAAAAGGCACGCATCACCAAGCAGGCGATGAGTAAGGTGGTTAAGAACCTGGAGGCAAGCGATTACATTGTAACCCGCAAGCATGAAACCGACAAGCGCGCTACAGTTATCTTTTTAAGTGAGAAAGGGAAGCAGCTCATGATCGATATGTTCGGAGCCGTTACAGGTATTCAGGAGTATTACACCAGCATTATCGGGGAGCAGGATGCCGACCTGCTGCGCGACATACTTTTCCGCCTTGTTTCGGAAGTTTGCCCAAGCGCGGTAAATACATAAATAATGCAGGCAGCAGCCGGCATTTACTTTACCATTTAACAGCCGTTGCGTCGCACACTGCAGCTGATTGAACTACTATCATCTTCTTTTTAAAACAAAATTGCTACTGTAAATTCAGCGGGCATTACTGTGCGCCGGAAGTAAAAAAAGATGCCGGCTCAGACGAGACCGGCGTTATCATATTCCACGTCTACAGTAAAAATCTTTATGCGTTCATGTATATAATATCTTAAAGTTTAACCAACCAGATTTCAGGATTGCGAACCGGCAGGTTGCGCAATACCTCTTCTACAGCCGAGTTATGAGGCAATCGCTCCCACAACCGGAAATACTCTTCTTTTTTATAAGCCACGGCTGCAAATAACAGGAAAGGATGCGCCATGGGCCACTCTTCCCAATACATTACGTCTTTGCCGCAAGGCCATAAATCTTTTTGCTGAACATAGGGGTACATAAAGGATATGCCTTTACTTATTGACCTCCCTCCGGAAGTCTCATACTGCCAGAGATCCGCGCCGGGTTTGCTGAGGATCTGGCATATGGTAGTCATGGCATCCAGATTGAATAACGCATATCCATATGGTTTTGTTCTGCGCAGTTCCAACGGGAAGCTGCCGTCTTCGGCCATCTGCCCGGGCAGCAATACTTCTTTGTAACGGCGTTCGCAAAAACTCGTCCAGGCGGTATCTTTCAGGAAGGCGGAAAACGCCGCCACCTGCATTACCCAGCAGGTACCGTGGTTGTTTTTCGCCTGCATTTCATCTTTCCCATAAGGGTGTTCCGTCATCCATTGCAGGTACTCCCGAAACCACCTGCGCACTGCTTCCAGCTCCTGCCCTTTCAACACGCCGGCCTTCTCCATAATCCGCAGCGCCTGCGCCACTTCGAGGAAGTGAATGGTATCAATTATACCTATACCACGGCCCGTTGCCCTGCCTTTAATAGCCTGTGCATATAACAGGTGCGGACTCATGCTGGTAGCACTGTCAGCAAACCATGCCAGCACATGCTTCTTTGCATGCTCCAGCGATGCACGCTTACCGTCTGCCACATAGGCCGCAGCTAAAGCCCCTACAACACGGCTGAAGCGTACCATTGCCTGGCGGTGCGCCACAAAATTTCCGGGATTGGTTTGCCCGTCGCGCTGTATATACGGACTATCAGCATGTACAGGATTGGGCCACCAATAATCACCTTCGGAGTAAAAATCGTGCTTGCCACCGGCACTGCGATCGCAGGACGATGCGGTTACCGTTACCGGCTGTTGTTGCATAGCCCATGCAGCCTCCGTACGTATCTGCGTACGCCTCACTTCCAGCGCCCGTTTCAGCCAGTCGCCGCCCCCTGCGGTTGCGGTTTGCAGCCACATCAGGCAAACATATACGAGTGCAAGCTTTAAAATGTTGTATCGTTCCATTTCAGGCATTCTGATAATCATGGTAATAACAATTCCATTTGCCGGAACTTCAATCCTTCTGCGTCAGCACCACCTTCCAGCGCCAGCTTTAGTTCCGTAATACCGGCATTCAGCTGAATCATATCCCATTCCCCATCCGCCCCGGGCGTTCCTTCCAGCAACTTCCTTCCGGCACTAAGGATAAACCTGCAGTTCTTTGGCCCTCCACCTTCCGCAAATCGCAGCGCTACTTTAAATTTAGTTGGCCTCGTCAGCCGTATTTTCCAGGTAAGGTATTGCGTTGTGTCTTTCCAGTTTTGTGCAACATCCTTCCCTGCCTTTCCATCGCCATAGCTCCAGCCTTTGCCATGCAGTGCTGCGTCGAAAGCATGAAATATATGTTGCGCCCTGCCTTCTACCAGCCGGTGTTCTTCTTTTGTTATATCGCCTTTTACATCCAGCACTATCACCGTTGCCGCAGGGTCTACCCAGGTTTGGGGCATTTCTATCTGTACATCTTTCGGGCTTATGCGCTTCACTTTCAATGGCGCTCCTGTAGCGAGGAGATAAGCCTTTTCAGGTTCAGCCGTAAGTCCGCCTATGGTCAGTATACCTTCAACAGGCAACTCATACAAGTGGAGGTACAGTCTGTTTCCTTTGCGTGTTACATCCCCCCACTGTTGTACGGGTAATGGTGATGGCTGAGATCCGTAGATGCTTTCTCCGTTCACTTTCAGCCATTCGCCAATGTTGTGCAGAATGGCAGTATCCCGCGGATCTATGCGCCCGTTACCCATTGGACCAATATTCATAAGCAGGTTGCCATTGCGTGCCGCTGCCTTTGTGAGGAGGCGGATGAAGAACGCGGGCGATTTATGACTATCGTCGTACCTGGAATAACCGTAAGACTCGTTGGTGGTAGGGATGGCTTCCCAATCACCTTCTACCGGGTAAAATGCAGCAGGCCTGTCGGCAGTATTTTTATAATCTCCGAAAGAAACTGCCGAACTACGTGCCAAGCGCCCGTTCACAACCACATTGACATCCACTTCGCGGATCGCTTTAAGGATGCGAATATTCTCTGATAAGGGTAATTTATGCGGGGTATCAAACCAAAGAATATCCGGATGATACTTTTGCAGCAACTCCTTTATCTGCGGGATGGCTTTTTCATCCACATACTTCACTGCTTTGGGCAGTAATTCAGGATGATGATCATACCAGTTGGTGCCGCCATACAGCTGCTTGTCGCCACCGGGGTTCTTATAATCCCAGTCGTTGCCCGGAGCATCGGGGTGCTCCCAGTCGAAGGCGTGGGAATAATAGAACCCGAAGCGTATACCGTACTTCTTACAGGCTTCTGCCAGTTCCTGCATAGGATCGCGGCGGAAGGCAGATGCTTTGATAGTATAGTCTCCGATTGCGGATGGGTACATCGCTACGCCGTCGTGATGTTTGGCGGTGATCACCAGGTACTTCATTCCGGCATCACGGATCGTGCGCACCCATTTATCGGCATTGAATGCTTCCGGGTTAAAAGGTTTCAGCAGTTCGCGGGCATAATCTGCGCGGGAGATTTTCTCTTTCCGCATGAGATGTTCCGCATATCCACCCACTTTCTTGTTTTTCCACAATCCACCCGGTACGGAGTATACGCCCCAGTGAATAAAACACCCAAACCGGGCCTCTCTCCACCAGGCAATGCGTTGCTCGTGACCGTTCATGGAGGCCGTCCACCAGCCATTTACTGCCGAAGCAATAGCCACACTGTCTCTGCTGGCGGCGCGTTGCATAAGGATGCCTTCGTCATCGCCCTGGAACTGTGCAGTAGCAGGAAGCCCCAAAGCGAGCCCACATCCCAATATCCAACCTGCCTTTCTCATTTTACTATTATCGTGGTTGTACCTTTTTTAATCTGTACCGCCTGATCCTGTACCGTTGGCAAGTCCAGTGCTGGTAATTTATCCGCAGCGGAAATGCGCTTGTTCACAGCGAAATCAAAATCCTTCAATCCGCCTGCAGTTTCTTTTGATGCAGGGGCCGCTGCGATATTCACAGGCACTCCGGTTCTGATAATCCTGCTGCCGGCATCTTTCTGTGAACGGATGTTTGCGGATTGCAGTTTTCCGTTTTTCCATACGATGTCGATTTCCATTCCGCCTTTCACTTTCAATCCCTTCACGCTGCCGTTGGGCCATGCGGATGGCAATGCCGGTAAAATATGAATCACCCCGTCATGACTTTGCACCAGCATCTCTGTAATCCCGGAGGTTACCCCAAAGTTGCCGTCTATCTGGAAAGGAGGATGTGCATCAAACAGGTTGGCATAAGAACCGCCGCTGTTGTCTGCCACGCTGATAGAGTCTGCCGTGGCCAGGAATAATTGCTTATTGAGCATGGTATAGGCATGGTCACCATCTTCGAGGCGAGCCCACCAGTTAATCTTCCAGGCCTTCGACCATCCTGTTCCACCATCGCCACGGAGCAGCAGACTGCGCTTTGCGGCGGCAGCCAGTTCGGGCTGACGGCGGGGCGTTATCGCATTACCGGGGAACAGGCCGTAGAGATGTGAAAGGTGACGGTGACTGTCTTTCGGATCATCCCAGTCGAGGTACCATTCCTGCAGCTGGCCGTATTGACCTGCCTGGAAGGGGTATAGTTTTGCCAGCTTCTGCCTGATCTGCGATACCAGTTCTTTATCCCGCTTCAGCAATGTGGCTGCGAGCGCAGTACGGTTCAGCAGGTCGTGGATAATAGAAATATCCATGGTGGAGGCGATGCTTACCGAGCCTTTGCGCACTCCGTTGATACGGAAATTATTCTCCGGGGAAGTAGAGGGGTTGGTAACCCAATGCCCGGATGTATCTTTTATGAGCCAGTCCAGCATAAACTCCGTAGCCCCTTTCATGAGTGGGTAAGCAGTTTTTTCGAGGAACACACTGTCTCCCGTATAAGCATAATGCTCCCAGAGGTGGCGGCACAACCAGGCGCCTGCCATGGGCCAGATGCCCCAGCGGGGATCGCCTCTGGGGTCGCGCCAGTCAAAACCGCCGGAAGGGGCAGTTATAGCCCATATATCGGCATTGTGGTGTACGGTCCAGCCGGAGAGCCCGTAATTGACTTTGGCGGTCTCTTTGCCGTTCTCTGCAAGCTGGGCGATGAATTCAAACAGAGGCGCGGCACACTCACTGAGGTTGGCGGTTTCTGCCGGCCAGTAATTCATCTGGGTGTTGATGTTCGTGGTATAGTTAGAGCCCCATGGTGGTTGTACTTTATCGTTCCAGATACCCTGGAGGTTCATAGCCGGCCCGCCCTTTCTCGATCCTGCGATCATGAGGTAGCGGCCAAACTGGTAAAGCAGTGTGGTAAGCTGAGGATCGCGGTTGCCTTTGGCGCGGGTGTATTCCAGCAGCCTTACGTCTGTAGGTTTGCCGGCGGAAGTATCCTTCCCGAGGTCCAGCGCTACCCGGCTGAAAAGGGGCCGGTAGTCAGCGAGATGGCGTTGCAGCAGGGCACCGTACGCAGTTCCGGCCACCTTTTTCAGGGGTGCCAGTGCAGCGGAGTCCGCCTTGCGGCCATTGCGCACCGGATCATTATTTGGACCATTATATCCCGTTCCGATAGAAACGAGCAACGTCACTTCCGTGGCGCCTTTGATATGCAGGCCATCTACTCCGGCAGTGGAACTACCATCTTTAAGCGTGGCTTTCACATGCACTTCGTAAGGGATGCCTTTGGCGGGATCATATTCTATGGAGCGCTTTTCATACGGCCGGTGGGGCACGTAAGACGGGCACTGCCCTTTCATCACCAGGTGATCTTTCGCCTTTGCAGCGGTAACAGACTGCATAGGGTTCCGGAAGCTGGCTGTAAAGTTGATGGCACCTTTGCTGCTGCTTTTCCAGAGGATCACCATCACCTGATCGGGATAGGATACAAAAACCTCCCGCGTAAAACGTACTCCATTCGCAGTATAAGAAACCGTGGCAGTAGCGGTGTTGAGATCCAACGTGCGCTCATACCCTGTGGTATTTGTAGTATTATCCGTTTTAAGCAACAGGCTGCCTAATGTAAGGTACCGTGCTGAGTAAGGCCCGAGCATCAACCGGCTGATGGAATCCGCTTTGAGGTACTCCCCGCTCCACAGCGCCTGCCGTACTACAGGCAGCTGATTATAAGCATCCGGATTATTACCCACACCCGGCCCGCCGCTCCATAAAAAAGCTTCGTTCAGCTGCAGCTGCTCCTCTTCCACCGACCCAAATACCATAGCCCCGATACGCCCATTCCCCACTGGCAATGCCTCATTCCAGTTAGCAGCAGGCTGGCGGTACCAGAGCTTCAGCAACGGATCGGCCGGCATCACTTTCTGTGCCGTCACCGGTGTAGCTGCCAGGCACAACAACCCGGCTACCCAGCCTTTCATCCTTACATTCATATTGATGTTACCTGTTTTAATTTGCCGCACCGGCGCTCCATGGTCCCGGCATTCACAGGGGTACGGAACACAACCATACCACCCGTGAACTTCCCGGAAAACTGGATTTGATTGGAAAAGTACATGATACTACTTTTCATAACGCGGTGCCTCGCAGGGCATATATAAAAAAAATTATTCAGTTGATCGTTGGCGACGTGTAATTATTTAAGCAAACGTTTGCAGGTATCAGGGCAACCATATCTTTAAAACCATCCTGTAAACGTGTACCGAAATTATGCAATCGGTTGCATGTAACAAAGCATTATTTTAACGGATACTGGTAGTGGATTCGCATTCTACAGAACAGGACTACTGAAGCCCAGTCTTTTTAAACCCGTTTTCACTTCCGGGCAACTCATGAAAAGCCGCCACAGCAGCCCGCTGCGGTAATTCTCGATCATCACCACTATAGGTCCCTGGTCTATAGCAAGATATTGATAATCAAACCAGTTTTCCGTTTCATTGAAGGCATCGTAAAAACCGTATGGTCCCCATAGCCGGTCGCCCAGCTTATCATAAAAATGACGCATGGCCTGCATGGAATACTCCGGCGTGTATGGGAAAGAAGAGAGTGCAGCCGTTGGTGTAATCACTCCGAGATCATTGGTTGGACTGTGGGCATTGTAAAACTCATGGTTATCACTCGCGGTAAGCCCCCAGCATTCCGGACCATAACCTTTGAACTTCTTAGGATTGTCGATACAATACTGCCGGTTAATAAGCGTATGGTTCCGGTTCTGTTCCCAGTAATCAGCGTACCTGTCTTTCAGTCCTCTCGGATCAAGACCGAGGAAGGAGTAATGCGCAAAGAAAAGCGGTCCTCCATAAGGGAACCCCAGCGGCAGAGTGATCCCGTAATATTCCCTTCCGTTCAGAAAATGGTTATTCACCGCCCAGCCTTGATGATACACTTTAGGCGTAATGGGATATGTGGGAGATGAGGCAGCCAGCACATAAGCGATCAGGCATTCATTATACCCCCGCACGGGATGATTCATAGCCCAGCCCTGGTTAGGCGACCAGTGCCAGTACAACACATCCTGCCCGCCTTGTGTATACCAGCTCCATTCCGTTTCATTCCACATCCATCCTATCTTATCGCGCAGCTGCCTTTCTTTGGGAACATCCCTGTCGAAGTACTGCCGCACGCACAATAGCCCCTGCCACATGAAGGCCGATTCTACAAGGTCGCCCCCATCGTCGCGCCGCCCGAAGGGTACGGTTTTACCCGTGGCACCATGCATCCAGTGCGGCCATATGCCGTGGTAATGATCGGCAGTAAGCAGGAAGTTCACGATCTTCAGCAATCTGTCCAGCCCTTCTTCCCGGGTAATGAATTTCCTTTCGATTCCCACCAGGATGGCCATCACTCCAAACCCGGAACCACCGATGGTTACGGTATCCGGTGTTATGGTACGTTCCGGCGCCAGGCCAGATACGGGATGAGCAAACTTCCAGAAGTAATCGAAGGTGCGCTGCTGCACGAGCGTCACCAAAGCAGTATCCCCCAGCTGTTGCCGGGGGATCTTTTTCTTTTGCTGTGCCATTAGCACCATAGGCAAAAGGAATATTGTAAAACATGTTATGGCAAATTGCCGGAGCATATCAATCATAACCCGGGTTTTGTTTCAGACGGTTGTTGGAAAGCACGATCTGCTCCTGCGGAATAGGGAACAACTCGTTCTTGTTATCCATGAATGCTTTTCCATGTGCCCGCATTACGGCGCCTGCACGGCCGGTACGCACCAGATCCCAGAAGCGGTCGTGCTCCATGGCCAGCTCTACCCTTCTTTCTTTCCAGATCTTCTGCCGGAGATCTGCCTGTCCACCGCTAACGGCAGGCGGCAGGCCTGCTCTTTTACGAACGATGTTCAGTTTGGCCAGTGCTTCCCCGCCGTTCCCTGCTTCATTGGCAGCTTCAGCATATTGCAGGAGCAATTCACCATAACGCAGTACCCGGAGGTTTTTCGGCGTACGGTCCGGACTGCCGCAATAAGGCTCCTGCGTACGGCTGTGATAAGCTTTATAACTGTAGCGGTCGTTTTCCACAGAGTCGCGGCTGGGTACCCGGAAGCCGTCCCACAGTACGGTACCATTGGGAAGAATCGTGATGATGGTGGCATCTTTCCGTTTATCGCCAGGCTCATAGGCGGCAGCGAGGTCGGCAGTGGGATTATTAAATCCGAATCCGAAATCGGACCACCCCTTCCTGGCTCTTATCCCCTGCGAATTCGCATATAGTTCAATTGCCGCATTGCAGGCTGCATTTGTACCGGTTTGCACTTCGAAGATCGATTCGATGGAGTTGGCTCCCTTTGCCCGCCAGATATCGGCATAGGCAGAAAGGGTATCGTACAGGCCTGAGTTCACCACCGCCTGCGAGAGCTCAAAAGCTTTCTGCCAGTTTTTACGGTACATATAAACTTTCCCCAGCAACATCTGTGCTGCGCCTTTTGTAACGCGCCCTACCTGTGTGGCGCCTTTCAGCGGCACATTATCCACCGCAAACTGCAGATCACTGATAATGAGTTCATAGATCACATCGGCCGTGGCACGTGTCTGAAACTCGTCTGAATTGGCTTCGTCTGGTGTAGGCACACGGTCCAGCTTTGGTACGCCTCCATATGTTCTCACGAGGTTGAAATAAAAGTATCCGCGCAGGAAACGTACTTCACCTATCAGCCTGTTTTTCTCTGCAGCCTCCAACGGACTTAGCGGCAATTTATCCAGCGCCTGGTTACACCGCGCAATGGCCTGGTACAAACCCGTCCAGTAATTCTGAACAATCGGGTTGGTGGCCGTGAAGATGAAATTGTCTATCTGCAGTGCGGGTTCATAGTCCTGTGGAGTACTGCCTTTATCGGCATCATCGCTGGAGATGCTGGTGAGGGTAATGAATTGCAGCCCGTGTACATCGGGGCCAAACCCGCCCAGCCACATCACGTTATATACACCGTTCACCAGATCGATGGAAGCGGTGGGATTGGTCCTGATCTCGTCTTCCGTTACCCTTCCCTGCGGCGGAATGTCGAGGAAACTCTTTCCGCAGGCGGCATATATTACGAGGGAGCCAATCAGCACAAATGGTATATAATTCAGTTTTTTCATGTCGCCGTTTTTAGAAGGTGATGTTCAGACCCAGCGCATATGTACGCGTTGTGGGATATGGACTTAGTTCGATACCGGCTTCGAGCGGGCTACTACTGTTTTGCAGACTAAGGAAGCCATCCTGCTTGGGATTACTGGAAATCATTTCCGGGCTGAAACCGCTGAAGCGCTTGCTGGTAAACAGATTTTGCGATGTCAGGTAAATACGGATCTTTTCCATTTTGATATTATCCAATATTCTTTTAGGCAGGCTATACCCCAATGTGATATTGTTAAGCCGGAAGAAATTTCCTGATTCGACGAAATAGGTGGATGCTGGTGTATTACCATACAGTACACGCGGATCGGTAGTGGATGGCCGGGTGCTGGTCCACCGCCGGTCGGCATACTTTGCTTCCACATTATCCGTCACCTCATAGCGGAATGCCTTCTTCCCGTTATAGATCTTATTGCCGGCGTTACCGTAAAAATCCATACTGAAATCGATCCCTTTGCAGGCGAGGCCCGCGTTGATACCGTAGTAGAATTTAGGCTGATACGAGCCTGCGTAGATGCGGTCCAGATCATTAATGGAGCCGTCATCATTTACATCGCGGTATTGCAGATCGCCGGGCTGGGCGTTAGGCTGAATCTTCTGCCCGTTCTTATTTACATAAGCATCAATGGCACCCTGCGTAGGAAATACGCCCATGGCATCCAGCACAAAGAAGCTGCCGATGGGCTGCCCGTTATCAGTCTTGGTTATATTACCCTGCTGCCCTACTCCGCCACGGAATAACGGCTGGCCCTGGTTGAGGCCGGTTACTTCATTATCGTTCAACGTAAGGTTACCTCCGATGTTGTAACTGAAATCTTCCGAGATATTATCCTTCCAGCCTACTGTAAACTCCCATCCCTTGTTCACAAAAGAGCCCGCGTTGGTAGTGTATTCATTATCGGGATCACCCAGCAAACCGGGTATCTTCACAGTCACCAGTGCGTCTTTGGTTTTCTTATTGTAATAGTTTACTTCACCGGTGAGGCGACTGTCGAGGAAAGCGAATTCAAGGCCGAAGTCGTATTCCTCTGTTGTTTCCCATTTCAGATTCCTGTCTTTGATATCGGCAAGATTGGTACCCAGCGTGGGTGTACCGCCGAAGAAGTACAGTAGTCCAGAATTAGCCGTGAGTATGTAGAGGTTGGAAGATATGTTATCGTTACCGATACGCCCCCAGCTGCCGCGTAGTTTCAGGAAGCTCAGCGCGCCGCCTTTCGGCATCCAGGGTTCTTCTGAAATTACCCAACCGGCACCTACCGCGGGGAAATAACCATTCCGGTTATCGGACGGGAACCGGGATGAAGCATCATTACGGAAAGATGCCGTCAGCAGATATTTGTCTGCATAACTGTAATTGATACGGCCCAGCCAGGAGCGGCGGGCGTATTTATCACCATCCGCTGTATTGGTGGATGTATTGGGATCACCTGCAATGAGGTACCATAAATCAGGACTGTTAGGCACATTTCGCCGCAGGCCTTCAAGATAATTACCCTGGTACTCCTGCGAGGTGAAGCCTGCCAGTACTGTGAGATCGTGCCGGTCGAACTTCTTTTGGAACGTTACCGTGTTATCCCATATCCATTCCGTGCCTTCTTCCTTCACCATCGTGAGCTGGCTTTCAGGCCGCTGCTGGTTACCACCGGCTACCAGGAAAGTGGATTCGTTGTTGAGGAATGCTACGTTATAACGCCGCCGGTTCTGGAAACCCTGGTTAGCGCTCATGCTGCTGCGCAGTTTAATAAACTCCCACGGACTGTATTCCAGGTACCCCGTTCCCTGCAACCGGTTTTCCTTATACCGGTCGTTAACCTTATCAATCGAAAGGATGGGATTACCTACGTTCTGAAAGGCGGAAGTATTACCATACTTACCATCGCGGGTGATAGGGATAACAGGCGCTGCACGGTAGGTGTTGTTATACACTTCCGCGAGGTTTACATTCTGCGTGGTGTTGTGCATATAGGAAACCTGCGCAACAAATTTGAGGTTGCTGGCGATGTTCCATTCGTTGTTAGACCGTATGGTGAAGCGGTCGTATTTATTGCTGCGCACAATACCTTCATCGGTGAGGTAACCAACGTTGAAATAGTACAGGAACTTTTCGGTACCGCCGGAAAGGGAAACGTTGTGCGTTTGCTGCATTCCTTTGCGGAGCAGCGCATCATACCAATCGCTATCTGCATTGTAGGAAGGAATGGTAACGTTGGGTCCGGCATCTTTCAGATAATCGGTATACTGGGCACTGTTAGCCATTTTCACCAGACTGGCCACTTCCCGCCAGCCTACAGACATGTTGTAACTTACCTCCATCTTACCCACACGCCCGCGTTTGGTGGTAATAATGATTACGCCATTAGCGGCCCGCACACCGTAGATGGCGGATGCAGATGCATCTTTCAGTACATCCATGGTAAGAATGTCTGTCGTATTAATATTCCGGATATCATTCGTCAGCACACCATCCACCACATACAATGGTTCCGCGCCGGCGAGCATACTACCCGTACCGCGCACACGCACCTGCGGCTGCGATCCGGGAGCGCCGGAACTGATGATCTGTACCCCGGCCAGCTTACCCTGTACGCCCTGCGTGGCAGTATTCACAGGTTGGGCGGCAATAGCATCGCCACTCACACTACCTACAGACCCTGTGAGGTCGCGCTTGCGGCGGGTACCATACCCCACTACTACAACCTGGTTCAGTTCACTGGCGGAAGATTCCAGTACCAGATCCACCACTGCGCGGCCGCCAAGCGGTACTTCCTGCGGAGTGTAGCCGATATAAGAAAATACCAGTATGGCATTGGGATCTGTAACATTGAGGGAATACGTACCATCGGGCTGGGTTACTGTGCCCTGGTTCGTGCCTTTGATCTGAATGGTTACGCCCGGCAGGGGATTTCCTTCTTTATCCCGCACTGTACCCTTCACGGGGTCTGCTGGCGGACCGGCCTGTGCCAGCCCTGTGCAAAGGAACAGCATCAGTACCGCGACATACTTGAGTAAGCCTGGTTTCATACATCAACGTGTTTAGAATGTCAGCAATCGGATTGAAAGGAAGAGGGCTAAACAGGCGGGGGCAGAGGGAGAAAACGGACAGATGCAACTACATATATTAACATCGGCCACAGTTGAAAGTTCAATACAGGCGGGCCTTATCTGCGATTCAGGTGCTAACAGCCATGAAAAAGCCCTCCCGGTAATGAAACCGGGAGGGCAATGCAAATTAGTTTGATATTATTACTGCTGTACTTTACCCGCAGGGCGGCGTTCCGTTCCGGGCATTTTACGCAGCTCATCACCAAGCGTCTGGCGGTAATTATCTGCAATGGCTTCAATATCTTTCACCACTTCAGGGAATACTTTGCTGACATCCGTTGTTTCTCCCGGATCAATACTGAGGTCGTACAGTGCAGCCGGTACATCTACATCCGGCGCGGAACCAGGGAAACCATCGTAGCCGGGTACATGTAAACGGTATGTACGGCCTTTATGCGGGAATACCAGCTTGTACTGTCCTTTGCGTACCGCCTCCAGGTTATTTACGTTGTAGTAATACACGAAATGCTCGCGCGGATTAGCTGTGGGATCGCCTTTGAGCAGGGGTAAAATACTTAGTCCGTCAATCTTCTTTGCAGGCAGCTTTGCTCCGCAGATGGCAGCTACGGTAGGCAGTACATCAATGGCAGCAGCTACTTTATTGCATACGGTGCCGGCAGGTATTTGTCCGGGCCATTGCATGATACAGGGCACGCGCTGGCCGCCTTCCCAGCTGGAGCCTTTGCCTTCCCGTAAGCCTGCGGTATTACCGGCATGGTTACCATAATTCAGCCAAGGGCCATTATCACTAGTGAAGATCACGAGGGTATTTTTATCGAGTCCGTTTTCTTTGAGTGTTTGGAGGACTTTACCCACAGAAGCATCCAGCTCCGTCATCAGATCCCCGAACAGTCCTGCACCGCTTTTGCCGCGGTAAGCTTTGGATACTGCAATGGGTACATGAGGCATACTATGCGCCATATAGAGGAAGAAGGGAGCTTTCTTGTTTTTGCGGATGAACTCGCATGCACGGTCGGTATAAATCCCGGTAAGTTCCGCCTGATCATCGAGGTTACGGATGATGCGGCGGGTTTCGTTGCCTTCAATAAGCGGCAGCGGCGGGTATTGTGCCCGCCATACTTTCGATGTATCCGGATAAGGCTTGCCGTCGTAATGTACCGGCCACATATCATTGGAATATGGCAGGCCCAGATATTCATCGAAGCCATTTTGTAATGGCAGAAACGGCACTTTGGCCCCGAGGTGCCATTTGCCTACCATACCTGTTTTGTAGCCCTGATCTTTCAAAATCTCCGCAATCGTTTCCTCCTCACCGTTCAGCGCAATTTTAGCATTTGGGTTAAGGGCATTGTGAATCCCGATCCTGTTAGGATAACAGCCCGTAAGCAGGCCAGCCCGTGAAGCGGAACATACTGCCTGAGCAGCATAGAAGTGGGTGAAACGCATTCCCCGTGCAGCCATCCTGTCGAGGTGAGGCGTGGTATAAGGCCCTCCACCATAACACGAGGGGTCTCCATACCCCATATCATCCATGAAAATGATAATAACATTCGGTTTAGCCGGCGGAGGCGGCTCTGCGGGAAGGAAACTGGCTGATCCGGCTGCAGTGGCTGCCAAAAGGAGGAAGGAAGCGATTTTTCTAATCATTTGAGTTGGATTTAACCCTTAATCAGGGAATAAAGATAGCAGAAGCAGCGAAACACCGTCATCAACGATAAGAAGTGATTAATAACAAACTCGTTTGTATGATGATTGTCCCAAAGTTGAGACACCTTTGTCTTACCCCTTTTAAGGGTATGACAAAGGTGACTCAAAGGTATCTCAAAGGTAACTCAAAGGTATCTCACATGACATTTACATGACCATCTGAGTGGCTATTGCATGGCTTCTGATTGCCATCAAATACGGTTAATCTGCCAGGATGAGTTCAATCACGGGGATTTCCACGCCGGGTTTGATGACGGGGAGGCTCAGGTTGAGATCGTTGGCGCCTACTTCGTTCTTGATCCAGTGGCCTGCGGGGGCGCTGAATTTAATCTCGGAACCATCGTGCAGGAACTGGGCATATTTCACTTTGCCTTTATAGCCGGGCAGGGTGAAGTTTTGCAGTGGGTAGTCGAGCAGGTGGATGTAGAGGCGTTTGGTGGTTGGGTTGTAAGTGATCAGGCTATGATCAGGACGGGCGAATTCGTCTGGCGCCTGAGTGCAACCGTAAATGCTGCGGCCGTGCAGCTCCATCCATTCCCCCATACCGGCAAGTGCCTTTTGTGCGCGGGGATCGAATTTGCCACGGGCAGTAGGACCTACGTTCAGTAGTACGTTACCTCCTTTACTTACCGATTCAATGAGGAGTACGAGGAGTTGTTTATTGTCTTTCCAGGTGTTTTCATCCCGGTAGTAGCCCCAGGATCCGGAGAAGGTCTGGCAGGTTTCCCAGGGTACGCGCTGGCCGTTTTGGGTGGGCCATGCCGATACCTTGAATTGCTCGGGCGTTACGAAATCACCGCCATCAGCATACTCCTTCAGGTCCAGCCGGTCGTTAACTATGATAGCGGGCTGCAGTTTGCGCACCATTTTGATGAGATCGAGTGAGTTCCAGTCTTCATGCCCTTTACCGTTTTTGCCAGGGTAAGAGAAATCGAGCCAGAGCATATCCACTTTACCATAATTAGTGAGCAGCTCCCGCACCTGGTTGTGCATAAAGGTGCGGTACTTATTCATATCGCGGCCTTTGTTGAGCTTATCATAATCTTCCGGGTTACGCGGGCGCTGGGCGTGTGTGTTATCGATGGTAAAATCGGGATGGTGCCAGTCGATGAGTGAATAGTAGAATCCGATTTTAAGTCCTTCGGCGCGGAAAGCATCCACCCATTCGCGGATGAGATCTCTTTTGGCGGGGGTGTTGGTGGATTTATAATCGGTGTATTTGGAATCGAACAGGCAGAAGCCATCGTGGTGTTTGGTGGTGATTACGGCATACTTCATACCTGCGGCTTTGGCCTGCCGGGCCCATTCGCGCGGGTTGTAGAGATCCGGATTGAAGAGTTCGAAGTATTTCCTGTAAGCGGAGTCGGAAATCTGTTCGCGGTTCTGTACCCATTCGTGGCGGGCCGGGAGGGCATAGATACCCCAGTGGATGAACATGCCAAACCGGTCGTTGGTCCACCAGGCGAGGCGTTTTTCTTTTTGGGCAGGAGTTTCGTTGAAGATGCGTTTTTCCTGAGCTGCTGTGGAAAGGCAGAGGGCGCAGAAGGCGGCCAGGATCAATGATCGTTTCATGCTTAGCGTTTGATTTTGAATGAAGCCGGCAAGTTAGTTTGCCTGCGGGGTGAAAAATGGTAGTTTATTGGCCGGGAATGTGTAAATCTGAAATGGGTGTGAAATTTTCAGGGGCAGGGGCATAAAGTGACAAGATGCGTGGAATGATGCATGCTGAGATAAATATTTCCCGAAATGACTCCCGGTTTAGTGGCAAAATACGTGTTGGGTTTAAACCCAGCAGACTGTTAAATCATATTTCATTAACATCTTGTTAACAAAAGTATTTTTCAAACGCCATTAACATTGGGTACGAAATTTACCACCTGATCCATAAAACCGCTCGTTTTACGCCTTCGGGCCTCTGGTTTAATTTAAGCAAAATGACCGTTGGCATCCTCCCTGCCGGCGGTTTTTTATTGCAATAATTCGCTACTGTAAAGGGTTTGCAAATTCAAGGACACTACCAGTTGTGCCGCAGGGAGGTGCGGCAGGTTGGCATGAGCGTGGAAAAGCAGGGGTGTTGGGATGCAGGCAGGTGGCAGTAGATCAGGTACCCAATGGCTACCCAGAGGCTACCCATTCTATTTGTTAATAAAAATCAAAATATGACATATTTATAACATGCCGTTAACAAGGTAAGAAACGGCTGTAATGTAATATTGGTACATGATTCAAGCTCCAGGTTAACCGTTAATAAGGCAACCTCTTTTATGAGGTTGCCTTTTCAAATAGTTCGCCTGCTGCCATAATATTGCAGGACTGCGGCGTAATTTAGAGGCGAATCCTATTTAAGCAAAACAGTACTGTTTATTCGTTAACCTTTAAACCAATACCCGCGAATGATGTGATTTTTCAACTTTTTTAGACACAGACACAGTGAAGTCTCAATTCCATACCAGGACACATTCGTTAACAACATTTACAATTTAGCTTAAACCCCCTGTTGATCCATGCCAAAGCGTTATTTTGAAAGACTACAGACCATCGATTACCTGATCCGTATTAAAGGGACCGGCAAGCCAGCCCAGCTCGCCAAGCGCCTCCGGATCTCGGAACGTACCTTGTACGAGTTCCTCAAACTCATGAAAGATCTGGGAGCTCCCATTGAATATGACAGATACAAGGAAAGCTATTATTATGGGGAAAAAGGTGGATTTAATATCAAATTCACCAAGCTGCTGGCCGGGCTTACCTCGGCAGTACCCATGCTGCTGATCATTTTCTCATAAAGGAGTCAGCATTATTTTATCGTCACCAATGCGCCGGTTAACAATCAATTAACTCCCGTGTGCATCCCTAAAAGCTATTTTGTTGCCGTATTCATACCACGGCAACAAAGTAGCTTTTTGCCGTTTTGACTACTCCGTCTGACATCCGAATTCACACATCCGGCAGTTGCTTTTCCCCATTATTAATTGCATGAGCGGGTTTCTTTTCAGTTACCGGCCTGCAATTTTTTCTGAGAGGAGGCGCCTGTCCAGCGATATATCGATTTATTTATAACGCGGTTAAGATCAAACGATCTACTTAGATGCTTAGACAATGCGGGTTTCTTTTCAGTCACCTGCCCCTTCCCAAACCGCTGTCACTTTCCCTGTGCCCAATCCTCTTCCTGCCAAACCTGCCCCGGTTGCCAGGCCGGCCCTTTCGCATAGGCAAATCGCCTGTTGGCGCCCAACAGCTTCACCACCCGTTTATCATCGGCTGCAAAGTGCCAGATGTACTGCGCCTTCTCTTTCCCACTCTTCTGCCGCACCGGTATTAACATCAGCTCCAGTATCCCGCCCTCACTTCTTGTCACCTTTACATCCATCCCCCAGTCCGGCGCATCATTCATCTCTACCGCCAGTAAAAAATCTTTTCCGTAACGCATAGGAAACGCCTGCTTCTGTAAAATGGGATAAGCAGATGCGATGCAATTGTTCACATCCGAACTGTCTTTCAATACATATACGTTGAAGTCACCACGCCCTTTACCTGCGGCCAGTGTATCGCTGTATGCAGGGTTACCGCATGGTGCCAGATAGCGGTAATCGCCAACAGCAACGTATGAAATATCGGGTATCCCTGACCTGGGAGCGTTGCTATGGCAGGAAACAAGTACCCACAACAAAGGGAGATAAACACGCATCCGGTAATTTACGAAGAAGCCGCCATTCGTAAGTGTTGATGCCATTTTATCTTTTCCCGTTGCTGCTTTACCACACGCTTTCTTTTTAGCTGTAATCCGGTTATATTTAAACATATGAACCACGTGCTACTCCCGGCCCTGATGGCCGTATCCATTGCAGCAACCGCCCAGCAGCGGACTGATCAGACACTTTACTTCGATAAGCCCGCCAATTATTACCAGGAGGCCCTCCCATTGGGGAACGGCACCCTCGGTGCCCTGATTTATGGCGGCCCGGTGCGCGACCGCATTTCTCTGAACGAAATCAGTTTATGGTCCGGCGGTCCGCAGGAAGCTGACAACGATACTGCTTACCGCATCCTCCCCCGCATCCGTGAATCACTCCTTGCAGGTCGTAACAAGGAAGCACAAACACTCCTGCAGCAGTACTTCATCTGTAAAGGCAAAGGCTCGGGTCATGGCAATGGCGCCAATGTTCCCTTTGGCTGTTATCAGACCTTTGGTGACCTCACCCTCAACTGGAAGGATACCACCGCACCTTTCAGCGCATACCGCCGTACACTCGACCTCTCCACCGCCGCAACACGTACCACCTGGCAGCGTAACGGCATCACATACACGCAGGAAGCCTGGATAAGCGCCCCTGCCAATGTACTGGCCGTGCGCATCACTTCCTCCAGGAAAGGCGCAGTTTCCTTCACCGCCGCCCTTTCCCGCCGCGAGAAAGCTGCCACCCGTTCCGAAAACGGATTCCTCATCATGGAAGGGCAACTTAATAACGAGAAAGAACCGGGAATGCGCTTTGCCGGAGCACTCTCCGCGCAGCTCACCGGTGGCCGTAGCACTGCTTCTGCGGATGGACTCACCATTGAAAATGCAGATGCCGTTACTCTTTATTTTTCCGCAGCAACAGATTATAATAATACCGACTTCCGCCAGCGTGGTCCGGCTCCGTTACCCGTTGTGCTTACACGCCTCAATGGTGTGAAAGGCAAATCGTATGATGCACTCCGCAAAGCACAGCAGCAGGCGCACCAGGCATATTATAACCGCAGCTCTTTTACACTGGCGGCTAACGCTGCCGGTGCCAATGCACTCACTACTCCGGAAAGGCTCCGCCGTTATTTCGATGGCACACCCGATCCGCAGTTGCCTGTTCTGTATTACAACTATGGCCGGTACCTGCTCATCGGCTCATCGCGCCCCGGCTTCCTCCCTGCCAACCTGCAGGGCCTCTGGGCACCAGAGTATCAGACACCCTGGAACGGAGATTATCATATCGACATCAACCTCCAGATGAACTATTGGCTGGCACCCATCACCGGCCTCGACGAACTCTCCGAACCGCTTCACCGCTATATCCGCCTGCTGTCTAACGAAGGTACCCGTACAGCGAAAGCGTATTACAATGCCCCCGGTTGGGTGGCGCATGTGATCGCTAACCCCTGGGGCTTTACATCGCCCGGCGAAGGGGCCGACTGGGGCTCTACCCTCACCGGCGGTGCATGGCTATGCGAACACATTTGGGAGCATTTCCGCTTTACACGCGATACTGCTTTCCTCCGCGAATATTATCCGGTATTAAAAGGCTCGTCTGACTTCCTGCGTGCCATCCTTATCCGCGAGCCGGAGCATGGCTGGCTGGTAACAGCGCCTTCCAACTCGCCTGAGCACAGCTTCATTATGCCCGATGGTACCCGTGCCAGCACGGCAATGGGCCCTACCATCGACATGCAGATCTGCCGCGAACTCTTCGGCGCATCCATTGAAGCATCGCGCATCCTGAATACCGATGCCTCCTGGCGTAAGGAAATGGACAGTGTGCGTGCACAACTGGCGCCGAACCAGATCGGTAAAAAAGGAGACATCAACGAGTGGCTGCACGACTGGGAAGATAACGAGCCCCACCACCGCCACGTTTCCCATGCATACGCCTTGCATCCTTATGATGAAATCACTCCCTGGAAAACGCCTGAGCTGGCGGCAGCCATGCGCGAAACTCTCCGCCAGCGTGGTGATGATGGTACCGGATGGTCGCTCGCGTGGAAGATTAACTTCTGGGCACGCCTGCAGGATGGAGATCATGCCCTTGGCCTGATTCACAAGCTGCTGCGCCCGGTAGATCCCGCCAATGCACGCGGAGGCGGATCTTATCCCAACCTCTTCTGTGCCCACCCTCCCTTCCAGATTGATGGTAACTTCGGTTTCACCTCCGGTGTGGCGGAAATGCTGCTGCAAAGTCATGGCGACTCCACCGTTATCCGCTTCCTCCCCGCTCTCCCTACCGAAGCCGGATGGCAGCAGGGCAGTGTGAAAGGGCTCAGGGCACGCGGGGGCTTTGCTGTGGATATGGACTGGAAAAATGGCGCTATCGCTACCGCGAAGATCCGTTCCCTCAAAGGCGGTCCCTGTGCTGTGGTAGTACCTGCCGGCAAATCAGTTTACAATGCCAAAGGCGTAGCCGTTTACAAGGCTCAAAACGCAGCCCGGCAAACCTCGTTCCCCACGGTGAAAGGGGCAGTATATTCCATCCGCTGATAAAAACTGACCATACCTGAGAGCGCCCCGGAACCGGGGCGCTTTTTTTATTGCAGGTACTTCCCGCCATTCACCGGCTATTTCCACCATCCGGCTGATTGAATTTCTTACCTTACTCTATAACGACTAGTTTTGATTCCATGAAACTGCAATACCGATACTGGATAAGCCAGCTCCTTGGCTGGGCCATCTTCACTTACCTGTGGAGCAATCTCCGGATAGATGGCTTCGGGTTGCGGAGTGATGTGTTTGTCGATTACGATTACTACTTCCATATCGCTAACGGAATATTCTGTACTCACCTGCTGCATCTCTTCATCCGGAAGCAGGGCCTGGAGCGTATGCGGTTCGGTGGGGTGTTCCCTAAACTCTGGCTGGCCGTGATCGGCACCTCCATCCTCCTGGTAGTGAATATGGGTATCCTGTCTGTATGGGAAGCAGGCGGATGGAAATCCTTTTCCTCAAACGGACTTAAAGAAAGAGACGGCCTATCCGCCAATGCGCAATTAATCATCGTCTTTATCCTGATCATCTTCGTATGGCACCTGCTCGTGTGGTTATGGGTGGCCATCTATTTTGCACTGGCGCAGGGCCGCATAAAAAGACAGGAACTGGAAAGTGAGAACCGTTTGAAGCAGGCGGAGCTGGATAATCTGAAAACCCGCCTCAATCCGCATTTCCTGTTCAACTCACTTAGCAGCATTCGCAGTCTTATCGCAGAAAATCCCGAACGGGCACAACGGGCGGTGGGCGAACTGGCGGAAGTACTACGCAGCGCTATGCTTTCTGAAAGGCAGCAGCTCATTGCTTTCGACAAAGAACTGGAAGTGGTGAAGCATTACCTCGCAATTGAAAAGATCCGCTTCGAAGAAAGGCTGCTGATAGAATACACCATAGGCCCGATTCCTGAAAAACAAACCATGCCGCCCATGCTGTTGCAGACACTCGTGGAAAATGCCATCAAGCACGGGGTATCCAAACGCTCTTCCGGTGGCACTATACATATATCAGCAGCAACCAAAGGCAATCATTTCATTATACAGGTCGATAATACGGGGCAGCTTACGGAGCCCGGTTCAGGCGATGGTTTCGGCATCAGCGGTACACTTAAACGCCTTGCGTTGCTATATGGAGAAAAAGCAACTTTCCGCATCGCCAATATTTCCGACACTACCGTGCGTGCCACGGTTAAACTACCCGCAGCATGATTCAGGCACTGATCATAGATGATGAAAGGCTGGCCCGGAGCGACCTCCGGGGTGTACTCAAAGCCTTCCCTCAAATAACCATCACAGGGGAAGCTGCCAATATCCGGGAGGCGGAAGAGATGATCATGCGCCTGCGTCCGCAGCTCCTTTTCCTCGATATAGAAATGCCCGAAGGCAATGGCTTCGATCTGCTGGAACGGTTAACAACCACACCCCATGTTATTTTCACCACCGCCTATGATGCCTATGCCATCCAGGCGTTTGAGATCAATGCGCTCGATTATCTGCTGAAACCCGTAACTGAAAAACGGCTGGAAGAAGCGCTGGCCCGTATACCGGCCACAGTTCCTGCAGCCTCTGCCGCATCCTACTTTCCCATCCATGAAAAGATCTTCGTGAAAGACGGAGACCGTTGCTGGTTTGTGCCGCTGGCAGATATCCGGCTGCTGGAAGCCGCTGATGATTATGTGCGCCTCCGCTTCGGGAAGCATGCGCCTTTGCTGCCCCGCAGCCTGCAATCGCTGGAGCAGAAGCTGGATCCGCAATTCTTTTTCCGTGCCAGCCGCCGCCATATCGTGAACCTGCAGCACGTACAATCCGTTTCCCTGCTGCCTTCACAATTGTTGCAGCTGGAGATGACAGACGGTTCCACCGTGCCTGTTAGCCGCCGCCAGACGGCACTCTTCCGTGAGCTGCGCGGCATCTGATCCGATCCTCCATCAATAATCCATATAACATGAAACGCATCTGCATGCCGTTACTGGCACTCCTTTGTATGTACACAGGCGCGATAGCCCAGCAACCTTACCGCCTTCAAAGCACCGATCCTGTTACCTCCTATGCTGACCTCCTTCCGCTAAAAGCATCCCTCTCCTCCGCCACAGTGATCGGTGCCGGCGAAGGCACACACGGTTCCCGGGAGTTCTTCAGGATGAAGCACCGCTTATTCCGTTTCCTCGCTGAAGAAATGGGATATACTGTTTTCGCGATGGAAGACAGTCCGTATGGCGCCGCTCTTATCCAGCAATACCTCGAAACGGGCGTAGGCAACCCCATCGCCATTATCCGTGAGCATTTCCATAAAGTATACCAGGTACAGGAACTCGCTGATCTCGTTTACTGGATGCGCAAGTACAATCTTGCCCACGATAAAAAACTCCGGTTCACAGGGTTCGACTGCCAGCAGATGCATTATTTCCATCAGGGGCTTACTGAAATCTCATCCCGTTACAATTTGCATTGTTTCAACCCGCTGCTGGAATATAGTGCAGATACTGCCGTCCCCTTCACACAGGCTATGATACCCCTGATCAGGATTGCAGACAGTTTAGCCCTTATTCTTCCTCAAAAAAACGATAGTGTTCCGGCAGAACAATGGCAGCTGGCAAGGTTCTATCTCGATAATATCAGGGCTGCATCTGTTGAGTTCCTGGCGCAGGAAGGAGACTGGGCTAAATCCATGAATACCCGCGATTCCATGATGGCCAGTAATGTGCAGTGGATAAGGGAAAAATACAAAGGGGAAAAGATGATGCTGTGGGCACATAATTCACACCTCGGCAACTACTATATTGACTCCATGGTGGTATTCAAGCCCATGGGTGCACACCTTCGGGAAGCATATGGCAATCATTATGTAAACATTGCGATGCTCACCGGTTCCGGCACTTATCGCGCGCAGGCTGAACTCAGGAGCGATCCAGATAGCGGTCATCTTATTATCCCTCCCCTTCCTGGCTCTGTAGATGCACAGTTGCAGCAATTCAAAGTCCCACTGTTCCTGCTGCCTTTAAAGAAAGCTAACCTCGTTGGCAGAATGCGTACGGTAGGCGTATATGCTTCTGAGCATCAGTTTACGCTGCTACCGGTAAAACTGCAGGAGCGTTTCGATTGGGTGCTGTATGCAGAAAATACCACTTCCGCCATAACGCTCTGATTTAGCGGCAATTTGTTAAATTACATACAAACCCATGTTTGTATGCACCACTGGAAAATAGTATGGCTCGTTCTGTGCCTGCTTACCGGACTACGGTCTGTAGCACAGGACAGCCTTCCCTCCGCCCCTGTAATATTCCAGGGAGATACCTTGTTTGTGCTGCAAACAGCTCCCCACAATCTCCACCTGCACGAAAGGGCGGCCCTTATCAGCAACAGGCTTACCGCTATTTACAACCAGCACGACTTCCGTCCGGATTCAATGATACTGACAGAAGACACGGTGGCCTCCCGGATTATGTATAAAGGGCAGGTGATTATGACCATCACCTCCCGTGATGCCGGCTTCACCGATCTCGACAGGACCATGCTTGCCAGTAATTACCTGTCAGTCATCAAAGAGAAGACCGGTGAACTGCAATCCTTTTCCAGCTTCCGGCAGGTGATGCTCTTTGCCCTAGAAGCGCTGGCAGTACTGGCAGGATTGCTCGTGATCATCTGGCTGCTCAACAAATTGTACCGCCGCATCAAATACCGGTATGCGCGCCGTACTTACAAACCCTTTGTGGTCAACAACTATACCCTCCTCTCGGGCGACCGCGTGCGCGGGCTCTGGCTTAAAACAGTAGCCATCATCCGGCTGGCGGCACTTCTTATCATCGTTTACTTTACACTACCCATATTATTCGGCATATTCCCCTGGACGGAGAAGCTGGCAGAAAGGCTGCTCACTTATGTGCTCGATCCGCTGAAAGATATCCTCCGCAATATATTGGCCTACATACCCAACCTGCTTACCATCCTCGTCATTTACCTCTTCACCCGTTATATTATCAGGCTGGTACGATTCATGGCGGGGGAGATAGAAAGGGGCGTATTGCAGATCAGGGGCTTTTATCCGGATTGGGCGAAGCCTACCTATAACATCGTAAAGGTGCTGTTGTATATCTTCATGTTTGTGGCTATTTATCCGTATTTGCCGGGATCTGGGTCAAGGGTATTCCAGGGTGTGTCGGTATTTCTGGGATTGCTGATCTCCATCGGCTCATCGTCGGCCATCGCCAATATGGTGGCGGGCGTAGTGATCACCTATATGCGGCCATTTAAGATCGGGGAAAGGATACAGGTGGGTGATGTAACGGGTGATGTGATTGAGAAAACCCTGCTGGTAACGCGCATCCGCACTATCAAAAACGAAGATGTAACCATCCCCAATGCCGTAATTCTCGGCGGCAGAACCATCAATTACTCCTCCTGTGCCCAGGAACCCGGGCTGATCCTTCATGTGGAAGTAACGATTGGTTATGATACTCCCTGGCCTAAAGTGCATGCTCTATTGCTGGAAGCGGCGTCCAAAACGGAAGGCCTGCTGCAGGAGCCTAAGCCTTTTGTGCTGCAAACGGCCCTGAGCGATTACTATGTCAATTACGAAATCAACGTGTATACGAAGACGCCGGAGCGGATGGCAGTGCTGTATTCCGAGCTGTATAAGAACATATTGGACACATTCCATAATGCAGGGCAGGAGATTATGTCGCCCGCGTATCAGGCCTACCGGGATGGCAATACGCCTGCAATTCCGAAATCGGACGAAAAATAGTGACTTTCGTCATGCCGGTCAGACAATAGGCCCTTAAATGTTATCTTTGCAGTTAACGTAAGTAATCCACATGTTTCACTTCGGCCAACGGCAGACGCTCATCATCTCGATCTTCATCATGCTGGTGACCGCATGCCTGCTGGTTTGGCGGCCCGATTACAACTTCTTCGACGGAGGGCTTATCACCGCCATCCTGCTCACCATCTTCATCAAAAAAGACGCACCTACCCGGTTTATGGGCATCGCCTGTACCGTACTGGTAGTAGTGATCGCGTGCCTCCCGCATAAGAACCCCAACCTTGCGGAAGTGTTTATCGAGCACTTCTTCTCCCTCATCCTCGTTATCAGCTCCACCATGCTGGTGCTGTTCCTGAAACGGCTGTACCGCACCATGCAGGAACTGAACCAGGCGCTGGAAAAGGAAGTAGAGAAAAGAACCGCCAATCTGGAACTGGCCCTTTCACACCTGGCCTCTTCACAGGCTGAACTGAAAGACGCACTGGAAAAGGAAAAAGAACTAAACGAGATCAAATCCCGCTTTGTATCCATGGCCTCTCATGAGTTCCGCACTCCTTTGAGCGCCATCCTTTCTTCCGCAGCCCTCATTGCCAAATATCCCAATACAGATGAACAGCCCCGCCGTGAAAAGCATGTGGGTAAGATCAGGGAATCCGTGATACACCTCAACGAGCTGCTGGAAGACACCCTTTCACTGGGCCGTATTGAAGAAGGCAAAGTGCATGTTCATCCTGAAGTGATTTCCCTCTCAGCCTTCGCGCAGGAAACTGCTGAAGAAGTTCAGGGCCTACTAAAACCTGGACAGATACTGCAACCCGATGTGCAGGCCAACCTACAGGTGATATCCGACAAGCGATTGCTCAAACATATTTTCGTAAACCTCCTCACCAACGCCATTAAGTTCTCCCCCGCCGGCACCTCCATCGGCTGGAAACTGTGGGAACAGAACGGACAGATATGGGCTGAAGTAGCAGATCAGGGAATGGGTATCCCGGAAGAAGATAAAGCGTATCTGTTCAGCAGTTTCTTCCGCGCCCGTAACGTGACCAACATCCAGGGAACCGGTCTGGGCCTGCATATCGTAAAAAGGTATGTAGACATGCTGCATGGCGAAATAGGCGTAGCGAGCGAACTTAACAAAGGCACCACCATTTCCATCAATTTTCCAAACCTTCCTTCCACATGATAGCGACGATACTGGTAGTAGACGATCACCCCGGCATCCGGGAAAACGTAGCGGAAATTCTCACGCTTGCAGGATACAGGGCACTCGAAGCCGAAAACGGCAAACAGGCTGTTGAAATGGCACGCGAACATCGCCCCGACCTCATTATCTGCGACATCATGATGCCTGAGCTGGACGGCTACGGTGTACTGCATATGCTCCGTAAATATCCCGAAACAGAACATATCCCTTTCATCTTCGTAACTGCCAAAACAGACAGGAGCGACTGGCGTAAAGGCATGGAAATGGGAGCCGACGACTATATCACCAAACCGTTCGAAGATGTGGAGCTGCTCACGGCCATTGAAACACGGCTGAAAAAGCAACAGTTCCTCCAGGAGAAGTTTGCTGCTGCCAGAACACAATCTATCGGCACTATGCTCCAGGACTGGCAGGCCTCCGGCCTCCTGCAGCTCGATCTTGACAGTTACGACGTAGCGCCTTATGCAAAGAAGCAATCCGTATACCGCGAAGGCAAGCACCCGCAATTCTTATACTACGTGAAAAGCGGTAAGGTGAAAGCCTTCCGCCTGAATGATGATGGCAAGGAATACATCACCAACCTCTTCGGAACCGGGGATTACTTCGGCTATGTGCCCCTGCTGGAAGATCATGTGTATGAAGAAAACGCCGAAGCCCTCGACCAGACGGAGCTGGTACAGATTCCCAAAGAAGTGTTCCTCGAACAACTGATGAACGATATCAGCGTGGCGCGCACTTTCATCAAGCGTATCGCCATGGAAGTGAAGGAAAAAGAAGACCGTTTACTCCAGCTCGCGTATGACTCTTTAAGGAAGCGCGTGGCAAACGGCCTCCTTGCCATCCACGACAAGCTGCATCTGGAACAGCAGCCCGATGCCCTCATAGAATTGTCCCGTGATGACATTGCACGCTTTGTAGGTACGGCAACCGAATCTCTCATCCGCACGCTCAGTGATTTCAAATCGGAAAAGCTGATAGAGATGCAGGGCACCCGAATCCGTATCGTACAGCCCGACCTGCTGCGTAAGCTCCTGTATTAATCAGGGTTTCAGCTCAAATTTTACTTCCTGCACATCGCGGCTGTTGGGGCCTGCCTGTAAGCGAAATTCACCAGGTTCCGCTACATAACGCATGTTACGGTCATAGAATTTGAGGTCTGCAGCAGTAATCTCGAAGCGTACCTCCTGCTTTTCTCCCTTTTTGAGGAATATCTTTTTGAAGCCGCGCAACTCCTGCAGTGGCCGGTTTACGCTGGCCGTAACATCGCGCAGGTACAGTTGCACCGTTTCATACCCATCGTACCCGCCGGTATTGGTAACAGTTATTGAAGCGCGGAGGCTACCGTTCATGGCCATAGTATTTGCACTTAGCTGCAGTGGTCCATATTCGAATGTAGTATAGCTGAGACCAAAGCCAAAGGGGAACAATGGATCGTTGGCAACATCGAGGTATTTGGAGGTGTATTTATTATTGGCATCCAAGGGGCGGCCGGTATTTTTCCGGTTGTAGTAGATGGGTATCTGCCCTACATTCCTGGGAAAGGTCATCGTCAGTTTACCGGATGGATTGAACTTTCCTAAAAGCACATCCGCAATGGCATGCCCAGCCTGCGTACCACCAAACCAGGTAACGAGAATAGCTGGTACATGTGCGTTTTCCCATTCCAGTGTAAGCGGCCTTCCGTTGAAGAGGGTTAGCACCACAGGTTTACCGGTTTGCAGCACCGCTTCCAGTAATCGCTTCTGCGAAGCCGGGATTCCTATATCCGACCTGCTGGCAGCTTCTCCACTCATACCCTGCGACTCTCCCAGTGCCATTACCACCACATCTGCACCCCGACCCCGTACCACATCCAGTGCTTCCTTCAGCATGGCATCTTCATCTCCTACCTGTAAACCCAGCTTACCCATCAACTGCGCATCGCTGGTTACCTGCGCACCCTGTGCATATGTTACTGTTATACCAGCTTCTTTCAGTCCCTGCAGTAAAGTGACAGACTTCTTGTAATCCCCCGCGGCAGACCAGTTGCCGATCATATCCCGCTGCGAATCTCCCAGTGGTCCTATCAGCGCCACTTTAACACTTTGCTTCAGGGGCAATACCTGTCCTTCGTTCTTTAATAAAACGACAGACCGTTGCGCAGTTTCGCGGGCAACCTGCAAATGTTCCGGCCGCATGTTAACACTTGCAGCGCGCTGGGTATCACAATACCGGTACGGGTCCTGAAACAGGCCCAGTTTGTATTTGGCTTCCAGCACTCGGTATACGGCATCATCGATCAGCTTAACCGGTATTTTCTTATCCGTTACGAGCTTCTTCAGCTGGGTGGCATATACGCTGCCCTGCATATCCATATCTACCCCGGCCTTCAATGCCAGTTCTGCTGCCTCGTATTCATTCTTCACGATTCCATGAGGGATCATTTCGTTGATAGACGTGTAGTCTGTTACCACAAACCCTTTAAAGCCCCATTCTTTGCGCAGCAACTCTGTGAGCAGCCAGCGGTTACCGGTTGCAGGAATACCGTCGACTTCGTTGAAAGATGTCATGGCCGTGGCAGCGCCGGCTTCTACTGCAGCCTTGTAAGGCGGGAGGTAGTACTGGTACATCTGACGGCGGCTCATGTCTACAGTATTGTAATCCCTGCCCGCTTCTATGGCGCCATACAGGGCAAAGTGCTTTACACAGGCGAGAATGGTATTGGTGGCAGCAAGATCGTTGCCCTGGTAGCCGCGTACCTTTACCCTGGCAATTTGTTCTCCCAGCCAGGTATCTTCCCCTACACCTTCCGCTACACGCCCCCAGCGGGGATCACGGGCAATATCCACCATGGGGGAATAAGTCCAGTGGAGCCCATCGGCACTCGCTTCTTCTGCTGCAATGCGTGCGGTTTTCTCCATCAGCGGGAGGTCCCAGGTACAGGCTTCACCTAAAGGGATGGGGAAAATGGTTTTATGTCCGTGGATAACATCGTACCCGAATAACAGGGGGATCTTCAGCCGGGTTTTCATGGCCATGTCCTGCAGCATACGGGTATATTGGGGAGTATATGCGTTGAAAATGGCACCGCAGGCACCACTGAGGATATCCTGTTTGTAATTCTCCTTCATAAACGGACCAGTAACGTCCATATCGCTGGTCAGGAGGTTCAGCTGACCGATCTTCTCATCGAGGGTCATCCGCTGGATCAGAGAGGTCAGTAAGCGCTGTTGCTGCGCGTTAGCCGCGCTGCCTGCCAGCAGCAATAGGGCGAGGATGCATTTCATAAAAAAGCGGCGTTGATATGCATAATCAACGCCGCTACTTCTGCATTGTTCATTGCGGTGCAGTCCCGCCGCCTTACGGCTGATTATTGTTCCGGCCAGTTGTCTGTCCGGAACGGACTAACCGGCAGGCCTTCTTTACTGAAGATGTTACCGATTCCAGCGTTGCTGAAAGCGAAACGCACTGCCTCCGGCTGGGTTATTCCTTTACCGGACACCGTTACTGTATTGCCTTTTACCTTCACATCTGCAGGTACAAATTTCTTATCGGCTCCTGCGATGTACCATTCTTTAGCCGCCCCTTTCAGCATCAGGCCATTGTCTGCATGCCTGAAATGGATGATGATCTGGTTGTTCTTCTTCTCCATCCTGTCGAATTGCGGGCTTTTGAAGGCAATACCCTGCTTTCCGTAATGATCACCCAGTGCCAGGTTAGCCAGTCGCAGGCCTACATCATGTTTATTGATGGGGTGGATGTTTGTGGTATCATCTACCAGATCGGAGATTACAACCATACCCGTTTTAGGATACGACAGCGTTTGCTCCTGGGATTCTCTCAACAGGGCACCTTTTACCGTGCCGGCACCGTATGTGAACGGAGCTATTTGCACATAATAGAAAGGGAAATCTATTCCCCATGCCTTCCGCCAGGAGCCAATCATAGTCTCCATCAGCGGCTTGTAGGTGGCGGCAGTACCCGTATTACTTTCACCCTGGTACCAGATAGCTCCCGCAATGCGGTAGTTGGTGAGCGGGGCAATCATAGCGTTGTAGGTTTTACCGGCCACATGCGGGCGGTATCCGTTTACGCCCTGCTTAGCAGCAGCTGCTGCAAGTTGAGGGGCGCCGGTCACCAGCTCAGCAGGCGTCCACACCTCTGCAGGAGTACCTCCCCAGCTGGAATTGATGAGCGCTACAGGCACGCCCAGCTTCTTACGCAGCTCTTTGCCAAAGAAGTAGCCTATGGCACTGAAAGGTTTAAGCGTAGTGGAATCGCAGGATGTCCATTTACCAGGCACATCGTCCTGCGGACTATTGGAGGTGATTTTAGGGACCTGGAAGAAGCGCAGCTGATCGTCTGCACAGGTAGCCAGTTCGGCTTTAATATCGGGCAGGCCGTGGTTACCGCTCCATTCCATGTTCGACTGGCCGCTGCATACCCAAACTTCCCCGATGAGGATGTTCTTCAGCTCTATCGTATTCCAGCCACGCAGTTTTATGGTATAAGGCCCGCCAGCGTCGGGAGTTTTGATCTTTACGCTCCAAACGGAGTTGCCGGAAGAAACGGCTGAGTCAGGAGTGGATTTCCAGGATGCCTGAATACGGATCTTTTCTCCCGGCGAAGCCCAGCCCCAAAGCAGGGCAGAATCGTTCCGCTGGAGAACCATATTATCGGAAAGCACATCCGGCAGGCGGATCTGTGCGCTGGCAACGACGTGGAAACCGGCCAGAACGGTCATCATAAAATAGCGAAGCATAAATAGAAAAGGTTTCTTTCCGTTAAAATAGTAAAACCCTGCTATTTATGCTCCCCTATTCCGTGATTGGTTACAATCCGTGCGGGAAATACCTGTTTTCCAGGGTTCCGTCTTTATAGAGTTTCAGGATGGCGTAGCCGGGAGGCGTCTCCTGATAAAAGTATGGTCCTGCGGAGTCTTTATCTCCCTTACCCCACCAAAAGCCGCTCATGGCCCCGTTACAGGCGTAGGTAATACCGTTGTACACCGTATTGTCTGACAGGTGGTTATGACCACTGAGGCATAGGCGCACCCGGTTGGTTTTGTAGAACAGGTTCTTCAAAGCCTTACAATCGGAATGTCCGCCGCCTTCCAGCACCTGTGTGGTACCTAAAATGGGGTAATGGGAAGTCATTACTGCAAAATCCCCTTCCGGCAGCGCTTCCAGTTTCCCTTTCAGCCAGGTAAACTGCTCTTCGTCCAGCGAAATGTTTTTGTTATTGCCATCCAGCATAAAGAAGTGCCAGTTCCCCTTCTGCACGGTATAATAGCGGTTAGGAGTGCCGAGGCGCTTTACCACATAGGATTTGCCATACATATCATCCTCTTTGGAGGGTGCTTTCCACCACATGTCGTGGTTACCGAGGCAGGAATGGATCTCGTACTTCCCGATGGTTTTGATACAATCATCCCATATTGCCCACTGGGCAGTTACCTGATCGCGCACCACGTTGTCGTAAGATGCATCGTGGATGGAATCGCCGGTATTGAGGAAGAAGTCGGGCTTATGCTCCCTGATGATATTGCCGAGAACTTTTTTGAAACGTGCGGGCGCATCATCACCTTCACGGATATGCACATCGGTAATATGGGCCACGGTAAGCACGGGCTTGCCCTTTGCCGGTGCTTTCTCCCTTTCGCCGCCTCCGGTTAGGCCATCGGTCACGGAAGCGCCTGCAAGCAGCCCTATACTGGATAAAAAGTCTAATCTGTTCATGATGCTGGGTTTGAATTATCAAATATACATTTGTTTAGTATGAATAAACAAATAGCAAACGTTATCATTTTATAAATAAATAGCGCCGGCGGATATTATCCCGCCGGCGCCAGGGAAATACGGTAGCTTAGAGCGTTACCTGGAAACGCTGGTAATCCACCCAGTTACCATTGTCATTGTAATACACGTCGATGTAACGGGTAGTACCACAATCCGCCTTGAACATTACACCGCCTACGTTTTCGTGAACCAGGCCGGAAGTTCCTGCATAAGTGTAAATGGCACATCCGTCTGCGCTTTCCACTTTAAACTTCGCACCTACGAAAGCTCCGTTGTACTTAAACTGTACAGATTTTACGTAAGGGGAAGGAGGAGCAGGAGCAGCCACCATAGTGATAGTACCTCCGCCGAGCGCGATTTCTTTCGCGGCGGGTGTTTCTGCTGAAGGGGCCGGGGCATTCGTCATTCCGAAAAAGCCCATCATTACGGCGATTGCTGTGATTTTGAGGATCATGATTCGAGGGTTTTATGATAGTGAATAGTGATCAATCCCAACCGAACAACTGTTTCAGGTTCGGGTTCATACTGGTTTCTGAGAAAGGAACCGGGTAGTAGTAAAACTTAGGCTCCGCGAAAGTCCGGGCAGTAGTACCCGTTACGATCCTGCCGCCAGCTTCCCCGTTTTCCAGATAAATAGCAACACCCGGTTCGGCATAGTTGCCGGTTTTGTAATAAATAAGGGTTACACCGAGAGAGTTTTTAATTTTCTCGCTATCGGGGGGGATAGCCGTGTTTTTCGAAATCAGGATAACATCTGCAACACCATCCCCCGTGAGGTCGTACTGACCAAGGCCTGGGAAATACATACCGAGGGGAATTATCTGCAGGCGTTTTCCGGCATACCAGCGCATGATATCATCATACCGGTATCCTTCCATAGCCAGCTCCACCCTTCTTTCCCTGCGCACTTCCAGTATCAGGCCTTTATTAGCCCCCTGTACTGCAGGGTATTGTGCTGCCAGCACTGGATCAGGATCTCCATTAGCGGCAGCCATATTCAGGCCGGGCATATTCACACGGCCACGAAGCAGCCCTATGCTATTATCTATATCCGTTTGTGTTGCAGTTCCCATTTCCGCGACCGCTTCAGCATAGGTGAGCAATACCTCTGCGTATCGGATAGAAGGCACATCGGTGCTGCCGATCACCTGACCGTCTGTACTGAAGTTGAAGTAACCTTTCAGCTGATGGTAGCCGGTGAAGTTATTGGAGAACGTTTGTACATAAGGACGCGTGGCTGGCAGCCTAACGAAACCGGGAGGTACGATGGTAAATCCAAGGCGCGGATCACGGTCCGTAAATTCCTCCACGAAGCCAAACTGGTTGTAATTCGGCTTATCAGTGAAACGGGTACCGTCTTTCATCAGGAAGGTCTGCACCAGATCGCGTGAGGGCGATTGTTCATAATCCCCGAACACTGTGCTGTTATTATTGGCACTGGAGCCTCCTTTCTTCGTTACGTCATAAGGACAATTCAGGATTACTTCCTTGCTGCCGCTGAGGTCGAGACTGTTGAAGTTATCGCTGAATTTAGCGGCCAGTGTGAATTTACCGGAGTTCATTACATCCAGCGCCTGCTTCCTTGCTGAATCGAGGAAACGGTTAGCGGTGGCAGCAAGGTTCAGCTCAGGGTGATACTTTCTGAACGTACCTTCATACAATGCGATCCTTGCATATGTTGCTTTTACCGCCCAGAGGCCCGGTGTACCTGAGGGAACGCTTTCCTTTACGTTCTGCGATGCAAACACCAGATCTGCGATCACACTGTCCATCACCTGGGCACGTGGTGTGCGGGGGGCATAGAGCAATGCGGTATCGGAAGGATTAAGGGTTCTCCCATACCAGGGCACATCGGAGTACGTTTTGATTTTATCCATGTAGAACATGGCACGATAATACCTGGCGAGGCCTGCATAATGGTTCTTTACATCGTCAGTAACCTTTGCCTGCTGGTAGTTCTCGAGGAAGTAATTAATGTTGCGCAAACGGCCCCAGCTCCATGCACTCGGCATATTCCTGGAATTGGGAGTACTCGTCATCATGTTGATGATCGTCTGGTTGCCGGTGGTAGCACAGTTGTCGGTACCCTGCTCACTGAGGTAAATGCCCGAGCCGGAATGATTCAGCAGCCCGAAGATGTACATGCTCAGATCACTTTCCGATTTAAAGAACAGCTGTGGCGATACCGATGTGGTGGGGTACCTGTTGAGGAAGTCCTTTTTACATGCGCTCCCTGCAAAAGCACCCGCGGCGAGTATAGCGATGATAATTTTTCTCATGGGAAGATTTTTTCGGATTGGAATGGATTAAAGCGTCACGTTAACGCCCATGGAATATTTGCGCTGGAATGGATAGTTCCAGCCGTTTCCTGAAGTGATCGCTTCCGGATCGATATATTGCTTGATGGATGAAAATTCGTACAGGTTCTCTCCCGTAAAGAAGATTCGGGCACGGGTAAGTCCAGCCCTTCCGATCCAGCGCTGTGGCAGGCTGTAACCGATGGTTAAGTTCTTAAGGCGGAGGTATGCTGCGCTTTGGAGATAGTTGGTCTGAGGAATGGCAAGCCCCTGCCCTGTACGCTGGTCTGCCAGCCAGGCTTGTAATGCAGGATAGCGTGGGTTCAGATTAGCTTCTGCCAGTCCGGCATCGATGTAAGCTTTGGGGTAAGTAGCACGCTCTGCTTCGGTAGCTGCACTGCCACGGTAGAAGTCCAGGTTCCAGGGATAGATGTTGGCATATGGCTGCTGATAAGGACCCCAGAAAAGATAGTTCTGCGGATAGTAATCCATTTTACCGATACCCTGGAAGAACAAGGCAAAGTCGATGTTATTCCAGCCGAGGTCGATATTGAAACCATACTGATAACGCGGACTGGTATTACCAATAATACTGAGGTCTTTAGCATCTTTAGTGCTGTTACCCGTTTCGATTTTACCGTTACCATCTTTGTCAAGATACTTAGGCCATCCCGGTACCACTTTCAGCGCGCTCCAGGGAATTATTGCAGACTGATCCAGCTTATCGATCTCTCCCTGATTTTGGAAAAGCCCGTCGCTGGTGAGGCCCCATATTTCGCCTATCTCCTGTCCTACACGGTATCCGCTAAAGAAGCCCTGCGGATTATCGTAGCGGGTAATGGTGCTTCGGCTGTCCCACACACGGCCACGCACGGCGAGGCTCAGCGGTTTACCGCCTACGTTGAAATTATTGTTGTACTCCACACCCAGCTCCCAGCCTTTGGTACGCATATCGGCAGCATTTTGCTGCGGAGCTCCGGTACCCAGTACTCCTGGCAATACGGATGCAGGCGCCAGCATACCGGTGGTATTACGGATGTAATAATCGGCACTGATGGTGATGCGGTTATTAAGGAAACCGAGGTCTGCCCCGAAGTTGGGGCCCGACACGTTCTCCCAGGTGTAGTTGTTAGGATCAACACGCAGCGGAGGCGCCTGTCCTGCCACCATGGGGAAGTTGCCATTTACCAGATAGCCGCTGGTACGTACAGGCAGTGTCTGGATGTAGCCGTAATAATCCACAGACTGGTTGCCGAGCGTGCCTAAGCCGGCCCTTAACTTGAAAGTGGAAACAAGTGGAGCAATGCCTTTCCAGAAATTCTCGCGGCTCACGATCCACGCACCGGAGAAAGACGGGTAGGATGCCCAGCGGTCTGCCGGCGGGAATCGCGACGAGCCATCTGCACGTTGTGTATACTTCAGCATATATTTCCCTTTGAAGGTATAATCTACACGGCCGAAGTAGCTGCGGATGGCGAAGTCATAATACCCGTTATTGCTTACACTCATGTCTCCGGTAGCAAGACTGAGGTGGGGCAACTGGGCCGATACCAGATTGTTTCTGCTGGCTGTTACCGGTGCCCACTGGTAATATTCCTGGTTATAGCCAATTGTTACATTGAAATCGTGTTCACCGAGTTTCTTGCTATAGTTAGCGAAGATGTCATACACGTTCTGATTCACGGTGCCATTGGTTTCTGTTACGGAACTCGGTCCATTGATCTCGCGTACATCGCCCGGGCCATAGCCAATTTGCACAGGCAGGCTTTCCACATGATACTTCCAGAGCTCACGTTTTATGCTTGCAGAACCGGTGATGGTAAGGTCGCCGTTAAGCATGGATGCTGTGCCACGCAGGAGGTTCTGGAACCCGAAACGTGTCTGGTTATTACGGCCACCGTCTTTCAGCTGAGCAGCTAAGATACCTGCGGTATTATTAGCCCAGGTACCATCAGGATTCTTATCCACGTTGATGGGCTGGGTGTAATACACATCCAGGAGGTTAAAGGTGGGCTGATCCTGCACCAGTTGGTAGATGTTGAAGTTATTTTCGACAGACAGCCATTTGAGGGGCTTCAGGCCTATGTTGGCACGCATGCCATAACGGTTCCAGTCGTCTTTCGCCAGCTTGTTCAAGCCATTCTCTTTGGTATAATCGGCAGACAGCAGGTAGTTCACCGGGTTCTTTCCTGAAGTGGCACCTGTCAACGAGACGTTATGATATTGCGAGAAGTTGGATTTCGCGAAGAAGTAATCGTTCCAGTCCTTGTTACCCATATAGGCCCATTTGGTGGGATCGTCTGGGTTGGTTTTAACATCGGGTACGGAAGGGTTCTCGGAACGTTGTTTTCCCCATTCATACTGCCAGGAAGTGAAGGTGGCATAATGCCACGGCGTATTATCGGCCGAAGTCTGCATCACTTTCATAAAAATGAACGGATCGGTGATCGGATCAGGGGTAAGTGTACGCTTGGATACTGCGAAATAGTTGTTGTAGGAGATGGATTGCTTTCCTTCTCCTTTTCCTTTGCGTGTATTGATGAGCAGTACACCAAAAGCAGCACGGGCGCCGTAGATAGCTGCAGAACTACCATCGCGGAGGGTGGTGATAGATTCAATATCGGTAGGATTGAGCCTCAGCAGATCGTCGTTAGTGGAAGCAATCCCGTCGATGAGGATGAGAGGTGAACCACCACCGCTGTTGATAGAGCCCATACCGCGGATGTTGAGGTTGGGCAGGCTGCCGGGCCGGCCGCCTGAATAAGTGATATTCAGGCCGGGAGAAGCTCCCTGCAGACCCTGGAATACGTTGGCGATAGGGCGCTCTGCGAGTTTGGCACCACTAATCTGATCCACCGCACCAGTTACATCAATTTTCTTTTGTGTACCATATCCTACTACTACCACTTCGTTCATGCTGGAACTGGAGGGCTGGAGCTGGAGAACAGACAGTGTATTATCGCCTGCTTTAAGCGAAAGCGCCTGTGTTACGGGATCGTAACCGATATAAGTGACGCGCAGCGTGTAACGGTCGCCCGGTTCAATGCCGGAGAAGGAGAAAGATCCGTCTGAAGCGGTAGCCGTTCCGGTTTTGAATGCCGGTTTATCGGCTGAAATGACGATGGTGGCTCCGGGAATTGGAGATCCCTGGCCGTCCTGCACTACGCCTTTCAGCGATGCTTTCCTGTTTTGAGCCTGTGCCGTGGCAGCCCAGGCGATGGCAAGGCACCACAGCAGCAGTCGGCTGCCAAAGCGTTTGGCCGGGACGCGCATACGGCGTACAATTTGTTTCATAGTTTGTGTTTTACAGTAAAGAAGATTACGTGGTGGCCGGACCAGGCCTTTTGGAACGTGCAGGCATACGCACGCCACTCCATCCGTAGACGGAAGCCCTTCCCGTATTGTGTTTCATGTGATTACTATAGATCGTGTATTAAGTGGCACCTGCTTTCTTCCGGACATACCAATCCCTTTCCGGCAACTGGTGTACCGGCAGACCGGATATTCCGGCAAACAATTTCCCCGGCCGCATACTGCAGCTAAACGCGGCGAAAAAACTGTTGTGTTTTCCTTAATTAATTCGTTGTTCTTATTCTTTCGGCTTGCTTATTCACACAGCCCCGGCTGTTTGCCTGCGGACCCTTCGCTCTTCGTTCATCTAATTACCCGGGGGACAAATATAGATTGAATGATTATTCAATTAAATAGTCATTTTGATTGATAACGGTTAAGTAACATTAGCGACTTCTCTACAAATATAAAATTGAAAATGAAAAAACAAAAATATATTGAATGAACGTTCAATATATTTATAATCCCACAGCAGCTTAGAGAGGATGGTTCGTTAATTTAACACAGAATATTATCAGCTTTTGTCGGTAATTTCCCGGTTAACTGCTAGTTTTACATTAACCTAATCACCAGTTTTTGCGAACAAATGGGAAGAAAGAGTTTAAAAGAGCCTCGGCAGAAAGAGATTATCAAAGCGTTCTATAAGATCGTTAAAAAGGAAGGACTGGAAAATGCCTCCATCCAGAAGATCGCGGAAAGCATCCAGATAAATCCCAGCCTCATAATGCACTATTTCCGATCCCGGGAACACCTGGTTTACGGGCTGGTAGAATTTATCCTCGACCGGTGGCTCCATATCTTCGATGTTAAAGATGCAGAAGATCCTATGGATGAACTCAGAGCTGTACTAGATAATGTATTTTCTAAAAAGTGGAACTCCCTGTTCGATGATGGCACTTCCTATTCCCTTTACTCCCTCGCCTTCAGGAATAAAACCATACGCCAGCGCTACAAGCACTTGCTTGATACACTACGGCAGCGTCTTGCGGAAATGATCGCGGCTTGTAATAAAACAAAGCAGCTGACCGTGAAAGATCCAGCAGCTGCGGCCGATATTATTTTCGTACTGGTAGATGGAGCTTACTATTACCTTTCGTTAGTAGACGATAAGGCGGAGTACGACCTGAGGCTGGCCGTATACAAACAACATGCGCTGAAGGTGCTTAATTAACTCCCCGCCGCCTGCGTACCAGCAGCCATATTATGGCTCCCACGGCAATTACAAGCCATATGAAATTGACAACAAAACTGGGGTAATCACTCAGGTATAAGGCATTAGCAATGAGGCCTACTGCACCCAGTGCATTCAGCCAGTGATATATTCTCTGGTCAGACTTTATTTTACCCATTGTCAGCAGTACATAACCCAGCACATAAAAGAAAGTGCCTGCCCAGCCGGGAATATCCATCCATGATATACTGCTTTCCTGTACTGTTTCAACCCGCTTCAATACAGCTTGCTCCTGGCCGCCAGCAACTGACGCCATTACCTGCTGACGGCCCCTGCCGCCAATCTGAAAGGCTCCGCACATAATCAGCAGGCCCAGGCTCAACACTATGAATTTTCCCATGGATGGTCTCTGTAATGATGTATGATTTTAGATTCCCGCACAGTGCGGTTGTTGTAATTCGTTGCGATAAACATACAAAAAAATTCAACCGGCAAATATTAACCTATTGGAACCTTAGGAAGGCGGGCGCCTTCAGGCCATAAATATCAAACCGGAAATCGACTACAGTCGTTATTTCGAAGAAAAGATTACCGATCCCCTCCGTTTTGCGGGGATAATAGGAGGCGCTCATTTGCAATGTATTCAAAGACAGGTTCTCGTTCTTTACCCGAACGGCCAGGCCAAATCCCGTATACAGAGGATTCTTCAACAGGTAATTGTTGCTATGCGACAATTGCCCCGCTTCAATGGTACCAATAAAGTTGAATTTAAAACCATATACTTTCCAGGGACTGTACACTACACTCTCCGAGCGTATCAGGAGGCGGTGGTAACCATTGATCTTCGTTCTCCGCCATCCCCAGAATCCAATCCCGAAATCACGGTTGAGGCTGAGCGGGCGATAAAAATAGTTATTAGGGCTCCCCAGATAATCGAGAAAGATAAAATCCCGCCAGTTCCATTTCTTACCGATCGGCATCAATCTGCTGAAATAACTGACATTCGAATGCACCACCAGATCTTCCGAAGTACTACCCTGCCAGAAGCCTCCCACACCAACGTTCACACATAGCAGGCCATTATGCAGTGTAGGCCAGTACTTCTGCCCTTCAATGGCCGTATAAAGCCTTCTCCGGTCGTTCCAGTTCTCACGCCCAACAGTGAGCGCTGCGGAATAACCATAGGGAATATCCTCCGTTCGCCCGAACCCGAAGAAACGCTCGCTTTTGAAGAAGTCCTGTTTGAATACAGCAATCTGCCCCAGATAATAATGCCGGTCGTTATAAAGCGGGTCGTCAATGTATTTTTCAAGTTGCGGCCGTTTGTCGAATGCGATATTGGAATATCGGAAGAGCAGCGCCACGTTGGGCTTGTTATCAAAATGCCCGTCTGACCCAAAGCGGTTCCGGAAGTTGTAGCCCGTCCAGACATCGACCAGTTTGTAGGAATAATCACGCCACAGGGAGTCTGGCTCGCCCCACACCTTGATACTGAAGTTCTTAGCGAGGGAGATACCACCGGCCAGCTTTGCACCCGTTCGGAACAGGGGCCGCTCCACCCGTATGTAATATGAGCCTTCATACACCCCTGTATCCAGCTGGGAATTGGTGTTGAGATGGGTATACCCCACGGTGGCGTCTATAAAACTACCGAAGATGTTGTATTTGGTATACCGTGCTTCTGTACCCCAGGGCCTGGAGTAACTTGACTTCCACCTGAAACCAAACTGTACACCCTGGGCGGCGCCAAATAAATTGTCATTGGAAATCTTCGCTCCTATACCACTGGGAGCCAGCTCGCGCAGGTCGAAGCCATACTCGAATACATCTTTAGTGATTACGAGTACATCTACCGTATCCTGACTGGCAGTTTCGAGGGTAATAAGGCGGGCATCCTGTAAAAAGGGGCGGTTACGGAGGTAACGTTCATTATCAGCAAAAGCATAAGCATTTACCGTATCATTCTCCCTGAAAAACAACATCTGCCGGATGGCCCATTCCTGCGAATCGAAATGGAGTCTGTTCACCAGGTGGATCAGCTTCATACTGGTGGAGAAAGCAGTATCGTTGATGTTTCTCGGACCGAATACTTTTACTTTTCGGAAATGGATACGGCGAACCGTTTTGCCGGAATGCGGCAAAAATCCCTGTTCAGACCTGATCATCCGGCCATCATCCTCCACAGGCGGAGGATCGTTATGCCGGGAAATTTCCTTAAGTACAGAATCCCGGAAACGCCTGCTTTTCAATGAGTCCACATAGTTGTTGAACTTCGAAAACCAGCGTTTCTTATGGGCGGCCGGGATTGTATCCGACTGCGCAAGGGCGCACTCCGGAATGCTACACAATAACAGGCAACAGGTAAGTACAGCTAATAGGTTTATTTTTCCCAACCGCTTCAATGATTGCAATTGATCCGGAACAACAATACAAATTTTTAACCAATATGTAGGGACGGATACAAAAAAAGGAAGGGCACTGTTCCGTCCAGTACCCTTCCTTATACAAAGCATATGCTTGATTATCAATATTGTACCGTCACGGTTCTCCCGCCTCTGCCAGATTGGTCGAAAACTCTCAAACGGAAGGTACCTTTCGCATCAAGCGGGCCGCTCCAGGCGGGACTTTTAGCATTGGGCTCCTTCCCATCGGTTGTATAACGAATGATCAGTCCGGGAAGTTGTACGTTGGCCAAAACTTTTCCGTTCTCCTGTTTCACTCCAGCGGTAGGAATCCGGTAATTATAACCGCCGTTGAGACTGGCGAGGCGGGGCAGCTCACGCTGGCCCACCACATTGGCGAATTTATTCCACGCTTCGTTGTACAGATTGAGGTCGCCCGTCCAGGAGGGGTCGGGCGCCCAGGCACGTTCCGCCATGCCCAATAGCTTGGGAAGCACCATATACTCCAGACGCTCAGGTGATTTTACCGTTTCACTCCAGAGCGCAGACTGAATACCCGCAATATTGGAAGCACCGTATTCAGTCAGCCTGTCTTTTCCAACAAAAATTGATGCAGGTAAAGGATTGCCTGCATCGTCTTCTTTGGCGTTTTTATACAGATCGAGGGGAATGAAATAGTACGGCTTATCGATATCCACATACCCGCCCCAGTAAAACCCTGGTTCATCGTAATCGCGGAGGTATGCCATATCGAAATAGTAGTTGGCTACGCCGGACAGTACCACTTTGTATCCCCCGTTGGCCAACCGGTAGCTGAGATCTTCCATTCCGCCGCCCATTACGTTGTTCCAGACATCTACCTGGAAATTACGGTTGCCGAACACCGGATTTACAATCATAAGGCCCTGACCATCGCGACGGGTACGGCGCATACCAGCTTCCTCCCATCCATACAGCTGCATTCCCTGTTTATTAACGATCTGAGCTACTTTATCATAAAAATAGATCCAAAGGTCGTCTACATGGTTAAGCTCTTCGCTTGAGGCGAGCAGCTGCTGGCAGGCGGGAGATTTTTCCCATACCCCACCGGGCGTTTCATCCCCACCCATATGAATAATATCGAGCGGAGTACCTGCTTCACGGTGCATGGCCGCCAGTTCGGCCGTCACTTTTTCAATGAACTTGTAAGTGGAAGGCAGTGCAGGATTCATCACATTATCTTTCCATTCCTGCACAGATCGGTAAGTGCTTTTATCTTCCGGATCGCTGAGGCGGTATTCTCCTGCATTGGGGTCACCCGCTTTTGCGAGTTTTGCCGCCCGGGCGTCCATTGCTTTAATAGCAGCACGGCCATGACCGGGCATTTCCACTTCGGGAATCACTTTAATATGCCTCGCCTTCGCGTAACGGAGGATTTCAATATAGTCAGCACGGGTATACCAACCGGTACCCGTAGCGTTATTTACATCAGGGCCCGAGCCATAGGAAGGACGGAGGAAATCCATCTCGTCAACAGTATGGCCACGGCGGCCACCTACCTGCGTTAGTTCCGGCAAACCGGCAATCTCTACACGCCATCCTTCATCGTCGCTCATGTGCAGATGCAGTGTATTTACTTTGTAAACTGACATTACATCCAGCATACGCAGCACTTCCGCTTTGGAATGGAAGTTTCTGGCCACGTCGAGACTGAAGGAGCGGAAAGCAAAACGAGGCTCATCTGATACCAGTATTACCGGCAGTGTGGCTGTACCCTTAGCAGTTAAGGGCAACAGCTGGCGAAGTGACTGTATGCCGTAAAAGATCCCGGTAGCTGTACCCGCGGAAATTACCACACCGTTCTGGTCGATCTGCAGCCGGTAAGCTTCCTTACCCTTAATGCTAGCATCCTTTAAAAGACGTACTCCGGCTACACCGGTAGTACCCTGTGCAGTAAGCACCTCCTTTCCGAACACTTTTCCCATCATCTTTGCCAGGTAATCAGCTTCTGCTCGGAACTCAGCCTCATATACGATACCGCTTTTCGGATCCAGTACAAATGTGCCTTCTGCTTCACGGACACTCAATGGCGTCGGTATTATTTTAGGCACTTCGGACAATGGCAACAGACGGATAGATTCGTTACGGCGGTAAACATCTTCCGGAGTGGATTGTACCTTGGTATCGTTCGCAGTACGGCGGAGTTGCTTCACTTCTTTGGAGGGCACCACGGTAAAATCTGTAATAGAATGCCCTTTGGATGGTTCAGTATCCCAAACTATGTAAGGCCCGGTAGGTGCATCTGTGAAATGGGTTACCCAGGCCGATGAAATGATGTTCAGCTTCAGGGAATCGCCGGATTTCAGCCCATTAAAGCCACCCGTAGGTTTAAACCAGAACAGATCTCCATTGATATGCCCCGCCACGATCCCCGGCGCTACTTCACCGGGCGTCACGAAACGGATGAAATTGTAGTAGATAGTCCATCCGCTGGCAGGGAGTGTTGCCTTTGTGCGGTTTACCAGTGTAAAAGTGGATAATGTCTGAGCTTTGCCCTGATAACCGTTCTCCACCACTTCCCAGCGCAGCTGCAAACCCTTTGCGGGTAGTGCCGGAGACTGTGCCATAGCGAAGAAGGATAATAAGAGGCATAAAATAGTTAGTCTGTATTGCATACAATCAGGATTACCCGCGGGTGCTGCATTGAGCCGCGCGGCTGTCTTATTGGTTATAGATTTTTATCGATCGCATCCAGCAGGTAGCCTTTCGGATCGCTGGAATATTCCCAGAACATTACGCCGCCGAGCTTGTGCTTGTTAACGTAGTGGCATTTTTCTTTTACAGATTCCTCATCATCGTACGATATGAAGATCCGCTGCCCCGGGTGCCAAAGATAAGGTGCTTTGGCCCGTTTATCCCAATGGCGCTCAAAACCTTTCGCAGGCAAACTATCCTTGATATAGGAATACCCACCTCCTCTTGCGCCACCGGTAGCCTGCCTGTTCAACCCACGGGCCGTATCACTGCCAACGGTCCAGCCCCGGCCATAAAAGGCAATTCCCATTACAATCTTCTCCTCAGGTACACCGGCTGCTTTAAACATTTCTATGGACCGGTGAGTGGATGCTTCTTCCGGGTCTTCCGTTGAGCCGAAGAGGTTGGTGTGATGGCCTGAAATACCTTTGGGGTTGGTTTTATAGTCGTACGACATGATATTGACGTAATCCAGGTATTGCTGCGCTTTCGCCATTTCGGTATGTTCAATAAAATTGCGGCCACCGCCCACAGCAGTAGTGAGCAGGTATTTGCCTCCGGTTTCTTTTTCGAGGGAATCGAGAGAAGCACGGAGCGCCTGGAACATAAGTGTATAGTTTTGTTTGTCTTCAGGACGATACACATTACCATCTTCTCCCGGGATTCCGGGGTATTCCCAGTCGATATCCACGCCGTCAAGTTTATGCTTGCGGATAATATCTACCGATGTATGGGCGAAAAGCTTCCTTCCGGCTTCGGTGAGTACGGCATCAGAGAAATTCTCACTCCATGCCCATCCGCCGATGGAGATGAGTATTTTAAGATCAGGATTGCGGGTTTTGAGAGAATTGAGTTTCCGGAAATTGATGGTATCGGTAGCTTCGTTGGTAAGCCATGCCCGGCCGTGCTGCACATCCACAAACGCATAATTGATGTGCGTGAGCTTTTCTACGGCGATGGCATCGGGGTCTTTTACGAGGCCACGGAAGCCGCCTACATAGGCGATCACAACTGGTTTAGGCTGCGGAGCCTGTTTGGAAGCCAGTAAACCGGCAGCGCCTGCAAGGGCGAAGAGCGCCGGAATTGCGGCGCGGAGGGGATTGGACAAGAGAGGCATATTTAAAAATAGTATATTTACGGCCTAAATTCAACCCTGTGAAATACATCTGCTCCCTGCTCGCATTGAGCATCGCGGCATCCGCCTGTAACTCCGGCGGAAAAATACCTGTCGCCGATACCGGTGCAGCTAAAACCGAAGCACCTAAATCACTGGCTGCCAGCCCAACCGGTATTTACACCGGCGATTTTGGCGGTACCCCCATTTATATCAGCATCAACTTCGCCCGGGGCAAAAATATTGCCGGATACAACACCCATAAAGGCCTCCGCCGCAATCTCCATGGGGAAATAGTTCCCGATGGCAGCGGCTGGAAGATCCGCCTCGAAGAGCCGGGAGACCACCCTTATGATGGCGTATTCAGTGTTCGCCTTTCCGAAGACCTGAAAACCATGAAAGGAACCTGGGAACCCCTTCACAAGGATTCCGCTTCCCCTAAAAAATTCGAACTGAAAAAAATAGACAATAATCAGGGCGAATTCTGGATGGCCAACGAAGAGAGCAGTATTTCGTTTCTGGAAGACGGCTCATGTAAGCTGGAGTACTATCCGAAAGACAGTATTTCTTCCGGTCAGATTGAAATTGTGCGCGGAACATGGTTACGCACGAAGGACACCTTCGACGTTAACTGGAAGGCAAACGCCCAGTTTGGCAAAAGCAATAGTCGCTTCGTGATTCACTTTACGAATAATGAAGGTGAAATTTACCCGGATAGCCTTACCGGAGAAGGATTCACTTTTTACAGCATGCCATGAGGCTAACCTTTCAGCTGATGACGGTTGCGGCTATCCTCTACGCATCATGGCTCATGGTGCTGCTGAGCCTGCCCTATACCGCGTTTGAACCACATATCGATTTCCTCTTCACCAAACAACTTGTGTATAAGATCCACCATTGGCGCTGGAGCTTTTATGTACATGTATTCGTGAGTACTGCGGTACTGGTAGCGGGTTTGCTTCAGTTCAGCAGGTATGTGCTGCAGAGGCTCCCGAAAGTACACAGGGGGGCGGGGTACGTATATGCGGTTACGGTAATTGCACTGAGTGGCCCTAGCGGGCTGATCATGGGGTATTATGCCAACGGGGGTGTTTGGGCAAGGATGAGTTTTGTACTGTTAGCCATATTGTGGATCGGATATACGGCCTTGGCGATGTATTACATCTACAGAAAAGACTGGAAAAAACATGCCGACATGATGACGCGGAGTTATGCGCTCACCCTGTCGGCAGTTACGTTACGGTTCTACGCCTATATGATCGATGTTATCGGTCTTCATATACCTCCCCGCACAGCCTATATCTGGCTGGCATGGCTGAGCTGGACGCTGAACCTGTTGCTGGCGGAGTATCTCATCCGCCGGCGGGTATTTACTTCATGGCGAGGGGAGCGGATTTCGGGGTGATGCGCCCTTCAGGCGTAATCGCGAAATATTCCACACCCACTTCATTCATTTCTGCCATTTCATTTTCACGATATCCCTCCTTCGCCGGGTCCTTCTCATAACGGATGGCGAACTTCTTCACTTCCACATCCCCGTTTGCAGTGATCTTTCCCACACGGAAAGGCTCTTCCAGGATGCGGTGGCCGCCTACGATCAGTTTATCCAGCAGCTTTCCCGATGGATCGAAGCTGGCGAGGTAATAGCAATAAGGTGCATCCGAATCAATCATTACATCTTTTACTGCGTAGGTTACCACAGTATACAACGGTGTAGTTTGTACGCTGCCAATGTAGTAAAACTCACTGCCTACATCACGGGAGAACTTACCATCACGCATTTCCGGGATGAATTTCTCGAAATCGTAGGTAACACTGCCAAATTCCTTTTCTTCCCCGTACTTCAGATCAAACACTACAGGCAGGTCAATAGGCTGAAACTCGTGGGAGAAAAGTTTCCATAACAGGCGGTCAGGGTCGCTTGCTCCGGCGAGGGCGTTGCCTACCTCACTATCGAACCGGTAACGGACAGCACGGAGCTTTGCCAGGTCCTCATCTTTATAAATCTGATCGGTATTGGTATATCCGAACTCAATTGCAGAAACGAGATAATGGAAAGCACTGTCTACATTATCCTGTTTGGCATACACACAGGCCGAATTATACAGCAGTTTCGATACCGGTTTATACCCGAGCAGGTCAGCAATGTGATAGGCTTTCAGTGCCTGTTCTGTACTAAGATCTGACTGGAGGGTCTTATCCCCTGACCGCATTTCGGATAATGCGTTGCCATATTCAAAGAAGGCCGCAGCGCGGGGAGCTTTGAGAATGGACTGGCGGAAGAGTGGTAATGCTGCTTTGGGATCTTTATCGTTGCGGTATTTATCGATAGCCTGGCGGAAGAGGCGGTCGGCCTCATCTTCCGGGAGATCTTTACGTGCAGCGAAATGGAGTACACTGTCTGCATCGAGGTGGTAGCCTTCGGTAAGCGTGTAAGCGTTGTTGTTGGATGTACCGGCCTTATCCTTACCCTGCTGACAGGCAGCAGCGGCGAAAAGAATGGCTATGAAAGGGATGTAACGCATAGGGGATGAATTTCCGGGCCAAATATACGGTTATTCCTGAAAAAGGTTTTCCCCTGTGCCGCGGGAAACCGCTGCGCAGGGGAACCCTGGTAACAATCAAAGGACTACTGGTTGAGTTTGAAACGGATGGGAACGTTGAACCAAACGGCTACGTTACGTCCGTTCTGGCGGCCTGGCTTCCATTTAGGCATTTTACGTATCACACGGATGGCTTCTTCTTCACAACCTGCGCCCAGCTTATTGCCGGTAGCTGCCACATCAGTAATGGAACCGTCTGCATTCACCACAAATTTCACGAACACGGTGCCTTCAATTCCATTCTCGGATGCCATGGCAGGATAATGCATATTGTTGTTCAGGAACTTGTACAAAGCCTCCTGTCCGCCGGGGTACTCAGGATTGATCTCTACAAAGCTGAGAGGGCCTTCTTCTTTCTCCACTTTCGGGGCTTCCACCACTCCGCCTCCCGGCCCTGTTGGCCCGTCAAAGAAGGTTTCCGGACCGTCGGGCGAGCCTTTAATATTGTCATGCCCTATGCTCACGTCTTTCAGTTCGTCCATTTTCTTCACCTCATCTTCCGGTTTTACCTTATCGTTCTCCACCACTTTAAAAATAGTATGCTTTACCATTGTTCTGGCAGCTGGCGGAGGCTCCACTTTACGCGTCGGCGGCGGAATTACCTTTTCCTCTGCGGGAGGAAGCTTAACATTATCCAACTCGATTGGTTTCACATATGGCTTTTCAATATCCGAGGCTTTCGAATTAGAAGCCCAGGCATAAGCGCCGATGGAGAGTAAAACGATCCCGGCCATACCGGCCACAGCATTACGTACCCGGCGATCGTATTTACGCCGGAGGTCGTAGGCACCGTATGCTTTGTTACGGGAATCGAAGAGGATGTCGAGGAAGTCTGGTTTAGGCATTTGGGAGGTATTCATGGCGATTGTGTTTAGAAGGAAGATGCCGCCTTTAAATTTTTCCATAAGCCCCCTATTAACATATTGAACCTTTTCAAGTTACGATTGTTCTACAAACGTACCCGCTGCTGTTAAACGGATACATACCCTGTATGAGTAGCTGTTTCCCGAACATAATAAGGCGGATGGTCTGTTTGACCACTATGCTGACAGCCATTGCCGGGACCTCCTTTGCCCAGCAAGGCACCACGGCCGGCACCGCATACACGCTGGAAGAATGCGTACAGTACGCCCTCCGCAATCAGAACAATGTCGTAAACGCCCGGCTGAACCGGCAAATGTCGGTGGAGAAGATCCGTGAAACCCGCGGTCGCCTCTTCCCCCATGCCAACATCACCGGTAACTTTACCGACAACCTGAAACTGCAAACCTCGCTCATCCCCGATTTCACCGGTGACCCCAATAATAAAATCCCGGTGCAGTTCGGCACCAAATACTCTTCCGCCGTAACGGGAGAAGTTACCCAAACCCTCATCAACAGCGATTATTTCCTGGGCCTCAAAGCCGCCAAAGTATACGATGAGCTCTCCATCCGCGATTATGAACGCACTGCCATAGACACGCGCGTACAGGTAAGCGTAGCCTACTTCAATGTACTCGTCAGCATGGAAAGCATCCGGTTATTAGATGCCAACCTCGCACAATTCGGCAAAACACTGAAAGATACCCGTGCCCGTTACGATCAGGGTGTGGCAGAAAGAATTGATGTGGACCGTATACAAACATCATTCAACAGCGTGGAAACTCAGCGCGCCAACCTCCAGCGCCAGCTGGAATACACTTATGATGTACTGAAATTCCAGATGGGCATGCCGCTAGATTCTGCTATTGAAGTAAAAGAGAACATCCGCGAGTTTACCGACGATATGCCCGACAGTCTCAACTACCGTTTCATAGACCGCCCTGAATACGCCATGCAGCGCGTGCAGGTTGAGCTGGACAGGCTGAACCTCCGCAGCAAAAAACTACAAATCATCCCCACCCTCAACGCATTCGTCAATTACGGCTTTAATTATTTCTCCGAACGTTTCGGTGATCTGTATAAAACAGGCTTTGGTACCTCTGCCGTCGGTGTAAGACTATCATGGCCCATCTTCAATGGCACGGAAAGGCTTTACCAGGCCCGGCAGCTGGCCATAACGTTACAGCAAAGCCAGAATAATCTCAACTACCTGAGCCAGCAGATCCAGCTGGAAGTGCGCAATGGCTGGACGCAGTACCGCAGCAACCTTGCTTCACTCAACACCCAGGAAAAGAACATGGCCCTTACACAGGGGGTGTACGACAGGGTGGTACTGAAATATGAAGAAGGCGTAGCCACCAGCCTCGACGTGCTTTCGGCAGACAGCGAGCTGAAGCAGGCGCAAAACGACTACATCAATGCACTGATCAATACCCTCATCAGCAAAGTGAAACTGGATCAGGCAATGGGCAAAATAAAAGCGGAATAAACTCATTGTTATGCAACTTTACCGGAATCTTTATATCATGCTGATACCTGTGCTGGCAATAGCCTGCAAAGGAAAACAGCCCCAGCAGCAGATGGCAGGCGGAATGCCTAAAACTACCGTATCAGTGTACGAAGTCAAGGCTGGTAATTATACCATCACCGAAAGCTTCCCGGCCGTGCTCACCGGTAATGTGATCGTGGATATCCGGTCGGACGTGACCGGTTTTCTGCAAAAGATCCATGCCAAAGATGGCAGCACTGTTTCCAAAGGCCAGGCGCTTTATGAAGTAGACAAAAGCCGCAGTCAGGCTGTTTACGAAGAAGCCAATGCCTCGGTAATTCAGGCGGAAGCAGACCTCGCACAGAAGAAACGCGACTACGAACGATATGCCAACCTCCTGAAGCAGGATGCCATATCCAAACAAACGGTAGATCAGGCAGCTACTGCCGTTAAAACCTCCGAAGCCATGTTAGCCGCAGCCCGTGCTACCCGTGCCCGCACAGGAACTGATATCAGCCATGCCGTACTCCGCGCCCCTGTCAATGGAAAAATAGGAATTGCCCAGCTGCGTATAGGCGATCTGGTAACTGCAGGATCTACAGTTGTTAACACGCTCGTGAATGAAGACCCCATCTTCGCGGATATCGATATTCCGCAAACACGCTATAGTGAGTTCAGAAAAGATGTAAGCGACCGTGAAGGCGGCAATCAGTACTATATCACTTTCCCCAATGGGGAGCTATATCCTGAGCCGGGAAAGATTCTTCTGGTGAACAATGCCGTTGATCCCCGCACAGGAACCATCCGCGTGCGGCTATCTTTTCCAAATAAAGGCGGGCAGCTCAAATCAGGAATGACCGCTTCCCTTCAGATGCATTACAAAACCGGCGAGCAGCAGGTGGCCATCCCCGCCAAGGCCATTATTGAATTGCTGAGCGAAGTAAAAGTATATACACTGGGACAGGGAAATGTAGTGGAAGTGAAACCCGTTCAGAAAGGATCCATCTTAGACAGTCTGCAGATCATCAATCAGGGCCTGAAAGCCGGCGACAAAGTGATCACGGACGGCCTTCAGAAGATACGCCCAGGCGATACCGTGAATGTTAAATAAAAGGCACCATGATTGCGAAAACGTTCATAGAAAGGAAAAACACAACGATCGTGATCGCCATCATAATGGTGATCGTTGGCCTCATCTGCATGATCAACCTGCCGGTAGCTCAGTTACCCGACATTGCGCCGCCTACGGTTTCTGTAAGCGCCAGCTACATCGGTGCCAACTCCACCACAGTGGAAGAAACCGTGACCACCCCAATAGAGAACCAGGTGAACGGTACTCCCGGTGCCATGTATATCCAGTCGGCCAGTGCCAACGACGGCTCCATGAGTATTACGGTTACTTTTGAGATTGGCACCAATCCCGATATTTCTACCCTCGATGTACAGAACCGCGTTAGTATCGCCTCTCCCAGCGTGCCCGATGATGTGCGCCGCGTAGGTATTACCACTAAGAAGCGTTCGAACGATATGCTGATGGTTGTGGCTCTCCTTTCCCCCAACGGCACACACAGTAAAGCTTTCCTCGACAACTACCTGAACATCTACCTCAAACCGGAAATATCCCGCGTAAACGGTGTGGGCGACGTGCAGGCATTCTCCAACGACTACTCCATGCGCATCTGGCTTGACCCAAACAAGATGGCCAACCTGGGGCTCAGTCCGGCAGATGTAGCACGCGCCATACAGGAACAGAATACACAGGCGCCCGCCGGTATCATAGGTGCACCTCCCGCCAATAAGGATCAGGCATTCGAATACACCGTTAAGGTGCGGGGCCGCCTCCTCACTTCAGAGGAGTTCGGCGATATTATCGTGGCTTCCAATCCCAATACAGGATCGCTTGTGCGCCTGTCAGACATATCCCGGCAGGAGCTGGGATCTTTCAGTTATGCGATTGATGTAAAGGCTGATGGCAAAACCGGTACCGGGATGGGTATTTACCTAACCCCCGGCGCCAATGCCCTTGATGTGGCCGACCGTGTGGAAGCCCGCATGAAAGAACTGGAAAAAACATTCCCTACAGATATTGGGTGGATGGTACCGTTCGAAACAGTTTCGTTCGTTCGGATCTCTATCAGCGAAGTGATTCAGACATTCATGGAAGCGCTGGCGCTCGTGGTGATTGTAGTTTACATCTTCCTCCAAAGCTGGAGGGCCACCCTCATCCCCATCCTCGTTATCCCTGTATCATTGATCGGCACATTTATCTTCTTCATGCTGCTGGGCTTCTCCATCAATACCCTTACGCTGTTCGGCTTCGTACTGGCAATCGGGATTGTGGTGGATGATGCCATTGTGGTGGTGGAGGCGGTCCAGCATCATATTGATGCCAATGGTATGTCTCCCCGGGATGCTACATTCAAAGCGATGGAAGAAGTGTCGGCCCCGGTAATCGCCATCGGCCTTATTCTGGCTGCGGTGTTCGTACCTGTGGCCTTCATACCCGGAGTGAGCGGTAAGCTCTACCAGCAATTCGCACTAACAATTGCATTCTCAGTAATCCTTTCCGCCTTCCTTGCGCTGAGCCTCACACCTGCCCTGTGCGCAGTAATGATGCGCCCCTCAAAGCTGGACAACAAATCAAAAGGCCTTGGTAAACTGCATTACAAATTCAATACATGGTTTGAGAAATTCACCCACCGTTATACCAATGGGGTGCGGAGGGCCATCAAGCAAACTGCTTTTGTATTAATCCTCATGGGCATCCTGTTTGGCGCGGCCTACCTGCTGTTTAAGAAAGTGCCTTCCACTTTCGTACCGCAGGAAGATATGGGAGCCATGTTCCTGGCGCTTGATCTGCCGGATGCATCCTCTTCCATGCGAACGCGTGAAATGGCGGAGCAGGTAAATAAAATGCTATCCGAAGACCCCGCCGTACAGCACTATATGGCAGTAACCGGTATGAACTTTATAGGCGGTGGCGCTGTAAAACCCAGTTCCGCTACCTGGTTCGTAAATCTAAAGCCCTGGGAAGAGCGGTATGCCAACGGGCAAAACATGAACGTTGTTATAGGCAGGATACAGGGTAAACTCGCACAACTCAACGGAGCTACGGCACTTGCCATACCTGCCCCTACACTGCGCGGGCTTGGTACCTCCTCCGGCTTCTCCTATGTATTGGAACAACGAACTGGTAATGATATCACGGAATTCGCGAGGGTATTGCAGAATGTGCTGATTGCAGCAAACAAGCGTCCGGAAATAGCCATGGCATACGCATTCTTCAGCGCTTCCACTCCGGAGTATAATGTGGAGGTAGACAGGGAACGGTGTAAGCAGATGGGCGTAGCCGTCAACGATGTGTTCAGTGCACTGCAAACATTCCTCGGAGGAATGTATGTGAATGATTTCACGCGGTTTGGCAGGAGCTTCCGTGTTGTATTGCAGGCTGATACCACATACAGGAAAAACATCAGCCAGCTGCAATATTACTACGTGCGGAATGCTTCGGGCACCATGGTCCCCCTCAGTACCCTCATTAAATACAATATGGGTGCCGGTGCGCCGGTTATCAACCACTTCAACCTCTACCGTTCGGCGGAGATCAGTGGTACCAGCAAGGCGGGCTATTCCTCAGGAGATGCCATCAAGGCTATGGAAGAAGTGTCTGCCGAAGTGCTGCCTTCTAATTTCGGATACGATTGGTCAAATATCTCACGGCAGGAAATCGAAGCGGGCAACAAGAGTTTTCTCATTTTCATGTTGTCTATTCTCTTCGTGTTTCTGCTGTTAACTGCATTATATGAAAGTTGGTCTGTCCCATTCTCTGTACTTCTGGCTGTCCCTGTAGCCTTATTCGGAAGCATTCTTGCGATATGGCTTACCGGGCAAGCCAACAGTGTATACTCCCAGATCGGGCTGATTACGCTGATTGGCTTGTCCGCCAAGAATGCCATTCTGATTGTGGAGTTCTGTAAAGAGCGGGTAGACAGGGGGATGCCTCTGATCCAGGCCACCCTGGAAGCAGTGTCCCTCCGTTTCCGCCCCATCCTTATGACTTCCTTCGCCTTCATCCTCGGCGTGATGCCACTCGTGTTCTCACAAGGTGCGGGTGCCGCTTCGCGGGTAAACATCGGGTTTACCGTAGTAGGCGGTATGCTGGCTGCAACACTGCTGGGGATTTTTACCGTACCGGTATTGTATGTGCTTATCACACGCTGGGCGTATGGTAAAAAGAAACTGGCTGAGCTGGAAACAGAAGGTAAGAACAGGTCGGAAGAGCAGGAACATTAATTACGCTCTTCCGCATTATCGCGCTCCCACCCGGTATCCCGAATCATCATATTGGTATAGGCATCTGCCTGTATCAGCTTCTGCAATTCCTCTATTCTCTCTTTCGCAGCATTCACGTATTGCTTATCATCACGGAAGGCGGAAAGACCTTTAAGCGATTTCTCATCGAACCGGCGGAACATCCGCGCGGCACGCTGGGATTGATAAGCCCTTCTCCCCAACTGTTCCAGCACATCCGTCCCCATCCGCAGGGATGTATCGATGGTTTCTCGGTAAATATGCAGTACGCCGGCGTTCATCAGGTCGAACGCATCGGCATTATCCACTGCGCGTACCATCATCCGCAGGTGCGGAAAATGCTTCTTCACCGCTTCTACCACTTCCAGGTTCTTCTCGGGTGTGGCCATGGCAATTACAATGATGGAGGCCTGTTCTGCTCCGGCAGATTTCAGGAGGTCAAACCGTGCAGCATCTCCATAATGCACTTTAAGCCCCATACGGCGCAGGAGATCTACCCGGTCGGAATCGAGGTCGAGTACGGTGGAAGGGACGCCACTGGCGCGGAGGAAACGGCCCACTACGGTACCGAAATGATCGAACCCGGCGATGATCACCGCATTCCGTTCATCTATCTCATCCGGTTCGCGCTCATCCTGTTGCTTTCCAGCCCCTTCAAACCGTGGTTGTATCCATTTCTCGTAAGCCAGCATTATCAGCGGGGTAAGCGCCATGGTAATGGCTACCACGGCCATCATCATATCCACCAACTCCTGCGGCAACAGTTTCGCCCCGGCTGAGAAGGAGAACAATACAAACGCAAATTCACCTACCTGTGGCAGTGCGAAAGAGAAGAGCAGATTTTGCTCCTTCCCGAGTTTGAACAGTTTACCCAGCCCCAGCAGCACGAGGAACTTCACGATCATGATCCCGAAAACCAGTCCGGCGATGATCCAGGGCGAGTGTATGATGAGTTGAAAATTGATGGTAGCCCCAACACCGATAAAGAACAATCCCAGAAGGAGACCTTTAAACGGCTCTATATCACTTTCCAGTTCGTGCCGGTATTCGCTGTTGGCAAGGAGGACTCCCCCAAGGAAAGCCCCCAGCGCCGGACTAAGCCCTACCAGCGTCATTAGCACGGCAATCCCTACTACAAGGAGCAACGCAGAGGCCGTAAACAGCTCCCTGAGCCGGGTGCGCGCTACAATATGCAACACGGGCTTCACCACATACCGCCCTCCTACTACCAGCCCGGCAACAGCTCCTAATACGATCAGTGTTTTAGCCCATGCAGGCTGATGTGCGATGAGCGAACCGCTTTCTTCAGCTGCTACCGTTGCTCCTGCCGGTGCCAGCAAGGGGAAAATGGCCAGCATGGGTATTACGGCGATATCCTGGAAGAGTAATACGGAAAAGGCACTCTGCCCCGCACCGGAACCCATCTGCCCTTTTTCGGTCAGTATCTGTAATACTATAGCTGTCGATGACAGTGAGAGGATCATACCGATTACGAGCCCCTGGTTCCAGGGTAACCCGAAGGCAATGGCCAGCCCTCCCAGCACCACGGCTGTTATCACCACCTGCAGTCCGCCCAGTCCGAGGATGGGGGCACGCAGCTTCCAGAGCAATGAAGGTTCCAGCTCCATGCCGATGAGGAACAGCATCATCACTACGCCAAACTCTGCAAAGTGCATAAGGTCCTGCCCGCTTTGCCCGATCAGCCCCAGCAGGGCCGGACCGATTATAATACCCCCGAGTAAATATCCCAGCACGGAGCCGAGGTTCAGCTTCTTGGCCAGCGGTACAAACACCACCATGGTTGCCAGATACACAAGCGCCTGATAAAAGAAGGATTCGTTCGACATATTTTGGATTTACAGGGTTCAGCGGGATGGTGCAGACAGCAGGCCGGGCATGTTGAGAAGCATATTCGCTTCCGGCATCTGCTGTAACGCTTTGAGATCAGTAGTTTTGGAGGCGAGGCCCTGCAGGAGCTGTACGTAGCTGTCTGCATATCGCGCCAGGTCCGCCTCTTCGATATGTGCCGAGCCGGGTACCACATAAGGCGGGAGGTATTCCATATGGCAAAGGGCGGCCGTTTGCCGGAAAGGTAACAGGAAATCATATACAGCGTGACCATGATGCCCTTCGGCGGAATATGCATGTGCATTGCCACCGGTGGATATCACCTGCATGAGGTACTTCCCCTGCAGCGCGGTACCATCCTTGCCGTACGCCCAGCCATGCTCCAGCACCAGGTCCATCCACTGCTTCAGCAAAGCGGGACCGCTGTACCAGTAAAAAGGATGCTGTAAAATAATCAGATCATGCTGCTCGAGGATGGGCTGCTCCACTTTAGGGAACACATCGAAGTCGGGATAGGTTTCGTACAGATCACGAATGGTAATGCCGGGCAGTGTACGTACCGCCTTCAGAAGCCGTGCATGCACGCGCGACCGCTCAAATGCCGGATGGGCGAAGAGTATGAGTATTTTCAACCGGGTATAAATTACAAATGTGCACTGAAGTTAAGATTTTATTCTACTCCAATGCACATTCGCAATAGTAAGGTATCCTTATAGTTGTAAGGCTCCTGCCGCCGCTTCGTCCACAAACCAGTGAAGCTGGCCGTTTTCAGGACGGATGAGCTGGGAAGGATATTTGTCGGGATCAGGCTCCCCTGAAATCACGCTCTTCAGCGTCAGCGCTTTCCCGTCGCCGGTAGCCATAAATATGACACAGGAGGCGAGGTTGGTAACGGGCGCTGTGAGGGTGATACGGTACATGTCCTGTGCTTCGAGCCAGAAGGCTTTCACCCATGCTTTCTTTTCATGGACGATGGGAAGGCCGGGGAAGAGGGACAGGGTATGCCCGTCGTCGCCCATACCGAGCAGTACCAGATCAAAGGTATTTTCCTTTCCGTCGAAATATTTGTGCAATGTTTTTTCGTATTCCTTCGCGGAAGCTTCAGGTTCAATGTCCGTCCGCATCACATGGATGTTTTCAGGCAGTGCGCCTACTTTATCAAGGAGTACATCGTAAGCCATGCGGGCATTGTTCCGTGCGTCTTCGAAAGGAACGGCACGCTCATCTCCCCAGAAGAAGTGAACACGGCGCCATTCGATCATATTAACGTACGGCTCTTTTGCCAGCAGGTTATAAAGCGCTTTGGGCGTGTTACCACCAGAAAGGGCGAAGGTGAATTGTTCCTGCTGCTGCAGCTTTTCCTGGATATACTGCGTGATGAACGCGGCCAGGTTTTCACTCAGCTGCTGGGTATTATTGGCGATGTGTAATTCCATGCTTTACTTTTTTTCCGGTGGCAGATTGATCCAGGAATGCCCGTCGCGGGCAATGAGTGCGTCAGCATCTTCAGGCCCCCAAGAGTCCGGAACATAGTTCGGGAAATCAACAGGTTGGCGGTTTTCCCATGTTTCGAGGATGGGCATGATCACCTTCCAGGCAGATTCTACCTGATCGGCACGCATGAAGAGCGTGGCATCTCCTTCCATTACATCGAGCAGCAGTGTTTCATAAGCTTCAGGCGTATGATCGTCGCTGTTCTCGTAGGTAAAGGTCATATTTACCGGATCGAGGCTCATCGTTTGTCCCGGGCGCTTGGCCTGGAAGCGGATACGGATATCCATTTCAGGCTGAATGCTGATGGTAAGCCTGTTATTGCGCCAGGACTCTGCCGCTTCAGCAGGGAATGCAAAGGTAGGAGCCTCCTTAAACTGAATGGTGATATGGGTCGATTTCTGGTGCATGAATTTGCCGGTGCGCACGTAGAAAGGTACGCCCTGCCAGCGCCAGTTGTCAACAAAGAATTTAACGGCTGCGTATGTTTCCGTGTTGGATTGGGGATTCACCCCCTTCTCTTCACGGTAGCCCGTTACCTGCTTGCCTTTCATCCAGCCGGCTCCGTATTGTCCGCGTACGGCATACTCATGCACGTCTTCCTTTTTCAGGGGACGGATAGCGTTGAGCACGTCTACTTTCTTATTACGGATTTCATTGGCCTCGAAGGAAACCGGCGCTTCCATGGCAACCATGCACATGAGCTGCAGGATGTGGTTCTGCACCATGTCGCGCAGGGCGCCGGAATGCTCGTAATATCCGCCACGCCCTTCCAGCCCTACGCTTTCTGCGGCGGTGATCTGGATGTGATCGATGTAATGACGGTTCCATACCGGCTCAAACAATGCGTTGGCAAAGCGGAGTGCGAGGATGTTCTGTACGGTTTCTTTACCGAGGTAGTGGTCGATACGGAAGATCTGCTCTTCTGCAAACAGCCCTGTCAGCAGATCGTTCAGCTCATGCGCGCTCTCCAGGTCATGCCCGAAGGGCTTTTCGATCACAATGCGGGTGGTATTCTTCTCTTTGCAGAGGTTGAGCGTGCCCAGTTCCTGCGCGATAGACGGCACCAGCTGTGGCGCTACGGCGAGGTAAAAGATCACGTTGGGATGCACACCCCACTCCTCTTCCTTCTTGCACACGTAGTCTGCGATACGCTGGTAAGAAGCGATATCGCCCGCGTCGAGCTGGAGGTAGTTAACGTGCTGGAAAAATTCACCGTAGTGACTGTCTTCCGCTTTGCGGCGGGAAAACTTGTCCAGCCCTTCCTGCAGGTGGCCACGGTATTTCTCATCGGAGTACTCCGTGCGGCCGATACCTACGATGGCAAACCGGTCCGGCATCCACTCATCGAGGAAGAGGTTGTACAGCGCGGGTGTAAGTTTCCGGTAGTTCAGGTCGCCGCTGCCGCCAAAAATAAAGAGGATGGAAGCAGGGGGGCGCTTATGTTGTTGCATAAAAAACGTAAAAGATTAATGGTGTTGCCAGTTGGTGTGAAAACTGCCTGGCATGTCTATTCGCTGATAAGTATGTGCGCCAAAATAATCGCGTTGCGCCTGCACCAGGTTAGTGGGCATTACTCCGCAGCGGTAAGCGTCGAAGTACGACAGCGCCGCCATGAAGCCCGCAGCAGGCAGTCCCGCCTGAGCGGCCTGCACGATCACGGCGCGCATGTTATGTTCTTTAGATTTGACAATTTCAGCCACTGCTTTGTTCAGTAACAGGTTGGGAACTTCCGGGGCTTCTTTCAGCGCCGTGTAGAATGTACCCAGCAGTAAGGAGCGGATGATGCAACCGCCACGCCATACTTTTACAGCTTCTGGCAGGGGAATCTGCATATCGTGTGCTTCCGATGCGGTGCGCAGCATGGCCATACCCTGTGCATAACACATGATGGTGGCAAACTGCAGGGCATCCTTCACCTGGTTGATGAACAGCTGCTTTTCTGCCGGTACGGGGATGTTAGGCTCAGCATATACTTTTGCTGCCTGCACTCTTTCGTCTTTATAAGCCGAAATGCTGCGCATGGATACTGCAGTATCGATAATGGTAGCGGGTACGCCAAGGTCCATCGCTTCCTGGGAAGTCCATTTACCGGTGCCTTTGGAGCCTGCCTTATCGAGGATTACATCGATGAGTCGCTGGCCGGATTTATCGTCGGGCTGCAGGAAGATGTCGGCAGTAATTTCGATGAGGAACGATTGCATTTCGCCGGCGTTCCATTCTTTATATACCTGGTGGAGCTGATCGTTGTTGAGGCCGGCAGATTTCAGCAGGCGGTAGCTTTCGCTGATAAGCTGCATGATGGCGTATTCGATGCCGTTGTGAACCATTTTCACATAATGGCCTGCAGCGCCTTTGCCGAGGTAAGCCACGCAGGGCTCCCCGTTCACTTTAGCTGCAATAGCTTCCAGCATGGGTTTTACATGCTGATATGCTTCCTGGTCGCCACCGGGCATAATGCTGGGACCGGTGCGTGCGCCCTGCTCTCCGCCGGAAACACCCACGCCCATAAAATGGAACCCGGAACCTTTCATCCCCTCTACCCGGCGAAGGGTATCGGTGAAATGGGAGTTACCGCCGTCAATCACGATATCGCCTTCTTCCAGCAATGGCCGCAGCGATGCAAGTACATCGTCTACAGGCTTACCTGCCGGCACGAGCATCATGATCCTGCGGGGGCGCTGAAGCTGTCCTACCATTTCTTCCAATGATACCACACCTTTTACACGGGTGCCAGCGGTAGCGGAAGTTTCCAGGGCTTTCGCCTTTTCGGTATCCTTGTCGAAGCCGATTACGGCAAATCCATGATCCGCCATATTGAGTAACAGGTTGCGACCCATTACCCCCAGACCAATCATGCCGAATTCATACAAGCTGTTTGACATATATTATGTTATCTGTATTGAAGGGGCGAATTTAGCCATTTGCCCCCATTAATTATTTGCGGAGTTGCAGCGTAAGGTCGCGGAGTGCTTCCAGCGAGCGGTACACCAGCTCTTTAATCTTTTCGTCAGTCAGGTTGCCGTTATCATCGAACTTCGATGGAGCCTGGGCTACCAGCACTTCCGGTTTGGCTATCTGCTTCATGTCCAGAAACTGGAATACCGGTTTGAATGCCAGCTGCATCCGTACCGTTCCCCACATACCCGGCGTAGCCCCCATCAGTGCAACCGGCTTATGCATTAAAGGAGCATCGGTTCCCCGGCTGGCCCAGTCAATGGCGTTCTTCAATCCCCCGGGGATGGAATAGTTATACTCCGGAGATACGATCAGGAAAGCATCGGCCTTCGCCAGTTGCTCCCGCATGGTGCGCACCGGTGCCGGCCGCTCGCCCGTATCAAGGTCAGAATTATATAACGGAACTTCATCAAATGTGACAATTTCGGAAGTCATCCCTGCCGGAAGATTGGCCAGGGCGGCGTGTAAAAGCGCCGTGTTGTAGGAACCTTTCCGGAGACTACCGGACAGGCCCGCAATATGTACGTTGGTACTCATGAGATTTGCAGTTCGAACATCAACGCGGCAAAAATAGGTACAAAAAAGCATCAGGAAAAGGGAAAAACACCCGGGAGGGTAGTATAAAATGCTGAAACCGGCTGCCAGACGAGCCGACAACCGGTTGTGGGGTTTTATTGGATCAGAAAATCTTTACTTGTTGGTCACCACTTTCAGGGTTACCGCGTGCGTGGGCACATCTCCTGAAATAAAGATGGTGTAAACTCGGCCTTCCGCCAGTTGTACATTGGCCTGCGTTACCTGTACCACACCGCCGGGGTTCAAACGCACTTCGAAAGAATGCGTACCTGCGTCTATGGGAATAAAGTTGTCGTTATTTTCCGCACTGGCCTGCGTTTCAAATGGCCGGTTGGGGAAAAGGGGCTGATAAACCGCATTTACGAGGTAATTCACATCCACAGCCGCTAATCCGTTAGCCAGATGGAAGAATCGGACGAAGGCCTTCCCGGCCTGCGCATTGGGGAAATCATCTTCCACCACGAATTTCACGAAGCTGGACGACTGGTCAGCGAACAGAATACTATACCGGCGGTTCACACCAAACTGAATAGCTTCGCGGAGGAGCGTTTCCCCGGTTCCGCTGCGGTTTACCCTGAATTGCCGCGTGCCGGGTATAGCATCAAAATACCCTACCGTGGAACCATAAGGCATAGCCTGATTATTTAATTTATTGGGTTCCAGGTACATATCAGCTCCTGTAGTGCGTGCGGATGCCTGATATACCATTGCCGCAGCTACCGGCAGGGGGTTATCATCATCGTCGTTGTTGCTGCAGGATGCAAAAAGGAAGAGGAAAGAGCAGAATGCCAGCAGGTTTCTCATAACCATGTAATTTTGAGTGAAGAATGGATATGGGTAAACGGACAAATTACCATTGCAACTCCCGTGCCGCAGAATTGATTATCTTGTTTCCCGTTATGAAAAAAGCGCTCCTGACATGCCTGCTGGCCGCTGCTGCTACAGCAGTTTCTGCCCAGCAAAAAACCCGGGCCACCCTCAACCACCTGGCCCTTTATGTGCAAAACCTCGAAAAGTCGACGGTCTTTTACCGCGATCTCGTGGGACTGGACACCATTCCCGAACCTTTTCACGATGGTAAGCACACCTGGTTTTCCGTAGGTCCTAAAAGCCACCTCCACCTCATCGCAGGTGCGAAAGGGCCGCACACGGGCGACCGTAACTCTCATATATGCTTTAGTGTGCCCTCGGTGGAGCAATTCATCGAACGGCTGGATAAAGCCGGAATCTCTTTCATTAACTGGGCCGGAGAAGCCCGGAAGGTTACCCAAAGGGTAGACGGTGTTAAGCAGATTTACCTGCAGGATCCCGATGGATACTGGGTAGAAGTAAATGATGCAAAAGAGTAAGGGAAGCCCCCTACTCTTTCACGATCTTAAAACGGTGTGTAACCGGAGTACGTAGTGCTGCCGGTATCACCGATGCTGCCTCAAATTCCCGGATAATTTCCTGCTCGCGGGGCTTGTTTTGTTTATATGCAATTACGCGTTTGATATTGGTGGAATCCAGTCCCGACTGGCCAGGGTTGGCAGTAAATGCATCCAGCTCTTTCGCGAAGCGGTGTTCAACCAGCTTTATATCGCGCAGGAGTTTTTCCAGCTTCCAGGCTTCGGCCATATGTTTCTGCACCTCCATTGCCTGGCGGTATTGCGGTGTTTGTGTAAGTTCAGAGAGATTCAATCCTCTTTCCAATACACCGGAGAAGTAAGATCCTATCTTTTCATCATCGATGTAGAGCGTGTAATTACCCGGCTGGATGTATTGCACGAAAAGCATTTCGCGGCTGATGTCGTTCACTACAGGAGCCAGTTGCAATGCAGGCAACTGATCATTACGCAACGGGAACGGCAGGGCACTTTCCAGCATGGTGAACGTAATTTCTTTATCACTCCTTTTCAGGTCGCTGATCTTACAAAACTTGCTTTTCCCCTGGCTGGTGGCGGTATTTTTTCCTATTACCATGTACGATACAAAAGGCTCAGCCTTCATCGTTTTCAGCCACTCCCAGCCCATGAGCAAGTGCCCCGGACCTGCAGGATGAACCCTGTCTTTACTCACGATGGTAGCCGTTGAGTCCGTTGATTGTGCCAGCTTATTCTTTTCCACCATCATTTGCCAGTAATCCACCAGCGGAAGCTTATACTTGCGGGTGAGCGACTTCACGAATTCACCGCACTCTTTCAATGCATCGTTCGCCCCTACCTGGTTATTACTGGTCATTTTCGATGTCTGGTCATAAATGGAAGGGGTCTGCAGAATTACCTTCACTTTCGCAGCCAGCAGTAAAGTAACGAGACTGTCTACGTTCCTTTTATAATCACGGATAGCGTTCTGTTGTTTATCACGGATACCAGGCTCGTTTGCGCGGCGGGCATCGTACAGGGGGCGGCCCACATCGTTCATCCCGATCATTACCACCACGTGAGTGGGGCGGTGGGCAAGAATATCGCTGTTCAGGCGGCGTATCATGCCAGAAGCCACATCTCCGCTGATGCCGCCGTTAAAGAACTGAACGTTCAGCGAAGGATACCGGGTGGCGTAATACAAGGCCACGTTGTGCCAGTAATCGCCGTTGTGGGTGATACTGTTACCGGAAAACACCACCCGGTCTCCCGATTTGAAATACTGTGCGGATGCTGCCTGGAATACCAGCAGGAAAAGAAGAAGGAATCGTGTGCGCATGGTCGTAAAAAAGGGTTGTGCCGATAAATATACGCAACACGATCCTCAAATTCAGGCCCTATTATATTTCGGGGCTACTTCCCGGGTAAGGAACCCGTCGATCAGGGAAGCGATCTCCGCCCCGTGTGTTTCCAGCGCAAAGTGCCCGGTGTCCAGCAGGTGGAAATCCACATTTTTAAGGTCGCGCTTGTAGGGATGCGCGCCTGCTTCCACAAAAATCTGATCGTTCTTGCCCCATACTACCAGTGCTGGAGGCTGATAGGTACGGAAGTACTCCTGCCATTGCGGATACAGGGGAGGATTGTTCTGGTAATCATAGAAAAGCGCCAGCTGAATATCGCGGTTACCGGGCCTGTCCAGCAGCGCCTGGTCATGCGTCCAGGTATCCGGGCTCACCAGCGTGAGATCTTTTACGCCATCCTGGTATTGCCACCGGGTGCTTTCGGGGCGCACCATTACTGCGGCCCCTTCAATGGCTGCAGCATCGTTCCGGTTGGCCCAGAAGGTTTTGATGGGCGCCCAGAAGTTATCTTCCATCCCCTGTTTATACGCATTCCCGTTCTGCACGATCAGCCCTTCCACTTTCTCAGGCCGCCGCGTTGCAATACGGTAGCCCACCGGCGCGCCGTAATCCATTACATACAACGTGTATTTTTCCAGCCCGATGGCATCAATGAAACCGTCAATAGTTTCGGACAACTGGTCGAATGTATAGGTATAATCTTCCACACCCGGCATGCTGCTCTGCCCGAACCCGGGAAAGTCAGGCGCAACGAGATGATATTTCTCCGCCAGTGCGGGAATAAGATTGCGGAACATGAACGATGAAGTGGGAAAACCATGCAGAAGCAGGATGGAAGGGTTTTGCGGATTGCCGGCTTCGCGGTAAAAGATATCCAGTCCGTTCACTGAAACGGTGCGATGATGTGTCATAAAATTGGTTTTTTAATTTTGTACTATTTGGTCAAATATTGGTGTTAAAAAGACGGCAGATGAGCTGCCGTACAAAAAAGAAGTTACGGTTTCAGGAGCTGTAGCTGCATTTCCACCAGTTCTTCCAGCGCTTTGCGGCTGTACATCCTCCGGGAAATGCTCATACCGTTCCACATATTGAGCAGGAATTTAGCCATGAGTTCAGGCGAGGCTTCTTTACGGATCTGTCCGTTTTTCACTCCTTTGCGAAGGTATTTAAGATATATCCCTTCCACGTCGAGCAATTTGTTGCGGGCCATTGTAGCCAGCTCTTCGTCCATGCCGCACATTTCGCCGAGGGTATTGACGAGAAAGCATCCTTTCGCATGATCTTTCGGATCGGCCGGGCGGGTTACCTGCCGGAAGATTTCACGGACACCGTCTAACGGGTTATCAAATGCTTCGAACTTCGCCGTCATATCGTGCTGTGCGTATTTGAAGAACCGGTCCAGCACACGCACGAAGAGGTCGCGCTTGCTGCCGAAGGTGTTGTACATGCTGCCCTTGTTGATATTCATGGCGGTGAGCAGATCTTCCATGGAAGCAGCATCGTACCCCTGTGTCCAGAACACTTCCGTGGCCGCGCTGAGCGCGGTTTCTTCATCAAATTCCTTATGCCGTCCTGCCATTGTATCTATGCTTTGATGACCCAAAGATACTATTTTGTACCATATGGTCAAATATATTTTTAAAAAGAAAGCACATCCGGGGGAGATGCGCTTTCGCAGAGGGGTTTGGGGAAAAACAAACAGTAGTTATCAGACTAGCGATTACAAAAGTAGTCTCCGCCAACTGTAAAAACACGAGTGAAACTGCTGATTCGGGAAAAAGCGTAGTTCTACGCACCGGGATATTGCAAATTTGCAAACGTTTGCATAACTTGGGAATTGCTCAAATTCCGCATGTTATGAAAACGATAATCCTGAAAGGCTTTGCAGGGCTTCTCCTCCTGCTGCCTTCCGCTCTCTCCGCCCAGTCGGGTAAAAATGCCCTGCGCAACTTCCCTGCCGGCTCCACTCCTGAAGAAATCGGACAGAAAGTAGCCGCACGTTTTGTGGCTACTCCGCATACCAATTTCGGCAGGCCGGTACCTCCCCGCGTTATCACTTACCCGGAAACATGTACCTGGTACGGCGCCCTTACCTTCGCTAAAGTAACGGGTAACAACGCCCTCCGCGATCAGCTGGCTGCCCGCTTCGAGCCGCTGCTCGGTGCCCGCGATACCCTCATCCCCGTGCCCGACCATGTGGATTATACCGTTTTCGGCTCCGTTCCCCTCGAGCTGTACCTCCAGACAAAAGATGAACGCTACCTCAAACTCGGGAAACATATTGCAGACAAGCAATGGGGCCCTCCCGAAGGGAAGCGCGTGGTTCCCGCCAGCCACCGGTTCTACAGCCAGGGGTATACCTGGCAAACCCGCCTCTGGATCGATGATATGTTTATGATCACCACCGTACAGTCGCAGGCTACCCGCGCCACCGGCGACCGCACCTATATCGACAAAGCGGCCAATGAGATGATCCTCTACCTCGATTCCCTCCAGCAACCCAACGGGCTCTTTTACCATGCGCCCAACGCTCCCTTCTTCTGGGGCCGTGGCAATGGATGGATGGCAGCAGGCATGGCCGAGCTGCTGCGCTCCGTTCCCAAAGACAATCCCAACCGCCCCCGTATACTGGCTGCCTACCGCACCATGATGGCCTCTTTGCTCAAACACCAGTCGGCCGACGGGATGTGGCACCAGCTGATCGACGATCCCAATTCCTGGAAAGAGACTTCCTGCACAGGCATGTTTGCCTTTGCCATGATTTCCGGGGTTAAAAACGGCTGGCTGGATGCCAAAACTTATGGGCCCGCCGCCCGTAAAGCATGGCTTACCCTCATCACCTACCTCGATGAAAATGCGGATATCCGGAACGTTTGTGAAGGAACCAACATGAAAAACGACCACCAGTATTACCTGGACCGTAAGCGCCTCACCGGCGACCTCCACGGCCAGGCCCCCCTCCTCTGGTGTGCAACGGCCCTGTTAAGACCTTAACTCACATTAAACCCCATAGTAACCCAGATTTACATTCCGGTAAAATTTAATGTAAGGCACCTTTGAGTCACCTTGAAGCATACTATAAGCTACCTATAAGCCACCCTTATATAGGGTATCTCAAAGGTGGCTCAAAGGTATCTCAAAGGTAACTCAAAGGTGGCTCACATGACAATCAACCGACAATCCTGAGAGGCTGAACCTATACTTAGCTACCTGTCTGAACCGGCTGCAATCCGAGAGAAACCTTCGTTAGTTAGAAATAGCACAAATAAGTCTGCAGGACATAAAAAAACCTCCCGGAGGGTTAGTCCGGGAGGTTGGGGCACAAACAAGGAATCTGTACGACGGATTTTAATTATTTCACTTCAATGCAATAGGTTGCACAGCGCCAGATCTTTTCGTAAGCCTTACCATTATGGTCGCCTTTTTCTTCAGCGTTTCCGGCTATTTCTACCATGTAGCGGCCGGGCCAGAGGGGGGTAAAGGATGCTTTACCGGTGCTGTCGGCCCACATTTTCTTACCCCAGCCATTGGGAGCAAATACCTCGATCTCCTGTCCATCTGCGGGCTTCTGATTCACAAGTGAATAGAAATCAATCTTTTGTCCCACTTTAAGGGTGGTATTGGGAGCAGTGTACACGCTCAGGGTATTTTTATTGGCGGTAGCGTCCAGCTGGCTGGCAGCACCTACACGCACCACGGCGCTGGAATGGTAATCCAGGCGGGAACCATGGTAGACGTCTTTCACCACATGTTTCATCACTACGGTATAGGCACCGTCCTGATCAGGAGTGAAGAACGCTTTGTAGTGGTCCTTACCGGGTGCGCTCTGCAGGGGCACCACTTTACCATCGGGGGTAATTACGGACAGGGTGTATGATTTGGTATCTGAAAACCATTTATCCAGCGGAGAAATGTCTTTATCGGCGAATTCTCCCCAGAAAACGCGTACTTCCTGGGCCTGACCTTTTTTGCCAACGGGGCTGGTCTCGATCCAGAGTGCATGGCCGAAGGAGTTGATGGCGGCGAAGATCGCGAGGGCCAGCATAGATGTAAAACGTGATAACATAAGCTTCTTGTTTTGAAGGTGTAAAAGTATGGCTGGCAAATTTGGGGAGATGATCGGATCGGGAATTTGAATTATACATCCGGGAAAAATCGCGGGCATGTAATTTGCGCCGTAATAAGGGATATTTCCATAATTTAGTGACAATGATATGCGTTATACGCACATAGCTCCTAAAAACACCCGCATGAAACGGATTTTCTTACTGCTCGTATTTGCCCTCCCCTTTGCCGCCTCCGCCCAGAAGCTGACGGAATCAGCCATAGAAGATATTTCTACCAAAATGGCCGCCCAATTCCTGAAACTGAACGATCCCGCGCTGGTATTTGTGACGGAACAAATGAGCAGGTCGGGCGCCGGCGGACTGGAAGTGGATAAAACCATGCAGGACCTTAAAAAGGAGCCCGCCGCCATGGATGCCGCCCTGAAATATCTTTTTCAGTACAGCGACTGTAACCGGCAAACCTTCATTGCCAACCTCCGCGCCATGAACCTCAGTTCCGGCAACGTGTTTCCCGTAGCTACCTACACGGTGAATAAGTATAAAGACGAAGCCAAGGCATTAACCGACGAGAAGAAGGAGCTGTACCGCATCGGTGCCATTCCTAAAGCCATTACGCTGATGGTAGCCCCGCCGGCTAACCTCGATGCTGTTACCACTACCAACCTCCCGGCTTCTGCCGCCCCTGCCAATACACAAACTGCAGCCGGCACTCCTGCTAAGCCTGCCGGCCCTGCCAATGTATCTGCCGCTGGTGTAACAGAACCGGCAGACACCCGCAATTGGGATGTACGCCTTGTTTTCGGCATGGTGAAGCCCGACCAGCTACAGGCCCTGTATGGCAAAGAGAACGTGGAGCTGCGCGATGCTACTGACTTCGACGGGAACGATGTAGGCAAAGCCTGGGTGGTGTATCCGGATACGGAAAATGAAATGTCTGTCATCTTCTATGCAGACTCTACCAAGTCCATCACCTTCGGACAGGAAAATACCAAATGGAAATCCCCCTTCGGCATAAAACCCGGCGATCCGCTGGAGAAAGTGCAGAAAGTAAATACCCGCGGCTTCCGTATCAACGGGTTCGAATGGACCAACGGCGGTACCGTAGCGAGCTGGGATGGCGGAGCGCTTGACAAAAAAGGCGTACACATCCTCTTCAGGGCACAGAATACCGGCGATCCGAAGTTATATGACCAGTTCACCGGCGATAAGTCGTTCCGGTCAGACGCTGCATCCGTTAAGAAGCTGGGTGTAGTGGTGGAAAAGATCGAGTTCCGGACCCAGCCCTGACCCATTAAATCCTGTTTCCGTAATTTAGCCGCATGGAAGGCATAGGAAACAAGTTTTACAGGTTTCTCGTAAACCTGGGGAAGCTCCGTATCAGATATACATCCCACCGTAACTTTCTCATACTTATCAGTTTCATTGTAGGCGTGATGGCTGCCCTGGCAGCAGTTGCCCTGAAAGTGTCCGTTTCATTTTTCGAGCACAGGGCCGAGGCTATGAATAACTGGATGGGGAGCAACTGGCTGTCGGCCATCTTCCCCCTCATAGGTACAGGCCTGTCACTTTTAGTACTTACCCGCTTCTTCAAGGGGCGCTTAAGCCGGGGAATAGGGTTTATTATTCAGAACATTGTAGTCAATAAAGGCAGGATCGAGAAGCGTCATACCTACGGCCACATCCTCACAGCGGCCCTCACTACCGGCTTTGGCGGCAGCGTGGGACTGGAAGCTCCCATTGTGGCAACCGGGGCGGCAATAGGTTCCAATACCGGGCGCGACCTGAGGCTATCGTCTAAAGACACCGTGCTGCTGCTGGCATGTGGTACAGCCAGTGGGATTGCAGCGGTGTTTAACAGTCCGTTTGCAGGCATCATTTTCGTTCTCGAAATCTTCCTCCTCGATTTCAGCATCCCTTTTTTCATCCCGCTCCTTATTTCCACCGCCACGGCTACTGTGGTATCGCAGCTCATATATCCGGGCAAATTCATCTTTACTGCCAGTGAAAGCTGGAACGTGCAGGCCATTCCATTCTATATAGCACTTGGTATTGCCTGCGGCATGGTATCCGTATATGTGACAAATATGGTGGAGTGGATCGAAGGATACTTTCATAAGCGGGCCACCACCTGGAAAACCTGGTTGCTGGCCGGCATTCCCTTATGCGGCATCATCTTCCTCCTGCCTGGGTTGTATGGCGAAGGATATTCCACCATTACCCAGCTACTGGCCGGTAATTATACCGCGATCACTTCCCACTCCCTGCTGGCATCGTACAGTGATGAATTATGGGCCGTAGTTTTCATAACCCTGCTGATGATACTTTTTAAAGTAGTGTGCGCCGTGCTCACCATTTGTGCAGGAGGCAACGGCGGGGTATTCGCCCCATCCATGATCACCGGTGGCCTTACAGGCTTTCTGTTTTCCTTTATCGTCAACGAAACCGGTATATACCATCTCAACACCCCCAACTTCATCATTACCGCCATGGCGGGTGTACTGGCCGGGGTGATGCATGCACCGCTTACTGCTATATTCCTGCTGGCGGAAATCTCCGGCGGGTATAAATTGTTTGTACCGCTCATGATTGTAACAGCCATCTCTTACTTCATCACCCGGAAATACGTCAAGTATTCGGTGTACCATAAATCGCTGGTAGAACGTAAGATCCTGAACGACGATCATCTTCCCGATCACTTCTGATCCTTCAATACAAAACAGCCCCCGGCGCAAGGAAGCACCGGGGGCTGTTTATTTTACCAGATAAAAGAGGCTATATCTTCACCACGGTAATGGTGTAGACTTTAACGCCGATGATTACCTGCACATAGTATATGCCGGACGGGCGCCCGGTGATATCGATGCGTTTAACTGACGGTGCCGGGTTTGCGGCAACAATCTCCTGCCAGATCACTGCGCCAGTTGGCGTAATAACACGGAGGGTAGCGTTGGCGGTTAGCTTCGGCAAGGTCGTAAAGAGTACACCGGCCGTGGGGTTCGGGTACACGATAATACCATTGCGAGCAGCTTCGACACCGTTATGTACATCCGTAGCCAGGCCTTTCCTGCGTATGGTAACGGTTACCGGCAGAGAAGTACCGGTGAGGCCGTTGTTATCCGTTGCTACGGCAGTAAGCGTGTGCGTACCAATAGCCGCAGGGCTCCATGTAAACTGATAAGGATACGTGGCCGTTTCCCCTACTTTCACGCTGCCTGCATAGAGCGATACATTACGGACAAGGCCATCTGCATCCTGCGCGGCTACCGTTACTGTGATAGCTCCGCTATCGAGGTAAGCGTAGGCTACAGGACTTGTAATGCTGGCCAGAGGCGCACTGTTGGGTGCTTCTGTAACCAGCCACTGACGGCTGCCGGCTCCGTTGATGCCGGAGAAAATAATACCGCCGTTTTGCTGTGTGGCTCCGATGCCACTGCTCCAGCTGCCACTTCCATTAAAGGCGCGGGTTTGGCCGGTGAAGCTCCGGGTACTATCTGCTCCGGGAAGCATGATAGTGCGGAGGCCTTCCAGCTGCTGTGCAGCACCGTATTGGTGAAGGATCCAGTAAGCGCTACCAGTTACAGTACCAGGCACACTGTCAGGAATAGTATTGAGCCTGCTGGCTGTAATGGTACCTGCCGCACTGTCGAGGCCCAGTGTAATGCTGCCGAAGTCGGTTACTGCGGCGGCGGGCAGCGTTTGGCTGATACCTTTGGCAACAGGAGCCGAAGAGGCTACCGCATCTACCCCGCCCACAATGCTCACGTTGTAGTGATTGGGGCTAAGATCGGTGAGGGAACCATTTTCTGCACCATGGCCCTGGATGTATACTTTCAGTCCGGCTTCCTGACCGGTGAGGGTATGGTGCATGTTTTCGCGCACTTCCTGATCGGTACGGGCAACAGTCCAGATACGGAACTCATCCAAATCCCCATCGATGGTATTGCCATCCGGCGAACCGATGCGGAAAGTACTCCAGGTTTGCGGTAATGCGGATGCTGTGTTAGTACCCATCAAAATACCATCCCTGTATATCCTGGAAGCACCGTTTTTGAAAGTATATGCATAGTGATGCCATTGGCCCGGGTTGGTAAATGCGCCCGGTACAAGGATGCGCGATGCACTGGAGGCACTGATGCCTACATACATAGAGCTGTCGCTGTTCGCATGCGCAAGGAAGCGGCCCCAGCCATTACCTACATACTGGTTGTAGTTACGGGCAGAGTTGGCTTTGATCCACCACTCCACAGTAAACTCCGTAGGTTTCCAGTTCAGATCTTCCACTTCGAGGAAACCATTGCTGCCATTGAAGCGGAATGCTTTACCGGCCAGGGTATCGGCCTGCAGGCCTTTCTGTATGGATACAGCGAACTGTCCGGAAGCGTTCCATGGTGTAGCAGAATCTGGTAGGATATGCATCCTGCCGTTCTGAACGGAAATGTTTGTAGTCTTCAACGCCCATGTACTGCCAAAGTCATTGAACTTACGGCCATAGGCTTTGTGATAATCGCCTGCTGCAACACTATCGATCACCACTGCGGTAAGGCCTGTGTAGTTTTTCTCCGTACCGTAATTGTTCAGTACATAGTAATAACCGCCCACGGTAGCAGGCCGCACACTGGTATCGGGCACTGCCTTCAGGCGGGAGATCACTACTTCGCCATTGGGTACCGTACCTGTTCCGAATTGGAGCTCCACTCCGGGTTGAACAAATGCATGGTTACCGCTTGCGGTAATCTGCTTCGTTTCACTCACACCCTGTGCGGCGGGAACACCAGATCTGCTGCGTACAGGATTACCTGCCAGCTTCACGGGATATGCATTGGCAGAAAGGTCTGCCACGCCGTTCTGGTTATCCTGGAACTGGAGGTACACTTTCAATCCGGCTTCCGCGCCAGTCAATGTATGGTGCATATGCTCACGGATCTGTGTTTGTGTACGGGCTACGCTCCACATGCGGAATTCATCCATCTCTCCGTCTATCGTATTACCATCACCGGAACCGATACGGAAGGAGGCCCATTTGGGGGGATAGGAGGATGCTGTTTTACTGTCTTCCAGCACACCATCACGGTAAAGTTTCGCTTCTCCGTTCCTGAAGGTGTAAGCATAGTGGTGCCAGATGTTCAGCTCTGCCAGTCCCGCCGTGATCTTCATACGGCTGGCGGTATTGTTGGCTACGCCGATATTGAGATTCTTATCACCGTCGGCATGCACGAGGAATGATCCCCATCCATTGCCGATGGATTGATTATAGTTTTTAGTGGAACGGTATTTCGCCCACCATTCGATGGTAAACTCAGTGGGTTGCCAGTTAAGGTTTTCGATGTTGAGGTTATCGCCTGTACCATCGAAGTTCATGGCTTTGCCCGCAGCGGTTTCAACCGCTACGCCTTCCTGCATGGCCCAAACCTGCGCGGCAATACTGTCTCCTTTCAGGAAACGGAATGTGCCTGAGAAGATACCGGCTGCCTGCGGCTTAAAGCGGGCATACACCGTAACCTTGGAAAGGAAACCGTTCTGTGGCACCAGCCCCAGTCCGGAGGAGTAAGCACTATCTGCAAACCGCGATACTTCATAACCTTCCGGCGCCAGCACCTTCACGGTATCGCTGAGGTTAACACCGGAAACGGTCATGGGAATGCCAATGGTATTTGCTCCGGGGCGTACATCATACAACCGCAGCGTATCGTAGTTAACTGATACGAATGAGCTGGTGGTATGAATGGGGAGGAACTGTTCGTAGGCGGTAACGTTGCTAAACCGCAGTTCTCCCGTGAGGTCTGCGCTGGTAGTGGTACCTGCAAAATTCCATTTACCCGTAGACAGCTGGTTGCGGCCCATGAGCAGGATATGACCCGGAACAGTATCTACCGGAGTCATGGCTTTATCGGCCTGCAGCACAGGTTGGAAGCTGAGGTTACCTGTACCATAACGGTGCCCTATCCAGTAACCGGAAGTATATGCCGTAAAGTCTGCCGGCAGGCCTTTGGTGTCATAATTCGCCAGTACAATTTTACTGAAGGAAGCAGGCGCAGCGTTCTGTTGCGTATACACTGCTTTTGCACCGGCTCCTGCAAAGTCGAGGGTACCTGCCAGTTCTGTACCCGTAGCCGTAATGCCTTCCCCGAAAGGATACACTGCCGGTGATTTGGGAACGCTCACCGCCAAAGGCTGCTGCTTCACCAGTTCATAACTTTCGCTTTCCGGATTGTCGAAGTTGGCGTAATATAACAGCCCCGCTTCGTTTCCATTCAGCGGATGGTGCATCATTTTACGCACCTGGTCTGCCGTAAGAGCGGTACTCCATACACTCACCTCATCGAGCGAGCCCTTGAGTCGTTTCCCGTTCCATACACCCAGCTGGAAGGTATTGGTGGTAGTTACCAGTGCTGCGTTCCAGGTAGCCATCAGCGTACCATCGTAGTAGAAGGCCAGCTGCGTACCGTTATAGGTAAGTGCGTAATGGTGCCATTCGCCTTTACTGTCTGGCAGGGTAAAGTCGCGGTTATTGTTCCAGAACTGCGCTCTCCAGGTATTATCTGCCGTGAGGGTTTTGAAAGAGAATTCGGAGTACGTGGCGCCTGTGGAGCCGGACATGAACAGTCCGCCTTCATCAAACACATCCGCTTTGGCCCACATGGCTACCGTGCGGGGCTTGGCACCGTCGATAGCACTGTTGGTTCCGAAGGTGATGGATTGCTCACCATTGAAATCTCCGGCCAAACCGGGCGAAGGCAGGAACTGTGCATCGCTGCTGTAAACGGTTTGTCCGTTCACGGTAGCCCGCAACCTGAAGTGCCACGCCTCTCCGCCGGTAAGTGCTACGGATGCCAGCTCCCGCACCGGAATATCATCTGCCCCGGTAAAGGTACCCGGCACTGCCACCTGCTGGCCATAGGCCGTGGTAGGACCGTATTCAAATACCATGTCCGTGATCGTGAGTCGGTGAGGGTTAACGGTGCCTGCCAGCACCACACTGTCTTTCCGCACACGTAAAGCCGCAGAAGTATGGAGGTATTCACAGCGGAACGTACCTGCCTTTTTTTCTATGGCCATACTGCGCAGGCCCTGTTCACCATTGGCGCCAATAGCTCTAACGGCAAACCATTCTGCCCGCGCACTGTCTGCATGCAGGGTAATCACGGTATCTGCAGTTTGCAGGATGGGTTCCATGTATTGCTGGCCAAGCCGGAACACTTCGTATCCCGAAGTACCGGGCGTGCTGTTCCAGCGGAGCTGCATGGAGGTATCGCATACCCAGTCTATTTTAAAGTTGGCCGGAACGGGGAATATGCTGAAAGCAGCCGAAGTGTCAACCAGGCTTCCGCGTGTTACACGCACCATGTATTTCCCTGCTGCGGAAGGTATCTTCCATTTATAGGCTCTTGCGCTGCCGGTAATGCCCGTGGCGACAGATGACCAGCTGGCGCCATTATCTGCAGAGTAATGCAGATCAAATGGGGTGGCAGATGCATGAGCATCCCAGCGAACATAAATCTCGTTACCGGGGATGAGGGATTCGCCGCCGATGGGGAACGACATGTTCACTTCATCGCGCACGAATTCATAAGTAATATGGTATTCCTGCACACCCTGCGGTACCTGGTAACCGGAGATCTGCACGGTGTATTCACCTGCTGCAGGATCGTCGATGGTTATTTGTTCCGTGTTGTTCAGGTGGTCCGTATTGCGTGTGGGCGGCAGGTTGAGGTTAACCGGGTTGGCCGTGGTATCCAGCACCCAGGGCAGTGTGATGCCGCCACCGGGAGATGCAAGGGTAAGATCGAGATCGTTCACCAATGCCTTAGCCGTGCCTGCCGTGGCTTCATAATCCGCCCAGTGCAGCATTACCCGCACCTGCTTCGTACCTGCAGGTACCTGGATGGCAAAGCTCTTTTGCCCGCCCTGCTGCATGCTGTCGGTAATGAAACCGCGTTGTTTTATCACTTCATAAGCCCTTCTCATATTGGGCCTTCCATATCCGGTTTTAAAGTCGATACCGGGATTGTGGATATCGTCTGCCGTATTAAGCATGATCGCTTTAATGAGTGCCGATTTGAGAGATGTTTCACCCGTCTCGCCTTTAAACGCGTCATACAAAATCGCCATCATACCCGCTACTTTAGGAGCAGCAAAGGAAGTTCCTTCCGAGCCTTCGATAGACAGTTCGGGCTTCACCCTCCCGTCGAAAGCCGGGCCTTTACAGGTCCAGTCGTAGAACACATCTTCGTAGTTGGTGCCGCTTACCACCAGGAGGTTCTTGGCGTGCTTCGCATGCCCGGTGAGGTTGCCCCATCCTGCTATGCCGTTGTATTTTCCGCCATTGGTAACATTGCCACCTGAGTTGCCTGAAGAATAAACGAGCATGAATTCCTGCAGCTGGCGGATGGTTCGGTCGTGGTTTGCCGCTTCACCATTATAGCCTGCGTCTGTCCCCCAACCGTACGACATGTTCACTATGCGCAGTTTGGTGGCAGAATCTGCGTAGGCGGTGTAGTAATCCAGCCCGCCGGTAGAAATGATCCTGGCGCCCCATGCATTGGAACGCAGGGAAGGATCGGTATTACCCGCATGCCCCAGGCGGTTGGCGCAACCCGTGGCATGGCTGCCAGGCCCTTCCGGACCAAGGTTCCTGATATCGAGCCTGCCTGCGAAATCGATATTATCGTTCACCGCATCGCCCTCCTTCACCATGGTAGTAATGCCCTTACCATTGTAGAGCACACCTCCTACGCCACTGTTGATGACGTTAGACCGGCCGAAGTTATTCTGATCAAACTCCGGTTGCGGATCTCCCGCATTGGTACTGATGAACTGGATTTCCTTCTCCGCCACAAGAGCCTGCAGGAGCAGTAACGGTGCTTTCACATGCAGCAGCCTGCTGCCGGGGATTAAGGGCTGTACCTGGGCACCGGATGCTATCAGCCGGTCGCGCAGGGCAGAAATGTTGGTACGTTCGTAGGCTGTAACATCCAGCCTGAGCAAACTGTTTTCCCATGCAGTGGCAGGGATCTGGTTACTGAATAACTCGGGCGACAGTTTAAACTGCGCATCAATCACCATCACCGCCCTTACTTTGAGAGACTGCAGGGATGATGGTGTTACATCTTTCCCGAACCAGGCGTAATACGCATAGTTAGGTAAATACCCCTGCAGCTCAATACCCTTTGCCTTCAGCAGTTGCTGCTCTGCCGGCGAGGGGATGTCATAAAACTGAAGGAGGTAATAGTTCTGGCCAGACCATGGGGCTGTTCTTGCCGATGCCGCTTTGGCAATGTCGGGTGGGGCCTTTCTGCCATTCACATGCAGGATACCGTAATCCTGCCGGGAAGGTGCCGACTGGGCCCACGCCCCTCCATTCATCCATGCGCACAGGATGGTCATGAAGAGTACATGTTTCTTCATCTTCGTTCGATTTTGGTTAAATAAAGGAATGACTGATTTGCTTACCTCGGGTCAACTACGGTTTTGGGCTAATGACACGGATTCTGGTTTTTCATTGCGTAGCATCTATCGTGGTGGAAGAAAAATAGATAATAAGATGCGGGATAAATTGTATGGTAAATCAAAGTTGACAAAAGTATGTCAATCCTGTAGGATATATGTGCAAACACTCATACCCCACTGCCCCACTACTGCCGTGCGCATCATTCAATGCTGGGAAAGACGCATTTACAGCCTTACACTACAATGACAAAGAAGCAAAGATGTTTGAAAATAAAACCGCGCAGATCATATGACCTGCGCGGCTGGCACATAGGATATGGGGAATATTATTTCCGGGAAAGCTTACGGATGGCATGGTTGGCCTGGTCGGCCACGTATAAGTTACCATTACGGTCTATACACACATCTGTAGGCGTATTCAGCTGTGCCCCGGCGCCAAGGCCATCGGTAAAGCCTTTAGCCCCTCCGGCAATGGAAGTCACTTTGCCCTCCGTGGAAATCTTACGGACCTTATGGTTATTCAGGTCTGCAATAAAGATATTCCCGCTGGCATCTGCCGTAATACCGTATGGGTCAGCGAACCGGGCTGCGGCTGCATCGCCGTCGAGGTATCCGGAGGTACCATCGCCTGCGAGTGATGTGGTAACACCTGCCTGCGTTACTTTGCGGACACGGTGGTTGAGCCTGTCTGCAATGAGCAGGTTCCCGTCTTTATCGATCTCCAGGCCGCTGGGGTTGCGGAACTGCGCAGCAGTACCCGTACCGTTGGCAAAACCGGCAGTACCGTTACCGGCAATGGTAGTAACCTGTCCGTCTACAGATATTCTACGAATGCGGTGGTTCAGGTTATCTGCCACAAAAAGGTTCCCGGCAGCGTCTGCCACTATATCAAGCGGCTGGTTAAACTGTGCGGCAGCAGCAGGCCCGTCTGCATATCCTGCAGTTCCTGTTCCTGCAATGGTGGTCACAACTCCGGCCGGGGTTATCTTCCGGATGGCATGGTTATCCCGGTCTGCTACAAAGATGTTTCCCTGAGCATCTTCCACCGCGCGCCATGGCAGGCGGAACCTGGCTGCGGCACCGGTACCTTCTGTATACCCGGCACTATTGGCACCGGCAACGGGTATTACTTCGCCGGCAGGGGTAATACGGCGGATGCGGTTATTGCCACGGTCGGTAACAATCACCGAGCCATCTGCCCCTATAGCTACACCCTGTACGGTGCGGAAGAGCGCAGTGGCAACGGGGCCGTCTATAGATCCTGCCGTTCCAGTACCGGCCAGTGTGGTAACCTGGTATTCTTCCACAGGAGGCAGATAGGTAAACACCCCGCCTGTTGCGGCTCCTTTAGGAGTAGAAAGGGTAACAGGGCCTGTAGTGCCCGCTTCGGGAGATACCACCTGCAGCTCCGTTTCCGATGCTTCAATCACGATACCGGCCTTTCCATTAAACTGAACTTTATTCTCTTCACGCGTGCTGCTGAAGTTTTTACCCTTGATCCGGATGATCATATTGGGATGACCGGAGGACGGATATACGGCAGAAATTGCAGGCGTTACCGGGCGTTCTTCATCATCTTTATCACAACCCGCCACAAAAACCAATGCGGGCATCAATAAGTATAAAAGGATTTTTTTCATGTCTGGCAGAATTTGAAACGGTTAGCGTGAAATGATCATCCAGGCGTTGCCTACGGGGCGGTTGGTACCATCGCTGGGACGGTTACGTACCTGCCACACATTGGCCAGCGGATGTTTGATCATGAAAGTGCTGCTGCCGCCACCGTCTACATTAATAGCGATAGTAGAACCGCAGGCTTTGAGCATATGCCCCAGCTGCGTGATGGTAACACCATTCGAATAATAGAAACTGCGGCCATCCACTACAATGAAGTACATCTTCCCGTTTTCGTTCATGCCGATGCCGGTGCGCGGCTCTACCGACAGATCGGTTTGCGTGAGTATCTGGTTATTGCGCACCAGCATGGGTCCTCCGCCAAGCGCATCTTCCAGATCATTCTGGACGGCCAGGAAATCGGCCCTGTCCCCGATATAAGGCTTGCCATTCTTCAGCACGCCCATAAAGGTGGCGCTGCGTGCATTGGCCCAGGTGGTTTTGAGTACCGTTCCGTCTTTCACATATATTCCACGGGGCTCACCGGTGGTGGTATTGAAGAAGTCTGCATTCACTGCGGCCATTACTTTGTAATCGGGCTTCTCCATGTACTTAGCCATTTCAGGTACTGTTTGCATGGCGTAAGCAGCAGCATTGTATGGCGTACCTGCCTGCAGGAGAATACCGGGGTGGTTTGCATCTACCTCCAGGATGAAGGCACGCATGGAATAACCTTCGCGGCTGAGATAATGAATATCGGTTTCTTTAATACCCGGACTCACTTCAAACAGCGTATCACTGAATACCTGCGCCATTACGCCGGCACTGTCGAGGATGCGTTGGGTAAGCGGACTTTTAATAACTACAGGTGCCTGAGCTGCGGCATCATCTTTACTGCATCCAATCAGCAGCGCATATGCCAGCGTTAAACCCCACACCAGTTTGTATTTATGAAGCATAAAATTATTGTTTCAAGTGGATTAGTAATCGTCGTTTTGTTCCAGGTTTCTGTTCAGTGCCAGTTCGTTCATGGGCAGCGGGTATTTCACTTCGCGGTCCAGCAGGCCCAGGGTGCTTACGGCTTTACCGGTGCGCACCAGATCATGCCAGCGGAAGCCTTCACCCAAAAGTTCCTTCCTTCTTTCCAGCAGCACAGCATCGAGGTAGGCTGCTTCTCCGGATGGATTCACGGGGCCCAATCCTCTGCGGGCACGCAGCTCATTGAGGCGGGTAAGCCCTGCAAGACCACGGCCTTCCGCCGCTATGAGGTACATCTCACCCAATCGCACTACTACAATGGGATCGGTACCGGATTGGCCACTGGGATATTTGTTGATGACACGCAGGCCCTGGAAGGTTTCTACAGACATGGCGGTACGCTTGTCGTCGGCCGTGAACATATCCATGGTTTCCTGGGTAGGACGGTATACATAGCTCCCCTTCACTGCGTGGGCGTAAGTATAAAACAGGGTGCTTACGCGGATGGAGGATTCTATCGTCAGGTTTTTGAATGAGAAAATCTCTTCGGTGTTCTGTTGTGCGCGGAAGATCTTTTCAAAATCATCCAGCTGGAACGAGCCGCTTCCGATCACTTCTTCAGCCAGCGCAGCTGCTTCTGCCTTCTTCCCCTGTGCAAGCTTGGTACGGGCCATGAGGGCTTTGGCAGCAATAGAAGATACCTGGTAGTATTGCCCGGATGCATAAGCCGGCGCCTGATCCATGGCTAATTCCAGTTCTTTTTCCACAAAAGCCCATGTTGCCGCTTCAGAATCGCGCGGTACTTTGGCATTGGTATTTTTCTCCAATACCGGCACACCACCCCAGCGTGTAACAAGGTTGTAATAAATGAGGCCACGGAAGAAATGCGCGATACCCGCGATTTCCCTGTTACGGGCAGTTTCCGGTAAACGGCCAAGGGTTTCGAGCAGGTTATTTACCTGATACAATGCGGAGTAGTAACCATTCCATGCGTTTGCCATAAGACCGTTTTCCGGCCGGAGCACTCCGCTGATGAATGTATTTAGCCCGCCATCGCTGGTAGCGCCGGCGTTAATGAGGTTCCCCCCTACTATGTCGAACGAAATATATGCCTCTGAGCCGGGTGAGTTTTGCATCCTGTTATAAGTTCCTACCAGGAATGCTTCCACATCAGATTCAGACAGGGTATTGGTGGCTACGGCCGAATGCGATTTCACGTCCAGCATTTTGCTGCAGGATGCGGCCAACAGGCTACCCGAAATCAGTGCTGGTATCAATATTCTTTTCATGACAATGTTTGCTTCGGTTTAAAAATGCAGGTTGATCCCGAAATTGAATGAACGCGGCTGCGGCAGTACGAGATTATCTTCGCCAAGGAAACGCGGGTCCAGATCGGAAGACACTTCCGGATCAAGCCCGGAATATCGGGTCCATAAAGCCAGGTTATCGGCCTGCGCATATACCCGTAAACGCTTCACATGTGCGCGCTGCAGCCAGGAGTTTGGCAACTCGTAGCCGAGAGACAAAGTTCTTACCCGGAGGAAAGACCCGTCTTCCAGCCAGCGGGAAGAATTAGCCAGGTTATGTGCCTGATTATAGATTGCACGGGGAACGGTGTTGCTCGTACCAGGACCGGTCCAGCGCTGCTCTGCGATCCGTTTGAAGTTGTTGGTACCGTTCTGCCCCAGTCTCTCCACCATAATCCGCGAGGTGGCATATACATCGGCACCGTAGCTGTAATTGAGGAAAATGGTGAGGTCGAAATTGCGGTAGCGGAAAGTATTGTTCCAGCCGCCGAAGAAGTCGGGATTGGAACTGCCTACCACCTGGCGGTCGTTAATATCGATCACTCCATCGCCATTGATATCGTCGTAATGCACATCACCTGCGCGTACGCCGGTTTTAAACTGCGGCTCAGGCACTTCCTTATCATCCTGGAAAATGCCAACCATTTTATACACCCAGATGCTGCCGATATCCTGCCCTACCTGAAGACCGCGGTTATTACCTACAGACAGCAGGTCTGTATTACCAATAAGGGAAGTGATGCGGTTGCGGATGAAGGATATATTGAAATCAGATTGCCATTGCAGTTCCCCAAACCGGTAGTTCCCACTCACTGCGGCTTCAAAGCCTTTATTGCGCATGGAGCCGATGTTGCTGGTAATGCTTGTAAAACCGGATGTTCCATGGATAGGCATATTATACAGGAGGTTCGTGGTGTTTTTCACGAAGTAGTCCAGCGTAAAGCTGAGCGCTCCTTTCCACAATGCCAGTTCCAGTCCGGCATCGAGCTGATTGGCTTTTTCCCAGGTAAGGGCATCGTTGCCAAAGCCGGTAATAGAGATACCGCTTTTGCCATCGTAGTTATAACCACCACCGGTTAATGCCTGGTAAGCATAGTTACTCACTCCTTCCTGGTTTCCGGTAGAGCCGTAGCTCATACGCACCTTCAGATCCGTACCGGGCTTTGTCCACCAGGGTTCTTTAGATACCTGCCAGCCAGCAGACACGGAAGGGAAATACCCATACCGGTTGTCCGTATGAAAGCGGGAAGAGCCGTCTGTACGAATAGAAGCACCAAAGAGATAACGCTCCTTATACGCGAGGTTTGCACGGCCAAAGTAAGATTCCATGGCATTGCCGAACAGGTTGGTTCCTGCATTATTGATAACGGATGCTGCCGCCAGTACATCAAACGAAGGAGCAGGGAAACCGTTACCATCAATTACGCTGGTAGAAGTCATTACCCGCTGGAAGGAATGCCCGCCCAGCACATCGAGCTTCATCTGTCCGAAAAGCTTGCTGTAAGTGAGGGTATTCTCCAGGAGGATATTGGTCATCCACCGGCGGTTATCTGCTATGCGGCCGTTACCAGTTCCGTAAGGATGTTTGGCATTGTAATACACGTAGTCATTGGTAAGACCAAGGTCTGTACCGAAAGATGTTTTGTAGGTAAGTCCGGGCATGAGGCGCAGTTCTGCAAAAGCATTACCAAGCATGCGGTAGTTCTGGAGCTGGGCCACTTCTTCTTTCAGTATCTGAATAGGGTTGTGATATACGAGGTCGGATGTGCCTCCTACATAATAACTGCCATCCGGTTTATACGGCCGGTCGAAAGGGCGGTGCGGCAGACTGCGGCCCATAACGGTAGAACCGAGGTTGGAACCGGGTACCCTGTTGTTGTCAGAATAACTGAAGCTCAGGTTTACACCCGTACGTAACCAGCTCAGTGGCTCACTGGCAAGGTTGATGCGGCCGGTGTATTTCTTTAGTCCGTTGTGGATAATGGTACCCTGTTGGTTGAGGAAACCGCCGGAAATGTAGTACGTTGTTTTATCATTACCGCCTGAAACGGAGAGGTCCACGTTCTGCGACCAGGCTTTACGCAGTACCAGGTCCATCCAGTCGGTATCCGGCAACCCTGGATAGGGATTGTCGATACCCTGTATAAACTTGCTGTTACCAGGTTCATATCCGTATTGGCGGTTGTAATTATCGATGGCTTCGTTCGCTACTTCGAGGTAAAGCTTCGAATCTGCCATTTTGATTTTGTGGAGGTTCATCACTTCCGATACGCCGGTCCAGGCGTTGAGGCTAAGCTGTCCTGCCCCTTTCCTGCCGCTTTTAGTAGTTATAAGCACCACCCCGTTGGTAGCACGGGAACCATAGATAGCTGCGGAAGCCGCATCTTTCAATACTTCCACCGAGGCAATATCCTGCGGGTTCAATTGAGCAAGCGGGTTCATTCTGCCACCAAAGTTGAACATACCGGCATCATGTGGAATGATGGGCACACCATCGATCACATACAATGGCTCGTTACTGGCGCTCAGTGATCCTGTACCGCGCACACTCACGCGCAGTCCGGCTCCCGGCATCCCGGAAGAGGAAGAAACACTCACACCGGGCATACGGCCCTGCAGCATTTGATCAGGGCCCAGTACAGGGCGGGCGTTCAGCTCATCAGGTTTGAAAGTACTGATGGATCCGGTAAGCTCCGTTTTCTTCTGGGTACCGTATCCCACCACTACTACCTGCTGTATGTTGCGGGTTTCGCGCTGAAGAAAAACCTGAACGGGCTTTTCGTCGGTAGCGGTAACAGACTGGGAAGTATATCCGATAAAAGTGAAAACGAGGGTGACAGGGAGAGAAGTGTTCTGTAAAGCGAACCTGCCATTGGCATCGGTAACCGTACCTCCGGAAGCACCTTTTACCGTAACGGTTACACCGGGCAATGGTTCCCTGCTTTCTGCGTCAGTTACCATGCCTGAGAGCTTAGCGACAGCACGGGCAGGCTCTTCACGGCTCATAAGGATTACGGTTTTGTCTACGATCCGGTACGTGAGGGGAGAGCCATCCAGGCATTTGTCCATCACATCACGGATGGAAGCATTCTGCATCTGAAGGGTAATACGGGTATTGATGCGTGCTAGGTTCTCGTCTTTAAAAATGAACAGGTAATCGCTCTGCTGGCGGATGATTTTGAAAATAGTTTCCAGGCCTGCATCGCGCACCTGCACATTCAGGGGCACGTCTTGCGGACGGGCAGCAGTTGCCGGCAGCCCGGTTGTAAGCGCCAGCATCAGGAGGAGGAGCAGGGCCGGAGAGGCTTTCCGCCTCCGGGATACCACCCCGCCGGGATGCACCGCGGGCTTCATGCGTTTCTTCATAACAAGCTTTGTGTTTTTGTAAGTTCTATGTATGCGTCCGGGCATGGCATGGACAGTCCGGAAGGCGTCCCTTCCTGACTTCCGCTAGCCTGTAATCGTTTCTTTTATCGGGATACTTTCACCGTGCGCCCTTCTACCGTAAAGTGGACGCCTGCGGTTAATTCCAGTATTTTCAGGGCCTGCAACAGATCTTCCTGTTTACGCATAGCTCCTGATACATGAATAAGCTGGTCAAGCCCCGGCTCGTATGCCACATCCACATCATACCACCTTCCCAGATCACGCATAACGGCCGACAGCTCGTCGTTTTTAAATGTGATGATTCCGTTCTTCCAAGCCACCGCACTTTCTGTATCGCCTTCGTATTGTTTCAGTCCGTTTGTCTTTGGGCTATAGGCCGTTTCCTGCCCCGGCTTCAGGGTAATTTGTCCTTTGCTGCTGCTAACCCTCACAGCGCCTTCCAGCAGGGTGGTGGTAAACTGTCTTTCCTCCGGATATGCATTCACATTGAACTTTGTACCCATCACCTGCACCTTCATACCGTCTACCATCACAAAAAACGGGCGCTGTACATCTGCTTCCACTTCAAAATAAGCTTCCCCTGTAAGACTCACCAGCCGCTCACTACCTTCAAACACTACCGGGTATTCCAGTTTGCTGGCGGCATTGAGCCATACTTTCGTGCCGTCGGAAAGGCGTACACGGTATTGCCCGCCACGGGGTGTGATAAGGGTATTATTGCCATTCACCACCGCATCTTCGCCGGATGCATATACCAGCTCGGCATCTTTCTTATGCAGATTTCCCTCTCCGATGCGCCCGTCGGCAGTTTGATCGAGCACTACCGTACGGCCATTGCCGAGAACCAACCGCGCTTTATTACCGCCGGGGGCAATGTTTCCATCCGTTTGCACTGCATTCACTTCAGTATTACCGGCCAGTTGCTGCGTTGCCTGAGGCTGGCGGAGCAAAAGATATCCGCCACCCAGCATCACGGCAATGCCTCCTACAGCAGCTGCTACGCGCCACCAGTTGCGGCGTATGGGTAATACCACTGCTTCGGGAGCCGGCTGCATGCGGGCATGAATACGTTCCAGCAGGTTATTTTGCAGCGCCTGGTCAGGTGCAGGAATATTCCTTTCCCGGAACGCATCCAGCAGCAACGTTTTCATTTCCGTTGCGGGTGTGTGTTCCAGGTAATGCAGCATCCAGCGGCATTCATCATCTGTCCATTCCGGTTTGGCAAGCAGCTCCCGGAGATATGATGTTTGATCCTCCAATGGCAGTCGGGTTTACAGTAAATACGCGGAAAAAGAAAAAAGGGGGGTTCGGGGGAAGATATATTTTTTTATCCCAGCAGGTGGGATATTAAAGGTGCCCCCAGAGCCAGGGCCTGCCATTCAGGCTGGAGCCGTACATACTCCCGTATAAACTGGCTGGCCTTCTGAATATGTTCCTTTACGGTATAGTGGGAAATCTGCAGTTCTGAAGCAGCCTCGGCATAGGTACGCCCCTGCACTTTGCAGAGCAGGAATACTTTTTTACGCTGTGGTGGTAATTGCTCGATCGCTTTCTCCAGCATATCAAGTTGCAGGGAAGTATGATCCCACCCCGGCTCACATGCCATATCGGGCACAGCATCCAGCCCTTCTACCTGCAGCCTTTCCCGCAGATGCTTCCGTAACCAGGAAACAGAACGATTGTAGCTGACCACAAAAAGCCAGTTACCGGCAGGTTGCCCCGCTTTCAGCTGACTGCGTTTTTCCCAGAGGCGGATGAATACTTCCTGCACAATATCCTGCGCAGCCTCAGGCTCACGCACCAGGCGGCAGATATTGGCGTATACAGACGGGAAATATACACGGTACAAAGCATCGAAAGCTTCGGTACTGTCATTACGCAAGGCGTCTACCCATAATATTTCATCAGATTCCTTCCAGGTCATGCGGTACCCCTGTTTAAACAAAAAAAGATGCCGGTACGTGGTTCCGGAGCGGCGCGCAAATTTTAATCTTTTGGTTGAACGGTCATAAGACCTGCCGGCAAATTAATAATAAAATAATACAAATGAAATTACTCCCGCACGAGCTGCGGCTGAATGGCAGGAAGGGCTACTACCACGGCTGTACCACGCCCCTGGCTGCTGTCCCATTCAATGGTGCCTCCGAGGCCGTGAACGTTCTGACGGAGAATATCCAGCCCGGAACCTGGGCGCAGTCTGTCTTCCCGGAAGCCTATGCCATCATCTTCAATGGTAAGGTTAATATCGGCCCCGTCAAACTGGAGCTGCACAATGATGCTGCCTGCCTGTGCATGCTTCACCGCGTTCTGCAGGAGTTCCTGGGCAATGCGGTATACGGTAAGCTCAGCACCCGGCTCAAAGCGGAATGGCTGGCCAAAACTGTAAAAGCTGATCTGTGCGGGTACACAGGGGGAAAGATTACGGCAATGGGTTTCCAGCGCTTCGCTTAGCCCGTAATGCTGGAGCGTTTCCGGCATAAGGCTGTGAGCAGTTTTACGCACTTCGCGGGTAGCTTCGTCCAGCAGGAAAAGCGTTTGCTGGAACTCGGGCAGGTTCAGCTGGGGAAGTTGCCCCTGCAGGGCACTAAGATGCAGCCGCACTGCCGCCAGTGTGCCACACACCCCATCGTGCAGGCTCCTTGCAATACGGCTCCGCTCCTTCTCTTCCACGTTCATGATAAGCAACGCCTTTTGAAGATCGTTACTGCTCCATGGCCCCATCTCCATACCGGCATCTGCACCGGCTTCCAATGCCTTCAGCAATACGGGATTGTAAAATAAATTCGGAATATCCGGGTCGGTAGGTAAGTAAATAAGCTGGGTATGCTCCTGCCCTCCTTTAACCGTACAATTAAATATCGTAATGTAATGTTCTGTTTCTGCAGGGGTAAGCGGCCAGGAAAAATGCACCTCAAAGGGGTACAAGTCCAGCTGCGCGGCGTAGCGTGTGCCATGCATGCAGTACGACATGGCCAGTTCAATGAACTGCCGGGTAACAAAACCATCGGCAGGCCCATGGTGCCGTGGAGACATTACCACCCTAGACTGTTCAGCTTCTTCATAGAAAGTATAGTCGAATACCGTATGCAGCAAAGGAAGATAGCGCTGTATGCGGTGCATGCCTTCCCGCATGTTTTTACTGTAACGATATAACTGGCCCACGATACCCAAGGCATCGAGGTTGGAGATATTACCGATATGGAGGCCAATATGGGGATCACCGGAAATCTTCACCGAAGCTTCAAAGAAACGTGACAGCATTTGCAGGGAAACGGGAGACTGGAACACCTCGAGTGATTCGGGGTCCATATCGGCAGCCTGAAGAATTTCATCAACAGGCCATCCCAGCTTCTCACAGTAAATGAGGAGAATTTTAAGCGCCTCCACAGTAGTTACCGGCGTTTCCATGCATTGATCGGTTTGGGACTATTTACTTATCTGGTTATGCTGCAGGGTTAAAAGTAAACAAATTCAGCACCGCCACCAAGCCTGCCGCTACATAATACCACCGCCCATAGAAAAAGCCAGCGGCCCGGAAGAGGTGTACTTCCGGGCCGCTGGCAATAATCAGAATGGCGTATTAAAACTTATCGAGCGACTGCAGTACGGTATAAGATGAACCCGCACAGCGCACTACTTTGTATCCTGTCTCATTTTCGAGGGTTATGATGTAAGTAGTGTTTCCTTCAGCTTCAAACTCACGAACGAGCCGGATCTGGTGATCAGGGCATTTCTTCATCAGTTTCTTAACAACAGGCAGGGGTAATGCTGCATCGGAAACATATTTGGAAGTAGCCAGCAGGTTGCCGGACTCATCATAATGTTTCTTAACTGCGCTAAGGCTTACGGAGGCCCTGTACATCATATCGGCAACCGGTGCAGCTGCAGCGTTCAGGGAAATAATGGCGGTGGCGAAGAGTGCGATAATAGTTTTCATGTTAGTAATGTTTTTATGTGGTAAACGTTGTTGTTTGTTTGATGATTCAAAAGTATAAACGGTTGCTCACATGCTAAAACGAATAGTTATCGGCGGATGAACGGCAAATCAAAACCGGAATAGTGTCCGCTTTTGTACAGATCGGACATTCACCTTACCCCCCGTCAAACCCTTACCCCATAAGTATTTCCACGAAAAAGCCCGTCCATTGGACGGGCTTCAGCTACTTAAAGCCTTATAAATCATCATCGGGCTAACCGGTTTTGGGAGAACGGTGGATTCTAAAAGCGGACATTTTTTCTCAAAAACGGACATTTTAAGGCAGCTTTTATCCTATTTATCGGCAATCCACATCACTTCATGCGCCTCCCAGGCAGCTGGAACTTCCAGCTTCGAAAGGAGCTTTTCCAGTACCGGTGCCGGCACCACGGCCTCCCGGCTACAGTTTTGCCGGAATAACCGGCGATAAGGCACTTCTATATATACAATCTTCACCTGTGCACGGTAGCTGTAAAAGAGATCCATCAACTGCATGCGCATCTGGCGGGTAGTGTTCGTTGCATTCCATACGAAGCCTAAACCCTGCCGCAAGTATTCCCGCGCACGTTCTTTAGCAGCCTGGATCACCTGTCCGTTCCCCGATGAGTCTGTGGGTGAAACATCCATTTCTTCCCGGATTCCATCCAATGAAATAAGCGGCAGCCCAGGGAAGTGCTTTTTGATGTACGTGTCTTTTCCGGCACCGGGCAATCCGCTCATAAGGATCACTTCCGTTCCCGGAGTATCAAAGGGTATATAATCAGGATGGGCATTTTCCCTTTGCAGATAATACATCCGGGCGCGGGCGGATGCAAATGGTCTTGGAGTGCCCCAGCATTGCTGTTCCTGGCAGAAAGCCTCGAAGCAATCAATACGGTAGAGCAGCTCATCCCGGTCGCTGCATATACGGCCCATCGCATCCGCACGGGCAAGCATAGCCAGCATGCGGGTATCTGCTTCCATGCTAACCTTCACCAGTTCTCTGACGGGATCCTGACGTTCCAATACCCAAAGAGGAAAGCCATGGTAGCGTACCAGCGCCGTTATCTGTTCCCGGATAGCGAATGGCGCAGGGATTTCTGCATACAGGATGCGCCTGGCCGTAAGGGCACCCTTCCGGGCATGCCCCGGCGAAGCAATGCTGCCATTAATTTCCGTTACCGTAGTGCTGCGCTTTTCCACATCATGTAGTAGCGCAGCAGCCCAAAGCACTTCCTGTTCTTCTGCCGGTAAAGATTTATAATTACTATCTCCAGATAAAGCTTCCAATACCATGCGGGTATGCACAGCCACGTTGCCTTCTGCGTGATGTATGGGATCTTGCGGGGTTTCCGCCATGTCACGTACCCAGTCATACGACTGTTCGAGATGATCCCATGATTTATTATTGGTGAGTGTCCACATATGGGCCTCCTTCTTGTTTTAAGCGGGCGCGCTTCCAGTTCCGTGTCCAGTGTACGCTGGTTTGCACATGCCCTTTTCTTACATATTTAAACACATTCTCTGAAAAATCACTGACAGCGTATCCGTTTGCATTACGTGTTACAATGCCCTCCATGGTTACAGGGTTTCCCGTGGCGGCATCATGCGGCGCCAATGCTCCGGGACCGCCTGCTGCATGAATAAGCGCCTTTTCGTAAGCAATACTGTCTTCAGTTAATACAGGCAGCTGAATTTCAGGCACCACCGGCAGATCGAGCAGGCGGGCATAAAACTTCGTTTCCTCCCAGCTAAGCCACTGCTCGTTTTCCCTTACAGCGAAAACATAGAAGTGATGATCGAGTTGCCGGTATTCGATGGAATGGATGGCATAGAGATTCTCCAGAAAAATCTCCAGTGTACCTAAGTCGTTTTTTATCATTTGCCAGAACCGGCGGAGGCTTTCCGTCCAGGGCGATACCGTGGGAGCGGCATGCGAACGGGCGAAAACACCGTAGCGGGAAAGACAATTGTTTTCACCATCCAGCTTTTCGGTATGTACCAATGCAGGTATCTGTGCCAGGTGCTGCCAGTAATCGTATTTGATTCGATCGTCACTGGAAGTTCCGGGGGAGAACGGATAGTGATAGGTACGGCCGTATTTATTTGAAATAGCCATGTTATGCAGGTATTAGTTCAACAAATAGAATTCCGGGCGCCCGCAGAAGGGGCACCGTATCAAGGATTAATATGTTGAAGCAATTACATGGCGCAAGGCTTGTCGTGTTTGCGTATAAGTTGCAAAGGTAGGGATATTCCTGCAGGGTTAAATTGCGTTCGTCAATTAAGCGGAGTACTCGTCAGATCATGTATGAATGGATATATATAAATAGAAAGCGGGCAAAGTTTACCGGAGGAAGCATGGCTCCCGGCCAGATTACTTTGTCCGCCTTTTAATAACAACTTTCAATTCAATCACCCCAACCGGGCATCCACGAACTTGCGGCAATAGTCTTTAATAATCTCCCGCACTTCCCGGAATTGAGCATTTATCTCTTCTTCCGTTCCTTTTGCCTTGGCAGGGTCCGGAAAATTCTCGTGGAACTGTTGCGCCTGAGAAGGGAATACCGGGCACCTTTCCTTTGCATGGTCACACACTGTGATCACATAATCAAAACTGATCCCGGCATATTCGCTGACGTTGTTGGAAGTGTGCGCCGATATATCGATACCGTCTTCCGCCATTGTGGCGATGGCCCTGGGATTAACACCATGCGTTTCCACGCCGGCACTGTATATCTCCGCCTTTTGCCCGGCAAAGTGTTTCAGATAACCTTCGGCGATCTGGCTGCGGCAACTGTTTCCGGTACAGAGCACTAAAATTTTCTTCATATAGTTTGTAGGTTTTAAGATCAGCAGCAGCCTCCGCCCGGAGTGCAGCAAGCATCCGCGGAAGTGATTACCTGTAAAGAAGAGGGTTCCGGTTTGCCACAGGAATCGCCACGGTTCAGGGCCTTGCATTGGGTAGCATCAGCCCGGAGATCTACCACCAGGTTTTCACCGGTAACCTCTATAGCTGCCGGAAGCATCTGGCGGGTATCGAATACGCTGTTCCCGAATTCTATCTTCACGATTGCCTGCGCATTCAATGCTAATTTACTTTCAACAAGGTGAAAGATCTTCATGGCTTTAGACACGTTCATGGCCCGGTCTGCTTCTGATGCCGAGGGTTCCCAAAGCTGTACCACTACTTCCGTCCAGGCGTTCATTACGCCACCGCAATCAACAGAGGTAATGGGAGCCTGTTTCACTTCGGTGATGTGGTAAGAAGGCGATACCCACTGCGCATCTGCATACTGGAATTGGAGTACATGCTCCGGATGTTGTTCGAGCGCGGCTTTAAAGGCGCCCCAGGTCATATTTTGATGATTCATGTTATATGTATTTATGAAGTTGGTAATGAAGTTGTATGATACCAGCGCTTGCGCAGCCAATAAGCCACATGCACCAATGCGATCAGGGCGGGTACTTCCACGAGCGGTCCAATCACTCCTGCGAAAGCCTGACCTGAATGGATACCGAATACGCCTATGGCTACAGCGATCGCCAGTTCGAAGTTGTTGCCCGCAGCAGTAAAGGAAATAGCGGCATTCTGCCCGTAATCCGCACCAAGCTTTTTGCCCATAGCGAAACTAACCAGGAACATCAGGGCAAAATAAATTGCCAGCGGTATGGCGATCCGCACCACATCCAGCGGTATCTGAACTATGAGCGCGCCTTTCAGGCTAAACATTACAACGATGGTAAAGAGCAATGCTATCAGTGTAACCGGACTAATAACCGGTAAAAACTTCTTAGTATACCACTGCTCCCCTTTCCAGCGTACGAGTATGAGCCTGCTGAGGAAACCCAATGCGAACGGAATCCCCAGGTAAATGGCTACACTCTCCGCAATCTGGCCCATGGTGATATCTACCGCCAGTCCTTTCAGGCCCAGCAGCGGTGGTAATACCGCAATAAACAACCAGGCATACACACTATACAGCAGCACCTGGAAAATGCTGTTAAGGGCTACCAGTCCGGCTGCATACTCCCGGTTACCTCCTGCCAGTTCGTTCCAGACAATAACCATGGCTATGCAACGGGCCAGACCTATCAGGATAAGACCTGTCATATATTCCGGCTGATCGTGCAGGAAAGTAACCGCCAGTACAAACATCAGCAGCGGCCCCACTACCCAGTTGAGCAACAGGGAAGCCCCGAGAATTCGGGTGTTGCGGAATACTTCGCCAAGGTTACTATAGTTCACTTTGGCCAGCGGCGGGTACATCATAAGGATGAGGCCCGCAGCCAGCGGGATGTTGGTAGCACCGGAGGAATATTCACCCAGCTGCTCCGCGGCGGAAGGGAATAAATGCCCCAGCAGTACGCCCAATGCCATGGCTGCAAAGATCCAGGCAGTGAGGTAACGGTCAAGGAAACCGAGGCGCCCCGGCTTTTCAGGTAAAACGTTATTATTTTTCAACATTGTAATATTGCATTATTACGATAAATGAGTACAAAAAAATATTAACTACAGCAGGAGGTGTTGCTATCCAGGTTTACATCAGTGAAAAAGCCTGCGAACTGCTCACGGAACTTCTTCCAGTTACCGGGGTGGATGCAATAGCAAACACTCGTCCCTTCCACCGTCCCCTGAATGAGACCGGCGGTTTTTAGTTCTTTCAGATGTTGTGAAATAGTAGCCTGTGCCAGCCCCAGTTCATCCACCAGGTCGCCACAGATACAGGAATTCGCTTTTTTCAGGTGCTGCAAAATGGCAATACGCGCCGGATGCGCGATAGCCTTGGCCATATTGGCCAGCCCGTTTTGCTGCTTGCTGAATAAATCTGACCGGGTGATGCCCATACGAGTTCCTTTATTGCAATATTACGATAAAGATAATTTACCGGGCAAATTATTTTTCCATCCCCTGAAATGAAAAAGCCCGCATCCGGGAGGATGCAGGCCGTTTCTTGCATATTTACACCTATAAATCGAATTTTATCCCCTGCGCCAGCGGTAAACGGTTACCATAGTTGATGGTATTGGTTTGCCTGCGCATGTAAGCTTTCCATGCATCGCTGCCGCTTTCACGGCCACCGCCGGTTTCCTTCTCTCCGCCAAAGGCGCCGCCGATCTCTGCACCGCTGGTACCGATATTAACGTTGGCAATTCCACAGTCGCTCCCGGCTGCGGAAAGGAATAATTCCGCTTCCCGGAGGTTGAGGGTCATAATAGCGGAGGAGAGCCCCTGCGGCACGTTGTTCTGAATGGCTATAGCTTCGTCCAGCGTGGCGTAAGGCATGATGTATAAGATGGGGGCGAATGTTTCCGTTTGTACGATCGGGAAACCCGGCTCCACTTCTGCGATACAGGGCTTCACATAACAACCGCTCTCATAGCCCGGTCCTTCCAGCACACCGCCATCCACTACAAACCTGCCTCCCTGTGCCTTACATGCCGCTATGGCCTGTAAATATGCCTCCACAGCACCTTTATCGATCAGGGGGCCTACATGGTTCTGCTCATCGAGCGGATTGCCGATTCGCAACTGACCATAAGCCTTCTTAAGTTTATCCCGGAAGCGTTCGTAAACTTCTTTATGGATGATGAGCCTCCTCGTAGTGGTACACCGTTGCCCGGCAGTACCTGCCGCACCGAAAACTGTACCTACCAGCGCCATTTCCAGGTCCGCATCTTTAGAAATGATAACGGCATTATTGCCGCCCAGTTCCAGCAAACTGCGCCCGAAGCGTGCTGCCACTGCAGTAGCTACCGATTGCCCCATCCGCGAAGAGCCTGTGGCAGATACCAATGGCACCCGTACATCTTCCGCGAGCCAGGCACCTATTTCCCGGCCACCTGTTACGAGGCAGCTTACCCCTTCCGGCACATCGTTCTTCGCAAATACTTCTGCAGCTATCTGCTGGCAGGCTACGGCAGAAAGTGGCGCTTTCTCACTGGGCTTCCAAACACAAACGTTACCACACACCCAGGCTATCATGGCATTCCAGCTCCATACGGCCACCGGAAAATTGAAGGCAGATATTACTCCCACAATCCCCAGCGGATGCCATTGCTCATACATCCGGTGCTGTGGCCTTTCGCTGTGCATGGTGAGGCCATACAACTGGCGGCTCAGCCCTACTGCGAAATCACAGATATCGATCATCTCCTGCACTTCACCCAATCCTTCCTGCAGGCTTTTACCCATTTCATAACTCACCAGCATCCCCAATGCCTGCTTCTTCTCCCGCAATGCATCTCCTATCTGCCTTACCACTTCACCACGGCGGGGAGCCGGCACCTGCCTCCATTGTTTAAATGCTGCTTCCGCCGATTTTATCACCTGCTCATATTCTGCCCGCGATGCACTGGCTACTGAGGCTATCAGCTTCCCGTCTACCGGAGAATGGGATGCGAAGTTTGCTCCTTCACCGGTAAGGCGGCGCGAGCCGGTACTTACCCCTGATTGTTCCGTCAGGATGCCTGTTTCCTGTAAAAAGTTCATGAATGTTTATTGGTTTGTGAAGAATAGGTACTCTCGAATATCCGGTTGGCATTGGCTGCCTCAAAACCCTCACGGCGGTGTGCCCTAGTTATTTCTCCGGAAGCCAGATGTGCAAATTCCGGCAGCACCCGGCGCTCTGCAAATTCCACATACGATCCGGAGATCCGCTGCTGCTCCCCTCCGGCAAAGTCTGCCTCAATCATGCCCGCTACGGTAGAACTTTGCAGGAGCAGCCCATCCGGACTTTCCTTAAACTTCCCTCCGGAATCGTTGAGCACAAGCCCTTTCCTTTCCAGGAAATCATTGAACTGCCGGATCTCATTATATCCTTCCGGCAGGTTATGTACACTGATGGTGAAGTGATTCAGGTAATAGCGGTTGTAAATAGCCCAGGAGGCGTATTCACTTTCTGCTGCCAGCGCCCTGAAGTCTTCCAGCGAAGGCAGACGCCATAAGCCGCTGTGCAGGAAATTATCCACTGCGGCGGCATCATTCAGATCCAGCATAGTTACCGGGTCCGATTTCACTTCACTGGTATAGCTGAGGATGATACGCTGCGCTTCGGCCGATAGATCTTTTACCCGCAACTCACTGATGAAGATCCTGGGAAGTGAAGGATGGGGTGGTGCATACCAGTATGCATCCAGTTTCTTTTCCGCGAAATGGTAATAATCCTTCCGGATGTAACCATGGTGGAGGAATATCTTTTCAAGTGAGGCAATGCCCAGTTCAGGCACGCCCATCGTCCTGAAGGCGATATGGTCGTTCTCTATTTCTTCGCCCTGGCGGATAAGTCCCTCCGCGATCATGGCGGAGATCACTTTATCCACATCCGGAACACGTTCTTTATACCGGCGCATCAGTCCGTCGAGGATGCGTTGCAGTGTTTGCATCAGTAATGATTTTAGAGTGATAATGCGGTTAAGGCTTCGTCGAGATGGCGCACCATATCTGCAGCGTTCTGTTTACTGAAAACCATAGGTGGTTTTATTTTAAGTACGTTGTACAGCGGCCCGTCGGTACTCAGCAGGAAGCCTCTTTCCTTCATGCTTTCAACCAGCGCGTTAATTTCATTCACTGCGGGTTCTTTTGTACCACGATCTTTCACCATTTCGGCGCCTACAAACAATCCATGCCCGCGCACATCGCTGATTACGGGGTGTTTCTCCATCAGTCCCCGTAACCCTTCCATGAGGAAGTTGCCGGTTTCCAGTGCATGCTGCTGCATGCCTTCTGACTGGATCACATCCAGCACAGCCCTGCCGGTAGCCATTGATACAGGGTTACCGCCGAATGTGTTAAAGTATTCCATACCATTATTGAAGGCATCCGCAATCTCTTCTGTAACTACCACAGCAGCCAGCGGGTGACCGTTGCCAATGGGTTTGCCCAGCACTACGATATCAGGCTCCACGTTCTGCAGCTGGAAGCCCCAGAAGTGTTCTCCTACGCGTCCAAAACCAACCTGAACTTCGTCGGCTATACAAAGTCCGCCGGCTTCCCGTACCAGACGGTATACGTTTTCGAGGTAATGATCGGGCAGAGGGATCTGGCCGCCTACGCCCAGCAGTGTTTCACAAATAAATGCAGATACTTTTCCGGAATTTGCAGCCAATATGTTCTTCACACTTTCCGCATACTTCTCTCCTGCCTGCGGGTCGTTATAACCATAGGGGCCACGGTACAGATCAGGAGAATCGGCTTTATGGATATAAGGCATCTGCCCGAAACCGCCTTTCCCGTCAAACTTATACGGGCTCATTTCAATCGCTACCGTGGAAGTTCCGTGGTAAGCATGATCGAGTACGATCACATCTTTCCTTTTGGTAAAATGCCGGCTCATGCGGATGGCCAGATCATTCGCCTCACTCCCCGAATTGGTGAAATAGCACACTTTAAGTTTAGAAGGCAGCGTACGGGTAAGGGCTTTCCCGAACTCCACCAGGTGATCGTTCAGGTAACGGGTATTGGTATTGAGTGTGGCAATCTGGCGCTGCATGGCTTTTACCACCACAGGGTGGCAATGTCCTACATGACTCACGTTGTTCACACAGTCGATATAGGTACCGCCTTTATCATCGTACAGGTATTGCAAGGCGCCTTTAATTATTTTAAGTGGCTGACGGTAGCTGATGCTGAGGTTGCGGCCTATGAACTGGTGGCGCTCCTTCAGCAGCGGGCTATAGTCCTGCTCCTGCTTTACCAGTGCAGGCATGCCGCACGCTTTACGGAATACATCTGCTGCTTTTACAGGATTGATACGGATCAGTTTCTCCAGCAGCTCCCAGGCATGGCGCTCTGTTACAAAATGGTGGCCGTTAACAGAACCATTGGAAGCCTGCCAGGCCGATTGCGTAACACTGATGCAGAGGCGCGCGGCAATGAGGTAATAAATCAGGTCTACCTCCTGTTCCGTGAGCGGATAAGCAGCATGATATCCCTCAATTACCCAGGCGGCGGCCTGTAAAGGATCAGGAGTATCGAGCATGGCGTAAGTACATGCAATGGCAATGTTATTAACCAGTGCGGAATATACCATATCCCCCAAATCGATCAGGCCACTTACTTCACCGTTCTTCACCAGCACGTTATAATCGTTGGCATCGTTATGAATGCAGGCATGCCGCAGGGAACTGAGTACGGGGAGTACTTCCGTTTCAAATGCCAGCAGGAAGTATCCCGCCAGGCGGCGCTTTTCCGGATCGGTAATGCAATGCAGAAAACGATTGGCATCTGCTGCGGTATTCACATCCCACACATAAGGCCTGTGAAGGGCGTCGTGGGCAAAGTCCTGCAGAGACTCATCGGTTTTACCGAGGAAATGGCCCAGGCCGGTATAGAGTGATTTAGGTTTATCTTTCACATGCACCCAGCAATCACCATCCAGCCAGGTGAGAATGCGCACATTATACTGCTTCCCGTTATTGAAAACCGGCGTTAGTTCCTGGCGGTTCTTGTTGCGGAGTATCTGCTGAAACTTCCAGGCTACAGGGCTTACCGTAAGGTGATCCAGCAGGCGGAGCTGTGCATCGAGGAAGGAATAAGGTTTTTCCTCACCTGTTACCTTCAGGATAAACTTCCGGCCAGACGCATCCGTGAGCCTGTAATTGTATTCGTCGTATCCCTGAAGTGTGTCCACTTCCACCGCAAGCAGGTAGTTTTTCTGCACCAGCTGCTGCACTTCGTTTGCTGTGAATTGCATGTCGTTACTTGTTTTTCAATATCATTAAGAGATGCGCCGCCGACCAGCTGAAGTTTCTCGCATTGAGCCCTTTGCCGGTGAGCGGGTGATAATTTTCATATACAGGCTGATCGGTTAAAACCCCTTCAGCCCCGGCCAGCAACTTCGCTTCAAGCACTGCTGCCAGCGCGCGGTAACCGTAATTCCGCAGGCCCTCTGTTCCGAAAGCAAACTGATCCAGCCATACCGGCCCGCGCCAATATCCTTTCATGGGATCGAAGGCAGGATGGTCGGCAGAAAGCGTTGGCAGCGGAACACGGGTATTAAAGCGGGCAGTATCTTCCATTTTCTTCTTCACTGCAGCGGCTTGATCCCGTGTAGCCAGCCCTGCCCATAAAGGAATCCATCCTTCAGGCCCATCGGCCGGCACATGCCCGGGCGCACCCAGCATACGGTCTCTGAAGTATCCGGCACTGTTGTCATAGAAGCGGTTTCCGATCAGTTGCTTCAGTTCCTCCGCCTGCTGTACAAAGTTGTTCTTCTCCCCTGCTACCGCACAAAGCCTAGCGAGGTACAATTTTTCGGCATAGAGGTAAGCGTTGAGGTCCACACTTTCCTGATTCAGCGACCAGGCAGATTTGTTGTTCTGCAGCATCACCGCACTGTCGAACCGGACTGCATTATCCATCCCGCTTTCCCAGGCTGCGGCAATGCGCGTACCATCGGTAGAGCCATATTCACAAAGACCGTTCTGATCATGATCCCTGTGCCGGAACCACCATTCGTGATAGCGGATGAGCCGGGGCAGCATTTCGCGGACGAAAGCCCGGTCGCCCGAATGTTTATAAACCTCCCAAACACCCCAGGCGGCCAGGGGCGGCTTAGTATCGCGCCAGTTATTCTCATCTTTATCTGCGTATATACAATCGGCGATCATGCCATACTCGTCCTGGTAATCGAACATGCTGCGGATGTTATTCTTCGCCAGCTGCGGGAAGAACATACCGATTCCGGCAGCCTGCTTCCAGCTGTCCCAGCTCCATACACCATAAAAGCCCTGGTAATTCACGGAAGGGAAAACCCCGTCGTGCAGGATGTGCTTCGAAGCACTACGCCAGTTGGTGATGAGCGTAACCATGCATTTCACTGCGAGGCGGCTTTCCGCAGCATTCAAATTTTTTGCCCGGGAAAAGTAGGTAGCGAGATAACCGTTCCATCTCCTTTCGTTCCTTTTCAGCTCCGCCGCAAAATCATATTTCCCATGCGGGTGTTTACCATCCGGTGCATAGGAGTGCCGCTGGGTTTGTGTATATACACCTCCCGGCTGCAGCGTCTTCTTCCATACTGCCGAATACCCCAGTGAATCGGATGTAATGGCATCTGCCATCGGCCAGTTGATTTCAAAACCCCGTCCCTGCAAGCCCTGCTTATCAGCAGCCATGCCCTTCACTTTACCGCTGTATTCCACCTGCAACTGAACAGGCTTGCTGCCACGGTTGATGATACGCGTATGCAACAGGGCTTCCCTGCCTGATACGAAGATCAATTGCTGCTTTACCGACCAGCCTTTGCTGTCGAACGACTGCTCCAGCAAACCGGGATAGTAATGGATCGCAGCTTTCCCTTCTGCCAGATTCACCCGTTGACCGTTTACTGTCACTGCCAGCCGGGATACGGCATCCGACAGCCAGCGCCCGTTCATATCCATTACCAGCGGACCGGCGAATGCACCATAATCCCCTTCTTCCAGAGGCAATGCATATGCATGCCATGCACCCATATCGCTGAATACATTGGCTTCAATGCTTCGCCCCTGTGGCATACCTGTACGCAGGTCCAGCACATCGGGGAAACGGGCGCGCTGTGCAAACGCGCCCGGCATTACAGTTAATAATATGATGAAAAGGAGAATGGACTTCATGGCACTATCGGAAGGAGAATGAATGAATATTGATAATCGCGGTAAGGCAGCATGTATTCGGCATGCGGGGTTGCTCCCCAGCTGTTATCGCCACCTACGCCTGATTGTTTGTAATCGATGTTCCACCAGATGAGATCGTCGTTGGTCATGGAGCCGCCGTGAATATTCTCCGGTGCATGCCTGTCGAATTCCATGCGGTTCATATCGAAGTGAAGCACACCGGTACAGATGAGCGGCTCCCCCTGTGCTGTAAGCCCCAGACCCGCTGCGTTCGTCAGGGAAATACGACGTACATCGGTACGGTATCCGCTTTCCTGCGCACGGGGGTATGGATGGAAAAGACTGTCGGCTTTCATGCTATACAACCCCACTGCCGCTGCAGTCTTCCTGTCTTCATAGTTATCAAACGGACCGCGGCCAAACCAGCTTACATTATCCATATCCCCTTTCAGGAGCATGCGCATACCAAAGCGGGGCAACTCAGGCAGGGGATTTTTACCCGCTTTCATAGCCACGTTCACTACCACCCGGCCATCTACCTGTATGTGATATTCCACGATGTAAACTGCCTGAACGGCTGGCAGGTAATGCTGAGTGCGTACCCTTACTCCGGAAACATCCTGCATCACCCGGAAAGAATCCAGGCGTGCAGAGGCCGGCGCATCTTTCCAGACAGCACAACGCATTTGCTGACTGTTACCGATATCATTATCGGTAGGAGCCCGCCAGAAATGAGGCTCCAGCGGAGCAATCATCATCTCTTTCCCGTTAAGGGTGTATTGCTGCAGCCATCCAGTTTTTTGATCTAACTGTAATTCGAAATTATTTCCGGCAACGCGCAGCTTTCCATCAGCTTCCACTACTTTCACCTGCCCGCTAACGGTCGGCAATACTGCCCGCTGCAGTGTATTCATTGGAAACTGCTCCCATGCCGCAAGGTGTCCGGCAGGAACCAGCGGTGAATTATCACGGGTACGCGCTTCTATCGTTACAAAGTATTCGGATTGTGAGTCTGTTGCAGGCAGGGGAAGTGTAATTACTTTTTCTCCCTGTGGTTCAACCTGCACACGATCCAGCTTTCCTTCCGCCACCCGTTTGCCATCTCTGGTTACAAACCAGGAAAAGTCTAATTGATCCAGCCCCGTAAAATCGTAACGGTTGGTTAACCGGATCTGATTGGCAGACATCGGCACTGTTGAAAAGGTTACCGGCTGAACAACTTTCTTAAATTCATAAGCCTGCGGATGCGGTGTACGGGCGGCAGTAAAAAGTCCGTCGGCACAGTAGCTCGTATCACTGGTAGCACCCACATTACCCATATCCCGGCCATAAGCCCAGATGTCGCGGCCGGCTTTGTCTTTCTTCTTAAATGTCTGATCAGAAAAATCCCAGATAAAGCCCCCCTGCAGTTGCGGGTGCCTGTACATCAGGTCCCAGTAATCCTGCAGGTTCCCTCCGCCGTTGCCCATCATATGCGCATATTCGCAGAGGATGTAAGGCCTGTCGCGCCAGCGGCGCACATACTCCAGCAACACGCTGGTAGATTTATACATGGGGCAGATAATATCCGTATATGCATTGCGCTCTGCAGCTTCGTATTGTACGGGGCGCGTACTGTCGTTCGATTTCAGATATTGATAGGTGGCAATAAAGTTTTCCCCGAAACCGCTTTCGTTGCCGAGGCTCCAGGTTACGATGGAGGTATAGTTCTTATTCGAAGCAAACATCCTCCGGGTACGGTGGAGGTAGGCCTCTTTCCATTCCGGTTTATCAGACAGGGTTTTGGTGGGGTGAAAATACATCCCGTCGCATTCGATGTTAGCTTCATCTACCACGTACAATCCATATTCATCGCACAGGCGGTACCAATCAGGACTGTTAGGGTAATGACTGGCACGTACGGCATTGATGTTATATTGTTTCATCAGCCGGATATCATTCACCATGCTTTCCACTGTAATTACTTTCCCGGTATACATATCGTGTTCATGCCGGTTCACACCCTTGATCTTCACGGCCACACCATTCACGAGGAATAGCCCGTTGCGGATCTCTACCGTCCGGAAGCCCGTTTTATGAGCGATGCTTTCCACAAGCCGGCCATTTTTATCGAAGTGAGATATGAGCAGCGTATAAAGATGGGGATGCTCTGCATTCCAGCTTTTTACAGTGCCCGGCCGGGCTTCGAAATGGTAACGGTCTTTGTTACGGAGAGGCTGCTGTGCGGAGTAAATGGTTTTGCCACCATCATCCAGCAACCGGATCTGCAGGCGGCCTCCTGCAGCAGGTGTACTCATAGCAACATCCAACTGAAGGATGCCATTCTTATAAGTACTGTCTAAAAGCGATTGTACAAAGAAGTCGCGTACTGCATTTTTAGGTCGTGCAATCAGTTCCACACTGCGCTCAATACCGGAAAGCTTCCACATGTCCTGCCCCTCGAGGTAGGTAGCATCACTGAAGCGGAATACCTGTACGGATACGGTATTGTCGCCTTTTCTGAGTAAGTCGGTAACATCAAACTCAGCAGCAGTTTTACTGTCTTTACTGAAGCCCACATACCGCCCGTTGATCCAGCAGTAGAAAAATGAGTTTACCGCACCAAAGCGCAATACAACACGCTTGCCATTCCAGTTATCCGGTACACGGAAGCTGCGGCGGTAAGAGCCTACGGGGTTATCATGCTCCGGCGGATACGGCGGGTTTACAGGGATAGGATATTCCACATCCGTAAAAATGAATCGGTCAAAACCCTCTGTTTGCCAATGCGCCGGTACTTTTATTTCCTTCCATCCCCCTACATCATATTTATCAGCAAAAAAGCTATCCGGCCGCTGCGCAGGCGAAGGCGATAATTGAAAGCGCCATTTCCCGTCCAGCGACAATACAAATGGTGAAGGCTTTCCTGCCAGCGCATCACTTTCGGTGGCCGAAGGTATAAAGTGAGCATGTGGCTCCAAAGCGTTTTCCGTTTGCACCGCAGGGTTCTGCCAGGGCTTCCCTTCCTGCTGTGCACGGGCGTTCAATGCCAGGCAACATACCATTCCAATGGTGAATCCTATTCGATGTATCATGCGTTCCGTGCTAATAGTTAAAAAAGCGGCGGCGCGGTATGAGGCGCCGCCGCAGGAAATCAATACAAATTGTTCTGTTTCAGAAGCGGGTTTACACTGATCTCTTTCAAGGGTATTGGGAAGCGGATGTGTTTATCTTCCACATAGTTGGCTGCCGAAGGCTTGGCATGCAGCTGCAGCGTGCTTTTCACATTCAGCTTAGCCGTAGTGCCACGTGCCCAACGCATCAGGTCAAACCACCGGATGCCCCATTCCATTGCCAGCTCTACCGGCCGTTCGGTATGGCGGATGTGCTCACGCAACTGATCTTTGTTTAAACCTGCAATGGGTGCTGCATGGCTGCGTACACGTACTTCGTTCACAAATCCAATGGCCTCTGCGGTTTTATTGTTTTCGTTGGCAGCTTCTGCCAGCATCAGCAGCACGTCGGCATAGCGGATCACGGAAATATTATACCCTACATAAGCTCCTCCCCTGTCGTTAGGATAGGCGTATTTGTTGAAGTATACCGTACGCACCATGGTACCTTTCACATCGGCATAAGGCACCAGGTTGGCAGGGGTATTGAGGTCCCACATGGCAGACTGCGGATCATCGAAGAAGATGGTACCGTACACACGGTCACTGAAACCACCACCGGGTGTTTTATCGTTCTTCAGGGTTTGCACCAGCCAGTCTGAGGGGTACAGCAGCTCCCAGCCATCGAGCACACCGGGGCGCACCTCGAAGTTGAAAGGATGTCTTTCATCAGACACCGTACGGTCTCCGCTGAACTGTATCTCGAAAATGCTTTCCGGTCCGTTTTCCTTCGTACCATTAAAGTTGTCAACGTAGTTAGCGTTGAGTGTGTACTGCCCGTAGATCTCACGGAACTTGGCTTCTGCCAGTGCCCACTTTTCGCGGAACAGATAGGTTTTAGCCAGCAATGCTTTTGCGGCACCTTTTGTAGCACGGCCTTTATAGGCATCTGTGTAATTGGGAGGAAGCACGGCTTCAGCATCCGTCAGATCCTTTTCGATCTGCGCCCATACATCTGCAGCAGATGCCTGCGGTGCCTGGAGCTTGGTAATATCCTTCTCGAACTTCAGTACCAGCGGCACATTTTCAAATCCGTTCACCAGCAGGAAGTAATTGTATGCGCGGAGGAATTTGGCTTCCCCTACGATCTGGTTACGCTCGTCCTGCGTCATCACATTAATGGAAGGTACTTTCTCGATCACCTGGTTGGCACGGCCAATACCGGCATAGCAGGTAGCCCACAGCCCCCAGGGACCGCTTTCATCTGCACTATTCACAAATGCAGCGAGGTTTTTCCCATAAGGCTCGTTCTTATTATTATCGATATCGTCGCCTTTATAATTCAGTGTGGTAAACACTTCTTCGAACCAGGTCCATTTAGAACCGTCGTGCGCCTGCAATGCACCATAGGTGGCTGTGATACCCTGAAGGGCGTGCTGGCGGGTGGTCCAGAAAGTATTCTCCGTTAAGTTTTGCTTATCGTCCAGTTCCAGGTATTTGTCCGAGCACGCAGTGAAAGTTGCGGCGGTAAGGAAACTGAGGACGGCTATTTTAAGTTTCATAATGTTCGATTTTTGATTCAGTTTAGAAGCCTACGTTTACACCAACCACAAAGGAGCGGCTCATGGGATAATACCCACGGTCTACACCACGGCTGAAAATACCGGTGTTGGATAAGTCCGGATCAAAGCCGGTGTATTTCGTGAACGTGAGCAGGTTGAATGCTCCGGCGTAAATACGCAGACGGTCTACATGCGCCTTTTTAGTCAGCTCCTGCGGAAGGGTGTATCCCAGCTGAAGGTTCCGTAAGCGGAGGAACGATGCATCTTCGAGGAAGTAATCTGATACGCGGAGGTTCTCGTTCCTGTCTTCGTTGCTCAGGCGGTAAATGTCGGACCCTGAGTTAGAAGGGCTCCAGGCATTCACGAGGTCTGCAGAGCGGTAGAAGCGGTACAGGAACATCTTTGCACCATTGTACATTTTCTGCCCCTGCTTACCATTCAGGAAGATCATCAGGTCGAAGTTCTTCCAGGCAGCATTGAAGGTTACACCGTAATCGAGTTTCGGCAAACCGTTGCCCATGATCTGCTTGTCCTCATCGTTCAGCTCACCATCTCCATTGGTATCATCGAAACGGAGATCGCCGGGCGCGGCATTGGGCTGCAGCTTATCACCACCTTTATTCACATGCGCATCAACCTCTGCCTGTGAGCGGAAGATGCCGGAAGATTTGTAGAGATAGAAAGATGCCAGCGCTTCACCTTTGCGGGTGATGGTAGTACCCCTGTTTGCGAAATCCACAAAGCCATCAGCAATCATCCCTTCGTCGTATCCAAGGCGGATGATTTTATTACGGCTGTGCGAGAGGTTCACCGTTACATCCCAGTAAAATGCTTTGGCGCCGGGCTGGCGGTAAGTGGCCGTCAGTTCCCATCCTTTATTCTCCATGTCGGCAATATTGGTCAGCGGCATAGCCGTGATGCCCGATGAAGAAGGGATTGGTGTTTCAGCCAGCATGTCAGACGTTCTGGACTGGAAATAATCGAAGCTGCCGCTGATGGCACCTTTCAGGAAGCTATAGCTCAAACCAGCGTTGAGGGTGGAGGTTTGCTCCCATTTGATATTGTTATTGGCAAGACTGTTGGCGATGGCACCCACATACACCTGCTGGCTCAGTGCGGAACCGAAAGGATAGTTCAGCAGCCCGTCGGAACCGGCGATGTAAATCTTGGCGAGGTACTGGAAGTTGGCCACGTTCTGATTACCAACAGAACCGTAGCTGAAGCGGGGCTTCAGTTCTGAGATCCAGGGTACATCGAAGAAGCTTTCGTTATGCAGATTCCAGCCACCGGATACGGAGTAGAAAGTACCGTAGCGGTTGAGCGGGCCGAACTTGGAAGAACCATCGCGGCGGAGGCTTCCCTGCAGGAAGTATTTATCGTTGTAGTTGTAAGACACACGGCCGAAGTACGACTGGAGCGTGCTGGAATAGTTCCAGCCATTGGCGCGTACGAAATCGCTGGTACCGTCGATGATGAGCCCGGAGAGGGATTCAATCAGCGGGCTGCTCAGGTGGTTACCCGAACCTGTTGTACCCTGGCTTACAGACTTCTCACGGGAGAAGCCGTACATGGCTTTCACATTATGCTTGCCAAAAGTCTGCTCATAGTTCAGCAGATGTGTAAACACCTGGAACTCGGTACGTCCGCGGCTTTCAGACCTGCTGGGGTTTTCTACCAGTGCCTGTGCACCGAAGTCGTAGGCAGGCGTTTGTGTAAACCCAAAAGTATTAACGATGTTGCGGCCCGCGCTGAAGTTGTAGGAGAATCCTTTCCAGAGCTTCAGATCGGCAGCGATGTTGAATTGTAAATGATCGTCGGCAGACCGGCTGTTGCTCAGCATCATTTCCCCAACGGGGTTCCCTGATCCCAGTTCTGCTTCCGGCTTGGCATACCCGTTGGGCACCGAAGCATCAAAAATGCGTTTGTGCGGAAGGGTGTTATAGAGGTTCATGATGGGCGAAAACCCAGCGCCACCGTCACCGGTCACATCCCCGAAGTTCTTGTTATTGAAACGGGTATAGGAGAAGATAGGGCTGATTTTCAACCGGTTGTTCATGAGCCGGATCTCGGTATTGAGGCGGATGTTATCCCGCTTGGAGCCCGAATTGATGACGTTCCCGGAATGCTCCCAGTGGCCGAGAGAAAGGCGGTACGAAATCTTTTCCGAAGCGCCGGACACGTCTACATCATGCTTCTGCTCCACACCTTTTTTCATATACGCACCTACCCAGTCGGAGTTGGCGTACTTGCTGTCGTCCTGCACATAGATGGGAGGTGCGGAAGAGGAACCATCGTTCGCATACGCTTCTTTCACCACTTTGTTCATGGCAAACTTATCCAGCAGATCGATGTTGTTATTGAGCCGGTGCATGGAAACGTAGGAGTTGAAGTTGATACGCGGCTCGCCGGATTTCCCTTTTTTAGTGGTGATGATGATAACGCCCCCTGCTGCGCGGGCACCGTAAATGGTGGCGGCAGATGCATCTTTCAGAATGCTTACCGACTCAATATCGTTCGGGTTGATGTCGTAAGCATATCCCTGGGGGATACCATCTACCACATACAGCGGGTTATCGTTATTGATACTGTTCAGTCCGCGTACAAGCACCGTAGGGTTGGCAGCGGGGTTGCCCGTACCTGAGCTAACGATCACACCGGCAGCCTGGCCCTGCAGCATGGTTCCGATATTACCGGAAGGCTGCTTAGACAGGTTTTTGGTGTTAACGGTGGAAATGGCCGATGTAACATCCCCTTTCTTTTGGGTACCATACCCTACCACTACCACTTCATCAAGACCTTTGGAGCTTTCTTCGAGCGCTACGGTGATATCGCTCTGGCCTGCTACCGGTATTTCACGGGAGGCAAAACCCATGGCGGAGATAACGAGCACTGCGTTGTCTGGAACTGTGAGGGTAAATTGACCGTTAACACCGCTGGCCGTTCCGTTACTGGTGCCCTTTACCTGGATGCTGGCCCCGGGAATGGCCTGCCCGGCGGCATCCGTAATTTTACCTTTGAGGGGCTTACCGGATTGGGCCATCGCCGCAAACCCGGATATTAACAGGACCAGCAACAGTCCGTTCCCTCGGAATAATTTCCACATACATTTTGGTTTTTAGTTTTTTAAGAATAACATGGACCTGCCCGGGTACTGCTTGCATAGGTTTTTGTAGCAGAAGGACGTGAAATCACAGCCCCGGGAATGTATTCGTAAAGTAGACCGGAAAAACGGGCGCAGCGGCATTAAGGGCCTCTATCCGTGCCTTACAGGCACCTCTACAGGACCCCTACAAGAGGGTTAACTAATTGATAATAAAATAATTAGAAATTACGGAGAAAGTCAGACAGACTGTCTTTATGCTCCAGGTTAAACGCTTTCCGGAGACGGTAGCGGGCCATTTCAACTGACTTTACGGAGATATTATTGAGGGAGGCGATGTCTTTTATCGACAGGTTGAGGCGGATCTGGGCGCAAAGGCGGCGCTCATTTTCGGTAAGGTTGGGGAACTGGCGGAGGAGGTTGAAGAAGAAATCCTTGTGGATCTCGTTCACCGAAAGGTTGAAATCCTGCGCGTCTTTATTGATATCAAGATCGTGCTGGAACTTATTGACCATCTTATTGAACCGGGCAATATTCTCCTTTTTGGCATCGGAGTGGATGTCGAGGGAGGCCAGCTCGTCGATGAAATGGCGGATCATTTCATTACGCTGGGAAATGTAAAGGGCGTAGTTTTTAAGATCGTTGTCCCGGAACTCCAGTTTATTATTGAGGGCTTCCTTTTCCATGAGGGCGCCATCCAGCTCATGTTTGATGAGCGCCCGCTTCACTTCTTCCAGCTCTTTTTCCTTTTTCTGCTTTTGCTTCAGCTTGGAATACAGGAGGAAGCCTATAATAATAAGGAGTATCACCCCGGCGGCCAGGGCGTTCCGCTGGAAGGACCGGAGCTCTTTCTGGGCCACGAGGGTAATGATGCGCGTCTGGTTCTCATCGGCTTCGCGCTTAAGCTTAAGGGCGGAGATGGCTTCGCTTTTACTTTTAGACAGTATCTCGTTCCGGACGCGTGTATATTCCTGCAGTTCGTTGAAGGCGGTTTTGTATTCACCCAGGTTCTGGTACAGGAGAACGGAATTGGTAAGGTTATCGAGCAGCTTCTCTTTCCGGGTATTGGAATTGCTTTGGTGAATGAGGGTACGTGCCTGTGCCAGCAACTCCCGGGCCTGAGGGTACTCCTTCAGCATAATGCGGCTGTAGGCCATCTGGTTAAGCACTTCCGCATGAGACAGGCCATCCGTTTGCCGGAGGGTGGCCAGTGCCTGATTGAAGTCGGCAATTGCTTCAGGATAACGGCCAAACTCGTTTTCACATATCCCCCTGTTACTGAGGGCAGTAGCCACCATGCCTTCCAATCCCCGATCCCGGGCAAGCTGCAGGGTACTGTCGAAATACTTGCGGGCAGTGGCAAACTCGTCTTTTTGCAGGTATACCAGGCCGAGGGCGTTCAGTGAGAGCGCAATCCTGCGCGGATCGTTGAGGCGGCGGTAAATATCATATGCTTCCTGGTGGTACTGGAGGGCGAAATGGGCGTTTTCCGTATCGTAAAATATCCAGGCCAGGTGTGTGAGGCTCCGGGCACGGGCACTGTCGGTTTTTACGAGGTCGAGCGCAGTATAGGCATAGTTAAGAGCCTGGTCGTACTGGTCGTTATATAAATAGCCTTCCGATAAATTGAGGAGTGAAGCGGCCTGAAGGGCGGGATCTTCTTCTTTCAGTGCCAGCAGGTATGCTTCGTTGGCCCATACAAGGGCTATGTTGGTGGAGTCTTTATTATAATAGCCGGCCAGCAGGTTGAGCGTTCGGATTCTTTCCGGGGCTGACATCGACTTACCGGCCAGCAGGGCCGTGAGACTATCGGTGTTTACCTGTGCGGAAGCTGCCTGGCAAAAGCATGCCATCAAGAACCAAATCCAAATCCTCATGAAGGAAAAATAACAAAATTTAGGAAAAGACTGATCTAATGTATACTTACTCCTTATTTAAAGAAGGGTTACTGTATATCTAATGTATATAAAATGCAGTAAAACCCAATACAGTACTGGATAAGGTACAGATTTATATACATTACAGTACTACTTAGGTAAGATTACGGTAAATATACTGAAGGGTACCATATCATTATCGTGAGCATATAGTATAAAAAAAACCGACCCTGAAAGAGGGCCGGTTTCCTTGTTCACTGTATTTCAATTTTGCCTTTATAATGATGCGGTTGGTTTACTGAGGTGTTGCATAATTCTCCATGACCAGTGCTGCGGATCCGAGCAGTTCGGCTTCATAGCCGAGGGCGGATACTTCTACCGCGGTTTGTGTAGCCAGCCGCGGTATGCAATGTTCATTGAGTGCCTGTTGTACGGGCGCGAGCCAAAGCCTTCCGGCAAGTGATCCGCGGCCGCTGAGCACAATAGAGCGAGGATTGAGGAGGTGGATCAGGATGGCTACGCCACGCCCGATGTGATACCCTATTTCCCTGATCAGCTCTATACAGAATTTATCTCCCCGGGCTGCTGCTTCCATGATGCTTTCGGCATCTTTTTCAATTTCACCGGTGGGGAAATGATCCTGCAGGGAAGATATCTTACCGTCCTGCAGGCCCTTCACGGCTTTGTCTATTAACACGAGCAGTGAAGTTTCTGTTTCGAGACAGCCGCTCTTTCCACAGCTGCAAAGTTTGTTGTTATTGAAAAGCGGGATGTGGCTGAACTCACCGGCAAAACCGTTGTTGCCGCGGAAGAGTGATCCGTTAAGGATCATTCCCAGGCCTACGCCCCATCCGATATTAACTACCATACTGTTGGCCGCTTTCCGGGCGATGCCGAACCGGTATTCCGCCAGTGCGATAAGACTGGAATCGTTATCGATATGGACCGGCAGGCCGGTGGCTGTTGCCAGGTATTCCACAATCGTTTGCTGCTCCGTTCCGTCCTGCATGGGGAAGCTGTAATTTTCACCACGCATCCCGTCAATAAACCCCGGCATTCCGATACCAACTCCCAGGATGCGCGACCGGTCTATCCCCGATTCATTTACCGCATCCGCCAGCAGTGTAGCCAAAGCCTTCAGTGCCGTCGGATTATTCTTCAAAGGCAGCTCGTGCCTCCGGATACCGCCTACATGGCTGTTGGTAAGGTCCATCATAGAGATGCGCGTCACCAGCTGGTCCATGGAAACCGACAGTATGTAAAGTGCCTTTTTATTAATGGTGTATGTAATGGGACGCCTCCCGCCGCTGGATGGTGCATAGCCCGAAGGCTCCAGAATCTTCTCTTTCACCAGGTGATTAACCGTCCGGATCGTAAGCGGCAGACTCTTTCCGATGCGCTCGCTCAATTCAGTGGCAGATAACGTATTTGCATAGTAAATCTCCCTCAGTATCAAACGTTTATATTGCTCATCTTTTTTCATGCAGGGAAAGAATCCACCTCAAGATAATAATAAATTTAGAATGAAGACAAAACTTTCTAACTTTTTTAGGAAGTATTTGTCTAGTCCTTATAACCAATTGATAATAAAGCACATTCGCAAGTCAACCCATCTTACTTTTCCCCGTTTCCCTCCCCCGTCCACCCTATTCTCCGTCTAACTTTACAGTTTTCCTTTGTCCACTATTCATCATGAAGCCACCTGATTTTTATTTATTTTAGGAGTTATCTATGAACACCTGGCAGCAAATACTCTTATCCCTCAGCGCTCTTGGCGCCTGTAATGGTCTCATCCTCGGTTTGTATCTTTTACTCAACCGGAAGGGCCGGCCATTGTGGACCTTCTTCATGGGCCTCATGTTGTTAATGATCAGCATCCGCGTAGCCAAATCCGTATTATTTTATTTCAATCCAGCCCTTCCGAAGCCATGCCTTCAGACCGGCCTAAGCGCCTGCTTCTTCATCGGCCCTTCTTTATATTATATGTTACTCTCTGCACGGAACGCCGGGAAGCCGGTGCCTAAAAGCTGGAAAGTAGCATGGGCCATTCTGTTGGGGATCGTAATCGTCGGCGGCACCGCCATTTCCTACCAGGCCTACCCGGCAATCTGGAACAAAGTGATCGCTTATATGATATATGCCCAGTGGTGCATCTACCTCTTGGCCTCCGTTTATATTATGCGGAAAGAGATTGCAGGCATTTTCGCAGGTAAAGCAACCGTGCTGGAAAGGCAAATGCTGTCTGTACTCGCCGGCAATATCATCCTGTATCTCTTTTATGCACTCGCACTTTTCCGCTATCTCCCCGCAGCTTATATTTCTGCGGCCGTTTCGTTCTCCTTTATATTATATGTAACCATTTTCATTTTCTTCTACGGCGGTAATACAAAAACAAACGGATCTCCATCTGCGAAAAAGAAAATACCGGAAGGCGATGCTCAGGCCTTACACGATAAACTCACAGCCGCTATGGCCGACCCTGCCATATATAAAGATCCCAATCTCAAACTGGGCGACCTGGCCCGCCGCATGCATATTACCCCTCACCTGTTATCCCAATTCCTGAACGATAACCTCGGCAGGAGCTTCTCCGCTTTCGTAAATGAATACCGGATCGGGGAAGCATGCCGGATCATTGCCGCCAACGACCACCTTTCTCTTGAAGCGATTGGCTACGAAGTAGGCTTCAATTCCAAATCCACATTCTATACAGCCTTCCGGAAAGTTACCGGCACCACGCCGGCGCTGTTCCGTGAAAACAATGGAGAAGTGCCACTTAGCGGGCGTCCGGGATTATAATACAGGACGCCGGAATTCCCGCAACCGGACGTTCCCGGCCACGGGAGGTACTAGGTTTGTGAAAAACAACCCTCATGCCGACCCTGGTGCAACGAACACTGCTGACATGCTTTTGCCTTATTTCCTTTTCATCTCTTTCCGCCCAAAGTAAAATCACAGGGCGGGCCACCGACCATTCTTCCGGCAATGCGATACCCTTCGCCGCCGTTAGGGTGCTTACGCCCGGCGCTGTGATGATAACAGGACAAGTGGCTGATTCCGCGGGAAGATTTTCGTTCACAGGGCTCCGGCGTGCGGAATACCTCCTTGAACTTTCTGCGCTGGGATACGAAACCCGCCGTGTTCCCATTCCACCCATGGAGCACTGGCAGTCCGACACCCTCTCACTGCAACCCTCTGCCAGTTTATTGGGAGAAGTAACCATCAGCACAGACCGTATGGCTATCCGGCGGCAGGCCGACAGGATCACTGTTCAGGTGGCAGACAACAAGATGTTCCTCGCCTCCGCCAATGCATTCGATGTACTGCGAAAGGTACCGGGGCTGGAAGTGGATGGCGAAGGCGGCCTCCTGGTATCCGGACGTATTGTTCCCGCATTATTCATAGACGGACGCCCTGCACAGATGAGCCCCGAAGAAATCAGGCAATACCTGCGCAGCCTGCGCCCTGATCAGATCGCTTCCATCGATGTTATCACCCAGCCTTCGGCGCGGTACGATGCGGAATTTAAAGCCATCATTGACCTGAAGCTCCGGCGCGATCAGACGCTGGGCTGGAACGGGCAACTATCTTCTTCCCTGCAGCAAAACGAATACACCCAGTCCGACAATTCACTGGCAATGCATTACCGCACCCCGCGCTTCACTTATTCAACACGCCTTGGCTATACCGGAGGCAGCACCATTTACCGTTACGGCGCATTGCAACATCTGTCCGATAAAAACATACAGCGCACCCGCACCAGCGTGCCCACCCGGCACGACAACTACACTATCCATTTCGGAACCCTGTACCGCATCAATGATCGCCATAGTACAGAAGTAGTGTTACGTGGGTTCCGCTCTAACCGCCGTACGTTTACTGACAACACCATACACACTACAATTCCTGCAGCCGAGCCGGAAACTGTGGCTCTTACAAGGTTCCGCAATAACGGGCATCCTGTGCAGCATAATTTATCAGGCGACATCCGCCACCTCAGTAATTTCAAAAAATGGCAGCTGGAAGCTGCCGGGGCCATTTTCAGTATTGGTAACCGCCAGACGGAAGACATTGTTTTCAGTGATGACCTGAATGCCCGGCGCCCCGGCCAATGGAGAACTGTGTTAAAAAATGATATCCGCATCCGTACCCTGCAGGCCGACGCCACGATTCCTGTGGCAGCAGGGAAATGGAGCGCCGGCTTCCGCATGGCATTTAATACTACCAGGAACAACCTCCGGTACGATACCCTGTCAGCCTGGGGATTCCATACAGACAGCAGCCGCACTAATCACTTCAATTACGACGAACGCATTTCCGCTATATACCTCTCCCGCAGCGGCACCCTGAATAAGATGGAATATTCCTTAGGCCTGCGGGTGGAGCGTACACACACCCTGGGAAAGTCTGTACAGGAAGGTATCACTAATACCCGCCGGTACCTCAGCTGGCTTCCCAGCTTCAGCCTTATGCAGCCTTTGGGGAAAGACAGGCAGCTGCTGCTGAGTTTTACCCGCCGTATTACAAGACCTAATTTTGCACAGCTAAACCCTTTTCGTTTTTATTTCAGTCCCTTGAATTACTTCGTAGGCAACCCCCAGTTGCAGCCAGCCATTCTCAATACGCTTAGTATGGGATATACACAACAGGCATGGTCAGTTACTTTACTGATGGGCCGCGAAGAAGATCCCATGGCGCGCTACCCTGAGTATAACCGCGAAACGCATGTACTGGAATACCTTGGACGCAACCTTCCTTACAGCGATTTCGCCAGTATTGAATCTGCCTTTCCTTTACGGGTAACACCCTGGTGGAGGATGAACAACAACTTCGGGCTTTACTACCGGAAAGAGATCACGCCTTATCATAATGCCACTTACAAAATTCCCATCCTCCAATGGACTGTTAACGGCAGCCAGGTATTTACATTACCTGCCGGCATCACAGCCGACTTAGCTTACAACTACAGATCCCGCGGAGGTAATGGACTGTACCGGTCCAAACATATGTATGCCATCGATATAGGATTACAAAAGGCCTGGCTGAAAGGAAAACTGCAGTCAGGATTGAACTTCTACGACATGTTCGATACTTACAGAGTAGTGTTTACTTTCCGGGAGAAACAGATAATTGATAATCAGCTCAGCCACTGGTTTGGCACCCGGAGGCTGGTGGCGTCATTATCCTGGCGCTTTGGCCAGTCTGTATACAAAGCCGGCCAGCGAAAGAAGCAGGAAGAAGAAAACAGGATCGGGATGTAAAAGCAGATACATACGTATAGTGATTTATCCTGTCACAAATACGCCTTCAGGTTGTCGCATATGCACAGGACGCAGCAATGCAGGATGCTTAATTTTGATTATTAAATATCCGCATTATGACAACCACAACCCTTATAGCAGAGATCCGCACCTCCACAGATGAATTACTGGATGCTATCAGCCTGTTTACGCATGAACAATTGAACCAGGTTCCTTTTGCCGGCAGCTGGACGCCGGGGCAGGTGGCACAACATCTGCTGAAATCAGAAAGCGGCATTCCTCAACTTTTTGAAGGCAATACCGCTCCTGCCAATCGGGAACCCGATGCCCTGGTACCCGTGATACACTCGATCTTCCTCGACTTCACCACTAAAATGCAATCTCCCGATTTCATTCTCCCCGACGAAGAACCCAAAAACGGTGAAGCGCTCAGGCAGCAACTGAAACAAAACCGTGAACATATCCTGCAGCTGATATCCACCAGGGATCTGACAAGGCATCTGACAGATTTCGCATTTCCTGAACTGGGAGAATTAACAGGCTTTGAATGGATGAAGTTTATGATAAGCCATGCCAAAAGGCATACACATCAGATGAAAAATATGCTGCCTCATTTTAACAGCGTCTCAAAATAAAACGGAGAAAACCCATCCGGTTGGCCGGTGATAACCATCATTTTTACTAGCTTCGCCAACGCTGCCAAAAGCAGTGATATCCATTAACCTTAGATTATGAAGCTATTCCTTTTCCTCCTGCCAGGCGCTCTTTTAATAGCCTGCCAGTCGCAAACCGGTACCCCGGCCGCCAATGCCCAGGTTACAACAACAGAAAACTCCATCCCGGGATACCTCGATACCCTGCAGGACCAATGGATCTGTGAAGATCAGGCCTATTCCGCCAGCGCATTCTACGATAAAAGTGCTGAGTTCGCCAGTATCACAAAGCAGGATTCCACTGGCGAGAACATTGGCATGGGCCTTATCGACCGCCAGGGCGTTATCCGTGTACCGCTTATTTATGATGGCTTAAGCGTGGGCTTTACCGACAGTGTTTGCCAGGTTCACCGTAAAAACCTCATAGGTCTTGTAAACTGGGAGGGTAAGGAGATAGTGGCGCCGCAATATAATATGCTGGCCGACCATGCCACATTCGGGCTTTTACGGGCTGTTAAAAATGATTCCGTTGGCATGATCAACCTGAAAGGCGAAGTAGTGATCCCCATCCAATATGCAGAAGCCGAGGCCGTAGGGGAAGGACTGGTAGCCTTTATGCATAAGCCACAGGAATGGGGCTTCATCAACCTGAAGAATGAAGTAGTGATTCCTCCTCAATTCACCTTTGTAGCTCCTTTCGAAAACGGAAAGGTAGTATTGCAGAAGGCAGATGGAGAAGATTACATCGTTTACCCCGATGGGAAGATTGTAAAAAAATAAACTGCAGTTTATAGAAAAGGGCTGTCTCTGTAATAAGAGACAGCCCTTTTCTATTCCGGCAAATATTTAAATTCTTATAATTAATATTTTATTCGGATATAACTTGTCGATATGACAGAGATCTGGCCTGTATTTTTTTTAATGACAGGTTTTAGAAAAAACAGAATACATCGTATATTCATGAGTGAGAGCCAGCTTAAACCCTACACATTATGAAAAAGACCCTGATCATTAAAATCGTTTTATTGCTATTGCCATTGATTTCTGCCTTCGTACTGTATTTGGTTAATTTGGACAGCGATGGTATCGGAGGGGGTTATTACGACCTGACGCATCTTTACTATGCCGTTATTGCCGGCATTTTTTACTTTGTTTTCTGCATTGTACTGATGTCTAAACTCACCCGGGAAAACATTCCCCTGCTGGCGGTTGCGGCTATATTACTGCTGGCACACCTCGTTTACCTGTTTAAAATTCTGCGGTAAAGGATCAGCAATCGTTATAACGGTAATGGGTATGCTCCAGCGCATCTTCATAAAATTCCTGCTTATTGGCGGGTAGTTCCTTTTTGCGGAGCGTAACCTTACGGATGGTTTTCCCATCCGGAGATATCCAGCTGCCAGTGAAGCCTTCTTCACTGCGCTGAAGGATCAGCACACCGGAAACACCGGTTTCTACCATCACGTACTGGTCTTTACCATTGTAATCCACCGTCAGCAGGAGCCACTTCTCCCGGTCGAGCTGCTTGTTGTAAGTGTATATGCCCCGGTACTTCGGTTCACCGTTGCAGGGATCCGGTACGCCTTCGAGGAACATGGTAACGGGGATCTTTCCGTCGATTTCTCCGGTATAGAGTAACAGGAGGGGCTTCTCCTGCGCGCGGGTTTGCAGGGAAACGAACAGCAGCGCGAGTATGGCTATAAAACGAATATGCATGATGCAAATGTCATAAAAAAATGCCGTATCTTTTTTGGCGGCACACCGGCCTAAAAATTCCACCATGAAAACAATTCCCTTTTTCGCAGCCATGCTTTTCTGCACAATTACCTTCGCTCAGAATTACAATGAAGCGCTTGTACCTGCATATACACTGCCCGATCCACTGATAACACTGAACAACCGGCCGGTTAAAAATGTAAAGTCATGGGAGCAGACACGGCGGCCGGAAATACTCCGCTTATTCGAAAACCTGGTATATGGACAGATGCCGAAAACATTTGACCGGATCAGTTATACCCCTGTCCGTGAAAGCCGCAGCGCAATGAATGGCCATGCCATCCTGAAAGAGACCCGTGTAATGGTATATCACCACGGCGACTCCGTGTCCATTGACGTAACGCTCTTCATCCCCAAAGCCGCCAAAGGCGCCGTACCGGTATTCCTGCTCATCAACAACCGCCCTAAAAAGAACACTGACGCCGACAGGAAAGAGAAAAGCGCTTTCTGGCCGGCAGAAATGGTGATAGACAGTGGTTATGCCGTAGCGGCGTTTCACGTGAGCGATCTGGCACCCGATGATAAAATAAAATACCCCGAAGGCGCATTACGCCTGTATCCGGAAATGCTGCAACAGCCCAATGGGATGAAAGCTATCGGCTCCTGGGCATGGGGTGCTTCCAGAGTGATGGATTACTTTGAGCAGGAACCGTTAGTGAATGCGAAGCAGGTAGTACTGGTGGGGCATTCGAGAGGAGGTAAAACTTCACTATGGGCAGCAGCGCAGGATCAGCGTTTTGCTATCTGCGTGAGCAACTGTTCCGGTAACACAGGCGCCGCCCTTTCCCGGAGGCAGTTCGGGGAGCGTATCAGCCGCATCAATACCGTATTCCCTCATTGGTTCTGCAATAATTACAAACAATACAACGATAAGGAAAACGACCTTCCGGTAGATCAGCACATGCTCATATCACTGATTGCCCCGCGCCCTGTGTATGCCACCAATGCCACCAAAGATCTCTGGGCCGATCCTACAGGCACTTTCCTCGCAATGAAAAATGCGGAGAAGGTATACGCGCTATATAGAAAATCGTCGCAGCTGCCGGCCGCTCCCCCTGCTGTGAATGAGGCGGTAGTTAACTCCACGCTCGGTTATCACAACCGGGAAGGGGAACATGATATGACGGAGTTCGACTGGAGGCAGTTTATCCGGTTTGCCAGGCACCATTTCGGGAAATAATAACCGATCTGCCCCCACCTGCTCCCATCCGCCTGCCGGGCATTAAAACTTTTCATTCCAGTAAAAACTATCCGGAGTAGGGCGCTGTCCGAATATGGCAGTGCCCACTCTTACAATAGTAGCCCCTTCCGCGATAGCCATTTCCATATCCCCGCTCATCCCCATCGATAATTCTTTCATTTCCACACCCGGTACATCCATAGCAGCAATCTCATCGCGGAGTTTGCGGAGGATGCGAAAGCATTCCCTCACTTTTACTTCATCGGTACTGAATAGCCCGATCGTCATCAGTCCTTTTATTTTCAGCGTTCCAAACGCAGCCACCTGTTTCACGAGCTCTGCCGCCTGAGAGGGATGAACGCCGAACTTGCTTTCTTCCCCGGAAGTATTTACCTGTATGAGGATATCCATAGTACGGTTAGCGGCGGATAATTGCTGGTGCAACTTCTCTGCCAGCGATAAACGGTCTACCGACTGAATGCAGGTCACCTCACATTTCAGGAGGTCTTTGATCTTGTTGGTCTGTAAATGCCCGATGAAATGATTCTCATGGGGTATATCTTTCAATGCATCATACTTCTCTTTCAGTTCCTGCACCCTGTTCTCTGCAATGAGCGTTTCTCCTGCTTCCAGTGCGATCCTGATACCATTGGCAGGTACTGTTTTAGTAGCCATCAGCAGGCGCACCTCTCCGGGTGCCCTTCCACTGGCCATACAGGCCGCTGCTATCCGCTGCCGGATACGGACTATATTGTTGCTTACATCCTGGTACATCCTGTCGTATTAAGTTATTACATGCCAAAACCCGGCAAATGGTAAAGCACCAATTGCCGGGCGGCTTCATTGTCCGTTACTATTTCAAATCTGCAAAAGCTGCTCCGAAATTGATGTGCAATACATTTCCATTGGGCGTTACCAATGCGGGTACCGACTGTATGCCTGCAGCTTCCGCTTCCGCCAGCCGCGACTTATCATTACCGAGATGTACTACTTCAACGTTTTCTGTTCCGATAAGCTGAATAATGTCCTGCTCTGCGCTCACGCATACCGGGCATCCTGCGTGATAAAATACTGATTTTGCCATTTTGATTAGTTTTTAATGAGTGAAAGAATGGTGGATAATTCGGCCGATTCGGCGGGTGTAAGGGGCTTTAGCGGACTTCTGAGGAAACCGCCATCTTCCCCTAAAATCTGTAACCCTGCCTTCACAGCCCGTGGCAATCCTTTAGCCACTATAAATCTGAGGAGATCCAGTTGCTGATAAAATACCTGGCGGGCAGCATTGAAATCATTCCGCTGCACTGCATCGTGCAATGCAACGTTCAATGCAGGGATGAGATTAGGTGCAGCCGTACACCACCCGTGGGCGCCTGCAGTAAAAGCTGCCAGTGCCAATGGATTCGAGCCATTGTAAAAAGCTACATCTTCGCCCAGCTCTCTGCGGAGGTAATGCATCCGCTGGATATCGCCCGTGCTTTCCTTGATCATTGTTACGTTGGGGATTTCCAGCAAACGCTTCAGAAGTGCAGGAGACATATCTACTCCGCCCGTTGCAGGATTGTTGTATGCCATGATAGGAATACCAATATTAGCAGCCACCGCATCATAATGCTGTACGATCTCATCATCTGTCAGCTTCCAATAGCTCATGGGAATGATCATGACGGCAGAAGCGCCAGCTTTTTCGGCGAACCGTGCATGGTAGATCGTTTTTTCGGTGGTAAGGTTAGATACGCCTACCAGTGTTGGTACACGGCCGGCTACCTGCTGTATACAGGCTTCTGTAACCGCCTCTTTCTCTTCATCGGTCAGGTATGGCAAAACACCTGTGCTGCCTAAAGGGGCTATGGCGTGGGAGCCGGAAACCACCAGCCTTTCCACCAGGGATCTGAACAGGGGGAGGTTCAGTTGTTCTTTTTCATTGAAGGGTGTGATCGGGTAAGCGACAACACCCTGAATCGGGATGTGTTTCATGTGGTAATGCTGTGCTGGATATGATGAATACCGGATCAGAGGTCGCGCCCTTCTTCTTCCCGGAGTGCTACACCGAGGTTCTGTAACTGGGGCGCGTTTTCGCAGGCGATGTATTTGGCCGGCTCGTCATTACTGAGGTTCTGATGCCGGTGCCAGGCCCAGGAAGGGATGTATACCGCATCTCCGGCCTGCCATTCCACTTTCTCTCCTTCTATCTCCGTCCAGCCCCGGCCTTCTATCACATATAACACCGTTTCATAGGTGTGCCTGTGGCGGTTGGTGATCTGCCCCGGCAGGAGCCCGCCGATGGTCATGCTCACGTTTTTACTGGGCAGGTCCACGAAGAAGACGGGGTGCTTCCTTTCCGTGGAGAACTGATTATGTTCTCCGGCTTTTTCCACATTCCGGTGGATGAGATGCGAAGGTTTTACAAACTTAGGACGGGCAAATGTTTCATGGAAGTCTTTGGAACTGAACTGTTTTGCATCAGTTACAGGTGCCTGATTTGTTTGAACCATGGGAAGATGTTTTAAGTGATCTGATTGATGACGACACAAAATTACCCTACCTTTGGACCACCTTAATGATACAGTTTTCATAAAATCAGGTAGTCCAGATGCTTAGACCCTGGAAATTGGAATTACAGATAGACGACCGCTCGGAGAAGGCGGTTTACCTGCAGATAGCCGATGCTATTATTGCGGATATTCAATCAGGCCGGTTAAAAGGTGGTACCGCCCTGCCGGGGAGCCGTGCCCTTGCGCAGGAGCTGAAACTGAACAGGAATACCATTGTGGAAGCACTGCAGGTATTGCTCAATGAAGAATGGCTGGTATCGCGGGAAAGGCGGGGCACCTTTGTGTCAGAAACGCTGCCGGCATTGCAAAAAGGTACCCGTAAGACTTCACTCAAAAGCGCGCCTGAAGCTTTAACGCTTTCCACCCGGATCAACTTCGACGACGGGCACCCCGACAGTAAAATAGCCCCTATTACGGCATTGGCAAGAGCCTACCGCCAGATCTTCCAGCGGAAAGCCAAATGGCAGCTGATGGGATACACGCATGAACTGGGAGATATTGCTTTCCGCCGGGCCATTGTACAGATGCTTAACCACCAGCGGGGAATGCAGATGAATGAGCAACAAATATGCATCACCCGGGGCAGCCAGATGGCCATGTACCTCACCGCCCAGTGCCTGCTTGAAAAAGACAGCTTCGTGATGGTTGAAAACCCGGGGTACCAGCCTGCCTGGAAAGCCTTTGAACATGCAGGGGCCCAGGTATTACCGGTACGTGTAGATGGTGAAGGGCTTATTATCAGCGATATTGTTAAACACCTGCAATCAGGCAAAAACATCAAAGCCCTTTATACCACACCCCACCACCAATACCCCACTACAGTAACCCTCAGTCTTCAGCGCCGGCTGGAACTCGTACAACTATCCAACCAATACGGCTTTACCATTATTGAAGACGACTATGATAATGAATTCCATTTCGGTTACAGGCCGGTACTTCCGTTATCCAGCCACGGCAACCTGAAGCATTATGTGTACATAGGCACCATGAGCAAAGTGGTTGCACCTGCATTGAGGATCGGGTACCTGGTCAGTAATTCACCAGCGCTGATGGAAAAGGTAAGTGCATTACGTAAGATCATCGATGTGCAGGGAGACGCTATTATGGAGCAGGCGGTGCTGCAGCTCATCAACGATGGCACCATCAAACGCCACCTCCGTAAAGCAACACAGTATTACAAAGCAAAGCGGGATTACACCGAAGCCCTGTTACATAAGCATCTGGCAAACAAAGCCACTTTTCAAACCCCTGATGGCGGCCTCGCCTTCTGGATCGTACCAAATGCAATGCCCAACTGGAAGAAAGTATCAGGCAAGCTGTGCGACAAAGGCATCCAGATCATTACGCCAGACCGCTTCAGCTGCGACAAAGCCGTGAACGGCATCAGGATGAGCTACGGCTCAGTTACCGAAGCACAGCTGGAAGAAGGGATCATGGCCATCGCTGCAGTATTGTAACCTGCTAAAAACAAACGGACCCGGGATATGAAAAAGTTAATACGCAGACAATTTTATTACATTTAAGAAAACGCCGGACCATATGCGCCTGCTCCTTCTCTTCCTTAACATCGCCCTCATCCCCCGCCCCCTTGCGGCCAAAATCCTCCATACTGGCCACAGACAACCATTCCCCGATGTTACCGCTGCCGCTAAAGCCGCCACTCCCGGAGATACCATATTTATACATGCAGGTACCTATCCCGGAAATCAGATACTGGGGAACTTACAGGGAACCGCAAAAGCATGGATATACATCATAGCAGAGAAACAGGGATCTGTCTGGTTTGAGGGAGGCACATCTGCCTGGAGGGGTACTGATGTAGCATATCTGCATATTGAAGGGATAGGGTTCGCCAAACAAACCGGCAATGGTGTAAACTTCGATGATGGCAGCACATACAATTCGCCGGCACATCATATCGTTTTCCGGCATTGCATTTTTAAAGACATGGCTGCCAGTGGCAACAACGATCTGCTGAAGCTTTCCGGAGTGGATGAAGTTACCATTCAGCATTGTACTTTTATCAATGGCGCAAAAGGAGGCAGCGGGATAGATATGGTGGGCTGCCATAAAGGGCTCATCTCCCAATGCCATTTCGAAAACCTGGGCGCCAATGCCGTTCAGATGAAAGGCGGCAGCAGTCATATTAAAGTGGAGCGTAGCGTATTCATCCATGCCGGCAGCCGGGCCATTAACCTGGGGGGCAGTACGGGCGAGGCATTCTTCCGCCCGGCCAATGCTACCTGGGAAGCAGCAGATCTTACCGTTGATAATAACTACTTCTCCGGCTCAGACGTACCCGTGGCCTTTGTTGGCTGCATCCGCTCATCCGTCATCAGCAACACCATCTGCCATCCTGAAAGATGGGTGATCCGGATACTGCAGGAAAATAAAGACACCCTGCGTTTTGTTAAATGCGCGGACAATACTTTCAGCAACAATAAGATTTGTATCAATAGTCAGGTACGCACCGTTTGCAGTATCGGCCCAGGCACAGCTCCGGAAAGCTTTACCTTCTCCGGCAATCAATGGACGCATAATTCAGACAGTACCTGGCAGGGACCACAATTACCTGTATCTGAAAGTGGCGAAACTGTCTCATATAACCCCGCCTGCAGGAATTGCAGCATACCTGTTGCCCTTAAATAAAACGGGCCTTGCATTGCTGCAAAGCCCGTCTTTCCAATCTACCCTGCTTATTATTATTTCCATCCACCGCCAAGTGCCCTGTACGCACTTACCACGGCCTGTAATTGCTGCAATTGCGTTTCCACCAGTTCGAACTTCGATTCCAGTGCATCTCGCTGCGTCATGAGTACTTCCATGTAATCCGCCCGTGCGGATGCAAACAAATCGTTAGAGATCGCAATGGACTGGGTAAGCGCCTCTACCTGCTTCGATTGCAGGTCATAACGCTTCTCCAGGTTAGCGATCTTCGACAACTGGTTCACCACTTCCACATATGCATTCAGGATGGTACGTTCATATTCATACACCGTTTGTATCTGTTTGGCGTTGGCATTGAGATATGCCGCCTTAATGCCGTTCCTGTTCACCAAAGGCGCTGCGAGATCGCCCGCGAGCGAATACAGAAGAGACTCCGGTGTTTTGATGAGATACGAGGGATTGAAAGCACGGTATCCCACGCCCGCAGTGATCCCTAAGGAAGGATAGAACTGCGCTCGGGCCGATTTCACATCGAGCTTTGCAGCAGCAAGCTTCAGTTCTGCCTCACGGATATCGGGCCTGTTTGCCAGCATGGCTGAGGGGATACCTCCACTGATACTTGCAACTACTGCCCCGAACTGCCGGCTGTTCCGCGGTACATGCGAGGGGTATCGGCCTGTCAGCTGTCCCATCCTGTTCTCAGTTTCTACGATGCGCTGAAGGATGTCGAACCGGAGGCTTTGGGTACGCAGCACTTCTGCTTCAAACTTGCGCACTGCCAGCTCCGTTACACGGGTGGCTTCCTTTTGCAGCTTCACCACAGAAAGCGCATTACCCTGAAGGGCAATGTTCTGATCTACGATTTCCAGCTGCTTATCGAGGGCCAGCAGCTCATAGTAGGATGTGGCAATTTCTGCAATGAGGTTGGTTACTGCGAAGTTCCGCCCTTCTACAGAAGCGAGGTACCGGGCTGCTGCAGCCTTCTTCGCATTACGCAGCTTATGCCAGATATCCACTTCCCAGCTGGCAAACGCACCCACCATAAAGTCGCCCAACGGCTCGGGCATTTCCTTGCCTTCCTTGATCTCGGTATTGGCATCGTTGGCCCCCTGGCTGGTATAACGCCCTACCTTTTCCACACCGGCACCAGCTTTGATCCCTACAGAAGGGAGATACTCCCCTTTCCGTGCCCGCACTTCGTTCCGCGCTATCTCAATTTCCCACTGCGCGATGTTCAGTTCCTGGTTATGAAGGAGCGCAGTATCAATCAGGGCGGCCAGATCCGGGTCTGCGAAGAATGCTTTCCATGAAAGGGAAGCTGTGCTTACCGTATCCCTGCTATCATTAAATCCGGACGGCACATTACTAACCGCCGGTGTTTCCGCCAGTTCCGGGATCTTACATGCCGTGTAAGTAAGGCACGCACATCCTATGGCGAAGTATGTCAATTTCCGATATTTAAACATTGTGTTCCAGTTCTTCTGTTAATGGATTTTCTTCTTCATCCTTAATGAGCTTACGCCGCTCAGCCAGTTTTCCGAAGATGTAATACAGCCCGGGTATCATCAATACCCCGCCCAGCGTTCCCAGGATCATACCTCCTGCAGAGGCAGCACCAATGGTACGGTTACCAATAGCTCCCGGCCCTGTGGCAAATACCAGGGGTATCAGGCCGGCAATAAACGCAAGGGAGGTCATGAGGATAGGGCGGAACCTTACACGGGCGCCTTCAATGGCAGCCTGCAAAACCGGCATCCCTGCACGGTGCTTCTGTACCGCAAACTCCACGATCAGCACCGCGTTCTTACCCAGCAGGCCTACCAGCATCACCAGCCCTACCTGCGCATAAATATCATTCGCCAGCCCCATCACCTTCACCAGCAGGAATGCTCCGAATACACCAGCCGGCAGAGACAATACCACCGCCAGCGGCAGGAAAAAGCTCTCATATTGCGCTGCCAGAATCAGGTACACAAACGCCAGTACGATCAGGAAGATGTACAGGGCTTCATTCCCACGCTCCGACTCGTCTTTCGATAGGCCTTCCCAGTCAATATCATACCCGCGCGGCAATGTTTTAGCCGCTACTTCCCGGATGGCTGCAATGGCCTCACCACTGCTGTAACCTGCAGCAGGCTCCCCACGGATCGCGGATGAGGTATACATATTGAAGCGCGTGATCTCATTCAGCCCATGCGATTTCTTTATAGACATAAAGGCCGAATACGGTACCATTTCATCACGATTATTCTTCACATAGAGCTGCATCAGATCATCGGGCAGGCGGCGGTATTCAGGAGATGCCTGTACGTATACTTTCAGTGCCGTACCGAAGCGGACAAAACCCAGCTCGTAGGTACTACCGATGAGGATAGACAGGTTGTCCATTGCTTTGCCGATAGACACACCCTTTTGCATGGCTGCCTTATTATCGATCTGTAATTCGTATTGCGGATAGTTGGCGCTGAAGAAGGTGAACAGTCCGGTAAGCTCCTTGCGTTTTTCCAAAGCTTCCATAAACTGATCGTTCACTTTCTCGAGTTCCTTGTAATCGTCGTTATTGGTTTTATCCAGCAGGCGCAAAGCAAAACCACCTGCCGCACCATACCCCGGTACAGCGGGAGGACCAAAGAACTCAATGGTAGCACCGGGAATCTCTTTCGCTTTCTCTTCCAGCTCCTCGATGATCTCGTTTACATTGTGCTTACGCTTCGACCAGTCTTCCAGGTTGATAAGGCAGGTACCGGCGTTGGAACCGCGGCCTTCTGTGAGCACCTCATAACCTGCCAGTGCGGATACGGAACGGATGCCTTCCACCTTCTCCGCGATCTCCTGCAGCTTACGGGAAATATCATTGGTACGCTCCAGTGTGGAACCGGGGGGCGTTTGCACGATGGCATAAATCATCCCCTGATCTTCGTTGGGAATAAACCCTGATGGCAGGCTCTTCGATATCCCGAAGATCCCGGCGCAGCATACCAGTAACACCACCACTGTCAATACCCTGCGGCTAACGATCCTGTGCAGCAGCTTTTCGTACCGGCCGGTCAGTTTACCTAATACCCTGTTGAAGGCATCCAATGCATGATCGATCGGTGTTTTGCGCTTAGGCTTGCCATGGTTATTTTTCAGGATCATGGCGCAAAGCACGGGGGTAAGCGTAAGTGCTACCACGCCGGACAGTACGATAGACGTGGCCATGGTAATGGCAAATTGCCGGTAGAAGATCCCTACCGGGCCAGACATGAATGCCACCGGGATAAACACTGCCGCCATTACAAAAGTGATGGCCACAATGGCGCCGCTGATTTCATGCACTACTCTGTACGATGCCACATAAGGCGTCAGGTTTTCCTCCTCCATCTTCGCATGCACCGCTTCTATCACCACAATCGCATTATCCACCACAATACCGATTGCCAGTACGAGGGCAAAAAGCGTGATCAGGTTAATGGTAAGGCCGAACAGCTGCATAAAGAAGAACGCACCTATCAGTGAAACGGGTACCGCCAGGGTGGGGATCAGTGTGGAACGCCAGTCGCCAAGGAAGATGAACACCACCAATGCCACGAGGATAAACGCCTCGCCCAGCGTGTGCAATACTTTATCGATAGAAGCATCCAGGAAGCTGGAAACGTCGTAGCTGATTTCATAATCCATGCCCGGAGGGAAGTCTGCCTTAATCTCATTGAGCTTGGCTTTAATATCCCTGATCACCTCGCTGGCGTTACTACCGTACGTTTGCTTGAGTACGATAGCCGCGGAGGGATGGCCGTTCAGGTTTGAATAGATATCATAGAATTCACTGCCGAACTCTACTTCCGCCACATCTTTCAGATACAGTACTTCGCCTTCCGGATTAGCCCGGATAATGACATTCTCGTACTGCTCCGGTTTATTGTAACGGCCCGGGTAGGTAAGCACGTATTCGAGTGCTTCCGACCGCTTACCATCGCTACGCCCCAAACGGCCCGGGGAGCCGATGATGCTCTGCGTAGAGAGGGCTTCCATCACTTCTTCCGTAGAAACATTGTATGCCCGCATCCGGTCTGGTTTCAGCCATACACGCATAGCGTACTGCCGGCTGCCAAGGATCTGCGCACTGCCGATACCATTTACACGGCGGAGCTCCTGCAGGATGTTGATATTGGAATAGTTGTAAAGGAAGTTCTCGTCTGCCTTCGGATCTTTACTGTAAACATTGACGTACATGAGCATGTTGGGCTGCAGGATGTTCACGATAATCCCTTCCCGCTGCACCAGCTCCGGCAACCTGCTGGTTACCTGTTCGATACGGTTTTTAACGTTCACCACAGCCTGGTTGGGGTCTGTCCCCAGTTCAAACACCACCTGGATGTTAGCCTCCCCTGCACTTACGGCATCGGAGGTCATGTACTTCATGCCCGGCACACCATTCACGGCTTTTTCCATGGGGATGAGTACAGACTGTACCAGCACGTCGGCACTGGCACCCGGGTATGCCACGCTCACGATAACCCGTGGCGGGGCAATAGACGGAAACTGCGAGGTGGGCAGCACATTAATGGCCAGCACCCCGAGAAAGATGATAAATATGGAAATGACGATCGCAAAGACCGGCCTTTTCATGAATATATTAAACATTCGGTTGTCGGTTTATGGGTCTAAAGTTTATTCTGACGGCAGCACCAATTGCGAAATGACGGTTTGCGGCGACTGGAAATCGAAAGATATCTTGTCGTTGTTCTTCACTTTCCGCAATCCTTCCAGCAGTATTTTTTCATTCCCCGTCAGGCCTTCTTTAATCACAAACAGGTCGGGCATTTCGGCGGCGATGGTAATGGGTTTCAACTGCACAGTATTTTGCGCGTCTACCACATACACATACTTCCGGTCCAGAATCTCGAGGGTAGCCTTCTGCGGGATGATAACCGCATCTTTCAGGGATTCCCGGATGAGTATGGTGCCCGTTTCCCCATGGCGCAGGAGGCTTTCCGGATTGGGGAACGCAGCGCGGAAGGCGATATTCCCGGTTTCGTTGTTAAATTCCGCTTCAATGGTTTCCACCACGCCGGGATGTTTAAATTCTTCTTTATTGGCCATCCGCAGGTGCACGTTGATCTTCTCTTTCGGTTTGATGGCAGCGGCATAGTTGAGGTATTCCGGTTCTGATACATTGAAATACACCCACATCCTGCTGTTGTCGGAGAGGCTGGTGAGCAGGTCGCCCTCTTCCACAAGGCTTCCCAGTTTGAGATGGAGGTGGTTGATGATACCGTCGAAGGGAGCACGGATCTCCGTAAAGGCGAGATGCACCTGCGCCAGTGCCAGCTCTGCCTGTGCCTTCTTCAGTTTGGCATTGGCCAGGGCCAGCTCATTCTTTGATACTACGTTCTTGTCTGCCAGGGTTTTGGTATTCTGCATTTCAATCTCTGCGGCCTGGGCTTCGGCTTCAGCCTTTAGTTTTTCCGCTTCATACAGGCGGGGCATGATCCGGAAGAGGAGCTGTCCGGCTTTTACATGCTGGCCTTCGTCTACCAGCACTTCCTGCAGATACCCTTTTTCCTGGGCGCGCACTTCGATGTTGCGGATAGATTTGATCTGGCAAACATATTCGCGGGTAATGGTGGTATCCGTTTTAAGCGGACTGGTTACAAGCAGTTTGGAGGAAGATTCGTGATGTTCTTCTTTGGGATGGCAGCTGGTATGGCACAGGAGGGCACACAAGCCCAATACTGTCAGAATTGGCTTCATTTAGTGTATTTGTTTAAGGATGGATTCAGATAACGGCAGCAACCATACAGGCACATACAGGCGCCTTACCGGATGTTGGAACATCGCGGACGGAAGCTGATAATAGTTCAGTTAGCCGGGAAAGGCGGAACTGCAGAATGCAGATCAAATACGGATCACCCGCTGCACAATAATCTTATCGGGCGTGGTGCAGGAAATTTGGGGAGAGAAAGGTAATGGAGTTGGGGGGCTTACAGATGAAAAGGTAGTGGTGTGTGTATAAAGTGCGGTAATAACTAATTTAAAAGGAATATGCTGCTTGCGGAAAATGGATTCAATGTCTTCTTCGGAGAGTTCAACGGCCTGTATCTTTTCGGAAGAGCTCCTGGCGTCTGGTGTACCGGATTTACTGAATTCCAGCACATCACAGGGTTCATCGGCCAGCTCCTCTTCTGTAAGGTTAAGATAATATTTGCCGGGGGAAAACCGGGCAGACGAATGTATGCAATGAGGGTACCCGTCCAACAGGAGGACTATTACCAATAGCATAAATCCGATCAGCGACCGTACCATTTTCCAATTTAAATTACCGTGCCTGATACGCCAGGCACACCTGATTATCAATGCTCACATGTTCTTATTCCCCGGAGGTAATGTGGAAGAATCCATCATTCCCCTGTGCATGCATATAGCAGTGGGGCGTAAAATTAAAAGGTTTGCGGGCAAACAGCAAACTATTGCGGGTTAAAAGAGATTAATTTTTCATTAAAATTGATGCATCACCGGAAGAAAACACACATAGCTATAGCCATAATATGTTTTCCCCGGTAGCAAATTACAATTATCCTGTCTGCTAGTTCATTTCTGACATCACGGCATTACTTTCCTTCAGCGCCTTATAAGCTTTTATGCCAGTGTAGAGCTTGATGGCTGCTGTTCCGGATGTAAATACCCAGGCAGTGCCGATACATATCCCCCTGCTTCGGGGTGTGCCAATCAACACACCTGGCCGCATTGAAATTGCAGCGAAGCCCAGGAATGAAAATAAAACACCCAGCGGGTTGGAGGTTGTACTCACATTAGACACGTAACCTAAAATGAATAGTCCGGACAGGCCCATAAAAAGACCCAGCACTGCATTGATGGCTGTTCTCCCCTCATCAGGTATAAACTTCGTGTATGCGAACACACTCATTACGATTACATCCACAAACACACCAAAGGTTGTTACCGCCCATAAGAGCGTATCATAAGCCAGCGCCGTGGGGTTTTCTGCATTTGCAAAGAATTCTACCAGAAAGAGCAGAGATCGTACGACTCCTCCAATTACTACGATTCCTATCAGCTGGGCAATTTTATAAATCGGCTTGCCAATTTTGCCCAAAACCATCTTCCCCCTGTCCATTAACAATTTAGTGCCGCCTAACTGTGCATTAAACAGTGCCCACAGCTCCTGCCCGGCACCACTGGCAATACTCAATATAGCCGCAACCTTATTCGGGACCGCCGTTAATCCGGCCGTGGCCTTGGTTACCAGCTGGGTTGGGATGGCCAGCAGCAGGCATACAAAATCTGCCACTGTAAGGTCGCTGCCCTTGGAATTTTTGTCTGGCCTTGTGATAAACCGGTACAGGTCTGAAACGAAAGGTATTTCTATCTTTTGGGTAAGATATGCATCTACCATCTTTAACAGCGCTTTCAATATGGCCATCATCGCTTCAAACAAACCACTAACCACATCGATAGTTACCCTGGCGGCACCTTTTACTATACCGATAAAAAATTTAACCGTTGCGGAGAAAAGGTTGCCGGCATTTTCTGTTAAACCTGCCTGCACTTCCCGCATGGTTGCTTTAATATCGTCCGTCACTCTATGCTCCAGGTCCCCGAACAACTTCTGTATTTCTTCTTTCAGGCTGTCGGGTACTGTTAGGTCAGGAATGAGATACCCGAATGGCAGGCCAGACATTTCCACATTTAATTTATCGGCTGTAAGTATCCTTTTTGACAGCAACTGATCCATTACATTATAAAGTAACCAATTAGACTTTACACTTCCGGCTGCGGAATTGGCAATACCCGCAGCCCGTTCCGCATCTTCCCGGGCAACCTTCCCGGTATATGCTCCATATTCCTTTTCCAGATCCGTTAAATTCTTTTGCACGGTTTCATTCAGCTTCGCAAACATCTCAACTCCCTTTCCCTTCATTTGATCGAAAACACTGGGTTCACCATGCTCCTGCGGATCTAACAGTTTACTCACGGCTGAGTTTACCTGTCCTTTCAGTATATCTTTCATGGCAAGGATATCCTGCCAGTCGAAATAAAAGCTCAGCATTTCCTTCACTTTGTCAATTCCCCTGGCAATAGTGTTGAATATACCCTGTGCCACAAGCATGGCTTTTCCCAGTGTATCAATCACCAGGTCGATGGTATGTTTCACTTTATTGATGATCGCAGTTACTCTCGCAAGCACTTTATCTGCGGCATAAACGATGGCATCTGTAACCGCTGCCGCACCGCTTTTAATACTATCCCAGAAATCCCCAAATGACATGGGCACCAGGTGTGTAGTTACCGGGTGTTGCCGTAACCATTCCTGAATACCTGCTTCATTCAACTGGTCCTTAAAATACGTTTGGCCTCCTGCAGCCCCACCCAGGTCAAATGCATAGTTATTGGAGCAAACTACGGGGCAATGAAAATCGCCGGTGGCACAACAGCAGATGGTATCCATATTACAACCACCTGCCAGGTAGCGGCTTTCCATTCTCTTGTTCTTGTGAGCTATGGATGCTTTTACCATCATGGCCGTTGTTTTGATACTGTCTGCCACATCTTTCATGATAGTATCATCTTTCCGGTAGTCATCCATTATCACGGGGTTACCATTAAAATCTATCCCATTGGTGAGGGTTGCCGCTGTTATCCCGGTTAGTACATCATGCAATTGTGCATCCGGCCGGATGAGCATGCTGAGGTCCTTATCCATAAAGGTTGAATACAAGGTCAGGCCGGGAAAGGTCAGTCCGTCATGGAAGGCACCCGAGCTATCAGTATAACCCGGCTTCACGGTTATTCGCATCCTCCCGCTTGCATCTGTGATCAGATCAGCAAATTGGGATGGCCCCACCCGATATTCCACACCTTCGCATTGTATCACGGCAGGCTCCGTAGCGCCCAATCGGAGATACTGCCCTAAGCGGGGAGTGCCGGATACATCAAACAGGGTGATCTCCGTTGCGATACTTGCGGATTTAACAGGAACTGCTCCCAGCTCATCCGTATGCCCGGTAAACTCCATATTCTGCATCAGTATGCTTTCTGCATAAAATTCCCTTACCAGATCCGACAATCGTACCGCATGTATATTCCTTTCCGCTTCACTTTCCGGCGTAAGGTCACTGTAATACAGCACCCCATTATCCACTCCGATCAACTGAGGACCGGGATCGGTATGCATGGATGCTATTACCCCGGTGTTCAGATTAATGGCATATACAAAACCGCCGGAAACTCCGTCCTGCGCATAGGCCATATACAGAATACTTTCCTGCATGATGGTTTTGCCGAGAATGATGGTACCCAGCGAGTAGGGACCTACATTCTTCTTATTGAAAGTGGCCTGCTTACCGGTTAAAACATCCAGCACCACCAGTGAGCCGCTGACAAGGGGGATGTAACAATACAATGCATCGCTTACAAGCACGCCGGTGGAACTGAGAGACACCTCAAACGTGGTGGTCCATAAAACCTTAGGGTGTGCCCCGCCGGAAATACCGCAAACAATATTAAAAAGCTTACCCGAATTTAAAACAACGCAGTATACCGGCGCAGTGGATGTTGTACGGATACTGCCGCAGCCGCTGTGTTCTAATTTCAGCGAATGTTTTTTCTTCAATAATTGCAGATCGTACACCCACAGCTCTTTCCCTTTTGTTAAATACACCCCATCGGTACCCAAACTGGGATAACACCCGGAGCCGGGTTTTTCTCCCCAAACGATCTTATGCGCACTTTCTGATTTGGGCGGCATACGAAACAGGTGCCCGTCTCCGGAATACAGGTACACCGACCCATTAAGGGCTTCCATCCACAGGGGCTGATCGTGATGCCCGGGGTGATCCCCACCATCGTCGATAGTTGCGATTTTTAGGGGTACAGGTGCAGCAACAGAAAGTTCGATGTAATACAGCCCCGCATCATCGCAGGCTACCAGCAAGCCATCATCATAAGGCTGAACAAATACGGTTGAAGTAGTTCTGGCGCCAAACCCGGTTAAACAATATTGTTCCTCTCCCGTAAACTGATCAAATCCATACAGTTTATCTCCGGAACAATACCACACACAGTGGTCGGAAAGGCAGGCAGATGCTGATGGACCAACTGACCGGGAGGAGGTCCAGTTAGTGGTGAATGAAGCCACATCTGTGGTGGCAGGTGCAGTGTTCGTTTGCTGCGAGCCGGCAATCTGAGGTTGAGTTCCCATGACAATAATTTTTAAGGATATGGAATCGGGCATAGTAAGCCGAACGAAATAGTTTCGCTTAATACTGCTGATAACTTCTAAAAAATATTGCCGGAACGGAAAATAGGCTGAAGGAGAAAAAATACGAAAAGGCGTTTCAGGCCTTACCACAATAAATGTAAGACAATTCCAAATTAGTGCAGATAAAATTCTACTGCTGTTTCGCTACAGGCTTGCTTCCCAGGCAATCTGTAACCTTACCGGCCCCAGTAAGCCCGCTTCAAGCAGGGGATCGTCCTTCTTATAGTTGTTCCATGAAGAGAATGAGATACGCCGCCCGGGGTTTTCTTTGTTCTGCACCAGCCAATCGGGTAAGGCAGTGATGTAATTGGAAGATGAATAATTGTTTTCTGCCGGGAGGTATTCATCTCCAATCTGGCGGTTGGGCCATAATGTAGCCACCTGAATGCGCAACTTGTTTTCTCCTGTATGTACAAATGGTGTGATATCTATTTGATAGGGTTCTTTCCAGCAAAGGCCTGCATCCTTCCCATTGATATTTACGGCAGCAACCACTTCTACCCTTCCCAGATCGAGGAACACCCGCTTACCCTTTTGCAGCATGGCTGCTGAGATGTGCATAGCTTTATCATACGAGACTACTCCCGCGAAATGACGCACATTAAAATCCGGATGGTTACGCAGCGACGTTAATTCCGGAAGGGTTATTCCTGCCGGAGCATCACGGCCTGCTTCAAAAGATAATTGCCAGGGCCCCTTAACCGTGTGAACCGAACATTTGTCTGTTACTTTCTGCTGCAGGCCATCTATCCAATAATCACCATTTTCCCGGACGAGCGCTTTCCTACGGGCTCCCTGTCCATAGATCACCATACCGCCCGGTAATTCAGGGGCAGGTAATCCGGCAGAATACTGTGCCAGTACCTTTTGCGGGCTGAGTGCTTCGCGGTAAAGTTTAGGTGCTGTGGCATTCCCTTCGAACACACCAGACTGCAGCTCTCCCGTGGGCTTGGTACCAAGGCCGGGTATAACTATATGATCCCCTGCAGGAGCCTGCCCTGCCAGCTTTCCGTTTATATACAATGCAGGAGCACCGTTATGATATACAGCTACCACATGCGTCCATCCCGAAACCGGGGCATACACCGCCACAACATCCTTAGAGAAATAGGCGGCCCCTTTCGCACGTTCACATATGCGGATAACATTTTGTCCGGCTGCAATACCTGCAGTGGTGATGCCTTTACCATATACCACTTCTCCCTCTGCAGGGAACACAACATACCCTTTCCCCGGCATGGCATAAGTATCCGGCTTCAGCCAAACTTCCATCGAAAATGTTTGCCGAACAGTCTTCCATTGTGTTGCTTCCGGAACTGTGTATGGCCGTGCAGCAGCAAGCACTTCCCCATCTTTTAACAACGTCCTGATCCCTTTGCCCGGCAGTGGCTTCCGGAATACAACGAGCCACGCCCCTCCGGGAGAAAACTCCAGCGGTATGCGGATACCATGTTCCGTTGCTTCGTACATCAATACGTCTGTTATACTGCCGGTTTCCGCATTCCATAATTCAGGCTGCATGCCTTTCACTCTGAACTCGGCTGTAACACGCTCATACCGGCGGAGCCGGTTACTCACAAAATAAATATCTGCTGTACCGGTACGGCGGTGGGTAAAGCGAATGGCAGCATCGCGGCGTGGAGCAGTGAAGGTAAAATCAGGCGGTAATTGAATGATTTCCGCAAGCAATTTACCCCGGAAAACCGTTCCCGCTCCCAGCCTGTGTTCCTTTACCTTTACCCCATCCAGATCGCCCCATATTGCATTGACCAGTGCTTCCTGTTCGGCCTTATCACCATCCAGCCCGGGTAATGATGCCGGCGCCTCATTTACTGCCAGCCACATACCTTTCTCCACCAGTGCTTTCAGCTTTTGCAGTACGCGGACAGACATGCTTTGCTGCTGTATCAGCGCCATTACTTTATACCGCATCCCATCCGGAAATACGATTACATGTTGCCGGATGCTGATATCACTGAACAATGCATCCGGCCCCATCACATCAGCACCGTATCCGGTAGGGGCTGAGGGTGAGGCAAGATCAATGTCAGGTACGGTAGCGGAAGGTTCTTCCCCTTTAAAGAATACGAAATCTGCGGCATAATGCCCCTGCTGCATGAGGTACTGGGTACGCGTCAGGTAATCCGTCCAGCCGCTGGCAAAAGGCATCCATGGATTGGTACGGTCGAAGTGAGCGCCAAAATGCGCCATTGAAAAGCCCGGTGCACCATACCGGTAAGGCTGGTGCACCATCATGCTCAGTACCATCTGATTGATTCCTATGGAATAAAAATGATCGCCCTGTACTTTGAGATTGTAAGGGTAATCGGTCCAACGGGAGGTTTCCGGCAATCCGGTAAATGCTTCTGCCCCAATAACCCGCTTACCTGCAGTATGCCCTGCGGATAAGGATGTACTGATACAGTTCATGGAGCCGGGCGCATAACGGGTCCAGAATTCGCCTATAGGCATATCCAGCTGCTGCGTAACCTCGAAACTGTCAAACATCCCATCGCCATAAGGTTCGCCCCACAAATGCCAGCCATACTCCCTGCAATGTGCTTTAAACCCGCCGTAATATTCTTTGGCTACCAGGGTGGCCTGTGTACGGCGAAAATCAGCCAGAAAGCGGTTGGTTGCATCCGCATCTTCCACAATACGCCCGGTAAGCGCTGGAAGCCAGCTGATGATACTGTAATTATTCCGGGAGCGGAAAGCTTCAGGCATCTCCAGCGTCCAGTTCTGAACGCCTACCTCCCAGCTGTCTATCAGCAAACCTCCGAAAGCAGGGCAGGAACGCAGGTCTTTGAAAATGTAATCGTCCATGTGCTGCCACCAATTGTCCAAAGCTTTGCGGCTGAATTTATCCAACACAAGCCCCGCACCTGCTGCAGGCTGGGATGCACCTAACTGCCCGGTAGCAGTGTGCCCGATGCGCAGGATGGTCCACCGGCCTGTTGGAGGGCTCCAGGAAAGTGTACCGTCTGGCTGCAGGAGACGGGTAAGATCCTGCACATTCCGTTCCCTGATGCCTTCCGTTGCAGGAGGTTCAGCACCGGTAGCCGGTACGTACTGATAAAAGTTAGCTTTACCCGGCCAGTTATTCACACCCGCATGGGCATGCCAGCGTATGCCAGACAGCCAGGTAGCCGTACTGGTTTTAAGGCGGAGAAATTTTGCATGAACAGCAGGGAATACCGCAACGCCGGGAGCATTCATTTTACGCAACTGCGGCATGGGCATTTTGCATACAGGAGCATAACTCACACCGTCTGCACTGCTTTCTATTGTTAAAGTGGGCGGGTTATCCGGGGGGCCGTTATATACATCAGCAGGTACTTCCGGCTTGCGCCAGATGGTTACCGACTGAATGGTGCTTATGGCTGTAAACTCAAACACCAGCTCTCCTGTTTTCTCTAACCGCAAAGCAGTTTCAGGATGTTCGTCAGCAATTAGGGAAACATCTGCCGCTTCCCCGTTCAGCCATAACTGACGGGTATCGGGCTCAGGTAGTTCCGGGAAAGCCAGCACGGCAATATCCCTGTAGTATCCAAGTTTCGAAAAAGGCTGCGGGAGATGATAAGTATTTATTGACGGAACGGCCTGCACAGTTCTCCATACCAGCTGTTGCATACTCTGATCTGGCTGAACGAATGGGCCACCGGTACCTGAGAAACCAGATGAGTTATGCAATGTGATCTGCAGCTTCAGGCGTTGCGCTTCCTGCGTGGTAAACAATACCATCTGCCGCCACGCTGCACTACCCATATCTACCGGCCCTTTAGGCGTGGCAGCTTCAACATTAAACAGCATGGCCCCGCCAAGCCCCATTTGCCGCATGGCTTCCAGATCTTTCGTAATGCCTTCTTCCGAAACATGACCATTCTGCCACATCCAGAATACCTGTGGCCGGTAACGGGCCGGCGGCCGCATAAAGCCTGCTGCATTAAACGGTTCATCGCTTACACCGGCACTACTCAATGCCGGCAATACCAATACTCCCGTAGCCGTTATCAGTGAATTTTTCAGGAACTCCCTTCTTTGCATATTACCCATCTTGTTGATAGCCTTAACAAGATACTGAATTTTAATGCGTCCCTGTTGGTGAGCAGTATTCCGGGAATATTGCAATTTTCGAAAACTTCCAAACCCTGCTACTGTCAGCTTCGAAATTATTCATCCTGACTGCTTTGAAATTTCGTAGTTCGGCAAACCGTAATACTGTGGTGTTGAATAGCCTCTAAACCCGCGCCCATACTACTCCGGTGCGCTATTCGTAAATTTAACTTCAACAACTAAAACACATTGTTATGGCAATCTTAGATTCTCTCATTCCATTTAAAGGCCGGCTCGGCAATATTATCTCGTACGAGCGCAACGGCAAACACTGTTTACGTACAGTACCACAAACAGTACGGCAAACGGATAATACCCGCCGTGCGGCAAAAGTATTCGGTGCTACCAGCCGCAAGGGCGCCCTTATCCGGCATGCTATTACGCCTGAATTAAACATCCACCCGGACCGTGCGCTGGTAAACCGCCTCAACAGCTACATCCTGGGAGCGGGCAGAAACAACCACGCAGGGCTGCTTAATTTCCGCTTCAAAGGCTACACCGGGCTGGACAGGTTCTTCGGCAGCAAGACTGTATTTAAAAAAGACGGCTCCCTGCACATACCTGCGCAGTACATTCAAGGTTATGGAGATGCCCTCCGCATGGAGCTGAAAGTAATTGCTACCCGCATCGACTTCAGCACCCGCACTATTAAAGGCACAGATACTGCCCTCCTGAAAATCGATCTCAACAAGGAGTGCCACTACTTCGAAGGGGCGGATTTGCGCGTAGATGTACCCGGCAAAGGCACCTTACTGGTAGTATTACAGGTAAAGCTTTTTACTGAGGATTTCGATATCCGCGACAAGAAGAGCGAAGCAGCAGATATTGTAGCCGTTGTGGAAGAGCAGGCTCCACAGGTTACCCACACCAAAGAAAAGCCCCGCACCGGCTTCTTATTACCCAATCCCGGGGCACCCACTACCATTCCGGAAAATCAGGTACACATCCAACGGGAATAGCCCTTAGCCATATCAGGGTGTTTTTGTTGTAAGTATTTTAATATCAATAAGTTTGGAACCCAGATCTACACGGCAGGCCCCTCCTCCGCCAGCCAGTGCCATGGGCCACAGCCACCCGGTCTTCCCTTTTACAGCCTGCCATCACCTTCACACCGCATCCACATCACTTCCGCATCACCTCCGCCTCAAGTCCACCTCATCGACACACTTTACTGCTAATTCACCTATAACTGACACGTAGACGACCCGTAGATAACTGCTTCAAATAAGCTTCAAATAAGCTTCAAATACCGTAAGCCCAACCGCTTTAATGCAAATGCCCCTCCGGATAGTACCGGAGGGGCATTTGCAATCATGAACGGATGAAATATATGGGGAGTACTTACAGTGTTTTTTCGAGTAACTGCTCAAGATCTGCCGGGGTGATACCAATTTTCAGGATATTACCTTCCCGGTCAATTACAATGGTAGAAGGCAGTGCAAATACTTTATAGTCTTTGGCGATCTTGCTTTCACCCCCTTTATCGCCTACAACCTGCGTCCAGGTCAGTTTATCTTCGGCTATAGCTTTCAGCCATTTATCCTTGTCTTCGTCCAGAGAAACAGACAGGATTTCGAAGCCTTTCGCTTTATATTTTTCGTACACTTTAATGAGGTGAGGGTTTTGCTCACGGCAGGGTTTGCACCAGCTTGCCCAGAAGTCCAGCAACACTACTTTACCTTTGAAATTGTTCAGTGTAACCGTTTTTCCTGTGTTATCCTTCACTTCAACAGCAGGGGCAGCCTTACCAACCCTCGTCATGAAATCAGCGCTCACACCGGTCCGCTGTTCCATCATATACTTAATGGTAAAAGTATTTTTAACATTGGGACCCAGCTTATCCACCATTGCCATGAATTCCTGTTTCGGAAGATTTCCCAGGTAAGCGTTCATCAGGTAAGATGCCGCGCTGACATCAGGATGCTTATTCACCCAATCCATTGCAAGTTTAATCTGATCCTTTTTCAGCTCCGCCGCTTTGGCAGACAGTTCCTGGAGCGCATCATGGTCACCTACCTGCGTGGCGGTATTCATTTCCGCTTCGAGTTTGGTAAGCTCATCTTCTTTCAGATCTTTCTTCAGCACGTCCTGCTCAATCATCTTCCAATCCTGCACAAACTTGCTGCCGGTATATTCCGCATCCTTGAAATACGGGCCTTTACCTTTAATGTTCAGCTTACCGCCTTCGAGGTAGAGGAAAGTGCCATGCGATTCATCACCTCCGTTTCCTACAAAAACAACGTAGGTAGATCCTCCCTCTTTCATATCGAGCGTAGCGGTAAAACCACCATTCTTCACATACACGGAATCTGTTTTGCTTCCCAGCGGGCGCCAGAAATAAACTTTTTCTCCTTCCGGCAACCCGTCTATCCGGGCATTGATTTCCAGTTTATCCTGGGCCAGGCAATTCATGGAGGCCAGCAGTGCCATCCCGGTCATTATTTGTTTCATGCGAATAGATTTATAGCGTTGAAAAATGTGTACGTTCGAATAAATCAGTTTTCCCGCCTTCTTCCTGCAGGTAAACTTGTTTGGGCCACAGGATACCACCTGTCATTTCATATCCGGAGAAAACCCTCATGACATATACCTGTGGAACATCGCGCCCGGCAAACTCTTCCCGCACTTTTAACCCTGTGGTACGGTCGTAATAGTAGCGCCAGTTGTTGCCTGCAGGGGTTGTTACGGTGATCTGGTAAGTTTCCATACCGTGTACGAAATGCAGTGAGTCAGAAAGCTTCACCCGGTTACCTTTATCAAAGAACCTCAGTTCAGGAAAGGCTTCGGTAGAACGTCGGATCTCATCGGCCACGGCAGCGGAAACAGGTACGGGCTGCCCCAACTGCTGAAACTGAATACTGTCTGCCACATCAATTTGCTTAAGCGTAAGCCTGACAGCCTTTGTTTCCAGCCCTACACGCCAGGAGCCTTCGCCTCCGTCCCGGTAGCGGTGCCGCCATACCAGGGAGTTTTGCTGCCCGCCGGTGTATTCCATCTCTACAGATTTAACACCCGCGATCTTTGCTTTCCCGCCAATGGCATTCAGATACCGGTCTACCACTTCATTGGCTCCGCTAACCGCTTTATTAAGCGGGCTTGTTCCGCTGCCGGTCCAGATATTATTGGAACGGTCGGTATCCGGCAACTGATTATCGGGATCGAGCAGGATGTATTGTACTGGTGAAGTAGTGGCTACTTTCAGCTGATGCTTATCATTCCATTCCCATACCTGTACGGGTAATTTCACGCGGTGTGTTTTACCGTTGAATTCACGCACGAGCAAATCTACCGGCATGGGCATTTCTCTTTTATTCACGAGAGTAATGAGAATACCGTTGGCAGGCTTCTGACCGGCATATTGCGCCTGCAATATCCCCTGATCAAGCTGTGCATCTGTCATAAACCATGCGCGCCAGAACCACGATAAATCTTCCCCTGCCGCGTTTTCCATGGCACGGTAGAAATCATCCGGCACAGGGTGGCGGAACGACCATGAGGCAATGTATCGGCGGAAGGCGTCATCGAACCGGGCAGGACCAAGTACCGTATTACGCAGCAGCAGTAAAGCATAAGCAGGCTTCATATAAATCAGCACACCCATATCCCGCTGTGGCATACTGCCGAAGCGGGTGCTCACCGGCACCCGGCTCATGCCTTTCCCGAATACCTCCGATGCTTTTTCTATTTCAAAGGGAGGTTCACAACCCAGGATGGTAGAATTCAGGTGATTGATCAATACGTTTTGCCCTTCACACATCCAGCCATGGCGGCTGTCTGCAGCCACCATCAGGTTAAACCAGGCGTGCCCGAGCTCGTGATTGGTTTTCAGCCAGACGGTAGCGCCCGAGCTGCTTTCCTTGTAATGTAGAACAGACACGCCCGGGGAGGCCACGCCGGTAATAGACCCGGCGATGTTAACACAGCTGGAATAGGGATAGGAAGGCCATTGCTGGCAATAAGCCTGAAGGATGCGGCGCATGGCTGTGGCGCTGGTATCCCACTCCGCATGGCTGCCGGGAGGGTAAAGCGCCATCACGGGAATGCTGCGCCCGTCGGGTAATTTGGTACTGAGCGCATCCCAGTTAAAGGCCGCCGAAGCCGCCCAAATGCCATCACCCGCGCGGGGCTCCCGGAAATGCCAGGTAAGCATACCGTTGCCCTTTGCATTTAGAGGCTCTCCCGCAGTGCGGACACGGATCGCGGTATCGCTGCCTGCAGCCTGTTTGTAACGGCGTAATACAGCAGGGCTCAGTAAGTCTTCAGGATTCTCCAGCAAACCCGTTCCCTGTACAATCATATTGGCAGGCACGGTAATCCGCATATCTATACTTCCGGTTTCCACATAGTATTGGGATGCATGGGTATTCCAACCAGTCTGATCATCATACACACACATCCGGGGGAACACACTTGAATACTGATACACACCGCCATGCTTCGTTTCCAGCACACCCATAAAATCCCCGCCTTTTGCCGGCAGGATGAAATGGTACCCAATATCCAAACGAATAGTTTTACCCGGCGCCAGTGGTGAAGCCAGCCCAATACGGATAAACTTACCGTTCACCTCATATGTGGCAGGCCGCTTATCTGCCATCAGCGATTCAATGACACAGCCTTCTGTATATTCCGTGATTCCAAAGCGGCTGCCGGTAGGCGGTGTAAGCTGTGTTTCCCTGGAATCTGCACGGAAACGGTTTTGCCCGGCCAGCACCCACAGGTACGACAATGTATCCGGACTGTTATTCGCATACTTTATGGCAACACTCCCTTTCACGCCCCGCGTAAGGGTATCGAGGGTTATCGCTACTGAATAATCAGCATTGTTCTGCCAGTACCCTGCTCCGGGAGTACCTGCTGCTGTGCGCAGCTGGCTCACAGGAGCATAGCTGATAGGTGCGAAGGCTGCTACCGGATCATATCCTTTAGGAGGCGACTGTTGCGCCTTCACAGACATGGAGCAGGCAAGCGCTGCCATTAGCAGCGCCTTTCTGAGTTGCAGGTTGACCAATTTATTTATTGCTGTTCGTTATAAAAATCGAGGATCTGCTGTTCTACTTTTTCACCAAGCAAAATACTCAGTGAGTTATCGAGGTAATTCCCTTCTTTATCCAGTACAATGTAACGGGGTACACCTGTCAGGGAAATGACTTTGAAGAAATTCTGGTATTCTTTGCTTTCCCGGTTGATGGTAAGGATCAGGTTATGCTCTCCTTCGATCTTATGCTTGGCGGATAACTCTCTCCAAAGCTCATCGAAGCCGGGTTCTTCCCAGGCAATGGTGAGGAAAACAATGTCCTCTTTACCTTTATACTTTTCTTCAATGGCTTTGAATTTGGGCAGGTTAGCAATACATCCGGTGCACCAGTTGGCCCAGAAGTCCATCACAACCATCTTCCCTTTAAAGTCTGACAGTTTTACCGTTTTGCCCGCGGCATTCTTAGTTGAGAACTGCGGCATGGGAAGACCGCGGTCCATAACAGCATAACTTTTATACAGAGAGTCGATGTACTTCTTCTGAGGATAGGGTTTAAGAGTACCATTTAAAACCGGGTAAACATTCTTTACCGCAGTCGAAAACTGACGGTAACGCGTTTCGGAATACAACCAGACTTTAGCAGCCTCCTGCTTCATCAGTTCTGCTTTAGCGAAACGCATCAGATCAACCATCTCAAATTCGTCGGCCAGTTTTGGATCTTCCATTTTACGGCCAACCCACCAGGCATCCACGATTTGTTTCAGAACAATGTTATGTGCGATTCCGTCAAAATGAGGATTAGCGATATCGAACTCATCGTAGTACCATTTGGAAAATCCTTCCATTTTTCCCGCTTCGGGATGGCTGCGTACATACGACTGCTTGTGCATCAGCCTGCGGCCGGACTCATAGGCAATTATCAGTGCACGCTCATCAGCAGAAAGGCCTGCGGCCTCTACAGATGCATTAAAGAAACTGCGGACAGCTGCCATATCCCGGTCGAATGTTTCCAACGGCACAGCCGCATCTACGATATTATAGGCAGAATCGATCATACGGGGCAGCATATGCTTCATTGCTTTCGCTTTCGTTTTCCCTGCTATCTGACCAACACCACCCCAACGCTCTTTACCAGACTGTATAATATTCTCCAGTGCCATTTCAAGGATGAGTGTCTCACCCGCACCTACCAGGTATTCTTCGTTATTCAGATAAACAATCTGAGCTTTGGGTGCCAGCGGATAGCGTACATTCTTCGTCACCCGTTCATTATGTGCTATACGACTGCTTACCACGTAGGTACCGTTATTGCTCAGATAACTAAAATCTATAAGAGTAGAAAGCTGGGCATTCGGACGGATGCTAACCTGCAGGGCACCAGGGCTACCCGGGCCCGCAGCGGCTGCAGTTAAGCTGCCACCGGCAGCCAGGCATATTGCGAGGAACTTCTTCATAGTGATTAAATTGGTCATTACTTTAAAGGCAATCGGTTAAGTGATTCGGGTGAATCCTGCATGAATAATCAGGGCTTGTTGCCGATAGCAACAAGATCTACACCATACTGATCCATAAACACTCGTACGAGTATGTTGTATTTGCGGCGTATCAGTCCTTTACGGTCTGACTGCGGGCTTAATATCCCGGCTTCCAGTTCGGCGGTTGTTTTACCGGCGATGGCTTCAACGAAGCTTCCTATATCAGTGGCAACATTATGAGTTGTACTGTTCTGTACTTCAATGATGCCTCTATCGTACTTATTAGATTCTCCAATCCCATCAAAGCTTATCGGGTAAAGCGCGAGGTATTCCACTGGTACGGGGATGGAACGTCCCTGTAAGGCACGGGTCATGAAGTAGCGGTGCATTCTGGCCGTAAGGGCTTTCCTCTCTACAGGCCCAAGGCCGGCCAGTTTATCATTAGCCCAGCCTATAGCCAGCATTTCGCGGGTGGAGACGAAGCCACGGCCGGGTGCAATGGCACCTCCCGGTAAAGGACTTCCCACCGCAGAAGAAAATAACAGTTTAAAGGGAAGCGCCTTCCGCCGGAAAGATTCCGGATACCAGCTGAGGCAATTATCCCGGAAGTAAATGTACAACTCAGCTATGTGCGCCGGATCTCCAGGCGCAGCGGTATCCGTCAGCATAGCGCCGGACGAATAAGCGAAGTCGCGGTGCGAGAATTTATAAAGGATATAGGTTCCGTAACGCTTTTTAAACGATACGATAGTATCATCAATCGGCTGGTTGCCCTGTGGCAGCGAATACTCGTCAGGCAACAGTGGCGGATTCAGTTTTGACTCCTTTCCGCAGGATAGCAGCAGGGTAAAGCCGGCGGCTATTACGGTAAGGGGGATATATCTGGAGAATACAATTTGCATAACGGATCGTTTAAATTATTTCGGTAAACGTAACGAGGTAATCTGTGGATTCTGTACAAGGGCACGGTTCCTCTCCATCACATCACGCGGGATAGGAAGTACGTATTGCGGATCGTTTTCCTTCAGTTCGTATATCTCCGCCATTCCCGGTGCGCGCCTGAGTATGTGCTGTATAGGCGGCATACCATATCTGCGAAGGTCGAACCAGCGGTGCCCTTCAAAAAAGAGCTCCCTCCGGCGTTCCTCACGGCATGCTTTGAGCATCTGATCTGCAGGCTGGATTGCCCAGGGCTGGAAGTCGGCCGCACTAAAACGTTTGGCCCGGAGGGTATTAAGATCTTCCAGTGCTTTCTGTGCAGCAGCACCATCGCCATTCTTATACAACTGAATATTGGCTTCCGCACGATTCAGGTATGCTTCTGCACTTCTAAAGCAAAGGAAATCCGTATTGTCAAGGAGTTTTGACTGTATAAAGTCAGAAGGAATAAACCACTTCAGTTCCGGCGGCGTTACCATGATGAATTGCTGCAAACGCTGATCTGTTGGTTCAAAAGCATTATACAGGCTGTGAGACACGTCGAAATATGCCAGGAAGCCTGTGTTATCTACCTCCCTCTGGCTGGCAGATACCCAGATACTTTCCACGCTGTTTCTGCTTACAAGGGGCGCACCGTTTGCAGCAGGTAAATCCATCAGTTGCGGATGTGCATCAATCACATAGCTGGCATGCGCTGCAGCTGCTCCCCAATCCTCCATATACAATGCCACTCTTGAAGCAAGGAAATGTGCACATACGTCAGTAAAGAAGAAATTGTTGCGCTGGCGTTTCTCTTTTTCAAGGAGCCGGATAGAAGAATCAAGGTCTTTCCTGATCTGTGCAAACACTTCTTTCACCGTACCACGGGGAATCTCTTCCTCAATCACATTACCATCCAGCCTCAGGGGTACACCCAACGCTTTATCGGGAGCAGCCAGTGCGTTTTTGTAAGGAAGACTGTAAAGATTTACAAGATTGAAATAATAATAAGCCCGCAGTCCGTAAGCCTGCCCTTTGATCCAGTCGCGCTCATTGGGATCACCGGTTGCCTTGTCGATTCCCTGAAGCACAACATTCACTTTCAAAAGGCGAACGTAAGAGGAGGTGTACACATTGAATATAGCCACGCTATTGCTGCTGGCGAGTTTGCAGGCTTCGATAAAATCAGCCTGCCAGGTAAATGCCGGGGCATTACCGATGTATTGTGCTACAACGTTAGGGTCTTCTGACGGATAAGTTTCCACATCATCATCCATCAGGTAAAGCATCGGGAAGAGCGGATCATTACCGGAGGAGGCGGGGTAGGCTTCTGTATGCAGGATATCCCCGAAATCCGTCACTTTAGTCGGTGTCATATCCGACAGGGAACGCTCTTCCAGGAACTTCTTGCAGGAAGTAAGTCCGGCAGCGGCCAATATGGTGATAAAGAGCAATTTCTTCATGTCAATGCGGTTGATAATGTTAAAAAGTTGCCTGGATAGACCATGCATACTGACGTGTGATCGGAAGAGCAGTGGTTCCTACTCCTTCTATTTCCGGGTCCTGCCCGCGAAGTTTACCTGAAGCGATGGTAAAAGGATTGCTGACATTAAATGAACATTGCAGCCCTTTAATACCGGATGTACCGAGTACTTTCCGGGGCACTATGTAACGAAGGTTCATCTGGGTACAACGTAGGAAGCTGCTATTGGCAACACGCAGGTCCGATTTGTCGAACATCTCATACTGCGGAATGGAAAATGCAGAAGCTGAGCCTTCGATCTGGGGAATGAGCTGATATTCCGGTATCGTAATATCTCTTGTTGCAGGGATATTGGTATAACGCTCGTCTCCGGGTTTACGCCACCGGTTCATCATTTCACGGCTGGCATTATTAACAGGTTCAGGGATACCATATGCAATCACCATCTTATCATACAATGGGTTCATACGCTTGTGGGTACCCAAACTGTAATAGAAGTTAGCCCCAAACGAAAATTGCTTATAACGTACTTCAGGCATCACGGTACCGAAGAAGCTGGGGATCTGCTTCCCGGAATACACTAATACTTCGCGGGGATCAACGGCACGGCCCTTATTCTCCATATTATAGAAAAGAGGCAATCCTTTATCGGCACTTAACCCTTTAAAGGCATAGGAATAAAAGGCCCCTACCGGCATTCCGGGAACACTGGCGGTACCATTAATGAAATCATTATAAGTATTACGATACCCCTGATCCACTACTTCATTTTTATTCAGGCTGTTCACAAAAGAGATGGAAACATTCCAATCCCTCCGCTGTACCGGCACAACATTTAACACTAATTCCAGCCCCCTGTTATTCATCGATCCCGCATTCACCAGTATTTCGTCCACACCGTTCTCTAATGGCACTGCGCGACCGGAAAGCAGATCCCGCCCCTTCTTGATGTAATAATCAGCCATCAGGTTAATCCTTCCGCCCAGAAATGATACATCTGCACCAAAATTCACCTGCCATGTTTTCTCCCAACGCAGGTCGGGATAGGCAAGGCTTTTTACAATCACACGGGGCCGGTCATTTATATTAAAGCTTTCAGCAAGGCCGGGCTTAAACGACACAATCAGGTTCGGCCCCACTTCCGTTACTACGTTACCCTGTGTACCGAGGCTGGAGCGGAAAGAGAGGCGGTCCAGTGCTTTCCAGCCCTGCGCCCATTTCTCCTGAGATACATCCCAGCGGAATGATACGCCATAGTTGGGCAAAAACTTAGCGTTGGAATACTGGCCGAAGCGGTTAGACCCGTCTGACCGGACTGTAACCCCAACGATGTATTTATTCATAAGGTTATAGGCAGAGTTCAGGTATAAGCCCAGTTGGTTTTCCTGTACATCCCTGATTTCCGTTTTACCCAGTGAACGGCGGGAGAAATCGTTCGCATCAAACGTACGGCCACGGTCCGGGAAATAACCCGGCTGCTGAGACAGTACACCCTGAATATTGCGGGACATTACCTCGGTACCAACCGTTACATCAAACTGGTCCCGCTTGTCAAAAAGCTGCCGGGTGAATGTTAAACCGTTACGGGTATTGAGTACCAGCGAATTCATATTACTGAGGTTAGCCAGCCCTCCCTTGGGAAGTTGCGATATGGCTTTAGCATTATCCGGTACAGGGTCTCCCAGTTTATACCCTCTTGCAACTGCAGCAACAGCGCTCGTTTCGTCATAAGCCATAAAGGCATCAGATGCATCGATCATGGCACTGGAAGAGTGCTGGAAACGGATGCCCCAGCCGAGGTCGTAGCTCAGGTTGAAATTGGCGCTGGCACTACGGACACTATTCGTGTTACTGGTAGTTTCCAGTTCATGCAGCATATTGTACTGAAGGGTAGACGGACGGAATCCGGAAGCATCAATAGTAGCCATCCTCCAGTCGTAATGCTCATTTGGATCTATGGAGCGGTTGGTACGGATCGCATACGTAAGCGGAGAAACTCCGCCGTAATATCCATTCATCTTCATATAGGATGCCATCACATGCATATCTACCCGCATCCTTTTTGTAACATTGGCATTCAGCCTCACATCGGCAGTATACCGGTCCCGGCCATCTTCCTTCGCGGAACCATAGCCTTTGGTATAGCTCAGCGATGAATACCAGCTGGCCTTATCCGTACCACCACTCAGACTGAGAGAGTGGCTCATGCTAAAAGAATTACGGAACAGGATATTAAACCAATCCGTATTACGGGCAGACATTTCCTGCACAGCCAGCTTATACTGATCTTCCGTCAGTTCCCTCGAAATCAGCTTTGCCCGCAGGCCCTCATACGTGGATGCAGGAACAAAACCTCGTGTTAGAACATTGCGAACCAGTCCGTCAGCAATAATCTCACGGGACAGGTTCATACGCTCCTCAGAATTCATGAGTTGCATACTTTTATAAGAAGGCCGCGCCACGAAAGACATATCGGTGTTGTAATTCACCGTCAGCGGGCCAGACTTTCCCTTTTTCGTCTGGATAACGATAACGCCATTAGCAGCGCGCGTACCGTAAATGGCGGTAGCCGCAGCATCGCGGAGGAAAGTAATGCTTTCTACATCGTATGGGTTCAGCCCGCTCACAGCGCTGCCGATCAGGGAATAGTTCCCGTTCACCACGTTATTAACATCAGAAGAAGAAATAGGAACAGGGTCAGGGCGGATCATTCCATCGATCACCCACAAAGGCGAGGGGTTGCCTATGAATGTGGAGGTACCGCGCATGCGGATCACCGGCGCAGCATTCACACTACCTGAAGTGTTCAGGATCATGAGGCCGGGAACTTTACCCTGCAGCATTTTATCGATCGAGGGAGCGCCGGGCTGCAGGATCTGTGCCGCATCCAGTTTAAAAGTGGCTGCGGTAGACATCCTTGCTTCAATGCGCTGGTAACCGTTTACCACCACCTCTTTGATTTCTTCCGTTGCAGGTTTCAGCTTCACGATCATCAGTCCTTCGCCATGGTTCTTTGCACGCAATGTAACAGGCGTAAGGCCTACTGCAGAAAAGCGGAGTTGTTCGCCATCGGTTACTACCAGCGAAAACAAACCGTCGTCGCCGGTTACCGTGCCCATGTTAGATTCCAGTGCACGGATAGAAACACCGGCCAGTTGCGGCCCCTGTTCACTCAATACCTGCCCCTGCAGCAGGAACCCCACTTTGCCGGGCTTTGTACTGCCTCCGGGATCTTCGTCAGGGTAAATGATGATACCGCCCAGGTCCACCGCAAACTGTAGTTTGGTGTTCTGCAACACCTGCTTCAGGAGGTTTTCCAGTGTAACATGCTTCATATCCACCGTTACGGGCGGCTGCCGGCGGATAATGTCTGCGTTGTAGGTAAACCGTACGTTCGATAATGTCCGGATATCTTTCAGCGCTTTAGCCAGCGGCGTTTTGTCCGCCTTGTACGTTACGCGGATATCCAGTACGGATGGAGTCTGCGACTTTACTTCGCCGGGCGCGCATAGCAGCCAGGCAAACAGCAGACTGAATAAGGCAAGGGAATGCCATGCCTTTCCCTGAAAAGGCGTTCCAGTTTTCATGCTCATGTTGATAAAATGGTTTGGCTTTACCACCGGTTCTCCCGATGGTCCGTTCTTAATTGCATTAATGGCAAGCTGCCAGGGCGTCCCCCTTTAGTCCCGATACAAATAAACTGTTCTGTCTTCTATTTTGAATTGTACGTCCCCTGTTGTTCTTCTGATCTGTTCCAATACCGCCAGGAGGTTATCGGGCTGCGGCATATCCAGCGTAAAGCTGAGATTGCGGAGCCCCTCGTCTTTAAAGCGGAAACTATAATCGTATATTCTGCCTAATGTATGCGTAATATTTTCGAGTGTGGCTTCTTCGAAATACAACTGCCCGTCTTTCCAGGCTGTGTGTATCCTCACATCCACTTCTATGCTGGTAAGCGTTCCGGCAGCGGCATCGAATGCGGCCTGCTCTCCCGGTTTCAACACTTCCTGTTTTCCTGCGGCGGAGGTTCTTACCTTCCCGCTTTCCAGTGTAGCAAGCGTGATGGCTGTGTAGGTATTAACGTTGAAGCGGGTACCCAGCACTTCCACCGTCATCCCTTTGGCGCGTACCGAAAAAGGTTTGCCGGGATCGGTGGCCACATCAAAATAGGCCTCGCCGTCAACTTCCACTTCCCGGGTATCTCCTGTAAAGGCCGAAGGGTATACCAGCCGTGAACCGGCGTTTACCCATACCTTCGACCCGTCTGCCAGCGCTATGCGGAGGCGGTGCCCTCTGGGTACGATCAATGTATCGATGGTGGCGGACTGCGCATCTCCCGTTGCATAAACGATATCTTCATCGCTCGCGCTCAGGGAGGCGCCGTTCTGCCATTGCAGCTTTTGTGTGGAATCTCCCAGCAAGATGCTTTTCCCGGAAGATTTGATCTCTACTTTACTGGAAATATGTACGGAGGCTACCTGATCCTGCTTCGATGGACCGGCAACCGGCTTCGTAGCCTGACGGATGCCTATAAACGCAACCCCCACCGCTGCTGCGGCCGCTACCGCCCAATACAGCTTCCTTACCCGGGGCCTGCGCACAGCCTGTTCTTCCTCCAGTTCCTTCCGGAACCGCTTCCAACCTTCTTCTGCCGGAAAACGGCCATCTTCTTCACCAGCCTTCAGCATACGGCTCATGTCATGCGCCATTTGCAGTTGCTCCGTTTCTTCCGCGCTATCATCCGCATCCGGTGTAGCACTGTTCTGCAGATTTTCGAGCTTCGGCAACAGCTTATCCCAATTGATATTTTTGTCCGGGTATTCCATTTGAACTATATGAATGGCAACCGACTTTTCCTTTCGGGTGAAGGCGGGTGATTAATTTGTCAAAAAAAATATAAAACCGATCAGGCGCACCATCCAGCTGCATTCTTTCCGGAGAAACTGATAGGCCAGTTTAATGTGTGTTTTGACGGTATTGACAGATATATCCAGCTGTTCGGCGATATCCGCATACCGGAGGCCGTCGCGGTTACTGAGGAGGAATACTTTGCGGCGCTGCATGGGTAAACGCGCAATAGCCGCCCATAGGGCGGCATTACGTATATCGTCTGACTCGTCTTTTTCATCCGGTATTTCTCCGGCGGAGGCCGCCAGAACCATCGGTTCTTCGAAAACAATACGCCCGGCACGCTTGATGTAGTTGAGGGAGGCGTTTTTTACCGCTCGTGCGGCATACTGGGTAAAACCAGTGGTGATGACCAGCTCTTCCCGCCTGCGCCAGCAGTACAAAAAGAAATCCTGTACTATATCACGCGCAGTTTCCTCATTCTCCACTACCTGGAATGCTATCCGGCATAATGCCCCATAATGCGACCGGAACAAAGTCTCGAAAGAGTCCGGATCTCGTGAATTTGGTTGATACATACCCCTATAAATGCGCTCATCATTAATCCTTTGTAAAATAATTAATAAATAGGATTCCGTTCAGCTTTTTCATTTTGCGAGGTCCCGGAGGATGCCGGTTGCATGGTATATGTATCTGTCAGAAGTCCGGATACGGAGCCATTCCTGGTACCGGGCCACTTCATAATCCTCCATGGGCGTGGCATCCGGCTGGCGCAGCTGGAGCCGTGCTGCCGCAGGTAACTGCCCGCCGGCTTCGAGGCGCTGCTCCTGTGCCGCCTGTACATCGGCCGATTGCTGATAAGCCTTGTAGCTGAGGGGCTTTTTGTCTGCCGCATGGGCTTTCAGCCAGGCTACCGACTGCCGTACACCGGCAAACCCTGTATCCTGCTCCGCCCTTGCCCTGGCCGCCACAATTGCTGCAGCAACCGAACCCTCGTGCTTTGATTTCGTAAAGTAGGCCGCTTCCATAGAATCCGGCCGCAGCGCGGTAGCATAGCTCTTCTCGCGAAGGGCGCTCCATTCGCCTTTGGTGGGAAACACCACGTCGGGCGTTACCCCGATGAGTTGCGTAGGCACACCGGTAATACGGTAAAAACGGCCCAATGTAAGGGCTATAGAGCCATACCGGATGTTCGGAGTACCCAGGGTTTTACTCCCCATCTTCCCCATCAGCCTCGTTTCCTGCATCGTGCCCTTACCAAAAGATGAGGCACTCCCTACTACTACCGCCCTGCCGTAATCCTGCATGGCTGCGGAAAACATTTCGGAAGCGGAAGCACTGCTTTCATCCACCATCACTGTAAGCGGCCCGTCATATAACATTTCCTGATATCTGACCATGTCGAAGCGCTTCTTCTCTGCTTTAAAGCGACCCTGTGCCACAGGGCCTTCCGGCAGAAATAAACCCGCCATCTTCTGCACCTCTTCCAGCGACCCGCCCAGGTTACCCCGCAGGTCAATGATAAGCCCGGTTATGGCTGCTTCTTTCAGCTTAATAATGGCCCGTGCCACATCTGCTGAACAGGCGGCCCCGTCTGCCCGGGAAAAGTCCCGGTAAAACGATGGCAGCTGGATGTACCCATACTTCTTACCATCCTGCTCAATCACCGCGCATTTCGCTGCGCTGGTATTATCTTTTATTTCGCCACGTGTAAGGCTTACTTCCTTTTCCACACCGGCCCGGCTTACCAGCATCCTTAGCACGGTGCCCGAATCGCCGCGCACCATACGGGTAACGTCGAGCGCGGAAAGACCGCTCACCCGCACCATAGCCCCTTTCGGGTCGGTTACGCCCACCACATGGTCGTTCAGCCGCAGGAGGCCGCTACGGTCTGCCGAACCGCCCGGCAGTATCTTTCCTATCCGAATCTCTCCTTCTTCGGTCAGCAGTTCCAGCCCCACACCAAAGTAACGCTGGGCCATCTGGGCATCACGGTCGCGGCTGTCGGCCGGAGCATAGAAGTTCGTATGCGGATCTATTTCCATTAGTACCGTGTTCAGCAACATGGAAAAACGATCGTCGTCGGAAGTAATTCCGGTAAGATTGTTGTAAGCAGCATCCAGCCACACCAGCACTTTACGCCTGGCTTGCTTTTCTGCTTCAGCAAAGGTCAGTTTAGGATCAGCTTTGCGCAGCTCTGCTATTTTCTTCAGCACCGTCAGCTTCATCCGTTTCTCCCAGATGCGTTCCCGTTCAGCAGCAGTTACTGCATATTCCTTTTGGGATTCATCGAGGTATTCGTTGCGGGAGAGGTCCATCGGGCCAGACAGTATTCGGCGGTACAGCGGCATGATTTCCCGGATACGGCGGGTAAGGGTTTCGCTGTAAGCCTTAAAAAAGGCAAGGGTAGGCTCGCGCAGTTCATCGTCGAGCTGCCGCTCCCAGGTTTTCAGCCGCTCAATATCTTCACGGAGAAAAACGCCTTTATTGATATCCTGGCTTTCTATGTATTTCTTCCATACGGAAGCAGAAAACGCGTCATCCAGCACCGGAGGCTGGAAATGTTCCGCAGTTACGCGTTTCATAACCTGCCTGATCGTATTGATCCGGTAAGTATCCGTATCGTCTGCCGGCCGGCCGGCAAATGCCAGCCATCCGATAACGATGGCCGGCAGCGTATGACGGAGTTTGGCGAAAGGGAGGGAAATATACTTCATATCCTTTTAGGCAACTGAACTCCAAAATCGGGTGAACCACCTCCGGGAAAACAATCATCCGTATCCCGGCACCGCCCCTTCACCCTAAAATGCCGGTCCGTTTGCCTTATTAAATGACGAGGCAAGTCTTTGCCCGGATTTTCAATTCTCATACTCAATAAACATCAGACATGCACGAAACGCGTTCCTCCTTCCGGCATTCACGGCTGCTTCCGGTACTGCTCACCTGCCTCCTTCTGCCAAACCTCCTTTCCGCACAGGGTATTAAATTCCGTAACGACCTCGACTGGAAAGCCGTGCAGCAGCTGGCCAAACAGGAAGGGAAAGGAATCTTCATCGACTTCTTCACCACCTGGTGCGGGCCATGCAAACACATGACCCGGTTTATATTTTCCCGGGATGATGTGGGTGAATACATGAACAAACATTATATCAGCATCAAGATGCAGGTAGACAGTACGGCAGGAGACGCTCCTGAAGTGCGCCGCTGGCGGAAGGAAACCCTGGAGTTGGCTGCGCGCTATAAGGTAAAAAGCTACCCTACCATGGTGTTCCTCGAAGCCGACGGTTCCCCCAAACATAAAATGATGGGTTCTTTCGACTCCCAACCATTCATCCATGGCGGGAAGCTGGGCCGCCAGCAAGACTCCGGGTATGATGCACTGCAACGCCGTTACCGCGCCGGCAACCGTGATCCCAAAATTCTCCGCGCCTACGCCCTGGCAGCACGGGCAGCGGGAGACCGGGAAGCCGATACAGTTGCCACACAGTATTTACACCTTGAAAAAAATGTATTCAGCCTCCCCTACCTTACGATAGCGCAGCAGTTTACAAAAGATACGGCTGATAAAGGCTTCCGGCTCATGATGGAGGAACCCGCCAAAGTAAATGCCCTCCTTGGCCCCGGAATAGCGCAGCAGGTTGCGTTCAACATTCTCCTGCAAAAGCTCCAGCCTCCAGGGCTCTCATCAGAAGTATCGGATGCATCAGGCAAATTCCTGCAGCAACGCTATCCTGAAAAAGCAAAGCAAATCATTGCCTACTCCAGGATGCGGGCAGCGAATGAAAAAATGGACTCCGCCACACTTTTCCCATTGACCGAAGCTTACCTGCAGCAATACGGTAATGAGATTTCGTATGAAGAACGCTCCAACCTCGCGATTACTGCGGCTACGATATACAAAGACAAGTACAGGCTGGAGAAAGCATTGTTATGGAACAAACCAACGCTTCATGCGCAGGGAGATAAAATGCACCCCTATGCAGAATCCGTTCTGCTCTATGCACTTGGCCGCCGGCAGGAATCGCTCACTTACATGGATCAGGCTATAGCCAGGGCGGAATCGTTCCCCGAACAGATGTTCCGCGCTATGCGCGCCTGGATGGCCGATGGTAAAGACCTTTCCGAACTCGTGCTGACCAATCTCTAATGCAACTTTAATTTGCCGGGATATTTCAGGTTATTGGGGTAAATTTATTATGTGCAGGCATCCTGCACAGCTATTTATTACCCTGATAACCTGAAACCCATGTTGATAAGCCACTACCTCATTTGGAGCGCTCTCGCGCTTGCCGGAAACTACCCCGCACCATTACCACAGCAACAAAAGCCCGTTTTACCCCCACGTGAAGTCATCAGCTGGGATACCTCCCGGATATATACCAATCTTAAAGAACTTAGCCTGCAGAAGAATAAAAAAGACTCTGTATTCTATGCATGGTTTAAGAAAATGCCCAACAATGCTGACTATGTTTTCCTTCGCGACAGCCTGATGTGGCAAATGCAGGAAGAATACGCGATTGTGCTTTTCAACAATCTGCAACGCCAGCCACAGAATGCATTAACTTTAAGTAACCTTTATTTTATCACACGTATTTCGTTCGACTTTGAAAACAGCCGGCTGGAAGGGATGTTCCGGAAATTCCCCGCAAGCCTTCGCAAAAGTGAAAGAGGTAAAGAAATTGAAGCAGCACTGCTGGCACGCGCAGGTCAGAACAAGGGGAAGAATATTCTGCCGCTGCTGACTTCCACGAAGGGCACTACCCTTGAGGGGAAAAAACTATCCGTTTCTGATTTGCTGAAAGACGGTAAGGAAGAATATATTCTTGTATTCGGGGCATCCTGGTGCAGCCCATGCCGGCACAACGATAAAGTTATCGAAAGAGCCACTGCAGGTAAGAACCAACTGAAGTATAAAATTATCTATCTCTCCATAGACACTAAGCGGGAGAAATGGATTGCACATGAAAAGGAAGCACCCGGCGAAAGAAACGCGCTTTTACTGAATGGTGGATTCGAGGCGGGAATACTTAAGCAACTCGGCATTTCAGGTATCCCGCATTACATTGTAGTAGACAGTAATGGCAAGGTGCTGGAAGATAACAAAGGAGCGGTGAAGAGATTGCTTCAGCGTTTGTTACAACTACAACAGGCGTAATATCATACCCCTTGGGACTTCCTTATAAAAAGAAACCTGTACTATCCGGTGGATAATACAGGTCAATATCAGCAGAAACCTTCTGCTAATTCTTAGCAATCCTGCACTTCAAACGCTATTGCTCAGATGGGATCAGAACGATTTTAAACTTAACAGGACCGGTTGGCCTGGCCCCCTGTCCACCATTGGCTCCCTGAATGGAAAGGGTCAGGAAGCCCGGTGAATAAAAGAAGGTATAGCTCAGGTTATCGTATACCTGCGGCAAAGCCTCGTAGTTAGTACCGTCAAACATCGCCGCAACAACTACGCCGTCGTTAGTAAATGAAACGTTGTCTATTTCCGGCATGTTGATGACAGCCGTATAAGTACCATCCTGCTGATTGAGTTTCCAGTCAGCTATTGCTACGGTATGAACAACGGTGAAATTGGGAATGTTTTCGTTCGTAATGTATTCCTTCTTACAGGACGACGCTACCAGGAAAATGCTGAGAAGTGCTAAAAGCAGGGGCCATTTCTTCATAAGGGTAATTTTAATATCAAATACAAAAGGTGTACCGGAAAATCTGCCGGGTATGAAAACCAGGCGTTTAGGCACCGTTTATAGCCGAAATAATCAACCTTTTGAAGCAATAGCCCCTGCGGATCGTCTTAAATATTAATGTGCTGCCCTTACAACTCCGGGGCGGGTCTTTCTAACCCAGAACCAGAGAATTGCAAACAGAATGATTAATACACCGGGGAAAATTATCATGAACTTCATGGTTTCCTGACCGGCAGCCAGCTCCAGTTCAGAGCCGGTTAATCCATTTGCCGCGGCACGAACCCGGCCTTCATCAATCCACCTGCCGATAACGGGATTCCAGATGGAGGTGGAAAACATACCCACCGCTCCTACTACAGACATACCAAAAGCCCCGCTTTTAGGTATTTTCTCCGCAACGAAACCGATCATATTGGGCCAGAAGTAACATACGCCTATCGCAAAGAAGATTGCGGCAACATATACCATCCCCCCGGTTTGGGTGCTGAACAGGTAAATACCGATGGTTGCAAATACGGCGGAACCCAGCAATACGCCCGTCTGGTCAAACTTCCCAACGATTTCTCCGCCAAAATACCTGCCTACTGCCATTAAGCCCGTCACCAGCGCCAGTACCACCATGGGTTCTGCGCCACTGGCCGCCATGATGATGCCGGTCCACTGTTGCGGCCCGAATTCACTGATGGCAGTAAGAGACATGCAAGCGGCGATAAATATAAACAGTGGGGTAATCATGGCTTTCAGGTTCTCCACAACGGATACGCTCTCTTTGTGCTGGGGCTCCGGAAATTGCTGCTTATAGAACAAAAACGCGTACACTAATGTAGGTAGCAGGATGATCCAGATCTGTGCCTCCCAGCCCAGTTTCAGCTGCGTCATCCCCAGCGATACGAGGCTGCCTATCACAATACCACCCGGGAACCACATGTGGAAGCGGTTTAACAGGGTGTTCATCTGCTTACCGGAATAACTGTCTGCAATCATAGGATTACAGGCCGCCTCGGTACAGCCGTTCCCCAGCCCCAATAGCAATGTGGAAATCAAAAGCCCGGTATAACCACCCGAATAGATCGTCAGCAGAATGCCCAGCGTATGCGCAAAGAATGCGAAGATCATTATCCGCTTAGGCCCGATCTGGTAGTAAAACAGCCCGCCGATCACCATGGAGATCGGGAAGCCCAGGAACCACATGGAGTTGATAAATCCCAGCTGCGTGGCATTCAGCTGGAAAGTTTCCGCCAGCTGCGGAAGAATGCCCGCCCTGATGCTAAATGAAAATGCAGTTGTAATAAGGGCGAAACAACTGCCATAAAACAATCTTAGTTTGTTGTTCATAACGCTGAATTTTTAAATGTAGACGTACCCGTTATTTCATAGGGTGTTCTTTCAATAATTGTTCTGCGGAATATAAATCTTTTTTGCCATCTGTGGCCTTCCTAATTTTTTTCACCTTCTCTGCAGACACCGGGGCGCCGTTATTTCCAAACGAATTTCTGACATAAGTTATTACCGCAGCCACCTCTTCATCTTTCAGTAAACCACCGAAAGGCGTCATAGGAACCTGGCCCGGGTATTTCTTACCATTTACTTCAATAGGCCCCACCAGGCCTTTCAGCACCAGCTTAATCAGCCGCTCGTCACTGCCATTTACCCAGGCTGTACCGGAAAGCGGAGGGAACCCCGAAGCCGTAAGCCCTTTACCATCGGCCTGGTGACAGGTTTTGCAGTACCCCTCTTTATTGTAAATGAGTTTACCCTTGTTGAATAATGCCAGCTCGGCCCCCTGCAGCGTCGTTTTCTTGTTCTTCTCTGCCTCTTCCACCACATTCTGCCCTTTCAAATGCGCTACGGCAGTTTTATAGGCATGGGTGGTCCATTTGTCCATCGGGAACTTACCAGCTGCAGCCAATACTGCTCCCCCTGCTTCTTTGCTCATCCAGGAAGCAGCCACGATGGCCGTCAGCCTTACGCGGCTGTTTTTATCCCTTGCCGCAGCCATCATCAGCGCCGCCTGATCGGGTACCTGGTAGCCCGTATACCGGAGTACCTGAACCGCCGCAGCCCTTACATGATAATCTTTGGCTTTCAGGGCACGCTTCAAAAGCGGCTGATTCACCTTACCTGTACCCTGGCTTACCCATAGCCCTTCCAGTAAGTGGTGTTCAAACCTGGGGTCGCTGGTATCGAGGGCGGCAACCCAGGCTGCGAGTTTACCCTGCACGGTATTTACATCCAGCCCTCTCAATTCCCTGCGTGTTCTGTAACGGGTCCTGTATTCGGGCAGTTTCAGATTCTCAAACAGTTCATCAATACCGGCATTTTGAATATTGGCCGGCTTTACGAGGGGGCGGGAAGGATAGGTGATGCGATAGATCCTGCCATGCGAATGGTCGCGCAGCGGATCGCGGGCATTGTGCTGCATGTGCCCGATAAGGACGTTATGCCAGTCTACCACATATAAAGACCCGTCGGGCGCAAACTCGAGGTCTACCGGGCGGAAATTAGGATCATCGCTCTTCAGCAGGTCCATATGGAAACGGCTTTTATAACCGGTTCCATCATCTTTCATAGTATGCTGTTTGATCCCCAGGAAACCGATGGTATTGTTGATCAGCAAATCGCCCTGTACCTCATCCGGGAAGTGGCGGCTGGAAACGAATTCAATACCGGAAGTAGGACGCACCAGGTGCTTTTCCTCTATCAGCTGTTCAGATTTGTGGGTAGCACGCCCATAACGGGGCAAAATGGTACCGGGAAGCATCCAGCGTACATCCGGAGAGGATGTTTCGGCAAAAAAGGGCTGCCCCCAATCGTCGAAGGTTATACCCCATGGATTAGGGATATTGAGCTGCGCGGTACGCTCCAGCTTCATACGGCGTGTATCAAAACGGTAAAACCCTCCGTTAGTGGCATAAATGGGCCCGTAAGATGTTTCTACATTGGTGCTCAGGAATACCCCTTCGCCCGAATAAATAGCTCCGGATCCGTCGGCCGTAAATGCATGGTTGCCGTGGTGCGAATCGTGATCATCGAACCCGCTCAGCAATATCTCTTTCTTATCAGCCTTACCATCGCCATCCGTATCTTTTAACAGTACGAGGTGAGATCCCTGTCCTACGTACACGCCTTCCGGCGCGATCTCGAACCCTAAGGGCAAATGCAAGCCGTCTGCAAAAACCGTTTGCTTGTCGGCCTTACCATCGTTGTCAGTATCTTCTAGGATAATAATTTTGTCATTGGGCTTTGGATCCCCCGGCTTGTATTGCGGGTAAGTAGGCATGGTGGCCACCCATAAACGCCCCTTATTATCGAACGACAGCTGCACCGGCTTCGCCAGTTCATTGAATTCAGTCTCCGAAGCAAACAGTTCTGCTTTATAACCGGGCGGTAACTTCAGGCTGCTTATGGCATCTTCACCATAGAGATACTTAAGATTTCCGTTCTTATTGCTGGGCGTGTAGTTGGTTTTAATTTCGGGCAGTACGGTGGTATGCTTATCCGCTTCCGCCAGATCCATTTTTTCACCTTTCGATGCGGCAAGCCAGATAGCGGTGTCCCGGATAGCGGTCAGCTCGCGGGTCTTTTGTATTTCCGCCGGAAAATTATCCGGTCCGTAAGGCTTATACCTGCGGCCATACACGTGTACACCGTTCGGCACTTTGTAATCATACAGCCACATCCAGTTCTTCTCCAGCACGGCATCGTTCACCAGCTTCCTGTCGGTTTGCGCCATTGGTGCGCCATAACCGAATATCTGATCGGCCAGTAATACGCTCAGCTTCCTGTATCCTTCCTCGTTCAATTGTGAACCATCGATAGTTAAAGGAGCATCGGACTCGTTGTACCATTTCTGGGAAGGATTGAATGCATCTACAAACAGTACTTTATGCTGCGCTGCAATTTCCTTCATGGCGTTTGCATACAGTGCAAGGTTCCGGTTCTCTTTACGGCCATCGGGCAGGTCGCGGGTATCTGACAGATTTTCAAATGCTATGGGGGAAACGATCACGAGCTGTGGTGCTGATACACCATTGTATTGTTGCTTCAGCGTCCATTTAATAAAAGCACTCAATTCAGCTTTGAAGTTGGCAAGCCCCGCTTCTCCTGAGAAGGATTCATTATATCCGAAGAATGAAATGATCACATCCGTTTTCAGCCGTGTAAGCCATTCGTCCGGCGTTTCAAAAAACCCTTCTCCGGGGTTATCTTCTTCCAGCATCAGCTTTGCGGGATCGGTTTTACTCCTGGTAAGGTTGGCCCTTTCTATCTGGAACTTATCTGCACCGGGGAAAGCCCAGGGCGAGGTACGTCCTGAATGCGGCCGGAAACCCGGTGTTTCTCCCGCATCACACATATTGCGGATGAACAGTTCATGCGTAGGGAATCGGAGTTGCAGTTCCGTTTCAAGGTTATCATAATGGATCATTCTCGCACCCAGGTTATTACCAATCATCGCAATGCGCGATCCTTTGGTAAGCGTCAGCGGCGGTGGCTGTTTGTATCTGAATGCGTTCAATATTATTGTTGCAGGCACAACTGTCAATATTAACAGAACGCTGATCCTGGTAATTCTCATGGTCTCCGGGAATTTATCTATTTAGCAACACGGTAAGGAACATTGATGTCCATCTTACCTTTCCATTTCTTCGGTACGGGCAGGCCCAGTTCATAGTGGATCGCATTGATCACGAGGCGCTGGAAAGATTCTACGCGGAAATCTTCAGGATGGCCAAGCGTAGTCATAAATACTTTGCCACCGAAGGCGTTCGTACCCGTCCAGGCTACAGGGTTTTCCACAGCCGCTCTTTCCGGATTAACCGCTTTGCCCGACAGCAATGAAACGGATCCTTTGGCAGGGTAATCAGGCACAACATGGTACAACCAGGAACGTACGTGCCAGTTTTTCTCCACGCCTGTAAGGATAGGGTTCTTAGCTTCGGAAGCAATCACGCTCACATCGGTACTGCTGCTGTGACCATAGTGTGTATGTTTGGCTTTACCACCCCATCCCGGAGGGGCATTCAATGCAAATTCCCCGAAAGCATTCCACTTTTCGCTGGCATGGCCGGCAGGGAAATTAAATGCGTGGGTGGTAGTGCGGAAGCCCATAACGGGTTTACCGGATTTCAGGTATGCATCAATATGCGCAAGCTGATCGGCAGGGAGCCTTCTCCAGCGGAGATAAAAAACCGCCAGGTCGGCATCCTTTAAAGCTTCCAGCCCGGGAATATTTTCTTCGCTGTTGTGATCCGGGGAAGATTTGAGCACGATCGTTCTCATGCCATAATTCTTTTCAAGTTCTGCAGCCACGATGGGCAGGGTTTCTTCCCCGCTGTATTCATGGTCTCCACACACAAAAACAACCAGCGGCTTTTTAGCCTTTTGAGGAGGCTGGGTACAGAACAAACCTCCCAGTGTCAATAATAACCCAAAACAAAAAGTGTTCATCTTAACAGGAATTTAGAATTATCATACAAACGAATCGCGGTTATAAACGCTCTCCTTATCCGGTTCGTGGCCTGTAAGCAGTGCCACTACATTCTTTATGGTATACACACACATCTTACGATAGGTGGTTGCAGTTAAGCTGGCGGAATGTGGTGTTACCAGTACGCGGGAGTGCTTTACCACCCCGAGGCTCTGCACGGGCGGTTCATCGGGCAGTACGTCTGCAGCAAATCCCGCAATGCTTCCTTCATTCAACGCTTCCAGCAAGGCAGCATGATCGATGAGTGCGCCTCTGGCTGTATTAATGAGGAAGGCCTGTGGCTTCATTAAACCCAATTGTGCTTTTCCGATCATGTTCTCCATTCCCTTCTCTAACGGCAGGTGCAGGCTTACAATATCTGACTGCTGCAGCACTTCCTCCAATGAAAGCCGCCTGTAAGGTAAATCCTGTGCAGAACGGCTCCAGTACACCACTTCCATACCGAAAGCACTTGCAAGACGGGCTACCCGCTTACCGATGTTTCCCATGCCAAGGATGCCAAGCGTTTTGCCGTTCAGCTCATCACCACCATATTGATTACGCCAATTCCATTCTTCCTGCTTCACCCGCTCTACCGATGTGTACATATCCCGCATCAGCATCAGCATGAGGGCTAGCGTGTGTTCCGCAATAGTACCCGCATTACTGCCCGGCGCGTTGATCACCCGGATCTTTCTTGCCGAAGCAGTTTTTACATCCACATTATCCAGCCCAACACCACACCGGGCTACTACCTGAAGCTGCGGACAGGATACCATAAGGGCCTCATCTACCCGCATTTTACCCCTCGTTATTACGGCATGGATCTCCTCCTTTGCCAAAACAACTTCCTGGCTGGCTTTATCATACCCGGTAAATACATTCACGTGCTCCCGGAGTATGGCCAATGCCTCATCGGCAATGGTTTCAAGCAGCATTACGTTCTTTCTCATGAATTACTGTGGTATAAAGTGGCGTCATCGGAGCGGTCTCCCCGGAAGTCGTTGCGGCCGGAAACATACAAGCCTTCTTCGTACAGTTCGTCTTCAAATATCCGGGGATCTATTTCAGCACCGGGGGCAGACGACATCTCCACAAGATTACCTGCCGGGTCCCTGACAAACATCTGCATAGCACCATCAGGCAGCTTGCGGACCTTACCCCAGGGCGCGGTATCGATTACGCCGAGAGCTTTCATCCGGAAAAATATACTGTTGAAATCATCTACCTGCACACAGATGTGCCCGCGGAAAGAAGTACGGTCGTCCCATTCCGAGAGGTGCAATTGCTGTTCGGCGTTAAACCGGAAAAACATCACCGGATAATCGAAACGGAAAGCGGGAAGCATCTCAAGGCCGAGTTCATTTTTATAGAATTCACCCGCTTTTTCGAGGTTGTCCACTATGAGTGTAACGTGGTTAATTTTAAGTGCTTTAGCCATACAATTTGTTTTAAACACCTTGTTTAAATTCCTTAACAAAATCCCAGTCCGGCGTCATTCCTAATCCCGGCGCTATTGGTGCAGCGATCATTCCGTTAGTTACGGTGATCTTTTCTTTTACAAGATCATACATCATGGGATTGCCTCCCAGTGAGAATTCGATGATGGTGGCGGAAGGTGATGCAAATGCCACCGTTAATCCTGCCATAAAGGAAAATGCAGAACCCCAGCAATGCGGCGCCATTTCCACCTGGTGGGCACAGGCCAGATGCCCTGCACGCATAGCTTCCGAAATACCGCCTATAATAGCCGCATCCGGCTGAATCACATCTACCGCCCTGAGCTGTAAAAGATCGTGTATATCGAAGCTGGTAAACTCGCTTTCGCCTGCTGCAATTGGGATAAAGGTAGATGCCCTTACTTCAGCAGTCCCCTGTTTGTTATCCGGACTAATGGGTTCTTCGAACCAATAGATATTACAATCTTCCACACCGCGGCAGAACTGCTTGGCTTCGGGAACACTGAATGTTCCGTGTGCATCTACCATCAGCTTAACATCTGGTTCCAGTGCCGCGCGTGCCGCTTTTACCCGGTCGATGCTTTTCTGCACACTGTCATCCATTACACCCACGCGCATTTTAACGCCTCTGAAACCTTTATCTACATACCCTTTCAGCTGGGCACCGATATTATTTACATCCGCCCATCCGCCGCTGGCGTATGCCGGCATCTGCTCCCGGCAGGCACCACCGAGGAGGTCCAGCACAGGTACGTTCAGCATTTTACCTTTCAGGTCCCACAGGGCAGTATCGATCCCGCTCATGGCGGAGATGGTTAAACCACGCCTGCCGAGTACAGGAAACTTCCGGCCTCTGGATAAGGCGTAATGGTCGCGGGTACCGTTGTACATTTCTTCCCAAAGACGGGTGATGTTGCTGACAGACTTCCCTACCAGCATGGGCTTCAGCTCATTCTCGATACAATTTACAATGGAAGCACATACACCGGAAGAGCCTACCGCCGCTTTCGCTTCTCCAAATCCCTGGAGGCCACTGTCTGTTGTAATTACCACCAACGTCATATCAAAATGCGTCAGCAATCCGTAATCCGAAGCATGCTGTTTTTCTTTCGGAATGGGGCAGCGTAACCAAAACGCTTCTACGTTCGAAATTTTCATTAATTGGATTTGACGCTTTTTAAATAAGTTTCGATAAAGTGTTATAAGACTCCCGGGTGAGCATGGAATAGAATTCTTCCGTAACAGAAGAACTGCCATGGTCTATCAGGAACTTTTCCTGTTCAGGTGAAAGGTTTTCCGGCATTTCATCAATGGAGCCGGGGTAAGGATTGGCAGGGGTACGGTCCAGCGGAGAGCAGAATTCTACCGACAATACCTTGTCGTAGTTAACTTCCCGGAGGGTATCGATGATCTTTTTCCAGTTAAGGTTCCCCATTCCCGGAGCCATCCTGTTATTGTCTGCCACATGGAAGCCGGCCAGTTTATCGCCCGCTCTGCGGATGGCCGCAAACATATCCGTTTCCTCGATATTCATGTGAAAGGTATCGAGGCATACACCACAGTTAGGCCCTACCGCTTCGGCAAGTGCCAGCGCCTGATCTGCCCGGTTGATAAAATACGTTTCAAACCTGTTGATGGGTTCTATACCCAGTACAATACCGGCGGCTTCGCTATAGGCATAAATTTCTTTCATGGCATCCACTGCCCATTGCCATTCCTCATCCGGCCGGCCATCCGGCACCAGTTTACCCACAGTACCGGGCACTACGGAAACCATATGCCCGTCTAACTCCTTCACCATTTTCACTACATCTTTTACGTATTGAACAGATGCGGCGCGCTGGGCTTCGTTTTTGGCGAGCAGGTTCCTTTCTCCAAGCATCAGGGTTACTGATCCCCAGCATTGAACTCCGTGTTCCTTCAGTGTTTTCCGTACTTCGGCGGTATTGTATTGTTCCGGGCTACCGGCAATTTCAAACCGGGTGTACCCCTGTGCAGCAATTCTCCGTATTGTTGTTGTAACTGTTTCGGAGCGCATCCAATTGTGTATCGCGAGTTCCATATCGGGTTGTATATAAAGTGATATTGATTGTTTGGTCGGTGAACAGGAAAACTTCCTGACGTGCAGCTGATGTTACAAACTTATTCAGGTTACCGTTGAAATAAAAGTACCCCATTTGCCGATTTTCGATACTATATTTACATATATCGCATTTTTAGCCTCTTAAAAACAATTATTGTACTAAAAATGACCGCATGAGAGTCTCTTACCGGCATATATCCACCTCGGAAGATGCCAGCTTCGCCATCAAGGAGTTCTGCCAGCCGCATTTCACCAATACGTTCCATTTTCACAGTGGGTACGAAGTGACCCTTATCGTTAAGAGCTCCGGCCAGGTGTATGTGGGCAACAAGATGCTGAATTATAATGAGGGAGAGATATTTATGTTTGGGCCCGGCCTGGTGCATTGTTTCTCCAACAATCACATATCTGCCGGTAAAGGGGAAAATGTGCATGCCATCGTAGTGCAGTTTGATGCAGATTTCATGGGTAAGGGCTTTTTCGACACACTGGAGCTGAGAGGGGTCAAAACACTCATGCAACGCTCTGCGTATGGTATTGTGTTCGGCAATAACCACCCGGCCCTTAATGAGCTGTTTTCCCGGTTCCAGCCTAACCAGCAAATGAAGAACCTCATTGTGCTACTGCAGATCCTGGAAGGGTTAAGCCAGCGTAATAATGAAGATGGTGTAATTATTACGGACGACAGCAGGAAGATTCAATACAAAGAAAGTGATGCGGAAAAACTGGCATCTATCTTCAATTATGTTTTTGACAATTACCACCAGGGAGTAGATATACAAACCGCCGCATCGCTGGCCTGTATGAGTGAAGCGGCCTTCTGCCGTTACTTCAAAAGGAATACCCACAAAACCTTCTCCCAATTCGTCAATGAAATAAGGATCAGCCACGCCACCCGGTTACTGATCGGGAAAGAAGACAGTATTACAGACATCTGTTATGCCTGCGGGTTCGATAACGTGTCTTACTTCAACCGGCAATTCAAGATCCATCAGGGGATCACGCCAAGGGAGTACCGGAAGGTGTTTATTGTGAGTAATGCGGGAACGCCTTTGCTCAGGCATGCGTAGAGTGCTACGGCCGGAAGATAAATCGCCCGTCCGGATGGACAGGCGATTTTGTTGCTAATCAATCAGTAGGTCACCTTCTGACCTTTACTTTTCCAGTAATCAATCATCGGCTGATAGGGGCCGTATTTATGTGCTTCAGTTGAAAAAGTGTCAGCAAAAGGGCCTTTACCATAGTCAAGGGCTTTCTCGGATATATTCGGATAATCGAATGTTTTGGGATTGGGCCGGCTATGCCGGGTGTCGTCATTTACAAATGCAGCAAGATCCAGCGCTTCCATATCTGAGAGGAAAGGTTTCTCCCATGTGGCTTTATCGAATGGCATATTAGCTTTCAGCCATTGCGCCTGTTTTATTATTCGGTGCATACTGGAACCCGGCTGGTAGCCTTCCGGCCCCCATAATGGCGGATACACATATGTCGCCTTATCCTCTTTAAGGATGCCTTCACCGTTTTTACCATGGCAATGCGCACAATGCTGCGCATACAATACTTCTCCCCTGTCCGGACTGGCAGGTACATCCGGCAGTACGATCTCGAGATTTTTGCCGCCTTTGTGAGGCTGGCCTTTGGGAACAAAACTATTGATCCACCTGAAGTAAGCAAGGAACGCCACCATCTCCTTACTATCCAGCGGTAAGGATTTGCCGCTGTGCGGGCGGTTGATACAATTATTCACCCGTTCTGCCATGGTGAGCACCTTCCCTTCCCGTGCGCGGTACTGCGGGTACTGCTCATGCGAAAGCATCAGGTTAAATGAGTAGGGTTTGGTTCCGCCATTCTGATGGCAATTGGTACAGTTCATCCTGTTACCGAGATACCGGCCGTTGACGCCTTCCGGACCAATGTAATAAGCAGTTCTGTACATCAGTTCCTGTCCATATCTGACGGCCTCCCCATATTTATCACCGGGGATCGCCGCGCTGTCTACCTTCAGTAAGGTTGCCACGGCTACGGCTTTATCTTCCGGGGTGTTCTTACCGTTCAGGTTCGTTTGACAGGAATAAATGATGACGATAGAGGTGGCTGCCAGAAAACAACTCCAGACAATCCGGGATGCATATCGGTTCATGAATAATTCTTTAATTAAACATCAATAATCAATCTGTGATAAAATCAGGTAATGCTGATTTAGGAATGAATTCAGCCCGGTATGGGATAAAAGCACAGCGGAGGCTCCAAAGCGGTACTCCCTGCAGGTTGGTCAGCAATACCGTATTCTTCTTGGAACTGCATTGCAGAATATGCTGCGGCCCGGCGAGGTATGCACTGCCCATCCGGTCGTTAAACAGGTATGCCGGAATGGGCGAACGGATAACCGGTGTTGCAGTGCGGGCACTTTCATTCAATTGAAATGTCAGCGTTTGAGATTGCTCTTTCGACACGCCGTTATCGAACAACATCAGATCTCCGGATTCATTCCGGTGTACTGCATGCCCCATATCAAAGGCGGCAGAATCGGGGAAACTGAAATCACCCTCCCGCCCGAACTTCCAGATAACGGCGCCTGTACGGGCATCCAGCTTCCATATCTGGCCATTATTGTAGAAGGAGATCAGGTAATGCCCGTCTTTATCAAAGCTCAGGCTATTGGCGTGCATCCAGTCTTTGCGGGTATCCAGTATCAGGGAATCATCTAACGGATCCAATGCGTCAAACACTGTCCACTCCCATACTTTCTTTCCTTTACGGTCTAATACCAGGATGCCGTCGCTTTTCACGGTATCGGCCATACCTCCTCCTTTCGCACGCAGATCAAATGTTCTTTCCACCGTGCTCAGCATAACGATGTTATCGTCCGGACTCAACAATACTTCATGATGGGCATTAGCGGTAAAATCGCCCTGCCCTTTTTGCAGATGCAGCAGGGTGTCCCCTTCCAGCGAAACTTCCAGCACCTGGTTACCGTAACTGGTGGCATATTCCTTACTTCCCAATATGCAGAGAAAGGTTCTTTTATCCGTAAAATGCGCGGTTTTAAAGCCTGTGCCTTTTACTTCATGATACCATACCACCTTACCCTGTGCGTTCAGCAGATACAGTGCACCGGGCTCATCGCGCCGGCTGAGCAGGATGTAACCGCTCCTGAAAACTGCGGGCACCTGGTCCATGTGCGCACTATCCAGCAGAAAACCTTCCTGAGCCCGGGAAGGGAGTAGAACTTTGGTCCGTTGCTGGCAAGCCAGGCATAAAACCGCCCATAACAGGCAGGGATATAATTTCATATACGCTTTATTAAAACCCCGATATAACCGGCAAACTGCAGCCTGCCCGGCATTTCGCCAAACAGGCCACAGCCGCTATCAGTTACTCATATTGCATAGCTGTTATTTCCACAAACTATGCTGGTCTGCTTTGGGGTTAGATTTCAGTTCACTTGCCGGAATCGGGAAGAAGTAATGCTTCGCACCGAATACGTTTGCGCCCTGCTTCTCGCGGGACTGCAATACCGGCGCCAGCTCACCGGCAGTTTTATGCCATCTTCTGAGGTCGTATACGCGGTTCTGTTCAAAAAACAGTTCCAGCAGCTTCTGGTGATCGATTTCCTTCATTATTTCAGGCTTGCCCGGCAGTTCGCCGGCAGTTTTATCGGGCAGTCCGGCTCTTCTGCGGATGCGGTTGATATCGTTTATCGCCTTACCGTTGTGCCCGTTCTGCACAGCGGCTTCTGCACGCAACAGCAGCACTTCCGCAAAACGGAATGCTCTGAAGTTGGCGGTAGAGGGAGTAGCGCCCCAGTAATTATCCGCATCCTTCACATTGCGCCATGCATTGGTTCCTTTTTTAATCAGGAAGCGGCCGTAGGTTACAGTATCTAATTTGGTACCGGGATGCAGGCGCACGATGGTGGAGATGGCAGAAGTCCACATCCTGTCAAAGGACTGGTTATCGTAGAAAGTGGCATCCGGTTCGCCAAGCACCGAGCGTTTCCACATCATGGAGGCGTACATCCGTTTATCGTATTTGGTATCAGACCCTGCGGGGCGCGGCTCTTTCACAAATTCACGGACCATATAATTCGATGGTACATATTTGAACCAACCGCCTGCCGATGGCGGACCGATGAATTGCGGCAGATAATTGTACATGGGAGAGTTGGCAGACTCCACGCTCCAGGCGCCATATTGGTCACCTATTGGGGCAAAGGTCCATTCGAAAACGGATTCCACATTAAACTCATTCTTATCCGTGAAATTATCCTCAAAATCAGGCACCAGATCATACGCATAGGGTGCGGCATTCAGCAGGTCGAGGGTGTTTTCTGCCTTTACATAATCTTCTGTAAACATATAGGCTTTTCCCAGGTAAGCCAGCGCGGCACCACTGGTGGCACGGCCCTTCTCCTTAGCATCGCGCACAGGAGGTAATACTCCTGCTGCTTCAGAGAGATCGCTGATAACAAGTTTCCATACATCTTCCCTCGTTGCGCAGGGGGCTGCATACCCGTCAGTAGTTTCTACCGGAGCGGTTCTGAGCGGTACGCCTCCCCAGTTGGCCGCAAGGATGAAATATGCAAGGCCGCGGAGGAATTTAGTCTCGGCAGTATACTGTGCTTTTTTAGCACCGTCCATTCCAACACCGTCTATCTTAGACAGCAGCAGGTTTGCCCGGTGAACTACCTTATACAGGTTGTTAAAAATATCATTGAGATCACTGTTGTTCTCATCATTGGTGAAGCTGGCAACGCCCCAGGTGGCAGGCTCTCCACCCGGAATGGTAAACACATCATCTCCCAGCGAGTTGATATCCTGAATACCCGTAAAGGCGCCCCAGTACCCGTACAGGGAAGGGCGAAGCGGACTGTATGTGGCAGCCAGTGCAGACAATACGCTGTTCTCATCTTTCCAGAACATCGTCTCGGTTACTTTATTAGGATCGTTCTGGGTAAGGAAATCCTTTTCATTGCAGCTCATGGCGGAGAGCAGCAGCGTTAATGTTGCTATATATTGATATTTTCTTTTCATGGTTCGGATCAATTAGTCAGTTAAAAAGTAAGGTTCAGGCCAAACAAAAAGGTACGGGCCAGCGGATAAGCATCCCACGAATCATCAACACCACGTACCAATGCGCCACCGCCGATATCCGGGTTATAACCTTTGTATTTTGTGATGGTGAAAAGATTTTCACCGGAGGCAAATACCCTCACTTTTTCAATGCCATACTTTGAGATGATGCGCGACGGAAGGCTGTAGCCCAACTCCACCCTTTTCAAACGCATATAGGAACCGTCTTCCAGCCAGCGGTCAATATTGCTGCGATTATTGTTGTTAGGGTCGGCCAATATGAATCGCGGGAAGTCGCTTTTGTTCTCCGGTGTCCAGGCGTTGAGTACGCTGGTGGAATAATTGGTGACTTCATTCATTTTCTCCATCCACTTCTTCCGGGCGTTGTAGATTTTGTTACCTCTTAATCCTTCCAGGAACAGGTTCAGATCCAATCCCTTCCAGGACATGTTGGCGGAAAAGCCCATGGTAATACTGGGGAAAGGGCTGCCCATATACTGCTCGTCCTTATTATCGATGATACCATCTTTATTGAAGTCTACAAACCGGATATCACCGGGTTGGGCACCGGGCTGAATAGGTGCGCCGCCTTTATTGTGAGCCTGTACTTCTTCCTGAGACTGGAAGATGCCATCCGTTTCAATCAGCCAGAATCCGCCGATAGGATACCCTACTACCGCCCGTGAAATGGAACCGAACTCCTGTCTTCCCGAACCGATATTAATGGCGTCCATTTTATTGGAAACATGGGAGAAGTTCAATCCAAGCCGGTAGTTCAGGCTGCCGCTTCTATCAGCGTATTCAATAGTGGCTTCGTATCCTTTATTATCAATAACACCCGCATTTAAGGTAGGCGAGCCGGTTTTCCCTACAGATGGCGGGAAAGGTACATTCAGCAGAACGCCTTCGGTTCTTTTATTGAACACATCGAAGATCAGGAGGAGTTTATTTTCCAGGAAACCGAAGTCGGCACCGATGTTTGTAATTTTAGTCTCTTCCCACGAGAGGTCAAGCGGAGAAGCATAGCCGCTGGCGGTGGCACCCGGCCATAGCTGACCGCCCTGTACGTAGTTTAGCCCGCTGGTGATGCTGTTCTGCGTCAGATAGTTCCCGATTTCCTGGTTGCCCAGCACGCCCCAGCTGCCGCGCAGCTTCAGGGAATTGATCCATTTCCTTGCACCGGCGAAAAAGGCTTCGTTATGCACATTCCAGCCGAGAGAAAAAGAAGGGAAAGATCCGTACTGGTAATCCGTTGCGAAACGGGATGATCCATCGCGCCGAACGGAAGCGGTGAACAGGTAACGGGAATCGTAAGAGTACATGACACGGGCAAAACGCGAAACAATGGTATTCACACTGGCGCTGCCACCATTCTTTTGTGATGAAGCAGTACCTGCACCGAGTACAAAAGTACCATCGGGAAGGTCGTCGCGCTGAGCATTAAAACCGTTGTAAATGTTCTTCTGCGCCGTATATCCCAATAGCGCGTCGATGTTATGCCGGCCTAATTTCTTATTGTATCCCAGCGTGTTTTCCACCAGCCAGGAATTACTTGTGGAAGTACCTTCGCTCAGATCCGGGATGGCGTTTCCGGCGTTACCATCATGGTAAATACCGGTGTAAAAACGATTACTGCCATGGGCTTCCGTCAGCCCCACATTGAATTTATACTTCAGGCCTTCGATCAGCTTCACTTCTACAAATGCATTGGCCAGAATGGAGAGGTCTTTTGAAGTGTTGTCGATTCTTTCCAGCCGGGCGATGGGATTGGAAAGATTCTTCATATACGTAGGTCTTCTGCCGAACCCGCCCATATCCTGGGAAGGATCATATACCGGCACCGTGGGCGGAAGCATCAGGGAGCTGCCTACGATACTATGCGACTGGTCTCCGCCGCCGGGGTTGTTCCGGGTAATACCGCGTTTGATGATAACGGTTTCCCCCACACGGATACGGCCTTTTTCATATTCCGTTTTCACCCTGAAATTGGCAGCCGAATAATGAGTATTCAGGATCGTGCCGTTTTCTTTGAGATAGCCGCCAGACAGGTTATAGGTAAAGTTTTTCGAGCCGCCGCTGAAATTAATGTTGGTACGTGCCAGCATGGCCTGCCTGAAGATTTCTTCCTGCCAGTTGGTATTGATCCCGTTATAAGCCGGGATCCCGGGCACATATTTACTCATCAGCGTGGTCCACTGTTCACCGTTCAGCATGCTCATTCTCCTTGGGATAGACTGCACACCTACCCAGCTGTCTACTTCCAGCCGGGGTGGAGCTTCTTTCCTGCCTGTTTTGGTGGTAACGATCACCACTCCGTTTGCAGCACGGGAGCCATAGATGCTTGCTGTTGCGGCGTCTTTCAACACTTCGATAGACTCCACATCGTTGGGGCTCACACCATCAATACCACTTACGAACACCCCATCCACTATAAAGAGGGGGGCGTTGTTCCCCAGGGTACTCATACCGCGGATGGTGATGACCATACCTGAGCCAGGTGCCCCGCTGGCCGATTCCACTGATACACCGGGAACACGGCCCTGAATGGCAGAACTGATATTCTTCGATACGTTAGGGCTGATCTCACTTACGCGTACCGAAGAAACGGCGCCTGTAATATCTTTCCTTTTCTGGGTGCCATATCCAACCACCACCAATTCTTCCGTCAATACTGTTTTGGGCTTCAGGGCCACATTCAGCGCCCCTGCCTGCGACACGCTTTTTTCCGCCACTTCATATCCTACGTAGGAAATCACCAGCACCCCGCCGTTGTCCGGCAGCTGAAACGTGTAATTGCCTTTGGCATCCGTACTGGTGCCCTGTGAAGTACCTTTCAGCATCACGGTGGCGCCTATCAGCGGCTCATTCGTTACAGCATCCGTTACCTTTCCGAATACCTGGATATTAACCACGGCAGCAGGTTTTTCCGCAGCCTGCTCTTTCGATTTTACGGAAAGGATGATCGTATTATCCACAATGCTGTAGTTAACACCTTTGTTCTGCAGGCATATATCCAATACCTCTTTTAATTCCATCTGTTCCACCGACAGGGATACCCTGCTGGCATCTTCCAGCATTTCAGTATTGTAGAAAAAAGTATACCCGGTTTGTTTCCGGATCTCCTTAAACACCTTTGTTAGCGGCGCATTGCGCATGTTGAGGGTCAGTTTCTGCGAGTAAGCCGTGGCACTTACCTGCATGACCAACACCAATAGCAAAAAGGCAGTCAGTTTCATAACTTTCAGCGTTTTTGCAAACACCGGATCATGGAGGTGTTTGCCAGCATCTCTAAATAGCATAAATTTGAAAAGTTTAGGGTGAGCATTGAGCTGTTTACGTCAATACACGCAAATGTGCCAGCCAGACAAATTCTGCCGGGAACGTTGCCTCGTTCCCGGTTTCATTTTACCTGGACACAATCCGTGGAAATTCTGGTTGTTTTATCCTCTTTTAGTTGATATTTTTTTATTCCTGAACATCGACAATTATCTGCCTGCCATCAATCGTAAACCTGATGCCGGCGGTTTTCAAAATGCGCAAAGCCTGTGATAACGTGGACAGCTTGCGTATAGAACCCGTATAATGCTTATCCGGTATAGGACCAGAGTATTTAACATCCACATCGTACCAGCGCGATAATTGCCGCATTACGGTGGATAAATCATCATCATCAAACTCAAACATGCCTCCTTTCCAGGCAATTACCTTGTCTACATCCGCCTCCTCTACTTTCATCTGCCCGTTCTTCCTGGAAAGAACAGCCTGCTGCGATGGCAACAGCACCACATCCTTTCCATCCGGTGAAATCACTTTCACCTTTCCTGTTACCAGCGTGGTATTGAGAGCACTTTCATCCTCATATGCCATGATGTTAAAACCTGTACCCAGTACAGCTACTTTTAACCCGTTCGGCATTTGCACGAGGAATGGCTGGGTGGGATTTTGCGCCACTTCAAAATAAGCTTCCCCGGTAAGGTAAACAGTTCTGTCACTGCCATTGAACCGGGTGGGGAATCGAAGGGAGGAGCCCGCATTCATCCAAACGCGGGAACCATCCGGCAATGTCACTTTATATTCTCCGCCGCGCGGGGTGGTGAGGGTATTAAAAATCAACTCCTTTCCTGCTCCATCAGCGGCATTGTATACCAGCTGGCCTTTATTCTTACCGATCCGCGTTCCGTCTTTTTCCTCCAACCCCTGTTCACTCAGTTCGTCCAGGTTAATGGCTGTGCCGTCTCCCATTAACAGCTGTGCCCTGGTGCTGCCGGGTTGTACATCATTCCCGTGCGTGGTTGCAACCGCCTTTTCCGGGGCTGTATTTTCATCATTATATAACAGCTTCCAGCCTGCAACCGACACTGCCAATACTAAAACCGCAGCTGCTGCTACACGCCACCAGCCCATACGCCGTACAACCGGCTTTGTATTTTCCTGTTGTGCAACATGCGACTGCAGCAGGCCACGGAAATGCGCCACCTCTGCATCCAGCCTTCCCTGGCTGGCGTTCAGCACATCAAACAACCGGCAGGCTTCTTCGAAGGGGATTCTTTTCTCCGGATTGGCAGCCAGCCAGGCTTCCCAATACCGCACAGCTTCCACATCGGCCCCCATACGGTAACGCAGGAAAGAATCATCCAGCAGGAAATCTTCGGCTATGTTGAATTGTTGTGCCATTGTTACGATTAGTATGCTATTGTGTAAGAAAAGGGCATTTATTCCCAAAGAAAACGGAACTATTTTCAGATTTTTTTTGGAGCCGGGAGCAATAGCGGCTCTTCGGGTAACGGGAGCTACCGCAAAAGCAGGTAAAACAATAATACAAGGAGGCCGTCAGACAGGCTCTTTAATGCCGCAGCCAGTGTATTGTAGGCGGTTTTGGTGGTAATACCGGCTTTTCTCCCCACTTCTTCCATGCTCAGCCCGTCAAAAAAACGCAGCTGTACCAGTTCTTTCTGCCGCGGAGTGAGCGTTGCCATGGCACGCCTCACCTTTTCCTTTACTTCATCGGAAGCCTGCATCGCCACAATACATTCTTCATAAGAAAGCTCAAATCCTTCTGTACTGTGAAACAGGTTGCCAGCTGCCTCGGTACGCTTGCGGTCTTCCCGGATGTCTGAAAATATCCTCCGGCGCAGGTAAGTGAGCAGGTACGATCTTATATTGGCGACTTCCGGTAGCTGGAGGCGGCGGTCCCACAATTCGAGGAAAACATCATTAATAGCATCGCGTGTACGTTCGGAATCGCCACATGTGCGGATGCCGTAGTTCAGCAGGTAAAAGTAAAGTTGTTCGTATAGACCAACCAGCGCCTCCTGCTCACCAAGGCGCATACGGTTCCATAATAATACCTCTACAGCACCGTTTTGTTGTCCGGCGCCGGTATTCAGTGATTCGTGGGATTGAATTGGTCGCTCACCGTTCATCAGTAATCATCAATTTCTTGTAAGTAACCGGGAATTGGAAGCTTCAATCAACCGTAAATCGGTGTGGAAGGATATAGGCGGAGGCATGCTTACCGCGCGGAAAAAACCGCTTCAAATACTTGATTTTCAAAACGTTTATCATACCCGTGAAAGTGTTGTTATTTTGGTTGCTAACTGTATATAGACGGTCGGCCGAGTTTATTGATTGCCAAGATACTTTTTTTTTTGATCGTTCCTGTTTTAATGGGGAAATGGGTAAGGCTCAGTACTTATGATTGTTGCCAATCGAATTTGTGTACAGAATAAAGCTCCGTAAAGCAAAAGAACATTCTGGCTGATATGTATGTATCAATATACTTTCATTTATGGGGCAAACCGGAGAGTGGAAGAACCTGGTACTTATTAAATTTATCAGGTGCAGGAGTTTTAAAATTCAGTAACATCCAACTTTTAAAGATTCGTTATATCTTCCGTTTTCAAAGATCCCCTATAAGCTATGAATAAGTTCCTACTGGCGCTATGCTTCACCAGCCTGTCCGGCTTTGCCCAACAACCGGTTATGGAGTTTCCCCAACAATTCTATACCGTGATGCTCAACCACGGCTTCTACGACATCTATTTTCAAAAGAATAAGACGCAGGACCGTTTCTCTCTTGTTATGCGTGACATCAGGACCTCCGGTTATATGCAGGTGGATAATACGTTTAAAATTCTAGACACTTTCAAAACGGACACGGACAAAAAGTTTTTCAATGGCCATGGGGATACCTATGTGGGCGGAACTGTTGATGGTAATAACTATAATTTTATCTATACAAATGGATTCAAGGCTACGTTTAACAAAACCCGTGTTTTTAAACTGGAGATAGTCGATTTTGAAAAAAAGAAAGTAACGCGTAGGACTGCATTTGAGATCCCTAATGAGGAAGAAGATGTGTGTTTCTTCAGCAGTGAAAATAGGTTTTATGCCATAACCGCCCTTAATGAAAGCAGCGAGCTGGTAATCCGTCGGATGAATGAAAAAGGCAAAGTAACCACTAAAAGAATCCGGGTGCGGGTACCGGATGGACAGGAAAAGAAAAGGAGGAAACTTTCCGGCTACCTGAAAAGAACTACTGTTATACACCATGATGATGCAGCAGACTTCTCTCAGGCCAGCGGTGGTTCGAAACTATTCACATCTCCCGGAAAAATACGCCTTATAGTTAACGGCGGCGACCTGCCCCCTCACCTGTTAACGATCGATACAGAAACGTTTAATTTGAAGGAGCAAACTTTCCCCCACGAGGAGTGGATAGGTAAAGAAACCCGTATCAATTCATTTGTAGCAAACAACAACGTGTTTTCCGTAGTACTTGGCCGTGATGATATCCGCATTGTGATGTTCGATGCTGAAAGCGGGAAACTGCTGGGTAACAAACAGATCAATGCAGCTAACTATTCATCATTGGTGACGGAACCGGCTGTTACTGAAACGAGAAAAGGAAAACGTATCAGTGAAAAAGAGGTAGGCAGCTTTGCAGCCCTCATGAAGGAATTGCATAAGCATGACGGTGGCCTCATGGTAACACAGGAAACAAAGGATGGACTGTACACCTTAACCATTGGATCGTTTGAATACATTCCGGTTCCTTCCGGAGGAGGCGCAGGTAGTGGTTACTCAACTACCCCATCTGGCTTTAATAGCACAAAAGTCGGTGGCGCCCCTGATGCTCCCGGAGCGGTGATGTACTATAACCCCGGCAGTCCTGCGTATTCCTCTAATAATGCAAAGCATTATACCACAACCCGATTCCGGTTACTGGTAGATCCGGCCAATTTCCAGTTTAAGCCCGGAAAGACAACGCTGCCCATATCTGATCAGATCAAAGATTTTCAGGAGAGTCTCAACCTCAAGAAAACACATACCACTATTCAATTTAATTTAGGTTCTAACCGCTATTACGGTTACTATGATGGGAAATCCGAAATATACAGAATCATTCGGATGGATAAAAAAGAATAAGATGGTTACTTACATTTCCTGATGCAATAAGTACATTTAATTGATTATTATATACATGTAACGAAAAGGTACACATTGCGAGCAAGTTTTTGACATCTTGTTAGTCCATAGATATCAGTAAAAAACATGCACTTGCATACTTTATTTAGCGCACCTTAATTGACAGATAGCTCTCTTTCTTCTCAGATGAGAAACGATAAACAACCAGCATATGTAAATAATAAATAAAATTTACATATGCTGGTGAGAGGAGTAGTCTGGCTAATTAGCCCCAATATCCTAAATGCGCCGGATCACTCTAAAATTTCCTTGATCACGTGGTGATTGTTATGCTGGAAAACCTGTAGTGCCTTTTCGCTTAGTTTGTCGAGTTTAATCAAGTTAGTCTCATCCAAGGCTACCAGACAAGTTTTATCCAACGCGGTATTTACACGTATATAATCAAAATTTTCACCTTCCAGTTTACCAATTCCTTGGTGTTTTAGGCTTATTAGATTTTCTACCTGTTGCGACTGCCCTTGCATAAAAACATCTATGATACGTTTTTTCCGAAGCCAGTAACCCAAGCCCCAGCATGACCTTGAACAACCATCAGCAAATTTATGATGACCTGTTCCAATGCTTAGTATCTTCAGATCGCTTAGCGAACGACCGAATGCCTTTTGCGCCTCCTCGATTGCGATCACGGTTGGATTATTTGAGAATACCCCACCGTCAATCTTATGATTGAATGACTGTTCATTTCCATTAAGATCGGCGTATGTCGCGCTGTAGGGGTTAAAGAATGTCGGTGCTGCACCTGTTGCCATTGCTGCAATGTAAGCAGGGATGTGGTAATCCCTTACAAAAATTGGATGGTATTGATTTTTGAGTATAGACGGACGGCCTTCCATTAAGTCGTAAATGGGAATGCAAACATTCGTTTTTACGTCGGCCAACCTCGGGTCCTGGCCATTAAAATTGGCCTGATAAGTCTGACGCACTAATTTTTCCAGATTTGTCCGTTTGTATTTGGCTTGAAAAATCTGCCGAAGAGGCCACCATGGTCTGCTGAATATAGTTGATGCGTTCTCACGGTAGAGTTTGTGAATCTGTGCTGCAGGAATACCCAACGCAACACTGAGCGCAATGATACCTCCAGTCGAGGTCCCGGTTATTAAATCAAAGTGCTGGTATAGATGCGGCTTGTCAGGGAAGTATGTAGGAAGCACTGCTTCTAACTCCATTAAATATTTGGCTGGAAACACACCTCGTATTCCTCCGCCATCAATGCTCAAAATTCTAAATGTATTCTTATTGCTCATTTCCTGTTAAGTTAAGTGATCACCTTCATTAGTGCCTTCCTGTTCAGGATCGTCGTGTTCAATGCCTCCACCGAGCCATTCGCCATCAGTAAGTAGCCAATGTTCGTAGTAATACAACCAATCCGTGGCCCATGGTAGGATGGTTTTTACGAAAAACATACTCGGATCCCATTCCCGTTCTACCGGATAGTATAGGCAGAGCTTCTGATTCGGCGTACTGTAAACATGTGGAAGTTTTGTCTTTCCTTTCGCTAGTTTTAGCTTCGGAGAAATCACAAAGACACCAACCCCTGTCTTTCGACTGTAGGTCAAGCGGAGTTTATAAAGGGGACTGAGAGAGGTTGGCTGAACCCACCCCTCCCATGCCAATCCTTGCTCACCGCTTCGCGTCACCGTGCTGCCCGGAAAATAGGAACGCAGTGCGCCAGCTTGGTGCATTAAACTAATTCTATAGCTCATTACTTCCGTGGAATTTATGATCTGGGACAGAGGTTCTGCCAGATGTACCCAGAATACCAGTACCTGCAGCCATATACAGACCACCATTTTCGCGAAGAGTCCTAGTTTCGTTGCCCATATTAGCGAATACAGACTTTACTAGACTCTCTCCAAACGGCTTTTCTATTGCCTCTTTAAGTCCGAAGATGGTATCCTGTTCTGCAATGAGCGCAATATCTTTCTTTACCTGACGCATCCACTTCCAGAAATTTTCTTCTTTTTCATGGCAGGTGGGCCATTTGTCTGCAAAGTTTTCCATTGGGTTTACCGGATTGCCAATCCAGTAGTAGTAGTGCTGGTTCACCACATCGTATTTTTTTTCTATATATCGCTCCATTTGAGCTACAACGTTCTTAAGAGCCGACAGTACATCATCCTCTCCATTATAAGCCCAGGCAGCCAGCGTAGTGATAATAATAGAAATGGGTTTATTATCCGCCTTTTTAAACATTATGTCACGGTGTCGTTTCAGGATTTGAACAACGCGCTGTAGGGGAAGCTTTTTGTGCTGTTGCTTTGGAACCGGCTGAATAGCTTCATAAAGCACCAATGACTTACGAAGGGTAGTAATTTGCGAGCGATACTTAAACCAGGCAGCAAACCCGAACATGTTGCTTGATGGCCAATTGAGGATATCGCTGCTTGTTTTGTAGTATGGATGAAGAGTATCGGTGATCCGGATGGCCATCGCCTGAGCATTAGCCATGTCCCCGTCGTCCATACTTTTTTCCAAAAGCTGAAAAAATCCCTGCCCTACAACGGAAGGAAGAATATCCAAGTGGAAACCACGGCCCTCTACATATTTAAGCGTCCAATTTCTTCTTCCTTCAGGTCGAAGTAATTTTGCATAAAGCTTATGATCGCGTAAGCGGTTACCTATTGCAGCTTTGAGGTTTGCTTGCGTCCATCCATCCATTACTCCGGAAAGCCGGCATACCAGATCGATATCCAGATCATCCGTTTCGTTCACCGGCTTAATCATAGTACCCAAAAGGAAGGAGCCTTGAGGCTGAATTTCAGGTCGGAGAATAGTCAAGGGTGAGCCCTCGGCTGCCAGCCAACCACCAACTGCCTCATAGCTCTCAACTGCTCTTTCATACTCAGTTGGTGAAATATCCAATCCCTCACCTAAGCCGTTTAATACGGCGGAAATTTGTCTTTCTTGTTCTTTATTTATTATCATTTCTGATATACGTTTTGTGAAAAAATCCCCACTGCGACAACCGGATTGCCGCAAAAATCTATTTAAACACACGTTTAACACTTGAGTGTAAGCAAAAGCATCCTGAATCTAAGGCAGAAACCATAGAAAATGGCAAAGGATAGATTGCTGTAGTAGGAAGTAATGGAAGTGTTACCTTGGCATTGCTGTTGATTTGGTTTGTCCAGCGATTGTCTGTCGGAGCTAGAATTTGCCGAACATGGTTGGTCAATCAGATTTTATTTGTAAGTTTGACCAGAACAACCTTAATTTCAAATGGGAGAACAGCCCATCGTTTTCGCTTCCCCAAGCAGAATAAAATTTTCGGTTGATGGAGACCCATGTCAAGGTCTCCATTTTTTTAGTTATAGTTCAGTGCTTGTTTTAAATCCGTAATCTTTTGTTGTATTTCCACAATGGTGTCTTGTAGTTCGGCACCGGCTTTCAGATACTCGTTGGGGAATTTATCTTTCAATTCCGTCATTAGAGTAAAGTAAACCGGCTTGACAATTGCCTTTAGATCAATGCCATCGTTGTTATCTTCAAAAAGGACGACGCATTCGTTGTGCATGCGGCGCGCCATCAAATGGATAAGGAATTCAGCCAACTCCTGTGCAACTACAGCAAGCTCTTCTTCTCGCTCATCCGAATCATCCTCATCGAGTATTTCTTTAATTTTTGGATAGGCAAGCCTAAATCGTTCGAGCGCTTGCTTCGGAAGGTTGTTCCACAACAAAATATTCGCGTACAGAATACTGCCCTGCGGTAAAGCGTCATTAACCACCTCTTGATGATCTTGTAGAAGTTGTAGTGCAATTGCTTTCTTATCGGAGCGGCGACGACGGTAGACAGCCGATGTCATGCAGAAGATCGATCCTTGATGACCCAATCGAAGTGCTTCCAGGAAATACCAATCCGCTTTTTCATAATCCCCAGCCTCATCATAGTAATGCCCAATTCGATGCGCTGACATGGCCTCGCCTGCACTAGTACCCTCCTTCCAAATCTGTTCAGCAGCAGCCTTGTCGTTTTTGGCATGGATAAAGAATTTACCTAGGTTGAAATAACTGTCGCTATCTTTATTATCCACCGCCTTTCTAAACAAGCTTTCGGCGATATCCAGATCCGGTGCCTGTTTATTGACATGCAGCGAAGCGAGATGCAAGAATGAACCTTTTTCGCCCCGCTCGACAGCCATTTCAAGTGCCCTTTGCGCTTCTGTCTCCATTTGAAGATTGAGATAGGTTCTTCCCAATCTGACAAATGCGCCTGCAATCCCCCTCTCTACTTCTTCAAGACTAAGTTCCAGCGCCTTCTCGTAGTCATCTTCATTGTTGTAGATTCTCCACAGTAGTGCATAAGATTCTTTGAACTTTTTGCGAATAGCCAGCTTGTGGTATTTTTCTGCCTGACGACTGTCACTATGAACATAATATGCGATGTCTCCAAGTCGGACAGCTGCATAATAGTGCTTAGCTTTGAGTGCTGCAAGAAAATATCCTTCAGCTTTGGTGGTGTCATGTAAAAAATCGCAATAAATGAGTGCCAGTGTTATAGCTGCCTGGCCGTCAGAGGGCTTTAGTGCCAGCACTTTTTCGAAAGATTCAGCCGCTTGTTCAGGCTTGCCCAATTTTATGTGAACATATCCTTCAAAACCGAAATAAGTAGCATCTTTTTTATCAAATATTTCCAGTTTTTTTATAGCCTCATCACCTTTATTTTGTTTAATCAGCGTTTCAATGGCCTCATATAAATCAAATTTGGAAATGCGCAGCGTTTTGGCCACACGTTCTGGCAAAAGCTTCTGAGATTCTTCATACAACGAATACTTGACAGCTGATGGTAGTTTTTTGCAAGACAGATAGGTGTTGCCCATGTCAATTGCAGTATCAGTATCCATGCTGCCGTCTTTAAGTGCTGCCAAATGCTCTTGTACTCTTACGAGTAGCTCTTCTTCATCGCACCACAAATCAAAGAATCTGACTAACCATTTAACATTTTCCTTTTCCGTCCGTCGGCCATGGCGCATCAAATACCAAATATTAAGGAACCGGTCTTTAATCCGGTATAAGTTATTTTTGCCTTCCATTTTGACCCGCTCTACAACGGAAATTTTCTCAAGAGCACCTAATACGGAGGAGATGTTTTTACTTTCCAACATTGTTTCCGAAGCAATGTCTTTTACGGCTATGGCATCCCAATTTTTTGCTAGTACATCTACTACTTGCAATTGTTGTGTTGATAGTCTGTTTAGCTCTCCTTTGTACAAGTCAGTTAAATGATCTACCAACTGATAAAGATCACGCATTGCTTTCCCGGTAGCGTTATCTAAAAAGATTTGAAATAAATAAACGATGATACGGGGTATCCCTCCTGTAAGACGGCGGAGAGCTTCTACGCGACCAGGATGGTTTCTGATTATTTTTTCCATTTCCTGTTCTTTGCCAAATTCTCTGCCAATGCGCACTAACAATGTTTCACACTCGTCCTTGTTTAGCCCACCCAGTTCCAGTTTTTGAAAGTAGTGATACTTTTGATCGGTAAAATCGATGTTACCGTCTGTATAAGAAGTGCTGGACCCCAAAAAGTTGATCAAGCCTTCTTGAGCCAGGCCACCTATTTGCTGTTGGCCGTCGGCCCCGAGCTTCTTAAACAAATCATTAATGTTCTCAATGAAGATGATCAAACGGTGCTGGTTGTTTATCAATTCATTTTTAATGAGGGAAAGGATGCTGTCTGCGTTCACTTTTTCCCTGCGACGAAGTGCGTCAGCTTCTGCGTTTACTGAATGCCAACCAAAAAAATCGTCGCAGTATTCGATCACACGCAGCCATAGGGTGAGTGAGTCAACGATATTATATTGCTCCTCTTTGAATATAACTGGCAGAAGCGAGTTTGTTAGCCCTTCATCTTCAAAACCATACTTCAAACGATGTAATAACGTGGTTTTACCTGCCCCTTTAGGACCTATTATGAGAAAGTTAAATGGTATACCTGTGATCGAGGAACGCTTTGCTTCCTCAATTAGTTGGTTGTATTCTTTGTGTCGAACTACAAAACCCTGTACCAAACCATGTTTTGATTTGGCTCCCGAATTATTTTTCAATAATATATCATAGTCCCTTCTCATCATCATAAAATTACCTCACAAAGGTAGTGACAATTCCTTTATCGCCAAAACGCTAACGATTAATTTATCGTCAAAATTAAAATATATTTTTTCATAACACATAATAAATTGATTTATTATAATTTATATAGTTATAGTACAGCCTTACTAAACCTATTAGCATTTTTAGATTATGAAGATATGTGAAGAGATGAACTCACTTCTCGTCTTTTTGGGAATAAAGCATTACAGCGCACACTACTAGTGGGCCTCACCGTTAACTAAAGAGAGCCTGGATTGGGACACCAAAATGAAAGGACGGCTCTGTATGCTCAGCTCATTGTAATCCGCTGCCGTGTTTTTTTTCACGCGGGCAGTTGATTGCTTTCGGTAAGTAAAGGGAAAGCTTCGTATTCAATGGTTTTGCTCGTTTCATCCGGTGGAGTTCCATGTTTATAGTATAGAGAACTCGCTCCGCTCAGAGGTGAGCAGCACAATTCTTTCGTAATCCTGTAGAGTGTTATCCATATATACGGTGTCTGGGTGCCAAACAATCCGGTTGCTTAAATGTGGGGGTTTTCAGGGGCGGTTTTGCGCCGCTGCCGTAGCAAGAGTGGAATCCCCACTTAAAATTGCCCCCTCCGGTCATTGTAAAGTGCCCATTTATCCTGCTCCAAATTAATCCCTGATCCCACTTCAAATTACTCCTCTAGTAGAAGCATAAAAAACAATTGGTTGTCCGATTAAAAATCGTCAGTTATATGTCTGAACCTATAACCAGAATCCAATAAACTGATTTGCATGTTTAAGACCATAGAAGTTTTACGTTTATATGGCGAGGGCCATGGCAGTAAGTTAATCGCAAAGGTGACAGGAGTTGCGCGTAACACAGTGAAAAAGTACCAGTTAATCTTTGTTCGCAGCGGATTGCTTATAAGTGAGGCCCAAAAGTTAAGTGATGCTCAGCTGTCGGTTATTGTGTGCGTAGAAAAGCCCACTGTATTACCCAACCCACAGCGTAATGAGCGACTTCAAGGCCTGCTTCCTGAGCTCTGCCAGCAGTTGCGCAAGCGCTGGTATGACCAAAGGAAAAGTATATGAAGAATATCTCTGCCAGTGCCCGGATGGCTATAAACACGCCAATTTTTTAGAGTTACTTAATAAACATATTGGCTTGGTAAAGCCCTCCGCGCGAATTCCTCACTAGGCAGGAGACAAATGTTATTCAATTTTACGGGCAAAAAATTGCAACTGGTCGATCCGGCAACCGGAGAGGTTAAGACGGTTGAAGTGTTTGTTTCCATTCTGGGATGTAGTCAACTGACGTTTGTGATGGCTGTAGCTTCTCAACGAAAAGAAGACTTTATTTACGCTTGTAAGCGTGTGCTTTGTTTTCACGGGGGAATTCCGCAGGTTCAAAACTGTCACCGAGCGCCTGTTGCAGTCATAGACTGCTTATATTTATATCTCGTTTTCTAGTGTCAATTTTGTACCACGTTATCTTAGTCCTAAACTAGCACTTAGGAAGCCAACAAAAAATAACAGTGGAAAGGATAGGCAATCTAATGTAAATAGAAGAAAGGGGTTATTTCCCGATACAAAACTTCGAAAAAATATAATCCAACCTGTCCTCATTCGTCACCTCACCAGCTATATCCGCCAGGAAAAAAAGCGATCTCCTCACATCAAGAGCGAGCAGGTCGCCCGGCAGATTGTTATCCATACCGGCTTTCACATCTAACAGTGACGACTGCACTTCCTGCAGCGCCGCGTAATGGCGCACGTTTGTGATGATCGTGTTTTCGGTGTTGATGGCACCTCCCATTACTTTGTGTACCAGCTGATCTTTGAGTTCAGTGATCTGGGAGTGATCGCGGGCGGAGATGAATATGATGCCGGGGATGAAGCTGAATTTAGCACGTGCTTCTTCCGCACCGAGCACATCGGTTTTATTGCCTACTAACAGGTAAGAGATGCCTTCGTGATCGAAGATCCTGATTTGTTCGAGGAGATCATCTACAGAAAGTTCCGATACATCGAACAGGTAAACTACGATACCTGCTTCGCGCATCTTTTCTAGCGATTTCTGAACGCCGATGCTTTCAATGGCATCATTACTCTCACGGATACCCGCGGTGTCAATTAGGCGGAAGAGAATGCCCCCTATGTTGAGGATTTCCTCGATAGTGTCGCGCGTGGTACCGGCGATGTCGCTAACGATTGCGCGGTTCTCGTTGAGGAGCGTATTGAGGAGGGTAGATTTACCGGCGTTGGGTTTACCGATGATAGCAGTATTGACCCCGTTCTTGATTACGTTACCTACTTTGAAGGAGGTGATCAGGCGCGATACTTCGGAGAGGGATGCATTCACCAGTTCATAAAAGGCGGTGCGGTCGGCGAACTCTACGTCTTCCTGACTGAAGTCGAGTTCCAGTTCTATGAGGGCGGAGAATTTTATGAGTTGTTCGCGAAGGGCGAATAGTTCTTTTGAAAAGCCCCCACGCATTTGCTGCAGGGCGGTTTGGTGAGAGGCGGCGGTGTTACTGGCGATAAGGTCGGCAACGGATTCTGCCTGGGTGAGGTCGAGTTTGCCATTGAGGAAGGCTCTTTGGGTAAATTCTCCCGGTTTGGCGAGGCGTGCCCCTTCGGCGATGCATGCTTCCACGATCTGTTGCTGGATGAAGGGAGAACCATGGCAGGAAATTTCCACTACTTCTTCGCCTGTGTAGGAGCGCGGAGCGCGGTAGAGGGATACCACTACTTCATCGATCAGCCGGCCCTGGAAATGGAGGCCGCCGAAGTGAAGGGTATGCGTAGGCTGTTCTGCAAGCTGCTTTGAGGGGAATAGCCGGTCGGTAATGGCAACGGCCTGTATGCCGCTGAGCCTAATAACGGCAATGGCACCAACGCCGGGGGCGGTTGCAATGGCTACAATGGTATCGTTATGTCCTCCAAGTTTTCCTATCATGGCCCGAAATTAAAGAAATTCCGTCTGACTGGCGGGTGCGGGAATTGGGGTAAATAAAAAATCCCCCCGGTTGAGCCGGGGGGATTCGTATGTACTACTAGCTTGAGACTAAATACTACTCCTGGAGTGTGAAGCGGATGGGCAGGTTGAACTGCACAGATACCTGGCGTCCGTTCTGCTTACCGGGTTTCCATTTCGGCATTTTCTTCACCACGCGGATAGCCTCTTCTTCGAGACCGCCGCCTTTGGCCTGGCCGACAGTTTTCACATCCTTGATGTTACCTTCCGAGTCTACCACGAATGATACGAACACGGTACCCTGGATGCCGTTTTCGGTGGCCAGGTGAGGATAACGGATGTTGTTGCTGAGGAATTTGTTGAGTGCATCGTCACCACCGGGGAAGGTTGGAGGTTGCTCCACGAAAGTGAAGATCTCTTCTTTCGGAGGGGGCGGAGGTGCGTCAACTACACCTGTACCTTTAGAGTCGTTGATCAAACCCGGGTCGATACCATTGGGGTCGCCTTCTACGGTTTTGGTAGAAACGGCCTTGTCTTTGATTTCGTCAAGTTTCACCAGTTCTTCCTCGGCTTTCACCTCTTCGTCTTTCTTGATCACCGGAGGGGTGAACTGAACTGACGGCTTCACCGGCGGGGGTGGAGCGGGTGGCGGAGGAGGCGGAGGGGGAGTTTTCGGATCATCCGGCAACTTCACATCCTCCAGTTTGATATCCTCGATTACGGGCTTGGTGTTTTTGTCTGAATTGTCAGCTTTCAGATTCAAATAAATGAAATAACTGCCGACAATCAGTAACGCCAGCGCAGCCGTTCCCAGGACAGAGTTCCGAACGCGCTTGTCGTACTTCTTGCGAAGCTCGTAAGCACCGTAGTTCTTGTTCCTGTCTTCAAACAGGATGTCAAGAAAGTCGGACTTGAGAATTTTAGCTGAATCCATTGTTACACGTTTATTGATGGATGCAAAAAATGTTTGTTTTCCATACTACTGAATGTTGTTAGACGTTTCAGTAGCTTTGATCCATTGCTTGTCCTGGTCGCTGATATCCACCGTAGCATAACGCTGGATACGATTGATGGCCATTTCATCCAATAAATCTACAAAGTTCTGATATGTAGCGCCATCGTCAGCTTTGATGATGACAACCACATCTTCAGGTTCACCTTTGTGGTTCCGGAGGCGGGCTACTTCATCTCTTTTCTGGATGATGATATCGCGGATGCCGCCGGTGTTTGCGAAGCTGGTAGCTTTAAAGAAGTCCGGGTTGCTGGAAGCGTTCGGATCCTGTGCTAAACCTGCGTAGTAATAAACCTGGTTCTTTTTGCCCAACAGGATGGTAAGAGCGGTGCTTTCTTTCACCTTATTCTGCTCTTCTTCCTTCTCTGTATCCTTGGGCATGATCAGGTCCATGGTCTTGGGCTTCGACATGGTGGTGGTGAGCATGAAGAAGGTGATCAGGAGAAACCCTAAATCCACCATCGGAGTCATGTCCACACGGGTTGAAAGCTTTTTAGACTTCGTGACCCCATGTTTCTTCTTACCACCGCCAGAACTACTGGTATCCATTTCAGCCATGGTAGCAATATTTTTTGATGATTGAATGTTGTTTACTGTCAGGCTAAGTCAGCTAGTGCTTATCCTGTTGCTGTTCTTCATAAAGGGCAGCAGCAGATCCGGCCGGTTTGGACTCCAGGTTGGTCACCAGATTCAGTTTCTGGATTTTCTTTTCCTTGAAGGTGTCCAGTACCCGCTTGATCACGGGATACGGCGTTTCGTTGTCGGCCTTGATGCAGTATTTCAGCTTGTTGTTGTTCCCTTGCGCGGCACGGGCATACTCGATCCAGATAGCCAGTTCGTTGTTAGTGGAATCCATAGGGATACCCTTTTCAACATTACCGTTCTTACGCTGGTCCGGAGTCAGATTCAATACCTGTTTCAGGTTCTTGAAATCAGTACCTACGCTGGAACCAATCATGAAGTTCTTGATATCCTTCGCATCCAAGCCAAGCTTGAAGTTAGTATTCAGATCTTCAATGAGTTGTTTTCTTTTGGGCTGACCATCCATGCTAAAGAACACTCTTCCGTCTTTATCCACTGTCAGCAGGATCACATCGGCGTCCGGCAACAGAGCGGTATTGATGGAGGAGGGAGTCACCACCGCAACCGGTTCGTCCGGTTTAAACTTGGTGGCGAGCATGAAGAAGGTCAGCAGCAGGAAAGCCACGTCACACATCGCAGTCATGTCGATGAGGGTACTTTTCCTTGGCATTTTTACCTTTGGCATCTTACACTCCTTTTGTTTGGTTCACTTAATTAGATTCAATTCGCACGGAATTCCACAATAATTTACGAATTATTTGTGGTTAGCGGCGAAAGACTGTGTCAAAGTAAAGCCAGATTCGTCGATAGCGTAAGTGATGCTGTCGATATTGGTAGTGAAGTAGTTGTACATGATGATCGCGATAGCGGAAGTACCGATACCCAGAGCCGTGTTGATCAGGGCCTCAGAGATACCAAGTGCCAGTGCGGAAGAGTCGGGAGCACCGCTGGAAGACATTGCAGAGAACGCCTTGATCATCCCGAGTACTGTTCCGAACAGACCGAGGAGGGTAGCTACGGAAGCGATAGTGGACAGGAACACCAGGTTCTTTTCCATCATAGGCAGTTCCAGAGCAGTAGTTTCTTCGATTTCGTTCTTGATGGTCAGGATCTTCTGATCTGTGTCCAGCTCAGTGTTGTTGATCATTTCCTTGTACTTTTTCAGACCGGCCTTCAGTACGTTACCTACGGAACCTTTCTGTTTGTCGCACTCAGCCAGCGCTGCGTCTACATTCTTGTTAGCCAGGTGATACTGAACTTTACGAACCAGTTCGGAACCGCTGAACTTGCCTTTGGCTTTTGCCAGATACAGGAAACGCTCGATTACGAAAGTCACGCAGATCAACAGGGTAGAGATCAGAATGGGAACGATGGCGCCACCTTTGTGTACGGTACCAAACCATTTGCCAATACCAGCTTCTACAGGGTGATTGTCAGGATTGCCTCCCTGGAAGTTGGCGGGATTACCTAATACGAAAATGTAAAAGATGTAAGCAATGGCAATAGAGATGGGTACAGCCAGAATCGCAAATAAATTAGACGATTTTTTGGCTTGGTGAGAAGTCGTTTTGGCAGCAGCTGCAGTCACAGTTGTTTTAGTCTCAGCCATGTTGATTGAATTTTAGTGTTAAAAATTAAACTGTTTGTTTGTAAGTAATTAAAATTTTAGATCGCTTTTTTCACATTTCGCACGGATAACCGGCTTATAATCAGTGATTCGCAAAGTTATAAGCCTTACTCAAAAAAACAAGTGTCACCCAAAAAATTTAACCTGGCGCCTCAAATCCCCTACCAGAGGGCATTCCAATCCCCTTCACATTAATTGAGCAAACACTTAGATAGAAAAAATAAATAATGTCATCTGTCCTCTCCCAACTTAGTTCTCCGACACTTCAGGAATCGATTGATAATTTTTCAAAGTTGGACGCACAATTTAAGAAAATTTCCAAATGTTCCAACAGAAATTTTAAATCCTTCTGATTCAATTTTCATGGTCTCCCTGCACCCCAACCGCAGTAACTATTACATTCATTGGTATGCCTCCGGGCAATTTACAGATTTTTATTTTCCACTCTTAATGCAATTTTCGTCTTTTATGGATTTTAACGATTAATTATGACTTTCTTACCTTTCTTTTGTCCCGCTTATTATTTACTACACAAAAACCAATCACCACGCACATGCAACTACAGCGCACTATTGCCGCTGCCGTAACCGGCGTACTGTGTACAGCCCTGCTGCTACCGTCCGCCACCAACGCTCAGCGCAGGAAGAAAGACGACAAAACTCCTGCCGCCGCATCCCCGGCCAAAGACACTACTGCCCGGCCTAATGGCCCGCGCCCCTCAGGACCGCCCAAACCGCAGCCTAAGAAATTCGCTGAAGTCATCAACGCTTCCGCCGTTGCCGACTCCGGCCTCTTTAACATCTACAAACAGGACGACCGCTTCTTCGCCGAGATCCCCGATGCCCTCCTGGGCCGCGATATCCTCGTCGTTAGCCGCCTCTCCAAATCTGCCGCCGGCCTCCGCGCCCGCATGATGGGATTCGCAGGTGACCAGATCAACGAAACCGTTATCCGCTTCGAAAAAGGTCCCAACAACCGCATCTTCCTCAAGAACATCTCCTTCTCCGAGCGCTCGAAAGATTCCACCCAGCCTATGTTCATCTCCGTAATGAACTCCAACGTGCAACCCATCGCGGCCTCCTTCGATGTGAAAGCATTCTCCAAAAACGGAAAAGGCTCCGTGGTAGATCTTACCGATTACATCAACTCCGACAGCGACATCCTGTTCTTCGACGGCAGCGTGAAATCAGCCCTCAAACTCGGTGCTCCCCAGGGCGACAAATCCTACATCGATGATGTACGGTCGTACCCCGAAAACATCGAGATCAAAACGGTAAAAACCTACTCCAAACAAGGCTCCTCCCCTATGCCGGGTATGCCTCCCGTTGGCGGCGGTAATGCTACCGTTGAAATCAACAGCTCCCTCGTGCTGCTTCCCGCAGTACCCATGGAGCCCCGTTATTTCGATCCCCGCGTTGGCTACTTCGCCACCAGCCTCACCGATTTTGATGCTGACCCGCAGGGTGTAAAAAGACTCTCCATGATCACCCGCTGGCGCCTGGAGCCTAAGGCTGAAGACATGGAGAAATTCCGCCGTGGCGAACTCGTTGAACCTAAGAAGCCTATCATCTTCTACATCGACCCCGCTACGCCGGAAAAATGGCGTAAATACCTCATCCAAGGTGTTAACGACTGGCAGGGCGCCTTCGAACAGGCTGGCTTTAAAAACGCCATCTATGCCCGCATGGCCCCTACCCGCGCCGAAGACTCTACCTGGAGCCTCGAAGACGCACGGTTTAGCGCCATCGTTTACAAACCTTCCGATGTTCCCAACGCCTCCGGTCCTCACGTACACGATCCCCGCTCCGGCGAGATCCTGGAAAGCCACATCAACTGGTATCACAACGTAATGAGCCTCCTGCGCAACTGGTACCTCATCCAGGCTTCGCCTAACGATGACCGCGCCCGTAAAATGGAATTCGACGACCAGCTGATGGGCGAACTCATCCGCTTCGTTTCCAGCCACGAGGTTGGCCACACACTGGGCCTCCGCCATAACTTCGGTTCCAGCTCCACCTACCCTGTAGATAAGCTGCGCGACAAAAACTGGGTGAAAGAACACGGCCACGCCGCTTCCATCATGGACTATGCACGTTTCAACTACGTAGCACAGCCCGGCGACGGCATCACCGGTGCAGACCTCTACCCCCGCATCAACTATTACGACAAATGGGCGATCGAATGGGGTTACAAAGCTATCCCCGGCACCAATGCCGATACCGAAAAGGCTACCCTCAACAAATGGGTGATCAACCGCCTGCAGGATAAACGTTACTGGTTCGGTACTGAAACCAACCCCGACGATCCCCGCAGCCAGAACGAAGACCTTGGCGACAACGCCATGAAGGCCAGCGAATACGGTATCAAAAACCTTCAGCGCATCCTCCCCAACATCCTCACCTGGACCCGCACCGAAAACGAAGGCTATGCTAACGCAAACGCCATCTATAAAGAGCTGCTCGACCAGTTTGGACGTTATAACGGTCACGTTGCTAAAAACATCGCCGGTATCTACGAAACGCCTAAAACCGTTGAACAATCCGGTGCTGTATATGAGCACGTTTCCAAAGCTACCCAGCAGGAAGCCCTTAAATTCCTGCAGACGAACCTGTTCACCACACCTACCTGGCTGCTGGATAAAGAAGTGCTTGCCCGCGTAGGCGGTAACGCTCCTGCTATCATTATTTCCCAGCAGGACAGGGTGCTGGGCCGCCTGCTCAGCACCAACACTTTTGTGAAGCTGCTGAACAATGAAGCGGTTAACCCTGCAGCTTACAAAGCTGTGGATTACGCAACCGACCTGAAAAAAGGCATCTTCGCTGAGTTGTATTCCCACAAATCAGTAGACATCTACCGCCGTAACCTGCAGAAAGCATACGTAGCCCAGCTGTCGAAGCTGATTGCTGCTCCTGACAATTCTCAGGCTGCCATGATGATGGGTATGGGCGGACCTAACCCGCTTACTTCCGATGCTGCGAGCATTGCCCGTGCACAACTGACCGCCCTGCGTTCAGAAGTACGCACTGCCGCCGCAGGAGCACCAGACAGCATGACCCGCTTCCACCTGCAGGACCTTGCAGAGCGGATCGGCCAGGCGCTGAACCCGAAATCCTGATCCTTACGGATTAAAAATTGATAAGTAGCAAAGCCGCATCCTTCACCGGATGCGGCTTTCTTTATTCAGGCACGACACTTTTACCTCCCCTCCTCCCTCTTCGGGACAAATAACCGTCAGTTAAGCCCCGGAATTCAGGGCTAATTGCCTTACAAACCTACTGTAAACACCTTCTAACCCTTATCCCGGCAGGAGGATCAGGCATATATATCTAGCCTATGTCTAGGGTATATCTAGCCTATATTTAGGGTATGTTTAGCCCTTATAAGGGGCTAGACATACCCTAAATATACCCTTGTTATACTCCGGGTAAATGCTAGATATACCTCAGGTATTCAGAGATCTGGCAGGCAGTAAGAAGCAGGTTAGACTACGGTAAGAAAGGGATGATATAAAAAAAGGACCGCCCATGAGTAGGCGGTCCTGTCATTTTCCCTATACTAATAAAAGTACAGGGTCAAAGTTATGTTAGCGGTATGCAGTGTATCTGCGTAGCGGATAATCTACCACCATTTCCCACGGGCGGGATAACTGCGGTTGCCGGGGATGTTATTGACCATCCATGCCACCAGCAGCAGTAAAACCACGCCGGAAGCCACGGGAGTCAATACATATAAGTATCCCAGGGCGCGGATCTTGGCGCTGCCGGCAACGGCTAATAATGCCGTAGCCCCACCGGGAGGGTGTATCGTTTTGGTCATCTGCATTACCACAATGGAGCAGGCAACGGCCAGCGCACCGGCCAGCCATTCCCATTCAGGCCAGGGGATGAGATAGCAGAGGGTTACGCCGGTGATGGCACTCAGTACATGCCCGCCAAGCACATTGCGTGGCTGGGCAAGCGGGCTCTGGGTATGCCCGTAAATCAGCACAGCTGAAGCGCCAAAGGAGCCCAGTACAAACAGGTTATCCCGCGCGGGCAGGTAGAAATGATTGATCATGCCAATAAGCCCAACCCCGAGGAATGCCCCGAGGAATGACCAGACCATATCCTTCCCATCAATCAGCGTTTCCCGGTAAATCACGTATTTGGCAATACGGTATGTTCGTTTCATCCTTCTCTTCATGGAGTGCAAAAATACACCTATCAATAAAATTTCTTAATATCGCCTTAAATAGACTGTCACCCCGTGAAAGAACGACCTAACACCAATAAGATCACGATATACGACATCGCTCAGGCGTTGGGGCTGAGTGCTTCCACGGTATCGCGCGCATTGCAAAACAACCCGCTGATCAACGAAGATACCCGCACCAAAGTGCAGGATACGGCTGCCAATATGGGTTATGTACCTAACTGGATAGCCTCCAGCCTGCGCAAAAAGCGGTCTAACATCCTGGGACTCATCGTCCCCCGCACCAGCATGTACTTCCAGAGTACTGCCATCAGCGGCATCCAGCACGAAGCACATAAATACGGCTTCAGCATCGTGATCGGACAGTCAGACGAAACCGTGGCCATGGAAAAAGAGCTGGCCCATACCTTCTTTTCCCTGAGGGTAGACGGGTTGCTGGCATCTTCCTCCATGTTCACCACCAACATCGACCATTTCTCCCCTTTTATCAAGAATAACATCCCGCTTGTATTCTACGACCGCGTACCGCTGGACTTTCCCGGGTACACTATTACCGGCGATGATTACAAGGGCGGATACCTTGCCACGGAACACCTCATCAAACAGGGGTGTAAGAAAATCGCGCATTTCTCCGGCCAGCTGACCTGTAATCTTTACCAGCAACGCCTCGAAGGCTATAAAGCTGCACTGGCAAAATATAAACTCCCCTTCGATGAGTCGCTCATCTACGTCCATAACCTTACGCTGGATGCAGGGGCTGAAGCAGCAAGGCAGATCCTTGCCGGGAAAGACCTGCCCGACGGGCTTTTTGCCGCCAACGACAGTTCTGCCGTAGCATTTATACAGGAGGCCAAAAAAATGGGTATCCCCATTCCTGAAAAGCTGAAGGTAGTGGGGTATTCCAACGACCTCTCTTCCCGGATTATCAGTCCTTCCCTTACCACCATCGAGCAATCGGGGTATAAAATGGGGGAAAAGGCAGTGGAAACGCTGGTACAGCTTATCAACAAAGAAGAAAAAATCAAAATAGTCAAGAATTACGTGTTCGAAGTGGAATTAATACAGCGTGAATCATCATCGCTGTAACCTGTACGGTATATTGACCGTTCTACATCCGATCAACCTACAACAACTTTAGTATGAAGAAATGCTACCTGTTTCTGCTTGCTGTTCCTGCGCTTGCATTTACTGCCTGTAACAGAAACGTTTATGTCCCTAACCAGGTGAATGTTCCCCTGCTGAAAGAAAAAGGCGAAGTAAAAGCTTCGGTATCGCTGTCTGACTGGCAGGCTGCATATGCTATCACCGACAACTTCGCCATTATGACCAACGGCCAGTATGTTTCCCGCCTTATTAGTTTAGAGGATGATGATGAATATGATGATCCGATCGTAGACCCCAATACCCGTGGAGGTATCTTTGAAGTGGGCGCCGGTTATACGAAATCGCTGGGTGTAAGCAAGAAGGCTGTATTCGAAGTATATGGCGGATATGGTTTCGGCGGGTTCCACACTTATGAATCTGCCTATCTGATGAAGCCGGATTCTATCCGGGGTTATGATGATTATAAACTGCGCACCAAACTCCATAAGTTCTTCATCCAGCCTTCCTTCGGCCTGTCTCACAAGGTTGTGGAAGTAGCAGTTTCCACACGCTTCTCTCTCGTAAAATTCAATAATGTATCCAGCGGCCGCCTCGCCTGGGACGGCGACCAGTTTGCACGGATGGATTTCCAGGAGCTGGACGGCAAGCTGATCCCCTTCATGGAACCTGCTGCTACTGTGCGTGTAGGCTATAAACACGTAAAATGGTTCTGGCAGCTGCGCGCATCCGTTCCGCTGCGTAACGACGGACCGGAAGCCGGCCCTACCTTAAATAACTACTTCCAGCCATTCTCCTTCAACACCGGTATATCTGTAAACTTCGGCAACTGGCTGAAGGAAGGAAAATAACATAAGCATATAAAAAAAAGCGCCCCGCAATAAACGGGGCGCTTTTTTTTATATCATGCTTCAACCGGATTATCCCAGTTTGATCGCTACTGCATGTTTCAGGCCTTGCTTCTGAGCACCGGCAGGCACCTGTATCTCCACAGCGTCTCCACTTTGTTTCCACGATACTTTGCCTTTGTAACCCAGCAGCTGCAGCTTTGCTCCTTTCTTAGGGGCAATTCCGCTGAAGCGGATCACGGAAGGGAGTTGCTCCCCTTCGCCCAGCAGATAAATAGCATATACACTTCCATCGCGCTTCTGTGTGAAACACACTTTACCATCTTTGTAAGGCGCTACGGAACGTGTTCCATAAATCGCATCCCCGTTCAGCTGCATCCAGCTGCCGATGCTGTCGAGCTTGCGGTATGCTTCTTCGTGCCAGGTACCATCGGGGCCGGGGCCAATATTCAGCAGGTAGTTACCACCTTTCGCCACAATATCTACCAGGTTATGAATGATCGTATTGGTGGGCTTGTACTGATCGTTGGGAACATAGCTCCAGGAGCCGCCCATCGTCATACAGGTTTCCCAGGGGTAATCCAGCGGCTTGTCGGGGATCGTTTGCTCGGGAGTGCGATAGTTCTCGTAGGCGCCATGTACACTGCGGTCTACCACGATCAGGCCGGGCTGGTGCTTACGCGCCATGGCGGTGATACCGGGCATATCGATATCCTGATCCTGCGCGGGCGTTTTATTCCACGACAGGGATTCTTTGGTGTGCATGTTCAGTGGACGAACCCAGCCGCCATCGAGCCACAGAATGTCTACCTTACCATAACCGGTCATCAGTTCCTGAATCTGGTTAAACGTGAATTTCTTGAAAGAATTCCAGCGCTCGGGGTATTTAGCCAGTTCGTAGCTCGGGTTACGGTCTTTCGGGGGGAAGTAATCCCACCAGTAAGAATCCACGTGCCAGTCGGGTTTAGAAAAGTAAGCACCGATATGGATGCCTTCGTTACGGAAAGCGTTAAACACTTCTTTGGTAACATCCGCCCGGGGATCTTTGCTGAAAGGCACGTTGGGGGCAGTGATCTTGTAGTCCGACTGTTTGGTATCGAACATATTGAAACCGTCGTGATGCTTGGTGGTAAAAACCATGTATTTCATCCCGGCCTTTTTAGCGGCGGTAGCCCATTTGGCGGGATCGAACTTTACGGGATTGAATGTATTGGGAAGGGCTTCATACTTCTGAACGTATTCGTAGTATGGAATGCCTGCGGGCTGCCGCTGCGTCCAGCCTTCATCTTCAGGGCAAAGGCTCCACGACTCCACGATACCCCATTGGGAATAAGTACCCCAGTGCATCATCAGTCCAAACTTCCAATCCTGCCACTGTTCGAGTTTATCGAGTACCAGCGGATCCTTTTCCTTCACATAAGGCTCGTTTTGCGCGTGGGCTGAAACGCCCGCCAGCATACAGCCTGCCAAAATCAAATGTTTCATCTTTTTCATGTAGTTCACTGTTTATTTATTGGGTAACGCCCTTCACATCCCAGGCTTTCAATTCCGATTTCACGGCTTCCAGGCTCATGCTGGTTTCCAGCTCCACCGTACGACTCATGCCAGGCAACAGGTCGAAGTAATTATCGGAGAAATGAGACTTGTCGTCTTTGTCCAGCAGCAGCCAGATGTTTTTGGCCAGCTTCGCGGAGCTAACCGTCACCAGCTTCTTCCCGCCCGATTCGTTTACTTCTAACCGGATATCCGCCACAGGCAGGTCCAGTTCGCGGGGTGCAACAAAGTAAAATACATTCTCAGAGAGGGTTTGATTTTCGTTTACCAGTTTGGCATACAAAATTACCTTCCGGGGATCGGCTCCCTGTAAAATAGCATCCTTATCCATCTTCCATGCAATGTGAGAAGTATTGGATTTTGCCAGTACTTTCTCTTCGATGCGTTTGTTCACTTTCCCTTCGAGGTCCATCAGCGTCAGTTCCAGCCGGGCCTTCTCATCTTTCATCAGGTCATTCACCACATATGCCCTTACCTGTCCTTCTTCGGCAGCGATGCTTACCAGCACCGGTACGTACGCTTTCTGCACAAAGTATTGCAGTGCTTTCCAGCGGCCGTAGTAATCGATACCGCTCCAGGAAGCTCCCGGCCAGGTATCATTAAACTGCCAGTACAAGGTACCCATGCAGAAAGGCATATTGCGGCGGTGTGCTTCCATCCCTATTTTCATCCCTTCCGCCTGCAATACCTGGCTCATATAGAGAAACGCAGGGAAGTTCTTCGGACGGTGGTAGTAATGATCCATATACGTCTGAATTGCGGCATTACCACGGGTAAACGACTTCTGGTGCGACTGCATCACAAAAGAATGGATATCCCACTGTGTGGTATCTGCAAAGCGGCGTACGGTATGAATATCGGGGAACGACTGGAAACCGAATTCGCTCATGAAGCGGGGAACGTGGGTGGTAAAGGCTTCGAACCACTCCATACCATGCCATACACCCCAGTAGTGGTTATCGCCATTGCGGAAATCTTCCGGACGGCCCCAGTTGCTGATGGGAGATGAAGGAAGATAAAACCGCGAAGGATCGTGCGCTTTCACCTCATCGCGCAGCAATTCCTGGAAAAGGGTTTCATAGCCTTTGAGGAGCGATGCCCATTGTGCATCGGTATAGGCGTATCCATCCTTCCAGCCCCAGTTCTTGATGGCCACGGCAATTTCGTTATTACCGCACCAGAGTGCGAGTGAGGGGTGGTTGCGAAGGCGGCGGATGTTATAAGCGGTTTCTTCCTTCACCTGCGCCAGGAAGGCAGGGTCAGAAGGATAAAGCGTGCAGGCGAACATAAAATACTGCCATACAAGGATGCCTTTCTCATCGGCCAGATCATAGAAAATATCGTTCTCATAAATACCGCCTCCCCAGATACGTACCATGTTGAAATGGCTGATAGCCATGTCGTGGAACATTTTACGGTAGCGGTCGTCGGTAACGCGTGGCAGGAAGTTGTCGGAAGGGATGTAGTTGGTCCCTTTCATGAACACCGGCTTGCCGTTTACTTTCAGGTAAAAGGAGGTGCCTTCATTATCGGGAGCATTCACCACTTCCACGGTACGCAGGCCAATGCGGCGCGTCAGCTGCTGCAGGGTGTCTTTACCATGAAGAATGGAAATGGTAACCGGGTAGAGGTATGCCTCGCCCAGTCCGTTAGGCCACCAGCGTTTGGGCTGTCGGATATTGAAAGGGATGTTGACCGATTGTTTGCCCGCCTGTAATGTGACCGGGAGCTTCTGTGAAGCAAAAGCTTTATTACCGCTGTGTACTACGGCGGTATAGGAACCTGCCTGCTGAACGTCTACTGTAAGTGAGGCTTCGAGGCTGGCGGATGCATCTGTCAATTGCTGCTGTTTGATCCAGGCGTCCTGAAGCTGTACTTTATTCCAGGCGCGGAGGTATACAGGGCGCCAGATGCCGCTGGTTACATAGCGCGGGCCCCAGTCCCATCCGTAATGGTATGGTGCCTTACGGGCATGCACACTCAGCGGAATATCGCTGGCATCGTTGCCGGCAGGGTACACCAGCCTGTCCTGCATGAATTTGGGCATATCATGCATGATGGGGCTGTGGAAGAGAATGCGCAAGGTATTGCCATGCTGGCGGGCAATGGCTTTTACGTAGACCTCTTTGCCCACAAACATATTCTGTGCGCGGAGTATCAGTGAGTCGTTGAAATAAACGTCGGCGTAAGTATCCAGTCCGGTGAAGTCGAGTGCTATTGCATCGTTTGCGAACATTGCTGCCGGGATATCGAAAGTGGTGCGGTATTCCCAGTCTTTCTTATCGATCCATTGCAGGCCTTTTTCGTTGGCGCCGGCAAAGGGGTCGGGGATGAGTTTGTGTGCGAGCAGGTCGGTATGTACGGTGCCGGGTACGGTGGCTTTCCGCCAGATGTTTTCGTCTGCCCTCCGGAATTCCCATCCGCTGTTCAGTTCCTTTAATTGCTGCGCCCTGGCCGGGATGGTGGCTGCCGCCAGCCCCAGGGCCACGATTAATCTCCTCATAAACTGTCTGTAAATGGTTAAATACCGGGTAAAAATAACTGATTATGAAGAATCGGCCCGCATTTCGGATATTTGGGGCATGAAAAGCATCTGGCAGCAGATCCTGCAATACCTCTACATCCGCAAGCGCGATAAATCCGAACCGCTGAACACCAACACGAAGCTCATGCACGGCATGAACCGGATTTCCATCCTGTTATTCCTGATAGCGATATTGATTCTCCTGTATAAGCTTATTTTCCGCTAACCATCCGTACAATTTCGGAGGCGGCTTTCTGTGAAGCGGTACCATCGCCCAGGAGTGTCCAGAGCGTGGCGTAATCGGCTTTCATCTGCTGATGACGGGCCGTATCCTTCAGGATAAGCGTGAGTTCCTTCAGCAGGTTTTCCTCCGTAAGATCGTGCTGGATGAGCTCTTTCACCACCAGCTTATCCATAATGAGGTTTACCAGCGAAATGTACTTCACTTTGATGAGCCTTTTGGCGAAGAAGTAGGAAATGGGGCTACCCTTGTAGCATACCACTTCCGGTACGCCAAAGAGCGCAGTTTCCAGGGTGGCGGTACCGCTGGTAACCAGTGCGGCAGTAGCCTGGATAAGGAGCGGGTAAGTTTGCCCCTTCACGGTAGATACGTTGGGATATGCGTCTGTATACTGACGGAGGAACGAATCGTCCAGGCTGGGGGCCTGGGCTACGATGAACTGATATTCGGGGAAGTACTTGGCAACGGAAAGCATTACCGGCAGCTTCTTGGTTACCTCCTGCTTTCTGCTCCCGGGGAGCAGGGCAATAATAGGCTTATCGGAGAACGGCGGTAACGGCGGCGCCTGCTGCGCTGCTTTCACCGCTTCGATGAGGGGATGCCCCACATACGTTACTTCAAAGTTCCATTTCTTGTAGAAGTCCTGCTCAAAAGGCAGGATCACCAGCATTTTATCTACTACTTCACGGATCTTTTTCACACGGCCTTCTTTCCAGGCCCATACCTGCGGGCTGATATAATAAATCACTTTAATCCCCTGCTGCTTTGCCCATTCGGCAATGCGGAGGTTAAACCCGGGATAGTCGATGAGGATGAGCACATCGGGCTTCCAGGCAGTGATGTCCTGTTTACAATAATCGAGGTTTTTAAGAATTGTGCGGAGGTTCATGATCACTTCTGCAAAGCCCATGAAAGCAAGCTCCTTGTAGTGCTTCACTACGGTAGCACCCGCCTGTTGCATGAGATCGCCTCCCCAGCAACGGATGTTTGCCGAAGGGTCCTGTTGTTTAAGTTGAAGGATCAGGTTGCTTCCGTGCAGATCGCCGGAGGCTTCTCCCGCAATGATGTAATACTTCATGCCCCGTTCTTAGATGATTTTAAGCAGCAAGATAACGATTGCGTATAACAATGTGACCAGGAATATGCCACGGGCCGTAAGGTCGCGGCGTTTGCGGGTATAGAGATAAAACACCACACCATTTGCCAGCAGGCAGATGCTGATGATTTTCGGAATGAGGTAACGGTTGTTGCTGAGCATTTTCAGGAACTCGCCCAGGCCCAGATTCTTGGGATAAATAGCGATCAGGTAATATAACAGGAAGGCTATCAACGGCGTAAGGAAGCCGAGTAAAATGCCCAGTGATAGTTTGTCTTGTTTTAACATGTTCATAGGATTATCAGAATTGCCATTCGGCTTCGAGTTGTTTTTTCAGGCGGTAGTTGGTAAGGTCGTACTGCACCGGCACAAGGGATGTATACCCGTTTTCCAGCGCCCATACATCAGTGTCGTCGCCGGTGTCCTGGTTTTTGAAAGCGCCGGTGAGCCAGTAGTACTTTTTGCCGTGAGGGTCTCTCCTTTCATCGAATTCTTCCTGCCATTTGGCATTGGCCTGGCGGCAGATGCGGATGCCTTTATAATCTTTCGCCGGAACGTCAGGGATATTAACGTTAAACAGGGTGTGTGCCGGTAGCGGAGTTTCCAGCATACGGCGCGTTACTTCATGTGCCACCTTACGGCTGGAAGTAAAGTCTGCATCGTAAGCATAGTTAAGGAACGAAAACCCTACTGAGGGAATCCCTTCAATAGCTGCTTCCATAGCGGCAGACATAGTGCCGGAATAAATGATATTGATGGAATGATTGGCGCCGTGGTTAATACCGCTCACGCAAACATCGGGCGCGCGGTGCAGTATCTTGTCGCGGGCCAGTTTCACACAGTCTACCGGTGTACCGGAACACTGCCAGGCTTCGATCCCTTCGAAGATATCGACGGTATTGAGCCGGAGCGGGAACCCAAGCGTGATGGCATGGCCTTTACCGGACTGCGGACTATCGGGTGCTACCACTACCACCTGCCCCAGGGGGCGCACGGCCTCAATGAGGTTGCGGATGCCCGGAGCGGTTATCCCGTCGTCGTTTGTTACCAGTATCAATTTTTCCTGCTTCACCTTGTTACTTTTATCAACAAATGTACATGCACCGGCGCACAAATCCTGCGGTTGTTAATTTTTTAACCCCGGAAATCAGATATCAGACTTCTTCATTTTACGCCATCCGAGCAATCCGAAGAGGATGATCCACCCAAAGGCGATCAGCTGCAGCGTTGCTTTAGACGGAGGAGCACCGCCTTCGCGAACCAGGTTCCTTACGATCCCGGAATCGCCGGGGATAAGGCGGTCTGTACATTCCAGCGGGAGGAACACGCTGCTATGGAACTTTACCTTGAATTCGAGTAATCCCATCAGTGCCATTTCCCCGATATAGGCATACATCACATAAATGGCGATGGCTATTCCCGCCCGGCGCATATAAATGCCGAGGAAAAACGCCAGCGACAGGTAAGTCATATTCTGCACGAAAGCGTACCAGATAAACTCGGTTCCATCACCCACACTGCCACGGCCTGACTTCAATCCGAAAAACAGGGAAGTGAGTGCCATTACAGCGGTCATGAAGATGGCGGCCGATACCATGGTACCGTATTTGGCGAAAAAGAACTGCTCCCTGCTCCAGCCGTCGATAATGTTCTGGCGTACAGTGCGGAAGTTGTTCTCATTCGTCAGCGAAATAATCAGCAGGATGCCCATAACAGGCGACATCCAGCTACCCAGCCAGGCGGCTGTTTCCCATACTTTGGGGAAGCTGAAGGAAGAGAGGTATGCCGAGATCATCTGGTTCGCATTCAGCAGGATGCTTTCATACGCCCAGCAAATCAGGGGAACACCTATGAGGAAGAGGCCGGAAAGGATCCAGAAAGTGCGGTATGCCTTTACTTTCAGCCATTCTATTTTTAAGAGATCGGTCATGACGGGGGAGATTAATTGGTCAGTTCAATGAAACGCGCTTCCAGGCTCTTACGGCGCAGGGCGAGATAGTTGAGGGTGATGCCCTGTTCGAAACAGTAAGCGTTTACCTGATCGGCAGTTTGCCCGTTTTCCATTACAATCTGGAAACCACCGTTGTGACGGCGCAGAGAGCGGAGGCCCGGCAAGGCGTTTAATGCCTGTTCCAGTTTTCCTGCATCAGGGGCACTTACTTCGATCATATCTTCGCTGGACAGCACTTCATCTACATGCCCGCAGGTGAGCAATACTCCCTTTTTCATGATAGCAACGTGGGTGCAGACCTTCTCCACTTCATCGAGTAAGTGGCTGGCCATGATAACGGTAGTACCCTGCTTACCCAGTTCCCGGATCATATCCCGGATCTCTGCGATACCGGCGGGGTCGAGGCCGTTGGTAGGTTCATCGAGCAGTAATACTTCCGGATTACCCAGTAGAGCGCTGGCAATGGCGAGGCGCTGCTTCATACCGAGTGAGAAGGTGCTGAATTTTGAATCTTTCCTTTCCCACAGCCCGGCAAGTTTCAACACGCGCTCGATATCATCGTGCCCATGTTGTTTGATGGCTGCAGCTATTTCAAGATTGCGGACTGCGGAATAATAGTGGTAGAAGTTGGGTGTTTCCAGCAGGGTTCCGATGCGGCGGCGGAGTGAGTGATGCGCAGGCTGGCCAAACCAGGTATAGGTACCGGAATTGGCCTTCAGCACGTCCATCACAATTGCCAGCAGTGTTGTTTTACCGCTCCCGTTAGGGCCCAGCACGCCGAATACGCTACCGGCAGGTACGTCGAAAGACACGCCGTTAAGCGCCTGCACAGGGCCATAGCGCTTGGAGAGCTGGTGTAGGGATAGGATTTTTGTGTGTTCCAAGTTGACAGATTTGAATGGCGAAAATATACTTTAGTTGCGAACTGGCTTACCTGTTTTCAGCACGCTCTGCAATCTTTCCAGGGTTTTCCTTTCACCACAGAGGCTGAGGAATGCTTCCCTTTCCAGATCCAGCAGATACTGCTCACTCACGAGTGCCGGTTCAGACAGGTCGCCGCCGCACATAACGTACGCCAGCTTCCCTGCAATCTTTGCATCATGTTCTGAAATGTAGCGGGCAAATTTCATGGCATTGATCCCTGTGAGCATGGCTCCCAGTGCGCCACGGCCCATCACTTTAACGTCCGTCCGCTCAATGGGGCGCACATATCCCGCATCGGCCAGTTCTATTGCTTTTTGCTTCGCATCGGCAATGATACGGCTGTGGTTAAGACTCACAGCATCAATTCCATGGCGGAGAATGCCCAGCTCAAATGCTTCCTGCGCAGAGGTGGCTACCTTAGCCTGTGCAATGGTCAGGAAACGATCCTGCAGAATGGGGTTCTCGATCTGCCCTTCCTTATATTCGTCGGACGCGCGCAGCGCAAATTCTTTCGTACCGCCGCCACCGGGGATCAGGCCTACGCCCAGTTCCACCAGTCCGATATAGGATTCCGCTCCTGCCTGAACAGCATCGGCGTGAAGGCTCATTTCACAACCGCCACCCAGCGTAAGGCCGTGAGGCGCTACCACCACCGGGATGTTGGAATACCGCAAACGCATGGTACTCCGCTGGAAAAGGCGTACTGCCATATCCAGTTCATCGTACTCCTGCTCGGCAGCAAACATGAAGATCATTCCCACATTGGCACCTGCAGAAAAGTTGGCGGCATCATTAGCCAGTACCAGACCACGGAAGTCTTTCTCAGCACGGTCGATTGATTTATGCACGCCTTCCAGCACTTCGCCCCCGATGGTATTCATCTTCGTTTTCCATTCGAGGGAAAGGATGCCATCGCCCAGGTCGTACAGATTACAGGCGCTGTTCTTCCAAACGATGTTATTGGAGAGGTTTTCGAGGATGATGAATGCATCTGCCCCCGGAACCGCTTTGTATGCTTTGGAAGCGAGGTCGTAATAGAACTTCTTCCCGTTTTCTACTTTGTAAAAGCTTTTCACACCGGCTGCCAGCATTTCTTCCACCCAGGGGGCCACGGTACGGCCTTTGTCCTTAATGGTTTTGATACCATTTTCCACACCCAGCAGATCCCAGGTTTCGAATGCGCCTATCTCCCATCCGAAGCCTGCTTTCATGGCATCGTCTACCTTATACAGGTCGTCGGCGATTTCGGGAATGCGGTGGGAAATGTAGGAGAAAAGGTAGGCGTGGAAGTTCTTGTAAAACTCTCCCGCTTTATCGCCGGCGTTGGCCAGCATTTTAATACGTTGCTTCAGATCCTCCACAGGCTTTGCGGCATCGATAGATGCAAACTTCGCGCGCTGCCTGGGGCCGTATTCCATGGTCTGGAGATTAAGCGTAAGGATTTCCTTTCCGCCTTCTCCTTTTGTTTTCTTGTAAAAGCCCTGACCGGTTTTATCGCCCAGCCAGTTATTCTCCACTACCTTTTGCAGGAAGGGAGGTATTTCCATGATAGCACGTGCTTCATCGTTCGGCGCATTGTCTGCCACGCCTTTGGCCACTTTCACGAGTGTATCGATACCCACTACGTCGGCAGTACGGAAAGTAGCGGATTTAGGCCGGCCAATGATGGGGCCTGTCAGTGAATCCACTTCATCAATCCCCAGCCCCATTTCCTGCATGATGTGGAAAATAGCCATGATGGAGAAAACACCAACACGGTTAGCGATGAACGCCGGTGTGTCTTTACACAGTACGGTGGTTTTACCAAGAAAAAGGTCGCCGTAGTGCATGAGGAATTCCGTTACCGCAGGGTCGGTATGCGGCGTGGGAATGATCTCCAGTAAACGGAGATAGCGGGGCGGGTTGAAGAAGTGTGTTCCGCAGAAATGCTTTTGGAAGTCGGCACTGCGCCCTTCCGCCATGAGGTGGATGGGAATGCCGGAAGTATTGGAGGTGATGAGTGTGCCCGGTGTGCGGTATTTCTCTACCTGTTCGAACACTTTCTTTTTGATATCGAGATTTTCCACCACTACTTCAATGATCCAGTCGCATCCTGCGATGGATTTCATATCGTCGTCGAAGTTACCGGTAGTGATGTGTTTGGCTGCTTCTTTGGTATAAAGCGGGGAAGGATTGGATTTGATGGCGGCCTGCAATGCATCATTCACGATGCGGTTACGAACTGCCGGGCTTTCGAGGGTCTGGCCTTTGGCTTTCTCCTTATCATTTGGTTCTTTCGGTACAATATCCAGCAGTAAAACTTTTACGCCTACACCGGCAAAGTGGCACGCAATCCGCGAACCCATTACTCCTGAACCCAGCACAGCAACTTTATTGATCCTTCTTTGCATAATTTCCAGCTTTAGAGCAATGAATTTAGCATTTTTTACGGTTGAAAACTTGCCTGAAACGAAAAAGGCCGGCGAATCCGCCGGCCTTTTAACATTATTTTCTGAGGATCAGCTGATGCCGCTTCCCGGAGCCACAGGGGCATCGGGGTTTACGAACACGAGCTTACCGTTATCTTCTGCCATCAGGATCATGCCCTGGCTTTCGATACCGCGCATTTTGCGGGGGGCCAGGTTGGCCACCAGCGTTACCTGCCTGCCTATAATGGCTTCCGGCGCAAAGTGCTCCGCGATGCCTGATACTACAGTACGCTGCTCGCTTCCGAGGTCTACCGTGAGTTTCAGCAGTTTATCAGCTTTAGGCACCTTTTCTGCATGGGTAATGGTACCGGCACGCAGGTCCAGCTTCGCGAAATCATCGTACTGGATCTCCGCCTTGGCAGGCTTTGCTTCGGGTACAGGAGCTGCTGCAGTTGCAGCGGCGGCGGCAGACTTCTTCAGACCGGCATGCAGTTTCTCTACCTGTGCAGCCACCTGTTCGTCTTCCACCTTTTTGAACAACAGTTCGGGCGGACGCAGGGAATAACCAACGCTTACCAGCTTCATGCTGCCTGCGTTCTCCCAGTCCAGCATCTTATCCACCACTTTGAGCATATGGCAGATCTTCTGCGCCGTAAACGGCAGGAAGGGATTGAGGAAAATGGCCAGGTTAGCCGTCAGCTGCAGGCACACGTGCAGGCAGTTGTCGATCGCTTGCTGGTTCTGCTGTTGCAGCTCTGGTGTTTTAGCCAGAATCCAGGGTTGTTTTTCCTGCAGATAGCGGTTGCCTTCACGTGCCACGTTCATCACTTCAGACAGTGCATCGCGGAAGCGGTAGGTTTCCAGGTTCTCTGAAATCTTCAGCTTGGCATCCTGCAGCATGGCGAATATGGCATCGTCTGCCGCATCTTTCACAGCAGCATGCATCGGGGGCACCTTACCACCACAGAGCTTGTGCATGAGCACCATCGTACGGTTTACGAAGTTGCCGAGGTTAGCTACCAGCTCGTTGTTATTGCGGTCCTGGAAATCTTTCCAGGTAAAGTCATTGTCTTTGGTTTCAGGCGCCGTGGAGCAAAGTACGTAACGGAGCACGTCCTGCTGGTCGGGGAAATCCTGGATATAATCGTGTACCCATACTGCCCAGTTACGGGAGGTAGATACCTTTTCACCTTCGATATTGAGGAATTCGTTGGCAGGTACGTTATCAGGAACAATGAAGTTACCATGCCCTTTCAGCATCGCCGGGAAGATGATGCAGTGGAACACGATATTATCTTTCCCGATGAAGTGCACGAGGCGTGTATCTTCTTTACACCAGTAATCTGCCCAGTTATCGGTCAGTTCCTTGGTGGCGGAAATATACCCGATAGGCGCGTCGAACCAAACGTAGAGTACTTTACCTTCTGCATCGGGCAGGGGCACTTTAATACCCCAGTTACTGTCGCGCGTCATGGCACGGCTTTGCAGCCCGTTATCCAGCCAGCTTTTACATTGGCCGAATACGTTATTCTTCCATTCTTTATGCTCTTCGAGGATCCATTGTTTCAGCCAGGGCTCGTACTGCTGCAGCGGCATGTACCAGTGTTTGGTTTTGCGCTTCACAGGCACCGCGTCGCTGAGGGCGGAGCGGGGGTTAATGAGCTCATCCGGACTGAGCGAACTGCCGCAGCGCTCGCACTGGTCGCCATAAGCACGGTCGTTCCCACATTTGGGGCAGGTACCGATGATATAGCGGTCGGCCAGGAACACCTGTTTGATTTCATCAAAATATTGCTCGGACTCTCTTTCTTCGAACAGTCCTTTATCGTACATCACTTTGAAGAAATCCGCTGCCGTTTCGTGATGGATCTGGCGGGAGGTGCGGGAGAATATATCGAAAGAAATACCCATGGCCGCGAAGCTGTCGCGGATCACGGCGTAGTACTTGTCTACAATATCTTGCGGGGAGACGTTTTCCTGCATCGCCTTGATGGTGATAGGCACACCATGTTCATCGGTTCCGCAGACGAATTTCACGTCCATTTTTCTGGCTCTGAGATACCGCACGTAAATATCTGACGGCAGGTAGCATCCGGCCAGGTGCCCTATGTGCACCGGTCCGTTGGCATAGGGTAAAGCTGCCGTCACCAGGTATCTGTTAAATTTTTCCATTGGCGTATTCTCCGTTAAAAAATTGAAAATAACACTTACTTTGGTTCCCCATTGCAGGTTATTTGTGAATTTATTACTAATCTGCAAAGGTAAACTAAAGCGCTGTAGAATGATCAAAATTCCGCCATATCTGAAAAAAGGCGACCTTATAGGCATTATGTGCCCCAGTAGTAAAATGGAGCTCCAGGCGGCTGAATATGCGGCAGAAGTACTGCGGTCCTGGGGCTACCGGGTTCATCTCGGTATCACGGTAGGTACCAGTTTCCATAATTTCTCCGCTCCGGACGAGCTCCGGCTCGAAGAACTCCAGGATATGCTGGACGATAAAGAGATAAAAGCCATCCTTTTCGGCCGTGGCGGATACGGCATGGTTTGTATCCTCGACCGGATCAACTTTTCCCGCTTCCGCAAGCATCCCAAATGGCTTTGCGGATACAGCGACATCACCGTACTGCACACCCACCTCCTCGAACAGCATAAAACCGCCAGCCTGCATACCCTTATGTGCAGCGGCATCTCCTCCTCCACAAAGGATAATGACTATGTAGCCAGCCTGAGAGACGCACTTTCCGGCAAACGAAGCCGCTATTCCACAGCCGCGCATGACATGAACCGTTCCGGCAAAGCCACCGGAGCCCTTGTAGGTGGTAACCTCACCCTCCTTTCCAATGTTTCAGGCACGCCTTCACAGCCCAAAACCAAAGGCAGGATTCTCGTACTGGAAGATATCGGCGAATACCGCTATAATATCGACCGTATGATGTATAACCTCAAACGGGCAGGATGGCTCGATGAGCTGGCCGGTCTCGTGGTAGGCTCCTTCGCCGACCCGCGCGAAACCGATACCCCCTTCGGGCAAACGGAGTTCGAGATCATCAGGAACCTGGTAGCGGAATACGATTACCCCGTATGCTACAACTTCCCCGTAGGGCATCAGGACGAGAACTACGCGCTCAAAATGGGTGTTCCCCATGAGCTGAAGGTTTCCCCCCGCGGTGTTTCCCTAACGGAAGTGCGCTAAACACGCAGTAAAGCTGCTATAACTGCAGCAGGGAATCAAGTTTCTGGTGGAAGAATGGGTAGTCGCTCAGGTTATTATGCTCCCCGTCTTTAATGGTAAACAGGGTATCGCCCCGTTTGAAGTGGGCTTTCAGCTTTATGCCGGAGGCATAGGGCACCGTTTCGTCTTCCGTACCATGGAAGATGGCAACGGGAGCGGTTACTTTAGGGAGGTATTCGTTGGTAGGCAGCTTAAACTTCAGCAGAAGGCTATAGGGGTAGATGGGCGCTGCTTCGGCAGCTACATCTCCTATATTATAATAGGGTGTTTCCAGTATAAGGCGGCGGCAATCGCGGACCGATGCCAGCTGGGTGGCGATCCCCGTTCCGAGAGATTTCCCGTATATCACGATCTGGTGAGGTGCAAAGCGGGTACGGGCCACTTTGTACATGAGGAGCGCATCTTCATACATGGCTTCTTCCGTAAGCCGGCCCGTGCTTTTCCCGAATTCCCGGTAATCCATAATCAGCACATCATACCCGTTCCGGGTAAAATTGGGCATATACTTCGCATACCGGTTAATATTGGCTGAATTCCCATGGAAATACAGCACCATCCCCCTTGGCCGCTCCGCTTTGAACAATACCGCACTCAGCTTCACTTTCTTATTCACCGGGATCAGCATCTCCTGGAAGGGTACATCGAACTTATACTGGTAATTGGCCGGCAGCACTTCCGGATGAAACAGCAGCCTGTCCTGTACAAAATACAGTCCGATACCTGCTGCCAGGTACACGGCGATAGCCCAGATGGCGATGGTTTTGAGATGCTTAAGTATGGCGGTCAGCTGCGGCATTGGTTTGTTTTTAAAGGGGTGGCTACTCCTGCAGGATGTCGCGGATGAACGTATGGTATTCCGGGAAAGACGAAAGATTGTTGTGCCCTCCTCCTTTAATGCGTATCAGCGTCACCTTTCCGGGATTCAGATCGCGGAGGCTTTCACTGTGCCGGATAGGGATCAGCCTGTCTTTCGTTCCGTGCAGGATGTAGGTATGACAGTTCACCTTGCGGATCCATTGATCGGCGCGGAGGTGGTACTTCAACACCCATGTTACCGGTAAAATAGGCAAAAAACGTTTGACGACGCGGGTAAAACTGTAATATGGTGCGTGAAGGATGCAGTAACGGGGCCGGTTATCGCAGGCCAGCTTCACTGCAAAGCCGCTTCCCATGCTCCGCCCGTAAACGAGCATATGGCTTTCCGGGTACTTTGCCAGCTGGGCATCGTATACAAACTGGGCATCTTTCAGCAGCTGAGACTCCGTGCGCCTGCCGGTACTTTTCCCGAAGCCCCTGTAATCCACCATTAATACATCATACCCGTGGCGGGTATAATCGCGGGCATACTTCCCCCAACCTTTGATGCTGCGGGTATTGCCATGGAAGTAAAGGAGCAGCCCCCGCGGCGCTTCCACGGTAAAATGCAGTCCATTCAGCCTTACTCCGGGTTCGGGATCGAAAAAGAGCTCTTCGAAAGGCTGGTCGTAACGGAAGATGAAATCGGGGCGTAGTTTTTCCGGCTTCCAGATGAAGCGGTCCTGGATAATGAAAACCAGTACGATGACAATGATATAACCGGCGAGGATGTAATAAACCATACAGGACCGGGGTATTGGGTAAAAACGGGTCAGTCTTCCACATCCGGAACGATCTCCAGGCCGTAATCGTCGGCAGAGAGCAATCCGTTATCCTTCACGCCCTGTATCTTGGCCGGATCGGAATGGAGGTCGCGCACTTCGAACTGATGATGCAGGTAGTTGAAGGTATGTAATTTCCCTGCTAGTCCGGGTACACCCGCCAGGTATTTGATGATCTCATTGACCATCAGGAGGGCTGTTGCACCATGGGTAGCGCCCATGGCACCGGCATCGAAATTGCGGAAATCATCTACCAGGAACTCGTTGCAGCGATAAGAGGCAGCAGGCCCGCCATTTACCGGCAGCATATTGAACCCGCCCCACCAGGCCGTCCAGTTATGTACTTCTCCCATTACAAAGGGCTTACCCTCCAGCATACACGCATCATTCACCACGAGGTGGGTAGGCCGGTGCTGTGAGCAGTCCACCACCAGGTCGAATCCCTGAATTACCTGCAGGGCATTATCGGGGCGTACCTGTATCAGTAAGGGGTAGTGTTTGTTCCAGGGGTTGAGGGAGAAGAGGCGGCTGGCAGCCATTTTAGCTTTGTGCTTGCGCAGGTCCTGCATGTTGAACAGTGGCTGACGGTGGAAGTCTTCTTCCAGCACCACACCATAATCTGCAATTCCGATCACTCCCACGCCGGCAGCGCTGAGGTATTGGGCAATGGGGCTTCCCAATCCGCCCGCCCCAATGATGAGGATGCGTGCTTTCTTCAGTTGCTCCTGCATCTGCACGCCCATGCCGGGCACTGCGATCGGATGCTTATATCTGTGCAATTCTTTTTCTGACAACATGATCTGCTACGGTCTGATTTCCAACGCAAAGATAACCTACTCTTGCGGAAACTCCATTGTAAAACGGCTCCCCTTTCCTAAAACGCTTTCCACGCGAATTTTACCCTTATGCGCATCCACGATGGCTTTTACATAGCTAAGCCCAAGACCGAAGCCTTTTACGTTGTGAACGTTGCCGGTGTGTGCACGGTAGAATTTCTCGAAGATGCGGGATACGGTATCACGCGTCATCCCTATACCGTTATCAGCGATGGAGATGACGAGATGCTTGCGTGTGTTGGAGGTGGTGATGCGGATCTCCAGATTGTCTTTCGAATACTTGATAGCATTATCGAGCAGATTGAAGATCAGGTTGGAGAAATGCACTTCGTCTGCTTTAAGGATAGGCTGGATGGCATTCAGCTGAAGATCCACCCGCCCGTTTTTGCCGTCGAGCTGGAGGCGGAGGTTATCGATGGTATGTGTGATGAGCTGGTGAACGTCGATAGGCTGCAGGTTGGGGGAAAGCTCTTCCTTTTCCATGAGGGCGGATTGGAGGATGGATTCCACCTGCTTGTTCATACGCTTATTTTCATCCTTGATGATGCCTGAGAAGTAGCGGATTTTCTCTTTGTTTTCCATGACACGTTCGTTACCGATGGCGTCTATTGCGAGAGAGATAGTGGCCAGCGGTGTTTTGAGTTCGTGGGTCATGTTGTTGATGAAATCGCTTTTGATTTCAGAGAGTTTTTTCTGCCCGAGCATAGTGCGTATGGTGAGTGCGAAAGCCGTTACGATGATGATAGTGAACAGGATGCTGCCGAAGATCATCCACCCGAGGGATTTGAATACGGTGAGGCTGCTTTGCGGTACAAAAACGTGGAGCACTTCCATGGTGGGGGAAGCGAAGTTTTCTGCTAGCGGCACAATGATTTCCTGGTATAATGCAGAGTCCATTTCCCGGCGGCGGAGGCGTTCTACAAAGTGGCGGGATGCAAGCTGGATGCTGGTTCTGTACTGTGTGCCTGTTTCAATCCCTGATTCGATACCGAACTCGAAGAGGGTATCCAGTTTCCGTTCTTTCATCGCTTTGCGGAGTACGGAAGAAACTTCATTTACATCTACCTGTGCGGAGATGGGAATAAGCGGTTTGATGAAGTTATCGGAGAGAGGATCCAGCGACAGTCTGCCGGAAGCTACGCCGTCTTTATTCCTGTCAATCTGAATACGTGTAACGGGAGTGAGAGAACGGCTCAGGAGCTCATTACCTGCGGCGAGGACGGCTTCAGTCATCTTCTGTTCTTTCTCTTCTTTCCTGATGTGGGCAGCATTACGAATCCAGCTAAACTGTATGTAGATGATACCCAGAAGAGAGAGAGTAATCAGGGAAATTATGACAGGAAATATCTTTTTTAACGGCAACATTCTGAAAAGCTATGAAACGATAAATATAGGGAAAAAACTCCCTTATAACGGTAATTGCTATAGCAACTGTGATACAAAATTATAGGGGTATATAGTACAATGGGGGGCACTGCTGTTAAAAAACATCACTTTAACGTAATTTTAACGGGGAAATTGCGCGGTTATTAAGTGTACTTTACATACCTTTGTTCTGTGATCTGGTACCAAATTTGCTACTGGATTACAATACAAAGAAGCGAATAAACTTTCTACATACATCGACGTGGATTCGTTCCATAAGCGATTTAGATTTTGGTTGATAAAATGGTAAGGGATCTGTCTAGGTCCCTTTTTTTATTGCTTCAACTTCCCAATATAACTTATTGTAAAACAGCAGTATGGAATCCTTACGATTCCGTGCCCCCCTTTTTGTGCTGCCGGAACTCATAACGCAGGATGAAGACATCCTATTGCCTTTCATATTACCGAATTGTGGAAACTGTGGAAAAACTGCCGTAGCCCAGGGTGAGAATATCCCCGATTTCCGGAGATTATGTGATTCATAAATAATAAAGAAGAGTGAAGGCCACTGGAGGCTTTCGGGTATATATACCTGTTGAACAGTATCAAAACTAGAGCAAAGGAATCTCCGGAATTCGGAGGTGGTATTTTTTGCATTGATTTCGGCTTTAAATTGAACCCGAAATCAAAAAACCACTTATGGACTCATTATTTTTCGTAACCGGGGCACTTATCTACGTGTATTGTATGTGGAGTTACATTCTGATACTATCTGCAGAGCTGCTATACGGTGATGTATACTATGCCATAGCACACCGCCATCCGGATAGCATGCAGGAATTCACCGGGCCCTACTCCGGTAAAAAGGTCAGGCTTTATGTGCACCGGGAAAACCCTCCGGAATGGATTGAGAAAGCGAAGGAAATCCAGCATGAGATCCACATTCAATACCACGCTTATCACCTGAAAAGATTACAGAAACACTAAACCCATTGACCATTGTTTTTTAACCCTCAGCCACCCAATGCTTTGAAATTGAGGCTGGCAGCTACAATAGGCGGCATTTTCAGCGGAATGTCCTTGCTATACTATTATCAGGAGCAGGAAGCATCCGGCACTGTTCCCCCAATATGGCTGTTATACCTGTCACCTACCTGCTCAGTATTATTGAAGTCGTGCTGCTACTACTTGCTCATCCGGCTGGATGAATATATTACTTCCCGGAAGATCAGGAAGCGAAAAGCCCTGGTAGATAATAACATATCGATTTCTGCCAGCCGTGAAAACATTAGTAAGGCACACGCCGCTTATCTCCAACGCAGGCAAACTGACGCAGACAGGAGTGTGATTGAATATCATCACGCCATGTTACAGAAAGCACTTCGTAAGCCGTCGGAGCATACCGGGCACAGTAATCCCGAGAATGATGACTGATAGCTTCAGGCTTTCTATATACAGCAGCCTTGCAGGAGATTTTTTGGGATATGCAGTTACACTACAGGCGCTTTGTTTTAGCTGCACCTTCAGCTTCCCTTTATGTACAGCCTCAGTATTTGTAATATGCTATGCAGGAGCTTTCTATTTAGCCCCGGCCTTCTTAGCGGGCGCAGTTGCTTTAGCAGCTGGAGCTTTTCCTTTTGTGACAGTCTTTGCATTGGCAGCAGGCTTCGCAGAATCGTTCCCTTTTGTGGCAGCCTTTGCTTTAGCAGCAGGCTTTCCAGTTGCCTTTTCTTTAGCCGCAGCTTTATTTGCAGGCTTAGCTTTCTGTGGGGCTGCCTTTTGCTCATCCAAACGGAACTTCACCATACGGCCTATCAGCTCCAGCGGGAGTGGTTCGCTTTTAGGCAGCTGCACCACGCTTTTAGATTGCTGGTATCCGGCCAGTTCTTTGGCGAATGCGGTAAATACCGTGAAAGGGGGCGGGAAGGCGAGGGAATAATGCTCCTTAAAACCGGAAAAATAGATCACATATCCAATTTCCTTGTAAGCAGGTATCTGGTAACTGATCACTTCTTCCGCATTGGGTGCTGCCTTTTGGATAGCTTTACGGATTTTCGTCAATGCAGCCTGATCTTCTGCGCTAAAAGTAGCAATGTATTCATCTACGGATTGAAAGTTTGTTTTTGCCATGGGTATTGCGGGTTTTGTTATCTCAAAAATACCTCCCTGCAATGGAATGCAGGAATGGCAGACGCGACAAAAAACGGGCATATTGCGTCGCAGGCAATACTTTCCCCTAAAAAACAGGCTGCCAATTGCCGATAGTTGGCCGGAGTTGGTTAAATTTGGTTAGAGCTTAAGGAATAAGGTATGGAACAACTTGCGCCTGGAATATTGCTGATTGCGGACCCCTTCCTGAAAGATCCGAATTTCGCCAGAACGGTGATTTTACTATGTGAACATCAGGAAGAAGGCAGCTTTGGCTTCGTGGTAAACCGCCCGTTCGATCATAAACTGGATGAGCTCATCCCCGCCGTGGTAACACCCAATATACCCGTCTTTTTCGGCGGCCCCGTTCAACTCGACACCGTTCACTTCATTCACCAGCTACCCGACCTTATAGAAGGCGGATTCGAGGTTTTCCCCGGACTTTACTGGGGAGGCGACTTTGCCACCGTGGTGGAACTCATTAACCGCGGAGAGCTGGATATGCAGAAGATCAAATTCTTCATCGGCTACTCCGGATGGGCCAGCGGCCAGCTGGAAGGTGAGCTGAACGAGAAGAGCTGGATACTCTCCCGCATCACCCCTCCCCTCCTTTTCAATGGCAATGAAGAGGAGATCTGGAAACAGTCTCTCCAGAAGCTGGGTAACAACTTCGCACTGATGGCCAACTTCCCGATCGATCCCTCACTCAACTGATTCCATAAAAAAAGCCGGGCATCACTGCCCGGCTTTATAATGTATAGCCTTTGAGAATTACTGGGCGGTGGCGCCTTCTACCAGCACCGTCGCCTTGTTATTCAGCACTTCTACGAACCCGCCCTCGATGGAGTAGTGATCCGCATGGCTCTTATCTTTCAGCACCTTCATTTTGCCTTTACCCAGGGCAGCAATCAGTGGAGCGTGGCGGTCCAGTACTTCGAAAGACCCGTCTACGCCCGGCAGCTGGATGCCGTATACTTCTCCTGTGTACAGCTTTTTTTCCGGTGTTAATATTTCCAATAACATGTTAATCGGTTTAGTGATGTCGGCACTTATTTAGTAGCAGCCGCAAGCAGTTTCTTGCCTTTTTCGATGGCATCGTCGATCGTACCTACCAGGTTAAAGGCAGCTTCCGGATACTCATCCACTTCGCCGTCCATGATCATATTGAAGCCGCGGATGGTTTCCTCGATGGGAACCAGTACGCCTTTCAGACCGGTGAACTGCTCTGCTACGTGGAAGGGCTGGGAAAGGAAACGTTCCACACGGCGTGCGCGGGATACGGTCAGCTTGTCATCGTCGCTCAGCTCGTCCATACCCAGGATCGCGATGATGTCCTGCAGCTCCTTATAGCGCTGGAGGATCATTTTCACACGTTGTGCGGTATTGTAGTGAGAATCACCCACGATTGAAGGGGAAAGGATACGGCTGGTAGAATCCAGGGGATCCACAGCAGGATAGATACCCTTATCCGCGATCTTACGGGAAAGTACCGTAGTAGCGTCAAGGTGGGAGAAGGTAGTAGCCGGAGCAGGGTCAGTCAGGTCATCCGCAGGTACATATACCGCCTGTACGGAGGTAATTGAACCGTTTTTGGTGGATGTGATACGTTCCTGCATCAGACCCATTTCAGTGGCCAGGGTAGGCTGGTAACCTACTGCAGAGGGCATACGGCCCAGCAGAGCGGATACTTCGGAACCTGCCTGGGTGAAACGGAAGATGTTATCTACGAAGAACAGGATGTCGCGGCCGCTGCCTGCAGTACCGTCGCCATCACGGAAGTATTCCGCCATGGTGAGGCCGGAGAGGGCTACACGGGCACGGGCTCCGGGAGGTTCGTTCATCTGACCGAACACGAAGGTAGCCTGTGAGTTCTTCAGTTCATTCTGGTCTACAGCGGAGAGGTCCCAGCCGCCGTGTTCCATAGATTCTTTAAATTTATCACCGTAGCGAACGATGTTGGCTTCGATCATCTCACGCATCAGATCGTTCCCTTCACGGGTACGCTCACCTACACCGGCAAATACGGAGAGACCGGCGTGGCCTTTCGCGATGTTGTTGATCAGCTCCTGGATCAGTACGGTTTTACCTACACCCGCACCGCCGAACAGACCAATTTTACCACCTTTTGCATAAGGCTCGATCAGGTCAATTACCTTGATACCGGTAAACAGCACTTCGGTGTCGGTTGCCAGGTCCTCGAAACGGGGAGGCATCCGGTGGATCGGGGCGCCATTGGTAGCGTCCAGCTGGCCGAGACCATCGATAGCCTCGCCCACCACGTTGAACAAACGGCCTTTAATGGCATCACCGGTAGGCATCTTGATAGGAGCACCTTTGTCAGACACTGCCATACCGCGTACCAGACCCTCAGTGGAATCCATGGCTACGGTGCGAACGCTGTCTTCACCCAGGTGCTGCTGAACCTCCAGAATCACCTTCTGGCCGTTTTCACGGGTGAGCTCAAGCGCGTTGTAAATTTCCGGCAATTTTCCTTCAAAATGCACGTCCACAACGGGACCGATGATTTGTTTGATCTTACCTGTATTAGGCATATTTGTTAGTTGTTTATAGTACGCAAGTAAAATGTGCTAATGCAAAATTTCGCGCAAAGGTAATCATTGAAGCCTGAAAACCCAAAATTCCGGGAATTTGATTTAGGCTGATTTTCGTCAGTTTTCACGCGGAGGAAACAAATATATATTAATTACACTCAATAAGTTGGCATTTCCCAAAGGTGCAACTTATTTTTAAGGCCATAATACTCTTTAAGCATGCATAACGATAAGCCTACCCTTCCACGCAGGAAATTCCTCGGCAATCTGACAAAAGCCGGCCTGTTCGGCGCAGCCGCCCTTACGCCCGGCGCCCTCACCGCCGCAACTGCCATTGCCGCCAATCCGGCAGATGAAGCCCCCGCCCCGGGGGAACACGCCTTCCTCTGCCAACCCTACCTCCAGCACCCCATGCCCAACGGCATGACCGTAATGTGGCTCAGCAACAAGCCCACCTACAGCTGGGTGGAATACGGGGAAACAGCAGCCCTCGGCTCCACCGCCCGCCACGCCAGCGCCGGTATCGTAGACTCCTACAACAACCTCCACCGCATACGCCTCTCCGGACTTAAACCCGGTACCACCTATCATTACCGGGTTCATTCTAAGGAGATCGCGGAGTTCAGGCCGTATAAACTCACCTATGGCGACACTATCACTTCCGACATCTTCACCTTCACCACCCCGGCCCTTAAACCCGCCGAAGTGTCCTGGCTGGTAATGAACGATATACACGACCGCCCTGAATCCATCCCCCACCTCACCGGGCTGAACAAAGACCCTTACGACTTTGTGTTCTTTAACGGTGATGTGTTTGATTACCAGGAAGATGAGAAGCAGATCATAGACCACCTCCTGGCCCCGGCAGGTAAAGCCTTCGCTTCCACCAAACCCTTCATATTCACCCGCGGCAACCACGAAACCCGTGGCAAATACCGCCGGGAGCTGGCCAATTACTTCGATGGCGAGTATGTTTTCGACCGTACCTGGGGCCCCGTTCACTTCACCGTGCTCGATACCGGGGAAGATAAACCGGACGACCACCCCGTTTATGCCGGCATCGTGAATTTCGATGAATACCGCCGCGAACAGGCCGAGAACCTGAAAAGGATCGTTGCCTCCCCTGCTTTTAAGAAAGCCAAGTTCCGGGTGGTAATGATGCATATTCCGCATTATTACTCGGGCGACTGGCACGGCCCCATGCACTGCCGCGAAATGTTCGGGGACACCTTCGAGAAAGCGGGTATCGACCTTTTCATTGCCGGGCACACTCACAGAATGGGTATCCACCAGCCCGTTAAAGGCCAGCACTCCTACCCGATCGTGATCGGTGGCGGGCCCAAAGACGGCAACCGTACCCTTATCAAAGTAAAAGCCACGGAGAAAGACCTGAAGCTGGTAATGCTGAAAGATGATGGCTCCGAATTCGGGAAAGTGGAACTGAAAAGCAAACGCTGATTAAAAGTAAATGACAGAAAAAAGGAGGCCACCAAATGGGGCCTCCTTTCTCATGTATGTTTAAGGATAATTATTTCTGCAGCGTATCCGCCGGTTTAGCCTTGGGTACACAGGCCCAGGGATCTTCATCTCCCGGGAGTGCCCGTTTATCAACAGACCAGCAGAAGTTCATGGGCTGACTGGTTACACTCATGAGGCGGATGTTCACTTTCGTGCCCTTCCGGGAATTACTGGCCTGAATGGTTCGCGAGCCCTTTTCGGGGATATTATGGATGGTGTATGGCTCCGATTTGAACACCGCACCGTTGCCACGGAGGTATTCTACCACTACCACCGCATTGTCTATGGGATATTCCGTCTGGTTCCGCAAGGTAATCTCCAGGTTCTTTATGCCTCCAAGGAACCCGGTTTTGTAATCTCCCGTGTGCAGGGTGATGTATTGCTTCCAGTTGCGCCGGAAATACTCGCGGCGGTCTACGAAGGTGGCCTGCATTTGCAGCTGCATATCTTTCCTGTCGGCAATCTGCCGGGTAGTACGGCTACTAAGCTGCAGCCTGTCTTTCAGTTCTTTGTTCTCGCGGATGAGCCCGGCATTCACCCGCAGTAATTGGCGGGAGCGGTTATAGTCGTGGCAGGATTTGATACCCAGAGCCACGGCCAGCACGGATAAAGCAGCGATCATAATCCAGTTTGGGCGCATATCGCCTCTTACAGAAAAAATAATGCCGGATTTCGACTGTCGAAAATCCGGCATGGGTAAATGTATGGTTCCGTTTTACTTTTCGTCGAATTCGTACCTGATCTTCTCCTGCTTCTCAAAATCATACAGCGTAAGGCGGCGCACGGTGTAGTAATTGTTCCAGAAGTTGCGCAGGGCGCTGATGAACGATTGGGTAGCCTGATCTTTCTCCTGCTGGGCAAGGTTAAGATCCGTGATACTGATTTTGCCGATCAGGTAACGCTGCTTGGTGATCTCATAGCGCAACCCGGCAATGGTATCCGCTTTGGCGGCGCTGGACAGTACCCGCTTCTGAATATTGAACTGTTGGGTCTGGAGGAACACTTCCTGCTCAAACTTCCTTTCTTCCTGCTGTACGTCTATCTCAATGAGATCGCGGTTGGCTTTAGCCTGGCGCACACGGTATTTGGCGCGGCCCCAGTCCATAATGGGTATACCTACACCTACACTGAGGTTCTGTTGTACCTCTCCCCCTGCATAAGCCTTCCGCAGCTTCTCGTCGTTATTACGCTGGCCTAATTGAGCCTGCAGGTTAAATTCATATCCGCTGGATGCTTTTGCCTGCGCCACATCACGGTTGGCCTCCAGCCGGCGGCGGCGGAATTCCAATACGCTCTGGCGATTGCTGCTGGCTTCTGCAACTGCTTTGTCCAGCGGCACATCAAACTGGGGCACCACATCCGGCAGGTCCAGTTTAATATCGGCATCCTTGGGCATGTTGAGAAACCGCTTCAGTTCCTGGTACGCTATCTCCTGCTGCAGGTTATACTGTTCCAGTGTATTGCGTGCGTTCAGCAGGCTCAGTTCTATCTGCAGCAGCTCGTTCTCCGCGATCTTCCCAAGGTCGAAGCGGCCTTTGGAGATTTTATACAAAGTATCGGTATTGGCTACGTTTTGCTCATAAATTCTCACCTGCACCTGCGCACTGAGGGCGGCGAAGAAATAAGACGCCCCGTCGAGCCCCACTACTTCGAGGTCCTCCACATACTGCCGCTTGCTTTCATCATACGCAATAGGTGCGATCATACGCTCCCAGCGGTACGGGTTAAAGACAATAGACGGCTGGTTATAGTTAATGGAAAACGGCGTGGCCAGATAGTTTTGTGAAGAAAGGTCTCCGAATACATCGAACCGGTTGAGGTCCGAACGAACGGAGAAGTTACCGCCCGTCCAGGGAACGTTCTGCCGCAATCCCAGTCCCAGTGAGGTATTGGATGTTTTACGGCGGATGTATTCGATCTTCCCGTCGGGCTGCAATACCTCTACGGTTTCCCCGAAAGGACTGCTGCTGTTGGTGAAGTTCAATACCAGCTGCGGCATTTGTCCGGACCGGAAAAAGCGGTAAGCGTACAGGGAATTGAGGGCACGGCTTTGTGCGCGGTAGTAAGATGGCGAGTTGCGCTGCGCCATCGTAATCACATCCTTCAGATTCAGTTTTTGCTGGGCATGGGATGTATTGGGTATCATGGCGGCCGCAGTTATTGCGGCCAGAATCGACTTTCTAAGCATGGCGTAAACATTCTATAGGGTTCTGATTGGCAGCCTTCCGTGCGGGGGAGATCCCGAAGATCAGTCCCACGGAAGATGCCAGCACAAAGGATAAGAGGATGGAAATAGCGGAAATGATGGTTTTGATATCTGCCACCTTATCCACAAAATAAGCGCCGGCCACACCGAGCAGGATGCCGATAATACCACCGCAAAGGCTGATCAGAACTGCTTCGAAGAGGAACTGCATCACAATATCGCTCTTCTGTGCACCCAGTGCCATGCGGATACCGATCTCTTTGGTACGTTCCAGAACGGAAGCCAGCATGATGTTCATGATACCGATACCGCCAACCAGCAGCGAGATGCCTGCGATGGCGCTCAGTACGATGTTGAACACGTCTTTGGTTTTCTGCTGCTGCTTCAGGAGCTGTTCCGGGATGGTTACTTCAAAATCCTCCACTTCGGAGTGCCTCCTCTTCAGCATGCGGCTGATGATACCGGCAGACTCCGTGAGCTGCTCCGGATCACGCACCTTCACGATCAACTGATCCAGCTGATGTGTGGGCACGGGATTATCATCGCGCTGCCACTGGTTTTCCGATATCTTGAAAGCAGGGTTACGGTAACGGACCAGCGCTGTCTGGATAGGAATGTATACATCCATATTGTAATCGCGGATACCCAGGTTCTCTTTGGTGGCGCTGCTGATGAGCTTTTCATCCGTCACCCCTATCACCCGGAGCCATTGCTGCCCGCACTTGATATCTTTGCCGATTGGGTCTTCAGAGAGGAAGAATTTCCGCTTTACACCGGCGCCGATGATACACACTCCATCGCCGGTAGCGAGTTGCATATCATTGAACATGCGGCCTTCAGCCAGCCCGATGTTATTGAGTAAAAAGAACGAAGGCTCCACACCTACCGTTTTCAGTTTTTTACTTTTGCTTTGATAGATCACATCCTGGTCGAGGATCATCTCTGCGCTGATGGCTTCCACGGTGGGCACCATCTTCAGAATGGAATGCGCATCGGCCAGACTGAGGCCTTTGGAGAATTTGGCTTTCTGTTCCTGTCCACCCGTTTTCTTCTGTTCCGTCCCTTCTTTTTCTTCCTCTTCTTTTTTCTCCGTAACGGGTTTGATGACGATGTTGTTTACACCTACCAGTTTCATCTGGTTCATGATCTCTTCCTTGGCGCCCCGGCCTATAGCCAGCATGGCTATTACTGCGCCAACACCGAAGATGATGCCTAACGCGGTGAGGAAAGACCGCAGCCGGTTGGCCACGAGAGAGTCGAGCGCTATGCGCAGGTTATTTGAATTACGGGTACCCCATAATGACTGCATGTGTGGCGGATTTGATGGGGTTATTTAATGGGTACGATAGTGTGATCTTTTGCAGATGCAGGCTCCGACATGAAAACTTCATCTCCTGCTGCAAGTCCTTTTTCCACGATCACCACTTCGTCGTTGCTCTTACCCAGCTTCACCTCACGCTTCTCAATAGTATTGCCGCGGCGGATGTAAACATAGCTTTGCGACTTTTCGCTGAACACGCTTTCCAGCGGAATGGTAAGCTTGTCGGGGATCTGATTGATGAGGATGTTATTGGATGTGGTCATGCCGGGTTTGAGGATAGAGTCTACCTTCTCCAGTTTTATCATGACCTCAAACACCTTTGCATTGGAACCCGGTCTGTTTTCGCCGATGTTGGCAACGGAGGTAACGATGCCGGAGAGCTTCACTTCAGGGAAGGCATCCAGGCCCATGGCAACGGTTTGACCTTTCTTGATCTTGCTGATATCTACTTCGTTGATGTATGTTTTGGAAAGCATGCTGGAAAGGTCGGGCAGCATGGCGAGGTTGGGATCCCAGCTGCGGATGGAGGAGCCGGACTTCTTCTTTCCGCCCTGCGACCAGTCGTTTACATATACCAGCAGTCCGTTTTTGGGTGCTTTGATGGTGAACTTGCCTTTCAGATCTTCCAGGTTACTGAGGTTATTCTGATGGCGAGCCACATCGCGGTTAGCCTGTTCCATCCTGGCGATGCTTTGCCGTTCTTTGATCTTGTGCTTCTCTTCGAGCTGGTCGAGGTCGCGCTTCGCCTTTTCAAGATCCAGCTCTGCCTGGCGGATGGTGGCCGGAGGTTCATATTTGCTGAGCTGCAGGGCAATCTGCTTCTGTTCCAGCGAAAACACCATGTTGGTAATGGCATCCCGCGATTCGCGGAGCTGCAGCGTGGTATCGAGTGCGGTTTGAGACAGCGTGGTTAATGCCCTGTCCAGTTCCATACGCACGTCACCGATCTTTTTGTTAACCACCGCAGGATCGAGGGTGGCGATATAATCGCCTTCCTTCACGGTGATACCTTCTGCCACCATATCCTGTATCTTCACCTCTTCATATATCTGATTCGATTGCAGGGGCGGCGCCTGGATGTATACGGTGTTCTCGGCCATCAGTTCACCCGGACTGGCCACTACATCCCGGAACATCTCCTTTTTAACGGAAGCACGGGCGCCGGGGCCTTCGGCTTTTTTGCCGAAAACAAAGAAGCCTATCAAGGCACAAACAATAAACAGTGCGGCAAATAGCCACCATTTTTTCTTTAGCATAGCGGTGCGTGTGTGGTATGAATCAAGGGTATATAAAAAGCTATAGTTTCAGGTATCAAATGCGCAACCGCCCGGGTGGCGGCTATAACGGGATGCACGGGCTCAATTATTCCATAAAAATAATCGGGGAAAGCTAAACGAAAAGTTAATTGTTGTGAAGGGAATACTTTGCAATTCTAAAGGTAAATTGAATGGGACGAATGCCTTTTTCTCCTGTTTGCTCATCAAAAATTTGTCCGGGTGAATAACGGATTCTATTATATTTTATTTTTGCACCCATGGCCCAGATGAAAATTATTCCGGTAAACGACGAAAAAACAGCCCGGGCGTTCCTTCAGGTACACGTACTGTTGAATCAGGACAAGGAAGGTTGGATACAACCGCTTGACAAGGATATTGAAGACGTCTTCGACCCGAAGAAGAATAAAACCTTCCGTTTCGGGGAATGCATCCGATGGGTGATGCAAGACGAATCCGGCAGGTTAACAGGCCGTATCGCCGCTTTTGTCAATAAGCGGTATAAGACGATGGGCGACGAGTTTCCCGTGGGAGGCTGTGGCTTTTTCGACTGCATCAACGACCAGCAGGCTGCCAACCTCCTCTTTGACACGGCCAGGGCCTGGCTGGCAGAAAAAGGAATGGAAGCGATGGACGGTCCCATTAATTTCGGAGACCGGGACCGCTGGTGGGGCCTTCAGGTAGAAGGATATGTGGAGCCTCCCTTCGGGATGAACTACAATCCTCCCTTCTACCAAACCCTCTTCGAATCTTACGGATTCAAGCCGTTTTTCCATCAGATATGTTTCGGGCTGCACATTAATGTAATTCTGAAGGATAAGTTCCATATCCGCCATGGCAACATAGCGGCAGACCCCGCCTTCTCTGCCCGGCACCTCAAAAAGGACCAGCTGGAGAAGTATGCCATCGACTTTGTGACTGTCTATAACAAAGCCTGGGCAGGCCACGGGGGGAATAAGGAGATGAGTAAGGAACAGGCCATTATACTTTTTAAGAAAATGAAGCCGGTAATTGATGAGCAGGTGATCTGGTTCGTATATTACAACGATGAACCTATTGCCTGCTGGCTCAACCTGCCCGACCTCAACCAGTATTTCAAGCATATGCACGGTAAATTCGGGCTTTTGCAAAAGCTGCAGTTCTTATGGTTGAAAATGACAGGCTCCTGCCGCAAGTTCACAGGTATCGTGTTTGGCGTGGTGCCCGAGTTTCAGGGTAAGGGGGTAGATTCCTATATGATCGTGGAAGGAGCCAAGGTTATACAGGCCCTTGGCCGGTACGACCATTACGAAATGCAATGGGTAGGCGACTGGAACCCTAAAATGCTGAATGTAGCCGAGAGCCTGGGAGGCTTCCATAGCCGGAAGCTCACCACTTACCGCTATCTGTTTGACCGGCAGCGGGAATTCCACAGGCACCCGACGCTAGCATAATTCTTTCAAACCGGCCGCTATGGCCGGTTTTCGTTTTACAACTTTTTACTTCTTATTTTTTGCGTTACTTTCGGCTTTTGGAAAGGAGCGACTCCCATCATGGAAAATTTTATTGTATCGGCCCGGAAATACCGCCCGCAGAACTTCTCTACGGTGGTTGGGCAAGCCCACATCACCACTACCCTTAAAAACGCCATCCGCAATAACCAGCTGGCGCATGCATTCCTGTTTTGCGGACCCAGAGGGGTGGGTAAAACTACCTGCGCCAGGATCCTCGCTAAAACCATCAACTGCGAAAACCTCCAGCCCGATGGGGAAGCCTGCGACCAGTGCGACTCCTGCCGTACCTTCAACGATGGCGCTTCCTTCAATATCCACGAGCTGGATGCCGCTTCCAATAACTCTGTAGACGATATCCGGACCCTGGTAGACCAGGTGCGCTTTGCCCCACAGGCCGGTAAATACAAGATATATATCATAGATGAGGTGCACATGCTCAGCTCGTCGGCCTTCAATGCGTTCCTGAAAACGCTGGAAGAACCGCCTTCATATGCCATCTTCATCCTCGCTACCACCGAAAAACACAAGATCCTCCCCACCATCCTTTCCCGGTGCCAGATCTTCGACTTCCGCCGTATCACTATCCAGGATACGGTAGACCACCTGCAGGGAATCGTTTCCAAAGAGCACCTCTCCGCCGAGCCGGATGCCCTGCACCTCATCGCCCAGAAAACCGACGGGTGTATGCGCGACTCCCTCAGCACCCTCGATAAGATTGTGAGCTTTACGGGCGGACAGCTGACTTATCAAAATACCCTTGAGCACCTCAATATCCTCGATTACGACTACTTCTTCCGGATCATGGACGGCGTACTTGTGCAGGATATAGCAGGTTCCCTCCTCATATTCGACGAAATACTTCAGAAGGGCTTCGAAGGTGATAACTTCCTCGGCGGCCTCGCTGAGTTCCTGCGTAACCTGTTGGTTTGCAAGGACGATAAGGTGCTTCACCTCATGGAGGTAAGTACCAATCTGAAAGACCGTTACCGGCAAATGAGCGGTCGCCTCAGTGCACCCTTCCTCGTTACGGCTCTGCAATTGCTGAATGATACCGAGATCGGGTACCGCATGGCCCGCAACAAGCGCCTCCATGTGGAAATGGCCCTTATCCGGCTGTGCTACCTCCAGCAGGCGGTAACGCTTGTCAGCAATGAGCAGACGGGCGAAGTGGTAAAAAAAAACTTGATTCCTGAAGGAACGCCACAACGCCTGAGGGTTCCCCTCCCCACGCCGATCTACGGCAAACCCGCTACCACTAAAACAATAACGCCGCCCGAACCGCGGCTTACCATAGAATCCGGTGCGCCCCAGCCTGCACAGGCCAGCGCACCCGCTCCGGCACAGCCCAAGCCTGCCGCCGTTCCTCCTCCTGTTCAAACGGCATCCATGCCGGCAGCAGGTAATACAGGGAGCTCACCCAGGCCGGCAACTCCTGCAGCAGGGAATGGCGCTACTCCTAAATTGACCGGCCTTGCCGCCATGAAGGAAGCCCTGGCGGCCAAACAGCAGCAAAAGGCAGATGTTCCCAAAGAATCCATCCCCCTTACAGCAGGGGCAGTAGCCGTTTACTGGGACGAGTTCATCGACCGGTTCCGCCAGGCCAATAAAATGACCGTGGTAGGTAACCTCCAGCTGGCACAAACCGAGCTGCAGGGCCCTGAGGAAATCAGGATTACCAGCAGGAACATCGTGCAGTACCGGTTTATGGAAGAAGAGAAGCTCGAAATATCCGAGTTCTTCAAACAGAAATTCCGGAATAAAGACCTGGTGCTGACCCTTGCGCTCGACGAATCCCGTCAGGCAGAGGTAGATACCGGCCCGGTACCCCTCTCCAGCAAAGAACAATTTGTACGGATGATGGAAAAATACCCGCTGGTAAAGGATCTGAGAGACCGGCTCAACATGGAGCTCGATTTTTAATATATTATTCCATTCAGGAACGACTATTTTTAAACTCCCGGACACTGCATCCTTTGCGTTTCTGCGCAAAAACTTGTAGGTTTGGGCAAAATTTCGAAGAAACACTATGGCAGAAGTTATCAGAATGCCCCTTTTAAGTGATACGATGACAGAAGGGGTGATTGCGGAATGGCATAAAAAGGTAGGCGATACCGTTAAATCGGACGATGTTATTGCTGAAGTGGAAACCGACAAGGCCACCATGGAGGTTATGCCCTATGTGGATGGCACCATTTTATATATCGGTGTGGAAAAAGGCAAAGCCGCAAAGGTGAATGAGATCATCGCCATTGTGGGTAAGCCCGGGGAAGACTTTAAGTCGCTCCTGGACGGTAACGGAGGTGCGAAAGCCGCTCCTGCTGCCGCTGCTCCCGCCCCTAAAGCCGAAGCCGCTCCCGCAGCTGCTGCAGCTCCTGCAGTAGACAAAGGCGCGCTGGAAGCCGCACTCAAAGATGCAACCGTGATCCGCATGCCGCTCCTGAGCGATACCATGACCGAAGGAAAGATCGTGGCATGGAATAAAAAAGTGGGCGACACCGTGAAATCTGATGACGTTCTCGCAGAAGTGGAAACCGATAAGGCAACCATGGAAGTGATCGGATATGCTGACGGCACCCTGCTGCACGTTGGTATCCCCGAAGGCCAGGTAGCCAAAGTAAATGGCATCATCGCCATTGTTGGTAAGAAAGGCACTAATGTAGATGCCATCCTCGCCGCAGAAACCTCAGGAGGCGCCGCAGCTCCCGCAGCAGCACAACCTGAAGCAGCCCCCGCAGCAGCCGCAGCAACAGCTGAGCCTGCCGCTGCCGCCGCATCTGCCGACGGCCGCGTAAAAGCTTCTCCCCTCGCACGTAAACTCGCTGAAGATAAAGGAATCGATATCAACCAGGTACCCGGTTCCGGCGACAATGGCCGTATCGTTAAACGCGATGTGGACAATTTCGTACCCGGTAAAGCTGCACCCGCCGCTGCTCCGGCCCCTGCTCCTGCAGCAGGTGCTCCCGCTCCGCAGGTAGCTGCCTTTGCCCCCGTTGGCCAGGAAAGCTTCAATGAAGTGCCTGTAAGCCAGATGCGCAAGGCTATCGCCCGCCGCCTTACCGAAAGCAAGTTCCAGGCGCCGCACTTCTACCTGACCATGGAAATTAACATGGACAATGCCATGGCAGCCCGCGAAGCCATCAATAAAATCTCCCCCGCTAAAGTTTCCTTCAACGATATGGTGATCAAGGCCTGTGCTATGGCCCTCCGCCAGCATCCTGACGTGAACAGCAGCTGGAGAGGCGACGTGATCCGTTACAACCAGCACATCCACATCGGCTCCGCCGTAGCTGTGGAAGAAGGCCTGATTGTACCCGTTATCCGCTTCGCAGACCAGAAAAGCTTCTCGCAGATCGCCGCTGAGACCAAAACCCTCAACGACAAAGCGAAGAACAAAAAACTCCAGCCTAACGATTACGCCGGTAATACCTTCACGGTATCTAACCTGGGTATGATGGGCATCGAGCAGTTCACCGCCATCATCAACTCCCCCGATTCCGCCATCCTCGCAGTTGGCGCCATCAAAGAGATCGTGATCGCCGAAAAAGGACAGTTCAAAACCACCAACGTAATGAAAGTAACCCTCAGCTGCGACCACCGTACGGTGGATGGTGCTGTAGGAGCCCGCTTCCTCGTTACCGTGAAGAGCTTCCTCGAGAACCCGGTGAACATGCTGGTATAACCAGATACAAACTTAACTGCCATACAGCGCCTCCCCACCCCGGGAGGCGCTTTTGTTTTATGGGTGAAACGGGAGATTAATAGTGGGTTAATACGTAGTTACTCCGTATATAAAGAAGGGTTAAAGGGTACTTAATGGTACTCAAAGCATACTTAAACAGGATGAAACCCGGTACAGTAGCGGACTATATACGATATTGTACCCCTGAATATACCTACAGGTATACTTTCAGTTATGGCACAGTAAACCATAAGTAAGACAGCAGTAAACAGTAAATATGATTTCTGTACAGGCAGAGTGCCTTAACGGCTGTCAATGTACCGCTACCTCATTACCCTTCCCACAATTAATTTTCAAAAACTTTTGAAAGTTCAAAAACCTTCCCTACATTTGAAATATGAAATTGCCAGAAGCCAAAGCGCAGTTCATCCAGACCTGGGGATTACTGGGCGCCCAATGGGGTGTGAACCGGACCATGGCCCAGATTCATGCGCTGCTGCTGATAGCGCCTGATCCACTGAGTGCGGAAGACATTATGGGCGGCCTCGACATTTCCCGCGGCAACGTTAACATGAACGTGCGGGAACTGATGAACTGGGGAATCGTGGAAAAAGTACTCGTACCCGGCGAAAGAAAAGAGTTCTTCATCGCTGAGAAAGATATCTGGAAAGTGGGCACCGCCATTGCCCGGGAACGGAAAAAACGCGAACTCGATCCCATCCTGAAAGTCCTCCTCCAGCTGAATAAAGTAGAGGGCGACCCGAAAGATAAACAGGTACGCGCATTCCGGGAAACCATGCAGAACATCCAGAAGTTCGCGCATCAGACAGACAGTGCACTGAATGCGTTCATCAAATCAGAAGAAAACTGGTTTTACAGCACCCTTATGAAGGTGATCCGCTGATTATTTTTTGACGGTCACCGGCAGGGGTTCATTATAACCTCTTATTTCAAAACTTTCAGAAATCTCTATAACATGAAAAGCAGGAATATTGTCATCGCCGGCGGCGCCGGTTTTATCGGGAAAGGACTGGTGGAGGAATGGGGAGCGAACAACTTCATCGTAGTACTGACCCGGCAACAGCCGGCGCCCCCGGCGCATGGCAATATTCTTATCAGCAGCCCAATGGCATTAACAAACTGATAATGAATTTCCTGTCTGCGCATTATTTTGTATTCGCCATTATTCTTATTTTTGCATCAGAGAAATTTTAACATTGTTTGATTTAAATGTCACCTGATGGCTAAACCCATTAAAAAAACGCCAATACTGAAAGGCAAGGATGCAATCAACTTTCACAACTTAATCGAATCCAATAAGGGTAAGAAAGTTGATAAGCAGACTTTTACAGCTTTTCAAAAAAATGCGCAACTATTACAATCTTTATTAAGCAAAGCCAACTCTTAAAATTGTTACATGGATTTAACAGGGTTTACCCTGCGAAAAGTTAATCCTGAATACTCATTAAAACCCTTTGATTGCGGAGACCAGGACTTGAATGAGTTCTTAACCCAGAAAGCAATACATTACCGGAAAGAGTTATTAGCAGTTACCTATATTCTTGAAAATGAAGATAGAACGATAGCCTTTTTTAGCATATTTAACGATAGCGTTCGTGTGCAGGAGAAGGATTTCGCTTCTAAAAGTGCATTTAAGAAGTTCCTGCGGCAGCTCCTTACTTATCCAAAACGGCACCTGGAATATATTCCTGCGATCAAAATTGGCAGATTAGGGGTTTGTTCCCAAACGCAAAAAAGCGGTATTGGTAAAACCATCATAGATTTTATCATCGCCATTGCGTTAAAGCTGAATGATGAATGCGCATGTAAGTTCGTTACAGTCGATGCTTATGCGCAGTCTTTGGGATTCTACGAAAGAAGGGGATTTAAGTATTTCAGTGAAAACGATGCGGGTAAAGATACACGGCAAATGTTTCTGGACTTAACACTTTATTCCAATGCCGTGGAGTCATCTTAATATCTGTGCCTGCTCTGGCGGGATGGTATAACTTTTGTGCACCATCTTCCGGAACCTTAACTTTACAGTATGGATACACCTAAACATACGGTGGTGCTCGGTGCTTCGCCTAATCCCCAGCGGTATGGATACCTCGCAGTAAACAGGCTGCGTTCGCATGGCCACCCCGTTACGGCCATTGGTAAACGTGCCGGCGAAATCGGAGACACGCCCATCATCGAAGAGCATCCTGCCCTTGAAGGTGTAGACACCATTACACTGTACCTCAACCCCATGAACCAGGTACCGTATTACGATTACATCCTCAGCCTGAAACCGAAGCGGGTCATCTTCAATCCCGGAACGGAGAACCCTGAACTGGAAGGGCTTTTACGCGAAAACGGCATCCTCGCGCAGGAAGCATGTACGCTTGTGCTGCTGAGCACCGGCCAGTTTTAACCGATTGTCATAATCCACACGATTTCCCCAAACTCCGCTGCCCCCTGCCGGAGCAAACCCTGCTGCAGTTTAATTTCGTATATTCGGATAATTCCAATTACATCCCGTTAACCCCTGGAGACCGGCACAAAGACTATCAGCAAGGCACATCGTTTAAACATTACCGTTAAAACATTCCTGTATGAAATGGAGAAGATTCAATGGTGAACCTATTCACCTGCCCATTAAGGAGGAAGTGCGGCGTGCCATCGTCCGGGAAACCGGTCGTGGGCACCGGTTAAAAGTTTGTATCGGCACCGATTCCCAGGTGAAGGGCCTCGAAACTGAGTTTGCCACCGTGATCGTTTTCCTCCGGGAAGGGCACGGCGGATTCATGTTCATCCACAACGACAAAACGCGCGACGTGTATTCCATCAAAGAGCGTATGCTCGTGGAAGTGGCGCGCAGTATTGAGATCGCGTATGAACTGTGCGACCTCTTTACCGATTATGATGTGGACATGGAAGTGCATGCGGACATTAACACCAATCCGCAGTTTAAGAGCAACCTGGCGTTGCGGGAAGCCATGGGCTACATCCTTGGCATGGGCTTCGCCTTCAAGGCCAAGCCGGAAGCCTTCGCCAGCAGTTCGTGTGCCAACAAAATCGTGAATTAGGCGATGCCCTGGAAGCGCGCGTTCATTTCGTCGATAAACGCCAGTATCTGATCGCGCCCCGTCTTTTTCACCGTTGAAGTAACATAGCTTGCGGGCAGGAACTGCCAGGTTTCACGCAGCTTGTTCAGAAATGCTTTCGTATTACGGCTGGTTTCCAGCTGCGTACTCTTGTCTGCCTTAGTGAACACCAGCTGGAACGGTATGTTCCATTCCCCGAGCTGGTTCACAAAATCAATATCTATCTTCTGGGGAGAATGCCGGCTGTCTACCAGCACAAACACATTCATGAGGTTGGCTCTTTTACGGAGATAATCTTCTATCATCCGTTCCCAGCTTTTGCGCTGGCTTTGCGACACCTTGGCGAAGCCGTAGCCCGGCAAATCTACCAGGTACCATTGGTTATTGATAAGAAAGTGGTTGATCAGCTGCGTTTTACCCGGTGTACCGGATGTTTTAGCCAGCTTGTCACGGCTGGTCAGCAAGTTGATCAGGCTGGATTTGCCGACATTGGAGCGGCCGATGAAGGCATACTCGGGTTTGTCGGCCGGGGGGCATTTTTCCCAGTCCACATTGCTGATAAGGTATTCTGCAGATTTGATCACCATAATTTTTCCATTTGCGGCCCCTCTGTTACCTTTGCTCCCATTATGACGAGCAAAGACGTACAGAAAGTGGTTCCTTTTGAAGGGTCAAAATTAAGCAAGAAGGAGCAGATGGCCAGCATGTTCAACGATATTGCCGGCCGATATGACTTCATGAACCATTTCATGAGCCTTGGCGTGGACGTTTGGTGGCGTAAAGTGGCCCTTCGGAAACTGAAGCCCCTGGCCCCTAAAACCATACTGGACGTAGCTACCGGCACCGGCGACGTGGCTATTATGGCTCAGCGCATGCTCAACCCCGACAAAATTACCGGTATAGATATTTCTGAAGGTATGCTGGCCCTTGGCAGGCAGAAAGTGGAAAAAGCCGGCTTCAGCGACAGGATCACCCTTCATGTGGGCGACTCGGAGACAATAAGTTTTCCCGATGCAACGTTTGATGCGATAACGGCGGCATTCGGCGTAAGGAACTTCGAGAACCTGGAAAAGGGCCTTAGTGAAATGTGCAGGGTGGTTAAACCCGGCGGTATGGCGGTTATCCTCGAATTCTCCAACCCGACGGCTTTCCCCGTCAAACAGTTATACAATTTTTATTTTCGTTATATTACACCGCTGATCGGTAAGATGGTAGCCCGCAACCAGGCTGCTTACTCCTACCTCCCCAGTTCCGTGAAAGAGATGCCGCAAGGCAAAGAGATGTGCGATATCCTTAAAAAAGTTGGTTTTCAAGACGTTACATGCAAAACGCTCACCTTCGGGATCTGTTCCGTTTATTGCGCCACCCGCTAACGCTGGCCGTATTCCTGCTGCAGGCCCTCCCCTCGAGTGCACAGCTCAATATGGAAGAGCACGATAGCAAGCCCTACTATTTCGGCATCACCCTGGCCGTCAACCAAAGCCATCTGCGCCTTACGCACAGTGATATTTTCCTGCAACAGGATTCTATCATGGTAGCCGAACCCCTCAAAACCATGGGCTTTAACGTAGGTTTGCTGGCCAACCTCCGCTTCAACCACCGTTTCGATCTCCGCTTCAACCCGCAGCTGTTTTTCGCCAATAAGAACCTCTATTACAAGGAAAACTACCCTGAACGGGCCACCGAGAAGAAAGTGGAATCCATTACCGCCTCCTTCCCCCTCCAGATCAAATTCAAATCTGACCGTATCGGCAACCTCCGCGTATACACGATAGCAGGCATGAAGCTGGATTATGACCTTGCTTCCAACAAAGGCCTCCGCCGCGCGGAAGACCTCGTGAAGATCAACAAAACCGCCTATGGCTACGAAGTAGGCACCGGTTTCGAGATCTATTTCCCCTCCTTCATCTTCACCCCCGAGTTCAAGATCAGCAATGGCCTGAACAACGTACATGTGAAAGATCCCAACCTTCGGTATTCCCGCGTACTGGATCAGCTCAATACCCGCACCATCGTGTTTTCCATTCATCTGCAAGGGTAAAATATTTACCTTTGCGGCATGCAAAACACCATCATCAAGAATATATCCATCGTTAACGAAGGTACTACCACCGTTGGCGACGTACTCATCCGCGATGGCCGCATCCAAAAGATAGCGCCACAGATCGGTGAAACCGGTAAAGAGATCAACGGCGAAGGCAAATACCTCCTCCCCGGTGTAATCGATGACCAGGTTCACTTCCGCGAACCAGGCCTCACCCATAAGGCAGACATCCGTCACGAAGCCAGAGCAGCCGTAGCAGGAGGCACCACCTCCTTCATGGAAATGCCCAATACCAAACCCGAAGCCACCTCGCAGGAACGCCTCGAAGAGAAATACGACATAGCCGCCCGCACCTCCCTCGCCAATTACAGCTTCTTTATGGGCGTTGCCAACGACAATCCTGATGAAGTACTGAAAACCAATGCGAAGAAAGACCGTGTTTGCGGCGTTAAAATATTCATGGGCTCTTCCACCGGCAATATGCTGGTAGACAATTACCTGACCCTCGAAAAGATCTTCGGCGGCACCGAACTCCTCATTGCCACGCATTGTGAAGACGAAAAGATCATCCGTGCCAATATGGAGGAATTCAAAAAAGCAAAGGGCGACCAGCTCACTGCGGCAGACCATCCGCTCATCCGTAACGAAGAAGCCTGCTTCGAATCATCTCTGGTAGCGATCCAGTTTGCCAAGAAGCACAACTCCCGCCTGCACATCCTCCATATTTCCACCGAAAAGGAATTACAGCTGTTCAGCAATATGCTGCCCCTGAGCGAGAAGCGCATTACTTCCGAAGTATGCGTGCATCACCTCTGGTTTACGGCAGACGATTATGCGCAGTACGGCAACCTCATCAAATGCAACCCGGCCATTAAAGCACCCCACCACCGCGAAGCGCTGTGGAAAGGCCTGCTGGACGACCGCCTGGATATTATTGCCACCGACCATGCGCCCCATACCTGGGACGAAAAACAACATCCTTACCTGCAGACGCCCTCCGGCGTACCCCTGGTACAGCACAGCCTGCTCATGATGCTGGAACAGGTGAAGGCAGGCCGTTTCACCATAGAACACATGGTGCGAAAAATGAGCCATGCGCCCGCTGAATGCTTCCGCATCCGTGAAAGAGGCTACCTGCGCGAAGGGTACTGGGCCGATGCCGTGATCGTGGATCTCAAAGCACAAAGCACCGTTACCAAAGAAAACATTTATTACAAATGCGGCTGGAGTCCCTTCGAGGGGCATGCCTTCCCCGCAGCAGTTACCCATACTTTCGTAAGCGGCCACCTTGCTTACGAGAACGGTACTTTCAACGAACAACAATGCGGCCAGCGGCTGTTGTTCAACGCATAATCAGCAATTCATATGCTCTGCATATAAAGCGCCCCGGAAACGGCGGCGCTTTTTTTATGGAAAATTCTACACCCCGCATCTTCCCCGTTAGACTGTTTCATTGTAATTTCACGAAAACGCCTGTGCATGGAGTTGGACAAAACAACCTACCTCGATCTCTCGATCTTCAACCGTGAAGACGAATATTCTTTGTTTCATAAACTGGATTTTACCACCACCGCAGGCGGCCGCGAGTATCTGCGTGCGCTGTTTGGCCAGCCATTGAAAGACATTACTTCTATCCGTAACCGGCAGCAGATGCTGCAATACCTGATGGAGAATGAAAAGGCGTGGCCCAAAGCCATCAGCAACGGCACCATCGTGGTAGTGGAAAATTATCTGAATGCGGACATAGAACCTGTTTCCAGCGCAGGCGGGCTGGGCCTTTACATCAATGCCGTAGTCACTAAAACCATCTATGCGCCAGACTTCGGGTTTATTAAATTCTCGTTCGACCAGTTACTCAACCTCATCAATGGTTTCCGGCTGCTGACGGAAGAGATCGATATCCCCGGTGCGCCGGTTAACCTGCGGCTTTTACTTGAAAGAGCGCGGGTACTTATCAACCAGCAGGAGTTTCACGACATCGTTCGCCTCAGCGAAAGCGGGGAACTGAACTTCATAGAGATCCTGCGGTACGACCGGCTTATCCGTAAGAAGCATAAGAAAGTGTTATGGGAGCTGACGGAGCTGTACACCCGCCTCGATGCATATCAGAGCATGGCGCAGGCTATCCGTCATTTCAACCTGCACTTCCCTTCTTTCCTGGAAGACACAAAGCCCAATATTGTAATCAAACAATTATACCACCTCATTCTCCCGCAGCCCGTGGCATACGATGTAGCCATGGACCCTGAAAGAGGTTTCATCTTCCTTACCGGTGCTAACATGGCTGGTAAAACCACATTCATCAAAGCAGTAGGCATCTCTGTATTCCTTGCACACCTTGGCATGGGCGTACCTGCACAATCCATGGAACTGAGCTTCTTCCACGGCATCCTTTCCAACATCGATGTGAAAGACAATATCTTCAAAGGAGAAAGCTATTTCTATAACGAAGTACAGCGTATTAAAAACACCATCATCAAAATCAGTAACGGCAAAAACTGGCTTATACTGATTGATGAAATGTTTAAAGGCACGAATGTGGAAGATGCGAAAAACTGTTCGCTTGCCGTTATCCGTGGATTGCTCCACAACCGTCGCTGCCTCTACATCCTGTCTACCCACCTCTATGAAATTGCAGAAGAACTGCGGGGCGAGCCGAAGATCATTTTCAAGTATTTTCAGTCGGAAGTAATTGACGACAATCTCCATTTCACTTACGAGTTGCGCGATGGTATAGCGAAAGAAAAGATCGGCTATCTCATTCTCCGTAAAGAGAAAGTGATAGACCTGCTGAACAACATGAAAGAGGATTAAATCCTATCTTCATGTTTCACTAACATTGTTTGTTCCCATGCTCGTCAGAATTTTCGGCAGCGCCATACACGGCGTGGATGCCATTACCATTACTATAGAAGTCAATGTAGGCCAGGGCACACGGTTTTGCCTTGTAGGCCTGCCCGACAATGCCGTGAAGGAAAGCGAGTACCGCATTGAAACGGTGATTAAAAACACCGGGTACAAGATGCCCCGTTTACGCACGGTGGTGAACATGGCGCCTGCGGATATCCGTAAGGCAGGCGCAGCATATGATCTTCCCATTGCCCTTGGTATCCTTGCTGCATCGGAGCAGGCTGTGTTTCAGCAACCAATTGCATCTTTCGTGATTATGGGGGAGCTGGGGCTGGATGGAACGATGCGCCCGATACGTGGTGCATTACCTATGGCTATGCGTGCCCGGCAGGAAGGGTTTACCGCCATGATCCTCCCCATGCAGAACGCACTGGAAGCTGCGATGGTGGAAGGGCTCAGCGTGTACGGCATGACGCATGTACGGGAAGTGCTGGACTTCCTCGAAGGCAGGGAAGTTTTTACACCCGTCCCACCTTGTGCTTACCAGCCCGGCTTTCCGGAAGGACTGGATTTCTCCGAAGTAAAAGGACAGGAAACCATTAAGCGGGCGATGGAGATTGCTGCTGCGGGTGGGCATAACATGCTGCTGGTAGGGCCGCCAGGCGCAGGTAAAACGATGCTTGCGCGGAGGCTGCCTACCATCCTGCCGCCACTCACATTAGCCGAAGCCCTTGAAACTACGCGCATCCATTCCGTGGCAGGCAAACTGAACGCGGCTGATGGCATCCTTACCACCCGGCCTTTCCGGTCCCCGCATCATACCATCAGTGAAATGGCCATGGTAGGCGGAGGCAGTATTCCGCAGCCCGGAGAGATCTCCCTCGCGCAGCACGGTATCCTATTCCTGGATGAATTGCCGGAATACCGGCGGTCTGTGCTGGAAGTATTACGGCAGCCCATGGAAGAAAGGAGTGTGAGTATATCGCGGGCACGTCAGGCGATGGAATTCCCCGCTACGTTTCAACTGGTAGCCAGTATGAATCCATGCCCCTGCGGATATTTCAACCATCCTGAGAAACCCTGTACATGCCACCCAGGTATGGTACGCAAATACCTCAACCGTATATCAGGTCCACTGCTCGACCGTATAGACCTTCATGTGGAAGTTACTCCCGTTCGGCCGGATGCAATGGCAGATGCGCCTGCACCTGAACCCAGCACTCACATCCGTGCCCGTGTAATGGCAGCGCGGGAAAAGCAATCGAAGCGGTTCGCTATTGCAGGAATGGATATCATACGAACGGATAAAAAACGGCAGCCTGATGCATTCTGTAATGCACAGATGAACAGCGGGCAGCTGGAAAAATATTGTGCCCTCGGCCCTGAAGCACGCCAACTACTCAGTGCTGCCATGAACAGGCTGCAACTTAGTGCACGGGCATATAACCGTATCCTTAAAGTAGCGCGTACCATCGCCGATCTGGATGATGCAGAACATATCAGCCCGCACCATATCGCAGGCGCTATTCAATACCGTACACTTGACCGGGAAAACTGGGGAGCATAAAGTCATAAAAAAGCGCAACCGCCTATCGCGGTTGCGCTATACATAAAGGGTAGGATTAGTGCTGACCGTTTTGTTGTTCCACTTTCTTATAATCCTCACTCAATTTCTTCTGCACTTCTGCCGGAACGGGTGCATACTCCGCAAAGCTGGCCTTCACTTTTGCTTTGCCCTGCGTTACATTACGAAGTGCAGCAAACAAATGATCGAGTTCGGCCTGTGGCGTGCGGGCTTTTATTATTTGCCGTGCATTGCCGGAATCCATGCCCGTAATGATGCTTCGGTGGCTTTGCAGCTCACTCATAATATCGCCCATCATCACATCCGGGGCAGAAGCTTCCAGGTCGTACACCGGCTCCAGCAACTGGGGCGCAGCCTGGTGGAATGCTTCACGGAAGGCCATCATGCCTGCTATCTTGAAAGAGATATCGTTACTGTCTACCGGGTGCATCTTTCCATCGTATACGCTTACGCGCACATCCCGTACATAGGAACCGGTGAGCGGGCCTTCATTCATCTTTTCCATCACACCTTTAAGGATGGAAGGCAGAAAGCGTGCATCGATGGCGCCACCTACGATGCAGTTATTGAATACCAGCTTACCGCCCCAGTTCAATGCTATCTCTTCGGTATCGCGGACGGGCCATTCCTTCAATGCAGGCATGCCTTCGTACCAGGGTTCTATCTTGATAAAAACCTCTCCGAACTGCCCTGCCCCGCCGGATTGCTTCTTATGCCGGTATGTGGCCTGGGCTGCTTTCTGGATGGTTTCGCGGTAGGGAATGCGGGCAGGGAAGTAATCCACCTGCATGTTGTAGACATGCTCCAGCCGCCATTTGGTGATGGCAAGATGCAGTTCCCCCTGTCCGTGGAGTATTACCTGTTTGAGTTCGCGGTTATACTCAATTTCCAGCGTAGGGTCTTCCATATGAATTTCGCTGAGTACTTCGCTGAGCTTTTCATCGTCGGCCTTGTTTTTGGCGACGATAGCCGTGCGCACCTTTGGCGGCGGGAAGTGGATGGGATCGATCTGGGAAGTGAACTTAGGATCGTTGAGGGTATGATTGGTGAAAGTGTTTTTGAGTTTGAGGGTGCAGCCGATATCGCCCGACCGGAGGCGGTCTACCTGCTGGCGGTTTTTACCATCGGCGATAAAGAGCTGGTTCAGCCGCTCCGAGGTATTGCCTTTTTCGTTGTACAGTTCCTGACCCGCTTTTATTTCGCCGCTCATCACTTTAAAAAAAGAGAGTTTGCCGATGTGTGGTTCAAGGAGTGTTTTAAAAACGAATAGGCAGGTAGGCCCTGCAGGGTCGCATGGTACCTCGCGACCTTCTTCCGTAACTTCCGGCGGCATTTCTACCGCAGAAGGGGCTACGTTGTCGATAAAGCCCATCATCCTGCCGCTGCCCATATTGCGGAGGGCGCTGAGGCAGAAAACGGGAAATACCTGGTGCTTCATCATCCCAATTTTCAGGCCCTGCCGAAGCTCGTCCTCATCCAAACTGCCTTTTTCGAAGTACAGTTCCATGAGGGCGTCGTCGTTTTCGGCAGCCTTTTCCACGAGGGCGTTGTGCCACTCGTCTGCCTGTGCTTTTTCATTGTCGGGGATGGGAAGTTTTTCGGGTTTACCGCCACCTTCAGGAAAGCGGTACATGGTCATTTTCAGCAGGTCGATAATGGCATTGAAACCGGGGCCCTGGTTAACGGGGTACTGCATCAGGGTAACAGCGGAGCCGAAGAAGCGGCGGGCCTGTTCCAGTACCTGCTGAAAGTTGGCATTTTCATGATCGAGCTGGTTAACGGCAAGGATGGTGGGTTTGCTGTAACGGTCTACATAATCCCAGATCTGTTCCGTACCAACTTCCACACCGTTGTAGGCATGGAGCACCATTACAGCGGTGTCGCATACGCGGATGGAGGAGGCTACTTCGCCCATAAAGTCTTCCAGTCCGGGGGTATCGATGATATTGATTTTAAAATCGCGCCACTCGGTGTGCATTGTGGTGGCGTAAACGGAGTTACCGCGTGCGTGTTCTACCTCGTGGTAGTCGGACACGGTGTTGCGCTCCTCCACGGAGCCGCGTTTTGGGATAATGCCGGCCTCGAACAGCATGTCCTCGGCCAGCGTCGTTTTGCCGCTCTTGGCAGCGCCAATGAGCACAACGTTTTTAATGTGTTTTTCGTCATACGTTTTCATACGGCAATGGATTTAGCGGGTGAAGCGCCGGGGTTTGCGGGTTTGCCGTTCTGGGAGAAATGGATCAGATTGCGAGGCTCATAACATGCTTGTGGATGACCGACCCGGCCGGATATTAAATTACGCAATTTTTAGGGTAAATACCGTGATAAGTACAGTTTAAAATCGGTGTCGCAACACCGTTAGGGCAGCAATTTCCAGTACCTTTGCCCCATGAAATTACTATTGCAATACCTTAAAAACTATAAATGGCTGGTTGTGGCCGCGTTGGGCCTTGCTACGGTGAACCAGGTCTTCTCCCTCCTCGATCCCTGGATCTTCGGGGAGATCGTTGACCGGTTTGCCAGCCACCCCACTACTTTCACTCCCAAAGATGCAGCCGTTCCCGTTCCCCGTTCCGGAAACGAATACCTCTACGGGGTTATGCTGCTGTTGCTGGCCTCCATCGGCGTAGCCATGATCTCCCGGATCGCAAAGGCATTTCAGGATTATTTCGTAAGCGCCATCACCCAGCGCCTGGGGGCGCAAATGTATACAGACGGGCTGCGCCACTCTCTGCGGCTGCCTTACCAGCAGTTTGAAGACCAGCGCTCAGGAGAAACCCTGGCCGTGCTGCAGAAGGTAAGGCTGGATACAGAGAAATTCATTTCCCAGTTCATCAACATCCTGTTTACCACCCTCGTAGGCGTGGTGTTCGTGATGATATTCGCTTTCCGAGTACACTGGTCACTTGTATTCGTATACTTCGGCGGCTCCATACTGCTGGGCTGGCTCATGAATGTGCTGAGCAAACGCATCAAGTCGATCCAGAAAACCATTGTGAAAGAAACTACCGTGCTGGCAGGCGCCACTACGGAATCGCTCCGCAACATTGAACTGGTGAAAAGCCTCGGCCTCACCAACCAGGAAATACGCCGGCTCAATGCCAACACCATGAAGATCCTGCTGCTGGAGCTCAGCAAAGTGAAGCGCGTCCGCAGCATTGCCTTTGTACAGGGTACCTTCGTGAACCTCCTCCGCTCGTCTATCCTCTTTTTGCTGCTGTACCTGCTGTATGGCGACCAGGTGTCTATCGGCCAGCTTTTCTCCCTGCAGCTTTATTCCTTCTTCCTCTTCGGACCACTGCAGGAGCTGGGCAACATCATCCTGGCGTACCGTGAGGCACAGGTGTCTCTGGAGAACTTCCAGCGGATACTGAACACACCGGTAGAGGTAACCCCGGCTTCACCTCCCCGCTTATCGCTGGTAAACGAACTGTCGTTCCGCCATGTGGGCTTCCAGCATATTACTGCTAAAAACAAAGCGCTCGACGATATCAACTTCACGGTAAAAACGGGTGAGACCATCGCATTCGTGGGCCCTTCCGGCAGTGGTAAAACCACGCTGGTGAAGCTGCTGGTAGGATTGTATAAACCCGGCGAAGGGCATATCAACTACAACGGGATCGATTCCAATGCCATTGATATTGAAGAACTGCGCCACCAGCTGGGCTTTGTTACGCAGGACACGCAACTGTTTTCCGGTACCATCCGGGAGAACCTGCAGTTCGTGAACCCCAGGGCTACGGAAGAAGAAATGATGAATGCCCTGCAACGCGCATCCGCATACAACCTGCTGGCACGTGCCGAGAAGGGGATTGATACGGTGATTGGTGAAGGCGGTATTAAGATTTCAGGCGGGGAGAAGCAACGCCTCTCTATTGCCAGGGCCCTGCTGCGCCAGCCGAGGCTGCTCGTATTCGACGAAGCAACGTCTGCGCTGGATTCCATTACCGAAGAAGAGATCACGCAAACGGTACGTAACGTAACATCCAGCAAAGAGCATATCACAGTAATGATCGCTCACCGCCTCTCTACTATTATGCATGCCGACCGTATCTACGTGCTCGAAAAAGGCAGGATCGTGGAAACCGGCGGGCACCATGCACTGCTCGAAGAGAAAGGATTGTATTATGCCATGTGGCGCCAGCAGATCGGAGAAAGGAAAACTACGGAAGCCCAGCCTGCATGATGACCACCGTCATCGGTACAGCCGGATATTAATTGTATTTTTGCGCCACCATGAGCAATAAACCGAATTACTTCCTCAGTATCCTGAAAATGAAATGCCCGCATTGCCGGCGTGGGGATATGTTCCGAAACAAAAACCCTTTCCAGTTACGTTTTTCGAAGATATTCGACATGTACGAAAAATGCCCGGTGTGCCAGCAGAAGTACGAACTGGAAACCGGTTTCTGGTTTGGTACAGGGTACGTGAGTTACGCCCTCGGTGTGGCCCTGTCCGTTTTCAACCTGGTGTGGTACTGGTTCTTTTTCGGTATGAGCTGGAAAGATGACAGCATCTTCTGGTGGCTCGGTGTGAACGGCATTATCCTTATTGCCCTGCAGCCCTGGCTTATGCGCATATCCCGCGTTATCTACCTCTACTTCTTCGTGTACTACGATGAAGATACCGCCCAGCTCCCGGATGCACCCGCGGCGCATGATCATTCCCATTAATCAGATTATTCCCATAATACAGAAGGGCCGTGAAAACGGCCCTTTTTTGCTTTTCATCCAAAATCTGAGCAGTATGTCAGATCATCTTTAGTATGGTAAATGACGTTATTTGCAGTGTAAGACGGATGGAAATTCATCCGTTTTCAAATATATCTTTTCATTTTCATTCCTTCCCTGTTTTTTCTCCTGCCACCTTCATGTAACCGGCCCCCAGCGCGGCTTGCTTATCAGGCCAATCCACTATTCCAATAAAAGGAAGATATTATTTGCAACTAAGCTGCATTTATGTAGTTTTGCAACTTCGTTGCACATTAAACCTACCCGCACATGAAAAAGATCCTGTTACCGGCAGTTTTCGCCGGTTTATTCCTGGCAGCCTGCCGGAAAGACGACAAGCCCGCGAACCCTGAGCCTGTCAAAACGGAAGCCGCTTACCTTCGCCTCATTGTGAGCGATGTAGACCAGGCGCGTATTTCAGTAGTAGACCCGCTGAAGAAGCAGTCTGCCGTATTTCCTGTGAAAGCCGCACAGCCCTCCATGTACACTACCAGCACGGGGCAATTCGGTACCATCATCAGCCGTGCTGCCAACACGGTTCAATTCTTCAACACGGGCGTGGAGAAGCATGGCGGGCACCTGCACGTGCATGACGCGGAAATGTCGTCTTTTACATTCACCGAAGCCGGCCCTACCCATTTTTATGCCCATGCGGGCCTCAACGCCATCTTCAATGATGGTACAGGCACACTGAGCCTGTTCAAAGACAGTGAGCTCGAAAACGGGCCGGGAAAGGTGCTTCCTGTAGCCCAGCCCCACCACGGTGCCATGGTCATCTTTGATGATCATACCATTGCGGTAACGCAGAAAGACGGCACCGTGACCGGTACCCTGCCCGAGAAAGTGAAGATCATCGACCGCTTTGGCAAAACGCTGCATGAAACGAAAATTGCCACACAGGGCATCCATGGCGATGCGGGCAACGGCAAGCTGGCAGCTTTCGGAAGTAAAGACGGTATCCTTATCGTTTCTCAAACCGGCGATCAGTTCCTCGTGCCCTATCCTGCCACCTTCGGCGATGCCTGGATAGGTACCGTACTGGGCAACAAAGCCCTCCCGCACTTCTTCGGGTACGTAGCACTTGGACTGTTCAAGATCGATCCTGTAACCAGGCAGATCACCGAGGTATTGAAGAACAATAACAACATTCATCAGTACATGCTCGATGAAGAAGGGAAGAACCTGTATGTGCTGCTGACGGATGGTACCCTGAAGATCTTTGATGCAGTTACCACCCAGCTGAAGAAAGAAGGTAAAGTAGCCCCCGCTATCCCTACCGGAGCTACGGCGGTGCAGAAGCCCTACTTCGCAGTGTCCCGCAGGGCGGTATATATTACCGATCAGGCCACGGGCGCCATCCGCATGCTGAGCCTCCCTGCACTAACGGAAACTGCCAGCATCCCTGTTGGCGGTAAGCCTTTCAAAGTACTGGTAGCCGGGGATCAGGAAGGCCTCGAAGCCGGGGATCATTAGCATCATTCTGCAAGTGTTCTGAAGAGAGTTAATTTCCTATCAAACCAGTTACACCCCTTACGTACAAGGGCGTTACACAATTAACTCATTATCAATACACTTAACTACCATCCTTCATCCAACCTTCATCCAACCTATATCAAACCCTTACCATTGCTGGAGCTGGATGAAGGATGGATGAAGGATCGATGAAGGGTGGATGAAGGATGGAACCACCTTAACCAATACAATTTTAACAGAAAGGGCCGTCTCACCAAAGTGAAACGGCCCTTCTTCTTTCGCCTGTCAGGACTATCTTTATTTAATCTCTATCGGGAATTCGGTTTGCGCATCAGTACTGCCGGGAGCATAGGTACCGTCTTTACCCGTTACCTGGTGGCGTACCACCATGCGGAAGTAACCTTTGAATGCTCCTTTAGTAGCCATATGTACCTGTAACCCTATAGGCAGGTTCTTCGAATCCTTATCCAATGCCGTTACGGTAGCGGCTGTGGTCAGCGAGTCTTTCACTGGTGCATCGGCATTTGCAAAAAACAGGTGGAACACGCGGTGCTCATCACCTTCTTCCTGAATTTCGTTCGTGATATTATCCGCAGGGTTCTTGTGTTCATCTAACAGTTCAGTAGAGAGCAGGTATGCGGTATTTGCTTTCAGTACAATGTTTGATATCTGGGGAACCGCTCCGCCGGCGCCATCCATATCTTTCCACGTAGCAATTACTTTTTCTGCCGGTGTAACTGCGTTGGTAAAGGTGAGCTTCACGGTAGTGATTTCTTCATTTTCATGTTCGTGCGCATCATCATCGGGCTCATTCTTTTCCTTTTTGCAGGCAGAAAAAGTAAGTACCGCGGCGGCGGCGAAGAAAGCGATGGACTTATGGAAAGTGATCATATTTTTCATGTTGATGTGTTAGGATTTTTTGCCGAATTGCAGCGGCAGTTTGAGTTTAAGATAAACGTTGGTTCCCGGCTCGTCTGCATAATACCTGAAGAGGTTCATGTAATCGCGGTAGCGGGTGTTGAGAAGATTAGATGCACCGATAATCACAGACAGTGGCTGCCTGCCGAAATGCACGGTACTGCCGGCTTCCAGGCTTACGAGGTTGTAAGCATCGGGAGGCGGGATACGGTCTTGCCCGCTGGGATCTTTCGGATTAGCAGGATCTACCGGGATGCGTGTTTGCTTCGTTACGTTCTGCAGGCTGAGGGCGATGTAGTTTTCTTTCAGCCCTTTCAAATTACCGGGGAAGAAACTAAGCTCATGCTCGAAACGGTCAGACGGCATGTTGATCAGCCAGTCGTTAATACTTTCATTCCACGCACGCAATACTGATGCTTTGGTAGTGAGCTGCCACTTAGGAAGAAAGCGGTAGCGCAACTGTGCATCGAAGCCTTTGGTAGTAGCATCCGCCTGGCGGTAATACATCCATGGAAAGGAGCCGCGGGCAGATACCACATTGCTGTCTGTAGGTTGCAGGAATATGAAGTTGGAAAAACGATTGTAATACAGGTTCACATCCGCTTCCAGTTTTTCACCGAGATCGTAGTGCAGTGCCAGGTTAAACTTATTGGCCGCTTCGGGCAACAGGTTCGGATCTCCCTGCTCCATAATTGCCGTACCATGGTGGAGGCCGTGGGCGTAGAGTTCGTTTACACCGGGTGCCCTCCAGGCGCGCGCTGCATTGAGCGATGCGTGGAAGTTATCGGTAATACGGAACTGCGCACCCAGTGATCCGGAGAAGCTGCTGTTATCGCTACCGGGAAAGTGGAGATTGCCCGGATTGTCGCTGATGTTGGAATATGCTTTGTTATCGTACCGCACACCGCCTTCCAGCAACCATTTATTATCCCTGCTTTCCCACTTCTCCGACCAGAACAATCCGTATTGGCGGAGCTGATAATTGGGGATAAAGAGGCGGTGCTTGTAACTGTTTTCCTGGTACATGCCACTGGCACCGATAGTACCGCGGAGGCCTTTCCAGGAGCGGTGATCCCAGAGCAGTTCGCCGCTCCAGGTGGTAAGGTTCAGCGCCATACGGTTAACGGCCAGTACTGAATTATGATCCAGCTCTTCGCGGTAATTGAACTGCCGTGCTAACACGAGGTTCAGCTTACCTGCATTGCCCGTATTCACGAAAGCCTTTATTTTAAACAGCTCGTGCTCGATGTGCTGCGACGGCCGCTGGATCTTGTAACTGAACCCTTCTGTATATTCCGGCAGTGGCTTCCCCTGCTGGATCACCTGATCGAGGTCGGTGCTGTTACCGATATGCGAACCTTCAAAAACCGCGAGGTTGGTATTGAACTGGGAATAGAACAATTCGAGTCCATAGTTCTTCCGTTTATAACCGGCGGCTGCGGAGAAGTTGTATTCTTCCACTCCTGTGTTATCCAGCCAGTAATCCGGTGTGCGGGTATTACCTCCTTTGCGGAGCGTACCCTGCAGCCGCCAGCTGAGGCCCGGGATGGCAGGCACCTGCTGTTCGATTATGGCGCTTACGGCACCAAGGCGGTTGTTAGAGAAACCTGCGAGGTTCACCTCTCCCGCCAGACCTGGTTTAACGGGCAGGGCGCGTGGCTCCACGAGTACTACACCGCCAATGGCATCGCCTCCATAACGGAGGGCACCGGCGCCTTTCACTACTACCATTTTATTGGCGAGGAACGGATCTACTTCCGGTGCGTGCTCAGAACCCCATTGCTGGCCTTCCTGGCGGATACCGTTATTGAGGATGATAACCCGGTTGCTGTGCAGGCCGTTAATAACGGGCTTAGCCACGTTTGGTCCGGTAGTCATGGCGGTAACACCATTTACCCGTTTGAGGGCTTCGCCGAGGTTGAGACCCCGCGTTCTGTCCAGATCGCGGCCGCTGAGCGATTCCACTGCCGCGGTAGTTACTTCCTTGGCGGCATGGCCGGTTACTGCTACTTCCTGCAACTGGGTAATGCTATGCGGCAGGGCTATGTTGCGGCGCTCGTCGCCACTCACCTGCCAGGCAAGCTCTACCGGCAAGCAGCCAATGTGGCTTACATGCAGGGTATAGTTACCAGGACAAAGCCCGTCTATATGATAATTTCCTTTTTCGTCGCTCTTTACGGTTTGGCCTGTTTCCTTCAGTACGATGGTGGCCGCGGCCAGCGGTAGCTTCGTTTCACTATCTGTCACCACGCCGCCGATGCGGATGGTACACTGCGCCGCTGCCGGGGCTGCCCACGCCAATGCGAGGAGGCCGCACAGCAGGGTGCGTAATCTCAAATGTCTCATCTGGTTACATTACTTCCGGGGCAGTATGGGCATACTGCCGGTGATCAATGATTTGCTGGGGGGATGGATGGGGTTATGCTACCGGAGGCGCGCGGAGAGAGCAATAAGGCACGGGGGATGCCGGAACGGGAACGGGCTGCACAGGGGGCAGCTCCGCGAATATGAAAGGCACTGCTGCCAGGCGCACGCTATGCTCAGGGAGGTAAAGCTCCATGGCAGTATGCAGCCAGTCGCAATGCTGGTGAACGGAGGAAATAGCAGGACCGTGGGCGTAATCGTCAGCACAAACAGGCTCGTCTATCGTATCCTCGTGGCCGGTAAAGTGATGCAGATATTCCCGGGGCGCCAGGTAGATACTGAAGACGCCCAGGAGCAAAAAGACGCTTATTTGTTGCAAACGTTGTTTCACTGCACCGGTTAATTACGGGCAAAGATAACCAATTTCCGGGATTTGCAACTTAGTTGCACGCTATCGGATCTTCATCATGGTGCGCACCTGCTGGGCGGCTCCATTCTGGAAGCGGACGTAATAGGTGCCCGTTGGCAAATGTTCCCCGTCGAACTGATGGGTGTAAGTACCGGCGGCATGCTGCCGGTCTACCGGTTTGCCTACCAAGCGCCCCATGGTGTCAAACACCTGGATCATGGTATGCCCGCCACGGGTTTTATACGTCAGCACCGTTTTGGTAGTGAAAGGATTGGGATAGTTGGAGATGAGGGTTTCGTTATCCCCTACACCGGGGATGCCGGTTACCACGCTGCAGGCCAGTCCGTTAACGAGCGGGAGGCTCTGGTAGTTGTTCAGCATGATCTTATTCAGGTCGGCAGACTTCACGCAGAACCACTGTTCCAGCAGCGAGGCGTATACCGAACGGAAGTCGTATTGCATCGGCACATTATCTACCGGCGAAGCGGCATCCGGCATGGTTGGGTTATTCCCCAGCACCTGCTGGTTTACATAATCCCCGAAAATGATCATGGGTGCGGAGTTACCATGGTCTGTTCCCATACTGCCGTTAGACTTGATCCTTCTGCCGAATTCGGAGAAGGTCATACCCACCACGCGCTGCGATTTCTTTTGCATGGTAAGGTCGTCCATAAAGGCTTTAATGGCGGAAGACACATTGCCGAGCAGATGCGCGTGATCTCCCGTGGTAGTATCGCCACTATTGGTCTGATTGGCGTGGGTATCGAAGCCGCCGATGCTCACCATGTAGAGACGGGTTTTAAGCCCTCCTGCTACAAGGCGCGCCACAATCTTCAGTTGTGCCGCCAGGTGGTTGTTGGCAGGGTAAGGGCCCTGGCTGGTAACCTTCGCTGCTGCCGCTTTAATTACATCTGCATAACGGTTGGTTTGCTTCTGTATCTGGCGGATGTATTTCAGTTCTTTGCCGGCTTTGGTGTTCGGCGTATTTTCTTCGATATTCTCGAGGAGGTTGTAGAAATCTGTGGGACTGGTTACAGCCATACCCATGCTGCCTCCGGCGCCTACAAAAGAGGGCGATACGATGGAGCCGATTTGGATTGCAGGGGGATCAGGCATTTCCGCGTTGGGATAACCCTGCGGGTAACCTGCATATTCTGTATCGAGGAAGCGCCCACCCCAGCCTGTTTCCAGCACCACATTGGCATCGGAGCCGGTGAGCCAGATATCAGTAGCGCGGAAGTGTGAAAAGTTAGGGGAAGGATAACCTACCGATTGAATGATGGACACATGTCCTTCGTCGTACAGCTGCTTCACGCCTGTCATGGCAGGGTGAAGACCGGTTTTCGTTTGCCCGGCCAGCTTCAGCACGCGCCCTTCAGGGATAGCGATATTGGAGCGGGCAGACTGGTACTTGCTGTATTGATCGAGTGGGATCACCATGTTCAACCCGTCATTACCACCATTGAGCTGGATCATTACCAGGACGTGATCATTGTCGAGTGCGGTTTTCTCCAGGGCGGCAAGGAAAGGCGACGCTGCAAAGGCCTTGATGGAAAAGCCGTTGATAAAAGTAGGCAGGATAGATGCCGGAGCGGTATATCGGAGGAAATCTCTGCGTTTCATAATTAGGTTTTCAACGTGATCAGGCCAGGTGATATTCTGACAGGTTCATGATGGTTTTATAAAGGGCTTTCAGCATGTCTACAACCAGTGCTTTGTTCATAGCGTCTGACGGGTCGGAGATATAGAGATTCCACACCTGCGTCCAGTAATAATCCTGTTGTTGCCCCTTGAGGAGGATATCGTTTTTGAGGTAAGCCTTCATAGCGTCTGACAGATCCATGCGGTAGAGGATGGCCAGTGCATCGTTGATAAGCAGTACCGGATTAGCGGGATCGGGCAGTTGCTGAGTAAATACCAGCGGATCGATACGGAGTGTTTGCCCCATAGAGACGTACCCCGTAGTGATCAGCTGATCGGCGAGGAAGTTCCTTTTAGGCAGTGTATCGGTATTGATCCAAAGCTCGTGGAACTGGGGGGCCAGGTAATATGCGTCCCATCCGGAAACACCGGGCGGATCTCCTATATTCTGCTGCTGGTTACCGGCGGCAGCCTGCAGCGAGCGCCATTGCGCATATGCATTCATGTAATCTGAAGCGGGAGCGAACTTTACACCAAACTCACGGCACATACCCACTGTGTAATCTACCGGGCTTTTAATGAGGCACGACATATTCAGGGGATCGTAGAAATGCTCGCTTTTGAAAAGCGCTGCCAGCACGGGGCGGATGTCGTAATTGGCTGCGCGGAAAATATCTGCCAGCGGCGTGATCACTTCCGCTTCTGCTGCGGAATCAATATCGTAGTAGATGAAGAACTGGTAGAGTTTGCGGCAGATGAACTTCGCTACTTCCTGCTGAACGAAGATGATGTTGAGCATATCATCCAGCTCCGTAGCGCCTGCCATACCGGTTTTACCGGTGATCTTCTTGTTAGAGAACCAGCTGGAGAACTGTTTGTTCTCGATATCGTGCTTGGTGGGGTCGAAGTAGCTGGTGATGTTCGTTTTATCGACTTTATAACCGGTGAGCACATGAGCCGCGGCGCGCACATCTTCTTCCTGGTAGAGGGATTCGGGGCCTTTACCGCAGGTGAAGAGTTCTAACAGTTCGCGGGCATAGTTCTCATCTGCCGATGTTTTTTCGTTGAGGTACCCGTTGAGGTAAACGAGCATACCGGGATCGATGGTGACCGCTTTGGTGAGGGCTTTAAAGTTCCCCAATGCATGTGTACGCAGCATGACGTTGTGGGCGTACATAAAGCGTGCATCCTCGATGGTTTGCGTTTCGGTGGCGAAGTGGTTGTGCCAGAAGAGGACCATCTTTTCATGGATGGAGCGCGACTGGTTGAGCATGATGCCCGTCCACCAGGCTTTATAGCTATATCTGCGTGCGTCGTTGAGATCTTCATCTCCTTCCGGAGCGGTTACCCATGGAGCGCCGGGTGTAACGCCGGTGGGATCTATATAGCCTCCTGTCTGGTAGCTGTTAACGGGTGGCGCGGGCATGGTTGCGATGGGCACGAGGAGGGCATCTACTGCCTGGTTCATGCTCATGGCAGCAAAATGCTTCACGTCTGCCGGGGCGGCGCCAAACATGGCACGCTTCAGCAAATGCACTACCTGCGCGGTGCCCCAGGTTCCGGTATAGGGGGCTATACCGGTGAAGGTCCGGGCAGCTTTTACAGGAGCGGCTTTGCGGGAGGAGTTGAGTGTGAGGAACGATCTGCGGTCCATCGGGGATACGGTTAAATATGCGGTCAAATTTTACGTTGCGGCCTTCAGGGAGCTTCCTCTAAAGGCCTATTCCGCATCCAAATTAACAAAAAGTTTAATTCATTTGTATTATTTTATATGTTTATTGCGTTGCGTGGTGCCCATTTTAGGCAATAAGTGCTAATCTATACATACTTATACGCCCGCTTCTTAATAGGGGAATGCATCCGTATGATCAACGGATCTGTGGGGATTACTTCTAACTCCAGCATATGCTCGTTATGACTGACAGGAAATTCCATGAATAAATACTCCGTATTACGCTGCACCGTGAGCCAGCCTATTCGTTGCAATACACGCTCAATCCCAGGTCCCTGTTGTTCTGCGGATTCACATAACCAGGCTATGCGGCAGCGCAATATTTCCATTGCATCGCTACCATACTGAATGTGGTTTTCAATTTCCAGTAAAGGAAGACTTACCCAATGTTGCCCTTGTGCTGAAACCCAATCCCGGAGAGGCATACAGATAGTGATAGATTCTATCTGGCCGGCCTGATGTTTAATTTCAAATGTTGCTTTGGTATATGACATGGTTACATTTTTTGTGCATGAAATGTAATCAGTAAATACACACCAAACTTTTTTCAGGACGTAAAAAAGCTGTTCATTTTTGGAGATGGTATATATACCATTTTGCGATGCTGATACATGAAAAAAACCGCCGAAGTGAGTGACACAACGGCGGTTGATAGTTGATGACAAGCTGGCTTTAAAAAAATCTTAATCCAGGTATCAGGCGAGATTTTCGATAATACCCGCAATGCCTTGTCCACCACCTACGCAGGCGGTAACGATGCCATATTTTTTATTAAGACGCTGCATATCGTTCAGCATCTGAATGGTAAGTTTCGTGCCGGTACACCCGAGCGGATGCCCTAATGCGATGGCTCCGCCGTTGATGTTCACGATATCCGGATTAAGGCCCAGTTCGCGGATTACGGCGATGGATTGTGATGCGAAAGCCTCGTTGAGTTCCACCAGATCGATGTCGCCAAGGGATTTACCTGCCTGGCGCAATACCTTGGGCACTGCAGCTACGGGGCCAATACCCATAATACGCGGGTGTACACCTGCGGAAGCACAGGCTACGAGGCGACCAATGGGCTGGAGGTTCAGTTCCTTCACCATCTTTTCGCTCATGACGATTACGAATGCTGCACCGTCGCTCGTTTGGGAGGAGTTGCCTGCGGTAACGGAACCTCCGGCAGCAAATACGGGCTTCAGTTTGGCAAGGGCCTCATATGAAGTATCTGCCCGGGGACCTTCGTCGGTATCTACTACCCAGGATTTCGTTTGCTTCTTACCTTTTTCGTTGACATAAACATCCTCTACGGTAATGGGGAGAATGCCGGGTTTGAAGTATCCGTTCTGGATGGCGTTGATGGCTTTGAGGTGAGACTGGAGGGAGAACTGATCCTGCTCTTCGCGGCTCACTTTATATTCATTGGCCACCGCTTCTGCGGTGAGGCCCATGCTGAGGTAATAATCGGGAGTAGTGGTAGCTACGCTGTAGGCGGGTACTGTTTTCCAGCCTGCGGTGGGTACAAGGCTCATGCTTTCGGTACCACCGGCGATGATGCATTCTGCCTGGCCGCTGCGGATTTTAGCAGTGGCGATGGCGATTGTTTCCAATCCGGATGCGCAATACCGGTTAACCGTCATCCCCGGAACATCGATACCAAGGGCACGTACACTGATCATGCGGCCGATCTGCAGGCCCTGTTCCGCTTCCGGAACGGCGTTGCCAACTATCAGATCGTCGACCCGGTTAGGGTCCAGCTGCGGCACAGCGCCCAGCAGCCCCTGAATCACGTTCACTGCCAGATCATCGGGCCGGTAGAACCTGAGCCCGCCTTTCTTCGATTTCGTTACCGCCGTTCTGAATCCTGCTACGATATATGCGTCTTGCATGGTTATCTCCTTTTGTTTGGTATACTCCAAATTTAAGGAATTCCGGCCTTATTTAACCGGTATCTCCACCCATGCCGTGGAAATGCCTGCGAAGATCCCGTAACCCTTGCCCACATTGGTAAATACCTGCGTTGGGTCTACCAAAAGGTTGCCCCGGTTGGCTTCCTGGAGCTGCAGCGACTTCAGATACTGCCAGCTGGCGGATGTGAGCCCGGATACTTCCAGCAGCAGCACTTCATTCTTTACCAATACCTGCCGCGTCTGGAGCACAACAAGGATCTCCTTGCCATCGAACCGATCATCGGGGATGAGGGAATATTCGTGGTAGGTTTCGGTGACGAGGTCAGTAAAACTGTTGTTATAAGAGGGATCGAACCGGTACTGGCGGCGCTCTGCCGGTGTAAAGCTGCCATTATCCAGCTTCCGGGCTTTGTAGAGGCGGATGCGGTAACGGTCGCCCCCGGGGAGGTCAGACAGGTATACTTTTACGCGGTTACCGCCTTCCTGTGCGAAAGGCTCCCTGAGCAGAGGCCGGCGGGGCAGGGTATCTGCCGCTTCCACAGCAGGTAATCCTGTGGCGGTTACTTCCACTTTATAACGCATGCCCGCTGTTACTTTCGCATCCGAGACGTAATACCCTTTGCCGCCGATGGTTTTGAACTGCATTGGCAGCACAGTATTACCGGCCGTGAGCCTCACACCGGCATTGGCAATTTCAGGAAAAGAGATTGCCCCCGGTGGCTGGGAACGCGTAAGGCGCAGGTACACCACACTATCTTCCTGAACGAGGCTGTTCACCACGATCCGGTCGCCTTCATATTCCATCGGAATGTTTGCCGGCCTTTCACATGCGGCCAGCGCAAGGGCCGTTATCAACGGAAATATCTTTTTCATATCAAAACCTTACTGCCCAGGAAACGCTCGGCAGCACGGGCAATACACTGAGCATGGTAAGCTCGCGCCGCTGCAATTCGGGGTTGCGTTTATAATAGTAGAAGAAAGGATTCTTCCGGTTATATGTGTTATACAAACCGAAGCTCAGGATATACCGCGCCTTTTTGCGTTGCTTGGTATAGGTAGCTCCCAGGTCGAGTCGGTGAACATCATTCATGCGCACGGTATACTGGTCGCGTTGTACATCTATGGGATCCTGGTCATTGATGGACCCCGGCAGGTGCGGCGATGGCTCTGTTACCTGTTCATAACTGGCCACAGGCAAGGTAAGCGGCAGACCGCTGGCATATTGCCATTGTGCGGATACTTCCCACCTTTTACCCAGCTGGTGCGTTAATACCACTTCCAGCTCGTGGCGCCGGTCGCATTTATACGGGAACACCGTGCCCTGATTGATGTTAGGGAATGCCCGGCGGCTCCAGGCAAGTGTATACCCGATCCATCCCTTAAAGCGGTCCTGTTTTTTCTGCAGCAGTACTTCAGTACCGTAGCTCCAGCCGCGGCCCACTACAACCAGATCTTCCCAGCTTTTGGTAGCGAAATTGAAATCGGCCGACTGTTCCTGGTACTGGATCACGTTGTCCATCCGTTTGTAATACCCTTCAAGGGATAACTCGTACCGGTTATCTTTCGTGGTTTTAGCCAACCCCAGTGCCAGTTGCGAAGAGTGCATGGGAGGCACTTTATCGGTAGCGGCTACCCAGAGGTCTGTAGGCAGAAAAATAGCCGTATTAGTCAACAGATGGATATACTGGGTCATTACCGTGTACGACATTTTCAGGGCCCAACGTCGGGGGAGCATGTACCTGAAACCCAGGCGGGGCTGTATGGAGGTATACGCCCTGCCTTCCACCAGAAAAGCCGATGCATGCACACCCAGGTTGAGGTGCATGGAGTCACGTATCTTCCAGTCGTTCTCGAAATAAAGTGACAGCTCCACTCCGCCATGAGACTGATCATTATACGTAGTATCGGCCAGCTGCTGATCGTCGGACACATTGTTGAATGCTGCAATACCCGGCCTGAAGATGTGCCAGGTGCCCTGGCCGCCAAAACGGATTACGTGGTTGGGATTGGGCCGGTAATCAAAATCGATCTTGGCACCCGCATTATCCACCTTTGAGTAATACCGGCCAAAGGCATTATCGTTTTCACGAATGCGCGGCGTATCGAGCGCCATGTATTTATACTTGTAATCGGTATTGAAACGGAACTGCGAGTAATTGAGAGTTAGGTTAGAGAACAGCTGCGGATTGAAGATGTGGTTCCAGCGGAGGGCATATGCCTGGTTGCCCCATCCCAGCCGGAAGCGCATTTCTTCATGATATCTCTTAGGGGCGCCCTGCAGGGAATCGAAGCTCTCGTTGCGGTGCATGGTAAGGTTATCCTCTCCGCCATATGCGCTGAGATAGATCCTGTCTTTCGGTGAAAAGATATGATTGATCTTCAGATTAGCATCGTAGAAATAAGCCCAGAACTCACCTTCTTCCCCCAGTTTCAATTCTTTATTGGCTACCTCCTGCATAATGAGATCCGCGTAGGTGCGGCGAGCAGAGAGTATATAGGATGTTTTTCCTTTCACAATGGGGCCTTCCGCCGTCATGCGCGAAGCCAGCAGGCCGATGGATAATTCGCCGTGATGATTATACATATCCCCATCTTTCATGGAAATATCCACTACAGACGACAGGCGGCCGCCATACCTTGCCGGGAATGCGCCTTTGTAGAGATCCACATTCTTAATCGCATCAGGATTGAATACGGAAAAGACGCCGAACAGATGGGTGGAATTATATACCGGCGTACCATCGAGAAGGATGAGGTTCTGATCAGGACTTCCGCCTCTCACATGTATACCGCTGGTTCCTTCCATCCCTCCGCTTACGCCGGGCATGGCCTGAATGGTTTTCAGCACATCGGCTTCTCCGAGTATGCGGGGCATGGTTTTCGTCTGCGACACATTCACGTTCACCTTGCTCATCTGCGTCTGATCCTGCAGGCGGGGCAGCGCTTCCGTTATTTCCACCTCTTTCAGGGTATTGGAAGGGTGGAGTTTGAAATTGAGCTGACGGCTGTCGCGGTCGCGCAGGGGTACCTGTACGGCATTGTAACCGGTGTAAGACACGAAGAGGGAAAGGGTATCGCGTAAGGCGGTAAAGCTATAAAACCCGTATGCGTTGGTAGTGGTACCCGCTTTGAGGTGAGGGGCATAAACAGTAGCACCGATGAGCTTCTCACCCGTGGAAGCATCTTCCACATAGCCGCTGATCGTGCGCTGGAAGGGTTGTTTGGCAGCCAGCACCAGGAGGCCTCCGATGCGGCGGTATTGAATACCGTTATCAGTAAACAGCATATCGAGTACCTGCCGCAGGGGCATATCGCGGACACGGAGGGTCATCCGGCGGTTGAGGTTCACAACATCGCGGCTGTATGAGAAAGGAATGCCGTAAGTTTTTTCCAGATGGTCACAATACACGTAAAGGGGCTGATCTTCCAGTGAGACCGAGATCCGGGTGCGCCAGTTCCATGCGAACACCTGCAGGGGGAGCATTGCCAGCAGCAATAATCCCGGCAGGACTTTCTTCATTTTGCAAGCAAATTAACTTTGACTAATAATAGTTACAGCGGCTGCAGCTTGTATTCCCCGGTTTTAACAGAATCCACTGAAGCAGAAACCATAAACCCGAGGGCTTCCATTACTTCCCCGATTGTTTCGCCGGAGAAGCGGGTAGTGATCCGTTTATCCAGCATCGCGGGGTCGGCGACGGAAATTTTCACACCATAAGCCTGTTGCACTGTTTCCAGAACAATACTAAATGGCACATCTTCGAAGACCAATGGCTCCGGGGTACCGCCCGTAACGTTGAAACCGCCATCGGTTCCCTGGCGCCGAAGGGTCATGCCCGGGGTCATGATAACGGGTTTCCCCAATGCGGGGTCCGTTACCTGGATCTTACCGCTTTCCACGCGGATGAACAGGGAGGTATCCAGCTCTACCGTAAACCGGGTTCCGAGCACCTTAATCTCCGTACCGCCGGCTTCCACTACAAATGGTTTACCGGCCGAAGGGGCGACGTCGAAGCTGGCTTTTCCGGATACGCGAACGCGGCGTTCCTGTTTCCCGAAACCGGCATCCACCGTAAGCTTACCGTTGCCGGCAAGTTCGATGCGGCTGCCATCGTGCAGGGCGGCGGTTTCTCCGCCTGTGAACGACTGCTTATCTCCTCCCAGCTGCTTTAATCCCCAGAATCCTGCCACAGCTACAATTCCTATGGCTGCTGCCGCCATCCACCAGGTATTCCTGCGGCGGAGGGGTACCACCGGTGCGTCCGTGAAGGCTTCGGCAGCCTGTGCGGGAGCAGCGGTGATAGTGGCATGGAGGCGATCCCAGCTACTGTTGGTACTGATGCCTGCGAAGGTATCCCTGGGGAGGGGAGCTTCGAGGAGCCGGCGGATGGCATCGAGCGCGGCTTCGTTAGCCGGCTGATCTTTCCGCCATGCATCTACCCACGCCCGTTCCGGGGCTTCCGCCTCGTTCAGCAGGTACTTGCACAGCAAGGAATATAAAGCCTCATCGGGCTGCAGATGGCTCATGAACAGTTGTAAATATTAACTAGACCGGTTAGATGACGCGCCTCAAAAAGGCAGCCCCCTATCCCGTATCAAAAAATCAGGGGCAGGTACTCCCGCAACTCCTCATGGAGGATACGTAGGGCCTTCCCCATCTGGTTCTCAACAGTTTTAACAGAAATATTCATCACGGTGGCAATTTCAGCATATTTCAGCTGCTCCTTCCGGCTAAGCACGAACACTTCGCGGCAGCGCTCCGGTAGCTTGTCCAGCGCCTGCTCGAGGCGGCCTTCCAGCTCCCTTGCCTGGAGCGACATCTGCACCGATTCGTCCTGCAAACGGCCAAAGGAAAGTTCCTTTTCCGTCCGCACCTGCTGCTTCCGCCACTGGCTGATAGCCGTATTGCGGATAGATGTAAAGAGGTACGACCGCTCCGACCCGGAAATACGGATCTGATCCCGCTTTTCCCATATCTGGGAGAAGACGAGCTGCACCACTTCCTCGGCCTGCCAGGGGTCACCGGTATAATGCACGGCGAAAGCCAGGCAGTGGGGGTGATGCTCGCGGAAGAGCCGTTCAAATGCAGGAAGGTCCAACATGATTGTTGCGGCAAAATTAGGTGCCCCGGACTCATAAACCAAATAGCCGTTGGTCTGGGCAATTTTATATCTTTGCGCGGACATGTACGGTTTAATCAAGAAAATACTTTTCGGCTTCCCCCCTGAGCGTATTCACTATGGTGTAATGCGCGGACTGAAAGTCGTAAACGCGCTGCCCTTCGGCAAAAATCTGCTGGACGCATGCTGCCGCCCGAAAAATGATGGCCTCGAACGCAAGCTCTGGGGCCTCACATTTGCCAACCCCGTAGGCCTTGCCGCCGGCTTCGATAAAGATGCCCGGTTCATTGACGAACTGGCCCACCTTGGCTTCGGCTTCGTGGAAATAGGCACGGTCACCCCCCTCCCCCAACCCGGCAACGATCTGCCAAGGTTATTCCGCCTCCCGGAAGATGAAGCGCTCATCAACCGCATGGGCTTCAACAATGAAGGGGTACGCGCTGCTGCTAAAAGGTTGCAGAAACGTAAAACCAACCTCATCATCGGTGGCAACATCGGTAAAAATAAACTGACACCCAACGAAGAGGCAGTAAGCGATTACGAGAAATGCTTCCATGCTCTTTTTGAAGTGGTAGACTATTTCGTGGTGAACGTAAGCTCACCCAATACACCCAACCTCCGTGCCCTGCAGGAAAAAGAGCCGCTCAAACAGCTGCTCCACCACCTGCAAACGCTCAACAACCAAAAGAGCAAACCCAAACCCATCCTCCTCAAAATTGCCCCGGACTTAACCAACGAACAACTCGATGACATCATCGAGATCGTTCAGGAAACGGAGCTGGCGGGCCTGGTAGCCACCAATACCACCATCAGCCGCGAAGGCCTGAACACCCCGGCCGAAGAACTGGAGAAGATAGGAGCAGGCGGCCTTAGCGGGCGCCCTGTGCGGGAACGCTCTACGGAAGTGATCCGGTATATCCACGAAAAATCAGGGGGTAAGATCCCCATCATCGCTGTAGGCGGCATCTTTACCGCTGCCGATGCGCAGGAGAAACTGGACGCCGGCGCCAGCCTCGTACAGGTATATACCGGGTTCATCTACGAAGGACCCACCATCGTTAAAAAAATCTGCCAGGGATTATCTGTTTAACCAATACCAATGATAGCATTTCAAGAACTCCTCACCGCTGATGCCCTTATCAGTTTGCTGACCCTCACTGTCATGGAAGTGGTACTGGGGATCGACAACGTGATCTTCGTTTCCATCGTCATGAACAGGCTGCCGGAAGAAAAGCGCCTGAAAGCCCGCCGCATCTGGATGTTTACCGGCATCGCCGTCCGCATCGTTTTGCTGCTGTGCATCGGCTACATCATCCGCGCCACGGAACCGCTGTTTACCATTTTCGGTAACGCCATCTCCCTCCGCGACCTCATCATGCTGGCAGGCGGCCTCTTCCTCCTCGTGAAAACCACGCTGGAAATCCACCACAAGCTGGAAGGGGAAGAAGATGAAACCCAACAGGGAGGCACCAAAAAAGCAGCAGCTACCCTCGCCAATGTGGTAGGACAGATCATCCTGATCGACATGGTATTTTCCTTCGACAGTATCATCACTGCGGTAGGCCTTGCCAAGCACGTAGAGATAATGATCATCGCGGTAATCATCGCCATGTTCATCATGTTCTCCTTCGCCCCCCGCATCAGCGCATTCATTCACAAACATCCCACGCTTAAAATGCTGGCACTGTCGTTCCTCATCATGGTAGGCGGCATCCTTATCATAGAAGGCTGGAACCCCGAAGCGGTACACGATCTTCACCTGAAGAACTATGTGTATTTCGCCATGGCGTTTTCCTTTATCGTGGAGTTGCTTAACATGCGCGTACGCAAGCAGAAGCCTTCACATCCCGTAGAACTGCGCGGCCCGAAAGAGACCGACCTCGAACCGAAAAAATAACTTCGTTTCTACAACATAAAAGGCTGGCCCGCATTACGCAGGCCAGCCTTCTTTTTTGTAAATCCCTCACGTTAAACGGGCTTCGTCAAATGGAGGAAAAGGTTCACGCCCGCTGGCTCGCTCCTCACTTCCGGTGCCCAGTTAGCAGCGCCCGCCTGCCTTGCAAGGTCCGTCAATTGAGCAGGGCTTCTATGGTGGAGGTACCATTGCATCCCCACTTCCATGAATGCGCGGTTGGGGTTCGTATCAGAAAAGTTACCGATCACCAGTTCAGCTCCCGGCTCCACACAGCTCAGGAGCTTCCGCAACACCCGTACAAAAACGGCATCGGTAAAATAATCGAACAGGCCCGACGACCAAACCAGCTGATACGAACCTTCTGCTTTCCAGGTAAGGATGTTCTGCTGCCTGAACTGCACACGCTTATTCCCTTCAAGCAGGGATTGTGCGTAGGTAATCGCATGCGCATCGTATTCCAGGCAATCCACTGTAATGGGCGCCTGCGGCCATGTCTTGTAAAACTCAAATACATCCCGCGCAGGACCGCTGGCTACATTGAGTACCCGGCCAGGCATACCATTGGTGAGCAGGTCTTTGAAATAAGTTTTCCTGTTGCGGACAGCCACTGCCGCAGGCTGTGCCTGCGCAAAAGCATCCCAGCGGGTAATGTGTTCCCCTTCACCGGTGTAATGGGTGTACAGCCGGTCTATCAGCTGAAAATCGCCTGCATAGCCATATGGCTTAAGGCTGCAATATCCGGCAATGGAATCCTGGGAATGAAAGGCTGCATGCTGTTCGCGCAGCAGTTCGAACTGCAGCATGAAAGCCTCGGGATCGCGGTGGTAAGCGCGGTTGAAATAATCATTGATTCGGGGATAATCGCCCGCATCAGGGCCGGCAACGAACAGGCCGTGCAGGGCATCCGGTAGTGTACTCGTGAGCATGGGGTATAGTATGGCTTTGATGATGAGCCACAAAACTATACCGGGGTGCATGGGTGGAGAATGGGAGTTACTACCTACAGGATGGGCAACATTACTTACCGGTTATCCTTATCCGTTATTAACTGCCGCCATCAGGGTACAGCCTACCAGTCCGGCAGTTTCTGTACGAAGGCGAGTGCTGCCCAATGTAACAGGATGATAACCATATTGCAAAGCCAGCTCCACTTCCTCAGCAGTAAAATCGCCTTCAGGCCCGATGAGCAGCAGCGCATTTTCACCGGGGCGTACTGCCTTCAGAACAGATTGTTTTTCTCCGGGAAGACAATGTGCGATAAAACGCTGTCCTTCTGCCGCCATGAGTGATTCAAATGGCTGCGGAACCGGGAGTTTGGGGAGATGCCATTGGCGGGACTGGAGCATGGCCGATACAAGGATGCTTTCCAGCCGCTCCATTTTCAGGTTCTCTTTTTCCGTACGCTTCGTTATAAGCGGGATGATCTCAGCCATTCCGATCTCGGTGGCTTTTTCCAGGAACCACTCCATGCGGGAAGCGTTCTTGGTAAAGGCAATGCCGATTTTTAAACGTGGTACCGGCGCAGGAATCTGTTCCGTTTCCAATATGGCGGATACGCACTTCTTACGGTGATCGTCAGTAATCTCAGCAGTATACTTTCCGCCTCGGCCATCGGCCAGCAGAATTTTATCGCCTTTCGTTTTGCGCAATACGGTCACGCAATACTTTGAAGTAGGCTCATCCATCGTGTAGGCGGTGGTACCGGTTACCATATCGCCGGCAAAGAAAACGGGCAGTTCCATCCGGCAAAATTAGTTTTTTCCCGCTTGCAGTTCCAGCCTGCGGGTAATATTCTGGAACCGGAAAAATAACAGGGCCGATGCCACCAGTAATCCCAGCGAGAGTCCCCACCATATCCCCTGAATACCCAGCTTCAACGGGAAACCGAGCAGATACCCGATGGGGAGGCCCAGCACCCAGTATGCGATCATGGTAATGACAGTAGGAATTTTCACATCGCCAAGCCCGCGCAATACACCCAGACCTACCACCTGCGTACCGTCGAACAACTGGAAGAAGGCAGCTATCAGCAGCAGGCCGGATGCCATGGCGATCACAGCAGGGTCCTGAATATATAAGGTAGGCAGGAACCTGGAGCCCAGCACAAATATGAGTGCCGATATCCCCATCATCACCAATACCATATGATAACTGGCGATGGCAGACTTCCGCAGGTCCGCCCAGTTACCTGCCCCGAGGTTATTACCACTGCGGATACCCGCAGCTGCGGATACCCCGCTGGCCATCATATACGTCATGGCAGCCAGCGATATTGCGATCTGATGAGCAGCCTGCTCTTCAGAACCCAGCCAGCCCGCCATGATTACGGCACCACTGAAAGCACTCACTTCAAAAATATACTGTAGCGCCACCGGTGTACCCAGTCCGGATATTTTCTTCAATACGGCGCGGGAGATGTCCCGGAAATGGAAGTCTGCGAGGTATTCCTTAAAACGGGGCGCTTTCAGGACATACCAGGCCATGGTGATACCCATGAGCAGGCGGTCGGTGAAAGTAGCGATACCCACCCCGGCAATGCCCATCCTGGGCATTCCCAGGAAACCGTATACAAGGGTTACGCCCAGTACAATGTTCAGGATGTTACCGATAATGCTGATGTTCATGGCCTGCCGGGTGAAGCCCAGCCCTTCCGCGAATTGCTTGAAGGTGAGGAACACCATGAGCGGCAGGTAAGAGAAGGCGAGATAATTGAGGAACACACGCGCCTGCGCTGCAACATCCGGCGGCTGGCCCATGCGGTGGAGATTGTAACCTACCAGCACGATCAGCCCGAACATCACCACCCCGGTGATCATGTTAATGATAAAACTATGCGCCAGCAGCCGCCCGCAATTAGCCCTGTTCCCCCGGCCGTTCTCCTGTGCGATGAGCGGCGTTAGTCCGTACGACATGCCGATACCCGTTACCATAAATATCGTGAACAGGCTGACGCCCAGCGAAACTGCTGCCAGCGGTACTTTACCGGTATGCCCGATGATGATACTGTCGCTCAGGCCCACCAGTGTATGCCCCAGCTGGGAAATCACTACGGGGTAGGCGAGGTGAAAATTATCCTTGTAATGGTGTTTATACTTTTCGTAAATCCGCTTCATATTGAGTCATTAAAAAGGCCGGTCTTTCTTTGCAGAACGACCGGCCTTCGGTATTATGTGCAATGCTATCCTTTAGAACGGAGCATCACCGAATGCGTCGTCGTCAAAATCCATATCGTTCATCTTCGAACCTTTCTGGATGAACACTTTAGCTTCATCGTAACCACCTGGGCCGCCGGGTTTACCCGGGAAGCTGGGAGCACCGCCGATGGGTGCGGGCGGACCATCTACGAAACCATCGTCTTCAAAACGCTGGAATTCGAGGATAGCGCGGAGCTTCACGGTATCGAGCTGACCGTTACGGTGTTTCGCGATACGAACGTGCGTTTCACCTTTATTGGATTCGCCCATTTCGTTGGTAGTGATATCGTAGTATTCAGGACGGTAGATGAACATAACCATGTCCGCATCCTGCTCGATAGCGCCCGATTCACGAAGATCCGACAGCTGTGGCATCTTATTACCGTCTTTACGTTTTTCCACGTCACGGGAGAGCTGGGAAAGTGCCAGTACCGGCACGTGCAGCTCTTTTGCGAGGCCTTTCAGATCACGGGAGATTTTGGAAATCTCCTGTTCACGGTTCGTATTACGGCCATCGTTAGGGCCAGACATCAGCTGAAGGTAGTCAATGATGATAATACCTACACCATGGTTATGCACGAGGCGTCGGCATTTGGCGCGGAGCTCGAAGATGTTGAGACCGGGGGTATCGTCGATAAAGATGGGCGCTTTTGCAAGGCGTTCGATACCATGGGTCATAAGCTTACGCATTTCATGCTCTTCGAGCTTACCACGCGTGATCTTTTCCAGCCTGATTTCTGATTCGGCGGACAGGATACGCTGAACGATCTGCCCGCTGGACATTTCAAGGCTGAATACCGCTGCACCTTTCGCGAACTTCGGATGGAGGGCTGCGTTACGTGCAAGGTTAAGCGCGAACGCGGTTTTACCCACCGCAGGACGTGCCGCGAGGATGATAAGGTCGGAAGGCTGCCAGCCGTAAGTGATCTGATCGAGGGAGGGGAAGCCGGAGGGAACCCCGGTGATTTCGTCGCCTTTATTCCGGAGGTCCTCGATACGCTTGATGGTATTAACGAGGATACGGTCGATGGAATCGTAGTTCTTACGGAGGTGGTTATTGGTTACTTCGAAGAGTTTGGACTCGGCAGCGTCGAGAAGGTCGAATACATCGGCCGTGTCTTCATAAGCTTCTGAAATGATTTCGCCGGAGATGCGGATAAGTTCGCGCTGGATGAACTTCTGCAGAACGATACGGGCGTGCGCTTCGATGTTGGCAGAAGAAACTACCATGTTGGTGAGGCGTGTCACAAAGAAGGGACCACCCACCATTTCCAGCTCGCCGCCGGTTTTAAGTTCTTCTACAACTGTGAGAATATCCACCGGCATGGATTTACCGGCGAGGCGCTGCATGGCAGCGAATATTTTCTGGTGAGCGTCTACATAGAAACACTCGGCTTTGAGAATCTCAATTACAGTATCGAAAGCTCCTTTTTCCAGCATCAGTGCACCCAGTACGGCTTCCTCTAGCTCTTTTGACTGGGGGGGCACCTTTCCATACACCATCGTAGACAGGTCCACGCCGGGCTTACGGCGTGTGTTACGGTCTTTCTTCAGATTGAGATCCATTATATTAAGTCCTATGCGTTATGAAGTTAAAAAAGTGGTTACCGAATGGTTCCGGAAAAGGGATTTCTACAATTCCTGCATGATTCCATTCACCCATCTTTAACAAATTGTAAAATTATTTTCTAGCCGGTCAAATGAAGGTAATGGACTTTATCCATTTCCCTCCCGCACAGCCGAACTATATTTATTCCATCCATTCCCACTGCTTCGCGCACACCAATCAGGCAGTTATCCACCGTCCTGAACAAGTTTATCCACAAAATCAGCCTGCAACACACAACAAATGTCCGATTATTCACAATCATTGTGCAAAAAGATTTTCCACATTTCCCTTGCGTAAAATTCCGCTGTCACGTACAGCAGAAGTTGTTAACTTTACGCGGCACAGCTTTGCCTCCGGCGGGGGCGCAAAGGTCTTGCAAAATATTGATTCACACAACATTAAATCGATCCGACGTGTTTCGGACAATATAATACAAGGAGCATCCAATGACAATTTCGTACAACTGGTTATGTGATTATTTGCCGGTAAAGCCCGTACCGGAGGAACTTTCCGTTATTTTGACCGCCATCGGCCTCGAAGTAGAGAGCCTCGAGCGTTTTGAAAGCATTAAAGGCAGCCTGGAAGGATTAGTGATCGGTGAAGTACTGACTGTGGAAAAGCATCCCAATGCCGACAAGCTCCGCCTCACCACCGTTAATACCGGTAACGGCGCCCCGCTTGCCATCGTTTGCGGCGCTCCCAACGTAGCCGCCGGCCAGAAAGTAGTGGTAGCCCCCGTAGGCACCACCATTTACCCCGCATCCGGTGAGCCCCTCACCATGAAGAAAGCTAAAATCCGTGGGGAAGACAGCTTCGGCATGATCTGCGCGGAAGATGAAATAGGCCTCGGCAGCGGGCACGACGGCATCCTTGTGCTGGACGCATCCCTGCAGCCCGGCACCCCGGCCCGTGAAGTATTCCAGCCTTACCAGGACTGGATTTTCGAAATCGGCCTTACCCCCAACCACATGGACGCCATGAGCCATATGGGAGTAGCGCGCGACGTATGTGCGTTCCTTAACAACCGGGAAAACACCCAGGTTTACCACGTCCGCAAGCCCGGCATCAGTGCCGCAGCAAAAGCAGCCAAACCGCTTCCCATAGCCGTGGAAGTAAAAAATACCGACGCCTGCCCCCGCTACTGCGGCCAAAGCATCACCGGCGTTAAAGTGGGCCCTTCCCCCTTATGGATGCAGCACCGCCTGCTTGCCATTGGTGTAAGACCCATCAATAATATCGTGGACATCACCAACTACGTACTCCACGAAACCGGCCAGCCCCTCCACGCTTTCGACGCTGCTACCATTAAAGGCGGCAAAATCGTCGTGGAAAACCTTCCTGCCGGTACCTCATTTATTTCCCTCGACGGTAAAGAGCGTAAGCTCGATGCCGGAGATCTCATGATCTGCGACGGGGAAGACAACGGGCTTTGCATAGCCGGCGTATTCGGCGGCTTAGGCTCCGGTGTTAAGGAAGCCACTACTGACATCTTCCTGGAAAGCGCCTACTTCAACGCTACCAGCATCCGTAAAACATCTGTACGCCATGGCCTGCGCACCGATGCGGCCATCCGTTTCGAGAAAGGCCTCGATATCTCCCTGGCGCCCTTCGCCCTGGAAAGAGCGGTTGCCCTTATTGGCGAACTGGCACACGGAGCGCCCGCATCTGACCTTACAGACGTGTATCCCGCGCCGGTACAGCCCTTCCAGATCGATGTTACTTACGACTACATCCGCACCCTCAGCGGCCACCAATACCCCGAAGCGCAGATCAAAAACATCCTCTGCAGCCTCGGTTTCACCATTCATGAAGAAAGCGGAAACCGCCTGCGTGTGGCCGCTCCCCTTCATAAACCCGATATCACCATCCCGGCAGATATCGTAGAGGAAGTAATGCGAATAGACGGGCTGGATAACATTCCCATCCCTGCCCTTGTGAGTATGGCGCCCTCCGTTCAGGCACAGCCCGACAAGGAGCGTGTAAAGGAAAGGATTGCGGACTACCTCGCCGGCAACGGTTTTTCTGAGATCTTCACGAACTCTATTACCAACGCACAATATTATAGCCACCTCGACGCGGATACGCTGGTGAAAATGCTCAACAGCCTCAGCGCCGACCTTAACGTGCTGCGCCCTTCCATGCTGGAAACCGGCCTGGAGCGCATCGCCTATAACCTGAACCGCCGGAACGACGATCTGCTGTTCTTCGAATTCGGGAAAACATACCGCCAGGAAGCCGTGGGCCAATACCCCGAAAGCGCTCACCTGACACTGTACCTCACCGGCCGGAAGCTTCCTGAAAACTGGATGCAGAAAGAGAAACCGGTAGACTTCTACGACCTGAAGGGCTATATCGGCAACATCCTCCAGATGCTGGGCCTCCAGGCTCCGCAGATGACTGCAACCACGGTACACGGCCTCCAGCCTGCATTCGAGATCACCTCCGCCGGCAAAACAATAGCCGTGGCCGGTAATGTGGCTCCTGCACAGCTGAAAGCGTTCGACATCAAGCAGCCTGTATGGTATGCAGATTTTAACTGGGACGTGATCCTGAGCCTCCTGCCCACGAAAGATGCGTTCTACGAAGAGATTCCCCGCTTCCCCTCCGTACGCCGCGATCTGGCACTGGTGCTGGATAAAAGCGTACCCTTTGCTGCGGTGGAAACCGCCGCAAGGTCAGTGAAAACGAACCTGTTGCAACAAATCAACCTGTTCGATGTTTTTGAAAGTGATAAACTGGGTGCCGGTAAAAAATCGTACGCGGTAAGCTTCACTTTCCAGGATAAGGAAAAAACCCTGACCGATCAGGAAACCGATACACTGGTTAACAAACTCGTTAAAGCATTCGAAAGCCAGTTACAGGCGGAGATCCGCAAATAAACCATGGAGATCGAACAATACATACAAAGCATTGAGGACAAGCTGCAGCAGCTGTTCCGCAAACTGCAACTGGCGCAGGCAGATAATGCCACGCTCCGGGAGCAATTGCAGCAACAGCAGGAAGAGCTGCTGCAGCAGCAGTCCACTATCCAGACCCTCGACGAAAAGCTGAAGCTTTCCAAAATTGCCACAGCTACCCAGGGCAACGGGCTATCGGAAGATGAAGACGCCTTCCGCAGGGAGGTTCGCGGTAAAATCAATGATTACATCCGCGAGATCGACCGTTGCATAGCCCTACTCAATACCTGATCCTATTGCCATACTACCGCTTTGCCAGGTAGCTTACGCCAATCTTCACTTCTTTCATCAACGGGTGCCGCAGGTTCAGCACGTACGTCCATTCCCGGCCTATATTCACGGATGGAAATGCCAGCACCAGCTTATCGGCCACGCCGAGGTGTGCTGATCCGAAATCGCGCGACACGGCTGTTACCGGCATGGCACGCCATTGCTCGGGCAACTCATCTTCCCTGAAATACCGGATACTCCCTTCCGGCACTTCTACCGGCACAATAAAATAATGAGGCGGGATGCCCGGAGGCACCTCTGCCAGTCCGCTTTCCACTGTACACATCCCGGGATGATCTACCAGGTAACGGCAGGGCATATCTTCCCTGTTCCACCTCGCAGCCAGTCCATTGGGGCGCAAAAGCTTCCTGGAGCCGGGTTTCCGGCTCAATAGATACAACATCATATACTATGAAAGGATTTACAGCATGAACTCGTCCAGCCGGAGCAATTCCAGTTTCACTTCTTCCACGCCGGCCAGCGATTCCATCAGATGGAGGGGCACCAGTCCTCCCAGTGAGCGCCTGGGGGCGCGCAGCCATGTATGAAAAACCTCCCGGTCGCGGAACATGTTGTAGCCGAGGCTGAATACTTCGGCGATGGCGATGATCCGCTCGCTGATGCCGCGGTTCAGGAGGTCGCGCCCTTTTTTGAGATGCAGCGCCCGGTTAGTGACGGCAAGCATGGCGCTCAGGGTATCGTAGTCAAGCCCGAAGATTTCTTTCAGGCGAGTCAGCTGCTCTTTGGTGATCCCGCTTTTACCGAGGTCAATCTTTTTGGTGAAGAGGGCGGCCCGCAGATCCACCACATCTTCATATGTCATCAACGGCAATTCTCCCACCAGCACTTCCCCTTCCGGCCGCTCCGTTTTCCTTGGCCGGCCGCGCCGCCTTTTTTCAGATGCATTATCCATTCGAAGATAAAGTAAGTTTTTGTTGATAAAAAACTTTACAACTGAAATTTTTCACGTGAAATTATTTACTGATAATGAGCGTCTCATGACGACAATATTTATCTCAGTATGCACATTTACGTAAAGCGTTTAGTTGTAATTCTCATGATAATAAGCATTCGAGCGACACAAAAAAATGAGTTTCAGTAAAAAAGTGGAGATTTCCCGCATTTGCTATTTTTGCCGAAACACTGAATCATGGAACCGCAACTCATACCTGTTAATATAGTGGTGGCCGACCGCACATATCGTATAAAAATCCGGAAAGACGAAGAGGAGGATGTAAGAAGAGTGATGAAAGAGGTAAACGAAAAGATCGTAGAGTTTAAAGCGGCCTATGCCGGGAAGGATATTCAGGATTATATAGCCATGGCTCTCATTATGTACGCCACCCACCCTGCCACAACCGGTGGTAAAGCCCAGGCTAACATTACTCCCTTTTTACGGGAAAAACTGCAACATCTTGACAATCTGCTGGATGAGCAACTGAAATAATGACTGCAGCCGCAGGCGAGCGCAATTTATTCATTATCACGCCCCATGATGCTTTCCTGACAATTTTTACTTATTTTCGCGGGTCAGGTGGGTCTGTTTGGAAATAACGGACCATGACCGTATTTTAATATGCCTAAACAATACTCTTATTAAACAAAACAGAATATGGAATCCATAATGGTGATAGTAGCCGGCGTTGTCGCTCTGGCTATTGGAATAATACTTGGAAAACTGATTTTCGCTAAAAACACCCAGATAAAAATTCAGGAAGCAGAAGAGAAAGCCAGCCGCATAGTAGAAGAAGGAAGAGTGAGTGCTGAGAACCTTAAGAAAGACCGCTTACTCGAAGCCAAAGAAAAATTCCTGCAACTGAAGTCAGAACATGAGAAAGAAGTGATGCAGCGCAACCAGAAGATATCCGAGTCAGAGAACCGCATCAAACAGAAAGAGCAGGGCCTGAACCAGAAGAATGAGCAGTTGCAGAAGCAGGTAACCGAAAATGAAGCGATCAAGGAAAATCTGGCCCGCCAGATAGAACTGGTAAATATCAAGCGTACAGAACTCGAAAAGCACCAGGAAGAGCACATCCGCCGCCTCGAAAAAGTAGCCGGCCTTACCGCAGAAGAAGCCCGCAACCAACTGGTAGAATCCCTGAAAGAAGAAGCCCGCAGCCAGGCCCTCAGCCACATCCAGGAGATTATTGAGGATGCCAAGACGAAAGCCAACAAAGAAGCCAAGAAAATCATTATACAGTCTATCCAGCGTACCGCTGCCGAGCAAACCATTGAGAACGCCATTACCGTGTTCAACCTGGAAAGCGATGAGATCAAAGGCCAGATCATCGGCCGCGAAGGTCGTAACATCCGTGCCATTGAAGCGGCTACCGGTGTAGACCTGATCGTGGATGATACCCCTGAAGCCATCGTGCTTTCTTCCTTTGACCCGCTTCGCCGTGAGATCGCCCGTTTGAGCCTGCAGCGCCTCGTTCAGGACGGCCGTATCCACCCCGCCCGTATCGAGGAAGTAGTGGAAAAAACCAAACGCCAGCTGGAAGAACAGGTAATGGAAATCGGTGAGCGTACCGTTATTGAAATGGGCATCCACGGTCTCCACAAAGAGCTCGTGCGTATGGTAGGTAAAATGCGCTTCCGCTCCTCCTACGGTCAGAACCTGCTCATGCACTCGAAAGAGACTGCCAACCTTTGCGCCGTGATGGCCGCAGAGCTGGGCCTTAACCCAAAACTTGCCAAACGCGCCGGTCTCCTGCACGATATTGGTAAAGTACCCGACGAAGAATCCGAACTGAGCCACGCCCTCCTGGGCGCCAAACTGGCCGAAAAATACGGAGAGCATCCTGCTATCGTGAACGCCATTGGTGCTCACCACGACGAGATGGAAATGTCTTACGTGATCTCCCCCATCGTTCAGGCCTGCGACGCCATCTCCGGTGCCCGTCCCGGCGCCCGCCGCGAGATCATGCAGAGCTACCTCCAGCGTATCAAAGACCTCGAAAATCTGGCTATGAACTACGATGGTGTTGAAAAAGCATACGCCATCCAGGCAGGCCGCGAGCTGCGCGTTATCGTTGAAAGCGAAAAAGTAACCGACAACGATGCAGACCGTCTCAGCTTCGAGATCGCTAACAAGATCCAGAACGACATGCAGTACCCCGGACAAATCAAAGTAACGGTGATCCGCGAACGCCGCGCCGTGAACGTTGCCCGCTAATCAGCACGTTATCCATACTCAAAAGGCCGTCTCTTCCCGGGACGGCCTTTTTTTGTGCCTTTACCCATCCTCCTCACTCCAATCATGTCACATTCCCCACCCCGGAGCCAACATAGTGACATCATTTGGACTAAAGCAAGGCTGACTCTCATTTACTCCGGGGTTACTGTTCTGATAAAGCATATTAAAGGTTCATGTAGGGTATATGTATATAATTTGCAATTAAACCCTTACCAGGCATAGCTTTGGGGTGCTTTTATATACATTATACCTTCTTTAAGTATACTTTAACCCTGAATTAACCCATGCTTTGCTGCTCAAAAACACATACTTATGCGATATGCCCGCATAAATCATATTGCTATATTGCAATAGCATTCATGGAAACCACTCGTGCAACCGGTCCATCAATTCAGAACGATTAACCAAATCCAGACATCGACTTACATGAGATACCCCGCAAGTGTTGCAGAAATTGTTAACTAATAAGCCCCGACTCCGCATGCCGCAAACGCAGGTATGGCGGTAGTATCTCTTCCCGTTACAACATCGTCATCATCAGTGAACCGTTACAGGCCTAACGCATCAGGCATGCCTTGCTGTATCGCATAACTGCGTTCCGGCGGCAGTGCAGTACCTGTCATTGAACATTTCTTCATTTTATTACTCTTAACATGAAAAGACGCCTTCTTTTCCTGAGCCTGTGCGCCATATTGGGCACAGCCGGCTCCGTGCTTTATGCTCATAGCCATGCTCCCCTATCAGGCGGCCAGGAAACCCTAAACGACCTGATTCCCCGTTGCTGCGACGAGAACGACCAAATCTGCATGCGTAACAGCGTAAAGGTCTTTTTCGGGCCACGGATGCCCGCCACCTGCTACTAACACGATTTTTCACACCACCAAAAACATAAAACATGAAAAAAAGCATCCTGTTTCTGGGGCTTTCACTGGCCCTGGGTATCGGCATTACCCATTCGATCAAAGCAAGCGGAAAGAAATTCATTAAGGTTTGCTGCGACCAGAACAAAGGTACCTGCCAGAAAATCGGCAACACCATTGTTCTGTACGGACCGTCAGTTTACCAGTTTGATCAGTGCCCCTGATATCCCCTGTTAAGTCTTTTTTCTTCACCCAAAATCCATTTTTATGAAACGTTCATTTGCCATCCTTGGCCTTTGCCTTGCACTCGGCATCGGCATTACCAGCTCCATCAAGGCGAGCGGTAAAAAAGCAGCTAAAATCTGCTGCGACCAGAATCACAGTGTGTGTTTCAGAATCGACCCAACAACTGCGGTTTATGGCCCGTCTGTAATACCGCCCAAAACATGCCCGGATTTGTAATGGCCTGATTGATGCAACCCCGGCGTTTTGCACGAGCGCCGCCTGAATGCTCCCGGATTTTCCGGACTTCAATCACCGGGACCGGTGTTCCAACACCGGTCCCATTTACACTTTACACAATGAAAAAACTGCTTTCAGGAATAATACTGCTCTGTGTGGTGGTTACCGGCCTGTTTGTGATGCTCATTTCCGGCTCAGACAAGCCAGCCCATGCCCGCACCGCTGTTAACCGTATATATAAACTCATTACTGCAACGCCGGCAGACACGCAATCCATCGCCGGTGAAACTCATCACCTCGCCACATTCGAAGGCATTACCTATGCATTCGATCAAAAGGCCGGAGCCCTGTTCAGGATTACCCCACAGGAAGGGAGCAGGCAAATCATCAGCAATCTGCGCAACCACTTCCAGGATATGCCGGCTTCTTTGCAGATAGACTCTTCAGGCATCTACTTCTTTTCCCCGAATCAGAAAAAGGTTTTCCGGTACTCCCTTGATGGCGGGCAACCTGATTTACTGCCAACAGGACAGTTACCGTATACCAGGGCTGCCCGGCTGGCCGACAGCCTGTATTTCATCCATATGTATGATACTGCTACCCAAAAAGCTCATTTCAAACTGGCAGACTTCCGTAATGGCGGCCGCCTGATCAGCAACCTGTACGACTTCCCCCATACCGATGATGGCGGCCTGGCATCCGACGGACAAATCACTACCGCCGGTAACCAACTGCCCGCCGCATTCCTGCAGTACCATAACAGTGAAGTGCTCCTCTGGGATACTTCCGGCTTCAGGACATTCCAGACCATAGACCGTACACCGGCAACAAATACCATCATCAAAAGTGGTAATTCCTGGAGCATCTCCAGTAAAACGATCTTCATCAACCTGGAAGCTGCTATTGACAGCCAGTACCTCTATGTTCTGTCTAACGCTGCATCAGGTAATGAGGCAACCATAACGCCGGAAATTGATGTTTACAATCTGGCCAGCGGTGCATACAGCGGCAGCCTGAAGCTACCGCCTTACGGAGGCGCGCAGGTCCGGCATATAGCGGTAGACAATGGAATACTATATACTTCCCACAAACAACACATCATCGCCTATAAACTGAACTACCCATGAAAAACAGCGTACTGCAAATCATTTGTTTCCTGTTCTGCATCCTGTTCTTCTATGCTGCATCTATGAAAGCCCTTGAATTCGGACAGTTTCAGCTGGATATTGCCAAATCTCCCCTGCTCGCCAATATTCCTCCCGTGGTAACGGGCGTACTTACTATAGTAACCGAGGTGGCAGCTGCCATTCTGGTTGCTTTGCCTGGCACCCGGAAGGCGGGACTCTACCTTTCCGCATTCCTCATGCTCAGCTTTTCACTGTATATGAGTGTGCTTTACTTCTTCTATACCAACATCCCCTGTTCCTGCGGCGGCATCCTCGGGCAGATGGGTTATCCCACCCATATTGTGTTCAACATCGCTTTCACCCTTCTGGCATTTACGGGTATACTTCTACAACATTTTTCGCTATCTTACCCGTCCACAAAAACTACAGGAGCATGAAAACAAAACTGATGACGCTGGCTGCCATCGCCCTGCTTTCCGCTGGTACGGCTTTCGGGCAAAAGGCTCAGAAACTCTTCAACGGTAAGAACCTCGACGGCTGGAAGATCCATGGAACGGAGAAATGGTACGTAGACAACGGTGAACTGATCTGCGAAAGCGGTCCGGATAAAGAATATGGTTACCTCGCAACTGATAAAACCTTTAAGGATTTCGAACTGACCGTAGAGTTCAAACAGGAAGCCAATGGTAACAGCGGCGTGTTCTTCCACTCCTCCCTCGAAGGCACCAAGATTGCCGGATGGCAGGCTGAAGTGGCCCCTCCCGGCCAGCACAGCGGTGGCATTTACGAATCTTATGGCCGCGGATGGCTCATTAAGCCGGAAGCTGAAAAAGATAAAGCGCTGAAAATGGGTGAATGGAACACGATGAAAATCGTGGTGAAGGGCAACCAGGTAACCACCTGGCTGAATGGTCAGGAAATGATCACCCTGAACGATGAGAAGATTGGTGCCAAAGACGGCCAGATTGCCCTGCAGATCCACTCTGGTGGCGGCATTAAGGTGCGTTGGAAAAACATTAAGGTGAAAGCGCTGAAAAGCTAATCTTTCCCATGTAATACAAAAAACTGCGGCCGCTCCTTTCCGGGGCGGCCGCTTTTGCTTTACTGGTTATATGGCAATTGTTCTGGCATGGATTGCCTGTAGGGAATTAATTCAGAGATGGTATGGATGTCGGAACTACGGCCGTTTTGGGGGTAACAGTGCTCATCAACGTGCCGGGTCAGATATCCGCGAAAGCCTTTCCGCTGTTATTCTCCCAGCCATTTCCGGAAGTCCGGGGCACGGAGGCGGCTTACGATCACATCTTCTTCCAGCGTGGGCTTCACCTGTACTTTCAGCTTACCGTTGAACCAGGCCTGCACCTTTACGATGCTGCGGTAGTGCACGATGCACTGGCGGTTGAGGCGGAAATAATCGTGGGGGTCAAGCTCATTGGCGATGTCATCGAGGCTTTTATCGATGAAATGGTCCGTATTCTGATGGGTACGGATGCATGCCATCCGGTCGCGGATATAGAAAAACGCGATGTCCTGGATAGCCACGGAAATGAGGCGTGTACCGCTGCGTACGAGGTAGCGCTGAACGGTTTGCGTGTTGCGCAGGCTGGACAGCAGGCGGTTTACCTGGCTGTTGAACTGCAGGATCTCCACATCGGGGTCAATGGTGGCGATCATTTCTCTCAGCTTCTGCGCTGCAATAGTTTCGGTTTCGTTGATGAGAATCTTCATGATGGGAACACTTTAGATAAGCATGGATTGTTCCCAAATGTAGCTACTGCTTACTGAGGGGCTGGAATAAATCGATGAAATGCATGAAAAGGCGATGAAATGAACATACCGGCGATGAAATTGCGGCAACCCTTTAGTGGGGGTACTTTTTGAGGATATCCTCTATGCGCTCGTCGGGCACAAGATCGGTGGTTTCGATGAGCCGGATCCGTCGGAAAGCGGGGTGAAGTGTATGCAGAACGTAGTTAGATGACTCAGGTAGTACGGCGGAAGGTACTTTAAGGACAGGGGTCAGGCCTTCATCGAACCATTTATTGCCCAGGGGCTGGCAGTGGCTATAATCCTTAAAATCGCGCCATTTAGGAGGCAGCTGCCCCGGCCCGATTACGGTAACCTCCAGATCTTCGGGTATTTCAATGATCATGATCTTAAAGTCGTGATTGAACCCTACGCCCTGGCGGCGTATCATGTTTTCGAGGAATGCAAGGGAGATGGATTCGGCACAGTAGATAACCTTGCGCCCGGCACCATTCCAGCGGCCTTTAATGCCGGAGGCGTATAATTCCTGACTGTATTGTTTATGGGTGATTCGGAATACCAGCATAAAGGAAATGGGCGTTAAACAGGATAGCCTTCGGCGAGCTTATCCAGCTCTTCGGCAATGATATCGACCCCGCCGGGGGTTACCAGCCAGTCCATAGGCGTTTCCCGGGCGCTCCAGAAAGGCTTCTTCAGCCAGTAACTGAATTCGTCGACGGTCCCGAAGATGGATTCTCCTTTCTCGTAAAGGGCTATGAGTTTGAGGAGGTGTTCACTGTAGATAGGCTCCAGCAGTTTCTGGTGCTCTTTATAGTTGCTGATGGTACGTGCAGAAAGATTGATGATGCCGGCCAGCTCTTTCTCCGGCATTTTAATTGTTTCCGCGAAGTCATAGAAAACCTTGGTTTTCACGCCTTTGTGTGCTGAGGTTACCAGGCGGTAAAGGTTCCCCAACTCAAGCCCCATGAACCGGTGCAACACGGAGTATTTTTCCTTTTGTAAAGCAATGGTAGCTGCTGGCATATCAAATTGTTTATTCCTTTACAAAGGTAGGAAATATTTCCTTTTTAAAGTTGAATATTTTCAACAACCAATTTACTGAATATCAGCTATTTTCCTTCCCGGCCTTCTTCATCTTCCGATTCATCCTCTTCATCATTCAGCCTGTCGTCGGCATCTTCTATGGCCTGTTCTTCATCATCCGCCTTTTCAGTATCGTTGGTATTATAAGGATCTTCTTCAAACGGAACGGGCCCTGATGCTTCTTCTTCCTCGCCTTCTACCTCGTCTTCATCACCATCTTCGTCGTCTTCGTCCTCCTCCTCATCCTCGTCCTCTTCTTCATCGTCTTCGTCTTCATCCTCATCATCACTGTCCTTCTTATCATCGCTCAGCATTGCTTCAATCTCTCCGTCTTCGTCCAGTTCATCTTCGAGATCATCGCCACTGTCGGCCATTTCAGGATCACCGCCTGCACTATTACCGGAAGCATGAGCATCTTCATCGCTTTCGTTCTCCTCACCGCCCCCATCACCGGAGCCGGTGCTAGATTCGGGGGAGCCTGCAGTATGTTCTTCGGAAGGCTCGTCTTCCATAAGAATAGTAGTTGTTTCTGTAAGCTCGCCTGATTCGGTAACGATCAGCTGTCCGTCGGAGGAGAGTGTTTCTTCATCCACTTCCAGGTTTTCCACGGCTTCGAGGGTAAGCTGGGTGGGCGGCACAAAGTCTTCTTCGAACACTTCCTTGAGTTTGGGCAGATCTTTCGGGGAATTGAGGCCGAAATAGTCCATAAAAGCTTTGGAGGTGGAGTACAGCAGTGGTTTACCGGGAAGTTCCTCAGAACGGCCGGAAATGATGATCAGTTCCTTTTCCAGCAGCTTGGTGATGGAGTAGTCGGTACTTACACCACGGATATGTTCGATTTCCCCTTTGGAGATGGGTTGTTTGTAAGCGATGATGGCGAGGGTTTCCAATGCAGCTGTTGAAAGGCGCTTCAGGAACTTCTCCCCATTGATCTGGGCTACGGTCTGGTAATAATCCCTTTTGGTGAGGAACTGGTAGCCTCCGCCGCTTTCGCGGACGCTGAAGGCGTAGAACTCGGAGCTGTATTTTTCCTGGATGGCCTCAATGGCAGCTGCAACCTGCTCCGGCGTGGCGCGGTCTTCAAGGAAGGCGAGCGCATTATTCAGCAACTCCAGAATGTCGGCAGCCGGCAGGGGCCGGTCAGCGGCAAAAATGAGTGCTTCAACGTGCGGGATGAGCTGTGAGATTTCCATGGGAAATGCGGTTTAAGTCAAATAAAAATGTCAAAGGCCGAAAATAAGACCTTTGACATTCTTTATAAAATATAAAAAAATTGCTGTGGATGAATTGTTGAAAAGATCAACCCACAAGCGCTGCGGCGCCAGACACGATCTCTGTAAGCTCGGTAGTAATGGCAGCCTGACGGGCGCGGTTGTATTCGATTTTGAGGCTGCGGAGCAGTTCGCCGGCGTTCTCAGTAGCCTTGTCCATTGCAGTCATACGGGCACCGTGCTCTGAAGCGTGTGCGTCGAGGATAGCTTTGAAGAACTGGGTATTGAGAATTTTAGGCATCAGTTCGGCAACGAGGGTATCCTTTTCAGGCTCGTAGATGAAATCTGCCTTACGGCCTTTGCCTTCCTGGCTTTCCACCTTAGCGATGGGGAGGAACTGTTCCAGTTTAAAGCGCTGGGTAGCGGCGTTTTTGAATTCGCTGTAAACGATATCCACTGCGTCGTAGTCTCCTTTAATGAAACCATCGAGGGCAACGGCTGCAGCAGCTTTCACCTGATCGAAGCTCAGACGGCCGAAGAGGTTCCAGAAACTGTCGTTCACTTTATAACCACTCTTGGTAAAGTGTTCCCAGGCTTTTTTACCGATGGGCAATACTTCCACGTGGCCTTTAGCGTATTGTGCAGCGTATTTTTCGCGGATGGTCTGCTTAGCCAGCTTGATGATGTTGGAGTTATAAGCACCGCAAAGTCCGCGGTCGGAGGTGATCACTACGATCAGCACTTTCTCCACCTGGCGGTTGGCGGCGAGCGCCATATCGATGTCTCCCTCCGTGTTGCTGACGATGTTCTGCAGCATTTCCTGCAGTTTCTCGGCGTAAGGGCGCATCTGAACGATAGCGTCCTGCGCACGGCGCAGCTTGGCAGCACTCACCATCTTCATAGCCTTGGTGATCTGCTGGGTAGACTGGATGGATTTAATACGGTTGCGAACTTCTTTAAGCTGTCCAGACATATATTATAAAATATTTATAGAAAAGGGCATCCGCCCCCTTATTTTGGGCGCAAAGGTAAGTAATGGCATTATCATTCGGAAATCCCCCGGCCGATTTCTTCACCTGATTCTGGTCAGGTTTCGGTTAAGGGATGATCTGGGTGCCTAATACTTTGAGGAAAGCGGCCATCCACTGGGGGTGAGCGGGCCATGCCGGGGCTGTTACCAGGTTCCCGTCCGTCACCGCTTCATATACATTCACGGATTCATAGGTGCCGCCCGCCATCACTACTTCGGGCTCCACGGCAGGGTAGGCCGTCAGCTTCTTCCCGCGCACCACATCTGCCGCCGTAAGTATCTGAATACCATGGCAAATGGCAGCGATAGGCTTGCCTGCCCGGGCAAAATGCTTCACCATATCTATTACCTTTTTATTCAGCCGCAGGTATTCCGGCGCACGGCCACCGGCCAGTACCAGTGCATCATACTCTTCCGGATGCACATCCGCAAAGGAAGCATTGAGCACAAAGTAATGCCCCGGCTTCTCGCTGTAGGTTTGCTGCCCTTCAAAGTCATGTATGGCTGTAATCACCTTCTCCCCCGCCTGCTTATCCGGACAAACAGCATGTACATCGTGCCCCACCATCTGGAGCATCTGAAAGGGCACCATCGTTTCATAATCTTCGGCATAGTCCCCCGTAAGGAACACGATCTTCTTACTTGCCATGTCTTAAAAATTTAGGTGGTTATAAAGATAAGGTATTATATTGTCCCCCGGAATCCATGCCTGCCTGCAGGCTTTTTGACCCGGATAATCTTTTTGCACTCGATTGCAATTATCGGGGAGAATGGCTAACTTGGCTCCGTCAGACAGCGGAAGAGTATTGTCTGTACGCGGAGCCTCGGGCGGCAAACGCAAAGAATGTCAACTTACAACACGTAAAAGCGCGGGAGCAAGCAGCCCGGATTGTCACCGGACGCTTTACTGATACAAAACACAATTGATGAAGAAGCAAATCCTCCTGGGTTGCGGGGTGCTGTTCATGTCTGTATCCTATGCGCAGACGGCCAAATGGCAGAACCTCTTCAACGGCAAAGACCTGAAAGGCTGGAAGCAGCTGAACGGCAAAGCCATTTATGAAGTGAAGAACGGCGAGATCGTGGGTACCACGGTTCTCAGCGAGCCTAATTCCTTCCTGGCCACCGAAAAGGACTATGGCGATTTTATCTTCGAAGTGGAGTACCGGCTGGAAAGAGATTTTAACTCGGGCATCCAGTTCCGTTCCCAAAGCAAACCGGATTATCAGAACGGCCGTGTATACGGCTACCAGATGGAAGTAGACCCCTCTCCCCGTAAATGGAGCGGCGGAGTTTACGAAGAAGGCCGCCGCGGATGGCTGTATCCGCTGGATCTGAACCCGGTTGCCCAGAACGCTTATAAACAGGGCGAATGGAATAAATATAGAATTGAGTGCCGTGGCAGCGAAATCCGTACCTTTATCAACGGAGTATCGGCCGCCCATGTGATCGACAGTGAACTTCCTTCCGGCTTCATCGCACTTCAGGTGCATGGAATCGGCAAAAAGGCCGAAGACGCCGGTAAGAAAATCCGCTGGCGCAATATCCGCATCATCGAAAACCCTGCTTCCTCGCAGTATTCGAAATATGATGATGTATACGTGGTGAATAACATTCCCAACAACCTCTCCGAACAGGAGAAAAAGCAAGGCATTCGCCTGCTTTGGGACGGTTCCACCACCAAAGGATGGCGCGGTGCGTACAAGCCTGCATTCCCCGCCAAAGGATGGGAAATTAAAGACGGCGTACTCAGCGTGCAGCCTTCCGACGGTGGAGAATCCACTAACGGTGGCGATATCGTAACGGAGGAAGAGTTTGCGGCATTTGACCTGGAATTCGATTTTAAACTAACGCCGGGTGCCAACAGCGGAGTGAAGTATTTTGTGACGGAATCAGAAGGCAACAAAGGTTCCGCTATAGGACTGGAGTTCCAGGTGCTGGACGATGACCAGCATCCCGATGCAAAGCTCGGAGCAGCAGGAAATCGTAAGATTGGATCGCTGTACGACCTTATCCCGTCTTACAAATTCACCAACTCCCACCGCAAAGTAGGAGAATGGAATCACGGCCGCGTGGTAGTGTACCCCGACAATCGTGTGGAACACTGGCTGAACGGGCATAAAGTAGTCAGCTACACCCGTGGCGACAATATCTACAAAGCCCTCGTGGCGCGTAGCAAATATGAGAAATATCCGAACTTCGGACTCGCGGAAAAAGGCCGTATCCTCATCCAGGACCATGGCAATTATGTGAGCTTCAGAAGTATCAAGATAAAGAGTTTGAAGTAGTCAGCGACTATTTCATTGTTCACTGTTTTTCAAACCGACATCCCTGATTCTTCGGGATGTCTTTTTTTGTGCCATACCCAACAAAAAAGCCGGCCCTTTCAGACCGGCTTCCGCACTATTTTTATCCTATATGCTCAAGTATGATATCCCGCACATCTGTTGCCTGCACATCTCCCGTTACAGGCCTCGAAGTGAGCAGTACGGGATGATCCTTCCTGTCTTCTGCCAAACGGCCGTGAGAGCCTTTAATCAGCGTGGCATCGAGCGGTATTACATTCATCAGGTACCTGAAGCCCAGCTTCTTCTTCAACACTTTCCAGATCACCTTCAGCTTCACCAGCGGATCAGCAGGATTGAGGAACATCTCCACCGGATCGTATCCCGGCTTGCGGTGTATATCCACCAGCCGCGCAAAATCAGGCGCCTTGGCATCGTCGAGCCAGTAATAATAAGTAAACCAGCTGTCTTTATCCGCAATCAGTACCAGGTCGCCACAACGTTCGTGGTGAAGGTTATGTTCGCGTATGCCTTCGCGGTCGAGCACCTGCCCCACTCCCGGTAATTGCTCCACCAGGTCGCGCACCTGTTTTGCCACACTCCGGTCGTTCAGGTAAATATGTGCGATCTGATGATCAGCCACCGCAAATGCTTTGGAAGCACCGGCATCCAGCAGCTCAAGCCCTCTTTCAACACGAACATTAATCAGTCCGTGTTCACGCAAAAGGCGGTTGATGTGTACGGGACGGCTTACGTTGGTAATGCCGTACTCCGACAGAATGATGATCTCACTGTTTTGCTGTTCGTAATATTCTACCAGCTGCTTCACCAAACCATCTATTGCCCGGAGCTCCGGGGCAATTTTGGTATAATCATGCCCGAATTTCTGCAGGCAGTAATCGAGATGAGGAAGATAGATGAGGGTAAGATTGGGATTATGCCAGCGGTCGGTAAGTATGGAAGCATCAGCTATCCACTGACTGGATTTGATATTGGCACCGGGCCCCCAGAACTGAAAAAGCGGGAAGGTACCCAGCTCCTGTTGCAGCCTGTCTCTCAGATCTGCCGGAGCGGCGTAGCAGTCAGGCATCTTGCGGCCGTCGGAAAGGTATTGCGGGCGTGGTGTTACGGAATAATCCGCAGTGGAGTACATGTTATACCACCAGAACATTTTGGAGCAGGTAAGCCCCGGGTGTTTGCGGCGGGCCGATTCCCAGACTTTTTCTCCGTGAACCAGGTTATTGGATTGTTTCCAGAATTTGATTTCGCTGTCGGTACGGTCGTACCAGCCATTACCGACGATGCCGGTTTCGCTGGGCCAGAGGCCGGTGAGGTAGGTGGACTGTACCGCGGTAGTTACGGCAGGGAGCATGGGCCGGATGGATGACTGATGGTTCTTTTTAGCCCAGGCAGCCAGGAAAGGCGTATGTTCCCCGATGAGGGCGCCCGATAATCCAACAACATCCAGCACTACGGTTTTTCTCATATGTCTTAACTTCTCTAATTGCTGTTTCAAATCTATGCAGCCGTCATGATAAATCCAACTTCCGGAGCACCCATTTCATTTCCCTGGCAATGGAAGCGCCCATTTCCTGCTTCAGGCCGGCCGGGAGCACATCCCAGGTGTATGTTTCTATTTCCAGATGGGTACTGAAGGGCTTCGATTTCTGACGGGCCAGAACGCGGGAAATATCGTCGCGGGTAGAGCTGAGTGCTCCGAATTCCCCTACAAACACCGGAACGTGGAAGTGGGCACGCCACTCTTCCACCTCTTCCCTTCCTGCTTCTGCCAAGGCCTCATTGAGGTCGGGGTAATGAATTTTATTACCGGTATTCGTTCGTGCAATAACCTGGTGAAGATATACTGCTTCGTTGAACTGGCGGAACCCGGCAATCACGTTCTCACGGTCGCCTTTGGGCAGTAGGGCTTTAAGCGCTGCACTGATCTGTATCTTCCCCACTTTCAATCCAAAGTACTGCATCCGCTCCAGCACCACCTGCGGATCTTCGTAAGACACGGCAAAGTGGCACACATCATAACAAAGCTGCACATGCTGTTTGATGGCAAGCGTAGCCTCTTCTTCACTGAAACCAAACTTCTCGGTAAACAGCATCACACCTGCGGGCAGGAGATATTGGAAATACCAGTCGAGGTATTCTTTAGAATTTTCAAGAAGCCCGTCCGGCTCCGGCTCTATATCGAGATGGAGGAGCGGGCCGCCGTTTTTACGCACCTGTATGAGTTGTTCCACCACCAGGAGCATATTGAAAGTGGCGCCTTCCATCACGGATTTTACTTCTTCTTCGCAGCGGTGCCAGAATTTGTACGACAACGGTGAAGTGGAAATACCGCCTTCCATGCCTTCGGGCAGCAGGGCTGCGAGGATGCGGAACAGGCGCCCGGTGTAAGCTGCACGCTCGGCGGTAGACCAATCGGGCGTATGCACCTGGTCTTTCACGCGCTCATGATGGAAGCCTCCGTATGGGAAGCCATTCATCGTAAACACATAGCAGTCGTTTTCCTTCAGCCAAAGTTTGAATTCTTCCAGTGCCGCGGCTTTGGAAAGCTCCAGGCTGGCGAGGTTACTGAGGCGGAGGCCGATGCCGAAAGGTTTATCGGGAGAAACTTCTGCTTTAACGGCAGGGATGTATTGACGGAGCTGCGCGAAATGATCGGGCCAGCTTTCGCCAGGGTGAATATTGGTACAATAGGTCAAATGCCCGAATGGTGTTTCCATTAGCTTGCTAGTTGACGGTTCGGGTTATAAAAGAAACGGTTACCATTTATCGCGCAGCATATTAACCGCTTTGCGAAGGGTATTTAGATCGATGGAATGTACTTCCTTCCCTTTACCGATGGCTTCGAGGAGTGAAATAGTGAGCCTTCCGCCGAGGTGCTCGCGGAATTCCTGCAGCCCGGTGATAATAGGCGCCTCATCGTCTTCGATCTCTAACAGCGGATGATAAAGCGGCAGGCGGAGAGCTTTGAGCAGTTGTATAATGCGCTCCAGGCTCTCGGGATCGAGCAGGCCGGTAAGCCAGGAATACACGCTATCCAGTGCTATACCGATAGATACGGCTTCGCCGTGGCGCAATTCGAAATCAGTAAGCTGCTCCAGTTTATGCGCGCTCCAGTGGCCAAAGTCCAGCGGACGGGAAGAGCCGCTCTCGAAGGGGTCTCCCGCACCACCGATATGCTGCATGTGCAGTTCGGCACAACGTTGAATGAGATAGTTGAGAGACGCCGGCTCCGCTTCGGTAAGCAGATCTGCCTTTTCTTCCATCCAGGAGAAAAATGCGGCGTCTTTTATGAGGGCTACTTTCACCGCTTCCACCATACCGCTGCGCCAGTCGCGCTCATCGAGTGTGGTGAGGAAATGCGCGTCGTTAAAAACGGCTGCGGGCGGTGCAAAAGTGCCAAGGAAATTCTTTTTGCCGTGGTAATTGATGCCGTTTTTGACACCTACTCCGGAATCGTTCTGGGAAAGCACGGTAGTAGGGATACGGATATGTTTTACGCCGCGATGGCTTACGCCTGCCACATAGCCCACGAGGTCGAGCACGGAGCCGCCGCCGATGCCTACGATATAGGAATGCCGGTCGATAGCATGCTGGTCTACCGCATTTACAAGCCAGTAGAACAATTGCAGATCATTCTTGGATGCCTCACCACCCGGAACCACGATCACATCTTCCACCAGTTCAAAACCTTCTATTCCTGAGCAATACGCTGTGATCTGTTCCTGCAGCGTTTCGTGACTGCTGGATACGCCTTCGTCTACGATAAACAGCAACTTCTTCCGAAACCCTTTCTCCGCACGGGATTCAAGGAACTGTGCGAACACCGGGTTATTGGCATCGAACAAATGCTCCGTAAAAAAAACCTTATACTCGAACGAAACGCTAAATGATTGTTGAATAAAAGCCATGGCAATTTTCCTGAAGTCCCGCTTTTACCAGGACGGTTATAAACGGTTAAAAGTACGAAAACGGGGGAACCGGAACAACAATAAAATGGCAGACGAATGCGGGAAACGGATGAACGGAGGAAACCCCCGAAACCATCCGCAATCATGTTAGTGTAAATGTTATCAGGAAGATCAGGTTACGGCGAAGAGCTTGCCCAAGAACATGGATAACGGAAGAAATGCCAGTACGGCCAGGCCGTAGGGCCCCCCGGCAAAAGCGGCAGTCCAGGCGGCGTTCATGGCAATCAGCCCAAGCACCCCCCATTTCACGGACTTGCCGATGTTGGGACCCGTAGGTTCCTTCATGGCACGGAGCAGGGGTTTATAGATCAGCCAGGCGAAGAATGCGAGGAAGAAAGGAACGGTATACAGCTGCCCGGTCATATAACTGAAGAAGCCGATTACGCAGATGACCAGCCCATATATGACAGCAGCGCGGATAAGCGGTGTTTTGGTACCACCGTGTACTTCATCGCGCGAGATCATGGTTACTGCCGCGATGTATGCTACCGGCACCAGTGCAATCCACCAAAGAAAATCGCCCTGGAGCGATACGAGGTATACGCTCATGCCCAGCGAAAGGTTTAATCCCCGGCAAACGCCCATGAGGATAGGCCCTTCTACCGGGTGGTGCTTCGCCCATTTATCGTACACCAGTGCGGATGCAGCAGTGAGTACCGCAATCCATCCCGAGAAGCTGCTAACGGTGAAAGCCGCAAAGATCCCCACAACCAGCAGGTAGCCGCCCAGCACGCTCCCTTCCGTAATGGAGATAATCCCACTGGGGATGGGCCTTTCGGGCCGTTCCACCTTGTCCAGCGCAGCATCGAATACATCATTGAATACAACTCCCCCGCCATACAGCCCGATGGTGGCTATGATCAGGCAGAGCAATTGCAAAATAGACTGCAGATCGTTCAGCCCATGCTCGAAAAAGCCAACGATGGCTGCTCCGGCAATGATGTCGGTAATGGCGGTCAGGATATTAGCCGGCCGCATGAGCCGGAGGTAACCCAGCAGTTTGCTAAGGATATAGTTCACGCGCTTCTCAGGTTTTCAATATGGTACGTCAAAGGATAAAAGGATTATCGTATGATCGTGGATTGTTTGTTTGTACGTGGCGCTTGTCCGCCTCTCAGAACGGTGCTGCCATTGAATTTCAGGCTTTGGTCTATTTCTCCGGGTGTTTCGAAGTCAGCGATATTGATCTGGCCGCTTTGTGCGAATGCCGTGATAGCGTTGCGGTAGGTAACCAGTTCCACATCCGCTTTGGAGATCCCTCTGTCCAGCATCAGCGCTGCAGTTTTGGGAACCGCCAATGGGTCGCTGATGCCCCAGTCTGCAGCGGAATTAACCATGATGCGTTCCGTTCCGTATTGCTTCACAATTTCCACCATGCGTTCATTCCCCATTTTGGTGAAGGGATAGATGGTGAATGCTGCCCAGAAGCCGCGGTCGAGCACTTCCTTCACGGTTTCTTCGTTGTTATGGTCTACGATCACCATGTGCGGATCGAGTCCCATTTCCAGCGCAATATCCATGCTGCGGGTGGTACCCTGCTTTTTATCGCGGTGCGGGGTATGGATCTGCACGGGCAAACCGGCCTCTTTAGCCAGCAGCAACTGTGCGCGATAGTATTTTTCTTCCAGTGCGGTCTGATCGTCGAACCCGATTTCACCTACGCCTACCACGCCTTCTTTGTAGATGAAAAGCGGGAGTATTTCCATCACCAGTTCGCTGAGCTTTTCGTTGTTGGCTTCTTTGGAATTGAGGCCGATGGTGCAGTAATGTTTGATGCCGAATTGGGAAGAGCGGAAGCGTTCCCAGCCAACAAGACTGCTAAAATAATCGCGGAAGGTGTCTATACCTGTCCGTGGCTGGCCGAGCCAGAAAGCAGGTTCAATAATAGCAACCACGCCTGCATCGGCCATGGCCTGGTAATCGTCTGTTGTCCTTGCAGACATATGCACGTGCGGGTCGAAAAACCGCATGCCTTTGATGGTGGTCAGAAAGGCGGGGTCATATGATTGCGGGACTAAATCCTTTTCCGTCAGTTCAGCATTACAACACATATATAGTACGAATTACAATTCCGATTAAATTAATAAATGGGTGGCAGCATTGCGTAACACCTATTGGCCATTTACACGGGCGGCAACTGTATCCCATGAAAGCAGCCCCTGATGTATTTCCGCAGCCACATCAGCACGGGTTTCGAGTAGTTGCCGTGCCGGCGGGTAGGATGACGAATGGCATGCCAGTGCGGCTGCTTCGCGCTCTGCATGCACTTCAGAGAAAAATGCGCGTTCCAGGTCTTCGAAATTATCTGCGTCTGTGAACGGGCCTACGAGCCTCCAAAGCATGGGTGGTACCGGCCGGCTTGCGGCGCGGCGCTCCCGGGAAAAATCTCTCAGGATACGGGCCAGATCAGCATTTGCGCGCTCATCGAGTCCGGATATAAGATGCACGGGCTTGTCGGTAAAGAAAGCTTTCATGACCAGCTGGTTCCAGGCGGGTACATCGAGGTAAGCGGCCGGGTAAGGATTGCGGACCATGATGGCTTCGAGAACGCTGCCGATGTTTGAGCGGATGCCTTCGGCCGTCCGTAATTTCCATGCTTCGGGGAATGCGAGGAAGGGAAGGGCGCCGTAGAGGGCAGTGAGCTCATTCATTTCTCCGGCGAGGAAAAGGTTTTCAATAGCCTGCACATATGCGGCTTCATCCGTTACGGGGAGCTGCAGGAGCCACCAGAGGCGGAAGAGCCGGTCGGCAGTATAGCCATCCACCGAGCGGGGCAACAGGGCTTCGCGGGCGGCGGGTGGTACGGTAATAACATCGCGTCCCAGGAAGCGGGGCGCGGCCGTAAATGCGGTATTGAAAGTTTGAAGTGTGCCTTTCGACTGCCAGGCGGTTAATTGACCTGCGATCCATTGGCGACCCTTTTCGGAGATTTGCTTTTCTAAGATTTCTGCTAACACTATGGCTGTTTCCGTTGCTTCGTATGCGTATCCCATGCAGCTAAAATAAGTAATAATGAGAAGAGCCGGCCCCGACAAAAAATAAAAGAGAGGCAACTAGTGCCTCTCCTTCCGCCATTCTAAAACCTGATTAGTAACCAGGATATTCTTCAGGGGCAAAGCCCCAATATTTTTGTCAAGGTTAGCTGGGAAAAATGGCCGGAGTTTAATGTTCCGGCCCTAATTCTTTTGCAATATAAGCATTAAAAATCGTTCGGCGCTCACCTGAAGGTGTGAAAATTTAACTTTTCCTTTAGGAAAAACGATTTTGCATAAGATGAACGCTGGCAGAAAGCCTTTACGGGCGATTATTTGCAACTATGCTGAGGTGGAATTTATAAAGACAAAAAGTTTGTAGGCCCTCCTGCAGTCAGCGTTAATTTAAACTCATACAAAGCACTGTCCGATCTGTATAATGTTACGTTCTAAATTTATAACATTAATTTAACAACCGCAAACTTCTGTGTGATTTTTTTTAAGAGGATTCTCCGGCGGGCTGCCTGTTAACTCCCGGAATTTACGTAAGTTTATCGGATATACCATTTAGCATGATGAAGATCTTTAACGTGATTTTTTGTGTGATGTTCGTATTGTTCGCTGCCCTGCAGTGGAACGATCCGGATCCTTATATCTGGATACCGATTTACCTGTTTGGCGCCGTACTATGCGGCCTCGCTGCAGCGCGGCGCTATTACCGCGGCTGGTACCTTTTCGGCATCTTCGTTTTCCTCGCCTACGCCACCTTCCTCTTCTTTGAGAAAGACGGGGTGCTGAGCTGGGTTACCGAACACCAGGCCCAGAACATCGCCGGCTCCATGAAAGCAGCCACCCCCTGGATAGAAGATACCCGCGAATTCTTCGGGCTCTTCATCCTCATCATCGTACTGCTTGTCAATTTTGTGCACTCCAGCCAGAAAAAGGCTAAAAAGATGCGCAAAAAGATGATGAAAATCGGGTGATCCCCAGACCTTCCGTAATGATATTCCATACTTCAAGAGCTGTATCCAGACCAGGTACAGCTCTTTTTTTATGCCTGAATATCATTACGCTGCTCCCGGCAGTACAAAACAGGAATTCAACAGAAAAGGAATAACAAGGAGATTGCAAGCTTATTGCAAGGGGATTGCATGCGTAGTTAATGGATAAAGTATGGATATTAGAAGTTAATTACTACCTTATTACAAGTTAATTACTAGGTATTAAGATGCATTAAACGTACAGTAACCATACGGTATCTATGCGGTAACAATACGGAATATATGCAGGAACATTACAGTAACTCCGGACATAAGGTGGAGATGAGGTGGACTTGATGTGGACTTGATGTGCAGATGTTATTGATTATGAATTACTTGCAGTGCGGGAAAACCGCCGGAAACGGCCTTTTATTGTATGATCGCAACTCATTGATAATAAGTATTTTATCAGATTTCCGCTACTTTCCCCTTAACCTGCCGGGCATCGCCCCTCCTCCTTTACGACAGTAACCCTTCATGCTCATCACAGGTCAACTCAGTACGGCAGGATTTGTATCTCTGCGAAGGAGTTACATCGCGCAAAAATCACACCATACCGCCTCAAATCCAACGGACATTTGCATACAAAAAAACGGGCCGCCCTGCTGGTTTGCAAGACGGCCCGTTGAAATATCCTATCCGGCTTATTTAGCCTGTAATCTTAAAAAATCGATCGCTACCGGCGTTGCTTCCGCAGGATCTGCAGCCTTAATCACCAATACCAGCGGTTGCTTCTTACCGCCTGCAATTGCAGGGAAAGAGATAGTTGCCAGATTGGGCTGGCCCGCTTTCGCACCCTTCCCGATAGATACACTACCCAGGGCAGTACCGGTGGGGCTATCCAGATGAGCGGAAACAGTATATCCGTGAGCAGGGATTTCCCGTACGAAATAAGTCAGCTCAATTCCGGAAACACCGCTCAGGTCGAGGTCGGGATAAGCAGCCCAGGTATTGGCACCCGGCACCAGCAATTTCATCCCTTCAATCTCAACGGAATTTGCTCCGTCAGATTCCTTGTAGCTTTCCGCCTGAATCTTAGGATTGCGCAGCTCCACTGTTGCCGTTCCGGTGATGGGACGGATACCGGCACCCCCTTTATCCGTATAGCTGGCTATCAGGTACAATACACCACGGTCTTTCACTTCATTTCCCAGGGTGGCATTTATGCTGCCACTCGCAGGAAGCGAAGGGTCCTGTTTGGCACCGCCGGCCAGGGAGAAGATGTATTCCACGATCTGCTTAGCCTCTCCGTTGGAAATACCCGGGTGGGCAGCCATGGCAGTTTCGCCCCATACACCGCCGCCGCCTTTGATGATTTTATTAGCGAGGTACTCGGGCGACTTAGGATCACTCTTATACTTATTCGCCACTTCCATAAAGCTTGGGCCGATGGATTTCTCATTGGGCTTGTGGCAGGTTTTACAGTCGGAAGTTTCCATAATGTTTTTACCAGCGATAGCGCCAGACACGATCTGGTGCCCCTGCGACATTCCCGCTTTATCACGGCCTTCCAAATAAACCGCTTTTACGTAGAGGTTTGCAGGATCAAAGCCGCCTGCTGCAGACTGCCCGTCTTCCTTATCAGATACCTCCACCGCATAATCCACTTTCTTTCCGGGGAAATAGAACATGCTATTGCCCGTAAGTTTGATATTTACACCGGGCGTTTCGTTACCGGCATATACGGGGATGGTCTGGCTGGAAGTTTTAGCGCCTTTATCATCCGCTACTTCTACAGACACCGGGTATTCTCCGGCCGTTGTAAAGGTGAATTCAGCTTCCGGCGTTTTGGTTTCTTTCTTATTACCGTTACCGAAGTTCCAGATGTAGGTCAGCGAATCACCGTCAGGATCTATGGAGCCGGCAGCGGAAGCCTTCACCGTAAAGGGAAGTGCTCCGGTCAGTTTTTCCACGTCCATCTTCACTTTCGGGGCGCGGTTGCCACCGTTATAGTCGATGCGCACCAGGCCTGCGTCAGCATTCTTCGAAAACCAGCCATTGCCATATTCGAGAATGTACAATCTGCCGTCTGGTCCCATTTCCATATCGATTGGCGCGTTGAATTTCTGCGAAGGCATGAAGCGTTCCATCTTCACATAGTTGCCGTCTTTATCCATCGTTACTGCCATTACCCAACCCCTGATCCAATCGTAGATGAACAGTTTGCCGTTGTAGTAATCGGGCAGGCGGGTTTCTTTCGGGTAAAATTCGCTGTAGTAAACCGGCCCTGCTTCTGCGTTACGGCCACCCGTTCCCACCAGCGGAAACTCTTCTGATTTACCATAAGGGTACCATATGAATGCCGGTTGTGCAGGTGGCAATTCTGTTAAGCCGGTGTTGTTACGGGAATTATTGATGGGTTTCTTCGGATCATGGTAATCTCCAGAAACGCCCGTTGCGTAGTCAAATGCGCGATATGGTTTGTTATCCGCGATGAACAGCGGATAACCAAAGTAACCGGCTTTCTTTGCCTGGTTCACCTCATCGTAACCGCGCGGGCCGCGTGTGGAATCATCGTTAGCCGCATCCGGACCTACTTCACCCCAGTAAAGGAAATTTGTTTTACGGTCGATGGAAATGCGGTAAGGGTTACGCGTGCCCATGGTATAAATCTCCGGCTTCGTTTTAGCGGTGCCTACCGGGAAGAGGTTGCCTTCCGGAATCTCGTAAGAGCCGTCTTCCTTCACGCGGATACGCAGCACTTTACCGCGCAGGTCGTTGGTGTTGGATGAAGAACGGCGGCCGTCGTACTGCAGGTGGCCGGGCCTGTCATCTACAGGACCATAACCTTTGCTCACGTAAGGCTGTCCGGCTTCGTCGAAGGGCGTGGTATTGTCGCCCGAGGAAACGTACAGCAATCCATCAGGACCGAACGCGATGGAACCACCTGTGTGGCAGCAGATATCGCGCTGGGAGTAGAACTGCAGGATTACTTTTTCGCTCTTCATATTCAGCTGGCCATTCTCGAAAGTGAAACGGCTGAGGCGGTTCACGGAAGTATCGGTGGGAGAATAGAAGAGGTAGATGTAATTATTTTTCGCAAAGTCAGGATCGGCGGCAAGGCCCATAAGACCTTCTTCCGCGTTCACGTTTGGGACTTCGGTTTTATGATATACGTTGAGGAAGCCTACCTGAGTGAGGTTTTTACGGGCAGCACTGTAGAGCAATACTTCGCCGCGGCGTTGAACAACGAGGATATCGAGGTTGGGGAGGATGGCCATTTCGGTTGGCTCGAAGAACTCTCCGCTCGTCAGGGTTTGACGGGTGAAGCGGTCTTCTTCCGGAACGCGCAGCGACTTTGCTTTGGCGTAGTCCAGCTCCAGGTTCTTGCCGATGGCGTATTTGATACCGCCCAGTACATGCTTCAGGAAGTTTTCTTCTTTATAAGATTCTTCCGTGTGGCCCAGTTCGGTATAGAAAGCGCGGCCTCCGTCGTAGTCGTGGTACCAGGAGATCGGATGGTCTTTCCCCATCTTGCCACCTGAGTAGGTAGACTCATCTACTTTCATCAACACTTTGGTTTCGGTGTTGAGGTTTTTAAAATTGTACCACTCATCGGCATGCTCCCAGGTGTCGGGAAGATCTTTGGTGGAGGGGTGGGTTTTGTCGGTAACCATCAGTTTGGCCTTAGCGGTTCCGGGGGGATGGTCGGAGAAGTAGGCACCTACCAATTTGCCGTACCAGGCCCAGTCGTATTCGGTATCGGTGGCAGCATGTATGCCCACGAACCCGCCGCCGGACTGAACATAGCGTTCGAAATCCGCTTCCTGAGCGGTGTTCAGTACATCGCCGGTGGTATTGAGGAAGATGATGGCAGCATACTGGCGAAGATTATTCTCCGTGAATCTGGAGGCATCTTCGGTGGCATCCACATCGAAATTGTTTTCTGCGCCGAGTTTCTTAACGGCTTCAATGCCTGCAGGGATGGAGGCGTGGCGGAAGCCGGCTGTTTTGGAGAAAACGAGCACTTTGGCTTTGCCGGGCCGTGATTTGCTGCAGCCGGCCAAAGCTGCTGTAACGATAAAAACGAGGAGGTATGTGAAATGCTTCATGGTATCGTTTCTGTTAATCGGTAGTAGACGTGGTATTTTAAAGCAAGTAGAGACGCAAGCCTGCGTCTCTACTGATGTTCTATTCTTTTGAGGGATCATTTCTTTTTCCCGGTGGCATAATCGATACCTCCGAGAACGTGTTGCAGAAATGCCGGCTCACTGTATGATTCTTTGGTGTGCCCCAGTTCTGTATAGAAGGAGCGCCCGCCATCAAACGCGCGGTACCAGCTCATGGGATGGTTATCGCCGTTCTTGCCCCCTTCGTAGGAACTTTCATCGATTTTGATGAGGTAGTTCAGTCCGGGTACAATGCTTTTGAAATTATACCACTCGTCTTTACGCACCCAGGTAGGATCCAGGTGTGCAGTAGAAGGGTGGTTCCTGTCCACCACCTGCAACGTAGCCGTTTGCTGGTGCGGATGGCTGAGGAAGTACGCGCCTACCAGCTGGTTGTACCAGGGCCAGTCGTATTCCGTGTCTGTAGCTGCATGAACACCTACATAGCCACCACCTTTGCGGATGTAACCTTCCAGTGCAGCCTGCTGCTCGTCGTTAAAAATATCGCCGGTGGTATTGAGGAACACCACTGCCTTGTAGCGTGCGAGATTTTTTGTGTTGAACAGGGAAGCGTCTTCTGAAGTATCTACATCATACCCGTTTTCGTTACCGAGCTTCAGCATAGCCAGCTTGGCAACGGGGATACAATCGTGCCGGAAGCCGGCAGTTTTTGAGAAAACCAGCAGGCGCGGCTTTGCCTTCTTAAAGGCGGCCAGGCCGGCGATTGCCGCTACGGCAAAGAGGAGGAAGAGGTATTTATAGCGCATCATGGCTTATTAAAGTTGACGGATCTTGATATTTCTGTACCAAACCTTGTCGCCATGGTCCTGCAGTGCGATGTGACCTTTCTGGTAAGCACCGAAGCCGTCCCACGACTTGAATTTGGAACCGGCAACGAGTTTTTTCCATTCTTCGGAGGTCATGTCTACTTCCGCAGTTTTATGGCCGTTGAAGATAAGGGTCAGCTTGCCGTTGTTCTTAATGATCTTGGCGGTGTTCCACTCACCTACGGGTTTAGCGTAGCGTGCGGGGGAAGCGATGAGATCATACAGATCGCCTGAGTTATGCTTGTGGATCTTGCCGTCGGAATGTTTATCATCGTCGAGCACCTGCATTTCGGGACCGGTCTGGTAAGTGGCACCGAATTTAGGATCTTCATGAACGCTGAAGATGATACCGGAGTTACCGCCTTCGGAGATCTTCCACTGGAGTTCCAGTTCGTAGTTCTCGTAAGCTTCTGCGGTCATGATGTCGCCACCTTTAGCACCGGCTTTTTTAGCATCGGTGTCAAAGTAGAGGGCACCGTCCACCACTTTCCAGGCTTCGGGAGCTTCTGATTTTTTATATCCGCGCCAGCCGTTGGTGGTTTTGCCATCAAACAGCAGTTGCCAGCCGGCCTTCTTCTCTTTTTTGGAGAGAACGGGCTCCTGGGCGCATGCGCCTGTGGCACCAGCGAGGAGGCTTAGTACCAGGGAGGCGGAAAATATGCGTTTCATCATATTGAAATGTTTATAGGGTTGTCTTACTTATTTGACAGTGAGGATGTACTTCACCATTTCTTCCGCGTCGGATTTGGAGATACCGGCGTGGGGAGCCATGGGAATTTCACCCCAGTTACCTGAGCCACCGCTGATGATCTTATCGGCCAGCGTTGCGATGTTTTCCGGATTGCTGGGATATTTCGCAGCGATCTCTTTGAAGGAGGGCCCGATTACTTTTTCGGTTTCCTTGTGGCAGGTAGCGCAATCCTGTGCTGCCATCAGTTCTTTACCTTTACCGGTTACGTCTGCAACCATTGAATTGTCTGCTGCAGGAGCAGTAGTTTCCGCGGTGGATGCCTTCTCTTCGGCTTTCTTTTCTTCGCCGCCACCGCAAGCTGCCATTAACATAACAACACTGATACTTACCGGCATCCAGATAGATTTCTTCATCGTTTACTGAGTTTAAGTCTTTTAGAAAATCGTTATTGCAAAGCTATTACAGCCCTAATATACGTCTGTTCAGGTTTTCATCCGCACCGGTACCGGCAAAATCGTCGAACGCTTTCTCGGTAACGCGGATGATGTGGTCTTTAATGAAAGGTGCGCCTTCGCGGGCTCCGTCTTCGGGGTGCTTCATGCAGCATTCCCATTCCATCACGGCCCAGCCGGAGAAATTATATTGGGTCAGCTTGCTGAATACCGCTTTGAAATCCACCTGGCCATCGCCCAGTGAACGGAATCTTCCCGGGCGGTCGATCCATCCCTGGTACCCTCCATAAACGCCGGAGCGCCCTGTGGGGTTGAACTCGGCATCTTTTACATGGAACATCTTTATCTTTTCGTGATAAATATCGATGTATTCCAGGTAATCCATTGCCTGGAGCACGAAGTGGCTGGGATCGTAGAGGAGGCATGCACGGTTGTGGTTGCCCGTAGCGGCGAGGAACTGCTCATAGCTGGCGCCATCGTGCAGATCTTCTCCGGGGTGTACTTCGTAGCAGAGGTCTACCCCATTGGCATCAAATTCATTGAGGATGGGCAGCCAGCGGTTAGCCAGCTCTTTAAAGCCAGTTTCCACGAGGCCTGCGGGGCGCTGGGGCCAGGGGTATACTGTATGCCAGAGCAGCGCGCCACTGAAAGTGGCATGGGCGTTAAGGCCCAGGTTGCGGCTTGCTTTAGCGGCATACTTCAGCTGCTGTACAGCCCATTCTGTGCGGGCCTTCGGGTTACCCTGTACCTCTTTGGGAGCAAAACCTTCGAACAGTTCGTTATAGGCGGGGTGTACAGCCACGAGCTGGCCCTGTAAGTGGGTAGACAGCTCGGTGATTTCCATCCCGGCGCTTTGCACTATGCCTTTAATTTCGTCTGCATAAGTCTGGCTCTCGGCGGCTTTCTTCAGGTCAATCATCCTGGGATCCCAGGTAGGGATCTGAACGCCCTTAAAACCAAGGGAAGCAGCCCATTTGGTGATGCCTTCGAGGGTATTAAAAGGTGCTTTGTCGTCCAGGAATTGCGCGAGGAAAATGCCGGGTCCTTTGATCGTCTTCATATGCTTTTCCTTATCAGATTAAAAAATTCAATTTCCGGTATTTCGTTCAAAAGAGCGACTAAATTTCGAAAGTCGTCCATTTTTCGGTACTGGCGGAACTTTTCACCACATTATCGATAAATGCCATGCCCCGTACACCTTCGTTTACGGAAGGGAAATCGAGCGCTTCCTTCGCCGGCTCGGTACCATCGATGATAGACTGGAGCGTGAGGGCGAAATTGCGGTACAGGTTACCGAATGCTTCGAGATAGCCTTCGGGGTGGCCGCCCGGAGTGCGGCAATTGTGGGTAGCGTAAGAGCTCAGGTGGGGGTTACCCGCACCGGCACGGAGGATCTCTGCGGGCTTATCCAGCCAGCGAACAATCAGCGTATTAGGCTCATGCTGCGCCCATTCGATACCACCTTTCTCTCCGTATACCCGGATCCTGAGTGCGTTTTCTTCACCCGCAGCAACCTGGGAGGCCATCAGCACACCGGCAGCACCATTGGTGAAGCGCATCAGTACGGCGCCATCATCGTCTAGGAGACGGCCGGGTACCATGATGTTATTATCGGCACAGAGTTTTTCCACAGTATCGCCGGAGATGTATTCTGCGAGGTTGAAAGCGTGGGTTCCGATATCGCCCATGGCGCCGGCTTTACCGGAGCGTTTGGGATCGGTACGCCATGCGGCCTGGGCATTGCCTTCCCGCTCACTGAGCTTAGACAGCCAGCCCTGGGGATATTCCACCCAAACCTTGCGTACTTTACCCAGAGCACCATTGGCCACCATCTGGCGGGCCTGCTTTACCATGGGATAACCGGTGTATGTATGTGTAAGCAGAAGGGTAAGCCCGGTCTGCTCTACTTTGGCTTTGAGTTGTTTTGCTTCGTCGAGCGTAAAAGTGATCGGTTTCTCGATCACTACGTTAAACCCTTTATCGAGGGCCATCATGGCCGGTTCGAAGTGCGCGAAGTTGGGGGTTACGATGGTGATGAAGTCCAGCCGCTTATCTGCGGGCATGGCTGCTTCTTTCTCCAGCATGGTTTTGAAGTCCGTATAGATGCGGTCGCTTTCCAGGAAAAGCGAGCGTCCGGAGTCTTCCGCTACTTCGGGGTTGATGCTTAATGCACCTGCTTTCAGTTCTATCAGGCCGTCCATATTCGCCGCAATGCGGTGGATGGCACCGATGAAGGCGTCTTTACCGCCTCCGATCATTCCCATTCTGAGTTTCCTGTTCATACTATATAATTTCTGATACGTTTATACGGTTTGCAATACTTGTTTATTTCTGCCTTTCATATAAAAATAAAGGCCGCCGAAAGCAACGATGAGTATAATAGGTATTACGAGGGTTACGTTGATGATTTCCGGACCAGCTACAGCCTGCGCCTGCAGGTAAGCGGCTGCTTCAGGGGAACCGGGCGCCGCAGAGCGGTAAGCATCCAGTGTGCCGCCTGCAGGGAGGTTCTTCCCGATAATGCTATCGTAAAATCCACCCATGAACATCATATAAATGGATACGGCAAACATACCCGCACCGCCCATCAGGTTCATACCGAGTGCTCCTGATTCAGGAATGTTCTCAGAAACGAAACCGAGCATGGTGGGCCAGAAGTAAGTGATGCCAAGTCCGAATATGATAGCGGCAACAAAGAGCATGCTGCCAGACTGGCTACCCATGAGGTAAAGGCCGAGGGCGGACAATATCGCTGAAATCAGCAGTACGCCGGTTGGAGAAAGGCGGTGAACGATAGGCCCTGCCACAGCACGGCCAAGTACCTGTACACCAGCGGTGAGCGCAAGAATAAGAATACCGTTTTCAGTTACGTTCTTCAGCAGGATTTCTATCCACTGGTTAGTGAAAAGCTCTGTGATAGCAGTTCCGAACATGCAGATGAACATGAAGATAAACAGGGGGCTGGTTACCGAACGGTACATTTGTGCGTTGGAAACGCCGGCAGCCACGCGTTCTGTAACCGGGAATTCCAGTTTGGAGAACAGGTAACCGTACAGGAGCGTAGGGATGATCATCAGTGCAACCTGGAGCTGCCAGAGACCGGCCAGATCCATTTCCTTAAACAGGAACACTACGAGGGCGCCGATTACGATACCGCCAGGGAACCAGAGGTGGAAGTGGTTGAGCTTGGTAGTTTTATTGTCCGGGAAGATGGTTGCCACCAGGGGGTTACAGGCTGCTTCTACCGTACCGTTAGCCATCCCGATAAAGAGGGTGGAGATGAAGAGCGGCCAGAAGCCTGAGCTGAAATAAGGTGTGCAGATGGTGAGGATGATACCCAGCAGGTGAAGTACGAAAGCTGCGAGGAGCAATCTTTTCATACCGATGGCATCAACAATGAAACCGCCCAGTACCACAGCAAGGGGGAAGCCCCAGAATGCCGTACCGGCGATAACTGCTAATTCCTGTGCATTTAAATGGAATTGCACGCCCAGCTGTCCGAGGATGCCGGCGCGAATCCCGAAGGATAATGATGTGACAAGCAGGGCCAGGCAGCTGGCAACGAAAAGACTCTTAGGCTGTATCTGCTTCATAGACGTGTTGTTTGTAAAAAATCTAATAACGTTATTAAAACCTTTAAATTTATAAAAAGTATTTCCATATTTTTTACTTTTTATGATGAATAAATGCCCTGATTGTTAAACGGGCAGGGGGCAGATCCCGGACACGAATGTGGTTATTTTTTGTTAGATAGTGTTAATCCAACACTTAAAATATTTTTTAAAAAAGCCTCCTGTTCCATCCTATCCCTCTCTCCTGCTGTTCCGGGGGATTTTTAGCCCTTAACGGCAGAAATACCGCGGCAGGGCTATTTTTTCCCATATTTCATAGGGTCATCACCCAAAAAACCCTAATTTTACCAGCCTTGGCAGCAGGCCGGTCCTGCCACCTTGTCACAACCTGGTATCCGGGCGTAATATTTGACTATATTTCGGCCCAACAGGTTCCTTTATTCTTTAGACATCGAAAATTTTAACATGCTAGGTTTTTTAACAAAGCTTTTCGGAGGAAACAAATCTGAGCGCGACATCAGGCTGATCCTTCCTATTGTGAAGCAGATTAACGAGGAGTATGAAAAACTGTCATCCCTGCCTATTGACGAACTCCGTGGGAAAACGCAGGTTTTCCGCGCCCGCATCAAGGATCACCTGTCTGAAATAGACCGGGAGATCACCGAAAAGAAAGCCGCTGCAGAATCCGAAGAGGATGTAAATACAAAAGATCTCACTTACCGCGAGATCGACAAGCTTCAGAAAGAACGCAATAAGAAAATTGAAGAAATATTAGTGCAGTTGCTGCCCGAAGCCTTTGCCGTTGTAAAGGAAACTTCACGCAGACTGAAAGAGAACAGCGTTCTCACCGCCACGGCAACTGATATGGACCGCCACCTCGCAGTGCTCCGCGACTATGTGACCATCGAAGGTGACAAAGTGGCCTGGAAAAATACCTGGACCGCCGGGGGCAGCGAAGTAACCTGGAACATGGTGCATTACGATGTTCAGCTCATCGGTGGCGCCGTGCTCCATCAGGGTAAAATCTCCGAAATGGCTACGGGTGAAGGTAAAACCCTCGTTTCAACCCTCCCCGCTTACCTTAATGCCCTTACCGGTGAAGGCGTTCACATCGTTACCGTGAACGATTACCTCGCCCGCCGTGACTCCGAATGGAACGGCCCCCTTTTCGAATTCCTCGGTATCACCGTGGATTGTATCGATAAGCACCAGCCCAACTCCTTCGAACGCCGCAACGCATATCAGGCAGATATTACTTACGGAACCAATAACGAATTCGGCTTCGACTACCTCCGCGATAACATGGTGCACAGCCCCGAAGAAATGGTGCAGCGCAAACATCACTTCGCAATGGTGGATGAGGTGGATAGCGTACTGGTGGACGATGCCCGTACCCCGCTCATCATCTCCGGACCTATCCCCCGTGGCGACGAGCAGGAGTTCCATACCCTGAAGCCCCGCATCCAGCGCCTGGTGGAAGAGCAGCGTAAAATCGTTAACGCCAGCCTCATCGAAGCTAAAAAGCTCATCGCAGAAGGGAAAGACGATCCCAAGACCGGCGGCCTCGCGCTGATGCGTGCACACCGCGGTCTTCCCAAGAACAGCGCACTGATTAAATTCCTGAGCGAGCCCGGCATGAAAGTGCTTCAGCAAAAAGCTGAAAACTATTACATCGCCGACCAGCAGCGTGAAATGCCCAAAGTAGATGAAGGCCTGCTTTTCCATATCGATGAGAAAAACAACAGTGTGGATCTTACCGATAAAGGTATCGCCCTCATCACCGGCGCCGGTGAAGACCCTGCCTTTTTCGTGATGCCCGACGTAGGCTCCGAAATCGCAGACTTGGAAAAACTCGATATCACCACCGAAGAAAAAGTATCCCGCAAAGATCAGCTGCTGCAGGACTTCGCCGTGAAATCCGAGCGCATCCACTCCGTACAGCAACTCCTGAAAGCATATACACTTTTCGAAAAAGACGTGGAATATGTAGTGATGGACGGCAAAGTGAAGATCGTGGATGAGCAGACAGGCCGTATCCTCGATGGCCGCCGCTACTCCGATGGTCTCCACCAGGCTATTGAAGCCAAGGAAAACGTGAAAGTGGAAGCTGCCACCCAAACCTTCGCCACCATTACCCTGCAGAACTACTTCCGTATGTACCACAAACTCGGTGGTATGACCGGTACGGCTACAACCGAAGCCGGTGAATTCTGGGAAATCTACAAGCTTGACGTGGTAACCATCCCCACCAACCTGCCGATTACCCGTAAAGATGCGGAAGACCTGGTGTATAAAACCAAGCGCGATAAATACCGTGCTGTAATTGAAGAGATCAAGAAACTGAAAGAAGCCGGCCGCCCCGTACTGGTAGGTACTACCTCCGTGGAAGTATCTGAACTGCTGGGTAAAATGCTGACTTTCGAAAAGATTCCCCATAACGTACTGAACGCCAAACAGCACGCCCGTGAAGCACAGATCGTAGCCGAAGCAGGCTTCGCCGGCGCCGTAACCATCGCCACCAACATGGCAGGCCGTGGTACCGACATCAAGCTGGGACCTGGTGTGAAAGACGCCGGAGGCCTGGCCATTATCGGTACAGAACGTCATGAAAGCCGCCGTGTAGACCGTCAGCTCCGTGGCCGTGCCGGCCGTCAGGGCGACCCCGGTACTTCACAGTTCTTCGTATCCCTGGAAGATGACCTGATGCGTATGTTCGGCTCCGACCGTATCGCAGCACTCATGGACCGTATGGGCTACAAAGAAGGCGAAGTGATCCAGCACAGCATGATCACCCGCTCCATCGAACGCGCCCAGAAGAAAGTGGAAGAAAATAACTTCGGCATTCGTAAGCGCCTCCTCGAGTATGACGACGTGATGAACAAACAGCGTACTGTTATCTACTCCCGCCGTAACCACGCCCTGTTTGGCGAGCGCCTCGCTATCGATACCGATAACTCATTCTACGAAGTAGCTGAAAACCTGGTATCCACCCACCGCGCAACCGACGATTACGAAGCCTTTAAGCTGGATGTAATCAAGAACTTCGCGATCGATACCGTAATAACGGAAGATGAATTCCAGAAAGGTAACGTACAGGAAATATCAGAGAAACTTTATGGCGAGGCAGTGGCCAATTACCACCGCCGTACCAACGAAGTAGTAACCGGTACCTACCCCGTTATCAAAAAGATCTACGAAGAGCAGGGCCAGCATATCGAGAACATCTCGATTCCCTTCTCCGATGGCCGCCGTGGCCTCCACGTACTGGCCCCTCTCCGCAAAGTGGTGGAATCGCATGGCAAGGAAACTATTTCCGCGCTGGAACGCTCCATCACCCTCAACCTCATCGACGAAGCCTGGAAAGAACACCTCCGTGCGATGGACGACCTGAAACAGTCCGTTCAAAGCGCCGTGTACGAACAGAAAGACCCGCTGCTGATCTACAAATTCGAAGCATTCGAATTGTTCAAGCAGATGTCTGCCGAAAACTCCAAGGAGATCGTTTCCTTCCTTTGCAAAGCCGGCATCCCCGGCCAGCAGGCGGAAGAAGAGCAGATCACCGAAGGGCATGAGGAGAAAACTGACATGAGCCGCATGCGCGCCACCCATCAGGACCCGGATGCAGCAAACGGCCATGCCCAGCAACAAGGTCCCGCTCGCCGCGAAGAATACGCCCCTGCTATGGAAGAACACAAGCAGGAGCCCGTACGCGTAGGCCCTAAAGTTGGCAGAAACGATCCATGCCCCTGCGGTAGCGGAAAGAAATACAAAAACTGTCACGGGAAAGACTTATAACGCCCAAAGCGTAAAATAACCAACGGAGTTACCCGGGACCATCCTGTGTAACTCCGTTTTTTTTTTACTTTCTGTAAAACACCCTTCAGAAAATGAATACTAACCGGTACATAGATCATACAATACTCAAACCTTTAACCACACTCGAAGATATTAAGCGCCTCTGCATGGAAGCGGTCGAATACGACTTTGCCGCAGTATGTGTGCCCCCACCCTTCGTGAACGCCGCCAGTACTTTCCTGGGGGGAACCACTACTGCTGTGGCTACCGTGATCGGCTTCCCCTTCGGCTATTCCGCACTGGAGGCCAAGGTTGCCGAAACAGTGCTGGCCATTATCGACGGCGCCACTGAGCTGGATATGGTGGCTAACCTCATTGCCATCCGTGGGGGAGACTGGGCTTACCTCGAAAAGGAGATAGCCACCATTTTGCCTATCGTACGTAATAAGCAGTGCAGGATCAAAGTGATTATTGAAAGTGGCATATTATTGGAGGAAGAAATCATACGTTGCTGCGAGCTGTATGGGAAGTACGGGGTCGATTTCGTAAAAACCAGTACCGGATACGCAGAAAAAGGCGCCACCGTTGAAGCAGTAGCCCTCATGCGAAAAAACCTGCCCGCCAATATTCAGATAAAGGCTTCCGGCGGGATTCGTACCTTTGCCTTTGCTAAGGAACTGATAGCCGCAGGAGCCACCCGTATCGGAACAAGCTCCGGAGTGGCAATTATGAACGAAGCCGCCGCCCTGCAGTAAGGGGTAAGAAAAACCATTTTGCCATCAAACGAATCAATTATATGATGTTACGAACAGGCTGCCTGATGCTTTTACTTTTATCCGCCGCCACCGTTCTGCGCGCGCAGGAATCAGTGCAACAGGAAGGCAATGTTAAAGTGACGAAAGACAGCCGGATAGACATCCTGATCCGCAAACAGGTGTATATCAACAACTTGTCTATCCGCAACCAACCCGGCTTCCGTGTGCAGGTACTCACTACCAACAAACGGAACGAGGCCAATGATGCAAAGACACGTGTGATGCAACGCTATCCCGATTACCGCACTTACATCGATTTCGAAGCTCCTTACTTTAAAGTACGTGTAGGCGATTTCAAATCGCGCGAAGAAGCTACCGACCTCCGCAAGGAGCTGGCGGAATTTTTCCCCAACGGAGCTTTCGTAGTGCCCACTATCATCAACGTATCACCGGAAAAAGAAGATTAATGAAAGACCGGATAAAAGCCCTGGCCAGTGAATACGCACCGGACCTTATCGCCTGCAGAAGACATTTGCATTCCCATCCCGAACTTTCCTTTCAGGAATACGAAACCTCAAAATTCATCCAACAGCAGCTGGATGCCTGGGGCGTGCCTTACCGCGCTAATGTTGCCGGTACCGGTGTAGTAGCCCTGATAGAAGGTAAGAATCCGGAAAAGAAGGTTATAGCCCTCCGTGGCGATATTGACGCCCTCCCCATCGAAGAAGCCAACGATGTACCTTATAAATCCCAAAATGCCGGCATCATGCATGCATGCGGGCACGATGTGCATACAACTGTTGCCCTTGGAGCCGCGCGCATTCTGCAACAGCTGCGCAATGAATTTGAAGGCACAGTGAAGATCCTTTTCCAGCCGGGAGAAGAAAAACACCCCGGCGGTGCCAGCCTGATGATTCAGGACGGTGCACTGGAAAACCCCAAGCCCCAGGCCATACTTGGCCTCCATGTGCTTCCTGCCATGGAAACAGGCATTCTGGGCTTCCGCGCAGGTAAATACATGGCAAGTGCCGACGAGATTTATATCACTGTTAAAGGCAAAGGCGGCCACGCTGCTGCCCCTCACCTCACGGCAGATACTATTCTTATCGCATCCAACCTTGTGGTGAGCCTCCAGCAGATCATTTCCCGTAACAATGATCCTTTCTCTCCTTCTGTACTCTCCATCTGCGCTTTCAACGGTGGGTTCACCACTAACGTGATCCCCAGTGAAGTAAAGCTGATGGGAACTTTCAGAGCCATGGACGAAACCTGGCGCTTCAGGGCCCACGAACTTATCCGCAAACAGGCAACCGAGCTGGTACATGCCATGGGCGCAGAAATAGATATCGACATCCTCGTAGGCTACCCCACACTGTACAATAACGAAGACGTTACCGCCACAGCGCGGAAACTGGCCGAAGATTATATGGGTGCGGAAAATGTAACTGACACCGAATTAAGGATGGGCGCAGAAGACTTCTCGTTCTATTCCCAGGTGATCCCCGCCTGCTTCTTCCGGCTGGGTACCGGAAACAAAGCTAAAGGCATCACAGCGGGTGTTCACACCCCTAAATTTGATGTTGATGAACGGGCACTGGAGATCGGAGCCGGAACGATGGCGTACCTTGCCACACAGTTTTAATACAGCGTATTACAGACAATAAAAAACCGCCCGGGTGTTCATACCCGGGCGGTTTCTTTTATAACATAAGCGATCTCCTATGGCTGTGGCGATGCTTTGTAAATATTCAGCTTCGACATATTCGATTCTGCAACTTTCACGTCCCTGCCTATCTTCATTGCAGGTTGAACATGTAATTCGGTGTGATCTACCAGCCGGTACTCCAGGGTATCTGCTTTTCCCGAGATCAGGAAAGCATAGCTGCGCTCTGCTCCGAAAGTAAGATTACTGACTTGTATTTCATAAAATGCTGCCTGCTGAACATCTTTCAGATTCACATTAAAGCTATGCTGCTTTATTCCTCCCACTTCTATATTTGTACTATCCGCATTCAGGCTGTATAGCGAAGTACCTTCTACCTTAATGCCATTACTGGCAATCGTCAGATTATTCCAGTCAAGCACATTACCGCATTCGAACCAAAGATAGAGTGTATCATTCCGTACCGCGGTTTTCACATACGGACTTAATTCTTCCCTCACATCCAGCATTGGTCCTTTATTTCCAATACTGATATTTATCGGCATCCTGGCTACATAGCGGGTGTTCTGTACCTGGTTAACGAGCCGTACCCTGCCGTTGATTACCACATGATGAAAGGATTTCAATACACTCGTAATCCGCTTCGCTTCTAACGCTTGTGGCAAATCCTCAAACGCTCCTTTCCTGAATGCAGCGTAAATCGATAAGTGATGAATTATCAGTCCTATTGGGAAAAGTAGAAATAAGATTAGTATTAAGATGTTGCTTTTTTTCATGAAAATCATTGTTATGCCTTTGTTTGGCGGTTCCTGAATTTCTCGTACCTGACTTTCAGCTCATCCAGCTCAATGCCGAGCAGGTATATTTTCCGGAAGAACTGCGGCAGCTCTTCCTGCAGAAATTGTTCCTTCCGCAATGCTGTAATTTTAACAACAGCATCTTCACTTACAAAATAGCCCAGGCCGCGACGGGTTTGGATGATACCTTGTTGCTGAAGGTGCTCATAAGAGCGCATCACTGTATTGGGGTTCACTTCCAGGCTTACAGCCAGATCGCGCACGGAGGGAATCTTTTCTTCCGGCGCCCATTCCCGTAACTGAATACGGTCACAGACATGTTCCGCGATCTGTAAGTAGATGGAAAGCTGATTATTAAATTCCATAGAGAAGAATTGATGGGATTAGATTTCCTGCTCCCGCAGCTTTAATACGACCAGGTACATCAACGCAAACGGAAACAGGAAGCCTGCTGCAGAGGTCAGCAACTCCACGGATGCCGGCGGATTAATTGTAAAAACACTTACCGTTTCCCCACTGGCAGTCTGGGATTTTAAATACCAGTGCCCGAATGGAGACGCGTTCATCAACTCAACCTTCTTCGCTACCTGTCCTAATACAGGCTCCTGCAATTTTGCCGGAAGCTGCGTTTCTTTCATCAGGAATCTGCTCAGATGCTGACTGATCATGTTATTTGCGATAAATAATAATGCCATGATTAATATTGCCTTCACCACCGGAAGCTTCCGGAAAGTAGCGCCGGTTGCCAGCCCAAGGGTTACCATCCCGAAGAGCATTTTAAGGAAACTGCTGTCTATCTCCCTTCTGCCATCAAATAAGTAAAAGCGGTTTCCATGTTGCAGCGTTTCATCCACATAAAAAGCTGTCCCTGCACAAAAGAAGTATATGACCAGATACGCAATCTGATAGAGAACCAGGGTAAAAAACAGCGCCACTATCAGCCGTTCCACCGGCGATACCGGTAACATAAGCGATTCCAGCCTTGAATCATTACTGTTGATTTTCCTGAAATAATATGCCGATGTCATCAGGCTGAAAATGATCAGGCCTTCCGTGGCTATCTGCTCCTGCAGATCGTGATGTAAGCCATCTGTAGTGTAATATGCATTGTATAACATATAAGTCAGTAAAATACCGGCAAGCGCGAGTATCGAATATGCATAAAACTTGCGCTCCGTCGTAAGTTCCAGCACTACCAACTGTTTGCATCTTTGAAAGGATAAGGACATATACAGGGTTTTAATCTTTTAAAACAGGAAGAATTTTATCAGGGCCGGAGAGCGTGGCATTAAATAAAAGCTCCATATCCAGCCGCGAGCTTTCCTCGTTAGTATTGCGTGCAATTACAGCATAGCCGCCCAGCGCTTCTTCGACATACAGGGGTTTACCGCTTTCTCCATGGCTTTTCACCTTTTTAAATACCAACCGTTCCGTGATCAGCGAAACCGGAGCCTGAAGCACGATGCGGCCATCATTAAGGATCAGTACATCGTCGATAAGGCTGTCGAGATCCCTCACCTGGTGCGTGCTGATCAACATACACTGGTCTTCGCGAAGGTGGCCTGCGATGATTTTGCGGAACTGCTGTTTGGATGGAATGTCGAGACCGTTGGTAGGCTCATCGAGTAACAGAAGCTTTGCGCCGGTAGCTATGGCGAAGGCAATGTGGAACTTTTTTTGCTGCCCGTGGCTCAGGCTGCGCAGTTTAACGTCGCCTGTAATCAGGAAATGCTGCAGAATAGATTGGCAGATTTCCGCGTTAAAGCCGGGATAAAACGGTGCATGCAGCCGGATGTACGATTGGGAGGAAAGGTCTGGCAACCGGAAGGTTTCCGGAACGATGTACACCGATTGAAGAAAAGCAGGCTCGCGGCGGGAAGGCTCGTAGCTCCCTACCCGGCAAGTTCCGGAATCCGGAAACAACAGGCCGGCCAACTGATACAGTAACGTACTTTTCCCGGCACCGTTCTGTCCCAGCAGCCCGTAGATGCGGCCCGGCTCAAGTGTCAGGCTAAGCCCGTCCAGCACCGGCTCATTGCGGCCGTAAGAAAAGGTAAGTTCATGAAGGGATACCATGTAATTCGGGTTATAGGTTGATGAACTAGTGTACTAGCTAACTAATACACCACAAATGTAGCAGTTACTTCTGAACTTCCAAATATTTGTTAGAAATAGTTCAATTACTATCACAAGGGGCAAATGTACCGGGTTAACTTCGGGCATATAAATAACCAACTATGTTGAAATGGATTATATCCTGTAGTTTGCTCTTCCCTATTGCAGCAATGGCACAGGAAACCCACGTTTATCTGTCACCTTCCGGAAACGATGCTAACCCCGGCACCAAAGCACTTCCTAAAGCCACTTTAAAAGGCGCCAGGGAAGTCTGGCGTAAATCGCCCGACAAGGCAACGCGCGTCATTCTACGGGGCGGCACCTATTACCTGGACAGCACGTGGCTAATTACCCGGGACGATAATCCCAACGGCCAACCATTTCAAATAACTGCGCATGCGGGAGAAAAGCCCGTACTTTCCGGTGCTCACCCACTGAAAGTTACCTGGCAGGCAGGCGAAAAAGGAATCTGGAAAGCCTCACTTCCCGGAAACCTCAATTCCATAGACAGGCTGTACATAGATGGTAAACTTAAGATCTCCGCACGTTATCCCAACTACGACTCTTCCGCACGCTTCTACCACGGTACATCTGCAGATGCACTTTCACCCGAAAGGATCAAATCCTGGAAAAAGCCGGAAGGCGCCATTGTTCATGCATTGCACCGTGCAGAATGGGGCGGCTATCATTACATCATTACCGGCGTGAATGCCGATGGAACAGCTAAGCTGGAAGGCGGATGGCAGAACAACCGCCAGATGGGCCTCCACGCCGAACACCGATTCGTAGAGAATGTGCGTGAAGAACTGGATGCTCCGGATGAATGGTACTACGACGCCAATGAAAAAACGCTTTACTTCCAACCGGCAAACGGGCAACAACCTTCATCAAACATTGCATACGCCCGGCTTACCGAACTCATCGTGCTGAAAGGAAGCATGGAGCAACCATTGAAAAATGTCACGATCAGCGGCATTACATTCACTGGCAACGCCCGTACTTTCATGCTTACCAAAGAACCGCTTCTGCGCAGCGACTGGACCATCTACCGCGGTGGTGCCGTGCTGGTGGAAGGTGCTGAACAGTCTGCAGTCACCAATTGTGTTTTCGACGAAGTAGGTGGTAATGCAGTGTTCGTGAACAACTATAACAGAAACGTGCGTGCAGACAGTAACCTCATCTACCGCGCCGGTGCATCCGGCATCGCATTTGTCGGTAATCCGGACGCAGTACGCTCTCCCGCATTTGAATACAACCAGGCTGTACCTTTCAGTGAAATGGACTTCACACCCGGACCAAAATCTGATAACTATCCCAAAAACTGCAGCGCTTCGGATAACCTCATCCAGTTTTCAGGAGAAATTGAGAAGCAGTCTGCAGGTGTGCAGATCAGTATCGCAAATGCCATCAGGGTTGCTCATAATACGATCCACAACGTACCGCGTGCAGGTATCAACGTAAGTGAGGGAACATTCGGCGGGCATCTCATCGAGCATAATGATGTGTACAACACGGTACTCGAAACCGGCGACCACGGAGCGTTCAACAGCTGGGGCCGCGACCGCTACTGGCATCCTAGCCGCAGGATCATGGATAGCGCCACTACGGCTAACATCGCCCTTACTAAGCTCGACATCCTCGGCACCACCATTATACGCGCTAACCGTTTCCGTTGCGACCATGGCTGGGACATCGATCTCGACGACGGTTCCTCTTACTACGATATTTACGATAATGTGTGCCTGAATGGCGGATTGAAGCTGCGGGAAGGGTTCTTCCGGAGAGTGCATCACAATCTCATGATCAATAACACCTTCCACCCCCACGTGTGGTTCGCCAACAGCAACGATGAATTTACCCAAAACGTTGTCACTACCGACTATAAACCTATCCAGTTAAATACCTGGGGCAAGCGGGTAAATTTCAACTTCTTCCCCGATCAGGCTTCGCTTGACGCGGCGCGTAAACGTGGCACTGATACGAATTCCATGGTGATAGATCTCCAGTTCGTCAACTTCGCGAAAGGCGATTACAGGTTAAAAAAGAGCAGCAGACCGCGCTATGCCACTTATCGGGATTTCCCAATTGATAACTTCGGTACCAGGGTGGCCGCGTATAAAAAACTGGCTGCTCCCGTTCCCCTGCCCACCGTGCTCCTCTCCGCTGCTGCGGGCAAAGGCGACCTGATAGAATGGAAAGGTGCAAAGGTGAAGAATATTGAAGGATTGGGTGAACGCTCTGCTACGGGCCTGCCCGATGAGAAAGGCGCCTACTTCGTGGAAGTGCCTCAAAACAGCGAGGCTTACAAGGCGGGGTTGCGCAGCAATGATGTAGTCCTGAAGCTGGACGGGCAGCCGACACCATCCGTTAAAGCATTTTTCGCTGTATATCAGCCCATTGCATGGCGCTCCAACCTTAAAGTGATCGTGTTCCGCAACCAGCGTGAACAGGAGGTTATACTGGCGAAGTAAAATATATACCAAACGAAAAAGGCCGGTCCTGGAGCAATGGCGCTCCGGACCGGCCTTTTACTTTACAAACCTTTATTCGGCTCAGCCCATTTCAGGGTAGAGGGGGAATTGTTTCATGAATTCATTCACTTCACCGCGGATGCTCTTCTGGAGACCTTCATTATCTGAATCCATCAGCAGTTTATCGATCCATTCCACCACTTGCGGCATGTGGTCTTCTTTCAGGCCACGGGTAGTGATGGCAGGAACGCCGAGGCGGATGCCGGAAGTAACGAAAGGAGATTTATCATCGTAAGGCACCATGTTCTTGTTAGCCGTGATATCTGCCTGCACCAGTACATTTTCGGCTTTTTTACCGGAGATGTTCTTATTGCGGAGGTCGATGAGCATAAGGTGGTTATCGGTACCGCCGGAGATGATCTGGTAGCCTTTTTCCACGAAGGAGCGGGACATTGCCTGCGCATTACGGATTACCTGACGGGCGTATTGATCGTAATCGTCGGAGAGGATCTCGAAGAATGAAACTGCTTTTGCAGCAATCACGTGCTCGAGCGGGCCACCCTGGATGCCGGGGAACACTGCCATATCCAGCAGGTTAGACATCATGCGGATTTCGCCTTTCGGAGTTTTGAGACCGAATGGGTTTTCGAAATCCTTACCCATCATGATCATACCGCCGCGGGGACCGCGAAGGGTTTTGTGGGTGGTGGTAGTTACGAAATGGCAATGCTCGAAGGGAGAATTGAGCAGCCCTTTGGCGATGAGGCCTGCAGGGTGTGCGATATCTGCCATTACAAAAGCACCAATTTTATCAGCGATGGCGCGGATGCGGGCATAATCCCAGTCGCGGCTGTAAGCGGAAGCACCGCAGATGATCAATTTAGGCTTTTCTGCAAGGGCTACGGCTTCCATCTGGTCGTATTCTACCAGGCCTGTTTCTTTATTTACACCGTAAAAGAACGGCTGGTACAGCTTTCCGGAGAAGTTTACTGCGGAACCATGGGTAAGGTGCCCGCCCATGCTCAGATCCAGACCGAGGATTTTGTCGCCCGCCTGGAGGATAGCCAGCAGAACTGCCGCATTGGCCTGTGCACCGGAGTGGGGCTGCACGTTGGCATATTCAATACCGAAAATCTGTTTGGCACGGTCGATGGCCAGCTGCTCGCTCAGGTCCACCACTTCACAACCGCCATAATAGCGGCGTCCGGGGTAGCCTTCGGCGTACTTATTGGTCATTACGTTGCCCATGGCCTGCATTACCTGATGGCTCGTGAAGTTCTCAGAAGCAATCAGTTCAATGCCATGGCGCTGCCTTTCCAGTTCCTGGCGGATGATATCGAAGATCTGCTGGTCTCTTTGCATGTGAAAGAAAATTTAAGATGCGAAATTAATCATCTTCCCATTAATTATAAACTTGGAATTGATGAAAAGAAGCATCTGGCCATATACATCAAATTCCTAATGTCTTTTCTCCATCAGCCTTGTTGTCATTTATTTATTCCCCGTTATTCCGTAATTTGCCCGCTGAAGCAAAGTGATTAGGTTAACTGTAGCAGTGAACCATCTCAAAACCGATTCATGAAGGCAATCATTCCAGTCGCCGGTGCAGGCACCAAACTGCGCCCGCATACATATACGCAACCGAAAGCACTTATCCCGCTGGCGGGGCGTACCATCCTGAGCATTATCGTGGACCAGCTGGTGGAATCCGGCATCCGCGAATTCGTGTTTGTGGTGGGTTATCTCGGAGAAAAAATTCAGCATTACGTAGAAAAGAAATATCCTGACCTCACTACTCACTTCGTTCAGCAAAATTCCCGCGAAGGCACCGGCCACGCTATTTTGCTTACGAAAGAGGTAGTGGCGGGAGATGAAGTACTCATTGTATTGGGAGACACTATCGTGGAAGTAGACTTCAGGGAAGTAATCAACTCCCCCGTTTCCGTTCTCGGCGTGAAGCGTGTGGATGATCCCCGCAACTTCGGCGTGGCGGAGATCACCGAAAACCTGTCTATCACCCGGGTAATTGAGAAACCACAGATCCCCAAGTCGAACCTCGCACTGGTAGGCATGTACAAAATCCGGGAAACGGATCAGCTGTACAAATGCCTGGAAGATAACATCCGCCAGCAGATGCGTTCGCACGACGAGTTTCAGCTGACAGACGCGCTCGAATGCATGATCCAGCACGGTGTACAGTTCAATGCCTTTAAGGTGAACAACTGGTTCGATTGCGGCCGTAAAGAAACGCTGCTCGAAACCAATGCCACGCTGCTGAAGAAATACAAACTCTCCGCCAGCCCGGTGCTCCCATACGAGAACACGATCATCATCCCTCCCGTAAGCATCGGCGAAGGCTGCAATATCAAGAACAGCATCATCGGTCCTAATGTGGCCATCGGCGATAATACCGTTATCAGTTACTCTATCGTGAAAGACTCCATCATCGGCTCGTTCAGTAATCTGTACGAAGTGGTGCTGAAGTCGTCACTCATCGGCAGCGATGCCAATATCCGCGGGCTCAGCCAGAGCCTCAATATTGGTGATAACACAGAAATTGATCTCGGCTAAAACTAATTCAGTACAAATGGCTGCATTCCCCAACTCCGTTACGCAACTATTCGGAATCGACTATCCCATTATCCAGGCAGGCATGATCTGGGCCAGCGGCTGGCGCCTCGCCAGTGCGGTAAGCAATGCCGGCGGACTGGGTGTAATCGGTGCGGGAAGCATGTACCCAAACGTATTACGCGAACATATTCAAAAGTGCAAAGCAGCTACTGATAAGCCTTTTGGAGTGAATGTACCGCTCCTTTACCCTGATCTCGACCAGCACATTCAAATCATCCTTGAAGAGAAAGTGCCCGTGGTATTCACTTCGGCCGGTAATCCCAAAACCTGGACACCATTGCTGAAGGAACACGGTGTGAAAGTGGTGCACGTAGTATCCAGCAGTAAATTCGCGCTGAAGAGCCAGGATGCCGGTGTAGATGCCGTAGTTGCAGAAGGCTTCGAAGCCGGGGGCCACAACGGGCGGGAAGAAACCACTACCATGGTGCTCATTCCAGCGGTAGCAGCGGCCGTCAGCATTCCGGTAATCGCCGCGGGAGGTATTGGAAGCGGAAGGGCCATGGCGGCAGCCTTTGCACTGGGCGCTTCAGGCGTGCAGGTAGGCAGCCGGTTCGTAGCCACCCCCGAAGCATCCTCCCACGAAGCATTCAAACAAGCCGTGGTAAATGCCGGCGAAGGCGATACCATGCTTTCCCTCAAACAACTGACCCCCGTAAGGATGTTAAAAAATTCGTTTTTCGAAGCCGTGCGCCAGGCAGAAGCGGGTGGGGCTGATGTCGAAAAACTGAAAACCCTTCTCGGCAGAGGCCGCGCCAAAAAAGGCATGTTCGAAGGCCAGCTGGAAGAAGGCGAACTGGAGATCGGCCAGGTAAGTGCCCTAATCCGGGAGATAAAGCCTGCAGCAGCCGTACTCCACGAAATCTGGGACGAGTTCCGCGCCACCTGTTCCCGCCTCGGATCCCTCTGATCATTTTCCTTCCCCTGTCTTTCCCCGTTTACATTTCAAACATACATTGAAATCGAACCCGATTTTAAAATTTGTGACGTCATAGCCTGAAAGCCGGGACGAGCATGCATAAACTGTGGGATGAAATATCTTTTGTTCATCGAACCTCCATCCATCCTTCATCCATCCTCCATCCAACTTTCATCAAACCCTTGCTACAGCTGGACATGGATGGAGGATGGATGGAGGATGGCAGTAGCATGTCAGTAGGTTTTGCAAAACAGTTAACCCCTCTGACCATTAGCAATTATTCAGTGATCCTTCAGTGAACCTTCGGTGATCCTTCAGTGATCCTTCAGTCAAACACCCTCAAACCTATACCACCACTGAACACCACTGAAGGATCACCGAAGGATGGCAGTAGCATGTCAGTAGCTATGACCAGAATGACAATTCAACAAAACATAAAAAAGGGCCGTCTCCTTTCATGAGAGACGGCCCTTTTGCGATTATCCCGGAATATTCACTAGCTTTTTCTGAAAATCCACTTACCCACTTCGCCCAGCGTCACTTTCTTACCGTACATAAGAATTCCTGTGCGGTAGATCTTCGCAGCCACCCAGGTGGTAGCGAGGAAGCCTGCAATGAGTGATATCATGGACAGGCCCAGCTGCCAGTAGGGTACCGTACCCGGTACGCCATATGGGATCCGCGCCATCATCACCACAGGTGAAGTGAACGGAATGATACTGCCCCATACTGCCAACGGACTCGTTGGTTTTACCACCGCCTGAATCATGATGATAATTGCAACGATGATAGGAAGCGTGATGGGGAAAGTTAGCGATTGCGCATCGTTAGGATCTTCATTCACAAGGCTGCCTACAGCCGCGAACAATGCCGCATAGAAAAGGTAACCACCGAGGAAGTAGAAGAGGAAGAGCGGAAGCAGGGAAAACCAGTCGATGCTGTTGATCACAAATTCCATTTGCTCTTTGAACTTGCCGCTTGCGTTGGCAGACATCTGTCCGGCAGCGCTTACATCGGTATCAGCACCCAGTAAAGGCAGCAACAAAAGGCGCAGACCAATAATGATTGCAGTCCATATGATAAATTGTACCAATCCAACGCCAGCGATGCCTATGATCTTGCCCATCATCAGCTGGAAAGGCTTTACGCTCGATACCATTACCTCTGCGATACGGTTGGTCTTTTCTTCCATCACTCCGCGCATTACCATCATACCAAATACCAGTAACACGATATAGATGAGGAAGCCTGAAATCCAGCCTACGATATATGCCACGGTGGAGCTGCCTTTCTTCTCTGCTTCTCCTGCGAGGTTCTCAATACTAATATCCGCACGGATGTCTTCCAGTTTCGATTTATCGATACCTGCCATCTCCATACGCTTGTCTTCAATCACGCTCTCCAGTCTCTTTTCCATGCTGCCTCTCAGGGAGAAGGGCATCTGGCCTTTGCTGTAATAGACGATGGCGGGAAGGCGGTTGATATCCATTTTGGGGATATGCAGCAGGCCGGTATATCCCTGATCGCGGTAGCTTTTCTTGAAGGTATCCAGCTTCGCTTCCACGAAGTTATAGTGGATACCCTTTTCGTCAGGGAGCTTGCCTGCGAAGTAGCCGCTGTCATCGATCACTGCTACTTTCTCATCATTGTCGGAATTGATGAAGAGGCTCGGCAACACGATCATAGACGCGAAAAGGACAGGCAACAGCAGGGTGGTCACAATGAAGGATTTCTTGCGTACCCTGGTGAGGAATTCTCTTTTGATGATGATCCAGATTTTATTCATGGGAGTCGGAGTTAGAGTTTGGGTGATATTCAACGTAAACGGAATCGGGTTCCAGATAGCTGTCTTTAAGTTTTGAACGGAAAAAGGCTTCGTTTCGGCGTGAACTCATACCTGTGGTATCAAATGCGCCATCGCGGAAATAGAAGATGCGGTAATCGGAGGATGATTCTGTACGGCCGGTAGTGTCTTCCGGATCTCCATAAGTATAATTTACACCCATCCGCACTTCCAGCTGGTTATTGCCGGGATGCAACCAGCTATAGGTGTATTGCGACTCACCTGCATCTCCCCAATGGTCTGCCAGCAAAATATGTTCTTTACACTCAGCGGAAGGCTTATACCAGGCGAGCAGTTTGATGGCACTGCTTTCATATTCACCCGGCGCCCTCACGATCAGCATCTCATAGTCGCCACAAGGGAACCGGCCGATGGCAAAATAGCCTCCATACAATTCTCCGGGCATACCTATTTCCCGCTTCTCCCAATCATCCGGTAACCAATGTACCATATTGCTGTCTATCCACTTCCCCACAAGGCCTTTCATTACGCCATTGGAATCGGTATTAGGAGAAGTTACTTCAAAATCATTAGGATTGATAACGGGAAACAGCTGTAGAAAAGCTTCGGCCTTTGCCAGCCGCTCATCCTCAGGTTTGTTCCATTGTGCTTCCGTACTGTCTGCGATGTGTTTTGTACCTGCCGCTTCGCCGCATCCTGCGGCAATTATCATTAATAAGAATATGCTATACTTCATAGGTATCAATTAACCGCTGCTGCTACTGCTTCCATATCCGTAGTCTTAACCTGCTGGATAAACACTTCATGAATGGTGGGCAGGATTTCTTCAAAGAAAGTGATCTGGATACCATGGTGCAGGAAGTGGGCAAGAATGTCGTTGGTCTTACTGTATTCATTGATCTTCACGGTATAGCCATTTTCATGCTGCTTCACGATGGTGAAATGATGCGTTGCCATCTGCGCCGGATTAGGCATAGACTCGAGGCTGATACGGTAAAGATGATGTTTGAAGTCCTGACGGATTTGCTTCACCGGCCCGTCGAGCACCTTTTTGCCTTTATTGACGAGTACGATATGATCGCAGATCTCTTCCACCTGTTCCATACGGTGCGTGGAGAAGATGATGGTGGTTCCGCCTTTGGCAAGCTGGAAGATCTCGTCCTGAATCAGTTGTGAGTTAATGGGGTCGAGACCGGAGAAAGGTTCGTCCAGGATCAGCAGCTTAGGATGATGCATAACGGTGGAGATAAACTGCACTTTTTGCTGCATACCCTTTGAAAGCTCTTCGATCTTCTTATTTGACCAGGAGGTGATTTCGAAACGGTTGAACCAGTAATCGATCTTCTGCCGGGCTTCCTTTGCGCTGAGGCCTTTAAGCTGAGCGAGATACATGGCCTGTTCGCCCACTTTCATCTTTTTATAGAGGCCCCGCTCTTCCGGCATATACCCGATATACTGGATATCGTTATGCGGGTCAAACGGGCGGCCGTCAAAAAAGACTTCCCCGGCATCGGGGTAAATAATGCCGGTGATCATACGCAGGAGCGTAGTTTTGCCCGCACCATTCGGGCCAAGCAGTCCGAAGATGCTGCCCTTCGGGATGGAGAAGCTGATATCGTCCACCGCACGGTGGGTCGCATAATACTTCTTAAGATGTTGGAGTTCCAGTACGTTCATAAGGATAATTGACGGGTGAAAATTACCCAATTACCCTATGCGCGCCAAAGAATTGACGTTGTATTTTCAGGATGTTACACGAACCGGCAGTTTCACTGGACCAATCCCGGCGATGGCTTCCGCCACCCGCTCACCGTCCATAGCCGCGGAAACGATACCGCCGGCATAGCCCGCTCCTTCCCCACAGGGATACAATCCTTTCACCTGCGGGTGCATGAGATCATGATCGTTCCGCGGGATGCGTACGGGGCTGGAAGTGCGGGACTCGGTAGCCACGAGGATCGCTTCTTCCGTGAAATACCCTCTTATCTTCTTCCCGAATGCTTTGAAAGCCTCACCCAGTCTTGAATGTACCGCAGCAGGGATTACATCGCGCATATCGGTGCTGCGTACACCGGGTATATAAGAGCAATCGGGCAGGGAGGCCGATACTTTGCCTTTCACGAAATCGGTCATACGTTGTGCAGGGGCAACAAAGCCGCCGCCACCCGCCTCAAAGGCAGTACGCTCCACAGCCTGCTGGTACAACATGGCTGCCAGGGGGCCTGCTTTGGCAAATGGCGCAAAGTCCTCCTCATCAACCGTTACCACCATACCGGAGTTGGCGTAGGGGTTGTTACGCTTCGAGGGAGACCACCCGTTTACCACCAGCTCACCCGGCGAAGTAGCTGCCGGAGCGATGATACCGCCGGGGCACATACAGAAGGAGAATACACCGCGGCCATTCACCTGTTCTACCAGGCTATAGCTTGCGGGCGGAAGGTGATCGCCCCGGAGGGCGCAGTGATATTGAGCACTGTCTATGAGCGACTGCGGATGTTCCACGCGAACACCCAGTGCGAAGGGCTTTCTTTCAATGAGAATGTTCCGGTTGTGCAGCAGCTCAAAGATATCGCGGGCAGAGTGGCCGGTGGCGAGGATAACGTGTTGTGCATGAAACACATCACCGCCAGCACACTTCACGCCGGTGATCTGTCCTTTATCGATCAGGAAGTCTGCCACCTTCTGTTCGAAATGAACGGCTCCCCCGCTGTTGATGATCTGTTCACGCATAGCGGTGATGATATGGGGGAGCTTATTGGTGCCGATGTGAGGATGCGCATCGGTAGTGATGGCATCATCTGCGCCAAATTGGCGGAATATGTTCAGGATGCGCTGGATGTTTCCGCGCTTATTGGACCGCGTGTATAGCTTACCGTCGGAATAGGTGCCTGCACCGCCTTCACCGAAGCAATAGTTGGATTCGGGGTTAACGATACCGGTTTTGTTGAGTGCGGCGAGATCGCGGCGGCGGGCGCGCACATCCTTACCTCTTTCAAGCACAATGGGCATGAAGCCCAGCTCAATGAGGCGGAGGGCAGCGAAGAGGCCGGCAGGACCGGCGCCGATAATGATAACGGGGTGAGCATCAGGCTTCAGCGTTTCGTACCGGAATAATTCCAGGGCTTTTGGCAGGAAGGGCTCGTTGGCGAATACTTCCAGGGTGAGCATGAAGTAGGGTTGGCGTGAACGCGCGTCTATAGAGCGTTTCACGATATTGAAACCTGTTACTTCAGAAGTTTTGACGCCGAGTGCTTCGGCGGCATGGCGCGTAATGGCGCGATGGGAAGATGCATCCTGCGGGAGGAGCTTGAGAGAGATTTGTTTGACCATGTTAGGTATTTATCCTAAAAACCGGGGCAAAGATAGGTAATAAAAGAAGGCGCCCCGCTGTTGCGGGGCGCCTGTAATATGATAAGGCTGTGTGAGCCGGTATATATTATGAATTAGAACGGAAGATCATCGCCGCTGTTGCCACTGTTACCACCGCCGCTGAAGGAACCTTCCTGGGAAGTGTTGTAGTTAGGCATGGGGTCTGCACCGGGGGTGCCCTGCATCATGGATTCGATACGCCATGCATCGAGGTTGGTGATGTAGTTTACTTTACCGTCTTTCTCCCAGCGTGTGCCTTTTATATTAAAATAAACTTTAACCATTTCACCTTCATTGTGACGATCCACAATGGCGGTACGATCCTGAACTGACTGAAACTTGATATAATTGGTAATCACCCGTCCATTGATATCATCAGATTTCTCAATAACAAACTCGCGGGTTTTAAATGATTCGCTGCGCTGCACCGTATTGTACTTCACTACCAGTTTTCCGGTAACTTCAAAGCTCATAATAACTAGTTTAAAATTTCAATTGCGCCAAAGATAGGTTTTTCAACACAGGAATAATCAACAACTTTTACACAAGTTATTCGCATTTATTAGAAACAAGATCATAAATTTGCAGCCGATTCGAGAAACCGAAAAAGAAGTTACCAAAAAAGTGAAACACGCAAGAGCCAACAATGTGCCCTTAGGGGCTTGCTTTTCAAGGCAGGCAAAGGGCAATGTTATTTTACCTGATAAGCCGACCATTTACGCGTTAATCAGTAAACACTTTAACAAATTACTTGTTAATCATGCTTGTACGGTTTAACACTTTTCATAGTGGTCGAATTGCAGGCTAAACGGGTGTTTTAGCCGATTTAAATACTAAAAAAACAGGGCCGGCACACTGTATTTGTAGGAAATAAAACAAGGGCAGATTTATTTTTTTTTTCAACATTTTCTACAGATATTCGTCGTCCTGTCAAAAAGATCTTCAACTGCCCGCATTGAAGACTTTAGTATTCGAGAACACCCAAATTATAAACACGACAAATTATTTTTTTCTAAATGAATAAAACTTGCGAACAAGTTTGGGATAGGTGTCTGAATATAATCAGGGATATTGTGGAGTGGCAGCCTTTCAAAACATGGTTTGAGCCGATAAAACCCGTAAAGCTTGAGAACAACGTTTTAACCATTCAAGTACCCAGCCAGTTTTTCTATGAATACCTGGAAGAACATTATGTGGGCCTGTTAGGTAAAACCATCAAGCGCGAGCTCGGCAAAGAAGCACGCCTGGAGTACAGAATTGTGGTAGAGAACAGCACCCCTCACCAACATCCTAAAACGGTGAATATGCCTACGCAGTTCACCAAGCCCCAGAAGGATAGTGAAGTTGATTTCCCCCTTACGATACAGAACCCGGTAAAGAATCCGTTTGTGATTCCGGGTATCAAACGTGTTCAGATCGATTCTCAACTGAACCACAATTACACCTTCGAGTCTTTCATCGAAGGGGATTGCAACCGCGTGGCACGCCGGGCCGGTAAAACCGTATCCGACAAACCCGGAGGTACTTCCTTCAACCCGCTCGTTATATATGGCGGCGTTGGCCTTGGCAAAACTCACCTTGCCCAAGCCATCGGCAACGAAGTGAAAAGGCAAAACCCGAACAAAGCCGTTCTCTATGTTAGTGCGGAAAAGTTCATCAACCAGTTCATCGACCACTCCAAGAATAATATCATCAACGACTTCATCCACTTCTATCAGTTAATAGACGTATTGATCGTAGACGATATCCAGTTCTTCGCCCGTGCCGAAAAATCGCAGGACGCGTTTTTCGCCATCTTCAACCACCTCCACCAGAGTGGCAAGCAACTCATCCTCACTTCTGATAAACCGCCCAAAGATCTGGACGGTGTGCAGGAAAGACTGCTGAGCCGCTTCCGCTGGGGCCTCAGTGCAGACATTCAGCTGCCCGATTTCGAGACCCGTATGGAAATCCTGGAAATGAAGATGCGCAACGATGGCCTCGAAATGCCTAAAGAAGTTGTGAAGTATGTTGCCTACAACATTCAAAGCAACGTCCGCGAACTGGAAGGTGCTCTCATCTCCCTCCTCGCCCAATCTTCCCTCAACCGGAAAGAAATTGACCTGGAGCTGGCCAAGCGCGTACTTAAATCGTTCGTTAAAACCTCCTCTAAGGAAATCACTATCGAAAGCATCCAGAAAATGGTATGCGAATACTTCGACGTGGCTTACGACAAGCTGTTGCAGAAAACCCGCAAACGCGAAATCGTACAGGCCCGCCAGATCACCATGTACCTGGCCAAAAGTTTTACCAAGAACTCACTGAAAACCATTGGCGAACACTTCGGCGGAAGAGATCACACCACCGTGATCCACTCCTGCCAGACCGTCAAGGACCTCATGGACACAGATAACAGCTTCCGCGACAGTGTAATTGAATTGCAACAAAAAGTGCAACTCGCTGCAATGTAGCATTCCTGCAACGCAACTAAAGTCATTCAGAAAGAGCCGGGCCCTCCGCCCGGCTCTTTTTTTGAACAAAGTTTTTTATATCCGCAAATCTTCCTAATTTTTACTTAACAATTTCATAAATAGAGCAATAGTAGAATTCCACCGGATACGTTATAATTTTGAAGCGCATAATTGAGGGGATATGCGGCAGCAACCACAGTCAGATACATTATGGGAAAAGGTCCGGCAGGGCCAGTCAACCGCCTTCCGCGCATTGTTTGATGCGTATTGGGAAGAGCTGTACTGCTATGCCGTGCGCGTTCTGAAAGATGGCTCCTCCGCGCAGGACGCTATCCAGAGCCTCTTTATCCACCTCTGGGAAACACACCACCAGCTGCCTCCCGTTACTTCCGTTCCCGCCTATCTCCGCTCCGCACTCCGCAACCGCCTCCTGAACGTTATCCGCGACGAACAGGTTTACCAGCAGCATGTAGGGCAATTCGGCGCTTCTGCCGCCGGAGCCGACAACTCCATCCTCGATACCATCCACCTCCGCGAAACGGAGACCGCCCTCCTCCAGTCGATAGACCGCCTGCCCGTACGTATGAAAACCGCATTCTACATGCACCGTATCCAGCACCTCTCCGTTTCCGAGATTGCCCTCCGCCTTGGCAGCAGCGAACAAACCATCCGCAACCAGATCAATACCGCCCTCCGCCGCATCCGCATCCAATGGCATACCATCCCTTTCATTATCTTTTGCATCCTCCACTAAATCGTTTTTGTAAGCAAAAAAATATTTTCACTGCCGATAGTTATCCGTGTTTCCGCGCGTGTCTTTTAAGAAAGCGATCTTTAATTGGACACTAAAGACATACAGGCATTACTGGAAAAATACCGCAGTGGCCAGGCCTCGCCGGAAGAAGAGCGCCTGCTCCATCATTGGCTCGACGGGCTGGCAGAAGCTGCAGAACCTTCTATACTGGAGGCTGCTGAAAAGGCCCGCCTTCACGATACCATGTGGCAGCACATCGAAGCCAACGCTCCCCGCCGCCCAAGGCGCCTGTGGCATTATGCTGCAGCGGCCTCCTTCGCAGCTGCCATTGCGCTTACCGCGGCATGGCTCCTGCGCCCGCAAACTCCGGAAGCCCTCCTGATGGCTACTGCCACCGGTGAAGTCCGTACGTTCATCCTCCCCGACCAGAGCCGGGTTACCGCCGGCCCCAATTCCAAATTGGTTTACGAAGAAATAGCCGGGCAAAGACAGGTGAAGCTCCTGCATGGCAAGGTTTATTTCGAAGTGCAGGGGGCTGCTGAGAAGCCCTTCACGGTACTCATGGGTACAGACACCGTTACCGTACTCGGTACGGCCTTCACCATGGAGCGCCCCGGATGTGGCAACACCCGGCGCATCACACTCCTCTCAGGTAAAGTAAAAGCCAGCGGCCATGGCATCCTTGCACCGGGGCAGCGCCTCACATATCCGGAAAAACAAATAGACACCATACAACACAGTGATGCCCTCGCATGGACGAAGGGCGAAATCCTCCTTCAAAACGCCACACTTTCCGACGTGATCCATACACTTGAAGATCAATATGGCATCACCGTATCAACAGCGCTCGACAGAAGAGCTGGCAGCTACACATTCCGCTTCCCTGCAGGCATGCCCCTGCAGCAAGTACTGGATATCCTCCAAAAAATAAGTTATAAACCTAAAATCAGTTTCACGATGAAGCAACATCAACTCACTATCCGTTAATGCCAATGAAAAAGCCGGCACAAGCTGCAAGATGTACCGGCTGAAAGTAACAACAACTGCAATGCGAATCGCTCAGGCCTACAAGCCTGTTCAGTCATTACCTTTAATCTTACAAAGATGCAAAAAATCAGACAGCATTTTTTTGTACGGACCGTTATGGCCTGCATGATCGTGCTAGCTACCACGGTAACCACCGTAGCCCTGCCCCTCTCCGCGCAGGATCTTCAGAAAGTGGTCAAAAAAGTCGACATCCCTGCCGGCCCGCTTTCTTCCGCACTAAAACAACTTGAAAACTCTGCCGCCGTACGCCTCGCGTACGACGAAGCAGCCCTCCGCAGGGTAAACGTGAAAGCGGTTTCCTACACTTCCCGCACTGTAGAAGCCATTTTATCAGAACTACTGGCCACTTCAGGCCTCCGCTTTGAAGAGCGGCACAACACCATCCTCATCTACGAAGCCCCAAAGCAGAACGCCGTCAATCTTACAGGCGGCGCAACGGCAGAAAAAATAACACTGACGGGCATCGTGACTGAGAAAAACGGTCCTGTTCCCGGTGCTTCCGTTATGATTAAAGGCACCGCTGCCGGCACCATCACTTCCGTAGATGGCCGCTTCCGCCTTACTGCAGACGAAACCCCTAATATGACGCTCGTTGTGAGCATCCTCGGATACGCCACACAGGAAATCCCCGTAGGTGCACGCCGCGACTTCAGCATCAGCCTCGAATCATCTACCGTTAACCTCAATCAGCTTGTGGTAATCGGTTATGGTACGCAAAGCAAAGCCAAAGTAACAGGAGCAGTTTCCGATGTACAGCTCGATAAGCTTACCAGCCGTTCACTCGCCAACTTCAACGAAGCACTGCAGGGTAAAGCTCCCGGTGTAATCGTTCAGAACGAAGGTGGCGACCCCACCGCCAATCCCCGTGTGAACATCCGCGGCATGGGTGGCATCAATGGTGAAAACGTACTGTATGTGGTAGACGGTGCCATTTACGCAGGTGGTCCCATCAACCCTAACGATGTGGAAAGCATCTCCGTACTAAAAGATGCTGCGGCCTCCATCTACGGCGCCCGCGCAGCAGGCGGTGTAATCCTCGTTACCACCAAGAAGGGTAAACTGGGCAAGGCAACTGTTGAGCTGGACATTAAGCAGGGCTGGCAGTCAGCTATCAAAAAGCTGGAACCGCTCAATGCAAAGGAATTCGCTGACGTTACCAACCAGGCATACGATGCAGCCGGCAAACCCCGCCAGGATGCTTTCGATCCTGCAAAATACCCCGACGGCCAGATCACCCGTACCAATTGGATGGACGAGATCTTCCGCACCGGTAAACTGCAGGACTACAACGCCAATATCAAAGGCGGCAGCGATAACGGCCGTTACTATTTCAGCTTCGGCTATCGCAAAGGTGAAGGCATCCTGCTCAATACTTACAGCGAGCGCTACTCCATCCGCATGAATACTGATTACCAGCTGAAACCCTGGCTGAAAATCGGGGAGAATATGGCACTTACAATGACCGATGGTAATGGTGCCAATACTACCAGTGCTTATACCGGTGCTATCATTTCCGCCATCTTCTATCCCCCGCACATCCGTCCGTTTACTGCTGATGGCAGCTACAGCGGCCTGCCGCTCCAGTATGCAGGTGCTTACGGCGACGTAATAAACCCTGTGGCTTACCTGCAGCGTATCGATTCGCGGGCACCGGAAACCAAGATCTTCTTCAACCCTTACGCAGAAATCAATCTCGCTAAAGGTCTGAACTTCAGGTCTAACTTCTCCCTCACCAAATCTTTCCGGGATGCTAAGTCCTATTCCGCGAAGGTGCTGGAGATCGGTAAAATCTTCAACTATAATGAGCTCCGTCAGGATATTAACAACCTGACCGAGATTCTGGCAGAGCAAACCCTCACCTACAACACTACCTTTGAAGGCGGGCACAACCTCACCGCTATGGGCGGCTTCTCTCACCAAAAGCACCGCGGCACCTGGGTAGGCGCCAATGCACAGGGCTTCTACAACGAGCTTCCTTCTTATCGTTACTTCGATAACTCTACCATCTTCTTCCGCCCCTGGAGCGGTATCAACAAATGGGCGATGACATCCTGGTTCAGCCGTGTGAACTATGATTACAAAAGCAAATATCTGCTGGGACTGATCGGCCGGTACGACGGTTCTTCCATGCTGCCCAAGCATAACCGCTGGGAGCCTTACTATGGTATCACCGCAGGCTGGGTAATCACTGAAGAAGACTTCCTGAAACAATCTTCCTGGCTCAACTTCCTGAAACTCCGCCTCAGCCATGGCATCCAGGGTAACCTCGGATCACTGGTAGCCACCGGGGTAGATGCACCCATGTCCAGCGGACAGATCTGGATCGGTAAAGATCCCCAGCAGGTGCCCACCTATCAGGAAACGGCATTGCCTAATAAAGATCTCAAATGGGCCAGTACAGAAATTAACAACATCGGTCTTGATTTCGGATTGTTCAATAACCGCCTCAGCATCAACGCCGACTATTTCCGGAAAACCACGCACAACATGCTGGTACACGTTAGCGTACCGGGTATGCTCGGTGTGCCCGATGGTATGTGGAAGAATGCAGGTAAAGCAATGGACAAAGGCTTCGAACTGGGTCTTAATTTCCAGGCCGATAAATCCGGCGATTTCCAGTACGATCTGGGCCTGACTTTCACTAAAGTAAACAACAAACTGCTTTCGCTCCGCGATGGTCAGAAAGTGATGCCGCTGAACGATATCAATGTACGCAGCACCCTCGCCCCTCTCCGTCAGGAAGTAGGCCTGCCGCTGTATTCTTACTATGTAGTACGTACCGATGGTATGTTTAAGACGCAGGATGAAGTGAACAACTATAAAGACAAAGCAGGCAACCTCATCCAGCCTTTCGCCAAACCCGGTGATCTGAAATTCATTGATCAGAATGGCGATGGTAAGATCACGAACGACGACCGTGTGATTGCCGGTAACGCATTCCCCAAGTTCACTTATGGCTTCAGCTTCAACGGCCGCTATAAGAACTTCGACCTCAACGTTTTCTTCCAGGGTGTACAGGGTAACAAACTGTTCAATGCACTGAAGTTCACGGCGCTGAATGCTGGTAATGGTCAGAACTACAACATGCTGAAAGACATCCTGAATGCATGGACTCCGCAGAACCCTGATTCCAACATCCCCCGTATCAACAGCAGCGACCCGAATGGTAACTTCGGTACTACTTCTGACTGGTATGTGGAAGACGGCAGCTACCTCCGCATGAAAAACGTAACCCTCGGTTATACCGTGCCCAACAGCATACTGCGCCGCGCCGGCATTGGCCAGGTTCGCCTTTATGTAACCGGCAACAACATGCTCACCTTTACCAAGTACAAAGGCTTCGACCCTGAGGTGGGACTGGATGAATACGGTATCGACAAAGGCCGCTATCCGCAGGCTAAAAACGTGACCGTAGGCCTTAACGTTAATTTTTAACCGACTTAATTCCGGACTAACATGAAATCAGTGATCCGATATATGCTGGCAGGTTCTATAGCCATGGGGCTTACCACCGCCTGCACCAAACAACTGGAGCTTTCGCCGGAAGGCACTCCCACCACCAACAACTTCTGGAAATCCGAACTGGATGCTATTTCCGGAGCCAATGCCATGTACCTGCCATTAGACGATGAAAACTTCTACGGCCGTGGTTACTGGTGGTTCATTAATGCCAGCGACGATATGGTTACCGGCCGTATCAAAGCCGAGGCTGATAACATTAAGAACTTCAACCGCAGCTTTATCGGCGGCTCCTACACCGAAGGCCAGTGGCGCATGCGTTATAGCATTATTAAACGCGCCAACGATGTCATCAACCGCGTACCTGCCATCACCATGAACGAGGCCACCAAACGCCGCGTAATAGGTGAAGCGTACTTCATGAGCGGACTGATGTACTTTGAGCTGGCATATGCTTATGCAGACGAGAAGGCAGGTGTACCTATCGTACGCCGCGATCAGCCGCTCGACGAGAAGCCCATCCCACGCGCAGCCAACATCTCTGCCAACTGGGATTATATCGAAAGCGAGCTGAAACAGGCATCTGCTCACCTGCCCTGGTTCCAGGACCTGGCACCGGCAGACTATGGCCGGCCGCATAAATCCGCAGCCCTTGGCTTCCTCGCCAAAATGTACCTCTACAAGAAGGACTGGGTGAAAGCAGAAGCTTATTGCGACTCCCTCATCCTCAGTGGCCGTCATAAACTGCTGGATAACTTCTCCGATGTATTTACCATCGCCAACAACTGGTCGGCCGAATATATCTGGAGCGCCTATTCCACTTCCAAGGGTAATGGCGGCTTCGGCAGCATCCTGCCCGGTGTTATGCTTGAGAATAAAGGCTGGGGTAAATACAATGGCTGGGGTTACTACATGCCCACCAAAGAGTTGTATGACAGCTATGACCCGTCAGACAAGCGCCGTGCTGCCACCATCCTCGCTCCCGGTAACAGGTTCAAATTCTGGGGCGATTCTGTAACCTACAATTCGCTGAACAGCCTTTCTGGTTACCAGTTCAACAAATACATGGAGCCATTTACCTATGCAGATGGTGTACATGCCAGCAAAAACGGAGACCATCCTACCACTGACCTGTGCCTGCCACTGCTCCGTTATGCTGAGATCTATCTCATCAAAGCGGAAGCCCGCCTCATGCAGGGTAAAAACGCAGATACGGAGTTGAATGCCGTGCGGAAACGTACCGGTCTTGGCAACCTCAACAATGCCACCCTTGCCGATCTGAAGAAAGAGCGCAGGCTGGAACTGGCCGGCGAATGGTCTAACCGCCATGCCGACCTCGTACGCTGGGGAGATGCTCAGGCAGCATATTCCAAGGCACTCCATGGTGCTAACGGCAGCGTGATCTGGCCGGCCCGTACTTTCGACCCGGCAAGGCACCACATATGGCCCGTACCACAAAGCGAGATCGACAACAGCGGCGGCCTCATATTCCAGAATGCCGGCTGGAAATAATTAATTCTTCATTACGATTTACTGCAAACTCCCGTTATAGCGGGAGTTTGCTATTTTTAAGTACCGATGAAACACATATTCACCTCCCTTTTGCTCTCTTTGAGCTTCTGCGGCGCACAAGCACAGTACACCGCCGGCAATGCCCATTCGCATAACGATTACCAGCAGGCCATCCCATTCGAAAAAGCATACACCCTGCACTTCGGATCTATCGAAGCGGATGTGTTCTGGCAAAACGGCGAACTCTATGTAGCACATACCCTGCAGGAGATCGATACGAATAAGACGCTGCGTAAGCTATATCTGGAGCCCCTCCGTGCAAAGGCCCAGGCAAAATCAGGCGTGTTCGGTGAAACGAAACAGCATCTTCAGATCCTTATAGATTTTAAAACTGCCGCAGCACCTACCATGACTACCCTGCTCAACCAGCTCGCTGATTATCCGGAACTGACGGGCAACGGCAAACTGGTGTTTACGATCAGCGGTAACCGTCCACCGCAACAGCAATGGCACACTTACCCGGCTTACATTCAATTTGATGGAAGACCCGGTGTAAGCTATACCGCAACTGAGCTAAAGAAGCTGGCCCTAATCAGCGATAACTTCAGGAACTATAGTCAGTGGAACGGGAAAGGCATTCCCGTAGCTGCAGATCTTGCACGTATTGAGAAAGTGATTGCGCAGGCGCATGAGACAGGAAAGAAATTCAGGTTCTGGGGCACGCCCGATGATGTGAACACCTGGAAAACCATGATGCGACTGGGCGTGGATTACATCAATACCGACCAAACGGACGCACTGGCCACTTACCTCCGTACCCGTGTACAGGCGCAGTATCAGGCAGATTCCGGATATGCGCTGTATAAACCTGCCTACCGGAATAACGACCGCCAAAGCAAGGTAAAAAATGTAATTCTCCTTATTGGCGACGGCATGGGCCTCGCACAGATCTATGCCGGGTATACAGCAAATTACGGACAGCTGAACCTGTTCAACATGCTGAATATCGGTTTCAGTAAAACTGCTTCGTCTGACAGCTATATCACTGACTCTGCTGCCGGTGGTACAGCCATGGCTTCGGGGAAGAAAACGAATAACCGCTCGGTGGGCGTGGATAATACAGGAGCACCAATACCCGCCATCCCTGACCTTATTGCGCCTTTTGGAATGAAGAGTGCCCTCATCAGCTCGGGCGATGTAACAGACGCTACGCCCGCTGCATTCTACGGTCATTCCGCAGAGCGGGACCATCATGGTGAAATAGCCCGAGGATTACTGGAAAGCCCTGTAAGCATCCTCATCGGTGCCGGCCAGCAACATTTTGAAGGCATGTGGGAAACACTCCGCAACAAAGGGTATACCATCGAATACCGCCTTTCCGCACTCGACACTATCCGTAACAACAAATATATTGTACTGGCCGACAGTGCACAGCTGCCCATGGCGCAAGGCCGGGGCGCTTTCCTTACCAAATCACTGCAGGCTGCCATCACAACGCTGCAACGCGAAAAGAAAGGGTTCTTCATCATGGAAGAATCCGCACAGATCGATTGGGGAGGGCACCGTAATTCCGTTGCTTACCTCACCACCGAAATGCTCGACTTCGACCGCGCCATCGGTGAGGCCATGCGCTTTGCCGACAGCAATGGGGAAACACTCGTGATCGTAACGGCAGACCACGAAACCGGAGGCCTCACCCTCCTCGATGGAAATATCGCAAAAGGGTATGTAGACGGGCACTTCAGTACCAACGACCATACAGCCGTAATGGTACCCGTGTTCGCTTACGGGCCGCACTCTGGCGATTTCCGTGGTGTATATGAGAACACGGAGATCTTTGCGAAGATCATGGCCATTATCCGGCGCTATCAGAAATGACGGCGCTGAAAGGGTGCCCCCTCTCCCGTTTCACAATACAATTTCAGGCTATAAAGGAACCATGCCCAGTTGTAATTGCAATACCGGTAAAACTCCGTCAGCTCACGCCAGTTGCTGTGCTTCAGTACTACGGCAGTATGCTTCTGCCGCTGCTCAATATCGAATGAAAGGAAGGTACCGATCCACTCCTGGTCAGAGTCTACACACTCCCATCGTATGCGGTTTGGCCTGCTCATGGCCAGCACCTTGAAACGGGTGTTGTAATTGTCGTTGAAATCAAATTCATTGATAAAACCGGCTTCTGGTTTCACCACCAGCTTCTCGGTCCATATTTCGGCAAGACCCGCTTTGGTGGTTAATGCATCAAATACTTTGTCGGCCGTGGCTTTTACATACTGGATATGCTCAATGTTATACATAGTTGGATGAAATTGAATGTACAGTCTATACGTATTACAAAAAAGCTAATATTATTTCCAACACGAAAGTGCTATCATGATATGGCAGGAATCAAGTAAATTACAAATACCGGCTTATCATCAACCAGGATCTAAATCTACTTACTCCCCAATCCACGAATCAATGACCACTTCAGATTCCGTCCAGACAACGAGATTTATTACAGGAGCACTCTACGCAGGGCTCCTTGTCTTTTTACTGGACGGAACTGCAGCGGTGATACAAACAGACTTCAGGGCAGACCGTGTGTTCAAATACGTTGCCAGTGCCGTAGCCGGCAATGCTGCTTTTGCCGGAGGCGGTGTATTTATTGTTCTGGGGCTCATCCTCCACCTGCTGGTTTCTTTTGGATGGAGCCTGATATTCTTCCTGTTATATCCAAAACTCCCGCTGCTGCAGGGCAACCGGTGGCTGACAGGATGCCTTTACGGTATCGTTGTTTGGGCATTCATGCGCTTTATAATTGTACCACTGTCGCTTGCACCACAGGGAGCCCTAACCCTGCAGGCAGCTTTAACAGCCATTGCAATTCACATGGTTTGCGTAGGGCTTCCCATTTCACTTACTGCATGGTACTGGTTCCGCCGCCCGCAGGCCTGATCAGGTCAGTGTTTCTTTAAAAACTTTCAATGTTCTTTCCCAGGCAAGCTTCGCCGCAGCTTCGTTGTAACGTGCTGCAGAGGTATCGTTATGAAATGCATGTTGCGTACCGGGATAGATGAATAGTTCGTATTGAGTACCCGCAGCTTTCAGCGCGGCTTCATATGCGGGCAGTCCTGCATTTACCCGCTCATCCGTTTCCGCATAATTCAACAGGAGGCGGGCTTTGATCTTAGGTACATCAGCCGGATCGGCCTGCATACCATAGAAAGCCACAGCGGCATTCAGCTGCGGGTCATTCACTGCCAGCTGGTTAGCCATTGCGCCGCCCCAGCAAAAGCCCACACATCCTGTTTTACCATTTGCATCGGAACGTTTACGCAGGTAGTCGAACGACAGGAGGTAATTACGGAGATTCTGCGCTTTATCGAGCTGACCGATTTTTGTACGTGCTTCATCTTCATTAGCAGGTGTACCACCAAAAACCGAGAGTGCATCCACTCCCAGTGCATTATATCCTGCTTCGGCCACACGCCGTGTTACATCTTTGATATGCGGTGTAAGACCCCGGTTTTCATGTATTACGATCACACCGCCGCGCTTACCTTCTGCTTTAGGCCGCACGAGGTAAGCTTTCATGGTTACACCGTCACCAGGGTAGGAAACTTCCTCCTCCACCAGATCAGCCCGCAGCGGTGCAGCAGCACGGGCGTAATTGGATTCAAGCAGCGGAAGTATTGCCATGGCAGCAGCCAGGGTACCGGTGAGCTTCACCAGCCGGCCGAGAAACTCATCGCGGCGGAGCGGCCGGTGGGTATACTCGTCGAAAAGGTCAATGATACGTTGATCCATATGAAACAGGGTTTTCTTCAAGATAAAATATTTTTACCGGAACGGAAAGCGGGCGCCCTGTATAAAGGCGCCCGCTTTTGTTAATACGAAACAGCAGAAGCAGCGGGTTTAGTTAATGCAGCGCAGGCTTCATATGGGTTGATACGCCTATGCGGTTCCAGGCATTGATGACAATCACAGCCATAATCAGCTGTGCCAGATATTCTTCATCGAAAACACGGGCTGCACGGGCATATGTTTCGTCAGACAATCCCTGCGGGATCAGTGTCACTTCCTCCGTAACAGCCAGAATTGCCTGTTCCTCTTCCGTAAAGAAATCAGTTTCCCCCCAGTTGGTAAGGGCAAACAGCTGCCGGATGGAAGCACCCTGCGCAATTGCGTCCTGCGTATGTTTATCGATGCAATAGGTACACCCATTTATCTGTGAGGCGCGGATACGGACCAGTTCATGATGCAGGGGGCTGAGGCGGGTAGTAGTCAGATAATTTTCCAAACCCACTACGGCGGCGTAGCCTGCGGGTGCCAGTTTTTTAATGTTGATTCTTTGAGACATGATGTATCGTTTTAGGATACAAAGATCAGATGGAAAGCAGACTCCTTTTCTTGAACTGGTTCAAGAAATCATCCATTACGTTTGGCGCGTATCTTACTGAGGAATTCAGGTGTAAAACCGAGGTACGATGCCAGCATGTATTGCGGTACCCGCTGCACGAATTCCGGGAACGACTGCCGGAAATGCTCGTACCGCTCTTCGCCCGAGTGCATGAAAATGTAAGTGACCCTTTGCAGTGCCGCCGCCAATGCCTTCTGGCTGATGATGCGGAAATACCTTTCCAGCTCCGGCAGCTCTTGGAACAATGCATCCTGCCGGTTGCGGTACAACACAACACATTCCGTATCTTCAATTGCCTGAATACTGTATTCAGAAGGCCGTTGCGATTCGAGGCTGAAGTAATCCGTGATCCACCAGTTTTCTATCGCGAAGTGATTGATGAGTTCCGAATCTTTTTCTGTGATCAGGAACGACCGGCAACAACCTTTTGCTATAAAAAAGTTGGCATTGCATACCTGGCCGGCTTTGAGCAGGAACTCTTTTTTACGGAAGGCGCGGACCTCCAGATAGTCTGCCAGGATAGCTTCTGCTCCTTCAGGGAGGGTAGCGAATTTTCGGATGTGTGCCGTGAGTTCGGGAAACATGAAAGCAAAATAATCTTTTCACGGCAACAAACCGGGGCCGGATATTGTAATTCAAATACCAAATGCCCGCATATGCTTCTACGCGACCAACTATCGCTGTTACAGATTTTCCGGATGACCTGGAAGCTGGATATTACGATGATCATTTTCTGCACGCTTGCCTATTTTACGGACATCTACTGGCTGCGCGACCACATATCCATCCCCATCAGTATTACGGCCGTATTGGGCACCGCACTGGCCTTTTTCATCGGGTTCAACAATAACCAGGCATATGACAGGTGGTGGGAAGGCCGGAAGATTTGGGGAGCGCTGGTAAATGATTCCCGGACCTGGGCACGTAACCTGATAACATTCTGTGAAAGCGATGATCACGGACAGGCCACCACGCTGGCGCGCCGCATGGTATTCCGCCACCTGGCCTTTGTATATGCACTGAAGTCGGCTTTACGGAAAGACGGAGATACTTACTACGAGGGATATCTTAGTCCGGAGGAAACGGAATCAGTATCGAAGAGTAAAAATGTACCCAACGCTGTGCTCAATCTGCAGGCAACAGACCTTCGCACATTGCGCGACCTGCAGGCGGTAGACGGATTCCTGTTTCGTGACATCAACAGCAGGCTCACTGCATTCACCGACCAGCTGGGAATGTGCGAGCGTATCCGCAACACCGTTTTCCCGCCCAGTTACCTTTTCTTTACACGGGTATTCATTTGGTTTTATGTGATGATGACCACTTTCAGCCTGTCGGAAAACATAGGCCCCTGGGCTATTCTGTTCGGCTGGGCGGTAGGCTTCGTGTTCCATGTCACCCATCAGAACGGGCTGAGTATTATGGATCCTTTTGAAACCAATCCCATGTCACTGCCATTGAATAGCATCAGCCGCACGATCGAGATTAATATGCTTGAAATGCTGGGCCATTCCCCCCTCCCTTCCCCCGTAGAGCCGGTAAGTAAACAGTACCTTTTGTGATGTGGGGATTCCGAATTATTATCGTAATTTACGGGTACCAGTCCTCAGCCAAACTGTTATCCTATGTCAGAGATAGAATATCCTGCTATCATGAATTTTGACGTACCGGAGCATCTGAAAAGTCGTATCATCGAATCAGACCGGTTACCGTCTCAATACCAGCCCCATCACGTTCCGGGCACCACAGTCACCTATAAGGAAGGCCCCTTCGGCGCATATTTTAAACAGGAGTATGCATGTCCAAACTTCGTTATCGGGTGGCTTAATTTCGACATTAAAGAACATGTGTTTCTTTATCCAATTACCCAAAAACCTTTGCTGGCCTTATATACCGGCTTTGATGGGGATATACCCTGCGAGCTGCAGGGCTCAGCGGAAAAACTGATGCTCCCTGAAAAGAAATTTGCGTTCTACTATGTACCTCCAATGGCGTTTAACCGCGCTGAATTCGCACCCGGGCATTATACATCCGTGTACGTTTCCTTTTCCAGTTCTTTCATGCAGATGTTCGCCAGCCAGCACGCAGAATACAAAGCCCTGGTAGAGAAACAATTGCGTGGAGAGCAGGATGGAGAACAGAAAAATCTTATCCTCTACAGCCATGAGGAAAAGGTAATTTTCAAAAAAATGCGCTCCTACGAAGGTGACCCTTCCATGTACGGCCCATTTATGCATGGCAACGTTACTTTACTAACCGCCCATTACTTCAATCACCTCCTCAAACGCCACCAGGTTCCCCAAACGCTGCTAAATGCCTGCGATTACATCCAGGAAAACCTGGGGGAAGATATTTCCACCACTACTATTGCCCGGAAAGTAGGATCGCATTCCCTGGCGCTCAACAAGTTGTTTAAAGACAACTACGGTAAAAACGTTCGCCAGTACCTCACGCAAAAGCGGCTGGAGGAAGCGGAGTACCGTCTCAAAACCACCAGTGAGCTGGTCTGGGAAATTGCCGCCTTTACCAATCTGACCGACGCATCGCACCTCGTACGCCTCATTCGTGCCAAACACGGTATTACCCCGGAGGAGTTCCGTGAGAAGCATAAACTTCACCAGGCAGGCTGATTAATTTCACTTCGTACAATTTCGCCCGCGGCATATACAATGCCGCATGGCGATCTTTTGCCATTTTTACAATACAAGGTAGAACGCCTGGCTGAGGCTGGACTACCAGGGAGAGAGGGCCCGGGCCCATCTTCCAATAACTGGTAATGCTTTTATAAAACTCTGTGAAACAATACGTTCGTATTTTTTTCCAGTTTAGCTTAAGACAAAGAAATCAGACAAGAATCCCCGTTCCCCAAATTAGACTTGAGACACCTGGAATAAAAAAGCCGGCGCTCTTGCACCGGCTTTTTGTATAAAAGGCATTGTACGAATTGTACAATCCGATTGTACGAATTTTATTCTTCCTTAATAAATTCCCGTAGCGCCGCCGTCCACTCCGGGCGGTAGCGCGACAGGAAGTTAACATGACCCGCCTCCGGGAATGTAACCAGCCGCTTCTTCCCTTTCAGATTCCCGAATACTGCATCTATCTCCCATCTTTCCACCCTTTCGTCTTTTTCACCATAAATCACCATGGCCGGCACACTTACTGATCTCGCATCTTCCATTGGCCTGTGACCAAAGCCCCAGAAACCGTGAATAGTGCCTCCCCAGAATACCACAAAGGCCGCCAGCGGTACCGGTGGCGCCCCTACGGAGCGGAAGCGGGCACTGGTAGCCTCATACAATGTGGCAAATGGCGCCTCCAGGATAATGCCTTTGGGCGACATGCCGCCGTCTTTCATTGCCTTCAGTACTGCCGCCGCCCCCAGGCTCGTTCCCAGCAGCCATATGCGGCGCTCCCCTTTAGCATAGAGATAATCATAAGCCGCTTTCACATCCCGGCTTTCCTTAAAGCCTACCGTGGTGTAATTACCTCCCGAGCCGCCGCTTCCGCGGAAGTCTACCAGCATTACATTAAATCCAAGTTCACGGAGGATCATTCCCCGGTCGATCATGCTGGATTTTTTACCGCTGTACCCATGGAAGAGCACTACGGTGCCTTTTGCGCGAGGAGTACGTACCATCCATGCTTCCAGCGGGTAATCGCTTTGCAGCGTTATCGTTTCGTAAGGTACGGGGGGCACCCCGCGGTTCACCGGTCTGGGGTTGTCTACTCCCACCACAACCGTTTTGATCTTACCCAGCACGGAGAGCTTCCGGGGATCGGTTCGGGGAGCGGTAGTACTGGTAAAATGAGTGAATTGCCAGGCGTGCCAGGCGCAGAACAGGTTCAGTAGAATAAAAAAGATGCCTGTACCCCAGGCCAGTCTTTTCCAGAAACGCTTACGCTTCATGTAGCTTATTTTGTCAGTTGCAGCACTTGCTTACGAAGGGTGAAATTTTCATCTTCCACATCCTCCTGCCAGTAATATACAGTATCATTTTCAAGTACGATACGCGCCCGCAGGGCGGAATCGCTCATATATTCCCCAGCCGTGGGCACCATCCATGGCCCGGCAATACGCTTCCATCCATCGGGAGCCAGCGTCCAGGTGGCGATGCTGTGAACGGTACCATGAAGGGGACTGTGAAAAATAGACATCTCAGGTATGCCATCGCCATTGAGATCGCCTTCGGGTATGAGCCGGAAGCGGTTTTGGATCTCTTTCATGGGAGGGATAGCAGCGGAATTAAACTTCACGGCAAAGATGTGAGGCTCATCACCGTCTTCCGACATCCTGACAACTTCGCGCCAGGCAGAATCAATAATACCATCTCCATTGAAATCACCGGAAATACCGATGGCTTCATCAGGTTCATTTTCCACTACCGGTTCGGCTGGGAGGGTGGTGACTGCCGGGGGCAATGCCTGAATTGCAGGCGTGTCTTTAACCACGGGAGGCTGTTGCTGTGCAACGGGTTGCTGGCAGGCAAACAGGAAGGCTAAAGGGATGACGGGTAAGAAATATCGCATGGTATCCGGGGCAGCAGGCAAGGTGCTGCTACCGGACATGCAAATTAATTGTTTGGCGGGAAACGGTCAATTCAGACCCAGGGAAATTAATCTTTCCGGCCACCCCGGGTAAAGAGGAAGATGATGAGGCCTAATACAAGGGCAACAAGGATGAGGCCAGTCCATACACCGGCTTTGAAGATGCCACCAACGATTTCACAGCTGGATAAAGTCATGGAAATGAGCGCGATGATAAAGAGGGATATGCTTTTGTTCATAAGTTTTTTCTTTTACGGAATCACATACTGTGCCGAAAGGCAGAATGGTGCCGTAATGGGGCCTGCATGGAAAACAGAAAGGTGAAGTGGTGGAAGAAATTCCACAGGCGGGGTTATTTCACGTGCAGCTCGTTGCCTTTCCAGTAGAAGGTAACATCGCCGGTGAGGTTGATCACGTCTATAAATTCCTGGATGGGCTGATTACGGTCGAGGCGGCCCCAGAGGCGTTCACGGCCTATGCCGGGGGCATCAAGCCGGATCTGGATATTGAACCAGCGGTCGAGCATTTCCGCGATTTCGTCTACAGTGGCGTTTTCGAAGTAGTGGACGCCTGTGCGCCAGCTGAGGGTGCGGTTGGGATCGAATGCTCCTACTTTAATGGACTCGCCGGCATTTACAAGGGCTTCGCTGCCGGGGTTCAGTTCAATACGGTCTACCCCTGATTTCACGGCTACTTTACCGGAAATGAGAGAGGCTACCATTTTATGCTGCGTGTAAGCATTAACATTAAATTCAGTACCAAGCACCTGTACGTCACCCTGAGGGGTATGGACGGTAAAGGGGTGTTTGGGGTCTCCTTTCACTTTAAAGTAGGCTTCACCGGCTTCGAGGAATACTTCGCGCTGGCGGCCGTTCTCAAATCTGAATTTGAGGCGGGAGCGGGAGTTGAGCCAAACGGAGGAGCCGTCTGTCAGTTTCACCTGGTAATCGAGGCGGGCGGGTACCACGAGGGTGGTCCATCCGTCGGCCGGCGGCTTTTCACTGTCCAGTTCCAGTACGCGGTTATTATTAGTGAAGCTGGCACCGGTGGAATGGTGCTGCTGAAGGCCGGTATCCTTGAGGGCGATGGTGGTCCCGTCTTCCAGAACAAGGGAGGCGCTACCGCCTTCACCGGTCATGGCGACGGGGGACATATGAACGGGAGAGGGTTTAACCCAGGTGAAATATACGATCCCTGCAATGAGGGCTGCTGCGGTGGCGGAGAGGATAGAGCGGACGATGGTACGGCGGTGGCGGCGCTGCATGTCATATTCACGGTCGTATACGTCGAGGAGACCGGCGTTCACGTCGAAAGACGTGAATGCATCGCGGAGCTCGTCCTTCGGGAGGGAAAGGAGCTCTTCCCGGAGGGAGCGTGCATCGGGGTCAGCTTCGAGGATTGCGTCTAATTCCTGCTGTTCTTCAGGCGTTATCTGCCCAAGGATCTGTCGGATTATCAGCAATCGTATATACAAGTTATCTTCCATGCATGAATTGGTCTATGTTAATAGATGCATATTGCAGGGTGAAGGGTGAATCTGTGCCTTAAATAAATCCAGGAAGGCCGGACATCCGTAAATATAAGCAGAGAATCAATATTTCACAGATCAATTCTAACGGATACGGTTGTTGGGTTATAACCCAATGTTAACAATTTCATAACTAATTATTAAGACCGTTTTCCCGAATTTAGACAAGGACAGTAAACTTGCCCGGCCAATTTTCGTTGGGACACTTTCGAGACTGCACCTTATACTATATAGTTTCTCCACATCCAAGCTTAAGACAGTATTAAGACGCCGCCAGCGGCAGTTAAAGACAAAACTGATACTGTTACTTTAAAAATCTGCAACCGTGGAGGACCAAGAACTTATTCAGCAACTGCAGGAAGGTAATGTGGAAGCCTTTAATCAGGCCTACAAGAAGTATGCTCCTACCATGCTCACCATCGCATATACTTTTATGCGTGACAAGGATGACGCAGCCGATGTGGTGCAGGACTGCTTTGCTACACTGCTGCACAAGCCGCAGCTCTGGAAATCTATTCGCGATATCCGCTGGTACCTCATGCGCATGGTGCAGAACCAATGCCTGGGTGTAATCAGAAAAAGAGATGTGCAGCACCAGAAAGACGAGGTCTTTCAATACTACAACAAATCCGCAGCGGAAGACGTTTCCCTCCCGGAATCCTACAACAATTCAAACCCACAGGAAAAAGAAAATAAGGTAGTATCCTGGCTCGGCTCTCTCAGCCCGCAACGTAAACGTGCCATGGAACTCGTTTACCAGCAGGAACTCTCCTACCAGGAAGCTGCCCTCAAAATGGGAATCAGCAAACAAAGCGTGAAAACACACCTCCGCTATGCCAAACAAATCCTGAAATCAAAAATGACGACCATCCTCCTGGCCGCCTCTATCCTCATGCTCGGATAAGCATCAGTTCCCGAAAAAACGATGCATATACAATAACTGATACTGGATTGCATTACCCCAGTATGCCCAATTATGCGCCCCCGGACGAACCAGATAGTCGTGCGGGATATTCCTGTACGCCAGCTCAGCGTGCAGCTTCTCATTTACACCAAAAAAGAAATCCTCCGTCCCGCAGTCAATCACCAGCGCCAGCGATCCCCCTGTCAGCAAATGCAACTGGTTCATCACAGTATGCTCTTCCCAACGCTTCGGCTGCTCCGCATAAGTCCCCAGCCGCTTCGACATATCCCAGTTCTTCGGAAAAGGCCTGATATCCACCCCGCCACTCATGCTCCCCGCAGCACCATACACATCCTGGTGACGCATCCCCAGATACAGCGCTCCATGCCCTCCCATACTCAAACCGGTAATCGCACGCCCTTTGGGATTCGCAATCGTTTTATACTTCCCGTCTACCCACTTCACCAGCTCATCCGAAACATACGTTTCATACTGGTACGATTTATCGGCCGGACTGTTCCAGTACCAGCTGCTAAACCCGCCGTCGGGGCAAACGATGATCATGTTGTATTTGTCTGCCAATGCGGAAACCTCCGGTACTTTCTTCACCCAGTCGGCATAATTACCACTGTAACCATGCAGAAGGTATACTACCGGCAGCGGTGTGTTCCCTGCATTATCGGGCGTTATCACCACGGCGGGAATATTCTTTTTCATGGCAGCGCTCCAGGTGCTCACGGTATCCACTTTCGCGGCGGATGCAGGAATAACAGCCACCAGCAACAGCGCGGCCATCATCGTAAATATCGATGGTTTCATGATAAACGTTTTTGCGGCTATCAATATACAGCGGGAATCGTTCTTTTCAAATGTTTAGAGGTGGCGGAGGCCTGATTGGGCTGCGAGTGCGAGGGAAAGTATCAGCGGGAAGGAGCCGTCCATCCCTTTCCGGATGGCCCGCAGCGACAGGGAGATTTTCTTTTCCACGGTCTTAATGGAGATACCGGTTTTTTCCGCGATCTGGCGGTAGGTAAGCCCCTCTTCCCGGCTCATGCGGAGTATACGGCGCTGATCTTCCGGCAGCCTGTCGAGCAATGTACGGACGATTCGTTCCATTTCACTGTAAAGCAGCGGCTCATGATGAATAAGATCCTGTGTGATGGAAGCCAGTCGGTCGTAAAAAGCAGTGTCTGACTGGAGGCGGTGCAGGGCTTTCAGCTCCTGGAAACGGACGGCCTGGTGGAGATAGGCGGCCAGTTTTTCTATTTGTGCTTCGTGCCGGCGGTTCCATAGGGATATAAACACTTCCTGAACAATATCCTGTGCCAGCTGGCCATCGTGCAACATAGCACTTGCCCGCTGGTAGAGTACTTTCCAGTAGCGTTGGTAGATTTCGGTAAAAGCTTCCTGATCATCCCCCTGCAGCATTTCATATAACTGCTCATCCGTATGTGTCGAATATGCCGGCATCAAGCCGTAAAAATACGCCATTTTCCGGCAATTCCGCTGCATGGATTACACGACTGCGCCCCTTCCCGCCTGCTACGGCGGCCCATTCCCGGGACAGGCGGCAACTCCGGCCATAGTTGTTAATCTTATCAGGAAATGCATTAACAAAAAAGGCCCCGGAGAAATCCGGGGCCGCGTTTTCGCATATATTATCAACCGTTATGCTTATATCTTTTCCAGTTCATCTACCAGCTCCTGTGCCAGCTTCTGAATCTTAGAAGTTTCGGCATCAGCGATCAGGCGTGCTTTGCGGGCTGCTTTCAGCCCTTCTTCCTTCTTTTTCATGGACAGGCAGATCCATCCGAAGGTGCTTTGCACACTGTACTCTTCCGGATCCAGCTGTACCGCCCTCTTCGCCAGTTTGTATGCCTGCGGGAGGTAAGGCTTCATTTTCTCATCCGGCTCCTTTTTACCGTTGATGCGGCGTGCAAGGAAGCTCAGTTTCTCCGCTTCACCTTTCAGGGGGCCTTTCATTGCCTTATCCGTTAATGCGATGTATTCTTTTACACGGCCCACACGCAGCAGGTACTCCGCCTCCAGCATCACTGCCTGGATCTGGCGGTCTTTAGACGGCGATTGGGAGAAATGCTTCAGTCCTTCATAGAAAGCAGCTTCATTACCTGCATATACATGCTGGTACAGCGTGCTGGACAGCAGGCGGTCGGTCAGGGTTTCCTGTTCGGCCGCTGGTGCAAAGTGCTTGAAATCACCTGCGTGAGCCAGGTAATATTTGCCCAGTTTATCGTTGCTGCTGCGTGCCAGGTTTTTGATCACTTTCCAGCCAAGGGGAGTGCTCAGTGTGCTGTCGGTCATCTTCGCCGTAATCTCAGCGGCTACCTTTTCTGAAGCCTGCCTGTCTGAACGGTTAAGCGCGAGGTAGTAGTTCAGCAGGAAAGGAACATCGCGCTGGCCATCCTGGTATCTTTTAGTTACGGCAGAAAGGCTGCGATCCGGATCAGCGGCCATACGGCCTTCTTCCAGAAATTCTTCTGCAGACATTTTAGAGCCGGTGCGGTGCACTACTTCTCCTTTTGCATTGATGAAGAGGTAGGTGGGGTACGATTGGATGCCGTATTTCTTCCGCAGTTCAATTCCTTCTCCCTTCTCCATGTCGAATTTCGTGTTCACGAACTGACCGTTGTAGAGGTCTGCCACTTCTTTGAGGACAAATACATTTTTATCCATCCATTTGCAGGGAGCGCACCAGGAGGTGTAGCAGTCGAGGAATACGAGCTTATTTTCTTTTGCGGCCTGTTCCAGCGTTTCGTTCCAGGTAGCGGTGCTGAAGCGGATGCCTTCCTGTGCGCGGAGGGTTACGGTGGCAAAAAGGGCGCAGATCAGTAAGAATGGTTTCATGATGACTTTTTTAGAAAAGGGCGCCGGAACATCCGGCGCCTTTGTGTTGTATGGGTTTGTCATTCGTGGTTAAGAAAGATGGTTGGCTTTATCTTTCATATTGCGGTATGCCGGGGTTCATAGACAGCACGCGTGGAGGAACCGGGAGGATGTACCGGTTATCGTTAGCGGGCAGTGTATATGTCTGGTCGGCATGCTTATGTGTTACAGTTTTCGCGAACCGGGGATCTTTGTTCAGTCTCTTCAGATCCACGAGGCGGTTAGAGCCTACAAAAGCCATTTCGCGACGGCGTTCATCGAGTACCATACGCAGGGCTATTTCTTTATCCGCAGCAACGAGTGGCTGATTATTGGCAATGCGGTAATCACGTAGACGGTTAATGAGCGTCATAGCCTTGTCTTTATCACCTACACGTGCTTCACACTCAGCTGCGGTCAGGATCACTTCGGGGGTGGAGAGGCCTACGTTGGCATCAACGTACGAAGCCCAGAGTACGCGTCCCGGGAAGTTGATTACCGAGGCGCCGAACTGCGCTTTACCGTCGCAATAAAACAGTTTATAGCGATAATCTTCCGAGGTAGCGGCCAGGTTGTTTTTATAGGTGGTGATCAGGTCTTCAGTTGCATACACTTCGGCAAACACTGTACCACTACTGGCTGTACCGAGTCGCACCCAGAGTGATTCGATATTCTTTTGCACCTCAGGGAATGCCGTGCTGTCAGACAGTTTACAAACCCTGCCGAAAGTCCCTTTCTTCGTAGTATAGATTTTATAATCCATCAATTGATTATTCAGCTTCAGGGCTTCATTTGCATTGAACAGTGCTTTCTGGTAATCGCCCATGTAGAGATACATACGGCTCAGAAAAGCGTATCCAACGCTTTTAGGAGGATGGAAGTTGTTAGGAACGCGTTCGGAAAGATCAGGAATTGCTTCGTCAAGATCCTTCTTTATCTGAGCATACACAGCAGCAACTGATACCCGCTCATATGTTGCATTTATGTCTTCCGAAAGAATCATTGGAACACCCAGGTCTTTATCAGCAGTTGCGGGATCATAATGTTTCGCATACAGGTTTACAAGTGTAAGGTATTCGAAAGCACGGCCCACGAGTGCTTCTGCCCTGATCCTGCGTTTATCTGTATCAGAACCGTCTTTAGCGGTCATTACGTTATTGATGATCGCATTGAAGGTGAAGATGTGCGAATAATTGGGTTCCCATTGCACATCCTGCTGCCCCTGCTCCATTACCTGCCCCTTTTCGAACGTATAGAGGTTTCTTTTGAACAATGAGTAAGTGCTGAAGCCGGCAGCCCGGTTTACATCATTATCCACGCCCGATTGAACATCATCAGTAAGGAACACGGGATATGCCGAAACTGCACGGTACAGATCCTGGCTGTTCAGTAATTTCTGATAATCTTCCACGAGCTCGGGAATGGTAAATCCTTTCGGCTTGATATCTAGGTACTTATTACAACCTGCGGCCAGCAGCATGGTTGCGCCAGCCAGGATGCCGTATATTGTTTTTTTCATCTTGCGCATGTTTAGAAAGTAAGGTTAAGGCCAAATGTATAACTGGGCGGCGCCAGGATGCCACGGGTCGGGTAGCTGGTCAGCGTCATGCCATTCCATACTTCCGGATCAAGATCCTGCGGATTGGCAGACCAGCGCCAGGGATTCTGTACCTGCATACTAACCCGGAGGCCCTGCACTTTATACTTATTCAGCAATTTAGAAGGCAGGCTGTATGCCAGTGTAACATCGCGGAGCTTTATATAACTGGCCTTAGCGATATGCGTATCGGCTGCATCCCATATCATGGTAGTACCAGACGGGGCCTGACGGAAATATGCAGGAGCCATATCCGGGATATTTTCATCTCCCGGATTACGCCAGTAATTCAGCGCAAGGCGATCCATATTGGTAGTGTAGTTCAACTCCGGTAAACGGGTCAGATAAGGTGCAATTACATCACGCATTACATGACCGCCATAGTGCATGAACATAAAGAACAATTCGAAGTTCTTGTACCTCACATTATTGATAAGTGAAGTGGAGAAGGGCGGTACCGTAGTACCTGAATTTACCAGGTCGTCTGTTGTCAGCTTACCTGCATCATTGACGATCTTACCGTCTTTCGTAAATGCCTGCGGCCGACCGGTATTATTGAGGCCTGCATATCGGATGCTGTAGAGCGTATTCATTGGAAGCCCCACTCTGTTCTGCGGGTTGTACACAAAGTCGATCACCTGGTTCGCAGATACATAGAGATCCGTAAGTTCGTTCTTATTGTAGTTGAAGTTGATGGTAGAGGTCCAACGGAAATCTTTCGTGCGGAGGTTCTGGCTTGTCAGTGAAACATCTACCCCACGGTTGAACATGGCGCCATAGTTCACCATTCTGTTCGACCATCCCTTTGTTGGATCTTCCTGAAGGTAACCCAGCAGATCACTGGTTGCTTTATTATAGAAGTCAACCGATCCGGACAGCTTTCCATTGAAAGTGCTGAAATCTATGCCCAGGTTTACCACTTTAGTTTTTTCCCAACGTAACTGATTGTTTGGCGGAGAAGTGATGCTTAACTGCGATTCATTGGTGTAATAGTTAGCCCCGCCGTCTCTGGCGATCATGTATGGGCCTGCGCTTTGTGACACATTCCCGTTAATGCCATATGTTACACGGGCAGCCATACGGTCAAGCCACGGAAGGTCATTCTCACTTATTACATACAGCAATCCGGCAGACCATAATGGGCGATATTGATACTTCGGATCAGTACCGAAGAGGTTGCTCTGGTCGATACGGATGGAACCTGTAGCCGTAAGTCTCTTATTGAAACTAAACGAGCCGTTACCAAAAAAAGACACATAACGGTTCTCTATATCGGAAAAACCTCTTTCCTTCTTCGACAAACGGAATTGATTGAAAAGCGCCTCAGTTCCCTGGATCGTTGTTCCAAGCATGGTGAGCTCGTCGATAGACTTATAGGAAAGTGAGAACTCATCGTATCCATATCTGTAGATATTGGTGGAAGCAGTACGTATGTTGCGGCGCTCAGCACCTGCCAGCAACTGCAGTTGATGCTTATTGGCGATCATCCGATTATAGTTCAGTTGCGCGCGCAGTGTATAGGAATTACGTGTGGATCGCGTTTCGTCATATTGCCCACCGGTGGGTACATATAAGGTGGCCTGCCCGTTTTTGATCAGGGTGGCATCATTCAGCATGGTGCGGACAAAATTCGAATTAGGTCGGTACAACTGGCTGTTCAGGCCGTCGGTACGCTCGTTCTGGTAACGTACATCCAGCGAAAGACCTTGAATGAGGCGAAGGTTAAGCCCAACATTAAGATTCAGGTAGTTAGATTTATCGAGGTAATGTTGTTGCCTGAGTTCGGATTGTGCATACATGGTTTCATCCTGCAGTTTCAGACCGTTCAACCGGTCTATTTCAAACTGTGATTTTGAACCATACCACTGTGCAGGGGAACCATCCGGATTGCGGAACATATAATAGCTCGCACGGCCGCCGTTTAACTGGCCATAGCCGTTGAAACCATTATCGTAATCGGCACGTGTATGACTGCCCAATACACCAACATCAAGCCTTGCCCACTTATTAAGCGTGAACATATTGCGGAGGTTGTACCCGAAACGGTCGTTTGACTGAACCTTTTCATAAGGGTTATCACGCAGGTAATTGACAGATAAATTGTATTGATGCTTATCAGTCCCCCCGGAAATGCTCATGTTATGCTGTTGTACCAGCGATGCCTTGCGCAGGAATTCGTCTTTCACCTGCTCATAGCGGTCACGGTTACGGTAAACATCCAGCTTCTTTTCCAGTTCGGAATCGGTGATATTGCCAGCTTTGCGTTCATAGAGCAACGCGTACACATCGTTCAGAAAACGGCGTTCGTCGAGGCCGGCATAGTCGTTAGACCAATAGGCGAACACATCACGCTGGAAATCTACTAGTTCAGCGCTGGACATGCGGTTCATATAGCTCCTGTCAGGCAGTGGGGTAACACGGAATGAACTGTTTACATTTACACGCATGGGACCCGGCTTACCCGCTTTTGTGGTGATCACCACCACACCATTCGCAGCACGGGCTCCGTAGATAGAAGCGGCTGACGCATCTTTCAACATGGTAACCGTGGCAACATCATTCGGGTTGATGGCAGCGATATTTCCTTCATAAGGAATACCGTCTACCACATACAACGGGCTCGAAATAGCGTTGAGGGTGGATACGCCCCGGATTTGAGGAACATTTTTATAATAAGTAAAACCAGGTGCCATGCCTTCCAGTTTCTCGAGAAGGTTCACCTGCATTTTGCTTTCAAGATCTTTCGCGGAAATGGTAGAGAAAGATCCTGCAGCACGCTCTTTGGAAATCGTGGTATACCCCGTACTAACAATCGAAACACCCTGCAGGCGCGAAGGCAGCAGTTCCAGTTTAATAGTCAGCACAGTTTCAGGACCTACTTTCACTTCTTTATCACTGTAACCCACATAGCGGATCACCAGCACATCGCCTGCATCAGCGGAGATAACGAATTTACCTACCACATCAGAAATGGCGGAACGCTGGGTTCCTTTTATCAGGATGGAAGCACCCGGCAGCGGCGTGCCATCGGTATCCGTAATGGTACCACTGATTTCTACTTTTACGGGCTTTAAAACCTCCATCGTGGCGGAAGGAGCATAATTAACAGGCTTTCTTTTTACAATCACCACCTTATCCACAATGGAATAGGTAAGCGGCTGGTCGCGGAAAGCGGCGCGAAGTGCAGATGGCATATCGGCACCATTCAGCTCGAGGTTAATAGCCTCCAGCTGGTGCAGATCTTCCTGGGAATACAGGAAAGAATACCCGGTTTGCTGCTCGATCAGGCGGAAAAGCTTATCCAGCGGAGCCTTTTTCAGCGAAAGGGTGACGTTTTGCCCGTAGGTACCGGCACTAACGGTCATACAGGCCATCAGCATAAATACAGTGGTCAGCTTCATAATCTTCCACATTTTGCTCCCGTGTAGCATCTTCCGGGAGTTGGCGCTTTCAGGCGGGTAAGGGATACCCTGCCGGTGTTGGCACCTGGCTTTTAAAATCATACTTTTGATTTTGGGTGATAAATAAATTTTCTCTCATGAACATTTGTTGCGCCCTGGCAACCGGAGCTGGTACCTCCTGTTGCCGGATCCCGGCTTCTGGCCGGGATTTTTTTTAATGGCTATAACGGTCTAATGTTGCCTAAGGCTTTACTGTAATCCTGTTCCCTTCAATCAGAAAGCGGACCCTTCCTGTCATTTCAAGCATCTCCAGCAGGCGCGACACGGGCAAGTTCCGCGGCAGCGATCCTACAAAGTGGTGCGTTATATTCCCCTCATATATTATTTCTGCTCCATACCAACGCTGCACCTGCCGCATCACTTCTGCGATAGACGCATCGTTGAACACAAACCGCCCTTCTTTCCAGGCAGTTACCGCACTCATATCCACTCCGTCTTCCACACGCAGCTGTCCGTTAGGTAGCAGGCTCGCCTGCTGTCCCGGACTGAGCGTGCGCGTTTGCCCGTTCTTCACCACCCGTACAGCACCTTCCAGAAGGGAGGTGCGGATAGCAGGCTCATCGTCGTATGCATTGATATTAAAGTGTGTACCGAGTACTTCCACCGTCATGCCCTTGGCTACTACGCGGAATGGACGGATGGCATCTTTGCTGACTTCGAGGTAAGCTTCCCCTTTCAGCTCCACGAGGCGCTCGCCGTTGGGAAAAGCAGTAGGGAAGCGAATGGAGGAAGAAGCGTTGAGCCATACCTTACTACCGTCGGACAGTACCAGGCGGAACTGTGCGCCTGTGGGCGTGGTAAGGGTATTGAATACCGGGGCTTCCGGTTCGGCAGCCTGGTATTCCAGCGCTCCGGCGGTGGGCTGATAAATGCTGGCCCCTCCCTGCCGGGCAATTGTATCGGCATCTTCTCCACCGAGGGCAATGGTGGAACCATCTGCCAGCGTAAGAATGGCTTTATCGGAACCGGGGTCCAGATCGTTCCTGAAACGTTCTGCACGTGCCAGTGGTGCTGCGGGAGTAGAAGGGCGCATGAGGAAGAAGGCTCCCCCGGCTACCAGCACCACCATGGCGGCTGCGGCGTACCATAAAATGGCGCGGCGCAAAGGCTTCCTGCGGATGCCCGTCATAATCCTGCCATACATCAGCTTTTCCAGCGCAGCCTCCTCTTCAGGACTCATAGCTGCGGGAGGAACACCCTCCAGCCGGTCGCAATACGCATCTACCAGCTCCTTTTCCGCTTTGGTGGCAGTACCGTTCAGGTAACGGTCTACTAATAGTATGAAAGTGTTTTTGTCCATAGGTTATACTAGTATGTACTGAAATCAGATATCCCCCCTACACCTGAGCCAAAATATTTTTTACATAAATTTAACATCTCAATCATCCGTCCTCATGCCAGCCACCCCGCTCATAGCGAATCACTACATCCTGGAACGCTTCCAGGCCAAAGGTGGCTGGACGTACGCCTACATCCCCGAAGTATCTCCCGACCCCGGGAAAGCCTTCGGCTGGATCCGGGTAACCGGCACCATCGATGGTTTAGACCTTGGCCTTACCCGCCTCATGCCTATGGGACAGGGCCGGTTGTTTTTACCGGTAAAGGCCGCATTACAGAAGAAGCTGAAGAAAAAAGAAGGTGATCAGGTATATATAGTGCTTTACCGTGATGCAACGCCGGTAATCGTTCCCGAAGAATTGCAGGCCTGCCTCGAAGATGAGCCCGCAGCGCTGGAAGCTTTCCACCGGCTGCCGGAAGAGCGCCGGAAAACGATCATTACTTCCATCAATACAGCTGATACCCCACAACAGCAAACCAAAAGGATACTTGAGGCCATTAACACGCTGCTCAGGAATAAATAGCCCCCATGCTACAATATGCCCAGCGGGCACCACACCCCGGGTACCAGGCCGCTATGGACATGATAAGGCACCGTATTTGCAAAGGTTAAGGTAGTACCAAAACCCATTCGCATGAAAAACCTACCCATCCCCGTCATTATAGCATGCGCCATAATTAGCTCCTGTGGCCAGCCGGAGCCTAACCATACGAGCCAGAATGCTGTTCCGCCCACAGAAGATACGCTTGCCCAGATGCCCGGTGGCGGGCCGCGGCAACAAACCAGCACTAACGAACAACTTTTCCGCACTGCATTGTCATCTTTCCGCACTGCGGCCACCGGAGGCGATTACGCGACGCTGGAAAAAATGATCCGCTTCCCGCTGCAAACCGCTCCAAAATGGACAGGCGATAACATCAGCACCTCCCATTCCGATTCCGCCGCCGGCCAGGTAAGCCAGATGCAGTTTGCCCGGTTCAGGGATCAGATTTTTAGTCCGGATGTAAAAGCAGGACTGGAAAAAGAAAAACAGGAAGAAGTCAGGGAAATCCCTGCGGGTGCGGAAAACGATTACTACCGCCACCTGTTCCCGGGTATAGACAGTGCAGCCCCGCTTTATGAAGTTTACCACCCGTACGCCGATAAAACCCGCAACGCAGAAAATTGGTTCGCCTTCATTTTCGGTAAAGTAGGCACAACGTATAAGGTAACGGGGTTCCATTCTAAATGGCCGGTAAAATAAAAAGGAGATAAAGTAAGGTAAGGCGCTCTTATTAAAGGGTTAAAGAAGGGTTACTGTAGGGTTAATGTATATCTAATGTATATAAAAGCCTGTCTTACCCAATACCATGGCCGATTTACGCCCCTTTTATATACATTAAGTACCATATTGGTAATATACCAGTATCCCTTCAGTAACCCATTGTTTCGGATTCATTTAATAATCAATTGCTTATAAACTGCAGTCATAAACGGTGGCAGCATTTTTGTATTACACCCGCAAACCTTTACTATATGCAGCAATTAAGGAAAATAGATACGGAAACGAATGTGGTTACCTGGTTCGAGATTCCGGTAACCGATACACCGAGGGCAAAGAAGTTTTATGAAACCATCCTCGACATTGAAATGCGCACCGTGCAGGCTGGCGACAAAGAGGAGCTTACCTTCTTCCCTTCTGATCCCAATATTGTACAGGCTACATCCGGAAGAGTTACCGGTGTACTAACCAATTCACCCGAAGCAAAACCCGGTGCTGAAGGCACGCTCATCTACCTGAACGCTTACCCTGAGATCCAGACTGTGCTGAATAAGGTAGTACCTGCAGGCGGGAAGATCCTGACGCCCAAGCACCTTATTAAAGCGGGTTATATTGCCATTATCCAGGATACGGAAGGTAACCGGATAGGGCTGCATGCCGAAGCTTAAATAGCTGTTCCAGAACCCGAAGGGGCACAGCCATTTCTTGCCAAATTGCAGCACCCGCCGGCAGTAACCATGAGCTTCGTGGCAGGACCTGCTCATCCGGATTATCTTGTGGAGGCAGATGGAATTGCGTTTGTTCCCGACAGTGAATAGCAGGATCATCACTTCTTTTTATGCAATCTCAAAGCACCCAAAAAGTGGGGAAAACTTTTTATACATATACAAATAAAATGCTTCAATAAATATTATCATATATTAGAAAAACCTACACCTCAAAGCAGTCAACAAAATCGTCCTAACCGTGACTACACGCGGAAATGCAACTGATACCCCAATTCTCCCGGACCCTCGCGACATAAATAAAACCACCCTAAATAATGGCATAATATTTAGTCGTTAAGCCTCTTTAAAAAATCGCCGTATTCCAAAAAAAAGGGGGAGTATTGCACAATTGTCGTATTTTAATTTTAACCATTTCTTATTCGAAAAACCATGACCAAACGTTTTAACGTATCTGTGATGCTTGTATTGGCGTTATCAGTCCTCATGACTGTATTTAGCTGCACCGAAGAAAAGCCGGTAGAGCCTGCTCCAAAACCGGAAGACTCCACTGCGGCCAAACCTCCAACGGGAACACCGGGCAGGCAGTTTACACTTGTGCCCGATAAGTTCGGCCGGCTGGAAGTAAACAATGCTAATGGCACTTACAAAGCAGGAGACATTCTTAACCTGAAAGGCACCTTTACCGCTGTGATCTTCTACAACCTGAAAGGCGCATCTGGTAAGCCTATCACCATCCGTAACGCACCCGGTACCGTACTGAAAATCGGTGACCCTGCATGGAATGGTGGTTCCTGGTCTACCGCACTCAGCTTCCGCAACTCTCATTATGTGAAAGTGGAAGGCACTTCCAAAACGAGCTTTATCATCAACGGCTCCACCACTGCCGGCCGCATCGCCTACTTTAACATGGCACTGGCTGAGCAGTCCGACAACTTTGAGATCGCTAACCTCACCATCACTGGCGGCGGTACTGGTCTCTGGGCTAAGACGGATCCTGTGAAAAGCATTCCGGCTACCCATTATCCGAATTCCTATCTGGAGAACCTCTTCATTCACGACCTGGTGATCACCGGCACGCACAATGAAGGCATGTACATCGGCCACACGGCTACTTACTGGAACCTGGAATCTAACTACTCCTATTACACACTGCCTGCAGGCGCCGTATTGGGATCGGTTTACGTGCAGCCCATCAAATGGCGTAACGTAAAAATCTATAACAACATCGTGAAAGATGGTGGTGCAGATGGTATCCAGACTGCCGCTATCGATGGCCTGGAAGTTTACAACAACGAAATCACCAACTGGGGTGGTCAACACAACCCCTCCCACAGCGGTGGACTGCTCATCGGCGGCAGGGTGAACAACTCCAACATTCACGACAACTACGTGCATGATGGCTGGGGTGAGCTCTTCCAGTTCTTCGGTTCAGGAGAAAACAATGGTAAGCACGTAATTACCCGGAACCTGTTCCGTGACAACTTCGTTCATGACGGTGTTAACTTCCGTGGAACTGATAATGCTATTGTTGAGTTCTCTCACAATACCGTTGCCCGTACTTACGGTGTTTGTCTCCGTTTCAATGGTTACCTGGGTATGAAAGGCACACAGCAGATCTTTGCCAACGCACTGATCCAGCCCCGTACCGTTGGTGGTGTAACGATTGAGCCCCGCTCTTACATTTACCTCGAGGGTGATGCAGTAGTGCGCGAAGGTACCGGCACGAATGCCAACACCAAATTCGTAACTGTTGCAGCTGCAGGTGTTGACGTAAACAACTACTATCAGCCTTTGGCGAATTCTCCTCTTGGCAGCTCAGGCTACCGGAGATAGTCTTCAACAACATAAAAAAAGCCCGCAGATAGTTTTATCTGCGGGCTTTTTTGTTTTAATTCTAAACCGGTCATTGTTTAAGAGCCACTATAAGTCTGTTGGTTGCATCTGCGAAAAACGATTCTAATTCCCTTTGTGAAACAACCTGGTAAGGCTGCTTCGCACTCTTTCCAGAAATACGGAATTTCGGGCCCCGTTTAGCTTCATACACTTCACATCCTGTCAGACAGGGCGTATAATTGAAATTATAGTTTCCTGCATATTCATTATCTATGATCAGGACGACCTTAAAATCTACTTTGGCACCTTTCACTACTATATCTCCTTTCCCGAAAAGAGATTTCTTTCCCTTACGGGTATAATATTGATTTGTACGGTACTCCACATCTGTTTGGAGATTCGAAAGCTCTAAAATGATATCTGTATCAGTTTTCGACTTCAATTCCGCATAATTAACCTTGTCTCCGGATTTTTTAATCACTTCATTAAACAAAGCCCTATCCCTAACTACAAATTGATTCTTCAACAACTCTTTTTCAATGGTATTGTAGATGTAAGTATTACCATCTTCTTCTGTTGTATTATCCTGAGCATTGGGAACTCTAAGTACAACTTTGGGATTAGGGGTACTCCTTAAAAAAGACTTCAGCTTATCAGTTGAAAAGGTTTCTGATTTAGGAGTTTCAAAGCTCACAAACTTTTGCGTTGAGCATGCTGAAATCAATAAGACTCCAATTAAAAAGGGGTAAATGTTTTTCATTGGTGGATATTTTGATTGGGGGTTGATGAAAAATCAAATATACATCCTTCCCCTATCACCACCTACAAATGCATGTTAATCAATATAAAACGAATCAATAAATACACCAACCTGTTTGCATTATTCATACCCGGTAATAATCGGATTTAATTCCCCGTAAAAAGAACGAACCCGTCATTTGGCAGGTCATAGACTCTTTTTGAACTTGGGAAATTCAAATTCTATCTAGTCGGGATGGCAAGATTCGAACTTGCGACCTTCCCGATAGCAATCGGGACGCGATTACAGGGATAGCATTCATGTAATCGGGGGAGGATGTAGTATAAAAGAAAAAACCCGCCGGAAGGCAGGTTTTAATTTCTTTTTGAACTTGGGAAATTCAAATTCTATCTAGTCGGGATGGCAAGATTCGAACTTGCGACCTTCCCGATAGCAATCGGGACGCGATTACAGGGATAGCATTCATGTAATCGGGGGAGGATGTAGTATAAAAGAAAAAACCCGCCGGAAGGCAGGTTTTAATTTCTTTTTGAACTTGGGAAATTCAAATTCTATCTAGTCGGGATGGCAAGATTCGAACTTGCGACCTTCCCGATAGC
>NZ_QFFK01000001.1:563934-988327 GCF_003149455.1 Chitinophaga deserti
TCATGTAATCGGGGGAGGATGTAGTATAAAAGAAAAAACCCGCCGGAAGGCAGGTTTTAATTTCTTTTTGAACTTGGGAAATTCAAATTCTATCTAGTCGGGATGGCAAGATTCGAACTTGCGACCTCCTGCTCCCAAAGCAGGCGCGATAACCGGGCTACGCTACATCCCGAGCCTTCAAACACTCTCCAAGTTAAACCTGGTTGAGTTTGCGGTGAGGGAGGGATTCGAACCCTCGGTACAGTTTGACCCGTACGCCGGTTTAGCAAACCGGTCCTTTCGGCCTCTCAGGCACCTCACCGTTCCCTTGCGGGGTTGCAAAAATAGGAATTATTTAGAATTTTCCAAACAGAGTTCTAATTAAGCTTAAATTTATTCTAAACCTTTCTATTATGCCCGACGTAACAACCCTCCTCGCGTTCATTACCGCCGCACTGATTTTGCTCATCATTCCCGGCCCTGCCGTACTGTACGTAATCACCCGCAGCACAGAGCAGGGCACCAAAGCCGGGCTCGTTTCTGTTTGCGGCATCCAGGCCGGTACGCTTGTTCATGCAGCCGCAGCATCCCTCGGGGTATCTGCCCTGCTGATGGCATCCGCCATGGCATTCTCCATCCTCAAATATCTTGGCGCCGCCTATCTCATATACCTTGGTGTAAAAAAAATCGCGGATGCCCGTAAGCAAACCGGTCAGCAGGAAGCCCCACCTCCCCAGCCACTCTCCACTATTTTCTGGCAGGGCATGGTCGTAAATGTGCTTAATCCTAAATGCGCACTTTTCTTTTTCGCTTTCCTTCCCCAATTCATCCGTCCCGAAAACGGGAATGTAGCCCTCCAGGTATTGTTCTTCGGCCTGCTCTTCACCTTCCTGGCTTTCCTCACCGATGGCAGTTATGCCCTCGCGGCAGGCCGCCTTGGAAAATATATGAAGCAAAACACCTGGTACCGCCGCCTGGAGGCATACATCTCCGGGATTATTTATATTTCGCTCGGACTGCTCACTTTCGTGTTCCAGCCACAGACTTCTAAAAAATAATTACTGCAAAGGCTCCACCATTACCTGCCGCAGGCGGAATAACTCCTTACCCGCTGCATCGGGCCTTATGCGGAGTGCCCATTCTCCGGGTGCTTTAACGCTCACTACTGCAATTGTCTGGTCGATAAACAGCAGGGGTTTGTGGGAATCGTATTTGCCCGTCAGCAGCACCTGGAAGCGAAAATCCTGCTGTGCCCCGCCCTGAGGTTTCATTTCAAGGATACCTTCACGCTTTTTATGCGAGGTGTCTGCAGCGTACTGCAGTGTAATCTTGTAATCGCCCGGCTCGGTGAAGCGGAGGCGGTAGCTGATACTATCTCCCGGCTCACGCATATTTGTTGCGCAGGTGGCATGCTTCCAGTCTCCGAAGTAATAGCTGTGTGTCATCCGTTTCACGTCGGTGGCTCCATACGCCCTGGCTCTTTCTGAGGGCAACGCCAGGCTTTCGTATTGGGTTCCGGCAACAAAGGGTATATCATGCCTTTCTTCCAGCGTTCCACTGTAATCCAGCGCTATCACGGTATTGCGCGCATCAGGTAATGTGGCCGGCAGTGTTACCCATACGTCTGTTCCCGATTGCTGTAGTTTTAACGGTGCGCCTCCGTCCAGTAAACGGGCTTTGGTGGCCTTACCTGTGAAAGCGGGCAGCAGCAGCCTGCCGTTATGCGGGCGGGTAAATACATGCAGATAAAGTTTACCGGGTTTCGCTGTCATCACTCCCCATGGCTGCGGTGCAATGGGTGAATAACCCGTGCCGTATATGGCTTCCTCATTCTTTTGGAGCCACCTGCCTGTTTCACGGAAATATTGTTCCGAAGGACCGGGAATACGCCCCATGCCATCCGGCCCGATGTTCATCATGAGGTTTCCGCCTTTCGATGCTACCTCTGCAAGTAAACGGATGATCTCTTTGGGCGATTTGAAATTCTGGTCGAAGCTGGAATACCCCCAGCTGTCGTTATGCGTAAAAATAGCCTCCCAGGCGCCTTTAACCACACCGGTTGGCACTTCCCCATCCCCGAAATCTTTAAAGTCGCCCAGTCCGTTACCTACGCGGCTGCTCACGAGGCAACCCGGTTGCAGGCGGTGTACTTTAGCCATAAATTCTGCGGATTCTTCTTTGCTCATATTACCGGGCGTATCGAACCAGATGATCCCGAGATCGCCGTAGTTACTGAGGAGTTCGGTGATCTGCGGCAGGGATTTGTTGCGGTAGTAGGAGCTATAATCTTTTTTGTCTTTGTTGAAATCCCAGCCATTGCCGCCGCCGTTAGGCTCGTGCCAGTCCTGGAACTGGGAGTAATAGAATCCCAGTTTGATACCGGCCTTTTTACAGGCGGCCGCCAGTTCTTTCAGCGGGTCGCGCTTAAAGGGAGTTGCATCCACGATATCGAAATCCGATACTTTGGAATCGAACATGGCGAAGCCGTCGTGGTGCTTGGAGGTGATTACGATGTATTTGATGCCGGAGGCTTTGGCGATATTCACCCATTCTTCCGCATTAAAGGCTGATGGGTTAAAACCCTGCGAAAGACGGGCATATTCATCAGCAGGTGTTTTATCGCGGTGCATGATCCATTCGGTGATGCCGTAGTATCGCTTCCCGCGAATCTCTCCGCCGAAGTGGGCGTACGGGCCCCAGTGGAGAAACATTCCGAATTTGGCTTCGGTGAACCATTTTGTTTTTTCGCTTTTACCTGCATCGCCCTGCTGCCCCCATAACTCGCCGGGTTGCTGTGCGATAGCAGCCACAGGCCCCATTGCCATGGCGGCCAGCAATACCGCTTTCCTGATATCCATTTTCATAACCGAGGAATTTACTGCAAGTATAACAAAGCCCCTGCCCTGCAATAACAGTTAATTGCCGGTTACTGATAGTATTTACGCGGATAAAAACGTTTCCGGCACGGGCGGGAAACAAACTCTCGAAAGCTTAAAACGAAGGGAAAAGGTTACGGGCGGGTGATGAGACCGTTGGCGCCGGCACAGGTAGTACGGAACCTGCACCGGCCTCCAGGGGGGAATTGGGGTTACAACGGTGGACAGGCCGATGGTCTTGGGATCGATGGATAGACCAATAAAAATCCAGTCTCAAAGGTCATGAATTAAAGAAAGTCAGGAAAGCGTATTAATACCGAAAATCCCAAACGTAGAAGTACGCAACGTGGGTAGCCTCTGGAAGCTCCGGGCTTATAATTATCGATATTTTAACATGCTTATGGATGCATATACATAACGAAAGATAAAATACCATAAAAAAAGGCTACCCCGTTAGAGGCAGCCCTTTTCGATTGCTTTAGATGTATTTTTTACCAGATCACCACTCTCTGCGCCTGGGGCAGCACCATGGCATCCCCTTCGCCACAATGCCATGCATCGTGGAACTCTTTCAGGTGCGGCATGGGTCCGTTTATTCGGAACCGGGCCGGGCTATGCGGATCTGTCTGTATCTGGTTGCGGAGTGCGGCATCCGTGATATTAGCATGCCATACCTGCGCCCAGCCCAGGAAGAAGCGCTGTTGCCAGGTGAACCCGTCTATAGCAGCAGGCTCCTGCTTCCCTGCAAAAGATTTCTTCAGGGCGTAATAGGCCAGTGTAAGTCCTCCCAGATCAGCGATGTTTTCCCCGATCGTGAGTGCCCCGTTGATCTTAAATCCGGGGATGGGTTCCAGGCTGCCGAAGTAATCGATGTAACGCTTAGCGAGATCATCGAAGTTCTTACGGTCGGCTTCCGTCCACCAGTTCTGCAGATTACCTTCTGCATCGAACTGGGAACCCTGATCGTCGAAACCATGTGTGAATTCATGACCAATTACTGCGATGATACCGCCGTAGTTGATGGCATCGTCTGCATCCGGATTAAAGAAAGGCGGCTGCAGGATACCTGCCGGGAACACGATCTCATTGTTCAGCGGATTGTAATATGCATTCACCGTTTGTGGTGTCATGAGCCATTCTGAGCGGTCTACCGGTTTTCCGATCTTACCTATTTTCTCCGCAGTGCGGAATCTGGTGGTGCTGATTACATTCTCCAGCAGTTTATCGCGCTGGATGTCGATGGTTGAATAGTCTTTCCAGTTATCGGGGTAGCCGATTTTATAGGTGAAGGCTTTCAGTTTCTTATGCGCCATCTGTTTGGTTTCCGGGCTCATCCATGCCAGCTGGTCGATACGTTCGCCATATACGGCACGTACGTTCTCGATCATGTCAGACACTTTCTGTTTGCTGGACTCGGGGAAATACTTCTTCGCAAAGAGTTTACCCAGCGGCATGCCCAGCACTCCATCTGCAGAACGGATGGCACGGTCGATACGGGGGCGCTGTGCTTTCCTGCCGGTCATTACCGTGGCAAAGAAGCGGAAGTTTTCATCATCGAACTTCTTAGGCAGGAAGCCTGCGAAAGTAGTCAGCAGCTGGAACTTCGACCATGTTTTGAGCGTGGCAAGCGGGGTAGCTTTCAGCAGCTTTGCACCGTTGGTGATGTACCCCTTATCCTGCAATACGAGTGTATCTGTATGGATATCCTGTACTTTGGTAAAACCGTTCCAGTCGAACTCCGGGGCGAGGGTATTCAGCTCCGAATAGCCGATTTTGTTGTAGGTTTTAACCGGGTCGCGGAGCTGCACGTTTGTGAGCTGCAGTTTGGCAAGGGCGGTTTCGAAAGCAAGGATCGTTTCGCCGGGGTTCTTTTCCGGGAAACCGGCGAGGGCGAACATCTTGTTTACGTGGGCTACAAATTCCTTCCGTACGTTCTGTGTGCTGGAATCGGTACGCTCGTAGTAGGAGCGCTCGCCAAGACTGAGGCCGTCCTGCCCGCCATATACTGCGTTGATCTTACTGTCTTTCAGGTCACCTTCCACGGCAAAGCCCGTCCAGGTACTAACGCCAATGTTCTGGAGTTCTCCGGTAACTTTAGCCCAGTCGCCGAGATTTTTAGTGCTGTTGATCTTATCGATCCATGTTTTGAGGGGGGAGATACCGCGTTTTTCGATGGTAACGGTATCGAGGAAGGAGGCATAGTAGTCGGAGATCTGCTGTTCTTCCGTTCCTTTAGCGAGTCCGGATTTCCCGGCAATCTCGTGGATGATGGATTTGAGGCGAACTTCCTTGTTAGCCTTATCGAGTTCGTTAAAGGCACCCCAGCGGCTGTCTGTCCCGGGGATGGGGTTGTTCTTTTTCCAGCCCTGGTTGGCGAAGCCGTCGAAATCGTGGCAGGGCTTAATGTTCTTATCGAGAGATGAATTATCGAATGCCGGCACTTTCTGGGCGGCTGCAGGCCCTGCCGCGGCGAGGGACAGCAGTATACCGGCCGTAAAGCGCCTGGCGGTGCTGTGGATAGATTGCATATGCATCAAGGTTTAGATGATTAAATTTATCGAAGATTTGTCAATCCGGGCGCGGCGTTTGTGTTAAATGGTAAATTCGTAGGTTTGCAGAGACTAAATAAAGAGCAAAGGGATGAATTTTCTGTTTGGACTGTTTCGATTCTTGACATGGGGCAATATTATTGTATTGGGCCTGTTTTCGGTGATTATGCTGATGGCCGCCATAGTGCTGCCTTTCGCCCCGATTTTGGTAATGCTGATAATGTTCGGTACGGTGATCATGCATAACGTTTTATGCCTCCGGCTGCAAAAGAGCCTCCTCCGCCCGGCGCAACCGCTGCAACCCGGCTTCCCTACCCAGATCATCCTGATGAGTGTACTGGCCTTTATTTATGGGGTTTACATCCTGTTTACTGCTATTAAAATGCAGATGGTGCCTGAAGAAGAGTGGATACGGAATTTCTCTGAGCAGAAAATACCGGGTGCTACCGGAGCTTCCAACGAGCAACTGATAGGTGCCATGAAAATCTGGATGGTACTGCTTGGCATTCATGGCGCGGCAATTGCTGTGAACTGCGTGCTGTCGAGCTTCTATCTCAACCATTGGAAAAAGGAGCATGCAACGGCAGAGAACAACGATCAATTTTTCGACATATAAGCACTGAATCATGCGCGCACCATTGGCAGAAAGGCTCCGTCCGGAAACGCTGGACGATCTTGTGGGCCAGGAACACCTGACAGGCCAGGGTAGTATTCTGCGGAAAGCCATCACCGCAGGCAAAGTACCTTCCATGATCCTCTGGGGGCCTCCCGGCGTAGGTAAAACCACCATCGCCAATATCATCGCGCATACCCTCCAGGTTCCGTTTTATACCCTCAGTGCCATCTCCTCCGGTGTGAAAGACATCCGGGAGGTGATAGACCTCGCCAAAAGCCGCCACGCCGTACTTTTCATTGACGAGATCCACCGCTTCAATAAATCCCAACAGGATGCCCTGCTGGGCGCAGTGGAGAAAGGCATCATCACCCTCATCGGCGCTACTACCGAAAACCCCTCGTTCGAAGTGAACGCGGCGTTGCTCTCCCGCAGCCAGGTGTATGTACTGAAACCACTCGGCCCTGTAGAACTGCTCAACCTGCTCCATATTGCCATGCAGAAAGATGCCTGGCTGGCAGAAAAGTCTATCGAACTCAAAGAAACCGAAGCCCTCTTCAATATAGCCGGTGGCGATGCCCGCAAACTCCTGAACCTCTTTGAACTGGTGGTAGATACCCTGCAGGACGAATCACCCATCGTTGTTACCAACGAGAAAGTAATGGAGATTGCCCAGCAGCGTGTTGCCATTTATGATAAAACCGGCGAACAGCATTACGATATTATTTCCGCTTTCATCAAATCCATCCGCGGCAGCGATCCCAATGGCGCAGTATACTGGCTGGCAAGGATGCTGGCAGGGGGAGAAGATGTTAAGTTCATTGCACGGCGGCTGCTTATTTCCGCGTCGGAAGATATCGGCAATGCCAACCCCAATGCATTATTACTGGCTAACAGTTGTTTTCAGGCAGTGAATGTGATCGGTAATCCGGAATCCCGCATTATCCTTTCGCAATGTGCCACCTACCTCGCTTCATCTCCCAAGAGCAATGCCTCGTATATGGCTATCGGTACTGCGCAAAGCGTGGTGGCGCAAACCGGTGATCTTCCTGTTCCCCTGCACATCCGCAACGCACCTACCAAGCTCATGAAGCAACAGGGCTATGGACAGGGCTACCGTTATTCGCACGATTATGCCAACAACTTCTCCGAACAGGAATACCTGCCCGAAGCTATTGCCGGCACCCGCTTCTATGATCCCGGGAAGAATGCACGGGAAGATGAGTTGCGCCGCTATCTGAAAGCGTTGTGGAAAGAAAAATACAATTACTGAGCCTTCGACTTATCGAGGATCTCAAACTCCAGCCTTATCTGCTCCCCTTCTTCGTCTACCACCGTCAGCACATGCTTGCCGGGCTTTGGCCGCATAGACAGCTGATGGAAGTCTCTTGTTTCTCCTGCAAATTCCGCATCAAGGTGCCAGAAGATTCTTGCACCGGCAGCGCGATGTGTGGCCTTAAATACCGTTTCCCCTAACGTACCGTCTATTTCCACAGGCACGTATATTTTCGCATTGGGACGCGGATAAATCAGTTCCATAGCGCGGCCCAAATCCTGCGTTGCGCAACCGGGGAGATATGGCGGCAGGGGATCGTAGGCATGCGTGGCGCGGTAGAAGTACTCCATGGCTGGAGGCAACACGAACCATGGCTTATGCAGCATCCTGTCGGGCTGCTCACAGTCTGCCGTAACCCGGTACTTGCCGGAAGGGTCGAGGTGAATGAGCTGATGGTAGGGACATACTGCTGAGCGTAATCCTGCAAGGGGCACCGCCAGTGAATCGCGGTCGGTACAATACTCCCCTGCCCTGTAACCGCTCTGGCGGCATACGGTAATCGTTTTAAGATGACCGGCAGGAACGGGGAAGGGAGGTGTATTCGGTAATAACCTGAAAATATCGAACATCAATGGCGCTGCAGCGGAAACACCGGTAAGTCCCGGTCGCCCTTCACCATCGGCATTCCCTACCCATACTGCCACTACATATTGTGGGGTAACACCCACAGCCCATCCATCCCGGAAGCCGAAGCTGGTGCCTGTTTTCCAGGCAATCCTTTTCGATGAGGCAAATGCCTCCCAGAGCATCTCCTCTCCGGGGCGCATCACTTCTTCCATGGCATTGAAAGTATACCAGATAGCGCCTGCATCCAGTAACCCGAATCGTGTGAGGCTATGGCGGCCGGGGGGAGTTGCATCTGCTCGGTATAACGGCGGATGATAATCGTCTGCATCGTATTTACCATCGTATTGCTCCTGGTGCAGCAGCGTGCGTGCCATGCTGGCATACACACCGCCCAGTTCCCATAAAGTAGTTTCCCCGCCACCAAGGATCATTGACAAGCCGTAATACGTTGCAGGCTTGCGCATGGTGCTGATACCGAGCTGGCGTATGAGGTTCAGGAAGCGCTCGCTGCGGTACTGCTGTAAAGTTTTAACTGCGGGGATATTGAGTGAACGGGCCAGTGCACGGGAAGCAGGCACCCCACCGTCGTACGACTGATCATAGTTCTGTGGTGTGTATCCGGAGATATGCGTGGGCACATCCGGCAGGAGCGTATGCGGCAGCATCAGTCCGTCATTCAGCATGCCGGCGTAGAGTAATGGTTTGAGTGTGCTGCCCGGGCTGCGGGGTGCCTGTATAATGTCTACATACGCTTCCAGCTCCGGATCTTCAGGCCGGTATACGTTGCCTACATAAGCCAGTGCATGCCCTGTTTCCACATCCAGCACAAGAGCCGCGGCATTATTGATTCCATTGGCTTTGAGCTGCATGTGGTGGCGGTACACGATATCGTTGACGCTTTGCTGCAGGCTGCCATCCAGTGTTGTTTTCAGGCGGGTACTGCCAGTTTCTCCGCGGAGCCTGTACTCCTGCCGGAAGCGGCTCAGCAAATGCGGCGCAAGTTCGGGAAGTGCATGTGGCTTATCAGGTAATGGCTCCATGCAGGAAAGGGCACAGGTACTGCTGTCGATGGTTCCGTTTAGCCAAAGCTTGTTCAGCAGTGCATTCCGCTTATCCAGTAACCTTTGCCGGTTCCTGCCGGGGTGTATCAGCGCAGGACTGTTAGGCAATACGGCAAGGGTAGCGGTTTCCGCCCAGGATAACTGATCCGGCTTACGCCCGTAATACCTCCACGATGCTGCTTCGAGCCCCACTACGTTCCCTCCGAATGGTGCATTACCTGCATACAAACCGAGGATGGATTTTTTAGAGTACCGGAACTCCATGCGTGTGGCCATCACCATTTCCACCATCTTCTGCCACAGCGTGCGGGGCTTGTTGCGGTGCAGGCGGATCACCTGCATGGTAATGGTACTGGCCCCGCTTACTACCTTCCCGCCTCCAATATTCTGTTTTACCGCACGGAACAAAGCACCGGGGTCAACGCCCCAGTGGTAGTAAAACCTTTTGTCCTCGTATGCCACAATGCATTTGGCGAATTTATCCGGTACAGATTTATCTGCGGGGAAGCGCCACTGCCCGTCTTTCGCGATGGTGGCATTCATCAGATCGCCCTTTTCATCTTCTATCACAAAAGATGTAGGCGCAGTAAACAGCTGGCGCGGCAGCAGGAAATAATATCCTGTCAGCAACACTGCTGCTATGGTGAGCCTCCATCGTCTCCGGTATGCCCAGGCTTTAATTCGCGTCCACATAAGGAAAGAAAAGCCGGCGCAGTATCCGCGCCGGCTCCGTTTATTTTTACTAAAATATTATTTCACTACTTCTATCCATTTGCCCGGCGTAAATGCGTGTATGGTATTATCATACATCGCTTCCACACTGGTGGCGGGGAGATAGTACCTGCCGAGGTATGCCGCATTCAGCAGCACCTGGTAGGTATGGGTTTTACTTTCTTCGAGATTGAAATAAGTATACACCCTGTCGTCACGGATATCGCGGTAAGTGTAGGGCGACATGCGCAGGGTACTGTCGTTACCCATCAGGCGGGTATTGATGATCTCCCATCCGGAAGGGAATACCTGCGACAATGCCAGTTGCTCGTAATAGCCGCGCTTTCCGGGGTTGTGGACGGTAACTGTGGCCACAAAGTCTGTACCCTGTTTCAGCTGCTCAATGCCGACAGGTTTACCGGTGCGGGTGTTGTACTGCACGGTCATCGTCATAACATCGGGCTGATTTTCTGCATACGGATTTTGTCCTGCTTCCGGCTGGCCGCGCAGGATCAGGCGGGCGTACAATACATTCTGTCCCTTGTTCTGCACCGTTACACTGTTGCTGCCTTTAAACGCAACCGGTATCTGTGACAGGTAAGATTCAGAACTGATGTTGCCGGCAGCACCGCTGAGGTTGTAGCTGAATGCCATTTTGCTGCCCTTATTGGTACCGCAGTATTTAGACACTGCGATGAGTGCATATGCCGTGGTTTGCGTGCTGTACCATTGCTCCTGTCCCAGATCGAAAGCTACTTCCTTCAGCAGTCCCGCAGCGGTATTGCGCTGCCCCAGGATGGTGAGGGTTTCGAGGATCATGGCTTTGTCGCGGAGGGTAGAGCCGAAGGTACCGCCCAGCTGGTTATACGGCTGCACCGTAGTGCTGAGGCCACGTACCAGTGCGCTGGCAGCTTCCGCCTGTCCTGCCAGTTTATAAGCCGCGGCAAGTCTCCATTTAGCGGCTACAGACAGGTACTGGAATTCTTTCAGTCTGTTCATGGCTCCCAGCTCAGGCGTTTTAGCTAGGGCCAGCAGGTAGAGGCGGTATGCCTGCACCAGATCACCACCGTAGAAATTAGTGGTACTTGGCGCCCAGCTCAATGCTTTATTTTTCTGGAACTTACGCCATCCTTCCAGGAATCCGGGAGGCAGGGTATAACCACGAGCCTGTGCTTCAATCATGAAGTGACCGGCATAGTTGGTACCCCATTCATCGGCATCTGTATTTCCGGGCCAGTACGACAATCCGCCGTCTGTAAGCTGGAATCCTTTTAACCGGTTAATACCTGATTTAATATTCTGATCCACTTCGGCTTTCTGCTTGTCGCTAAGGTCCATGATGGTATTAAGCGCCAGTTGCGGGAACACGCCGGAGGTGGTTTGTTCCACACAGCCGTGGGGATATTGTATGAGGAATTTCAGGCGTTTCTCGAGGTTCAGTGCGGGAATGGTAGATACTTCCAGTACACCGGTATTGGTGCCTGCCATGCCTACCGGAGCAAACGGAGCGCTCCATGTGCCACCTGGCTCCATGGTTTTCTCGATTACATTGGTAGTATACGGATTGGGATTCCGAACATCCAGCTCTACATTTTCTTCCGCACGTTCTTTACCGCTGGTGGCTACTACTTTGAACTTACCGATGCCTACGAGGTTACGGATCTTCACATCGAAATACACCAGTTGCTCACCTGGTTTCGGGAAGCTCACTGTTTTAGTAGCTTCACCCACCACTTCAAAATACGGATTGGAAGTAAGGGTCACATTGGCCTGTCTTACATGCGGCTCCAATCCGAATACGGTTACCGGCAGTTGAATGGTTTCTCCGGGGCCTAATACGCGTGGCGCGGTAGCCAGCAGCATCAGGGGCTTCTTCACGGAAGCAGTTTTTTCTGCGTTACCATATGCACCAGCCTGGCCTGCCACTACCATGGCTTTTACCGATCCGATATAAGGCGGCAGCTGGAAGGTATGTGTTTGCTTCTCTCCTTTTTTCAGATAGAAAGGCCCCATGAATTTCACCACCGGTTTAAAGCGGTTGGCTTTAGCCTGGCTGGCGCCGCGGTTCAGTCCTTCGTCTCCACCAATACTCAGTATCCTTTCCAGATCGCCACCCCATGCGCCTATCACGAAATCGAAGAGATCCCATGTTTTCACGCCCAGTGCTTCTCTTGCATAGAACACACTGTGTGCATCCGGGGTACGGAAGCGGGTGAGGTCCAGTAGCCCTTCATCTACGATGGCTACGGTATATGTCATGGGCTTACCACCGGCTTCTGAAACAGAGATGGAAGCGTTAGACTCAGGACGTAATGTTTCCGGCAATGCGATCACCGGTTTCAGAATAGTATTCGGATCTTCCACCAGCACGGGAATAGTACCGTACATACGGATAGGCAGATCGTTCACCGTTTGGGCGTGCGGCTGCAGCAGACTTACGTTCACATAAATATTGGGCGACATATTCGGCTCTGCCTTGAAGCGGTACACCGTTTGTCCTTTCTCGGTAGTCACCCAGTCGGTTTTCAGCACCTTGCTGCCGGATTCGATACTGATCAACCCGCGGCCGCCTTCGCTGCTGGGGATGGTGAGCACGATATCTTCTCCTACATTATATTTTGTTTTGCTGGCGGTGAACACGAGCATGGAAGCTTCTGTCGGGTTTTCCTTCATGAGCCTTTCTTCGTAGTTCGGCCAGTCGATATACACAGATTGACCGGTGATGTGCCCGCTTTCCAGATCTTTCACGCGGATGAGGTAGCGGCCCCATGATGGTTCATGCACCAGCAGGTTCCAGCTGCCTTTACCGCCATGCAGGGTTACCTGGTCGGTAGATATCAGTTGATTATAACTATCGTTGGTAAAGTTGCTGATATCATCATCACTTTCATCCCACCACCAGCGCCAGCGGATTTTATACAGCTGCACTTCCACATTGCTGCTGCCGCCTTTGAGCTTCCCACCAGCGTCTACATTTACAATGCTTACGGAATGTGTTTTACCGGTAACCAGCATACCGGTGAGGCGGTTGCCTTCCGGAGCGCTCACCCCTACATAAGAATCAAATACGTGGTAAGGCATGGAGAAATGGTCGATACTGAAATCTCCTCCAGGCTCAAACACCTTCACTTCAAAGTTCGCTTTCAGCACACCGGGTGCACGTTCACCAACGGGAATGCTGGCAGATACAGGCGCGGCACCGTCTTCACTGAGACTGCCATCGAAGATGGTTTTATTTTCTGTGCTGAAAGATTCTGTCGGATCATCGAAGTGATAGCTGTCGAACTTAGGGAAAGTAGTATGCGATGAGGTGAGTGATACATCCACTTTCGCTTTCAGGCTTTGCGCCGGGGCACCGAAGAGCCATGCGGCTGTGAGGGTACCTTTTGGCTGATGGTCTTTCACGAGCGACTGCTGACTGCCGAAGTCGAGCTTTACTTTCAGCCGGTTAGGCTTCACTGTTTCGATGCGTACATTCCTTCTGAATTCAGCACCGCCTACTTTTACTTTTGCGAGCCAGCTGCCGGTAGGGGCATCGGCATCCGTCACGGTATTGAAATTATAGAACCCGTTCAGGGAAACGTGCTGATTGATGCGTTTGTAGAGTTGTCCTTTCGGATTAAACAGCTCCATGGTTACGGGGTGATTGGCGGGCAGTTTGCCTTCTTTATCCTCCAGCAGGAAGGTCAGGAACAAAGAATCCCCGGGGCGCCACACACCTCTTTCTCCATACAGGAATCCTTTCATGCCGTGCTGCACTTCTTCCCCTTTCACATCGAAGCGGCTGAGAGGGAGAGAAGAACCATCGTCCAGCTTGAGGTAACCGCGCTCATTATCGCGCTTGGCTACGAGGAGGAAAGGTTTGCGTTTAAGATCAAACTTCGCGAAGCCGTCGCCATCGCTCTTAGTGGTGAAGATGACTTGGTTCTGATAGTCGAGCAGGCTCAGATCTACACCAGAAATCGGTTTGGCATCGCGGATATCTGTAACGGCTACCACCATGCTGTTATCGTTCCCGCGTTTGGCGATGAGGCCGATGTTGGATGAAATAATATTTCGGGTAGCCCAGCGGTTGTGGTTGTAGTAACTGTTGGTGCAGGGCGATTCCCTTTCATCCCAGTTATATCCATAAGGGTAATAATCTTCATAGCGGCGCCAGAAAGCATCGTCTTCATCAATCTCTTCTCCGTAGTATTCACGGGTGCTTTCATCTTCACTGCTGCCTTCTCCTTCTTTACAGGTATAAAGTGCATATGCTTTCCTGAACCCGATGCGTACACGGTAAATGGCGCCTGGTTCCGCTTTGATGATCTGTTCGAGATCTAAATTGAAGCGGTTACGGTGGCGGAGGTTGAGCGATTTGTCGGTATCGAGACGGATGGTTTTCTCTGCTACCGGGCTTGCCACGCGGCGCAGCTCGTTGTCGCCATTGAGGCTGTTGCGCTGCAGGTATTGGGGGATGTTGTTTTCATAAATCCGGATCACCACTACGTCTACCGCATTGAGGCCCACGGCTTCAAAAGGCATTACGAGCTTCCCGCTTTGCGGCATGATCACACCTTTGCCGGGGATGGTTACGGATGGTAAACGGTTTTCGAAATTAACGGCGCCGGTGAAAGATTTATCGAGCCGGTCTTCGAAAGTACTTTGAATGCCTTCATTCACTACTACGGTATAATTCCCTTCGAGCCTTCCGGGAGCGAATACTTTTACTTCACTGCCTTCGATGGTATACCGCAGATCGGTCTGGCCGCTGATGCTGATAAGCCCTTCCAGCGGCTGTGTTGGCAGGAGCGGACAGGAGAACTGCACCAGCACATGCTCTTCCGGTTCGTACCGGGGTTGTATATCCAGTACTTTAAAATCACCGATAGCGGGCACTTCCACTTCATGGCTGCTTTTAACATCGGAGCGGATGGGTGAGCCATCCCAAAGGATGTGGAGTTTGGCGGCTACTGATTTACGGATAATGTTTCCGATGGTGAAACGATAAGTGCGGTTGGCCACATCGTGCTGCCAGGAGATGCTGGTTTTAGGACCATCGTACTGAGCGGTAACCAGTTTCTCCACGGCCTGCACTTCTTCTGCATCAGAAGTGCGTACAACACCGGTGTACTGCATCTTCTCCCGGCTGTTACCTGCGGTTTTAAGGCCAAGCAGCTCTACTTCGAAAGAAGGCTTTATGACTTCAAAATTGAATTCGAATACTTTAAGGTCGGAGGGTACCGACATTACTTTACCCAGTTTAAACTTCCCGGTATAGCGCTTACCCGGTTCCAGGTTTTTCTCAGGCCTGAACTCGAGCGTGGTAGCATCTACCCAGAAAGCCTTGCCGTCGATGGAAGGCGAAAAAGAGAATACATCTTCCGCAACAGGTTCGTTAACTGCGTGCGTAACATTCACATCTCCCGCCAGCTGAATGCGGATGGCGCTCTGTTTGGAGATAATACCCGTTGTATATGCACCGATATAACGGGCAAAGGCGGGGTTCACTTCTTTCGCCTTGGTGCTGCATCCGATCTGGAATATGACTGCTGCGAATAAAGTTAACAGACTGGCCAGGGGCAGTAGCCGGTTGTTTGGGTACATAGCGTAGGTTTTTAATTGGACGAAATAAAGGTATCGGTTTTATATCATTTTCCCATTCCGGAGCCGTAAATAGCGGTTAACCGGTGCAGGTAGTTCTTCTTCGTAATGGGTAACGTATATCATGGTTACTTCCATATGGCGGCATAACATTTCTATTACGCTTTTGAAGTGGTTGCGCTGATGATCGTCGAGACCCTGGGTAGGTTCGTCGAAAATCAGGAGGGGCGGATTCTTGACAAGTGCGCGGGCCAGCAGCGTTAACCGCTGGATGCCTGCCGGAACATTTTTAAACAGCTCTCCTGCATAGGCACCACATTCCAGTAACTGCAGCCATCCGGCCGCCGTATCCAATTGCTCCGGCGTTGCGGGCTTCATATAACCGATGGTGTCGTAGAATCCGGAAGCGGCTACCTGTACGCAGGTAGCGTTCGACTGGAAATACTGATGCAGCTCCGGAGAAACGAAGCCGATCTTCCGTTTGATGTCCCAGATGCTTTCGCCGCTGCCTCTTTTACGTCCGAACAGGTGGATGCGGTTGGCATACGACTGGGGGTTATCGGCGGTGATGAGGCTGAGCAGGGTGCTTTTGCCGGAACCGTTAGGGCCCAGCAGCGCCCATTTCTCGTTGGGAAGTACCGTCCAGTTAATGCCGTCGAGGATGGTGTTCTCTCCATATTTAACCCGGATCTGTTCCATTTGAACGATGGATTCAAAGGAATAAGCGGGTGCATTTTGGGTAAGGCGGCCTACCAGTTCGGCATCCATCGTATTAGTGGCAGCTTCGGGAGCCTCGGGGCGGTATTGCGCCAGGTACCCTTCACGGGTCCACTTTCCGGCAATACGTCCTTCTTCCAGTTCCAGTACGTGGGTAATGGCGGCGGGGATTTCCTGCGGGGTGGTAACGAGGATCACGGTGGTGCCGGAAGCGGCCACGTGGTCTACGATACCGTGGAAAGTCTGCCTTGCCTGCACATCCAGCCCTATAAAAGGGTTATCGAGCAGCAAAAGCGACGGCTTGCGCAGGAGCGCTTTGGCAATCATTACCCGCCGGGTTTCACCATTAGAGAGCTTTATCAGCTCTTTATGATGGAGAGCACCAATGCTGAGGGGATCCAGCAGGGGATCGTTAGCCCTGTTCTCCAGGTATTCGTCTACCGTTGGCGCGTCCGACGAGTCCATGGAGTTAAAACGCTGCTGATAATAGAAATCAGCCATATTAGACTTGTTCCTGAAATCGTTATGATGGCCTACGAGGGCTACCAGGCGGCGGTAATTGAAGTAAGGATCGCTGATCTGATGCGTTTCGCGGTAGCGCTCGTAAAAATAATGTCGGATACTCCCGCCGATCACATTATTTTTGCCGATAATTGTGTGAAGGAGGCTGGATTTGCCAGCCCCGCTCCTGCCAACTATGGCCCAGTGCTCACCGGTGTTTACCTGCCAGGTGAATTCCCGCAAAAGGGTATGCTGCTGGTTGCGGACCGTAATATGGTCCATTAAAAGGAATGGGTGAGGATGGCTGCTCATGTTTAATTTAACGGCTGTATGATTTCCGGGGGCAATTTCGGTATCCTCTCCCTGAAATCAAACCCCAAAATGAGAATTTTATATAAAAGAGGTATAAAAATGGACATCCGGTGGGAAATTAAGTCGTTCGGGGACCTGAGCAATGAGGAATTGTACCAAATCCTGCGGCTCCGCAGCGAAGTTTTCGTAGTAGAACAGAATTGTGCCTATCTTGATCTGGATAATTATGACCAGCAGGCACTGCATGTAATGGGCATAACTGAAGCCGGACTGGCAGCCTATACCCGTTTATTTCAGCCGGGGATTAAGTTTGACATGGCTTCCATAGGTCGTGTAGTAACCTCCCCATCGGCACGGCGCCATGGTTTTGGCCGGGAATTAATGAACGTTTCAATCGCTGTTCTGCACGATAAATGGGGAAAAATGCCTATTAAGATAGGAGCACAGCAATATTTACAGAAATTTTATGAATCTTTGGGGTTCGTACAGAGCAGTGCAATGTACATGGAGGACAACATTCCCCATATCGAAATGATTAGAGCATAATATATTATATAAAGTAATACATCAAATGACGCCACTTGAACAGCTGCGTACAATGCTGGACGAGCAGTATAGTACCCAACAAAAGGAAAATTACTCGGTAGAATTATTCCCGGGTCTTTCCGAAGAAGAAATAGACGATATCGGCACGCAACTTCGCTCCAATTATATCCCGGACGAGATCAGAGAGCTCCTGGCCTTTTCCAGTGGTTTCCTGTTTTACGGCCTGGACGCTATCACTTTTGATGCGGTGAACGAATTCGAAATACCGAACCTCCTGCCCCGCTCTATCCGTATCGCCGGCGACGGCTATGGCAACAGCTGGGTGCTGGACGTAGACGCTGAAGGCGACTGGGGCAGCGTATTTTACGTGAGCCATTCTCCCGCAGTAATCGTAAAACAGGCGGATTCCCTTACCGGTTTCCTGGAGCAACTCCACGAATATGGTAAAGATCCCCGCAAATCCAACATCGGACTGGTACACGAAATCGTTGTGAACGACATCTGGAACCGTGAAGACGGCCTGATCACACGCGACGAAGCCAGCTATTCCGAAGATACCGAACTGGCAGAGTTCGCACGCCGCCTCCCGCATTATTATATGCTGGGCGACCTGCGTACCGCTGAAGTAGGAGCAGGCTTTGCCTGGGGTAAATTCAGCCCTGACTCCCGTGGTATCATCCGCTTCAAAGAAGGTTACCTCTGGGGGCTGGAAAAGAAAGCACCCCGGCCCGGTGGCTTTGGCGGTGGCGGCGGACGCTTTGGCGGTGGCGGCGGTGGCCGTTTCGGCGGAGGCGGCGGCAACCGTGGCGGCGGAGGCTATGGCGGTGGTAACCGCGGTGGCGGAGGCTACGGCGGTGGTGGAAACCGTGGTGGCGGTGGCGGCTACGGCGGCAACCGTGGCGGCGGTGGTGGATACGACCGCGGTGGCAGCGGTGGTGGTTATGGCGGCGGCGGAAACCGTGGCTATGGCGACCGTGGCGGCGGAGGCGGTTATGATCGCGGAAGCGGCGGCGGCGGTGGATACGACCGTGGTGGCAGCGGTGGCGGTTATGGCGAACGCGGTGGTTACGACAGAGGTGGTGACCGCGGCGGATACGACAGAGGCGCCGGTGGAAGCGACCGTGGCGGATACGACCGCGACAGGGGCGCCGAAGGCGGTGGCGAAGAACGCGACTTCAACAGATAATCTGCTCATTACAGCATATGAAAATCCCTCCGGCCAACCGGAGGGATTTCTTTTTCCATCAATTCCCGCACATAAAAAATCCCGGCCTGCTTTCGCCAACCGGGATCACTGATTTATCTGGTACCCTTTACAGGTTCATCTTCTGCTTTACTTTATACATTGGTATCAGGTAAGAAACCGTGTACTGCATATCAAACACGTTTCCCTTATTGCCTTTGCCGTAACCGGGAATCACCATGGGCGGATAATCGCCTTTAGACAATTTCCTCGTCAGCAACAGCCTGTCGTGCAGGCTCCAGCCCAGGTAAAAATGCTTCAGCACTTCCACCTTCACGCCAACCGATAATTCTATCCAGTGAGCGGTTTTGCTGCTGGAAGGCACAGCGCCGTGATAATCTCCCCAGTAACTGCCAGGCACCTGGTAGGCAGGTAATTCGTAGTTAAAAAGGGCAAACCCATACTTCATACCGCCAAACAGCATAAAGTTCTCCTTGGGCACCTGCCTTTTCAGGAGGTTATAATTTACACCCAGTGCAATAGCCAGGCCGTTGCCTTTATAAGTATAGCTGGTGTCGGAATGTGAGGTCCGGTTCCAGGAGATGTCTGATGCGAAAAAGATACGGTCTTTATACCGGGCGTCCAGCGTAATGGTTGCATCCGTACGGTATGGTTGAAAAAAATGCATGGCAATACGCGTAAGGTCGGTACCTATGCGCAGGCCTGCCGGTACTTCTACCACCAGTGGCTTTACGGAATCCTTCTTTTTGTCCTGCGCACCGGCACCAATAGTCAGGAGCAGGAAGCAGGCGCTAAAAATGGAGGATAATGTGCGTTTCATTAATCGTTGTTATGTTTTTGACAGAAAGCTGCACAGATTTTATGATATGATTGGTAGACCATGCGGAGTCGATATTGAAATACATCACCACACCACAACCGGCCGACACGAAATGGGGCTGGCGCTTGTATGCGAAGGTAAGCGTATCGGCCACCCGCGCACTATCGGTCTGGAAATAAAACCGGCTGGTATCATTCCCCAGATCCAGCGGGAGCTGCAACCCGGTGATGCCTACCCGCTTTTTGATGAGGCTGTCCTTATTCAGGGCAAAAACCGTCACCTTGGGCAAAGCGGTATCTTTCTCAATGTTGTTGTTATTGGGATTGGGATACCGGAAGCGCAGGTTCGCGAAGGTACGCGTGTCCTGATCGCATATCTTGGTATCATCGTCGCACGAGGCAAATGCCGTGATGCAACAAAGTAACAGGATCAGATATTTCATATAGCGGGCTGTTGGCATGGATGGCCTATTGCTTGAGTTCTTTCTTCAAAAATAATGCAGTATGGCTTTCCTTGCATTTGCTGACTTCTTCGGGCGTTCCTACAGCCAGGATGCGGCCACCGCCTTCCCCGCCTTCAGGGCCAAGGTCAATCACATAATCTGCCACCTTCACCACATCCAGGTTATGCTCGATCACCAGTACGGAGTTACCACGGTCTACCAGTTTATTCAACACATTGAGCAGCAGCTGAATGTCCTGAAAATGAAGACCTGTTGTAGGCTCATCGAGGATGTAAATGGTTTTACCCGTGTCTTTCTTCGACAGTTCGGTAGCCACTTTCACCCGTTGCGCCTCGCCGCCGGAGAGCGTTACCGCCGATTGCCCGATGGTAATATATCCCAGCCCCACGTCCTGCAAAGTTTTGATCTTGCGGTGAAGATACGGCACAGCCTGAAAGAATTCCACGGCTTCTTCCACCGTCATATCCAGCACGTCACTTATCGATTTGCCTTTATAACGGATCTCCAGTGTTTCGCGGTTATACCGCCGGCCGTTACATTTTTCGCAATGTACATATACATCCGGCAGGAAGTTCATTTCAATCACGCGAACACCTGCGCCTTCACAAACATCGCAGCGCCCGCCTTTCACGTTGAAAGAGAAGCGCCCTGCATTGTACCCGCGGATCTTGGCTTCCGGAACCGCCGCAAAAAGCTGCCTGATCTCGGTAAAGAAACCACAATAGGTAGCGGGGTTACTGCGCGGTGTGCGCCCGATGGGCGACTGGTCTATCTCTATCACTTTGTCCAGCTCCTCCAGTCCCTTCACGCTTTTGTAAGGCATGGGGGTAAGCTTGGAGTTGTAGGCGTGGCGGGAAAGAATAGGATATAGTGTTTCGTTGATTAAGGTAGACTTACCGCTGCCCGATACACCGGTTACACAGATAAACGTACCGAGGGGCAGCTTCACGCTGACGTTCTTCAGGTTATTACCAGTGGCACCTTTCAGTTCCAGGAACTTCCCGTTGCCTTTACGGCGTTCTGCAGGAACAGGAATTTCGTGTATGCCGTTCAGATAACCTGCCGTGGCAGTTTTAAGTTTGAGCATTTCGGCAGGCGTGCCCTGGGCAACCACCTGTCCGCCATGTACACCTGCACCCGGACCAATATCGATCAGGTGATCGGCATGCAGCATAATGTCTTTATCGTGCTCCACCACCAGCACTGAGTTCCCCATTTCACGGAGGTTACGGAGTGCGTCGATGAGGCGCATGTTATCGCGCTGGTGCAGCCCGATGCTGGGCTCATCAAGGATATAAGTGATGCCCATGAGCTGGGAGCCTATCTGTGTAGCGAGGCGTATGCGCTGGCTTTCTCCACCGGAGAGGGTTCGTGTGGCACGGCTGAGCGTTAGGTAAGTAAGGCCCACATCCAGCAGAAAGCCCAGGCGCTCACGGATTTCCTTGAGCACATCTTTAGCGATCACATTCTGCTTTTTGTCTAACCGCTTTTCGATATCGCCAAACCAAACAGCCAGGCCGGCGAGGTTCATTTCGCCCAGTTCGGCGATATTCATCCCGTCTACCTTAAACATGAGGCTTTCCTTCTTCAGGCGGGTGCCGTTACATTCGGGGCAGGCAGAAAGCTGCATAAAGCCTTCGGCCCAGTTGCGCACGTGATCGGAAGTGGTATCGTTGAAATAGCGGCGTACCATGTTCACCACACCTTCGTATTCGGTAGCGTAGGCTTCTGAACCGCCGTTTTCTTCAAAGCCCATATCCACTTCCAGCATTCCGTTTTCATCACCGAAAAGGAGCACGTTAAGGGCTTTCTCGGGGATCTTTTCGATGGGAGCAGAAAGGGAGAATTTATATTTCTTGGCAAGCTGTTGGATCTGTTTGAACGTAAAAGTGTCGCGCGCTTCACCGAGCGGTACAAGGCCACCTTCGTTGATGGACTTGCTGCGGTCGGGCAGCACATCATCCATATTGATCTGGTAAATAGTGCCGAGGCCTTTGCAGCGTGGGCAGGCGCCGTAAGGCGAGTTGAAGGAGAAGCTGTTGGGTGAAGGCTCTTCGTAAGAAATACCAGTGTCTTCACACATGAGCTGCCGGCTGTACTGGTTTACCTTGCCACTGTCGTGATCCATTACGAACATAAGACCCTTTCCGAGCTGGAGCGCTTTCTGAACGCTCTGGCTGATGCGCACGCGGGCATCTTCCTGCACCTGGATGCGGTCGATCACCAGTTCGATGTCGTGGATCTTGTAACGGTCTACCTGCATCCTCTCTTTCAGATCCAGCACCTCACCATCCACCCGCACTTTCAGGAATCCCTGTTTGCGGACCTGCTCGAACAACTCGCGGTAATGCCCTTTACGGCCACGTACGAGCGGAGCGAGGATAACCAGTTTCTTCTTCGGGAACTGGGCAAAGATATGCGCCATGATCTCCTCTTCGGAGAAGCGGGTCATACGCTTACCAGTGTTATAGGAATATGCTTCGCTGGCGCGTGCATACAGCAGGCGGAGGAAGTCATAAATTTCAGTGATGGTACCAACGGTGGATCGGGGGTTCTTGTTGGTCGTTTTCTGCTCGATGGAGATCACCGGTGAAAGCCCGGTTATTTTGTCCACGTCTGGCCGCTCCATGTCGCCGATAAACTGGCGGGCATAGGCACCAAAACTTTCCATATAACGGCGCTGGCCTTCCGCATAAATAGTATCAAATGCCAGCGACGATTTGCCACTGCCACTGATCCCTGTTATAACGACCAGACTGTTCTTCGGAATGTGGATATCCAGGTTTTTCAGGTTATGTTCCCTGGCACCGTACACTTCGATCATTTCATCGCCCTGTACAATTGGAGCCGGTTGTTCCGTTGTTTTTTGCTTTTGCTTTGCCATATTAGATCCCGAACGCAAATTAGAAGGTATAAAACTACGGATTTGTGAAGGGATGGAAAAATAAAAAGCCGCCCGCCCGGAGCCCTCCTTTCCGCCACTGCTGCCAAAGGACTGACATTTACGCATTAACCATTATTTCCAATTACAGGTTTTCGCATATTGTTAAATCAAATATGTTTAATGCCGTATACCAGTAATGCAAAATCGGGATAGATTTACGGCTTATTAACCCAGCGCCTGCCTTTTAACCCAATACACCCTATTTTTCAGCGCCCTATAACATCCAGAACGAATGAAACGCAAATCCCTGTTCCGGCGGCACCCTGCAGCATTCCGCAGGTATGCACCTTAAATGCTTATGACTATTTGAAACATCCCTGCTGCGCCATGCTCTTCATCTCTTCACAATAAATCCCTTAACCCAAACAAACCCATCAAAAATGAAACATGCCCTTTGCTCGCTGCTTCTCATCATCGTATTCCTGGAAGCATGCAAAAAACATCCCTACCCTTACCCCGGCGGCCATGGTAAATGCCCTGAAATAGCGGATTGCCAGCTGGAATCCATGTACCTCACCAACTGGACAGGTTACCCTTATGTAAACGGCCCTACTTACAACGCCCGGGTACGGCGCGACAGTCAGCGGAAGCCCGTATGGTTTAAAGGCCATTCCACTCACTGGACGGGCCCAATGAACTGCCTCATCCAGTACCAGGGCCGGCTGGTGAAATTTATCGACAGCGTTAGCGGCCAACGCTTTGCCGACGTTTGGCTGAACGATTGCGGCCAGCCGGATTCATCTGTTGTTTACGCTCCTGATTATCCGCACAATAACCTCTCTCCCCACAAGGCTAAGTACCACTACCACAACAAGCAAATTACGGGGTGGACGGAGTATTTCTTCGACAATCCTCCGGTGGAAGTAACCGTGGACCGCGATCAGCATGGCAACGTAAAACGACTCGGCAATGATCAGAATTATATCTCTTATGAGTATGACCTAACGAAGCCGGCGAAGGGCGCCAAGTTCCACCACTGCCATTATTTCTCCCCTTCCTGGACGATGCCCATCGTGCTGGAGTACCTGGGCTTCCTGCAGATCAATTCCAAACATCTTCCCCGCCACTCAGAAAGCTGGGGCGGCTCGTACCGGTTTGCTACGGTTGATTTTAAAAACATCGTGGTTTCCGGAGATAAGATTCTCTCCTATGATGTGACGGATGCCTATGAAGGCGGTTCCGGCTGGACTATCTATTCTGTTGCGATGACATGGGATTGCGGTAAAGGAGGAGGTAAGTGGTAAGCTGCTGCATTACATGGTAACCGCCCTCGAACTCACTTTGTGACAAAGTACATCGTAACTCTTGTTGCTGGAGGGGTAGGTTGTATGAATTCATCTTCCGCCTTGCAGACAGCACCTCAATAATAGCACAAGGCCGTCCCTTGAAAGGGGCGGCCTTGTTTGCTTACTTTCCTGCCGGTTTGGGCCGGCTAATACCAATTGGGAGCTTCCTGATGGATAAAACAAGGGAAGACTGTAAAAGGGCCGGAAGCATCAGCGGAGAAGTACCTCCGCTTAGCTTCCGGGGGATAGGGATTCTGTCAGCGATACATTACCATGCGGGCGGAAGCAGTTATTGTAGCTTCCCGTTTTGCATGAATAGTGTCTGTGTTACTTAACATGGGGTCTGGTGCCGGCAATTCATTCACCGGGAACCGATAACGGATGGAAGGCCGTTGCACAGGAGGCTGTCTGTAATCCACCACCAGTGTAGCATTACGCGCTTCACTTACCGATCCCGCGTTTACTAACATCGGGTCAGCATCCGGCACTTCATTCACCGGGAACCGATAACGGATAGAAGGCCGTTGCACAGGGGGCTGGCTGTAATCCGCCACCAGTGTAGCATTACTTGATTCACTTACTAATCCAGTGTTCACCAACATCGGGTCTGCATCCGGTACTTCATTCACAGGGAACCGGTAACAGATGGAAGGCCGTTGCACAGGAGGCTGTCTGTAATCCGCCACCAGTGTAGCATTACGCGCTTCACTTACTGATCCCGCGTTTACTAACATCGGGTCTGCATCCGGCACTTCATTCACAGGGAACCGATAACGGATGGAAGGCCGTTGCACAGATGGTTGGCTGTAATCCGCCACCAGTGTAGTATTACGCGCTTCACTTACTGATCCTGCGTTTACTAACATCGGGTCTGCATCCGGTACTTCATTCACCGGGAACCGGTAACGGATGGAAGACCGATGTGAACGGGATTGGCTGAAAGCTGTTGCCAGCAAAGGCTTTTGCGCATCAGCCACGATTTCATCGCACAGCAACATGGGGTCACGATCCGGTGTTTCATTCACCGGAAACTGAAAATGAATGAAAGGCCGTGGTGTGAAATAATCCCCGGAAGCTGCCGCCAGCGAAGTATCCCGCGGGGCGGGAACAGCTTCCTTTACTGATTCCGTATCAAGCAACATGGGATCATAATCAGGGATATGCTCCAGGAAATTATACCGTATCGGTATCGGTTTTACCGCCTGCCGGGCACATCCCGCAGTCAACATAACAATGGTTGCTGTTGCCAGCAAATAAAGGGTTTTACAAGGTTTCATCTCTTGAGGTTTGTTTTTCTTTCGATAACACATCCGATAAATGACAGCCATCCTATCTCATTCCCACTTCCGGCTAATTGGAGAAATTTGCCACGCCCGGCCGGCAACCGGAACCGTTCACCAGTTATCCCGGTGCCCCATTCCCGCAGCAGCATCTCTGCCCATTAAGAGACGCAATACACTGCCTGCCCACGGCTGTTACATGCCGCAAACAAAACATCCGCGATTACATCCCGGTACCTGCGCATGAAAGTATTGACGGCCACATCAGCAGCACGTCGGAACTGTATACAGCCCTTCCCGCAGGATTCACCCGGAACTACCGCCCGTACTGCTTCTCAGTACAGCCGCCACCGGACAATGACAATAAACCGGAAATCAGATAAGTTGTGATAATATAGCCCTACATCGCATTCGAATTGAAGGTTAACGGGTGTAAAATTACTAAAAATTTTAGCAAAAAAGAAGAGAAATCCGGATATTTGATTTCATAATGTATAAAAAGCAAAAAGGGCAGAAGTTATACTTCTGCCCTTTTTTTATGAATTTTCTGTTGTTCTGTATTAGCCCTTGAACTTCGCGAAAGCCGCAATGGCATTGTGCCCGCCGAAGCCAAACGTATTGCTCAGCGCCACATTCACCGTACGCTTCTGCGCCTGTCCCAGCGTCAGGTTCAAACCTGCAGGGATATCATCACCGATCTCAGTGGTATTGATGGTAGGAGGTACAATATCTTCCTTCACTGCCATGATACAGGCAATGGCCTCAATCGCCCCGGCAGCACCCAGCAGGTGACCCGTCATCGATTTAGTGGCACTGATGTTCAGTTTAGATGCATGGTCGCCAAACAGCGCTTTAATCGCTTTCAGCTCACTCACATCACCCAGCGGGGTAGATGTTGCGTGTGCATTGATATAATCCACATCTGTCAGCGTAAGCCCTGCATCGTCCAGCGCTTCCTTCATGCCCAGCTGTGCGCCGGCGCCTTCGGGATGCGTTGCAGTGAGGTGATAAGCATCGCAGCTCATCGCACCACCCACCATTTCACCGTAGATGGTTGCTCCGCGTGCAATCGCGTGATCGTAATCTTCCAGAATAACAGCTCCTGCTCCTTCGCCCATTACAAAACCATCACGGTCTTTATCGAACGGACGGGAAGCATGTTCCGCATCATCATTACGTGTGCTCAATGCTTTCAGCGCATTAAAGCCCGCAATGCCCGCACGGGTTACAGGGCTTTCTGAGCCACCAGCCACAATCATGTTGGCCTTACCCAGACGGATATAATTGAATGCATCTACCAGTGCGCTGTTAGAAGAAGCGCAGGCAGACACCGTGCAATAGTTAATACCCATCAGCCCGTACTTAATCGCGATCTGCCCGGCGGCAATATCGGAGATCAGACGGGGAATGAAGAACGGATTGAACTTAGGAATGAAGTTGGATTGTGTAAATTCCACGATCTGGTCTTCGAAGGTTTGCATACCTCCGTTACCGGATGCCCAGATCACGCCAAACTTAGTACGGTCTACCGTTTCCAGGTTCACGCCACAGTTCTCGATCGCCTGCTGTGCGGCAATCATCGCATACTGCGTAAACATGTCCATCTTCCGCGCTTCCTTCTTTTCTATATATGTTTCAATATCCAATCCCTTCAGTTCACAGGCGAATTTAGTCTTGAATGCTGTGGTGTCGAACCGGGTAATAGGACCTGCGCCGCTCTTACCGGCTTTCATGTTTTCCCAGAAAGAGTTTACATCCAGACCAAGCGGTGTGATGGCCCCCATCCCTGTGACTACAACTCTCTTCAGTGTAACAGTACGCATAGATTTTACTTTGAATGACAAAAGTTAGGACGCAAAGTTACTCGTTTATTATCAGGTTTGTGCATACGCATGTGAAAAAAGATGCATATAGTTTGATTTTTAAATGCCCCCATTGCAAAAAACCTTTAAAACTGGAAATATATGGGAATCATAGGCTCCAGCGTCTTCATCTCATTCAATACCCATATAAAGAGCATCATCACCACTGCTGCGCCTGCCCAATGCAGTTTCGTGAACCCGTTCACCAGTTTGCTATCCCAGTTTGCCGGCAGGAAATGTAATACATAACCCAGCCCCATCAGCATAAATACCTGCGGATATGCCGCAATCACTTCCCCTGCCAGATGCCCCTGGAAATTCCCTGCTACCTGGTGCAGCAGCGCCCAGGCGCCCTCAAATGTCTCCATTTTGAAGAATACCCAGCAGAAGCAAACAAGATGGAAGGTAAACAGGATCCCCCCGATCTTCCATAGCCCCGCACGCACAGGACCAGCCTTTAACCACGATAATCCTTTCTGCCACTGTATCCATAGTTTATCCACCGCCAGCGATCCCCCATGCACTCCGCCCCAGAATATGAAGTTCCAGCTGGCTCCATGCCAGAAGCCGCCGATAAGCATCGTCAGCAGCAGGTTCACATATTGCCTGAACTTCCCCTTACGGTTGCCGCCCAGTGGTATGTAGATATAATCGCGCAGCCAGCTGGACAAACTAATATGCCAGCGCCGCCAGAATTCGGTTATGGAACTGCTTTGGTATGGCTTATCAAAGTTCGGGGGAATCACAAAACCCGTCCAACGTGCAATACCAATCGCCATATCGGAATACCCGGAGAAGTCGCAGTAGATCACCAGTGCGTAACCATACACACCCAACAGGCATTCGATACCCGTATGCCGGGTGGGATCATCGAAAATGTATTGTACGAAATGCTGATAGATGAAATCCGAAACGATTACTTTTTTGAACAGGCCGTTGATGATAAGAAACATCCCCTTCCCCACATCTTCCTGCGACAGTACGTATGGTTTACGAATCTGCGGGATAAAATCTGCTGCCCTTACAATTGGCCCCATCATCAGCTTCGGGAAAAACGACAGGAAGAAAAGATAATCCATGAACTTATCCACCGGCTTGATTTCCCTCCGGTACACATCCACCGTATAGCTGAGGTTTTCAAATGTGTAAAAGGAAATACCGATAGGCAGCAGAATATGCAGCGGATGTATGTTTCCGCCGGAAATATCGTTAATGGCGTTGATGAAGAAATTGGTGTACTTGAAGTAAAACAGCATGCCGATGTTGATCAGTACACTGAACCACAGTAACCCTTTCCTTAACTTTTCGTTCGTTTCGCGGTATATGCGGTTACTGAGATAAAAATCCACGATGGCGGAGAGTATCACCAGGCCAACATAATAACCGCAGGCCAGGTAAAAAAAGTACAGACTGAAGAAACAGAAAACCGCTACGCGCCCCCGTTCACTATTGCGTACCACCTGATAGCACAATAAAAAAACGGCGAAGAAAAATAGAAAGAAGCCACTGTTAAAAAGTATGGGTGACTCTTTGTTATAAACAAGCAGGGAGAGTAGGTTTTCAAAAGACATGCGTCAGTTTTTCCGTATGTTTTGTTGCCAGTTATTATATCCGTTGAGAATAGCTTTGCCCAGTAATTCGCCCTGCAGCTGATAGCCGTAGGCATTGAAATGTACATGATCATGGCTCCAGGCGCGGTTGAAACGGCTGTCGTTCCGCATATCACCAAAGAGATCCCAGCAGGCGTGGCCATTTTCACGGCAGAACTCCATGATAGCCTGGCGGAGTACAGCTGCCTGTGGAACCGCAGTAAATTTAGTGCGGTACTTCGTGCGTTTGGAACCTTTAGGGCGGTAAGCTACCTGCCTTTTCTTCATCATACCGGATGGCGGTGTGGTGAAAATGAATTGTACCCCTGGTGCTTGTTCACGAATTACTACTACCGTTTTCTCCATTTCTGCTTTCAACTGATCCGGTGTAACAGCGCCAAAAGCTTCATTGGTCCCCAATGACAAAATCACCAGAGACGGCTTCGTCATAATTGCTGCCTCACCAGCCACGCTGCCTTCAAAAATGTTATAATGCTGGAATTGAGCCCCGTTGATTCCAATAGCACTGTACAAGATCCCTTTTGCGTCACGAACTTCTAAAGCTCCATACATCCGGCTGATATCCGGGAAGGTGATCGACAAAGTCCTCATGCCACTTCCTGCAAGGATAATCGCTTCCTGAACAGGCAGATTACTATTGCCTTCGTAAACGATGCTTTCATTTACATCCTGCCGCTCATTTTCCGTGGGGCGTATTTCAGGTAATCCTTTCCCACGGTACCATACTTTTAGCTTACCGATTGTACTATCGTTATGATAAACCAGCAATGCTGCCTGACGATCCTGCGGGCTTTTCAGCACAATTCCACCGGGCCCGGGTGATTCGCTGAGGTTACGGTCTACCATCCGATCGCTGGTCCAGCGGAAGAAGCTGCTCCAACGATAATCGTGCGGTCCGTTAGTACCGGCAAGGTTATAAGGAAATACAAATCCCCTTCCTGCGTATCCGAATTTATCCTGCAGTTCCTTGCGCACGGCATCCGGGAAGAAGCCTCCCTGCACGTGAGAATCTCCGAGGTGAAGTACGGATACCGCGTTTGTGCTGGTATCCATGGCTTCGTACACAGGGTACAAGCCGGTATCATTGAGCAGCTTCTGGGCCGAAGTGCCCATCCAGCTGCCGGTTAACAGCATCACTGCGATCGCCCGCCTACATAGCATCGTGCTGATATTCATCCATGATCGCTTTATACAACAGGGCACCTACTTTAGAGGCCCCGCGGAAATTGAAGTGTGTATAATCTTTATTGGCCAGCGCCTGCTCCCCTTCTACCCAGCGCGCCATAGCCCCGTCTCCGCCCATGGCGGAATACAGGTTCCAATACGCCAGTCCTTTCTCTTCTGCAAACTGGTGCTGCACTTTCAGCAGCGCCTTTACGCCGGGAGCGGTTACGTAACGCCCGTCTTTCCGGTAAGACTTATCCGCTGTGCCCACAATGAGGAAGCTCGACTGCGGGAAGTGCTTGCGAAGGGAATCCACTACTTTTTCCATAGGCCGCTCATACCAGTCGAACCGGGTATTCTCCGGTTTAAACAATACGTTGGCGCCATAATGGAGTACAATCAGGTCATATGGCCGAACGGTTTGTACCTGTTTCAGCATGTCGCTGCTGAGCTTTCCCAGTTCAATGCCGCTGATGCCACGGAACGAATAGTTATCGAGGAAGATGCCTTCCCGGCTTTCGAAACACACGCCATACAAAGGCAGAGGCCGGTCGCCGGAGAATTTGAAAGTGAGTGAGCGTGTGGAAGAATCGGCATGGAACGAATAGGCATTGAGTTTACCAATGCCTTCGAGGGTGGCAGGACGATCGTTGATGCGTACCTGTCCCGCGCCTTTGCCGAAGAGCAGGCTTACTTCTCCAAACTCGTCAAGCCGCTTATGCCTTACAGGCTGAAAGCGGACCCAGCTTTCGGGAGAGGGTACGAAGGCGTGCCCTGAAATGCCGAGTTCCACGCCTGCGGGCGGGGAGTTCTTGAAATGGTAGTCGGTCCAGTTGGGAGAAAAGCTGTGGGTAATAGTGGTCCTGAATCCTGATACAACGGAAGTGGCCGGCACAAAGCCAACGCCTTCGCCTCCGAAGAAGGATTGGAGACTGTCGCGGAGATCCTGGGTGATGAGGTCGCCCTCGATCATGGAATCCCCGAAATACGCGATGCGTACTTTCTTACGGGAGCCGGTGCGCAGCTGGCGCAGGGCTTCCATGAAGTGGTGCATGCCTGCGCCCTGGGGGCCCGTCGTGTATCCGTAATCGAGGATTCCGCTGTAGGTCAGAAAATCTCTGGCCGGCAGGGGATTCTTTTTCAATGAATCGGCACCCTGTGCTGTATCGGCCGCGGCCAGCAATACCGTATCGGGTATGCTAACGGGGCCGGGCGTACGCAGGTCTGCATAAACGTCGAGCGGACGAAGTTCGTACCCGCCGATGTTAACAGCAGGCTTAAGCGCTGAAACGACGGACAGGCCTACGATAGCGCCTATCGTAATAAGGAGCGGATAGGGATGTTTATTTCCGGAAGACATAAGTCGGCATATTCGAAAAAAGCGGTCTTCCCGCTGAAATCAGCGCAAATCTATCGTTTTGCGAGATTCATTGCATCATCCAGTTCGTATAATTTGTATTTTTTTATCATGGACCGGACCCTGCTCACCCAAACCTGTCCTGCGGTAGAATATCCGGATCGGATCAGCTTGTTGAGCCACTGATCGTAATCGTCATTCCCTTTCATGGTGGTGAACCATTTCTTCTTCATGATTACTTTGGTGAAATGACGGTAAGAAGCAGTGTCTGTGGTGTATTCGCGGTACATGCTGCGGTAGGTAAGGCCGCGTTTTGCCAGGTTGTTTTTCCCGACGATACCAAAGTGATTTTTCAGCAAACGGGCGTTCTTGCTGGTGCCCATCCCTGATTCCAGCATGGCGATGCCGAGGATGACACTGGCCGGCACTCCGGTTTCCTGGGAAAGATTAACAGCAACGGGGGTAAATTGCTCGAGATACTTTTTGGGGGTGCGCTGCGCGGAGGCGGAAAGAGTGGTAATCAGCAATCCGCCGAGCAACAGTCTTTTCTTGGATAAAAACATGCGATTCTATTAGATGAACCCATCTGCACAATGATCCTGTTCACCCGGCAATATTACGCCTTTCTCAAAGATTATATGTAAGTGATATGTTAATATGTTATAATTCATGACTATTCTAATATCAAATTAACATATCATCTGTACTATATTCTCATCCGGCTTAGTTTTCGTCCTGTGCGCAGGCGGCAAAAGTGAAGTTGAGATGCCCGGTCCGGAGCCCGTGCCCCTGGTACAACACCATCTTCAGCCAGTAACGCCCGTCGTCCAGTACGGCTACATCATTAGTCTCTATCTGCATGTTATAAAATGCCCGCAGGTCCATATCCATCTGGAGGTCAGCAGTTTGGTCGAACACAAACGGGTATAATCTGTCTTCATCGGAAGCTTCGTCGTACACGGCGAAGGTGATGGCGATGGTTTCGTCTTCAAAGTTGATCTTCAGCTGAAATATCCCTTCGTCCTGCAGGTCCAGCTGTTGTATGGCGGCAATAGTTTGTAATGTCGTATCCATTTTCTGTATGCTGAAAAGAGAAGCCATACCCTGTGCGGGTATGGCTTTCATTAGGTAAATGCTGTTAATTCAATGATTACTTCTTCACGAGCGACAGCGCCAGCTCATCCAGTTGCACCTGATCGATGGCAGCAGGCGCATCGAGCATCACATCACGGCCGGAGTTGTTTTTCGGGAAGGCGATAAAGTCGCGGATGGTTTCGCTGCCGCCCAGCAGGGAGCAGAAGCGGTCGAACCCGAAAGCGATACCACCGTGCGGAGGTGCTCCGTATTCGAATGCACCCAGCAGGAAGCCGAACTTATGATCTGCTTCTTCCTTCGTCATACCCAGTGCGGAGAACATTTTCTCCTGCAGGTCGCGCTGGAAGATACGGATGGAGCCGCCGCCGATCTCAGTACCGTTCAGTACGATATCGTATGCGTTGGCTTTGATTTTCGCGTATTGCGAAAGATCGTCCATCAGGTGAATATGTTCAGGCTTGGGAGCGGTGAACGGGTGGTGGCGCGCTACCCAGCGGTTTTCTTCTTCCGCGTATTCGAACAGCGGGAAGTCGATCACCCAGAGTGGCTTATACACGTTCTTGTCGCGGAGGCCGAGGCGCTCGCCCATTTCGAGGCGCAGCTCGCTCATAGCCTTACGGGTACGCTCTTCCTTACCTGCGAGGATGAGGATGAGGTCGCCCGGTTGGCTCTGACACTGATCAGCGATCAGTTTAAGGGCCTGCTCGTTAAAGAATTTATCTACAGATGATTTGAGGGAACCGTCGGCATTGTGTTTCACATATACGAGACCGTTCATACCGATCTGCGGGCGTTTCACCCAGTCGGTCAGCTCATCGGTTTGTTTACGGGTGTACTCGGAGCATCCTGTTACGTTGATACCCACTACCAGTTCTGCATCGTCGAATACTTTGAATCCGTTACCACGGCCGGTTTCACCAAGATCTACCAGTTTCATTTCGAAACGGATATCGGGCTTATCGTTACCGTAGTATTTCATGGCATCGTCCCAGGTCATGCGGGGGAATGGTTCGTTGAACTCGATGCCTTTGATTTCGCGGAACACGTGTTTGGTCATGTCCTCGAAGTTGTTCAGCACATCTTCCTGATCCACGAAGCTCATTTCACAGTCGATCTGGGTGAACTCGGGCTGCCTGTCTGCACGGAGGTCTTCATCCCGGAAGCACTTCACGATCTGGTAGTACCGGTCGTACCCGCTCACCATGAGCAGTTGTTTGAAGGTTTGGGGCGATTGGGGCAGGGCGTAGAACTGGTTGGGGTTCATACGGCTGGGTACCACAAAGTCGCGCGCTCCTTCGGGGGTAGACTTAATGAGATAAGGCGTTTCAATTTCCATGAAATTCCGGCTGTCGAGGTAATTGCGCACGGCGCGGTTCACCTTGTAGCGGAGGTCCAGGTTTTGTTTTACGATATTCCTGCGGAGGTCGAGGTAGCGGTATTTCATGCGCAGTTCATCGCCGCCATCGGTATCATCCTGGATGGTGAAGGGGGGCGTTTTGGAACCGTTGAGCACGGAAAACTCCGATACGGTGATTTCGATATCTCCGGTGGGGATGTTTTTATTTTTAGCGGTGCGTTCGGTAACGGTGCCTTTCACCTGAACCACGAATTCGCGGCCCAGGGGCTGCTGATCGAGCTGAGCGTTAAGGGATTCGCCAAGCAGGAGCTGCGTGATGCCGTAACGGTCGCGCAGGTCTACGAAAGTAATACTACCAAACTTGCGGACGGTTTGTACCCAACCGGCCAGGGTTACCGGCTGGCCAGCATGTTCCATGCGCAATTCTCCACATGTATGCGATCTGTACATTGTTTGCTGTTCTTTTAAATAAAGGAGGTCAAAGATAAGAAAGCCCACGGGAATTGCTACCGCAAGGCATTAAAAAAGCGTTTAATGTCTATTTCCGGCGGTATGCTTTCTCCCTTCAGGAGGTTGCCCACAAATTTCCGGGCGGCCCACGGGGCGAGGGAGCAGCCTTTGGAACCCATGCCATTGAAAATCCCTATCTGCGGGATCCGCGGATGCAGGCCGGCCATGGGCCTTCTGTCTGGCCCTGCGGGGCGCACCGCTGCCCTGTGGCTCAGTACATCATAAGGCACCTGCAACAGTTGTTCCAGCTGCGATTCTATCTGGGCACGGGCTTCGGCTGTGGGTTCCACGTTATTGTAATCCCATACGAATGTGGCGCCCGCCCAGAAGGTCTGATCCCCCATAGGCACCAGCGTTACGCCTTTCTTGATGATATCCTTGGTATCGAAAGGGAGGCGGATGATGAGGGCTTCCCCTTTATTGGGATGGAATTTCAGTTTGCCGAACCAGGGGTTTTTCGGGGATGCTACGCCTTCGCAAAAGATGACGGCCTTAGCCTGTAAATCTTTGTATTCCACGCCTTTATCGGTAATGTTGATCGCTGAGGGGTCCAGTGTTTCGCGGCGCGTACCGATATGGCCGGCCCATGCGGGCAGCAGCGTGGCCAGGTCAACGTTAGCGCCTTTAACGATCCCTGCGCCAAAGGGGGCTTTGAGAAATCCTTCATACCTCGGCGCGGCGGGACTTTCACTGTAAGGCGAGGGGTATTCCGCAAAAGCATCGCGCATCTGTTCTGAGGGCCATACGTTCCAGATATCGCGCTCCGTAAACACGGAAATGCCCATGGCTGCTTCCATAGCCCGGTATGTTTCTGCCGCCATCGGGTAAATCATATCGTATAACCAGGATACTTCGAACTTCCGGCCTGATAAGGGATTGATGATCCCTGCTGCCAGCCGGGAAGCGGCATCTGCCCTGCCATCGTCAAACACGGCGATCTTCAGCCCTGCCTGCTGCATCTCCCAGCCAAGGTGGGTACCGGCCACCCCCTGGCCTACTAATATGTAATCAACTGTTTCCATAAATCCGCTGCAAAGGTAAGGGCAAAAAGAATCCCCGTTCCGGGAGTACCGAAACGGGGATATATCTTGTGATGATAATCTTAAAGATTAAGCGGGAACGCCTTTCAGCACTTCTGCCATACGTTTTCCGATATCAGCCGGGCTGTCTACCACATGAACGCCGCAGGCGCGCATGATCTTCATTTTAGCAGCAGCAGTATCGTCTGCACCACCGATGATGGCACCGGCGTGGCCCATACGGCGGCCGGGAGGCGCAGTCTGGCCAGCGATGAAGCCTACAACTGGTTTGCGGGGGTTAGCCTTGATCCATTCAGCAGCTTCTGCTTCCATGGAGCCACCGATTTCACCGATCATGATGATGGCTTCGGTTCCGGGATCGTTCATCAGCAGTTCAACCGCTTCGCGGGTGGTGGTGCCGATGATGGGGTCGCCACCGATACCGATAGCGGTAGATACACCGAGACCTGCTTTCACTACCTGGTCGGCAGCTTCGTAGGTGAGGGTACCGGATTTGGAAACGATGCCTACTTTACCTTTTTTGAAGATGAAGCCGGGCATGATGCCTACTTTGGCTTCTTCTGCGGAGATAACGCCGGGGCAGTTAGGTCCGATCAGGCGAGTATTATGCGATTTGAGGTAGTTCTTGGCTTTCACCATGTCCTGTACGGGAATACCTTCGGTGATACAAACCACCAGGGCTATACCTGCGTCAGCAGCTTCCATAATAGCATCTGCTGCAAATGCCGGGGGAACGAAGATGATGGATACATCCGCTCCGGTAGCGTTCACCGCGTCTGCCACGGTATTGAACACAGGGCGCTCCAGGTGGGAGCTTCCCCCTTTACCAGGGGTTACGCCACCTACCACGTTGGTGCCGTATTCAATCATTTGTGTGGCGTGGAAAGTACCTTCGGTACCGGTGAATCCCTGCACAATCACTTTGCTATGCTTATTAACTAAAACACTCATCGCGCTTGGTTTATTTATTTTTTTTAGATAAGGTGGGGCAAAAATAACGGATAATGGCTAAAAAGTAAAGGAAAGGCTTTTTAGTTGAGGAATATTAACTATTTGTTGGCGCCTCTCCCCCTTTGGAACGCCACTTCTTATCCCGGAACATCTCCATTTTCCGCATTTCCTTAATATCCTGGAAGAACTCGGATGCAAAAATAAAGTCGTTCAGCAGTTTGTCTTCACTGAATATGATGTCTTCATTACTGCCTTCCCACTGTTTTTTGCCCTGGTGCATGTAAATGATATGATCCCCGCTTTCCATAACGGTGTTCATATCGTGAGTGTTTACCACGGTGGTAATGTTGTAGTCGACGGTAATATCCTTGATGAGTTTATCGATTACGAGGGAGGTTTGCGGATCAAGCCCTGAGTTAGGCTCGTCTACAAAGAGGTATTTAGGGTTCAGGACGATGGCGCGGGCAATGCCCACACGCTTTTTCATCCCGCCACTGATCTCGGCGGGATACTTTTTATTCGCGTCTTTCAGCTCCACCCTGTCCAGGCATTCCTGTACCCGTTTACGTTTCTCCTTATAGCTCATGGTGGAAAACATATCGAGGGGGAAGAGGATGTTTTGCTCAACGGTCATGGAATCGAAAAGGGCGGAGCCCTGGAACAGCATGCCGATGGCCTGGCGGATGGGCTTTTTCTCCTTATCGTCCATGGCGGTAAAGTCCTCACCGTTATAGAGTACCTGCCCGCTATCGACAGGGATGAGGCCTACCATGCATTTCATGAGTACCGTTTTTCCGCTGCCGCTGGCGCCGATGATGAGGTTGGTTTTACCTGCCTCCATGGTGGCCGACACATCTTTCAGAATCTCCTTTTCTCCAAAGCTTTTGCGGATATTTTTCAGTTCTATCATAGATCGTTCTTCTCAGTTTGAGGGTTACAGGAGTATGGCAGCGAGGGCATAGTCAGCAAAAAGGATCATCACACAGCTTACTACCACGGCGGTGGTGCTTGCTTTACCGATCTCCAGGGCACCGCCCTGCACATGGTATCCGTAATAAGCAGGAACGCTGGAGATGATGAATGCGTATGTGTAGGATTTGCTGAGGGCGAAGAATACGTTGTACCCGTCGAACTGTCCGCGGAGGCCTTCCATGAACTGCTCGTGCGACAGGATGCCGCTCAGCTTACCTGCTTCCAGTCCGCCGAAGATCCCCAGAAATGCTGCGATCACCACCAGTGCGGGGATCGTCAGTAATGCCGCCAGAATTTTAGGGCCTATGAGGTATGCTTTGGTATTGATACCCATGATTTCCTGCGCATCGATCTGTTCGGATATACGCATATTCCCCAGCTCCGACGCGATCTTGGAACCTACAACCCCGCCCAGTACGATACATATCAGGGTAGGCGCCAGTTCAATGATCATCGTATCGCGCACCACCATCGCAATGGTAGATTTGGGGATGAGCGAACTCGTCAGCTGGTAAGCAGTTTGTACCGTGGTAACGGCACCAAGGAAAGTGGAAATAACAGCTACGATGCCCAGGGAGCCGATCCCGATATCCACACACTGTTTCATAAACTCCTTCCAGTACATCCTGAAGTTTTCCGGGCGGGAAAACATTCCTGTCAACATCAGCAAGAATCTGCCGAAATGGTAAAAAAACCTGAACTCCATAACTTGTCAAAGATAACGGGAAAATGAATTGTTTCGTCCTATTATCGCAAACTGCCTACCAGCAACCGCTTGAGGCTGCGCTCGATAATTTCGCCCATGGTGGTACAGCGGGCAAATACTTTATCATGGTAATGCTCGGCCAGCTCTTCCCCTAACTGTTTGATTTTCCCGGGGAACGATACACGGTCGTTCATGATCACATCCCGCAGGTCTTTTATCCGGTGGCGCTGTACTTTTATCCTCCGGGCAATGAGCGACCGCTCTTCCTGCTGGTACTGCTTCACCACTTCAGCGTTGAGGTGCTTCATGGCCAGCTCTACAAACACCCGGTTTTCCTTGAAGAACTGCGGCATGTAAAGGGTTTTCTTCCCTTCGTAAAACTGCTGGTCGAAGTCAATGGCGCGGATGCGGAACTGCACGTCGTCGAAATCGGGGGTGATGTCGAAAATGAAGTTGTACGACCGCATATCGCCCAGCAGCCGCACAAAGCAGCGCTCATTGAATTTCACGAACTCTTTGGCGATACGCCGGGGGTTAAACTCCGGCCGGTGCAGCCAGTCTTTGGCAAACTGATCTCCCGGCACACCGGCGATATGTTCTTCCACCAGGGTATTACCATCTACGAGGAAGTTCATCCAGTAAGGGGAAAGGATATGCTCCAGCTCCAGGCCGTAAATGCGGGAAGCATCGGCTATCTTGATATAGAAATAATCGTAAACCTCATTGTAATTGTTGACGATCTTGATGCGGAAAGGATGGGAATTCCCGAAGGTGCAGTAATCGATCCGCTCTATGTGAAGGTGCTCTTCCGCCGCCTGATCGCCACCGGCTTTCAGGATGGAATAGATACGCTTCAGCCCGGCGTGCAGGGAAGGCGTCATGCTTTGCGGGTACAAAACCGACTCCCAGAGGGTATCTTTACCCTCCTTATCGTATACCGGAATGCCGTATTCGTAATACTTCAGCTCTTCATACGTTACCGGCAGCTTAATTTCCCGCTCGTACGCTTTCAGATAGTTCCGGAAAGCGGGGTTGAGGGGGAAAAATATCTTTTTGCGGGAGATGGATTGCATGCCGGAAATTACGAATTATCCGGTTTTGCGGGCCTATTTCGATGCGGCCTCTATGTCTTTCTGGATTTTAGCGGCAATATGCTCGCCCCAGATTTTGCCTGCGGCCTGCGATTCGCTGGTGAACAGGGGCAGTTTTTCCACCATCTTTTTGCCGGCGGGCGACTTATAGAAATCAATCATCCCGTCTACTTCTGTTTCGGAGAAATGGCGTTCGTAAATGGGAACGAGGAGGTTGGTGAGGTCTTTTTCATTGTAATAGCCGGCGATGCGGGTCCAGACGGCGGTATCCACGGAAGGGTAAGCTTTCTGATATTGCACCAGCATCTGTTTTACCGCGCTCATACCTGCCCGGGAAGCGCCATTGAGGCTGATGAGGATACGGATCTTAATCGTTTTGGCGGATTCCTGTGCGGAGGCGCTAAAGGCAGCAGCCACGAACATCAGTATGAACAGTAATTTCTTCATATCAGCAATACCGGTAATGATTCGGGTGTAAGGTAAGAAGACGAAAAGTAAAATAAAAAAAGCGGACCGATTGGCCCGCTTTCGCTTTTATTTCTTCTTACCTTTTTTATCGTCTTCCATTTTGCAGCACTTCGTTTGTGCGTCTACCACTGCGATCAGCACCATGTTCACGATCTGCCTCACGGTAGAGCCCAGCTGAAGGATGTGCACCGGTTTCTTCATACCCAGCAGGATAGGCCCGATGGCATCGAAGCCGGCTACGCCCTGCAGCAGGTTGTACGCCACGTTACCCGCTGCCAGGTTGGGGAAGATGAGGGTATTCACATCTTCACCGATCAGTTCGGAGAAGGGGTAATTTTCTTTCAGTACGCTTTTGTTGAAAGCCATAGCCGCCTGGATCTCACCATCTACGGTAAGCGTCGGTTCCCGTTGCTTCACGATCTCCCGCGCACGGCTCATCAGAATTGCTTCCGGGGTTTGGCTGGAGCCGAAGTTGGAATACGACACCATCGCAATACGCGGAGTGATGTTGAACTGCTTCACTTCCTTGGCTACCATCAGCGTGATCTCCGCCAGCTCTTCTGCTGTGGGATTTAAGTTCACCGTAGTATCCGCGAGGAAAATAGGGCCGCGCTTGGTTTGGATGATATACATACCTGCCACACGCTTCACACCATCTTCCATACCTATCACCTGCAGGGCAGGGCGGATGGTATCGGGATATTTACGGGTAAGGCCGGAAATGAGTGCATCTGCTTCACCGGTTTCCACCATCATACAACCGAAGTAGTTACGCTCGCGCATGATCTTCTTTGCTTCATAAAGGTTGAGGCCTTTACGCTGCCGTTTTTTGAAGAAAAGCTCACCGAAGTGATGACGCTTATCTGCCATCTCATCGCTCTTCGGGTCTACGATGATCACATCATCGATCTCGATGGAGTTTTCTTCCATGAGCTGACGGATGCGCTTTTCGTTACCCAGCAGTATGGGAATGGCGATATTCTCGTCATTCACTACCTGTGCCGATTTCAGGATCTTGATATTATCTGCTTCCGCAAACACTACACGGCGGGGGTCTTTCCTTGCTTTGGAACCGATTACGCGGAACAGCTGGTTATCGAGGCCGAGGCGGTTATTCAGTTCTACGCCGTAGGCTTCCCAGTCGGTAATACCGGCCTGTGCCACGCCGCTTTCCATGGCAGCTTTCGCCACTGCGGGGGCTACAGTGCTGAGCAGCCGCGGGTCCAGGGGTTTGGGAATGATATAGGTGGGGCCGAATACGAGGTTGCGCTCGTTGTAGGCCAGGTTTACGATATCGGGAACTGGTGATTTGGCGAGGTCAGCCAAAGCATGTACCGCAGCCAGTTTCATGGCTTCATTGATCTGCGTGGCGCGCACGTCCAGCGCACCGCGGAAGATGTAGGGGAAGCCCAGTACGTTGTTTACCTGGTTGGGATAGTCGGACCGGCCGGTGGCCATGATCACATCTTTCCTTGCACCGATAGCTACTTCGTAGGCGATCTCCGGATCGGGGTTAGCCATGGCGAAAACGATGGGGTTCTTGGCCATGCTTTTCACCATATCCTCGGTTACCACATTGCCCACGCTGAGGCCTACAAACACGTCTGCCCCCTTGAGGGCTTCTGTGAGGGTGGTGGCTTTGGAGCTGGTGGCAAATACCTGTTTCATTTCGTCGAGGTCTACCCTTTGCTTGTTGAGCACCCCGTCTTTATCGAACATGATGAAGTTCTCGGGCTTTGCACCAAGGGATACGTACAGGCGTACGCAGGCCATGGCGGCGGCGCCTGCGCCGTTCACCACAAACTTCACTTTATCGATTTTCTTCCGTACGAGTTCAAGTGCATTGAGCAGGGCGGCGCTGGAGATGATAGCGGTACCGTGCTGATCGTCGTGCATGATGGGGATCTTCAGTTCCTTTTTCAGGCGGTCTTCGATGGCGAAGCACTCGGGGCTTTTGATATCTTCGAGGTTGATGCCTCCGAAGGTGGGCTCCATGGCTTTTACCACGCGTACGAATTCGTCTACATCCTTGGTATTGAGTTCTATGTCAAAAACGTCGATATCGGCGAATATTTTGAAGAGTACCCCTTTCCCTTCCATCACGGGTTTACCGGCTTCGGGGCCGATATCGCCGAGGCCGAGCACTGCGGTACCGTTACTGATAACGGCTACGAGGTTGCCTTTGGCGGTGTATTTGTAAACATTCTCCACGTCTCTCGCGATCTCTTTGCAAGGCTCCGCAACGCCAGGGGAATAGGCGAGCGAAAGATCCCATTGTGTCTTGGTGTCTTTGGTCGGGATGACTTCGATTTTGCCAGGCCGCCCTTTTTCATGGTAATCGAGCGCGTCCTGTTTGTTCAGTTTCTTGGCCATATAAGATTGTAATTGGGGCTGCAATATACGGACTTCGCGCCGAACGGGCTTGAAATGCCTCCCCATTGTTGGTTAAAATTGCTTACTTTTACCCTGTTAAACATTCGTATTTAATATGATACAACGCATACAAAGCCTTTATCTCCTCCTCGCCGCCCTGGCCGGCGTCGCTGTTGCCCGCTTCGATCTCTGGAAAGCAACCTACACGAAAGGGAACGTTGCCGGTGTGGATACGTTTAACGCTACATCGAACTACATGGTGTTCATTGTGCTGATCATAGGCATCCTCCTTTCTGTTGGCTGTATTTTTCTCTATAAGAACCGCCAGCTGCAGTTCCGCCTTACTGTCGTGAACATCCTCCTTTCCATAGGCATCCTCGCGCTTATCTATCTCAAAATACAGGAAAGTGCCCAGAAACTGAGCGCCGAAGGGGCAGTGAGCCTCCGCGGCTCTTACCTCATCCCGGCATTCCTGCCCGTGGTCATGATCGTACTCCTGTTCCTGGCCGCCCGTGGGATCTATAAAGACCAGAAACTCATCAAATCGCTGGACCGCCTCCGCTGATCCTGCCCCTTATGATATTGTGCCCCGGCTTATAAACCGGGGCTTTTTTATGCGTCAATATACCATCAGAACCGCCGCTTTACCGCTGTGAAAGGGCATTTCAGAAGTCATTCTTTTTCAATCAGTTACCGGCCATCCTTCAGTGATCCTTCGGTCAACCTTCGGTGAAGCCCCTATTTTACTGAAGATGACCGAAGGATCACCGAAGGATGACTGAAGGATGAATATCCCAATTTCGGTACGATATTAACGCAAAAGGCCGGCTGAGTATTCAACCGGCCTTTTCACGAATATGATATTGCTTACAGGAACTTCCCTGTGTAGCTTTCTTTAACTTTCTTCAGTCCGTCGGGAACTCCGGCATAGAGGAGTGTTCCTCCGCCTTCGCCGCCTTCGGGGCCAAGGTCTATCACCCAGTCGGCCGAACGGATTACGTCGAGGTTATGCTCGATCACCAGCACGGTATGCCCCTGATCAATCAGCGCGTTGAAAGAATCCAGCAGCTTTTTGATATCATGGAAGTGGAGGCCGGTGGTAGGCTCATCGAAGATGAACAGGATGTGGCCCTGCGCTTTCCCCTTGCCGAGGAAAGATGCCAGCTTCACACGCTGCGCCTCACCACCAGATAATGTATCGCTGGACTGGCCGAGCTTCACGTATCCCAATCCCACATCGCTGAGCGGCTTGATCTTGGCGATCACGTCTTTCTCATCGCGGAAGAATTCGATGGCTTCGTCTACACCCAGTTCGAGGATATCGAAAATGTTTTTGCCTTTGTATTGAACTTCGAGTACTTCGTCTTTAAAACGTTTACCACCGCAGGTTTCGCAGGTGAGGTGAACATCTGCGAGGAACTGCATTTCTACAATCACTTCGCCTTCGCCTTTACAGGTATCGCAGCGGCCGCCGTCTACGTTAAACGAGAAATGTTTGGGCTGGAAGCCGCGCATTTTGCTCAGCGGTTGTTTTGCAAAGAGGTCGCGGATTTCGTCGTATGCTTTGATGTAGGTTACGGGGTTGGAACGGCTGGATTTACCGATGGGGTTCTGGTCCACCATCTCGATCTGCGTGATGTAATCCAGGTCTCCCTTCATGACGCGATGCTGGCCCACACGGTCGGTGAACTCTCCTTTCAGCTTCATAAGCGCCGGGTAGAGTATCTGCTTCACCAGCGTGGTTTTACCTGAGCCGGAAACGCCGCTCACTACGGTAAACACGCCGAGGGGAAACTCCGCATCCACGTTCTTCAGGTTATTCTGCCGGCATCCTTCCAGTACAATGGAACGCTTCCACTTCCTGACATTTGCGGGAGGCTCAATGCGGTATTGTCCGCTGAGGTATTTACCGGTAAGACTGTTATCGTCTTTCAGAATGGCGGGATAGGTGCCTTCGAAGATGACTTCTCCACCGAGATGGCTGGCCAGCGGCCCCATGTCGATGATGTAATCGGCTTTCTCCATCATCTGCTCATCGTGTTCTACCACCACCACGGTATTTCCGAGATCTCTCAGTTCGTGCAGCACACGGATGAGCCGGTGGGTATCACGGGCATGCAGTCCAATGCTGGGCTCGTCGAGGATATAAAGGGAATTGGTGAGGTTACTGCCGAGGGTACGGGTGAGCTGGATACGCTGGCTTTCACCGCCGGACAGGGTGTTGGCCACGCGGTTCAGCGTGAGGTAGCCAAGGCCTACATCCAGGAGGGTTTTGAGGCGGTGGTTGATCTCTATGAGGATCCTTTTGGCTACCTGCTGCTGGTATTCGCTAAGTTCGAGGTTATCGAACCATACTTTCAGTTTTTCCACGGGCATATCCACCAGCTCGGAGATGCCTGCGCCCGCTACTTTCACGTAGGTGGCTTCCTTGCGGAGGCGGGCGCCATGGCAGGTGGGGCAAATGGTGCGGCCGCGGTAACGGGCCTGCATTACGCGGTATTGTACTTTGTAGAGGTTCTGCTCTACCATTTTGAAGAACTCGTTGATACCGTAGAAGTGCTCGTTGCCGGTCCACAGCAGCTCCACCTGTTCATCCGTTAAATCGGATACCGGTTTATGAACCGGGAAGTTGAACTTGCGGGCGGCTTTGATGAGCGCTTCCTTATACTCGCCCATCTTCTCTCCTCTCCACGGAGCCACGGCGCCTTCGAAAACGCTGAGGCGTTTGTCGGGGATCACGAGGTCGCGGTCGATACCCAGTACCTGGCCGAAGCCTTCGCAGGAGGGGCATGCGCCGAAGGGGTTGTTGAAGGAAAAGAGGTTGGGAACGGGTTCTTCGAACTGGATGCCATCCAGCTCGAAGCGGTTGGAGAAAACGGGCCCCAGCTTACCGTCTACTTCCAGGGTACAGTCGCCTTCGCTTTCATAGAAAGAGGTCTGAACGGAGTCGGCGATGCGGTGCTTATCGTCTTCTTCGAAATTCTTCACCACGATACGGTCGATGAGCACGTATGTTTCGGGGGCGATGGCAGGGGCTTTCTGTTCCAGGAGTTCTTCTATCCTGACGAGCGAGCCGCCGGTATAGAGCCTGGAGAAGCCTTTCTGCATGAGTATATTCAGTTCTTCCAGCGGCTTGCGGTTGGCATGCTGGCGGAAGGGTACCAGAATCTGAACTTTGGCTCCGTGCGGGAGTTTGGAGATGTAATCCACCACATCGGCCACTTCATGTTTCTTAACGAGTTGCCCTGATACGGGTGAAAAGGTTTGGCCGGCGCGGGAAAAGAGGAGACGCAGGTAGTCGTAGATCTCTGTCATGGAGCCTACGGTGGAGCGGGGGGTGCGGGTTACCACTTTTTGCTCGATGGCGATGGCGGGGCAGATGCCTTTGATGTAATCCACGTCGGGCTTGTTCATCCGCATGAGGAACTGGCGGGCATATGCACTGAGGCTTTCCGCGTAGCGGCGCTGGCCTTCGGCATAGAGGGTATCCATCGTCAGGCTCGACTTTCCCGAACCGCTTACGCCGGTTACTACCACGAGTTGGTTTCGTGGAATGGAAACGCTGACATTTTTGAGATTATGCACCCTCGCTCCTTTAATGTAGATATGATCAGGAGCTATAACTGGTTCACGTTCAACGGTTTTTTCCTTGGATTTTACTTTTGCGCACATAAGGATTACAAATGTACGCATTAACGGTTATTTTACAGGAAGCTTGTTGTTTTATTCAACTATTCCGTTATATTTGCATTGACCGACTTCTTATACCTGATAATCCCGGTTACAAATTCAATCACTTAAACAGTACATTATAGCTCAACTTTTACGCTACTAAACAACCTACTGACGATTAAGTCCGTACTATTTACTAACCGCTATTGGTAGACGTATATGCAAGTAATGTACAAGCTGAACGATGAGCAACTCATCACGCTGTTTAAAAAGGGCCATGCTTCCGCTCTGGAAGAGTTGGTTTACCGTCATAAGGACAAGCTTTTCACATCCATCGTATTGCTCGTTAAAGACACTTTCCTTGCTGAAGATATCTTTCAGGACACCTTCATCAAGATCATTGATACCATCCGTGCAGAGCGATATACTGAGAAAGGGAAGTTCTTACCCTGGGCCATGCGCATCGCGCACAACCTTTGTGTAGACCATTTCAGGAAAGTAAAACGTACCCCGGTTATCAAAACCGGCGACGATAAAGATATTTTCAATGTGCTGAACTTCAGCGAGCCCAGTGCCGAAGAGGCGATGATGACGCGGCAAAGCCACCACAACGTGCGCCGTATGCTCGACCTCCTGCCCGAAGAACAGCGCGAAGTAATTATCCTCCGCCATTATGCGGACCTCAGCTTCAAGGAGATAGCGGACCTCACCCAGGTGAGCATCAACACCGCCCTCGGCCGTATGCGGTACGGACTGATCAATCTCCGGAAGATGATGACGGAAAAACAGATTTGTTTGTAATGCCCTTTTTTTGCTTGCCATGAACGGGCGGTAAGATGTAAGTCTACCGCTCGTTTTTTTATTTCCCCTTCCTCCCGATCATCAATACCCCCGTAAGCACCAGCGCAGTACCCGCCAGCTGCTCCCAGGTTACCGGCTCTCCCAGAAAAATATACGCCTGCACAATTGTTGCCACCGGCCCGATACTCGTTACAATCGCCGTATTACCCGGCCCTATCTTCCGGATGCCTTCACTGGTAAGGAAAGTAGGAATAACGGTAGACACAATGGCCATCTGGAAGCACAGCCAGTAGGTTTCACCGCTGAAATGCCGTACCTCCGCCCCATGGGTCACGAAGTATTGCGCAAATATGCCGATGGAAGCAAAGCACAGCGCATAAGCCGTGAACTTCATGGAACCCACTTTCGGGATCACCTCTCCTCCGCCTACGATGTAAAAAGCATAAGTTACCGCGCACCCCAGCACCAGCAAACACCCGGTAATCATACCCGGGTTCCAGTCCTGCCGCACGTCTCCTCCAAAAACCACCAGCATCCCGGCATAGGCGATACCCAGCGCAATTGCCTGCGTACGGGTAATCTTCCGTTTGAAGGCCATTGCCCCTATGAGCAGGGCGAAAGTGGGGTACAGGAAAAGGATGAGCCGCTCCAGGCCGGCAGAAATGTAGGCCAGGCCCATAAAATCGAGCAGGCTGCTGATATAATACCCCAGCAACCCCAGTGCCGCAACCCAGCCCCATTGCATGGGGGTCAGTTTCACATTGTCTGTACGCCGGTACAGGTACACGGCCGTAGCGATGTAAAACGGGAGGGCAAAAGCCATCCGCAGCGCCAGCATGGAAATGGCGTCGATGGCTTCCACACGGTAAATGAGCTTCACATAGATGGCCTTGGCACTGAACATCATGGCGCCGGTGAGGGCCATGGCATAGCCAAGGGCGTAATCAGACCTGTTCATGGTGTAAATAAAGGCCCTGCCGGATTGGAGCGCCGGCAGGACCGGGTATGGGGAGAAGCCCGGATGCTCCGGAGCTACACTTTTTCGTAAACAACAGCCGCACCCTGCCCTACGCCAACGCACATGGTAGCCAGGCCGTATTTAACACCGGCGCGGCGTTTCAGTTCGTGCATAAGGGTGGTGGTGATGCGGGCGCCGCTGCAACCCAGCGGATGGCCTATGGCGATGGAGCCACCGTTCAGGTTGATCTTAGCGGGGTCCAGCTTCAGCTCGCGGATGCAGGCGAGGGCCTGCGATGCGAAAGCCTCGTTCAGTTCAATGGCGTCGAGATCTCCGGCACGGATACCAGCGCGTTTGAGGGCTTTAACGGTAGCGGGTACGGGACCGATGCCCATAATGGCAGGGTCTACCCCGGCAACGGCCATCCCGCGGATCATGGCGATGGGTGTGAGGTTGAAGCGCTTCAGGGCTGCTTCCGACACGATCAGCACGGCCGAAGCGCCATCATTAATCCCGGAAGAGTTACCTGCCGTCACCGACCCGTCTTTAGCGAAGGCAGGGCGGAGGCCGGCCAGCTTTTCGAGAGTAGTTTCGCGGGGGTGTTCATCTTTCGAGAAAACCACCTGCTCTTCCTTGTTGGGCGTGATCTCCACAGGAATTATCTCTTCCTGCCAGATGCCCGACTGGAGGGCCTGTTTGTATTTGACCTGGCTGTTGAAGGCGAAAAGATCCTGATCTTCCCGGGAAATCTTCCATTCGCGGGCTACGTTTTCGGCGGTTTCCCCCATGGAGAAGGGGTAATACACGTCTGCCAGTTTCTTATTGGTGAAGCGCCAGCCGATGGTGGAGTCGTAGATTTCGGTTTTACGGCTAAAAGCCCCGTCGGCCTTAGGCATTACGAGGGGGGCGCGGGTCATGCTTTCAACGCCGCCGGCCATGTAAACGTCTCCTTCCCCAACCATAACAGCCCGGGCAGCGTCCATAATGGCCTGGAGGCCTGATGCACAGAGGCGGTTAACGGTGTTCCCGGCTACGGAAACGGGCATCCCGGCGAGGAGTACGGCCATCCGGGCTACGTCGCGATTATCTTCCCCGGCCTGATTGGCAGCCCCGGCGATCACGTCTTCCACTGCCGCGGGGTCGAGGGAAGGGTTCCGCGTCAGGAGCGAGCGCAGCATAAGGGCCAGGAGATCATCGGGCCGGATGGAGCTCAAAGCGCCACCATAGCGGCCTATAGGGCTCCGGACTGCGTCCGCGATATAAGCAGTTTGCATGGGTGAATGGTTAAGAATTGCGAATTTATGGCTTCCGGGCCGGATAACCAGCTACACAAACGAATCTACAATTCTCCAATCCGAAAATCGGATGTACCTTTGCGGGATGACGAGGAAGCAAAATATAAGGGAACTGACGCTCCCCCAGTTGAAAGAGGTATTTGGTGAGATGGGGGAAAAGGCGTTCCGTGCCCAGCAGGTCTATGAGTGGATCTGGGCCAAACAGGCACCTGGTTTCGACGCCATGACCAACCTGAGCAAAACACTCCGGGCCGCACTGGAAGAAAGATTCAGCTTCCCGTCTGTAAAAGTGGACGCCACCCAGATCAGTGAAGACGGTACCATCAAAAGCCGCTTCCGCCTGCACGACGGGTACCTCGTAGAGGGCGTTCTCATCCCCACTGCTAACCGGCAAACCGCCTGCGTAAGCTCCCAGGTAGGCTGCAGCCTCAGCTGCAAATTCTGCGCTACCGGGTTCATGGACCGTAAAAGAAACCTCAATTTTGATGAGATCTTCGACGAAGTAGCCCTCATCAACCAGCAATCCATAGAATCTTCCGGGAAAAAGCTCACCAATATCGTGTATATGGGCATGGGTGAACCCCTGCTTAACTATTCTAACGTATTGAAATCCATTGAGCGGATCACTTCGCCCGACGGGCTGGCCATGAGTCCTAAAAGGATCACGGTATCCACCGCCGGCGTTGCTAAAATGATCAAACAGCTGGGAGACGATAAAGTGCGTTTCAACCTCGCCCTTTCCCTCCACGCCGCCAACGATCTGAAGCGCAGTGAGATCATGCCGATCAACGATTCCAACAACCTGAAAGTGCTCGTGGAATCCCTCAACTACTTCTACAAAGCCACCGAAAACGAAATCAGCTTCGAATACATCCTCTTCAAAGATTTTAACGATTCGCTGAAAGATGCCGACGAACTGATCAAAATTTACCGGCAGGTGCCTGTAGACCTGGTGAATATCATCGAATACAACCCGATCGATCAAGCACAATTCCGCAAGCCTTCCGAAGAGAAAGTGGCCGCTTTCATGGAATACCTTGGCAAAAACCGTGTGAATGCCCGCCTCCGCAGAAGCCGTGGTAAGGATATTGACGCTGCCTGCGGACAACTGGCCAACAAAGCATAAACATACTGCAGGAATGCAGCAAACAATCATAACACATGAAACAAAGCAGACCGCCCCGTAAAGGCTTCTCCCCTTTCAAGGAAAACAAAAGCGGCAAAGCAGCACCCCGGTCCGGCGATTCCAGACCGGCAGGTAAAAGCTTCCGCGACAGGGACGACAAAGAAGGCAAACCCTTCGGCGACAAACCCAAAAGGACCTTCGGTGGCGATAAAGAAGGCAAACCCTTCGGCGATAAACCTAAACGCTCTTTCGGCGGCGACAAAGAAGGCAGATCCTTCGGCGATAAGCCCAAACGCACTTTCGGTGGCGATAAGGAAGGCAGATCCTTCGGAGACAAGCCCAAAAGAACTTTCGGAGGCGACAGAGACAACAAATCCTTTGGCGATAAGCCCAAACGCTCCTTCGGTGGCGACCGGGACGATAAGCCTTACGGAGATAAGCCCAAACGCTCCTTCGGTGGCGACCGGGACGATAAGCCTTACGGTGATAAACCCAAACGCACATACGGAGACAGGGAAGGTAAACCCTTCGGCGATAAGCCCTTCCGCCCCCGTGAAGAAGGAGACAAGCCTTTCCGTGCTAAAAAGGATGGTAAGCCATTCGATAAATCCGCCAAAACTGATGGCGACCGCGATCCCAGGATTAAAAAGGAACGCGAAGTAAAACCCGGCGATAAGCTGTTCCAGCACGCCTTCGCAGATGGAGCCCCCTTCAAGGAACTCCGCTCCCGCAAAAGCAAACCTAAAGACCCGAAAGATATTGTGGAAGACAAGTCGTTCGGCGAAATCCACGACGAGAAGTCTTACAAGGAACTTCGTGGCGATAAGCCCCGTCCGCGTAAAAGCGAGCGTAAGGCAGCCATTCACGGTTCCAAATCCAATAAACCCAAGAGTACCCGCAAGCGTATTGCAGTAGAGACTCCTTCAGCCGAACTGGAAGGCGGAGAAATGCCATTGAATAAATTCATCGCGCATTGCGGTATCTGCAGCCGCCGTAAGGCAGTAGATTATATCAAGGAAGGTAAAGTGACCGTGAACGGTGAAGTGATTGTGGAGCCTGCTTTCAAAGTAACCGGTAAAGAAGCCGTGAAACTGAACGATAAGCGCATCCACATCCAGAAAAACCTGGTGTATGTACTGCTGAATAAACCCAAAGGATACATCACTACCACTGATGATCCGGAAGGGCGCCAGACTGTAATGGAACTGGTGGAAGATGCAGCTGAAGAGCGCCTCTACCCTGTAGGCCGCCTCGACCGTAATACATCAGGCCTGCTGCTGCTTACCAACGATGGCGAGCTGGCACAGAAGCTGGCTCATCCCAAGCATAACATCAAGAAGATCTACCACGTAGAGCTGGATAAACCCCTTACTAAAGCAGACTTCGACCGCATCCTGGCGGGCCTGGAGCTGGAAGACGGATTTGCATCTGTAGACAGCCTGGCCTGGGTAGATACCAAAGACAGAGCGCAGATCGGAATCGAGATCCACAGCGGTAAAAACCGTATTGTACGCCGTATATTCGAACACCTCGATTACCGCGTGGAAAAACTGGATCGTGTAATGTATGCCGGCCTTACCAAAAAGAACCTCAACCGCGGCAAATGGCGCTTCCTCAGCGAGAAGGAAGTGATCCTGCTCAAACATTTCAAATAACGGCTGCGCAACATGCGAATTGAATCTCTCATTATATTCGAGAACGATGATTTTGTGGCGGTCAGCAAGCCTTCGGGCCTGCTGACCATCCCCGACCGGCACGATAATGAGCTGTTATCCCTTTCAGGCCTCCTGAAAAAGAAATACGGCCAGATCTTCACCGTGCACCGGATAGACCGGGATACCAGCGGCCTGGTGCTGTTTGCCAAACATGAAGCTTCCCATAAATATTTGTCCCAGCTATTCGAATCGAGAGATGTGGAGAAGTACTACATGGGTATTGTGAATGGTGAGCTGGCGCAGGAATCGGGGAGTGTGAACGCAGGGATTATGGAGCACCCGGTACAGCGCGGCAAAATGGTTACCAATGCCAAGGGCCGCCCTTCGCTGACGGATTATGAAGTGCAGGAAGCTTATACCCTGTACAGCCTTGTGAAATTCAGGATCCATACCGGCCGTACCCACCAGATCCGCGTGCATATGAAATCGCTCGGACACCCAATTGCAGTGGACGAACTGTATGGCACCGCCACCCCCATCCTTCTGTCTGCTATCAAAAAGAAGTTCAGGCTGGGCAAATTCACCGAAGAAGAGCGCCCCCTGCTCCAGCGCCTGGCACTCCATGCCTGGAAGCTGAAATTTACGGGTATGGACGGAGCGCCGGTAGAACTGGAAGCCCCCCTGCCGAAAGATTTCCAGGCTGTGCTGCAGCAATTGCGGAAACATAAGAAGCCGCAAGGCAACTAATACTTAGATTTTACCGTTTTACTTTACGTTAACACCCGGATGTGGCAACATTTGGGTGTTTTCACGTAAATTACTGTCAAACTGCTTTGTATATATGATTAAGCTCCGGATCGCAGCAGCCGCCCTTATTTGGATAGCGGCTTTTGCTGCCTGTAAGAAAAGCGGCAATCCTTCCCCATCCGATGGCAACCCCACGCCCACAACGGGTACCAGGTTGCAGCTAAGCCTCGATTCCCTGTACCTCTACGCAAAAGAAACCTACCTCTGGTACGATGCCATTCCTTCTTACGACGCCTTCAACCCACGGCAATATGCGGGAAATGATGAGTTTGGCAGTCTTACCAATGCCCTGTTCAAAATCACCCAGCTGAAAAACGACCCTGCTACAGGGAAGCCTTATGAATACTATATTCCCAACCCTTCCCACGCCAAATTCTCCTATGTGGAGAAAGGTAACCTCGCAAGAGGGATCAAAGCAGCGGTTAATCTGGAAGGTGATGGTAACGATCTTGGCCTGATACCCGTGGTAGTAACCTTCGGGGGCGATCCAAAGGCTTATCTGTATGTACGCAACGTGGAAAAAGGTTCTCCGGCAGACCTGGCGCGTATTACCCGCGGCAGCCTCATCACCAGGGTAAACGATGCTCCCGCTACCGCTACAGTGGCTGCGGCTACCGCGCTGATGAACAGCAGCGAGGCTAAACTTACTTTCCGCCGGCCTGATAACCCGGGTGTTGATATCACCGCTACCATTACCAAAACCACATATAAAAGCGACCCCGTAGTTACCTGGAAGGTATTCCCCGCCCAGAACGGGAATAAAACCGGTTACCTCGCCCTCGCCCATTTCACCCGCCAGAGCGTAGCCCAAACCTCTCTGAATACGGCATTTTCAGATTTCAATGCTGCAGGGGTGAACGCTGTGGTGGTAGACCTCCGTTACAATGGCGGCGGATATGTGTCTACGGCCGAATTCCTCATGAACCTGCTGGCTCCCTCCGCCCTGCAGGGAAAGGTGATGTACAAACAGGTGTATAACGAGCTGGTACGCAATGATAAAGCGCCCATCCTCAAAACTATCCCTTACCTGGATGCCAATTACAAGCAGGTGTACCAGAACGGGAAAGCACTTACCTACGCTGACCTTGATTTTACGGAAGCCGGCAATACGTTTCAATTTGAGAAAGCCGGTCCTTTAACCGGTGTTAAAAAGATCGTATTCATCGTGTCAGGCAGCTCGGCATCGGCCAGTGAGCTGACTGTCAACTCTTTAAAAGCATGGCCGGGTAATGTTACGGTACGCACCGTAGGCAGCAAAACCTATGGTAAACCGGTGGGCTTCTTTGCCATTGGGATTGATAAGTTTACGGTATATATGGCCCAGTTTTCCAGCAGGAATGCCCTCGGGCAGGGCGACTACTACGCCGGTATGACGCCTGATATTGCTGCGCAGGACAATGTGACCCGTGATTTCGGGGACCCGCAGGAAACCTGCCTGGAAGCAGCACTGGGTTTCATCAATTCAGGTGTTACGGGCGGGCGCACTTCCTCTGTACCCACACTTATGTCTAACGGCCGGGAGATGACCACTACCTCCATCCGTACACAAACCATTGAGCCTAATGATTTTAATGGGATGGTGGAAGACAGGCGCCGGGTACGCCAGCAGTAAAAAAAGACTTAATTGCGATATAATTTGGAGAGGTTGCCGGCAGGCAGCCTCTTTTTTTTGGGGGGTGGTGAGGCATAAAAAAAACGGGGAAAAATCCCCGTTTCGTAAAATCAAAAACCAACCATTAAAAAAAACAGTAAGGAGTAAGATACTTGCAACCATGTAAGTTGCGGGTTTCATCCTCCAATATTTTTACTTCCTTGCCGGAAGAGAATTGCTTTCGCAGGTTGAGACGGAAGCTCCGTTTCGCGGCAAAGATACGTCAGATTATTTATTAGGCTGCGGTGTAGTTCTCAGATAAGGCTTAATGATTTTATGGCCTTTCGGGAATTTAGCCGGGATGTCTTCCGTTTTCACGGCAGGCACCACAATCACATCTTCGCCATCTTTCCAGTCTGCCGGGGTAGCCACGCTATAGTTGGCCGTCAGCTGCAGGGAGTCGATTACGCGGAGCACTTCATGGAAGTTGCGGCCGGTAGAGGCGGGGTAAGTGATGGTCAGTTTTACTTTCTTATCGGGTCCGATCACGAAGAGGGAACGCACGGTGAAAGTTTCGGAAGCGTTGGGGTGGATCATACCGTAGAGGTTGGCCACCGTTTTATCTTCGTCGGCAATAATGGGGAAATCAACGTGGCAGTTCTGCGTTTCGTTGATATCTCCGATCCAGCTTTTATGTTTATCAAGCGGGTCTACGCTGAGTGCGAGCACTTTCACGTTACGCTTGGTGAACTCTCCGTTGAGAAGGGCAGTTTTACCGAGTTCGGTAGTGCAAACAGGGGTAAAATCTGCAGGGTGGGAGAAAAGGATGCCCCAGCTGTCGCCGAGATATTCGTAAAAGTTTATTTCTCCAATGGTGGTCTTTGCGGTGAAATTGGGAGCGGCGTCCCCTAATCTTAAACTCATATTTTTCCTCTTTAAGGAATTCAAAAATACCATTTTCCTACAATTTTTATAGACTTTAAGGAATTTTTTTTATGGTTTAATGAGATTTTAAGCAGGTGGCGGCCGGAACAGGCCTGGAGAACGAGCCTGTTCCGGTGAAAACGGCAGTGGAAGCCGCTGCCACCCACGGGAAAATGAGCGGGGAATAACAGGTATAGGGGTCAGGACGAGACCTTTGGCCGGGATAATTGTCTGGGTATATGCTTTGGGAATGTTTGGGGTAGTGCAGGTTATTTTGGGGGCATTTTGCCTCGCGGACGGCCCCGCATTAGAAAATGCGGGGGCCGCCGCCGGGTTAATCGCCCGGAAGGTTGGCTTACGGCTATTGGGGTTCAATAGCCCGCCTCCGGTGCTCACATCAGGCAAAACTGCGGCAGTAGCTAAATGCAGCGCCGCCGGGAGACAACAATGGATGAAGGGCTGTTCTTACAACAGTCCGCATCTGTGGGTTAACTCAGGCAACAGGCCTGTTTTCGGGTTAACAATAGGAGCGAAAGGCCGGATGGCCGGTGCTTTTCGCCGGTTTCGGGATAAACAGCCCGCGCTTTCCGCGGTACTTCGGGGTCACAATGGATGACCGAGGGTGGGTTTTCAAACGAACGGATAGCAGGGAAGATCAGGATCGCTGCGAATGACGGGGGGGACAGCGCCCTGTCTTCCCCAAAACTTCCTATTTATCTTCTGCAGCCTGGCGGTATGCGTAGTATGCCAGGGTGTATTTCATATCGTCTGCCAGATCGGCCTGTTTACGCGCAGAATCCTCATCGAATTCCAGTTCCAGGTAGCCCAGGTACAGCTCGTAGCTTTTGCCCAGTGCCTGCATGCAATGCTCTACGCCACGGGCGTAAGCTTCTGCAGGGGTTACAGGCTCGGCCTGGCGGATGTAATAACAGTCATCGTTCGTGTAATCTGCCCATTCGCCGCTGCTGAACTGCGGGCGCTCGAGGCGGAAAGCGATATTGTCGAACAATACGGCTTCGCCCAGCTGGGCTTCGAAATCAATGATCTCGGGAATTTGCTCCATATGCTCCAGCTTCTGAACAATGGCCATCTGCACCGCTTCACTCTTATCCTCGATAGCACGGAGCATGGTGTTCAGCACATCGTAATTGGTTACGAAGTCGCACTTCCGCCATCCTTCAGGCGTTTGCAAATACCCCCAGCAGGTGAGATAATGCGAGTCGTCCAGGATTATTTGTCCTACCTTAATGGCTGTGGCTTCCAGATGGGCTGCGGTTGTTACTGATTCCTTTCTCATAGTTTGGATATTGATAACAATACAAAAGTACCCGGGGCCTGCGCATGGGATATGCGTAGTGAAAATGTTTTATTTTTATCCCGAAAAATATCCGAACATGCCCAAGAACAAAGACGCCCTTTCCCGTTACCGCTGGCTCGACGAGCGCCTCCGCAACAAGCGCCTCCCCAAGCCCAGCCTCGAGAACCTCGTGGAATTCGTGTCGGAGAAAATGGACAAAACCATCGCTGTACGCACCATCCAGAAAGATATCGAGGACATGCGCAACGATCCCGAGCTGAATTACTTCGCTCCCATCGTTTACAACCGCAGCTCCCGCGTTTATCAATATGAAGACGAAAACTATTCCATAGGTAACAGTCCAATCGATGAAGCCGACCTCCAGGGCCTGGAGGTAGCTATCGGCATCCTCGAACAGTTCCGCAGCCTGCCCGTTATACAGCGCTTCGAAGATGCCATCCTGAAAATTGCCGCCAGTGTGAAAATGAACCGGCAGGACCTTGAAAACAAAGGGCTGGTGAAGTTCAGCCGCGGTGCCCAGTACAAAGGAGCCGAGCTGATTCCCGAGATCGTAGACGCCATCAAGAACCTCGAAGTGATCCGTATCGCCTACCAGACCTTCGACCGCACCGAGCCTAAAGAACATTGGGTGGAACCTTACCACCTCCGGGAATATAACCACCGCTTCTACCTCATCGGTAAAAGCCAGAAAGCCAAAGGCGGTACCGTGCTCACTTTCGCGCTCGACCGTATCGTGAAGCACTGGCCTACCAACGATAAGTTCGACGCCAAGAACTTCGACGACGCTGCCTATTTTAAAAACGCCATCGGTATAACCGTAGCGGAAGGCGAGCCGGAAGAGATCATTCTTTCTTATACGCCACTGCAGGGTAAATACGTGAAAACGCAGCCCATGCACGCTTCGCAGGAAATCATAACCGATAATGAAGAAGAGTGCAGGGTGCGCCTCCGGATAGTAGTAAACCATGAGCTGGTAATGCTCATCCTGAGCAGCGGCAGCCGTGTGAAAGTAATTGCACCGCAGCACCTGGCAGACAGGGTGAGGCGCGAGGCTACGGAGATGCTGGGCCGTTACCAGTAACGTATCCACATAAAAAAACCGCCCGGGGCTTTCGCTTCCGGGCGGTTTTCTTTTTATGCTGCAGCTGCGGTTATTTCGCGGCCGGCTTCTGGAAAGTGCTGTCCGGAACGGGCGGGTTGGCAGTTACTTTGGTAAGTACAACAACGGTTTCCATGGGCGACTGCTCGATCTTTGCGGCGTAGGAATACCCATCGCTGGTTTTCTTGTAATCGCTCAGTTTGGTTACCAGCGTCATTTCCTGCCCCTGTACATTACCGGTGGTGACACGCTTGGTGATGAAGAAAGTGGCGGGATCGATGAAGTAATGCGCTACAGAACCGTTTTTACGGGTGAGTTTGAACTTGTATTGCTCCGGCCCGTCTGACGCATCTTTACCTACCAGCTCCACGGTATGGCCTTTTGCTTTGGCATCTACCAGTTCGCCTTCGAGGTCCAGTTCGGAACCGATGTCTTTCATATCATCAGGATTAGCATCTACCGGCTCTGTCTGTTGCTGAACCGGGAGGAGGAACCATCCGCCGGTGGGGGTAGCCACCTGGATGTTGGTAGTGCCCATGGCTTCAAACTCCACCCGCATGGCGGTATTGCTGAGTACTGTGATTTTGAAGGGAAAATCCATGCCCTGAACAGACATGGTACCTTCGGAGTATAATGACTTGAGGGATTTCAGTTTGGCATCGCCACCCATTGCTGCCTGGTGTTTGGCGATGATCTCGTCGGCCGTTTGGGCCTGTGAACTGATGGCTGCTCCGGAAAGGGCTATAGTAATGGCTAACCCGAGGAATCTTTTCATTGATGAGGATTTAAATGATAGACGAATAGAGTACAAATGTATCTTTTCCGGGAAACTGGCAAAATCATTTCACGCAGTTTTAACAGTTTTTCCCGAGTTTAGCCACATGAACGCATTGCATATTGCAGGGCATGTAGTGGACATCCCCGGCAGAAGAACCTTTCCCGCTGTTGTTTCTATGGAAGAGGGCAAAATAACCGCAGTAAAGCCGGCTACAGCGCCGGTTCCCGCTCGCTTTATCCTTCCCGGCTTCATTGATGCCCATGTGCATGTGGAAAGCTCCATGCTGGTTCCTTCAGAATTTGCCCGTATGGCCGTTGTTCATGGTACGGTGGGCAGTGTATCCGACCCGCATGAGATCGCCAACGTATGCGGCGAAAAAGGCGTGGAATTTATGCTGGATAACGGAAGGCAGGTACCCTTCCGCTTCTGCTTCGGCGCTCCCTCCTGCGTACCCGCCACCGTATTCGAAACCGCAGGCGATGCCATTGATGCTGCAGGGGTAGACAGATTGCTGCAAAGGCCCGATATATACTACCTCTCAGAAATGATGAACTTCCCCGGCGTACTGCATCACGATCCGGAAGTAATGCAAAAGATAGCAGCGGCGAAGAAATACGGTAAGCCGGTAGACGGCCACGCTCCCGGCCTTCGTGGCAACCTTGCCGCGCAATATGCAGCCGCAGGCATCTCTACCGACCATGAATGCTTCACACTGGAAGAAGCGCTCGACAAACTTGCCGCAGGCATGCACATCCTCATCCGTGAAGGCAGCGCCGCACGCAATTTCGAAGCCCTCGAACCACTGATCTCCACACATCCGCAGCGCGTTATGTTCTGCAGTGATGATAAGCATCCGGATAATCTCGAAGAAGGACATATCAACCTTCTTGTAAAAAGAGCCCTCGCCAAAGGGCACGACCTGTACAACATCCTGCAGGCAGCCTGCATCAATCCGGTGGTACATTACAACATACCCGCAGGACTGCTCCGTGTAGGCGACCACGCAGATTTCATTATCGCAGATAACCTTAGCGATTTCAATATCCTCGAAACATGGATCGGCGGCAGGCAGGTAGCCCTTGAAGGTGAAACACTCATTTCCGCAGTACCCGTAACGCCCATCAACCGCTTCCACTGCACCGCCAAACCGGTAACTGATTTCCACATCCCCGCACCGGCAGATACCTGCAATGTAAAAGTGATCGAAGCACTGGATGGTCAGCTCATCACCCAGCCACTTACCTTTCAGCTCACCGCACAAAACGGATTGCTCAACAGCGATGTTGCGCAGGACGTATTGAAGATTACGGTCGTGAACCGTTATGAAGACGCTCCTCCGGCCTGTGCTTTCATTCACCGCTTCGGCCTCCGCTCCGGCGCTATCGCCTCCACTGTTGCACACGACAGTCACAACATCATAGCCGTAGGGGTTGATGATGAAAGTATCCGCCGTGCAGTGAATGCGCTGATAGGTGCAGAAGGTGGTATTTGCGTGATCGACGGAGAGAAGGAATACATCCTGCCATTGCCGGTTGCCGGCCTTATGAGTGCAGGCGATGGCTATGATACCGCACTCCGCTACAGCCAGCTCGATAAAGCGGCGAAAGCATTGGGCAGTAAGCTGGATGCGCCTTTCATGACCTTATCGTTCATGGCGCTGCTCGTCATCCCCCGGCTGAAACTCAGCGACAGAGGGCTTTTCGACGGAGATAATTTTTCTTTTACGGAATTGGTACAGGCCTAGTCTTCACTTACCCAGAGGGCGCCGTTCACACTATCGCGCGGAGCGCCGGTAACGGAAGAAAGAATATTAGGCTGCTGACGCCAGCGGAGCGCACCGATGAGCGCCATTACAAGGGCCTCCTTGTAAGCGGCCGTTTGCTCATCCGGCACTACGAGGGTGATACCCAGCGGGTCGAGGCGGGCATCAATGGTTTCTATCAGGAAGCGGTTAAAAGCGCCGCCGCCCGTAACCAGCATTTGCGCCCCCTGCGTGGGGAGCCCCAGGCCTTTTACGGAAGCTTCTATCTGCGTGGCAATGTGTTCCACATAAGTGCGCAGCTTACCCTGTACGGAAAGGGTGTGGCCTGCTATCAATGGCAGCACGGTATCGGTACCGAAATCGTTTGCAAGCGATTTGGGAGAAGGCAGCGCGTAGTAGGGCAGGGCGTTGAGGGCTGAAAGCAATGCTTCGTCGGTTACTCCGCCAGCTGCAAGACTGCCGTTTTCATCATAAGCCTTACCCAGCCCCTGTGCCAGCGTATCCAGCACCCGGTTAGCCGGACAGATATCAAAAGCCTGGTAAGATTCACCGTTTTTAGCGGAGATATTGGCGATACCGCCCAGGTTGAGCAGGTAGGCAAAGTCAGGGAAGAGGTATTTTTCACCGATGGGTACGATGGGAGCGCCCTGTCCGCCGAGGGCTACGTCAATAGCTCGGAGGTCTGTGATGGCAGGGAGGCCTGTTACCGCGGCAATGGAAGCACCATCGCCCAGCTGGGCTGTGGTCCGCTGTTCGGGTATATGGAAAGTGGTATGCCCGTGCGATGCAACGAAATGGACCTTATGGTTCAGTCCGTTCCGTTCTATAAAAGCGTTCACCTGCTCACCGGTAAAGCGGCCGTAAGCGGTATGAAGTAACTGGTAATCACGGGCGTTCATGTGGATGGCATCGCGCAGGGAGTTTCTCAACTCATCGGCATAAGGGATGCATTCGGCGGCATGGATCTGGTAAGACCATTGTCCTCTCACTTCTGTAAGTTCCGCATACACAATATCCAAACCATCCAGCGAGCTGCCCGACATTAAACCGATTACGTGATATACCATTTCGAAAATTTTGGTCAAAGATAATGGAAGGCCCGCTTATTTTATGGAATAGAGGGGATGATATGCATCATGGGGTAAACAAACCTCCCGCCTATGCAACGCTATCTCCTTTGCTGTGCTTTCCTGCTGATCAGCGGTACACTTGCCGCTCAGGAAACGATCCGGGTTACAGGTACCGTCTATGATGCGGCAACGGATGAACCGCTGGCCGGGGTATCGGTCTTAATTACGGGTACACCTAACCGCACGGTTACGGACTCTGCCGGGCGCTTTACCCTGTTGAAAATCAAAGCGGAAAAGCATTACGGGCTGGAATTCCGATATATCGGGTATACTACTGTTAAGAAAACGTTCAGAAAGAAGGATACCGTGCTGAAAGTATATCTGGAAGCACGGGCATACTACCTGAAGGAAATGGTGGTGACAGGGCAAGGCCCGGTCCGCCGTACATTAATTATCGATTGCCGGGACCTTGCCAAACCTGCACTGCAAATGAGCAAGAAGCCGGGGCCCGCGCGGTGTAATAAGTCACAAAGTCTCACTCACCAGGATACCGTGCTGAAAGCACCACCGGAAACACGGGCATACCTCCTGAAGGAAATGGTGGTGAGGGGATACCCTGTCAACTGCGTATTGAGAAAAACCGAGACCACTTATTCCGTAATACCGGCCCCCGATGGCAGGGCCGGCAGGAAGATCAATGACAGCCGGTGTCCGGAAAAGTATCGGCTGACCGGTGCGCTTCCGTTTATCCGCGGGCGTGGCGCAACAGGGGATACTACTGCGGGAAAGTGCCTGCTCCCTTAATGGCGCTTAAACTACTGTACCGTAACCTGCGGAGCAGGCGCTGAAAGTTGATCAAACAGCCGGTGGTATTGAAGGATATCGTTACCCGGGCAAATGTTATCGGGCGGGAAAAAGCGGTCTGGTAGCGAAAAAAATGCTATTTTGGCGGCGTACGCAAAACAGCAGGGTTATGATAATCAATCTGAGTGACACCAACTCACTGGTAAGCGAGTGGATGAGCGAGATAAGGGATGAAGTGATCCAGAAAGACAGGATGCGGTTTCGCCGTAACCTGGAAAGACTGGGCGAGGTTGCCGCCTACGAAATCAGCAAAACGCTGATGTATGTAGACAAGGAAGTTGAAACCCCGCTGGGAAGCGCCCATGTGCAGGTGTTCAAGTACCAGCCGGTTATAGGTACCATCCTCCGGGCCGGACTGGCCATGCACCAGGGCCTTGTTAACTACTTCGACAAAGCCGATCATGCCTATGTTTCCGCGTACCGCAAGCATAACCGCGACGGATCTTTCGACATCAGCCTCGAATATGTGTCCTGTCCTCCGCTGGACGGGAAAGTCCTCATCCTCTCCGACCCTATGCTGGCAACCGGTGCTTCGCTGGTAAAAACCATCGAGCACATCGCCGAATTCGGTAAACCCGCTCATATCCACATCGTTACAGCTATTGCCTGTACTATCGGCATCGAGTACGTACAGCGCCACTCCGATGCCAATATCAGCATCTGGGCCGGCGATATCGACGATGAGCTGACTGCCAAAGGCTACATCGTACCCGGACTGGGCGATGCGGGAGATCTGGCTTTCGGGGAAAAGGTGCAGCAGTAACAAATGAGCAGATTTCGCGTTCTAAAGAAAGGCACTATAACAGTAAAAACAACCAGAATTAGCGTGGCCATGCTTAACTAAATCTATATCAATACCTCCTGCTATATATATAGATTTAATTTGAAATATAAAATTGATTTTCTACCTTAGCATTATATAGTGTCCCTATATGCCTTTAACCGATGAAGTATTGAAATGAAAAAAGTACTACTCCTATTAACCATAGCCCTTTATGCATTCAGCCCTGTTAAAGCGCAGGATCCGCATTTCACGCAGTTCTTTGCGTCTCCGATGACGCTGAATCCGGCATTTACGGGGTACTTCTCCGGCGACCTTCGTTTATCCGGCAATTACCGCAGCCAATGGCGCAGTATTGCTTCTCCTTATATCACAGGTACGCTGGCAGCGGATTTCGGTATTTTAAAGAATTCAATTCCTTATACAGACACCTGGGGTGCGGGTATACTTGCACTGTATGATAAAACCGGTGCAGGTGCACTCACTTCCAACTTCATAGCCGCCAGCACAGCATACCACAAAGGCCTGGATGTGGAAGGGAACCATACTTTAGGGCTTGGCGTACAGATGGCGCTGGTACAGAAGCGGGTAGATCAGAGTAAACTTATTTTCGAGCAGCAGATAGGAGACAACGGGTACGACCCTTCCCTGCCCAGTGGCGAAACCATTTCCAATACAAACATTTCTTATCTTGATTATAACGTGGGCCTGCTGTACAGCGGCCTTATCGGGGAATCGTCCAACATTTACCTCGGTGCTTCCTATTATCACTTCACACAGCCTACAGAAACTTTCCTTGATAATAATAACAACCGCCTGAGCTATCGCTATACCGTGCATGGCGGCGGTTCTTTCCCGGTTAACGGCGGCAACCGCATTCACGTTTCCGCACACTACATGCGGCAGAATCAGGCTGTAGAAACCACCATGGGTGCGGCTTACGGCTTCCTGCTGAACGATATGCCCGACAGTCCCACCATTTTCTACGTAGGTTCCTGGTTCCGTCTGAAAGATGCCGTGAATCCTTATGTAGGCCTTGAGTTCAACAGCTTCAAGGTAGGTTTGAGCTACGACATGAACGTATCTACCCTGAAGCCGGCCTCCAACTACCGCGGTGGTATGGAGATTTCCGTGATCTACATCGGCAAGAAAGGCGACAGCAACAAGAACGGCACGCTTTGCCCGAAGTTCTGATCCCCCCGCACATTACTTTATCTCTCTTTCAATACAGCAGGCCCGCAAGGGCCTGTTTCGTTTTCAGGAAGTGCCGTTGCAACTACCTGGTTAGTCCTTTCCCTTTACTCACCCATTTATTCCCCCTGATCCAGAACCGGTACGGCAGGTAAGCATCTTCCATGGCATAGGCCACGCCTACGCGGGTACCGGCAACAATATCCTTCGGTGGTATGGCGGGAGCATCTTCTATCCAGATCTGATTTCCAAGAAGGCTCTGGCCCGTGAGGGCAGTACTGATGCCCAGTGCGCGCGAAAGGCTGCCGGGGCCCGCAGTAAGGGTGTAATCCACTTTTTGCTTACCGGTGCGGTGCAGCATATCCGGAATACCTTCCAGCGGTTCAAGGCCGCGAACCAGTACGGCGTGCGGCACTTCCTGCAGATTGGTGACTACGTTGAAGAGATGATGAATACCGTAACAGAGATAAACATATGCAGCACCTCCTTCGGCAAACATGATTTCGGTACGTTGCGTACGCCGGTTGTTCCAGGCATGCGATGCCCTGTCTGCCCCGCCATTGTAAGCTTCCGTTTCCACAATTCTCCCGGATGTGCGGACACCATCTATTTCTGTCACCAAAACCTTTCCCAGCAAAGCTTTGGCTACTTTCAGTACATTTTTCTCGAGATAAAATGCGCGTTCCAGTTTAGGCATACTGAAAAATAATACTAATTTACGTTCGACCCATCCGTTGGTTGAGCAAAACTCCAGTACATTTTTTGCTTCATATCTAAAAAAAGCGAACGTTGTTTTCACTAAGAGAAGTTATAGGCGCCATACAGTCTTATGGCGCTGCCCATCGTTTCATTTCAACACACAGGTTGTGGAAGTGGATCGTTATACCGGGGATCGTGTACTGCCTTATGTTTGTGGCCGGGATCATTTATGTATGGGACTATTCCGGCGTTTTCATTGATTATGTACTCAACCTGCTCACATTAAAAACCTGGATAGAGGAGCTGCAGAACGGCTTTGTCAATTTCCTGTTTTTGCTGGTAGGGTTCGCCGTGCGCATGGTTTTCCTGATCATGTATTTCTCCTTCTTCAAATATTTGTTCTTAATAGTAGGCGCCCCGCTTTTCGCATATCTCTCCGAGAAAACGGAAAGTATTATGCAGGGCAAAGATTATCCGTTTAATGCCGCACAGCTGCTGAAGGACCTCTGGCGGGGGATCCGCCTTTCCCTCCGGAACCTCCTGTATCAGACGGGGCTGATGCTGGTATTGGCGATACTCGCATTCGTTCCTATCCTCGGATGGCTCACGCCGCTGATAGCCTTGCTGGTGGAATGCTATTACTTTGGATTTTCGATGATGGACTACAGCTTTGAGCGCCGCCGCTGGCCTATGGCGCAGAGTATCCGGTACATCCGTCAGCATAAAGGCATGGCATTAGGGAATGGGGTTGTATTTTATCTTTTCCTGTTCATCCCGGTACTGGGATGGCTACTTGCGCCCTGCTATGCAGTAATAGCGGCAACGATCCATTTGCAGGCGCAGCGCCTGCCGGAAGGAACGGAAGCCTAGAAAACCTATCTTTGCCGGAATTCATCAATTACTATGGCACAAAAGGGCAAATTATATCTTATTCCAACGGTTCTCAGTGCAGATGCGCTTTTCAGCCTTCCTGCGTATATCACTGATACCATCCGGCAGCTTCGTTTTTTCTTCGTGGAAGATGAAAGAACGGCACGCCGGTTCATGAAAGCCCTCGACCGTAGCATAAATATCGATGCACTGCAGCTCCACCCCATGAACAAGCAAAACCCGCCTGATACAGCGCTTGTAAAGAAGCTCCTGCAGGAAGGGCACTCCATCGGTGTGATCAGCGAAGCAGGATGCCCCGCAGTGGCAGACCCCGGCAACATCGTTGTGCAGGTCGCCCACCAGGTACAGGCTACCGTAGTGCCCATGGTTGGTCCTAACTCCATGCTCCTCGCCCTCATGGCCTCCGGCATGAATGGCCAGAACTTCCAGTTTGTGGGGTACCTGCCCATTAAGAATCTGGAAAGAATGCAGGCCATCAAAGAGCTGGAAGCTACTTCTGCCCAAAAGAAACAAACACAGCTTTTCATAGAAACCCCCTACCGCAATAACCCTCTTCTGAGAGATATACTCCAGCACGCCAGCGACAGTACTCTGCTTTGTGTGGCTGCAGACCTTACGGCGCCTACGGAATTTATCCGTACCCAAACCATTGCACAATGGAAAAAGGATAACCAGGACTTCCACAAAAGGCCCGCTATCTTCCTGCTCTACGCAGGACAATAAGTTTCCTGATACTGCCCGATAAGCGGTTTCAATTCAAGAATGCAACAATAACTTTCTCATCCCGGACGATGCTGCATTTCCGCGCAATACAATGTATTGTGTTGATATCCCAGTTCATAATACCATCGTTGCTGCCCGTCAAACCTATGGCTCCTGAAGGCCGCTCACGCCAGTTCTTCTCTTTTAAAGATTAGCTATTCCATACATAAAAGGAGGTTGCTGAAAGTATAATGAAACTGTAATGAATGCAGTTAGAAGCAGGTAAGTATTAAGTAACTCAGGAGTAACTACGGCTTAAATACGAGTTAAGTACGTCGATAACGTGGACTTGATGCGGAGGTGATGTGCAGGTGATGCGGAATTGTGTTGGAGGAGAGGGGAAGCAGGTAACAGGCATATAAAGGGAAGATCGGGCGCCTGCAGCCCATGGCAATGGCTGGCGGAAGAGTGGCCTGCCGTGTAGATTGGGGTTCCTTATTGTTTGATTATGAATTTCTTACAACTAAATATCCAGTAATGGCGATACGCTATTCCCGTTGATTGACAGCCTGCCTGTTTTGAGTGGAAGCGGCCTTACGGGGCGGCATTGAAGGTATGCCGGCTAGTTTCTTATGGGATTTGTTTTTTGCAAGCGAAACCTCAGGCTGCTGATCTTCGACAACCGCCACGATATCGGCGGCAAACCAGTTCCGGTCACGGTAATCACCGTCTTCCCCAATCTGCCTTACCTGTACAACTACCAGCAGTGTGCCCTTGCCGGGGACTTCAATAGACATTTCTGCACCATTGAAAGGTTGCTCCAGGTCGATGGTCATCACTACTGCATCGGTGCCGGTAATGCTGCGGGTGGCAAAGTCGATACGGGTGGCGATCAGTTTCACCTCCATCTGCTTTGCGGTGCCATAGTTGTTGCCATAGGCTTCCAACCGTTGCGCGGGTATGTGCAGCGTACCGTCTTTAGAGAAAACAGGCAGCTGAGGAAATAGCTTGTCAAGGCCCGTGTAGCCATTGAAACGGAAGTTCTTCAGGCCGGCATGGTTGTTCCTCCCTGCCTTCATGATGTAACTGTTCAGCCGGTTTACGAGGTAGCTGTCGGGGTAAATGTCCAGTTCGGGAGTGATGGCACTCCGGATAAGGGCACCTTTACGGCTGGCAGCGCCGAACCATTTGGCAGCCTGGCGTGTGTTGGCCGTTTGCCTGACTTGCTCGGGCTTAGTGCGCAAACAGTGTTTTCCGTTGCGCTTGTAAGAAATGATATTACCGAGTTTACCGGTAAATGGAATGATGGAATCTAAAATAGCCATTACTTTAATATTTAGTTGTACTGAAATATACGTAAGACGCACCAGAGGGGTATCCGGGGTGAATTGACGGATATTTAATGGTGCAGCAGTACATTTTGGCGGTTGTCCAATGGCAATAGCAGTAAGGTTGAATATTCTCGAAAGTCACTTCGACGGGGGTTAGAAGTTTTCGAAAAATACAATGGCTCCCCTTCCAATAAAAAAAGCCGGGTGTTTCCACCCGGCTTTTTGCCTTAAAATGTCGTTCGTTTACCCGTACCAGGGTCCGTCACTGATATCACACTATCTACTATAAAGCTGCTATACCCGCGCCAGGGCAGGGCGCCGAGGTACTCTTTGTAATGTAATTCCAGAATCTTCCCGCTGCTGCTCATCAGCATCTGTGCCACCCTCTCATCCGTTACGGAAAACTGGAACTCGTTCGACTGCATGCCGCCCATGTTCTGGGGTTTAAAGCCCGTCTGGATCAGCCTGCCTTCATACGTTTTCCAGATATACCCCTTCTGCACAAAATAGTTCAGCTCACCCGCCTTGGCCCCGCGGCCAAATACAAAGTAATACCGGTAGTAAAAGAAGCCTCCCAGTACTACCAGGATGATTGCGATAATGATCAGTACAAATTTCTTCATGGTCAGGATTATAAACCGTATTTATCAACAAGATAGATCAATGCCCCCATGCCGATGGCACCCATTTCCAGTTCCCGCTTATTCACGGATTCAAATACATCGGATGCGGCATGATGAATATCAAAATAACGCTGTGAGTCAGGAGAAAGTTCAGCCATAGGGATGCCGAACGCACGGCCCAACGGTGTGATATCCACTCCGGAACCAACTTCATCGAAGTCATACAAGCCATATGGAATCATTAATGGTGCCCAGCTCTTCACTTTTGCACGCTGCGCATCCGTCATTTCCATGATAAAGCCACGCGGAGTGAAACCACCGGCGTCGCTCTCCAGTGCGAATAGGTGCTTTTCGTTATTCGTTTTTGCCAGCTCTGCATATTTGGCACCACCGCGTACACCGTTCTCTTCGTTTGCGAAAAGTACTACGCGCAGGGTCCGTTTTGGGCGGAGGCCCATGGTTTTAAACGCTCTCAGTATTTCAACGCTCTGCACCACACCGGCGCCATCGTCATGGGCACCTTCGCAGTTATCCCACGAATCGAGATGCGCACCTACCGTGATGTACTCATCCGGAAACTCGCTTCCGCGCAGTTCGCCAATCACGTTATGGCCAATGGTATCGGGCAGCATCTGGCAGGTGGTGCGGAGGAAAACCTGCATAGACGGGTCGTTCACGATCCGCTTGCTCAGCCGCCCGGCATCTTTCAGGCCGATGGCTACGGCAGCAATCTTCGGGAAAGAATCGTTGTAACGGGTGCTGCCGGTATGCGGATGATTATCCATGCTATGGCTCATAGATCGTACAATGATGGCCAGTGCGCCGTATTTAGCTGCCCGGCTGGGCCCCTGACTGCGGAATTTCACCGCATCGCCATAGCTATGAAAGGTTTTAATGAATTTCGGGTTGAAGGGATAATTGTAAAACACGATCTTCCCTTTCACTTCGCTCTTCCGGGCTTCCAGTTCCTCGAAAGAGCTTACTTCCAGTACAGGTGCGGTAACACCTTTGCTGCCAGTACCAACGGAATTGCCCAGTGCAATGATATTCAGCGGCGGTACAAAATCGCGGCGCCGGCTAATAATCTTTGCCTGTTCCTTTTCGCCACGCACCCAATGCGGCACCATGCATTCCTGTGTAAATACCTTATCTGCCCCTGCCGCTTTTAACACCTCAGCGCCCCACTTTTCTGCTTTCACCATTTGCGGGGAGCCGGCCAGCCGGCCACCGATCTGTTTGGTGAGTACACGTAAATTTTCGTAAGCGGTGCTGCGGGTCAGCACTTCATCTGCCATCCGGCGGATGGTCAGCGAGTCGGACTCCTGGGCCCATGCGGTTTGTACCGTAAGGCAGGCCAGGACTGCTAAAATTGGCTTCATCATGATAAGATCCGGATTTTCGGCTTTAAAGCTAACTAATTTTAAAATACTTACCTTAGCAACTCATTAAATCCACTTCTCGGATGCGCATTGGAATTGTATGCTACCCAACTTATGGCGGTAGCGGCGTATTGGCGACGGAACTGGGCAAGGCCCTGGCCGACAAAGGTCATCTGGTACATTTCATCACTTACCAGCAACCCGTCAGACTGAATGCCTTCCACGCCAATATTTATTATCACGAAGTTCAGGTTCCCACATATCCGCTGTTCGACTTTCCTCCCTATGAAAGTGCGCTCAGCAGTACGATGGTAGACGTGATCCTCAATCAGAAACTCGACCTTCTTCACGTACACTACGCCATTCCACACGCTTCTACCGCGTATATGGCACAGCAGATCGTGGCAAAGCAGGGCCGTCATATCCCGTTCATCACCACGCTTCATGGTACGGATATTACGCTGGTAGGGAAAGACAAGACGTACGCTCCCGTAGTCACTTTCTCCATCAATGAATCCGATGCTATTACGGCGGTATCCAACAACCTGCGGGACGAAACTTATAAATCGTTCCCTATTGAAAAGGATATCTCGGTGATCTACAACTTTGTGGATACGGCACGCTTCAAGCGCCGCGAGCTTCCGCATTTCCGCCAGGCTATTGCACCTAACGGAGAAAAGATCCTCCTGCATGTGTCTAACTTCCGGAAAGTGAAGCGCGTGCCGGATGTAGTGAAGGTTTTCCGCCAGGTACGTGATGTGATGCCTGCCAAGCTTTTGCTTGTGGGCGACGGGCCCGACCGGCCTATGATCGAATGCATGTGCCGCGAAATGGGCCTGTGCGACGATATCCGGTTCGTGGGTAAACAGGAGCAGCTGGAAGATGTGATGTCTATCTCCGACCTGTTCCTCCTCCCGTCTGAATACGAAAGCTTCGGTCTTGCAGCACTGGAAGCTATGGCCAGCCAGGTTCCCGTACTATCGTCTAATGCAGGCGGCCTTCCTGAAATCAATATTGATGGTGTTACCGGATACAGCAGTCCTGTTGGCGATGTTGACCAGATGGCTTCCCATGCCATTACCATCCTGCAGGATGAAAAGCTGCTTGCCACACTCCGTAAAGGAGCGCTTGAGCAGGCACTCCGCTTCCATATCGATAATATCATTCCGCAATACGAAGCCCTGTACGATACCGTGCTTCAACAGGCAGCAGTACGCATCTGACGGATGTGTGCTTAAAAAGAAAGAGCGGCAGGTTACCCCTGCCGCTCTTTCTTTTTGCCGTATTACCGGTGTTTATCTTTGTTTGATCCAGCCGTTTGCGTTCTGGAGCTTATCACCTTTATAGATCTGTACTTCCACCACACCAGCGCTTTCCTCTTCGTTGGTACGGGCAGTGCCTATCACCTGACCGGTAGATACCTGCTGGCCGGTTTTCACGTTGAAGGAGCTGAGGCCTACGTAGTTAGTGAAGTATTGACCGTGGCGGATCATCACAGCATACCCGCCGCCGGGGATGGCAAATACGATACGTACTTCCCCTTTAAACAAGGCTTTTACATTACCGCCTTTGCGGGTGGCGAAGATCATACCGTCGTTATCCTGCACGATCTTGATATCCGGGTTGCGCTGCGGGCCGAAGAATCCGATAATGGAGCCGGACTCTACAGGCCAGGGGAGTTTGCCTTTGTTGATCTCAAAATTTTCTGACAGGGCCACAGCTTCCGGCGATGCTTCCAGTACACTCACAACGCGTGTTGGTCTTTCCGGTGTAGGTGCCGGAGGCTCCGGTTTGGGAGCCGGGGGCGGTGCTGCAGGTGTGGGAGCAGCCGTGTTGTTATTGGCAGTATTGTTATTTGCGGCATTGTTAGCTGCTGCAGCTTTCGCGGCTTCACGTGCTGCTGCCAGAGCACGCTGGCGTTCTTCTTCCCTTCGTTTCTTCTCTTCTGCTGCAGCTTTTTTGCGGGCCAGCTCTTCTGCTTCCGCCTTCTTACGCGCGGCCTCAATTTCTTTACGGATAACCGCGCGGATGAGGTCCTGTACTTTCTTCTGGTCTTTTTGTTTCTGTGCTATATCTGCCGCCAGTTCCTTTTCACGGCCTTTCAGCTTGCTAAGCACTTCGTCTTTCTCTTTCCTGTCTTTCTCAAGTGTCTCCCGTTCTTTCTGCTCCGTTGTGAGGGCTGTGGAACGTTTATCTTTCTGATCCTGGAGGTTCTTTACTTTTATACGCAGCTGTTCCTGTGTTTCCACAATGTTATCGGCCTGGCGGCGGCGGAAATCGCGGTACTGCTGCAGGTACTTATATCTTTTAACTGCATCGTTAAAGCTTTTGGCGGAAAACACGAAGTTCAGCAATGCGTAGGAACTCCGGTTTTTGTAGGCCGACACGATGAGTTGGGCGTATTGTTCTTTCAGTGTATCCAGATCGCGCTGGAGGGTTTTTACATCGCGCAGGGCGGAATTGATATCGCCGTTGATGAAATTGATCTCTTCGTTGATGTTACGGATCATCCTGGAGCGTACGTCGATCTTATTACGGAGTGCGCGCAGCTGGCCAAGGTTTTCCCGGCTCGACTTCTTTGTTTCTTTCAGGGTAGCCTGCACTTCTTCCATTTCTTTCTGCAGCTCACGTTTCCTTCGCTCCAGTTCTTCCCGGCTCTGGTTCTGCGCATGCAGCAGCCCCGGCGCCAATGCCAGTGCCAAAATCAATAGCGGGATGAACTTTTTCAATTGCATCATATTATTCTGAAGTGATGTTTATTAACGTTAAATATACAACGAAATTGTATTTACTGACGGGTATAGGATGCCGGAATGGGGAACGGGAAGCTCACGGGCTTGTTAAACTCCATTTTCCGGAAGTCGAGCGCCACCTTCATTACGTTCTTTTCTTCCACATAGATCTTCCGCTGGAAGGCCAGTTTGCGGCCGTCTGTGGTACGGAAGTCGCCGTAAGTCAGCTCAACTACCCTGGGGGTTGGCCGCGAGCCGTCAGCATCCGTGATCTTTACCTGCTGAATGGAATAATCGTCGGCAAACACATTGAACTGGCTCACCAGTTCCTGCATTCTGGATACGAACGATACGATGGATTGCGTGCGTACTACCTGGCCAACAGAATCGCCAAGGAACACGGGGTTTCCTACGATCAGGTCCTGCAGTTCGGTGAGGCTCAGGTTCAGCTTCATCAGCTCCTGGCCTTCGCTGGTGCTGCGGAGCATCACGGTGCCTTCAAGTTTATTGGTGACTTTAATACTATCGCGGGTAATGAGGATGCGGGCGCCTTCCACGTTGAGGGGGCCGCCAATGCGAACCCATATGGCACTGTCGTATTGCATCCGGATGTTCACACCGAGGTTATTGCCTTTTTTGCCCCTGTCGTCTTCAAAATCCATTTTCACATCCGCAGTAAAGGTTTCATAGGTAACACGGTTGGCTTTCACCTTATCGCGGATCTCTATCGCTTCAGCAGCAGCTTTACCATTAACCGCCGAATCAGGCCGGGTAACAGGGGCAGTGCTGTCAGACGGGAAAGTGGCACGGGTTATCCGTGTGGAGCGGCAGGAGAAGAATGCCAGACTGATCAGTGGTGCAACAATTGTAAGTACTATTTTACGATTCATGATACTGTTCAACGATTTTTAGTGCCCGCCATTTAACGGTCCATATTTTTGATGTAGCGCCGCTCCGCAATCTTACGGGCCAGCCCGTGAGAATTGGCGCCTTTGGCTTTCGCCATCTGCCAGTATTGCATGGCTTTCTCTTTTTCGTTCAGATTGAAAAGGATGTCTCCATAATGTTCCAGCACGTCAGGGTCCTGCTGCGCATCACTGAACTCGAGTGCTTTCTCGATCCATACACGTGCATCCCGGTAACGGCCGAGGCGGAAGAGGATCCATGCGTAAGTGTCGAGATAAGTAGGGCTATCCGGCTTCAGCTCGATGGACTTTCTGCTGAGGGCTTCCGCCTTATCCAGCTTCTCACCGCGCATAGACAGGTAAAAGCTGTAGTTATTCATGACAATATGATCCTTCGGCCGCATGCCCAGCACGATCTCGTAGCAGCTGTCGCTACGGGAATGCAGGCCACTGGCGTGATAGGTATCTCCCAGCAGGGCATATACATCGGCCACGAAGCGTTTTTCGCCACCGATGCCCAATGCTCCGTTCAGGGAAGAAGCCGCGGCATCATACCGTTGTTTGAAATAGTTAGCCAGCCCGTTGAAGTAATAACCCATGAACTCGCGGGGGAACTGCTGCATCACCTTGTTGCTGACACGCAGGAGGGAATCGGGCTGATCGGTACGCGAGTAAAGGTACATGAGCTGGTACCATACGCTGAAGCGGGTAGAGTCCAGTGAAAGGGCGTGATGGTAATTGATGAGCGCACTATCCGGCACATCTGCCTGGGAGTACATATCGGCGCGGAGGGCATATGCCTTGGCGTCTGCCGGATGTGATTCCACGATCAGGTTGGCCAGCATAATACCTTCGCCACGTTTGGTGGTATCGGTTTCCAGCATCTGGAGGTAGGGGTAAACAAAAGATACCTTTTCGTCGATACTGAATTCAGGATTATTAAATGCTTTCAGCAGGAATGCGCGGTAGCGTTCCTCATTACCATTCTTCTTTTCCATATTGGCCACGGCGATAAGGGCACGTGGCTGCTGCGGATCGATCATGAGAATGGAATCGTAGACTGCTTTGGCAGCCGCCGGCCTGTCTACCGCTTCATAGATCTCTGCCAGTAGCCCCCAGTAACGGAGTTCTTCCGGTTGCTGGGCAATGAGGCGCCTTACTTCGGAGGCTGCTTCATCAGGCATATTGAGCCGCATGTAAATGCGCTGCTTCTGAAATACGACTTCATCATTGATTCCTACGCGGGCTTCGAGGGTATCGAATATGCGGAGGGCTTCGGAGAAATGCCTGCCTTTGGAAAGGGAAAGCCCTTTATTGAACAGCAGGTCATCATCCTGCGGTGTTTGTACCATCAGCCGGTCGTATACATACGCAGCACTGTCGAACATCTCGTTAACGGTGAAGGCTTCGGCCAATGCCAGCTGATACCATTTGTTGGAAGAATCCATAGATGCCGCACGCCGTGCGAAGCCGAGTGTATACTGCGCATTACGCCCTTCGAGGAAGAGGCGGCTCAGTTCGTAATACACGGCAGCATTATCGCGGTTGAGGCGCAGGTAATCGGAATACTGGGTGATGGCAGTTTTATAATCCCCGAGCATTTTAGAGCGCTGTGCGGCAAAAAAGAGACTGTCCGCCCGTTGCGCCAGGATTTCCTTTTGCAATGGTGCGGGTATCGAGGAAGCAGTTTTGCGTTGACTGCCGCAGGAAACTGCTATCAGCCCCGATAAGGCCAGGATCAATATGCCGGTAATACGCATTATTAGGATTTACCTGTATGCCCGAATCCGCCGGCTCCCCTTTCAGTATCCGTCAGCTCCCCTACTTCCGTAAGTGTAGCCTGAACGAAAGGGGCGATCACCATCTGCGCGATACGGTCGGCATGCTGGATGGTTTGCGGTTCGGTAGATAAATTGATCATGATGATTTTAATCTCTCCCCTGTAATCTGCATCAATCGTGCCGGGTGTATTGAGGAGAGTGAGGCCCTGTTTGATGGCCAGCCCGCTGCGGGGGCGTATCTGCGCTTCGAAGCCCGAAGGCAGTTCCATAAAAAGCCCTGTGGGGATGAGTGTACGCTCCATGGGTTGCAGTGTAACTGCAGTTTCCAGGTTAGCGCGGAGGTCCATACCGGCCGCTTCGGCCGTTGCGTATTCGGGCAGTGGGTTGCCGGAACGGTTGATGATTTTTACTTGAATATCAGCCATTGAACAAAGGTAACAGTTATCTATAAAAAGGTTATTGCTTTTCGAGGAGCACGTTGGCGTAAGCTACAACGCCTTCCTCCCGTCCTACGAAACCGAGTTTTTCGGTGGTGGTGGCTTTGATGGAAATCTCTTCCACCGTGAGCCCCAGTCTTCCTGCAATTACTTCCTGCATCTGCGGAACATATGGCCTGATCTTAGGAGCCTGCAGGCAGAGGGTTGCATCTACATTCACCACACTGTAGCCTTTCTCTTTGATAAGTTCAGCGCAGCGGGAAAGCAATATTTTACTGTCGATATCTTTATAGGTATTATCCGTATCGGGGAAATGTGTTCCGATATCACCGAGGGCAGCAGCACCCAGCATGGCGTCGCAAATGGCGTGGAGCAGTACATCCGCATCGCTGTGCCCGAGGGCGCCCTGCGTATGAGGCACCAGCACACCTCCCAGCCAGAAATCACGGCCGGGTACCAGCTGATGAAAATCTACTCCCAATCCAATCCTTAACTTACTCATTATCCTGTTTTTTTTGCAGTTCCGTAAAATAATAAATCCCCCTAAAGACCGGAGGATTTATTGCATCTTAAAGTTATTATGGCAAATATACTGTACTATTCCTCATTAGCGCCCAAATCAAACGTCAGCGAGAACCGCAGCGTGTTGGACAGCGGATTCCGCTGTATCCCGGTGCCGGAAGGCACGAGGTATGAAAAATTCAGGCCGAAGATATTGTATTTAACACCAACACCGGCTGTAAAGTATTTGCGGTTTCCTTTGGTAGCGTGCTCGTTATAATAACCGGCGCGTACCGCGAAAAGCTCGTTATACATGTATTCTGCACCTACGGAATACATCAGCTCCTGTAATTCTTCCTTAAAGCCGTTGGGCGCATCACCGAAAGAGCTGAACATCCCTTCCAGCATGCTTTTGTTGGGCAGGTAAGCAGAGTCTCCCACATATTGAACAGAGGGCACCATCAGCTTATTGATATCTGCCGTGAAAGTCACTTTATTATATTCATCGATCCCTATCATGTAAGCCGCACCCAGCCCGAGGTTGGTGGGGAGGAAATCTTTCTGCGCGGATTGCGTATAGGAGATACGGTTACCGATATTGGTGATGGCGATACCAGCGCTGAAGTTGTTCATTACACCGTTATCTTTCTCGATATCTTTTGTATAGAAAGCCGAAAGGTCTGCAGCAATGGAACGCCCGGGGCGGATGGTCTGGTCATTAATAGTACCGCTGGCCAGGCTGGAGTGGATATACCGGGCGGTAACACCAATAGACCAGTTGGGGCTCAGTTTGCGGGCATAACCACCATCAATGGCGAATTCCCGGGGGCGGAAATTACCATCGAACTGGCCGTTATTGTTCCGGAACTCAATATCTCCCAGTGAGAAATAGCGGAGAGAACCGCCAATGGACTGGTTTTCATCTATCTGCGTATATCCCGCTAACTGCGCGAGAAACACATCGCTCACCAGCTCTTTCAGCCAGGGGGTATAAGTTACGGCAACTGATGTCTTCTTTTTTGCGAAAGGAAGTTTGGAAAGGTTCCAGTAAACTGAATTGGCGTCTGGGGAAATTGCAACGCCTGCGTCGCCCATTGCACCGCTCCTGGCATCCGGGGAGATTCGCAGGAATGGAACAGCCGTGCTGATCACATTCACCCTGCCATCTACAGGTCCCGGTCCGGGGTCGAGTTGGGCAAACGAGCGCTGAGAGCTTAGGCACAGGGAAGAAATGCAAATAACAGCTGTCGTTATCCTAGAAAACATGCAATACTATTTAGTTAGCTTAAATGTAAAAATAATGTCTAATTTATTAAAAGCAATAAACGGCGGTAAAGCGCATAATATTATTTGCTTAAATATATTCATTTTACAGTATACAATTTAATATAATATTAGCTTACCGCCCAAAAACCTTTGGCCACCATCCTTTTTGCTCAAGCTGATTTGATAGAAGTAGATTCCAGGGGTCAGTCTTGCTCCCGAACTGGCGCTCGTATTCCAAGGTATATCCCCAAAACGGCCGTTATCTGTATTTATTGTGCTTCTCAATCGTTTCACTGGCTGTCCGGAGGCTGTAAAGATAGTGATAACCACGTCAACATCAACATGCTCCCAGGGCGCCCTGATCATAAACCGGGTGAATCCGTTTGCCGGGTTGGGGTAATTCCAGACCTCCGGCCCGCTTTCCGCACCGCCCACCATAAAACGCAGTACCCGGTCTGAGGCATTGTTCCTGGTATCCCAGGCCCTTATCCGCAGGGTATGAACACCGGGAGACAGTCCGGCCAGCGGGAAGCGGACCGTACCTTCCTGCCAGGTTCCCAGGCTGGCGTTGTAATAATCATTGAGTATGAAAAACTGTGTGCTGTCGTCCAGTACTGCCGTCAGATCGTGACCGATGCCATTACCCGATACATTGATCCCGGAAACATCTTTCAGCCGCAGTAATAATACGGGTGAAGCTGAAGTACTCCCTCCGTCCGTAAATCCTTCATGATCCATCCATGCGCCGATTTTCGGGCCTTGTGTATCCTGCTGCTGTCCTTCTGCAGTTCCTGAAAGGCGCATCCCTTTCCAGGCACCTCCTGCATCGCGGGTATCACTTTCTGCATAAAAACGCATCACTGCCTGACCTCCTGATTGCGACATATCTTTAGGGACTATGAACCCCGATTTCCAGCGCCCTGCAATTACAGTATCTGATCCGCGATACAGCACCCTGTCGTCTTCCACGAATGGCACACGGCTGCTTCCGGCATCATTACCACGGGTATATTGCAGGCCCGGCACATCACTCACCGTGATCTTCACCCTGCCGTTAAAATCCCCGAGTACTGAACCGGCTCCATTCCGTACGCTACCCGATAATCGGTAGAACCCCATTGCTTTCAGGGAATCCGTTTCACGCGCTACTGCACCGTTAACAGAATCGAGGAATACACGTTCTTCCGGGAAGGCGATGGCCATGGCGGGGTCGCCCAGCAGCTGAAACTTCCGGTTATTAATTACATCGGGAGACTGTACATAAGTTGCATTCTTTGCCCGCATGGCGCCTTCTCCCAGCAATGGCATTTTCCCTGAAGCATCGGGCCGTAGTGCCTCCCTGAAATAATTGGCGTTCATCACTTTATTGGATGCAGCCAGTACGGCACGGGTAGTAGAAAGCAAAGCGATTGCACCGCCCTGTTTACGCAGGAGCAACTGGCTTCCCAGCGGCTGTATCTCCGGCTGGTCGAACGGGGCAAAATCACAGGTAGCGGTAATCAGCAACGGCGGCCGGTCCGTATTATCCCATTGTGCGGCCGAAGCTTCGCTCAGTATTACTTCTTCTGCCAGCCGCGATGCACTGCCGTGGCCACTGTAGTTCCAGATAAGGTTACCGCTGTTCATCCGTTCCCGGATGGCATCGTTTACTGCCGGATACCTGCTCCCTGAGGCTCCGGGTTCCTGAGGAAAGGCGTCGAGGTAGATTTTACGGATATGAAAACCAGGCACTTCCTCTGCCAGCATATGCGCTACCGCTTCCGCATCTTCGAGATGCAGGTTATTATCTTCATCGTCTGCTACAAAGGTTATCTCCTGCCGCCAGGGACCGTAAGTGGCAGCGGATTGATACCTGATGATCTTCTCCACGGCATCCGCGGCTTCTTCGGGTGTGGAAACCGGGAGCCGGCCTACCGCAACATCGAGCAGGGAGCCGTGCCGGGAAATATCGTCGTTATCATCAAGGAAGGCGTAAAAATCGTCGGAGGGGTGGGTATTGAGGCCATGGAGGGAAACGGGGCTTTGCCAGACGGGAACCAGTGTGCTTCCCGCACCTTTATACCTGTAACCGGCGCGCCCCATGAGCAGCACGAAGCGCAGCTTTTTACGGTCGTAGTGCATTTTCAGGAAATCCCGAAGAGCGGAAGGGTCTGCCACTCCGCTGCCAAACTCGTTCCATATCTGAGCGGGAGGTACACAGGCTACGGTGAGGCCCTGATGGCTGCGGCGCCAGGCTGCCAGCTTTTCTGCCTGCGGTAAGAATGCCGGCGGGGCGATGATCAGCATTTCTACAGGCTCCTGGCCGTGGAGGTCCTGGTTTTCAACCGAACCGATATAATCAGGCTCCGGTATTGCATCCGGCTTAAAGGCCGCGAATTCACGTAATATACCCGCATCGCGGGAAAAGCGGAGACTACCTGCAATGAGATCTGTTGACAGCTTTACGGGGCGCCGGGGATCCGTTACATCCCAAACAACCGTATTCCCATCGGCACCCGCCACTTCGAAACCAGTGATTTTACCGGCCCCGTAATTGCGATGGTCCCGAAAGAGGAGCGCTCCCTGTGCAGGGAGCCTTAGCGGCGCCAGGCCTTCCACTGTAAAATAATCGATCCAGCCCTGTGCGCTTGCGTTGCCGGCGAAGGTAACGGAGAGGTCGGCCGGGGCAATAACGTTAAAGGAACCGGTTACCGTGGAGGCGTAAGTATCAAATATATTACCGGGAACGGCTGGCGGGAAGAGGGTTCCCAGCAACTGTCCGTTAGCGGAGAGGTCAAATTTAGTAGCCGAGGTGGATCTGGCGGCGAAACGGGCATGGAGTACTCCCTGGCGGAGGTTTTCCGGAGCGTCCATGCGGAACGTCCGCGTAAGGGCATCTTCCGGGAGGGAGGAAAAACGTTCTCCCATCCATTGCCTGCCTCCGGAGAGGATATTATGCCGGTCTGCCTCATACACTCCCCGGAAGCTGTATTCTTTCTCCCAGATGGCGACCACCGGCTTAGCAGGATCAGCAGCCACGCGCAGGCCCTGGTTACCTACAGTAATAAAATAACAGGTGGAATCGGCGTAGATATTAGGCAAATGCTCCCATGTACTGCCGGAGCGTTGCCACCGGAGTGGGCCGGGGGCGTAAAATAAAATATGATCGTTACCGTTTAAGATACCGTCGCCCCCATCGATCACCGAGACAGCGATTTCGGGGAGGTCATCGGGGCGGGGGATGGCATTATCTTCCGGGATGGTGGCACCTCCGGTACCGAAGAGGCGGATGGAAGAGGAAGGTTGCCCTTCTGCGGGCAGCCCCCAGTTGCGGAGAAGCTGAAGGGAGATGCGGTACACGCCGGCACGGGGTACGGAGAGCTTTCGCCATTGGCCTTCTGCCAATACCGAATGGGTGGTATATTGCCTTTGGGCCACGGTTTTCAGGGTGGGTAAAAGGCAGGCAGAAAGGAGGAGAAAGCGGATTTTCCGGGAGGCGGTTCGCATAAAGGCGGAAAGCTTGTACTTTATACAAACCTAATATATATCAGTGAGTTTCGCAACGCCCGTTACAAGCACTTATTTACAGATTATTTATTTTTGCTATAAAATAAAAAGAATTACATTTGCGTTTACCTATTTGAATACCTAAATTGTATCGATCAAAAGCTGATTTCGCATGCATAGATTAACCTCCTTATCCTTGATTGTGGGCGCTGGCGTGATAATGTCCATGTCTGCCTGCAGCAAGAACGGCGGCGGGCTGTTCGGCAAGAAGAAAGAATCTTCTTCTGCTACAGGCTGGGCGTATAACGACCCCAAAATGGGTGGTTTCTCCGTTGCCAAGAGCAAGGACCAGTTCACCGGTCCGGGCCTTGTGTTCGTTCAGGGCGGCACGTTCGCCATGGGCGCCACGGAACAAGATGTGATGGGCGACTGGAACAATATTCCCCGCCGTATCACGGTTTCTTCATTCTATATCGACGAGAATGAGGTTTCCAACATTAATTACCGCGAATACCTTTTCTGGCTGAACCGTGTATACGGGGAATCCTTCCCGGACGTATACCGCGGCGCTTTGCCCGACTCCCTCGTATGGCGCAGTGAGCTGGCTTATAACGAGCCGCTGGTGGAGTACTACTTCCGCCACCCTGCTTACAACGATTATCCGGTAGTAGGTGTTTCCTGGAAACAAGCCACCGATTACGCTAAATGGCGCTCCAACCGTGTAAACGAAAAACTGCTCATCGACGCCGGCCTGCTTTCCCAGGCAGACATCATGAACCAGGCAGACGACAACACGTTTGATTCCAAAGCCTACCTGGCCGGCCTTTACGAAGGCACTCCGGGCAAGATGTCTAAAAGCGCCAAGAAGCAATTCTCTAATGCCGACGGATCTCCCCGCGGCGCTCAGTTCGAAGATGGTATCATGCTGCCTAACTACCGCCTCCCCACAGAAGCGGAATGGGAATACGCAGCACTCGGATATATCGGTCAGAACCCCAACCCTTCCAAGAAAGAAGGTAAACGCGGGGAAGAGCTGATCCTCAACAAACAGATTTATTCCTGGGGCACCAATAACAGCGGTCTCCGCGATATCCGCCGCGGTAACTGGCAGGGCCAGTTCCTGGCGAACTTCAAACGCGGATCGGGTGACAACATGGGTATGGCCGGTGGTCTTAACGACCGGGCTTCCATTCCTGCTCCCGTTCGCTCCTTCTTCCCCAACAACTTCGGTGTATATAACATGTCCGGTAACGTGAGTGAGTGGGTGAATGACGTTTACAGACCGCTGACTACCATAGACGGTGACGACTTCAACTACTTCCGCGGTAACAAATTCCAGACTGTATACCAGAATAGTGATAAGGAATTCGAGAAAGACAGCCTGGGTGTACTGAAGATGCGTGATGTAACCGACGAAGAGTCTGCCAGCCGCCTCAACTACCAGAAAGGTGACGTAATCAACTACCTTGATGGTGACTCCCTTTCACTGGTTGAATATGGTTACGGTGTAACTACCCTGATCAACGATAAATCCCGTGTGATCAAAGGTGGTAGCTGGAACGACCGTGCATACTGGCTCTCTCCCGGCTCACGCCGCTACATGCAGGAAGAAATGGCTACCAATACAGTAGGCTTCCGTTGTGCGATGGACCGTGTAGGCAGCCCCGAAGGCAACAAGTTTAAAACGGGTCAGGCTTTCCGCGCACAGCGCCAGAAACGCTAATCCGATCAATAGCATACGAAAGAGAAAGGCTGACCATTTGGTCAGCCTTTCTCTTTTAAGCCAGGTTAAAGTATTTCCCTCAGCGATTGTCTGGTACGTTACAGATGTTCATTAAAGGAAAGGCTGACCTTATTGGTCAGCCTTTCCTTCGTAATATTCAAACTACTCCCGTTTAGCGTTTTTTAGCTTTAGCCTTGGGAGCTGGTTTTCTTTTAGGTGTACCCCATCCGGCAGGCCTGGGCTCGGAAGCGCTCTTCTTAACAGCGGGTTTTGCTTTAGCGGCAGCTTTCCTGGCTACCGGTTTTGCTTTCACCTTTGCCTTTGCCTTAGGTGCCGGCTTAGCCTTTACTGCAGCTTTAGCTTTAGCCTTGGGAGCGGGTTTAGCTTTTGCTGCCACTTTAGCCTTTGCCTTAGGTGCCGGCTTAGCCTTTACTGCGGCTTTCGCTTTTCCTTTTATAGCTGGTTTTGCTTTAACAGCTGCTTTTTTAGCTACTGGTTTCACTTTAACGGCTGCTTTTTTAGCTGCCGGTTTTGCTTTAACAGCGGCTTTCTTAGCAGCGGGCTTCGCTTTCACAGCAGCCTTTTTAGCCACCGGTTTCGCTTTAGCGGCTACTTTCTTAGCTACAGGTTTAGCTTTAGCGGCTGGTTTCGTTTTAGCAGCAGCTTTTTTAGCTACAGGCTTGGCTTTAACAGCAGCTTTTTTAGCAGCGGGCTTTGCTTTGGCAGCAGCCTTCTTAGCAGCAGGAGCGGCTTTGGCGGCAGCTTTCTTAGCAACAGGTGCAGCCTTCACAGCAGCTTTTTTGGCAGCAGCGGGCTTAGCCTTGGTTGCGGCCTTCGCTTTGGGAGCGGGCTTTGCTTTAACGGCGGGCTTCTTTGCGGCAGGGGCTGCTACGGGTTCTGCTTTCTTCTCAGCAGGAGCCGCAGCTTTTTTCTTAACCACTTTCCTTGCGGGAGCGGGAGCTGCAGGAGCAGGCTCAGCGGTTTCCGTTGCGGCGGCAGGTGCAGCCACTTCAGCAGGAGCCGGAGCAGGTTCTTCCTTCTCAGCGGGCTTCACATCTTCCCAGCCATCGGTATTCCCTTCCCACAGTGCAATAATCTCGCGGGCATGGTCTCCGGTGTCGGGCTTTTCGATTACGTTGGCAAGGATGCCGTTTTCATCGATGAGGAATGTGGTGCGGTGGGTTCCGTCGTAAGTACGGCCCATAAATGTCTTCTCTCCCCAAACGCCATAGGCATTCAGGATTTCGTGGCTGGTATCCACGAGAATGGGGAACGGCAGGTCGTACTTGTCGCTAAACTTCTTATGGCTTTTTTCGTCATCCTCACTTACACCGATCACCGCATAGCCTCTGTTCAGAAGCTGTGTGTGATGATCACGAAGATTGCAGGCCTGGGTTGTGCAGCCTGGCGTCATGTCGTGGGGATAAAAATAGAGGATGACTTTCTTTCCTCTGAAATCGGCCAGCGATATGGTATTACCATGCTGGTCCACGGCGGAAAAGTCGGGGGCGCTTGCCCCAGGTTGCAGATGCGTCATGGTTTAACTAGCGTTTAAACGTCAATGTATATGTGGATGAGTTGTTCGCGATGTCCGTCACGGTGAGCGTAAGGGTATGCGTCCCGGGAGGGCAATGCTTATCAAAATTATAAGAAACTACGTTACTTTTTCGCGAAAAGCGTAACCATTTTCCATCCAGTTCCGCACGGTAGGATTTTATCCCGCTCCCGTCGCTCATACTGAATGCAATACGGCCTGCCCCGCCAAGATTTGCGCCCTGTTTAATTCCCCCAAGCGGCGTGATTTTAGGTGCTGTGGTATCTGCCAGCAGTTGAAAATCTCCCAGATCCCGCGAGGTACCGCGGTACCAGCCGTCTTCTTCTGCCGTAACCGCCATTACACTTTCCCCAAATCCCTGCCTGTGCAGCACCAGCCTGTCGCGCAGATGTGCCGGAACGGGCCTCGATGGCTTAATACGGAGGTTGAAACCCGTATGCAGCGGTACCAGTGCGGAATGCAGCCTGAAGATATTGGAATACCCGCCGGCAGAAGCGATCTCAGAATACCGGAAACAGATCTGGTCGTACAGCAGCCCTTCATCCAGACTAAACTCCACCTGGTTGTTCTCGAATATATTCATGGATTCAGGGAACATCCTGTTGGCGCAGGCCGCTTCTGCAGCCTTACTGCCGCTTTGCTGCAGCGTGAGCTTTACATCAGATTTGTTACCGTATGCGTCCGTTACCCGGAGAGTTACAGGGTGAGGCTGCCCGTCAGACAGGTCGATCGTACCATCGCCTTCCACGTCGTGATAAATGCCCAGCTGATTCCCCGGGAGGGCAAATAGCAGTTGCACATACGGGCCGCCGCCTTTTTTCATTTTATAGTCGATGTGCGCGTTGAGGTACCGCGTTTCGTCGTATCCGATATTATCCAGCTGGAAGCCCATATCTACCGCCCCGTCGCGGATGAGCATGGCTTCGTAGATGCCATTGGGGTTGGCAGAATTGCTCTGGCGGTCGAGGGCGCTGATGCCCAGGCTTACTTTATCGGTAGCTACCTGAACGAGGGGTTTAGCGGCTACAAAACCACCTTCCTTCGTACGTTTTACGGGTACTACCACCGGTGTTTGTTCAAAAATGCTGCGGTTGCGGTCGTACACCACCACGCGGGAAATCTCCGGGTCGCGGGTATCGGGGATATTGAAACCGAAAAGCATCCCGTTCAGGGGCTTTTCCGTTTGTGTATCGCGGATCTCGAAGTGGAGGTGCGGACCGGCAGAGCCGCCAGTATTACCGCTCCAGGCTATGAAATCGCCCTTTTTAACCGGGAAAAGATTAGCGGGGATATCCAGGCTCACAGCCCATGATTCCTGCTCGTATTGCTTCCGTTCGAGGTATTCCTCGAGCAGGGGGGTAAACTTATTCAGGTGGGCGTATACGGTGGTATATCCGTTGGGGTGGGTGATGTAAAGCACATTTCCGAAACCGGTGTGCGAAACGCCCACACGGCTCACATAGCCCTCGGCAGCCGCGTGTACGGGAAGATTCTCGCGCTGTTGCGTCTTTAAATCCAGCCCGGAATGGAAGTGATTGGGCCGTAATTCACCGAAATTACCGGCCAGCTCCATGGGAATATTCAACGGGTTTCTGAAATAGCCTTTCGGGTAATGCTTCTCCGGCAGCGACTGCGCCTGCACAAGCTGCGGGAGCAATAGCAAAAGTGCGATCGATCTTTTCATCATGCAAATGTAATGGTTAAAGAAGTGACAGACAGCCATCTTCCATGATTGACAGCGAATTAACATATTTTTTGTCAACAGCTCTGCACTTTTCCTTAATTTCCATTCACCAAAACATCCGCATATGAGCTACCCGATACAAGAGATCCAGGGCATAGGGCCCAACTACGCAGGAAAACTGAAAGGCATTGGCATCGATACCGTGTCTAAATTGCTGCAGGATGGCAGCCTTAAAAGCGGCCGTTCCCGCATTGCAGAATCTACCGGAATCCCCGAAACACTCATCCTCACATGGGTGAACCATGCAGACCTTATGCGCCTGAACGGCGTGGGCGACCAGTTTGCCGAGCTGCTAGAAGCAGCCGGCGTAGATACCGTTAAAGAGCTGCGCAACCGTAATGCAGAAAACCTTTACGCCAAGGTAACTGAACTGAACCAGCTGAAAAATCTCAGTGGCCGGCCCCCTTCGCTCTCAGAAATCCAGAGCATGATTGACCAGGCCCGCGACCTGGAGCCTGCCGTCGCTTATTAAAATCTCAAACCAACGTCAACGAAAAGGGCGGGGAACTTTCCCCGCCCTTTTTAATTTATTTACCAGCTTTCGCTTCCTGCTCTGCCTTCCACTTCTCCAGCGCCTCCAGCTTCTTGTTCTGTTCGATCAGGTACAAGGTTAGCTCTTCTACTTTCGCCAATAGTTTCTTGTTCATCTCTCCCAGTTCAACCCCTTCTTTCTCAACTTCTTTTTCTGAAGGTATATCCTTCAGGTGGCCATTTTCCCGGATATGTTTTTCTACCTCCTGCAAGGAAGGCAACCGGTAATCGCTCCTGAATACATAATCCGCCCATCCGGTGCTGAGTACCTTTACTTTTTTAGAGGTGATGGTGCCGTTGACGGAGAGTTCCGATTGCGGGGCGAGCGTACCAATACCAACCAAACCGGTACTGGTTACATTGATCGCCCCCGAAGCTGGCGCAGCCGTACCCCGTCCGCCAATCCTCATAATACTGCTTTCCTCCTGAATCCAGAAACGGGTATTGCTGGCTGATTGCAGGGCGATCGTGGATTTACCGTTGATGAGATCATAAACATAAAGTTTTCCCGGGAAAGTAGCGCCTCCATAGCCTATGGCCATGCCCGTTTCGGAAAGATAAATCTGTGTAGAATTTGAACCGACCCCGCCTGACAACGATAACGGAATATAAGTATTAGTGGTCCTGTTAAATCCGATAATCCCTGCAATGGGATTCGTGCCAGGAGTTATTACTCCAATTTCTGTAGCAGGCCCAGTGCCTCCGCTCAGATACCAGTCTTTAAAACGGCCTTGCCCTTCCCATTGTGTAGTTGGAGCCTGTCCTTTTGCAATAATCGGGCTGATTGCAAACAATAATAAAAAAAACCTTTTCATAGATATAAGTGATTAACAGGACGCAAGATAAAGTTTTAAAATAAAAAGAGGTCCGGATATCCAGCTCTCTTAATCAAATACTTATAATCCCTTCCGTATCTCATCTATCAGCCCTACGAACTTCGGATCGGTCCGGATATCGGGCTTCCAGGCGAGGCCCATTTCGCAGAGGTCGTACTCCTTCCGGATGGTAGCCCCCACTTTACCTTCTTCCGTCCCCATCAGCCACACTGTGTCCGACACGGCTGCGGCATTCTCAATATCGTGGCTCACCACAATGAGGGTATTATCTTCATGCAAAGTGGAAACTTTCAGCAGCAGTTCGATCACCTTATCGATCATCAGGATATCAAGCCCGGAAAAAGGCTCGTCTAACAGGATAAACCGGTTGCCGGTAAGTACCTGCTGGATGATGCTCACGCGCTGGCGCTGGCCGCCGCTTAACTGAGCCGGATATTTCTTCAGATGGTCGATCAGTTCAAACGTGTTCGCATAATCTTCAATAATGCGTTTCTTCTCCGCCTCACTCAGTGCCACTCCGGAATGATCGAGCCCAATCCGGAGGTTCTGGTAAACGGTGCGGTGCTGGAACAGGATGTAGTTCTGGGGCACAATACCTACCTGACCTGCTTTCACGGGATGCTGGTCGGCCCCTATCCGTACTGTTCCCTGTGTAGGAGGCACGAGCCCTGACAGCACTTTAAACAACTGGGTTTTACCCAGCCCGCTGCGCCCTATCAGCGCAACTACCTGCCCCTGATGCACGCCTTCACGGTGTACATTCCGTATCTGGAAATTGATGTCGCGGAGAATGACCTTTTCACCATACTGCAAATGAATGTTCTCCGCACTCAGCAGTACATGGCTTTTTGTATATGCGTTCATTATCGTGTTTGCAATTTGGTGTAAGGAAATAACCAGTGGCGGAACTGGCCCAGGATGTAATCGAAGGCCATACCCAGTATGAAAATGATGACGAGCAAACCGAACACCACGTCCAGCTGCACATATTTATTGGCTTTTATGAGCATCACGCCCAGCCCCCCTTCACTCATGCTAAGGCCTTCCACAGATGTGATCATGAGCCAGGCGATGGCAAAGTTCTGACGCATCACTTCAAACACCTGATCCAGCCGGCCGATGATAATCACCTCCCACAGGGTCTTCCAGCTGTTCATGCGCAGGGTGGTACACAGTTCATATTCCTGCTTGTTAATCCCTTCGATCACCGATAACAGCGAGGTCACGAAGAAAGGAACGATACCGAATATGAGCAGGCTGATCTTCAGCTGATGCCCGTTTTGCGTAAGCAGCGTAAACAGGAAGATGAGCCCCGTGAGCGTGAGGTACCGGCATTTGACTATAAACCTTGCTATGGGCTGAAAAAACGGCACGATCGACAGATAACTGATCACCAGCGCGATGAGGATGGAAATAACCATCCCTTTCACGGTAAGCGTAAGACTGGCGAAAAGGTTATCGATAAAGTCGGGCATGGTAAATATCCGTCCTATAGCACCCACCACTTTATCCGGCGTAGGTATGAGCCCGCCGCCCGACAGCTGCCAGGCAATGAGTGCCACCGCTGCTTCCGCAACAATCAGCAACAGCATCGTGCGCGGGTTAATGGTGCGCAGTGGCTCGAATATGGATTTGATTTTATTCAATGGTTTCCGGTTTAAGGGATAAGAAAATCCCCGGAATGGCAAGCCACCCCGGGGATACAGCAATTATTTACCCAGTACGATCTGAACACGGCGGTTCTTCGCACGGCCTTCGGCAGTAGCATTGCTCGCTTCAGGACGGGAAGCACCGTAGCCTTTAGACTCCAGGCGGGCAGCGGAAAGCCCTTTACCCTGCAGGTAAGCCACTACGGAAGCAGCACGCTCGTTAGAAAGCTTCACGTTGGCTTCGTCATTACCCACATTGTCGGTATGGCCATATACGCCCAGCTTCAGCCCTTCAGCCACCACGGCACTCTTCAGGATATCGTCCAGCACAGCATAGGATTCAGCACGGATCACAGCGCTGCCGGTCTCAAACTGCACCTGTACGGATTTGGAAGAAACCTCGGAAGTAATCGTATCGGCATACTGCACCTTAATGGCTGCACCTGTCAGCAGTTCGGGATGGTTGCTTACCACGCTGGCGAGGAACGATTTGTCGATCACCTTGTTGTATACCGGGTAGCTGGGTACCAGCTCAGGATACATTTTCACGAGGATGTCGCCGAAAGTACCGTATACTACCTTGTAGCGGTCCAGCTTATCGTCGCCCAGGCCAAACATATTGGCAGCGTCTGCCAGGTTGTAGGCCATGGAACCACCGAGGTGGAGGGTAGTACCCTGCGCATCTTTTTCTTCCACGCCGTTGTAATACTTCAGCCAGTAAGCACCGTCCTGCTCATTGTACACTTTGGCAGATACGTTAGCAGCGAACGCTTTGGCATCGTTGAAAGAGCGTACCTGGTCGCCGGCTTGAGCAAGCGCCATGATGAGGTTCTCTATATCCGTACGGTGGTCGTTGGCGAACTTCTTGATGGTGATCGTGATGTTCGGCATCTGGGCAGCATACTCACGGGTGGTAGCGATATTGATCAGGCCGCCTTTCTTCTGGGCGATATTCACGTCGCCGGGCGTCCAGGTGGCAACACCGTCTACCCCTACTGTTGTGTCTTTCGCAACCTTCTTACCATTTTCCACGAACTTGCGCGTTTCGGCATAACCTGCGATGTACTTGTTGGCAGCATCCAGGAAGTCGTTGGCAGCAATGAGGTTGATGGCGTTACGGTCGAAGGAAGTTTCGTCCGGGTTCACACGGAGACCGTTATCACCGGCCCATTTCACGAGGATGTTCATGTCCCCGTCGCGGAGCACACAGGCAACGGTTTTACCGAGAGCCGCTTTAGGATTGAGCTTCCATTCTGCGGGGCCCATCAGTTTATCTTCACCATAGCTTTTACCCATGGAGTAAAAAGCGACAGGCTGATATTCGGGACCCAGCGGCTCCAGTTCTTTCGACAGTGCGGCAAAGAACATCGGCATACCATCGCCCATGAAAGATGCGAACACACCGGGCGTGTTGGGATCTGATTTGTAATCCTGTGCAAACTTCACCATATCAGCGATGGATTTGTTGCAATCGTCCTGACGCACTACCTCCACCTGAAGTGAAGCTTTATCGATCAGGGAGTTCTTCGTTGTTTTAGGGCCGCCGTTGGCATACATGAGCGGGAATTGCGAGTTCCAGGCCATGATCTTCCAGATGATGCGGGTACCGCCGTTGGCAGATTCATCTGTGGAAGGCAGCTCCAGCTTGGCTGCGTTACCGCTCAGCGAAGCCTCTGGCGCATCGGGGAGACTTACTTTACCGATTTCTGTGGAAGCCTTTGCTTCCTGCGGGCGCTTGTCCCACCATAATACTTTACCGGCGTACAGTCCGCCGAGGAGGATAAGGATACCTACTACTTTACCACCAGGTTTAACTTTAATTGCCATAGTTGGGATTGTTTTAATTTTTGATGTTTGTTCGGAATATGAGATTTGACTTGGGTTATGCGGTTAGCTTAACAGATTATTGTAGCTGTCGTTAGGCAGCGTGCCGGGCGTACGCGGCGTAGTGGAAGGCTCCCACTTCGATACGTCGAGGCGGAATTCCTTGTCCGGATCAAAAGATTCCAGCATCTGGAGGCCCTGCAGCTCATAGGTAGCGTTATCCAGGTCAATGGAGCGCATAAAATCTGTAGAATAGTTGATGGCCTTTTTCATGCTCGAAAGTTTTGTGGCGATGTCTTCCTTCAGGTATTCCATCGACTGTTCCACCATCAGCTTCTTTTCCGGATCACCGTTGAAGATCTTCAGGGCAGAGGTCAGCGCCTTGTTGCCGGACGATACGGATTTATACAGATCCTTTTTCAGCTCAAGTTCGTTACGCGCATCTTCGATCATGTACCCGCTATTCTTATGCACTTTGGTGAGGTAGTCACCGATGCGGGCCAGGTTATCGCGGATGGGGGTCAGCTGCTGGATGTATTCCTTGATCCGCGCAATGTGGCGGGTGGCATTACCCAGCTCGGGAATCATGTTGTTGGTCTGTGCGGCTTTGGCGCGGCTCATGAGCTGTGCCATATCTTTCTCTTTCTCACCGATCTTCAGGTCGATGCGCTCTTTCTGCGCGTCCACGTCTATAGACTGTTTATACAGTTTCTCCCGCTGTTCTTCCATATCGCCGATATAGTCTTCCGCGATAATGAAGGGGTCGAGTTCGATTACCACACCTACGAGTTTCTTCATCAGCCATTCATAGAAATAGAAGAAGCTGAGGCGGAGTTTGCGGTGGGTAACGCAATAGAGGAACACACCGAGTACTACCAGCGCAATACCGAAGTTGATCGTGCTCCATACCACGGCGGCAAGGATAGGGATGATGAAATATCCTGCGGCGATGAGGAGGCCGAGGCCTATCATGATGCCAAATTTGCCGCCTGGCCGTTGCCAGTATGATTTTAATTTTTCATTGCCCGCGGCGGGGAAGATGTTTGTTTCCATAATCGGTTAGAGGGATGTTTGGATTTTTTGAATGTCTGTTTGAATCTTGGTGATCATGGCCTGGCAGGCAATATCGTACCCCTGCCTGCTGGCAGCGATCTTCTGTTCCTGTTCGGCCACCTGTGCCTGTAGTGCTTTCATACCAGTCTGAGCTTTCGTGATTTCTGCTGAGAGGCGTTGGATTTCGCTGGAATGGTCGGCGATCTGCTTTTCCATGTCCGTTATTTCCTTTTTGCGGCCTTCCACTTCGCGGGATGCTTTGTCTTCGGCAGCTTTCAGGAATTCATTCCTGTCCTTTTCTACCATGGCCTGGTAAAGCGCGGCAGTTTCGAGCAGCTTTTCACGTGACAGGCCCTGGATGCTGAGCGTGGCGAATACAGCAGCGATACGCGCTTTTTCGTCAGGCACGTGGGCTTCCAGCGTTTCCATCATGCGCCAGAACTCGAAGTAATCCGGACCGGGCAGGTTAGATGACTCGAATAGGCTTGTGAAGTGCTTTTCAAACTTATCCAGCTCCTCATCCGATATACCGGCGGCAGCCTGTTTCGGACTGGACAGGGGGAATTTTTGGGCAAGTGCATCCCGTGCGGGAGAGCTGCCCGTTTGCAAAGGTTCATTGGGTTCAAATTCCACGAAAAGACCCAATGCCTTCTTTAGAAAGTTCGACATTGACAGGTGATGGGTTTAAGAAAGTCGGCTGAATACCAATCTACACAGTTGAGTGTAAATCTATATATTTAATTGAGAAGGTATGTCGCAGAAATTATATTCTACATCGGTGTGTTATTGAAGACGTAAAATTACACATTTTTCGTCATATGCAAAATATCAGGCCTGTTTGGAAGCGCGTTCTGCTTTGATAAACAATAATCTGGAAGCCTTCTTAACGAAAATCCGAAAACACGGAGGGCTCCGGATTTGAAAATTTATAAGCAGGATGCCTGCGGATTAGCGGTTTACTATATTTTTAACCTAATTTAGTCACCGCAAAAACGACGCATGTCAATCAACGTATCGCAGCTGCTGAAGCAGTATGGAGAGCAAAAAGCGGTGGACGGTATATCTTTCAGCCTGCAAAAGGGTGAGATCGTCGGCTTCCTGGGGCCTAACGGCGCAGGAAAATCCACCACCATGAAGATTATTACGGGATATCTGCCGCCAACGGGGGGCAGCGCATCTGTATGCGGGTATGACGTGGCCACTGCTCCGCTGGAAGTACGCCGCCGTGTGGGGTACCTCCCGGAAGCCAATCCTTTGTATCCTGACATGTACATCCGTGAGTTCCTCGAGTTTGCCGCCGGCATGCATCAAATGGGTAAAGGCACATCCGCCCGGATCGATGAAATGATTGCCCGTACAGGCCTCACTCCCGAACGTCATAAAAAGATCGGCACCCTCTCCAAAGGCTATAAGCAACGGGTAGGACTTGCACAGGCCCTCCTGCATAACCCGGAAGTACTCATCCTCGACGAGCCCACCTCCGGCCTCGATCCCAATCAGCTGGCCGATATCCGCCAACTGATACGGGAACTGGGAGAAAACAAGACGGTGATGCTCTCCACCCACATTATGCAGGAAGTGGAAGCCCTCTGCAGCCGCGCGATCATTATCAATAAAGGGCATATAATTGCCGACAGCGCTATCAGCACCCTCCGGCAGGGAGCCTCCGGGTTTATACAGGTAGCCTTTGCGGAAGAAACCACCCCCGCAGAGCTTGAAAACCTCCCCGGCGTTCAGAAAGTAACCCCGGCGGAAGGGAATACCTGGCGCCTTTACACGACAGAACCCGAAACAGTAAGGAAAAACCTCCTGCAATTCGCTTTGATAAATAACAGGAACATCCTTTCTTTGCAGAGCAATTCACTGTCGCTCGAAGACGTGTTCAGGGAACTGACAAACTAGTGGTAAGAATCGGTCACCTTTTCTAGCATTTAAACAATAAAAATTTTACCCATGAGTATCATTTCAGAGATCCATGCCAGACAGATTTTAGACTCCCGCGGCAATCCCACGGTAGAAGTAGACGTAACTACGGAAGACGGTCACCTCGGCCGCGCAGCCGTACCCTCAGGTGCATCTACCGGGAAACACGAGGCCGTTGAGCTGCGTGATGGCGACAAAGGTGCCTACATGGGCAAAGGTGTTCTCAAAGCGGTAAAAAACGTCAATGAAGTGATCGCTGACGAGCTGATTGGATGGGACATTTCCGACCAGGCCGGTATCGACAAACTGCTGATCGAACTGGACGGTACCGATAATAAAGCCAAACTGGGCGCCAACGCCACCCTCGCTGTTTCTATGGCAGTAGCCAAAGCAGCTGCAGAAGCTTACGGCCTTCCCCTCTTCCGCTACCTCGGCGGCGTTAACGGCACCACCCTGCCGCTGCCCCTGATGAATATCATTAACGGTGGCGCACATGCCGACAATAAGATCGACTTCCAGGAGTTCATGATCGTTCCCGTTGGTGCAGATACTTTCTCCGACGGCCTCCGCTGGGGCGTGGAAGTGTTCCACCACCTCAAAAACGTACTGAAGAAAAAAGGTTACAGCACTAACGTTGGCGACGAAGGCGGTTTCGCTCCCGAAATCCAGTCTAACGAAGAAGCTATCGAAACCGTACTCCAGGCTATCGAAGCCGCTGGTTACAAACCCGGCTCCCAGATCGCCATCGCGCTCGATGCCGCTTCCAGCGAAATGTACAATGAGGCAGACAACACCTACAAATTCTACAAATCCTCCCAGAAAGTAATCTCCTCCGACGAAATGGTAGCTTACTGGGCTGAATGGAGCAAGAAATACCCCATCGTTTCTATCGAAGACGGTATGGCTGAAGACGATTGGAACGGCTGGAAAAAACTTACCCAGTCTATCGGTTCTAACGTTCAGCTGGTAGGCGACGATCTGTTCGTTACCAACGTGAAACGTCTGAAACAGGGTATCGATCAGGATATCGCTAACTCCATCCTCGTGAAAGTAAACCAGATCGGTACCATCACCGAAACCATCAACGCTGTATCCATGGCGCAGAAAGCTGGTTACACTTCCATCATGAGCCACCGTTCCGGCGAAACCGAAGACACTACCATCGCCGACCTGGCAGTGGCATTGAACTGCGGTCAGATCAAAACCGGTTCCGCTTCCCGTACAGACCGTATGGCCAAGTACAATCAGCTCCTCCGCATCGAGGAACTGCTGGACAGCAGCGCCATTTATCCGAAAAATTCCATTAAATTTGGTAAGAAATAATTATTCTTTCCACTGCGTTTAATTAGTGGTCACATACAATTCATTCCGGGCACTGTCTTCAGTGCCCGGATTTTATAAGTAAACTGGTGCGATTATGGAGACGACGAAGAAGAAAGGGTTTAAATTCCCCCGCTGGGCACGGAACAAATACATCATCAGCTGTATCCTTTTCGGAGGCTGGCTCATCTTCCTCGACCGTAATAACGTCCTTTACCAGTTCCAGCTTTACCGCGAAGTAAACCAGCTGGAAGATCAGAAAGCCTTCTATCTCAAAGAAATCGAACAGGACAGGCAGAACCACCAGGACCTGTTCTCCAGCCCCGATAAACTCGAGAAGTTTGCCCGCGAGCAATACATGATGAAAAAAGATGATGAAGATATCTACGTTGTACCCACTCCTCCCGACGCAAAACGTTAACCGCCTGAATATCACCCCACTTCATTTGTTAAAAACTTGCTAAAATCAAAAAAATAGCCTAGTTTAACAATACTGTCCAGCCATTCTCCGTTATCTATCTGTATCTGAATTTCGTGACCGGGATTTGTTTAATCCATTTAACAACTAACACAACCATCAAACGCATGAGCAATTCTACCCTGCCTTTTTCTGCCCGTCAAGGCGCATTAACCGATCCTACACAAAAAACCATGCATATGCCAGAGCAAGATTTGGTGCGTGAAGAAAAGCAATTGCATCTGCAAACACACCAGGCGCTGGATACCATCCGGTACAGCCCCCGCACGTCTTCACTTACCGCCATCTTCGATTACGCGCAAGACGCCGCTAAAGACCGCTAGTTTTATTATTTTGCGGGCATGACGAAAAAAGAACGATTCCAGTACGTAATCGATTACTTTGAACACCATGCGCCCGATGCAGAAACAGAACTGCTTTACGACAATCCGTATCAACTGCTGGTTGCCGTAATCCTGTCTGCCCAGTGTACCGATAAGCGGGTCAATCTCACCACTCCCGCCATATTCCAGCAGTATCCGGACATCCCGGCACTCAGTAAGGCCACCTTCGATGAGCTCTTTCCCCTCATCCGGAGTATCAGCTATCCCAACAACAAAACGAAACACCTCATCGGCATGGCCAATATGGTCATGGATGATTTCCACGGCGAAATCCCATCCACCGTGCCCGAACTCGTTAAACTCCCCGGGGTAGGGCGCAAAACCGCCAACGTTATCACCAGCGTTATTTACCAGCAACCCAATATGGCGGTAGACACACACGTGTTCCGCGTTTCCGAACGCCTGGGCCTCACCACCAATGCAAAAACCCCGCTCCAGACAGAACTGCAGCTCCTGAAATATATCCCGGAAGATAAAGTTCATATCGCCCACCACTGGCTCATCCTCCATGGCCGCTACATCTGCATCGCCCGTAATCCCAAATGCGGGGAATGCGGACTGAGGAAAGTGTGCAAATATTATCAGAAGTTGATGAAATCATAAAAAAACGGATTGCAGGGAGAAATACTTTTTTCTATATTGGAGAAATTAAAATAATTTAAAAATTCTCCACGTGAATACTAGTAAAGGCTTTCAGCTATCCTTCATGATGTTCCTAGAATACTTTATCTGGGGAGCATGGTATGTGTCCATGAACAGTTACATGGCTACCAACCTTCAATCTTCCGGTCAGCAAATCAGCTACGCCTACATGGCCCTGGCCGTTGCTACCATGATTTCGCCCTTTTTTGTGGGCATGATCGCAGACCGCTATTTTTCGGCGCAAAAGATCATGGGGGTGCTGCACCTCCTGGGAGCAGGATGCCTCCTGCTGGCTACCACTACCACCTCGAACACCGTTTTCATCGGTATCGTCCTCTTCTATTCCTTATTATATATGCCCACAATTGCCCTGAGCAATTCCGTGGCATTCACCCAGATGCAGGATCCCACCAAGCAATTCCCCCTCATCCGCATGTTCGGCACCGTTGGCTGGATCCTTTCAGGCATCCTCATCAGCTACCTTGGTGTGGAGAAAACGCATTTCATCTTTATCATTGCAGCCGGTGCATCCACCCTGCTGGGGCTATTCAGCTTTACCCTGCCGGATACGCCGCCGCCTGCAAAAAATACTTCCATGACTGCCTCTCAGGCGCTGGGGGCAGAAGCCGTTGTATTATTTAAAGACCGGTCTTACGCCGTGTTCTTCATCGCCGCGGTACTCATCTGCATCCCGCTGAGCTTCTACTATGGGTTCGCCAATCTGTTCCTGAACGAAGCCGGGATGGAAAATGCGGCCGGTAAAATGATCTACGGTCAGATATCCGAAGCCGTCTTCATCCTCGCCATCCCTTTATTACTGAACAGGATCGGTGTTAAAAAGATGCTCATCCTCGGTATGGCGGCCTGGATCATCCGCTATATCTTCTTCGCCAATGGCGACAACGACTCCAACCTCTGGATGCTGTATGCCGGCATTATCCTGCACGGTATCTGTTACGATTTCTTCTTTGTTACCGGTTACCTCTATACGGAAAAGAAAGCCGGTGAAAAGATCAAGAGTGCCGCACAGGGACTGTTTACTTTCGCCACCTATGGCCTTGGTATGGTGATCGGAACTCTCTTCTCGGGAATGGTGGCCGATCATTATGTAACCAACGGCCAGCGCGACTGGAGCCACATCTGGATGGTACCGGTTTATATCGCTGCAGCCGTACTTATTTATTTCATCATTGCCTTCAGGGATAAAAAAACTATCTGATAAACGTATAAATCAATCATACTATGGCGAAAATTGCAATGCTGGGGTCCGGTTTTATCGGACGATTCTATGCAGATTCTCTACAGGGACAAAGAAGCCGGGATAAGATCGTAAGTATCTATTCCCGCCGCGAAGAAAGCGCGAAGAAGTTCGCGGAAGATTACAAATGCGACCACTGGACAACCGACATGGAAGAAGCGATCAACCATCCTGATGTGGATATGGTTTGCATCTCTCTTCCCAACAATCTTCATGAAGCCGCTGTGCTGGCCTGTTGTAAGGCTAAAAAAGCCGTGATGTGTACCAAGCCCCTCGGCCGTAATGCCGAAGAGGCGCAACGCATGATGGAAGCAGTGGAAAAAGCAGGCATCTTCAACGGTTACCTCGAAGATCTGGTGTATACGCCCAAATTCCTTAAAGCGCTCCAGAGCGTAAAAGCCGGAGCACTGGGTAAAATCCTCTGGGCTAAATCCCGCGAAACGCATCCCGGCCCCCACTCAGAATGGTTCTGGGATAAGGAACAGGCAGGTGGCGGCTGTATGCTCGACCTCGGATGTCATTGCGTGGAAATTGCCCGCAGCTTCATCGGGAAAGACATTAAGCCCGTTGAAGTAATGTGCTGGGCCGATACGCAGGTGAAACCCATCGAAGCGGAAGACCATGCCATCGGCCTCGTGAAATACGAAAACGGCGCCATTGGCCAGTTCGAAGTGAGCTGGACCTTCCGCGGCGGCCTCGATCTCCGCGACGAAGTAATGGGTTCAGAAGGCACCATCTGGCTCAACAGCTTCCTCCGTACCGGTTTCGATATGTTCACCACCGGCAAGGGAGCTGATTATGTGGCAGAAAAAGCAGAAAGCAATTCCGGATGGCTCTTCCCCGTGGGCGATGAGCTGAACGAGCTGGGCTACAACCACATGTTCGCAGATATGTTCAATGCCCTGGAAGCTGGTAAAGCGCCCCAGGAAACATTCTACGACGGATACGTGGTAAACGCCATCCTCGATGCCGCCTACCGCTCCTCCACTTCCAAACAATGGGAACCCGTGAAACTCCCCGTTTGGCGCGGACAGGAAGGTGTGCAGAAAGAAAAAGCACTTACCAGCTACAACGACCAGTTCTACCTCATTAAAGAAGAAATGACCCACTTCGGCAGTCAGAAACTGATTCTGAAAGACAAGAAAACCGGTCAGATCATCGAAAAAGTACTGTAAGCCAGATAGCTCTACAAAGAGAAGCCGTCCCACATCTACCCGGGACGGCTTTTTATTTCGGCCTATCCGGCCAATCCTATTCTGATAAGAAGGAAGAAGTCTCACAGATTGGCAGATGCAGGGCTCATTCAGGAACCTTCAGCGCAATTTCAGGACGAGACAAACCCAGCCCAACTTCACGTTGACTTCAGGGGTACTTATGGGTTACTGCAGGGTTAAAGTAGGGGTAAAGCAGGGTAAATGCATATTAACAGGGAACAAATGCAGTGCTGTAGCGGCTTATATACAAGTATGTATACTATAAACATAGAAAGAATATACTTTCAGCTACCATAAAGTAAACCTTAAGTAAGACAACAGTAAACGATAAGTAAATGGTAATTTTTAAAGCTGTAAAGAAGGAGGATATCTTAACCGGCCGATCCTTCAGTCCAACACCCTCAAACCTGTACAATCACTGAGCGCCACTGAAGGATAGCAGGAGGATATCTGGAGGTTATTCAAAATGAGCATGATGACGATAAAATGGCCACATTCATCTCAAAACAAAACGGGCCTTACCCAAGGAGTGGTTCACCTCCACTTCCGTACATTTCCCTTTGCTGTAATGGTATACATTCCTTTTACCTTCCGGCAGCTGCAGCTCATACAGATGGTTCCCGAGGTGGCGGATCACCAGTTCCCTTGCCAGCGTTTCGCTGAAAACGGAATGTACTCCTTCCGGCTCCGTGAAGTAAAGGTCACCTACACTAAAAATAATCCCTGACAGATCAAGGGTTCTGGTTTCCCCTTTATGTACCACCACATATTTTTTTCCCGACTGCCTTACTGAAGTAAGTAACTCGCCCTTACGTTCCGCCCTCGATTCATGCAGCACATTATTCCGGAAAACGGAGGTAATATCCACTTCCATCCGGGCCATCAGCTTAGATTGTATCCTGCTGGACATGGAGTTGGTTCTCCCCTCAGCGGTTTTTGCCTGTTTAACGGTGAGGGTGCCGATGGGATTGGCATTATTGCCAAAGTAGATGTCATATATCTGTGAATGAGGACTTTGGAACGCGGTAGTCAGGTAAAATACCGGCACCAGCGCAAGGATCTTTATTCGGTTAAACGGGAGGCTCAGGTTCATAGCGGAAAGGGTTACGTAAAACAATATACGAAAAAGGCGGTTACCGCTTTTCGCAGCAACCGCCCTTTTTTATCATGACTATATCTACTTACAGTAATTCGCGGATCTTTTCCACCAGTTCGCCTTTGGTAATGGGCACGCCCATTACCTTATTGTAACCTTTGGCGGGGATGAGGAATTGCTCGCGGATGATCTTGATGAGCTGGCCATTGTTGATCTCGGGGATCAGCACATGGTCGTAGCTGTGAAGGATCTCTTCGAGATTGCGGGGGAATGGGCGCAGGTACCTGATGTGTGCGTGCGCCACTTCATGCCCTTCTGCCAGCAGTTCCAGTACAGCACTTTTGATGGCGCCAAAGGTGGAACCCCAGCCCAGCACGAGTACTTTACCTTTTTCCGGTCCTACTTCGATATCCTGCAGCGGAATATGATCAGCGATCTTATCTACTTTCTCCTGACGGATCTTCACCATGAGCTGGTGGTTTTCAGGATCATAGCTTACGTTACCGGTGATGTTCTGCTTTTCCAGACCGCCGATACGGTGCTCAAGTCCGGGTGTACCGGGCACCGCCCAGGGGCGCACCAGGTTCTCATCCCGCTGGTAAGGCAGGAAGGTTTCTTCGTCTTCCGCCAGGCCTTTCTTGAATTTCACTTCAATCTTAGGCAGATCGGCCTGTTTGGGGAAGCGCCATGGCTCTGCGCCGTTGGCGATATAACCATCGCTGAGGAGGATTACAGGCGTCATGTGCTGTACGGAAATACGGAAGGCTTCAAACGCCATATTAAAGCAGTCGGACGGGGTGGCTGCAGCAACTACGGGCATAGGGCATTCGCCGTTACGGCCGTAATAAGCCTGCAGGAGGTCAGACTGTTCCGTTTTGGTAGGCAACCCGGTTGAGGGGCCGCCACGTTGAATATCAATGATCAGCAGGGGAATTTCCAGCATTACGGCCAGTCCCATGGCTTCACCCTTCAGGGCAACGCCGGGTCCGGAGGTGGTGGTAATACCCATATGCCCGCCATAAGATGCTCCAATGGCAGAGGCAATACCGGCAATCTCATCTTCCGCCTGGAAGGTGCGGATGCCGAAGTTCTTGTAGCGGCTCAGTTCATGCAGGATGTCTGACGCAGGAGTGATGGGGTAGGTACCGAGGAAAAGAGGCAGACCGGATTGCTGTCCTGCCGCCACGAGGCCGTAAGACAGGGCGGTGTTGCCGGTGATACTGCGGTAGGTACCGGGTTCCATGCGGGCTTTCTCCACTCTGAACCTGGAGGCGAAGGCTTCTACGGTTTCTGCGAAGTGATACCCAGCCTGCAGTACTTTCACGTTGCTGTCGAGGATATCGGGCTTCTTACCAAATTTGTCGTTGAGGAAGTTGAGGGTGCTCTGCATGTCGCGGTCATAGAGCCAGTAGAGGAAACCGAGCACAAACATGTTTTTGGCGCGGTCTTTCTCTTTCATACCGAGGGTGCTTTCCTTGAGGGCTTCCCGGGTCATTTTAGTGACGTCCATGGTATGGAGCTGGTAATTGACGAGGGACCCGTCTTCCAGGGGATTGATGCCATCGGGATAATTGGCGAGGCGGAGGTTCTTGGCATCAAAGCCATCGGTGTTGGCAATGATGATACCGCCTTTCTTCAGTCCTTTCAGGTTGGCTTTAAGGGCAGCAGCGTTCATGGCTACGAGTACATCGCAGGCATCGCCGGGGGTAAAGATGCGGTTAGATGAGAAGTGCAGCTGGAAGCCGCTCACCCCGGGGAGTGTACCCTGCGGGGCACGGATCTCTGCCGGGAAGTCCGGGAAGGTACTGAGGTCGTTCCCGATCAGGGCCGTATTATTGGAGAACTGCGTTCCGGTCAGCTGCATACCATCGCCGCTGTCGCCCGCGAATTTTATCACTACATCCTCTATCTGTTGAATCGTTCTATCGGACATTGATGTTTGCTTTATGATAATATATATAATGGACAAATACGTTGGCCTGCTGCCCGGGTGCCAGTCCGGTTCCTGCAGGCTTTTTACTAATCTGTAAAATTACAGAATAGACGGGTAATTCCCCTGTAATTTCCGGCTTTAAAAGTACACAAAACAAGTAGACTTTACCCATAACTAAATGGAATGGGGCATTCCAAAACCGCTACGGCAGTTTTTCCGGCAAGGTATTTGTTATTTTATCCGGCGTGAGAAAAAGACGGTAAACAACAGTAAACATTCCGTTGAAACCCTTTACAGGGTGGGAAATAACTGAACTAACGTCTACGACACTACGTAAATAAGTAGTATTTTAATTCGCCGCAAACCCATACTGTTAAAGGATTTATAAAGAATTGTTAAAGAGGCGAATTTTGATCAAGTGGCATGGTAATTGCAAAAAACTCAACAGCACACAGTATTTCAGCACTAAAAGATTTGCTTATAGAATCGATTATTACTTAAACCATTCTTTATTATTAAACCTTAAAAATTGTATGCTATGAAAAGAGCAAAAATGAGTTTGTTAGCAGTTGCGGCCGTTGCATTCGGCGCATTCGCCTTCAAAGGTATCGCAGGCGGTTCCATCGGTGGTAAAGTAGTTCCTGCAGATGGTGCTACTGAAGCCTGGGCAGTTTCCGGAACAGACACACTGAAAGCTCCCATTGCTGATGGTGCTTTCTCTTTCGCAGAAGCTAAAGCCGGCACTTACACCGTGGTAATTGACGCTAAAGAACCTTTCAAGGATGCTACCATCACCGACGTAAAGGTTGAGGACGGTAAATCTACCGACCTTGGCGAAATCAAACTTGCACAATAAGTAAATAGTTGGTTTTCATAGGGGTTAATCAAGCCGGTCCGCCTTACTCAGGCGGCCGGCTTATTTTTTTTCAGCCCTTCTGGGGGTAGGCTCCCTGTTCGCCGTCATAATTACATCCGCCACCATTGCGGAATTACCCCTAAAAAAAATGACAGTAATGAAAATGACGGCAAAAAACGAATCAGTACTCACCATCGGCAGCCTCAGCGCTTCCCTCATCCTCTGCCTCCTGGCAATCTTCGGCTTCATCCTTACCGGTTGCAGCCGCGAAAATGTAAACGGCTCAGGCCGCATGATCTCCGAAGAAAGGTCTGTAGGCCGCTTTGAAGATGTGACCATCGACGGTTCCATGGATGTAATCGTTAAACAGGGCCCCGCCATCCCCCTCACCATCGAAGCGGAAGACAATGTAATGCGCTACGTGGAAACCTATGTGGCCGGCACCACCCTCCGCATCAAAATGCGCAACGGGCTCAACCTCAGAAGACATAAACAGATCATTGTCCATATCCAGAGCGAACAGTATCGCAAAATCGTCTTTTCCGGATCCGGCGGCGTAACTGCCCCCGATACTATCCGGACCAACCAGTTTATCACTGAACTGAACGGTAGCGGCAACGCCCGGCTGAAGGTAGACGCCAATGAAGTGCGCCTCTATGTAAACGGTTCCGGCAACGTAAACGTAGAAGGTAAAACACGGGATTACTTCTCCGAAATCAATGGCAGTGGCGATGTGAGTGCCGAAAATGTAAAATCCCTGAATGCCGATGTACGCATCAGCGGCTCCGGCAACCAGTCTATTTCCGTGGCCGACCGCCTGAACGCACGCATCAGCGGAAGCGGTAACATCCGCTACTGGGGCAATCCCCCTGCACTTACCGTGAATGTAACCGGATCAGGAAAAGTCATCAAGCAGTAGTACCCGAAAGGATCAAATGAAAGTAACCGCTATACTGTCAACCGCCGTTCGTCCGGACAGGCTGTTTGCGAAAGCCCAAACTGGTTATTTTTGCAGCATGTCCGACAACGACCGTTTATTGCAACTATTACGGGAAGATGAGCAACAGTTTATGAAAGCCCTCTTCCAGACTTATTTTCCACTTGTATGCAAGTCGATTTACCGCCTGGTACCCGACATGGCAACGGCGGAAGACCTGGCACAGGAGGTGTTCATCAAGGTCTGGAACCGGCGCGATCAGCTGGGGGAAGTCTACTTCAAGGCCTACCTTCACCGCGCCGCGGTTAACATGGCCCTCGATCATATTGACAAGCACAAACGCCGGGGTGGCCCGCCTGTAGAAATAGGGCCCGCGGCGGAAGAACAACAGGCCACAGCTCCTGTGGTTCACCTTGCCGAAACACAGACCCGCATCCGCCAGGCGGTGGATGCCCTGCCGGAAAAATGCAGGGAGGTGTTTATGCTGAGCCGGTACGAGGAACTGAGTTATAAGGAAATTGCGCTGGCAATGCAGATATCGGTCAAAACAGTGGAGAACCAGATGATCACCGCCCTTAAAAAGCTGCGGCACTCCCTCAGGGAATATTTGGAATGACGATGCTTCCCTACACCTAACACACCATTGTCATGAAGAATTTCCTATCAGAAAAAGAACTAGCATGTTGAGCAACGAAAATATGGATACACTGATCGCCCGGGATATCGAGGGTACGATCTCCGGGGCCGAAAAGCGCGAGCTGGCCGCCTGGCTGCAGGAGTCTCCTGCCAACCAGGCGTATTACGACGCGCTGAAAGATACCTGGGACCTGACGGCAGAAGCCTGGGATGAAATGCCCGAGCCGGATACCGCCGCCAACTGGGAGCGCTTCTCCCAAAAGATCGCTGAACCGGCGCCTATGGAAGTGGTGCACCGTGGCCGGGGGCGATGGCTCGCCGCCGCAGGCGTAGCCGCCATCCTTGCTTCAGGCATCGCATTCTTCCTTACCCGCAGCAGCGACACCGTTACCCTCGCTGCCACCAGCGAGAAGCAGACATTCACGCTTCCCGACGGCAGCAAGGTGTACCTCAACCGCAACTCCACCCTCCGTTATAACGAACGCTTTGCTCAAAACAACCGCGATATCACCCTCGAAGGAGAAGCCTTTTTCGATGTGGCGCCAAACGAAGCACATCCTTTTATCGTGCATGCGGGTGCTTCGCAAACGAAGGTACTGGGCACCTCTTTCGGGATCAAAGCTTACGATGCACAACCCGTGCGCCTCAATGTGATAACGGGTAAAGTGGCCTTCTCCAATCAGGAGAAAAAGGGAGACGCCCTTGTATTAACCGCCGGCCATTCCGCCGTTGTGAAAGCAAACGAAGATCCGGAAGCCATTACAGAAGCCGATCCTAACTTTACTTCCTGGAAAGATAACAAGCTGGTATTCCGCCGCTCCAGCCTGGCCTCCACATTCTCCGCCATGGAAGAATACTTCGGCATCGAGATCCGGATCGAAGACAGTTCACTTTCCGGCATCGAATACAACGCTTCTTTCTCCAATCCGGGGCTTGACACCATGATGAAAGTGATCTCGCAGACAACCGGCGTGAAAATCGTGGAAGAGAGTAAAGGCATTTACGTAGTCCGGCCATAACCTTGCCATAAGCATACACAACTGGAAACCAAAACGATCCGGGCCATATTGGTCCGGATTTTTTGTTAGCGTAAGGATAGAGGGCTTTAGGGAATGGGTATGTGAACGTCAAAATGAGGCTGGCCAATCATTCCGCCTGGGAAAAACAGGAGAAGGCGAAAGTAAACAGAGTGGCGACAGTAACTTATTCGAAACCATGGTTGGGTAACAGGCAGCAGTATACCGGTGGTAAATGTGAATACATGAGATGACCTGCCAGGGCACAAAAAAAATCCGGCCCATGAGGACCGGATTCTTTTTATTGACGGGGGCCGTTAATTAAACGCCGCCGAGTTTGCATTTCTGGAGTACTTCCCAGGATTTGCCGTTGTGGCGGAGGAAGTACAGGTTGTTTACTTTGAAGGAAGCCTGATACTCTTTGTTTTCGTATTCGGGCCAGGCTTTTTCGAAAGTAGCGTCGTCGAGGTCTTTGAAGGCCACGGTAACGTGAGGGGTGAAACCGGTACGTGCAAGCATGGTGCTGAAGCCGAATTCCTTCCGGAGGAAGTTAATCAGCTGGCGGTGCATGGCGCTCATTGTTTCTGATTTCTCTACGTTGATGAAGAGGACGCGGTTTTGTTTATTCGGGAATGTACCGAAGCCGTTGAGACCTACTTCGAAGGGTGCCTGTGTTTTTGCAAACTCAGTAAGTTCTTCGCAGAAAGCTCTTTCGAGGCTGGGATCGGCAGTGAAGGGTACCTGCAGGGTAATGTGCGGGAGTACTTTCAGTGCGTACATCGGGCCGTACTGTTCGGCAAATTCCTGTTTTATCTTGATGATCTCCTTACCTACTTCAGCAGTAGGGAGTAAGGCGATGAAGTAAATCTTGTTATCGGGTTTGGGGGGACGGGCACCGCCTCTGAAACCACCCTGGGGACGACCGCCGCCGCCCTGGGGACGACCGCCATATCCACCGCCGCCGCCACGGTCATATCCACCGCCGCCACCGCCACGGTTGAAGCCACCGCCTCCACCGCCACGATTGAAGCCGCCGCCTCCGCCGCCACGGTTGAAGCCACCGCCTCCACCGCCACGATCGTAGCCACCGCCTCCGCCACCGCGGTCATATCCACCACCACCACGGTCGTAACCGCCGCCGCCACCACCATAGCCTCCGCCACGGTTGCCGCCGCCGTATCCGCCACCGCCGCGGTCATATCCGCCGCCGCCGCTTCCACCACGGTCGTATCCTCCGCCGCCACGGTCATATCCACCGCCGCCGCCGCGATTGAATCCTCCGCCACCGCCGCCTTCGCCACGGTCGCGATTGAAGTCACGGTCACGGTATCCGCCGCCACCGCCTTCGCTGCGGGGAGGAAATCCGCCACCTTCACGGTTAAAGGTACCTTCGCGGTTGAAATTGCTTTCACCACGGGGAGTGTAACCACCACCTGTACCGCCTTCGTTGCGGGGAGTGTAACCTCCGCCTGCACCGCCTTCGCTACGGGGAGTGTAGCCACTGCTGCCTTCGTTACGGGGACGATAGCCGCCTTCAAATCGGTTGTTGTAAGGACGTTCTTCGTCTTTGCCAAATTCGGGTTTCTTGGAATAACCGCCGTCCTGGTCTTGGTTGGGTTCTTGTGGATCTCTGTTGTAGCCAGGAGAATACTTTCGGGGGCGTTCGTTTCTCTCAAAATTCATCTTACTTAATTAAGCGTGTTTGAAGCAATTTTTCAATGATTTCATGAAAATGAAATTCACCTACTTGTTTAACTAAAAATGATTAAAATTTTATTCTTTCAGCTGCCGGCGCGTAACCTGCATAACGTCAGGATGATTGATTATGTTCAATATATACCGGCTTCCGTTTAATGCTAATAATTTTCTCTGTTTGTAATTCGGGAATCGCAAAGATAATTTAGCGCCGCATTGCGTGATAACTTTTATCGCGGATATTTTCAAATTAATCCTCACGTCCGTCTCGACAGGATATTAATGGTAGTTCTGGCAAATGGTTAACTGGATTTCATCCAAACCGCTTATAGGGCTACCGATATAAGACCTGGTAATTGTTTTTGCCTTGAGATACACCTGAATTCATTTAATGAGTAAGTTTTTCAATTCTTATTCATAGCACCTAGGATAAATTGTCTTTTAATGCGCCAGTGAGTATTCACTGAATTGGCACCCACACAGTGCCAAACGCTTTATGTTTCCTTTGTAATATACAAAAAATCCGGTGTATCCGGTCAAGCCTCCGGGCAATATTAGTACAATACTACCAATCCATTCGTTAATTTTTTGCAAAAATGGTATAAACGGAAGGATTTTAACTTCGAAATGTATTGCCTAAAAAAGGCGCCTGCCGGTAAAAGGTTTCCCCTTCCCCACAGGCGCCCATATTAACGAATTGATTATCAATCTCCATCAAGCAGGTTACCGATCCCTCCCAGGATGCTCCCCTCTTCCTTCCGCGCACCGGTACCGTAAGCCAGTACACGGCTTGCCAGGCGACTGATCGGCAGGCTCTGCAGCCATACTTTTCCAGGTCCTCTCAGCACCGCAAAGAACAGCCCTTCACCACCGAAAACCATGTTCTTTACCCCGCGTACGAACTCAACATCAAAATCCACCTGCTGGGTATAAGCTACGATACAACCGGTATCCACCTTCAGCACCTCGCCCGGAGCCAGCTCCTTTTCGATCACATACCCGCCTGCATGCACAAAGGCCAGCCCGTCGCCCTCCAGCTTCTGCATAATGAAGCCTTCGCCGCCAAAGATGCCGGTTCCCAGCCTGCGCTGAAATTCGATCCCTACGTTCACTCCTTTCGCTGCACAGAGAAATGCGTCTTTCTGACAAATAATCTTCCCTCCCAGTAACCGGAGATCCATCGGGATAATTTTGCCCGGATATGGTGAAGCAAAGCTCACCCGCTTCTTGCCGTGGCCGGTATTCGTAAAACAGGTGATAAACAGGCTCTCCCCTGTGATCAGGCGCTTACCGGCAGACATGAGCTTTCCGAAGATGCCCTGCTTTGCACCGGAGCCGTCCCCGAAAAGGGTCTCCATTTTAATCTCCTGATCCATCATCATGAAACTGCCGCTCTCGGCCACAGCGCTCTCATTGGGGTCCAGCTCGATCTCTACGATCTGCATTTCCTCCCCGTGTATTTTGTAATCGATCTCGTGATTGTTCAGCATAGGTTTATTGGCGTTTTTGTCTTCCCGCAAATTACATCACATTTACCTTATGGGAAGGCTTTTTTTCATCAGCTTTTTCAGCTGCGGCCACATCGCTTCCAGCTGCCTGAGGTAGCCCAGATCGGTCAGATGCACACCGTCAATAGTACCTTCATGATCGCTCCCGATCAGGTTAGTAGCAGGCAGGTAATACAGTTGTTTGTATCCTTCCGATTTCAGTTTCGTGTAAGCCTCCCTGATAGCTGCGTTCTTATCTTTCGAATCCTGATCTATCTTCCGGTCAAAATATCCGTTTTCGCGTATAACGGTTTCCACCAGCAGGATGGGTACTTCCGGGCGCTTATCAAGCAGGTGCTTTATGAAGGGATAGGCTCTTTCCTTAATTTCTTTCGGGGAAGGGTTGGGGATACAATCCAGCACAAATACAGACGCAGGCATTTTTGCGAGCAGCTCCGCTACCGGGAACTCCATCTTTCCATTCCCGCTAAAACCGAGGTTTACCACATCCCAGCCGGTTTTGCGCTGCAGGATGGAAGAGTAAACCATTCCGGCCCTGCTGGCCGATGCACCCTGCAGGATACTGGACCCGTATATCACGATGCGGTGTGTGGTATCAATCTTAGGACTGGCGGGCCTTCCCAGCTGCGCTTCCGGCGCCACGCCTATTTCCAGCGAAGTAAGTTCGTTATAGGTAGGCAGGTACAACATGTACTGCCGCATGGCTCCGTCCATATTACTCACGAGCGTGCCGGCATTAGCGGTTTCCTTATCACCCGGCCTTCCTACTCCGGCCCACTGCCATTTCCCGTTGTTCCAGGCGTATAAATCAAGACCACTGTGGCAAATAGGAACAATGTTGTTATAGAACAATCCGTTCGCCAGCGTCCATTTGGCTTTGATGTACGTACTGTTCGTTTCAAACAATACGGCTATTCCCGAACTATGCTTGGAAAGATGCTTCACAGCGGGAGTCAGTTCCTTATCAAGCAGGGAATCGAAACGCTGATACACCGGGCTGGTGGGCAGCCCTTTCCCGACAATCTGGAATTGGCGCGCATCCGTGTACCGTGTATTATCCTGGCCGTGGGCCCAGGTAAAAGTAGTGCCTGCCAGCAGCAGGGCAATCATCCAGTTCTTCATAATTCGAAAAATAAGCATAAGCCTCCGGGAAAGGAAGACCCGGGCATAAAAAAAACCGTCCCGAAGAATCGGGACGGTACTAGTTAACCTACAACTGTTACACTGTTTGCTCTGATAAAAACAGTTTCTTAATTCATCGAAACCTTATCCGTTGGCTTTACATGCTTTTCTGCATGCGCATCTTCCGGATGGTTGAAGAAATGATATGGGCGTGGAGAAATATAGTCCGGCTGGTGCAGTTTTTTCACAGTTTCCCTTTTCAGGAACATTTTGAGAATCAGCACGAGGAAAGGAACATATTTCAGCGCACGGGGTAATTTGTAAAGGTCGAGAACATCGATGCAGCGCTTGTTCATAGCGTACATCACGGGTACGAGAACCAGCGTCAGGAAAGTGGCGAAGATCAGGCCAAACACCATCGTCCATGCGAGCGGGCCCCAGAAAGCCACGTTATCGCCACCGAAGTAAAGGTGAGGGTTAAACTCGTCAAACATCTTCCAGAAGTCGATATTGAGGCCTACTGCCAGCGGGATAAGACCAAGGATGGCAGCGATGGCGGTAAGGATTACAGGGGTCATACGGGTACGACCACCTTCTACCACCGCCTCGTTAAAGGGCACGCCCTGTATTACGAGCAGGTCGATGAATTCCACCAGTACGATACCATTCCTGGCTACGATCCCTGCGAGGGCCATAATACCTACACCGGTCATTACGATGGAGATATCCATACCGAAGATGGCGAAACCAAGGAATACGCCGATGATGGAGAAGAGGATCTCAAGGAAGATCACAAAGGCACGGCCAACCGAGTTGAACTGCGTAACCATGATCAGGAAGATGAGGCCTACCGCTCCGCCCATTGCAAGCAGCAGGAAGTTCATGGTTTCTGCCTGGTCTTCCTGTTCACCAGTCATCTTCACCGTGATACCATCCGGCGGATTGAATTCCTGTACTGCCGAGGTGATTTCTGCCACTACCTCATTCGCGTTGAAACCGGTGAGGATGTTGGAGTAAAGCGTCACCACACGTTTCTCATCTTTATGCTTGATACCTGCATAGGTATTACTGTAGCGGATATCAGCCACTGCGCTCAGAGGTACCTGCCTGATAGCACCACCCATATTCATGTCGCGGTAAGTAAGGTTCAGGTTCATCAGGGTGTTGATGTTGTTGCGCTGATCTTCCTGGAGGCGAACGGTAATATCGTACTCATCATCCGCGTCGCGGAATTTGGTGGGCGCGTAGCCAGACAGTGCGATACGCAGAGCGGTACCGATCTGATCTGTAGTGATGCCTTCGCGGTTAGCACGTTCGCGGTCGATATTTACCACGATTTCCGGCTTATTGCTCTGGAAATCGCTTTTCAGTTCTTCCACACCACCGATCTGTAAGCTGTCAAGATAACGTTTCAGTTTATCTGAAGTCAAAGCAAGCTGCTCAAATTCATCACCGGAGATTTCGATATTGATGGGCTTCCCTGTAGGGGGGCCACCCTGCTCCTGTTCCACGGTAATATCTGCACCAGGGATGCCTTTTACGGCATCACGGATCTTATCCAGATATTCGAGGGTAGATTGTCCGTTACGTTTGGAGAATTCAACGAACGCCACGGTTACCTTTCCTTTATGGGGATAAGTACCTCCATCCATCTGGGAAGGATCGGTAGCACTTTTCGCTACGTTGGAGATGATGGATTTAACCAGCGGATTGTTTTTGCCCACTACTTTGACGATCCGTTGCTCAACGATGTTGGTCACGGAATCCGTCGTCTTCTCATCAGTACCGTTTGGTAATTCCAGGTATGCAAAAATAAAGTTCGGATCTGCGGTCGGGAAGAAGATCACTTTCGGGTTACGGATACCAGTAAGCACGATGCTAAACACGAGCAAACCGAATGTAGCGAAAAGAATCTTTACAGGTCTCCACCCTACGATACACCATTCCAGGATACGGCGGTAGCGGTTCTGAACACGGGGCCAGATGTTTGTCTGGAATTTCCGTGCTACTACGCCCAGCCAGAAGCGCTCGATGGTGATCAGCAGCCAGATGAAAACAACCAGGTTACCCGCACCCATGCTGCCAATATACCCGATCAGTGCGGCTGCACCGAAAACGAGGGTCAGGATGGTGTATTTACGGTCCCATTTCGGCTTGGGATGTGCATCGCCTTCATGACGATCCATGAAATCCACCGCAAATACAGGGTTGATAATATATGCTACGAACAGGGACGCCATCAGGGTAACGATCAGCGTCGCCGGCAGGAAGAACATGAATTTACCGATAATGCCCGGCCAGAACAACAGCGGGAAGAATGGCGCCAATACCGTCATAGTACCTGAGAATACCGGAAGGAACACTTCCCCGGCAGCTATCTTGGCGGCTTTAACGATACCGAGATCTTTCCGTTCATAGAAGATACGGTGTACGTTTTCAATAACCACAATGGCATCATCCACCACAATCCCCAGCGCCAGCAGGAAGGAGAACAGCACCATCATATTGAGGGTGAATCCCATTACCGGCATGAAAAGGAAAGCAATGAACATCGACAGCGGCACTGAGGCTGCTACGAACAAGGCGTTCACAGCCCCCATGAAGAACATTAGTACTACGGTAACAAGGATGAAACCAATAATAATGGTATTGATCAGGTCGTGCAGCGTGATACGGGTAGACTCGCTCTGGTCTGCCGTAATGGTCACTTCCAGATCTTTAGGGAGGAGGTCCTGTTTCGCATCTTCCACGATCTGGAAGATTTTATCAGACGCATCGATGAGGTTTTCGCCACTACGCTTGATTACGTTGAGGGTTACCACACTTTTACCGTCGAGACGGGCATAGCTGTCCTGTTCCTTATGGGAATCTACCACTTCTGCGATATCGCGGAGGTAAACTACCGCACCGGAAGTACCACGCACCACGATGTTGCGGATCAAGTTGGGATCTTTATACTCTCCTTTGATCGCCAGCGTACGTTTCATACCGTCTATCCGCACGAGACCACCGGACACAGTTTTATTCTCTCCCTGCACAGCCATAATCACATCGCCGAAGCTGATCCTTGCCGCATCCATTTTGTATTTGTCCAGATTAATCTGGATCTCACGTTCGAGGGCACCTACAATGTCTACACGGGTAATTTCTGTAAGACCTTCGATCCTGTCCTGCATTTCATCCGCATACTTTTTCAGTGTCTGCAGATCGAAATCGCCCGACATGTTTACGTTCATGATAGGCACTTCGGAGATCTCCATTTTGGTGATCATCGGATCTTCAGTGAGATCTTTAGGCAGATCCTTCTTGGCAGCATCCACTTTCTCCCGCACCTGAATACCAGCTTCCAGCAGATCTTCATCCGGGTTGAACTCTACGATAACAGCAGAGAAGTCCTGGATGGAGGTGCTCGTGATTTTGCGCACGCCGGAGATAGACTTAAGTTTTTTCTCGAGGGGCTTGGTCACGAGGGTTTCCATGTCTTCTGGGGAAGTACCATCGTTGATTGTGGAAATATAATACTGGGGGAACACTACCTCGGGGAATTGCTCCTTCGGCAGGCTCCTGTATGTGAGGATACCGGTGATCGTGAGGATCAGGGTGATCACATAAATGCTCACCTTGTTGTCGATCGCCCAACTGGTCGGCCGGAATTCTTTTTCTAAGTCCTTCATCGGTTAATTTTTTAAAGTTGGCCGGTTACAGCTTGATAAAGTCGTTGTCGTTCAGGCCCTGGAAGCCGGTGGTAATAATCTTTTCCCCGGTATTAAGGCCGGTTTTGATTTCAGCTTTATCGTTATAAGTCCTTCCCAGTTCGATGTAAGAGCGTGAGGCCTGCATTTTATCGCCCGAACCTTTTACGGTCAGTACGTAAGGTTTACCCAGTGAGTACTGGATAACGTTTACCGGTATAACCACCGCATTATTGGCACGATAGTCTACAATGCGGATCTGAGCCAGCATATTGGGATGCAGATCCTTGTTACCGGATACGGGGATCTCAACGCGAATGGTACGGCTGAGAGGATCAATCGTGCGGGATGCAAAACCGATTTTAGTGCGGAAGGTTTTTTGAATATCGGGGAAAGTCACTTCTACTTCGTCTCCAGTTGTCACTTTCCCGGCGAAAGCTTCCGCCACATTGGCCACTACACGGAGGTTAGATACATTCACTACGCGGAAGGCTGGCATCCCTGGAGAGGCGGCATCACCGATCTTGGCAATCACCTGATCTACGGTACCGTTGATGGGAGAAATGATCCGGGTGAGGTTGATCTGATCTCTCATAGTAGCAATGCTCTTTTCCAGCGATTCCTTTTGGGATTTGGCGGTGAGATACTGTACTTCGGAACCGATCTTCTGACGCCACAGGTTAGCCTGTTTGTTGTAGAGGGTGGTAGCGAGGTCCAGCTGTGTCTGAAGCTGGGCGAGGTTAGACCGCATCACCTGATCGTCTACCTGAGCCAATGTCTGGCCTTTGCTGACAGTTTGCCCTTCACGGACGAGGATAGCTTTGATGATGCCGGGCGACTGTGCAGACACCTGTACGTTTTCACGTGCGTCCACATCTCCCTGGATATCGATGAAATGTTCGAAAACTGAAGTTTGCACATCGGCAATAGTCACTGTCTTGGTTTTAACCGCAGTGGAATCACCGGCTTTCATTTCCTTTTCAAGGATTTTGATCTCCGCGTCCAGTTTGGCTTTCTCCTGCTTGAGGCGCGCGAGTTTCTCAGGTTTCTTTTCTTCTCCGCCGCCGCAGGCAATCATCAGGGAGATCAGCGGAAGAACGAAATATCTTTTATTCATTTTATGTTGATTTTTGGGAGATAAAGTTGAAGGTTAGAGTTTTCCGAATGCTTTCAGGTAATCTACTCTTGCCACAATTACATTGAAGAGGGCGGAGAAGTAGTTATTCTGTGCAACCAGCAGGGCCGATTCGGCATTGATCATTTCCACGCTGGAGCCTACGCCTTCGCGGTACTTAATCATGGTTGTTTCAAATACTTCCTTCGCCAGCTGCATGTTTTCTTCTTCGTTGCTGAGTGTGGAAAGGTTGTTACGCAAACTGGTGGCGGAATTAGCCTGATCCAGGTCAATGGAGCCACGGAGTTTTTCGAGATCGATATCGTTCTTTTTCACGGCTATAAGTGCCTGATCTACTTTACGAAGGCGTTGGAAGCCGGTAAAGATGGGCACTTTAAGATTCAGGCCGTAAGACACATAGCCATACCAGCTCTGAGAGGAGAAATAGTCAAACTTACCCGAAGCGCGCGAAGCACCACCCTGACCAAAGAGGTAGAGTGATGGCCAGGCAGACAGGCGGTACCTTTTCAGGTTATACTCATTAGCCTGGCGCTGGGTTTCCAGCAGCTGATATTCGATACGGTTCTGATAGCTGAAACCATCCTGACCCTGAATATCAGCCTTCAGTGAATTGTTACCCAGCGTATCCGTCAGCTGAAGGGACTGTTTCACCGGCATACCGATCTGGAACTTCAGGGCGGCAATACCTACTTCGCGGATTTCCCGGAGGCGCGTTACCTGCGATTCCAGGTTATTAACCTGCACTACGAGGCGGTCCACATCCAGCTTTTCTACGAGACCGTTTTTGTAGATCTCCCGTGTTTCTTCCAGCATGGATTTCAGGCGTACCTGGTTGGAGTCCAGGATAACGAGGGCCTTATCAGCAGCCACTACGTTGAAATACGCCTTGTAAACCGCAGCCTTTACTTCCATCTCGGAATACTCTACGCCTTTACGGGCCAGTGTTTCGAGGGTTTTACGGGCCTGCAGTGCTACCAGCACACTGGGGTCGAAGAGGGTCTGGTTCACATCCACCTGGCCTAATACATTATAGGCCAGTCCGAATGCGATAGGAACTGTTGTTCCCTTGGGGGCGCTGGGATCGAAGTTGCTGATATCTACCAGCTGCTTCTGGATAACAGGATTATGCTGGAACATCCCCGTACCGCTTACCTGCGGCAGGGCGAGGCCGCTCACTTCGCGGTTAACCGCGAGCTGGTTTAGTTCGTCCAGCTTTGCATTACGAATGTCGTACTGATGGGAGAGCGCATAAGATATGGCGTCCTGCACCGAGAACCGCAGTGTTTCCGGTGTAGGTGCCGGTTGCTGCTGCGCATGGGCACAGGTTAAAACATGCAACATCGTGCCCGCGAGGACAGCGAGTTTCCATTTAAAATGCATAGAACATTGATTTATTACTGGTTATCTTTCGATTTATACTGGTCGATCAGCTGGTAGCCCTTCAGCGTGGCTACCCCGTACAGGAAATGTTCCAGCAGCACGCGCTGCACCTTCGACATATCATAACCGTTCATGGGGAACAGTTCGGGCTGGAAACAAAAGAGGGACGACGCGGCGCGGAAAGCGCTGAGAATGTCCAGGTCCAGGTCTGGCCGGTAAAATCCTTCCCGGATACCCCGTTCCAGGTTTTCACGGATCGTCCGTACCATGAACACATTTTTATGCTGCTCAAAGAGCTGAAATGCCTTGGAATGGAATTTCTGGAGGTCCATCATCACTACCGGGTTCATGTTCCGGAATTTATCTTCCATCATCTTAATGACCAGGAACAATTCCCCGATAGCATCGGCACTATTTTGCCGGCTGGCGATACATTCCTCTTCGATGAGGCCGAGGTGGCGGCTCATCACATTGAGTACCAGGTCGCTTTTATCGGCGAAGTGCGCATACAGCGTTTTTTTGGAAATGCCCATGCGGTTGGCGATATCGTCCATCGTAATGGAGCGGGTGCCGTACTGCCGGAACATGTTGAACGCTGTATCCAGGATTCGTTCTTGAACTTCCATTGGTTTTTGATAAAAAGGGGGCGAATTGAATTACACGCACAAAACTATGGAAACTATTTAAACCTCCAAAGTTTCCATCAAGTATTTATGGCATAATATGACGAACGGAGTTCATCACAGGATTTCCCGGCTTTATTGGGGGGCTGATGCGGTTTTTATGGTGTAACTTTGCCCTTTCAAACCGAAAACATGTCTCCAAAGCTGAAATTCAGGGTATTGCTGTCGCGGGTACTGCGGTATTTTTTCCAGGGGTTGCTGATTCTGGCACCCATTGGAATCACAGCCTTTACCCTTTACTGGGGCTTTATCACTATAGACAACATCCTTCCCCGCGATATAATCCCGGAAGATCATCCCATGAACTTCCTGCGTTATAAAGGAGTTGGATTTGCTATCGTATTGATTTTCATAATATTTGTTGGCTATCTGAGTTCCTCCTTCATCATTGGCAGACTGATCGACATGTTTGACCACATCCTGGAGCGGACGCCTTTTATAAAATATATCTATTCTTCCGTGAAGGATGTGTTTGATGCATTTGTAGGGGAGAAGAAGAAATTCGACCATCCGGTATTGGTGAATGTTTATGGTGAAGATGTATGGGAAATGGGGTTCATAACCCAGGAAGATGTGCGGGCCCTGGGCCTGGAAGGCTTTATGGCGGTGTATGTGCCTCATGCGTATGCGATCACCGGTAAGGTATTCATCGTTAAACAGGAAAAAGTACGGCCGCTGACGAATGTATCGGCAGGTGAGGCCATGAAGTTTGCCGTTTCAGGGGGCGTTACCCATATTACAGAGCTGCCTTCCGTACCGGTTACAACCCAGGAAAAGCCCGAATCTCACTAATTCGGAGAAATGCTCTTCCCGGACTGAGAAACGTATCGTTAAATTGAGTTCTTTACATACTGGAGCGGATTACATTGCAGGAAACGAACTGTATGATGTATTCCTTATGGATGCGCGCTGCATTACTTACGCTGGCGTGTTGTTGTATTTCAGGAAGCGCCCGGAGCTGGGGTTTCTTCGGACATGAACGGATCAACCGGATTGCGGTATTTTCCCTTCCACCCGAGATGCTGGTATTCTTTAAACCGCATCTGGCCTATATCGTCAGGCATTCCACCACGCCCGACAAGCGGCGGTACATGGTAGCCGACGAAGGCACCAGGCACTATATCGATATCGACCATTACGGCGCTCCGCCCTTTCCCGCATTGCCACGCAGCTGGCGGGAGGCAGTTGCCCGGTACGGCGAAGATACCCTTTCCCGCCATGGCATACTCCCATGGCACCTGGAGCGGATGCAATACCGGCTTACGGAAGCTTTCCGGAAGGGCAACGGTCTTCAGGTACTGCGCATAGCAGCCGAACTTGGCCACTACATAGCTGATGCCTATGTACCTCTCCACACCAATTCCAATCACAACGGCCAGCTAAGCGGCCAGCACGGCATTCACGGTTTATGGGAATCCCGTATACCTGAACTATTTGCCGACAGCCGGTTCGATTTCTGGACCGGGCGTGCTGCATACATCCCTGATTGCAATTCCTTCTTCTGGACTGCCGTGCTGGAAAGCGCATCGGCATCATGGCAGGTGCTGGAAAAGGAACGGATGCTCGCTAAAAACTACCCTGCCAGCGGGAAATACTCCTGGGAACTGCGGAACGGTAAACTGGTGCGGCAATACAGCACCGGATACACCACCGCCTACCAGGACCTCCTTGGAGATATGGTGGAAAGCAGAATGCGGGGAGCCATTGCCGCCGTAGCCGCCAGCTGGTATACAGCATGGGCCGATGCCGGCCAGCCGCCACTCGCACATCTGGCAGCCCTCACCTTTCCGGAGCTTGAAGCAAAGGAGGATCAACGGCTGGACAGTATAGCCACCGCCGGGAGTATTATCGGGCGGGGGCACTAACAGCCCCTCCGGATACACTGAAGTAATTAACGTTACCGGCTATCTGTAGCCCGTATCACAACAGCATTATTTCAGGCGTAAACCGCCCCTCCGGCGGCCCTTCGTTCCTGATGCCTCAGCATAGCTGCAGGCACTGTAAAAACCCGCTCCAAACGGAAGCCTGTACAGTGTTGAAGGCGTTAAAATATTTAGGTTCCCTAATACGTTTTCTGAAAAGAAACATTATCTTTGGTTCTCCATCTGATATTTTTAACCACTCCTACACTGACCAATCTTCCGGTTCATTTACCGTGATTTTTTACCTTTTCCTTCGAAAAACCATATAAAGTGGAACAAGAAACCGTATACAATTTAGACCGCAACATGAAGGTGCACAATTTTAATGCAGGTCCTTCTGTATTGCCCAATGAGGTGCTGTACAAAGCCAGCAAAGCGCTCATCGATTTTGAAGGATCAGGTATGTCCATCCTCGAGATCGGGCACAGAACGGAGCCTTTTATGGCAGTAATGGAGGAGGCCCGCAACCTTACCCGCGAGCTCATGCAGCTCGATGACGATTTCGAAGTACTCTTCCTGCAGGGAGGGGCTACCATGCAGTTTATGCAGGTACCCATGAACCTGCTGGACAGTGGCGAAACTGCTTCCTATATCGATACCGGCGTATGGTCAAACAAAGCCATCAAGGAGGCGAAACTGTTTGGTTATGTAGATGTGGCCGCCAGCTCCAAAGAGGCGAACTATAATCACATCCCAAAACAATACACTATAGCCCCCCAGGCCAAGTATCTCCATATCACCACCAACAACACTATTTACGGTACCCAGTGGCACACCATGCCCCAAACGGATGTACCTGTTGTAGCCGATATGAGCAGTGATATACTGAGCCGTCAGATGGACTTTAACCGCTTTGCCCTTATCTATGCAGGCGTGCAGAAAAACATGGGTGCCGCTGGCGCTACTATGGTTGCTGTCCGTAAAAGCATGCTGGGTAAGATCTCCCGTCAGATCCCGTCCATCCTCAACTACAAGAACCACATCGAAAACGGCTCTATGCTTAATACACCGCCCGTTTTCGCCGTATATATCTCCATGCTTACCCTCCGCTGGCTCAAAGGCCAGGGCGGCGTAGCTGCCATTGAGCAGATCAATAATAAGAAAGCTGCCCTCCTTTACGACGAGATAGATCATAACCCGCTCTTCCGTGGTAACGTTGCTAAAGAAGACCGCAGCAAAATGAACGTCACCTTCACCATCGATAAACCCGAGCTGGAAGATGAATTCCTCAAATTCTGCAAGAAAGAAGATATCGTTGGCATTAAAGGCCACCGCCTGTCCGGAGGCTTCCGTGCTTCCCTTTACAACGCCCTCCCGCTCGACAGCGTGGAAGTTATGGTAGAAGCCATGAAGTTCTTCTCCCTCAAAAAAGCATAACCTTTCCCCTTACCGAAGTATTGAAAATATTTAAATACGAAGAGCGCCGCAGATTACTGCGGCGCTCTTTTTTATTCCTACCCTCCTTTTCTTACTTTTACCCCTCCTAACAGTAAACTTAGAATCCATGGCAATTATCAAACCGTTCCAGGCGCTGCGTCCGCAACCCGCACTGGCCAAAGAAGTAGCCGCCAGGCCCTACGATGTGCTCAACGCTAAAGAAGCCGCCGAAGAAGCCGCCGGAAACCCTCATTCCTTCTATCATGTCAGCAAATCGGAGATCGATCTGCCTGCCGGAACGGACACCCACTCCGCACCCGTATATGCCAAAGCTGCTGAAAACCTGCGGAAAATGCAGGAAGACGGCACCCTTTTCCAGGAAACATCTCCCGCGTATTATATCTATAAACTCGTAATGGATGGCCGCTCCCAGACCGGGCTTGTTTGCGCTTCCTCCATTGCCGACTATAATAATGGCATTATCAAGAAACACGAGTTCACCCGTCCTGAAAAGGAACAGGACCGCATTAACCACATCACCGCCACCCGTGCGCAAACAGGTAATGTTTTCCTCGCCTACAACGATGTCCCTGAACTCAACGCGCTCATCTCACACTGGCAGGAACATAACGCCCCCGTATATGATTTCGTAGCTGCCGATGGCATCGCCCACACGATCTGGGTAGTGGCAGATGCCGCAGCTGTGGAAGAAATCACTCACCGTTTCAACACCCAGGTACCTGCTACCTACATTGCAGACGGCCACCACCGTGCTGCTTCCGCCGCCCTGGTACAGCAAGCCAGCGGTGAAGATGTAGCCACTGATAATCCTGTAAACTTCTTCCTTACCACCATCTTCCCTGCCAGCCAGCTCGCTATTCTCGACTACAACCGTGTTGTGAAAGACCTGAATGGCCATAGTAAGGAAGACCTCATTTCCCGCCTGGAATACGACTTTATCGTGGAGGCTGTGGGCCATCACGAGCAAAAGCCGGCTATGCTCCACGAGTTTTCCATGTACCTCGATCATACCTGGTACCGCCTCGTGGCCCGCGAAGGCACTTACACGAATGATCCCATCGGCATCCTGGACGTAACCATCCTCCAGAACAATGTGCTCGACAAACACCTTGGCATCCAGGACCCTCGTACCGACAAGCGGATCGATTTCGTAGGCGGCATCCGTGGATTGGGCGAACTAGTAAAAAGGGTAGACAGTGGCGAGATGGCTGTGGCCTTTGCCCTGTATCCAGTTACCATCCAGCAATTGTTCGACATTGCTGACTCCGGCAATGTGATGCCCCCAAAATCTACCTGGTTTGAACCCAAACTGCGCGACGGGTTGCTGACCCACACTTTCTGATTTCCGACAAATCCGCCGTTGGCCCCGGTTTGAGCCGGGGTCAACGGTTTTTTCTTACATTTACAGAAAACGTACTGAACAATGGAATGGCAAAAGGCTGCAAAAAAATGGACAATGGTGCTGACGGGCGTGCTTTCCTTCCAATGGGCACTTGCCCAGGATAACGCCGAACTGCAACAAACCGCCCGGAACTTCCTCCGGTCCGGCGATTATACCAATGCCATACTTGTCCTCAACCAGGCCATTACTTCCGCTCCTGACGATCTTCAGCTCAAAAAAGATCTGGCCTTCGCCTATTACCTTAAAGGGGATTATAACCGCGCCTATACCGTGGTTTCGCCGCTCACTGATAAGAAAGACGCCGACATTCATCTGTTCCAGATAGCCGGCAACATCTATCAGGGCAGGCAGGACTGGAAGGGTGCAGAAAAGATCTACCAGCGCGGGTTACGTAAATTCCCCAACAGCGGCGAGCTCCATTGCGATTATGGAGATCTCCTGCAAAACATGAAGAACTTCGACGGCGCCCTCCGCTACTGGGTAAAAGGCATTGAAGTAGACCCTAATTTCCCGGGCAATTACTATCATGCCTCCCGCAGCTACCTGTGGACCAAGGAACCCATCTGGGCCATCCTCTACGGCGAAACCTTCATCAACCTCGAAAGTTATACCACCCGCACCGCCGAGATCCGCGATGTGGTGCTGGAATGTTATAAAAAACTGTTCGACGACCCGGCCATCTTTAACAGTGTGCCCGGTGAAACCGGCAGCTCCAAAGGCAAAAAGACGGACGCGAATGCCTTCATGGACGCTTATAAAACCGTAATGGCCAAACAGGTAAGTGTGATCGCCACCGGCATTGAGCCCCAATCGCTCATCATGCTGCGCACCCGTTTTTTGCTGGACTGGTACAAATTCTACGGCGTGAAGTATCCATATGCCCTGTTCGACTTCCAGCGGAAGCTCCTGCGGGAAGGGATGTTCGAAGCGTACAATCTCTGGCTGTTTGGCCCTGCCGCTAACCAGTCTGAATACAAATCATGGACCGCCCTGCACAAAACGGAGTACGACAACTTCACCGCCTGGCAGCGTAACCACCCGCTGAAACTCCGGGACGACGAGTTTTACAACACCGGCAAAGTAGCCACCATCCGGTAGCATTGGCCGGTGCCGTCAGCAATCGTTTACAACTCATATCTAAACCATAGCGCTATGCTGATCGCAAAACACCAAAACATCATCGACAACGCGGTAAAGGCCAACCACGAAAGAACCTTTTACTCGCAGTATCCCGAGCACCCCAAGGCATACGGCGATGAAGCTCCCCAACAGGGAGAAGCTGCTTACAAAAGCTTGCTTAACAAGCCCTTTTCACGTTTGAAACAAAAAGTCGTGGAGAACTGGTATGGGGAAGAAGTATCCCCTTACACCCTTGAGCCCCTCGGCATTTCGTATCCCATTATTTCCACGGACGAACTTGTTAAAGCCGGACAGAGAGCCGGACAACGCTGGGCACAGCTATCTGTAGCCGATCGTGCCGGCATCCTCACCGAAACACTGGAAAAAATCCAGCACCACTTCTTCGAGATTGCGCATGCCACCATGCACACCACCGGCCAGAGCTATATGATGAGCTTCCAGGCCAGCGGCCCTCATGCAAACGACCGCGCCCTCGAAGCCATCGCTATGGGCTACCAACAGCTCCAACACTTCCCCGGACAGCAAACATGGGAAAAACCCATGGGCAAGATCAGCGTGAAGCTGCAGAAAACCTTCCGCCCGGTTCCTAAAGGACTGGGTCTCGTGATCGGCTGCTCCACTTTCCCGGTATGGAACTCTCTCCCCGGCATTTATGCAGATCTTATTACCGGCAACCCCGTAATTGTGAAGCCTCATGCCCGGGCCGTACTTCCCATTGCCATTGTAGTGGCTGCTATCCAGCAGGTACTGGAAGAAAACGGGCAGGATCCTTATACCTGCCAGCTTGCTGCAGACTCTACGGGAGCACCAATTACAAAAGCCCTTTGCGAGCATCCCGGCATCCACCTGATCGATTATACCGGCGGCAGTGCTTTCGGTAACTATGTGGAATCTCTCACATCGCAGGGTAAAACGGTGTTCACAGAAAAAGCCGGTGTTAACTCCGTTATCATCGATTCTGTACAGGAAATAGACCCTGTAATGCAGAACCTCGCCTTCTCTGTGAGCCTCTATAGCGGACAGATGTGTACCGCTCCCCAGAACTTCTTTATCCCGGAAACGGGTGTTAAAACTGCCAACGGTACGCTTTCCTTTGATGAGGTAGCCAGGAAATTCACCGACGCCATTACAGCCCTTGTCAATAACCCTAAAATGGGAGCCGGCACGCTGGGCGCTGTTCAAAACGAAGCCACCCTCACCCGTGCCCGCGAAGCTGCCAAACTGGGAGGTAAAATATTACTGGAAGGAGCACCGGTAAACAGCGAAGAGTATGCAGGCGCTCGCACCTGGTCGCCTGTAGTAGTGGAAGTATCGGCCGAAGACCAGTCCATTTTCCAGCAGGAACTGTTTGGCCCGGTAGTGTTGCTCGTTAAAACGAAAAACACCGACGATTCCATTCGCCTGGCACGACAGATGGCTTCCAGTCATGGTGCTATTACCTGCGGCGCCTATTCAACTGACGAAGGGGTGATGGACAAAATAGCCGATGCAATGAACAGCGTGTTTACGCCTGTTTCATTCAATTTCACGGGTTTCATCTGGGTAAACCAGCACGCCGCTTTCTCTGACTTCCATGTAACCGGAGGTAACCCTGCCGGCAATGCCAGCTTCACAACTCCCGAGTTTGTGGATAAGCGTTTCGTTTGGGTAGGGAACAGAACTTATGTAGCCTAAAACATCATGTATATGCGTACATCTTCACGGATATGGTTTATACTGCCCCTCGCCGCCGCGGCCTGCCAGCAGGCACCGAAGGCCGACAAGGCAGCAGTATCAGAGCCACAGGCAGTGGTATCTCCCTCCAGCGGGCATACCCTCCCCCTCGACACTTCGGCATGTATCCTCTACTGGATCGGCACCAAGCCCACCGGGGAGCATAAAGGATCGTTCCGGTTCAAGGGCGGGGAGATATTCGTGAACGACAGTACCATTACCGGCGGCAATTTCACCATCAATATCGCCAGCCTCCGTAACCTCGACCTTAACAAGCAGCCCGACATGCAGCAGCAGCTGGAAGAAGAACTCCGCGGAGCCAACTTCTTTGATGCCGGCCAGTTCCCAACGGCGAAGTTCGAAGTAACGGAGGTGACGCCTTACCACCCTGCTGCCAGCGACCAGTCTGTGATCCTGAAAGACGCGACCCATATGATACGCGGTAACCTGACCATGAAAAACGCCACCAAGAACATAACTTTCCCCGCCAAGATCGTTTACGAGAAAGGGAAAGTGAGAGCGGCGGCCAATTTCAACATCGACCGTACACAGTGGGGGATGACTTACCGGGCAGATAAATCGCTGCAGGACAAGTTGATCAATTCCGTCGTCAATATTCAGTTTGAACTGATTACCAAATGATAAAGAGGCCCGGTTTTACGCCGGGCCTTTCATTTTCCGGGGAAAATTCGGTAAATTGAATGAGCCCAAAGTGCTTTATATGCCCATTCATCCAATCATTCATCATGCACCACCCCAACCGCCTTTTTGACGTACTGTCGCACCAGCTCCGGCATTTCCCCAAGCAGGATATGCTGGCCGCCAAAGAAGAAGGCGTATGGAAGAAATACGCCACGGCAGATGTTGCCACCCTCACCGCCCGGTTTGCCGCCGGCTTCCTGGAAATGGGTGTAGGCGGAAAGCCCCCTGCACCTGAAATCCAGCATAAGATCGCCATCATCAGTGCCAACAGGCCCGAATGGATACTTACCGACCTTGCCTGCCAACAGGCCGGGGCCGTTCTCGTACCTATCTACCCCACCATCAGCGCCACCGAGCTTTTGTTTATCCTCAACGATTCAGAAGCCCGTGTCCTGTTTGTGGATGATGCTGAGATGTATGAAAAAGTAAAATCCATCAGGGATCAGCTCCCTCACCTCTCCGACATCTTTTCTTTCAACCGCATACCCGGCGTCCGCCACTGGATGGATGTGCCCGCTGCTGCCACTCCACAATCAGAAGCCCGGCTCCCGGAAGTGTCAGCAGCCATAACACCTGATACGCTGGTAACTATCATTTACACCTCCGGTACTACCGGAACGCCCAAAGGAGTGATGCTCACGCACGGTAATATCATGAGCAATGTGGAAGGCTGCCTTCCCATCCTCCCTGTAGATGAACATGCCCGCGCCCTCAGCTTCCTGCCCCTGAACCATATTTTTGAGCGGATGGTGACCTATGTCTATTTCACTGCGGGTGTATCTGTCTATTACGCGGAAAGTCTGGATGCCATAGCCGATAATCTCAGGGAGGTGCAGCCCGGCATATTCACCACCGTACCCCGGGTATTGGAAAAGCTGTTTGAGAAGATCATGGCGCGTGGCCATGCCCTAACCGGCATCCAGCGGGCGATATTCTTCTGGGCGCTGCGCGTGGGACAGCAATATGAAATCAACAAAAACCAGGGCCCATGGTACCGGATGGAGCTGGCATTGGCCAACAGGCTTGTGTTTGGCAAATGGAGGGAAGCACTGGGTGGAAAGATCCGCTGTATCGTTACTGGTGCCGCCGCCTGCCAGATACGGCTGCTAAAGCTCTTCACAGCTGCTGGCCTTCCCGTACTGGAAGGCTACGGCCTCACAGAAACCTCCCCTGTGATCAGTGTAAACGGCAAAGAGCCGAAAGACCGCATGTTCGGCACCGTAGGTCCAGTTATATCAAATGTGGAAGTAAAGCTGGCAGACGATGGGGAGATCCTCGTAAAAGGCCCAAGCATTACCTCCGGCTACTACAAGCGCCCCGACCTTACCGCTGAGGCTTTCAAAGACGGATGGTTCCATACGGGCGACATTGGAGTGATCCTGCTGCAACGTTTCCTTAAAATCACAGACCGCAAGAAGGAGCTTTTCAAGACCTCAGGCGGGAAATTCGTGGCCCCACAGCCAATAGAGAATAAGTTCAAGGAATCGCCATTAATAGAGCAGATTATGGTGGTAGGGGCCGACCGGAAGTTCACCGGTGCCCTTATAGTACCCAATTTTGAGAACCTGAGAGCCTGGGCCAGAGATCACCAGGTGGAGTTCCCTTCCAACGACTCTGCACTGAAAGATCCTAAGATCAAGGCCCTCTATAAAGAGGCGGTAAACAAATACAACCAGTACTTCAACCATATTGAGCAGGTAAAGAAATTTGAGCTGATGCCCCGGGAATGGACGATAGACGGCGGGGAGATGACCCCCACACTGAAACTCAAGCGCCGTGTTATACAGGAAAAGTACCGGGATTCCATAGAACGCCTCTATGCCTGATTTTTTTAAGGAAATTTGCCAAAATCGTTTATTTTTGCCCTCCCGTTACCCTCAGGGTAGTGCCGGCCCGGTAGTTCAATGGATAGAATAGAAGTTTCCTAAACTTTAGATACAAGTTCGATTCTTGTCCGGGCTACAAAACAAAAAAGGTGTTCTCACGAACACCTTTTTTGTTTAAAATGAGTTTGAGCCGACATGATAATATGATCTACCTTTGTTGAACCTCCATCCCATCCACATCTTCCATAATCCTCATATTTCTTAATTGTTAAAACCAAATTCAATGTACCAGTTAAGATTTATTTGTTTGCTCGTTTATGCATCTGCGGCGTTATGCCTGGCATCTTGTGGAGAAGGTCGTAAAAAAGCCGACACCACAACAGACACTGATAGCAATTCTGCTTATGTTACGCCTGCAGTAAACACAACCACCACCGCCCCGCAAAGTATGATGCTGGTTACCCACAAAGTGGCCAACTTTGCAAAATGGAAGATCTCCTATGATGGGCATGATTCCCTACGACTGGCCAACCAAATACACAGTTATATTATTGGCCGCGGATTAAACGATTCAAACATGGTATTTGTAGCGGTGAAAGTTGATGACATCGCCAAAGCCAAAACGTTTGCCAAAGACCCCAGCCTGAAAAAGGCAATGCAAAAAGGAGGCGTCACTGGCACCCCTTCTTTTAGTCTTGTTACGGTCACTTTCAGAGATACCGGCGCTGTTGATACAGATATACGGGCGAGGGCAACATTTCAGGTCAAAGATTGGGATACCTGGCTAAAAGCGTTTGAAGAAGGCAATCAGCACAGGCTGGATAATGGCATTTCGGTAAGAGCGTACGGCCATGATGTGGACGATAATAAAAAAGTAATAGTGGTGACAGCCATAAAAGATACTGCAAAAGCCAGCGCCTATTGGAAATCAGATATGCTTAAAAACAGAATGGCAGCTTCCGGCGTGATTGGCGAGCCTGAAAGGTTTGTTTATCGGTTAACACACCGGTACTGAAAACACTTTGAGCATAAAACTGCCTTCTTTAAGGCAAAAGGCATTGTAGTGAAGGCGCCTGGTAAAACCTGCGCCTTCACTATTTTGATTTCCGTATATTTATTTCATGGAACAAACACCTAAAGAAACCCTACAACCTATGGCCTCCAAAAATCGCACATGGATAGCAGTAAGTGTGATCACTATTGTTTCCTGGCTAATCACGGCAGTAATTTTTTATCAGCTCGAAGATTATGGATTTGTACTATTTCTTGTGCTCCCTTTCTTTATGGGCTTCGGCACAGTATCATTATACGGTTATAGAAATCCAAATAAAATAAGCTACAGTTTGTCGTGGAAGCTGGGCATCATTACGCTTTTAGCATACGCAGCAGGACTGTTATTTTTTGCCATGGAGGGCCTGATCTGTATTGCAATGGCTACCCCGCTTGGATTACCGCTGATATGGATGGGAAGCACCCTTGGATACTGGATGGTCAATAAGCAACCCGGCAAAACCCCTACTTTAATGATCATCCTGGCGGGCAGTATTCCGCTCATTTCATTTATTGAAAAAGATACGCCTCCGGAATTGAATGCAGTAGTTACATCCATTGAAATCGCGGCAGACCCGCAAACTGTATGGAAAAACGTTATTGAGTTCCCTCAGCTCGATGAGCCCACGGAGTTCCTTTTCAAAACAGGCATTGCTTACCCGATCAATGCGAAAATAGAAGGTGAAGGGGTTGGCGCCATCAGGCATTGTAACTTTACGACGGGAAGCTTTGTAGAGCCTGTTACTGTATGGAACCCGCCACATCTGCTGAAATTTGATGTACTGGAACAACCCGCTCCTATGAAAGAGCTGAGCTTCTGGGATGTGGATGCCCCACACTTACATGATTACTTCGTGTCCAAACAAGGCCAGTTTAAATTGACCGCTTTGCCTAATGGGCATACCTTGCTCGAAGGCACAACCTGGTATTATCATAATATCCGCCCGGCCTTTTACTGGAGACCGTGGAGTAACTACATTATCCACGAGATTCACGGTAGAGTATTGCGGCATATTAAAACGAATGCCGAGAAAGGAAAATCACAGCCCGCCAACTAAACCAGCAAATCCAGACATTTTATGGTGAAAAAGCCTAAAATTATACTAGATATTGAAAAGTATCTGGGTATCAGCCTTAATTACTTCCCAACTACAGACGATACTTCAAGAATTGCTAATTACCCCAATTCTTTTTCGCTAAACGGCATCAGGAAAATTACAATGTTGAGCCTGGCTGACTGTGAAGTACCAGTTAAGCTATTGGCTCCATTTACTGACTTACAGGTCCTTATGCTTCGCAATTGCAGCCTGACAAACGTCTCATTCTTATCCCGTTTTCATGATCTGACATTCCTCGACCTTGGTAGAAACAACATTGAGGATATCTCTTCATTACGAAACCTGATACATCTCAAATATGTAAGCATAGCAAATAACCGGGTTTTTGATCTGAGCCCTTTATACAACCAATGTAAAGAAATCAATCTGGCACGAATCAATTCTGTAGGCAATCCACTCAGATTCCCGCCATCCAATGTAGCCAGAAGGGGGCGGGAGGAAATTGTAAAATGGATCGATGAATCTTTACAACCTGCCCGCGACAAAATATTAAAATGCCGACAAAATAAAGATACCCGGATAGACCTGGGCAACCTTAGTATTACAGACTTATCTCTCCTGCCGGAACTTTTTGAATGCAGCCATCTTAAAGAACTTATCCTAAGCAATGAATGGGGAGTACACCGTCACTCAGGGGTGATCGAGAAACTACACAGCAACAACAACGGAATACGCAACAACATCTTTCATATCCCGCCTGAAATAGTGAAACTGGAAAACCTTGAAGCATTGAATATTGGTGGAGATTGGGCGGCAGGAGACGGACATGTAAACAGAGGACGCCTCAATACGATAGAACCATTCCTCAAACTATATAAATTAAAGTATCTAAATATCAGCAACAATAGAATTAAAGGGATACTCAATATTAACTCGCTGACTAAACTGGAAGAATTTATTGCAAATAATAACTTCATCACGCATGTCAGATCTCACTTTCACCTCAAATCACTTAGGCATCTCAACCTTAGTAACAACCTGCTGAAAAACGCAGACTTCCTCATAAAAACGCCCAATGCAGAAACCATCGATCTGCATTCAAATAAAATAAGTAACCTGTATAACATCCGGGAACTGGTGATTAAAAAAACCATATCTGATTCAAAGTGGCGCCTCAATACAATAAACATTGCCAACAACCCTTTGGATGTACCCAATATGCAGGTTATCGGACAGGGCATGGCGTTTGTAAAAAGCTTCTTCCAGCAATATGAAGTGGAACAATCCGTAAGGATACCCCTCTTTAAAAATGATGACATTAAAATAATCTTAGTTGGAAACAGCGATGCAGGTAAAACATCTCTCGCAGAAAGACTGATCACCGGCAAATGGAACGACAAATTACCTTCCACTCACTGGATGGAGATAAAACACTGGCACCCCAAACGCAATAACCGGACTTACAATATCCGGATATTTGACTTTGGTGGACAGGAGTATTACCACGACACCCATTATTTATTCTTCAGTAGTCAAACCGCTTATGTATTGCTGTGGAATCATCAAACCAACAATTATGATGAACGTGAAATTCAGCAGCTGCAGAAAGATCAGACTAAAACGAATGTATCTATCCAGGGGTTCCCTATTCCTTATTGGATGGAATCCATTGCTTATCATAGTCAACGAAAACTTACAGAAGATGACATTATCTTATTCAGGTCACTTAATACAAAAGGCACTTTAATTAAAAGTATAATGCTTGAAAGGGAAGATGCGGATCCTGTTGATATAAATATGGAAGAACTTCACATTTCGTTTCCGACGAAAAACCTGTTGAGGGTATTACAACCGCCAAACATTCTTATCACCCAGAGTAAAGTAGCAACTGCGGCAGATACGTTTTTCCTCGATCAACTCCAGTTGAATACCGAATACCCCAATATCTTCGATTTTGCCAACATCTCTGTTAAAACAGGGCGGGGAATGGACCATTTCCAGAATTTACTTTTCGAAATGATCGACAATATGCCCATTGCCACCAGGGAATGTCTGGGTACTTGGGGGGCCATTAAACTAGCTATTGAAAATGGCGTGGAAGATAGCAAGCGCGAAATGTCCCTCAAAGATTTCAGGCTCTATTGCAATCAAATTATTTCCGAAATACCTGCAGTAATCAACGCTGGGAAATTAGATACAAGCAACCTCTACTTCAGCATAGCCCATACCGAAAGCTATGCCCGATACCTCAACGACATCGGCCTCATCCTCTACTTCCCCGACAACGAACATCTCAAAGACAAAGTTTTCCTGCGGCAGAATGATGTCCTGAAAAAGATATACGACATCCTCGAAGGTCTCCATGGTCTCAACGGGCAATTCGATCAGGATCACATCCTGAAAGCCCTGCAAAAGAAAAAGTTCGACGAAGAATGCACCACCATCATCGAACTCATGAAGCATTTCAAGATCGCCTTTCCTCACCCGTCGCAGGAAGGCTCCTTCATCGCTCCACTATATCTCCCGGCACAACCCTCCAAAAGCATCAGCATCTTCCTGGACGACGGCCACCAGCCTTCCTACAGGTTCCTGTTCCAGGGATTCATCCATAAACACATCATCCTGGAGTTCTTCCACCTCTATGGCCGGCAAGCCCTCCGCGATGAACACGGACAACAATACTACTACTGGAAAAACGGCATTGTGATTAAAGACGAACTGACGCAGGGCATCGTAATGGTCCGTTTCATCAATGCCACCGCCACAGCTAAAGCATTCATCGATGTGTACTCACTGGGCAAGAACGGAGACAAATCCCTGCTCAAAAAGATCACCGGCGAACTGGAACGCCTCACCTTCGACATGAACGTCAAAAAAGCAGTTACCACCAATGGCACCGATTTCGTGCCGGTGGATGTAATTCATGCCGCAGAGGATTCCAACCAGTGGATCTTCCATTACAACGATCAATACTTCGATCTGAAACTCTTTCGCGCCCATCTCAAAAACGAACTCAAAATGAAAAAGATATTCATCTCCTATTCCAAAGCCGATGCCCATTACTTACAACAATTCGAAAACCACCTCAGCGCCCTGAAGCGCAATGGCAGCATCAGCACCTGGAACTGCCGGCAACTACTACCCGGCGAAAAGTGGGATGGCAAAATCAAAAAGGAACTGGAAGAAGCCGATATCATCATCTTCCTCGTCAGCTCCGACTTCCTCGCCACCGATTACATCTGGGATATCGAGATCAAATACGCCATTGATAAAGAAAACACAAACCCTGATGCCGTGAAAGTAGTCCCCATCATTATCCGCAGCTGCGTATGGGAAGACACTCCGCTTTCCGCCTACAACACCGCACCTAAGAAAGCCCAGGTTATCACCTTATCCAATAACATCGATGAAGCCTTCACAGAGGCTGTGAAAGACTTAAAAAAGATATTGTAATTGAAAAAGGCACCTCACCAGGTGCCTTTTCTTCTATGCATAAACGTCTATCAACTGCTGTATAAACCAATTCAACGCTCCCAGATTCTGCCCATAGAAATATTGCTGTCCTCCCACCTGGAAAGGGAATTGCACAGCATAGCCATATTTCCATGTCCCGATCTGCAGTTTCTCGCCCATTTTACCATCTCTGGTTATTTGCCGGATGAACCAATCGTGGGAATCCATGCTCTGCCCATACATGTACTGATGCCCGTTGATGTTATAACCAAACTGCACCTGGTAAGCTTCATTCCACACATCATTATCGGTTTCTGCCCCCAGCGTGCCGTCAGCTTTTAACTCCTGTATGAACCAGTTTCTCTCGTTCATGTTCTGACCGAACAGGTATACTTTTCCGCCAACGGAGAAAGTGAAGAGAACATCATAGAAAAACTTAAAGCTGCCGGTAGCTGTTTGCGTACCTATCACCCCGCCTGCCAATACTTCCTGTATAAACCATACTCCTGTACCCTCATATTGCCCGAAGAGAAATACCCTGCCGCCAATGGTATAAGAAACGATTGATTTGTAATATACCGGCCAGGGCTTACTGGTTGTTTCTGCGCCCAGCTTACCGTTAGACAGTAACTCATGGATAACGTGATACTTCGTTTCCTCGTTCTGACCAAAGAGATAAGTCTTACCGCCAATGGCAAAAGTCAACATATTCTGAAAGGTTAGCTTTGTGGTGCCAAAATCCGTTTGCCCGCCCATTTCACCTTTAGGCATCAGCTCCCTGATAAACCAGTTTCCATCATCGGTATTTTGCGCGTAAAAGAACGTTCTGTTGCCAATTGTATACGAACATTGCTGATCGAATCCTTCTTTAAACGGACCATTATCGGTTTCGGGTCCCATAGGTACCGGTACATCTTTATATAGTTCGCGAATGGCCATCTCATCCATTTCCGACATATTGGTCCAGCCCTGGGCTGCACCACCACCCAGATGTGCTTCCGGGTCTTTTATACTCTTCATCGTCCACACTTCCGCACCTTTAGGGAAACCTCCCCAGCCTGTGGCCGGAGCAGGATAATGCATAACGGAACCGGTATCGTAGTAGGTTAAATTACCGCTGTCCGGCTCAAGGATGAAATTTATATTTTTCTGCCCATGCGCTATATGATACCATTCAATATCTACAAACTGATCCCGGTCGTCGCGGCATTGTTCATGGATAAGACCCAGTGTATGCCCCAGCTCGTGCAGGGCTTTATAACCATGACTGATATTAACAATCTGCCTGCCGATATTCTCCATTCCTATCCCGCTGTTACTGGTATCCGAAGATTGTATAAATACATAATTGTACTCATTGGTATGTGGCACAAACCACACCTTACCGGCATCCGACCATTTCTGCATGGCCTCTTCCACTTCATCCTTATAAGGAAAATTGCTTTCGTACTTGTAGGGGATCCTCCGGAAAGTCCAGAGGGTTACATCAGCAGGGGTTGCGGCCATAACGTAAGTTTTTAGGGGTGAATGTTACTATAACGGGCTACTGAAAAACAATGTTCATCTCCGTTTACCGCATTCATGTTATTCCAATTTTTAGCAAAGCCTCACTTTTGTTAACACACATAGAAGTGCCGCAAACTCATTTGCAGTCCCACTGCTAATTTCAGCGCACCCCTCAATAAAAATGGCTTATAATAAACTGAATATAAGCAGATTATGAAAATATTTCCACTGCAGTCTTACCGCAGTGGTGAATTATAACTTACAGCCCAATACGCAAATCCTTTTCAGAAAAACGACCAACCAAACCAACCAACCCTTCTATTATGAGATTCTTGTCCCTATTCCATGGACTGGCCGCAGCGCTATGTCTTATGCAGCTTTCCTGCTCACAGGCTCCCCGTGAAATCACCATCAACACCGGCACTATGCGTGAAGCATTGAATACCGCTTCCCGGGAAAAGAAACACCTGATGGCTGTGGTAACTTATGAAGGTTGTCCCTCGTGCGACAAACTCCTATCTGCCGCTAAGCATTACGATACGTTTCAGGAAGTGCTCGACAAATACGTGGTGTATCGTTTCAACGCCATGGAACCCGGCCAGCAGTGGCTGGATCAGTGGCTGTATGAGAAAGCCTATCCCATCATCATCCTGTTCTCGCCTGAAGGCAAACTGCTGACCGTTATCAAACATGGCAACGCCGGTGTCATTAAAGATCTGGCGGCAAAAGCGTTGATAACCCCTGCCAGCCAGGAGCTTTACAAACACAGTCGAACCAAACTGCCCTACGGTCACGACACGCTGGTGCGTACACTGGCTGCGGGCTTTTATGGGCACATGGCTCTTCAAAACAATGCAGCTACCCCCCAACTGCGGGAAGCCCTTTCCGGACTTGAAAAAACCGTAACAGAGCAGCCGTATTTCTTTAACTACTACCTCTTATCCAAACTGCATCATAAACTGGGAGACTCCACTGAGTCGAAACGTTTTGCAGATAGTGCCCTCAATAAGAAAGGCCCGCTGGAAGCAGTTCTCTACCCCACACTACGTGCAGAACTGAAGTTTCAGAATGATTCCAGTTATGACCAGTACGACGATCCCTATGTGGCGATTAATGAAACCACTATCAACATCGGCGAGGTAAACCGCAATCAAAAGCCCAAAGCCACTTTCACGATTAAAAACATCGGTAAGCAACCACTCCTTATCCGCGATATGAAAGTGGGCTGCTCCTGCACCGCGGCCGACTGGCCTAAGAAACCCATCCTGCCGGGAGAAGAAACAACGGTTACCCTTACTTACAAAGCGGCTAAGGAAGGTGCTTTCACACAATCGGCATATTTACTGACCAATGCGTTTAACAGCTCCGTCCACATCACGATCAGTGGCTTCGTCATGTAAAAAATAATTACCCAACCATTTATACCAGCCATAAAATGCACCTCCCGATCCGGGCAGGGATTCCTATGCGCACTAAAGTTTATTCTTCACCCAAAACCAATCAAGTATGATGAAAACAATGTCCAAATGGGCACTATGTCTCACCCTTTTTGCTGTCATCGTTGCAGGATCTGTACGCGCTGTTGCAGGCCAGCCGGCATGGAGCTGCTGGTCTAATTCACAAGGCGTTCCTGAAGATTTTATTCCGGACATGTACGACTGTGGCATTTACTATGTATGTGACCATGAGTACCGCCCTGTTGAAATGCATTGCCCCTGGGGCCTGCATGCCGACTGGGCATTTGAAGTATGCGAATGGCCAGCATTCGCCATTACCTGGCCAGACTGTTGACAAGACCCTTTCGATCCCTGGGATTGATAAAACATTGCGATCAATTTCTTCACCCAAAACCAATCATGTATGATTAAAACAATGTCCAAATGGGCACTATGCCTCACCCTTTTTGCTGCCATCGTTGCAGGATCTGTCCGCGCTGTTGCAGGCCAGCCGGCATGGGGATGCTGGTCTAACTCACAAGGCGTTCCGGAAAATTTTATCCCGGACATGTACGACTGTGGTACTTTCTATGTATGTGACAATGAATACCGCCCTGTTGAAATGCATTGCCCCTGGGGCCTGCATGCCGACATGGTGTTCGAAGTATGCGAATGGCCGGCATTTGCCATCACCTGGCCCGACTGTGAAGATGAGGACCCTTACGATCCCTGGAATTGATAAATCACCGCGATCAACTTCTCACCCAACAACCAATCATTTATGATGAAAACAATGTCTGGATGGGTAATATGCTTCACCCTTTTCCTGGCTTTGACAGCAGTGAGTGCAGTTGCCAAAAACCCGGCCTGGACTTGCTGGGCCAACACCCAGGGTGTTCCTGAAGATTTTATTCCGGATACGGATGACTGTAGCGTGTACTATGTTTGTACCGAACAGTACGTACCCGTAGAACACCAATGTCCGAACATACTGCTGGCAGACATGAACCTGGAAATTTGCCAATGGCCTCAATTAGCCTATACTTATCCTGGTTGCGGCAGCGACTCATGGTAAACACAGGACTAATTTCCGCTGCGAAGCTTTACCTCTTTTTCTCACCAACCAAACCCTGTAACATGAAAAAGCAAATCCTGAAATGGAGCGCTATGCTGATGATGACAGCAGCACTCACCACTACGTTCATCACCCCGTCTACCGCCTACCCCGTTGGCAGCTGCTACGATCCTTATGGCGGTAAACGCAATACCCTCCCCGATGATACGTATTGCCATGTTTTCTACACCTGCGACGACTGGTATCAGCCCGTTATGCATGAATGCCCCTGGGGCCTGGTGTTTGACATGCAGCTGGAAGTATGCAACTGGCCCGAATTTTCCCAAACCTGGCCCTGGTGCTGGTAGATGATTAACGCCCCCTACCGGGTAAAAACACCGCCCGCTTTCCGGATATCCGGGAACGGGCGGTTTTCCATTATATATATCTTAGTAACCCGGTGTATCAAAAGCGGACGTTTTTTGTACCGAAAACGAACAAACGCATATTCACTTTATAACTATCTTACTGAAAATCAATACCAAAACTATCCGGCATAGTCTTAGCACACCCAGCCGCACATCCTGTCCATCATATTTTAAACGAATGACACAGCAGCTATGATCTCTAACTTTTTTAAAGTCATATACCGGAATATCCTGCGCAATAAAGGAGTTTCCGCTATCAATATCTCAGGCCTTGCCATTGGTATGGCTGCTGCCATCCTGATAATGCTGTGGATCCGGGACGAGCGAAGCTATGATGGCTTTCATCATCATAAAGACAGGATTTACGAGATCTGGAACCGCGTAGCGCATGAAGGCCAGCTCACCTGCTGGAATTCCGTTCCTGAATTAACCGCCCGCGCACTGGAAAATGATTTGCCGGAGGTAGAACGCGCGGTGAGGGTAGATGAGAATAATGACTTCCTTTTCTCTACGGGCGATAAAAAACTGATGAAATCGGGGTTAACGGTGGATAGCGGCTTTCTGCAGATGTTCACTTTCCCCATGCTGAAAGGCAACTCCGCCACCGCACTGAACGATCCGAAATCGGTTGTGCTAACAGAAAAAACTGCAAAAAGCCTGTTTGGCGAAGAGGAAGCCCTCGGCAGGGTAGTAAAGATTAAGAATAGTGAAATTTACACGGTATCCGGAATCCTGAAAGATCCGCCAGCTAATTCAAGGTTCGAATTCGATTACCTGCTGCCATGGCCAACTGTTAAATCCGGCGAGAAGCAGGATTTTGGATGGAACGATAACAGCACCTCCACCTACATCCTGCTAAAACCTAACGCCACCCTTGCTTCCATGGCTCCTAAGCTGAAAGATTTGAAGCAGCGGTATAATGAAGAAGCCAAAAATCTGAAATGGGAATTTTTTGCTTACCCGCTGGACCGCTGGCGCCTGTATTCCAGCTTTACCAATGGGGTAGAAGATAACGGAGGCCGGATTACATTCGTAAAAATATTCGGTATCATAGCCGGACTGATCTTACTGATCGCCTGTATCAACTTCATGAACCTGAGTACCGCACGCAGCGAAAAAAGAGCAAAGGAAGTAGGGATCAGGAAGGTAGTGGGGGCGCAGAAAAGCTCCCTGATTACCCAGTTTATCGGCGAATCAATTTTCATCTCTCTCCTTTCAGGCATCCTTGCCATCATAATTGTACAGCTAAGCCTTTCCGGCTATAACCAGCTGACCGAGAAAAATCTTTCCTTACAATATAATAATACCGCCACATGGCTAGCCTTTACCGGGTTTATACTGCTCACCGGATTACTGGCAGGCAGTTATCCCGCCTTCTTTCTTTCAGCCTTCCGCCCGGTGAAGGTGTTAAAAGGAACCTATAAGAGAACCAATGCACTGGTAACGCCCCGCAAAGTGCTGGTGGTATTACAGTTCACATTTGCCACCATGCTCATCATCTGCACCATTATCGTTAAGCAACAGATAGATCATGGCCGCAACCGGGCCACAGGCTACAACAGTGAAAACCTTGTGTACCATTACATGACAGGCGATATCAAAAAGAATTACGCGCTGATAAAAAATGAACTGCTGGAATCGGGAGCAGCTACTTCCATCACCAAAACAAACTCCCCCTTAACGGAAAGGTGGAGCGACGGGTGGGGCCAAAGCTGGGAAGGAAAAGACCCGGAAGACAGAACCTCTTTCGACCGCTACTTAGCTGATGAAGGCCTGGCTACTACCGCCGGCCTGGAATTTATACAAGGCAGAGATTTCAACCTTAAAGCATTTCATACCGACTCAACTGCGCTTATCATCAATGAATCTGCGCTGAAAGTAATGAAGCTGAAAGACCCCATTGGCAAAGTTGTATCTGATCTGGGAATAGACTGGCATATCGTAGGAGTGATAAAAGACTTTATCCTGACCAACCCTTACGAACCCACCAGACCGATTCTCATTTGCGGAGCAAAGAGCAGCTTCATGACATTTGAGGTGATGCACATTAAACTGAACAACCAGCACCCTACGGCCCAAAACCTCGACAAGGTGGAGGCCATCTTCCAGAAGTACAATCCGGAATACCCATTCGAATACAAGTTTGTTGATGAAGCCTACGCGCAAAAGTTCAAAAACGAGCAGCACCAGGGCACTTTAGCCGCGTTGTTTGCCGGGCTCACCATCTTCATTTCCTGCCTTGGCCTGTTTGGCCTGGCAACCTATATGGCTGAAAACAGGGTTAAGGAGATTGGTATCCGGAAAGTGCTGGGTGCATCCATCGCCAGCATAACAGCCCTTTTATCCAGAGATTTTGTAAAGCTGGTATTGATCTCATTCATCATAGCAGCACCTTTATCGTACTGGTGCATGCAGGCATGGCTGGAGGGCTATAATTACCGCGTTACCATTCAGTGGTGGGTATTTGCCGTGGCTTGCCTCCTGGCAGTATCTATTGCCCTTTTAACGGTGAGCTATGAGGCCATTAAAGCAGCCGTAGCCAACCCCGTAAAAAGCCTCGGGAAGGAATAAGCGGAACATATTTTTTAAAGCCCGGTTTCTCATTGGCAGGAACCGGGCTTTATTTTTCCCGGATTTGTCAACTTTCCTGCAAATACCCCCTTACCACGGGGCCAAAGATCAACTACCTCCTATCAACCTTAATAGTCATACTATTTTACCTTAAAAGCATAGAAACAGCCAGTTGAATTGTCATATGCCTTATCTATACCTTATCTATGACTTATCTATACCTTATCTATGTCTTATCCTAATAAAGGGATAAGACATAGATGTTTCAAACTACAGGTTGATAGAATATATACATAGTTGTGCATAAAATATACCAGCTATAAACTGCCGGGCTATAATGCAGTATCCCAGCCTCAACGGGCTGTCTTGAATAAACCATAAATCAAGTAAGATGGGAGATGCCGGCTAGTGTAGTTTACCCTTCATAACTTCATATACATCAATAAGATGCGTACGAACTGAGTCGGGCGTAGGGCTTTGCTGCCCATTGGTGAGCATGGTTATGGACCCTGAAGGGAGAGAGGGCATGTGGCAATCGATACAGTTTTGCTGAAGGATGGCCGAAGGCTGGCCGGTATGCTTGCAGAACTGAGGGGTTGCTGGCTGGTGGCACGTCATACATCTTTGAGAGAATGTTTGCATGCTGGTGCGCTCCGTAACGTGGGGATTATGGCAGGTGGAGCAATTCATCGTCTGGCTTTGGAGGAAGCATTTACTGGCCGCCAGCAGCTGCATCTGGTTGCCATGTACATCGAGCTGACTGGGCTTTTGTGGGAATGGGACTGTGGCAATGATGAAATCTTCCAGCTTATTACCCGGCTTAAATTCGAATGCGGGGCGCACCATGGGCTTAAGTCCGGAATGGCAGAGTGCGCAGGCATCGAGGCGCTGAATACGGCTGAGTGTATCCATCCGGGTGATGAAATGAGCCGCTTTTTCTGCCGGGTTGGCCCTGTGGAAATCAACATGATCCCCAGCCGGGCCATGGCAGCGCTGGCAATCTATCCCCGCAATCATCTCCCTTTTGGCAAACTTGTCTGTAATCTTCAATCCGCTCACCTCTTCCTTTACCGATACCATGGAGCTATGGCAGCCGAAGCAGGTGGCAGGAACTATCCGGTCGAATTTAGGATGACTGGCAGGGAAACCCGGGCTATTAGCCCAGCTGTTGGCAGGCACAAACCAGGAGATGGGCAGCTGAAAGTATTGATCGTTTTTCCAGTATAGAAATGTTTGCGCTTTACGGCCTGAGCCGAAAACGATATCGAAAGGATATTTACCCTGCGGCTTTCCGCTGACTGTGAGGGTCTGAAACAACGCATCGCCTTCCTTTTCCATGACCACATCGGTTTCACCGGTGAAATGATACACGTTATCAGGGGCGCCGAAATGCCCTTTTACGGTACCTGCAGAGGCGATGGCTGATGATTTTGCGTGAGCGGTGGAAGCATATGAATCGTATACTGCCTTATGACAATCTGCGCAGGAGGTGGCTGCAGCAAACCCGTTGCCACGGGGATCGGCCGTACCAGCCTTGCGGGTGGCACATCTCGATAATAGTATAACGAAGAGGGCTATACAGCCCACGATTACATAAGGGCGCAATTTCATAACGGCAGAAAATCGGAGAAATGCTTTTCCGGACACATCTCCCTATACTTCCAATTTAATTAAAAATCATCGGTTAATCTTACTTTTACTTTCATGGAGCTGATAAGGCAATACTTCGAAACCATTACACCACTGTCTGACGAAGACTGGCATTACTTTTCTTCGCGGTTAACCGCGGCCACCTTTCCTAAAAAGTCGCTCATTCTCCAGGCGGGACAAACGGAAGACCACCTTTCTTTCATTGCCGAAGGACTGGTACGTTTCTACATCCCCGGAGATGAGGAGAACGATCTTACCTTTAGTTTCTCCTTCGCGGGAGACTTCGTTTCCGCCTACGACTCTTTCCTTACCCGCCTGCCCTGCGGTTACCATACGGAAGCACTCACCAACACTACGCTGCTCCGCATCTCCTGGTCCGACCTGCAGGATATTTACAAGAATACTGCAGCAGGCAATACCATTGGCAGGCATGCGAGTGAAGACCTTTACCTTACGCTTCTCCGCCGTGAGATATCGCTGCTGAAAGAATCGGCAGAACAGCGGTATATGCAGCTGGTAATTGATCAGCCGCATCTTATCCGCGAGATTCCGCTTAAATACATCGCCTCATATATCGGTATTACGCCCCAGGCGCTGAGCAGGATCCGCAAGCGCATTTCCGGTATTTCTTAACCCGGGTTCATTGACTTATACGTTCCGGCGGCGGAACTTTGCTGTAAAAAAATATGGTACCTGAAATCACATTACTGGCCGTATTCCTCCTGTCGCTGATAGTGCTGAGGCTGAAGCATGGAGAATACCGTTTCGCTCATGCCGCGCGCATTGGCATGGCCGCCATGCTCTTCGTAACGGGAGGCGCGCATTTCGGGTTCGCCAAAGGGATGGCTATGATGCTGCCGGAGGCGGTGCCTTTCAAAATGGGGATCGTTTATATAACGGGGATACTGGAAATTGCTGCGGGCATAGGCTTGCTTATTCCGCGGATGGCGGCCCTCACCGGGTGGTGGCTCATCGCTTTCTTTGTGTGTATTACTCCTGCCAATATATACGCAACCTTACATCATGTAAATCTGCAAACGGCAGGCAACGACGGCAACGGGCCCGAATACCTGTGGTTTCGGATCCCGCTGCAATTCTTTTTTATCGGATGGGTCTATTTTTCAGCCATCAGGCCTTACAAGGTGCCGCGGCTCGCCACTCACCTGTAAAGGGTGGGATCGAGTGCCATAGGCGACCACTGGCGGAGCATATCCAGGATCTTTTTCTCATCGTATGAGTCGGCAGCTTCCAGGATGCCGGTATTCTGGGTATGCAGCCGGTTGCCCTTCGCATCCAGGATCACCAGTACCGGGAAACCGAAGCGCTGGGGAAAGCCCAGATCCTTCAGGATATCGAGGTTCTTGTTTTCTTTACTGTAATTGAGGTGATACACCACGTAGTACCTGTTCTGCTCTTCTTCCAGCTTCGGATGCTCTCCTATGAACTTATAAAGCCTCCGGCACCAGATGCACCAGTTACCGCCGATCTGCAGCATTACATGCTTATTTTCTGCGGCTGCCTTTTTTATTACGGCAGCCAGATCGGCCCGGGCATCGGCGTTAGGATTATAAATACTGTCAATGGATTTGTGCTGTGCGTGTGCGGCGCCGAAAGTAATAACGGCTATCAGCAGAAAGATTAGTTTTTTCATGCGGCTGTGTCTTACCGCTAATGTAATATTTTCCGGGCATGCATGGTTACACGGATTTGCCAAGGCGACGGATCATCTTCAGCAAATCCGTTCCTTTTCCTAATACCGGCTTGAAGATATCCCCCTCGCTTTTGATACGGTCCAGTGCATTGTGGATATTAAAATCAGTGATCTTCAGGCCAGGTTTTACTTCTTCCCAATGCAGCGGCATGGAAACGGGCGCACCAGGTTTAGGCCTTAATGAATAGGCCGATGCCAGTGTGGCTTTGGGACGGTTCTGTAAATAATCGATGTACAATTTCCCTTTCCGGTTCCTGGTCATCCGCTCTATGCTCGTAAATGCAGAGAGCATATCATGCACTTTTGTAGCTACGATCTTTCCGAAAAGCTGGCATTCATCGTACGTATAGCGCGCATTCAGCGGTATATAGATATGAATTCCCGTGGAGCCGGAAGTTTTAGGATACCCAGTCACTCCCAGTTCATCCAGCACTTCTTTCACAGCAAGGGCTGTTTGGATAACCTGCCGGAATGTATTGCCTTCGGAGGGATCAAGATCCAGGCAACACCAGTCCGGATGATCCGGCTTTTTTACTGTACTGTTCCAGGGGTTCATTTCTATAGATCCGCTGTTGGCCATCCAGAGGATGCTGGCTTCGTCTTCCGGCACGAGGAAGTTCTTATCTTCCCCTTCGCTGGTACGGTAAGGATATTGCTCCATCCATGCGGGTGCTGTGGCCGTAACATCTTTCTGATAAAAACTTTTACCGGTGATGCCGTTGGGGTAACGGTTCATGGACTGCGGCCTGCCGGCCAGGTAAGGCAGGATGACGGGAGCTACCTGGTAATAGTAATTCAGCATATCGCGCTTGGTGATCCTTTCTTTTGGCCAGTATATCTTTCCCAGATTGGAGAACTTCAGTTCATGACCACTTACGATACGCACCTGTGTGTCTTCCGACGGGTTCAGTAAGGTTTTCCGCGACTTTTTCCCAACCGGGGTAATGGGTATCTTCACCTGTTTCCGGGGCTTCTTTACCACTACGGGAACTGTTTCCTCCGCCTCTTCGAGTACAACATCTTTTGCCGGCTTGTCTGTCCGCAGTCCTTCAAAGGAAGGATGCCGCATAACGCCATCGCTGGTCATTTCTGTATAGCTCACTTCGCAAACGATCTCCGGCTTGAGCCATACAGCAGTTGCTTTGGGAGGATCAGGCCTGAAGCGGCTGGGCTTATTGATATCGGGCTCCTGTGTGAATGGTTGCTTTTTGCGGATGAGGGGTTTAAACTGCCGCAGCATTTCTTCCTGCGTGCTTATGGAAAAACCGGTACCTATTTTTCCGGAATACACCAGCTTTCCATTTTCCATGAACCCTACCAGCAGGGCGCTGAAGGGCTTCTTACTGCCTTCGTTCTTTGTATATCCACCAATTACTGCTTCCTGGCGGAGGCCCGCTTTGATCTTGAGCCAGTCGCGCGAGCGGTTACCCGGGTTATAGGTGCTGCTGTTCCGCTTGGCCATAATACCTTCCAGCCCCAGGTCCTTCACGGCACGCATGAAATCTTTGCCGGAAGTCTGGTAATCGGGGCTGAAAAGGATGGGGCCGCCAGCAGGTACCAGTTCCCGGAGGAGTGCTTTACGGTCGCTCAGGGGAAGCTCCCGGAGGTCGTAGCCGTTATACCAGAGGAGGTCGAACACATAATACCGCAGCTCACCGTCTGCTTCACTGCGCCATTGCTGTAAGGCGCCGAAGTCTGCAGCGCCGCTGTCGTTCACCGCAACAATTTCTCCATCAATAACGGCACGGATACCCCACTGACCAAGGGCCTCGAATATGGGGTAAAACTTCTCGTCGAAGGATTTATCGTTGCGGGAGCGGAGGCTGATGTGCCCCTTGTCCATGAAAGCGAGGGCGCGGTAGCCATCCCATTTGATCTCAAACACCCAATCTTCCGCCTCCGGTGGCTCGGTTACCAGTGTGGCCAGCATGGGCTTGATGGTTTTATCCATCGGGCGCTTAACTGCTTTTTTGAGAATGGCAGCCGCTTTTGCCGGGAGCTTTGCAGCAGCTGTGCGTTTCCCCCCGGGTACGGGACGCTTGCGGAGGGCTGTAGCTTCTGCAATGCTGCCGGGAGATGGCTTCTTTTGGGCGGTATTTGAGCGTTTGGGTGCCATGATGACCCTTTACCCGGTCAGAAACTATGCCAGTGCATAAACGTCCCTATTCTTCCACAGGTATTATCAGCCTTCTTTTCTGAAATCGAAAGCTCCCACCCGCAGGTGAACACCATATTCCAGCCAGGCTTTCATACAGGATAAGAAGTTAGCCCATCCTTCGGTATTACCGATAAGCCATTCCTGCCCGGGATCGTATCCCTCAGCCGATGCTTCTTCGATCTTCACCACCGTGGCCGCACCATCCCCGAAGGGCTCCAGGCGGATGGTAACTGTCATTTCATGGTCGTTCACATCCCAGCCAAAAGTTACCAGCGCGTTCTTTTCCACTTCCTTTACCCTTACCGGTACGTTCATATCAAATTCCGGAAAGCGCCAGGTGAGGGAAGCTCCTGCTTCCATCCTGCCGGTAGATGATGAAATGAAATAATGCTTCATCTGCTCCGGATCTACGATGGCTTCAAACACAGCAGCCGCAGGCTTGCTGATCTGGATAGCGGCTTTAGCGGCAGTACCTGCACCCGGCTGTTCACCATAATCACCAATACCAAAAGCGTTGCCCTCAGGGTCGCGCAGCATGGCATAATACACACTGCCGTCTTTCTTACGGGCCACTTTCACTACCTCGCCGCCCAGCTTTTTGCAGTCTTCAATGCGCTGTTCCGCATTATCTACCTGTATATACATCATCCAGCCCTTCGGTACATCGTGGTTTGTACCCCGGGCATAGCATACTCCCCCCACAGGATTGCCTTCCGCATCGTTCATCATGTAATCTTCATAATCCGTATCTCCGTCTTTCATAGGCACGCCTGTAGACGACCAGCCTGCTACCGCCTGATAGAACTCACGCAATTTGCCCGCATCGGCCGATGAAAGGTCTGCGAAGATGAAGGTGCCGGTTACATACTTTTTCATGATGCAATCATTTTAGGTATAGAAATTTACGACAAAACTCCCGTATGGCAGGCGGTGCTTTTCTCCGGGAAATATCCGACATTCGGAAAACAACTGTTTCCCCATGCAACTTACCGCCCGTGCATTTACCGATGCCCTGAAAACTTTACAGTCTGATGAGGAGCTCCGCAAAATACAGCGGTACTTTAAATCCGGCGCCGGAGAATATGGCGAAGGGGATAAGTTTATGGGCGTAAAGATGGGAGAACTTTTTGCGCTGGCCAAAGCATATAAGGCCATGCCGCTGAAGGAGGTGGAAAAACTCCTCGAAAGCCCCATCCATGAACTGCGTGCCGGTGCCGTTAGTATTATGGATTTTCAGGCGCGGGATAAGAAGACGCCTCCCGAACAGCAGAAAGCCCTGTACGACCTCTATCTCCGCCGCCACGACCGTATCAACAACTGGGATCTGATAGACCGCTCCGCTCAATTTGTGGTAGGTGCCTACCTCTTCGACAAGCCGCGCGACATCCTCTATAAACTGGCTCGTTCCAAAAACCTCTGGGAACGCCGTACCGCCATCGTCAGCACCGCCTACTTTCTACGCAAAGGTGAAACTGCCGACACATTCAAAATAGCCACTTTACTCCGTAAAGACCCTGAAGAGCTGGTGCAGAAAGCTGCCGGTGGCTGGATCAGGGAGGCGGGGAAACAGAACCCCGATCAGCTTTATGCCTTCCTCGATCAATATGCCGCCACCCTGCCGCGTACCATGCTGCGCTATGCCATCGAGCGTTTAAGCCCTGCAGAAAGGAAGCACTACTTGGGCCTGGCATAAATGAAAAAAACCGCACGCGGGATACGTGCGGTTACTGTTTGAATGTTTCTCAATTTATTTCATGATGGTATAGGAACCTTGCTGTTCGTATGTTTTACCGTAGCGGTCGGTAGCTCTTACTTTCACTTCATGTTTCCCTGTGCTTAGTTTGAAAGGGATCTTCACCCACCACAGGTGCGTGCTCTGCTCTGCATGCGAAGGGCGCTTGCCGTTCAGCAGCTTCTCCGTATGGTCGAATTTATGCAGTACACTGAGGTATGCGGGGTCGGCAGCTTCCATGTAGTCCATCGGCTTCCATTCTCCTCCGTCGATAGAATATTCCACCTTATCGCCTTTCGTACCCATGAAGAAATTGGCGTAAATACCGGCAGAACTGTTCCTGTCTTTCTCTACTACGTTCGGGATCGACAGTTCGATCTGGTATGCATCCGGCTTACCTGCCACTTTATAATCAATGCTGTACTGGTTGCCTTTGATGTTCAGGAAAGCGTAGCCTTTGGGAGTACCGTCGCGCATGGTAGATGCGGGCACGCCCTGTTCGTTCAGCTCACCGGAATACCAGTCGCCGGAAGTGGTGCCTGCGTTGTACTCATGGTGCGGTTTCTCCTGCAGCCATCCGTCGGCCTTACCATAGAAGTTCTGCCGTTGCAGGTGTGTATGGGCGGAGAGGGAAAGGGTATTCGGGAAATCTTTCAGCAGCTCAAAAAGGCGGTTTCTGTCTTCCGGACGGAAGGCGATACCCTGTTCGTTCAGCAGGGGAATGTGAAAGGCGAGTATCACCAGCTTATCCTTTGCTACGGTTTTCAGGTCGTTCTCAATGAACTTCAGCTGATCTTCCCGCAGGCCACCCCAGTAGCCTTTACCATCGCGCGGATCGGGATAGATGATATCGTCCAGCACAATGAAGTGGGCATTCCCATAATTAAATGCGTAGTTGGCAGGGCCGAAATTGGCTTCGAAAGTTTCATCGGAATACAGATCGTCTTTCGCGTCGTAGTTCATATCATGATTACCGATCACGTTGTACCAGGGCAGGCCTACCTGCTTCACTGCCTGAATGTAAGGGCCATGAAGATTGAGGTTATCACCTACGAGGTCGCCAAGGCTGAGGCCGAAAGCAACATTCTTCACACCGGCTACTTCTGCCACTACACCTTTGGAGAAATGCGCGATCTCTTCCATGGTATAAGGCTGCGGATCGCCAAACACCAGTACGCGGAAGTTTTCATGCTCTTCCTGACGGCGGAGGCCGAAGTTCAGCTGCTCAGGCAGTTTACCCGTGGGTGCGGAGCCCTTGAACTTAAAGTCTGCCGGAGAACCTTCCGGCTTATGGATATAGTAGTTTTTGGCGAGGTTATTTGTATCCAGCGCAAACTGGTAACCAGCAGGCTTGATCACGAAGATCACCTGCCCGGGTTGCTCGGGCAGGGTGTAAAAACCCTGCGCGTCGGTACCGGTTACTTCAATGCCATTGCTGACATTTACACCGGCGATGCCTTTTTCCTTTTTATCTAATTTGCCATTTCCGTTCACATCTTCAAATACCCGGCCTTTCACCTGTGCGTTGGCCAGGGCGCTGATAAGCGTCAGTGCGGCGAATGCCGATAAGAATTTCCTTTTCATGAGTTATGCTTTTATTGTTGCCACCAAACTTTAACGTCGAGCTTATCGCCACCCATTTGCTGTGCGGCTTTCAGGTAATTCTCCGTGTTATAAATCTTCACGGTAGTGGGGTAGTACATGCGTGCGGGCATGTTGCCACTGTTGAACATGAAAGTTGTTTTAGGCAGAACCGGTAAGCCGGTGCGGCGGTGTTCAAACCATTGCTGATAATCGGTGAAGAACAGGGCATAGTATTTCTGCAGCATGATCTTCGCCAGCGTACCATCGTACTTAGCGGCAGGAGCATCAAAGTATGTTGCCGGCATAACACCGCCCCACATTTCGATGGCAGCTTTCACACCGCTCTTATAATGATCCTCTGCCGGTGTAGTGAGGTGGCCTTTCTGCGCCAGTTCTGCTTTTATGAATTCTACTTCGGAGAAGCTCATGATCGGTACAATCATCGGTGCTATTACAAGGCGCTGCAGGAGGCCGGAAGGAGTGAAGTCAACACTCGTGGGCGACTCCATGTAATTGATAGGCAGCCCTTTGAAACCGAGGTTCGCATTATCTTTCCCGCGGGCCACGCTTGCAAAAAGCTTCAGGCGGGGATCGTTCACATCGTTCAGGTTCTTTGTAAAGAAGTCGTACCACACACGGCCGGAGCTATAATCCTGCGGGCGGCTCCAGGGGGAAATGTTTGGTACCGTTCCGCTGATGTTCAGTACTGCAGCTTCAGCATTACTGGTAAAAATAGGGTGTTTAGCGGGATTGTTGATGATCTCAGCCATCTTACCATAGTTCTCCGGCATTTTACCGGCAGCACGCAGCAACAGGCGCAGGCGGAGGGAGTTGGTGAACTTTCTCCACTTGGTGAAATCGTTGGCATAAAGGATATCTGCCGCATAAGTAGCAGTACTTCCCTTACCATAAATAGTGTCTGCCCTTTCGAGGTCGGACAACATCGTTTTATACACATCTTCCTGCTTATCGAAGGTGGGGAAGAACTTACCGTCTTCTCCGCTCAGTGCATTGCTCATGGGTACGTCGCCAAAGCAATCCGTCAGGTTGGCGTACATCCATGCCTTCAGCGTGAGCGCGATGGCGAGGTAGTTATTGTTACCCAGCTTTGCAGCATTCAGTTCCATTTCGCGGGCGTTGGCCAGCCATTTGTAACCTGTAGTCCAGATACCGTTACCCACATCTTCCCGGAAGTCGTACAGATAAATCTGATCTTCCACAGATTCGTTGGGATAACCGCCGGACACCTGCATCAGCTCGAAAGTAAATGAGCGGCTGCGGCTCATACCGTAGGTAGCAGCACCGTAGATGGTAGGGTTCAGCAGGGTACCAGGTGTAATGCTTTCAAGGCGGTTCGGGTCTTCGTTGGTTTCAAGAAAGTCTTTGGTGCAGCTGCTCAGCATCAGCGCGGCGGCTGTGGCGGAGAAGAGACTGATAGACCGTATATTTTTTCCTATGCTGGAGAATCTCATTGTTTCGCAGTTTACTTGTAATTACAGTTTTACTTTCAGGTTAAAGCCAAAGGTCGAAGGCACAGGCATCTGCCCTACTTCCACACCGGTGAGGATACCGGTACCGCCGGCCTGTGTGGCTACTTCAGGATCATAGATCGGGAAGTCGGACCATACCGCCAGGTTGCGGCCATAAGCAGCGATGCTTACATCTTTCAGGAAAGTGCCGGCAATCCATTTGGCAGGCAGCGTGTACTCCAGCGATACTTCCCTGAACTTCAGGAACGATGCGTCGAAAGAGTTGGCTTCAGTATTGTTCAGGCGGTAGTATTGTGCATAGTAATCCGCAGGGCGCACCTTAGTAGTGTTAGGTACATACGATCCGTCGGCTTTCTTTTCCACACCTTCGCCCACGATCCAGTTTTCTTCACGGCCTTTCAGGGTATGTTTCAGTTTACCCTGCTCGGTCATTTTGTGATGTGAGTGCGAATAGAGGATACCGCCGTACTGTCCGTCGATGGTAGCGCTCAGCCTGAAGCCTTTGTAAGAGAAGTTGTTGATGAGCCCGGCTCTCCAGTCGGGGTTGGTATCGCCGATGTATTCGGTAGTCTGCGTTACCACGGGTAGGCCGTTGCTGTAAACCACCTGTCCGTCAGGAGAACGTTCGAACTTCAGACCGTAAAGCGCGGAAGCGATCTGGCCTTCCACAGCAGTGAGCGTGGCGCTGGAAGAGCTCATGATGGAGAGCTTACCGCCCAGTCTCGGATCGAGGCTCATTACTTTACTGCGGGTGGTAGCCCAGGTAAGCGTGGTGTTCCAGGTAAAGTTTTTGTTCTTTACCGGTGTGCCTGTAATTACAAGCTCCACGCCACGGTTGCGGATCTCTCCGGAGTTGAGGATAGCAGAGCTGAAGCCGGAAGAGTGTTCGAGGGGAACAGAAAGGATCTGATTCTTAGTGTTGGTCTGGTACACCGATGCATCGATGCGGAGCCTGTTCTTAAAGAAGCCCAGGTCCAGACCGGTTTCTATGCTGGTAGCGATCTCAGGCTTGAAGTGCAGGTTATACAACTGCGTGGGAGCTTCTGCAGAGCTGGGGAAATCGCTGCGGTTGTAATACTTGTTGGTTCTGTAGGGATCGGTATCGTTACCTACCTGTGCTACCGACAGGCGGTATTTGGCGAAGCTGAGCGCCTTCGGCATACGGATCATATCGCTCAGGATCACGCTAAGGTTAGCGGAAGGATAAAAGAACGACCAGTTTTCTTCCGGCAGGGTGCTGGACCAGTCGTTACGGCCGGTAAGGTCGAGGAAGATCCTGTCGCGGTACGCCAGGTTGATAAGGCCGTAAAGACTGTTTACTTTCTTATCGGCATCGTAGGTAGCTACCAGCGGGTTGCCGATGCCATTGGTCATTTTATACACACCGGGTACCACGAGGCCGATGAGGGTATTATCGTTACGGTTATACTGGCTGCTCATGGTGTTACCACCTACGGAAGCGCCGAGGGTAAACTTCCCTTTATCGAATGCATCGCGGTAAGAGAGGAGGAAGTCGCTGTTGATCTCCTGGCTGTAAACCTGCTGTGTTTGATAGAAGCCCTGGCCATAGCGGTTAATATCCCATGGACGGCGCTGATCGCGGCCCTGCTGGTTGGCGTTGATACCGGAGCGCACCATCAGGTTCAGCTTCGGCGTCAGCTGTGCATCAACTTTCAGGTTACCGGTAAGCTGGTTGCTGCGCAGGCCGTTCTTGATCTCGTCGGTCATCGCAAACGGGTTGTCGATGAAAGAGCTGTAAGGGCGGATCATATCGATACCCTCAAAGCCGGGGCGCCACAGGGGGCGGTACCAGTTAAGGTCTACGTTTGGATTCTGGAAAATCATGAAGTAAGCGATGGAGTGGTTGTTATAACCAAGTCCGGGCAGGTTATCGCTCGTTTTGTTGGTATAGTTCACAACAGAGCTAACCCTGATCTTGCTTGAAATTTTATAACCCGCGTTCACGGATGCCGTGGTACGCTTGAAGCCCATCGAAGGCATGATCCATTTATTGTCGGTATGCGTCAGTGAAGCGCGCACGGTACCTGCATCGCCCGAATTATCGAGGGTGATGCTGTTGGTGGTAGTGCGGCCGGTTTGCCAATAGCCTTTGCGGTTATCGGTATAAGGCACCCAGGGGGTTCTTTCCTTACCCGTAGTGAAGGTGGTGGGGTCATATTGGAAATACGACTGACCGTTGAACTTAGGACCGAAAGCGCTGGAGCTGCCGCCGGTGCTGCGCCCGTCTGCCGTTGCGCCATAAGAGTAATACATTTCACCATTGGCATTGAAGTTGGTTTTACCATCGCCCTGGCCGTATTCGTATTGATAATCGGGCCAGCGGGTGATCACGTCGTAGCTGGTGTTGGAATTGAGGGAGATGCCGAGGCCTTTCCGTGTTTTGCCTGATTTGGTGGTGATAAGTACCGCACCGTTGGCAGCGCGGCTGCCGTATAGGGCCGTAGCGCCGGGGCCTTTGAGGATAGAGATGCTCTCAATATCATCGGGGTTGATGTCTGAGATACCATTACCGAAATCTACCGGAACGTCGATAGACGCATCGCCACCCATGTACATGTTAGAGGCGCCGGAGGTGGTGAGGCTTCCGTTAACGGGGATACCATCTACTACTACCAGTGCGGCGTTACCGTTACTGGTGAGGGAGCTTTCGCCACGCAGCCTGATCTCCTGGGAATTGAGGGGGCCGCCGAGGGAAGCGATGTTGAGGCCGGCAACTTTACCACGGAGCGCATCCGACCAGTTGTTGGGGCGGGCATCGGTAAGGGCTTCGGAACCTACGGTCTGCTGGGCATAACCCAGTGCCTTTTCAGAGCGCTTAATACCCAGTGCTGTGGTTACCACGTGCTCGTTCAGGGTGCTGGACGCGGTTTTCATGGTAAGCTTCAGCTGCGGGGGAATGTCGTTTACTACAAAATGAATTTTCTCATACCCGATCATCGAAAACTGCAGCATGGTGCCTTTTTCGGTCACTTTAATGGAGAAAGCACCGTTCTCGTCGGTCATACCTACCAGTTTACCGTTGGCGAGGATGGTAACACCGGGCATAAGGGTGCCATTGTCTGCCGTGCGTATCACGCCTTTAACAGGCATTTCGGCCTGTGCGTAAAGCTGCTCCGGAATAAACAAAACCGCACACCATACAATGCATGCGAGTAACTGTAGTAATTTTTTATTCATAATGCTTGAGCGATTAGATGACCTGATAATTGGCATGTTGAAGGCGCAAAGGAATAGCAGTAGTGTTACCGGAACACTAACTAAACTTTATGAAAGTGTTAACATTTTGAAATCTGTTGAAATGTTTTGAAAGTCGGCTCTTTCCATTTTTAAAGTAACCGCTGTAGTACTTCTTCTATATTTAATGGGTAATAAGCCGGATATACATGTATGCGGGAAGTAATTTGTAATTTAGGGCTGGTTAAAATTCATTTACATTTCAATAACAAATGGAGCTTTTAACACAGGAAAACCATGTAAATGCCTACAGATTGTGGGGTATCGCATCCATACTGTATTACTATTCGTATATAGTGACCAGCTCGGGTCTTGGAGGTGAGATTGTGTGTGATTAAGGCAACGAAGGAATGTGCTGAATAATGCACTACCAGGGAAAAGTGACACCCTGCAGACTATTTACATCCAATTAACAAAATCCGTGAATTAATTCGGTAACTTGGGGAACGAAACCCGAGTTGAATTTTATTGAGAAAACCATCGAAAGAAACAAACACCCAATTAATGCGCTACCCCGCCTACATACTGACTACAATGACCGGATGGGTTAACCAGATAATCTCAGCCGGAGCAAAAGGCTTGCCTGAAGAGAGGGCGCACAAAATACGTACAGTCAACAGCATTTGTTTTATAACTGCACTGTTGTCAATCTCCATAGGATTCTTTTTCTATGTTTATTCTGGCAACAATGGTATACTGTTTCCGGCCTTTATCGAAGGGCTGATATTTATCGGTATAATATTCCTCAACAAGCAAAAGAAATACGAAGCTGCAAGCATCAGTGTACTGCTGGCACATTGCTTATGTGCTTTATACTTTGCTGCCATCCTGGGTAAAACCATCAACATATCAATGATCCTGGTTTTCATTTTTGGGGTCAGCTTTCTTGTTTACCGTAAGCGCTGGCAGCGTATTACAGGTATCGGTGCAGCCATATTTACACTGATTGCCCTTGAAATAAACTATTACTACAACATAGTTCCTCCACTTGAATTGGCGGAGGAGTTTCAATATCTGCTTCGTTGGGTAGCCTTACCCTGCTTCTTACTTTTTGATGCATTGGTTCTGGGTTATTTTGTACAGGACATCCGCGAGAATAAGATCTTGTTAAATCAGGTATCCATGCTGATTTTCAAGACTTCGCATGAAATGCGTAACAATCTTGCCTCCAATACCATTTTGATCGATCTGTTACAATCGGAAGTCAAAGACAATCCTGAATATGAAAAGCTGAAGCCATATGTGGAACAGCTGATGACGATCAATCATGGCATGCGGAACATTGTAAATAATGTGCTGAATATGGGAGAGATCGAGAATGGTGTCCCTTCCGAAGCTCATCCGGAAACATTCGAATTGCAGGGCTTTATTCAAAGTATTATTAAAATCCAGCAAATTAAGGCAGAATCCCGCAGGTTAAGTATCATGCTGAATTATGACAGGGGGTTACCTGCTTACATTGAAAGCGACCCACTGCAACTTAATATCGCTGTCACCAATCTTATTTCCAATGCAGTAAAATATGGAAGGGAAGATACCCCTATCACTGTGCGCTTGAACGGCATCAGCAATAACTCCTTCTTAGAAATAGCCGTTACAAACCATTGCCCGGATATCCCTCAGGAAAAGATCAAGCTGCTGTTCAATAAGTTCATGACCGCCAAACACAATACCAAGATAGAAGGCTCCGGTTTGGGCTTGTACATTGTACGAAGTATCATGGACCAATGCAATGGCAGCTATCATGTAACAAGCCAGAATGGCCTTACTACTTTCATCATCACCTTCCCGCTTATTGCCAGCACAGCACCTGTTGAAGTTGCACCTGTGCAAACCACACATCAACTGGCAGGGCTGAATCTAAGCTATGCAGAAGACGATCTGATGCAAAACAAACTGCTTTCTTCCCTGCTTCAATCTTTTGGTTGTGCCGTTACTTCAAGTATTGATGGTCTGCAATTGATAGAGAAGCTGGAGAACACCACCACACTGCCGGATGGTATTATCCTGGACGACAACATGGCTGCCATGAATGGCCCTGAAACTTTGAAGTTTTTAAAGGCAGACAAACGCTTTCAGCACATTCCTGTTATAATGATCACCGGCAAAGGTGGTCCTGTAGAACAATGGCTGGAATTAGGAGCCCATGGCGTTATCCGCAAACCTTATGACAGAACCACTCTTCTGCAGCAATTAAGCCAGCACCTGCATACACAGGCACTGGCATAAAATATCAAATTGACCTAAGCAGCCATTTCCTTTGCTTTTGCAAGATCCTCTGAAGGGTGTCCGCCCTTTTTATAACGTTCCGTCAGATTCAATGTCCAGAACAAATTCCCGGCTATCATCAGCTGAAGATTTTCCACGTATTTCGCTACAGGTTTATTCCATATTCCGAAATCCGGCAGTTGCTGTGTAAGCATTACAAACTCATCTGCATCCTGATCATGGATCGCTAATGCGGCCAGGTACGCCTCACTGAGGGAACAACCTCTTTCGTTCTCAATGATTAATACAAGGTTCATAACATCATTCCCCTTCTCGAGGTGGGCTGAGAAGTAATCATTTGACCATGCCTGGATACTGCACGATAGTTGTTCCAACCTGTCTATAACCTGTGTCTGTACCACATAATCCGGCAGCGTAGTTTTAGTGATAGCTTCTGCCAGGTGAATCATGGAATATACATTCACCGCTTTCATGCGGATGTTTACAAATGTTTCGAAATCCGGGAAGATTTGCGGAACACGATAATATACTTCCTCTTTTAAACCATCGAAATAGCGGTCGAGGCTATTGCAAAATCTATCCAGCCATAGCGGAGAACTAATGGCGAGTAGCTCTTCCCGCATCTTCGGAAGCGGTGCAAATATCTGCTCATCACTGATAAAATTACCATACCGCAGTGCTTCCATCGAAATATGGCGCACACGCTCGATTTCGGCAGGATCAGACAACTCATATATATCATCCACTGTAAATGCCCATATGAAAAACCGGCATATGGCGGTTAATTGTGCCATAGACGCATGCGGGAATATACATCCGCCACAATGACCCATCCCTGTTTTTCCGTATTTGAATTTCATTTTATCGGGCAGCCAGTTATAATCCGTTTCGATCCACCCCCGGATCACGGCTTCCATGGCTTCTGCATTGGGGTTGAGTTGGTGGCTGAAGGAATACTGCAGTGCATTGGCATTAAGAATCTCTTTCATGGTAAAGTGCTTTTTAGATAAAGAAATATAAATGTGTAAACGCTTGTCTGATTGTGCATATAGAGGACATGGCGGAAACAGGCCTCTCGCCTGTCCGTCTCATGCTATCCCCTTTTTTTCGCTGTCTGTAATGGTGAAGAAAAGTGTCACGAAGTGAAGCATCTTTTCTGTGCCCTTATGGTTACTGAACCCTGCCGTTCTCGATACCCGGCAGGGTAACTTGTCAAAAGTTACACCTATTACGCGGATGTTTTATGTGTCAATGAGTTAATGTATTATCCGGTAATTTTACCCTCGTAATTGTTATGTCTTATTTTGTTAAACAAGGGCGTTTTCCGCCAAAGGGAGTTTAAACGCTAATAGCACTGAAAAGATCTTTTACCAGCAGGCAGGGCACAACCCCTAAATAATTCAGAATGAAACAGGTATGTAACTGCGGCTGTATTGCAGCCGGGAGCATGCACCGGAAGATGGTGCATGCTGTTTTGTTGAAGAGTTGAATCGGAAAAAGCAACAAGCTGCCTTACCGCCTCCGGTGATCCGGATGCGAAAATTTTAAGGCAACACGGTAAGAACCATTATTTTACCCAATAAGTATTCAGCACATTCCCGTTACTGAATTCCCGGGACGATACCAGGGTAAGCCCTTTTCTGTTAAATACCGGCGGAAAGGCAGGGATACCTCCCCCTAACAGCACCGGCACCGTAAATATCCTGTATTCATCAATCAGCCCCAGCTCCGTAAGCTGAGACACAATGGTGCCGCTCCCCAGGATCACTATATCTCCACCTTCACTTTCTTTCAGCTCCCGTACAAAAGCCTCCATTGGCTCCTTTACGAGGTGGGCATTGTTCCAGTCCAACCTGGTCAGGGTATTGGAGAATACATATTTCGGCAGCTTATTCATTTGCTGCGTTACCGCCACGTTATTGTCAGTAGCTGTAGGCCAATAGCCCGCCATGAGATCATAAGTAATACGCCCAAACAGAATAGCCCCGCTGGAAAGCATCATTTTCTCACCATAGCCTTCATATTCGCCATCGGTATTATGCCAGTCGATCTCGCCATTGGGCCCGGCAAGATAGCCGTCTAAAGTAGCGAGGTTAGATACAAAAAGTTTACGCATGTAATTATTTTATGAGTAACGCATGGGCGGATATCCGAGGAGCCTCCGCCAGAGGCCCAGCTGGCCGATGCAATAAGATTCGCGGTCAACGCAATATAGGAACATATCCAGCAGGCTGATCTCATCCATTCCCGGCATGGGCCATGGGTTGGGTCCGTTCAGTTTTTCTGCAGTTGCATTGGCAAAGGCATCGCGCAGTATGGGTGTGATTCGTGCCCAATCTGCCCGCAGCGTGTCCAGCGAAGGGTATTCCGCATCGGCCTGTATGCCTTTATGATTTTCGAATAACGCGTGGGCCTGCTGCTTCTCCTGCAGCCCCAGCACATTGGCCAGTTCAAACCGCTCCTGTACCAGGCTTCCCGCCAGCCATACGGGGTGGTTTGCCGGGGTATCGAGCCGCTTCCGGGCATCGGCCTCCGAAATCCCTTCCAGCACATTGTTGAACATAGGCGTATGCCCGTCGTACAGCAGCAAAAAAGCAGCCACCTTACCGGTTTGCGAAACGTCTTGCGTAGTCATGTTGTACAGTTTTTATGCGATTTTCAATAAATGTGAATATGCCCTGGTGCGCTTTGCTATCAGCGTCACCATCAGTCCTACCAGGCCTGTCAGTGTAAAGAGCAGCGCAATGCCCCTGTCGAGCCCGGTACCGAACCAGGGACCAAGGATATCGGCCCCCTGCCCTGTTGTCATAAATGGAATGAAGAAGAAATGTGCAACCGGGCCAATCATAATTGCCGTTAACGGAGAAGCAGCCTGCTCTATGCTTTGCGCAAATCCGAAAACGCGGCCCTGCCGCTCCAGCGGTATCACTTTCTGTATGATGGTTTGCTCCGCCGCTTCCACTACAGGGATGAGGCAGAGGTAGGCGAACATACCCACGGCCAGTAAAACGATAGATGCCTGCAGGGCGAAGAAGATGCAGATAGTCCACATCACGATGTTGCAGGTAAACAGGGTACGTACCGGCTGCTTACCCAGCCCGGTTTTGGAAATGGTGATCCCTCCCACTATGAAGCCCAGGCTCAGCACCCCCCAAAGGGTACCCCAGACTTCCACCGATACCAGCGACAGGCCATAAGGATCCATCAGTGCCATGAATACACCGCCGAGGAAGTTATTGAAGGTATTGAAGAAGATGAGTCCGAAAAGACCGGGGATCTGCCTGACTATCCGGATAGTACCATTCACATCGAGGCGCGGCTTATCGCTGTGTGATTCCACTTGGAGTGTTTCTTCCATCTTCACAAACCAGAGATGCAGTATGCAAAGCAATGTTCCTGCCACGGCGGCGGCCATCGTCCAGAAAATGCCCAGCAGTCCTATAGCAAGACCGCTGAACACTGATGCCACGAGGAAAGCAGTGCCATTGGCAGTGCCTACCATACCATTGGCCTTATCCCGCTTATCTTCCGGCACCAGGATCGTTACAACGGTAGGCAGGGTAATGTACCGGAGGTTACCCGATAATGCCCCCATGAGCGCCAATACGATAAATACCCACAGCATGGGACTGTCTGCATGTTTGAATGCTTCCGGCGGCGTAATGGCATATACAGCGCCCGCCAGCGCAAAGCACACCAGGGAGCCGATGCTCGAAAGCATCATTACATGCTTCTTTTTGTAGTGATCTACCAGCGAGCCGAGGTAAAAGCCGGATACTGCCACGGTACCGATGTAAATACCCGCCATCCACGATGTAGCGAGTACAGATCTCGTTTCCAGGTACACCCAGAAAGTGACGGCGAACCATACGAATGTATTGGTAATGCCTGCCACGATGGAATTGATGAGAATTGCATAGAACGGTTTCATGCGAAGCGGTTACTTGGTTAAATGGTTTCCGGGTTTAAAGGATAATGCAATAGTACGTCCATTCCGGGATACGGATGATGGCAGGAAGCGACAAGTTTCAGGGGTTATCGGGCCAGTTTCAGTTGTCCAGCTGGCGGTACCGGAACTGGTCGCGGATAAAGCGGTTGAAGAACTGGCCTTTGGAAAAGGCCTGCAGCATGCGGGCGTACAGATCAGGAGGAACCGGCTGGTAAGCATACACCTTCCCTGTAACGAAAGTAATAACGAGCACTTCCGTTTCCGGGTTATAGCGCATGTGACTGATGACGGTAGACGGCATGGCGAATCATTATTCGTCATGGCCACCGCCGGCCCGGGTATTATCCGGGTCGTAAGGAGGCACGTTGCGGTTGATGAGTTTCCCCTGTCCTTTGTCGCGCGTTTTGCGGTTCTGCTGGATGAACACATACAGCAGAATTACTCCGGCGAGCACGATGAATGCAAGAAGTCCGGTAGACATGAGCGTTTTTTTCTCTCAATAGCGGAAGAATGATGCCAGAATGGCTTCCCTGCGGGGGATGGCGACCAGGGTAAGAGAGGATTCCCCGCGCTGTAGATATAATTCCACGGCGATTTCTGCCTGTGATGGGAAAGGCGTAAATTAGGATACCGGCATGGTTGTTGGCCGGAACCATCTAAATCAGCAGTTTATGAACAAATTCTGGAGAGCACTTATAGCGGGTTACGGCGCTAAGAAACTGGGCGGAGGATGCCTCAGCACCATTCTTATTTTCCTGCTCATTTACTGGGCGCTGGGGCATTGCGGTTGATGAAAGGAGAAGTGCTATAGTTTAGCCCCGCAAAATTTACAATACTTAGCATCTGTATCATGCCCTTCCCGCCCACAGCCCGGGCAGGCATTGGTGGAATGACCTTTATCCTTAAAGGCATGGGCCATTTCGGTAGTAACGATGCCGGTTGGCACTGCGATGATACCATAACCCAGCAGCATGATAAAGCTCGCGATAAACTTACCCAGTGGTGTAGCGGGCGCCACATCTCCATACCCGACAGTTGTGATGGTAACGATGGCCCAGTATACGGATTGCGGGATACTGGAGAATCCTTCATTCTCATCTTCCACCAGGTAAATAACAGAGCCAAGGATGATCACGCAGGTGAGTACGAAAAGGATGAATATGCTGATCTTGCGTAGACTCCTGCCGATTGCTACGGTCAGGAAGCGCATTTCTGAAATGAACTGTACGAGGCGGAAAACCCGGAAGATGCGGAGCAGCCGCAGTGCACGTAGTACCAGTAACGATTGCGCACCCACGAAAGCAAAGCTGAGATAGGTGGGTATAACTGCAAGGAGATCGATGATCCCCAGGAAGCTGAACATGTATTTAACCGGCCTGCGGATGGTGATTAGCCGGAGGATGTATTCAATGGTAAACAGGATGGTAAACACCCATTCGAGGACATAAAAAAGGCCGCCGTAGCGGCTATGGAGGGTGGCCACGCTATCGAGCATGACCACGAGAATACTGGAAAGGATAAACCCGAGCAAGGCAATATCAAATGCTTTGCCGGCGGGAGTATCGGATTCAAAAATGATGCGCTGCAGCCGGATCTGCCAGGCTTTCGGTTCCCTTTGCATTACTCGTCCTCGTCTTCTTCCTCTTCGAGCCACTCCAGGTATGCGTAATACCAGTCTTCCAGCTCTTCCAGCAGCTGCTGTTTCTTTTCAGGCTCACCATGGAAGTATTCTTCCACGTTATCGATTTCTTCCACGATATCGATATAAGCCATCTCTTCATCTTCTTCCACACGCTTCGCAAAGAACCGGGGCTTTTCCGTATGGAAAATATACTCGTTGTCCGGGTCCGTCACGGGATCATCTGCAATCATGAACTTCGGTAGTGCCATTGGAATCGTTTTAGTTAAAAACCAGTAAATACAAAAGTATGGATTTAACCGGTTCCGGAGTACATCAAATTCCGGTATAAGTTTTTAAGCGCCGGTAAACCGTTTACGACAGCAGTATACACTTAAAAAAATTCTCTTTTCCGGATTTCATAAATCCACTTACCTTTGCAAACATCTGATGATATGACGAACCATGATACCATACTGAGAAGAAACAGCCTGGCCGACGATGTGGCTGCCAGCCTGCAGGGCATGATCTCGCAGGAGAAGTATGCAGTGGGCGACCGCCTGCCTTCCGAGCCTGAGCTCATGTTGCAGTTTGGCGTAGGCCGCAGTACCGTGCGTGAAGCAGTAAGGCTGCTGGTGAATGCCGGTATGCTGCGCGTGCAGCAGGGGCAGGGCACTTTCGTTACCTCGCGCCAGCCCCTTACCGGTGGCCTCGGCCGGAAGCTTCATACGGCAGACTATCAGGAACTCAATGAAGTACGGCTGCTCCTCGAAGTGAAGATCGCGGAAAAGGCAGCGCTGAACCGTACCAAAGATGACCTTACCCGCATGAAGACCTACCTCCGTGCCCGCGAAAAATTCGCCAAAGCCGGCAATGTAGACGCTACCATGCAGGCCGATGTGCATTTCCATACCAGTATTGCCGTGGCATCCAAAAACAGCATCATGCTGGAACTGTATCAGACCATTGCCACTCATATGCTGCAGTCGTTTAAAGACCGGCATAAAGACACCAGCGATTTCATTGGCACACAATCCATGCACAAAGCACTGCTCGACGCCATTGTGGATCAGAATCCTGCAGATGCATTGCTTTGGGCCACACGGATCAGCACACACAGCCGTTAAACCATTTCTTTACACTATAAACATCAGATGATCTGACATTAAAATGGAAACTACGCTTGAAACGGAAGACCGGCAGGCACAAGCCAGGCAAGTGGCGGAGAAAACCGCATTCTCCGTACTGATAGCCCTGAGCTTTACACACCTGCTGAACGACACTATTCAGTCCCTCATCCCCGCCATTTACCCCATGGTGAAGGACTCCCTTTCTCTCAGCTTCTCACAGGTAGGGCTGATCACTTTAACCTTCCAGCTGTCTGCCTCCATTCTGCAGCCGCTGGTAGGCCTTTATACTGATAAGCGCCCGCAGCCCTATTCCCTCGCTATCGGCATGGGCTTTACCCTGCTGGGGCTTCTTTGCCTTGCCATGGCGCATTCCTTCCCCATCGTTCTGGTATCAGTAGCACTGGTGGGCGTAGGCTCGGCAGTGTTCCACCCCGAGGCATCGCGGCTGGCTTATATGGCATCAGGCGGCAGGCATGGCATGGCACAATCACTGTTCCAGGTGGGAGGTAATACCGGCAGCTCTCTCGGTCCCTTACTGGCTGCGGCCATCATTGTACCGTTCGGGCAATCCAGCGTGGCCTGGTTCTCCCTCATTGCATTGCTGGCTATATTCGTGATGCTCCGTATCAGCAAATGGTACCTCGGCAATACGCATCGGATTAAACCGAAGAAGCAGGCGCAGTTTGCAGCGGTACAGCTGTCTAAAGGCAAGGTCGCCTTTGCGCTGTTCATCCTGTTGCTGCTGATTTTCTCCAAGTACTTCTACATGGCGAGCCTCACCAGCTATTACACCTTTTACCTGATGGGTAAGTTCAACGTATCCGTACAGCATGCGCAGATCTACCTGTTTGTGTTCCTCTTCGCCATTGCCGCAGGTACCTTCATCGGCGGCCCCATAGGCGACCGTATAGGCCGCAAATACGTGATCTGGATATCTATCCTCGGCGTGGCGCCTTTCGCGCTTTTAATGCCCCATGCAACCCTTTTCTGGACGGTTATCCTGAGCGTATTCATCGGGGTGATCCTGTCTTCCGCATTCTCGGCCATCCTCGTATATGCGCAGGAACTGGTGCCGGGTAAAGTAGGCATGATTGCCGGCCTCTTCTTCGGGTTCGCATTCGGTATGGCCGGCGTAGGCTCTGCATTGCTGGGCGAACTGGCAGACCGTACCAGCATCTACTACGTGTACGAAGTATGTGCTTATTTACCCCTTATCGGGCTTTTAACCGGCTTCCTGCCCAATATCGAAGGCAGCCGTAAGAAATAACCTCCATTGCCTGCTAACCCAAAAGGGCCGCTTCCTGTGTTGCATAAACAAGGGAAGTGGCCCTTTCTGATAATATCGTATCAAAATCGGGATAATCATCCTTCAGTGATCCTTCAGTCATCCTTCGGTGATCCTTCAGTGAAGCCCCCCCTTTTACTGAAGGATGACTGAAGGATCACCGAACAATGGCAGTTCAATAGACTGATAATGAATAGCTTATGAAATGCCCAAAAACAGGGCGTAAACGGCACTTTTGATAGTATATTAACCACTTATAGAATACCCAGTAAATAAAGAAGGGATATCGCCTGCTGATGCGATATCCCTTCTTTAATTGTTGTAAGGTGAATCCTTTTAAAGCCGGACGTAGGTAGCAAGCTGAATCACGTTGTTCGTGACACGGCTGGTATGCTGCCCATTGAAGCGGAGCGTGTAATGGTGGAGATACCCCACTTCCGCGTCGAACTTAGAATTGAAACGGTAACCAATTGCCCCGTATGCCCGGTTCTGGTCGAAGGTATGGCTGTTGGCATACTGGTTCTTCGCGAAATTGAGGAAAACCTCATTTTGCACCGCGCCGAACATGCCTTTGGTAAAGCCCGCCTGTCCGCTGAAAGGCAACAGTCCGCGCACGAAATACCTTACCCGGTGCGACATGTTGGATGCCACCTTCGAGACTTCACCATCCAGCGACCTTGTCACCGGAATAAACCGCTGCTCCACCCGCAGGCGGTGCTGCAGGGGCATGAACTTCGCGATATTGTGGGTAACAATCAACTGCTCCCAGATACGATGCTCGGAGATGAATGTTCCGAGCGTTTTATTACCCACCAGCGCATAACCCGCTGTGAGAACAACGTTCTTCCGCGCATGAAAATTGATACCCGGCCTTACGATATAGGTTTGCAGCGTTTCCCATTTATCGTTACTGCGCAGCTGTCCGTCGAAATGGATACTGAACTTGGTATCCGGTATGCGGACGGTGGAGAAATTGGCAAACCAGCCGCTGAACTGGCTTTGCTGGGCCATTACGGAGGCGCTTTGGATGAGGAGCGCACATATTAAAAGTGATCTGATCATATATTCAAAAATAATACACGATCCGGGCGCAACCAACCCTCCGGCAACCGTTTAACCGTTAAATCTTACCTTTACGATATTAAATTCCAGTAAACATGCCGGTATTAACCGCTACAAACTACGCTGCGCCTTTTCTGCTAAGTAACCGGCATTTGAACACCATATTCCCTACGTTGTTCCGCCGTGTACCTCCCGTTCAATACGTCCGTGAGCGCATCAACACGCCCGACAACGACTTCCTCGACCTTGATTTCAGCCGTATCGGGAGCCGCACGGCGGTAGTGATCCTCCACGGACTGGAAGGCAGCTCTAACCGGACCTATGTAACCGGAATGGTGAATATTTTCAATGAAAGAGGGTTCGACACCGTGTCCATGAATTTCAGGGGCTGCAGCGGGGAATGTAACAAGGCACTTCGTTTTTACCATAGCGGCGAAACGGATGACCTGCAGACCGTTATCGACCACATCTCCCCGGATTATGACCACATCCACCTCGTGGGGTTTTCCCTTGGCGGCAATATTACCCTTAAATACGTGGGTGAGCGCGGATCTTCGATAAACAAGCAAATCCGCTCCGCCGTGGCCATTTCCGTTCCTGTAGATCTTCACGACAGCTCTTCAGAACTCGAAAAGCGGCATAACACCATCTACCGGATGCGATTTATCCGCTCCCTTGGTGAAAAGCTCATAGAGAAAGCCCGTTTTTACCCTGACGACATATCGCTGGACGGCCTTTCCGCCATCCGCACCTTCCGCGAGTTCGACGACCGTTATACTGCACCGCTGCATGGATTCAAAGATGCAGTTGATTATTGGAAGCAATCCAGTTCGGTCTTCTACCTCAGCGGCATTGCCATCCCCACCCTGCTCATCAATGCGCTCGACGACCCATTCCTCGGGAAAGGATCATACCCCTTCAGTGCCGCCACCTCTAACCCTAACTTCCACTTCGAAACACCCGGAGAGGGGGGCCATGTAGGGTTCGTTACTTTTTCGGAGAAACACTACTGGTCGGAGAAGCGGGCATGGCAGTTTATCAGTCAGTATAGCTGAGCTGCTCGCTGAAACCGCAGAATTTGTAGCTTTATGGTATGGAAAGAATACAGTCTCTCGAAGAATTTTATCGTGCCAAACAGATTCCCGTTCCGGCAGGGATGAACCGGGAGCTGGGACATTTCAACGTTTTCGATACCGCCGAACTTATTACCACCAATGCTCCGTTGCCTTACAGCCGTAAGGATTTCTATAAAATAGCCTTCGTAAGCGGGCGCAACCGGTATTTCTTTGCCGACAAAACGCTCGACATTGATCAGTACGGGTTATTCTTCGCCAACCCGCAGGTCCCTTACCAATGCGACCATCTCGACGAAGCACAGGCGGGTTATTTCTGCATTTTTACTGATGCGTTTTTCCATGGCCATTCGTCCATGAAACTGACTGACTTCCCGCTGTTCCGCCCCGGAGGGCAGCCACTCATCTGCCTGCCCGAAGCACAGGTGCCCCAGGTGGTCGATATCTTCCATAAAATGAAAGCGGAACTGGAATCAGACTACATCTATAAGTTTGATTTGTTGCGGAACTACACGATGGAGCTCATTCATCTTGGCATGAAACATCAACCCGTAGCCCTTTCTCCCGCACATACCAACGCAGCCACGCGCATTTCCAGCCTGTTCTCCGACCTGCTGGAACGGCAATTCCCTATAGAAACAACGCGGCAGCAGGTGAACCTGCGTACCGCGTTCGATTTTGCAGAACAGCTATCCATCCACGTCAATCATCTCAACAAAGCGTTGAAAGACGCTACCGGGAAATCGACTTCAGATCATATAGCCGACCGCCTGGTACAGGAAGCCAAAGCGCTGCTGCGCCATACCGATTGGAATGTCTCGGAAATAGGCTATTGCCTTGGCTTCCAGGAACCTGCCCACTTTAATAATTTCTTCAAGAAAAAAACACAGCTCACTCCCCGCACTTTCCGTGCTGTCTGAAATCAGGCCGGCTGTTTCTTAAACACCATTGTATCCGTTGCCAGCACCGGCAGGCGGTATCCTCCTGTATCTACCCGCAGGTCGGGCAGGGCAGTACGGAGCTGCTGCACGCCGGCGGCAGTTACCCCTGTTCCATAAATAAATAATTCACGGAGAGCAGCCTGCTTCTGCAGATATTGTAATCCCTTATCGGTAATCTTTGTACCGGTGAGATTGAGGTATTTCAGTTGTTTAGCCGACGACAGCATTTGCATGCCCTCATCGGTAACACCGGTATATTCCAGCTGGAGGCGGGTAAGGCTTGGCAGTGAAGCAATGATTTTCAGGGCACTGTCTCCCGTAGCAGTACTGCCCAGGTTAAGCCATACCAGTTGCTTTGCCAGCGGCTCCAGTAATTTAGCGTCAGCATTTCCAAAGGCGGGAGCATTTACCGCACTTACCATCACATATCCATTATCTGCCGCTACCGGCATTACTTTCACACCTAATTTCACGAGCGGGGCTACCTGCTCATCGTTCACCGCACTAACTTCCGTTTTGGGCATATAGGGATGCACGCCATCGCCGGTAGGTTTCATGCCTTCAAATACCAGAGCTATACGCGGTGTTTTCTGCAGTTCCTTAACTGCTATGGAATCAGGGGCGCCCTGCTGAATCCACCAGTACAGGATTTCAACATCCTGCGGGGTGAGCTGGGGTTTGCCTTTGGGAGGCATGCGTTTATCGTCGGACTCAGGGAGAACGAGGCGTTTATACAGCTCACTCATCTCCGGAATACTGTCTTTCAGCACAGGCCCGTTTTCTCCTCCTTTGCGGATATGCGCCATACCATCCAGCCGGAGGCCGCCTTTCAGTTTTTGTTCATTATGGCAGCCGTAGCATTTCTGTTCGAGGATGGGTTGTACCAGCTGCTCATATACCTGCGCATCTTCTATATTCTTGAAGGTGGCCGTAGTAGCGGCTTCCTTTGTCCCGAACGGCCATGCGGCAGTCAGATAATCTTCTCCATGGGTGAGGTTGCCACCATAATGCCCTGCAACAGACAAAGCGAGGATCATGGCAGCAGATACGGGCAGCCACGATTTACGGAACAGGTTGTATTTCCTGAAAACACAAAGCAGCAGGGAAAGTACCGCTACTGCTATCCCCATCCACATATGCAGGTTGAGCGCAGCTTCGTCGTACCCCCCGGAGAGTGAAAGCAGGTATCCCGCCACACATGCTGCTACTGCCGAAAGGGCGCCAAAAAGCAGTGTAGGAAATACCGCGGCACCCAGTACAGCGAGCTGGCGGAAACGGCTGAGCCATTCCAGCAGAAAGGCGATTATGAGTATACCGATCGGCAGGTGAACGAGTAAGGGATGGAACCGGCCGATGAAGAGGCCCCATCCGGATTGTAAGAAAAACATCATGCGCCGTAACGTGCTTTTAAAAGATCTTTCATATGAACATTAATGGCCCATTGGTCTGCCACGGGCTGTCGGGTATAGGGAAGCGTGGGCATATAATCTGCCGGGCCGAATTCTGTGAGCATGGTCATCACTTCGCCTTTCGCACGTTTTATCTTCGCCACTTCATCCCACCAGGCGAAATGCGCTTTTACCGCATGTTCCCATTCCGGTGCGCGGGGATCGTTTACCTGCGGGCCTTCGGGATGGCCGATGCGCGCATGGATATGCCCTACACGTTGCAAGGCGAGCGCCACTGTTTCCGCCTGATCGGTCAGATACGATTCGTGCACATTACACCAGTGCGATATATCCAGTGTAAGGCGCAGGTCGGGCTTGGTTTCGATAAAACGGCGCGTAATATGTGCGGCAAACATCATCCTGGCGCGGTGCGTTTCGTGGTAGATGGGAACGCCGGAAGCTTTGGATATGCGGGTAGTGATATCGATCAGCTGGCCGTTCTGCGCTTCGGTATAATAATCTCTGCCCGAGTGGCAATTAACGTAAAGCGGTTTCTTACGTTTGTTCCCGGTAGCTGCCAGCAGCGTAGTTTCAAAAGTAGAAGCATGCTTTGTGAATTCATTACTGCCCCCTGAAGCCAGGAACCCTACTTCCATTCCGTGTTTTTCCACGGCGTCGAATATTTCATTCTGTGCTTCGATAGAACCCGGCCACCATACTTCGATCCCGTCGTATCCTGCGGCTTTCGCCTTTTGACAAAGGGCATCGCGGCTGCCGGGGAAGCCCCAGTCCGTTGCTAATACTACTAATTTGAAACCCGCTTTTGCCGCGGGCATGGCGGCAGCAGGCAATTGCGTCAATAATGTACTTGCTCCCAGGGCTGCAGTGCGCTGGAGAAAATCCCTCCGGTTGATAGAATGCTTCATGTGTTATCCTAAAATTTCCTTAATAACATGACCATGTACATCGGTAAGCCTGAAGGGCCGCCCCTGGAACTGGTAGGTCATTTTTTCGTGATCAAATCCCAATTGCTGTAAAATAGTAGCGTGAATATCATGTACGGCTACCTGGCCCTTAACGGCACTAAAGCCAATCTCATCGGTTTCTCCCCAGCTGCCGCCGCGTTTGATACCTGCCCCTGCCATCCACATGGTGAACGCTTCCACGTGGTGGTCGCGGCCCATGTAGGGCATTTCCTTACCATCGCGGTTTTCCTGCATGGGGGTACGGCCAAATTCACCACCCCATACCACCAGCGTTTCATCGAGCAGTCCGCGCTGCTTCAGATCGAGCAGCAGGGCGCTGATGGGCTTATCAATTTCACGGCATTTGTTGCGCATACCGAGATCTACGGCTGTGCTTTCGTCGGTGCCATGCGCATCCCATCCCCAGTCGAACAGTTGTACAAAACGCACTCCTTTCTCAACCAGTTTGCGTGCAAGCAGGCAGTTATTAGCGAACGATTCCTTACCGGGCTCTGTACCATACAGTTCATGTATGTAAGCGGGCTCGCTGTTAATATCCATTACTCCGGGAACGGAGATCTGCATTTTATAAGCCAGCTCATATTGCGAAATACGCGACAGGATTTCGGGATCCTGGAAAGTTTCATATTCGAGGCGGTTCACTTCATTGATGGCCTGTATCCCCTGGTAACGCAGATCCCTGTTCAGTCCTGCCGGGTCTGAAAGGTAGAGGACAGGTTCGCCTTTAGAGCGGCATTGTACGCCCTGGTAAACGGAAGGCAGAAATCCGCTGCCCCAAACGCTCTTACCCGCATCCGGTGTTTTACCACCGGAGGTGAGCACTACGAAGCCGGGCAGGTTACTGTTCTCCGAGCCAAGCCCCCAGGTTACCCAGGAGCCTGTGCTGGGCCTCCCGAGGCGGGCGCTTCCCGTATGCATGAATAATTGCGCAGGACCGTGGTTGAACTGATCGGTTTGTACCGCTTTCAGGAAACTCACATCATCCACCCTTTCGGCGAAGTGGGGCATAAAATCAGATACCCATGCACGGCTTTCGCCATGCTGGCTGAACACTGCCTGCGGTCCCAGCATACGGGGTACGCCACGGATAAACGCAAACGTTTTGCCTTCGAGGATGGATTGCGGGCACAGCTGGTTATGCAGCTTCTGCAATTCCGGTTTATAGTCAAACATTTCCAGCTGCGAAGGTGCGCCGGCCATGTGCAGGTAAATAACGCTTTTTGCTCTGGCAGGGAAATGCGGTGCGCGGGGTTCCAGCGGGTTAAGGCTTTGTGCCGGTGCAGAACCCGATCCGGAGAACAGGTTGCAACCGCTTACCAGTGAACCGAGGGCTGTAGCGCCAAGGCCCGTTACACAATCCTGCAGAAAATGCCTGCGGGAGAAAAACCGGGCTGCCCGGTCGTTGGCTTCTTTTATGATTTTGTCGGCCATGATCTTTAGGATTTGGACAGGAACTCGTCCAGGTTCATTAATGCGTTGGCCACTACTGTAAGAGCAGCTACGTGTGCTTTTTCGCCATCGGGTACGGAACGCATATTGAATGCATCCGCAGCGGCGGGGTCTTTCTGATATTGCTGAAGGGCCTGGCTGTAAAGTTTTTCCAGCACGGCAGATTTAGCCGGGGAAATATCTTTATTCATCGCAAGCTTATACCCGCGCCGGATACAGTTTTTTGCATCTTTACCGCCATCTTTCTCCATCTGGATGGCCAGTGTTCTGGCGGCTTCGAGATAAACAGGGTCATTTAGTGTTACGAGCGCCTGCAGGGGGGTATTGGTGCGTATGCGGCGTTGCAGGCACACCTCACGGCTGCTGCCATCGAAAGTAATGGAAGAAGGGTAAGGACTGGTACGTTTCAGGAACGTATATACTCCGCGGCGGTATTGATCACCATTCTCTGAAGTATTCCATCGCTCACCGCTGTAAACAGACATCCAGACGCCATCGGGCTGCATCGGCATCACCGGAGGACCGCTCATTCTGCCACTCAGTAATCCGCTTACGGCCAGTGCCTGGTCGCGTACCTGCTCTGCCGTCAAACGGAAGCGGGGGCCACGGGCCAGAAGGCGGTTAGCAGGATCTTTCTCATTCAACTCCGGACTGCTCTTCGAATCGCGGCGGTAAGCACCAGAAAGCACAATCTCACGCAGCATGGATTTCACGCTCCATTTATGTTTATGTACAAACTGGTAAGCGAGGTAATCCAGCAGTGCGGGATGCGATGGGGTAAAGCCCTGCGTGCCGAAATCTTCCAGCGTTTCCACGAGGCCGATACCAAACAGCTGCTCCCAGAGGCGGTTTACCATTACCCTGCCAGTAAGCGGGTTCTTAGGATCGGTCAGCCACTGTGCCAGCCCCAGCCTGTTACGCGGAGCGCCTTGTGGCCAGGGGTTAAGGGAACCGGGTGTTTCCGGTTTCACTTCACTGCCTTTCACCAGCCAGTTGCCTCTTTCAAATACAGCAGTAGGGCGGAACAGGTCTCTGTTGTTTTCCACCATTACCGGAATACTTTCCGGATTGGCGTTTACCAGCGCCAGGAATTTGGCTTCCATTTCTTTATATCCTGCCTGTCCTTTACCGGGAAGGTCATGACGGAAAGCCATCCATTCCACACTGGCAACCGTACTCATAGGGTCCAGCGAGGGATTCCGGAAGGTGAAGAATATATCACGACGGCCCTCCAGCGGCTTTAACGCTACCGGTAACACGCCATTCCCCTGCGGCAGGGCCATACTGGCGATGACCGGACCTTTCAGGCTATCGGCACGTATTTCCATTGAACCTCCTGCACCTGCCCAATAGCGCATCAGCAAACGGTCGGCATTATTCAGCGGCACATTCTTCATTCTGCTGCTACCTCCATTGCGGATGGCCATGAATTTGGTATCAGCCAGCTGGCCGTTGATATATTGGTCAGCATCGTGAGCGTGCACTTTAGGCTCCAGCGTCCGCAGGAAATCCTGTGCTTCCTGGAGCTGGTTAGCGTCTCCATGTTGTTTTACCCATTGGGTAACAGCAGTTACATCCTGGCGCTGTAAACTGTCGTAGAAGCGCAGTTTGGGATATTCTCCCCAGGTATCTTCATCACGCGTATTGTTGAGGAAGGCCATTAATTTATAATAATCCTCGAAGCGGAACGGATCGTAAGGGTGCGCGTGGCATTGCACACATGCAATGGTGGTGCCCTGCCATACTTCCATGGTGGTATTTACCCGGTCGATGATGGCAGCGGTGCGGAACTCTTCGTCCTGCGTACCTCCTTCATCGTTACTCATGGTGTTACGGTGGAAGGCGGTGGCAACGAGCTGATCGTCTGTTGGTGAGGGAAGGAGATCGCCTGCGAGCTGTTCGGTAGTGAACCTGTCGAAGGGCATATCCATGTTAAACGCCTTGATTACCCAGTCGCGGTAGCGCCAGAATTCGCGGCGGGAGTCTTTTTCATATCCTTTGGTATCGGCATAGCGCGCGAGGTCGAGCCACATGGAGGCCCATTTTTCACCGAACTGAGGGGATGCGAGGAGGGAATCCACCATCAGGGCATAGGCGCTGTCGCTGAACCGTGCTGCGAAGGCATTGGCGCGGGTTTCAGTTGGCGGGATGCCGGTGAGGTCGAGAGAGAGCCTGCGGAGCAGGGTTTGCGGATCGGCCTGCGGAGCAGGATCGAGGTTTTCATCATCGAGTTTTTCGTTGATGAACTGATCGATGGTAGCATCGGCTGCAGGAGCTTTAGGAGGCACATAAGCCCAATGATCGCCCCATTCGGCACCCTGTTCCACCCAGCGGGTGAGAATGTCGATTTCGGCTTTGGAAAGCGGTTGTGCTTTGAGCGGCATCCGCTCTTTAGGATCATTGGTGTGGAGCCGGCGGATGAACTCACTGGCGCCGGGATCTCCGGGAATGATGGCAGGTTTGCCGCTTTTAGTGATCCCGAGGGCTTCTTCACGGAACAGGACACTAAATCCTCCGTTCTGCTTTACACCGCCATGGCAGCTGATGCAATGCTTGTTGAGGATGGGCTTTACTTCGGTACTGTAATCCACCTTTTTACCGGACCCGCAACCTCCGAGCCACATGGCGGCAAAGGGAACGAGTACCAGGCTGGCGAATATCCAGTGGTTGGAACGAATGGTCATTTTCATGATAATGGCCGTGGCAATAAATTTAATTAATGAGCGACTGTGACGTAACGATGCAATATATAACGTAGAGGTGCCTGCTGCACCGGGCTTTATGCTAAAATCATACAAATCCCTGCTAATATTCTTTCAATAAGCGTACTTATTACCCCTAAACTACGAAATGGCAGCGGGTGATGCAAGTGGAGTTTATAAACGGCAAAAAAAGAAGGGTGAAAGAATTCACCCTCCGGTATATGCATACATTAGACATGAGACTTATTTGAGGCCGATACGGACAACGGGACCGTGGTTAGTGTGTCTGTCCGCGGCCGGGAGGTTTTCGGTTTTCCTGTAACCCACAGCCGGGGCGCGCTACTGCGCGTCTTGGCACTTGGGGACATGGACGTTGAAAGGCCGGCATTCGGCTAACTGATGACGGCCGGGGAACAATTTTACAATCGCAACGCCGGCTGGCGACAACAGCAGTTATACTAAATAGAGTGAATTTCGGGGGGCGAGGGGTGAAGCGTATAAAAAAAATATTTCGCTTTGAAATTTCACCCTTTAGACAGGATTCCCTGTCTAAAAGTGCGTAACACACATCTTTATGGAATCAATCGCAAGCAGACTGAAAAACTTCATTGAGCACAAAGAGCTTAGTACTTCAGCGTTTTCCCGTAAACTGGGATATAAAAGCTGCGAGAAGATCGCGCGGCTGTTTCGTATAAAAAATGAAGGGGCAAAACCCAGCGTCGATATAGTGGCTGATATCACGCAGCACTTTTCCGAACTGAATATGAGATGGCTGCTGATCGGTGAAGGAGAAATGCTCCATAGCCCTGCTGCCAGCCATTCAATTATCTCCCCGGTGAATGTTCTGCGCACAGAAGCACTCGAATCCCTCCTCCTCCAAAGCCGGATGGAAGAACCAGATATTAATTATCGTGTAAGTATTACACAGAACGCATAACCAACCATGTCCTCTGTGACACCCCTATTTCAAAGGGCTGCCTTGACAGGCAGCCCTTTTACCATTGTTACTACTTTAAGTATATCGCATTTATCAAATCAGGTTGTTTAGTAACCTTTGTTTTGCTCAAGGTGCCCTATCCGCACATCTTCGTCCGGAATAGGCAACAATTCATGCTTGTTGGGTTTAAACCCAAGTCCTCCCAGTTCAGTGGCCGCCCTGCCCCACCGCACGAGATCCAGGTACCGGAAGCCTTCAAATGCCAGCTCCAGCTGCCGCTCCCGCACAATCGCCTCAAACAGGGCATTGCCTCCGATCAGCACATCACCCAGCTTAGCCCGGCTCCGCACCTTATTCAGCTCCGTACGCGCACGCCCTTCGTTCCCCGCACGGTAATATGCCTCCGCTGCCATCAGCAGTACATCTGCATAACGGATCAGCCGGGAATTGGAACCGTAGTTCAGATCCGGCGTTCCATCATCGGGATGCGTGGTAAAGGTGGAAAACGATCCGTACTTACGCTGGATGTAACCTTCGAAATCCCAGACAGTAGGATCAGCGAATTCACCTCCCCCATCTTCCAGCTCTGCAATGGAAAAAATAGTTTGCTTCCTCCGCTCCACATCCCCTGCTGCCACAAATGCATCGTACAGCTTTTTCTTGCCCGTATTGAATCCCCATCCGCCATCCAGCGAATCGCCGGTCATACGCGTATAGTGTTCTTCACGGGGGCCCATCAGCTTAATGTGGATATTGCTCTCTATTTCACGGAAACGGTCCCAGGGGAAATTATCCCAGGTATAACGCTTCTGGTCGGTGAAGGGAACTTCAAATACACTTTCCTTACCAAACTCTCCCTGCTTGGAAAAAGCTGCTGCCACTGATGCTTCCAGATCATATTCTCCGGATATTATCACGGCATTAAACTGCTCTGCAGCTTCAGCCCATTTCTGCTGGTAGAGATATACCTTACCCAGCAGGGACTGGGCAGTTCCCTTTGTAACCCGGAACCGCTCACTGGCGCCCAAAGCACTTTTAACCGGCAGCACAGGGATCGCTTCCTTCAGATCTTTCTCGATCTGGGCGTATACCTGGGCACGGGGCGTGCGGGGTGTTTTGGTATATTCTCCCGGCTCCAGGTTCTTCAGTACTAATGGAACATCGCCCCAGAGTACGGCCAGTTCGGAGTAATAATATGCCCGCAGCACTTTACATTCTGCGATGAGGCGCTTCTGCAGGTCCGACGTTCCGGCTACGCGGTTGATCACCTGGTTTGCGCGGTAGGCACCGAAGTAATTCATACGCCATACCCATAAAATGCTCTCGCCTTGTGAATCGTGCGTAAAATTGTCCAATGCCTGATAATGCGGCTGATCGCCGGGGCCATTACCGCCTGCATTGCTTTCGTCAGACGGCAGGGTTTTCAGCAGCAGCGGGCTGCCCCATCCCCAGTTGTATTCCGCCTGCAGCATGTCATATGCCGCAAACGTGGCAGCAGTGGCATCCACATCGGTTTTATAATATCCTTCCAGCGGCGACCGGCCCGGGATATCCTGCTCCAGGAAGCCCTTTCCGCAGCCCACGCCCAGCAACAGCGCCGCTCCTATGATGATCGTATTACGTTTATGATTTGGTTTCATGAGTGGAATGTTTGCAGGTTAAAATGAAAATGAAAGGCCGAACATTGCTACCCGCGGGATGGGATATACGCCGCGGTCGATTCCCAGACTATTATCGTCGTTACTGCCCGCTTCCGGATCCAACCCTTTGTATTTCGTGAAAGTGAAATAGTTGTCGAGGGAACAATAGATACGTGCGTTACTGATCTTGGCACGGCGCAGCACCGATTGCGGAATGGTGTATCCCAGCTGCAGCTGCCTGATACGCATGTAAGATCCGTCCATCACCATGAAGTCGCTGTTATAGGCAAAGGTGCTCGCTGTATTGGCGCCAAACCATTTGGCATTGGTATTCTCCGCCGTCCAGCGGTCTTCCCACAGGAAAAGAGGGCGGTTACCGGTTGGCCTGTCTGTACGGTTAAAGCCCATCAGCACATCGTTCCCGGATTGGCCCTGTACGAGCACCAGGAAATCGAAGCCCTTATAGTTCAGGCTCACCCGGCCGCCATATACAAAATCGGGGTGCGGACTGCCGATGTAATCATAATCACCTACTGAAATGGATTTGTTACCATCCACATCTACCGGCCGCGGATCACCCGGGCGAATATTTTCATCTGTGGTATAGATCGCTTTCCATGCGTCTATCTCGCGCTGATTCTGGAAGATGCCGTCAGTTTTATATCCGCGGAAATACCAGATAGGCATCCCTTTCTCAAACCAGGAAGCGGTCCAGCCCGTACCCACAGTAGTACCGGGGATGCGGTCTGTAAATTCGTTGAGCCGCAGTACTTCGTTTTTGATCGTAGTCAGGTTAGCGGCAATCTCGAATCTGAGGGCGTTCTTATTATCGTTGCGGTAGGCCACTTCAAACTCCCAACCGTTATTCCGCACATCTCCCCCGTTCACTATATGCAGCACGTTACCCAGGAAGTTGGGCACCTTGCCGGGAGTGAGCAGCCCTTTGGTGACTTTGCGGTAGTAATCGGCCACAAAGCTGAGGCGGTTATCGAAGAAGCCGAAGTCTGCACCAAAATCGAGCTGCTCACTGGCTTCCCATTTAAGCAACGGGTTCTCCAGTCCGGCGGGTTCTGCTCCTACATGATATACACCGTTTGCATCGGGGTAAGAAATACCCTGCGTGGTGATAAGGGCTTTCCAGTCGCCGATATTGATATTGGCGATACTGCCGTTCTGCCCCCAGCTGGCACGCAGCTTCATATAGTTGAGCACTTTATTCTTCGGGAAAAATCCTTCGTTAGACACTACGTACCCCGCAGAAACCGAAGGGAATGTCCCCCAGGTGTTATTGGGCGGCAGCAGCGAAGAACCATCGCGGCGGATAGTGGCGTTAAAGAGATATTTCCCTTTATAATCATACTGAATACGTCCGTAGTAGGATACCAGCGAGGTACTGGTTTGCGTACCGGCGATACGGTCCTGCGCATCAGGGATAAAATCGGGATAGCTGAATATCGGATCTTCGAGGAACATGCCCGAAGCGGTACCTTCAAGCCTGTCATGATTGCGGCGCAATGCACTCATACCTGCCATCACGGTAATATCATGACTGCCGATTACATGGTTGTAGGTGGCGAAGTTCTCCCACTGCCAGTTATACCAGTTCTGGTTGTTATCTCCCGAGCTGGGAACGGTATTGAGGCGGTTGGCATTCCACCAGAAAGTGGGCGTCCAGGCATGTTGCCGCTGGAATGCAGCATCCAGCCCAAAGCGCGAAGTAATTTTCAATCCTTTCAGGGGAGATAATTCCCCGTACAGATTACCGACTACTTTATGCTGTGTGGTAGTGTTATGGGTAACATCGATCAGCGCTACCGGGTTACCTGCTTCTCCGAAAACATAATCCGACACACCGTAATAACGGCCCTGTCGGTCTTTCACCAGGGTATACCCGTCATTCAGCGCGTTCTGCGCCCGGGGCGAAATAGCACCGGTATATACAACAGGGAACAGCGGATCGAGCAGGATGGCGTTGTTGATAACAGACCCGAATTCAGAATCTTCCGTCACCCCGTTTCTTTTATGATAGGCATAAGACAAGCGGTTGCCTATTGTAAGCCAGGGCTTGATCTGGTGATCGGAATTGAGGCGCACGGTATAACGGTCGAAGCGGGCTTTGCTGCCGCCGATAGGACCATCCTGCCGGAACATGGTACCACCCAGCAGGTACGACGACTTTTCCGAACCGCCGCTGAAATTAAGTGTGTAACGTTGCAGGGGTGCGGATTCGCTGATCTCATCCAGCCAGTCGGTCCCTTTTTTACCTTTCCACTCTCCCGGATTGGGGATATCTCCCGGCGTTTGCGCGTCTGTGAGATATTGGCTGTACTGCTCGGCATTCATCATGGGCATATTGTTCTTGAGCGACTGCCGGCCGTATTGCATACTGAAGTCGATACGGGAATCCTGATCCTTACGCCCTGTTTTGGTGGTAATGATCACTACCCCATTGGCTCCTTCCGCACCGTATATCGCGGCGGATGCAGCATCTTTCAATACTTCGATGGATGCGATCTCAGAGGGGTCGAGGTATTCCATACCACCGGCACGCATACCGTCTATGATATACAGTGGTTCGGACGATCCGTTGGATCCCGTACCCCTGATCCTTACACGCATGCCGCTGCCGGGAGATCCGGAAACGGGCAGTACGGTAACCCCTGAAGTGCGGCCCTGCAATGCCTGCTCCACCCGGGTAGCAGAAACGGTGGCAATATCAGCAGCCTTGATGGATGAAATGGCGCCGGTTACGAGGCTTTTGCGTTGGGAGCCGTACCCCACCACTACAATTTCGTTGAGTGCGCGGTTGCTCACATCCAGCGTAAGATCGTAGTTGCGGTTATTACCCACGGGGATCTCTTTACTTTCATATCCCAGCAGGGTTACAAGGAGCACGGTGCCAGGCGCAACATCCAGGGCAAAGCGGCCATCACCGTCGGTAGTGGCACCGCGTGTTTCGCCTTTCACCTGGATAGATACACCGGGCAGCGGGGATCCGTTTTCGCCATCGCTGATTTTACCCTGAATGCGCACCCTCCGTACGGTGTCTGCCACGCTGCCATTGTAGGCTACAGAAGCAGCGCTGCTGAGGCGTGTGAGCGGCTGTGATTCAGGGGCGGAGTTACCGGTACTGCGTTTAACGGGCGTTTCCATTTTAGGACGTGTACCCTTATCCGGCAGTGGTACTATGGCCCAGGTATTGGGCTGAACAGACTGGGCCTGTAAGCCATGCGGGTGCAGCAGTGCTTCCAGCATTTCTTCCACATTATCGAATTCCGATGGTTTAAAGTTGACTTTTACTTTTGGCAGCTTACGTGATTCATACAGCAGGTCTACCTTATATGTTTTGTGAATTTCCCTCAGCAACTGTTCCAATGTTTTCTGCTGCCTGCGGGCATCGCCGCCGGGCTGCAGATGATGCGGAGTGCTGCTGTTCGCAGCCAGATCCTGCGCACCGGCCTGTATGGCCAGGGAGGAACCGGCTGCGATGGCAGCTGCCAGCAAGGTGGTCCGCAACAAAGTGTTCGCTAGCATAAAATGGAATTTTAAAATGGGTGAAACATTTTTGGTTGATATAATATACCCTTCCGGCATGCCTGTGGCTTACCGTTGCTTCTGCAGAAGACAATCAGATACGTTTACTGATATATTCGAATTAGTCTTTGGTCGTAATTAATAGCTCCCCGTCCGATTGCTCGATTTGCAGGTTCATGGTAACGGATAAAGCCTTGGATAACTGTTCAATATTTTGGGCATACAGGTCGCCGCTGATGGTACGTTTTGCGGCGGCGGCACTGAGTGTGACTTCATATCCAAATTTGGTGCGGATAATCGCAGCGATTTCCTGCATGGATGTATTCTCGAAATGATAGCGGTGATTGCGCCAGTCTGCTATCTGATCGGTGTTAACGGATTCGCGCAGGCGGGATTTCTCATGATCCACCAGCACTTCATCGCCGGGTTTCATCATGATCACCTTGGGGCCTTCGCTGATCTCTGATTTAGCGGTCAGCTGCACCTTCCCTTCTTTGAGAGAAACGGTGGTGCGGGCTTCCAGCATATTAACATTAAACTTGGTACCCAGTACTTCCACATCAATTTCAGGGGTATGCACGATAAAGCGTGCATCTGCGGCACCGGGGCGTTTGGTAATCTCGAAATAAGCTTCCCCGTCGAGGTATACACTCCGGCTTTCCTCACTCTTCCATTCTTCGGGTATACGCAGGGTGGAATTGGCATTCAGATATACTGTTGAACTATCCGGCAGGAGTACCTGCTGCATTTCCCCGTAAGCCGTACGGTAAACACGCATTCCGTCGGCCATCAGGTTGCAATAGAGGGAGTAACCGCCATAAGCAATTGCCGGGATGAGTAACACTGCGGCAGCCATGCGTAGCATTCTCCGCCGCGGACTGCGGCGGGCATTACGGCCCAGGGCCGGCGCTATGCGGTTCCAGCTTTGATTGATCTGAGTTTCGGAAATTTCCCGGCGATTGAATCTGAAAGGAACATTATCCGGGCCTTGCGGCAAGGAAGGATCTTCCATAACGTGTTTATTAGAAAGACACGCAACCGGCTCCGGGATACTCCTTTTTAACCAAAAAACTTTAGAAAACCTGTAAAAGCAGCCACCATAGCGGCAAATGACCCAGCCACTCCCTGAGCTGGGCAATGGCTTTAAATACGAGATTAACTACCGACTGGTAGTTTACCTTCATAATAACCGCGATCTCTTCATACGACAGGGCCTCGTAATAGCGGAGGTAAACCGCTTCTTTCTGGCGGCGGGGTAACTGGTTGAGGTAGCGGGTAATTGTTTCCCGGCGTATCTCCCGGGATTCTTCGGAAATCAGTATGTCTTCCGGCGAAAACTCAATATCAGGGCCGGGAGAAGGTAATACCTGGAGCATGCGCAGGCTGCGAAGCTGGTTAAGGCAATGCCGGCGCAGGGCAGTAAAGAAAAAGGCACGGAGGTTGCGTGTTGCACCGACAGATGCTTTCTTAGTCCAGATGCGGATAAATACTTCCTGCACGGCATCTTCTGCCAGCGCTTCATCGCTCAGAATAGCCAGGGCATAACGGTAAAGCAGGGGATACAAGATCGCATGCACCTGTGCATAAGCCCCGGGATCGTCTCTCCGGACTGCTTCCCAGTAATTGTTCAGTTCTTCGTCCTGGCCATAGGTACCCGGCATGCGAAAATTGAATACTTTCGGTGATAAAATGGGTAATTTCCCTAAAATAGCAATTCCCGTGGAAAGAAAACTCAAATTAACATCCCTATGCTCCTGACCAGCTCATTCCTCGTCTTCCTTATCACTCCCGATCCCGGAACTATCTTCTTCTGGATCTTCTCCGGTATAATCTTCATCGTATTCCTACGAGGCGTTTTTGGAAAGAAAGGCAGGCGTAATAACAACGGCAATATCGACACATCTGCCGGCGTCCCCACTACCTGGGGCACTACTGATACCCCGCAGTTTAACTCCGATGGCAATCACGGAGGCTTCGACGGATATAGCGGAGGAGATGGCGGTGGTGGCGGTGCTAGTGGAGACTGGAGCGACAGCGGGGGAGATAGCGGCGGTGGTGACAGTGGAGGCGGAGATGGCGGAGGCGGAGACTGATACAAAAAGGAAAGGCACAAGCAGAAGCTTGCGCCCGTTATATTAGCAGCATATTCCTATAAGGCGTTTTTTATAAAGTAAATGCAGTTGCACAGAGTCCCCTCCGGGCAGTTTTTTGCCGGCAGCGGGGGTATCCGCGATGTAGCTGAAGATTCACAGGTTCGGAGTCAGTACATGGGGCTATGCGTTGCATTGTTTCTCGTAAATCAAAGGTAAACCGCTTAACCTGAATCCCAACCACATAAACATGTGAAATGGCAGTTTCAGCGGATAGAGCGTAAGATTAATGGAGTAAACCGGTTATTTTTACACGATTCACCCGTTTTATGCGACCGCCCCTTCTAAAACGCTTGCTACTGGCCGTATTGCTACCGGCCTTCTTCATCACTTCGGCCATGGCAAAGCCACCTTCGCACCGCTATACACGCCTCACCGTGGAAGACGGGCTGCTGAGCAATTACGTGAAAGCCATCTGTCAGGACAGGGAAGGCTTTATGTGGATAGGCACCCAGGGGGGCCTGCAGCGGTACGACGGGCGGCAATTCGAATACATCCCCCTCACCGGCATTTCAACCCTCCCCCAGGGAGAAATCACCCATATTTCAGAAATCAGGCCCGGCGTTTTGCTGATTCTTTCCAATACCAGCGCCTTCACCTATAACTATGCCACCCGCCAAACTCGACTGCTCGAACTGGAAGGCGTTACTGCTACAGGGTTCAGGGTAACAAGGGTACTGCACGACCGGGAAAAGAATATCTGGCTGTGCACAGCTCACCATGGCGCTTACCTGCTCCGGGAACAGGAAGGTAAATTCATCCCTTTTTACTCCCTCTACAGTAATACCCGCCACCTTAAAATCATGCAGATAGAACAGGCGCCCGGCAAAGACCGTTACTGGCTGGGTACCAACCAGGGAATAGGGATGCTTGACCTCGGCGAAAAAACGGTCTATACTCCTGACCATAATCCCCGTAACATCCCCCTGCTCAAAATACCCGCTCTCCGGAAAACAGTAACCCAGTTGTTTGCCGACAGCCGGCAGGGCCTCTTCATTTGTACCTGGCCTTCCGGACAGGAATTCCCCGATTACTTCCGGTATGATGAAAGCAACGGTCAGCTGTTTACCGGATATGGTAACCTGGGCGGCATCGATTTTATGATGCGCGACCGCTCGGGCCATACCTGGAGTGCAGGCAATAAACTCCTCCGCTTCAGTGCAGACGGCCGCAGTACCCGCGAGTTCCCCCGCGACCCCAATTCCAAATACGGCCTCGACTATACCGACCTTTTCACGATCGCAGAAGATAATATGGGTAACCTCTGGCTGGGCACCAGCCACGGGATATACATTTTTAATTACGCCCGCCAGCAGTTCCATAGTATTGAGTTCAAACCGGAGAAAGGCCCTCAGCCGCCGCCACCTGTTGAGATCACCGACCTCTGGCAGCATCCCGGCGGAGATATTTGGGTAACCAGCTGGGGGCAGGGTCTGCTTATTTACGACAGCACCCTCACCCATCTGAAAAAGCATATACATGGTACCGATTACCATTACAATATGCTATGGTGCATCCAGCCACTGCCCGACGGGCGCGTGCTGATAGGTGGCCAGCATGCACGGGTGCTGGAAGTGAACGGCACTACCTGGCAATCACGGCAGCGGTATGTAGACGGGATCGATAACCGGACCATCAGGCGCATGACACTTGCACCCGGAGGGGATGTATGGATAGGCGCATCGCATGGAGTTGTGGCGCGATGGAATGTATCATCCAATAAACTCCGCAAGTTCACAGACAGTACGTATGCTTCCGGCAAATATACCTGGGGCGATGTGATGGATATTTACGCAGGCCCCCGGCAGGATATCTGGGTGGGTACCGCCACGCACGGGCTGTTACGGATGGATACCGCCGGGCATGTACGCCAGCGCTATTCCTGGTTCGACCCGCTTTATAAACTCCCTGCCAATAACGTAAGAGCTTTACATCCCCTGCCCGGCGGTAAAATGCTGGTTGCAGGAGGCGGCATTGCCCTGCTGGATATACGCTCCGGCACCATGACCGCCGTGCTTACCGAAAAGAACGGGCTGCCCATGAGCCACATCACCAATGTGCTCCCCATCAACAACCGCGAGGTATTTTTCACCACCAACTTCAGCGCCGGTAAGGTAAACCTCGAAACCGGCAGTATCACCCACTTCGGGAGGAACGATGGTATTGCAGACGAATCCTTCCAGCTGCCTTCAGCCATCCGCCTCCATGATGGCCGTATTGCTTTTGGCTCCGCCCGCAGGGTTTTCGCCTTCCATCCGGATAGTCTGCCGCCGCCGCAACGCCCGCCTGATATCCAGATACAACATTTCAAAAGCGGAGATGATACATATGACAGATCGAACCCTTTGCTAAGGATGGATACACCACGTATCCTGCTCAGTCACCAGCGTGCAGGGTTTACGGTAGGCTTCATGTCTCCCGCGTACCTGGAGCAGGATAATCTCACCTACCATTACCAGCTGGAAGGGATAGACGAAGACTGGGTAAATGCCGGTAAGCGGCAATATGCCAGCTACACGAACCTTCCTCCCGGCGAATATACTTTCCGGCTGTACTGCCTGAACGGGGAAGGACTGGGTTCGCAAAAAATAACCACCATGTATATTGTGATCCAGAAACCCATCTGGCAAAAGGGATGGTTCTACGGCGTGGTGGCATTGCTGCTGACAGGGATCGTTTACGGGGTGCACCGGCTGCGCATTAACCACATCCTGGCAACGGAAAAAGTAAGAAGCCGCATCGCGCGCGACCTGCACGACGATATGGGGAGTACACTTACATCCATCAACATCATGAGTTCCATGGCAGGCAAAAGTGCAGACAGGGGCGATATGGTGAAAACGCGGGATTTCATTTCAAAGATCGGGGAAAGTACTACACGCATGATGGAGAGCATGGATGATATTGTTTGGAGCATCAACCCCCTGAACGACAGTACGCCCCGCGTAATAGCCCGCATGCGCGAATTTACCACCAGTGTGCTGGAAGCACGCGGCATCGGTTTCTCATTTACAATCGATGATAAGATTTATAACCGGAAGCTGCAGCTGGAGAACCGGCACGACTTCTTCATGATTTATAAAGAAACCATCACCAACATTGCCAAGTACGCACAGTGTACTTTTGCCGACATCCGGATTCAGCTGAGGAAAGGCCAATTGGTACTGCGGGTGCAGGACAATGGAGTGGGCTTCAACGTAAATGAGGCAGGCGATGGAGACGGACTGATGAATATGCAGCGCCGCGCATACCGGATGAACGGGCAGTTCAGTATACAGAGCCAGCTCGGAAAAGGCACCGTTGTTACGCTCATGTTCCCAACCACATAACCATGTGATTGGTGCTTAGCCATGCGATCGTTACCTTTACTATAAGTTATCACCCCTCCAATACCCAGGATATGATCCGAATCGTGTTATATGAGGATAACACCAAACTGCGAGAGAACCTGACATTACTGATCGATGGAGCACAAAATTTTGTAGTATGCGGAGCATTCCGCAACTGCGATAATATCCTTCAGCAGATGGACGATCTGCTTCCCGACGTTTTGTTAATGGATATCGACATGCCCGGCACCAACGGCATCGAAGGTCTGCGCATGGTACGTTCCCGTTACCCCAATCTGCCCATTCTCATGCTCACCGTTTTCGATGACAACCAGCATGTATTCGAAGCCATCAAGGCCGGAGCCGACGGCTACCTGCTGAAAAAGACCCCGCCCGATAAACTGCTCGATTACCTGCAGGACGTGTATGATGGTGGCGCCCCTATGACATCGAGCATTGCCCGCCAGGTGCTTCAGCTCTTTGCCCGCCAGCCCTCCGACCGCAACGAGATGTACAACCTTTCCGACCGGGAAAAGGAAGTACTGCAGTTGCTGGTGAACGGGTATAGCTATAAAATGATCGCATCGGAGATCTTCATTTCTATTGATACGGTACGCTCCCATATTAAGAAAATCTATGAAAAACTGCATGTAAACTCCAAGTCCGAAGCCGTAGCAAAGGCTTTCAGGGATAAACTCGTTTAAAAAGCAGCCAACTCCTTACCGCTTAGCCGGTTGTACAACCGGCCCTCCGCTCACTCCCCTGAACGAATCACATTGTTATGTGGTTGCGGGGAGGCCTTTTCTTTTTCAATTTTGCACTCAGAAAAGCCGGAAATATACCGGCAGCTTCAGAAACCATTTAACCCAACGGGTCATGAATCCATTTACCCCAAAGCATGTAGTGATCTGCCTGGTTGCCTTACTTACAATGGCAGCCTGCAAAAAAGACAAAAAGCCCCGTCCGGTGGAATCGGGGAGGCTGCTGATGAAAGTAACGGAAGATCAGCGCAAAGTAAACCGGTATGAATATACCTCCGGCGGACTGCTAAGCAGGCAATGCTACCACCCCGGATTTGTTGGGGTAGATTCCGTTTACATGGATTTCACCTACAGCAACGGGCTGCCGGTGAAAATGACCGCAGGAACCGACGAAACGCATTACTTCTATTTTGTAGATAAACTGATGAAAATGGAAGTGCATGAAGCAGGGAAAGGATTGCAGTATTTCTGGATTTACGAGTACCAAAACGGCAGACTGGTACTTGAACTGGGATGCGAACCGGTAAACGGAGAATGGAAAGCCAACCAGAAACGGTTATGCTACTACGATGAGCAGGGAAACCTGGTGAAGAAGGAATTTTATACCGATCTGGCGCATACCGGTACGTTCACAAGGGAAAAGTATACCGTATACAGCCAGTTTGTCAATAATCCTGATACGCAGGAATTCCTGAACTCCCTGCGCCATTATCCCGGCCTGAAGCTGCCACCGAGGCTGGCCACGAAGGAAGCGCATTTTGACGGGAACGGATTTGAAGAATGGACAACGGAATATACTTTCCGGTTCAACAGCGGGGGATTACCCACTGAAAGAACAACAGTCTCTTACAATCCCGACCATAACGTAATATCCAGATCCACTGTTACATATACCTATAACAGGTAGCCCCTGAACTTGTTACAGACAACATCACATTGTTCCCCAAAGGGCACACCTCCGGTGTGCCCCTTCCTTTTGCAACACTTTTGGCCGGAAATTTGTTAGCATAGCAACAAAAACCTCCTTACAATGACAAAGCAATTGACCCGCCTCTTTATGGTATTGGGAGCATCCACACTGATATTCAGCGCGTGTGCATCCCAAAAGAGCACCACAGTAACCGCAGGCGGCATGCGCAAAGCCGCCACCGGCAAATGGACCCTTAACACTATTAACTACGAAGGGCTCCCCTCTACCGCCAAGATATCCACTGTGTTTTCGAATATCCCTCCGGATTGCCTGAAAGGCAGTAACTGGGTGCTGCCTTCCAACAGCAATGGATCTTTTACCATTAACAGCTCGGCTACCGGCTGCCCAACAGGCACGCAGGACATCGTTTGGAGCACCATTAACCAGGGCGGCCTTGTTATGCTGCAATTCAAGGAAATGGTTTCCGGCGTGAAAGCGAAGAACATTGCCGACGGCTATCGTGTAGAGCTGGCTTCGGCCGACCAGGCGAGCATGGTTTGGCGTGCACCCGTAACATATGAAGGCAAAACTGCTTACGTAGTATATTCATTCAGCAGGCAGTAATTCATTAACTGTCAGCACCACCAAAGGAAAAAGCAGGGCAAAATTTGCCCTGCTTTTTCCTTTTTAGTTATTGTATCTTTGCCCTTCGTTTCAAGAAATTATGAAAGCATTTAACTTATTTATTAAATACCGCCTGCCACTCGGACTGGTACTTCTGATCGGCGGTATCGCCCTGGGGCTTACCGTGGGCTGGTGGGAATCATCGATCCTTCTCATTCTTGCCCTCGTTTGTATTGTAACGCATTTCCTCTTCGGCCCTATGCGCCTTGTACAGGAAGCCGTTGAAGCCGGGGATGTGGACGGTGCCATGCGCTATATGAACTCGGTTAAATTCCCTAAACTGCTCATCAAGCCCATCCGTTCCGTATACTACTTTATGGAAAGCAACCTGGCCATGCAAAACCAGGACTTTGACAGGGCGGAAGCTGCCGTTAAGGCCAGCATCAAATCGGGCAGCCCCATGAAGGAGTATGAAGGCATGCAGTTTTTCCAGCTGGGCACCATTGCTTACCAGAAAAACGATATCAAATCTGCCGACACTAACCTTAAGAAAGCAGTACGCCTCGGCCTCCCCGATAAGGAAAATACCGCAGGCGCCCTCCTCATGCTGTGCTCTATTGCCATGAGCCGCCGCGATTTCAAATCCGCCAAGGATTACTTCCGCCGCGCCAAATCACAAAAACCTACTACCGAACAAATCGTTAGCCAGATCAAGGAAATGGACAAATACATCAGCCGGATGCCAGGTTGATGAAATATGATACTTATATGAAGAAGCCAGCCGTATTTCCGGCTGGCTTTTTTTATGTTGTCAGCGTCCTGTAAAAAATAAATACAAACCAGCTTGTGAAAACAGAATATTTTGTTAATTTTATTCAACAGCGAACATAACCAAATCATTTGCTAAATCGATATTGTAAGGTATTATAAGCCTTTAGGGTAAATTCTGAATCGAATCAATAGTCTGATATGCATGCTTCAGCATGAGAGCTCTTGAAGCATATACCAGTTAAAAACGACAATATTCAACCAAAATTCATCATTTAAACAAATTCAGTCAGCACAGGAACACCGCAGCGTATCCCGATTGAGCGCTACTGAGAGCATAGCTACTTTTTCTTTAACGCCATCACGGGCAATGCCCAGGGCCACGCCTTGCCTTTAACACAAATCCGGGAAGCTTTTTTAATTCATCCGCATTAACCTGAGTATCTACGTGCGCACACGTGCCGCCACCGGCATGCCCGCCAGCTTCCAACACTATGCAATTCTCCCTGCCACACCGCGCTGATATTGCGCGGCAGGGCTTGCTATGCCAAAATTTCTATGCCTGACTAAAACCAAAATCTGTCTTCTAAAACTCACCTCTATGTTCAAAAACATCCTCTGTTTAAAGCTCCTGCTGCTATGCACCCTCGCATACGCCCAGGAACGCCGGATTACCGGCACGGTAAAGGACAAAGACGGCAGTCCTTTGCCTGGCGTAACCGTTGTTGAAAAAGGGAACCGGACCAACGGGTCCGTCGTTACGGGCGACGGATCTTTCGCGCTGACCCTTAAAGGCAACTCAAACGTCGTTATTCTCAGCCTTATCGGGTACGAGACCCGCGAAGTGGACGTAGCCGGCCAGCAGGTGATCAACATCACCATGCAGGTCAGCTCCAAAACTTTGGGCGACTATGTAGTAATCGGATACCAGGAAGTATCCCGCCGGAAAAACACCGCTTCTATTGCCACCGTAAAAGGCGAAACAATTGAAAACCTGCCCGCAGTAAGCGTGGATATGATGCTGCAGGGAAGGGTAAGTGGTGTAAACGTGCAAAACTTCTCCGGAGAACCCGGTGTCCGCAATTCCCTCGTGGTACGCGGCAACACCTCCGTACTAAGGGGATACGATGAAGCCCGCGCCCTGTCGCGCCCCCTGTATGTGATCGACGGGATCCCCAGCACCGCCTCCGAAGCCGGTATTCTCGAAAGCAATGGCACCGGTACCAACCCCATTGCAGGGCTTAACCCGAACGACATCGAGTCTATCGACATCCTGAAAGATGCTTCCGCCGCCGCCATTTATGGCTCACGCGGCTCCAACGGCATCATTATCATCAAAACCAAAACCCCTAAACTCGGTAAGCCCCAGTTCAATTTCAGCTCCTATATGGGCGTTACCAGAAGGCCCAAACTCTTTGAAGTAGTGGCTGGCGCAGAAGAAAGAAGGATGAAGATGAAACTCCTCAACCTTTACAACGAATCTGTAGACAATGAATTCCTGCCCATGATGCTGACAGACAGCCTCAGCCCTGATTTCAATAATGCGACCGACTGGCAGGGCATGTTCTATAAAACGGGCCTCATCAATAACTACGACCTCTCCATGCAGGGCGCCACCGATGTATTCAACTATCGCGTGAGCCTCGGGCATTATAAGGAAGATGGTATTATCCGCAACACCGGCTTCAAACGTTATACCGTGCTGGCAAGACTGGGCGCCAAGATCACACCCTGGCTCAGTAACCAGACACGCTTCCGCCTCAGCCGTACCGACAGGCCCAGAACAGCCAATGAGCGTACCGGAAGCTTCTTCGCTTTCGACACTTACTCCCTTCCGGCATCGTTCTACGCACTTACGGAAGACTCCCGCGAATATTTGCTGGGCAGCGATAAAAGCCTCAACAAGAACATCAATAACTCCATGGAGATCAGCACGGTGTTCAATGCAGACATCCTGAAGAACCTCCGCTTCAATACCACCGTTACCTATACCAGCGAAAACGGCGCCCGGAACTTCTACCAGCCCGGCGTTGTCCGCGATAACGGTTATGGTTTCGGATCTGCTTTCTCCAGCAAAACGGAAGGACTGATTATGTACAACACGCTGGACTATACCACCCGGTTCGGTAAGCACGATCTTAACTTCCTCGTAGGGCAGAATGCGGAATACTCGCAATATCAGACCAATTTCGGCAGTGCGGACCTGATCCCGAACGATTATGTATGGCAGGTGACGGTAGCGAATAAAAACTATTCCAACACCTATTCCTCCATCTCTGAAGAAGGCCTGCAAAGCCTCTTTGCCCGCGTAAACTATTCCTTTAACGACCGCTACCTGCTCTCTGCGGTATTCAATGCCGACGCTTCTTCCAAGTTCGGTAAAGACAACCGCTGGGGTATTTTCCCATCCGTTTCAGCCGGGTGGATCATGAGCGATGAACCTTTTATGCAGGATCTTTCATGGTTAAGCTTCCTGAAGATCCGTGGCAGCTACGGTGTTACCGGTACTCAGCCTGAAAGGAATTACCTCGGCTATAATACTTACCGCGTGAACGTTGCAGGTTTCGAAGGTAACGACGCCGCCACCTCCTATAACGGCGTAGCGGTTATTACCCCCAACTATGCAGATGGTATTGCGCAAAGAGATCTTTCCTGGGAAGAATCCCGCCAGGGAAACATCGGTTTCGAGATGGGACTGTTTAAAGACAGGATCAGGCTTACTGTGGATGGATATAACCGCAGCACATCCAAAGGCTTCTTCACCTACCGCCTGCCGGTTTCCAGCGGGTATACAGAAGCGCAGACCAATGCTATGGGCCTCCGCAATGCTGGTATCGAACTCACGCTCAATACCCGTAATATGGCGCCCCGCAACCCGCTCCAGTGGAATACCGATTTTGTGTTTTCCTGGAACCAGAACGTGATCACCGCTCTTCCCAACGGCGGGCGCAGCATCGTGTTCAATTATAATTCCGGTGTTTACGGGCTCGATTACCTGCTTACGGTAGGCAAGCCCGCCAACCAGTATTATGTGTTTGAATCAAGGGGTATTTATTCAAGGGATGAAGATATTCCCTTTAACCTGCTCACCGGCCGGAAGCTGACGAACTTCGTTGGTTACGAATACCATGCCGGCGACCCGATCCTGATCGACCAGGATGGCAACTTTGACCTGAAGGAGCCCATGGATCAGATCATAGGTGGTGACCCCAATCCCAAATTCTACGGTGGCCTTAACAATACTTTCGAATGGAAAGGCTTCTCAGTTGGCGTATTCCTCAGCTACACCTTTGGCCGGGAAATCATGAACAGCTTCCTGAACCGCCGGTTGGAATACCTGTTTGAATCAACCGGTGATGATGGAGAAAATAAACTGGCACGCAGAGGGATGATCAATGTAGACAGGCTCAATTACTGGAAGCGCCCAGGCGACGTTGCGGACCTGCCCACGCTTTCCCTTGTTAGCCGCCAGCGCTCTCCTTACCGCTTCCTCGATAAAAACACGTTCTACATCGAAGATGGCAGCTATGTACGTATCAAGACTATTACCCTTGGTTACAACTTCCAGCCAACACTGCTCAGCAAACTGAAGCTGAACCGCCTCAGGCTGTATGGTGTGGTTGATAACCTGTACACCTTCCAGAAAACGGATGTGCCTGATGCAGAAGCAGTGAATGCGTATGGCGTTTATACCGGCGACGGTTATCCCATTCCCACCAAGTTCACTTTCGGTATCGACATTGGATTCTAACCTGCGTATCCACACATTAAACTGACGATCATGAAAAGATTCAAATATATACTTCCCATCCTTCTGACCAGCGCCCTCATACTGGGTGGCTGCAAGAAGCTGCTTGACCTGGAGCCTAAGAGCGGCCCTACCAGTAATGCCTTCTGGAAAAACGATAAAGATGCACTTGCCGGCCTGCTGGGTGGCTATTCGCTCGTCCGCGATGCATTGACGGACGAGAACCGGTTCTATGTATATGGCGATGTTACCGCCAATACCTTCCGGATCACTTACTCATCCGACTATTCCATCCACCAGATCCGCGATGGACTGCTCGACGGTACTTATTATGGCTACCTCGAAAACCTGCAGAACTGGACCAAGTTCTATAAGGCAATTGCACAGGCTAATTTACTGGTGGACAAGATTGCCGGCATTCCTGTTACCGGATTCCGCAACCAGGATCACAAGAACTATTATCTCGGCGAAGCTTACTTCATGCGGGCTTTCCTCTACTTCTATATTTCCCGGGTGTGGGGCGATGTGCCGCTTACACTGAAGCCGGTGGAAGATCTGGCGGATGCGGAAGAAATAGGACGTGAGAAACAGTCCGTGGTACTGGCACAATGCCTCAAAGACCTCGATGCCGCAATGCCCCTGCTCCCCAAAACACCCATTTCTTCGCAAGACCGTGGAGTACGCGCTACCAAAGCATCGGCCATTGCACTTAAAGCACATATTTATGCCTGGCAGAAAGACTTTGCCAAATGCGCGGAAGTAACCCGCGACCTGGTGACCACTCCTGCCGAATTCGGGCTTTCCCTCATCACCGATTCCGTACAATACCAGCGGATGAGCGTGGGCAAATCCACCGAAGCCATCTTCGAGATCAATATCAGCGATGAGCAGAACGAAGGCCTGGGCCACGACATTTACAAAACCTACAAAGGCATCGGCGAAAAAACACTGTATCAGCCATACCTCGCCACCCGCGATCCCCGTAGTGAAGACGATGTGCCCTGGCTGGTGAATACAGAAACAGCCCAGAACCTCTTCTATGAAGATGGCGACCTGCGTGCCGATCTCTGGTTCTACTTCGATCCCAACCTGCCGATGGTGATGCTGAAGAAATACTCCAACGTTACCTATAAAGACGGTGATGTACGGAAAGATCCGCGCTTCTCCAACAACCTGCTCATCTTCCGCCTGTCAGACATCATTCTGCTCCGTGCCGAAGCCCTGTACAATACCGGTAATGAATCCGGAGCAAGGGATCTGGTAAACCTCATCCGCACACGCGCCCGCCTGGAAGCACTGGATGGTACCGTTGCCGGCGATGACCTGTATTACTACACCATTACCGAACGGCAGCGGGAACTGTTTGCAGAAGGCCATGCTTTCTGGGATCTGCTGCGGACAGGATACATCAACGATTTCAATCCTTCGTTCAGTGATGCCGCCGTACCCGGTTCTACCCGCTTCGGTATGAACTACTGGCCCATCCCCCGCATCCTGTTCAAAGACAACCTGCATATGAAACAGACGCCTTACTGGAACGGCAGGCTCTGATCCGTCATCACTTAAAAACAGTATCATGAAAACGACCTTAATATATATCCGGATCCTCCTGCTGGCAGCAGTTTTCGTTTCCTGCAAGAAGGATGATTACTTTATCGGCGGCAGCCTTCATAATCCGAAGTTCGAAGGCACTACCTACGAATACTTAAAAACCAACCCGCTGTTCGATACACTGCTGTTGCTTATCGACAGAACGGGCCTTAAAGATGAAGTAAACGCTGCCGGTACCACCTTTTTTGCACCCAGCGATTATTCCATCCACAACTACGTGAAGAAAGTTGTACAGAAAAGGAAACAGCTCGAAGCCAACGACGAGAACCTCGTCTTCAACTTCGATGAACTGAACTACCCACAATTGAAAGACTCCCTGAGGGCATACATTTTTGGGGAGAAGATAGTGCGGGACGGATTGAATAAAGATGGTAAATACTTTACATCGAAAGATGGGGAAAGAAGATACATCGCCCTGCGCGACGATCCTTCCAACACCTATCAGAACAGCGGACTCACTACCATCCCGAAATACATCTATTTCATGAAGGTATATGGAGATGTGGACCCTATCGTAAATGACCAGGTGCCCGACGAGGAAAAGGACACGCGCATTGTAGCCCAAACCACGGGTATTATCACCAACAACGGTGTGCTGCATGTACTGTCTAACAACCACATTTTCACTTTTGCTAAAGAACCTAAATAACCATCCACATGACATTCAGTAATTTCCCATACAAAATCACAGGATGCGCGATGGCAGCAGTGGTGCTCCTTTCCGCCGCAATATCCTGTAAAAAAGTTCCGGTGGGTTATATCAGCGACCAGATCCGGTATGTGAATGATACCTTCCGTGTTATCCGGGGCACTAACTGGAATTCGGATCCAAAAGCCTTTGAGCTCGACGGTTCCAATTACCCCATCTCGGTGAAGATGCTGGAGATCCGCGATCTTGCTACCGGTAAGGCTGTAGATTATTTTGATAAGCCGAATGAAGTATTCGTTTGGACAGCCCTTTTCGATCCCAATTCCGACACTACGGTAGCGTTGCTGAATAAGAAGCGTAAAATGGAATCCGTTCCTCCGCTGAAGCTGCTCGAGAAATCGGGCCAGCTTATATTTAACGAAGGCACCCAGAAAATACCTCCGGGCAATTACACCTTTGATGTAGGCGTTACCAATGGCAGCGGCACCAAAACATTCCGCAATATTTCCGTGATACAGTTATACGAACTGGCTTTCAGGCAGGAAGGTGCGCCCGGATGTGCTTACTTCATAGATGGCACCACTACCAGCGGCGACATTGGTACGCCCACAATGACCTACAAAAAAATTTCAGATCAGGGATACCAGGTAAGACTGAAAATTGTGGATAAAAACGGGAAACCCTTCAACCCCAAAACGGGTGAACTCATCAAGCGTGGCGACCGCCCCCTGTTCGAGACCTATGCCAAATTCCACCCTGTGGAATATACCGACACCACGATGGTATGCAATTATGAGCTCACGCCTTTCCCGCTGAAGGAATACCCCGGATACGGATACCTGATGTATTACCGCATCCCCAGCCAGTATGTGATACTGGACCCTGGCGTGGCTCCTACACCGGCCTCCATCTATAATGTGAATCCCCGTTTCGCTTTCCGGTTACTGGTAGCCGGCACTTTTGAAGTAACGATCCGCATCCCGAAGGTCACCCGTAAGACCTGATGCGACTTTGAACATAGAAAAGGGGTCCTGGCGTTGCCGGGACCCCTTCATTATTTTATACCATTTTAGCGGATCAATTGCAATGCCTGCTCCAGGTCTGCAATGAGCGTGTCCGGATCTTCGAGGCCGATGTACAGCCTTACCATCCGGTGCTTTTCTAACGTGGGATCGAATTCACTTTCCGCGAGGGAAGCACATGCCGGGAATGCCAGCGATTCATGCCCTCCCCAGGATACCGCCATCAGGAAGCGCTGCAGCCCGTTACAGAATGCTTCCACCTGTTCGCGGCGGCTGGCTTTCAGCTGAATGGTAAGCAGCCCTGCGGCGCCGCTCATCTGCTTTTTCGCCAGTTCATATTGCGGGAAGCCGGCATCCATAGGGAAAAAGATTTTTTCTATTCCCGGTTGCTCCTTCAGCCATGCGCATATCTTTTCTGTACTGCAGGCACTCCGCTCCAGCCTGATCTCCAAAGTACGGAGCCCGCGGAGGAGCAGCCATGCATTGAAAGGTGCAATGCCGCTGCCGATGTTCAGTAATTCTGAAGCGAATATCTTCCGGATCACCTCCTGCCGGCCGGTAAGCACACCCGCCATGGTATCGCTGTGGCCGCTGATGAACTTAGTAGCCGATTGCAGGCATAGGTCGATCCCCAGATCGTGCGGGCGTTGAAATATAGGTGTGCAGTAACTATTGTCGATAATGGAAACAATCTCCTTTTCTTTCGCCAGGGCTGCCACGGCGGCAATGTCCTGCAACTCGAAGGTGAAAGAGTTGGGAGATTCGAGGTAGATCACGCGGGTGTTGGGCTTTATGGCGTTCCGGAAATTAGCGGTATCCGTACCATCCACAAATGTAGTTTCCACACCAAAGCGCGGAAGTATCTGGGTAAACAACTGCCCCGCCCAGTTATAAGGATCACGGACAGAAACGATATGATCTCCCTGCTTTACCTGTGAAAGTACCGTGGCGAAGATTGCCGCGGCACCACTGCCGAAGATCAGTGCGTCTTCCGCACCATCCAGCGCAGCCAGTTTCTTCCGGAGGATTTCGATAGTGGGGTTATTACCCCGGGTGTAGAGAAAGCCTTTGTACTCGTCCTGCAGCAGTTCCCGCATCTCACCCACCGACTTAAAGGCAAAGTTGCTGCTTTGCATAATTGGTGGGGCGATGGCATTAAAGTATTGCTCCCTGTCTTCTCCCAGTTGGTTAATGATATAAGAAAGATCCATAATTACTGATTGCTCCCGCCTGGCCGCTTAACGGCGTAGCGCATGAAAAAATAAATGGGCAGTCCGGCTACAAACCAAAACATACCGCCAAGCGCCTGATTTAAATCTTTGATGAAAATATTTACAGTTACAAATAAATATACGGTAATGAAAAATGCGGGTACTAAGGGGTAGAGTTTCATCTTGTAAATCCCCTGCCCGTCCAGATGCGCAGTTTTCCGCCTCAGCACAAAGATAGTGGCTGCCGCGGAAGCAAGCCCTATCGAGTCAAAAAGCATGACATATTGGATAATATTGTCGAAGTTGCTGAGGAAGTACAGCATGCCGATGATAAGCGCCGCAAATACCGAAAGCGCCACTTCCTGTACCTGTGTACGGTTGTTCACGCGGCGGAATACAGCAGGCAGTACCCCATCTTCCGCCATGGCGTAATACATCCGCGGGTTAGACATGAGGTTGACGTTGGCATACCCCAGCACAGAAAGGAACAGCAATACAGAAGTTACTTTAAAACCATATTCCCCGAAAAACGCTTCTGCCATCCTGGCCGCCAGTGCTTCGGTAGATTTCAGCTGCTCGAACCCTATCACTTTTACATAAGCGTAGTTCACGGTCAGATACAGTACCAGGATGATACAGATACCCAATAATATGGCGCGTGGCATATTCCTGGCAGGTTCCCGCACATCCGACCCGAAGTTGATGGTTTGCTGATAGCCGCCGTAGGTAAAGAATACAGGCACCAGCGCCGCGCCAAAGATATATGCCCAGCTGTGATTTACGGAGGTAACGGCTACTTCTGCAGCCGGGGCTACCTGGTTGCTGAAGGCCGCCAGGCACAGCAGGAGCACCAGGGTGATCTTAAAAACCGTGAGTACGTTCTGCCAGCTGGCGCTCATACGGATGCCCAGCATATTGATACCGTAGAGCATCAGTACCGCCCCGATGGCGATGAGCTTACGCCCGCCTTCGTGCTGCATATCTGCCGGGAGGATGACCGGGCCGATATATTCGGCCCCCACAATACAAACCGCCGCAATGGAGGCGGCGTTAGAGATCACGAGGGTCCAGTTGATCATGAAAGAATAGGCAGGGTGGAAGCCGACAGACAGTACTTTGTAAAACCCGCCGGCAACGGGCAGGCGGGAGCCGATTTCTGCATAGGTGAGTGCCCCGCACAATGTTACCAGGCCGCCCAGCACCCATACTAGGTAGAACAATAAAGGCGTCCCGGTTTCACGGGCTACGCTGATGGGCGTGCGGAAAATCCCCATCCCGATCACCAGTCCCACCACTATCATGGTAAGGTCAAAAGGCCCGAGTTTCGGTTTGATGCTCATTTGTACAAGATAACCGATTAACGCCTTATTTACCAAAATATCCGTAGGTTTGCGCCCGGTAAACGGTTGCCTCGCCCTTTCCGGGGCAGGCATTAATAGGGAATCCGGTGTAAATCCGGAGCTATCCCCGTAGCTGTAAGCCCGCATACGTTTTTCAGTACCTCCAGCCACTGTTCCGGTTCACCCGGTACGGGAAGGCCTCCTGAAAAGCGGGCAAAGCCAGAAGACCTGCCGCATACCTTTTGATTTTTCCGCGCTTTCGGGTGAAAAGCGGAGGGCATATGCGGCTATGGCCTACATACGTACTTTTCAATTTCCCCTCAGCGCCACTGATTTTTTTACAATCTATGGCCTACATGAAAAAAACACACCTGATCCTGACAACCGGCATCCTTTGCGCCGGTGTCTCCGCCAAGTCGCAAGACTCTTCCGGGGTTTCCCAACTCAACACTGTTGTGGTTACCGCTACTAAATTCAACAAGAAACAGAGCGAAACGGGCAAAGTACTCTCCGTCATCTCCGCCCGTACTATCGAACAGAACATCGGCCGCTCCGTAGCCGATGTGCTCAACGAGCAGGCCGGCATCGTGATCGGCGGCGCTTACTCTAACCCCGGCAAAAACCGCGAAGTTTACTTCCGCGGCGCCACCTCCCAGTACACCACCATCCTTATGGACGGCATCCCCGTTGCAGATGCTACCGGCCTCACCGGCAACGCTATCGATCTCCGCTTCCTCCCCATCGACCAGGTAGAGCGCATCGAGATCCTCCGTGGTACGCAAACCACCCTGTACGGAGCCGATGCTATTGCGGGTGTCATCAACATCATCACTAAAAAAGGCGGCATTAAACCCGTTAATGTTTATGGCGACCTCGTATACGGTACCAACCGTAGCATGAAAGGCTCCGTTGGCCTCCGTGGCAAGCAGGATAATGTAGATTACAATATCAGCTTCACCCACTTCACTACCGATGGTATCTCCGAAGCAAACGATACTACCGGCAAGGCAGATTACGACCGCGACGGTTATAAATCCAACGGCCTCAACGCCACCGTAGGCATCCAGGCTACCGAAAACCTCCGTATCCAGCCTTTCCTGTTTTACAGCGATTATAAAAGCCGCTTCGATGGCGGTTCTTTTGTAGACGCCGTGCTCAACAGGAACGCTTCCAATGCACTCCATTCCGGCGTGCGCGGACAGTACGACCTGAAGAAAGGCGCCATCTTCGGTAATTTCGCTTACCAGAAAGTAACCCGCGACGATGAAACTACCTGGGGTAAAACCTACACCGACGGCCGCGCTTACTTCGGCGAACTTTACGCCCACCACGATGTAACCAGCTGGTTCCAGGTACTGGCAGGTGCTGAATACCGTAAAACCGAACTGACCGACACCGCGAATTTCAAAGATGTGAAGTACCGTACGCATGAGCAATCCTCCATCAGCCCTTATGCGTCTCTCTTCCTGAAAAACCTCGCCGGCTTCAACTTTGAACTGGGAGGCCGCTATACTATCCACAATCAGTACGGCAACCAGTTCACCTACACCATCAACCCCTCGTACGTATTCTCCGACAAATTCAAGGTGTTTGCCAGTGTAGCCTCCGGTTTTAAAGCACCCACCCTTACATCCCTCTACAGCATCTATGGCAATAAAGACCTGAAGGCTGAACATGCCGTAAGCTATGAAGCAGGGGTACAAACCTTCCTGTTCCACGATAAGCTCGACCTCCGCGTGGTAGGCTTCCGCAGGAACATCAAAGACCAGATCTCCTACATCAACTACAAATACATCAATTACAACAAGCAGGAAGATAAAGGTGTGGAAGTAGAAGCCACCATCCGCCCGATCGACAAACTGACCATCAAAGCGTTCTATGCGTATGTAGACGGTGAGGTGACCACAGTTGGCGGCAGCGGGAAAGACACTACGTATTCCAACCTCATCCGCCGCCCTAACCATACCGGCCAGATCGATATCGGTTACCAGGTAACGGATAAACTGTTCGTAAGCACCAACATCAAACATACCGGCACCCGTGCTGATCTGTATTATAAGTTCCCTGCTGCAGAATACGTAGCCCTGGAAGCTTATACCATGTGGAACGCTTACGTGGAATACCGCCTCGGCAAGGCCCGTGTGTTCTTCAACGCAAATAACATTACCAATAACAAAAAATATTGGGAAATTTACGGCTACTCCGTGTTGGGTTTCAACATGCAGAGCGGGGTATCTTTTTCATTCTGATTTAAAAACTGACCTATGTCTATCAAACAAATCCAGCCGCGCTTTATTGTTTTGCTGCTGTTCATCGTAGCCGGCGGCATCCTCCGGGTAACTGCCGCAGGCAATATCACACCGTTTTCCAACTTCTCCCCGCTGGGAGCCATGGCCCTCTTCGGTGGCGCCATGTTTGCCGATAAATGGAAAAGCTACCTCTTCCCATTACTCGCACTCTTCCTCAGCGATGTGATCATGATGAAAACAGTATATGCTGCATATGCGGATGGGTTCCTGTTTGAAGGATGGTACTGGAACTATATCGGCTTTGCCGCTATGGTACTGGTTGGCCAGCTGGTTATCCGCAACGTGAAAGCACTACCTGTTATCGCCGGTTCTGTAATTGCAGCGCTGGTATACTGGCTCATCGTTGACTTCGGCACCTTTATGCGCCCCTCCAGTATTGATATCACTACCGGCCTGCCTTTCAGCAGGGATTTTGCCGGACTGATGAAGTGCTACGCCCTTGGCCTTCCCTTCATCAAAAACACTTTGATCTCTAACCTCGTGTACAGCGGAATCTTCTTCGGATTATTCTCATGGCTCGAAAACAGGATCCCGGCGCTTTCCGCACGGTAAATATTCGAAAAGGCCGGCCTCAAACCGGCCTTTTTATTTTCACCCATCACAACAGCTTTGCAAATGATTGCCAGTTCCTTCCTCCCCGCCGCCACACAGATGATTTATGATATGAACCTCCAGCACCTGCTGGATGGTATCACCTTCGAGTGCCCGCCCGCCGCACTGGCAGAAAAGCAGCGCGTGGTAAGGTGCGTACTGGAAGGCAAGCAATACAGCAGCGAAGAGATAGACCGTATATTCTCCGCCTCCAAAGCGCAGGGTAAAAGCCTCTATTACGTAGATGAACCGTTGCTGGCCACCATTGCTCCCGATGTGATCTTCACGCAGGATGTTTGTGAAGTTTGCCAGATAGATACCCAGTGCACGCAGCAGGCCGTACATAACCTGCCAAAGCAGCCGCAGCTGGTGAGCCTCAGCCCTAATAACCTCGATGATGTATTCCAGTGCGCCATTACCATTGGCCGCGCGATGGGAGAAGAAGCTGCCGCTTTCCACTATGTGACCGCACTCCAGCAAAGACTGGATGCAGTGACAGACCGCCTCCGCCAGCACCGCTCCCCCCTCCGCCGGGTGATGATCATGGAATGGATGGCACCCGTTTACAACTGCGGCCACTGGATCCCCTACCAGGTAGCCTACGCAGGCGGGGTAGATATGCTGTCTAACCCGGCGGGCGACTCCATCGTTACCCCCTGGGACAAGATCTTCCGTTACGACCCTGAAGTGCTCGTTATTGCCCCCTGCGGCTTCCTTACAGGCCGCTCCCTCGAAGAGCTCGACCTTGTTACCAAAGTACCCGGATGGGAAAATCTGCAGGCCGTACGTAACAACGAAGTTCACCTGGCCGACTACGACCTTTTTACCCAGCCCAGCGCCAGCACCCTCACCGATGGTGTGGAAGTGCTCGCCCACCTCTTTCACCCGCACATCTTCCCCCCGCCGGAACATCTCAAACATAAATTCTGCTCACCAGACGCCAGAGCAGTTACCGCATAAACCCAAGGCCTTCCACTACGGAAGGCCTTTTAATTTCCCGCTAATCCCGTTCCTGCCCCCTGCCAGACTTATCCTAACCAGCCTGACAATAGCTTGTATACTGATATATAACTAGCCTTTATCCGGCATATAACATGCCTATGTTTAGGGTATATCTAGCCCCTTATTAGGGCTAAACATACCCTAAACATACCCTAGATATAGGCTAGATATACCCTAGACATATATGAATTCTGCCGCCTTCCAGCAGCTATTTACCCTATATCTGGAAGCTTACAGGAGAGCGATTAGACAGAAGCTGGGATGTGGCAATGGAGCTGCACAATTGAAATATTTATATTGATAATTGTAAAAACGAAAAAGGCCGTCCGAAGACAGCCCTTTTCGTCGATTCTAATCACTGTTTATTTAATCAACCACATTTCGCTGTTGATATCGTCGGTACCACCAAACTGTCTTTGGATGGCAGCTTTTACCTGATCGTTATTTGTTTGGTACTCCCGCTGTGGATAAAGCCAGCGTTTCGGGATCCTCGCACCATTGGCATTGGCAGGCCCGATATCGAATTGCGGGATGCCTGTGCGGCGGTATTGATAATACGCCTGGCGGCCGGAGTTCATGAAAAACGCGAGGTACTTCTGCAGGAGGATCTGCTTCAGCCCTTCCGCATTATTACCCTTGTACTGCGCCTTAGGCGTGGCGGCGTACCAGTCGTTAAACACCTGCTCGTTCAGGGTATAGAAAGCAAAGGAAGCTTTGATGCCCTTCTTATACCAGTCTTCCGCATTGCCCGGCGCCCATCCGCGATGGATAGCTTCGGCGATGTTGAAGCAGGTTTCAGGGAAGCCCAGCTGAATGCAGGGTTCGCCACTGCCTGTTTGCCAGTAACGGCGCTCGTTGCCGTAAGACAAATAACCGTTAGCATTCTGCGAAGAAAGATCGCTGAGTACATCGCCCGTGCGGCCGCCTTTGTAAGAAGTAAAGCGGGTAGCGTAGCCGGGAACGTTATTGGTTTTGGCAGTATCTACGGGTTCCGCAATCTCGAACGTACGAGGGTCGCGGTAAGCAGTCAGTGAATCGAGGTAGGTGGCGCCCATATTGTTACGGCCACGGTCGAAGCCACGGTTGTAGGGGCCGAGCGGGTAACGGTTGTCCTGGATGTTGCCGTTGAACACTACCTGGTAATTGTCCGCATTGCTTTCCATAACAGGAAAATTAGCAGCCGAGGCTACGATGGCAGCAAACTTGGTTTTCACCTGCAGGTCAGCATCATCTGCATGCTTGCTGAGATTGATCAGTACGCGCAAACGGGTACTGTTGATCAGCTTGTGCCATTTGTCCAGATCCCCGTCGAACATAAAGTCGCCACTGATCTTGTTACGCTTGGCCGCATCCAGAAATGCTTTCATTTCCGATCCGGATGCTTCCAGCAGTTGTAATATCTGGCGGAACACATCTTTCTGCGCATCGTACTTCGGGGTGAAATTATCTGCCCCTGATTGCATGGACTCGCTCATGGGGATATCGCCGAACTTCATCGTCATATCCAGGTAGCACCAGGCTTTCAGGAATTTGGCAATGATCAGGTATGGCTTGTTTTCATCACCACCTAGGCGGTTAGCTTCTTCCTCCATTTTCTGGATGTTGCGAAGCGCCCCGTAACGCATGCTGGTAGAACTCCAGTTATAACCCTGGCTGGCGTAATAGTCGAAGTTAGATACCCAGAACTGGTTTTCGCGCTGTGCCTGATCCCAGGGATTTTCCTTCAGATCAATCAACACACCTGTCAGCAACAGCGCCGGGGGCGATACGGTGGGTTTGTTTGGATTGTTTTGCAGACTATCGAATTTCTTACAGGATGCTGCACCCAGCAGCAGTCCCGCGCATATGATAATGTTAGCTAAGTGTTTCATGTCGTTAGTTTTCAGGATCAGAAGGAGAAGTTGAGATTCACGCCATAGCTTTTCACGGAAGGCGATTGCAAACCGTTATTGCCTTCGATGAACTGGTCGAGGTCGATGTTCTTGTGCTTCGTGAAATACATCAGGTTACGCGCTACCAGCGATACATTGGCTGATTTAAACGGCGTACGTGTAAGCTTGCTGGCCGGCAGTGTGTAAGTGATGGATACATCCCGGAGCTTTACGAAAGTCTGATCAATGATATTGCTGATATCGGCCCCGTTCAGGTTGTAAGCCCAGTCCTGGAAAGTTGTTTTATTGGTATTGGGCGCAAACTCGCGCGTATCGGAGATGATATTACCATCACCATCACGCTTCAGTTCGCCTTTTGTTACCACTACACCATCGCCCGTCCAGTGAGGAATGGGCTTCTTGGTTACAGGATCGCGGAGTGCGTCTTTCTCTCTTTCAGGAACACCTGCTCCCGGATGGCGGCCGCCTTCCCAGAGTTTCTTGTTTACATAGTTCAGTGTTTTACCGCCCACGCGCCCGTCGAACAGGAAGGTAACCCGCCAGTCGACGTACGTAAACGTATTGCTCAGGCCACCAAACCAATCGGGTGTGAAATAGCCCACTTTCTTCGGCAGGGGATCGCGCACCGGCAAACCATTGGTGCCATACACGATCTTACCATCGGGAGAACGGTAGAAATCAGTGGTGTAATAAGCATCGGAACGCTCTCCCACTTTGATGTTCCCCAGCTTCTGCTGGTTGCCGTAAATCTCTTTCAGGATGGGCTTATAGGTAGTCCAGTTAGCTAACAGTTCCCACTTGAATTTCCCTGACGATACAGGCGTACCCATCACGGAAACCTCAACGCCGCGGCGCTCATACTTCAGGCCGTTCAGCTTTTTAGCGGTATAGCCCGATGCTTCGGATACGGGGTTATCAAACACCTGGGGGCCATCCACACTACGGTACAGGCTCAGGTCGAACCCGATACGGTTCTTCAGGAAGCGCATATCTGTTCCCACTTCCACAGATGAGCTGAAGGCCGGCTCGATCTGGTCGTTGAAGATCTTATCTGCATAGGTGGCCGATGGCATATTGTTCCAGCGGGTACCGAGAGAATAGTTGGCGATGTTGGAATAGAGATCCAGATCACCACCCACACGCGCCCAGGAACCACGCACTTTCCAGAAGCTGATAAAGCCGGGCAGCTTCACCATGTCAGACACTATACCGCTCAGTGATACCGAAGGATAGAAGTACGTGTTATTGCTTATAGGCAGGGTGGAAGACCTGTCCATACGACCGGTAAGCCCCAGGAAGAGGTAGTTGCGGTAAGCGAGGTCCACTGCTGCATAGGCGCTCCCCACCTGCTTGGTAGCGGTGTAGTTGGTGGGCTTGCGCTGCTCGCTTGTATTCTCGAAGTTATACCACATGGGGATGAGCAGATCCGCAGTTTCGCCATAGATATTGCGCGTGTTGAGTGTACGGAGGTTGGCGCCTGCGTGGGCCGACAGCTCGAAGTGGCGGCCGAAGTCCTTATCGTATGTGAGCAGGAAGTCGGTATTATTCTCGAAATTATACGTCCACCATTCGCGGTACTTACCTTTCAGGTTAGCCTCGTAGGCACCGGCGGAGTAAGGCAGCTTATTGCTTTCGTAGAGGTTGTTGGTATTGATATGCGTACGCAGCATGGCGTTGAAGTTCTTCGCGATTTTGTAGTTGGCGGAAACGTAGCCATACACATCGTCTTTATAATAACCGCGCAGCCATTCGTTGGCAATAAACCAGGGGTTGTTATACCGGAAGTATTCGAAGTTATACTGCTGCATCCCTACTTTACCGGGCTGCCAGTAGTTACGCAGATCGCGCACATCGAAGTCGGCTCCACCCCAGATGGTGAGGTAGTAAATAAAACTGTTGGGGCCATATGCCAGGTTAGGAAAGTTAGGCGTGTACTGCTTATTGTAGTTCACGGTAACATCTACACGCAAACGGTCAGTAAGATTCACGCCGCCGGCCACATTTACGTTGGTAATGTTCACATGCGTATTGGGCACCTGGCCGCGCTGATAGGTGTGTGATGCAGACAGGCGGATGTCTGTTTTCTCGTTGCGGGAAGAGAGGGCCACGTTGGCAGTGGAAAGGAAACCGTTGCGGAGGAAGTTGCGGAGGTTATTGGGGCCGCGTTGCAGCCAGGGGGTAGGGATGGGTTTGTTTGTGGCGGGATCAATCGGGCTGTCGAACTGCGGCAGTTCTTTCCAGCCGCTGGCGGTAGAAGGATCTTTTACATTGAACTTAGGGCCCCACTGGTTGTAATCCACATCGTTGATACCGCCGCCTTTACCATCACCGAAGGCGTATTCACCATAATCACCCGGACCGTAATCGTTCTGGGTTTCGGGGATGGCGTTGTAGCCTGCCTGGAGCTGGTTGCTGAGGTTGAACTCCACACGGGTACCGGTTGTGCCGCGTTTGGTGGTGATCTGGATAGCGCCGTTCACACCACGCGAGCCATAGAGCGCAGAAGCGGTGGGGCCTTTCAGGATCGAGTAGGTTTCGATGTCGTCCGGGCTGAGGTTCCAGGAGTCGGAGCTGATAGGCACACCATCTACCACGATGAGGGGCCTCACCCCGCGGAGGCGGATTTCGGGATTGCCGAACAGGTTGGAACTGGAAGCGATGAGCAGGCCCGATACTTTACCCGATAAGGAGTTGAGGGCATTGGGCTCGCGGGCCTTCACCATGTCGGACCCTTTTACTTCCTGAACGGAGAAGCCCACGGCTTTCTTTTCCTTTTTGATACCGAGGGCAGTAACTACCACTTCATCCAGCGACTTATTGTCGGTGGCGAGGGTGATGTTGATGGAAGCCTGTGCGTTGACGGGTACTTCCTTTGTGAGAAACCCCAGGGAGGTAAACTGTAATACTGCGTCGGAAGCACAGCGGAGGGAGAATTTGCCGTCGCCGTCGGTAACGGAGCCGGTGTTGGCGCCTTTTACTTTAACGGTGACGCCTGGAATTGGTTGCTGATCTTCGGACACGACCCTGCCCGAAACCAGATGTTGCGCCCATGCATCGGCACATGGCAGCGCAAGGGCAAGCGCCAGCAGCGCTACCCTGAGAAGTGGTTGTAAAACGTGTTGCATAAAGGAAAGGATTAAGCGTTAGCGAAACAAAAATGGGGAGTCTGTTTAAACGAAATGTTAAGTATGGCTAAATTTAATAGTATAGAAATATTAAAATAATAATTCCTTAACGTGGCAAATTCTTCCGGTCGCCCTAAACGGGCGAATTTTGTCGAGTAGCAATTCTAGGGCCTATCTACGTGGATAATTCTTGATTCTTCAAAAAAGTTTCGTGGAATCTTTCCCGAATTTAAAGAAATTTTATAATTTACAAATATTAAACACAAAGATGGTGCAAGGTTGGCTATACTAAACACACCGTTCTATGTTCACCAAAAGGCTACAAGAGCCCTCGGGCTTATTTTTTATCGTATGGTGCCTGCTGGCTTCCTTCGGCACCTACTTCTGCATGTATGCATTCCGCAAACCCTTCAATACCGGGCTGTATGAAGGGCTAACCCTGTTTGGGCTGGGATATAAGACCGTGCTGATCATTGCACAGGTATTAGGATATATGGTCTCTAAATTCGCCGGTATCAAGATTATCTCCGAGCTGCAGCCCAATAAGCGCATCCGGCTGGTAGCGGGCCTGATCCTCTTTGCAGAGCTGGCCTTACTGGGTTTTGCACTGGTACCCTACCCCTATAATTTTATGTTCCTGTTCCTGAACGGCCTGCCGCTGGGCATGGTATGGGGCGTTATCTTCAGCTTCCTGGAAGGGCGGCGCTTCACGGAAATCCTCGGTATGGGGTTAAGTATCTCCATTATCGCTGCTTCCGGTATCCTCAAAACCATCTATCTCGAATTACACAGTCTGCTCCCGGCACTGTCCGAATTCTGGATGCCTTTCCTTATCGGCCTTATCTTCCTCCCGCTCACCTGCCTGTTTATCTGGATGCTTTCCGTGATACCCGCTCCGGGAGAAACTGACCGCCTCCTCCGTGCAGAACGCGCCCCTATGGGCCCGGGCGATAAATCTGATATCATCCGCAACTTCTGGCCCGGCCTCATCTGCATTTTACTGATCTATTGCCTGCTCACCACCCTGCGCGATTTCCGCGACAACTTCAGTGTGGAGATATGGAACGAGATCAGCGGCCACCACTGGAGCAAAAGCATCCTCGCGCAAACAGAATTAATATCCACCGTGATCGTAGTTGTTTGCGTTTCCTCCCTTTCCCTGATCCGCAACAACATCCGCGGGCTTTGGGCTACGCTGGGCCTTATCGCCTTTGGCCTGCTCATGACCGGGGCCAGCACCATGCTCTTTCACCGGAATGCCATAGGCCCTTACAGCTGGATGCTGACACTGGGCACAGGGCTCTTCCTCGCATACATCCCCATTCAGGTAGCGGTGTTCGAGCGGCTCATTGCTCTGTTTAAGATGAAAGCCAATGCCGGCTTTTTTGTATATGGCTGCGATGCCGTAGGATACCTCGGCAGCGTGGGCCTTTTGCTCTACCGCGAGTTCTTTATGAAAGACCTCCGCTGGAGCCGCGTACTCATGCAGTTCAGCTACCTGCTGTGCTTCGTATGCCTCGCGCTTTTAGTTACTGCTTTCGTATATTTCAACCGCAAACACGGCCTCCGCAAGCTGTGGGATAAACCCGAGCCTCCGGCGCCCAAACTGCATAACATTACAATACATTTATGAAGAAGCTTTTATTCACGCCAGGACCATTATCTACCTCCCGCACCGTTAAAGCCGCCGCCATGGAAGACATGGGTTCGCGCGATGCCGCATTCGTAGAAACCGTGCAACAGATCCGCGACGAATTGCTGGCCCTGGCACATGTGTCGCAGGCTGCAGGATATGAGACCATACTGATGCAGGGCTCAGGTACTTTTGGCGTGGAAAGCGTGATCAGCAGCGCCATCGGAGAAAACGACCACCTGCTCGTACTTTCCAACGGTGCATACGGCGAGCGCATCGTTAAAATGTGTACGATCCACAAACTGCCACATACCGTTATCCGCTTTGAAGAAGATGAAATCACCGACCCCGCTGTAGTACGCCGCCAGCTGGAGCAGCAGCCAGGCATCACACACGTGGCCTGCATCCACAGCGAAACTACTACCGGCCTTTTCAATCCCATAGCAGAGATCGGAACTATTTGTGCGGAACATAACAAAACATTTATCGTAGATGCCATGAGCAGCTTCGGCGGCGTGGCACTCGATATGCGCGCGGCAAACATTCAATACCTGGTTTCCTCTTCCAACAAATGCATTGAAGGCATCCCCGGCTTTGCTTTCATCATCGCAGAGAAAAAGGAATTACTGAAAACGAAAGGACAGGCCCGCAGCCTTAGCCTCGACCTGTACGAGCAATGGAATGGCCTGGAAGCAAACGGACAATTCCGCTTCACCCCGCCCACCCTCAGCATCATGGCTTTCCGCCAGGCGCTGCGGGAACTGGAGGAAGAAGGCGGCATCCCTGCCAGAGAAGCGCGCTACCGCAAAAACAAGGAAACGCTCGACAGCGGAATGGCAGCCCTTGGCTTTCAGCAATATCTCCGCCCCGAAATTCAGGGACACATTATCACATCGTTCCTTTACCCGAACGATCCTAACTTCCATTTCGAAGACTTCTACCAGCAACTCAGCAGCCGCAACTTCGTTATCTATCCCGGCAAACTGAGCAAAACCAATGCTTTCCGTATTGGCAACATCGGCCAGATATTCCCGGAAGATGTGAGTGCGCTCGTACATGCCATTGGCGAGATCATGGAAAAACAAACCGCCACCTCCAAATAACCATTAAACAGCACAGTAAATGCAAAAGGCGCTCCCGTACCGGGACAGCGCCTTTTTAATTTACCGTATCCATCAAAAAAAACAGCCACGGAAATCCGTGGCCGCCTCATACAAACATTAAAAGAGTACCCTACCAGGGCAGGGAAAATGTTTTCACATATGTAAAGCATTTCATGGCTTCGATCACACCTTCCTTGATACCCAGTCCTGAATCCTTAATGCCGCCGAAGGGCGAGCTTTCGATCCGGTAACCCGGTACTTCGTTGATGTTAACCGTTCCCATGCGGAGATTCTTAATCGCGTAAAGCGCCTTCTCCATGTCTTTTGTAACTATACCGGAAGATAAGCCGTAGGCTGTGCCATTGGCCAGTTCTACTGCGTCTTCAAGATCTTTCACTTTCATAACAGGCGCCAGTGGGCCGAAAGATTCCTGCACTACCATCTGTGCATCGCGGGGCACATCTGTGATAACAGTAGGCTCCAGCAATGCGCCGGTGCGGCGGCCGCCGATGCGTACTTTGGCACCCTGCGCCACAGCTTTCACCACCACATCTTCCAGGTACTTCGCAGCAGGCTCGTCTATCACCGTACCAACGCGAGTTTCTGGCAACTCAGGATCACCGGCAAGGTATTCCTTCGTTTTCTCTACCAGCTTTTCCACAAACGCATCATGGATGCTTTCCTGTACCAATATGCGTTTCACCGCAGTGCAGCGCTGGCCGGAGTTGCGGTAAGCACCTTCGGCAGCGAGGGTAACGGCGAGGTCCATATCCGCATCTTCCAGGATAATGAGGGGATCATTCCCTCCCAGTTCGAGGATTACTTTCTTGTAGCCTGCCTGTTTGGCGATCAGCTTACCAACTGCCACGCTGCCTGTAAAGGAAACGAGTTCCACGCGGGGATCTGTTACCAGCACTTCCGCCACTTCTGCAGTAGGTCCCAGCAGCACGCTCAGCATAGCCGGAGGCAAACCTGCTTCATACAGCAACTCCACAAAACGGATGGCGGTAAGCGGAGTTTTCTCGGAAGGCTTCAGGATAACGGGTGTACCGGTGGCAATGGCCGGTGCAATTTTATGTGCTACCTGGTTCAGCGGATGGTTAAACGGAGTGATGGCCACGGCGAGCGTAAGCGGCTCGCGGGTGGTGAATATTTTACGGGCTTTGCCCTGCGGGGAAATGTCGCAGGAAAAGATCTGCCCGTCGTCTTTCAATGCTTCTATCGCTGCAAAATGCAGTACATCACGTGCGCGGCCTACTTCATAGCGTGCTTCGCGGAGGGCGAGGCCGGCTTCTGAAGTGATAAGGCGTGCAAATTCTTCCTTCTTCTCTTCCAGCAGCTGCCGTGCCTTATCCAGCACAGCATAACGCTCGTAGCGGGTTTGCTTCACACTGGCAGAAAGGCCCGCCTCAATGGCGGCTTCTGTATCCTTACGTGTTGCCAGCGTTACCGTGCCAGAAAGCCGGCCGCTGTAAGGGCTGCGCACTTCCAGCTTTTGTGCGGAAGTAACGGGCCGCCCCGCGATATAACCGGTCAGGGATAAAGTGGCGTCTGGTGCGATGGTATGTGACATAAACAGGGGTATTAGTTGAGGGTAGTACCGTTAACGGTGAAATCGAATACGTCGAAGTTGCGCGGGTCGCCGCCGGCTTTGCTGCGGTATGCCGGTGTAAGCGGGTGCGAAATGAGCAGCGGCACCATTTCCTCGTACCGGCCGCCATGCGAACGAAGGCCTGAGTCGAGCGCAGTGAGGTCGTGATGCGCAGGTGTACGCCCTACCACCACATCGCGGGCACTGAGTACCACGAGGTCGGCAATACGGTCGGCCGGCTGTTCAAGTAAATGCACGGCCATATCGCGGTTATGCACTTCGGTGATACCCGGCTGAGCCTGCAGCCATGCAGCCACATCGCCTTCACTTACATTCTCCGGCACATGTACGGCCACATAGGAACCGAGTGCGCCATGGTGTTTCACGTAAGGGTCAGTAATGGGGCAGATCACCCGGAAGCCATCCCCGAACTTTTCGGTGAGCATGGTTTCGATATAGAGTACGTTCGGCGTTCCGTCTGCTTTCTGCTTGGCATTCATGCCATGGTCTGCCGTAGCGCCGATAACCGCACCGGCAGCCAGGAGCCTTCCGAGCTCATGGTCGATTGCTTCGTAGAAGGCCAGTGAAGGACCATCTTCCGGAGCATAAGTATGCTGCATATAGTCAGTAAGCGAGAGATAGAGGAAATCGGCCATGCCTTTCTCGATGAGGGCCACACCTGCACGAAGCACAAAAAGGCTCGCATCCGCGCTGTAAATGGCCGGAGTGGGCAAGCCGAGCACGCTTTCCACATTGCCGATGCCATGGGTGGCTTCCTGGGCCTGGTTGGCTTTCTCGGCAGAGAAGGCGATGCCGGTCATTTTATGACTGAGGATATCCCGCAGTTTTTCCTTCGCGGTTACTACCGCCACCTTACGGCCAGCATTGGCTGCGGCGGCGAGGATGGTTTCGGAACGGAGGTAAGCGGCAGAGTTCATCATTACTTCCTCCTGCTTGTCGGTATCAAAAAAGAAGTTCCCGCAAATGCCATGTACGGCCGGGGTAACACCGGTTACAATAGAGGAATTGTTTACGTTGGTGAACGAAGGCAGTGCCCCACGAACCATACCGCGGTAGCCGGCAAGGGTCATTTGTTTGAGGTTGGGCATGCGGTCGTGCGCAAGCGTAATATCGAGGTATTCGTCGGCAGAGCCGTCCAGGCAGATAACCACTACAGGCCGGGCTGGCGGAGTGTAGGTTTTGCCGTTTACTGTGAAGGAGCGGGTAGATATAGCCATGTGACTGTGTTTATAAATGCTAACTTTTGAATAGTAAAAGTAAACATTTTTAATAAAGTCACCTGTTAAATTTTCATGAACTGAATTTTTTTGACGGAATTATTTCTCCCCTTCCTGGAAGAAGTAAATAACGAGGAGAAGGGCGTTATCGGGGCCGATATTGGAAGGTTTGTGGCCGAGGCGGCCGTCGAAGAAGATGGAATCGCCGGCTTCGAGGATGAATTTTTCGTTGTTGATCAGGTACTCCACGGTGCCCTGGATCACGTATTTGTATTCGTAAGCGTCGGTTTTAACGATCTGGTTACGGCGGGCATCCTTTTTCAGCTCCAGCAGTACGATATCGGTGGGGCCGCCTTTGATATTCCGGGTAAGTACCCTTTTATAGAGGAATCCTTTGGCATTTTCTTTCTCGAACGACTGGTACTGGTCTTTTTTGATGACGATTACCTTGGCGGCCTGTTTGTTCTGGTTGATGTCGTTGAAGAACTCGTTCATATCCAGGTTCAGTGCCCTGATGATGTTAACGAGTACCAGCAGGGAGGGCACGGTACGGTTATTCTCGATCTGGGAAATGAGGCCTTTGCTCACATCTGCCTTATCGGCAAGCTCCTGCACGGTGATGCCTTTAGCTTTCCGCTTCTCTTTGATTTTATGACTGATCTGTATGATGATATCTTCCTGCATGGCAAACGCTTAATTCCCGCCAAAATAGCTATTTTAAGGCAATATCAGGTGATAGAAAACCTTACTTTTGCTAAAATTTCATCATATGTTCAGTATCGACCAGATCATTACCATCAGTTTTACCCTTTTCGCCGTGATAGATATCCTGGGGTCCATCCCCGTACTGTTATCGCTGAAGGAGAAGATCGGGGAGATTAATGCCGCCAAGGCCACCATAGCATCGGGTATACTGATGGTGGCGTTTTTACTGGGTGGCAAAGCGTTCCTGAACCTGATGAGCGTGGATCTGCAATCGTTCGCCGTAGCGGGTTCCATCGTGATATTCATCATCGGCCTCGAAATGATCCTCGGGATAGAATTCTTCAAGAGTAACGACCAGGATACCAAAACGGGCAGTCTTGTCCCCATCGCCTTTCCGCTGATTGCAGGGTCGGGCACGCTTACCACCATCATGTCGCTCAAAGCAGATTTCGGGGATTATAACATCCTCGCGGGCATCCTGGTGAACCTGATCATCATTTTCATCGTGCTCCGTTCGCTCAGCTATATCGAAAGGATATTGGGAAAAGCAGGGCTGATGGTGCTGCGTAAATTCTTCGGGGTAATCCTGCTGGCCATTGCTGTACGCATTTTCAAGAGCAACATCGGCACTTTATAAAATTCTTTCCAAATATTCATTTTTCCATTACTTTTCCATTACATTTGCATTCCTTCAAAAAAGGCCGGCCTCGTAGTACAATGGATAGTATAAGAGTTTCCGAAGCTCCAGATACAGGTTCGATTCCTGTCGAGGCTACCACCATATTCCCGCAAACAAGCTAACTGCAGCGTTTGCGGGTTTTTTATTTTGTTTGAGGGGAAGGCGGGTTGGTTACACCCGAAGTTTTTGAAGCTCACACCACGTTTTTACTTTTGTTGCAGCAGTATCCCGCGTAGTTTTTCAAACCCTTCCGGGCTGGAACTGTAGAATATATCTCCGTTCTTTCTCACCAGCATATAGGTCGGAAAAGTTGTTATCGATAAATCACTGGTGAGGGTGTTTTGTTTTTCTGCCATGCTGTTAAATATCTGGGGCCAGGGGAGCCTGTTCTTTACAAATATTTCTTTCGCTTTCGGATAATTTGCCGGGTTATCGAAACAAACGCTCACAAAGGGCACATCGGATTTAACCTCATTGTACAATTTCCGCAATTCAGGCATAGCAGCTATACAGGGGGCGCACCAGGTTCCCCAGAAATCGAGCAATACGTATTCTTTTGCTTTTTCGAAGTAGGGCGCCAGTTCCCGCATATGACTTTCCGGCATTCTTGCAACCAGCTTTGTTTCCGTCAACCTGCGCATATATACCTTATCCCACTCCCTGCTTATGCTGTCCATTTTAAACAGCTTCCCGCCAATGACGAGCGTATCAGTCATACGATAGCTTGATTTATATACCAGCTGATTGCTGATCTTATCGTCCTGCATAGCGCCGTTTTCCTTCACCCTGATAGTCAGTCTGCTATCCGGCCACAAATAATCCGCTTTATTAAAGTAAAGAACCATCTCTCCAAACTCCGCCACTCCGCTCCGGCCAAAGGACGCAGCAAGCGGCATTTCGTTCACACAGGCATCTTTACTTGTAAAGCCAACGTGAAAAGGGAAAAAGTATATTTCCACAGGCTGGAAGGTGATGGTGTCATTGATACAATAGGGCAGCCGGGTGATGATTCGCGGTATCGCATCTTCAGGATGATTCCTCTTGTCCCATTTCTTCAGAGAATCATATGAATAACTCAGCACTTCCTCCTTAAGCAGGAAAGGATTATGCCGTTTAAGGATACATACCAGCAATTTGCTTCCTTCCCTTTTTGTCAATACGTTTAAACCGGGCATATCCCTGCATGCCGCGCCCTTCCTGGTTCCGGAATTTACTTCATAGAGGATACTGTCAGGCTTACTATTCACACACCATATCTGCAATTCTCTCACACTGGTGATAGACCGGCCTTTGGTGCCGCTGTAATAATCGGGTGTATGCAGGCTGATTGCGATATCCTGTTCCTGGGCCGCGCCAGCGAACGAGCATGCCAGCAGGCTAACCATTAAAGCGTAACGAATTGATTTCATGGGAACGGGTTTTCGATTATGTAATCTAACGAAAAAAGGTTGCTTACCGGCCCGGCAATAACTTACCTGAAGCGTTTGGGGAATTTTGCCTCTCTGATCTTAAAACCGAAGAAAAAAGCCCGCTTCCCCTTAACCGGAAAACAGCCCTGCAGGAATGCTGTTTTCTACCTGCAGGATGGCAGCAAAACACTTTCAATCGCCGGAAGCGAAAAGCACAAAACTGGTAATTCCCATTATACTCATCTATCGGAAGTTGCGCCTTCGGTACAAGGCACTTACCGTATCGGGATTCATCATTCTGCCCATGATTGCCGGCATGCTCTACAGCCACCGCTTCCTGAACGGGTTATTGGAAAAAGGATGGCTGCCGCACACCCATATCCCTGGCACCCCTGATGCAGTACTTCTCCACACCGGCCTCATGCTCATACTCCTTGGTTTCACATATCAGGCCCTCCGGCGCCCGCCCTTTACCAGCAAAGCCACAGAAAACTGAAAAACGGGGCATTTGTGCCAGCGTAAAGGTTCACTTAAGGTATGGTTACTTAAGGGTTAAAGAGTACTTAAAGTATACTTAATGTATATAAAACGGGTACAAACCCAATACTGTAGCGGAAAAGGGCCTAAAATATATATAAAGTACCCTATCCTTAAGGCTTCATTACCCTTGAAGTATCTAAAAAGAAACCGGGACTCTGCATAGAGTCCCGGGGTGGGTTGACCAAAAATAACGTGGATTGGCATCAGGTGCCGGGACTATTTAAAATCATCATGAAGTTGATATTCAGTTACGCGATGGAAATAACATGATTACCATACAGGCAATCATGTGCCCCAAAAGGGTGAATTGGGGTAAAAAAAACGGCGCCTGCTCTGCAACAGGCACCGTAGGGTTATGACAAAGGATTAAACGGTTAGTTCTGCGATAAGGCCCCCTGCGAGCGGTCTATCTGCTGCTGGGGGATAGGCAGGATAGCGTCTTTAGCTTCGAAAACGATTCCTTTGAAGGCAGTAAGGAGGTTTCCTTCAAATGCGGAATAGCTCTCGATTGTGGTTTTGGCGATATCCCAGCGCACAAGGTCATAAAAACGATGACCTTCCATAGCCAGCTCCAGCCTGCGCTCAAAGCGAAGGGCATTGCGGGCAACCGCCTGGCTTGCAAAAGCTGCGTATGGCTGCACTTTATAGTTTGCGGCAGGTGCACCATTTACGACCCTCCCCGGCAGGTGAGAAGCCCGGGCGCGTACTTTGTTCACCAGCGCAAGTGCAGCAGGCAGGTTATTCTGCTCGATGTAACATTCTGCCGCCATCAGATATACGTCTGCCAGGCGGATGATGTTTACGTTCAGGCTTGTAATGTAAGGCGCACCTGCAACGGTTTCAGTACCGCGGGAGGTAGCGTCCACCATATGCTTAACGCCAACAAATGGTCCGGCATAGGCGGGGTCACGAATCCAGGCATCACCGGGCATAATGCCCCAGTCGCGATACGGTACGCCTCTGCGGCCTACGGTATAATCCAGGCGGGGGTCAAACTCCCAGGTTACATCTACCTGGTAGTTGGTTTTGGCATTTCCGGTGAGACCGAAATCTGACAGATACGGATTGGTCCGGTAGCTTCCGTCCAGCATGGGTAAACCGGCCGGTGTAACGCGGAATGAGTTAACCAGGTCGAAAGTAGGCTGATAAAACCCGCAGCAGGAAACCGGTGCGGTACCATAGAAACCGCCGAGCATATCGCCCACATTCGCATTATCTCCGCTACCATCGGGGTTGATGGCGTGCTGAGCAGCGAAAATACTTTCGGGACCGTTCTCTTTCGTTACATCGAAATTGTCTCTGAAATCAAGCGTCTCCAGATCGGGCTTTGCTGCAATAACAGCATTCAGCAGCGTAAGCGCTTCAGGGTATTTCTTCTGATACAGCAATACTTTACCCAGGTATGCCTGCGCAGCAATTTTGTTGGCGCGGCCGGCATCCGGCATTACTGCAGGCAGATTGTCTACCGCGAATTTGAAATCCGCTTCAATTTTAGCATATACCCCCCCTTCGTTTTTAACAGCAAGCGCCTGTTCGGGCGTCATAGACTCGTCTACGTAAGGGATTTTTGCAAATATCCTTTGCAGGAAAAAGTAGTAGTGCGCCCGGAGGAAACGGGCTTCCGCTTCCACCTGCTTAGCACGCTCATCGGAGAGCTTATCTGCCGAGCCGGCCTGTACTACTTTCAACAGCTTGAGCGTATTGTTGCAACGGGCAATGCCTTCATAATACCGGTTCCACAGGATCTCGGTATTGTCGTTGGAGACAGACACGTCGTGCAGCTCAACCTGGTTCATGTTGGGCTGGTCACCGTTGTTACTTCCTTTGTGGGCATTATCGGCTCCAACTTCTCCAAACAGCCACTGGCTGGGCGAAGAGGAATAGTTACCCCAGGTGCCGTTAACGTTTCCGTTTACAAGGCCATACGCGCCCGTCAGCATACCTTCCACACCTCTGGAGGAAGTGATCTGATCCTGGGTCAATTCTCCCTGCGGGTTCTTTTCCAGAAAGTCCGCGCCACAGGAGCCCAATATGGTAGCGCATGCCACTATTATGATGCTATGAATCCTTTTCATGTTCAAAAGTCTTTTAGATTAGAAACCTGCACTGAAACCAATGATAAACTGCCGTGCTACCGGATATACACCAAAATCAACACCCAACGCAGAGAAGGTAGAGTTGGTCTGGCTTACTTCAGGATCGAGGCCGGTGTATTTCGTGATTGTGAACAGGTTGGAAGCACCGCCATACACACGGAGTGTACGCATGTTTCCTTTAAACCAGTTGTCCACCTTGAAATTGTACCCGATCTGCAGATTCTTCATACGGAAGTAGCTGCCATCCTGCACATAGTAGCCGGAAGATGCGAGCTCATAATCACTCGCTCTCCTGTTGGGCGTATGGATTTTTGAACCGGTGTTTGTGGGCGACCAGCGGTCGAGCATCCGTACACTGGCGGTACCGTCGAACGTACTGAAATCCGTAAAATACCGGGTGGCTTCGTACAGATCATTACCCTGCGAACCGTTGAAGAACATAGACAGATCCCAGTTCTTATACTTCGCATTGATACCAAAGCTGTACAGGAAGTCGGGGTGCGGATTGCCGATAACCGTACGGTCGGCCGGTGTGATCTGACCATCTCCGTTTACGTCTGAATACTTCGGACCGCCAACGCGGGCACCGGTATATTTAGGGCTCTTACCGAGATCATCCGCACTGGAGTATACCCCTTCCCATTTGTATCCGTAAAAGGATCCGAAAGGTTCACCCGGGCGAAGGATCGTTGTCTGAAGACTGCGGAATGTTCCGTAAAGCTGTTCTTTCACGGAAGGTGCCAGTGAAATCACCTGGTTTACGTTACGGGAAACGTTCACGTTAAGATCGAGCTTGAAGGGCTTGTTCGCACGCTGGCCGTAGTGGTAACCTACGCCCACTTCAATACCCGAGTTCTTCATATCACCGATATTCACGAAAGGAGCAGCACCCTGGCCGATAGCTGCCGATGGCAGGGGAACAGGATACAGCATATCCGTTGTTTTACGGCTATACCAGTCGATAGCACCGTCCAGCTCACCATCCAGCAGGGTAAAGTCGAGACCGATGTTAAAGGATTTCAACTCTTCCCATTTGATCTCCGTATTCTTATATGCTTTCTGCCAAACGCCTGATGTGATGCTCTTTCCATTGTATGGATAGAAGGCGTTAGCGATAAGGCTTTCATACCGGTCGATGTACTGGAACCCGGGGATACGCTGGTTACCGGTAATACCATAACCTGCACGGAGCTTCAGGTCGGTAATAAACTTACTGCCTTTCAGGAAATCTTCTTCAGAAAGGCGCCAGGCCACGCTACCTGCGGGAAAGGTACCATAGCGGTAGTTCTTACTGAAGTTGGAGGAGCCGTCACGACGAACGGTAAGGCTTACGAGGTAGCGGTCGAGGAATGAATAATCGGCACGGCCGAAGATGGAAAACAGTGAGCCAACACCACCACTGGAAGTGTTGTTGATGTTGGAAGAACCTGCCGGCAGATAGTAGTAATCCGGAAGGCCGAGGAGGAAGTAATCATTACGGCCGGCAGACAGGAATCTGTTGCGCGACTGGAAAGCTTCCGTACCACCCATTACTGTAAGGGCATGTACATTGGCCACTTCCCATTTATAAGTCAGGGTATTGGTCCAGGTCCATTCTGTATTAAAGCCCTGGTTTTCCGACATACCATTTGCCTCGCTGCCTTCGGAGAATTCGAGGTTAGGGTAGTTGTAAGAAACGCCGCTGTAGTTTTCGTAACGGATACCGAACGAGGTTTTGGCTACAAGCCCTCTTATCAGATCTACCTCCCCAAACACATTACCAAAGAAGAAATTGCGCTTCTGAATGTTATCCTTAGCGCGGTAAAGTAATGCGAGCGGATTTTGTGCGTTGCCGAGCTTATCGCCACGGCTGCCTGCGAAGTTTCCCTTAATGTCATAAACCGGAATAATTACAGGGATACGGTAAGCAAAGCCCAGTGCACTGCCTTCTCCCTGATAGTCGCCGGAAACATTTGGGTTTACGCCTACACCTACAAACTCTTCATAGCTATACTGCATGTTTTCGCCGAAGCGGAAGTGGTTGTTGAAAGCATTGAATCTTGTATTGGCGCGGGCATTATACCTTTTATAACCGGTATGCCTGATGGTACCTTCCTGACCGAGATAGCCTGCACCGATGGCATAGGTGGCGTTTTCACCACCACCGTTTACGCCCAGCTGAACATTCCGGATGGGAGCATTATCAGTGATTTCCTTGAACCAGTCAGTACCCTGCTGGTTAGCTTTGGTGATCTGGTAGAAATTCGACAGCGACCGGCTGTAGTTGTATTTGGAAGGATCGGCATCGGCGGCAGTGATCTTTTGACCCGTTTTGCCACCGGCTACCAGGTATTCCGGCAGTGTGGGTGTAGCACCGGTGCCGTAGTTATTACCGGTAGTTCCCTCCTGGCCGGGCGTGAGGCCCGCGTTGCGGAATGCCTCATACAGATACTCAGCGTACTGCTGGGGATTCATCATTTTGGGGAACTGATTCTTATTTGGCACCTGGGTACCAAAGTAGGAGCTGAGGTTGATCCTTGGCGGACCTTTCACGCCCTGGCGTGTGGTGATAATCACAACACCGTTGTTGGCGCGGGCACCGTAGATGGAAGCAGAAGATGCGTCCTTCAGTACCTGCATGGATTCGATATCGTTCTGGTCGAGCCAGGAAAGTTTCCCTTCGTAAGGCACACCGTCGATAACGAATAAGGGATCGTTGTTGTTAATGGTAGAGAAGCCGCGGATACGGATCTGAGGCGTGGCACCGGGGGCACCATCGCTGATGATCTGTACACCGGTAGCTTTACCCTGGAGGGACTCCACAGGGCTGGCCACAGGCTGCTGCTTCATCTGGTTTACGTTTACAACGGCTACAGCCCCGGTAAGGTCTTTTACACGTTGTGAACCATAGCCTGTTACCACTACTTCGTCGAGCGAAGTATTGGAAAAGGCGAGTGAAATGTTATAGGATTTGCCAGCTTCAACGGTAACTTCCTGTGCAGTGAAACCAATGCTGGAAATCATGAGCACGTCGCCCACATTGGCCTGGATGGAAAAATCTCCGTTTTCATTGGTAACGGTGCCTTTGCTCGTGCCTTTAATCTGAACAGCAACACCGGGAACCGGCTGTTTGTCCTGCTCACTAATGATTCTGCCTTTGACGGTTTGCGCCTGCTGAAAATACAGGCTGGAGGCGGTTGAGGCATGAACGGAAAGGGTACCGGAAAGGGGGGTGATAAGGAAAAAGATTCCACTTATCGCTTTTGTCAAAAAAGCAATATTCCTCTTTTTTTTCATATTTTTGATGCGTTATAGTTCAGCGAAGTATTTTGAACTGTATCTCGGCAAAGCTTCTCCCAGCTTAGCCTGCCGGCAATACTCCCATATTGCCGGTTTATGTTGGAATCCTACTTATATGTCATAACATGGGATTTAAAAGGTGAATAATAGGGCATGCGCATTAAGCACAAACGATTATCCCGGACACGGACAAGCACACGTCTGCAGATACGGACCTGCCGCCGGTTTTTAGAATGGACAGTAAAGATGAATTGAACGAACGTGGTTCAATGATGTCGATTTCGAGTTTGGTTTACGTAATAGCCGGTTCCCATAACTTTCGATTTAGTAATGGAATTTATTTAACCTGACAGAATGAGTTTACAATCTTCCCAATACGTTTCTGGTAATAGAATGGCGGCGGGTTAGGCATGAAATTTCATGCGTTTCCAGTAACGGTGGAATAATTATCGTTCAAATGATATTGGTATATGTTAAAAGTACATGATCTTTTATATAAATCCAAACACTGCAACAAATTCTTCTCCCCGAATTGTAAAAGATAATGCGGAGCTGACACGATTACCCTGCGATCCGCAAACTTACTTGCGGCCGGTACGTTTTATTAACAAACATCAACCCTTTCCATCATGAAACGTGTGTACAGAAAAACCGAAATGGATCTGGCAGGGATCAGGCGGCTGCTGGAACCGGGACCTATAGTTCTCGTCAGCTCCCACTGGCAAAACCACCATAATATCAGCACCATGGGATGGCACTGCGTCATGGAGTTTACGCCCTCCCTCATTGGCTGTATGATCACTTCCGCCAATCACAGTTACAACATGATAGAAAAAAGCGGGGAATGCGTGATCAATATCCCTACAGCTGATATGCTCGACACTATAGTAGGTATCGGCAATACTTCCGGGAAGCGGGTCAACAAATTTAAGAAGTACGGGCTCACTCCCGGAGAAGCACAAACGGTATCCGCCCCGGTCATAGAAGAATGTTACGCTCATTTTGAATGCCGGGTGGCCGACAGGCGTATGCTCGCGAAGTATAATTTCTTTATCTTGGAAGTAACACATGCACGCTGTGCTTTATGGCCCCGGTTTCCGAAAACGGTTCATTACCGGGGAGAGGGCATATTCATGGAATCAGGACGCAACATCGCCCGTCCGGAGAAATTCAGGCCGCAAAATCTATAATTAACTACATGGAGCATCAGTTTTTCGTTTTCATTATTCTCCTGATCTGTATTCAGCTGCTGGTAATGCTGTCCCGCAAGATACGTGTAGCCTACCCCATCGTGCTGCTGCTGGGCGGCCTGGCCCTTTGCGCCGTTCCCGGCATGCCTGCCGTGGCCATCAATCCCGAATACATCTTCCTCATCTTCCTCCCCCCATTATTATATGAAGCGGCCTGGTACACCTCCTGGAAAGACCTCTGGCGCTGGCGCCGTATCATCGGCTCGTTCGCTTTCATTATGGTGATCGTCACCTCGCTCATAGTGGCATACGTCAGCAGTTCGCTCATCCCCGGCTTCTCCCTGGCGCTTGGCTTCCTCCTTGGCGGCATCGTATCGCCGCCGGATGCGGTGAGTGCCACATCTGTACTGAAGCATGTGAAAGTACCCAAGCGCCTCTCTGCCATAATTGAAGGGGAAAGCCTGCTGAACGACGCATCCAGTCTTATTGTATTCCGGTTTGCCCTGATAGCCGTGGAAACCGGGAGGTTCGTGTTCCAGGATGCAGCCATCAATTTTGTAGTGGTTATTGTAATGGGCACGGCAATAGGCATTGGGGTAGCCGTAATATATTATTTCCTTCACCGCAAGCTGCCCACTTCGGCCAATATGGATACCGTGCTTACGCTAACGGCACCGTATGTGATGTATATCACGGCCGAGATGTTCGAATATTCAGGCGTACTGGCAGTAGTAAGTGGCGGGCTGTTCCTCTCGTACCGCAGCCATCAGTTCCTCAATGCCACCAGCAGGCTGCGCGGCTCCACCGTTTGGAGCACACTCGCCTTTGTGCTGAACGGCCTCGTTTTCCTGCTGATAGGGCTCGAGATGCCGGTGATAGTCCGCGAGCTGGGGAGTGTTTCCCTGCCCAGTGCCATTGGGTATGGCGTGCTCATCACGGTGCTGCTCATTATTACCCGGCTGGCCTGTACTTATTTCGCATCCGCCTTTACCGTATTTATCAGCCGATTTATTACTACTGCCGATCCCAGTCCGGGATGGAAAGGCCCGCTTATTTTTGGATGGGCAGGCATGCGTGGGGTGGTATCGCTGGCAGCGGCATTATCTATCCCCCTTCACTTTCCACAACGCAATCTTATACTGTTCATCACCTTCACGGTGATATTACTGACATTGGTGGTGCAGGGGCTAACGCTTCCCTGGCTGGTCAAAAAACTGGATATGGAAGATGCCGACCATCCGGAGCCTGTGGAAGACCAGGATCACCAGGTGCGTAAAACCCTGGCATCGCTCAGCATACGTTACCTCGATGAAACGTATCCCTCGGGGCTTGCTGCTAATGTTCCGCTGCAGCAGCTGCGGGCACGGTATGCTGCGGAAGAGGCGGCAGATGGCAATGTGACCGACGGCGACCATATACTTTACCGCAAAGCAGCATTGGAATTGCTGGAGCTGCAACGGAAGCATCTGCACGATCTCAACGAAGCATCGTATAGTACCGACGAAGGGGTTATCCGTAAATACCTGGGGCTTATAGACCTGGAGGAAGAAAAGCTCCGGCTCAAATCAACCATTTCGGAAGCGGAGTAGACAAAGACATGTGCATATCTTGTCCGTAAAAAGGACCACCCCCTATTCCCCCCAACAGGTGCCGGGTGCATCTATATTTATAATCAACCGAAATTATTCACCTGCCACATCCCTGCGATTAATATGCGACCAGATTCCCCTTCATCGCCAAACGACTATGATGAGAACCCCGGGTAGCCCGCTGGCCGGTAGGTATGCCGGTATCCTTTCCAAGGAGAACCTCCATATGCTCTTATGGCTGGAACGTAGTGGTATGTGTACGCGGGAAGAAGCGCTGGCAGGGAGTAATCAACCTTTCGACCTGGCATTAAGCGGGTTGGCGCACCTGGAAAAGATCCGGCTGTTGAAGGAAACCGCAGGCCTGCTTCGTATAACTGCCGACGGCAGCGACCTCCTCACTTCCCTTGGCCTTGGCACCAAAAGCCTTCAGGCATACATACCGCCCAATGCACTCCCCCCACAAGAGCAACGATGGCTGGAAGCTATGGTAATACAATACCGCGCCCATTACCACGCCGCTTACCTCCATACCCTGCAATGCATGAAATTCTGGAGCTGGATACGCCCTGCCGGTCCACGGCAAACCAGACGCAGGCGGAAGCCTGTCCGTCACCTGGTATCACTCCTGCTGCACGACCTTCTTTTTCATCCCCTGCCTCCTTCATTTCATCCGGGCTACGTTACGCTAAACGAAGACCCTTCCTTTATACGGATGTATGAATCTGTGCGCGACACAGATCCAGCACCAAGGCATTCTGTAGCGGAGTTCCTTCGGCTGAAAGACCTCTTCTTCCGCCACGAACGCTATAGTATGATGTACCTCCTGGAGGCCCGCCATTACGGTGCACCCCACTTCCGGCTTAACATGCGGAACATTTACCGCTACTTTCTGCTGGAAACCAGTCCGCACCGCCAGGCCGCACCAGTTCCTGAGGCACCTCCCAACGGAGCCAGGAGGCTTCCCGTCCTTTCTACGGACGCCGCACTGGACTTACGCCAGATTCCTCAGGAATACTGGCCGCTGCAGATTCCCTGTGCTTCAAAGCATTTCTTCCGTGATGAAGCGCACGACCGTATCAGTCAGATCATCCACGCCCCGCCATTTACCATCCGCATCCACGATATTATCACCCACGAACCCATGATGCTGCTCCCGGCCAGTCTCCCGGAGCCATGTTGTTCCATTGAGGTGCAGCAATCTATTAAGCCAGCAGAAGCCGTGGAGAAAAATGCCTCATTCTCCTGCGGCACCAGGCAGGATATACATGGAGCAGAAACTATCAGCGAGCTGCCAGCGGATGTATACCACTGTACTTTCAGGGCAGAGTTGCGGCCGGAAGATCTCATCAGGCTTTCCGCCTCCTGGCCCCAGCTGACCACCCTTGCGGGTAAAGCTGCCTGCTGGCTCCATGGCTCCCAGCCGGCAGTTCCTCTCCGTCCAAATGAGCTGGTGAATCTGTTACTGACCCAGGTCATCCATTGCAGCTATATCGGGGATACCGCCCAATGCTTTCTCCGCCGCGTTTGTCTCGATCTGATGCTTGCCGCTGCCACGCAAAGCAGAATGGCCGGCAGTAAAAGGTATGTACGTCTTAGCCGGAGCGACAAATCAGCCCTCCATGATATATTTACTAAAGCACGCCAGGATGTGGGGCTGCTTTCCGATACGCTGGAACTAACCGAGCAATACCACATCAGCCGGCATAAATTCCAGAATGGCTTCCTGCAGGAATTCGGCATTTCACCCAAAGATTACCACCAGATGCTGGTGATGTACCATGCCTTTCACCTGCTGCACCGCAATAGAAAATCTATGCTCATAACCGCCATCCGCTGCGGATTCGAAACCCCATCGGAACTTCGCAGCGCCATTATCCGACACTTCGGACACGATCCCTGCCATCTCACACAAATGCAATAATGATTTTGGATTTTGATTAACAGTTGATCGGTTAATATTGCAACATTAATCCCTCAATATGATCAAAGCCATACTATACCTGACAATGATCTGCTTCATTACTTCCTGCAGCAGCGGGCCCCATACCTTCGATTCCTCCAAACCACTCGAAGGCCTGCCCATTGGGAAAAAGAAGAAAAAGAACAGGGTCTATCCCACTTATGCCTTCTCCAGCGCCATTAAGCGGTACACCAAAGAAAAAGGGCATTTCCCTTTCGATCTAACCTCCTTCGAATTTCATAGTGATTATACCCGGACCGGTATGCAAAGCATGCGGGAAGCCGGCTTCCATTACCTGTACATCTCATATCAATACCTCGATTCCATGGTCATCGATTTCGCGCATTCCCCCGTGTATGCCCCGAAGATCAATAATGAACATACCATCAGCGTAGACCTTACCGGCCAAATCACCTTTACAAAAAAAGATTCCAGCATTGTGGAATACCGCAGGTTCGACCGGAAAGTAAAAGGTGGCCGGATCAATTATCAATATCAGCGCGATACTGCAGGTGATTACCGCAGGCAGCGTTATGGATACTGAACAGAATTGTCGAAATTTGGCACATGACCCGATTCACCGCCATCCTGAAGAAATTTGCCGATGCAGGCGACAAAACCGGCTGGACCTACCTTGAAATACCTGCGGCAGTTGCGGAAAAGATCAGGCCGGGAATGAAGCAGTCGTTCCGGGTAAAAGGCCTGCTGGACCAGCATCCTATTTCGCAAACATCTTTACTTCCCGCCGGCGAAGGAGCTTTTATACTGCCCGTAAACGCCGTTATGCGTAAAGGGATCGGGAAAAAGCAGGGGGCTTCCGTACAGCTGCAACTGGAAGTAGACCTCAAGCCATTCGAAATGAACGGGGATTTTATAGAATGCCTCGCAGATCTGCCCGGTGCACAGGAATTCTTCGAATCACTGGCACCCAGTCACCGGCGCTATTTCTCCAAATGGATAGATGATGCTAAAACCGAAGAAACGAAGGCACGCCGTATAGCCGCATCGCTCAATGCTCTGGAGCGGCATATGGGGTATGGAGAAATGATACGGTCGCTCAAGGCAGACCGGGAAAAATAGTCTTATATCTTTTAACTTTTCGTTAGAAACGGCTGAGATATCTTCAGGGTATGATGCGTACCCTGTTCCTGTTCATTGTTTGCATTTGGCTCCTGGCACCGGCCGCCTCCCGGGCACAGCAGGTACAGGGCACCGTATACGGCCTCGATTCCTTACCACTTTCCGGCACCACCGTTGCCAACATCCGCAACAAAATGGCTACACTCACAGATGCCCTGGGCCGCTTCACTATTTCCGCAGAACAGGGCGATACCCTGATCATTCAGGCCATGGGGCACCTGCTCTGGACCTCCACTGCGGCAAGTCTTCCCCAGCGCATTTACCTACGGCCCAGAATAGAACAGCTGGCGGGTGTGGAAGTAAAACAGCGGAAGCGGCAACTGGACTCGTTGGCAGACAGGGAGAATTTCAGGGCGGGGTTCGACTTCAGGCGGCCACATTTCAGAGAAGTGGTTATGATCTCCCCTGTGGGTATAGGGGTGAATATCCATAAATTGTACAAAGCGCTATCCTTTTCCTCCAATCGTTCCAAAAGCACATTCCGCCGAAGGCTCATAGAGCATGAGCGGGCACAATTCGTAAATGAGCGTTACAATGCGGAGCTGGTGGTCCGGCAAACGGGGCTTTCGGCCGACAGCCTGATCATGTTCATGAACAGGTACCGCCCGACATATGAATTTGTGCTCAATGCCAGTGATTATGATTTTATCAGTTACATCAGGGAATGCTGCACCATGTTCCGCCGCGGCATCAGTCTGCCGGCTTCCCCTCAATAAAAGCTGCGATCTGCGGGAAGGCGATATGGAACCAGTGGGTATACTGCTGTGGGGCGGTGGCGAGTTGGGAACGTATATCGTTGAGGGATAGATAACGGTAGGCCTGTACTTCACCGGCATCGGGGTGTACCGGGCCATTGTATCTGCCCAGTAATACGTGATCAAACTCATTTTCGGTGAGTCCGTTATCGAGTTCTGCGCGGTAGGTAAAGCTAAAAACTTCTTCCAGCGGGCAATCGAAGCCCATTTCCTCAGCCAGGCGGCGGTGTGCGGCCACTGAGGTATCTTCTCCCGGCAGCTGGTGACTGCAGCAGGTATTGGTCCATAGTCCGCCGGAATGATATTTACCGGCAGCGCGCTGTTGCAGCAGCATCTGTCCTTCATCGTTTATTACGAATACGGAGAATGCGCGATGGAGGAGACCCTTTTGGTGAGCTTCCAGTTTTTCCATGGTGCCAACTGGTTCGTCTTTTTCATTGACGAGGATGACGGGGGGCAATGTCATGCTTATCGGAGATGATTTGGCTATAAAAATAGGGCAAGTTCCCGGCATTTTGACATCATTCTCCCATGAAAGCATGCAAAATATGATCCGGCTGCGGCCTACCGGCAGCGGAAGTACGATCAGGCATGCGAAAGCAGGTACCGGAAGGGCGGGTTATCTGGAAAGCAGGCCTGGCAGTGTACAGACAGGGCATGGCAATCCTGATACCGTATTTCGGGCAGGTGCAATCAGAGGTAATGTAGGGATTTGGTTCAGATGGGTGATATCCGGGGCTCAGTCGGATATATGTTTTTGCAGATGGAAAGTAGAAATCAGACGATAAGTAATGATTAATAGCGGGCTACCTGGGCTTTCAACATTTTACGGGCGAAATGGATACGGCTTTTGATGGTTCCTAAGGGTTCTTCCAGAATTTCAGCAATCTCGAAATACTTAAATCCGTCGAGGTACAAAATGAAGGGTTTCTTGAAAATGACGGGCAGGTGGTGAACGGATGATTGGATGTCCTTGATCCTCAGGCCGCTTTCCGCCTGGTTGCCGATGATAACCTGCTGGGTGTTGAGTAAAAAATCGTTTGTCGAGTTATCGAAGCAAACGTGTTGTTTAGATTTCCTTCTGTAATTGTTAATAAAAATGTTACGCATGATGGTGTAGAGCCACGCGCGTATGTTGGTGCCTGCCAGGTATTTCTCCTGGTTTGAAAGCGCCCTGAACATGGTTTCCTGATAAAGATCTTTGGCGGATTCGGCGTCCTTGGTCAACGTTATGGCGAAGGGCTTTAGGAAGTCAGCGTTGCTGAGCAATAGGGTGTTAAATTCAGCGGATGACATATTGTTTAATTTTTGTTAGACTAATTTAAACAAAATAACACGTTACTCCAAACAATTTCCTGGATTTTTTTTCGTTATCGGCACAGAAAAGCAGGCATTAACAATTTCATAATCAGCATTATGCAAAATATGGGACGTATTTCTTCACACGATTATATTGGCTAACGGGGTAAATAACTGTTTAAAAGGAGGAGGGTAATATTAAGAATGAATATAAAAATATAGGAATATAACACAAAAAGTCCACGCTTCGACTGTAGTATATACGCAGAAGATTGGCAGAAGGTTTGTAGTTTTGCAAAAATATTTTCCAATAATTGAACCATTTTCCTTTATTGACCGTATTGCCCCAAAAACAACTCCGCCCCGCCTGATTTAAATTTGCGGAGCCGAAAGACAGTGGTTATAAATGCGGATACTGTTATTACTAATTACCAATGACTTATCTTGCCTGCGAATAAAATGAATCCGCGAATGGATCCGAACTACCATATAGCTATTATCGGCCTGGGTTATGTTGGCCTTCCGCTGGCGATCGAATTCGCCAGGCACTATCCCGTGCTTGGTTTCGACATCGACCCGGACAGGATCGCAGAGCTTTCCCGTGCTGAGGATCATACCCGCGAAGCCAGTTTACCCGACCTCCGTACTGCCCTTTCTGATGCCACGGAATCCGCCAACTTGCGGGGTCTTCGGTTTTCCGGTAACCCGGCAGATCTTGCAGGCTGTAATGTATATATTGTAACAGTACCCACCCCCATAGATGCGTATAAATCACCCGACCTCGGCCCCCTCAGCGCTGCATCCGCCATGTTGGGCAAAGTGCTCAAAAAGGGCGATTACGTGATTTATGAATCCACCGTTTACCCCGGCTGCACGGAAGAAGTATGCGTCCCCATCCTGGAAGAGCACTCCGGCCTGCGCTTTAATATTGATTTCTTTTGCGGGTATTCCCCGGAAAGGATCAACCCGGGCGACAAAATCAATACTCTCACCCGTATTATCAAAGTTACTTCCGGTTCCACCCCGGAAGCTGCGGCTGCCATAGATGCCCTTTATCGTACCATTATTACTGCAGGTACCCATCCCGCCCCCAGCATCAAGGTGGCAGAAGCCGCCAAAGCTATTGAAAATGCCCAGCGGGATGTAAACATCAGCTTCGTCAATGAGCTGGCCCTGATCTTTGACCGGATCGGGATCGACACGCATGATGTGCTGGAAGCTGCCGGCACTAAGTGGAACTTCCTCAAATTCAGGCCTGGCCTCGTTGGCGGGCACTGCATTGGGGTAGACCCGTATTACCTGGCGCATAAAGCCCAGTTACTGGGGTATCACCCGCAGGTGATCCTTTCCGGGAGACGGGTAAACGACAATATGGGGATGTTCGTGGCCAATAAGGTGGTGAAACTGATGATCCGGAAAGGGATGAAGGTGAATGGGGCCAGGGCGCTTATATTAGGAGTTACGTTTAAAGAGAACTGTCCGGATATCAGGAACTCACGGGTGGGAGACATTTACAGGGAGCTGCTGCAATTCGGGATGGAGGTCGATGTGTTTGATCCGCATGCCAGCCACAATGATGTCTTCCAGGAATTTGATATTCAGCTAAAGTCAGCCCCAACCGGGCAATACGACGCGATAATCCTCGCCGTGGCCCACTTTAACTTTCTTGAACTTGACTACTCTGCCCTGCGAAACGGCAGCGATACGGTAGTATTTGATACTAAATCAGTACTTGACAGGAGCCTGGTTGATGCTCGGTTATAGCAGCCTCTATTCCCATTGCCAGAATTAGCGGTGAAGATAAACCGGGGGAATTGTAATTTCGCCCGGGAAGCGCTGGCAAGCAAGAGCATTGTTTATCAATCCCGTAACATTTATATGTTATTTTTAATAAATTTGCCGATCAATTTCTGTAAACCCCCTATTGGCAAGGAGTTTGCAAAGGATTCGCAAAATTTCGAGAAGTTTTTATCTGAAAATTACATGAAGAAAATTCTTATAATTCATTTCCTGCTCCTCACCGGACTCTGCTCCTCATTTGGACAAGTGATTGATCCTGCGCAAATTCAGCAGATGAAAGTCGACGATCTGACGGATGAACAGGTTCGCCAGGTGGTAGTAGAAATGAAGAAAAACAATATAGGTCTCCATCAGTTGAATGCATTTGCACAGCAAAAGGGCATCCCGCAATCTGAAGTGTCGAAACTGAGATCCCGAATCCGGAACCTCAATCTCGATAAGGAGTTTTCTTCTGCCCCACAAACAGAATCGGAAGAAACAAGCCGTGGGATAGATATGGTAAAAATGACGAATGACGAAGGCGGAAAAGTGGAAGCGGTAGGCTCAAAAACCATCATCTTTGGTTCTGACTTGTTTACAAACAAAAACCTGACTTTCGAGCCTAACCTCAGAATGCCAACTCCAACTAACTACAGACTTGCCGCCGGAGATGAAGTGATGATTGATGTTTATGGCTATTCCGAAGTACAGCACTCACTAAAAGTAAGTCCTGAAGGCTATGTCCGTATACCAAACATCGGTCCGGTATACGTAAACGGACTAACTATGGAAGAGGCTAAAACCAGAATAACCAAGCAATTGGGTACGATATATAGCGGTATCAGATCTGGAAATACTTTTGTACAGGTAACATTAGGTTCCATTCGCAGTATACAAGTCCTGCTTATTGGTGAAGTTGCAAGGCCCGGGACTTACACATTACCTTCTCTTGCCTCTATTGCCAATGCATTATATGTTTCCGGCGGTCCCAATAGCAATGGTTCATTCCGTGCAATACAGGTTATCCGGAACGGTAACATAACCGCAACTTTTGATCTTTACGATTTCATTACCAAAGGCGATCTTACTAATAATATCATTTTGCAGGATCAGGATATTATTAAAATAAACCCTTACAAAACCAGAGTAACGCTGGAAGGCCAGGTAAAACGTCCTGCAATATTTGAAGTTAAAGAAGGGGAAACACTGGAAACCGTCCTGGGTTATGCCGGTGGATATACCGAACTGGCCTACCGTGATGTAATTCGCGCATCCAGAATAGCCAGTAAAGAAAGAGAGATTATTACTGTTTCTAAATCTGAGATCGGAGGATTTGCATTACATCCAGGTGACCGCTTCTTTGTAGATGCTATACTGGATCGCTTTTCCAATCGTGTTAGTATCACCGGTGCAGTATTCCACCCGGGCGATTACGCTCTTGAAAAAAGCATGACAATCCTCGACCTGATTAAGAAAGCAGACGGCTTGATGGAAATCGCGTCTACATCCCGTGGTATTATCCGCAGAATGAAAGAAGATTATACACCTTCCATAATTAATTTCAACGTAGAAGATGTTATACAGGATAAGCAGAAAATTTTCCTGCAAAGAGAAGATAGTGTTGTAATATTTTCAAAATTACAGTTACAGGAGAAATTCAAGGTTAAAATCGATGGACTGGTAAATAATGCCGGTTATTACGATTTTATGGACAGCATGAAGCTGGAAGATCTCGTACTGATCGCTGGGGGATTACGTGAAGCGGCTTCACTGAAACGCGTTGAGATCTCCCGGCGTATACGCGGTCGTGATTATATGCCAGCCGATTCTCAGAAAGCTATCGTACAACAATTCGAGATCCGCAATGACCTTAGATCCAGTCCGGAAGCTTCTGAATTCATGCTTCAGCCTTTTGATGAAATCATTATCCGGAAATCACCAACTTACATCGAACAGGCCAGTGTGACGATTGATGGTGAAGTGGTTTATCCGGGCGGATATGTACTTAACAGCCGGAGTCAACGAATTTCGGATCTTTTGAGCCGTGCAGGCGGTTTAAAACCTGAATCTTATCCGGAAGGAGCAGTATTGTTAAGAAAAACTTTCACTAATTCTTCTGACAGTGCGCTGCTAAGTTACAAGCTTAGCGTTTTTAGCAGCAAACAAGGGGACACCAGTTCTCTCAGCCAGCTTGAAAATGCCATACTGAGGAAAGAACAACTCCTGAATATAGATCTTCAGGCAATTATAAAAAATCCAGGTTCCAAATACGACCTCTTCCTGGAAGAGGGAGATGTAATCAAAGTGCCTAAAAAACTACAGACAGTCCAGATTTTTGGAGAGATTTACTTCCCGAAAAAAGTCCGTTATGTGAAAAACATGGGCTTCCGGGAATATATCCGAAATGCTGGTGGCTACACTGCCAGCGCTTTAAAAAGGAGAAGCTATGTAATTTATCCTAATGGTGAAGTAAAAAGCACCAAAAAAGCGTTCTTTTTCAACACATATCCGAAAGTTCGCCCCGGTTCAGAAATCTATGTGCCTTCCAGAAAAGATAAACGGGGAATAAACACAGGCGAAGCTATTGGCCTCACAGCCGGTATTGCCTCAATCGCCCTTGTTCTCGTAACGATTCTGGACAAAATCAAATAGTCGACTATTGCAGTAAAAGTAATTTTTCATGGATCCTGAAAACAAAATGACTAAACAAAACGATGAAATATCGTTAAAAGATGTAATCCTGAAGTCTCAGGACTGGCTGCAATATTTTTGGAAACGGAAATTCATACTTATTCTCGCTGGTATCCTCGGTGGCGGAATTGGTTTTCTCCTGGCCAGCCTGCAAAAGCCAAACTATCCGGCGGAGCTGACTTTTGTACTTGAAGACACAAAAGGTTCTACATTAAGCAGTTATGCTGGCCTGGCCAGTCAATTCGGTATTGACCTCGGCTCTAATAGCAGCAGCGGGGTGTTTTCCGGAGATAATATTCTTCGGTTTCTGCAATCCAGACTGATGGTGGAAAAAACACTGCTTTCTTCTATAAACATTAATGGAAAAACTGTTACACTGGCTGATTATTACATTGAATTCAATGAGCTAAGGGATGGCTGGCAAGGGAAACCTGCTCTGAAAGACCTCCATTTTATTCCCGGTGTACCCAGGTCAAAATTTTCGCTACAACAGGATAGTATCCTGCAGATTCTGTATAATTCCATTTCCAAGGCACATCTTGAGGTGTCCAAGCCGGATAAGAAACTGAGCTTTATTTCCGTGAAATGCACTACAAAAGATGAATTGTTTTCCAAAACTTTCACCGAACGACTGGTAAAAGAAGCGACAAACTTTTATATCGAAACAAAAACGCAAAAAAGTAAGTCGATCGTCGATAACCTGCAGATGAAAGCTGACAGTTTACTCACTTTACTCAATAAGAAAACTTTTTCCGTTGCGACTGCGCAGGATATGAACATGAATCCGGCCCGGAGTATTACGAATGTCAGTACAGAAATGTACGCCAGAGACAAGCTTGTACTGCAGACTATGTATGCTGAAGTTGTAAAGAATCTGGAGTTAAGTAAGATGTCAATGGCTCAGGAACGTCCTATCATGCAAATCGTGGATTCACCAATTTTACCATTGAAAAAGGAAAAGTTTGGTCGTCTTAAAGGAATTATCGCCGGTGGGTTTATTGCAGGCCTGCTTATGCTGGCCTGGATAATCATTCGCCGGTTATACAGGGAAATCATGGGATAATGTAACAACATTCAAGCCCTGCATTTAGTAAATATTTGCTTTTGTACCCCGAAAGCAATTTGTTTTTTTAACAGAACCCAATCTAAAAATCCGAAAAACCGCACCAATAGCAATGGAACTTCAAAAAGTAGAATCATTCATCAGAAGCGCCTTTAATAACCAGGAAGGATTTATTCCCTTGCATGAACCCCGCTTTTTAGGCAATGAAAAGCGATACCTGATGGAGACAATTGACACTACGTTTGTATCATCTACTGGCCCCTTTGTCAATAAGTTTGAAGAAATAATGGCTGCGTTCACCGGCGCCCGCTATGCAGTTGCCATTGTAAATGGAACCGCCGCCCTTCACCTGGCACTGGTTCTGGCCGGAGTAGAACATGGTGATGAAGTGATTACTCAGCCACTTACATTTGTGGCTACTGCCAATGCAATAACACATGCCGGTGGAAAGCCCGTGTTTGTTGATGTAGACCGGGATACTATGGGCATGTCTCCTATTGCATTGCAAAATTTCCTTGATGCTAATGCGGAAATCCGGGGTGATGGTCACAGTTATAATAAAACTACTGGTAAACGGATTGCAGCCTGCCTCCCCATGCATACTTTCGGATTCCCCCTCCGGATCAATGAAATAGCAGATATCTGCACAAAATATAATATTCCGTTGGTGGAAGATGCAGCGGAATCACTTGGCAGCACCGTGGATGGCCGGCATACAGGTACTATCGGACTGCTTGGAACTTTCAGCTTTAATGGTAATAAAACTGTTACCTGTGGCGGTGGCGGTGCCATAGTAACGAATGACGAAGTGCTTGGTAAAAAAGCGAAGCATATTTCTACAACCGCGAAAGTCCCGCATGCCTGGGAGTACATGCATGATTTTGTAGGTTACAACTATAGGATGCCCAATTTGAATGCAGCTCTGGCAGTAGCCCAATTAGAGCAATTGCCATCATTTCTGGAAAATAAACGTCAGCTTGCTGCCATGTATTCTTCCTTCTTCCGCGATTCAGACATTCTGTTCGTAGATGAACCGAGTAACAGTGTAGCCAATTTCTGGCTAAACACACTCATTTTACCTAACGCAAATGCTAAAAATGAGTTTCTCCGACATATGAATGAGAAAGGTATTATGTGCCGGCCTATTTGGCAGCTCATGAACAGGCTTCCCATGTATGCCCAATGCCAGACTGGCGATCTCACAAATGCAGCCTGGCTGGAAGAAAGAGTAGTGAATATTCCCAGCAGTGTAAGAGTTTAAGTATTTTTAAATAGAACATTGCCTCAATGAAACGTAAGTTAATACTGGTTGGTGGTGGTGGACATGCCAAATCCTGCATTGCAACGATAGAAAATAGCGATGAATGGGAATTGCATGGCATACTTGATCAATCATCCAGAATAGGTACCGCTATTCTGGGATATCCCGTGATTGGTAGTGATAGCGATATTGCCACACTGGCGAAGGAGGACTACTGGTTCTTGATTGCTGTTGGTCAGATTAACGACCCCGCAGTCCGTATTAAATGTTATAATCAGTTGTGTAATGTAAATGCACGGATCGCCACTGTAATTTCAAACTTTGCACAAATGTCCAGGTTTGCAGAAATTGGACAGGGGACAATCGTTCTTCACGGAGCCAAGATCAATGCGGATGCAAAAACCGGTGTTAATTGCATAATAAATACAAATGCCAATATTGAGCATGATGCACAGATTGGAGATCACGTACACATTTCAACCGGTGCCATCATAAACGGAGGTTGCAGGATTGGAAATGGTGTTTTCATTGGTAGCGGTGCCGTGATTGTACAAGGTGTAACGATTCCGGATAACACCGTTATCGGCGCCGGTACGGTTATTTATAAAAACGTCCAGGAGAAGGGTGTATATGCCCCCGCTCCGTTTATCAGAATAAAATAAACTATGAGAAAAACCATCATCATCGCAGAAGCAGGTGTCAACCACAACGGAGATCTGGAAAAAGCGAAACAGCTGATCGATGCGGCGGCGGCAGCAAAAGTGGAATACGTAAAATTTCAGACATTTAAGGCAAGTAAACTTGTTACGAAACAAGCTTCCAAAGCAGAATACCAAATCAAAGCAGAGGCTGGTGAAAGTAATTCGCAATTGGAAATGCTCCGGAAACTGGAGCTGGATGAATCTGCTCATCACGAATTAATTGCTTACTGCAAATCGAAAAATATTGAGTTTCTGTCAACCCCATTCGATCTTGACAGCATCGAACTGTTAGTTTCGCTCGGTATCACTTTAGGCAAGATTCCCTCCGGCGAGATCACAAATCTCCCTTACCTCCGTGCTATGGCGCGCGCCTTTCCTCAGCTGATACTTTCTACCGGAATGGCTACGCTTGATGAAATCGGGGAAGCAGTAAGTGCCCTGATTGAAGCAGGTGCAAAAAAAGAAAACTTAACTATCCTGCATTGCAATACAGAATATCCGACCCCTATGAAGGATGTAAATCTGTTAGCTATGTTACAAATCCGCGAACGTTTCGGTGTTGCGACAGGATACTCTGATCATACCCTCGGTACTGAAATCCCCATTGCAGCAGTTGCATTAGGAGCCACAGTTATCGAAAAACATTTCACTCTCGACAGAAATTTACCAGGCCCCGACCATAAAGCTTCACTGGAACCTGTTGAACTGGCTTATATGAGTTCCTGCATCAGGAATATTGAAGCCGCACTCGGCCAGGCAGACAAAAAACCCTCGCCATCAGAAATTAAGAATATGGCGGCAGCCCGCAAGAGTATTGTAGCCGCCCGCAATATTAAAAAAGGGGAAAAATTTGATGCAAATAATCTTACCGTTAAACGTCCCGGAACGGGTATCAGCCCCATGAAGTGGGACGAAGTCGTAGGTAAAACTGCAGTAATGGATTTTGAAGCAGACGAAATCATTCAGTTATGAGCGTAAGGAAAATCTGCGTCATTACCGGCACACGTGCCGAATATGGGCTTCTTTACTGGACCATGAAAGCGTTGGAAAAAGCACCTGAAATTGAACTCCAGGTGCTGGCTACTGGTATGCATCTATCACCGGAATTCGGCATGACCTACCGTCAAATCGAACAGGACGGATTCCGTATTAATAAGAAAGTGGAGATGCTGGTTTCTGCAGACACCCCAGCAGGTATAGCTAAAAGCATGGGACTTGGAATGATTGGATATGCTGATGCTTTAGCAGAGCTCCAGCCCGACATAGTGCTCGTTCTGGGTGACCGCTTCGAGATCTTTTCGGCCGCAAGCGCAGCAATGATCCACCGAATCCCAATAGCACACTGTCATGGAGGCGAAGCTACAGAGGGTTTGATCGACGAACCTATCCGCCATAGCATCACCAAAATGTCACATATACACTTTACAGCTACTGATATATTCCGTAATCGGGTCATACAGCTGGGAGAGCAACCAGAGCACGTATATAATGTTGGCGGACTTGGAATTGAAAACATCAATAAGTTATCTCTTCTGAATAAAAAGGCTTTTGAAGAAAGTATTGATTTTCAACTGGGGAAAAAGAATCTGCTGATAACCTTCCATCCAGTGACTTTTGAAAAATCTTCTGCGGAAATTCAATTCAAATCGCTCCTACAGGCACTTGATGAACGGGAAGACACAAATCTTATTTTCACAAAAGCCAATGCAGACACCGACGGCCGAATCATCAACCAGTTGATTGACGAATTCGTACTGGCGAATAAACATAAAGCCATAGCCTTTACCTCACTGGGGCAGCTACGATACCTTTCTTCTCTTCAGCATGTAGACGCAGTGGTAGGCAATTCTTCCAGCGGGCTTGTGGAAGTACCTTCGTTTAAAATTCCTACGATCAATATCGGGGACCGACAACGGGGGCGCCCAACGGCAGAAAGTGTTATCTCTTGCGGTCCTGACTATTCTTCTATTAAACTGGCATTGGAGATGGCATATTCAGAAAACTTCCGTAAAAAATTACCAGACATTCATAACCCGTATGGAACCGGCAACTCGTCAGACAGAATTGTAGAAGTCCTGCGCAATGTGAAAATAGAAGATCTGATAAAGAAAAAATTTTACGACTTGCAATTCAACATACAATGAGAATAGTTTTCATCGGAACTGTCGAATTTTCTTTTAATACTCTGCAACATCTGATAAATGGAGGTGCTGAAGTTGTGGGGGTATGCACACGCGCGGCATCAGATTTTAATGCAGATTATCGCGATCTGACTCCATTGTGTGAACAACATGGTATTCCTTATAAACATGTCCGGGATATTAACCATCCTAATAATGTGCAATTTATTCGTGAATTGAAGCCGGATGTAATTTATTGCTTTGGGTGGTCCAGTTTGTTAAAGGAAGACATTCTGAGAATTGCTCCACTTGGAGTAATCGGGTTCCATCCTGCAGCTTTACCTTATAACAAAGGCAGACATCCACTAATCTGGGCACTCGTACTTGGGCTGCAGCAGACGGCTTCAACCTTCTTTTTTATGGATGAAGGTGCTGATACCGGTGACATATTGTCCCAGGAACCAATTTCTATCAGTTCTGAAGATACAGCTGGCACACTGTATGAGAAAATGACAGAAATTGCCCTTAGACAAATTGCTGAATTCACTATATCACTGGCGAACAATACATACAAACGTATTCAGCAACCAACTAATACAGGCAACAGCTGGAGAAAGAGAGGTATTGCTGACGGGAAGATAGATTTTAGATTGCATAGCTCTACAATCTGCAATCTTGTAAGGGCATTGACAACCCCATATGTTGGAGCACATATCGATACGCCAAATGGAGAGGTAAAAGTGTGGAAAGCGTCAGAGGAGCAGGTGGATCAAAACAATATTGAACCAGGTAAGGTCATTGGCCTGGATGGTGAAAAAATTCAAGTTAAAACGGCAAATAGCTCCGTATGGTTGATCCGGCATTCGTTTGGAACAGCGGACATGCCTAAAATAGGAGATTATCTATGAGTAAAGTTATTGTTATAGCTGCGCACCCTGATGATGAAGTACTTGGTGTCGGTGGCACCATGATGAAGCATGTCGCACAGGGAGATGAAGTTTATTGGCTAATTGTAACCGGACTTCATGAGGAACATGGCTTTTCCCGGGAAAGAATAGCCAGTCGAAACGCGGAAATTGAAATTGTTGCTAAAGAATTGGGTATCAAGTCTACTTATAAGCTGGATTATCCTACAATGTCATTAACTTCAGGCAGTCTGCAAACGCTTATCCCGGAAATATCTGCCATTTTTTCGAATGTGGAGCCGGATACAATTTATTGCCTGAATCGGTCAGATGCTCACTCGGATCACCGTGTGATTTTCGACGCTGTAATGGCTTGTACAAAATCATTCAGATATCCTTTTATAAAAAAAGTGTTAATGTATGAGTGTATTTCCGAAACCGAGTTCGCCCCTGCACTTTTTGAGAAGGTTTTTATTCCAAACTACTTTGTAGATATCTCCTCCTACATTGACAAAAAACTGGAATTAATGAAAGTGTATGAATCAGAGATCGGTGATCATCCATTTCCAAGAAGCCTGGACAATATCCGGGCACTTGCTCATTTCAGGGGAGCCAGTGTGGGCGTTCATTATGCGGAAGCCTTTCAATTGATAAAATTTATAGATAAAGGATGAAAAAGTTTACCAACCACCTGATACTTGAACACGAACTGGTGCGCGGCGCCCTGGAGAAACTAAACGTACTGGGAATAGATGCCATCCTTTTCGTGACGGACAAATCAGGCAAACTACTGGGATCCTTGACAGACGGAGACGTGCGACGCGGTTTCCTGAAGGGGCTGTCATTCGAAACACCTATCATAGATTTTGTTCAAAAATCGCCGGTGTTCATTCGCCAGGATAAATATACCGTGGGTGAGATTGAGTCTTACAAAAAACGTAATCTCAAGATCATTCCTATTCTCAACGAAGAAGATGTTATAGTTGATATACTCAATCTTCGTATCAAATCTAATATTCTTCCCGTAGAAGCTGTGATTATGGCCGGAGGGAAAGGCCAGAGGCTTCTGCCATTAACGGAGAAATGCCCCAAGCCTCTGCTAAAAGTAGGAGACCGTCCAATTATTGAACATAATGTAGATCGTCTTGCCAATTTTGGGATCTCCAAAATTGTTATTTCCATCAATTATTTAGGCGAACAAATCAAGGAATATTTTGGCGACGGAACCGAAAAAGATATCATTATACAATATATCGAGGAAACCGAACCTCTGGGAACTTTCGGGGCCCTTGGATTGTATGATGATTTTCAACAGGAGCATATCCTGCTGATGAATTCCGATATCCTGACCAACATTGATTTTGCTGATTTTTATAAGTCCTTTTTAGAATCCGGAGCACAATTGCTTGTCGCAAGCGTCCCATACACAGTGAAGGTGCCATATGCCGTATTGGAAATTGAGCAGGGCGCTGTCACTTCTTTCGTGGAAAAGCCAACGTACAACTATTACTCCAATGGAGGCATTTATCTGTTCCATAAGTCGCTTCTGAACGGGCTGGCGAAAGGGCAGCCATTCAATGCTACTGATTTTATGGACAAGTTGATCAGCGAGAATCTTAAAGTAGCTCATTATCCTATCCTTGGATACTGGCTGGACATAGGCAAACACGAAGATTATCGTAAAGCACAGGAAGATATTTTACACATCACTCTTTAATTTGATAGACTGATATGTCCGTTTTAATTACGATTTGCGCCCGGGGAGGATCCAAAGGAATCCCTGGGAAAAACATCCGCCCGCTTGGAGGAAAGCCTCTAATCTCTTATTCTATTGAAATCGCACAGCGATTTGCATCACTAAATAATGGTACTGTAGGTTTATCTACAGACGCTCCTGACATACGCTCAGTAGCAGCTTCCTTTGGACTTGAAACTGAATACATCCGCCCAGAAGCATTATCCGGGGATACTGTGGGAAAAATCGATACTATTCGCGATATCCTTTTGTTTGAAGAATCACGTAAAGGCAGCAAATTCGATTACATTCTCGACCTGGATGTAACTTCCCCGCTTCGGACAATTGAGGACCTTACCAGTGCCTTCGAATTAATCCGACAGGATGCCGGGGCAGTTAATATTTTCTCGGTAAATAAAGCTGGACGAAACCCATACTTCAATATGGTGGAACGAAATCCAGAAGGTTACTATAGTATCGTCAAAAAACTGAACTCGCCCACTCTCTCGCGTCAAAGTGCACCTGCTGTATATGAAATGAACGCATCATTTTACTTTTACCGCCGCGATTTTTTTGAGCAGTCATACACTTCACCGGTAACGGACCTCTCTCTGATTTATGAAATGCCACATGTTTGCTTCGACCTGGATCATCCTGTGGATTTTGATTTCATGGAGTTCCTTTTCGTTAATCACAAACTTGGATTTGAATTAACATGACGGTACTCATCATTGGTCTCGGCTCGATCGCAAAAAAACATATTGCCGCACTGAAATCACTTCGGCCGGAAAGCAGCATTTTGATTCTCAGATCCGGTCGAAACCAGGATGAGGCCGAGAAATTGGGGAAGCTCACAGGATGGGATGAATGGGAGAAAAAACCTGATTTTGCCATAATTTCCAATCCGACCAACCAGCATGTACAAACACTTCAACAGCTCGCCGATCGTGGAATCCCGGTTATGGTGGAAAAACCGCTATCCAACTCCCTCGAGGGCCTTAGCGATATTACTGCCCGTTACAGACATTCCGGGCTGATGAATTACGTTGCGTGTAATATGCGCTTTCTGCCAGTAATCCGCTTTTTGAAAAACTGGCTCCTCACCAGTGAATATCGCATCAATGAAGTAAATGTATATTGCGGGTCATATCTTCCGGAATGGAGACCAGGCCAGGATTTTCGTACTGTTTACAGTTCACGGCCAGAACTGGGTGGCGGGGTCCACCTTGATTTATTCCACGAATTCGATTATACCTGCTGGCTTTTCGGTATTCCGGATGAGGTTAAAAGCTTACTTGGCAACAAATCCAGCCTTCAAATCAGCGCACCCGACTATGCCAATTACCAGCTCATTTACCCCGGTTTCGTGGCCCAAATGACGCTCAATTACTATCGTCGGGACCCGAAAAGAACGATCGAAATCGTTATGGAATCGGGTACCTTTACCGTTGATCTGCTCAATAACCGGCTTACAGACAACACCGGAAATGTGATCTACAGTAACGATGAATTCAGAATCATCCATACATATACGGAGCAACTGTCTTATTTCATTGGCATGCTCGAAGGGCGTAATCCGCCTATGAATACTCTTGACGAATCTTTACAAATACTTCAAATCACGCTTCATCATGGGAAAGCTAACGGATAAGATTATATTAGTAACTGGAGGAAGCGGCCTGCTTGGTAAATCGATCATCAGACATTTAGTGCCTGAAGGGGCACAGATTATTAATGCGGACCTTTCTCCAAGCGGTATAGGGGACGTCGTGGAAATGTCCTGTGACATCACCAGTCCGGATGCTGTAAGCGCATTGGTTGATGAAATAATTAAAACGTATGGGCGAATCGACGGGCTGATTAATAACGCTTATCCCCGCACCAAAGATTGGGGAGTTAAATTTGAAGAGATCCCTTTTGCATCCTGGCAAAAAAATATAGACCTCCAGCTTAACAGCTATTTTATGATGTCGCAAAAAGTACTTCACCATATGAAATCTGCTGGCAACGGCAGCATAATAAATATGTCATCAATATATGGTGTAGTCGGCCCCGACTTTTCAGTTTATGAAAATACCCCAATGACCATGCCGGCCGCTTACTCTGCCATCAAAGGAGCGTTGGTGAACTTTACACGCTACCTGGCATCTTATTATGGTCCATATAACATCCGGGTAAACTGCTTATCTCCGGGTGGGGTTTTTGATAATCAACCCGAATCTTTCGTTGCCAATTACGAACGCAAGGTCCCTTTGAGAAGGATGGCACAGCCAGATGACATTGCACCAGGAGCGGTATTCCTGCTGTCCGATGATGCTCGCTACATTACCGGCCAGAACCTGATCATCGACGGAGGATGGACTTGTATTTGATTCTACTTAAAAACATTCTTTATGTTAAAGGAATTTTTACGCAGAAGAAAATTTTGGAAGGCCGCCGACCGGCTTGGTCCCGACATTCCATTAACGCATTGGAAGCTCTATTTCCCAACAGCTATGCGAAAAATCTGCAAGCAGAAATTCTATCATTTTGCAACTACCGCTGAGGTCAGGCCAGGTAGCTATATTGTAGGTTGTTCACAGATTTCACTTGGGGAACGAGTAGTAATCCGGCCTGCGTCTCACCTGCATGCAGCCTCCCCTGACGGAGGCCTCAATATCATCGTCGAAGACGATGTGCTCATCGGCAGCGGAGTTCATATATATGTAGGTAATCACGCTTTCGGCGATCCTGATATCCCTATCATTGACCAGGGACATAGCGCCGCAAAACCGGTCCGAATCAGAAAAGGCGCCTGGATAGGCGCTAATGTGATTTTGCTTCCCGGGGTGGAAATCGGCGAAAACAGTGTAATCGCTGCCGGCGCAGTAGTCACTAAGTCGGTTCCAGCCCGCGTTGTTGCCGGGGGAACACCAGCTAAAGTATTAAAAGAAATTATTAAATATTCGCATACACCAATCGCAGGTAAATGATATCTCCTGAATACATCCGACTGCCCAAACTAATATATAACAATATTTATATTGTCGATGACAGAAATGCCTGGTCTTCGGTTTCCGCTGCTGCTGACCCCGCTAAAGACCTTGTACTGTGTACCGATTTTGGGCTGAAAAATCAGCTGGAAGCTGAAGGATATACCACTGAATTCATAGACCACCTGGTCAATAATCGCATTCTGGATCCTCTCAATTTTGAAATGCATAATTTCCTAAATGCCTGGTTCCTTGACAAAGACGGAAAAGATCTATTACATTATAATGGATATAGCCTCGGAGATTCCCTGCTGCTCTTTGTTATCAATGAAGTCACTTATACCTGCCATTTTTTAATCAACATCCTTGCAATTCCTTCCCTGCAATATAAAAATTGCATAATTGCAACCGAAAACCCGACTATACTATCCTGTCTTGATTTTGCTAAAATCAGGTATAAGAAAGAAAATACTACGAAAGGCTCCCAGGCTGTATACTTCTTCCCCATAATTAAATGGATCCAGGAGAAAACGCAGCGTACTTCTTTATCTTATAAACTAAAGAATGCCATTGCAAATGGTTTTGACTACTTCTTTTCTGCAAGAGACCGGGTTATGCCCGCCAAAAAGCACTATATCTATATTCAGGCATACCATCCTACCTTCGGGATTCTGGACAAGCTAAGATTAAATAATGACATCCAGTTAATCCTAGCGAATTACAGTGGCTTAAAGAAATTAACAGGCGAAAGAAGAGTTCATTACACTGTATATTCAAAAAACCGGAAATTGGCAGAATCCATGATGGATGAATTCCGGAAAACCCGTAATCGTGTTTGGGAATTCGACGGGCATAAGATCAGTGACCTGATATATAGCCGGATAGAAACTATCATACAACATCATCTGGAAGAGGCGCTCAATAAAGCAGACAGTATCGAAAATCACTTCCGGCATGCCAGACTCGACCTGATGGTACCAATTACCAATCTCTGGATCGAAAACAGGCTACTTATGTATTATTGTAAAAAACATAAAATCCCTGTCTTCATGATCATCAATGGCCTGCTAAATGTTTCATATTTACTGGACGCCAAAGACAGCGATTTCGTCAATTGTTACAGTGATTCGATCAGGCAGCATTATTTCAACAATTCTCCTGCCGCCTTTCCCCTGGGAGATCCACGTATGGATAAATATGCCCGGAGTCCGAAAAAATCCATCAACCGAGAAAATCCCACGATTATCATTGGCTCTGCCGGATATAGTCCTATCGACCTAAATTCTTTCCTTGCCCATGAATTCACTTACTTATACGATGTCCTCACTGCTATCAGGGCGATGGTTTCGGAAGGTAGAAATGCAAAGGTTGTATTGAAAGTTAGAGCAAATGGGTACGTGCACCTATACCAGCAACTTATTCATGAGTATTTCAGCGATATTAAAGTTGATATCGAACAGGATGCAAGCTTTTTTGATGTGATTCAGCGTGCAGACTTGTACCTATCTATCTGGTCTCAGACCATATTTGAAGCGGCAAGCATCGGCATTCCAACAATTTATTACAGTAACAACACTCACGAGATTCATCCTCCATTTGACGGCAAGAGCGAATTGGTGAGCGCATTTACCCTGGAAGAACTAACGGAAAAAATGCGCGCTTTTTATACAGGCAGCTCTATTTTTGACAGGTTCCTGGAGAAATCCACGCAGGAAAAATACATTGGCGAGCTATCGGGAAATAATACAAACAATAATCTTCGGATGATTTACGACATCTTAGAGGGAAAGCAACCGGTGGTCCGGTTGTAGGATAGGTTTAAAAATCGTGCATGGGTAGATATTTAAAAATATATTTCTGGCAAGTTGTTTCACTTATTTTCAACTTAGCATCAGTTTTTGTCGTAACGCCATTCATTTCATCCAATCAGGCGTTATATGGTATTTATTCAATCGCGATAGCTGCGTTTTTATTTCTTTCATATGCCGATCTTGGTTTTCTCAGTGCAGGAATGAAATACTCTGCGGAGAGTTATGCGAAGGGCGACAGGGAATCAGAAGTAAAAACGCTCGGATTTGCTGGAATGGTGTTTATGACATTTGTGGCAGTTTACTCTGCAGTTATGTTGTACTTCTCTTTCACCCCAACCATGCTTATCCCCAATCTCAAAGCCGGTGAGGAAATAATAATTGCGCAGCGCCTTCTCCTGATTTTAGCAATTTTCGCTCCCGCACTTGTATTGCAGCGAATAGTTCAGATTATTTTTGGAATACGATTACAGGACTATAAGTTTCAGCGTATTCTCATCATTTTCAATGTGCTAAAGGTTACTTCTGCCTTTTACTTTTTTGGTAACGGTCATTACAGCATAATTGGTTACTTCCTGTTTAGCCAGTTTTGCACATTACTGGCGGCTGTAATTGGACTATATAAAGCGAAGAAAGAACTTGATTACGATATAAAAGGTCTTTTCCGTTCATTTCGGTTTTCGCGTGATCTTTATAAAAAAACGAGTAAACTGGCATTCTCCTCATTATTCCTGACATTTTGCTGGATCTTATATTATGAGCTGGATCCCTTTGTGATAGGCCGAATAATGGGAGCCGATCTAGTGGCAGTTTATGCTATTGGCCTCACAGTACTGACGTATTTCCGATCACTTTTCGGCATTCTTTTTACGCCGTTCATAGCCCGCTTCAATCATTTCATCGGATTGCAGGATAATAAAGGCCTCCAGGAAATTCTGGTAAAAATTCTGGCACTGTTTATTCCGGTTACGATGTTCCCAGTCATTGCAATTTCTATTACATCCCGGAATTTCGTTTATACCTGGGTTGGAGAAACATATTCAGCTTCCGTTGAAATCATGCAGGTACTGCTACTTTGTTATGTATTTAGTTTCATTACCTATCCGGGAGGGATCCTTTTGATGGCCAGGGAAAGAGTAAAAACGATGTATATTACCAGTGGCATTCAACCCCTGGTTTACTGGACAGGGATATTTCTAACATTTCAATTTCTGGGTCTTGCTGCATTTGCCTGGTTTAAACTACTAGCATTTGCTGTGAGTGCAACAATTTACTGCATTTCCATCCGACGCTTTCTTCAAACCAGCTGGAAGGATTTCATAATTAAGATTTTGTTACCTGCTGTACCGCCGGTGGGCCTGCTGGCTGCCATATGTCTCTTTCTGCGAAAATATTTACCTTTGAGCCACACTAAGTTAAGTTTTATTACATATATCACTATCATAGTATTCGTAATCTTGCTCGCAACAGCTTGTTACTATATTACATCTAATATTTTCCGACAATTTGTTAATCAAATGGCCGGGACATTATCTAACCGGATTAAAAACATGAAATTAGGCAAACTGGAAAAATGAGTATTGTTAAATTGTTTTATACCTGGATAGAAGATCTGCGGACGTACTTGTCGCGCAGCCGGCATCTGGCAGCAATTCGAACAGCATTTCCCGATAGCCGGTTTTATAGTGGTGTTCAGGCACCAGGATCCAGTTTTGGCAGGCATGTGGTCATTTTTAAAAATTCGGTTGTAAGTAATTGTTCTGTAGGTGCACATACATATATTCAGAAGGAGTCAGTAGTGTTGAATGCGGATATAGGTAATTTTTGTTCCATAGCAGCCGGGGTAGTAATTGGTCCTGGTATGCATCCGGTAGATGGCGTTACAACGCATCCTGCGTTTTATCTAAAAAACACACCACTCGTTCGGACTTTCGCCGGGCACGACAAAGTCGAAACCTCCCTACGGGTGCGAATCGGACACGATGTTTGGATTGGTCAACATGCAATGATAATGGATGGTGTTACGATCGGAACAGGCGCAGTAATTGCTGCAGGCGCAATTGTAACGAAAGACGTGGCACCTTACACCATTGTAGGCGGCCTGCCCGCGCGCAAATTGAAAGACAGGTTTGAGGAACACATAGCCGAGGCACTTCTGAATTCCCGCTGGTGGGAAATGGATGATAATTGGCTCGCCGCACATGCAGACGATTTTGTCAATCCTTCACAGCTGCTGGCGAAAATTAATAATGCCGGACCAAGTCCGTCGGCCGTAAAACATACGCATTGATATGATGAGATTATATAAATTGTTTTACTATGTTTTAAACGCCAGGCGATTCCGTTATCTGGATATTAAAGCCCTCGTGAGAAGAAGCGTCCGTGTTACTGGGAAACAATTTATCTCAATCGGTGGGGGGACTATTATACAGCGCCAGGGCTGGATAGGTGCATGGCATGTGTTGGAATCTCATCCCGTGCTGGATATATCGACGAATTGTGCAATCGGGGATTTTTGCCATATTTCGGCAATTAAATCTGTTGTTATTGAAGATTCAGTACTGATTGCCAACAATGTATATATTTCAGACAATTTGCACGAATATCGCGACATAACCACTCCCATAATACGGCAACCCATCATACTTAAGGGGCCTGTAAGAATAGGACAAGGATCATGGATAGGAGAAAATGTATGTATTGTGGGGGCTAATGTCGGCAAAAATTGTGTCATAGGTGCTAATTCGGTGGTTACCACTGACATTCCGGATTATAGTGTAGCAGTGGGTAGTCCAGCACGTGTAATCAATTATTTTGATCAGGAAACCCAAAAATGGGTGAAACCTATGCAACCCATTAATTAATTAATTATCTATCAAATACTTCGAATAAAATATGAAGCTAAGAGTTCTTATCACCGGCGGTGCAGGTTTTATTGGGACAAATGTTTCCAGAAAACTTATCGCAGCAGGTCACGAAATTACCATTCTGGACAATTTCCATCCTCAGATACATGGAGAAAATACATCGCTTCCTGAAGATCTCAGCTCCGCGGTAAGACTCGTGAAAGGTAGTGTGGAAGACCGCGAGCTCCTTTATAAGTGCCTCAGAAATCAGGACGCAGTAGTTCACCTGGCGGCAGAAACAGGTACCGGCCAATCGATGTACCACATTGCACGATATACTTCCGCTAATATCATGGGAACAGCCCATCTTTGTGATTTCATCGTAAATGAAGAGCATCAGTTAAAATCTGTAGTCGTAGCATCTTCCAGGTCGATATATGGCGAAGGGAAATATATCTGTCCAAATCATGGAGTTGTATACCCTCATGCGCGAACCAATGCGAGTGCTGCCCGTCAATTTGATGTTTATTGCCCCGAATCAGATGAATGCAAGCTTCAGCTCGCCCCAACTGATGAAAACTCGAAAATTCTTCCTTCTTCATTTTATGGCATAACAAAGCAGGTTCAGGAACAAATGGTAATTATGGCAACCAGATTGAAAAATATCAGTAGTTATGCCTTGCGTTACCAGAATGTATTCGGGCCTGGCCAATCCCTGAAAAATCCATATACCGGCATTCTTTCAATATTTACACGCCTGGCGCTTCAACATCAGTCTATCAATATATTTGAAGACGGACTGGAAAGCAGGGACTTTGTTTTCATTGATGATGTCGCTAATGCCACAGTTGCTGCCGTAACAAAGGGTGCAAACGGACAGCACATCGTAAATGTTGGCAGTGGCGTACCTACTTCCGTTATGGAAGTGGCCCAGGAAATCAAATCGTTTCTTTCCAGTAATTCCGAAATCTTCATTTCCGGCGATTTCCGGGAAGGTGACATCAGGCATAACTATGCTGATCTCGGCAAACTTAAGGAAGTACTCGGTTACACTCCTTCCTGGTCCTTCAAAGAAGGATTGCACGAATTTCTTAAGTGGGCCCTGGCACAGAATGATATTCCTGCAACAATGGCCGATTATCAGCAATCCTTACTCGAACTTAAGGAACGTGGCTTGTTAAACAAAAATTAACCCTTCAGAAGAAAAATGAACAATCCTTTAGTCAGTATCGTATTTACAAGCTATAATCACCAGGAATACCTTCTCCAGGCTGTAGAAAGCATCCTTCAGCAATCTTATAAAGATTTCGAATTGATTATCGTCGATGATTGCTCGACTGACAACAGCCAGGATATACTTCGCCAATACGAACAACATCCTCAGGTCCAGCTTCATCTCCTGGAAAAAAACACAGGGAGTTATGTCAGAGCCAGCAATTACGGGGCCCGGTTTGCCAAAGGCCAATACCTCCTTTTTGCCCAATGTGATGACTATAGTGACCCTACCCAGGTTTCAGAACTGGTGCGTGTGTTGGAAGAAAACCCCGGCGTAGGTGTTGCGTTTTCCAGAAGCCAGCTGGTAGACGGAGAGGGAAACATCCTTACTGACGATTTTCAGGGCAGGGAACATGCCTTCAGAGAAAAATGCGTCACAGATACATTGATCCTAAAAAAGGAAATGCGCCGGTTTCTTTATTACGCCTGTGTAATCCCTAATCTAAGCGCAGCTATGATCCGCCGAGAACTTTATACCCCGCCATGTACCCTTTCAGAAAAATATATCATGGCCGCGGATTGGGCGATGTGGCTAAACCTATCTCAGAAAACCGATTTCTATTATATTGCCAAACCTCTGAACTATTTCAGACAGCATGGTACAACTATTCGCAGCCAGACCAAACTGAAAGTACAGGTAGAGGAGATTTTCGCACTGTTTTACGATTTTGCGAAAGAAAACAACTTGTCTTTCCTGGAAAAATTCAAACTGCGAACTTTCGTTGGAAGTATCTGGTTCTGGTATTACCTCGATAGCCCCAAAGCCTGGAAAGAAAGCTTCTTCCCTCTGGTTAAATCGACTTTCAGGTTCGAAAAACTTAATGTTCCATTCCTTTGCGGCGGCGGAATGCTCTACGTAAGGGAATACTTTCGTAGAAAACTACAGGCTAACTGACTAAGGATAAATCCAACGTGCACACAAAACCAAATAGCAACACTATCGCATCGGTAAAGTTTACCGTTATTATACCGACCTATAACCGGGCCGATAAACTTAAGAATTGCCTCAAGTCTCTGGAAAACCAAACCTTTAAGGACTTTGAAGTAGTTGTGGCAGACGACGGGTCAACCGATCATACCAAAGCTATTACTGAATCTTTCATGAATAGCAGGCTGAATCTCCGATACATATATAACAACAATTGGGGAGGTCCGGCATTCCCCAGGAACAAGGGCATAGAAGCCGCAACAGGTGAATGGCTTTGCTTTCTTGATGCCGATGACTGGTGGTATCCCGCCAAGCTGGCCGTAGTTGCTGCGCATTGTAATGACACAACAGATTTTGTTTACCATGATTTCGACATATATGTAAATGGCAAAAAAAATGGTAAGCAACATACGGGGCGCACATTGAAAACTCCTGTGTTTGAAGATTTATTTATCAACGATAACTGTATAGTAAATTCAGGTGCCTGTGTCAGAACCTCGCTGATCCGGCAATGTGGTGGGTTTAGCGAAGACAGAGAAATGATTGCCGTCGAAGATTATGATTTGTGGTTACGCTGTGCTAAACAGACTAATCGTTTCAAATACGTGTCACAAATATTAGGCGGCTATGATGAATCAGGTGTGGATAATATTACCGCGCAGGATAACCGGCAGATAAAAAGAATTGATAGAATATTTGCCGCCCATGTAACCTCTCTTAAATCAGCAGATCTTATACAGCAAGCAACTTACAACTGGAGCTACAAAAAAGCATTGATCTACCTTAAGATGCAGGACTTAAAAACGGCACGGGCATTGTTAAAACAAAGCGCATGCTCTCGAAATGGCCGGATCAGGTTGAAATCCGCCATGCAATATCTGAGAACATTCATATAGTATAATGAAAAAAGCCTATATATCAATATTGATCTTTTTCCTGGTTGCGCATTTCGTGATTCCAGGCTTGTACTATCTCTACGATGGCTTCTTTTCAATTTACGAAGCCGGGTTCAATGATTACGAGGCAATTAAAAAAACTTACCTCCTCAACGGAATATCACTTCTGGCAACTTCACTTATCGTCTGGATGTTGCCTTCAAAAGTGAAACAAATCAAGCCCAATATCAAAAACCTAACACCTTTTTTTTACTTTTCAATCGGGCTCGGAATAGTTTCCTATGTAACCAGAGGCGGCTATGAAGGCGCAATTTCCGGAAGTACGGCAGGCTCTCTCCTTAATTACATAATGATTTTTATTAACCCGATTGTAATCTTAAAAGTATTGCTGTTCTTTCAGGAAAAAAAGTATAATGTTGGCTTGTTATTTCTGGTGACAATCGCTTATATCACATTTACCGGAAGCCGCAGTGCCATCATAAGCCTGTTTCTTGTAATCCTCATTTTCCCCGCATTCTCTAACTACGAGCATTACAAAAAACAGATTTGGCGCTATATGGCAATTTTTATGGTGGCAGCTCCATTCTTATTTGTATTGGCCAGCCAGGTCAGAGGAATGGAAATTAGTCTCCTTGGCGACGATCTGATCATTAAAGCCATTTTCGGGCGTCTATCAATGGTTGAGTTATCCGCAATTCCTATACATTATAAAGATTCAGGCGATTTTAACATGGATATGTTCTTCGACAAATATGGCATCTGGCACCAGATTAAGCTAATGATCGACAGCATATTCCCAGGGAATATATTTACACCTGATGTAATGCCGAATCAATATTACAGGGCAATTTTCCTGGGATATAGTGAAGAATTTGTACAGGAAATATATATGTCTATCAACACTACCCTTCCTGTATACTTTTATATGTATACAGGTATGACCGGTGCCATTATTCTAACAGTGGGCGTGTTAACTGCTTATTTCCTGGTCTGGAGAAAATATGCGAACAATATTCTGATTTCTGTCTCTCTGATAACACAACTTTATACACTCCTCTATTGTTTCGATTTCGTTATGTGGTTTTCTCAGGTTTTAACAACCATTCTGAGTCTGCTATCCATTTATCTGTATACTTTTTCCCGTAAAAAACTGGCAAATTATCTTAAAAAAAATGAAAGTGCGGTCGTTTAGTATCATCATACCCACCTACGGCAGAAGCCAGGAATTGTTTGCATTTATCGAAAGCGCGACCAGGCAGAAGTACAACCTCTCTCTACTGGAGTTGATCATTGTAGACCAAAACGATAAGATTGACCTGACTCCGGGAATCCAGGAATTTGAAGGAAAAATATCTATCAAGCACATAAAAACAACCCGTAAAGGTATTGCTCATGCAAAAAACCTGGGCCTTGATCAGGCAACTCATGAAATTGTAAGTTTCGCCGACGACGATTGTACTTATTATGAAGATACTATAGCTAAAGCAAATGATTGCCTGAACAGATATCCTGATTCCCAAATTCTATACGGCAAGTTGTATGATCGTAAAAATAACAAGAACGTACTCAGGGAATGGAAAAGCAAGATGGTCAGAATCAATATCTGGAACTACCATTTAAATTACAGCGCAATCACCTGCTTCACTCCTATTCGTGATATCCGCTTTGATGAGAGGTTTGGCGTGGGAACTGAATACGGAATGGGAGAAGAATTAGATTGGTTGTTGCAGTCAATTGAAAAAAAGTATGTAATCCATTTTACACCTGAAATTGAAATCTGGCATCCTGAACTTCACGTAGGCGTCATGCCATTATCCAAAGTAAAAAGCTATGCCAGAGGGTATGGCGCAATATGTAAAAAGCACATCAGCCTTGCAATGATCTGGAATCTTTCCGCTTCCAGTGCATATCAACTTGCCTGTTCTTTTATGCTTACGGCCATGCTGCGGAAAGAAGCTGCTCATAAACGTTATTGGGCATTTAGGAGCAGGCTGGAAGGATTCTTTAAATTCAAAACCAGCTAATATGAAGCGCATACACGGGTTAATATTTACTTTGCTGTTCACCCTGACGGCGACTATATCAGTGGCGCAATACAAACAGCGCACATTTATCATTGGTTCGTTTGCTGATCCAAACCTTTCCAAACCGGAAAACTGGGAAAAAGATATGGCCACTTTCGGCCGTGCGAAAGCAGCCTATTTCAACCTGCTTACAGGCCCTCAATTCTATACCGGTGCAAGAGACTTCAGTATGCTTGACAGGCTAATAAAAATCGCAGATGCCGTGGATATGCAACTGCTCGCGATCGACAGCCGGCTTGGAATTACCAGGGATACTTTCGCTCAGCGCCATGCTGATATGATTATCAGTCACTTTAAATCCAAAAAAAGTAAATCACTAATTGGTTATAACTTCGGTGGAGAATTTCCACATGAAGAAACTCCACGCGTCACTAAATGGGTAGGATATTTCAAATCCAAGGACCCTGGCAAACTTGCATATACTTATTTACTTCCAAGGTATGGGTTTCAAAGTAACAAGGCCTATGAAACTTACCTGGATGGTTATCTTAAAAACTCCAACACCAGGCATATTCCTGATGTAGTTGCTTATGATCACTATCCTTTCAATGGCCCGAATAATAAAATGCGCGGAGATTACTTTTATAATCTCGACATCATCGCAAGGAAAGCTGGTAGCCGGCCTTTCTGGATTTATATTCTCACAACCAAACATCTTGTATATCCTGAACCTGACCGCTACCAGTTATATTACACAACCTCCAGTCCTTTGGCTTACGGGGCAAAAGGCCTGCTATATTTTACTTATGAAACACTTCCATATAAAGAGTACAGTACAGGATTGATTGATAAATCCGGGAAACCTACCTTTAAATTCGATATCGTAAAAAATATTAATCACTACATCCATGATATTGTAGGGCCTGTAATTATGTCAAGCAAACGCCTGGCCACCTATCATACTTCAACATCATCAGAATACGAACAGTTTCCTTCCCAGGCATTGCCGCGCAACAACAAATTCCTCCTGTCTGCTAATAATGACGACCTTCTCATCGGCGTTTTTCAACATGCAACTAAGAAAACGAATTATTATTTATATGTTGTTAATAAGTCTCCCCGCCCTGCAACTCAGGTGCAACTTAGAATCGGGAAAAAACTAGGTAGCAAGTATCGGATTTCACCTCATATAACGGGATATTCCGGAGAAATAAAATCAACAATACTAGCCTCGAATCCAGCTGGACAAACTATTAACGTAGTACAATTCGACCTTGAACCTGGGGAAGGAAGGCTAATTTCGATTACCAACTAAATGCTTGTTTCCTATTTTTTTTAACTTGCATCCGTTTTTGTACCCAAAATTTGTGCAGGAATTACACAAAATGCAAAATATACTGATTATCGGCGGCTCCGGCTTCATTGGCACTAACCTGGTAGATTTTTACCTTCACCAGGAAGGATACAATATTCTGAACCTGGATTCAGCACCTCCACGGAATCCCGCACATGCTGCAATCTGGCAAAAAGCTGACTTGATGGACAAGGCAGGGATTAAAGCAGCCATAACCGGCTTTGACCCGGATTTTGTATTTCATATGGCCGCCCGCACTGATCTGGACGAACGCAAATCTATCTCAGGATATGCTGCAAATATAGACGGGGTTAGTCACCTGATTTCAGCTTTGCGGCAATGCACCCGACTGAAACGGGTAATTTTTACTTCAAGCATGCTGGTCTGCTCTGTTGGATATATACCAAAGAATGATCAGGATTATTGCCCCCCTAATCTTTACGGGGAAAGCAAAGTTCAAACTGAAAAAATCATCAGGGCGGCCGGAGAGCTCCCTTTTACGTGGTGCATTATCCGTCCAACTTCGATATGGGGCCCATGGTTTGGTACACCATACAGAGACTTCTTCGATATCGTAATGCAGAAAAAATATGTGAAGATTGGCGGAAAGGTTGCTGTTAAAACTTTTGGCTTTGTAGGAAATGCTGTATATCAGATCAGAAGTCTTCTGCATGCAGATTCTGAGCTTGTACACACCAAAACTTTCTACATCGGAGATCATCCGCCACTCAATATCAACGAATGGGCTGATGAAATCGCACATCAACTGCATATTCCTTTGAAACAATTCCCACTTGCTATTTTTAAAACCGCCGCAATTGCGGGGGATTTACTTACAAAATTGGGAATTCCATTTCCCATTACCAGTTTCAGATTGAAGAATATGCAAACCGACAATATAATTCCCCAGCTGAAAGATACTTATCAAATTGCGCCTGCGCCACCCTATTCAATGCAGGAAGGCATAAGCATTACATTAAGCTGGTTAAAAAAGCATCAATAATTTGACTCAAACGCTATAATATATTAACAATGAATCCATTACTGAACATAAACTCATTCATTGCCGAAAAAGTAACGAACAGGAAGGACAGCTTGTTACGACCTGACCTAACTCTGTATCATGATCAACTCACAGCTGCTGTTCAAGGCAAATCGGTGTTGGTGATTGGGGGAGCAGGCACCATAGGCTCATCTTATATCAAAGCCATCCTCCGTTATAAACCAGGTAAGCTTGTAGTTGTAGATATAAACGAAAATGGATTAACCGAACTGGTACGTGATTGCCGCAGTCATAGTGAACTGGAATTGCCTGAAGATTTTAAATCTTATCCTATTAATATGGATGACAAGGTTTTCCGGAAAATTTTCATTCATGAAGGCCCCTTCCATATCGTTGCAAACTTCGCCGCGCATAAACATGTCAGAAGTGAAAAAGATATCTATTCTATAGAAGCAATGCTTGATAACAACGTATTCAAGGCGAAAAAGCTTCTGGATCTTCTGCTGGAGTTTCCTCCCGAACATTTCTTTTGCGTTTCAACAGATAAAGCTGCCAATCCTGTTAACATGATGGGCGCATCAAAAAAGTTGATGGAAGAGGTTATTTTGGCGTACTCTGATAGATTCAAGATAACCACCGCACGTTTTGCTAACGTAGCCTTCTCCAATGGCAGCTTGCTTGCTGGTTTCATTGAAAGGATTATGAAAAAGCAGCCATTGGTTTCTCCTTCAGATGTAGACCGGTATTTCGTTTCTCCTGCTGAATCCGGAGAAATTTGCTTACTGGCATGCCTGATGGCTGAAAGTGGAGATGTGGTTTTTCCCAAACTCAGCCATGAAAAGGATTTAACCAGTCTGGCCCGTATCTCGCAGGACTTTATCCGCTTTATAGGATATGACGTTCAGATATGTCATAACGAATCAGATGCAAAACAAGCCGCAGCAAATCTGAATGAAGATACTGTTGCCTATCCGCTCTATCTTTTTAATAGTGGTACCAGCGGAGAAAAGTTATATGAAGAATTTTATACTGAACAGGAAATACTCGATAACAAAAAGTTCAGATCGCTAGGAGTAATTAAAAATGCAGCACGCAGGGATATCGGTGAATTGAATACCATCATAGAAGACCTGAAACTGTTGTTCGACAAAAATATCAGCAAAAAAGATATCGTAAAAAGGATGAACGAACTCCTTCCTACATTCAACCATATTGAGAAAGGCAAGAACCTGGATCAGCATATGTAACAGCCCATGAAGATATCAGTCATTACTGCATGCTACAATTCTGCGTCCACGATTGAAGAGGCGATGGGTAGCATGAGACGCCAGCTAAAAAGCTCCGACCTCGAGATTGAATATATAATCGTAGACGGTCAATCCAAAGACAATACCCTGGAAGTGGTGGAAAGATACAGGGATATTGTAACTCATATTGTTTGCGAAAAAGATACTGGCATATACGATGCACTTAATAAAGGAATCAGAGCCGCCACCGGAGATGTTATAGGTTTCCTTCATTCAGACGATTCATTTGCCTGCGAAGATGCATTACAAATTATCGCTTCAACTTTTCGGGAATCAGGTTGCGACGCGGTGTATGGCAATGGCGTGTATGTGAGTAAGGAAACGGGAAAAGTTATCCGGAAGTGGGAAAGCGGAGAATTCAGGCAGCAACGCCTCAATAAAGGCTGGATGCCCATGCACCCTACATTCTATGTTAAACGTGATGTCTATCTTAGGTATGGACTCTTCAACGATACTTACCGCATTGCAGCTGACTATGATATCGTATTGCGGTTTCTCAAACAACACGCGATCCGGGCAAAATACATTAATAAGGATATTATTTCGATGAAAGTTGGAGGGGCAAGCAGCTCTGTTAAAAACTACATCAAAAAATGGAAAGAGGATTTTACCATTATGAAATCTCATGGTCTGAATCCTTATTTCGCTTTGATTTACAAGAATTTATCAAAAATCGGTCAATTCTTCCACAGCCAGTGATCAAGGGATGACAATCAAATTCAAAAGCGTAATGCATTTCGTATTTATGCTATATCATATATTTTCTGCCCGCAAAGGGCATGATTTTTGACCATTCGAGAACCAAACTACTGGAAATGAACCACTTCCTCCGGGTTTTATCAATTATCCTGCTCGGTTTACCCTCCTTAGCGCAGGAAAAGTCGCCCGTTATTACCCCATATCATGCGCAAAACATACGTGAATTGTACATGGATTCAGTTAACCACCACACCGCACTGAAAACCATACTTCATGAAGACACTACAGCGCTGTACTGGCAACAGGACTCTGTACGCCGTACCTGGTTTCACCGTAAGCTTTTCAGGGAACACCTGTTTGAGTTCCGTGAGCCGGAATACAACATTTTTATAGATTTTCTGCCCGATTTTCAGGTAGGGAAAAGCAATCAGGACAAAACACTTTGGTTGAATACCCGTGGCGCACGTGTACAGGCTAATATCGGGAAGAAGTTTTACTTCGAGACCTCCTTTTTTGAAAACCAGGGCGTATTCCCTGTTTATCTCGATTCATTCATCAGTCGCAAACGGGTAATACCAGGACAGGGAATGATCAAATACAACGATAAAATAGGGAAAGCCTACGATTTTTCTTACGTAAACGCTTTAATTTCCTATACACCTTCAAAATTTGTGAATTTCACGTTGGGGTATGGCACGAACTCATATGGGGACGGATACAGATCATTGATCCTTTCAGATATTGGGTTTAGCTACCCATATCTTCGTATAACCGGTAATCTTGGACAATTCCAATATACTTCAATGTGGGCTCAGTTCATGGATACGGAAGGCAAATCATATGACCAGGCATACGAAGGTCGCGGGTTTCCCAAAAAATGGGGTGTATTCCATTTTCTTGATTGGAATGCCACAAAGAAATTGACAATTGGAATTTTTGACGCTGTAATCTGGGGAGATGTGGATACCGCAGGCAATAAACGGAGTTTTGATTTCAGTTATGTTAATCCTATTATATTCCTGAGACCAGCAGAATATTCGGTGGGATCTTCTGACAACTCTATGCTTGGACTGAATGCAAAATACAAGTTATTCCCAAAAACTACGATATACGGCCAGTTTGTATTGGATGAATTCAGATTAAAAGAGTTCTTCTCCGGTAAAGGATGGTGGGCTAATAAATGGGCTACACAACTAGGCTTCCGGTCATTTGACCTGTTTAAAATTCCTAAACTTGATTTACAGGCCGAGGTAAATGTAGTAAGACCTTTCACATATTCATTCCGCAATACACTTGCTAATTATGCCCATTACGGGCAATCGCTTGCTCACCCGCTTGGTGCCAATTTTAAAGAAGCCCTTGGTATTGCATCTTATAGCTATAAACGGTGGTTTTTCAGAGGGCAGGTCAATTATACATCGTATGGACTTGATACAAATGCAGAAAGCAATGTGGGCCAGGACATTTTTAAATCCTATGATAAACGTAACACTGAATACGGTAATAAACTGGGACAAGGCCTCAAAACCCAGCTTATATATGGTCAAGGTACAATTGCCTATGTATTCAATCCTAGATACAATCTGCGCGTAGAAGCATCTGCAGCTGTACGTCGTCAGAAGAATGACCTCGACAGCAGAAGTGAAATGATGTTCAATATAGGATTCAGAAGTACTTTCCGGCAGTTTTATTACGATTTTTAAAGATTTCATAATTTATATATACGAAAGCCCCTCCATCCAGAGGGGCTTTCGTATTGTTTCAAAAATCACACGAAAATGTTGCAACATCTTAATGCCAATATTTCTTAACTTAGGAACAATACTTTAATCTAATTGTCATGACTAGCCTGTTCCTGAATTTTCTATCCGGAGGGATCGTTTTCCTGGGCCTGTTTTCTCTGGCCTGGGTAATGAAAAAGGTTGAAAAAGCCAGATAGTCCCTACCTATCCATTCCATTTTTCTTAGCAAAAACAATTGAGCCTCCCGCACCGGGAGGCTTTTTTATACCCAACCTCCTCAACAAAAAAATCCCGCCCATGCAGGCAGGATTTCTTATTCTCCTTCAACCAGGGGAGACAAACAAAAGATACCACAAAAAAATGGAAAAAGGCCGTTTCTGGGGCAAGCGATGGATGAGGAATATGCTTCCCGTATCTCCCAGGTTATATCATTTTCACAAATGCATATACGAAACAGCGTTGCGGAGGTTGATTCTTAAAGTGTTACTGGATGGCTGTAATAAGGTTCTCGCCGTAAAAAATCCCATCTATTATTCCCTTTATGAATATACGAAAAAAATATTGAAAAAACCAATTTTATGAAAAGGGATTAACTTCGCGCCATGCATTACGTAACAGTAGAAGGGCTCACCAAATCATATGGCGAAAAACCCCTTTTCGAAAATATCTCTTTTCATATTGAAGAGGGCGATAAAATAGCTCTCGTGGCCCTTAACGGCACTGGTAAATCTACCCTTCTTAAAATCCTCACCGGCACCGAACACCCGGATTCCGGCAAGGTATGGATTCATAAAGACGTAACGGTTGTAATGCTCGAGCAGACTTCAAAGCACGAGCCGGGCGAAACCGTCCTCGAAAACATCTTCGACCACGATCACCCCATCCTTAACGCCATCAAGGAATACGAAGCCCTGACCGACGAAGACGGCCCCGAACCGGACGCCTACGCTCTCTCCGCCGCCATCGAAAAAATGGATGAGCTCAATGCCTGGCACTTCGACGCCAAAGTCAAACAAATACTAGGTAAACTTAATATCCACCACCTCGATCAGCGGGTAGACAAACTCTCCGGCGGCCAGCAGAAACGTGTAGCCCTCGCCAAAGTACTGATCGATATCGGATTCGAGCATAAACACACCCTCCTTATCCTCGATGAGCCTACCAACCACCTCGATGTATCCATGATCGAATGGCTGGAACATTACCTCGACCAGGAAAATGTGACCCTCCTCCTCGTTACCCACGACCGCTATTTCCTCGACTCCGTCTGCAACGAGATCATGGAGATCGACAACAGCGAGCTTTACATCTATAAAGGCAACTACGAAAACTACCTTGAGAAGAAAGCCGCCCGCGAAGAATCTGACAGGTCCAGCACCGAAAAAGCCCGTAACCTGTACCGTAAGGAGCTGGAATGGATGCGCAAACAACCCAAGGCCCGCACTACCAAATCCAAATCCAGGCAGGATGCTTTCTATGATGTAAAAGAAAAAGCCGCCAAACGCCTCGAACAGGCCCAGCTCGAACTCAACGTTAAAATGACCCGGCTTGGTGGTAAAATACTGGAACTCAAGAAAGTATACAAAGCTTACGGAAGCCTCCAAATCCTCCGCGGATTCGATTACACCTTCAAAAAAGGCGAACGGATTGGCGTGGTCGGCAAAAACGGAGTAGGTAAATCCACCTTCCTGCATATGCTCCTTGGCTCCGAACAGCCAGATTCCGGCAAGATCAACGTAGGCGATACGGTTGTTTTTGGGAACTACTCCCAACAGGGCCTTGTCGTGAAGGAAGATATGCGCGTTATCGAGTTCGTGAAAAATATCGCAGAGAACTTTCCGCTGGCAGATGGCACTAAAGTGTCAGCTGCACAATTCCTACAGCTGTTTCTCTTCCCGCCCGAAAAACAGTATACCTATATTTCCAAGTTGAGCGGTGGAGAGAAAAGAAGGCTTCACCTGCTTTCTATCCTCTTCCGCAATCCCAACTTCCTCGTACTCGATGAGCCTACCAACGATCTTGATCTGCCCACACTGAGCATCCTGGAAGACTTCCTTTTGAACTACCAGGGCTGCATCATCATCGTGAGTCACGACCGTTACTTCATGGATAAACTGGTGGATCACCTGTTTGTTTTCGAAGGCGACGGTGTTGTAAGGGATTTCCCCGGTAACTATACCCAGTACCGCGAATGGGAAAAAGACCAGGAAAAGGCCAAAACGGAAGCGCCCCGCACAGTTGAAGCACCAGTGGAAGCCCCCGCTCCGGTACAGCAGGTAGAGCAAAAGGGTAAGAAAATGTCGTTCAAGGAAAAGAGGGAACTGGAATTACTGGAAAAGGAAATCGCAGCGCTTGAACAGGAGAAAAAAACGCTTGACGATCAGATGGCAGCCGGATCTCTGCCTTATGAGCAGCTTCAAAACGCCGCCCGCCGTGTAGGAGAAGTGATTCAACTACTCGATGAGAAAGGGATGCGTTGGCTGGAGCTTAGCGAAATGGCTGGTTAACGGTAACGTAAACGGACTAGCATTTATCGGGTTTTTCCATTAGATTTATCGGATAAACCCGTGCCAATGAACCAAAATCAACGCTTTCTATCCCTCGATGTGTTTCGTGGGCTAACCGTTGCCTGCATGATCCTGGTAAACACTCCGGGCAGCTGGAAGTACGTATATGCGCCACTTAATCACGCCAAATGGGACGGTTGTACGCCTACCGATCTGGTATTTCCGTTTTTCCTGTTCGCCGTAGGCAATGCCATGAGCTTTGCCATGAAGAAATTCAACACCCTGAGCAACGCGCAGGTGCTGGGGAAGATCTTCAAACGGACTATCCTTATTTTCTTTATCGGCCTCTTCCTGAATCTCTATCCGTTTGGACGGTACGATGCAGAAGGGCACTTCAATTTCATCGATCTCAGTAACCTCCGCATTTTGGGTGTGCTGCAACGCATCGCGCTTTGTTATTGCATTGCAGCCCTGCTGATCCATTATCTGAAGCCCAAAGGGGCATTTATAGCATCCTGCCTTATACTGCTGGGCTATTGGGCCGTTATGTGGTTTTTCGGAGGTAGTGATCCTTATAGTATGACGGGGCATGCAGGACAAGCCATCGATCTCGCCATACTCGGTGAATCGCACATGTACCATGGAGAAGGGGTGGCCTTTGAGCCGGAAGGGCTTCTCAGCACCTTACCTGCAGTTGGCAATGTGGTGTTTGGCTTTATGGTGGGCGATTATGTGCAAAAGAACCGCCATGCACGCGGAATGCTGCTTAAACTGGTGCTGGCAGGCTCGTTCCTCATTGCACTGGCTTTATTATGGAGCACCGTTTTCCCTATCAACAAAAAGATCTGGACCAGCTCCTATGTGCTCTACACCGTAGGCCTGGCAACACTGGTTCTTTCAGTTCTGATCTACCTGATCGAAATGAAAGGCTGGCAGGGGAAAGGAACCTATTTCTTTGAAGTTTTTGGCAAGAACCCCCTCTTCATTTACGTGCTGTCTGGCCTGCTGGTGGACACCTATTCCTACTTCCGGCTTGGTGAAAACCATGAAGGCCTTTACAGCTGGATGTACAACAGCATTTTCCAGCCGGCATTCGGAGATTATCCCGGCTCTCTGGCCTTCGCACTCTTCCATGTGCTCCTATTATGGTTAATAGGATGGTGGATGGATAGAAAAAAGATTTATATACGCGTTTAAATATCATTTCAGCCGCCCCAAATAACCGGGCGGCTGAATTTTTCCCGGCCTGATCTGGATTTAATGCTATTTTTGCCGGCATTAAACCCGCCCAAAAAGATGAAAAAAGCACTTATCACAGGGATTACAGGCCAGGACGGCGCCTATCTGACAGAATTACTGCTTCAGAAAGGTTATGAAGTGCATGGCATTAAAAGACGTACTTCCCTGTTTAATACAGACAGGATTGATCACCTTTATCAGGATCCCCATGAATCGAATGTGCAGCTGAAACTGCATTATGGCGACCTGACCGACAGCACCAATATCATTCGCATTATTCAGGAAGTTCAACCAGACGAAATATACAACCTCGGAGCAATGAGCCATGTGCAGGTAAGTTTCTCCACCCCTGAATATGTAGCTGATGTAGACGGTGTGGGTACCCTCCGCATCCTTGAAGCCGTTCGCCTGCTGGGCCTCACTGAAAAAACCCGTATCTACCAGGCTTCCACGTCGGAGCTGTACGGGCTGGTACAGGAAATCCCCCAGTCGGAGAAAACTCCTTTCTACCCCCGCTCTCCCTACGCAGTGGCTAAAATGTACGCATACTGGATCACTGTCAATTACCGTGAAGCATATAATATGTATGCCTGCAACGGCATTCTCTTCAACCACGAATCTCCCCTGCGCGGCGAAACCTTCGTAACCCGCAAAATCACCCGCGGCGTAGCAAAAATAGGCCTCGGTATGCAGGACAAACTCTTTATGGGTAACCTCGACGCCAAACGCGACTGGGGTCATGCTAAAGACTATGTAAAGGCAATGTGGCTCATCCTCCAGCAGGAAAAGCCCGAAGACTTTGTTATTGCCACCGGCGAAACCAATACCGTACGTGATTTCATCCGCCTCAGCTTTGCCGAGATCGGTATTGAACTGGAATTTAAAGGAGAAGGCGCAGCAGAAAAAGGCTATGTGAAGAGTGCATCAAATCCTGAATATCCCCTCCAGCCCGGCACAGAAGTAGTGGCGGTTGATCCCCGCTATTTCCGCCCTACGGAAGTAGATCTCCTGATTGGCGACCCTACCAAGTCTAAAACCCAGCTGGGATGGGTTCCTGAACACGACCTTTACAGCCTCGTGAAAGATATGATGGCTGCTGATCTCGAGCTCTTCCGCCGTGAAAAGCTCCTGAAAGACGCCGGGTATAAAGTTCTGAACCAATTCGAATAACCGCATGCAACCGAACGACAAAATATACATCGCCGGGCACCGCGGCATGGTAGGTTCCGCCATTGTACGGCGCCTGCAGAAAGCCGGGTTCACCAACTTCGTAACGCGCACCTCCGATACCCTCGACCTCCGTGACCAGGCTGCCGTAGCGGCTTTCTTCCAGGAAGAAAAACCAGACTACGTATTCCTCGCCGCGGCCAAAGTAGGCGGCATCGTTGCCAATAATACCTATCGTGCGGAGTTCCTGTACGATAACCTGATGATCCAGAACAACGTGATCCATCATGCCCATCTCAATGGGGTGAAAAAGCTCATGTTCCTTGGCTCATCCTGCATCTATCCCAAACTGGCCCCCCAGCCATTGAAGGAAGAATACCTGCTTACCGGCCTCCTTGAGCCTACCAATGAGCCTTATGCCATTGCCAAGATCGCCGGTATCAAACTTTGCGATGCATACCGCAGTCAGTATGGTTCACAGTTCATCTCCGTGATGCCTACCAACCTGTATGGCCCGAACGATAACTACGACCTGCAAAACTCTCACGTACTTCCCGCCCTGCTCCGCAAATTCCATGATGCGAAGGCGAACGGACAGGAAGAAGTGGTGATCTGGGGAACCGGCTCTCCCCTCCGTGAGTTTCTGCATGCCGATGATATGGCGGATGCCTGCTTCTTCCTCATGCAGGGTTATAACGAGCCAGGCCCCATCAATATCGGTGTAGGGGAGGATCTCAGTATAGCTGACCTCGCACGCCTCGTGCAAAAGATCGTGGGATATGAAGGAAAGCTGGTATTCGATACCACCAAGCCCGACGGTACACCCCGTAAACTGATGGATGTATCACGCCTGCACAGCCTGGGCTGGAAAGCATCCATTTCCCTGGAGCAGGGTATCCGCCAGGTATATGAAGATAAATTCCTGCAGAAAGCCTGAGAATAGCTTTTTGCCTGAAAATAGTACGGGGGAGACAGATGACTGTCTCCCCCGTTTTTTATACCTGTTATCAGGGTTTAATCTTCTCCCGGACCACCATCCGCCATACGGACGATTTTGGGATAAAACGCCCCTACAACGTCTACCAGCGGTTGCTGTGCCGCCATTACCACCCGGATATCCTTATAGGCGCCCGGTGCTTCATCCAGTCCGCCTCCCACAAGCGTTACGCCATGCTCTTTCAGCAGGCGGCTCATTTCATGACGGGTGAATGTTTGTGTGGCTTTGGAGCGGCTCATCTGGCGGCCGGCACCATGGGAGGCTGAATCCAGCGCCCCTTCAAATCCACGGCCCCTGACGATAAAGCCGGGTGCTGTCATAGACCCGGGGATCACACCAAGTGCTCCTTTTCCGGCAGGTGTTGCGCCTTTCCGGTGAACATAGAGCATCTCGCCACCATGGTTCTCTTTCCAGGCGAAATTGTGGTGGTTTTCTACCCTGGCCAGCAGGGTTCCGCCTACTGATTTGATCAGGCGGCGATGGATGTGGTGATGGTTAGCAGAGGCATAATCCCCTGCCAGGTTCATCGCCGTCCAGTATTCCAGGCCGTTGTCCGTATCCATATTCAGCCAGGCCAGGTGCTGCACTTCCCGCGGAAGCTGGCATACGTCCCTTGCCACTTTTGTGTAGTGAGCTGCAATCTGTGCTCCCAGGCCGCGGGAGCCGGAGTGCGACAACAGCCCCAGGTAAGTACCTGTTGCCAGGCCCCATTCGTTATGAGGGTCCGTCAGTTCCACGAGGCCCCATTCCACGAAGTGGTTACCGGAACCGGAGGTGCTCAGCTGTGCAGCGGCTTTTCCGTGCAGGTGCTTCAGCAGCCCGATCTCCTGAAAGGCCGGGTTCTCCAGTACAGGGTCATCTTCCTGTTTCTTCCAGGCCATACCGGCACCGAAAGCTGTTTGGGCAATCAGTTCGCGCTTAAACTGGGATGCGTTCTTTTCCAGGTTGGCCGCAGGGATATCCAGGATGCTCAGGCACATCCGGCAACCGATATCTACGCCTACTGCGTAAGGGATAACGGCATTACGGACGGCCAGTACACCACCAATCGGGAGGCCGTAACCCTGATGGGCATCCGGCATCAGCGCACCGGCAGCGGTAACGGGGAGGCGCATGGCACCTTCCATTTGGCGAAGGGCGCCATCTTCAATAAATTCCTTCCCGAAAATCTTGTAAGGCAGCGCTTCGGGCAGGAGGGCAATTTCCTCGGGCTCTTCTACGATCAGCTTTTCTGCGATCTTCCCAAGATGTTCATCGGCAGCAAAAGCTGCGGGGTTTTCCAGCACCTGGGTTAACAGGGCCAGCGCGGCGTCTTCGGAATGATGCTTATAATGCTTTTCCATGACACCGATCGCGACGCTGATCACCGGAGACTCAGGGTAACCAATGGCCCGGAGATCTTTGCCGCGAAGTTTGAGTTTTGACATATAGATGAATTGTGTGTCCGCCTTTTGCGGACAATTTAATAATACTGCAGCACCTTTCATGCCACAGCGGGGTTTTATGGGTTGTTTTCAGTTTCCACCATTTGTAACCATTGGCGGGTGTTATAATGGGTTCGATATGCACGGGGAGGCTGGCACCAGCTGTATGCTATGTAGGGCCGGCCCTTCATGTTCTCAATTTTCCCGGAAATACCAGGATCGTCCATTATCCGATTAATTTCCTTGAGTCGCTTTTCCACTTCAATGTTCTCCACTTTTTGTTGGGTGATCATATTGCGGCGAATCTGCAGGCGAAACCTCCATGGCTCTTTGAACTTCCATACCTCACCATGTTGGCGGTGGCGGGGATTGGAAGCAATCCCCAGGTAAAATTGCGCGGCTTCGTTCTCAGAGAGCTTTAACCGCAGGAATTGAGCGTTATCAAATTCTTTGAGGAATTGCGGGATGGGGATTTTCTTTTTCCCTTTCTTCCTCAGTTTCTTCGTAAACGCACGGTCGTGATGCAAGAGTACGGTATTGATCTTGTCCAGAATAGCCTGGTAAAACGCTGCGCGGGCAGTTCGGGCTACATCCTCACGAAGTACGAAGCTCCGCCTGAAGCCACGCTGAATAGGAGGGTCCAGAGGTACATACTCCACTTTATGGCATTGTATGTACCACAGTTCCCTTCTTTCTTTTTCCAGTTTAATCAGTTGCTTTTCCTTGTGCGCCCGAACGGCTCGTTTTCGTGAGCGCGGGCACCGTATGCGGAAGGAGTGCAAGGAGCAGCTTTCCTCCGCCATCGTCGAATTGTCCATCATACCTGATGTTGTAGTTTACAGATAGGACCGTGTACCGGTCCGGTTTCAGGGGTTTGTATGTGGACTTATGATTCTTTCTCATTGTTGGCATTTTTAGTGTTAAAAAAAGCTCCCGCCAAAGACGGGAGCCGGGGTTGACTCTTTTCTTTGTGTATCTAAAAAAGTTCAGATCAATATGGCGCTTTCCTCGTATTGCTCCCGCAGTTCCTGCAGTTGTGCGATGTGGCGCTCTATGTGCTTGGTGAGGAAAAAGATGTATTGATAAATATCCAGTTTCCCCAGATCATTCACAGTCATCATCGTTTTCACCAGTCTGCCTTCGCCGTTTTTGAGCAGGCTCAGATTATACATGCACTGGGCAAACTGTTGCTTCAGGAGAGTGCGGATCTCTTCGAGGTCTTGTGTGCCGGTAGGCTCCAGGTGTGCCGGGTTTACCCATCCGAAGGATTTACTGCTGACGATTTCGATCTGCCGGAACTTAGCTTCATAATCGGCTCCGGGCATTATATACAATCCGTCCATCTTACGGTCCAGCGCACGGCGGGTACTCTTATTGATGGTCAGGAGTAAAAAGTAATTAGTCAGGCTGATGTGTTCAAGTACTTCACGTGCATTCCACTGGCCGCGCTCAGGTTTAAAGTGCAGCAGCACCTGGTCTTGCTGAAACCATTGGTCCAGTTCCCGGAAGTTGTTGATCAGGGCCTCTCTTACAAATTGTACTACATTTCTCATTGGGTCTCGTTTTGGGGCAAATCACTTTTACAAAAAAGCACTTACCATGTTATATATATGTTCATTTCCGTTTCCGGGGGGCTTAAATAATAAGCCCGGTCGGCTTTGAGCGGCGGACCGGGCTATATAAATGTTCGTAATTGTTACGTTTACATCAATACATACCTATTCCACCAGGGCTATGCCATGAAAAGCACTCCCCTGACGCTTTTGCCATGCGTCTCACTTGCGCGGTAGTTTTGTTCAGTTGTATGTCCATCAGCACGATAATAAAAAAGGTCCCGCATTTTCTGCGGGACCTTTTGTTATATCTATCGGATAACTTTCTTGTTATTACCAGCTATAACTTGCCCGCATATCGCATCCCGCCTGCTTGTGCATGCGCTTTGCGACCTTCATCTTATATGTACAATTGCGTGACATTGTTATTTAGCTGTTTGTTTACGTCAACAAAGGTAGTTTTTATTTTTTTGCTTACACAATATTTTTTATTAAAAAATTGTTTCCTCCGGAAAATTTTTCTTATCCCACTTTCCTGATCAGCACTTTCTGTTCCCGGAAAGCCTCTGCCGCATCGAGCATTTCAAGCAGCAGCGGCCATTTGGCAGCAGGCGTTACCGCCAGCTTATAGGTTTTGGTAATATGCAGCCGCAGCTTATTCGCACCCAGCCCCGGTTTCACGATAAAGCTCCCGCATTCATTATCCACATTCCGCGCCAGCTTATCTACCCCTTCCGCCACATACCCTTCCGGGATATCCAGTTCCATCTCATATTCAATCGTTCTCGCAAAAGGCATCTGCACATCCACATTACGGGTACGCTGGGATGGCTTGATGGAAATCTGCCCGCCAATGAGCTTCCCTGCATCCAGGATGTAATTAGGGCCCGCCTTCTTCACAAATCCATCCATCGTAAACCGGGTCTTATACACCACATCAGGCTTATCGCTGCGCAGGCCCATTTCTACCAGACTGAAAGAATCCAGCGACTGCGGTGTTTTCTCAAATTGCTCCGCCACTTCCAGCAGGAACTGCTCTTTCTGGTCGCGCCGGGCTTTACTGAACGCATTCTTATATTCCTCTACCAGCGCCCTGCTGCCCTTTGTAGCAGCAAACTCATCGAGGAACGAGGTTTCTATTCCCAGGTACTCCCGTTCTTTATCATAATAATCCTCAAAAAGGAAGAGCTGCTGCTGGGTACGTTGTTTGAAATGACCGGTAATCGTAGTTTCCCGGTTAATCTCCAGCTGCTGTATGTTATCTGCTTTCAGGGAAATCTGCAGGCGGTTCAGCTGTTTGTTCTGCTCCGCTTTGCTGAACGGGATCTCCCAGCTGCCTGTTATTTCACCATTGTTGACGAGGGTAGCTTTCTGCCCTTCGAAATCATCAGGTATGTAGGTGGTAACGGGGAACATACCAACGGCGGACATATACAGCGGCTTATCTCCCCTTGTTTTCACCATCATTTCATAATCCCTTTCGGTAAAAACATCTGTGTCCGAAGGACCGAAGCGCGAGGTGAGCAGTGCTATGTCTGCAGGGATACCATTTTTCTCCAGCTCGTATTTAACGGATAACAGGAAGGCATACCTCCCCGGGTCGGAGTAATTCCGCCGGCGGTCTACCACAATAGGATCGCCGGGCCAAACACGGTATAACAACACATAGCGGTGGATGTAGTAAATAAATTCTGCCAGCTCCTGCTTAGTGGCGTTAGGATGATCCTTTTTGAACTTTGCCACGAAGTTCTTGGCAGCGTCCTGAGAAGGCATGGCATATTCGGGATAGTATCCGCCGGAGCTGATGGCTTCATCCCGGATTCTTATTGCGTTGGGGTTGCCGTAAATCATTCCTTCCTTTCTGCGGCCTGCTTTCTCGTTCCGGGCGCCGGGGCGGAGGTGGGCACGCACCATGGGCAACTGGCGGAAAGGGTTCATCCAGAGGTTACGGGGCACAGGCGGAATATTCCGCACCAGCATATCCAGATGAATCATATGGGTATCAAACCGCTCTTTAAAGTTGGGCGCACCGTTCATAGAACGGTATTCGAGGGCGAATACTTCGTTCCATGCCGCAATATGGATGGAATATTCCAGTACCGGCACTTCTTCCCCCAACACAAAAAGCTCCTTGGAAAAGGCGTTACTGGTTTTCATAAACTCTTCTTCCCGGATGAAATAATCCACCAGGTCGCCTACCTGCAGATCCGGGATGGCCAGTTTCCGGGTTTTATGCTCTTTACGGACAAGATCGGTTACCACCGCTTCATTCCCATAGATCTCCCGCATGCTGCCGTCTTTCTTATAGATGCGCACCCCGATATAGGTGATCTTTGTAAGCTTGTCGAAAGGCTCCAGCGGGTAATAGAAATCGCTGTTCAGGTATTGTTTGAACTCGAATTCGGAATATTGTTCCAGGGCCGCCTTGTCATTGATGGCAACAAGGTTACGTTCGGTGCGGTGCAGTTTCACGTTCTTCTGCGGGGTAATCAGCTCCACATGACGGGCCAGCACTACAGCAGATTCTTTCGCATACTCAGCGGGCACCATACGGTTACGGAAGCCGGCCTGTTTTATAGACCATACCTCTTCTTTCACCTCTTCCTGCCGGCTTATATATTTCTTTTCTGCCTTCAGATCCCAGGCCTCAGGCTTCCGCTCCTGGGCCATCATGCCGGAGATGAGCAGCAGCAGGCAGATGAAAATGGCAATGAATGTCCTCATGGGTGATTATTTTTTTACAAGGGAGATTTGTTCGTGATAAGACTGGCGGAGTTTCTGAATGTCGTTGTTCCAGGCCTGAAAGTCTTTGCGCTGTAGTCGCGTATCGCGGATAATGATTTCCTTCCGGTAAATCACCTGTCCGTTTTTGTGCTCGTAAGTTGTGGAGAAAGTATACTTAGACTGATCTATGCGAAGTGCCGGAGGCAGTGACTTCACCTTATAGCCTTCGGGTAACTGGAGCACCGTTTCCTGCACCATACCGCGTTTATAAGGCAGCCAGTAATCATGCCTGCGTTTGAGGGTATCTATTGTTGCATTACTCAATTCCTTCCGGAAATCCATTTCCACATACATCTCTTCTCCAAAAGCACTTACTGCATCTATGTGGGAAAGGTCGTAACTGATCGTGAGGTCTGTATTCCAGTCATGCAGATCGGAGGTGCGGATGTTGGAAATGGTATACTGGCTGTTCCCGTTCGTGAGATATTCCTGTAAAGCTTCTTCCAATTTGGTTTTGCGGATCTGATGTATCTGCGACAATACATTCTCCGTGCATTCACCCGTCATCCGGTGGGTAACATTCCCTGTCAGCTTCTCACCCTCGATCCGCAGTATTCTTTTTTCAGTTTGCCTGTTTTGTTCAAACCCGGGTTCAGGAATACGGGCAAGCTGATAACCTGCACCATTTTCTATGAGTACCTGCCGCCCCTGTATCCGCTCCGCATACTGGCCGAAGCCGATATAGGTTTCCGTTGCATCGAGGAAATAAGTATGGCCGCCGAGGTTAACAGCACAGATCATATGATTGTCTACCGCCAGGCTGGGCATGGAGTAATCGTAAGCTACATGGCGTGTGCCTATCCAGCAAAGGCGTGCATCGAATCCCAGCGAGGCCAGCATCTCGCGTGTGAGGTTAGCCATGCCTTTACAGTCGCCGTACTTTTTAGCGAGCACCTCCTGTGCTTTGACAGGCCTGAAGCCCGCTATACCGTTCTCAAAAGCGATATAGCGGATGTTTTCCTGCATCCAGGTGTAGACGGCTTTAATTTTATCCAGGTCAGTATCCTTGCCCTGCACAATGGATGCTGCAGTGGCCTTCACAGCATCCCGGTCGTTTCCTATATCAGCTACAAGACTATGGTACCAGGAATAAAGGTTTTCCAGGCTCCCGAAGTAAGCGGTATTACCGGAAGGCAATTGCGCACTGTGACTGCAAATCAGGATATGGGGATAGATGTGGCTGGGACCGGGAGCATCGGATTCACTTTTAGAAGGCTGCAGGTTGCTGGCGGTGAAGGTATACACATCCGCTTCCTCTCTGGAATCGAATGATCTGGAAGATTGAATACCGCTGCCGGCGAAGTTCATTTCCCTGATCTCCGCCTTCATCCAGCGGGGTATTACGATGGTAATTTCTTTTGAAGCGGTGAAATACTCCTCCGGGAAGTATATGGCATTGATATACCGGGGATCGAGGGTAGTTTTCTCTATTTCTGCGCGGCTTTCGGTGTTTATCTTTTCGAACGGCAGCATGAAACCGCATATGCGGGCATCGGCATAAAAGATATCTTCGATGGCATAATAACGGTGTTCCGGCTTTACTTTAAAACGGTCGTTATTCACCCAGGCTTTCACTTCATCAATACGGCTGTAATCGTTGTAAAATGCAACTACGGGAATTGTGCCACGGAATTCGTTGCAACGGTAGGTGGTGGAGGATTTTTCTTTTACCCATACCGGGTTTTGCTTATCTCCGCGGGTAAACTCGATTCGTTCCTTTTTTTCCCGGATAATGATATTGGGATTTTCGTCTTCCCTGGCTATGAAGTACGGGGTATGCGGCCCGGCATACACGGATAGCGGTGCCATGCTACAGAGCAAGGCACTGAGGTACAGGGAGATAAGCGTGATACGCATATATTTCGCAAGGTATAAGGAGGTTAAAGATACAGAAAATCTCTATATATTAACCCCTCACCTGCATTTCCCAGTGTGTTATTTTATCATTTGGGCGACCTCATCCATCATGCTTTTCAGAGAGATGATCTCGGTGCCTCCCGGCCCTGGAAAACGGTCGGAACCGGAGTATACTACGAAACGCTTTGTTGCACCAATATCTTCACATCCATGATGAAACCCTTTGGAAACCACCGGGGCCAACGACCTTTTAATTTCAATTGCGTATTTAAACGACGCATTTTTCTCCAGCACCAGATCAATTTCTGCTCCAGCCGCTGTGCGGTAGTAACATGGACTAATTCCTTCCGGCAATACAGATAACAGGTTTTCAATTACAAAGCCTTCCCAACTTGCGCCTACTACCGGATGGCCCAGCAAATCATCAGCATCTGTCAGGTTCAGCAGCGCGTGCATCAATCCGCTGTCCCGGATGTAAACTTTAGGGGATTTGGTTAATCGCTTCCCGATATTGGTTGCCCAGGGTTTTAAAGACCTCAGCAATAATAAATCCTCCAGCAATTCGACATACCGCTTTGCCGTAGGAGCAGACACACTCAGGTTCGCTGCCAATTGAGCAATATTCAACTGGCCTCCCTGGCTATGCGCGAGCATTGTCCATAGTAAGCGGAGACTGTTGGCTGGAATACGATGACCAAATTGTGGAACGTCTCGTTCCAGGTAAGTAGTGATAAAATTAGTCCGCCAGCGGTAACTGGCCGCATCGCTCGCGGCGAGGTAACTATCCGGGAAGCCTCCCCTGAGCCATAATTGCTGCATACTGCCGCTGCCTGCATTCATGATCTCTTCCAGATTGAGTCCTGTCAGCTCTTTGTATGCGATCCGGCCGGCTAATGTTTCTGAGGATTGCTTCAGTAAATCCAGCGATGCCGATCCCAGAATGAGAAACTGGCCGGTTTTCGCGCCTTCACGCTTGCGCTTGTCGATGACTCCCCTTAATACCTGGAAAATTTCCGGCAGCCGTTGAATCTCATCAAGAATGATCAGCTTACCCTTCGTATACTCAAAATATTGTTCAGCTTCATTCAGCTTTATTAAATCCGAAGGATTTTCCAGATCCAGATAAATGGGATCCTGATGCAGGGCTTCAGCAATCTCTATCGCCAGCGTTGTTTTTCCAACCTGCCGTGGCCCCAGCAAACCAACCGCCGGAAACTCTTCCAGCAATTGCTTTACATCCTGTTGAATTAACCGTTTAATCATCCTTGTAAATCTAACACTAAATGTTAGATTTACAAGGTTAAAAGGCTATTTTTATACTTTTACCTTGCAAATCGAATACTAAATGTTAGATTTACAAGGTGAAATCCATTCTTTATGGATCCTAAATTCCCAGAGAAATCCCCTTAAAACAACTTCAACTGGTTGGTAGGCCTGGCAAAAAGGGAAGTATTAAACTCGAACTTGTCCTGGTTCATACCCAGGCGTTTCGTTTGTACCCTAAACTGTTGGCGGATAATGTCGGCTATATTACCATCGCCCCGCATACGGCGGCCAAACTCACTATCGTTCACCTGCCCGCCATGAAGGCTTTCCACCATATGCCATACTTTATCTGCCCGGTCCGGGAAATTCTTATGTAACCAGTCTTTGAATATCACCTGCACGGCATCGTTCAGGCGAACTACCGTGTACCCTGCATACTTCGCCCCGTTTTCGGCAGCCTGTTCCAGCAACCGGGGTATCTCATGATCATTCAGGCCGGGGATAATGGGCGCCGTCATCACACCTACCGGCACCCCCAGTTCAGAAAGCTCCCGGATCACTTTAAGGCGCTGTACACCCGTGGCCGTCCGCGGTTCCATCTTCTGCCGGAGATCCTCCTGCAGGGTGGTAAGGCTCACATACACACAAATGAGGTTATGCTCAGCCATCTTCTGCAAAATGTATTTATCGCGCAGCACGAGTGCATTCTTCGTGATGATACCTACCGGCTGGCGGTATTCCCATGCCACCTCCAGCAACTGCCGGGTAATCCACATCTTACGCTCCAGGGGCTGGTAGCAATCCGTATTCCCGGAAAGGGATAATGGTTTGGGCGTCCAGCTTTTGTTATTGAGGAATTTACGGAGCAGCTCCGGTGCATTTATTTTGGCGACTATCTTCCGTTCAAAATCAAGCCCTGCACTGAAGCCCCAGAACTGGTGGGAATTTCGGGCATAGCAATATATACAACCATGCTCGCAGCCCTGGTAGGGGTTCATGGAATACCACATCCCTACATCGGGACTATCCACTTTATTCACCAGGGTTTTGGCGTTTTCTTCGAAGATCTGGGTAGGAACATCCGCCTGCCACCATTCGTCTATGCCTTCGGGATGCTCCTGAGCGTACTCTTCCGTCAGGAACCGGTTTTTCGGGTTCACCTGGGCGCCCCGGCCTTTATAGTAAGGGAATGATGCGGGTGTATCGCTGAATGGAAGCGTCATATACACTAATTATTTTAGTAAAAATACTAAATTAATTAGTAGATAAAAATTTTATATTATTCCCATCTGACGCATCAGGAAGGTGGCATTTTTATTTCGTGCTATCCCCGGCCGCATGGTATAGTCGAAAAGCAGCATCCCGTTCTCGAGGCTGCTTTCAAAACAATAATTCCGTACCCGCCCCGGGCATTCATTTTCCAACGTTCCCAGTTCCAGATCGTGCGTGGCAATCATACCTGCACAGCGGTATTGCAGGAAGTGCTTCACCAGTTCGCGCGAACCCGTCAGCTTATCTTCTGAATTCGTTCCTTTCAGAATTTCGTCCAGAATTATAAACACTTCTTCCCCGCCTTTCAGCACCGTAATAATCCTTTGCAGCCGCTGCAGCTCTGCCTGAAAATATGAAGTATGCCTTGCGATGGAATCTTTAATACGCATGGATGTCATGATACGCACCGGGTGGCACCTGAACTGCGCTGCGCACACCGGCGCTCCCGCCATGGCCAGCAGCCAGTTTATCCCCACACTCCTTAAGAAGGTACTCTTACCGCTCATGTTCGACCCGGTGATGATGTGGCATTGCTCTGCTGCATCTATCCGCCAGTCGTTCTTCACACATTCCTGCTCCGGGATCAGCGGATGGCCGATGCCCGTGCCGCCGGTACCACTCATTTCACCACCCACTTCCGGATAAATATACTCGGGATGGTTGAAAGCAAACGTAGCCAGACTGTTCGCAGTTTCCATAAGCGCAATCGCCTCCAGCCACTCATCCATGTCGTCCCGGTACTTCTCCTTCCAGCGCTCCATCCTGAATATACAATGGATATCATACAGCATGAGGGAATTCAATATCAGCCCCACCAGCAGGTTCATCCGCTGATCGAGGAGATTACTGATACGGGCAAGCTGATGCAGCGAACGGTCGGCCTCCTGGGCAGTGCGTTTCCTTGCTTCCAGCCAGGGCACTCCTTTCCAGTCTTCCGTACCTATCATCTTCAACAGCACCGCAAACTTTGCCAGCACTTTTTCTTTATTCGACAGTAAAGCATGCTGCGCATTTACCTTCTTTACATTCATCAGCAAAATCCCCCAGTTCACGAACAGCATCAATGTCATCCAGACTACCACACCCGTAACAGCATAATAAATAATCCCCCCCAACAGCAATGCCGGCATCACATAAGCAGCTATCAGCAAACCCTTTTTTCCCAGGAACTCCATAGGTGCGGATTTCCAGAGGCGGATCTCCTTCAGATCGCGCGGGGTTTCATTTGCCAGTTGCGCATGCGCTGTAAAATCCTGCCGGAACCCTATTCTGTGGCTTAGTTCAGCAACCGCTTTCTGTACCGAAATAATCTCTTCAGACGATTGTAATGGCTGCTGAAACCAACCAGCGAGGCGCTGCTTTCCGGAGAGCGTCCCCGTGCGGTTCAGGTGCTGAAACAGCGATGAAGGGCCAAACACATCGAGGTCTCCCGAAAAATCGTGCTGATCGTTGATGAATTCTTCCCCATCTTCAAAATCAGCCCCCTGTCCGGTTACGAGCTTCAATTCCTTTTCATTAAGCAGCAGCAGTGCCTTGTACAGCGCCTGCCTGTCTTTAGCACGCTGATACTGCACCAGTGAAGCAATAAACCCTACAAACATGGCCCCGGCTGCCAGCAGCCATGCCGTATAAAAAGAAGTGGAAAAGTATTTGTATCCGAACCAGGCAATGGCAAGAAAGCAGGCGAGGCGTATCAGCCCCAGGCTTTTCATCCGGCTTTCCGTGGCATTGAGTAAACGTCGGTATTCGTCTATACGTTGTTGATAAGTTTGCGCGATTTGCATGCCTCAAGTTAATGAATCCACACAAAAAAACCGGACGGTTAGCCCGTCCGGTCAGTATTTCAAAATAAAATACGCTATTCTACATATTCCTCCGGTACTGCCCGCCTACTTCATACAGCGCATGGGTGATCTGCCCAAGGGTACAGTATTTCACGGTTTCCATCAGCTGCTCGAACAGGTTACCATTGTCTACCGCTACCTGCTGCAGCTTCTTCAACTGCTCCTCTCCATGATCAGCATGCCGTTCCTGGAAAGCGTTGAGTGCGGTGATCTGGTATTCCTTTTCTTCGGTGGTGGAACGGATTACTTCTGCCGGAATAATAGTGGGGGAACCATTCTTATTGAGGAATGTATTCACGCCGATAATGGGAAATTCTCCCGAATGCTTCAGTGATTCGTAATACAGGCTTTCTTCCTGTATCTTATTGCGCTGATACATCCTTTCCATGGCACCCAGCACGCCGCCACGCTCTGTGATACGGTTGAACTCTGCCAGCACGGCCTCTTCCACCAGGTCGGTCAGTTCTTCAATAAAGAAGCTTCCCTGGTTGGGGTTCTCGTTCTTCGCAGTTCCCAGTTCGCGGTTAATGATCAATTGAATGGCCATTGCCCGGCGCACACTTTCTTCGGTAGGTGTAGTGATGGCCTCGTCGTAAGCGTTTGTGTGAAGGGAGTTACAGTTGTCGTATATGGCATAAAGCGCCTGCAGGGTGGTGCGGATATCGTTGAAGTCGATCTCCTGCGCATGCAGGCTACGGCCGGATGTCTGGATATGATACTTCAGTTTCTGCGACCGGTCGTTTCCTTTGTATTTGTATTTGATGGCCTTCGCCCATATGCGGCGGGCCACACGGCCAATCACGGCATACTCGGGGTCCATACCATTGCTGAAGAAGAAAGACAGGTTAGGCGCGAAATCATCGATATTCATGCCGCGGCTCAGGTAATACTCCACATACGTGAAGCCGTTCGCCAATGTGAAAGCCAGCTGTGTAATAGGGTTAGCGCCTGCTTCTGCAATGTGGTATCCGGAAATACTCACGGAATAGAAGTTGCGGACTTTCTCACGGATGAAATAATCCTGCACATCGCCCATCAGCTTCAATGCAAATTCTGTAGAGAAGATACAGGTATTCTGTGCCTGATCTTCTTTCAGGATATCGGCCTGAACCGTACCGCGTACTGTGCTCAGGGCATAAGCTTTTATCTTCGCATACACTTCCGGCTCCAGTACATCACTGCCGGAAACACCCAGTAACCGCAGGCCCAGCCCGTTATTACCATGCGGCAAATCGCCGTTGTAACGGGGCAGCGGATGGTCTTTGAACTTCTTATTTATAATGGCCTGTACTTTATCTTCCAGTCCTTCTTTCGCTATATACTTTTCACATTCCTGATCAATGGCGGCATTCATGAAGAAGGCGAGCAGGATCGGGGCCGGACCATTAATCGTCATCGACACGGAGGTCTTAGGATCGCAGAGGTCGAAGCCGGAATAGAGTTTCTTGGCATCATCCACCGAAGCAATGCTCACACCGCTGTTTCCTACTTTACCATAAATATCCGGACGGTAAGCAGGGTCTTCCCCGTAAAGGGTTACACTGTCGAATGCAGTGGAAAGACGCTTGGCCGGCTGGTCTACAGATACATAGTGGAAGCGTTTGTTCGTTCTTTCCGGACCGCCTTCCCCGGCAAACATCCTCGTAGGATCTTCCCCTTCACGCTTCAGGGGAAATACCCCTGCTGCATATGGGAACTCTCCCGGCAGGTTTTCTGTAAGCTGCCAGCGGAGGATGTCGCCCCAGTCTTTATACTGCGGCAACGATACTTTGGGAACGCGGGTATGGGAAAGACTCTCACTGAAAAGGGGCAGTTTGATAACCTTGTCCCTTACCTGGAAAGCGTAATGTTCTGCTTTATATTTCTCCACTACAGCAGGCCAACCGGTAATGAGGGCTTTGCATTCAGGGGTAATTTTTTCCTGCACCTGTTTGCTGATCTCTTCCAGTTCGGATGCATGTTTCAGTCCGGGTGTTTTCAATACACCATCGAGCTGGTACCATTGCGTGGCAAGGGCACATTGCTCTTTCACCCAATCGTTATAATCATTACTCGCGGTTGCGATCTCCGACAGGTAGCGCACGCGGGAGGGAGGAATAATGAGTGATTTTGTGGATGTGGCGGTAACCGGTTTATCGGGCTGATCGTCTGTAAAGTGGATACCTGTTTTCTCCGCGATGCGGTGCATCAGGCGGCCAAACAACTGGTTTACCCCGGGGTCATTGAACTGCGAAGCGATGGTGCCTAAAACGGGCAGGTCTTCATCTTTGGCTTCCCATAATCCGTTGTTACGTTTGTATTGTTTACGCACGTCGTGCAGGGCATCGAGCGCGCCGGCTTTATCGAATTTGTTGATGCAGATGAGATCCGCATAATCCAGCATGTTGATTTTCTCCAGCTGGGAAGCTGCGCCGTATTCCGGCGTCATCACGTAGAGGGAAACATCGCAGTAATCCACGATGGCAGTATCGCTCTGGCCGATACCGGATGTTTCGAGGATAATAAAATCGAATGCTGCGGCTTTGCAGATATCAATGGCTTCCTGTATATGCAGACTGATGGCTTTATCGCTTTCGCGGGTAGCGAGGGAGCGCATGTAAGCGCGGGGGTGGTGGATGGAGTTCATCCGGATACGGTCTCCCAGCAGGGCGCCACCGGTTTTCTTCTTGGAGGGGTCTACCGAAATAACGGCGATGGTTTTATCGGTATAGGTGCGAAGGAAGCGGCGGACCAGCTCATCGGTTACGCTGGATTTACCTGCGCCCCCGGTACCGGTGATGCCCAGTACGGGTGTTTTACGGGCAAGGATCTTCAGATCTTCCTGCTGCCCGTTAAGCGCATAATTCTCGGCGTAAGTAATGGCTTTGGCGATCTCCGGAGAATCGTATTGTGTAAGCTTTGCGGGGTCGAGCTTCCACTCGCCCTGCTTAACGGTTTCGAAATCGCATTGGCGGATCACGTCTTCTATCATACCTGCGAGACCGAACTTGCGCCCGTCATCCGGACTATAAATCCTGGCGATGCCATAAGCATGCAGCTCATCGATTTCAATGGGGAGGATGGTACCGCCGCCGCCGCCGAAGATGCGGATATGGCCGCAGCCTTTTTCATTCAGCAGATCGTACATGTACTTAAAAAACTCGATGTGCCCGCCCTGGTACGATGTTACCGCGATACCCTGCGCATCTTCCTGAATGGCACAGTCCACGATTTCAGCCGCTGAGCGGTTATGACCCAGATGGATCACCTCAGCACCGGTGCTCTGCATGATCCGGCGCATAATGTTGATAGCCGCATCGTGCCCGTCGAAAAGGGCCGCTGCGGTTACAATCCTGATTTTGTTGTTCGGTGTATAAGTCATGTTTGACAAAGCTTCTTGTGCCCGGCACGCATCGCGCAGGGAAACATGCAAGTTACGAAAATAGCGGGTGCGGGTGCGGCAGAGATGGAATTTGGAACATTGATTACCAGAACTTCCATTCATTAAAAAATTTCCAACTGCAACCCCTTGCAACTGAAAAAATTGCTAAAATTTCAGCTAAAAACAGGGATGGCAGGTTTCGAAAACATCTAAGCCTGATGAAAGGGGCTTTCGAAAATATCCAACTCCAATTCGATTGCGGTTGCAGGAACTGTAAATGGGCCGCGGCGGGTTTAAATATTCTCCAATACACCCCTGCCCCCCGTCTGATGCGTCTTACGTATATTCAGTTACAACAAAATCGTCCTTACATGGGAATCATCACTTCCGTTATCACTTTTAAAGGCAAAGTGGGCAATATGATTGCCTACGAGCGCAACGGCAAAACCTGCCTGCGCACTGTGCCGGAAACCGTCAGGCAAACGGCCAATACCCGCCGTTCCGCCAAATGGTTCGGCGCTGCCAGCCGTAAAGGCGCCTTTATCCGCAGCGCACTGGCGCCCGATCTCGACATCCTCTGCGATGGCCATGCCGTGAACCGGCTCAACAGTACCATCGTAACCGCTGGCAGGAACAACCACGCTGCCCTGAAAGGCTTCCGCTTCAACGGGCACACGGGGATCGAAAAGTTTTTCCCCGAGCTGCCTGTCTTCTCACAGGATGGTAAGCTGCATATCCCAGCGCAGAAGCTACAGGGCTTTGGAGATGCGGTACGGATGGAAGTAAAGCTCATTGCCACCCGGATCGACTTTACCACCCGCAGCGTTACAGGGATGGATGCGGACGTGCTGCACATCGACCTGGAGCAACCTTTCACAGGAGCGGATTTATCGGTCAGCGTACCCGGCAAAGGAACTTTGCTGGTGACCCTGCAGGTGAGGACCTTCCTGAAAGACGGGGTTTCCTACGACAGAAGGCTTAATGCCGCCGAAATCATCGCCGTGGAAGAAGTGGTAACCCCGGAAGTGGTAGCCCCCAAATCACGCCCCAACAAGCGGCAACCCCACGCTTCACTGGCTACCAAACCCACTATAAACGGTCAGGACCCCGTTCCGCGGGAATAACCCGCAGCCATGAATAAGGATATTTTGTTGTAAGAAGTTCATTATCAATTCATACGGAACCACAATCTACCCGGCAGGCCATCCCTCCGAAAGCCATTCCTATGAGCAGAAGGCACCCTGTTTCCGCCTTTCAGGCCTGTTACCAACTAAACCTTGCCTTCAGATCAAATACACATCACCTCCGCATCAAGTCCACCTCATGTCCACCTCATCTCCGAACTTAATTGTAGGTTACTACGTAGTTACTACACAGATACTCCATAGATACTATATAGATACCAGCATGTAATACCATACTATATCCCTCTTTTAACCCTTAATTACCCCCCTAATAACTGTCTTTTATTCCCGTCATCATTCCCCAACTGCCCAGCCTCCCCATGCTCAACACCATACTTTCCCGGCCACGGAGGCGGGGTGATCGCAACCTTCTCGTCTGTTACAAGCCCTAATACCCGGCTAAATGTCAACCCAATACTTCCACAGCCAATTGGCTTTTAACCCTGTTACACCTGGTCTATACCCCATGTCTTCCCGCTCCGGCCTGATGCATTGCACCTGATTACCTAACCGTCAATACATACATTCCCCTATACGGAGGCGTCTCCACCGCGAGTGCACGTCTGCTACAAGCCCTAAAACCCGGCTAAATAATTCCACTGTTAATTGCCTTTGATCCCGGCCTCCCACTTATTCAGAGCCACCACATTGCATACTTTCCCCGGCACGGAGGTGCCTATATGCCCCCGGATCACTTTACTGGGAATACTCAAAACCATGGAACCGGATACCTGAAATGAAAACAGGCTGTCCGGTAAGAAACAGCCTGTTTAATGAAAGACTTGTGAGTCCTGCATCACAACGTGGAATTTGATAAAATGCAATATAAAGAGTTGACGAACTCGCCATACCGGCGATAATTAGTTTATCTGGCTCACGCCACGGGTTCTCTCCTGAATGTCGTCTGTTGATTAATTAGTTGGATTTAGATCTGGCCTCTGCTTACGGGAATACACTCCTTTTGCAATACTGTGTATCTCGTACACAATCTTAATTAAAAGTTTGTTAAAAAACAATTTTCCGCCCGGCTTTTCTAAAATAATATCACATACCCTTTACCCCACTTGTAGGGCAAAGGCTTCCCCAAACCCTTTACAGTAAAGGATTCAGGCCAACTTAATAAATTCGGTTAAAAAGGTAAAATCCTATTAAAAACCAAGGCTTTTTTTGTGCTGCAGGTTGTACTTCTCGTGGTTGAATTTATAGAGCCTCGCTGGCCTGTGGCGCACATCCTTTTCCTCTTCATTCAAATCCACCAGGTAATCCATCGCAAAAAACTTCTTCCGAAAATTGCGGCGGTCCAGCTTCACATCAAGAATAGCTTCATACAGGTTCTGCAGATCGCGGAGGGAGAACTTCTTGGGCAGCAGATTAAAGCCCACCGGCTGATCGATCACCTTTGCCTGAAGCCGCTGATAGCAGGTATCCAGGATATCTTTATGATCGAAAGCCATCTCGTGAATATCTTTCACGGCATGCCAGTGCAGCTCGTTCTCCTGCGTTTTTAACTCTGCATGCTGGATGTTGATGAGGGAATAAAAAGCGATAGTGACTACACGCCCCGCAGGGTGCCGGTTAATGCCCCCAAAGGCCTGCACCTGCTCCATATACAGATCTTCCAACCCGGTACGGTCGCGCAGTACGCGGTATGCTGCCGTCTCCAGATCTTCGTCCGGATGCACAATATCGCCCAGCAAAGAGGGTTTGCCTTTGTACTCTTTCAGATCAGACTTGATCAATAGTACTTTCAGTTCGTTTTCATCGAAACCGAAGATTACACAATCGACGGAAATAGCCGCCATGAAATAATCCCTGATCTCGATGCGGTGCGTGTTAATGTTTTTGGTGTGCATACAGCATAATCGTGGAATAGTCAATAATATGCGGCGCATCAGCGGGGCGCCTGATAACGTGGCTTACCGTAAATATAGGTAGCTATAATCTTAGTTGCGGGTATTTTATCTTCCGCTACCTTCATAATGTCCTGATTGAGGATAACAAAATCGGCATACCTCCCCGGGGCCAGACTGCCTTTGCGGCCTTCTTCAAACGATGCCTGTGCGGCCCACAGCGTCATTCCTTTCAAAGCTTCCGAACGGCTGAGTGCATTCTCCATCTGGAAGCCTCCTGTAGGATATCCTGCCGTATCTTTTCTTGCTACCGCGGCATAGAACGTACGTATGGGTTCTATGTGCTCTACCGGGAAATCTGTTCCCAAAGGTAACCATCCTGTCTGGTTCATGAGGTCTCTGAAAGCATATGCGTTCTTTACGCGCTTATCGCCCAGCCGCTCTTCGGCCCAGTACATATCTGATGTGGCATGGGTTGGCTGCACGGAGGGAACGATGCTGTATTCCCCGAACCAGCGCCGGTCAATAGAATCTACCACCTGTGCATGCTCGATGCGCCAGCGCCGGTCGTTACGGCCCTTCAGCACATTGGCGTACACCTGTAAGATAATACGGTTTGCAGAATCACCAATGGCATGGGTACACATCTGAATATCTGACCCGGCCAGCAACCCAGCCATGGCTGCGAAATATGCAGAATCCTTCCTCATAAACCCTTTCCAGCCCGCTTTATCCGCGTAATCATGCTTCAGGCAGGCGCCTCTGGATCCCAGTGCCCCGTCTCCATAAAACTTAACACTGCGCACTAGCAGGTTCCCTTTTTCATAAGGACCGTTCTTCAATATCCAGTCTATGTTTTCTTCGGAATCGCTGAGCATCACATTCAGGCGGAGGTTGAGCCGGTTGGAAGTGAGCAGTTTCTCCAGCAGCCGCATTTCGGGGAGAGACAGGCCGCAGTCTGTTATACTTGTTATACCTGCCTGCAAACAGTTACGTTCTGCAGCCAGCAGCGAGGCAATCACTGCAGCCGTATCAGCATCGGGAATTATTTTGGAAACACCGGCAATGGCATTATCTATCAGAATACCAGTCATAGCCCCGTTCTTCACTTCCACTGATCCGCCACCATCTGTAGAAGCCGGAGTGATACCAGCCAGTTTAATGGCAGCCTGGTTTACCAATGCAGCATGCCCGTCTACCCGCTCCAGGAACACGGGGCGGTCGGGGAACATACGGTCGAGGGCCGATTTATCGGGGTAAGCTTTTACGGGCCAGTCGTTCTGATCCCATCCCCGGCCTATGATCCAGCCTTTGGGATTCCTGGCGGCAAAGTCGCGTACACGGTTCAGGGTTTCGTCCCAGCTTTTAGCACCGGTCAGGTCTACCATCCGCAGAGAAGCAGCATAGCCTACAAAGTGCGCGTGTGCATCATTGAAGCCCGGTACAATGGTGCCTCCCTGCGCATCCAGCTCTTCTTTAGCAGCAAAGCGTTCGGTCATTTCCTTATCGGAGCCAGTTGCCACAATCATACCATCCTTCACGGCCATGGCCTGCATTACCCTGAAACCGGTATCTACCGTATAAATAACAGCATTTCTGACGAGGAGGTCCGTTGGTTCTTTACGTTTACAGGCAAAAAGCAGGATAGCAAGTGCAACAAGGCAGCTGTGTTTCATGGTAAGAAATTATACGCGCGTGGTAACTAAAGTTTAAATTTACGCCAGACTTTTGATTTATCCAGATACATCATGTACGCCAAAGACATTGAAATTTCGCTCGCCAATGAGGCTAAAGCGCTACTGTCCGGCAGAACGGACACGCCGCAGGCACTTGCCGATTCCCTGCGCCAGGTGATCCGCCACAGCGACTGGCGGTATTATGTGCAGGACGATCCCGTGCTGAGCGATGAAGAATACGACCGCCTGTTTGCCATGCTCAAGAAGCTCGAACAGGACCATCCGGAGCTGGTAACGCCAGACTCTCCCACCAAACGTGTAGCCCAGGGACTTACCAAAAACTTCCCTACGGTGCAGCACCTCGTGCCCATGCTCAGCCTCGAGAACTCTTATAATGCAGACGACCTTCTCGACTGGGACCGTAAAAACCGGGAAGCTTCCGGCCTCACTGAAATCGAATACTGTGTAGAACCTAAGTTCGACGGTGCCAGCATTTCCCTCATTTATGAAAACGATATGCTGGAGCGCGGCGCTACTCGTGGCGATGGGGTGCAGGGAGATGATATTACGGTGAACATCCGCCAGATACGTTCCATCCCCCTGTCTGCCAACTTCTCAAAGTTCGGTATTCAGCAGATCGAACTGCGTGGTGAAGTGCTCATCAATAAAAAAACCTTCGCCCGCCTCAACGAACAGCGTGCAGCTGATAACCAGCCCCCGCTGGCCAATCCCCGCAATGCGGCCTCCGGATCACTCCGTATTGTAGACCCGCAGGAAGTAGCACGCCGCGGCCTCGAAGCGTTCCTCTATCATATGAGCTTCCATACCATGAACGATGGCATGGAAGAACCCGCTGCTATCCAGACACACAGTAATACGCTCGATATGCTCTGGCAGCTTGGCTTCCGCAGTCCGGCCAAAGAAATGAAAGCGGTGAAAGGCATCGATGCCGTGATCGCTTACTGTGCTGAATTTGAAGCGCACCGCGATGATCTGCCTTATGAGATAGATGGTATGGTGATCAAAGTAAATGACTACCAGCTGCAGGATAAACTGGGGATGACCACGCACCACCCCCGTTGGGCGATGGCTTACAAATTCAAAGCCCGCCAGGCTACCAGCATCCTCCGTGATGTGGAGTTCCAGGTAGGCCGTACCGGCTCCATTACTCCCGTGGCCAAGATCGATCCTGTGCCCATTGGCGGTGTTACCGTGGCTTCCGTAAGCCTGTTCAATGAAGACGTGATCCGCGAAAAAGATCTCAAAATAGGCGACCGCGTACTCGTGGAAAGAGCCGGTGATGTGATCCCCTACATCGTAAAATCCGTTGCCGACCTTCGGGATGGCACTGAAAAAGATATCCTCTTCCCGAAAGAATGCCCGGTTTGTAAAGACCCGCTTTTTAAACCGGAAGGCGAAAGCGTATGGCGTTGCGTAAACATCAACTGCGAAGCGCAGGTGGTAGAGCGGATGATCCATTTTGTCAGTAAAGATGCCATGGACATCCGGAGCCTCGGAGAAAGCAATGTGCGTAAATTCTACGGACTGAACTTACTTCATGATGTGCCCGGTATTTATGCGCTCGACTTCGAGGCCATCAGCAAGCTGGAAGGCTTCGGCCCTAAATCGATCGCTAACCTGCAATCTGCCATAGAGGCGTCGCGGAGCCAGCCGCTGCACCGGTTAATCTTTGGCTTAGGTATCCGGTATGTGGGAGAAACCACGGCCAAAACCCTTGCCAACTCCGTGTCTCATTTGCTCGACCTCGCTAATTATACAGAAGAGCAGTTGCTGGCACTGGAAGATATCGGTCCTAAAGTAGCAGGCAGCGTACGGCAGTTTTTCCTGAATGAAGACAACATACACATGTTGCAGAAGCTGGAAACACTTGGACTGAACCTCGCCAGCAGCAAAGGCTCCCGGTCTGAAGAAGGTACCCTCAGCGGACAAACCTTCCTTTTTACCGGCACCCTCCACAAACTGAAACGCAGCGATGCCGAAGCCATGGTGGAAGCACAGGGCGGCAAGATACTCAGTGGCGTAAGCAGCAAACTCAACTACCTCATTGTAGGAGAAGATGCAGGCAGCAAACTGGAGAAAGCAAAGAAGATAAATACCGTTAAAATTCTGACGGAAGATGAATTCATAAATATGGTACAATGACCGATGAGCATTTCATGCGCCAGGCCATAAAAGAAGCGCGCGTGGCAGAAGAGAAGGGAGAAGTACCCATCGGCGCAGTAGTGGTGATGAACGGACAGGTGATTGGCCGCGGGCACAACCAGGTGGAGATGTTGAACGATTGTACCGCGCATGCGGAAATGATTGCACTTACATCCGCATTCAATTACCTCGGTTCCAAATACCTAATGGAGGCAACGCTTTACGTAACGCTGGAGCCATGTGTAATGTGTGCAGGAGCATTGTATTGGAGCAAAATTGCCCGTATTGTGTATGCAGCGGAAGATGAAAAGAACGGCTACCGCCGTGTTACCGAAGGCAGATCGCCCTTTCATCCGAAAACCAAAGTGGAAAGCGGATTGCTGGGGGATGAAAGCCTGCAGATGGTGAAGGACTTCTTCCAGCGGCGAAGGAAATAATGACAGAAAAAATCAACGGCGGCTTTTAAGGGCCGCCGTTTTTTCATCAACAATGCGAAGGAATATAAATCCTCAGGGCATTCTCTTTACGCGGAACTTGCCTTCCACGCGCTCCGATACCCTGTACCCGAGGTCATAATATCTCCCTGCATGCGTTAGCACAAAATGCCCTTCCACAAATTCTCCGGGCCCTCCATTGCTGGTAATTGTCAGCATACCTCCGCTGGGCTTTCTTTCTCCGGTAACAGGATCAATGTACCAGGAAGACATGCGGTCGCCCATATAAATATTTCCTGCTTCAAATGTTGCAGGCGGTGCATTCCCCGATTCCCAATTCCAGGGCCCGCTGCCAGTAATGGGCCATGCAACCATCACATGATACTCTCCCTGTTGATACAGCAACCTGTACATGCCATTTACTTCACTGATACGCGCCGGAAGGGAGAACCAGTTGTGGTTGGCAATCTTCAGCTCCAGTGCATCACCGGTAATAGGCAGGGTATACGATACAGCCATTAAAAAATCTGATGTAACGCGGGCGTTCAGGTTTGCAAAGATGCGTGCATTCATGCCTTCGGGGTTTTCCGGTCTGGCATGGCAGATGGCATGATTGCCTATATCCGTAATGGCAGCAAGTTCTTCAGCTGTCCAGTTATTCACCAGTTCCCTTTCCAATGGCACTGCTTTAATAACGGGAATGCCTTTGGTGAAAACGTCTTTACCCACTGGTTTGAGGGGTGCCAGCACATCCCCGTTTCCTTCCTGCGGGCGCAGGGGTATCACACGCATCACTTCCACATCCGTTTCGCCGCCTACTACAAGGGAGGAATCTTTGGGGCTGATAAGGAGGGTACGCATCAATGTAAAGTCGCCCGGTTCTTTGGTTTGTATTACAATGCGTGTGCGGGGCGCATCGTGCTCATAATTCTCCTGCACATACCAGACTTTGTCACTGTTATGGCGTGCTACCATCAGGCAACGGTGATCCGATCCGTGCAACTCCATGAACCGGTAATCGAATGCCAGTTGAACAGGCTTCTTCAGCGGCTGGCTTGCGGTAACACGATAGGTATAGCCCAGGTTACCCTGGCAGCTGTCTGTAATTTCTTCCACCGTCATGGTAGCAGGGCCGGAGAATGTTCCGGCAGGGATCATGATGAGTAACCGGCTGTCGACGTATTCGATAGTCTGATCTTCCGTACCAACAGGAATGGAAATAAGTTCACCTTTTTGTATTCCCTTCCCGGTCTGATGCCCGATAGCGGGGACCGGTACTTCTGTGTCAGGGGTGGGAGGCGGTTCCGGCGATGGATCCTTTTTCTTACGGCAGGCCAGCAGGCTGATCCCCAGCAGGGATAAAATGAGATAACGGTAAATGAGCATGGTGTAAGGGGTATAAGTCCGAAAAATATCCCTGAAATGCCGGGCTACAAAGTCAAATCCGGTGAAGGCTTTAGTGGGATAGATGGGATGTTCAAACACCGCTATGAAATGAAAAAGCGAAAGCGGCCTCAATGGGCCGCTTTCGCTTTTATAAAAGGATCTTATTATTTCTTGTGCTGCATATTCTCGGGAGCCATCATCTGATTGAGCCCCATCAGTTGCTTCATGGTTTTGTCCATGCCTTCTGAAGAGCCATCGAGGAAGATGACGTTGCCTTTACCGTTTTCCGCGAAATTCTTGATGCCTTCCACCCACATGGAGAAGAGGATCACAGAGGTATCCATATTGGCCTGTTGCATTTCACGTGCGGCAAGGCTCATACCCTTAGCCACCTCTTCCCGGAAGAGGGCCACACCTTTACCACGGAGCTGTGCGGCCTGGCGCTCAGCTTCTGCAGCGATCTTGATGGCGTTACCATCTGCTTCTGCCGCTTTGGTTTTGGTGATGAGGAGTGCCTGCCCTTCGTTTTCGGCTGCTGCCTTGAGGTTGTTGGAAGCCACTACCTGCGCCATAGAGCGCATAATAGCTTCATCGAAGGTGATATCGTTCATCTGCAGGTCGATCAGGTGGAAGCCCCAGTTCTCGAGGGTGAGATCGATTTGTTCCTTTACGTGCTCTGTAATGTCCTTACGGAGGCCCAGTACTTCCGACTGGCGTTTAGTAGCCACGAAGCCACGGATGGAGCCTTCGATGGTACGTACGAGTGCCTGCATGAAAGAGCGCTCGTCCATGAATTTGAAGGCCACGTTCTTGATGGTTTCTTCTTCCTGGTTGTAAGTGGCATACAGCAGCATGGCCTTAAAGTACACATTGGCCTGGTCTATGGTAATGGCCTGAAACTCGAGCTCCACGGATCTGTTCTGGATCGTGATCCGTTTGAAGACCTTCTCGATGAGGGGGATCTTGAAGTTGAGCCCCGGGGTCAGTATGCGGTTATACTTACCGAAAATAGTGGTAACGCCCACCGTGCCCTGTTGTACCGTGACGAAACATGACAGTACGATAAGGACCGCGAGGGCGATAATTACATACAAAATAATGTTATCCATAGTATAAAGAAATTGATGCCTGAAGGTAATCAAATTCCTTTACCGGAACATCATTATGCTGCATAAGCTGGGTTTCCAAACTACCTAGGATGTAAGACCGGGTGCAAGGGCTTTTGGGAAATTAACAAACAATGAATGATCCTGCACTGCCGGATTATCGGCAGTACACGTGAAATATATTATGTTATATTCTTTGACAGTTCCGGAAATATATGAACACGTCATCCAGTTCGATCTGCTTAAGCTGATATGCCAACTGGGTTTTCAGGTCGGCCGTCTCTTCCTTGATTTTCTTGTACTGGTCCTTTAATGATTGATATCTGGCGATTATTTCCTCGGGGGTGGCGTTATTGTCCAGGGCCAGGATATCATACGCCTTCTCTTCGGTTATCATAGCGATAAGTATTACCTCTCAAAAAACTATCCAAATGAACTCCGTATCTTTTCTTTTCAGGCTACTAAATTAGTGGAGTTTGGAACGCCGGAAAATACCCAAGCTTGGGTATTTTTTCCAGTCCAACCCCGGATCACACTTGCGTTGTAGCGATTTTATAAATTATAAAAGGAACCTATGTAAGTTGATAATCATGTATGGGTCAGGGTTATTGTACGCCAATCTGCCGGGCGAGGGCTACCAGTTCGGGGGTATTCCTGACTTTCAATTTAAGCCGGATATTTTTGCGGTGGGTCTCAACGGTATACCTGCTCAGGTTCAGCCGTTCCGCTATTTCCTTGTTATTAAAGCCTTTGGCCGCCAGCATAAAGATGTCTTTCTCACGGGCAGTCAGCTTGTTAAGTACGTCTTCATTCCGCCGGCGCAGTACTACGCGCAGCGCTTCCGTGATCTGGTTACCTGTATCCAGCGCATTGCTGAAATCCAGGAAAACACATATCACGTCAACCACATTGCCGTGCTGATCAAATGTAAAAGGTACACCTAATCCAACCACCCAAAACCATTCTCCGTCGCCCTTACGGCGTACACGCATAACCCCGCCGAACATACTCTTGCGTTCGGAAAACGACTGCTGTGAGATGGCAAGGATGTTCATATCGTCCGGATGGGTTACCTGCCGGAAGAAATCTGTCCCAAGCGTGAATACCTCCTCCTGGCTGTATCCGAGGGTTTCGGTCAGCCGCAGGTTACACCAATTCACTGCCTTTTTCGAGTTGTTGGACGTATACAGCATTGCCGGTACCTTTTCTATAATGGCCTCCAGATGCTCCACCCGGCTCCTCAATTGCGTATTCTCAGATAACAGTGCATCATGAGAATCGCGGTTTTCTGTGCCCATGTCCTGCATTATGAATGTTTTAAACAAACAATAGTGAAAACTAACGATGAATACTATACGAATATAAAAATTCGCTGCGCAAATGTTATAACACCTTTATGTAAATATAAAATAAAAAGCCATATATCCAAATCCTCCGCAGCATGGTCTCAGCGGGTATAACAAGCAGAACGATAAAGGGTTTGACAATTCCGGATTCAGGGCTTAAATTTGATGCTCAATTGAATCATAAATTCTTCACCCATAAAAATTGGATTATGGCTTTTACCCTTCCTGCATTACCGTATGCTTCCGATGCGCTGGAACCGCACTTCGACAAGATGACGATGGAAATTCATCACGGTAAGCACCACCAGGCTTATGTAGACAATCTGAACAAGGCTATCGCCGGTACTGAGAACGAAAATAAATCCCTCGAAGAACTGGTTGCCGCTGCAGGCAGCATCAGCCCTGCCGTTCGTAACAACGGTGGCGGTCACTGGAACCACTCTTTCTTCTGGGAATCCCTCGCTCCCAAAGCAGGCGGCACTCCCTCCGGCGCACTGGCCGATGCTATCAACAGCACTTTCGGCTCTTTCGATGCTTTCAAAGAGAAATTCAATGCTGCAGGCGTTTCCCGCTTCGGCTCCGGATGGGCTTGGCTCATTCTGAAAGACGGTAAGCTTGAAATTACTTCCACTCCCAACCAGGATAACCCCCTGATGGATGTAGCTGAAGTAAAAGGTACCCCCATCCTCGGTGTAGACGTGTGGGAACACGCTTACTACCTCAAATACCAGAACCGCCGTGCAGAATACCTCGCTGCTTTCTGGAACGTGGTAAACTGGGATGCTGTCAGCAAACGCTTCAAATAAGCGAACCCAACGCATAAAAAAAGCCGGCTGTCATAAGACAACCGGCTTTTTTATTTTGTTAGCCATCCTTACAGCGGCCTGATCTTCATGTTTTTGAACCAGATCTCACTGCCGTGGTCCTGCAGGCAGATATGCCCTTTCTTTGCAGTACCATAGCCCTTATACGTTTTCCATTTGCCGGTTGCTTTAGCTTTCTCCCACGCAGGTGTCCACATTTCTGTTTCCACCACTTTCTCCCCGTTCAGCCAGTGCTCCACCTTACCCTTGTTCACCACTATGCGGGTGTGGTTCCACTCACCAATGGGCTTTGCAGCCAGTTTAGCAGGCGGGTTCATGGCGTAGTTTGCACCGGACTTCTGCCAGTCTTCCAGCTTCTCCGGGAAATTGTTGTCGTCGATGATCTGGTACTCGGGGCCGCTCATATAAGGCGCCTCAAATTCTTCCGTCACCAGGTAGAGGATACCGCTGTTGCCCTGCGGCGCCAGCTTCCAGTCTGCTACCAGCTCAAAGTTTTCGTATTGATCGTTGGTGATAAGGTCGCCGCGCATATCGCTTTTATCGGTAGCGCTGCCGGTACAATGCAACGTACCTTCCAATGCGCTCCATGTTTTACCGTCTTTCCCCTTATACATCCGCCATCCGTTAAGGTCACTGCCGTTAAACAGCAGTTTCCATCCCGCGGCAGTTTCTGCTTCGGTCAATACATTCATTACTTCGGGCGCCGTTGCGATGTTTTCGCTTCCGGCGGTAACGGAGTCTTTCTTCTCACCTTCAGAACCTGCATTCCCGCAGGAAGCCAGTCCTAATGCCGTAGCCGCGAATACCGGCAGCATCATCTTCTTCATACAATCACACCGTTTTATTTGTTAACCACTTTGAGCGCTTTAGGATCCCAGTACATGATCTTATTCTGGAAATAGCTGTCGTTACACAGCAGCGCGGGAGCTGCAGCACGGAAGCCGAACAGTGCGTCTTCAGCCACTTTACCCTTGGTACGCATAGCGTTGAACAGGTTGTAGAAGTGATCGAAATGGGCACCTTTGTAACCTTCTTCCGCTTCGTAGATCAGCTTGTCAGGGTCCATCATTTGCTTCCTTTCGTATACATACTGCTTACCGTTAGCCTGTGCATTCTTAGTCTGCAGCAACGGATCGTCGGTTGCAGCATAAGCCTTGTTACGGAAAAGGGTCACTTTATCCCACTCAACAGTCATGGAGCCTTCGCTACCCACCATGCGGAGGTAGTTGGTGCCGCCGGTACCGTCTACAAAGTTTACACGGAGCGAAAGGTTGAAAGCAGGGTGAATGTCTGTCTTCGGATAGTCGAACATGCCGAGCATTACGTCTGGCACTTCACGGCCGTCTTTCCAGTAACGAAGACCACCGGTAGCCATGATCTTCTCAGGTCCGATAGAGCCGGTTACGAGGTGGAGACTGCTGAAAAGATGCACGAACAGGTCTCCGGATACACCGGTACCGTAATCGCGGTAGTTTCTCCAGCGGAAGAAGCGCAGCGGATCGAAGTCGCGTTTCTTGTTGTTGGCAAGGAAAGCATCCCAACCCACAGTAGCAGGGGAAGCATCAGCAGGGATAGGGTACTGCCATGCTCCGAAGGGAGACATACGTGCCCAGAAGCCTTCTGCATAGTTCAGCTCACCGATTGCACCGTCTTTCAACAGCTGGCGGGCCTTCTCGTTACCGAGGGAGCTCACGCCCTGGCTGCCTACTTCATATACAACGCCTTTATTGCGGTTCTGTGCTTCCACAACGGCAGCGCCTTCGCTTACGTCATGTACCATGGGCTTTTCGCAATACACGCTCTTACCGGCGTTCATTGCTGCCACGGAAATGTCTTTATGCCAGCTGTCAGGCGTAGCAATGATTACTGCATCAATATCTTTACGCTGCAGGATCTCACGGTAATCACGGGTAGTATAAATATCGTTACCCCAGGTTTTCTTGGCATCAGCCAGGCGGCCGTCGTACAGATCGCAGGCTGCTACCAGCTTAACACCGGGTACGGAGATAGCAGTATTGGTATCTGCCGTTCCCATACCACCCGCACCAATAAGGGCGATCTGGATCTGGTCGTTGGCACTGTAATGATCTTTCTGCCTTTTCAGTTGCTCCAGGTTTCTCTTCTTATCGGCAGCGGTGATGATATTCGGGAACAGAGAAGCTCCCACAACTCCCATGGCCATCTTGCTGATGAAGCCGCGGCGGGAATCATTCTTTTTAATTTCCTTCATGCTTTTACTTTTATAGATTTTACGTGTACGTGTGGTTTCGCGATTGGTCAATTTAATTAATAATTTTTGCAAATACAATTGCAACTAAAAGGATAGTTGCAGCACCGCTTTAACGGGCAGGTGGTCAGAGGCATAGGTTTCCGGGATCACCTCATGGCTGAGTACGGCAAACTTACCCTTGGTAAATGCAATAAAATCGATACAGCGGCGCGGATTAATGACCGGGATGGTAGGGGCACAATCGTTGCAGCTGCGCTGGAAATGGGCATCCAGCTGCGCAATAACGGGCCCTCCGGCAGCAGCATTCATATCTCCGGCCACAATTACCGGGTAAGGCTGTTTAGACAGTATTTCCGTCATTTCCCGCATTTGCACGAGGCGGTTAGAGTCGTTCCGCTGGGCATCGAGGTGGGTACAGGCCATCAGCACCTTCTTCCCGCCGGGCATTTCCACCAGCATGGTAGCCAGCGAGCGGGGTTCTCCATTGGTACCGGCCAGCGTGGTAAGGGGATAACGCTTCGTTTCCAGCACCGGGTATTTAGACAGTACGGCAATACCATATTCCCCACCGGCATAATCGATCCCTTTGGAGAAAAAGGCTTTCATCCCCAGGCGCTTCGCCAGATCTTCGGCCTGATGTAAACTGCTGCCGGAGCGGGTGGTATGTACATCTATCTCCTGCAGCGCCACCAGGTCGGGCTTTGCGGCAATTAATACCCGGGCAATGGCATCCATATCAATCTTCCCGTCTACCGAAGGGGGATTGGCATGGTGGATGTTATAGCTTACAACACTGACGGACGTTGTTTTAGCAGATTGGGAATGCTTGCCGGCGGTACAGGCTGCAAGTGAAAATATCGCGAGGAATGCTGCGAAATAGCGATGGTTACTCATATTATGGACGATTGAATGCGCAGACATAAAAAAACGAAAAACAATTTAGCCATGCAACAAATCGTGCATGGCTAAATTGTTTTTATGATAAACGGTGTCAGTTTAGTTCTTCCCTGTCAGCAGCTGCTGGTATTTCTGCGGGCTCTGTACAAGGGTCACAGCCTCTTCCACATCCTTATCCCACACGAGCGAACGCTCTATGCGCCCTGCCTGGGGGTAATAGCGGTTAGCGATCTCTTCTTCCAGTAACTGGCGGATCTCTGATTTGTTGCGGAGAAGGTCCTGCTTTTTGTCGTGCTTCATTTTTACCTGCAAAGCATCAAATTCCTTTTGCAGGCCATCGTAGTATTTCTCTTTTCTGGCGGTAGCCCGGAAATTGTCTAGGGCTTCTTCGCTACGGGTTTTGTAACTGTAATCCTTACCATCGAGGAACTTCAGGAACTCTTCAAACACTTCATCGGTCACGAATTCAGTGTTACCGGCAGGCGTTTGCGGATGTGCGTAATAGTATCTCGTGGCATAGTCGAAGATGAATTGCTTGCGGAGCAGGGTGATGGCTACCTGGCTGAGGACGGTGCTTTCGACACGTGCATCCGGCTCAATACCTCCACCGTCTTTCACAGGCCTTCCTGCAGCGGTAGTGAATGATTTGCGGAGGGAGTCCGGCACGTAATCCGCTTCTCCGTCTTCATTCCTGTGCGCATAATCGATCGCCTGTATGCAGCGTCCGCTGGGTGTATAATATCGTGCGGTGGTTACTTTCAGCTTGGCGTTGTAAGGAAGGGGGCGGGTAGTTTGTACAAGGCCTTTACCATAAGAACGCTGTCCTACCACAAGGCCCCTGTCCAGGTCCTGTACGGCTCCGGCCACAATTTCAGAGGCGGAGGCGGAAGAGCGGCTGGTGAGTACAACCAGGGGAATGTGATTGTCGATAGGGGAAAGACTGGTTTTATACTCGCGGTCCCAGCTTTTCACTTTCCCGCGGGTGCTTACGATGAGCTTTCCTTTGTCGATGAAGATATTGGATAGTGATACTGCTTCTTCGAGGAGGCCGCCGGGGTTTCCGCGTAGGTCAAGCACAACGCCTGCCAGTGAAGGGTTTTGCTTACGAAGGTTCTCGAAAGCCTGCTGTACCTGTTCGGCACTGCCTTCCGTGAACTGGGTCATTTTGATATAGCCCACATTCTTACGGATCACTCCGCTGTAGCTTACCGGCTTCACGTTGATATCTTCCCTGACTATCTTATATGTTTTTTCGGTGTTGTTGATGGGGTGGCGGAGCACGATGGCGAGAGTGGTACCGGCAGTTCCTTTGAGGTAGCGGCTCACTTCGTCCTGTTCCATGTTACGGGCGCTTTTGCCATCTAAAGAAATGATGACATCGCCGGCTTTGATGCCTGCTTTATCCATGGGGCTGCCTTCGTAGATATCGGTAATGGAAGTCCATTCCCCTTCGGTGTAAATGGAGGCGCCTACGCCGCCATATTTCCCGGTAGCCATAAACCGCAGTTCGTCGAGTTCTTCTTCTGGAACAAAGTCGGTATAAGGGTCGGTTTCTTCGAGCATGGCTTCGATACCGGTCTGGATGAGTTTATCGGGCGGGAGGTCTTCGACATAATAGGTGTTCAGTTCGCGGTAGAAAGCAGCGAATATGTCGAGGTTTTTGGCGATGAGGAAGTATTTGTCGCTGTTTCTGAAAGCAACGGCCAGAGAGGCGATGGCGATCAGGGCGAACAGTATTATTTTCCTGGATTTCCGCATGCTTGTCGGTGTTTCTGGATGAGTGAAAAGGTGGTGTACCGTATCAGGGAACCGGGTCGTATCCGTGGCCTCCCCAGGGGTTACAGCTCAGGATTCTTTTGGCGGCGAGCCATCCTCCTTTAAAGAGGCCGTGTTTCTTCAATGCTTCGAGGCCATATTGGGAGCAAGTGGGGGTGTACCTGCATTTGTTGGCTCCCAACAGCGGGCTTATGCACCACTGGTATATCTTAATCAGTAAAATAAACGGGATACTCAAAATTTGCATCAATCGCTTCATGGCTGTTCTTTTCTACCGGCTTCCCTGGCGAGTTTCTCTAAAATTACCGAAAATTTAGGCTGAAGGGAAGTGAAATCGGGGATTTTTTTATCGATATAGATAAAAAACACGGCCATTTGGCGGGAATTGGCTAGGAGGGCATCGTAAAGGCCCTGTTTGTGGAGGCGGTAGGTTTCTCTGCCGAGGCGTTTAATACGGTTACGGTCTACGGCACGGGGGAACTTGCGGGACGACACACTGAAGCCGGCCTGAACCGGATATTTATCCGTTGTGAGGCTGGCGGGCATGAAGATCACTCGATAGGGGAAAATAGAAAACGCTTTTCCTTCACGAAAAAGCGTTTCAATCATTTTCCTGCTCTTTAACTTCTCTTCTCTGTTAAAAGAATAAGTTTTTATGGCAATATGAGTTGATGACGGAATTATTTCAGCTTGCGCTCGTCAGATACGGTCAGTTTCTTACGACCTTTAGCTCTGCGGGATGCCAATACTTTACGTCCGTTGGCAGTTTCCATTCTCTTTCTGAAACCGTGTACGCTCTTTCTGCGTCTGTTGTGCGGTTGAAAAGTACGTTTCATCGTTTTTAATATTTTCTACTTGAACTCAAAACTTGTTACCCATCCGTTTTTCGGGCGGGCAGACTGTGATCAGCCCCGTTTAAAACGGAAGGCAAAGGTAGGTGAAAAAATTTAAAATGAAAAGGAAAGTCCGAAAAAAGTCAATGGAATATTTCTCTGACCGGAAATTCCTGATAATCAGGATAATAAAAAGGGCCCGGTTTGTATCCGGGCCCCTATATTAATGATTTTCAAGCTTATTTAGCAGCTGCGGGAGCGGCAGTGGTGGATACACCCAGCTTAGTCTTCACGGTGTTCAGAATGTCGTCTCCTGCAGGAGAAACCAGGAGGGTTCCGCCGGAGTTGTCGATCACATAGCCGTAACCTTTTTCTTTAGCAACATCTTCGATCGCTTTGCGGGCTTTATCGTAAACGGGCTTCAGGAGGTCGCCTTGTTTCTGACCGATCTTTTCGCGGGCTACCTGTTCGTAATCCTGCAGTCTTTTCTGAATATCCTGGATCTCTTTCACTTTAACCGCTTTCATAGCGTCGCTTTCATCTTTAGGAGCATTCTCGAAGTCCTTCATTTTCTTGTTGTATTCAGCAACAAGAGCCCCGCTCTCTTTCTCCAGTGTAGCGGCATAAGCCTCGATATCAGTCTGCGCTTTTTTATATTCGGGCATAGATTCGATCAAAGCCTGGGCGTTGATATGGGCGATTTTGGTCTGAGCATTGGCCTTCACGCTGCAAAACCCGGTGAACGCGACAATAGCGATGATTACATACTTCTTCATGATGATGTTGTCTTGTTGATTAAAAGAATGTAGAATGTTTAATTTTTATAGGTCTGTTGTCTAAAGGGATCATTGTTTGACACCCAGCGCTTTCAGAATCTCCTCACTTTTGTCCAGCTTCGGATCAGCGAAGATGACTGTGATACCACCGGACTTGTCAAGCACAAAGTCATACATCCTGCTGGCAGCCAGCTTTTGTACGGCATTGTAAATCTTGTCCTGAATGGGTTTCACCAGTTCTTCACGTTTCTTGAACAGGTCGCCTTCATAGCCGAATCTCTTCTTCTGCAAATCCTTTGCTTCCTTCTCCCTCGCAATGATCTCATCTTCACGTTTGCGCTTCAGATCATCGGTCAGCATCACGGCTTCCGCCTGGTAGGATTTGTACATCTTGTCCACTTCCTGGAATTTGGCATCAATCTCTTTCTGCCATTGCTCCGCTACCGCATCGAGCTTCTTTTGCGCGTCTTTGTAGTCGGGGATGGTTTCCAGGATGTATTTCGTATCAATTACACAATACCGCTGTGCATAGGTGCCTCCAATGGCGCCCAGCACTAAAATCATGGTAACTAAGATTCTTTTCATCGGTCGTAATTTTTTTAGCGAAAATCAGGCTTCGCAATATATAATTATTTTTTTATTCCGGCTCAAAGCCCAGCATGAAGGTAAATTTAGCTGCGTTCTTCAGGCCGCCGTCGGATGTTAATCTATCCAAACCTATGCCATAGTCGAACCCGAGCAGACCGAACATGGGGAGATAGAACCGCGCACCCAGACCAACCGAGCGGCGAAGGCGGAACGGATCGTATTCTTTAATATCTCGGTAACCGTTAGCCGCTTCCAGGAACATCAGGCCAAAAATGGTAGAGCTGGGGTTGAGGCTGAAGGGATAGCGCAGTTCCACCACATATTTATTAAACATGGTGAAGCCGGAGTAACCACCCGGAGGCGCACCGCTTTCAGGATTCAGCTTGGGGTTAGACGTATAATATACAGGATAACCACGCTGCGAGATAATGTCGCGGTCATATACAGCAAAGTTGCTCAAACCATCACCACCCAGCTCAAAGCGGCCGAAGGGCGAAAGTGTGGTGCGGCTGTTATATGAACTCACATAACCGAACTTGGCAGCCACTTTCAGTACCAGCGATTTATTGTCACTGCCGCGGGGGCGGGAAAGCGGTACATACCATTCCGCGTTCATACGGTATTTCTGATACTCGATAAATTTAAACTGCTCGCTGATCGGTTGGGATTTGTAATCCTTGTCGGGGTTCAGCACAGAATAAGGAGGTGTGAACTGGCCGAACAGCATAAAGCTGGAACCACTGCGGGGGAAGATCTGCTGGTCAACAGAAGAACGTGCCAGTGTGATACGCAGTGAAAGGTTATTAGCCGTACCGTTATCGAAGCCTTCCATTCCGAAGTAGTTGAAATCTTTCAGCTTATAGCGCTGATAGTTCACAGAGTACATAATGGAGAAGAAGTCATCCGGCCATTTCAGCTGCTTACCGATGGAAACCGAACCACCAAGTACACGGAAGTAGGCACCGCCGTTAGCAACAGGCATATTATAATATTCCGCGAAAGCGTTCGGGTTCTGGTAAGTGCTGTAGAAGTTTACGGAGAAGGGGTTCCGTTTTTTCCCGCCAAGCCAGGGCTCGGTGAAGGAGAAGTTGTAGGAACGGTATGCCTTACCGTTGGATGAGATACGCACGCTCAGCTTCTGGCCATCGCCGGAGGGCAGCGGATCCCATGTTTCTTTTCTGAAGATATTACGGAGAGAGAAGTTGTTGAACGTAACACCGAGGGTACCGGTAAGACCGATGTAACCACCCCAGCCTGCGGAAAGCTCCAGCTGATCGTTCGCTCTTTCTTCTACTTTATAATCGATATCCACGGTTCCTTCCTGTACGTTGGGAACGGGGTTGATGCCAATGGTTTCAGGGTTGAAGAAGCCGAGCTGGGAAATTTCGCGCTGGGAACGGATAAGGTTCTGGCGGCTGAATTTATCACCGGGCATTGTCCGCAGTTCGCGGCGGATCACGTGCTCGTTTGTTTTTTCGTTACCTGCAATACGGATGTCTTTGATGGTTGCCTGCGGACCTTCCTGCATACGGATCTCAAAGTCAATGGTATCTCCACGGATACCTACCTCCATGGGATCTACCTGGAAGAAGAGGTAACCATCGTCCATATAGAGGGAGCTAACGTCTCCGCCTTCAGGGCCGGGAGGCGTTCCGAGGCGCTTGTTCAGCAGCTCCAGGTTATATACGTCTCCTTTTTTGATACCCATTGCACGGGAAAGGATGGTGTCGCTATATACGGTGTTGCCTCTCCAGGTGATGTTACCGAAGTAATACTTCTTGCCTTCGTCTACCTTCATTTCAATGTTCAGGTTTCCTTTGGCATTGTTATACAGCGTATCGTCTACGATCTGGAAATCGCGGTGACCTTTAGAGTTGTAATAAGCGATGATCTTTTCCTTGTCTTCTTCGTATTTGGAGTCGTTGAACTTGGCAGAGGAGAAGAGGTGGAAGCGGAAGTAGGGGTCTAATTTCTCGAGGGTACGGGTAGCGGAGAGGTAGCCCATATCCTGCCAGTAGGTGTCGGTAGTAGCCATACTGTCGACCCATGCGTTGGCGTTGTCCGGATACAGGGTGAAACGGCTCAGTTCCTTGGTACCCTTCATTTTCTTTTTAATCGTATTGTCAGCAGCGTTATAGTTGCCTACGATGTTGATATCGTTCACCTTTACCTTGTGGCCTTTATCCACGATGAAGTAAACGGTGGCGGAGTTCACGGCAGGAGCGGGATCCTTACGGATATCCATTCTCATGCTGACGTTGCGGAAGCCTTTGTCTGCATAGAATTTACGGATAACGTTATAGGTGTTCTGCTGCATGGCTTCGGTAACCACGCTTCCTTTCCGGAGACCGGCCTTGGTGGTGATTTCGTCGCCTTCGGTTTTCTTGATTCCTTTCCAGAAGAAGTTAGACATGCGGGGCTTTTCCACGAGGGTAATTTCCAGCCAGATCTTGCTGTCTTCTATTTTGATGATGTAAATCGCGATGTTGGAGAAGAGGCGTTGTCCCCAGAGTGCCTGGATAGCCTTGGCAAAGTGATCGCCCGGCAGCACTACCTTATCGCCCACGTTGAGGCCGGAAAGCGAAAGCAGGAGGGATTTATCGAGAAATTCGGTGCCGGAAACGGCGATATCGGCAATCTCGTATTGCTGTGGATTGCCCAGGGACCAGGGGCTGATCTCTGCCGGTTTATTCGGCAGGGGTACCGTATCCCTTTGCTGGGCACGCACAGACATTCCCGCGCTGCAACATAAAACTACGGCCAGTAGGCTTTTAGGAAACAATTTCTTCATTCTGCTGTATTTGTTCGCTTGTTTTGCCGAATCGACGTTCTCTGTTTTGATAATTGAGTATAGCTTCGTAAAGATTCTCTTTGCGGAAATCTGGCCAGCGTGTATTGGTAAAATACAGTTCCGCGTAAGCGAGCTGGTATAAGAGGAAATTGCTGATGCGGTGTTCTCCGCTGGTCCTGATCATTAGTTCGGGATCGGGAAGTTGGGATGTACAGAGATATTTGGACCAGCTTTCGTGGTTGATATCGTCCGGATTAAGCTTTCCATTCTTTGCATCGCGTGCGATGGCACGCACGGCTTCCAGTATTTCCCACCGGGAGCTATAACTGAGGGCCATCACGAGGCTCAGGCCCTTGTTAGGGGCGGTGATTTCCCGCGCTTCCTCCAGCTCCCGCTGGCAATGAGGGGGCAGCATGTTCATGTCTCCAATCACATGCAGCCGGATATTATTTCGGTTGAGGGTGTCCACTTCCTTGCGGATGGTAGTCACCAACAGCTCCATGATACCGTTAACTTCGTAAACCGGGCGGTCCCAGTTTTCGGTAGAAAAGGCGTATAGCGTCAGGTATTCAATGCCCAGTTCAGCACAACCCTCTACTATATCCCGCACACTTTCTACTCCCTGATGATGCCCGTACAGCCGGTCCTGACCCCGCTCTTTGGCCCAACGGCCATTACCGTCCATAATAATGGCGATGTGTCGGGGCAGTCGTTGCAGGTCTAATTGATCCTTCAAACTCATGACTAAATCAGGCGTATTAAAACAGATTTACTAAAAGTGTGCAAAGATACAAAAATAACTTTATGGCCTTTCCTGCAAAGGGGGGCGGGCCGTTTTAACGTAGTTTTAACGGGAATGGCCGTCCGCAGAGGATTAGGGGTTAAAATTTACAGCGGTAAGAGGTGAAAAGGATGCCAAGGGTAAGCTCTATAGTGGCAAATTGATCTTTATCCCGGCTATTGCCGCGCTGCCGCCCGATTTCCCCGATCGGCGGGTTGCTCGTAACCGTAGAACGGTCCTGCAAAATGGCAGCTATCGTACTACTCCCGTCCGGCTTCTGCGGGAACGCAGAAATCCCTGCATAGGTAGTACTTACATCGTCCAGATAGTCCGTCTGGGCAAACCGGAACAACACCTCCAGCCCCAGGTTCAGCCTCCGGTTAAGACTGTACTTCAATCCGCCGCCTATCAAAAAAGCGTAGTTAAACAGCGAATATGGCTTACGGTCGGGGTACATGGAGGAATTTTGCCCCTCCGTCCCTAATGGCTGGAGATAATATTTCTTATCCTGATAATAAGCGTATGGATTGTAATGAAACCCGGAAGCCCCCACCGTCAGATAGGGCGAAAACCTGTAATCATCGCTCCCCGGCTCAAATCGGAAGAAGTTAAAATCCCCCTGGATCGCCAACTCAAATATGTCTGAGTTGAAGCTGAGGTTCCGCTTCCGCTGAAAATCGTTTTCACTGTACACGTCGGAATAACCCACATTCATATACCTGAAGTGAGCCCGGGCGCCTATATAATCGTTAAAATACTTCCTGTAAAATATGCCGAGGGCTGGTTTGGGAGACTTTAGCCCGCCATGGGTGTTCAGATCACCGAAATAATGGGATGCCCCGGCCGTAAAGCCCAGTTCCCCCACATAGCTCAGCTCCTGCTGTGCTACGGCATTATTGAGCCATCCGGCACAAAAAAGGGCCGCTATCCCGGTGGTCTTGCATAAAAATCGCGTGATCAGCATAAATATGACTAAGAACGTAAATTAGGGCTTTTTCGTATGACAAAAAATTTACACCCCGCCTATTTCCCCCTCGCATTCCGGGTATCGATCCCCCATAACAGTTTGTCCCTCAACGTATGCAGGAAGTTACTTTCGTTCAGGCGAAGCAGTTGAAACGTGAAATCCTCTTTCTTCACAGCCAGCTGCACCCGGTTATCGATCACCTCCATCCGGGAATCCAGCGTACAGATGAACTGGTCAGACCGTCCTTCCACTTCAAAAGAGATCACATTATCGTCTGGCACCACAATAGGCCGAACGTTCAGGTTATGAGGAGCCACAGGGGTTATAACGAAGTTAGCCGCTTCAGGGAATACCACCGGCCCGCCACAGCTGAGGGAATACCCGGTAGAGCCGGTAGGTGTGGCCACAATCAGCCCGTCTGCCCAATAAGTATTCAGAAACTCCCCGTTGAGGTAGGTATGGATCTTCACCATGGCGGAGGTATCCTTCTTGTGGATGGTGAATTCGTTAAGCGCGTAGGGCACATCTCCAAAGAGGGGTGTACTGGCATCGAGGTGGAGGAGGCTCCGCTTATCTACCACATAGCTGCGGCTTACGAGGGAATCCACCACTTCATGTACCGCATTACGCCCTATACCGGCCAGAAAGCCAAGACGCCCGAAATTAACCCCCATTACAGGGATATTCTTGTCGCGTACGAAGCTCACGGTATCCAGCAGGGTACCGTCGCCACCGAGGCTTACCAGGAATTCTATACGGCTGTCAAGATCTTTAGCACAGGAGAAAGTATCGGTATCGGGTGAAAACTGGATGTGCGCGCAGAGCTCCTTGTAAACAGGCTCATACACGACCGGTACAATTTCCTGCCGGGCCAGCTCATTCAGCAACAGTTGTATATCTTCCAGATCATCCTTAACAAAGCCACGGCTGTAGAGGGCTACATGCATTTACATATCCAGTTTAGCGTGTAAAAATAGTCCTTTTTCTCCCATTTGGTTGATACTGTATTCGAACCGGATGCAGGTATCGTAGAATGAAACGATATCCAGCCCCAGCCCGGCCGTATAGAGCATCCGGTTGCTCAGAACCCCGCTCAGGCCAAGCTTCGAATACCCGTATCCCACATCTCCGTATGCTTTCGCCATTACACGGATCGGGAGGTTACTGAACTTCTTTGGCACAATGGGCAATCGCACCTTGAAGTTAAGCAATTCCCGCCGCAGGGTATTTTTGAGAATGAAAAAGGCCGTCCCGTCTACCACATAATACTCAAGCCCCCGCAGATAATCGTCACTGTACCCCATAGCGCGGGAAGCTGCATATGGCAGGTCGTTGGGAAACTTCACCTGCCCCAGTAAACTAACAGCTCCATAGGTTTTGGGAGCATATTGCCAGTATTTGGCGCCTTTCAGGCGGATTTTCAGGTAATCGATGTCGTTGAGGAATCCCAGCCCGGCCTTAGATACTTCACCCCTGAATGACTGTCCGATCAGGGGATACTGCCAGCTGTCGGCCTTAATATAGTCCAGCCGGTACACCAATTCTGCATATTTAACCTCCGTACGCCCGCCGCCCAGGTAATCCGGGTTCAGCTTCGCCACGGTATCGGACACCCGTTCGTTGTGGTAGGTTAAAAAAGCCTGATGCCGCGTGGAAATAGCCTTCCTGTAGGTATAACTAACCCCGAAGGCCATCTGCCTGCGCAGGAAATCATCCTGCCGGAAAAACTGCTGCTTATTATCTTCGGAAACATAATTTATTTCCCGGTTCCTGCTGAAAGCTGCAGAAAATCCAATGCCATGGCGCAGCTTTTTATCGATATAGGGGAGTGTATACCCCAATACAAACTTCTGTGTGTATCCGAAAGACACGTCGGCGTAAAGCTCGTCGTTTCTGCCGGTGAGGTTATCCTGCCATGCTTTCACGCCGATATTAACACGTCGCAGGCTTTTCTTCTGCTCTACCCACCATTGGTTAAAATTACGGTCTGCCAGTTTGAAGACGGGGAAAGCGAGCAGATACCACCTTTCCCAAACATCGATTACCACATTGGCCTCGTTTCCGTTCCAGTCTTTAACATTCATTAAAACATTCAGGAAGAGGGAGGTATTGAGGAGTTGCTTGCGGTTGGTTTCGAGTATGGTGGAAAGGCTGCGGAGCCGGATGGTATCACCGGGTTTAATGCCTACTTCGCGCAGGATGACGGAGCGGCGGGTTCGTTTATTACCGGCCACAACGATGTCACGCACCACAATATATGAGGTGTCCTGCATGATGGTAAGCTCCTGCGGAGGCGTGGCTGGCGAAAGGGTATCCCTGACCTGTGCACGGGCTGGCAGTGCGGCAAGCAGGCAAAGCCACAGGCCGGATATGTTAAAAACAGTGCGCAAACAGTTGCATTTTCGAAAACTACATGCTGATGTAATTCATGAGCAGATCGTAGTTCTTTTTGAGGAGATCTTCTTCCAGCTCTTCACTGAACATGTATTTGATCGTGTAATTGAATCTTTCGAAGGTGGCAAGGAGCCCCTGCATTTCCTGACGGTTGGTTTTAAGCACCACTTCCAGTTTGGCAGTATTGGGGTTGGTGAGTGTATTTACGCTCAGGAGGGTTACTTCATTGCTTTCCGCGATACGCGCAATTTCGCTGAGGCTGTAATCCCGCGGTTCCATTTCGAGGACTACAACGCCACCGGGTTCTTTTACACCATTGTATTGCGCAAGGGCGGCGAGGAGGTTATCGCGTGTGATGACGCCGAGGTATTCCCCCTCACGGGAAATAACCGGGAGGGCAGATATTCTCATGTCATAGAAAACCTTCAGTGCCTCATAAAAGTGTGCGCCTTCCGGAACGGCGGGCTTCAGTGTACCGGGTACAGCCGATTCCAGCAGTTGGTCAGGATCTTCCCAATCAAGCACCTGATCTTCCTCAAGCAGGTAGGCATACTTATTATCCACTACCAGCGGCAAATGCGTCAGATGAAATTCATTCATGAGCCGAAGCGCTTTCGCCCCAGTGTCTTGAGGAAGCAGCACTGGCACAACTGTCGATATAAGTTCCTGCACCAACATAGAGATCGTGTTTCTTTTACAATAATAGCAAAGAATATTCCAATAGCCAGCGGGCGGACTATTAAAAATTACGTAAACACGGAGCAATGGCGCGGCAGCGGTGATAAACGGCTACTACTGTGCTACGGCTTTATTATTTAAGCGGTGGAGGTAATCGTGCATGATCGCATTGAATTCGTCGGGCACTTCCATCATGGGCGCGTGGCCGCATTTATCGATGAAATGCAGTTCGGAATTGGGGATCAGCTTATGAAACTCCTCGCCTACCATGGGAGGGGTCACCGTGTCATTAACGCCCCAGATGAGGAGGGTCGGTGTCTTTATGGTAGTGAGCTCTTCCCCGAGATTGTGGCGGATGGCAGATTTGGCAAGGGTTATAATCTTTATGACTTTCAACCGGTTACTGGTAATTTCGAACACTTCATCCACCAGTTCCTTTGTTGCCATGGCAGGGTCGAAGAAGATCAGTTCGGTCTTTTTACGGATATATTCGTAATCGCCGCGTTTGGGATAGGTTTCACCCATTCCATTCTCGTAAAGGCCGGAACTGCCGGTGAGGATGAGCGATTTAACTCTTTCGGGATGTTTCAGGATATATACCAGCCCGATATGGCCCCCCAGGGAGTTACCCATGAGGTGAAGGTTGTTGTAGTCGCGGGCTTCAATAAATTTATGCACGTATTTGGCCAGGCCGCCTACGGAGGTTTCCAGGATATTCAGGTCAAACAAGGGCAGCATGGGGATAACCACCTTATAGTTCTGCTTGAAATACTCGATGGTTCCGCTGAAATTACTCAGGGCACCGAACAGTCCGTGCAAAAGTATAATCGGTTCTCCTTCCCCTTCTTCGATGAACTTGAATTTGCCCTGTGTTTTGATTTCGTAATTCATTACCGTTGCTTGAAGTCAATTTTGCGCTAAAATAATTCTTTTTCTTAATTCAAATAACCTCCGTTATCTGGGTTTTATACGGGAATCCTCGTGGCAGCCCTTTCAAAAAAGGCTTCCAGTTCCGTAAAAACATCCCTGAACAGGGGGATTATCTTTCCAAGCCGGTCCATGACCCAGGGCCCCACAGGCTCGATATAGGGATACACAACGGATTGGAGCTTCGTTTCCGGGCTTAGCAGGTATAATTGGTTGGCCAGCCACAAGAGCACGCTGTATACAATTGTAAAAACCACAGCATATAAAAGGATGCCTCCCAGCCGGTTAAGCCATCCTAACATGGACCATTCCACCACTTTCTGCAGGGCAGCCGCGCCAAGGCGTATCAAAACCACCACTGCCAGGAAAACAATGAAAAAGCACACCACAGGCCACCACCGCCCGTCCATTCCGGACTTCCCCAGCCATTCCGCCAGTACGGCAGACAACTTCAGGGCAGCAGCAAGGCCTATTACGCAGGCTATAAGGGAAAATACCGCGGCAATAAAGCCCCGGACAAATCCCCGGTATAACGCAAACGCTATCAGGATGGCAAAAACGACATCAATGGCCAAAGCCGGATTATTTGGTCAGTAATTCCTTCACAAGGGCAGAAATGGCTTTCCCGTCTGCCTTACCTGCCAGCTGCTTGGTGGCAGCCCCCATTACTTTGCCCATATCTGCAGGGCCCGAAGCGCCTACAGCGGATATAATGGCGGAAACTTCCGCACGCAGCTCATCTTCCGTAAGCTGCTTGGGGAGGTAGCGCTCGATAACCGCCAGTTCCTCTTCTTCCTTCACCGCCAGATCGGTACGGTTCTGCTGCCGGAAGATCTCAATGGAGTCTTTACGCTGCTTGGCAAGTTTCTGTAACAGCTTCTGCTCGTCTGCATCGGTGAGTTCCCCGCTTGCGCCTTCTGCAGTTTTAGCGACAAGGATAGCCGCTTTAATGGCACGCAATGCACGGAGCTCAGCTTCAGCTTTAGCCAGCATGGCAGTTTTAATTGCACCGTTGATAGTAAGCTCTAAAGACATATTTCTGGATTGTTACTGGTTTTGATTCTTGAGTTTCTCTTCGAATTTCTTGTAGAATTCGGTCGCAAAGGCACGAAGGTCGTTCGCCTGATCGGCCCAGGGCGTGGCACGCTGATAGGTATCCGCCATGGTCATGAAGGTCTGATAAAAGAAATCAGCCATTTCATCCACCATCATCTCCTTGGTCCAGAGATCGATGCGCATGGCCGTACGGTCGGTTCCATCCCAGAAAGCCACCATCATGGCCTTCGCCTTATTCATTTTGTCTGCGGTACTGTCGGTAGCCGTCCACTCAATGGACTCGGGCACTTTCTGCTCATCGAGCCCTACCTGTATCTGTATGGTAGATTTTTTAGTCATGTACTTTTTATCGGTTTGAGTCGCAAAAATAAGCAATTACCGGGCAAAGTCAGGAAGTGACGATCTGCCCGAGGGTTTCGGCGGCATCATCCCAGCTGGGAACGCGGCCAATATGGTTCAGAAGGCGGCTGCGCAGCATCTCGTCTTTATACAGCGCGCTCATCTTTTCAGAAAGATCTGTTACATCGTCGGGCACTGAATTGAGGGCGGCATCCCCACCGGCTTCCGGCGAGGCTCCTGCATAAAGTGCCACGGCAGGCACCTGGCATTTCTGCCCGGCAAGTACAGGAACCGCCATGGCATCGGCCCCGGCGGTATGTACAATGGCATATGCGCCTCCGGTAAGCCGGGCCAGTTTCTCCTGGTCAGCATCCTTCACCCAGATAACATCCTGCCGGAACTTGTATGTCTGAAGCGCCTGCACAATGTCTTCACCTTCATCAGTAGCCCTGCCCGCCAATACCAGCTTAATGCTGGAACGGAGCCGCTTTTTAAGCATGGAAAAGGCTTTGAGGAGGGGGATGATATTATTCGAAGGGTCTATACTGCCTACGGAGAGGAAGTACTCCATCCCATCGGCATATTCCCTTTTCACTTCTTCTCTTTCTTCCCAGTTCAGGGGTATATAAGCCTCGTTCCCACCCGGTGTCAGCATTTCAATCTTTTCTGCCAGACGCGGGAAGCGGTTCACCAGCTGCTCTTTTGCAAATTCGGAGAACACGAGCACTTTCCTGAAACGGCGGATGTTTTCGTCGGTCACCGGGCCAAAAGGCAGAGTGCTCTTACGGGTCATCACGAGAAAAGCGGGGGTATCGAGGGGAACGGGCAGCACTTCATCGAAATACAAAACCCTGTCGGCCCGGAGCTTCTTCAACATGCGCGGCCACTGATAGCTCCGCCAGAGGTAGTTCCCCAGCTTCCCTTTCAGGATTGGCCTGGTAACCGCCACTTCCACATTCAGCGGCAAGGGATCGGCAGGGAGCCAGGCTTTCCCGGCAACAAGCACAAATTCCGTTTCCGGGTGCAGGCGCGCAATCCGGACCAGCATTTCGGTAGACACATTCCCCGTATCGGCAGGTGAATCCTGGATAAGGGGAAGCGCATTCACAGCTATACGCATTTAAATCGATTGAATCAGGGCACAAACCTAAATAAAAAAAGGGTGTTCCCGGCCGGGAATCCCCTTTTTACTTTATGGAAGCAGTACTTAAATGGTCTTGTTCATAACCCCGAATCGGTAGGTTTTCGTATTCCCCGGCTTGTTATTGCTGGTAACAGTCACCACAATATCTGCCACCTGCCGTTTGGGAAGGTTGATCAGGGAAACACTAACCGTTCCTTCCTTGCTTTTGTACGCCGGGTTCTGGGCAATTACAGCTCCCGAAGGATCTGTAGCCGTGATGGTAATGGTAACCCCTTCCGGCGGAAGCGGATTTGAGATCAGCTTGATGGAAAACTCCAGCGTAGCGCCCTGAGCGGCATTATCGTCCCGGTTAAGATGGATCCCCGGCAGCTCTGCCTGTAATTCCGCTTCTTCTGCCGGCTTGGGAACCGGATCACCGCTTTTCTTCTTTTTACAGCCCGGCGCTACCAGAACGAAGGCGCACATTAACAGAAAGAGGGATCGTGTCAGGTACATGCTATGGTTATTAATTATACTTAAAATTAAAAATAAATATAATACTCATCAAATTTTTCCACGGACGTCCATAGCATCACGTAATCCGTTCCCCAGCAGATTGAAAGCCAGTACAAGCAGCATGATGGCCAGTCCCGGGGCGAGGGCCAGCAGCGGATTGTGTGTTATGATGAAATTATAGTTCTCCTTGATCATGAGGCCCCAGGAAGGTTGCGGCGGCTGAACCCCTACTCCGAGGAAGCTAAGGCCTGCTTCCACCACGATGGCTGTGGCGAAATTACCGGCAGCTACCACCATCACAGGCCCGAGGATATTTGGCAGAATGTGGCGCACAATGGTGCGGGTATGCCCGTAGCCCAGTGCACGGGTGGCTTCCACGAACTGCAGCTCCCGGAGCCCCAGCACCTGCCCCCTGATGATGCGCGCCACGCTCACCCACATGGTAAGCCCCACTGCTATGAACACCTGCCAGAATCCTTTGCCCAGTGCCAGTGTGATGGCGAATACCAGCAGCAGCGTGGGCATGCTCCAGATCACGTTTATCAGCCACATCACCCCTTCGTCTGCAGCTCCGCGGAAATACCCCGCCACAGCGCCCAGCAGAATACCAATGGTAAGAGATATCAATACAGCGATGCAGCCTACGCTCAGACTTACACGGGTGCCTACAAGCAGGCGGCTGAGAATGTCGCGCCCAAACTTATCGGTACCGAGGTGGAAGGTTTGCCGAAACAGATGCTCCTGTGTTATAGCCTGCTGTGCAGCGGAAATATCTGTAATAACTGAATCCTTCCCATACAGCACATGCGCCAGCGGGTAGCTTTCGGTGGCAGTGGTTACTTCATCCACATACTTTTCCACTACGATTGAATCTTTGGAAAACCGCCAGGACGAAACCGGCACCAGTACATCGGAGGGTGTTTTACCATATATGAGGCGGTGAAAAAATCCTTCTTTTTCCGGGGCATGCGCCTGCTGAACGGAAAGCATGTGAACAGAGAAACCGGGCTTTTGCCCGCTTATCTCCAGCACCATCCGGTTGGCATACGACGTACCGTCGGGCGCAAGGTAATATGCGAATACTGCCGCCAGCAGCGCCAGAATAATGACGGCCAGTCCTGCCACAGCGCCTTTATTGCGCCGGAGCCTTTTCCATGCCTGTTGGGTAAATGCATCCATGCTGTTCCCAAAATAGCGTAAATACAAGACATTTTTACCGCTTTGCCTGCGCGTTTTTTTTCATTTATGATGAAGGCGAATATATAAGGCCATATACGCCACATGCTCTTTTGTGATCACACGAAAATCAACATGCGCACATGAATCCGTACAATAGCAGGGGTACCAAATTGCGTAATTTCTGACAGACAGATACCATTCCCAACGAGAATAACAGCTTAAGACACGACACAGATACCTGAGATTTTTATGCTTGAGACGTAACCAGTTTAGTGAACAATCCCTGGATAATCTATACCCGATTTTATAATCATCATTAAACGACACAGTTTATGGAAACACTCCAATTGCCGCAGATTTTCTGCCCCTTCCCTTCTATGCTCAATCCTTTCGCAAAAGAAGCCGAAAAACACACAGCAGAATGGGCCAGCCGGTTTGGTCTGGTAAAATCAGAAAAAGCGAAAGAACGCTTTAACCGCGCCAAATTCGCCATGCTTTCTTCCCGCGCATTCCCTTCCGCCGGGCGTTTCGAATTGTGCATTGCCGCAGAATTCAACACCTGGTTGTTTTTGCTGGACGACAAGAACGACGAGTCCATGTTCGGTAAACTCGATTTCCTGCAAATGGTTCATTCCTTCGTAAGCCAGATCCTCCGTAACAATACGGTGGTGGCGCCGGAAGAAGGGATGGCGCTGGCAGACAGCTTCGCCGATCTCTGGAAGCGTATGCGCCGCCTTGGCAACACTGCATGGCAGCAGCGTTTCGTGAAAAGCATGACCGATTACCTGGACGCCTGCCTTTGGGAAGTGAAAAACCGCATGGCCCACAAAGCACCTTCAGTAGCGGATTACATCGAAAAGCGCCCTTACACCGGCGCACTGTATGCCGACATCGAGCTCATTGAGATCCTCGAAAACATTTATTTGCCCGACGAAGTACGCAACCACGAAGTGGTGCAGCAGTTATCCCTCGCCTGCAACAACGTGGTATGCTGGGCCAACGACCTGTTTTCGTTCGACAAAGAACGGCGCCAGGGCGATGTTCACAACCTCGTGGTGGTATTAAAAGAAGAAAGAGCGCTAACGCTGGAAGCAGCCGTAGCAGAGGCCGCCCGCATGCACGACAACGAAGTGCGCCGGTTTATTGAATTGAGTGAATCGGTGCCATCGTTCGGAGAAGAAGTGAACGACGAACTACAGCGTTACATCAGTGTCCTGAAAGCCTGGATGAGGGCTAACCTCGACTGGAGCTTCGGCGACACTGCAAGGTACCGTATGCACATCCGTGAAACTGCCAGTGGCAACTGGCTCATCTCCCGGATCTGATCTGACGAAAAAAAAGGGGCGGCTAATGTACCTGCCGCCCCTTCCATTCGTAAGTTCCGAATTTGCCCAGCCATCCGGCCAGTACAACGTAAATGATATGAAAAGGTTGTCCGGGTATGAACCACGGAAGGAGCGATCCTTTGCTGAAAAATGCGGCAACGGGTATGAGGAAAAGTAATTCCAATACCACTTTATACGCCATCAGCCACAGGATCCACATGCGCAGCGCCGGTGTAAAAATGGCCACTATGGCCATCAGCAGCAGCATTACATTCCAGAGGTATACGATCACCAGCACACGGGTAATCCGCTTGTCTTCATACTTATCTGCCTTCGACGACCAGCGGATGCGCTGATTCATAAAACCTTTTACGGTATCAACCGGCAGCGTGCGAACAATAGCGTCGCGCGATTTGAGATAGTGGATACTGCCGGGGTAAGCGTGAGAGATTTTGTACATGAGCAGCATATCATCTCCGGAAGCGATCATATCGATGCCGGTGAAACCGCCTACTTCCTCGAAAGCCTGCTTTTCATAAGCCAGGTTGGCACCGTTGCACATGGTCCCCGATTCGAGGTATGCCACTGCTCCGGTGATACCCTGCATGGTCATGAAGTCGAGCGACTGCAGCTTCTTGAAGAAGTTGGTTTCTTTATAATACGCCACTGGTGCGGCAATGAAGCGGGGTTTGTGGGTTTCGTAACATTTCACGATGGCTTCGAGCCACTTGGGGCCCATCACACAATCAGCATCCGTTGTTACGATCAGGTGGCCGGTAGATGCGGCGATGGCCGTTTCGATGGCTTTCTTCTTATAGGAATTAAGGCGCTCTTCCGGGCTGAGATGATCCGACATGCGGATAACACGCATGTTGGAAGCCGGAAAATAGCGCACAGTATCTGCCGTGTGATCGGTAGAGAAATCGTCTACCACAATCACTTCAAACAGATTTGAAGGGTAACTCTGTTGCTGAAGGGCTTCCAGCAGCGGGGGAAGATTGCGTTCTTCATTACGTGCCGGGATAATAACCGACACTTTCGTGTTAAACGTATAAGCGTGAGCGGAAGGGTCGAAATTCTTCAACCGGCTCCAGCCATAGAGATACGACAGCATTAATATACCGTACAATAAAGCAAGCCCGAGCGTGATGATCAATAAAGCAGTCATTTCCTATGTAGTCGAAATATTTTTTCTAATGATGAATCCCAGTGATTCCGAAATTAACTGATGCCCTTTGTCGAGCACCAGCACCTGGCATGGAAAAGAGCCGTCGGCAAACTTTTCTCCGATGACGGGGGGGATCACGCGGTCGTATTTACCGAATATCAGCAACGTGCTGATATGATGCTGCGCCATGAGGCGTTTACAACGCTTTTTATGGGGCAGCATACGCCGCATGATGGTCCAGACATTATACACAAGCTGCCTTTTCTCCGGGCGGTCCATCCGGTGGAGGGCAAATTTGTAGACGCTTTCGTTCAAAAGGCCGCTTCGGCGCCAAAAAGTCAGCAGGCGAAAAAACAGCGCAGGATTGCGGGTGTTGTACGAAAAGATCCGGTTTCCCAATATGGTTCTGGTGGCAAACATATGCCATGGATTGTTCTTCAACCCGTCGGGCGCCGCAAGGATGAGGTGCCTGATCCTGTCTGCCATCTGTTCAACGATGCACAGGGACAGCCTTCCGCCCATACTATAACCCAGGAGGGAGAACGTTTGTTTGCCGGTTCTTTCCAATATTTTTTCCGTGAGTGCTGCAAGGTCCCGTTTTTCCATAGGCCGGCCTTCCTTCCAGACCGTTTTCCCGTGAAAGGGCATATCTAACGCAACGATAGTAAATATATTGCCCAATCCCGCATCCATACAACGAAAGTGCGATGCACTCTCCCCGAAGCCGTGGAAGCAGATCAGCAGTTCTTCCCCCTCACCGGTCTGCATGCCGGAAAAGGTACTGTCAAGATATGATAGACTGAACTCCATGGGGTGTTTTCGGGAATGCGAATTTATAACATTATGCCCCGGAATCATAATTTGTCAATTCCCATAAACTCGGTAAATTACGAGTAGACTAAAAAAATCATGCAAAATGGATACCGCGGTAAATAGCAAAGCAGCCCTGAAAGGGGCGGAGTTTCTCGTGAAAGACGCATCCCCCGCAGACGTTTTTATTCCGGAAGATTTCTCGGAAGAACAGCTGATGATTAAGGAAATGGCTGAAACTTTCATTGCCCGTGAAGTAACACCGGTGATTGACCGGCTCGACAAACTGGAGGAAGGGCTCATGCCTTCCCTGCTGGATAAGGCCGGCGAACAGGGCCTCCTGGGTGCAGCTTTCCCCGAAGAACTCGGCGGGCTGGGTAAAGATTTCATTACCGCAACACTGATAAATGAAGCCCTTGGCGCCGGGCACTCCTTTTCCGTAGCCATGGCCGCCCATACAGGGATCGGATCGCTCCCTATCCTCTATTTCGGCACCGAAGCGCAAAAACAGCGCTTCATACCCAAACTCGCTTCCGGTGAAATGAAGGGTGCTTACGCACTTACTGAACCCAACTCCGGGTCCGACGCGCTCAGCGCCAAAACCACTGCTAAACTGACCGACGACGGCAAGCATTATATCCTCAACGGCCAGAAGATCTGGATCACAAACTCAGGATTCGCCGATGTGTTCACCGTATTCGCCAAAGTAGACGGCGAGCACTTCACCGGATTTATAGTAGAAAAAGGTACCCCCGGCTTTACCCTCGGGCCCGAAGAACATAAAATGGGTATCAAGGGTTCCTCTACCCGGCAGATCTATTTCCAGGACGCTAAAATACCTGCCGAAAACGTGCTGGGGCAAATCGGCAAAGGGCATCTCATCGCCTTTAACATCCTGAACATAGGCCGCCTGAAACTCTGCGCTGCCACGCAGGGAGGTGCAAAAGGAAGCCTCAACATTTCTATCCAGTACGCCAAAACGCGCGAACAATTCAAACAACCCATCGCCAACTTCGGCGCTATAAAGCATAAACTGGCCGAAATGGCCATTCGTATATGGGTATGCGATTCCGCCCTCTACCGTACCGCGCACCTGATAGATCAGCAGGAGCACGAACTGCTCGCCGCCGGTAAAGTATTCAACGAAGCCCTGCTTGGCGCCGCAGAAGAATATGCTGTGGAATGCGCCATCCTCAAAGTAAATGGCTCCGAAGTACTCGATTTTGTGGTAGACGAAGGCGTGCAGATTCACGGAGGCAACGGCTTCAGCGATGAATACGTTATTTCCAAAGCTTACCGCGACTCCCGCATCAACCGCATCTTCGAAGGCACCAACGAAATCAACCGCCTCCTCACGCTCGACATGACGCTCAAACGTGCCATGAAAGGTAAGATCGACCTCATGACTCCCGCCATGAACGTTCAGAAAGAACTGATGAGCATTCCCGATTTCGGCAGTGAAGATGAAAGTGCTTTTGCCGCGGAAAAGAAAGTGATCGCCAATCTGAAAAAGGCCATCCTCCTCTCCGCAGGCGCCGCAGCGCAGAAACTCATGATGAAGCTGGAATCCGAACAGGAGATCCTTATGAACATTGCCGATATGGCCATCGAAACATTCGTGAGTGAAAGCGCCCTGCTCCGCCTTATTAAACTCACCGAACAAAGAGGAGAAGCCGCCACCGCCCTCCAGGCAGATATCGTACGCACTTACCTCACCGATGCTGCAGACCGTGTGCATAAATCCGGAAGGGATGCGATCAACGGTTTCGCAGAAGGCGATGAACAACGTATGATGCTCCTCGGCCTGAAACGCTTTACCAAAACAACTCCTTTCAATACTAAAGACGCACGCCGCCGTATTGCCGACAAACTTATCAGTGACGGTAAATACTCTTTTTGAGGAGCGGCAACCCGTTAACAATTGAATTAGATAACTTTACAAGGAACAGGCACACTGCTTGTTCCTTGTTTTTTTAGGACTTTAACCAGCGCTATGTCGAATCGGAAATTAGGGAGCCTGCTGCTTGCGGTCTGTATCACCGCACCCGCTCTGGCTCAGGAGAAAAGCTTTCTGCGCCTTACCCAGCCGGGAAAATCTAATAACAGCGTATCTGCCGCAAGGCAATTCCTCGTTGGGGCAACCTGCAAATCGTGTCAGGTATTCGTCAACGATGAACCCCAGAAAGTTTACCCCACCGGTGCCTTCGCAATAGAAGTAACCCTCAGGGAAGGCGGTAACGAATTCCTGTTGAAATCTATAGGCCCAAATGGCGATTCTACTCAGCGCTCCGTTTGGTACAGCTACAACATACCCCAGGCGCCGCAGCCCGTTTCCAGCGTCAGCATTGCTTCTATCCAGACATTTCCTGCAGGCAACCTTACTGTTGCCCCCGGCGATATCATTCGCATCCGTGTGAAAGCCATACCCGGAGGTACCGTGAGGCTGGGCGATGCCATCACGCTCAGCGAACTCCCCGTGAGCGATCACCAAACCATGCCCGGCATCTACCAGGGCACCTACACCGTACAGTGTGCCGACCCGCTCATTCAGGGTAAGCAGCTGCCGGTATCTCTCGAATTCGAAGGCACGCGCGTCAACCGATTTACGCCCAATATATTCACCCTCCGCGATCCGCAGGCACAGCCACTGGTGGGCAAAACCACCGGCGATGATCCAATCCTGAAATACGGATTGGGTGAAGACCGCCTCGGCGGTGCACGCATGGGCAGCCTGGATACCGGCGTAGTACTGAACATTACCGGCAAAGCCGATGGTGATTACCGTGTTCAGCTGTCTAAAACCCTCAGCGCCTGGATTCCGCAGGAATTTGTGAAGCTCCTGCCGGCAGGTACCTTCCCGCCATCATCCCTCACAGGGTCGTGGCGGGTATGGGGCGACGACCGTTTCGATTATGTGACCGTAGGTCTCAACACCAAACTGCCTTACCGGACTATCCAGCAAAACGACCCGGCACGGATCGTTATTGACATTTTCGGCGCCACGTCCAATACCAACTGGATCACCCAGCTGGAAAATACCAAAGCCATTAAAAACGTGTATTACGAGCAGCCGGAAGATGATATCCTGCGCGTGGTGATTGAACTGAAGCATACCCAGCACTGGGGCCACCAGGTGTATTACAACGGCAGCATATTAACCGTAAAGGTGAAGCGCCCGCCTTCCAAACCGGGCCTCGGTAACCTTACCATTGCAGTAGACGCCGGCCATGGCGGGAGGAACCTTGGTGCGCAGGGGCCTACCGGGGTATATGAAAAGGAAATGGCACTGGCAGTATCAGTGGCCCTGCAGCAGGCCCTCCAGGAGGCAGGCGCCCGCGTGGTGATGACAAGGGTGAATGATTCTTACGTAGACAATGGCTACCGCGTAGTATCCTACCGGGATAAAGACCCTGATCTGCTGGTAAGCATCCACCTTAATTCCTCTGCCGACCCCATCCGCATCCAGGGCACCAGCACTTACTACAAGCATATCGGCTTCCGCCCGCTGAGCCAGCACATCTATAAACGCCTGCTGGAACTGGGCCTGAAGGAATTCGGGAACGTAGGCAGCTTCAATTTTGCATTGAACAGTCCTACCGAATACCCCAACGTATTGGTGGAAACCCTGTTCCTGAGCAATCCTGAAGATGAAATGAAGATCCTGGACCCGGCCTTCCGCCGCGAAATGGCAGGGAAGATCGTGGAAGGGATTAAAGATTTTGTGGAAGAAGGATATGCAGGATCAGCTAAAAATACCGTGGCATTAAACCCATGATCTTCAGCTATAAAGAAGGGTTACTGTATACTTAAAGAAGGGTTAATGTATATAAAATGGTACTAAACCCAATGCAGTAAAGGAAAAGCGCGGATTTATATACTATAGGGTACCATTACAGTAAGATTTGAGTAAGTATGCATTTGTGCCCGGATAACCCCTGAGATATGAACAGAAATGGCCCCCGCAGAGGGAGCCATGTAATACCGGTGAAGGTATTTCCATATCCAGAACGATTCTTTGCGCGGGATGCAGTGGTTAATATTAACACGTATGCGTCCTCGCCGTAAGGCGGTTAATTTCTCATGTCTTGTTAATTGTAAACCGGGAAAAGGGGCCGGGCTTTCTGGCCCGGACGGAAGCCGGTACCACATTACAAAGGTGCCCAATTGACAGGATGGCGGCAATACCCACAAGTGAGTATTTTTCCCCGGGAACATATACCCTACCATATTAGTAGATTAATCATTATCTTTGCTGGACAGCGAAAGGGGGATATTTCGTATCTTTAACCTTATCCGTTGATAAGATACGATCTTATGAGCCAACTGGTAGAAGAATTTGACGCATACCGGAGCAAAATGAATGAAGTGATCCTTGGAAAGCAGAACCTGGTGATCAACCGGCTGTTCAACCTGGATACAAATACATATGCCGAAGGCACCTTACCTGTGAAAACGAAGGAATTGCTGGGCCTGGTGGCTTCTATGGTGCTCCGGTGCGACGATTGCATTAAATATCATCTGGGAAAGTGCCATGAGCAGGGAGTATCCACACAGGAAATATACGAGGTTTTTGCGGTGGCGAATATAGTAGGCGGCACAATTGTAATTCCTCATACCAGGCGCGCAGCGGAATATTGGGAAGAACTGATCAATTCGTAACTTTACATTCCAAACTTTATATATACAAATCAATGTCAACAGCTACTGCTTCTCCGCAGCCATTAACGGCAAAAGATTTTGCAACCGACCAGGAAGTTCGCTGGTGCCCGGGTTGCGGGGATTACTCCATATTAAAACAGGTGCAAACCATTATGCCCGGCCTGGGCATACCCCGTGAAAACATCGTGATCGTATCCGGCATCGGATGCTCATCCCGTTTTCCTTATTACATGAACACATATGGCATGCACTCGATCCACGGGCGCGCCACAGCAATCGCCTCCGGCCTCAAAGCCACCAGGCCTGAGCTGAGCGTTTGGATCGTAACGGGCGACGGCGACGGGCTTTCCATCGGCGGTAACCACACCATCCACCTGCTGCGCCGTAATTTCGATGTGAACATCATGCTGTTCAACAACCAGATTTACGGTCTTACCAAAGGACAATACTCCCCTACTTCAGAAACCAATAAAGTCACCAAGAGCACTCCATACGGCAGTATCGACCATCCGTTTAACCCCATGGCACTTGCACTGGGGGCAGATGCTACGTTTATTGCCCGTAGTATGGACCGCGATCCCAAGCACCTCCAGGAGATGCTGAAACGCAGCCATGCTCACAAGGGTGCTTCTTTCCTCGAAATCTATCAGAACTGCAACATCTTCAACGATGGCGCTTTTGAAGTATTTACAGAGAAGTCCAGCAAGGCAGACAATTCCCTGTTCGTTGAGCAGGGCCAGCCGCTGATCTTTGGTGCACAGAAAAACCTGGGTATACGCCTCGACGGGCATAAGCCTGTAGTGGTAGATCTGAACGAAGGACAGTTCAGTGCTTCCGACCTCTGGATTCACGACGAACAGGATTTCGGCAAAGCACAGATCCTCACCCGTATGTTCGACGATGCCCGGATCGAAGGGCACCTGCCCCGTCCGTTTGGGGTGTTTTACCAGATCTTCCGTCCTACCTACGACGAAATCATGGCCGCCCAGCTGGAAGAAGCCACTGCAAAGCGTGGTCCCGGCAGCCTCGATAAACTCCTGGCAGGTAATGAAACCTGGACAATCGCTTAATACATTCACGAGTTATTATATCAAAGGCCGCATACATTGCGGCCTTTTTTTATATCAGGATTTCCGATTTGACGGAGTTCCTTTCTCACTGCGTAATACAAGCCACCAGCATATAGCTACACTGATGTTGATCTCCGATTTCCGGAGATGCATTTTTATGCCGGGAAGATTCTTTACCGGATATTTGAATTGTTAACCTGCCCGATAATTATTTAAACCATTGTTTTATGAACCTGGATTCTTATCCGGTGATTTCATCTGAAGATTTGTTAACACATACTTTTATAAGTGAGGGCCCGAAAGGGCAGATATTGAAACGAATCGAATTTCAATGTTGTGATCAAAACCAGTTTAACCTGGCCTTTGGAAACTGGAAGAATGCAAATCAAACATTGGATGATTTAGCGCGGAGTAATAATAATGATCGCGATAAAATTCTTGCTACCGTGGCCAAGGCAATTATGCTTTTCCTGGATGCATTTCCGGATACAAGAATTGAAGTCCGTGGCAGCACTTCATCGAGAACAAGATTATATCAGATTAAAGTGGTACAGCATTTACTTAGAATTCGGGAAAATTATGTTGTTCAAGGTTTAAAAGATAATGAATGGAAAAACTTTGACAGCAACGAGAACTACTCAGCATTATCGTTAATCACCAGAACTGAGGTCAAATGAAACGGATGCTGTTACGTCAATAAATGCTTGTGATACTTGTTTACTCAAAAACAAATTAAATCATGAAAAAAGAAACAAAGAAGGAAGAAAATCAGGAACCGTTTGATCTTAAAAAATGGATGGAAAGAGAATCTGCAAATGACAAAATAATGCCAAATGATTATTTTCCTGATTCCAGCAACCATCCATTCTTTAAACGAAAAAGGGAAGAGGCAATTAAATTTGCAGCCAAACATCCTCACCGCTAAATACTAAAAAAGTATTTGCACCTCCTGCTGTGCCTGATGCTATGCAATTTAAAGGTGTGCATTCAACAGTTTGATTGCACACCTTCAAAATAAATACGTGAATTACTAGTGCGAAAAATCACCACCACCAAAGAGCACCTGGTATAGCAGTGCAAGGCCGAAGATGATCATGCATACTCCGGCTATGCGGTTGAGCCAGTGTACATTGGTAAGTGTGAGTTTATGACGGATTTTGTCGGATACGAATACTTTGAGAACATCGGCTGCCAGTACAAACAATAAGCAAACGCTGTACATGGTAACCCGGTAGCTGACATCCAGCGGGGCATTGGCCACACATACGCCCAGCCAGAACAGGATCACTCCCGGGTTAAGGGTATTCATGAGGAAGCCCCCTAACCAGATCTTGGCATAATCGCGTGTACGGAACATTTCCGGACGCTCATCACCTGTGGTAAGTCTTACCTTTTTAAAGAACAGGCCATAAACACCCATGCAGATGAGGAGGATGCCCCCGCTGATTCCAATGATCCGTGTATGGCTTCCTAAATTGCTGATAAAAGATGATGCAAGATTCCCCAGCAGTACAAACATGATATCACTGGCGGATACGCCGAGGGCAAAACTAATCCCCGCACGCCATCCGTTGCTGATGCTGTACTTAATAATAGCGAAAATCACCGGTCCTACCGAGACCGATAAAAACACGCCTAAACCTAACCCTGCGATAATGGCGGCAGTCATTCCCGGAACGCTTAGGCTTTAACGCCTGCTTTGGTGATGAGGAATTGTTCCCAGTCTTTGAGCTTTTCGCCCTTCAGTACGCGCGGGAACTTGTTCATGGCTCCTTCTTTGCCTTTACAACGCAGGTAATCGATAAATACCTCGTTAGGCATGATTTCCACGAAAATATCTTTCAATGCGGAGGTTCTTTCCACCGCATAGTCGTCGTTTACCTCGCTAAGGGTCTGATCAATGATCTCCCTTACTTTGGCGGCATCTACATTGGATGCATCAGTTCCGATGTACCACCGGTGAGCAAAAAGATTCTCGTAAGGGAACCCTGCCACAGTGAACTCGCGGATGGTAATACCCAGCTTCTTCTGCACGGTATCGATCGCTTTGTTCATGTTATCGATACTCATATGCTCACCCGCCAGGCTCAGGAACTGTTTCGTACGGCCTACAATCACGATCTCATGCTCCTTCACGGAAGTGAACTTCACAACGTCGCCGATAAGGTAACGCCATGCACCGGAGCAGGTAGAGAGCATAACGGCGTATTCCTGATCTTCCACCACTTCATGAATCATGTATGATTTGGGATTCGGCTTTACTTCACCGTCCGCATCAAAATTCTCTTCGTTGAAAGGAATGAATTCATAGAAGATACCCGTGTTCAGTACCAGCTTAATGCCTTTAACTCCCGGGCGTGCCTGGAAGCCGAAAGAGCCTTCGGAGGCCATGTAAGTCTCAATGAAGGTAATGGGCTTACCCAGCAGGCGCTGGAAGCTGTCGCGGTAAGGCTCAAAGCTCACCCCGCCATGGATATATATAGCCAGGTTAGGCCATATTTCATGAATATGCTTAACGTTATGGTACTTGATGATTTCTTCGAGTACGATCTGTACCCAGGCAGGAACACCGCAAACCGTACCTACATCCCACTGGGGGGCTTTCCGTACGATCAGCTTGATACGCTGTTCCCAATTGGGCTTACGGGAAATCTGGTTGCCGGGTTTATAAAAGCGGCGGAACCATTTGGGGATATTCTTGGCCTGGATGCCACTCATATCTCCTTCATAGTAATCCCCTTTCTCAAACAGGCTGGTAGTGCCCCCGAGCATGAGGATACCCTTGGTGAACGATTTCGGCGGTACGTTAAAGTTAGCCATGGAATACAGCTGCTTCACACCCACCTTTTTCACCGTCTTCAGCATGTCCCTAGTTACAGGAATATGCTTGCTGGCAGATTCTGATGTTCCGGAGCTAAGGGCGAAGTACTTGATCTTCTCCGGCCAGCTTACATTGGCTACCCCTTCCAGGCATTTATACCACCACTCGGAATGCATCTTGTTGTAGTTATGCACAGGCACCGACTGCCGGAAACGGGTTACCCAATTGGGGGCATGCAGGATGTCCTCAAACTGATAATGTTCGCCGAACTGCGTATGCTTCGCTTTTTCCATCAACCGGCGCAATACCTGCATCTGGTATTGTCGCGGTGTCCCCAGTTTAAAAGTGAACTGTTTCCTGATTCTGAGGGATCTGGATATAAGGTTACCAATAATGGCCATTAATCGCGGATTCTAGTTTTAAAAAGCAAAAATAGTTAATTCGTTGTAATTCGGGGAAGTTGGCTAAGCTTCGTACATTTGCGCCATGTTGAAAACTACGTTACTCAAAGCTACTGAAGCCGGGGCAAAAGTTTTGCAGGAATATTTTAACGGTACTTTCACGATTTCCCATAAGAGTACGGTCAACGACCTGGTGACCGAGGCTGATAAAAAGGCTGAAGAAGCCATCATCAACGTTATCCGGGCAGATTACCCCGACCATTTTATCCTTAGTGAGGAAGCCGGAGCCCTTGAAACTGCCTCCGATATTAAATGGATCATCGACCCTATCGATGGTACCGTCAATTTCGCCCATGGCATCCCCCTCTGCTGCGTAAGCATCGGGGTAGAGCAGGATGGCGAAATGATCCTCGGAGCCGTGTATAACCCGGTTATGAACGAGCTGTTCTTTGCCCAGAAGGGCTTTGGAGCCACGCTCAACGACCGTAAAATCTCCGTTTCCGCTAAAGCCAACCTGGCCAATGCCTGTCTTGTAACCGGTTTCCCATATCAATTCGAAAACTCCACCCGCAACCCTATGGCTACCCTCCAGTCGTTCGTACAGCAGGGCCTTCCCGTACGGCGCCTCGGCTCCGCAGCCATCGACCTTTGCTGGGTTGCCTGTGGCCGATTCGACGGGTTCTGGGAACACCACCTTAACGCATGGGATTCCGCTGCCGGATACCTCATTGTTCAGGAAGCAGGCGGGAAAGTGACAGATTTCGAAGGAAAAGCTTATTCCCCCTACCAACCGCACATCCTCGCTACCAACGGCCATATTCACCAGGGCATGCTGGAAGCGATCAACCGTATTCAATAAATCATGGAAGAGAGAACTGAAATAAATAACCTCGGGGAGTTCGGCCTTATCGACCACCTGACGCGTAATATTGAGATCCATAACGCCGGCACCATTCTCGGCGTGGGAGATGATGCCGCTGTGATCGACCATTTCGGTAAACAAACCGTTGTTTCCACGGATATGCTTGTGGAAGGCATTCACTTTGACCTGATGTATACCCCGCTGAAGCATTTGGGATATAAGTCAGTGATTGTCAACCTTTCTGATATTTATGCGATGAACGCCGTGCCTACCCAGATCACCATGAGCATCGCATTCTCCAACCGCTTTTCCCTCGAAGCGCTCGAAGAGTTCTACGAAGGGGTGTATGCGGCCTGCGAACGTTATAACGTAGATCTCATCGGCGGTGACACTACTTCTTCCCAGAAAGGCTTCGTTATCAGCGTTACCGCTATCGGGGAAGTAGCTCCCGGTAAATTCGTAAAACGCTCTACCGCTCAAAAAGGCGACCTCCTCTGTGTTTCCGGCAATCTTGGTGCTGCCTACCTGGGCCTTACCATACTGGAGCGGGAAAAACAGATCTTCCTGGAGAACCCAAAAGTGCAGCCAGACCTTGAAAATCAAACATATATCATCGGCCGTCAGCTGAAACCTGAAGCCCGTCCCGATATTATAACTTTCCTGGCCGAAAAGGAGATCCTTCCCACTTCCATGATGGATGTAAGCGACGGACTCAGCTCCGAAATACTCCACATCTGCCGCCAAAGCGAAGTAGGCTGCGTGCTTTACGAAGACAAGATCCCCGTACACGACGATGCCCGCCAAATGGCCATGCAATTCGGACTTGACCCTACCGCCTGTGCATTGAGCGGCGGGGAAGATTATGAGCTCCTTTTCACCATGAAACAGGAAGATTACGACAAGATCGTCCTCAACGAAGAGATTGCCGTGATCGGGTACATGACAGGCCCTGAAGAAGGTGCCCATATCATTACCCGCGGAGGTAACAAACACGAAATCACCGCTCAGGGATGGAACGCTTTCAAATAGTGTAATTCCGCTATAAAATCAAAAAAGCCCGGTGCAGCAGTTGCACCGGGCTTTTTTGATTACAAATCGTTTATCCTGAAAACGGGACTGTTATGAGTTGGGTCCATGCCCTCAACGGCTTCAAACCCCAATTTGAGCTTATACTTCCCCGGCATTTTTGAACCCGGGATATGGATATCTACCGAATCCTTTCCTATTAAATCCTTCAAATGCAGTTCTGTATCCCAAACCACAGGAGGCATTTCGGGATCCTCCCAGATCAGGTACTTCAGTTTAGGACCATTGCCAATAACCGGCAGATCCTGGTGGTAGAGGTTCTTAACTGCAAAACGATACTGCCCGTCTTTAGTCCGGGTAAATTCCTTTTGGGCCGGTATCAGCTGTAAAAGAGTATAGGAGTGAAAGTTGGGTACAGACTTACCGAAAAATTCACCCTGTGCTGTAGGTATCCCCTTCTCATCGGGGAAATAATTCCTGTCGGAGGTAGCTAACCAGATTTCTTTCCCCCACAGTTTTTCTTCCATAGGCCAGAAGTTGTACTGGCTCCGGCGGCTGCGTATCGTATTCAGGCTGAATGACATATCGCCCTGGTAAAACATATACTTCGAAGGCTGCTGGTAGCTGTTGATGAATACTACCGGCCGGCCGGCAGCCTGCTCCTTCACTACAGCCGTCCATTCCCTGTTGTGATGCAGCTCCGGACGGATTCGTACCCCGGGCAGGAAATCCCACATCATATACACCCGTACTACTAATACCAGAATCAACGATGGTATCCATACGGCTTTCAGGAACTTCAGGGAATACCCCTGCCGCACGATGCCCTGATGGGCCAGCACCAGCAATGGCGTAAAGATCATGACGGTCCAGTTGGCTTCCACCCGGCCTTTGAAAGTACTGATGGCAAAAAATACAAGCACCCCTATCAGTGAAAACTTCATGGCCCGTTCAAAACTATCCTTCACCGGTACTCTAAATGCATAGTACAGCAGCAGCCAGCCTACCAATGGACCGAATAACAGCAGTTGCCCTGCCAGGTAATCCAGTGTAAAACTGATATGGTACGCCTTGGCATTGCGCTCAACGAGGTGGTATTGAAGCGATGGGAAGTCGTGGGTATATTGCCAGTAAAGGTGCGGGAAGAAGAGAGCTGTCGTAATCAGTACTGCCATCCAGAAGCGGGGAAGCTTCAGCAGATGGAGATTCGACAACACTGTGAAAAACACCAGCAGCACGCCGTGGTATTTACTGTAAAACATCAGCGCCATACTCAATCCGAGCAACAGGGTGTTTTTCCAGTTTTGAGCGGCAAGGAAGTTACGGTAGAGGTAGAAGTACAATGCAGCGAAGAAGATGAGTGGAATATCAGGCACTGCCAGGATCCCTCCCAGCTGCATGGCTCCCATGCCGGCGAGAATTAGATAGAAAACGGTGTTGTTCTTCTGGGAAATCAGCTTATCCGTAAGAATGAGGGTACCTACATTCAGCACCACCATGGCCAGTCTTACACCCAGTTCATTGTGGAAGATGGCATATCCCGCCTTGATCAGGAGGGCAATCATGGGGGGATGATCGAAATAACCCCAGTCGAGGTGGCGTGAATACACCCAATAATAAGCCTCATCATCCATCAGCTCTGTAAAGCATGCCTGAATGAGGGCTAGTATGGCCCAGAGGGCCAGTATGGTGTTTTTGTACTGATTCTTTGTAAAAAAGCGGATCATAGTGGGGCGAAGTTAGCCAAATCCGCCGCTTTTTAGAGTATCATAAACTTGTCTGCATCCTTCATAAAGGGGAATTTCCCACGCAGTTCTGTTAGATGCTGACGCGACAGGGTGTATGTGAATACATCTTCGTCGTGTGCTTTATGATAAACGATCTCCCCGACAGGGTCTATAATGCTGGAATCTCCGCTGTGGTAGATATCATTACCGTCATTACCCACACGGTTAACTCCGATCATGTAGCATTGATTTTCGATAGCACGTGCCTGCAGCAGGGCTCTCCAGGGCACATTACGGCGCTCCGGCCAGTTGGCCACATTTACCAGTACATCATACTCCGGCTGGCCGTCTTCCTTAATCGTATTGCGGCTCCATACTGGGAACCGGAGATCGTAACAGATGGTAAGGCAGATTTTCCAGCCTTTTACCTGTGCAATGATGCGTTTCTCTCCGGCTGCGTAATAATTATCTTCTCCGGCAAAGCCGAAACGATGACGTTTATTGTACACGCCGTATTGTCCGTTGGGAAGCATCCAGATAAAGCGGTTGTAATACTCACCATCTTCTTCGATGATGAGGCTGCCGCCGATGATGGCATTCTTTTGCTTCGCTTTCTGCTTCATCCACTGTACAGCAGAGCCGTCCATCTTTTCTGCGAGCTTTTCGGGCTGCATGCTGAAACCAGTGCTGAACATCTCGGGCAGCAGGATCACTTCGGTCCTTTCCTTAATGGCATCGATCTTTTGATCGAACATGGCCAGGTTGGCCGCTATATCTTCCCAATGCAAATTCGCCTGAATGAGCGAAACGGTTAAATCTGACATACAATAACGGATTCGTGCAAAACGACCTCAAAATTACACTGCAAAGACTTAGAAAGTTTTGAAATCAGGCAGGATTATTCCCTGTTTTTTGAAATTTCTTCAATAACACCCCTGGAAAGATCCTGTTCGTAACCTCTCTGCAACAGAAACTGTAGTGTTTTCCAGGTGCGTTTTACCGGTTGTTCTCCTTTCAGACTGGCATATTTCTTTTCTGCCAGCTGCCGTAATACACGGTCGTATTCGTCACCGTCTATCTCCGACAATCCTTTCCGGATACAATAATCCGACACCTGTTTCTGTTTCAGCATGAGGGTGATCTTCTTCTTGCCCCATTGCCGCATCCTGAATTTACCACCTGCATAAGCGCGTGCATAGCGTTCCTCATTGAGGAAATTATCCTGAACCAGCTGGGCAATGGCTTCGTCGGCCGCATCACCGTAAAGCCCCAGTTCCCGGCATTTCTCTTTCACTTCCGAATGGCACCGCTCCTGGTAAGCGCAGTAGTGGCGGAGCTTTTCCATTTCGCTGCTACTCATGGCATTCCATAAAAAGGGCCGGCCGTTGTGCGGCCGGCCCGGTGAGTAATATATTGATCGTATTACTGCCGAACTATCATCAGTTTGGCGTAATTGAGCATTATCTTCTTTTCGCCACCTCCCTTGGGGAACATTACCGTTGCAATACGGTTGTTGGGAGCACCTTCCAGCCCGGTGATCTTACCGAAGCCGAATTTCATGTGCTCTACGTCCATGCCTACTTCCATATTTCCCGGATCATCTGCGGCAAAGTTAGCAGAAGGGGTATGGTTGCTGCCGGAGGGAGATGAAATAACCCGGGGCTGCGGTTGCTGCTGAGCCGGGCGGGCAGGGCCTGCTGGTGATCCTGGTGCTTTGCGCTTATCAAACATATTACCCCAGGAAGCACCGCCACCCATGCTGCCACTGTTGCGGAGGCCGCCACCGGCATAGCTGCGGTCGAGGTATTGTTCCGGAATTTCTTCGAGGAAGCGGCTGGGTTCATTCTGCTGCAATTGGCCGAAACGGTAACGGCTATTGGCGTACGTGATGAACAAACGGCTCTTTGCACGGGTTACTGCCACGTAAAAGAGCCTGCGCTCTTCTTCCAGCTCTTCCCTAGAATTAATGGAAAGCCCGCTGGGGAACAGTCCTTCTTCCAGCCCTACGTTGAATACCACCGGGAATTCAAGCCCTTTGGAAGCGTGGATGGTCATGAGTTTCACCACATCGCTGTTCTCATCGTTGGTGTTATCAGCATCCGTAAGCAGGGTAATCTGCTGGAGGTAGATGCCGAGTGTTTTATCGTTGAGCAGCTCACCATCTTCAGTGGGCGTTTCAGTAAATTCCTTGATAGAGTTCAATAACTCCTGTACGTTCTCATAGCGTGCAAGGCCTTCCGTGGTTTTGTCGTTGAAGAGCTCTTTCACAATGCCGGTGCTCTTACCTACCTGCACGGCCACTTCGTATGCATTCTGCTTCTCCAGCATCACACGGAAGCTCTGGATCATAATCACGAAGTTGCTGATGGCTTCGAGCGTACCGCCTTTAAACCCAAACTCACCGGCTCTTTCCAGTACTTCCCAGAAAGTGATATTCTGATCGTTGGCGAGGATGGAAACTTTCTCGATGGTAGTTTTACCAATCCCGCGAACCGGGTAGTTGATGATACGCTTAATGGCTTCCTCATCACGGGAGTTCATGATTACACGCAGATACGCGATGAAATCCTTGATCTCTTTACGCTGGTAGAATGACAGTCCGCCGAAGATACGGTAAGGTATGGCCTGGCGGCGCAGGCTTTCCTCGAAGGAGCGGCTCTGTGCGTTGGTACGGTAAAGTATGCAGAAGTCGCGGTTGCTGTAGTGATTGCGGAGCTTTAATTCGGCAATGGTGTCGGCCACGTTTTTGCCTTCCTCATTATCGGTATTGGTACGGATCAGTTTGATCTTTTCCCCTTCTATGTTATCTGTCCACAGGTTCTTTTCGATCTGCCCCTTGTTTTTCGATATTACTTCGTTGGCCACATGGAGGATCGATTTGGTGGAACGGTAGTTCTGTTCCAGCTTCACCACTTTCACATCGTCATAATCCTTTTCGAACTGGAGGATGTTCTGGATGGTAGCACCGCGGAAGGAGTAGATAGACTGGGCATCGTCTCCCACCACACAAATATTCTCATGTACGGCACCCAGCAGTTTCACGATCTCATACTGGGCAGGGTTGGTATCCTGATACTCATCGATCATGATGTATTTGAACTTGTGCTGGTATTTGGCCAGTACATCGGGGAAGCCTTTCAGCAGCTGGTACATTTTGAACAGCAGATCATCGAAGTCCATGGCGCCGTTCTTAAAGCAGCGCTTCACGTACATATCGTAGATCTTGCCTGTAAGGGGGCGGCTGGCGCGCTGGTCTTCCTGCTGGAGGTAATAGTCCACCTGGTAAGCATCCGGCCCTATAAGGCTGTTCTTAGCCGCGGAAATGCGGTTATATACGAGATTGGGTTTGTAATGCTTATCGTCGAGGTTGAGTTCGTTGATGATGGTTTTAACCACGCTTTTGGCATCGTCGGAATCATAGATGGTGAAATCGCTGGGATATCCCATCTTCGGGGCATCTGCACGCAGCAGGCGGGCAAACACGGAGTGGAAGGTACCTATGTAGAGATTACGGGCCTCGTTGCTGCCGAGGATCTTCTCCACACGTTCCTTCATTTCCTTGGCGGCTTTGTTGGTAAACGTCAGGGAAAGTATGTTGAAGGAGTCCACCCCGTTACGCATGAGGTGAGCGATCCTTGTGGTCAGTACCTTGGTTTTGCCCGATCCGGCGCCGGCAATGATCATTACAGGCCCCTGTAGGGTGACCACCGCTTCACGCTGAGGAGCGTTTAATCCTTCTAAATAGTTTGCACTCATCACTGAAAAAATTTGCAGGCTGTAAAAGTACGATTTGACGGCCGGATCACGAAATAAGTGGATAAATCCCAGTGCTTTCAGGGCATAAAAAAACGGTCCCGGCTGAGCCGGGACCGTTTTCAATTTTTTATTTCTCGTTCCTGTCCACCTTCAGGCGGCTGGCCCGGTTAGCGACTTCCCAGGCGGTGTAAAACACCAGCTTGGCACGCTTCGCCAGCAGGTTGTAATGGATTTTATCAGGTTTATCTCCCGGACGGTGATAATCCTCATGCACGCCATTGAAGTAGAAGATGATGGGGATCTTATGCTGAGCGAACATGTAATGATCGGAGCGGTAGTAGAAACGGTTAGGATCGTTAGGGTCGTTATACTTGTAATCGAGTTTCAGACCGGTATGTTTGTTAGCCGCTTCGCTGATGGGGCGAAGGTCGGAGCTGAGCTTATCGTCGCCGATGATGTACACGTAATTGGTGTCTTTCTTATGCTCATCGTCTATACGGCCAATCATGTCGATGTTCAGGTCGGTAACGGTTTGCTCGAGGGGGTAGATGGGATGATCCGTATAGTATTGTGAACCCAGCAGGCCTTTCTCTTCACCTGATACGGTCATGAACACCACGGTGCGGCGGGGGCCTTTACCGGCTTTTTTGGCTTTCATAAAAGCATCTGCCATGGCGATCACCGCTACAGTGCCGGAGCCATCATCGTCTGCGCCATTATGGATCTGCCCGTTGATGATGCCCACGTGGTCGTAGTGCGCAGTCAGGAACACATATTCATCCTTCAGATCGGTGCCGGGTAATATACCCAGTACGTTACTGGATTTGATCTCTTCTGTACCCTTGCTGAACTCCAGGGAGGTAACCTCACCTGTTGCAGGAGTAGAGTTACCTGCTTTGGCAGCAGCCTGCAGCTCGCTCCAGGGTTTGCCAAAGATGGCGGCAGCCACATCCGGCGCTACAAAGTAACAGTTGGGGATATACTCCATGGTTTTCATCATGGGCCAGTACAGGCCGGTTCTCCGCATGCGGGAACCACCGCGGCCGCCCAGGTTGTTACGTTCGCTTACAACGAATACGGCAACTGCACCATGGTTGGCAGCATTACGCAGACGTTCTGTAATAGGAGCCCCTTTCTTACCAGGTTCCTCATCGGCAATCACAACGATTTTATCAGTAGCGGTAACGCCTTTGTAAGGATCATTGGCTTCGGTGGTTACACCAAAACCGGCGAATACGGCTGAAGTAGCACCCAGTTGCTGATTAGCGGCATCTTTTACGGAAGCATAGAATTCCTGTCCGAACGTAAAGGTTTTACCACCTGCCTGAATAGTGCTGCGCTGCAGGGAGTCCTGCATGAGGGAAAATGGCTGTTCCCATTCTCCGTTGCCTGCACCGGGCTGAAGCCCTGCAGCTTTGAACTGCTCGATGATGTATTTGGCGGCTTTGTATTGACCGGGCTTGCCGGTTTCGCGGCCTTCCATTTCATCGCCTGCTACTATATACAGGTGTTTCTTCAGCTTAGAAGGCGTAATGGTTTCCGCGTAGGATGTGGCCGCGGAGCGCTTCAGGGGCGTGGAGGCCTTTTGGGCGCATGCTGCGGTCCCTATTACGAGGAAGCAGGCCAGCATTGATTGTTTCTTCATTGGCAGGTTTTTATGCGCTAAAATTAAGGTTTACGGCTGTTGCCACCGTTACCATTCAAATAAAAAGAGGCTGTTTGCACAGCCTCTCTGTAAATATCTGCTAAAAAATCAGCCTTACGCGTTTAGACGCAGGCGATCTTTTTTACACGGTTTTCGTGACGGCCGCCTTCAAAAGGCGTAGCCTGGAACACATCTACCATTTCGGTAGCGGTGGGTACGCTTACAAAGCGTGCAGGGATGCAAAGTACATTGGAATTGTTGTGGCTGCGCGCCAGGCGGGCCAGTTCATCACCCCAGCAAATTGCTGCGCGGATTCCCTGGTGTTTGTTGGCAGTGATAGCCACGCCGTTGGCACTACCGCAAATAAGAATGCCAAAAGCATGCGTACCGTCTTCCACGGCAGATGCAACAGGATGTGCAAAGTCAGGATAATCCACTGAATCGGCAGAATAAGTGCCGAAGTCTTTTATCTGTATTCCCTTTCCTTCGAGGTAAGAGATCACTTCTTCCTTGTATTCGAACCCTGCGTGGTCCGACCCGATGGCTACCGGCAAGGCAAGATCAAATGTCGTCTGTTCCATACCCTATGGGTTTATGTTGGTGGTTATCGTTTAGTTTTATCAGGACCATTCTTCTATTTCGGCCTTCTCTTTCTTCGCGTATGTTCTGGCAGAAATGAGGATGCTTATTTCGTACAGCAGGTATAAAGGTACGAAAACGAGTAATTGGTCGAGTACATCAGGCGGTGTAATGATGGCAGCCAGCACGAGGATCACCACGATGGCATGGCGGCGGTAGTTCCGCATGAAGGTAGGCGTGAGAACACCGAGCTTGGTGAGGAAATACACGAGGATGGGCATTTCGAACAATGCACCCATACCTAGAATGATCTGCGACATCAGGCCGAAGTAATCGTCGATGAAGAAATCGTTCTTGATCACTTCCGACACGGAGTAACTGGCCAGGAAGTTGATCATGAAGGGAGCGATGAGGAAATAGCTGAAAGCAATACCCAGCATAAACTGGAGAGTGATCCAGAAAATAACGCCTTTGGAGCCTTTCGCTTCGTTGTCTTTAAGAGCGGGGCGGATAAAGCGCCACAGCTCCCAGCAAACGTAAGGGAAAGCGCCTATAACCCCGATGATCATGGCGAGTTTGAACTGCAGCATGATCTGCCCTGCCATTTTCGTGTTCTGAAATACGATAGGCGGAGGAGTAATACACAGTTTATCGCCGAGGTTTAATGCATGGCTGGCGGAGCACAGCCATTTATAAGTCGGAAAATCGGCCTGGGTGGGGCCGAAGATTACTTTTGTAAGGATCCAGTCGGTAAATACGAAGCCCAAAATGCTCACGATTACAATCGCTGCGGCAGAACGTACAAGGTGCCACCGGAGTTCTTCCAGGTGGTCAAAAAACGACATCTCTGCTTTTTCTTCGTTACTCGAGAATAACTTTTTTAACATGCGGTATCAGAATCAGGAGCACAAATATAACATGCCCCGAAGAGTTGATTGTGAAAAAAAACGATGGCTAAGGTAAAAAGAAAATTACGAGAAAGTGAGTGGAGATGGATTTAGGGTAAAAAAAAAGAGCCAGCCCGAGAAGAATCAAGAGCCGGCCTTTCATCCATTGTTTGTTAACCCCAAAAAAGTTGAATTCGAGAATGTCTTTATTCGCTTCTGTTTAGATTAGAACCAGCATCCTTTACGGCAAGCTATTCAGATGTAAGTTCGTAATCGTTACTAAAGCATTCAATTTTCTTAAAACAAAAATAGAAAGAAATATCGTATTATCAATGTTGTAACAAAGTTTTTTACAACCTTTTAACAAAAATCAAATTATTGTGTTACGTATCAGCACCTATCGTAATTCCTTTCGTGTTAATTTCATACCACTCTTGTAAAAAACGATTTTGCAACGGATATATTATATATAACGATAAATTTTACTTAAATCGCTTTCTAAGCTCTTGCAAATCAGCAGTTAGGCTGCTTTTAACCCTCATTAAGATAAATATATCCATTTTTTGGCAGCCGCAAAAAGCTTAGCAATATTCTTCCAATACTGCAATTATCAGGCCGGATTCTTTTAATCCAGTATCTTCATTTTCACCATCTCAATCCTGGTATCTGTCACATTCAGCACATCAAATTCGTAATTATCGATGATAATCCGCTCCTTTAAGCGCGGAATTGTTTCATAATGTGAGATTATATAACCAGAAAGCGTTTCACTTTCATCCTCCGGAAAATCAAACCCATAGCGCTCATTCAGGTAATCCAGTTCCAGACGGCCGGAGAAAATATACTCCTTCTCAGCAATCTGCTTCTCCACAAACTCTTCCACATCATGCTCATCCTTGATATCTCCGAATATCTCTTCCAGCACATCTTCTATCGTCACAATGCCGGCTGTACCGCCAAACTCATCCACCACCCAGGCAATGCTCCTGCGCTCTTTGTTGAATTTTCCCAACAGATCTATGGCGCTCATCGTTTCCGGTACTGCCAGTATCGGATGAATGACTGATCTCAGCTCTTTTGGATTCTTAAACATATCCAGCTGGTGCACATATCCGAGAATATTGTCAATATTTTGTTCGTAGATGATCACCTTGGACAATTTGGTGTCCATAAACTTCTTCCGGCAGTCTTCAATCGTTGCGGTTATATCGAGTGCTTCGATCTCTTTACGCGGAATAAGGCAACCCCTGATTTTCACGTGTACCAGGCTCAGGGCATTCTCGAACAACTCGGTATTCAGCTCCTGGCTTTCACCCATATGCTGCTGGCTCTGACGGGTGAAATACTCTACGTCCACCCGTGCAAAGGAGCTCTTATTCTCCACGATACGCACGTTGAACAGGTATTTGAGTATCCATTCCGAGATCGATTCCAGCATGGCGCCGATCACGTAAAAGGGCTTAGATAAAAAGGAAATAGGCCAGGCGAAAAAGCTCAGCAGTGCTTCGGGCCTTGAACGGAATATGCTCCGGGGAATGAAAAACCCGAAGAACAATACAAGCAATGTGGCAGCACAAATCTCAATCGTCAGCGTCAGCGCAACCATTTCGGCCACTTTCTCTTCCGATTTCCAGATAGTCAGCCACAGCCTGTCCAGCCATCCTGCCACAAGCATACTGTAGATAACGATACTGATCGTTAACCCGATGAGGCTGGTAGCAAGAATTTTGGCGGGGTGATCACTGAAACCGGCTAATATTTTACCGGCCACGCGGCCCTGCTTTTTCTTCAGCTCAATGCTCAGCCGGTTAATATTTGCGAATGCTGTTTCCATACCGGCGAAAAAACCCGCCAGCAGTATCACCAAAACCAGTAAAACAATCGTGTAAATATCCATCCGTTCAAGATATAGTTTAAGCGGGTTACGCCTGTTTCAGGCCCCAATCAATAACGGTTAACGGCCCAAAAAGTTCTCGATAAGGCCTTTCACTTCGCCGTACGCCTTATCCAGTTCCTCATTTACAACAATATAATCAAATTCGCTGGCAAAAGACAGTTCGTATCGGGCTTTCCCCAACCTTTCTTCCAGGCTCGCCTGCGATTCGGTTCCTCTTTCACTAAGCCTCACCCTCAATGCGTCGAGCGATGGCGGCTGGATGAATATGGTCATGGCAGTTCCGTGGTATTTTTCCTTGATGCTGAGTGCGCCTTTCACGTCAATATCTACCATGGGTGTTTGCCCGTTGGCCCAGATACGTTCCAGTTCGCTTTTCAGGGTACCATAATACTTCCCGGCATATACCATTTCATATTCCGCGAAATCGTTCTTTTCGATATGTTCCTGAAAGGTTTCGGGAGACATGAAGTAATAATCCTTTCCGTGTACTTCCGTATCGCGGGGCGTACGGGTAGCGGCGGAAATAGAAAAAGCAAGCGCAGGCATATCAGCCAGCAGCTTGCGTACGATGGTGGTTTTACCCGCACCGGAAGGAGCGGTGATAATAATGATCTTGTTGGATGCCATGTAATCTAAACGCGCTTGATATCTGCTCCCAGGTTCCGTAGCCGCTCATCGATGTATTGATAACCGCGGTCGATCTGGTCAATGTTATGAATGGTGCTTTTGCCTTCTGCGCTGAGTGCCGCAATGAGCAGGGATACGCCCGCACGGATGTCGGGACTGCTCATGGTGATACCTCTCAGCGGGTGCTGGCGGCCAAGTCCGATTACGGCTGCACGGTGCGGATCACACAGGATGATCTGCGCGCCCATATCAATGAGTTTGTCTACAAAGAACAGGCGGCTTTCGAACATTTTCTGATGTATCATCACGCTGCCGCGGGCCTGTGTGGCTACTACCAGCACGATGCTCAGCAGGTCGGGCGTGAAGCCGGGCCAGGGATGGTCCGAAATGGTTAAGATGGAGCCGTCGAGGAAGTTCTGAATCTCATAGCTTTCCTGCGAGGGGATGTAAATATCGTCGCCCCGGTATTCCATCTGGATTCCCAGTAAGCGGAATTTTTCGGGGATGATGCCAAGGTTCTGGATGCCGGCGTTCTTGATCGTGATCTCGCTCTGGGTCATAGCCGCAAGGCCGATGAAGGAGCCGATTTCGATCATATCGGGGAGCATGGCATGCTCACAGCCGCCGAGTGTGGAAACACCTTCTATTTCGAGGAGATTGGATCCTACGCCGTTGATCTTTGCGCCCATGCTGTTAAGCATTTTGCAAAGCTGCTGAAGGTAAGGTTCACAGGCTGCGTTATAGATGGTGGTTACTCCGTTAGCCAGTGCAGCAGCCATCACGATGTTGGCGGTGCCGGTAACACTGGGCTCGTCGAGCAGCATATATGTGCCTTTCAGGCCGCTTTTAGGCGACTCCAGGCGGAAGTAGTTATCTCCGGTATCGTATGTAAAGGAAGCTCCCAGGCGCTCGAAACCGATCACGTGTGTGTCGAGCCTCCGGCGGCCGATCTTGTCGCCACCGGGTTTGGGGATGTAAGCTTTACCGAAACGGGCCAGTAGTGGACCGGCCATCATCACGGAGCCGCGCAGGCGGCCGGATTTCTTTTTGAACTCAGGGCTTTCAAGGTAGTCCATATTCACCGCATCGGCCTGGAACTCGCATACGGAGCGGGAAACGCGGTTAACTTTTACGCCAACATCCTCCAGCAATTCTATCAGCAGGTTTACATCCACAATGTCGGGGATATTACTGATGGTTACTTTTCCGGGTGTTAACAGTACCGCGCTGATAATCTGTAATGCTTCGTTTTTGGCTCCCTGCGGTATAATTTCTCCTTTCAGACGGTTGCCGCCTCGTACTTCGAACGCGTTAATCACTTGTTCCTGTTTTTGTATTTGTTGTGTTTGTTCTTGTTGTTGTTGTTATTGTTCTGCTTGTATTTACCCTGCTGGAACTGTTTGCGTTTCACACTTGCAGTTGGTGCTGTAGTGTTGCCGGGGGCACGGAACTGGGGTTCCAGGCTGATTACGGGCGCCGGGTTGGCGTTGCCTGAAGTGGGATAATACTGCAGCTCTCCGCTGGTGATGGCACTCAGCTCGGCACGGATCGCGTCGTCATGCACGTTTTCCTTATGCCAGTTGCCATAAGCCAGCTTCATATAGTTGCCTATAACCTGAACGAAACCGTCTTTCATTTCGGGGTTCTTGGCTTCAAGGGCTTTATCGATCACTCTTTCGAGGTTCTTGCCAAAGTGGCGGTGGCGCGGGTGCTTCTTGGGATAAGGCAGGCGCTCGGGTTTTGATTTCAGCGTTTCCCGGGTGGGGATGGGGTATGGAGAATCCACATCCAGCCTGAAATCAGACACCAGGAAGAGGTGATCCCACAGTTTATGCCGGAAATCCTCCACGTTACGGAGGTGCGGCTGCAGGATGCCCATCAGCTCTATCACGGCAGATACCTGCTCCTGACGGTGCTCACGGTCTTTCAGCGTCAATATATATTCAATCATCCGCTGTACGTTCCTGCCGTACTCCCGCATGATGAGGTGGTTGCGCGCGGTGTTATATTCCATTAATCTAATTTGTAAATCCGTAAATATGCTTGAAATTCAGCCGTTCTATCGCGAAGTAACAAAAAATATACCTATTATGGAACGGCCAGACGTGCAGTATTGCGTCATGCAAACCTAATGAAAAAAAATCATACGCCGCACGGGAAGCGGGCCTGATTCCTTACTTTTACCGTATGAATTTGTCGCTGACCGGTAAAACCGCTGTTATCTGCGGAGGCTCCCAGGGCCTGGGACTTGCTTCCGCCCGGGAAATCGCCCTTTTAGGCGCTAACTGCATCCTGCTCGCCCGCAGCGACGCAGCGCTGAAAGACGCCGTGGCCTCCCTCGACACATCGAAAGGCCAGCAGCACGACTACCGCACGGCAGACTTCAACCATCCCGAAAAGGTACAGGCCACCATCCTTGCCATTACCGACAAAACCATCGTTCACATCCTTGTCAACAATACAGGAGGTCCTTCCGGCGGGCCCATCCTCGCTGCAGAAGGCGGCGCCTTTCTTCAGGCGTTCCAGATGCATGTGGTCTGTAACCAGATCATGGCCCAGGCTGTGATCCCCGGCATGAAAGCCGAAGGCTTCGGCCGCATCATACAGATCATCTCCACTTCCGTGAAGGCGCCCATCCGCAACCTCGGAGTATCCAATACCATCCGCGCTGCCGTGGCCAACTGGGCTAAAACGCTCGCCGGAGAAATGGCGCCTTTCGGCATCACGGTAAATAATGTACTGCCGGGCTCCATGTCTACCGACCGCCTTCGCAGCCTCTTCCGCACCAATGCGGAAAGCCGTGGCGTTCCTGAAGAAACCGTTGCCGAAGAATGGCGCCTCGAAATCCCCATGAAACGATTCGGGGACCCCGCAGAATTCGGCGCCGCCGTTGCCTTCCTCGCTTCCCCCGCCGCCGCATACATCACCGGCATCAACCTGCCGGTAGACGGTGGCAAAACTCCCAGTCTGTAAATCCACTCCATGAATATCTGGAAAAACATCATCAAAAGTCCAACCTGATCCGCCGCCGACCGTTATTATGCTAACGGCCGCCCCCGCGGCCCATTCCTTTATTTATCACAATTCCCAACATGCAACAATCAAATGTGCAGTACGGCCCGTACCTGCAACTGGACGCCATATTGAACGCTCAGCACCCGGAAAGCGACAAGCTCGGGATGCCCGCTCACGACGAAATGCTTTTCATCGTCATCCACCAGGCTTATGAACTCTGGTTCAAACAACTGCTTTTTGAAGTGGAATCCGTGGCTGACATCATGAGTAAACCAGCCGTGAACGACAACTCTCCGGAGCTGCAAACCGTTGTTCACCGCCTCAACCGCTCTGTTACCATCCTGAAGCTGCTCGTTCAGCAGATCGATATCATGGAAACCATGACACCGATGGACTTCCTCGACTTCCGCGATATGCTGCGCCCCGCATCGGGCTTCCAGAGCTGGCAGTTCAAAACCCTTGAAGCCAGGCTCGGCCTGCAATACGAAAACCGTTTCGGGCAGGAATATTACATTTCCCAGCTTACCCCCGACAAGATCGATATCATCCGCCGGGCCGAAAAGGAACCTTCTGTGCTAAAGCTCCTGAACGACTGGCTGGAGCGCATGCCTTTCTTTGAGGAAACAGGCAACTGGGCCGACTACCAGCCGTCTACCAATGCCGCTACCAGCGGCGAATCCCTCTGGTTCAGCGATTACCGGAATATATATATGAGCGGTCTTGCGGAAGCCGAGCAGGCCAATCGCGCTTATTTCGATAAAGTATTTGGAGACGGGGAAGGGGCCGGGCATTTATCTCCCCGGGCGAGCCGTGCCGCACTCTTCATCATGCTATACCGCGGATACCCCTTGCTGCAGTTGCCTTTCCAGCTGCTGAACAGCCTGCTGGAGATCGATGAACAGCTGAGTACCTGGCGTTACCGGCACATGAGTATGGTGCAACGGGTGATAGGTACCCGCATCGGTACGGGCGGCAGCACCGGCAGGGATTACCTGAAAGGTGCGCTGGACAAGCATTACATCTTTGCGGATATAGCCCGGTTAACGAGCTTTCTTATTGAGCGGCGGAAGCTGCCGGCATTAAGTCCGGCAATGGGGAGGAGGTTAGGTTTCAGATAAGACTTCCAAAACGGCAAAAAGGGCGACGGTAACCGTCTCCCTTTTTGCCTTTGCTCATAACGTGAAACAATTGCTGCTACTCCACTACATTAATGGTGCGCGTAAAGCTCTCTTCGAGGGAGATGAACGTTTCCGTACGCTCGATGCCCTTGATTTTCTGTAGCTCGTCGTGCAATACACGGCGGAGCGAAGTGATATCTTTACAAATGATTTCTGCAAACATGCTGTAACTGCCGGTGGTGTAGTTCAACCGAACGATTTCCGGCATTTTGCGCAATTCTTTGGCCACGGAATCGTAGAGTGAGCTTTTTTCGAGGAAAATCCCGATGAAAGCGATCACGTCGTACCCGATCATTTTTAAATCTACATGTAATCTCGTACCTTTAACTATACCCAGTTCTTGCAACTTCTTCATTCGCACGTGGATCGTACCGCCTGATACGAACAGCTTCTTCCCAAGGTCTGCATAGGAGATTTCAGCATTAGACATCATCTCGCTGATGATCTGAAGGTCCAGTTTGTCAATATTCAAATTGTGGCTCATTTTGACAAAGTGTTTTTGAATGTTTTAAACTTACATGCAAATATTTAAAAAATCTCGAAATTTCCAAAATTTCTATTAAAATATTTGCAAAAAATACCCCCTCTCTTTAGATTTGCATCATAATCGTTGAAAACAACGCTTACCCGCCAGGGGAAATCATCAAATTTTGTGGGATGATGGAATTGGCAGACATGCCCTCTCGTCTCGAGGGTGAGGATCACGGGATAAACGTAGCGTAATGGGTTGACCACTAATCTTATTTGTGCTATGGCTAACTGCCTCGTGTAGGTTCGACTCCTACTCCTACAGCTTCGGAACGCACTGGTTTACGCCGGTGCGTTCTTCATTTAGCTCAACCGATCAGCTTCCTCACCTTCACGTTACCCATCCTGTATGGATACTTCCCGGATACTGTAATGCTACTTCTCCCTACCTGTATGTATATCTTTTCGTACTAATCTCAATACTGTATTGGGTTTGAGTACCTTTTATATACATTAAGTACGCTTTAACCCTTCTTTAAACCAGGAGTTACCCTGGGGTAAGGTAGGAATAACCCTGCTGGAAATCAAGCTTTACCGCGATACAAATCCCCTGATAATCAAATGCCGCTCTCTTCTGCCGGCCACATTTTCATCCCTTTTCGTACTTTTGCGCCCTCATGGGACATAAGAAACTACAGCGATTCGCGGAAATTGAGACTTTCCCTAACGTACTCATCTATCCGAAAGATATGCCGGGGAACTGGCAGCGCCACTTTGGCAACAGCCAGCCACTTACCCTGGAACTGGCCTGCGGCAAGGGCGATTATACCCTTGGCCTGGCCCGGAAATACCCCGAAGCGAATTTTATGGGGGTAGATCTCAAGGGGAACCGCATCTGGAAAGGCGCCAAAACCGCTATTGATGAAAAGATCGCCAATGTAGCCTTCCTCCGTACCCAAATCGAGCAAATTACCGATTATTTCGCGCCCGGCGAAGTAAAAGATATCTGGATAACCTTCCCTGATCCCTTTCTCCGCCAGTCCAAATCCAAAAAACGGCTCACCCACCCCCGGTTCCTCGCCCTCTATCAGCAGATACTTGGCGAAGGTGGCACCGTTTGCCTCAAAACCGACTCCCCTGAGCTGTATGCCTTCACCAAAATGGTGATTTCCAGAATCGGGTGCCAGCTCATTACCGATGTGCCGGACGTTTACGCCCTTTCCCCCGTTCCCGAACTGTTGCAGATTCAGACATATTATGAAGGGATGCACCTGGCCGACGGGCGCATTATCCGTTTTCTTAAATTTGCCTTACCGGCTGCCCCGATAGACTGGAAGGCCGCGAATCTCGCAACGGATGAAGAAGCAGCTGCAGGAACATATTGATTTTTATTACAACGAGCAGGGATATGTGGTATTGACCGAAAAATTCCACCTGGAAAGGGGATTTTGCTGCGGAAACGGATGCCTGCATTGCCCGTTTAATTATGAAAAAGTCCCCGGAGAAAAAAGGAAGCTCCTCCTCGAAGCCCGCCGGCAGAAAGACGGAGCCTGATTTTACCGACAAGGTTTTTGCCATCGCCCGCAAGATTCCAAGGGGGCGTGTTACCAGCTATGGCGCTATTGCCGAGCGTGCGGGCATCCGCCTTACCGCCCGTATGGTGGGCTGGGCCATGCACCAGGCCGGGAAAGCTCACCCTCCCGTTCCCGCACACCGCGTTGTTAACTCCAAAGGCCTCCTGACCGGTAAAGATCACTTCGCCACCCCCACACTTATGCAGGAACTCCTCGAACAGGAAGGGGTCGAAATACGCAATAATCAGGTCGTCGGCTTCGCGGATAAGTTCTGGAACCCGCCGTTGCCCAAAAAGAACACAGCGTTACCCAAAAAGATACGGTAGGTCCATCCCCTTTTTCGATAACTTTACCGCATGTCTGTACTAAAGTTGAAGCTGGACCAGGACCAACTGGTGGAAGATTTTTTTGAAGACGCATGGCTGGCCGGGATTATTTCCCAGGCGAAAGACTACCAGCTTTGCTGGCAACTCAACAAACAGCTGGGTTTTGACTTCAGGGTAAATAACTCGCTGGAAATTAATCTTACCAAGCACCGCCGGGGTTTCTTTTTTACCGTATACGAACATCAGGAGCTCACCAAATCAGCCGCGCATTACTTCTATAATAACCATTGCAAGGCCGAATTCCTGCTCCCGGAACTGAAGCATGTGGATTACCTCTGGCTTATCAAAGGCAATTATTACCAGGCTCCCGATGTGAAAGCCCTCGTTGAACAGTGCAGAAAGGCCGAATTAGTTCAAATGGCGTCGCTGCTGGACCTGCGGGATATCCGCAACCGCATTAATCTCATATTCTAACGTAGCCACCCACCCCTTAACCGTTCACCGCAAAAAATATCTGATATGTGGCAGGAAACAGAACGGCACCTTTACCGCGCCTTCACCTTCCAAAACTTCCGCGAAGCATTCGCCTTCATGACCAATGTGGCCCTCGCCGCGGAAAAAATGGACCATCATCCCACCTGGACCAACACCTGGAACAAGGTGGAGATCTGGCTGAGTACCCATAGCGCAGGTAACACCGTCACCGAAAAAGACCGTGCACTGGCTGGTATTATTGATAAAATCGTCCCAAATCCGTAATCCGCAGAGTGAATCGCTTATCCCTGATATGCCTGTTGTTTTGTTCCGCCCTCCTCAGGATGGAACCCGTCAGCGCACAGGATACACTGTCGCTCAACCTGTCGCGCCCTGTAAATGGCATCGACATCCGGAGCTACTTCACCGTTTTTGCCGGACAGGCTACGGTGAGCCAGGCGCCCGGACTGGCTTATCAGCAAGACACTTCCGTATTCCACCCCCGCAAAAAACTCCTTCACAATAAACACGACGCCTGGTTCCGCCTCACCCTCCATAACAGCGGGCCGGTAGACTCCCTCGTGTACCTCTTTACCGGCTGGCAGGAGCAACTATATTTTTACTCCTCCGGCGATAACGGGCAGCTCCGGCTGGAAGCTACCGCAGGCATGATGCTATATGTTCCCGACGCTGATCGCTGGGACAATTACGCCTTTCCCCTTAAAGTACCTGCCGGCCAGGCACGTACCTTTTACCTTCATCTCGTAAACCCTTACTACCGTGAAAACGAACTGATGCCCGTGTTGTACGACGCCATTCATTATGCACAGTTCCGCCACCGGGAAGCGAATGTTTATAAAGGAGAAGTGCTGCTGATCCAGATCGTTATCGGCATGCTGATCGTATTGCTCAGCATTACCGTCATTAATTATGTGCAGCTGCCCGATAAGCCCAGCATGTATTTCGCAGCTTACCTCCTCGGGCTAATCTTATTTTTCTGCCTCAGGCTGGAAACAAAGCCTTACCAGCTGTCGTTTTTCCACGCTACGCCACTGTTGAAATATTTCTGGGATGTACCTGCACTGATCGGGTGTTTCTACCTAATGGCTATGCTTTTCGGGAATGCGTTCCTGAACCTCCGGGAGCGGTACCCGCTGATGGAACGGTATTACTTTTACAGTAACATCTTCTATGCGGCATGTATCGTGGCCTGCTGGGTATTTATGGCCATGGGCGATTTCACGATACCGGGAGAGATATTCACCTGGGCCACCTTTCTTTCTCTGATACCATTCGGAATATCATTCATAGCCCTCGGGCGGCGGATGCGCCACCACCCACTGATACGCTTTTTCCTTTTCGGCTCTCTCAGTTTATACCTGCTGGCCATCTGGTCATTTTTCCGGAATACGGAACCCGTGCCCTTTACGCCGCTGCCGGAGATGATTACGCCTTACGGCCTGCTGGTTCTGGGCGTGCTGCTGCAGTCACTCTTTTACGCTGCCGGTCTCAGCTACCGTAACAAGCTCGTACACCAGGAAAAAACAAGAACGCAGGAGCTGCTTATCAAACAACTGAATAAAAATAAGGAACTGCAGCATAAGCTGAACGAGCAGCTGGAAGAACTCGTACGCGAACAAACCACGGAAATCGTGCGGAAGAAGACCGAGCTGGAAGAGCAAAGGAAGCTGCAGATGGAAGCGGAATACAGTAAGAAGTTCGCGGAAATAGAGCTGAAAGCCATCCGTGCACAGATCAACCCGCATTTTATATTCAACTGCCTCAACTCCATTCAGCTTTTTGTGATGCAGCGGGATTACGAACATGCACAGAAATACCTGTCCGATTTCTCGTACCTGATCCGTAAAACGCTGGACTTCTCACGCCGCAATTTTATTTCCCTGGCCGACGAAATAACTTATTTAAATACTTATCTTGGTCTGGAGAAGATGCGGTTTGAACAAAAGATGAGTTTCGAGATTCTGACGGACCCATCCATAAATACGGCCGAGCTGGAAGTGCCTGCGATGTTACTGCAGCCGTATGTGGAAAATGCCGTTAAGCATGGCATGAACAACGAAGAGCACACTACAGGACTATTGACCATCCGCTTTAATATGCTCGCCCACGATATGCTCGAATGCATTGTGGAAGATAATGGCATCGGCATAGCACGATCCCGCGAGTTGCGGACCCTCCCGGGCCACCACCAGTCATCGGGCATGGAAATTAGCTCCAACAGGGCAGAGCTGCTGAACAAAATGTACAATACCGGCATCCAGATTGAAATCATAGACAAATCTACCCGCGAGACACAGGAAAGCGGCACCCTTGTGCGTGTGCTGATCCCCCAACTGTAGCCGGGAACAAATTGGGAAACCATGATCCGTGCAGTAATTATTGACGATGAGCGGAACAGCAGGGATATAATCGCCCTTATGTTACAGCGTTATTGCCCCGACATTGAAGCCGTGGCACAGGCCGCCAATTGCCGTGAAGGCATCGCCCAAATCAGGGAACACCGCCCGCAATTAGTATTTCTTGATCTTGAAATGCCCGACGGCACAGGGTTCGACGTACTGACAGGTGCTTACGACGCCACTTTCGAAACTGTATTCGTAACCGCTTTCGAAAAGCGGTACCTCCATACCATCCGCCTCAGTGAGGTAGAGCTGATCCTTAAACCCATTGACCGCGAAAGCCTGCAGACGGCGGTACAAACCGTACGCCAGCGCCTTTCCATCCCCGGCAAGCAGGAACGTTACGAGGTACTGCTGCATAACTTCAGCAAAGCGGCCCGTGAAATGCGCCAGATCGTTATCCCCCTTTCCGAAGGCGGGGAACACATCGTATCCATCGAAAAAATCGCTTTTGTGGAAGGTGCAGGCGATAAAACATTGTTCAGTCTGGCAGACGGCGACCTTTTACAATCCCGCCGCCCGTTCCGTTATTACACCGAGCTGTTTGCAGGTATGCGTTTTTACCAGGTGAACAATCACCAGATGGTACATCTGCCGCAGATCCGCAAGGTTGATCATGAGCAGCTGCAATTACATCTGCAGAATCAGGCAGTGCTGGATATTACGGACAGAAGGAAAAAGGAACTGATGGCGATCTGGAAGCCGCAGGCTTAGCCGCTACATCAATGCGCCCGCTGCAATGCAGGCGATTACAATTATTGGGGAAGGCAGCCGCGTGAAGGTCAGCAGGCTGAGCGTAGCGATCATTATAAGCACGTTGTACCAGTTAACCGGAATGGAGATGAAGAGGAAGATGGTAGCCGCCCACATGACACCCACCACTACCGCATTGATGCCCTCTAAAGCGCGGTAAATCACCACATGTTTTTTCAGGTTGTTCCAGATGGGGAAGAAGAAAAGTACCAGCAGCATGCTTGGCAGGAATATGGCCACCGGCGCCAGTATGCATCCCAGGAACTGGTAGCCCGGCCCCAGGTTGCGCATGATCATCCCCCCTACATATGCAGATACCGAGAAGGTGGGCCCCGGCATGGCCCGCATGATACCCGCACCCGTCAGCAGCTCCTCTGCCGACATAAACTGGCTTTTGGAACGGAACACATACTGTTCCAGCATCATGGCTATAAGGATATCGCCCCCGCCAAATACGAGGCTCCCGAAACGGTAAAAGTTCTCGAACAGGTTAAAAGGGCGCCGCGTGATCCAGTTATTGGTACGCGCCAGCTCCGACATAACACCCGCCAGTACGAAGATGAGGGCAAAAAGCCAGAGGTTGCCCCATTGTATCTTTTTCCTTGGCTCATTGATATCGGGGATGCGCTTGTCGCTGAAGTTGGAAATGGTACCGCCAAGGATGATAAGGGCAGGGAAGGTCCAGGGCGATTTAAAGAAGAAAGCTGCCCCCATGGCCACAATCATGATGATGAAGGTGGCGGTATTGCGGATGGATATCTGGTAGGCGCGCATGCCGCCGTAGGCGAGAAATCCAACCGCCATAGGCTGTACGTATTTAAAGATATCGACACTGAGCGCCCGCTTGTCCATGAACTGCAACAGGAAGCTGAGGGAGCCCATCAGGAGGCAGGCGGGGGTGATCCAGATGGCCAGGGTAGCTACCGCCAGGGGGGCGCCACCCCGCTTATATCCGATAAGGGTCAGTGTCTGGGAGGAAGAGGCGCCGGGTAATAACTGGCAGAACGCATTGTATTCCATCAGTTCCTTTTCCGTCACATCCCGGCGTTGTTGCACAAAGGTCTTCATCATCATAGCCAGGTGACCCTGAGGGCCACCAAATGCCGTGAAGCTGTGCAATAAGACTGCTTTTAAAAATGAGATGTGACGTAAAAACACGTTCGGATATCAGTTCGTCCCTCAATTTCCAGTAAAATAATGAGATATTCAAATACTGTGTGCAAATGTGCCTGATAATCCGGTGGTTAGCAAGGCATAATACTTGTATTATTCATTTTACGAAAACATTTGCTTTCGTTTAGGCGTTAAAGAAATAACAGCAGTACCATGAAACGTCTTCTGACCGGCATTCTCCTCGCGCTGGCATGCTCCGCCCAGGCACAACTGTCTAACTACAACAGCCATGCATACTGGTCCAGGTTTAACCTGCAGACCGCCCACCAGCACCCTGCCGGAAGCGATACCTCCCTTGTATTCGTATCCAACCGGTTCATCCACCCCGACAGTCTCCGTTTCGTCGATGAATTCATCGATACCTCGGCCCTGAAATACTTCTTCCTCGAAAAGCAGAACGGTATCTGGAAGGTATACCAGGAACCTTCGCTGGATCAGGCAATGGAGCATTTACCCCTCCGCCGCAATATTGTGGTGTATGCGGAGGGCATGGGGAAGATATTTACCTCCAACGTGGAAAGGGCTCAGCTCATGAGCGGGCAGTATGGGGTAAACGTAGTGATGTTCGATTACGCCAGTATCAATACAACCTTTAAGCCTTCGCAGAATTTCAGGTTTGCCCGTCAGAATGCGCGGTTATCGGCCAGGCAGTACGCTGCTTTGCTGCAGATGATCAAAACCGCCCGGGAGAAAGGCGCCCCATGGATTGAAGGCGTATCAGTTTCTACGTTTTACCACAGTATGGGCAATATCATACTCGAACAGATGATGCGGGAGGGCGACCTGGGAACGCTGGAGAACGAGGCGGTACCCTTTGTTGACAATCTCATTATCAATGCGGCCTGTGTACCTATGAAGCGGCATGCCCGATGGGTGGAAAAGATCCGCTTTGCCAAAAACATTTACATTCATTACAATCGCCGCGATTTACAGCTGAAAGGTGCGCACCTGCTCACTTTAAAGCGCCAGCTGGGAGAAAAGGTGACCCGCAGGCAAAAGGCATCCAATGCACAATATGTTAACTTCCTCGAAGTGGCGCGCTGGCAGCATAGTTACTTTATGAATTTCCCCTATAATGAATACCGTCTGAATACGGCGATGGTCACTTACTTCGACCGGTTATTTACCGGGAGAGGGGTAACCGCAGGGGAGCTGACGGCCCTTAAGGCAAGCGCCCCCGCGGAAACAGGATCCAATTAATCAGGCGGTTTTCCCCATCATCCTGGCGATGTTAAGGCCGGGAGGCTCTACCTGAGGTACCGTCTCCTGTTCAGTAGTCTTTTCACCAGTTGTTCCTGCAGATTCATTGTTTCTCACAGGAGGGAGAGTGGGCAGTTCGCCCGAGCTGTCGGAAATACCGCCGGCAATAAGCCTCATGTCTTCCGTGCTCAGCGTGAGGAAATTGTTAGTATGCATGCTGCTAATTACGGGCTTCCCTGCTATCCGGATGTTGTTCATTTTGTTCATTCTCAGTTTTCCGGTACATCCCTGTTCAGCACAAGGCACAAAAAGGCCCGGTGCTAGAGCGCCGGGCCAGTCAAACTTGTTTATTTCTTGAGGCCTATTTCCCGTAAACGCTCGTCGAGATACTCGCCGGCAGTAATAGGAGGATAAACAACCGGATGCTGTTCATCCACGCATTGGGGCAAACATGTAAGATCCATGTCTGACTTGGGATGCAGGAAAAACGGGATGGAGAAACGGGAAGTATTCCATAGTTCCCGCGGTGGATTAACCACGCGGTGGGTGGTAGATTTCAAACGATTGTTAGTGAGGCGCTGGAGCATATCGCCCACGTTCACCACAATCTGATCGGGCAGTGAGGTTACCGGCACCCAATCCCCCTGTTTATCCAGAATTTGCAATCCGTCTGCAGAAGCGCCTACCAGCAGGGTTATGAGGTTAATATCCTCGTGTTGCTCTGCACGGATGGCCGAAGAGGGCTCCTGGGTGATGGGGGGATAATGGATAGCCCGCAGGATGGAATTGCCATTGTGTACTTTATCGTCGAAGAAATGCTCGTCTAACCCGAGGTATAATGCAATTGCCTGAAGGAGCGCAGTACCTGAAGCTTCAAACCCGCGGTAGGCTTTGAAAAGAGTAGGCGTAAACTCCGGCACTTCCTTTACGGTAACATTATTGGGATAGGTTTCTTTCACGGGATCATTATCTTCCACCGACTGCCCGAACTGGAAAAACTCTTTCAGATCTGGTGCGTCATATCCCTTTGCATGCTCTTTCCCGAAAGATGTATACCCCCGCTGGCCGGCCAGTTCAGGTAATTCATACTTGCTTTTAGTACTTGAGGGTTGCTGAAAAAACGTTTTGACATTATCGTACAACTGCGCGATCAGCTCATCGGATATACCGTGGTTTTTTACTGCCACGAAACCGACTTCTTCATACGCCTTACCCAGCGCTTTCACGAATGTTGCTTTTTTGACCGGATCGCCGGAACGGAAATCCGCAAGGTCAACGGAGGGGATGGAATGAACGGTTGCCATATCTGTAGTGTTTTTGGAGCACTAAAGGTAAGGGAAAAACCCCTCCGCCGAACGGCTTATGGCTGCAACAATTTCTCCTCCTGCGGTGTTATGTCGGCCAGCGAATAACGGGCTACCCGGTTAATTTTCATTTCATCCAGTGCATCAACCACATTGCCATAGCTGGCCCCTTTTTCCGCTTTAATCAATACGATCAGCTCTTCCGGATCGCCATACTTTGCTGCTACCGCACGCTGGCGTGCACGGATTACATTTCCTATACCGTCGGAAGCCGAGAAGGTGCTGTGGCGGATATCTGGCGGAGCAGCGGGATCGTCGCCCAGTCCTTCGTACCAGGATACCGTACGGTTACACCGCACCAGCAAAGTCATGGATTTACTGACGGCTACTGCCACAGGCTCACCATCGGCCGGCATAATGAGCGGAAGGGCTTTAGGCTCCGTGAGCGTGGTGGTAAGCATGAAGAACGTAATAAGCAGGAAGCCAAGATCCACCATGGGCGTCATATCTACACGGGTGGAATGCTTAGCGCCGTGGCGGCGGCCTTTGCGGATGCCAGACTGTTGGGAGGAAATCATTTCTGCCATAGGTAATGTTTGTACGGGTGAAGAAAATTCCGGCGGCGGGAGCGATACCCGCCACCGTGATTACACACACTGTATTGTTTTGCTCAATTGCCTGTATGATGCAGCAGGCAGGTGTTTCCATAAGTTACAGGCATAAAAAAAAGCAGGCGCGGTGCGCCTGCTTTCGTATGTACGTAGTTAAAATGTCTAGAACTCTGCGCTCTTGGGAGTGCGGGGGAAGGGGATCACGTCGCGGATGTTGGTCATACCCGTTACGAACAGCACAAGGCGTTCGAAACCGAGGCCGAAACCACTGTGGGGAGCGGTTCCAAAGCGGCGTGTATCCAGGTACCAGTACAGTTCTTCCACAGGGATGCCCAGCTCATTCATACGGGCAACCAGCTTGTCGTAGCTTTCTTCCCTTTGTGAGCCGCCTACTATTTCACCGATGCCGGGGAACAGGATGTCCATGGCACGAACGGTTTTCCCGTCATCGTTCTGTTTCATGTAGAACGATTTGATAGCGGCAGGGTAATCTGTCAGAATCACAGGTTTCCTGAAGTGTTTCTCTACAAGGTAGCGTTCGTGTTCCGACTGGAGATCCGTACCCCATGCATCTACCGGGTAGGTAAACTTCTTATTCTTGTTAGGCTTGCTGTTGCGGAGGATTTCAATGGCTTCGGTGTAGGAGATGCGCTCGAATTCGTTGTTGAGCACGAACTCCAGTTTCTCGATGAGGCCCAGTTCACTGCGCTCTGCCTGCGGTTTCTGCTTTTCTTCTTCCGCGAGACGTTGTGCGAGGAACTCGAGATCTTCGCGGTTATGCTCCAGTGCAAAGCGGATCACGTATTTGATGAACTCTTCGGCGAGGTCCATATTGTCTTTCAGTTCATAGAACGCCATTTCCGGTTCAATCATCCAGAACTCCGCGAGGTGGCGGGCGGTATTGGAGTTTTCGGCACGGAAGGTGGGGCCGAAGGTGTAAATGTCACCAAAAGCCATGGCGCCGAGTTCGCCTTCGAGCTGGCCCGAAACGGTGAGGTTGGTGGCGCGGCCGAAGAAGTCTTCTTTATAATCGATCTCTCCTGACTCGGTGCGGGGCGGGTTCTTCATGTCGAGCGTGGTAACGCGGAACATTTCGCCGGCGCCTTCTGCGTCGGAAGCAGTAACGATAGGCGTATGGAGGTACACGAAACCTTTCTGGTGGAAGAACTGGTGAACGGCGAATGCCAGGGAATGGCGGATCCGGAACACAGCACCGAAAGTGTTGGTACGGAAGCGCAGGTGCGCGATCTCACGCATAAACTCCAGGCTTTGCTTCTGTGGCTGGATGGGATAGGCTTCCGCATCGCAGTCGCCCAGGATCTCCAGCTGAGCGGTTTTAAGCTCTACGCGTTGGCCTTTGCCCAGGGAGGGAATGATCTCGCCGGTTACGGAGATAGCAGCGCCGCGGGTGATGCGTTTGAAGGTGGCAGGGTCCATCTCCGCCTCGTTTACAACGATCTGGAGATTATTATTGGTTGAGCCATCGTTCAGCGCTATAAACTGGTTATTCCGGAAGGTGCGCACCCATCCTTTCACCGTAACTTCATAGTTGGTTCTGTCATCTTGCAGGACCTGCCTGATTTTTACTCTTTGGCTCATATCAATTGTGTGTTTTGAATTGAGTTGCAAAAATAGATAAAATCGGATGACGAAAATCCGCTTTTTGGCAAGGGGCGGGGTTTACAGGGCGGAAAGTGCATGAGCATAAAACGTTATGCGTTAGGCGTCCATGTTCAATATTTTTTTGGAGAATCGCGAAAATAGTCATAATCTTGTGTCCTCAATCTGTCTGATTAGATTCCTTTTTTGCCATCTTCATCAGCAGTCCTTTACGCAGGTGATCCCTATCAATTTAATGATCAAGACTTTACATTGACTCAAAACAATTATTTGTTAATTGGTGTATGTTGGTATGCGATGGTACCCGCCTTACGACACTTCTAAAATTTGACAAAAACAGATGATGTACGACATCTTACAACTGAACGACATGCTCGTTCCTGAACTACTTGACATTGCCGAGAAGCTGGAAATTCCCAACGCAAAAAAACTGGACAAGCAAACAATCATCTATAAAATCCTCGATAAACAAGCTGTGATAGCATCAGAAGATAAGCAAGGAAACGGAGATGACAAGAAAGTGAGGAAACGGAAACCGGTGAGTAACAAGAAAGACGAACCCACTCCGGACCCCACCCCACAGAACCCACCCACTCCCTCCTCCGACGATAAGCCTTCCGCAAAGAAATCACGAAAAGCCGCCACCACTAAAGTTTCCAAATCCGAAGACGAAGAAGAAGCAGTTAAAGCTCCTCCGGCAAAGCGCAAGATCGATCTCGACCTTGACATCCCGTCCCTGACGTTTGATGACGATGACGACATTGTACTTCCCGCACTTACCGAAGAGGAAGAAGAAGAAACTACCGTGATTCCTGAAGAAGAAGCAGAAGATGATTTCGTGACCGTTCAGGATCCAGTGGCACCTATCAAGCAACAGCCTGCTGCCATTCAGCAACACAAATACCCGAAGAAGGAACCCGCTTTCAATATTGAGTTCGATGGTGTAATCCTCAGCGAAGGCGTATTGGAAATGATGCCCGACGGCTACGGTTTCCTCCGCTCTTCCGATTACAACTATCTCAGCTCACCCGATGATATTTACGTTTCTCCCAGCCAGATAAAACTTTTCGGTCTTAAAACCGGCGATACCGTACGCGGTTCCGTTCGCCCTCCGAAAGAAGGTGAGAAGTATTTCGCACTGCTGAAAGTAGAAACCATCAATGGTAAAACACCCGAAGAAGTACGCGACCGCGTTCCCTTCGATTACCTGACACCGCTGTTCCCCTTCGAGAAACTGCACCTCACCACCACTTCCAATAACTACTCCACCCGCATCATTGACCTCTTTACGCCCATCGGTAAAGGCCAGCGCGGCCTCATCGTGGCACAGCCTAAAGTAGGTAAAACCATGCTGCTGAAAGAAGTGGCAAACGCCATCGCCACCAACCACCCCGAGATCTATCTCATGGTTGTACTCATCGATGAGCGCCCTGAAGAGGTGACCGATATGGAACGCTCCGTTAAAGCAGAAGTTATCGCTTCCACCTTCGACGAGCCTGCAGAAAAACACGTGAAAGTATCCGCCATCGCACTGCAGAAAGCTAAGCGACTGGTAGAATGCGGACACGATGTGGTGATCCTGCTCGATTCCCTCACCCGCCTTGCCCGCGCCCACAATACTGTGGCTCCTGCATCCGGTAAGGTACTCTCCGGTGGTGTGGAAGCTAACGCCATGCAGAAACCCAAACAGTTCTTCGGTGCCGCCCGTAAAATCGAAAACGGCGGTTCTCTCACCATCCTCGCTACCGCTCTGATCGACACCGGTTCCAAAATGGATGAAGTTATCTTCGAAGAATTCAAAGGTACCGGTAACATGGAGCTTGCGCTGGACCGCCGCCTGGCCAACCGCCGCATCTTCCCTGCCATCGACGTTACCGCATCTTCTACCCGCCGCGACGATCTGCTGCTGGAAAAAGACGTACTGCAGAAAGTATACATCCTGCGCAATCACCTGGCAGATATGAACACGGAAGAATCCATGAACTTCATGCTCCAGCACATGCGCGGCACCCGCAACAACGAAGAATTCCTGGTTACTATGAACAGATAATACAGGAATTAATGTATAAAAGAAAAGGGCCTATACCTGCTGGTATAGGCCCTTTTCTTTGTATGTCATTGATTTTCTGGTTACCAGGAATCAGGATCGGATTTCTTGCGAACATATGCATGATAAGTCTCACAAGCTACCGTAAAGTTATTGATAGTTACATCTGGATAAGCACCATGTGAGCTTCTGGAAAATTCTAACCTTTCAATAATAATTCCACTTTGGTTCTTAATTCGTACTTCATACGTAGTATTATCAATACTTGATAGTGAACTTATAGAAAAGATTAGTTGATAATAATGACCTGGAAGGAAAGTCGCGGGTATCAGATAAGGGTCAAATTGAAAAGGCACATAGTGCGGGTGCAATGTTCCATAATTCAAATCCCAAAACGTGAGCATTTCGATTTTCGGAGTTCCCAATCCGGTTTCAATAGTAAAATAGCTTCCACACCGGGCAGGTAATTTTATGGGTGCGGCGGTAAAAGATGTTATCAATGTAAAGACGGGCAACAATAAAAGCATTAGCTTTTTGATCATAGGTGTTTTATATTATCGGGTTAAAAAACTAAGGATTTCCGTATAGTCGTTATATATAGTTATTCAAAATAAAAAAAGAGACTGCAAAATGCAATCTCTTTTCTCTTTTTAAAGTGATTTCCGTTTATCGCTGTGGGTATGCTATGATCAGGGTGGTATGAGGTGTTTCCGCATTTGGGCCATTAGGCGGCCTTGGTGGTGTGGGCGGAGTAGGTGGCCGCTGACCAGAGCCTGGTGGATGCAGTGGCGTTGGAGGCCTTTGAGGCCTTGGCAATGCACAAGATGCAGTGAGCATAACTGCTGCTATTGCTATCATTCCGGATACTCTCCAATTCCTTTTCATATGCCTGTATTTTAAAAAGTCATTAATGATGCTTTTTCTGCTGACCCGGCGCAAAAGGTTTGGCTGATTTAGTGCCATACTTCTTTTTTGCCTGACCTGGCGGCATCGGCTTATTATGTGGATGGTGATGCCTTTCTACCACACAACTGCCGAACATCAATGTACCGGCAAGGGTCAAAAGCAGGTGTACTCGATTAAATTTCATAAAAGGTGTATTCTGTTTGGTATTAATATTACAAGATACAAGCCAAAGTATGCATGAACCATAACAAAAGAAAAAAGGCGTTGTCCCTCAGGGACAACGCCTTTATAAAAAACGCTAATATCTTAGCAATTAGAACAGGAAAGAAGCTCCAACTGAGAAAGATTTGATAAAGTTGAAGTCGATAGTGCTAGTTTTGTTTTTAGCACCAGTTGCCTCCATTTTCTCAGTGGTATTGAGGTAGCTCAGGCCACCGAACTGACCGTCCAGCATCAGGCGTTTGCCTACCAGGTAAGAGATACCGGGCATGAGGTTAGCGTTAATACCTGTGGTTTTGCTAACCTTAGTATCGCCAACTTTTTTGCTACCGAATCCATAAGCTACGTTTGCTTCGCTGGTGAAGAATACTTTGGAATCAGCGATCTGGCAGTAGTTGCGAACGAAGATACCAGGAGCGATCATGTTACCTTTGGTTTTGGAGGTTACCTCACCAACTTTGTCTTTAGTGGAATTGAAAGTACCATCAACGAATACACCAACCATCCATTTGTCGCTCAGAGCGTAACCAACTTTAGGGCTGATGGTGAATTTAGTAGCAGTTTCTTTGTTGTCAGAGCCGTCTACTTTCTCAGTTTTGCTGTTGATACCAACGGAACCACCTACGAGGAAGTTACCTTTCTGCACCTGTGCTTTGGCGAATTGGGTTCCGAACAGGGCCAGCGCGGCCATAACGATCATCTTTTTCATCTGTCGTACAATTTTGATTTTAATATGTCAATGATTGAATCGCTTACTCATGTTCTACATACATGCGATCAGCAGGGAATAGGTTTTCGGTTGTAAAACGGTTTTTCTCGGGGGTGTTATCTTAAGCCGTTGAAGAATATTGTGAGCACTTTTCTCTCCCGACTCATAAACTCCTTTATATTATTAGCATCCTGAAGGTCAAAATCGCCAGCCTGCCACTTGCACCAGTTAATCCAGAATCCGAACAACACCTGTACAAGCAAATCGGCTGTATGTGAAGGATCATGTACTTCCGCTACTTCTCCCAGCTCAATACCCTTCTTAAGCCAGCTGGAAATGAAGCGGATTTCGGACTGATGTACCATTTCTCCAATCTGCCGCATCAGGCTACTCGGTTTGTCGCTCACCCACAAGTTGATGCCAAACAGGAAATGATAATCCAGTAAAATCCTTTCTTTTACCGATAAGTAGCGGTCCATCACTTCCTGGACAGACCCGGCTGTTTGCAGGAATGTGCTGATGTCCGTAAAGCAGTCGTTAACGATCCGCTCCACCACCGCCACATAAATGCGATCCTTATCGGAAAAATAATAGTACAAAGATCCTTTGCTGATCTCCAAATCTCTCGCGATTTCGTCCATGGTCGTCTTGGCCAGGCCAAAGCGTTTGAACCGCTTCAGCGCAGCCTCCAGTATCACTTCCCTTTTCTGATCCTGCTCGGCCATTTTACTGTTGGTGCAAAACCGCGTTTGACTTTTTGACTTTGCGGGTCAAATGTAGGATTAATTTGGAATCTGCAAAAAAATATTATGCCTGATTTTTAAGAACTACAAAAAACGCAATATGTAATGCATTTGTACCGCAAACATAAAGAAATATTTAATATTTCGCATATGTATCGTGAAAGAATTTGTTAAATCTGCGGCAGTATGGGGTTATAAGCACTTGGGGCGGGGTTTTAAGGTAAAAAAAGAGGCCGCATTAGCTGCGGCCTCCGGTATAATGTACTTCGATTACCAGCCGAGCAGGTAAGCGAAAATGAGGGGAGCCACAATCGTAGCATCCGACTCAACGATGAATTTCGGTGTATTGATATCCAGCTTGCCCCAGGTGATCTTCTCATTGGGCACAGCACCGGAATAGGAACCGTAGGAAGTGGTGGAGTCAGAAATCTGGCAGAAATAGCTCCAGAAAGGCACGTCGGTCCACTCAAGATCCTGGTACATCATAGGCACCACGCAAATGGGGAAATCACCTGCAATACCGCCTCCGATCTGGAAGAAGCCTACACCTTTACCGGCGGAGTTGTTACGGTACCATTCGCTGAGCCATACCATGTACTCGATACCGCTCTTCATGGTAGAAGCCTGCAGCTCACCCTTGATTACGTAGGAAGCGAAGATGTTACCCATGGTGCTGTCTTCCCAGCCTGGTACGATGATAGGAATATTCTTCTCGGCCGCTGCCAGCATCCAGCTGTTCTTAGGGTCGATCTCATAATGTTCCTTCATTACACCGCTAAGGAGCAGTTTATACATGTATTCGTGGGGGAAGTAGCGCTCACCGGCTGCCTCTGCATCTTTCCAGATTTTATGGATGTGCTGCTGAATGCGGCGGAAAGCTTCTTCTTCAGGGATACAGGTGTCAGTAACCCGGTTAAAGCCCTGCTCGAGCAGATCCCACTCTTCCTGCGGGCTGAGGTCACGGTAGTTGGGTACACGCTTATAGTGCGTATGGGCTACGAGGTTCATGATATCTTCCTCGAGGTTGGCGCCTGTACAGGAAATGATATCCACCTTACCGGCACGGATCATTTCTGCAAACGAAATACCCAGCTCAGCAGTGCTCATAGCCCCTGCAAGGGTCACCATCATTTTGCCGCCTTCCAGCAAATGCGTCTCATATCCTTTGGCTGCATCTACCAGCGCCGCCGCGTTGAAGTGGCGGTAATGATGCTGGATAAATTGTGAAACAGGTCCTTTTGTCATTACAGTACGTGTTTTACTTGTGTATACAAGCCGCAAAGGTACAATTTAATAGGGCACAAAAAAACCGTCCCGCTTTAACACGGGACGGCATACTGACTGAAACTAAAACTAAAACTTCGGTTATGCTTTCTGCAATTTCTTTAACCGGGAGATGTTGCCGTTAGATTCGGCTCTCAGCACGGTCCAATGCGTTTCGCTCTCGAGAGTAATTACATACGTGGTGGAGCCATCGGCTTCATATTCCACGATGTTGTTAATTTTCTGGTCGGGGTACTTTTTCATGAGCCGGGTGATCACGTTCAGCGGGAGGTCTGAATCGGTGATGTAACGGCTGGTAGCGAGCAGTTCCCCTTCTTTGTTGTAATGCGCTGTCACTTTACGGGCATGCATGGTGAACTTGGCCACGAATTTGTCGGGCGTAGTGTACCAGGCCACATCTTCTGCGGTGGCGAATTCCCTTTTAAAGGCTTCGAGTACTTTCTTGTTGTCAATTGTGACACCATCAGCGGCAAAAGCGCCTGTGACGAACACGGTTACTAAGGTTAGAATGGCGATAATCTTTTTCATGGCGGAAAAATTTAATCAGGGTGTTTGTTTTAGAATGCGGTGATTTGATGATGTAAAATTAGTACGGGAAGCAGCCGTCGTCAAGGGAATAAGTATGATTGGCATGGTTGTATGAGGCCAATGTTATGCATGTTATAACGTATACGTAAAATGTCGTATCCCCGTAGTTGCAAACCTTTGCCTGCAGCGGAGTTGAGCGGAACGAACAAATGTTGCACGCGGCCGGGTTAAGACTTTGTTAAAGTGATCGGGCGGTGACGTGTGGTAGGAGCTGGAAAAGCATTTCCGAAAACGGACAATGGCTTCCGGAAACGGACGGACCGGGGAATAATACCTATCTTCGAAGTAGCGGAAACGCCCGGTTGTCGTGGTTTTGCCACTCATCTGCCGGAAGAGCCGCTCGTCTGACTATGAATTATCTCGCGCACGCATATTTATCTTTCCATGATCCGGATGTTACGGCCGGACAGCTGATCGGGGATTTTGTAAAAGGTAAGCAGTCCGAAGCATATCCGGCTCCTATCCGTAAAGGCATCATTTTACACCGTGCGCTGGATGAGTATACAGACAGTCATCCCGCATCCCGCACTGCCCGCGATATCTTCAGGCCTGCTACGGGCCTTTACGGCGGGGTTTTCCTGGATATTGTATATGATCACTTTCTGGCCAACGACGCGGAAAGGTTTACCCTGCCGGAGCTGGCACGGTTCTCTGAAGCAACGTACCAGGCTGTGGAAGAGCGCCTTCCCATATTACCGCCGGCTTTCCGCCAGATGTTCGCCTTCATGCGTACCCATAACTGGCTGTATCACTATCATGAGCGCGACAGCATCCTCCGCAGCTTCGGGGGCATTATACGCCGGGCCAGGTACTTCAATCAACCTGCTGCCGTGCCTTATGCCGTACTAAGTGATCATTACGAAGAACTACGCGATTGTTACAATACCTTCATCCCTGATGCCGAAAACTTTATGAAATCTCTGACAATCGAGCTTTCCTGATTCCCTGAAAAACACGTAGGTTTGGGGCCAATTTCTAATCTATTATTCAACGCATATGAATACGCTCAAAACGCTCTTCGTCATAGCAGGATTGGCTGTGTGCAGCCTGGCAACCGCCCAGGAAAAGAAAATGCCTCCGGTGGACCCCAGTCCTATGGATATGGCATATTACCCCGTAATGTACCCTTACGTTTGTAAGGTAAAAGGTGAGCCCGGCGCTCTGGTGGCCAGGGCCATCTTCAGCCGTCCGCAGAAAAAAGGACGCCCCATCTTCGGGAACCTCGTGGAATACGGCAAAGTATGGCGCCTCGGGGCTAACGAAGCCACCGAGCTGGAGTTCTACCGCCCGGTGACCATCGGCGGCAAAACCATCCCTAAAGGCCGTTATACCCTGTATGCCATCCCCAGTGAAACCAAGTGGACGGTTATTCTTAATAAGCAGACCGACATCTGGGGAGCCTATAAATATGAGCCTCAGCTTGATGTAGCCCGTGTGGATGTTCCGGTGACCGCTTCTCCGGAGGAGATAGAAGCTTTCAGCCTCGTGTTTGAAAAGGCCCCTTACGGCGCCAACCTGCTGATGGGCTGGGATAAAACGCAGGTAACGCTCCCCATCCGCTGGTCGGATTCAAAAGCCATTACCGCTTCCAATACTAAACCGAAGAAGAAATAACCCCGGTGGGAATGAACGATATGCAAAAAGGGCAGCGAGATTTCGCTGCCCTTTTTTTATTTCTGCAATCTGAGATTGGGTCTAAAGAAAAAAGCGGTAAGAATACCGCCTTCAGAAAATTTTAACCATATCCTATGAAAAACCTGAGTTAAAATTATCGGAAATCTCCATACATCTGAGCGCATTCTGGTGAAAGCTGTTATTTTTCTCGTAAGCGATGGAAAAGGGCGGGCGTAATGCCGATAAAGAACCCTGAAACCACCAAATGCCCACTGCGAAACGGTTTCAGCGCATACGGCATAGCACATACGTGTCATGTGAGGTTATATTGCGGCAACGGATTCCGGGCGCGTAAAATCGTTACCTTTGGCTTTCCCATAAAATCTAGCAAACCATGAAGTTAGGTACTAAGCTGATCCATGCCGGCGTTGAGCCAGACCCCTCTACCGGCGCCATTATGACGCCGATTTTCCAGACATCTACCTATGTTCAGGCCGCTCCGGGCGACCATAAGGGCTACGAATACGCCCGGACACAGAACCCTACCCGCCACGCCCTCCAGAATGCCCTGGCAGCCATAGAAAACGGGAAGCATGGCATTTGCTTCGGAAGCGGCCTCGCTGCCACCGATGCGATCATGAAACTGCTCTCTCCTGGTGATGAAGTAGTGGCTTCCAGCGACTTATATGGCGGAACCTTCCGGATTTTCACAAAAGTTTTTGCCAAATACGGTATCAAATTCCAGTTTGCAGACCTCCAGGATGCGGCCCAGCTCAACCAGCACCTCACCCCGGCTACAAAGCTCATCTGGATAGAGACGCCTACCAACCCCATGCTCAATATCATCGATATTGCCGCCTGCGCTGCCATAGCCAAAGGAAAAGGCATCCTGCTGGCGGTCGATAATACCTTTGCTTCCCCTTATCTCCAGAACCCGCTTGATCTCGGAGCTGATATAGTGGTACATTCTGCCACAAAATACCTTGGCGGGCATAGTGATGTGGTACATGGTGCCGTGATCGTAAAAGACGACGCCCTTGCCCAGCAACTGGCCTTTATTCAGAACAGTTGTGGTGCCGTACCGGGCCCGCAGGATTGCTTCCTGGTACTCCGTGGTATTAAAACCCTACATGTACGCATGCAGCGCCATTGCGAGAACGGTGAGGCCGTAGCCCGCTACCTCCGGGAGCATCCTAAAGTAGGGAAAGTGTACTGGTGCGGCTTCGAAGACCATCCTAACCACGATATCGCCAAAAAGCAGATGCGCGGCTTCGGCGGCATGATTTCTTTTACCCTGAAAGATGATAGTATGGATGCCGCCCTGAAAGTACTCAGCGGCACGCATCTCTTTTCCCTGGCCGAGTCTCTGGGTGGTGTGGAAAGCCTGATAGGCCATCCGGCATCCATGACGCATGCTTCCATTCCACGGGAAGAAAGGCTGAAAAATGGCCTGACAGATTCCCTGATCAGGCTGAGCGTAGGCATTGAAGATGTGTCTGATCTGATCGAAGACCTTAAAAAAGCCTTAAGCTGATAGGATTGTTGGGTCAATCTGCTTACTTTTAGCACATTACACCTACATGCCTCCCGGTCCTGCAAATGGTTGGGGGCATTTTTTCCATATACTACGACCATGAAGTTCCAGCAACTGAAAGAATTTTTAGACGCCAAAGCGGATCATTACGACCAGCCTGCCTTCATAGCGGGCGATCCGGTGAGTATCCCACACCGGTATTCGAAACTGCAGGATATTGAGATTTCGGGATTGTTTGCGGCCATCCTCGCCTGGGGTAACCGCACTACCATTATCAACAAGTGTTCCGAACTGATGGAGCTTTTTGATAATGCCCCCTATGATTATATCCTGAATCATGACCCGCGCGACCGGATGAAGCTCATGAATTTCAGGCACCGCACGTTTAACGGGCTGGACCTCCTCTATTTCGTGGAGTTCCTCCAGCATTATTATACCAACGTTACTTCCCTTGAATTTGCCTTCAGCGGGCACCTTCAGCCGGAAGACACCTCGGTGGAAAACGCCCTTACCGGCTTCCACCAGATATTTTTTGCCATGGAGCATCCGGACAGGACGCGCAAACATATCTCCACCCCAGCGCGTAACAGCGCCTGCAAAAGGCTCAACATGTACCTGCGGTGGATGGTGCGCCAGGATAAAAATGGCGTGGATTTTGGACTGTGGAAGCATATTTCGCCCACGCAGCTCGTTTGCCCGGTGGATATCCATGTCAGCCGCGTAGCTGCCAGGCTCGGCCTCATTCAGAGTGCTGATGCCAACTGGAAAACGGCTCTCGAGCTTACCAGCCAGCTGCGACTGATGGATCCCGCAGACCCTGTGAAATACGATTTCGCATTGTTCGGGCTGGGGGTCATTGAAAAATACGTTTGATCAAAGTAAGTGATAATGAAGAAACTCACCGGACTGGTAGCGCTGTGCTGCCTCGCCTTATCCCTCTCCGCGCAGGACTATGTGGAGCTGAATTACAAACTGAAAACAGGGAGTGAATTTTCGCTGAGCCAGGAAAGCCGCAGTGAAACCTACATTACGGTAAGCGAAGTAATCCAGCGCACCACCCGCGATTACAATAATAAAATGTCTGTTAAGGTAACCGATGCCAATCCCGGCAAGTATACCCTGGCATGGGCCTATACCGACATCAAGTTTAACTTCAACGCCAAGAACCAGAATATTTACGTAGATGCCAAAACAGACCATCCGGACGAGCCGCTGCAGGGTGCGCTTAAACTGATGCTCAACCAATCCTTCACGGTAGAAATACAGGGGAATGGTTCCATCGTAAAAGTGGATGGCCTCGATGCATTGTTAGACAAGGCTTCGGAAGCATTCGCCAAACTGAAAACTGATGAGCGCGATGCTTATAAGAAGCTCCTGAAAGACCAGTTTGGTACCGATGCATTCCGCGGGTGGCTGGAGCAGCTGCTGGTCATCTACCCCGTACATGGCATTAAAAACGGCACACAGTGGGAAGAAAGCGTTCCGCTCCGCGGAGGGCTTAAAGGCCGCATAGATCTCTACTGGAACCTCCAGCACTGGGATGGCCAGACCGCCAAGATCAATACCACCGGTAATATCAAAACCGATAAGGTGGAAACCTTTACCATAGAAGAAGGTATTCAGGCAACTGCTTCTATTGACGGTACGCTTACCACCAACTATCTCATCAACCGCGAAAGCGGTTTCCCCAGCATTGCCGTGCAGAACACAGAAATGAAGGGAGAATATGTTTATCTGGCCAACCGTAAGAAGCAGCTTAAAAAGGATCTGAAAGTGCCGGTAAAAATCGTTACTAACGCCTCCTATAAGATCAAGCAGATCAAATAATGGAACAGCGACACCTGGAAGAAGCCGGAACCTGGCTGGTGGAAAATGCTGGTATTAACCTGCCCTCCGCCTTCACCATGGAAGATCTCGAGAATACGCTTGCTGCTGCGCTCGAAGCACTTGTAGAGAGCAACTTCCAGCAGTTTGTATTGCTCCTTTACCAGGTAGATGTACCGGAGAATAAGGTTAAAACCATACTCGCCAGCGAAAGTTATCCGGATGTTTACCGGTCTGTTGCCAGGCTGATCATAGAACGGCAAACAGAGAAAATCATCTCCCGGGAAAAGTACCGCCAGTCGCCTGACTCCCTCGCCAGTGATGCGGAAAAATGGTAAAAACTAATATAAAAAGAAGCCGCCCCGGTATTACCAGGGCGGCTTCTTTTATTTTACAGATTCAATTATTTGTCAAACATCAGCGTCTTAACCTTGTCTTTATCTTCCTTCTCTTTTTCCAGGTCGAAGAATGTCCCGAACACCCGGTCCCAGAATGCGGAGCTTACACCAAAGCCTTTGTCGTCGCTTTTATAATGATGCAGGTGATGATTGCGCCAGAGCGGCTTCAGGAACCTGAAAGGCGGGTTCCAGGCATGGATGGCGTAGTGCATGCTGCCATACATTAGATACCCCAGCAGAAACCCGGGGAAGAACATAAACGTCGTCTCCCGCAGGAATATATATATGCCGCCAAATATCAGTGAAGCAAGGATGAGGCTGGGAACAGGCGGCATAAAGAGCCGCTGCTTATCGCGAGGGTATTCGTGATGGTTGCCATGCAACACATAAATAAAGCGGGTCATACGCGGGCTTTCAGTTACCATGTGAAAAATCCAGCGATGCATGATGTATTCGAAAAAGGACCAGAAAAACATGGCGCCGAAAAATACCAGCGCTATACGCCCTACGCTGAATCCCAAAGCACTGTGACTATAATACAGCGAGTATCCGATCAAAGGAAGATACATTCCCCAGATAACGAGGGGGTGGGTTTTGGTCAGCATTTCCAGATACCGGCTTTCAAAAAGTTTTGCCTGTCCTTTATTCTTGATCTTCTCAAACTTCATGACTCCCAAGTTTTAAATTAAACCATTTATTTAATCAGTAACAGGAGTAGGGAACCAAATGTTTTGTTGGTTATTGTGTGGCCAATAACCGGGGAACAATTACAAATTCATAGTCTTTCAGCTGCAAATATCGTATCAATTTATGCAATTGAAAATAAAATTTATCCTTCCGCCGGGGGTCAGTACCTATGTGTACCAACAACATAAACCCATTAAGCCCCGCCGGGCGCAGGTTTTCGTACTGAATGACGGATTCATGGATTTTGTCGCTTGGCAGGTATGATTTCCCCATTTCAGGATAGGTATAGTCTGCATGGGAACGTGTACCCGGTGTAAAGTTGATGAGCTGCATCCCCAGATCGTTCGTCCATTTCACGATGCTGTCGTTGTACCATTCATAAGGCGGCAGGAAGTAATGGGGTTCCGGCAGGCCGAGGCGCGTCATGGCAAGGAGATTCATATCCAGATCAGCCTCAAATTCACTGCGGGTAACCAGCAGGCTGTCGCGCTTCTTCCAGTCGCAATACAACAGGTGCTTCCCGGAATGCGGGCCGAGGTAATGCCCATCGGCATACAGACTGCGGATAAGCGATGCAAATGATGGATTCTCATAAAAATCGCCTGTTAGAAAGAAAGACGCTTTTACTCCCAGGCGCTTCAGTGTTTCCAGTATATGCTTCCCGCCATCGGCATACTCATGCCCTGTAAATACAAGTGCCAGCTGTTTCCGTGTGGTATCGCCCCGGGTAATGGCTGCCGGCTTTTCTCCCAGTCCCCGAACAGCTTCCCTAAAGCGTGAGAGATCCGGCCTGATGGCAGGCGCGTTAGCCAGTGCGTAGTCGTACAAAATATCTCCCACCTCACGGAAAAACGGATAGCCGGTTTCTTCATATTCATACTTGCCATCGTTCAGCACCCCGTCGCGGTTTACATAGATATTCCCTGATACCATGAATTCCAGATTATTCCTGAAATCCGCGAAATAGGCCACATCCGTGAGGTAGCCATACGACCATCCGGTTTTGTTGAACACCCTGATATGTGAAGGGAGTTTCCGGCGGCCGTCTTTATATCGGAAAAACTTCGTGTAGCTGTCAAAAAATTCCGAAGTATCATACCGCGGGTGATCACTTTCGGATGGCAATGCTGCCATCCAGCGGTAGAGGAACCTGTAGTCTTCTTCCTGTAATGCAAACCGCTCCTTAACCGCCACAGACTCCGGGAATATAACGGATCGCAGCAGGCGGTGCAGATCTTCAAGGGGAAAGTAATTATGCCTCGTAAAGTCCATGGGGGTACGGATGAGGCTGTCGTTCCTGTCCCAATGCGAATGCCCCACCAGCACGGTTTTACTGTAGTCAAATGCCGCACTGTTATATACCGCGGGCTGACTGTACAATGTTTTCCCGTTCTGCACAAAGCGCACGGGATTGGTATGCCGGTTTTCTTCTTCACTCATCGAAACAAAGCGCCGTACGATCCGGACATCTTTAAATCCTTTACTGCGCAAATTATCATGGATATACCCCTGCCCCAGGAATTCATACAACCGGTTGTATGCGTCATTATCAGAAACGAGGAATATCTTTTTGATGTATTGCGCAACGGATGGCAGTCCGTTAGCTGCGGAAGTATCTGTATACACGGCGGATTGGCGGCTCCATGCACTGTCTGTAAGCATAGGCGTCCATTTCCAGAGTTTCAGCTGCCGCATTTTCTCCAGCGCCAGGAAGGCCAGTGGCATTTTAACGGTGGAGGCAGGATTAAAATACTGGTTACGGTCGGTATTGAAATGCCAGTCGCGGAAGGTGGGATTGCCTTTACTGTCCCGGGAAATGGTGGTAAAGATGAGTTGAACGTGGAAAGAATCCGGGTTGCTGAGGATATGCCGCAGTTGCGGAGATGCGCGCTGAAAGAGGAGGTCGCGCAAAGGTGCGTCTGTACGGGCCTGCGCGGTAACTGCGCAGGAATACGGCAGCAAAAGGCATAAAAGGAACCATCTGGACATACCTTAAAGCTATAAAAATCCGATATATTTGGCGCCAGAACACCAAAACCAACGCAATGAAACTCGTAACCTATATACGGGAAGATGTAGATCAGCTGGCCATGCTTGTAAACGGGCAGCTTTATAACCTGCAGGACCTCCACCCCGAGCTTCCTACCACCATGCATATGTTTTTGCAGATGTGGGAAGAAGTGATTGACCTGGCTAAAGCGATTGATGCCCGGCTGAAAGAAGGCCATTCTCCCCGTGCCAATATCCACGGTGTACCATTCGAAGAAGTACAACTGCTGGCCCCGGTGCCATTCCCTACCAGCTGCCGCGATGGCTATGCCTTCCGCCAGCATGTGGCCGCCGCACGCAGAAACCGCCGTGTGGATATGATCCCCGAGTTTGATCAGTATCCCATCTTTTACTTTACCAACCACAACGCCATCCAGGGCCCCGGCGATATACTCTGTATGCCCGACCACTTCCAGCAGCTCGACTTTGAACTGGAAGCAGCCATCGTGATCTGTAAGCGTGGCCGTAACATCCCTGCATCAGAGGCCGACGATTACATCGGCGGATATATGATCATGAACGACATGAGCGCCCGCCTGCTGCAGATGGAAGAAATGAAGCTCAACCTTGGTCCTGCCAAAGGCAAAGACTTCAGCACCGTAATAGGCCCCATGCTGGTTACGCCTGATGAACTGGAGCCGTATCGTATTCCCGCCAAAGAAGGGCATACCGGAAATAACTACAATCTGAAAATGCGCTGTTGGGTAAATGGCGTACAGGTGAGTGAAGGTAACATGGGCGATATGGACTGGACTTTCGCGGAGATCGTTGAGCGCTGTGCATATGGTGCCGACATTCTCCCCGGCGATGTAATCGGTAGCGGAACGGTAGGTACCGGCTGCTTCCTGGAGCTGAACGGCACCGGTAAACTCAATGACCCCAACTACCAGGTACAATGGCTGCAGGCCGGCGATGTAGTGGAAATGGAAATAGACGGGCTGGGTAAACTGACGAACACCATTGTAGCAGAAGAAAGCGACTTTTCCATCCTTGCACAAAAGAAAAATATTTAACAGACAGGCATGAGAGTAGATCCCTCGGAAGTAAAAACCTCTGCGCTCCACGCGTACCTGTTGGGTGCGGTGGCACCGCGCCCGATATGCTTCGCCAGCACGATTGATGCAGACGGGCAGCCCAATCTGAGCCCCTTCAGTTTCTTCAACGTATTTGGCTCTAACCCGCCCACACTGGTATTTTCCCCTTCCCGCCGGGTGCGCGACAATACGGTTAAGCACACACTGGAAAACGTATATGCTACCGGCGAGGTGGTGATTAACGTGGTGAGCTATGCCATGGTGCAACAGGCATCTTTAGCAAGCTGTGAATATCCGCGTGGTATTGATGAGTTTGTAAAAGCAGGCTTCACTCCGCTGCCGTCAGAAAAGGTAAAGCCTTTCCGCGTGGCGGAAAGCCCTGTGCAAATGGAGTGTAAGGTGAAAGACATTATAGAAACCGGTACCGGAGGCGGAGCGGGTAACCTTGTGATCTGCGAGCCCATACTGTTACATGTCAATGACAACATCCTCGATACAGATGGTAAAATAGACCCGCAAAAAATTGATCTGGTAGCGCGTATGGGAGGTGATTACTATTGCCGTGCCTCCGGCACGGCGGTATTCGAAGTAGCCAAGCCTAATACGCAACTGGGTATAGGAGTAGATGCTTTACCGGCTTCCATCCGCCAGAGCCATGTGCTTACCGGTAACAATCTGGGCCAGCTGGGGAATGTAAATACAATGCCTCCTGTAGACCCGGCGTTTACCGATGAGCATCTTACCAACATCATCCAGTATTTCTCCATCAATCCCGAAGAGATGGAAAAAGAACTGCACCGCTATGCCAAACAGCTCCTGGATTCCCATAAGGTGAACGAAGCCTGGCAGGTGCTACTGGCAGGCAATCAGGAATAGGAAAGATGGTTAATTTACTATCAGAAATACCACTTTCGCCTTGGTTTAGGGGCGTTCACAAAGCACTCATTATCAATCAATTAATAACGATCCTTCATCCAACCTTCATCCAACCTATATCAAAAGGTATATTTTGCTGAAGGTTGGATGAAGGTTGGATGAAGGTTGGATGAAGGATTGATGAAGGATGGAACACGTTAATCCGGTACGATATTAACAGTTGGAACTGTCACAAATGAAAAGGGCCATCTCCTTGTTTTACGAACATTGGAGACGGCCCTTTTCGATTATACGGGTGTGTAATACTTAGTTTTTAGCGAACACCTTCTTCAGGAGGTCGGTAGTACGTGCCGCGGGATTGTTGCGGATGGCAGCTTCTTCCTTACTGATCTGGTCGAACAGGGCAGATACGGCCTTGTCTGTCACATAGCCTTTCAGATCAGGATTGAGTTTGTTGAAGGTGGTAGGCAGGCTGTTATACTTATCCGCGATTTCACCATAGTAGCGGGTAGCTGCGGTTTGATTGAGAGCGGAATCGATCACGGGAGAGAATGCTGCAACGAGGCTGGCGGTAGTTTTCTCTTTGAAGAAGTTAGTGGCGGAGTTAGCACCACCTGTAACCAGCTTCAGGGCATCGGTAATGGTCATTTGTTTGATGGCATTCACGAAGATGGGAGCTGCAAAGCCAACGGCCTGTTCGGCACCACGGTTGATCTGGAGGATAGCCTTATCTACCAGGCTGCCCATGCCTATGCTGCGGAGGGCTTTTTCTGCTTTGAGAGCATCGGGCGGGAGAAGCACTTTGTAGAGCTGGTTCCCGAAGAAGCCGTCCTGCTTATTAAGAAGGCCAATGCCTTTGAGAACACCTTTTTCCAGTGCTTCCTTAATACCGCCTGCTGCTTCGCCTTCTGTGACGTTAGTGCCGGTGGTGGAAGTGCTGCCGGATTTCAGGATGCTGCCCGCTTTTTTCAGGATCTGCGCATCAGCGGCAGTATGCAGGAAAAGCGCCCCTGCAAGTACAACGATAGTTTTCTTTAACATATGATCTCTGCTGTGTTAGTTTGGTACAGGATTTCCGGGGATAAGTTCAATTTATTCATGGATGGACAACAGCGGAACATTCGTATGGAATGCGATCCGTGATGTATTGCTGCGTTTGAATATGCTGTCGAATAAGCCATGCCTTTTAGGAATGATGAGCAGAAGGTCTGCTTTCTGTTCCTGTGCAAAGGATGTAACGGCATCCGGTACATTGGGCCTGTCGAGGAAATGATACTGCGGATTGTAATTATGTAACATGTTATCGAGCGCCTGATTCTCTTCCGGATGGAAGTTTTCCCGGCCTTCTTTTTGAATATTCACCACATGCAGCTCCGGCTGGAAGATATCGAGGAGCCGGGTAAGCACATCTTTACGGGTGGTTTTAGTCACTTTGCGAAGATCGCAGGCGAATACCACTTTACGGATGGGACTAAATCCTGCATGTGTGGGCACCACTATAACGGGGTATGCAGAGGTTTTCACCACATCCACGGTGTTGGAGCCAACGAGGATCTCTTCCAGCTGGCTGCCACCGGTAATACCCATAACGATGATATCGGCCAGTTCTTCGCGGCATACCTGGTCTATACTGGCAGCGAGGAGGTGATTATCTGCACGGATATCGAGTGTTATATTGGCGGGTACGGATTGTTTGAGCTGGCTTTGCATGTTGCGGAGGCCTTCCATACTGGATGCCCGGAGGTCGTCCATATTTACCATAGGCACTGCCGTGGGGAGGTCGGGGATGGGCACGATCAGCTCATATGCATGATACAGCACGATGCGGGTAGCCCCCGTTTGTCCGGCAAGGCCGATGGCATAACGGGCTGCGTTATAAGCCGTTTCAGAAAAGTCCGTTGGTACAATGATGGTTTTCATGCCGGGTTAGTTTTTATCTGCTTAAAGGTACGCAATAACTGCACCAATCATTGAGCCGAAATCTTAAATAAATTATAAAAACAAACCATGCGGGCGCCGGGAGAAGGATGCGGCAAATGCGCCCGAAAACAATTATTTTTGCGGTCTCGTAATGCCGGGGGAGGCTTATCCCCCCATAAAACAGTATTATTCACGACAATGAGCGTAACTACCCAACAACAGCTGTCAGAACAGGAAATTATCCGCCGCGACAAGCTGAAAGAGCTGCAGAACCTGGGGATCGATCCGTATCCCGCCGCAGAATACCCAGTGAATGCGTATTCTACGGATATTAAGGCCGGCTATTCGGAAGAGACGAAGGACCAGTATCAGGATGTATGCCTGGCCGGCCGTATTATGAGCACCCGCGACATGGGCAAGGCGAACTTCGCCGTTTTGCAGGATAGCAAGGGTAGAATCCAATTGTACATAAAGCGGGACGACATTTGCCCCGGAGAAGATAAGTCGCTCTACGACAACGTATGGAAGAAACTGACTGATATCGGTGATTTCATTGGCGTGAAAGGCTATGCCTTTATTACCAAAACCGGAGAAACCTCCATTCACGTTAGGGAATTAACTATACTGGCCAAGGCCCTCCGCCCGCTGCCTGTTGTAAAGTCGAAAGAAGGAGAAACCTTTGACGCGGTAACCGATCCCGAGTTCAAATACCGCCAGCGTTATGCCGACCTCGTCATCAATCCCGAAGTAAAGGAAGTATTCATCAAGCGCACCCGCCTGATGCAGACCATCCGCGACTTCTATAACGGAATGGGATACCTCGAAGTGGAAACGCCGATCCTGCAAGCCATCCCCGGTGGAGCAGCGGCACGCCCCTTCATCACCCACCACAACGCACTCGATATGCCGTTGTACCTCCGCATCGCCAACGAGCTGTACCTGAAAAGGCTCATCGTAGGCGGCTTCGAAGGTGTATTCGAATTCGCGAAGGATTTCAGAAACGAAGGGATGGACCGTACCCACAACCCTGAGTTCACCGTAATGGAAATGTACGCAGCCTACAAGGATTACGAATGGATGATGCGCACCACCGAGCAGCTCCTCGAAAAAGTTGCCCTGAACGTGAACGGTACCACCAAAGTAACCGTGGGTGAGCGGGAGATCGATTTTAAAGCTCCCTTCCGTCGCGTTACCATGTACGATGCCATTAAGGAACATACCGGTTTCGATATCTCCGAAATGGATGAAGCAGGTATCCGCGAGGTTTGCAAAAAACTCGATATCCATGCTGAAGCCAACCATGGTAAAGGCAAACTCATCGATGAGATCTTCGGCGAGAAGTGTGAGCACCACTACGTACAGCCCACTTTCATAACTGATTACCCTGTTGAAATGAGTCCCCTCACCAAAAAGCACCGCTCCAAAGCAGGTGTGGTGGAACGTTTTGAGCTGATCTGCAACGGTAAAGAAATTGCCAATGCCTATTCTGAGCTGAACGACCCCATCGACCAGCGTCAGCGCTTTGAAGACCAGGTGGCACTCATGGAACGTGGCGATGATGAAGCCATGTACATCGATTACGACTTCCTCCGTTCCCTCGAATACGGTATGCCCCCTACCTCAGGTATCGGCATCGGTATAGACAGGCTCACCATGCTCATGACGAACCAGCCCTCTATCCAGGATGTGCTGTTCTTCCCGCAGATGCGCCCTGAAAAGCAACATATTGCAGAGTAACCGTATGATTTTCAATAGCAAGCCCTGCGCCATGGCGCAGGGCTTTTTTTTAGAGGGTTTCAACAAAGACGGTTTCGGTCAATAAGCAAGTCAGTATCAGTTGAACAAAAGCGGGCCGGCTTCGTTAACAAGAAAACCCTCGTCATATGCGTATCCACATACCCACTTTCGTAGCCGTAGTATTATTCGCTATTGTTTTATTGTTCCTGGGCATTGTTCACCTGGTAAACGCTGAGGTTATCCTGCCGCTGGTAACCCGCCTGCCCATTCCCGGAGGCATCTTCTGGGTGTATTTCACCGGCATCGCCTTAATACTGGCCGGTTTCTCCATCATCCTGAACATATGGGCCAAGCCGGCCTGTTACCTGCTGGCACTGATGGTTTTCATTATCATCCTCACCGTACACATGCCGTCGCTCGTTGGCGGCAATCTGAATGCGCCCATTAATATCATCAGGGATTTCGGATTTATTGCCGCAGCCATCATTATCGGCAACATCCGGACACATATCAGGCAGCTGGGCCAGCTGTAGAAATAACCGGCCCTGTGCCTGATAACCATATCCTATGAAAAACCATACGGTAAGGTACGCGCCATGCATACCCCACTGCAGCACCGTTTCACGGACGCGCGGTTCCACCGCATAACCGGTAGTTTTCTGTAAACCACTGGTATAATTGATTGTCATAATTGATAATTGATCTTTATTTTCGCTTCCGTGCCGGAAAATACCGGCTTCAACCTGTCAATAATTATGAGAAATATGCACAAGTCCATTCCGGCATGGACAGCCGGCCTGTGTCTTTTGGCCGCTTTGCCAACTTCAGCGCAGGAAAAGAAAATGCTCTCTTTCGACCAGATCTTCACCAGGCCCGTTTCCATTACTGAACAGCTCCCCGGCATCAGAGGCTGGGCCGATAAGACGCATTACATCGAAATGCGGAACGGGAAGCAGGTAGCTGTAGACGTTAAAACCGGTTCAGATGCGCCTTACACGCCACCACCTGCCACTGGCAGCACGGTAAACGTGAAGGATAACGACATTTATCTGCAACGTCCGGACGGGAGCGCACCCATCCGCCTCACCACCACGGAAGCCGAAGAAAAGAACCCCACGCTTTCTCCCGACGAAAAATACGTGGCCTTCACCCGCAATAATAACCTGTATGCCATCGAAGTGGCTTCACAGAAAGAAATTCAATATACCACCGATGGTACCGATGTGATCTACAACGGCTGGGCATCCTGGGTATACTACGAAGAAATCCTCGGGCGCCCTTCGCGCTACAGAGCTTTCTGGTGGAGCCCCGACAGCCGGAAGATCGCTTTCATGCGGTTTGACGATACCCGTGTTCCCGTATTCCCCATCTATAGCGAAAAAGGCCAGCACGGCTATCTCGAAAATACCCGCTACCCCAAAGCCGGCGATCCCAATCCGGAAGTACGCCTTGGAGTAGTGCCCGTAGACGGTGGTAAAATTACCTGGGCCGATTTCAATGAAAAAGACGACCAGTATTTCGGCCAGCCTTTCTGGACGCCCGATGGCTCCGCCCTGTGGGCACAATGGATGCCACGCGACCAGAACCAGCTCTTCATTTACGCGATCGACTCCAACACCGGAGCCAAGAAAGTAGTGTATGAAGAACAACAGAAAACCTGGATCGACTGGTTTACCGATATCTACTTCCTGCAGAACGGCAAAGGATTTATCGTAAAAAGCGATAAAACCGGCTGGGATCACCTCTACCTTCATAACATGGACGGCAGCCTGAATAAGCAGTTGACTTCGGGTAACTGGCGCGTAAAGGATATGCTGCAGATCAATGAAAAGAAAGGCACTATCTATTTTACCGCCCGTAAAGAAGCCAGCACCCGTTACGACCTCTACAAAACCGACCTGAAAGGCAGCGCACCGCAGCGCCTCACTTTTGGTGATTTCAGCCATAATGTGATGCTTGCGCCCGAAGGCGACTGGTTTATTACCTCTTACAGCAACCTGAACACCCCTACGCGCATAGCCCTCGTATCTGACAAGGGTAAGGTGGCAAGGGAGCTGGGTAATGCCCGCGGAGCCACGTACGACAGCTACCGCCTGGCACCCACAGAGCTGAAAACTTACACTACCCGCGATGGCCTGGTGCTGCCGATCACTATTCAGTGGCCCTTTGATATGCAGGCAGGTAAAAAATACCCTGTGCTGATCTCTATCTACGGCGGGCCGGATGCCGGTTCCATCTACGATACCTGGAAACCTAACCTTTCCGGCCAGTGGTTTGCACAGGAAGGTCTTATTCAGGTGGTGATCGACAACCGAGCTGCAGGCCACCTTGGCAAAATGGGGATGAACTACATCCACCGCCAGCTGGGTAAATATGAAATTGAGGATTACATGGATGCTGCCCGGTGGCTGGCTACCCAACCCGGTGTGGATGCCTCACGTATGGGCATCACAGGAGGCAGCTACGGCGGTTATATGAGCGCAATGGCACTTACCTATGGTGCGGAGGTTTTCACGCACGGAATCGCCAATTTCAGCGTTACCGACTGGCAGCTTTACGACAGTCACTACACCGAACGTTATATGGACCTTCCGAAAGATAACCGTGAAGGCTACAAGATAACTTCTGTAATTACGCATGCCGACAAACTGAAGGGCCTGCTGCGTATCGTTCATGGTACCATGGACGATAACGTGCATTTGCAGAACTCCATCCAGCTGGTGGATAAGCTGGAAGACCTCGGCAAACACTTCGAGTTTATGGTGTACCCCGGCGAGCGCCATGGGTGGGGCGGGCCTAAAGCCACGCATTCCCGGAACGAGAACTACCGTTTCTACTATCAGAACCTGCTGCAGAAGCCGCTGCCCAAATTATTCCAGGGCACCAACTAATGCCAGGGGCATAAAGTCATAACAACGGGCTGGCCGGTATACGGTCAGCCCGTTCTCATTTCAGGGGCTTCCCGGGCTTCCTGCCAGCCTTTTTACGGCTAACTCCGGGGTTGCTGCATCTATACTGTATGTATACCGAAAGGGTACTTTATGTATATTTTTCAGCCCTATCCCGCTACAGTAGCGGGTTCAGTACCGTTTTATATACATTAAACCCTCTTTAACCCTTCTTTAAGGCAGGAGTAAGCCTACAGTATAACTGCATTTAACGGCACAAATCCTCCCGTTACCTGTTTTACTGATATGCACATCCTGTGAAAGTATGGGGAGTACAGCATGCTGATAGTATGGATGTAATAGTTTGCCAAGATGTGGTGAAGCGGAGATACCTTATCACTAATCGTAATATAACTGTAGTGAAGCGGTCTGGCTATTAAGAGAGGGATAAGGAAAGTAAAAGGGAAAGATGCGCATAAAAAAAGAGCTGACCGTTTCGGATCAGCTCTTTTTGCTATTACAGCAAATGACTTAGGGGCAAAAAAACAGGGCTGCAAGAATACAGCCCCGAAAAATTTTAACCATATCTTTATTGAAAAACCTGTTACAAATTTCCATAATTTAGAAACAACTCCCATCTGCAAATTAGCGAACGCTATATTTTTTCCAGTTAACGTATAGAAAATCCCCCTGAACGATAAAAGCAGTGAATGGAAAAATGGCCGCATCGGGCCGGGCAAATAAATCAGTAAGTAAAATTGTTATATGATGTTGTAACGGCGAATATGCCGCGAATGGCGCTATGGGAAAAGAAAAAAGGCGGTAAGAATACCGCCCTTGTAATAATTTTAACCATATCCTATGAAAAACCTAAGTCAAAGATAAGGCGGTTCTTTTCCTTCGCAAGTGCATTTCCGTGAACGCATGGTTTTAGTTCGTGAAGCGCAAAAAACCGTCTTTTTGTTATTATATTAATAATTTCTTCATATTATAAATTATCATCCTACGCAATCCTGTGGCCGTTTTTAACGGGGCGGTCTGGCTGCAGTAATACTATTTCCTTCCCTTCCCCTACAACGCCCAGCACGAGGCATTCAGAGAAGAAATTAGCGATCTGTTTGACAGGGAAGTTCACCACTGCCACTACCTGCTTTCCGGGAAGCGCTCCGGGTTCGTATAACTGCGTGATTTGTGCGGATGAACGTAGTATCCCTATTTCGGGACCGAAGTCTATTTCGAGCTTATATGCCGGATTACGGGCTTTTTCGAAAACACTTGCAGAGAGGATGGTGCCAACGTGTATGTGGACTTTCTCAAAATCATTCCAGGTGATGGTATCCATATTTGCGCTGTTGAGAAGATTGAATGGTTACAAAAATGGAATTTAGCGCTTTGGAGGTATCAAAAAAAATTGGGCGGTAAGAATACCGCCCACAAATATTTTTAACCATATCCTATGAAAAACCAATACAAAGATACTGGTGTGCTCCATATCAGGATCTGGCATTTCGTAAACGCAAGATTTTGCCTCGTAAACGTATAGAAATAATGTTTATTAACATCGATTTAACCATCCGTTTGTCACCCGTTAGTGCCTCACTGCGCTCGGCACATTATCCATAATACCGTCGATTTCCTTCATAATCTCAGGCGTCAGCAGCGGATATACTTCGAGGGCTTTGAGGGTTTCCGTAAGCTGGGATTCCTTCGTTGCCCCCAGGATAGTGCTGGAAACGTTGGGGTTACGGATCGTCCAGGCTACAGCCAGCACCGCCAGGGTAGTTCCCAGGTCGTTCGCTACCTTTTCCAGCTTCTTCACTTTGGCGATACTGGAATCCAGCAGGTTACGGTTACGCAGCCACTCATAGCCTTCCAGGCTGAGGCGGGAGCCTTCCGGTACCCCGTTGTTATACTTCCCGGTCAGTATCCCGGAAGCCAGGGGGCTGAAAATGGTGGTGCCGAGCCCTACGCTGTTGAAAACCGGTAAATATTCCAGCTCCAGCTTTTCCCGGCGGAAAAGGTTGTACTCCGGCTGTTCCACCACGGGGCCAATGAGGTTATACTGTCTGGCCACCATATGCGCCTCCATGATTTCGGCGGCCGTCCATTCAGAAGTACCCCAATACAGGATCTTGCCCTGCTGGATGAGGTTCGTCATCGTCCATACCACTTCTTCGATCGGCACATTCCGGTCTGGCCGGTGGCAATAGTAAATATCCAGGTAATCGAGCTGGAGCCTTTGCAGCGCCTCGTGGCAGGCCTCCATGAGGTGCTTACGGCTAAGGCCCGTCTGGTTCGGCTTATTCTTATCTCCCCGCCAGCCAAAGTAGGCCTTGCTGGAAATAATATAGGATGTACGATCCCACTGTTTCGCTTTCAAAACACGACCCATCATCTTCTCCGATTCCCCAAGCGCGTAAATTTCCGCGTTGTCGAAGAAGTTAATACCGTTATCGTAAGCCAGCCCCATGAGGCGGTCGCCATTCGAATCATCGATCTGGGAATGAAAAGTGACCCAGCTGCCGAACGAAAGTGCGCTGATCTGAAGGCCTGATTTGCCTAATCTTCTGTATTCCATATGAAAACTATTTACGGGTTTTTCCTGAAGGTGGTAAAATAATACTTTGGCATGGTTGTTGGACCAAAAGGAGCAGGAAATTTTAGGTTAAAAAAATAGCGTTTGATCTGTTTTCAGATCGTACAAACAATTAGGTTAAAGCAAAAGAACCCGGTCACATGACCGGGTTCTTTTGTTATGATAAGTTTGAAACTTCGTTTAGTCGAGCGAGAGAATACTGTCCTGCGGCACAAATGAGCCATAGATATGTACGAACTCACTCCAGCTGAAGTCCTGGTTAGCCCTGAATCCCTGGCCGTAAATGGTATCTGTGAGTGTAGACAGGCGGCAAAAGCGGTCGGTGATAAAGAGCGATGTTTTGGAATCCCAGCGGAGGTCTTTACAATCGAGGCGCTGGGCGCTGGTGAGATTGATAAACACTACTGAGTCGCGGAGAAAGATATCGTTGTTCCCTTCATCCATCCGGCCGAAGTTAGCGGTCAGGATGCTTTCTTTCCGGGAAGAATCGTCGTAGAAGATAACCTGCAGTCCCTTGGGGAAATCCGTATGGGGCGGATGCGTCACGTATCTTTCCATGTAGGGGGCAGTGAGAACACCTTTTACAACGGCAGACTGGCTTACGATGGTTTCTACGTTGTAAGCCTGTTCCACACCCAGTTTCTTTGTATCGAAAGCGGCAACGGCGCTCAAATCGTTCTCACAGCCGATGGCTATGCAGGCGAAAGCTCCGTATGCGAGTAATCGTTTCAAGCTGCTAGTCGTATTTAGCCTTGAGGAACCAGCGGTCGCTGAGGGTGAAGCCCAGTGTGAGGCGGTAGTAAGTTTCGCGGAGCTGGTCTACATTACCGCGAGATCCTACTTCAAAGGCCGCATTAATCATGGTGAACTGGTTCATGGCGGGCATGATCCTTCTTACGGGGAAGCCTGCACCGATGGAGAAACCAAGTGTGTTCATATCCATACCGGCCAGTCTTACATAATCTTTCCCGAAATAACCACCAAGGCGGTAAGTAACTTTATTCCAGTATCCGGAGAATGATTGTGCATTGGGAACGAACTGGCCGCCAACGCTCATACGCCAGCTGTCCTGTGTAGAGTCGATTGCGCCATAATTCCGGAAGTTGCTCCATTTGGAGGTGTTATAATCCACGCCTACGGAGAACTTATCGGTTTTGGAAAGCATGATACCGGCGCCGATGGACTGCGGGTAGATGAGATCGCCTCTGTCTCCGCTGGTGTATTTCACGGTGTCGCGGGTATCGTATTCATCGGAGGCCTGATCGTAGAAAAGGGTTTCCTGCAGGCGTTCACGTTTGGCAGAGAGCTTTTGTTCCAGGTTGCCGGACACGCCGAGCTGGAGGTTAAGATCGTTACCGAGTTTGATGTTCTGCTGGAGACCGAGGGTGTAGAAGAACGAGCCATAGCTGGTCCGCTTCATATCCCTGGAGGGGGTGATGTTGGATTCTGCCGGGAAGAGCGCTTTGGTGCTGTTTGTTACGTTACCGAAGATGTAACCGATGTTAACACCTACGCTAAAGCCGCCAAAGCCGATACCGGAACCTACATAAGCCTGATAAATACCTCCGTTACCTTCAAACTGGTTTACGGTGTTTACTTTCAGTGTATCGAAGAAGGTTCTTTCTTCCGGCATGGCCACGTTGTAAGAAACGCGGGTGAGGGGTCGGATACCAATGTTGAGGCCCCATTTAGGGCTGAGCGGCATACCCAGCTGGAGGTAACTCAAAGTACCAAAACCGGCGCTGGAGCTTGCATCTCTTGACGAGAGGCGGCGCGAGCCACCATGAACACCCACGTCGAACGTTACCAGTTGAAGCCTGGAATAACTGGCGGGGTTCACGAAGTTAATGGACTGGGCATCGCCATATGCCTGTGCCACACCTCCCATACCCAGATTGACGGCGTTTTCCGAACGGGAAACCTCCCCCAATCCAAAGCGGGAATACGGTGAATTATCCTGGGCGACAGCATTTTTTGCCGATAGCACTGAAACGCCTAACAGGCAAAAGAAGCTAGCTTTTGTCCAATACATTATATTCTGCGATTGATTTTAAACCTTTATACATTAAATACGGGCTTGCAAATATCTTATTTTTAAGGCGGGAAGCAAAAAAAACCAAATTCCCCCCTGTTAAAAGCACGTTAAAGTTCCCGTACCTCGCAGCATAGGACGCAATCATGCCGTCTACCTCCGCCAGTGCGCCTTCCAGCACTCCGCTGAGTATGCTTTGACGGGTATTATATCCCACAAAACTATAATGTTCTTCCGCTTTAACCAATGGTAATTTATCTGTGAAAGCATGCAGTGCCCTGAAGCGCATGTCAATTCCCGGGCTGATGCCTCCGCCCAGAAACGCTCCGCGGTTGTTCACAAAATTGTATGTGATGGCCGATCCGGCCCCAATGATAAGACTGTTCTTTCCCGGAAACAACTCCCATGCCCCTGCTGCCAGCGCTAACCGGTCTACCCCCAGTGTTTCCGGCTTTTCGTATTCAATACTTACCGGCATGGGTGTGTCGTATTGCAGCCGGATGAACCGTGTTTCCTTCGCCAGCAGCTCTTCCAGTGCCGGCGGATGATCAATTACCGAGGATAGTACCGCCGCTGCAGGACGCCATTCCTTCAGCAATGCCTGCACCTCCTGTAACAATGCTTCCTCGCTGAAAAACCGCTCTTCCCGCAGTTCCCCACCTTGCATAATGCCACATTTTAACCGGGTATTGCCCAGGTCCAGACAAAAAATCGGGCCTATCATGGCGCCAAGTTAAAAATTATCCACGGATAAATTCCGGAAGTGACCGTTCAGTTTCACACGGTCTTTCAGCCGCTCCATTTCGGCCATGAGGGGAATAACCTTGCTGAGGTGACGTTTGAGGTACTCCAGGCGCTGCAGTTCCTGGAAAAGGTGGAGCATTTCATATTCTTCTTCCAGCGATAGCCCCGCATGATGCGCGATATCATATGCGCGCAGGCGATGATCTTCCACCGGAAAGCTTTTGGTAACCTGTAATAATTCGTGCAATTCCCGCAGGGCAGTGAGTACCTGTTCGCGCAGTTTTTCACTGGTACGCTCCTGATTATCGGGGTAATTAACGATAGCGCCTGCATACAGTTTTTCGGGTACTTCGCGGATCACTTCCAGTATGCGGAATACTTTGAGGCCGCGCGTCCGCACTTCAATTTCACCGTTGTCATAGGTTTTCTCCACGCGTGAAATCTCCACGAGGGTACCGTATTCATTGACTTTCTTATCTATAACAGCGGGGATGCCAAAGGGCTTTTTTTCCACGATACACTCGTCTATGAGCTGTTTGTACCGCGGCTCGAAAATATGCAGGTTCAGCATCTCGCCCGGGTAGACAACGATGCCAAGGGGAAATATCGGAATAAAGTTCGTCATAGTAAGTCAGCCGGTTCAATAGTCTGATAAAAGATACGATTTTCCGCTGAAAAAAGTTGGCTGTGAAATGGTGCCTGCCCAGTTGTGAAAAATCCTCAATACATTTGTTTTATGTCTGCCTTACTCGAGCGGCTCCTGGTGGGAGACGTGCGCGCCCTGGCCCGTTGTATTTCCCTGGTGGAAAATGAAACTCCGGGATATGAACTGCTGCTGGAATCCCTTCCGCCGCGGGCAGACACGCGCGTGGTGGGCATTACAGGCCCTCCCGGTGCAGGTAAGAGCACGCTGGTTAATGCACTGATTTCTTCCCTGCTGGAGCGTAAGCAACGTGTAGCCGTTATTGCGGTAGACCCATCTTCGCCCTTTAATTTCGGCGCCCTGCTGGGCGACCGCATCCGCATGTCGGGGCATTTTTCGGACCCCGATGTATTCATCCGCTCCATGGCCAGCCGCGGCGCACTTGGAGGACTGAGCCCCAAGATTCTCGAGGTGGCTGATATCATCAAAGCAGCCGGGTACGATTACCTGTTTATTGAAACGGTAGGTGTGGGGCAGAGCGAAGTGGAGATCGCCGGCGTGGCTGATACAACGGTGGTAGTGGTGGTTCCTGAAGCGGGAGATGAGATACAGACGATGAAGGCAGGACTGATGGAGATCGCTTCAGTTTTCGCAGTTAATAAGGCCGACCGGCCGAAGGCGGATGAGTTTGCCCGTAACCTGCGCCTGCTGGCCCATTCACGGGCAAGCGCCACCTGGGAAACACCTGTTGTGAAAACAGTGGCTTTCCGTGGTGAGGGTATCGATGAACTAGTGGCCGCCATAGACGGCCACCGGGATCATATACACGAAAACAACGACCGTAAGGCGCTGCTGTTGGCAGAAAAAGCCTGGCAGCTTATCCAGTACCGCAGGATGCAACAGATAGACAGGGCGGGCCTTATAAGCGAGATCCGCACCCATATGGACGCTCCGGGGTTTAACCTCTACCGCATCATTCACCGCTATAGCTGAAAAATTGCTATCTTTGCCCCATCTTAACGTAAACGCAGAAATGGTCACCCAAATCAGAGTATTCCGACTTTTCTTCACTTACGCCGTTTTCAATTACGGCGGCTGATCCTGCGCGCACACTCTTTTCTTTCAACATTTCCGACATATTTTTTAATCATCTAAAACAAGCATTTGTTATGGCCTGGTTATTCCTGGTGCTGGGCGGTCTGTTCGAGATCGGCTTTACCATTTCGCTGAAGTATTCTGAGAATTTCTCGAAGCTCTGGCCCTCCATCTCATTCGTGGTATGTATTACGCTGAGCTTTTTCCTGCTCAATAAAGCGATCAACAACGGCTTGCCCATTGGTACAGCTTATGCCGTGTGGACGGGCATAGGCGCTGCCGGAACCGCTATTGCAGGCATGCTCTTTTTTAAAGAGCCGGCTTCCGCCATGCGGCTCGTATTCCTAGTGATGCTGATCGGTTCTATCATCGGACTGAAGTTTGTATCCGAATCGCATTAAAAAAAGAGGCTCCGGCCTCTTTTTCTTTTTTATATTTATTCCCCGTAATGTATCCCGGGGGTGCTCGCATGATGTATTTATACAATGTCTGAGCAATAGCCCCACCGCAGTACATCGTACTTATCCCACGCATGTACTATCGGGCAATGAGGCGGTCAAAGAAGTTTCCGTAAATAAATTTACCGGGGGAAGTACCGTTTAGCAAACGGGGCTAATTTCCATTCAACCAGATAGATATATCGAAATTAGGTGATGCAAAGATACTGCGGATAAAGCGCGGTGAGGGAGGCACGAAATACCCCCCGGAGAGATGTTCCGTACAATTTTGCAGGTGCAGTTCCGTTTATCAAAAAGCTTGTGAATCACCATGAAAGTGTGATATCGGCCGCTTAAAACTTTTGTACATTACGCCCCCCGCGTAAACCCGATAGAAGAACAATTAGGCTTAACAGAAAAACTATTGCGTTACAATAAATACCATGCGAAAGGAATCCACCTTCAATCCGGAGCACCAGGCCACCAATACCGCCAGTAAAGTGGTGGCAGCGCTGGAAAGACTTTCAGAAGCTTTCCGTGTTTTGCTCTGGCAGGAAGCGAAACAGTACGGGATCAGCCCCATTCAGGTGCAAATACTCACCTACCTCCTCCATTATCCGGAAAAGCTCAAAACTGTCACTCACCTGGCTGCGCATTTCAACATGACGAAAGCGACGATCAGCGATGCTATCAAAACGATCGAATCGAAAGGTTTTGTGAAGCGTAAAGATGATAAGGAAGACAGCCGGAGCCATACACTGCACCTTACCCGTGAGGGTAAATCCGTAGCCCGCAAAGTAGAAGGCTTTGCCGAGCCGATGCAGGAATCAGTAAAAGAAATGCCGCCGGAGAAGCAGGCGGGTATGCTGGAACAATTGCTGGGCCTTATTCAGGATCTTAACAGGAACCTGGTGATTACGCCACAGCGGATGTGCCTGAACTGCAGATTTTACGAAAAGAAAGGGAAACTTCACTACTGCCACCTCGTGAACGCCATTTTAAAGGCGGGAGATTTACGGGTGGATTGTCCGGAGTTCCGGAAACCTGCCATCTAAGTAATAGCAGGGAGGCGCTTATTCTGCCACCCGCTGGCTCCTATACCAACGTACTCCCAGGAATATGCCCAGCGCCAACGGTGCTGCGGCCAGCATCAGGATACCATTGTTAAGGCCTTTGGCCGGTCCTTCACCTAATTGCTGCGCGGTTTTCGTGCAGAGGGAGCATTGCGCCAGTAACTGGCTTCCGGGTAGCAGCAACGCTGCGGTCATCAACAGGTAGAATAACTTTTTCACGTTCCGAAATTAGGCAATTTTTAAGCGCCCGGGCCTGATTTACGTCAGGCCTCAGGCATAATATGGCTGTATCATCATGTACACGATCACCCCGGTAATGGCTACATAGAACCAAATCGGCCAGGTTATCCGTGCTATGCGGCGGTGCTTAGCATCATCGTTCTGGAATGCCCGCAGGAGTGTGAAAAGCACCATAGGCACAATGACAATGGCCAATAGGATATGCGTGAGCAGCAGGAAGTAGTAAAAATACCGGATACCTCCCACCGTGGATATTTCCGCTGCATCTACCAGGCCGTCGTGATTCATATCCCCGAACTTCGTGGAATCAGTGAGGAAGTGATAGGTTACGTAAGAAAGCAGGAAAATCACAGAGAGGCCCACCGCAGTGAGATTCGCCCATTTATGGGCCTGTTTCTTACCATTCTTGATAAAATACAGGCTCGCCAGCAGCAGCACAGCCGTAGCGGAATTGAGCACCGCATGGAAGAAAGGCATCACCTTCACATCGAACCCGGCTTCTATATCGGGCTTGGGAATTACGAATAACACTGCCACCACTACAGGGATGGCGATGGATATAATCGTGATGATCGCATTCAGATTCTTATTCTTCAGATTCATGTTCACTTGTTATTTATCGCCCCCGGAAAAGAGGCGCTTGAGCAGTCCGGGCTTTTTCTTGTTCTTGGCAATGTGCAAAATGGCAATGTCGTTCACCATACGGGCTACATCACTGGTATCCATGCCATTGTAATAACCGCGGATAAAGCGGTCTTTATCAATCAGCACAAATTTCTCCGTGTGTATGAAATCATCGGGTCCGCCATCACCTTCGAGCGCATTCACGAAGAATTCGTGACGGGCCAGGTCGTAGATCTTCTTCTTATCACCGGTGAGCAGCCACCAGTTACGGGGATCGATACCTTTACTGTCTGCATAATGTTTGATAACAGGCACGGAATCACGTACGGGATCTACCGAGAGAGAGAGTATCTGGATGAGGGTATCGTTCTTTGTGTAAGTGTCCTGTACCTTTTTCAGGTTTTTGATGAGGGTAGGGCAAATGGTGGGGCAGCTCGTAAAGAAGTAATTCACGACGAGGATCTTGCCTTCCATCTGGCTGAGGCTCACCTGCTCTCCGAGCTGGTTGGTGAGAGTGAAATCCTTTACCTGGTGGAAAACGGTATCGTAGGACGTTTTTCCATCTTTCACGATCGTGTCTACTCTTTCTGCTATGAGAAACGGCGGTATAGACACGACATTCTTGCCGTAATGGTCCACAATCAGGTACCCTGCGAGGGGAACGAGAATGGCCAGTGCAACGCCGAGTAATGCTTTCCTGTTGATAACCGTAAGTTTTAGACGTTTATAAAAGCGAAAAATGTAAAAATGAGTGCTATCGGTTGTGACGGCATCACTTTTACATTTTTCGGAATATCGTGTTTACGACCGGGTGCTTAGTGATGATTGCCACCACCATGCGCGGGCGCCACTTTCTCTGCAGGGAGCGGAGCGCTGGGGGAGTTTCTGCGCATGTGTTTCCAGCTGTCGCCGTCTGCGAGGAAGGCGATGATGAACCAGATGAACAGCAGCAGCGGCATCATGATCGTCCAGATCAGGTTTTTAATTTCATGGCCGAGGTGCATGAATTCGGCAACGATATAAAAAGCCTTCACAATGGTGAGACCAATGAAGATGGAGTTCAGCAACAGTTTGCCGGGGAATCCGGAATACAGGTGCAGGAAAGCCAGTCCTACTTCCACCATGGTAACGATCAGGAGGATCCAGAATGTTTTCCAGATGCTCTTGATGGATGCCTGCCTATCGGATGCGTTTTGAGTTTGCGCCATGATCAAAAATAACTTTTCTCTTTATTAAAATACGTTCAGTCAAAAATCGGGGAGCTTCTTACAGCAGGTAGAAGCAGGTGAATACGAATACCCAAACCAAGTCTACAAAGTGCCAGTAGAGGCCTACCTTTTCTACCATTTCGTAGTGGCCGCGGTGTTCGTAGGTACCTTTCAGCACGTTGATGAGAACGATGATGTTCAGTACAACGCCGGAAGTTACGTGAAGCCCGTGGAAGCCGGTGATGGTAAAGAAGAAGTCAACGAAGTTGGTAGAGATGGCAGCCGTTCCGTCAGCATTCGGGAAGGGGTTGCGGCCCCACCAGGCGCCTACTTCATGTAAGTGCGTCCATTCCCATGCCTGACAGCCGAGGAACATGATACCACCTACGATAGTGAGGGAAAGCCATTTCACAACCGCTTTTTTATCCATGTAGTGACCGGCGTTTACTGCCAGTACCATGGTTACGGATGACATGATCAGGATGAAGGTCATCAAGCTCACGAACACCAGCGGGAGATTTGCATGCCCCATGAAAGGGAATGAATGGAATACGACGTTGGGGTCAGGCCAGCCTTCTGCCATGAAACGTTGCGTGCCGTAAGAAATCAGCAATGCGCCGAACGTGAAAGCATCGGAGATGAGGAAATACCACATCATCAACTTACCATAGCTCACGTTGAAGGGGGAATGCCCTCCGGTCCACCATTTTTTCTTCGCTGTTACTGCGTTATCCATTGTACGAATTGTGAATTTTATTGGTTCTAAACAGTATCTTTTTTCTAGTTTTATTATCTGGCCAGGCTAAAAAATATCAGCAGATAAATCCAGAGGCCGTCCACAAAATGCCAGTAGGTGGATGCTACTTCGATGGGAATGGTACTGTAGGTACGAATGCGGGTACGGAAAGCCCGTACAAACATCACCATCAATACCGCCACACCGCCCAGTACGTGCAGTACGTGTGCGCCAACGATCACATATATGAACGAAGCGGAAACCGTGCTGCTCAGGGGTAAGCCGTTGCTTTTAAGATCCGCGAAACCCATGAACTGGCATACCACGAATCCTATTCCCAACAGTGCCGTTAACGTGATCAGCTGTTTGTAAGCGCTCATGTTGCGCGCTTTGAACTGACGGCCGGCCAGGTAAATGGTAAGGCTGCTCAGCAGGATCAGGACGGTAGACACGTAAAAAATCGTTGGCAGTTCGAACGCCAGCCAGTTGGCCTGCGAACGTTTTACCACATATGCACTAGTAAACCCGATGAACATCATGGTGATGCTCGCCATGGCAATCCAGAGTGAATATTTATGCGGGTGCAACTTATTCTTTGGTGCGTTCATTGTCATCATCTCCTCACAGTTTTACTTTATCAAACAAAAAGGCCAGCAATATCACTGCCAGGTAAATATACGAACCGAACATCAGTTTCCTTGCCGAGGGCACATCTGCCTTGCGGTACAGCTGTATGGCTTTCCAGAGGTACCAGCCGCCGATGAGGATGGCCACTATGGCGGAAATGTACCCGGTAAGCCCCAGCAGATACGGCGCTACGCCCGCAGGAATCATCAGTAAGGTATACATCGCAGCCTGGAGGGCGATCATTTTGCCGGGCCCCTGTTCGGAAGGCATCAGCCGGAAGCCCGCGCGGGTGTAATCCTTATGCGCTACCCAGGCAATAGCCCAGAAGTGGGGGAACTGCCAGAGGAACTGGATGGCAAAAAGCGACCAGCCACCGATAGAAAGTGCATTTTCTCCCGCAGCCCATCCGATCAGCATCGGAAAAGCCCCGGGTACAGCACCCACCAGCACCGCCAGAGAGTTCCACTTCTTCCACGGGGTGTATACGAAACCGTACAGTACCAGCGAAAGAAGGCTCAGCCCTGCGCTCAACCAGTTGAAAGCAAAACCCATAATCGCTATGCCTGCCACACCGGTGATCACGCAAAGCAACCAGGCTTCGGATACGGAAACCCTTCCGCCGGGCAGCGGCCTTACAGCCGTGCGCGCCATCAGTTTATCCGTTTCCCGCTCCAGGATCTGGTTGATGATATTAGCGGAGCCCGATACCAGGATACCGCCTGCAAATAATAAAAGAACTTTAATCAGGTTAAATTCCACGCCAGGCACCAGTAAATAGGCAACCACACAGGAGAACACAACCATGAAGGTCAGTGTAAACTTCATCATCATGAAGTAATCCTTCACCCTGCTTGCAATGGCGTATGATAAAGACAACTTTATGGAATTTTCTTGCAACATATTAAACAACACTATTTCTTTCCATCATCCTGTTACGGCAGGGGTATGCCCTGCCGGCAGCTTTAGTGGCCGGATTCGTCGGGCGATACCGGTACTGTTTGCGGGATGAAATCTTTTCCGTCTTTGCTGTAGTCGTAAGCCCAGCGGTGAACTTCCGGAATCTCACCAGGCCAGTTGCCGTGACCGGGATTGATGGGGGTAGTCCATTCGAGGGTGGTAGCAGCCCACGGGTTAGTTGTGGTCAGCTTACGGCCTTTGAAAATGCTATAGAAGAAGTTGAATACAAACAGCAGCTGTGTGGCGAACACGATGATTACTACAAAGCTGATGAAAGCGTTCAGACCTTCGAACTGGTTAAAGGATGCCCAGTTGCTGTAATCGAAGTAGCGGCGGGGCATACCTGCCATACCCTGGTAGTGCATGGGCCAGAAGATGAGGTAAGCACCTACCAGTGTGATCCAGAAGTGGATGAAACCGAGCGTCTGGTTCATGTAACGGCCGTACATTTTCGGGAACCAGTGGTAAACACCGGCGAACATACCGAAGAATGCGGATACACCCATTACGATGTGGAAGTGCGCGATTACGAAGTAAGTATCGTGCAGGTGAATATCGATAGCGGAGTTACCCAGCCAGATACCTGTAAGACCACCGGAGATGAATGTGCTCACAAAACCGATAGAGAACAGGGAAGCAGGCGTGAAACGGATATTACCGCGCCAGATAGTCGTAATCCAGTTAAATACCTTGATAGCAGAGGGTACGGCGATCAGGAGCGTCAGCAAAACGAAGAACGCGCCGAGGAAAGGGTTCAGACCGGTCACGAACATGTGGTGTGCCCATACGAGGAACGCCAGTACCGTGATCGCAAACATAGAACCCACCATTGCCAGGTAACCGAAGATGGGCTTACGGGAATTAACCGCCAGGATCTCAGATACCATACCCATCGCAGGGAGGATGATGATATATACTTCAGGGTGACCCAGGAACCAGAACAAGTGCTGGTAGAGGATCGCGGAACCACCTTCGTTAGGCAGTACTTTACCCTGTACAAAAAGTTCGCTCAGATAGAAGCTGGTGCCACCATGACGGTCGAACAGCAGCAGTACGAAACCGGAGAGCAGTACGGGGAACGAAAGAACACCCAGCACAGCGGTGAAGAGGAAGCTCCAGATAGTAAGGGGCATCTTCGTCATGCTCATGCCTTTGGTACGCATGTTCAGGATCGTAGAGATATAGTTAAGGCTACCCAGCAGGGAAGAAACTACGAACAGCGCCATACTGATCAGCCAGAGGTCCATACCGATCTTTGAACCGATAGAGGCATCACCCAGGGCGCTCAGCGGAGGATAAGACGTCCAGCCACCGGAAGCAGGGCCGGTTTGTACGAACAGGGACGACATCATAACCAGGCTGGCGGTAAAGAAGAACCAGTAGCTCAGCATGTTCATGAAGGGAGACGCCATGTCGCGTGCACCTACCTGCAGGGGAATCAGCAGGTTGGAGAATGTACCGGAAAGACCGGCAGTTAATACGAAGAACACGAGGATAGTACCGTGCATGGTAACCAGGGCGTAGTAAGCCTCAGGTGTAATGCGGCCGCCTTCTGCCCAATGGCCCAGGATAGATTCCAGCCAGGGGAAGGTTGCATCCGGGAAGCCCAGTTGCAGACGGAACAATACAGAAAAGAACGCACCGATAATGGCCCAGATAATACCAGTGATCAGGAATTGCTTCGCGATCATTTTATGGTCCATGCTGAAAACGTACTTCGAGATGAAGGTTTCCTCATGATGGTGATCATGACCATCATGCCCATGGTGGTCATGCCCTTCATGCCCATGGTCTTCATGACCGTGATGGTGAAAATCCTGACTGTGCGGTTTTGCTTCGTTACTCATAATAAGTTCTGTTTATGATCAGCCGGAAAACGGGGCGGGTCTGCCAGCTATTTCTTTAATTTTTTTCGCTCCTAATTTCTCTTCTCTAAGGATGAGTTACTATTTCGTAAGGGCCGCTACGGCTTTAGTGGAATCAGCGGGTACCGCGGGTGCTACCGGAGCAGCCTCAGGTGCGGGATGCGCCTGGGAGTACTGGGTCACCTGTGTCGCTAACCATTTGTCGTATTCTTCCTGTGTTTCCACAATGATGTTCGCCTTCATGGAATAGTGACCGTTACCGCACATCTGATCGCAGGCCAGTTCGTATACGAAGTCTGGGTTGCCGGTGCGTTTACGGTATTCTGCGGTAGTGATGGTGGGAGTAAACCACAGGGTAGTGGGGATACCGGGCACAGCGTCCATTTTCAGACGGAAGTGCGGCAGGCCCACATCATGCACCACATCACGGGATCCGATGATCAGCTTAACCGGTTTGCCTACTACTACGTGCAGGTCCGGAGCAATCACGTCGTCGTGGTTCAGGCTGTCTGCCCAGTCCTGGCCCACAGGGTTATTGGAGTCGTTGGTCAGTTTAAAGTTGCGGCGGCCGAGCTGACCGTCTTTACCGGGGTAACGAACAATCCAGTTAAACTGTTTGCCGGTTACTTCCACAATCATGGACTCTTTCGGAGCATCGGAAGTCATACGCAGCCAGTGGCGGATACCAAAGGCAACCAGTACGGTGAGTACGATGGCCGGAATAACGGTCCAGATTACTTCCAGTTTGTTGTTATGCGGATAAAAGAATGCTTTACGGCCGTCTTTCTCCTGGTATTTCCAGGCGAATACGAAAAGTGCGATCTGCGTCAGCACGAAAACGATCATGGTGATGATGAAGGTTACCTTGATCAGTCCATCCACTCCTACGCCATGATCTGATGCAGGCTCTCCCAGCATCGAATCATCCAACATATCGTGGCAGTACCACACGCCGATCAGTCCCAGCACCAGGAACACGATCATCAGGAAACCGTTAATACGGTTGGACTGCTCGCGCGCTTTCTTTTCCCCTTTGAGAATGGACACATACTCGCTTGCCTTCGCAATCTGGAAGATTACGACGAATATGAGAACAACTACTATAACTGCTAAATATCCTGACATTGCTATTGAATAAAAATTAAGTTATCTAATGCTAAACGTTGTTTGTCTTCGCCCCCGCATCAGGTGTGGTGGATGATACTTTCTTTCAGGTACGGATGGTTCTTTGCTGTCAGCGGCGCTTTAGCGAGCTGTTGTGCGGTCAGATAAATGATCAGACCAACGAAACCAAGACCGAGACCCAGTTCATACCAGGGGAAGTACAGATGTTTCACGGTAGCGGGCATTACCATCTGGAAGAAGTCGAGCCAGTGTCCGAAGATGATGAGGCCACCCATGAAAGCAACCAGCGTATAGTTACGTTTGGAATTACGTTTCATCAGAATCAGCAGCGGGCAGATGAAGTTGATGATGAGGTTCAGGAAGAATACGGGCCTGAACTCACCCCATACGCGCGGCTTGTAGTAAATAGTTTCTTCGGGCATGTTTGCGTACCAAATCAGCATGTACTGGGAGAACCAGAGGTAAGTCCAGAATACGCTGAATGCAAACATGAATTTGCCCAGATCGTGGAGGTGCTCTTCGTTCACCATTTCGAGATAACCTTTGCTTTTCAGGTAAATCACGAAAAGGGCGATGAGGGAGAGACCGGAAACCCAGGTGCTGGCGAAAGTGTACCAGCTGTACATGGTGGAGAACCAGTGTGCGTCGATGCTCATGAGCCAGATCCACGGTGTGGTGGAACCCATGCTCAGTGCGTAAACAACGGCAAACAGTCCGCACCATACAGTTCCTTTCCAGATAAGCGCTTTACGGCTTTCATGGTCGAGGAGCATTTTATCTTCTGCAAGAGACATTCTGCGCAATTTAATTGTGAGAATGCTCCAGAGTGCGAGTGTGATCACCGTCATGGTGGAAATGAAACCGGCATTGAGGAATGGAGATTTGAACTCCAGGATGCGGTCTCCTTCGGGGTGGAGCCAGTGGTAAATATGGCCTTTGTTACCGAAGATAAGGAAGCCCAGTACTACCAGCACGATAACGCTCAGCACAGGCACTGTCATTGAGATGGCTTCAGGCACGCGGCGGAAAGCCATCTGCCAGCCACCATGAGCCAGTGTGGTTACACAGATGAAAAAGGTGCTGGCCAACACTACCATCAGGAAGAAGGTGCTGTTTTGCAGCAGCCCTGCCCAGAAACGGGTGGGGCCATGTTCGCCGCCTAGTGCAAATATTCCGATCAACAAAGTCAGCAAGCCGATGCCCACAAGCACGAAGCTGGTCGTTTTTAATCTTGCTGGTACTACAAATTGGTCCTTCATTACTGTTGTATATTAAAATACGAAGTTGAAATGCGTTTTAATCTAATTATTTAGCTGCGGCTACAACGGGTGCCGCTGCTGTTGCTGAATCGGCTACGGGTGCTGCTGTGGCCGGAGCCTCAGGAGCTTTGCCTCCGTTCTGCATGTTCTTGATATAGCCTACCACTTTCCAACGCTGTTCAATATCCAGCTGGCTGGCATAGCTGCCCATCACGTTGAATCCATAAGTGATTACGTGGAAGATACGTCCTTCAGTATATCCGAGCACTTTACCGGTGAGGAATGCCGGAGGTGCAGCAGGATAAGGCCCGTCGCCGCCTTTGTACAGCGGTCCGTTACCATCCAGTTTCTGACCATGGCAAACGCCGCAGTAGATGTCGTACAGACGCTTCCCTTCATCCAGACCTGCTTTATCGAGCACCAGGGGATTGCGACCCAGGTTGGCTTGCGCCGTGTCTTCCGCTTTCAGGTGATACGGCAGCATAGCGCCGCGCTTCACCGTTCCTTCCACGGGCTTCATGCTCGCCAGACGGGCGCTGTAGAACTCGTATGCACGGGACTCGTACATATCGGGCGCATAAATCTTGCCGGGATTTCTATGGTGCGGCCCCTTATTCCCGCAGGATGCCAGGAAGGCGCCCCCTGCTAAGGCTGCTACAATCAGTATGTTGGAAGTCCTTTTCATCCGATATTAATTGTCTTTTCAGTTGTCAGACAGTACCATTCCGGTCCTGCCCTCCTTTATGTTGTCAAAACTGATCTATCTGTCTCTTTTCGTGCCCGACGAATTATTTCGCAAACACTTTGTCTTCCTTGTCGAAGCGGCCTAACCACCATCCGGCCTCAGCCGTCTGCTCGTTAATCTCCTTCGCACCTACGCTGCTCAGGAAGCCTTTCACCTCTTCCGCGCTTGTCTTGTCAGACAGCTCGATCGCCATTACAAACAGATCATCTGTCTGGCGGGGGTGGAAAATGTGCTTCTTCACAAACGGAGCCATCTGGCAGAGGTACATGAACGTCATTACCATCCCTACTGCTGAAAACAATACCGTCAGCTCAAAAGTGATGGGAATAAACGCCGGTAAAGGGAAGTGCGGCTTACCACCGATGTTCATCGGCCAGTCGGTAGTAAATACCCAGCCCATGAAAGACAGGGCAGTGGTAGTACCGGTGATGCCGTAAATGAAGCCGGCCGTGTGAAGGCTCGTTTCTCTCAGGCCCATCGCATGATCAAGACCATGGATCGGGAACGGAGTGTAAACGTCGTGTATCTTGTAACCGGCCTGGCGTACTTTCTTTACCGCCGGAAACAATACCGCCTCATCATCAAAACTGCCTACAACAAATTTCTTAACAGCCATATGGATAATTATTCTGTATTCCGTTAATCTTAATTCTATTCTTAGTGGTGTGTGTTATCATGCGCGAATTTCTCAACGCTCTGATCTTCGTAAACGTCCATTTTGTCTTTGAAGTTCTTACCGGATGTTTTCAGGATCGATTTGATCTCCGCAACAGCAATTACCGGGAAGTATTTCGCGAACAGGAAGTAGCAGGTGAAAAACAGACCGAACGTTCCGAGGTAGAAGCCAACTTCTGGCCAGGACGGACGATAGTAGCTCCAGCTGGACGGCAGGTAATCGCGGTACAGTGAAGTACAGATGATTACGAAACGCTCAAACCACATACCGATGTTTACGATGATAGACATGATGAACGTTACCATAATGTTCCTTCTCATCTTGCGGAACCAGAACACCTGCGGAGAAATTACGTTACAGGTCATCATGATCCAGTAAGACCAGCCGAGCGGACCGGCAGCACGGAAGTTATAGAAGGTATCGAATTCGTATTGAACACCGGAGTACCATGCCATGAACAGCTCGGTAAGGTAGGCAACGCCCACGATAGAACCGGTCAGTACAATCACCTTGTTCATTGCCTCTACGTGGCCGATGGTGATGTAATCTTCAAGGCCGAGTATTTTACGGGTGATGATCAGCAGTGTTTGTACCATCGCGAAGCCGGAGAAGATCGCACCCGCTACGAAGTAGGGAGGGAAGATCGTGGTGTGCCAGCCGGGGATTACGGAGGTAGCAAAGTCAAAAGATACGATGGTGTGTACAGACAGTACCAGGGGGGTGCTCAAACCGGCGAGAACCAGGGAGAGCGACTCATGACGCTGCCAGTGTTTGGTAGAACCTGTCCAGCCGAAAGAAGCCACGCCGTACAGCATTTTCCGCAGCTTGGTTTTGGCACGGTCACGAACGGTTGCGAAGTCAGGCAACAGGCCGGAGTACCAGAACAGGAGGGAAACGGTAAAGTAAGTGGAGATCGCGAACACGTCCCAGAGGAGGGGAGAGTTAAAGTTAACCCACAGCGGGCCACGGGTGTTAGGGTAAGGGAGTACGAAGAATGCCATCCATACACGGCCCATGTGCCAGATCGGGAACTGGCCCGCGCACATTACCGCAAAGATGGTCATCGCTTCCGCCGCGCGGTTTACCCCTGTACGCCATCCCTGGCGGAACAGCAGGAGGATGGCGGAGATCAGTGTACCGGCGTGACCGATACCTACCCACCATACGAAGTTGGTAATGTCCCAACCCCAACCGATCGTTTTGTTCAGGTTCCACACACCTGTACCGAAGTAAACCTCCCAGAAAACGGAGAATACACCGAACAGCAGCAGGAGAATGGAGATGAATAAGCCTATATACCACAGTTTCCCAGGTTTCGCTTCAATAGGACTAATAATGTCCTCCGTTACCTGGTGATAATCCTTAACCCCATCTACTAAAGGTTCTCTCAGTGTGGATTCGTACTTCAAATGCATAGTATTTCGAGCTTTGCTCGTCCCGGCCCGGAGCCGGAACTAAGTTGTTTCAAAACTTAAAACTGTTTCTTAACTAGTTCTGTCATTCTTGTCCCTCCCTTTCGGAAGGGAACGCTATCATTAGTGATGAGCTTTCTCTTCGGTTTTCGCACCGTGTCCTGCGGCTACCGGGGCTGCATCCTTGTTACGGATCTTAGCCAGGTAGTTGATGGAGGGTAATACGTGCGTTTCTTCCAGTACGTAGTACAGGCGGTCTGTCTGCTCTTCGTTACGAACCTTAAAGATGCGGCTGTCCTTATCATTTACGTTACCGAATACGATGGCGCCGGTAGCACAAGCCTGCTGGCAAGCGGTTTTGGCTTCGCCGTCTTTCATGGGGCGGCCTTCTTTCTTCGCGTGCAGTTTCGCGTCTTGCAGACGCTGTACGCAGAAAGAACATTTTTCCATCGTACCACGGGAGCGAACCACAACATCAGGATTCAGCACCATGCGGGTAAGGGCATCGTTCATATCAGCAGTATCGTGCAGGTTGCCTTCAAAGCTGTCAGCACCATTCCAGTCTCTCCAGTTGAAGCGGCGGACTTTGTACGGACAGTTGTTCGCGCAATAGCGGGTACCGATGCAACGGTTATATGCCATCTGGTTAAGACCTTCGGAAGAGTGGTTGGTAGCAGCTACCGGGCAAACGTTTTCGCAGGGAGCGTTATCGCAGTGCTGGCAGAGCATAGGCTGGAAAACAACTTCAGGGTTGTTCTCGTCTCCGGCGAAGTAGCGGTCGATACGCAGCCAGTGCATTTCGTGCGCCAGAACCACCTGCTCTTTACCTACAACAGATACGTTGTTCTCCGCTGTACAAGCCACCACGCAGGCGCCGCAGCCGAAGCAGGAGTTCAGGTCGATAGACATACCCCATTTGATACCGGGATATTCAAATTTAGTACCGCCGGTATAAAGAGTTCCTTCGTTACGGAAATCTTCACCATAAGTTTCGAAAAGGTGCTGACGGTCGTGGTTCACTTCTTTCGGGTTCTTGATGAACTCTTCCAGTGTGGTTTCTTTCACGATCGGGCGGCCTTCGTAGCTGTTGTGGGTCTGGGTAAGACCTACAGCATATTTAGCACCGGTGGCTTCGGCTTTCGCTTCGGTTACGAAGTAATCGAAAGTCTGGCCGTTGTAGGATACGAAAGGATAAGCGTTCGCTCCCACCTCGCCGGCGGCTTTACCAATGAATTCTTTTTTGCCGCGGCCATAACCTACTGCGATTGCGATCGTATCTTCCTGGATACCAGGTACAATCAGCAGGGGCAGTTCAACGGTTTTGCCTTTAGCGGTGATTTTCAGAACTTTCTTCTCAGCGTTGATCTCGTAATCGTCGCCCAGTTCCATTTTGAAGGACTTCGCCAGCTTATTGGATACACAGGCGTAGTTATCCCAGGTAGAACGGGTAATCGGATCGGGCATTTCCTGGAGCCAGGGGTTGTTTGCTTCTTTACCGTTACCGATGGCTACTTTCTCATACACTACCAGTTCGAGGCCGGAAGTTTTAGGTGTACCGATTTTGGCGGCAGCGGCAGCAACATCTCCTGTGAAGGAAGCACCACCCATTGCGGGGGCTGTAGCCGGTTCGATGATACCGTCCTGCAGGGTTTTGTCCCATGCACCCTGAGAGCCAAGGCGCGTGATCCATTCGTTCTTCAGGTAATCTACCCAGGCGGTAGTGTTACCGGTCCAGGTCAGCAGGGAGTCCTGGAAAGCACGGGTTTTGAACAGCGGAGCGATGGTAGGCTGGATAAAGCCATAGTAACCGCTGCGTGGCTCGGCATCACCCCAGCTTTCGAGGTAGTGATGGTCGGGCAGAATGTATTTGCACAGCTCGGTGGTTTCGTCGTAACGGTCGTTGAAGGAGATCGATACGCCGGCTTTCTGAACACCGGAGATGAATTTGGCAGCGTCGAAATAGTCGTAAGCGGGGTTAACGCCGTAAACGATCAGTGCTCCTACGGAGCCTGCGTTCAGGTCGCTCACCAGCTGTTGCATATCAGCGTCGATACCTTGTTTGTAGTTAACGTTAGCAGCCCAGTCGATGGTAGAACCGTTGGAACCCGCCAGGTTGTTGATGGCGTTTACCAGGATCTGCACATTCACATCGTTAGAGCCAGACACCACGAGCGCCTTACCGGGGTTAGCCTGGATGGCTTTAGCCGCTTTGGCGATACCTTCTTTCAGACGGGTATTGGCGATAGCAGGGGCAGAAACGCCGCCACCAAGGGCAGCGAGGAGTGCCTGTGCTACAACGCCGGCTTCGGAAGGACGGTGAGTGAAGCGTTCGTCAGCATTTGCGCCGGTGAGGCTCATCATGCTTTCGAAATGGAAGTGCTTGCTCATTTCGGGGTTCTTCGCATTGATCTTCCGGGTTTCACCGTATTGACCGGAAAACTCGGCGGGGTTCAGCCAGGTACCGAGGAAGTCGGCGCCAAGGCTAACGATCACTTTAGCGTTCTCGAAATGGTAAGCAGGGAGGGTGCGTTTGCCATAGGATGCCTCGTTAGCGAGGAGCATACCGGAATAGGAAACGGCATCGTATGTTACGTGACGGCTACCGGGATATTTCGCCAGGAATTCGCCGATCAGTTTCTTAGTGGTAGGACTGATAATGGTAGAGGTCAGCAGTGCTACTGATTTCCCGGAAAGGGCAGCGGCGATCTGTTTGTCCAGCTCAGCATATTGCAGTTCCTGGATGCGCTTTGCCAGATCAGTTTCCTTGTTCTTGTTATTGATACCGGGGAAACGGAGACGGGCTACGTCATATAAAGAAAGAACGGAAGCTTGTACGCGGGCAGTGGTGGCACCTTTGGTGATGGCAGACATTTCGTTGCCTTCTACCTTGATGGGGCGGCCCTCACGGGTTTTCACCACCAGGGGAACGTACTCACCGTCTACTGCATAAGCGGAAGCATAATAGTTGGGAACACCGGGGGTAATATCTTCCGGTTTGTTTACGTAAGGGATAGCCTTCTTTACAGGGATATCACAGCTTGCTGCGATGGTAGCGGCAGCGGTGGTGAACCCGAGGTATTTCAGGAAATCCCGGCGAGGGGTGGTTGCGCCCAGAAAACTTTCACTCTCTTCAAAGGGCAAATCTTCCCTGAATTCGTTTTTCACAGCCTCCTGATGCGAAGTGGTATTGTGCAACTCCTCCAAGCCTTTCCAATACTTTTTTTGCTCCATGTGATTATTTATATCGCGTTACGATTTGAAAATTTAGTCTGATCTTTTTATCTGATCTATTGATTAGTAGTGGCACTTCTGGCACTCTGTACCGCCCAGCATTTCAACAGTTACACTGTCTACTTTACCGGATTTTACATCGTTATGCAGCTTTTCGAAGATGCTGTAGTAGTTATTTTCAGCAAACTGCACTTTCGTGGTACGGTGGCAGTTCACGCACCAGCCCATAGACAGGTCGGCGAACTGTTTTACTTCATCCATATCCTGAATATTGCCGTGGCAGGTCTGGCATTGTACTTTACCTGCGCTTACGTGCTGGGAGTGGTTGAAGTAAACGTGGTCGGGCAGGCTGTGAATCTTCTTCCATTCGATCGGCTGTGCGGGTTTGGTGTAACGACCTGCGTCTTTATCCCAACCGATATGATCGTACAGTTTCTGAATCTCAGCAGTACCGTTTACTTTCTTGCCTTCAGCAGTGAACAGGTCCGGACCGGTATATTCGGTAACAGCCTTGTGGCAGTTCATACACACGTTCTCCGAAGGGATCATGGCATGCTTGCTCTTTTCAGCGGAAGAGTGGCAGTAAAGACAGTTGATCTGATTGATACCTGCGTGCACCTTGTGAGAGTAGAAGATGGGTTGCTCCGGCATGTAACCATCCTGACGGCCCAGGTTAATTGCTCCCTGGATAGTGTAGTAGCCGCCAACGATAAAGAGCACCAGGATGCAGAGGGCGATGTAAACTTTGTTTTTGTAGAAAGGAACCGGCTCAATGGTATCATGACCTTCTTTCTCAGATGCCAGTTTGTTCAGGTTACTGTTGATCTGCATGAGGATCACCGCTACGATCGCGAGGATCAGGGTGATGATGCCGAACAGCAGGCTGTTGTTTCCTGAATCTTTACCATCAGCACCGGCAGCTCCACCACCTGCAGCAGCCTTATCGCCACCTACAGGCTTAGACTCTTCCTGCTGAACGAATGCGAGGATATTGTCGATATCAGCATCAGTCAGTGAAGGGAAGTTTGTCATCGGCAGCTTATTGTAAGCGTTGAACAGATCAACGGCATACTTGTCGCCACTGGCAATAACGGACGCGGAGTTGCGGATCCACTTGTGAAGCAGCGCCTTATCAGCCCACCTGCTTTCAACACCTGCGAGCGCAGGGCCTGTCAGTTTTTTGTGCACATTGTGACAAGAAGCACAATTCTGCTGAAATAGCGTCTTACCTGCACCAGGATCTGCTGCCTGCGCGTTGGAGATGGAACAAACCAGCCCCGCGCATAGGATAAGAACACTCACAAATTGCTTACGCAAACGAATGGAAACACGACGATACACAGCCTATTTAGTTTAGATTTGACCTAAGGTTTCTTTAAAAGTGCCAGCAAAAATAAGACAGAATGTTGACAATTTACCAACAAACGAAAAAAAATTGTCCTTGTTTTGAAAGCACTTTTTATATAACATCCGCGAAGCCATCTTCGCTGAAATTACTTCCTGTGGCTGATTTCGGCTACCCTCTATCCCTCTCTCGCCTATACGCACACACCAATTCCTGATAAAAATCATATTTCCCCCAAATGGGGATAACGCCGATAACAGTAATACTATTTTTGCATGGAGAATTCAACCGGACTGACGGATAGTGCCTCACCTGTAGTTGTTCCTGACCGGATAAGTGATACTTCAACCTACAACAATATACACATAAGAAGGTTGTATTGCCATGATTTTGCGCATTCTCACAGGATGATTTTCCTCACCTCCTTCCCGCATGGCCAGGGCGGATACTTAAATTTATGGAAATTTAGCGTTACCGGGAATGGTTATCTGCCTATTTTTGTGACTTAATTAATTGATCAGCTTGAAAAACATCGCCATTTTCGCCTCCGGAACCGGCTCAAATGCCCGGAAAATCATCGATCACCTTAAAGGATCTCCCAGCATCCGGGTTGCCGCCATCGTTTCCAATAAACCGGACGCAGGAGTCCTCCAGATCGCCGCCAGTGAAAATATACCTTCTTATATAATAGATAAAGAAGCCTTCTTCAGGGGAGACACTTATGTTAAATTGATGCAGGACCTTCACATCGATCTGATCGTACTCGCAGGCTTCCTCTGGAAAGTACCCGCCAACCTCGTACAGGCTTTCCCCAACAAGATCATTAACATCCACCCCGCCCTGCTTCCCAAATATGGGGGTAAAGGCATGTACGGCCACTTCGTTCATGAAGCAGTTATTGCCGCCGGCGACCCCGAAAGCGGTATCACCATCCACTTCGTCAATGAAAAATATGACGACGGCGCCACCATCCTCCAGGAAAAATGCACCATCACTCCCGGCGATACCCCCCAGTCCCTCGCCCAAAAAGTACTGGCACTCGAACACAAATGGTTCCCCGTTATTGTGGAACGATTATTGACCTGATTCCCGTAAGGCGGGTCTCACACCCCCGCCTCATCCTCCCTCTAACCCGGCAGACGTATGAAAAGAATCTTTACCATTCTTCTCCTTGCAGCAGCTACCTCCGTACACGCGCAGGATGAGCCCTTCCGCAAACGCACCTACATCAAAGTCAATCCCACCACCATTATTAATGAGCTGGACCTTTACCTGGAGCAGGACCTCTCCGAAACCCTGAGCCTCGAACTGGGCGTTTCCGGCATTTATACCGATTACCCCGATTACGTATTCTTTAAAAGGATCAATATCGGAAAGGAAAACCCGGGCATCTCCACCGAGCAGTTTGTGGAAGGCCGCGGCTTTGGCTTCCGGGCCGGACTTAAATGGTACCTCGTACGCAGGAACACCGCCATCCGCATGGCAGGCACTTACTTCGAACCCGTTCTGCTCTTCAAGAAAGTATTTTATGCAAATGAAAAGGTCACGCTCAATGGCGCGACCTTCGAAAATTCAGGCGATAAAAATGTTTATGGACTCCAGCTCCTCCTTGGCCGCCAGATGACCCGGGGCCGGTTCATCCTCGATCCCTACCTCGGTGTAGGCGTCCGCAGTAAAGTTTACACTGCCACCACCCACCACCTGGAAGGTATGTCGGTTATTGCTAAACATGATGAAGCCATTAAATATCTTCCCAGCATCCACCTTGGCATCAAGGTAGGCCTCCACCTCTGATCAGAGCTTCGTAAACCGTACCCCCAGGAATCCGCGGATGCCCTGGTTAGGCGCGAATACATAAGCGGGGTCAAATGTCATGTTATAAGGATCTACCGAACCATCGGCATTAAAGCCGGGCCGCTTGTCGAACGGATCATGCGCATGCGCTATACTGTTGCTGGGAGGCAGGAAATTCAGCAGATTCTTCACCCCGCCATAAATCTCCCACTCCTTACCCAGCTTTTTCGTTAACTGTACATTCTGAATGCTCCATACCGGCGATTTGGCCGGACGGGGATCTTTTGGTTGCACCGGCAGCAGCATGGGACCATATATGTTACCGGTATAATCCACAGTAAGCCCCGCACGCTTGAAGGCATAACTAACCGACCAGGTACCCGTAAACTGCTCTGTGAGCATCTGCCTGGTACGCACACCGTTCTCCTTCTGGTAAACATCCATTAGCGTAGCCCCTGCCATGATCTTCAGCGGGAAGGAAAAAGCCACATCCGCATTCAGGCTGAAGCCTTTTGAAATGGCATACCCTTTCAGATTGTCATATAATATGGAGTCGGGCCGGGAATAGTCTGGCATGATGCGGTTAGAGAAGTGTGTGTAAAACGCTGTCGCATCCAGCCCGAGGAAGGCGTTACCCAGCGGAATCTTCTTGGTATAGTTGATATTGGCATTCCAGCTGCGCTCCGGCTTAAGCTCAGATTGTATCACCACTTCCCGCGCGCCACTCAGGGCAGCATGGTCCTCCGTAAAGATGGACACCACCCTGTAACCGGTACCCGCATTCAACCGCAGCACATTCTTATAGTTCGGGGACCACTTATAGGCCACTCTCGGAGTTAAGATATTGCCATGCAGCGAGTTATAATCATACCGCATCCCCAGCAGCAGGTTATGTGCCGGAGCCAGCTTTATTTCATCCTGCACGAAAATACCCGGCAGGAAGGTCTTCTCCGGCTTGTTAACTCCCTTTTCAGTAGTCACTACCGTATTGTCATCATAAAAGGTGTACCTGAACGGCAGGCCTGCCAGCAAATTGTGCTTCCCTATTTCCTTATCCCAGGTCAGCTGGGCAAAGGCAATCGTCTGCTTCGCCAGGAACCAGGTGGTACCGTACACGGAGTTTTGGTTATGGTAATTGAAGGAACCCTGCAGCATGAGGCGCGGTACCGTGGGTAACTGGTATTGCCCCAGCACTTCTACCCGGCTGGTGTAGATGCTTTCTCCATAAATACTGTCGGTTCCACGCCATTGTTTATCCCATTGGGTTTGTCCTCCCCAGCGGTCTTCATAGAAATACCGGGCAGCCAGCGAAGCGGCACGGTCGTTTTTGCGGGTAAAGGTCCATTTATTGAATATGCTGATCCGGTGCTGTTGGGTAACGTCTGTAAATCCGTCGCCATTATGATCAGCAGGATCCTGGTAATTATAATAGTTGAGCCCGAGCAGCGACTGTGCTTTTGTGCCTGCCTTAAAACGCCAGCCCAGATCGGCATTGTATTCCTGCCAGGAGGTAGCCATCACATCTGCAGAAAGTATGGGCGCAGTAGCAGGGGATTTGGTGATGATATTAATAAGGCCGCCTACTGCTTCGGAACCATACAGGGTAGAGGCCGGGCCTTTCACCACTTCTACCCGCTCCACCAGGCTGTTGGGGATACCAGACAGACCGTAAACGGTAGACAGGGCACTAACGATCGGCATACCGTCGATCATGACCATGGTATAAGGGCCCTCGAGGCCATTAATATGAATATCCCCGGTGTTACAAACGTTGCAGTTAAGCTGCGGCCGTACGCCGTTTACATTCTGGAGTGCGTCGAATATGCTGGGTGTGGGGTTTTTCCGGAAGAAGACAGGGGAATATACTTCCACCGGTACCGGACTTTCCATTTTGGTCACCGGCCGCAGGGTACCACTCACAACTACTTCGCCCAGGTTGCTGGAAGAAGGCTCCAGGCGGATGAGGACGGATGTGGTGCCGGAAGGTTTTATCACAATGTTCTGGGTAGAAGTAAGATAGCCGACAGCACTTACCTGGAGCACATGCTTGCCGGGAGGGATGTTCTGCAGGATGAACTGTCCGCCCTCATCGGTTACCGCACCGGTTTTAAGATCCTTGAAACCAACAGTAGCAAATGGAACCGGGCCTTCCCCGGCGGTAACTGATCCTTTCAAACGGCCCTGGCCGTTGGCGGCCAGCGATGCCGCAACAAAAAGTAAAATGTAGAAAGAGCGTAGCATTCCTGCCATGGGGATTCGAATTAATTATGAGACAAATTTAAAAACAGAATCGACATTTGTCTAAATTAATTTTTAGACCAGCCTAAATAACATAGTACTAAAGGTAGCCGCCACCTATGGGAAACCCGCCAGGACAGCAGGCAGGCGGCGGCCTGGGGTTTTCGGGAACTAATATTATAAAGCCGGGAAAGGGTCTTTAAAAACATGCCCGAGCGACCAATCCCTGATCTCCAGGCTGGTACAAAGGCAGGCATTCAGCCGGCTGGTAATCTCTTTTTCGTCAATTCGCTGCCCTATGATCACGATTTCGTTGTAACGGTCGGCATATAGGGGATGCCAGCGGCTGCGCACCAGGGCTTCGGAAGCTGCATCGAGCTGCCATTGCCCATCAGGGATGGAGCACCACCAAACGCCTGCACGGCCTGCCATCAGGCTGCGGCCTGCCTGGCTCCAGTTTACGGCTACGTCGGGCCGGGAGGCGATCCACAGCAAACCTTTGGAACGTACAACGCCCTGCGGCCAATTGTGCTGGATCATTTCCCAGAAGCGTTCCGGATGGAATGGAGCACGGCTGCGGTAAACGAAAGAGCTGATACCATATTCCTCCGTTTCAGGAACATGTTCCTTTTCCAGCTCTGCGATCCAGCCTGCAGACTGGGAAGTTTCATCAAAATCGAACAGCCGCGTGTGCAACACTTCCTTCAATGGCACTTCGCCTTTCACCGCTTCAATGATGCGGGCTTTTGCATTGAACTTGCGGAGGAGTGCTTTGAGTGTACCTTTCTGTTCCTCACTGACCAGGTCCGTTTTATTCAGGACAATGACGTTGGCAAATTCAATCTGCTCCGTCAGCAGGTTCACAATGGTACGTTCATCTTCCACCTCCGTCATTCCTTTTTCCGACAACAGTTCGCGGCTGGAATAATCATGATGGAAATTGTAAGCGTCCACTACCGTAACGAGCGTATCCAGTTCTGCAAACGCACCAAGATCAATATTGAGAGCATCATCGCGGTAAGTAAAGGTTTGAGCTACCGGCAAGGGTTCAGCAATACCGCTGGACTCTATCAGCAGATAATCGAACCTGTTCTCTGCAGCCAAACGCTGCACTTCGTTGAGCAGATCTTCGCGCAGTGTGCAACAGATGCAACCGTTAGACATCTCCACCAGTTTTTCCTCTGTATGATGCAGTGCGGCGGAATCTTTCACCAGCCGGGCATCTACATTCACTTCCGCCATGTCATTAACGATCACGGCTACGCGGAGGCCTTCGCGGTTATGCAGTATATGTTGCAGCAGGGTGGTTTTACCCGCACCGAGAAATCCGCTGAGTACGGTAACCGGCAGTTTACGGGGAGCTTTGCGGAAGTGGTCCGCAGAAAGGGTGATGGAAGAATTTGCGGGCATATAGTCAGGTTAAATGGTTACGGGGAATGGATATCGCATGCGAAAGCCGTTACGCACATTACTTCGATGTGCATGCAGTTCCGCAGTATATTCTATATGGAAAAAGTATGGTTAAGCCCTGTGCCGGTTACACGGACAGGGCTAATGTATTACGCAGCTTTCCGGGTCACTACTTCATGTTCCTTCACCCGGCACTTCCTGCAAAAACGGATATTATCAATATGTGCGGCTATCAGCAGTCCTGCACCAATTGCGATCGCGCTCAGCTCCCAGGCTTCCGGAAACCAGAAATGCCCCGCCATCAGTAAAGTAAACCCGGCAATGAATAATACCGACGGACGAATGCGCCGGTGCTGATAACGGTACCCTCTGTATAAGGCCAGCAACCCCACAACCGGAGTAGCCCCCAGCAGCAGATACTCCAGCGGCTCGTAATGTATGGCAACACCTGCAAGGGGCAAAACTGCCGCCAGTAACGGAAGGGCAACACAATGTACCGCACAGGCCAGGGAGGCTCCAATGCCCAGTATATCCAGGTTCAGCTTATTCATGAATCGGTTATTTGCCATAGTTTGCTTCTTTTGTGGGGAACAAAGCTAAGGGTTATTTTGCAACAATGTTGCGTATTATCCTAAAATTAATGAAATTTGTGTGTATTGAAAGCTAACTTAGCCGAATTCCAACCACCGTTTGCAACGCGGTTGCCAAAACAAAAGTGAGGACAGATATCATGATCCAGACGCGCGAACTGAGCTACACCTACCCCGGCGGCAGGGTGATCCGATTTCCCGACCTGGCCTGCCAGGCTGGTGAAACACTCCTGATTACAGGACCTTCAGGTGCCGGGAAAACCACCCTGCTCCATATGCTGGCAGGGCTTATCCCTCCCGCCAACGGTACGGTGGAAATAGCAGGCACCAACATCGGCGGGCTAAATACCCGCAGCATGGACGCATTCCGCGGCCGGTATATCGGCATCGTTTTTCAACGTTCCCATTTCATAGGATCGCTTTCCGTACGGGATAACCTGATGATGCCCCTTCACCTGACGGGCTCCAGGCCGGATAAGAACCAGCTTCAGGAGGTAGCACAGAGCCTTGGGATTGATCATCTGCTGCACCAGCTACCGGCACGCCTTAGTCAGGGTGAGCAACAACGCGCCTCTATTGCCCGGGCTGTACTGCCGGCCCCCAACGTGATTTTGGCAGATGAGCCTACGGCCAGCCTCGACGACCGTAACTGTGAAGCCGTTGCCCGGCTCCTGTCCGAACAGGCTGCGCGGCATAAAGCCGCTTTACTCATTGTAACGCACGACAACCGGCTCACCTCCCTTTTCCCACAACACATTCAACTCACATGATTTTCCGTATCGCCATACGCAACCTGCTTCATAAACCGCTCTATACCGTACTTTGCTGGTTACTGCTTGCCTGCAGTACTACCGTGTTGCTGGTACTCTGGGCACTCAACCGCCAGGCACGCCAGCAACTGGAAAAACAAATCGACGGCGTAGATCTTGTACTGGGCGCCAAAGGCAGCCCCCTCCAGCTCATTCTCAGCAGCGTGTACCACCTCGATAATCCTACCGGTAATATTTCCCTCGCGGAAGCTGCGCCCTTCATGGATAATCCCATGGTGGAATCTGCTGTCCCCATCTCGCTGGGAGACTCCTACCACGGCTTCCGCATCATCGGCACCACACAAGCCTACCTCGATAAATATCATTTAAAGCCCGCCGAGGGTAAAGTATTTGGCAAATCCATGGAAGTAGTGGCCGGAGCAGAAGCCGCACGGAAAGCAGGCCTTACACTGGGAAGTACTTTCTCCGGAACACACGGACTGGGTAAAACCGGGCATGTGCATGAAGACCAGCAATATACCGTCATCGGCATCTTACCCTCTACGGGCCTCGCCATCGACCAGCTGCTGCTAACCCCGCTGGAAAGCGTGTGGGATATTCACGCGACCCATGAAGCACCACATGTGCATGAAGAAGGAGAAGAACACGATCACGATCATGAGGCGGAAGAAAAACAAGAAGCCCCTGACAGACAGGTTACCGCAGTGCTGCTGAAGTTCCGCAGTCCAATGGGGCAGCTCACTTTCCCCCGGATGATAAATGAGAATACAAACATGCAGGCAGCTGTACCCGCAATTGAGATTAACAGGCTGCAGTCGCTGCTTGGAACCGGGGCTAAGGTGTTACGTGCCCTTGGCTGGCTGTTGGCCGGGCTGGCTGCATGCAGTATCTTTGTAACGCTGGTGCAGGGCACGCACGAGCGCCGCTACGAACTGGCCCTTATACGGACCATGGGCGGCTCCCGGGGCAAATTGCTCTTACTCGTATTCGCTGAAGCCTTCCTGCTGGGAGTGCTGGGTGTGATAACGGGGATTGCGCTGAGCCGGGTAGCCCTGCTGCTTTTACAACAAGAGCTCTTTGCTGGTTATCATTTAAATTTTTCCGGCGCTATGCCGCTTACCGCTGCGGACGGTATAACTGCCGCAGCCATAGTTGGAGCCTGTATGCTGGCAGCTTTATTGCCTGCCGTACGTGCCTTCCGGCTTAATATTGCTAAAACGCTTGCCAATGCTTAAAGTGGAGAAAATTACCCTGGCCGCAGTTGCCATCTTCCTTGTTTCCTGTTCCGACATTTCTCAAGTATGCCGCCACAGCCTGGCTGCGGCCCCCTGGATGAAACAGATCGTTTCTGCACGTGCATCTGCTTCCGAAAGCCTTCCGGTTTCCACCGTTACCGTAGCGCTGCGCAATGAAGCGCCGCTTAAAGTGACCTGGAAACAACTGTCTGACGTCATCTTCACCCGCAAGTACGACGAAAAGATGAAAATGCCCATGCTGTACCCCTCCTTTTCCAGAAGCATCAAAGCGCTGAACGGTAAAGCAGTGGAAATCAGCGGTTATATGGTTCCGGTAGATGCTAAGGGTGGCGTGTATGTGCTGAGCGCTAATCCCAACAGCTCCTGCTTCTTCTGCGGAGGCGCAGGTCCCGAAACTGTTATGACCCTTAATTTCAAATCAAAGAAACCGGATTTCGAAACCGACGACTATATAAAAGCAACAGGCATACTGAGGCTCAATGAAAAAAACATTTACGAAATGTACTATAACCTCGATAATGCGGAGGTAACCGACAAATGACTTCGCTCAGGGACCGTGTCCGGAAACTGTGCTACCTTTGCATATCAGATCAGGATATAAATTTGACATGTCTAGAAAAGCAATCTTTTACACCTCGTTTTTCGTGCTGCTGAGCATTGGCTTTATGGCTTATGCGGGCTTATTGATCAAGGAAAGCACAGGGAAATTTTTAGGCGGAGAAAAGCTCCCGGTACTGGGCCCTCCCGGCCATACCGTTCAGGGCTTCAACTTCACTGACCAGGACAGCAACCGCGTTACACAGGATAATGTGAAAGGCAAAATCTACGTGGCCGAATACTTCTTCACCACCTGCACCAACATTTGCCCGGTGATGAATAAGAACATGGAAAAGATTTATGCTAAGTACAAGGATAAACCGAACTTCATGATCCTGTCGCACACTTCCGATCCGGATTACGACTCCATCCCCGTGCTGAAGGCATATGCCGAAAAGCATGGCGCGGATCCGAAGAACTGGCACTTCCTTACGGGCGATAAACTGCAGCTTTATAAACTGGCCCGTGAAAGCTATCTGGTAGACGATGGTAAATTTACCGGGGAAGATGACTTCGTACACACCCAGTGGTTTGCCCTGGTAGATGGCGAAGGCCAGATACGCGGCCTCTACGAAGGCACTAAAGCGAAAGATATTGACAAGCTGATAACCGACATCGACCGGTTGATGCAAGAGTAAATTTTAGAACAATGCCTGCAAAACAGAAAGAAATCATCGTGCAATTGTTACGTTCCAGCAATCTGAGCGTCACAGATACCCGTGTGAAGATACTGGAGCTCTTTTTGAAAAGTAACGGCGCACTCGAACATGCCGACTTCGAAAAGCTCAGCGGCAAAAGCTTTGACCGGGTTACCATTTACCGTACCCTGCAAACATTCCTCGATAAGGGGATCGTTCATAAAATCCCCACTACTGATACCAGTGTACGGTATGCTATCTGCAAATCCGATTGCCGGGAGCATGAACATCACGATCATCACGTACATTTCCGTTGCGAAGAATGCGGCAGCACACAGTGCCTCGAAGAAACGGATGTACCCGTCATCGCCCTGCCATCGGGCTACGCCATGCATAACGTGGAAGTAGTGGTAAGCGGTGTATGTAAATCGTGCCAATAAAATATTAAACACATAAAAAAAGGGAGCGACCATTTGGCCGCTCCCTTTTTTATTTCTGTAGAATGATTACTTCGTAATCAGGTTAATTTCCTGCTGCACAAAATCCGCCAGCTCTTTTACGTATGCGGGCGAGAAGTCGAACCGGATACCGGCTGCTTCGTACAGTTCGGGCAGTGTTTTAGTATACCCCAGGCTTAGCGCTTTCATGTAATTATCCAACGCTTCTTCCGGCTTTTCGCGGTACTGCTTCCACATAGCGATGGCACCCAGCTGGGCAATACCGTATTCGATATAGTAGAATGGTACTTCGAAGAGGTGCAGCTGGCGCTGCCAGTTGCTGGCGCGGAAATGCTCAAAGCCTGTCCAGTCAATATTTCCGGGAGTGAATTCGTCGAGGATGCGTGTCCATGCCGCGGTACGCTCTTCCGGCGTGTGGGCAGGATTTTCGTAGATCCAGTGCTGGAACTTATCGATGGTAGCAATCCATGGGAAGATGACGATAGACCGCTCCAGCTGTTGCAATTTGGCGCGGCGCAGCTCTTCCGGATTATCGAAGAACAGATGCCAGTGATCCATCGAAAACAGCTCCATGCTCATGCTCGCCACTTCCGCGATTTCCATGGGATATTCCTTGAAGGCGCTAAGCGGGAGATCATGGCTGAGGAACGAATGAACGGCGTGACCGCCTTCGTGCACCATGGTGGTGAGGTCTTTCATTTGTCCGGCGGCATTCATGAAAATGAAAGGCACGCCTGTTTCTGCAAGCGGGCAGTTATATCCGCCCGGGGCTTTATTCTTGCGGCTGTCGAGGTCGAGGCGTTTCATGTCCTGCATTACTTCGAGGCATTCGCCGAAGAATGGGCGAAGTTCTTTAAAACAGGCAATGGATTTAGCGATGAGCTCGTTACCATCCTTGAATGGCTCCAGCGGTTTGGTGCCTTCGGGTTCTGCATCGCCATCCCATGGGCGCAGGGTATCGAGGCCCAGTTTGATGCGCTGGCGTTCGAGGGCCTGGCCTACCAGTGGCAGGATGTGCTCACGGATAGCCTGGTGGAACTGGAAGCAGTCTTCTTTTGTGTATTCAAAACGGCCCAGTTCTTCAAACTTATAATCGCGGTAGTTGGCGAATCCTGCGTTCTGCGCTACTTCATGCCTTTTGGCCACGAGCGTGGAATAAAGGGTATCCAGCTTCTCACGGTCCTGCAGGCGTCGTTCGCCTGTTTTGGTGAAAACTTCTTCGCGCAGCTTGCGGTCGGGGTTCTCCAGGAACTTGGCGGCTTGCTGCAGGGTGTATTCCTGTCCGTTCACTTCAATGGTCATAGCACCGGAGATTACGCCGTATTGCTGTGCCATAACGCTCAGTTCTGCCTGAATGGGAATATTCTTTTCATTGAACAGCTTCACCTGTTTGCGTACGTTGCGCAGGTAGGGGAAGTATTGTGCGGGATCGAGCTGTGCGCTGAAGGGGCTATCCAGCAGTTTGCGGTTGAGCGCATCTGCATAGGGTTGCAGCTTGGGCTGGATTTCCATGCAGAAATAGGTGAAAGCTTCTTCATATTCTTTGCTGGCGGTATCGCGCGTCATCCGGATTTGACGCCAGCAGGCATCTTCACTTATAACTGCTTCCAGCTCACTGATATCTGCCAGCCATTGGGAAAGTTCTTCGGCTGAGTTGATGGGGCGTTGCTGGAGCGTTTCAAAATATGGCTGCAACGCATCCCAGGTGGTTACGGCAAAATCTGCCGGAAGAAACTGCCTTGGGGGCGCTGTAATATGAGCATTGGGCATGGTTAATTACTTTATTTGCCCCCAAAATAGCAAAAAACGGGCTAAGCCACCCAAACCTGCCATAAGGACCGAAGCGGTCAACTGTCAACCTTTTTCAGGACGAAAAGTCCATCTGTAAACCGGTATACTACTTTTTAACCCGCGTTTGATCCTGTTTAAAGGCAATCCGGTTTCTTGATTGATTGTCATGTGAGCCACCTTTGAGCCACCTTTGAGATACCTTTGAGATACCTTTGAGCCTCCCTAAAAGTGGGGTGGCTTATTGGTAGCTTATAGATAGTTTGCAGATATGTTATAGATAGTTTATACAAATGTTACCAAGACTGTAAACTTTAGTCTACCGGGTGGTAAAAGGCAGTAAAGTGGCAGCATGCAGTAAATCAGACCGCAAGTGTACATGGCCAGACTGATGGGTAAGCTATCTGGCTATCAATGGCTTAGATGCCGTTCTGAGAGGATAAGAACGGACGGTAAGGGCAAAAAAGAAACCAGGCCGCTTACGGGAAGGGCCTGGTTTGCTGCAAAGTATGTTATCAACCGACTATTCTTCGGTTTTCTTCTTACGGGTAGTTTTAGGCTTTTTCTCTTCGCCTTCTGCACCTTCAGCATCAGCAGCAGCTTTCTTGGGAGCAGCTTTCTTCTTAGGGGCCGGTTTTTCTTCGGCGCCTTCAGCAGCGGGAGCTTCTTCTTTCTTAGCTTTTGCTTTTTTGGCTTTAGGTTCTTCTGCGGCAGCGGCTTCAGCAGCAGGTGCTTCTGCAACTTCAGCAGTTTCTTCTGCTACTTCTTCGAACTTCAGCAGGTCGTTCTTTTCGAGAATGGCGAACCATTTCACCATCTTCTTCATATCGCTGACATACACACGCTCTTCATCAAACTCGGGGTATACGTTTTTGAAGTAGCTTTTAATGGTATTATTATCAGCCTTAGCTTCCACGAGGGGGAACTTAGCTACGTTTTCCTGCATCGCTTTGAATACAGCCGACAGGTTAACATTATCGCCAGTTGTAAATACCTCGATGCTTTCCAATGGGGTAAAATTATGTACCCGGGAAGATACGAAGCGAGTGCTTTGGTCTTCGAGCGATTTTACAATAGCGCCGTCCTGTTTACTGGCCAGCAATTGGAATAAACCGCCTAATCCGGTTACTGCAACAATTTCTCTGTACTGCATGAATTCAATTTTAAGAGCGGCAAATATAAAAAATTAACAGATGATAAAGCCCTGACAAATTTTCACCCTCCCGCCAAAGGCCGGGTTTATTTGTCCCGAATCAATACCAGAGCGAGTTTCCGCAATAATTGTTCCCCATTTCCATTCCAGGCGGCCATTCTGACGGCATAAGGACCGTTGGGCAGGGGTAAACCATTGTCTCCCAAGCCATTCCAGCTGATCCTGCCGGTATTACCCACAGAAATATTTGCAGCAAGGTGCCTTACCATCCGGCCTGCGGCATCAAATATCCGGACATCGAGGCGAAATCCCGGCGCGTGAAGTTTCCAGTTTATCCATGCGATATCGCTCTCCCCATTGTTCCCCGGCCGCAAAACCTTTGGTTCGAGGCTGCACCATTCCTTTCCGGATACCCCTGCTACCTGGTGGGAGTTCCGGTAGCCGGGAGTAGCGTACCCTGCTGTGGATGCAGCGGAATGCCAGTTGGCAGCTTCCAGCCCGGATACGTTGAAGTCGAGCCGCTCGAAAGAAACACCCTTGGTTACGGCCAGCTCGGGTGCGTGGCGTGCCCTGTTCCAGGATGCCTCATCCAGCAGCGTCCCTTCTTTGGTAAATAGCCCTAATTGCCCCGCTTCGGCGCCAAGGGCCGGTAAGGAGGCCGCTTCCACCCGGCCGAGGCAGGTGTATTGCCGGCACAGGCCTTCCGGTGCAGGGTGCAGCGCCAGATATTCTCCGGGGAATAATATATACGGACGGCGCACCAGCGGCACCGGGGGCTTCCAGCCGCCATCTTCAGCCAGTACAGTCCATCGCAGCTCTGTTAGTTCTGCAGGGGAGGGACCATTATTATATATCTCCACAAAATCGTCGGCCCCGGCAACGGGATCAGGGAGTATCTCGCTGATAACGAGGCCCGCCGCCCCCATTGGCCTGCCATAAGGAACGGAGCCGGAAGGCATGCTTTGGCCGGAACAATCTTTCAGTCCGGATGTACTCACCTGGAATACGGCTCCCGGCGGCAGGGTATCCGCAAAGCGGAGTAAGACGGTTTTGTAATCCGGTGGTTCGGGTATGGCCTGTTGAATGACGAGGCCTGTGTTATAGGCAAGGGGTGTGGCTGCAGAAGCACTGTCGAGTGCTGCGGAAAAATGCAGGCGTACCCGGATGCTGTCGGGCGTAGTGCTTCGGATGAGCATGGGAGGTGGAGGGGCTTCTATTGTGGCGGCCACGGAATTGGGCTTGCCGGGAGTACCGCCGGAAGGATCGGATGAAAAGGCCCAGTTCAGTGTGCCTGTACAGGGAAAAGCGGGATCCTTCATTTCGAGGCTCCATCCTCCGGCAAATTTAAATCCTCCTGCGTAAAGGCGCATGTTTACCGCCACTGCATGGATCACACGGCCCGTGGGAGATTCCAGCGAAAGGAGGTCTTCATCGTTATGCAGTGCGAAGAAGCTTCCTGCATCGATGCATGGATGATACAAAGAAGCGCCCCGGCGTGGGGCAACTACCACCAATGCTCCGGGTGCAAGGGCATAAGCGGGCAGGACGGCAGATCCTCCGTTGCCTTTCAGCTTCCAGCCCTGTAGCTGAACCAATTTGGAAGAGAGATTCCTTAATTCAATGTACTCGTACTCAGGGAGTGAAACGGGAGGAGAAGGGTCGGTCATGATCTCGTGGATGATGACATCGTGCGGCAGCGGATACGACGTATCTCCGCAGTGCGCGCTCAAAAGCGCGAATGCACAAACAATGGCTTGCATGTATTCAATTTTTAATGGGTTAACAATCTGACCGAATATAGAGAAATTGTCGTTTGATGTATTAATTTTGAGGTCTGATTTTTAAATCTAATCAAATCATGAAAGTAGCCGTAGTAGGTGCCACCGGACTGGTAGGCTCCAAAATGTTGCAAGTACTCGCGGAAAGGAATTTCCCGGTGACGGAACTGATCCCTGTCGCTTCCGAAAAATCTGTTGGTAAGGAAGTAATGTATAAGGGTAAGCCGTACAAGGTAGTAACCGCTGATACGGCTATAAAGATGAAACCGAACGTAGCTATCTTTTCCGCCGGTGGCAGCACTTCTCTTGAGTGGGCTCCTAAATTCGCGGAAGCGGGTATCACTGTGATCGATAACTCTTCTGCCTGGCGCATGGACCCCAGCAAGAAACTGATAGTACCTGAAGTGAATGCGAAAGTTTTGACGCCTGAAGATAAGATCATTGCGAATCCTAACTGTTCAACTATTCAGATGGTGCTGGTGCTGAGCCCGCTCCATGAAAAATATGGTATTAACCGCGTTGTGGTATCTACTTATCAATCCGTAACCGGCACCGGTGTAAAAGCAGTGACCCAGCTCATGAACGAGCGCCAGGGTATTGAAGGTGAAAAAGCATACGCGCATCAGATCGACCTGAACGTAATTCCGCAGATCGATGTGTTCCTCGACAATGGTTATACCAAAGAAGAGATGAAGATGGTGAAAGAAACCGTGAAGATCATGGGCGATGAGAAAGTGAAAGTAACGGCAACCACAGTGCGCATACCTGTAATGGGCGGCCACAGTGAAAGTGTGAATATTGAATTTGATAAAGACTTCGATCTTACTGAAGTACGCAACCTGCTGGCAGCAACGCCTGGTGTGATTGTGGTGGATGATCCTTCAAAGGCTGCGTATCCCATGCCTAAAGATGCGCATGATAAAGACGAGGTATTTGTAGGCCGTATCCGTCGTGATGAAACGCAGGCTAATACATTGAATCTTTGGATCGTTGCAGATAATCTGCGTAAAGGTGCGGCAACAAACGCTGTACAAATCGCGGAATACCTTACCGGGAAGAACTGGTTGTAAGCACTGCCAATAAAATAGTTATCCACAACGGCGCGGATCATTCCGCGCCGTTATTTTTTGCCCTAAAACTGCTATCATCCTGCAGTTCAATTCATTAACAAAAAAAATCTTTTTGCCGGTTTTCATTCATTATCATTCATCTACACACATAACTCCGCCATGCGTCATTTATTCTCAACGGATTACAGGGTTGAACATTTGGAAGTTGTCTTTTTTTAATTTAAATTCACTTCCCCGTCAAACTACGACGAGGGATATACGAATACTAGCGACTCTATTAACAAAACGCGCAATGCGTTTACTGTGCCTGCTTTCATCATTTTTTGTTAATGCAACCTGGACTAAAAACTACACGGAAGTAGTATAGATTTGTGCAGGATAAAGTCCACCTTTGATAGTACAATCCTATTGCAATCCTATGCTAATAAATTCTTTATCTGTATTATCCATGAAAACTATTCTATCAATTTAAACACCCTTTTTATCCTATGAAAACCAACGCAAATCGTGAGCTTTTGTTAATGCACAAGTTCACTGAAGAATGGAGCACTAACTTTTCTTCGCAGGTTTCCCGCATCATGAACATTGTTGATCAGAAGGATACGATGGATGGTATCATGCCGATCATCGAAGTGGCAAATGTTTACAATCAGCGCTTCGCGCAAACGAAGACAGACAAGGAAAACGTATTAAAGAACCGTAAATCGCGTCCGTTTGAGTTTTTGATACACAAGAATTGATTTACTGTCTATTTTGTTGCAGCAGCCTAGTTGCCGGAAGCGCTTGTCATCAAGAACTTCTCCGGTAACTAGCAGGGCGGGGGAGCATAACATTAAGATTCGTCCTGTGCGGCATTGAGAAACCCTAAGAAAGGAATCATAGTCGAGAAAATGCGAAGTATTTCGCGAACGAGCGTAGGCTGGGTAGCCGCATCGTCGCTGACATGAGTAGTTACAACCCAGCTTTTCAGTTTCAGATAAGCAATAGCGGGATTATCTTCATGATATCCTTGTGGCGCAGTCTTCAACGAGTCGCCATTTACTTTTCCAAACAGGCGGATAAAATCTTTCGCCCCAACGATTCGCTGAAACTCAGCGAAGTTATAATCTATTTCCTGGCGCACTTTTTTGAGCGCAGCAGGCTCAGGCATCCATAGTCCGCCACCGGCCATGCTATGCCCTCCCGGCTCCAGGTGAAAATAGAATCCGGCCAGCGGGCTCTTTTTCCCTCCTTTCGTGAAGGAAGCACCCATGTTTATTTTATAAGGAGTCTTGTCTTTAGAAAACCTGACATCTTTATAAATACGGAACACACAATCTTTCACCACAAGCCCTTCCATTCCCGGATCTATCCGTGCCAGCCCGTCTATAAGTTGTTGTACCAGGCTTTCAAAATCTTCCTTCGCCGCCAGATAGGCAGCTTTGTTTTCATCGAACCAGGCTTTGTTGTTATTCAGCTTCAGGTCTTTCAAAAACTTCAGTGTGGAACGTTGCAGCATAATTGACAGCCCATTTTGGGGGAGAAAAGATACAAAAAACCCGGTTTGATACCGGGAAATTTTAATGGCGCAAATCCCCCTCCCGGACTATGCCTGCGTAAAATAAAATGGGCCGGCTGAAACAGCCAGCCCCTCTACATAAAGGTTCGGTTAAATTTATTTATATGAGCCTGTGATTAGGATTTCTTAAAACTTGTATATGGCCGCCAGCAATACGTTGGCCGAATTTGCCTTGGGTACATCTTCCCCTTTCAGGAAAATATCCTTCGAGCCATGATCCAGCCTGAACTCGGGGATCAGCGTAAAGCCTCCCACCTTGTACTGGCCAGACAGGGTAACGGCGAAGATGCTGCCACCTTCGGGATACTCCGTTTTATCTCCATATACTTTGATATTGTCTTTATCGGAGAAATACTCACCGCGCAGCGTAAGCCCGATGCTCTCCGTGGGGTCGAAATTGAGATACAGGGCAGAGCCGTACCAGTTGGTACTGATACCATTTTTATACATGCTGTAAGTACCATTGTATCCGAAGCCGAATTTAGGCGTCAGCTGATAGGTAAGCACGGCATCCAGCTGATCGTTCCGGGTCTGGAAAGTATCGCGGCCGCCTATGTAGTTGAGGTAAAATTTGAAGGGCACTTCTGCAGGAGCAAAACCATATTGTGCACCGATAAATTTAATTCCACCCCAGGTAGCAGATTTAAAATCGGTCGGATTGAACACGCCTACCATGAAGCTGTGCGAGCCAAACGTTAAATCCGCTTTAACCCCGGTGTGGAAGAAAGGGCCATAGGAAAACATATATGACATGCTGTAGTTGCGGTTCGCATAAGCATCCACCAGTTCATATCCCACGTGGGTGCTGTAAGAACCCATAGAGAATTTGAGCCATGAGGTGGGTGCATAGGCAACATAGAGTTGCTTGATGGCCAGGCGGGTCTTTTCATCGTTATAGGAGAAATCTTCCGCGCGCTTGCCGAATCCGATATCAGCTACCATCCCTACATTTTTGAAAGAGCTTTCCAGTTTAAGGGACAGCATATTCAACTCGAAAGAGTTATGGGAACCGGTGAAGCTGGTTTTATTATCGGTAGCGTTCTTGTTGAAATTGTATTTATAATATACATCGGCGGAGCCAGACAACTTAAAGCCAACCGGCAGGAGGCGGGTGGAGTCCTGAGCGGAGGCAGACACGGACAGTAAGACAGCCAGGAGCGCGAATAAACTTGTTCTCATCATTGGAATTTTAAAATTTTGGTTAATAAAATGATAAAGGGTTCGGCTGCTTGTTAAGGTGTTGAATCGTTGACATTGTGCTGTTCGGGCAAACCACTCCCGGATCGCCCGTCATCATGGCATTTTAGCCATGACGACGAACAACATCCGGTTTTTCAAACTAACTAGGTATTTACTAACTATTGCGAAAGATCAGCGTTGATTAACCGTGCTGGATGCCGGTTTCTTCTTCGGTAAGCGAGCCATTGGTGCCCACTTTCATGAGGTTGGGGTGATAAGCTTCGTTGTGTTGGGTAACGTCCAGGCCGAGTTCTTCTTCTTCGTCAGTCACGCGGAGCGGGTGAACGTAGTTGATGAACTTGAAGATAGCCCAGGATACCGCAAAGCTGTAACCTACTACCAGCAGGAGGCCAAGTGTTTGTTTATAGAACAGGCTGAAGTTTCCATAAGCCCAGCCGCTTTCTGTAAGAGCGGGGTTTACTGCCTGAGAAGCGAAAATACCTGTCAGGAGCATACCGGTCATACCACCTACACCATGGCAGGGGAATACATCCAGCGTATCATCGATAGAAGATTTGTTTTTGAAGTGTACCACCAGGTTGGATACAATAGCTGCAGCGAAACCAATGAACAGCGATTGCGGAACACCTACGAAGCCGGCAGCAGGGGTGATAGCCACCATACCTACAACTGCACCGATGCAGAAACCAAGTACCGAAGGCTTACGGCCGCGGATCACATCGAAGAAGATCCAGGAAAGACCAGCAGCGGCAGTAGCTGTGTTAGTAGCGGCAAAAGCGGTAACCGCCAGAGAGTTGGCACCGAGTGAAGAACCTGCGTTGAAACCAAACCAGCCAAACCAGAGAAGACCGGTACCCAGCAGTACGAAAGGTACGTTTGCAGGGGTCAGCTCTTTTTTAGCGATGTGGTCTTTACGGCGGCGGAGAACAAGTGCTCCGGCGAGTGCGGCGCAACCTGCGGAAATATGTACTACCGTACCACCGGCAAAGTCAAGCACACCCAGTTTAAAGAGAATGCCTTCGGGATGCCAGGTCCAGTGTGCGATGGGCGCATATACAAGGAGACTGAACAGTACCATGAAGAGCACGTAAGAGGTAAAGCGGATACGCTCAGCCACGGCTCCAACTACCAGTGCCGGAGTGATTACGGCAAACTTCAATTGGAAAAGCGCGAAAAGCATCAGGGGAATTGTGGGGCCAAGGCTCCAGGGCCCGCCGTCAGGTACTCCCTTAAAGAAGAAGAAAGTAGACGGGTCGCCGATGATCCCGTTCTGGGATGTACCGAATGCCAGGCTGAAACCTACCACAACCCAGATCACACTGATAAGGCCGGTGGCGATAAAGCTCTGCATCATGGTAGAGATGATGTTCTTTCGGTTTACCATGCCTCCGTAGAAGAAGGACAAACCGGGGGTCATCAAAAACACCAGACAGGTGGCTACCAGTATCCAGGCTACATCTGCAGCATTATACTTGCTGGCGTCAGCAAAAGTTGTCGGGGTCGGTAAAAAAATGCCAATTACGGCAAGCCCGGCCAAAACGATAAAGGGCAGATAATCCTGAAATGAATTTTTCTTCATAGCGTTTCATTTTAAAATTCTCAATAAAAGTAGGTGAGGGATTTAAAACCTCAAATAGAACGCCCGAAAATTGGAAAACATTGAAAATTCATGGGATTATGAGGCCGATACAGCAATCATATTAAAATCAGATGCAATATAATATTTGATTTTATGATAATTTGATGGGATAATGAGGGGGTATTATCAGTATTAACAAACTATATTTCAATTGATTATGAGAATATTTAGCGCCAGATTACGAAATTCTAATTTGCAGGTATGAATGTGCTACTACAAAAATGCATAAAACCTTACAAAGCTTTGATCAGTAAGGTTTTAAATATTAAAGCGAATTGCACTGGCTGTATAAAAACCGTACAATTCGCCCAATCATATTATAAATAATTCTATGCTGCTTTATTTGTTTTAGCAACTAATTTCTCTTCATATTCTCGAGTTCCTGCTGCATATTGAACATCTGGTCGCGCAAACGGGCGGCTTCCATAAAATCCAGGTCCTTGGCAGCCTTCTCCATTTCTTTCTTCACCTTCGCGATACTCTTCTCCATCTGCGGAATACTTTGTACGGTGCTTGCATTGAACGCCTTACCCTCATCCTGCACCACCGCCATCTCATCATGTACAGCGTACGGGGACGACTCATCGAAGTGCCGAATGGCCAGTACAGAGGTTTGCCCCATAATCTGTTCTTTAGACTTACGGACCGTTCTGGGTGTAATCCCGTTTTCTTCGTTGTGCTTACGCTGCTTCTCCCTCCGGCGGTCGGTTTCGTCTATAGTGCGCTGCATACTGTCCGTTATCTTGTCTGCATAGAATATCACCTTACCATCCACATTCCTCGCCGCACGCCCCGAAGTCTGGGTAAGTGAACGCTCATCCCTAAGGAAGCCTTCCTTATCCGCATCCAGGATCGCCACCAGCGACACCTCAGGCAAGTCAAGCCCTTCCCTCAGAAGGTTCACCCCCACCAGTACATCTATATTACCAAGGCGCAAATCCCGCAGGATCTCCACCCGCTCCAGTGTATCCACTTCACTATGTATGTACCTCGACTTAATATTAATACGATGCAGGTACTTGTCCATTTCCTCTGCCATACGCTTGGTAAGGGTAGTTACCAGTACGCGGTCGCCCTTCTTCACCGTTTTATCAATCTCATCCAGCAGGTCATCCACCTGGTTCTTACTGGGCCTTATCTCAATTGGGGGGTCCAGGAGGCCCGTAGGGCGAACGATTTGCTCTACCACCACACCCTCAGTTTGACGCAGTTCATATTCTCCGGGGGTGGCACTTACGAATATCGTCTGGTTCAGCAGGCTTTCAAACTCGTGGAAGTTCAGCGGCCGGTTATCCAGGGCGGAAGGCAGCCGGAAGCCGTAATCTACCAGGGTAAGTTTGCGGGAGCGGTCGCCCCCGTACATACCGCTCACCTGCGGGATGGTAACGTGGCTTTCATCGATGACCAGCAGGAAGTCTTTCGGGAAATAGTCGAGCAGGCAGAAGGGCCTTGTACCGGGCTTACGCCGGTCCAGGAAGCGGGAGTAGTTCTCAATACCGCTGCAATACCCCAGCTCACGGATCATCTCCACGTCGTAGTTTACTCTTTCTGAGAGCCGTTGGGCCTCAATGAGCTTCCCTTCTTTCTTGAAATAATCTACCTGCGCACTCATTTCATCCTGTATCTCATGGAGGATCTGCACCATCATGTCTTTCGGCGCGATGTACAGATTCGCCGGGAAGATGGCCGCAGTATCCATGGTACCAATGCGCTTACCGTTCTGTACATCGAAAGTCTCTATCTCTTCGATTTCATCGCCAAAGAAGGTAATTCGGTAACCATAGTCCACATAGGGCAGATTAATATCGACCGTATCGCCCTGAACGCGGAAGTTACCCCGGTTAAAATCTCCTGTGGTACGCGAATACAAGGCATTTACCAGTCCGTGGAGCATCGTGTTCCTCCCCAGCTGCTGGCCTTTGAAGATCCGGATGATACCGTTCTCAAAGTCGGTGGGGTTACCCATACCATATATGCAGGAAACGGAGGCTACCACAATAATGTCCCGCCGGCCGGAAAGCAGGTTCGAGGTGGCACGGAGGCGCAGTTTATCCAGTTCCTCGTTGATGGCGAGGTCTTTTTCTATGTAGGTATCGCTCACGGGCATGTATGCCTCTGGCTGGTAATAATCATAATAGCTCACGAAGTACTCCACCGCGTTTTCGGGGAAGAACTGCCTGAATTCCCCATAGAGTTGTGCTACAAGGGTTTTATTATGGGTCAGCACCAGTGTGGGCTTCTGCACATTCTGGATCACATTGGCTACGGTAAAGGTTTTACCCGAACCGGTAACCCCCAGCAGGGTTTGAGCGCGTTCGCCATCCTGCAGCCCTTCGGTGAGCTGTGCAATGGCGGTGGGCTGATCGCCTGAGGGTTTATAAGGTGCTTCTAATTTGAAAGGCATATCGTGTCTGATTTAACTGCGGGTCAACGAATTTCGTAATTTATGGGGGAATGACCGAACTTCGGTCCCAAAATTCGACAAATCGACTGACATGAAAAAGGTTTTATCCATACTGCTGTTGATCACGCTTGGCTACATACCATCCGCAAGCGCATACGGCCCCACAGGGCACCGCGTGGTAGCCGAAATCGCTACCTTCCGCCTCAGTAACAAAGCTAAACTCGGAATACAAAAGATCATAGGCAACGAAAGTCTTGCCATGATCGCCAACTGGCCCGACTTCATTAAGTCCGACACTACGGATACCTACAAACACACCTCTTCCTGGCATTACCTCGACTTTCCCGGCCATTGTACCCGTGCTGAATTCGACCGTATTATGGCAGCTGCCAAAGGGGAAAACCTGTACAGCCAGACAATGGCAATGATCGCTCAGCTTAAGAACCCGAAAACATCGGCTGCACAAAAACGCTTTGCGCTCACCTTCCTCGTTCACCTCATCGGGGATATGCATATGCCCCTGCACGTTGGGCGCGACGAGGATATGGGGGGCAACAAAATCCAGGTTTCCTGGTTCGAACGCCCTACCAACCTTCATCGTGTATGGGACGAGCACCTCATCGATTTCCAGCAATACAGCTACACCGAATATGCGCACAACCTGAACCGTGTAACTACTTCCGCCAAAGCTTCACTAATACGCCAGGGCAGCGTGGCCGACTGGATGTGGGAATCCCATGTATTAAGTGATAAAATATATGACCGGACCAACTCCGGCGACAAACTGAGCTACCGTTACAACTACCTTTTCGTGGAAGATCTGAATGATCAGTTACTGAAGGGCGGGGTACGGCTGGCCAGGGTATTGAATGAAATCTTCGCTTAGGCCATTTGCAGAAAGGCATAAAAGCCTGCATAAAATGGGGGTCTATTAAGCGGATAAAAGCCATTTTAGGATAGAAAAAATGTATTCTAACCGTATTGTAACCGTATTAATACCGTGTCCTAACCGTATTGTAACCGTATTGTAACCGTATTAAAACAGTATTCTAACCCTATGTCTTACACTGAAAAAACTTTACAGGGTTAGGGGGTTAAGTACGGGATTGGCTTGACAGCATTGTCGTTAAACACTGTTTTCGCTTTACAGTTACTTGGCTTGCGATCAAATTCGCTTTACAATTG
>NZ_QFFK01000010.1 GCF_003149455.1 Chitinophaga deserti
TAATAAGCCTACTTTGTTTTTAATTAACTTTACCGCTACATTCATGTCTGGCAGTTTTAAAGGGTTGATTAAAAGTGTGGTTACTTAAAATTAACCCTAACTGTCAGATTAAATCGTAGCTATTTCACCTTATGTAATTGATGTAATTTATTAGCCCTGACATTTAATTGACCACGAACCTGCATAAAGATAATTACAAATATTTCATATTGCCCCCTCTAAAGATATTAGGCTTGTTTTACCCTTACAACCCTAATTAGCCTGCATTAGTATGCAAGGTGAATAAACTTCACCACCATCAGCACGAACAGTTCCATCACCTTCATCACCTCTACAACTCCATTAGCTCCAACAACTCTTACAACTCCATCAACTCTTACAACTTTATCATCCCCTTCAACTTTTACATCACAATCAGTTTCTTCAACTTCATCACTTCTATCAACTCTTACAACACTATCAGCTCCTTCAACTCTAACAACCCCAATAGCTCTTACAACTCCATCGCTTCCTTAAACTCCAGAAACACTTTCAACTCTTACAACACTATCAGCTCCTTCAACTCTAACAACCACAATAGCACCTACAACTCCATCGCTTCCTTCAACTCCATCAACACTTTTAACTCCATCAGCTTCATTAACTCCATCAACTCCAATAGCTCCTACATCTCAATCGTCTAACTCCATCAACACTTATAACTCCATCAGCTTCATTAACTTCATCAACTCCAATAGCTCCTACAACTCAATCGCTTCCTAACTCCATCAACACTTACAACACCATCAACTTCTACAACTTGATCAACACCATCAACACTTATAACTCCATCAGCTTCTACGACTTCATTACCTCCATCAACTCTTACAACTACAATAGCTCCTTCAACTCCATCACTTCCTTCAGCTCCATCAGCTCTTACAACACTTACAACTCCAATAGCTCATATAACTCCATCGCTTCCTTTTACTCCATCAACACCTAGAACTCCATCAGCTTCTACAACTTCATCAACTACATCAACTCTTACAACTCCAAGTTCTCCTGGAACTCCATCGCTTCCTTCAACTCCAATAACTCTTATAACTTCATCATCTCCTTCAATTCTTACAATACCATCAGCTCCTGCAACTTCATCTCCATCTCCACCTCCACCTTGCTTCAATCAACTCTTACAACTCCTATCACTTCCATCGCCACCCTCACCTCCAACATTTCCTTCATCTACATCATATTTCCACTCTTCCAAATCCTCTCCTTAATATTAATTCAGAATAAGATCTTTTTATAACTAATGTCCTTGCCAGATAAGTGAATAACTTCACTTTGTTTAGTATTATTAGCCAGCTTTATTTTAATAGAAAATCCTTGTTGATTCCAATTAATTTCTCTGAATGCATAATTCTGTTAGCAACTTACTCTTTTACAGGACCTATAGACTCCCCTTTGCAATTACCCAATTTTAGATAATCACTACATATTCTACTATAGGAAGTATGTTTGATCAACCAAACCTGGTTTGAACTAGTGCTGTTAATAGGGCAATAATCTAATTCCACTACGCAGATACAATGCGTAGTGAAACTTGATCTTTACCTCCCCAACAAACCTCGAAAAACGTATGAAACCATTGCAAGGAAAAATCATCCTCGTTGCTGGTGCAACCCGTGGCGCAGGAAGAGGCATTGCCTCAATGCTCGGCGAGGCCGGTGCTACAGTATACTGCTCAGGCCGTAGCATAAAAGGTGCACCCGCTTCCGGCCCCAAACGTCCAGAAACCATAGATGAGACAGCCGAAATCGTTACGAAATTAGGTGGTATCGGAATCCCTGTCAGAACGGACCATAGCAAAGAAGAAGAAGTCATAGCCCTGATGGATCGTATCCGTTCTGATCACGGACATCTGGATGTACTGGTAAATGATGTATGGGGTGGTGATTCCCTCATGCAATGGAACCAGCCATTTTGGGAGAATGACCTGTCTAAAGGTTTCCAGATGCTACGGCAGGCTATAGATACCCATATCATAACTGCCAAATATGCTGTGCCCCTTATGTTACCACAAAAAAAAGGACTGATTATAGAGGTGACAGATGGTGATGGTTATTTTTACCGCGGTCAATTATTCTATGACCTGGTTAAAACTTCAGTTATCCGGCTCGCATTCACCATGAACCAGGAGCTAGAGGACTATGGCATTGGAGCATTGGCTGTTACGCCCGGTTTCTTAAGATCAGAAGCTATGCTTGAACACTTCGGTGTTGCAGAATCCAATTGGAAAGACGGGACGCGTGTAGATCCCAACTGGATAGCTTCTGAAACACCATGGTTTGTTGGGCGGGCTGTGGCAGCATTGGCAGCTGATCCCAAAGTGTTTGATAAACGGGGGAAAGTCTTTAGTTCATGGAATCTTTCGGATGAATATAAATTCTCCGATCGTGATGGAAGCCGGCCACATTGGGGCAACTATGTCCGTAGCACAATTCCGGAATATTTGCACAAACCGTTAGACGATGAATTCTACAGCTATTGGCACTTGCCTTCCGGGAAAAAAATCGGTGGAGATGCCTAGGAATAATTAACTGTTTAAACCATAAAGAAAAATGGCGCCGGATATCCGGCGCCATTACAATTTTATATCGTTAGAATTCAAAAGTATCCAGCTCTTCAGGACTTAATGAGTAACGTTGTTTCACTATCATATTCCTGAATGATATCTTACCAGGTGCACTGTCTTCCACATATCCGATATATGGGATGCCACGTTTTTCAGCATACTTGAATTGCTTATCCTGCTTAATGTCGTCAGGATATATTTCGGTATTGATACCTCTCTGACGCAGGCGGGTTACATAGCCGAATACCTCAGCCAGTTTTCCTGCACCCGGATGGAAGAATATAACCTGACTACCTTGCTGAGCGGTTTCCGGGAACAACTGAAGTTCTTCGAGAACATCATAAATTCTGTCTACTCCGAAAGAAATTCCTACTCCGGAAATACCTGGCAGACCAAATAATCCAGTAAGGTCATCATAACGGCCGCCACCACCAATGCTACCCATATTTACATGAGCGGGCGCTTTCACTTCCACAATCATCCCGGTATAGTAATTGAGGCCGCGCGCAAGCGTGAGATCGATCTCCGGAAGGGAACTGAATGCAGTTAAACCGCTGCCGATAATGAACCGCAGTTCTTCCACGCCTTTCAGCCCTGTAGGAGAATTCGTGAAAAGCTGAGAAAGTCGCTCCAGTTTAGATTCGTTGGAACCTTGCAGAGAAATAAATTCCATTACAAGATCGATTTCTTTTGCCGCAAGCCCACGCTGTGCAAGCTCCTCTCGTACACCGTTATCTCCGATTTTATCGAGCTTATCGATGGCAATTGTGATATCAAGCATCAGATCCGGGCGGCCAACCAATTCCGCAAGTCCGGTCAGAACTTTGCGGTTATTAATTTTCATGCGGTAGTTACCGAGACCAAGATTGTTAAATACGGTATCGTAAATCTGTAAGAGTTCAATTTCATTAAGGAGAGAGTTACTGCCTACCACGTCTGCATCGCATTGGTAGAACTCCCGGTAACGGCCACGCTGGGGTTTATCTCCACGCCAAACGGGTTGCATCTGATAACGTCTGAAAGGAAGTTGCAATTTCCCGTGATTCATTACCACATAGCGCGCAAATGGGATCGTAAGATCGTATTTGAGGGATTTTTCGCAAAGCAAAAGCCCCAGTTCACGACTGTCTTTTGCCATTTGAGCTTGTCCCAGAATATTCGGACCGTTGTTGATAATCTTAAAGATGAGTTTATCACCTTCTTCGCCGTATTTGCCGAGGAGGGTAGAGGTATTTTCCATGGCGGGAGTTTCCAGCGGCTGGAATCCAAACCGCTCGAAAGATTGCCGGATGGTGGCGAAAATGTAATTGCGTTTGCGGACAACGTCCGGACCAAAGTCGCGGGTCCCTTGCGGGATGCTGAGTTTTACCATGCTATATAGCGTCAAGAAGGTTTAAAATGTCTTATCCACGGCTTATGATGCGCTCACATGCACCTTGAATGAGTTTGAACACTGGTTCGAAAAGTGCGTCGTCGTACCAGGGATCGGGTACCGGCTGCTGGTCGTTCAGCAACAATTGTACCTTTAGTCTGTCGGCCTCAGAGCGGGCTTTCTGCAGCACATCCCGGTAATTGTCGAGGTCCATGACGAAGATCCGGTCAAACTGGTCGAAATCGGCTGTGGAGAACTGTCTGCCACGGAGTCCGGAGATGTCAATTCCATGTTTTTTAGCCACTGCAATGGATCTGCGATCGGGAGGATGGCCAACATGCCAGTTGCCGGTTCCTGCTGAGTCGATTTGCCAATTCAGTCCTTTTTGGGACGAAAGGTGGCGGAGGATGCCTTCGGCAAGAGGAGACCGGCAAAGATTGCCAAGGCAGACCATCAATATTTTCATGTTTGCTCGCTTGACCGAGAGTAGCTGATATTCAAAGAGTTGATTCTTTCTATGACTATACTTCCTCCCGATTTTTCTGACCGCAAACCTACCGAATTTTCAGGGAAACCACTAACGCATTTTGGAGTAATTGCATATGTTAAAACTTTGTGGTATTATGGAAATTGAAAGGATCAGCATCATCTTCCTGAAAGCTTTTGAAGCAGCCTGAAAATTTTTAACAAACGAATAAAAGTTTGATACGGTAGAAAAAAGCATTTTTTTTGTATACTTGTAATTTGCCACCAATGCGACAGGAGAACGACAATACGAACACAAGGAGGAACATGTCATACCGCCCGATGGGCGAGATACTAAGGGGAGTAATTTTTATTCTTTTCAGTTTGTATGCATTGTTTTCAGAGCAACTCGGAATGGGACAGTTATTTAATTCGCAAACATTAGTTTACATATTTGCCGGCGTATTGGGCGCTTATGGATTATTTCGTGTCTACAGGGGTATCAAACAAATATTCTTTTAACCAAGTATCACCACAGTGCTTATGTTTTTAAAAGCTAAAAACTGGATGGGCTTAGCGTTCGCGACGGTTACCGTATCGATGCTGGCTACAGGATGCGGGGGCTCCGGCTCTCAGCAAGGTGAACTGGACACCCCCACGAAAGGAGAGATTCATATTTCGGTTGATAAAACTTATCAGCCGCTGCTTGAATCAGAAATAAGGGTGTTCCAGTCGCAATACCCGAATGCGAAGATCATAGCAGATTATAAACCTGAAGCAGAATGTTTCAAGGATTTGTTTGACGATAGCGCCCGGCTCATTATCGTGACCCGTGAACTGAAAGAAAACGAACTGGAATTTTTCAAAAAGGAAAAAATACGCCCTCAAAGCGGAAAGCTTGCAACAGATGCCATTGCGCTGATCGTAAATCATAACAATGCAGATTCTATCCTAACCATGGATCAGGTGCGTGAGATTATGAACGGAAAAGCGCAGAAGAAGTGGAACATCGTGTTTGATGATCAGAATTCAAGCACCGTCCGTTTCATTCTTGATTCTATCAACAAAGGCCAGCCGCTGCCACCCAATACAATGGCTGCCAAGTCCAATACCGAGGTACTGGCTCATGTTGAAAAAGATAAAGATGCAATAGGTGTGATAGGTGTTAACTGGATTTCTGATACGAACGATTCCACTGCTATTGAATTCAGCAACCGCGTTACCACTGTAAAGCTGCGGGGCGACGGATATACGGATTTCGTGAAACCGTATCAATACTACATAGGAACTAAATCTTACCCGCTCACACGGGGTATGTATTATATACTGAAAGAGCCGCGTCAGGGACTGGGATCAGGCTTTGTAACTTTTCTTTCCTCCCAGCCAGGCCAACTTGTGATCGGCAAATTCAAATTATTCCCTGCCCGTTTAAACATCGTGTTCCGGGAAGCCACTTTAACAGAGTAAAAACTTAAATACTGATAACACAACTAAAACCGGATTGCTCATGAACAGAAGGAAAAGTTTATTTGTAGCCATGCTCTGTATAGCCAACGGAGCTATGGCGCAAACTGTGGAAGATGGATTGAAGGATCTGTACTATGGCAAGTATCAGACTGCCAAACAGAATCTCGAAAAAGCCATTGCCGCAAAACCTGCAGATGACCGCGCTTATTACTACCTCGGCATAGCCGAATTAGGTCTGGAAAATAAAGACGCTGCCGCCGCTGCCTTCACTAAAGGCCTCGCTGCCGTGCCTACTTCCCAGCTCCTGCTGGTGGCTCAGGGTCGTATTGATCTCCTGAATGGTAAAACTGCTGAAGCGAAACAAAAATTCGAAGCAGCCAGCACTGCCACGGAAGGTCGTGATGGTGAAGTAGCCCGTGCTATTGCTGATGCTAACACAGAAGTAAAAGGCGGCGACCGTGGATACGCACTCGCTATCATGGATAAGCTCTTCAACAACGAAGGCCGTAAAAAGAAACAGATCTACACGCCAATTGCAGCCGATCATATCGAGCATGGTGACGCATACCGTTACCTCGGTGGCGAAAATGGTGGTAAAGCTATCATGGCTTACGAAAAAGCCCTCGAACTTGACGCTAACAACGCTGAAGCTGTAATGAAACAGGGTCTTGTTAACTACAACGCCCGCCTCCTCCAGCAAGCCGTGGCCGACTGGTCGAAAGCTACCAACATGGATGCCAACTATGCACCTGCTTACTTTGAGCTGTATCAGTTCTACATCACCCAACGTAAGGAGCAATTCTCCCTCCCCCACGCTGCACAATACCTGCAGAAATATGTGGAAGTAGGCGATCCCTCCGATAAATCCAAGAACGAATACTACCTCGCAGCTATCAACTTCTATCAGAAGGACTATGATGGTGCCATCAGCAAAGCCAAATCTCTCCTGCCACAGGCTAATGACGTTTATAAAGGAAAGCTCACCCTGCTGGCTGCCGACGCGCATCTGCAAAAAGGTGACTCCCTCTCCGCAAAAGCCCTCATGGATGAGCGTGTGAAAACCGTTTCCGCTGACCAGCTGCAGACAAACGATTATAAACTGCTCAGCGCCATCTACGGCAAACTGAAAAGCACTGACTCTGCTACCCAGGCAGGATACCAGCAAACTGCCGGTCTCTATCTGGAGAAATATGCAGAAAGCGATACGACCACCGACGCGGAAAAATTCCGTAACGTGGCAGAAGCTTTCAAAGACATGCGTAATTACAGCAAAGCTGCACAATGGTATGGCAAAGCACTGGAGGTGAAAGAGAATCCCTCAGCTATGTCTGACCAGTTCTACAAAGCATTCTATGAATACTACGCAGGCACTTACGGAGCTTCTGACTCTACCTGGTCTGACTTCACTGTGAAGTACCCCACCCAAACCACTGGTTTCTACTGGAAAGGGATGGCTAACTTCGCACTCGATCAGCAAGCCAAGGAAGGCCGTGCTAAAGATGCCTTCGAGAAATACATCTCCCTCGTTAAGCCTGAAGACGAAGCCCGTAACAAACGCTTCCTTCTCAACGCTTATACGTACCTGATGCTGTATCACTACAATAAGGAAGATCAGGCTGCCATGCAACCTTACATGGACAAACTGGTGGCAATCGACCCCAACAATGATACCGTACGCCAGGTGAAGGAGTTCCTTTCTTCCTCTAACAAGTCTACCGGAACATCTGCAAAAGCAGGTACCGCAAACGGTTCTAAATAATTCCGTCTCAACCACGGATATCACCGGCAGCGCCCACACGGGCGCTGCCTTTTTTTATGCCCGGTTTTAACGTTTTCTCCATTGTTTTTACGGGAAAAAATGGGTAAATTCAGAGGACGCGCCGGGCTGTAGCGTGGTTGCAGCCACCATTCTGGCATGTTTTTTTATTACATGAACCCATATCGCAGCCGAACTTAAAGGGCTTCGGTAATGTTTAGTTTAACGGTTTAAAACATTTCAATATGAAGAAGCGTATCAGTACCGTGGTTGCCCTCTTCCTCCTGGCAGGAGGGGCAATGGCGCAATCGATAGATGACGGGCTTAAAAACCTCTATTACGGGAAATACGCCACCGCAAAATCTGATTTCGAGAAAGTGGTGGCTGCAAAACCTACGGACGATCGGGCGTATTATTACCTCGGTATCGCAGAATTGGGACAGGAAAATAAAGACGGCGCAGCCGCTACTTTCCAGAAAGGGCTTCAGGCCGTGCCCAATTCGCCGCTGCTCACCGCCGGACTTGGCCGGATAGACCTCCTCAATGGTAATGCCGCTGCTGCCCGCCAGAAGTTTGATGCTGCCATTGCGGCAACCGCAAAGAACAAAAACGGCGACGTGGCCCGTGCCATTGCTGATGCAAATACCGAAGTTAAAGGGGGCGACAGAGCCTTAGCCCTCACCGTCATGGAAACGCTCCTGGCCAACAACGATGGCAGGAAAGGTTACAAACCGGTAGCTGCCGATTATATCGAACTGGGTGATGTTTACCGTTACCTGGGAGGTGAAAATGGTGGTAAAGCCATTGCCGCCTACGATAAAGCCCTGGAACTGGAAGATAAAAATGCCGAAGCGGTTATGAAACGTGGGCATGTGAACTATAACGCCAAATTGCTGGAACAGGCAGTGGCAGACTGGGCGCAGGCTACCACCCTAGACCCGAATTATGCCCCGGCTTTCTACGAACTGTACCAGTTCTACTACACTCCCAAGCCGCGCCAGTTCTCCCTCCCCAAGGCGAAAGAGTACCTTCAGAAGTACCTCTCCCTGTCTGATCAGGCGGATAAAACCCGGAATGAGTATTATCTGGCCTCCATTATGTTCCTGGATAAGGACTACGATGGAGCTATCAATAAGGCAAAAACACTGATTCCCCAGGCAAATGAGTCTTACAAGATGAAGCTCGAGCGTATGATCGCAGATGCTTATCTCCAGAAAGGGGATTCCCTGAGTGCCCGGACAGCCTTTGACGATTATGTGAAGCGCACAGGGGAGGCTAAACTGGAACCGATTGATTATAAGCTCGGGAGTGAAATTTACAGCCGTATCAAATTAGGCGATTCCACCCAGCAGGTAGCTATTGACCAGCAATCGCTGAATTACCTGGAGAAATATGCTACTTCCGATACTGCTAAAGACCTCGACCGCTATGAAAGCGTGGCCAAGGCCTTCCAGCAGGCACGTATATTTGGAAAAGCAGGCGACTGGTTCCAGAAAGTAGCCGACCTGAAGGCTGAGAAAGGGGAGAAACCCTCTGCCCTCGACCTTTTTAACATTGGCCAGAACTACTATTATGCTTCCAGTGGCGGTACCGATACCGTTATGCTGGGCAAATCTTCAGCCGCCTTCAGTCAGCTGACTACAGCGTACCCGGACCTGACCACAGGACACTTCTGGCAGGGGATGGCCGCTGCAGCTCGTGACGTGGAGGCTAAAACAGGAGTAGCGCAGCCGTATTTTGAGAAATACCTTGCCCTGGCCGAAGCTGACCCCGCCAAGAATAAGGCAGGTCTTATCAAGGCATATACCTACCTGATGGTGTACTTCTACAATAAAGACGACAAGGCTAATTTGCAGAAATACATGGATAAACTGACACCGCTCGATCCTACGAGTGAGCCTATTAAGCAAATCAAGGATATCATGAGCAAGCCGCAGCAAAAAGGCGGAGGCAGGTAATAGATATTTAAATTTCAAGGCATTATTAAGGCGGTCCGGATACAACCCGGACCGCCTTTTTGTTATTTACTAACACTCAATGGATTACACAAACGGGTGAGACAAAGGAAACCGGGGAAACCAACATCACATATTTTATTATATTACATATACAAAAAAAAGATTAGATTTTCGAGATTGTCGATTTGAATTCTTGTTTAGTTGCAGTATTTTTGCGCTTTCAGACAATATTGGGAAGCTTATGTTATTTGCCTCTGAATTTTTGACAGCTAGCCAAACGCCGGTCAGTTATTTTCCTATCCTTCTACAAGTGGTTGCGGCGCTGGGTTTCGTCGGCCTTACCATGGTTGCTACGCACTTTCTCGGACCTTCTCGGAAGACCAGTGATAAACTGGAGAATTTCGAAAGTGGTATCGAGCAAATGGGGAACGCACGCCAGCCGGTGGCCATCAAGTATTTCCTGACCGCGATTCTCTTCGTGTTGTTTGATGTGGAAGTCATCTTTTTCTATCCTTACGCTGTTAATTTCAGAGAGCTTGGCTGGGAAGGTTTCCTTGCCGTGCTGGCATTTGTAGGCTTCTTTATGGGTGGTTTCTACTATATCCATAAGAAAGGCGCCCTGAAATGGGAAGATTAGTACTTAGTTAACTATTAATAAATTCCTGTCGTGTGAATGCGATGGGGAAGGAGGGTAAAGATTATGTCTCGTCCTGTTCAGTTTAATTCAAAAGTGAAGGTGGTTGAAATGCCGGAAGGCTATAGCGGAGAAGGTTTCTTTGCCACCTCGTTCGATAAAGTAATTGGTATGGCCCGGAAGAACTCCATCTGGCCACTGCCTTTCGCCACATCCTGCTGTGGTATCGAATTCATGGCTACCATGGCCGCACACTATGATCTTGCGCGTTTCGGTTCCGAGCGTATCGGGTTTACACCCCGCCAGTGCGATCTGTTAATGGTAATGGGTACCATTGCCAAGAAGATGGCACCGGTACTTCGTCAGGTATATGTACAAATGGCAGAACCCCGCTGGGTGATTGCTGTTGGTGCCTGTGCAAGCAGCGGCGGTATCTTTGACAGCTACTCTGTATTACAGGGTATCGATCAGGTGATCCCGGTAGACGTGTACGTGCCCGGTTGCCCCCCGCGTCCGGAAGCCATTCTGGATGGCGTTATGCGCATCCAGGACCTGGTGGGTGAGGAGAGCCTCCGCCGCCGCCACTCCGACCGGTATAAGGATCTCATGAACTCCTACGGAATACAATAGTCACGATAATAGCGATTACATGTCTTTGACGAATGAGCATATCAAGAACAGGCTGGTCGAGAAGTTCGGCGAGGCGTTGACCAATTTTGAAGAGTCGCACGGCATGATGTCGTTCCACGCTCCCAAAGAGATCAATCTCAAGGTATTGCAGTTTCTCTACGATGAAGAGGATCTGCAATTCCGTTTTATGAGCGACCTCTGTGGTGTACACTATCCGGATAATACCGGTGCAGAGCTTGCCGTGGTGTATCATCTGCACAATATGGTGCAGAATGTGCGCCTCCGCTTCAAGGTATTTACAGCTGTGGCTACGCCCCAGATTTTCACGGCTACCCAGCTGTTCGCCACTGCCAACTGGCAGGAAAGGGAAACATACGACTTCTACGGGATCGATTTTGTAGGGCATCCAAACCTCCGCCGCATTTTGAATGTGGATGAAATGGACTACTTCCCGATGCGAAAGGAATTCCCGCTGGAAGACCAGACCCGCGTGGATAAGGATGACGAGATGTTTGGCCGTGGCGGAAGCGTCGGCATTTAAGTAAAACTTATAGCAATTCAGGATATGTCTGATCAGCAACATATACAATTACCGGAAGGCTCAATAGAGAAACAGACCAATACGCTCAACCTGGGGCCTACGCACCCTGCTACGCACGGTGTATTCCAGAACATTCTGGAGCTGGATGGCGAACGGATCGTATCCGCCACGCCTACCGTAGGTTACATCCACCGCGCTTTTGAAAAAATCGCGGAGCGCAGGCCGTATTACCAGATCACTCCGCTGACGGACCGGCTCAACTACTGCTCAGCTCCCATTAATAACATCGGGTGGCACCTGACAGTGGAAAAACTGCTGGGTATCAAAACCCCGAAGCGGGTGGATTACCTCCGCGTTATCCTCATGGAGCTGGCCCGTATCACCGACCACCTTATCTGTAACTCCGTTATTGGGGTAGACTCCGGTGCATTTACCGGATTCCTCTATGTAATGCAGTACCGTGAGCTGGTATATGAAATCTATGAAGAAGTGTGCGGCTCCCGCCTCACTACCAATATCGGCCGCTTCGGTGGTTTCGAAAGAAACTTCAATGAAACGGCTTTCCGTAAGATCCAGAAGTTCCTCGACGAATATCCCACCGTATTGAAGGAGTTCGAGAACCTCTTTACCCGTAACCGTATTTTCATGGAACGGACACAGGGAGTTGGAGCTATCTCTGCTGAGCGTGCGCTTAACTATGGCTTTACAGGGCCTAACCTGCGTGCAACGGGTGTAGACTACGACGTTCGCGTGGCTACTCCTTACAGCTCTTACGAAGACTTCGAATTTACCATTCCTGTGGGTACCACCGGCGATACATACGACCGCTTCCTGGTACGCAATGCGGAACAATGGCAGAGCCTGAGCATCATCAAACAGGCGATGGATAAACTGAAGGATCTCCCTTCTGATGTATACCACACTGATGTGCCGGCATACTACCTGCCCGATAAAGAAGACGTTTATACGAAAATGGAAGCGCTCATCTATCACTTCAAGATCGTGATGGGCGAAACTGATATTCTGCCGGGCGAGTTGTACAACGCAGTGGAAGGCGCCAATGGTGAGCTGGGATTCTATCTCATCTCTGATGGTGGCCGTTCCCCTTACCGTCTGCACTTCCGCAGGCCCTGTTTCATTTATTATCAGGCGTACCCCGAAATGGTGAAGGGTGCCATGCTGAGCGATGCCATCATTTGTATGTCATCCCTCAACCTGATCGCAGGCGAACTGGACGCTTAATTCTTTGCAGGGCCCCCAAGGGCCCTGCAGGCATATATAATCCCCTGTACTGTGATACTGTGAATGCCGGGGGCAACTTGAAATTTAACTTATAAAGACGAAGATAAATGGCCGTTCAATTTTCTGAAGAGAAGCTGAATAAAGTAAAAGAGATCATCGCGCGATACCCTGCAGGGAAGCAGAAGAGCGCCCTGATCCCGGTGCTGCACCTGGCACAGGAATCTTTCGGCGGATGGCTCAGCGCGGACACGATGGATTATGTGGCCGGCCTGCTGCAGATAGAGCCGATCGAAGTGTATGAGGTGGCTACCTTCTACTCCATGTTCAACCTGCAGCCAGTAGGCAAATACCTGTTCGAAGTTTGCCAGACGGGCCCCTGCATGCTCAATGGATCCGATGACATTATTCACTACATCAAGGAAAAACTCGGTATCAAAGTAGGAGAAACTACTCCCGATGGCCTGTTTACCCTCAAAACCGTAGAATGCCTCGGCGCCTGCGGTTATGCTCCCATGATGCAGCTGGGTAAATTCTATAAAGAACATCTCACCAAAGAGAAGGTAGACCAGATCATCGCGGATTGCCGCGCACAGGCGAACAACTAAAAACATTACGTTGCCACGGCAACAACATATATAAAGCGAGACAATGGGACGTAAATTATTGTTAGACAAGGCGCATATAGAAGGCATCCGGTACTTCGACGTATACCGGAAAAACGGCGGTTATGCCGCTGCTGAAAAAGCCCTGAAGAGCATGAGCCCGGATCAGGTTACCGAAGAAGTTAAGAAAAGCGGCATGAGAGGCCGTGGCGGCGCGGGCTTCCCCACAGGCATGAAATGGAGCTTCCTGGCCAAACCGGAAGGAGTGCCCTGTTACCTCGTATGCAATGCGGACGAATCCGAACCGGGTACTTTCAAGGACCGCTACCTGATGGAATTCCTCCCTCACCTGCTGATCGAAGGCCTGCTGATCTCCAGCTACGCCCTCGGTGCAAACACCACTTACATCTACATCCGTGGCGAATACGCCTGGATCCCCGATATTCTCGAAGAAGCCATCGCGGAAGCCCATAAGAACGGCTTCCTCGGTAAAAACATCCTGGGCACAGGCTTCGACCTCGAAATCTACGTGCAACGCGGTGCCGGTGCTTACATCTGTGGCGAAGAAACCGCCCTGATCGAATCACTGGAAGGCAAACGCGGAACACCTCGCATCAAACCGCCGTTCCCTGCCGTGAAAGGCCTCTATCAGTGCCCTACGGTAGTTAACAACGTGGAAACCCTCGCTGCCATCGTTCCCATCATCAACATCGGGGGCGACGAATATGTGAAATACGGCATCGGTAAATCTGCCGGTACCAAACTCATCTCTGCATGCGGCAATATCAACAAGCCCGGCGTTTACGAGATAGAGATGAACATTTCCGTAGAAGAATTCATTTACTCCGACGAATATTGCGGCGGTATCCCCAACGGGAAGCGCCTTAAAGCCTGCATCCCCGGCGGTTCCTCCGTTCCCATCGTACCGGCCAACCTGCTGCTTACCACCGCCAAAGGTGAAAAGCGCATGATGACCTACGAAAGTCTGAACGACGGTGGTTTCGCCACGGGTACCATGATGGGCTCCGGCGGTTTCATTGTATTGGACGAAGATCAGTGCGTGGTACGCCACACCCTGAGCCTCGCCCGGTTTTACCACCACGAGAGCTGCGGACAATGCAGCCCCTGCCGCGAAGGAACCGGATGGATGGAGAAAGTGCTCAAGAACATCGAGCACGGTAAAGGTAAAATGAGCGACATCGACCTGCTGTGGGATATTCAGCGCAAGATCGAAGGCAATACCATCTGCCCACTCGGCGACGCTGCCGCATGGCCGGTGGCTGCTGCCATCCGTCACTTCCGTGACGAGTTCGAATGGCATGTGCTGAACCCCGATGAAGCGCAGCGCCGCAACTTCGGCCTGGCACATTATGCAGACCCGCTGCCGGTAGCTGCCGCTGTCTGATAAGGAAACAACATTATTCTTCTTTTTTACTTTTTAATAATGGCGGAAGAAAAGAAATTATTCAAGGTCAAGATTGATAATATCACGGTAGAAGTGGAGCCGGGTACAACCATCCTCAACGCTGCCCGTAACATCGGCGGCGAAGTGGTGCCTCCTGCTATGTGCTATTATTCAAAGTTGGATGGCAGCGGTGGTAAATGCCGTACCTGCCTCGTGAAAGTGACAAAAGGCTCCGAAGCGGATCCACGCCCTATGCCTAAACTGGTTGCCAGCTGCCGTACCACCGTAATGGATGGGATGGAAGTAGCCAACATCACATCTCCTGAAGTGCTCGAAGCACGTAAGGGGGTGGTGGAATTCCTGTTGATTAACCACCCGCTCGACTGTCCCGTTTGTGACCAGGCCGGCGAGTGCGACCTCCAGGACCTGAGCTATGAGCATGGTGTATCAGGTACCCGATACGAATTCAAACGCCGTACTTTCGAGAAGGAAGATATCGGTGAACATATCAAACTGCACATGACGCGCTGCATCCTCTGCTACCGTTGTGTGTTTACGGCAGACCAGCTTACGGAGAAACGCCAGCACGGCATCCTGAAGCGTGGCGATGCCTCCGAGATCAGCACTTACATGCGTGCTTCCCTCGACCAGACTAACTTCATCGGCAACGTAATTGATGTGTGCCCTGTTGGTGCACTCACCGATCGCACTGCCCGTTTCAAAAACCGTGTATGGTTCCTGAAACCGGTAGATGCACACCGCAATTGCGAGGATCCGAAATGCTGTGGTAAAACAGTACTCTGGATGCGTGGAGACGAGATCTTCCGCGTTACTGCCCGCAAGGATAAGTACGGCGAAGTGGAAGGCTTCATCTGCGATACCTGCCGTTTCGAGAAGAAAGAAGTGAAAGACTGGGTGGTGGAAGGCCCCCGCAAGATTGCACGGCACAGTGTGATTTCGCAGGGCCACTACGTGGGTGTTCACAAACCACAGGAAACTGTTGCCAGGGTAATGGACGGCCGCCAGCCCAAGCTGCTGATGGACATCCATACGGTGAGCGAGGTGAACATGCCGCAGGTAGACCTGAGCCAGCTCGAAGGGCCTGCCCACTCAACTGATTTTCCCACGAATAAAGGCGTTCAATAAAGCGAGATATGGACTTCACAATCGACTGGTATTTCCTTATAGAGAAACTGCTGCTGATTTCGGCAGTACTGGGTATTTCATTGTTGGTAGCGATGTACAGTACCTGGGGTGAGCGGAAAGTAGCCGCATGGATCCAGGACCGCCGTGGTCCTAACCGCGCCGGCATCTTCGGTCTGCTGCAACCTTTGGCAGACGGTGGTAAACTGTTCTTCAAAGAAGAGATCATCCCATCCCACGCTAACCGCTTCCTGTTCGTACTCGGCCCTTCGCTCGCTATGCTCACCGCCTGTCTTACCAGTGCAGTGATCCCCTGGGGCGATTCACTGACCATTGGCGACCGTATCGTGAGCCTGCAGATTGCTGATATCAACATCGGCGTACTGTGGATCATGGCGGTTGTAGGTATGGGTGTATACGGTATTATGATCGGTGGCTGGGCATCGAATAACAAATTCTCCCTGCTGGCTGCATGCCGTGGTGCTTCGCAGGTAATCTCCTACGAGCTGCCCATGGGCTTGGCGCTGATTGCCCTGTTCATGCTCAGCGGCTCTCTGAGCCTGAAGGATATCGTGGAGCAGCAACGTGAAGGTGTGTGGTACATTGTACTTCAGCCTATCGGTTTCCTCATCTTCCTCATTTGTGCATTTGCAGAATGTAACCGTACCCCGTTCGATCTTCCGGAAGCGGAGAACGAGCTGAACGGTGGTTACCACCTGGAATATTCCTCCATGAAGCTGGGCTTCTACCTGTTTGCCGAATATATCAACATGTTCATCAGCTCGGTGCTGATGGCCACGCTGTACTTCGGTGGTTACGCCTTCCCTTACATGGATTCTCTGGGGCTCGATGGTAATATGCTCACGATACTGGGTATTGTGGCTCTGTTTATCAAAACGTTCTTTTTCATATTCGTGTTTATGTGGGTACGCTGGACGATTCCGCGCTTCCGCTACGACCAGCTGATGAAACTGGGCTGGAAAATACTGATACCTCTGGCATTGCTGAATATGCTTGTTACCGGTGCAGTAGTACTTTTCCGCCAGTACGGTATTTAATTTTTTAACTGAAGAAACTCATCATATGCAATCTTTAACCAACAGGGCGACGCCGGTAGACAGGAGGCCCATGAACCTCTGGGAGAAGCTTTATCTGCCTGCCATCTTTAAAGGCATGGCCATCACCCTGGGGCACATTTTCAAGAAGAAAGCGACGGTGAACTACCCGGAAGAAACAAGGCCTTTCAGCCCTGTGTTCCGTGGCCTCCACATCCTGAACCGTGACGAGGAAGGACGTGAGCGCTGTACTGCCTGCGGCCTGTGTGCTGTTGCTTGCCCTGCCGAAGCCATTACTATGGAAGCGGCTGAGCGCCTCCCGGGCGAAGAGCATCTGTACCGTGAGGAGAAATATGCCGCACGTTACGAGATCAATATGCTGCGTTGCATTTTCTGCGGTTTCTGTGAAGAGGCCTGCCCCAAACAGGCGGTATATATGTCAGAAACATTTGCACCGAGCAACTATCAGCGTAAAGGGTTTATTTATGGTAAAGACGACCTGCTGATTGCCCATCCTCAAAAATCCATCACCGAAAACAAGAAATAAGGCAATGGGAATCGATATGATAATTTTTACAGTGCTGTCTGCGATCGCTATTGCTGCAGCATTGGGTGTGATCCTGAGCAAAAACCCTGTTAACAGCGTGCTTTGCATGATCACCTGTTTCGTAGCTATCGCCGGCCATTACATCATGCTGAACGCACAGTTCCTGTTCGTGGTGCACCTGATCGTTTACACCGGTGCCATCATGGTATTGTTCCTGTTCGTACTCATGATGATGAACCTGAATGCAGATATTGAGCCGCAGAAGCGCAACTGGCTGAAATACGCCGGGGCCATTTCAGGCGGTGCTTTACTGCTGGTACTGGTAGCCGCACTCCGCGATGCCAGCCTCCCCGCCATCCAGGAAGGAGGAAAAACTGATATCGGCCTGGTATCCAATCTTGGTAAAACATTGTTCACCTCTTACGTGGTGCCTTTCGAGCTCAGCAGCGTGCTGTTCCTGAGTGCGATGGTTGGCGCCGTAGTGATCGGTAAGAAATAAAAAGTTTCACATGCCTGTTCAATACTACATCTTTCTCAGCATCGCCCTTTTCTGCATCGGCATTATGGGGGTACTGATGCGCAGAAACGCCATTATCATCTTCATGTGCATAGAGCTGATGCTTAACGCAGTGAACCTGTTACTGGTGGCTTTCTCCAAAATGTGGGTAGACGCCGGCCGTGTAGATGCCGCTTCTGCACAGCTCTTCGTGTTCTTCGTTATGGTAGTGGCCGCAGCGGAAGTATCCGTTGGCCTCGCCATTATCGTTATGATGTACCGGAATACACATTCCGTTGATATCAACATTCTCAGCAGACTGAAAAACTAGGATTAAAAAATAGTATAGATCGATGATACATCTTGTTTGGCTGGTACCGTTTTTACCGTTGTTGGGTTTCCTGATCAATGGATTGGGCAGGAGGTATTTATCCAAGCCGCTGACCGGCATCGTTGGCAGCGGTAGTGTGGTAGCCGCATTCGTGATCAGCCTGCTGATCTTCTTCGAAGTGCGCACACCAGGCTTCACCCCTCAGGTTGTGACGCTGTTCGACTTCATCAGCGTAGGCAGCCTGCATATTCCCTTCGCATTTCAGGTAGACCAGCTGAGCGCTTTGTTCCTCCTGATCATTACCGGTGTGGGTTCCCTCATTCACATCTACTCCACTTCTTACATGCATGATGAAAGCAACGAAGGCTTTGCGCGTTATTTCGCGTATCTCAACCTCTTCGTGTTTTCCATGCTCATTCTCGTGCTCGGCGCCAACTATGTGATGATGTTCATCGGCTGGGAAGGCGTGGGCCTCTGTTCCTACCTGCTCATCGGGTTCTGGTTCAAAAACATCGAGTATAATAAAGCCGCTAACAAGGCTTTCATCATGAACCGCATCGGTGACCTCGGTTTCCTGCTCGGTATCTTCCTCCTGATCACGCAGTTCGGCTCCGTGACCTTCTCGGAAGTATTCGAAAAGGTTCCTTCCGTAGGTGCTGACAGCGGAGTTCTGTTTGCCATTGCCATGTTGCTCTTTATTGGTGCCATGGGTAAATCTGCACAGATCCCCCTGTACACCTGGTTGCCCGACGCTATGGCCGGTCCTACTCCTGTATCCGCCCTCATTCACGCGGCTACGATGGTAACTGCCGGTATCTATATGGTGGCCCGCAGCAACGTGATTTACAGCCTCGCCCCGCACATTCAGACGATTGTGACGCTGGTGGGCCTGGCTACCGCACTGCTCGCAGCTTCCATTGCACTGAAGCAAAACGATATTAAGAAAGTACTGGCTTACTCTACTGTTAGCCAGCTGGGATATATGTTCATCGCTCTGGGCGTAGGCGCATACACTGCTGCCGTATTCCATGTGATGACGCACGCCTTCTTCAAAGCCCTGCTTTTCCTCGGTTCCGGTTCCGTAATCCACGCTATGGGCGGGGAGCAGGATATCCGGAAAATGGGAGGATTGAAGAAATGGATGCCCATTACCAATTTCACCTTCCTCATTGGCTGTCTGGCCATCGCAGGTATTCCCGGCCTGAGCGGTTTCTTCTCTAAAGATGAAATTCTTGCCCATGCCTTTGGTTACAGCCCGGTAATTTACGGTCTGGCCCTGATCGGAGCACTGATGACGGCTTTCTACATGTTCCGCCTTTACTACATCACTTTCACCGGTAAATTCCGTGGCACGCACGAGCAGGAACATCACCTGCACGAAAGCCCGGGAGCTATTACTTTCCCGCTGATCGTACTGGCCATCCTTTCCGTGATCGGCGGTTATGTGGGCATGCCTGCAGTATTTGGTGTACCTAATCTGCTGGCGGAATACCTCAGCCCCATCTTCGCACCTTCGGCTCCCTTCCTGCATGCGCATCACCTGAGCCACAGCCTCGAATGGGGACTGATGGGCCTCAGCACCGGCCTGGTGATCGTAATGATCCTGTGGGCACGCAGCAAATTTGCTAACTATACGGACAATGGCGAGCCTTCAACCGGCATCGCGAAAGTCCTGGAGAATAAATGGTATGTAGACGAACTGTACGATGCCATCATTGTAAAGCCCCTCATGGTCCTGAGCAGATTCTTCCAGGATGTGGTGGAGCGCTCCGGAATCGATGCTGTGGTAAACGGCGTTGGCTCTGCAGTGAAATGGGGAGGTGGCCGCGCCAGACTGTTGCAGAACGGTCAGGTAGGTTTCTACATCTTCGCCATGGTGATAGGTATGATCGTATTGTTTGTGATCAGTTTGTTTTTATAAATCGATAGCGGATTAAGAAAAAGATATGTTGACATTATTACTCATATTGATTCCTTTGGTGACGGGTCTGATCACATTCGGTCTCAACGGCCGTGGCGCCAAGGTATTCAGCCTGATATCCTCATTCGCCACGCTGGCCGTTACCCTGGCTGCCTGGGCGCAATTCAGGACCTCACCCGATGCCCTGAACTTCACCGCCAACTGGATTCCCCAGCTGAACAGTCAGTTCAACCTCGGGCTGGATGGTATGAGCCTCATGCTTGTGCTGCTCACCACCATTTCCTTCCCGCTCATCTTTATTACCGTATTGGGCCGCAACTATGAGAAAGCAGGTGCTTTCTATGGCCTTATGCTGCTCTCGCAGGCTGGTATGCTCGGTGTGTTCCTCTCTTACGACGCGCTGCTGTTTTACGTGTTCTGGGAGCTGGCACTGATTCCGGTTTATTTCCTTTGCTCCATGTGGGGCGGGGAAAAAGCCATCCCGGTTACGTTTAAATTCTTCGTGTACACTTTTGCCGGATCGCTCCTGATGCTGGTCGGCATTATTTATATCTATTTCCAGACGGAAGGATCTTTCAGCTGGCAGAGCTTCACCAGCCTGAGCCTCAGCAACAACGAGCAAAGCTGGCTGTTCTGGCTCTTCTTTGTGGCGTTTGCCATCAAGATGCCGGTTTTCCCTTTCCACACCTGGCAGCCCGACGCCTATGAGCAATCGCCCACCGCGGTTACCATGGTGCTGAGCGGTGTAATGGTGAAAATGGGCCTCTTCGGTGTACTGCGCTGGCTGATGCCTGTATTACCCGAAGGTGTGTACATGTGGCAGGAAGCCGCTATCCTCCTGAGTGTGATCGGCATTATTTACGCATCGTGCATCGCCATCATGCAGTCCGACCTGAAGAGACTGATCGCTTACTCTTCCATCGCTCACATCGGGCTGATGAGTGCGGCCATCTTCGCGAATAACGAACAAAGTCTTGCCGGTGTACAGGTACAGATGTTCAACCACGGTATCAACATTATCGGGCTCTGGATCATCATTGAAGTGATAGAGCAGCGCCTTGGTACCAAAAATATGCAGCAGCTGGGCGGCATCGCTTCGGTAGCGCCTAACCTGTCCATCCTCCTCGTGATTGTAAGCCTCGCCAACATCGCCCTGCCGCTGACCAACGGTTTCATCGGTGAGTTCCTGATGTTCAGCGGACTGTTCCAGCACAATGTATGGTTTGCAGCAGTATCTGCAGTGGCCATCATCCTGGCGGCCGTGTATATGCTGCGGATGCTCCAGAAGGTGTTGTTCGGTGAAGCCAATGCACTTACCGCTACCACTACCGACCTGAAAACAGGAGAGATGATTGCGCTGGGTTGCATCACCGTAATGATCTTCGTGCTGGGTGTATATCCGAAACCCCTGCTGGAACTCGTTTCCGGTACCGGTATCCAAAACACCGTAGCCGCATTGACCGGACGTTGATATAAATAATTGATTCTGTAACGTTAAGATATGAACGCATTAATTACGACTGCTGTATTTGGAATTGTTCTGATGTTCGTGGGACTGTTTGTCAAGCAACGGCAGTATATCAAATATTTTGCGATCGCCGGCACGGTGCTGGCCTTCATCGCTAACCTGATGGACGCGCAATGCGGATTCGGCACGCTGCACGGCATGGTGGAGGTAAGCTCCTTCTCCGTGTTGTTCAACGCTGTAGCCATTGCCTCCACCGCACTCTATTTCCTCCTTTGCGGAAGCGCATTCGAGAAAGTAGGGGAGGATGTGGCCGATTATTTCGCGCTGGTATTCTTCATCCTCGCAGGTATTATGATCACGGGATCGTACAGCAACCTGCTGATGCTGTTCCTCGCCATCGAGATCATTTCCATCCCCCAGTACATACTGGCCGGTGCGGATAAAAAGAACCTGAAGAGCAACGAAGCATCGCTGAAATACTTCCTGATGGGCTCCTTCACCACGGGGATTCTCCTCATGGGTATAGCCCTCATATATGGCGCCACCGGTACTTTCGATATCCGTGAAATGGGCCTTGGTACCGGTGATCTCAGCCCGCTGGCATTGTGTGGTATCACCCTGCTGGGCTTCTCGCTGGCATTCAAAGTGTCTGCCGCTCCCTTCCACTTCTGGACGCCTGATGTGTACGATGGTTCACCCACCGTGTTCACTGCATTCATGGCTACCATTGTGAAAGCCGCCAGCTTTATCGCCTTCATGCGCCTCTTCCACGTAAGCTTCTCCGGAGGTAACGTAAGCAGCCACTGGCAGGTTATCCTCGCTATCATTACTGCCGCTACCCTCATTATCGGTAACCTCACGGCGGTGTTCCAGCAAAGTGTGAAGCGCATGCTGGCCTACTCCAGTATCGCACAGGCAGGCTTCATGCTGTTTGCCATTGTGGCGCATAACGAAATGGCCAGCCAGGGCCTCATCCTGTATGCAGCAGCCTACAGTGTGGCCACTATCGGCATCTTCGCTATCCTGCTTAAACTGAACGATTATACTTTCGATGGCTTTAACGGTCTTGCCCGCAGGCAGCCGCTCGTAGCCCTCGTGTGTACGATATTCCTCCTGTCGCTGGCGGGCATCCCGCTTACTGCAGGCTTCTTCGCGAAATACTTTGTACTGAGCGCTGCCATTCAACAGGGCAACCTGCTGTGGCTGGTGATTATTGGTGTGCTTTGCGCAGCAGTGAGCGCCTACTATTACTTCCGCGTAATCATCGCTATGTACTTTAAACAGGGCGAAGCGGATGCAACGGAAGTTACCCCGGGCTTCAAGGCCCTGCTGGTAATTGCCGCAGCTATCGTGATCGTACTGGGTATTTTCCCCAACCTGCTGCTGCAGTACCTGTAAGCGGTTAAGATAATTTTTACGGAACGGCATGACCAACGCGTCATGCCGTTTTTTTTGTGCTATTCTGTAGCCTGTAAGTCCTACAGATGAGAGAAAACCGTTAACTTTAGTCAACGGTCGTTATGCGTACTAAAGATGTATTTTCCCTCGCCCTGCGCTCCGTGAGCGCCAACCGCCTGCGGGCGGGCCTTACCGTACTGGTAATAGCCTTTGGCATCATGGCACTCGTGAGTATCCTCACGGTGATCGACGCGTTGCAATACAAGATCTACGACAGCTTCGCCAGTATGGGCGCCAATGGTTTCTCCATCCGCAACAGGGAGATGCGCATCCGCATGGGGAATGGCGGTGCTGCAGTAAAAGGAACCAATACCAACCGCCGCCGCGTACGCACTTCCAATCAGAATAAGGTGATCACCTTCGGGGAAGCCATGGAGTTTAAGGAAAAGTATGATTTCCCTGCTACCGTAGGCCTGCTGTTCCGTGCCGGCGGGGGGATGACGGTTTACCGGGAAAATTTCAAGACCAACCCTAACGTTCAGGTGATAGGGGGAGATGAGAACTACCTGCAGCTTAATAACTACAATCTTCAATACGGGCGCAACTTTACGAAAGCCGATATAGAGTCGGGGCGTAATGTGGCCATATTAGGAATGGATGTGGCCAAAACGCTGTATGGCGATTTCCCGGAAAGAGCCCTCAATACCAACGTCCGCCTCGGGAATGTACGGTACCGGGTGATCGGTATCCTGGAAAGTAAGGGGAGCAGTAATATGTTCAGTGCGGATAATGTGCTGATATCCACTGTAACCAGCACAAGGCGGGTCTTTAACCGGCCATGGGCATCTTACCAGATCAATGTGAACGTGAAGGATGTTAAGCTGATGGACGAAGCCATAGGCGAAGCTACCGGCGTTTTCCGTGTTGTGAGGAAGATGGATGTGAATGAGGAAGACAATTTCTTCATCAGCCGGAGCGATAGTATAGCAGAAATGCTGTTCCGGCAGCTGGGGATGGTGACGGCGGCAGCCACTATAATCGGATTGATTACCCTGTTCGGATCTGCGATAGGGCTTATGAATATCATGCTGGTATCTGTTGCGGAGCGTACCCGGGAGATCGGGGTGAACAAGGCACTGGGGGCCACGGCGCCTACCATCCGGCTGCAATTTGTTTTTGAATCAGTAATAATCAGTCTGTTAGGCGGACTGCTCGGTATTATACTCGGGATATTGGTGGGCAATGGTGTTGCCAGCCTCATGGGCTCCAGTTTCTTCATTCCCTGGGGCTGGATCACGTTCGGGATAATTGCCTGCGCCTGTGTGGGCCTTGTATCCGGGATCTATCCCGCGGTGAAAGCTTCCCGGCTGGATCCTATTGTGGCGTTACGGTACGAGTAAGGCCAGATTATTTCTCCTTTTCTCATTTTTCGAAAACTTCTAACCTCAGTCGAAGTGACATTCGAGATTATTCAATCCCGATAATGTGGCTATTGAACAACCTGATAATCAGGCCGTAAATAGTTTGATTTTTATCAATACACCCCAACCACCCCTCAAATACATCTTCCGTATATTCCAGTACAACAAAAACTTAAAGTAATGGCAATCTTAGATTCCATGATTCCATTTACCGGTAGAATCGGTAATGTCATTTCCTACAAGCGCGATGGTAAGCACTGTTTGCGCTCTGTACCCACGCATGTCAGGCAAACGGATAACACCCGCCGGGCAGCTAAGTATTTCGGTGCGGCCAGCCGTAAAGGCGCCCTCATCAGGAGCGCTATTTCTCCCGAGCTGGACATTTACCCCGACAGCTACCTTGTGAACCGGCTTAACAGCTACATCATGAAGGCGGGGAGGAACAACCATGCCGGCCTGGTGAACTTCCGGTTCAATGGCTACACAGGGCTTGACAAGCTGCTAACACAGCCGCCGGTATTCTCTAAAGACGGTACCTTACGCATCCCGGCGCAGCGCCTGGAGGCCTACAGCAATCTCTACGGTTCCGCTAAACAGCTGGAAGTAAAACTGATCGCCACCCGGATCGATTTCGCTACCCGCAGCATTACCGGCTCCGAAGCAGTGACGATGACCATCGACCTGGAGCAGCCATTCAACGGTGCCGGAATGTCCATAGACGTACCAGGGAAGGGTACACTGCTGGTAGTGGTGCAGGCAAGGCAGTTTGTAAAAGACGGTGATATCCGTGACCGGAAGTGGTATGCCGCCGATATTGTGGCGGTTGTAGAGGAGCAGCAGCCTGAAGGATCCCTTGCAAAACCCAAATCCCATAAGAAACTAACCGGCATACCAGCGATGCCTGCCCGCAAGGCCACTGCTACTCAAAACAGGCAGGCGATCAATAAACGGGAATAGCCTCGCGCCATTACTGGATTTTTTGTTGTAAGAAGCTCATAATCAAACAATACGGAACCCCAATCTACACGGCAGGCCACTCCTCCGCCAGCCATTGCCATGGGCTGCAGGCGCCCAATCTTCACTTTACATGCCTGTTACATGCTCAACTTCACCTACAGACCAGTTCCACATCACCACCGCATCACCTCCGCATCAAGTCCACGTTATCGACGTACTTCACTCGTATTATAGCCGTACTTACTCCTAAGATGACTAAGAGTTACTGTCTTCTAACTTAATACATACCAGCTTGAGTATGCTTACAGTAACATTTCTGTATCTACTCATTAATGTACCCTGAAGGGAGGAGCAATGCAACAGTATTGGAAATGGGAGGGGGCCATATGAAGTCAGGAGGGAGTTGGGTATGGAAAGAGTGGCGCTGGTCCGGCAATGGTTCTGTTAACAGGCTTGAAGCATGAAGTAACATAGCTGCCGGGTAATGCAAATTCAAGCAAATGGATTGTAAGCAGGGGGAAGATTGATGATGAGGAATATGAGTGATGTTGAGGGGTAGGGGGCATAAAAAAAGCTGCACCGTTACCGGTGCAGCTTTTTTAGTATGGTGAGCGGGAGACTACTCGGCTACCACTTCGAATTCCAGTTCGGTTTCGCTTCCTTTACCGAAATCGAGGCGGGCTTTGTATGTACCCAGTTCTTTCACATCACCGAGGATATGGATACGACGACGGTCGATCTCATAACCTTTTTGTTCTTTAATCGCGCGGGCGATCTGAACGCCGGTAACAGAACCGAAGATTTTACCGGAGGTACCGGTTTTAGCACCGATTTTCACCGGAGATGCTTTCAGCACTTCCACCACTTTAGCGATTTCTGCGAGCATTTTCTCTTCTTTCACTTTCTGCACTTTCAGGCGCTCGTTGAGTTGCTTCAGGTTAGACTCGCTGGCCTCTACGGCGAACTTTTGAGGGATCAGGAAGTTCCTGGCGTAACCGTTCTTTACGGCTACCAGTTCATTCTTCTGGCCCAGATTGTCTACGTCTTGTATTAAGATTACTTGCATTGTTTCTTACTTTAAAAGGTCAGTAACATAAGGCAACAGCGCCATTTGACGTGCTTTCTTGATAGCCTCGGCCACCTTACGCTGGAATTTCAGCGAGTTGCCGCTGATACGGCGGGGCAACATCTTGCCCTGGTCGTTCAGGAACTTTTTCAGGAACTCGGCATCTTTGTAATCTACATACTTGATACCCAATTTCTTGAAACGGCAGTATTTCTTCTGGCGCTTCTCTTGCTTAACCGCGGTTAAGTACTTGATCTCTTGTTTAGGTTTTACTGCCATAACTTTAAGCTTCTGCGGGTTTAGGTTCAGCATCGTAGTTACCTTTCTTCCGGGTGTTGTACGCTACAGCGTGCTTGTCCAGTTTGGTAAACATGTAACGCAATACATTTTCATCGCGGTTGAGCTGGATCTTCAGCTTCTCATTGAAGTCGGATGGCGCAGTGTACTCCAGTACCAGGTACATGCCCGTGGTCTTCTTCTGGATCGGATACGCCAGTGATCTAAGGCCCCAGGGATTCTCGTGCACAATTGCACCGCCATTGTCTTTCACAAGGTCAGCGAATTTTTTCTGGGCAGCTTTGTAGTCTTCCTCAGAAAGCACAGGGGTAAAGATCACCATCAATTCGTAGTTTGACATAATTTTCCCTTGTTAGTGATTTAAAATTAAAATGGAGTGCAAAGATAAAAGGTTTTTTTGGATTAATTCGCTTTACTGGCGCGATTTTCCACGAAATTTAAAGCCCAATCCCTTACCTGTCGCACTCCTGCACCCAATTCCCCGCAACTGCCTGTAAATCAACCCCTCCATTTTTAGCCGGCCGGTCATCTTGTCAGTCGTACCCCCCGTGGCACACCCTTTGGTAAGGTTTCTCCGTCTAAAAAACTGATAAACATATGCAGAAAGGTGCCATACGTGTACAAACGGAGAACATTTTCCCCATTATTAAGAAATTCCTCTATTCAGATCATGACATTTTCCTCCGCGAGCTCGTCAGCAACGCAGTAGACGCTACCCAGAAACTTAAAACCCTGGCCAGCGTTGGTGAATTTAAAGGCGAAATGGGCGACATCGCCGTTACCGTTTCCCTCGATAAAGAAAAGAAAACCATCACCATCTCCGACCGTGGCGTAGGCATGACGGCCGAAGAAGTAGATAAATACATCAACCAGGTAGCCTTCTCCGGTGCAGAAGAATTCGTGAAGAAATATAAAGGCCAGGGCGATGGCGCCAACATCATCGGCCACTTTGGCCTGGGATTCTACTCCTCCTTCATGGTATCCTCCCAGGTAGAAATCTTCACAAAATCCTGGAAGCCTGATGCCACCCCCGTTCGCTGGGAGTGCGACGGCAGCCCCGAATACCAGCTGGAAGATACAGAGAAGGAAGCCCGCGGTACAGATATCGTATTGCATATCAACGAAGAAAGTGAAGAATTCCTTGACGAACACCGCATCCGCACCATCCTCGAGAAATTCTGCCGCTTCCTCCCCGTTCCCATCAAATTCCAGGACGAACAGATCAATAATACCACCCCCGCCTGGGTTAAAAAGCCGTCTGAACTTACGGCAGACGACTATCAGGCCTTTTATAAAGAACTCTATCCCTTCGCGGAACCCCCGCTTTTCTGGATCCACCTCAACGTAGATTACCCCTTCAACCTCACCGGGATTTTATACTTCCCCAAGATCACGAAGACCTACGAGATCCAGAAAGACAAGATCAGCCTCTACTCCAACCAGGTTTTTGTAACCGATGAGGTGAAAAACATCGTACCCGAGTTCCTCATGCTGCTGCATGGCGTGATCGACTCCCCCGATATTCCCCTCAACGTAAGCCGCAGCTACCTCCAGGGCGATCCTAACGTAAAGAAAATCAATGCCCACATCACCAAGAAAGTGGCCGACAAGCTGGATGAAATGTTCCGGACCGACCGTAAATCTTTCGAAGAGAAATGGGAGCATATCGCCCTGTTCGTGAAATACGGGATGATGACCGAAGACAAGTTCCTCGATAAAGCGAATAAATTCCACCTCCTCGAAGATATCGACGGCGGCGCCCTTTATACCCTCGAAGAATACCGTACTGCTGCAGCTGCACTCCAAACCAATAAGGAAGAGAAGCTCGTGATCCTTTACGCTACCAACCCCATACAGCAGGACAGCTACATTTCCGCTGCCAAAGCCAGAGGGTACAAAGTGGTGAAAATGGAAACGATGGTAGATGCCGGTTTCATCAATCACATGGAGCAGAAATGGGAAAACGTGATGTTTACCCGGGTAGATGCCGATATTACCGATAACCTCATCAACCCCGATTCCACCTCGCAGAGCGTGCTCAGTGAGGAGCAGGAAGGTAAGCTGAAGGATCTGTTCGGTGCACAGGTGGCGCTCCCGCATGTGAAAGTGGAACTGAAAGGCCTTGGCGCACAGGACCAGCCCGTTATTGTAACCCGTGGCGAACTGATGCGCAGGATGAAAGACATGGCAGCCATGGGCGGCTCCGCTGCAGCTTGGTACGCCGGTATGCCCGATGAGGTAACCATGACCGTGAATGCGAACCACCCCATCTTCCAGCGCATCCTCGGTGAAGGAAATGGTGTGCTGGCAGAAAAGCAGGTGCGTAACCTCGCCGATCTGGCACTGCTTTCACAGGGCCTCCTTACCGGATCAGACCTCACAGCTTTCGTGAACCGCAGCGTGGAACTGATGGAAAAGTAAAAAGATTGTACTATGATTTATAAAAGGCAAAGCATTCCGGTGCTTTGCCTTTTTTTATGAGAGAAGAATTAATGCATGCAGAAAAATTAACTCCGGTGAAGCATAACTGCTTGCACATTAGATTCCGTCATCAATTATAATATATCCATCTGTGTTGGGTTGTAATCCGCTGCCAGTAAGGGTTTTGGTATAGATGTTGTTTGTTTTGGAACGTTGAAAAACCATAAACTCACTGTATCTTTAATGAAGCACTTCAGTATGCATATACGCATGATTGGCACAATTGCAATTGCCGTTTTCCTCTTTGCGTGTGGCCGTGAAAACGACGCAGCGCCACGGCCTGCCCCTGCCCCGGGAGTTCCGCAGGATACCGTAAAGGTACCACCGCCGGGCCCTGCAGAGCAGACGGGTGTTACCGCCCGCAAGGTCCGCAGCCCGAAGAGCGTTACTGACTTCCTCCTGCAATTACCTGAGACATATAATAAGGACGCAAAAAAATGGCCCGTGATCATTTTCCTCCATGGTGTGGGAGAGCGCGGCAGCGATGTGAATATGGTGAAGAGGGCCGGCCTGGCTGCTAAAGCTGCCAGAGATCCGAATTTTCCTTACATCGTGGTTTCGCCCCAGTGCAAGGAAAATGGCTGGTGGGATTCTCCCAGCCTGGAGATACTGCTGGACCAGGTATTGAAAGATTACAGAATAGACCCGGCGCGCGTGTACCTGACGGGCCTGAGCATGGGTGGATACGGTTCGTGGGACTGGGCCCTGTTTAAGCCGGAGCGCTTTGCAGCCGTGGTACCCATCTGTGGCGGCGGAGTTCCCTCAAGGGCCTGTGTGCTGAAGAATATGCCGGTATGGGCTTTTCATAATGCCGACGATCTTACGGTGAACGTACAGGGTTCCCGCGACATGGTGAACGCCATCCGCGCCTGTGGCAGTACGCTCGTAAAATACACAGAGAATCCGACCGGCGGGCACGATTCGTGGACAAAAGCCTACAATGACCCCGCACTGTACACCTGGCTAAACCAGTATACAAAGAAATAAAAGCGAAGAATAGCTGAACAGTCCCGCAGTCTTACGGCCGGCGGGGCTTTTTTATGCGGTTATGCTCCGGCGGGCCGAATATCGATGGCTTTAAGCTGGAGGGTGGTAGTGCCGTTCCATTCGTTTTCTTCCACCGTAAATACGAGATCGAATGGTTTTTTGCCGGAAATCAGATCGAATTTATCAGCCATAAAGAACCCGATACCTGAAAACGGCGTGCCATTACGCTGGCGTACAGAAAGTTTGATATGCTCATCTTTCACGATACGGGAAAATCCGGTATCGGTCAGATTGCGGGCAATGAACACCGGGCGGAGGTTTTCCGGCCCCAGGGGTTCGAACTGGCGGAGGATATTATAGAATGCAGGAGTGAGGTCAGACAGCCATACTTCCGTATCTATCACGATCTCGGGAATGAGGAGGTCAGGGGTAATGGTGGCAGAAACCACGGCCTCGAAGCGCTCCTGGAAGGCAGGCACGTTTTCGGGCTTGAGGGTCATGCCGGCAGCATAGAAGTGGCCGCCATAGTTTTCGAGGAGGTCTTTACACTGGTGGATGGCTTCATATACATTGAAGCCGGATACCGAGCGGGCGGAGCCTGCCACTTTATCATTACTCTGGGTGAGGATGATGGTGGGCCGGTAATAATATTTATCAATCAGCCGTGACGCCACAATACCTACCACGCCTTTATGCCAGTGAGGCTGGTAAAGCACGGTTGATTTACGGGCAATCATGGCCGCATCATTCTGGATAATGCTCACTGCTTCCTGGGTAATACTCATATCGATACCCTTGCGCTCCTGGTTATCGCCATGCAGCATTTCTGCAATGGCCAGTGCCTTTTCTTCATCTTTTTCCATGAAGAGGTTAACAGCTTTACGGGCATCGTCCATTCTGCCGGCGGCGTTTACGCGCGGGGCAATTACAAATACCAGGTTGGAAGTGGTGAGCTTTTCCTTCAGGTTACTGAGGGTGAGCAGGGCTTTAATGCCGGAGGAGGGAGCATCGTTCACCTGTTTAAGGCCATGGAAGGCCAGTACACGGTTTTCACCGGTCATGGGAACAATGTCTGCCGCTATACTGGTGGCCACGAGGTCGAGGTACTGATATACCCCTTCCATAGGGAGACCTTGCTTTTGAGCGAGGGCACTGATCAGCTTAAACCCGATCCCGCAGCCGGAAAGCTCCTTGTAAGGGTAGGGGCAGTCGGCCTGTTTTGGATTGAGGATAGCCACGGCGGGTGGAAGGATGGCATCCGGCAGGTGGTGGTCGCAGATAATGAAATCGATACCGATAGAGGCGGCATGGGCAATGTAGTCGACAGACTTGATGCCGCAGTCCAGCGCAATGATAAGGCTGAAGTCGTTATCGCGGGCATATTCGATGCCCTGCATGGAGATGCCGTACCCTTCGCGGTAGCGGTGGGGGATATAGAATTCTATATTATCGTACTGTTGTTGCAGGAAGCCGAAAACGGTGGCTACGGCAGTAGTGCCGTCCACATCATAATCACCATACACGAGGATTTTCTCGCGGCGGAAGAATGCTTCTTCCAGCCGGGAAACTGCTTTGTCCATTCCTTTCATGAGCCAGGGATCGTGCAGGTCGTCAAGTGAAGGGCGGAAAAAGTGGCGGGCTTCTTCAAATTTCGTGATACCTCTTTGTACCAGTAATCGGCAAAGGAGGGGGTGGATTTTTAAAGCTGCCTGGAGCTGTTGCTCCTGTGATGGTTGATATTTCTTTACTGTCCAGCGTTTCTGCATGCAATTGTATTATAGGGAAGCGTCCCGCGATCTGGCTACATCCGGTTGTAATATAATGATGATTGCCGTATTTCCGCCAAAAGCGGGAAATTCTCCGGAAAAAGGAGAAAACGGCGTTAGAATTTACGATCGGTCGTAAAGCGCACGAGTGATTCGAGGCCTTTGCGGATGTCGTTGTCGGGGAAAGTATGGAGGATGGCGAGTGCTTCGTCGCGGTACTGGAACATTTTTTCGCGGGTGTATTCGATGCCGCCGCTTTCATTGACCATGGCGATGACTTCGTTGACGCGGTCCTTATCAGTATTATGATTTTTCACAATATTGATAATTTTACGGCGGTTTTCGGGCGAAGCGTGCTGGAGGGTGTAGATGAGGGGGAGGGTCATTTTCTTTTCGCGGATATCGATGCCGGTGGGCTTACCGATATTGGCGGTGCCATAATCAAAGAGGTCGTCTTTGATCTGGAAAGCCACGCCTACTTTTTCGCCGAAGAGGCGCATTTGTTCGGTAGTTTCGTCGCTGCCGGTGGTAGACCATGCGCCAGCGGCGCAGGCGGAGGCGAGGAGGGAGGCTGTTTTACGGCGGATGATCTCGAAGTAGATATCTTCTTTAATATCGAGTTTGCGTGTTTTTTCGATCTGGAGGAGTTCGCCTTCAGACATTTCCTTCACGGCCTGGGAGAGGATCTCAAGACTGCGGAATTCTTTATTGGTAACGGAGAGGAGGAGGCCTTTGGAGAGGAGGTAGTCGCCCACGAGAACGGCTATTTTGTTCTTCCACAGGGCGTTAATGGAGAAGAATCCACGGCGTTCGAGGGAATCGTCGACCACATCGTCGTGCACGAGGGTGGCGGTATGCAGGAGCTCTACCAGTGCGGCGGCGCGATATGTGTTTTCGGTGATGCTGTCGCTGAACAGCCGTGCGGAGAGGAGCACGAACATAGGCCTGATCTGTTTGCCCTTACGCTTTACGATATAGTGCATGATCCGGTCCAGCAGAGGAACATGGCTTTTTACAGCTTCGGCAAACTTTCCTTCGAAATCGTGTAATTCCTTCCCTATCAGTTGTTTAATTTCCTCCATGCTATAAATAAAAAGGTACGCTAAGCTAGCCCTAAAATCGGACATTTTGCAAATTTGGCCCCGAATTTGTATACATTAGCTGGATGTTCCTTAAATTAGCGTTTAATATTGAAGCACTTATCAATGCAAATAAAATCGCAAGAAAAATTTGTATATTCATTTAGGATTTTTACCTTTGCTTGGTAAAAAACGCGTTAATTGTAAAATCTTTAACAGTTTTTAAATAAAAAACAATTATGGCAAGCAAAAAGTACTTACTACTGGCAGGTGCAATGTCCGTTCTGGCTGCATCTCCTGGTTTTGCGCAGGTTAAGCCCACATATGATGCCCTGGACTCCTCAAAAGTTTCGGCAAAGCGTATGGCGCAATTCAACAGCTTCAGAAACAACCAGTCTGACTACCCCGCAAAACCCCGCGACATGTGGGAACTTGGTGTCCACGGTGGCTACCACTTCATTAAGGGTGATGTTTCCGCTCTTCCCGGTTTCGGTGGCGGTATCTCTCTGAGAAAAGCACTCGGTCACACATTCTCTGTTAGAGCTGAATATACCGGTTCTTTCGATTACGGTCTGGACTATCAGCTGAAAGGTCAATCCATGGGCCCTGCAGGCGTTTCCTGGAATCCTACAGCAACTGCAAACGGTGGTTACATCGTTCCTAACTACAAAACCGCAACTCACCAGCTCTCTCTGGACTTCATCGCTTCTCTGAGCAACATCCTGTTCTACAAGGCACAGCCTAAAGTAAACTGGTATGTACTCGCTGGTTATGGTCTGATGCTGGCTGACGTAGACGTAGACGCGCTGAACGAATCAGGTGCGGCTTACAACTACTCTTCCATCGACTTTACCCGTAAGAAGAAAGACATCCGTAAAGATCTGAAAGACTTCTACGACCGTAAATATGAAAGCAATGCACCTTCTCAGGGCAACCGCGTTCAGATCGGCCGTCAGGACGACAACCAGCTTCTCCGCCATGCGCTGAATCTGGGTACTGGTATCGCGTTCAAAGTGTCCAAACGCTTTAACATCGGTATCGAAGAGAAAATCACCCTGCCTTTCGACGATTATCTGGACGGCTACCGTGCAGGTGCTTTCGACGACAGCAAAGACTTCTTCTCTTACACCAGCGTTCGTCTGAACTTCAACCTGGGCAACCCCAACAAACGTGTTGAACCACTCTGGTGGGTTAATCCCCTGGATTTCGCCTACAACGAGCTCAACAGCCCCCGTCGTATGAAACTGCCCGCTCCCGTACTGCCTGATGCTGATGGCGACGGTGTAACCGATCAGTTCGACCGCGAACCTAACACTCCTGCTGGTGCTCCCGTTGATTCTCACGGTGTAGCTAAAGATACAGACGGTGACGGTGTTCCTGATTACAAAGACAAACAACTCATCACTCCGACTTACTGCCAGCCTGTTGACGCTGACGGTGTAGGCAAATGCCCGGATCCTGAGTGCTGCTCTAAAATCCCGACTGTTACCTGCGCTAACCTGGTATTCCCCAGCGTTTCTTTCAAAGGAAGCACTACTAAAGTTTCTTCTGAGAACGAAGCAATCCTGAGCAGCGTAGCTAACACCCTCCGCTCTAACCCTTCCTGCAACATCCTGGTTACCGGCCACGCTGGTGCCAAAGGCAAGAAAGGTGGTGTTGACCTCAGCAGCCGTCGTGTAGACGCTGTTATCGACTACCTCGCTGAAAAGCAAGGCATCGACCGCGGTCGCTTCATCAAACAAAACACTCCTGGCGACGCTGGTACCGTGGATCTGAATCCCGCTAACTAATACCTCGCTTAGGTAAATAAAAAAAAGAGGCTGCCTCATCAGGCAGCCTCTTTTTTTATGGCCGTTACCTTCCTCTTTTTTTTTGCTTTTGTGAACCCCCGGCCCCCCGTTCCCGTTTTATTTACAACGCGTTTTTTACTTCTTGCAAATCCTGATTATTTATCACTAAATTTGACCAGCCTAAACTTCACATTGTTTATAGCGTGGTAAAAGACTTCAATAAAGCTACCCTTGCCGGCATCATCGTTGCGCTGGGTATCATCTACGGCGATATCGGTACTTCTCCGCTCTACGTGTTTAAAGCCATTGTAGGAACCAACGAAATCAGTGACCTGCTGGTTATCGGCGGTATCTCCTGCATCATCTGGACACTCACCCTCCAAACTACCGTAAAATATGTTATCCTCACCCTCAAGGCGGATAACAAGGGAGAAGGCGGTATCTTCTCGCTATACGCCCTCGTCAGGCGGCACGGTAAATGGACCGTCGTTTTCGGAATGATAGGAGGGGCCGCCCTCCTCGCCGATGGTATTATTACACCGCCTATTACAGTGACTTCTGCCGTGGAAGGGCTGCGCACGCTACCCGTACTCAAAGACCTCGGTACAATAACCATCGTGAAGATCGTAGTGCTGATCATCTCCGCGCTTTTCTTCATGCAACAGTTTGGTACCGTATCTATCGGCAAACTGTTCGGCCCCATCATGGTGATCTGGTTCGGAATGCTCGCCATCCTCGGTATCATGCATATCGCAGACGATCTTTCCGTTCTCAAAGCATTCAACCCGTACTACGCCGTAAAGCTCCTCACACTCTATCCCCATGGGTTCCTGCTGTTAGGAGCTGTTTTCCTCTGTACCACAGGGGCCGAAGCCCTCTATTCCGACCTGGGGCACGTAGGCCGCGGCAATATCCGCGTTTCCTGGATCTGGGTAAAGGCCAGCCTCATCCTCAACTACCTCGGGCAGGGTGCCTGGCTGCTCACGCAAACAGGTCAGAAGCTGAACGGTGAAAACCCCTTCTTCCTCATCATGCCGGAAGGGTTCGTAATCTTCGGGGTACTCATCGCCACCATCGCTTCCGTAATCGCCTCCCAGGCCCTCATCTCCGGCTCGTTTACGCTGATCTCCGAAGCAATGCGCCTCAACCTCTGGCCCAAGCTTAAAATCAACTACCCTACCGAACAACGCGGTCAGCTCTTTATACCCGGCATCAACATTATGCTGTTTGTCGGATGTGTATCCATCGTTTTGATTTTTCAGGAGTCGTCGAGAATGGAAGCGGCATATGGCCTGTCCATCACCCTCTGCATGCTCATGACGTCCTGCCTCTTTGCCTTTTATCTCTACACCCGCCGCGTGAAGCTGTGGTGGATAGGGCTGTACCTGGCAGTATACCTCACCATCGAATTCTCGTTCCTCCTCGCTAACCTCGTGAAATTTACCCACGGCGGTTACGTTACAGTGATCGTAGGCGGCGCCCTTTTCATGGTCATGTACGCCTGGTTCCGGTCCCGCAAGATCAAGAACCGCTACGTGGAATTCGTGCGCCTCGAAGATTATCTGCCCATCCTGCAGGAACTCAGTAACGACTCCTCCATCCCCAAATACGCCACGCACCTCGTTTACATGAGCAGTGCAGACAATCCCAAGGAGATCGAACATAAAATCATCTATTCCATCCTCAATAAAAAGCCCAAACGGGCCGATATTTACTGGTTCGTGCATGTAGACGTGGTGGATGAACCTTACATGAGCGAGTACACCGTACAAACCATTATCCCCAACGAAGTGATCCGTGTAGAGTTCCGCCTCGGTTTCCGTGTGGAGCAACGCATTAACCTCATGTTCAGGATGGTGGTGGAAGATATGGTGCGCAATAAGGAGGTTAACATTACCAGCCGCTACGAATCCCTCAGTAAAAACAATGTGGTAGGGGATTTCCAATTTATCGTGATGGAAAAATTCCTCTCGCATGACAATGATCTGCCCCTGCACGAAAGGATCATCATGCGCATTTATTTCATGCTGAAAAAGATCGGACTGTCGGAGGAGCGTGGCTTTGGACTGGATTCCAGCTACGTGACCATCGAGAAATTCCCGCTCGTGGTAGCGCCTGTTACCAACCTGCAGCTGAAAAGAGTGGCCGACCGGCACAGATTTGAGGACTAACGGGTTGCAGGGATGGGAAGCTAGCACTATATTGTGAGCTTCGTCCTTACGCAATTCGTCATTTATGATAAGACAACTAGTAGCCACCGGCATGTTCGTGGCATATTCCATTACTGCACTGGCACAGGATGGTATCCGATCCGACTTTACGGAACTGAAAGACTGGCGGAAGGTAGACCCCGCCGCCTGGAGCGCCATCAGGCCCGGTACACATGTTCAGTTCGGGACGGCCGATATACGCTATGATAAGCTGTATGCCCCCGAAGCCTCCAGCCTCAGCAGCTCCTGGAACGGCCATAGCTGGAAAAACGAAAAGATCCACACACAGTTCGTTATTTACACCACCCAGGCACAGCCCGGTGTTACCATCTCCCGCTCAGCACTTACTGACGGTAAGGGTAACACCATCCCTGCAACAGCAGTTTCCACCGGTTTCCTCCGGTATGTTATGACCGATGAGCTGAACAGCGAAGGCGGCGGATGCGGTTACCGTAAGCCCGGAGAATATGATTCTTCCCTCGTGGCAGACGCGATCGATTTCAAGACGTCCATGAACATCGCCGCCAATACCACCCGGCCCGTTTGGCTCAGCATTAAAGTACCTGCTCAAACTGCTGCCGGTATCTACAAAGGCACCGTTACAGTTAAGAACAACAAGGGCGTTGCCATCAAAACCCTCACTTACAACATTACCGTTAACAACCGTACGCTCCCCGATGCCAAAGACTGGGCATACCACCTGGACCTCTGGCAGAGCCCATACGCGGTGTCCCGCTATCATAACGTAAAACCCTTCAGTAAGGAACATTTCGACGCTATGCGGCCTTATATGACCCAATTAGCAGGCGTTGGCCAGAAGGTGATCACCACAAGTATCATTTATGACCCCTGGAACAGCCAGACCGAAGATATTTATGGCGATATGGTAAAATGGACCAGGAAGCGCGATGGCTCCTGGACCTACGACTATACCGAATTCGACAAATGGGTGGAATTCATGATGGAATGCGGCGTTACCAAACAGATCGCCTGTTACAGCATGATCCCCTGGAACCTGAAATTCTTCTATAATGATGAAGCCACAGGTAAAATGATCCACATCGTGGCCAAGCCCGGCACCCCGGAATACGACGCCCACTGGCGCCCCATGCTGGTTGATTTCGCGAAGCACCTGAAACAAAAAGGCTGGTTCGATATTACCTGCATCGCTATGGACGAACGCCCCATGGAAGCCATGCAGGCCGCCATCAAACTCATCCGCAGTGTGGATAAAGACTTTAAAGTATCACTGGCAGGTAACTACCATAAAGAGCTGGTAAACGATATTTATGATTATTGCGTAGCCATCGGGCAGGACTTTACGCCTGAAGAGCGCGAAGCGCGATTCAGCAAAGGCTGGCCTACCACCTATTATACCTGCTGTACAGAAGGTTTCCCTAACACTTTTACCTTCTCCGCTCCTGCAGAATCTGCATGGCTGGGCTGGTTCGCAGCTGGGAAAAACTTCCATGGCTATCTCCGCTGGGCATATAACTGCTGGGTGAAAGATCCCCTGCAGGATTCCCGCTTCCGTGCCTGGTCTGCCGGAGATACCTACCTCGTATATCCCGGCCCCCGTTCCTCCATCCGCTTCGAGCGCATGGCAGAAGGTATTCAGACATTCGAGAAGATCCGTATCCTGAAAGCAGAAGGTAAAGGCCCTCAGCTGGAGAAAATACTGAAATCGTTCGAATGGAATAAACTGAAACAGAAATCGGCTGCAGAAATGGTGAATACCGCATCAGCAGTACTCAACAGCCTGTAAGTGATCAGTACATAATTAATGGATAAAAAAAATCCTCCGAGGAATCGGAGGATTTTTTTTAACACAACTAAAAAACAATCAAACTAATATCATCTTGTTCATCAATCAGGCTTTTTCCCGTCTAAGAACGTGTTAATCGTATTTATCTCGGTCTGGTTTTCACCGTTCTGACCGATTGTGTAGCTGGAATAAAAATGCTCGGCAGAGCCGGAGCCGTTATCCAGGTCGATGTTCCTGCGCAGGTATGCGGGGATGTTCTCGATTTCCTGGTTATTATCCATGTTCTTCACGTTAAAGCTGATGCTGCGGAGTTTGGCTACGCGCTCCAGTTGTTTTCTCTTTTGTTCATCTGCCTGGTCATCGTGCAGCTGTTGTGGCTGCGGGGGAGGAGCGGGAGCCTGAGGCGCTGCTTCTTCCCGGAAAACCATCTTCATTTCATCGGGCTGGTTTACATTGTTGTTGCTCACCGGCTCTACGTAGATGTTAGAAGGGCGGTTGAGGTAACCACCGGATGATGTACCGGTTGCAGGAGCGGCAGGCTTCTGCTGTACGGGTTGCGGCTCTGTTACTACTGCCTGCGGAGCGGGAGGTTCTACAGGCTCAATGTTGAGCGTATAGGTTTCGCGTTCCGGCTGCTGGGGAGCAGGGGGCATAAAGGATGCAGCACTGGCCGGGTGGGTAACCGTAGGCTCTACGAGGCGGGGTGCCATCACATCAATTATTTCCGGCTCATCCGTAAAGAGCATACCCTGGTTATGCATCTTTTTCTCTTCACCGTCTCCTCCAAGTGTCATCACGATTTTAGGCTCTTCCTTTTGCTCGGCAACGGCTGCAGCCTGTTGCTTAGCTTGGCGGATGGGGTTTTGCTCAAAGCCGGTGGCAATGATGGTAACACCCAGGTTACGCTCCAGCGTCTGGTCGTAACCTACACCGAGGATAACATCGCAATCCTCACCTGCCATGCTTTGCACGTAGGCCTGGATGATGTCCATCTCATCGAGTGTATGTTCGAAATCGCCTTCGGAAGAAGAGATATTGATAAGGATCCATTTGGCCCCGCGGATATCGTTGTCGTTCAGCAGGGGTGAAGTAAGTGCATCTTCGATAGCTCTCTGTGCACGGTTTTCGCCTTCAGCGAGGGCAGATCCGAGGATAGCCACGCCGCCATTGCGCATAACGGTGCATACATCGGCGAAATCGACATTGATCTGGCCGGTAGAGTTAATTACATCTGTGATACACTTAGCTGCAGTAGCCAGTACATTATCCGCTTTTTCGAAGGCAGCCTTAAATTTAAGGTCGCCGAACTTCTGGCGGAGTTTGTCATTGGAAATGATCAGCAGGGTATCAACGTAATCTTTCAGACGGTTGATGCCTTCTTCGGCCTGCAGCATTCTCTTTTTACCTTCATAAGAGAAGGGAGTGGTAACAATGCCCACGGTGAGGATGCCCAGTTCCTTACATATTTTGGCAATAATGGGAGCGCCTCCGGTGCCGGTGCCGCCGCCCATGCCTGCGGTGATGAACGCCATCTTGGTGTTCACCTCCAGTATTTTTTTGATTTCTTCAAAAGATTCTTCCGTTGCCTGCTCACCAATCCGTGGATTGGCGCCGGCTCCCAGTCCCTGCGTCAGGTGCGGGCCCAGCTGTACCTTGTTAGGTACAGGGCTGTTTGCAATAGCCTGTGCGTCGGTATTGCAGATAATGAAGTTCACCCCCTCAATGTTCTGACTGAACATATGGTTCACCGCATTGCTTCCTCCGCCACCAATGCCTATCACCTTGATGATGGAAGATTTTTCCTTTGGAAGATCAAAATGTATCATGACTCTAGCTCTTTATATGGGTTAGTATTAGTGGTGTACCGTATCCTACGCTACTTTGATCGTTTTTTATATGAACGTAATTAAATCGCAACAATCAAGCCGAAACCCTTACAGTTTGGCGTCTTCTTCTTCTGTGAACATGTCGATGATCTTTGTTTTCATCCTGTCCAGGAATCCTTTCAGTGATGCGTTACGCTCACGGGCCTTACGGTCCTGGCGTGCATCCGCAGTTTCTTCTTCTGCTTCTTCATCCATCCACTCTTCGGCAGACTCGGCCTGGCGGGCCACTCTTTCTTTGGCGAAGTAGCTGGTATTGATTTTTACGTAATTGTCTTCCATCGCGCGGAGGTCGTTCTCATAGTCGTTATAACCTTTGAGGATAAGACCAACGCAGGTGGCATACATGGGCTTCGTCAGCTCGTCGGTATGACCGCTGGCGAGGTGCTCATTCGGGTAACCGATACGGGCGCTCACGCCGGTAGTGTATTCTGTCAGCTGGATGAGATGCTTCAGCTGCGAACCGCCTCCGGTGAGGATGATACCGCCATTGAGCATCTTATTGTCCATACCGATCTGTTTCAGATGGTATACCACGAAGTCGAGGATCTCGCTCATACGCGCCTGGATGATATGGGCCAGGTTTTTCACGGAGATCTCTTTCGGGCTTTGGCCGCGAAGACCGGGGATGGTGATGTAGGCATTGTTCTTGGCTTCGTCCGCAAGGGCGTAACCGAACTGAACCTTCATCTGCTCCGCCTGAGTTTTCAGCACGCCGAGGCCGTTCTTGATATCGTTGGTAATATTTTCGCCACCGTACGGGATCACGGCAGTGTGTTTCAGGACGCCTTCATAGAAAACAGCCAGGTCGGTGGTACCACCACCGATGTCTACAATCGCAACGCCGGCTTCGAAGTCCATATCGCACATAACGGCCGCGGCAGATGCCAGGGGCTGGAGCACGAGGTCCTTGATACGGAGACCCGATTTTTCCACGCTGCGGTTGATATTGCGGATGGCGTTCTTATCACCGGTAATGATGTGGAAGTTCGCACCCACTTTCACACCACTCATCCCGATAGGATAAATAATGTTCTGCAGTGCGTCCACGATATACTGCTGGGGGATCACGTCAATGATCTGATCGCTGGCAGGGATAACCGTTTTATACTGATCGTTGATCAGCTGGTCAATGTCTTTCTGGGAGATTTCTGCATCGGTGTCGCTCCGTACAATGTCTCCGCGGGTTTGCAAACTTTTGATATGATGGCCTGCGATGCCGACATATACCTCGTTAATCTCGAGGTTTGGATTGGATGCATAGCAGTTTTCCAGTGCCTGTCTGATGGCCTTGATAGTCTGATCGATATTCAGCACCATACCGTGCTGTACACCGAACGATGGGGCTTTCCCGAATCCGAGGATTTCCAATTTCCCGTATTCATTCTTCCTTCCTGCGATGGCTGCTATCTTCGTGGTTCCAATGTCGAGACCTACAATGATGGGAGCTTCCTGATTCATGGTTCTTTATTGTTTTTAGTTGCGATTACGTTGATTAGGTTTCTGATATATTGCCCGAGGCTTTTGCCTGTCGCCGGTTGCCGGCTTCGGCGTTTTCTTCGGGGCTGGTTTTGCAGCGGTCTTCACCGGTTTCTTATCCGGATTTCTTTCCGCCGGTTTGGATGGTGGGGCCGCCACAGTAGCCGCCGGTGCGGCATGATCATCATCGTCCTGTGCCGCAATATCTGCTGCTGACGAATCTTTGTACATGGGCGGTGGAGGTGCGCTCTTCCCATCTCTTCTCGTCCCGATCACCTGATCCCTGAACGCTACATTAAGCCGGGTGTAGGTATTCCATCCTGCCTTGCTCAGTCCTTCCTTGTAAAAGACAAGCAGCCTGGCAAATTTGTTGGCCACATCCGTTCCTTCTCCGAAATAAACAATATGGTCGCCGAGCTTCGGGATAAACTCGAACTTCCTGTCTTCCGTGATTACCACCTGCTCTACCTGCGCATTCCAGAACGTGTCGGTAGCAATGAATGCCGCCATATCACGCATTTGGGCGAACAGCAGGCTGTCTTCACTGCGCAGCTTCACAGCATCAGCAGGGAAGTTGGTGAACACGGGTACTCTTGCAGAATACCTGTCAGATACAGGGATACGCTCACCGTCTCCATCGAGGTAAAAGCTGTTGCCGGAAAAAGTGAATACACGGGCGAGGGGATCGCGCTGTTCCACTTCCACCTGCAGCAGCTGGTTATTATCGATAAAGAGCTGTGCCGACCTGATCCAGGGATCCCTTTCCACGATCTTCTCCAGCTGGGCCAGGCTAACCTGGCTGATGGGCTTGCCCGTGGGGTTGAGGGATTTGTCGGCCGTAATAAGTGCTTTTACGTCTTTCACATCTACAAAAGCATTCCGGTCATCGCCCCGAAGGGAAACGCGGATACCTTTGCACTTGGCTTTTTCCTTATCATTCACCGCCGCCGCCAGCAATACGGCAAAGCCCGCCAGCACGCCTCCCCAGAGGAGGACGGTAGCGATGCGCTTAATAGCCGTTTTTGTTGTCGGTTGCATAGTGAATGAATATTGTTATTGTTTGTTTATAATATCTTTTAAAGGTTCCCGCAGCAGGTCAATATCTCCCGCACCTGCCGTGATGAGCAGTTGTGCATGGTTTTGCTGCAACCATGCCGGTACTGCATCGCGATCCATAATATGTACTTCCGGTCCTTTGATTCTGTCTGCTATCATCTGCGTGGTAACGCCTTCTATAGGCAATTCGCGCGCAGGGTAGATGGGCAGGAGGATCACTTCATCGGCCAGCGATAGCGTTTCTCCAAACCCGTCCGCGAAATCTCGCGTGCGGCTGAAGAGGTGCGGCTGGAAGATGACGGTACATTTCTTTCCGCTGAACAACGATTTGGCGCTGGTGATCAGTGCCCGCAGCTCCTCAGGGTGATGCGCATAATCATCGATATACACATGCCGGTCGTTCTTCACCAGGTATTCAAACCTGCGCCTTATGCCTTTGAAAGACGCTACGGCGTTACGGATCTTTTCGTTGGAGATACCAAGGATGTGTGCCACACCAATAGCGGCTACGGCATTTTCCACATTATGCATACCGCCGATGCGGAGCTGCACATTGTCGATCATCCAATCCTGCTGGATCACATCAAACTCATAGCCTCCGTCATCCATCCGGATGTTGGTAGCGTAGATGTCGGCAGCATCATTTTGCAGGCTGTAGTTGAGACGGTTGTCCCCTTTCAGCTCCGATCCGCGATGCAGGCCGTGTTTCACCAGCAATGTGCCGTTGGGCTTAATGTTGGCGGTATACTGAATAAAGGCTTTTTCTACTTCTTCGGCAGTACCGTAAATATCGAGATGGTCGGGGTCCATGGCAGTCAGCACGGCAATATCCGGACTGAGCTTCAGGAAGCTGCGGTCGTATTCATCAGCTTCTATAACTGCCACCTGCTTTTCGCTCGACCAGAAATTCTTTCCATAGTTAGCGCTTACCCCACCGAGGAAGGCATTGCAGCCATAACCTGAGTCGCGCAGCAGGTGAGCGATCATGGTGGAAACGGTGGTTTTACCATGGGTACCTGCTACGGTGATAGCGAAAAGGGCACGGGTGATTTCCTGCAGTACATCGCTGCGTTTCACCACTTCGTATCCGTTTTCGCGGTAGTAAACGAGTTCCTTTTGCGTAGCGGGGATGGCGGGCGTGTAAACCACGAGGCCTGCCTCCCGGTCTATCTGCGCCAGGTCTTCCGTATAATGAATGCGGATGCCTTCCGCTTCCAGTTGTTGCGTAAGTTGGGTGGAGGTACGGTCGTACCCGCTCACGATAGCTCCCTTTTCATGGAAGTACCGGGCGATGGCCGACATACCGATGCCTCCGATGCCTACAAAATAGATCCTATGTAATGAATTCAAATCCATCCTGTTATTTTATCAGCCCGAGCACTGCACGGGCGATGGTCATATCTGCGTTTTTATTGCCCAGGGGGGCAATGTTAGTTTCAAGTTGCTGCATCAGCGCTTTATTCTGTACGAGGCTTAAAGCTTCGTTAGCCAGTTTGGCGCCTGCTTCATTATCTGCAATCAGCAATGCGGCATTTTTATGCACAAGGCTTTCTGCGTTTTTAGTCTGGTGGTCTTCTGCCGCAAAAGGATAGGGTACGAAGATCACGGGTTTCTTTACAACGCATAACTCCGCGATAGCGAGAGCGCCTGCGCGGGAGATAACGGCATCGGCTGCTTTGTATGCAAAGTCCATGACGTTAATGAAGTCATATACTTTCACATGCGTGGCAAAAGGTGCTGCAGCAGCTTTGGCGGTATCGTAATACAGCTTACCGGTTTGCCAGATCAGCTGAATGTCTTTATTCACGAAATCCGCGAGGTGGGGCAGGAGGGCTTCGTTGATAGACTTAGCTCCGAGGCTGCCACCTACGGCAAACAACGTGGGTTTGCCCATCATGAGTCCGAAGTGGCGAATCGCTTCGTCTTTCGCTACAGCGCTCTGCGTGATGGACCCGCGTACGGGATTGCCGGTGTATAATATTTTGTCGGCAGGGAAGAAGGATTCCATTCCTTCATAACCAACGCAGATAACATTGGCTTTCCTGCCGAGGATCTTATTGCTTTTGCCCGCATAGGAATTTTGTTCCTGTATGAGGGTGGGAATGCCCATTTTCTGTGCTTTCCGGAGAATGGGGAAGCTGGCGTAGCCACCAACGCCTACCACCGCATCGGGCTGGAAGCGGCGGAGGATGTTGCGTGCATCGCGCAGGCTCTTCAGCAATTTGAAAGGCAGCAGGATATTTTTAAAAATATTGCTGCGGTTGAAACCGGCGATCTCAAGCCCTTCGATAGGATACCCTGCCTGGGGCACCTTCTCCATTTCCATTTTTCCTTTGGCACCCACAAAAAGAATCTCCGCATCCGCTTCGATCTTGCGGATGGCGTTGGCAATGGCGATGGCCGGGAAGATGTGCCCCCCTGTTCCTCCGCCTGCTATGATAATCTTGTGTGCCAAATAATTCAGTTTATATATTTATGCGGCCACTGCCGGGGCAGCTTCCGCTAGTTTATTTTCCGCTTCTTCCACATGCCGTGATACACTGAGGATGATACCGATAGACAAACTGGTGAATATCACCGACGATCCGCCCATACTTACCAGCGGCAGCGTTAGCCCCGTTACCGGTAAAAGATTCACGTTCACGGCCATATGCATCAGTGCCTGTATCACCAGCGTTACGCTCAGGCCCAGGGCCAGGAATGCACCAAAGGCATACGGACAATTCTTAAAAATCCGGATACTTCTGAGGAGTAAAATGAGGTATGCGCCCATCACCAAAAAGGCGCCAAAGATACCATACTCTTCAAGAATTATCGCAAAAATAAAATCGGAATACGGGTGCGGGAGAAAATTTCTCGCCGTACTGTTTCCGGGGCCCTTTCCAAGCAGTCCGCCATTCACAATTCCGATCTTCGCCTGCTGCACCTGGTAAGGCTCTTCATGCGCTTCTTTCGCTGTGAAACTCTCGATACGGTTCAGCCATGTTTTAGTACGGCCTTCCATTCCCGTGAGCTTCGCAACGCCAAACATCAGTACCACCAGCACAATGCCTGCTACTACCATCCCTGCCAGGTACTTCAGCGGCACACGGCCTATGAAGCATAACAGCATACAGCTGGCGCCCAGCAACAGGGCGGTAGACATATTTGCGGGCATAATCAGCGCGCAAATGATAGCCACCGGCAGGATGATAGGCAGGAAACCTTTCCTGAAGTCGGTTATCGTTGACTGCTTTTTAGACAGCTGTCGCGCTACGTACATGAACAGGGCCAGCTTGGCAATATCTGACGTCTGAAACGTCAGGTTAATTACCGGGAGCTTGATCCAGCGGCTCGCATCGTTCAGATTGGAGCCGAATGCCAGTGTATAGATCAGCAGCGGGATGGATAATAAGAATCCGATCTGCGCCACCCGGGAGTATATCGTGTAATTCACCCGGTGGGCGAAATAGATGATAAGAATCCCGAGGATCAATACCGACAACTGTTTGAACAGGTAGTATTCCGTATGCCCGCTGTAAACGCGGTATGCCAAAGAGCCTGTGGAACTGTATACTGCCAACAAGCTTACTGCAGAGAGGAAGAACACGATCGTCCAAATCACCTTGTCGCCTTTCGTCTTTTGAAGTAAGTTGTTCACGTTGTTCCTTTTTAATTGTTAGAGTTCTCTCACCGCATCCTTAAAGCTGCGGCCTCTTTCTTCATAATTCTTGAAGAGGTCGAAGCTTGCACAGGCGGGGGAAAGTAATACCACATCACCTTTGCTGGCAAGGTTAAAGGCCTGGCCTACGGCATCCTTCATGTTATCCGTGTTAACCATCACCTCCATATCTTTTGAAAGGGCTTCGTGAATGGGGCGGTTATCCACACCCAGACAAACGATCGCTTTCACTTTTTCCCGAACCAGTTCACGGATAGCGTCGTAGTCGTTGCCTTTGTCCACACCGCCCATGATGAGGATCACGGGGCGTTCCATGCTTTCCAGGGCGAACCATACGCTGTTCACGTTGGTGGCTTTACTGTCGTTGATAAAATCCACTCCGCGCACGGTGGCTACGTATTCCATCCTGTGTTCCAGGCTGGAGAACGTGCTGAGGCTTTCCCGGATCTTCTCTTTCCGGATATCCATCGTGCGGCCTGCTATCCCTGCTGCCATTGAATTATACAGATTATGCTTACCTTTTAATGCCAGGTCGTACATCGACATTATTACCGGTTCTTCTTCTTTTACCTGGATGTTCAGCTGGTCGTTCGCGATGAATCCACCTTCTTTCAGTTGTTCCATAATGCTAAAAGGTATTGTTGTAGAATAAATGGGTTTCTTTGCTAAATGTTCCCGTATCAACGGGTCGTCTATACAATAAATAAAAAAATCTTCCTTCGTCTGATTCATGGCAATGCGGAATTTGCTCTCCACATAGTTCTCCATTTTATAGTCGTACCGGTCCAGATGGTCCGGGGTAATGTTGAGCAGGATGGCTACGTTGGGTTTGAAATCCACGATATCATCGAGCTGAAAGCTGCTGACTTCCACCACATAATAATCCGAATGTCCTGAGGCTACCTGCTTAGCGTAGCTTACACCAATATTTCCAACCAGCGCGGCGTTTAAGCCGGCAGTTCTAAAGATGTGATGGGTGAGGGCAGTGGTAGTGCTTTTGCCGTTGCTGCCGGTGATGGCAATTATTTTGCTGCTGTCTTTACTGAAGCGCCATGCAAACTCGATCTCGGATATAACCCGAACACCACGCTCACGTATCTTTTTCATCAGCTCCGTTTTCTCGGGGATGCCGGGAGACTTCACGATCTCATCGGCCCCAAGGATCACGTCCCAGGAGTGATGCCCCTCTTCGAAGGGGATATTGTTCACAGCCAGTTCCTGCTTGTAAAGGTCTTTGATAAAGCCACCGTCGGACACGAAGACCTCGTAACCCTGCTTTTTTCCCAGCAGGGCTGCACCAATTCCGCTTTCTCCGGCTCCAAGGATAACAAGTTTATTCATAGTCCTGTTAACGCATTTTTAGGGTTGCGATGGCAAATACGACACACATAATCGTTACGATCCAGAAGCGCACGGCAATCTTACTTTCGTGATAACCGAGTTTCTGGTAATGGTGGTGCAGCGGGCTCATCAGGAACACGCGGCGGCCTTCGCCGTATTTTTTCTTCGTGTATTTAAAATATGCCACCTGTATCATCACGCTGAGGTTTTCCACAAGGAATACGCCGCAGAAGATCGGGATCAGCAATTCTTTTCTAACAATAATGGCAAGGGAAGCAATAATACCTCCCAGTGCAAGGCTCCCCGTATCGCCCATGAAAACCTGGGCAGGGTAAGCATTATACCAAAGGAAACCCACACAGGCCCCAACAAACGCTGCAATGAAGATCGACAGCTCGCCGAGGTTGGGGATATACATGATATTGAGGTATTCCGCAAACTGGATGTTACCACTGATATAAGCGAATATCCCAAGGCACACACCTATTACGGCAGACACACCGGTGGCCAGCCCGTCCAGCCCGTCTGTGATATTCGCACCATTCGAGACCGCCGTAATAATGATGATCACGATAAGGATGTAGATCACGAAGGTGAACTTCTCCGCACCGGGGCCCATCCAGGAAATGAGCTTGCTATAGTTGAACTCGTGGTTCTTAACGAAAGGAATGGTGGTGATCGGTGTTTTTACATCCACAAACCGGTGCCCGTCGGCCGTAGTGCGCTCGTTACTCACTACTTTTTCGTTAGGCGCCAGCTTCTTGCCATCCATGATCTCACGGCTCATCACCACGTTATTATTGAAGTAAAGGGTGGTGCCTACGATGAGGCCAAGACCAACCTGTCCGAGGATCTTGAATCTTCCGGCCAGCCCTTCCTTATTCTTCTTAAATACCTTGATATAATCGTCAATAAACCCGATCAGCCCCAGCCAGATGGTACAGAGGAGGATCAGGAGAATGTATACGTTCATCACCCTTGCAAACAGCAGGGTGGGGATCACGATGGCAGAAAGAATGATAAGGCCCCCCATGGTAGGCGTACCTTTCTTGGTTTGTTCACCGGCCAGACCGAGGTCGCGGATGGTTTCCCCGATCTGCTTGCGTTGCAGGTATCTTACAATACGCTTGCCCAGCAGGAGGGAGATCACGAGTGAGAGCAACAACGCCATGGTTACGCGGAATGTGATGAATTGCCACATACCGGTACCGGTGTAGTTGAACTCGTTTTTAAGATAAGTGAACAGATAGTATAACATATAATAATCGTGATCTTCTATTTATCAAACATTTCCAGTAATTCACGGAGCACCTGTTTATCATCGAACGGATGCTTTACGCCGTGTATCTCCTGGTATTTTTCATGCCCTTTTCCCGCGATGAGGATGATATCCTCCGGTTTCGCGAGACTTACAGCGGTTTTAATGGCCTCGTGGCGATCTGCAATGGAGAGCGTTTTCTTACGCTGCGTCACATTCACCCCTTCTTCCATCTGCCGGATAATGGCGCCCGCATCTTCCGACCGGGGATTGTCCGACGTAAAAATGGCTTTGTCAGAATGTTCTGCGGCTACCTCACCCATGATAGGGCGTTTGGTAGTATCCCGGTCGCCCCCGCAGCCCACCACAGTAATGATCTGCTCATGGCCCTGGCGCAGGTTCTTGATGGTAGCCAGTACATTCAGAAGCGCATCAGGCGTATGGGCATAATCCACGATACCGATGATGCGTTCGTTTTTTGAAACCACATAATCAAACCGGCCTTCGGCGCCCTGCAGGTTGCTGAGCGTGGCCAGTACACTGTCTTTATCATCACCCAGCAGCACGGCAGCGCCGTAAACTGCAAGGAGGTTATACGCATTGAACTCACCGATGAGGCGGAAGTGAACATCTTTATTGCCCACCTGCATGACCAGCCCGGTAAGATTGTTTTCAAGGATCTTGCCTTTGAACTCGGCCATGGTGCGCAAACTGTAGGTTGCTTTACGGGCCTTTGTGTTTTGCAGCATCACATTGCCGCGCTTATCGTCCAGGTTAGTGAGCGCGAAAGCGTTATTAGGCAGGTTGTCGAAAAACGATTTCTTTACCTTGATATATTCATCGAACGTCTTGTGATAATCAAGATGGTCGTGTGTAATGTTCGTAAAAATGCCACCGGCGAATTGCAGTCCTGCTATACGCTGCTGGTGGATGGCGTGGGAGCTTACTTCCATGAAGGCGTAGGTACAGCCGTCGTTCACCATGTCTGCCAGCAAAGCATTGAGGTTCACGGGGTCAGGAGTAGTATGGGTGGCAGGAACGATGCGCTCACCGATCTGGTTCTGCACGGTGGAGAGCAGCCCGCAGTGGTGCCCCATTCCGGTGTAAAGTCGGAAGAGGAGGGTTGCAACGGTGGTTTTACCATTGGTCCCCGTAACACCAACCAGCTTCAGCTTCCGCGAAGGATTGTCGTAGAAGTTGCCCGCCATAACGCCGGCAGCCTGGTGGCTGTTGGCAACCAGTACGTAACAAACATCTGCAGCCATCACTTCCGGGAGTTCCTCACATACAACGGCCATTGCTCCCTGCGCTACTGCTTTGGAGATATAGGCATGCCCGTCGGCGGCCACTCCGCGTATCGCAATAAAAGCATCACCCGGCTTCACCTGGCGTGAGTCGATATGTAACGCATGAATGGCAATGTCGTTATTGCCATGTACGTCCAGGATCTGAACCTGGTATAATATGTCCCGCAGCGTCTTCATTTCAAAATCAACTCAGTTCTATAATGATCGTTTGTTCTTTCCCAATATTGGTTCCGCCGGGCAGCGACTGTGCCGTCACTTTTCCCGCTCCGCGGATCACTACGCGCAGCCCTGCATTTTCGAGCAGGTAAAGCGCATCTTTCAGTCCCATACCTTTTACATCAGGTACGGTACCGCTTTGTTGTTTCACCGGTTCAAAGGCCAGTTTGTTGCCCTTCACATCGGCAACTACCCAGTTGCTGCTGGTGAGGGTACCGTTGTAAGGCAGACCCAGTGTTGCGGCAACGCTCTTCCATTCGCTGCCTTTACCGCCTTTCATGGCCATCATGGAATCCAGCCCGCTGTTACCGGCAAGGTGGCGGGGCTTTTTCACGGCGAGGGCATACAGTTTGTCTGCCACTTCACGGAAAACCGGTCCTGCCACGGAGCCGCCATAGAATTTGGCGGCATGGGGCTTGTTCCGGATTACCACCACACAGGTATATTGCGGATCGTCTGCCGGGAAGTACCCTGCAAACGACGACTGGTAAATTTTATCAGCATATCCTCTTTTACCGTCAGCGATCAATGCTGTGCCGGTTTTACCGGCAAAGCGGTAGTAAGGCGTCTGCAATTTGGCGGCGGTACCTTTCAGTACAACCCCTTCGAGCATATCCTGTACTGCGGTAAGGGTGCGGTTGGAGCAGATGCTGTCCATCAGCACCACAGGCTCGAAGGTTTTCACCGGTTGCCCGTATTCACGGATGCTGTTCACGAGGTAGGGCTTCATCATTTTGCCGCCGTTGGCTACTGCATTGTACAGCATGGCGGTGTGAAGCGGTGTTTGTGTTACCTCATAGCCAAAAGCCATCCACGGAAGGGTGGTGGCGCTCCAGCTTTTGTTGGCCGTAGTTTTTATCTGCGGGGTGCTTTCCCCAACAAGGTCGATGCCGGTAGGCTTGTCGAGCTGCAGTTTGCGGAGGCGGGCAGAGAAATCGTTCGGTCTTTTCTGATAGTATTGATATACCAGCTTGGCCATCGCTACGTTGGAGCTGCGCTCGAATGCGTGTTTGACGGTTACGGTGGTAAGGTGATGCGGTTCGGAATCATATACTACCCGGCGATTGATGGGCCAGCGGCCGTAATTCAGATCCACCATGGTATTGGGAGTGATGTATCCGTCTTCCAGCAGGGCAATCATGGTAGCCAGTTTGAAAGTAGAGCCCGGCTCGCCTTTCTGAATAGCATGGTTCATGTCTTCCCAGTAGTTGCCATCGGGCTGGCGGCCCAGGTTAGCAATGGCTTTCACTTTCCCTGTTTTCACTTCCATGAGGATGGCGGTGCCGTGCACACATTCGTTCTGGATCATCATGCGCATAAGGGCGGTTTCCACGATGTCCTGCATGTTTACGTCGAGGGTGGTGATCACGTCTTTGCCGTTTTCAGGCTCGATGTCGTATCCTTCCACGGGCATATAGGTACCGCCGGCGATGCGGCGCATGAGGCGTTTACCGGTTACGCCGCTGAGGTAAGCATCGTAGGTATTTTCAAGACCCACATTCTGTGAGTTGGTACGGGCCAGGCCGATGGTACGGTTCGCGAGCAGCTTGAAAGGGTTGATCCTTTTGTTCTTCGTTTCCACGATCATCCCGCCTTTGTTGCGGCCGAGGCGGAACATGGGGAAGGTGCGCAGCTGCTGGTACTGGTCGAACCGGATATCACGTTTGAGGAGGAAGTAGCGGTCTTTTTCCCTGAACCCTTCGTGCAGGAGTTTCTTATACTCTGCTGCCGGGCGGTCCATGAACAGGTTGGCGAGGGCATGGGAAAGGGAATCCACGTTCTCTTTGAAGATGTTCTTCTTATTATCCTGCAGACCGTCTGCTTTAAAATCTATACGGATATCGAAGTAGGGGATGGAGGTGGAGAGCATGCGGCCTTCTTCGGAGTAGATGGTGCCGCGGTCTGCATCGAGGTCCATGTATGCGGTATGGAGACTGTCCGACATATTACGCCAGTAGGTACCTTCCACCTGCTGGAGGAAAACAACCCTGCCGATAATGGCGACGGCGAAGATACCCATGCCTATAAGGCATAAATACGACCGCCATAATATATCTTTCTTAATCTCCATTTGCCGGGTTAGATGTCAGTATCGGTGTGTGTTAATTTTATTGCTCGTTGTTTGGTGCAGCAGTTTCGATCCTTTGGGGCGGGGTGCTGAGTTCTTTCAGTCCCAGGGGCTCTACGGCCTTGCTCACTTCGCTCAGTTTGCTGCGGAACATCAGGTCACTTTTCACGCTCAGGTATTCCCATTTCAGTTCCTTGATCTGCCGGCTGAGGCGGTTGATCCGGATGATCTTCTTTTCGGCGAGGTGGTTATTGGCGATATACACCAGTGCCACCACGGCAAGGAAGAGGATGAAGGGAAGGTTGCCGGTGATCATTTTATAATTGATCCGCAGCCGCCATTCCTTCCGGGGCTCTGCCGGTATGCTTTCCTGCGGTATTTCCGCTGATATGTCTTTTACTTCTTCCTGCAAACCTTTACGTGTTTAACGAATTGATGATGCTGACAATGTTGTTCGGTAAAAGGGAATAGGATGGAAGTAACGGCTCAGATCTTTTCTGCTACCCTCAGTTTAGCGCTCCGGCTTCTGGGGTTTTCTTTCAGTTCCGCATCTGCGGCCGTGACCGGCTTTTTCGTAATGAGGCGGAACACTTTGGGCGGGGCTTCAAAGGAATATGGATTTTCGTCCACAGTCTCGAAACTGCCTGTTTTCATAAAGTTCTTCACCAGCCGGTCTTCCAGAGAATGAAATGTAATGACCGAGAGCCGGCCGCCGGGTTTAAGTACGGCGGTGGATTGGTTCAGCAGATCTTTCAGCGCACCCAGCTCGTCGTTTACCTCTATCCGCAGTGCCTGGAAGACCTGTGCGAGATATTTGGCGGGGTTGCCTTTTACGATGGGCTGGATGAGTGATTTGAATTCTGCGATGGTGCGCAGGGGGTGAGCCTTGCGCAATTGCACGATGGTTTTGGCCAGGGTGCGGGAATTGGTCACTTCACCAAAGTCCTGAAACAGCTGTAAGAGGCGTTGCTCAGAATAAGTCATGAGCACATCCGCGGCGGTGAGCTTCGACCGGTTGTCCATCCGCATGTCCAGCGGGGCATCGAACCTGGTGGAGAACCCGCGTTCCGCCGTATCGAACTGGTGGCTGGAAACCCCCAGGTCGGCGAGCATCCCGTCGGCCCCCAGTGCTTTATGCAGCTTGCAGAAGCGCTCCAGGTGCCGGAAATTCTCGCGGACGAAAGTGACACGCTCGTCCGGGATACGGTTGCGGTATGCATCCTCGTCCTGGTCGAACACGATCAGCCTGCCCTGAGGCCCGAGCTGCGAAAGGATAGCCCGGGAATGACCGCCGCCCCCGAAGGTAGCGTCGATATAAAGTCCGTCGGGCCGGATATCCATGTGCGCGATCACTTCCTGGAGAAGGACGGGCTGATGATAGGAACCTGCTTCCATGCTTGCCGTGTTTACAGTCCGGGGATATTGCCCCCGTCTGGCGACATGACCTGCTGGGCCAGGTTGCTGAAGGCTTCCGGTGAAAAATTATCAAAGAACTCCTGGTATTTGGCTTTATCCCAGATCTCGATCTTGTTGTTGGCAGCCGCGAGCACGATGTCTTTATCGAGCCCGGCATGCGCCAGCAGGTTCTTCGGGATGTTGAGACGGCCTGCACTGTCCAATTCCACAATGGTTGCCCCGTTCAGAAAATAGCGGCGGAATTCCCTAACTTTCGGATCAAAATCGTTCAACTTGGCAATTTTTTCCTGGATAGGATTCCATTCACTCATCGGATACAGGGTAAGGCACTTCTCGAAGCCACGGTTCAGCACAAACTGGGCCCCAGCGTCTTCCGGCAGCTGCCGTTTAAACCCGGCAGGGAGCAGAAAACGCCCTTTTGCGTCCAGCGTTGATTCATATTCACCTAAAAAGCCCGTCATACTTCGGTTTGGAACCTAATTTCCATTTCCTAACACAAAATAACACTTTTTCCCACTTTTAACCGAAAAAATGCATTGTATATTTTTTCCACACGAGTATTGTGCCTGCAATGGCGGGTTTCAGCTATGGGGGAATAAGTGGGATGTGGATAAGGAGAGAGGGGTTGTGGAAAACTTGTTTATAACGGTGTTGAGAGTGTTGAAAAACCTACAGGGCACTGAAATTGCCATTTTTGCAAAATTTTAACGGCCCTTCCTTATGCCCTTACAGGATTTTGCTTTTAATTCGTACCTTCGCGACTCTTTTTTATGAAGAAAATTCTCTTATATACTGGCCTTGTGGCCCTTACGCTCTTTACAGTGTCCTGCAACCGGGAACTCAGGCGCATTGAAAAAAGCAATGACCTGGAGAAGAAACTGGCGTATGCCGATAAAATGTACGAAAAGAAGAAGTACCAGATGGCACAGACCTTATACGAGGAAATGATCCCCGTATTTAAAGGAACTGACAAGTTTGAACCTCTTTATTATAAGTACGCCTACTGCTCTTTCTACCTGAAAGATTACACACAGGCAGCCTTCCACTTCAAAAACTACCTCGACGCACTGCCCAGCAGCCCCCGCGCCATGGAGATCGACTATCAGCAGGCTTACTGCTATTATAAACTCTCCCCCAAGGTACCCCTCGACCAGACCAACACCATGAAGGCTATTGCTGCCATGCAGACCTTCATCAACACATACCCCCAGTCCGACAAATCCACCGAAGCATCCGTCGTAATTGACCTGCTCCGCCGGAAACTCGAACAAAAGGACTATAACGCCGCCGAGCTTTACTTCAACCTCGGCCACTTTAAAGCCTCCGGGGTTGCCTTCAAAAGCCTCATGCGCGCCTATCCCGACTCGGAGAAAAGCGACAGCTACAAGTTCATGGCTATCAAGGCGTATTATCAGTATGCCAAAAACAGCGTTCACTACCGCCAGAAGGAGCGTTACGAAACCGTTGTAAACGAATACCTTGAGTTCAATGACCGCTACCCCTCCAGTAAATTGCGCGGGGATGCCGAAAAATACTTTACCTTAGCAAAAAATAACATTAAAACGCTGGAAAATGAGCAAAATAAAACGGAGTCTGTCCAGTAGCCTGAACCCCTGGGTTGAGACCAAAAACACGACGGATATCAAGAACAGAACCGGTAACCTGTACGAATCCATTGCCATTATTGCCAAAAGGGCAAACCAGATCAACATTACCGTGAAGGAAGAACTCCACTCCAAACTGGAAGAGTTTGCCTCCCACACGGATAACCTGGAAGAAGTGCATGAGAACAAGGAGCAGATCGAAATCTCCCGTTTCTACGAAAGAATGGCGAACTCTCCCATTCAGGCAACACAGGAGTTCCTGGACAATAAGATCTATTTCCGCAAAAATGATGACGATCTGTACAGCTGATCAGTTCATCTTTTTGTGAAAAATACTAATTTCATAGCGGCAGAATATCGTTGTTCTGCCGCTTTTATTTTGTCAGATGTTACAAGGTAAGAAAATCCTCCTGGGCGTATCCGGCAGCATCGCCGCCTACAAGGCCGCCCTGCTCGTGCGCCTCCTCGTGAAAGAAGGCGCCCAGGTAAAGGTGCTCATGACCCCCTCCGCCTGCGATTTCATCACCCCCCTCACACTCGCCACCCTCTCCAAACAGGAAGTAGGCGTCCACATCTCCCAGGATGGCAGCTGGAGCAACCACGTAATGCTCGGCCGGTGGGCCGACGTTATGCTCATCGCCCCCGCCTCCGCCAACACCATCGCCAAAATGGCCAACGGGATCTGTGACAACCTCCTCCTAGCCGTATACCTTTCCGCCACCTGCCCGGTCCTTTTTGCCCCGGCAATGGATGAAGACATGTGGCTTCACCCCGCCACAAAGGCGAATGTGGCCCGCCTCCTGAATTACGGTCACCGCCAGCTGCCCGTTCACCGGGGAGAACTGGCCAGCGGATTGTTCGGTGAAGGGCGCATGGCAGAACCGGAAGCCATCGTTTCTTACCTCTACACCTTCTTTTCCGGCCGGACAGACGGGCAGCCCCTCAAAGGCAAAACCGCCCTGGTATCCGCCGGTCCCACCCAGGAGCCCATCGATCCCGTGCGCTTCATCAGCAACCACTCCAGCGGTAAAATGGGCATCGCCATCGCGGAAGCACTCGCAGAAGCAGGTGCTACCGTCCGCCTTGTACTGGGCCCCACTTCAAAAGAAACCCATCACGCCGGCGTTACCACAGAAAAAGTGGTCACCGCCGCCCAGATGTTTGATGCCTGCACCGGCTTTGCCCCGCAGGCCGATATCATTGTTATGGCAGCTGCCGTGGCCGATTACCGCCCCAGCACCGTGGCCGATAAGAAAATCAAGAAGAAAGACGATGAGATGAGCATCGCCCTGGAGAAAACGGCAGATATTGCCCGCACCCTCGGCGCCTCCAAAAAGGAGCATCAGATCCTGGTCGGTTTTTCTCTCGAAACCAATAACGAACGCGAATACGCCCTCAAAAAACTGAACGAGAAGCGCCTCGATATGGTGGTCCTCAATTCCCTGAACGACCCCGGCGCCGGTTTCAACTACGATACCAATAAAATCACCCTCCTCCATGCCGACGGGCAGGAGCGCCAGCTTCCCCTGCAATCCAAGCACGACGCGGCGCGGGAAATCGTTTCGGCTATAATCGACATGCAACATGGGTAAACACCTTCTTACTTTCTGCCTCTGTTTGATGGCATCCCTTGCCTCCGCCCAGGAATTCAGGGCCAATGTTTCCGTACAGGCAGCCCAGCTGGGCACAAGCGTGGAAAAGCGCATCTTCACCACCCTGCAAACCGCACTGAACGAGTTCATTAACGGCCGGCGCTGGACGGATGATGCCTTTACTCCCTCAGAACGCATTGAATGCAACTTCCTCATTAACGTTACGCAGGATGTGGGGAACAATACCTACAGGGCCAGTCTTACCGTACAGGCCGCCCGCCCGGTGTTTAATACCAGCTACACTTCCAGCATCTTCAATACGCAGGACAATAACCTCGTGTTCCGTTATGTAGAATTCCAGCCCATGGAGTTCAACGAGCAACGCATCTCCGGAAACGATCCGCTGGCATCCAATCTCACCGCGGTGATCGCTTATTACTGCAACATTATCCTCGGCCTCGATTACGATTCTTTTTCTCCCCGCGGCGGCGATAATTTTTATAAAAAAGCCCTTAATATTGTGAATAATGCGCCCGACGGAAAAGACATTTCCGGCTGGAAAGCGTTCGAAGGTAACCGTAACCGTTACTGGCTGCAGGACAACCTGCTGAACGTGAAGTTTGCCCGCTTTCACGACGTTATGTACACCTATCACCGCCTCGGCCTCGATCAGATGTATGAAGATGTGAATAAAGGCCGCGCTGCCATTATGAACTGCCTGAATATGCTCATGGGCATGCACGAAGAGCTGCCTAATTCCATGGTGGTGCAATCATTTTTCAATGCCAAAAACGAAGAGCTGATGAAGCTGTTCGCCAAAGCACCGCCACAGGAAAAAATGAGGGCTATTCAGATGTTGTCGGTACTGGATGTGCCGAATGCCAACAAGTACCAGCAAATGAAGTAATATACATGACGAATTTGAGAAAGACAGCGTACGCCCTTATTGTTGCGGCCTCCATGGCAGCTTGCGGAAATGCAGACCGTACGCCCGGTGATGTACTGAGTAAAGAACAGATGCGGGATATTTTGCTGGATATGAATTATGCCGACGTATATGCCCGCGAGCAGTTGGTAGATGGCCGCCCCGTCGGCGAAATCACCGAAGCAATGCGCGATTCCTCTACCAAAACAATGTACGCCCAGGTTTTACTGCTGCATAAGGTAGACCGTGAAACATTCACCCGGAGTTATAAATTTTATGAAGCCAACCCCGACAGGTTGGAAATGATTTATAAAGAGATGGGCAATATCGTGCGGCGCCAGCGCGAAGTGCTGGATTCCATAGAAAGGGCGCGCACCGACCGGGAGTTACGTGCCAAAGGCCGAAACCGGATGGACTCGCTGTTCTGGCCCAGTCCCGACAGCCTGAAGCTGAATATATTCTGACGTTATACACACCAAAACATGAAACGCGCAGATGCGTTCCATCTTACGGTTACAAATCAAAACTGAGAATATGAAAAAGACTGTTGCTAATGCCGATGAAGCCATCGCCGACATCCCCAGCGGCGCATCCCTCATGCTCGGAGGGTTTGGCCTGTGCGGCATTCCCGAGAATTGTATCGCAGCCCTCGTAAGGAAGGGCATCAATAACCTTACCTGTATTTCCAACAACGCAGGTGTCGATGAATTTGGTTTAGGCCTGCTCCTGAAAACAAGACAGATTAAAAAGATGATGTCGAGCTACGTGGGTGAAAACGCGGAGTTTGAACGGCAACTGCTGTCTGGCGAGCTGGAAGTGGATCTCATTCCGCAAGGCACCCTTGCCACAAGAATCGCCATGGCAGGCATGGGCATCCCTGCATTTTTTACTCCCGCCGGCTTCGGTACCGAGATCGCGGAAGGGAAGGAGACACGGCGTTTCGGAGATAAGGATTACCTTATGGAAATGGCGCTGCATGCCGATTTCTCCATCGTAAAAGCCTGGAAAGGCGATAAGATGGGCAACCTCGTATTCCGCAAAACCACCCGCAACTTCAGCACCTCCATGGCAAGGGCCGGAAATGTAACCATCGCCGAAGTGGAAGAGCTCGTAGAACCCGGCCAGCTGGACCCCGACGAGATTCATGTGCCCGGTATTTATGTACACCGCATCTTCCAGGGCAGCGGTTATGAAAAACGCATCGAAAGGAAAACTGTCAAAATCTAACACTCCTATGGCTCTCGATAAATATGGCATTGCCAAACGCATTGCGCAGGAATTGCGCGATGGGATGTATGTGAACCTGGGTATCGGCATCCCCACGCTGGTATCGAACTTTGTACCTGCGGGTATCTCCATTATGCTGCAGTCGGAAAACGGTATGCTGGGCATGGGGCCTTACCCAACGGAAGAAGACATCGACGCCGATCTCATCAACGCCGGTAAAGAAACCGTTACCGTATTACCCGGCGGCGCCTTTTTCGACTCCGCCGAAAGCTTCGGCATGATCCGCGCAGGTAAGGTAGACCTCACGGTGCTGGGCGCCATGGAAGTGTCGGACAGGGGGGATATTGCCAACTGGAAAATACCCGGTAAAATGGTAAAAGGCATGGGCGGCGCCATGGACCTCGTAGCCTCCGCCAAGAACATCATAGTGGCCATGATGCACACCAATCCCAAAGGGGAAAGCAAATTATTACCACAATGTACCCTGCCGCTGACAGGCGTAAACTGTGTCCGTAAAATAGTGACGGAAATAGCCGTACTGGACGTAACCCCGGATGGGTTCGTACTGCTGGAACGCGCCCCTGGCGTAAGTGTAGAGGAGATTAAAGCCAAAACCGCCGGCAGGCTGTTGATACCCGGGGATGTTCCCGAAATGGTTTTATAATCGTAACTTACAGTATGCAATTGTGTTATAACGGAAGATTCATAGCAAGCGACAAACCGTTACTGACCGTAGATAACCGCAGTTTCAGGTATGGCGACGGATGTTTTGAAACCATGAAGGTATACCAGGGGCAACTCCTGTTGGCAGACCTTCATTTCGAACGCCTGATTGCAAGCATGCATATCCTGCATTTTCACATTCCCCCTCATTTCACGAAAGAATATTTCACCGGGCTCATTACACAACTCTGCCGTACCAATGGCGTGAGCGACCTTGCCCGCGTGCGCCTCACCGTATGGCGTGCCGGTACGGGTTTGTATGATCCGGTAGACCATACACCGCATTTCCTCATCCAGTCGTGGGAGCTGCCGGAGCATATTTTTGAACTGAACAGTTCCGGCCTTTCACTGCAGGTATTCCCCGATGCCGTTAAAACGGGCGATAAGCTCAGCAACGTAAAATCCAACAACTGTTTGCCTTACGTGCTGGCAGCCATGTTTGCCCGGCAGCACCAGGTGGCAGAAGCCATCCTGCTCAATCAATACGGCCGTGTGGCAGATACAACCGTTGCCAATGTGTTTATCGTGAAAGATGGTGAGGTGTTTACGCCCCCGCTCACCGAAGGGTGTGTGTGCGGCGTTATGCGCAAGCATTTACTGACCACCGACTTCCCTTTTAAAATAACCGAGCAGCCGCTTTCCGTCCGCGATCTTCAGTATGCCGACGAAATTTTTCTTACCAATGCCATTTACGGCATCCGGTGGGTAGGCGCTTTCAGGGATGCCAGTTATGGCAATGCCACATCTGCCATCCTGCACGATCTGCTGTTTGAATCTATGTTGTAGGATAACAGTATCTTCGGCCTCCCGTTCCATCTGAAATAGATTTTTCCGCCGTTAACCGCACAGCCGGGCATTAAACCCTGCACATGAAAGTAGTACTCTGTTGGTTCCGACGGGACCTCCGCCTGCACGATCAGGCGGCATTATACCACGCCCTCCGCAGCGGATTCCCCGTTGTTCCGGTATTCGTGTTCGATACCGGTATCCTCGATGATCTCGACAACCGGGAAGACCGGCGTTTGCAATTCATCCACGATGCTCTGTTGCAGATGCAGGCGCAGCTGGAGAAGCTGGGAAGCGCGCTGGATGTGTATTACGGTACCCCTGCGGCAGCATTCCGTCATTTCACGGAGAAGTATGACGTGGCCGGTGTGTTTACCAATCACGACTACGAACCCTATGCCCGGCAGCGCGACAGTGCCATTGCTGCACAGCTGCAACAGCAGGGCATCGTGTTCAGATCATGGAAAGACCAGGTGATTTTCGAAAAGGAGGAAGTGGTGAAAGATAACGGTTCCCCTTACACTGTGTTCACCCCATATAGCAGAAAGTGGCGCGCAGCGCTGGAGCCTTTTTACTTCAAACCATATCCCACGGAAAAGTATTTCGTACACCTGCACAGGCAGCCGGCGATTCCTTTGCCTGCACTCAGTGAAATAGGTTTTGAACCTGCCGTACGGGGATTCCCTTCCTCCAACCCGGAAGATGCACTTTTGAAGCATTACGATACCACCCGCGATTATCCCGCCATCGACGGTACCAGCCGCCTGGGAGTACACCTCCGGTTTGGCACGGTAAGCATCCGCGAAGTGGCGCGAAGGGCATTAAAACTGAACGAAACATTCCTGAAAGAATTGATCTGGCGGGAGTTTTACCAGATGATCCTCTGGCATTTCCCTGACGTGGTACATGCGTCCTTCAAAAAAGAATACGACAACATCGTGTGGCGCAACAACGAGCGGGAGTTTAAGGCCTGGTGCGAAGGACAAACAGGTTATCCTATTGTGGATGCCGGTATGCGCGAACTGAATGAAACAGGCTATATGCACAACAGGGTGCGCATGGTGGTAGCCAGCTTTTTAACAAAGCATCTGTTGATCGACTGGCGATGGGGAGAGGCCTATTTCGCAAAGAAGCTGCTGGATTACGACCTTGCTGCCAATAACGGCGGCTGGCAATGGGCGGCTGGCTCCGGCTGCGATGCAGCTCCTTACTTCCGGGTCTTTAACCCCACATTACAGGCACAGAAGTTCGATAAGGATGGTAAATACATCCGCAAATGGGTACCTGAATTTGATACACTCACTTATGTTTCCCCCATTGTAAACCATGAAATGGCCCGGAAAAGGGCCCTGGAAACCTATGGAAAGGCCCTGAAGCCATAAATAAAGGCTCCTTTACTGGTGGGTTAAAGCAGGTTAAAAGAAGGGTTACTGTATATCAACAGTATATAAAACCGGGGTAAACCCGGTACTGTAGCGGAAAAGCTGTGATTTATATACATTACAGTACCATTATAGTAAGGATACTGTATCTGCAGACTAATATTTACTTAACATAATTGTTATTGCAGCGATTTCAGCAGATCTTGTTGAATATCAGTTGCTTTCAGACCCGGATGTTTCATCACGGGCCTGTTTAATGCCAACCGGTACCGGTTTTTGCCGTTATTTTGTGAGGAGTGTACCAGTTTCCCTGCCGGATTTTTAGGGCCCCGCCACAGTAGCGGGTTTGAGTACGTTTTTTACTTTGCAGGTGCCGAAAAGGTACATTAACCGTGCACTATCTGTGGAGTAACTGTGAAGTAACCCTGAAGTAACTACGGAGTAACCATGGAGTAACTGTGAAGCAACTATGTAGTAACCATGCCCGCCATCTGCTTCAGCACTGCTATTGCCTTATGCCCTTTTTCTCCCAGATCAAGACTGAAATCGTTGACATACAGCTCTATATGCTGGCGCATGACTGATTCGTCCATTTCCTGGGCGTGGTCTTTTACGTAAGGGGGCAGGGTGGGGTAGGCGGCGAAGGCAGTTTGGAGGCTTTGGGAAATGAGGGCGTCTATTTTTTGAGCCGTTTCTTCGGGAATGTCTTTCCGGATGAAGATGCCGCCGAGGGGGATGGGGTGCCCGGTTTTTTCTTCCCAGAAGGCGCCCAGGTCCGTGATTTTCACGAGGCCTTTCTGCTGGTAGGTGAAGCGGTTTTCGTGAATGATGACACCGGCATCCGCTTTTCCGGAGATGACGGCCTGTTCTATATCGGAGAATACCATGATTTCCTTGTGCTTCGCATCGGGGTAAGCAATGGAAAACAACAGGTTAGCTGTCGTATTTTCTCCGGGTATGGCAATTTTAAGGGACGATATCTGTTCGGGGGAGAGAGGTTCGCGGGCAATGAGGAGGGGGCCGCATCCCCGGCCGAGGGCGCTGCCGCTGTTGAGCAGGCGGTATTTGTCTGCCACGCGGAGCCCGGCGGCAAAGCTCAGCTTGGTAATGTCCAGTTTACCCTCGAGGGCCCATTTATTGAGGGTTTCCACATCTTCCAGCCGGGTATCGAAGTTAAAGCCTGCTGTGTCTATCTTTCCATTCACCAGTGCGTCGAAGATAAAGGTATCGTTCGGGCAGGGCGAAAATCCTAAGCTCAGTTGCATATATCGTTCATTTATCGTTCGTTATTCCAATCCTCCACCGTTTTCCGCAGCAGTTCGTTCATCTGCCTTACGGCTAAGGGGATGTCCCATTTGCTTTTATCGCGCTGCTCCACGTAATTGGAAACGGTGCGCAACTGCAGGAAAGGGACGTTTTCCAGCAGGCAGGCGTAGTGAAATGCCGCTCCTTCCATGCTTTCGAGGCCGGGCTGGTATTGCTGTTCCAGCCGGGCGATGGTGGCGGCTTCACCGCTGACGGTGTTGACGGATACGCCGGTCATCCGGGGGAGGCCGGCCAGCTGGTCAGGTACCCTGTCAAAAGGATTCAATAAATAGTCATGTGTAAAAGGATGCTGATCATGTTTCCAGAGGCCGATATGGAAGAGGTCGCGGAAAACACCATTGTCTTCCGCACCGAGGTCTGCGAAATATTCTTTATCCACGAGGGCGGCGGTGCCAAGGGGGAGGTGGTGCCGGAAGGTGCCCGCGATGCCTGCCTGGATGATGAGGGCGGGTTTTTCTGCGGAAAGCCGCTTCCCCAGGGCATATGCGGTGCTGAAAAGGCCGATGCCCGTGATAAGTATTTCCACATCTTTTCTGCCGGTTTCCTTCAGCCAGGTTGCCAAAGGCTGGATTTCTGCCTCCGTAGCGGCGGCAACGATCAGTTTCATCCCATAAAGGTAAGGTTATCGTCGAATTGCTTTAACTTTGCAGAAATTTATCAACAAACTAATGATCTATCTGACGCGCGTAGAGCATTTTAATGCAGCGCACAAGTTGTACAATCCGCAGTGGGGTAAAGAACAGAACTATGAAGTGTTCGGCAAATGCGCGAACGATAACTGGCATGGGCATAACTATGAGCTGCACGTTACCGTGAAAGGCGTGCCCGATCCGGAAACCGGTTTTGTATTCAACGCCAAAACGTTAGGTGTCCTGATCAATGATGTGGTGGTGGAAAAGCTGGACCATAAGAACCTGAACATGGACGTGGATTTTATGAAAGACAAATTCACTTCCGCAGAAAATGTGGCCATCGCCATCTGGGAACAACTCGAAAAGCACCTGCCGGATACCGTTCAGCTCCATTGCATCAAGCTGCACGAAACTTCCAAGATTTACGTGGAATACTACGGCGGTAAATAAACTGATAAAAAACAGCAGCCATGGCTTACAAGAAGGAAGAATTGTATGATGAGAAGGTGACGGAAGGATTGATGGAGCATTACCGCAACAGTATTTCCCTGCTGGGTGAAAACCCCGACCGGGAAGGGTTGATGAAAACGCCGGAGAGAATGGCCAAAGCCATGCAGTTCCTCACACAGGGTTATCAGCTCGATGCGAGGGAAGTGCTGAACGGCGCCAAATTCACTGAATCGTACAGCGAAATGGTGATCGTGAAAGACATCGAACTGTATTCCATGTGCGAGCATCATATGCTTCCCTTCTTCGGGAAAGCACATGTGGCTTATATACCCAATGGTTTCATAACCGGCCTGAGCAAGATCGCCCGTGTGGTTGATATCTTCTCCCGCCGCCTCCAGGTACAGGAGCGCCTTACTCATCAGATCCTGGATGCCATCCAGGATACGCTGCAGCCCCAGGGCGTAGCCGTGGTGATCGAAGCGCAGCACCTCTGTATGATGATGCGCGGTGTGCAGAAACAGAACTCTGTAACCACTACTTCTGCTTTCAGCGGCCAGTTCGAAGACGGTACCACCCGTGCCGAATTCATGAAACTCATCAGCTCCGACCTGATGGGGCGCCGGTAAAAAAGCACCTAACTTATTGATTGTATTTTCCTATGGTTTAACCCGGCGACTCTGGAAGCTGGATTAAACCATAATTTTTTATATATATTTGCCATCTGATAATTAATCATATCAATGAAGCACGCATACGTTTTTCCCGGTCAGGGAGCACAATTTACCGGTATGGGCAAAGCTTTCTACGAGCAAAGCACCAAAGCCCGCGATCTTTTCGAGCAAGCAAACGAATTGCTCGGTTTCAGGATCTCCGATGTGATGTTTGAAGGCTCCGAAGCCGATCTCAAACAAACGAAAGTAACCCAGCCCGCAGTGTTCCTGCACTCGGTGATCGGGTTCCTCTGCCTGGAAAACGCCCGTCCTGATATGACGGCCGGCCACTCCCTCGGCGAATTTTCTGCCCTCGTTGCCAACGGCGCCCTCGGCTTTGCCGATGCACTCAAACTGGTGTCTATCCGTGCAAATGCCATGCAGAAAGCCTGTGAGATCACGCCATCTACCATGGCTGTGGTATTGGGCCTCGACGATGCCAAAGTAGAAGAAATCTGCGCCACTATCACCGACGATACTGTGGTGCCTGCGAATTATAACTGTCCGGGCCAGCTCGTGATATCCGGTACTAAAACCGGTATTGCCCGTGCCATGGAACTACTGAAAGCTGCTGGCGCCAAGCGCGTTATGGAGCTCGCGGTAGGAGGGGCTTTCCACTCACCGCTGATGGCTCCCGCACAGGAAGAGCTGCAGGCTGCCATTGAAGCTACCGCTTTCAATAACCCCGCATGCCCTGTTTATCAGAACGTTGTAGCTAAAGCCGTAACCGACCCTTCGGCTATCAAGCAAAACCTGATCACCCAGCTCACCGGCGCCGTTAAATGGACGCAGTGTGTACAGGCCATGGTGGCAGATGGTGCAACCCGCTTCACAGAGGTGGGTCCCGGTAAAGTATTACAGGGCCTCATCGCCAAGATCGATAAGACCGCCGTTACCGATGGCGTAAGCGATTCTCTGGTTGCCGCTAATTAATCCGGATTGTAACTATTCCGGCGGCATGCGCGTTTCACAGGAGATTTAAAACATGTCCCTATGCGGAAACGCGTCGTGTTAGGCCTCATCGCTGTTGCAGCGGTAGCTGGCTGCTCCAAAAAGTCGGATGAAGAAGTGCGCTGGCTAGAAAGCGGGGAGAAAAAGGAAACGATTATTTTCTATGGCCGTATTCCCAATCCTGCAGGCTCAGGCGCTCCCGGCAGTGTTAATACTGCTGCCAACAGCTTCTTTTTTCAGGCCCGGAAGCTTCCGCCGGAATCCAGTTACCCCAATGCTTCAGGATTGTATTTTTTCCAGCTGGAAAAAGACAGTATCCTGTTCCGCAATAACGACAGGAAGTTTTACTTCGTTATGTCGCCCGATCAAAAATCATTCACCATTGGCCGGTTTTTCCCGGAAAATGGAACACGGTTGCCTGATAAGCTGGTGTTTATCCGGCAATAAGATGACCACATAAAAAAAAGCGTCCCGGTTGTATCGGGACGCTTTTTTATTTACAGGTCGATGCTCGCATTCAACCATTCCGGGTCGAAGCTGGCGCCGTACTTTTTGTAGAAATTGATAGCAGGCTCGTTCCAATCCAGCACCTGCCACATCATGCCGCTGAACTTCTTTTCGCGGGCTTCCACCAGTAACTGATCGAACAGTAATTTGCCGATTCCCTGTCCACGGTGACTGTCTGTCACCACAATATCCTCCAGGTACATGCGCATGCCTTTCCAGGTAGAGTACCGGATGTAATACAATGCCATCCCGGCGATCACGCCAGCAGCTTCTGCCACAAAGGCCCACCATACAGGGTTAGGGCCGAAGCCGCATTCTTCGAAATGCTCCTGCGAAACGGTTACCTGCTCGGGGGCTTTTTCGTATAACGCCAGTTCCCGCACCAGTTCCATCATGCGGGCGCAATCTTTTCTTTCTGCTCTTCTTATCGTAATCATGTGTATGTATTCGTTTAGGCGAGGGCCTGATCGAGGTCGGATAAAATGTCGGTCACGGATTCGAGGCCGGTGCTCATACGGATGAGCCCGTCTGTGATATCATATTTTTCGCGCAGTTCCTTCGGCACGCTGTAATGTGTCATGGAAGCGGGATGGCAGATGAGGGTGTCTGTAGTACCCAGGCTCACCGCGCGCAGGCACATCCGGAGCTTGTCGATGAACTTCTTACCCGATTCCAGCCCGCCTTTCAGCTCAAAGCTCAGCATGGCGCCGGGGTGCTTCATCTGCCGGGAGGCGATCATGAAATCCGGGTGATCGGCCAGGCCGAGATAGTTAACGCTGGCGATGGCAGGGTGCCCTTCCAGGTAGCCGGCTACTTCCATGGCGTTGTGGCAATGGCGCTCCATCCGTACTTCCAGCGTTTTAATGCCCTGTGTGAGCATGAATGCATCGAAGGGGTTGGAGTTGGCGCCCAGTAAACGGTGTACTTTCTCTACCGGGCCGTTCATCAGTTCCACGTCGCGCCCGATAAGCACACCGCCGATAGCGGTGCCGTGGCCGTTGAGGAACTTGGTGGTGGAATGAAATACATAATCAGCGCCATAGGCAAATGGCTGCTGCAGGTATGGAGTGGCAAAGGTGTTATCTACCGCAGTGATAAGGCCACGGTCTTTCCCCAGGCCAATCAGCACTTCCAGATCCACACAACGGAGCGTGGGGTTGGCAGGCGTTTCGAGGTACATCATGCGGATGGAGGCATCTTTGCGGAGTACGTCTTCCACGGCATTGATGTCGCGCATGTCGATAATGATAGCCTCGATCCCCAGTGGCGGGAGGATCTTGCGGAACAGTTCTTCCGTACCGCCGTAAAGGGAATAATGGGAGAGTATCTTATCGCCCGATTTGAGGTGGGCGAGGAAAAGCGTGGAGAGGGCGCCCATACCGGAGGAATGCAGTTTGGCTTTGAGCTGTAGCGGTGCCCCGTCCGGCCCGGTGAGGCCAAAAGCTTCAAGGGCAGCAATTTTACCTTCCGCTTCCCGGAAATTGGGAGAGTCCCAGCGGGAATAAATAAAGCCGTCTTCCTGCCCGCTGAAACGGCGCATGCCTTGTTCGGCAGAGTCGTAAACATAGGTGGAGGAGGCGTAAATAGGCGTCAGATGGGCGTATCTCGGGTCCTGCTCATGGCCTGCATGCACGCAAACCGAACTAAAACCTGTGAGCGGAGAAGGATTCATATGCGGGAGTTTGAATAATTTTTTGGTTATGATTATCTTGTTAAGGTAAATCAGTCAGGCTGTAAAAATAAGATTTTAATGAAGGAACTTCTCTTGCAATTGGCGGGACACAACGCCTGGGCTACCCGCAGGCTGATGAAGCTGCTGGCTACGCTTACCGATGAGCAGCTGGACCGCGATATGGGCAGCAGCTTCCCGACGCTCCGGGCTACGGTATTGCATGTCTGGAACGCAGAAAGCATCTGGTACCAGCGGCTGCACCTGGCCAGTCCGGTGATTCCTGCAGCAGTGGCTTTCCAGGGAGATGCGGGGGAGATGGCAAGGTTGTATGTGAAGCAGAGCGAAGAGCTGGAGGCCTTTGTAACCCTGGCCTCTGCAGCTAAGCTGGCCCATACTGTGGAATATAACAGCCCGGCGCTGGGGATCTGTAAAACGCCTGTTGAGCAGATTCTGCTCATGGCATTTACCCATTCTGCCTTTCACCGCGGACAGCTGGTAACGATGTTGCGCCAGCAGGGCATTCCGAAAATACCTTCCACGGATTTCATCGAATATGCACGGGTGAAAAAATAATTCCCCGTATTTTACAGGTACAATCGGAACTATGAGCCATGCATCGTTTTATGCGAATGCGCCGCGACATCTGGTGGCGGTGGATTGCATCATTTTCGGGTTTGAAGACGGCAAGCTGAAGCTGCTGATTATCCAACGGAAAGTAGATCCGCTGGAAGGGGCGTGGTCGCTCGTAGGAGGATTTGTGCAGGAAGGTGAGCATACCGACGATGCCGCCATTCGTGTATTGCGGCAAACCACGGGCATCCGCGATATTTATATGGATCAGCTGCGGAGTTATGGAGACGCCGGCCGCGATACCGGCGCCCGCGTTATATCCATTGCCTATTATGCCCTCATCCGCGTAAGCGAGCACGACAGGCTGCTGGCACAGGAGCATGGCGCCCACTGGCTGAGTTTGCATCAGATACCCGAACTCATTTTTGATCATAACGTGATGCTGCGTGATGCCCTTGAGCGGCTGCGCGACAGGGCACATTTCCACCCAATCGGTTTTGAGCTGCTGCCCGAAAAGTTTTCTCTGCCCCAGTTGAGAAATTTGTATGAGGAAATTTACCAGCAGCCGTTAGATAAACGTAACTTTAGGAAGAAGATCCTGGCGATGGATATCCTTGAAAAACTGGACGAGAAGGACAAGAGCACTTCCAAGAAGGGAGCGCACCTGTACCGGTTCGACAGGCAGAAGTACGATGCACTAACCCGGCACGGACTTGTATTTGAAATTTAGCTTTTGCGCCCGAAGAGGCTGTATATATCCTGATTGATCATCCTTATTCCAAAACCCAAGCAAAATGTGTTTGTTTATCCAAATGGATCGTTGCATTAATGCGCCCCGTTATACCGGACATGATGAAATGAAACATGCGCCATAATCTGCCGCAATCAGCCCACTTAATACCATATTTTACCTAACTATGAAAACTGCGGCCTATGTATCGTAAGTATTGTTGTGCCAGATTTGGCATACGGCATGAGGTATCGCGCGAGGAAGGAATGAATCTGCGCGTGGTAAAACGCCGGCCCGATGAGCAATTAGATGCCGGTAACCGGTATCGTTTTTATGTGACGCCGGGTTACCGGGTGGGGCAGGAAGTGCAGCGACTGAATATCCGGTATTGCCCCTTTTGCGGGACGGATTTATATGCATTTTACCGGTCCGATAAATTTGTGAACGAAGAGCCAGATATACTATAAACTGGAAAAGGCATCCGATGTGGATGCCTTTTCTCTTATAAACGGTTGTTTATTAAGCTTTCTTACCGTCGTACGCCCATTTGATGTAGCTGGCGCCCCAGGTAAAGCCGCCGCCGAAGGCAGCGAGGATGAGGTTATCGCCCTTATTGAGCTGGGGTTCCCATTCCCAGAGGCAGAGGGGGATAGTACCTGCGGTGGTGTTACCAAAACGGTGAATATTGATCATCGTTTTTTCCTTGGGTACGCCCATGTGATCTGCTGTGGCGGAAATGATACGGAGGTTAGCCTGGTGGGGAACGAGCCATGCCACGTCTTCAGCCGTAAGGTGGTTACGGTCCATGATGGTGCGGGCAGCGTCGGCCATATTGGCTACAGCGTATTTGAAAACGGTTTTACCTTCCTGGAACACGTAGTGCTGGCGGTTGGCAACCGTTTCTGCGGAGGCAGGGTAGTTGGAGCCACCGGCTTTCATGTTGAGGAATTCGCGGCCATGGCCATCGCTTTTGAGAATGGAGTCTACAAGGCCATACCCTTCGGTGTTAGGCTCGAGCAAAACGCCGCCGGCGCCGTCGCCGAAGATGATGCAGGTGGTGCGGTCGGTATAATCGATAATGGAGCTCATTTTATCGGCTCCTATAACCATAACTTTCTTGTAACGGCCACTTTCGATGAATTTGGCGCCTGTGTCGAGGGCATAGAGGAAGCCGGAGCAGGCGGCACCGATATCGAAGCCGAAAGCGTTTTTAGCGCCGATCTTATCCGTAACAACGTTGGCAGTGGCGGGGAAAACCATGTCTGGCGTTACCGTGGCCACTATGAGCAGTTCGATCTCCTCAGGGGAGATGCCTCTTTTTTTGCAGATCTCGAGCGCTACGGGCACGCAAAGCTCGGAAGTACCTTTCCCTTCTCCTTTCAGTATCCTCCGTTCTTTAATGCCGGTGCGGGTCATGATCCATTCGTCTGTCGTTTCAACGAGTTTTTCCAACTCCTGGTTAGTCAGTACATAGTCGGGAACATACCCACCCACCGCCGTAATGGCGGCTGTTATTTTACTCATATTGTTAGGATAAGTTATAAAATGGGCGTAAAAATACGACTTAAACGAATAATTCTATTTATGATTTAATTTCGCCCCTAGATAAAATCCTATATGATAGCATACCTGAACGGTAAAATAGCCTTCAAATCCCCCACCATGGTGCATTTGGACGTAAACGGAGTGGGTTACGAGGTCCTGATCAGCCTCCATACCTGGACCCAGATTGGCGCCATGGAAACCTGTAAACTCCTTACTTACGTACATATCAAGGAGGACGGGCACACGATGTACGGTTTTTTTTCCGACGCGGAAAGGACCATGTTTGTCCAACTTATCAGTGTGTCAGGGGTAGGGGCCAGTACCGCACGGATGATGCTGAGCTCACTTACACCGGAAGACGTGCAGCGGGCCATCATGATGGAAAATGAAAAGATGCTCGAAGGGGTGAAAGGGATCGGGAATAAAACTGCTAAGCGTATTATCCTGGAACTGAAGGATAAGATGAAGAAACTCAGGGAGGAAACCTTATATTTATCTCCGCAAACCCACAATACGATAGAAGATGATGCGTTAAATGCTTTGGTAACCTTGGGTATTGCCCGAAATATGGCCGAGCAGGCGGTGCGTAAGGTACTCAAAGCGGAGCCACAATTGCATGAATTGGAGGTACTTATCAAGAAATCCCTCAAAAGTTTATAAATTTATAATCCTTGACCTCTATAAAACCTAAGATCGCTTGGCAAGAAGTAATTACCTTGGAGTACTTGCAGTAATCGGTGTTGTATCTTTAGTCATTGTTGAATCAGCCGCCAGAAACAGAAACAGTTCGGGATATTCTTTTAATAAAAATATAGCGCACGCGGGGATTTGGAATATAGATGTGACACGCCCTGATACGGCTGCGAAGCCTGACACACTGAAATACCCCATCCGCGACCGGAGGGGAACTGCAGCTACAGACCCCGTGCGTAACGCAATCGACCTGAAAGATCCCGCCAATATCCAAAAGAACGTAGAATACGACCCCGCTTCCAAAGAATACATCGTTACTGAGAAAATAGGCGACCGGAATTACCGGCAGCCCACCGTTATGACCTTCGGTGAGTTTTACCGTATGCAGGCTGCACAGAGCGAACGCGAATACTGGCAGAAAAGATCCGGCACCATCGGTAACCTCAACCAGCGCGGTATGGCACCTCAGCTGTATTATGGCGATAAACTCTTCGACCGCGTTTTCGGCGGTACCAAAGTAGACATCAAGCCGCAGGGGAGCCTGGGGCTTACTTTCGGTTATCAGGGCCAGAACGTGAAAAACCCCGTTCTCGTGGAAAGAGCCCGTAAAAACGGCGGGTTCGATTTCGATATCGATATCAACATGAACGTGACGGGTAAGATTGGCGAGAAACTCAAACTCATCACCAACTATAACACCCAAAGCACTTTCGACTTTGAAAACCAGGTAAAACTGGAATATACCGGCTACCAGGACGAGATCATCAAGAAAATAGAAGCGGGTAACGTTAGCTTCCCCCTCAGCAGTTCCCTCATCCCCGGCGTACAAAGCCTGTTTGGTGTGAAAACACAGCTGCAGTTTGGCCGCCTCACCGTAACCAGCGTACTCTCTAACCAGAAATCCCAGAAGCAGAACATGGTGCTCCGCGGCGGTAACAGCGTGAGCGACTTTATCCGCCGGGCCGATGAATATGAAGATAACCGCCACTTCCTGCTGGCGCAGTTCTTCCGTGACACTTTCAACTATGCCATGAGCAACCTGCCGGTGATCCGCTCGCAGGTGTATATCAACAGGATAGAAGTATGGGTAACCAACAAATCCGGCGCCACCACCGAAACGCGTGATATCGTGGGCCTGATGGACCTGGCCGAGCAGGACCCTCACAACCCTGCCATCCAGGCCCTCACTTCCAACAAACTGCCCGACCGTAATACGAACGACCTGTACCGCAACCTTATCAGCGACCCCGGCGCCCGCTTTACCGGTACCGTGGTAAGCCGCCTCCTCGCCATGCAGCTGGAACCGGTGCAGGACTTTGAGAAAACATTCGCCCGTAAACTCGATTCTACAGAATATACCCTCAACCGCCAGATCGGTTTCGTATCCCTCCAGCAACAGCTGCAGCCGGACGAAGTGCTGGCCGTAGCATACCAGTATACCTACAACGGCCGTGTATACCAGGTAGGTGAGTTTTCGCAGGACGTGCCGCCGGACCCTAAGAACTCTGCCAACCAGCAGATACTCTTCCTGAAGATGCTGAAAGCCACTTCCGCCAGGCCCGCCCTCCCCATCTGGGACCTTATGATGAAAAACATCTACTCCACAGATGCTTACCAGGTAAACCGTGCAGACTTTAAACTCGACGTTCTCTATAAAGACCCCGGAACAGAAACCCGTGCCCCCAGCGAAAAACGCTACCTCCCGGATGCAACAGGCCAGTACCAGGGTGCTCCCATCATCACCATTCTCAACCTCGACCGCCTCAATAACCAGAACGATCCCCAGCCGGATGGGGTGTTCGATTACGTGGAAGGTTACACGATCTTCCCGCAGAACGGAAAAATCATGTTCCCCGTACTGGAGCCTTTCGGTGAAGGAGTAAGGAAAGCTTTTGGAGGAGATGCCACGCTGGAAAAACAATACATGTATACTACGCTGTACGATTCCATCAAGGTAATCGCCCAGCAGTTCCCTAACCTCAACCGCTACATCATGCGCGGGTCGTATAAATCGGCCAACGCTTCCGAAATAGCCCTTAACGCTTATAACATCCCCCGTGGCTCGGTAACCGTTACCGCCGGCGGGCAGATGCTTCGTGAGGATATCGATTACCTCATCGATTACAATATGGGCCGTATCAAGATCATCAACGGCGGTGTACTCAGCGCCGGCGTGCCCATCAATGTACAGTTCGAAAACAATGCCCTCTTCGGCCAGCAGGTCCGGAACTACATGGGTACCCGCCTCGATTATTATGTGAATGACAAGCTGAACCTCGGCGGTACCATCGTAAGAATGAGCGAAAGGCCTTATTATCAGAAAGTGAATTATGGCGATGATCCCATCAAGAATACCGTGGTGGGCCTCGACGCGAATTATATCTCCGAATGGCGCGGGCTTACCCGCCTGCTCGACCGCCTGCCCAACTTCCAGACTTCCCGTCCGGCAGGTATTAACTTCACCGGTGAGGTGGCCAGGCTTTTCCCCGGCCACAGTAAACTGGTGAATGCACCCGGCTCCAAATCAGGCCAGGTAATGATCGACGACTTTGAAGGTACCCGCAGCGGCTACGACCTGAAGTTCCCGTCTACCGCCTGGAGCCTGGCCTCTACTCCCCGGGATGCTACCAACGCCAGCGGTTCCATTCTTTTCCCTGAAGCGGAACTGAACGATACACTGGCATATGGTAAGAACAGGGCGCTGCTGGCATGGTACATTATTGAACCTACCCTGCAGATCCCCCGGTCCAGCAACCTGCCTCCCGGTGTGGGCGATGCTTCACAGTCCGACCCCCGTACCCGGCTTATTTATCAGAAAGACGTATTCCCCAACCGCTCTACCGACTTCGGCCAGAGCCAGCTGAGTACGCTCGACCTGGCATACTATCCGGAAGAAAAGGGACCATATAATATGGAGTCGTCTGCCCTTCAGCTGCAGGCCAACGGCCGCCTCCGTAATCCGAAGGCCCGCTGGGGCGGTATCATGCGCGCTATCGACAACTCCGACTTCGAAACTGCCAATATCGAGTTCATCGAATTCTGGCTGCCCGATCCTTTCTTCGACAAGCCCAACTCTACTGGCGGTTCGCTGTACTTCAACCTCGGAAACGTATCGGAAGATGTGCTGAAGGATTCCCGTAAATCTTTTGAAAACGGCCTTCCCGATCCTAACCGCGACCGTAATAAACTGGACTCCACCCATTGGGGCCGTATCCCTAAGTTCCAGCAGCAGATCACGCAGGCGTTCGATAACGACCCTGCTATCCGCCGCTACCAGGATGTGGGCTTCGACGGCTTAGAGAACGGTGACGAGAAAAACTTCCACGCACCTTACCTGCTTAGCCTCGCTGCTAACTTCGGCACCGGATCCGCCGCATTCCAGAATGTAGCGAACGACCCTTCGAACGACGATTATAAATGGTACCGCGATAAATCTTACGACGATGCCAAGACCGACATCCTCGGCCGTTATAAAAGGATCAACGGTCCGGATGGTAACTCGCCCGTGTCTAACGACAACTCGCAGTTCTCCAACGCGGCTACCAACTATCCCGAGTCGGAAGATCTCAACCGCGACAATACCATGAACGAAACGGAGGAGTATTTCCAATACCGCGTAGACATGACCCCCAATATGCAGGTGGGTTCGAACTATGTGGTAGACCGTTTTGAAACCAAGGTACAGCTGCCTAACGGTCAGATGACTGACCAGGTTTGGTACCAGTTTAAAGTTCCGGTAAACCAATATGATAAGAAGGTGGGTAATATCCCCGACTTCAAATCCATCCGGTTCATGCGTATGTTCCTGACCGGCTTCGAAGATTCGGTAGTATTGCGTTTCGCTAAGCTCGACCTGGTGCGTAACCAGTGGCGCCGTTATTTATATGAACTGAAACCCGGAGATCCCATTCCCGTGGATCAGCAGACCACTTTCAACGTTTCCGCAGTAAACATTGAGGAAAACGCCAAGCGCCGCCCCGTACCTTATGTACTGCCTCCCGGAACCCTGCGCCAGAATACGCTGAGCACCAACAATACCAACATCCTGCTCAACGAACAGGCCATTTCTACTCAGATCTGTAATCTGCAGGATGGTGAAACACGGGCGATGTATAAAAACATCCAGCTGGATCTGCGGCAGTATAACCGCCTGCAGATGTTCATCCACGCAGAAGCTGTGAGCGATCCCAACTCATTGAAAGACGGTCAGCTTCAGGCCATCATCAGGGTAGGAAGCGACTTTACCGAGAACTACTACGAATACCGCATCCCCATGAAGCTTACGCAATGGGGTGCTTCCCGCGATCTGGACATCTGGCCGGAAGCCAATAACCTCGACCTGGATCTGGACCGTTTCGCCAAACTGAAACAAAGCCGTAATAATAATGGAGCCTCTCCGCTGGTGCCTTATGAAGAGCAGGATGGTACCGCCATCGTTGCCGTAGTAGGTAACCCCAGCCTGGGAGATGTGAGGAACGTGATGATAGGGGTAACCAACCCTAAAGATGACGGGATGCCGAAATGTACGGAAGTATGGTTCAATGAAATGCGCCTCACCGGTCTGGATGAAAAAGGCGGTTATGCCGGTCTTGCCCGTATGGACATTGACCTGGCCGACCTCGGTACCATCACCGTAAGCGGTAATATGCACACGGCAGGCTTCGGAGGTATCGACCAGCGGGTGAACGACCGCTTCCGCGATAACTTCCTGCAATATGATATCGCAGGTAACTTCGACCCCGGTAAACTGTTGCCCAAGCATATCGGCGTTACCATTCCCATTTACGCCGGTTATTCACAGACAACCAGCAACCCCGAATACGATCCGTATGATCTGGATATTAAGCTGAAAGATAAACTGGCGCTTGCCCGTAACCGCGAACACCGCGATTCTATCCGCCGCAACGCACAGGACTTCACTTCCATCAAGAGCCTGAACATGACCAACGTGCGCAAGCTTTCGATGGGCCGTACCAAGAACAGGTTATGGGATATTGAGAATTTCGATATCAGCTATTCCTACAGCCAGATCAGCCGGCACAACCCTGTAATCCAGGAAGATGTGCTTACCCGTCATCGTGGCGGTCTGGGCTATACCTTCAATGGCCAGCAGAAGTTCGTGGAGCCTTTTAAAGGTTTTATCAAGAGCAAATCGCCCTGGCTGGCGCTGCTGCGTGAGTTCAACTTCAACTACGTGCCTACGCTCATGAGCTTCCGGGCAGATGTTACCCGCCAGTTCGGTGCCACCCGTATGCGTAATATCGGCGGCGGGCCTTTCCTCCTGCAGGAAACGTATGATAAGTTCTTCCGCTTCGACCGGTATTATTCCCTGAAGTGGGATTTCTCCCGCAACCTGTCTCTCGACTTCAATGCCGTGAACAACGCACGCATAGATGAACCGGACGGGCGTATCAATACCGGTTCCAAGAAGGATTCCGTTCGCGGCAACTTCTTCAAAGGCGGCCGTACTACCAACTATTTCCACAACGCCAATATTACATATACACTGCCTACCGCCAAGTTCCCCGCCCTTAACTGGACCAGCGTGGCACTGAGCTATGGAACGGAGTACCGCTGGATTGGGGCATCCCGCCTGGCTATGTACCTCGGTAACGCCATTGAAAACTCTAACCAGAAAACGGTGGCGGCAGAGTTCAAATTCAACGAACTGTATAACAAGAGCAAGTGGCTGCGGAAAATGAACCTTAGCAGCTCAGGCGGCTCGGAATACGTTCCGCCGCTGATGGGCAATGCACCACAGGGTGCAAAGCCTGAGGATAAGAAAGCAGAAGAAGGACAGCCTTCAGGCGTAGCCAAAACACTCATGCGCATCGCCATGATGCTGAAACGTGTGAACGTTAACTACAGTGAGAATTCCGGAACCCGCCTGCCCGGTTACCTCGACAGTACCAAGCTGGTAGGGATGAACTGGCAGTCCATGGCACCGGGCCTGCCCTTCGTATTCGGTAAGCAGCCCGATAAAGCATGGATGGACAACTTCGCGAAGAAAGGCCTCCTTTCTCCCGATACCCTGTTCAACATCCAGTTCCAGCAGCAGTTTACCCAGCGTCTCGATATTCAGGCACAACTGGAACCTATCCGCGACCTGCGCATCGATCTCAACCTGACGCGCTCATTCTCTAAAACACATACCGAACTGTTCAAGGATACCATCGGCAACGGGATGTTCAACCACCTGAACCCTTACGATGCGGGTGGTTTCGAGATTACCTTCATCGCTATCAAAACGATGTTTGGCAAGATCAATACGGAAGACGGGGTATCCACAACATTCCGCAACTTCGAGAACTACCGTGCGGCGGTATCTGAGCGCCTAGGCAAACTGAACCCTTATAATAACAACGGTTCCGTTCCGCAATACGATCCGAAAGATCCGCAGTACCGTTATGGTTACGGCCGTTATGCGCAGGATGTACTGGTGCCCGCGTTCCTGGCTGCCTATACAGGTACCACACCGGAAAACGCACCGCTGCTGAAGCACTCCAATTCCAACGTGCGTTCCAATCCGTTCAAGAACATTATTCCCCGGCCCAACTGGCGTATTACCTATAATGGTCTCAGCCGTATTAAACCGTTTGCCGACTTCCTGACCAACTTCACGCTTACCCATGCCTACACCGGCCTGCTGAGCATGAACTCGTACAATACGGCCCTCATGTATTACGATCCGCTGATCCTGGGGTATCCTGCTTTCCGTGATACGGTTTCGGGTAACTACGTGCCTTACTTCCTGGTACCGAACCTCACCATCACCGAGCAGTTCGTACCACTGCTGGAAGCAGATATGACCTTCACTAACTCCCTGAACATCCGCATCGGCTTCCGCAGAAGCCGTACCCTCAGCCTTAGTCTTATCGACTACCAGCTGAGTGAAATGCGCTCCAGTGAGATTACTATTGGCGGCGGTTACCGCGTAAGAGGATTGCCTTTGCCTATCCGTATCGGTAAAGATGGCGGCAAGCGGCTGGAGAACGATCTTAACTTCCGGATGGATCTTAGCTTCCGCGACGATAAAACGGTGAACAACAGGCTGGATGCCGACATTGTGATACCCACCAGCGGACAGAAGGTGGTAAGTATTGCCCCCTCTATCGACTATGTGGTGAACAACCGTCTTAACATCAAATTCTTCTACGACAGAAGGCAAACCATCCCTGTGATTTCGACGGCTTACCCGATCACGAACACAAGGGGCGGTATTACGCTACGCTTTATGCTGGCGCAATAGCAGCCTGCTGACTATAATTTTACCCGAACGGGGAAACCTTCATAAAGGTTTCCCCGTTTTTGTTGGAAGATTGATTTTAATCATTACGTGGTATAGTCTGAACGTTTACTTTTGCATTGTTATGAAGCAAATATTCGTCATAGTCATCCTTGGGGGGCTCTTGCTGCAATCGTTCAGCAAGGGGCTTCTGCTGGCGGAATTTGCGATGAATCAGGAGTATATTTCTCGTGTGCTCTGTGTCAATAAGGCGAAACCAAAGCTGAATTGTAACGGGCACTGCCTGCTCATGAAGAAGATGAATGCTGAGTCGAAGAAAGACAAAAGCGGCCAATCCGTGAGCGAGAAGTATGAGATCCTCATTTCCCAAACCGCCACGCAGTTACTGCTGCGCCCCGAAAAGGCGGTACGCATCCGCCCTGCTTATCTGGCCGATGTTCCTTCCCGGCCTTTACATGCCGTATTCCACCCTCCACGGGCATAACCCCTTTTTCATCATTCCTTTTAATTTTTACTGACGAATTGCAACGCCCGTCCTGCAAAAGGGACCGGGATTCCATCCACATGTATACGCCTGCCGTAGCCGGACAGCTGTGTGCGCATATTTGTGCCCGCACTCCGGCAACAGGTTAGCAGCACTTTGCGTATACATTAAAAGCCAGACAATGCCTCGCTTGTTATATACCTTTTTATGTCTCATACTGGCTGTAACTACAGCCAGATCCCAGGAAAGGCTCCGGGGGCGGGTGATAGATGCCCTTACCCGCCAGGCCCTTCCCAACGTCACCGTTCAGGCGGGAGGCGCGGGCTGTACTACAGATGCTTCCGGGCGTTTTACCATGATGCGTCCTGCAAATACAGATTCCTTGAAAGCTTCCTGCATCGGGTACGCCAGCTGTTGCGTACAGGTAGCAGGTAACATTGAATACACCCTCGTACTGGAGCCCATGGCCGGTAAGCTGGGGGAGATCATCGTTTCCGCAGGAAGAATAAAGCAGTACCGGTCTGATGCACCCATTGCCATCAGTACCCTCAGCGCCCAAACCCTGAAAGAAACCAAAGCCACCTCGCTCGAACAGGTGCTGAATAAAGTAAGCGGGGTGTATATGGCAGACCTCGGGAACGAACAGCATACCATGGCCATCCGCCAGCCCATCGGTTACAAAAGCCTCTTTTTGTATATGGAAGACGGGCTGCCCATCCGTACCGTGGGCGATTTTAACCATAACGCCCTCATCGAGATCAATATGGCTGCACTGCAGCGGATAGAAGTGATCCGTGGACCGGCCTCTTCCCTCTATGGCAGTGAAGCTGTGGGAGGTGCCGTTAATTTTCTTACTGCCAATCCAACTTCCGTTACCACCGGTAAAATACAGGCCGAAATGAGTGACGGGGGATATAAGCGTACGGATTTCAATGTGTCGGGCACCAAAGGGAAACTGGGCGTCTGGGCAGGGGGGTATTATGCTGATCAGCGGAATGGCCGGATAGAGCATAGTGATTTCCATAAACTGGCCCTTACGCTCAAAACACAATACCGCTTCAGTGACCGTTCAGTATGGACGAACACTGCTTCTTTCGTGGATTACAAAACGGATCAGACAGGAGGGGTAGACAGTGCCAATTTCTACTCGCGCAACTACAAAAGCATGCACACGTTCTCCTACCGTTTGGTGAAAGCCTTCCGCTTCCGGAGCACGCTGGAGCAACAATGGAGCGACCGTGACCAAACCAGTTTCTCTGTTTTCTACCGGCACAACGAAATAGGGCAGAACCCATTCTATGCAATTAAAACTACCAGTAATCCCCTTAAAGCCAGGGGCGAAATCAACAGCGATGCTTTCCAGAGTGCGGGGCTGCTCGTGCAGCATAAAAAGCAGTTTGGCTGGAAAGGGGCTTCTGTAACTGCGGGCCTTAGTGTGGATTATAGTCCTGCTACATACTACGCGCAGTTTATTGATGTAGACCGTAATGCGGATGGTTATTTCACCGGTTTCACCAAGACTGATTCCGTACTTACGGATTATAAAGTAGACCTCGTGAACACCGCGCTCTACGTACAGGGGGAAATGAGTCCTGTGAAAAACATGAAAGTGATTGCCGCTTTGCGGTACGACAGGATGGATTACAAGTTTGATAATTATCTTCCACCTTCCGCCTTCACCGGCTCGCCTGATGAAACGAACAACTTCCAGGCATGGACGCCGAAGCTGGGGCTTACTTATGACTTCGGTAAGAACCGTGGACTGTATGCTAATTACAGTGTAGGCTTTGCCCCGCCCAATATTTCAGAATTATACCGCGGTGTGAAAGTGCCCACGCTGCGCCCTGCTACCTACCGCAACTATGAGATCGGCGGGTGGATGGCATTTGCCGGACAGAAAGGGCATGCCGAAGCCAGTATTTACCGCATGGATGGCACCAATGAGATCATCAGTGTGCGGTTGGCGGATAACTCCAGTGAAAACCGTAATGCCGGTAAAACGAAGCATGCCGGGGTAGAGTGGAGCGTGCGTTATGAAGTATTGCCATCATTACAGATCCGCACAGGCGGTACCTATGCAAAGCATGATTTCGTGCAGTTCGAAGACAAGGGTAAGTTCTACAACGGTAACCGGATGAACACTGCTCCGGAATGGATCACCAATACAGAAGCCACCTGGAAGCCTTCCTTCCTCAGTGGCCTTCGGCTGGGGCTGGAATGGCAGCATGTGGGCAGCTATTTCATGGACCCCGCTAATACAGAAAGCTACGGCGGGTATGAGCTCTTTAACGCGAGGGCCGGTTACCAGCTGGGCGCTTTCGAATGCTGGGTAAACTGCCGCAACCTTGCCGATGTTACATATGCCACCACTGCAGAGAAAAGTGCTTTTGGGAAAAGCTACCGCCCCGGTCCGCAGCGGACCTTCAACTTCGGCGTGGCTTATACTTTCACCGCGAAACATAAATCATGATGCGCCTGCTTTTACTTGTAATAGCCGTAGGGGTGTTGGCTGCCTGCGGTAAGAAAGGGAAGGATTTCACTACCGGGCCGGAGTGCATCCTTTCCGATACCACTAAGCTGGCATCATGCACCCATATTTCTCAGGATGCATCCGGCAGGCTGGTGGTAAGCTGGGTAGAACAGGTGCCGGGTAGTGAAACGGGAACCCTCTGGTACGCAGTGTCTGACGATGGAGGTGAGCATTTTGGTAAGCCGGTATCGGTAACAACCGCCACGGGCATCTCTCCCCAGCCGGAGAATATGCCGAAGATTGTATTCCGGAAAAACGGGCAGGCCATTGCCATGTACGGGACGCGCAACCCCGATCCGCGCAATAAGTACGCCGGCAAGGTTTGGTATGTGAGCTCGGCAGACGGGGGCTTGTCCTGGCAGCCTCCTGTTCCGCTCGTAACTGATACTGCAGGTTACGACCAGCGCTATTTCGATATGGCATTGCTGCCTTCGGGAAACGTGGCGGCTATATGGCTCGATAACCGGAAGGATCATCAGCAGGAAGGCTCCACGCTTTACATCGCTACTACCGGGAAGGAGGGCTTTGAGCGGTCCCGCCCATTAGTGCAAACGGTTTGCCAGTGCTGCCGCACTTCGCTTTATACCGATGCACAGGGAGGCCTCCATGCCGCCTTCCGCGATATCATCAATGATACTATCCGCGATATGGTGCATATATATTCGAAAGATGGCGGTGAAACCTTTACACAGCCGGTGCGCATCAGTGCGGATAACTGGGCTGTGAACGGCTGCCCTCATACCGGGCCCACGATGGTAAGTAATGGCAACGGGCTGCATTTTGCCTGGTTTACCATGGGAGGGGGCCAGGGTGTTTTCTACGGTAAATCCATCAACAACGGGATTACCTTCTCACCAAGGGAAAGCATCAGTGCCAAACCTACGGCCAAACACCCCCAGCTGGCAGCTACATCCAGCGGTGAGTTACTGCTCGCCTGGGATGAACCGGCAGATACCGTTACGAACCGGATCGGTTTTGTAAGGAAGGCACCCGGTGGAGAAACACTGGCATCAGTCTTCCTGACCGGAGAAGGCGAGCAATCGGTTTTCCCGGTGCTGCGCCCCGTGGCAGAAAAGGCTACGCTGGTAGCTTACCGTAAAAGAGTGGGAGACAGGGAGATGATTGTGGCCAGGCGGGTAAGCTGGAATTAGATAATTAACGGGATGAATAACAGCTAAGAAAAAGGGCTGTCTCAATTGAATGAGACAGCCCTTTTTGAATGCAATTTGTTTGTTGGTTAGTTGTAGCCCAGCGACCATTGCTTCTCAGCTTTCCAGCTTTGACGCATGGCCCAGCGGCCGTAATTGTTTCTGCGGGAACTATCATAATAAGCCCCCAGAAACTCTTTACATCTAGGATAGTACAGTCTGATGATGTACATAGTAACAAATGTTAGCATAGGGATATGGTTATAGGATTTACAATAGGCTCATCCGGGCATCCGGCCCTTTTGACCGGATGGTACTTTTTCTGTTATTCGCTCGTCTGTAAGTGGTATTTAGAAAGGCGTTTATAAGGATTTCAAATATAATAAGTATTCGTTAAATGTATAATAACACTAATGTGTAATTTTTCAACGGAAGGTATAATAAGCATTCGCCTGCGCCGTTGCTGTTACCACCAGGTCGTTAATACACACATGGGGTGGCAGGGAGCAGCAGTACCAAACCACGTCTGCCACATCTTCCGCCTTTAGGGGCTGAAAGCCGGTATATACATCTTTGGCTTTGGCGGCATCGCCCTTGAAGCGTACGATGGAGAATTCGGTATCTGCCGCGCCGGGGTGTACGGCGGTCACTTTAATACCGTAAGGCAGCAGATCGATCCGCATGCCTTGTGAGAGGGCATCTACGGCAGCCTTGGTGGCGCAGTATACATTCCCTTTCGCATACACCGTTTTGGCGGCTGTGGAGCCTATATTCACGATATGCCCGCTTTTTCTTTCCTTCATCCAGGGGATGACGGTACGGCTCACATACAGGAGGCCTTTCACATTGGTGTCTATCATCGTATCCCAGTCGTCGGTATTGCCTTCATCGATGGTAGAAAGGTCGAGGGCGAGGCCGGCATTGTTCACCAGTACATCTATCTGCCGCCATGCTTCAGGGAGGCTATCCAGTGCCGTGGTTGCCGCTTCTTTCGAGCGTACATCGAACGTAAGGGCGATGGTGGCGGTTCCGAAATCCTGTTTTAGCTTTTCCTGTAAGGCGGTCAGTCTTTCCGATCTCCTGCCTGTGAGAATCAGCTGGTAGCCTTCCCGTGCAAAACGTTCGGCACAGGCTTCTCCGAATCCGGCAGTAGCACCGGTAATAAGGGCGATTTTTCCAGTCTTCATGTTTGATACCATTTAGCGAAGCAAAGTTACAGTTCCTTTCCTGGATAACTTATTCCCGTTGAGGTCAATGCCTTCGAGAATCCAGAGATAGGTATCCACTGCCGCCGGACGGCCATTATACCAGCCATCCCATCCCCGCCGGAAGTCGAGCGAGCTGTGGATCAGCTCACCCCAGCGGTTGAAGATCCTGAAGTAATGATACTCACGAATGCCTACGGGGATAAAGCGGAAGAAGTCGTTGTTGCCATCGCCGTTGGGGGAAAAGGCATTGGGGATATAAAACTCCGGCCCGGTATAGTATTTAACGTTGATACTGGCAAAGCCCACGCATCCCTGCTGATTACTGACACGGAGCCGGAAGGTGACTTCACTGTTCCAGTTAAGGACAGGGTCGGGGACTCCGGGGTCGCTTAATCCGGAGGTGGGCGTCCACTGATAGAATTCACCTCCCGAACCCTGCAGCCTCAAAGTTTGCCCGCGGGCAAGAATAGTATCGTTGCCTGCAAAGGGCCTTACTTCATACACCTGGAAGTTCTTTGTAACAGTGGCCTCACATCCCCGGTCGGTTTTAATATGCAGTTTGATGGTATACACATTGCCACCGGGATATTGGTAGTTAGGTGCCGTTAGTGCCGATACATCCGTTTCTGTATCCGGCACGCCAAAATCCCACTGCCGGTAATTGATGATGCCATAACGGTAGCTGGAAGTATCGGTGAAAAAGACAGGGTTTTCACGACATGCACCCTGTATCGTGAATCCCGTTCGCAAACCGGGATAATTGAATATCCGGCCGGTTGTACTATCTGTACACGGCAGGCCCGGGTTCACTACCAGTTTTACGGCATATACACCGGTATCCGCGAAAGTCTTGAAGAAGATGTTGCGCGAATTGGTGATGGTATCGAATCCATCGCTGAACGTCCAGTGGAAAGTGGAAGTGAAGCCGGCTACACTGTTATTGGTAATAGGTACCTGCATGCCCAGCGAATCGTTGCAGTGATATAAGTTAGAAGGGGTGGAGGCTGTTATGCGTGTCTGGCAATTGTAGACGGTGATAAGTATGTCTTTATGATGCGTTCCCAGCAACCGCTTCGTTCGCCGGTCATATTCCGATACGCACACGGACACCACGAATTTCCCTGAATGGGTAGGGGTGCCCGTAATAAGCCCGTTATTGTCGATGCTCAGTCCCGGGTTGCCGCCCATCGGGTTGTTGCCATTATAAGGCGGAATATAGCTTACGGTGGTATTGTAAGGCGGCGGTGTCACCGTTTCATTATTACGGCCTGTACCGCCTGCAAGGGCGCTGCAAAGGGAATAGGTAAGGCTGTCACCATCCGGGTCAGTAGCGCGGTAATTGTAACGCAGCGGAAGTCCTGCACAAATCACGGGCGCTTCTTCAATATCAAAATATGCGCTGTTGTTATTAGGGCGAAGTTCACTACCCGGGATCCAGGTTACGAAAGTAGATCCTTCCCGTTCGGAGTTGTAGATATTGGTGAGTGCTTCACCGCGGCAGCAGCGTTGATAGGAAACATAGTATCCGCCATCGATAGCCGGCAGCTCAATGATCTCGCTTTCGTAAAAGGCAACTTCCAGGTAAATGGTTTGCGGGGCAAGGCAGGGGTTCTTCAGGGTATCTCGTATGGGAGCTGTGCGCTGAATGGTTAATACTCTCGAAGTACCTACGCGAATGCCTCTTGCAGTAAATATGTGGAAAGGAACGGGGTTCTCGAAATAGTCCAGGCAACCCTGGCGGGAGCCGCATACAAATTCCCCATCCCGGTAAAGCTTCATGATGATCCGGTAGCGATGTTGCCCGTTTTGCGGGTTGATGCCGAGATGGCGGTAAAATATTTCCCCACCGATAATATGGTACGCGTTCACAGTGCTCCCTAACATGCAGGCCAGTAAGATCAGGAGGGTCAGAAATTTGCCCATGGGGTAAGGCTTTTCTTGCTACCATAATTTACGGAAAAACGCGCGCTTGCTGAAATTTAAGTGCCCGGTACACTATATAAATACGGCGATAAAGTGTAAGCGATTGTCGGATAGCCAGATGGCTTTTGAAGGGGTTTTCGTTTAACCGCGAAGTTTACCGCAGAAGGGTTACAGTGCCGCTCTTTTCAAGGGTTTTACCTCCTACATCCAGTCCGCCGATGATCCACACATAGGTGTCGGCAGTGCCTTTTTTACCATTGATGGTTCCATCCCATCCTTTGAGGTAGGCAGGTGAATCATATACGAGCTGCCCCCAGCGGTTATAAATGCGGAAATAAGACACGTTTACTATGCCTACCGGTAGTGCCCGGAAGATATCGTTCACACCATCACCATTGGGTGTGAAGGCATTAGGGATATGAATGGCAGGGCCATGCATCCAGCGGACGAAGATGTCATCGTAACCCACGCAACCCTCTGCTGTTGTAACCCGCACCCGGTATGTGATGTCGCGGTCATTAAAAGTAAACGGATCGCGGACGTTGGCATCCGTAAGCCCTGTTGCCGGCGACCATTGATAACCAACACCTCCGCTGGCACCGAGATGTAATGGAGCGCCTTTCATGATGATGGTATCGTTCCCTGCAAAGGCAGGAACAGGCGGTACTACATTTACCTTCCTGCTGGCGGATACCGGCTTAGGGCATCCGAGCGTATCGGTGACTATAACGGTATAAACGGTTGTGTCTTTAGGCCAGGCAATGGTGGTACGCTGGCGTGGGGTGGTAAGTGTGCCTTCGGGCGACCATTGGTAGAATGCTCCGCCGGAAGCAATGAGCGTCAGCTTTTCGTTAAAGCAAACAGTGGTGTCAAGCCCGGCAAATGCGCGTGGAGGATCTACTGCTTTGTAGTTCACGGTATCTCTGGCTTCACAGTCGCCCAGCTGCGCACGGATCTCATAGGATGTAGTGCGCGGCACGGGAAGCATGATATTGGCGCCACGGCCTTCTATACGCCGGGTATCGAGATTGGTCCAGGTGAATTCATACGGCCCGTCGGCTTCCGAACGCAACGGTATCATATCACCGGTGCAAATAGTACTATCCGGCATAGTCCTTACCTGCAGCAAACTGCGGACATCCACCTTAACACGTTGTGTATTAACGCAGCCGGTGCCGTCTGTAAAGGTTACCTCATAAGTAGTATCCACCCTTGGAAAAGCTACAGGGCGCGCTGTATTGGTTCCGGTAATGTTATAGAGCGGGCTCCAGGTGAAGGTGCCCGGTACGGTGCTTTCCGCCCTCAGTTGCAGGGAGTTGAGGATGCACAGCAGGGTATCCTGTGTGGTGGTGAGCGGTGGCTTATCATAAATCTGCACCGTTTCCTGGATCTTGCGTTCGCAACCTTTAGTGGTACGCATAAACAGGGAAACATCATAATTACCCGGCTGGGTGTATTGCCAGGCGGGCCGCTGCAGGTTGGATGTATCGTTGGCAATGGCCGGAACTCCGAAATCCCATTTCAGGTATTCGAAAGAGCCGATGGTATTTGTGGAAGTGTTGTTGAAGTTGGTGGGCTTGGTGGTGCATAAGCCGCTGATATCCATGTCGGGATTCAGGAAAGGGTAAACGCGCACAGTGGCAAAAGCGCTGTCGCCACAGCTGCTGGCAGGGTCTACGATCAGCTTTACGCGGTAGGTTCCTGTATCGGCATAACGATAAGGGAATGTGGCAAGACTGTTCGTGGACCTACGGTTACCATCTCCAAAATCCCAGATGTAATCTTTGTTGGGCGTACTGTTATTAGGGAAATTGATGACGAGTCCGTCGCAATCCGCGAACTTATCCGGCATGGCAGCTATTACCTGCCGTACGCAGGTTTCCACAGTAATCTGGAATTCTTTCCTATGCTCACCTATCAAAATGCCACGGCGGTATTCCCGGGCTACAACCGTTACGATGTATAATCCGCTTTGGGGTGCAATGCCTGAAATCAGTCCGGTTTTTGGATCGATGGTTACCCGGTCGCCCATTGGCTGGCTGCTGGAGAAATTGTTGTTGTAATTCACTTCGTAATAAGGCGGGGCATCGGCCTGTTCCGGCATGGGATAATCGCGTGTGGCGCCGCTATAAGCCGGGGCAAAAGCATAAGCCAGGGAATCACCGTTGGGGTCAACCGCATTGTATTCGTAGCGGAAAGGCCTGTTGGCGCAAACGATTACGCCCTTCTCGAGGTCAAAACGCGGACTGCTGTTGTCTTCATTATTAGGAAGATCGCCATGGATATTCGTGAAATAGGTACCACCCACATTATTGTTACGGGCGTTGATATTGGTGAGGTTGGTACGGCGGCAGCAGCGTTGATAGGCTGCGGTGTAACCGTTTGCTGATTTAGGCAGCCGTACGGTGGTACTATAAAAACCTATCTGGTAACAGATGTAGGGCGGATTGATAATACAGGGATCCACATCGGTAGCCAGGAACCGTTCAATCCGGTTGCGGCGCACATTGCGGAGAATGGTGTGAAGCCCGCCCGATGCAGTGTAAACGGAGATATTGACTTCAGGTTCAAATTGTGCATCTGATGCATCGCAGCGTACGAACAATTTAAGCGTGATGGAGTAGGTATTGGTAGTGGCGTCTGAGTCCAGCAGGGTATAAAACATCTCTCCCCCGATGATGTGATCGGCGCGCGCAGCCAGGGTCAGCAGGCCCAGTAAGGACAGCAGGAGAAGTTTACGCAAGAGGGACAAAGTAGCCGTTTGGAGTGCGGCGGTTTTTATTGTTTATGTTGACAAAATGTAATGAACTGATGGAGCAACAGGTTGCTTTCTTCAAATACTTCCAGCAGGCCCATATGCCCTACGGCATCGAAGATGTGAATGCTGGAAACGGGAGGGAGTACCACCTGCGTCAGGCTGTTTTCCAGCGGAACGGCCTGGTCTTCTTTCCCGATGAAATAAAAAACCGGTTTATGGGCGCCGGATAAAACGGCGGTCCTGTCTGGCCGGGCAATCATGGCTTCGTAATAGGCGATCATGGTTTCCAGGGGGATCGTCATAGCCTGTTGAATGTAATTATCGACTCTTGCTGCCTGCGTGTTCCGGAATCCGGAAGCGAACATATTGGGCAGCAATTGTTTCACGAAAGATTCTACACCGTATTGCTGCATAATCCGGATGGATTTGCGGCGGCTTTCCACCTTTTCTTCGGTATCGGGCCGGGCGGTGGAGCTGAAGAGGCCGAGGCCTTCCACGGCATCGGGGTAAGCCTGGGCGAAAGCTAGTGCAACATATCCTCCCATTGAATGCCCTATCACCACGGCGCTGTTTACGCCTTCGGCCTGCAGTGCTTTCCATGCGAAGGTTGCCATGCTTTCCATACTGAGTGGTGATGTGAGAGCGGAGCGGCCTGTACCCGGAAGGTCGGGAACAATCACCCGGTAATGCGCGCGGAGGTAAGCGGTCTGGTGTTCCCAAACGGAATGGTCTTCAGCGAAACCGTGCAATAACAGCACTGCATCGCCCTGGCCTTCCACCCAGTAAGCGCCTTCCTGGCCTCCGTTATCGAATGTTTTCCACATTTTTCTTCCTGATTACCCGTAAAACAATGGTGTATGTCAATAGCAATATACAAAAGATCACCGGAGCGAAGGCAATCTCAGCGCTATATTTTACATAAAACGTGAGCCTGGATGCGCATTGTATATTACCTGCAATTACACCCGGTTCCCAGTAGGGCAGGGGCATCAGTACTTTACCGGCAGGGTCTATGAGGCAGGAAATACCTGTATTGGCACTGCGTGCCACCCAGCGCCGTGTTTCTATGGCACGCAGCCTGGCGTATTGCATATGCTGGCGGTGGCCTTCAGAATCGCCCCACCATCCGTCGTTCGTAGCTACTACCAGCAGTTGGGCGCCTTCCCGTACTTTCTGTGCTACAAAGCTGCCATATACCGATTCATAACAGATCGCAGTGTATACGTTGCAGTCAGCATTGGTAAACAGGGGAACGCCGGGAGTTAATCCATAACTGCCGGTAATACCGCCCATATCGAGGGCCAGCTTCTTCATGAAAGGGAAATACCGCATATAGGGCGTTAGTTCCACCCCGGGAACGAGCTTCGCTTTGTGGTATACCTGAATTTTCGAAGAAGTATCGATCTGTATGGAGGAATTGAATGCGTCGTACCAGTAATTGCCTTCTGTAGCATGGCGTGCAGTTCCGGGGATATTGTCGAGCGCGGTGTATTGCAGGTAGGTGGATGCGCCGGTTATTATGCTGGCTTTGGGATATTGCTGCAGGAACTGGCGGATGGCGAGCACTTCGGGCTGATTGTTCAGTTCATGTTCCCAGGCGCCTGTTGTGAACAGGGCAGTTTCCGGCCAGATGATGAACCGGGTGTTGGAATCGGTTTGTTGTGCGGTGAGATCCAGCAATTTGCGTAACTGAACTTCGGCAGCTCCGCGGGCATATTTTTCATCGTAGGGATCGATATTGGGCTGTACCACCACGATCTTTTTGCTTTCTCCGGGCAACTTCTCTGCCGGATTAAGGGCAAGGGAAATGAGAATGGGCATCAGGAGCACGGCTGCAGGCGCGCCGAAGGATGCATATTTACGGCTGGCGCGGAAGTGAAGGATCGCACGGTAAATGAGAATGTTTACAATCAATACCCACCACGATCCGCCTTCCGTTCCGAGGTATTCATACCACTGCACCCATCCCGGCCGCATGGCGAAGGCGTTTCCCAGGGTAAGCCAGGGCCAGCTCAGTTCCCATTGCTGGTGAATGTATTCAAACGTCATCCAGTACACTGCCAGGGCAAAATATCCTGTGGTACGTCCGGCTCTTAACCGTGTGGTACGGTAAAACAGCCAGGGGAGCGTCATGAGCAGGGCGTTAAACGCATTGGCGAATATACCGCTGGCAGGTACAGGGGTATTGCCCACCCACCAGGTAGTGGCAGTATTCCATATCCAGAAGGCCAGGAAAAGCAGGCCGAAATAAGCCGCAGGGCGCTCCGTCATCCGGTCGCTCATGGCTAGCAGGGGAACAAATGCGAAAAAGATAAGGAAGGTAAGGGGAGACGTAGGCCAGGCTGCCCAAAAGAGCAGGCCGGAAAGGATACTGAGCAGCAATGCGCCGCGCTTTTGCAGGAAAGCATTCATCTGTCAAATATAAACAGGGCAGACAAGAAAAAAAGGCATGGCTTTTCAGATACAGGGCACTTCATAAGGATTTTTTATACCGGCGGCTGTGTACAGCTAAAGGCTGGAAATGGAATTGCCGTTTGGGAGCCGGGGTTTGAGGTGATATGCAGGTAAAAGAAAGCGGCTCATCAGCAACCGTATCCCTGAAAGTATCAGCCCGTATCCCGTTAAGGACGAGTAGTTAATAATACTGATCAGATGATACTCCGTGAAACTAAAAAGGGCCTGCAAGTGCAGGCCCTTCAAAATATTGCGGGAATATAATATTAGCGGCTGTAGTTAGGCGCTTCCTTGGTGATCACCACATCGTGCGGGTGGTTTTCCTTCACGGTAGCGGAAGTGATTCTTACAAACTGTGCTTCCTGCAGGGCTTTGATGTCTTTAGCACCTACATAGCCCATACCTGCGCGGAGACCGCCAACGAACTGCTGGATTACTTCAGAAAGTGTGCCTTTGTAAGGAACGCGGCCCACGATGCCTTCGGGTACGAGTTTCTTGATATCGGCTTCCACATCCTGGAAGTAACGGTCTTTACTGCCTTCGGCCATGGCTTCGATGGAACCCATACCGCGGTAGGATTTGAATTTGCGGCCTTCGTAAATGATGGTTTCTCCGGGGCTTTCTTCCACGCCTGCGAAGATGGAGCCTGCCATGATCGTGGAGGCGCCTGCTGCGAGGGCTTTCACCATATCGCCGGTATAACGGATACCGCCGTCAGCAATCACGGGAACACCGGATTTCTTGAGGGCCTGTGCAGCATTCATCACAGCAGAGAGTTGCGGGAAGCCGGCGCCGGTTACTACGCGGGTGGTGCAAATGGAACCTGGACCTACACCTACTTTAACGGCGTCTGCACCAGCGGCTGCGAGGGCGAGGGCGCCTTCTGCAGTAGCTACGTTACCCCCTATTACCTGAAGTTTAGGGAAGTTCTTTTTCAGTTTCTTCATGGCTTCCAGCACATAGATGGAGTGGCCGTGGGCGCTGTCGAGCGTCACAACGTCTACACCGGTATGGAGCAATGCTGCTGCGCGGTCCTGCAGGTCGGCAGTGATGCCGAGGGCTGCACCAACGAGGAGACGGCCGAAGTTGTCTTTCGCGGAATTAGGAAAGCTTTGCAGCTGGAGGATATCGCGGTAGGTGATGAGGCCTACCAGTTTACCCTGTTTATTAACAACGGGGAGTTTTTCGATGCGGTGTTGCTGGAGGATCTTCTCGGCTTTCTTCATGTCTGTACCTTCTGGTGCAGTCACGAGGTTATCCTTCGTCATTACCTCGCTGATAAGGCGTTTGGTATTTTGTTTTTCGAAGCGGAGATCGCGGTTGGTGAGGATGCCGATCAGCTTTTTGTCGCCATCTACGATGGGGATGCCGCTAATACCGTTATCACGCATGAGGCGCAATGCCTGGCCGATGGTAGAATCTGCACTGAGGGTAACCGGGTCGAGGATGAGGCCGCTTTCGCTGCGTTTTACCTTCCTTACGAGTTCGGCCTGCTTTTCCACGCTCATGTTCTTATGCAGAATGCCGAGACCGCCTTCCCGCGCCAATGCGATGGCAAGGGTGGCTTCCGTTACGGTATCCATTGCGGCGGATATCATGGGGATGTTAATACGAAGGTTCTTGGTAAGTTGGGTGGAGATGCTTACTTCTCTTGGCAGCACTTCTGAGTAGGCTGGTACCAGTAAAACATCGTCGAAGGTGAGACCGTCAGCTACAAATTTCTCTTTAGATTTTCCCGCAGGCATATTGCAATTATTTTGGTAAGGTTTCTAAATAATTGCACGCAAATCTACGACTATTTTATCGATTCTGCACAATCCGTTTTTTATGTACGGATAAAATAACATGTATGGAGCGCCTTATGCGGGTAACCTTTGAAAGGTATGTCCGGGGAGGGCGCGCACCATGCCCAGCATTTCCAGTGTGAGCATATCGCCTGCCACCTGGCTGCGCGGAATGCCGCTTTTATACTGGATTTCGTCCATACTCAGGCGCCCTTCGCCGATCATGTCGAGGATGAGGCGCTGCTGTGGTTCCAGGTCCCGGAAAAGTGCCGTCTGGATAGCTGCTTGTGGCGAAATGGCCGCCTGCCGCCAGTTTAATTGCGCCGCAATATCTTCCGCAGATGTCACCAATGCGGCTTTATTTTCCCGGATAAGGGCAAGGCACCCGGCAGATGCGGCATCTCCGATTCGGCCGGGGATTGCCATTACATCACGGTTGTAGCCATTCGCCAGATCTGCAGTTATAAGTGATCCCCCGCTTTCCCCGCTTTCCATAACAAGTATTCCGTCGCAAATACCCGCCACCACCCGGTTCCTCCGGGGAAAGTGCATCCTGTTTAGGGCGGTGCCGCTGGGGAAATCGCTGATAAGCCCTCCCGATTCCCGCATTTGCCGGGCTATGCGGGCATGCTGGGAAGGATACAGGCGGTCCAGCCCGTGAGCCAGCACGCCGATAGTAGGCAGTCCCGCTTCCAGTGCGGCCTGGTGTGCGGTAATATCAATACCATATGCCATACCGCTCACTATGGTAACATTGAATGGCGCCAGGGCACTCACCAGGGCTTTGCAGCAGGCAACGCCATAAGCAGTAGGCCTCCGGGTGCCAACGATACCCAGCATGCGGGGCGCCTGCAGGTTAACGGCTCCGCCTGCATACAGTAAAACAGGAGCATCCCAGCAATGGCGCAGCTTTGCGGGATAATCTTCATCCGTCCAGAATATTGCGCGGATATTATTCCGTTCCATGAACCTGATTTCCGCATCCGTACGGTCGAAATCCCTGAATGCCCGGATGGCAGCTGCCCGGGAAGGACCAACAGCAGCTATACGCTCCAGTTCGCGGCGGGAAGCTTTAAAGATGGAAGATGCATCACCGAAGTGTTCGATGAGATGGCGCGCAACCACATCCCCGATCTGCGGAAGGAAAGAAAGCGCTATGCGGCACTGGGTTTCTGTTGCCATGGATGAAAAATTAAGGAATCGAAACTAGGGGAATTCCCGCAATTAAAATCGGAGCATATCTCCGTTTTTCGGGGATATTCCCTGTTCTTTTTTGATGCTCCAAACAGAATAATCCCGACTTTTGTGCCGTTACCTCCTTACTTACATTTTAACCATCCGTATATGCGTTACGTTTGCTTTTTCCTCCTCATTATCGTATCAGCCTGCAAAACTGCCGGTCCGGCTGCTACAGGTGTTTCTTCAGCACAGCAAAATACATTATCTGCCGGCCCTGCCTGGGCAGCATTGTGGCAGCAGCGTGCGGGAGAATACAAGGCTTTGTGCCTGCAGGCTTACCGCTCAGCAGGTGCAAGGGTGGAAGAAATGCGCCATCAGCAAACGCTCCGGCCAAGGGCCATCGTTACTGATATAGATGAAACCATACTGGATAACAGTCCTTATTCCGCCGCAACTGCACTGGCAGGTAAAACATGGTCGCAGGCTTCGTGGGAAGAGTGGACAGGGAAAGCCGCAGCAGAACCAGTTCCCGGCGCGCTGGCATTCTTTAAGTTTGCGGCGGAGAGCGGCTTTACCATTTACTATATCACCAACCGCCTTGAAAGCGAACGCGCAGCTACATTGAAGAACCTACAGCGCTGTGGATTTCCGCAGGCAGACAATGATCATCTGTTAATGTCTGCCGGTAATTCCGATAAAGAGCCTCGCCGCAAAGAAGTAGCGATGAAATTTGAGATAGCCATGCTGGTAGGGGATAACCTCAATGACTTCTCCGATATATTTTACAAGCTGCCGGCGGAAGTACGCAATGCAAAAGTAGAAGAGATAGAGCAGGGGCTGGGAAGTAAATACATCATGATCCCCAATGCCATGTACGGCGATTGGCTGAGTGCACTCATTCCTAAAGGCGCCCGCCCTGATAGTGCCCTGCGCAGTGCAATCCGCGTGAATTAACCGCTAAAGCATGAATAAGATTAATCAATGGAAACCATCCCGTAGTACGGCTTTGGCAGTTGAGTGCAATTCACTGAATTGTACTTAGTTTCTGAAGGATTTATGCTGCACAATAATTGTTACATAGAATATCACCTCCTTTCTCCCAATTCATTAACCTCCAATGTGATATATCGATAGGTTTTCCCGTTACCCGCAGGTGGAAATAAAAGCATTATCGTAAGAAATATTGCGGTAGAATGCACACGGTTTTTTCCATTGCATTTTTTGTTGCTGCGATTAGTTTATACAACAACCTGATTTCTGCATATATGATTACATGTAATGCAGTATTGAATATTGCCTGTTAATGTTTTTCACTTCTGCATGAAACGCCCCGCCAGTATACATTGCCCGGCTCTGTGATGGAGATTTGAATATCAGACATTACTCTTCCAGCAATCCAAATTGCGTGAAGTGATGACGGAAATGCTTCTGATGAAAACGCTGCCAGTCCTCATACCCGATGGGTCCAAAAACAATATGAATCGCCTGATGAGCAGGGTTTTCTGTGTAGAACCTGAAGAAGCCGGCCAGCGCCGCCAGCATATGCTGAATTGCAGTCTCTAAATCAGGATAACGATTACGCCCTTCCTTTACCAACGGGTTGCGGAACCCGCGCGACAAAGGCTTATCAGTATGGAGCCATTCAATCATTTGCGGGAGCTTTTCAGGAGGCACCAACACCTGCACCGGCATATCACCTGTTGAATGAAGGAGTATACTTTCCAGGTGTTCTATCATCTGCTGTGCGGTCATCGATCCCCAAACCGGTGTAGCGGAAGGCTCCAGCCTGTTTAGTAAAGGGACCAGTACATCGGTTTGGGCAAGCGGGAATAATTGTTCCATATTCTTTTACTGTAAGCTGATGATCCTGAGTTCGGTTCTCCGGTTTTGCGCACGGCCTGCTTCGGTATCGTTACTGTCTAAGGGTTTGGTTTCCCCATACCCTTTTGCTTTCAGCCTTGTTGCGGTAATACCATTTTGTGCAAGGTAATCTACAACAGATTTAGCGCGGTTGAGCGACAATTGCAGGTTAGCGGCATCACTGCCAACATTGTCTGTATGTCCGCTGATCTCCACCTGCAGGTTTGCATTTTCTTTGAGGAAAGCTACCAGCTTATCCATCTCCGTTGCGGATGCGGGCTCTAATACATACTGGTTAGACGGGAAGAAGATGTTACGAAGCACCAGCGTTGCATTGGCCTCTATGGGAATGAGCGGAATGTTTTTCTCGAAGGGCTTGCCTTCCTGATTGCCGGTGAGAGAGAAGTTATCTGAATAGAACAGGTAACCTTTCCGGGTTACGTTAAAGGCATAGTCTTTCCCGGTGGGCAGGGGTACCAGGTAATCGCCGTTTTGATTACTGCGGATGGTGGCCACCTGCTGGCGGGTGGAGAGTTCAATAAGATTGAGTTCAGCCGGCAGGCGTTGCTGTGTTTTAGCATCAAACACGTACCCGCGGATGTAGAGCGTTGGAAGCGGACGGGCTTCGGGATATAGTTCGAAGCTATAGATGTCCAATGCCCCGCGAGAATCGCCCCGGTCGGATGCGAAGTATGCTGTGCGGCCATCGGCTGCTACTGTTAAACTGCCATCTTCTTCAATGGTATTGATGGGGTAGCCCAGGTTTACAGGATTTCCCCAGGAGCCATCAGGCTGTTTGCGGCAATAATAAAGGTCGAGGCCGCCGAAGCCGGGATGCCCGTCTGATGCGAAGAAGAGTGTTTGCCCGTCGGCATGCAGATAAGGCGTGGTTTCCCTGCCTTTGGTATTGATGTTAGGGCCAAGCCTTTCTGCGAGGGTCCACTGGCCTTCGGCATTCCGGGTGCTGAAAAAGATGTCGGAACCCGCGTCGGGCGTGGCACGCACGAAGTAAATGGATTGTTTATCGGGGGAAAGGCAGGGTTGGGATTCCCATACTTCCGTATTGATGGCAGGACCAATATTCTTTGGTTGTGTCCATCCGCCGCCGGCAGCGCGCATAGAGAAATAAATATCGCAGGAGCCGCGGCCGGTGGGGAAGTCGCAACCAGTGTAAACCAGCATCTCACCATCCTGGGAGATGTTCTGCGCTCCTTCGTTGAATGCGGTGTTCACGGGTTCGCCCATGTCTTTGGCAGAATTCCATAGCAGGCTGTCGCGCCCGGCAATAAAGAAATCTTCATTTCTGCCTCCCACGCGGCGGGTAAATACGAGTGTTTTACCGTCGATGGTAGGTGAGGGGAAGTATTCCGGATCGGGGGTATTTACGGATTCTCCGAGGTTATGCGGCTGGAAGGGAACGGGTTGTGTGGTAACGGCGAACTCCAGGTTCTTTTTAAGCTGCTTTGCGCGGGTAGAAACATTTTTTGCGGTGAGTTCATAGCGGCTGAGGAGGTCCAGCGCTTCGCGGAACTTACCGTTACCGGCCATGGCACGTGCCTGGGAAGGGGCAACGGATTTGAGACCTGTGGAATCGAGCTCGCCGAGTTTAAGGAAAGCCTGTTCTGCCTCCGTATACTGTTTCATGGCGAGATAGGTGAGGCCCATCTGTCCGTACGCATCAGGAAAAGCGGGTTTGGTGCGTACCGCTTCCTGGAGGAGGCGGATGGCTTCCGGATATTGATATTCCCGCATGGCGGTCATGGATTGTTCGAGCAGTTCCATGGCTTTACGGGTGGCTTTATCCGGCTGTTGGGCGAAAGCTTGCATGCTGATAAGGCAGCAGCATAACAGGAGTTTTTTCATAGTGACCTCTAAATAACGAAAAAAAAGCAGGCGCATTGCATGATGGCCTTACAGTGGAAGATGATCAGGGTACGTTCAGGTATTTATGGATCTGCAGGGAGATCTGCCATTTGGGATGGGCTTTCACGTAATCGATGATGAGAGGCGTCATTTCCTTCTCACGGCTCCATTCCGGCTGGAGGTATAGTTTGCAGGAAGGAGATGCCAAAGCAGCATACTTTTCTGCCCATGCAAAATCGGATTTGTTGTAAATAACGATTTTCAGTTCATGTGCAGCCTCACAAACTTCCGGCAGCGGGGCTTTAAACTTCTTGGGGGAAAGGGTGATCCAGTCCCACTCTCCGGATAAGGGAGAAGATCCGGATGTTTCCATATGGGTGCGGAAGCCTTCTGCATGGAGCGCCTTTGTGAGGGCGCCGAGGTCATGCATGAGGGGTTCTCCGCCTGTAATAACAGCAATACGGCCGGGGTGGGCGGCTGCTTCAGACACCAGCTCGCTCACAGGGCGCACGGGATGTTTGGAAGCATCCCAGCTTTCCTTTACATCGCACCATACGCAGCCCACATCACATCCACCTAAACGGATGAAGTAAGCCGCTTTCCCCTGATGGAGCCCTTCTCCCTGAATGGTGTAGAAGGATTCCATCACGGGCAGTACGGTTGTTGTATGTAGCGTTGCTGTCGTCATATTGCAAAGGTACGTCAATCTGGCTGGCTGCTTTTAGTTCTGGTTACCCTTAGTGCCGATGGCGGCCTGATAGGTGTTTTTCAGCAGAGCAGCGATGGTCATGGGGCCTACACCACCGGGTACCGGCGTAATGAAGCTCGCTTTGGGCGCTACTTCGGCATAGTTCACATCACCTACAAGGCGGAAACCGCTTTTCTTGGTCTCGTCCGGGATACGGTGGATACCTACGTCCACGATCACGGCACCTTCTTTTACCATATCGCCTGTCACGAAATGCGGGCGGCCTACAGCGGCTACCACGATATCGGCCTGGAGGCAGAGTTCCTTCAGGTTATGGGTATGAGAGTGACAAAGTGTAACGGTGCAGTTGCCGGGATTGCTGTTGCGGCTGAGCAGGATGCTCACGGGCGTGCCTACGATGTGGCTGCGGCCGATAACTACTGCATGTTTGCCTTTGGTTTCAATGTTGTAATGTTCCAGCATCAGCATAATACCGTAGGGCGTAGCCGGCAGGAAGGCGGGAAGACCGCTCACCATTTTACCCACGTTCATGGGATGGAAGCCATCCACATCCTTACTGGGATCGATGGTATTGATTACCAGTTCCTCATTGATGCGTTTGGGAAGGGGAAGCTGTACGAGGATACCGTCGATATCGGGGTTCTCGTTCAGCATAATAATATGATCGAGCAGGTGCTTTTCGGAGATGGTGTCTTCAAAACGGAGGAGGGTGCTGTTGTACCCGATTTCCGCGCATGACTTCACTTTGGACGCTACGTAAGTTTCGCTGGCGCCATCGTTACCAACGAGGATGGCTGCGAGGTGTGGGACTTTTTTGCCCTGTGCTTTCAAGGCGGCTGTTTGAATAGCCAGCTGGTCCTTAATTGCCTGAGAAGAGAGTTTGCCGTCTAAAATTTGCATGCGCAAAGGTAGTGAAAATGGCGGACAAACGAAAGGGGCTGCCTAGCCTGGCAGCCCCTAAACCAAATTGATAAATGAACGTAGGAATCTATAATTATAAAGGCAAAACGGTGTGTCAGAGGGTTGGTGCGGCAGCCAGGATCTCAGGATCGGCCTTAGCAGCGTATTTTTCAAAGTTTTTCAGGAATTGCGAAACCAGGTCGGCAGACTGGGCATCATATGCCGCAGGGTCGGCCCAGGTATTGCGCGGTTCCAGTATTTCGTCGGGCACACCGGGAACGGATTCCGGAATGGAGAGCCTGAACTGGCCGTAGATTTTGTAAGCGGCTTTGTCCAGCACCCCGTTCAGGGCGGCGGTGATCATGGCGCGCGTGTAGGAAAGCCTGATACGGGAGCCGGTGCCGAAAGCACCACCCGTCCAGCCGGTGTTGATCATCCATACATTCACCTCGTGCTTCCGCATTCTTTCACCCAGCATCTGCGCGTAACGGGCAGGGTGGAGGGGAAGGAAGGGTGCACCAAAGCAGGCGCTGAAGGTGGATTTGGGTTCCGTAATACCTGTTTCCGTACCTGCTACCTTGGCCGTATAACCGGAAATGAACTGGTACATGGCCTGTTCAGGAGTAAGCCGGCTGATAGGGGGCAGTACGCCATAAGCGTCGCAGGTGAGGAAGAAGATATTCTTAGGAATGCCACCGATAGAGGGCTCCTTGGCGTTGGCGATGTAAGAGAGCGGATAGGAAACACGGGTATTTTCCGTGATTTTGCCGCTGGCGTAGTTCACCTCGTTGGTATCGGGGAAGAACATCACGTTCTCCAGCAGGGCGCCTTCGCGCACGGCATTGAAGATAGCGGGTTCCTTTTCCGCGCTGAGATCGATGGTTTTGGCATAGCATCCGCCTTCGAAGTTGAAGACGCCGTCTGCCGTCCAGCCATGCTCGTCGTCCCCGATGAGCTTACGCTCAGGGTCTGCGCTGAGGGTGGTTTTGCCGGTGCCGCTGAGGCCGAAGAATACAGCAGTATCCCCTTCTGCGCCCTGGTTGGCGGAGCAGTGCATGCTCAGCACGTTGTGGGCATGGGGCAGCAGATAGTTCAGGATGGTGAATACCCCTTTCTTGATCTCCCCGGTATAGGCGGTGCCGCCGATGAGGATCATTTTACGGGTAAAGCTCACAACGGCGAAGTTATGTTGCCGGGTACCGTCGGTAGCAGGGTCGGCATGCAGGCCCGGGGCCTGGATAACGGTCCACTCCGGCTCATACTGCTCCAGCTCTTCCTCGGAAGGGCGCAGGAACATATTATATGCAAAAAGACTGCTATAGGGCGATTCCGTGATAACGCGGATGTTCAGCCGGTACGCCGGATCGGCGCAGGCCATACAGTCACGTACCCAAACGGGCTTGCCACTAAAGTAACGGGTGATCTTGCGGTACAGTTTCTCAAAGTTGTCAGCAGAAAATGGCTGGTTAAAGTCGTTCCAGTTGACGGTGTCGGCGGTCAGATCGTCTTTCACGATAAACTTGTCCTTCGGGGAACGGCCTGTGAACTCGCCCGTGTTGACGACTAACGCCCCTGTGCTGCTCAGACAGCCTTCCGAGCGCTGCAGCGTTTGCGCAGTCAGCTCGTCCGGGGATAGTTGGTAATGTACATCGGCGACGTTCTCTATGCCCAGTTCCCGCAATTCTCTGAGTGTATCCTTTACACTGCTGATTTGCATAAAGAAAGATTGTTTTGGTGTAATGGCAAAACTAGGGATTTTTTGATAACGTTAAATTTGATGGGTGTTGTGACGTACAATTTTGTTTGAAAATCTACTTTTAAGCGGTGTTTTTTAGAAAATATTCAATTCCACCGATTCCAATTTGTCCGAAAAGCAATTAACCCCTATAATATATTTATGGTGAATAATCTACCAGTATGGGGGAATATTGAACCGGTCGGGAAACGGCCGTTTGGCGGGTTTCTTATTTTCCGGTAAGTTTGACCTCAAAAGCAAGAAAAAGCAGTAAAAAAGACGCATAAATGAAATATTTGCCACTGGATCAACAGATCTTCATCAAGAACCGCAACAGATTTACGGCAAAAATGCAGCCCGGCTCCATCGCCATCTTCAACTCAAACGATGAGTTGCCCACCAATGGAGACGCTCTTCATCCTTTCCGTCAGAATTCAGACCTGTACTGGCTTACCGGTATCGATCAGGAAGACACGATGCTCGTGCTTTTTCCCGATAACCCGGACCCCAGGCACCGCGAAGTGCTCGTACTCGTAAGACCTAACGAACTGAAGGAAAAATGGGACGGCCACCGTCTTCGCCGCGAAGAAGCCACCGCCATTTCCGGCATCACCACCATCGTATGGCTCGATGCCCTCGATGCGCTGCTCCAGACATGGATTCACGATGCCGTGAACATCTACCTCAACACCAACGAAAATAACCGTAAGAGCAATTACGTTCCCGTACGCGATTACCGCTACGCACAGGAGCTCCGCACCCGCTACCCTCTTCATAACTTCCTCCGTGCCGCATCCCTCCTGAAAGAGCTGCGCTCCGTGAAAACACCGGAAGAAATAGCAGTGCTGCAAACGGCCATCGATATCACGGAAAAAACTTTCCGCCGCCTCCTCGGCTTCATCCGCCCCGGCGTGTTTGAACACGAGATCCATGCAGAAATCTGGCATGAATTCCTCCGCAACCGCGCCACCGGCGAAGCTTACGGTTCTATCATCGCCTCGGGCGACCGTGCCCGCACCCTCCACTACGTTTCCAATAACCAGGAGTGTAAAGACGGAGAAGTGATCCTGATGGACTTTGGCGCTGCCTATGGCGGTTACAATGCCGATCTTACCCGCAGCGTACCTGTAAACGGCAAGTTCACCAAGCGCCAGCGCGATGTGTATAACGCCTGCCTCCACCTGCACAATTACGCCAAAAGCCTGCTCAAACCGGGCATCACTATCGCAGAGTACCACACGCAGGTAGGTGTTGAAGCCGGTAAGGAATTCGTGAAACTGGGGCTGCTCACCGAGGCCGACATCAAAAACGAAGACCCGGAAACACCCGCATACCGCAAATACCTCTACCACGGCATCTCCCACCATCTCGGAGTGGATGTACACGACCTCGGTCCTTCTTTCCACAAGCCTATCCCCGACGGGGCGGTGCTGACCGTGGAGCCGGGTATCTACATCCAGGAAGAGCAGCTGGGCATCCGCATCGAGAATAACATCTGGGTGAAAGCAGGTGGCAATGTGGATCTCATGAAAAATATCCCCATCACGGCCGACGAAATCGAGGCCCTGATGAAAAAATAATGGCACCCGCCATCCCAAAGCCCCCCGCAAAGCGCAGGGGGCTTTTTTTGTGAACCTGCGGCAGGCATTTCACATATATTCTTCAATTTTTAATATTTTTCCGCCGGGAAACCGGGCACTTGTCCGAAAACGTTCCCAATCACTGGCGCTGGCGCCAACAACCGGTATCATGAAACAAATTCCTAACATCCTTACGCTGTCCAACCTTTTCTGCGGTGCGCTGGCCATTATTTTTATCCTGCACGCCCCGGAATACATCGCCGAATTCAACGGCACGGAATATACCATTACCAATCCTGAGCCGATTTACTGGGCAAGCGGACTGGTAGTGCTGGCCGGTATCATTGATTTCTTTGACGGATTTGTGGCGCGGTTGCTGAAAGTATCCAGCGAGATGGGTAAGCAGCTGGATTCGCTGGCAGACGTAGTATCCTTTGGTGTGGTGCCCGGTATGATCCTGTTCCGCCTCCTGCAAAGCGCTTACATGCAGATGCCGGATGTATATGATGTATCGGTTATCAACCTCGCTCCGGCGTTGCTGGTGCCCTGCTTTGCCGCATACCGCCTCGCAGTGTTTAACCTCGATACCCGGCAAACAGAGCACTTCATCGGCGTTCCCACGCCGGCTGTGGGCTTCCTGGTAGCTTCTTTCCCGCTGATTATGCTGTACAATCCGTTCGGACTGGCACAGTGGCTGGAAAACATCTGGGTATTGTATGGTATTATTGCGGCGTTGTGCTACCTCATGGTAAGTTCCCATCCCATGATCAGCCTGAAATTCAAAAACCTCTCGGTAAAAGATAACTGGACGCGCTTTTTACTGGTGATCCTCACTGTGGCGAGTATACCGGTATTGGGATATGCAACGGTGCCTTTTGTGTTTGCAGTATATGTTGTACTGTCCCTCATCGTACCCCCAAAGAGCCAGCATGGCTGATTCTGCAATTCCTTCCGGGGAATTTCATAGTAAATTGCTAGCTTTGCGTCTAAATTTTTCGAACAAATGACATTTACTGCGCATATCAACGTGATGCCGTTGAAAGAACTGCTGGACCCCCAAGGCAAGGCTGTGCTGGGCGGATTGAAGAACCTGGGCCTGGGAAATGTACACGACGTACGTGTAGGCAAGCACATTACGCTCCAGATCGACGCGGCTTCCAAAGAAGAAGCGCAACAGATCGCTGAAAACGCCTGTCAGAAACTGCTGGCTAACCAGGTAATGGAATCTTACGAAGTAAACATTCAATAAGCATTGTCTAGGCTCTACCTCATCCCATCGCCAATAGGAAATCTGGGCGACATTACGTACCGGGCCGTTAAGGTGTTGGAAACGGTGGAGCTGGTGCTCGCGGAAGATACCCGTACCTCGGGGATACTCCTCAAGCATTACGGTATCAGTAAGCCTGTAACACCTTATCATCAGCATAATGAGCATAAGGTGTTACAGCATCTGGTACAACAGTTAAAGGAAGGGCGCTCCATGGCGCTCGTAACCGATGCCGGTACCCCCGGCGTGAGCGACCCGGGATTTCTCCTGGTGCGCGAATGTATCCGCGAAGGGATTGATGTGGAATGCCTCCCCGGCGCCACTGCCTTCGTACCTGCCCTCGTAAACAGCGGCATTCCCATGAACCGCTTTGCTTTCGAAGGCTTCCTCCCCCTCAAGAAAGGCCGCCATACCCTGTTGACGCTCCTGGCTACCGAAACCCGCACCATGATTTTTTACGAATCGCCCCACCGCCTCGTAAAATCGCTGGAAGACTTTATACAGTACTTCGGAGAATCCCGCCAGTGCTGTGTGTCGCGCGAGCTCACCAAGATGTTCGAAGAGAACAAGCGCGGCACCCTCACCGAAGTGCGCGACCACTTTCAGGCCAAAGCCGTAAAAGGTGAAATCGTTATTATTGTGGAAGGAGTTCCTGAGTAACTTCGGTCAGTTCTATTTTTCTCCCGTCGTGATCTTCAACAATGGCATTGAAACCCCAAGCTGTTTCCGCAGGTTGTGAGATTATTTTTATGCCTTTTTTGTTCAGCAGGTTCACCAGTTTTTCCAGTGATGACACTTTGAAACCAAGTCTTGTTGTATTATCGGGAGAGGGTACACTTTTCGGCAAGGGGTAGATTTCCAGCACAAATCCGTTGCCAGTACTGGCATAATGGAAGGGACCATTCCCGTGTTTATGATATTCAAATGTAAATCCTAGCAGCGTATAGAAATCTTGCTGCTCCTGCATTTTATCGGTTTTGATGACAAGTAGGGAAAGCTCAGCCATATCTTAAAAGTAAAATCTTTTTTATTTGTTTTATGCTATCTGCGCCTCTTTAAACCGCAATGATCCTCCTCGAGCCGTAATCCACTGTTTTTCTTTGAAGTGATCCATCCAGTATCAGAAGGTCAAGTGCTTTCTCAATCGGGGCTTTACTTTCATTAAAGAAGGCTGCCAATGGCTTAAATCTTTCTGTTGTAGACATGTACAACTCAAAAAAGTAACTATTCAAATATCCGAATTCAGGAAAGGTAATAATAATGACTTCCAGTACTTGACCAGTTTCAATGTTTTCGAATCTGCATTCTGCTCCGTGCAGATGAAATTGCCATACTTCATTTAGTTGCCGGAGGTGCAGCCTGTAGCCTTCTGCAAAACGTAACTCATGTAATCCATCCAGCGTCTGCAGATCTACTCCGAATGTTTCAGCCATCAGCTGCATTAGACCATTGGCCTCTCTCCGGAATGATCTCGCACATTCCAGTACTGCTGCTTTATGGGGTAAAATTTTTTCTGTTGAAATGGAAGGAGAGATGTGAATGGTGCATTCCCGCTCCTGTATTCTTACATAATGATCCGGCAGGGAATAGGTAAGGGATGCGAAGTAATCTGTGGGAAGGTGGAAGTAGTGAAATGAAAAAGATGTTTTTGTTTTTAATAATGCCAGGAGTTCCCCGGGTGACATCAGTTTATCTCCCGGGCCAAATTGCATATCATAATTCATATCAGAAAGATAACAACTATCCTTCAACTCATGAAGGTTGCTGGATGCAGTGAACTTTATAATTGGTTAACAGTATATACAATTATGTGCATATAATATATAAACATCCATTTACTTACCTATGTTTTATCCCTTTATTAGGATAAGACATAGATAAGGTATAGATAAGTCATAGATAAGATATAGATAAGTCATCTCACTTTTTTCTGAGCTGTTACTGCGGATTTTGGATAATATAGTATTGGAGGTGGATAGCAGTAGCGTGTTTACAACTTTCGCAGAAAACGGAACGGTTGGTTTACATTTTTCGAAGGATATGAAAAGGCTGGCAGTCGCCGGATGAATTTTATTGAAGGAAGACTATGCTTAATGTAAACTATCCGGCGTGATGAATTATAGCCCAAACTGGATTCCTCCATTGGGAATATAATTAGACAGGTGGCATTCTGTATTTATTCGTGAAGACCTATTGATTCGAAATGTTAACCGGAAGGATTGATGGGTTAAAAAACAAATCACAATACTTTCATGAGAGCAGAAAGGTAATGCCTGCAGAAAGTAAACTGCTTTAGAAAAATCTATTAAACATGTTGTTTAAGATGCATTCCCGGATGGATCAATGGGTGTTGAACTGAATGAAGTTGTTCATATTATTGTAAGAAGCATTCTTGTTTTAGCTGCATACAATGTGAAACCTGCCGCATGTACGAAACTGCTGCGTGCCCGCACTACAACAAGTTTGCGCCGCATAAAACCAGTTATCATCCACATCCCGCCAGTTATCGATTTTTTTTGTGAATTAAATTTTATTACCTAATATTACATCGTTAGAAAAACCTTGGAATTGTAGCACAGCCCCAAACTCAGCACTATAAGAATTATAAGTTAGACCCCGGTTTCCAATAACATTATTTTCAGCGCAAACCCCGAAATCCATCACTGATGATTGATCAGGTTTTGAGCGCGATCATTGGTAAGTTGAACACATATATCGGTACGCTTGACCCTGAAGTTGTCCTCGGCAATATATCGTTCGCGGATGCCTATCAGGAAAATCCTTCGCAGAATGTGAGTGATAAGATCGTTGTGTCCGTTGTAAACATTCAGCAGGAAGAAACCTTGCGCAACCTGCCCTTCCGGCGTACGGTGTATACCAACGGTATTCCCGAAGTAGTGGAGCGGCAACCCGAGATACACCTTAATGTGTTCATCCTGGTCAGCGCCAATAAAAATACCTACAGCACAGCCCTGCAGCGCATCTCGCAGGTGATCGCTTTCTTTCAGCGGCAGTTTGTATTTACGCCTGCAGACACACCCGTGCTGGGAACCCTCCAGCTAAACCGCGTTATTTTCGACCTGTATTCCACCCGCTTCGAAGAGTTGAACCAATTGTGGAGCGTGATGGGAGGGAAATACATTCCGTCTGTTATCTATAAAATGAGGATGGCCGTTATCCAGGATGCTCCGCAGTCCGGCTCCGGCATCATCACTGAAATTAACCTGCAAACACAGGTACTTGGCACTAAAACCGAATAGCTTCGGCACGAATTGTTATTGAATAACCCCTTTGTGTAGTAACTATGGAAAAACTGGTTTGGCGTTATATCCCTGAATTCAGGATACGCATCCGTATCAACAACGCAGACCCCGGCGACGGCGTTCGCCTGATCCTTTCCCCCCTCAGTGAGGCGGTAGCAGCTAATTTCGGCTTGCTCATCCGTTCCTCTCCCGGCGGCCTTACTGCATTTTGTAAGCAACACCATAATGGCGTTACCTGGGTGCCCGCTACCGCACTCACACAGCCCGTGCAATTCACTTTCTGGCTCATCATCGATAAAGCCCGCGCAGCACTGCCCGATTTCTTTGAACAGGGCACGCAGCAGCTGGGGCGCCGCATTTTCTACGCCAGCAATCTCACCGCCGCAGGTGTTATCGACGCTAATCTTGCCGGTAACCTGGTAACCCTTACTGCCACCGCTAACGCAGGCAACGCAGAAAATGGTGCGCTCAGCGGTTATCTCCTTTCCCGTAAAGTAACACCCGGAGCATTTAACCAGATACGTGCCGGGAAGATCGCTGCGGGAGCCCCGGTCAGCTTTACCCTCAGCGAAGCCGTTGCGCCGCTGCAGGAGCGTGTGGGCCTCGACCTCAGGCCGCATCCGCGCGGGGCTTATGTAGTACGTCTCGAAGGCGGTGCCCCGCTGGAAGAAAAAGTAGTCTTCGACCAGAACGCCGCCACGGCCGATGTCTGCGGTGTGATCGACATATTTAAGCAAGCCTGGCACCTGGCCCCACAGCCACGGGAATACAGCATCAATTTTCAAAGAACCTGATTAAACTGATCGCTCATGTTAAACTTAGCAAATCTTAAAACCCCCGGCGTTTACATCGACGAGGTACCCAAATTCCCGCCGTCTGTGGCGCAGGTGGAAACTGCCATCCCGGCCTTCATCGGCTACACCCGGCTTACCACGCTGAATGGCAATTCGCTGGTGAACAAACCGGTACGCATCACTTCCATGGTGGATTACGAATCCATCTTCGGTGCACGGCTGGAAACATTCACCGCGCAGGTTAACACCGTAAACGGACAGCACGTGGTAGCCGCCGGTCCAACAGCGCCGGCAGCTCTTTTCAGAATGTACTATGCCATGCAGATGTACTTCTCCAACGGTGGCGGCCCCTGCTACATCGTTTCCATCGGAGCCGATACGGCCACGCCTCCTGCAGCCACCATCGGTAATTACACCGCGGGACTGGCAGCCATCGCCAAAGAAGATGAGCCTACACTGCTCGTGTTCCCCGATGCGCAGATCCTCAACCAGGGCGATTTCTATAATCTGCAATCGCTCGCGCTGGCACAGTGCGCCGATCTGAAAGACCGCTTTGTAATCATGGACGTGTTTAACGGTCATCTAGATTACACCAACCCCGGCAATACCAATGTGATCGATGATAATGCCAACGGCTTCCGTACCCTTATCGGCAACAACAACCTGTTATACGGGGCTGCTTATTATCCGCATCTCGAAACTTCGCTGACGCTGAATTATAACGAAGAAGCAGTTACCATTACAGGCTCCCTTAACGGCAACCCCGTTCCCGGCGCCATGGTGCTGCGGATTTTTGAGCCTACTGTTCCGCAGGAAGCCAACTCGCTGTATCACGTAGCGAATAAATTATATCATCAGATTAAAAATGCCATAACGGCCATGCCGGTGATCATGCCGCCCAGCAGTACCATTGCGGGCGTGTATGCCACCGTAGACGCCACACGTGGTGTGTGGAAGGCCCCGGCCAATACCAGTCTCCGTTTTGTACGCAGGCCGCTGGTTACTATCAGTGACGATGCGCAGGAGAATCTGAATGTGCATACAACAGGCAAGAGTGTGAACGCCATCCGTTCTTTCAGTGGTAAAGGTGTGCTCGTATGGGGTGCACGCACGCTGGCGGGTAACGATAACGAATGGCGCTATGTGAGCGTACGCCGTTTCTTCAACATGGTGGAAGAATCTACCAAGAAAGCATCCGAACCATTCGTGTTTGAGCCCAATGATGCCAACACCTGGGTGAAGGTGCGCGCCATGATTGAGAACTTCCTCATCCTGCAATGGCGGGCAGGAGCGTTGGCAGGCGCCAAACCAGAGCATGCTTTTTATGTGAAAGTGGGCCTTGGACAAACAATGACCGCGCAGGATATTCTCGAAGGCCGCATGATCGTGGAGATCGGTATGGCCGTGGTTCGTCCTGCGGAATTCATCGTACTCCGCTACAGCCACAAAATGCAGGAATCTTAACCTCTTAATCTGATTGGATATGGATTATAAGACCCCAGGCGTATTTGTCGAAGAGCTTTCGCTGATACCGCCTTCCGTAGCAGCCGTGGCAACAGCCATCCCCGCCTTCATCGGCCATACGGCGCTAACAACAGATCCGGGAGGGAAAACGCTTCTCAACCGCCCTGTCCGCATCACATCGATGCTGGAATACACTTCCCTCTATGGTGGTGCCTATACACCTGCCACCGTAACCGTGAAGCTGGACGCGCAGAATAACATCACTGACGTTACGCCGGTGAGCGGGCGTAAGTTCTTCCTGTTCGATGCGCTGCAGCATTTCTTCGACAACGGTGGCGGACCCTGCTACATAGTTTCTGTAGGTAATTACACGACAGATGTAACGTTGGGTAATGCTACCACAGGACTCCTCGGCGGCCTCACTGCCGTGTCTAAAGAAGACGAGCCTACCATCATCTGCGCGCCGGATACCTGTGCGCTGAAAGAAGGCGATGGAACACCCGACTTCGTAAACAGTGGCAACTTCCACAAAGCAGCCATTGCCCAATGCGCAAAACTGCAGGACCGCTTTGCCGTGCTTGATATCCCCGGCGGACAGCTTGGGCTTGCCCATGCAGAAAACCCTATCGGTAATTTCCGGACGCAGGTGGGCAACCAGGAGCTGAAATATGCAGCGGCGTATTATCCCTGGCTGCAATCATCCTACCCCCAAAATCTACGCTTTACCCAGCTCGCCTTCATCGACCAGGCCAATGCGGCTATCCCCGACGGTACTATCAACAATATTGTGCCGGCAGACAGTGCATTGGTAACCGGCCTGCGCGACAGGCTGCTGGAAGAAGCAAGGGTGTTCAGTAAAATACCATCCCCGGTACTTAACCGCAGCAACTATAACCCCATCAGCGCGCATTTTGAAACATTGCGCATGGGTGTAATGACGGCTATTAATGTAGCCAATGCCCGTACGGCATTTGCTCCGCTGATGACCTTTGTGCGCAACGTTGCCCTTTCCATGCGCAAGCTGGAAATGGATGCCGGGAATACTCCCGCTATGATCCATGTGCTGAATACACTGAAAGCCAATACGGATCTGCGGTTGCAACTCATTGCACTTATCGCGTTCGAAAAAAATGGCGCCATATTGTCCTCACATCCCGCTCCGCCGCGTACCGATGCGATGGTGAATACGGATTACACCGACCTCAATGCAACAGACTGGATTGCGGGTGCCACACTGGCTTCCATTCAGCCTGAACTCAATCCTTATACCGGTGCTACGCCGCTGGCTACCGTTCAGAACGTTGCCAATTCCGTGACGCTGAGCAAGGCGTTCGAGAAAGTGGCGGATGCATTTATGGCTGTATTGCAGGATGCTATTAACCGTACCGATAATGCAGAGCTGCTTCTTTTTACCCGGCATCCGTTCTTCAAAGGCGTGGTGGAAAGGGTGAAGTTTGAAATGAGCCTCCTGCCTCCGTCGGGTGCCGTGGCGGGTATTTATGCCGCTACAGACCGCACCCGTGGCGTATGGAAAGCACCTGCCAATATGAGCCTCCGTAGTGTGGTGGCTCCGGCAGTGAAGCTGAACGATCAGGAGCAGAGTGGGCTGAACGTGAATGAAAATGGTAAGAGCGTAAACGCTATCCGGGCATTTACCGGGAAAGGCATCCTTGTATGGGGTGCGCGTACGCTGGCCGGTAATGATAACGAATGGCGCTATGTGAACGTCCGCCGCTTTTTCACTTTCGTGGAAGAGTCAACAAAGAAAGCATCGGAGCCTTTCGTATTTGAAAACAACGATGCCAATACCTGGGTACGCATCCGTGCCATGCTCGAAAACTTCCTGACGCTGCAATGGCGGCAGGGCGCGCTGGCAGGGGCTACCACCAAGCAGGCGTTTTATGTGAAAGTAGGCCTCGGAGAAACAATGACTGCGCAGGACATACTGGAAGGCCGGCTGATCGTGGAGATCGGTATGGCAGCAGTACGGCCCGCGGAATTTATTGTGCTCCGTTTCAGCCACAAAATGCAGGAATCCTGATTTACTCATCCATCCATAAAAAACTGAGTTATGGCGAATTATCCGCTTCCCAAGTTCCACTTCCAGGTTGAATGGGGTGGGGCCAACATCGGGTTTACCGAAGTATCCGGCCTTGATGTTCAGATCGACCCGATCGAGTACCGCGATGGTGCCAGCCCGGAATACGTGAAAACGAAAATGCCCGGCATGATCAAGTACAGTAACATCACCATGAAACGTGGCACTTTCAAGGGCGACAATGAATTCTACAACTGGTGGAACACCGTGGCACTCAATACCATCGAACGCCGCAACGTTACTATCAGCCTGCTGAATGAAAACCACGAGCCGGTGGTGGTATGGAAGGTAAAGAACGCCTGGCCTATCAAGGTACAGAGCTCCGACCTTAAATCGGACGGTAATGAAGTAGCCATCGAATCTATCGAGCTGGCGCACGAAGGTCTGGTGATCCAAAACGAATAGCATATGTCTGCCTTTGACACCCCACAGGTCGGTTTTCATTTTCTCGTCCTTTTCGAGATCCTCCCGCAGTTTCCGCAAGACGTACGTTTCCAGGAAGTGTCGGGGCTCACGGTGGACATGGAAATGGAAACCGTAGCCGAAGGCGGCGAGCACCGCTTCGTGCACAACCTGCCCGTTCGCTCCAAATATGGTGATGTTACATTGAAACGGGGTAAGTTCCTCGGCTCAGGTGTGCTTCACTGGGCGCGGCAGGCTCTCGACGAATTCAGGTTCAAGCCCAGCAACGTCCTGATCTCCCTGATGAACGCAGATCATGTACCCCTGTATAACTGGTACCTCATCAACGCCATCCCCAAGAAACTCGAAGTAAGCGGCTTCAATGCCGGCAACAACGAGATAGTGGTGGAAACGCTGGTGCTCTCTTACCAGTATTTCAAGTACTACGATCCCATCAGCGTAGGGCTGGATCTTGCAGCTGGATTATCTGCATCCGTCGACATCAACATCGGCCTCTAAAAACATTCGTGTATGCCCATAGAAATCAGAGAGCTTGTGATCCGCGCCAGGGTGGAAGAACCCGCTTCCGGCCAGTCCGGCGGCTCAGGACCTTCCGGCGGAAGCGCACCACAGCAGCAGACAGACATACAGCAGATCGTAGCGATCTGTACCGAAGAGGTCATGAAATTATTGAAGAAACAAAAAGACCGTTAACATGCTGGAATCTGTATTTGGCGGCGGTAAGCTGGAAAAAATGAGTATCCGCGCGTATAAGCCCACGGCCAACGCGAAGGATAAGCCCGTACTCAGCGACGCCGAAGGAGATAAATACATGGTGCAGGTAAACCCGGATAATTACGCCATCAACTACCGCGTCAATTACAACCGCAGGCCTGCCCCGGGAAACTCCGGCTCCGTTGCCAGGTATACCCATACCTCTCCTCCCGGACTGGAATTCACTTTCCTCTTCGATGGTACAGGCGTGGTACCGAAACCGGCCGGTCCGCTCGACAATGTGCCTATTGCCGGCGCCATTGCAGATCTTATCGCCGGTGGCGATGAATATGATGTGATGACGGAGCTGCAGAAGTTCGCCAAAGTGGTGTACCTCTTCGAAGGAAAGGAACACCGTCCGCGGCGGGTGCAGCTGAACTGGGGTAAGCTCGTGTTTACGGGGGTGCTCAGTACACTGGCCATCACCTACAAACTCTTTAAGCCCGACGGTACGCCCCTGCGCGCCGAAGCAAGGGCCGGTTTTGAAGGATCGATAGAGGATATGCTGCGTGAAAAGGTGGAAAACAAAAGCTCTCCCGACCTCACGCACGTACGCCAGGTAATTGCCGGAGATAATATCCAGCTTATGTGCCAGGATATTTATGGCACACCCAATCCATACATTGAAGTGGCAAGGGCGAATAAGATGTACAATTTCCGTAAGCTGAAAGACGGTTCTTCCATCTTCTTCCCGCCTGTTAAAAAGCAACCCAAATGAGCGACGAGGAATTACTGCCGATAGAACAGGAAACAAGCCTGGTTACATTCACCGTAAAAGTGAATGACGAGCCGGTGACCGGAGAGATACCCATCATCTCCGTAACCGTGTGGAACGAGGCTAACCGTATTGCCGGCGCAACCCTCCTCATTTCTGATGGCGATGTAGCCCTTGCAGACTGGCCGGTGAGTGCCGGAGAGCTCTTCCTCCCCGGTAACGAAATCGAGATCATGGCAGGGTATCACAGCCAGGAAGAAACCATTTTCAAAGGCATCGTAACCGCTCACTCCCTGAAGCTCAGGCAGCATGTGTCGGAACTACAGGTGGAATGCCGCCATAAAAGCTCGCTGCTGGCCATTGGCAGAAAGAGCGCTTTGTTTAAAGATCAGAAAGACAGTGAAATTGCCGCCACCATTCTGGATGCGGAAGAGCTGACAGGAGCCGTAGAGGAAACACCCGTGGCGCATGCCGAAATGGTGCAGTACAATGCCACCGACTGGGACTTCCTCATTACAAGGCTCGATGCTATCGGCTTTGTAGCCGTAGCCAACGAAGACAAGATCGATATTTTCAAACCTGCCGTGGAAACAGAAGGCGTTGCCATCCTGCGGTTCGGAACCAACCTCCTCGAATTCGACGGGGAGATAGATGGCAGCCTTCAATACGGCAGCATAAAAGCACAAAGCTGGGACCCTGCATCGCAGGCACTGCTGGAAGCAGAATCGTCCGAACCGGAATGGACAACACCCGGTGATCTGGCAGCTGCCGAAATGGGCGTACCGCTCTATACGCTGATACAGCCCGCAGGATTGAAAGAAGAAGAAGTGCAGCAATGGGCAGATGCGGCAGCCCTTCGCAGCCGGATGGCTTTCCTCTGCGGAAGGGCACAGGTGCAGGGTTTTTCGCAAGCTGTTCCCGGTATTACCGTAGCTCTGGAAGGGCTGGGTACCCGTATGAACGGTATGGCATGGGTAAGCGGTGTGCGGCACGATATAAGTGCCGGTAACTGGACGGTAGATCTGCAACTGGGTATGTCTCCCGAAAAACACACCGACCGGTTTCCCGTACAGGCCAAAGCCGCAGGCGCAATGCTTCCCGGGATCAACGGGTTGCACACTGCCATCGTGAAGGCGCTGGAAGGAGATCCGGATGGAGAAGGGCGCATCCTCTTACAGATACCATCAGTAGATACGGGAGACGATGGGGTATGGGCACGCGTATGTACCCTCGATGCAGGCGGCAGCCGCGGCAGTTACTTCCTCCCGGAAGTGGAAGATGAAGTGCTGGTGGGTTTTCTCGACGATGATCCCCGGTACCCCGTGGTGCTCGGAGGCCTTCACAGCAGTGCTAAAGCCGCACCGCTGGAAGCTAAAGACGATAATCATGAAAAAGGATTCTTTACCCGCAGTGGTATGCGCATCCTTTTCAACGACGATAAAAAAACGCTCGTCATCGATACGCCCGGCGGCAATATGCTGACGCTTGACGAAGATGCAAAAGAGCTGACGATCAAAGATCAGAACGATAATAAGATAGTGCTCTCGGCCGATGGGATCACGATTGAAAGCGCGAAAGACATTGTGATGAAGGCCTCCGGCAGCATCAAGGTGGAAAGTTCCACCGGGCTGGAAGCCAAGGCGGGCACGCAGTTTAAGGCGGAAGGCTCGGCGGGTATGGAGATCAGCTCCAGCGCTAATACCGTGATCAAAGGTGCGATGGTACAGATAAACTGATAAGATATGACAATGGCTGCAAGAGTGGGCGACATGCATGTTTGCCCGATGGTGACCGGAACAGTGCCCCATGTGGGCGGTCCGGCCCTGCCGCCCGGAGGCGCTACCGTCATGATAGGCGGGATGCCCGCCCTGCGTGTGGGCGATATGTGTACATGCACCGGTCCGCCGGATGCTGTTGTGAAAGGCTCCGGCACCGTCATGATCGGCGGGATGCCTGCAGCGAGGATGGGAGACAGTACGGCGCACGGGGGAAGTATCATCATCGGTTGCCCCACTGTAATGATCGGTGGTTAACGTTTAAAAAAAGAGTTGTTATGCCCCAGGAAAATGCATTTCTCGGAAGAGGCTGGAGCTTCCCGCCCACCTTTTCCAAACTCGACAAATCAGTCGTAATGCTGGATGCCGAAGCCGACATCCAGAGCTGTATAGCCCTTGTATTGTCTACCGAACTTGGTGAGCGCGTCATGCAGCCATCGTTTGGCTGGAAAAGGGACCGCTGGATTTTTGAATCCCTCGGTACCACTACCGCCACCGCCATTCAGGCAGAAATAGAAACGGCCCTGATAGTTTATGAACCGCGTATTAAACTGAACCAGGTAATGCTGCAGCAGGATCCCGCTGAGGCCGGAAAGGTAAGTATACTGGTAGATTACACCATTCGCAGCACCAACGCACGCCACAACCTTGTTTACCCCTTCTATCTAACCGAAAAATAACATGAGCGCTTCCGGACATATCTTGCAATACCTGCTGTCGGCCGATGGACTGAACCAGTCCAGCCGTTCCCAGCCCGCGCTTGACCCGGCTGCGCTTCCGCTCGACGGCCGTAGCCTGAGTGATCTTGCCGCCTTCGTCCATAAACTGGCCGCGCAGGTAAGGTATTACGATACACAGCGCAACCCGCAGGGCGACTGGCAGGCTTTCTTCGAACAGATTGCCGGCGCCAGTGAATCTCAGCTGCAGGCCATGCTGGCCGGAAACGGTAACCTCACGCCCCATCTGGCATTACTGATGGCGTACTTTAAAACGTTCTCCATCGTTCGCGACGATATCAATCAGCTCACGAAGAAAAGGCTGGACTATTACTACGAAGAAGTACTGCGCCTGCGCCGGACCACTGCTCAGCCTGATAAAGTACACGTACTCTTCGAACCATCCAAATTCGCGAAGCCACTGCTGTTGAAAGCAGGTACAGAACTCGACGGAGGAAAGGCGGCCAACGGTAAGCCCCTTCACTACGCCATCGACAGTGATATTGTGGTGACCCAGGCGAAAATTGCAGGGCTGCGTAACTCTTTCCGGGATCATAACACCGGCGGCAAAAGCATCCTTTTCAAATCCGCAGATGCCACTGCCGTGCGCATTGGTACCCGCACCGCCTGGCGGCCATTGGGTACGAAGCAACTGCCTATCCCGGAAGACAGTGGCCGGATGGAAGCCGCCACCATAGGGTGGGCCATTGCATCTCCCAACCTTTTGCTTTCAGAAGGCCTGCGCACCATAAAGCTGCAGATCCGGATGAAAGCGCCCGTTATCACTACCGAATTAGTTATTACCCCCCATCTGAAAATAGGGCTTACTACAGCAAAGGGATGGCTGGAAACTGATTTCGCATACAACGCTACCCTGAAACCCAAGTTACCACAGCTGCCTGACCAGGATAATGAAGTGACGCTGGAAGTATCTATGAGCCTGCCCGTGGAGCTGCCCGCCATCACGGCTTACAACGAAGGCGTGCACAAAGGATCGTTCCCGACAGGATGGCCGGTAATAAAAGTAGGCCTGGAGCCGCAAAGCTTCCTCATTGAAAAGTTGAGCGCGTTTACGCTGGTGGATATAACGGTGGAAGTAGGCGCGCAGGGCGTAAAAAAGCTTGTGCTGCAGAACGATCAGGCATTGCAGGCTGCAGATAAACCGGTATCGCCGTTTACCAGCCAGCCGCGCATCGGATCATCGTTCTACGTAGGGCACGAAGAAGCATTTAGTAAAACGCTGCAATCGCTCCGGCTTACATTGGAGTGGCAGGATCCGCCCCTTGATTTCAATGAATATTACGAGAATTACGGAAATAATAATGTGCAGAACGGGGTGTTCCGGGCAGACCTTCACCTGCTGAACAAACGCAACTGGAATTCCCGGCTGCTGAATGATGCGTTGTTGTTTGTGGGGAACAATCCTCCATCCCCGGCCACCATCAATGTGATTGAATCCACTTTTAATAATCAGACTGCCGCGCAGCCTTACCTCCGCAATCCCTCACTAACGCTGGGCGATGGTTTTACCCATGATGTGAATCAGGGTTTCGTGCGCCTTTCGCTTACGACGCCTACAGCTGCAGAGCTGGGTAACGCTCCGGCAGAAGAGCCCTTCGAGGCATTTGGTCATAAAACTTACCCGGTTGCATATACGAAAACCGTGATCGCGATCAGTAAAACCACCATCGGCGATCCGCCAACATTGCCGAAGCCGCCATATACGCCCGTACTGAAAAGCGTGATGATGGATTATACTGCACGCGATACTTTCCGGCCCGATCAGCCTAATGGCATCGATCAGTTTTTCCTGCAGGATGTATTTGGCCCGGCAGAACCGGTTTCCAACATACCATCTGCCCTGTTGCCGGAGCATCCGGGCGGGGGAGCATTATACATCGGACTGGAAGGTGCGGAAGCGCCGCAAACAGTATCGCTCCTTTTTCAGGTGGAAGAAGGCAGCCTCGAAAGTGCAACGCTGCTTCGCAGTACAGACCTGCAGTGGAGCTATCTCGCAGGCAGCGTATGGCAGCCGGTAACAGGTACCGATATTTTGGAAGAAAGTACCAATGGCATGCAGCGCCCGGGTATCGTGCGGCTCAACATCGGCACCGACGCTAGTTTACAGCATAGCCGTATGCCGGGAGGCCTGCGATGGATAAGACTGCATGTAACGGATAATCCGGGAGGCGCGGCTTCCCTGAAAGAGATATTCACACAGGCTGCCACAGCAACCCTGCTGCTGCCGGAAGGCGGGAGTGAAGGATATGAGGGCCATCTGGCCGCTCCGCTGGCGGCAGGTACCATCAGCAAACTGCTCAGGAAAATACCTTCGCTGAAGAAAGTAAAGCAACCCTTCGCATCGTTTGAAGGGCAGAGCCAGGAGTCGGATACTTCGTTTTACCGCAGGGTGAGCGAAAGGCTGCGGCATAAAAACCGCGCCGTATCTACCGAAGATTTCGAGCGGATGCTGCTGCAATACTTCCCGGGCATTTATAAAGTGAAATGTATCCCCCATAATACCCGCGACGGCTGGATGCAGCCCGGGCAGGTGCGTATGGTGGTGGTGCCCGACTGGCGTAAACGCCCCACGGGCGATCCCCTTCAGCCGAAAGCCAACCTGCATCAGCTGCGGGAGATGGGCGAATTCCTCACCGGGGCATATACCTCGCCCTTCGTCAATTTACAGGTCGATAACCCTACATATGAAACATTACTGATCGATTGCCGCGTGAGCTTTCACCCGGGTTTTGATCCCGGATATTACGGGCAGGTACTGGAAGAGGATCTGAAGAGGTTCCTCAGTCCATGGGCGTATGAAGAAGGGCAGGATATCGTATTCGGCGGTAAGCTGCATGCTTCAGAAATACAGTCATTCATCGAAGGCCGTGACTATGTGAATTACATCGTGGATTTCGCATTGTATCACCGGCATAACACAGACATAGGCGGCGGCATCGGGGAGATGAAGATCGGCACGGACTTTATCGTGGGTGTATCTCCCGAACCGGCCATCGCATCTTCCGACAATACCATCGCCGGTAAGGCCATCGGTGTCGACTTCGTGATAGGTGAGCCGGTGGATGTGGCTTCTGCCACCCGGCCGGATGCCATCCTGGTATCGAACGGCAGCCACCGTATTGCAGCATTGCCTGATGGAGCCATTACCTGCAGCGATCTGCAGGATGGCATCGGTCAAATGATCATCGGCCTCGATTTCATCGTTTTTACTTAATCCTCAAAAAATTTGCATCATGTCAGAACGTAGTAAAGCCCATTTAAAACAGGAGTTCAGGGACGGAGAGCGCCCAACGGGGAAAGACTTTGAAGACCTGATCGATTCTTTCGTCAGTAAAATGGACGACCAGGTAACAGTGGACCCTGTTACGCATAACCTCAACATCCCCGGTGGTATTAACCTCGCAGATACTGCACAGGGCAAAGCCGGAACGCTGCGCTTCAACGGAGGGCAGGTACAGGTGCACGATGGTGCCACATGGGGCCAGGTAAGTGGCAGCGGCGGAGCCTTTCAACCAATAGGAGGCGGGCCTAACGTAGGTTTTACCGGTGGAAACGTTGGTATCAACACGGCCGCCCAGGTACCCGTGGCACGGCTGGAAGTACGCTTTAATACCGTGGCACCCACAGCTGTGGATATTGCCAAGTTTGGTAATGCTGCAGTGGCCAATGGCGCTGCCGGCTTCACAGACTTTGCAGTGTTCGGTCATGCCACCCATGTGGTGCAAGCGAATAACTACGCCCTCCGTCAGGCCCCCGGAGGTGATGTGGCTATTAACGCCCCCGGTACGCAGAATATCTCATTCACCCACAGCCGTCTTACCAACCGCATGGTGATCCATGGTACCAGTGGCGCCGTACTCATCAACACCAACGCAACTATTCCCGGTAGTGTAAACAATGCCGTTGGTGCGCATATGCTGCAGGTGGCAGGGCATGCCTGTAAGACTGTTGGTGGCGGTACCTGGACCGATCTGTCGGACTTCCGCGCCAAACAGGATATCCGCAAACTGGAAGATGGCCTGGAGAAACTGATGAAAGTACGTACCGTACGATATCGCTACAACGGTAAATACAATACCACCACCGATCATGAAGAGTTCGGTATTATCGGACAGGAAATCCGTGAGATCTTCCCCTACATGACTTCCCTGGGTAAAGTGATAGACGAAGCCACCGGTAAAGAAGATGAAGTGGTAATGTTCAACGCCAGCCCGCTCACTTTCGTAATGGTAAACGCCATTCAGGAACTGACCACCCGCGTACAGGAACTGGAGAAAAGAATCAGCGCGATGGAAGGAAAAAAATAAACCATGGAACCGATCACACAAATACCAGCCGGTCCGCCGCCCATGAAAGGGCAGGACTTTAACCTGCTGCGGGCGGAAGGCCTGAAGGTACTGCAAGCTGCGGCTGGTACCAGCTGGACTAACCATAACCTCAGCGATCCCGGTATTACACTCCTGGAAGCCTGCTGCTACGCGCTTACCGAAGCGGGTCTTAAAGCAGGTATTCCCATGCGCGACCTCCTGGTCAGTGATGCCGGCGGAAGAGGGCAGGAAAGTCCTACTCCCGGTGTAGTATTACCCATGGCGCCCCTTACGATCAACGACTACCGGAAAACGCTCATCGATCATCCGCTGGTGCGTAATGCGTGGGTATTCCCCATAGAAGCTGCGCAGAGCGGGCTGCTCAAAGTGCTGCTGGAGTTTGAGGATAAGCAGGTTAATAACAACACCTTCAATATTCAGCTGAACGTAGACGTAAGCACTCCGCCTGATCCGCCGCTGATTATTCCCATTTCGGCAGACATCGCTTTTCCCTTCTGGGACGAAGCGGCTGCCAGGCCCTTCAGTGCCGACGTGCAACTGCAGAATGTAACGTTCCAGGATTTAGGAGGCGGTACTAACTGGGCACCGATCGAAAATTCAAGTTCCTTTCTCGCCCGTATTAATGTGCAGTACCAGCCACCCGCCGCATCGGTTACGGAGCTGGTGGTAGTAGCGCAGATCAATACCCTGCTGGAAGATCCGATTCAGCAAACCCCGCTGGTACTGGCGGCTTTACAAACATATATTTCCACCCTCGGCGATAATTCCCCGGCCGATCAATCGCAGCTCAAGCAATATAACCGCTGGGTGCTGGATGCCGCTGCAGCCGTACGCAGCGTGGAAATGTACATGCGCAGCCACCGGAACCTCTGCGAGAGGTTTGCCATGTTCCAGCCGGTGAGGCTACAGGAAGTAGCCATCAATGCAGGAATCGAAATTAATGCCGGTGTGGCGCCGGAAGAACTGATTGCTTCCATTCTATTCAATATCGACCAGCACATTACCCCGGTAGCCGTGATCCGCGGACTATCGGCCATGGGAGTGGATGTCCCGTCCCACGAATTGTTTGAAGGCCCTCCGCTGAACGGAGGCTTCCTGACAGATGAAACGCTTGTAGCCACTAATCTTCCCGAACGTCTTTTTTCTTCCGACATCCTCCGCATCATTCTCCGCCATCGCAATGCCGGTAACGAAGATGTAAATATCAGGGAGGATGTGAACAACCGCAGGATCGTATCTGTCCGCACACTCAGCCTGTCGCTCTACATCGATAACCGCATTGTGACTGACAGTGCCCGTGATACACTTTGCCTTGCCAACAGCCAGCAGCATATACCGCACCTGAGTTATTCCAAAACCAGGATCACTTTATTCCGGAATGGTATTCCCGTTCCGTACGACTGGCAGCAGGTGCTGGCACGTGTTGAGCAGTTGAAAGATGAATGGCTGAACGGCGGATTGGGTACGGGAGATGATCTTGCACTACCCGAAGCCGAAAGCATTGCCGTGGCAGATTATTATCCTATTCAGGAAGATCTGCCGCTAGTGTATGGCGTAGGCTCAGCAGGTTTGCCCGATTCTGCCACACTGGCCCGTAGGGCACAGGCCTTGCAATTGCAGGGTTACATGTTGTTCTTTGAGCAACTCACGGCAGGGCTCGCCAGCCAGCTCGGGAATCTGAACGCGTTCTTCTCCGCATCTCCAGACATAGACCGTACTATCTTCAACCAGCCGCTACCTCAACTGCCACAGGCACAATTGCTTTTAGGCGATGGATACGAAACGGCATTGCAGACTGCAGCGGAAACACCGGTACAGTTCCAGCAAAGGCGCAACAGGGTATTGAACCACCTGCTGGCCATGTTCGGAGAGAATATGAATGATACTTCATCATGGGCATTTCACGAAGCACTACAGCCGGATGCCAGTACACCGGTACTGTTGCCTGATTTGCTGGCGCATCAGCAGGAGCAGATGTCTAAAGCATCCCTTCAGCTGATACGTGAGAAATCCGCGTTCTATTACGCGCTGCCGGCATTGAGCCGGCACAGGGCACAATCGTTCGGCAACCCCGTATGGCTGGAAGATTCGGTTATTGATATCACTTTTTCCAACGGACAATACAATTGGACGATCCTCAATTCCGGCGGGCAACCGTTGCTGCGGGGCTATACCGCGGAAGAAGATCCGGCATCGGCACCAGCCAGGGAAACTGCCATGAAGGCAACGTTACAGGCAGCCGCAGCCATGAGTCTGGCCCGTTATACCGTAGCGTATTCCGCCCAGCCGCTGGGTGCGCCTTTCCACCTGCAGCTGCGTGAGCATCCGGATGCCGCCCCCTACGGCCGGTCAGTAGCACAATACCCCGATGCACCTACCGCTATCGCAGGAATTGCATTGATCAGGGCTTTTGTGCGCAGCCATTGGGAAAGGTTTGCACTTACACCACTGGAAAGGAAACTCTGTCATTTGCTGGAAATAGTGGTGCAGGAAAAACGGCAGCTGCTCTCATCTCTTGCAGATTATTTTGAAGTGTTTGATGAGCCACCTCCTATACAAAAGAAATTCAGGTTGTTCTCCGGCTTTGCACATACCGGCGATACATTGCTCGTAAGTGATGATGTATTCACCGGTGCTACTGATCCTGATGCCGTTACTGCTGCCCAGGCAGGTATTCAACTGGCCATTTCTAAGGGACTGAAGATAGAAAACTACCGTGTTGTTACTGCCGGTCCCAACCTGTTCCGTGTGCAATTGATGCTGACGGCTGGTGAGGTGCTGGCAACATCGGGCGGCACATTCCCGTCGGAGGAAGCTGCCAAAGCCGGTATCAGGCGCATATGGCTGATGCTGAACCGCCTTTTCAGCGGCGAAGGCATGTATATAACAGAGCACCTGTTGCTTGCTCCTGTTGATGATTCGGTGCCGCCACTGGTGATCCCGGATACAGCGGATCCTTATTCTTTCCAGATAACAGTAGTGTTCCCTTCAGGATATGCGAGCGACTTTAGTGGAGGCCCGCTTCAGCCCGACATGCCTGCCAAATACCGTGACCCTGAGTTCAGAAGGTTTGCGGAGAAGCAGGTACGCACTGCATGCCCTGCGCACATCCTGCCCCGGATATTGTGGGTAGACCGTGAGTTGCCCACCGCACCGGCAGGCTCTCCCGGATTTGGGCGCTTCGAATCTGCATGGCACGGATGGCAATCGGAATGGCTTACCGACGAAAACGATACTGCAACGCTACAGGCGCCGAGAGATGCGCTGGTAGCAGTTTTAAATGATATCATCGCTGCTGCAGAAAATGAATGATCTCCGGCATATGATCCACCGCCAGCTATTTGAGCTGACCGCCCATACCGGTACACCGGCGTGGGAGTGGGACCGTGCATCTGCGGATCTTCACCGTAACCACCTCCTGCCTGTGCTGGAAGCATGCTTCGACGAGGCTGACAAAAAAGGGGAGCATCTCATCATCGACCGGCTGGAAATTGATCTGGGTGTATTCAGTGGGAAGGATGCTTTTGCTAAAGAAGCAGGGGAGCGGCTGCGTGAGAAACTTCTGATCATTCTGCATGGGAAAAGGAATGAAGCGGCTGCACATATTATTCCTGCTGCTGCCGGTTCTCCTTCCAGACTTACAAATGGAGTAACAGAAACAAATACTACAGATTCCTTTGGGGAAGAGGGAGCATCCTTTCCTGTGAAAAAGCCCCGCCGTGAAACGCCTGCGGCGCTGATGAATGAAATGCAGGCACGGTTGACTGCTTTCCTTCACTTCCTCAAGGAAGGCCGTTTGCCCTGGTGGTTTGATCATGGAGGAACAGATTTTTTCGGCAAAGCGTTCCAGGATGGTTTAACGGAAAAAGAAGTGCGGAAGATCCTGTATGCAGTAGAGCGGGGGGCAGGTCAGTTTGAAAACTCCCGGCAGATAAATAGTAATGTACAGGCCATCCGCTGTGTGCAGGTGCTGGATGATGCGGTGATGCTGCGTATGATGGAAGAGAAAGGTTTGGCGATGCCCGAACTGCTACGCGAATGGGAATTGCTCAAAGCAGCCGTTCAGCGATTCGGACATTTCTATCCTGCTTTCCGCCAACGCTACTGGACGCTGCGGTTACAGACATCCAGCATTGAAAATTGGGATGAGACACATTGGGGAGTCATTTTCCCAACCGTTACGCCGGTGCATTTACTGGCAGTAATGCTTGGTGAGCTGTCTTCCGTAAAAGACGCATCTCTCGCACAATTCCTTGCTACCCGCCTTAAGGAGCAGCAAAATGGGAATGAGAAAACAGATGCCTCCGCTAATCCCGGTACTCAACCTAAATCAGAAACCGCTATAGCGGAAAGTAAAACGATCCGTAAACAGGAAGCAAAACATACGGCAAATAAGAAAAAAGAGATGGAGGAAGAAGACGGGCTTTATCTGGAAGCAGCGGGCCTCGTATTGCTGCATCCCTTCCTTACAGAATTATTCTCCGCCACCGGATGCCGAGCCAACAATGAATGGACGGAACAGGGCCGGCAAAAAGCAGTGCGGCTGCTGGGGTATTTATCGGACGGCGACGAAAACCTGCCTGAGTACCGGCTCGTTTTTCAGAAGATACTGGCAGGCCTTGTTCCGGAAGAACCACTGGAAGCCATAGCGCCGCTTTCGGATGAAGCACTGGCTTCCTGCGATGAACTGCTGGAGGCAGTACTCAAACATTGGAGCGCTCTTAAAAGCACCGGGAAAGACGGTTTGCGGGAAGGTTTCCTGCAAAGGCCCGGCATATTGCGCACCGGCACAAATGGCATGCAGCTCGAAATGGAAAAACGTGCGCAGGATGTACTCATTGCCCGCCTCCCCTGGGGCTACTCAATGGTACGACTGCCATGGATGGAACAATTGATCGCTGTAAACTGGGTATGATGAAATTTTTTAAAAACACACATATCATGAAGACTCCCAACCTCATTGTTTGGACGCTTGGCAGGAACTTACTCGTGCTCCTGCTGATGCTCATTCTTCCCCATCTGGCATTCAGTCAGTTTACTGTTAACATCGGATCGTCGCAGACTGTGAAGCTGCCACTCGTGAAAGTAGGTTCCGTCATTACGCCTGGTACCATAACCATAGGCATAGGCGGTGCAGGTGGCAACGTAAAATGGACGATCCAGGATCCCCCTCCTCCGGGCCTCGGCGGCCCTGATCCCGGTGAGTTCGGATTCAAGAAAGACGGCTTTAAAGGCCTCTTTCCTGCGGAAGAAGGACAGTCTACCTCTCCCGATGGCGACCTCGTAGTAGCAGGTACACCTACCGTTCCCGGCGCCTGGGAAATCAATATCCGTGTGCAGGATGAAAGCGTGGTCAGTCCGGATATCGCAGTTAACTCGGCGCAGATTAAGATTATTTTCGAAGCTACCCAGCCGTTGGACCTGGTACTGGTACTCGACCGTTCCGGTAGTATGTTCGAGAAAACAAGCACCGATATGGGTGCACCCACACGCTGGCAGGCCCTTAAAGAAGCCGTGGGCAATTTTACCAATCTGTATAAGGAGCACGCTATCGAAGGCAGCCGCCTGGGTATTACGTACTTCCATACAGATGCCACTCCCGTATCTCCCTGCTGCGGCGTCCTGAAACCAGTGGATGCCGGTTTGCCCGGCGTAGTGGTAGCGGAACTGAATTCTATCAATCCGGAAGACATGACCGCTATGGGTAAAGGCTTTATCAATGCAGTAGCCAAACTTACTACTCCTGATCGTGCACGTGGTATCCTGCTCTTTACGGATGGTATTCAGAACGAACCGCCGCTGGTACTCGATAATGGTACCGGTGTAACCGGCCAGCCTCCGTTTCCCACAGGAGTGGGTGGTATTAAGATCGCTACTATTGGTATCGGCAGCCCTGCACCGGAATATCACAGTGTGCTCATGAACCTGGCAAACAATAACCGCGGTAAATACAATACTACCCTCGACGGTACCAGCTATACCGCTCACCCCGGTGGTGATCCGGACGGCTCATTGGGTATGGGAACCGGATTTACGCAGCAGTTCATCACCATGCTTTCGCACTTCAGTCCGCAGCTGGTAACCAGTTCCGTGAAATTCGTTTCCAGCGCAGGCCGTACTGAACTCGCGAAATTCTCACTGAATAAAGATGTGGATAAGCTGGTGCTGGAATTTACCGGCAATATGTTGTTCTCTTCCACCCAGCTGCCTTACCTGCGCCAACTGATAGAAGTGCGGAAGAACGGTGTGCAGATCGGTAGTAACGGAAGACTGAGCTTTGCAGGAACATCAACCCGCAACTTCCTGATCGTATATGATTTCGGAGAAGACGGCGATACGCTCACCCCGCATGGTGATTGGGAAATCGCTTACTTCGAGCCGGTGATCGGCATAGCCGCTACACATGCAGCCGCCAATGTCCCCAAATCTCTCCGGCTGGGGCTTAATGTAGTGGCAGACGATCACTATGTGGATATGACCAGCTCCTTCTCGCCCAAACAACCCCGCGTGAAGAATTCGCTGAAACTGACCTTCGACCTCAAGCGCCTGCAGGTACCCATTACCGGTGCCGTTGTGAAAGTGGCCTGTGCCCGCCCCGGTGAAGATATCGGTAATGCCCTCGCACTCGATTCCCTGAAAGTAAAAATATCCGATGCGGATTCCACTGCTCCCGGTGTGGAGAAATGGGAAGAACTGATGAAGGACTCTACTTTCCGCAACCGTTTCAATGCGGTGAGCAACGTAGTAACCCTTACGCATGTAGGTAATGGTAAGTACGAAGGTACTTTTGACAGTCTTACCGTTGCCGGGGTATATCAGCTGGTATACTTCGTAACAGCGGAAACACCTGCCATGGGTAAATTCGAGCGCACCTTTACCGAAGCGGTATATGTAGCCTTCGGCGATGTGAATATGGCGGCCTCCAACGTTACCACTTCCATCGTAAACGGAACACTGGTGCTGAACTTCAGGCCCATGACCAGCTATGGCATGTATGTTGGCCCCGCACTAATGAATGCATTCAGTGTATCTAATCCCAACATTACCATTCAAAGAGTGGAAGATCACCAGGATGGCAGCTATACCATCACCTTCGGCGGTAAGATCGAAGAAGACACCAAACTCATATTACTCGGACAGGAAATTTATACCGGCAAGCTGGAAGATGCAGGCAAGAAACCGGGAACAGTGTTCGGATTGCCCTCATGGCTGATCTGGCTGCTGTTGCTGCTGATTATCATTCTGTTGTTCCTGCTGCTGCGCAGAAAGAAATAGGAGGGTTCCCGGCACTTGTGCCGGGCCCCTTTTAGCTAAGGAGGACTCATGAAGCCGCGCGTTTTTATACGTGCGGCTTCTGATGAAACTAATAAAAACGCATCCGGATGAAACAGGAAAAAAGCGGGACCCCGGCGGCCGCTCATGCCGCCACACCACGCGGAATGCCTTTCTTCCAGGCTAAGCTCGCAGTTAACGAGCCGGGAGATGCGCATGAAAAAGAAGCCGATGCCATGGCAGACCAGGTGATGCGGATGCCCGCACCACAGGCTGCTTTCGGAGGAAGTACCCCGTTCGTACAGCGTAAATGCGCTGCATGCGAACAGGAAGATAAAGAGATGGCCCAACGGATGCCGCTGGCAGAAAGGATTACCCCGGTAATTCCGCCTGCAGCCCAGCGGAAGTGTGCCGCCTGCGCGGGAGAAGAAGAAGCGCACCGCTCAGGTGAAGCTCCTGCTCCTGTAGTGGGTTCCGGAACAGAAAGCGCCATTAATGGTATGCGTGGCGGAGGTCAGCCACTGCCGGGCGATACCCGTGGATTCATGGAGTCCCGCTTCGGAAGGGATTTCGGCGACGTACGCGTACATACCGGTAATGATGCCGGACAGCTTAGTAAAAACCTCAGTGCCAGAGCATTTACGACTGGCAAAGATATTTTCTTCAACGACGGACAGTTTGCACCTAATTCTCACGCCGGCCGTCAGCTGCTGGCCCACGAGCTTACGCATGTGGTGCAGCAGGGCGGAACACTGGCACGTAAAAAGATTCAACGGTACGCATGGCCGTACAATTTGCGGCTAACGCGCGAAGTATCAGAAGCACGGTCGGAGACAATTTCCGGTGCTCCTGCAGCTTATGCCGCCTGGAACGGTACCTTCAACTGGACCTCCCGTTTCCACATCGGGCTGGATGCACTGCGTGGCAGGGCTACCATCACCATGCGGCTTCACTCCACCGCAACCCCTGCCGTACAGGCAGCATGGGCGGCAGCAATTCAAAGCCGGTGGAGTAATCACATGTATCTGAAGATACAGCCTGCAGGCGGGAGACTGGGCCCATGCAAAATGCCCATCTACGTTAATATCCAGTGGGAGCGGAGAGCGGCCGATGCGCATTATACCATCAACCCGCAAGGCGCAGGTGGCACCACAGGAGGCCGGGCCGGCTCAGGAGGAACGTCGAGCATGACGGATTGGGGAACAGCCGATACGCAGGATATTACGCATGAATTCGGGCATATGCTCGGCAATGCGGAGGAGTATTTCACCACCAATGGAACCAACTACGCTACGGGCGGCCGCAGAGGCTTCCGGGATGTGGGAGGCGGTATCATGAATAATCCTGCGGAAGCAGCACAACTCAGGCATTTTAACCTGCTCCGCGAGCAGGTGGCCCTCATGCTAAGACTCAACGCATCCAACGTGAATATTATTTACGATAACCCGGCCATAGAACTATGCCGTATCGATCTGGGCGACTTCCCCACGCCACGGCGCGAACCGGGTGATTTTCCATCCATATTAGAAGACGGAGATACTGCATATGCTTAAAACATCCAACATAAAACCCCCTCGTGCTTCCGGTAATGGTATACAGGAACCTTTTCTCGTGCATACCCTCGAATGGCTGAAAGCGTTTACCACAGCACGGCTGGAATCCCACTTCCGCCAGGCGCCCTATATCCGGCCGGAAACTCCCGTGCCGCCTGCCAACGATGAAACTTCTTTTGCCCGGTACGTGCGTCATGCCGAGCTTACTACAGAAGAAATACTGCTGCTTACCTGTGCTTTGGCACCCGGTGTTGTAGCAGGCTTCTTCGATAATATCATACAGTCCTATCTCCCGCAGGGTGGTGAATTTGCAGAATTCGGCGGGATGAAGGGCACTAACCACCGCGGTACTTTGCCAACAGGCGAAACTGTGATGTTCCTCCTTGCAGGCAGCGATGCAGGACTGCGGTTAAAACTGCTGCCCCTTTTTGGAGAAGGCAGTTACCTGTTCAGAAATAAAATCCTCATCCTGGAAGGCGTACGCTCAGGAGAGCCCGCGCTTAGCGGCCGGCTGATGGCAGATCCGGAATATGCTGAGGTATTCATGACCGGTCGTATTGCAAGGCCAAGGCTCAGTATGCAGTTTCCTGCAGAATATATTGAAACGCAGCTGGAGTGGGATGACCTTGTGCTGCCTGACGGTGTACGTGCGCAAATCCGGGAACTGGAAAGCTGGATTGCTCACCAGGGAGCGCTAATGCAGGAATGGAATATGGGCAGGAAGCTGAAACCGGGATACAGGGCATTGTTTTATGGCCCGCCGGGAACAGGGAAAACCCTTACTGCCACTCTCCTCGGGAAATACACCGGGCGCGATGTGTTCCGGGTAGATCTGTCTTCCGTAGTGTCAAAATACATCGGCGAAACGGAGAAGAACCTTTCTTCCCTGTTCGATAAGGCAGCGCATAAAGACTGGATATTGTTCTTCGACGAAGCGGATGCCCTCTTCGGCAAGCGAACCGGTGTACGTGATGCGCACGATAAATATGCTAACCAGGAAGTATCGTACCTCCTGCAGCGGATTGAGAGCCATGCGGGCCTTACCATCCTGGCTTCCAATTTCAAGAACAATATGGATGATGCATTCATCCGCCGTTTCAATTCCATCATCTACTTTCCGCCACCCCGTGCGGAAGACAGGCTGCTGCTATGGAAGAAAGCTTTCCCTGCCGCGGCAAAGCTGCAGAAAGACGTGGACCTGAAGGCGGTGGCAGAACAATACGAGCTTACCGGATCGCATATACTGAATGTGGTACAATATGTATGTCTACAGGCGCTGGACAGAGGTGGTCCTGAAATAGGGCATGCCGATGTGCTGCGCGGTGTAAAGCGTGAACTGGAAAAAGAAGGTAAATAACCCATCAATATTTTCATCATGATTACTCCAGCTATCAAACAAAAGATCATGGCCATCGTGAACGTGTTCGAGACAGGTTCTGCAGAAGGCGAATACGATGCCATCTCTGTATTCCCCGACGGAAGGAACGGCTCCCGGCAGATCACTTACGGGCGCAGTCAAACCACCGAGCAGGGGAACCTCCGTAACCTCATTTCCCGGTACGTGGATCTGAACGGGCAGTTCTCGGACCAGTTCCGGGTATACCTGCCAAAGATCGGGACGGTGCCGCTGGTAAACGATAATGAGTTTAAAAGACTGCTGAAAGTGAGTGCCCAGCAGGATCCGCTGATGCGGCAGGCGCAGGACGAAACATTTGAGATCCTGTACTTCGAACCGGCCATGCACTTCTTTACTGCTGAGCAATTTGCGTTACCCCTCAGCCTGCTGGTGATTTACGATAGCTTCATCCATTCCGGTATTGTTCCGGGATTTCTGCGGGCACGTTTCGCAGAGCGAACTCCATTACGCGGCGGGGATGAAAAAGCATGGATATCAGCCTATACGCAAACACGCAACAACTGGCTGGCTACGCATTCGAAGAAATTCCTGCGGCCCACGGTATACCGTACCAAAACATTCCTGAACGAAATGAATAAAGGCAACTGGATGCTCGACCAGCCTGTTAAGACACAGGGCGTAACCATCCCATAAACATATGTCCACAGGCGCAATACCACATATAGGCCATACCCACCCCGGCAACCAGACTCCCGCACATGAACATGCAGAGAGTGCCGGCAATCACGAAGAGCGTCCGTTCTTCGGGGGCATGCCTGTGCAGGCCAAGCTGGAAGTGAGCCCTCCCGACGATCCGCAGGAACGGGAGGCAGATGCCGTGGCGGATGTGGTAATGCGTTCGCAGGATCCATCCTCTCCACCGGAAGCCCCCGGTGGTGCATCGGGCTTCATTCAGCGGGAATATATGGGTACTATGCCAGAGGCGCCCGTTCAGCGCGCCTGTGCCACCTGCGATGCGGAAGATATGGTGCAGCGATCAGCCTATACGGGTAGTAGTGGTGAAAGCGTTCAGCGAAAATGTGCCGCCTGTGAATCGGAAGAAGAAGTACACCGCATGCCGGTGCAACGGAAATGTGCGGCATGTGAAAAGGAAGAACTGGTGCAGCGCTCTGCGTATAGCTCTTTACCCCAAAGCGATACAATCCAGCGCTCCTGCGAAGAGTGTAAGATTGAAGATGCTTCGAAGGAAGAAACGGAAGAAGACGCGGAAAGTGATGCCTTGGAAGAAGAAGCCCAGCCTGATGAAACAGGAGGCGCAGGTGGTGGGAATACCGTAAGTCCTAAAGAAGCTCCGGGTGGTGCGGGACCTGCCAGCCCGGGTTTTGAATCAGGATTGCGTGCCAGTAAGGGAAGCGGAGCGCCTATGAGTGGCGGGCTCCGCGCCAGTATGGAAGGCCGGTTTGCACAGGATTTCAGTCATGTGCGAATTCATACAGGAAGCAAAGCGGCGGCAATGTCTGCCAGCATCAATGCACAGGCATTTACACACGGGTCAGACATTTACTTTAATCAGAATAAATTCGACGGTCAGTCCGATTCCGGTAAACGCTTGCTTGCACATGAACTGACACACGTAGTGCAGCAAACTGGCAGTGCCCCCATTCAGCCAAAGGTGCAGCGGGCGGAGGAAGCCAAGATCGGTAACTGGGCACACCAGAATATCCAGACAGGAATGCGGGGGAAAGATACCAACCTCATTACCGAAGCCGGTATACCGGGAGCCACACGTCACGGTGCTAAAATCAACAACGCCGGATTTGCGGATCTCTATAAAGCCGACGGGCATGTGGTTTCCGCCGTTCAGGCAGAGATACGGGGAGAAGGAGGCGATAAGGATGATGTGGATTATACCTATAAGGGTTTCATGCAAAGCGGGAAGCGCGCACTGGAAATGAAGCAGAACGCGGGAGGCATCAAACGTGGTCCCAAATACACGGCTAAAACCGATACCTGGGACTGGAACCCTAACTTCCCGCCAAACTTCTGGATCGGGGAAATCAAGCCCCTGTTCCTTTTTGATTTTCCGGGTTCCGCAGGTACACTCAGTGGAGCCTTCAATCAGCAAAGCCATTATATAGAAGGATTCCAGGAGTTCGTAAAGCAGGTTCATAAAGACACTAACCGGCCGGGTAAAACCGGCAGCAAAGCTCCCGCAAGCATAACCGGGCATACGCTCGACCTGGACCCGCTTATCCCTGATGCCATTAACTACAAGAAATTCGATGCACAATACAATCAGTATGGGAAAGATGCCATCCTGAAAAAAGACACCAAGCAAAGGGTATGGATCTATAACATGGGGCATGGTATCGCCGTGTATTTCCTCATTAAAGATCCCTATGCGCCACCTAAGTATCCTGAGCATATCGAAAACCAGCTTACGAAGCTGGACCCATTACTGAAAGAGCTCAGGAAGAAAAAGCCCGACATGAACCCCGTACTGGGCCCGAAGCGCATCCAGAAGAAAGATGAAGCAAAAACGGATTGGGATGCTGCCCATAAGAAATGGGAAGGAAGTCGTAAGTCATGGGCAGGCGGGCACGCCGGAGTGGAGAAGCCGAAGAAGTTCCTGAAAGAGCAGGCTAAAGGCATCCTGAAGCGTGGTAAGGTGGATAAGGAACTGAAGATCAAAACCTCTGCCGATCAGGCCAAAAAGCTGAAGCAGGTAAAAGATGTCCGCTTCTGGAGTGGCCTGCGTGGCCGCATCTTTGGGGCACTCCGTTTTAAATTCGCCAAAACATTCGATAAGGTAGAGGCGATGTTCGAAAGGGTGCGCGACAGGTTCAAGAAGCACCGCGAGAAAGCGGAAGCCATGAAATCCAACGCAGGCGTATTCGATGGATGGAAGAAAGTAGCCACCAAAACCATCATCCGGCTGGCAGTGAAGATCTTCCAGGAAATGATAGGCCTGGCGTTCCAGGGCTTCGTGAAATGTATGAACGGTGTGCTGGGCGTAATCGTAGGCAAATATGAAAAAGGGCTGGAAGAGCAGGGCGAAGAAATGTTGAAAGAACTGCGCCCGCAATGCTGTGAGGTAATGAGCTTCAAAGAGATGTTCGACCGGCAGGTGGAAAAGCACGAGGAAGAGATCAAGAAATTTACCGAAGCTGTGGAAACCATTCAGGCATGGCGCGAAATATTAGACCGCGTGGAAATTGCCGTACGTATAGGTGTTCAGGTAGTATCGTGCGGCACGCCACCCGCATTAGGTTGCCTCTGGGGGCTTGTGGCGCAGCTGGGTATATCGGCCGGCCTCAGCCTGTTGTCTAGAACAGATTATTTCGAGAACAATATCGCCAAGCCCGCTGCGCAGGCACTGATGGATGCCATCGTTGGGGAGAAGCTGCATAACTTCATGATCGACCTGCTGGAAGGTACCCCGCTCAAACCGTACCTCGCCGGGGCAGATGGCTGCCAGCGCATTAAGAAAGGCGGCGGAGGTGGCGGAATGGGTGCCATCGGTGGAGGGCTGGATAAACTCAATCCCAACGATCCTGCAATAGCCAAAGCACGCAAGGAATGGGAAGCAGAGTTTAAAGATGAAATGCTGGCTGACCTCAATAAAGTCTTCAAACAGGGCGATAAGCCCATGACCGAAGCGGACTTCAAAGCCATGGTAGACGCACTCAAGAAATCGGGCAAGAAGCCTGAAGAAATGAAGAAGCTCCTCGAAACAGGTAAAGATGCACAATCCGGACAGATCGATTTCGCCAAAGCCCTCAAGGCCGTGAGCCGTAAAATCGATTACGATAAAGCCAAACGCACAAATGCCAGCTACCAGAAAGCCATTGGCTGGAAGCCTGAACTGTTCCAGCCCGGTGCTACTGACGCAACAACGGATGAGTTTGCCAATGCGGTATATGACCTGCAGGAATCTATGGGTGTACATGCCGACGGGATCGCCGGTGGCGGCACCACACAGAAAGTGTATGAGAAAAACGGACTGGAGAAAGATGAAGTGTATAAGAATGCCAAGGCCGTAGAAGCTACCGAGAAAGCAGAAAAAGAACGGAAAGCCAACGAGAAGATGGAGGAGGAAGTAAGGAAGAAGATGGAAGAATTCTACAAGAAACCGGAAGTGGTGGCTGCCATGGCTAAATCTTTCCCGTCAGACAGTGCCCTCAAACAGGATCTGGAATCCTATACCAGCTGGGAAAATGTTCCCAAAGGAGGGTTACGATTCCTGAAACGCTCCTACGGCGGATTAATGCTGTTGAAGACTTCCGGCGGTGCCAGGATGGGTGCTTCCGTAAAAGTGGCGGAAGTTGAACGGGAAGGCCATAAAGAACTGGTGGTTGTGGACATCATGAAGTTTTACCTGATGGACAATATCAAGGCCGTTACCATGAATGATTCCGATTCCATGGACGGAATCAGTGTTAACTGGACCAGCAAAGACGGTAAAATCAAGCTCCAGGCCTTCGAGTTCTTAACTGGCCAGAAAACGGGAGATCTCCTCACGCTCGATCACCTCTTCCTCCTCTGGAGATTTACGAACTTTTACTGATAACACCCCCGCACATCCCAATTCTCTCCGCCAAGCCCCGAAATTTGCTATTTTCGCTCCTTATACCAATCGTAGTTATCATGAAAAGAATTATCGGCCTGGTTGTAATGGTATTGCTGGGATCTGTTACCGCCAGTGCGCAAACTGACCGCTGGCAGCAGCGCGTTAAGTACAAAATGGATGTTACTGTGGATGTTAGCACCCACCGTTTTACCGGCAAACAACAGCTGGCTTATACCAATAATTCTCCCGACACCCTTTTTCGTGTGTTTTATCACCTGTACTGGAATGCTTTTCAGCCCGGCAGTATGATGGATCAGCGCAGCCAGGAGCTGGGAAAGATCGGGGTGTCTAAAGACGCGAAAGGAAATATCAAGTACGACTGGGATGCCCGGGTAACCGACCGTATCTCTAAGCTCACGCCCGCTGAAATCGGCTACCAGAAAGTACTGTCACTCAAGATGAACGGCCGCCAGCTTTCCTGGAAAACGGAAGGGACCATCCTTGTGGTGGAACTGGATAAGCCCATCCTGCCTAAGTCTACCGTTAATTTCGATATGGAATTCGAATCACAGGTGCCGGTGCAGATCCGCCGCAGTGGAAGGGAGAACAGTGAAGGGGTGGATTATTCCATGGCACAATGGTATCCGAAAATGTGTGAGTATGATAATGAAGGATGGCATCCCACCCCTTACATCGCCCGTGAATTTTACGGCGTATGGGGCGATTATGATGTAAAAATCACTATCGACAAAAAGTATGTACTGGCAGGTACCGGTTATCTCCAGAATCCCGGCCAGATCGGATATGGTTATGAAGCCCCTGGCACTAAAGTAACCCGTCCGGCAGGCAAAACGCTCACCTGGCATTTCCTTGCCCCCAACGTACACGACTTCGTTTGGGCTGCTGACACTGATTATAAGCACATTACTAAGAAGGTAGACAACTTCACCGCTCACTTCTTTTACCTTGAAAATGAAAATACCCGCAGCACCTGGCCGCAACTGGCAGAGATGATCCCCGCGGCGTACGCCTATATCAAAAAACACTTCGGTGCATACCCCTACGAGCAGTATTCCTTTATTCAGGGAGGCGATGGCGGTATGGAGTACCCCATGGCTACGCTTATTATGGGCAATGGTAAAATGGACGGTCTCTACGGCGTTGCCATCCACGAATGGATGCACTCCTGGTACCAGGGCATGCTGGCTACCAACGAGAGCCTGTACCCCTGGATGGATGAAGGGTTTACCACTTTCGCGGAAGATCTGACTATCGGTAATACCATCGATTCACTCAAAGGCAACTGGCATCACGAAGGCAGCTATAGAAATTATTTCCGGCTGGTACGCAGTGGCTTCGAAGAACCCATCAGCATGCATGCCGATCATTACAATACTAACCTCGCATATGGTGTCAGCTCATATTCCAAAGGTGCTGTATTCCTCGAGCAGCTGGGTTATGTAATTGGCGCAGCTAACCGCGATGCGGGGCTTCACAGGTATTACCGCGACTGGCGTTTTAAACACCCGAATGCGCGCGACTTTATCCGCGTTATGGAGAAAGAAAGCGGTCTTCAGCTCGACTGGTACCTGCAATACATGGTGAACACCACAAGGCATATCAACTACGCGCTGGATAGTATTCATGAAGCCAATGGTAAAACAGTGGTAGTGATCCGTAACGCCGGCGATTTCCCCATGCCCATTGATTTGCTGGTGGAAACAAAAGACGGGCGCAAAGAAATGCACTACATTCCGCAATCCATTATGTTCGGCAACAAGCCAAACGAAGATGAAAGCGTGAAGCGCATCATCCATGACAGCTGGCAATGGACGCAGCCTGCTTACCGCATAGTGCTGGATGCGCCGCTGTCTCAGATTAAAAGCCTGGAGATCGATCCCAGCCAGCGTATGGCTGACGTAGACCGCAGCAACAACAAGGCAGTATCCAAATAGGATACTGATTGAATATAATAAACGAAGGCCGCAGGGATTACTCCCTTGCGGCCTTTTTGTTTGTTCTGGTTATGTTAAAAGGTTTCACATTCTCGGCAAAGATCCAGCTCCGATTTGCGGCGGCGTAAAAGCAGGTTGAGATAACGTTTCCGGTTTTCGGAGTGAAGGATGGAAACAATGTCCTGCTGCTGCACATTACCCACTACCCCTTTGCTGTTGAGATCGCTGCAGCAGACAGTGATATCGCCATTGGGAAGTAGTACCATCTGTTTCATCAGCATGCTGCAGCCTATCTTATGACGTTTCTGACGGGCGATAACGGTAGACACTTCTCCGGCCCAGTTGTGCAGGCGGCGCAGCTCAAACCAATCCAGCTTTTCATACAGCTCCCTGAATTCGGGATGCATCCACTTCGTTTGAAGCGGCTTGTCTCCGGGAATGCAGGTGATACCGTATATCCGGGCGGGTTTGCCCATCCTAACATTTACTGCATGCAGGTTTTTTACGTTCTGGAAGAAGACGGGCCATATAGCATTGGTGCGCATGGCTTCAAAGGATTCGGGGGTGCCTCCGTCGAAACTCAGGCCTATTACATCTACCACGCCGAGTTGTAGAATATCCTCCGCCAGTTTTTCCCGCAGCAGCATGCCATTGGTCAGCATACGTATTTCCGGGAATGGAAGGCGGAGTGCCCGTGCCTGTTGTTTGTATTTGCCAATAATGGCAAGCATTTCCAGACGCTTGGGATGAAGCAGTATTTCCCCGCCATTATGAAGATTAATTACTTCTACTTTCCGGAAGCGGCTGTCGGCCAGCATCTGGGAGAAGAACAGTTCCAGCGTTTCTGCACTGATAGCCTGTTTGGGTTTGAGATGGTCGAGGGAGCAGAAGGAGCAGCGGAGGTTGCACTGGCTGGCAAATTCAATGTTGATCTCCCTTACGCTAAGGCGTTTCTGATGCCCCGGCATACGGTAATAGTAGAAATAATCCGCCACATATACGAGGCCCTGAAGTGTTTCGATAAAGGGCCACAGAATGGGGTTGTGATAGAACCATTTTTTGAAATGCTGGCGCAGCGAAATATACATGGCTTCTCCGTGTTTTGTAGAAGTAATACACGCAGCATTGCCTTTACCCTGATGGGTGAGTTAAAAAAAATCAGAAACGGAAGTATACACCTACCTGTGCGCCGATCCATCTGTCTTTCCATGTTTTACTGCCATCATGGAAAGATGAGGATATGGTGTATAGCGGTTTTAGGGCACGGTGGCCGCTTTCAGGTATAGGATCATTGATCACATGGTCGCCGGGGCCAAGGCGGCCACCACCTGAGGTATTGATGCGGTTCAGCATATTCCAGGATAGCCCTGCTACAACAGCCCATCTTTTTCCAATGGTTCTTTCTGCCTGTAGTCCTATCCGGTGGAGGGTTTCGGTGATTTCAATTGATTTGCTGATCATTCCCAGGGAGTCGGCGGTAAGCGCATCTTTAATTTTCCCTGTCGTGAAGTTAGCCTGTGCATGCCAGTCGTCGTTGAAGCTCCAGCGGCTGCCTGCTCCAAAGCGCCAGGAGGAATACCGGGAAGTGGCGCTGTAACTTACTATACCATGCAGCATGCGAATACCTCCTTTAAAGAGGACGTTTCCCGGAAATGTTTCGCTGACTTCCACACCAACAGTTGTATATCGGGTGAAGATGCCCCGGTTACCTGCAAAGCCCCGCTGCTCCAGGGGACTACGATATGTTGGGGGAGATGTGGATGCCAGTCGCCCACCAGATATGGCTTCAATTCGATTCCGGTAAGCCTTCTGCCGAAGGTGCTCGTCCTGTACAATCGTTCGTACCGGGCGGGTTTCTTCCGGAAGATTATGGGAAGGAGTACCGGAAGATTCCCGGTTAGCCGGTTGATTGTGATCTGCCTTCGTTTGCCCGTTGCCGGAAGGGGAGGATTTTCCTGTGGGTAGCACTTCTCCGGCTGTAGTATTTTGTTGGGAAGATGTGTTGGCAGGGCCGGTAGTTGCAGGTTTATCTGCCTGCGCAGAAGAAGATCCTTTGACCGTTGTAGGGGAGATACTGTTCTTTACATTGACAGGGGCACGCTGATTGCCGTTCGTGGTTTGCCTGCCTGCATTTCTTTCCCCGGATGATTTTTCCGTGGGTTTTATTTGTTCGGTAACAACCGGCTTTTTACGGGAAGCAGTAAAGATGACGTGGTCCTGGTAAACTTTGTAATCCGTCTGCAACTGCGCTTTCATCATGTCCAGCAGTTCTCTGGCAAGCCAGTCTTTTTTCTGCAGCCTGATCTGCTGGCCGGGCCTGAAGGTGTTAGAGCCAAAAGAGAACTGAAGCCCTGTTTGCCGGGAGATCTCTTTCCGAAGGTCGTTCGCACTGAGCTGTGTGGAAGGCAGCGAAATTCTTTTGCGCAGTGCATCCTGTGCCGGGAGCCGTATGGCACACAGGAGAAATATCAGCGGCCACCACTGTATACATTTCTTATTCGCACGCATTTCCATAAATGTAGACAGTATCGTGGGCTTTGCGATATTCCAGCCGCAGGGATTCTGTGATCACAGTCAGCACGTAATCCAGCGGTTTATCGTTAAATGAGGTGTTGATGCGGCAGCTGGCCAGGGCGGGGTTATCCAGCTCCACGGGTACTCCGTAGGCCGCAGAGATAACCCTGATTGCTTCTCCGAGCGGGGTGTCGTTAAACTCGAAGACTGTTTTCGATGGTATTACACCAGGTGAATGTTGTTGATTTTGTGCAAAACGATGTGTTGCCGGGTAATAGACGGCATGCATCCCTGCTTTCAGCAAAGTACTGTCCTGTTTCCCGATTGCCATTACAGCGCCTTCGCTGACATCTACCGTAATACTGTCGTGGTACCGCTTTATTTCGAAAGCAGTGCCCAGTACACGGATGATGAGGGGATTGGCATAAACGATGAAAGGGTGTTCCGGATCAGCTTTCACGGAGAAAGCTCCGTTGCCGGAAAGTGTGGCGGTACGGCTTCCATCAGTGGTCTGCGACCAGGATAATTTGGAGTGGGGTGGAAGTGTTGCCAGGGAGCCATCCGGCAAAGTATGATCCCTGCTGGTAGAGGCAGCTTCGAAAACAATAGTGGTCTTATCTGCCGGATGAGTGCCTTCCCGGAAGAGGAGCCATGCACTGCCTGCCAGCAATACTAATGCTGCGGCTGCCACCCACCGCAGCCAGATGCTGCGTACTACGCGGGGAGACTGTTGGGATTGTTGCCAGCGGTTCCATTCTTCAGGAACGTTGGGAGCCTGATAAGACTGGCCGGGGCCCGATGCTTCCCAGGTATCCTGCAGCTGTCGGAAAGCTACTGCGTTGGCGGGTACTTCCAGCCATTCGCCAATGGCCATAGCCTCGTCTGGCCCCGCCTCTCCGGCCAGGAATTTAACGAGCAGCTCGTCGGTAATGGTGATATGTTGCTGATGGCTCAAGTACAGTTAGTATTCAACCGGGATTTAAGATAACAATTTATCGATATACAAAAATACAGCTCCTCCCAGTGCCAGGTAATCCGCGAGTTTTTCACGCAGGATGCGGAGTGCTTTGCTCATTTGTGTTTCCACGGTTTTTACGGAAAGGGAGAGTGTTTCTGCGATTTCCGCATATTTCTTTCCCTGTTCCCGGCTAAGTGTAAAGATCAATCGGCATTGAGGAGGCAGGGAGTCAAGTGCTTCTCCGATCCGTGCGCTCAGTTCCGCAGTTGCCAGTTTACCACCGGCATCGTTGGCAGACGATCCTTTACTGCTATGTGCCAGCCATTCCGCATACTTTCTCCCATTGCCTTCTTTCCGGATGCGGTTAAGGCAATGATTATGAACGGCACGGTACAGATAAGGGCCGAGTTCTTCCCCGCTTTCCAGTTCATCCATCTTTTCCCAGAGCCGGGAAAAAACAGCCTGAATAGCATCACTGGCTTCGTCCTGATCTTTCAGCATCGTATAGGCATAACGATGCAGTTTTCCATACCAGGTATGAAAAACGTGTTGAAAGTTCGAAGTCAGGTATTTCTTTCCGTTGCTGTCCAATGTTCGTCTGCGGCACCTTCATTCCGGGCCGGTCTTCACAAAGTAAAACACGCTAAGGGGAATTTACCCCTACTGAAGGAGAAATTTTTTTTAGAAAAGGACTCTTTCCAGCTGGCTGGGCCAGGGTTGCTCGGGTTTTTCCCGAAGCTGGAGGGTATGGAGGTGGTGGTAATTGTGGTAAATGGTGAAATACAGTACCTCGCGGGTGGTAAGTTTACCAAGCAGCGGGTGGGGGAGCTGGTAGCGGTCGAGTTCTTCTTCGGTCCATTGCCCGGTGAGGCTGATCATCTTTGCTTTCTGTGCCTCAAACTGTTTGAGCAGGGTATGCCGCTGATCGGCTTCCGTTACCGGAGGTACGTAGGGCCGGGTAGAGGTGGCACCATGCTTCAGGAGCTGGCGGTATGCATCCCGGATCTCTTCAAAACTGCGGGAAGGTTTTGCCGGTTTGCCAAACCAGCGGAGGAAGAAGCGGGGCATGCTCATGGCCTTGTTTACAGGCTTTGCACTGCGGATAAGATGATCGAGCTGCTGCCCGGCCGACCATTTGCCTTCAGGGGAAACGATAAAACGGTGATCGGACAAGCCGCCGATGAATTCAGAAAAATCGGTAAAACTTTTATCTAGGAGTTGCTGGATATCAGGTTGCTGCATAATAGGTTGGGTTTCATTCTAACACTTCACATTCAAAGCCCTGCTGCTGAACGAATTGTATGATGGATCGTTCGTCAACCCTCATGTCTACGACGCGGAGTACCTTGTCGCAATCCTCAATGTCCACGTTGCAGGACGCTACTTCAAAGGTATTACAAATTGCGCTGATAACACGTTTTCGGGCATGCATGGTTCCGATATTGGTCCTGAAGATGCCAATACGGGCTAATGTGGGAGTGAGATGGCGTTGCATATAGTCGGGTTTTAGGAAAGTAATGGTTATTCGGGTTGCCGTTCGGTAGTTTGTCCTTCTTCCGGCTGCCATCTTTTACCCCAGCCGCAACGGTCGAAATGACTTTTCAGTTTTTCTTTTTCTTCGGGAGACATGTGTTCCATTTTCGCCTGCATGCGTTCCCATTTTCTTTTCTTCCATCCTCCTTTATCATGATCTTTCGGGAAGCCGCCAAACAGGAGCTTGGAAAGAATGAATAGGCCGAGTGCCTGCCAGAAATTGATGACCGGGCCATTGAATAATTCGGGAATCAGCCAGTTCCAGAGCATCATGATGCCGAAGCCGAGTAGGGTAACGAAGCCAACCCCAAGGGCAATAAACCCTGCTATTTTTAATCCGGTATAACGTTTCATATGCTTCATCTTTATGCGTTTTTCAATTCGTTGTACAATTGCACGAGCCTTTCCCGGAGGTAAAGCACGGCGTATCTTTTACGGGACAGCAGCGTGTTTACAGGCACGCCCGTCAGTTCCGCGATTTCTTTAAAAGGCCTGCCTTCCACTTCATGCTGCAGAAACACAAAGCGCTGGTCTTCCGGCAGTTCATCAATGGCTTCCGTGATCGCTTCCGACATGAATTTCCTGAGCATGGGAACGTCCGTTTTGGAATCCGCATCAGCCAGTATGTCTGACAGGTAAAGGGGGCCGTCTCCATCTGCGCCTTCGAGGGCATGGTCGGAGAAGCGGTCTTCTTTCTTTTTCCTGAACCAGTCTGTTATACGGTTACGCGCCACGGCAAAGAGCCAGCCTGTCAGCGATTCAATGGGTGAGCCTCCGCGGATGTACTGGGTGAACTGGAACAGCACGTCCTGCAGAATATCTTCCGCATCGGCACTGTCATCCACCCGCTTGCGGATGAATTGCAGCAGCCGTTGGCGTTCTTTTTCTACCGTACGCTGTATGCGCTCGTTTTGTTCCAGGGCCATTGGTTTTTTTATGGAGAGCCACTCGTTCATCTTATGGTTAAAGACGAACATCGCGGCCGCATATTGTAGGTTTTCCGAACTTTTTTTAAAGGACCTTGTAATTTTAGATGATGCACGACCACGCCCATTCCCCCCTCCCGGTTACCGGCCAGCTCAACCGCGCCTTCCTTATCGGCATAGGCCTCAATCTGTTATTCGTAACTGTGGAGGCCGCCGCAGGTATTGCAACAGGCTCTCTAGCCCTGCTTTCCGACGCCGGTCACAACCTCAGTGATGTAGCCAGCCTTGGCCTGTCTATGGTCGCTTTCCGCCTTGCACGGATCCCGCCCAGCTCAAGGTATACGTATGGCTACCGAAAAAGTACCATCCTTATCTCATTATTAAATGCCGTCATCCTCCTCGTGGCAGTGGGGGCTATCGGGTACGAGGCTGTTCGCCGGTTGCAAAACCCTGTACCGCTTCAGGGTGGAACGGTGGCCGTAGTAGCCGGGGTTGGTATCGCCGTAAACACAGTTTCCGCACTGCTCTTTCTGAAAGATAAAGATAAAGACCTGAATATCAAGGGTGCTTACCTCCACCTGGTGGCCGACGCCCTCGTTTCGCTGGGTACCGTAGTGGCAGGGTTACTTATGTTATATACCCACTGGTACTGGCTGGATGCCGCAGTGAGCATCGTAGTAATGGTCGTAATCGTTTACAGCACCTGGGGACTGATGACAGACAGCCTCCGCCTTTCGATGGACGGTGTTCCGGGAGGCATTACGGTAGAGGCGGTGCAGGAGAAAGCCAGGGGAATTCCCGGTGTGGTGGATCTGCATCATGTCCACATCTGGGCGGTAAGCACTACAGAAAATGCACTCACGGCGCATGTAACCATAGCGCCGGCGCTTTCGGGAGATGAAGTTACACGGGTGAAGCACGACCTCAAGCATATGCTCGAATCATTCAGCATTATACATGCCACGCTGGAAACGGAATATAACCATGCCGACGAAGATGTCGGGTTCTGATTACTGTACCGCTATCACGTATTTTTCCTGGAAGAAGTCCTGCGGGAAGAGTTTGTAAACAGGAACCATTTTGGGACGTACGCCACTTTCGCTGATCTCGGCCGCCAGATCGCCCCCTTTAAGGCAGACAAGGCCGGTAGGGCCACCGCCGGAGGGTTTTTTAATGAGTGGTTTACTCCAGTGCCAGAGGTCTTTCAGGGGCGCCACTGCGCGGGAAACCACCAGGTCGAACTTGCGGTTCTTAATATCTTCAACACGGGTGTGCTGCGTTGTTACGTTCTGAAGGCCAAGGCCCTCCGCCACGGCTTCGACTACTTTAAGCTTTTTGCCGATAGAATCTACAAGGTGGAATTTTACCTGGGGAAAGAAAATAGCCAGCGGTATACCGGGGAAGCCCCCGCCTGTACCTAAATCCACCACCTGGTAACCGGCGGGAATATCCACTACGGCTGCAATAGCCAGGGAGTGCAGTACGTGCTTCTCGTACAGGGAGTCAATATCTTTCCGGGAGATCACGTTTATCTTCTCGTTCCACTCCTGGTATAAAGGTCCCAGCAGCCGGAACTGTTCCAGCTGTTGGGGAGTAAATTCACTGAAATACTGTAAAATCTGATCCATGCTATTTCCACTTGCTTCTTCCTTTCGCGAAGAACAATGCGGGCGTGAAGATAACATAATATAGGAACATGAGAATGTCCATCAGCCACACATACCAGAACAGGTCGCGCTCATCCAGCGTTTTAAGGGCAAAGCCGGAGATCACGGTCTGCACTACGATACGCAGCCCCAGGATGCCCAGCGTGAAGTAGAGCATAGGCGTGTAAAACAATGCCAGTGCAAGGGCGGGGTAGAAGAGGAAGTGCGTGAGGGAAAAGAGCCCCAGCACGAACTTATGCCCTGTTTTATAGTAACGCCCGGTGGACATATGCCGTGTTTTTTGCCCGAACCAGTGCTTCCATTTACGTTTAGGCTCCGAATATGCAAAAGCCATTTTGTCGATCACCACAGCCGTATTTTTACTATTGGCTGCCCGGTTCACGAAAAGATCATCGTCACCGGAAGCAATATGCTGGTGGGCGGTGAAGCCTTTATGCCGGAAAAAGAGATCTTTCTTATACGCCAGGTTACGGCCCACACCCATATAAGGCATGCCGGAAAGGGCGAAAGAAAGGTATTGCAGGGCGCTGAACCAGGTTTCGTAACGGATAACCTTATTCAGGAAGCCGGGCTTTTTGTAGTAAGGGCCGTATCCTAACACAATTTCCTTGCCTTCCGTGAAACCCTGAGACATCATGGTAAGCCAGTGAATACTGCCGGGTTTGCAATCCGCATCCGTTAAGGCCAGTGTTTCAAACTTGGCACCTTTGATACCTATCGACAATGGATATTTCTTACCGGGAATGAATTTAGCAGCCTGCTTGATCTCGATATGGCGGTAGTGCGGATAGCCGTTTTCGATAGAAGCGAGGTAATACTTGGAGTCGTCCTCCGAATTATCGTTCACCACAATCACTTCATACGAGGGTTCGCCATGTACCTGGTATCGCTGCTGGAGAACGGTGGGGAGGTTCATGGGAAGGCTCCTTTCCTCGTTCTTGGCGCAGATGATAACCGACATATCCTCGGCCGGCGGCTGGTCGAGGTCGAACCTGCGCTTGTAAAAAGCTACGCGGGAGAAGAAAACCAGGTAGTACAACACCTGTATACCCGCAATCGCGGCGAATGAATAGAAAAAGATTAAGCCCAGATTATCTGACATAAGGGTCAAAAATATATGTTTTTATTTATCTATGTAATGTTGTGGAAAAAATTAATATAATCCGCAGTTTGGGGGAAAACCGGGATTATTTCTTTTTCCGGTACCTGTGGAAACTCCTTTAAAGCAGATCGCTACCCGGATCATGAGCCGGTGGAAGATCGCCGGTAAAGAAGGCCTCATACACTTTATTCACATTTTTACCGGTTGGAGAATATTCCCTGGGCGCTTCCATCTGGGGGCGTTCCCTGGCCAGTACCCTGCGTGCGTCTGCCAGCAGGAGGGGGTGTGCTGCCCAGAAGCCGGGCGGAATGGTAAGTACGGCCTTGAGGAGATCGCCGGGATAATAATCGGTTTCGAGGAGCATATTATCTGACAGGATGCGCAGCGCCAGGGGTACCAGGTACAGGCAGCCGGTTTGCTGGCCTATCATGAACCGGATATCGCCCGGTTCATATTCCGAAAGTGGCCGCGGGTATAGTTCACGCCACCGGCTAACGGTGCCGGATTCCATATCGGTGTTGGGGCAGTCGTGGTTTTTGCCTTCCAGCTGTGCCAGCGACCTGTTCTCTTCAATTTTCATATTTACCTGAAAAAAGCAAATGTAAGGACTATCCTTGTAAAGGGGTAAGACATCTTTTTCATTGTCTGTTAACCAGTTATGACGGGTGTAAGCTCCACCTGCCTTTTGCAGGACCTGCTGACATCCTGCTGCCATCCTCCATCGATCCTCCATCCATGTCCAGCAACAACAAGGGTTTGATGGAGGTTGGATGGAGGATGGAAGAAGGTTGGATGGAGGATTGATGAAGGATGGATGCCTGCCCATTCCCCGAATTTCAATACCTTTGCACCCTGAAAAAAACAGCGAGGCTTTGGATTTTAAACTGATCAATACAGACCCTTCCGGCGCACGGGCCGGGGTTATTACAACGGACCACGGCGTTATTGAAACGCCTATTTTCATGCCCGTGGGCACCGTTGGTTCGGTGAAGGCCGTTACCCAGGAGCAGCTGCGCAGCGATATCAATGCGCAGATCATCCTTGGCAACACTTATCACCTCTACCTGCGCCCGGGTATGGAAGTACTCCGTAAAGCCGGGGGGCTCCACCGCTTCAATGGCTGGGAGCGTCCCATCCTCACCGACTCCGGCGGGTACCAGGTATTTTCCCTCGCTGCCAACCGCAAAATCAAGGAAGAAGGGGTGGTATTTCAAAGCCATATCGATGGATCGCGCCACCTGTTTACCCCCGAAAATGTAATGGATATCCAGCGGAATATCGGGGCCGATATCATTATGGCCTTTGATGAATGTCCGCCGTACCCCAGTGAATACGGATATGCCAAACGCAGTATGGAGCTTACCCACCGGTGGCTCGACCGCTGTATCCGCCGCCTTGCAGAAACGGATCCCATATACGGGCATGAGCAAACGCTCTTCCCCATCGTACAGGGCAGCACGTATAAAGACCTCCGCCGTGCCTCCGCAGAAGCCATTGCCAGCCGTAATTGTGCCGGTAACGCCATTGGCGGGCTGAGTGTGGGAGAGCCTGAAGAAGATATGTATGAGATGTGCGGCATTGTTACGGAAATACTGCCGGTAGAAAAGCCCCGTTACCTCATGGGTGTGGGCACCCCCTGGAATATCCTGAACAATATTGAACTGGGCATCGATATGTTCGATTGCGTAATGCCCACCCGCAATGGCCGCAACGGGATGCTGTTTACATGGGATGGTGTGGTGAATATCAAGAATAAGAAATGGGCCGATGATTTTTCTCCCATCGATGCAAAAACACCCTGTTTCGCCAGTCAGCAATATACCCGCGCTTACCTGCGCCACCTCTTTGTGGCAGGGGAATTCCTGGCACTTACACTGGCCAGCATCCATAACCTGGCGTTTTATCTCGACCTGGTGAAAGTAGCCCGCCAGCAGATACTGGCCGGTACCTACGGGGAATGGAAGCGCAAAATGGTGCCGCAGTTAAAGACAAGGCTGTAACAGTATGTTAAAATTGATCACCATACGATATATTGCATTTGCATTTCAGCCGGAATGCTAGCTTTGCAACCTGACGGCGCAGCCGTTCCGAAAAATCCATATGAAGAAGCTCGACTGGTATATATTACGCAAGTTCATCGGTACCTTTATCTATTCCCTCATGGTGCTGCTGGTCATTTCCGTGGTGATTGACATCACGGAGAAGATCGACGACTTTCTGGAGCACGACCTCTCTTTCGGGTTCGTATTCATGAACTATTACATTGGCTTTATCCCCCACATTGCTGCGTTACTGTTCCCGCTGTTCATCTTCATTTCGGTGATCTTCTTCACTTCCAAGATGGCTTACCGTACGGAAATTGTGGCCATGCTCAGTGCAGGTATGAGCTTCCGGCGTTTTTTACGCCCTTACTGGGTAGGAGCCATCCTGTTCGGCACTATCCTGTGGGCAGCCAACCAGTGGGTAGTCCCCAAGGCCAACCGCATCCGCACCACCTTCGAAGCTAAATACGTAAGCGCGCCCAAAGAGCACAAAGCGCTGGAGAATAAATCGATGCGGGTAGATACCACTACCTATATCACCTTTGGTTACTACGATCCCAATTATAAAAACGGGTCCGATTTTATCCTCAACCGGATAGACGGACAGAAGCTGATATATACCCTCCGGGCCGACCGTGTTACCTATGATTCCACCACTAAGAAGTGGAAACTGGAATCTGTCACCGAGCGGCATATTAACGGGATGAAGGAATCGGTGACCACGAAGTCTGACACCAGCCTGAAGATGGCGCTTGACCCCTCGGAACTGATAGAGGTGAAGAATAAGCAGGAAGCGATGACCACGCCGGAGCTGAATAAGTACCTGGCCATGGAAGAACTGCGGGGTGCGGAAGGGCTGAACGTTTACTATGTAGAAAAATACCGGAGAACATCTGCTGCTGTGGCTGTAATTATCCTCGTGCTGATCGGTGCCATCCTTTCCAGCCGGAAAGTACGTGGTGGCAGCGGGCTTCACCTGGCCATAGGGATCGTAATCAGTGCAACGTATATCCTTTTCATGCAGTTCTCCACTGTATTTGCCACAAAGGCCGACCTCGACCCTCTGCTGGCGGCATGGATTCCCAACTTTGTTTTCGCAGGACTGGCCTTTTATCTCTATTTAAGGGCGCCCAAGTAACCCGGCTGACCATTTTGGGCCAAAACCGGAAAATATCCGTTAAATCTGTCTTAAAAGGCAGGTATTTTTATGATTAATCATTACTTTTGTTCATTGATCGATTACGTTAATTTTTCTAAATCATTGTGGGAAAATGAGTTATATAAAAGAGAAATTCAAGGCAAAGGCAGATGAACTGGGCGCAGAGGTTAAGGACCTGCTCAAGAATCATGGAACAAAGAAAGTAGAAGATGTTACGGTGGCCCAGGTTTACCAGGGCATGCGTGGCATTACAGGGCTGGTAACAGAAACCTCCCTGCTGGATGCAAATGAAGGTATCCGTTTCCGCGGATATTCCATTCCCGAACTGCGGGAACATCTCCCTAAAGCCCCCGGAGGTGCAGAACCACTCCCGGAAGGTCTTTTTTACCTCATGCTCATCGGTGAACTGCCGACTGAAGCTGACGTTCAAAACCTCAGCAGTGTGCTTGGCCGCCGCTCTCACGTACCCAACCACGTGTTTGACGCTATCAACGCGCTCCCTCTCCATACTCACCCGATGACCATGTTCACCGTTGGTGTAATGGCTCTCCAGACAGAATCCGTATTCGCTAAAGCTTATGCCGAAGGCATGAACAAGAAAGAATACTGGAGCTATATGTATGAGGATACCCTGAACCTCATTGCGCGCCTGCCCCGTGTAGCCGCTTATATCTACCGCCGCAAATACAAAAACGACCAGCATATTCAGCCCGATGGCATGCTCGACTGGGCAGCCAACTTCTCTCACATGCTCGGCTACGAGGATGAAGGATTTAAAGAGCTGATGCGTTTATACATGGTGATCCATGCCGACCACGAAGGCGGTAACGTGAGCGCCCATACCACACACCTCGTAGGCTCCGCTCTCAGCGATGCTTACCTGTCGTTTGCTGCCGGTATGAATGGTCTTGCCGGTCCCCTCCACGGCCTGGCTAACCAGGAAGTGATCAAATGGATCCTCGATATGCGTGAAGAACTCGGAGGTGGTGTGCCCACTAAAGAGCAGATTGATGCTTTCGTGCGTAAAACCCTTGCAGACGGTAAAGTAGTGCCCGGTTACGGCCATGCCGTTCTCCGCAAAACCGATCCCCGCTTCACTGCGCAGATGGAATTTGCGAAGAAACACCTGCCCGATGATGAGCTGGTACAGATCGTTTGGAGAGTATACGATACCGTTCCCGGCATCCTCGGTGAGCTGGGTAAGGTGAAAAACCCCTGGCCTAACGTAGACGCACACTCTGGTGCCCTGCTGTTACATTACGGCCTGCAGGAGTATGAATTCTATACCGTACTCTTCGGTGTTTCCCGCGCCCTGGGCGTACTGGCTTCCCTCTGCTGGGACCGTGCCCTCAGCCTCTCCATCGAACGTCCGAAATCCGTGACTTCCGAATGGATGAAAATGTTTGTTGAAGGTAAAGTAGAAGCCTCCGCCGAATAATCCGGTAGGTTTCAACCCAAGATACAAGCCCGGAAGCACTGCTTCCGGGCTTTTTCATAATACCTGCCGTTTGCCTTTTCCTTCGAAATTGCCGTACTTCGTACCATCGTTTTTAGCGCTTGAGTTTCATAGCATCCATATTAAACAATCCGATAGAATACCTGAAGGGCGTAGGCCCTCAGCGGGGTGAGCTGCTGCGTAAAGAGATCAATCTCCACACCTTCCGCGACCTGCTGGAATATTATCCTTTCCGGTATATCGACCGCACACGTATCGATAAGATCCGCCACCTGAGCGGTATGGAAGAATTTGTGCAGATCCGCGGGAAAATTGTTCAGATGGAAGTAGTGGGGGAGAAGCGCTCCAAACGCCTCGTGGCCACCTTCCAGGATGAAACGAGCCGCATGGAACTGGTATGGTTTCAGGGCTGGCAATGGATGGAGAAATCGCTCCGCGAAAACGTTCAGTATCTCGTATACGGCCGCGTATCGCAGTTCAACGGAAAGTTGCAGATTTCCCATCCGGAAATGGATCTGCTAACAGAAGAAATTGCCGATGGTAAACAGACGCTGGAACCCGTTTATTACACCACGGAAAAACTAAAAGCCCGTGGCCTTACCGCCAAAGCCATCGGTAAGCTAAGCCGCAACCTGCTGGAGCAGCTGTCTCTCAGTGAGATCCGTGAGAATATACCCCACTCCGTTTTGCAAACCTACCGGCTTATGCCACGCGGACAGGCTTATTTCAAAATACATCTGCCCGCTAATGAAGAAGAAGCGAAGCAGGCCCAGCGCAGGCTGAAGTTTGAAGAACTCTTCATTGCCCAGATCCGCATCTGCCGCCTGAAGATCCGCCGGCATAAAAACAGCCAGGGCTTCATATTCAATGCCGTAGGCGATGTTTTCAATACTTTCTACAACGAGCATCTTCCGTTCCCGCTTACCGGTGCGCAAAAGCGTGTCCTGAAAGAGATCCGGAAAGATACCACCACCGGCCGCCAGATGAACCGGCTTGTGCAGGGGGATGTGGGAAGCGGGAAAACCATGGTAGCCCTGCTTTCATTGCTTATCGCGATAGATAATGGCTTTCAGGGATGCCTGATGGCACCTACGGAAATCCTTGCACAGCAGCATTATAAAGGCATATCCGAGCAGCTGAAAGATATGCCCGTTACCGTTGCCCTGCTTACCGGCAACATCAAGGGCAAAGCCCGTAAGGAGATCCTCGCCGCTACGGCTGCCGGGGAAATCAATATCCTCATCGGCACACATGCCCTTCTCGAAAAGGAAGTACAGTTCAAGCGCATCGGAATGGCTATTGTGGATGAGCAGCACCGCTTCGGCGTGGCGCAACGGGCACGGCTATGGGAGAAAAGCGAAACCCCTCCCCATATCCTTGTCATGACGGCCACCCCCATTCCCCGTACACTGGCTATGACCGTTTACGGCGACCTTGATGTATCCGTCATCGACGAGATGCCGCCCGGCCGTAAGCCCATCACCACGGTGCACCGTACAGAATACCAGCGGCCGCAGGTAATGGATTTTATTAAAGATGAAGTGAGAAAAGGGCGGCAGGCCTATATCGTATATCCGCTGATTGAAGAATCCGCTTCCCTGGATTTCGAAAATCTGACCAAAGGATACGAAGAAGTAAAGGCCTTTTTCCCGGAACCCAAATATTATATCAGCATGGTGCATGGCAAAATGGCGCAGGAGCTCAAGGAAGCCAACATGCACCGCTTTGTTACGGGCGATACCCAGATCATGGTGGCCACCACGGTAATTGAAGTAGGCGTAAATGTACCCAACGCCTCCGTGATGGTCATTGAAAGTACGGAACGCTTCGGGCTGTCGCAGTTACACCAGCTGCGTGGGCGCGTAGGCCGGGGAGCAGAGCAGAGCTACTGCATCCTGATGACAGGTAACAAGATAGGCAAGGATTCGCAGGAGCGGGTGAAGGTAATGGTGCAAACCAATGATGGATTCGTGATATCTGAGAAGGATATGGAGCTTAGGGGCCCCGGAGATATCGAGGGTACCCGGCAAAGCGGGCTCCTCGATCTTAAACTGGCAGATATTGTGCAGGACCGAACCATGTTAATCGCTGCCCGTGATGTAGCCGAGAAAATCCTGTCAGACGATCCCGACCTGACTGCCCCGGAAAATCAGCCCCTGCACGACTTTCTCGCCACCCAACGGTCAAAATCCGCATGGAGTAAAATATCCTGATCACTTTTACGTTGTTCATGATGGAATGACCGGCAGGGATGGTTTGTTTTTGAAAAGTTGAGCCCGCCTGATACCTTATTGTGAACCGTCCACTGCCGGTCGCCAACCAAATCCCGGACCGTAACATTTTACTGCTCCCGTCCGTTATTAATGTGTACTAGTTTTACAGGGACAATCTTAAAAAGTTATACCGTCTTGAAATCTACTCGCCCTATCGGAATTTTCAGTCTGCTGCAGATCGTAATACTGGTGATACTCGCCTCACCCGTTCTATCGCAGGATCATGGCCATTCACACAGTGGCATGACAACTGCGATTGAGTTCGTGGAAAACAAAGGGCAGTGGGATGGAAGCTTCCTCTACCGGGCTAACCTCGGTGGTGTTGGCATCTTCCTTAAAAAGAACGCCATCCGTATGATGCTGCTGCATCCCGGAGACCTCGACCGGGAAGATCTTGCCCGGCATGGGATGAAAACTGATACCGGGAAAGGCGGACCCATCTATAACCCCGATGGCGGTAAATACAAGCCGAAAGATATTGCCAGTCCGGGAACTACAGACTCCAAACCCGGTGGCGGAGGTAACGACGGATACGTTCCCGGCAAGATCCGGGGCCATGCCTACGAGATCACATTCCTCCAGGCCAATAAGAACCCCGTACTGCTCCCCTCTAAACCCACTCAGGAAAACATCAATTACTTTATCGGCAACGACCCTGCCCGCTGGAAATCAGGCCTTGCTGCCTACACGAACGTCCAGTACGAAAACTTATACAATAACATCGACCTCCAGGTGTATTCCGAAAGCGGGCAGATGAAGTACGACTTCATCGTTCGTCCGGGTGCCAACCCCTCCAATATTCAACTGGAATATTCCGGTGCCAAAGCCGTGTTCCTCAAAAAAGGTAACCTCCATGTCCAGACCAGCGTGGGAGAGATCGTGGAGCTGCAGCCATACGCTTACCAGTTCGTTAATAACCAGCGGAAAAAAGTAAACGTTGATTATCAGCTCAAAGGCAGCACCGTTTCCTTCCGTGTTTCCGGCAGGTACGATGCACAGTACCCGCTGGTGATCGATCCGGTAGTGGTATTTGCCACCCTTACAGGCTCACGCCCGGATAACTGGGGCTTTACCGCTACTTACGACGACGCCGGTAATTTCTATGGCGGCGGTATTGTATGGAATGTGGATTACCCCACTTCTGTAGGTGCTTATGACAACTCGTTTAACGGCGGCCGGATAGATATCGGTATTACTAAATTCAATGCAACAGGCAGCCGAATCTTGTACAGCACCTACCTGGGTGGTGGTGGCGATGAGCAACCCCATTCCCTGTTTGTAGACGGCGCAGGCAACCTCGTAGTTTCCGGGAGAACCAATTCCGGGGGTAGCTATCCGGCTACCACAGTAGGCCCTTGTGGTGGTGAAGATATCGTAGTTACCAAGTTTAATGCGAACGCTACGGCCATCATAGGATCCCTCCGCATTGGCGGTACCGGTATTGATGGCGCCAATATGCAGGCAGGGAAAGCTTCTGCGATCGACGGCCTCCTCCGTAACTATGGAGACGATGCCCGCAGCGAAGTAGTGCTCGACGGAAACGGGAACGTTTACGTGGCAAGCTCCTCCCAGTCGCAGGACTTCCCCACTACACCAGGCGTGTTTCAGCCAGCCTATGCAGGTGGCCGGCAGGATGCAGTGGTAATCAAGATCGCTCCTAACGTAGATCGCGTGCTTTGGGCAACCTATCTCGGTGGCGACCAGGCAGATGCTGCATATGTTCTGGCAGTGAACGGAGGTAACTCCGTATATGTGGCCGGTGGTACCGCCAGTGGCAACTTCCCCACCCGGGGAGGCGTGTATGGCGGTTACCGTGGCGGCGCATGCGACGGGTACATTACCCATATTGCTGCAGACGGCTCCAGCATCCTGCATTCTACCTTCCTGGGGTCCGATAACAGCAAGGCCGACCAGGTATATGGTATTCAGCTCGACCGCAACAATGATGTATATGTAATGGGTACCACGGAAGGTAACTGGCCCATCCGCCAGCCTGCCGGTACTGCTACTTTCTATAACGACAATTCCCGGCAGTTTATCACGAAGCTCCGGCCTGATCTGTCTAATATCATTTATTCCACCACATTCGGTAAAGCCGATCCTTCTCCCAGTATTTCCCCCGTGGCATTCCTGGTAGACCGTTGCCAGAACGTGTATGTGTCTGGTTGGGGTGGAAGACTGAACTCGAACTTCAATAACTCCGGTACGCGGGGGCTGCCCATTACGGCTGATGCAAGACAGTCCCGTACGGATGCCAGCGATTTCTATTTCTTCGTCATGAAGCGCGACGCGCTCGGCATATTATACGGTACGTATTACGGAGGAAACGGTTTGGCCGAACACGTAGATGGCGGTACCAGCCGCTTCGACCGTAATGGGGTGATTTATCAGGCCATCTGCGCTTCCTGCCAGCTGGATCCGGTTAGGGTACGCTTCCCCACAACTCCGGGCTCCTACTACACGGGTATGACCACCTACTGTAACCTGGGCGCCCTTAAAATCGCGTTCAACCTCGATGGGGTAAGAGCAGGTTTTACCACGCAGGAGAGAAGACGGAACTATTGCGCCCCGGCCAATATCACTTTCATCGATACTACCAATGTAAACGCGCAGCAGTGGATCTGGAACTTTGGAGACGGCTCGCCGGAGATATCCAATACCAGTCCTACCATGCAGCATACCTACCAGAACGTGGGGGATTACCGGGTACGGTTAGTGAAATTTGACCCTGCCAGCTGTAATGTTTACGATACTGCATTTATCAATATCCGGGTAAGGAACGATGAAGCCCGCGTAGCGTTAACTCACCGCAGGCTCGATCCCTGCCAGGCATTGGCGTATGAGTTTGTAAATACTTCCGTTGCGCCTGCCGGCAAACCATTTACCGATACTTCTTTCGTTTGGGACTTTGGAGATAACACACCTTTGCGCAGAGCAGGCCTCGGCCCTGTACAGCATAATTACGCAACAGAAGGTATTTATAATGTACGGTTGAGACTGATAGATACCAACTATTGTAATGCACCGGATGAGCAGGTAATTCAATTGCGCGTTGCTGCCAATGTGGTTGCGTTATTCAATGTGCAGGACAGCTCCTGCGCACCGTTCACCGCACAGTTCGATAATATCTCCAAAGGAGGCGTGACCTTTGAATGGGATTTCGGAGATGGAAGCCCCATTAACAGAGACATCTACCCAACGCATACCTACACCCAACCGGGCCGGTACCTGGTAACCCTCCGGGCGTTTGATCCCAATACCTGTAACCTGCGTGATGATACTACGGGCTGGATCACCGTAATGCCCGGCCCCACAGCAGCATATTCGTTCCTGCCTAACAAGCCGGTAGAAAATACGCCTACCACATTCACGAACGAATCGCAGAATGCGGTGCGTTATCATTGGGATTTCGGGGATGGTAACACATCTAATGATCCCAATCCCGTACACCAGTACCTCCGCTCCGGCATATATGAAGTTTGCCTGACGGCCTATACGGATTTCGGCTGCCAGGATACGGTTTGCCAGGAGGTATCCGCCATTGTGAATCCATTATATGATGTACCCACCGCCTTCTCCCCGAATGGAGACGGTATCAACGAGAAGTGGGAGATTAAAGGATTCGGCATAGTTAAATACGACATGAAAGTATTCAACCGCTGGGGCAGGCTCATGTTCCAGTCTAACGACCAGCGCCTTGGATGGGACGGCCGCTTTAACGGTACCGTACAGCCAATGGATGCATATGCCTTTGTATTGAATGTAGAATTTACAGACGGAAACAAGATCACCAAAACAGGAAACGTAACTTTGTTAAGATAGCGGGCTATGAGAAAAGCTGTGTACCATATTTTCCTCGTTTGTTGCCTCGCGGCGGCTTTACCCGCTGCTGCGCAAGACCTGCACTTTTCGCAGTTCTTCAATTCTCCATTGTCCACCAACCCGGCCAATACAGGATTTATCCCCGATGGCAACTACAGGATCGGCATCAATTACAGGAACCAGTGGGCTACCATCCCTGTTCCATATAAAACCATGTCTGCCTTCGGCGACTTCCAGCTGCTGCGCGACCGGCTTACCTACGGATGGGTGGGCGTGGGCGGTATGGTACTCCGCGATGTGGCAGGTAATGGTAACCTCACCAGCACAAAGGCTTATGGCTCGGTAGCCTACCATCAGCTCCTTGGCCAGAGCAGCCTCCTTTCTGCAGGTTTTAATGTGGGGTATGCCGATAAGCGGGTAGACCTCAGCAAGCTGACCTTCGGCTCGCAATGGAACGGCCAGTTCTTCGATTCCCAGATGTTTTCAGGGGAGCCTTTCACACAGGCTTCCGTGGGTTATCTCGATATGCAGGTAGGGATGAACTACGCATACTTTCCCAATGACCTTGTTTATATCAATGGCGGGTTTTCCGCCCACCATGTGAACACCCCGCGAGAAACGTTCTACGACGGAAATAACAAAATCGAGCGGCGGTATATCGGGTTCCTGAATGCCAGCCTCAAGATGAGTGATAAGGTAATCCTCAACCCCAGCGCGTATTACTCCCGGCAGGCCAATGTCAGCGAAACCATGGTAGGGGCGTATGCAGCCTATAACCTCTCGGGCGACGGGCACCAGCAGTTATTCGGAGGCGCCTATTACCGACTGAAGGATGCTGCGGCATTACTCGTTGGGTACCAGGTGGCTAATTTCAGGCTGATGTTTAACTACGATGTTACTACCAGTGCACTTTCTGCCGCCAACAAACGGCAGGGCGCATACGAGCTTAGTTTGTTATACATCGGGCTTTATCCTAACCGCAGCTTCTCCAAACGGACAACCCTTTGTCCTTCTTTCTGATAAAAACAGGGTAATGTGAACGGCTGTCGGGAAAAATCCGATAATTTAGCCGAGTAATAAAATAGCGCATATGAAACGGATTTGTTTGGTGGTAACCTTCCTGCTAACGATGCAGGCCGCATTTTCACAGACGCCATACAGAGTAGATACCGCCCGTGGTTTCGATCCTTCTAAACTGATGGCAGGCGGTAACTTCGGTTTTGCTTTTGGAAACTACTCCCTGCTGAACATTTCCCCCATGATCGGCTACCGCTTCAGCCCTAAATTCGCCGCCGGTATCAATATCAACGCCCAGTTTACCTGGGAGAAGTACCGCGACATCGATGGGTTTGAGCGGAAAGATAACTTCTCCATCCTCGGTGGCGGTATCTGGGGCCGGTATTACCCGCTGGATTTCCTCTTTGTACAAGCCCAGCCCGAATATAATTCCATCAGCCTGAAACGGCAGATCTACGATGATCCCCGCCGGACGTTTAAGGAACGCTATGGCGCGCCCAGCCTGCTCCTTGGCGGCGGTTATGCACAACCCATCGGGGGCAACTCTTCCTTCGTAATCATGCTCCTGTATGATGTACTGCAGGATAATAATTCTCCTTACCGAAACCGCCCCGTATTTTCCGTAGGAGGAAACTTCGGGTTTTAATTCTCTGTTAAGAGTTAAGAATTACTAAACATTTATTTATAAATACTGCTATATTTGTTGCATGCACCAGCAAGCAGATACCGCAGTTATAGGCGCAGGCATTGTAGGCCTGGCCACGGCATATCACCTCGCCCTGAAAGGGAAGAAGGTGGTCGTATTCGAGCGTAACCCACGTGCAGTGGGAGCTTCCTTCCGCAACTTCGGCCTCGTATGGACGCTGGGGCAGAAGCCCGGCCATATTTATGAGCGGGCTATGTACGGCCGTGCCACCTGGCAGCAGATAGCACGGGAATCCGGACTGCCCTGTGAAGAGAATGGCTCGCTCCTCCTTGCATATCATGCCGATGAAACAGGGGTATTGGAAGAGTTTGCCGGCAGTACGGGCATCACCTGTGAGATACTTACACCGGATGCAGCACGCAGCCGCAGCAGTGCTTTCCGCCCCGAAGGATTAAAAGCCGCACTCTGGAGCCCCCTCGAAATGTCGCTTAATCCCCGCGAAGCCTGTGCCCGCCTTGCAGCGTGGCTGGAAAGCACCCACGGCGTTACCTTCCGTTTCGGAACACCCGTGAATGGCATTCAGCTGCCCCACATTGAAACGAAAGACGAAAAGTGGAAAGTAGATAACGTATATGTGTGCAGCGGGTATGATTTTGAAACGCTCTATCCCGAAGTATTTGCGGCAGCACCCCTTACCCGCTGCAAGCTTCAGATGCTCCGCACCGTTCCCCAGCCTGATGGCTGGAAGCTGGGCCCCGCACTGGTAACCGGCATGTCCATGTTACATTACGCTTCCTTTGCACACTGCCCCGGACTGGCAGCCGTTAAAAAGCGTGTGGAGGAAACCCTGCCGGAATACGTGCGCTATGGCATCCACCTCATGGTAACCCAGAATGGGGCAGGGGAGCTTTCCCTCGGAGATTCCCATGAGTATGGCTGGGAAGTGGACCCCTTCGACAAAGAGCGCATCTCCGACCTCATTCTCCAATATATCAATACATTCCTGTATGCGCCGGCACTGGATATCCAGGAACGCTGGCATGGCATATATCCCAAACTGACTAATGGCGGGCACGATCTGGTACTGCATCCGGAACCGGGTGTTACCATCGTAAACGGCCTCGGAGGAGCAGGCATGACCCTGTCTTTCGGCCTTGCCCGGGACGTAATTGCATTGCAATAATTACCCGTATTTGTGTATAACGAAGGTGGGCGGCTGTCGAGCCGCCCTTTTTTTATGCGTTTTTATGCGTTTTTATGCGGAAAACCCTATTTTTAGTGGTTTAAATCCATGTTTATCTCCATGTCGCCAATATCACCGGGCATTTTCGTCCTTTTCATAGCATGCTATTTTATCCTGTTACTGCTGGTATCGTACATCACCACCCGTAAGGCGGATGAGCAGTCGTACTTTATCGGTAACCGGAATTCCGTCTGGTACCTCGTGGCCATCGGGATGATCAGTGACTCCCTTTCGGGTGTTACGTTTATTTCCGTACCCGGTAAGGTGGAAGTGGCGTCGTTTTCTTATCTGCAAACCATCCTGGGGTATATATTGGGGTATGTGGTAATTGCCACGGTATTGCTGCCGCTGTATTATAACCGCAACCTCACCTCTATTTATACCTACCTGCAGCAGCGCTTCGGGCCGGTAACACAGAAAACGGGAGCGATGTTTTTCATCCTCTCCCGCCTCGTGGGCGCAGCAGCCAGGCTCTTCCTCGTAGCAGGGGTATTACAGCTTTTTGTATTCGATTATTATCATATCCCCTTTGCATTGTCGGTTTCGATCATGATCATTCTGATGCTGGTATACACTTACCGCGGAGGGATCAAGACGCTGGTGTGGACGGATGCCATGCAGTCTACCTTCCTGCTCCTGGCCGTAATACTTACCATTATAGTGATCTGCCGCGATCTGAACTGGGGCATCGGTGACCTGGTTACCAATGTGGTAAACAGCCCTCATTCCAAAACCTTTTTCTGGGACTGGAAGGCCAGTAACTTCTTCCCTAAAGAGTTCTTCGGCGGGATGATGATTGCGGTAACCATGACCGGGCTTGATCAGAATATGATGCAGAAGAACCTCAGCTGCCGTTCCCTGAAAGAAGCACAAAAGAATATTTATTCCTTCAGCATAATGCAGCTGGTAGTAAACGTGTTTTTCCTGAGCCTGGGTATTTTACTTTACCAATACCTGCATTCGAATAACATTCCCGCACCATTGAAGATTGATGGCGGACTGGCTACAGACCAGGTGTTCCCGCTGCTGGCACTGCAGCACCTTGGTACTTTTGCATCCATCATTTTCATTGTAGGTTTAACGGCCGCAACGTTCTCCAGTGCAGACAGTGTGCTTACCACACTCACCACTTCCGTGTATATCGATATGCTGGGGTACCCCACCGAAGGGATCGATGCACGCCGTAAAAGAATTAAGAACATCATCCATATAGCATGTGCCGTGGCGCTGCTGGGAACCATATTGCTGTTCAGGGAGTTTAACAACGATGCCATTATTGATTCGGTACTCTTCCTGGCTACTATCACCTACGGGCCTATGCTTGGACTGTTTGCATTTGGTATCCTGAACAAGCGGCCCATCCTTGATTACGGCTCACTCATCGTATGTTTGATAGCGCCGGTATTATGTTTCTTCCTGAAGCAAAATTCCGAAGCGTGGTTAGGCGGATATAAATTCGGGAACGAATTGCTGATCGTAAACGGCTTGTTTACGTATATTGGATTATGGATGTTTTCCCGGAAGGGGAACGCCCTGCCCGCATTGCAGTAAAAAAGTGTAGATTACAATATTACCAAAACGCATAGCAGATGAATGATTCGTTAAAGAATTTGAAAATGCGCGACTGGACGGAAACAAAGGCGCATTCCAGCTGGCAGATATTTAAGATCATGGCCGAATTCGTGGAAGGATTTGAAGCACTGGCAAAAATTGGTCCCTGTATTTCTATTTTCGGATCGGCGCGTACACGCACCGGCAATAATTATTACGAGCTGGCTTGTGAAATTGCAAGAAGGCTTGCGGAAGATGGTTTTGGTATTATCTCCGGTGGTGGCCCCGGTATTATGGAGGCAGCCAATAAAGGCGCGCAACTGGCCAATGGTATGAGTGTAGGCCTCAACATTACACTGCCGCACGAACAATATGCCAACCCTTACCTCGACCGGGATAAAAGCCTCAACTTCGATTACTTCTTCGTACGCAAAGTAATGTTCACCAAATACTCCCAGGGCTTTGTGATGATGCCCGGTGGCTTCGGTACCATGGATGAATTCTTTGAAGTAGCCACCCTCATCCAGACCAAGAAGATGACGGAGACCCCGCTGGTGCTTGTAGGCAGTGAATATTGGGGCGGCCTCCTCGAATGGATCGACACCGTGATGATGAAAAAAGAAAGCAACATCCACCCCGAAGATCTCAACCTCCTCAAGGTTTTTGATACTGCCGATGAAGTAGTGGAATACTTCCGCGTATTCTATACTACCAACAAACTGAGGCCCAATTTTTAGATTATCATTAAGTTATATACACATGAAATATATTTATGCATCATCTTGAAATTGCATATATATTTATAAAGTCACAGCCTAATATGGACCGTTAAACACATTGTATATATGGTCAATAGTTGTGTCTTTAATGGTTAACATGGGGTAAAGAGCCTGGTATTACTATCAGGCTCGATTTATTTTCAGTCCTTCACATATATCGCATTTACTTGATAATTGCTTAGGTTTGCAAAAAAAAGTACTGCATGGAGGTAATACCCGGGGATATTCAGGCGTTTGCAGAGAAGTACACCAGTCCGGAAGGGGATTTGCTGTATCGCCTGCACAGGGAAACTTACCTGAAGGCAGACCAGCCGCACATGCTAAGCGGCCATGTTCAGGGTACTTTTTTATCGATGGTAAGTCACATGATGCGGCCACGCCGTATTCTCGAAATTGGTACTTACACCGGATATTCCGCCATCTGCCTCGCGCAGGGCCTCGAAGCCGGAGGCATGCTGCACACCATTGATGTAAACGAAGAGCTGGAAGATATGGCTGCCCGCTACATCGCGGAAGCCGGTCTTACTGATAAGATCACCCAGCACATCGGCAAAGCAGCTAACATCATCCCTGAACTCAACGAAACTTTTGATCTCATATTTATTGATGCCGACAAGGCAGGATATGGAATGTATTATGACATGGTGTGGGAGAAGCTGAGAACGGGAGGCATGATACTGGCCGATAACGTGCTGTATCATGGAGAAGTGGTATTGAACGAATCAGAACAGAGCAATAACGCAAAAGCTATGATCCGCTTTGTGGAAAAAGCAGTAGCCGACGACCGCGCGGAAACATTATTGCTCACCCTGCGCGATGGCGTAATGCTCATCCGTAAGAAATAACCAGGACCCATTAAATTCGACATATAATGCAATTGAAGTCATACTGCCTGGCAATCTGTTTGCTGCTTGGCGGAGCCATTAAAAGCACCGCACAGAACATCAGCACCCAACAGTACATTGACACTTATAAAGTCATAGCCATGGAAGAAATGCGCCGCTCCGGCGTTCCCGCTTCCATCAAACTTGCCCAGGGCATCCTAGAAACACAATCCGGCAACGGATGGCTGGTGCAGAACAGTCACAACCACTTCGGTATCAAATGTAAAAATAACTGGACCGGCCCATCGGTAGCCTATGATGATGATGCCCGTGGGGAATGCTTCCGCAAATACGGTTCTCCACAGGAATCCTGGAAAGATCACTCCGAGTTCCTCCGCAATAATCCCCGTTACCGCTTCCTGTTCGACCTGAATCCTAACGATTACAAGGCATGGGCATACGGACTGAAAACCGCAGGCTACGCCACCAGCCGTACCTACCCTCAACAGCTTATCCAGATCATTGAAACGTACCAGCTCCAGCAGTATAGCGACATTGCCATGGGCAAAGGGGAAATCCGCACCAATGATGTGTTTGCCGGTGATCCCGGTACTTATGCACCCACACAGCAGCCTGCTGCAAACCGCCCTGTGGTACCCGCCGCCGCGCCTGCAAAGAAGTATCCCGAAGGCTCGGAGTTCCGCATCAACAATCGCAAAGCCATCTTTGTTAAACAGGGAACCGCCCTCATACAGGTGGCGGCTTCGAAAGATATCCGTTTAAGTTCTTTGCTGAAGTATAACGACCTCACTTCCGATGTTCCCCTTGAAAAAGATATGGTCATCTTCCTGCAGGGTAAAAGCAAACGGGGCGCCAACGATTTCCACATTGTGGCTCCCGGCGAATCTTTGCATGACATCGCACAGGCCGAAGGGGTTCAGCTCCGCTGGCTCCGCCGCAGGAATAAACTGGATGAAGGCGAACAGCCTGCCGCAGGGGAGCGCATCGCACTCGATGGTTATGCATCCGCCAAGCCACGCCTCGGCAGTAACACCGTGGCAGTAGTAGATGAGCATCAGGATCTGAAGCCCCGTGAGATCATCCGGGACATCAAAAAGGAAATAGAGAAAGCTTCCGCCCAGGCACCCGTTGCAGAAAACAGGCCGGCCACTCCGCCTCCTGCTCCGGAAAAAGCCCCCTCAGCATTGCCCCCCGGCATGATCGAAGATCTGAAGAAAGCGGGCGCACAAACCAGCTCCCGTGAACAATACCATATCGTAGGCGAAAAGGAAACGCTCTACAGCATCTCCCGCCGCTACGGCTGCACTGTGGCCCAGCTGCAGGAATGGAACACCCTGGCCGACAATGGAATCAAAATAGGCCAGCAACTGATTGTGAAAAAGTAAACGTAAAACCGCATACATACGATGATTCAGGTACATGATAAGAAGTTCGTCCCCTATATCACTGAGGAGAAACTGCAGGCGCGTATCAAAGAAATGGCGCAGCAACTCAGCCTAGACCTCGAAGGGAAAAGACCGCTTTTTATCGCCATCCTCAACGGTTCGTTTATGTTTGCTGCTGATGTGTTCAAATACCTGACGATCGAAGCGGAGATCTCCTTTATCAAACTGGCGTCTTACAAAGGCACTAAATCCACCGGTAATGTGATCACCGCCATCGGCCTTGATGAAGACCTCTTTGGCCGCACCGTTGTGATCCTGGAAGATATCGTGGATACGGGTAAAACCCTCAGCCAGTTCCTCCCTCAATTGGAGCACCAGCAGCCCAAGAGACTCATGGTGGTATCGCTCCTGCACAAACCGGAAGCACTCACGCACCACGTAAAAATCGATTACCTCGGCTTCTCCGTTCCCAATAAATTCCTCCTCGGATATGGCCTCGATTACGATGGCCTGGGCCGCAACCTCCCCGAGATCTACCAGCTGGCGGAGTAATTTTTACCCGCTGCAGCCTTCGGATCAACAAATTGTTTACTTTTAGGTATCGGTGTATGTTAAAATATTTCGATGCATAAACTCATCATTTTGCTTCTATGCGCAAGCTGGAGCATGATGGGAGTGGCACAACAAAGAAAAGTCGTGACGGGGGCTGTGCAAGACAGTATCCGGCACGATCCGGTGCCGGGCGTGAGGGTCACCGTTTGGCCAGACACTGCTACCGTGCTTACCAATCAATATGGCTTATTCCGCATAGAGATCCCTATTGGCAGCACGCACCTCGTTTTTGAACACCCCGGCTATCTGCGCAGATCTGTGCCGCTTCTCCAACATGACCGCATGCTCATTGAACTGAGCCCCCTGAAAAAAATTCCACCTGCCAGCGATGATATTGCTTCGGCCAAAGCCCGTGCGCGCTATGCACACAGTACCAACCCCAACTACAGCAACCTCGGAGTGGCCATCACCAACTTTTACGACGAAACTTACGGACGCCTGTACGAAAACAAGTTTGTAGAAACCACCCGCAAACCCGTGTCTGATTTCGCACTGGATGTAGACCGCGCTGCCTACAGCAACATGCGCCGCTTCGCCAGGCTCAAACAACCCGTTCCGGTAGATGCCGTGCGCATCGAGGAAATGCTCAATTATTTCCACTACAGCTATCCGCTCCCCCGGCACGATTCCCTGTTTGCCATGTATAGCCATTATACGGATTGTCCATGGGCGCCGGAGCACCGGCTGCTGCAGATTGCGGTAAGGGCTAAACAGATAGCAACAGACAGTCTCCCCGCCAGTAACCTCGTGTTCCTGATCGACTGCTCCGGCAGTATGGGCACTCCCAATAAACTACCCTTGCTGCAGGCCGCTTTCCGGGTGCTGGTGAACAACCTCCGTCCGCGCGATAAGGTGGCAATTGTGGCATATGCAGGCACCCCCGGCCTGGTATTACCCTGCACCCCGGGCCATCAGCAGGAAAAGATCCTGCATGCCATTGATTACCTCAGTGCGGGAGGCGCCACCGGGGGAGAGGCCGCCATCAAAATGGCGTACCAGATTGCAGGTGAAAACTTCATCCGCGGTGGCAACAACCGCGTGATCATGGCCACCGATGGCGATTTCAATGTAGGACAAACAAGCGATCAGGATATGGAAGACCTGATATCCATGCAGAAGGAAGGAGGGGTGCTGCTGACCTGCCTCGGCTTTGGGATGAAAGATTATAAGGACTCCAAGCTGGAAGCCCTTGCCAGCAAGGGTAATGGTAACTTTGCGTATATCGATGACCTGGAGGAAGCCAATAAAGTATTTGCCCGCGAATTCGGTTCCACACTCTTTACCATCGCACGCGATGTGCATGCACAGGTCACCTTCCATCCCGGCCGTGTGAAAACTTACCGGTTGCTGGGGTACGAGAATAAAATTCTGAAAGAAGATAACGGCGATAGTGTAAAGGTGACCGGTGGCATCGTAGGCTCCGGGCATTGCGTGGTGGCCATGTATGAAATAGAACCGGTGAACCCCGACCCCGGAGGCCCTTTGGCAACGGTTTCCCTGACCTACCGGCCCGATGGGGAACCCACGCAATACGAAATAAGAAAAACGATTACCGCGAAAGCCGCGAGCTTTGATGATGCACCGGACGATTGCCGGTTTGCTGCCTCAGTGGCATTGTTCGGTATGCTGCTCCGCAAATCGCAATATACCGGCAAGGGAAATACCGACATGGTAACACGCATCGCGAAGCAATCCCTCGGCCCTGATCCGGGGAAATACAGGAGTGAGTTTTTAAAACTGATCAAGCAGCTGAAGAAAAATACGGAGTGGCTGAAGTAACGGCTCAGGTAGCGGGGCTTTCCGTAACCGGTACCGGCGCTTTCCAGATCAGCGAACCTGCCACCATACCCGCGATGCTCCATAATAAGCCCACAAAAAGCGGCGGAGTGGCGGTTTCCATCCATTCTCCATACGCATAGCCTGCTGTTCCCATAATGATGGAAAGAATAGCGCCTGCCTGGCTGGCGCGCTTCCAGTACAACCCTGCTGTGAGCGGAACAAATAATGAAACAAGACTTAATACGGAAGATGAACCTACCAGCTCATAAATGTTCTGGCTGGCAAACGCCATGGCAATAGCGATGGCCGATACTGCTATTACCGAAAGCCGGATGATAAGCAGGAATTTTTTATCCGAGATATCGCGGAAGAAGGGTTTGATGAGATTCTCGCCCAATACGGTTGCCGGAGCAAGTATGGCGCCGCTGGTAGTACTCATAATGGCAGACAGCAGCGCACCGAAAAAGAGGATTTGTATAAACAGGTTACCATGCTGCATCACCATATCCGGCAGGATCTTTTCCGGTCCGTCGGCCCCCAGCGCCGGATACAGCTGCTTCGCACAGAGCACAATGAGCAGCGGCAGCGAACCGATGACGAGATACATTAATGCCCCAAGATAGGAGGAATACTGCGCCACCTTTTCGCTCTTTGAACTCATGAGCCGCTGAAACACATCCTGCTGAGGGATGGAGCCAAGGCCAATGGTAAACCAGGCGGCGAGATAATGCAGCCAGCTATGCCAGTCGTTGTCGGGGAAGAAGCGGAAGGTGCCTGCCGGCGCGCGCTCCACCACGGTGGTGATACCCCCGGCTTCCTTCACCACAATGAATGTGATGATGAGGATACCCACGATGATCATGATGGTTTGAATGAAGTCGGTGATGGAGACAGACCACATGCCGCCCATATACGTATAGCCCATTACGATAAGCCCGCTGGCAATCATGGCAGTTTCAGGGGATATGCCCATTACAGTATTGATCACAATGCCCATGGCTACTATCTGCGCAGCGATCCATCCGAAGTAGGAGGGGATCATGAGCAGGGCGGAAATAATCTCCGCCTTTTGCCCGAAGCGCACCCGGAAGTAGTCGCAGAACGTGAGGAGGTTGCTGCGGTACAGCTTTCTGGCATAGAACAGGCCTACCAGTAACAGGCACAGCGATGCTCCGAAAGGGTCTTCTATCACCCCGATCAGCCCGTGTTGTGCAAACTCACTGGTAGCACCCAGCATAGTCTCAGATCCGAACCAGGTAGCGAATATCACGCAGGTACTGATGCCTAATGGCAGGCTGCGGCCTGCAACCATAAAGTCGCCCGCGGTTTTTACACGCCTGGCCGCCCAGCGGCCGATGAGGATCGTAATGAGCAGATATATCAGTACAAAGGCCGTGAGCATGTGCTGTTATTTGATGATCCGGAAACAGTGCCGAAGCAGTTTTCCCGTGAAGTCGAACGGGATGGTTTGCGCTGTGATATTTTTAATGGAAGTGGCTTCAATGGCAGGCTCATCCAGCTCAAAGCGGCGGAGGTTATTGCTGAAATACAGCACCCCGCCTTTCTTCATCGCCATCAGTACTTTGTTGATAAGCGTCACATGATCCCGCTGGATATCGAGGAAGTCTTTCATGCGCTTACTGTTGGAGAAAGTAGGCGGGTCCATCACCACAAGGTCGAACGTGTTAATCTTCAGCTCGTCGAGGTACTGGAGTACATCAGCATGCACGTAATGGTGCTTTGCGGGATCGTAGATGCCGTTGAGCTCCATGTTATCCTCAGCCCATTTGAGGTAGGTTTTGGAAAGGTCGGCCGATGTTACGGAAGCGGCACCGCCTGCAGCGGCATATACGGAAAATGATCCGGTGTAGCAGAACAGGTTGAGAACGTGTTTGCCTTCCGATTCTTCCCGCACCATATGCCGGGTAATGCGGTGATCGAGGAACAGGCCGGTATCGAGGTAGTCGGACAGGTTTACCTTGAAAGTAAGCCCGTCTTCCTTCACATTGATCTCTGCTTTTTCTATGCTGAGCTTTTCGTATTGGCTCTGGCGGTCGGTTTTGCGCTGGCGGGTACGGAGAAATATGTCTTCCCTCGGAACATGTAAAACCCTGCCCACGCATTCCACGCTCTGTTCGAGCCATGCATCATAGGCATCATCTTCCATACCGTGCTGACTGAGGTATTCCGCTACGGAAACCTTGTCTTCGTACAGTTCAATGATGAGGGGGAATTCCGGGAGGTCGCGGTCGTAGAGGCGGTAGCAGGTGATGCCCTGCCGTCTGGCGGTCTTGGCGAGATGCTTGTGCACTTTGGCCAGCCGGTTTTCGAACATCTGGTACTTATCGGACATAATTGTGTGCAAATATGCGATTTTCCGGGCGGATGCACCAGCGGTTGCCTTAAAAAGCAACAGCCGGAACGGGGTGCGTTCCGGCTGTTGGTATGTTTAGCTGAGGATGAATCAGCTGAAGATGTCTTTTACTTTTTCGAAGAATCCTTTGTCGGATTTTTCAGGATTGGGCTTGAAGTTGCCGGAGGCCTGCATTTTTTCGAGCATGGATTTCTCTTCGGAAGTCAGCGTTTGGGGCGTCCATACATTCACATGAATGAGCTGGTCGCCTTTTTCGTAGCTGTTAACGGAGGGGAATCCTTTGCCTTTGAGGCGGAAGATCTTACCGCTCTGAGTGCCAGGTGGTACCTTGATCTTGGCTTTACCGTCGATGGTGGGTACTTCTGTAGAGATGCCGAAAGCGGCTTCGGGGAAGGAGATGTGCAGGTCAAAGGCTACGTTCAGCCCGTCGCGCTGCAGTTCAGGATGTGGTTCTTCTTCCACGAGGATGAGGAGATCGCCGGGGGCGCCGCCTCTTTCGCCGGCATTGCCTTTCCCGCTCATGGAAAGCTGCATGCCTTCCATTACGCCTGCCGGGATATCGATGGATACGGTTTCTTCGCCGTATTGACGGCCTTCGCCTTTACAGGAGGTGCATTTGTTGGTAATGATCTGGCCTTCACCGTTACAGGTGGGGCAGGTGGTTACCGTTTGCATCTGGCCGAGGAAGGTCTGCGTTACTTTACGGACTTGTCCGGAGCCGTGGCAGGTGGTGCAGGACTGGAAAGCGTTTTTGTCTTTCGCGCCCAGGCCACTGCAGGTATTGCAGGTAACGTATTTCTTTACTTTGATCTTTTTGGAAGCGCCTTTGGCGATTTCTTCGAAGGTGAGTTTGATTTTCACTCTCAGGTTGCTGCCGCGGGTGCCTCTGCTTCTGCGCCCGCCACCACCGGAGCGGCCGCCGCCGCCACCGAAGAAGCTGCCGAAGATATCTTCCCCGAATATATCCCCGAAGTTGGAGAAGATATCGTCCATATTCATATGGCCCTGGCCATGTCCGCCGCCGCGCCCGCCTACACCGGCATGGCCGAATCGGTCGTATTGCGCGCGTTTATCGGGGTCGCTGAGCACTTCATAAGCCTCTGCCGCCTCCTTGAACTTTTCTTCCGCATCTTTATTGCCGGGGTTCCGGTCGGGATGGAACTGCATGGCAACCTTGCGGTATGCCTTTTTGATTTCATCCTGAGAAGCGGTTTTGGCAACCCCTAAAATTTCGTAATAATCTCTTTTGGTGGACATGTTTATACACTTGAAAAGCCCATTCCGGCGGAACAGGCTATGAAAATTCTATTAGCTGGCGTACACTGCTGTCACAACGTCATTTTCCCACTACCACGCGGGCGTGGCGGATGATTTTGTCGTTGAGATAGTATCCTTTCTGCAGCACGTCAATCACCTTACCTTTCAGCTCTTCTGTAGGGGCGGGTATTTCGGTTACGGCTTCATGGAGATCCGGGTTGAACTCTTCGTGCAGGGCTTCCATGGCTTTAAGGCCTTTGGATTGCAGGATGTTCTGGAATTTGTTGAAAACGAGCATTACGCCTTCGTTGGCGGCATTGGCACCGGCAGATGATTCCAGCTGTTTGGCGGCTCTTTCGGAATCGTCCAGCACATCGAGGAGGGCAATAATCACCTCTTTGTTGGCAGTATTGATCAGTTCCACGCGCTCTTTGGCGTTCCTTTTCCTGAAATTATCGAAGTCTGCGTTCAGCAGCAGGTATTTTTTGCGTAATTCTTCAAGGTCGCCACGCAGCTTATCCGCTTCACCTTCTTCCGGCAGGGCATCATTCAAATGGGTTGATCCGCTTTGATTCTCATCTGCATTGATGTCAAAATCACGGGATTCCTGCCCGTTTGCGTGCATATCTTTATCTTTTTCTGTCATAATCGTTCAAATTGTCTGCAAGTTACCCACCGTCAATAACTTTGCCAAGCCCCCTTTTGGGGACAATTTGGCAGGCCTTGGGGGGATTGCCTGCATAATTGTAACTTTGCGCTCCAATAACAAGCAATGACCAAGGTATTTCTGAAGAAAAAGATAGCAAACCGCGTTTTAACAGGGCATCCCTGGGTTTTCGGCAACGAAGTAAACCAGATAGACGGGGAGGTGAACGCCGGGGATATCGTTGATGTTTTCACCCATAACGGCATTTTCGTAGGCCGGGGATACATCAACCCCCAGTCCCAGATCCTCGTGAGGATCCTCACCCGCGACAAGAACGAAACCGTGGATGAAGGGTTTTTCCTGAACCGTATCCGCAAAGCATGGGAATACCGGAAAAAGCTCGGGTATGTGGAAAACTGCCGTCTCATCTTCGGAGAGGCCGATGAAATGCCTGCCCTGATCATCGATAAATTCAACGACTACTTCGTACTGCAAACCATGGCCCTCGGCATCGACCGCTGGAAGCCCGCCATCGTTAACGCACTCCACGAAATCTTTAAGCCTAAAGGCGTTTACGAGCGCAACGATGTGCCCGTACGCGAACTGGAAGGCCTCGCCCAGCAAAAAGGATTTCTCGGTGAACCTTTCGATACCAATATCATTATCAACGAAAACGGCCTGAAATTCCATGTCGATATCGTAGGCGGACAAAAGACCGGTTACTTCCTCGACCAGCAGGATAACCGCCGTGCCATCCAGCATATTGTGAAAGGGGCCGACGTACTGGAAGCATTCTGCTACACCGGCACATTCTCCTGCCATGCAGGGCATTATGGCGCTAAAAGCGTACTGGGGCTCGATATTTCCGAGCATGCCGTGAATACTGCCCGCCGCAACGCGGAACTGAACGGACTGCAGGATATCTGTAAGTTCCAGGCGGTTAATGCTTTCGACCAGCTGAAGCAATGGACCCGTGAAGACCGTAAGTTCGACGTGGTGATCCTGGACCCGCCCGCTTTCACCAAAAGCCGGGAAAACATCCAGAAGGCCATTACGGGCTATAAGGAGATCAACCTGCGGGGCATGAAGCTCCTCAAGCCGGGCGGTTTCCTCGTAACGGCGAGCTGTACCAACCTGGTAGACCCTTCCATGTTCCTCGAAACCATTGATATGGCAGCGAAAGACGCGCGGAAGAAGCTGCGCCAGGTAACTTTCCAGACACAGGCGCAGGACCACCCCATCCTCTGGAACATCGAAAACACCACTTACCTGAAGTTCCTCATCGTAGAGGTACAGTAAGGATCAGATAAAATCACAGCAAAAGGCCGTCTCAATTGTTTGAGACGGCCTTTTGCGTTTTAATCCCTCCCTATAAAATGGCGAGCATACAGGCATTGTATGAGAGGTTTGCAGATTGCTTATTTCAGGGCTTAATCGGGGAGTATGAAGGGAATAAATGGCAGTAAAGGAAGGGTTAAAGAAGGGATAAAGAAGGGTTAAAGTATACCTAATGTATATAAACAGGGGGTAAAACCAATACTGTAGCGGATTAGGGGCCCTTTTATATACATTAAGTACCTATAAGGTATACATACAGTATTACAGGATTACCCTTACAGTTGCCTAAACGTACATCGGAACATATAGGGAGGTTGCCATATTGGTTAAGGAAAGTGGCTATATTGATGGTATCTTACCTTAAGGGAGATGTAGGCAGGGAACATAGCGGGAAATCCGGGCTAACATGGGGTGAAATACAAGTTAAGTGTGGATAAAAGGTGGACTTGAGGTGGACATGAGGTGGACTTGATGCGTACGTGAGGTTGCCAAAATAGTATCATAGGATTGGCGGAGAGGAGGCATTACTTCTTACGAAGGTAAATGCTTTCAGAAATAACAAGAGAGGCGTTAAGGATGTTGAATTCCAATAAAACTATTGATTAAAAAAGGCTGACAGTGCGTGATGCATGCTGTCAGCCTTTTTTATTTATAATATTCCTACTCTTAGATCTTATTTGACTACGTTGAACTTCCCGGATTCTATAAGCGTTCCGTCCTTTTCGCGGAGCTGGAAGATGTAAAGGCCACTGTAGTAATTATCCAGCGGGAGGGAAGTGCGGTTGGCGAGATTCTTCAGATGATCCACCTTCTTGCCTAAGAAGTTGTATACAATAATCTCGTAAACCTTATCGTTATTACGCTGAATTTCGAAATATATCTTAGATGTCGCGGGATTCGGATATGCTTTCACTACTTTACTCGCACTCTCCGTTTCGGGGAGGTTAGACTTGCTCTGGGACCATGCCGGTACAGTAAAGGCACAGCACAAAGTAAATAGGATGAGAGTAACGGTTTTAAACATAGTATCCAAAGATATAAATTATTTTAAATATTTCCCAAATATTTGCTTTTTGGTGGCTATATAAAGATAACAAACGGTAAGCCAATTTGTGCAATTCCCTTCCTCTTTTTTCCTAAACTTTAACGTTTTTAACAATTTTTTTTCCAGCATGCCGTTGCGGGTTTAAAAACTTGGGCACGTTACGCTATTAAGTGTTGAATTCCAGCGGTTTAGGAAATTCTTGAAAACCATCGATACTTCGAAGCCTCCCATTGCCTGGCTGGCCGTCCGCAGCCTGCTCACGTTCACATCATAGCTCACCCCTATCTCATAAGCCCCCATATCGAGGCGAAACATAGGCACTATGGCATCGTTCCAGCGGTAAAAAAGCCCGCCATACATCCCCCTGTCCGATTCCAGCCCTTCATCCATCAACCCGTATCCTACAAATGCGCCGCCGATAAATTCGGTATAAGCTCCCTGATGCACCTGGTTGTAATGTGCTATCACCCGCACCCTTTCAGACACGGGTATCGTGATACCCATATTGAAACTCAGCTTGGGGTCCAGCGTTACCTTGTCATCGTTGAAGAACGAAACTTTGGGTTTGTTGAAATGATAGTAAGCCGCGCCCACAAAATAATTCGTAGCCTCTCCCAGCACACCGTTGTAGCTCATACCCACACCTGCATCCCAGTACCCGTATCCTACTTTGGCCAGCCGCCCTTCTTCACCCGTAGGTGCAGCGGGGTCGAAGCGCCCGCCGGTATACTGGTTATTGAAGGTCAGGTTGGCAGGGTTGAACTGGCGCTGTACATAACCGCCCATAAATCCTACCGAAAGGAAACTGCTTTTGTCTTCGCTGAGGGATTTATGGTAATTAAGTGCGGGCAGGAACTGAACGGATTGCAGGTTCGAAGAACCCGCCCGGTCGAACGATGCCTGAATGCCGGCCGTTACGTGATCGTTATAATTGCCGACAGGGAATTTCAATTCGCCGCTCACCGTACCCGTCTGGTACGGAATAGTGACGCTGTTCCACTGATTCCGGTATACCGCCTGCACCCGCACATCGCCCTTGAAAAGCCCGATCAGTGCCGGGTTCCGGAGAATGGGAGTTTCCATGAACTGGGACAGATGAATGTCCTGCGCGCACAGCGGCAGCCCGATAAATGCGAGCGCACCGCTTAACCAGTATTTCTTCATGCTTTGCAGCGTTTTCATACGTTATCGTAATAAAGTTACATTTCCTTTGAGTGTAAATCTTTCCCCGGTATCACAAACTGCATCCAGCAGCCAGATGTAAACATCCGGCGCCAGCAGTTTACCGTTGTGTGTGCCGTTCCAGCTAACCGATGCATCGTTTACCTGGAAGTTGGCGCGGCTGAATACTTCCTGTCCTGCCCGGCTGTAAACCCGGAAGGAGTTGATGCTCCGCACCCCTTTCCCGCGGGGGAAAAACTGGTCGTTCATCCCGTCTCCGTTCGGAGAAAATCCGCTGGGGAGGAACACATTACCCTGGTCGCAGATGAGCCTTACGTTCATCACATCCGATTTCTTACATCCTTCGCTGTTGGTTACTTCATAAGCATAATCCGTCCCCAGCCGCGGTGCTGCCACCGTTTGAGGACATGTTGCGCAATCGATCCAGGTGGCAGGTTTCCATTCCCCGCTCACCACATCGCTGCTGTAAGTGGCTTTCAGTGTAACAAGGCTGCCTGCCACCACTACCTGGTCGGGCCCGGCATTAACGGTGGGGGAGGGCTTTACTGTTATGGTAATATTCTTTGTTTCGGTTGGACAAATGGGATCGTTGCCGGCCGTTACCGAATACGTTGTTGTAGCAGTGGGCATGATAAGCGGCGTTGCAGTCTGGCCGCCTTCGGTACCTGCCGGCGTCCAGTTGTAATAAGCGGCCCCACTGGCCCTGAGGCGGGCACTGGCACCTGCGCAGATCGCCGTATCCGGGCTTACGGTGAGTAATACCTTAGGTACAACATCGATCCAGAGCGTGTCTTTACTGATACAGCCAAATGCATTGGTGGCGATTACGATGTACGATGTGTCTTCGGTTGGAGTGGCGCGTGGCGCAGGGCAGGTGCTGCAGCTCAGCTTCCAGTCGGGCACCCATTGCACGGTGCCGTTGGTTACTGCCTGCAAGTCGGTACTGCTGCCTTCACATAGCTTGGCGACCGTTGAAATAGCGTTCACGAATGGCGTGGGATGGATGGTGACGGTTCGGGTTACGGAATCCACACAGTTACGCGCATCCGTGATCACCAGCTTCACATCAAAGTTGCCGCTGGCATTGAAAAGCGTTGCATCCGGTGTGTTTTTGTCCGATGTTTTTCCATTCCCCAGATCCCACTTCCAGCCTATCAGCGGAATGTTGGGCGTGGGCTGCGATTGCTGAATAAACTGCACGGGCTGGCCCTGGCAGGTAATGGGGCCAGTGGCAAACAGCGCCTGGGGTGCCATTACAGTGAGGTGATCTTTCTTGATAATAGTATCCGGGCAATAAGCAGGGTCGTTATAAACGATGATGAGCGTATCGGAGAACAGTCCTTTTTCTTTCACCACTCTCCGTATATCCACATCCGTTGTCATGATCCTTTCCCCGTCGCCAAACCGCCAGTCGTAATACCGCACCATAGTAGAAGGTACCTGCACCACCCCATAATGCACTTCGCTGTTCCGGCAGATGGAGCCAACGCCGGTATGGAAGTCGGCCGCAAATACCCGGATGGTTTTATAGATGGTGCTCATACAGGTTTGGCTGGCATCCCGCACAATGAGCCGCACGTTATAAGTGCCCGGCTGCGCGAAGGTATGTGTGGGATGAATGCTGTTACTGGCTGGAGTATTATCATCAAAATTCCACTCGTAAGTATCACTGGTGGAACCTACCGTAATGTTGGTAAAGGTATAGGAGGTGCCGCCATTCCCGCAATTGCGCGCATAGGTGAAATCTGCCACCGGCCCGGTATTGTTAATCGTTACCGGCGCTGCATCGGTAAAGCACCCGTTGGAACCGGCGCTCATCCTTACCGTTACGTTACCGGCTGCACGAAAGGCGTGGTTGATATCGTTTTCCGGTCCTTCATATACAGTACCGTCTCCAAAATCCCATTTGTACCGCGACGCATTGTCTGCACTGGCGAGCAGCCTCGCCATGGTACCCGCACAATCATTTGGCCGTGTAACTGTAAAGCTAACATTGGAAGGGCGTAACCCTGTTTTAACCTGCTTCTGGAACGTTTTCATGGCCATACAACCCTGCTGGGTGGTAACGGTGAGCGTAACGTTGAAGTCTCCGGCAGTCTGGTAAACGTGTGAAATATTGGGCGTTGTGGAATTGGCGCTGGTGTTATCCCCGAAAACCCAGGCGTAAGACTGGGCAGGGTCACCCGGACTGGTTTGTACGGTAGCGCTCAGGCCGGCAGTAAAAGGCACGCAGCCTTCCAGCGGGGCGGTACCCATGGTGATGACAGGCGCTGAAATCTTTATGAAATCGGGCTTGCGGAGGGTTTTGGTACATCCGGTGGCATTGGTTACCGTGAGGGTAACATCGAAAGTGTCGAGTTTGGTATAAGTATGCTGAACGGTGGCGGAGTTGGTACTTACAGGAGTTGATCCGTCTCCGAAATCCCAAACGCGGTGCGAACCGCCGGGTGTATCGTCCGTAAAAATTGCTGTATAAGCGCCGCAGGAAACTTCTTTATTGACAGAAAAGGCGGGTTCCGGAACAGGATAGATCGTGAAGTTTGCGGTTGAAGTAGCGGTTGCCATGGCATAATGTGCCGTTAGTTTGATGGTAACCGGGCCGGCCGTATTAAAGATAACCTCGGGTTCTTTTTCAGTAGAACTGCGCCCGTCGCCGAAATCCCAGTGAACAGACAGGGGGCTGCCCGTAGTGGTGTTTTTCAGCGTAACCTTAGCCGGTGCGCATTGGCTCACCGGCGAAACAGTATAGGTAAACCCTGCCTGTTGGGCATTGGCTACCCCCGGCAAGGCCAGGAGCGCCCATAATAATCGGTGCAGGTTTTTCTTCTCAGGTGCTTTCATCTTTCACAGGATATGGGATCGTATAGGTTTATGGATTATACAAATTTATTATATTTTTTCCATATCCCCTATCGCAGCAGGGTCACATTTCCTTTGAGCGTCATCGGCTCCCCGCTGTCGCATACGATCTCGGCTACGTAAACAAAAACATCGGGAGGCAGCAGCTGACCGGCGAAACGCCCGTCCCATCCGCATCCGGGGTTGTCTGACTGGCAGTTGGCGCGTTCAAAAACCACCTGTCCCCAGCGGTTAAATACCCGGAAAGATTTGATATCCCGGATGCCGCGGCCTCTTATGTAGAAAATGTCGTTCTGCCCGTCTCCATTGGGCGTGAAAGTATTGGGAATGAATGCGGTACTGCCTGAGCAGAAGAGCTTTACAGGCAATAGCGCCACGCTCTGGCATCCGTGGATGTTGGTAGCGGTGATCTGGTAAGTGACATTGCCCTGCAGGAGCATTTCCGGGGTTGGACAGTCGTAGCAGCTAAGCCATTTATTAGGCTGCCAGCTCCAGGTGGTTATATCCGGGCTGCCGGTAACGGGCGCCGGCATCTGGGTACCACTGGGTACGGTAAGTACCTGCGGAACGTTGATCACGGGGGCACGGTGTACGTTCACGGTTACGGCTACCGTATCGGTAAAGCAGGCATCGTTACCATAACCCACTACCTGGTAGCGCGTTGTGGTGGCTGGTGTGGCTATAGGGGCGGCAAGGCCTGCATCGTTCAGTCCGGTAGCAGGTATCCAGCGGTAGCGCACGGCACCGATGGCGCGGAGCTGGGTTTGTTTGCCTTCGCAGATATCCGCTCCTGCCGCCTGCACATTGAAAGGATGCGATACGCTGATACGGATGGAATCTTTGGATTCGCAGCCGAACTGGTTCACGGCGGTCACCCGGTAGAGGGTATCAATTATCGGACTGATAACAGGGTTTTCTGCCGTGGCGCTGGAAATGTTGTAAGGCGTCCAGCTATAGGTGGCGGCACCGCCATTGCTGCGTACCTGGAGGGATTCTCCTTCACATACTATAGCCTGACGGGGCATTACTGCCAGCGGAGGCAAGGGGTTTACTACCAAACGGAAATCGGCAGTATCCGGGCAGGTGCCTTCCGAATTATGAATTATAAGGCGGATATCGTGCGTGCCTGCCTGTTGGAATACAAGGCGCGGCGGGAGAGACGGGCTGGCGCCGGCTACATTATCTACCGTCCATCTCCATGCCGTACCCGGCAGGTTCCGGGTATCAGCACCACTGAACTGTACCGGTTCATTTACACAAACAGGTCCTGCAGGATTGATAGCAGCTACTGGTTTCGGGTCTATTTTCAGGGTAAGGAAAGACGAGTCTTCGCATCCGTACCTGCTGGTCGTGATCAGTTTAATGCGGTGCTCCCCGGGGCCTGTATATCCAAAGCGGGGATGCTGGTCGGTGCTCACATCATCCGTTCTGCCATCGATCCCGAAGTCCCAGCGGTATTGCATCAGGTCGCCATGCTGTGCTGCAGAGAGGGAAGTGGAGGTATTGGTAAATAACACATCCGCTGTATCGCAGGCGGCCAGCGTACTCATACTGAAAAGGGCAGTGGTTTTATCGACGATGATACTGTCGGGCACGCCCTGTGCGGGTACCTTACAGCCCCGTGAATCTTCCAGTACCACCCTTGGATAATATACGCCCGGCGCATCGTATTGGTAAGTGAAAGTATTGCCTGTTGTCGTTTGCACCACGCCATTATCCATATCCCAAGTATAGCGCACGGCGTTAGGAGAGTTGGCGCTGAAAGAAGTGGTATGCGGAGCGCAGCCTGTTTTATTAACGATGCTCCTGCTCCCGGTTGGCCCTTCAATCACAATATCCTGCGTTGTGGTGCTGAGGCAATTTCCTTCCGAATATACATTCAGCCTGATGGTGTAGGTGCCGGGATAAGTATACACGTGGTCCGGCTCGAAGTGATCGGAGTTGCTGTTGTCTCCAAACTCCCAAACGGAACGCTGGAAACCGGTACTCAGATTGCTGAGGCTCACCACTGCCGGGGGGCATTGGGAGATCTGTCCGGGTACTGTAAACCGCGCCTGTGGATCGGGTACGGTGATATATTGGTTTTTAACCTCGGAAGCCACGCATCCTTCTGCATCCCTTACCGTCAGCGATACGGTATAGGTACCGGGTGCGGAAAAGTTTTTAAGCGGATGCGGCGCCGTGGAAGTAGTGTTGTCTCCAAAATCCCACGCGTAGGTGAGGTTGAAGCCGACAGATGCGTTGCTGAACTGGAGGCTCTCGTTTTTACAGGCGATCTGCGTGGCTGTGTTGAAACCTGCGCTGACAGACATTACCTGTACCGGCCGGGAAATAGTGGTCACACATCCCGCTCTGTCTTTCACCTGCAGCGTTACCGGGTAGGTGCCGCCGGTAGTGAACGCATGTTTGTAGTTGAGAGGGCGGGTGGTAACCGTTTCATCCGGTGTACCATCGCCGAAGTTCCAGGTCCAGCTTTCGATAGTATATCCGTGGAAGGAAGTGGATGCGTCGTTGAAAACCTGCTCGTCTCCTTCACAACGGCGGCCCGTGAATCCGAAATCCGCCGTAGATCCATTCACTTGTATATTGAGGGTATTGGAGCGGCTAACGCAATTGTTCCGGTCGGTGACGGACAACACTACGTTGTAGCGGCCCGGCTGCCCGAAGGTTTTGGAGATGTTGTTGCCTGCCACGGGGCCATAGGTACCATCTCCCCATTCCCACGACCAGCTAATGATATTGTTATCATCCACATTATCTCGGGAGAATATGAGGGGGCTCCCAGCACATACTTCCGCTGCGGATGCACGGATAACGGGCTTCTCGTCGATAATATCCACTACAAGTCGCATGTCGGAATCACAGTTGCCGTTGCTTACGTTAAGATGCACGGTGTAAGTGCCGGGAGCGGCGTATACGTGTGTGGGTGACTGGCTGGTGGATGTATTGCCATCTCCGAAGTCCCAGCGCCAGAAGCGGGGCGTTCCGGGGATAGGCCCGAAGTTGGAAAGGTCGGTAAATGCCACACGGTACCTGTCTGTACACAGGTTCGACATGGAGAAGTCTGCAACCGGCGGGAGGATGGTGATAAAGTCATCTTTCCGGAGGGAGCGGCGGCAGCCATAGTTATTCACTTCCAGCGTTACATCGTGCAGGCCTATTTCCTGGAAAACATGTGTGGGGTTTTCCATGTTGAGCACGGTGCCGTTATCGTCGTGCAGCGTCCATTGCCAGCTGGTGCCGCGGGGTACCGAAAGGTTGGTAAACTGAACGGGTACACGCTGGCAGGGGGCTTTAGGGTTGGCGTCGAACTGTACAACGGGGATGCGGCCTGCCTGCACTATGGCGTTCAGCACCACCCGGCAGTTATTGTTGACAGTGAGCGTAAGCCGCACGTTGAAACGGCCTTCTGTTGTATAGGTATGCGAAGGTTGCGGGCTGGCAGAGGTATTGCCATCGCCAAAATCCCATTGGTAACCCGTAATAGTGCCTGCGCTGGTCAATACCGCGCGGAAGCTGGTGGTATGGGGAAGACAGCCTTCCGGATCAGAAACCACAATCATTCCCTGTGGCTGCTCGGCGATGATGTAGTCAGACTGCCTCAGTTCATCGAAACATCCCTGCGCATTTTCTACCCGGAGCGTTACGGCATACCGGCCGTAATTGGCGTACGTATGGTTAGGAGAGGGTGCAGTGCTGGTTGTGCCATCCCCGAAGTTCCACAAATAGCGGGAGGCACCGGTTGCCTGTTGGGTGAACTGTACGTTGAAAGGTGCAGTACAGCTGATCTGGGGTGTGGCAGTGAATCCCGATGTAGGGCGGGGGTGAATGGTAATAGCTTTGGTGACGGTTTCCATGCAGCCGGGGAGCCCCGATGTAAGGGTTACGTTGTAGGTGCCGGGCTGTGCGAAGAAGAAGGAAGCGTCCGTTCCGGTAGTGGTACTGCCGTCGGGGAAGGTCCAGCTGGATAATGTAGGCCTTGGCGTGGTGGTATTGCGGAAGCGGACGTTGGTGCCTGCGCACGATAATCCGTCTACCACAAAGTCCGTCCGCGTACGTTCAATTACCACGAATGCAGTTTGGGTAACGGTGGCTTCACAACCTTCCGGGGTGCGTGCCCGAAGGGTAACCGTATACCGCCCTTCGTTGGCGTAGGTGTGGGAAGGGTGCTGGGCGGTGGAGGTGTTGGTGGCAGATGTGGGATCGCCGAAATCCCACGCGTAGGTAAGTCCGCCCGGACCGCTGCTCCGGAAGTTAACCGTGAGCGGTGTGGTGCAGGAAGCCCTTACGTCGGATGTAAAACCGATCTGGGGTGTGCTGCCCACTTTTACATATTGGGTATACGTAACACCTTCCTTACAGCCGAAACTGTTTTCCACGATGGTGGAAATGGAAAATGCGCCGTTGACGTTGAAGGTATGGGTAGGATTGGGGCCTGCGCCTGTACTGCCGTCTCCAAAATCCCACAGGATGGAACGGATGGAGCCGGAACCGGGGCGGGAGGCATCGGTGAACTGTACGGTGAGGGGTGTACAGCCGGATAGCGGGTTGGCTGTGAATATGGGTTCGGGGTTCTCGTAAACGGTAATGGTTTGGGTGGCGGAGCGGGTGCCTCCGGGATAGGTGACTGTTAACCGGACGTTATATGTACCCGGTACGGTAAATACTTTGGACGCGTTTGGTGATGTGGCATGGGCCCCCAGTTGGAAATCCCAGTCGTAGGCACTTGCTCCGGCATCTGAGGTATTGGTGAATGAAACGGTCAGCGGGGCACAGCCGGATGTTTTATCGGCTGTAAAGCTGGCCTGTTGTGCCCGGGCTGCCAAAGAGCATAGAATAATCAGGCAGCAGCACACCATGGACAGATAGTTTTTCAATTGGCGTCGGTTGATCATAGGTACCCGTAAAATGGAGGTATACCCGCATGGGGGTTTGGTGTCAAAGAGGTAAAAATAATATTTAAAAAAGAATTATCTGTTTATATTAACATTATGTTTTCACGGTGTTAAGCTATAAATTATTTATTTGCCCCTTAATAGGATGTGTAACAAGTACATTTACTTGGGATTGCGTCCGCTTCTTCCAAACCAAATGGATATGCCTGAATTGGACAAAGCTTACTGGGATGCGCGCTATGAGCGCGGGGAAACCGAATGGGACATGGGAACCGTATCGCCACCTTTGCGGGATTACTTCGACCAGTTGCCGAACAAGAACCTCCGGATACTTATACCGGGCGGTGGTAACAGTTACGAAGCCAAGTATTTGTGGGACAGTGGGTTCCGTGACATTACCGTGTTGGATATTTCCACGGTGATCATTGAGCGGCTGAAATCGAAATTTACCGGAACGGGCATTAAGTTCGAAACGGGAGATTTCTTCGAGCATGAAGCCGAATACGACCTGATCGTGGAGCAAACGTTCCTTTGTGCGCTGGACCCCGCCCTCCGGCAGGCCTATGCCCGGCATATGTATGATCTCCTTTGGGAAGAAGGCCGCCTGATAGGCGTGCTCTTCAACCGCGAATTCGATAAGGAAGGGCCACCCTTCGGTGGCGGCATCAAAGTATACCGCCGGATGTTTGAACCGTATTTCAATTTCAAAACTTTCGCTCCCTGTTATAATTCTCACCCCGCCCGCCAGGGTAAGGAAGTGTTCATCAATTTCCGGAAGCTGGACAGCGTGGCCCGCAGAAGAAACTGACGTTTACCGTGGATTGCGTATCTTTATGGCTTAGCCGTTAAGACAAATCAATCACGGAAACCGATGAAAAATCTCATAACTTTTGCCATCTTACTGTGCCTTGCCGGCACAGCCCTTGCGCAGCACGCCGTATCTCCCGATATGTTCGAAAAAGGCCTTCGCCAGCCGGGCATTCAGCTGCTCGATGTGCGTACCGCCCAGGAGTTTAAAACCGGTCATATCAACAACGCGCTGCAGGCCGATTTTACCAATAAGGAAGAATTCGCCAAACGGGTCAAATCCCTTGATAAAAACAAACCCGTATACGTTTACTGCCTCGTAGGCGGCCGGAGCGGTGCTGCTGCCAAATACCTGGCCGATCAGGGTTTTACCGACGTAACAGACCTCTCCGGGGGTGTAAAAGCCTGGAAAAACGAAGGTAAGCTCCTCGCCGGTGGCCAGCAGGCACCTCAGATGAGCGTAAGCATGTATAACGAGGCCGTTGCCAGCAGTAAATGGATACTGGTGGATGTAGGCGCCACCTGGTGCCCGCCCTGCCGTAAAATGCAGCCTGTTGTGAAACAGTTTACGGACGAAAAGAAACTCAAAGTTTTGGCCGTAGATGGTGGAAATGACATCGATGTCATGAAAGCCGTAAAGGCGGAAGAAATCCCCACCTTTATCCTGTATAAAGACGGGAAGGAGGTCTGGAGGAAATCCGGGATTGTGGAACTGGAAGAATTCCGCAAAGCGATGAAATAAATGAAAAAGGGGCACTGCAAAGTGCCCCTTTTTTTATGCCGGCTCAGCAACCTATTGGTATACTGAATTGAAGTATCCTGACATATGCACTGCCATCCGATTTGCGCCTGGCTCTTACACGGATGTACATTTCATCAATCGCAACATCTGAAGATCCTTCCCGGATTGCTTTGTTATCCTTAATGATGTCGAAATATTCCTGCCCGCATTGCTGCTTTACCCGGGCCTTCCATTCACCGATATCGGTTGTCGGGAACTGGCTCATATCCTTTTCCGTTAGCTCACGGAAACGGTAGTTTCCGTTCAGGAATGGCAGCAGCTCCCATTCAGCAACAAATGATTTCCAGTCGTTCATCACACATACCGGTCCTTCGTTCATAATGATCGGCACATTCCGGAAAGAAAAATCCACCTGTATGTCTGAAAGCGAATCGCTTTCGATTAACACCCGTGTATTGGTGATAAACTGGCCGATCTCTTCCGGATAGATGTGGATGGTGTCTTTACCGGTGTCTTCCCCTGCCAGTGCCTGCTCGTCGTCAGCATAACCTTCTACCGTAATCGTAAACTCAGGGAATCTGACAGTGGTATTGGTGTCTGGCGCTACTCTCTCCGCAGCCCCGGTTACTTCACTGGCAACCGGTACTTCCGCAATGGGCGCAGTAGCTGTAACGGGTATGGTATCATTGTTCCCGGAATTGCTTACTGGTTGATTGCATGCGTATAATACAGGCAGGATAATAGCAAGTGAACTTTTAAGCAACTTTAAAGGTTGCAGGCATAGGGGAATTTTCATGCCCCTAAATTATACATCTTGCCGTATTTGTCCTGCGCGTATGCCATGAAGTGCTTAAAGTTCAGCTTCTCGCCGGTCACTTTTTCACATAACTCATTGGAGGTGTAATACCTGCCGTGGCGGTGGATATTATCGCGCAGCCAGAGGAGCAGTCCATCGTAACGGCCGTCAGCAATAGCACTGTCGAGGCCGGTGATCTGTTTCCTGGCTGCGTTATGGAACTGTGCCGCATAGAAGCTGCCGAGTGAGTATGTGGGGAAGTATCCGAAGCTGCCGTGGCTCCAGTGGATATCCTGCAGTACACCGTGCATATCGTCCGTCACTTTCACGCCGAGGTAATCGAGGTAGTATTTATTCCAGATATCGCGGAGGTCTTTGGTTTGCAGTTCGCCGCCGATCAGTCCTTTCTCGATCTCATAACGGATCATGACATGGAAATGGTAGGTAAGTTCATCCGCTTCCGTACGTATCAGCGAGGGCTGTACCTGGTTAATGGCTTTGTAGAAGTCCATGATGGGTACGGCCTGGAGGTTGGCGCGGAAAAGGCCCTGCAGGTGCCCGTAATGCTTTTGCCAGAATATAAGGCTACGGCCTACGTTGTTTTCCCACAGGCGGCTTTGGGATTCATGGATGCCGAGGCTGGCGGCTTCTCCGCAGGGCAGCCCGTATTGTTCCACCGGGAGGCCCTGTTCGTAGAGTGCGTGACCGCCTTCGTGAATACAGCTCCAGGTCATATTCCCGAGGTCCTGCTCATCGATGCGGGTGGTCACCCTTACATCGCGCGGGTTGAAGCTGGTAGTGAACGGGTGCTCCGATACGTCCTGACGGCCGGCACCGAAATCGTAGCCCATGGCTTTGAGGATATCGATCCCGAACTGCCATTGCTGGTCTTTGGGATAGAGCCTGTTCAGGAACTTACGGTCGGGAGGTGTTTGCAGGGCAATTTGCTGCAGCAGGGGCAACAGGGATTGTCTTACATCGCGGAAGATGGCATCGAGCATAGCCACGTCTGCGCCTTTTTCATATTCATCGAGCAATGCATCGTAAGGGTGGCCGGTATATCCGAGGATCCGGGTTTCCTGTTTTTTCAGTTCCACCATTTTAGCCAGCGGGCCTTCGAACACGGAGAAGTCTTTCTCTTTCCGGGATTTTATCCAGGCATGGTAGGAAGTGTTAGTGGCGGTAGACAGTTCTGCCACGAAAGAAGCGGGGTATTTACGCTGCTTTTCATAGTCTTCGGCCGAGAGCTGAACGTTCCTGCGCTGGATATCATCGAGGTCGGTGCGTGACTTCAGTTCTGCCAGCAGATCTCCCAATTCCGGGGCGGTAGACAGTTCGTGGGCGATGGTACTAAGGGTGGTGATTTGCTGGCCGCGGAAGCCGGCGCCTTTTTCGGGGAGGTAGGTTTCCTGGTCCCATCCGAGTACGGAAGTAGCGTTGCGTACATCGGCGATTTTCTGCATCCTGGCTTTGTATTCGTCGTAGAGTGATGCTGAAGTTTTTTGCACTGTCATGAAAAGCGGTTTATTTTACAAATCTAATCAACTGCCGGTTTCGCCAGCCATTGAAAGCGGAGAATGTTGATTATCTTGAAGATATGACGATTCAATCCATCCTGCAAGTTATTGAGCAATTTGCGCCGCCTGCCTATCAGGAAAGTTACGACAACGCCGGTCTCCTCTTCGGAGACTCCTCATGGGAGGTAAAAGGCGTATTACTCACCCTGGATGCTACGGAGGCTGTGCTCGACGAAGCAATCGCAAAAGGCTGTAACCTGGTGATTGCGCATCACCCCATCGTGTTCGGTGGCCTGAAGCGTATCACGGGGCGGAATTATGTGGAAAGGGTGGCAATTAAAGCTATCAGGAACGACATTGCCGTATATGCCGCCCATACCAACCTTGATAATGTACGGGCCGGGGTGAGCGCCATGATGGCGAAGCAACTCGGCCTGGAGGGTACCCGGGTACTGGATCCCAAAAAGGATCTGCTCCGCAAGCTCTATACATTCGTGCCTGCCGCGCAGGTTTCCGCGGTACAGGACGCCCTTTTTGCTGCGGGCGCCGGCCATATCGGGAACTACAGCGAGTGCAGTTTTACACATGAAGGCACAGGAACCTTTAAAGGGGGAGAGGGCAGCAATCCATTCGCCGGTAAGCCCGGTGAGCGGCATGGAGAGGCGGAAGTGAAGCTGGAAGTTATCTTCCCGGCCCAGCTGGAAGGGAAGGTGACGGCAGCCTTACTGGCGGCCCATCCTTATGAGGAAGTGGCTTACGACATTCTGAAACTGGAGAACCGGTGGGCGGAAGTGGGCTCCGGGCTGGTAGGGGAGCTGCCGGAGGCTATGGAGGAAATGGACTTCCTCCGGATGGTGAAGGAGCGTTTCCGGACGGGATGCGTACGGTATACCCCCCTGAGAGGGAAGAAAGTACGGAAAGTGGCAGTATGTGGCGGGGCGGGAAGCTTCCTGCTGAAGCAGGCAAGGGCGGCAGGGGCTGATGCCTATGTGTCGGCCGACTTTAAATACCATGAATTTTTTGATGCTGAAAATCAATTAATTATAGCAGATGTCGGACATTTTGAAAGCGAACAGTTCGCAGTAGACTTATTTTATCATATATTGACTGAAAATTTCCGTAATTTTGCGCCTCTTAAATCTACCATCAACACAAACCCGGTAAATTATTTATAATACATGGCTACTGTTAAAGAATACAACGTTGAGGAAAAGCTGGTTGCTGTACTGCGGTTACAGAAAATCGATTCCAAGTTGGATGAAATCCAGATCCTGAAAGGGGAGTTGCCGATTGAAGTGCGGGACCTTGAGGATGAGATTGAAGGCCTGAACCACCGCCTTGCCCACATCGAAGATGAGGTGAAGGGTATCCAGGATTTCGTAGCCGCCAAGAAAAACGCCATCAAAGACGCGGAAGCACTGGCAAAGAAGTACGAAAAGCAGCAGGACAATGTGAAGAACAGCCGCGAGTTTGAAGCGATTTCTAAGGAAATCGAAATGCAGCAGCTGGAAATCAAACTGGCCGAAAAGCATATCCGCGACGCTAACGACGACGTTAAGGAAAAATCCCGCTCACTCGAAGTAGCCAAAAAGGCGATCGCTGAGAAGGAAACCAACCTGAAGCATAAGAAAGGCGAGCTCGAAAAGATCATTTCCGAGACCGAGAAAGAAGAGAAAGGCTACGAAAAGCAAAGCGACGAAGCCCGTGAGAAAGTGGATTCCCGTCTGCTCCAGGCTTACGAGAAAATCCGTAAGAACTACCGCAACGGCCTGGCTGTTGTTACCGTAGTGCGCGACTCCTGCGGCGGTTGCTTCAACGCTATCCCCCCGCAACGTCAGGCTGAAATCCGCCACCGTAAAAAAATCATCGTATGCGAGCATTGCGGCCGCATCGTGGTAGACAACGATCTCGAAGCCACCGTGACTATCTAGTCCCGTCAGGCTCCAAATAATAACATGTGAGGAACTCTGCGCATATCTATTGCGCGGAGTTCCTTATTTTTGCCCCTATGCGTTTTTCTCTCCTTATCGTCCTGATTTGCAGTTTAGCCATTTCCGTAAGCGCGAGACAGCCCCGGTACGATTTTAACGACCGCTGCCAGCAAGCCTATCACGCCATTATGCAGCTGCGCCTTCAGACAGGTATTCAGTTCCTCGAAGCGGAGAAGCGCGAAAACCCCGACAACCTCCTCCCGTATTTTATCGAGAACTATGCAGACTTCTTTACTCTTTTCTTCAATGAAGACCCCGCTGCCTATAACCGCCAGCGTAAAATGCGCGCCGTAAGGCTCGATAAACTGGCCGAAGGCCCGTCAGACAGTCCGTATTACCTCTACACACAGGCTGTGGTAAAGTTCCAGTGGGCACTCATCAAAGTGAAATTCGGAGAGAAGTGGGATGCGGTATGGGAAGTGCGCAAATCATACATTACCCTGAAAGAGAATGAACGGAAGCATCCCGGCTTCCTGCTCAATAAAATGATCCTCGGCCCCATGCAAACCGTTTTCGGCACTATTCCCGAAGGGTATAAGTGGATCACCAACATCCTCGGGCTCCGGGGCAGTATCAAGCAGGGCATGGCTAATCTTCAGACTGTGATCGACAGTCAGGATCCTGTATCGGCCATTTTCAGGGAGGAATCTTACTATTACTACTGCTATCTGAAGCTTTTTATTGAGAACAAACCTGAACAACTCTGGGATTTTGTCCACAAAAAACAGCTCGACACAAAAAATAACTATCTTTTCGCCCTGATGGTGGCCAACCTGAGCCTCAATAACCAAAAAGCGGATCAGGGCATCCGGGTGCTGGAAGAGCGCCGGCAAAGCCCTGAATATACCTCGTTATGGTATAGTGAGTATGCGCTGGGCCTGATGAAGTTTGAGCGGGGCGATGCCGATGCAACCGCGCATCTGGAGCGCTTCGTGAACGGGTTCAAGGGTAAATTCTATATGAAAGAAGCCCTTCAGCGGCTGAGCTGGGCCTATTACCTGAAGGGCGACATGAGTAAGGCCAACTATTTCAGGAGCCTGGTAACGCAGCGCGGTAACCTCGAAACGGATGCCGATAAACAGGCCCAGAAAGAAGCTAAAAGCGGTAAATGGCCCCATGCAGTTTTACTGAAGGCCCGTTTACTCAGCGATGGCGGGTTTTATACCCAGGCACGCGACCTGCTGCTGGCTAAAAAATCGACAGACTTCCCGCTGGTAGAACAAAAGCTGGAATACGCCTACCGCCTGGCCCGTATCTATGACGAAATGGGGCAGGATACCGCAGCGCTCCGCCTCTACGATGCCACTATCAAAATTGGCAGCAACCGGCCGGAGTACTTTGCCGCCAGAGCCGCCTTACAGGCAGGATATATCTATGAGAAAACGGGCGATAAAGAAAAAGCCCGCCAGTATTTCCAGACCTGTCTCGACATGGAAGGCCACGATTACAAGAATTCCCTGGACCAGCGTGCTAAATCCGGTATGCTGCGACTCGACGGAAAATAAAACGGAACAACAGATTATGTTATACCGCCTGGTTATTCAGAATTACGCGATTATCGACGAACTGGAAGTCGGCTTTGCCGGCAACCTCAATGTCATCACCGGCGAAACCGGCGCCGGTAAATCCATTTTATTGGGCGCTCTCAGCCTCATCCTTGGCGAAAGGGCCGATCCGGGGGTGTTGTTCGATAAAACGCGGAAGTGCGTCATAGAGGGCGCATTTCGCGTAAAAACGGCACAGGTACAGCCCTTCTTTGAAGCCAACGAGCTGGACCTCGATGATCCTGTGATTATCCGCCGTGAGATAAGTGCCGCCGGTAAATCCCGGGCATTTATCAACGATACCCCCGTCAACCTCTCCCAGCTTCAGGAACTCAGCGCTCTGCTGGTAGATCTTCACCAGCAATTCGACACCCTCGAACTGGAAAAGTCCAACTTCCAGCGCGAAGTAGTAGATGCCCTCGCCGGGCATGCCGACCTGCTGCAGGCCTACGGGAAGCGTTTTGCTCAGTACGCACGCCTCCAGAAGGAACTGCGGGAAATGACCGCCATGCGCGATCATGCCAACAAAGAAGCCGATTACAATAAATTCCTGCTGGACGAGCTGCTCGATATCAACCTGCAGGAAAATGAAATAGAAAACCTCGAAGCAGAACAACAGCTGCTGAGCCACTCCGAAGAAATTAAAGGAACCCTCAACCGTATATACTTTCAGCTGAAGGAGGATGAGCAGCCATTGCTGCAACAGCTCCGCCAGTTACAGCAAAGCCTCCACAGCCTGGCTGCTTTCCATAAGGAAGTGCCCGCACTCGCAGAAAGGATGCAATCGTCGTACCTCGAGCTGCAGGATCTGGCTGCCGAAGTGGAACGCCTCAACGATCAGGTACAGTTCGACGGCGGGCGGATGGAAGAGCTGAATGAAAGGCTGGCCATCGCTTATAAGCTGCTGAAGAAGCACGGCGTACAGGATACGGCAGCCCTCCTCGCTATCCGGGACAGCCTCCAGGAAAAGCTGGATGGCGTGCTTAACCTCGATGACCGTATCCGGGAAACGGAGAAGCAGGTGGCAGAATGCCAGGAAACACTGGAGAAAGAAGCACAGGTGCTTTCCGAACAGCGCAGGGCGCAAACCGCGCCGTTTGAGGCGAAGGTGAACGATCTGCTGGCACAGGTAGGGATGCCCAACGCCCGCATCAGGGTGGATATTACGGAAGGAGCGCTGCAGGCCTTCGGGAAGGATAATATCGAGTTTATGTTCGATGCTAACCGCAGTAACCAGTTCGGGCCTATCCGCAAGGTAGCGTCTGGCGGGGAGCTGAGCCGGCTGATGCTGTGCATCAAATCGCTGGTAGCCCGTTCCGTAGCATTGCCTACGCTGATATTCGATGAGATAGATACCGGCATTTCAGGTGAAGCTGCCAAGCAGGTAGGAGTTATCATGAAAGAGCTTGCCCGCGGGCACCAGGTTATCTGTATCACCCACCAGCCGCAACTGGCCGGAAAGGCGGATGCACACTACTTTGTGTACAAACAGCTGATCGATGATAAAGTGAAGACGGGCGTGCGGCTGCTTTCACAGGATGAAAGGATCACGGCGATCGCCAAGATGCTTGGAGGCGAAAAGCCCACACAGGCCGCGCTGGAGAACGCAAGGGAGATGGTTACGCAATAAGATTTCAATTTTCGACTATAACTGCTAAATTTGCCCAAATTTTATTCAATGGCTCATAATTTATTACAAGGGAAGAAAGGGATCATCTTTGGGGCGCTGGACGAGAATTCCATCGCCTGGAAAACAGCTATGCGCTGTGTGGAAGAAGGCGCGCAAATCGTGCTGACAAACGCACCGATCGCACTTCGTATGGGTGAGATCAACAAGCTGGCCGAAGCCTGCAACGCCCCGGTAATACCTGCCGACGCCACAAGCATGGAGGATCTGAACAACCTGTTCACCAAATCTATGGAACACTTCGGCGGTAAGATCGATTTCGTGCTGCATTCCATTGGTATGAGTATCAACGTCCGCAAAGGTAAACCCTATACCGACCTGGATTATGACTTTGTGCATAAAGGGATGGACATCTCCGCCATGTCTCTCCACCGCGTGCTGCAAACCGCTTTCAAACTGGATGCAATCAGCGAATGGGGCTCCGTAGTAGCGTTGACTTACATTGCTGCGCAACGCGTATTCCCCGATTACAGCGATATGGCCGATGCCAAATCCATGCTGGAATCCATCGCCCGCAGCTTCGGTTTCCACTACGGTGTGAAGAACAAAGTACGTATCAATACCATTTCGCAGTCGCCCACCCGTACCACGGCAGGCAGCGGCGTAAAAGGGTTCGACGGTTTCATTACTTACGCTGAGAAAATGAGCCCCCTTGGCAACGCTTCCGCAGACCAGTGTGCGGACTATACCGTTACCCTGTTCTCCGACTACACCCGCATGGTTACCATGCAGAACCTGTTCCACGATGGCGGTTTCTCTTTCACCGGCGTATCGAGGGAAGTAATCGAAGCAATGGAAAAATAAACAACGGCCACTTCAGGCCTGAAAAATAAAAACCGTCCCGGGGAGTTGCTCACCAGGACGGTTTAATTTTTTCCAGCATAGGCATACGCAGCGGGGCGGATGACAATGGGGCAGGGAATAAGGTGCTTAGTATTCGTCTTCGTTAAAGAAGAAGTCGTCTTGCGACGGGTAGTCAGACCAAATATCCTCAATGCCCTCATAAATTTCCCCTTCATCCTCCAGTTCCTGAAGGTTTTCGATAACTTCGATGGGTGCACCGGAGCGGATGGCGTAATCTATGAGTTCGTCTTTTGTGGCCGGCCACGGAGCATCCTCCAGGTACGACGCTAATTCTAAGGTCCAGTACATCTTATATAAATTTTTACTTTTCCAAATTTTCGCAAAAGTATTATTTAATTTGAAATAAACAACTATTACTATTTTAACGGTTATTTATCGTTCGGTTATGCTTGTTGCTCGCAATGTCACCAAAAATTATTCCAACCTGCCTGTTTTAAAGGGGGTGGATATTTCTGTCAGTAAAGGGGAGATCGTTACCATCGTAGGATCGTCCGGCGCAGGGAAAAGTACTTTGTTACATATCCTGGGTACACTGGATGCGCCTTCCGGAGGGGAGATCGCTATTAACGGGGTTCAAACCAGCCACCTGGCGGGTAATGCCCTGGCAGATTTCCGGAACCGCCATATTGGCTTCATTTTTCAGTTCCACCACCTGCTGCCTGAGTTCAGTGCACTGGAAAACGTATGTATCCCCGGTTATATCGCCGGTACCCCTAAAAAAGAGGTAAGGGAACGTGCGGAATACCTGCTGGACACACTTGGCCTCAAATCCCGTCTTCACCACCGCCCCAACCAGCTTTCCGGAGGAGAACAGCAAAGGGTCGCAGTGGCAAGGGCACTTATCAATAAACCCGATGTTGTGATGGCAGATGAACCTACCGGTAACCTCGATTCTCACAATGCCCGCGAGCTCCACCAGCTATTTCTCCAGTTACGCGACCAGTTCGGTCAAACCTTCATCATCGTCACCCATAACGAGGAGCTGGCTACACTCAGCGACCGGCAACTCGTCATGAAAGACGGGAAAATAGTCAGCTAACGGCTATTTTCCCAGGCAAACTGCCAAACTGTCTTTCCAGTACGGAATCTCCACACCGAAAGTTGCTTTGATCTTGCCTTTGTTCAGTACACTATACGCCGGGCGTTGTGCCGGGGTAGGGAACTGTTCAGAAGTAATGGGGAATACTTTGCACGCTGCACCGGTCAATTCGCGGATAGCAACGGCAAAGTCGTACCAGCTGGCAACACCTTCGTTGCTGAAGTGGTATACACCTGCTTCAGGCGCTTCGTGCTGCAGTATGGTGAAAATAGCAGCAGCCAGGTCGGGTGCGTAAGTAGGGGTACCCGTCTGGTCAAACACTACATTAAGGCTTTCTTTTTCTTTCATCAGCTCCTGCATGCGCAATGCGAAATTCACACCATAACGGGAGTAGAGCCATGAAGTCCGGATTACGATGGCTCCCGGGTGGGTTCCCATAACCGCAGCTTCTCCACGGAGCTTGGAGGCGCCGTAGATGCTTTGGGGAGAGGTTTCGTCTTCCTCAGTGTAAGGGCGGCAATTGCGTCCGTCAAACACGTAGTCGGTAGACACCTGGATGAATGCACAGCCTTTGGCCTGTGCAGCTTCCGCCAGGAACAGGGGGGCCTGGAAATTGAGCTGGAATGCAGTTTCCTCATCAGTTTCTGCTTTATCCACTGCTGTATAGGCAGCACAATTCACTACCGCGTCGATTTCCTGACCGGCGAAAAATTCGTTTATGGCATCCGCATTGGTGATATCGAGCTCTTCCCGGTCTGTCAGGATAAGTGAACATTCCGGAAAGCGGGAGGAAACGGCTTGCAGGGCCTGGCCCAGCTGGCCTTTGGCTCCGGTTACCAGTATTTTTTTCATGGCGTCAGTTTTAAGGCTGGAAAGTAAAGTTGTGTTGACAATCTGCTAATACAGGGAGCACGGCATCTTTAGCCGAAATCACGGCATCCTGGTGGGGGATACCCCAGTCGATGTTCAGGGCGGGATCGTCGAAACGGATACCGCCTTCGCTCGCTTTATGATAGAAATTGTCGCATTTATACAGCACTTCGGCAGTAGGGCTCAGCACAGAATATCCATGCGCAAACCCTTGCGGCACCAGCAGCTGCAGTTTGTTTTCTGCCGAAAGCTCGATAGAAAACACTTTGCCATAGGTGGGCGAACCTGTACGAATATCTACCACCACATCCAGGATCCGCCCTTCCAATGCACGGATCAGCTTTGTCTGTGCGTGAGGGTTCAGCTGGTAATGGAGGCCACGCAGAACACCATAAGTGGAACGGGCCTGGTTGTCCTGTACGAATTTAATATCGATACCACCTTCGCTAAAAGTGTTGGCATTGTAACTTTCGAAAAAATATCCACGGTCGTCTTTATGCACAACAGGCTCATAGACGAACAATCCGGGGAAACCGGTAGGTTGTAAAGGCATTATCGTTGCTGGTATTGTTCTTCGTAATAAGATTTATAAGCTCCGCTGGTTACATGATCCAGCCATTCCTGGTTAGACAGGTACCACTCCACAGTTTTTTCCAGTCCTTCTTCAAACTGCAGGCTGGGAGACCATCCCAGTTCCTTGTTAAGTTTGGTGGCATCAATGGCATAGCGCTGGTCGTGTCCGGCACGGTCTTTCACAAAAGTGATCAGCTGAGCGGAAGTACCTGCTTCACGGCCAAGTTTTTTGTCCATTATCTGGCAAAGGAGGCGGATGAGATCGATGTTTTTCCATTCATTGAAGCCACCGATGTTGTAGGTTTCACCGGTTTTGCCTTCATGGAAAATGGTATCGATCGCACGAGCATGATCATTCACGAAGAGCCAGTCGCGCACGTTTTCGCCGGTTCCATATACAGGAATGGGCTTGTTATTGCGGATGTTATGAATGGCCAGCGGAATGAGTTTTTCCGGGAAGTGATGGGAGCCGTAGTTGTTGGAGCAGTTGCTCAATACAACGGGCAGGTGATAAGTGTGATAGTATGCACGTACAAAATGATCGGAGCTGGCTTTGGAAGCGGAATAGGGCGAACGGGGATCGTACGCGGTATCTTCCGTGAAAAAGCCTTCTTCACCCAATGAACCGTATACCTCATCGGTAGACACATGGTAGAAGCGTTTACCTTCCATATCATCTTTCCAGTATTTACGTGCGGCATTCAGGAGCACTGCAGTACCGAGGACGTTTGTACGGATGAATGCGAGCGGATCGAGAATGGAGCGGTCTACATGGCTTTCTGCCGCAAGATGTATTACCCCGTCGAAGTTATATTTTTCAAAGAGGCTGTTTACTGCAACTTCATCAGTAATATCTACTTTTTCGAAAATATAGTTAGGTTGATCCTTAATGTCGTTTAAGTTCTCCAGATTGCCTGCATACGTCAATGCATCACCGTTAACGATCTGGTAGGAGGGGTATTTGCTGACGAAAAGCCTGACAACATGGGAGCCGATAAAACCGGCTCCCCCTGTGATCAATATGTTTTTTTTCATGCTAATTAAGTTAACTGAGATTTTTTTCAGGCTTTTCCTAAAGCCTGTTTGAAATACTCATACGTAATCCTGAGCCCTTCTGCGCGGTCCACTTTCGGTTCCCAGCCCAGTAGTTCTTTCGCTTTCGTGATATCCGGTTTCCTTTGTTTCGGATCGTCTTTAGGAAGGGGATGGAACACGATTTTCTGGTTGGTACCTGTCAGTTTGATAATCTCTTCCGCGAATTCGAGGAGGGAGATTTCGGCAGGGTTGCCGATGTTCACAGGCAGGTGGTAATCGCTCATAAGCAGGCGGTAAATACCTTCCACGAGATCTGCCACGTAGCAGAAAGAGCGGGTTTGGGAACCGTCACCGAATACAGTGAGGTCTTGCCCGGTAAGTGCCTGGCTCATGAAAGCGGGCAATGCACGGCCGTCATCGAGGCGCATACGTGGGCCGTAAGTGTTGAAGATGCGGATGATGCGGGTATCTACACCATGGAAATTGTGGTAAGCCATGGTGATGGATTCCATGAAACGTTTAGCCTCATCATATACGCCACGGGGACCAACAGGATTCACATTACCCCAATATTCTTCGGGCTGTGGGTGCACGTTGGGATCACCATAAACTTCGGATGTGGAAGCCACGAGAATACGTGCTTTCTTTTCCTTGGCAAGCCCCAGCAGGTTATGGGTACCCAGAGAACCTACTTTCAGTGTCTGGATCGGCATTTTAAGATAGTCGATCGGACTGGCTGGTGAAGCGAAGTGCAGAATATAATCCAGTTCGCCAGGAACATGGACAAACTTTGTGACATCGTGATGGAAGTATTCGAATTCCTTCAGCGGAAAAAGATGCTCTATATTTTTGATGTTTCCGGTGAGGAGGTTATCCATCCCGATAACATGAAAACCTTCTTTAATAAAACGGTCACACAGGTGAGAGCCGAGAAAACCGGCAGCACCGGTAATTAAAATACGTTTCTTAGTCATTATTTACGGTATTTAAACGGGTAACGGCTTGCCGGCCCACGCTTTCATAGTGAAATCCTAGTTCCTGCATGCGGGGAACTTCAAAGAGGTTGCGGCCGTCGAATATTACCTGATCTTTCAGGTGCTGGCGAATCTTGTCGAAATCCGGCGTACGGAATACGCTCCATTCTGTAGCGATGATCAAAGCATCTGCATTTTCCAGTGCATCGTACTGGTGTTCCGCAAAATTAATGCGGTTGCCCAGCAATTTCTGTACGTTCGGCATGGCTTCCGGATCAAAGGCAGTTACTGTAGCACCTGCCGCAAGCAGGCGTTCGATGATATATAAGGCAGGTGCCTCACGGATATCGTCTGTATTAGGTTTGAAAGCAAGCCCCCACAGTGCGAAATGCTTTCCGCTCAGGCCATTATCGAAATAAGCTTCGATTTTAGGTAGCAGGAATACTTTCTGCTGCTCATTCACGTCCATTACGGCATTGAGGATGCGGAAATCGTATTCAGCATCCTGGGAAGATTTTACCAGTGCCTGCACATCTTTAGGGAAGCAGCTGCCGCCATATCCGATACCGGGGAACAGGAAGCGTTTACCAATTCGGTCGTCACTACCGATACCACGGCGTACCATGTCCACATCAGCACCCAGGCGCTCACAGAGGATGGCGATCTCGTTCATGAAAGAGATCTTGGTAGCAAGGAAAGAGTTGGCGGCGTATTTGGTAAGTTCTGCAGATTTCTCATCCATGAAAATTACGGGATTGCCCTGGCGTACGAATGGACCATAAAGGTCTCCCATAATTTTACGTGCCCTTTCAGAGTTTGTCCCAATCACTACACGGTCGGGTTTCATGAAATCTTCTACAGCAACGCCCTCACGTAAGAACTCAGGGTTAGATACCACATCGAATTCAACGGTGGTGTTTTTCCCGATAGCCGCACGAACTTTATCTGCTGTACCTACAGGTACCGTACTTTTGTCGACAATAACTTTATAATCCTCCAGTAAATGTCCCAACTGGTCTGCTACCTTCAGAATATAGGAAAGGTCGGCCGATCCGTCTTCTCCCGGAGGGGTAGGCAAAGCAAGGAAAATAACTGCTGCGTCACGAATTCCTTCGGCCAGATTCGTAGTGAAACTCAGCCGCCCTTCTTTGAGGTTACGCTCAAATAACTTTTCCAGTCCCGGCTCATATATTGTAATCTGACCGGATGAGAGCATTTCAACTTTTTTTACATCGATATCCACGCAAGTGACATCATTGCCTGTTTCGGCAAAACAGGTACCGGTCACAAGACCTACATACCCGGTTCCTACCACGGTAATTTTCATGTTGGGATTAGTTTAAGAATGATTGTACGGATTCAATAATGTGCTTCAGCTGGTCAGGATCCATTTCCGTATGGATGGGAAGGGAAATGACCTTGGTGGTGAGTGTATCGGTAACAGGAAGGTGTTGATTCGTTTCGGTCATGCCATCGAACATTTTCTGACGATGTCCCGGTACAGGATAATAAATCATGGCCGGCACTTTTTTATCGGCCAGGAAAGCCTGGAGTCCGTTACGGTCTTTCCCTTCGAGCTGAAGCGTGTACTGGTGGAACACGTGCAGCTGGTTGGGTGCCTGGTAAGGTGTGATAACGTGCGGGTTGCCTGCGAATGCTGCATCATAAGCAGCGGCCACTTCGCGGCGCGCGGCTATGTATTGGTCCAGCAGTTGCAGCTTGATGCGGAGTACTACAGCCTGCAGGGTGTCGAGCCGGCTGTTGACGCCTACCACATCATGGTAATAGCGCTGTGACTGGCCGTGGTTGGCTACCATGCGGATTTTTGCTGCCAGCTCATCATTATCGGTAAAAAGAGCGCCGCCATCTCCATAGCAACCCAGGTTTTTGCTGGGGAAGAAAGACGTGCAGCCGATGTGGCCGAATGTGCCTGCTTTTTTAGTAACGCCGTTTTTGAGGGTATAGTTGCTGCCGATAGCCTGTGCATTATCCTCAATCACATACAACCCGTACTTATTGGCAATGTCCATGATGCTGTCCATATCGGAGCAATGCCCGTAAAGGTGCACCGGAACAATGGCTTTCGTTTTAGGCGTAATGGCCTTTTCGATCGCCTGAGGGTCTATACAGTAAGTTTTAGGATCTATATCTACAAATACCGGCTTCAGCTGCAGGAGTGCAATCACTTCTGCTGTAGCGATAAAGGTAAAGGAAGGCGTAATCACTTCATCCCCAGGCTGCAGGCCAAGGGCCATCATAGCAATCTGGAGAGCATCGGTACCATTTGCGCAGGGGATAACATGCCTGGTTCCGAGATAGTCGCCAAGTTCCTGAGAAAACTGCTGAACGGGGCCGCCGTTAATGAATGCGGCGCTTTCCAGTACTTCCAGCATTGCCGCATCTACCTGCGGTTTAATCTTGTTGTACTGGCGTTTTAAATCCACCATCTGAATTGGAACCATGAACAATGTCTTTTTATGAGTTGGCAAATTTACAAATTTTGGGTTAGGCTGCAGAGACTATCTTTGCAGGGCATTACATTTTACCAGATTAAAGTTCAATACCGTGCGTGTATCGTTTTTTTTGTATAACATAGGCATCCGGCTCTACAGGGCTGCGGTGGGGCTTGCAGCCCGTGCCGGGAAGGCAAAGGCTAAGGCCTGGATCGAAGGCCGGGAGCGGCTTTGGCCTGAACTGGAGGCTGCCATGGAAGGGCAAAAACCGACCGTATGGGTACATGCCGCATCCCTTGGCGAATTTGAGCAGGGGAGGCCTGTTCTGGAAAACCTCCGCACGGATTACCCGGGTCACCGGATTGTACTCACCTTTTTCTCCCCTTCCGGGTATGAAGTGAGGAAAAACTGGCCGGGAGCGGATTTTGTTTGTTACCTCCCCCTCGATACCCCTCAGAATGCCACCCGGTTCCTGGACCTGGTGCGCCCGAAACTGGCCATCTTCATCAAATATGAATTCTGGTTACACTTCCTGCAGGCTTTATATGCCCGTAAGGTTCCCGTGCTCCTGATTTCCGGCATATTCCGCGATAAACAGCTCTTTTTCAGGTCGTATGGTAAAATGTTCAGGAACCTGCTCCTGCATATGGACCACCTTTTCGTACAGAACGAAGCTTCCATTACACTGCTGCACAATATAGGGGTAAAGCATGTTTCCCTTGCGGGGGATACCAGGTTCGACCGGGTATGGGCCCTCCGACAGAACCCGGTTTCGCTTCCAGTTATTGAAGCAGCCCTGCGCGTTCCGAAAGTGCTCGTGGCGGGCAGTACCTGGGAAGCTGATGAAACAGTGCTGGCAGAATGGTGGTATGGCGGGGGGAAAGAAGGCCGGCAACTGGTGCTGGCGCCCCATGAAATTCATAAAGCCCATCTCGATAAAATACAATCCCTTTTCCCTGATGCCGTGCGTTTCTCAGAACTAAACGGACGCCAGCCGGATGTACTCGTGATCGATAACGTAGGCATGCTGGCGGCCCTATACCGTTATGGCAGAATCTGTTACGTGGGCGGAGGATTTGGAAAAGAGGGGATTCACAACCTGCTGGAGCCTGCTACCTATGGCCGCCCCGTCATCATTGGTCCGGAATATTCCCGGTTTCATGAAGCAGAGATGCTGGTGCACCTGAGGGGTACGATTGTAATCAACAATGCGGCGGAGCTGGGAAAAGCAATTGAGGCGCTCAACGATCCCTATTACTACGGGCAAACCGTAGAGATCACCAGCCGCTTCGTGGAAGAACACAAAGGAGCTACGGAAAAAATCATGCGTTACATTCAGGAAAAGCGCTTCCTGACAAGGGAGTAGAAGTGCTGGGCCACGGTATCTGACTCGTCCCACCCAAGCTTGATCTTCAGTTCACGCTCAATCCAGTATTCGGCTTCCTGGAGTGAAGCACACTCGTTGATGGTTTTCAGCGAGCGCTCATACATGTCCTTATCATTGCGGAAAAGGGCGTCCATGAACTGAAACTTGTCGTTGATACCGATCGCGCTTTTGAGGTCGGGCACCCCTTTATTCCCGATCTTCTCACCTACTTCCAGTTTATTGCTGCTGAATCGGTCGTTAAGAGAAGCGGCTGGTTTGGAAGCCAGTTCGTTCAGTTCACGGCGAATGGTATTCTGCGGCTCGGGAGCCGGAGCAGGCTGGGCAGGAGGTGGATCAAAAAGGGTGGCGCCTGTTGGTATGGAGGGGCGTACCGGTTTAACGGGCACACGGTCGGGCGCATAACCATTGGCATGGCCGTTAGTGGCTGCTGCTGCCGGTGTATATGCTGCCGGGGCGGCAACAGGTTCTACAGGCACAGGCGTTGGCAGGGCAGGTTCAGGGACATGAACGTGTGCCGGCATAATAACCGCCACATGACCATGGGAAGAAAGCTCTGCTTTTTTCTGAAGATTACGCTGGTGGAGGATCTCCGCCTGCAGCAACTGTGTATAGTAGGATATGGATTGCAAACTCGCAGTTGAATTTTTCAATTCCTGCAGTTTGTCAATTAAGGCATTTATCTTTTCCATGCGTTAATTGAATTTTTGGTCCGTAAATCAGTGTTGATAACGTTGTACGGCAAAAAATATTTTATTTGCACTAAAGTTATACTTTTTTAACCACTTGTTAATCAAAATACTATAATATGTTTATTGAACCTTCGCTTACGGGTGGCCGGAGAGGATGGATCGAAGTGATCTGCGGATCGATGTTCTCCGGTAAAACGGAAGAACTCATCCGCCGGCTGAAACGTGCGAAGTTCGCTAACCTTTCTGTCGAGATCTTCAAACCTGCCATGGATGTGCGGTATGATCATGAACATATTGTGTCTCATAACGAATCGCGCATCCTTTCCACACCCGTCGAAAGCTCTCAACAAATGCTGCTGCTGGGGCAGGGAGTAGAAGTGGTCGGTATCGACGAAGCCCAGTTTTTTGACATGGAGCTTCCCAATGTTTGTGACCAGCTGGCGCTGCAGGGCATCCGTGTTATCGTGGCAGGCCTCGATATGAACTTCCGCGGCGAGCCTTTCGGCCCCATTCCCGCCTTGCTTGCAAAAGCCGACTATATCACCAAACTACATGCCATTTGTGTGCGTTGCGGTAACATAGCCACTCATTCCTACCGTACCGCTGCAGGTTCGCAGAAAGTATTGCTCGGTGAAAAGGACCATTACGAACCCCGCTGCCGGCATTGCTACGCCAGGGGAGATGCTGCATAATGAAAGGGCCTTTTCATTAAGGCTCCACCTTCACTTTAAACGTAAATTTCTTCTGGGTGATGTAACTGAAACATACGACAACGGCCGTAGTCAGGATTTTACTGATAGTGGGGTAGAAGCCGCAATAATCCACAAACAGCTTCATCAATACATAGTTCATCAGCAGGCAAACCGCTACCAGCAGGAAGTAACGAACCAGCTGCACGCGGCCTCTGAGATTAGAGTCCGAAAAAACAATGTATTTATTGAGTAAAAATCCTGACGGGAAGCTGACAATAAACGCCATGAATACCGCTGCGATGTGAGGACTGAGAGAAATCAAAGGCAGATGCACCACCTGCTTTTCCAGCACAAAATTGTAGAATATAAAGAACAGGAAAATATCCAGCAGGGTGTTACCACCTCCGCATGCCAGGTAACGGAAGGTCTGGAATGGCATAACCTTCGCGAATGGCCTGTAAAAGAAGGCCAGGATATTCAGAATCAACTGCTTCATTAGAAAATCGCTGCAAAGCTACAAACGAAAAGACAATTCTCCTTGCCGTTCCCTTGTTTTAACATCCTTTTACACGGTATTACCGCATCTGTTTGCGTTGTTTCCAGCGGGACGATGGTTTTGCTGAATGGTTTTCCGGTGTTGCTGCTGCCGCTGCGGGTTTATCCCATAATATGGCAGCAAGAATGGCGGCTGCACGTGCCGCATCATCCTCAGGCGCTTCCAGTGCCTGGGGCGTAAAATACCGGCCGATGAAATTCGTATCGAAATTACCATCTATGAACGCCGGCTGCTGCAGTGCCCATTTACCAAAGGGGAGTGTTGTTTTAATTCCTGTTACCCTGTATTCGTCGATGGCACGGATGAGCCGGTGCCGGGCCTCCTCACGGTTAGCTCCCCATGCAATCAGCTTCGATATCATGGGATCGTAGAATATAGGGATATCCATTCCTGCTTCATACCCGTCATCTACCCGCACGCCGGGGCCCTGTGGACGAATATACGTTTCCAGCCTGCCGGTATCGGGGAGGAAGTTGTTGGCCGGATCTTCCGCACAAAGGCGCAGTTCAATGGCGTGGCCATTCATTTGCAGGTCGTTTTGCCCGAAAGAGAGTTTTTCGCCGCGAGCCACCTTAATCTGTTCCTTCACCAGATCGAGCCCCGTGATCATTTCTGTAACGGGATGCTCTACCTGCAGGCGGGTATTCATTTCTAGGAAGTAGAAATTGAGTTTATCATCGACGAGGAACTCCACTGTACCGGCGCCGTGGTAGTTACAGGCGCGGGCCACATCTACGGCGCACTGCCCCATAGCCTTACGGATATCCGGGGTAAGGCAGGATGAGGGGGCCTCTTCGATAAGTTTCTGGTGACGGCGCTGGATGGAGCATTCCCTTTCGAAAAGGTATACTACATTGCCATGGCGGTCGCCCAGCACCTGTATTTCAATATGGCGGGGAGAGCCCACGTATTTTTCAATAAAAACGGCATCGTCTCCGAAAGCGCTGAGGGCTTCGCTTTTGGCGAGGCGTATCTGTTCTTCCAGTTCACTTTCTTTTTCTACCACGCGCATCCCTTTACCGCCGCCGCCTGCAGATGCTTTGATGAGGATGGGGAAGCCGGTTTTCTTTACAACTTCTTTCGCTTCTTCAAGACTTTTAAGGGGCGTTTCCGTACCGGGTACCATTGGCACGCCGAACTTTTGTGCGGCTTGTTTAGCGGCCAGTTTGCTGCCCATTGTTTCGATACTGGAAGCGGAGGGGCCAATGAAAAGGAGGCCTGCATCTTCCACCGCCTGCGCGAAGCGTGCATTCTCACTGAGGAAGCCGTAGCCGGGATGGATGGCATCGGCACCTGTTGATTTCGCAACTGCGATGATCTTGTCGCCCAGCAGATAGCTTTGGGCGGAAGGGGCCGGACCGATACAAACTGCTTCGTCGGCATACTGCACAAAGGGCATGGTACGGTCGGCTTCTGAATAAACTGCTACAGTGGCGATTCCCATTTCCCGGGCTGAGCGCATTACCCTCAGAGCGATTTCGCCCCGGTTGGCAACAACGATTTTCTTCATATGCTATGCATTGCGGTAAAGCGTTAAAGTTAATGGATTTCAATTTGACGGATCAAAGTTATCTTTGTGCCCGTGAAAAGTCCGATTTCCCAGATATATGCCCTTGTCCGTAAGGATATCCTGCTCGAATGGCGCCAGCGCCATGCCCTTTTTGGTATTCTGCTCTATGTTTTTTCCACGGTGTTCGTCATTAACCTGATGGTGCGGGAACCGGAGGAGCGGATGTGGAATGCCATGTTCTGGGTGGTGCAGCTGTTTGTATGTGTGAACGCCGTGGCGAAGAGCTTTCTGCAGGAGAGCAGGGGCCGGCTTTTATACTTTTATTCGTTGGTACACCCCCGTTATTTTATAGCAGCCAAGCTGATTTACAATGTGTTGCTGATGCTGTTGTTCAGCTCCGTTACCCTGCTTTGCTGTATTCTTTTCCTGGGTAACCCGCTGGTGAAACCCTGGTATTTCCTGGGGGTGGTATTGCTGGGCGGGGTGAGCCTGAGCCTGTTATTTACCATGCTGGCTGCCATTGCCGCACAGGCCAGCCAGAATGCGGCGCTCATGGCGATCATGGGTTTCCCGCTTATTATGCCCATCCTTATTTTGCTGAGTAACGTTTCCCAGAGTGCTTTTTCGCCCGTGGTGCAACCGGGGCTGGGAGGGATGTTCCTCATGCTGGCAGGGATGGATGTGCTCATTATTGCCCTTGCGCTTATCTTGTTCCCATTCCTCTGGAAAGAATAAATTTCAACAAAAGTCGCTCCGCGATGCGGATTGTTCAATGCTGAACGGTGGATTTGCAGGTTCATCAAAATCATCAAATTGCTTTGCCGTTCGGCGATAATCGTGTAGGTTTGCCCCCAATATTTCATTACAGTAATGGCTAAAAATTGGTGGAAAATACTCTCCGTACTGCTCCTGCTTTACGTGATCATCGGAGGGTTCATGGTTCCGGTGCCTGTAATCGGCAACAACCAGCAGGCTGCCCGCAGCATCTTCTTTCACTTGCCGATGTGGATGGCAATGTATACCCTGCTTACGATTTCCGTGGTTAATTCCGTATGGTACCTCGCTACAAACGATCTCCGCCGCGATGTGCGCGCTTCCAGCGCAGCCAGCGTGGGGGTGCTTTTCGGCGTAATGGGCTTCCTCACGGGCATGCTCTGGGCCACCTATACCTGGGGCGGTACTATCGTAAACGATCCCAAGCAGATGACCACCGCCATTGCCCTGGCCATTTATATGGCCTACCTCGTGCTCCGCATGTCTTTCACTGATATCGACAAGCGCGCCCGTGTGTCTGCCATCTACAATGTGTTCGCCTTTGCACTGCTCATTCCGCTTACTTACATCATCCCCCGCACGGTAGATTCCCTGCATCCCGGCAGCGCCAGCAGCCCGGGCTTCAGTGATAAAGACACGGCCGGTACCATCAAAATGGTGCTCTGGCCCGCCTTCATCGGATTCACCCTGCTGGGCATCTGGATCTATACCCTCCGCAACCGTTATAAAAGATTGGCTCTTAAAAATATCATTCATGGTTAACAGAATATCCGTTTCCTTTTTCGCCATTATGCTGCTTTTCGTTTCCACCGCCTTCGGCCAGGATACCGCAGCAGCCGTACAACAAGCCGCCGGCCAGCAAAATACGGAGACCGGCGCCGTGAACGAGTTTTTCCGGAGCAACAGTAAAATATATGTAGCCGTGGGCATCCTGGTGATCATCTTCAGCTGTATCACATTTTACCTGGTGCGGCTCGACAGGAAGATCACGAAGCTGGAAAAAGAAAAATAGCCCCCGCCGCCCCCTTACAAGTCTGCTTACAACACCAAAACAACATATCTAAACCGTTTTTTATGGCTAAAGCAAAAGCGCTGACGCAAGAACCGCATTATAGCTTTTTCCACAGTGTGGAAATGAGCTTTGATAAAGCCGCGCAATTCACAAAATGGGAGAATGGCATCCTTGAGCAGATCAAGGCCTGTAACGCTGTATACCGTATGAAATTCCCCGTTCGCGTAGGCGATGGCATTGAAGTAATTGAGGCTTACCGCGTACAACACTCTCACCACAAACTGCCCTGTAAAGGCGGTATCCGCTTCAGCGATGAAGTGAACCAGGACGAAGTGATGGCGCTCGCCGCCCTGATGACTTACAAGTGTGCGATTGTAAACGTACCCTTCGGTGGTGCCAAAGGCGGTATCCGTATCAATCCCCGGAATTACACCCCCTTCCAGCTCGAAAATATCACCCGCCGCTACACGGCTGAACTGGTGAAGAAGAACTTCATCGGCCCCGGCATCGACGTTCCAGCACCAGATTACGGAACCGGTGAGCGCGAAATGAGCTGGATCCTCGACACCTACATGAGCCTCCGCCCCGGAGAAATCGACGGCTACGGCTGTGTAACAGGTAAACCCGTATCCCAGGGCGGCGTTCGCGGCCGTAAAGAAGCCACCGGCCTCGGTGTGTTCTACGGTCTCCGTGAACTCTGCAACGTTAAAGAAGACATGAAACGCCTCGGTCTCGAGCCCGGAATCGAAGGTAAAACAGTTGTGGTACAGGGTATGGGTAACGTGGGCTACCACGCCGCCAAATACTTCCACGAAGCAGGTGCCAAAGTAATCTGCCTCATCGAGTGGGATGGTGCCATCTACAACCATAAAGGCCTCGACCCCGATGCTGTACTGAAACACCGTAACGAAACCGGTTCCATCACCGGCTTCCCCGGCGCAAAAAACCTTAAAAAGAACACCGAAGGCCTGGAAATGGAGTGCGACATCCTCATCCCTGCTGCCCTCGAAAACGTGATCGACGAAGAAAACGCCCCCCGTATCAAGGCTAAAATCATCGGTGAAGCGGCTAACGGCCCCATCACCCCTGAAGCAGACGATATCCTCGCTAAGAAAGGCGTGATCGTAGTGCCTGATATGTTCCTCAATGCAGGCGGTGTTACCGTGTCTTACTTCGAATGGCTGAAAAACCTCAGTCACGTGCGCTACGGCCGTCTCGGCAAACGCTTCGATGAAAACATGAATATCCACATCCTCGGCCAGATCGAAGAACTGACCGGTAAGAAAGTATCTGAAAAAGAAAGGAAGTTCATCGCCCACGGTGCAGATGAAGTGGACCTGGTTTATTCCGGCCTGGAAGAAACCATGATCACCGCCCTCCACGAAGTGCGTGAGAAATCCCTTGAGCATAAGAAAATCAAGGATATGCGTACCGCAGCCTATGCCTGCGCCATCGATAAGGTGGGTGCAGCTTACGAGCAGCTCGGCATCTTCCCCTGATTTTTACACAAATACGGAACTGTACGACCGGGGCGGCCATTATGGCCGCCCTTTTTTTGTCAATTTGCACCCCTTACAAAAATACTTTAGCCATATCCTTATCGGCTTTTAATGGGCTTTTAGATATATTCTAATCCTTGTCTTGTTGCCTTCTATCCTTATATATGTCTAGGGTATATTTAGCCTATATCTAGGGTATATCTAGGGTATATCAGGCCCTTAAAGAGGCTAAACATACCCTAAATATAGGCTGGTCATATCCATGATATAGGCCAGATATAATTAGGGGGTGAATGGAACGACTATAGGTCTGCAAGGAGTCTGGCATACGGCTAAGGGCCGCCTAAAGGGCCACCTTTTAATACTTTGAACGATAAAACATACTTATTCGGCTGTGGGAGGGGGCGTCACAGCGGGGTAATCGGGAAGGTCCTGCTCAAATACCCAGGTGGCGGCAGCCCCGTCGAGGCGGCAGCACCAGGTATTCACCCCGTTGGTAATTACCAGCCAGGGGGCGGGCAGGGCCATATGGTATCTTACGATCTGTTCCAGTACGGGCTGCTTCAGGGGAACGCCCATTTCCTTACATTCCACGATCATCCAGGGGGTGGCTTCGCGGGAATACACCACGATGTCGCACCGTTTGCGCAACTCGCCAAGGTGCAGTTCCTTTTCTATACTCATGAGGGCGCCGGGGTATTCGCGGGATTTAACAAGGTAGTTCAGGAAGTTCTGCCGCACCCATTCCTCCGGTGTAAGCGCCACATACTTTTTCCGGTATGGATCGTAAATCATTTCCCGGCCATTGCTGGCTGTAATCTTAAAATCGGGCTGTGGGAACCGGATGGATATCATCCCGTAAAACTAGCGATTGGATGGCTTTTTGCCGAAAAAACATTACATTCACTTGTCAAAAGGCTATGAAGACGAAAGAAGAGATAGTAGCTAACTGGCTGCCCAGATACACGGGCGAGAAGCTGGAGAACTTCGGTTCCCACATCCTGCTGACCAACTTTTCCAACTACGTACTGCAATTTGCCCAATGGAACGATGCTAAGATCGTTGGCGCCGACAGGCCCATGCAATGCTGTACAGCAGGCGATATTACCATCATTAATTTTGGAATGGGTAGTCCCGGAGCCGCTACGGTAATGGACCTGCTCAGTGCTATATCTCCCAAAGCCGTACTTTTCCTGGGGAAATGCGGGGGATTGAAGAAGAAAAACAGTATCGGCGACCTCATCCTGCCCATTGCGGCCATCCGGGGAGAAGGTACCTCCAACGACTACTTTCCGGCAGAAGTGCCCGCCCTCCCGGCGTTTGCTCTCCAGAAAGCCATTTCCACCACCATTCGGGAATACGGTTGCGATTACTGGACCGGGACCTGTTACAGTACTAACCGCCGGGTGTGGGAGCATGATGCCGACTTCAAGAAGTACCTCGAGCGTATCCGTGCCATGGCCATCGATATGGAAACTGCCACCATCTTTTCGGTCGGCTTTTATAATAAAATCCCTACCGGTGCGCTGCTCCTCGTTTCTGACCAGCCAATGGTGCCTGAAGGCGTGAAAACCGAAGAGAGCGATAAGAAAGTAACGAATGAATTCGTAGACCGCCATCTCCGCGTAGGGATCGATTCCCTGAAAAATCTCATCAACAGCCACCAAACCGTAAAACACCTCCGTTTCTAATGCCTGTACCGCTGGTTGCTATCCGTAATCTATCCGTCGAATTTCGTGGCGAAGGCCATACCGTTACCGCTGTAAAAGGCATTTCGTTTAACATTCAGCCGGGTGAGATACTGGGTATTGTAGGAGAATCCGGATCGGGGAAATCCGTAACCTCCCTCAGCATTATGCGGCTCATTACCGAGCCGGGGCGCATCAGCAGCGGGGAGATCATCTATCAGCCGGAAAATAAGCCTCCGCAAGACCTGCTGCGCCTGACAGAATCCGCCATACGCGGCTACCGTGGCCACGAAATAGCCATGATCTTCCAGGAGCCTATGACCAGCCTGAACCCGCTGCATACCTGTGGCCAACAGGTGGCCGAAGCCATTATTCTCCATAAAAAAGTAAACGCCCGCGAGGCCCGCCGGCAAACGCTCGCCCTCTTTGAGCGCGTGCGCCTGCCAAGGCCTGAAGAAGCGTTTGATAAATATCCCCATGAGCTTTCCGGGGGGCAGAAGCAGCGTGTCATGATTGCCATGGCCATATCCTGCGGGCCGCGCCTCCTGATTGCTGACGAGCCTACCACAGCCCTCGATGTTACCGTGCAGAAAACGATCCTTGAACTGCTGCGGGAGTTACAACGGGAGATGGGGATGAGCGTGGTGTTCATTACCCACGATCTTGGCGTGATCGCGGAAATCGCCGACAGGGTGGCCGTGATGTATAAAGGTGAAATAGTGGAAGAAGGGGAAGTGCAGCAGATCTTTGAACGCCCTGCCCATGCATATACAAAAGGATTACTGGCCTGCCGTCCACCGCTGGACCTTCGGTTACGCCGCCTGCCTGTGGTAAAGGACTTCACCGGCAGCAGGGAGCCCCTGGAAGTGAAGGCATTTGTACAATCGCTGGAAATGCCCGGAACGGAAATGCTGGCGCGGGAAGAAATGCTCGCGGAAAGGCCGCCGCTCCTGGAAGTGGAAGGACTGAGCACCTGGTTCCCCCGCGGAAAGTCACTGTTCGGGAAGGTGAAAGAATGGAACAGGGCGGTAGACGATATCAGTTTTACTGTCAGGGAAGGGGAAACGCTGGGGCTGGTAGGGGAATCGGGCTGCGGAAAAACCACCCTGAGCCGCACCTTGCTCCGCCTTGTGGAGCCAACGCAGGGGGCTATACGTTACCGCGGGCGCGATCTGCTGGCCATGCCGGCTTCGGAGCTGCGCGACATGCGGAAGCATATCCAGCTTATTTTTCAGGACCCATATTCTTCTCTCAATCCACGGATGACCGTTGGGCAGGCCATTCTTGAACCCATGCAGGTACATGGATTGTATGGGAACGACAGGGAGCGGAAAGAGCGGGTGCTGGCATTGCTGGAGAAGGTGCAGCTGCTGCCGGAGCATTATCACCGTTACCCACACGAGTTTTCGGGCGGCCAGCGGCAGCGTATAGTGATTGCCCGGGCACTGGCCCTGAACCCGGAGTTCATTATCTGTGACGAATCGGTATCTGCGCTGGATGTAAGTGTGCAGGCCCAGGTACTGAACCTGTTACGGGAATTGCAGAATGAGTTCAATTTCACGTATATATTTATATCTCACAATCTGTCTGTTGTGCATTTTATGAGTGACAGGATGATGGTGATGCAGCGGGGGAAGATTGCGGAAATGGGGAGGGCAGACGATGTGTATCACCGGCCTGCATCTTCCTATACGAAGGAATTAATAGCGGCTATTCCCGGCCGTTGAACCTTATTTCCGGATATGCGTTATAATCCGTACCTTTGCAGACTTTAAATTCATTCATACCGTAATATGAAATTATCACAATTCAAGTTCGATCTGCCGTTAAACCTGATCGCACAACATCCCTCCAAGACAAGAGACGAGAGCCGCCTGATGGTCGTTAACCGCGCCACTGGTAAAATCGAGCACAAAGTTTTCAAAGACATTCTGGGTTATTTCAATGATAAGGACGTAATGGTCGTGAACAACACGAAAGTGTTTCCCGCGCGCTTGTATGGCCGTAAAGAGAAGACCGGAGCGAAAATTGAAGTGTTCCTGCTCCGTGAGCTGAACAAGCAAAACCGTCTGTGGGATGTAATCGTGGATCCGGCCCGGAAGATCCGTGTAGGCAACAAACTGTATTTCGGGGACGACGAGAGCCTGGTGGCGGAAGTAATCGACAACACTACTTCCCGCGGCCGTACCATCCGTTTCCTGTTCGAAGGAAACGACGAAGAGTTCAAGGCCGTACTGGACAGCCTGGGAGAAACCCCGCTGCCGAAGTACATCAAACGCAAACCGGAAGAAGAAGACAAGGAACGTTACCAGACCGTGTACGCCAAGTACGAAGGTGCTGTAGCTGCTCCTACTGCGGGGCTTCACTTCAGCCGTGAGCTGATCAAACGCCTGGAGATCAAGGGCGTGAAGTTCGCCGAAGTTACCCTTCACACCGGCCTGGGAACTTTCCGCCCTATTGAGGTGGAAGACCTGAGCAAGCATAAAATGGATGCGGAATATTTCCACATCGATGAATATGCCGTGAAGATCGTGAACAAAGCGAAAGAAGAAAACCGCAAGATCTGCGCTATCGGTACCACTACCGTTCGTGCCGTTGAATCTTCCGTTACCGCACAGAACCATCTGAAAGCGGCAGAAGGCTGGACGAATACCTTCATCCACCCTCCGTATGATTTTTCCATTCCGAATGCACTGGTAACCAACTTCCACCTGCCCAAAACCAGCCTCCTTATCATGGTATGCGCCTTCGCCGGCTACGACCTGATCATGGAAGCTTATCAGCAGGCTATCAAGGAAAAATACCGGTTCTTTAGTTATGGCGATGCCATGCTCATTATTTGATCCGGATACAGGATTTTTAAAAGGCAAACAGTACATACTGTTTGCCTTTTTTTATCAAAATAACCTTACTTCGCATATATGCCAGACAGGAATAAGATAGCAGTTATCGTAGCCGGTGGTTCCGGCCAGCGGATGGGAAGCACCATCCCCAAACAATTTATGGAGATAGGCGGCAAACCCGTGCTGCATCATACGATTAACGCATTCCGCACCGCATACCCGGATATCCGGATCGTGCTGGTAATTCCCCAGGCTCATCAGGCCTACATCGCACCCTTACTGGTTTCATTTGACGTGCCGCCATCCATTATGATCGTACACGGCGGAGAAACACGTTTCCACTCCGTGAAAAACGGTCTGGAAACGATTACAGAACCGGCAGTAGTGTTTGTACACGATGGCGTGCGGCCATTGCTTTCTCCTGCATTGATCCGCCGGTGCTGCGAAGGCGCTTTATCAAAGGGAAATGCCATACCGGCAATCGAAGTAAAAGACAGTTTGCGCGAGGTAGATGATGAAGGCAATTTGTCGGTAGACCGTAGCCGGTTCCGTATAATCCAGACTCCCCAGACGTTCCTGTCTGAACAATTACTTCCTGCATTCGATCAGCCTTATGATCCGTTATTTACGGATGAAGCCAGCGTGGCAGAGCGCTATGGTGCAGAGATTAACCTGGTGGAAGGAGAGGAGCGCAACATCAAAATCACCCGACCGTTAGATATGGCGATTGCCGAAGTGTTGCTTCAACAAGCATAAGTTACTGCTTGCGAAAACCCATGGTGAGGAATTTCTGCTGCTTGCTATTATTGGGGAAAATGTAAATAACGTTGCCGGTTTTACAATTGCATTCCGTACAATTCTGGGCTGTGCCCGGAATCTTCTTACGGAGCGGCTGCACAATGGTAAAACCCGTTTTCGATTCTAACCATTTATCTAATTCCGCTTCAAAGTTGGCACTGTTGCGATCTACATCTACCGCCCATGGATCCCCGCATTTCGTTTCCGTCCATATAAGTGTATCACCTAATGGTTCTATCTGCTGATCTTTCTTACACGATATATTGGCCAGGGTTAGACAGGCTATCACTAATAGTAAACCTTTCCTCATGAAATCTATTTATATAAAAACAGTCTGAAGGTACTAAAAGTTATTGCCTCACGAACCCAGGGGCGATAAATTGCTGCTCATAACGTTGAGGAGACAATGAAGTTATCACCATATAACTGTTATGACAGGCAACCTTATGATCCGTTATTCACGGATGAAGCCAGTGTGGCAGAGCGCTATAGTACAGAGGTAAATCTGGTAGAAGGAGAGGAGCGTAATAAGCTCATAATCCCCTCGATATTATCATTACGGGAGTTTTCCTGAAATCAGAATAATTACTCTGCCTTACGGAATCCCAGGTCGATGAACTTTTGTTCGGTGCCTTTTACCGGCCAGATAAAAAGGACGTTACCTGAAGTGCAGGAACAGGCTGCACAGTAAATTGCTTTCCCTACCTGGTATTCCCGTTTAGGCTCCGATATGGGCACGCCGGTTTTAGTAATTAGCCAGTTCTTTAGTTCTTTGGTGAAGGTGCTGCTGTTTCGCTCGATATCCCTGAACCAGGGATCGGAGCATTGGGTTTCATCGTAGTAATAGGTGTTAGACTTGTCAGGAGATTTGTCTTTTTTACAGGATGCTACAGTGATAAGCATGGTAGCCGCTAATAGGAATAGTCCATTTTTCATGGTACGTGGTTTTTTTCTGAAACGAGTGGAAATACACAAAGGTTACAGCATGTAGCAAATGGCAATATCAGGTGTATCGCTCATCACGGCTACGCCGCTTGCGGAAATACGGCTGATGCCGGATTGTACAATGCTGATCACAATATCAATATCACACGCCCGCCGGATATTGCCATTGCGGAAGTTTTCCTGAAATCAGAATGACTATTCAACCTTTTGGAATCCCAGGTCGATGTACTTTTGTTCGGTTCCTTTTGTCACCCGGATTATAGTGACGTTGCCTGATAAGCACGAACAGGCCAGGCAATAATTTCCTTTTTCTTTATTAAATTCCCGTTTGGGTTCCCCGATTGGTACACCGGTTTTGGCGATCAGCCATGCCTGTAGCTTTTGGGTGAAGTTGGTGCTGTTACCTGGTACATCTCTCACCCATGGATCGGAGCAATGGGTTTCGTTAAATATGAGGGCTTCAGTTTTACCGGTTTTCTTGTCTTTCTTACAGGATGCTGCGGTGATAAGCATAATGGCCGCAATGAGGAGTAGTCCATTTTTCATGGTACGTGGTTTTTTCTGAAACGTGTGGAAATACACAAAAGTTACAGCATGCAGCAACCCCGTTGCTGAATGTTGGGGACCACGTTTCATTCATCTTTACCGGAAATGCTTATTCCGACTGGCCTTTCCCGATTTTCTGCAGAATCTGATGAGCAGCTTCCAGTGCCTGGAACCCGTCGCGCACATTTACGGCTACCGGTTTGTTTTCGAGGATGCTGTCGCGGAAAAGCTCCAGTTCCGTACGGATAGCGTTAGACTGTTTGATCTCCGGATTATCGATGGCGATCGTCTTTTTACCATTATTGGTAGCGATATCGAGGGTGAATTTCCCTTCGTCTTCCGGTGTTTTCAGTTTGATGATCTCGGTTTTCTTATCTAGGAAGTCGATACCGATGTAAGCATCTTTCTGGAAGAGGCGCATTTTACGCATTTTCTTCAATGAAATACGGCTGGAGGTGAGGTTGGCAACACATCCGTTGTGGAATTCGATACGGACGTTGGCAATATCAGGTGTATCGCTCATCACCGCTACACCACTGGCGGAAATGCGGCTGATGCTGGATTGTACGATGCTGAGCACGATATCGATATCATGGATCATGAGGTCGAGGATCACGCTTACATCTGTACCACGGGGATTGAATTCTGCCAGGCGGTGTACTTCAATGAACATGGGCTTGAGGTCGTACCCTTTCAGTGCAAGGAAAGCAGGATTAAAGCGCTCAACGTGGCCTACCTGGAATTTGATATTCGCTTCTTCCACGAGCTTTACCAGCAGCCGGGCTTCTTCCATGGTATTGGTCATGGGCTTTTCCACGAATACGTGCTTGCCCATGCGGATCGCAGTTTCGCATAACTGGAAGTGCTGGGTGGTAGGAGCCACAATATCGATTGCGTCGGAAGCTTTGATAAGCTCCTCGGCAGATGAGAACCGGGTGAGATTATACTGGTCGCGGATACTGTCCGCGTTGGCATCGCTGGGATCAAAATATCCCGTCACTTCCACATCTTTCATGGTTGACAGCTGGGAAAGATGTATTTTGCCCAGGTGTCCTACTCCAAACAAGCCAATTTTTAGCATGCGCTGTTATTTTTAAGAAAATTCCTGCAAATGTAACAAAACGACATGTTATTACTTTATATATATTTATACGACACCCCTAACCATTCATGCGCTTTTTACTGCTAATCATATGCTTACCACTATTGCCGGCACTTCACGCCTCCGGACAGGCATGCCAGCAACTGGGACAGACGCCTCAGAGCGCATTCCCTATCTGTGGCACCCGTAATCTGGCACAGGCTTCCGTTCCCCTTTGCGCCGGGCGTACCCTCGCACTGAACTTCTGCGGACAGGTGGATCCCAATACGGATTATACTGACAGGAACCCTTTTTACTACAAATTCACCTGCTATCAGGCAGGTACACTCGGGTTTTCCATATTACCGAACAATCTGAACGATGATTACGACTGGCATGTGTTTGACGTAACCGGCCGGAACGTGAACGATATTTTCACCGACCGGAGCATGCAGGTTTGCGGCAACTGGAGTTCGCTTTCCGGGCTTACAGGGGCTGGCCCGGCAGGGCAGGGGCTTATTAATTGTGCCGGACCCACTTATCCCAACTTCAGCAGTATGCCCACCTTACAGGTAGGGCACGAATACCTGCTGCTGGTAAGCCATTTTACCAATACCCAAAGCGGATATACTTTATCGTTCGGTGGCGGCACTGCCGTAATCACCGATCCCAATACCGGTGATTTTGTATCGGCCCGCTACCGTTGCCTCAATAACCGGATCGCCATTAAACTGTCCAAAAAGTTCCGGTGCAATACCATTGCAGCTAATGGGAGCGATTTTGAACTGGCCGGTCTTCCCGCCCGTGTAATAGCAGCGGAAGGCGTTAATTGCACAGGGGGCTTTGATATGGATTCGGTTGTGCTTCAGCTGGACCGGCCCCTGGGGCCCGGTAACTATACCCTCCGGGTAAAAACCGGCAGCGATGGTAACACATTGCTCGATGCCTGCGATAACCCCATCACCGCCGGCAAGAATATCACGATGACGATAGCCGTTCCTCAACCGGTACCCTTCGACCTCATCCGGCCGGTAGGTTGCCGCCCTAACCGTCTCATGGTAGTGCTGCGGGATCCTGTACGTTGTGCTTCCGTAGCTCTTAACGGTTCTGACTTTACCATTACCGGAACAGGGCAACCCGTGATGGTTACCGCCGCAAATGTGTTCTGTAACGGACAACTGACCGATAGTATTGAGATAGTACTCAACCGAACCATCACGGAAGAAGGTAACTGGCGGTTAAACCTGGTACGGGGCACCGATAACAATACCCTGATGAGTGAGTGTAATGTGGAATCGCTACTGGGGCAGTTCGTGCCATTCGGTACCAGCGATGTGGTGGATGCCCGGTTTGCTTTCCGCGCAGCGCTGAATTGTGCTTCCGATACCATACACCTGGATCATAACGGAGCCAACGGTGTAAACCGGTGGAGCTGGAAGTTTGAAGATGGCAGTGAAGAAACCACCCAATCGGTCGACAAAGTGTATTGGAAAGGGAACTATGGGATGAAGGAAGTGGAGCTGACCGTCTGGAACAGGCAGTGTACAGATGTGCATTCAGAAAAAATTGACCTTCCAAATGAACTGGTGGCTGCTTTTACGCCTGGGGCGTTTGTGCTTTGTCCGCTGGATATGATCACATTTACCAATCAGAGCACCGGTAACATCGTGTCGCAGCGCTGGAACCTGGGCCATGGGCCAGGCAGCATTCTCCCTGTACCGAATCCGTACCGCTACCCGATGGTAACGCGGGAGGCTCAGTATACGGTGCGGCTGATTGTTGTGGACAATCTGCAATGTGAAGATACAGCCGTACATGTTTTGAAAACAGTACCCAGTTGTCATGTAGCGGTGCCTACCGGATTCACGCCCAATAACGATGGAGTGAATGATTATCTGTATCCGTTGAATGGATATAAAACTGCTGATTTGCTATTCCGTGTATTTGGCCGTAATGGCCAGCTGGTGTTTGAGACCCGTAACTGGCAGCAGAAATGGGATGGCCGGATCAATGGATCGCCGGCATCCGTAGGCACATATGCGTGGGTGCTGGAGTATACAGATACGGAGTTCAACAAAAGAGTATTCCAGAAAGGGGTGACTACTTTGTTGAGGTGATGCGGAGCACAGCAGGGCTATGCTCCACATCCCAAATTATCTTCATCCGGCGGGATTCCCACGGTATTCTATGGTAATTTCATTTTTTCAACTACTCTCCCAGATCTCTCAACACGCCATCTTCCCGGAGGCTGTGATAGCCGTTTTCAGAAACGATCAGGTGGTCGAGGACTTCAATGTCGAGGAGGCGCCCGCCTTCCTGGAGTTTACGGGTGATGTTGATATCGGCCTTACTGGGCTGCAGGGTACCGGAGGGGTGATTGTGGCTCAGCAAAATGCGGGTGGCTTTATGCTGCAGGGCAATCTGGAACACGACCCTGGGATCCACGGTGGTGGATGTGATGCCGCCTGTGCTGATACAGGACTGATATACTACTTTGTTGGCATGGTTCAGGAAAAGCACGTAGAAGCTTTCACGGGGCTGCCCGGCCAGTAAGGGGCGAAGATAATCTGCAGCATCTTCGATGGATGAAACCACCGGCTTTTCCAGGAGGGGGCACATTTGCCGCCGCCGGCACAATTCCAGTGCCGCGAGGATGGTAGCCGCCTTTTTGGCCCCGATGCCCCGGAAGTTACGGAGTTCCCGCATATCCAGCCGCTCCAGTTCGCGCAGATCATTCCCGCAACTGCCGAGAATATCCCGGGCCAGATCCAGGGCCGACTTTTCCGGAGTGCCGGAATTAATGATAATGGCTAATAATTCAGTGATACTGACAGCCGCCGGGCCTGCCCGCAACATCTTTTCGCGTGGCCGGTCATCTTCCGGCCATTCCTTAATACGGCGGCGCTTTACCACCTTCAATCGCCGCTGCGGCGCAGGCTCGCAGTAGGAGGGGTTAACATAAATGGCTTGCATACTTCTTACAAATTCATTTCAAATTACTCCTAAATTTCCGGTTTTGCTAAAATATTTAGTAAACATTTCAGCTTCCCTGCCAGATTTTTTTCCACATATCCGCAATTAAAATCTTAGTTTTGCAACCTCTTTTCTTTGTCATGAATCCATCGGTTAAAATCTTTACGGGTAACAGTAACCCCGCTCTGGCAGAGCTAATCGCCGCCAGATATGGAAACGGTCTGGGTAAAGTAAATATCCAGAAGTTCAGCGACGGCGAATTCCAGCCAGTTTTCCTGGAAAGTATCCGCGGTGATTACGTTTTCCTCGTTCAGGGTACCAATGCCCCGTCCGACAATCTCATGGAGCTGCTGCTCATGATAGATGCCGCCAAGCGCGCTTCTGCCGGTTATATTACTGCCGTTATCCCGTATTTCGGGTTTGCCCGGCAGGACCGGAAAGATAAGCCGCGTGTGGCCATCGGTTCCAAGCTGATCGCCAATCTGTTAACAGCCGCTGGGGCTAACAGGGTGATTACTATGGATTTACATGCTCCACAGATCCAGGGTTTCTTCGATATCCCGGTTGACCATCTCGACAGCTCGGCGATTTTTATACCTTATATAGAGAATCTCAAGCTGAAAAACCTTACCTTTGCGTCCCCTGACGTGGGTTCTACCACCCGTGTACGTGAAGTGGCAAGTTATTTCAATGCTGAAATGGTTATCTGTGATAAGCATCGCAAACGTGCCAACGAGATCGCTTCCATGGTGGTAATCGGGGATGTAACTGATAAGGACATCGTACTTATCGATGACATCTGCGACACGGCAGGAACGCTTACAAAATCGGCTGCCCTCCTGAAGGAAAAAGGCGCCCGTTCTGTAAGAGCTTTTTGTACCCACCCCGTTTTCAGCGGCAAGGCGTACGAAAACATCGAAAACTCCATCCTCGAAGAACTGGTGGTATGCGATACCATCCCGCTCAAACAGGAAAGCGCTAAGATAAAAGTGATCAGCGTGGCCGAACTTTTCGCAGTTGCCATCCGCAACATGTACGAAAACAAATCCATCACCAGCCTGTTCATTCACAGCCAGCGCCGGATGCCATAACCAAGTGTATTTTTTTACATCATAAATGTTTAAACAATGAAATCAATAACCATCGAAGGACAACTCAGAAGCGAATTCGGCAAAAAAGCCACCCGCCTTCTCCGTTCTGAGGAAAAAGTGCCTTGCGTTATTTATGGGGGTGCAGAAATCGTAGCATTTTCCGCTCCGGCTACTGCTTTTAAAGACCTGGTTTACACACCTGATTTTCAGGTTGCTGAAATTAAACTGGGCAGCAAAACTTACCGTGCTATCCTGAAGGATCTGCAGTTCGATACCGTAACTGACGTTCTTTCGCACGTAGACTTCCTGGAACTCGTAGAAGGCAAGAAAGTAGTTGCTTCCCTGCCCCTGAAAGTTACCGGCCAGTCTGTAGGTGTTAAAGCAGGTGGTAAACTGGTAGTGAAAATGAAAACGCTGAAGGTGAAAGCGCTGCCTAAAGATCTGCGCGAGAACCTGGAACTCGACATCACTAACCTCAACCTCAACGAGAACCTCCGTGTGGAAGACGTGAAAGCTGAAGGTATCGAAATCCTCAACTCTGCACGTATCCCCGTTGCTTCCGTTGTAATGACGCGTCAGCTGAAACAAGAAGAAGCTGCTGCCGAGAAGGATGCCAAGAAGAAATAAATTGGCAAAATAATTATATTAAAAAGCCCGGCAGAATATCGGCCGGGCTTTTTATTTTTGGCATCCCGTAACAAGCGGGACAATTTTAGCCTCCCCATATGAAATATTTAATCGTCGGATTAGGCAACATTGGGCCGGAATATCATCACACCCGCCACAACATCGGATTCGATGTGGCAGACGCCTTTGCTGCCAAACATCAGGCTGTTTTCCGGAGCGACCGGCTGGCGGATGTAGCGGAGATTCGCTGGAAAGGCAAAACCTTTGTTGTGATCAAACCAACCACCTATATGAATCTCAGCGGCCGTGCAGTTAAGTACTGGATGGATAAAGAGAAAATACCTGTGGAAAATGTGCTGGTTATCGTAGACGAGCTGGCACTGCCCCTTGAATCCATCCGTATCCGCCCGGGTGGCAGCGATGCAGGGCACAACGGCCTCAAAAGCATCCAGGAATCCATAGGCACCAATCAATATCCCCGCCTCCGTTTCGGTATCGGAAACGATTTTCCGAAAGGCCGGCAGGTGGATTATGTGCTCGGTAAATGGTCTGCCAAAGAAGAACCGGTTGTGCAGCAAAAGATTGATAAGTGCGTGGAAATAGTGGAAAGTTTTGCCACTATCGGATTACAACGATCTATGAACAATTATAACAACGTTACTTTTCCATTATAGAAATGTAAATTGTATATTTCATGCCGAAAGGTGCCTCCCACCTTACACCGCTATAGGTCATGATCCGTGTACCACTGATCGTTATATCAACCGGATTTTTTTTCTGCCATCATCCGGATGATAGTACGCACAGTGGGCAATGTATTGTGAGCTATGGGTCAAACCATAGGCTTTATTAACCTTACAAAATACACGCATTATGAAAATTATCTGCGTTGGAAGAAACTATGCCAAACATGCAGAAGAATTGAAGAACGAAGTGCCCTCCGAACCCGTGATTTTCATGAAACCAAAGAATGCCCTGCTGCAAAACAACCATCCCTTCTATTATCCGGAATTCACGGATAACCTCCATTATGAATGTGAGCTGGTGCTGCGGATTTCTAAAAATGGGAAACACATCCAGGAAAGATTTGCCAGTAAATATTACGATCATATTTCGGTTGGCATCGACTTTACCGCCCGCGATCTGCAGGAGAAGCAAAAAGAAAAAGGCCTCCCCTGGGAAATCGCCAAATCGTTCGATAATTCAGCAGTTGTAGGTAAGTTTATTCCTATTACAGAAACGCTGGATCTGAAAGATCTGAATTTTTGCCTTTACAAAAACAAGGAAATCGTCCAGCAGGGAAATACAACAGAACTCCTGTTTTCTTTTGACAAACTGATTGCACACATCTCCCGGTTTTTCACCCTCAACATCGGAGACCTCGTCTTTACCGGTACCCCCGCAGGCGTAGGCCCCGTTGAAATTGGTGATACCCTTGAAGCGTTCATCGAAAACGACAGTCTGCTGGAATTCATGGTCAAATAACCGCTACCCGTTCATCGGTTCTGCCAGTCAGAAAAAGTAAAAATTAAAAAGTTAAAAGAGTACGGGCTTTTTCCTTTTTAATTTTTTCTTTTTAAGGAATGTTCGAATAAATCACATCCAGAATCCGCGTCATTTCCTGAAAATCCCCTTCAGTCAGGTTCTTCCAGCCTGTTTCGCGCATTTCCAGCACCAATGGCCTCACTTCCTTATACTTACTCACCCCCTCAGGCGTTAATTGCAGAAATACCTTCCGCCGGTCGTCTGTAGACCCCTGGCGCTCCACCAGCTCCTTCCGCACCAGTAACTCCACAATCCGGGAAACCGTTGTGATATCTTTCGAGGTTAGCTTAGCTAACTCGTTGTGTGTAATGCGCTTATGCTTGTACAGGTTTTCAATGACCAGCCACTGATCTACCGTAATGGCCAATCCCCGGGCATCGAAATTCTTCTGCCAGTAATTCTTAATTTTTTTTAATGTGGCATCCAGCTTAAAAAAAGACGGATTACTCACGAAAGATTCATGCATATTCTTTAATTTGCAGTAGCAATAGTTGCTATGGCAACTATCTATAAGATACCGGCCATCATCACCAAAACAATATTACGTGCTTAAAGATAACATAAGCGTTCCTGTTTTGAAAGCCACCATTACGCACCGGGAGGAGGACCCTGCCTTCCAGGCCCTCCTCCGCCAGGCGTATGGCCTCATGTGCACAGCACGCCGCATGGCAGATCAATATGAAGCTAACCGCCCCATCTGTAAATATGTGCATTCCACCTCAGCAGGGCACGAAGCCATCCAGATTGCCGCCGGTCTACAGCTAAAGCCCTGCGATTATGTAAGTCCGTATTACCGCGACGATGCCATGATGCTCGCGCTGGGATTTTCTCCCTATACCCTCATGCTCCAGCTCCTCGCCAAAGGGGAAGACCCCTTCAGCGGCGGGCGTTCCTATTACTGCCACCCCAGCAGCCGGGATACCGATAAACCGGTTATCCCCCACCAAAGCAGCGCTACAGGCATGCAGGTGATTCCTACAACGGGTATGGCGCAAGGGGTTCAATATCTTGAAAATGCGGGTCTGCTGGATGCGGGAGACCGCCCCGTGGTACTGTGCTCCCTCGGCGATGGAAGCGTTACGGAAGGGGAAGTGAGTGAAGCATTCCAGTTTGCGGCTCTAAAGCAACTGCCCATTATTTTCCTTGTGCAGGATAATGACTGGGGCATCAGTGTGAGTGCGGATGAAGCCCGTGCCATGGATGCCTACGAATATGCCGCAGGGTTCAAGGGCCTGGAGCGCATCCGGGTAGATGGGGCTGATTTTGAAGCCAGCTACCGCGCCATGGAATCCGCCATATCTTTTGTACGAACCGAGCGTAAACCCATCCTGGTGCATGCCACCGTGCCCCTGCTGGGGCACCATACATCAGGGGTGCGCCGGGAATGGTACCGTACGCCGGAAGACCTTGCCCGTCATCAATCCCGCGATCCTTTGCCACGCCTCCGCAGCCAGATAGGCAATGTGCGTGATGCAACAGATATAGAGCTGGATGCGCAGCGCGAAGTGGAAGAAGCTTTCTCCGCCGCCGTAGCCAGTCCGGATCCTGACCCCGCCACTGTGCGCGATCATGTATTTGCCCCTACGCCTGTAACGGCAGAATCGGGAGACCGCCTGCCCGCTGGAGGAAGCAAAGTAGTTATGGTGGATGCCGCACTGCATGCCATCGAAGAAATTATGGCCGCACACCCTGAAGCTATTTTATTCGGACAGGATGTAGGGCGCAGGCTGGGAGGAGTTTTCCGTGAAGCAGCCACGCTGGCGGAGAAGTTTGGTGACGACCGGGTTTATAATACCGCTATCCAGGAAGCATATATCATTGGCAGCACAGCCGGACTTTCCGCCACAGGAGTGAAGCCCATCGTGGAAGTGCAGTTCGCCGATTACATCTATCCCGGGTTCAACCAGCTGGTAACAGAGCTATCGAAAAGTTGTTATCTGTCTTGCGGGAAATTTCCTGTGCAGTCACTCATACGTGTACCAATAGGGGCATACGGCGGTGGCGGGCCTTATCATTCAGGAAGTGTGGAAAGCACATTGCTGACGGTAAAGGGCATTAAAGTGGTATATCCCAGTAATGCAGCCGATCTGAAAGGTCTTATGAAAGCAGCATTCCTTGATCCTAACCCGGTGGTGATGCTGGAACATAAGGGGCTTTACTGGAGTAAAGTTCCGGGAACGCAGGACGCTATGACCATTGAGCCTGCGGCAGATTATATACTCCCGCTGGGCAAGGGCCGTGTGGTGCAGGAAAGTGAGGATGGCCTCACCGTTATCACATACGGTATGGGTGTTTACTGGGCAAAAGCCGCTGCGGCACAGTTTCCGGGGAAAGTAGAGATCATCGACCTCCGCACTTTATTCCCGCTGGATGAGGAACTGATATATGCTTCCGTGAAAAAACTGGGTAAATGTCTGGTACTGACGGAAGAGCAGCTTGGAAATTCCTTCGCAGAATCGCTTGCCGCGAGGATTTCCCGGAATTGCTTCCGTTTCCTCGACGCACCGGTATTTACTTTTGGAGCCCTGGATCTGCCGGCCGTTCCCCTGAACATGGAACTGGAAAAACAAATGCTCCCAACGCCGGAAAAAGTAATAGCCCAGATACGGGAGATTCTTGCATATTAATTACTCCGTTTTCAGGCTCACAGCCGGGTTCATCAATGCTGCGCGGATAGATGTATACCCGACTGTGAGCGCCGTAATAGCTGCGCACAGTAAAATGGTGATCAGGTAAATATCTCCGCCGATGTCTATGCGGTAATGGAAGCTTTTCAGCCAATTGCTCATCAGCCACCAGGATAATGGTGCTGCCGCTAAGAAGCCTGCTATCAGCATCATCGTGAATTCCCGGCCAAAGAGCCAGATTACAGACGGAACGCTTGCTCCCAGTACTTTCCGTACCCCGATTTCCTTCTTTTTCTGTACGGCCATAAAGCTGATCAGTCCATATAATCCCAGGCATCCGATGAGCACTGCCACGAAGGCGAATATCTCAACAAGCTGCATCAGCATTGTTTCGGCCTCGTACATCTCCGCAATATCATCGTCCATAAATTCGGACCGGTACAGATAGGCCGGGAACGTTTCGTTCCACATCTTTTCTATTGCCGGTTGCAAAGTTGAGGCCTGCTGCATGTCTATTTTCACCGCCAGCTGATCCCATTCGCTTATGTCTGAATACATGCAAAGCGGTTCCAGATCACTATGAAAACTTTGCGTGTGAAAATCGCGGAATACTCCGCGTACTGCTATGTTTTGGTTATTTATGTTGATGGTTTTGCCGATAATATCATTGGCGGAAGCCATGTGTAGTTTACGCAGCATCGTTTCATTCACCAGCATGCCGTTGGCGGTATCAGACAGCGGGAGGTTGTTACCCGCGATCAATTGTATCCCGAAAGTGGAGAGGTAGTTTTTGTCTACTAATTTCACGCTGATCTCGAAATCTTCATTTTCTTTCCGCCCTTCAATCCGCACACTGGTAGTGCGGTTGGTGTTGGATAATGGAGCCGCATTACAATAGGTGGCATCCACAACACCCGCCAGTTGAGTAATACGGTTGCGGAGTGTTTGCAATGCTGATGACTGCTGTTCTGGTATCCTAATTAGCATCACACCTTTTCTCTCCATGCCTGTATCGCCATGCATGGAATAATGCATTTGCCGGGCAATAACAATGGCGCCTACGATCATCACCTGCATGATGACGAACTGGATGATGATAAGCGTTCGCCGGAGGGGGAACCGGCCTTTCCCGCCAGCTGCGGAATGTGCGCGTAAAGCCTTGATAGGATTCAGTTTCGCCTGCATGATGCCCGGGTAATACCCGGCGAGTAACATCACCACAGCCAAAAGCAATACCGCGAATACAGACAGCATTATTATGTTGTTGCTGTCAAGCGTGATATCGGTAAACAGTGTTTTATTGAGTAATGGAAGGGCAATTGCCACACCTGCAATGGCTATGGCTACTGCAGCTGCCACTATAATGAATGTTTCTGACAGGAACTGGCTGAAAATCTGCAGCCGTGTGCTGCCTAATGCCTTGCGCACTCCTATTTCGCGTGAGCGGCGGAGTGACTGTGCGGTAGAAAGATTAATGAAATTTATACAGGCCGTAAACACGAGAAAGGCACCCATCCATGCAAGCGACCATAAATACTTTTTCTGAATGGTGCCGCTGAACCGGGTGTCGAAATGCAGGTCTCTGATGGGCTGCATAACAAAATTCATCCCTTCCTGATCCGGATTATATTTCTTAATGACCTGCGGGAATATGGATGTTACCTGTTCCGGGCTGATGCCTGCTTTCAGTTTTACATAGCATTGAATAGAACTCGCAATACTGCCCCAGCTGCTATCGCTGGCCATGTAAGGGTTGATGTCTTTATAGGCGGAATAGGAGAGGAAAATGTCGAGTGGATGGTCGGTATTCACCGGCATATCTTTCGCGATGCCACGTACGGTGAATGTAATGGAATTGGAAAGACGGAATTGTTTGCCGATCGGATCTTGTCCGGGAAAGAAGTTCTCGGCCGTTTTTTGAGTGATGATGGCACTGTAAGGCTCCTTGAGCGCGGTTTCGGGGTTACCCTGAATGATAGGGAAGTTAAGGATGCGGAAGTAGGATGGCTCAACGAATGCCGGCCGTGCGGTAAATTTGACCTGGTCTTTACCGGATTGCACGGTAATAAGCGGCCGGCCCCGTGTAACCCGCATGGCTACATCTTCGAAATACGGATAATCGTTGCGGAGTGCTTTACCCAGTGGCTGTGGTACTCCCTCGTTGAAATCTTCCGTTCCGTACATGGTACGGGAGCTGATGCGGAAAATACGGTCGCTGTCCGGATGGAAATTATCAAACCGCAGATGGTAACCGATAAAAAGGTAAAGAATGATGGCGCAGGCGAGGCTGGCGCCCAGTCCGGCGATATTAATAATAGCGTAGGGCTTGTTGTTTTTTAAACGGCGCCAGGCAGTAACGATTTGGTTTTTCCACATACATGACCAGATGAGCCGATTCACTGGCATAAAAAAGGCCAAAGTAAATAACTATTGATATTCAGTTGGTTAGTAAGTGCAGATCGTCCGATTTAGTACAGGAAGATGTTCGGAAATGAACATGGGGCATTAAAAAAGGAGGCGCAGGGCCTCCTTTTTATAAATTCTTATCCGGCAGGATTATTTCAGGTGTTTGTTAACGATACCCGCCAGTTCGAACATGGATACCTGTTTTTTACCACCGAAAACGATCGCCAGTTTAGCATCCGCATTGATCATGCGTTTGTTCTTAGCGTCCTGGAGGTCGTTTTTCTTGATGTAATCCCAGATTTTTTTAGTGGCTTCAGTTCTGGGGAGTGGAGTGGATCCAATAACCGCTGCAAGGTCAGCACTGGGCGTAAGCGGTGCCATGAAAGCCGCATTAGGTTTGCGGGCAGTTTTGGCGGCAGCCTTTTTGGGTGCTGCTGCTTTAGCAGCAGCTTTAGGGGTGGCGGCTTTCTTAGCCGTAGTGCTGGTTGCGGCCGTCTTTGCGGGCTGCTTCACCGATTTTGCCATGATTCGCGAGATTTAATGTGTTAAAAAGGATTTGATAGCACTAATATAAACAGTCCAATCTATTCCTGGTTCAACTTATTCCATCAAAATCATGCCATTCCCCCCGGAAAACCCATTTTTTTCTCCGAAAAGGGGTTGCGGGCGGTTTGAAATATGCAATTTTCCCTTTCTTAGGTGTAAAATCCCTGCTTAAAACGTCCCTTACCTTTGCTGAAGTAATCCGAACAGGATCTTCACCTTTTAACTGACAATCAATGAACAATCAAGTCTGGTTTGTAACCGGGGCCTCCAAAGGCCTGGGGCTTTCTTTGGCCCAAACCCTCCTCCGCAAAGGTTATCGTGTGGCTGCAACGTCCCGCCGAAGGGAAGAGCTGGTGGCTGCTATAGGCGAAACTGCCACGAATTTCCTCCCCCTGACCCTCAATATTCTCGATGAGGCCCATGTAGCTGAAGCGATTGCTGCCACTGTGGCGCATTTTGGAACTGTTGACGTTGTCGTGAACAACGCAGGGTACGGCCTTGTAGGAGCTATCGAGGAATTGACCGATGCGGAAGCAAGGGCAAATTTTGATATTAATGTATTCGGCACGCTCAATGTAATCCGCCAGGCGTTGCCACAAATGCGCAGCCAGGGTAAGGGGCACATCTTTAATATCGCATCCATCGGCGGATTTACAGGCGCGTTCCCGGCTTTCGGTATCTATTGTGCTACCAAGTTTGCCGTGCATGGCTTTTCCGAGTCGCTCGCGCAGGAAGTAAAACCCTTCGGAATAGGCGTTACCGTAGTTTCGCCGGGGTATTTCCGTACAGACTTCCTGGGCGCTTCCTTAGGTTTACCTGCACGGGAAATTCCGGAATATGCCAATGTCCGCGCCGTACAGTCCCTGCATCAGCACGACTATAATGGCCGGCAGGCAGGAGATCCGGATAAAGCTGCAGCAGCCATGATACAGGTTTTGGAAGATGGAACCGCACCCCTTCACCTGTTCCTCGGTGAAGACGCCTACCAGCTGGCAGAACAAAAAATCGCAGCCGTACAGGCCGACCTCGATGCAGTGAGGCCACTGGCCACCGCTACGGGTTTTGAACATGCTTAGTATCAGGAAGGAGGCCACCTGGCCTCCTTTTTATTATCCGCCCATTTCCTGTAAAAGGAGCCTGGATTATTCCATTCCGGCCTATCTTTTTGATTCTGAATAAGTATGCGTGGGCAATTTTATCCAGCTAAAATATCACGGAAGTTAGGAGGGGAAATAACGTAAATTCGGATAAGACAATCCCTTCAACCTGAAATCTATGCTTTCCCGGACCCTTTCCTTTTGCCTTTTAGCCATCGGCTTCTTTTCCTGTAAGAAATCAGAGATATTAAATCCACCACCGATTACACGGGTAGACAGTGTGTCGATCCGTTATACCAAACAGGGCAGCCTGGTTACGCCGGTTCCGGGAGCGATCCCCGGGGATATGAAGTACGCGCTTCTATGGTCCGGACATGCAGCTGTGGCCAGATGGGGCGTTTTTACTCCGGGAAGCGGCACAACATGGGGCAGCTTTACATATATGCTGTATGATGGAGTAGAATATGCGAAGGATACTATCTTTATTCGTACTTACAGTTTAATGGCCTCTTCCGTAGTACCAACCAATATTCGGAAAATTGTTGTGCAGCGTGGCCGACTGCATATGCTGATTAATACTACTACCGGCGAAACCACGCAGTTTTACTTTAAAGGAAAGGATAAGCTGGCTTATACAGAGAAGCGCCGTAACAACATAATGACCCGTACGGAATATCTGCACGATAATAAAGGCAATGTGAAAACAATTACTATTGATAAGTATGAGAATGAAAGACTGTTTGCGCATGAGGTAACCGTTTTCCTTGAATATGATGATAAACTCAATCCGCTGAAAGGACTGATATTGTGGGAAGATATGCTAGACCGTGCCCAGTCTGATAATAATCCATTAAGAGGTTACCAGCATGGTTATCATGAAAACGGCGGGTTGCGTGGTGAATACAGGAGTACTTTTACCTATAATTATAAATATACTCCGAAGGGCTATGCGGATTTCAGCCAGTAGCCAACTTTATAAATAACAACAGCCGGCATCCTCATGGAGCCGGCTGTTGTTATTTTGATACCTTACTTATTATGCAATAGCTTTCCCCATTACAGGATCGGTGATGGTTTCTTTTCCGGTTTCCGCACGGCCGGCAAAACGTTGCGACCATTCGGGGAACTGATCTGCAGTTACACTGAAATCATACCAGCCCTTGTATTCGCTGCGGTTTACCATAATATCCTTTTTGGCACCGGGTGCCAGAGTAATGGTATTATCTGATTTTCCGTAACCATGATCCTTCAGAGTAACCTTCAGCGATTTGCCACTACGGTTTTCCAGCTGGAGGAAAATGTTACCACTGGGACCTTTCGATTTACCGGTAGTTTCATACATACAATCCACACGCAGCCCCGGATCCTGTTTGCTACCACGGAACTCGCGGTAGAAACCATTTGGCCCGTGGAGCCTCAGTACGTATTTACCGGATGCGAAATCGGAGAGGGGCCAATCGTAAGTAAGCTGGTCGCCGGCTTTTGCTGCGAAATGCCAGTTGCGGCATACTTCCCCTGCAAAGCTTTCCGGTGCATAAACAGTAAACGGAGAGCCGGACGATTTTTGGCCGAAAAGTTTATTACCCGCACCCATGCGGATTACAAATACCTCTCGCTTCGCATCCCATTCACCTGCAGCGTGCAGTTCATAGGGCAGTCCGCATGCAGGACGGGTACCTGTTTCCTGCCGTGCCAGCGGATTGGCAGTTTCAGGATGTGCAATCATACGCTCCAGCTCTTCTCCACGGATTTCGCGGAAGCCGGAGGGCAGGTCTTTAAACTGGGCGCTATATATCGTTTCCACGAATTTTTTCTGATCGAGGAAAGGCAGTTTGGAAGAAGGTACGGCATCCGTTTCGCTGAATGCCGAAGTTAGATCGCCACAGATGGTACGGCGCCATTCACTGATGTTTCCGCTCTTTATTTTCTTATTGAATTTGCGCTGTACGAATGTTTCAAGGAATTGAAGGGTGGATGTATGGTCAAATACCTCAGAGCAAACTTTGCCGCCACGGCTCCATGGCGAGGCGATGATGAGCGGAACCCTGTAACCCAGGCCTATCGGTGCTTCGCGGGCATGCTTTTCGGCAACGCCCTGTGCCAGTTCGTTCTTCAGGCGTACGTGTTCAATTTCCGTATCAATCCCGGCAGATACTTTGCCTGTTCCGGGTTTGTTGCTGTCAGGTATAGAGAAGGGAGGCACGTGGTCATAGTAACCATCGTTTTCATCGTAGGTAACAATGAAAATGGTCTTCTTCCATACCTCGGGATTTTTGGTGAGAATGTCCATCACTTCAGACACATACCAGGCTCCATACCAGGGGGCACTGGGGTGATCGGAGAAGTTCTGCGGACTGGCCAGCCAGGATACTGTTGGTAATTTGCTTTCCTCCACATCTTTCCGGAACTGCCAGAACAGATCTCCTGCGGGCACAGGCAGCTTACGTTGGTTACCATTATCATCATATTCCAATTGAGAAAGTTTCCTGAACTGGGGATCGTTTTTATTGATGACGAATGCACGGTGGAAAAGATCTTTCTGTCCGGCAGACAGTTTAGCGTAGCTCTCTGCACTCCATTGGGCCATTTCTGCCGTGGCATTATCGAGCGCTTCCTGTTTCTTTTTGATGGCCGCCTTGTTTTTGCGGGCGGTTTCTTCAGAAGAAGGGCTCGCTTCATTCAATGCGCGTATTTCGGCCGGTAATTCATCCAGCTGCTTTTGCAGGTTGGTAACATAGCGGTCGGAGAATTTCACGTTGTATACCTTAAAGAACTCTAGCAGGTTGCAGCCGAAGTTGGCCAGCCAGGAACGTTCTTCTCCCACAAAACCGCCTCCGCACGACAAATCGTTCTGGTAGAACTTCCAGTTTACACCGTTTTGAGAGAGCAGTTCCGGGAAGGTTTCCCAGCCCAGTTTACCATAGCTGTAATCAGTATTGCGGATGTGTGCTTTGGCCTCGCCGTTTTCGGGAACGGTGATTTTACCTGTCCAGAAGAACGAGCGGTTAGGCGTAGTGCTGGTCATGGCAGAGCAGAAATTCTGATCGCAGATGGTAAAAGCATCAGCAAGGGCATAGTTGAACGGGATATCCTCGCGGGTGTGATACCCCAGTGTAAGGGGCATGTTGTGCCAGTTGGCTTTGCCGGATTGCTTCACGAGCAGCCATTTGTCATACTTGCCCTTATTGTTGGCATCCACCTGATCGTGACGCCCATGGGGGAGTGCGCCCATCCAGGTGCTTTTACTGTCTTTCAGATCGAGCCGGAAGGGAGAGTAGGTTTTCCCTTCTTTATCGGTTTGCAGCCATACCGGTTTCCTGTCGGGTAAGGTGATGGCACGGGGATCATTAAAGCCGCGGACGCCCTGGAGGGTGCCGAAGCAGTGATCGAACGACCGGTTTTCCTGCATGAGGATGACGATATGTTCGGCATCGGCCCAGCTGGTGCCTGGTGCCGGTTCGATAGCCAGCGCGCGCTGTATGGAGCCGGGCATAAAAGTAGACAGGCCTGCTGCGCCTGATAATAGCATTGATTTCCGGAGGAATTCCCTTCTGTTATCCATGGTAAACGTGGTTTGTGCAGATATAGGGAGGTAAAATAGTAAAAAACATTTTTTAAGTATATTAAAATAATATGAACGGATATGAAACCTTAAAATGAAACCCATTCCTACCACATAACATATTTTTAAAGCGGGCTGACATGCTCCCGCCGTTCTTCTGTGAACTTCCTGTGATCCTTCAGTGATATGCTGTGTTGGCAAGGGTTTGAGGGCATCCTCCATCCATCCTCCATCCGTGTTCAGCCGCAGTAAGGGTTTGATGGTGTTTGGATGGAGGATGGAAGAAGGTTGGATGGAGGATCGCTGAAGGTTCGCTGAAGCAATGACGGTGCAAAAAATGCCATGCGGAATTACCGCGGGAATTTTTTTAACTTAGGGCATCGGAATCAACCATCAGACTTACATAAGACTACAGCATTCATTCGGGGTTAAGCATACGTTATGGATCAAGCTCCAGACACACTATTGGTAGACCGGCTGAAAGAGGGAGACGTTACCGCATTCGACGCATTGTTCCTGAAATATTATAAGGTGCTATGCGCCAATGCTTTCTGGTTTCTTCAACAGGAACAGGAGGCGAAGGACCTCGTACAGACTTTCTTCATGGACATATGGGACAAGAAATTGTATTTCCAGTTTAACGGGGATGTGAAAGGCTATTTACATATGGCCGTGAAAAACCGTTGCCTGAATCATATGAAAAGAGAGAAGATCCGCGAAGGGCATCAGGAGGCGTTTTCGAACCTGCAGGATGAGAGCTGGAGGCCGGAGCAGGAGGGGAGCGGCGGAGAGTACTACCGGCAGCTGCAATCCTCATTAGAACAGGTGACGGGACAAAAGCGCATGGCTATTCACATGGTATACATGGAAGGCAAGCGCTATCAGGAAGCTGCAGACGAGATGGGCATCAGCGTCAACTCTTTCAAAACGCACCTGAAGCGGGGGCTGAAACTCCTGCGGTCGGTGATTCATCAGAAAAAACCATAACTTGTTAACCGAATCATGGAGTACCAGGATCACATATTTCAATTATATATGCACAAGCTTTCCGGTGAACTTTCGCCGGAAGAGGAAGCCGGCATTGAACGGAAGCTGGAAGAAGATCCTGCTTTCCGGGAAGCCTGGGAAGCCCTCACTGCCGATGCCCGCTCACAACGTACCGCTGTTTATGTGAAAGCAGTTGTGCCCGATGAAGGGCTTGCCGAAATGAGGCAGCGCAGGCCGGAAAAGCGCATTTCCCGCAGCTGGGTACCATATGCTGCCGCAGCAGTGCTCCTGGGGGCAGGTATATGGCTTGCAGCCCGTTTATACACTCCGCAACAACCAGCGTTCACGGCAAAAAATGCTGTTGCTCCAATTCCCGGAGTAAGCCTCACACTGGCCAATGGCAAAACAGTCCATTTTCATCCGGACAGTTCCACACAAACCGTGGCGCTCGATCAGGCAACCCTCCGCTCCGACAACGGCCAGCTTAACTACGAAAGCAGGGATACCACCGTTACCGTACTCAACGTACCTGCAGGCGGCAACTACCGCCTGATGCTTTCCGATGGTACTGAGGTTTGGCTTAATGCCTCCTCCCGCCTCCATTTCCCTTTTAACTTCGGAAGCAATACCCGGGAAGTGACCGTGGAAGGAGAAGCTTATTTCAAAGTGGCCAAAGAAGCGAACCGTCCTTTTATAGTACATACCCGGCAAGCCGATGTACAGGTACTGGGTACCTCTTTTAACGTAAACACCTACACACCCGGCAACGATAAAACTGCGTTGGTCGAGGGCAGTGTGCAGTTACAGGCACGCAATGGCCAAAAGCTAAAGCTGGAACCGGGGCAGCAGGCAGAAGCCAGCGGCTCGGCGCTTCATGCAGCTCCCTTTGAGGCCGAGGAAGTACTCAGCTGGATGAAAGGCATCGCATATTACCACCGGGCTTCCATACCCGAACTTATGGAGGAGGCATCCCGGTTTTACGGGCTATCCTTTACAGCGGCACCCGGCAAATTCAACGATGTTCAGGTTACCGGCCTGATGGACAGGGCACGGCTGCAGGAATTCCTGAACGATCTGACCATTACCACCGGTGGCACCATAGACTACGACGGGCAAACCGTTAAAGTGCACTAATCCATTCTTCCCCCCACAGAAAAAAAACTTTTACAGACTGTCACCCGAATTGAGGTGGCAGTTGTAGTTATGTTGATTTGATATCAACCAAAACCAATTTTTTCCACATGAGAAAATGTATGCGCAATTGCCGGCAGGCAGTGCGATCCCTGGTGATTTTATGTCTGATGTTTTCCACGTTGATTCCCGCATTCGCGCAGGTACAGGACCCTGCCCTGCAGAAAGCGGTGAATATCTCGGGAAAAGATATGTCTATCCTCCAGGTGTTCCGCTCCATTAAGAAACAAACGGGTTTAACGCTGGTGTACAGTAACCAGCTGTTGAACGACAACGAAAAGCTGGATCTGAATTTCCGGAATGCAAAGTTGCAGGAGGTACTGGATTTTGTGCTGAAAGGGCGCAATGTAGTGTACCAGGTGCGCAGCAACCGTATTGTTCTCGACCGTAAACCTGCCCCACCGGTAACCAAACCGGTAGTAGCGCAGGAAGAAGCGCCGAAGGAAGCTACCGTGCGCGGGCAGGTGATGGATCCTGAAGGGAATCCGCTGCCCGGAGCTACGGTGGCGGTTAACGGCACTTCGCGCGGAACGGCTACCGATGAAATGGGGGTGTTCAGCATCACGGTCAGCAACGGCCAGGTGCTGCGCGTGGCCATGATAGGTATGACGCCCGTTGAGGTTCCCTACACCGGCCAGCGTACATTGAAAGTGACGCTCTCCGCCAAAGTTGATAAGCTGAATGAGGTGGTAATTGTTGGTTTTGGTAAACAGAAGAAAGTAACCGTTACTGGTTCCGTTGCTTCCGTTAACATGGCGGATATGCGTACGCCGGTAATCAGTCTTACCAATGCCCTCGCAGGAAAGGTAGCTGGTGTGATCAGTATGCAGAGCGGTGGTGGCGAACCGGGTTATGATAACCCTACTTTCACGCTCCGTGGTATCGGCACCTTCGCCGGTAGCGTGAGCCCGCTGATCATTGTGGACGGTGTGCAGCGGCATGACGTGAACAGTACCTACGGTGGTGCTTTCAATAATATTGACCCTGAAGATATCCAGAGCATATCGCTCCTGAAAGATGCATCGGCCACGGCAGTGTACGGAGCTAAAGGTGCAAACGGTGTGCTTATCATCACCACCAAACGCGGTGTGGCTGGTAAACCTAAAGTTTCCGCCAAAGCAGAAAGCGGCTTCAACGGGCTTACCCGCCTTCCGGAAATGACGGATGCAGTAACTTATATGAAGCTTCATAACGAAGCCCGTACCAATGATGGCAACGCGCCCATGTTCTCCGAAGAACAGATTGCGAAAACTGCCAGCGGCCTTGACCCTTACCTCTACCCGAATGTAAACTGGATAGATAAGATATATAAAGACTGGTCGCCCATGACCAATGCAAACGTGAATGTATCCGGTGGGGGAGAATCCATGCGGTACTATGTATCCATGTCCTTTTACAATCAGGACGGGCAGTACGACGTTTCGAAAGTGAATGGTTACAATCCCAACCTGAATTTCAAGCGTTACGATTTCCGCAGCAATGTGGACCTTAATGTTACCAAAACCACCACGTTATCACTGAATCTCGCGGCAATGCTGGTAAACAGCCGCTTCCCGGGGGCCTCTGCAGGTGATATCTGGTACAGCACTTATGCTACCAATCCGATCTCTTTCCCGGTTTCCTATCCGGGCAACCTCTGGGCCGGGCCTCCCAATACTTCAGGCGTCAACCCTTTCAACCTTGTTCAGAATCAGGGATACGCCACAGAGTTTAAACCTTCTGTGCAATCTGTACTTTCCCTCACACAGAACCTGGAAGGGCTTGTAAAAGGGCTCACTGCAACCGGCCGTTTTTCATTTGACTCTTATGGTGAATTTAACACCCAGCGCCGCGGGTTGAATGATCTGTATTATGCCACACGCCGCGATTCTGACGGGAACCTGGTTCTTAACCAAACCCGTATCGGTGATAAATTCCTGGGATATGGCAGCGGTTCTTCCGGAGAGCGTATGATGTACCTTGAAGGGAACCTGAGCTACGACCGTTCTTTTGGTCCGCATACTATTGGCGCGCTGCTGGTAGGTGCTATCCGTAACAGGCAGTGGGGTAATTCAGGCAGTCTGAAGTTTTCCATTCCTTTCCGTAATCAGAATGCGGCTGCCCGTGTTACCTACGGCTATAAAGATAAATACCTGCTGGAAGGGAACCTCGGTGCAACTGGCTCTGAGAACTTTGAACAGGGTAAGCGCTGGGGTGTTTTTCCCGCTGCATCAGCAGGTTGGGTGATTTCCCGCGAACAGTTTATGGAAAGCCTTCCTGCTTTCTCTCTCCTGAAGCTTCGCTTCTCTATTGGTACTACCGGTAATGATGCTATTAACGGCGATCGTTTCGGGTACCTGACTTACCTCGATGGTGGCAGGCCGGGTATCTCCTTCGGTAGTCAGCCCACTTATTTTCCCGGTACCGGTGTAACCGTATTCGGAACTGAAGGCCTGACCTGGGAAACTTCTACCAAAACAAACCTTGGTCTGGATGTAAGTCTGTGGGATAAATTAAACCTCACGTTTGATGTATTCAAAGACCGCCGCCGCCAGATCCTCATCAGCCGCAGCTCGATTTCTTCAATTGGTGGCTATCAGGAAAATAATATGTCCATCTTCGCCAATCTCGGAGAAATGGAGAATAAAGGATTCGACGGAAGTCTGGAATACAATACAAATATTGGGAAAGACGTTTCGCTGCGCCTTTTCGGGAATATCACCTATGCGCGCAATAAGATCATCAATGCAGACAATCCTACTGCCATTTATCCCTACCAGCAGATTGAAGGCACCATGTTCGGTGAATACCGCGGCTACAAAAGCCTTGGCCTTTTCAGGGATGAAGATGATGTGAACAGAAGTCCTGATCAGTTGCGCCCTATGCAACCCGGTGATATTAAGTTTGAAGACCTGAACGGTGATGGCAGGATTGATGCAAACGACAGAGCGTTCCTCGGTAAATCCACTTTCCCGATCTGGTCTTACGGTTATGGTTTTAACATCGGTTATAAAAGATGGGAAGTATCTGCCCTGTTTGCCGGTGTGGCAGACGTGGGTATTATGGCCAATGGTTCCGTTATCAACCGCAACGATGGTACTGCCGTAGGTGTAGGTATTGTACCCTTCGCAGGTATAGGCCTCTATCCCTCCAGCTTTATTTCCAAAGGTGAAGACCGCTGGACGAAGGAGAATCCCCGGCAGGATGCATGGTATCCCCGCCTTACTGTTACCAACGCCAGCGATAACAACTATGTAGATAGTGACTGGTGGTTGAAAGACGGCAGCTTTATGCGGCTTAAACAGGCTTCCATTGCCTATAATATTATTACCGCCGCGATGCGGAAGAAGGGTATCAGCACACTGCAGGTATATGCCAACGGCACCAACCTCCTGACCTTCTCCAAGTTTAAACTGTGGGACCCCGAGCTGGGTTCTTACGGCGCGAGGTATCCTTTTTCCAAGACTATCACCCTCGGGCTGAGGGCGCAATTTTAACCGCTACAACGATCCGATATGATCAAGAGATTATTTTTTCCGCTGCTGGCTATTTGCTTCGCATCTTGTACGAAATACCTTGACAAGCAGCCCGATAACCTGCTGACCGAAGAGATGGTCTGGCAGACGAGGGCTGGGGCTGAAGGATATCTTCATAACGTATACAGTCATATTTACCTGACCGACGGGGGCGATTTCGCATCCATGGGAGCTTCCGATGAATCATCTGTTTCTATTGGTACTACCGATGTACGGCAGATGGTTTCAGGGAACTGGAGCCCCGGGGCAGCCTACTTCAACTACTTGCCGGGCATGTATGCCGGTATCCGCAAATCTTTTGTATTTGAACAGAATATTGGCAAGGTGCCTTCTGATAAACTGAGCGATGAGCTGAAGGCGCAATACAAAGCCGAAGCTATATTCCTCCGTGGATATTATTATTTCTTCCTGCTCCGCCAGTTTGGTCCGTTTGTGAAAGTAACCGGCGTACTGAGCCAGAACGATGACTATAACAAATATCCCCGCGCATCTTTCGATGAATGTGCTGCTTACATCAATGAACTGATGGATGCAGCGGCGGCAGTGCTTCCCACAACATGGGAGTCTGCCAGCAACAATGGCCGGCCTACTAAAGGGGCCTGTCTTACCATCAAAGCGAAAGTAGCCCAGCTGGCTGCCAGCGAGCTTTGGAATGGTAATCCTGCATTCTCGGATTTCAAAAATCAGGATGGGAAGCAACTGGCGCCTGACAGCAATGATCCCCAACGCTGGCTTGCTGCAGCCAATGCTGCCAAAGCCGTGATCGATCTCAATATCTATAAACTATATACCAATCTCGATAACGGTGGCACTGTCTTCAATCCCTACGAATCAGTGCGCGATGTGCATCTGACCAACTGGAACAGCGAGATCATCCTCGGTGTGGTAGGCTGGAACCGCTGGGGCTTTACCAAATGTGCTTCCCCTGCGCCCGGTGGCTATTCCATGTATTGCGCCACACAGAACGTGGTAGATGCATTCGCCATGAAAAATGGCCGCCTTATCAGTGATCCGGCTTCCCAATATGTGGAGAATGGGTTTGCTGCCAATGATCAGCCTGAATCATGGGGTCATCACAAAGGTGAGTGGAACATGTATGCAGATCGTGAGCCCCGCTTCTATGCATTTATCAACTACAATGCCCGGCCGGTAGTAGCTGCCCGTACTACTGATGACCGTAACCTCTTCTCTTCTCCTCAGAACGTAGACGGAAAAGGGCGCTCAGAATTCTATTACTCCGGTAAATCCGGACAGCGCTGGGCAGGAAGTAATAACATTACCGGATACCTCGTACAGAAGCGTATCAGCTCCACCAGCAATATTTACTGGGATCAGGTGCCGCATCAGGCCCCATACATCCTCTTCCGATATGCAGAGATCCTGCTGGATTATGTGGAAGCGCTGAATGAAATCCAGCCTTCGAACACTGATATCGTAAAATATCTCAATCTGGTGCGTGAGCGCGCCGGGTTACCGGGTATCGAAACAGTGTATCCCGGAGCAGTAGGCGATAAGGTTGCCATGCGCAAGCACATTCTCCGGGAGCGTCAGGTAGAGCTCTGCTTCGAAGGCGACCGCTACTGGACGCTGAACCGCCGCCTTCTTGCCGGTAAGGCTGAGAATACCGCCATTTATGGAATGGATGTAAATGCTGACGATAGCAACCAGGGCTTCTCCTTCACGGGTTTCTACACCAGGAAGCTTTATCAGCAACGCTATTGGAGAGATAAAATGTATCTCTTCCCGATCAGCCAGTACGATATGGAGCGTGCCCGGGCGCTGGTGCAAAATCCCGGTTGGTAATTCATTGATCAGACCATTCAACGCAAATACTTATGTTGAAAGCATTCACACGATATATACTGGCCGCCACCTTGTTCATGACGGCCTGTAAGAAAGACGAAGCGGCCCACGAACCCGGCGTGCCCATGTCTCTGTCCGGTTTCATTCCAGCCACCGGTGGTCACGGTACTTCCATCCTCATCAATGGTTCCAACTTCAGTAACGATACATCAGAAGTGGAAGTAACCATCAATGGGAAGAAGCTGGCCATCGTTGGCAGTAACATGAACCAGATCATGGCAGTAGTACCTAAAAGATGCGGTTCCGGGAAAGTGATTGTTAAGATCGCAGGAAAGGAAGTACTCAGTGAAGGAACCTTCAATTACATCTTCTCCCGTACCGTTACCACCTTTGCGGGTAACGGAACTGCCGGTTATGCCAATGGTAAAGGGGAAGATGCCATGTTCAACTTCAACGGTACAGACTGGCACCGTGGTGGCGGCATTGCCATCGATAAAGCTGGCAATGTATACGTAACTGATGTAGGTAATTATTGCATTCGCAAAATCGATCCTTCAGGCATGGTAACCACCTTCGCCGGTACCAACGTTCAGGGAGATGCAGACGGCACCGGCCAGCAGGCGCGCTTTAGCCTCCTGTACGGCCTGGCAATCGATAAAGACGATAATATCTATACAGCAGACCCCGGCTCCTGGAAAATCAAGAAAGTAACCCCGCAGGGCGTGGTAACCACCTGGCACACCGCCAGCTCAGACCCCTGGCATGTAGGCGTCAATAAACTGACCAACGAAGTATTCTTTAGCTGTACCGGCTCCGGCGGCGTATACCGCATCCCGGCACAGGGCACACAGGAAACGGTAGCTACCGGGATTTCCTATCCTGCAGGGCTCGGGTTCGACAGCAAAGGCAACCTGTTTGTGGTAAGCAGCGGCAATCAGGTGGTATATAAATTTGAGAAAAATACCTGGGCTAAAAGCATCTTTGCAGGTACCGAAAATGTGGCCGGTTATGCCAATGGCCCCGCCACTACCGCAAAATTCTCCAACGCATGGGGGCTCGCGGTGGATGGTGAAGACAACCTGCTGGTAGCCGGAAACGGTACCTGGAACGGTGTAGATAATGCTGACCAGAGTATCCGATTCATCGACGGTAAAACAGGGGCCGTGAGCACTTACGCCGGCAGCAGCACATATGGATATATGAACGCGCTGAACGAAAGCGCCTCCTTCCGCGGCCCGCTCGCCGTAGCCACGGATGATAAGGGGATATCTTACGTAATCGATAAGAACAACAATCGTATCAGGAAAATCGTATCTGAATAAATAAAGTATGAAAGGAATGATCGTAAACGGAATAATGCTTGTATCTCTGCTTACTGCCGCAGCATGCGGTAAAAGCGGAGGGGGAGGAAATGAAGGGCCTAAAACTGATGCGCCACGCACACTGTATGTTTCTGTAACCGGAAACGATAACGCCACCGGTACAATACAATCGCCATACGCCCGTATCAATGACGCGCTGGCGAAAGCAGTACCGGGCGATACCGTGATGGTTAGAGGAGGGAAGTACTACCAGAAAGTAAAGTTCCCCAGAAGCGGCCGCGAAGGAAAACTGATTACCCTCAAAGCCTATCCGGGTGAAACACCGGTGATAGACGGAACGGGGCAAACGGTTTCCGGAAAGGATGCCCTCGTTTTTATCCGCAACGCCAGCTACGTAGTGCTGGAAGGCTTTGATATCTGTAACTTTATCAGCAGCGCACCCTGGGTGAGCCCAAATGGTGTTGTGGCTGATGAAGGTTCCAGCAACATCATCATCCGCCGGAATAAAATTTACAATATCGAGCATAATGCTGCTCCTGCCGACGGGCGCAGCGGGCATGGTATTGAAATCATCGGTAATACCAATATTCCGATGAAAAATGTGCTGGTGGAAGAAAACGAGATCCACGACTGTAACACCGGGTATAGCGAAAACCTTACCATCAACGGCTATGTAGATGGTTTTGTGATCCGTAAAAACAAAGTGTACAATGCGGAAAACATTGGCATAGATGCGGCCGGCGGATACGCAGGTAACCCTGTTGCTGAATACAATTATGCCCGCAACGGCGTTATCACCGAAAACGAATTGTGGAACATCAATATGACCACAGGGCCAATTGGTGGCCAGCATGGACATGGTGCTATCGCCATATATGTAGATGGCGCGCGTAACATTACCGTAGAGCGCAACCGGGTGGATGATTGCGACCGTGGAATTGGCGTTGTCAGTGAAACGGATGCATTCCCTACCAGCGATTGCATCGTCAGGAATAATATCGTTACAAACTCATACCGCGTAGGGATTTACCTGGGAGGATACCTGAACTACACCGGTGGCGGTTCCCGCAGATGCTATGTTGTGAACAACACACTAATGGGGAACAACCGCAAGAGGGGAGCCTACGGTGAAATCGAAGGCGAACTCCGGATGACAGAGCATTGCTTCGACAATGTGATCCGTAACAACCTGGTGATTGCCGGTGCAGATGATCTTTTCTTTCACAAGTACACCAACACCGGCAGCGGCAATGTAATTGATAATAACCTCTATTTCGCCCCCGCTAACCCGGCCGGATGGATCTGGAATACGGTTGACGGGCCTGCCATCACCGATTTTACGGCATGGAAAACTACATCCGGTATAGATGCGGCGAGTATTCACGGACAAAATCCGTTACAGGGAACGGATTTCCGTATTCCTGCCAATTCCCCCGCTAAGAACCAGGGATTTGTGTTGCTGGATAATAAAGGTGGTACGGTAGATTTTTATGGTCAGCCGCGTGTAGTGAACGGGAAAGTGAGCATCGGCGCGGTACAATAATTTTAAAGAAGGAAAGGGAGAACGGCACCTATGCCGATGAACCCGCCCAATATACTGGCAAAGGCGTCCATTACATCGTAATGCCCTTTGCCAGTTACTTTTGAGAACAACTCAAAGCCGTAACTGATACCCACAACAGGCGCCATCGCCAGCAGCGCTGCTTTCATGGGAGCATCGGGTAGTATATAGGCGCAAAAGCCCATCAGTACTGCCCCCATGGGGATGCCAACAAAAAAGTGTTTCCATTTATCCGGAGCAATCTTCATAGGGTTGTATTTCTTACGGCTGCAAACTACATAAATTCGGCGGGCTTGCAACTTTCACCTGCGGGCCGTAATTTGACAGGGCATTTTAAAAATTCCATATGAAACATTTCCTGTTGGCAGCAGCGCTCCTCTGCACCATGCTGGCCCGCGCCGCCTCGCCCGAAATTTATGAGATCCGCATCTATCACTTTAAAACAATGGCTCAGCTGCAGCGGGTAGATGATTATCTGCGCACTGCAGGGCTTCCCGCACTCCACCGCAGCGGTATCGCATCGGTAGGGGTATTTAAGCCCATTCAGCAAGACACGGCCGACCTGCGCATCTACGTCTTCATCCCCCACAAATCCTTCGAGCATTTCAGCAAACAGGCTTCCCTGCCGGACAGGGATGCCCAGCTGGCCGCTGCCGGAAAGGATTATATAGACGCACCGCACGACCAGGTGCCCTATGCCCGGATGGAAACCATCCTGCTGAAAGCTTTCTCCGGTATGCCGGTTATGCAGCTACCCGCGCTCACCGGACCTAAAAGCCAGCGGGTGTATGAACTACGCAGTTATGAAAGTCCGACCGAAAAATATGGCCGCAACAAAGTGAAGATGTTTAATGCCGGTGATGAGATCGGAATTTTCCGCAAGCTGAACTTCAATGCCGTGTTCTATGGGGAAGTGCTGGCAGGTTCGCGGATGCCCAACCTGATGTACATGACCACTTTCCAGAACCAGGAAGATCGTGACGCCCACTGGAAAGCTTTCTCCGCCGACCCTGACTGGAAGAAGCTGTCTGCCGTAGAGGAATACAAGAACAATGTTTCCCGCAACGAGAAGATTTTCCTGCGTCCAACGGAATATTCTGATATTTGATACGCCGAAACTATTGAGAAGGGCTCTGCTTTGGCGGGGCCTTTTTTATAAACGCCTGAAAAATAAAAGGGCGGCATAACGGCGCGTTGCCGGCAGACTGTCACATACAAAGATATTCCGACAGATGTTAAGTTCTACTTACACGTACAATAAGCACCTCTTATTCTGGGCCTGCTGTGCAGGGCTGCTCCTTTTTGGCGTGGCATTAGTTACACTGGGCACATTAGCACTCGATCTCCGGCTGGCATTTGGGCTCGACGGGTTATCTGCAGGTTCCCTGTATTCTGTGATGCCCCTGGGCATACTGGCAGGTTCCCTGCTGTTTGGCCCGGTAAGCGACCGCTACGGCTATAAAATACTGCTTACACTGTCCTCCCTGGGGCTGTTTGCAGGGTTTAGAGGTATAGCCGGGGCAGAAACCTTATGGGGGTTGAAAGCAGGCGTTTTTTGCTTCGGATTGGCAGGCGGGGTGATGAACGGGGCAACCAATGCCGTGGTGGCCGATATATCTGCCCGGGGAAAAGGAGCGTCCCTGAGCCTGCTGGGTGTAGCCTTCGGGATTGGCGCATTGGCGATGCCCCAGGTAATGGGGGAGTTGAAGAAGTTCTATCACTGGCGGGATATATTATCAGGCGTAGGCGCCTTAACGCTGGGGCTCGCAGCCATGTTTGCACTGTTGCGATTTCCGCCGCCCAAGCAAACAACGGGTTTCCCCCTCTTACAAAGCCGCAGGCTGCTCACTGATCTTACCCTGCTGTTAATCGGCGGATTCCTCTTTTTCCAGAGCAGCTTCGAGTCTATTATTAACAACTGGACCACGGCCTACCTCACAACGGGCCATGCGCTGGATGAGCGGGAGGCATTGTACGGCCTCTCTCTCCATGTGGCAGGACTTACCGTGATGCGTTTGCTGGCAGGCAGTGTATTTCGCAATGTTCCGCCGAAGCAGATGCTGGCAGTAAGCTTATTGCTGATCCCTGCAGGACTGTTACTCCTGAAAACAGGAGGCGGCTTCTTGCCTGCGGCATCCGGACTGGTATTACTGGGGGCGGGGCTGGCAGGAGGTTTCCCAATCATGCTGGGTTATGTGGGAGAGCGGTATACAGGAATGTCGGGCACGGCGTTTAGTATAGTGCTGGCCATTGCGTTAATAGGTAATATGTTGGTGAATGTGCTGATGGGCTGGCTGGTACAGGAAATGGGCGTTCAGATCCTCACTACGGCGGCGCTGGTGGAGTGGGGGGCGATGCTGATACTGGGGGGCGCAATTGTGAAGCGTTTGGAATAGCGCTAATCTTTACTGGGATTGGGTTAGAGAAGAAGGCTGTATCCTGAAGCATACAATCTGAAAACTTTTTGCATGATTTTTTTGACTTTTAATAGATAGCCGTTATCTTTGCACTCCGATTTTGAATAACCGGAAACGGTACAGGATCGAATTGGCGAGGTAGCTCAGGTGGTTAGAGCGTTGGATTCATAACCCAAAGGTCTCGGGTTCAACTCCCGATCTCGCTACACTAAAGGTTTTCAGATATATCTGAAAACCTTTTTTTATGACGTTTTGTCTTATTCTATGTTAGCTGAGCATTGAGTGAAGAACAAAATTATCCCCTCGTTATAATATCGACTATGCTTATTGATCTAAGATCAACCAATCCGGCTAACCTAAAGATTTATTATTCTTGCTAAATAAATTGGCAAAATCTTTAATTTCGCAGTAAGACCTGTCAGAAATGAAAAAAAACAAAACAGTGGCGGAATTTTTCGCCGGAATAGGACTTATGCGTGCGGGACTTGAGCGGGCTGGTTGGACGACTATATTAGCTAATGATATTGATCCTGTAAAGAGACGGCTTTATTTAAACCATTTCAAGGGGGCCTCAGATCATTTTGTTTTGGAAGACATTCATAAACTTAGTCCTGATAGTATTCCGAACGTTGATCTTGCGACAGCGTCATTCCCTTGTACAGATTTATCATTAGCAGGCCGTAGAGCTGGTTTGCAAGGGAAGCACTCTTCTGCCTTTTGGGGATTTGTCGATATTTTGAATGGTATGGGTAATCGTAAGCCTCCATTAATTTTGCTCGAAAATGTCGCTGGTTTTCTGACATCAAATAAAGGGGAGGATTTTTATAGTGCTCTTTCTGCTTTAAACAAACTTGGATATGCGGTTGACGCGTTTATCGTGGATGCTGTTCATTTTGTTCCACAGAGTAGAGTTAGGCTTTTTATCGTTGGACGACTTACAAACAATCCTAAATTAGAAATTAGTCAACCGCTACTGGAGACAGATATACGACCAGCTAAACTTGTCAAATTTATTAAGGAGCATCCTGAAATTCATTGGTGTATAAATTCGGATCTGCCTGAACTTCCTGCAATAAATAATAATCTTAAAGGAATTATAGAGAATGTTTCAAAATCTTCATCAATTTGGTGGGATTCAGATAGAGTATCGTACCTTTTAAATCAAACATTTGAACGTCATTATCTGAAAATATCAGAACTTAAAGATGCCAAAACTTATTCTTACCTCACAGCCTTTAGACGTGTACGTAATGGTAAGTCAATGGCAGAAATTCGGTTTGATGGTATAGCAGGGTGTCTACGAACGCCTAAAGGAGGAAGTGCCCGTCAAATACTATTGGAAGTTGGTCGAGGGGAGGTAAACATTCGATTACTTACACCGAGGGAGTGCGCAAAACTGATGGGTGTTGATGATTTTACTCTTTCTGGAACAGCTAATGAAGCGTTGTTTGGCTTTGGAGATGCAGTTTGTGTTCCTGTTGTAACATGGATTACTGAACATTATCTAAATCCTGAGATTAAGAATTTCAAAAAGGAAACAAAAATAAACAACCTGTATGCAGCAACCGCATAACCTTTTTATAGAATGGTATAATTCACTTAAAGTAGTTAAAGCAAACAAAGGACCTGCAAATGGTAGCATAGCAACAGCACTAGTAGTACTTACAAGATTGGAGGATGATTTTAATTTGGATTTTGCCGCTCATATAGCTGAAGGTGGAATGCAAATAAAAGGGGCAAGTGGCGCAGCGGTGGCTACAATCTTAAAGGCATATGGAGAAGAGCGTCCTTTTGCCAAAGAAGGAGGAAGAACAAATAGAGGAGGTCCTTCTGAGATTAAATCTTTACTCGAGACTGAAAAGAAAATACAGGAATTAGAATTGTATACTTCTATCCAGTGGCAGGAGCAACTTCACGCTCAAAAAAAATATCTAGTAGAGCGAGTAAAGGATTTTCATAACAGGCAGAAATTGAAATTTACTTTTAACCCTGCTCTTTCAACATGGTATGTCATTTCCAGCTTATTACAAGAGGCTACAAATGAAGGAAAGGCTGGTTATGTAGCCCAGCATTTAGTGGGTGCAAAACTGCAACTTCGTTTTCCAAATATTAAAGTCTCTAATGAAAGTGGTAGTACTGCAGATATGCAGACACAACGTCCAGGAGATTTTCTTATTGGACAAACACCAATACATGTAACAGTTGCTCCAATGCCTCCTGTTTTTGATAAATGTAAGCATAATATTTTGCAAGGTTTAAATCCTCTTCTGCTAGTGCCTGATAGTAAACTGTTAGGTGCTAGGCAAATTGCTGAGCAAATATGTGAACATCAGATTAGTGTAGAAAGTATTGAAAGTTTTGTGTCGCAGAATATAAATGAAATAAGTAATTTTAGCAAAGATCTTCTTGTTGTTAATTTAAGAGAACTCATAACAATATATAATCAAAGAGTAGACGCAGTTGAGACTGATAAATCGCTGATGATTGAATTACCCTCAAATCTAACATGATGACTGACACTTTCTCCAAGGCAGAAAGAAGAGCCATAATGCAGAAAGTAAAAAGTAAAGGAAATAAATCAACTGAAGGAAGGCTCCTTACAATATTTAAAAATAACAATATCAAAGGTTGGCGACGAAATTATCCCTTGAAAGGTAATCCTGATTTTGTTTTCCCCAGAAAGAAGTTAGTAGTATTTACAGACGGATGTTTTTGGCATGGGCATTATTGTCGAAATATTGTGCCTAAGCAAAATGCAGATTACTGGAATAAGAAACGCCAAAGGAATGTTGATCGAGACAAAGAAGTGATAGAGTATCTTAAAAAAAAGGGATGGGTAGTTTTAAGATTTTGGGAATGTGAGATTGGCACTATCTCATTAACTGTGTAAACATAGAAAATCGGAGTTTCGTATTTGTACCTATAACTTGATTCTATTTTCAAAAATAGTTAAAAACTGATGGAGGACAACGCCCCAGTTCCTAATAGGCAT
>NZ_QFFK01000011.1 GCF_003149455.1 Chitinophaga deserti
TATCGCTATGCGCTCTGAATCTGAATATTGGCTTTTTCTGCCCTGCGTCTTCTTCATAAAGGAAATTTAATTTAAACGTTATTAAATCCCTAAACTGTAAAGCCAATTTTGAAATAAGACAGGAATCGAAGTTTAAAGTTGCCCGAACAGCCATTTCCATGCTATCGCTTCAGCAGGATTTGACATAAAGGGCGTTAAGCCATATCATGACCAGGGCAGGTATACAAAAGCACCACTACTTCAGGGTTACTCCGTAGTTACTTCACGTTTACTTCAGGGTTACTCCACAGTTACTTCAGGGATACTGTACAGGTAATGTACCTTTTCGGCATTTGCAAGTTTTTAGAAAAACGAAAACCAGCCACAGTAGCTGGTTGCGACAGAAAACTTCGAAATTATACACGGAAAATGGTACACTCCCGACAAAAAACCGGCAAAAAGTGGGACACGGGAACACTTAGAAAAGTACTAAACACCTCTCAAACAACAAATTATGCAATAAATGATGGTGGAAAAAGAGAGTAGAATAAAATGGTAATATAGTATCATAGTGAAGTAGACAGCCGTAGGATTCCTGTAAAATGAATTTACCCCCTGAACACCGCGTACCCTTCCTGCCATTTAAGATCCGGTACTTGCCCCGCCTCAAAGATCCCGAATACCGCGGAACCACTCCCGCTCATACTGGCATAAACTGCCCCTGCATCATACAGCCTGTCGCGTATCGCAGCAATCTCCGAATGTTTCGTAAAGACGGGCGTCTCAAAATCATTCTTCAATCTCCCTTTCCAGCTTTTTACATCCTTCCAGTTGATCTCACTCAACGGTACTTCCGGACTACCGGGCTGCAGCTGGCTAAACGCCCATCCCGTGTTCACATGAATCCCGGGATGCACGAGCAATATCTCATAGCCGGATAAATCTACCGTAAAAGGCTCCAGTATCTCCCCGCGGCCTTTGGCCAGGCTCACGCGGTTCTGAATGAAAAAGGGGCAATCACTCCCCAGCTGCGCCGCATATGCTTCCAGCCGGGCATCGGTAAGCCCCAGGTTGTATTTTGTATTGAGCAGTTTCAGGGCAAACGCACCGTCGGAGGAACCTCCGCCCAGTCCGGCCCCGGTAGGGATCACTTTATGTAAATGCAGCTGTACTGCCGGCAATTCCGGGAAGTCCTGTTTCAGCAACAGGTAAGCCCGCATGCATAAATTATCGGCAGCATCGCCGGGGATGCTGATACCAGACTGGCTAAACGCAGTTTCCTTTGAAGTTATTACCTCCAGCGCATCGCGAACGGGCAGTGGGTAGAATACGGTTTCCAGGTCATGAAAACCATCGTCCCGCTTACGCAGGATGTGCAGGCCCAGGTTAATTTTGCAGTTGGGAAAAACGATCACGTCCGGTTATTTGCTTTTACGGCTGTTGATCTCATCGCGGATGGCAATGGCACGGATATAGTCTTCCTGCTCCAGCACCTCCTGCAGGAGCGTGTTCAGCTCATCGATGTTGAGGGCTTTCAGGTCGTCTTCCACACCTTTCTCATGTTCTGAAATGGAGGGAGTGCCTGCCGCCTTGGTGGTTTTCTTACCAGCGGGATCGTCCAGCAGGATGCCGGCACTGTTGAGGATGTTCTCGTATGTGTAGATGGGGCATCCGAACCGTACGGCAAGTGCCAGGGCATCGGATGTACGCGAATCTATTTCTATGGTATCGTCGTTATTGGAGCAAACCAGTTTGGAATAGAAGATACCTTCCTGCAGGTTGCTGATCACCACTTCATGCAGCTCTATACTGAAGGCATTCATGAAGTTCTTCATAAGATCGTGGGTTAACGGCCTACTCGGTTGCATCTTCTCCAGCGCTACCGCAATGGCTTGTGCTTCAAACCCGCCAATTACGATGGGAAGCCTTCTCAATCCATTGACTTCTCCAAGTACAACGGCATAAGAATGGGTTTGTGTAATACTGTGCGACAGTGCGACTATTTCCAATTCTATTTTTCTCATACGGTCATTATGCGTAAGCGCTCACAATTAAACGTGTATAAGACGTGAAGTTAGAAAAATATTCGATATAGAAAAAGGATTGACTGCCGTAGTATGCGAAGGAAGCCGGTTTTATTTTCCGGGCATCGCCTCGCACACAGGCGGCAGTCAACAGATTATCATTAATTTCCTTTATACTTCTTTACAGCTTCGGTCAGCTTAGGCACTACATCAAATGCATCGCCTACTATGCCATAGTCTGCCGCCTTAAAGAATGGCGCTTCAGGGTCTTTATTGATCACTACGATGGTCTTGCTGCCATTAACCCCTGCCAGGTGCTGTATGGCCCCGGAAATGCCGATGGCGATGTAGAGATTGGGGCGCACGGTGAAGCCTGTTTGTCCTACGTGCTCATGGTGCGGCCTCCAGCCGGAGTCTGCAACGGGACGGCTGCACGCAGTGGCAGCGCCCAGCGTATGTGCGAGATCTTCCACGATACCCCAATGCTCGGGGCCTTTGAGGCCACGCCCGCCACTTACCACGATCTCTGCTTCCGTTAAAGGCACCTCGCCGCTAACGGTCTCCACTTTCAGGGATTTAATACGGAAATCGGCGTCTGTCAGTCCGGCTGCGAAAGCCTCTACAGCAGCGCTCCCTTCTCCGGGAGCGAGCGAGAAGGAGTTGGGCATTACGGATACGATCTTCTTATCGGTGCCGATGCTTACGTTGGCGAAAGCCTTACCGGAAAACACGTTCTTCTTCACTACAAATCCTGCGGCGGTATCCGGCAGTCCGATAGCGCCTGCCACGAATCCGGCTTTCAGTTTGGCGGAAAGCTGCGGGGCAATGGAGCGCCCGGCGAAGTTGTGGGAGAATACGATTACGGAAGCGTTCTCTTTCGCTACTGCTTCGGCAATAAGCTTTGTGGCAGCGCCTGCTTCCGGCTCATTGAGCCTTGCATCGGCCACATGGAGTACTTTGGATGCGCCGTATTGCCCCAGGGCGGAAAGCTCTGCAGCGTCTATCTCACCAACGGCTATGGCGATGGCGGGCACGCCCAGCTGCTGTGCTACTTTGGAGCCGTATTGTACAGCTTCGAGTGCTGACTTCTTAACTTTTCCCTGGAACTGATCGGCAAATATGATGACTGACATTTTCTTCTTTTTTAATGAATTTGAAATGATGGAATAGGGGAGCGGTGTGGTTTAGAATACCTTGGCTTCTTCATGCAGCAGGCGGGCAAGTTCTTCCACCTGGTCGGCCGCAATCATTTTCACGCCTGCTTTGGCAGGGGGCAGCTCAAAGGAAACCACGCTGGTAAGGTGCTCTGCCGCTACGGGCTCCACCACTTTCAGGGGCTTTGTACGTGCCGCCATGATGCCGCGCATATTGGGGATGCGGGCTTCAGCCATGCCTTTCTGGGCACTCAGTGCCAGGGGCAGGCTCACTTCCACCGTTTCCTCACCACCTTCGATCTCACGCACCAGCGTGGCGGTAGTGCCGTTTACGTCCAGCTTGCTGGCGATAGACACGAAGGGAAGCCCCAGCAGCTCCGCTACCATGCCGCCTACAGACGAGCCGTTATAATCAATCGTTTCCTTACCGGTAAAAATCAGGTCGTATTGCTCCTGTTTCGCCACCGCAGCTATCTGGGAGGCAATGTAAAAACTATCGTGGCTGTCGGCATTCACCCGGAACGCTTCGTCACCGCCCAGTGCAAGCGCCTTGCGGATAACGGCCTCCGTATCGGCACCGCCTACAGTAATCAGGTGAACCGTTGCGCCCTGCGTTTCCTTCAGTTCCAACGCTCTTACCAGTGCATACCACTCATCGTACGGGTTGATGATGAACTGCACTCCCGCCTCACTGAATTTCGTGTTGTTGTCCGTGAAAGCTATTTTTGCAGTTGTGTCTGGCGTTTTACTGATACATACTAAGATCTTCATATCCGTTTTTTCTGGTTTTGGTGAAAAATGCAGTATGTACAAATATATGGGATTTAGGGTTTCAGCCATCAGCCACGGCATCAGCTTTAACATATTGAAAAGATATCCGTCAGCATGGACAGAATAGAACAAATAAAAGCATTTCTCCAGAGTTCCCCGGGCGACAGCTTCCTCAGGCACGCACTGGGACTGGAATACGTGAAGCGCGACAATGATCAGGCAGCCCGGGAAGCCTTCGAACAGCTGCTCGCCGCCGACCCCAATTATGTTGGCTCTTATTACCACCTCGGGAAAACACTGGAGCGCCTAGGCGAACGCGACGCCGCGGCCGCCACATACGAGAAAGGAATGGAAATAGCCCGCCAGCAGCGGGATATGCACGCTTATAATGAACTGCAGGCCGCTCATGAAGACATTTAACCCTTTCGACCCCGAAAGCTTCCGCACCGCCCTGCGCGCTTATATCCATGAGGAACAACTCCTGCCTCCCGGCGCATCGGTACTGGTGGCAGTCAGCGGCGGGCTCGACTCCGTTGCCCTCGCACATATGCTCATTACTTCCGGCATCCCGGTGGAGATTGCCCATTGCAACTTCAGGCTGAGGGGAGAAGAATCGGAACGCGACGAGGCTTTCATCCGTAAACTGGCAGCACAACACAACGTCCCTTTCCATATCACCCATTTCGACACCAACGCGTATGCGAAGGAGATGAAGCTGTCCATCCAGGAAGCAGCCCGCCAACTGCGCTACGCCTGGCTCGAAGCTACAAGGCTCGAAAAAGGGCTGACCGCACTCGCTACCGCGCATCATATGCAGGACAGCGTTGAAACCCTCTGGATGAACCTTTCCAAAGGCACGGGCATAGCCGGACTGCATGGCATCCTGCCCAGGCAGGGCGCACTCATCCGCCCGCTGCTGTTTGCTACCCGGGAAGATATTGCAGCATATGCCGCCGCGGAGCAGCTCCCTTTTGTGGAAGACAGCTCCAACACCTCCGATAAATACACCCGCAATTACCTCCGCCATCACGTATTGCCTTCCCTGCGGGAAACGTATCCCGATGTGGTGCGGCAAACCGGCGCATCCATAGAAAGGTTCCGCGAAGTGGAAATGATCTACAACGAAGCGCTGGAGGGCTACCGCCAGAAATTACTGGTACAGAAAGGAGCCGAGTACTTCATCCCCGTTGTGCGTTTCAGTCAGGTGCAGCCACTGGCCACTATTGCTTATGAGCTGCTGAAACCTTTCGGCTGCAACACACATCAGGCGGCACAGGTGACCGACCTGCTGCAGGCAGGGCCGGGCAAGTTTGTAAACACCGCCACACACCGGATTGTGAGAGACAGGAAATGGCTCATCATCACCCCGCTGGAAAAGGAATCATCCGCACACTTTCTCATTGAAGAAGGCCAGCGCACGCTGGATATACCGGGTTATGCTATTACCATCCGTGAAGTAAAGCACGAAGGCGGCGCCATACCAGCAGATGCAAATGTGGCATACATCAATGCGGCGGAAGTAACGTATCCGCTGATGGTGCGTAAATGGAAGGTGGGTGACTACTGTTATCCGCTTGGCCTCAATAAAAAGAAGAAGCTCAGCCGCCTTTTCATTGACCAGAAGCTATCGCTGCCGGCAAAGGAAAAGATGTGGGTACTGGAATCGGGCAAAAGAATTGCCTGGGTAATGGGCATGCGCCTCGATCACCGTTTCCGGGTTACGGAGCATACGGATAAAATGCTGGTCATTAAAATGGAAGAAACGCCCTCCTGATTATGGGTTCAGGAGGCGGTTGAGGAAGAATGGCAGCACCTGCGGATTGATAACGATGGGAAAGATCAGACCCAGTAATGCACCATAGAAGTGGGCAGTATGATCGATCCCGTCTCCACCGCGGCGAGACATGTATACTGAATATATCAGGAACAGTACGGCGTACAGGATGAACCAGATGGGGATGATAAATACGTAAATGGTTTGCCAGGGCGCAAACAGCACACAGGAGAAAACCACGGCAGAAACTGCACCGGATGCCCCGATGGAAGACCAATGGGAATTGTTCTTATGCTTAAAGAAGTTGAACATATCCGGCAGCACCAGCCCCAGTACATACATCAGCGGATAATACCACTTGCTGCCCAGCATTACGGTAAAAAACTGCTCCACCGCATCGCCCATAAAGAACAATGTGATCATGTTGAAGAACAGGTGAATGAAATCCCTGTGTACAAGTCCGGAAGTGAGGAAGCGGTAATATTCGTTGCTGCGGTGCATCTGGTAAGGCCAGAAACTCAACTTATCGATATCGCCCGGGCGGTTAAAAGCCGTGATGGAAACTAAGCAGGTAATGATAACTATTATAAGCGTGATACTCATGGTTTGCGCGGTAATTAAGCTGTAAATATAATCATTGATGGTGATACTTCTCGTTGTTCAGGACGGTGTAAGCCCTGTAGAGTTGTTCCGTCACGATAAGACGGACGATCTGGTGGGGGAAGGTAAGGGCGGAAAGAGACATTTGTAAATTGGCGCGTTGCAGCACGGCACTATCTATCCCGAAAGCCCCGCCTATCAATACGATCAGCTGACGGGTGCCGGCATTATCGCGCTGGCGGATGAAGTCGGCCATCTGCAATGTGGTCATTGTTTTACCGCGCTCATCGAGCGCCAGCAAATAATCCTGCGGCTGTAAAAGATCGAGAATGATTTTGCCTTCCTGCTTTTTTAATTCCGGGATGGAAAGACTGGCAGCTTGTTTTACCGTAGGGATAAGGCGGATATCGAAATCCGTATAGTGTTGTAATCTTTTCCGGAAAACCTTTATTCCTTCCTCAATCCATGCATCATTTTCTTTTCCAATACTCCAAAGCTGTATTTTCACGGGTTTCAGCATTTTGTTACTGCCGTCAAATGTAAATGTAAAATCCTATTGCTGAAAAAAAGAGGAGAAAGATTTGCAGAAATGAAAAAACTCCCTACATTTGCATCCCGTTCAACACGAATGGCATGGCTCCGTAGCTCAATTGAATAGAGCATCTGACTACGGATCAGAAGGTTTCTGGTTTGAATCCAGACGGGGTCACGAAAGAGGAAAATTGTTGTAAAACAGTTTTCCTCTTTTTTTATTTGTACGCTATAAAACGAACACCGGTACCGGTAAGCGGTGGTTAATGATGCGTTTGCGGATGCAGCAATTTGAACAGTTCCTTTTTCATCTCCTCTTCTGATATCCCGTTCATTGCCTGGGATTCCACTTCATACCATTTCTTCTTATTGCCTAATACACCAATAACATAGGTGTGACCCGCCTGCACTGGCTCGCCGGTTTCGGGGTGTTTTTTAGAGAGTGTTACCACTACATCTTTATATTTTGACATTTCAGTAAGTTAACTAAAATAGTTGGTAGTGCCTGAAAGAAAGAATCGCTCCGGCTATGGGAGCGATTCTGCGGCATGGGAACCGTAATATATCAATCAGTGAACAGTATCAGAATTTCAGGTTCAGCGTCCAGTTTTTCTGCTGCCCGTTTGCTGCCGTTACCGTATACGTCAGTGATTTGGAAGCATTCGCCGGATCACCGGGAGCAGGCGTACCATTCGTACCTTTCATAGTAGCAGCCGTGGATATATCGAAATACACCCAAAGCTTATTAATACTCACTTTCGCACGCTCTGCATCCGTAAAGGAACCATTGGCAGCTGGTACAGCCAGCGTAATACTGATCGTATTCGTTGCCGCATCCACCGTTTTGGAAGCTACCGTCAGCCGCTGGTAAGCCACAACGGGCTTGCCGTTGTAGATCTGACCACTTTCGTAACGGTGCTCCACGTACACGTTGTCGATTTCGCTTTTATCCCACAGCGGATAATCCGGCAGGTCTTTCTTCAGGCAGGAAGTAAACATAAAGAGTAGCATCACAAGGCATCCTGCAGGCCATTTAAATCGGTTATTATACATACAATATCATTTTTCGTTATCAAGATTACCAGTTAGCATTCTGCGGTCCGAACTTCGGGTTCTGATCGATGTAACTCTGTGCGATAGGGAACAGGTAACGCCGCGTGTGATCGAAGTTGCGGATGTGGTTGGAGCTGTAGAACTGTCCTGTTACTATAGAAAAAGCAGTCCTGTCTTTACTGATGTCCATTACCCGGGGCACTTCCGTAAGCTCAGGAATAGTACCGCCGGCAACGATGCCGTGGTTGGCGTTGCCACCATAACGGCCCCAGCGCAGGAGGCTCCAGTAATAATCGTTCTCCAGCACCAGGTCTACCCGGCGCTCACGCTTGTAGTCCGTCCAGGCCGCCAGCGGGGTAGTTACCACTGCTGCAGGAAGTTTTCCATGTGCTTCGCGGGTTTTATTCAATGCTGCCACAGCATTGGCCACATCGCCTTTCAGCAGGTAGGCTTCCGCCAGGTTGAGGTACACACGGCCGAGGCGCGTCACCACATAATGATAATCGGTAGGGATACCTACATAGGGGCGGGGCGATACATTGGTGTACATCCCTTTGCGCCAGTACATATTGGACAGACTCACATAATACGCCATGCCGTTGATCTTCATCCAGCGGGTGGTATTACCCTTGATGCAGGTAGTGAAGGTTTCGCCATAGTGCTTGTCTGTAGAATCACTGATGATGGATGCCTTCCAGCGGGCGTCTCTGCCGATGTTGGTGAGCGTCCATACCGTTTCCGTGCTGCCGGGTTTGATCATACCGGTCTGCACCGCGGTTTCGCCACCCGCCACAGGGATCTTATCCGTAGGGATGCTCACGCCTTCGTTCATGGCCATCTTGAACTGGGAGGTTTCATCCCATGGCAATGCCTTTGCAGGATCGGCCTGATCTACCACGAGGTAATCGTCTGCAATATTCTGAGTAGGCCCGTGCTGCACCCATGCTTCAAAAGTGGTATTGGAATTGAATGCAGGGCTGCCGCCATACTGGCTGATACGGTCGTTATTCACGTTGGGCGTATACAGCTGCATGGGCGTACCATCTACCGTAGTGTTGATGGATTTGCGGTAGATGCCGAAGATGATTTCGGGGGAGGTAGCCTTCACTTCATTGAACATCCCGCCATAATCACTTTCCATTGCATAACCTCCCTGCGTGATCACAAACTGTGCGTTAGCGATCGCTTTATCCAGCAGGGGATCGTTAGCAGCCACGGCCGGAGCAGCGGGATAGTTCTTATAGGCGAGCGCCTGCAGGCAAACTTCAGAAAGCAAAGCCGCAGCGGCATATTTATTTGCCCTGCCTGCTACTTTGGTAGTGGGCAATCCTGCAATGGCGTCTTCCAGATCTTTGATGATATAAGCGTACGTTTCTGTAGGATTGGCCGTGCTGGGCAGGCGCAGGTCATCTTCCGGCGTCAGCAAACGGTCGATCCAAACGATCCTGCCGATGCTTCTGGCCACGGAAAAGTAAGACATGGCGCGGAGGAACTTGCCTTCTGCGATAAGCGCCGTTTTATCGTTCGCAGAAATCTCTGCAGACTCGGCCACTTTTGTGATGATCTGATTACACCGGCGAATGGCAGCCCAGTTGTTGAAGCCCATATCGGTGTTCCGGTCCGTCAGCTCATTGAACACGGCGGAAGCACCGCCGTAGATTCCATCGAAGCCCAGTGTGTTGGTGGTTCTGGGATCAGTGGCAGGACCTCCGGCAAAATTGTTCATGATGCTGTAGGTGGAGAAAATGAACGTTTCCGCATTGGCCTTCGACCGCCAGATAACATCTTCACCGATCTTGTCATATGGCTTGGTATCGAAGTCAGTTTTGCAACCCGGCGCAGCCGCCAGGAGCGATAATATAGTGATGGCTGTAAGTGTGTTTTTCTTCATGTTGCTATTTTTAACTTGCCGTTACGATCAGAACCCTACATTTACGCCGAGGGCAAACGTACGCTGGATGGGATATCCGTAGTTATTGGTTTCTGATTCGGGATCAATGAAATACTTCTTGCTGCCGGAACCTGTGAGCAGGTTGGTACCGGAAGCAAACAGCCTGAACTGGCGTACCGCGGTATGCTTCAGCAAACGTGCTTTAAGGTCATAGCCCACCTGCAGGTATTTAAGGCGCACAAAGCGGGATTCCAGTACCCAGAAGTCGCTGTCAGTATAGTTGTTATTACCATTCACACCTGCGGCGGAAACCTGGCGGGGATAACGCGCATCTGTGTTATCGGGCCTCCAGTAATCGGTCTGGAAACCATATACCAGGATGCCCTGTGTAGAGGAGCCCATGATCACATCACCGAGGTAACGGTCGCGTTTTCCGGAACCCATTACCACTGCACTGAACGTAATGCCTTTGTAACCCAGATCAACGGTTACGCCGTAGTTGATGCGCGGGAAGGTATTGCTGCCCAGCGGACGGAAGTCGGAACCATCAATCTTACCGTCTCCATTGGTATCCTCATAAGCGAGATCACCACCCACAACGCCGATAGATGAAATCCTGCGGGGCCCCATGAGCAGATCGCTGTTGTTCTGGTAAAACCCTCTGTTGGTATACCCCTGACGGAGGTATGAGCTTTGTCCGGATGCACGGGTGTATGGGTTCTTCATAGCCGTGGTATCTTCAATGGCACGTTCCCACAGTTCGTTGAACTTAGTGAAGTTTACGCCAATCTTATAGGTGAAGTCTTTCCCGATCCGGTCGCTCCAGGTCAGGTTAAACTCTGCACCTTCGCGGCGCATGGCGCCATCTTTAAAGTTAACGGGGGGCAGACCAATACCCAGTGTGGAGGAATACCGCGTGTCTCCCGTAACATAACCCGTTGTACGCATGTAGAAGTAATCCACCGTACCGGTGAGCCTGCTGTCAAGAGTAGCGAAGTCCAGACCGATGTTGCGGCTTTTAATGCTGTACCAGGAGAAGTTGGTGCTGGGGAGCGATCCCGGTTCGGAGCTGCCCTGTACGGGTTGCCCGTTCACCACCCAGGCGTTGGCGTTTACATTATAGCCGGGTACGTACTGGAAGGCGCCGATGCCGTCGAGGGTACCGGTATAACCATAGGAGCCGCGCAGCTTGAGGTAATCGAGGTATTTACGGTTGCGGATGCCCTGCAGGAAGTTCTCTTCGAGCAGCGACCAGCCTGCGTCAACCGCATAAAATGTACCCCATTGCTTTTCTTTCGGCAGCAGGTCGTTACCATCGTACCGCAGTGTACCATTTGCGTAGTATTTGCTGCCGTACGACCAGCCCAGTTTACCGATCCATCCCGCACGGGCATTTTCTGATTCGGAACCGCTGGCCAGCTGGTCTACCGTAGGACCGGCAACATACTGATCGAACATAAGCTGGTAGCGCTGGCGGGTAGCGGAAAGTGATCCGCTCTTATCTTTCGCCTGTTCATAACCGGCCGTTGCATCAAAGTTGTGGCCTTTAAAGGTTTTGTTATAAGTCACAAACGCCTGGAGCAGGATGGTGCTGCCATCTCCGCGGCCCGATGTAAGGGAGGGAGGATTGGCCATCAGCGGCGTGGTGCTTCCGTTGGTATATGAAGGCGCCGTGGCGTTCCAGGATTTGCTCATGGAGTTCCACATGTTAAAGTTGCCGTTCACTTTAAAGTGAAGATCCTTCAGGAAAAGCGCTTCCCAGTCCAGCCCAATGATGCTGTTAAAAACACGGGAAGTGTTACGTCCGTAACCTGAAAGGGGAGAAAGCTCCACGGCAGGATTGTCTGTGGTATTGATGGATGGAAGGCCAAACTCGTTATAGGCAAGCTGGTTAGGCTTCTTGTTCTGTATATGGGAGTAGATAGCAGAGTAGCTCCCTGCGGTAGAGGAATTGGGGATACTGTTCTTCTCCACAAACCCGTCTATCCCCGTATTCACTTTCAGCTGGATCTGGTCGAACTCACTGATGGTGTTGAGGCGGTAAGTAATCCGGTCGTTGTAGTTATTGTCCGTCCGCAGGTTGGTACCCTGGTGATAGTAGGAGCCGGATGCATAGTAGGTGAGCAGTTTAGTGCCGGAAGAAAGGGAGAGGTCGTGCCGCTGTTCATTGGCGAAATCCTTCAGGGCAAGCGCCTGCCAGTCCGTATTAGGATAAATGAAAGGCTTCGACTGATCCTTGTAAAACTGCAGGGTGGTATCGTGGGTGGGAGGAGTTTTCCCTTCCGCGATGTATACATCGTTGATGGCTTTCAGGTTTTCATAAGATCCCAGCTTTTTCTGGAAAAGGGTAGGCTGGGAGAAGATGGTGTTATAGGCATAGTTGATATTCACCTGTCCTGATTTGCCTTTTTTGGTGGTGATGAGGATTACCCCGTTACCACCACGCGCACCGTATACCGCTGTAGCCGCTGCATCTTTCAATACCGAATAGGTTTCGATATCGTTGGGGTTGATGTTCTCAAAATCGTTCTGGGAACGCAGCATGTTATCGATCACATAGAGCGGGGTGCCACCGCCACGGATGGAGATGGAGCTTTTAGCACCGGGGGCACCACTGCTGCGTGTTACGATCACACCATGTACGCGGCCGGCAATGGCATCGTTGATGGACTGTACAGGCAGGGAAGCCACGTTATCCATGGAGAGTGTGCTCACGGCACTGTTCAGCTTCCGGCGGGTGGTGTTGCCATAGCCTATCACTACCACGTCAGAAAGGCGGTCTACCGACGATTGCATCACTACCTCAATACTGGTGCGGCCATTTACGGCCACTACCTGCGTCAGGTAACCGATGTAACTGAAGGTCAGCTGCCCGTTTTCATCAACAGGAATCACGAATTCACCTTTTTCATTGGTGGTGGTACCTACGCCCTTACCGGCAGCTACCGTAACACCCGGGAGGGGAACACCTGTACTGTCCGTCACTTTCCCTTTTACGGAAATGAGGGCCAGCTGTGCACCCGAAGCCCGGATCACGATGAGCTTATTGTCCATCCGCTCAAAGTCAAGCCCTGTGTTACTGAGCATTACTTTAAGCAGTTCTTCCAGCGGTATATCCTTGGCCGACACGGATATCCGCAGGTCGTCAGAGATCACCTGGTTGCTGAAAGCGAACCGGTACTCGGTTTTTTTCTCTAGTTCTTTAAGCGCTACCGCGAGTTTCTTCTCTTTGAAATCCACATTCAGCCGCTCCTGCGAGTAAGTTTTCGCTGAAAGCTGAAGGGCGGTAAGCAACATCAGTATACCGCTGATTTTCATTGTACGTAAAATTTTTGTCCACCAGAATGGTAGAGGCGGACTGGTAAACACAGGCATTTTTTTCATACCTTCGATCTTGGTTTATTTGATAAAATACGGGCATAGCTTCCCCCTCAGGAAAACGCGCCCTGTTTTTGGAACCATGGAGGAATGGCCGGAATCCATTTCTCCATTTTTATTTTTAGTTACCTGGAAATAATTATTGTGTTACCCGCTATCTGATAATTGAAATAATAGGAGTGCTGCAATATTTTCAGTATTTCTCCAATGTTCTCATGTGTAAATGTTGCTGTAAACGTGTAATTTTCTACTGCCTTGTCTTTTATATCAATCTTTACATTATACCATCTTTCCAGTTTTCTGCGGATATCCCCGAAGCTTTCATTTACGATCTCGAGCCTGCCCATGGCCCATACGGTTTCTATGACCGCACTGTCTTTAGCGCTGTATGATAATGGCTGCAAACTGATGCGCTCAGCAGTATCGCCGTGCTGCAGATGAACGGAACCTGCTTTGGAGATGATCATTTTCTGATTAGGCGCCAGTGGCAGCCGGTGCTTTTTACCCGGCAGTGCAATTTCCACTTTACCGCGCAGCAGCGAGGTTTCGCTATAGGCTTCTTCGGGATAAGCTTTTACATTGAACAGGGTGCCTAATACGTTTACATCATATCCTTTGCTGTGTACGATGAAAGGGCGGGAGGGGTCGGCAGGCACATCGAAGAGTGCTTCTCCGCTGAGGTGTACCTCGCGGTTGGTCACAGCAAACCCTTCACATAGCTGCAGTCTTGAACCCGCACCAAGGTAAATACGGGTACTGTCGGGCAATACAAAGAACTTCCGTTCGCCCAGTCGGGTAATGTACAGGGCTGCACTGTCTGCAGATACGGCATAGCCACCGGCCAGGGAATTACTGTTACCGGAATTTTGATCCCCTGCCATATGACGGAAGAACCAGGCGAGGGCTGCCACGGTAATCAGCACTGCGGCATAGGGGAGCAGCCTGCGGTACAGGGGCGTTTTCTTTTCGCGGAACAGGGATTCAAAACCATCACCATCCTTTACTTCGTTACGCAGCATCACATGCAGGCCTAATACGATCTCTGCGGCTTCCTGCATGCGGGGAACCATTTCCGGACGGGTAAGCATCATCTCTTCCCAGAAATGAACATCGTCCGCGTTGCGGCCTAAGCAATAATTAATAAATGAATCGTTGATGACGAGCTCTTCTGTAGTATACTCCATGTTAATAACGCGGCCTTTCCCATATAGACGGATGGCCTTACCGGATTTACCGGTTTTCCCGGAAATATTTTTTTACAGCAGGGGGAGGATGGAAAGAATCGTGGAGAACTTAATGCCGGCAGCGCCCTCACTCAGCTCTTTACGGAGGAATTTAATACCCTCGTGCAACTGGTTGTATACCGTTCTTTTTTCGAGTCCGGTGCGGAGTGCTATTTCATCGGTAGATAAGCTTTCGTAGAATTTGAGGTAAATAATCTGGCGGGACCGGTTGGGTAATTTATCGAAAGCCCGGCGGATCTTCGAGATCAGTTCGGTGTTGGACTGTACCGCTTCGAGGGTATCCTGCACAGAGGGTACGGTCACTGTTTCTTCTACGGAGGCCGTGTCGCATACTTCGGTAACACGTTGCCGGCTCCGGTAGTGGTCTACCAGTTTGCGGCGGAAGGCCGTAGATAAATAAGTTTTAGGATGCTGAATGCTGCGGGGGTCAATGTTCTTTTCCAGCAGGTCAAGGAAAAACTGGGAAATGATGTCGCCCAGCTCTTCTTTTCCAAAGCCAAGCCGTAACCCCATATGGATAAAATGAGGCCTGTAGGCGCTATAACATTCCTGTACCCAGGTGGATGTGTTCACTGATGTCTCCATGTACCGTGGCTCGTTTCTACTTACATCAAATCAGACCGATAAAGATTGCCGGTCAAACTACAATGAACATACATATTTTCAAAATTAAGTGTACAGGAAAATCGGTTGCACGAGAAGATTATATGCACTTCCGTTAAATTCCGCTCAGTTTGTGAGCAGGAGAGGGGTACCAGCAGCTTTACTCCATATCAAATGCAGGGATAACTGTCATATACCGAATGTATATATTTAGGCACCTTTTGCAGTACAGTATTGGGTTTGAGTACTATTTATATACATTAACCCTTCTTTATACCTTCTTTAAACCTTTAGTAAAGCATGAATATGCCTGCCGTATAGCCCGGTTAAACCAATCTACGGACTACAACAGTTTCCGCTGTACGGCCGCCATAATCAGTTCTGCGGCATTTTTAACCTCTAATTTCTGCATCATATTGCGGCGGTGGGTTTCTACCGTCAGGGGGCTTAAATGCAGCTCTTTGGCGATTCCAGTGGTGGTTTTGCCTTCTGTTACCAGCTGGAGGATCTGTTTTTCCCTGCGGGTGAGGGCGGCAGGCGCTTTTAGTTCTGCGCGCCCCGGGCGGGCAAGGATTTCCCGTACTTCCCGGCTGAAAGCCACCCCGCCACTGAGTGCTTCTTCCAGGCAACGCCTGAACTCCGCGGCAGAGGCATTCTTCAGGAGGTAACCGCTGGCGCCGTTCTGCAGTATCTGCAGGATCATACTCCGCTCTGCCTGGTTGCTAACGGCCAGCACAATGGTTTCCGGAGCCGCCAGCTTAATATCCTTACACAAGTCCAGCCCGTTCACATCCGGGAGCATAATATCCAGCAGCACAATGTCGGCAGTATGATGCTCCAGCCAGTCCATAAACTCACCACCGGTGGTAAAGGCGTGCATGCTGGAAATACCGGGCACGCCCTGCAGCAGGGTGCGCAGCCCTTCTATGACCACAGGATGGTCATCTACGATGGCGATGGAATATTCAGCTGTCTGTTTCAACATGTAATTCTATATTGATGGCTGTGCCTTCGTTAATAACGGATGTAATGTCCAGTTTGCCTTTCAGGTAATGCACACGGTTGCGGATATTGGCAAGTCCGGTCCCACCGGATTTTTCTTTTTCGGATAATACAAACCCCTTCCCGTCGTCTTCAATGGTAATGAAAAACAGGGGGCCGTCCTGGCTGCATTGCAACAACACCTCGCGGGCTTCGGCATGCCGGATGGCATTGGCCAGTGCTTCCTGCACGATGCGGTAAACGGTCACCTGTGTTTGCACAGGCATTCCGGGTGCCATACCGATAGACTGGTACCGGATATGGGTGGCAGGGGTGGACATGGACTCGCAAAGGTCTCCCAGTGCAGTGTCCAGCCCAAATTTCAGCAGGTTCTCCGGCATCATGTTCCGGGCTATCCTTCGCAGTTCGTTCACCGAATGATCGAGCTGCCCGATTACTGAAAGGAGCGGGTTATCTTCCCCGCCGGCAGCCATACCGGATAACCGGATCTTCATGCCCGCCAGCATACCGCCCAGCCCGTCGTGCAGATCTCTCGCCACACGCCTGCGCTCGCGCTCTTCACCTTCCAGCATAGCCTGCGAAGTAGCCAGCATCTGGCTTTGCTCCATTTCCTTCAGCTTCTGCCGCGCCACCTTCCGGCTGTTGCGGTACTGGAATACGATCAGTACGGCAGATGCCAGTACGATAAAGCTCACGGCAGCAAGGAGCCAGAACGACAGCCGCGCGTTATGACCAGCCAGCTGTGCCTGCCGGTTCTCTGCTTCCAGCCGGGCAATCTGCTCCTGGTTCTCTGCATTCCGGTACCGTACTTCAAGGGCGCTGATCTCATTCTTCAGCCGGCTGGCGTGAAAACTGTCGCTAACGTTACTGTACTGCTTCTGCCATTCATATGCACTTCGGGTGTTGCCCAAGGCAAGGGAAGTATTGGCCATGCCTTCATATACCAGCAGCCGGTTGGTAACAATGCCCATCATTTCCGGCTGGCGCATGAGGTATTCCAGCAGGTGAAGGGCTTCCTTGTAGGAGCCCAGGCGATGAAGTGCATAATATTGTTGTAACTGCAGCCGCTGCTTCTCGTAAACGATGTGCAGCCTGTCGGCCACGGCAACGCCTTTTTCGAGGCTGGCGAGGGCCGACTTATAATCTTTCGCTTCGTTGAAGTAAAGTCCTTCTGCGGCATAGAAATCCACCCAGTGGTCCGACTCCGGGTAGGGGGCCAGCAAGGCGCGGGCGCTGTCCAGCATGGCGGGAACTTCATTATTCCGGTCCCATTCGCTGAGGTTTTCCGCCAGTGCTATGTAGGTGACGATCTGCTGCTCCGGCGGGGCATTTCCTTCGCGAAGTACCCTTATGGCGGTACGCATGTAACCATCCGCCACGTCGTACTGCCCGTGATTGTAAAAAACGTATCCTATACCGAGGAAGTGCTTGCCGATGAGGGTACTGTCGCCCGAGCGGCGGGCGAGGGGGATGGCTTTGTTGAGGATGATGTCTGCAAACTTCCCGGGATCATCCTGGCGGAGTAGCTGGGCGCCATAGCGGTGGAGGGCCTTGGAGCGAATGGCGAAGGCGAGACTGTCATCGAAAGGCTGGAGCAGTGAATCGGCAAGGCGGTACTGCTGAATGGCTCCCATGCCATTATTACGGGCCATTACTACGCCGGAATAGTAGGGGTTAAGGGCTTTCAGCAAAGGTATTTTCCCCGACCAGCGCTGGGCCTGATCGAGGTAATGGGCAGCCTGAACGGTATCGCGGGTAGCAAGGGTTTCCGACAACTGGAAGGCCAGTACCGCACGGGCACTGTCTGTAGTGGCGGAGGCAATAGCGGTACGCAGGCTGTCCTGATAAAGCCTGCTGTTCAGATGTTGTGCTTCGACAGATGTGCCGCCTGCAAGCATCAGGAAGCAGGCGGTGAGTGATCTCATCAAACGGGTAAATTCCACACTACGAATCTACGGTATGGAACCAAATCACCCAATACCGGTTTACCGGTAGATGAAATCACCTGTTTTACCCGATTGTCTTCCCAATGGGATGTAGCTATTTTTGAAGTCCATTCAAAAAAGAAGGTTGACAGGCGTGTAAGCCCGCCTAATTAACATCCGCAATCTCATCTGAACCGACAGTTTTGTCTTATCAGGCAAACGCTTTATGTCAGCGGAACACCCGCCTGGAAGTATCTCCGGGCGGATTTCCTGTTTCCATCCTAAAAATAAATGCACGCGATTGTAAAAAAGATTTGCGCAATTGTAAAAAATCCCTACCTTTGCATCCCATCAAACAAACAAATGGCTCCGTAGCTCAACTGAATAGAGCATTTGACTACGAATCAAAAGGTTTCTGGTTTGAATCCAGACGGAGTCACAGAAAAGGTTTTCAGCATCGCTGGAAACCTTTTTTCATTTAGTCCGGGGCGCACGGTAAATGTTGCCGTCGAGAACCTGATCCATTTTGAGAAGGTGTATAAAACGCAGCGCCCGCAGGGTATTTATTCCCGCGGGCGCTGACTTTATATAGATGATGTATGATGCCTGTCTAATTATAAACCGGGCGCTGATGTACGATCTCGCTACCCAGCATATAGAGGAACTGTGAATCGAAATCCTCTTCATGGTTCAAGGCTCTCAGGCCGCAATGACGGTCACGTGTGAATGTGATCTCGGTGCCGTCTACCACTACACTAATCTTGCAATAAGGGCCGGTTTGCATGATTTCCACTGGTAGTTCGAAAGTTCGGCCGTCGTATTGCACGCGTATGTGATATTGCTCGCTTTTCATAGAAAAATGGTTTGAATTTTTAAATGTCAGGCATCCCTCATCCCAGGAACATCCAATATAAACGCATCAACAAAGATGCCAGCAGCTCACGCAAAACAGGGAGCGCTAAATACAACAATACAAGTGTAACAATCCACGAAACAGTGGAAGAAGATAAAATCCAGCGGGCCGGTGAGGCATGTGCCTTAGGAGGATGTGCGTAAATCATGGCTGTCGGGTTTACTGGTAAAGTAATCGGCTAATGATTCACTGGAGCATATACAGTTGCAGTTCAGGTCTATCCAAATATAACCCGATTTCCCGTCAATTCCATGTAAAAAATAAGCGCCCCTCAAAATCAGGACGCTATCTGATAGCTTTTATACGTATGTATAAATTCCGCATGTTTGGTTTTGTGGAAGGTTTTCCACGTCTCCACAGTTGTACCGTGTAATGTTGCGGACAATACCCTTACTGCTGATTACCGTAATACCGCCACACCCTTCACCATCGGGGGCACTACCTCTTCCAGTAACAGGAATATGTCCGGCATACTCACCATAGTTAACAGCCGTTTTTGCCCGAGGGCAATGTTAGGATCAGCGCCCAGTAGTTTCCAGAGCTGCAGGTATTCGGTTTCAGTATTTACAGCCTGTAACAGCTTATCGTTTAAAATCCCTTCCTGGTACCCGGCAACAATAATCTGCCCGATCATGGCAGCAGCTTCTTCCAGTTTAGCGCGGGAGGTGGTATAATCTTCCCGCAATACGGTTTCCAGGCCGCGAAGGATCTTCAGCATGGCGGAGGCTTTCATTTCTCCCCTGCGTACGGTCACCTTTTCTCCCGAGCAGGGATCGATGCCTTTCTCCGCCGCACTCCATTCTGCACGCAGCAGCTGTAACTGGCTTTCACGGTCGGGAAGGCCCTTATCTTTATAATCGGCATTTACCTTATCCAGCAGCGAGCGCAGGGCGGAATCGGTATCAAAGTCTTTACGGCTGTATTTTTCAGTCACGGTATTGAGTGCGCCTAGCAGAACGGCCAGGTCTTGCCGGATCTGATGATGGAACCTTTGCATGAGGGCAGTTTATTCGAATTCTACAATTTGCTGATCGGCACCCGTTTCTTCGTTGCGCACTGTTCTAACGAACAAGCCTTCTTCCTGGATCTTCGCTTTAATGGTAAACACGGTGGCATCACTGCTTCCATTTTTTACAACATTCGTTTCGGGGTCTACCAGCAGGTTCTCCATTTTACTCTGGGTCACCATCGTATACTCTTTAATACGCGCCACTACTTCGGCCACCATCTGGGTAAACAATTCGTTGCCGGGATATTGTTCTTTATAAAAAGCCACGAGGGCGTATTGTTCAAGTTTAAGGTTGAAGATCTCGGCCAGACAAACCTGGGCAATGTTCTCCGGTTTTGAAGGCTCACTGTTCTCTTTCAGGAGACGGTAAAACTTATCGAGGGGATCTTCAGCAGGTACCGCCGCAGCCAAAGCCTTCCGGCTGGTTTTGCTTTTACGCACCAGTGAAGTTTCGTAGTTGGTGGGCTGGCGGAAGATGGGAATATCAAAGATATCGTCTTTCACATTAACCGGGCTCTGATCCAGCTTCGACTTGCGGATGATAAGCGTCTGGATAGCAGAATTAACGCGGTTATTGATATACTTCTTAAAGTCTTCCGCCGGCATGGTAAAAGACATGGCGTTGGAGAACTTGGCGGAAGAAATGAGTACGGGGATGGTGAGCTCCATTTCCGGGATCTTAAACCGGGGAACGGAGAAATGTTTCAGCACTTCGTCTTTGGAATATGCGATAGCCATATCTTTCGCCACACGGTCTGCATGATCGCGGGCGCGGGTGATCTCGGAGAAGATGAAGCCGACGTAGTCTGCCAGAGTGATGTTTGACATGTTGCGGTAGGTTGAAAGCAATGGGAGTGGAAAAAAGCGGCGCCCGTAAGCCGCTTTCCGGAAACGGGCGCCGGTATGATATTATGCGGAAAGCATACCGAGGATTCTTTCCAGGCCGGCGGGCATTTCGTCCTGCACGGCTTTTACATTTACGTTGATCGCGAATTCTTTCTTCACTTCCACACCGGTAACTGATTTACGCTGGTAGGAGGCGGAAACTTTGAAGTTTACCGGTCCCCAACCCACTTTCAGTTCGGCATTCACACCAATATCTTCACTCACTTTGGAAGATTCCACGGAGTTCAGTTTGGCGTTGAAATCGATCACCACGTGTTCGATGCGGAGGCTCGGAACGGGGAGCATGGCGATGAGGGGTACTTTTACGTACACTTTCTTTTTCACTTCTTCACCGGCATCGTTCACATCGCTTCTTTCGTGGGTGAAGTCTACCATGATGAGTTCTTTCTCATCGCTGCCTTCTGCCTTGCTGAAGCCTACTTCGTTGATGAAGTTTACGGTAGCGAGGGCGCTGGCAACCTGTGCATCTACTGCTGCCTGGAGGGGGCCGCCGATCATCTTCTTAAAGTCGATGTTGTTCAGCTGGGAAACCAGGTCGGTGTTGATACCTTTTGCCATGGGGGCTCTTCCGGAGGATACTGCCCGGCCGAGTTTACGGGCGGAATCTGCAGCTACATCTGCTGCTTCGGCTACTGCGGGTACTGAGGGGGTAACAGCGCTTGCGGGCGCTACGCGGGGCCGTGGGGTTGTGCGGCTCTTCGGATTAATCTTTGCCATTTTTTGACATTTAATTATTGAATAAATAGAGGGTACGGAGGGGTTAAACTGGCGTTACGCCCAGTTCTGCAAGGAGGGATGCGGGCAGCTCGTCCTGCACGGCAGTTACCTGCATATTCATTTCAAAATGCTTCCTTGTTTCACCGCTGCGCTGATAGGCAGGCATGGCTTTTACACGGCCGTTATGCTTTTCGATCTGCACCATTTTTACATTGAAGGAAAGCTTTGCTTCCGCGATGCGCATGGATTGTACCGGCACCAGCGAGATAAGCGGAACACTGATCTGACGGGTTTCTCCGTTGCGCTGGTGACTGAAATCCGCCATAGCCATTTCCCGCCTGCCGGGCTCGGGTTCATAGAAGCTGATCTTCTTTACCAGTTCTGCAGATGCCAGTGCCGAAGAGGCCTGCGCTTCCATCATGGCGCTGAGGGGTGCTGAAATCATTTGCTGCAATGCCAGTTGCGAAACGGGCAGCGCTTGCGCGGGTTCGTTTACCGGGGTCATAACGGTGTGTTTACAGGGAGCCTGTCTTGCAGGCCGGGGTTACTTTCTAAATACGCTCATGCGCTCATCCGTGCATACAAATTGTTGCATGCGATATGGGCCGGACGGCTGATGAAAAATAATGTGCTTAAACGATATCAGTATCTGGACGGCGCTCACTTGTTTGGGGCTTACTCACTATATTCCGGGGTTACTGTATTGATGTGCGCTACCGCCGTATTTCGAATGCAAGTTTACAGCGGAATTTTGAATCACGCAAAAATAAAATCTACGAGAAAAGGAGCGGCCGCGGCCTGAAAGCTTTACCGCAGCCGTCCTTCTTTTCTACCGTGCGGGCAGCACCGTAATAACGGTACCCGCCTGCCAGTTTCTTTGTTCAGGTGTATAATACAATCCCGCACAACCCGCCTGTGCATTGTATTTGCCGGCGAAGTTCGCTTTCAGATCAAGATACAGCACCTTCTGTTCTCCGGCTGTAAATTCTCGCCAGTACAATACAAGATACCCGTCGAATATTTCGTAATACGCTACCTGGTTCCTCTCGGTCCATTCCTTCAGTTGCCAGGGCTGCAGTTCCAGTCCGCCGGGTATTCCCACCTTCGCAATTACCATGGGCTGGGACTTTGCGGCTGTATTGCGCAGGGTGATTTTCATGCGTACGGTAGAGCCGGTGGATACGGTATCCTGCTCCAGTAAAGTATTGAACTGGATGGGAGAGGAGCCTTCACTTTCCGGAGTCAGTGAACGCCAGTCGGCTTCCAGTAAATAGGTTTTCCCTTCAGCCGTACCGGGATACTGAATCCGGAAGATATGCCTGCCATCTGCAAGCGATGCTTTCGTTTCTGGTAATTCCATCTTTGCCCCGTCCATATCTGCAGATAATGGATCTGCCTGTGGGTGCTTCAATAGTTTTGAATAAGCCATGAATGCTTTCAGGGCCATTACGGTAGCCTGTGTGGAGCCATAACCCCAGGAGCGGCGGCTCTTCATTATAGCCGCTATTTCCCTTGCTATTTTGGCTACCGGAGGTTCCGGCAATTTACACATGGCCAATGCACGGAGTGCAGACACTTCCACATCGAGAGACATGCCGGATGAATAGAAAGCGGAGACATTATCTGCTGCAGGCTGTTCCAGCAATTTCATGAGGCGAAGATAATCATCCGTTTTACCCATTTTATGCGCCGCCAGTGCCATCATAGCGGTTTGATAATCGCTTTTAGCCGAGAGCGCATATCGCAGACTGGCTTCGTATTCTTTCAGAATGGAATCTCCCATACCCGCCTCAGCCATGGCATACACGATGTAGGTATTGCTGGCACCGGTAAATGAAGTGTTCTGTTCCGGATTCCAACTGTGCCGGAATCCGCCATTTCCGTTACGGTGCGAAAGGAGGTAATCCCGCGTGCGCTGCATCATTTTAGGGTCTACATCCACATACCGCTGCATCTCTGCAAATTCCATCAATCCTAATGCGGTAAGGCGCAGGTCTGCAGGCGATCTGCCAAACCATTCAAAGCCACCTTCGGTAGTTTCGTATTTAATCAGTTTCTCATAACCATCTTTCAGGTAGCGTATGGCTTTACGACGTACACCATCACGGGCATTGCCGGTTTCATCGAGATAGCGGAGGATAAGGGCATTGGGATATGCCGTGGCAGACACCTGTTCGAAGCACCCGTGCGGCTCACGCAGCAAAGCGGTCATCCCTTCCTGCAACTGCTCGTCGGCATGCTGGAACACCTGTAAACTGTACCGCATACTTCCCGGCACTATACTGCCCGGATTAATGGTATGAGTGGCAGACTGCGACCCTGAAATACTCAACGACCGGGGGAAGCCCCGTTCCCTTGCAGTAATGGGAAGTGTGTAATGCCCGAGGCGGATATTGTGGCGTAAGTAAACAATTACATTTCCATATCCCGCCTGCAGCACCTTTACCGGTATCTCCACCAGTTTTGATGCTCCCGGCAGGAGGGTTTCCCGGTATTCATTTTTCTGCAGCTCCAGGAAAGAAGGCACTTCTATTTTGAATTCGGCATTCACTTCCTGCGCCCCGTTATTCTTCATGTGCAGCTGAAGCACGGTGAGATCTCCCGAAAGAAGTTCCTTAGGCAGCACTAAGTTTATTGCCAGCCGTGGAATGGCAGCATAGGTAGCTTCTGCCCGGCCGGGAACACCATTATAACCGATGCCTTCTGCCACCATGCGGAAGGTGGTGGCCGCGTCAGAATTGTGGAAGGAGATTCGGGCTTCTCCTTTTTCATCAGTGAATATATCCGGCTTCCAGTAGATGGTTTCCCTGAAATCGTCGTGCTCCCAAACTCCACCGCGGGAATAGCGCGGTTCGTAGAATTTAGTTACATAGGTGAACTGCTCATTCGCGTATATATTATCCCACACTACAAGATTGGCTGGTTTAGTGAGAGGTAGGGAAAACGAGCGCTGTCTCCAGTACCGGTTATTGATGAATAATACGCCATTTGCAGACCGGGCGCCATACCGGGTAGTGGATACATTATCCCTGATGGCATATGCATCCATGATTTCCGGTGCAACAAAATCCAGATCCGCCATCGATGAAAACATGCCATTGTAATACACCTGCGGCTGACCATTACCTGCCAGCGAAGCAGTACCCCGCATATGCAGTAAACTACCCGTAAGCGGATTGGCGGCCTGTTGTATTAAAATACCGGGTGCTTTGCCCTGTAACTGTCCGGCGAACCCATTTCCAATGGTAGTGGTGGTAACAACATGGACCGCACCGGTGAGCATTTCCTTTTTCTGCGAAACACCATAGCCCAATGTTACCACTTCCTGCAATTGCTGTGTTCTTTCCAGGCTGAGAGAAAGATCTCCGGATAGGGGTACTGTTGAAGGAGCTGCAGCCGGTGCAGAAGCAACCGTATCCGCAGGAGGTACAATTACAGTGCGCACATTTGCTGTATCCGCTGCTGCAATGGCCTCCCATGCCGCTACTTCACTTTTCTCCATCATACGTATGACCAGGTTTTCCGCATCCTTGCCCGGTGCCGCCACCACGGTGTAATACCTGTGAAGCGATAAACCTTCAAACCGGAAGAACCCATTTGTATCTGCCATTGCATACGCCACCTTTCCGGGCTGGTAAGTATCGTACAGGTATACAGGGAAGCGCAGCGGGAACTTCACCCGCCTTCCTTTCTTATCTATCACCATCCCTGCAATACCGTGATCATCATAATAACTGTATTCCAGCTTTCCCGACTGCATTACGGAAGGGATGGGCGCAAAGTAACGGTAACCATGCGTGAGCATAACAAGATCCAGCGCCGGGAGCGCCTGTGGTTCATCATCTTTGAAATAGAAGGAAGGCTCTTCCACCTTACCGATTAGCTCGGAGCTGAAGAGTAACCACGACAGCAGATTGTTCTGCCGGTCGTCTGCAAAAGTCCACAGCTTATCATCCACCACTGCCAACGATACATTGGCAGGCAGAGGCTTCCCATCCGGCCCGGTGGTACGGATCAGCAGCTCCACCTTTTCCCTCGGGGCATATTTATCTTTAGCGGTTTTTAATTCAATTTTCATTTGCCGGTTGTGCCGGACAAATACCAGCCTTTCCGCCAGCGGGGTCCCTTGCATAGAATGCAGGGAAATACGTACTATGCCTGCAGGCAAATCATGTGTTGGGATGGATGCAATTTCATTACCACCTTTGATCTGTACAATCTGAGAATTCACTTCCCTTTCCCGGAAATGCACACTCATCCGGCAGGGCAGACCATTGTTTGCAGCCAGGTAAACAAACACCTGCCGGTCGTCCTGCCAGCAACGCATGCTTATTCCATTGGGTGATGCAGCGGGCAGGGGGTATTGCCGGGTGATGCCTGCAGGGGCCATTATCCGTGCAGTGTATCGTTTCCCTGCCTCCGGTGTGAATCCGAATTGCCCCATACCAAACCGGAGGGCCGTAAAGCGGGCTGCTATTGTACCGTTCTGGTCCAATATCTCACCCTGCACATCCGCAGGCTTGCCATGCTCGTCTACGGCACGGAATGCTATATTGGAAGGGATTCCGGTAATCAGGGAGCCGCCTTCAGGCATAAACTGCAGGTCAATATCATTCAGCACTACCGGCACACTGCGGGAAATACTTTCGGTATACTGGTCGTGCTTCATCCTTATACGCAACAGCACATCGGTAGTATGCAGGGAATCCGGGAGTCGGAAGCGGATAGTAGCTTTTCCGGTAGCATCCGTCACGAAGGTGCTTTCATTAACCGGCTTTCCGCTGACCAATACTTCATAACGTACCTCACGGCTGGCAAGGGGCTGGTCACTGATGCTGCGTACCTTGAAATTGGCCATCACTTCACTGCCAGGGCCATAGCCTTTCTGCGGAAAATCGAGCTGTAACAGGATGCGCGGGGCTACTACCTTTTGCAGTGTGATATCTTTCGAAAACCAGGTGGAGTCCGATTCGTTGCGCATGTACTTTGTATAGGCCTTCACTTTGTAAATACCACCCTTTGCCTTGCCATCGAAGTAAAAAGAGCCTTCCGCAAATCCGTCTTTTACCCGAAACCGCTGCTCCTTCATCTTTTTACCATCCGGCCCATACCAGTCCACATACACCGCAGATGCCTGCAGTGAAGGCCGCAGATCGCTGCCCCGGGTAATATATGCCTTGAAATACACCAGATCGCCCGGCATAAAAAAATTATGGTTGAAATGGATATATACTTTCTCTTTTGATGCCGCATATTCCTTCAGCTGCCCGGTACTATTGCCGGCAATCAGGATCAGGAATGTAATGAGATATAAGCAGTGACGCATGCTTTAGAATTGAAGGTGAAGGGAACCGCCGTATTGCCTGTTGGAAGGAAGCCGGAAATAATCGAGGCCGGAGAAGCGCGACTGGTCATAAAGCTCCAGTCCGGGTGCTGACCCTGAATAGGCCTGCCATAGGAATATGTTCTCCGCAAAAAGGGAGAAAGTAACCTTGCACAGTTTGTATTGTATGAAAATCCAGTCGTAGGAAATGGCCGCTTTGCGCAGGTTGAGGAAAGAATTGTCTTCTATATAATTTTCTGCCACACCGCCCGGCCCATATCTTACCCAGCGGTTATCTTCCACCGGCTGCTGCGGGTCATAGAAACGTACTGCCTGCTTATTTGGATGCCCTGATAATGTGACACCGGGAAACACATAGTCCGTCACTTCCCGCATTTCTCCTGATTGGGCAGAGCGCCCGTAATAGTCCAGTGTAGCGACGGTACCATTCCATACATCTCCGCCTTTCTGCCATTCTAATACAGTTTCCAGCCGGATGTTCCGGTACTTCACACCATTGTTCAGCGTAAATACGAAATCCGGCTTTGCATTGGCGATGATGCGTGTACCCGGCCCCCGTAGCGGGAAGCCGTCTTCCCCGATCACCATTCTCCCGGCACCGTCGCGCAACCGGTAGCTGCCTGCAATGGCATCAATAGCATAGCCTTCCGCGAATATTTTATATACATCCCTGAACCCGGCCACTGGCAATTCATTACTCCCGGGGTAGGCTTTAGTGACCAGGTGTTGCCAGGTGGAGAATGTTAGCGTATGGTAGGTAACGGGCTTTCTCTTCTCCCAGTAATCATATGGGTTGTGGTTGTAGGAGATTTCAATATCCAGCCCTTCGCGGGTATGATTACCCAGTGTGCGGAGTGCCAGTGCTCCGTTTAAGGGTATGGCCGCCACATCTCCTTTCGTTTGTAACTGCAGCAGGGTAACCCCGAGCCTTAATTTGTGCTCTATGTTCACCGTCAGCTTACCGATCCATTCCGATTTGCGGATGGCTGATTGTCCGTCGAACGCAGGCACTTCCGTGCCGGCGGTAAAAGCGGCGGAGTTGTAACTTTCATATGCCAGAAGCCCCCCGGCTGCCAGCGACTCACTGATGTTCTTCTCTGCTGCGCTGCGGCGGTGGGAGAGGGAGGCTTCAAATACTACTCCGTCGGGGTCCCATTTAACGAACCCTTTAAAGAAGGGCAGCAAGGGAGCACGTTTGGCCAGTGTATTAGACCCGTACATTTCAACTCCCGCATCCAGTCCGCCGTTTAATTCATATCCTTTGAACTGAAGATGAGTAGTGGCTGCCGCCTGATGTGTGCTGCGCTGGTATTCATATAAACCGGCCGGTGCATTTCCCTGATAAGCGATACGGGTTTTATCATCATTAAAAGTATAGTTAAGCCGGAACTGCAGTCCTACGGTTTGATAAGACGCAATGGCTTCGAAATGCGCTTCGGACCTGAACTGCCAGCTCCTGTCGCGCTGATTGCGGTAAAGCGACTGACCACCGGGGAACACCACGCTCCCTGCCTTCCATATTGCTGCATTGGTATCGTCTCCTGAGCTGTATATCTGATCGGCCTCCACGGTAAACTTCCCCATTTTGCCCTGTGCCATTACATTGGCCGACTTGTTATGATACCAGGCATACTGTCCGTTATCCGCCAGTAAAAACCAGGGGTTATCCATTCCGGTGCCGGGTGCATTGTTTGTGGCGGTAATTCCGTGGCGGAGATCGAAGGTAGGCGGGGAGAGGAGGCTTTGCCGGTATACATGCTGCAGGAAGCCATGGCGGTTGGGATTGGATTGCCGTCCGCCGGAATACATGAATCCCGCCCCCAGTGTCCAAAAACGGGGATATACCGAAGCGGCAGCCATAAACCTGTTATGGTGGTTGCTGTTTTGAGGAATAACCAGCGCCTCAGCCTCCTGCTCAGCTTCAAGTGAAAAGGAGGCTATCCGTCCACGGGCGGTTTGCAGTAAACCATCGGCTGTTAGACGATGGCCAATAGCTGTGCCTGTTCTGAATATTCCGTTATCATATGTCCGGGCAGGCATTCCATTCCCTGTACCTTTAGGTACCAGCCTGCCGTTACCATCGTAAGGATAGGGAAGGCCATTGAATTCCAGTGTACTGATAGCAGGACCGTAGCTGAAAGGTTCCCCTGTTTCGGCTCCCTGCCATCGGAGGCTTCCGCCGGAAGCACTGCCCTGCGCATATTTGGTTTGCAGGGCAGGCTGCCTTCCGGCACGGCGGATACCTGCAGTAATGAGGTAACTGCCGCCCAGCGAGAGAGTATAGGGATGAAAGCGGTCGAAATGTATGGTACTGTCCACCACCTGGATGCGGCGTATTTCCGAACCCTGCTTCAGCTTCAGGCGGTATGGACTAAAGCGCAGGTTGGAAGGATCACCCGCCGGTTGTTGGGCTCCCACCGTATCCTGCCTGATGAGGCGCAGGTAAGCCGGGGTTTTATCCTGTGCCGTGGCCAACACAGGAAATAGCATTAATATGTACAGGGCACGCATGGTCAGGGAGTTAGTTATTGGTTGCATCCTGTGGATGCGGGTAATTTCCCGTTTCCATAACCGCAGTTAAAAAAGATTTGTATCTTGTACGGAAATGTTACTACAACTGTTTACCGGCATTAGCGAGACAATTGAGCCGACTTTTTAACCCTCAGTGAATGAAAAACTGGATCCCTGGCCGACGATCCCTCCTGAAGAGAATCCTGCAATATTGGATCAACACAGGCACAGAAGGGGTAACCAATCCCCGTGTGCGTCGTGGTATCGTCATTATCAATACCCTGTCGCTGCTCACTGCATTTCTGATTGCCGTGATAGCTTCCCTGCTGTACTGGTTTACCGGTTCGCTACTGATACTGATACCTTCGGGTATTGAATGCCTGTGCTGGCTGGGCGTTATATACCTCAATCACCTGGGCAGGCACTCCCTTGCCAGCGTTGCCACCCTCGTTATCCACTGTACATTCGCAGTTTATTTCGGAGCCGTACTGGGCAATGCCATGCCAATTGAGATGATCACGGCATTCCTGCTGACCTTCCTGATAGGGGCTTCCTTTATCGTATTTAAGCAGAAGAACCTCCGGCTCATTACCCTCTGCTCCGCCATTGCCCTCCTTGTGGCCGTGGAAGCCAACTACTTCTTCAATATTGTAACGCCCATATACGTACTGCCCGCCAACATGCCCATCCTCAAAATGGCCTGCTGGGCAGGGATGCTGGCATTGATGGGATATGTTACTTTCTTCATTATCCGGCAGAACGATATGTTCCTCCGGGAAAACGAAGTACTCCTTTCTGCCTTACAGAAGGCGGATGCTGCCAAAACCAAGTTCCTCCGGGAAACCAGCCACGAGATCCGTACCCCGCTCAATGCAGTATTCGGCATCGCCCAGCTGCTGAACGAAAGGAAGATGCAGATAGGAGACCCTGCTCTGCGGGAAGAGATCGAATACCTCTATGCCGCCAGTTACCTCTCGAGGGAAATCATCAATAACGTGCTGGACCTTGCCAAGATAGAGGCCGGTATGCTCGATGAGCCCCATCCCGCACCGCTACGGCTGCGCGACTCTCTGGAAGCCAGCGTGGCCATCAACCGCTACGTGGCCAATACCCGTAATGTGCGCATCCAGCTGCAGATAGACGCCGCCCTGCCTGAATGGATCATTTCCGACCGTATATTCCTCGCCAAAATCATCAATAACCTCCTTTCCAATGCCGTGAAGTTCGCCCCCAACGGCTCCCCCGTGGATGTGCGACTTACCCTGGAAGATGGCCGTATTGCAGGTACCATCCGGAACGAAGGCACCATCCGCCCCGATAAGCTAGCCAGCATGTTCCAGCCCTTTGTAGCGGAAAGGAATGGCGAAGTGGAAGGTACCGGCCTCGGCCTGCAGATCACCCGGCAGCTTACAGAGCGCCTGGGTGGTGAGGTATCTGCCCGTAACAACGGAGACCATACCGAACTATGCTTCTTCCTGCCCCTGGTTACCGCCAATGGCGCTGCCAAGGAACATGAAGGCAACAGCCGCAGGGCAGCACGCTTTGAGGGCTATACCGTACTGGTGGTGGAAGATGATGTGATCAGCCGACATGTGCTCCACCGGTATTTATCTGATGCCGGAGCCACCGTGCTTGTTGCAGAAAACGGAGAGGAGGGCCTCCAGCTGCTGGGCGTCACCATCCCCGACCTCGTAATCTCCGACAGTCACCTCCCCGGCATACAGGGGGCCGATGTACTGCAGCATATCCGTAAACAACCCGCTTTAAGCCACCTCCCCGTCATCATCGCTTCGGGCGATGCCTTTAATGAAGCCCGCGAAAGCATGCTGGGCCTGGGTGCCAGCGATTATCTCGTGAAACCTTTCCTGTATACCGACCTCCAGTCTATGCTCGAAAAACACCTTCCGGCCCGCAAGCGCCAGGCCGTAGGATAGCCGATTCCACACATTCCCAATGATTTGCTGCTGAAATATTCTAATTTTAGTGAGACACTTTTTTCTCCACCTGTCTATCACTAATATTATGATTTACCTATGCAAATCGGCGGTTTCCGCCTCCATGCGCGAATTGTACCTTATCTGGCGCTTCATCAATAATGATATCTGGGACACCGTCATCCCCTGTATGATCACCTTTATTGCGGCCTGGGTATACGTGGGAAAGCCCATGTCGGAGTTCCCCCAGTATTTCTTTTATTCGGCCGTATATACACTGCTGTATATTCTCACTTTCTGCATCGCCAACCAGGTGAACTCTGTGGAAGAAGACCGGATCAATAAGCCCGACCGTCCGCTGGTACAGGGTCTTATCTCCGAAGCAGAAACACGCAAACGCCTCCGGATCTATAATATCCTTTTCCTGATAGTGGCCGCCTTTCTCCACGTGCTGCCCCTGGCCGCCGCCTGGATGGTGGTTACCCAGATGCTATGTAAATGGGGCTGCAGCAACCATTGGTTCACCAAAAACGTGGTTTGTATTTCCCTCGGCACCGTTACCCTGCTGGCTGCGGAATGGAGCATTGTAGGGGATGTGGGCGCCAAAGCCTGGTACTTCATTATTGCCATCAGCCTGTGGGCCGGCTTCGGCCTCCCTGTTCAGGATATGCGTGACCAGACGGGTGATGCCATCATGGGCCGTAAAACACTCCCCCTGGCCGTAGGCGATAAAATGGCCAGGGTATTACTGAGTGCATGGTTCTTAGCAGGTTCTCCGTTCGTGTACTTCTGCATCTTCTGGTCGCAGGCGCCGCTGAGCGAGATCTTCGGGAGCATTGTGCTCACAGGCATCCTCATCGCACAAACCTTATGGCATTGGGGCATAGCCCTCCGGCTCTGGCTCTATAAAACACCGAAGGCCGATGATCAGACGTACCACTGGTTCGTGTACCTGTTCATCGTCACCATTCCCATGATATGCCTGTTCCCGCACTGACGAAGATCATCTGCCGGCTGTCCGTAATCATTCCCGGGCAGGGCAGGGGGCTGTACTTTTGTGTTATCAATATGAACGATTAAAAACGCAACACTATGAAGAAGACTTTGAAAACTGCAGCCGTGCTGAGTGCCGGTATGATAGTAGGAGCAGCATTAGGTGTTTTGTACGCCCCTTATAAAGGCGCTAAATCGCGCAGAAGGATTGCAAAATGGACGACAGAAAATAAGGATCTGCTGATGGCTAAACTCCGCCAGCACGATCTGTCACATAACTAGCATAATATTTCGGGGTTTGTTTTAAACAAGGATCGCCGGCCTGAGAAGGTCGGCGATCGTCTTTTCATGGGATAACGGCTCAGGATGCGGCAGACGCTTTCTTAGCGGTAGCGCGTTTAGCCGTAGATTTCTTTGTGCCGGATTTTGCGGTGGACTTAGTACTACCTTTCTTAGGGCCCGGTTTAGATGCTGCTTTACGCGTTGTTTTCTTAGCACCGGTTTTAGCAGCAGCCTTTTTAGGAGATGCAGCTTTCTTTGCAGCGGCTTTCTTCTTAGGAACTTTCCCGCCTTCTTCCCTCGCTTCGCTTAAACCGATAGCGATGGCCTGTTTAGGGTCGGTTACCTTCTTGCCGCTACGGCCGCTTTTCAGCTTGCCTTCTTTCATCTCATGCATGGCCCTTTCCACCTTCTCCACACTCTTTTTACCATACTTTGCCATATATTTGAGTTTAGGGAATCCGCTTCAAATTACAGGCCATATCGTGGCATGCCTTTTTCTTTACTACCCAAAATTCATATATGACCCAAAAAAGTTACTTACTCACCGGAATCGCATCCCTGCTGGTTCATATCGGCGCCTCCGCACAGGCCATTTACAAAATCAAACTCACGAATCTCGAAAACAAAAAAGGTGATGTCTATATAGGATGGTACACCAATTCCTCCGACTTCATGAAGCCCGCAAAGGCCACACTGGCGAAGATAGTACCGGTTAACGGGAAAGGGGAAGTAACCGTAACATTCGATAAAGTACCCTCCGGCAAATATGCCATCAGCGCATTTCTGGATGAGAACGGCGACAAGGATCTCAACCTCAGTTTCTTCGGTAAACCTGTCGAAAAATATGGTTTCTCCAACAGCATACGCCCTTCCATGCGGCCCGCGTTTTTCAGTGAAGCGGCCTTTGATGTGAATGGCAAGAACGGGGAAATGACGATAGAGCTGAAATAAAGGCTGTGGAAGTATCACCCCATCCTGCGCAGGATTACCGCAACCAATCTGCCCCAATGGTTGTTGTAATGGGTAAACCCGAACTTCTGTTATGCGAAATGCCGTTCTCTGGCTCTTTATCTTTTGCTATCTGCCCGCGGCCGCCCAAACGCCCGCCAAACAAATCACGGACAACCAGCACGTGTGGCTCTCCGTAAATTCCACCATGCGTTTCAGCGAACGCTGGGGCGCCATTGCAGACGTTCACGTAAGGCGTAACAATTACATCGCCGATCCTTCTTTTTACTTCGTGCGCGCAGGCGCCAGTTACTGGTTGGTCGATAACCTCACACTGGTTGCAGGCTATGGCCATATGTGGCTCGCATCCAATGTGGGCGGGAAAACAGGATATGCCGATGAGAACCGTATTTACCAGCAGATCATCTACAACAGCCGTATGGGCAAAGTAAGCGTGCTCAACCGCTTTCGTAATGAACAACGCTGGCGGGAAACACTGGCTAACCAACAGTCCACCGGCGATTTTACTTTCTCCAACCGGCTCCGTTATCTCATCAGCCTCGGCATCTCCGTTTCAAAGAACCCCAGGTTCCCGCAGATCAGTATTGCCAATGAAGTAGCCATTCAGTTCGGGAAGTCTGTCGTCTATAACACTTTCGACCAGATCAGGCTTTTCGGGGGCATAAGGCAGGGCTTCGGCAAAGGATGGTCTTATGATCTGGGATATATGCTACTCTACCAGCAGGGCACCGGCGGCAATTCCTATTCCCGCAACCATACCGTGCGCCTGTTCTTCTACTACACCCTCGATACCCGGAAGAAAGCCACCCGGCAGCAGGAGCCGGCACACCATTTCGAAGACGAGTGAGTCAGGACAGATCAAATGGCCTCCTGATAGTCTTATATACTTCAAACCAGGCTACACTGATAAAAGCTGTACCGAGACAAATCAATCCATCCTTCAGAGTGATCTGCGTCATGCCGAACAGATCCCTGACTGCAGGTATAAAATGTATGACGGAAAGGAAAAGTACGGAAGCAATTAATACTACAGGTGTCAGGTTATTTTTATAACGGATTGTATGGAAGAAATTTTCAGAGAATGAACGGTTAGCAAATGTCAGGAAAATATTGGCCATCACCAGGGTTGTAAATACGATGGTTCTGGTTGCCTCAAGGGAATAATCAGGCATGTAATACCAGTATAGTCCCAACACCCCGGCAGCAATCATCAGTCCCTGAACAACACTGATCCATAATTCCCTTTTTTCAAACAGGCTGGTATGCGCTCCGCCGGATGGGCGCTCCATCAGGTTTTCTTCGGCAGGTTCCCTTTCATAGAAGATGGAACATGTGGGGCCCATGATCAGTTCAAGAAATATAACGTGGATGGGCGTGAAGATGTTAGGATATGCCCATCCCAGTATTAATGGGAGAGTAGCAGTAAGGATGATAGGGATATGAATAGAAATGATATACCGGATGGCTTTCCTCAGGTTGGTAAATACTTTCCTTCCCTGCTGAATAGCTACGCCTATGTTAGCGAGGTTATCGTCAGTGATTACAAGATCTGCTGCCATACGGGCTATGTCTGCTCCTTTTTTACCCATGGCGATACCTATATGCGCAGTTTTGAGTGCCGGCCCGTCATTCACGCCATCTCCCGTCATGGCAGTAATATTTCCTGCATTTTTAAGTGCTTCCACCACTCTCACTTTTGCATCAGGGAACATCCGTACAAAGAGGTTTACTGTCTTTACTTTCTCCTCCAGTTCGGTATTACTCATGGCCATTACCGCTTCTCCCGATTCAGCATTTTCCAATTCCCGGATGCCTGTTTCCCGTGCAATATACCGGGCTGTGGCAAGGTAATCGCCCGTGATGAGTTTTACACTGATGCCTGCACGATATAACATTTCAATTACCTCACGGGCATTTTTCCGGGGAGGGTCCTGCAGGCTTACCAGCCCTTCGAACTGCCAGTTGAAATCATCCTGTTCTGCCGGGAATTCACCGCCTGTATGCACCGCGCTGGCTACTCCCAGCACACGGAATCCTTTCTCTGCCATCCGGTTGGCATATGCTGTTATTTCAGCATTCTTCTTATCGTCTAACTTACATACACGGGTGATCCGCTCCACCGCACCTTTAGCGGCGGCGGTAATAACACCGCTTATTTCATAAACATGCGTCATCATAGGGGGGCGGCCACCCAGCGGATATTCATGGATCATATCATCTACCGGCCGGCCATATGCTTTCAGTATAGCTTTCTCCATACTGTCGAACGGATGCTTTTCGCTGGCGAGTGCAGCATAATACAGTGCTTTTTCGCCAAGCACATCGGATACTTCCATAATATTCTCCGTAATGGTACCTGTTTTATCGAGGCAAAGCACATTAATGGCTCCAAGATTCTCTATTACCTGCGGGCGGCGCGGGATGATACCCCGGCGGCTCATATACAGTGCGCCCAATGCCATAAACGATGAAAAAGCCACCGGAATTTCTTCAGGTATGGCGGCCATCGCCAGCGTAAGCCCCATGAGGAGGCTTTCAGCCCAGGCGCTCGTACGGATGTAATTGAGGATACATACCATGGCAAAGGCTAACAAACCAAATACGGCGAGGCGCTTCACATAACCGCGGGTCTGTTGCTGTATAATAGTTTCCGGATTGGCGGTTTCGCTTACTTTCTTTCCCAGTTTGCCAAGTTCCGTTTCGTTACCGGTGGCAGTCACTTTGGCAACGCCATACCCGGTATTTACCTGGGTACCCCTGAAAATCTGATGGTTTGCATCCCTCGCAACGGGTAAAGACTCACCGGTTACCACTGATTCATTGATCGTAAAATCGTTTGCCAGCAGCAGGGTGCCATCTGCCTGCACCAGGTCACCTTCGCTAAGTACCAGCAAATCTCCCGGTACTATCAGTTCCGTATCCACTTCCTGAAACCCGCCATCCCTTATTACCCGCGCGCGGGGAGCGGTAAACTGTTTAAGCGCCTGCATGGCCCGGTTACTGCGGGCTTCCTGGAATATTTCAATGGCAGATACCAGCAGGATAGCCCCCAGCATCAGCATTCCTTCGGAAATACTGCCAAGGATAAAGTAAAGCAGGCAGGCCGCCAGCAATAACAGGAACATCGGCTCCCTCACCATGCTCCAGAGCATTATCAGGAACCGCGGCGGCTGTTTTATCCGGAATATGTTCTTCCCGTACTGACCCAGCCGGGCTGCCGCTTCTGCGGATGTAAGCCCATGCAGCCCTCCTGTTTCCGGAACTTGTTTCATCTTGCTGTATTTAGTTATCTTTAAATATTCTTCTTCAACAAACCTAACCAATCCATTGTTAACTTTATTCTAATCAACATACCGTATGACTACAGTTAAAGCTTATGCCGCTAAGGACGCAGCTGCCCCCGTGGCACCCTGGCAATTCGAACGCCGTAATCCCGGTCCGCACGACGTGGAATTCGATATCCTTTTCTGCGGCGTATGCCACAGCGACCTTCACCAGATCCGTAACGAATGGGGTAATTCCATTTACCCCATGGTGCCCGGCCATGAGATCGTAGGCCGTGTTACCCGCGTGGGCGATAAGGTAACGAAGTTCAGGGTGGGCGACCTTGCCGCCGTGGGATGCCTGGTAGACAGCTGCCGTAAATGTACCAACTGTAACGACGGCAACGAGCAATATTGCGAGAACGGCTCTTCCGGCACCTATAACTCCTACGAGCAGGATCATACTACCCCTACTTACGGCGGCTATTCCAGCATGATCGTGACCGATGAGGCATTCGTCCTCAAAGTATCCGACAGGCTGCCTCTCGCCAATGTAGCCCCCTTACTGTGCGCCGGCATCACTACTTACTCGCCGCTGCGCCACTGGAAAGTAGGCAAGGGGCATAAGGTAGCCGTAATGGGCCTCGGTGGCCTCGGCCATATGGCGGTGAAGTTTGCCGCCGCTTTCGGGGCGGAAGTTACCATGCTCAGCACCAGCCCAAAAAAGGAAGCCGATGCCAAAGCGCTGGGCGCCCATAAATTTGTACTCACTTCCGATAAAGCACAGCTCAAATCCGTTAGGGGATACTTCGATTTCATTATCGACACCGTATCCGCCCCGCACGATTATAACATGGCGCAGAGCCTTCTCCGTACCAACGGTGTGCAGATCTGTGTTGGCGTGCCTCCCACACCTATGGAGATAGCAGGCTTCAGCCTCATCGGCAACCGCCGCAGCATCGCAGGCTCCATGATTGGAGGCATCGCCGAAACACAGGAAATGCTGGACTTCTGCGCCGAGCATAACATTACCTCCGACGTGGAAGTGATCAATATGGATTATGTGAACGAAGCATATGAACGCATGCTGAAAGGGGATGTGCGGTACCGTTTTGTGATAGATATGGCCACTTTGTAAATTAATTCTGCTTTTCGTCAACTCCCTGCATGATCCCGGCCATATTCCCGGCAACGGAAATCATTGCGGCAGCACAGGCCTTCGCCTACTTTTGTTTAAAATCTTCACACTATTCATGGAACTACGGTATACCGACGCTGCCACTGCTGTGGCACCCATACAATCCGGACAGCGCGTTTTCATTCACGGCAGCGCAGCCACTCCTGAATTACTCGTTAAAGCCCTGCAAAGCAGGCATGCCGAACTGAAAGATGTAGAACTGGTGAGCATTACCACCCTTGGCGATGTACAGTTCGACCAACCGGAGCTTCGCAACTCCTTTTTCTTCAACTCCCTCTTTGTTTCCGCCGCCACCCGCGCTGTGGCCAATAGTGAGTCCGGCGATTATGTGCCCATCTTCCTCAGTGAGATCCCCCAACTCTTTTACCGCAACATCCTCACGCTGGATGCCGCCTTCATACAGGTATCGCCTCCTGACGCGCATGGCTATGTGAGCCTTGGCACATCGGTAGATATTGCCCGTGCGGCAGTAAACACCGCCAAATATGTGGTGGCACAGGTGAACCCCAATATGCCCCGCACACATGGCGACGGCTTCATCCACATCAGCCGTATCCACAGCCTCGTATGGCACGAAGCACCGCTTCCCGTGGTAGATTACTCCGCAGGCGTTACCCCGGCCGTGGAAAGCATCGGAAAGCATATTGCAGCCCTCATAGAAGATGGGGCTACGCTTCAACTGGGCATCGGCACCATACCGGACATGGTATTGCGCAACCTGGTTCACCACAAGGATCTGGGATTGCATACCGAAATGATGTCTGACGGCGTAATACCTCTCATCGAAAGCGGGGTGATCAACAACTCCCGCAAGAGGCTCAATGCCGGCAAAACCGTTACCTCGTTCATGACGGGCACCGAGAAGCTGTATAAATTCGTGCACGACAACGTATCCATCCGCGTGATGGACATCGGGTATGTAAACGATACCTCCGTGATCAGGAAAAACCCCAAAGTGGCAGCCATCAACAGCGCCATAGAGATCGACCTCACCGGGCAGGTATGTGCGGACTCAATCGGTGCTTATCAGTATTCAGGTATTGGCGGGCAGATGGACTTCATCCGCGGCGCATCCCTCTCCGAAGGCGGCAAACCCATTATTGCATTACCCTCCGTCACCAATAAAGGCATATCGCGCATTACGCCCTTCCTGAAAGAAGGCGCAGGCGTTGTAACCACGCGGGGGCACATCCACTGGGTGGTAACGGAATACGGATCAGTTGACCTGTTCGGGAAAAACCTGAAGCAGCGTGCCAAAGCACTCATCAGCCTCGCTCATCCCGATCACCGGGAAGCGCTGGAGCGTGCGTACTTCGACAGGTTCGTAAAAGGGAAATAATCAGTTGAGCATAGCGGTTGCTGCTGCACCATGCCCCCGAGAGATCGTATGGAAAGTAACAGATCAATCCAAAGGATGCAGCTGCACCGCGCTCAGCCAGCCCGCCATAAACTGGAATACTTCCTGCCGCTGGGGCTCGTTATGCATTTCGTGGTACAAGCCTTCCCACTCTTTATACGTCACTAATTTATCCGGCGCTTTGGCTGCAAACTGCCGCGAGCCGTCTACACTCGTGAACTCATCGGCATTGCCATGCATGAGCAGGGAAGGGATCTGCAGCCTGTTGGCATGCGATAGGCACCATTGCCCGTTGCTGACGAGGATATTCATCAAACGGAGGCTGGCATAGGGATGGCGCAAAGGGTCGTTTTCAAACTTTTCCACTTCACTTTTATCGTGCGAAATCTTATTAATATCCAAAGGTGTCTTTACACGCAGGCGGGGCAGGAGAGATGCGCCCGCACGCAATATCCCACGGAGGAATGCATTGGGCTTACTGGCTACCAGCAGGGCAGGAGCGGATATAATTGCAGCCTGCACATCGGGCTGGCGGCGTAAGAGTAACCCGGTGAGCAATCCGCCTCCCATGCTGTGCCCGTATAAAACCATGGGCGCGGGGTAGCGGTCCCACGTTTGCTGCAAAAATGCTTCGAGGTAATTAAAGATTTCTTCCAGCTTCAGTATATCTCCTCTTTTACCATCGCTTTTGCCGTGGCCGTAATGATCGATCCCTGTTACGAGATAACCTTCCGCATTAAAAAATGCTGCCAGCGGCGCATATCGTTCCACATGCTCGCCGATGCCATGGATGATGACCATTACACGCTTGTAATGTTCCGGCTGCCAGGTGATGCCATGGAATTTATGGCCGTTGAATTCCCAGGAGAAATCGTGTTGCATACCTAAATATAACCCCCAATCTGCAAATTTGTTGGAGAGGGCGATAACTGGAATCATTTGTTTTATTCCAACCATAAGCGTAGGTTTGCATCGCATTTGGTTGCAGACCCCTCACCAGGGGCGCGCATTAAAAGGGAATCCGGTGCAATACCGGAGCTATCCCCGTAGCTGTAATCCTGCATTCGTTTTTATCGGCACACTTCAGCCACTTTCCAGTCAGGAAGGGAAGGCCAGCCGGTAAAGCAGGAGAGCCAGAAGACCTGCCTCATGTATTTTACCATTCAACGCTTTCGGGTGAAAAGCCAGGAATGTAAAGCCTTTCAGGCGTTATATTCTCATTAGTCGAACCCACTTTGCGCCAGTGGATTGCTATGCGCAGTTGTCAGCAACGTGATGTTGCTTATCAATGCATTTGCATCCCGGATGGGTGTTTTTGCTATAAAACGACCTACATATGAAACTACATGTACGCATTGCGCTCGGAATGGCCATGATGGCCGCCGTTGCCGCCTGTAACAAATCGAACGATGTAAAGCTCTCCGGCCCCAAAGTACACGCCGCCAAACCTGAGCAAACCATCGCCATGGGGCAGTCCCTCGAACTGAAACCTGAATTCACACAGGAATCAGGCATCTCTTTTAAATGGACCGTTAACAACGAACCCGCAGGCACCGAACCCTCCTTCACTTTCAAGCCCGGCAAACTGGGCGACTACAAGATCACTTTCACCGCATCTACCACACGCGGCAAGGATTCTGCCGTATACCGCATCAATGTACTGGGCCAGTATGCCAATGGCTTCTATGTGCTCAACGAAGGCTGGTTTGGTACTGAAACCGGCAGCGTATTCTTCTACACCTATGGTGCAGACACCCTGCTACCCTGGGTTTACCATGCCGTGAACCCCGGTAAAGACCTCGGCGGCCTCGCTAACACCCTGCAATACGGCGCCATCCACAACGGCAAACTGTATATGGTAGTTAAAGCCGGCGGTCCGCTGGTAGTGACAGACGCTACCACCCTGGTAGAAACCGGCCGTGTAAACAACGTGGTTTCCGGCAAAGGCATGTCCTTCACCGGTCTGGATGCTACCCGTGGACTGATAGGTGCAGACGACGGCATTTATCCCATCAATCTTACCACCCTCGCCATAGGCGCTAAAATAACCGGCGTTAGCGGCGCAACCGGCAATATGGTGAAAGCGGGCAACTACGTGTTTGCGCATAACCAAACCAGCGGCATGGTGGTACTCAATGCCACCACCTATGCAGTGGCAGGCAATCCTTTCAAAGCCACTATCGGTTTTGTTCAGGGGAAAGACGGCAGGATATACGGCGCGAAAGACTCCCTCCTCATGTCTGCCCATCCCACCACACTGGCCATCGATTCTGTAAAGATGCCCTTCAAAGCCGTAACACCTTTCGGCGCATGGAGAAGCGTACAGATGACGGCTTCCACCATCAATAACCACATCTTCATCGCGCAACCCGGCGCAGGATGGGCTTACGGCACCAGGCTGTACCGCTATACCATCGGTACGCCTTCCACACTGGCAACACCGTTTATCACCCTGCCCGCAGGCCAGTACTTCTATGGCTCCGGTGTAAACTATGATCATCATACCGATGAGCTGGTGATCACCACCATCAACGGGCCCTTCTCCGGCAACGTGAACCGCGTATTGTTCTACAACGCTCAAACCGGCGCCCTGAAGAAGACAGTAACTTATAACGGCTGGTACTTCCCTGCCATGACTGTGATGCAACCATAACTATGATATCCTCCTGGAAAATCCGCTGCTTCGGAGCCTGCCTGCTATTTGCAGGCAGTGCCTCCGCGCAGCAATTGTCCGATTCGGTGAAGATCCGCGAGCTACAGGAAGTGAGGGTATACGCCCCACGACCCGTCCGCGAGATCTCACCCGGACAAACATTACACGGCAAACAACTGCAAAGACTGGGTGGCCAGTCAGTAGCAGATGCCATCCGCTTTTTTTCCGGTATGCAGATTAAAGATTACGGTGGCGTAGGCGGCCTCAAAACCGTTGACGTACGCAGTATGGGCACCAACCATACCGCTGTATTCTACGACGGCATACAACTGGGTAATGCGCAGAACGGGCAGATAGACCTTGGCAAGTTTTCTCTTGAAAACATGCAGGCCGTTTCCCTTTACAACGGGCAAAAGAGCAACACCTTCCAGCCCGCCAAAGACTACAGCGCTGCTGCCGCCATTTACCTCACACCCCTTAAACCGGTGTTTGCGGAAGGCGAGCATATGCACCTCAAAGGAACCGTGAAAACAGGATCGTTCAGCCTGTTCAACCCATCCGTCCTTTACCAGCAGCAACTCACCAAACGCACCGTGATGGCCCTCAATGCCGAGTGGCTGAACACAAACGGGCAATACAAATTCAGGTACCGTAAAATAGGCGGATACGATACTACGGCCATGCGGAAGAACGGAGATGTAAACGGCTACCGTGCCGAAGCATCGTTCCATGGCAATATCCCTTCGGGCGACTGGCAAACGCGCTTCTACTATTACAATTCCGAACGCGGCCTGCCGGGCTTTGTGGTGAACGGGGTATTCGGGCATATCGACCGGCAGTGGGACCGTAACTTCTTCTGGCAGTCGCAGTTCCGGAAAGACCTTTCGCGCCGTTACAGTATCCTCATCAATACCAAATACGCCAACGATTACACGCGGTACCTGGCGCCGGATACGCTGCTGCTGTATGTAGATAATAACTACCGCCAGCGGGAGGCTTATGTATCACTGGCGCAGGAATACAAGATCAGGAACTGGTGGACGGCCGGGCTTTCCACCGACTATCAGTACAACACCCTGCATGCCAACCTCCGGAATTTCTCTTTCCCGAGGAGGCACACCCTGCTGGGCGCACTCAGCACATCGGCTACCCTGCAGCGCTTCAGCGCACAGGCGGCCTTGCTGATGACGCTCATGAACGAAAGCGTAAAACTGAATACCGCATCGGAACCTAAAAAGGAATTCACGCCTTCACTGGTATTGTCGTGGCAACCGCTGAAGAACGAAGACTTCAGGGTGCGGGGCTTCTACAAGCACATCTTCCGCATGCCTACGTTCAACGATCTGTACTATACCGAAATCGGCAACTCACGTCTTGATCCGGAATACACCCGCCAGTATAACGCCGGCCTTACCTATAACAAATCTCGCACAGGCCATACGCTGGAAACTATTTTCCTCGAAGCTGACGCATACTACAATGAGGTAACGGGTAAGATAGTGGCCGTGCCTACGGTAAGCCAGTTTCGCTGGACGATGATGAACCTCGGCTTTGTAAAGATCAAAGGAATGGATGTTCGCGCCGGGGCCTCGGTAAGCTTATCCGACCGCCTGAAAACAAACGCCCGCCTGAGTTATACCTATCAGCAGGCGCAGGATCTCACCGATCCCTCAGACAGTTTTTATGGCGATCAGATCGTTTACACCCCCAAACATTCCGGGTCACTGATTGCAAGCGCCGATTATGGAGACTGGGGCATGAACTACAGTCTTATTTATACCGGTGAGCGTTACAATGCCAAAGCAAATATTCCGGAGAACTATCTGCAGCCCTGGTATACCAGCGATTTATCGTTAAGGCGGGCCATGCGTTTCGGTAAAACGGAGCTGTCGGTCACCTGCCAGGTCAATAATGTTTTCAACCAGTACTACGATGTAGTGCTCAACTATCCCATGCCAGGAAGGAACTACAAAGCCATCCTGAGCGTGCAACTGTAATAAAATAACGAACCATGCATAAAATACTGTTCCGGATACTGTGCTGCCTGTGGCTGCTGGCTACGGCCTGCCGCAAGGGCGATCATATTGTGCCTCCGGTGGTAACACCGGTAGATGAAGCAGGGGAAAACGGATACCTCGGGTTCTACCTGCTCAACGAAGGCAATATGGGCAGCAACAAGGCTTCCCTCGATTATTATGACTACACCACCGGTAAATACAACAAGAACATCTACGCCACCATCAACCCCAATGCCGTAAAGGAACTGGGAGATGTGGGCAACGATATCCGCATCTATGGCAGTAAAGTATACGCCGTAATTAATGTATCCAATAAGGTGGAGGTGATGGATGCCCTTACCGCCAAACGCATCGGCCAGATCGATATTCCCAACTGCCGGTACCTCGCATTTGCCAATGGTAAAGCCTATGTGAGTTCTTATGCCGGTCCGGTAGAAATAGATCCCAACGCACCCATCGGGTATGTGGCGGAAGTGGATACCGCCACGCTGAAAGTGATCCGCAAAGTAATAGTAGGCTACCAGCCGGAAGAAATGGCCGTAGTAGGGAAGAAGCTGTATGTAGCCAACAGTGGCGGGTACCGCGTGCCGGACTACGACCGCACCGTTTCCGTTATTGACCTGGAAACGTTTAAAGAAACCAAAAAGATCGATGTGGCCATTAACCTCCACCATGTGAAGGCCGATTCTTACGGCGATCTCTACGTAAGTTCCCGGGGCGATTATTACACCGTACAACCTTCCCTGCATATCATTGATACGAAAACGGACCAGGTAAAGAAGATGTTTGACCTCGCTGTCAGCAACCTCTGGTTATCAGGAGATACCGCCTATATCTACGGCTCCGCCTTCAACTACAACACCGGCGACTGGACCATCAGCTACAACATGCTCAACGTTAAAACGGAAACCGTTTTACCCGGCAGCTTCATTACCGACGGCACAGACAAACAGATCAAAATGCCCTATGGCGTTGCGGTTCACCCCATCACGAAGGAGATCTATGTGACCGATGCACGCGATTATGTTTCGCCCGGAACACTTTACTGCTTTGATAAAGCGGGTAAGAAGAAGTGGTCTGTCGTAACCGGAGACATCCCCGCACATATCGCTTTCCTCCCTGTACCATAAAGCAATAATTATTTATCAAAAAACAACCTTAAACATATGAAAAGACATTTATCATGGCCCACGCTGGCACTGATCCTCGGTGTGGCCGCCTGTTCAAAGAACGACGACGCCACAGAACTGAAAAAGATCCCTGCTATTGACCTGAAAGCACCGGCAGGCGGCTTCACCATCGACCAGTCGCAGTGGCTCCGTATTGCTCCCCAGCTCACGAATGCCGACGGCGCCACCTATGTATGGCTTTCCGGGGCAGATACCCTTTCCACCTCCCGCGATCTGCTGCATGTATTTGCTGCTCCCGGCGAAACGAGCCTCGAGCTGAAAGTGAAAACTGCAGCCGGTGAAGCAAAGCAAACCGTGAAAGTTACCGTGAACGCTCAGGTTTATACCAACGGAGTATTCAAAGTATTCGATTATGTACCCGCCCCCGGCCAGTTCACAAACGTACTCCCTTCCTGGGCTGAAGGCGACGATGCCGCGAAAATGATCGCTAAAGCAGAGGAATCCCTGAAGAGCAACCGCGCCATCTCTCTCGGCGGCTTCGGCGGTTATGTGGTAATGGGCTTCGACCATACCATCATAAACATCCCCGGCGCTTATAACTTCCAGGTTACGGGCAATGCTTTCAATAACTGGGCAGAACCCGGTGTGATCCAGGTATCTGCAGACGTGAATCGCAACGGTTTGCCCGATGATACATGGTACGAGATCGCAGGATCGGATTACAACCACGAGAAAACCGTGCATAAATACGAGATCACGTATTACAAACCGGCTGCAGACAAAGTACCTACCCCCAACAACGATTATCCCTTCATCACCGATTCCACTTACATTAAATGGACCGACAACCAGGGCAAATCAGGCTACTACTCTAAAAACTCCTTCCATGCCCAGAACTATTTCCCTAACTGGAAAGGAGATAAGCTGGTACTAAGCGGCACCAAGATCCGTGAAGACCATCTCAGGGACCAGTCGGGCACCGGTTCCTATTACGTACTCCCTGCGCTGGATTTCGGATATGCCGATAACTGGAGCAATGGCGACGAGAAATCCGGTATCAAAATCAGCTGGGCGGTTGACGATAAAGGCAAACCTGCCAACCTGAAAGGCATCGATTTTATCCGCGTACACACGGGTATGCGGGCTGAAGGCGGATGGCTCGGCGAAGTGTCTACCGAGGTAGGCGGCGTGAAGGATCTCAATCTGAAATAATATTTAACAAATTGTCCCGGTGGTATTTTGCCGGGACAATTTCCATTTTGCGTAAATTTGTAGCCGAATGGTAATAGATCAGGCTACATATAACAGGAAGAAAGTCCGCAGACAGGTATTGATATTCATCGCCAAAATACTGGTGTATGCGGCCGTTGTTTATATTAATCTTACACAGAAGAAGCTCTTCGACAAGTATGAAGTACTGGGCAGCATCTCCAACGCCCTTTCCCTTTTCCTGGGGGCTAACCTCCTGATTTCCATTGGCTGGCTGGTGATGATCAGCTGGTATCTCAAGAAAAACCACCTCCAGCGCCTCACCCGCGACAACTTCGTGCTGGGCATCAACCGCATCAGTTCCGTACTCAATACCATCATGGCCCTCGTATCGGTCATGGTTCTTTTCGGGGTAAACCCCGTGAACATGTTCGTGAGCGTCAGCATCGCCGCGGCTGCCTTTGCGCTGCTGACGAAAGATTATGTAACGAATATGATCAATGGCCTCATCATCATGTTCTCCGACCAGCTGTCGCTGGGCGATCAGATCAGGGTGGGAGAGTATCGTGGTAAAGTGCTCGATATTACCCTCATCAACGTAGTGCTGCAGAACGATGATGATGACCTGGTGCTCATTCCCAACTCGGTCATATTTTCGACCATGGTGCTGAACCAGAGCAAGCAGAATATTAAGAAGCTCACCATCGAGTTTGAGCTTGATCTCAAGTACCAGTCGTCGCCCGACGAGCTGGAGCAATCCCTCAAAGCCGTGTTGCGCCCCTTTGCCTCCAATATCACCGAAAACAGTTTTTCGCTGAAGATCCTGGAGATCAAAAAAGACCTCGTGCATTACAAGGTGCAGTTCCTCATACCGCGGCCCGATAAGGAAACGGAGCGTAAAATGCGCCGTAAGCTGATCAATACCATCCTTTCTTTTTCCGGACGGGAAGTGAATGCCACTGAAAACGACGGTTGATATCCGGGCATTTATTATCTTAGGCCACCTAAAATCAAATGACATGATGGAAGAACTGACCGCAGGCATCGGCTCGCGCGTGCAGCATGCGCGCTACGGGCCGGGCGTGATCATCGGCGTGAAATACGCACAGTATGTTGTGACATTTATCAATGAAGGCGTACTGGAAGTAGATAAAACCGATCCTAAGTTTGAAGTGCTCTATTCCGAGAACCGTACCGCCGAAATAGAAACCGCTTCCGAGCTGGAAACCTCCCTGCTCAAGATCCTCCGCCTCTGGAACGGATTCTCCGAAGTAGTACCCCTTGGCGACCGCTGGACAGGCGGCACCATGACCCTCACGCCGAAAGACAGCAGCCAGAAAGGGAAGGATGTGCCCATTGAAGTGTTCTTCCACAAGATCGTGATGGTGCGCGACAGGCTGCGCGTACTGGAGCAGCAGATCAACGCTCACAAACTCCTCAGCGATGAAGACAAGGTGAATATGCAACAATACATCACCCGCATATACGGCTCCCTTACCACCTTCAACGTCCTGTTCCGGGACAAGGAGCATTGGTTTACGGGAGAGAAAGGGGGGAAAGAAGATTAAACAAAAAAGCCTGCCGCTAAACAACGACAGGCCCTGGATAACACAATGGATACCGGCCCGGGCGATTAAAGTCCGGGCCTATCTTTTTCATGCAAAAAAAACAAGATCAAAATACCCCTAACACCTTCGCACTACCCGCCCTCTTCACGGTCCGGGTTTCGTTGAACGGGTCTTTTCTGCCCATTTCAACGCCTATCGCCAGCAACAGTGACATGCCTTCTGTCAGTTCCGTTTCCAGCTGCAGCTCAATATTAGTGGCCGGAAATGTGGCGCCGCGGTTGGTCCAGTCGGTATAGTGAATCTGCACCTCCTGCGTGTCTTCCTTCACTGGCATGCCGTGCTGAAATACCACATCGCTCACAATCCCCAGCGACAAAACCAGCCGGTAATAGGGGTCTTTCGTAACGGGGAACAGATTTACCTCCGGAATGAGGGCCGGGATGCTGATGCCGGAAGAACGCTCTTCGCGGTTATTCCTTACCGTTACCGGGTGGCGGACGATGCTGTCGAACACCTGGATATCATTCAGAGAGAAGCCCTGCAGCATGTGCCTGCAACGGGAGAAATACATATTCCTTTTACCGCGATCACTGATGGTGTCCTGTACCTGCACGCGTTTTCCCAGTGCATTGAGGCGCCCGGTAAACTGCGGGTCGCCCAGGTGCATTACCGGGAAAAGGGCATGGCGGATGCTTCCGGTCAATAGCATACCGGCCTGATGTTCGGTATTCAGCTCACGCGTCCGCACAAACGCAGGGTCATTTTTAATCTGATCCCTGGTGGGGCCGCCTTTCTGGCGGAGAATTACTTTGTCGGAACCATACATCTTATAGGCCGACATACCGCCCAGCGGTCCCTCGAAGTCAAATGGTCCATTTATGCTTGCCATATAATAAAAGGTTTAAGCCATAGATGCATGAACCTGCGGAAAGGGTGAACCGCCTATATCACTATTTTTTTCCGGGGATATCCCGGGGATAAGCCGCCCTTATATAGGGGCGGCTTATGGGCGGCTTAAGGGCGGGATATAGGCGGCTTAAGGGCGGCTTATCTCTACCGGAAGATAGCCGCATCTATGAAGAAAGACCGGGGAAGTGATGCATGAAATCTGTGGAAATTGGTAATCAGACTACCTGGTTATATACTCCAAACCGGTAAATAGTAACCACTGGAACATCGGAATAGAAGAGTGACCTCTTATGTGAGGTAGTCGGGCAGTACAGGTAATTGGGGTTTAACCCATCATTCCCTTCGATAGGAGTACTGCATTTATAGGGATGACCTCTTTTATGAGGTCGCTTCATAAGGTGGGAAATTGGGTTATATCCCAGCTGCCTACCGGGAACAAATGCTTCTTTTGAAAGGATGACCTCTTTTGTGAGGTCACTTAATACTGCAGGAAATTGGTCTTTGACCCAGCGGACTTCCGGAAACTGACGCTTCTCTTGAAAGGGCGACCTCTTATGTGAGGCCATTTAATACTGCTGGAAATTGGGGGTTGACCCAGCGGACTTCCGGACACTGATGCTTCTTTTGAAAGGATGACCTCTTTTGTGAGGTCACTTAATACTGCAGGAAATTGGGTATTGACCCAGCGGTCTTCCGGAAACTGATGCTCCTTTTGAAAGGGTGACCTCTTTTGTGAGGTCACTTAATGCTGCTGAAAATTGGGGTTTGACCCATCGGGCTTCCGGAAACTGACGCTTCTTTTGAAAGGGTGACCTCTTTTGTGAGGTCACTTAATAATGCCCAAAAATGGGGTTTGGCCCATCGTTTTTGATCCGGACCATCTGTCATTACACCATAATTGAAGGCTCAGAAACTGGTCTTTTCAATCAGGGGAAACCTCAATTTCAGTTCTTCGAACCGCCCGCGTCCCCCTTTTTTCCCGGAGCTTTAGTGAGAAATAAACCACCAGGCAGCTGAAATACGCATCTAAACAGGGGAAAGGGGCTTTTCTCCCTCAAAACCCTATTTGTGTAAATATTCCCGGAATAGGCAGGGGAATTCACCAAGCAGGAAGTCAATTCGTTATGTATACGTACTAACGGCAAAGGGTACACTCCGCTGAATAATTTGCGTAAAATGGACGGAATTATAAAACCCCATGGTAAGGGGCGAAATACGTCAGAAAGTATAGCCAATACCGAACACCATACTCAGATCGGAGGTGCCGTTGGCGGATACCGACGGACGGCTGTCGTACGAATTATACACCGCGATATTGACGTTGAAATCCGTGATGATTTCCCAGGCTAAACGTGTTTCGCCTTCCAGGCGCGTTCGGCCATGTTGGCGGATACCGAAGTAGAGGGTTTGGGTGGTGGCGAGGCTAACGGCCGGCGCGGTGTACTTGAATGCATTGAAGGTAAAAGCAACCGGCACTTCGGCAATGTTACCGCTTCGGCGGCCGTCGATATAACGCTCCTGGTTCATGACGATGCCCGCTACTACCCGGGCATGGAGGTGGGGGCTGAGCAGTACTTTGGTGCCTAGTCCCACGCTTTGGGAGAAGCGGCGTATCAGTCCGAGTTGCAGGTTTCGTTCATAAGCCACCGTTATGGCGGGGAAGATGAAAGGGGTAAGATCATAGAGCACCTGTATGTTCACATCCTCCCGTTCCCGGCTCACGGAATCATCCTTATTAAAGCTGGTGATGCTGGAAATGGTAGGGCGTACCTCGTAGTGGCGCTCCTGCATCCGGAGGGCGGCGTCGGTATTCAGGCGGCCCGTGCCGGAGTTCTTCGTGAAAGAATACCCTGCTGAAAAGCTGCCCTGCACCTGCCTGAAGATGCCGCTCCGGAAGTAATACAGGGTAAAGATCTCCGTGATCTTTACATCCTGCCCCATCATATGGATATAGCCGCTTTGGGCGGAAGGGAGAATTTTACCGAAATACATCTCGCCGTTGAGGGTTTCCACTTTAAAGTCGTGAACCGTGGCGGAAAGGGTGCGGATGTTGTGACGGCGGATGTTCAGCACGGCACTGCCATTGGCCTTAAACTGAACGATGCCCACGGTGATGCTGCGCAGTTCCCCTATGATACGGGTGCCGTTAACCATCCACAGCGTGTCGATCCTTTGGGAATGGGCTTTAAAGCAAAGCAACAGGAAAAGGGTAGTGGCGATATGTATGCGGGTGAGGATAGCTTGCGGTTTACAGTATTACAAGCAGGCCCCGGAAAAGGTTCGTAAACAGGCAGTTGGGAGAAACAAAAAGCGGCGCCATGGGAGGCGCCGCTTCATATCAGTAGTTAAATTGTAGCGTATTCAGTGTTCGGAAGGGATCAGTAGTATTCAAGCTCTTCCCCCCTTAAAGTGCATTCGATCTGATGTTTGACAGGCGCACTAAAACCTTCCAGTTCAATGTTTGGCCGCTCATCGAGGCAGATACGGATCTTACCGTTCTCCTGTACAATCACTTCGTGGATTGGCTCGAGCAACGCAAACAACATACGCCGGCCGCTTTCAGCGATCTGGTTCATGATGGAATCTTCCAGGTTCACGAACTCTCGGTTTTTGTAAGAATAAGATACTGTTACCATTTTCTTAGTTTTTCAATAGGATCAAAGTTTCATAAAAATACGACAATTTATAAATTGTCAAAATTTATTATGAATAATTTCATTAAAAGTCATGCTTCTATGTCACAATAGCAAGCTCCTAACTGATCAAATGACATTTTACACCCATGGAATGCAATAACCGGGCCGGTCAGTTGCCGCTTACATAATTGCTTCTGGCGCATTAGCCCGGAACCCTTATTTTTATGGCTTCAACAATTACCTCAAACCTATCTATGCGTCCCATTCGTTACTTTTTATTGATCGGCGTCTGCTTCCTTTACAGCGCCGTAACCTTCGCGCAAAAACTACAGTGGAACAAAGCCGGCACTGCCTTTTACCAGGAAGAAGGCCACCAGATCTATTCCATCCCCGTTCCCGGCCTGGAGCCCGCTCCGTTCATCACCGCGGAACTGCTCACGCCCGCAGGCACCCAATCACCCTTATCGGTTAAGAGCTTCCAGCTGTCAGACAACGAAAAGCTCGTGCTCCTTTTCACCAACACCAAGCGTGTATGGCGCTACGAAACCAAAGGAGACTACTGGCTGCTGGACCGTACCACCCGCAAGCTCCGTCAGCTCGGGAAAGGGCTCCCGGAAGCTTCTCTTATGTTCGCCAAATTATCGCCGGACAATAAACAGGTGGCATACGTAAGCGGGCATAACCTCTATACGGAAGACCTCGCCACCGGTAAGATCTCCCAGCTCACCAAAGACGGTAACCGCCGGCTTATCAACGGTACCTTCGACTGGGCTTATGAAGAAGAATTCGGCTGCCGCGACGGTTTTCGCTGGAGCCCGGACAGTAAAAGCATCGCCTACTGGCAGATTGATGCCCGGCAGATCCGCGACTTCCTCATGATCAATAACACCGATTCCATCTACTCTTTCACCATTCCGGTGGAATATCCCAAGGCAGGTGAAAGTCCTTCCCCCTGTAAAGTGGGTGTGGTAAACCTCGCCACCAAAAAAACCGTATGGATGCAGGTACCCGGCGACAGCCGCCAGCACTACATTCCCCGTATGGAATGGGTGCCCGGCAAGCAGGAGCTCATCATCCAGCAACTGAACCGCAAGCAGAATACTTCCAAAGTAATGCTGCTGCAACCCGCTACCGGTGCCGCCAAAACCATCCTTACTGAAACCGACAATGCCTGGATCGATGTGAAATCGTACTGGGATGATGGCGACATCACCGGCTGGGACTGGCTGCAGGGCAATAAATCCTTCGTATGGGTGAGTGAAAAAGACGGATGGCGCCACCTGTACCGCGTCTCTGCAGACGGTACGCAGGAATCCCTGCTTACCCCCGGCGATTATGATGTGATCTCTGTTTCGAGCATCGATGAAGCCAACGGCCGCATCTATTTCCTCGCTTCTCCTGAAAACGCTACGCAGCAATACCTGTACTGGGTACCCATCGCAGGCGGCAAGGCTACCCGTCTTACCCCCGCCAGTCAGCCCGGTACACATGCTTACGATATTGCACCCGGTGGTAAATATGCCGTGCATGGTTACCAGAACCACCAGTTGCAGCCCGACAGAGAAGTGGTTTCCCTCTCTTCGCATGAAAGCCTGAGCAAGAAAACCGACTTCGCAGCAAAGGCGGCCGCCGCTATAAAAGAAGGCAGCCATCTCCGCTTCTTCCAGGTAACTACGGAAGATGGTGTAACACTCGACGGATGGATGAGCCTGCCCGCGCGGTTCGATTCCACGAAGAAGTACCCCGTGGTATTCTATGTATACGGAGAGCCTGCTTCCTGCACCGTAAAAGACACTTACGGCAATGGCATCAACCCGCTCTACGGCGGCTCCATGCCCGACGACGGATACATCTACATTTCCCTCGACAACCGCGGCACACCAGCTCCCAAAGGCCGCACCTGGCGCAAGAGCATCTACCGCAAGGTGGGTATCCTCAATGCCCGCGATCAGGCGATGGCTGCCAAAGAGATCCTGAAATGGAACTATGTAGATAAAGACCGTGTGGCAGTATGGGGCTGGAGCGGCGGCGGGTCCATGACCCTGAACCTGCTTGGCCAGTATCCGGAGATTTATAAAACCGGTATTGCCGTGGCAGCAGTTGCCAACCAGCTTACCTACGATAACATTTACCAGGAACGTTATATGGGTCTGCCGCAGGAAAACCGGGAAGATTTCATACAGGGATCGCCCATCACCTATGTGAAGAACCTGCGCGGAAAGCTGCTGTACATCCATGGAACGGGAGACGATAACGTGCATTACCAGAACGCGGAAATGCTCATCAACGCGCTGGTGAAACACAATAAGGTTTTCCAGCTTATGAGCTACCCCAACCGTTCGCACGGTATCTATGAAGGAGAGGGCACCTCAGAGCACCTCTCTGCCACCTACACAGAATTTTTACGGAGAAACTGCGCCCCCGGGGCACGTTAACCGTATAATGATAAAAATCACCTTCCGGTATCCGGGAGGTGATTTTTCTTTTTCGGAGATAACCGTTTACTTTGCGGGCTAATTATAAACCGGAACATGAGAAGAAACGCCATTATCGGCCTTATTGCCATCGTCATCGTTATCATCTGCGCCTGGCTGCCCTGGATCACCGTACAGGCCGATGAAGGGCTGCGTACCTACACAGGTATGCAGAGTGAAGGCTCCAGCTTCGGGGAACCCGGCAAGCTGAGCATCCTCGTTGCGGGGCTGACGGGCATCCTCTTCCTCATTCCGAAAGACTGGGCAGCCCGCGTTAACCTTTTTACGGGTGGCTTTCTTGCTGCATGGTCGTTCCGGAACCTGCTGCTCTATTCCCGTTGTGAAATGGGGCTTTGTCCGGACCGCCACATTGGTCTCTGGCTTTCGCTCATCGCATCACTCACCGCATTTGTATGTGTGCTGATGTACCGTAAAAAATATGTGAAGTAATCAGCTTCTGCTAATAAGAAACAGCCGGCACAGGGAATCCCTTGCCGGCTGTTTTGTTTGTATCAGTTTGTCTATATCGCGGAGCCAATGAGGTAGGAGGCGAGTACTACAACGCCCCCGGTAAGGAGGTAGCGCATGGTCATGCCCAGGAGGTGCTGGCCGGTGATGCGGGACTTCATCCATCCAAACACCAGTAAGGCCAAAAGACTGATTATCATACTGGTTCGCCCTGCTGCTGAGAAATCTTCCTGCATCAGGAAAGGCACAAAAGCGATGAGTCCGCCAAGGAAGAAGAAGCCTCCCGTGAACAGGGTGCTGCGGAGGGCATGGCGGAGGCCAAACTCCTGCAGGGGTACTTCTTCGGCTTTGAGGGTGGCTTCCCACTGTGCCTGGTCTTTTTCCATTTCACCGGCAATGTGGGCGATGGTAGGCTGGGGGATGTCGAGGTTGCGGAGCTTCTGCTCTTCCTCGGGCGTCATCACACCTTCCTCATCTTCGCCCCGGTTAGCCCTGAACACTGCAATCATCATCAGGAGCGTGGCAACGCCGAGGATGATGAGGTGGAGGGTATAGAAGGCCTGCACCGTGAGGCTCTTCGTGTAAAGGATCTGAGTGGTGAAAAGCAGGAGCAGCACGCCGTCGGGGAACCCGATCATGAGGTCGGTTTTCCAGCCGGAGCTGCGGATGGCTTTTTGCGGTTTACTCATGACAGCGCTTCGAGGCTTTGCTGAATAATGCCCACACATTCCTTTACCTGGGCGGCAGTAATGGTGAGGGGAGGTGCGAAGCGGATCTTATCGCCATGCGTGGGCTTGGCGAGCAGGCCGTTCTCCTTCAGTGCAAGGCAGAGATCCCATGCAGCATCCGGATTATCATGTATAATTTCAATAGCGTTGAGCAGTCCTTTCCCACGGATATCGCGGATATAGGGCGATTGCAGGTTGCGGAGGCCCTGGCGGAGGAGTTCTCCCATTTCCCGGGCGTTTTCTGCCATATGCTCGTTACGTAACACTTCCAGTGCAGCCATGGCCACTTTGCAGGCAAGCGGGTTGCCGCCGTAAGTGGAGCCATGCTCGCCCGGTTTAATGGTGAGCATCACGGCATCATCCGCCAATACGGCTGAAACGGGGAGCATACCGCCGGAAAGGGCTTTACCTAGGATGAGCACATCGGGGCGAACATTCTCATGATCGCAGGCCAGCATTTTACCCGTACGGGCAAGACCGGTCTGTATTTCATCGGCAAGGAAAAGCACGTTCGCATCCGTGCAGTATTGCCTTACGGTTGATAAATATCCTTCGTCGGGCACTTTCACCCCGGCTTCGCCCTGTATGGGTTCGAGGAGGAAACCGGCCACATTGGTATCCTGCAGGGCGCGGGCCAGGGCAGGAAGATCGTTGAACGGGATCACTTCATAGCCCGGCATATAGGGGCCGAAGTTGCGCCGCGCAACGGGATCGGTACTGAAGGACACCACGTTAAGGGTACGGCCATGGAAGTTTTCGGCGCAAACGATGATCTTGGCCTTGTTTTCCGGGATGCCTTTCACGACATAGCCCCAGCGGCGGCAAAGCTTCAGCGCGGTTTCCACGGCTTCCACGCCGGAGTTCACGGGCAATACACGGTCGTATCCGAAGTAACGGGTGATATAGGCGGAATATTCGCCGAGGAGGTCTGAATAAAATGCGCGGGAAGTGAGCGTAAGGCGGGAAGCCTGTTCTACAAGTGCAGCCACTATCTTCGGGTGGCAGTGGCCCTGGTTTACGGCAGAGTACCCCGACAGGAAATCGTAGTATCTTTTCCCGTCCACATCCCATACAAACACGCCTTCCCCTTTTGTGAGCACCACCGGCAGCGGATGATAGTTATGCGCGCCGAACTGATCTTCAAGGTCAAGGAAATGTTGTGCTTTCTCCGTAATCGTATAATTGGGTACCATATTCAAAATTACTTATTCTTCAGCTGATTCACGAGATCTATATAGTCCTGCATGGCGGTCTCCTTCGCTTTGCCTTTCAGGTTATTCCAGGCATCATACTTGGCTTTACCCACGAAATCGAACATATTGGCAGGAGGCTCCACATTTATATCGCCTTCGGTAGCCTGTTTGTACAGGGAGTAGAGCTGGAGGAGAATGTCGTTATCTGGTTTAGTGTCAAGCGTTTTGCTGGCTGTTACGGCCGCTTCGAAAGATTGTTGCAGTGCCATGGTCTGTATTTTAGCTTTAAAAGTAAAGAAATACCCGCAAAAGGCGGTTTGCCGCTTTAAAGAAGATTAAAATTTAATACCTTTGCGCAAATAATCAATTACGGATTGCCTGCCGCGGATAACGAATGATTTACGCGTAGCGCGCGGTGGTACGGTTCGTAATTTTGTCTTTTATATGAAGAATATCCGGAATTTCTGCATTATTGCGCATATCGACCACGGAAAGAGTACCCTGGCCGACCGTTTACTGGAGTTTACCAAAACGATTTCTGACCGGGACATGCAAGCCCAGGTGCTGGACGACATGGATCTCGAACGGGAGAAGGGCATTACCATCAAGAGCCACGCCATCCAGATGAGCTATACCGCCAAAAACGGCGAGCAATATATCTTTAACCTGATCGATACCCCCGGCCACGTAGACTTCTCTTACGAAGTATCCCGTGCACTGGCCGCCTGCGAAGGCGCCCTGCTGCTGGTAGACGCCGCCCAGGGCATCCAGGCTCAGACCATCTCCAACCTGTATCTCGCAATGGAGAATGATCTCGAGATCATCCCGGTTATCAATAAAATCGACATGGCAGGCGCCATGATCGAGGAAGTAAAAGACCAGATCATCGAACTCATCGGTGTGAAAGACGAGGACATTCTCCTTGCTTCCGGTAAATCCGGCATCGGCATCGAGGAAATCCTCGAAGCCATCGTTACCCGCATCCCGGCACCCTCCGGCGATGTGCAGGCACCTCTCCAGGCTTTGATCTTCGACTCCGTATTCAACTCCTTCCGTGGTATCATCGCATACTTCCGGATCTATAACGGTTCCCTCAAAAAAGGCGATAAAATACGCTTCGTCAACACCGGCGAAGAATATGAAGCCGCCGAAGTGGGCATCCTGAAACTTGGCCTTGAACCCAAGAATGAAGTATTCGCCGGAGACGTGGGATACATCATCACCGGTATCAAAACTGCCAAGGATGTGAAAGTGGGTGATACCATTACCCGCGCCAGCAACCCCTGTAAAGAAGCCATCCAGGGCTTCGAAGAGGTAAAACCCATGGTATTTGCCGGTATCTTCCCCGTAGTAACCGAAGATTTCGAGGAGCTGCGCGATTGTATGGACAAGCTGCAGCTGAACGATGCCTCGCTTACCTACGAGCTGGAAACATCCCAGGCACTGGGCTTCGGTTTCCGTTGCGGCTTCCTCGGTATGCTACACATGGAGATCATCCAGGAAAGGCTGGAACGCGAGTTCAACCAGACCGTAATCACCACCGTTCCCAACGTAGGCTTCATTGCTTATGATACCAAAGGGGTGAAGATCATCGTAAACAACCCTTCCGAAATGCCTGATCCTACCAAGATGGAAACCATCGAGGAACCCTGGATCCGTGCACAGATCATTACCAAGCCCGATTACATCGGTAATATCATGACGCTCTGCCTCGGCAAGCGCGGCATTCTCCTGAACCAGAGCTACCTCACCACCACCCGCGTGGAGCTGATGTTTGAACTGCCACTCACGGAGATCGTGTTCGACTTCTACGATAAACTGAAAAGCCAGACCCGCGGCTACGCCTCTTTCGATTATACCCCGATAGGCTTCCGTGAATCCGATATCGTGAAAATGGACATCCTGCTCAACGCAGAGAAAGTGGATGCCCTCAGCGCCCTTATCCACCGCACCCGTGCGCAGGACTTCGGCCGTAAGCTTTGCGAAAAGCTGAAAGAGCTGCTGCCCCGCCAACAATTCCTCATCGCCATCCAGGCTGCCATCGGCGCCAAGATCGTAGCGAGGGAGAACATCAGCGCCATGCGGAAAGACGTTACCGCCAAATGTTATGGTGGCGACATTTCCCGTAAGCGTAAACTGCTCGAAAAGCAGAAAGAGGGTAAGAAGCGTATGCGCCAGATCGGTAACGTGGAAGTACCGCAGGAAGCATTCCTCGCCGTACTTAAACTGGATGACTAATCCCCCTGAAAATATCATTTGTTCCTGGAGTGGCGGGAAAGACAGCTGTTTTGCGCTGATGACCGCCGTAAAGCAGGGCCACAGGCCTGTTGCACTCCTGAACGTACTGAACGAGAACGGGCAGATATCCCGCTCCCACGGCCTGCCGCCTTCCTTACTGGAACAGCAGGCCGCGGCGCTGGGACTGCCCGTTTTGCTGCAACCCTCTACCTGGAAGGAATACGAAACCCATTTCGTGCAATCCCTCCGCCAGCTTAAATCCACTTACAACGCTACCGCCGCCGTATTCGGCGACATCGACCTTCAGCCGCACCGCGACTGGGAAGAGAAGGTTTGTTCCGCCGCTGGGCTTACAGCACTATTGCCCCTCTGGCAGCAGGAACGCAAAGTTCTGGTATACCGCATGCTGGAACAGGGGCTTAAATGCCGCATTGTTTCCTGTAATACCGTGCTGGGAGAAGAATTTCTGGGCCGGGAAATGGATGATGTACTCATTGCTGACCTCGAGGCTGCAGGAGTGGATGTATGCGGGGAAAACGGGGAGTTTCATACGCTGGTAACGGATTGCCCTTTGTTCAGCGTACCGGTGAAGCTGCCGGATTATAAAAAGGTACGGCATGAAGAATATTGGTTCCTGCAATGGGAGCATTAAGTAGTTGCAGGAAATAAAAAAGCGGTCCGGGAATTAACCAGACCGCTTTTTTTATGTGCCTTATGCAATATGCTATGCGATGGAAGTTTCTTTGCTTTCCTTGCGCACGAACACCGGTTTCAGTACGGCATAGGCGCCGAACAGGAGGGCGCTGTAAAATACGTTGCCCATGATGGTGTTGAGGAAGAAGCTGCCGAAGAGGTCCTGTTTGTAGAACGGAATGGCAGACCAGTAGCAGGTGAGCAAACCGGCGAATGTGTGCGGATACAGATCACGGAAAAGGAACGTGCCGAGGTTAGACATCAGGAAGAAGATCAGTCCGGATGCTACCGCGCCGAGGAATACACGGCCGGCAGTTACTTTACGGATGCGGGTACCGATGAAGGTTACCAGCATGAACCCTGCATATACGAACAGCATTTCGCCGCCATAGATACCCTGGATATTGGTAAAGAAATGAAAGAAAAGATCGCTCAGGAGGAGAGAAACAAGGGGCACTGCATATGCGTACTTCTTGTCTTTCAGCATTACACCTGCGAACAGCGCACCAGCGCCAAGGGCGGTAAAGTTATAGATCTCGAAATAATTGGTCACCAGCCGTCCCAGTATGCTGATGAAGATCAGCACGGTTACGAGGATAACGTTGGATAAATTTTCTTTCTTCATAAATGCGCTCGTTTGCTTGTTACAAATATAACCAATTATGGGATTGCCGCCTTGAAAATCACCAGATCCACACCGGATACAATCCTGTATGCGGCTTTATATGCGGCGAACACCGTGGTGCCTTTGGCAAGGTTGAGCGTGTTGCCACCCGGGCCTTCCGCACGGCCGGTGCCATCCAGCACGATCCATGTTTCGGGCGCTTCGGCAGTGTGGCTATACGTTTCACCTGCACGGAGGCTGATACGGCTTAACACGAAATCGGGTGCCGGGGTGGGGTATATGCGTTCCTTTCCGTCGTGGATAAGATCGCCTTTCAGGATATTGGGATGTACGGCTTCGAAGCGGGTATGCTTCAGCAGCTCGGGCACATCGATATGCTTGGGGGTGAGGCCACCGCGGAGCACGTTATCTGAATTCGCCATCAGTTCTGCGTTCTGGCCTTCGAGATAGGCATGGGGGATACCTGCGTCCTGGAACACGGCATCACCGGGAGCCACGTTCATAATATTAAAGAAGTAGATGGAGAAGATGCCGCGATCGAGACGGTCCATTCCCTGGGGATCGTTATCGATGGCCCTGCCGGTCCAGAATGCGGGATCTTCTTTTGAGAGTGAGCCTGCGCGGTATGCAGGGAGGGCTCTTTCTGCGAGGGGGCGCAGGAGCGTATTCACCTCTTCCTGTGGCATTTCCATCACTGTTTTGTAGAGGCCGAAGTAGCCATCTTTTTCAAACACCGGCAGGAGGGATGCGAACTCCGGAACGGAGGACAATACACTGCGGAGGCGTGGTTCTGGGAGGAAGCCGTGCAGGAGCCAGAAGTCGCTCAGCGCCACCATGATCTCCGGCTTGTGGTTCGCATCTTTATAATTACGGTTTGCAGCATTGAGGGGTACGCCGGCTTCGTTCTCCCGCGCAAAACCTTTTTCTGCTTCCGTTTTGGTAGGGTGTACCTGGATGGAGAGCATATCTTTCACATCGAGGATCTTGAAGAGGTAGGGCAGTTCTCCGAAGCGGGAAGCTGCGGCGGCGCCAAGGGCACCTGCGGGGTCTTCAGCAATCCAGGCATTGAGGGGCTGGTTATTGCCATCAGACCGGAGCATGGATGGAGCGCTCTGATGTGCGCCCATCCAGTATTCGGCACTGGGCTGATCGGTAACGGGCAGACCCAGCAGTTCGGGAATATACCGGAAGCCGCCCCAGGCGTAATGTTGGACTTTTCCTGTCAGGTAAAATAAATTCGGGTCTCGCATACTTTTCCTTTATTAAGCCGTAAAAATAGACAAAAACGCATGTCTTGCGACCATACACTCGGGAAATTAGGGGAACAGCTGGCTGCAGAGCACCTGGAGGCAGACGGTTACCACATCCTGCACCGTAACTGGAAGGCGGGGAGGAAGGAGGTGGATATTATTGCCGGGAAGGACGATACCATCATTTTTATGGAGGTAAAAACCCGCAGCTCGAAGTATTTCGGGATGCCGGAGGAGGCGGTTGGGTGGAAGAAGGAGGAGCATATGCGGCGGGTGGCGGAGCAGTGGCTGGAAAGGTATGGGAAAGGGGTGCGACAGATACGGTTCGATATACTGTCGGTTTTCATTATTCCGGGTTGTACGCCGGAGATCCTTCACCTGGAAGATGTGTTCTGATAACAGGGTATTTACCTGTTAAAATGCCTATCGATTGCAGGGTTTCAATTCTGCCTGAAACCCGCCGCAGGCGTGGCGCAGGACCGCTTAACACTGAGTTAACAAAATTGAAATATGAAAGAATTTAAATAGTTGTATATTTGACCATCTTATCCAATAATCATCTCCTGTACAAGAACCTGCCGTCAACCAAGTAAAAAGGTTCTTTATGCAATACTGGAGTATTTTAGTTTTCATCCATACATACCTAACCGCGCCGTCACTGTTGACTGTGAACAACGACAGTATACGGTTGAAGATCTCTACGCTGGAACGTCAGGCAGGCATGATACCCTGTACCATCTATAACGGGCAAAACATGCCGGTTAAGATCATCCCGCTCGATGGAGGCCACTGCCACGGCGAGTACACCATCCGGCTTTCCGCCCTGCCCGACGGCGAATACAAGCTCCGGGTAAGCGATTATCAGACAACATTCCGGCTCAGCCGGCACTAACATAATTCGATCATTACTATCATCATCCCCCCAAACATAGATCCTCCCGGTAAAACGGGAGGACTTTGTATTTATAGAGGCTACACTTCCATAAATCCCCCCATCAACCGTATTATAACCGTATTGTTACCGTATTAAAATTGTGCAGAACCCTTATTATTACTGCATTCTACGTGCTCTAACCGTATTGTAACCGTATTAAAACCGTAGTCTAACCGTATTACAACCGTATTGTTACTATATGGCTGTAGTATAAGCATAGTAAAAGCTTAGCAATAATATAGTACGGATACCGTAATAGTTTTTTAAGACTACTGCCGGTAAATAAGTGCTGCTTTTAGTGCCGGCAGGATTGTATATACTTAGAAAAAAAATCCCCCCGCGGCTGCGGAGGGATGTTAATGTTTTATGAATAACCGGATCCTTACAATCCGTCTACCAATACTTCATACAACTTCACCTTCAGTTCTTCCAGCGATACGTTTTGTACGAGCTGTCCGTCCTGCGCATAAGAGATCGTTCCCCGTTCTTCCGAAACAATAATAGCCAGGTTGTCGCTATGCTCCGTAATACCTACGGCACTTCTGTGTCGCATCCCGATACGGGTTGGCAGGTTAGGGTTCTCAGACATGGGCAGGATCACCTTGGCAGCGAGGATCTTGTTGCCGACAATGATCAGCGCACCATCGTGCAGGGGACTGTTCTTCTCAAAAATACTTTCCACCAGCTTGGCACTCACGTTACCATCAATGGCGATGCTCGATGCGGTATCGAACTTCACACGGTAGGTGGTTGAGATCACGATGAGTGCGCCGGTTTGGCTGGCAGCCATATGTCCTACAGCTACAATGATCTCATTGATGATATGCTCTTCTTCCTTATAGCTTTTGAAACGGTCGGGCAGGAAGAGCTTGGTGAGGAAAGAATCTTTACTGAGCGGCGTCTTTTTTCCCAGTACCAGCAAAAACTTCCGGATCTCGGGCTGGAAGATGATAATAATGGCGATGAGGCCGATGTTGATGAAATTCTCTAAGATATTGGTGAGGATCGGCATCTGCAGGGAGCGTACGGCAAAATATGCTGCATACACCATGAGCAGTCCGATAAAGATATTGAAAGCGAGGCTGCCCTTCAGCAGGCGGTACAACTGGATAACAAGGAAAATCACTATCAGCAGGTCCACAACATTCAGCCATCGAAACTCAAATCCGTAAAATTGGTATACATCCTTCATATGTCTGTAAAAATAGAAATATTTGGCAACTACGCGCTTTCCATGAAAGAAACAATCCGCACTGCCTCCACCGCTTCTTTTACATCATGCACCCGGAGGATGGATGCACCCCGCTCCAGTGCGGCGGTATGTAACACCGTGGTTCCATTCAGAGCTTCCGCGGCACTGGTTCCCAATAATTTATACACCATCGACTTGCGGGATACACCCGCCAGTATTGGCGCCCCCACAATATGGAGCATCTCCATCCCTCGGAGCAGCTGGTAGTTGTGTGCCAGCGTTTTACCGAATCCGAAGCCGGGGTCGAGGATGATATCATGGATACCGGCGGCGCGGCAGGCTTCCGTTTTCTGAATGAAGTAATCCAGCACTTCCTGCACTACATCCTCATACTGAGGGTTTTTCTGCATGGTGGCAGGCGTGCCCTGCATATGCATGGCTATGTATGGCGCACGGAGGGCTGCAACGGTAGGGATCATTTCAGGGTCCATATCCCCGGCACTGATATCGTTTACGATAGCCGCCCCCGCCAGGATACACTTCTCGGCCACGGAGGCGTGATAGGTATCGATGGAGATCACGGCTTCAGGGAACTTATATAATATAGCGTGGATGGCAGGGATGAGGCGGGCGGCTTCTTCGGCGGCGCCCACTTCAGGCGCACCCGGCCGGGTACTCTGGGCACCGATGTCGAGGATGGCGGCGCCTGCTGCCAGTAAGTCTTCCGCACGGACAACGGCATCGTGCAGCTCACGGCTGCGGCTGTCTGCATAAAAGGAATCATCGGTCACATTAATGATCCCCATTACCAGCGGCTCTGCGAGGCTCAGCAACTTTCCCCGGCAGCTAATGGTGAAATCTTTCCGTAATGATGTATTTTTGAAACGCAAGAGGCAGTGATTATTAAAGTGATATACGGCCAAATTTACCGTAATTCCTTCATTTCCCGCCGCCTTTACACGCAATTTAAATCAGCAATTGAATGACATACCAGCAGGTGATCGACAGCAGTAAGGACATTTTTCTGAAGAAGACGAAAGACTACGGTACTTCCTGGCGCGTATTGCGCCCCATTTCCATCGTAGACCAGATATTCATTAAAGCCCAGCGCATCCGTACCATCCAGGAAACGGGCGTGCAAAAGGTGGCAGACGATATTGCCGGAGAATTCCGCGCCATCATCAACTACGGCGTTATCGCCCTCATTCAGCTGCAACTGCCTTCCGACGACGTATACACGGACCTCCCCGTAGAAAAGGTTACCACCCTTTACGACGAACAGGCCGCATTCATCCGCACCGTTATGGAAGCCAAGAACCACGACTATGGCGAAGCCTGGCGCAGTATGAGCCAGGAGTCTTTCGTGGACCTCATCCTCACCAAGCTCCTCCGTATTAAACAGATACTCCGTAACGACGGAAAAACACTTATTTCCGAGGGGATCGACGCCAATTACGTCGACATCGTGAACTATGCCGTATTCGCGCTTATTCTCCTTGAAGAAAAGCCTTAACATTCCTATCTTTAACCACTATGAAACCAATCATCGCTATTTTTCGCATCGTAGTAGGGGTGCTGTTCATCTTTTCCGGATTGATCAAAGCCAACGACCCTTTAGGCCTCAGCTACAAAATGGACGAGTTCTTTGAAGTGCTGCATATGCATTTCATGATCCCGTTCTCCCTTACCCTGTCCCTCATCATGAATGCTTTCGAGATCATCGCAGGCTTTGCCGTACTCATCGGCTACCGCATGCGCTTTTTCTCGTTCCTGCTTCTTTTGCTCATCATCTTCTTCACTTTCCTGACCGGCTTCGCCCTCTTCAGCGGCCTCATCCGTGAATGCGGCTGCTTCGGTGACTGTATCAAGCTCACCGCTGATCAGTCGTTCTGGAAAGATATCATCCTGCTGGTGATGATCCTCGTGATCTTCATCTATCACAAGCGCATCCAGCCGCTCTTTCCACCGCGCATCAATGCCGGTATCATGATCTTCGCCGTGCTCTTCCCTATAGTGCTGCAATGGTATACCCTTTCGCATCTGCCGGTGGTGGACTGCCTTCCTTACAAAATAGGCAACAACATCCCTGAAAAGATGCAGGCTCCTCCCGGCTCCACGCCCGACGTGTATGAAACCGTGATGATCTATGAAAAAGACGGTAAGCAGCAGGAATTCACTACCGAAAACTACCCCTGGCAGGATACGCTGTGGAAGTTCGTGGACCGCAAAGACAAGCTCATTAAGAAAGGTAACGCCGAACCCGCTATTAAAGACTTCATCCTGAACGACTTTAACGGCAACAATATGAACCGCGGCGTCCTGAAAGAGTCGCTGCCCGTTTACCTCTTCCTTGTACTGGACGTTGCCAAAGCCGGCAGTGGCTGGGAGGCTAAAATGCAGGCCTATGAGAAACAGGCTGCAGAAGGCAAGATCGTGCTGATGGGTGTTACCAGCTCTAACCAGGCTGCCGTGGAGCAGTTCAAAGCCAACCGCGGTATTCATTTCGAATTCCTGCAGATGGATGGTACCGCCATCAAAACGGCCGGCCGCAGCAATCCCTGTCTGCTGATCCTGAACAGCGGCACCGTAGTGGCGAAATACCATTATAACGATATACCGTAAGCAATATGCTGCGATTCCTCTTCCGTAAAACGGGCTACGGCCTCCTCGTGCTCCTGGGCGTGGTGGTGATCGTTTTCCTGCTGTTCAACGTACTGCCCGCCGATCCGGCGCGTATGACGCTGGGGCAGCGGGCAGACGTGGCCTCGCTGGAGAACGTACGGAAGGAATTGCACCTGGATAAGCCCGTGGGGGTACAGTTCATGTATTATCTGAATGATCTGTCCCCCATAGGCATCCTTACACCGCAGCAATACCAGGAATCCGGCGGCGCCCTGCGGCTTTTCGGCGTGGGGAACGATAATTCCCTTGCCCTGAAAACGCCTAACCTGCGCCGGAGCTACCAGAGTAAGAAAGAAGTATGGGAGATACTGACGGAAGCCCTTCCCGGTACCCTTGTACTGGCCCTGGCCGCGATGCTTTTCGCCACCGTGGCGGGCATAGCGCTGGGTATCCTTTCCGCCGTTAAACAGAATACCTGGATGGACACAGGGGCCGTATTTGCCAGTGTAACCGGTATTTCCGCGCCTTCCTTCTTTGCAGGCATCGTGCTGGCATACCTTTTCGGCTTCGTGCTGGCAGACTGGACGGGGCTGCACATGACCGGGAGCCTCTACGACATTGACCCTTTCCGGGGCCGCGTCCTCAATCTCAACAATCTCATCCTGCCCGCACTCACGCTGGGCATCAGGCCACTGGCCATTATCGTGCAGCTCACCCGCAGCGCCATGCTCGATGTGCTGAGCCAGGATTACATCCGCACCGCTTACGCCAAAGGCCTCCGCCGCCGGACCGTACTGTTCCGCCACGCCCTCCGCAATGCCCTTAATCCTGTTATTACCGCTATTACCGGCTGGTTTGCCGAGCTGCTGGCAGGAGCTTTCTTCGTGGAATACATCTTCGGGTGGAAGGGGATAGGCAAGGTAACGGTGGACGCACTGGAGAAATTCGACTTCCCCGTAGTGATGGGGGCCGTGCTATTTACAGCCGGAATATTTGTGGTGATCAACCTGCTGGCAGATTTCCTGTATACCCTGATCGATCCCCGCATAAGGCTAACCTCCTGATTTTCAGTAATACAAAAAATATTTCCTTTTATTTTGTAACAAATGTAAATGGCAGTCGTCTTCTTTCTGTAACAACGAAGGAAACCGCCTCCTTCTGCCATTCTAAAACGAAACAATGACATCCAGCGCATTTCAGTCCCTCATCCTTCCGTACAGGCAAAAGCTTTACTGCTTTGCATACCGCCTGCTCGGGAATGAGGAAGATGCGAAGGATGTAGTACAGGACGCATTTATCCGGGTTTGGAATAACCGGGAGAAGATGCCCGAGCTGCAAAGCCTGGAAGCCTGGTGCATGCGTATTACGCGTAACTTGGCGCTCGACCGGCTGAAAAGCCGGAAGTACCGGGCAACAGATGATCTGGACAGAGCCGGGGAATTGCCTGCCGCGCATCAGACGCCGCTCCAGCACGCTGAAAAGAGTGATGTGATGCGCAGGGTGCACGGGGCCATTGCCCGGCTGCCGGAGAAATTCAGGACCGTACTGCAGCTCCGGGATATGGATGGACTCAGTTACCAGGAAATTGCCGACACGCTTGAAATAGGCCTGGCGGAAGTAAAAATTAACCTGCACCGCGCCCGTAAACAGGTGCGTGAGCAGTTACAAAACCTGCAAGTATATGGAATACAATGACATCAGGGCCCTGCTGGGGAAGTATTGGGCCTGCGAGAGCACAGAGGAAGAGGAAGAGGCGCTGCGCGTATTTTACGCCGGCCATGAAGGAGCGCTGCCCGCAGATCTCCAGGAAGCCGCTCCATTGTTCCGCTACTTCCACGATTGTAGTGACGTTCCGGAAATGCCGGAGCTGTTTACCGACCGCCCCGCTCCATGGGATGAACCACCTGCCATCGTACGCCCCATCTGGCAAAACTGGATGAAATACGCCGCGGCAGTACTCGTAGCTGGCGGGCTGCTTTATTCGGCAGACAGCTTCCGGGATAAGCAATCAGATGAACTGGCCTTCAGGGATACCTATTCCGATCCCAAACTGGCTTACGAACAAACACAACGCGCCCTGCAGCTGCTGTCTAAAAACCTGAACCGTGGTAAAACACAAATGGAAAAGATCGGGTACTTCAGCGAAGCCACCGAAAAGGTACAGGGTAAAAACTAACGGCCATTCCAGATCCGCATATTATAACCTTGATTGATCACTAATTCAAATTGAACATGAAACGCATTATCCCACTGGTCGCCTTACTATGCATTCTGTGCAGCAGCCAGCTGGCCCAGGCGCAAACCACCATCGAAAAATTCTTCCAGAAGTATCAGAACGACCAGTCTTTCACCGTCATCAACATTACACCGAAAATGTTCTCCATGTTTTCGAAAGTAAGCTCTGATGACCCCGATGCCAAAAAGGTCATGAACCTCGCCAGCAAACTGAAAGGCCTCCGGATTCTTATTAAGGAAGACACGAAAGAAGGGCAGAAGCTTTACCGCGAAGCTGCGCAATTCCTGGGTACCGGCATGGAAGAGCTCATGAGCCTCCGCGACAAAGACTCTGACCTTAAATTCATGGTGCGCGAAAACGCCAAAGGCAACATTGCAGAGCTGGTAATGCTCGTAGGCAGCTCCAACGAGTTCCTGGCTTTACTGGTATTGGGCGACTTCAGCATCAGCGAGATCTCCGAGATCGCCGGAAACATGAACATCGACGGTTTCGACAATCTCGGTAAGCTCGGCGAAGACACCAAAGGTCCAAAGGGCAGAAAAGGCCCTAAATGACACAACTAACGGACAAGCCGCCGTCCTCCATCCGCGGCCGCTTATCCTTTTCCATCCTTTACCTGAAAACTTATATCAATATGATCCGCTCCCTGTTTATCGCTACCATCTTCATCCTGTTTGCCTCCACTGCCAGCGCGCAGCGTAAAACACTCCGGACTTTTATGGTCCAGCACTACGACGTAGCCACCACCCACCGAATAGGACTGGGCTTCCTTACCTTCCGTGTGGTAAGCTGGTTCATACCCGACCGTGCTTTGGACGGACAGATGAAAGACATTAAATGGGCTCTGAAGAAAGTGAGAAGAATGCGCGTATACGCCCTCGAAATGGACAACGGGGTATTTTCCAGTGAAACCGTTAGTGCTTTAAAGGAGAAGTTAGAGAAGGATAATAAATTTGAACCCCTTGTGGAAGTACGCCACAAGAACGCCAATATTCACCTGATGAGTAATGGTAAAAATGAAGACAGGATTGATAACCTGGTAGTATTGGTGCAGGAAGAAGGGGAGATGATGATGCTGCACCTGCGTACGAAACTTTCTATGGATGATATTACGCGTATTGTGAATACCATTTCTGACGAAAGGAAGCTGACGAAGAACTAACGGATAATCACTTCCGTTACCACCTTTTCTCCCAGCATATCATTCACCAATCCCGCTATACGATCTTTCGAATAATTCAGCTCCTGCTTAAGGGGCGCCACAGTCGTAACAATCACCAGTTTGCCATCGTACAGGTGAACGCTCTCTGTGTACCGCGCGATGGTTTTACCCACTACCTGTTCCCAGTTTTCCTGAACACGTACTTCCATCAGCCGCGGTTTCAGGCGGCTTTTGTTCAGGTATTCTTTCAGGGCATCACCCAGGCTGACCATGTTGTTTCGCATGCTGCAAATGTAGCGACATTTTTCCGCTGCCGCTTTTATTTTTCCGGAATAAGTCCGTTATCCCGCATCGCTTTTTCTTCATCACCAGTTACATATGCAAAAATCTTAGGTTCTCCGGAAATGGTGGTTAATATGTACCATACATCGAATTCTATGCGGATGGTTTTCCCGTCTTTATCGTAAGCAGAATCCCAATGCACCTTTGCCATGCAGTGATTATCATCGATTTTGGTGACATCCAGCCCCGCCACGCGCATGCTCTTTGTACCGATCTTCCGGTAATGCTCGTAGCCTTCCTTCATCGCTTTAATGAATGAGTTATCGTTTTTACCGCATTGCACACCTGCGGGGGTAGATTGTACGAAGCAGTCGGCAAACACACCCGCAAAGGCCTCCAGATTTTCCGCTTTGCCCTGTATGGCATCATTGAACCGTTGTTCGTATGCCTGGAAGAAATCTTTGATCTTATCCATGGTTATAAGGTTTACAGGAATTTCACAATATTCAGGCCACCGGTGGCAACAACCGTAGAAAAATCCCGTAAATTCCTGTTATGAAAAGTCTATTTGTTCCCCTCTTACTGCTGCTCGGTTTCACCGCCGCCGCGCAGCAAACGCCTGCCAGGTTTTCGCTGGACGTGCGTTACCTCTTATCCCTCCCGGAAGGATATAATAAGGATACTACAAAGCAATGGCCATTGCTGATCTTCCTGCACGGTTCCGGCGAAAGCGGGATGGAACTTGCCAGGGTTGCTGCACATGGGCCGCCCATGCAGATAGCAGCGGGGAAAAAATTACCCTTCATCGTGGTATCTCCCCAATCCGATTTCGGTGGCTGGGATGCGGGCCTGTTGCACCGCCTGCTGCTGGACCTGAAAGGGAATTACCGGGTGGATAACGACCGTGTGTATATGACCGGCCTGAGCATGGGCGGTTACGGCACCTGGGAGTTTGCTTCCCGCTATCCTAACGAGCTGGCAGCCATAGTACCTATCTGCGGCGGCGGCAGGCCGTCTGATGCCTGGAAGATGCGGAATATACCCGTATGGTGCTTCCACGGGGCATTGGATAATGCCGTACCCCTCAGCGCCAGCGTAAGCATGATAGAAGCCCTGAAGCCTTACCAGCCCAATATCAAATTCACCATTTACCCCGAAACGGGGCACGACAGCTGGGTGGCTGCTTACAATAACGACAGTTTGTATACCTGGCTGCTTGCCCAGCGCCGCCACCGGTACAAGCAGGTAGCCATTGCCCCGGCAACCCTCGCTAAGTATTCCGGCACCTATGTGCGAAATAAGCGCGACACCGTGGTGCTTACTGCAGGAGACGGGGTTTTACAGATGCAGGCAGGCCAGCATAAAGAAACACTGAAGCCCGCCAGCGACTCGGTATTCTTCTGGGTGGAGCAGGCGCCTGCCGATGTTTTATTCAATAAAGAAGGCTTTATGATACGCGTTCGGGAGCAGGAACAGTTTAAAAAAGTGAAGTAGTCTGGCAACGCCAAATGAAAATCGTACCTTTGCGCCCTTGAAAGCAAGACGCATATGAAACTGCCCGATGATCTGAAAACACGCAGCAACAGCAGCTGCGAACTGTGTACCTCCACGGAGGACCTGGCTGCATACGAAGTACCGCATGCGCCCGAAGCCATGCGCAACACCGCAATTGCCACCTGTGGCAAATGCCGCGCACAGCTGGAGCGTAAAGAGCCCCTCGATGCACAACACTGGCAATGCCTCACCACCGCCATGTGGAGCGAGGTACCTGCCGTACAGGTGGTAGCCTGGAGAATGCTCAACCGCCTCCGTAACGAAACATGGGCTGCCGAACAGCTGGACATGATGTACCTCGACGATGAGCTGCTCGCATGGGCGAAAGCTTCCGGCGATCATGATAACGACGATGTGGTGGAACTGCACCTCGACAGTAACGGTACCCAGCTGCAACATGGAGACACCGTGGTACTCACCAAATCCCTCGACGTAAAGGGTACTTCCCTTAACGCTAAAATGGGTACCGTGGTGAAGAACATCCGGCTGGTGGAAAACAATACAGAACAGATCGAAGGCAAAATCGAAGGACAGCTGATTGTGATCCTCACCAAATACGTGCGCAAGCAAAACGCCTGATCACAATACTCAGAATATAAAAGGCGTCCTTCCTGCGAAGGGCGCCTTTCTTTTGCATAGTGCAATTACTTATCTAATTTGCCGGAACATGATCCTGTTTCTCCTCACTATCAATACGCTCATATTTACCGCCCTTTCCGCGCTGCATATATATTGGGCTGCCGGAGGCAAAAGGGGTATGGAAAATGCCGTGCCGCAGCGGGCAGACGGTGCTAAAGCCATGCAACCCGGAAAGGCAGCAACCTTTGGAGTGGCGGTTGTATTATTATGTTTTGCCTGGGCACATCTGTCGTGGCTGGTCCCTGATTTATCCGGTCTCCGTTTTCCCCGGTATGTTTTTTACCTGATCGGCGCCCTGTTTTTCCTCCGGGTGATGGGCGACTTCCGGTATGTGGGCCTGTTTAAAACTATCCGGAACAACGGCTTTACCCGGCATGACGACCGGCTTTACATACCCTTGTGCGCATACCTTTCCCTTGCTGCTGCAGGCTGTGGATGGCTGGCATAACGATACTGCTGAAAAATTTGGTTATTGCAACTTCCCAATGTAGAGCCGCGTGGTGTACATGAATTTCACCATTCCGTTAATGGCATATTTGGCGAACAGCACCGCCAGTTCCGCGGTCATTTCTTCATACCGTGGGTGGCCGGGCTGCGGGGCATAGGATGCAGACAGTAATCTTCCCTTCAAACCCTGAAAATCCAGCTGCTGGGCATTGCGGAACACATGTGCACGGTAAACGGCAGGAGAGTAGAAGGCCGACAGCTGCGCAGGGCCTACGTTGCGGTGGTTGGTTTCCCTATAATCAACGGCATACTTCTGTAACAGTGTTTCATACTCTTTCCCCAATGCATCATGTACATCCCGCTCGTTCCACATCAGTACGGTACAGGCTCCCGGTTTACCGATACGCAGGAACTCCGTACGTGCCGCGCTGCCATGGAACCAGTGAAAGGCCTGTGCGGCCACGATAATATCTGCCGAACCATCGGGGAGGGTGGTTTTCTCCGCTGTGCCCCCAATGGCATGAAACCCCGGGTGGCCATGCAGCAACCTTACGGATGCTTCCCGCATCTCCTGATTCGGCTCTATCGCATATACAATATTGCCGTTTTCCAGGAAAGGCAAACAGGAGATACCCGTTCCGGATCCAATATCCGCCACTACAGATTCCTTCGTTAAACAGGCTTCCTGCTCCAGGCAGGAGATGATGGCATGCGGGTAATGCGGTCGGAATTTAATATAATGCTCAGCTCGCCCGCTGAATCGTTCTGTGTTTTTCATAATGCTGGTTGTCCTTTGGTTATCATGTCTGATGTTTCTTCAATTCCAATTACAGTAACAAATTAAAGTACGGGATGTTTGGTGTAATATTATAACATCAACTTAAAATTTTCGCTTTCCCATGAAAAATAACCCTTTCAGCTTCAGATACATCCTCCTGCTTCTTGTTGTTTCTGCCAGTGCCCGTGCACAAACCGATGCTGCTGTTTCACAGCAGATACTGGAAAAGGACAGTCTTTTCTGGCATGCCTATAATACCTGCAACCTTCCGCAAATGGCATCCTTCTATGGTAAAGACCTGGAGTTTTACCACGACAAAGGCGGCATAACCCTGGGAGCGGATAAACTGAACGCCAGCTTCACCGCAGGGCCATGCAATCCCGCAGGCGATTACAGGCTCAGGAGAGAGGCTTTGCCCGGCACCGTGACGGTTTACCCCATGCGGAAGGCTGATACCGTATACGGGGCCGTTATCAGCGGGGAACATTACTTTTTCATTGTGAAGAACGGGCAGTCGCGCCGCGAGGGGCATGCGCGGTTTACGCACCTCTGGCTGCTGGAGAACGGGGAATGGAAGATGACGCGCATATTAAGTTTTGACCATGGGCCGGCACCATATGATAATGAGAAGAAGGCCATTACCCTCACAGCCCAACAATTGCAGGCCTGGGCAGGTAAATACAAAGGCCCGCAGTCGGAACTGGAGGTTGCCGTAAAAGATGGAAGACTGGAAATGATATCCGGTAAAAAAACGGCTGCATTCTTCCCCGAATCTCCGGATACATTTTTTATGAAGGAGCGCGCACTCACTTTTACCTTTTCCCGGAAAGAGCAGGCTACGGAGCTGACCGTCCGGGAAAACGGACAGGTAGTGGAAGTGCTGGTACGCCAGCCCTGATCAGTTATCGGTACGGTCGGCCGCCGCCGCTACCATGAGGGCTACAATCAGGATAAAACTGTATTCACAGCCGCCGGAACCATGCTCGCCTACAAACCAGCCCAGTTCGGCATGGATGAGGATAATCCCCACCAGCAGCAGCAATACGAAACCCGCGCTTACCCAGCGTACGTATTTACCGGCAGCCAGTAAGAGGCCGGCCACAATTTCAAACACGGTAATAGCCCATACCAGCGCCTCGCCGGCAGGGAGCCCCCTGCTTTCGAGGAAACCACCAAATTGGGGAATGGTGCCATTGGCAATACGCACCACGGCATGGGCCATGAAAATAACAGCAAGGGATAAACGGAGAATTAGCAGGCATAGCCTGAGTGACAGGAAAGGGAAGTGCATGACAGATTTGTTTGGTTGCTCAGGAAGCAGCGGGGTGAAGCTTTTTCCAGAAAATGATTGTGCCGGTAAGGCCGCCATGCGGCTTTAGGGCGAAATCCGGGATGATGCCGGTGCGTTGATAACCTGCTTTTTCGTAAAAACCGGCCGCGCCTTCATCTTCCGCGGTATCGAGGGTGAGGAGGGTGCGCCCGTGCCGGAGGGCCAGCTTCTCCGCTTCCGCCAGCAATGCAGCGGCAATTCCTTTACCACGGTGAGCTTTTGCCGTCATCATCTTGGCGATCTCTGCACGGTGGGGCTGGTTGGGTGGCAGGTCGAGCAGGAGTGTAACAGTGCCGGTTAAAATGCCCGTAGCATCAAAGGCGCCTAATATAATCCTTCCGCCCTGCTCTGCAGCTGCCAGTGAGCCCTGCCAGAAAGCACGGGCATCGGCTTCCGAAAGGGGGTGCATGAAACTGACGGAACCACCATGGGCCACGGTTGATATCAGTAATTCAGACAGCGCATGCAGGGTGGGCGCATCATTTTTAAGTGGGGTAATCTGTACGGTTGCGTGTTGCATATGACAGGGTTCAGTTCCTGAAAATACACAAAATCACGCTGCCGTATTCACGGGCAAAGAAAAAACCGGCCGTACCCGGCCGGCTGTTCTATAGACCGACTGCACCGCGGCAGTTACCCCTGAATTCAGGATTAAAATACTACAGAAGTGCCTGCAGAAAGCGTTGTACCACTGGAGGTACCTGTTTTCTTCAGTTCACCATTGATATACATTTCTACTTTCAGTGTGGAATTGGCATCCACTCCTATAGCGCCTACCACACAGGTGCCGCCCATTGCGGAAGCAGGTACGTCGAGTACGGGGCTTGTCCAGGTATTGCCTGGTATGGAAGATACGGTGGTAATCGTCTGATCGTACCCATACAGCGCACTATGGAGTTTCACACCGGTGCTGCCGATGGCTTTGTACTGTACTTTCTTGGCGGAACGGCCCGGAGCCGGATCATCATCTTTACCACCGCAGGCTGAGAATCCAATGGAGAAGGCCAGCACGGGCAACAAAAGCATTTTCAATGTCTTCATATAATAGTTTGTTTTTGACGCCTACTCTGAATTAACACAGTTTTCGGCTTCCCTGTATGATAATGGTTATGTATGCTGCTGAATTATGGCTATGCTGCACGACACAAAAGTAAAGGGATGCCCCGCGCGCTTCAATACCCCTATCCGGGTGAAATTTTCTACTGGTTTTCCGGTAGATAGGGCTGTAGATTTCGAACGGTAACGAATAAATGATACTTTTGCGGATGCGGGCAACATCCATCCCGCCGATACCATGTCCGGACAAACCATACACCTCGCCATTGTAGATGACCACCCGCTTATTCTTGAAGGCTTACAGAAACTGCTGGAAGGCGCTTCCGGTATAGAAATCACAGGTACTTTCGGGAATGCCCGCGATTGCCTGGCTTTCCTGGCCACCGGCCGTGCCGACATCCTCCTGCTCGACATTACACTGCCCGATGCCAGCGGCCTCGACCTCTGCCGGGAAATCAAAGAGATATCACCCGCCACCCGCATCCTCGCCCTCAGCAACCACTCTGAGCGCAGCATGATCTTACAGATGTTGCAGCAGGGTGCTTCCGGTTATATGCTGAAGAACGTGGCGGCCGATGAGCTGATCCGCTGCATCCGGGAAGCACATGAAGGATTGCTCACTTTCAGTAAAGCAGTACGGGAAATCATGGCTAAGCCCTCCGCGGCAGAGTTGCGGGAAACTCCCCGGTTAACCAAACGGGAAAAGGAAATCCTCCTCCTGATCGCAGATGGTAAAACCACCGCCGAAATTGCCGGCATGCTCCACCTCAGCCCCCTTACCATAGAAACACACCGTAAGAACCTCCTCCAAAAGTTCGGGACGCCTAATGTGGCTGCAATGATGAAAGCGGCCCTGCAACACGGACTGATGTAACAGGTAAAATAGGCGGAGGCGCCCCACGGGGAGCGCCTCCTTTGATCTTCCATATCCTCCAGTAAAAAAAAACTAGTGTTTGATGTAAATCAGCTTACCGGTGGCTTCAGCCCTGCCTACAGACAGCTTGTAAATCAGCGTTGACCTGTGGGCATCCGGAACTGCATACCTGATCTGCTGTACACTTCCTTTCTGAACCGTACCCTTATTGAGCACATCTACCTGCTGGCCTCCAAGGTTGTAAATCAGCAATTGTAATGTACCGGTTTCAGGTGCGGTGAAGCGGAACGTTACCACATCCCTGTACGGGTTCGGGAAGGTTTCAACACGCAGTGTGTTTGTTTCCGTTTCATTGCTCTTCAGCTTATTGTTATCCTCACCAGCAGCCATTACCTGCTGAATGGTGCTCAGCTTATTATTAGACCAGCCTATCAGCACAGCACACTTGTCAAATCCCCTGTTGATGGCATCCACAGCTGCATTCACATCTGAAGCGGTTACGCCTGTTACGGTCTGGCCACCCAGATATTTATTCGCCAGGTTGTACAATCCACCCACATTCGCCTGTCCGATAGATGTAAGATAGTTTACTACAGACTTCGGCAATTCGAACGAATCTACCTTCGCTACCGGTACAGTACTGCCGCATGCTGTCAGCTTCGAGGTCATCAGGAGCGTACCTTCGATCGGCAATCCTGACAGGGCCGGTGTTACCCTGAAGTTGAAGAACAATGTCATAGTCTGTGACAGCAGTACATTTTTGATCTTACCATAGGTGCTTGCAGCTGCTGAGAGCGGAACAAGCGGCCATGTGGCAGGCTTGCTGAAAGTAGCATATCCCTTCAGGGCTGCAGGCGTACCACCACCAGGCAGCATCTTGAAGATGTTATCGTTCGATACATCCGCCAGGAAGAGGGTAAAGAACTTACCGGTGGCTTTGAGTCCGAAGAGGACAGAATCACCCGGCTGTGCATCCACAGCACCCAGCATAATAGCTTTGGCAGTTGTTGTACCACCGCCCGGGAGACAGGCCTTTCCGTTCACGTTTCCATAATAACCCTGTGTATAGCTGCAGTAGCTGGCGCAGCAGAGTACTTTCACTCTCTGTTCTACCCATACACTGTTACCGCAGGCATCAGTGGCTGTCCACCTGCGAACATAAGTTACAGGGCAGCTGGTGCCTTCCTGACGGTCGGCCACTACTACGGTTACATTACCACCACAGTTATCATTGAACGATGGTGCATTAAACGACGGTTGTGAACCGCAGGGCAGTGTTTTATCTGCCGGTTTATTAGATACCTCTGGCGCTACGTTGTCGTATACGGTTACTTTCTGATAAAGGGTGTCGGATGTGTTACCACATTTGTCTTTCGCCCACCATTTGCGCAGGAGTACGAAGCGGTTGACGCATACCACGTCTGTCTTCGTTTCGCTGGAGTACACTTTAGGTGTACCGCAATTGTCACTTCCCGTGATTTCAGGCGGTGCGGGCACATCTTTACTGCATACCACGGTTGCATCTGTAGCAGTACCATTCAGCGTAGGCCTGATGAGGTCTTGCAGATGGATGGTTTGGGTGGCAGTTGCAGAATTACCACAGCCATCAGTGAATACCCAGGTGCGCACGATAGTGCTGTCGCAGGCAGTTCCGGAGCCTTCTTCACTGTAATCCGGTTGCAATACTCCTTCACAGTTATCTGTAGCGGTAAGTGACGGCGGTGCCGGAATATCTCCCACACAGGCCACATTCACGGCTTCTTCATATGTGCCGGAAATGACAGGTTTCACATCGTCGTTCACTGTAATGATCTGGATCAGCCTGTCGGAGGTATTTCCGCATCCGTCTTCAGCCCACCATACACGTTGAAGTCTGAACTTATTCACGCAGGTGCTGTCGAGCACATCTTCGGTGAAGTTGATCTTCACATCAGCCGGACAGTTATCACTTGCCGTGATCACCGGCGGTGCAGGAATATCCTTAGCGCAGGTCACATTCACATTCTCTGCTGTACCGTTCAGCGTAGGCGGAACGAGGTCTTGCAGGTGAATGGTTTGTGTAGCGGTAACAGAGTTGCCACATGCATCGGTGAATACCCATTTGCGCAGAATGGTGCTGTCGCAGGCCGTGCCGGAACCTTCTTCACTATAAGCAGGCTGCAGGGCGCCATCGCAGTTATCAAAGGCATTAACGGCTGGTGGTGTCGGGATATCCCCTACACATTTCACTTCTATCTTATCTTCATAAGAAGCTTCGATGACGGGTTTCACATTATCATTCACAATGATGGTCTGTGTCAGCACATCGGATGTGTTACCGCAACCATCTACTGCCCACCACTTGCGGACGATCTTAAACTTGTTCACGCAGGTACTGTCGGAAGTAGTAGAGGTGAATTCCACCTTCACTTCTGCCGGACAATTATCATTGGCAGTGATCACCGGCGGTGCGGGCACGTCTTTACTGCAGGTCACATTCGCATCCTGTACGGTGCCAACCAGCGTAGGCGCTACGGCATCTTTGAGGTGGATGGTTTGTGTTGCAGAGGCGGAGTTACCGCAGGCATCTGTAAATACCCAGGTGCGCACGATGGTGCTGTCGCAGGCAGTGCCGGAACCTTCTTCAGTATAGGAAGGTTGCAGCGGGCCGTCGCAGTTATCGTTGGCGGTGAGGCCCTGAGGAGCCGGAATATCGCCTACACAGGCTACGTTCACGGTTGCTTCGTATTCACCGGAGATGACGGGTTTCACATCGTCGTTCACAATGATGGTTTGTGTCAGCACATCGGAAGTGTTTCCACAACCATCTACTGCCCACCACTTGCGGACGATCTTGAACTTATTCACGCAGGTGCTGTCGGAAGTAGTGGAGGTGAAGTTCACCTTCACTTCAGCCGGACAATTATCATTCGCAGTGATCACCGGCGGTGCGGGCACGTCTTTACTGCAGGTCACGTTCGCATCCTGTACGGTGCCAACCAGCGTAGGCGCTACGGCATCTTTGAGGTGGATGGTTTGTGTTGCAGAGGCGGAGTTACCGCAGGCATCTGTAAATACCCAGGTGCGCACGATGGTGCTGTCGCAGGCAGTGCCGGAACCTTCTTCAGTATAGGAAGGTTGCAGCGGGCCGTCGCAGTTATCGTTGGCGGTGAGGCCCGGAGGGGCCGGAATATCGCCTACACAGGCTACGTTCACGGTTGCTTCGTATTCACCGGAGATGACGGGTTTCACATCGTCGTTTACGGTGATCACCTGCGTAAGGGTATCGGAGGTATTGCCACACAGGTCAACTGCCCACCATTTGCGGACAATCCTGTATTTGTTGATGCAGGTACTGTCTAAGGTTGTGGAGCTGGACTGCACGGTAATATTGGCCAGGCAATTATCTGTGGCGGTAATTACCGGTGCGGCAGGTACATCTTTACCACAGGCAAGTGCTGCATCAGGAGCGGTACCATGTAATACAGGCTTTTCGTTATCCTGAACCTGAACGGTTCTGGTACAGGTATCTTTCACCTTACCATCGGGTGTGGCGGTGATCAGCTGAATGGTGTAGGGGCCGCAGGTGTTGCCGGCAAGGATGGTTACGGTACCCTTGTCGGTATCACCGGTAATAGTACCATTGCCGGTAACGCTCCACTGGAAGAAGCTTACATCTGCCGGAGGCGGTCCGGTGTAGATGTTGGAAGACCCCGGGCACACCGGATCGGGACCATCAATAATGCAAGGCGGGTCAGCATGCTGCGTTACAGTGATAACCACCGTATCCTTGTCAGTACATCCCGCTGCATCCGTAACGGTTACAACAAATTGGAAGATACCGCTGGATGGGGGTGTGAATGTGGGGTTATGCAAGTTGGGATCAGACAACCCTATAGCCGGAGACCAGCTAAAGGTATAGGGAGACTTCCCGCCTGCAACCGTTGCATTCAGTGATGCGATGTCGAGATGCGTAATGCTGACGTCTGCACCTGCGTCCACCACCGGCTGATAAATGGTGACAGGCAATCCCGGCGCTACATGAGAGCCGGCATAGCAGGTATCTGACAGTCCGTTGCGGGTAACGATCAACCTCAGGTTGAAGGTGCCCGGGGTGAATGTGGCGCCAATGGGCACCACACTTATATTAGCTAAAGTATTGTTGACGATTTTGGCACCGGCAGTGTTACTGCCTATGATGCTCCATAAATAGGTAAGCCCCGTGGCATTGTCTACCGTAGAGGTAAATGCCAGCGAGGCGGTGGATACGCATGCTTCCTGCGGGCCGCTCACTTCGCAGGTGGGCGGGATGAATACCGCATCCGTTTTCAGGGAGCGGTCCTGGTTACCGATGCTCACTACCTGGCCGTTGATGATCCAGTTCTTGAGCCGCATATGGTATGGGGAACCATTAATGGCGGAAGCGGAATTGGTTTCACCCGTTACCGGGTCGGAGCCCCAGTCTGTTTCAGTGGCAATATGGCCGCCCCACGACAGCACCGCCGTTTCCTTCAGGGCCTTAAAGGTGATGTGGATCACCGTTTCGGACTGGGAAGCGGTCAGGCTGCCGTGCGAAGCGTACGTTACACTTAACAGATCTGCATTATAGCCGGTCATAACTCTTTCGGCCGGAGGCAATGCATTAAAACTGGCGGAAGGCTGGCCGGGAACAGGAGATCCCGCGCTGGAAGGCACGGGGATGGGTTCCGTATCAGTACTGGTAAAATAAGCAGGAGGGAAGCCGGTGATGTTCAGTAAAGGACTCACCGTTTCTGCGCCATGAAGGAAAATACCGTGCGGTTCCAGCCGCTGATAATGGGTGATGTAATCCAGGGCGTGTTTGCCACTGTTCTTTACATCCAGTGCAATCACCAGTGTGTAGTTCTGGTTTACGGTAAGCCCCGTTAAAATAGCACGGTAAGGAACGGAGTAACCTTCAAGGAAGTGGGCCTGGTTGGCATTGAGGTTCCCGTTGATCCAATCCACCGGAGAATCCGGGGCGGTAGATTTACCATTGGCGCCCTGATCGAGGTTGGCGGCCTGCCCGCTCACCTGATTCAGCCAACCTGCTGTGGTCAGAATTATCAGCAGGAGCCATACACGCAATAAAAAAGGAATTCTCTTTTCGTAACTGTGTAAATACATTGCTCTCATAAACGCAGATTTTATATAGCAACAATGGTATACCGGTACGTGCAGCTGCACGTACATCAACATCAGGCAAGGGATATGATATTCACCAGCGGCCGGAGATGCGGCTAATGCATATCAATTCCTTAGCAGGAACTGCGATTAATCATGAATACAGTTAAAACGAAAGAGGATAATGGAAGGGATGGAAAGATAGGCTGCGTTGGAGTAAATTCAATTCCGTAAGAAAGAAAACATTCAATAGTGAAGAATCCAGGTTTGAATAGCAGATTTTGGTACAGGCGGTAGAATAAAAGCCAATAATTTGCTACAAAGGTTGGAGATTTCCCGGAAATAGCGAAAAATATTTTCGTGATTCTGCCGCTTATCATAAATTTCTTCGTATCCGCACATTATCAACCGCCGAATACATCATTTTTGCCATTTAACGTTCTGCCTTCCATGTTATTGCAACCGGTTTCATAAGGCAGTACAGCCCTACAGGCATAAAAAAGGGACGCTTCTCAGCGCCCCTTTCTTTTTTGCTTATCACACGTAAAAATCATTCACCGATAACTTCCTTCAGCTTCGCGTCCAGCTCGTCTTCGCTTTCCTTACCGCCGCCCACGAGCTTGAAGATGATCTTACCCTGCGGATCGATCAGGTATTTGGTGGGGAAGCCGGTAACACCATACTTCTGCACCAGGTCAAAGTCCTGCTTACCGTAATTGTTCATTACATGCAGCCAGTTGATGCCATCCTTTTCAATGGCGCCTTTCCAGAATTTCTCCGCATCAGCGATCTTCTCCGTTTTCTCTTCGGATACACCTACGATCTCAAAGCCTTTGGATTTGTACTTGTCGTACAACTGCCGCATGTGCGGGTGGCTTGCCCTGCAGGGACCGCACCAGCTGCCCCAGAAGTCTACCAGTACATACTTCCCTTTGAGCGACGACAGCGTGAAATTATTCCCGTTAATGTCTTTCTTCGTGAAGTCGATAGCCGGCATGCCAAGGGCAGTAGCTTTGGTACTTTCGATCTTGTTGGCGATCAGCTTACCGTAAAAGGTGCTTTTCCAGGTGCCGGCCAGTTTACCATAAGCTTTCGCATAATCTTCCGGGGTGTAATCTTCATACATCAGGCTCAGCAGGTACATGCTGGTAAATGCGCCCGGATTTTTTGCGATATACGCCTGGCGAATGGCTTTCTTTTTCTCTTCCAGTTCGTTCCCTTCTTTTCTGTAAGCCGCTGCTTTAGTAGTATCACCCGCTTTATAAGCAATGGCGCCTGCTTTGGTAGCTTCCCATTTTTTATCGATAAGGGGAAGCTCCGGTGTATGCAGTTTCGCGAATTCCGCGTTGAGCTTACCGCCTTTTGCCACGGCGAGGAACGACTTTTCAGAGATGCCCTTAATGGTAATTTTCCCGTCTTCCAGCACAAACTCCATGATCGGGCCGGGTATAAACATTCCGCCGCCGTTCATCTGGTGCCGGCTGCCGGGGTGGCTATTAAACAGTACCGCCATCACAGGCTCAGCCACCTCACCGCTGAAGCGGAGCCCACCATCGGGGAGCTTCTGCGCAGTATCGGAATGGCGTGCGCCGTTCTTTACATAACTCAGCGTGAGCTTATGGTTATCCTGGCCTTCGAGGTATACGTCTACCGTATACTTCTGCTGGGCCGATACTTGTAAGGCCGCTGCCAGCGCTAATATTGATAAGATTATTTTCCGCATATGGTGGTTTTGTTACATAGACATGGCGCGCATCACTTTCTTTTCTGCTGCCGGTTGTCCGCCAAGGCCTTTCTCAATTACTGATTTAATCTCTTTTTCCGCTTCAGGGCTGTAACCGGTGAACCTGGTCACGATCTTTCCTTCACGGTCGATCAGGTACAGCGTGGGGATACCGGAAAACTGATACAATGCCATGGTTTTATCCTTATCGTCGCTCAGCAGCTGCTCCCACGGCATTTTCTCTTCTTCCATGGCTTTCTGCCATTTTCCTTTATCCGTGTCAATAGAGATGCTCACTACTTCCAATCCTTTGGCTTTATACTGTTCGCTCAGTGCTTTCACGTGAGGGATAGCCTGACGGCAGGGTCCGCACCAGCTTGCCCAGAAATCTACCAGCAGGTATTTGCCTTTGTACTTTTCCAGTCCCTGTATTTTACCGAGGTGGTCGGGGTAGGAGATGGAAGGAGCGGGCTGTCCGGGCTGGAGCTTCATCATCTGTGCGCGGTTGTTGATGATGGTGGTCTTCAGGTTCTTCGCCTCAGTGAGCCAGGGGTACAGCTTAATCAGGTGATCCAGTTGTTTCAACGTAGAGGCGTACTGGGTGGTATCGTGCGGACTGCCGGCGCTGCGGAGTGCATAGATCAGTACCGGACGGTCTTTATACACTTTCATCAGCAGTGCTTCCCGCTGGTCAGCATCCTCGTTACGATCGTTGTAACGGCGGCGCCCATTCCAGTAGTTAGCCCAGGCGGAATCACCGGTTTTCGTTTTATGCTCTTTGGCATAATACTCCTGATTATATTCATCAACAGAACGGAGGTAAGCATTGGTGTTGTTCAGGTCCATCTGGTTAATGAAGTTGTTGTCGCTGGAGCCTTCCACGAAATAGAAATGCGGGATTTTTATTTTCATCTTTGCCGTATCATATCCGCGGGAAGCCACAGTAACATTGGCATCGCTCCAGAAAGAGATATGTTCCCAATGCATCACATTCAGTTTGTAGATACCGGGATGATCCTGATTAATGCGGAAGGAGTAGGTGAGATCAGACCCCAGTTCAACAGAGTCCACGACGGTGGGTTTGCCGGTGCCGTTATCGCGGCTCAGCCATATTTTGCGTGGCTGCCCTTCGGGTGTGGCGAATTTAACGGATCCTTTAACCGTAATTTGTTTTGGCAGACCGGCCTTCTGGGCCATCAGCCCTGCCGGGCTCATCAACAGCGCCAGTAAAGCAGGTTTCAACATTGCGTTCTTCATTCCTGTTTGGTTTATATTTTACTAATAATCGTCGTTTTGCTGCATGGTGGGGTTCAGCGTAAAGAGCCTTTCAGGGATCGGGAAAAGCACATGCCCTGCAGGCTGCTGTAAACCCGTCAGCCAGGGAATTGCTTTACCGAAACGGCGCATATCGCTCCAGCGGTGGCGCTCTCCTACAAACTCCCTGCGGCGCTCCCATTCAATGGCTTCGAGGAAAGCGGCCGGGGAGGCAAAGTCACTGTTCGCCGATACGGAAGCTTTACGCATGGTACGCAGTTCGTTATAACGTGTTACATCCACGGTGCCGGTCCGCGCTTTGGCCTCGGCAGCAATGAGGAATGCCTCACTATAGCGGCATACCGGGTAGGAGGGCTGCGCTTCTTCCGGGAACTTGATGAGGAACCATACGAGATCACTGATATCCCGGCCCTTTACTTTCACATAAAAAGCCTTGCGTATGTCGGTATCTTCATATGACTTCACGAGGTTGGAATCGATCCAGATAGTACCACCTCCGGCACTACCATTACCAGGACCAAATACCCCGGGCAGGCCCTGTTTGGTATTATTCGTACCGGCAGATACTTCCGCGATGGCGTATACCACTTCTTTAGTTGTGGTGTTGTACTTGAATACATCTTCGTACTTATTATCCTGCAGCGAGAATTTACCGGAACCTATCACGGCATTGGCCAGCGTGGCCGCCTCCGTGTTCTTGCCGTTATTGAGGTAATGGCGTGCCAGCAGGAGTTGTGCTGCCTGCTTACTGCCTTTCATGGATTTGCCTTCATAATCGGGCAGGAGCTCTGCTGCCTTCAGCAGGTTGTCTTCTATCTCCGCTTTTACTTTCTCCTCGGGCTGCCTGTCGGGGTAAGTAAGCGGGTCCTCCGTGCCGTCCATAATCGCCACTTTCCCGAATTGCTCGTGCAGCAGCATATAGGCATAAGCCCTGAGCAGGTAAGCCTCTCCCGCAATGGGCCGGAGTGCTGCTTCCGTTGAATGGGCATTAAAGTAGCGGATCACCATGTTGGTGTTGTTGATACACGCGAAAGGATAGCGGTAAGCTATACCAGCCGAGTTATCATTCACAGGGATGTTGCACAGCTCATAACCCTGCAGGCCCGCCGTCTGCACATCATCTCCCATGATTTCAGGGAGGATGTAGTAATTGTAGAATGCGTTATTGGTGAGTGCGAGTTTGCTTCCGTTAAGCACAAGCCCAACGTTGCTGCTGTTCACCTGATCGGGAGACACCAGTGTGTCTGGCTGAACATCCAGTTTATTGGAGCAGGAGGCCAGCGCTAAAGCAGCGCAGGCCGATATATGGAGGAATATTGATTTCTTCATGACGATAAATTTTAGAATGACAGGTCTACCCCCAACACCATACTTCTGGGATTGGGAAGATTAGAAGAAAGAATGCCGGAGTTGTTGGCAGATTCCGGATCAAAACCGATGTATTTGGTGATGGTGAACAGGTTCTGCGCAGCCACATACACCTTGCAACGGCTGATGGTTGCCTTGTCCAGCAGGCGCTTCGGCAGCATATAAGCCACTGTCAGGTTGCGGAGGCGGAGGTACGATGCATCGTAGATGAACTGTGTGGAAGGACGGTAGTTCCAATCAATCGTTTTACCGGCACCATGCACACCTGCAATGGCACGGGGTACATCGGTAGCATCTCCCGGTTTGCGCCAGCGCTTGTTTACGATATCGAACTTGTTGGGCATAGCGCCAAACCAGTCGAGGTCATAGTTGCGGAGCGACTGCTCATAGTAGTCATAGATCTTGTTGCCTACAACATAAGAGAACAATGCTTCCACGGAAACGCCTTTATATCCGGCAGAAAGAGTGGTGCCGCCGGTGAACTTCGGCAGTGCAATAGGTACGTAGATGTAATCCTTGCTATCCCATTTACCGTCTTTATTCAGGTCTTCATAGATCATGTCTCCCGTTTGCGGATCTACTCCGAGGGAGTTATACACCTGCACGGAACCAACAGCCTGACCTACACGCGCCTGCGATTGCGGGCCGCCGAAGATGAAGGTGCCATAGCTCAGTACAGAGTCGGAGAGGGCCTGAATTTTATTGCGGTTGAAGTTCAGGTTGGTTTCCACCTTCCAGCTGAGGGCTGCATTGCGGTTGCTGCTAACGGCCAGCTCCACGTCGAAGCCTTTGTTGCGGATATCACCGATGTTGTAAGGCATGGTTTGCGCGCCGAACTCCCAGGGTACAAAGCGGGTACTGAGGAGGCCTGTGGTGGATTTATTGTAATAATCCACGGTGAGCGTTACCCGGTTGTTGAACATCCCTACGTCGATACCGGCATCGAACTGTTTGGTTTCTTCCCAGCGGATGTTGGGATTGCCGATCACATCGCGGAAGCGGAGGGCGGGCTCTCCAAGGTTGGAGGTGGCCTGCATCAGGTGCTGCGTGTTAAAGTTGCTTACCGCACGGATGTTGCCGCTGATACCATAGCTGCTGCGGAGCTTGAAGAACTGGAAAAGCTGCTGATCCTGCATAAAGGCTTCCTGCGCCACATCCCAGCCTGCAGAAACTGACGGGAACCAGGAGTAACGGTTATCTTTCCGGAGTTTGGACGACCCGTCTGTACGCAGACTGGCACCCAGCATGTATTTGTTATCCCAGTCGAAAGCCAGGCGGCCGAAATAAGCTTCCGAAGTTTCGAGGTAGTTGCCGTTGAAGGAACCGATGGAACCCGTGTTGCCGTAGGCAGAAGCTGCCCCGCCGCCGGTGATCACATCCACCCTGGGGAAGTTATTCACTTCATAACCAAAGCCATTGGTTTCAATACTATAGAAAGTATAACCTGCAGTGGCATTCAGCCCCAGCTTACTCCAGCGGTTGGTGTAGGTGAAATAGCTGTCGAAGTTATAATTGATATTATCAGAACCGCTGGTTCTCAGATACCCTTTCTGGAACTGGCCGAGGTAGCCGAGGGGCGACTGGTAATCGCGGTTGAAGGTATTGTATTTGTTGGCCGCGAAAGCAGAGCGGAACTGGAGGTTCTTGTGCAGCTTCAGTTCTGCAGCGAGGTTACCAAACCAGGTTTGTGTGCGGTTCTTATTCCTGTTCTCCGACATATCGCCCAGCGGGTGCTGCTGCTGGCCTACGTAATAACCGAGGGAACCATCTGCATTGCGCACAGGCTCTTCGGGGGTATCGGGGCGGGCATTGAAGGCGTTTACGAGGGGGTAGGAGTTGTCTTTACTTACCGACTGGGTGAGGTTGATGTTACCCATGATGCGGAGCCAGTCTTTCACCTGCTGCGACACATCAATTTTGGCGGTATACCGCTCAAAGCGGCCGGTACCGATGGAAGCGATCTCGGAGTAGCGCCCCAGCGACATGTAATAATTGGTTTTTTCCCCGCCGCCGCTCATGCTGGCCTGAATGTTATTCAAAGGCGCATTGTGATGCTTTACTTTATCGATCCAGTCGGTGCTGCGGTCGGCCATTTTGAGGCCGGTTACCTGGCCGTTAAGGCGGGTACGCTCGTTCTGCAACTGGCTGATCTGAACCGGGGTGAGACCACCGGGGTTGGCCAGCTGTGCGTCTATATCGGAAATGCGGTTGTTACGGGAGTCGTTGAAAGCGGAAGCATATTCCGTAGTGTTCAGCATGCGCCGTGTGGTGGGCACGTTGTTGAAACCGGTATAAGCGTTCACGGAGAAGAACGGCTTCTGGCCCTGCTTCCCTTTTTTAGTAGTGATGATAATAACGCCGGAAGAGCCGCGTGCGCCATAGATAGCGGCAGAGGCAGCGTCTTTCAGTACATCGATGGTTTCAATGTCCTGCGGGTTGATGGAGTTCAGAGAGATGCCCGAGCCTTCCATTACCAGTCCGTCGATCACGATAAGGGGATTGGCATCCTGTGCGCGGTTGGATTGCACGCCGCGGATGAGGATATTGGGCGTACTGCCGGGTGCTCCGGAAGAAGTAGCCACGAATACACCCGCTACACGGCCCTGCAGGGCTTTACCCACATCGCTCACGATGTTGTTTTCCGGAGCCAGTTTACGGGAATCGATAGAGGAAATACTGGTGGTAACGGCGCTGCGCTGGCGGGTACCATAACCTACCACCACAGGCATCTGGAGCATCTGGGCGGCTGTGGTCAGCATAATAGGCTTTACGACGGCTGCCGCGGGGATCAGTACCGCTTCGAAACCGATGGAGGAGATACGCAGCTGTGCGTTGGCAGGCACCCTGAGCTCGAATTCCCCTTTATCATTGGCAGTTACGCCGCCGGTTCCGTTGATCACCTTAATGGTGGCGCCGGGGATAGGAGCTTTGGTAAGCGAGTCGCGCACCGTGCCCCTGATAACCTGTTGGGCCAATGCCCCTGTGCTTAGCATACAGGCAAGAGATAGCAGATAAATTTGCTTCATAATACACTACTGTTTGGCAGATGAATGGTTGATTTGGTCGAATATCAGCTGATTGATATGTGTCAGATTGAAATGAGTCCCATGCTCGTCCGAAAATATGGTGGCTGCGCCATTTCCGGGATTAAAACTGTACGTACCGGCTCCCGGCATGTACAATCCGGCACAGGGGGAGGACGAAAAATATTTCACCTCAAATGCCCTGTTATAGCGTATCTTAGCCCTCATGCCGATCCGGAAAACATATCGATACTGGGTACACCTCGCCGTCTGGATGGCGTTGGTGCTTATTTACGTTTTCCCGGTACTGAAAACGAATTTCTCCAGCCCCTTTGGCCTCCGCTGGGTGCTCACCCGCTATTTCCTGTACGGGTTCCTCAACTTCAACCTGTTTTACCTGCTCGTTTTCTACGTATTCCCGCAATACGGGCAGAAAGGCCCCTGGCGTACCACCGGCCTCGTGGCCTTCGTACTTTTCACCTCCTGCATCATTAAATTCGGGGTTGGGCTCATCTTCCCCGACGAGATCCTCCAGAAAGCCATTGCCCTTATCGGGTTTAAGAAAACATACCTCTCTTTCTGGGGATATTTCCGCATCAGCCTGCAAACGGGCATCCTGGTAGCATTGGGCGCCTATGCCTATTACGTTTTCCTCATGTGGCGGGCGGGAGATAAAGAAAGCCGCCGGCTGGAGCTGGAAGCCGCCGCGGCACGAAAGCAATTTGCCCAGATGCAGCTTTCCACCAGCCTGCTGCTCCGTAAGCTGAAAGCCATCAAATCCATGCTGGAAAACGAATCCAAAAGGGAAGGGGAAGGTGCCGAATCCATCCTGCAGCTGTCGGAACTGCTCCGGTATATGCTGTACGATAAAGGCGTGAAGCTGGATAAAGCCCCGCTGGACAAAGAGCTATACTACTTCAACATCTACCTCAAGCTGCATAACCAGTTATTCCCCCGCCAGCAGGTGAGCCTGCGGATGACGGGCCCGGCATCAGGGAGGTACGTTACGCCCCTGCTGCTGCAAACCGCAGCTGAAAAGCTGCTGGCCCGGCAGGACGATGGCATGCCTGTAGTCCTGAAGCTCGATATCGGAGAAGATGCGCTGGAGCTCAGCTCCACGGCTCCTGAGCCTTTCCTCAAACGCCTGGCCCGCATCATTCCCGGTTACGGTGATTTCCGCAGCTTTAAAACTCCGCTCTATGCCGGGCCAGCATGATTTTATGCGGCGCCTCCGCGAATTCATGGTACTGTTCGTGGTATGGATGGCCGTAATGTACGGCCTCAGCATCCTCGGCATGACGCATACCTTCACGGCACAAACCTACCGCAACCTTCACATTACCCGCGGCCTCTTCGGTTCACTCAACTTCCTGCTGTTCTATTCCGCAGTAAGACTGGTATTCCCCCAATTCCTGGAATCCCGGAACTGGGTGCGCCTCGTACTGTCCGTTATTCTCCTCATTTTCTCCGCCTCTGCCATCAAATTCTTTGTTGCCGATCACTTCTTCCGGGAAGACATCCTGCTGATGGGCTACCGCGACGGCGGGAAGCTGTTTAAAACATTCTGGCAGTACATTCGGTCGGACAGTTGGTCCAGTGCCCTGGTGCTTTGCGCCGCATTCGCTTATGTACTCTTTTTTGCATGGCTGGAAGAGGATAAGCGCCGCAAGCAGCTCGCCCTGCAGAAACAGGATTCCGAGCTGGCCATCCTCAAAATGCAGCTCAACGCGCATTTTCTCATGAACAGCCTGAACAGTATTTACAGTCTTGCCCTCGTAAAATCCCCCCAGGTGGTGGATGCCGCACATACACTGTCGCAGATACTGGAATATATGACGGAGCAGCCTCCTGTTGCGGGATACCGCACCCGCCTGTCTGACGAGCTGCGGTACCTGGAAGATTTTATTGCCATGCAGCGGCTGCGCACAGGCTGCCCCGATTGTGTGCAGCTCCATGTTTCCGGCAATCCCGAAACACATGAAATAGCACCGCTCATGCTGGTGCCTTTCGTAGAAAATGCTTTCAAACACGGTGTGGCCAACCGCCCGGCACAGCCCGTGCAGATAAAGGTGGAATGCAACGACCGGGGAATGGATTTCAGCGTACATAATTTCAAAACACGTAAGCGGAAAGACCAGACCGGCGGCATCGGCCTCATGAACGTGCGGAAGCGGCTGGAACTGGTGTATCCCGGGCAGTACGCACTCACCATCAACGAAACCGAACACGAATATTCAAGTAACCTGCAAATAAACTGGGACAATGGCCTTGCAATGCATAGTGGTGGACGATGAGCCGCTCGCCATACAGGTAATCACCGAATTCATCCGGAAAATGCCCGAGCTTTCACTGGCCGGCACTTTCAACAATCCCATAGAAGCGCTTACCTTCCTGCGCCGGGAGCCGGGTGTTAAGCTCGTTTTCCTCGACATTCAGATGCCGGAGCTTTCCGGCATAGAGTTTATGCAGCTGCGGCAGGCCGATGTGGATGTGATCGTAGTATCTGCATACGATGAATATGCCCTGGAAGGCTTCCAGTACGATGCGGTAGATTACCTGCTTAAACCGGTACCGTTCGACCGGTTCGTGAAAGCCGTGCAGAAAGTAACCGGCAGGCAGGCACAGCAGCCCGCCATCCCCCCGCAGCCCGATTTCATCTTCATTCGTACCGATAAGCGCATCATCCGCCTCAATTTCAGCGAGATCCTTTTTGTGGAAGCGCTCCGCAACTATGTGGCGATTCAAACTACCACTCAAAAGATCCTCACGCTACAGAACCTCCGCAGTTTCGAAGAAGCATTGCCGCCAAAGCAGTTCATCCGCGTGCACAAATCCTTTATTGTGGCCATGAACAAAATAGACAGTGTGGAGAAGCAACGTATTTTCATGGGCACTCATATGGTGCCCGTGGGCGATACCTACGTAAAGCAGTTTTACGAGGCCATGCGCATGACCTGATGCCTGCGGAACATTTCCCGCCTTCGCCTGTTAATATGGGACGATGGCAACTTTCCCCCTTTCTTCCAGATCCGGAAAACATGTGATGGCCGCCACCATCCTCGCATCTTCCATGGCTTTCATTGACGGCACCGCACTGAATGTGGTATTGCCCTCATTACAGCAACAGCTGCACGCCACCGCAGCCGGACTCTTCTGGGTATTAAATGCCTACCTGCTCATGCTGGCCGCATTGATACTGGTTGGCGGCGCGCTGGGCGACAGGCTGGGCCGCAAGCGTGTTTTTATGGCAGGAATCCTTGTTTTTATTGCCGGATCAGCAGCATGCGGGGTGGCCGGAACGGTAGAACAACTGGTGCTCTTCCGCGCCATCCAGGGGGGGGGGCGGAGCGCTCATGATTCCGGGAAGCCTTGCACTGCTGTCGTCTTCCATCCATGAAAAGGAGCAGGGCAAAGCCATCGGCACATGGTCGGCCGCCACCACACTGGTAACCATGGGTGGGCCGGTATTGGGCGGGGCGCTGGCTGATGCCGGATTGTGGCGTTACATCTTCTTCATCAATATTCCGCTGGGTTTACTATCGCTCCTCATACTCCGGAAACATGTACCCGAACAGCGGGATGAAGCTGCCACCGGGGGGATTGATTACTTAGGCGGGTTACTCACCGCAGCCGGACTGGCACTCCTTACCTTCGGCTTCCTGCGGATGCCTGAGTATGGATTTGCGCACTGGCAATCCTGGGGCACTATTGCGGCAGGGGTGCTGTTGCTGGGGCTGTTTGTGGTAGTGGAGCAGCGCGCAGCTAACCCCATGTTACCCTTGCACCTGTTCCGCAACCGTACTTTCTCCGGGGCCAATCTCCTTACATTCTTCCTGTATGCCGCGCTGGGCACCGGTATGTTGTTCCTTTCGCTGAATATGGTGCAGATACAGGGGTATAGCCAGTTGCAATCAGGGCTTACTTTTCTGCCATTTACCGTGCTCATGATATTTCTGGCGCGCCCTGCAGGCAGCTGGGCCGATAAAACGGGGCCTAAGCCATTTCTCATAGTCGGCCCGTTACTGGCAGGCACAGGGCTGCTGTTGCTTTCGCTGGTAGGTGAAACGAAAGGCCCGTCTGCCTACTGGACCACCTTTTTCCCGGGGATTGTAGTGTTAGGCCTGGGCATGTCACTAACGGTAGCGCCGCTCACGGCAACGGTAATGAGTTCGCTGAGTACACAGTTATCAGGCACTGCTTCAGGCGTTAATAATGCGGTTACAAGAATTGCGAGTGTATTTGCCACGGCTATTTTCGGAGCGCTGGCGGTGATGCTGTTTGCAGGGGATGTAAAAAGCGGGTTGAAAGAGATGACGCTGACGGAAGCGCAACAAACTGCAGTGGTAGCAGAAACCGTTAACCTTGGCAATGCCCATCCTCCGGAAGATATCCCTGCCGGAAGTGCTCCTGCAGTTCTAACGTTGTATAAAGAAGGCTTTACTGCTGCCTGTTCCAACATCCTCCTGATAGCGGCCGTATTGGGCTGGTTATCGGGCTTAATGGCATGGTGGCTGATCCCGGGCAAGGCGAAACTGCCGCATCAGGAACGGGAGTAAGCCGCTGCCGCCGCTTCTCTTTTAAGCGCTACTTCTACCGGGCCATCGGAATGGGTGAGGTTTGCAAGTTCACAGGTCTTTTTTACCAGCGCCCATTTGCAGGCCATGCCATCCAGATCATATACCAGTCTTTTCCTTCCCAGTAATGCGAGTTCCGTTACATTTTGCACGCCCCTTGATTCCTGCCGAAGGTTACGGAGCGCCAGGGCGCCCATGGCATGCAGGGCATGAATGGTGAGGGCATATTGCTTACGGCGGGCGGCGGGGTATTGTAAACGCGCCAATGCCTGATTGAAGCGTGCGCTTTCTGCGGAAAACCTGCGCTCAAGGCGGCCATAGCGGCGGTAAAGAATAGGGATGGTGAAGATGCCGGAGCGTATATCTTTCCAGATATCAAATACATCATTTGTGAGCTGCACCAAACCGGCCATAGGGAATGCCATGGCGGTTTCCGATGGGGAGGGGTAGCGGTCGAAAGCCGTGTAACACAGCAGCACGGCGTGATAGCTTTTATGATATGTAATGCGGAATAATTCCGCTTCCCCAATGCCGGCGCTTTGCTGCCTGCGCGATACTTCCTGCCAGTAACATACATCATTGAAGTGCGCAACTACCTTGTCTGGATCAAGCGTACAATCCAGCAGGCGCAGGTAGGCAGCTTTCAGCAATGCCTCACCTTCATGCTGCGGGATGTACTCCTGTGGCGTACGGGTAAGCTGGCGGATGAGGGTAACCTCGGCATTTCGCGCTTCGAACATTTCGTCATACAGCGGACTGATGACACTTAGTAAAAGGAGCCTTTTTTCTTCAGCCTCGGTTAACTGGCGGCCCTGCAGTCCGGCTAATGCACCACATACTGCATAATGGGCCAGCTGCCAGTATCTGAACATCTTTTCGAAAGTATCGGGGGAGGGCGCTGCTGAACTGAGGGTTGCCAGCATTTGCTGCAGTCTTCGTCTGCCATCCCGTTCTTCCCGGCGCATCCGGAAGTATAAGCGGGACAGGTGCAGGGTAGTTTGCGCCAGGTTTACTTGCTGATTAAGCATAACGGTTAGGGATATAGGGATTTCGTCCCCTAATATAAGGATTTCCTGCTATCTGTTACCGGCAAATATTCGGCGCCCTGGTTTTGCCCGGCTAAAAGGGATATTACAATGTGCTTTACAAATATTCACATCTATAAACTTTACACTTTATCTTATTTCACACTTTCCAGCGGTTTTGATCTTGAGGAATCAGCGTTGGAAAAATCCGGTTTCAGGGTTTTGCAAAACCTACTGACATCCTACTGCCATCCTTCAGTGATCCTTCAGTCACGTTCAGTCGCAGCAAGGGTTTGATGAAGGTTGACCGAAGGATCACTGAAGGATCACTGAAGGATTGTTGAAAAAGGACAGATAGTTTTCCGGAGACAGAGCCGGCATTTGCCATGCCCTCACTCAGCATTTAACCCCACATCCCCGCATTTTCTCAAACTTCACCTTACCCTGCATCCAATTTGTCTGATTATCGAAATTTGAGCCTCTTTTACGCTTTAAACATTGCGGTCGGAAAACAGAATTTGAGATTGCTGAATATTCGGGGAAACGCTAAATAAAAAATGCCATCTCACAAACGGAGATGGCATTTTACGATAAACAGGAGGGTATCCGGCCACTATTTTACCCAGGCGTTGTTATATGCCAGGGCTACAATATCGTAAACCTTCCGCCAGCCATCGCCGATGGAATTAATGCCAATGGCCAGCTCTACTTTTGCGGGCAGGCGGATGATCAGGGTCTGGATGCCCACATCTCCGGCATTCACGCCATCGATCTTATTACGATCTACCATGAGCGCCCCATCATGACCATATGCCATGCCGCCGGTAACAGGGAATACCCCTATCCAGCCAAGCCGGTTTTTGTCCATCAGCTCGCGCTCTTCGGGTGAAAGGATGTTATTGGTATGCGTGAGATACGTAATGACGCGCGACATTTCCATCGTAGTGAGCACCCATCCGCCGCCACCGCATTTTTCGGTCCAGTCGCTGAAGTCGTTGCCGATTAAACGCTCCGGCGCCTCGGTCATCATCATAAACATCTTACCCGTTACCGGCGCACAGCCCCTGGTGGGGATGCCTGCTTTTGACAGTACATGGAAGTTGACCAGGCGGATATATTCCTGGCTCATCCATTTCCGGAAATCTGCAGGCGCCATATGCAATTCCTTTGAACGGAAAGCGGCGGAATCATGCAGTTTGGGAAGTATGGCGCGGAACAGCGCAAAGTTGATGTTGGAATACTTACCGGTTTTAGGCGCTGAGATGGTGGTTGCCACCGTGTTCATGAGCGATTCCCATTCCGACTGATCGCCCCGGATGCCGGAGGTATGCGTCATCAGCTCTTTGAAAGTGAGCTTGCGGATGGTATCATGGATCTTCCATGTTGCAGGCAACCACGGACCGATCTTTGAATCGATGGTTACATCTTTTTGCAGCATGTACTGCACCACCGTGGCAGCGGTCAGTGTTTTGGTAACGCTGGCGATGTTGGTGAAGGCATTCAGGTCAGATTTAACACCATCTACCGTACCAATACCATACACGGCAGTATCTGCTACCTGTCCGTTTTGTGTAATCACAAACTGGTAACCACGGGCACCGCTCAGTGCCTTCTGAAGGTTTTGTTTGAAGAGGGAGGTGCTGAACTTTTTGTCGTTCGACTGAATAGGTAGATCGTTTTTCTTACAGGACTGGAATCCGGCCACTGCGGCCAGCATTAAGAGTGTGAGGGGTTTTGCAATGTGTTTCATTTTTGAGGTTTTATAGTGATGGCACCAAAGGTAATATCACACTGCTCCGGCATACCGGCCATTTCATGAAACGCCTGATTGGGTTAACAGAAACAATAACCGGTTTCACCGGGCACAAAAAAAAGCGCCGGCATACTCGCCGGCGCAGCTATAATAAAGAAACGAATTTAAGGCTTTACCTGATCAAAGATATCGAGGTAATGCTGATTAAACATAACACCCAGTACGTTCCCGAAGGGATCAACAACAGATGCAGTTACGAATGTATTTTTACCGCCGCTGTGATCCGTTACAGGCTGGTAAGGTGTGGCGCCCAGTGCTATTAACCGGTCGAGCGTAGCCTGCAGGTCGTCCACATGCCAATACAGCACTGCACCGCCCGGTCCGGGTTGCGCCAGCTCCGGCTGAAACTTACGGCTGATAATACCTACTTCATTTTTATAATCGCCAACACGGTATTCTATATACGCAGGAGTATCAGCATTGGGCATATGAAAGTAGGGCTCAATACCGAATACCTCGTTATACCAGTTGCGTGCAGCAATTACATCATCGGCCCAGTAACTTACATTGGCCATTCCGCGGAGAGAAAGGGGATTTTTCATAAAGATGTGTTTTTTGTGTTTGATAAAGTAAAGGTACGGGGGTGGATTGACAACCGTATGTCAGCAGTGACGAACCTTTTTTAAAATAAATCTCTTCTCCCCAATGCTATTTATTGCTAATTTAATGAAATGACCCTCAATCAACAGATCGCACAACACTTCCGCAGTGTGCATTCCGGTGGCAACTGGACTGCTGTTAATCTGAAAGACATACTTTCAGGTATTACCTGGCAGGAAGCCATTACGCCCGTGCAAAATCTCAATACGATTGCCGTACTGGTGTTTCACATGAATTACTATGTGAGTGCAGTTTTAAAGGTACTCCGGGGGGCCCCGCTGCAGGCAAGCGATAAATTCAGCTTTGACCTTCCGCCCATTACGTCAGAGGCCGCATGGCAGGCACTGGTCACCAAAGCCCTCAGTGAGGCGGAAGAATTTGCCGCAGCCATAGAACAATTGCCGGAAGAGCGGTGGATGGAAGTATTCACCGATGAAAAGTATGGTAATTATTACCGCAACATTCATGGCATCATTGAGCACACGCATTACCACCTTGGCCAGATCTCCCTTATCAGGAAATTACTCCGTGGCACATCAGAAGAATGATGAGCCGCACGGGCCACAACGGGCCCGCACGGCTCTCAGCGCAGGATTGCGCAGCATCAACAATTCCTGCTTATTGTATATACCCCAAATTATTCCGCCATGCCGTACACGAAGATTGCGTTTTCATGGCCTGTGTCGCGTTCGTCATAGGTATAGAGATATTTTCTGCCGTCTATTACTTTAACCTCCCAACGGTATTTATGCGGCTTCAGATCATCTCCCGCAGCAGCCCGCTTAGTGGTACCGTTGCCTGTTGAGCATTTATCTTTTATAGTCTTATACTCACCTTTAACGGGATAGAAAGTGAACAGATCTCCTTCAAACACTACCGACCCTTCCAGCCGGGTGTAATGTTCCGTTACACAGCTGCCGTAGGTACGGAGGCCGAGGTATTGGAAGAATAGCATACGGCCTTTGCCGTCTTTCTCCGTAAACTGATATTCGCGGCCCGCTTCATAGTCGTTGCCAAGTTTATGCCCGTCGCGGTCGAAGTAGGAGATGGCAGACAGGGTTCCACTGAACCACAACTTACCACTTAACTCCGCTGGTACGTGGCTGGCAGGGACGTTGGCATAGGGATCCTGTTCCGGGTTATCGTCTTTTTTCTTACAGTTCTGAAAACTGAGGGACGCTAAGAAGCTGAGCAGCAGTAGTGCTTTTTTCATGTTGAGGGGTTTATGAATTATTATGGTTGTAAGATGCAGGGGATTTTACCTGATCATCATTGTAGGCTTTTACCAATGTAAGCAGTGAGGGAAGCAAGGTTCATGGTGCGGATGAAGTAATCCGCCGCTTCGGGTACGGCAGTAACCGTAATGCTGATATTATGCAGGGTAAAGGGGCCTCCGCCGGTGAGCTGTCCTTCGCCGGATACGGTGCCGCTCCGTTCATCGTTCATATCCGTGCGGGGCCTGGAGAACTTCCCGAACAGGAGCATAGTGGCGGCCTCGCAGCCGGCGCCGTCTTTCAGTTCTGCAGGCACCCTCACCATGGCGGTAGCACCGGGGTAGGCGGGGAACGATGGCTTCCCGGCGCAGAAGGTAACCGCGCTGTAGTTGAGGTTGAACTGCACTTTGATCCTGCACACCGCCGCCGCCCGTACCTTCTCCATTTCCAGCAGCAGCTCATTGGCTTTGCCGGGAGTATCATTCACCTTCTTTGCGAGGGCATCCAATTCGGCAGCTACCAGGTTCTCCTTACGTACATAAGTTATCTCGAAATCATAGCTGTAAGGCCCGGTATCGGGTTTACGGGATACTACCGGCTGGAAACCGCTGTCATCTTCCGTACCGCCCGCCATATCCCAGCCTATGGTAGTTTCATGGGGCACCGCCTGCCGGATGATGGCATCGGCCTTTTTCCAGAAACGTTCTTCCGCAGGGGTACGGGGCCTGAATTCCTCCTGTGCAGCGCACAACAGCGGTATCAATCCGAGTATCCCTGTTATAAAACCAGCGGCCATCCTTATGCGCAACAGTTTCATGCTGAATAATTTTATGCAAAGGAAGCATAAACCCTGTGGCGGGAACAGTGGGGCACCACGCATTTATATTTCTAAGTAAATCACGTATTTTTAGCCGGTTAAATCGCAGTAATATTGTCCCGGTTTAGAAGCATAACACCCAAAAAACGAATTCAATGCCCGATACCATCACTTTAGCCATAGCAGACGACCATCTCATTGTAGTAAACGGCCTGCGCGCCATGCTGGCCCGCCGGAACGATATCCGCATCCTCTTCGAAGCCGCTGATGGCGATACAGTGCTGGAACAGCTGCAAACCCAGCAGCCCGACATCCTGCTGCTCGACATCCAGATGCCCGGACTTGCCGGTCCGGAGCTCTGCCGGAAGATCCACCGCCAGTTCCCCGATATCCGCATCCTCGTTCTCACCAGTCATGATACACCCGCTTACGTGAAGCAGATGATGCGTAACGGCGCCTCCGGCTATCTCATCAAGAACTCCGGTATGGAAGAGCTTTTCAATGCTATCAATAAAGTGATGGAAGGGGAGAAATACATCGATAATTACATCCGCAACGGACTGGTACACGAAGCGCTCACCGGCCAAACCGTGAGCCGCTATGAGATACCGCTTACCCGCCGGGAGAAAGACATCCTACAGCTTATTGCTGAAGAGTTCTCCAACCCGGAAATAGCCGCGCAACTCTGCATCAGCCTGCGCACTGTGGAAACACACCGCCAGAACATCGTGCATAAACTCCGTGTAAAGAATACCGTTGGCCTTGTAAAAGAAGCCATCAAACGCGGACTGATCGATTAAATACAACATATACTATATAAATAAAATCCGCCCGGGTACTCCCGGGCGGACGTGTTATATGCTCCCCATAACACGTTTACGGTAAAGTAGTGAGGTTCACTGTGGGCGCTACGCCCAGTGCGGGCCGCGTGAAGGTGGAACCATATGCAGTGCTTATGGCAAAGAAGCCGCCGTTCTGCAGGTAGAAGCTGCCAGCGTCCAGTCCGCCAGCATAATCGCGGCGCTGATCATTTGAACCCGTGGCATCGTAAGTGAACCGGCCCTGCGTGAGCTCCACCCAGGTGCCTGCCGTATTGCGGATCCACTGGTTGTTGTAACGCACCTTGCGGCCGAGGTAACCGCGGGTATCAATAAAGTTTTCGAGGAAAGAGTGTGCGCCGGTGTAATAGCTGACTGTGTTAGGCCGCTTCCAGGTAGCCAGGAAGCGCCAGGTACCCGTTTCGGGGGTATAGATCCAGCTGGAGTATAAAGAAGCCCCGGTGCCGTCGGGCTTGATCTGGGTGAGGAATTTGTAGGTAGTGCCGGCCGTCCAGTTGAAGAGCAGGTAGCTTTGGCCGCCGGTACCTTCTCCGCCAAAAGTATTATCCACCACATTCGGGCCTTTGCGCACGAGGGTGGTTTTCCCGGAAGCGGGGTCCCATACTGAAAAGAGTACCCTACGCTCGGTAGCACTGTTGACCTGAATACCGAAGTAACCACCGCTGAAGCCGTTGCTCATAAAGTAAGAACCGATCTTGTCTTCGCCCGCCGGCACCGTCATTTCATTATAAAACCATTCCGCAGTATTACCGGCAGGGATGGTATAACCCATATGTACAGAAGGCCCGCGGCGGCTCCAATAATAGTTGGCGGCATCATTGGCATACACCACATCGCTTGCGGTGGAAGCACCGCTGATGATAACGTGGGATACATCACCGAAGTAACTGCCGGTTTTGCTGATGCCCTGCAGATCTACCCGCACATATCCGGCAGCGCCGATAGTTACGGAACCAATGGAATGGGTGGCATAAGCATTACCGGAAATGCTTTTCGTAAAAACAGTTCCGTTTACAGTGATACGGATACTGCTGGTGCCGGAAGGCACTTTAGCGCGAAGCGATACATTCAGCGCCCCGGTTTGTGATACCCGGAACCATACGCTGGTAATGCTGTTGGCATTGGTCCAGTTACCAAGACCATTGGATGTGATTACTTCCGCACCGCCGGAAGCCAGGGTGGTGACATAGCCATTGCCGGCAAGGTGTACAGAATAGGAAGAAGCAGGCGGAACTGCGGATAACGTGTTGTCGTTGGTAAGTCTTTGTGCAGCAGGAGACTCGACTTTTTCCTTGCTGCAGGAGAGGAACAGGGCGCTGAGGGTAATGGCGCACCCGCTCATCATGTGCTTGATTTTCATGATTTTGGCATTTTGGGTTTCGGATAAGTTGTCAGATATGATAAAGAGTAGCCGGGTTACCGGTGGAGCATCAACACAGTAACAGGACAACGCGGCCCGGGAAAAGGGGCTATTGGGGACACATACATACAAAAAAAGGAGCTACCGTTACAGCAGCTCCTCATGTTGATTAACAGGGGTTATTAAGATACCAAACTGCCGGATGAAGCCGTCTTTGCAAGGGCAAGCCCGTTTACAATAGCGTTGCGGTATGCCGTGGCCACCGTAGCCACACTGTCGCCGCTTTCGCCACAGGGGCCGGAAAGCACGCAGTCTACAATAGAATCGTACATCCAAATAAAGCCTCCGTTTACCGGGTATTTACCGTTAGCCCACTTGGCATATTGCGTTTGAAGATCGGAAGGACAGGCGCCTCCCTGATTGTAAATATTGGAGCAGCCGTTTGCCAGTGCATAACCTTCACATTGCGGTGCGGAACCCCATTGCGGGAGCCCTCCGAAGAAAACTGCATCGCCTGCATTGAATTGCTTACCCGGACCCAGATCGAGGTAACTGTTGCAGTAAAAGAAGAATGTTTCTCCACCCACACAGCTTTGCATGGCCGCATCCGCAGAGGGATAATTACCCTGCCGCAGGAGGGATGACCAGTCGCCGCCGCCATACTGCGCTACAGCCGGGTATGATTTAACACTGCTGCCAGGCTGGCCGCTGTTCCACCAGCCACCGGGCCCTGCCTGGTTGGTAGCAAGCCCCGGAATGAGCAGGGCATTACTGCCCGATGCGGCAATTACCTGGCCCCATTCCTGCGGATCGTTATATTCCCCGCCGGAGTAGCATTGCAGGTGAAGGGCGCTTACGAAATCAGGACCGAACTTCTTCACCAGCTGGGTGAGCGCATCCTGCCATACTTCTGGCAGGCAATATGGGCAAAACGTTACGGAAGCATAACCGATAGCCTGCAGCATGATAGCGAAATCAACCATAACACCGGCTTCGAGATTGTCCTCATTATCGAAATCAATAGCATCGATATTGCCGCCTGCATTCACCATGGCAGCTTTTAACGCAGCCATATTAGTGTATAGCGGATTATCGGAACCGGTTCCATACTTTGAAATAAGACTGGCGATGTTGGTGAAATCACTCGTTCCACCGGCACCTACAGAGAAAATGACAGAGATACCGTTCTGATACAAGGTAGCGAGGCGGGAAGGCAGGTTCATGGTTTGCGCTTCCTGGTACACACCATTTGAAACGATCTGAGTGTTGTTCATAATGAGATCGCCCGAAGCATTCACATGCAGCGACCAGAGAATAACGGCCGGGTATTGTGCCGCCAGAAGATTGTTGACAGCCACGGACTCTCCGAAACAGAAGGAGCCGCTGGCGTAGATTCTAGCCTGAGGTGACATAACAATTGGGTTTTTATGGACAGGAATAAGTTAACGGAGACAAAATTCCGAAGACGGGGAAACAGTACAATAGCTAATATCCACTTTGACTGGGGGGTAAAATTATCTTTCCGTGGTGGGTATAAAAAAGAAACGGCCCGCTATAACAGCGGGCCGCCAGCAATGAAGCTTTATCGGACTTTACAAACCATAACGTAAGGTAACGCCGAAGGTTCTGGGATCTCCCAGCACACCGGCATAGTGCCCTGCATTGCCCGCACCGGGCAGCAGCTGCTCAAAATAATCCTTATCCAGCAGGTTGCGTGCCCAGAGGAAGAACGATAATCCGCTGTTAGCCTTGAAGCCCGCACGGGCATTCAGGAGGAAGTAACCATCTACCCGGAGGTATTTAGACGGGGAGGGGTTGGAGGAGAAGTCGGAGCGGTAGTAACCGTCAACCGCAAAGAAGAAGCTGCCTTTCTGCCCAAGTGCGCTGCCGCCTTTGGTGATCTCACCACCCAGTGATCCTACCCATTTGGAGATACCCGGCAACTCGCCGCCGGAAACGTCTTTAAAGGTAGGTCCGCCGGTTTCTTCCAGCGGGGGAGGTGCATTGGTAAAGCTTACATATTTGCCTTCGGTATAGGCCAGGGCGCCGTAGAAGGAAAGGAAGTCTTTCACCTTCACATTACCATCCAGTTCCACACCACGAACGCGAACCTTTTCGGCATTGGCGAGGTAACCACGGTTTACGGAGAGGTCGGCCGCCTGTACCTGTGTCTGGTAATTGGAGATATCGGTATTGTATACAGTCAGGTTGAGTATGGCATTTTCTCCCGGAGATGTTTTAACACCTACTTCATAATGGCGCACTTCTTCCGGTTTGATCACCGCGAGGTCGAGCATGGTTTTGCCGGCTGCAGTGGGCAGTCCGCCGAGGTTAAGGCCCACAGGTTTGAAACCGGTAGAGAAGGTGGCGAAGGTATTGATCTTCCGGTTGAACTTATAGGCCAGCGTTACCTGTCCGGATAAATTGGTATCGTCGATATCAGTTTCGAAAGCCTGAGAGGTGTAAACACCGTTCTTCAGTGCAAGGAGGGCAGGGTCTTCCGTTTGCAGGCCGCCATATGCTTCGCGGCGGAAGTTCACTTTCTTGTCATCATAGTTGAAACGCAGGCCGGGTAAGAGGCTCAGGCGGTCGGTGATGGCCCAGTCTACCTGTCCGAATATTGCACCGCTGAAGGTTCGCAGGCTGGGATACGAGCGTATACCGAAGCCTTCGAAAAGTCCGGGTGTTTTCCAGAGTGCGCTGGTAGAGCTTTGGGAGAAGCGCCACTGGTCGCGGCCCGATTCTTCGGTATGCGAACCATCTGCATCCAGCTTCTGACCAAAGGCGAATACACCAAATACGGCGCTAACCTTCGGTAATATAGAGCCTGCCCAACGTACTTCCTGCGACCATTGTTTGTGTTTGGAAGGCGCCTGAGAAAGGGCGAGCGCCTGCAGACCGGTAAAATCGCGGTCGTTGGAAGGGTCCCAGTTCCAGTAGCGGTAAGCGGATGTGGCTGTAAGCCTGCCCGATCCCAGTTTGAAATCGAAGTTGAGGGAGGCACCGCCCAGGTCCTGGAACGAGCGCCATGGTGTATCGTGATCGATCACACGGTCGAAGGGATTATCGCTGGGGAACTTATAATTGAGATCCGCCGCAATAGCAGGGAACTGGCGATAAGAAGCCCGGAGTGTGGGGGCAGTACCGGCGTATACCTGTGCATAGCCATCAGGGCGCTGGCGCGATGCATCTGCCGCCAGGGTTATTTCCAGCTTCTCGGAAGGTTTGAAGAGGAGCTGTCCGCGTACCCCCAGGTTATTGAGAGTATTGGTATGCTTATCGGTTTTAACATTGTAAATGGTACCATTACGGTGCGTACCGGAAAACGAAATACGGGCAGCGAATTTATCACTGAGGGGGCCGGTGATTGAAGTCTTTGCCTGTATGTAACCATAGTTGCCGTAGCTCACTTCGAAGTTGGCGCCCGGTGTGAATTTAGGCTTGCGGGTAGTAACGTTGAATGTACCTGCCGTGGTGTTTTTCCCGAAGAGGGTGCCCTGCGGGCCACGCAGTACTTCTATCTGTTCGATGTCGAGGAAGTCGATGGTGGTAGCAGCCGGACGGGCATAATAAACCCCGTCCACATAAAAGCCCACACCGGGATCGATGCCATCGTTGGTGAGGCCGAAGGTGGTACCGAGGCCGCGGATACTGAGGCCCGTGTTACGGGGGTTGGAGGAATACAGTTGAACGGAAGGCACCAGTTCTTTGAGGCGGTTCACGTTAAAGAGGCCCGCATCTTCGGCCTGGGCGCCGCCCACCACAGAAATAGGGATGGGCACGGCCTGCAGGGATTCCTTTCTGCGCCTTGCGGTGATTACCACTTCGGAGAGGGCATCGTTTTTCTCGAGGATCACATCCAGCTCAGGCCCCGTATTGCGGCCGATGTGTGATTCATTTGTTTTGTATCCCACATAACTGATGGTGATATAAAAGGGAGGCTCGCGGCGGGCTTCGAGCAGATAGCGGCCGGTTGAGTCTGTCTGGGCAAAGAAAGTAGTGCCTTTGATGCCGATAGTGGCGCCGGGCAGCGGGGAGCCGTCTTTCGAGCGAACGAGCCCCTTTAATGTAAACTGTGCCGATACGGCATAGGAAAGCAATAGCACTGGCAAAGCCAGCAACAGCATTTTTTTCATGGTTGATAATAATTTTAAGCTTGCGGAATGGGATGCTTTAGCGCAGGACAGACATGTCCGGCTGGTTGGTGAAGCCGCAACAATAAGGTCTGATAAATAATATGCGTGTTTTCATTACCCTGGGATTATGAACATCACGAAGGTAGAATACTATTTTCTTATTTCCTACTGATTTAGTAGACTAATAGAAAAGTAGTAGATCAACTTACTGATAACCTGTGTATTAAGACAGGAAAATATTGATGCATGACGGTCAGACAGGTGATTTTAATGGGGATTTAACAAATATTTAGGTGCTTCCTGCTGCGTATTGATAGCATTCTGCACAGAATTCTTTTATTTTTCATTGCTGTACTTAAAAAATAGCCCTGTACCGGAAACCCAGACTTAGAATCAATACCCATTTAATGTTCCACATTTTCAGCAATAAAGTAATACCAACAATATTCGGAACGTTTTGTTGTGTTGCAGCATTGGCACAAAACAAACCGGTGATACTACCGGAGGAATTCAGCAAACATGTTCGTGTGGCCGATTCACTGATGACGGCGGGTAATTATGCACTGGCGGCAGATAGTTACAGGAAGGCTTTTAGTGATTATAAATGGAAAGGCCCGGTACCAGACCGTCTCAACGCCGCGCGGGCGTATGCTTATACCGGGCAAAATGAATCCGCCTTAGCTGCACTCCAATTGCTTTGTGAAACTGAACGTTTCTTTGATCACCCTTCAATATTGAAGGATAAGGCTTTTGAAGGGTTAAGGAACGATCCGCGATTTAAGCAGGTGCTCCAATGCATCCGGGCCAGTCAGCAAAAACATGCTCCTAAATTTAATCCGGAGTTGAGGGATCAACTGCTGGCGCTTAAAAAGGAAGATCAGGAAGTAAGATCTGCGCTCGATGCGGCTGTAAAAAGGAATGCACCGGCTGTGACAATCAATGAAATATCCACACGCATGCTTGCGACAGATTCGGCCAATATAGCTTTTGTTGCAGATCTGCTGGACCATAAAGGCTGGCCGGATAAGTTCACAGTTGATTTTACCGGTTGCGATGCCATCTTCCTCATCATTCAGCACGCACCGCTGGAAACGCAAAAGAAGTACCTGCCCATGATACAGCAGGCAGCCAAAACGCTGGATATCCCCCCGCCCAACCTTGCCCTGCTTACCGACAGGATATCCGTGCGAGAAAACGGCACTCAGTTGTATGGTACTCAAATCACGATGGGGCCTTCAGGGGAAAAGATTCCTTTCCCTATTACAGATGAGGCAGGCGTAAATAAAAGAAGAAAGGCAATAGGCCTCCCGCCATTGGAAGATTATCTGAAAATGCTGGGCATTACTTATGTTCCGAAACAATAATATATTTCAACCCGCAATGAATCAACATACCTATACCACTTCAAAGGAATTCATCACTAAGTTTGAATTCGATTTCATGGAAACCTATTCGTTCTGCAGAGATTATGAACCCGGTTTTAAACCCAATGGCATTGAGTATATTCTGCAGGCCGATGGCTCACTCCATCCAACGGCAGATCATACACACACTTTTCAGCGTACCGACCCACAGGTGGCGGAGTTCTTACAAATTATGCAAACGGAAATAAAGGAAGTGCCAGCCTGGATGTGTGCCCCTTATTACCGGGATGCCGTACTATTTTATGACAGTAAGGGCACATTAATAACCGCATTGAACATCTGTCTTAGTTGCGAGTATATGGAAACTGCTCCACGCGCACATATCAATGCGGATGCCCAAACATATGTATTGCTAAAACAGTTTTTCCTTTCGCTGGGGCACCATGTGGAAGATATATTCAGTCCACTGCCCGCAAAGTGATATTGGGGTGTTCTGCAATGATCTCCAGCAGGATGTCGAAATAGGTTTGTCCGGTTCCGCTTTCGAGGGCGGCCAGCTTATCGCGGGCCAGGTCTTTATCGTATGGGGAATCAGTTAAGAGCTTGTCTTCGTAAAAACGCTTTGTGACCGCGTAGCCCAGCGCTGCACGGCTTTGTTCCATGTGTTGCCAGAATAGCACCACAGGTTCATTGATTTGGAGCAGCCCGAACCCTCCGTACAGGAGATCATTGAAGGCATCCAGACTGTTACCCAGCTGCCAGTCTTCCCCGGACATAAACACCCGGTTGATCTCCGCATAAAAAGAAGGGATATCCGTAATACGGCTGCCATCTATGGTTACAAGCTTTTCCATATAGTAATACGGATAAAGATACGGCTATGTCCGGTTACGGGCGCAAAACTGTCCGATTCCGGACGTTTCTTCCCCGTTATTATCAGTAAAACCCGCTACAGGTAAGCCTCTTCAATTCTGGCAGGGTGCTTGTCCATGCAGGGCATATCTTTACATTATGGTCTACAATTACTTCAAGATAGCTTTCCGCAACCTCTGGAAGCACAAGACCTTCTCCGCGATCAATATCGCCGGACTGGCAGCAGGCCTTACCGCCTGCTTCTTCATCCTGTCATACGTCCGGTTTGAGCTTAGTTACGATACCTTCCATAGCAAGGCCGACAGGATTGTACGGCTGCGCGATGATGTGATAACACCCACTGAAACGATCCCCAACGCCATTTCCGTATACCCTGCAGGGCCCGCCATCGCAGCAGAATTCCCGGAAGTAGAATCGTATACACGCGTTACGGTTACGGAAGCCATTATGTTAAACGGCGACAAAAAGTTCCGGGAACCCAATTGTATAATCGCAGACTCCACTTTCTTCAACATATTTGATTTTAAGCTACTGGAGGGTAAACCTTCTCAGGTGTTAGCTGCCCCTAACAGCGTGGTATTATCTCCCGCAGCAGCTACCCGGTATTTCGGAGATGCATCACCCATAGGTAAAACAATTCAAATCCCGAATAACGAATCCCTGCTTACCTTAACCGTTACCGGAGTAATGGCCGTCATGCCGGAGAACTCCCAGCTGAAAGCGGATGTGGTTATTTCCATGTCCACCTTCAGAGAGCTGTATCAGCAAACGCCCGACAGCTGGACCAACCATGCTCCTTATACTTATCTGTTACTGAAACCCGGTGCTGACTATAAAGCCCTGCAGGCGAAGTTCCCCGCCTTTCTTGAAAAAAGGATCGGGGAAATGATGGACAATTACCAGATGCACTATACCTATCACCTCACCCCATTGAAAGATGTATACCTCAACTGGGGGCATTTCACCTATGCAGGTATTACCGGTAACAAGGTCAATGTGCGGATCTTCACGCTGGTAGCAGTGATGATCCTGCTTATCGCATGCTTTAACTTCATTAACCTGAGCACCGCCCGCGCCGCAGAGCGTGCCCGGGAAGTGGGGGTAAGGAAGGTAGTGGGGGCAGGGCAGCGGCAGCTGGTGATCCAATACCTCGGAGAATCTGTACTGCTGTGTTTGTTTGCTTTCGTATTATCAGTAGTGCTTTGCATATTGCTGGCGCCACTGTTTAATCAGCTGGCGGGTAAAACCATTTTCCAGTCTCTGCTACTAGGTAACTCCGGCCTGCTGTATTTATTTGCAGGGGCGGTGGCTACGGGTGTGCTTGCCGGCACGTATCCCGCCATGGTATTGTCGTCCTTTAAACCCGTTAAAGTCCTGAAAGGCAGGGTAACGGTGGGCAGGAAAGGGGTTACTATGCGCAGGGGGCTTGTAGTGGCGCAGTTTGCCATTTCGCTTTCGCTCATGATTGCCACCATCGTTGTATATAAACAAATGCGCTTTATGCGGCAGCAGGATCTGGGATTCAAGCCGGATCAGACTGTTGTGGTCACCACAGGCACGATCCCCGCTGCGGAATCTTTCCGGCATGCGGTGAGTGGACTGCCCGGCGTGCAATCCGTCAGCCGCAGTTCCAGTGTTCCCGGGCGGGAGCATACCAGCGCCTATTCGGAACTGGAAAACGTACATGGCGATTTTCAGAAGTCTAATGTGGATCTCTACTTTACAGACTTTGATTTCATTCCCCAATACAAATTGCACCTGGTAGCAGGCAGGGCGTTTAATACGCAGTTCAGGACAGATTCCACGCAGGCTATGTTGCTGAACGAAGCAGCGGTTAAAATGCTGGGGTATCCGTCACCTCAGGCTGCTATCGGCAGGCGCTTCAAACAATGGGGGCGCGAAGGCACAATTGTGGGTGTACTGAAGAATTTCCATTATCATTCCCTACAGCAACAGATACAGCCCCTCAGCATGCGTATTGAACCGGGTGCCTTTGAGCTCATGTCTATTAAAGTAAAACCCGGGGAACTGAAAGAAACGCTGGCGGCCATCGAGAAAACCTGGAACGCACAGATAGGCGGCAGGCCGTTCGTATACCAGGTGCTGGATGAGGGTTTTAATCTTCAGTATCAGCAGGACGAGCGTTTCGGTACCTTATTCTTCTACTTTTCCATCCTTGCTATATTCATATCGTGCCTTGGCCTGTTAGGGCTTGTGGCTTACAGCACCATCCGCCGTGCCAAGGAAATCGGCATCCGCAAAGTGCTCGGTGCTTCTGCTGCCGGAGTGATGATGCTGCTTTCCAAGGAATTTATCGTGCTTATCGGTCTGGCGGCTTTGATTGCCGTACCGCTTGTATGGTTCGGCATGCACGAATGGCTCAATGGCTATGCATACCGTACTACACTTTCCTGGTGGGTGTTTGTACTGGCAGGAGGGTTCACTTTAGTAGTGGCGCTGCTGACGGTGAGCTTCCACTCCCTGAAAGCCGCCTTCACCAACCCCATAAAATCTTTACAAACGGAATAACCGGCCTTCTATTTCAGCTTCAGGCGCCTGTACTAACATACAGGCGCCTTTTTGTTTGTATGACAGTACAGGACAAATACCACCGCACAGGCGCATATACCCAAACAATATGCAGGTAAAAACGCAAAGCTGACAGTGAACGGGACTACCGTTAAACTCCAAAGAAATGGAGCCATTAGCCTGCCAAGCGGGCAATACACACTGGAAGCGGTAAAATAGAAATTCTACAACACGATATTGTTTACAGGAACGATGGGGGCGGGGAGTGCCGGTTCATCCAGCATATCGCGCATATCGATTTCAATCGTGCGGCTGATCTGTGTAATGGGCACATCGTTGGCGCTGCCTTCAAACGGGTTAACCGAGCTTTCACCTACAGTGTCCAGCGTATGGAAGGCCCAGGCCACCATGGCAGAAAAAGGGATATTGAGCCAGATGGTATAGCCTTGCAGGAAAGTACCATCGCCCAACCGCGCATACTCCTTCAGCAAACCAAACGGCAGCAGGAAGATGAATATGAACATGAGGTAGGTGGCTACCGATGCAAAGTTGCGGGGATAAGGGAAGTTCTTGATACGCTCTGCCTTACCCTGATCGTCCGTAAACCGGATGATGCCGTTCTGTAATTCCTTCCACTGAAAATCATTGATAACACCTTCCTGCCTAAGCCCCGCAAGCGTTTCGGACTGCAGGGCTATCAGCTGAGTGGCGCGGTTCTTCTTGGAGAGGATGTATTGCAATTCATCCCCCGTTAAATATCCTGCCAATTCATCTTCGAGTTTGGATTGCTTCTCGGGAATAACATAATGATCTGCCTGAAACGACTGGTTACTGTGCCGTTGCATGTTTTCCCAGCTGCGCGGCTCCCTGAGCTGGAAGCGCAATGCCGTTAACCAGGCAAAGTGGCGGTAGAACATTTGCTTCACCGTGGCTGATTGCTTTCCTCCCAGTGCGTCCCGCAGGGTATAGCCGAAACTGCGGCTGTCGTTGATAATGGCTCCGTATATCTGGCGGGCCTCCCAGATCCTTCCGTAACTGGCATTGTTCTTAAACCCGATGATAAAGGCCAGTCCGGTTCCAAGGAATGCAACCGGCTGCCAGGGTAAAGCGAGGAACGACATACCGGCGGCGTACAGCACTGTGGGAATGGCGGATATCGCCAGCAGGAGGAGTGTATCCCTTAACGTCCAGGTAAAGAATTCAAGCGGGGTGTAGCGTTTTCCGGTATGCATATGGTGTTGGATTGAGGTGATATCCTAAATTAATGCATTTCAGGTAATTGTGTTACAGGCTGTGCCGCCTGCGGAAACAGAAAAGCCGCGTTCATCATGGACGAACGCGGCTTTTGGGTAAGATAGAAATAAAAGGATTAGTCGGTTTCGGCTACTTCCGCTTCTTCGAAATATTCAGTGTACAGGCGTTGCGCCTCTTCAGAGAGCTTCGCCTTGTCTTCGGCAATTTCCTTTGAAACATCGTAGAACTGGTCCGGCTCATAGTTTATTTTTGTGGTATCCAGCGAGCAGGGGCCTATCAGCAGGTAGGACCATTCGTCGTCAACATTGATGTGGTATAACAACATAGACTCCGTCTGGTTATTGCGTTTCACATTATGACGGGAAATAAACTTACAATCCTTCACTGTATAATCATCCGAATAGTAATTGGCAATATACGCACCTGCTACTTTCTCCTGCGACAATAAATGGCGGATATGCTTTTCCGTACCCTGTTCTTTCAGTTTGGAGATAAAACTATAACCTGCATTATAATCTTCAATGATTGATTTCAGGTCTTTATCTGCCACTTTCACCCCGGAATTAATGAGGCCCCTTGCACCGAGGGCACGCATCGCAGCGTATTTGCCAGCCATAATTTCCCGGAAAATCTGTTGTGAATTATGTTTGATACCGGGAACAGCCAGCACATATGCGCTTCTAAACAGATTGGTGTTCCAGCCCAGATATTCATCTTCGTCCTTTTTCTTCTTCCATTCAGCCACCAAACGTTTAATGTTCCGCTCTACACCCGGCACCAGCCTCTGCAGGTTATACCGCGCGAAATCCGGAGCCTGCCAGATAGAGTCAAAATAGTAGAAGGCAACGAATTCCTGCAGGAACACATCAGACTTTGCAGCAAGGTCAATCAATTGAGGAAGGTATTTCTTAAATGAGGAATCTCCCTTCAACTGAAGGCTGATAATTTGTCTTTCGTTGTTGAGGTCTTCCGGCAGATCAACCGCCAGCTTCAGGAACGACTGCATACCTTCGTCGGTTCGAAGCAGGCTCAGAACACGCAGCAATGTTTTACGATGATCCACATCCGGAACGCTCCTGTACAGCTTTTCCGTGAAAGGAATAACCACATTGCCTGCAGAAGGCGGGAGGCTGGCCAGTAGCATAACTTTCGCATTTACCTCGCCTGTATCGAGCGGGAACGGCTTTTCAAGGGTCTTCAATACGAGGGGGATATCAGCACTGTCTACATCAAATTCCATGAGGTAAGCTTTGGCCTGATTGAAAAGAGCGGTATCCCTGCTTTGAAGGTCCGTCATCAGCAATGGCACCTTGGGTGAGGTGACGGATTGGGTATCCTCCAGTGCTTTTGCTGTGGGGCGGAAAGAAGAGAGGAATGTTTTGGCATAGTCCGTTTTAGCCAGCTCCCCGGGAGCTATCAGGTTAATACTAAATAAAGTATGGCCTGCCAATACGGATTTCTTATACCAGTGCAATCCGTTCGCCTCGCTCTTCAGCTCAGCTTCGTATACCTTTAGCTTACCATCGTTATAAATCCGGCGTCCGGTTTCCTTAAATGTGGTATCATTTATTTTCACCAGGTACTTGGCAAGGGAATCAGGTACCCGTTCGAAATACCTGTCGAATTTGACCTGCTCGATGAAGTACATGGAATAGTTGGTGCTATCCATCGCGGTATAAATCCGCTCATTATTTTGGGAATCCTTCGCAACATCACCACCACTGAACTTTTCTGGTCCAAGCAGTGTAAAGGTGCCGTCTTTCGAAGTAAACGGCACGGATACAGGCTTGCTCCCGATAGGCAAAACCTGCAATGAACGCAGGTAGCGGCCGGGGAGGAGACTGTCTGTCTTCTTCTCATCATAAGTGCAAAGCATGGAATATGCCAGGTTACCACGGGCCACGTAATGCAGTTTTGATGTATAACCATTACTATGGCGGAAAGTGAACTCATGGCGGGGCAGGCCTGCATAAGTCACAACACTGGATTCAATCAACCGTGCCGTGGAGTCCTGCGAGGTAACCAAAACACGAAGATTGCGGATGATTGTTGCATCACTGGTATTGTAATACCCCCTTTTTGTTTTGATAATGCGGAAAATATAAGTGATCTGATTAGGCTTATCCAGTGCCGAATATATTTCTTCCGGCCGTTCGGTTTCCAGTCCCGCCTTCACCTGATTAGCATCAGATGGCAGCATCACCGACACACCAAAATCAGGGCGGCTTACTGTTTCATACACTGATGCCTGCCGTACGATGTCGTAGAAGCGGACAGACTCAAAAAAGTCGTTACGCCCCTGTTCATTGGCTTCCTGCGCACCATACATGAATATCAATGCGCGGTTATTCTGCATGAAAATACGCAGGTGAAACTGAATCTGGGATTGCGTCATCACTGCTTCCACACCCTGCATATTGCGATAAGTGATCGGGTACGACTTCTCTACCTGGGCGTTCCCCTGGCGGGCCATACCATCGATAAGGCCCTTTACGATCTGGCTTTCATCACGGGTAAGCTGGGGAATATCGATAGAAAATGCGAAACCTGCTTCTCCCATGGTACTGGTTCCGATGTACATCTTCCGGTTCATATTGGGAATAGGCATAGTGCTGGGGGATCCCGGAAGCGTTACGCTATAGCCGTCTGTAAGGCGATTGAGGGGGTATCCCTTCAGGCTGTCGAGCGTTACACGCTCGCGGGCAGCCACTCCGGTAAAGGAAGCAGGAACGGCCTCTACAGTGAAGCCTTTCTTCCGTAAAAGTTCCACCATACCCAATTTACCGGGCAGGTGTGCTACCCCCACGGCAGCAAACACACTCCCTTGGCTGACCAGGGCAGCGAGGTTATCCGCCATTTCACGGTTGCGGGGGATCATTGAAAAGTCGGCCCCCGACTTGTTGAAGTCTTTAATGATTTCATCGGGGTTACCTCTGTAGTACAGGTCTACCAGTTTGAGCAGGTAACTTTTTTTCAGGCTTTTCATGGATTCACGGCCACCTTCACCATCAGGACCGTCGCCCCAGTAACCGATATCCCACAGGAAGCGGTCTTTCTCAAAATTGCCGTCATTCATGAGCAACTGGGTCTGGTTCTTTAATTGTTCAAGACTATGGACGGGCTTCCCCATCCGGGTGGCTTTCTGATGGAACCAGCCATCGAGGAAGGCGCTTTCTTTTCTGTTGGCATTAGCAGGTTCACCGTTCTCCTCTTCATCAAGCATCGCTTCTTCGGAATCGGTGAGCAGTTTCTCGATAAACCAGAGGCTTTTCATCTTCAGTTTTTCGATAGGCACCCCGGTTTTGAGGACAACCAGACTATCTACAAACCGGTATTCATCCTCACTGAGGATCTTACGCATTTCGTTCGGTGTTTCCTGCATGAAGCCTTCCGGGGAGAGGAGGAAGCTCATGAGGGAGTCCAGGTCCACTTCCATGGCAAAAGACTTCACCTGCTTCAGGGCGGTGAGCACAGAGTCGCTGAATTCGAAAACCCGTTTATCGGCCAGGTGCATGGTGCCGAAAAGATAGGAGGGAGCCGCAGTTTTAGGGCCTGTGATACGCCAGAGTAACTGGTAATCCGACCTGTTGGGCTGCTGCTGCTGGGCGCTTGAAGCGAAACCAGCCGTCAGCAGGGCAAAGAGTAATATTGTACGGGATAAACAACGGAGGGGCTGGCGCTGCCCCCGTTTGGTACGGGATGTAAACATGGCGCAAAGGTACATAAGCCGGTTTATTGAAAAATGGAACGGAGGTTGTATTTGGCGGTCCGTAGGTTAGCCAGATTGATCACCCCTAATCCCACACATATAAGAACTGAAACGGCCAGCAGCAGTTCGTTAATGGCCGGAATAGGGAAGCTTACCAGTGCCCCGATGCCCTGGGCGCCGAGGAGCAGCTCATTGAGCAATACGCCTGTGGCGAAGAAAGCAATGCCGGCTTTAATTACACGGTTCACCGGTAACAACCCCTCTGCCACCACGAGCCCCAGCAGGAGCAGACTGATCCCTACCAGCAACACGAGATGGAGATAGGCTATTACTACCGTACGGTACCCAAAAGCCATGGTGTTCAGGGCAGGTATGGCCGAGCCAAACTGCAGAATGAACTTGATGGAGAATGCCAATGCCACGATCACCAGTAACACAACAGGGAGCCGCTGCATCCCGGAAACTATTACCTGCCGCGACTGCCATAATGCTACTACGAACCGCGCCCAGCCTAAGACCTGTAACAACGCGGAAGCTCCGGCAATGGCAACGAGATACCATGGCAGATGCAGCCATAAAACCGATAATCCGTAAGCTGGCAAACAGCTGAACAAAAACACCCTGAATATGTAACTTTCCCCCGGCAAACGGATGTTGCGGCCGGCGAGGTAATGGATCATCAACCCCATAGCTGCGAAAAAGAACCAGCCGTTATACTGGAAGTGGAGATACCAGTAGATGGAAGCCAGGTAAGCATGCTGTGTGGCGGTATGCGTGGCCATCATATAACTGAGGCAGCAGGTACCTATGGCAGAAATCATATTCCATATCAGCGCTGCCTTAAACCAGTTACTCCCAGCAAATGGAGCTATGCCCCGCACTGCCCGGAAATACACAGCAGCATACAGGAAAGAAAGCACCATAGACGCGGTAGAGAAAGCAATCGACCAAAGGGCATATCCCTGTAACGTGAAAGTAATCAGCATACCATATGCGCATAGTAAAGAAGCGGAGAGGAGGAGGTTAAACTTCCGCATAGTGCCTGCAGGAACAGGCTGCGGCAAAGCCCTTACCATCAAAACCATCAACAACATAGTAACCCACCCCCCAAACGCAAAATGGGAGTGGGCATGCAGCAGGTTCCGCTGATCGGCCCAGGGCAGGGAAAAAGCTATCTTATACCGTATCAGCACCCCCCAAACTGTCACTAACAAAAGGTTCAGCAGGCATATACGCACCCAGGTCACGGCCTGATTATTATTCATTATTACCGATTATTACCGTGTTAAATACTGATACAAATCTACGCACAACCACACCGCATTATCCTTAATCAACACCCATAAATAGCATACCCTTCGTCATTATTCCACCTGATAAAAATCATATCAAAATAATAGAGGATAATATTGTCCTATATAGAATTAGGAATTACATTTGTGCCATAAATCTTAAGATGCTATCCAAAGCTTGTGAATACTGTATCAAGGCGGTCGTTTTCCTCGCACAGCGGTCGAAAGAAGGGAAGCACGCTATCGTAAAAGAGATCGCCAGGGCCATAGACTCGCCGGAAGCATTTACCGCCAAAGTGTTACAGCAACTGGTAAAAGGTGGTTTCATCAGTTCCCCACACCGCTATTGCAGACCATGTTCCATGAATAATCAGGACAACAATCTCAGGTATATGCAGGTATCCCTGAATGCATCACCCATTAAATCCCGCCGCAGCTACAACGTGTTGCCGCAATAAACTTTATACTGGTTACCTGTGGGAGCCTGCGATTCCGCTGCCGGCTGAAATATTACCGGCAGCGGCCAGGCTAATAAGTTTTGTGTTACAGACTACATTGCCCTTTATAAATAACCAGGAGTTATCCTTGTGTCATAATATCTAATGTCATGAAACGCGCACCAGAGTTAATACAGTTGTCCAGAGACCATCACAGCGGGTTATTACTCTGCTGGAAGATCAGGTACGGATTGAATCATAAGATAGCGTTAGACAGGATTGCGGCTTATGTGCGGCATTCTTTCACCAACGAACTGGAACCGCATTTTAAACTGGAAGAAGATTTCGCATTTATACTCCTGCCCGAAACGCACCCCATGCGCCTGGAAGCACTTGGCCAGCATGCATTGCTCCGCAAACAGGCAGAGCAGATGGGAGAGGAGCCGGTAACGGAAGAAATGCTCAAAACATTCTCCGACCTGCTGGAACTGCATATCCGTTTTGAAGAAAGACAACTTTTCCCTTTGATAGAATCCTCCACGCCTCCCGAAGCACTGAAAGCTTCCGGGGAACTCATTAACAGTGAATGGGAGAAGGACAATACCATCTGGAGTGATGAATTCTGGATAATTAAAAACTAACGATACCGATATAATTCCTCCGTTAACATTTTCTAAACCTATACGAACGGCCGGTGGTAAATTATTTAGTTTATCTTCCGGCTGTTGGCTTTTAATTGATGCATAGAGGGAAGCAATCAACATATAGATTCAATCGATCTTGTTTATATCTTCAATAACTTAATTTTATACCCTCAACTACTATACGCTAACAATTGTTCATTCAAGACCATAAACTTTCAACAAATGGGAACAGAATCCAACGACATCAGTAAATGCCCCTTTCATAACGGGAGCCTCAAGCAGAATATCGGCGGTGGCGGCACCAGGAACCGCGATTGGTGGCCGAACCAGCTGAAGCTGAATATCCTGCGCCAGCACTCGTCTTTATCCAATCCAATGGATGAAGGGTTCGACTATGCCGAAGCCTTCAAATCCCTCGATCTCGCAGCCGTGAAAAAAGACCTTCACGCACTGATGACGGATTCGCAGGACTGGTGGCCGGCAGATTTCGGGCATTATGGTCCCCTGTTCATCCGTATGGCCTGGCACAGCGCCGGCACTTACAGAACAGGCGATGGCCGCGGTGGTGCCGGTTCCGGACAGCAACGCTTTGCCCCGCTTAACAGCTGGCCCGATAACGTAAGCCTCGATAAGGCACGCAGGCTGCTCTGGCCCATTAAACAGAAATATGGCCGTAAAATATCCTGGGCCGATCTCCTCATCCTCACCGGCAACGTAGCCCTCGAATCCATGGGCTTCAAAACATTCGGCTTTGCCGGCGGAAGGGTAGATAAATGGGAAGCAGAAGAAGATGTATACTGGGGCTCGGAAACTACCTGGCTGGGTGGCGATATCCGGTATGCCGACGGATCGCCCGGCGTTCCCAAAGAACATGGTGTGGTATCGTCTGACGATAAAGCTGATGGCCACATACACTCCCGCAATCTCGAAAAGCCCCTCGCTGCCGTGCAGATGGGTCTTATATATGTAAACCCCGAAGGGCCCGATGGCAATCCTGACCCCATCGCCGCCGCTAAAGATATCCGTGATACTTTCGGCCGCATGGCCATGAACGACGAAGAAACCGTTGCCCTCATTGCAGGCGGTCACAGCTTCGGTAAAACCCATGGCGCCGCACCCGCTACCCATGTAGGTAAAGAACCGGAAGCAGCCGGACTCGAACAGCAGGGCCTTGGCTGGCAAAACAGCTACGGCACCGGAGTAGGGGCCGATACCATTACCAGCGGCCTCGAAGTGATCTGGACAAAAACACCCACCCAATGGAGCAATAACTTCTTCGAGAACCTGTTCGGCTTCGAATGGGAACTCACGAAAAGCCCCGCAGGCGCTCACCAATGGGTGGCGAAAGGTGCAGATGCCTTCATCCCGGATGCATACGACCCTTCCAAAAAACACAGGCCTACCATGCTCACCACCGATCTTTCCCTGCGGTTTGATCCAATATATGAGAAGATCTCGCGCCGCTTCCTCGAAGATCAGGATGCGTTTGCAGATGCCTTCGCCCGCGCATGGTTTAAACTGACCCACCGTGATATGGGCCCCCGTGCCCGCTACCTCGGCCCTGAAGTACCGGCGGAAGTTCTCATCTGGCAGGATCCCATCCCTGCAGTAAATCACGCACTGGTAACGGATGCAGATGTAACTGCACTGAAAGATAAAATCAATGCCTCCGGCTTAACGGTAAGTGAACTGGTGTCTGCAGCATGGGCTTCGGCATCTACCTTCCGCGGGTCAGACAAGCGCGGTGGCGCCAACGGTGCACGTGTACGCCTCGCCCCCCAGAAGCACTGGGCTGTCAACAATCCGCCGCAGCTGCAAAAAGTGATCGCTAAACTGGAAGACATTCAGAAAGAATTCAACGGCGCACAGAAAGATGGCAAACAGATTTCCATCGCCGATCTCATCGTACTCGCAGGAAACGCTGCTATTGAAAAGGCCGCCAAAGCAGCCGGACAAACAGTTACCGTTCCCTTCACACCCGGCCGCATGGATGCCTCGCAGGAGCAGACCGACGTTGAATCCGTTGGCTTCCTCGAACCCATTGCAGACGGTTTCCGTAACTACCGCAAATCCTCCTACACCGTAACTACCGAAGCACTGCTGGTAGATAAGGCGCAGCTGCTTACGCTCACCGCACCCGAACTTACCGTACTGATAGGCGGCCTCCGCGTACTGGATACCAACTTCGACGGTTCCAAACACGGTGTGTTTACCAGCAAGCCCGGTCAGCTTACCAACGATTTCTTCGTGAACCTCCTCGATATGAACACCGCCTGGAAGGCAGCTTCGGAAGACAGGGAACTGTATACCGGCAGTGACCGTGCCACCGGTAATGCTAAGTGGACCGCCACCCGGGCCGACCTCGTGATAGGTTCCAACGCAGAGCTGCGCGCTATTGCCGAAGTATACGGCAGCAGCGATGCACAGGCCAAGTTCACACAGGATTTCGTGGCGGCATGGACCAAAGTGATGAACCTCGACCGGTTCGATATCAAATAGCAAGTATTATGTAGGAATAAAGCAAAAACGGCTTCCCCCTGTGGGAGGCTGTTTTTTTTATGCCCATTTCCCCCAAATCCAAAAATAAATTTGCGTAGCTAAATAACTACATGTACATTTGTAGTCAAATAGCTACACAATGAATCTAAGACGTGATGTATTCCAGGCAATAGCTGATCCCACGCGGAGGGCTATTTTGCTGCTGGTAGCCTCCCAGGCCATGACAGCGGGGGCAATAGCCGCCAACTTCGATACTGCGCGGCCTACGGTTTCCAAACACCTGCAAATCCTCACCGAATGCGAATTGCTGGAGCAGGAGCAGAACGGGAGGGAGATTATTTACCACCTTAATCCTCAAAAAATGAAAGAGATCGCCGATTTCATTGAGCCGTTCCGCAAAATGTGGGACGACCGCTTCAACAAGCTCGAAGCCATCATGAAAAACTATAAACCTAAAAAATAACCTGTAATGGAAAGAAAAACCAAGATCACGGCGGAAGACGGCAAACAGGAGCTCGTCATCACCCGCGAGTTCGACCTGCCGCTCGAACTGCTCTTTACAGCCTATTCCGAACCCGAGATTATCGAACAGTGGATGGACAATGAAGTGGTACACCACGAAAGCAAAAAACACGGCAGCTGGCAGTTCCGCAAGAAAGACAAAGACGGCAATGTTGTTTTCTCCGCCAACGGCGTATACCACGCCTTTGTGCCCAACGAAAAAATCACCCGTACTTTTGAAATGGACAACACCCATTTCCCCCCTCAGCTGGAATTCTTTACTTTTGAATCACTGACGGAAGATACCAGCAAACTCACGATGCACGTCATTTACAAATCAGCAGCACTCCGCGATGAAATGGTGAAAATGGGCATGCACTGGGGCATCAATATGGCCCACGACCGATTACAGGAAATCCTAACTAAAACCGCTAAATAACTCCCGTTATGTCTAAAAGAAACAAAATCATTTATTGGGTTGCCACCATCTGGATGTGCCTCGGCATGGCATCCACCGGTATCGTACAGATCATGCAGGTGAAAGAAGAAGTGGATATGATGAACCACCTCGGTTATCCCGCTTATTTCATGACCCTGATCGGTGTCTGGAAATTGCTGGGTGTGGTGGTAGTACTCATCCCAAAATATCCGGTGTTGAAAGAATGGGCATATGCAGGTTTCTTCTTCACCATGTCTGGCGCCACTATTTCACACCTCATAAAAAGCGACCCGATAGCAGACACTCTTCCGCCGGTATTCCTCCTCCTGCTCATCGCACTTTCTTATTTCTTCCGTCCGGCAAACCGCAAACCTGTTACTGTAGCAGCATAATTAAATCTTTATGAACCCTGCCGTAGATGCATATTTCGCGAAACTCGACAAGTGGAAGGATGAACTGCTTGCCATCCGCAAAATAGTCCTCGACTGCCAGCTGGCGGAAGAACTCAAGTGGCACTCGCCCTGTTACGCCTATAACGGCACTAACATCGCCATCATCGGCGGACTGAAAGACTATTGCGTACTCAGTTTCTTCAAAGGAGCGCTTTTGAAAGACGAGCACCATCTGCTGGAAGCACCGGGCGAAAACACGCAATCCGGCAGGGTAATTAAGTTTACCAGTACAAAGCGCATCGCCGAGCTGGAACCCATCCTCAAAGCATACATCTTCGAAGCGATAGAGGTAGAGGAAGCAGGGCTGAAGGTGGATTTCCGCCAGCAGGCGCCACCGCCCGTCCCGGAAGAGCTGGAGAATAAGATGAAATCCAACGCCGCCCTTAAAAAGGCCTGGAATGCACTTACTCCCGGCCGCCAGCGGGGATACCTGCTCCACTTTACCGCTGCCAAACAACCGAAAACCCGGGAAGCCAGGATCGATAAGTTCATCCCCAAAATCCTGGAAGGGAAGGGGATGAACGACTGGTAAACAATTGTAAACCTGCCTGTACACAACTCCCGGGTTACTCCGGCGCAGAGGCACCACTACTTCAGGGCTGCTTCAGGGCTACTCCGTAGTTACTTCACGTTTACTTCAGGGTTACTTAAGGGTTAATGTAGGGGTAATGTAGGTATAAGGTTTTCAAAAGCACCTCTAACCCTTTACTGCACAGGGTTTCACAAAAAGGGTACCTAATGTTTAGTACACTCTGACGCACTACCAACGCAAAAAAGCGAACATAATATCAGGATAGCAGCAATAATGTATCAGAAAGAGGTAATTTGTTTAGTCTACCTAATTTAACCTGGCCTTACATATTGCGTATATCAGTATTAAGGAAGCAATAAACCAAACGGCCGGATCAATTATCCGGCCGTTTGCACGTAAATCCATCATCACGACGGACGACGAAAATCAATTTTATTGTTTACACCCATAGGCTCGTCATTTTCTCCGCCTACTATTCCAATAAAAGCTTCGTAGCAGGGGTGCTTTGCAGACCGGGGCATTTTACTTCTGCCACTTCCGCATGGGATACAACGGACAGGCAAAAGGCTTCCGCTGGCAGCTGAACGCGGGAGTAGAGAACATCTTCGACGCTTATTACTGTGAGCACCTCGACTGGGGCAACATTGCCCGGCAGGGCCGCAACTTTTACCTGCAGCCGGGGATAGGTTTCTAAGTATCTGGACTACCAACTTTTATTCATTTTGGACCAGTAAAACGAATTGGGTATTGGAGACATTTGTGGCAGTTTTAAAAACACGCAACATATGTCAACACCCACAATGGAAACCAGTTCACAGGTAGTGAATGTTAAAGGAGGAAAAGCAACCCTCGTAAAAGCCACGCTGGAACATTTAAAAGATGCCAGTTTGCTTTTTGACATGTACCGGGTATTCTACCGCCAGCCGGCAGACTACGAACGGTGCAGGCGCTTCCTGCAGGAGCGCCTGCAAAATGAAGAATCACACATCTTCCTGGCTTATGTAGATGGGCAGCCCGTAGGTTTCGTACAACTGTACGAACTCTATCACTACATTAAACTGGAAAAGCAATGGCTGCTCAGTGACCTTTTCGTACATCCGGATTACCGCGGCATTGGACTGTCCGTTCATCTCATTAACCGCAGCAAGCAATGGTGCGATGAAACCGGCGCCTGCGGACTGATGCTGGAAACAGAAAAAACCAACGATATCGGCAATACGCTGTATCCCCGCTGCGGCTTTGAATACGACGGGAAGCATAATTATTATCAGTGGTGGAAATGAGATAGTAGCAAATCCTGATCATCCCCCGTTAGTAATCGATATGATTATTAACGGGGGATTTTTTAGGTCTGGGTCTGTTTTCCTACCTTGCAGTAAGTACTTTCCCCTAAAGCACTACCGGATGGACCTACACCAAAAAATCACCATAGCCAGAAAAGAAAAAGGCCTCACACAGGAGCAGCTGGCAGAGATGACCAATATCAGCGTGCGCACCATTCAGCGGATAGAGGGAGGGGAAAACGTTCCGAGGGCTTTCACCCTGAAGGCCATCGCCACCGCACTGGATGTTCCTTTCGAAGAATGGACGGCTATCCCGGCTCCCCCTGCATCGGAAAAGGTCTATGCCGGGGAAGAAGTACATGCCCTGCAGATGATATGCCTTTCCTGTTTCAGTTACCTCGTAATACCGCTTGTTCATTTTCTCATACCTGCCTGGTTACTGAAAAGATCGGGTATTCAGCGTCAGGAAGCGAAGGCTTTTGCCCGGCAGGTTATCAGGCGGCAGATCTACTGGTCTATAGCACTTTCAGGGTTGATGTTACTGACCATGCTGTTCAATTTTATCAGCCGGTCCATCTTCCCCCAACCGTTTCTCCTCAACTACATGTGGCCCCTGTTTATCATGTTCGGATGGAATGCCGTACAAATTTTACTTTCTGCCAGACAAATAAAGGCCGTAAATAACCCATTGATTACCAGTTAATGTCGCACAAATGTCGGGTAAATGACGTGCTATTGGTTACCTGCCGTTGATAGCTTTGCAGGCAAACAATACACCCATTATGCAAACTATCAGGCAGGCTATTTTGATCTTAATCCTGGCCATTACTTCCGGCAGCATCATATCTGCATTAGCGCAATCCTTTCCCGCCAGTCAGCTTACATTTCCTCCCGGCACCCATGAAATACCCTTTCTCTGGCAGGGGGATACCGTGCATGCCAAATGGGAACCTCATGCCGCCATGCTCATTCCGGTGAAGCTAAAGGGCTGCCCTAAGCAGTTCTACATGCAGTTCGACCTTGGCGCCCCCACTACCATACTCTACCTTCACAAAATGAACGCCATACGGGAAAAGTACCCGCAGGCAGTACCGGATAGCCCTCATACGAGCTTCTCTTTTACAACAGGGAACACCCCGGTAAACGCCCACAGCATCTCCCTCATGCAATCTGACAACAGTGGTATAGACTGGACCGCAAAAAACAAAGTAATCATAGGAACCATCGGGACTGACTTAATAGACGGACGTATAGCAGTTATAGATTATCCCCGGCAGCGGCTCACACTTGCAACGGAGGTTCCTCAAAAGATAGCACGCAATATCAGAATGGAATCATTCGTGTACATGGGCAGGAAGGTACTATTACCCACCACCATTCTTGGTCAGCATAAGCTGCTGTTCTTCGATACCGGTTCCAGCATGTACACTTTACTGACAGACAGGGCCACCTGCGAACAAATGGCCATCCCCGGCACACCGGTAATGCAAAGCAAATCATGGTCATGGAACAAATGGCTGACCACCAACAGCATGGCTACCGGCGATAGTATAGCAATAGCTTCATTGAAAATCGCCATCAGAACCGTCACATATATAGAAGACGCAGATCCCGCGCAGGCAGCGCACATGAAGCGCATGGGCATAGGAGGGATGACGGGGAATAAACTATTCCTGCCATACAAGCTGGTACTGGATACGAAGAACAAAATGTTTGGAATTATGCGTTGAGGAAGGGAAATGAAAAAGCCCGGTAACCGGGCTTCTCTTGAAACGAAGTTAGGAAAAAAAGCTGGTCTCCGCATCAACCCCGCCCGGAAAACAAGGTGTTTTTTTAGCATATGAAATCACTACTTTTATGCCTTCATTATCACACGGCGTACATCTGCCATAACCCTGCTACAGTAAGCTTTACAGCCATATCAACAGCAGATGCCGCACACTATTCTTAAACCCGGAAATGAAGGAACACATGCATAAATGGATCATTGGTTTTCAGGACACAGACCGCTCAATGGGTTGGCTCACCGGCGGCAAAGGCGCCAATCTTGGTGAGCTGTCGCGCATCCCTGGTATTCGGGTACCCAAGGGCTTCAGTGTAACTACCGAAGCATATCAGAAAGTAACGGGTCAAAACAACCAGCTGCAGACACTGCTGGAAGCGCTTACCCAATGCAAGGCTACAGACCGGGAAAGCATCCGGACTATCAGTGCCCGCATCCGCTCCCTCATCGAAGGCATTCCCATCCCTGCGGACATAGCCGCCGAGATAACTGCTTACATAGAAGAACTGGGCGCAGAAGGGGCTTATGCGGTGCGTTCCAGCGCCACGGCTGAAGACCTGCCCAATGCATCCTTTGCCGGGCAGCAGGATTCTTTTCTGAACATTACTGGTGCAGATGCCATCCTGCAGCACATCTCCCTTTGTTGGGCTTCCCTGTTCACGGAAAGGGCAGTTTTATATCGTATGCAGAACGGCTTTGATCAACACCTGGTACACATTGCCGTAGTGGTGCAGCAAATGGTACATCCGCAGGCGGCAGGCGTTATGTTCACGGCTGCCCCTGTTTCCTCAAACAGGAAAGTATTATCCATTGACGCCGCACCCGGCCTCGGCGAGGAGCTCGTTTTAGGGATCGTGACCGCTGAAAACTATGAAGTACTTGCAGATGGAACGGTAAACATACAAAGTAAAGCCAGGTTATCAGTAGAAGGTAACAGGGGATGGTATGCAGCTAACCCTTTTAGTAACTCGTCTAACTTTCTGCTTACAAAGGAACAGATAACACAGCTGGCACAAACCGGGCGGCAGATAGAAGCACATTTCGGAGCACCCCAGGATATTGAATGGTGCCTTGCAGATGGAGAGTTCTATATCGTTCAGAGCCGCCCCATTACCACCCTGTTTCCTATCCCGGAAGCAAACGACACCGGCAACCATGTATACATTTCCGTTGGCCACCAGCAAATGATGACCGATGCCATGAAACCGCTGGGCCTTTCAGTATGGCAACTCAGCACCGGCGCTCATATGCGCGCTGCCGGAGGCCGGCTCTTTGTAGACGTAACGCCCATCCTCCAAACCGCCGCCGGCCGCAGGAAGCTGATAGATACACTGGGCCAGTCGGACCCTTTGCTGAAAACCGCACTGACGGAGATCGTCCATCACCGCAGCTTTCTGCAGTTAGAACCTGAAGACGAAGCCAGTCTGAACGCACCCACACCACTCGATTATCTCTCCCTTTCAGCATCCGATCCCGCCATCGTACCCGTGTTAATCAACCGCACACAAGCATCCATTGCAGCACTGCGGGAAGAGATCAATACAAAATCAGGCACCGGTGTGTTCGATTATATCGTTGAACACATCACGCAAATGAAGCAGGAAATGCACGATCCGCAGAACATGGGCGCCATCATGTCCGGCATGAATGCCAGTGCATGGATCAATGAAAAAATGCTGGAATGGCTGGGAGATAAAAATGTGGCCGATACCATTACACTGTCTGCCCCCAACAATATCACCTCCGAAATGGGCCTTGCACTGATGGATGTGGCGGATGTGATACGGCCATTCCCAGCTGTAGTAGAACTCCTGCAACAGTCCGGCGACGATGATTTCCTCGATATATTACCTCAAATAGAAGGAGGAAAGGAAGCCAGTGAGGCTATCGTAGCCTTCCTCGATAAATTCGGTATGCGTTGCGCCGGAGAGATTGATATCACCAGAACACGCTGGAGCGAAAAGCCCGCCATCCTCATTCCGATGTTACTCAATAATATCAGGAACTTCACCCCAGGCGCCAGTGCCCGCAAATTTGAACAGGGAAGGCAGGATGCCTTGCAAAAAGAAAAGGAGATACTGGAAAGACTACGGCAATTACCCGGCGGGGAAGAAAAGGCGGCAGAAACAAAACGGATGATCGATCTGGTAAGGGGTTTCATCGGCTACCGCGAATACCCTAAATACGGCATCATCAACCGCTATTACCTCTACAAACTGGCCTTGCTGAAAGAGGCACGCGCCCTTGTGCAGGCAGGTGTGTTAAGGGAGCTGGAAGACATGAACTATCTCACTTTCTATGCACTCCGCGAAGCAGTGCGTACGCATGAAGTGGATTATGAAAGCATACAGCGGGAGAAAGAATTATACAAGACCTATGAAAAGCTCACCCCGCCAAGGGTTATCACATCAGATGGGGAGATTATTACCGGCGCCTATAACCTGGATCACCTCCCGGATGGTGCCATCCCCGGTCTCGCGGTATCTGCCGGTACTGTTGAAGGCCGCGCACGTGTAATTCTAAATATTGAAGAAGCTGATCTGGAATCGGGAGATATCCTGGTTACCACGTTCACCGATCCCAGCTGGACGCCCTCCTTTGTTTCCATCAGCGGACTTGTTACCGAGGTAGGCGGCCTCATGACCCATGGCGCTGTAATTGCCCGGGAATATGGACTGCCGGCCGTAGTAGGCGTTAACGGGGCTACCAAACTTATTAAAAACGGGCAACGCATCCGGGTAAATGGTACCGACGGATACATAGAAATACTATAGCCGGAGAAACACTTCCCCGGCTATAGATATATCACTAAAAAGATGTTAGAAAGAAGGAGGAGGCGCATTCAGATCGCCATCGAGGAAATCGGTCACCATTGGCACCCAGAGATTCGCCTTGTGCATCATACCAATATGAGTGGTACCTGGCAGGATGGCCAGCCGTGAATGAGGCATGCCGTGCATGTCACCCATCTTGCCGCCGCCTTTGGCACGGAACAGCTCCAGCGCATGTTCGTAACGCACCCCATCAGCGTCACCAATAGCCATGAAAACCGGCATCTTTAAACTTTTCACTTCCTTCGACCAGTCATATGGCTTCAGGTCTATACTCAATACCTTTTTCAAATACGCAGGGAACTGGGTAGAATCATTACCCTGATCAAGGAATTGCTGTTCTATGGGCGAACCTTTGAACATTTCTGCGTTCATGGTGGAATACATGGCTTCCACTTCAGGCCACCAGCCATCGTGCGTGTAGGTACCTGAGAGCACTACCAGCCGGCGTACCTGTTCAGGATGACGCACCGCCATTTGGAAGGCCACACCACCGCCCATGCTGTATCCAAGGATATCTGCACTGTCGATCTTCAGATGCTTCAGCAGGCCGGATACATCATCAGCCATGTATTCATAGCTGAACTCACGTGCAATATCCTTTGTACGGCCGTGTGCCTGCATTTCTGCCACTATCACTTTACGGTCTTTCGCCAGCAGGGGTATAATCTGCGCCCAGTTCAGCGGTATGTTCATAAAAGAACCATGCAGAAGAACAATGGGTTTTCCTTCGCCATATACTTCATAGTAGAGGTTGAGACCGTTAACGGCGGCAAAGCCGGTGTCTTTCGGTTGCAGGGTTTGTGCTGCTGTTGAGTCTTTGGGCATGGCGGTAGTGCTTTGCTCTTCTTTAGGGCCAGACTGGCAGGAGCTCATCACCGCCAGCACTACGGCCACTGCAAAGCCGGATAACGAATACTTGTTCATATCGTGAGGGTTTATTATGTCACAAATCTCGGCAACAATATCCGGCTTCCTGCAGTGCAATTGCGACAATGTTAGGGGTTAAAAACGACACCTTTTGCCGAACTTTCTGGTAGCCCGGGTGACTAAAATCCTACATTAATTTTTAAGTTGAATAAGTACATTTGAAGCATTAAGAAACCAACAAATGAATTCTCATTTCATCAGTTACCATTTTGTAACCGGCAAAAACTGGTAATCAAAAAGTAACCAAATGGCACACTTCAATGACGATATTATAGGCCCTGTAGCGGCCACGCTGGAATATATCGGCGGCAGATGGAAAACTGTGATCCTCTATTACCTTACCACCGGTAAAAGGCGCTTCGGTGAAATAGCCGCCCGCATTCCCGCCATTTCAAGAAAAGTACTTACACAACAACTGAAGGAACTGGAAGTGGACGGGCTCATTTTCCGGGAAGAGTTCAAAGAGAAACCACCCCGGGTGGAATATTCACTGACGCCGTTTGGTGAAAGTCTTTCCGGTGTATTCCGTGAAATGTCTCTTTGGGGGAAAGAACATGTATCAGGAAAACGGCAGGTAGCATCCTGATCAGAAAATATCCATATTGCAAAAGGCCGTCTCAAATGCATGAGACGGCCTTTTGTTTGGTGTACCTGCAAGTACGTTAGTATCGTACCTATAATTCCTTACAGTTTCATAATCATCCGAACGGTCTTATTCAATCCATCCGATACGTGGATGAAGTAGAGATCGTGCCGCAGATGGGAAAGGTTGAGGCTTACGGTAGATGTACCCGCACCTGCCGGAACGAATGCATATGCGACCCGGTTGCCCATCCTGTCTATCACATGGAAGGTATACGGCCTGTCGAGCTTCTTATTCAGCCGCACGGTTATGGGGCCACGGGTAGGGTTGGGGTAGATGGTAATATCTATAGGATCGCGCACCAGTTCTACACCCAGCACCAGGATCACCTGTTCCGCAGTAGCCGTGTCGTAGTTTTCATTCCCTGCCTGTATTGCACGGATGGTAACCAATCCTTCATCCAGCAGCTTCACTGTATTACCGGTAATGGTTGCTACACCGGATACTACTTCATAAGTAACAGGCAAACCCGTGGAAGCAGTGGCCTCCAGCGTTACCGTTTTCAGGCGGCGTTGCGGTTCTATTACCGGGAAAGTGATGGTTTGTGACGCCTTCCGCACCGTGAAGGTTTGCTCCACGGAATCCGCTTCATAGAAATCATTTCCGGGCTGTATGGCACGTACAGTAACCTCTCCGGCTCCCAGGATCGTTACAACGGAATCCTGCAAAGCAACCGGTCCGGAAACAAGGTGGTAAGAAACAGGCAAACCAACGGAGGAAGCTGCCTGTAAAACAAATGCCGTATCACCGAACGTTTTATCGCCAACCGGAGTAAAATTCAGCTCCTGCAGGCCTTTCAGCACTTCAAATGTTTGAACGGTATCCGCTGTGAAGTAATTATCGTTTCCGGCAGCCGTAGCCTTTACGGTAACCATACCAGGCGCCTGCAGCTGCAAGCCATTACCCGTTACTATTGCGGGACCATCCGTTACACTGAATGTTACCGGCAAACCCGTTGAAGATATTGCATTGAGCACTACATCTCCCGCTCCATAACGTTGTGCAGGGATACTGTCGAATGAGATGGATTGCTGCTTCTTCTCTATCAGCTCCCATTCGGCCAGCTGTGTATTAGCTTCACCGTTGTTGGCTGTAATATCCAGCCTGAAATAAGTATATGCCTTCATCTGTACATCGAGCGGGTAAGATTGATTGAGACCCCTGGTTGCAAAGGTTTCCCCGCTGCGTACATCGAGCGTATCCCAGGTGGTGCCATCATTAGATCCCAGCAGCCGCCAGTCTTTCGGGTCACGAGCCGGCCGGTCGTTTCCTGAAGTGAGTGTATACCGCACGAGTATTGCGGGAGTAGCAGAAGCATATTGTATCCAGAGTGCCGTTCTTCCGCTGCGGTAATACTTTGTAGCGGGGTTGTTATCGATGAGGGCGGGCAGGTCTTCCGTAGGTTTGGTTGGATTGGGATACTGGCCGGTAATCACCCCGCCATTATCTGTAACATCGAACTGGCCATACCTAACGCTGGTACGCACTTCTGTTGAAAAAGCCGTATCGCCATTGGTATTAACCGACCGTGCCTGAAGCACCAGGTTACCAGCAGGAGGGCTCATCCAGCGGTAACTATAGGGCGCTGCACTATCTACAGCCACCAATGTACCATTACTGTAAAAGGCCACTGCACGCACTGCAGAAATGGAATCAACTGCCATGGCGGAAAGGTCTACATAAACCGGACTAACATGCGTGGAGCCTTGTAGCGGTGCTGTAAGTGCCACGGATGCCCCGGCGGGGTTGGCGCGTACCTGTACTGAAACCGTATCACTGATACGCCCGCTGGCATCTACCGCATAGGCGGAAAGGATGTGACTGCCATAGGAAGCCTGCCATTCAATGCTATACGGCCGGCTGCTGTCTGCCGCAATCTCCACACCATCCACCATGTACCGTACGAAAGTAACGGTATCTGTGAGTGAAATAGCCGCCACTGTGAACTGTACAGGCATTCCCGCCTGCAGGATGGAACCGGGCAGGGGAGACTGTATCCCCACTACGGGGTTGCTGCCACCGGCATGGGTGCCAACATGGGTGCTGTCTATCAGCAAAGCCTTAACCGGTGCAGCAGACAGTTGGTCCGCCCCCGCATCAAAAGGCATGCTGCGTGGCTGGCCATCCATATCCACTGCTATGCCCGGCATTTCTTCCGTTGCCATGCCAATAGCAGGACTGCCCGGCTGCAGGTGGAAAGTACCCGTTATATCACGCGCCAGCAGCGGGTCAGCAACGATGTAGGAGGTATCAGGCATGTCGCCCGCATTGTTCGTGAGGTTATGGATGATATTGCCTTTCCATACCGGGTTGAGGCAGGGCCCCTGAATCTGTACTGCCTGCGCTGTACTGTTGGTAATGATATTATACGCCCCGGTGATGTAGGTAGAACCCAATCCGTTTGTACGGGGAGCCTGGCGAATGTTGGTGGCATTGTTCACGAGGGTATTGAAAGCGATCAGCACACGATCCGGACGATCGTGCGAAGTGAGCGCCCCGCCTTCAGATACTTCTGCTGAACCGTTACCGATGTTGAGCGCAATGCTGCAGTTCTCGAAGTGATTGCTGTGAATGGTATGGTCATCACCGAAAATGCGGAGTCCGGGTGTGTTGAGGAAATAGTTGCCATACACTTTCGCAAAGTTGCCATGACGTAGTGTAAACTGTGCCGGACTGTTCAGAAAAGTATTGTACCGGATGGTGATGCCCGATACTTTCACTGACAGGGATTCGTTCTCCCCGTCGCATTTCTCGAACAGGTTGTATTCGATGATGCTGTTGGTGGTAGACAGGCTTAGGCCGCTCAGGCCAAACTGCACCGTTTCCGATCCATTGCCGCCACCGGGCCGCTGGTTATAAAACCAGTTATGATGCACCCAGATGCGGCGTGCAGCCTGGCTGCCCGATGTGCCCGGTCCACCCGAAACATGGATGGAAAGGAACTGACCCAGCGCCGCTTTATCGCGGAAGGTGTTGTAAGCCAGCTCATGATCATCGCCCTGTACATTAAGGTTATCACCTTCACCGGGCGTCTTGTACACGTTGCGGATGAGCTTACAGAAGGAAGTACCTCTGCCAATGGTGGCTTTTCCTGCACTGTGCGTAAACAGGAAGCCCGAGATTACAATGTGTGCGGCAGGGGATGCAATGGCAAAGCCTCCGGTGCCGGTGATCTCCGCACCGCCCACAGTTTCTGCAGTGATGGTGATGGGCTTTGCGGCAGTGCCCTGCCGGTTGATGGTAATGTTGGAAGTAGCCGTGTACACACCGTTGGCCAAAACAATCACATCGCCGGGAGAGGCGTTGTTGATAGCTGACTGCAAAGCAGGAAGCGTGTTCACGGGAATGATGGCTGCCATCGCTGAAGCAGCCCATAGCAGCAATGCTGCAAGGGGTAAAGTTTTCATCATGTGGAATCGAGGTTTAATAAAAGCTTTCATAGCACCGGAGGGCGCCGGCTGCAGAACGTGGAATAGACATATGTAATTTCCGGAATTGGGGAATGCCGGAATGATAGGATTTTCGCTTTAACCGTTAGGATATTGTTATGCTATAAGATACCTCCCATCCATTCCTTCGTTTCCGCCGTAAGCAGAGAGATCACATCTTTCTTACCGGCTTTGAACGAATGATCAGCCCCTTCCAGCTTCACCAACGTGGCCGTGGGCAATCTACTGCAAACTTCTTCGATAAGATCCCAGGTGGCCAGGGCATCTTTTGAGCCCTGCAGGAACAGCATGGGGATGCGGATGGCCTGTAAATGTGCAGCCCGGTCAGTAGAAGGCTTACCGGCAGCATGCAGCGGGAACCCGTAAAACACAACGCCTTTCACGGGACTTTCGGGATGTTCTGAAAGGTATTGGGAGGTCATTCTCCCTCCGAATGATTTGCCTGCAGCAAACAGGGGAATACCCGGTGCTATGGATTGTGCCTTTTCAATAGCGGCTGCAATTGTAGCATAGGCTACAGCCGGAGTATCAGGCCGCTTCTTCTGCTGTTCGGTAAACGGGAAGTTGAAACGGAGGGTGGAAATACCAGCACCGGCAAGTGATGCAGCCAGTGTTTCCATAAACACATGATCCATATTTGCCCCGGCACCATGTGCCAGTGTAAGAACACATACCGGTTTGGATGACGCCATGTATCTGGCAGAAACAGAACCGATGGCGGAGGACACTTTGATCTTCAGGGTTTTGGTGCTCATAGCGGAAAATTACTGTGTTTCCCCCAAAAGAAAAAACCGGCCCCGCGTAATGCGAAGCCGGTAACTGATATCATGGCAAGGGATGTTACTTTTTAGGAGAGAATACCCTGATCACGCCATCATCTTCACTGCTCACAATGAGAAGGCTCTTCTTCGAAGGACTACTCTTCGCATCCACGAACAGCACACCTTCAGGTGCATCGCCCGTTTTCACGATATGGAGGAAGGTGGGAGCGAGGGGATTGGTTACATCATAAATGGCTACTGCATCCACCCGTTCCATACCAATAAAGGCGATAGACCTGTTGCCCATGATGCCGATAGCGATGCCTTCCGGCTCAACGCTTTTATCATCACTGCGGGCATCATCATAAATACCGGCTTCTTTGGCTTTTACATCCAGCTCGTTCTTGCTGTCGAACAGGAGGGCTCCGGTATTACCGTTCCATACGGAGAAGGAGCGTGCCCCAAAGGAATAGAGGGCTTCGTACAGTCCGTCGTTATTGGCATCACCGAGCGTTTTGGTAACCGTGAGCCTGCCGAGGGCGCTTTCTGCTTTCAGGGCGGCAGCATCGGGGAACACAGCGGGATCAAGCTGCAGGTCTTTTACCCGGGCGTTTTCCGCGTAAGCATCCCATTCGCGCACATCTCCCTCATTTACCGTGAAAAGGTGCGGTATGCCGGCGGAATTCAGCAATACGGCCATGGCATCGGGCTGGTACATCCCTTTTACCGGTACTTTTTTGAATACGATGCCACCGTCTTTATCGGACACATCTACCGCGTTCGCATCCGTATTGTAGTCTTTAAAACCAAGGGGGAATATCTCCGTGATGGTTTTACCGGTGAGGTCGATCTTAGCAATGCCATTGTTTTCCTGCAGCGTTACCCAGGCGGTTTTGGAATCAGGAGCCACGGTGATGTATTCAGGCTCTACATGCTGAGCGAAGCCAGCACCCGGACCGAAGATACGGAAGCCTTTCAGTGCAAGAGCCACCTGCTGGGGAGCAAAGCCGCTGAAGTCGAGGGTAGTTACAGTGTAGTTGTCAGTAACATTAATGAGTGAAACGGAACCAACGGGATCGGCGGAATAATCGGTAGCAGGTTCGCCTTCATTGGCGGTCAGTATCCATTTACCATCGGGGGAGAAAGTCACCATATCGGGCATGGCGCCAACGGTGATGGTTTTGATGAGGGAGTTGTCGCTGGTATTGTACACATCTACGCGGCCGGCGGAAGTTTTATTAATACCTTCAATGGCAGCGGCCAGTTTGCCGTTGTAAACGGCCACACTGTTCACCACGCCTCCGGCAGGGAGGATGTCTTTCTTCAGGTCGGTGATTTTAGCGGGATCGGAGAGGTCCAGCACTTTGATCATGTTGATGCCGTCGTTCTTTACCACAAACAGGCGTTTGGTGGAAGGATCGTAGGCACTGATTTCGGCAGCACCTTTAGCCCCGATATCGATCATCCCGATTTCTTCGAAAGAAGCGGGGTCTTCTATCACCGGGGTATCGGGGTTCTTAACATCATCTTTGGAACAGGCGGCAAATGCCAGGCTTGCAGCAACCGGCAACAGGAACTTGATTTTAGTACGCATGAATCTATGTAGGTTTTAGACCGCGCAAGAGTATCAAGTTCCTGTGACCGCATTGTGACCGGAAGGTTATCAGATTGTTATGTAAGTGAGAAGGACCATTGGGTGCGCATTGAAATGAGTAATAGCGTAGCGGCACACTCTTATCCGGCCGGCAAGAATAGCCGGCCTTTTGTAATCCGGCATTAACAGCAGTAGTAACAGCCATAATGTTATGATTTGGTATTTGCCCGTAACCTGTTTACCTTTAGTAAACACAGTGCTGCCCATCCCAACGGTGTTTCAGTAAAACTGCACTTGAATCATGCAGTTTTTCATCACCGCCTGTTAATACCCGAAAATCGAAAGGAATATTATTATTGAAGACAATGGCGACAGGACGTACGCAATCTTGCCATGGTAGCCTGATCTGGCGATTCTATGGAAAAAACTTTTCAACCTGCAGATGTTAAGGGCAGTGGTCCTTAGCAAGCATATGTCCTGCAAGGACTAAGCCTGCCGCAAAAAAACATACATGAAAAAGATCTTACTGGTTGAAGACGACCCTGCCATTCAGGAAATGTTCAGCATGGTATTTAAGGAACCGGAATACACTATCACATGTTACATGAATGGTCAACTGCTGCTTAAAAATAACTACCCATTACCGGATATTTTCATACTCGATAAGCAATTATCCGGTAACGATGGATTGGATATATGCCGCCATCTGAAGAGCCACTCCCAGACATGCCTTATCCCCGTGGTGATGATTTCCGCCAATCCCCTTATTCTTGAACTCGCCCGGGAAGCAGGCGCTGATAATGTATTGCTGAAACCTTTCCGGCTGGCCGCCCTGAGGGAAATGGTGAGTACATTTGTATATGGTATTTATTGAATATAGCCACATACCTCAATAAGAAAGCCGGGCCTCAACAGCCCGGCTTTTTCATGCAGCCCATATTCCCCTGTTAGTGCGTGCATTCATGGAAACTGTCACCAGCCGGGTAGCTGAACAGGTTCACGAGGCGCCAGCGGGCTTTATACAGTCCGATAGAAGTATTTTTATATACCAGTGCATTGTTGATATCGATGACCTGATCCGTACGCCAGGTTTCTCCTCCAACGCCGGTAGCTCTCGCCAGAATAGTGGCATAGCCCGACGGACCGGAAGTAACGGATTTCACCGCTGTGAGCGTTTTCTGCAGGGTGAATGCACCCGTTACCACATTGAACTTATAGATGTAACCGGAATTGGTGAGCCAAAGATCGGTAGTACTGCCATGAACAGGGAAAAGGTCGTGCGCGTTGCCCTGTGGCATAGTCCAGGTTTTCTTCAATGTCAGGGCCGGACTGCGGCAGCTGTTGTTGTAGGAATAAACACGGATGATGTTCTTACCTGCGGCATACAACTGCTGGCGGGCGTGGTCCCACACTACATTATGTACATCCGGGAAGGCGATGGGACCGGTCTGGTCAGATGCATCGTTGATATATGAATCCGTTACAAAGATCTTGAGGTAGCCGCCTGTGCTGGAGGCTGTCACGATGTTGCCATTGGGCAGCAGCTCGGCAGAGTGGGTGTTTCCGCCGGCATAGTCGAACCAGATGGCTTTTTTGGAGCTGACATTGATAAGTGCAACACCGCCGCCGGAGGCAGTGGCGAGGATGTAGTTGCCATTATAAACCAGTTTGGCTTCGCTAAGGTTAGAAAACCAGGATTGGGCCGTGGTGTGGATCATGGCATAAGAAGCATTGGCCTTCCATTCCCAGGTGATGGCGTTGCCATTGGCTACATCTACCATAATGATGCGGGCATTCTTCTGATCGCAGATAATGATCTCTTTTGGAGTGGCCAGGGCTTCTTCCGTTACAGAAAGCGTTTCAGGCCGGTTGACTGCGGGCGCTACAGGGTTCGGGTCTTCTTTACAGGATACTGCCGCCAAAGCAAGCGCGGCGGCTAAAAACAGTGATTTCATGGGTGAATTGCGTTTAGGGTGGAAACTTGGTGATAGATTAAATGGAACCGGGCTGCACAACGGGAATCTCTATCAAGATAACAATTTCCAACAAAACGAAACTATTTAATAATTATCCGTAACCTTCTTTGTAATACTTTGAAACTATTTTATCGCCCTATTTAAGCAATGAAATACGCACAGGTCCAATCATTACATTTGAATATCAACTAATTAAGTTAAAGATATACGCTGAAGAACATGAGCAGTCAAAAGAAATGAAACCAAACAATCGCGCATTAAGTGAAGGTTTTGGCCAGGCGCTCCGAAATTCGTAATATTATAGACATTCAACCCCGGTAGATTCAGCCTCATTTCAGGAATAAGCCCCAATAGCCCCGTTCATTCCTCCCGTCATCGTTCCAATTATGAACAACAAATCAGCAGCCGTCCCGCAACAGGTTAAAACCGCCCCGTCCTTTTTCCCGGCACCGGAAGCTTCGTTTTTCGCTCCGGCCCCTCAGCCTGCTGTGCAAAAAGCACCCACTCATGTTCAACCCGCACGCATACAACGCACACCTGAAGATACCGGCGCCATGCATGAAGATCTGGCGGATGAATACCGCAGCTCCCATGGCCTAACGGAAGAAGAAGGCTTTTCTACAGGACGCATCGTTTACCAGCTGAGCGATCCCGTGTTTGTCCTGAATAATGAACCACATACTTCCCGATTATATTCCGCCACTGTAGTGGCATGGTCCAATACCCGCGCCATCTGGCCGGTACTGAATTCCCCCGGCGCAAGGGTCACTTTCGTCCGCTACATCCTTCAGTTCGATCAAACGAACTGCCGCCCGTACCACACGGGAGACGCCAGCGGTGAAGCCAGCTGCGAAGCCACCGCCACAGCCCTGCAAACCTTTGAGAACGTATGCCAGGGCTATGCTACGCAGATGTACACCCGCTATACCTCCGCTCCCCGCGCTGATGCAGACACCTCATCACGCCTATCATCCATAGCACGTATAGACGTAGGGGATGTTCCTGTAAAGTTCCATATCCCCATCTTCATCGCCTCCGTACCCGGCCATGCATTCAATGCCGTACAAATCGCCACCGACCCCGCAGATATTCATTCCTACATCTTCTTCGAACCACAAAACGATGAGGTATTCACGGGAGACAGCGCCACACTTCGCTCGGGCATCTATGCCAGCGCAGGCATGGTTACCCTCAGCCGCTTAACCAGTTTCAATGAAACCGGCCAATATGATCAGCAGGATACCCATACCTTTATCATTGACAGCAACAATACCTTCACAGGACTGGTCTTAAGCCTCGAGGAACGCTTACCCATTTCCCGTATCATGGGAAACATATTTATTGCAGACGACATCGCCACATGGAGAACGCTGCAGGCCAGCCGTCCGGGCACCACCTACGAAACCATTATCAGCGAAACCATCAGTAATATATCAGACGCCATACTGGCGCGGGTGTTCCCCTTCCTTAACGGCAGGCGCTTCCGCCGCACCCCGGGAGGAGTGCTCGAAACGATGGACAGAACGATCTTCCTGTCTCTGATGAACAGGCCATCGCTGGAGAGTTTGATTCCGTAAAGGGAGGAGATTATTTTTATGCCGGTTTCGCAATGGTTAGTTTCTTCAACTGCTTTTTGATCCCCCTAAACCAAAAAGCCGCGCCCATCTAATACAGCGCGGCTTCTTATATATCTAAAGCATTTATCACAACATCTCCACCATCTGCAGGTTATTCCCGCAGGTATCATCAAACACCGCGATCTTCACGGTCCCCATTTCGGTAGGCTTCACACTGAAGGCTACGCCTAAACTCACGAGCCGGTCGTATTCTGCCTGTACATTGTCTACATTGAACTGGGTGTAGGGGATGCCGGCATCATATAATGCCTTCTGGTATACTTTGGCGGGCTCAAAGTGTAGGGGAGCGGGCTCCAGCAGCACTTCGGTACCATCCTGTTCTTCTTTGGATACAATGGTAAGCCAGCGGCTGGATTCACTCACGGGTACATCCACTTTCTTGATGAACCCCAGTTTCTCCGTGTAGAATGCTAATGCTTTGTCCTGATCAAGGACGGGTATGCCAATTACTTTTACGCGCATGTTGCAGGTGTTTTAGTGTTACAGGATGCAAGATCCGCCATCCGGCTGTAAATCACTTTGCGAAAATTGCTCTTTTTTGAAACTCCCCGGGTGCCATGCCCGTTTTCCGCCTGAAAAGCGTACTGAACGAAGCCGGACTTTCAAACCCCACGGCAAAACAACTCTCTGATACACTCATGCCCCGCCTGAGGTAATGCTTGGACTGCTCAATCCTCCGGTCGGTCATGTACTGCCTCGGGGAAAGACCATAGTAGCGCTTAAACAGGCGCAGCAGGTGAAACTTAGACGTATAACGGATGTGAGACAGCATATCCAGGTTCAGCTCCTGATCGAAGTGCTGGTCAATATAGTTTTTGGTACCAATCACCGTTTGCAATTGGTGGGTATTGGAATAGCATAATTCCCTGATCCGGATGATTTCGCTATGGTAAAACGTCATAATACTAAGATACGAAATGCTCAGCGCTTCGCATACCTGCGGAAAAAGCCCTCCAGCACCTTGCCCTTCTCCCGGTCGAAGTAAATCATGGGCAGGAGGTAGGCAAAACGGCCGTTACCATTCATGCACACATCGAGGACAGGATAAAACGTCCCGGCAATATGGAACGTAACGAAATAACGCCGGTCAATGTCAAGCGTATCATATGGATTGGCTTCTCCATAGCGGTTGTAATAGTAAGCAACAGGCATGGCTACTATGGAATCGGGCGGAAAATGGTCAACACCGCAGTCTATGGAATACAGCACCTGGTATTGCAGCACTGGAGAAATATCCCTTTGCCGGAATTTACTGCCCATGGCAGCAGTATCAAAATACCGCTCCAGCGCCTGACCGTACAATGGGGTGCTCTTTATCAGGTCTTCAGAAAGACTACAATTTGTTGGTGCCTCTTTAAAATAACGATACAAACTGTTAACTGCCGGGGGCAACGCACCGGGGCCTTCAAACTTTACCTGGGCGGTAGTATGCAGGCTGGCGAACAGGAGGGCCAGACTTAAAAGGGGTAGTGTTTTCATTTGTTGTAGTATATGCAGGCAAGATAACGGGTAAACACAACCGTGGAAATTGATATAAATCAAATTCGCTTCACATAGATGATCGTATACGGCTCAGCGTTTCCATCGTGATGCCGAGGTACGATGCGATGTGCTTTAAAGGCGCCCTGCGCACGATCTCGGGCTGGGTATTGAGCAGGAAGAGGTACCTATCGCGCGCCCGTTCCCTGCGCAGGTAATACAGCCGCTCTTCGCTCTGCATGTAATATTTGGAAGTCAATACCCTGCCCGCCACATTGAACTCAGGGAACATCACGTAAATATCCTGCAGTTCCTGGAAACTGATGCCATGCACCACCGTATCTTCCAGCGCTACAATACTTTCCTCGCCGGGAATTTGCAGGAAGAAGCTTTTGGCGGAAATGATCACATCGTTTTCCTGCATGAACCAGGCCGTGATCTTAACATCGTTCCGCTCATAGAAGCAATGCAGCATGCCGCGCTCCACGAAATAGATATGGCTGCATACCTGCCCCCGTTTCAGCAACACTTCATTCCTGGCTATTTCACGGGAAACCAGTACCGACGACAGGTGTGCTGTTAATCCGGCCGACATGGGAGAAATGCTATTCAACAGCGTAAACAGCGCATCATTCATTTTGGGGTAGTTTCTTTAAAAATATGCAAAAACCATGAATCCGGTCAACTCCAACATGCTTGCATTTCCGTATTTTTGAGCCTCACAGCAAAGCAAATTTGAGCCCTGCAGCAAAACGCCCATTTATCACCCGCAGTACCTTTGTACTACAAAATCACTGATAAAATGAGCAAAGTAGTTTTAGTAACAGGTGCCTCCGCGGGCATTGGCAAAGCAACCGCGAAACACCTGGCAGCAAAGGGATACACCGTTTACGGCGCCGCCCGCAGGGTACAAAAAATGGAGAGCTTAAAAGCATTGGGCGTAAAAGTGCTGGAAATGGATGTAACCTCCGAACCCTCCATGGCCGCAGGCATTAAAGCCATCCTCGATGCGGAAGGCCGCATAGATGTACTGGTGAACAATGCCGGCTTCGGATCGTATGGCGCTTTCGAAGAAATTCCCCTGGCGGAAGCAAAGTACCAGATGGAAGTAAACGTGTTCGGCGCTGCAAGGGTTACACAGCTGGTATTACCCTCCATGATCGCAAACAGGTTTGGAAAGATCATCAATATCACATCTGTCGGCGGTAAGATCGCCAGCGCCTTTGGAGCCTGGTACCACGCCAGCAAGTTTGCACTGGAAGGATTGAGCGATAGTCTCCGTAACGAAGTAAAGCAGTTCGGGGTAGATGTGATTGTGGTAGAGCCGGGGGGCATTAAATCAGAATGGGGCGGCATTGCGGCGGAAAACCTGCTGAAAGTATCGGGCAACGGCCGCTATAGCAAAACTGCCAGGGATTATGCTGACAGGCTCAATGCCATCGAGCAATCCGTTGGTATGGACCCCGAGGTAATCGCGGAAGTAATTGAAACCGCCATTACGGCAAAAGAACCGGAAACCCGCTATGCAGCCGGGTATATGGCTAACGAAATTCTGGCATTGCGGAAAACTATGACAGACAAAGAAATGGATAACATGCTGCACAACGAATTACTGAACACCATCAAACATGACGCCGGAGTATAAGAAGATACCGATAGACAATATCCTGTATTCCTGCGGCACAAGGCAGGAGCGCAGCACGGAAGATTTCCTGGGCATACATGTGGTCACTTATGTACTGTCCGGCGAAATGCAGCTCACCCTTTCTGGCGGCACCCGGCACCTGAAAACGGGTACACTTGGACTCATGAAGCGCAACCAGCTGGTGAAGGCGGTAAAACTGCCTCCCGCAGGCGGTGAGTTCAAAGCGATCAACATCTTCCTCAACACGGATATACTCCGGAAATACAGCACGGAGCACCATCAGCATGCTGCCGGCCATAAAAACGAACAAGGCTTTTACGAACTGCAGGATGATGCGTTCGTAAAAGCCTTCTTTGCCTCACTGGAGCCATATTTCACACAGCCGGAACGTATGACGCCGCTGATGACGGAACTGAAAACGAAGGAAGTAATTGCACTGGTGCTGGACATTAACCCTGCACTGAAAAATGTACTGTTCGACTTCTCCGAACCGCACAAAATAGACCTGGAAGCTTTTATGCTGCAGAATTATATGTTCAACGTATCTATCGATACCCTGGCAAAGCTCACCGGCAGGAGCAGGGCCGGGTTTAAACGCGACTTCGAAAAGGTGTTTCAGTCTACCCCGGGCCAATGGCTCAAACAGAAGCGCCTGCAGGAAGCCTACCGCCTTATTAAAGACATGCACATCAAACCCTCTGACGTATACCTGGATGTGGGGTTCGAAAACCTCTCGCATTTCTCCCTATCTTTTAAACAAGCCTTTGGCGTAAGCCCTTCAACGCTGTACCGGTAAACAATTACCTCAACGGTCGTTCATCGCACGGCAAGCCTCCGCACATTTATGGCAAATGGCTGCGCACTCCTGGCAATGCTCCGAGTTGTGTTTACTGCACTCTGCCGCACAGGAGTCACAGGCATCGGCACATATCACGCATAAACGGGTAGCGTGCCCGCTGCCAAGGCTCATCAGCTGGGCTGTAGCATAACAAAGGGCAGCGCATTCCATATCGAGCTGTATGCAGCGTGCCATATGGGCTACATCAGGCTCCTGCGTACAGGAACTGGCACAGTGGTTACAAACTGCCGCGCATTGCAGGCAGAGGTCTATACAGGCTTTGTCTTCATGATATCCGGACATAAGATTGCGTATTAGTGGTGAAGAAAATCGCTTAACTGGTCTTGTTACAACACACCTGCTTCAGCATGGTTCATCCCCATAGCACTAAAAAAGGACCATATCCGGCAATCTCCGGCATTCCAATTGTGTATCAACCGGTTGTATTCCAACAACTTTACCTGCCCAAATGGGGATTTCCCGCACCAAAGCGGGAACTGCCATGGCTTCAGCCTCCCGCAGGTGGCCTGAGGTATAATGTTTGCATTGTATTAGATGGATGTAAACCAATCGTTATGAAGGAAATACGGACAGGGATATATCATTCCGGCACCAGCGGACTTGTGTTGCCGGTCCCCAACAAACAGGCGTTTCCCCCGGAATACAAAGACAAAAGCAGGCTTACCTATTACGCATCACTCTTCAACAGTATCGAAATCAACCGTTCATTCTACACCGTGCCCATGGCTTCCACCGTTAAACGCTGGACGGAAGAAGTGCCCGATGGCTTTACGTTTACCTACAAACTCTGGCGGGGTATCACCCATGTGAAGGATCTGGCGTATAAAGACGAAGATGTAATCCGATTCATGTCGGCAATAGGAGAGGCGGGGCAGAAGAAAGGCTGCCTGCTCATTCAGTTGCCGCCCTCCGCATCCATTCATTTATTAGAGAAAACCGTTCGGCTGCTGGAACTGGTGCGCTCTGCTGATGCTTCCGGCAACTGGAAGATAGCTCTTGAACTGAGGCACGCATCGTGGTATACACCGGAAACCTTTGCCATGGCAGACGCAACCGGATGCAGTATTGTACTGCACGATATGCCCCGCTCCGCCAACGGACGGCTGAACGCCGGGGCGCCATTTGTATATCTCCGCTTTCATGGCCCCGCAGGAGATTATAAAGGTGGCTATGGCGTAGAGCATTTACGCTTCCGGTGCAGGCAGATACGCGCCTGGCGGCGGGAAGGGAAAGATGTATTTGTGTATTTCAACAACACGATAGGCGATGCGATAAAAGACCTGCTTGAACTGAACAGGATGGTGGAACAGTAACCTACGATTCCTTCGCATCCATCTTCCGGATGATCATTGGCAGCACCAGGCCCTGTCCAAGGATGGAGATCAATACAACCACGGTAGTAATAAAAAGAATCACATTGCGCATGTGCGGGTCCAGCCCGCTTTCAGGCGTATGTGGCAGGGCAATGGCCATGGCGAGGGAAACAATGCCCCGCATACCCGCCCAGCCTATCACCCACGATTCCTGGATGCTCAGCATGATCGATTGCAGGAAGGTATAATGGGAATGATCCGGCTTCAGCCTGCGGAACACCCCTTCGAGATTGCGGCGGATGAAGAACAGCCTGATAAAGCGAACGATCACGGTTACCAGCACGATCAGCAGGGCATAGAAGCAATAGGGGAGTATCTTGGTATGTTCGATAGACTCAATCACCAATGGAAATTCTAAACCAATAAACAGGAAGATCAACCCGTTCAGGATAAACACCAGCACTTCCCATAAGGTCTTCGATTGCGCCCGTACCGTTTCAGGGAAGCGCTCCACTGCTAATTTAGAGATACCGAATGCCAGCACCACCACTGCAATAACCCCCGAAAAGTGAAACGCCTCCGCCAGCAGGTAAGTAACGAAAGGTGCTATCAGTATCACACTAAGTACCGCCAGCAAATGGCCCCTGATGTAGCGGAGCATTAAGCCGGCCAGAATAGCCATGATCAGTCCTGTTACAAACCCGCCCACCAGCAGCTTAATAAAAGTACCGATGGCGTTCACCCATATAAACGCCCCTCCGGCCACAGCCGCCAGCGCAAAGCGGTAAGCCACCAGTGCCGAAGCATCATTAATAAGACTTTCCCCTTCGAGGATCGTCATGGTATTGCGGGTGAGTTTCAGGTTCTTGGTAATTCCTATAGCCGCCACGGCATCCGTGGCTGAAAGGATGGCTCCCAGCAGGAAAGACAAAGGCCAGGTCATCTCCGGGATCAGGTAGTAAGACATTACGGCGATGGCAGCCGCAGTCAGGAAAACGAGCCCTATGGCAAGGGAACTGATGGTCCGGAAGTGGCGCTTGAAATCATCGAAATGCATGTTGTAAGCAGCATCGAAGAGAAGGGGTGGCAGGAATAAAAGGAAAATGATCTCCGGATTGATCTGTATCACCGGCATACCGGGAATAAAACCCACGGCAATTCCAGAAATAATTAATAAAACCGGAGAGGCGAGCTTGTTCCGGTCGGCGAATGCGCTGATCAATATCATGATGCCCAGCAGCAGCAGGATGATTTTGTAATGCTCCATATGTGTGATACAATCCGGGGTTCCTTCCCGTTACTTAAATATATAAAGATACCCGTACATCCCGATTATTAAGCACCCCAAAGCGAAAAACCGACACCATAAAACGGTTATCATTTTAGCAAAATGATTAGCTGCCGGCCGGGTGCTTTAGATTAGAATTATTATTTATATTGCAATACGACCTGATTAATTATATTGCTTAGACTGCCCTTTGAGCCCTGCCCTTGTGACCCTGTTATGCCCACAGTCTGCACCCTTATTCAAAACCCGTTTTCACTATCCACGCATGTACCTATTTTTTCATACCCAATCCAAAACCCATGACACAGTACTACAAAAAACTATTCCTACTGGGATTGCTTTGTTGTTGCATCCCCCTTATTGCATTATCACAGGTTAAAACGAAGTACTTCAAAGAAGGTATCCCTACCGCATTGACATCCGCCAGAGTGGCCGGCATTACGCCCCATGTGATTCCGGCACCTGCTTCGTTCGATCAGCTACGGACCAGTGCTGAGAAAACAAACGGTGAGTATGTCGGAAAATTCGCCACCCCGGTAACAGTTTCAATTGACGTTCTGAAAACTGCAACCGTGGTAGAAGATAAGCGCTATACAACCTACCTATTACCCCTGAGAGGAGAAAAGGCACTGAGCCTTTCCCTGCATTTCGGGAAGTTCTCTTTATCAAAAAACGCCGTACTCAGTATTTATAATCAGTTTGAACTGACAGACAGTATCACTGCTACTGAAAACAATCCCTTGCAGCAATGGGCTACGCGCGCATATCTGGGCAGCGACCTTACCATTAGCCTGAAAGTGCCTACATCAGAAGCGAAAAATAACAGTCTCCTGATTAACAGGGTTAACTTCGGCTACAAAGCCCTGGGAGGGGAATACTTTGGCAGTCCGGGTGCATCCGCTTCATGCAATGTGAATATTGCCTGCCCAACGGGAAATGGTTGGGATAATGAAAAAAATTCCGTTGCCCTCATCCTTGGTGATGGTATTATCTATTGCACCGGTGCAATGGTAATGAATACCGCGAACACCAATACGCCATATCTCCTTACTGCCAACCACTGTTATTTAGGTGCCACCAATGTAGCGGGCTGGGTATTCCAGTTCCAGACATGGAGTATGGTGTGTAATGGTAACAGCGGCTGGTCTGAAACGCATCAGTACAATGGTGCTACCCTGAGAGCCAATGATGCTGCCACAGACTTTGCTTTGCTGGAGCTGAACACAACACCATCCGTCAATTCAGGTATTAATTATGCAGGATGGAGCAGATGTGCCACACCAGCCACATCTGCCACTACAATACATCATCCGAGCGGAGATCTGATGAAGATCAGCCAGGATAATCATCCGCTGGTTTCGGTATCATGGCTGGGAAGCCCTTCTAATCACTGGCGCGCTACTTTTGATGCCGGTATTGTTCAACCCGGTTCATCGGGCGCTCCTTTGTTTGATCCCAGTCACCGTATAGTGGGCCAGCTGCATGGCTATCAGGCCAATGCCTGTGTAGGCCCCAACAATACTAATGCCTGCTATTGCACTCAGCCAATAGGTGAATACGGCCGGTTCGACCTCTCCTGGACAGGTGGCGGCACCAATGCCACCCGCCTCAGTAACTGGCTGGACCCCGGAAATACCAATGCCTTTACCACCAATACCTCTGCAGTTTACAGGTTAAACGGCCTTCCCGGCCAGTTCGATCTTGAAGGCGATCCTAATCTGAACTCACCTACGCAAAACTTTACACTGAAATATAATGGCCTCCCTTACTTCGGCAATGTTTCCTGGACATCCTCCAATACCGCTGTTGCCACTGTTGCAGGTTCAGGACATACCGTAACAGTTACCAGAGTAGGCGGATGTGGCTTTACTACACTCACCGCCACAGAAACAAACTGTGGCACAAGTTCGACAGCCATCGCAAGACCATTGGGCGTAGCAGGCCCACAACTGAATGGATTCGACTTTACCAAAACCGGTAACCCATGCTCGCCCTCATTCGGAGTTACCTATAACGGCAACGGAGGCTGCGCGCTGCGTACGGATGCTAATGTGCAGGAAGTGGAATACTGGTTCTCAAGCCCATATTCTTACAGCATCAATTATAACTCCGGAAGCTTATCATGCTACAGCACCAGTATCGTGAACAAGGCTGGCTTCACAGGAACATTCCCCACACAATCCCAGCCATATGTGGTAACCATCCGGTTCAGGGTGAGGAATAATTGTGAATGGAGCGAATGGTCGCCCGGGTATTACCATTTCGTGCAAAGCTGTGGTTTCGCCTTTACAGTTACGCCCAATCCTGTCACCAGCAGGGTAGAAGTGGCGCTGGATGAAGCAACCGTGAAGAAAACTGCAGAACGTTTCATCAGGGAGGTACAGATCTCTGACAAATCAGGCCGAATTCTGCGGCAAACAAGATATGGCACCGGCACCCAAAGACTCACTCTGGACATGTCAGGCCTTAAACCGGATGTGTATTTCCTCCGGGTGTTTGACGGGAAGGAGTGGAGAAGTGAATCAATTATCAAACGATAATTTCATATACAACCATAAAGCCACCCGGACAAAAATCCCGGGTGGCTTTATTATTTCCCCAATTCATCAATTATTTCATGTGAATGAATCCCGGTTGCAAACAGCAATAATTTCAGGCACAAAATCAGGTAACACCGCCACATTTTCACCTGTAACCCATTGATTAGTAACCATAAGCTCCCAAACAAAGCCACCTTACCGCTGCTTACAATCAGGGCATTCCGTTCATACCTGTTTATGCCCGGTGAAGTAATCCTAATAACTTATTGGCAATGAACACTATGATAGTGAATAACTTTATTATATATTTACCGCCAAATTTAACAGAACATTATCTAGGGGATTAACCAAAAAAGACCGTCTATCCTGATATAAACTGGTAAATTTGTACTTTATTACGCATCCAACAACTTATGCCATTTTTGAGTATAATTCTATATTACTTACTCCTTCCGGTGGTTTACTTCATCAGTATTCTTCCATTCCCAGTGCTTTATCTGCTGTCGGATGTGTTTTTCGTATTACTGTATTATGTAGTGGGATACCGTAAGAAGGTAGTGAGGGAGAACCTGGCCAATTCTTTTCCGGGTAAGTCTGAACAGGAGATTGAAGTGATTTGCCGGGATTATTACCGGTATTTCTGTGACCTCTTCCTGGAAACTTTCAAAACGCTGACCATCAGTAAAGCTTCCATGCTCAGGCATTGCTCCGTAGCACCGGAAACTGTGGAACTGTTTAAACGCCTCCATGCCGAAGGCAGAAGCATCATTCTGGTAATGGGGCATTATGGCAACTGGGAATGGGGTGGCAACTCTTTCAGCCTGCTTTGTCCGCAGCAATTGTATGTAGTATATCACCCGCTGGCTAATAAACATTACGACGGTCTCATGTACAGGATGCGTACCCGCTTCGGCACCAAACTCATCCCCATGCAGGAAACTTTCCGTGAAATGGTAAAGCTGAGAGGAGAAATAAATGCCACGGCACTGATCGCCGATCAGTCGCCCCGGCCCGATACCGCGCAATGGGTTAACTTCCTGAACCAGGATACGCCCGTATTTACCGGCACCGAGCGCATTGCCTCTAAAATGAACTACCCGGTAGTATATGTATCCGTTTCCCGCGTTAAACGGGGCTATTATACGGTTACTGCAGAAGTACTGCTGGACAAGCCCGCAACCGCAGCTCCGGGCCAGATCACAGAAATTCATACCCGTCGGCTGGAAGCCGATATCATCCGTCAGCCTGCCACCTGGTTATGGTCGCACAGGAGATGGAAGCATAAGAGAATCAACACACCAACACCAACCGAAACAGCAACAGCTTAAACCAACGCGATGTTAGAAGGAAAACAACTCATATTAGCCACCAAACCTTACGCCCAGGAGAAACGTGCACTTAGCTGGCGGCATACCATATCCACTTTAGTCCTGCTCATTGCTTCGCTCACCGCTACCATGGTGATGCCTTATCTTGCTTTACGGATTGCTTTCAGCCTGCTGTCGGGCCTGTTGATCATGCGGATGTTCATCATCTATCACGATTACCTGCACCATTCCATTCTTAAAAACAGTAAAATTGCCGAGGCCATTATGACGGTGTTCGGTCTTTATATACTTGCGCCCAAAAGTATCTGGAAGCGCTCACACGATTACCACCACCAGCACAACTCTAAGCTGTACAGCGCCAGCATTGGCTCTTACCCGGTGGCTACCGTTAAAGGTTTTGCTGCCATGAGCCGCGGCGAGCGCAGGATGTACCTGTTTACCCGCCATCCGCTCACCATCCTGTTCGGCTACCTGTTCATGTTCATCATCGGCATGTGCGCCAACTCGTTTATTGCCAGTCCAAGGCGCCACTACGATGCCCTGATCGCCCTGTTCCTCCATGCAGCGGCATCGGCTATCGTGATCATCTTTGCCGGGGTAACCGCCTGGGCACTGCTGGTACTGGCCCCTATCTTTATCGCTACCTGCATCGGCACTTACCTGTTCTATGCACAACATAACTTCCCCGGTGTGGTGTTTAACACCAAGGAAGAGTGGTGCTACGACAAAGCAGCCCTTCTGTCTTCCAGCCACATGGTAATGGGCCCTGTTATGCGCTGGTTCGCCGGCAATATTGGCATGCACCACATCCACCACCTCAACGCACGCATACCTTTTTACCGCCTGCCTGAAGCCATGGCCAATATCCCTGAGCTGCAGCATGCCGGTACTACCTCGCTTCACCCAAGAGATATCCGCGCCTGTCTTAAACTGAAAGTTTGGGATCCGGAACAGCAAATGATGGTGGGCGTAAAAGGTATCCCCCGAGCAGCATCCTTCCAGGGTAAAGTGCAAACCGCCGCCGGCTGAAAAGATAAAAAGGCCGGCCCTGATGTATAATAAACTTCCGGACCGGCCTGATACTTCTACCGCAGCTATGCTCCGCTGCTATGCTACATTCTGCGCAATCAGTCTTACTTTCATGGTATACTCCACATTATCCAGCCCGGATGAGTAATCCTTCGTGCTGTTGAAGATGACGCTCTCGTTCAGCTTCAATTGGGACAAAATGATACTGAAATAACCCACCACATCATCATCGTTTCCCGCATCTTCATCATACACCGTTACCGCCACACTGCTGTTAAACCAAACTGACCGGCCACAGGCCCAGCTTTCGCCTTCTTTCATGGAGAAATTGCTGTAGGTAGGGTATGGGTACACTGTATCACCATCGGCCTGAAACGTGAAATAGACCTCATTCTCATCACCGCTGCCGTCGTTGGAAGGGTGAACGCATTTCAGGCTTTCAAGGATAAGGAAGTTATTCTTGCGCGGCTGCACTACCGGCTTGAGGTAGGGATCCACCCCCTGATCGCCGAGGATGTAAGTGTAGTATTCCACGATAGATATCCCGTCTTCTATACCAGCTCCCAAAGTGATCGCAATACCCCGCCGGCCGGAGGTATTGAAATAGAACCCTGCACTGAACTCTACTTCCGCGCCTAAATCTATTTCAACGCCCTGCAGGCTCCCGCCAAGATCTGCCGGCGCCTCGTTCCACAGGCCAAATTGCGCCCCAATCATAGTACCGGCCTGCAATCCAACATCCACCGCCACCGTCAAAAACTCCGCAGCCTCCAGGCCTTTGGATTCACCAATCCCCGTGGCTATACCAATGGTGCCGGAGAAACCTATGATTAACTCCGCTTCCACGGTTATACCTATGGTAAAACTGCTATCCGGCAGATCCAGTGACCTGATCCAGCTGATCAGTTTAATGAATATTGGCTTATCAGGCAGCGAAGCTACGTATGCCCGGAGGGTGGGGAGGTCCATGTTCTCCACTTCCGCCAGTTCTTTTTTACCCTCAGGCGATTCACTATATGCCTTCCAGGCTTTTTCGGATTCAATAAACACCTGCTTCTGATTTTCCGTCAATACCGGTTTTTCAGGCACGGGAGCAGCAGGCGAGGAGGGCATGGATGTAAAATCCGCCACATAATTTGCAAGTTGGATTTTCAGGAGTTCTTTCATGATGGTTAATCTAAGTAGGTGAAGGTAATAGTGTAATCGGCCCCGTTATGGTTCTTGAGGCGTACAGACCCGCCGCCGGTGCCGGGCAAAAAATCGTGGCTCTGCAGGTAGGTAGCCAGGTTAGGATCGTAATTAAGATCGTGGTCCCAGAGGGTCACCAGCACTTCATACTCATAGTTGAGTACCAGGTTGGTAAGGGTCCATACGTCTCCGTCCTGCATCTTTTCACTGGCATTTACGCCCACAGGAACGCGGATGGGCAATCCGCCATCAGACTGACAAACAAGATACAGTTCATCATAATCTGCCACGCCACCTTCTGAGGTTTCCGTGCAAATGATGGAATTGATCTGAATGGAATGTTTACTCATGGTTAAAATTTATGTGTTAACAATAGATATGGCCAAACAGCATGCAGCCCGCTCCGGCAGGCGAATGCACGAAATTTCCCCCGCAGGGGACGAAAAAAGATGGTTTCCCTGCCGGATAACAGGAAATGAATTGCTGACGGTGGTTCTTTCTTATTAAATGATGGGCCGGGTAAACAGACCGTATATACTGGAGCTGCGGTTGAAGGAATGAAAAACAGGGCTCATTTATCTCACAACAAAGCGATGGGCGCTTTTATGGGCAGCTATGCCAGATTCGACTCTCTGGAACGAATATACTAAAGTACTTTCAGCCGGGAGCAATAATTAAATACAAACCAATAAGTGTTAAGTATTTATACCCCACGCAATCCTGTTTGCATTATCAGGATATATTAGTATTTTTACGCTGCTATTTTTTATTGAGACTTAGAATGCTATTGTCAGTGAACACGTCGAGCGCGCAGCATACATTCTTATATTAGACTAAGCCGAATCACAACCTATGCTATCATGTCCTTCCGGATCTAAGAAACTGTGGAGTTTACTTATATGTATCACTTTTGCCGCGCAGTTATTTGCGCAGGTACCTGAAAAGGCCGGCGCTGCATACTCCTGCGGTGCGGATGTTATGCTGAACAGCATGCGGAAGAACAACGCCTACCGCAGCTTTGAAGCAGAAATGAACCTGCGCATCCGGCAACAGGGCATGAAGAAAATGCCGAAAGGTCCGCTGGCTCCGGTATATACCTTACCGGTAGTATTCCATATCATTTTAAAAGACCCCACCAAATATTCCGACACGGATGTAAAAAACGCCCTCCAGGAGCTGAACGACATCTACGGACAAACAGGTGCCTTCATTGGCAGCAGAACCGATACCAAAATACAGTTCTGCCTTGCCAAAACAGACCCCAACGGCGCCAGCACCACGGGCATCCTCCGCTCCAAAAGCTACCTCGGTGAATTTGATGCCGATATGGAAGGCGGAGACATCACCAATATGGGCAAATGGGACGGCTCCCGGTATATCAACATCTGGGTGGTGGAAGATATCAAGTCGGAATTCATGCAGCAATTTGAATGCGGCACCTGGCGCAGGCTCAAGATGGGTGGCTATGCCAGCGCCGGGGGCGACATCGTAGTGGCGGGCCTCGGCGTAGGCGTTCTCGCCCATGAAATGGGGCACTACCTTAGCCTGCTCCACACCTTTGCAGCCATGGACTGTAAAAACGACGACTGCACCACCGATGGCGACATGGTATGCGATACCCCACCCGATAAATCCATCAACGGCGGCTTCGCCTGCTCCGATCCCGAAAACAGCTGCGACACCGATACCCTCTCAGGCTTTACCACAGACGTGCCCGACCTCCCGGATAACATCATGGACTACGGCGGCGGCACCGGCTGTATATCCTCCTTCACCGAAGGACAGGCAGAGCGCATGCGCAATTTCATTGCCAGCTCCCTGACCGGCATGATCGGCAGCACCGTATGTAATGATCCCTGCCCCGCAGGCTCCGTTACCACAAGCTTCACCCGCAACATCGATTACCCCATAACCGGTAATACCATCCTGTTCACCAATACCACCACCGGCGCCACGAACTACGAATGGTGGGTGAACGGTACAATGGAAGCCACTACCACCGATTTCAGCTATACCGTAACGGAGAAAAAGAACTACTACGTGGAGCTGCGCGCCTTTACCGCCACACCCGGCTGCTTTGCATCGTTCCACAACACAGTGCAAGTGAGCTGTGGCGTAGTAGCACGTTTCTATCCCGATAAGCGCAAGATCGCTTCGAAAGAAGATGTAGAGATGGACAGCATCCTGTTCACCAACCAATCCGAAAACGCTACCGCTTACCGCTGGCTGCTGAGCAATAACAAGGGCATGGCCGAGCATTCCGCAGGCACTTCCAAAGATCTGAAGTACCTCTTCAAAGAGCCCGCCATCTATACCATCCGCCTCGAAGCCACTAACGGCAGCTGTACCGATACTACCAACTCCTTCACCTTTACGGTAGACGATCCCACGGCAGACGGTATCATCTACGTAAGGAGTGTGGACTGCTATAAAGAAGACCAGGTACGCATTTCGCTCTATTTCCATAACAGCGGCTACCAGGCTTTCCCCATCAACACACCCGTTGCCTTCTACGATAAAGACCCGCGCCTCCCGGGCGCTAAGCTCCTCGGCACCTACAAGATTCCTTACGTACTGAAAGGCAAATGCACCTCATACCTCGAAACCACCATCATCAACCCCGGCCGTCATGATTTCGACACGGTAGTGGCGGTGATGAACGATAACGGGAGTGCGCTGCCGCTGGTACTGCCCAACACCGGATTTGAAGAAAAATCTTATGGCAATAACTTCAGGATGGTGAAGCAATTCCGTTTCAAAACCAAACTGACGCCGGATGTATACACCCTGCTCCCCGGCGAAAAAGTAACCCTGGCACCGGAAAAGGACAGGGGTGGGGATATCAAAAAAGTAACCTGGAGCAATGGCGACTTCCTGAGCTGCACCGATTGTCTTTCTACAGAATTCACGGCACCTTACCGCAAAGGAACGGTTACCACCAAAAAGATGATGGCTGAAAGTGAATACGGCTGCCACGATTCGGCTACCGTAACCATTAATCTGCCCCCGGTAGATGATTATTCCCTCGCGGTTAAAGCCGCAGAATGCGCTGCAGGCGATAGTGTGGAGCTACGCTTCTCCATTTGCAACGCCTATGCCCCCGGCAACATCCCATCCGGGCTGGATGTTGCTTTCTACGATGGCAGCATGGCCGCCAGGCCTATAGGTGCAACGTTCATTACTACTACCAATAGCGCAGCCGCCTGCGGAGAATACCGCATCCGCGTGCAACGCCCGCTTTCCGGCCGCTTCTTCGGCATGGTCAATACCATTACCCCGCAACCGGAAGCTTATTCGGGCAACAATTCGCTTGATACCCTGTATCATGCTTCCACCATGTTCATTTCACCGGCAGATACCACGGTGATGCGCAAACTGTCTTATCCGCTCAAATTCACCACCGCGCAGTTCACACCCGCTTCATGGAAATGGAGCGTGCCGCAGGGGCAATCGGTATTGAGTTGCACTACCTGTCCGGCCCCGTCGCTGAAAGTGATGGACACCTCACAGGTGAAGCTGATGCTCACCAACCCTTACGGCTGCGTACTTACATCCACCGCTTGGTCTAAACCCATGCCGCCGGATTTCATTATACGGCTTACCAAAGTGCAGTGCTACGATAATACCCGCAACCTCCTCACTTTCGAAGTAAATATGCAGAACGGGTACGACTCTGTATGGGGCGGTGTTCCGGTGTCCTTCTATGATGCAGACCCCGCCACTGCAGGGGCCAACCTGCTGACCACGGTACATACCTCACCCACAAAAGCCGGCGAGTGGGTGAAATACACCACACTGGTAACCACACCCGCCACCACGCGCATCTATGCAAGGGTAAATGATGAAGGTCCGGGTGCACCAGTTACACCGGCCTTCCCCGATACTGACAACACCAATAACACTGCCGAGGCAGAGCGCTTACCCTTTACGGTAACCCTGGCACCGCCGGTAAGCAGCACAGTACGCCCTGCCACCTCCATTAAGCTGCAGCCCATCGTTACAGGCGGCGTGGTAAAGCAATGGGAGTGGAGCCCGGGATACGGCCTGTCCTGCACCAGTTGTGAACAGCCCGTGCTGAACCGCAGCGGCTCTTCCATGCAGTACCTGCTCAAAGTGACCAACGAGTTCTACTGTACCGATACTGCCGCCTTCGACAGCCGCACCTATATCAACAAACGCGTAGAGATGCCCACCGCCTTTTCACCGAATGGAGACGGGGTGAATGATGTGTTTTATGTGATTGGCAGTCCGGATATCGCCATCGTGAAAGATTTCATTATCTACGACCGCTGGGGCACCCAGCTCTTCGAGGTACACGATGTACCTGCCAACGACCGCCGCTATGGATGGGATGGCATGGTGAACGGCAACCCTTCCTCCGGCGGCCAAACCTATGTGTATTTCATCAACCTGAAAATGAAGGATGATACGATGGAGATGTATAAGAATACGGTGGTAATTGTGCGGTAGGGATTAAAAGAAAAGGCTATTTTCACACATAACTTTTAGATATGTGGTCTGTCCATTGCTGGTATTTTGCTATTCGTGCAAATCAACATTTTACTGTTGCGCACCCAACAGCGACAATTATTGAACTGTTAAATAGTAAAAATCTATTCATACAGACGGGATCACATACCTTCAAAGAAAAACCAGGCCAGCCGTGGGTTAATATTAAATGTATCTATACAAAGAATGGCAATTTCGGCACTCCGGAATCGCTGGAAAATAAACTATGTACATTGCTGTATATCCAGGCTACTAAAACTCTTCCTGACAGCATACATTACTTCCGGGAATTGCTGACACCAATCGCCCGCGAACTGAACTGGGAATTCATTCTGGAATGTGATGATGAGGAAAATGAAGATGTTGTACTTTATAGATTAAATGACAGATAGATAGCATATTACCTCTCCAAGCCTGTGCTATTAATAATTTGCTTATTTTAAAAGTTCGATTTAAATAGTTGGCCAGAACATGATCCTACCCAAACAACGAGACACACGCTTCATCACCATCCGCCGCGGCGGCACCTTAACAGACGAAAACCATCACTTACTGGCATTATGGGCCGCCAAATGCGCGGAGCATGTACTGCCCCTTTTCACAAAGGCCAATCCTGCCGATAAAAGACCCGCTGAAGCCATCGAACTCACCAGAGCATGGGTAAGGGGAGAAATCACCATGAAAGAAGCCCATAAGGCCGCATTTGTCACCAATGCCGCCGCCAAAGGAATGCCAGAAGCAGCCAAACTGGTGGCGCTGGCATCCGGACAGGCAGTAGCCGTAGCCCACGTGGCGGCCCATGAACTGGGCGCTGCAGCGTATGCTATCAGGGCAGTTATGGCTTCGGTAGAGGAGAAAGATAAAGATGCGGCAGGAAGAAAAGAATGCCAATGGCAACGAGACCAGCTTCCGGAAGCCATACGCGACCTCGTACTGGATGATCAGGCATTAAGAAACCCCATCTGCTGGGATGTATTTAATGTGTAGTTGGAACTATTTGATACCCGACACCAGCGTCTCCCAATCCTTGTTAGTATAGGTGCTTTTTATGGCTTCATAAAAATACAGGTCGCCGTTCTCTTTATAGAACCGGGTGCCAAATAAGCGCACGCCGTAGATATCATTGTTCTGCTGCATGAGTACGATCAGTTCTTTCTGCGTTTGCTGATACTGCTTCTGCGGACCTTCCTTTTCCAGCTCCGCCAGTTGCGCCTCCAGATCCGCTCGCTCTTTCATGTATGCGAGCTTCTTTTCGGTTGGCGGGGTAACTTTCTTCTTCTCAGCAGGTGGTGCTACTTCAGGAATAGGGAGGAGCTTCTTCTTTCCGGAAGTGGCTGCAGGCGCTTCTTTGATCACTTTTTCCGCCTGCCCTTTTCCGGCGGCAATGGCTTCCCGGGCTGCCATCAGGCGGGCGTAGCTGTCGCCGTATTCTTCCTTTTTGGCGTTATCCGCAATACTGTCTATGATCCGCAGCACCTCTTCCTTTTCTATCATGGATTGCCCATGTTTTACAAGGATGTCGAGCCAGTGAATACTAAAATCCTCAATGGTATAAAACTCGCTCCACAAGCCCTGTGCCGCCTTCCGCGCCAGCCTTCTCAGATTAAACCCATCCAGTTCTGTGGTGGTACAGATCTCATCCAGCAGAATGAAAGCTTCCTCTACAACCGTTTGGTAATGACCAGTCTCATCCTGCTCATCCGTATTGAATGCAGGCAATTTGGAAATTACGGCAAATATGATGTCTAAGGCGGTGGTAACATCACCTGTCTGGTAAGCCGTGCGGGCCTTTTTCAGCAGGTGCTCAGTGGGAGTGGAGGCCTTGGAGCCCGGGAGGTTACTACTGTATTTATCGTACTTCTCCGCTTTAGTAAATAAAAACGACTGGTTAATGGCATCCACATGCCTGTATACCCCATGACTGTCGATGGCCGTTTCCGCAAACTCCATCAGCTGCTCGGCCAGCACTTCATCTTCCAGCAGCGATTTTTTCAGAAACAACCGCATATCATCGGCAGACAATTTATCCAGCAGCCCCATCAGGTATGGATCAGCCTCATCTATATCAGGCAGCGCTTCATCGTACATAGCATAGAGAACGGCTACTACATGCTTGCAATGATCGTGATAATCGAAAGCCTTACAGGTACAGGAGGTATGGGTAATATAATTGCCCGCGGTACTGATGTTTACCACATATTCCTCCCTGCCTTCCACAACAGCACTGCATTCGCCATTGATCTCCAGCACGTCAGATACTTTACCCTTCAGGTAATAATCTTTCCCGCTTTTTAAAATAGCCTGGGGCAATTGCTCCTGAAAATCCAGAATGGTCATTCGCTAAGAGGTTTAATACACTATAATATAGCTAATATTCCTGACTTAAGTAGTATCGCCCCCCTTACTGGAAAGCCCTGAGCAAACTTTCCTTATATGCGGGGGAAACCTCTACTTCCGACCCGTCGTTCAACTGCACATAGCCACCCGCACCTTTGTGGTACGACTGCACGTAGTGAATATTGATGATGTGCGATTTATGGACTCTTACAAACGGCAGGGGGAGCATTTCCGAGAAGTGCTTCAGGAAGCGGCATACCATTTTTTTGCTGCCACCGGCCAGGTATACATCGGTAAAGTTGCCATTGCCTTTGAGGCGCACAATCTCCTGCATCTTCACCACATCAAACCCATCCAGCGTGGGCAATATCACCTGCTGCATTCCGGGGTTATGCTCCCGGGCGTTTTCGGTGATAATACGGTTACGGTCTATCCATTGCTTTTGCTGCAGTTGCTGCTGCACCTTGTTTACGGCAAGGATCAACTCTTCAATACTAACGGGTTTGAGCAGGTAATACGCTGCGCTCTGATTAAGTGCCCGCAGGGAATATTCAGAGAAGGCGGTTACAAAAATAGTTTCGAACCGCAGATCCTGACAACCTTCCAGCACATCGAAGGCATTACCGAATGGCATTTCCACGTCGAGAAACACAAGCTGGGGCTGCAGTTCATGCAGCACTTCAACGGCCTCGCGGCTGTTCTGGGCGGTACCTATCACATCCACCTGCGGACAAAACTTCCGCAGGTAGTTCTGTAAAGCCACTATAGCGGCGGCTTCGTCTTCAACGATTACTGCTGTAATCTTTGCGGTTAAATTCATGCTTATCCATTAAAGGGAGTTGCAGCACCACGCGCGTACCCGTGGCATCGGCTTTGGTTATATCCTGCATCTCCAGTTGTATGTGGAGATGGTAAATATCATTCAGTAAACTGATGCGCTCCCGGGTATTGGTAATACCCCGCGACTGATGTACTTTCTGATGCGCGGTCTTTAATTCCTGGCTCTTTGCAAGGCCGATTCCATCATCTTCTATCTCCACAATAATGTGCCTGTCCTGCTTCCGGAAGCTCACGCGCAGCAGGCCTTTAGTATCCTTATACCGCAACCCGTGCCATACCGCATTTTCAAGATGGGGCTGGATGAGCATATTAGGGATCATCACCGTATCAGGGTCCAGCGCGTCATCGATATCGAGGATGTACACGAACTTATCGCTGAAGCGCAGCTGCTCCAGGTCGAGGTACCGTCTCAACTGCTCGGCTTCCACAGTAAGCGTGACAAAATCCCGGTTGGAATGTTCCATTACATTCCGCATAAGCCCGGAGTAGGAGGTGAGGTACTTATTGGCTTCCATCTCGTTGTTCTCCGCGATGTATTGGTTCACGCTGTTGAGACTATTAAAGATGAAATGCGGATTCATTTCCCGGCGCAGGGATTGCAGGGCTATCTTCTTATTCTTCACCTTAATGGCCCGCAACGAGCGTACTATAAAAAAGAGCAGTACGCCCATCGCCAATACGAATGCGATCAGGAAGTAATTGAGGGTGTTCTTATTATCGATCAGGGCCAGCTGCAGGGCTTTCTCCCGCTCGAGGTCTTTGATCCTGCCTTCGGTGATATCGAAAAGACTGGCATCTACCAGTGAACTGTCTGTCCGGATCAGGGAATCGAGGTTCTGCAGGAAATCGTCGTACCGGGAAATAGCGATCCCTTCCTGCCGCTGGCGTTTGTAGTAACTGGTAAGTGCCAGCAGACAATCTTTCGCTTTAGAGGTATTCCCGCTTTTAAAGGCCAGCAGGTATGCTTCTTCGAGGAGCTTACCCGTTTTATCGGGCTGTTGGCTGGTGGTGTATAAGCGGGCCAGATCCTGCAGCTGGTTAATCTGCAGTTCTGTGTTATTATCTTCCCTTGCTTTCTGAAGGATGCCTTCACTTACCTGAATGGCCTCAGCCACGTTATTATCTTCCACATATGCGCGGGATATCTCTTTGCTGAGCACGGATATATCCCCCGTTTTATCGGTATTCTCTAATGCCTTTTTAAAGCTGCTGATGGCGCCGGTATTATTCTTTTGGTTCAGCAGGCTGTTCCCCAGGTTCCGGTAAGCATCTGCCGCTTCATCCTTTTTACCTTCCTTCTCGAAGATCTCGACGTTGGATTGTGCCAGATCAGACTGGCGGCCCGGGTTGTTAGGGTTCAGCAAGCGGTTGGCATCGTTGAAGTTGGCACGTTCAAGGGTCGTATCTGCAGACAGGCTTCCGGCAGACTGGTAATTACTGATAGCGGGTTTGATCTTATTCTGCAATTCCTGCACCTTGGCTAAAGCCCTGCTGGCAGGGGCGGCGTTGCGGTGTTTTAATCGGAGGTAGATGTCGAGGGCTTTCTTCAGGTATTCTTCTGCCTTGGGGTATTCCCCTTTATCCGTCAGTTCCTTACCGAGGGCCTCGTAGCTACGGGCGGTAACCAGTTCGTTTTCGTCGGCATACAGGGATTCCTGCAACTCTCTGGCTGCTTTGGACTTCGGGCTGGGAACAACTTTTTTACTCCTGGAATCTCCTTTCGAATCCTGGGCAGTCAGCGTTCCGGAGGAACCTAATAATCCGGTCAATAGCAGTATAACAAAACCGTAGCGTACCATGGCATTATATTCCCCTGCAAAATAGGACTTTTCCCTGCCGCAAGGGAATATTTCACCCAGTGGACAAGCCCTTTCACCAAGTGGGCCGATTTCGAAGGGAAAAGGCGGCTAATTTCAGGTCATCATCTAACTCAAGCATTATGAAAACAGTTCTGTTTACCGGCCTTGCAATAGCAACCGGCCTCCTTGCCTGGAAATACGATATCAAAGCCCTCCACCGGGAAAATAAGGTTACACCGGCCACCCAAACACCGGCTACCCATATACCGGTGCCCAAAGTGACCACCCCAACAGACAATACCCGTATCCAGGTGGCGCTGTTACTCGACACTTCCGGCAGTATGGACGGACTCATCGACCAGGCCAAATCCCGGTTATGGAACATCATCAACACCCTCACCACCCTGAAGTACCATGGCATAACGCCGGTCATCGAAATTGCGCTCTATGAATACGGGAACGACGGCCTTTCATCCGCCTCCGGATACATCCGCCAGGTACTGCCCCTCACCACCGACCTCGACCTCCTTTCTGAAAAACTGTTTGCTCTTTATACCAACGGCGGACAGGAATACTGCGGCGAAGTGATCAGCACCGCCGTAAAAAAACTGGAATGGGGAAAGGACGAAGCCGACATGAAACTGATATACATAGCAGGCAACGAGCCCTTCACCCAGGGCAATAAGCCATATAGCTCCGCTGCGGAAGAAGCACTGCGTAAAAGCATTTACATCAATACCATTTTCTGCGGCGACAACCGCGAAGGCATCGCCACCAAATGGAAAGACGGCGCCGACCGTGGAAAGGGCAAGTACTTCAACATCGATTCCGACGAGAAAGTAGCCTATATCGAAACACCCTACGACTCCCAAATCGAAGCCTGCAACGACCGCCTGAACGATACCTATATCAGCTATGGCGCACAGGGCCGTATGAAGAAAAGCAATCAGGCCATGCAGGATGCCAACGCCAAATCCATCTCCAAATCCAATTCCGTGGAGCGTACCGTAAGCAAATCCAAAGCTGCCTACAGTAACGAAAGCTGGGACCTGGTGGAGCGCAGCAGGAAAGATGCATCTACACTGAAAGTAATTGACAAGAAAGAGCTGCCGCAGGAGCTGCAGGGTAAATCGGATGCAGAAATCCAAAAAGTGATAGCCGTGAAAAGTCAGGCGAGAGACAGTATTCAGAAAGAAATTGCCGTATTGGGTAAAAAGCGCCAGGCTTACATTGATGAGGTGAACCGGAAATCCGCCACCAACAAAGACGACCTTGGTTCTGCCATCAACCAGTCTATCCTCCAGTTTGCCGCCACAAAGGGCTATACTGCTGAGAAATAGCTGTCCTTATATCCCGATGCATGTATTGATTTGAAACGCAAAAGCCGCTCCGTCTTACTGATGGAGCGGCTTTGTTTTATGTAATGTGGAAACCTTACCGGGTAACAGTGTCTCTTCGGACAAACAGCAACCGCAGGTAAAATTGCGGCTTGGCCAGCTTCTTGCGAAGGTCCACTTCATGGAACATGCACGACAGCAGCTCCTGCAGCTCTTTGTTCCGCGCGCTCAAACGCATCAGCATATTGAAAAGCCACGGGAAGCGGATGAGCTTCTGCAGCCGGGTGCTCATTTTCAGTTCTGGCCCCAGTACGCGGTACACTTCCGCATCGTAGGCCAGCATGGTGGCGGCAGAGTAATCGTTCGCCTTAATACAGGCCGCAGCCTGATGGGCCGCCATACGGGCGGAGTACATGGCATTGCCGATGCCTTCGCCTGTGAAGGGGTCTATCAGGAAACCGGCATCGCCTACCAGCATGTACCTGTCTCCGGAAAGCCGCCTTTTCTTACTGCCGAGGGGCAGGCCATAGCCGTCGATGTTACCTTGGAGGATGGCATCTTTAAAACGTTCTTTCAGTACCTCATCATGTTCTACTGCATCCAGCAGCAGCTGCTTCAGGTTAGCTTTCCTTTTACGGGCTATTTCACTAAGCATACCTATGCCTACATTGGCTTCGCCATTGGGCAGGGGGAAGATCCAGAAGTAGCCGGGCAGTATGTTTTTCAGGAAATGCAATTCAATGAGGTTATCGGGGTGCAGGCCTTTGATGCCGCTGTAATATGCGCGGATGCCGGCCACATAATGCGCAGGCTCCATATGGATATTAGCCACCTCTTTGGTGAAGCTGGAATGCGCCCCGTTAGCCGCAATCACCAGTTTGGTTTTGATCTGCAACGCGCCGCTTACATCCGCCAGCAGGTACCCGTCGGGCAGGCGCTCGAATTTGGTAACGGCCTTACCTTCTATGAGCTGCACCTGCGGACAGCGCTTCAGTTCCTCTACCAGAAAGTTATCGAAGTGGATGCGCTTGCATACGAATCCCCGCGGCTCATCAGGCAGCTTCTGGTAGCCCGGCTTGTAGGGGATGTTCATACTCATGCGGTTGGCGGCCACGAAGGTAACGCCCCAGCTGTCTTCTTTAAAAACATAGGCCTGCAGGCGTTCTGCAATGCCTTTATCGATACGGGAGAGCAGGGTGAGCACTTTGCCACTGAGGCCATCGCCACATACTTTATCACGGGGAAATACGGCTTTGTCCACCACCACGCAGGGGATGCCCATATAAGCAAGCTGGAGGGCGGTGGTTGCACCGGCAGGGCCGGCACCGAGGATACAAACTTTGGTTTCGAGCATAGATGCACAATTTAGGAAAATACCCAACAACAATATGTCATATTTTCCGTCTTTGCGCTTCACAACCAAACGCTTACAGGCATGAAGGCATCCTGAAAACACGAAAGGCCCCTGAAAAGAGGCCTTCCTGATAGTTGATTGTTCCTTAGCGTTAATTTAAATATTTCTCTATAGACACTTTCTGACCTTTCTTCACCGGCACATCTACGGTTTTACCCGCATACCTCACTTTACAGGGCGCACCGGAGCGGGAAAGCACCTGCGCTTTCTTCAGTTTTCCGCCTGCCCATTCCATATCCACTACAAAGTTCCCTCTGGCAACAAGTCCGCTTAAACGGCCGTTATTCCATGCGGATGGGAGGGCGGGGAGTAGTTGTATGTAATCTTCATGGCTTTGCAGCAGCATCTCCGCCATACCGGCAATAACCCCAAAGTTGCCATCGATCTGGAAAGGCGGACAGGCATCAAACAAATTATAGTAAGTACCACCGCCACCGCTGTACAGCGTGCCGGTTACATGGGTAGGCCGCAGCTGGTTGTTCAGGATAGACAGTGCCCTGTCGCCATCGTGCAAACGCGCCCAGAGGGCTATCTTCCAGGCGTAGGTCCAGCCCACACCGGCATCGCCCCTGGCTTCGAGGGATTTCTTTACGGCAGCAGCCAGCTCAGGCGTTTTATCGATGGTGATTTCGTTGCCGGGATAAAACGCAAACAGGTGAGACAGGTGGCGGTGCAGTGGCTCCGTTTCTTCGAAAGGCTCTGCCCATTCCATCAACCTGCCATCGGGCCCAATTGCAGGCCTTGCCAGATTGTCTTTCGCTTTTTGTACCGAAGTAAGGAAAGCTTCATCCTTCAATCCCAGGAGCTTCGCACTGAGCAGGGTGTTTTCAAAGAGATTGAATATAACCTGCTGATCGTGCGAAGGGCCCATACTGATTTGCGCGTGCGTTCCATCGGGTGCCTTGAAAGTGTTTTCGGGAGAAGGCGAGGGGCCCGATACCAGTTTGGCGGTTACGGGGTGCGGCACGAGCCAGTCGAGGTAAAAAAGACTGGCATCTTTTAACAGCGGGTAAGCCTTTGCGAGGAAGGCCTTATCGCGTGTGAAGTTATAATGCTCCCAGATGTGCTGCATGATCCATGCCCCGCCGCCGATGTGCATGCCCCAGCTGGCGCTTTCACCCGGAGAGGTGTAGCCCCATACGTTGGTGATGGGGTGCAATGCCCAGCCTTTCATGCCATACTGAATGCGGCCGGTCTTTTTACCCGGTTCAGACATGGAAGCGATCAGATCCATTAACGGAACATGGCTTTCAGACAAGTTTGCCACTTCCGCCGGCCAGTAATTCATCTGCACATTAATGTCTGTATGATAATCGCCATTCCACGGCGTTTGGATCTTATTGGCCCAGATGCCCTGCAGGTTGGCGGGGAGGCCGCCGGCGCGGGAAGAGGAAAGCAACAGGTACCGGCCAAACTGGAAATACAGCGGGTAAAGGATCTGTTCATTCTTCGTTTCAAAGTTTTTCTGCAGCAGCTCATCTGTGGGCATCTTGTCCGCAGCACCATCCAGCCTGAAATCCACCCGCTTCATAAACCCGCTGAAATCTGCGATATGCGCTTTCTTTAAAGTGGCATAATCCTGCGCTGTTGCTTTACGGGTGATGTTATCCAACTCGTTTGCATAATCAGGATTGATGTAATCAGGATAATGCTGCCTGTAATTGGTTTTTACGGTAACGATGAGGGTTACCGCAGTAGCGTTGGCTATCTGCAGGCTATTACCGGTTGCTTTCACTGTGCCTCCGGAAAGTACGGGTGATACGTAGGTTTTGTACAGCATACCATCGCCGCCTCTGCCATTGTTCAGTATACCTTCCATCACGAGGGCATTCCCCTGAGTGGAGGTGGAGAAACGTTCGGGCCGGTTAATGGTCACATCAAAATGGATAGCCCCGGGCTTGCTGGCCGTTAACCTGATCACAAGCGCCTTTGCGGGGTGACTGGCAAACACTTCCCGCGTATAGGTTACACCGTCGCGTGTGAACCTGCTGAGGGCAATGCCGTTGATGAGATCCAGCTCGCGGTAGTAACCGGAGTAGGGCAGGGAGGTTTTAAAATCGAGCCAGAGGTCGCCCAGCGTTTGTGAGCATCCGAAAGGTACATTGGCGCCATTGCCATGCCCGGAGCCTTTGCCGCTGGTGATCTGGGTTTTATTGGTCAGTTCCGTAGCCTCTTTGTATTTCCCCTGAAAGAGCAGCTCCCGGATTTGGGGCAGGTGCTTCGCTGCTTCCGGATTATCGCCTTCATCCATGCTGCCGCTCCACAGCGTCATTTCATTGAGCTGAATACGTTCCCGGTTCACATCACCAAATACCATGGCGCCGATGTGCCCGTTACCTATGGGCAGGGCTTTCAGCCATTCGGCATCGCTCACCCAGCCATCGGGATTGTCTTTTACGGAAGCGTCTGCCGGTTTGGTATACCAGATTTTTGCAGTCGCACTTGTTTGTGCGGCAGCGGAGGATGCCTGTACGAGGCAGATCAGTAAAGTAATAACGTGTCTTTTCTTAGAAATCATGCACCTGTCTGTTTTATAGGTAGTCTTATAGTTGGATGAATAGCTTATTGGAAGATAATAAAGAGTAGCATCACCTATAAAAATAAGTTAAACCCGGGGGGCTACCTACAACTGCATTGACCAGTACTTGCCGGATATTAGCAATTCAGGGGTGTATTCTGATAATTTAATTTTCATGCTGTTAATTTTTCAATCACAATAATTCCTATTTTCGATTTTCTCTTATTTAGCGCCCCACTAACAAGTTTGTTTAATTCATCAACCATATCCCATGCACCCACACCAAAAGGATATTGATATGCTTATGGCCGCATTTGCCCGTACAGGCCAGCAAATGACGGAAGCCTTAGAACAGGACCTGCTTGCATCAATAGAAATTCTCGAATTTGAAAAAGAAGAAACGGTACTGCGACAAAATGATGTTTGCGAATACGTCTATTTTATCACAGAAGGCAGCCTGATGGTAACGGAGAAAATTAACCAAAAAGACTACCCTCATTGGTTCTTATTAAAGAAGGATTTCTGTATATCACCCAAAAGCTTCTTCGAACAACAGCCAAGTAAATTTGCTATTGTGGCACTGGAGAATACCAGATGTATTTCCTTAACTCAAAAATTACTGCAGGAAATGTGCCTAAGCCACCAGGAACTAAACAATATCCAAAAGGCCGTGATTATTCATTACTATATAGAGTCGGATGAAAATAAAACACATCTACATTTAACCGCCGCAGAGCGTATTGCTTTCTTGTATGAAAAGAAACCTCACTTCTTTGATCACATAAACGACTATCACCTCGCTGCGTATTTGGGGATGGCAGGTCCCACTTTCAGCACTTTAAAAAAAGAAGTTTTACCAAAAAACCGATCTTCAGATATCTTAAGTTTTTGAATATATTTTGTATCCTATTTTCGTTTTGACATTTAAAAATGACACTATCATTCTCCCGGAATGAAGTACAAAAAGTGACTGTGAAAAACCCCGGATAAGCAACGCTTATCCTCCAAATTCCAGTTATCATCTTTTGCACAGCAACTGCCTGAAAGGCGGGAGGGGAATGTATTGTCTTAACATTTAACAATCAAAATCGAAATCTAATGGATTACAAAACCATTTTTACAAAAACAATCGGATTCATTGGCGGGTCAAAATCTCACCGCCGCCAGTTTACGGTAGATTTCCCGGAAGGTTCTGCCACAGAAATGCTCGCTACAACTAAAGCGGAAGCCGCTGCCTGCAAGACTTTTCTCGAAAAGCTCTTCAGATCGCCACGGATCGACAAGGCCATGTGCAGGATCGTACAGTACCTGCAGGAGCAAATCGAAGACGTTATTTTCGCATGCGCCTTTCATAGCGGAATATCCACGGAGGTGAGCCCGTTGAGTAATGATGCATTCAATTACTGTCATTTTGCTTCTGCGATTTTATGCGAAGTGCTGGAGCAGATTTCCGATCTATTCGCACCTTTCATGAACAGGGAAATGATCATGCCCGATTTTTATATGGATATCCGGTTCCATGAATTTGAACAATTGTGGGAGCTCGTGTTTCGTGGCATAGTTTACCCACAAGAGGTTATGGATGAGTTGATGTGGCTGAAACACAGCTTCAGGATTGGGGATGATACATTGCCATATGCCGATCTGCGATACCGCGAGTTCAATGACCTGATGATGATACTCGCCGGGGCAGACACTATCATCAATGAATCACTACCTGAAGAGGAGATGGTCAAAAAGCTGCGGCAGCACATCTGGAACCATAACTTCAATGATCCGGATTATGCAAGATTCGTGGCAGACAGGGAGATTGAGCCTATTAAGGACCTCCCTGTGGAAGAGCAGATTCCCGCACTGGTGAAAGTCATCAATCGCGTAAGGCGCCGCAACAGAAACGCACAGGGTGGCTTTATCCTGGAAGACCCGCTGAAAGATGCTGTGATCCAGCGGCTGAATAATCATCTAGACGGTCTTAAACTCAAACTGAGCATTGCCCGGTTCATGGGAGAGGCATTACCGCCCAAAGGGAAAGTGAAACGCCTTCAGCTGAACATGCCCACCCAGAAGCTCGGCTACCTGCTACGATACCTGCACGAAAAGGAGATTATTAAAGGGATGGAACCCGGAGTACTGCTGAACTTTGCATGCACATTCCTGCAGCCACCGCTTGCGCAAAAGCATAACTACGATATCCTTTCCGCATCCTTCCATGCCGAGCCCGTTATCTCAGAGTATAACGTTAAGCGAATACTCGATCCAAAAGTATAACCATTAAACTATCGTTCAATTTGCAAAGAAGTTTTATGCCGGAGCACCTGCCGGCCAATTACCTCACGCACATGAACGGGTTCATAGCAACAGCTTCTGCAGACAAGCGGTTGAAACCGGCACACATCAGTTTGTACCTGACGCTGTTTGGTATCTGGAACCGCTATTTTTTCATGAACCCGTTCCCCATTAGCCGTATCCATGTAATGCAGGCCAGTCACATCGGCTCAAAGGTAACTTATATACAGGCCCTTCGGGATCTGCATGCCTTTGGATACATCCGCTACTATCGCTCAGAGTCGATTGGAGCAGCTCCACAGATCAGTATCCTGCCGATCAAAATCAGTCCTGTCGCAGGCTCGAAAATGCTCCCGGACAGGCCCGGAAATGATCCCGCACCGGGGTCAGAAATGGCCCCCTTTAATAAACAAATACAAAAATCAAACAAGGAAAACGGCGCACCCCCAACAAAAAAGCAGAAGAAAGTGACCCCGGAAAAACCGGATATGCCCGAACATCCGGAGGATGTGGTCATTTTCTTCCAGCAAATGCGGTTCGATCCCCGGGAGGCACCCCGCTTTTTCAATCACTACGAAGCCAATGGCTGGCACCAGAGTAACGGATTACCTATCCGCAACTGGAAAGCCGCCGCGGAAAAATGGGTTTCCAATACCCCTCACTTCAAAATCAGAAACAATGCATCACCCAACAACCGGCTCAGCTCCGGACCTTCAAATTACACAGACCCGCTTTGACTATGTGCAGTTGCTGCACATGGTCGAAGAAAAGGGGCAGGCCCTCTACGGGCCCCATTACGCCATCCAGGAGGTAGACCGCGCCCTTGTTATGAAGATCATCACCTATTTCACAGCAGACGAGGCCCTGGCTCCCAAAGAAGGCATTATGCTGCACAAAGGGCTGCTCCTCTGCGGGCCTATAGGCTGCGGTAAAAGCTCCCTGCTGAACATCATGCGCAGTCTTTCAGGAGATCCAAAGTCATTCGGCATGGTATCCTGCCGCAACTTGGTCACGCATTTCAACGAACAGGGTTACGGGACGATACATCGCTACAGCAGCATGCCCGGTTCCCTGATAACGGGTACCTATTGCTTTGATGACCTGGGCCTTGAACCTAACGGCAGCTATTTTGCGAACAATTGCAACGTATTGGCCGAGATCCTCTTCAACCGCTACGAGGCCTTCGTGCACAAGGGCATCCTTACACACGTAACCACCAATCTCGGTCCGGCTGAGCTGGAGGCTACTTACGGCAACCGGCTCCGCAGCAGGATGCGTGAGATGTTTAACCTGCTGGCGTTCGACGAACAATCGCCCGACAAGCGGCGGTAACCACACAAAAAAGGCCCCGGCATAACGCCGGGGCCAGTAAGGGCCGAAGGGCCAGTCAGGATTATTCCTGTTCCACCGCAGTTTGACTCACACCAGAAAGCACCGCACCTGCAAGGGCCATGTATCCCGCAATGGCGCTCACCGTTTCCGGGAGCGGGGCGGGCAGGCTCAGCACGGTGATGCCTACGCCGGTGAGCAACAGTCCCCAGTTCCGCAGGGCCTGAAAAAACCGCGGAGTGGGGGATTTGATTCTTTCGAAAATGCTCATTGTAAAACCGTTTTAAAGATGAAACAAAAAACAATTCAAAAACCGTCAGGCTGCCTTGTCCACCGCAACCATACTCATGGCGTTGAACTGCCCCGTGCTGAGGCCATAGAACCGGCCGTTCACTTCCTGCACAAACTCGATACACAGCGCCAGGAAGAGCGGTTTGGTGCTGTTGGGCGGCAGGTCTATCACGAAATTCACGGGAGGCATTTCCTGTCCGCTGATGGGCATTTCACCGCTGGACGACAGCGCATGTACGCTGGTGCCATTGTCGAAATCCACTTCCGCGCCGATGGCGGTGAGGACGTAATGGGTGGCACCCGTTGGTGTAGCCAGGTACTTTTCCGGCACGAAAGCCGGGATAGTGACTGTAGCAGCGCCGGAAGCCCGGTCGATGGCGGCCGTAACAGCAGCATAGAGCGTGGTGCTGAGGGGGCTGTTGGCATTGAACTCGAAGCCCTTGAAGAAGCCCAGTTCCCCTTCGGGCACCTTGCGTTCGCCTCTGTTGTTGAGGGTATCGGTTTTGATGACCCGGTTGAAGAGGCTCGCCAAACGGTTGCCCACCTGGTTGTCTGCCACCTGTTTGAGGACCGAATTGAGCGCATTGCGGAGCAATTTGCCGGCGGCCGCGGCTCTCCCGAACTCATGCCCGTTTTCACGGGTGCGGATGAAAGCGGGATCGTTCTGGATGCGTTTAGCGTCTACGCCACCTTTGGCCCGCATACCGAAGCCATTTTTTCTTTTGTAGAAGGTGGTGTTTCCGGTAGTACCTCTTACGGTAATGATACCTGTTTGAGAAGGCATGATTTTAAATTTTTAATGATTAAACAAAGGGGGCCTTTACATCGCCAGACCCTTGAGGCGTTTGCACTGATCAGTGACTGGTTTGTAATTACCCTTCGAAACTACCGGACCCGAAAAACCCGCACAAACAACCTTGCCGGTTTTGCCGGAATTTGCCGGAATTATGTTTTTAATCCACACTTTATGGAACGTTTATTCCCAGAAAGAATAGTTATTTATCCGCGGGATGTGGAGATCCTGCTATCAAAATGCGAGCGTTCTGCGCAGGACTTCCTGCGGCAGATCCGCGATGCCCTGGGCAAGCCACCAGGGGCTTTTATAACCGTAAGAGAGTTTTGCTACTTCACCCAAATGGATGAAGATGAAGTGAGGGAACAGCTGAGGAAGGGGTGAGGTTGAAGCCATATCCATTCACGTTTCATTCGGGTATGAAGCACTATTACTTCACATATACTTCAGGTATACAGCACAGATGGTGTACTGATAAAGTAGGTTTCAATAGAATTGTAATTTTTGTTGGGGCCCGGTTTCTACCGGGGCCATTTTATACCCCTTGTTTAATGAATGGACGTTATTGCAGGTAGCCCTTATTGTAGATTACTCGTTTTAAAGGCGGGATTATTAAAGTAAAATATCAATGCTATGACTGAAAAGAAGAATGCTAAAATAAAGCCTGTGACGAAGGCAATGTTCATTGGAGCTGCAGAGATGGAACGATTGAGGAAAGATGTTGATCGTTCTGATGAGGAGAAGTTTTTGTCGCTTCTCTGGAATATTAAATTGAGTAACACTTTAAAAAAAATGAAAGTAACACACAAATAAAGCATTATGGATACACTGTATGAAGAGATACTGAATTTCTGGAAGGTTATGGAGAAGCACGATGTTCGCTACATCATGGCAGGTAGTTTTGCCACCCGTTTTCATGGCTATAACCGCCTCACGGACGAACTGGATATTTGGGTCGAGAATAACTATGAAAATCGTGAAAAACTTTTAAAAGCATTAGAGGAGCTTGAATTAAAAGCTGATGAAGATCCTTCTAGAAAAATGAGCTTATTTGCCATATGTACGGCTTTTAATTTGAAGTGCGGTCTGGTAGTGAAAGTTATGTATGAGATAATGGGGTTAGAATACTTCCCTTTTACAAAGTGTTTGGAAATGGCTTCCATTGCGGAGATACATTCAGTGAAGGTGCCTTTCCTGCATATTGATCACCTCATTATGAATAAAAAAGACATGAACCGATCCAAAGACAAGGTAGATGTGATTTACCTTAAAAAGATCAGGAAATTAAGAAAAGGGAGTAAGCTGGCTAAATGATTTTTTAGAATTGGTGAATAAAAACACATACTATGAAAGAGGGCCTCATTTATTGAGGCTCTAATTTATTGGAAGAGTTCTTGTATTTTCTGTTTAGCGCTGAATGCTTCGATTACGGCGATGATGTGGTCGCGGTTTTCGGGGGATAGTTTCTCGAGCCGGCGGGCAATCTGAAGATAAGCGTCTTCGCCTTCAGCAGGAGGGAGGGCATCCCCTAATATTAAGTAGTCGAGCGAAACGTTGAGTGCTTTGGCGAACCTGGCGGCCACTTCAATTGAAGGTACCATCTGATCCCTTTCATATTTACTTACTACATCCTGAACGATTCCTAAGGTTACTCCGAAGTCTTTTTGGGTTAAGTTTCGTTGCTTGCGAACTGCTGCAACGCGTTTTCCGAACGTCATATAAACAATGGTTTAAAGTAAAACACTAAACTAATACAAAACTGAGAAACTAGCCGCATTATAAGATTTATTAATATTAAATAGGTGTGATTGTTAGTAAATATCAGTAGTTATGCACACTAAATAATGACGAACGACAATCGCTGTTTCATTACTATTATGTAATTTTAAGTCATAATAATTGTTAACCTCATGAAACAGTCTTCTTCTAAACGCAGGCTTACCGTAACCCGTAAGCCCTCAGAGAAAATAGTACCCTTTATCAATGTTTCAGGCCAGTGGCTTGAGAAAGCAGGCTTCAATATCGGAGATATTGTGGAGCTCGAAGTGAGTGAGGGGCGGATTATTATTAGGAAAACGCTTTACCGGTGGAAGGAGGAGGTTGTGACTAAGAGGTATATGGTGGATTTTAATGGGGATAGGGTGGCTTAATATATACCTGCATGCTACTTCTCTATTATAAATTTTTATGTTCCAATATTAGAATGCAAACACATTTTAGAAATGAATAAAATACTTTGAGGAATCACATAGTACATCACCATTATTAAGGATTACTTAGTTAAAATGTTTGAATTTTATTATATTCGAACACATCAACCCTACTATACCCAAGTTACTATACTGATTCAGAAAAAATGAGCCCTCAAGGAATCTGCAAACATTCGATCATATGAGTTATAAAGATTTACTAAAAAATTCGAAAGCCAAAGCAGCTGATCATCTCTTAGCAACTAAGATTCGTGATCTAATGGATAAATTGCGAATGGGCAATACTCCCAATGCTGCTAGGCGATGGATTTGGGAATTAATACAAAATGCAAAAGATGTAGCAATTGATGGGAAGCCAATTAATATCCAAATAGATTTATTAGGTGAAAGTTCTAAAAAATCATTGACATTCCGACATAACGGGAAGCCCTTCACTACGGACAATATATATTTCCTTATTCAACAAGTTTCAACAAAAGATAGACAGGAAGCTGGCAAGCCAGAAAAAAAATCTACAGGAAAGTTTGGAACTGGATTCTTGTCTACTCATTTACTGTCTGAGATTGTAACAGTTGAAGGGATCATTAAAGACGAAGAGCTACCGTACAAAGAATTTAAAGTAGTTTTAGATCGAAGCCCATTGGAACTACCTGGAATCATAAATTCCGTCAACAACTCTTTACAGTCAATTGAAAACGTTCTAGAAAGTGATATAGTTTGTAATAATTATGTAGAGGGTAGTTACAATTCTAGTTTTACCTATGAATTACTTAAGGAAAAAGAAGATATTGCTCAAACAGGAATTACTGATTTGCACTTTTCGTTGCCATATACAATGGCCTTCTCAGGCGATATAGGTGAAGTTGAAGTAGTCCATACTGCAACTACTTTCAAAGTCAAAAATTGTTCGATATTGGACAAAAATGGACTGGAATTAGTTGAAATACAAGAAGAATCACTAATTGATGATATACCTCGGTACTTCTGTGTAAAACGGGGAACAAATGCTGCAATAGCAATTGAAGTAGATAAATTAGAAAATGCTTATAGAATAAAGAATATTAATGAAAATATCCCAAGGCTCTTTTGCGATTTCCCTTTAGTAGGAAGCGAGAAATTTCCTGTTCCAATTATCATTAATAGTGCCAATTTTAATCCTAATGAACCTCGTAGTGCTGTTTGGCTTACAAAATCAGATGACTCACGTGTCCGTGAAAACAAAAATATTATTTCGGAAGCTATTACCCTCTACATAAGTTTACTTGAATTTGCAAGTAATCAAAAGTGGAAAGGAATGTACGAATTAGTCAGAACTGTGCAAGCAACAGATACAGAAACTTTATCAGCTGAATGGTTTAATAATCAAATTCTTACAAAATTTCGTGAAACAATTTTAAGCACTCCAGTAGTAGATACAACTCTTGGCCGAGTAAAACTATTGGGAAATGAGAAAGGTAGCGGACCTGTCTGGTTTCCTACTCATACTAATCATATTATCAGTGAGCATATTTGGGATTTAGGAAAATCTTGGGTACCAAATCAGCTTCCACCTAAAGATGAAATTAAACAGTGGAACGAAGTTCTTTGGGAGAGCTGTAAATTTCTAACATTAGAAATACTTGCAAGCAATATTCAATCTCAGAAAAACCTAACTACCTTATCTTCGATCCTTCAAACAGATGAAGCTTCCACTATTTCATGGCTAAATTGTTTTTATGGAGTGGCATCGCTGGATGAGACATTTGAAGACAAACTCATAAACGGAACTTATTCAATCTTTCCCAACCAAGAAGGGAATTTTAAAAAGCGAGAGGAACTTTTTGAAGATACAACGCTAGAAGTAGATGAAGCATTTATGAATGTAGCGAAAATTTTAGGGGCTAATAACTGGGCATTATTTTTAGATCGGAGAATAAAAAAAAGCAAAAGGATTATTTTCCATACACGCAACTTGCAATTTATTCTGGATGAAATTAACCTGCGTTTAAAAGATTCAAAAATTCCGTTACAAGATCGCTTGAATGCTTCGACTTACCTAGTAGAACTTTTCAGTAAACAGTCAAGTACCGACCCTATTCGCTTAAAGTTATTTAAGTTTTCAAAAGTATTATTTCCAGGGGATAATAGAAATAAAAAAGAAATTACTACTCACAACCCAGATATTTGGAAGGAGGCAGATGGTATACATATCAAATCAATGGTTAAATTCATATCTGCTAAAGAAAACGTCACAGAACTGCAAAAAGAGCTTAAACTACCAGATGAAAAGACAACAATAGATTGGATAAGTGAGTTTGTTAGCTTTTTAAAGATTGTAGATTATGAAGATCAATTAGACAGGCACCCCATTTTACCTAATCAGCGTGGAACTTTCTGTAAGAAAGATGCATTGTATGCTGATGCTACAATTCATGAAGAACTAAAAGATATTATGAATAATCTTGGGCATGACTATCGAACAGAAATGTTAAATAAAGGTATATTTCTTATGTTACCTCCAATTAGAGAAATTTCTGATACCAATATTTCACTTCGTATAACAGAAAGTGTTAGGATGCAATTTTCAGAATTGGAAAAGACTGACTTGGTCAAAGAAGCATTTCGATTACTGCTAAAATTCTTTTCAAAGAATAGCGAAATATCATCGGTGTTATTCAATGAACTATATGCTAATAAACATAAATTGTACGACGATGAAGAAATTGCTAGAGACATGGATAGAGTAGATAAGTTTGATCAATTTATGGAGGAGTACAACTTTGAAAATTTGGATGATCTTAGAGCTGCAGTAAAAAATGGACTGTCTAACAAAAAGGGTAATGAATATAGTGAAATAAAACAGGAAGTGACTCAACAAATGCTTGCAGGGTGGGGAGTAACAAACGCAGAAGATTATGAACAACTGATTGGAAGTGATGTTAATCATGCTGTATTCCGCCATTATTCAAAAGCAGATCCTGCTTTATACGAATATGCAAATACAATTATAAAAAGGGCTTATAAAAATATTTTGACGTATCTTAAAATTCTTCCAGAGTATGATTGTACAGAAAGCCAATTATTGGCATCTACACTTATTGGTGGAATAAAAAAAGGTGGGCGTCATATATATATTGTATTTAGACCAAGCGACAATGAAGAAGTCATTATTTACTACACCTCGGAATATGAAGCATTAGATGAAGACAATACAGAATTATGGATTGAAGATGGAGTTAACGATCCTATAAACTTGACTATCGGAAAAATTTTGAAAATAACAGGAATAAATAGAATCCCATTAAATGGACATTCCAATTCAATATAAAAATGCAATTGAGAATCCAGATGAATCCATCAGGTTCTTTGCAATTATGCCTCCATCTAACCTGCTTGCTGAAACTATTTCTGCAATGGCAAATTTGCACAAAGGAGGAATTTTATTTATAGGAATAAAAGAAGGCCTTGGAAAAATATTGATTAGGGGTTTGAGCGACAATTTTAATGTGATGCCGATAATACACAAGGCTGTCGATCAAATAAATCCCACGCCAGAATTTCATTTTGGGTTTTATGAATATAACGAGAAAAAGATATTTGCACTTAGCGTCGCACCAAGTAGAACTCCTACTTTCTATAATGGGAATTTATATAAGTTTATAAACGGTCGGATAGTAGAGTCTCGTTTAATAGAAACCGGAATTTCTGCACCGAGTTATCCACGCATATTAAGCTGCTTGTCATTAATGGAAAAGCAGTTACAAGGAACTGACTCTAAGAAGAAAGTGTTATCTCATTACCAAAGTTCTTTGCGACTTATTGATGCCGTGGCTACAATGGTAATGCCTGATACTCCCGACCTTCTTACACCTTTGCAAGATGGCCGTGTGTTACTTAGAATGGTAATTAGTGCTGTTTTTGATAACTTCGAAATTTACTTGGGCAGTCTATTATCCGAAATATGGATGTCAGATCCTCGACTTTTGAAATCAGATGCACCAATTACAGTAAGAGAAGTTCTAGAATGTTCTGACATTGAAGAATTTGTCAAGTACTATGCAAGAAAGCGTGTTTCAAATATGGCTAAAGGGAGCATTAAATCATTTATAAAGGAAAATGCTTTGATTAAAGAACTAAATGTCCTTAATACTAGCGAACAGGAACGAATAGATAAAATGATGCATATTAGGCATTTGTATACTCATCAAAACGGTTTCATAGATGAACGATTTGCGCGTATCTATCAAGGGGCACAAATTGGAACCGAATATGTCTTATCAGTAAATCAAGTATTAGATGAAATAGCTACGATTTAATCTGACAGTTAGGGTTAATTTTAAGTAACCACACTTTTAATCAACCCTTTAAAACTGCCAGACATGAATGTAGCGGTAAAGTTAATTAAAAACAAAGTAGGCTTATTA
>NZ_QFFK01000012.1:0-152500 GCF_003149455.1 Chitinophaga deserti
TGGGCTATCGCTATGCGCTCTGAATCTGAATATTGGCTTTTTCTGCCCTGCGTCTTCTTCATAAAGGAAATTTAATTTAAACGTTATTAAATCCCTAAACTGTAAAGCCAATTTTGAAATAAGACACAATCGTACCTGATCCGCAGGTGAATGTGTCATGAAAATTGTTTACTGCGTGATAAAAGAAAGGCCGCCCTGTTGAGCAGCCTTCTTTCTTCTTCCTCTCGCCTATCACACTAAGTGTTTATTTTGCGCCTGCCTGTTCAAGGAGGCGAACTATTTCAGTTTGTCTTTTCTGACGGGCATGTTGCAATGTTGTAACGCCGTCTTTATCAGCAATGTTGAGATCCGCACCGCGGTCTATCAGCAGTTGCACGATTTCTATATGTGCTTTACCTCCGTTTCCAAGGATCACGGCTTCCAGCAGGGCCGTCCAGCCAAGGCGGTTAATGTGGTTGATGGGGAATTTTTTGTCTTCCAGGATGGCTTTCACCGTTTCCACATGCCCGCGCTCACAGGCGGGTATGAGAGCTGATCCGCCATAACGGTTGTAAACGGTATAATCTGCCCCTGCTTTCATGCACATCCGCACAATGTCAGTCATGCCTTCTGCTCCTGCATACAGGAAAGGGGAGTTCAAAATCTTATCCTGTGCATTCACGCTGGCACCTGCCCCAATCAGTTCCCTTGCAGCGTCTGTATGATGTTTGTACACTGCGGTCATCAAAGGTGTACGCCCGTCGGCATCTCTGAATTCGATCCGGGCACCGGAGCGGATTGCTTCGCGGATAGCGTTTACATCACCTGCCGCTGCGGCGGCCTGCAGTCTTTTATTTGCACTGTTGTCCATCTTGCTCATCTCTTTTTCGTGCTGTGCGCAGGCGGGCATCGTTAGGCCAAGTGCGAGCGCCAGTAAAATGATCTTCATGTTTCGGTGTTGAACATCAAATTTACCGGCAATAGCGGGGAAGAAAAGGAGATTATTGTGCTGATCCGGGTACTTTCTGAATCTGCTGGCGGAAGGCGAGGGGGGCCTGCCCGGTGTAGCGGCGGAAGAAGCGGGAGAAGTAAGAGGTGTCAGAAAAGCCAAGCGCATAGGCGATCTCTTTCACATCCTGCGTGGTGAGGGAAAGCAGTCTGCGTGCTTCCAGCAGCAGTCTGCGCCGGATGAGGTTGCCTGCAGTAATCCCGGTTTCTTTCCTGCAAACTATATTGAGGTATTGCGGTGTTACGTGCAGTTGTGCCGCGTAAAATTCTACCGTGGCATTTTCCCGGTAATTACTCTCCAGCAGCGAAAGGAATTGTTTTACCAGGCGCTGTACGGGAGGATGGTTGCTGGTGGGGTGCGCTTCGTCGTAATGCCGCTCCAGCATAGACAGTAGTGCGAGTAAACGGAATGTAATGATGCGGACCGACATGAAATCCGCCAGTGTATATTCCCCGAGGATGCTTTCGAGTTCCTGTAACACGGGTGCCATTTTTGCCGGGGGCAGCTGCAGAAATGGATGGGCGGAAAAAGAGAAGAAGGGCCATTGTAATGTATCGCCCGATAAAAAATCTCTCCCGAACATCAGCTGGAACCCCTTCGTGCCGGGAGACAATTCCCAATCGTGCGGTTGTCCGGGAGCCAGGAAGAACACAGACCCGGATTTAACAGGATAAGGCGTGAAATCGATGGTGTGGGTACCACTCCCGCGGGCAACAACGAGCAGCATGAAGAAGTCGTGCTTATGCGGTTGCGGAAGGCTGGCGCGGCCCTGCTCTTCGTGGCGGAATATACTGAATACCTCTGCCTTCAGCGGCGTGCAGATGTCCTGTATGCGGATGACGGGCAAATGGTGATTCGAAGCCATATGCGAATATAAGCGTTATCGTAACAGGGTGGCTGTGCCGCTGAGGAAGAAGTCGGCCCCGAGGAAATCCACCGCGCTAACCTGCCATACGAAAACTCCATTGCCCTGCAGCTCTCCATTGATGCGCCCGTCCCATCCGCGGTTATTTTCTTTACCGCTGTATACGAGCTGCCCCCACCGGTTATACACCCTGAAGAAACGGATTTCACTGATGCCCGCGCCGATGGGCCGCAACCAGTCGTTTATGCCATCTCCATTCGGAGTAAAGGCAGTGGGCACAAATACCTGCGGCAATGTATTGTAGACTTTCACAAGCATGAACGCGGAATCTGCACATCCAGCCTGATCCTGCACCAGCACCTTCAGCCGGAAGCCACTGCCCGGACTGCTGAATACAGCGATGGGGTTGGGGATGCGGGTGTCGGAAATACCTTCCGCCGGCGACCACAGGTAGCTGCTGCCACCCGATGCCTGCAGGTGTAACGGCTGACCGGTAACCACGGCAGTATCGCGCCCTGCGAAAGCCTGTACTTTGGGTAATACGGTTACCAGTACGGTATCGCGCGAGGGCTTGGGGCACCCGCGGTTGTCGGTAGCTGTGAAAATATATGCCGTACTGGATGCGGGCCTGATCAGCGGGTTTAATACGGCTGGTAATGCGGGCGTCCAGGTAAAGGCGCTACCGTCTGTTAACGCATGCAGCTGTGCAGGAGAGCCGAAGCAGATGATGGTATCATTACCGGCACGGGCCACTGGATAAGGTACGGTGCGTACCCAGATATCTCCGCTGGCGGTGCAGGCGCTGATGCTGGCCGTGAGGAAATAGCGGGTATCTCCCGGTGGGGTTACCAATGGGGCGGCAGCTGTCGGTGTCTGAAGGCCTGTTGCAGGCGTCCAGGAATAGCGCAATGCGTTCGACTGTGGTTGCAGCCTGATGGTATCACCGAGGCAGATCAGCGTGTCTGCCGGCATTTGAAGGGCTACATGGCTGGTGGTGCGTATCATCACAGAATCGCGGTTCAGGCAGCCGTTCTGGTCGAGGTCTACATAGTACTTCGTATCGGCCGTTACATTCACCCGTGGCGTGGGTGTTTGCGCACCGGTCATGTTCACCGCGGGCGACCAGGTGAATATTCCCGTTCCTGAAGCCTGTAGCGTGAGCGGGTCGGGTGGACAAATCAGCGTATCCCTGAACGACAGCAATATGGGTGGCTTGTCTAGGATATCTACCGGTTGCTGCAATGTATCCTTACAACCCACAGAGTTGTGCGTAATGAGGGTAACGGTATACCTGCCCCTGGCGGGGTAGGACCATTGCGTATCCTGGTCGGATGAGTGATCTGTCTGCGAAGATGTTACCCCGAAATCCCAGTTCCAGAAGTTGACCGTACCGAACCGGGTAGTGGTTTGGTCGTTGAAGATGACCGGGTTGGCGATACAGCTGCCGGTGGAAGAGAAGGCGGGATTGAAGCCGGGGTATACCAGTGCGGTTGCCTCTGTAGAATCGGGGCATTGCAGGCCACGGTTGGTAGCCAGTTTTACGGTATATGTTCCGGGCAGGGGGAAGGTGAAATCGGCAGTTTGCGAAGCGGATTCATATACGAGTTGTCCGGCTGCGTTGCGGAATTCCCAGTTCCAGCGGGCTATCAGCGGGCTGGTAGACTGGTTGGCCACTACCAGTTGCTGCGAGTTACCGCACAGCATATATTCCGGCAGGAGGGTGGCTGCGGCAATGGTGCAGCCGGTGATGTTGATCTGAAGGTCTTTCCGCTGGGTGGCGATGGCGATGCCGTTGCGTATTTCCTGCACACAAACCGTTACAACATAAATCCCCACATCAGGAGCCACGCCGGTGATAAGGCCTGTAACAGGATCTATGGAGACGCGGGAGCCAAGGGGGGCGCTTTCACTGAAGCCGAACCCATAAGGAACGCTTTCGTAGGGAGGTGCTACCGGAGGCTGGCTTTGATTGCCACCGCCTCCCGGACCGCCACCACCCGGACCTCCGCCGGAGTAACCCACTGTTTGCCAGGCTTCACAGAAGTAATAGCGGAGTGCATCGCCATCGGTATCATTGGCAGCAAAGCTGTAAGTGAAAGAGTTATTGGCGCATACGGTAACGAGGTCGGTGCCGGTGAAGCGGGCGCTGCTGTTGGTGGGGCCGGTTGCATGCTGGGCATTACCGGGTATTTCGGCCGTGTAAGTAGCGCCGATGCGGCCATATCCCTGCATGAGGTTGTTAATAGCATCTACCCTGAAAGTTACCTGTGAAGTGATTATGTAGCCATCGGGAGAATCCGGAACGGTGACATTGAAATCCCAGTACCCCACGAAGTAGCAAACCAGCGGCGGGCGGGTGATGCAGGGGTCGGTACTGGTATGGCTGATTTGTTCCTCATACGTCAGCGGAACATTCAGTTCCTGAAACTTTTCATTATTGCCGCGGCGGAATACGCCGATGTAGATGGGGTTGTAGAAATTTCTGCCGGGAGTGCCGCAGCTGCGGAACTGTTTAAGGGTAACACGGTAAGTGGAGGAGCCGCCCGATTTGGATAACAGGGTATAATACATTTCCCCGCCGGTGATATGATCCGCGCGCAGGCCAAGAGAAGTGGCCAGTATCAGCATCAGGAGCGACAGGTGCTTCATGCAAAGGTATTTGGACAATCGGGATACGGAAATTCCGTACAAGCGGTTGCTCGCTTACGCATGTAGTCAGGCAGAATGGCAAAAGTTGCGGATATGGAAATTAACGTGTGGCAGGATAAAGCAGGTCGTGCAGCATGCCTACCAGCTCAGAGAACTTTTCCGGCTTGGTGTAAAACTGAAACGCCCCGAGCTCCAGCGCCTGCCGGATGGTTTGCTGGTCGGATGCGGTGGAATAAATGATCACGGGAACACCTTTGGCAAGGTGGTTGTCTTTCATCTCCTGTAAAAACTGCATCCCATTCATTACCGGCATGTTCAGATCCAGGAAAATAAGGTCCGGCAAAGCTTCTTCTGTGGCAGAAAGGTGCTGAAGGCCATCATGCCCGTTAGTCGCAATGGTACAGTGGATCGAATTATCAATGAATGCCAGCGCCGACAGGAAAATCTCCTGATCGTCAGCATCATCATCGATTAATAAAAGCTTAGGTAAAGTAGTGGTCATACGGTAGACAGTTTCAAGAGCAGTACTCGCATAAGGTAATAAATGCATTTGTTTATCGCCCGCCGCATATCTCTATCAATTTACTCATTTTAACTTGAATTATGCGGATTTATTGAGTAAGATTGCTGCCTGAACAATTCTATCCGCATGAAACGGTTACTCTTTATGTTATTATGCGGCTGTATGGGTGGAAGCGTGAGCGCCCAGCAGCGGCCGAACGTCATTATTATTTACGCGGACGATGTGGGATATGGTGACCTGAGCTGCTATGGCGCTACCAAAGTGAAGACGCCTCACATCGACGCGCTGGCTAAAAACGGTATCCGTTTTACCAATGGCCACACCACTTCCGCCACCTGTACGCCTTCGCGCTTCGCAATGCTTACGGGCCGTTACCCCTGGCGTAAAACCGGCACAGGCGTATTACCCGGTAACGCAGCCATGATCATCCCGCCCGGTTCTCCCACCCTCGCATCCATGATGCAGCAGGCAGGGTACCAAACCGCACTGGTAGGGAAGTGGCATCTTGGGCTGGGCGATGGTTCCCCCATTAACTGGAATACCGACATCCGCCCCGGTCCTAACGACGTGGGTTTTAACTACGCATTCTTCTTCCCCGCCACGGCAGACCGTGTGCCTACCGTGTTCGTTGAAAATCAGCGTATCATCGGAGCTGATCCCAACGATCCCATAGAAGTGAATTACCGGGAAAAAGTAGGTAATGAGCCTACCGGGAAAGAAAACCCCGAACTGCTTAAAATGCCCGCTTCCCATGGGCACAATAATACCATCGTGAACGGCATCGGCCGCATCGGCTGGATGAAAGGCGGCACACGCGCCCGTTGGACGGATGAAGAGATCGCCTATGCTTTTACAGACAAGGCCATTGAGTTTATGGAAGCCAACCGCCAAAAGCCTTTCTTCCTCTGCTTCAACCTGAGCGATATTCACGTTCCCCGTATGCCCGCAACTGCTTTCAAAGGCAAGAGTGGCCTGGGCTACCGTGGAGATGCCATCCTGCAGATGGACTGGACCGTTGGCCGGCTGATGGATAAGCTCCGCCAGCTGGGACTGGAGAAAAACACCATCGTGATGTTCTCCAGCGATAACGGTCCCGTTCTGGACGACGGGTATGTGGATGATGCGGTGACCCAACAGAACGGTCACCTGCCCGCAGGGCCGCTGCGTGGAGGTAAATACAGTGCATTTGAAGGCGGTACCCGCGTGCCCTGGATCGTGAGCTGGCCGGGGATGGTAAAAAGCGGAACGTCTGATGCATTGATCAGCCAGGTAGACCTCTACGCTACCTTCGCGAAGCTCACCGGGCAAAAGCTGCCTGCAGATGCCGCTCCTGATAGTCATGATATGTTACCGGCCATGCTGGGCAAAAAAGCACAGGGCAGGTCATGGGTGATATTGCAGGGTGGTTCTCTCTCACTGGTGCAGGGCGACTGGAAATATATCACCCCCTCCAAAGGTGTTAAGCTGATGAAAGAAGTGAACATCGAATCCGGTAACGATGAAGCGCCGCAGCTGTATAACCTCCGCAGCGATATTGGCGAGCAGCAGAACGTTGCAGCACAGCATCCCGAGAAAGTGAAAGCCATGGCGGCTGAGCTGGAACGGTTGAAGGAAGCAAAGCAAACACGCTAAAGAAGTATGATCATATGCAAACGGCCCGGAGCAATGCGCTCCGGGCCGTTTTGTATTGTGTGGAACTAATAATCAGAAAGCACTGGCATTGTTGAGTAATTCCATATCGTCCAGATCCAGTTGAAGGGAAATGGCGCGGATGAGTTCATCCAGCTGTTGAAGGTTGGTAGCGCTGGCGATGGGCGCAGTGATAGTAGGACGGTTTTTTACCCATGCTATGGCTACCATGCCGGGTTTCACCTGATGTTTGGCTGCCACTTCATCCAGCGCGGATAGGATGCGGGTGCCGCGTTCATTGAAATACTTTCCAAGGAATTTTGTGCGGGAACTACCGGCCAGATCAGCTTCGGACCGGTATTTGCCGGTGAGGAAACCACTGGCGAGTGAGAAATAAGGAATTACGCCAAGGTTATGCTGTGCTGCATAGGTGGCATATTCGGTTTCGTATTTTTCACGGTCGTACAGGTTGTATTCCGGCTGAAGCGTCTGGTAAGCAGGGTAACCCTTATCGGCACTGATGGCTGCAGTAACCACGATACGCGGCAGCGTCATGTTGCTGGTGCCAATGTGGCGTACTTTACCGGCACGTACTAGAATGTCGAATGCCTCAAGTGTTTCTTCAATGGGTGTTTCCGGATCGTCGTAGTGCGACTGGTAGAGATCGATATAGTCAGTCTGCAGGCGCTGCAGAGAATCTTCCACAGCCTGGAGGATGTATGCTTTGCGCAGCCCTTTCTTATCTTCGCTGATCACCCCGCCTACTTTGGTGGCCAGTACGATCTTATCGCGCTTCCCTGATTGGGAAAGCCATTTGCCGATCACTCTTTCCGATGTGCCGGGACTGTTGCCAGGCGCCCAGCGGGAGTAGGTATCTGCAGTATCAACAGCATTAAATCCTGCATCTGTAAATGCGTCCAGCAGTTTGAACGACATTTGCTCGTCGGCCGTCCAGCCTAAAACGTTGCCGCCGAACATCAGCGGGGCAATGGTAAGGCCGGTAGTTCCCAGTGTTCTTTTTTCCATGAGCATGATTTTTAGGGGGTATAAAGCTAAAACTTAATTTGCGGTAAAATGTTTAAACACATATCAAATATCATCCCATGAAAGTATTCATCACCCGTCATATACCCGAGTCTGGATTACAGCTGTTGCGCGACGCCGGCATAACGTATACAGAACATACCGAAAAGCGCAACCTTACGCCGGAAGAGTTGATAGCAGGATGCCGGGAACATGATGCCCTGCTGAGTGTGGGCGGTAATAAACTGAACGCTGATTTTCTGCAGGCGTGCAGGCATTTGAAAGTGATCGCCCTCATGTCTGCCGGTTACGACAATCTGGATGTGGATACGGCTGCTGCACTGAACATCCCGGTGGGTAATACGCCCGGTGTGCTGAGCAATGCCACGGCAGATACGGCCTTCCTGCTTATGCTGGCTGTAGCGCGGAAGGCGTTCTACATGCACAAAACGATAGAGAAAGGGGAGTGGGGATTTTTCGATCCTACTGCTAATCTGGGCCAGGAGCTAAACGGGCGTACCCTTGGTGTTTTCGGGATGGGTAGCATAGGCACGGCACTGGCACGCAAATGCCATGGTGCTTTTGATATGCCCGTCATCTATCACAACCGCAGCAGGAACGAAGCTGCTGAAAAAGCATTGGGAGCAAAGTACGTCAGCTTCGAAGAATTGCTTGCCCAGAGCGATGTACTGAGTGTGCATGCTGCACTTACTCCGCAAACGGATGGTATGTTTAATGCTGCCGCCTTCCGGCAAATGAAACCAACCGCTATCTTCATCAACGCAGCCCGGGGTGCCATGCACAACGAGAACGATTTGCTGGAGGCATTACGCAGCCACAGTATCTGGGGTGCAGGGCTCGACGTTACCAATCCCGAACCCATGGATAAGCATAATCTGCTGCTGCAACTACCCAATGTAGCGGTGCTGCCGCACATAGGATCAGCTACGGAAGAAGCCCGCGGGGGAATGGCGCGTATGGCTGCGGAGAATATTATCGCCGGGTTGAAAGGGGAGCCGCTTCCGCATCCCATTCGCCTGGTACGCTAACGGCTATACTATGAATAACGATGGAAATGTAGTATTATGGGGAAAGATTCCACGTTCCCGCTATGTCACATCATATTCCCCGCCGAAAATTCATCGGCAGTCTGTCGCTGGCAGCAGCCGGCTTTTTGCTGAACTGGCAACGCTCCTTTGCAGCTATGGCTCCGCTCACCGATAAGGCAGCCCTTTCACTGCCACATTTCCCTGACACCTATCATGCCTTTGTTTGGCGAAACTGGTCGCTGGTACCACATACGGTGCTGGCCCGCCTCGCAGGTACTTCGCCCGAAAATATTCTTGCCACCGGCCTGGCAATGGGGCTGGATAAGCCTCTGCCTGTCCGTAAAGATGTCTGGAACCGTAATTACATCACCATCATCCGCCGCAACTGGCATTTGCTGCCCCGTACGCAGCTGACGGATTTACTGGGCTGGGACGAACAGCGGCTGGAGTTCACCCTCCGGGAAGATGATTTCCTTTACGAGAAACTGGGCAGCTTCAAGCCGTCGTGCCCTCCTGTAACATACGAGGCGCCTTCTGCCGCCACAAGGCAGGTAGGGGAAGTGATGAAGCGTGCTTTCCCGAGCGGGTTGCCGCGTGAAGAAGAACCGCTTTTTCACTTCGTTAAAGAACTATCCGCCCCGGTTCCCGAATCCGCACAAAAGTTACCTTCCACGGGCTTTTCGCCACGACTGGGCTATTCCTATTTCGCACTTTATGGCGATCCGTTGCTGGACGAGCATGCCGATCCGTATCCTGATCATTACCTCGCGCGGCTTTCCGCTGCGGGGATGGATAGTGTGTGGATGCACATCGTATTACATAAACTGGTGCCCTTCCCATGGGATGCATCACAGAGTGAGGGGTCTGAGCAGCGGATGCGTACGCTCCGTAAGCTCATTGCCCGGGCGGCAGGACATGGCATCAAAATATACTTATACCTCAACGAGCCGCGTACCTGGCCAAAGTCCTTTTTTGAGAAGTATCCAAAGTTAAAAGGCGCTGAAGCAGGTGGTGTTGCGAGTTTATGTACCAGTCACCCAGAAGTGCAGGCCTATCTGCGAAACGGGCTTGCGGCTATTACGCGGCAGGCACCCGGACTGGGCGGCTTCTTTTCCATTACGGCATCGGAGAACCGTACCAATTGCTGGTCGCACAACCAGGGTGCGTCCTGCCCCCGTTGTGGTCCTCGCGGCGGGCCTGCAGTGATAGCGGAACTGAATAATAACTACGCAAAAGGCATCCGGGCAGGGTCACAGAAGGCTGAAGGTGAGGTAAAGGCTCCGGGGCTGGTGGTGTGGGACTGGGGATGGCAGCCCGGATGGGGACAGCAGATAATTCCCGCATTGCCCAAAGAGGTGATGCTGATGAGTGTAAGTGAGTGGGATGTGGCCATTGAGCGGGGCGGTGTAAAGAGCAGTATCGGGGAATATTCTATATCGGCGATAGGCCCGGGCCCCAGGGCACGCGGGCATTGGGAGGCGGCAAGGCGCGCCGGGATCAGGACGGTGGCTAAGATACAGGCGGGTAATACCTGGGAGATAGCGGCAGTGCCTTATATTCCGGCCATGCGTAATGTGGCGGAACATGCAGCAAGGCTGCGTGGTGAGCAGGTAGACGGGCTGATGCTGGGGTGGACGCTTGGCGGATATCCATCCCCTAACCTGGCAGTAGTGGCAGCCATTGGGAGTGATCCTAAGCTGTCGCCCGAGGACGCGATGGCACAGGTGGCAAAAGAGCGGTATGGAGCAGCGGGAGATGCGGTGGTGAAAGCATGGGAGCGGTTTAGTAGCGCTTTCAGTGAGTTTCCATTCGGGGGCGGACTATATTTCTCGCCCATGCAAACGGGGCCTGCTAATTTACTCTGGGGCAAGGCTACTGGGTATACGGCTACGATGGTGGGCATTCCATACGATGATCTGGCACGCTGGCGGGGGCATTATCCGCAGGATGTGTATGTATCCCAGCTGCGGAAGATAGCGGCCGGGTTTGCGGAGGGTTTAGGGGCGCTGCAGCGTGATGTGGCAGGAGTGGAGTTGACGGCAGGGCAACGGGTGCAGTTACGCCGGGAAATGGAGGTGGCGGAAACGGTGGCGGTGCATTTCCGGAGTGCGGCTAACCAGTGCGAGTTTATAGCATTGAGAGACGGGCAGGGGGCACGGGAGCAGGTGGAAGCATTGTTGCGTGATGAAATGGAGCTGGCGAAGCGGATGCTGGTTTTGCAGCGGAAGAACTCCACTTTGGGTTTTGAGGCTTCGAATCATTATTTCTATACCGGGGAGGATCTGGCGGAGAAGGTGTTGAATTGCAGCTACTTGCTGAATGCGGGAGGCGCAGGATAATATTTTTTCCTTCCCAGTGAGGGATTTCCCTCCGGCAAACGAATACTATACAGGTTCCGGTGATTTGCTTAACTTAATAGTGTTATCATTTTATGAAGCCTGTTTACGTTACCCTGATATGTATATGTTTCACGTTATTTTCCGGTTGTCGTAAGAAGGACGATGCGGCGGCGCCCTCATCTGGCCGGAAGGAGTTGGTGGCTGGTACCTGGAAGCAGAAGGACCTGGTGATAGCGGTGAGTGTGAAGCTGGGAGGGCAGAATATTCCTGCGGGTACGAGCATGATGGTATTGGCGCCGATGTTGGGACCCGGAGGGGCGTTAATAACCTGTACAAAAACGAATACTTATACTTTTAGTAGCGATAATAAGATGAAGGTGTCGGGTTGCACGGAGCTGCTGTTTCCTGTAACCGGAAATGAGGGCACATGGTCCCTGGATATCTATGATGCCGTGCTGCTGTTGAAATCTGCAGAAGGCAAGCCCGATCCTCACTGGATAGATGAATTAACGGCAAATTCCCTGAAAATCTCCATAACGGCGGTTATACCGAATGTAGCCACGGTTCCATTGACGCTGATACTGGAGAAAACGTGACTTGATTGCTGATATTTTTTGAAGCATATGCCATACACCGCGAAGGATATCAAACTAGGTAATATGGACGCCTTCAGGATGGTATATCAGATGTACCATCAGAAGTTGTATTTCTTCATGCTGCGGCATGCGCGGTCGGCGTATGTGGCGGAGGAGACGGTGCAGTTGACCTTTATCCGGTTATGGGAGAAGCGGGACACGTTATCTCCTGATGTTCCGGTATCTCAGCAGATATTCCGGATCGCGAAGAGTATTATGGTGGATCTGATGCGGAAGCAATATGTGCGGGATAAGCATATGGGGCAGTATAAAGAGGGGAGTAACGGTGTGCATCCTGCATTTGATCTGGAGGCGAAAGAGGAGCTGGACCGGGTGTTTCATTGCATGGAGAATTTATCGCCTGTACGGCGGCATGTATTTAAAATGAGCCGGCTGGAGGGTTGGTCGCACAAGCAGATTGCGGAGGCTTTATCCATATCGCCCCGCACGGTGGAGAACCATATTTTACGTGCGGTGCATCAGTTGCGGAAGGCGTTGATGTTTTAACTTGAATGGGTTACATGAGATTGAATATGCTGCAGAAGAGCATGCTGTACCTGGGTGACATGATAAGGGAGATGGATCGTAAAATCGCTTTTGATTATTGAAGTGATGAACATAGTTCATCTGAATGCTGAAACAGGATTAGAGGGCGATGCCAATAGCAAATAACTGTGACGTAAGTATACGAAGTTGAATTTGATGACCGAATGCTATTCAAAAATCGAATGTTAATCAATAGCAAGAAGATACTGGGTGCATTTGGTGAGTATAATGGAAAATGTACAAATGACTGAAATAACCTCTCATATGGTTGAGCGATACTTCCGGGGCGAAAGCCCGGAGGAGGAAGCTGCTGCCGTTTGGGAATGGCTAAAGGAACATCCTGAAGCCCTGGATCATTATCTGACCGATGATAAATGGGAACAATTCCGGGAAGCAGGGTGCTTACCTGATACCATTTCCTCATCGATGTATGAGCAGATCGAAGCACATATTCAACAACGGCGGAAGCGTACCGGTTGGCGCCTTCCTGCAGTAGCAGCCATGCTCGTGGCCATAGTGGCAATTTGGTTTGCAAGCCGACCGGATGAGCAACCGCGTATTGTACAGGTGCCGGTGCTGCCGGTAGTGGAAACTGCGGCGTTCATTGAAAATACTACCGGTAATCCTATTGAGCATCAGTTACCCGATGGTTCAAAGGTGATCCTGGCACCAGGGGCAACTATCCGTTTTAAGAAACCTTTCCCTGACAACCGGAGAGATGTAACCCTGACGGGGAAAGCCCGTTTTGATGTGGCCAAAGATCCTGCTCCGTTTACAGTTTTTGCCGGTAAAACAGGAACTACCGCACTGGGCACCGTCTTTGAAATATCGAGCCTGCCGGGAGCAACTACTACCGTACTGCTCATCAGTGGCAAAGTAAAAGTGCAGACAGAAGAAAGAGATGTAATCCTGCGGCCGGGAGAACAGCTCCGGTATAATGATGCTTTGCATACTGTACAGGTAACGCGCCCCGATGCTCCTGTACGGAGTGTTTCTCCCAGCTTGCCAACCGTTCAACCAAAACAACGCATTCCGGCAACTGCCGCTTTGCAGTTCGATAATACACCGCTGGTTTCCCTATTCCGCCAGCTGGAGGCCAGAGAAAACCTCACCGTGCTGTTCGACCCCGCATTGCTCCGAGACAGGTATTTTACCGGATCCTTCAACAGCGGCAAAGAATCCCTCGACGATTTTCTGCAAACAATCGCCGTGCTGAACAATCTGCAGATCCGGCATTCCGGTGATACCGTGATGATTGATCCCTGATTTCAGTTCACACTAATTTCATACAAGCAGTACCGGTATTCCGGGTTGACATATTAAATCTATGTGTGCATGCCTGCTGCATAGTAAAGAAGTTTTGCCGGGTACACCGGTTTCATTGCAACGTATTCCGGGAAATAAACTTAGAAGTGAACGGGTTAGTTAGCCGGTCATGGAGTTACTGCTTAAGTAATGGTTAGATAGATAGTATCTATGAATAATTAAAGCGAATGCGCAAAGTGCGGATACCGGTTGAAGTCAGCATGTTTGGTTAAAAAGCAATGGTATTGATAGCAGACCGGATAAAGAAAGGGAACAGGTAATTCCGCTTTTGTAGAAGAGTACGATGCCTTCAGTGGCATAATACAAGCAATCGATCAACGAATAAAATCTCCGATATGCGAAAACGATTACGCTCCATTTCGGGAAAGGCTTGCATGGTGATGTTGCTATGCGTATATGGTCAGGCCTCCGCACAAAATACGGTTACTCCCTCCGTTACCGGTATCATCCGGAACGAGGCCATGCAGCCGGTGGAAGGGGTTGCCGTGGAATTATTCAACGAATCTTCCCGCGCACTGGCCCATGCTGTCACAAATGATAAAGGCGTGTTCACCATGCCTAAAGTACCCGCCGGTGGTCCTTACTACTTCGTATTCTCTCACCTCGCCTACATCCGGGACACCCTGCGCAACTACACTGTGCAGGAAGCAGCCAGGGCCACACTTTCCGTGATCCTCAAAGAGAAAAGCCGGGAGCTGGGCGCCGTAACCGTTACAGCACTTGGCATACGGAGAGCCTCCCGCTCACTGGGGTATTCCGTAGAAGAACTCGGCGCTAAAGAATTTAATCGCGTTACGCAGGAGAACTTCCTCAACGCCATGTCCGGTAAAATGGCAGGCGTTACCATCAGCAGCACCGGCGGCACGGGATCGTCAGTTAATATGGTCATCCGCGGCGCCACTTCCCTCAGCAGCGATAACCAGCCGCTCTTTGTGGTAGACGGGGTACCGCTCGCCAATACCCTCAACAACATCAGCGAAATCGGCAGTAACAATAAAGTCGATTATGGCAACGCCATCTCCGACATCAATATGGATAATATCGAAAGCGTAACCGTACTCAAAGGCCCCAGCGCCGCGGCCCTCTATGGCTCCCGTGCAGGTAATGGCGTAGTGCTCATCACTACCAAGAACGGCCGGCGGCTCGATAAACTAACGGTGAACGTCGCGCAGAACGTGGTCTTCGATATTCCGTACAAATACCTCGAATGGCAAACCAAATTCGGATCAGGGCAATTCTCTGCCATCCCGGTTTCCCGCAGCGGAAACATGCTCTCTAACCCTTTCGGTTCCCTTGTAGTCGAAAACCTCGACGCTACCTACGGCGCCCAGCTGGATATGGGCTATGAAGAAGTGCAGTGGAACAGCCCGCTGGATGCTAATGGCAAAAAGATCCCCAGGCCCCTTGTTTCGTACCGCGACAATGCGAAGCATTTCATGAACACAGGCATCACGTCCGCCTCCAATCTGTCTATCGCCAATAACAGCGACCTGATTGCCTACCGCATGTCGTATGCGAATATGACGAACAAAGGCATCATTCCGAATACCGACCTTTTTCGCAATTCCCTCAACCTGAACGCCACGCTGCGGCTCCATTCCAAATTCAGCGTTAGCGCCAATGTGGATTACAGCCGAAGTAATTCCAATAACCGCCCTGCGGGCGACCGCGGCACCAATCCCCTGCAATGGGTGTACAGCCTCAGTCCGCACATAGATATCCGCGACCTCCGCGATTACTGGATGCCGGGTCAGGAGGGGATACAGCAGCGAACGCAGTCCAACGGTGTGTTCAACAACCCCTGGTTCCTCGCGTATGAAGTACAGAATGGTTTCGTGCGCGATCGCGTTTTTGGAAATCTGCATGCAGACTGGCAGATTACACCGCGCCTCAGCCTCATGGTCCGTTATGCGCTGGATAACTATCAGGAATCGCGCGAAACCAAGATCGGTAACAGCTATCTCGATTCCCGGAACGGTGCTTTCGGGATTATCGATATCAGTCATATGGAACGCAATACCGACGCATTGCTGACCTATAAGCAACGTGCAGGCCGCTTAGACTTCTCCGTGTCTGCCGGGGGCAACCTCCGGTATGAGACCGGGAAAACTGTGAGTAATACCAATAAGCCGGGAACCGGACTCATCGTACCCGGAATTTATACATTGCAAAACATCCTTCCGGAAAACCTGGATGCCTGGTCGTCGCGCTACGAAAAAGGCGTGCATAGTATTTACGGTACCGCTAACATCGGCTACCGCGATATGATTTACCTGGACATTACCGGAAGGAACGACTGGTCGAGTACGCTGCCGGATGCCGCGCCGTACTTCTATCCCAGCACTTCGCTCAGTGTGCTGGCTGATAAGGTGATGGGATTAAACCACCGGAATGTAGGCATGATCAAACTGCGCGGCGGTATCGCCAAAGTAGGGAACGATGCGGCGCCGTATCAGCTCATGGCAGTACTGAGCAATGCCGGGGCTTGGGGCAGTATCCCAAGGCTGGGTACTTCAGGAACCCTGCTCAATCCATTCCTCAAACCTGAAATTGCCACCTCTTACGAAGGTGGGGCAGATGTAGTGTTGTTTAAAGACCGGCTCCGGTTCAATTTCACCTACTATGTGGTAGATAATAAGAATCAGATTTTTAGTACCAAGATCCCTCCATCGTCTGGGTACTCCAGCAAGAACATCAATGCCGGATTGCTCCGCAGCCGGGGGGTGGAAATAACCCTGGGCGGTACGCCCGTACTGAAGAAAGATTTTCGTTGGGATGTGAACCTCAACCTAACACGTAACCGCACCCGCATCGTACGCCTTACGGAAGACATGCCCTATTACGTGCTTTGGGAAGAAGGCCGCGGCGGCGCCTGGACATACGTAGGGGAAGATGTAGGAGATATTTATGATGCGGAACTGGTTACCGTGAAGGATGAGAAATCGCCTTACTATGGTTATCCTATACTTGATAATGTGGGTAAATGGCAGTCTGTAGATGCACAGAATGCCCGTAACAAAATCGGCAACTTCAATCCTGATTTCATTCTCGGTGGGCAAACCACTATCAGTTATAAACGTTTCAGTCTGGCCATGACATTCGACTGGCGGAACGGTGGCGACTTTGTTTCGCAGACGTACCGCTATGGCGAGGAGCATGGAAATTCACAACGCTTTCTCGATAAGCTCATCAATCCCGGTAATATGCGGGGTGAAGAGCTGGCGGGATACCTGAAAGCGAACCAGGACAGGCTGATACGCGTCAACGGAAACTACTTTCCTTTGGTAGGCGGCCCCACACCGGAATACAATGGTTATCCCTTTACTTATGGACCTTACACGCTGCCTTATGGCGGTGTGTTCATTCCGGGTGTACGGGCTACGGGATACGATCCGCAGGGCAACCCTACCGGGTTCGCGGAGAACCTTGGCGGGCCGGGTACGCTTACATTGCCTTACGCAGGCAGTACCACCTGGTCGTTTACCCGCGCTTTCCTGTTTCCGGCTTCCTACCTCAAGCTAAGGGAAGTGGCGTTATCGTATGATGTGCCTGCCAGTATTGTGAAACGCATCGGTGCCAGGAGCGCCGGTTTTTCCATCTACAGCCGCAACATCATTCTCTGGACGGCGGCTAAGATAGGCGTGGACCCTGAGCAGGCATACCAGCCAGCAGCGGGCGTACAGGGATCGGGGATACAGTTTAAGCAGGGTATAGAACGGTATAACGTAACGCCCTGGTCCATCCCCCTTGGTTTCAAACTTAACCTGACATTTTAAAACTGCCGGTATGAAAAGCAGATTTATCATAGCCATATGCTGCCTCCTGATCCTGCCCGGCATCTCGTGCCGGAAGCATCTGATGTCGCTCAACGATAATCCCAACGGAGCCAACCCCGATAAAACCAATCCGGGATTTGTGCTTTCCACGGTGCTGACGGAAACCGGTAAGAACTATGTGAGCCTCGGCTTCCAGGATCTCGCAGGTGTGATGCAGCACACCCAGAAAGACGGATGGGTGGGGTCTCACAATGAATACGACTGGGGCGGCAGCAACAGCTGGACGCCCTATTACGACATCCTCCGCAATAACCAGCTGGTGCACGACAAAGCAAAGGCCGCAGGCTTCGAACTGCACGAAGGCGTTACACTTGTTATGAAAGCCATGTTATTCGGGCTGTTGGCCGATATGTACGGGGATGTACCCTACAGCCAGGCCCTCCGTGGTGATCAGGACGGCGCCGGTAATGCCGCTCCCGCCTGCGATCCGCAACAACAGGTATACACCGGCATCCTTGCCGATCTGGAACGTGCCAATCAGCTCCTTTCCAAACCTAAAAACCAATACACCGCACCCATCGATCTGGTGGATGTGTATTACCAGGGAGACCCTGCCAAATGGCGGAAAATGGCTAATTCACTTGCACTGCGGTATTACATGCGGTTGTCGGAGAAACTGCCGGGTGTAGCAAAGTCGGGCATCGAGAAAATAGTAGCCGCACCGGACCAATACCCCCTGATAACCAATGCGAATGCTTCTGAAGATGCTACAATGGCCTTTGTGGGTACCAGTGATGCAGACTCCTGGCCGTCGAACGCCACGTACGACCGGGAAGCGGGCAGCCGCTACCGCCGTATCAAAATGTGCAGCACGTTTGTAAAAGCCCTGCAGAACCTTAACGATCCGCGTCTTGCCGTTTGGGCCCGGAAAGTGGAATGCTTCCTGTTGCTGGACGATACAAAGCCCGCCGGTACCGGAAATGTTTTTCAGCCGCGCGATACGATTGTAAATGGTGAACCGCGAAAAGTACGTTACCTTTCACCTGATGTGCTGGCTTCCCGCGGACTGACGCCTGCCGACATCAATCAGGACGTAAATTACGTAGGATTACCACCCGCACTGCCAGGCCCCGCAGTATATAACATGAGTAACGATGCGGCACAGGCATCTACCAACGCGCATGTGTCGTGGCTGAATGATATTTATAAAGAAGCAAAAGGCCCGCTGCTGAAAGCGCGCTTTATTTCCGCCGCCGAAGTACATTTCATATTGGCCGAAGCCGCCCTGAAAGGATGGGCTGCCGGAGATGCAGAAGGGCACTACCGCAAAGGAATTGAAGCTTCTTTCAACGCATGGGGCATCGGCGCCAGATATGCGGCTTATATGGCCGGTCCGGCAGGAACCTTTGCAGGAACGCAGCGGCAGATCATTGAGCAGAAATGGATTGCCGCATGGACGAATGCCACCGAAGCATGGGCCGATTATAAACGGACAGGTTATCCCGTACTCGCCGCAGGCCCTAATGCAAAAGGCCCCGTAGTACCTGTCAGGTTTTATTATATGCTCGATGAACGGAACCTGAACAACGTCAATATCATGGCTGCCTCAGCACGGCTGGAGGTAACCACCTATTCCGCCTTCGGCGCTAATGGCCCGCAGAACAGTCCCTGGTCTAAACCCTGGGTCATCAGCGGAACCGGCAAGCCCTGGTAAATATTTGTAAATACCGATGCATTATGAGATACAGCAAGCTCAAACCCATTTTTCTCCTCCTGCTGCTAGCATTCACTACAGATGATTCCTATGCACAGGTTACGCCGGAAACCGCGCTCCGCGCCTACCTCGACAATGGCGACAAATCGTTTCAATGGAACGTGAAAGATTCTTTTGTAGTTGGTGACATCACCGCCTATTCCGTTGCGCTTACCTCGCAGCAATGGCGCGAACATACCTGGAAGCACCAGCTCATGGTATTTGTTCCCAAAGCGGTTAAACATAACGGCGCACTGCTGTTCATTACAGGTGGTTCGCTGAAAGATGGTGAGCCTCGCTGGACGGGCGCCAACGACAAACTATACCAGGCCATTGGCATGATTGCACATGACAGGGGAGCGGTTACTGCCGTGCTGCGGCAAACGCCTAACCAGCCGTTGTATGACAGTCTTACTGAAGACGCACTCATTTCCTACACCCTGCATAACTTCAAGCAGTCGAAAGATTATTCGTGGCCGCTGCTCTTCCCCATGGTAAAAAGCGCAGTGCGCGCTATGGATGCCATTCAGCAGCTTACGCAACAGCGTGCCTCCCTGCCGGTAGAGCAGTTCCTGGTAGCAGGAGCCTCCAAGCGCGGATGGACCACCTGGCTTACCGGTGCCAATGATACCCGTGTGAAAGCCATTGCTCCCATGGTGATCGATGTGCTCAATATGCCCAAAAGCCTCGATTACCAGATCGAGACCTGGAAAGAATACAGTATCCAGATCGAGGACTATGTGAAGCTTGGCATTCCACAGCAAACAGGCACCCCGGAAGGCAAAGCCATCACTGCCATGGTAGATCCTTACAGCTACCGCAAAAAGCTGGATATGCCTAAAATGCTCTTTATGGGCACCAACGATGAGTACTGGGTGGTAGACAATGTGAAGAATTACATTAACGACATACCCGGTAAATACCTGCTCAATTACGTGCCTAACGCCGGCCACAATATGGGCGATGGCAAGCAGGTGATGAACGGGCTCAGCGCTTTCTTCGGCATTACCTTCAACGGCAAACACTATCCTGAGTGCAGCTATACCATCAAAAAGAAAGGAAACGCCGTTACCCTTAACATCAAAGCCACTCCGGATCAGTTGAAAGACGTGATCGTATGGTCGGCTTCCTCACCCGATCTGGATTTCCGGAACGATACCTGGACTTCCAAAAGCCTGGGTATTGCCGGTAAGTCGGCAGTTACGGTTTCTCAGCCCCTTCCAGGATCGGGATACCAAGCGTTTTATGTGGATCTGCAATACAGCCAGGAAAACGGGAAGCCTTACACCGTAAGTACCCGTGTTTTCCTCACCGATACTGAAAAAGTCAGGTAAATCTTTTATTAGCATGGATCGGCCATAACCCCGTAACTGGGGTTGTGGCTTTTTTATTGTGTTGATTTTCAGTAGTATTTCAGTGGTTGAGTGCTTTGCTGCAGCTTAAGCAGTTTTGCAAAACCTACTGACATGCTACTGCCATCCTTCATCCATCCTTCATCCATGTCCAGCCACAGCAAGGGTTTGATGAAGGTTGGATGAAGGATGGATGAAGGTTCGATGAAGGATCGATGGGGAATAATGATAAGCCGGAAAAGTTGATCCAGGTAAGGTGATGGATGGTATATGGTTGATAATCAGTAATATTTTAGTAGTTGATAAGTTTGTATTGATGCGTTTTTAACCGCAAAATGAATTTGAGGTGATCTTTTGGGCAAAAGGGTGAAATATTGGACCACATGCTTATATTGTGAGCGAGATGAGATAAGCAATCGACCAAAAGACAGTGATTACATATATCCGCAGCTATGGAGCAATTGTTACGCCGCATACAGGAGGAAGATGATCAGGCCGCGTTCAAAGAACTGTATCTGTTCCTGGCTCCGCAACTTTTGAAGTTTGCTCACCTGTATATCAAAAGCAAGTTTATTGCAGAAGAAGTTGTGAATGACGTTTTCCTGGGCCTATGGCGCAGGCGGGACCGTCTTTCCGAGATCACCAACCTTAAAGTATACCTCTACGTTGGCGTCCGGAACGGAATTTCCAATTACTTCAGCCGTAACCGGGAATGGGAACATGTAGACATCGATACGGTGTCTGACGTGTCGCTGGATTTTACCACCAATCCAGAACAGCTCATGATTTCTGCCGAACTGCGCAAACGCATCGAGCAGGCTGTAGCCTCGCTTCCGCCCCGCTGCAGGGTCATTTTTAAAATGATCAAGGAAGACGGGCTCAAGTACCGGGAAGTGGCGGATATTCTCAACCTTTCCGTTAAAACAATTGAAAATCAGATCACCATCGCCATCCGGAAAATCGGGAATGAGATACAAATATGCACCGGCGACAGTCAGCCCGCCGGGCAATCCTCCAATGCCTGAGCATTTGGGGGGAAATGGGAAAATGAGTGTCTAAGTGATAGCAGATATTGAATTTTGACAATGACAGAAGATCAGGTACGGGTATATACATTAATGGCCAGGCGGATGGCGGGAGAAGCCACCCCGGCTGAGCTGGAGGAACTGCAGCAGTTGCTGAAAGACCATCCGGAATCAGGATTCGTGGTGGAAGTACTGAACGCTACCCATTCGCTGCCCGCTAACCGGGATGGCGAAACGGTAGATGGTAAAGCCTGGGCGGAGAAATCATGGTCTTCCCTGGAAGCTTCCATGAAACTGCCCGATCCTGAAAATGTAACCCCTTCATCACCCTCCCGTATAAAGCAATTACGCCACTGGCTGATAGCTGCCGCAGTAGTGGCAGGCATCATACTCACTATCCCCTTCTTACTCCGGAAAAGCGGCAGGCCTGTACTCGTACGCGAAAGCAACAGCATCGTTATGGAAAAAGGCGGACGCTCCAGCATGACGCTCCCCGACGGTACCAAAGTATGGGTGAACGGAGGAAGTAAACTCACCTATGGCGATGATTTCGTGAACGGCACCCGCGAAGTGTTCCTCGAAGGGGAAGCCTCTTTTGAGGTGGCCCCCGATGCCGCACATCCTTTTAAAGTACGCACGGGCAATGTGGATATCCGCGTGCTGGGCACCCGGTTTAATGTAAAAGCTTATCCCGGTGATGGTGAAGTGCAAACAGTACTGCTGAGTGGTAAAGTAAGTGCGCTGCTGCGTAACGGTGGTGGTCAGTCACGTGAAATCATCCTGGAGCCGGGACAGAAATTGTCTTTCGACTATTTGCAAACCGGCGCACTTGAAGACGGGATTACCTTAAGTCAGGTAAGCCCGGAAGATTGTGAAGAGACCGCCTGGATTCAGAACCGGCTCGTTTTCCGCGACCGTCCGTTCCGCCTCCTGGCTCGTGATCTGGAACGGTGGTACAATGTTACCATCCGTTTTGAAGATGCCAGCCTGGAAAATGAACTGTTCAGCGGCGCGTTCGACCGTCAGCAGATCGGAGAAGCTTTGAAGGCCTTGCAGATAGCAACGCCATTTACCTATACGCAAAATGGAGCGGACATCCTGATCCGCAGGGCCAGAAAATAGTTTTATCAGCCAAAAGAATCGTATGAAGATGCGTGTATTGATATGCATGCTGCTTTTTGTGATGCTGTGTTTCCGCGCAAGGGCACAGGAATGGTATTCGTTTTCATTCCGCAAAACGCCTATGGCCGGCATCATGAAGGACATTGAGAAAAAGACCGGATACAAATTCCTGTATAATGTGCGCAACATCCCGCAGGCGCCTATAGACTTCTATATCCGCAAAGCAACCCTCCCCGAAATTCTGCAAAAGCTTTTTGGAACCCATCTTCCCTATCGAATCCTCGACAACAAACTCATCGTTATATCCCCCGGTTATGACCCTGCCCGCCGCAGAACCATTACCGGCGTACTTCTTGATCCGCATGAACACCCCGTGTCAGGCGCTTCCATCCATGCCGAAGGCGAAAGCTCAGGTGTGGTTTCCGGGGCCGATGGCCACTTCAGTATTTCAGTTCCCGAAAATGCTTTCGTACGTGTCAGTCACATCGGCTATTTCGATAAAACATTTACGGCCGATAATAGCGCCTATTTCAAAGTAATGCTCGATGAAAAGCATGAAGACCTCGAAGAAGTGACCGTTACCGCCCTCGGCATTCCCAAAGAAACGCGATCGGTAGGTGTGGCAGCACAGGCATTCCATGTGGCGGGCACCGAAATACTCAAAGCCCGGGAGCCCAACGCCTTTACTTCGCTCTTCGGTAAAGTAGCCGGGCTTGGCGTCCAGAACTCCCATTACCTGTTCAATAACCCGGCACTTTACCTCCGCGGCCAGCGCCCCCTGGTGGTGATGGATGGTGTACCGGTAGATACCGATTCCTGGGACATTAATATGGATGATGTACAGTCTGTCGTTGTACTGAAAGGTCCGGCTGCGGGAGCGCTCTACGGCCAGCAGGGGGCCAACGGCGCCATACAGATCATTACCCGCCGCGGCAGTGCTAACCAGCGTAAGGTGGAAGTATCCATCAACTCCACCACCGAATGGCAGAACAGCAGCGTAGCCTTCCCGCATTCGCAGGACAGCTACGGTCCGGGAGATTACTTCAAGTACGCATTCGGCGATGGTAAAGGCGGAGGTATCAACGATTACGATTACAATATCTGGGGCCCCCGCATGGAAGGACAGCTTATTACGCAATGGGACAGTCCGCGTGATGCATCCGGCAAGCTGGTACCGCTCCCATGGATCCCCCGCAACAATAATAACCTGCGCGACTTCCTGCGGACGGGCCTGCTGTCTGTCAACAACGTGGCAGTGTCTGGTAAAGGGACGGATGGAGATTTCAGGGTATCGCTCACGCAACTCTTACAGCGCGGAATTGTGCCTAATACCAAACTCGGCATTACCACTACACATATCTCCGCCGGGCAGAACCTGGGAAAGAAAGCGCGTGCCGATGTGATGATCAGTTACAACCGCCAGTATACCCCCAACTATCCCACGATCTATTACGGGCCGCAAAGCCCTATTTACGAACTGCTCATCTGGAACGGGAGTAACTTCGATATCAATGATCCGCGACTGCGTAATTACTGGCAACCGGGAAAGGAAGGCATGCAGCAGCAGTGGATCGAATACACGCGTTACAACAACCCCTGGTTTAACGCTTACGAAAACATGAAAGCGTTTTATAAGGACGTGCTAACCGGTTACGTATCCCTGCAATACCAGATTTTGCCTTCGCTGGATCTGCAGCTGCGTTCGGCGTTTAATATGCATAATACATCGCAGCAGCAGTCGTTCCCGGTATCGGGCCTGTATTACGGTGCCGATTTTTATAAAGTGGGCGCATATTCTGAATCCAGCACGCGGTATGCGCAGCATAACCAGTCGTTCATGCTCAATTTCAAAAAGCAGGTGACAGACGACTGGGAGCTGAAGCTTTCGGGAGGCGGTAACCTGCAAACCATACGTTCCCGCAACTACAGCGCTCATACGGCAGGAGGGCTTATTGCCCCGGGGGTATATACTTTACAGAACTCTGCGAAGCCGGTGAACAATGCGGAAAACTACCGCAGTCTTATGCAGGTGGCCAGCTTCTACGGATATGCGGATATTGCGTATAAGAATTTATTGTACCTCGATTTCTCAGGAAGGTTTGATCGCAATTCCAACCTTCCCCTGCGGCACAACTTATACTTCTATCCGCAGGCCAGTCTCAGCGCTATTATTTCCGATATGGTGAAAATGCCCCGGGCCATATCGTTCCTGAAATGGACGGCTTCGGTGGCAAGGGTAGGGGAAGGACTGGCTCCTTATTCCCTCGCCCAAACCTATGAGCGGGTGGGTGCCTGGCTGGGCAGCCAGGGGGTGGCATATGCAACGGATAATGTTATGTACAACCCCGACATCAAACCGGAGTTTCATACTACCATGGAAACCGGGCTGGATGTAAGGTTATTCAAGAACCGCATAGGGGTGAAGTCGCAGTTTTACAGGACGGTAGACGGGCCGCAGATCTTCAACCTTTCTATTTCCGCAGCATCGGGGTACGGCTGGCAGAAAATGAACGGACTGGAGCTGGAAAGAAGGGGAGTAGAAATCATGCTGGAAGCCACGCCCGTTTGCGTAAAGAATTTCTCCTGGCAAACAGGCATGAACATCAGCAGGAATGTACGTTATCTGAAAAAGGTATATGATTCGCTGAACCATCACATCCGCGTAAACGTAGGTGAGCGGTACGATCAGTTATATATCAATCCCTTTGAACGCAATCCTAACAACGGGGCGATACTGTTTCATGCCAACGGTACGCCTGTCATTGATAGAACGAAGTACCAGTTCTTTGGTTATACGGACCCCGACTGGATCGTGGGCGCTACCCAGCAGCTGCATTATAAGAATTTTCACCTCACCCTCGAGTTCGATGGCAGCTTCGGCGGTAAGTTCATGAACTACGTGAATTACAAAATGTGGCAGGCCGGTTCCAATCCTGCATCGGATAATGAATACCGTTACCAGGACTGGCTGCACCGTAACGATCCCGCTTACCGCGGTTCCCGTATTGGAGAGGGAGATGTGGTGACGGGTGGGAGCATTACCTACGATGCGCATGGAAATGTGGCTTCCGATACAAGAACATTTGCACGCAATACTACACCGGTGCTGGAACAGGACTGGGCCAATACTTATGAAACCAGCGACGAGCGGAGCTACCAGTCTAAAACCTGGTTCAAGATGCGGGGCGCCACCCTTACTTACCAGCTTCCGCAAAAGTTCCTGCGTAAAGTGGGTGGGCTGCAGGCCGGAAGTGTTTCGCTGGTAAGCCGTAATGTGATGTATTTCTCGAAGCAAAAACAAATTGACCTCGACCACTGGTCGTACCGTACCAGCAGCGATCTGGAAGAACCATCGATGCGGAGTGTAGGGGTCAATATTCAACTCAAATTCTGACGCATGAAACGTTGGCTGACATTCACCGCGATCATTTGCATATCCGCCTGTATGAAACCGGAGGATCTGCAGAAGAATCCCAACAAGGCAAACACTTCTCCGCCGGGCAATGTGCTCACGGGCGTGGAGATGGATATGTTTTATTCGCCCTGGGATTTTCCGCAGCGGAGCAGCCAGTACCATTGCATTTCTAATGCCTATTACGGCGGACAGAGTTATAATTTTGGTTCGGCATCGCATCGTTTTTACCAGATAAGGAATGTGATGCAGATGGAGCGGGAAGCGGTGCGTACGGGCGACCCGGCGAAGCGGGGATATGCAGCCGTGGGGCTTTTCCTGAAGGCATGGTTTTATATTCAGATGACGCAGCAGATGGGGGATATCCCTATGAGCCAGTCGATGATGGCGGAGCAGGAAATCATTTCTCCGGTATATGATCTGCAGAAAGATGTGTACCGCCAATGCCTGGATCTTTTGCGCCGTGCCAATGATTCTCTGGGTGTGATCAATAGTACTTCGCAGCAGCAGCTGGCGGGCGATATCTTTTTCAGTGGCGACCTGGATAAGTGGCAGCGGCTGGTGAATGCCTTCAGGCTGCGGGTGCTGATCAGCCTGAGTAAAAAAGCCAATGATCCCGATCTGAAGATACCTGCGGCGTTTGCAGAGATAGTGCAGCATCCGGAGCGTTGCCCCCTTCCGCGTGACAACCGCGATAATCTGCAGGTTACTTATGGGGAAGATGATGTGTCTAACTACAACCCCGGTTATTCCGCCACGCCGGAAGCCAGCTCCCGTAACAATCCTTTGGCGGCTACCTATGTATCGCTGATGACAGGGCTTCGTGATCCACGACTGTTTGTGGTAGCGCAGCCTTCGCGGCAATCTGATTCGCTGCCGGATAATAAGAACGATTTCCGTTCTTACCGCGGTGCCAGTACGGGAACCTTACAAAAGCTGATCAGTGATTCTGCAGCTATGGGATACTATGCGCATCCCGATCCGGATTACTGGTTCAGTTCCAAAACAGGACGGCCTACTATTATGCTGGGCTTCCCGGAAACGCAGTTCGCCATTGCGGAAGGCATCAACAGGGGATGGGCCGATGGGGATGCAGGCGCTGCATATACTGCCGGCATCCGTGCCGCGATGAAAGCATATGGACTGGAAGGTAAAGTAGTGGATGATTATTTGCAGCAGGCAGTAGTACAATATGCGGGAGATAATACGCTGGGGCTGGTGCAGATCCTACATCAGAAGTATATCGACTTCTTTCAGATGGGCGGATGGGAAGCATTCCTGAATCAACGCCGTACGGGTATCCCCGTGTTTCATATTGGTCCTTCTAATGAAAATGGCGGGCGTATACCGCTGCGGTGGAGCTATCCTCCGTATGAGTATATCGATAATTTAAAGAACCTGCAGGCGGCGCTCAGCCGTCAGTACCAGGGCCTCGACCAGCTCAACGGTCGTATGTGGTCCTTACAATAATCCTTTCTTTTGCTTACTGAAAAATATTTTTGTTCCGCTTTGGGGGGAAAGAATAAATGCCGTGTCCATTATGGTAGATCGCTTGCTTTATGCACGTAAGTTTTCGTTATGAATTGTATGTAGAATTTCCGAACAGTTGAATATTGCCGTCAGGTAAACTGAAAAATGCGCTGCCCTGCGCATAACGTGATTGTATTGTCTTTTCCGAAAAAGACGGTGTAGTCCGAACGGGGGAGTCATGCCTTTTACCTGCCTGCATGCATTAGATAATTAGTTATTCCATACTGATGATATCATTTGTACACCTTCACCGGTCAAAGTTGCTCCCCGTGCTGTTTGCAGCAGTGTGCTGCACTGCGGAAAGCCGTGGCCAGGCGCCCGTAGCCGATTCTCCGGCCGTGCGCTCGCTCTGGAAAAAGCCGGCTCATTTTCCGGCAGGGGCCGACAGCCTGCGGTTCAGCACCGTCAGGGAATTGCCGTATACGTATACCGGTCAGCTGCTGGATGGGAGGATTGCCGGCGTATCGGTCATGCGCGCTTCCGGGGAACCGGGGGTAGCGCCAATGCCCGTTATACGCGGTCTTTCCATGCCACTCGGGCAGGCAGCCGACCAATACGCCAACCGGCCATTGTATGTCGTAAACGGTATTCCACTCATCCGGAACGACCATCCCTATGCACTGGCACTGAAAGACCACGACTTCACTGACATTGGTTCCGGCATAGACGTGGCGGAGCTGATCGATATGGAGAACGTGCAGGAGCTTCACGTGCTGCGTGGCCCCGAAGCAGTGGCCATGTATGGCACACGCGCAGCGGGAGGCGCCATTGTGATCACCACCCGCAATCCCGAGCTGGGCCGTTACCACCTTGGCCTTAATGTTTATGGCGGCGTGGCGGCAAAGCCTCAGGTCAAAACACTGAATGGATTTTATCAGCGCGATTTCCTGCTGCCATTTTACAGGCAATACGCAAATACCAACCAGTGGGCCAACTTCCCCGTATACCTCGCGGATTCCACGCAGAACGTGTACTTCGGGCCTGCCAACTGGGATGATATGTATTACAAGAATGCCATCCAGCATGGTGTTGGCCTCAATATCACCGGTGGCAGCCAGCGTGCCAACTTCAGGTTTGGCGTAGGCGAGCATACCGAGAACGGTGTGGCGGATGCCACATCCCTGAAGAAGTACAATGTATTCTATGATATGAACATCATCCCGGTGGAGGGTCTCAACATCCACACCTATATACAGATGTTCACCGCCCGCCGCGACCGTAACCGCTCACTCACCGAAAGGCTTGCGGAAGAAGAATACATTACCGACCAGCAATCGCCCCTGTCGCCCAACAAGGCATACCTCGGCAGGTATTACGGCCTGTTGAACGATGGTACAGAACGTAACATCGCCAACTCCATACAGGGTATGCTGGATGTAGGCATCAGGCTTTATAAAGGACTTGAGTTTCATTCCCAGTTTAGTATCGATTATAACGATAACGACCGCGACCTTTTTGTGCCGGCGGCACTTAATGATAATAACAGCTTCAATTCCTACTTCACCGGTGTGAGCCGCCGCGTGCGGATGAATAACTACCTCACCTGGGATAAGGCATTCCGGGGCGGACATCAGTTCAGCTTCCAGCTGGGCCAGTCTATGGAAGAAGATCAGATGAAGTACGATTATATCCGCGGCTGGCGCGGGCCTTCCGACTTCATCAAGATCATCCAGGTAGACCCTTCTGACAACGAATGGGTAACACACGAGAAATCGCTCGTGTACACCTTTAAGGATTTCATGAAGCAACGCACCTTTTCATTCTATGGTAATGTGGGATACACGTTCGACCGGCTGAATGTATTGCTCGCCCTCCGCAACGATGGTACTTCACTGTTCGGGAACGGTTACTGGTGGGCATTTTCTCCGGTAGTGAGTGCGGGATATGATGTGAAGAGAGCAGGAGAAGGCAGCGGTGCCGTCCGCTCACTGAAGCTGCATGCTAAAGTGGGACGCACTGCTGTAATGCCATCGGCCGACTACTTTGGATATGGCCCTTACTTTACGGTGGATGCCGGTTTTGCCGGAGCCATGAAAGTATCCACCTACAATTCCATGGCTACCCTCAATATGCCCTTTACCCGTGGTTATACCGGCGGCGGCATCCGCTGGCCGTATAACGATCACCTCGACATCGGTATGCAGATGGGCCTCTTCCGTAACTGGAACCTCGAATTGAACCTGTATACCCGTACCGGCCGCAATCTGCTGGCACAGGTGCCCGTGGATGCCGCTTATGGCTTCAGTTCCAAAACCATCAACGGTATGGATGTGAACAACAAAGGCATAGAACTGCAGCTGCAGGGAAAACTGCCGCTTTCATCATCCCTTACCTGGACGACTTCACTGGCACTGGCTTACAATACCAATAAGGTGCTGGAGCTGCCTTACAATTCTGGTAAAGACCTGTCGCACACCGGCGGCCGCACTTCCATTGAATACGGCATCCGCCACCTCGAAACCGGCAGGCCGATGGATCAGTACTGGCTCCTGCAGAACGAAGGTATTTACCGGACGGATGACGAGGTACCTACGGTGAACGGGAAAAAGATGACCTACAACGGTATTGCCCTGAAAGCAGGTGATCCCCGCTGGAAGGATGTAAATGGCGACGGCGCCATCACCGATGCCGACCGTGTAATGGAAGGCCATACCATAGCGCCTTTACGTGGCGGTTGGAACAATACATTCCAATACCGCAAATGGACGATGGATCTTTCCTTCTCCTTCGCCGCAGGCAACCATCTGCTGAACGGCGATGCCGCCAACCGCTTCAATTTCGCCAACCGCGAAGGCGCCAGCAGTCTGGATGGCGTGAAGGAAATCACCTTCTGGCAGCTGAATAACAACCTCGATAAATACCCCCGCTATAACCCCTGGAGCCTCGTGAACCCTTACCAGACCAACCAGGACCTCTGGCTGGAGAAAGCTTCCTGGCTGAAGCTGCAGGCGTTTACGCTGCGGCATGAGCTGGCAGGATATGGATTTGTGAAGAAGACGGGGCTGCGCAAGCTGCAGGTATATGCTACTGCCATGAACCTGTTTACGCTGACGCCGTATAAAGGCGGCGACCCTTCACTGATGAGCTTCACCGGTATTCATTACGGTGTATCACAGCCTTTGCCCCGCACTTTTACCATCGGCATCAACGCAGACCTTTAAACGCATCGCTACATGAAGAATTACAAACTGAAGATATCGTTCTGGATGCTGGCCGGGCTGCTGCTTACAGGTGCCTGCCGCACCAAGCTCGACGTAGCCCCCTCGCACCTGGTGCCCGAAAAAAATATGTGGACCACCAAGAACGACGCGCGGGCGGCAGTATTTGCCGGATATGCCCTGCTCCGCTCAGCCCTCGCCGATAACAACGCCTGGCTGGCATATGGGGAACTGCGTGCCGGTGACTTTACCGGTGTATCCCGCGGAGATCTTGCCGCGGTTACCGGTAACCAGCTCACCGCATCTTTCACCGCCCTCGATCAATGGAGCAACTGGCGCCGGTTTTACGCAGTAATATACCAGGCCAACTTATGCCTTGAGAAACTGGCCACTGTTAATAAAAATGATTTCCGCTATACACCGGAAGAAATGAAGGTGGATCTGGCACATTGCCGCTTCCTCCGTGCCATGGCTTATTTCTACCTCGTTCGCATCTGGGGCGATGTGCCCCTGATGAAGATGGCGGTAAGCGGCGATTTTGTACCCGTAGCCCATACCTCTCAGGCCGAAGTACTTGCATTCGCAGAACAGGATGCACTGGCTGCTGCGGAAGGGCTTCCCTGGCGCTACGACCAGCAGAGCCCCGAACTGCTCTCCCAGTACTGGGGACAGCCGGCAGCTTTCTGGCAGGGCGTGGTAGCGGCAAAAGCACCGGCATACGTGCTGCTGGCACATATCGCAGCATGGAAAGGCGATTACCTCACCACGGATAAATATACCCGCATGGTGCTGGATAACCGCGTGAAAGGAGGGTATAACTTCGTGCCCACTTCCACACTAACTTCCGCTACCGGCACCTTCACCGGGCAGGCAGACAATATCATCTTCGCCATGCCCTTCAATAAGAATTACCAGGAATCATCCGCTTCCGGGCATATTGAAGAATGGGCGCTGGCGCAACCTTTTATCGCAAAGCCACAACCGGATATCTTCATTAACAACGATACTATCCTCAGCATTTTTACCGAGAAGAACGATGAGCGTTTCCGCGTAACCGAATCAGGTAGCGGGGCTGGCACATACTTCACCGGTTTCGGTAATCCCGTGCCGCTGTTTTCCAAGATCAGGCTGCTGAGTGTTACTGGTGCCGATCCTTTAAGGAGCTACCAGTCGGCCATAGTAGTATTCCGTTATGAAGAATTAGTACTGCTGCGTGCAGAGGCACTGATGTTCCTCGGTAAATCTTCAGAGGCACTGCTGCAACTGAATGCTGTGCGTGGCCAGCGCGGGATAGGTGATTATACCGGTAATGCAGCCGGACTGAGCAATGCCATTCTCCAGGAAAGAAGGAGGGAGCTGCTTGGTGAAGGCTGGCGCTGGTTCGACCTGGTACGGTTTGAGCAACTGCCGCGGTACTCCCGCTTCAGTGCGGCAGATGTAGCAGCCGGAGCGCAATACTGGCCGGTATCTAAATCGCTGCTGGGCGCCGGCTCGGCCATTACTCAAAATAAATTCTGGCAATAATGATAACCACCAGCATGAAACGCATTCAACCCATCCTCCTGCTTTGCCTGGCGGCGTGCCTGTGGAGCTGCCGGAAAGACGATACCTACCGCCATTCGGAACCGGTGTCCAGATTCGACGGTACCACCTATGCCTACCTGCAATCGCAGCCCGAGAACTTCAGTAAAGTGCTGCACGTACTGGAACTGAGCGGGCTGGCAGATCTTCTCAAAACCGATACCATCACTTTATTCGCGCCTACAGATCAGAGCCTGGTGGCTGCGATGGAAAGCTATAACGTGTACCGTAAAAGCCTGGGGCAGGCACCTGCGGATATCGATGACATCGATCCATCGTCGTGGCGCGCCGTTATGGGTAATTACCTCTTTAATGGCAAATACGCCATGAACGATTTCGCAAGCCAGGATGGTATTATGCTCCTGAGCCACTCCCTCCGCCAGTTCAATATGCTCCGGGTATCGCGCACCGCCGCCGGTGCGCCCGGGCTCGGCTCCGAAATGATCCGCTGCTCCTACCTCAACGGGTCTCGCTTCACGAAATACTGGCTGGCTGCTAACGCCGGTACCACCAACATTGCCACTAAAAACGGTTTAGTGCATATCATGGAAGCGCGTCACGTACTGGGCTTTAACACTTTCGTATCCAAGGCCCGGGCCATTCAGAACCGCTGGTCGGAAGCGAAAATATTTGCTGACGGGGCATGGACAAAACCCAACGGTACCATTACCCTCTGGAACTTCTATGCCAAAGAGATCAAAGCGGTAGATGAATGGACGGTGGAAATGGAAGCACTCACCAACGGTGTAAACGGCGATAAGATCCGCATTACAGTGCGGCCCGACTTTACGGCCGAAGTAAAATCCGCCCCTTCTGCCGCCAACCAGACGGCCGTGGATATGGGATCTGAGTACGACCCTGCCAACGTCACCTTTAACCTGAAATACAAGTTCACCGACGCACAGGGCAAAGAAAACATTGTGGAAGAAGTGATCCGTTACATCGCCATCCGCGAGCAATAAAATCAGCAACATGAAAAAACTGAACCAGATGAAATGGAATGGTTCCCGGATATACATCGGGCTGATGGCCCTGGCCCTGGCGGCTTGTAAGAAGTTGCCGGAGAAAAAGGATTACCTCAGCCAGGATGCCACTTTCAATAAGAAGGTTGTTTATGAGCCTATCCTTGGCCGTACAGCGCTGGAGCTGACACAGTTCAGTGCCGACGGGTCTACCTATCCGCTCGTGTTCTCTATCGAGAATGCACGCAGTAAGCAGGGGCACCCCGCGCCGGAGCTATTCCAGAAAATTAAAGTACGCGAATGGCAGCGTGATTATACCGGGCTCGAAACATCGCTCGATGAAATTGAAGCCAAACGCGTGTGGGTAGATGCTCCATTCCTTGAAGTACGCCGCGGCTCGGGAGATCTTATTTTCCGCAACGCACCATCCTCCCTCATCCGCGCCTATCCCGACTCCGGATATATGTTCGATATCAAAATACAGAACAAGGGAAACGAGCGTATTATCAAAGACTTCTGGCTCCGCCCCATGCAGGAGGTGCCTTACGAGCCATACGAATACGACCTCCGTACCAGGGAGCGTAAAACAGAAACACGCCCCCGGCCCAATAACGGCGGATCCAATACCGTGCCTTTCACCATCCACCCCGTGAACCTGGCTAAGATGTATTACACGAAAGACAGTCTTTTCAGAGACACCCTCATCTCCGTGTATTTCACCAAGGCAAACGCCACCGGGCACTCTCTCACATTCAAGTTCCTCGGCGAAAACCTGGAGCCCATCGATCCCGCGAAGTTTAATAATACCAAATGGGATAAGCTGGTACACGGTTTCAACCGCAGGCAAACTGCAACGGGAGTTACCTATGATGTAGGGTATCCTGTTCCCCTCACTGCCCTTAAAACGCTGTATGCATCCGAAGGCAAGGCCAACGTCACCTTCGGGTACAGCAGGAGAGGCTTTGGCGGCGAGCGGCTGGATGCTGCTTTCAGCTTAAACTTCGCCATATACGAACCCGGCGACTGGACCATCACCTTCGCCTTCCGCAGGAATCCCATTTTCAACGACGATTAATTACCGCAGACCATGAAGCTATTTTTATACCGATTGATCCCTGTCCTGCTCCTCATGCTATTGGGAGCCGGCGGCCTGCAGGCACAGCAGGTTACGGTAAAGGGAAGGGTGATTGCCGCCGGAGAGCGCGATCCGCTGCCGGGGGTATCCGTACTGCTGCAGCAACCCGGTGCAGCAGCAAAGCCCATTGCCGTAACTGACGGTACCGGCGCTTTCTCCGTTACCGTACCGGGCAACGCCAAACTGGAGTTCCGGTTTATCTCTTACGAAACCACCGTGGTGTCTGTCAACAACCGCACCACGCTGAATGTATCCCTCAAAGCTTCGGCTACCTCGCTGAAGGAATCGGTGATCGTAGGGTATCAGAAAAAGACCCGCGAAACCGTTACCGGCGCCGTTACCCGCATCACCGGCAAGGAGCTGCAGGATGTGCCCGTTTCCAACCTCGAGCAATTATTACAGGGCCGCGTGGCAGGTCTTAACATCCAGCAGAATACCGGCGCCCCCGGCTTCAGAGGTTCTTCCTCCATCCGCGGCCTCTCCAACATCATGGTGAGCGGCTCCGGCGATAATGCTTACCTCACCCCGCAATCGCCCCTCTATGTGATCGACGGTGTGCCGGTAGATGCCAACGCCGGTTTCGAATACGGCTTCCAGTCGATGGGACCGGGCACCAGCCCCCTGTCTCTCATTCCGCCGGAAGATGTGCAGTCGCTCGACGTAATGAAGGATGCCGAAGCCACCTCCCTCTACGGCTCCCGCGGCGCCAATGGCGTAATCGTAATCACTACAAGAAGGGGCCAGTCGAACGTGCCGATCGTTCGCTATGCAGGTAACCTGTTCATCAACTTCCCTCCATCGCTCCGCAGCACTGTGGGCGGAAAATCAGAACGCGATTACCGCATTGCCATGATCAATGCTACAAACAACCTCAACGAGATATGGAGGATAGGCCGCACGCCATTCCTGTCAGACTCGCTGAATGCGTTCTTCAATAATTCCACCAACTGGCAGGATATCTATTATCAAACCACTTACAACCACACCCACAACGTGTCGGTTTCCGGTGGCGACCAGCGGCTGAACTATAAAACCAACCTCAACTACTACACGGAGAAAGGCGTTATCAAGAACACGGGCTTCGACCGGTATTCTGTTAACCAGAACATCAACTTCAACCCTAATCCGCGCCTCCAGCTGTCGGGCTTCCTCTCCGCAGGTTTGGGCAAGAAGCTGAAAGGAAGCGGTAACGGGCTTACCGATGTGGGTGCGGGTAAAGACGTAAGCTCTTCCCTGCTGCCGGGCCCGTCTTACTTCAACAACGTTGGGCATTTCACCAGCAGCATCTACCGGGTGAATGATACCCGTACCTACGACATCCGCTCGTATCTCAACATCATGTACGAACTGATGCCGTACCTGCAACTGTCTACCAATACCAGCTATAACTATACCTCTGATCAGGAAGACACGTTTATTCCCGCACTGGCCAATAACGACAAGCCGGCGGTATATGGCTACTCCGGCCGCAAGAGCAATCTCTATAACCGCAGCGCCATTAACTATAACCGTACCTGGAACGATAAGCATACGGTATACGGCTCTGTGTTCTCCGAAGCCACCATTATACAGGTGCAGAACAAGATCATCAACCAGAGCAACGGCCCGAACGATTACTATCATGGCCCCTTTGGTTTCAGTCCCTGGTTCTCTACCATCAGCGGTACACCCAGCAACGGTGGTTTCAGTGAAGTACACAGCGTGGGCTTTGCGGCCAACCTCAGCTACGACTACGATAAGAAGTACGTGATCAACCTCAACTACCGTGCGGATGGTAACTCCTATGCCGGTGAGAACGAGCGTTGGGCTAAGAGTCCTTCCATTGGAGCACGCTGGAACTTCAACCGGGAGAAGTTCCTGGAAAATGCCAAGTGGCTCGATTTCGGGGACTTCCGTTTCAGCTATGGCATCAACCTGCGCCCCACTACCAATGTGTACGCCTCGCTGGGCTGGTACGATGTGAAGGGGAACTACAACGGTGTTACCCGTATTGCGCCCCACCTCGGCCAGATGCCCAACCCGTTCCTGTTACCTGAAAAAGTGGAGCAGTTCAACTACGGCTTCGATATGAGTGTGTTCAACGGCCGCCTCGGGGTAAACTTCGATGCGTATACCAAAACGGTTTACAATATGCTCTACACCCGTTACCTGCCTACCAGCACGGGTTTTGAGAAAACCTTCACCAACGATGCTTCGCTGTATAACTACGGATATGAATTGAACCTGACCGTTCGCCCTTTCAAATCCACGAGCAAAATTAACTGGACGATCAGCGTGAACGGAGCCGTGAACCGCGATGTACTGCTCTCGCTGCCGGGTGGTGCGGCCCAAATGATGTCTGACGACAAAACGATCATTAACCGTGTAGGCTACGGCGCCCTCAGCAATTACCTCTACATGTACGAAGGTGTATACCGTGATAACCGCGATGTACCGGTAGATCCCATTACGGGCCTGCGCCTGCGTAATGAAGGAGCCGATTACTTCAAGGGTGGTGATGCCAAGTTCCGCGATGTGGATGGTAACTATATACTGAATGATGCCGACCTCCAGGTGGCGGGTACTCCCGTAGCCAGGATCACCGGTGGCTTCTCATCCTATTTCACCTACAAAGGCTGGAGCCTCAACCTCAACGGTACCATCCTCTTTAAGCGCGACCTGCTGAACAAGGCCCTTGCAGAACGTATGGCTAAAGTACGCTCTCCCTTCGGCGACAGCACTTTCGTGAACATCTCTGACCTCGACTACTGGAAGAACAACGGTGATGTTGCCAAATATCCCAATCCGTACGATTACTATTCCACCGCCGGGTCGTACCGCGAATACCAGACGCTTTTCCAGGAAGATGGCAGCTATATCAAGATCAACGCCATCACGGTAGGTTATTCCATCGACCGTAAGTGGCTCCGCAAATACAGGATGAACGCCTTCCGCATGTATGCCACGGTTACCAACCCTGTTATCTTCTCCGGCTACAGCGGGCCTAACCCCGAAGCAGTGACGGATCTGGGTAGAGACAGGCTGGATACCTACCCGGTATCAAGATCACTGTCGTTCGGATTGAATATTGAGTTTTAAAAAGATTGCCGCATGAAGAGATTACTTACCATCATTATAACCGCTACGTTGCTGCTGGGTGCCGGCAGTTGCAAGAAGTTCCTCAGCGTAGCGCCACCCGACCGTATGAGCGACGCCTCGTTCTGGAAAACGAAGGGAGACGTGGAGTCTGCCATTGCCAATGCATACGGCTTCCTGTTCGATATCCTCACTAACGGGCCTTATGTACCCGGCAACGGTGATATCCGCGCAGGGGAATTCGATGCGCAGGGCTTCGATGTATTTACCGCCGTGGCACAGCAGGACCTAACCAATAATTCCCGCCTGTCGCGCTATAACATGAGCGCCCTGTCTGACTGGTATCCGTTTTTCCAGTCTATCGCCTCCTGTAATATCAGTCTTGACAGGATCCCGAAAGTAGAAGCGTTATCGCCTACCGAGCAGAAGCATTACATGGCAGAGCTGCGTTTTCTGCGTGCCTTTACCTACTTCTATATTTCCCGGATATATGGAGATGTGCCATTGTATAAAGAAGCTTACGACCAGCGCCCGCTGCCCCGCACGCCTATGATCGAAGTGCTGGAGTTTTGCCGGCAGGAGCTGGAAGCTATCCGGGAAGATCTGCCCTGGCAATACGACGAGCCTACCAAATGGGGGGTACGTGCCGCCAGAGGAGCCGTGCATGCCCTCATCGCCAATGTCAATATGTGGATGGCAGGGTTCGATAAAAGCAACCAGCGTGAGTATTGGAAGAATGCAGCCGATGCTATCCGCGACCTGAAGAACTCCGGCCGCTTTGAATTGCTGCCCCTCGAAGATTTCAGGAGGATGTTTAAAGGCCGTACCCGCGAAAGTCTGTTTGAGTTTTCCGTGAATACCAACTACGGCACCACCACCCGCTACGTAAGCATCGGGCAATGGACGCTGCATTCCCCGCTGGTAGTAAACTATGCCACGAGCGATTGCTTCTTTGTTGCGGATTTTGTGAAAAAACTGTACCCGGTAGATAAAGCAGACAAGCGCCGCGACCTCTGGTTTTACCTGCCCTATGCCAGCAACACACAATCCATGTTCGTGAAATACAGTAACGTGGTGAATATGATTACCACTGCTTCCTGGCTGCTGGACGATGACCTGATCATGTTCCGTTACGGCGGAGAGCTGCTGACAGGCGCAGAGGCCATGGCTAACCTCGGCAACGACGCCGAAGCGCGTGAGCTGCTGAACCTCGTAAGGGTAAGGGCAGGCGCAGAACCATTTAATGGAAGCGGCGATGCACTGAAAGATTTCATTTTCCTCGAAAGGCAGCGTGAGCTGATCGGCGAAGGCGTACGCTGGTACGATCTTATCCGCACCGGCCGCATCATGGATCCCACGCAGGTGAAAAGCTTCATGACGCAGGACCAGTTTAACCGCGGTGCCTGGACATGGCCCATCGACGCGAAGGCCAGAAACTTCAATCCCAACATCACCTTAAACACATATTGGACACGATGAGAAAGCTTGCATTGCTGATCGCGCTGGGCGCCATTGGGATGGCGGCCTGCAAGAAGGACTACTACGAAGACTCCGGGCTGCAACGCGGAGTGTACGATATGTCTGGCTACGATTGGCTTAAAACCAATCCCATGTATTTCGACAGCCTCGTGACCATCATCCGCCTCGCCGGACTGGAAAACGTGGTGAAGGATTCCACCATTACTTTTTTCGCTCCTACAGACCTGGCTATTAAAGAAGCCATGGACATTGTGCATGAGTGGCGATACAACGAGTTTAAAGACACGCTGAAGCTGGAGGAAGTGCCGGCGGAAGTATGGAGGAAGTATTTGTCGCGCTACATCTTTAAAGAAAAATACCTGTTGAAAGATATTCCGCGCCTTGCTCCCTCGCTGCCCGACCTTTTTCCGGGTATGAACATGGAGTCGTGGGAGGGGTATATCCTGAACCTGGGAGTGCTGTATTCTGATTACAACGGCACCAAGGATGTGGGGCCGCGTACGGTGGTGATCTGTGACATCGGCAGTCTGGACAACCCGTTCTACGAAGTGAACCGGGTAGCCACCTCAGACCTGCAGCCCCGTAACTGTGTGATACATGTACTCAACAGCGATCACTCATTCGGATTCTCGAGGTTTGGATTCCTCAATACTGTTAAAGAATATATTCCGTAAACCATTGATCACCGGCAAATGAACAGCAAGCATACACACCGTTCCCGGCTACCCTGGCAGGCACTGGCGCTCCTGGCGCTGGCGGCATCCTGTAAAAAGGAGCCATACGAAGGCAAAGACCCCTATGCCGGGGCAAAGGAGCCTGTCAGTATTAAGATAGACAAGTCGCAGGCCACCCCTGCATCCGGCGCTGCCGGCTCCTCGGTTACCATTAAAGGGCAGGGCTTCTTCAAATATAAAGACAGCGGCCTGGCCGTAATGTTTAACGGCGTACAGGGTACCATCTCTTCCGTGACCGAGAACGCACTTTCCGTTAAAGTGCCTGATGGCGCCAGTACAGGGCTCATCACGTTATCCGTTCAGCGGCAGGTATTCCCCGGACCCAAATTCAGGGTTACAGGGCCTGTTACCATCGATCAGCAGTTTGCATCGGTACCCGGTGCGGATAAGAACAGCATCGCTTCCATCTCCTTCGTGCCCGGCGGTAAATATCTTATCAGCGGCAACTTCGAAGATTATGATAACTCAGGTGCCAAAGACGGATACCGCGGTCTTGCAAGGATCAACAGCAACGGGCATATCGACCGCGATTTTAAAATAGGTAAAGGCTTCGATGGTAACGTGTCCGGTACCATCATGCAGTCAGACGGCAAGATCATTGCTGTCGGCAATTTCTCCAACTATGACGGCCGCTACGGCGGAGGGCTCCTGTCCTACATCGCAAGGCTCAATGATAACGGTAGTATGGACAGTATCCGTGTTACCGATGTAGCCGGCAAGAACCATGCTGTGCCTGCCCTCAATGCATATTTCGACGGAGAAATAACACATGTACTGCAAACGGCAGACAGTGGTAAGATCATCGTGTTCGGCAAATTCAAATATTTCATGCGGAAGAATTTCGCAGGTATATCTGTAGACGGGAAACGGGATTCCACGATCATAGACAGCGTGCGGATGGAAGGGCTCGCGCGGCTGAATGAAGACGGCACCTTCGATCCTAACTTCCACCTCAACCCAGCCACCAATACCAGTTTTGCAGGGCCTAACGGCGAAGTGAAAGATGTGTTGCTGCAAGACGACGGGAAGATCATCATGGCAGGTACATTCACCAGGTTCCGTGACCAGCTGACCGGCCGCATCGTAAGGCTGAACCCCGACGGTACGATTGACGGGAATTTCAACACCGGCACCGGCCCGGATAATACCGTGGAAAGCATCGCCCCCATCAATGGAGGTAAGCTGCTGGCAGTAGGCGCATTCATGAGCTTCAACGGCAAAGAAACCCGTAAGGTAGTGATGCTGCAGGCCAATGGCACACCCGATCCAGGGTTTACCGTGGGCACAGGTGTAAATGCCGGACCGGACGGACTGGTACATTTCGGCGGACAGCTGAAGAACGGGAAGATTTTCATCAGCGGAGGCTTTGGCAGATTCTCCGGTGTGAAACGTGATGGCACGGTGATACTCGATGAAGACGGTAAAGTAAGCCAGGGTTATAATACCATGGGCAGCTTATCCGGCCGCATCAACAGGATGCTCCATGTCCCCAATTCCAGCGCTACGGTAGTAGTAGGCAATTTCTCGGAATACGACCTGATCCCCGTTAGCCGGATCATGTTATTGCGGTATTGATTTCAAAAACTCGATCATGAAAAGACATTATATCAGTTTGCTGTTGGGAATGCTGGCGCTGACGGGCTGTTTCAAAGACAAGCTCCTGACGGTGGGGCCTCCCAACGACATAGACCAGGGCAGTATTACCACGCCTCCCGGCCCTAACGATGTGAAGCGTAAAGTACTCTTCATCGGTATCTCCGGCCTCCGGGGCGATGCCATGGAAGCCGCCGCCGCGCCGGCCATCAGCGGGCTTTATCCCCATGCCATTTACAGCTTCGAAGCACAAACCCAGCAACCCACCACATCCGGCAGCGGATGGGCCAACCTGCTCAATGGAGTATGGAGCGGGAAGCACGGTGTAAAAGACAATACTTTCGCCGGTTACAACAGCGCTAAGTACCCGATGGCATTCCGTTATGCCAAAGCACTGGCGCCGCACCTCCGCACTATTTCCGTACAGGCATGGCCTGCGGTGAACGATCTGCTGGTAAGCCAGGCCGATGTGCGGGTGAGCCTCCCCGACAATGATGCAAGGGTACGCGATACCATCGTGGCCCGCCTCGGGCAGGATGATCCGGATGTACTGCTCGCCGGGTTTACCGGTGTAAAGAACGCCGCCCACCAGTTCGGATACGGTCCGCAGGTAGCTGAATACATGCAGGCAGTAGAACAAACCGATGGTTTTGTGGGAGACATCCTGCAGGCTATCTCCAAACGGCCCAATGCCGCGAAGGAAGACTGGCTCATCATCATCGCATCCGACCATGGGGGAACTGATAAGGCAGAAGGGGGCAGCACGCCGGAAGAACGTAACATCTTCACCCTGTTCCACAACAAAGCATTCAACGGTAAAAAGGTAGAGCAGCCGCTCTCTTCCCTGAGAACTGTCCGCTTTTCCTCGGTAAACCAATGGGCCGGTACAAATGATCCGTTCTACAATTTTGAACAGATCAAACAGTTTACGGTGTCTGTTGCCGTACGCACGAACGGTTTTGTTTCTGATGTGCCCTTTATTGGTAACAAGGATTGGGACCGCGGCCTCAATCCCGGATGGCTCATTTGCCCGCGTGGTACCGACAAATGGAAGTTTCAGGCAGGCGATGGTAACGGAAGGGTAGACATTAACTCTACCGGCCCCATCATCACCGACAACCGCTGGCATACCCTTACCATCACTATTGACCGCCGGAGTGGTGCAGGTGAGTTACAGATGTACCAGGACGGCGAACCCTGTGGTTCCAGCTCCCTTAACAACCTCGCGCCCTTTGCACCCAATCACGCAGTGAAAATCGCTATCGGCGATGACATCACCGGCAGATACCGCGAGTTTTATGGAGACGACGATTTCCAGGTTGCCAATATCCGCATATGGGATTCGGTATGGACGAAGGAAGACATGAAGAAATACGCGCCCTGCGATACCGTTCAGATCAATAATCCTTACTTCAGCCGGATGATCGGATGGTGGAAGGCTACGGGTCCTACAGGTAATATACTGGAAGATGCCAGTCCCATGAACAAGCCGCTTACCATCAATGGCGGCCCTGCCTGGGTAACGCAGGAGCTGGATTTCTGTAACGTAGCCCTGCCGGCTGCGGTGCCACAGTCGGTAGACGTTGTGCCTACCATTATGGCCTGGCTGCGCATCGCCACAGATTCAGGCTGGAGCCTCGACGGCATAAACCGCATTCCATAGCCCATCACCACAAGAATCAGTAATACCATGAATAAACTGACAATATTCTCCGCCTGTGCAGCCCTGCTGCTGGCAGCCTGTAACAAACCCGCGCTTTTCGAAGAGCGCAAAGGGGCAGGTGGTACAGATACGGAGCCTGTGAAGAAGAAAGTACTCGTGATCGCCATCGAAGGCGCAAGGGGCCAGGTGGTGAAAGACGCCGATATGCCGCAGCTGAAAGGCCTGCTGGAGCATTCCATCTACAGCTGGGATGCCGTGTGCGACACTACTTCGGGAGATGCGGCCAGCTGGTCGGCCCTCTTCACCGGTGTTACCAACATGAAAAACGAGATCAAAGGCACGCATTACCTCGGCCATCAGCTGGCAGCGTTCCCTTCTTTCCCGCAACGCCTTGCTGCCAACGCAACGCTCGATATCACGGCAGTATCCAGCAGCCCGTCTCTGAACGATACCCTGCTGAAAAAAGGCAATGCCAATACCTGGGTGAATACGGGAGGGAAGGATGAAGCTGCGCGCGACAGTGCCGTGAACCGTCTTAAACTGCAAAACCCCGATCTGCTGGTAGTAGCTTTCAACAGCGTACAGCAGGCCGGTAAAACCGAAGGCTTCCATGCAGCAGCTCCCGGCTATACGGCCGCGCTTAAAACGGTAGACGGCTACATCGGTGATGTACTCACCGCCCTGCGCAACCGCCCCTCCTTCGCTAAGGAAGACTGGCTGGTGATTATCACCTCCAATCACGGTGGATTGGAAACCGGGGAATACGGCGGCAATAGTTTCAAAGAGAGAAACATCTTCCTCCTGTACTACCATCCCAATTTTACTCCGCGCCTTGTGGAAATGCCTGCAGTAAACGTTCCGTACGACGGGTATTACATGTTCTTCGACCGCGCCGGCAGTCAGGACCGGTCGGCCTATACCAACAACCCGGCTTACCGTTTTGGTGCGGAGCAGAATTTTACCATCGAGTTTAATATCCAGAGCACTTATACCGGTGGTACCGACCACCCCATTGTCAGCAACAAGAACTGGGGCAGCGGGGCCAACCAGGGGTATGTGATTTATAAGCAGAACGGAAACATCCGCCTCAACTATAAAGGTGCAGCCGCCTCGCGGATAGATGTAAGGAACGGGCCCAACGTATCCGACGGCAAGTGGCACCGTGTAAGCATCGTATTCAACCGCCTTGGAACTGTTGATTTTTACCTCGATGGTAAGTTCTTCATCAACGGGCTGAGCATAGCCGGAAAAGGGAATATTGATACCGGGCTGCCACTGGCAGTGGGTACCGATGGTACGCTGAACTATGAAGACGGTGGTACCAGCGGCTCCGGCCAGAACTATATTGCCGACATCCGGGTGTGGAATGCCGCGCTTACGCCTGCGGCTATAGACGATTGGGCCTTCCGCCCCCTCAATGCCGCACACCCTGCTTTCCTGTCGCTCATCGGCCACTGGAAGGCTAATGAACTGCCAACTGGTAATGCAATTAAGGATTTTAGTCCTACCGGTGCCGATCTTACCATTCAGAATAACCCGCGCTGGGATTATAAAACGGATGTATTGAACCCCTCGTCGATAGATGCTACGCTATTAGTGCCGCGTGCCATGGATCTCACATCCAATGTTCTTGCCTGGATGGGAGTGAAACTGAAAGCAGAATGGGCGCTCGACGGTAAGGTGGAGATTGCACAATAACGATTTGGTTTTCAATTACCTGAAATAGCGCCATATCGATGGCGATTCACTGCAATCACTGTTCAGGCGGGCCTTCGGTCATTATTGGCCGAAGGCCCGCCTTATTTTAAAAGCTAATTTCCTGCATGCACCCGGGTACAGATGACTATGGTTATATCAACCTGATAATTACTGAACAGATACTCCAGGTATACCCTAATGTATATGTTTTGCTACCTTTCCCTTTACTGTATTGGGTTTCGGTGTGTTTTATATACAGTATATATACATTAACCCTTCTTTAAACCTTCATTAACCCTGCTGTAATACATAGGGAAGTCATACGGGAGATTGACTTTCCACCAGGAAACCGCAGGTCCGGACACCGGCTGTCCGTTGGCGGACATTTATGTTTCAGATGATGAATATTTCCTATTCATATAGATTGTATTAGTAATGATTTGGCTCCCGGGAGGGATCTGGCAGTTGAATTGCGGAGAGAAAGCCAATCTTTGCACTTATGTTCCGGAACTACTTTCTCCTGGCCTGGCGCCGGCTGCTTCGCAACAAGACCTGGACGGTCATCAACCTCGCAGGGTTGGTACTTGGTATTACGGGCGCCATTGTCATTTTTGCGCTCGTTCAATACCATCAGGGGTTCGACAGGTTTCATCCGGGAAGTGACCGGGTTTACCGCGTATTATCGGAGACCTCCGGCAGTAACGAGGGGCGTAATGCAGGGGTGCCTCCTCCGCTGGGCTTATCTGTAAGGGAGGATTTTGCACTGGCAGAAAAGTCGGCACGCATTGCTACTTTCAGCAACTTATCCGTGGCGCTACCCGGTACAAAAGACCAGCGGAAGTTCCAGGAAGAGAAGGGCGTATCGTTCGCTGAGCCTGCTTTCTTCGAAGTGTTTGATTTCCCTTTTAAGGAAGGGAGCGGGGCAGGCGTGCTGGATGAGCCTTTTACAGCGGTTATCACCGAAAATGTGGCGAAGAAGTATTTCGGGGAGGGGGCTGCCATCGGTCAAATGATCCGCATCGTTAACCGCTTCACCAATACCCGGCTCGATTTCAGGGTGGCCGAGGTGCTTCGTAACCTGCCTGCTCAAACTGATTTACAGCAGGAGATCTTCCTCAGTTATCAAAACCTCCCGGAGTTCCATCCGGCATTCAGAGACGATAACTGGTATCTCCATTCCTACATACAACAGCTGTTCATAAAGCTGAAACCATCCGCAACACAAAGTGCTGCAGATGCTATGTTCGCTAAGATCTCGCAAGACAGGTATGGTAACTCGCCCACTGCGGCGCATTTCAGTTTGCAGCCCTTGCATGCCATGCACTTTGATACGCAGATCGATGGTAAGATTTCCCGGAATCATCTGCGTGCCCTTGGCTGGATAGGGTTTTTCCTCATTGCCACGGCCTGTATCAACTTTATAAATCTGGCCACGGCACAGGCATTGCGGCGCAGCAGGGAAGTAGGGGTGCGCAAGGCGCTGGGCAGTAAAAGGCATCAGCTCTTCTGGCAATTCATGACGGAATCGGCGCTGCTTACCATTATGGCTACGGCGGTGGCGCTTGGGTTCGTATTTACTTTACTGCCGCAGATCAATAACCTGTTTGGTGCGCAACTCCGTACCGTGGACTTCTTCCGGCTGGGGCTGGTATACTTCATTCCGTTGCTGATGATGGCTATGGCCTTTCTGTCGGGGGCATATCCGGCGCTGGTACTATCCGGCTTCCGGCCCATTGCCGCATTGAACGGGAAGGCAGGGCGCAATGCAGGAGGGTTTACACTCAGAAGGGGCCTGGTGGCTGCACAGTTCGCCATCTCTCAATTACTCATCATCGGTACGCTGGCCATTGCCCAGCAAATGAAATATACCCGCAGCATGGATATGGGTTTCCGGCAGAATGCGGTTACCATGCTTCCCGTGCCCGTGCGTGAAGCCAGTGCCATCGGTTCGCTGAAGGCCCGGCTGGCTGGCATTCCCGGTGTGGAAAGCGTTGCTTTTTGCAGTGAGGAGCCTGCTGGTACGGAAACGTACATCACCGGCATCCGTTACGCCGGGCGCGATGAAAAGGAGGCTTTTGAAATGCATTACAAAGCCGGAGATGCGGATTACCTTTCCACCTTCGGCCTGCAACTGGCTGCCGGCCGTAATCTCACTATTTCCGATACCAGCCGCGAATATCTCATCAACGAAACCACTGTGCGCAAACTGGGACTAGCCACACCCGATGCTGCGGTAGGACAAAGCGCCGTTATCAATGGCCGCAAAGGCATCATTGTAGGAGTGATCAAAGATTTCCATAACCGTTCTCTCCACCAGCCCATACAGCCACTTTCACTTACCACTAACCTCAGCTGGTACGGGCGCTGCGCTGTCAGTTTAAAGTCTGCCGACATTGCTACTGCACTGCCCGCCATTGAGAAAGCCTGGAATGCAGTGTTCCCCGACCATGTGTACCAGGCCGATTTCCTGGACACGCGCATCGCACGGATGTATAAGGCTGACCAGACTTTGCTTTCCCTGCTGCAAACATTTTCCGTGCTTGCCATCCTCATCGGCTGCCTCGGTCTGTACGGACTTATTTCTTTCATAGTAGCCAACAAAACCCGGGAAGTAGGGGTGCGGAAAGTGCTCGGTGCCAGCTCGGCAAGCGTGCTGTGGCTGTTCGGAAAAGAATTCCTGCAGTTGCTGGTAATAGCTTTCCTCATAGCGGCACCATTGGGTGCGTGGCTGTCTTTGAAATGGCTGGAGAATTTCACGTATCGCATTCAACTCGGGCCGGGTTTGTTCTTTGCCGCGGCAGGCATCAGTTTCATCATCCTTACTTTTTCTGCCGGATATAAGGCATTGAAAGCATCGCTGGCGAATCCGGCACGGTCACTAAGGGCGGAATAAAGCGGATTGATTACTTTTAGGTATGATTTCCGCAGATTCCCTTGCCGCCTCTTTTTCCGAAAAAGGATATGCCATCACCACTCCCAATCGTCGCCCACCTTCCGGCGTTCGGCCGATCTGTTTGCTGTGCGCCGTTTTCTGCTGGAAGTACCGGAAGTGCAGGCCATTGTTCTGAAGAAAGAACTGCTGCAACTGGTGGAGAGCATTGGCGGGAGCGGCTATGTACCGGTTAAATCTATATACTTCGATAAACCGCCTGCTTCCAACTGGTATGTAGCTTACCATCAGGATCTCACCATTTCAGTGGATCAGAAAAAGGAAGTGGAGGGCTTCGGTCCATGGACGGTGAAGCCCGGCCAGTTTGCCGTGCAGCCCCCGCTGCAGGTCCTCGAAAGTAATATTACCCTCCGCATACACCTGGACGATACTACGGCAGAAAACGGAGCGCTCCGTGTGGTGCCCGGCTCTCACAGGAAAGGGATTTACCGTCCTGAAACAATAGACTGGCAACAGGAAACGGAAGATACCTGCCCGGTACCTGCGGGAGGGGTAATGCTCATGCGTCCTCTTTTACTACATGCCTCGGGCCGAACTACCAACAACCATCGCCGCCGGGTGATCCATATCGAGTTCAGTAACCAATTGCTGCCTGAAGGCCTGCAATGGTCGGAACTGCTGTCGTAAACTACAGCAGGCTGCCGGCTGCGTTGGGGTTAGGACGCTACACTACTTCAAAATCAAAAGACCGTCAAATAAAAAGAACTGATTCCGGATGGTCTGGTAATCAGTTCACTGCATTTATTATTTGCCTACTGCTGTTGGGTTGGCTTGCTTTGTGTGCGCACTAAAGGGTATAACAATTCCATCACCTTAAAATCCGGAATTATGCCCATCGTGAAAGTAATCGAGATCATCGCTTCTTCAGATAAGAGTCTGGAAGATGCCCTCCGAAATGCTGTAACAGAAGTGAGCAAAACAATCCATAACGTGGATTCCGTGTATGTAAAAGATATTAAAGTACATGTGAAAGACGGGCAGATCACCACATTCGGTTGTATCTGCAAAGTTTCTTTCCGGCTCGATGAGAACCGGTAAAACCCACCTGTATTACCGTGTATGAGAGAGCGTCGTAAAGGAAAAAACGGCCGGTCCGGTTGATTGGACTGGCCGTTATGTTGTTATAGCGTGGCGTGAAATATTATTGCTTTTCCGGCGGGGCGTAGGTCACAATATCGATCCCGATGCCATTGGGGTCCTGGATGGCGAAGTGCCTGTCGCCCCATGGCTCATTGCGGATCTCAATCTGGATGGGTACGCCTTTCGCTTTAATTGCTTTGTACACCTTGTCTACATCCTCCACTTCAATGGTGAGGTACATGCCTTGTCCGTTAAACGGTTTCTGGAAAAGCGGCTGTTGCGAAGGGTGGTTGGGCAGCAGGAAGCTGATTTCCGCGGCATGGTTGGGTGTGTGCAGTAAGAGATAGAATTCATTTTCGAAAGTAACGCCGAAGTCAAGCGTTTTAACATAGAATTCTTTGGTTTCCGCCAGTTTAGTGGTGGTGATGCCGGCATTCATTTTCATGGTCAATGGTTTTGTAGTTTTTTGTGCAAGGAGATGTAAGGAGAAGAGCAGGAGGGCGGCCATGGTGATTAGCTTTTTCATTTGTTACGTCCGTTTTAGATGACAGAACAAAGGTCGGACGCAAGCGTTCCGGAACATAGTATAAAACGGACATAATGCTACCGCCCCCAGGCCTGGCCGGGCGTAAGGCCGTAGAACCTCCTGAATTCACGGATGAAGTGCGACTGGTCGTAGTACCCCATATCGAAGAACAGTTTGTTTTCCCGCAGGCTCATGGAAGATGGCTTGGCCTGCAGTATGCGCTGGAAACGTACAATGCTGCTGAAGGCTTTGGGAGTATCGCCCACATACTGTCCGAACATACGGCGGAGTTGCCGCGGGCTGATGCCCGTCTGCACTTCTTTATCCAGCTGAATATTACCGTTATGGCGGAGGATGAGGTGAAGCGCATCATAGAAGCGGCCATCGGGCCGGAAGATCTTACCGGTGATGAGTTCCAGGAAAATCTCGTCGAGCAGCAGGCTCATGGCTTCGTGGCTTTGTACACCGGCACAGCGGCTGGCGAGTTGTGACGCCAGTTGCGGGTCTATATTGGAAAGGGCTTCCGTACGGTTGGTAAGCGTATCGGCTCCTATGTGATATAATTGCGGGAAGATGCCGGGGAGGAAGCGGATGCCGGCATAGTGAAATGCCCCCGTTAGCGGGAACTCTGTATAAACATCCGAGATACCCATCACCCAGGATTCCTGCACATTGCCCGGTTCAAAGAATATATCCATACATCCATCGGCCACTACCCGGTAAGGATATGGTGCTGCCACGGGTGTGTTGGCTTTCAGCTGCCAGTAACAATATATATAAGGCTGCAGCGCAGGGCAGGGGAGCATCTCGGTGTAGGTAACCGCCTCTCCGGCCGCAGATACGGAAGGCTGAATGGGCTTGTATAAATCCCGGATATGGGAAAATTCCTGCATGCTGCGGCTTTTGATAGTGCCCCGAAATTAAAGAATCCCGGCAAATATGGAGGATTTGTGCAATTCCCGGCAGGGCCGGGTAACAGGCGGTTGCCCCTGTCGGCCTACCCCTTAACCCCGGTTATGCTTCCGAAACAATAAAATAAGGGATTGCAGCGGGACTTTTAACTGTTAAACCGGGGCCGTGACAATCCGCGGAAATGTCATTTATCTTATGGAAAAAAATGAATGTATTGATAATCAGGGATGTACTTATGTAAAAGTGTGGGTAAAAAAGATCAGCAACAATTATCTAAATGTCGATAAATTTGTCGAGACCAACATCAAGGGGATTATTTACGTTGTCTACGTCTATGCAATACGAGAAGGAGTGGCTGGAAATGGCTGCAGGTGGAGATGAACTGGCATTTACGCATCTTTTCCACGCATACAAATTCAAGCTGTACGGGTTTATCAGCAGGCTGACCGGTTCTCCGGCCACGGCTGAAGACGTGGTGCAGGACGTATTCCTGAAACTCTGGAAAGACCGTAAATCCCTCCGCGACGTGGAATCCTTCGGCAGTTACCTGTTCCGCATGGCCCAGAACCACGCCATCAATGGCTTCCGGAAAATGGCCCGTGAGGTGGATATGCTGAAAGAAATGAATACCGGCGACCTTCCGGCCCACAGTACCCCACAGTCTCACATCGCACTGAAAGAAACCCGTGAAATCCTTCACCGGGCAATAGAACAGTTACCTCCCCGGCAGAAAGCCATTTACCTGCTGAGCCGGGAAGAAGGCGTTAAGCACGAAGAGATCGCCCGCCGCCTCCGGATAACCACCGGTACCGTTAAAAACCATATGATCCAGGCGCTCCGCACCCTCCGCGAGCAACTTAGCCAGCACCCCCATTCCCTCGAAATTTTACTGCTGCCCTGCCTGGTGTTTCCTTTTTGTTAAATTTTTTTTGAGACAGACTATGCCTGTTTTCTTTTCCAGGTGTCTTTAATGTAGCATCGCCACGGGCGGGCTCACGTTATCTTAATTTTCAACCATATGTCTAACGCAAGGATCCAGTATCTCGTCAACCGCTATTTTGAAGGCGCCTGTACAGGTGAGGAGCAGCAGGAGCTGGCCGACTGGGTGAACCAGTCTGGCTCGGATGCTGACCTGCAGACAGTACTGGCAGAGGCATGGCGCAACTATCAGCCTGAGGAGGCTGGCCGGGAAGCGGGAGCTGCTGCCATGGAGCGTGTGTATTACCGCCTTTCCGATGAAATGGATAAGCCCCGTATGCGTATCGCATGGTGGAAGCCCGCCGCCGCAGCTGCAGCCATCTTTATGGCCAGCCTGGGCATCTGGCAGGGCATGAAGCCATCTCCCCGGGTTTCTGTGGCAGAGGCAGGTGTAGTGGAAGATGCGATGCCCGGTGGTGAAAAAGCCATTCTCACCCTCTCCAACGGGCGGCAGATTGTGCTGGACAGTGCGGCAAACGGACTACTGGCACAACAGGGCGGTGCCAGCGTCAATAAATTATCCAATGGTCAATTGGTGTACGACGACGGGGAAGGCACTGCCTCAGGGGAAATCCTCTATAATACCATGACCACTCCCCGAGGAGGACAATACCGGCTTACCCTGCCCGATGGCACGAAGGCCTGGCTCAATTCCGCCTCCTCCATCACTTTCCCTACCGCATTTGCAGAAGCTACCCGCAGCATCAGTATCACCGGTGAGGTGTACCTGGAAGTGGCGAAAGATGAGAAGAAGCCTTTCCGTGTGAAAGCGAATGGGGTGGAAGTAGCAGTGCTGGGGACGCATTTTAACATCAACGCTTACCCCGATGAAGGGGCAGTACATACCACGCTGATAGAAGGAAAAGTGAAAGTGACATCCGATGCAGGTACCCGCACCATCGCCCCGGGCGAACAGGTACAGGCCGGTAAAGGAAAGCTGGATGTTCAGCGCAATATTAACCTGGAACAGGTGATGGCGTGGAAGAACGGAAGGTTCGTGTTTGAAGGGGAATCCATTTCCCGCGTTATGAATCAGCTTTCCCGCTGGTACGACGTGGAGGTGGGAGATATAGCATCCGTAGACGACCGCTTTTTCCTCGACGTTCCACGGAGCAAAAAGCTGTCGGACGTGCTGAAAGCACTGGAGCTGACGGGGAAGGTGAAGTTCAAAATCGAAGGGAAGAAAATAATCGTTATGCAATAAAATACCACGTAAAGGTGGCGCCGGAAATAGAAAACGCCCTGCCTGGTCCGCAGGGCGCCGAAAAGTTCGGGTGCCGTTAAACAGTCCACTCTGATAGAAAGTTTATTGATTCACTCAAACTATGCAAATCTATGCATTTAAAGCTCCTTTGTGCCTTCCTGACGGAGGGTTTTAACAAAAAAATGCGGATCATGAAAATCACCGCTCTACTCTTATTGTCTGCCTGTATGTGCGTTAGCGCCAAAAGCGTTAGCCAGCAGGTGACCATATCCGAGAAAAACGCTCCCCTGGAAAAGGTGTTCCGGGAAATCAAGCGTCAGACCGGGTATTCTTTCGTGTATACGGCCAAACAGCTGGAGAAGGCTGCGCCGGTTACACTTTCGGTGAAAAACACACCTATCCGCGAAGTGCTGGAAGCCTGCTTCCGCAATCAGCCCCTGGTATTTACGCTGATGGACGATATGGTGATTATTAAAGAAAAGATTACCATCGCTCCCCGTTCCGAGCTTCCCGCGGCAAAGCCGCTCATGAAAGTTAAAGGTAAAGTGACGGACGCAACGGGCCAGCCCCTTCCTGCCGCCACTGTACAGATCAAAGGCACCCAGCGTGGTACCCTCACCGATGGTGAAGGTAACTTCCAGCTGGATGCCGATGCCGGCGCGATACTCCTGTTCTCCCTCATGGGTTTCGAAACTGCAGAGCTGCCGGCAACTGAGAATATGAACGTAGTACTGAAGGTGAAACAATCTGACCTCGAAGCCGTAGTAGTGGTAGGCTATGGTACGCAGAAGAAAGTAAACCTTACCGGTTCCGTAGCCACCGTAGGCTCCAAGCAACTGGCCGACCGCCCTGTGACCAGCGTGGCCAATGCCCTCCAGGGTACTATGGCTGGTGTGGCGGTAACCGCTGCTTCCAGCGGCCAGCCCGGTAAAGATGGCGGCACCATCCGCGTACGTGGTATCGGTACCATGAACAATGCCAATGCCATGGTGGTGGTAGATGGTGTGATTTCATCCATGAACAATGTGAACCCCGACGATATCGAGACCATTTCCGTACTGAAAGACGCGGCCTCCGCATCCATTTATGGTTCCCGCGCCGCTAACGGTGTAATCCTCATTACCACCAAGAAAGGTAAGAAAGGCGTACCCCAGGTGGTATTCAACGCTTACATGGGTAAGCAAAGCGCTACCGCACTGCCCGACTTCCTGCCCTCCTGGGATGCAGCCACCCTGTATAACCAGGCCCGTGTGAATGAAGGCGGCGCTCCCCGTTATACTCCTGAAGAAATTCAGAAGTTCCGCGACGGCTCCGATCCTTACAAATACCCTAATACCGACTGGCTGGACCTTGCTTACAATGGCAGTGGCCTTCAGCAGAACTATTACCTCGGCGTTAGCGGCGGTTCCGATAAGAGCCAGTACGCTTTCTCCCTCGGTATGTTCGATCAGGACGGCCTCATGGAAAAGACCAATTCCAAACGCTATACTACCCGCTTCAACATCCAGCAGCAGATCAACCAGCGCCTTACCCTGAGCGGTAACCTCGCTTATACCCTGAGCCGCATGAAGGAGCCCCAATCCAGCTACCCCGATGTGCCGGCCTTTACACAGATCGTGCGCCAGTTCAACCGTATTTCCCCGATGGTACCTTACAAACAGGCCAACGGTCATTACGGTTACATCGGCGACGGCAGCCCCGCTGCATGGCTGGAATCGCCCAGCCAGCGTAATGAGGATTATTCCGACCTGTTCGGTAACGTAGCTGCCGATCTGGAAATCGTGAAAGGCCTTCACTTCCGCCCGTCTCTGGCTATTACACAGCGCTTCGGTCAAACGAAAGCCTTCATCTCCGATATCCAGTATTATAACAGCGATGGTTCCAAGAGCATGTACCAGGGACCTATCAATGTTACCGACGGACAAACGACCAATATGGTGGTTACGCACCAGGACCTCCTGGAATACGGTACTTCTTTCGGCAAGCATAACCTGAAAGCCCTTGCAGGGTATTACCAGGAGTATACCAAATACACCTGGAACGAAGGGTTCCGTAAGAACCTGCTCAACAATGTACTCGACCAGGTGAACCTCGGATCTTCCGACGGGCAAACTGCTAAAGGGTACGCTTATGAAGGTGCACTGCAATCCTTCTTCGGCCGTATCAACTACGACTATGATGGTAAGTACCTGTTTGAAGCAAACATCCGCCGCGATGGTTCAAGCCGCTTCCGTCCGGATAACCGTTGGGGTACCTTCCCCTCTTTCTCCGCAGGCTGGAACGTAGACCGCGAGAACTTCTTCGTACCGCTGAAAGACGTTGTAAGCTCCCTCAAGCTGCGTGCTTCGTGGGGTGAGCTGGGTAACCAGACGATGAGCGACGATGCGGATTATCCTTCATCTCCTTACTACCGTTACCTGCCCATGTATTATACCAACCAGGATTATACCTTCGGCGGCCTGAGCCCGATTGTTTCCCCCGGCCTCTCTATGGTAAACGGTTATAATGCCGACATCCTCTGGGAAACTACGGCAGAAACCAACTTTGGCCTGGATGCATCTTTCCTCGGTGGTAAGGTGACCTTTACGGCAGACTGGTTCAATAAAAAGACCCGCGACATCCTCATTGAAGTACCCGTTGGCGCAGTGTATGGACTTAAACCTCCTACGCAGAACGCAGGTATCGTTTCCAACAAAGGCTGGGAATTTACCGCTGGCTTCAATGATTCCAAAGGCGACTTCACTTACAGCGTGGCAGCGAATGCTTCTTTCATTAAGAACAAGATCGAGAAGTTTATTTCTCCCGGTCCCAGCGGTTACACCATCCGTCAGGAAGGTTTGCCCATCAACGCACTGTGGGGTTATATCGCAGAAGGGCTGTTCCAGACTAAGGAAGAAGTGGCAGCACATGCCAAACAAAATGCCAATACCGCACCCGGCGATATCAAATACAAAGATCTCAACGGCGATGGTGTGATTGATACCAAAGACAAAACCTATATCGGCAACTACTATCCGAAGATGACTTACGGCCTTACGCTGAATGGTTCCTGGAAAAACATCGACCTCACTTTGTTTGTACAGGGTGCAGCCGGTGTTAAAACCTACATCGACCAGGGTAAGATCGGTAACATCAGCACTTCTACCGGTAAGCCTACATCGGCTATGCTCGACAGCTGGACGCCGCAGAACCCCGGAGCATCTCTGCCCCGCGCACTCTTCGGATGGAAGCAGAACGATCAGGCCAGCATGCCTTCTTCTTTCTGGGTGGATGACGCATCTTACCTGCGCCTGAAGAACCTGCAGGTGGGTTATACCTTCCCGCAGTCGTGGCTGGACCGCGTAGGTATTAAACGCGCACGCCTGTTCTACAGCGGCCAGAATCTCCTCACGTTCACCGGGCTTTACAAGTGGATTGATCCTGAAGCTCCCAGCACCAGCTCCATCTACTACTATCCCCAGGTTAAAATCAACACTGTTGGTCTGAACGTAACATTCTAAGGTTGGTATCACTTAAAAAAACTGAACATGAAAAGGAACTTAATCATATTGACAGCGATCGCGGCAGGCAGCTTCTTCACGGCCTGTAACAAGGATTTCCTGGACCGGGAGCCGCTGGATGCATATAACAACGATAATATCTGGAAAAACGAAGCCGACCTCACGGCAGCCCTGAACGGCTGCTACAAAGGCTGGGAAGATGTTTATAATATCATTTACCTGGATTGCGCTACGGATAACGGTTACAACCAATGGCCCTGGGAAGGTTACACCAGCTATGGCAATGGTTCCATCACCGCCTCCGATGTAGATGCAGCCAACCGCTGGAGCTACACCACTATTCAGAAGTGTAACTCTTTCCTGGAAAACGCAGATAAAGCGCAGATGGAAGAAGCGAAGAAGAACCGCATGAAAGCGGAAGCCCGTTTCCTCCGCGCCTATCAATATTTTACGCTGACACAGCTCTACGGCAACGTGCCACTGGTAACAAAAACAGTTACCATGCAGGAAGCCAACACAATCAAACAAACCCCCATCGGCGAAGTCCGTCAGTTCATCCTCGATGAGCTGGCGGCCATTGCTCCCCAGCTGGATGTATCGTACACCGGTAAGGACATTGGCCGTATCACCCGTGGTGCTGCCCTGGCGCTCCGCGCCCGCCTCAACCTCTACATGAAGAAGTGGGACGATGCCATCACAGACTCCCGTGCCGTAATGCAGCTGGGTTACGAGCTGGATCCCAGCTATTCCGATGTATTCCGAATCAAAAATGAGAATAATAAGGAAGTGATCCTCGATGTGCAGTACATGGAAAACATTGTTGCCAATACCGTACTGGGCATCATGCCTTCCAACGGTTATGGCGGATGGGGTTCCATCGTTCCTTCACAATCGCTGGTTGATGCCTACGAAATGGCCAACGGTAAACCCATTACCGATCCAACATCCGGATACAATCCGAATGACCCGTACACCAACAGGGACCCGCGCCTGCAACTCAGCATCGTGACTCCCGGACAGCGTTATGGCGGAAGAATCTACGATCCCATGGACCCCGATTCCGACGATTACTACCTCGGCGATAACAATTCCAAAACCGGTTACCTGTACAAGAAATGGACTTCTAATTTTGAAGACTACGCCAATATCTGGAACACCGGCCTGAATGCCATCATTATCCGCTATTCCGAAGTGCTGCTCACTTATGCAGAAGCCATGATTGAGAAAGGAACGATCGACGGAACAGTATATGATGCCATCGACCTCGTACGTAAGCGTGCAAAAATGCCTGTGGTAGACCGTGGGGTATATGCAGGACAGGTGAAGATGCGTGAACTGGTACGCCGCGAAAGAAGGGTGGAGCTGGCACTGGAAGGCCTCCGCTGGTATGATGTGAAGCGTTGGGAAATTGGCCCACAGGTAAGCAATGGTAAACTGTACGGTATGCGTACCGGCACGGTAGATCCTGCCACCGGTAAGCTCACCCTCACCGGTCCGAATGTGGAAGTGGAAAACCGTGTGTTTGACGCCAGCAAGAACTATGTATGGCCTATTCCGCAGAAAGAAATCGACGTAAATAAAAACCTGGACCAGAATCCGAATTATTGATAACCCGTTAGTTGCTACTCTTTATTATCAGGTTACAAAGCCCCGGCGTAATGCCGGGGCTTTTTTTTATGCCGCCGGTATATGAAATCAGCCGTATGTCAGCCGGGGTAGCACACATCAGGCTGCAATTGCTATATTTAAGCATCATGTATAGTTTCCGGAATCTCATTGTGCTGCTGGCCGGCGCCCTTGTGGTGGCGCCCGTGTATTCGACTGCTCAGTCTTCCCCTGAAAAAACGCGCGTGTTTCGGGAAACACCGCGCCACTATGTTTGCCAGAGAACCACCGCCCCCATGGTGATAGATGGGAGGGATGGGGAGGCCGTGTGGAAGGATGCCGCCTGGACAAGCGACTTTGCTGATATCGAAGGGGCTGCGAAGCCCGCACCTTTCTATCGTACCCGTGCAAAAATGCTTTGGGATGATACCCATCTGTATGTGTTCGCCGAAATGGAAGAACCGCATGTGTGGGGTACCCTCCGCCAGCGCGATACCATCATTTATGCCGATAATGATTTCGAAATGTTCATTGACCCCGATGGCAATGCCCACGAATATTTTGAGATTGAAGTGAATACCCTCAATACCGTCATGGACCTTTTCATGCCACGTGCCTACCGCGCCGGTGGCAGGGCCATGCTCAACTGGGATGTGCAGGGCCTGCGTACGGCAGTGCATATCAAAGGAACATTGAATAACCCACGCGATACCGATACTTCTTGGACGGTAGAGATGGCCATACCCTTTCATGCACTGGCGGCTTACCATACCCGCTCCCGGCCCCGGGAAGGGGATACCTGGCGGGTGAACTTCTCCCGGGTACAGTGGCAGCACGATGTGGAAGGGAACCAGTACCGCAAACGCAAAGGCACACCGGAATATAACTGGGTATGGTCTCCGCAGGGCATCGTAGATATGCATGCTCCGGAAAGATGGGGCATGCTGCAATTCACGACGGAGCCTGCAGGTAAAGCTGTGGCATACAGGGAACCTGAATGGGCGGAAGCGGAAAAGTTTTTATGGGAAATATATTACCGCCAGCAGCAGCATCGCAGGAAGTCTGGCAAGTATGCGACAGAGCTGAGTGAGCTGCAGCTGGAGAAAGGGAAATGGGATGTGGAGATGGAAGCCACAAAGCGGTTGTTTGGCGCTGCTATTAAACAGGGCCGCCGTACTATTGTAATTGATCACGAAGGAAAAATCACCCGATATGAATAAACGTCATTTTCTGAAATCCCTCGGGCTGGGAAGCCTTGCACTGGCAGCGCCCGCTATATCCATTGCCGGAGAACGGAAGGAAGGTAAAGCCCCTGCAGGCCCGGTGCGCCACCGCATCTGGATCAACCCCGGCGAGAAGGATACCGATGCAGAACTGAAGCAGCGTTATGCGGAATACCGTGCAGCCGGGATCGGGGTGATTTATTTCGAAGAAGACAGTGAACGCCACTTCCGCGCCGCCAAGGCCGCCGGTATGGAGGCGCACCGCTGGTTCTGGACCATGAACCGCAACGAAAAAGAACTGCGTGAAAAACATCCTGAATACTTTTCCGTAAACCGGAAAGGGGAATCCTGTGCAGATAAACCGCCATATGTAGGCTACTATCGTTTCCTCTGCCCCAATCACCCGGGTACATTACAATACCTGAAATCGAAAGCGGAAGAGCAGGTGGCAAAGGATTATATCGACGGACTGCACCTGGATTATGTGCGCTTCGTGGATGTGATACTGCCGGTTAACCTCTGGTCGAATTACAAAATAGACCAGTCGAAGGAATTGCCGGAATATGATTTCTGCTATTGTAAGAACTGCCGTGATAAATACGCCGCCAAATACGGGAAAGACCCGCTGGAGATGGAGCATCCCGATCAGAGTCCTTCGTGGCGTAAGTTCCGGTACGACAGTATCACCAACATTGTCCGTAACCTTTCTGAAGTAGCCCATGCGAAGAAGAAGCCCATTACGGCAGCAGTGTTCCCCACACCGGAGATCGCCAAGCGTATTGTACGGCAGGATTGGGTGAACTGGCCGCTGGATGCTGTGTGCCCCATGATCTACCATGGCTTTTACCGTGAAGGTGTGCAGTGGATCGGGGATGCCGTGGCGGAAGGGGTGAATGCCCTTAATGGGAAGTTCCCGCTGTATGCAGGGTTGTACCTGCCCGACTTTAACGGGAACAATGAAGATATCCGCAAAGCCATTCAGCTGGCTGTGCAGAACGGGGCGGCAGGTGTATCCATCTTCGGATCAGTGAACCCTGCGCTATTGAAAATACTCCGCGAAACGGCCGGGTGAGTGATTATACTCCCCAGGCCAGGAACACCCATGGCAGGCCTATAGCAATGGCGAAGCCATATGCCAGATCCAGCCAGAACATGGAACCCAATGCGCCGAGGTAAATAAAACCTACGATGGGAGCCACCAGGGCTTTTACAAACCATGGTTTGTTTTGCTCCTTTACGGCATTCCACAGTACTTCGCCATCAGCAGTGCTGGGGAATGCGTGCATGGCGATGGAGATGCCGAGGTACAGCATGAGGTAGTTGATGAATCCGATATCGCCGCCAAGCCGGAGTAATATCGCCGAAGGCAGTGCAATGAAGAATCCCAGCAGGGTATTGATCATGAAAGGGCCGCAGGAAATCAGTGCGGTGTGAACGATAGACTTAGGTTTTTCATGTACCACGTAGCCGGCGGGGTTACCCACCTGGAAATACACCACTTTAAAAACAGGCACTTTCAGCCAGCGGCAATATAGCTGGTGGGCCAGTTCGTGAACGATAACACCGGGGAAGGTAAGGAGAGATATAACAAGACCGGGAATAAACATCTTTCTATAAGTTTTAACGGTAAACGATAACACCATCCAGCACTTTGCGGAGGTGAACGGCAGTGGAGGAATCGCCGTTGAGGGTACCCATTTGCGAAACGGCAGACAGCAGCTGACGGCTCTCGGCTTTCTTCCCTTTGGTATGAAGGATGAGGGCCTGAGATGCCAGGGCATGGTCGGACATGGGATCGAGCCTAATGGCTTCCAGCGCCAGCTCTTCCGCAATATCCATATGTTTCAGGCGCATTTCCACCCGCGCTTTTGCTGACATGGCGTAGGCATCTTCATGATTGCGCTCCAGTATCTCATCACACATCTTATTCGCTTTTTCCAGATCGCCCATTTGCCGGAGGGTGCTGATGTAGCTCATGGTGGCAGCGTAGTGGCCGGGAGAAGCATCCAGCGACTTTTCCAGTATACGGCGGGCCTGCGGCAGCTCTTCCGCATCCATGAGGCTGCCGGCGATGTACACACCGCAATAGGAGATATTGGCAACCGACCCGTCGTTTACCGCTACAGAATCAAAGAACCGGATCTGCTCTTTCAGCGGAAGGGTTGTGGTAAGCGGTAATTTCTGCAGTAAGAGCGAATCGGTAGAGGCAATTGAAGAAAGGTAGTCCACAGCGGTATTGACCTTTGCGAACAGGTTCTCATCAGTTACGGGTTTGTCGAGCAGATAGATGGCTTCTTTTGCAAAATCATCCTGATCGATGTTATAGGCCGCGGCAATGAGTCGATAGGAATGTGCTTCTATATGATCCGGGAAATCCTGCAAAACCAGACCGGCCTCCTTATAGGCGGTATGATAATTACGGTCGTGCACGCCCTGTTCGGCCAGCGTGAGGTGGCGGGCGGCATTCAGGAATCGGGGGAGCTTCACGATGTTATATACCAGTAACAGCGCGATCCCGGCTGCAAAGAGCCAGAGCCAGCGTGGTATGGGATATTTGATGAGTGCCTCCCGGCATTCGGTACATAAGGGTGTTGCATAGCCGTGCTCCACCTGCGGATTATCACAGTTGGCGCAGGCAGCGGATGTTAAAGCCGGGGCTTCGGGGGTATAGGTATATTCTTCCATCAGCGATGGTTTACAGGTAAAGGGATTGGGGCGCAAATTAGGGTAAAAATCGCCTGCGGACATGGCGATTTCGTGTTAGGGGACAGGCTGGGCCGATTCCAGTTGAGAGAGTGCGTCGCGGAACTGGCGGATGCTTACAGAGTCGAGCTGGTTGGATGGTGTTGAGAGAAAAACCTTCAGCGCCTGGCGGTATTCTTCCCGGAAGGCTTCGTTACCGGGACTGGCCGCCAGCTGGTTGCGCGCCACATCTACCACCGTTCTGTTACTGGCAATCTCCTGCATTTTCCCGTACAGCGATTCTTCGGCCATGATAACAATGTTTTCCTCATTGCCGGGGATGTAACGGGTGACGAAGGTTTGTCCGGCAGGAGGGAGGAGCACCTCGTTGCGGATGGGCCAGATAGCTGCAGACATGCTCGAAAAGCCCGTTTTTACGTCTTTACCGTTGGCTCCTTTGGCGATCACGGTATAATCGAAGATGTACTGGTCATTGAAAGTGGAATTGGTTTGCGTTGCCTGTATAATGACGGCGGTACCCGGTGTGCCCCAAGCCTGCAGGAACCAGGCATTGAGGAAAGGAGCCGTGAATATATTGGCCAGCGCCAGGATGAAACCCGGTATTAACCAATACAGCCGTTTTGTAAGCAGGGCAATACCAAAGAAAAGAACAACGATAATTAAAAACGACCAGGCCGGATGCTGGCTAAGGAAATGCAATAAAGTGGATATGGCTTTCATGATACTCGATTTACCTGTTTGAAAGGCACCCTTCCGGGTACCCGGGTTAAAATTTTCTTCCTGTCTGCAAAAACTGTGCGAATACTGGATTTTATTTCTGTATCTTGTTTTTGCAATCGAATGTAATTTGGTATGATAAACAACGAATATTCCCGGAGGAGGTTCCTCCAACAGGCCATGCTGGCCTCTGCTGCTCTTGCAACGCCCGGAATTCTCATGGCCCGCGGCGCGGCACAGCCCCGTAAGATCGGAGCGAATGAAAAAGTGAATCTCGCCGTGATCGGAATCGGTAACCGCGGCGCAGAAATCATCCGCGAACTGCACAAAACCGGTCTTGCCAATATCGTAGCCCTCTGCGATGTGGATATGGGAGCTCCCCACACAGAAGGTATAATGAAAATGTTCCCTGACGTGCCCCGCTTCCAGGATTTCAGGAAGATGTTTGACAAAATGGGCAAACAGATAGATGCCGTTTCTGTTGGCGTACCCGACTTTGCGCATTTCCCCATCACCATGATGGCCATCGGCCTGGGCATCCACGTATATGTGGAAAAGCCCATGGCACGCACTTTCCAGGAAGTGGAGCTGATGATGAAAGCCGCTCGTAAGAACCCTAAGGTGGTGACCCAGATGGGCAACCAGGGCCACTCCGAAGCCAACTACTTCCAGTTCAAATCATGGACGGATGCGGGTATTATCAAAGACGTTACAAAGATCACCGCTCATATGAACTCACCCCGCCGCTGGCACGGGTGGGATACCAAGATTAAATCTTTCCCTGCGGGAGAGCCCGTTCCTTCAACCCTCGACTGGGACGTTTGGCAGATGCAGACCAAAGGACATACTTACAACAAAGACTTCGTTAATGGCCAATGGCGTTGCTGGTTCGATTTCGGAATGGGCGCACTGGGCGACTGGGGAGCGCATATCCTCGATACCGCACACCAGTTCCTGGACCTGGGCCTGCCTTATGAAGTAAATCCTGTTAAGCTCGACGGGCATAATGATTTCTTCTACCCCATGTCTACCACCCTGTCATTCAAATTCCCTGCGCGCAAGCAAATGCCGGCGGTGGAAGTGATGTGGTACGATGGTGTGGACAATCTGCCTCCCATCCCTCCGGGTTACGGCGTATCGGGCCTCGATCCTAACATCCCGCCTCCCAGCACCGGTGCCATCAAGCCCGCGAAGCTGAACCCGGGTAAGATCATTTACGGTAAGGACCTCACTTTCAAAGGAGGTTCGCATGGCAGCACGCTGTCTATCATCCCGGAAGAAAAAGCGAAGGAAATGGCCGGTAAACTGCCTGAAGTACCTAAGAGTCCTTCCAACCACTATGCTAACTTCCTCCTGGCCTGTAAAGGTGAAGAGAAAGCGCGTTCTCCTTTCGAGATCGCAGGCCCGCTCAGCCAGGTGTTCTGCCTTGGTGTGCTTGCCCAATGGACAGGCCGTAAGCTTGAATTCGACCGCGAGAAGAAAATTATTACCAACGACAAAAATGCCAATCAACTGCTCGTGGGGCCTCCCCCGCGCAAGGGATGGGAACAATACTACAAGGTGTAGCACCTGCAGAGAGACGGTCCACGGGCCGTCTCTTTCTTTTTAAGGCCCCATATTCAAACGAGTAACGGGCCGTTCGCAGTATCCCCGCCACACTACTTGAATAAGTAAACTTTTGAAGCCCCGCCTGTCGGTAACTTTCGGTCCGGTAATAAATGCCGGATCGATAATATGCAGCTGCGAAGAATTTTGCAATGGACCGGTGCAGGGGCGGCGCTTATAATAGTAATAGCCTGGGCTTTTCCGTTATTGAACGGAAGCGGCCCGCTGGCATCTCCATTGCGTAACCGTGGCAAAGTACACATCCGTCACGAAGGAGGGAAGTATACACTGTACCGCAACGGACAACCATTCTTTATACAGGGAGCTGCCGGCAGGGGGAGCCTTAGTGCGCTCCGCGAAGCCGGAGGCAATACGGCCCGTACTTACGATACCCTGCAGCTGGGTGCATTCCTGGATGAAGCACACCGCAACGGGATTGCCGTTATTGTGGGACTGCCTTTGCCTTCCAGTGCTTATGAACAATTCTTCTACCGCAACCGTGCAAAAACGGATACCCTCTTTGAGAACCTGCGCAGCGCAGTGCAGCGGTATAAAGATCACCCGGCCCTGCTCATGTGGTGCCTGGGTAATGAACCCGTAATGACATGGCGGCCGGGCCACAGTGCGTTTTATAGTACTTACAACCGTTTGCTCGCCATGCTGCACACCCTCGACCCCGATCATCCTGTTACCACTACCATTCCCAATTACAATATTGCGCAGATCTGGATGATACGGCAGAAAGTACCCGGCCTCGATCTGATTGCATTCAATTCCTTCGGGAAGCTGCATGAGCTGGGTAACAACCTGGAACGGTTTTCCCGCTTGTGGAACGGCCCGTTTCTCATTGCGGAATGGGGAGCATACGGGCCCTGGGAATCGGGCATTACCACCTGGCAGGCACCGGTAGAGAATACAAGTAGTAAGAAAGCGGAACACCTTCGGAATATGTATGCCAACGATCTTCCCCTTAAAAGCCCCCGCTGCCTGGGGGCCCTTGCCTTTTACTGGGGCAGCAAGCAGGAAGCTACCGGTACCTGGTTCAGCCTGTTTACAGAGGAAGGGAGGCCAACAGAAGCGGTACAGGCACTGCACGAAGTATGGGGCAAACCCATGCCCGGTACGCAGTGGCCTAAAGTGAAATACATGCTGCTGAGCGGTAAAGGCGCCCGTGATAATATTTTACTGTCACCCGGCAGCCGGCATACCGCCACCCTGCTGCTGGATTCGTTGAACACGGCACAGATTACCTCGCTGCAATGGAAGGTGGTGCGGGAAGACTGGTACCATGGCCCCGGCCGTGATAAGCGGCCCGTTAGCCTGCTCGATACACTGGTGCATGCGGAAGACGGGCTGGCACTGGCTTTCCACGCACCCCGGCGCGGAGGGCCTTACCGCATTTTTGTAGAGGTGACAGACCGGGAAGGGCGTGCAGCTACTGCCAACACGCCGTTTTATGTAGTAGAATAAAGTATGCCTGAATTGAAACAAGCCCCCCAACCCACCCGGAGCGAAATGCTCTCGCTGCGGCTGATGATTATCATCGGCACGCTTTGTTTGGGCTGCTTCCTCATCTGCCTGCTGCGCCCTTCGCATATCGGGCATCCGTTGTTATACTGGCTCTTTGTGAGTGCCACCATATTCGCCTGCCTGCGCATCCTGCACGAATGGTATCATTATCTTTTCATCTCCGTTCCCAAACCGCTGCCCGGTGATAAACAATTCACCGTTGATATACTCACCACATTCTGTCCGGGAGAACCTTATGAAATGATTGTGGAAACGCTGGAAGCCATGCAGGCTGTTACCTATCCGCATACTTCATGGCTGTGTGATGAAGCCGATGATCCTTATCTGAAAGAAGTGTGCAAACGGCTTGGCGTGCGTCATGTAACCCGCAACCATCGCCGCGATGCCAAGGCGGGCAACATCAATAATGCGCTGCAATATGCTACCGGCGACCTTTGCGTGATACTCGATCCCGATCATATACCCGCACCTGACCTGCTCAATCCCATTGTTCCATTCTTCAACGATTCCCGGATCGGGTATGTGCAGATAGTGCAGGCGTACTACAACCTGGGCGACAGTCTCATCGCTAAAGCCGCTGCGCAGCAAACATTTCATTTCTATGGCCCCATGATGATGACGATGAACCGGTACGGAACGGTGCTTGCGATCGGGGCTAACTGCACCTTCCGCCGTAGCGCACTGGATTCCATTGGCGGGCATGCTGCCGGCCTGGCGGAAGATATGCATACCGCTATGCAGCTCCATGCAAAAGGCTGGAAATCGGCCTACCTGCCTGTGGTGCTTACGGAAGGGAGAGTGCCTTCTACTTTATCGGCCTACTACAAGCAGCAATTAAAATGGGCACGCGGGAGTTTTGAATTATTATTCGTGACCTATCCGAAGTTGTTCCGGCAATTTACGTGGGCACAGCGTTTCCATTACGGAACTATACCCCTGCATTATTTCTCGGGCGTTATTTTCCTGCTGAATTTCCTCGTACCGGTACTATCGCTTTCGCTGGGGATCATTCCCTTTAAGATGGACCTGCTGCTGTTTGCACTGGCAGGGCTTCCTTTCCTGTGCAGCGTACTGGCTGTGCGGCACTTTGTACAGCGTTGGGTAATGGGAAGGGGAGAGCAGGGCAACCATGTGCTGGGAGGCTTCCTCCTGATCGGTACGTGGTGGGTGCATATCGTGGGGCTTGTCTATACCATCATCCGGAAAAAAGTGCCTTATATACCCACGCCGAAAGATGATCAGGAAAAAGACAACTGGGCCCTCAACCTGCCCAATATACTTGTAGCAGCATGTACCCTGGCGGCTATCGTGTATGGATTGTATATAGACTGGAACCCCTACACCTGGATTATGGCGGGCATCGCAGGGCTCAACTTCACTGTGATGATGTTCAACATCGCCATCAGCAGACAGAAAGATGTGCAGGAGCTGCGTACGGAGTTCCGTGTGCTGCGGAACAGTTTTGTCTATTACAGGCTGCTGAAGCAACATTTCTGGAATTTCAGGCACGGCATCTATGCCGGCTTGCGGCAGTTCGCATTCCCGATGATGCTGATGATGGGGATCTCCACGCTTTATTTATTTGGCAGCTCGCAGCTTGCAGCGCGGTCTGGTGAGCAGGAGCAGTCGCGGGCCAATATCTTTTATACCGGCATTTTTAATCCGGATAGTGCGGGCGGTATTACTGGCAAAGAGGGCTGGCAGCAGTTTCAGCAGCGGTTTGCCGTGCATGCGGATATTGTATCGCTTTACATTCCATGGGGCGATGCACCGGCATCCGAAGTACCGCAGCAACTGGCGGAGGATATTTTCCGCAACGGCTCCGTGCCTATGATCACCTGGGAGCCCTGGGCATCGGGGTTTGCATTCTCTGATGCAGATCCGGAATTGCGGGAAGAGCGGAAAGTGATGGCACATATTGCCAATGGGAGGTTTGATGCTTATGTTCAGAAAATAGCGCGGCAGGTAAGAGCGCTGAACCGGCCGGTGTTTATCCGTTTCGCGCATGAGGCGGATAATCCTGCATATCCCTGGTCGCCTGCGGGAGGGAATACACCGGAGGAAAGCAAAGCCGCCTGGAGCCATGTGCATGATGTTTTCCGGCGGGAGCGTGCTTATAATGCCGTATGGGTCTGGAACCCCTGGAAGCCCGCAGCAATAGAGGCTTATTTTCCGGGGAGGCAGTATGTAGACTGGCTGGGGGTAACGATGCTGAGTTACGATACCATCGGCACACAGGCAAAGGCATATTCGTTCACGGAATTATATGAACCATTCCGCCGTAAACCCATCTTCCGTTCGGGGTTGCCAGTAATGGTTGCAGAAGGCGGATCGGTGCGTACGGGGAAGCAAAGGGAATGGATGGAAGGGGCGGCAAAGAGCATTACAGGTTACCGGGAAATTCAGGCATTTGTTCTCTTCCATTCAGGATTCGATAAGAATGTACCGGCAGGTGGGAATGTGCAAACCATCGACTGGCGGATGGCGGATGCCGGCACTTTTTTTAAAGTAACTGCAGGCGGAGGTAGTTCCGCAAAGGAACCGGTTAAGCAATTGCGGTACATCCATCCGGAGCCGGCGGTAACGCAGCAGCCCCGCTGGACGGATACCCTGAAAGGCATGCATTACCAGAAAGGCGGTAACTGGTTCCGGAACCTGCATACACTTACAAGGCGCGAAGTGGTGGAGGATTTTCGGGAAATGAAAGCGGTGGGTGTAAATACCGTAAGGCGGTACGGGCCCGGTGCTTACGACCGGAATGTACTGGCAGCCGCAAAGGAGACCGGATTGGGCCTGCATTATGGCTTCTGGCTCCCAACTGTGGCAGATGCAGTGGCAGATGCGGCAGTATTGAAGAAGCGCACTGCGGAAATTATAGACCAGGTGAAAGCTCTGAAAGGGAATCCGGAGATCCGTGCGTGGAGTATTGCCAATACGGGATACAAGTTGCTGCAATACCGCTTTGTGAAGCCGGCTTATTTATATCAGCAGAAAGCATATACGGCGTGGTTACGCCAATTGGTAAAAGAGATCCGGGAGGCAGATCCGGAAAGGCCGGTAACGGTGGATGTGGATGGTGTTGCCGACATTTCGGGATTACTGCAATACCTGCACGATGAAATACCGCAGGTGGCGGCCTTTGGGGTGGTATTGCCCCCGGGAGGTGAAGGGTTGGTGCAGTTGAAGGAAGTGCCCGTTCCCTGTTTCATCAGCGGGGTAAGTGTTGAATTGTATGCCAATGCCGGTCCTGATAAAAGAGGGGTGTTCATGGCTTCCTGGCAGGATGAGGAAGCAACGAACCGTATCAGCTTCAATGGAATCCTCGATCATGAGGGCCGTCATAAGCCGGGCTGGCACCGGTTACTGCATGTATGGAAAAAGATTCCCCTGCGGGAGCCGGTTCCTGCCGTCAGTATACTTCGCCCTGCCGTAACCGTGCGGGAGAATTCAACATTGGAATACCGGGCACTTATCCGGGAGAATAATGAATGGCATTATGCCGGAGGGGGTGACCTGGAGTTTGAATGGAGCCTTATCCGCCTCGACAGGAAAGGTAAACCCATACGCAGGGATCTTTTGGGAAAGGGAACCGTCATGAAAGTGGAGATTCCTTTTAACCCTGCTGCCTACCGGCTGCATGTTACCGCTGTAAAGGGAAGAGATGTGTCTGTGGCGGCAGCTACGTTGAATACACCGCTGTAATGCAGCGGGGAATAAAAAATCAGCCTGAATTACAGAAGGGTGTCTTGAGCTGAAAAGTATTTCAACTCAACCGTGTTGCGTATTTCCGGCGTACATGCTGATTAATGTATGTGTTGAGGCCGAGGCCCACCAATGCGAGGCGTTTCATGTCTTCAACGCTGGCGCGGCCGGGTATCACATAGCTGTAATGATAAACCGTTCCGTCTTTAAAGCGGATATCGATATACCGGTCTCCGATCTCAAATGCCTGCACGGCGGAAATGCCGCTGAGGTTGATGTAGGGCTGCATGCCGGACATGGTTTTGGTGTGCATAAAAGAGTAGTTATTCGGGGTGTGGGGTGAATTTATTCGCTATTTGCTTAGCCGGGTAACGTGTGCCGCGATAGCTATCCACCGGCCATCGCGCTTCTCATACACGTCCATATAGTTGTTTTTAACGATCGTTTCCTTCCCGTTCACCATGATGGTGAATTCCACTTCTGCCGTAACGATACCGATGTTTCCCCTGACACGGATGTCTACATTATCGATCGTAGCGGAAGTGATGGGATTAACCGGCTTTGCCACATTGCGGATCAGATCCTTTTTACTCATACGGGTGCCGGTGGCAGAAATCATTACCATATCATCGGCCGCGATGCGGGCAATTACCGAGGTGTCTTTTTCAGGATAGGCCTGGATCCAGTCGGCATTGTGATTTCTCAGTGCATTCTGGTCTGCGTCCTGCGCTTGGGCAGAAAACAGGCACAGGGTGAGGAAACATGCTGTTAATAGGATAGGATGTTGCATAAGGGTGGAATTGTTGGGGATTATACCCTGAATTTACGGAAAATCCCTGTATTATACCTGCGGTAGTTTTGTTATTTATAATTGATAAACAACGACTTAGGTGGTATTGTGAAAATACTTGCCAAAAGCAACTAAAATACCTAGTTTTGGAAAGACTACGAAAGGGTAGAAAATACAGGATATGGAAAACGGTATCACTTTACAAACCGCGGTATCTCCGGAACAATATGAAGCGGGCCGCGTAATATTCAGGGCTTATGCAGCTTCCCTTGATTTTGATCTTTGCTTTCAGGGGTTTGAAGAAGAGCTGGTGAACATTGCAAAGCAATACGGTCCCCCGGAAGGAGCACTCATACTGGCCTGCAAAGGGCAGGATGTAATTGGCTGTGTGGGTGTGAGAAAGTTTGCGGAAGGGCAATCGGAGCTGAAGAGAATGTTCGTATTGCCGGATTACCGCCGTCTTAAACTGGGAGAATCGCTGTTGCTGGCAGCACTCCAAGCAGCTAAAGAGCTGGGCTACTCAAATATGAAACTTGATACCCTGCCTGCCATGACTTCAGCTATCAAACTCTATGAAGCACATGGGTTCAAGAAAATCGCGCCTTACAGGTATAACCCTGATGAAGGCGCGATCTATATGGAAGCGGAGTTGTGAAAAGCTTAGTGTTGCTCCCAAATAAGTTGTACCTCCTTTTCCCATTCGAGAAAACGATCCATTTCAATGGCATATACGCTTACGGGAAAATGAACGTTGCAGGCTGTAAGCCGTTTCAGCAGCAGCCAATCAAAAATTCTAAAATTACATTGCCCGCCTGCTTCGTGAAATATTTCAATGAAGATGCTAATTCTCTCAACATCATTTTCCCGGAACAAAGTGTGATTTTTTTCTACGAAATCGACAATAGCCACTTCATATTCCGATAAACAGTCGTCGTTAGTAGCTTTCAGGGGATGCATGAACGTCATGCTACCATATTCGTACTTTTTTCCGGTATTGATTTCCGGCTTGAAGTAATCCATTATGTCATCATCGGGATGATGGTAATCTTCAAGAATAAAATTACCCTGGACTTTTGGGATGATGTTTTTAGGGAGTAGATTATCGCCCAATAAGCACACGTTGTATTTGAATATCATATTTTTTTGAAGGTAATATTTATTTCGTTTCCACCAAAACCTCCCCGCCATTCTTAAACAATGCATGTGGCACAAACCATCCCTGCTGCGGCTTTCCATTTACACGGATGCTTTTCAGATCCCGGCTGTTACCTTTCCTGCGGATAGTTAGCCATTTGCCGTTGGCTGCTTTCCAGCGTACTTCATCGAACAGGGGAACGGTTACCAGGTACTCCGGATCGGTAGCGGAGAAAGTGTATAACCCCGCTGCACAGAACACGTACCAGGCAGACATTTCTCCCGCATCATCCATCCCGCAAAGCGCAAGGCCTTCTTCCCCGATGCCATAATAGTGGTTCAGTATCGTGTCAATAATGCGCTGCGACTTCTCCGGTTTGTTGATGAAGTAATAAGCGAAAGGCGCTTCATGGTCGGGCTGGTTGCCGTGGCAGTATTGACCGATCATGGATTCCACGTTGCGGGCAATATGCTTCGGGTTCCAGGGGAGTGTAAATAATGAATCCAGCTTGGATTCGAAGCCTGCAGGCCCACCATAGAGTTCAATCAGGCCCTGCATATCGTGCGGAGCGTAGAACGAAACCTGCCATGCATTGGCTTCGCGGTACATGTATTCGTAGTAAGGGTATTGCGGATTGAAGGGCGTGATCCAGTCACCGTTTTCCAGCCGCCCACGCATAAAGCGGGTAGAGGGGTCAAACATGTTCCGGTAATTACGGGAGCGCTGCATAAGGGTTCGGTAATTGGCAGAATCGCCAAGCGCACGGGCCAGCTGAGCCAGTGAGTAATCGTCGTAGGCGTATTCCAGCGTTTTGGATACACCGGCATTGGCTTTTGTTTCCACATGGGGCTTGTCTACATGCGGGTCGGGTATCCATCCTTTTTCGATATATGATTTGATATGCGGGCGTGCGCCGCCTTCCACATTGGCATTTTTCAGGAGTATCTCATACGTCCCTTTCACATCAAACCCGTCTATACCACGGAGGTAAGCCCCTGCAATGGTGGAAGCACCATGATCGCCGTGGAAGAAGGTGGGGATGAAGCCCTTTTTATCTCCTACGTCTTTCATAGACTTAATTACATCCAGCGCCACATCAGGGGACAGGAGGGAGAGGAGCACATCTTTATTCCGGTACGTGTCCCACAGGGAGGGCTCGGTATAATAGCGGAAACCATGGTTATCCTTTTTGCGGGTGGCATCTGTGAAATCGCCGTTCACATCACTTCGGAGTGCTGGCCAAAGGAATGAGCGGTACAGGCTGGAGTAGAAAAGCATCCGTTGCTTATCAGTGCCACCTTTCACTTCCACTTTGGAAAGCAGCTGCTCCCACTCCGCTTTGGCGGCGGTACGTATGGCCGTGAAGGATTTATTGCCGATTTCCTTCTCCAGGTTGGCTTTTGCATTTTCCACGCTCACGAATGAAAGACCGATCTTCATTTCCACGAGTCCGTTGCCATCTTTCAGCCAGGCAATGGCGTTGCCGGAGCGTTTGCCTTCTTCAGTCTTTTCCAGTCGCTCGATGGTGGTGTTGAGTATTGCGTAAAAGTAAATCCGTTCGCCGGTTTGCTGGTAGCCATGGAGGATGTTATCGCCTGACTGTGCGATTTTCCAGTCGCCCACCCGGTTATTGGACTTTGCCAGATCGAACAGGATGCGGCGGTTGAAGGGCTGCCGGAAGAAGTATTGATGGAAGCCACAGCGGAGGGTGGATGTAAGCTTAACATCGATATTATAATCGCTGAGGTATACCTGGTAATACCCCGGTTCGGCGGATTCGCGTTGATGGGAAAAGCGGGACCCTGTGGCCGGGGCGCTTCCTGAAACGGGCAGTACGGGAATATTGCAGAGGTTCCAGTGCCCTTTGTTGGTGTGGGTAAACGAAAGGATGACGGAATCTTCGTATTCATACCCCGCGCCGGAGCCATATTCCGTCATGGGACTAAGCTGCACCATGGCATTGGGGAGCGAGCTGCCGGGGAAGGTGAGTCCTGCCCAGGAGCGCCAGCCTTCCGGAAGCCTGTACCCTACAACGGCAGAGTCGTTCAGCGGCTCGGTGCCGAGGAAAGTGTTTACGTACCGGGTAAAGCCATTGGACTGTCCGAAACTTTTGGAAGCCTGCAGGGATAATATCGCCATGAGGCAAACGACAAGTCTGTTCCTTTTCATAACGTTTGCTAAATCGATTCAGTAATCTGGTAAACGAGGTCAATATAGTTACGCAATGCGGAAATTTTAAGAAATATGTACCAGCGGTAAGGAGATGTTTGATTTCGTGAATGCACGGATATACGACAAATTCACCATCATATTTCCGGATAGTACCACGAATGTCGCTTAATTACAAACATCTGTGCAATCGGCCATGTTTAAAACTGCAGTTTTCCCGATTGGATCAATGTATTTCCTTAATTGATAAACCCGGCTTACCATTCTGCCCGACCTTTGCCCGTCGAATAAAGAACCACCATCAATGTTCAAGCACATTAGACTACTTATTATCCCGATCGTATTTTGCTGTATTACCTCAGCTGTATTGGGGCAATCTACCTCCGCCATTACGGGGCAGGTCCGCTCTGCAGCAGGGCAGCCCCTTACCGATGCCGCTGTAACCATACAGGGCACTAACACCGGCGCTTATACTAAGAAAGACGGCCGTTTCCGCATTGGAGGCATCAAAGCGGGAAAATACACCCTCGTGGTGTCTATGCTCGGCTTCTACCGCCACGAGCAGGCAGTTGAACTCGGCAGCACCGACCTTACGGTAGAGATTGTACTCAACGAAGAAACCCAGACCCGCGAAGGGGTTACGGTAACCGCGAAAGGGCAAAGCCGCCAGCTGAAAGAAAGCGGCTTCGCCGTTAATGCCATCGATACCCGCCGCTTCGCCAACTCTTCCTCCGATATCAATACCATCCTTAACCGGACCACCGGTGTGAAAGTACGGGAGTCCGGCGGTGTAGGGTCCGATTTCCATTTTTCCATCAATGGCCTTTCCGGCAAAGCCATCCGCTACTTCATTGATGGCATCCCCATGGAAGTAATGGGCAGCTCCATGACGCTGAACAACATTCCCGTGAACCTCGCGGAAAGAGTGGAGATCTATAAAGGGGTACTCCCGGTTTCCCTAGGTGCAGATGCACTGGGCGGCGCCGTAAACCTCGTTACCAACCAAAACATCAAAAACTACCTCGACGCCAGCTACAGCTTCGGCTCTTTCAATACCCACCGTGCCGCGGTTACCGGACAGGTAACAGGTAAATCAGGTATCGTAGGCCGTGTAAGCGCTTTCCTCAACTATTCCGACAACGATTATAAGATGAAGGCCATGGAACTGTACAATGAGGATAAGGGGGAGTATGAACTGAAAGACGTACGCCGTTTCCATGATCAATACCGCTCTACCATGGTACAGGGCGAAATTGGCGTGGCCAATAAGAAATGGGCAGATGTGTTCTTCGTAGGCGCAGGCTTCTCCAATACCGACCGCGAGATACAGACCGGCTCCAACCAGGACAGGGTATATGGCGCCGCCCTTCAGAACGGCGAAGCCTTCAATGCTACCCTGCGTTATAAAAAGAACAACATCTTTGTTGACGGGTTAGATCTGAACGTGTTCGCATCCCATACCCGCGACAAATACGTGGTAACCGATACCACAGGCTACCGCTACTTCTGGGATGGCTCCCGTGTACCGCTGAACCAGGCGGAAATGGGCCAGATCAAAGTGCTGACCAATGTTATTCGCCCGCGCAATTACGCCCGCGCCAACTTCAGCTATACGCTGAACGCGCAGCACTCCTTCAACCTGAACTATACGTTCGACGAGATGTCGAATAAAACCTATAACGCCCTGGTTTCCGACAGGGATGATAACCCCGGTAAGATCGGGAAGCACATCCTTGGCCTCGGTTACCAGCAGAACCTGCTAAATGCCCGGTGGACCAACACCTTCTTCGGTAAGTTCTACGGTATGCAACTCCGGCAGGATGAAATTCTCCAGTCTAACGGGGAGTATGTTTCCGGCAACGATTCCAAAAGCTATTACGGCTATGGCGTGGCTTCCCGGTTTAAGATCCTGCCCGACTTTGGTGTGAAGGCATCTTATGAAAAGGCTTACCGCATACCGGAAGTGGGTGAGATGTTCGGTAACGGGTACGATCAGATCGCTAACCCATTGCTGAAACCTGAATCCAGCAACAACGTGAACCTGGGCGCTTATTATGGTAAACAGCTTGGCGATCACCGCTTCTTTGCAGAAGGCGGAGGATTTTTCAGGGATGCGGCAGATTTCATCTACGCCAAAACTTACCAGTCTAACTCCCAGGTGATCCGTTACGAAAACACTTCCAAAGTGAAAGTAACCGGTGCGGAAGCTGAGCTGCAATACGATTTCCGTGACCTCTTCCACTTCACCGTGAACGCCACTTACCAGAACGCTGTCAACAACACGAAAAGAGGCGCAGGTAAAGATGAAACGGAAGAAGCCTCTTACCGCAACAAGATCCCGAACCAGCCCTGGCTCTTTGGGAATGCACTCGCCAGCTTAGGTAAAAACAACCTGCTTGGTAAAGGCACCCGCATCCAGCTGAACTGGGATATGCAGTATGTTCACCAGTTTTACCTGACCTGGGAAGATTTTGCTGTTAATAAAGACTACGTTCCTGACCAGTATATCCAGAACCTCGGACTTACTTATTCCATGCAAAACGGCAAGTACAACATTACTGCCGAGTGCCGGAACTTCACCGATCAGCGTGCTTACGATAACTTCCGCCTGCAGAAGCCCGGCCGCTCCTTCTTCGTTAAACTGCGTTACTTCATTCACTAATTCTGTCATCTTTCCGATATGAACACTTTACTTACAAAATGGAGCCGTGTTGCCGCCCTCGTGATGGGAATGGCTACCCTCGGCGCCTGTGTGAAATACGACGATAAAATCTCTGTCGGTCCCGGTAACGGTTCCGAGAACTTCGCCATCTGGATACAGCTGGGTTCCTGGCCCAATACCGCGCAGTATGTGGTGGGAGCAGAATCGCTGCTGAAAGGGGCTGTTAGCCTGAAAGGCAACGGGGTGGAAGTAACCGGTAAGGCAGATTACGGAGTGGTTGGCCGCGACGGGTTTTACTATTACCCCAGCACCAGCTCCAATAACAGCAAGCTGTCGAAGTTTTCCTTAAAAGATAATCAGCTGACTACCGTGAAGCAGGTGCCGTTCACGTACCAGTCCAGCGTTTCCAGCTATTGCTGGATCAACGATACCACGCTGGTGTTTGTAGGGACAGACGGTACCCGTATGAAAATGCTTTGCTCCATCGTGAATACGAAAGATCTGTCTGTAAAGAATGCCGAGCTGCCTGTGAATCCCATACCGGCAGGGTATGCCTCTCTTGCAGCCCGCAGTCTGGATTATGTGGATGGTAAGCTTTTCCTGACCATGGCCTATACCGCCACCTGGCCGGCTCCCGCTTATCCCAAGGCTATTGTCGCCATTTTTGATTATCCTACCCTTTCACTGGTGAACCAGGTGGAAGACAGCCGTTCTGTTGGAGCGGGCATTTCTAACATGTGGATGTCGGCTACTGCGGTGGATAACAAAGGCGATTACTATGCATTATCTTATCCCGGATGGCTTTCTACCACCATGCCTTCCGTGCTTTACAGGATAAAAAAGGGTACAACTGTATTTGATGCTTCGTATTTTGTGAACCTCGATCAGTTGCTGGGAGGCAGTGGCGTGGCCCTTTACGGATTGGGTAACGGCCGTGCGCTCGTGAAATACAAAGCAGCGTTCGATGATGGTACGGATGCAACCCACATTATGGGATATGCAGTGGTAGATCTGGCGAAAGGCACCGTGGTGCGTAAGCTGACAGAGCTGCCCCTCGATAAGGGCGAAATGCTGCAAACCGTATCGCTGGATGGCAACAACGCTTATATCATGGTAAACTCCCAGGTAGGGAAAGACTATATCTGGGTATACGATATTGAACGCGACGCGATCACTCCCGGACTGGAAATCGCCGGCGGGTACGATTACCTGCTGCGTGTGGATAAACTGAAATAATCACGTCCCGCAAACGGACAAGGCACTTTCCCGCACACCGGGAAAGTGTCGTTTTTTTATGTACGACGACTATGAAATCTGCATTCTTAAAATTTAACGCCTGGTTTCACCTCTGGATAGGTATTGTGACAGGGATCATTGTGTTCATCGTTTCCATCACCGGTTGCATCCTGGTGTTTGAATCCGATCTGCGCGACTGGATAATACCCGAAAGGATGGCCAAGGCGCCGGCCGGTGCGGTACAACTGCCACCATCTGTACTGGTGCCCGCTGCTGAAGCGGTGATGCCGGGCTACCACGTTCATTCCATACAATACCATAACCCCGGGAAGGCCGCTGAGATTACCTTCCATTCCGATTCGGTGGTGTATGTTAATCCGTATACAGCAGAGGTGAATGGCATTGTGAATAAGACAGATTTTTTCAGTTATATGGAACAGGGCCATGTTACGCTCTGGCTGCCGCATGATGTGGGAACTAAAGTTGTGCTGTGGAGTACGCTGATCTTCCTTTTCCTGTGCATTACCGGTTTGGTTTTATGGTGGCCTAAAAAATGGAACCGTCATAATATCAAAAACGCTTTCACCATCCTCTGGAAAGGAAAATTGAAACGCGTGAATTACGACCTGCATAATGTGCTTGGTTTTTACACGCTGCCTGTAGCCATACTCATGGCTTTTACCGGCATTTATATGGGCTTTGGCTGGATATCGAAACCGTTTTACTGGATCACTACCGGTGGAGAAGCAATGCCTGCTTATTACGAACCGCTTTCCGATACTACCCGTGCAGATGCTCTTCCGAAGTTGCGGGTGGTAGACGATGTGTGGCGCATGTCGGTGAATGAACTGTCTGCTCCTAAAAGCTCCGCCGTGCTGATCGGTATTCCGGAAGATGATGAGCCTGTAGCTCCGGTATATACTTATGTAAATATGGAAGGCGCCTTTTACACGGGGTATTTCTTCGATCAGTATACCGGTGAGAAGTTACAGGCCGGTGGGTTGGATGTGGTACCTTTTGCGGAAGCGAATTTCGGTACCAGGTGGCGCCGGATGAACTATTCGCTGCACACGGGGCTCATCCTGGGGCTCCCTTCCAAAATCATTTACTTTATCGGCTCCCTGATTGCTGCCAGTTTACCTATTACCGGGTTTATTATCTGGTGGGGGAAAAAGAAGAAACAGAAGAAAAAGAAACCGGCGAAGCAGACCGAGACTGCCACCGCCTGATAGTCATAAAGAAAAAGGCCGTTGTCGCACCTGCGACAACGGCCTTTTTCTTTTCCGGCATTTTCTTATTCTGCGCCTTTCACTTTCACATCATCATTACTGATCTTTTTACGGGTTTTCTGTTCGAACATGGAACCGAATTCCCAGTTGAGTGTCAGCTTCAGCGAGCGGTCATAGTAGCGGTTCAGTACGCGGGAGCGGAATGCTGCCGTTTCTATCACCTCTGTCTGGCTGAGCGTAGTGTTGAAAGGATTGATGGCAGAAAGTGTGATGGTCATTTTTGCTTCCTTCAGTTCCTTTTTGGCAGAGAAGCTATAGAAATACCAAGGAGTACGGTGCCCCTGGAAGGTGACCTTGCGGTTGGAGTATTCCCCGAATGCCTGCAGCGATACGTTGCCCGGGAGTTTGTACATCGTATTAATATTCACATCCGTAGCCCAGCCTTTATTGGCCACCATCAGTGCACGGCTTTCATAATCCAGGCGGTTCACATTCAGGTTGCTGTTCATGTTCCATTTGGTGGTAAGCTGGAAGGAGCTGCTGAAATTGAGCCCGTACATACGGTTACCGGCGAGGTTCTGCTTCTGCGTAGTGGCAATGCCATTGGCATCGGTAGTGGTAAGGTCGAAAATGGACTGGTCGGTTTGCTTATAGAACGCCGCGATGTTGAGGAACAATCCCGAAGAAGGCGTGTAAGCATACGACAGTTCTCCCTGGTGCATGATCTCCGGCAGCAGGGAAGGGTTACCCATCACGATGTTGCTGGGATCGCTGGCGTCAACATTAGGGTTAAGGTCCCAGATATATGGACGGGTAAGCCGTTTGGTATAGCTAAGACTGAGCGATTGGGCGTCGTTCAGTTTTTTGGAAACGGTGGCTGTAGGTACAAAGTTCAGCAGGTTGTTGCTGAATGCATCTTTCCCGCCCCGGTATTTTCCTTTCATATCCGTATGCTCCAGGCGTGCACCGGCTTCGGCGTACCATCCGTGTTTCATTTTCATTTTCATGAGTATATAGCCTGCCAGTACGGTTTGTGAATAGCTGAACCTGTCGGACCGGTCTGCCTGAAATTCCATCGCTGCAGGAGGCGGTATATCAGCAAACCAAACATCGTAGTTGTTATTGGCATCCCGGAAAATGGATTTAACACCGCTTTCGAGGGAGAAGGCGCCATCTGCAGTGAGCGGGTGGCTGTAATCGGCCTGCAGGGTGTATTCTGTGTTGCGGGTTTGACTGTTGTTTTCTTCACGGGAGCGGAACTTGCCGTCTTCAGTGGTTTGACTGCTATTATAGAATGAATTGCCGCCGGTGGGAGATACCTGTGCCATGGCGGTAAATTCCTGTCCGGGCCGCTTCATTTTACGGGTATAGCCGAGGGAGATGTCTGCACCATGGAAGCGTTCTTTTTTACGGGCATCCTGGAGATAGGCGTCTGCGTAAGTGCCGTTGGCCATGCGGATGCGGGTGGTTTGTGTGCTGCCATCGGGCCAGGAGCCCAGCCAGGCATTCACATTGAGGCTAAGCTCGCTGGCGGAATCAGGCGTGAAGCCAACGGTGAGTTCGCCGGAAGTGTGGGGCATCACGTTATTCTGACGCTTTTCCTGGAAGAGGGTTTGTGTGGTGTGGCCTGCCGGATTGAGGGAAGTGCGTTCCGTAATGGCAGCGGCTTTATCCTGCAGGCGGTGGAAGTGGCCATGGAAGCTCATGTTCCATTTATCGCGCGATAAGGAAACGCGCGGGTTGATAGCCTGCTCCCAGTTGCTGGCCGTTACTTCCAGCGCACCGCTGAAGCGTTTGCTGCCTTTTTTAGTGATGATGTTGATCACACCGGCTGCGCCTTCTGCATCGTAGCGGGCAGAGGGGGCGGTGATGATTTCTACAGACTGGATAATATCCGCAGGCATCATATTCAGCGCATCAGCGGCACTACGCGCCATCTGGCCGGAGTATTTACCATCTACCAGGATGCGGAGGGTACCGCTGCCACGCATGGTAACGTTGCCCTGAGGGTCTACATTCAGTGCGGGTGCTTTGCGGAGCACATCTGCCGCGGTACCGCCTTTGTTACCGATATCGTTTCCGGCATTATACACAAGCATACCCGGCTTCTGCTCTATGAGCTGTTTACGCGCTACGATCTGCACTTCGCCTAATTGGCGGGTGCTGCCGGAGAGGAACATGGTATCGGGTAGGGAAACCTTGCCGTTTGTAGCCGAAATAGCGAGCTGAAGGGGGCGGTGGCCTACGGAAGTAATTACCAGCCGGTAAGCACCCGGGCCGGGGAGCTGGATGCTGAAAGCACCGTTTTCTTTGGAATAAGCTGCTGCTACAGGAGCGTCTTTGTCATTCATCACTCCGACCGTTACATACGGTAGCGCCTGCCGGCTGGCAGAATCGGCTACCACCGCACGGATCACAGGAGCTCCGGGAGCCGATTGTGAAAATGCGGAGGGGAGGCCGCTCAGCAGCAAGCCTGCAAAAAGCGGAAGTATTGCACGATAGTTGGTTAGCATGGTCCGTTCTATATTGTTATGGGTCGCAAAATTCGTGTTAAACAAACAAGACTGTTTATCTAAACGGGAGAATGATTTGCGAAAACGGGAAATGCTTTGCCATACTTATCTGCAGAGAAGGAGAAGAGTGTTATTTTCTCAGCAGCGGCTGTGTGCTGCAACGGAAAGATCCGCCAAAGCTTCTGCTGATCCGGAAGTCGATGTACTCCACTTTCACGCCATGTGCTGCTATTTGTTCACCGAATTTGCTGAATTCGGGATCGGTGATGTACACATCGGGGTTTACGGGTAAGCCGTTAGTGGCCAGTAAGGCGGCTTCTGAGAGGGATACGGGGATGCGTTGCCAATGCTGCAGGCTTTGTGGGATGCCGTCAGGGAAAGCTTCTTCGCAAACGAGCATCAGTCCGTTGCGGATGAGGCCGAGGGCACAGTCGAGGTGGAGGATGTTGGGATGCAGGCGCACGGTTTCCACATCGTAGCCTTCAGGGGCCAGTAGTTTCCGGAGCCACGCAGCACCAGTGGGATTGGAGGCGAGGCCGGAATACCCCACAAAGATTTTCTTATCCAGCACCAGCACATCGCCCCCTTCCAGGAACGGGCCCGGTCCCAGCGTGGCATCGTTTGCCGCTGCTATTTCCGGGCGTGGAGTGGCTACATACCGGCATTCTTCCGGGTATACATGATCACGGAAGATGTTGCGGAGGGGGAGTATTTCATTGCGGCGGTGGAGGAACCGCATCGATCCCTCAATTACATAATTCCCTATGGTGAAAAACGGGTCCCGGGCGAAGAAATTAGAGTAGCCGTCTGGTCCGCCGGCTGCTTTTTCTGCTTCGGTGAGTTTGCGGGGGCGGAGGATTTTTACATTATACTTTTCAAGCACCTTGCCGAGTGCGGCGCGTTCCCCTTCCCAGGCGCGTTGTGAATCCGGGAACGCATCTGCATAGTTTTTGCCTTTATTTTCCAGCACCTCCGTGATTGCGGTATCAGGAAGGAAGCGGAGATCTTCCGGGCGGGGGATTTCCGGGAAGGCGAATTCTGATTCCGCCAATACTACGGTTTGCAAAGGTGCAAATTCAGAAGAAACAAATATCATATTCTTAAAAACAGCGGTGGGAGAGAAATGTTTAAAGATTTGAACTGTACCGGCAACCACAAATATCGGTTAGTTTTGTACGCAGATTTCGATCATTCACTTAAACTGCAGGTATTGTATTCGAAAGAGGAAGCATCCCGGATCAGAGAGGAATTCTGGACCACGTTTGGCCAGTATATAGCACCGCAGCCTTCGGCCGAAGGGCTTCGGATCAACTGGATCAATTATAAAACCGGTATCCGGCACCTGTTTTTCAAAATGGAAGCGGGTAGCCGTGGCGGGGTAATTGCCATTGAGAGCACGCACCCGGATGAGGGTATCCAGGAGCTGGTGATGGAGCAGTTTACTGTGTTGAAGAATATGCTGGCCGAAAGCCTGCAGGAAGAGTGGATATGGGAGCCGCATGTGCAAAACGCGCAGGGGAAAATTGTTAGCCGTATTTACCGGGAGATAGATGATGTGAGTGTTTTCAGAAAAGAAGACTGGCCTGCGCTGATCTCATTCTTCAAACCGAGGATTATGGCGCTGGATGATTTTTGGAGTACTGCGAAATATGCATTTGAGATATTTAATGGATAAAATTAACCCCATTACTCCCGCGAGTACGGGCATTCTTCAGGCCTGACCGTCCGGGAGCTATAAATACTATTTCCCGCCCATACTGAACGCTTTTACCAAAACCATCGTGCAATTGGTAGTTGACCTGTGCCTGATATCTTTTACGGGCTGGTATTCCGGATCACTATAACATTGAAGTGCTGCTTCTTCGGAAGGGAATTGAACAATGGCGTGCATGGTGCGGGCTCTTCCTTCCACGGCCAGTGCGGCAGTATCCGAAACCAATACCTCTGCGCCATATCGTTTAAGAATGGGAAATAACAGAGGTCCGTAAGTTTTAAACAATTCCGGATCGGTGATATCGTAACTGTTGATGTAATAGACTGGCATGTTGATTCGGTTTTGGGTAATGAATGGTTAGGTGTTGTTTAGTAAAGTTACAGAGGCAAGTTTATCCCGGCTTAAGAATAATTGCGGTTTGTTAGGGATTGGTTCAAAAAGGGAGGAGAACTGCGTTTACGCCCGGTTATAACCAGATCATACAGGGTACCTGTATTCCATTGGGGTTCGAATAAGGTATAAAGCAGTATCAAGCTTGTTTGAAGCAGGTATCTATGTAGCGTCTATGTAGCGTCTACACGACAACTACGAGGGAACCTGCAGTAATGTTTGGAGATGAGGTGGACTTGATGCGGAGGTGATGCGGAAGTGATGCGGAGGCGGGGTGTTAGTGATAGCAGGCAGTAAAAGTGAAGATCGGGTGCCTGTGGCCCATGGCATTGGCTGGGGGAGGAGTGGCCTGCCGGGTAGATTGGGGTTCCATATTATTTGATAATGAATTACTTATAACAAAAACTCGCTATTATGGCGGTTTGCTATTCCCGCTGGATGAGAGGCTGTCCGTTTTGAACGGGAGCGGTGTTGCAGGTAGGTTCCGCTGGTATTGGGGTTAGTTTCTTACGGGGGGCTGTTTTGGTGATGGGCGCCTGTAGGGGTTTGTCTTCAACTACGGCCAGGATATCTGCTACTTCGAACTTCCGGTCACGGATATCAAAATCTTCCCAAAAGAACTTTATCTGTACCACTACTACCAGGGTGCCTTTGCCGGGTACGTTTACCCACAGGTCTGCGCCTTCGAATTGGTGGAAGTGTTGAACGGGCCGGATCAGATCAATGTTGATCCGGGCGGTATCTGTACCTGTAAGGGTACGGGTGCTGAAGTCGATCCTTGAAGCGATTACTTTTATCTCCATGCGTACGGCATCTTCACATGTTGTCAAAGCCTGTGGGGGGATGTGGAGCTTACCGTCATTGGAGAACACAGGCAGTTTTCCGAAGAACTTACAGAGGCCGGTGTGGCCATTGAAGCGGAAGCCTTTGAGGCCTGCGTGGTTGTTTCTGCCGGCTGCTACAATGTAGCTGTTCAGGCGGTTTACCAGCATCCGGTCGGGGTGGATGTCTAATTCAGGTGTAAAGGCGCTGCGGATAAGGGCTCCTTTTCGGCTGGCTGCGCCAAATGTTTTGGCAGCACGGCGGGTATTATCCGTTTGCCGGACTGTTTGTGGTACGGTGCGCAAACAGTGCTTGCCGTTGCGCTTGTAAGAGATGACATTACCGAGTTTACCGGTGAACGGCATCATAGCATCTAAGATTGCCATAATAATAAGTTTTTGTTATTGCTGAAATTACGACAACCGTATCTGAGCGGCGGCCGGAGGAATTGGAGGATATTCAATGCCATAGTATTACGGATTGAATAACGACGCAGGCTAATAGTATTGAGGCCTGAATAATTTCGAAGGTGAGAGTATCAGGGTTTAGAGGTTTTCTAAAAAAAAGTAATGTCGGGGATTTTAAGATTTGAAACACAATTGATGCGTTGCTACTAAACATTATTCGAAAAAGTCTAAATTTAGTTACAGTATAAATTGTTTATATGACTGAAGCTATTTTTGGCATTATTGGAGTACTTATCGGTTCTTTTGTCCCATGGTTCCAGACTTACTGGCTAGAGAAAAGGGCTACAAGGAAAAGCGCGAGGTACCTTGCTATTCGGATTGTTTGTGTTCTAGATGAGTATCTCGAAAAATGTGGAGATGTTGTGTATGATAATGGACTTTCCTACGGACAGAGAAATGCAGATGGATGTTTAGAAGCGCAGGTGAAATCTCCTGGAGCTCCGGTATACCCTGAAGATGTAGATTGGAAAAGTATAGACCACGAGCTTATGTATAGAATACTTTCTCTGCCCTCAGAAGTAGAAGCAGCGGAACGCCTTATTAGTAGCACGCATGAGATTTCTGATCCGCCGGATTTTAAAGTTTGGTTTGACGAACGTGCTTACTGGTACTGCTCGTTTGGCCTTACGGCTTACAAACTAGTAGGCGATATTTGTGACAAGTATGAAATAAAAAAGAAGACATATAACAACTGGAACCCGCACGAAGACCTGGTTAATAGATTAAATGTAGTCAATGCCCGTCGCCAAAAACGAATGGAAGGAGATGCTAAATTTGTTGAGTCTTTTTTGGGTACATCCGGTAATACCTGATGACTGGATTATAAAGAAGTTGCCAGAAGAGAAATGGATATTATTGGAGGGGTTTAAATGCAACAATGCTATATATTCTTTGTGGTAAATATAGGTTTTGGCCACAACTTGTAGCACAATTACTTGCTAAGTTTAATTACCCCTTCCGGATTTAATTCTTCAATCCCGAAAGTGTAAAAACGATCAGTAATACCCCAATAAGAATCAAACCCCAATACACATATCTGAAGAATGAATTTCCCTGCAATTTATGATTGAAATACCTGCCCAGATAGATAGCCGGCACCATGGCAGGGATGCAAAATAGGAAATACCTGATCACTTCCCATCCCAGCAATCCCTGAATAGCATAGCCAATCATTCCAATAAAGCTGGCAGGCAGAAAGTATGCCTGCAATGTGGCCCTGAAATGCCTGGCACTCCATCTTCTCATGTTACCATATACTACCAGCGGAGGGCCATTAATACCATAAGCCCCGCCAAAAACACCGGATAAGAAACCGCAGACAAAAAGCCAGAAGCGGTTATCCTGTTCAAGCTGCAGTGTGTTTTTTGCCAACATGGCGTAGGTACTGTACATTATGATTAAAAGGGCCAGCGCTATTTTTACCCAGTATTCATTCCCATAGGTAAGTATGAGCAACCCCAGCGGTATACCCAGCATGGCATACAGGATCAGCCACCTGGCGCTGTTAAAATGTATCTCCCTGTGATCCTGCGCAACCACTACCACTGCTACGAAAACAGACATCAGTACGGATAAGGGAACTGCTATGTTAAGGGGGATGAAGAGCACGAGCAATGGAACGGCCACCAGGGATTCCCCGAAGCCAAAAGTAGAGCGTACCAGTGTTGCAAGAAAGCTAATGCCTATTATGCATAGAACAGTTGAAAGCATGATCTGATCCAAAATGGTTAAGTGTAGAGGTGCAATGAGCCGGCAAAATTCATGCTGGAAATAAAAGAGGCAGAAATTTCTTCCAGCCCCTTTTATGCCGCATATAGGAAGTTTATTGGAATGCCTTTATAGTATAGTATTTCTAATGGTTAGAAGTCGATCACTTTCCAGTATGCTTTTTTGGGCTGAAGCTTTTCATCGAATAGCAGGGGATAGTTTTTACGGCCCCTTACCGGAAAATTATCCAGCCAGCTTGAACGGTCTGAAAGGTTCCAGAAGGTAACGCCGGTGATATGCTGACGGTATTTCCTGAATGTATCGAAAAGCATGGTGTATTGCTGCTCCTGCAATAGCTCCTGTTCAGAAGTGAAATTGCGCTGTTCGGGCATTTTGTTGTTGGTGAAAACAGAAACGTCCAGCTCGGTAATCTGTATTTTGATGCCAAGTGATGCATATTGTTCGATAGCAGCGGCAAGTGATGTGCTTGAAGGATCTTTAACGGACCAATGGCCTTGCAGGCCAATGGCATGAACCGGTACGTTTGCATCGCGCAGCTTTTTAAGCAGGCGGTAAATCTTGTTTCTTTTTACCGGATCTTCTGTATTGTAATCATTGTAGAATAAAACGGCATTGGGGTCTGCTTCATGTGCATACCGGAATGCGTGTGCGATAAAGTCTTCCCCGCAGATCTGATACCATAGGGAATTGCGAAGAAACTCGTTAGGATGGTCTGAAACTGCTTCATTTACCACGTCCCAGGCATATATTTTTCCTTTATAACGGCTTACTACATCGTGGATGTGTTTGCGTAATCTGTTCAATAAGGTGTCTTTGCTCACCAGTTTGCCTGCTGCATCGTAAAACATCCATTTGGGTGCCTGGTTATACCAGCAGAGGGTATGTCCTCTTACCTTCAGCCCATTTTCCGTAGCAAATTGGACGATCGCATCGGCGCCTCCCCAGTTATACCGGTCTTCTTCCGGATGAATAGGTTCCATTTTCATCACGTTTTCTGCCGTGATGCTGTTGAAATGCCTGAGTATGAATGAGGCGGTGGCGGAGTCCTGCAAATGACGGGGTGTGATGGCTACGCCCACCGGGAAAAGTGTTTTGTAATAGTCTTTTAGCCCTTTGTCAGTTTGCTGTGCGTTTGCTGCAACTGATGTACATAAAAGTATAACTGAAACGAACAGGCGTTTTGATCTTATCATAAGATATCTAAAATACAAACCCTTTACTGTTTTACGTAATAATTAGGGAGAAACGGTAAGGAAACATCATTCAGCCGAATACGCTTGTTTGCATCAGATTTGGCATTTCTCTGCCTATTTCCTGTACGCATACAAGCGCAGTTTGAATCCAAAAGAAAAAGGGCTACTCAATGAACAACCCTTCCTTTTTGAATCGTGATCGGGAGTTTATTAGAACAACTCGCATCCTTTTTTCTAATAACACAAGTTTAACTTTTTCAGGCAGGAAAATTTGATAATTAGCGATTGTTAACCTGCCGAAAAATTCTCTTTAATGATTACGAATCTTCAACTGCTAGCTGGAAAAATACGTGAAACGAATACTTACTTTCTTAATAAAGCATATAAACAGGTAAATACCGCGTATACTATTAGGAACTGGATTATAGGCTACTATATAGTTGAATATGAGCAGGACGGAGAAGACAGGGCAGCATATGGCCAACATTTATTTGAGCGGTTGTCTCAAAGTTTAAAGGTAGCCGGCATTAAAGGAATGTCTGCAACTAACCTGAGATTGTTCAGACAGTTCTATTTGCTCTATCCACAGATTCATCAGACAGTGTCTGTTGAATTTGAAAATATTGGATATCAAATATTTGTAGATTCTCCGGCATGCAAGCCGCCGGAAATTAGCCATCCCGCAGGGGATTTATTGGATCGGCTATCCTTTTCTCATTTTATTGAATTGTTTAAGGCCAGTTCTGATGCCAGCCGCTTCTTTTACGAATCCGAAATTCTCAGGAACAGCTGGTCTGTACGAGAGTTGCAGCGTGCAATGAGCAGCCTTTTATTCGAAAGAACAGGTTTGAGCGAACATAGGGAGATTCGTTGCGAACAGACGAATGTTGATACTTTGGTGCCTGCTCAATTTTTTCGGGATCCCTATCTGCTTGAGTTTCTTCAGCTGGAAGAGAAAGCGCAATATACCGAATGTGATCTGGAGGCAGCTATTATTGATCATTTACAATCATTTTTATTAGAACTTGGAAAGGGCTTTTGTTTTGAAGCAAGGCAAAAACGCATCACTTTTGATAATGCGCACTATCGGATAGACCTCGTTTTTTATCATCGTATTCTGAAATGTCATGTGTTGGTAGATTTGAAGCTGGGCGATTTTTCACATGCTGATGCAGGTCAGATGAACGTATATCTAAATTATTACAGAGAAAACGAGTCCGTCTCCGGAGATAATCCGCCTATTGGTATCATACTTTGTTCCGGGAAGAATGAAGCATTGGTAAGGTATGCAACAGCGGGTTTGGCGCACAAATTATTCGTGTCAAAGTATCTGATAAATCTGCCGAGTGAAGTTGAACTTGAAAGGATTTTGAAAGAGGAGAGAGGAAAGGTGCAAAAATAAAAAAGACGGTTGGTTAGACCGTCTCTTTTATTTTGTACCGCGTACGGGAGTCGAACCCGTCATTCCTCCGTGAAAGGGAGGCGTCTTAGCCGATTGACCAACGCGGCATCGTTGTTTATTTGGGATGGCAAAGGTAGGTGTTTTCTCTACATTTCCAAAAATATTCTAAAAAAAACTGAAAATCATACTTTCCGGTGCCTGGCTCCCCATGCGGAAATCTCCCGCAGCATGGGTTCTGTGGATCTGCCAAAATCCGTTAATGCATACTCTACCCGGGGTGGAACTTCCGGGAACACGGTGCGCTCCACCAATCCGTCGCCCTCCAGCTCCCGCAATTGCGCAACCAGCATCCGTTCCGATATACCCGGTATATCTTTCCGCAATTCATTGTACCGTTTCCTGCCCTCCGTAAGACTAAACAGTATCGATGCCTTCCAACGGCCGCCGATCACCGATAAGGCGTGCGACATGCCGCACTGCAAATTCAGCCGGGTCTCATTAAGGCTGTTCGTTGAATTCTCTTTCCGCATACTTACCAAAATGTTAGTACTTGACAATCGTGTCAGTACTTACAAAGATAAAGTGTCCGGAATATTTTTGCAGTATGAAAAATCTACATCAGCAATCAGCATTCGTTACCGGCGGTAGCCGGGGTATAGGCGCGGCAATCGTAAGAAGACTTGCGCGTGAAGGTGCCAACGTGGCATTTACTTATCAGTCGTCCAAAGATAAGGCAGAAGCACTGGCCGCGGAAGTGAGCGCGCTGGGTGTAAAGGCCCTGGCTATTGCGGCCGACAGTAAAGACCCGCATGCCGTGCAGGCAGCGGTAAACCAGGCAGCGGAGCACTTCGGAAGGCTCGATGTATTGGTGAACAATGCGGGCATCGGTAACATAAAGCCCCTGGAAGAGTGTTCTCTTGAAGATTTCGATGACACCATGGCGGTTAATGTAAGGGCAGTATTCGCGGCATCGGTTGCGGCAGTTCCCCATATGAAGAACGGTGGCCGTATCGTAAACATTGGTACCTGCCTGGTAGACCGTATTACTTTCGGCGGATGTGCGCTGTACTCCACCAGTAAAGCGGCTATTACCGGTCTTACAAAGGCACTGGCGAGGGAGCTGGGACCGAAGAAGATCAATGTGAACATTGTACACCCCGGACCTATTGATACCGATATGAATCCGACGGATGGGCCTTCGGCAGATTACCAGCGCTCAATTACAGCATTGAATACTTTTGGGAAAACAGAAGACATTGCTTCCATGGTGGCATTTCTGGCGGGCCCGGAGAGCGGGTTTATTACCGGCGCAGGATTTACTGTGGATGGCGGTACCAACATTTAACCTGGCTATTACCCACATCAAAAAACCGCTCTTACGGGAGCGGTTTTTTGATAGTCTAAGCATCCTTGGAGGACGCTATCGTTATATCTACACAACTTTTTAGTTCCTTATTTAACGGCAGTGGAGCATCCCGTTTTTCCAGTAAAACTCCACTTCGTTTTGCGCGTTCATCATATCAACAAATTCGGAGAGTGTTTGGTTGCGAAAAAGTTTGCCAATTAATAATTTTTTTTCTGCTTCCGGTGTATCGATGTATAACGTGGTATTAAACCACCGTGCAATCATGTCCCTCAGTTCAGTGGCGGGTAAATTATTAAAATACTGTTCTCCTTTAATCCATGACACGGTGTATTGTTCCTGCATGCGGCTTAATCGTAAAGGAGTATCTGTTGCCACGGTTACTTCTTCTCCCGGCTGCAGGGAAACCGGTCCGCCTGATGCTCTCACTTCCATATCCCCGCTTACGAGAGAAGCGATTACTTTGGTGGAAGTATATGCGTTGATGTTACATATGGCATCCACAGCGTGAATGTCTGCCTGTCCGGCATGAATGATGAAAGGGGAGCCCTCTTTTGAACGGATACGGAAATAACCTTCACCTGAAAGATATACTTCCCGCTGGCCGGGGACGAAGCGGAAAGGGAACTGCAATCTGGAAGAACTGTTCAGGATCACCTCAGTGCCGTCTGACAGCAATATGGTGCTTTCCTTGCCGGGCGGTACATTCAGGCTGTTCCATCCGGGTGCGCCCTGGGATGATGATTCAAAACGGAGGATGCCTTTGTCGAAGAATATTCCGGTGGATTGTACGCGGTATTGCTGCGGGCTTCCATCCTGGAATGGTATCACTTCTCCGTTTGCGAACTGTAGTGTTACCGTCTGAATATCCGAAGGGATAACAACGGGCGGCGGAATGTGTGGCGGATCACTTGGCCAGATGAGTAATGCGGTTATTACAGCACCTGCTACCAGCCCTGCGGCAATCCTCCGGTTCCAGATCCTTTGCATTTTACGGCGCTGATGCCGTTGCTGTACTGCGAAGTAATCTGCTTCCAGCTCCTTTGAAGGAAAAACATGCTGACCATCAAAAGGCTCATCATTTCGTATCTCACTCCGGATGGCGCGTGCCTTTGCACTACTGGCCAGTAAATCATTCAACGCTTCCTGCTCTTCGGGTGTAATCGTACCGAAGAACTCTTTATTGAGAAGGAAGCGTATGTGATTTTCGTTTTCCATCTGATTATATAGATACACTTTTGAGGTGGCCGGGGTGAATGGTTACGAAAAAAAACAGGATATTTTTTTCCGTTTGTTAATAAATCAAAAAATGAACAGGTAATACCGGTGCTGAAACCCTCGTTTTTGTTAACAGATCCACTTTCAGGCCATCATTTTCCATAGTTGTTAATTCACCCTTTCCGTGATTGCTCCCATCTCATATACATAATTGATGTTGCCCTATAGGAAGCCCCAAATTCTTTGCAGCCAATTAAACGTATTCGTAATGGAAAGATTGAATCAGCTCGTTTATGCACGGCTTATGCCGTCGCACATCTCTACCCATTCTGCCGACCTTCCCGGCCTGCTCGGTGAGCTCCGTGCAGCCAAACTGAGAACAACTGCTGAACTGCTGGAAATAGACGGGCAAACAGATAACCCTGCTGTAATTGCCGAAACAGTTCGCCGCCGCCAGGTACAATTCGTTGCCATCGTAGATGTCATTCATCTTTTCCAACTCCAGGCAGGCCCTGCTTTCCATAGCTTCTACCAGGAAGCTGCCACTATGATGATGGAAGTCATCATGGCGCTCGAACAATATTTTCCCGAATACCTCGCCAAAGATCTGTTCCTGCCCGGGCCATATGCCAGGCATATCATGTCGCAACAGAGTTCCCGCATGCAGGAAACTGAAGTTACACTTCAGGAGCGGCTGATCGCCCCTCAGCTCATTGAACTGATCTTTCGGCCCATGCGCAACAATAATGCACCGCTCACTTTCGGCACCGCCCATTACTTCCGCCGCCTCATGCGCGACCTCCGTGAGCAGGACCATCACTACTACATGGACCCCGAAGAGCGGACCTTCTTCACCCTCTTTGCCCATAACTTCAACTGTCCGGATCTGCTGCGCTACGCCGCCACATGCCTCCGTAAAAGAACTTCCAGGCTGCACACCCTGCAGGAAAAGAAAGGCCTCCTTTCCTGGTACGAGAAAGAATTAAGGCACCTGCCCTCAAATGAGTATGTGCTGTTCCCCGGCAAAGGCTCCATCCGTGATCAGATCCTCCAATGGATTAAAGAAGAAAAACAATTCATGAATAACCTTTACACCACCTGGAACTCCTAAATGTTTGTGTGTTCGCCCAGTTAACCCACCCCAGGCCGGCATGAGAAAATATTTCCCACCTGTGAAAGCAAAATCGGGCATTTCACCATTTTCGTATTGCATTGCTGCATATCATCCATCAGCAGCTATCATTCACCAGCTATTTCTATGTCATGACTTTGCTCAACCACATTGTAACGCTGCAACTTTGTCCGCAGGCCCTTTCTGCAAAAAGCGACACCATCCCCCAAAGCCTGGAACAGCTGCATGCGGAAAAGAACCGCATTACCGCGCTGATGCTCCGCCTGTCGGACCTCCCGGCCGGCAACTCCCGCCGCACAGCCGCAGTATCTTTCTGGCAACGTACCATCGTAAGGTTGCTGGATGTACTGCACGGCTATGAAGAAGTGCCCGGCTCGCAAGCCTTTTCAGCGCATTATACCACTGTGGCAGCTTCGCTTCTGCAGGTGATGACGGGGCTGGAACAGCATTTTCCGGACGATCTGTCGCCCGAATGGCTCCTGCCGCATGCCTATGCCCGCGCGGCTCGTACCATGCTGCTGCCCCGGTTATTGCAGGCCGACCGGGAGATGGCACGCCTGTCGCTGGAAGCGCCTTTGCGCCGCATTATCCTCGACCCGGTATGGAATTTCCTGGAAAGGCCGGAAGAGCGCATCAGTTTCGGGGAGCTGATCTTCCTGCGCAACCTCATCGCAAAGCTGCTCCTGTTCGCTCATCCTGCCCATGCTGCTGCTGACAACGCCCGGCTCAATATTCATCACCTGCTCATTAGCATCAATTTCAATGCTGCAGGCTATTTTGTGTATTGTGTGGAAGCCCTGAGGCAGCATATGCATACCATTCCCGGATTGCGGGAAAGAATGAAACTTCTTGGGTGGTGTATGCGGGAACTAAAGAATATTCCGCCGGTAAGCCGCGAAAATGGCCTCCGCCCGGGTTGCTTCCCTATACGAGAACAATTACTGGTGTGGTTGAAGGAAGAGCGCATCTTTATCCGCCACCTTATGACTCCTGCATTGCCGGCAGGGGCAGAAAATACCTGGTCTACCCGCCTTACCGTACCTCAGGCTGCCCTGATGGCGCGGGTGTATATGGAAGAAGGACTGGTAAAAACCGCATCCCTGCAGCAGGTATTTGCCACCCTGGCCGGAATACTTCACCTCCGGAAAACCGACACCGGGGAAGAAGATGCGTTCCGGATTAAATTCCAGAACCCCAGCCTGTCTACCGTTACCGCCTGTAAGCAATGGATTGGTAAAGTGCTGGACAGGCTGAACGATTATGAATCGCAGCTGCGCACGAGCGGCGACCTATAACCCATTCTCATATCCGGAAAAACTACATGCAAATGAAAACCGATTTCAGGCAAATCCTGTCTAAACTGGAAGGAGAGCTTTCGTCTATGGAAGCCACTATACCCAATCTACTCGAAAGGTTTAAGTCCGGCGCCCTGCTGGCAGATAAAGCTGTTGCCCATCTAAAGCCCCTCGTACCGGATAATTTCGGTAATACCCGCGATGAAATTTATTTCTTTAAACACATTCAGCCGCATATCCTCTCTAAAAAGATTTATTACAGCCAGCTATTCCGGATCGAGGCCGACCGGCCTAAGAGTATCCGCGACGACTACCGCAAATTCCTTGACCAGGAACTGCAGCGTATCACCATGTTCTTTGAGGTGCACAACGCACTGTTCCTCTACTTCCGCGGCGGCGCTACCGAACGCGATGAGCAGTACTTTCTCCGCAACAGTACGTACAACAATGAATACCCGGTAGATCTCGACGGGATGCTCGATACCCGGTTCTGCACCGTTACTTCTTTCAAACTGGCTGAGCTGATAGCGCTGGAAGATGTCAGCAAATACCTGATCACAAAACTGGAAAACCTGTATGCGCTTCCGCGAAACCTGCAATATAAACCACGCCTGCGGTGGACGGAATCCAAAACCGACCTCGTGGAACTGGGCTATGCCCTTCACCTGGTGGGCAGTTTTAACAATGGAGAAGCCGATATCAAACAGGTGTTTGAATGGCTGGAGAACTCACTGGATGTGGATTTTGGAAATGTTTACAGTAATTTCCGCGACATCCGTATGCGGAAGAAAGAAATGGCTACTTTCCTTACCCGGTTGAAAGACGGGTTGCTGAAACGCATCGAGGAAATGGACTGATCAGGTCAGTTCCGCGATGGCACGGAGCGCTTCCGGGAGATTGGGAGCATCGTAAGCCCCGCCCAGTGCAAGACGGATGTACTGATCATCTTCCGTGAGAGAAAACATTTTACCGTTACTGATATCTATCTGATGGCGCTGCATGGCTGCTGCCGCTTTTTCCGGTTCGCTGCAGGGAATCCAGTAATGGAAGCTGTTGGGGTGACTGCGGTAATCTTTTGCGCTGAAGTAATTTTCCATCAGCAGCCGTGCAGCTGCCGCAGCTTCCCGCTTTTGCTCTGCCAGTACATGCAACATACCGTTGGCCATAAGATAGATGCCGAATTGCGTGAACAGGGTAGAAGTACCGCTGCACGTCATTTTGATATAGTTGGCAGCTCCTTTCAGCAGCTGGGGCGGATGAATGATGTAGCCGGAGCGTAAGAGCGGGTTGAATGGTTTTGACAGGCTATACACATGCAATGTTATATCCGGCGCCAATTCGAGGAACGACGGCGGGGGATCGGCATGCAGGAAACGGTAAGCGTCGTCTTCAATGATATATGTTTCCGGGAATGACCTTACCACTGCAGCAATGGCCATCCTGCGTTCCAGGCTCATTACGGCATTGGTAGGGTTATGAAGGGTGGGCTGAAGGTAGATGAGTTTACAGCCAAAGCGCTGAAGGCATTCTGCCAGTTTTTCGGGAATCATGCCTTCCTCATCACTCTCCACCACGTGCAGGTTAAACCCCGCATCGTCTGCCACCATCCGCCATCCGGGGAAGGTGAACGGCTCTATGGCTACATGCTGTGTAAGCGGGCGGTGCCATTTAGCGATGGTGAACAGTCCGCTGTTGGCACTGGGAACAGGAGTGGTAGCCATCACTGAAGGATCGTACCGGAGGTGGGTACCGAGTGTGGAAAGCCCGAAAGCATCCAGCGGCTGGTAGGGCGGGTGTAGCAACGTAAATTGCTCCTGAGGAGGCACCTGGTTGATGTAATCCCTGAATATCTCCATTTCTTTTGGTACAGACGGGTAGTTGAGGCTAAGGTTCAGCATGATTTGGCATTTGAAGAAGGAAGGTAGTAAATATGTTCCTTCGGATTAGATGATTATCTTTAAAACTTCAATCAAATGCCAGGCTTACCCATGTTCAGAACGCTCCTTTTCATTACCACGTTTAGTATCAGTCTGTGCGCCCGTGCGCAGGACGTTTGCCCGGTAATACCGGCTCCCGTATCATCCACCGCTACCAACAGTAATTTTCTGCTCAGCGACCGTACCGTGATCGTTTTACAGTACCCTTCCCTCCGTAACCAGGCAGCCCTGTTACAGGAGCAGCTGCTGAAATACACCGGAATCCGTGTGCAGATGGCTGCTGCAGGCGTGAATGCTGCTTACCTCAATTCCCGGTCGATGGATAAGAACAAGTTTCCATCAGTGATAGTATTAGGGAAGAATAACAAGGGAGAAGATGCATATGCTCTTAATATGAACGATAGCCGGGTAACGATAGATGCCGGAGGCGAAGAAGGACTGGTGTACGGCATCATGTCTTTTGTTCAACTGGCCAGGCTATCGAATCCCCAACATCAGCAGGCAACTATCGCCGGGTGGCGAATCGAAGACAAGCCTGTGATGAAATGGCGGGGATTCATGCTGGATGAGTCGCGGCACTTCTTCGGGAAGGAAACTGTGAAGATGCTCCTCGACCAGATGGCCTTATACAAACTCAATAAGTTCCACTGGCACCTGACCGATGCTCCCGGATGGCGTATTGAGATCAAACAGTATCCCCGCCTCACACTGGTGGGTGGTATCGGCAACAGTACAGATTCCCTTGCTCCGGCATCTTATTATACACAGGATGAGATTGCTGAGATTGTGGCATATGCGTCAGCCCGGCAGATCACTGTTATACCTGAGATAGATATGCCCGGCCATGCCACAGCTGCCAACAGGGCTTATCCTGAGTTCAGCGGGGGCGGTACTGCCAAATATCCTGAGTTCACCTTCAATCCCGGAAAGGAAGGCACTTACCAATACCTGACTAACATACTCCGTGAAGTGAATGTGCTTTTCCCCGCAGGTATGATCCATATCGGTGGTGATGAAGTGAGCTTCGGCTCTGCCAGCTGGAACACGGATGTGCATGTTCAAAACCTGATGAAGCGGGAGAATCTGAAATCGCTGGTGGATGTGGAACACTATTTCATCCGCCGGATGGCAGATTCGCTGCAGGCTATCAACAGCAAAGTGCTGGGATGGGATGAAGTGACTGCCGCAAAACTACCTGTTGATGAAACCATCGTATTCTGGTGGCGGCAGGAAAAGCCGGATCAGTTGAAAACTGCCCTCGAAAAAGGATATAAAGTAGTGCTATGTCCCCGGCTCCCTTTCTACTTCGATTTTGTGCAGGATAGTTCGCATACTTCCGGACGCCGTATGGGTAAAGAATTCAATCCGCTCCGCCGTGTTTACGAATTCAATATGAATAATTATCCGGAAATCACAGATAAGAACAGATCGCAGATCATCGGCTTCCAGGCTAATCAGTGGACGGAGGTGATCCGATCCAAAGAACGCCTGCACTTTATGACATTCCCCCGGTTGCTGGCCATGGCGGAAGCGGCCTGGACTGTTCCGGAAAAGAAGGATTTTGCAGGATTCGGGAAAAGATTGGCGAAATTCATTCCTTTATTACAACAACAGGGGCTCTACGTGATGGAATCGCCCGGAAAAACACCGGAGCCGCTGCGTTAAGTAACCACATCCTTACCAAAACAAACCTGTATATATGAGATACGCATTGTTGGCCGGGGCGCTCTTTGCCGCCGCCTGTCAAACCACCGGAGACCGGAAGCCCGCTGCAGATAATGCACCGGCCAAAGATCTCCACACACTTTCTAATGCCGACAGCATCCTGGTACGCCGCCTGGCACTCGACATTGCCGTGGATTTTACCACGCGCCGTATCGAGGGTATGGCAGAATGGCGTTTCGATAATCCGGGAGAGCTGCCCACACTACGCCTCGATACCGACGGTCTCACCATAGACAGTGTTACCGCCAACGGCCGTAAAGTGCCCCATACGCTTGATTCAGCTATTGCTTTCCTCGGCAGCCGCCTTAGTATACCGGTGGAGAAAAAAGATACCATCGTACGCATCTGGTATAAAACGGGCAGTAACGCTACGGCATTGCAATGGCTGGAGCCTGCGCAAACCCTGGGTAAGAAGCAACCTTTCCTATATACCCAATCGGAACCGACTTATGCCCGTACATGGATTCCCGGACCCGACGGGCCGGGCATCCGCTTCACCTACACCGCCCGCGTTACCGTACCTAAGGGCCTTGTAGCACTCATGAGTGCCGAAAACCCGCGCATGGCGAATGACAGCGGCGTATACCATTTCAGGATGGATCAGCCCGTGCCGGCTTACCTGATGGCCCTGGCCGTAGGGGATGTGGCGTATAAGGCTATAGACGGCAGAACCGGTGTGTATGCAGAACCTGCCATGCTTGATAAGGCGCATTACGAATTCGCGGAAGTAGGTAAAATGGTGACCACGGCCGAAGGACTGTACGGTCCATACCGCTGGGGAGTATATGATGTGCTGGTACTGCCTCCGGGCTTCCCGCTGGGTGGTATGGAAAACCCTCGCCTGACGTTTGCCACTCCCACCATTATAGCGGGCGACCGCTCACTGGTATCGCTCATTGCGCACGAACTGGCGCACAGCTGGAGCGGGAACCTCGTTACCAATGCCACCTGGGAAGATTTCTGGCTCAACGAAGGCTTTACCGTGTATTTCGAACGCCGCATTATGGAAGCCATGATGGGTGCCGATTATGCCGATATGCTTTGGGAACTGGGATACCAGGATCTGGAAGAAACCGTAACCAGTTTGGGTAAAGACAGCCGCGATACCTGGCTGAAGCTGGCGCTGAAAGGGCGCGATGCGGAAGACGGGCTAACGGATATTGCCTATGAGAAAGGCGCGCACTTCCTGCGCAGGGTAGAGGAAACGGTAGGCCGCCAGAAAATTGACACCTTCCTGTATCAGTATTTCAATGGTAATGCCTTCAAAACCATGTCTACCGAACAGTTCCTCCGCTATTTCGATGAAGAGCTGCTGAAGGGAGACACTACGCTGGAAGCGAAGATCCGGGTGAAGGAGTGGGTGTATGGCCCGGGTATACCTGATAATTGTCCGCGTGTACCACAGGCCCGGTTTACCAAAGTGGATGCCGCGCGGGAGAAATTCCTGAAAGGCGAAGCACCAGGTACGCTGGAAACTAAGGACTGGACCTCTCACGAGTGGCTGCACTTCCTCCGCAAAATGCCCAAACCGCTTGGCTTGCCTCAGATGGAGCAGCTGGATGGTGCATTTAAATTTACGGCTACCGGCAATAGTGAAGTGGCCAACCAATGGTTCATCATGTCTGTAGCAGCCGGATATAAGCCTGCCTTCGCGAATATGGATAAGTTCCTCAGCCAGGTGGGCCGCCGCAAGTTCCTCACACCGCTTTATACCGAAATGATGAAATCGGAGGAGAATGCTGCCATGGCGCGTTCCATCTACGGGAAGTACCGCGGCAATTACCACCCGCTGGCACAGGAAACGCTGGATAAGATCATCAACAAGTAATCAGTTACCTTGAATAATGAGAAAAGGGCGGCCTGATGGCTGCCCTTTTTTTACACTAAAATTCTGTTAAACTATCTATAACTGTCTGATAAAGTTAGTACTGTGGCAGGCGGACGACAAGCGAATTAGGACGGATGGGGGAGGGGACGGGCAGTTCCTTAATATTCTGAAGCGGCCGGTTACTGACTTTGCCTGACGACCGGTTCGGGCATTACAGCAGTTTTCAAATGCGGACATTGCGTTTTCAAAACCGGACAAAGTGCAAGAAAAACGGGTGATTTTTGGTATTTTTAAGGTTTCGTATCGAGATTAAAACAACCGGGAGGGCTTTATCAAGGGGAATGCCTGCTAACAGATATACAGACAGGGAATTGCTGGACAGGGTGGCCCTGGGAGATCAGGAAGCTTTCAGGACGATTTTTCAGCAGCATTACAAGGCGCTTTGCTATTATGCCGGTACCATCGTGGATAACTGGCAGGAGGCGGAAGACCTTATCCAGGAAGTATTCTCCAAACTCTGGGATAAAAGGCCCGAATTCCCCAACGCCGCGGCCCTTAAATCGTGGCTGTACGTTTCAGTACGCAACGCCTGCCTCAACCATATCAAACTAAAAGAGCGCCAGCACGAGCGCGACCGGGATTATGCCTACCTCTCCGGCGAAACATTACCCGATATCAGCACTTTCGACCCACGCCTCGCAGAAACGGAGATCATTGCCGGTCTTTACCGCGAAATAGAAGAACTGCCTGCCCAGTGCCGCCGTATCTTCAAAATGAGCTACCTCGAAGGGAAAAAGAACGAAGAAATAGCCGGGGAACTGTCTATTTCCTATAATACCGTGCGCACCCAAAAGCTCCGCGCCCTCAAACTGATCCGTGCAGGGCTTCTCAAACGCAACCTCCTGCCCGTTTTTTATGCCTGGCTGGCATTTACCCGTTACTTCTCCTGAATTATTTAAAGTTTTTCAAAAAAAGACGGAATTTCTTTTCATCGAAATAACAAACCTGTTGTTTCTATAGTAATCCATATAATAAAATTGATGTTGGACCCACAACTGATACAACGATTTGCTGAACTGATCCTGAAGGAGATGCGCGGCGAGCTCACGGAGCCGGAAGCCCGGGAGTTGAAGGAATGGCAGGCTGCCGATCCGCAGCATACTGCTTTTTATGAGCAGATGTACAGCGTACCGGAGCTGCAGGCCCGGCTGTCGAAGTTCGGCGAGCCGGATGAAGACGCAGCCTGGCAACGCTTTGCTGAAAAACACTTTCCCGCCCCGGCGGAACAGGAAACAGTGAAAGTGAGGCGTATGCATTACCGCTGGTGGGCTGCCGCAGCTGTCACCATCGCCGCTGCAGCAGCCATATGGCTCTGGAAGCCAGAGCCGGGGCAACAGAAAGGGAATACACCCGTGGCAGAGGGGCCTAAAATTATTATGCCAGCCACCAGCAAAGCAGTGCTCACACTGGCAGACGGGTCTACCATACCGCTGGATAGTGCCGGAAGCCAGACGTTTGCACAGCAGGGGGCAACAGCCAGTCAGAACGGTGGATCGCTGGTGTACCAGGCAGGCCAGTCCATGGGAGCATTGCAGTACAATACCCTGCGTACCCCGCGGGGCGGACAGTTCCGCATCTCTTTACCCGACGGATCGCAGGTATGGCTGAACGCAGCTTCGTCGCTTCGGTTCCCCGTAGCCTTCGGGAATGGGGAAAGGAAAGTGGAGCTGACAGGTGAGGCTTATTTCGATGTGCGCCCCGATGCTGCGAAGCCCTTTAAAGTGGCGGTAGCAGGGAAGGCGGAAGTAGCAGTACTGGGAACGGAGTTTAACATCAATGCCTATACCGACGAGCCGGCTATCCGCGCCACACTGGTGAAAGGCTCGGTGGCGGTAACGGCAGCAGGGGCTACCAGGAAGCTGGAGCCGGGACAACAGGCTGCTATTGCTGATGGCGCTCCGCAAGTGGAGACCCGGCCAGATATTGAAGAAGCCCTGGCATGGAGAAATGCCGTCTTCTATTTCAATAATGCCGATGTGAGGGCGGTAATGCGCCAGCTGCAGCGCTGGTACGATGTGGAAGTGGAATACAGGGGTACAGTACCTAACCGCCGCTTCGACGGAGAAATACAAAGGAACCTGCCACTGCAGGATGTGCTGGAAGGACTGAGGGTATCCGGATTATCTTTTACAATAGAAGGATCGAAGATCATTATACAACCATTATAAAAAAACAGAAACCGGAGGTGATTGGACCCACCCCCGGCGAATGTCAGGCATCTTAGCAACGAACTTGATTTACTATTAACCAGACAATGCAAATCTATGCAATTGACCGATCATGCCGGTCCCTGTTTTTTGAAGGGGCTGCTCTCAACCAAACTCAGACGAATCATGAGATGGACAGCATTTCTTATTCTGGCGGCGTGCCTCAATGTATCTGCCGCAACCTATGCCCAGCGGGTTTCCGTGAAGCTGAACAACGCTTCGCTGGAAGAAGTGTTTTCGGCCGTTAAGCGGCAAACCGGTTACCTGTTCTTTTATGACAGGGAGCTGCTCCGTAATGCGGGCAAGGTTACCATCCAGGCCAGCAACCAACCATTGGAATCTTTCCTTGTGGCAGTGTTTAAAGACCAGCCGCTGGATTATTCCGTAAAAGACAAAACGATTTTCATTAAGCCGAAAACGCAGATTCCCGCCGCTCCTTCCGCCACAGAGATCCGACAGGAAATTACGGGTACTGTTAAAGGTACCGACGGCACGCCCCTCCCGGGAGTGACCATCCGCATTAAGGGCTCCCAGCTGGGTGCCACCTCTGATGTAGACGGTAAATTCAAGCTGAATGCAGAACCGGGCGATGTGCTGGTGATCAGTTATATCGGCTACGAAGCCCAGGAATTTACCGTGGGCAGCGGGGCGGTAAATATCAACCTCAAACCTGCCACCAGTGCACTTGACGAAGCTGTGGTGATTGGTTACGGTTCCGCAGTGCGTAAGAGCCTCACCGGCTCGGTGTCTTCCGTGAAAAGCAAAGACCTCTCTACCAGCCCGGTTACTGACCCGCTGGCAGCTATGGCTGGCCGCGTTCCCGGTTTATTTATCACATCCAACAGCGGCCTGCCCGGTACCACATTCAATGTAACCCTCCGTGGCCAGAACTCCCTGTTGCAGGCAAATGCTCCATTGTATGTGATCGATGGTGTTCCTTACCTCGATGCGCCCATGAATACCAGTATTCCTGTGGCCGGAGGCTTCCAAAGCCCGCTGGCGGCACTGAACCCTGCTGATATTGAAAGGATCGATGTGCTGAAGGATGCCGATGCAACAGCTATCTACGGTTCGCGGGCGGCTAATGGTGTGGTGATGATCACTACCAAAAAAGGGAAGTCAGGTAAAATGGCGGTAAGCGCTAACGTATACAGCGGTGGCAGTAAGGTGGTAAACCGGATGCCTGTGCTGAGTACTTCGGAATATCTGCAGATGCGTAAAGAAGCGTTTACCAACGATAACATTACCCCTACTGTGGATAACGCTCCTGATTTGCTGACATGGAGCCAGACCGAAGACAATAACTGGCAGAAACGCCTTATCGGCAATACGGCTAATCAAACAGAAGCGCAGCTCTCTGTTTCCGGTGGTACGCAGCAAACGCGCTATATGCTGAGTGGCACGTGGAGAAAAGAAACAACCGTGTTGCCCAACGATCTTGCATACAATCGTGGTACAGGTCATTTTAGTCTCGATCACAATAGTAAGGACGGACGCTTCGGTTTCAGAGCTTCTGCCAGCTATAGCGGAGAAAAGAATAACTCCATGCCCAATGATATGTCGTATGTCTATAACCATGCGCCCAATTATCCCATCTACGACAATACTGGTAAGTTCTACTGGTTTGCATCAGATCAGAATCCTATCGCACCGCTTTCCCGTACCTATGAGTCAAAAACGCGCAACCTGATCACTAATGGAGAAATCCGTTATACCGTACTGCCCGGACTTATAGCAAAGGTGACCGGTGGTTATACCCATAACAGTATGGATCAGGTGCAGATCACGCCGAACAGTTCATTGAACCCAACTACATCTACGGGCAGCTTCACATACTTCGGTAATATGAAAGCGCACTCCTATGTAGTTGAGCCGCAGCTGGAATATAAGCGTACCCTTGGTAAAGGAGACTTCTCCTTAATGGCTGGTGCTACCTGGCAGGAGAATGTGCGCGATGGTAAACGTACCGATGCCAGCAGCTTCTCCAGCGATAATGTATTGCACCTGATTGATTCCGCCACCCGGTTTGCGAACTTCCTCACGTACGGGATGTACCGTTACAATTCCATCTTCGGCCGTGTTAATTACAGCTGGGAAGGGAAATACATCGTAAACGCCAGCTTCCGCCGCGATGGTTCTACCAAGTTTGGACCGGATAACCGCTGGGGTAATTTCGGTGCGGTAGGTGCAGCATGGGTCTTCTCCGAAGAAGCATGGATGAAACAATTCTCCTGGCTTTCGCATGGTAAACTGCGCGGCAGCTACGGCTCTGTCGGCAGCGATAACATCGGGTATTATGATTACCTCGCCAGCTGGAGCAGTGCCAACTCGGCATATATATACGATGGCAGCAACGGCATCACCCCTTCCCGCATTGCCAATCCCGAATACCAGTGGGAAGAAACGCGGAAAACAGAAGGGGGGATCGAGCTGGGCTTCCTCAAAAACAGGATCCTCTTCAACGCCGGATATTATCATAACCTGACCGACAACCAACTGATCGACCTCGCGCTCACTCCACAGGTAGGCTTCACCAGCATGCGCGATAACTTCAATGCCGTTGTACAGAACACCGGCTGGGAGTTTGATATAACCACCATAAACATGCAGCGCGACAACTTTACCTGGAGCACCATGTTCAACATTACCCTTCCAAAAAACAAACTGAAGAAATTCGATGGTATCGAGAAGTCGGTATATAAAGATGCGTATGTAGTAGGCGAGCCGCTGACCATCGTGAAAGGTTACCAGTTCCTCGGTGTGAATCCCGAAAACGGTGTGGCTACCTTCTGGCGTAAAAATGGTGCTACCGGCCGCCCGGCAGAGTTTACTGATTTCGTTATCCTCGGTTCTACCATGCCCGAATTCTACGGAGGCCTGCAAAACTCCCTCCGCTATAAGAAGCTGGAACTCGACTTCCTCGTACAGTTCGTGCAGCAGGAAGGAAAGGAATATAACTACGGCAGAGAAGCGAATGGTTATGGCACCCGTTATAACCAGGGTCGTGAAGCGCTCGACCGCTGGCAGAAGCCGGGTGATGTGACGGATATTCCCCGCGCTACTACTGCGAATGCCACTACGTTGTTTGATGTGTACAGATTATCGTCTGCCGTATGGGGCGATGCCAGCTACGTACGCCTGAAGAACGTATCGCTGCGCTACGACCTGTCTGAATATGCACGCCGTATCAAACTGAGCCGCCTTTCGGTGTACGTGAATGCACAAAACCTGCTGACGTTTACCAATTACAAAGGGATGGACCCCGAAACGCAGGGCATTCGCCTGCCGCCGGTTAAAACCATCATCGCAGGCATTCAGTTGAGTTTATAACCATCATCAAAAAGAACAAGATGAAACGACTATCGCTTCTTATCATATTTGTTGCCACCTTCTCGGCATCCTGTAATAAATACCTCGATACGCCTACTCCCAAAACGGAAGTAGTTGATGAAAAGGTGTTTGCAGACGATAAAACCGCTACCGCCGCGGTAACGGGGATCTATATTTCCATGAACAGCCTCAACTATATGTGGGGGAATGTTATGATGAACTTCCTGGCAGGGATACATGCCGATGATGTGTATTACGCCAGCGCATTCGAAGACTATGATGTGTTCAGGCAGGCGCGCCTTGTGCCTCAGAGCACATATGTAGAGCGCTTCTGGAGTGCCATTTATGGATACATCTACACCGCTAATGCCTGTGTGGAAGGGCTGACGGCTTCACAAACGCTTTCTCCCGCTGTAAAGAATCAATTGCTGGGTGAGGCTCGTTTTATGCGTGCTTTCTTCTATTTCTACCTCGTGAATATGTATGGAGATGTACCGCTGGTACTCACTACCGACTACCGTGTTTCACAGACTTTACCCCGTGAAAAAACTGAAGTAGTATATAATCAGGTGATGGCAGACCTTAAAGCAGCCAAAGAGCTCCTGGGTGATAACTATGCTACCGGTAACCGTGTACGCCCTAATAAAACTGCAGCCTCAGCATTGATGGCAAGGGTATACCTCTATCGCCACGAATGGGCGCTGGCAGAAACGGAAGCGAATAGTGTTATCACAAACGGTAATTACGAGTTGCTTAAGAATCTGAACAATGTATTCCTTGCAAACAGCCGTGAATCCATCTTCCAGCTGCAGTCTGTGAACGTGGCAGGTGGCAGAAATACATGGGAAGCACAGGTGGCTATCCCAGCCAATGCTACTGCAGGCCCGCTCTTCCGGCTGGATACCATTAACCTGATCCCGAAATTCGAAGCCGGTGATGCCCGCCTCGTTAACTGGACAGGCAACCGCACACTGGCCAGCGGCGCCACATACTACTGGCCTGCTAAATACAAAGTGCGCAGCAGTCCCACCGTGCAGGAAAACACAATGGTACTCCGTATCGGAGAACAATTCCTCATCCGTGCCGAAGCACGCATCAGGCAGAATAAGCTGACAGAGGGCCGGAGTGATCTTGATTCCATCCGCCTGCGTGCAAACCTGCCTGTACTGAATACTACACTGGATCAGGGGCAGCTGCTGCTGGCACTGGAGAAGGAAAGAAAACTGGAATTATTCGCAGAATGGGGCCACCGCTGGTTTGATCTGAAACGCACGCAGCGTTCCACAGCAGTGCTCGGACCTATCAAAGGCGCTACCTGGGCTCCTACGGATACCCTGTATCCCATTCCTTCCAATGCCAGAAGCACCAATATCAATCTGTCCCAAAATGATGGATATGACAAGTAAGTATATTGTAATCCTCCTCCTCATAACCGGCTTCACCGCGCGCTCCCAGGAGCGTGTGGTGCTCTTGCCGGCTAAGCCGGAAGCAGGCCAGACAGTGACGGTAACGCTGGACCCTTCCATTCCGGGAGGCACCATCCCGGCAGATGCTTCCGCCGTTACGCTGCAATTCACAACCTCCAATTTCTATGACCTTCCCTACCGCATGCCCATGCGGAAGGAAAATGGTAAATGGACCACCAGCTTTAAAGTAGCTCCCTACGCAGCCTTCGCCAGCTTCACGCTTACAAGTGGCGATGTGGTAGAGAAACCTGCTACAGATAAACATTTTGAAGTGATGGTGTACAGGGATGGCAAACCCGTACGCAATGCGCTGCTTTACCGCGGCGGCAGTATGACCACCCAGATGGGGAAAGGCGCAGGTGCCGCGGCTGCTCAGGCCAAACTGTACGAACAGGAACTGAAAGCTTTCCCCGACAACTACGAAGCCAAACTCCGCCTGCTGATGTATAAAGAATCTCAGGCTAAACTGCTCTCCGATAAAAAGAAATTCCGCCGGGAGGCTCACGAAGTGATCGCCGCCAAATGGATGGAAGCTCCTGCTGACAGGGGGAACATCAACCGGGTTACGATGGGCTACCTCATCATCGGGGAGCCTACACGCCTCGATTCCATCCGTAAGGAAGTAGGCGCCCGCTATCCGAAAACACCAGTGGGCCGGAGCCTGCAGGCCGATTTCCTGGCGAGGGAAAAAGATTCTGCCCGCCGCATCCGCCTGCTGGAACTGGCGCTGGAAGAAGAAACGCCCGCTAATCAGGCCGATTTCTCACCCATTCATGAGAAGCTGTTCGACCTCTACGCTAAAGCAAAAGATTCCGCCAATACCGTGCTGCATGCCGGAAAGATTCAGCATGAATTGGAAAGTCCCCACCTGCCACGTATCTATAAAGGAATGGCAGAAACACTGATCGAAAACGAAGTGGCCCTGCCGCTTGCACGTACCTATACAGAACAGGCGCTGGCGATGGCAGATAAATGGCCTGCCGGACTGATCCGTTTCTTCCCCGAAACCGGCTTCATCATTCCGCTGGTAGATGATTCCACCCGCAATGCCGTGACCTCCACTGCACGGGGCAACCTGCTGTCCATGTTAGGTGTCATTGATATGCTGGAAGGGAAAGATGCGGCAGGGACAGATCATATGCGTGCTGCACTGGCAGCTTCGCACGATCATGAAACACTGGAAAACGTGAGCCGCTTTTACCGGCAAACGGGCCGGACAAAGGAACTCGCTGATGTAGACGCATTACGCCTTGAAGAACTGAAAGCCGCAGTGGCCAAACAAATGATCAACAAGCCGGCTCCGGCGCTGAATTCTTTTGTGGACCTGAAAGGCAATCCGGTAAGTCCGGACAGTCTCCTCGGTAAAGTGATCCTCATCGATTTCTGGGCCACCTGGTGCGTGCCCTGCATGCAGGAAATGCCTTACGTGCAGAAGTTGTACGACCAGTTTAAATCCAACCCCGATGTGGTGTTCATGATCGTTAACAGCGGTGCTAAAAATACCCTGGCCGACGCGCAAAACTGGAAAGGCAACCAAACGTATTCTTTCCCCGTGTATTACAACACGGATTCCGCTATCGGAGAAAAATTCGGTTTCAACATTATTCCCGCCACTTACGTCATCGACAAAAAGGGCAGGATACGATTTGCCAATATAGGATTCGAGGGACCGGAGGTGGAATCTCGCCTTCGCGTTCAACTAACGATGGCATTAACACCTTGATACGGAAACTATGCTAATTGAATTACCCCGGCACCTTTGCGCCGGGGTTTTTTGTATCTTCCCCGCATGCGCTACATCCGGTACTTTCTCTATCTCGCCTGGCATTGGGACCTTGAATTGGCATGGTTTATCATTCGACGTGAAATTGCCGGGGAGAAGAAGTATGGTATACGCACCATTGGCACAGATTACCTGGGAGATGCCATCTCTTCCGAAGCCAAAGCCCAGGCTACGCAATATGAGCCTGTTAATTATTACACCGCCGAATGGCTGATGGATCATGTTACCGAAAATGAAAAGCAGACAGGCTTCCTCGATGTGGGTTGCGGAAAAGGCCGGATGCTGGCAGTAGCAGCAGCGTATGGATTTAAAGAGATAACAGGCGTGGAGTTTTCGCCTTCCCTGTGCGCAGCAATTCCACCGGGCAAGTATAATGTATTATGTGTGGATGCAAGGAAGATGGAAGTGCCCGATTCAGCAGGCGTCATTTTTCTGTTCAATCCTTTCAACGAAACCGCGATGGCCGATTTTACAGAAAGAGTAAAGGAAAGCCTGCAGCGCAGGCCACGAAGCATTAAAGTGCTGTATGCCAATCCGCAACACAAAGAGCTGTGGCTGGATGCGGGCTGGAAAGAAACGGCCGGCTTTGAGAAGCTGCGTTATCTGAAGGGATCGGTACTGGAATTAAATACCTGATCACCGTTTGCCGTAATACTGCGGGTCGAGCTGACTGCGGTATTCCGGATGCCGCTCCACAAACCCCGCTACAAACGGGCAATATACCATCACCGGCTTCTTCAGGGAAGTGGCAAGCCGGAAAGCTTCCTTCGCCAATGCGGTAGCCACGCCTTTCCCTTCCAGTTCCGCCGGTACGGTGGTATGCATAAACGCAATATCTTTTTTATAAAACCGGTAAGTGAGTGTGGCCACTGCTCCGTCCAGCCATACCTCCAGCTGCTGGTTGGCCTCATTATTCACTACAGTATATGCCGCTTCCATAGCCATTACAGATTATTGGCTGATGGGTCTACGATGCGTTTCCATTCTGGGTGGCGCTTCAGGTAGGCTACAACCAGCGGACAGAGCGGTACCAGCGAGTACTTGTTTTCTTCGATGTATGCCAGCGTTTTCTCGATCAGTGCAGTAGCTACCCCTTTACCTTCCAGTTCTGCAGGAGCTTCGGTATGGATGAGCCATATCTTGCTGCCGCTTTCTTTATAATCAATGAAAGCCGTATGGCCTTCTACCGTTAATTCAAAGTGGTGGATGGCTTCATTCTTCACCAGTGGGAGCGCAATGTATTCTGCTTTCATGCCGTCAAGTTAATGATAAAAATAACACGGTCCGCCAGCGGCCAGTTCATGCCCCGGGCAGCCAGGGGATGGCGTTGGCAGAACTCGTGAGGTAATACAATTTGTAATCTGCATCGGTAACCGCATAGGTGCGGAAACCTGCTTTATGATACCATGCAACGTTTTCCGGGGCTGAGGTTTCGAGGTAAACGGGGCGTTGTATCTTATCTGCAATTTCCATCACCGCTTTCAGCAATGTTCCTCCAGTGCCGCCCCGCCGGTTTTCAGGGATCACGCCAATAAACCACAGGTAACACATCGGCACCTCGGGCCTTACCGATTGTACGAGCTGCCGCCGTGCTTTCACTTTCTGCAGGTTCTTCCACCCAATGGCCTGCCATACGAGCCGGATGTCCAGCCACATGGTATACCCATTTTCAGGCTTCCTGTCCGGGTAGAGGAGAAGGGCGCAGCCCTGTTTGTCGGCAGAAATCAGCACCTCGCCATACCGGATGCAAAGGTCGAACGCATATTCCATCAATCCCCGGATGTTCTTTTCCGCATTACCATGCCTGCGTACTGCGGCCAGTACACTGCGGTTTTGCGCGAAGGAACGCGTGAGGATATTGACTACCAGTTCTTTATCTGCACGATTGGCGTGTTTCATATCCTAAACTTACTGACTTTTCCCCCTTTCACACATACTGCTTTAAGGAACAGGCAGGGGTAAGCCGGTGTAAACCCTTGTCAATGTATTGGTTTATACGCCGCTAACCTGCCCTTTACCCGTATACAAGCCGCCCATAAGCCGCCTCTATATAGGGGCGGCTTATGGGCGGCTTAAGGGCGGGATATAGGCGGCTTAAGGGCGGCTTATCTATACCGGAAATTGTAGATTGAATTGCCGGAACCCGGCCTTTAAGGTGGCGAAATGCCGGCTTGTGTGGTTTACACTTTACCGCCTTCTGGTGATTGGCAGGCAGTATTCAGGAAGGGACACAGGCACTCGCCGTATTGCGCCGGGTAACCAGTTGGTTCCTGATTGCCATTGTTCCCAGTGCCATTAGTGCAAAAAATGCCCCTGCCCAGGGGGAGCTGGCAATTCCATAATGGGCAATTACCCATCCGCTGGCGGTAGTGCCCACCACAATACCAAGGTTGCCGTAGGAAATGGCGAGGGTATTGGCGAACGCAATGGCGTTAGGGGCGGCAGATGTGAGGTAAGCGGCGGCAGTGAGGTAACAGGGGGCGTAAAACAGGCCCCAGAGTGCGAGGATCAGGGCATTTACAGTCCAGCCGCCACCAACAGACAGGCTCAGGAAGGGAATGAACAATGCCCCGCTGAGAAATACCGCCGTGGTAAGGGAAAGATTTTTTCCCAATAACCGCCCGGCTATCCAGTTGCCGGGGATGCCTGCCAGGCCAAATACCAGCAGCATGTAACTGATCCGCTCTTCATCCATCCCTTTTACTTTGCCCAGAAAATCCGCGAAATAACTATAGGTGCAGAACCATGCGGCAATAAGCAGCACATTGGTGACACTGCTGGTAATAAACACCGGATCGCGCAGGATGGCAGCCTGGCTGCTGAAGGATTCGTTTTCGCTCTTCGGCAATTGCGGAAGCCCCCAGAGCATGGCCAGCAGTGCAGAAAGACTGATCACCGACTGTGCCCAGAAGGCAGCCTGCCAGTTAAACCTTCCCGCCAGCCAGGTTGCAAATGGCACAGTAGTCACCATCGCAATGGCAATACCGCCCAGTACAATGCCCATCATCCGCGTGGCTTCTTTGGGAGGGGCCGCCTGTATAGCCGCGGCAATGGCCGATGAAATCAATACGGGATGAAGAATGGCAGGGAGTACCCTCACGGTCATCAGCAGCCAGAAAGGCGGCGCCAGTGCGGATACTACTCCCGTAATGATGAACATACCCATGGCAATACTCATAATGAGTTTCCGGTTAACACGGGAAAAGAGCAGTGTTACCACCGGCCCGCAAAATGCGATTACCATGGCGAAAGCACTCAGCAGCCATCCCGCTTTTTCGATGGGTATGTTATAGTGAGCCGCCAGTTGTGGCAGTATCCCGATTACACCAAATTCTGTTGTGATAATGCCTATTATTCCAAGGCATCCGATATATGCTACTTTTTTCATGTCCTATTTTTCCAGTGAGGTGTAGAATGCGTTTTTGAAAAGGAAGCCCAGATCCCAGAAGGAAGCGGGGAAATATTCCTGCGTGAGGATGATGCCCACCACATTGTTTGCAGGATCGGCCCAGTAATGCGTATTGAATGCGCCACCCCAGAAGAAAGTGCCTTCCGGTACCGGCCCGTTCGCCTGGTTTTGAGGCGTTACAAGGCTAAAGCCCAGTCCAAATGCGAACTCCGGCCAGTCCCACTTAGCAGGTACCCCTGCAGGGATCTGTGAGGTGGTCATAAGGCGGATGGCAGCGGGGCTGATGAGGCGCTTGCCTTTGTACGTGCCGCCGTCGAGGAATAACTGCAGGAAGCGGGCGTAATCTTCCGCGGTGGAGCTGAGGCCTGCCCCGCCGGAAGGGATGATGCCGCCGCGCAGCGGATAATCCGGATCATTGCCTTCATAGATCGGGGTGGTAACCGGTTCGAAACGCCCGTTTACAAAAGAAAATACCGGAGCGAGGCGGGCGGCTTTGGCTGCGGGGATACGGAAGTAAGTATCGTGCATGCCAAGGGGGGAGAAGATGCGCTCGCGGAAGAAAGTTTCCAGCGGCTGGCCACTCCAGATTTCAATGAGCCTTCCCAATACATCGATGTTGAGGCCGTAGGTGTAAGCCTCACCGGGGTGATGTGACAGCGGTTGTTTTGCAATGAGCTGTACGAAGCTGTCGAGGTTGCCCGCGCTGCCGATGCCCGTAGGCACTTTGTGTTTTGCATATATGGCATTGTGCCGCGGGTCAACGGAGAAAACGGGGTAGGAGATGCCCGAGGTATGCCGCAGCAGGTCGCGCACAGTTATGGCGCGGCGGGGTGCTACCGTGGTATAGCTGGTATCTTTAGGATGGTATTTATCCAGTACGCGGGTGTCTGCGAAAGCGGGAATGTAGCGGGAGATGGGATCATCCAGCAGGAAGCGCCCTTCTTCCCACAGCATCATTGCTGCAAGACTGGTAATTGCCTTGGTTTGGGAGGCGATGCGGAATATATCATTCGTTTGCATGGGACGGCCGGCAGCTGCCTGTCCGAACGCTTTGCGGTATATGATTTTCCCATTCCGGGCGAAAAGCAGATTGAGGCCGGTTACACGGTTTTCACGAACGAGCCGCTGTGCAAGGGAGTCAATTTTGGCAGATTGAAATTCGGCCGGAGCGGTTAATTGGGAGAATGTTGCCTGTGTAAACAGGAAAGCTCCCAGGGTCAGCATGGTGATCTTTTTCACGGATTTAATAATTTAGCGGAACAAATGTAGACCGGTTGCCCTTACATTTGTGGGTAGACAACCTGTTGTATGGTACTAACAAAAATGTAAGTAATGAGCAAGCGTAAGGAAACCTCATCGAACAGCATCAATAAGGAATACATCATCGAATGCGATCTCACCTATGCCATCAGCATGGTAGGTGGCCGCTGGAAGCTGCTGATACTTTGCCGGCTGGAAGATGGTGCACTTCGCTTCAGTGAACTGCGGCGTTCTATTTGCAACATCACGGAAAGGATGCTCACCCTTCAGCTGAAGGAAATGGAGCAGGACGGCCTCGTACGCCGCACCGTATATGCCGAAGTGCCACCCCGTGTGGAATATGAACTTACCCATACTGCGAAGGAGCTCATCCCTGTCTGGAAGCAACTGAGCGATTGGGGGGCACGCCACCGCGGTTGCCAGATGACTGTTGTGAAGGCCGGTTAATCTGCCTGATAGTTTCATCTGAAAGGCTTCATCCGCCGTTGCAGCCCTCCCGGAACGGCATTATTTCCTGTATATACTGTATACGGCTGTTACTATTATGGATTGATAACCAATTGCTTGATGGGTTATAAGCCATTGTTATGTACTGATCCTTTCACTATGCTTCATATTTGGTTGTAAGTATTTACAACTAATTTAATTTTGTTTAATTTCCTTTTTGTTCTACTTTAGCGATATCCCTTTGAAGAAGTGTAAGTTCCACGATCAACCCGGTTATCTCCGGTTGAATCAATAGCAAGGTTTTATGGGAAAAATCCGGCGGCGCCGCCGGGAGTTATCAATCAGGAAAAAAAGCTGGTCGGGGACCGGTGCGGAAAATCTATGTCCGTAAGTGACCGGCCTGTGCGCTTATTAAAGTCCAAAATCATCCACCGTATGAAAAAAATCATCCTTCCGCTAATCCGTTGCTATGGCTATGCTGCATAAGAACGGTATAACGGCTATCCATACACTATAGAATTATTGTCACGGTAAGTTTCCGCAGAAATGCTGTGCTACCAGTTTGTTCATCCGGAACATGCTGCCGCCATTGCCGTGTCCCGAACCATTGCCACAAGGGGAATCATTACATTATAAAACTTGTTGAATGAAACATTTTTTCTTACTCATTGCCGGTCTGCAATTAGGTGCTTATGCCCATGCAGCCGCGGAGGATGCATCGGGGAACCCTGCTGCCATCCCGCCGGCAGCCTACACTAAAATTACTGCAAGGCCGCATCTGCTGCGGGATACGGACATTGTAGTCCGCGGGCGTGTAACTGACGTGAACGGCGAGCCGCTCATCGGTGTTAACATCAAATCAAAAGGTACCAGCAAGGGTACAGTAACCGATGCAAAGGGTCATTATTTCCTCAGCATCACTTCCGATCATAACGTGCTGGTTTTTTCTTACGTTGGTTTCATCACCCGGGAAATTGCCGTGCAGAAAACACAACAGGTAAACGTACAACTGGCCGCAGACCCCAAAAGCCTCAACGAAGTAGTGGTAACCGCGCTGGGTATTAAACGCGATGAGAAAGCCCTCGGCTATTCCGCTACCGTAGTGAAAGGTGAACAGCTGACGGAAGCCATTTCCAGTAACTGGACGGATGCACTTTCCGGTAAAGTAGCCGGTGTAAACCTTGTGCGCTCCAATAGTGGCCCCACCGGCTCCAACAAGATCATCCTCCGCGGAGAAAATAACCTCACCGGCGAAAATGATGCGCTCATTGTGGTAGACGGTGTGGTGATCAATCATGGCTCGGGCCGCCGCTCCGCCATCAGCGGAGAAGCTACCTACGGTACCGGCAGCGATAACATGCCGGCCGACTATGGCAGCGGGCTTAACGATATTAACCCGGAAGATATTGAATCGCTCACCGTACTGAAAGGTCCGGGTGCTGCAGCACTTTATGGTGGCCGTGGCGCAAACGGTGCCATCATCATCACTACCAAAGCCGGTAACAACAAACGTAAAGGCATTGGTGTTTCCCTCAATTCCAATGCATCTGTTGAGCAGGTGAACCGCTGGCCCGACCTGCAGTTTGAATACGGTCAGGGAACAGACGGTGCGGCGCATTATTCTTACCTCGCCGGTCCGGATGGTGGTAATACCGCATCTACCAGCTCCGCTTACGGCCCGCGTTTCGAAGGACAGATGTTTTACCAGTTTGACCCTGTTACCCAAACACAGGCAAAAGAAAGATCGCTCTGGAAGCCATATACCAATAAACTGAATTCGTACTTCGACGATGGTAAAACGTTTACCAACACTATTAGTCTGGATGGCGGTACTGATAAAACAACGGCCCGCTTCTCCGTTACCAATGTGCACAACACATGGATACTGCCCAACACCGGTTACGACCGTAATACCGTGGCATTCTCCGTGAACTCTAAGATCAACGACCGGCTGCAGGTATCATCTAAAGTGAATTACACGCATAAGTACAGTGATAACCTCCCCGGTGCGGGTTACGGCAACCAATCTGTTATGTACTGGTATATTTTCTGGCAGCCCAGTGCGGATATCGACTGGCTGAAGAACTACTGGGAGAACGGGCAGGAGCAGCTAAGGATAATGTTCCCCTTCAGCAGCTTCCCATCCAATCCATACGCCGTGGCGTACGAATACCTGAACAAATCGAGCCGCCACGGGGCTACGGGTAACGTTTCCGCCACTTACAATATCACTAAAAACCTAAGCCTCCAGTTGCGCACGGCAATGGACTTTTCGTATGAAGACCGTGGGCAGCAGCGGCCTTATGATGCCGGTGCTAAATTCCAGAAAGGCAGCTATCGTACGCAGAACATCATGTCGCAGGAATTCAATTCGGACTTCCTGCTGCGTTACAACCTGAAGTTCGGGAAGGATGTAGAGCTGAACTTCACTGCAGGTGGCAGTGCCCTTCGTAACCGGTATATCCGTGATGAGGTGCGGGCAGACTCCATGGCCTACCCGGGCGTTTATTCCCTTGCCAATAACCTCGGTCCGCTCGTAACTATGCCATACCGCTCGGCCTACCAGGTGAACAGTTTCTACGGTATGATCTCCGCATCTTACAAGAACTTCCTGTTTGCGGATATTACCGGCCGGCAGGATTGGAACAGTGTACTGGCAACGCCCAGCAGAACGGTTAATTCCGGATTCTTCTACCCGTCTTTCAACGTGAGCTTTGTTGCCAATGAGGTGATGAATCTTCCGAAAGCGATTGATTTTGCGAAGCTGCGTTTTTCAGTGGCGGGCGTGGGCAGCGGGGGATCATCTCCCTACCTCACAGAATTTACTTACCCTACTGCAGGCAGTTTGTACTCCGGTGGTTTGAGGAACCCATCGATACTGGCGAATCCAGAGCTGTTGCCGCTGCGTACTGTTACATATGAAGCGGGGCTGGCCATGAAGATGTTGAAAAGCAGGCTGGGCTTTGACCTGGCACTGTACACCAGTAATACCCACGATCAGATACTATCCCGCATCATTGACCGTGCCAGCGGCTGGTCGCGCGCTATGATCAACGCGGGTAAGGTAGGGAACAAAGGGATTGAATTAGCCGTGAACGGCACGCCTTATAAGCGCGGTAAATTCTCCTGGAATACCAGCGTGGTATATTCCGCCAATACAAACGTGATAAAGGAACTGAACGATAGTTCTGTAGTACTCGCAACCGGCCCTGTTGGCGGCGGACAGATTGTAGCCAAGCCCGGCGGCAGCATGGGTGCGGTATATGGCCGTGGCTACCAGCGTGCCCCCGACGGACAGGTGATCTACGATGAGAAAACCGGCTGGGCCAAGCTCACGGAAGAAGTGATCTACCTTGGTAATACCATCCCTAAATATAAAATTGGATGGACGAATGAGTTCGCCTATGGCCAGTTCCGCCTGCACCTTCTCTTCGACGGGCAGTTTGGTGCAGTAGCCCATTCGCTTACACACCATAAGCTGGCGGAACAGGGTAAAACAAAGAATACCCTTCCCGGCCGCTACAACGGTATTGTTGGTAATGGTGTGATCCAGATGGCAGATGGTAAGTTCCGTCCCAATGATGTGCTGGCTACCGATATCGACGAGTATTACCGTTCGCATTTCGGGCAGGATAATGCGGAGGGCAGCACCTTCAGTACTGATTTCATCAAGTTCAGGGAAGCAAGGCTGGATTACAGCTTGCCTGCACGCCTCACTAAAAAACTGCGCATGCAGAAAGCCACGTTGGGCGTGTATGGCCGTAACCTCGCTATCTGGAGCGACTGGCCGGGCTTTGATCCCGAATTCGGAACCCTCAGCGGTACAGACATCGTGCAGGGCTTCGAAGTGGGGCAGTTCCCTTCTACAAGAACAATTGGTGTAAACCTGGTAATTGGCTTTTAATTTTTTCCAACATGAAGAAGATGAAACTTACAATAACCGGTGTGCTGGTGCTTTTGGGAATGTTTATGCAGTCCTGTACCAAAGATTTCACCGACATCAATACAAACCCGAACGAAACACCGATAGCCACTGCATCCTCGCTGATGGCGCCTGCACTGGTGAATACGCTCACGGCTAATATGCTGCGTAACCGCAACTTCAACAATGAGCTGATGCAGGTTACGGTAGATATCTCCGATGCCGACGGCAAAGTGTTCCGGTACGACTTTCGCGCTACCTGGGCAGATTATTCCTATAACGCCTGGTACACGGAGCTGACCAACTTTAAGGATATGGAGAAGGTGGCGCGTGATCCTAAGAACCTGAACAGGTCGTATGTAGGGATAGCGCTGATCTGCCAGTCGTGGATTTATTCCCTACTGACGGATACTTATGGTGATGTTCCCTACTTCAAATCCAACCTCGCGCGCGACTCGGGTATCTTTGAACCGCCGTTTGATGCGCAGAAGGATATTTACATGGATATCTTCAAAAAGCTGGATACCGCCAATACTTATCTGAAAACCGGAACCGGTATCAATTCTAATAATGATCCCGTATTTAACGGAGACGTTACGAAATGGCGCCGCTTTGGTAACTCGTTATACCTGCGGTTGCTGATGCGGATATCCGGGAAGGCGGAAGTGAGTGATGAAGTAATTGCGAAGTTTAAAGAGATCGCGGTGACGAAAAAGGCGGATTATCCGCTGATGACTACGCCTGAAGAGTCTGCCGTACTGCGCTGGACGGGCACGGGACCATTCGTTTCACCATTTATGAGTGTGCGGGAGCAGGACTTCAGGGCACCGGGAATAGGTGCGTTTTTCATTGGCAACCTCGTAACCTGGAACGATCCCCGGATAGATGTGCCTACATGGGGTAATAACAGTGTGAACAGATGGCGGATTGCAGCTTATCAGGGAGGCTATACCGGTGTGCCCAGCGGGTATGTATCGGGGCAGGCGCCTGTAAAGCAGTCGTACTTCTATTCACAGACCAATTCTACACTCTTTAACCTGCAGACCGATGCCATGACCGGTATCATGATGAACAGCGGAGAAGTGAATTTTATACTTGCAGAGGCGGTCATTAAAGGATGGATAACAGGAGATGCGGCATTGTATTATAAGAACGGCATCGAGCAAAGCATTCAGCTGTGGCTGCCGAAATGGGTTGACCAGGTAGATGATTACATCGATAAGGCCGATATCCATTGGGATGAAGCAGCGCCACTGGAAGATAAGATGGAGCGCCTCCATTTGCAGAAATACTATTGCCTGTTTATGACGGATATGCAGCAATGGATAGAGTACCGCCGTACGGGGCATCCTGTTATCCCGAAAGGAGCCGGGTTGCGCAATAATGGTGTGATGCCCGCGCGGATGACATACCCGGTATATGTTCAGTCCACCAACCCTACCAATTACAAAATCGCCGTAGCCCGCCAGGGAGCGGATGTGATCTCTACGGAAGTGTGGTGGCAGAAACCGTAATAACGTCATTGTTTAAAAAACGCAACATGAAAAGAATCGCTTTATATATAATAGTGCTGGTGACTGCCGCGGGCTTCTGGGGATGTCAGAAAGACAATACCTATCCCGGAGGTAAAGTGGGCGCCCACATTGCCCTTTTTGATATCCGCTCCATGTACCGGGGAAAGGATGTAACGCTTACTACCGAAAACATGTTCGGCGCCGATCAGATCCGCTGCATCGTTATCTCCGATCACCGTGAAGGCAATATGCCGGAAGGGATGCTGATCGTACAGGACTCCAACCGCCTGGCACAACGGGGTATCGCCATCCCAATAGGTACAGCAGCTGCACAATACGAAGCCGGTGATTCAGTTACCATTCATATTGCAGGGGCTACCCTGACCCGGAGAAACGGTATTCATCAGCTTGTGGGCGTTAATCCCGCAGGTATTAAAGTATTGTCGAAAGGGAACCGGCTGCCCATGCACGTAGTGGCACTCAATAAGATTCTGGATAAACCGGAAGTGTATGAAAGCACGCTGGCTGTAGTGGTGAAAGGAGGATTTGATCCTTTGCCGGCACCGGGCGATGTACTTTCCGGCGATAAGATGCTGAGCGATGGTTATGGGGATATTGAGCTGCATACAAATGCCAATGCTGCCTTTGCCAACATGGCTATGCCGGTGATGGCAAATTACAGAGGTATTGTAGGCATGAAGCAGGGGGCGGGAGAAACATGGGTGCCAGAACTGCGTGTAGCAGCAACATCGGATATTGTGCTGCTCAGCTCCGTGGTGGAAATAGCACCCATCGTGATCTCCGGATTCCTTACAGATCCTCCGGGTACAGAAGGGAACTATGAATACATCCAGCTGCTGGCTACGCAGGACATTGATTTCTCGGTTACCCCATTCTCAGTGGTAACTACTAATAATGCAGGCGCTTCAACACCCGGGGGCTTGCCTGCTAACGGTTGGGCTACCGGCGGACTTCGTTCCTACAAATTCAATCTTACATCTGGCACGGTCGCTAAAGGAGAATATTTCTATGTGGGTGGCACCGCCCGCCGCATCTTTGGCTCCGGCTCCACAAGCATGAGCACTTCCAAATGGATCCGCGCATACAATTACTCCACTACCGATGGCGAAGGCTTTGGTGGTAAAACCGGCAACCTGCTGGCTAACAGTGGTAATGCTTCGGGCATGGCCGTATTTGCAGGAACAACAGTAACGAAAGATTCCCGGCCGGTGGATGTGGTGATGGTTGGCCTCAATGGAGTGATCCTTTCTGAAGGAGCTAACCCCGTTGGTTATCGGATCACCAATACCGATTGGTATGATGTGATTCATCCGCTATCTCAGAAATCACAACCATTCTTCCGCAGCGGTAGTAATACCCTTGGCGTTACTTATACTGCAGCGGTGTTCTTTAAGATGGGAGGTATTTACAACCCGGCACTGGGCCGCTGGCGTAAAGCGAGGAGCCAGGTGAATGTGAAACTGGCTGCTGATTCCCAGGTTTCAGAAATTGAAGGAGAGGGGGCAACCACACTCCGTTAACCATTTAACCTGCGTAATGCAACGAAGGAAAAAGGCCGCTCCCGTATGGGGCGGCTTTTCCATGCAAATAGGCGGTTAGGAGCAAATGATTATATTTACCCCCATAATCCCCATCACCCTATGCTGATGTCACTCATCTTTTTGTTATGCCTGGCTATTTTAATCATTGTGATTCTGAACCAGAGCAGGACCTCGGAGAGATTGTCTGAAATCACGGCAGCGCTGGAACGCCTGCGCCGTGAGCTGGACAATAAGGAAGATGTTCAAACCGTACAACGTAAAAGTCCGCCCAAAATTTCACTGGATGCCGGAACCCTGTATGGCGTTCCCTCACAACCTGAACCTCCTGCACCTGAGCCGGTGCAACAACCTGCTCCTCCTCAGCCGGAGCCACACCCTGTAAAAGAAGAGCAGCCCGTATTGGAAACGCAGGAATCGTGGGGTACCATGAAGACTATTTCTGCTGAAGAGATGAAATCCGTCTATGAAGCAGCAGAAGAAAAGGTGCAACAGAAGTTTGAGCCTGCTGAACCAGAAATTTCTTTCTGGGAAAAATTCATGGAAAAGAACCCCGATATCGAGAAGTTCATCGGTGAAAACCTGTTCAATAAAATCGGTATCGCCATTCTCGTTTTAGGTATTGGTTTCTTTCTCAAGTTCGCCATCGATAAAAACTGGATCAACGAAATTGGCCGCACCTTTATTGGTTTCCTGTGCGGCGGTGTGCTGATTGGTCTTGCCCACCGGATGCGCAAATCATTTGCAGCTTTCAGCTCTGTGCTGGTAGGCGGCGGTGTGGCGATCCTGTATATCACCGTAGCTATTGCTTTCCATCAGTATCACCTGATCAGTCAGACGGCAGCGTTCCTGCTTTCCATATTGATTACGGCATTTACGGTATTCCTGGCCATTAGTTACAATAGGGTAGAGCTGGCTGTAGTAGCCATACTGGGAGGCTTTGGCGCACCGTTCATGGTGTCAACAGGCAAGGCCAATCTGCCGATATTCTTCTCATGGTTGCTGATCCTGAACTGTGGTATGCTGGTGCTGGCGTATTTCAAGAAATGGAATATTGTCAATATCATATGCTATGGCATTACCGTATTACTGTTTGGCGGATGGATGATGTCTGGCGCGTTGGAAGAAGAGTTCGTGGATCTGGCTGATGTGCGAACCGCTCTGCTGTTTGCAACGCTGTACTACTTCGTGTTCTTCCTCATGAATGTGATTAACAATGTGCGCAACGGCATGCGTTTCGGTGCATTGGAAATCGGGATATTGCTGAGTAACACCTTCTTATATTATGGTGCGGGGATGGTATTGCTCCATACACTCGGCTGGAACGGCTGGCAGGGCCTTTTCACTGCACTGTTAGCAATATTTAACTGTGTATTTGCATGGTTCCTGTTCCGTAATAGCCGGGCAGACCGTACACTGGTTTACCTGCTCATAGGTCTGGTGCTTACGTTTATGAGTCTTGCCGCACCCGTGCAGCTGGAGGGGAATTATATCACCCTCTTCTGGGCGGCAGAGGCGGTACTGATCTTCTGGCTCTACCGCAAATCCGGGATTGTACAGATGAAGTACGCCTCCATGGCTGTATTGGTGCTCATGCTCATTAGTCTTGTAATGGACTGGGGCCACTTGTATTTCATAGCTCCGGTAAAAGTGCCGGTTATCAATAAAGCTTTCATTACCGGGATAGTAGCCGTGGCGGCAGTGTATCTTCTCTTGCGGCAGGTAAGGAGTATTGCGGAAGATGGAGATCTGTTCCCGGGAGTATCCCGTAAAATGACCGCCCGGGTATTGCAGGTCTTATTTTTAGTATTGTTGTATTGTGTGATAATATTAGAGATCAGCGAGCATATGGGTAATTACCACCGCGGGCTTACTGCGCTGGTAGCGGGTTGCTTCAACTATGCTTACCTGGCTGTACTGTTATGGATTGCCCGCCGCCGGAACGATAAAGGAGCCGGGGTGCTTGTTGTACTGGGCATGCTGGCCGTACTGGCATATCTGGCGTATTACAATCCCGCTGTGATCCAGGTCCGTACGGCGGTGCTGAAAGGTGAGCTGCCAATGTTGGCATTCCTGGCACATTATATACAGGTAGGCTTACTGTGCTGGCTGCTCATTGAAATGAGAAAGGCATTACCAGAGTTTAAGCAGGATGCAATAGAAACTGCCTTCAACTGGTTTCTGCCATTCATGGCGCTTTATCTCCTGAGTGCGGAACTCGATCATATCGCTGTTATCCTCCGCGCGCCTGAGGTGGCATCAGTTACATTGTCAATGATTCACCGTACGGGATATGCATTACTGTGGGGTATTTTTGCATTTGTACTTATGTTTATCGGTATCCGTATCAAGTCGCGCGATTTGCGGATCATGGCCATTGCCGTATTCGGGATCACCCTGCTGAAGCTCTTCCTGTTCGATTTACGGGGCCTGGGTGAAGGCGGTAAGATTGCGGCATTTATTTCTTTAGGTATTCTCTTGCTGCTGATATCGTTCATGTATCAGCGGTTGAAAAAAATAATTCTCACGGATGATCAACCTGTTCAGGAAGAAACGAAGCTGCCTGATTAGCATCGGGCTCATGGCCTGCTTTCCGGCCGCTATAGCACAAAAAGCCCCGGCATTTACCTGGGAGGCGAAACTACCGCGTGTAGATTCTCCCGGCTTCTATCGTATACCCGTAACACCGGCACTCAGCGCAAAAGCTTTCCGTAACGGCGCATGGGATGTAAGGATTTTCGGAGATTCGGCAGAAGTGCCGTATGTGGCATTACAATCGTTTAAGACCATATCTCCGGGCGATTTCAAAGCTTATCCCACCCCGGTGCTGGAATCGCATGCGGGTAAGGAAACAGTTATTGTTTTCGAACAGGAGCCGCATGCCACCATCAGGGAATTCGGATTGCGGTACGCCAATACGGCTGTGCCGAAAAAGGTAGTGCTGACCGGTAGTCCCGACCAGATACAGTGGTATGCCATCCGCCCGCCATTCCTGCTTGATCCTTCTTCCGCCATGCCTGTTCCCGGGAAAGAAACGATCCTCGAAGAAACGATTACGATACCTGCATCCGGGTTCAAATATTATAAACTGGTGATTGATGATTCGGCCAGTGCACCCCTGCAGATCAACTGTATAGGCTTCCGTAGTCAAAAACAGGAGAGGCCTCTGTTGCAGGAAGTGCCCGGTGCGGTAGTGAAATTACTGGCAGGTAAAGACCGGCGGAGCGACCGCTTCCTGATTACCCTGCCACAGCAATATCCGCTGAAAGAACTTTCGCTTTCCATTGCCCGTCCGCAATTATACCATCGTGAAGCTTCGCTGTGGATTCTTGAAAACGGGAAAGAGCAATCTGCCGGCTCACAAACACTGCGTTCCGATGCCGGTGTTAACTCCTTTTCACTGGATGAGGGTATGCTATACGATAGTCTGGTGATGATTGTGGAGAATGGTGATAGTCCGCCGCTGGAGCCAGAGCAGGTAAAGGCCTGGCAAAGCGCCTGGTGCCTGGTGGCCAAACTGGAACCGGGTAATTATAATATGAAAGGAGGTGCGCCCGGCCTGCATACGCCGGAGTATGACGTTACCTACTTCTCCACTGCATACCACCGGCAGGCCGGGAAGGATCTGGTGCCTGGTGATCCTGTGGTAGTAAAGGGCAATGAGGTTGCAGAGGCTTCACCTACTTTTTTCACTACGCGGAACTGGATATGGGCGGGGATTATTATAGTAGTGGGGCTGCTTGCTTTTGTGGTAAGAGGTATGCTTAAAGACATGAAGAAAGAGAAAAACTAGTCTTCAATTAATAGGGATTAGCCTGTAGGAAATGGTATCAACCGTTCGCTACAGGCTTTTTTAATGCCTGAAGCTGAAGTATATTCCCATTCCTCCTGTTTACTTTATAAGTCAGTTATTGTATACATTTAAACCGTACTTTCGTTTAATACAATTGAAATACAGTGAATTAGTATGGTTAAGATATTTTTTAAAAGAAATCAACCGAAAGGCTAGAATGTTTACATAAAAGTAATATATTTGTTTACATAGTCATTCAGCCAAAAGTAAAACGCAAATTCCACCAGAGGCGTCAAGGGGAGACGGGTACGCATCTTATCATTTTCAAATTCGATGACTGATTTTTTGATTTGGACACATGGCCAGACAGGGGATGTTTTTCCTTAACCGGCCGAAGGGGAGGGTTTGCTTAAAGATAGCCTATGATACATCATTAGACATTGAGGAAGCGGCAGCGGCATATTTCTCCGTATGTAACGCTGCGGTTATTCAAAGGAGCATACGGTAATTATTCAATTATTTAATCTTCTATTTCACTGAAGTATGGATCGTACAATTCATATCGGGAAAAAAGCACGTCAGGTGCCGGCCTGCAATTCGGCAGTGTTAAAAGCTGCAGCGCTATGCATTGCAGTGATGAGCATGAGTGCATTGCCCGATGCGGCTAAGGCCCGTCCGGCAGCAGTTACTGCCAGTCCGCTTTATGCTGCCATCGTGGTTAGCGGCACCGTTACTGACGACGAAGGCGCCCCTATGCCGGGCGTAGTTGTTGCCATCACCGGCACCAGCAAAGCAGTAATCACAGACGCATCGGGGGCCTATATTATTAAAGACGTGCCTGAAGGCGCTTCCCTTACCTTTAAGATGGTGGGTTACATAACCCGCCAGGTGCCGGCTAATCAGGCTGTCATCAACATCAAACTGGAGAAAGACATTAAAACCCTCGGGGAAGTAGTGATTACCGACGGTTACCGCAACTTCACTTCTTCTACCAGTACCGGTTCTATCAACACAGTAAATGGTACCTCCCTCGAGAATAAACCCTTCGCTAACTTTGCACAGTCGCTGCAGGGCCAGGTAGCTGGTCTTACCGCACCCATCACCAGCGGCCAGCCCGGTGCCAATATGGATATCCGTATTCGCGGCGTAAGCTCTCTGCAGCTGAGTAACAACCCGCTCATCGTGATCGATGGGATGATTGTGAACTCCGGCCAGCTCACCACCTATTCCACTACCTCCAATGCCCTTGCCGGTCTTAACCAGAACGATATTGAGCGCATCGATGTGCTGAAAGACGCAGCGGCTACAGCGGTATACGGCTCCCGTGGCGCAGCAGGTGTTATCCTTATCACTACTAAACGCGGTAAGTCGGGCAAAACCCAGATCCGTGTAGATGCTGAGGGCGGTGTTTCCAGCCAGATAAAACTGCCGAAAGCAGGGCGCCTGCTGAATGCCGGGCAATACGCGGTTATGTTCCGTGAAGCCCTCACCAATGGTGGCAGTACCCCCACTCAGGTAGAAGATCTCGCCAACAGCTACGGCCTCAACAGCGGTAAGAGTAACGATTGGTACGATCTGATCACTCGCACAGGCAAGCAGCAGCAGTACAACGTAAGCCTTAATGGCGGCGGAGAGAAAACTAAATTCTTCGCTTCTGCGGGCTACTTCGGACAGGAAGCCACCACCATCGGTGCCGATATGAAAAGAATATCAGGCCTGCTCAATCTCGATCATCAGATCAATAAGCGCCTGCAATTATCCGTAGGTCTTAATATCTCTAACGTAGGGCAGAACACGCCTACCACTACCAACTTCTCGTCGAACCCCATCTGGGCTGCGCGCGGCCTCCGCCCGTTCCAGCTGGCGTATAACGACGATGGTTCTATCAACAACTCCACTTCCGGCAATACCAACTTCCCCGGTATTTATAACCCACTCTGGACGACGGAGAACGATAAGCGCTTCCTTTCCATGTTCAAAGCACTGGGTAATGCCAAACTGAGATATAACATCTGGGATAAGCTGTTCTTCACTACCTATGTGAGCGCTGATTATAATACCCTGGAAGAAACGACTTACCTGAACCCCGTGATGGGCGATGGCGGCGGTACCCTTAAAGGACGCAGCCGTAACTATTACTCACGCTTCTTCAACTGGCTTACCCGTAACCAGTTCGATTACAGGTATGATATCGACGCATCCAACGACTTCTATGTAAATGCTTCTGTAGGTTACGAAGCGCAACGTTCGAAAGAGTACAAGATGTCGGCCGATGGTATTGGATTCCCTTCATCACACCCCGGTCTTTCGGCTTTGGGTAACGCAGGTACCCCGCAAGGCGTGTATGCTGATTACAGCAACTATGCATTTGTTTCTACCTACGGTAATGCCAGCGTCAACTATAAAAACAAATACGCACTGAATGCATCGCTCCGCCGCGATGGTTCTTCCCGCTTTGCATCCAATAACCGCTATGCTACCTTCTGGTCGGTGGGCGGTACCTGGAACCTGCATGAAGAGGCTTTCTTCCAAAAGCAGTCTGTCTTCTCCGCACTGAAACTCCGTTCTTCTTACGGTACAACAGGCAATGCCAGTCTGGGTAACTACCAATGGCTGCCGCAGGTAAGCTATGGACAGGGTTCTTCTTACGGCGGTGTGATCGGGCAGGCGTATAACGTGATCGGTAACATCGACCTCACCTGGGAAACTTCCCGTAAGTTCGACGTAGGGGCCGACTTCGGATTTGCCAATAACCGGTTCATGTTCTCTGTAGACTACTATTATAACAATATCGACGGACTGATCCGCAGCGTACCTACTTCGCTGACTACCGGCTTTGGTTCCGTATTGCAGAACGTGGGGGCTATGGCTAACAAAGGATGGGAGTTTATGCTCCGTGGCGATGTGATCCGTACAAAGAACTTCACCTGGAACACTAATATGAATGCCGCTCTCAACCGGAACGAAATCACCAAGCTCCCTGCCAATACCCCCGTGCTGAATGGTAACTTCTATCTGAAAGAAGGTTACAGCTTTAATACATTCTACATGCGTGAGTATGCCGGCGTGGATCCTCAGAATGGTGATCCTTTATACTATACGGATGAAACACATTCCGCTACTACCAATAAGCCGGGCGATGCGAAGATGATTCCGCTTGACCGTCTTTCTGTTCCGAAAGCCACCGGTGGTTTCAATAATATGTTCACGTACAAGGGAATTTCACTCGGGATAGATTTCAACTTCAGCCTGGGTTATTACATCCTCAGCTCGCAGGACGTGTACTTCACACTGGGTAACTATTATATCAATAACAAATACCAGTACATCTACGACAACCGGTGGACTACTCCCGGTCAGATCACCGATGTGCCGAAGTTCACCACCAAGTCGGACCTTACAGTGAGTACTTACCGTCTCTACAAAGGCGATCACATCCGCCTGAAGAATATCCAGCTGGGGTATGATTTCAATAACCTGGCGTTCGTGAAAAGACTGGGTGTTTCCAAACTGGCGCTGTACGGAAGGGCTACCAACCTCTTCACCAAAACCTTCGACAAGCGCCTGCCGTTTGATCCGGAAGTTTCTTACAGCGGTCTGGACTCGCAGGATATGTTCCAGTACAAAACGTTTACTATCGGCATTAACGTGGGACTTTAAAAACACTGACACATGAAGAAAAGACAAGCATATATCGCCATATTAACTGCCGCAACGTTTGCAGCGGCATCCTGCGGGAAGAGCTTCCTGGACGAAGAGCCTTCCACGAGCGTGTCTGTAGGTAACGCCATTGTTTCCGAAGGCAGCATGCTGGAAGCTATGAATGGTGCGTACCGCAATATGACAGGTTCCCTGTATTTCGGACGCAACGTTCCCCTGTTCGGGGATCTGCTGGCGGATAACGTATATCTCTCCAGCCAGAATTCCGGCCGCCTAATACCTATGAACAATTATACGTTCGTGGGTTCTTCCGCTGAAGCAGCCAATATCTGGTCGTCGGCCTATTTCGTTATCCAGCAGACTAACCGTGTTATCAACACAAACCTGACTGCCACCAGTAATGTAAACCACATGCTGGGCGAAGCTTATGCATTACGTGCGCTGAATTACTTCTACCTGGTGAACCTCTATGCTACACCTTACGCTGTAAATCCTGAGGCGAATGGTGTGCCTGTGGTTACATTGCCTACCAGCGTGGGTGGCTCACTCATAAAGCCAGCCCGCAACAAGGTGAAGGAAGTGTATGCGCAGATTATTTCCGATCTGGACAAGGCATTCGATCTGATGCCGGCTGCCGGAATGTCGATCCATCCTTACAATACTAACTTCCTGTCTAAATACGCCGCAAAGGCGCTTCAGGCCCGCGCTTATCTCTATATGGGTGATTACGCCAAAGCACGGGATGCAGCGAAAAAGGTGGTGGACGAAGGCGGTTATACACTCGCAGCTACCGAAGCGGCTTTCACTGCCTACTGGGCATCGAACGTTATGCGGACAGACAAGCAGGAGACGCTTTTTGAATTGAATAATAATGCCGCTGCCAATGCGGGTGTGGAAGGGCTGGACGCAATCTACTCTTCTAAAAGTCTTGGTGATATGCTGGCAACCGATGAGCTGTATGATCTATATACTGCCACTGACCGCCGCCGCAGCCTGATCGTAGATGCAGCACGCGGAACCAATACCGTTCATTACGTGAATAAATATCAGAATGTGGCTAATGCCGACCGTGATGAGATCAAGATGCTGCGTTATGCAGAGGTGCTGCTCATCCTTGCAGAGTCGGAAGCGCGCCTCAATAACACCGCTGAAGGACTGAAATACCTCAACATGGTAGCCCAAAACCGCGACCCGAACCTGACAGCGTATACTTACACGGGTCAGGCACTCGTAGATGCGGTAATCGTGGAGCGCCGGAAGGAGCTGGCTTTCGAAGGGCTCCGCCTGTTCGATCTCTTCCGGATGAATGTTACCTTTAACAGGCCCAATATGGGCGCAAAGGCACACTCGTCTTATGTGGAAGTGAAAACAACCGACTTCAGAAGATTGCAGCCCATTCCAGAAACGGAATTAGCCGCTAATCCGAATATGGCGAAAAACCTGGGATATTAAGAAAAGCACTGTAGTTTTTACCGGTTCCCCGTGGGCACAAGCTCCGGGGAATCCGGCTTTACATATCAGAAGAGAGATGGTACAGCAAATGCATATGAAAGTGAAAAAAGGAATTGTTCTATGGGCGTTACTGAACTTCGTTTCAGTGGCAGTTTTCTCACAGGCTTATCCGGCTGTGGTGGGGGATAAGTATGTAAACCGGCAACCGGCTGCGCGTGCTAAGCTCGGTAAGTCGGTGGAAGTGGTAAGTGGTACCGGAAAGGATAAGCTGGTGGGGTGGAAGAAAGGCGTTAATGCTGATGCTTCTGCCGCTCCGGACCTCATCTTTACCATTAAAGTACCTGCTGCCGGATTCTATGAATTGTCTACCGAAGCAATTCCTGTTGCGGAAGGCGCTACCGGCCCGGAGCATGTAAAGATTCAGATTGGTAACCGCCGTCCTACAAAACGTATCCTGTTCGATAGTTACCATGGCGGCCATCAGGTTGCCGGTAAATTCGAGATGGAAGCAAAGGAAGAGCAGGTGAAGATATGGCTCCCGCAGGGTATGCGCCTCCGCTATATCGAATGGAAGAATGCCAACGATCCTGCCATTCCTGAAAAGGCGCAGCGGTATACTCCTGCTATCAAGCCTCCCGCCAGCCATCCCCGCATATGGACAACGCCGCAAACTTTACCTGCCATTAAAGCCAGGCTTACACAGGGTGAGAATAAAGCAGCATGGGATAAGGTGCGTGCCTCGGCCATCGTGCCCTTCCGCTTCGACTTTAATCCACAGGAAGAAATTTTTTACCGGGAAGATGTGGAGAAGGCGGTAGAGACAAAAGCCTTTTATTACCTGATGACCGGTGATAAAACCGTAGGCCGCGAAGCGTCTAAGCTGATGCGCGACTACCTTTCCGTCCTGGAATTCGGGAACGTCACCTACGGCGATATTACCCGTGAAATAGGCCGGTCTATTTATGTAGCGGCACTGGTATACGACTGGTGCTATGATCTACTTTCTGAAAGCGAGCTGGCCGATCTTCGTCATCATATGCTGCGCCTTGCGCGGGATATGGAAATAGGGTGGCCGCCCTTTATGGATAGCATCATCAATGGGCATGGTAACGAAGCGCAGGTGAGCCGCGATCTGCTGGCCATGTCTATAGCCCTGTACGACGAAGATCCTTTACCCTACAAATACACCGCCTATACGGTGCTGGAAGAGCTGGTGCCCATGCGGAAGTTTGAATATGAATCGCCCCGCCACAACCAGGGTGTGGATTATGGCGCTTACCGCCTGGGATGGGAGATGCATGCCGTATGGCTGTTCTACCGCATGACCGGGCATCCTGTATTCGATGATAACATAAAGCATCTGCCTTACTACTGGCTCTATATGCGCCTGCCCGACGGTTACATGCTCCGCGATGGAGACATGTTTTCCGTTAAAGGAGGTACCAATGCGCCCTTGTATTGGAAGCAGCCCATGCAGATGCTGCTGAGTTACGCTTATGCGAATGACCCGTTGCTGAAAGGGGAATTCCAGCGTCAGGGCGGACTGCCGGATAATCCTGTATTGTTTTTACTGGTGAACGATCCTGCACTTCCTGCAGACCATGACTTGTCGAAGCTCCCGCAAACCATGGACTTCGGCAAAGTGCTCGGTGGTGTGGTAGCCCGTACAGGCTGGAATAATAAACCGGAGAGCAAGGATGTAATTGCAGAGATCAAGGGCGGCGGGTATCATTTTGCCAACCATCAGCATGCCGACGCCGGTGCGCTGCAGATATATCACCACGGCATACAGGTGGGGGATATCGGGTTGTATCTATCCTACGGCCCTCCGTACGATTTCAATTTTAATAAAAGATCTATTGCGCACAGCATGATGCTGGCAGTAGATCCGAATGAGAAGCTTCGCTTCCGTACAAAGCTACAGGATGGCGGTACGCGTTTCAATCAACGGTTCCCGCAGAGCAAGGAAGAAACTACAACCGATCCATGGTTCGATTACGGGAAGGTGATGGCTGCGGATTTTGGTCCTTCTAAACAGAAGCCTGCATTCAGTTATTTCAAAGCCGACCTTACGGGAGCGTATTCATCTAAGATGGCACAGTATTCCCGTGGGTTTATGTTCCTGAATCTTTTCCGGGACGATGTGCCTGCCGTTATCATCCTGACCGATGATATGACAACAGCTGATCCGGCATTTAAAAAATACTGGCAGATCAATACACTGAATAAACCTCAGACGGATAGCGATCGCTGGGTGCTGCACAATTCCCTGAATGGACAGGAAGGTAAAACACATGTGCAGATGCTGCTCCCTGCTGCCGGTGACCGTAAGCTGGAGGTGCTCGGCGGCCCGGATGCCAACAGTACATTTGGTACCCGCTTCGAAGTGAAGTCTGCCAAGCCGGAGGCAAGTGCATTCCGGATGATGGTGACACCTGATAAGGCCAATGCCCGCGACCGCTTCCTGACGGTATTCCAAATGGCGGAAGGGGATGCCAAACCATTGCCGGTGAGTTTCCGGGAGAATGGAGGTGTTTACCAGATCAGGGTGGCCGACCGTATTGTTTGTATGAGTGCAGGAGCTGAATTTGCGCAGGAAGCATTTACCATAGAGGTTCCTGCAGGTGCATCCTGGCAGGTGGTGCTTGCAGGATTGAAGCCAGGCTTCTGGAACATCCGGCAGGAGGGAGACCAGTTGAAATTTAATACCAATGTAGTAGATGGTAAGAATACAGTGCATTTCACAGCCGGTGCAGGGAAGTATACTGTTACTCCCGGAAGAGTGTATGGAGCGAAGGATGTAGAGTAAGAATTTACCTGTTGAAGATATAAAGCCCGGTTGCTGTGAAGCGCCGGGCTTTTTTATATTCAGGATTTCCAAAGTTCGTATTCAATAGTTACTACATCAGGAATCACAGTAATGGAATCTTACCATTACGCAGGCATTATCAATGTGCCTCCCGGCAATTGTTGCACGAATGAGCAATGCTCCAACTTTATTTCCATGTGATAGGGAGGTCCTTAAATTCAATATCCACATTTAACGGTTTGTTATAAAGGAAATTGATAGGTACCAGCTTGAGTATTTTTACGGAAGGTAAGACCTTTGTAAAGGTAACAGTAGATTTCATAGGGGTGTCCGTATAAAGTGTATTTCTCGTTCCTTCACTGCCAATTGAATGATCGGAACCTTTATATTCATTGCCTTCTACATCAATAGCCCGGGTATTATAATATTGAATGGCTTCATTCGCATTATGATTTACAAACGTCATAACCAATGTAACTGTTTGATCTTTCGTATTTCCCTCCACTTTGATAATATTGAAATCAATATTGGCTGCGGAAGCAGTTTTGACTGGGGTGGTTATTTTTAAAGCATTTTTAAGGTATTCATTTTCTTTTTTTATTTCATCACATCCCTGTTGTGCATACAATGATTGCTGAATAAGGAAGGAAGATGAAAATACCAGATAGAATATAACAGAAGTTTTCATAAGCTGTAAAATTGAGTTAAGGAATGAGGTTTAATCAAATATAAGCAATATTGGATCAGGCTGGCATGCTGCAGAGTGGATGCAGGGAGCAACGGTAAGATAGAGGTACAGCAACAGTGTGGTTAAAGTAAGGGTGCATGCCTTGCCCGGGAGATATTTGGAAATAACAAATGAAAAGGCAGGGAAGCATTAAACATATTGATTATCAATCTGATTAATCTTAACTTTAGTTACAAAGTACCTGTTATGCTTAAACGGAAAAGGCAATGTAAGTATCTTATAAAAAGGCGGCGTAAGGTGAGAAGCAGCTTATCTGCCTTTGCCCGCTCCGGAGATCAGCAGGAATTACATAAACTGCGTGTTGAGCTGAAGAGAATAAAGGCTTTCATAAAATTGGTACAGCTATACAGGGGTAGGAAACAGGTTACCATACACTTGCGCTCAATCAGGGAATTATTCCATCACGCAGGTATTATCAGAGAAGCAGATCTTAACCTGCAAATGATGAAACAGTTTCATATCAGTCAGCCTGCTGTTAAAGCCAGGGCCGGGCTTATACTCCGGCAGGAGCCGGGAAAGTTCCAATCCCATGTATCTCATTATGATGAAATCATAAAGGATATGGTAAGATCGCTTCAGAAGCTTTTGCGCCCTTTGCGGGACAGGAAGCTAACAGGTTGGGTGAACCGGCAATTAAAAAAGATTGCGGCAGTTGTAACAATAGTGCAGACAGACCAGCTTCATTCAGCCAGAAAGAGAATAAAGAATCTGCGATATATATATGAGATATGTTCTAATCGCCTGAAGGCCAGGTTAGCGCTAAATGCTGACTATCTGGACCAGTTGCAGGATCTTATAGGTAAATGGCATGATGCGGATGTAGCGGTCAGGTTGCTGGATGCACACAATACAGAAAATAAGAAAGGTCTTGACAAGTTACGGGCACAGCGTGATCAAACTGGTGCGGCTATTTTCGATACCAGCCAGGATTTTTGGTGTAAGGTAACAGGCTGAGTGCCCTTCTTCATATTTGAAACGCAGTCGTAGTCCGATGAAAGTATAAGTAAAAAAGCTGGCTTTTGATTCGTGGGGCTTTTTCAACAGGAGGAAGTTGGTGGACGGTGCTATGTGGGGAATAATTAAGGGAATAAAAAAGAGCTGACAAAATTGACAGCTCTTTTTTATGGTACCGCGTACGGGAGTCGAACCCGTCATTCCTCCGTGAAAGGGAGGCGTCTTAGCCGATTGACCAACGCGGCATTTCCCGTTTGGGATTGCAAAGGTAATCCCCATTTTGATAATTCCAAAATAAATTTGTGTAAAGTAAATATCTATTGATTAATCCCCGTTAACCTTGTAATTTCGCTACTCAATTTTTCATCTACAAACTACAGTGTAAAATGGGAACTTCTCTTAAAATTGGTATTAATGGTTTCGGTCGCATCGGCCGCCTGGTATTCCGCCAGATTTACAATATGCCCGGCATCGACGTGGTTGCGATCAACGACCTGACCAGCCCCGCGGTATTAGCTCATTTGCTGAAATATGATTCTGCACAAGGCAGATTTGGACAGGATGTGAAGCACACCGACAACGCGATCGTTGTAAACGGCGAAGAAGTGAAGATTTATGCTCAGAAGGATCCCTCCCAAATTCCCTGGAAAAACCACGATATCGATGTGGTAATCGAGTGCACCGGCTTCTTCACAGATAAAGCCAAAGCAGAAGCACACATCACTGCAGGCGCTAAGCGTGTGGTAATCTCCGCTCCTGCTACCGGTGATCTCAAAACCGTTGTATTCAACGTAAACCACGATATCCTTGATGGCAGCGAAACCGTAATCTCCTGCGCTTCCTGCACCACCAACTGCCTCGCCCCCATGGCGAAAGTGATGAACGACCAGTTCGGTATCGTTACAGGCCTGATGACCACCATCCACGCCTACACCAACGATCAGAACACGCTCGACGCACCGCACCCGAAAGGCGACCTCCGCCGCGCCCGTGCCGCAGCCGCCAACATCGTGCCTAACAGCACCGGCGCTGCTAAAGCCATCGGCCTGGTTCTGCCTGAGCTGAAAGGTAAACTTGATGGTAACGCTCAGCGCGTTCCCACCATCACCGGTTCCCTCACCGAACTCACCACCATCCTTAACAAGAAGGTGACTGCAGAAGAAATCAATGCCGCCATGAAAGCAGCTTCCAACGAATCTTTCGGTTACACCGAAGACGAAATCGTTAGCTCCGACATCATCGGCATCCACTTCGGTTCCCTGTTCGACGCAACACAGACCAAAGTGATGACGCAGGGCGACGTTCAAATCGTGAAAACCGTTTCCTGGTACGATAACGAAATGTCTTACGTTTCCCAGCTCGTACGCACCGTGAAACACTTCGCAGGCCTGATCTCCAAATAATCAAGCCAACGAACATATCAGCCAACCCTCCGCATCATGCTGCATTCCAGCCTGTGCGGAGGGTTTTTTGTCTTACTCTCCTAAAACTCACCCAACATGAGCCAATTCTCCCAGCATAATTTTAAAGGCCAGAAAGCCCTGGTACGCGTAGATTTCAATGTGCCCCTCAATGATCAGCGCGAAATTACCGACGATACCCGTATGCAGGCCGCCGTACCCACCATTAAGAAAATACTGGCAGATGGTGGCGCCGTGATCCTCATGAGCCACTTCGGCCGCCCGAAAGATGGTCCCACCGAGAAATATTCCCTCCGCCACCTCGTAAACCGCCTCATCAAGCTCCTCGACGGCACTACCGTGAAATTCTCGGAAGACTGCATCGGCGAAGCTGCTGAAACCGCGGCTGATAACCTCCAGATGGGTGAAGTGCTCCTGCTGGAAAACCTCCGCTTCCATAAAGAAGAGGAGAAAGGCGACAAAGCTTTCGCAGAAAAACTCTCCAAACTGGGCAGTGTTTATGTAAACGATGCTTTCGGCACCGCGCACCGCGCCCACGCCTCTACGGCCGTGATCGCTGAGTTCTTCCCTAAAGATAAAAAGATGTTCGGCCTCCTCATGGAAGCAGAAACCGCCAGCGCAGAAAAGGTGCTCCACAGCGCGGAGAAACCCTTTACCGCCATCCTCGGAGGCGCTAAGGTGTCTGACAAAATCCTCATCATTGAAAACCTGATGTCCAAAGCCAATAACATCATCATTGGCGGCGGTATGGCATATACTTTCCTGAAAGCCCAGGGTAAAGAGATCGGTAATTCCCTCGTGGAAAATGATAAGCTCGATCTGGCAAACGAACTGCTCGCCAAAGCCAAATCTCTCGGCGTACAGCTCCTCATTCCTGAAGATTCCATCGCGGCAGATAAATTCGCTCCCGATGCCAATACCCAGGAAGTGTCTAACGACAATATCCCCGCCGGCTGGATGGGCCTGGATATCGGAAAGAAATCCATTGCGCAGTTCAGCGAAGTGATCGCCAACAGCAAAACCATCCTCTGGAACGGTCCTATGGGTGTTTTTGAAATGCCTGCTTTCCAGGGTGGAACCAAGGCAGTGGCTGATGCTATCGTAAAAGCTACTGAAAAGGGTGCTTTCTCCCTCGTTGGTGGTGGAGACTCTGTTGCGGCAGTGAACCAGTTCGGCCTGGCCGATAAGGTGAGCTATGTATCCACCGGTGGTGGTGCTATGCTGGAGTTCTTCGAAGGTAAAGAGCTGCCCGGTATTGCGGCGGTTAGAAAATAGTAAGGTTTATAAACCATAAAAAAGCCCGGCAGGAGTTATCCATGCCGGGCTTTTTCGTTTACGGGATGCTTATTTACCGCTCATTTCCGCAAAAAACTTGTGGAAGTAAGGGATGGTTTCGATGCCTTTATAATAGTTATCGAGCCCGTATTTCTCGTTAGGAGAGTGCAGATTGTCACTGTCGAGGCCAAAACCCATGAGTACTGTTTTCAGTCCGAGGGTTTTCTCGAACAGTGCTACGATGGGGATGGAACCGCCGCCACGTACCGGGATGGGCATTTTGCCGAAGGTGGAGTTGATGGCTTCGCAGGCAGCTTTGAATGCCACATGGTCGGTAGGCGTAACATAAGGAGCGCCGCCATGGTGGGGCGTTACCTTCACTTTAACGGATGCCGGGGCAATTGATTCAAAGTGTTTGGCGAACAGGTTGGAGATAGTTTCCCAGTCCTGGTTAGGTACGAGGCGCATGGAGATCTTCGCAAAAGCCTTGGAAGGCAGTACGGTTTTAGCTCCTTCGCCGGTGTAACCACCCCAGATGCCATTTACTTCGCAGGTAGGGCGGGTGCCGGTGCGCTCGAAAGTGGAATATCCTTTCTCGCCCCAGAGTTCGTTAACGCCGAGGTCCTCTTTATATTCCGCTTCGTCGTACGGCGCGCTGTTAAGTGCGGTACGTTCTGATTCGGAGAGTACCACCACGTCGTCATAGAAGCCGGGGATGGTGATGTGGTTATTTTCGTCGTGGAGGGAGGCGATCATTTTGGCGAGGATGGTGGCAGGGTTAGCCACTGCGCCGCCATAAACACCGGAGTGCAGATCGCGGTTAGGGCCGGTTACTTCCACTTCCATATAGGCCAGGCCGCGCAGCCCTGTGTCGAGAGAAGGCGTGTCAAGGCTGATCATGGCGGTGTCGGAGATCAGTACCACGTCCGATTTCAGGCGGTCTTTATTTTCGGTGAGGAATTTACCCAGGTTGCCGGAGCCTACTTCTTCTTCGCCTTCGATCATGAATTTCACGTTGCAGGGAAGGGTATTGGTGCGGAACATGGTTTCAAATGCCTTCACATGCATGTAAAACTGTCCTTTATCGTCGGCAGAGCCGCGGGCATAAATCTTACCGTCTTTGATCACAGGTTCAAACGGAGGGCTGTCCCACAGGTTGAGGGGATCGGCCGGCTGCACGTCATAGTGGCCATAAACCAGTACGGTAGGGAGCTTGGGGTCAATGATCTTTTCACCGTAAACAATAGGATGACCGGCAGTTGGGCATACCTCTACGTTATCAGCACCGGCTTCGATGAGCCTTTGCTTTACGGCTTCGGCACAGCGTTTCGTATCATCATTATGGCGGGAGTCCGCACTAACGGAGGGGATCCTCAACAGTTCCAGCAACTCGTTCAGGAAACGGTCTTTGTGCTGGGCCTGGTAATCTTTCCAAACTTGCATTTTTGAGCTATTAAACGTTCACAATGGACGCAATTTAAAGGAAATAGGCAGACGGCCCGTTTCCGTGGCAGGAAAAATGATGATTGGAGCCGGCATTTGTATGCTGCCCGGGCCGCCGTTGTGTCACTCCCTTGTACGGCTGTGGGGCTGCCGGGCAGTGTATCCGGGGCTGTGGGGCATAAAAAAAGGAAGGGCGTTTACCCTTCCTCATCGGTATAATGGAATTGTTTGCGCTAGGAAATGAGCTTCTGGCGGAGGAGGAACTCGAGTTGTTCGTTTACGCTCAGGAGCTTTTCTGTCAGTTCGCGGTTTTCTTTACGGAGGGCGTACACTTCATATGCCTTCTCGATATTGTGCCGCAGTTCTTCATCATTCCAGGGTTTGGAGAAGTATTTATATACTTGTCCCTTGTTAATCGCGTCGATCACCGCGTTGATATCGGCGTATCCTGTAAGCAAAATCCGGATGGGTTCCGGGTACTTGTTCAGAATCGACTCGAAAAATTCGATACCCGTCATTCTGGGCATCCTTTGATCCGAGATAATGATGTGAAATTCATGATCTTCCAGCAGTTTGTACGCGTCTTCGGCCGATTCTGCGGTCTGCACCGTATAAATTCTTCTGAAAGAGGCTTTAAAAGCATTCAGATTGTGAATCTCATCATCTATATAGAGGATGTGAATATGTTGTGCACTCATTCTGTATGCAGTAGACTTTAAGTAAGTTAATAAAAATAAGCGAGTTAGCAACAACGAACTGTTATGCCTGTGTCAAAATAATGTACACAGTTAATGCATTCTCCGGCAAATTTCCTGCGGCCGTTCTTTTCAGTGGTGTCGGCAGGAAAACCGATTCAAACATAGATATTTTTCGTTATCCCACTTCCAACTTTCTGACGATCGCTGTTAATGTTTTCGTAACCGCTGGAAGTTGGGCAGTAACCGCTTTTACACTAAACCTATTTTTGTGCTTTCCGTTATTTCTTGTAGGTTTGAGCATACCCGTTATTTTCATTTAAAATAGAATCAATATGAAAACTGGAATCATTGTGATCATTCTCCTGGTACTCCTGGGTTTTTTCGGTTGCAGCAAGTACAATGGAATAGTTAAGAGCGAAGAATCAGTGAAAAAAGCATGGGGCAACGTAGAGAGCCAATACCAACGCCGGGCTGATCTGATCGATAACCTGGTAAGCACTGTAAAAGGCTCTGCCAACTTCGAGCAGGAAACCCTTACCAAAGTGATTGAAGCCCGTTCCAAAGCTTCTTCCGTTCAGGTAAATGCAGATAACCTGACACCTGAAAATGTGGCTAAATTCCAGCAGGCTCAGGGCGAGCTCGGCGGCGCACTCAGCCGTTTACTCGTAACCGTGGAGCAATATCCTCAGCTGCGTACTACCGAGCAGTTCCAGACACTGATGGCTCAGCTCGAAGGCACGGAGAACAGGATCGCCGTTTCCCGCAACGATTTCAATACTGCCGTGAACGATTTCAACAGCAGTATCCGCACTTTCCCCAATAATATCATCGCCGGCCTCGGCGGGTTCAAAGAGAAAGGATACTTCAAAGCGGCTGAAGGCGCTGAAAAGGCACCCAAGGTCCAATTCTAGTACATAACGCCTCCATAAAGGGCGGCCCGGGGGCAGCTAACACTGCCCCCGGCCGTCTTTTTACAGGATGCCTAACATACGTTTCTTATGAAACTGTTCCCCTTTAAGAAAAGAGAATTCTTTACCGACGATGAGAAGAACCGCCTCATCGGGGCTATCCGCCACGCCGAAAGGCTCACCTCAGGCGAAATCCGCCTCTTCGTGGAAAGCCATTGCGAATATGTTGATCCCATGGATCGTGCCCGCGAAGCTTTCCTCTCCCTCGGTATGGAAAAAACAAAACAACGCAACGGCGTACTCCTGTACATCGCCCTGCGCGACCATCAGTTCGCCATCCTGGGCGACCAGGGGATTCACGAAAAAGTGGGCGACGACTTCTGGAAGCACGAAGCCGACCTCCTGCGCAGCCATTTTTCCGGCCAGCGCATCGTGGAAGGCATCGAGGTATGCGTGAAAGAGATCGGGGAATCCCTCTTGCGGCATTTCCCTTACGAATCCGGCGATTCCAACGAGCTGCCGGATGATATTGTTTTTGGTAAGTAGATACGGATAATGATGCATAAGCAACGAAACATATTATTTCTTCGCTGGTTCCTCGCCCTGGGGCTTGTTTGGCTCGGGCTTGGTGCTTCCGCACAGGAAATTCCCCCGAAACCCGTGCCGCCCAGGCTCGTCAACGATAATGCGGGTATTCTCGTTCAGTCAGAAATTAACGAACTGGAAAGGAAACTGGTAGCTTATAACGACAGCACCTCCACCGAGATCGCCATCGTTATTGTGAAAACTACCGGCGACTACGATATCTCCGAATATGGTCTGAAGATCCTTCGGGATTGGGGCATCGGCAGTAAAAAGAACAATGGCGTGCTCATCCTGGCCGCCATGGACGACCGCCGCATCCGAATAGAAACCGGTTACGGTATGGAAGGTTCCATCCCCGATGCCGTGGCTTTCGGGATTATTAACAAAGTTATTAAGCCGGCATTCCAGCAGGGGCATTATTACCAGGGGCTGGATGAAGCTACGGATAAGATCATTGCTGCAGCGGCCGGTGAATATAAAGGTGTCCCCCGCAGCTCCCGCGATGGCGGTGGTGGCGGCAGCATCTTCGGGATTATCATCTTCATTATCATCATCCTCATCATCTTCGGCAGCCGTGGCGGCGGAGGTGGCAGGGGAGGAAGGGTAATGTCCCGCCGGGGCGATAGTGTATTCGGCGGTATCCTCGGTGGCATGATCGGCAGCAGCCTTGGTGGCGGCGGTGGCAGCAGCTGGGGAGGCGGTGGAGGCGGAGGCTTCGGCGGCGGCGGATTTGGCGGCTTTGGCGGCGGGTCCGGCGGCGGAGGCGGCGCCAGTGGAAGCTGGTAACCCGGTATAAATAATTCAACGGATTTTCAGCAGGCGTATAGTGAAAGAATCGTTACATTCGCTATCTGACTGAAAATCCGTTTTTTATGTTACTCCAAATCCTGAACGGCGACGCGACACGCACTGTCTTTGATAAAAGTGGTATCCCCGGAGAAGCGCTTGTTTGGCGCGAAATGCTCAGCGAAGGCCTGACCCCGCCCGGCTGTGACATAAGCCTGTTTTTTGAAAGAAGAGCGGCATATCTTCATGAAAAATACGGGATCAATGCCCAAACCTACCAGGCAGACATTGCCGGCGCACGTAAAACCATCCAGCATGCCCCCCGTTATGAAGAAATCGTGCTCTGGTTCGAATTCGACCTTTTTTGCCAGGTCAACCTCATCTTCCTCATCACTTACCTGCTCAAACTGAATACGCCCATGCCCCGCGTGAGCGTGGTACAGCCCGGTAACCATCCCGAAGTCCCGGATTTCAAAGGGTTGGGTATGCTGAAACCGGAACATCTGCCTGCGCTTTTCGAAAAGAGAAGCTACCTCGAAGCGGCCGACTGGCAGCTGGCATCCGCAGCATGGGAAGCATATACCGGCCGCGATCCCCTGGCGCTGGAAGCACTTACCCATCGCGCCGCGCCCAATCTCCCCTTTCTTGGAGGGGCTATACAGGCACACCTGCAAAGACTTCCTTCCCTCGAAACAGGGCTTAACAGTATAGAACACTTCTTCCTCGAAAAAATAACAATCGGCCCCCTCAGCGAACGTGCCCTTTACAGCCAGTTCTGGAACGAAATGAAGATCTATGGCTTCGGCGACTTCCAGCTCGACGTTACCCTGCAGCGCATGGCAAGAGCCGGAGTGCTGCAGCGCGATAATGAAATGATCCGGCTTACAGACCTTGGCCGCGAAGTATTGCGGGGTGAGCAGGCATTCCTGGCTTATGCTCCGGCAGATAATTCCTGGATCGGCGGCATACCGCTCGATGGTACGCCCTGGCGCTGGAGCAACAAAGAAAGCCGGGTGGTGAAAGTATAGCGCAGGCAACCTTTTGTCCGCAGGCTGCGTATTCACCGAAAATGCGATATGAAAAACTTGAAAGCCTGGGCATTCGTGTTGCTCGTTGCCTGCACCCTGCCGGTGATATCCTGTAAAAAGGATAAAGAAGATAACCTCTACACCGTGAATAACGCCCCAATGAGCGGTGCGCAGGAATTTCCTGCCGTAACAACCACTGCCACCGGCAGCTTCGATGCATCGTACAACCGCGATTCCAAACAACTTACCATTACCGTTCGCTGGCAGGGCCTCAGCGGTAATGCCACCCTTGCCCACATTCACGGCCCGGCGGCCAAAGGGGCAAATGCAGGTGTTCTGCAGAATTTCACCCCCATTCTTTCACTCACACCAGCGGGATCATTTTCCACCAGCTTTACCCTCAATGGAACAAACCAGAAGGAAGAAGACCTGCTGGGCGGGAAATGGTATGTGAATATCCACACAGCTGCCCATCCCGGCGGTGAAATACGTGGACAAATCGAACTGACTTACTAACACATAGCCTATACCATTAAAAGACACGTCGGTAACTCGAAAAACAGGTACAAACCCCAAAGAAGCAACGGGGGCTGATCTTTTCAGTCCCCACTTTGCTGTATCGCCATGCCAGTACTTCGGACCAGCAAATTGTCTGCGAATGAGCCGATCACCCTGTAAAGCTGTGCAGGATTATCATAAAACACAAAATGATTACTGTCGGGGATTTCAGCCATGGCTACATCCACAGCAGTCAGTTGCGGGAGATATGAAAGCGCCCGGTTTTCGCTTCCGTAAATAAAGATGCGTGGTACCGGAAGTTGCAGGAATTGCTGTAGCAAACCACCGTCTGCAGAATACTGAACTGTCTGGAAAGAATAGTGATAGTACGCTGTGGAATTTGTATTTAACTCCAGGTTATTGGCAATAATATGGTAGCCGGTGTTCCCCCGGGTTTTCATTTCCCGGATCGTTTTCGGGAAAACAACATCCACGAATTCTGCATGCGAAAATTGCACGACTTTACTGGAAAACATGCAATCTTCCGGTAAAAGGTTTCCTTCAATATTCACATATCCTTTTACCCGGGAAAGGCCTGGTGTACGGAGGTACAGTAATGTAGTGAGGCCGCCCATACTGGTGCCGGTCAATAGGAATTGCTGCAGCCCAACCGCATCGATGAATTGTGCCGTGATGGCAGCGAGATCATCGACCTGGAGCGGCATGTCATTGTAGTAAGTGCTGTTACCAGTGCCCGGGTTGTCAAATGCCGTGAGTGAATAACCTGCCAGGGCGGGAGATTTGCAGGCTTCCCAGTAATTTTCTTTTGCTCCGCCAAGGCCATGCACGAAAAGGATCTCGCCTTTATTACCGGGCCGGTGGAAATACTCGATCCGGAAAGGTTTGTTGTTGTAATGGATCGTTACAGTATCGATCAATGGGGTTGCTGACATGGTTTGGTATTGGGGATGAAGAAGAACGGCCATGCTGTGAAGCATAGCCGTTGCTATTAATGTTATTTCCAGGCGTCCAGCAAAAAGCGGATCCAGTTTTTGTACATGATATTATCGATATCGGTATTCTTATATCCACGCTGCCGCAGGATGTCGGGTACTTTCTGCAGGCCCGCGATAGTACCGAGGTCTTTGGGAGATTGTTCGGTACCGAAAGCCCCGTCGAGATCAGAGCCTATGGCGGCATGCTGACTGTTCCCTGCCAGCTGGCAGATACGGTCGATGTGGTTGGCCACATGTTCCAGCGATACGCCGGTGCTTTCCGGTGTGCTTACACCACGCTGCCACCCGGGGATGAGCATCCACGCATCAAAGGCAGTCCCTATCACAGCACCACGCTGAATGAGCAGGGAAAACTGCTCGTCGCTGAACTGGCGGTTATGTGGCACAAGGGCGCGGCTGTTATGATGGCTGGCCCAAACCGGACCGGTATAAATATCCATGGCTTCTGAGAAGCTTTCATCACAAAGGTGGGTGGCATCGAGGATGAAACCGAGGCGGTCCATTTCCTTCAATAATGCGCGGCCTTTGGTGCCGAGGCCACCGGTAGAATCGGTGCCGTATGCATACACACCCGGCCCGTAATGCGCGGGACCGATGGCGCGGAGGCCATAAGCCCAGGCTTTTTCCACACAGGCCAGTTCATAAAAAGAGTCGGCTCCTTCGAGGCTAAGGATGAAGCCTACCGGGAGTGAGCTGGTATCTTCTGCGTTTTCCCAGAGTTTGATATGGGCAGAAAGCTCGTCGGCATTGGTGATTTGTTTCATTTCACCGCGTGCTGCCATGGTTTGATACCAGGCCAGCTGTCCCTGCGTCTGCGCCCATGCCTGTTCCTGCGAATGCCAGCCGGGGAGGGGATTATCCAGCCCCACATATCGAGCTATCTGCGTAGCCACACACAGGCCAACACGGCCTTTGCGCATTTCGGGAAGGGAAACGGTGCCGCGGGTGCGGTCGGGTTTATCGGTAAGGCCATGTTCGCGGTCGCGGATGGACTGTACGGATTTGGTAAGGTCGCGGTTCCACTCCAGGGCATTCATGCTAAGGTCCAGGTGCGCGTCGAAGATCAATGATTGCATAGGTTTATTCTGGTTGAAATAGTGTCTTAAATAAGTTTTCGTCCGCGTGCGATAGGCCAGGAGCCGCCGTTTTCTCCGTTCTCGATCACGATAGCTTCGTTGTACAATGCCACGGTGGGGCATACGTGCCAGGGGGTGCCGTAGAGTACATCACCTACCTGCAACGTAGTGGCGGCAGGTGTTTTCACGACGAGGTGTTCCTCGCTTTGAGATATCACTTCATAATCCTGCAGGCCGTGGAAAAAGACGCGTTTGCCGATTGGGTTTTCGGCCGATACGGCTTTGTGTCCCAGGTCGAGCGTAACAAATCCGTCCTGTGGTTTGGAGATCACGCGGGTAATGAGCTGTGCGGCTACAAGGAAAGGCTGGTCGGGGAGGCCGGTTCCATAACCTTCGTCCCACAGCAGGCAGGTACCGGGGCTGCATGTCACCTGCTTCCGGCGGGCGTGAATGGGAAAAGTAGGAGTGCCGCCGGCAATAATTTCCGGTGCTTTTATTTCGGCGGCCAGTTTTTCTACCGGCGCAAAAGCTTCGTCGCAAACGCGGGTACGCTGGGTGAGGTCTGTATCACGGATATGGCCATCGTACACGTGGAGACCGGCAGGTGTTACATTAGGGAGCGACTGCAGCGCATGCCAGAGGTCTGCCGCTTTATCCGGAGCAATACCGGTGCGGTGCATGCCATTATCTATATCAATGTACAGTTTGGCTTTGCTGCCCGGGTAGGTAGCATGCAGGTCGTTCATCAGCCGGGCCGAAGCGAGGTTGTCTGTCAGAGAGGCGAACTTAATAGTTGGATATGCATGTTGCAGATCTACGAAAGCCGCTGCCATTGGAGCATTGAGTTGATAAGCCAGCAGTATGTCTGAAGCACCGGCTTCTGCCACCATACGGGCTTCAGCCAGTGTGGCGCATTTAAAACGGGTAATGCCCTGCTCCAGCTGCATCTTTACAACGGGCGCCATTTTATGGGTCTTCACATGCGGCATGAGCCTTTCAGGACCACCGGCTATGTCAATCATCCGGCGGATGTTGGCAGCAATCCGGTCAGGAAAAACGAGGAGAGCCGGAGAGGGAAGCTCCGCCGGAGAATGGATTGTTGGCTGTTCGACAGGTTGCATGAAAAGATTAGTCTGATAATTCAAAAATAGCTTCAATCTCAACCGTGATGTTATCGGGCAAAGATCCCATGCCTACCGCACTGCGTACGCCAATGCCATTTTCCGGTCCCCAGATTTTGGCAAACAACTCACTGCAACCATTGATTACGTGGGGATGGGTACCGAATTCCGGGGTGGCGTTCACCATACCCAGCACTTTAATGACCCGCTTGATGCGGTTGAGCGATCCGAGTTGGGAAACGAGGGTGGATAAGATGGTGAGCCCTACCTGCTGGGCGGCCAGTTTCGCACCGTCGGCATTTACGTCTACGCCAGCTTTACCATGCAAAAGTGAGCCGTCGGGTAAAACAGGGCCATGGCCGGAAACGTAAACGAAGCGGTCTACGATCAGTAATGGCTTGTAAACCCCTTTGGGCGCGGGTGGAGGTGGTAAAACCATACCCAGTGCTGCGAAATTGTCGGCTGCGGTCATCACGAAATTTGTTTAAAGTTAACTTAATATTTTTTGCATTTCCAATGGAATTATTTGCAGTATTTGCAATAATTCTGCATTTGTCACGATTTATTTATTGCAGTTTTGGCAATTATTGGTATATGCATAGCATCATTACGGTAAAGCCTGATATAATACATACATACTCCGTACCTGCTGTAATGTATATGTTAAGTAGCTATAACTGTACTTCTTTCAATACTGTAGCGGTTTTCCATACTATTTATATACTGTATATATACAGTAAGTACGCTTTAAGTACCCTTTAAGTACCCATTAAGGACCCTTTAAGCTGGAGGATTTTGACCTTAAGTATACCTTTATGCCCCGTTTGGTGTCCGAATTCCGGAAATGGTGAATAATAGAGGCCCTATGCAAAAAAATTGTACAGGTACCAGATCGAAACTAAGGCAATGCGGGCCTTTGGGAAATGACGATCATCATGGTTTTCCGAAACTGTTACCTGTTCATTCTGTTCATTTTCGATTTCCATTGGAGTATATACCTTCTGCTAATTTGACAAGCTTTCTCCCTTCACCCGCCCTATAGATTCCTTAATCTTGACATTACTTACCACAAAATCACCCATGCGGGGCGGCAGTTTATGCCGGTAAAAACTGTTGAAGTGCCAGTACACCGAGGAGCCCGCAAACGGATACGATCGTTTCCATGACCGACCAGGTAGCGAACGTTTGTTTGAGGGTAAGGTTGAAATATTCTTTAAAGAGCCAGAAGCCGCCATCGTTTACATGGCTGAACATGAGGCTGCCCGCGCCGATGGAGAGCACCATCAGTTCAGGGTGTACGTGTTGTTGCTGGATGAGGGGGAGGAGGATGCCTACCGTGGTGAGGCCGGCTACCGTGGCAGATCCTACACAAACCCTGATGGCAGCGGCAATGAGCCAGCCGAGTACGATGGGTGATAAAGACAGGCCCCGCATGGATTCACCGATATAGGTATTGATGCCCCCATCTTTGATTACCTGCATGAAAACACCGCTGCCGGCAATGATGAGCATGATGGGTGCTACATCCTTAAAAGCAGTTTCGAGGGATTTCATGACCTGCTTCATGGATTGCCCGCGGCGCAGACCGAGGAAGTATATGGCAGCAAGTACAGACAGGAGCATGGCGATATTGGGATCACCGATAACGGAAATGGCCGGCCTGAGTGCACTGTTTGCTCCCATAACGGGATCGAGGGCGGTAGTGATGGTCAGAAGGATGAGTGGCAGCAATGCCGTGAAAAGACTGATGCCGAGACCGGGCATCTCTGCATTGGTCCGCGGAGTGATTTGCAATAAACCCTGCTCCGGAGTTACTTCCATCTTGCGGAGTGTACTGCCGAATAGCGGTCCGGCAATGGCGATGGTAGGTATGGCGATGATGAGGCCGTATACCAGCGTTTTTCCCAGATCGGCCCCCAGCTGCTGGCTGATAGCAGTAGGTGAGGGATGTGGCGGCAGAAACCCGTGGGCGGTGGATAAGGCGGAAATCATGGGGATACCAAGGTAGAGGAGGGGCAGCCGGGTAGACAGGCCCGTGGCGAAGATAAGGGGCACCACTATAACGAAGCCTGCTGTGTAAAACATGGGGATGCCCACCAGCAATCCGGCCAGTGCCATACCCCATTGAATATAACGGGTTCCGAAAATACTGACCATGGAAGAGGTGATGCGCTGGGCTGCCCCGCTGTCAGCCACCAGCTTGCCCAGCATGGCGCCGAAGCCAAGGATGGTGACGAGCGAACCCAGTGTGGCGCCGATACCGCCGGTAATGGATTTGCCGATGGCAGGTCCGTTCAGTCCGCAGGCCATAGCCAGCAGGATGCTGACGATGATAAAGGAAATGAAGGTGTCGAGCTTGGCCCACATGATCAGGAGGATCAGCAGCAGGATGGATAGCAGTACGAGCAACAGGGGTGATAGCATCAGCCGGTGGAATTTGTTGCACTGAAGATAATGATCGCCGGGAAGAAAAACCACAAAAAAAAGCAGCTCCCCGGTTGGAGAGCTGCTCAATAGGAATAAGAAATAGGAAGGGAGTATTAGTCTTCCTTCGTGTTTTCTTTGATTTTCTGTACGGTTTGCAGGATGTGCGTAGCCTGTTTACTGAGTTCGTTACGGAGCTCGGTAGTAGAAGCCGCTGCTGCTTTTTCCTGTTTCTTCTTGGCGATAGGCTGCATCAGGTTTACGATGTAGTTGTTCACCCAGCTGTTGTTGAATTGGGTGATGCTTTCGAATACCTGGTCCACACCTTTATTCACCAGTGCGGTATTATCTACCTGGCCAAGGATGCCGAGGTAAAGGATGGCGGCACCGATTTTTTCCTGGCCGGTGCTGTTGGCGAGGTTAGTAGCGAAATAAGCTACATCTTCCTCACTGCCGTTCTGGGCATACACATTGGCGATAGCGGTACCCAGTGCACCACGCGCGTCTTTTTCCATGGCTTTGGCAAGCGGGTAGGCTTTCTTAATGTCGAGGTCGGCGAGGCCAACGAGGCCGGCGCCTTCCACGAGGTAAGAGCGGTCTTTCAGCGCGGCTTCAAAGAGAGAAGCATATTGTGCGTCTTTCAGCTTGCTGATCTGCTTGAGGGAAGCGGCGCGTACCGGTGCAGCAGGATCGTTTTTCGCGAGGTCGAGCAGAATGGGAAGGGCGGCGGTTTTAACGTCGTTATTATCCATTTTGATGCCTGCGATGGTGAGTGCACGGAGGCCTTCGTACTTATCCTTCATGGCTGCAATCACGGTAGCGCGGGCATCTGCATTGCTGGTTTGCTGCTTCAGGCATTCCTCGATAGCCTCGCGGCGGTCGCGGTAAGTAGGCGCATTTTTATACTGGAACACATAAGTGGCCAGGTTGCGGCGGTCCGTTTTTTCGAGGATGAGGATTTTGTCGGCATCCACATTCACGAAGTCGGGCTTACCGCTAACCGGGAAGCTGAACTGATTGGTCTTTTCTTTGATGCGGATAGCATGGCGGGTCTTTTTACCACCTTCATACACATCAACGGCAATTGGCAGATCGAAGATCTTATCACCCTTTTGCTCGATGTTCACAACGGCCTCGCCGGCTTTGCTGTAATCATAGGAGATATCGAGTGTAGGGTAGCCCTGTCCGAAATACCATTGGTTGAAGAACCAGTTCAGGTCCTGTCCGGATATTTCTTCTGCAGCCAGACGGAAATGGTGGGATTCGGTGGCTTTGAAGGCATTCGTTTTCAGGTAAAGGTTCATGGCCTTGAAGAAGGCTTCATCACCCAGGTAGTTGCGGAGCATATGGAGGATGCGGCCGCCTTTCTGGTAAGTGATGGCGTCGAACATCTCTTCCTTGTTGTTGTAGTGGAAACGCACGAGGTGATGATCGCCACGGTATTGGGCAGATTCCATGTAGTTATGCATGGAAGCGTACCCGTGCTCGTCTGCCGCGTCTTTACCGAACTTATGTTCGAACCAGAGGTATTCGCTGTAGTCAGCGAAAGACTCGTTCATGGTGAGGTTGCTCCAGGATTCACAGGTGGCGAGGTCGCCGAACCAGTGGTGGAACAGTTCGTGTGCGATCACTGATTCGCCGAGGCGGTCGTCATCGTCGAGCAGTTCGCGGTCGGTTTTCTGTACAAAGTCACCGTGAATGGTTGCCGTGGTGTTCTCCATAGCCCCGGAAACATAGTCGCGTACTACAATCTGGCTGTATTTCACCCAGGGGTAGTCGTATCCGAGAATTTTGGAGAAATAGGTCATCATTTCGGGTGTGTTACCGAAGATGGCTTTAGCGTGGGGAGCGTATTCCTTTTCCACGTAATAGTTCACCTCCTTGCCGCGCCAGCTGTCTTTCACAACGGCGAAGTCGCCCACTGCCATCATAAACAGGTAGGGAGCGTGGGGGAGTTCCATGCGCCAGGTATCGGTACGGGTGCCGTTGGCGTTGGGTTTCTGGCTCACCAGTTTACCATTGGAGAGAGTAACATACTTTTTGTCTACCGTCATGGAGATCTCCGAAGTGGTGCGCTGGTTGGTTTTGTCGATAGTGGGGAACCAGGCAGAAGAAGCTTCTGTTTCGCCCTGTGTCCAGATCTGAACAGGTTTGTTGGGATCGGTGCCATCGGGGTTGATGAAGTAAAGTCCTTTGGCATCGGTGATCGCCTCGCTGCCTTCGGCTTTCAGTTCGTCGGGCTTGGCGGTATAATCTACATAAACAATATAGGAATCGTTGCTGCTGTATGTTTTGTTAAGCTTTACGCGGATCTCCTGTCCGTCGTATTTGTACTGAAGCGGCGTAGTGCGCGCGGTTTTAAGAAGGCCGTCTGTAGGGAACTTTGCTACAGAGGCGCCTGCCGTTTGTACGAGGGATACGGCTCGGATGTCCATACCTTTTGCGTCGAGGGTCAGGCTGTCGGTCGGGTAAAAGTGGGGTTTAAGCGTAATCCATGCCTTGCCGATGAGGTGGCGTTTGGCATAATCGAAGCGAACGTCAAGCTTGGTGTGGATTACATTGTTGATTTTGGTAGGGGATGCCCGGTAGATTTTGAGTAACGGATCCTCCTTTTCGGGGGCGGATTGTGCGAAGACGGGTGAGTAAAGTCCCATCATGGCGATTCCGGCCACAAGAAGCGCAGGAATTTTTGTTGAGTTTAAATACATGCAAAACGATTTGATCAAAAATAAGCGCCCTCCGGGAGGGCAGGGGTCAAATTTAAACAAATGGCCCAAAAACGACGCAAGCGGTTAAAATTGTTATTTTTGTACAGATAGGACCTGTTTTTTATATGATCAAAGCTACCGTTAACGGCCGCAAGCCGTATGAAATAATCCCTTCCGGCGCAGAAGGCTCGCCTGTATGCGATGGAAAGGCCGTATCCTGGAGCGCGGAACCCCTGCCCTCGGGCGGGTTCAGCGTGCTGATGGACGGCAAGAGCTTCGTGGCGGAAGTGGTGAGTACCGACCGCACGGAGAAAAAAGTAACCCTCCGTATCGGGCAATCCGTTTACGAAGTAGGGCTCGAAGGGCCGATGGACCGCCTCCTGGCATCCATGGGCCTCAGCGAAGCTGCCACCAGGAAGGTAAACGATATCAAGGCTCCCATGCCGGGCATGGTCCTGAAAATACTCGTGGTGCCGGGGCAATCCATCCAGAAAGGGGATCCCGTCCTCATCCTGGAAGCGATGAAAATGGAGAATGTATTTAAATCCACCGCAGATGCGGTGGTAAAGGAGATCCGGGTTTCCGAGCGAAAAGCCGTGGAAAAAGGGGAAGTCCTTATTGTGCTGGAATAATATTTGTATCAGACATCATTATGCAATCAATCAAACTGAAACTGTTGTATCTGGCGTGCGGCCTGCTGACTTGCACGGGCCTTGCCGCGCAGGATGCGTCGTATTTTGTATATATACAGCACGAGAAGCAGCAGCCATTTTACGTGAAACTGGACGGGAAACTGCATAGTTCCTCCGTGAAAGGGTATGTAATCCTTCCCAAGCTGGAAGCCGGTAAGATTCCGGTTACCATCGGTTTCCCTAAAGGGGAAGGCGGGGAGCAGCAATTTACCATCCGCCTCGCCGGTAACCGCGACTATGGCTACCTGCTGAAAAATACCGGGGATCAGGACTGGGCGCTGTACGACCTGCAGACGTTCGCCTCCCTTAAATCTTCCGGAGCCGGAGGTGCTGAACCGGCAGAAAAGCCCGCCGAAGGAGAAGCAGTGGCCGTCACCCGCATCTCGAGCGACAGCGCCACACCCGAACAGAAAGAACTTATCAATAACGTACAGGCCGATGTGGAAGCAGCCCTGGCGAAGAAAGGGGAAGCTGCTCCGGCAGAAGAAAAGCCTGTAGCTGAAACACCTAAAGCCGAAATACCTGCCGATACCACTCCCGTGGTAGCGAAAACAGAACCAGGCACTGTGCCGAAGAAGAAAAACAGCTTCGCGGAATCGCTCGATAAAGTGGTGACGGACGACCGGCCGGCAGAAATGGAGCTTCCCAAGCCCAAGCCCGCTGCGGTAACAGAAGTGCCGGTTGATGCATCGGCACCGCCTGCTGAAGCAGAAAAACCTGCTAAAAAGCGGAAGAAAGGGGAGCGGGAACCTTTGACGGAAGAGGAAAAGGCCCTGCTGAGTACCGTGCTGGAGGATGAAAAGCGTGCTGCGGCTGATGAAGCCCTGAAAGAAGCAGAGGCTGCTCCGGCAGTGGAAGAAGCGGTGAAAGAGCAGCCTGCCGAAGAAAAGGCGCCTGCAGAAAAGCCGAAGAAAGCCAAAAAGAAGAAGGAAGGCAGTGAGCCTGAGTTTATAGATTTCGGTACAGCGCCCGCCGCTACAGTGCCTGCTACTGCACCCGCAACGGTTCCTGCAACCATTCCGGCTGCTGAAGAAGCGGTGCAGGAAGAAGGAGGCAGCAGTGCCAAAGATGCGCGGGAAGCCCGCAGGCAGCAGCGGAAAGCTGCCCGTGAAGCGGAAGACCGCGCCGCCCTGGCGCGTGACAGTGTAGCCAATGAAGGCTGGCACGAAACTGCACCGGCAGCGAAAGAGAAGAAAGAAGAAGAGAAGAAGGATGACCTGAAAATGGTGAACAGCGATTGCCCGAAAGTACTGGAAACTGAAGCGTTCCGTAAGTTGCTGCGTACCATGAACAGCCGGAAAACGGATGCGGATATGGTGGACGCCTTCAGGAAAGGTACGCGCAATACCTGTGTGAGTACGGAGCAGGTAAGGGCTTTGACCCAACTGATCTCGACAGATGAGAATCGTTACCAGCTGATGGATGCGGCTTATGCGCGGACGTACGATTCAGACAATTTCGCAAAGCTGGCGGATCTGCTGACGGATAGTTACTATAAGAACCGGTTCAAGGCTATGTTGAAACGGTAGTAATGATACATGAATATTGCAAATGGTGAACGGAGGTATCTGTTCACCATTTGTCTTTTTAAAAATGTCTACTTTCGCGCATTATGGCCAGGTATTTTATTGAAGTAGCTTATATG
>NZ_QFFK01000012.1:157500-159789 GCF_003149455.1 Chitinophaga deserti
GGTATACTTTTGGTAGGAAAATCCGCCAGAGGTGCTGAACCTGATAGTACAGCAAAGCTTCGGCCGCGCTGATAATGTCCCTAATCAGACTTCCAAGAAAAACCTCTAAGGTTAGGTTATAGCAGCCCGTACCGTAAACCGACACAGGTAGTCGAGGAGAGTATCCTAAGGCGCTCGAGTGATCCATGGTAAAGGAACTAGGCAAATTGACGCTGTAACTTCGGGATAAGGCGTACCACAGTAATGTGGTCTCAGTAAAATGGTCCAACCAACTGTTTAACAAAAACACAGGGCCCTGCAAAATCGAAAGATGACGTATAGAGCCTGATACCTGCCCGGTGCTGGAAGGTTAAGGAAGGGTGTTCGGCGCAAGCCAAAGCTCCTGACTGAAGCCCCAGTAAACGGCGGCCGTAACTATAACGGTCCTAAGGTAGCGAAATTCCTTGTCGGGTAAGTTCCGACCTGCACGAATGGTCTAATGAGTTGGACACTGTCTCTACCATGAGCTCGGTGAAATTGTAGTATCGGTGAAGATGCCGGTTAATCGCAACGGGACGGAAAGACCCCGTGAACCTTCACTACAACTTAACATTGATTTTGAGTGCCAGATGTGTAGGATAGTTGGGAGACTATGAAGCGGCTTCGCCAGGAGTCGTGGAGTCAACGTTGAAATACCAACCTTCTGTTACTTAGAGTCTAACCCGTGTAAGCGGGGACATTGTTTGGTGGGTAGTTTGACTGGGGTGGTCGCCTCCTAAAAAGTAACGGAGGCTCGCAAAGGTACCCTCAGTACGGTTGGTAATCGTACGCAGAGCGCATTAGTAAAAGGGTGCTTGACTGTGAGGCAGACAAGCCGAGCAGGTGCGAAAGCAGGCTAAAGTGATCCGGTGGTTCTGTATGGAAGGGCCATCGCTCAAAGGATAAAAGGTACTCCGGGGATAACAGGCTGATCTCCCCCAAGAGCTCATATCGACGGGGAGGTTTGGCACCTCGATGTCGGTTCGTCACATCCTGGGGCTGGAGAAGGTCCCAAGGGTTCGGCTGTTCGCCGATTAAAGTGGCACGTGAACTGGGTTCAGAACGTCGCAAGACAGTTCGGTCCCTATCTGTTGTGATCGTTAGTAAATTGAGAGGACATGACCTTAGTACGAGAGGACCGGGTCGTACGTACCGCTGGTGTATCTGTTGTGCCGCCAGGTGCAGTGCAGAGTAGCTATGTACGGGCAAGATAAACGCTGAAAGCATCTAAGCGTGAAACTTACCTCAAGATGAGTTTACTTTTAAGGGCCGTCGGAGACTACGACGTTGATAGGCTACAGGTATAAGGGTGGTAACATCGAAGCCGAGTAGTACTAATTGCCCGTAAGCTTTAATTTTATTATGCTCTTTCTCTGTAAAGAGCGTGTTTTACAACTTCCCGATATGTAAATTTATTAGTAGTAAGATACTAGGAACACTGATCACGGAAGTGAATCAGTGAACCATTAAGATCTTATGGTGGTTTTGCCGAGGGTGTTCACCTCTTCCCATTCCGAACAGAGAAGTTAAGCCCCTCATGGCCGATGGTACTGCACTATCATGCGGGAGAGTAGGTAACTGCCATATTTATTGAAAAAAGTCCCGGTTCAATACCGGGACTTTTTTTATCTCTTATCCTTTATAAAAGGTATAAGGATGAAGCAATAAAAGCGTTGATTGCACACTTCACCGAACTGCTCTTATCAGTTCAATCGCAATCAAACCCATAGATCAGTAACAGAAAAGTATCGGATTATATCTCTTCCAAAAGTTACGACGTAAAATTTTGCGGTAATCTGAAAAGATACTATCTTTGCCATCCGCTTGCAAGGAGCGGTTGCCCGGTGCTGTGCCTGACACAAACACAAGGGTACAAAAGCAGAGAAAGCTATACGCATAAGTAGTTGAGAATCAGAAAAATAAAAAATAAAATTTCTGGTCAAAAGTTTGGAAGAAACGAAATAATCACTACCTTTGCACTCCCTTCGAAACACGGCCACTGAAAAGCAGCCACGAAGCGGAAAACAAAAGAAAAGTTCTTAGAGATTTAATGATGGATATTGGCTTTAGGCCTGCAGGTTCGCAACCTGGATATCAACAAAAGTAGCTGACAGATATCACCGCAGTAAGTGCGGGGAATGTTGGTGAAAGATCTTTGAAAGTTTGGAAACAACAGCACGTTACAGAAATGTAACAAAACACAGGTAATGTTAGCGACAACATTAATTGAAACGTCTGAAATTACGAGAGTAAATTTAGTCAGTTCAAACA
>NZ_QFFK01000013.1 GCF_003149455.1 Chitinophaga deserti
TCGGGAGGACACCTTTACAGACTTTTGAAGAAACACTACCTTTAGCCAAAGAAAAACAGCTGGACGATATACCGCCAGCTGCCTAATATTTTAACCCGACTGTCAGGGCAAATCGGAACTATTACAATTTAGGGCAGCCTCCCTCATCAAATCAAACCGCTCCTTCCGCCCTACCCCTTGCCTGATCAAAAATGCATTTAGATTCTCCAGATTGGAAAGTACAATCAGCCTGTGAGTATCAACACAATCCCTGATTGATTTTCGTTGCTTTGCTTCTTCAGGATATTTCTCCTTCCATTGCTTCGCAGTAAGGCCGAATAATGCCAGATTGATCAGGTCTGCCTCTTCACCATATATGTACACATCTTGTTTCTGATGTATATCACTCCATGGAATGAGCTTTTCCCTGATTGCGTCTGTATGAATACAGTTGTTCGTGGCTGCCAGTGCTCTCCTGAAGTTCCATTCCAGCTGATGGGTGTTGCTTTCAACTTCCTTTAAACGTTGGAATTCTTTAATAAGATACAGTTTGAAAGCCGCACTTATCCACGAACCAAATTCAAAGGCAATATCCTTATGCGCATATGTACCGCCGTAGCGTCCTGCTTTGGATATCAGGCCAACCGCACGAGTTTTTCCCGTCCATTCTTTCACACTGATCTTGAACGAATTAAGACCAGCCTGACTTTTAAGTCTGTCGTATTCAACGTAATTAAAATTGGGATTATTAATACTTTCCCAAATACCCAGAAACTCTACAGTATTCCTGTTCCTCAGCCAATTCTCAATAAAATAGTTGCCTTCTTTTGCCTTCACCATATCAGTTATAGAAATGTAATCGCTGTGGTTGTGATCCACTACAGCAATTGAAATACTGTCTACGTTAATGACTCTTTTCTTTACCATAGTTCTACTTTTAAGGTTATCAATACAATGAATTATACTTTCTTTAAATGCATTTTATTAGCCCAATCCCTTATCGGGATTCAAGTTAACCCGAGCAGAAGTATGTAATTTTAACTACCCCGAGTTCTGGGTAATTAAAACACTGCCCTCCCGCCACCTCTGAAATTTTTACTAAATTGGGCTTAGATATGGACATCAAAACCCAACTCCGCCAGCACTTTGCACAACTCGTTTCCCTCACAGACGACGAGTTCGAACGCATCTGGTCTCACTTCTCCCTTAAAAAGCTCAAAAAGCGCCAGTTCCTCGTACAGGAAGGCGATCATGTGAAATACCACTACTTTGTCGCAAAAGGACTGCTGAAAGCTTCCTATACCGACGAATCCGGCAAGGAACACATCCTCCAGTTTGCCATGGAAGACTGGTGGATCTCCGACTACCTGGCGCTTTACAACAATACCCCGGCCACACTCAGCATCGATTGCATCGAAGACAGTGAAGTACTCACTCTCTCCGACGAAGACCGCCAGAAACTCACCCGCGAAATCCATGCATTCTCTAACTTCTTCCTCCAGAAGAAAAACGCCGGATATGTAGGTCTTCAGCAAAGGGTGTTGCTCCTCCTCTTCAAGAACCCCCGCGAACGCTACGAGCGCCTGCAGGAATTGCAGCCCCGGTTGTTGCAGCGGGTACCTAAAACCCTACTCGCATCGTACCTGGGTGTATCCCGCGAAAGCCTCAGCAGATTGTATCAGGGCGAACTGTGACCTATAAACCCCTTCTCACATCGTCCCCCGATGTTTCCCTCTGAAGCCTCAGCAGAAGTACCAGGGCGAACTGTGAACCGGAAACCCCTTCTCACATCGTCCCCCGATGTTTCCCTCTGAAGCCTCAGCAGAAGTACCAGGGTGAACTGTGCCCCGGAATCCCCTGCTCATATCTTACCTCTCTGTATCCTTCGAATGCCCAATTTAATCCCCCTCCACACATCGTACCTCACCACACCCCGCGAAAGCCTCAGCAGACTTTATCAGGGCGAACTGTGATCCGGATCACATCTTTTTAGTGCGGCACCTCAACTTTTGCCTTCCCTGCCTGTTCTAATTTTGTACTGTCAAAACGACAAAATCAATTGAACAAGCAAAAAGCAATCGTATGAACGTCCTCAAAATTCTCATTGTACTTACCTCCCATAGCCAGCTCGGCAATACCGGAGAAAAAACCGGCTTCTGGGTAGAAGAATTCGCAGCTCCCTACTACGCCCTGGCAGATGCCGGCGCACAGATCACCATCGCATCCCCCCTCGGCGGACAACCACCCATTGATCCCAAGAGCGAACTGCCCGACTTCCAGACTGAAGCCACCAAACGCTTCTTCGCTGATAAAGCCCTGCAAACTAAACTGGCTTCCACAGTAAAGCTGGATCAGGTGAACGCTGCAGATTATGACGCAGTTTTCTACCCCGGCGGCCACGGCCCCCTGTGGGACCTTACCACCAATAAAGCTTCCATTGCACTCATTGAGCAGTTCTACAACGCAGGCAAACCCGTTGCGGCTGTGTGCCATGCACCGGCAGTGCTGCTTCATACGAAGAAAGCCAATGGCGAGCCCCTCGTTAAAGGACTGCAGGTAACCGGCTTTTCAAACACCGAAGAAGAAGGTGTGCAACTGACGAAAGTGGTCCCCTTCCTGCTGGAAGATGAACTGAAGAAAAACGGCGGACAATACAGCAAAGGCGCAGACTGGGGCAGCTACGTCCTGAAAGACGGGCACCTCATTACCGGCCAGAACCCTGCTTCCTCCGAAGAAGCAGCGAAACAGTTGCTGACATTGCTGCAGAAGAAATAAACCCATAAGGGTTTCATACTCGGAAACAATGCCCGGAGGCTTTTGCCTTCGGGCTTTTGTTTCTTATACAGGAAACGCAGGCATCCCCCACCTCATGGCGCCACCTGCACCTCTCCCGCAAAGCTTACCGGCGCACCATCCAGATCAATCTTCCAGCGTTCCTGCCTGATCCATTGCCGCACCATTCTCCGGCCAGTTGTACTGGTAAGTAAAGCCAGCGGGGAAATATACCCCAGGTAGGCCCGCTCCGTCCGCATCCAGCGGTTAAACAGCTGTATATCCCCGCTTGCTGCATATCCTTTCCCGTAAATGATGAGGATATCCAGGAAGCGTTCGCGAAGCGGCCTGTCTAAGTAGAGGTTAAGCTTATACTCAGGCAGCAGCAGTGCGTCTATCTGCAATACATGGCATAGCTCCAGCCAGGATATCTTCGTCATTCTGGCAAACTCGAAGAGCTGTCCGGCTGCGAGTACCCTGCCGCCTAAAGCCTTACTGCTGCGGCTGGGATGGTAGCCCAGATCAATAACGGATCCCGGGCACACGTGGAAATAAGGCAATTCAATAGATTGCGGTTCCATATGGATTGGTTTTTACATTTACAGGGAGAAACCGGCTAACAAACGGGCACAAACTGTGCAGGTATTTTTAAGGTTAACTTATTGGGATTAACAATCACACACTCATTTGCGACTGATACCGGGCGTACATTTCATCCAGTACATCGCCACACTGTTCGGTAAAGAATAACATATTGGCGCGCACTTCGCTGGTCCACATATCTGCATGGGCACTTCCCATGGCGGCCAGTAACAATTCCCAAAGGATTTTGCGTGCTTCCTGCGGTGCGGGATAACTTGCGATAAAGTCATCTATGACCGAGGGAGCGGGCCTTGCTGCTGCGGCTTGTCTCTTCATACATAAAACTTTTAAGCGTTAAAGTTTAGGTATCTGCTGAGTGCCGCAATCTTTTAAAAGATGCGGAACCCAACTTGCTTAACAAAGGTCCTAGGAGACCCCAAAGAGACAAGAAGGGCCCGCACCTGTAAGGTACAAGCCTTTCTCTAAAAACTCTCTTTGAATTGAATTTCCTAGGTTCTTGTTAAGAGAATTAAAGAAATAGCTGGTTATATCTAGCTAATATTTTTGTGAAATCGAAAGTAGAGAAAAGAGAAATACAAAACGTTTTTGAGTGCATTTTTTTCACCGAGAATATCTCCGAAAATCGGAGGTTATTTAGGTTCATTTTTTATGTTAAAAGTTCTGGCACTTTCGTATATTCATACATAGTAAATACGCCCTATAACTCCAATTTAATACATTATTAACTGCTCACTACAATGAGCAACTATTCTAAACCCACAATTTAAAAGCAAACCCCCGCTATGAAAAAAGCCTACAAATTATGCGTTGTATTAACGATGATTGCATGGAGCATCCCCTTTTCCAGTGCTTTAGCCCAAAAGAAAATCGGAGAAGCCAAACTACCTACCGGAGAGTACATCGTAGTGTTCGACGATATGACCTGGATGTATCGGGATGTCAATAAGAGTGTACGGAAAACCAGCTTAGAAAGTAACAGAACAATTCAGACGGTTAAACCCATTTACAAACCAACAGAATCCAGCAACAACTATTCCTCCACATGCGGAGCCAGAACTAAAAAAGGAGGTGCCTGCAGAAGGGTTGTAAAAGGTGGCGGGAGGTGCTGGCAGCATTAATATGCCTACCGGTATCAATCTATACTGTTTTCCTTTAGCAATTTATCAAACGCTTTACCACCCCAGTCTTTCTTCAAATTTGGATTACGACCGGGGGCTTCTTTGATCCGTTTATTGATTGAAGGATCACCGATAGCGATTAATACTTCCACTGTTTTTAAATAAATATGCGGATTAGTCTCAGTTTCCAGCCTGGCAAAAAAAGATTCTACCAGGGAGGTATCATTTATCTGTCCGGCTTTGTCTGCCACCTCCAGGAATGAATGCACATTCACAGTACGGATGTTTTTATTGATCAGGTCCAATGCTGCAGGCCTGTCATATGCCAGTAAAGTATCCATCATCACTGGCAGCAGTCCTACTGATGCTGCTTCATAACCAGCATAACCTCCGGTACTCAGGTAGTAAAAGTCATCTAAGTTCCGGAGGGTTTTCTTAATTAGACTTAAGCCTCTTGCCGGGTTCTCCGGATATAACTTTTCAAACATTGCAGTAGAAATCCGCTTTTCGTTCTCCCAGATATCCCATAGCAAGTCATTATAGTATGGCGTATAATGTGTTGAGACTGCGTCAAAAACAAAGTTGATATGATACTTCCGGATATCCTCATCCATGCTTTTCGTGAATGGGATTTTCAGAAGCTTTAAGGACGCATCATTTTTATAGCTGGCTATGGCATTGTAAAGCCCCTTCCATTCGGAAGCCAGCCTGTCTTTACCCACTGCTGACTTAACTGCGCTGTTTAATTCAGGTAGAAAATCGGGATGTGGAAATTCGCTGATAGCGTAATAGTTCAGGCAAACTTCACTTCCATTATCTCTTTTCCTCTTATGACTGAAGATAAGCGGAATATCGGCTACCCTTTTGAAACTGGCTAACTTTTCCAACGCGTCCTGATTATTTTCATTCACGACGACTTCCCTCACCCGATTATAAGTTTTCTCATTCATGGGGGCAGTTAAAATGGCTCTTCTGATGGAAAACAATTCATTGGGGGTAAATAATAGCATACTATCCAGATATGCATACTCTTCCGGCTTCAGCCTTAGCGTATCATCACGCCTGTATACCGGTCTTATAGATTCAACAAAGTAATCACCTACTTTATTATAACTGCCAATGCACCCAAAATGCATTTTAACTATTGCGGTATCATTGAAATGCTTGAGTACAATGGGTAACAGCTTCACATCACCGCGATTATTTAAAGCCCAGAAAGCGTAGCAGCGTACTGTGGGGTTTGGGTGATCTGTTAGCGTAATCAATTCTTTCTGAGTGGCGGCTTTCTCCAGTAATTCAAAATTTTCGTACTGCATGGGCCTCTCGCCCCCATCACCTATTACAGGTCCCTTCAATACATTTACCTTTTCGATGGCAGAAATCAATTCGGCAGTTTTATGGGAAATAGTACCATGATCAAACCTTGTTTGTGCATTACAAGCAATTGATATCGTCAGGATGATAAGGGAAAGGGATACTTTCATAAGTATTAATTACAATAAATATATACAATCCACTCCTGTCTATATTAACCGGCTCTCACCCAGCCGCATGATTTAGGTTTACTTTAACATTAAATACTGATACGAACCGGAGATATCCTTATATTTATCAGGACATTATCCCATAAACCTATTACCATGCGCCGTTTCAGGTTTAACTACCTCAAATTCTTTATCCCGCTGGGAGTTCTTTTAGGCCTTACGATTTATTACAATACCAGTTACTACATCCGTAATCATGAATGGAAACATTCCCAATACGATTCTCTGGGCGACTGGATTGAATTCACCAATCCTTTTTACTATGACCTGCAATGGCGGACCATATACAAACAACATACCCCCCGGGATAGTATTGATCTGCTTTCAGAAACATGCTGCCTCAAATACAACCAGCGGGATTATGTTTACTCCTCCTCTTCATCATCCTGAACATTAAACCAATTATGCGTTTTCTGAATTTCAAGATACCTGAGATACCGGATACTAAATCTTAATTAATCAACTGTGGCACGATTTTCACTACTTGATTAAAAGGCATGGAAAATATCCCATACGATCTCAATAATAACTTAAATCTCTCTTCCAATGATACAATTCAGTTTGATTAGCCTTGTACATGCAGCAATGCTCACCTTCAGCAACCCTGCCTCCGAAGGCACTCCCCTCCCCATACCCCAGGTAATGGAAGCGAAAGTAATTGTAGAACCAATTAAAATCACCGAATCAGATTATAAACTCCTGAAAGAAGATGAATACGCAATAGATCTGAAGATAACCAACCGGAAAAAGCTCAAAGCACTGCAAAAGGCAGTGCATCCGGTTATAATGTTAACCTTAAACGGGAAGGAATATGTGGTCAGGGAAAACTATATGCTGAATGCATCCTTCCCTGCGAACTGTGATGCCTTTTACTCAGCCAGCCAGGCAGGTAAGATCGTTTGGGAGAAGTCTAAGGAGATCAATTTAAGGAAAGTACCGAAGTAAAGTGTTTTCTATTCTTTGCTATTAATCCCCCTTTAACTATGAAAGGAAATCCAATTGGAAAAATTATCCTTTATATCTTCTTAAAGTATACCCTGCTTTATCTACTACTCATGGTTATTTGGGATAATGGTGCCTTAATAAAATACGGAACGATTAACGACCTGAAAGGCTGGTTCTCCTATCTGTGTATATACTATTTAGTCCCAACATTTAGCTTAATCTTACTTTCATGGTTGCTCTACTTTTCGCTAACGATGAATAGCTTATCTGCTTTAATTGTACTCTTTAGCATTTACATACTGGCAGACTATTTAATGTTTGTATATCTCGTTGGTAATAGTTTTATCCATATTCATGGGTTCTACAGTATTCTGATAGGAACAACCCTTTTCCTGGCAATGTTTCACAAGCGGATCAGCAAACTGTACAAAGGAAAAAACATTCAATAAGTAGTTATATAATATCCTTTACTATAATTCTGTATGCTTTACTTGCTGCATTCAGCACTACGCATCCGAAGAATATAAAAATAGCCAGGGTATACAGCAGGTTCTGCGCTAACGTATCCGCCATTTATTTCCTCATTAACCATTATCATGACTAATTGCAGATAAATTACAAACTAAACAGAAAAATGAAAATTACTTCTCTTACCACATTATCATTTCTCTTATGTTTTAATTGCTTTTCACAATCTGATACTATCATCAAAAAACAGGTGAAAGGATTTCTATTTTTGACTAACTACAACTATCAATAAAGATCCCTGCAGATTTTCATAAACAGATTAAACGAGGTATGAAATTTATACTTTATTCTGCACTAATGCTTTTAGCCGGAGGGGAAAGTAGTGCTCAATTATCGATATCGGAGCAAAAGGAATACAATGGATGGCTATTCTTATCGAATGAGAATTTCCAATACGACTGGAAAGAGGGCGTGTCTGAAATCAGGAACCTGGGTTTTCATGACTTTTTCTTCCTGGTAAATGAACTTCCTCTCAAATCAGTTCTGGATAGTAATATATCTATCACTTTAAAAAACGGTATCAGAATTGACTATTTAAATAATAGAGGAGACCTTAAGTCTAAGGCGCAAAAGGTCAATTGTAAAGATACCTCCGGATGTTATCGCTTTAAAGAATTTTACCTGCTGCCTGTATCAATACGTAGTACGGCCACAGCAGACTATGAGCCCTTTGTGTGTAATAGAAATTACTTTGAGCTGAAAGTGTTAAACGGTTGCAATCTTCGTTTTGAATATCAGCATGCTGTATTTATGAAAATTGATACAATTGTTATCAGGAAGTAGTCTTTGAATATGAAATAAATGGAGATAGAGGAAGGGCAGTTAGGATGTTAAGTCGTGGAGAATACTCATGGGAAATAACGAACATAAAACGGGCACCTAAACAGGTGCCCGTTATTGTTTAATTTCCAATTAGAGCTATCAGTCTCTTTCGTTAAACACTTCTTTGATCGTAAACTTTTTCTTCCCGCCGGGTACCTGCCACATTACTTCCTGGCCTTTGCCAAAACCAATGAGGGCTACTCCTACGGGAGCCATAACGGATATCTTGCGTTGTTTGATGTCGGCTTCTTCTGGCATTACGACGGTGATCTCCATCTCCTTCGGACGGTCCAGTTCCTGGACAATCACGCGGGAGTTGAGGCGCACAACGTCTGCGGGGAATGCGTCTTTGCTCACCAGCTTGCCTTTTTTGAAATCCGCCAGCAGCGATTCCACTACTGCGGGGCCGAAAGCACTCTCTCTCGCGCCTTCCTGCAGGCAGGCGTGGATCACATCAAAGTCATCCTTCCTGAAAATAGGTTGCTGTTTCTTTTGCATTGTAAAAGATTTAATTAGTTATAATAAATGTGTTGATGTTCTTCCGGCGCGGTTTTTCACTTCGCACCGGGCTTCCGGAACATTCCTATGATGGCTATCAGCAGCAATGGCACGGATATATACAAAGCCCGGTACCAGCTCGGATTACCCGTTAAAGCTGCCCGGAGAATCAGGGCGTTGGCAAAAACGGAAACGAGCAAAATCATGCCGCCGATGGAAACCCTTTCCCGAGTTTGCATCTGCGCAATTCTTTAAGCATCGAAAATAAGTAGCAGTAAAAAACCCCTGAACCCCGGAGAAATTGTTATCGGTTCAGGGTTAGCGTATTAAAGTCCTTAAAGTTTGAGAAGTAATACAACTTCTTGCAAAACGTACGGAAAGCCGTGCTGATACAGGCATACAAGAGCCCTGCTTCCGGTTTGGCATACCGGACAGCGCGGGAAACGGGCTGTATGTTAAATCCTGACATTAGACAAATATAGGAAAAATTCCCCGTAAGACAAACCCGGTGGTGCGCAAATACCACCCACCACCGGTAATTATATGTTAAAACCTGATCCTGATGCCCGCATTCAGCCCCAAACCGCCAATGTTGATATAACTCTTCAAATCATTTGCAGGCGCGTTATCGTTCTTATAATTGGTTTTAGCACCCGTTGCACCCACCGGCGTATTAGAATTCTCATCCAGCACCGTCACATAGGTGGTCTGCCGCTCAGCAGTACTTAAATCATTCATCGTACGCCCCGGCAACTGACTGATCACCGCATCCGTTTGCACATTCACAATATTATTGGTTTCACTGTATCTGGTCACTTCTTTACGTTTACTGCGCACCGGCACATTGCGGTATTCTGCTTCCGCAAAGATGTCTATCCTCCGGGATACGTTGTAATTGAACCCCATCGCCCCCTGGAAGCCCAGCGTAGGATTGGGCTCAATCTCTTCCGTACGGCTGATATCCGTGCGTACCATAGTGCCTGCAGGCAGTGGCACTCCCTGCGGACGGCTCATCCGCATCGCCTCCGTTTCAATGATCAGTCTACCCCACAACGGCACTACAAAACCGAAGCGTACATACGGGTTAAACTTCTCGTAACCGGGGCTTACCACAAGGCCCGGCGCAAAATCCACCGCATTCACATGCCCGTCAGACTCCACACGGGCAGCGTCTTTGCCCAGTCCCTCGAAAACACTGACGTTTCTTGTCATAAGGTTTTCCTGGCTGTGGAAATAGTTGAAGGTCCCTTCAATGGCAATATGCTTATTGATGTTGTAACCCACCGAAATACCGCCGCGGAGCCCTTCTCCATAGGAGCCGGTCAATACCCGTTCAAATACTTCCGTTACCGCCCCGGTGCCGGGATTTACGGTATTACGGATATCCCTCGGCGGATATGGTCCCACATCCGGGAACTGCCCGGGCGATACACTGAAGAAGTAACCGCCTGCTACTTTGAGATACATTTTCTTCGGAACATTCTGGGCACTTGCCCCCTGGACTAACAATAAAGCCGATATGCACAGGAATGCATGGTTTATCCGGTTCATATGCATGGTTGTTTTGGTGACTGAATAAGCGTTCTATCCTTACTTAACGATTTAGGTGTTGAAAGGTTTTGACAACGTCTAAAGGCTGTGGCAGGCACTCGTGAAGAAGTCTAACCGGGGTCAAATCCGGGTCTAATAGAAGTGGCTAGGCCCGGGCAAGAGAATAACAAGGCTCCCAACAAAGGGCTACGCGGCTGTTGTAAGGCCGTAACAAGGGGGTGAAAGGGTAATTAAACAGGGGGTAAAGGGGAGTTACAGAGGGGTTAACAGGCAGTGAAGTATACAGGAACTCCCCGGTAAACTACCGGTAACTATACAGTAACCGTACAGTAAAGGTGGACTTGATGCGGAGTTGATGCGTATCTGATCTGTAGATGATATATATCTGACAGCAGGCATATAAAGAGAAGAAAGCGTGCCTGCAACGCATAGAACCGGCTGGCGGAGGAGTTGCCTGCCGTGTAATTTAAGGGGCCGTATGTTTTGATAATGAATTACTTGCAACAAAATATCCTGTAATGGCACTGGGGCTATTCCCGCGGTACGTGAGGCTGACCGTTTTTAGCGGGTACAGTTTTGCGGGCAGGCTCCGGCGGCAGTTTGAGCAGCTGCTTACGGGGGCGCGATTTTGTAACAACCGCTTCCGGCCTTACATCTTCCACAACAGCAATGATATCTGCTGCATTGAGCTTCCGGTCGTAAGACAGGCCGTCTTTCAGGAAAGTTCTTACCTGCAGGGTTATCAGCAATGTGCCTTTGCCGGGTACATCTACCGTCATATCCGCCCCTTCGAAGGGTTGCTCCAGGTCGATGTGCAGCACGTCCGCATCCATGCCTGTTACAGTACGGGTGGCGAAGTCGATCCGGGTGGCGATGAGTTTTACTTCCATGCGCACGGCGTTTGCAAAGCCCTGTAGCTTTTGAGCAGGGATATGGAGTTTACCATCCTGAGAAAGAACAGGCAGTTCCGGGAAGAACTTCTCAATACCGGCATGCACGTTAAACCGGAAGCCTTTCACTCCGGCGTGGTTATTTCTGCCGGCAGATACAATGGTACTGTTCAGGCGGTTCACGACACTGCTATCGCACAGTATGTCGATATCGGGAGCCATAGCGCTGCGGATAAATGCGCCCTTTCGGCTGGCAGCCCCAAACCATTGCGCGGCGCGGCGGGTATTAGCCGTTTGCCTGACCGTTTCCGGCGCAGAGCGTAAACAGAACTTACCGTTCCGCTTGTAAGCAATCACATTACCGACTTTACCGGTAAATGTGATGACAGAAGTTAAAAAAGCCATTACATTCAGATTTTGTTGCAACTGAATATACGAAAATCAGGCCAGATTGTAAGGATTCTAAACGAAAACAGGTTCCTCCGTAATCGGAGGAACCGTTTCTGCTTATGATGCTAAGATATAAAGGGGGCAACAGTTGTGGCTTTATGGCAAATGCAAAAAGCTTAGATTCCGGGACGCGGCAGGCAGTTCAGATGAACCATTCTGGAATCTGACTGCAAGATCACTGCCGGATGTTGCCTCCGTGTTATGCCTTTATGAAATTAATGTGAAAACTGCGTGCCCGGCTGTGGCCAGCGCAGGAACCGCCGGGTGAGGATCTGGTAAACGATCAGGAGCCACAGCAGCAAACTGGGCATCGCCTTCGCCGCATACGGCACCACCAGGTTCTTCTTCACCCACGATGTTACCAGGTCGGAATGCGAGAAGCTGGTACCGATCAGCAGATACACAAAGAAGATGTTAGCCGCCATACTCCGCGGCTGCAGCAGGAACCAGATACAGGCCGCCGGGAACGCGATGATATAAGTGGGCGACTCCGAACTGCTGCTGTATAATACGGTAAATATCAAAGTAGAACAAAGGATCAGCAGCTGGTACCGCACATCATCCTTATACTTCAGCCAGATGTACTGCGCACCAAATAACACCAGCGCAGGCCCTATCACAAAAAGATTAGACAGATGCGGCAGCCGGAACGTACGCTTGATGAAGCCCATCGCGGAAATATCCTGCAGCACAATGCCCTGTTCAATTTTGGCATTCTTATCGTTCTTATAAATCAGTGCATGGTACCAGTCTTCATAACACTGTACAATAAACCGGGGCGATGAAATAGCCATGGGCAACACAAACAGCACAACACCCCACAATATAAGGCTGCCAATGAGTTTGAGTTTATGCCGGGAGAAGAAGAAGAAGGCCAGTCCTACGATACCATATAACTTCGTGAAAGCGCCGAACATAATGAAGAATGCGGCCCAGAAGTCTTTCTCCTTCCGCATGAGCGTATAGGCGAAGATGATACAGGAGGCAATAATGGGGTTAAACTGGTAATAGCTGCTGGCCGCCATGAGTTCATGGCTTGCAAAGATCAGAATAAGGTTCTGCTGTATGCGGTTCAGCGGCAGCTGCCGGATGGCAAAGAAGAGTACCGTGGCGTTTGTGAGCATCCAGAGTACGCTGCCCAGCCAGTCCGGCATGAGCGCGAAAGGCGCAATGAGCACGCTGAAAAGCGGCCCGTACATGTTCACATCAAAGTATTCGGGATAAGGCCCGTAAAGGTTCTGACCGTTAACGGTATGAATGTAAACGTGCTTGAAAATGGTGTAGTTGTTGAAATTGTTGACGGCGAATTCCTTCACCCCCACTATCAACGACAAACCGAACCAAAGCAACATTGCCAGCCATTCCTTCTCGCCCAGCCAGGCCAGTGTGATCCTTTTCTTCGACATGATGATTTTATTGAATACGGGCGCAAAATAGTAAAATCATCGCATAACTCACATCAGTACACCCCACTCTTCCTCACGTTCCGGATAATCCTTGTATTTATCTTCCCCGCCACGGTCTTTCCAGTCGGAATCAATCACCAGTTTGGAGCTGATCCCGCCGCGCGGGTTGCAGATAAGGGTGATACGGAGCCTTTCGGGATGGTACACCTCTTTCATATGGTCGTACATGATATTGATGAGCCGCTCGTACGACACAATGATGTCGCGCAGCTGATACACATACTGCTTCAATGATTTCAGCTCAATGATACGGCCGTTGGGATAGAAGGTAACGTACAGCTTTGCGAAGTCGGGCTGCTCGTGCACACCCAGGAAGGTAAACTCGGGTACTTTGATCTTCATCTCGTACTTTTCCTTGCTGGGGTTGGGCAGCGATTTGAGGAGGGCTTTATCAATAGCCTGGTATAGTTTCTTTTCCATGCTGCGAAAAAAATTTGCTAAAAGTACCTTATCCCCTGATCAATTACCACTTATTTTTTATCCGTCGCTATCTTAATAACGATCTTCCGCACTTTCAGGGATCTGCCGGAAATGAGGTTGGGCATATGCAGGTCTGTTGGATAGAAGATCGCAAAATCGCCCTTAGACAGCTTTGTGTAGAAAGATGGCCGGTCGGCATAAAGCATAAAATCGTCGGCATCGTCGTACGGACGGCTTACAGTTTGCTCCCTCAGCATATCGTGCCCTACCAGCTCCTCTCCCGCTACGATGTATTGTACATCTATATGCTTGCGGTGCGACTCCATTTGCTCGCCTTCTGCAGGGATGGTATCGTATTCATTAACGATGGCAAAGATGCGGTCGCCCTCGATGGTATGTTTTCCTTTTTCCAGTATAGTGAGGTCGGTGTTACGGAGCCACTGGAAGGCAGTCCGGAAGCGGTCGCCCAGTCCGGCGTATACATCTGCGTTTGCTAAAGTATCTATGATCATAAGAAAGATTGGCGGGCAATATACGCCGTTTCCCCGTTCCGCAAAACCGGAATCAGGCGCCCCGCCGTAAACGGTACTGCTGGGGCGATACGCCCATGAGTTTGCTGAACATCCGGGAAAAGTAATACGGGTCTTCCACCCCTACCGAAAACGCGATCTCTTTGATCCGCATATCGGTAAACAGCAGGTACTGGCAGGCCTTCTGTACTTTCAGGTGATGGAAATACTCCAGCGGGGAATACCCCGTTCGCTTCCTGAACACGGCTGAATAATGGCTGGCGGACAGGTTGGCTGAGGCCGCCAGGTCCGACAGGGTGAGCGAGGCCGCCAGGTGATCCCGCATATGGGAGATCGATTGTTCCACCGCATCATGGCTTTCGTGTTTTTCGGAAAGACTGAAGGGCTCTTCGAACAGGAAGCTGGACAGGTAATGCCAGAAGCACATATTGGCATAACTGAGGTTATCGCTCCCATAGCCCCTTTCGAGGCTGGCGTACATGTCTTCAAAAAGGCCCAGCCGCTTCTGCTGGAAGTTCACCTGCCCCAGATACCCTCCAAAGCGGCGTTCCATGGAAGCAACGGCATCCGCAGCACGGGGACCTTTAAAATGCACCCAGTAGATCGTCCATGCATCGGTATCGTCAGACGCATAGTGGTGAGGGCTCCCGGCGGGGATGAGGATAAAATCTTCCGGGCCCAGGTGGTACTCCCTGCCGCCAACAGTGGCCGTTCCGCGGCCTTCGCGGCAATAGATGAGGATATGCTGGTCGGTACCATGGCTCCGTTCCCGGAAATGGTAGCGTGCTTTCGGGTAATAACCGATATCGGTGATATACAGGCTGTTAATGAGCGGGTCGGCCGTGCAGGGGCCGGCTATAACCTTCCGTGGCAGTACAATGGCACGCTGCCCTTCGAAGCCTTCCTTCTTGCGGATCACAGTGGGTTATTTTTCATAATAAAATCCATGTATGAATGAATATGGTCCTGTTCAGGATAAAGATATAAAAAATATGGAATCATAAGATCGTCCATCATAACCATAAGAATACCCATTGAACCCCTGCCAGGTAATTCCAATATTTGTACGATGACTTTCCACGCCAACTTTTTCCATTATTTTCCACGCCGCGATATCCGCGGGCTATCCGTGTATTACGGGTATATAAAAGAACAACACGTTAAACTGAACGGGTTCCAACATCAATAGAAAAGCATGCAGAAAACGACATTCCATCACCGCTACATCCTCGGTATTTCCTTCATCTCCGCATTGGGCGGCTACCTTTTCGGCTTCGACTTCGCCGTGATTTCGGGGGCACTGCCCTTCCTCCGCGAAACCTTTGAGCTGAGTGCCTGGTGGGAAGGTTTCCTTACCGGCTCCCTCGCATTGGGATGCATGGCAGGCTGCGCCATGGCCGGGGCACTGGCAGAGCGGTATGGCCGTAAACCCGGCCTCATGCTGGCCGCCCTCATCTTCACCCTGTCGTCTTTAGGCATGGCCTTCTCCAATACCTTCTCCGTATTCACCACCATGCGCTTTGCGGCCGGCATCGGTGTGGGCATGGCATCGATACTCAGTCCGCTTTACATCGCGGAGATATCCCCGGCACACCTGCGGGGGCGCAACGTATCCATTAACCAGCTTACCATTGTGATCGGTATCCTCGTCACCAACCTCGTGAACTACTTCCTCGCCGGCAAGGGCGAAGATGCCTGGCGCTGGATGTTCGGACTGGGCGCCGTTCCGTCTTTCATCTTCCTGCTGGGAGTGTTAAGGCTGCCTGAGAGTCCGCGCTGGCTGGCTTCCCGCGGGCGATATGACGAAGCATCCAAAACCCTCGCACGCATCGGCTCCGGTGATTTCGCGGAAAACACTATCAACGATATCCGCGCTTCCCTGACCGGCGAAAGCCGCGCCACCCTGAAAATGGTATTCAGCAAAGCGGTTCGTCCGGCTGTAGTAGTGGGCATCGTTCTGGCGGTGTTCCAGCAGCTGTGCGGTATCAATATCGTATTCAATTACACCTCTACCATATTCGCCTCCGTAGGGGCTGATCTTAACAGCCAGCTGTTTGAAACGATTTCCATCGGCATCGTGAACCTTGTGTTTACCCTGGTGGCTATGTGGCAGGTAGATAAACTGGGCAGAAGGCCGCTGATGCTCGCAGGCTCCCTCGGGCTCTCCATCGTATACATCGTACTGGCGCTGTTACTGGAGCAGCAGGCAGCCGTGGGCCTCGTATCGGTATTTGTGCTGGCAGCCATTGCCCTTTATGCCACCTCGCTGGCGCCTGTTACCTGGGTACTCATCTCCGAGATCTTCCCAAATAAGGTGCGTGGACTGGCATCGTCTGTGGCTATTGTGGCACTGTGGGGCGCTTATTTCATCCTCGTATTCACCTTCCCCATACTGGCCGAAAAACTCGGCACTTACGGGCCCTTCTATCTGTATGCGGGCATCTGCCTGCTGGGGTTCCTCTTCGTGCGCAGCAAAGTTTCGGAAACGAAAGGCAAAACATTAGAACAACTCGAACATCATTTAACCGGACATTAAACTAAAAGCAATGAGCATTAACGCTGTGAAGGTTTGGGAAGAACAGATCATTATCCCGACTTACGGGACAGGCACACCCGACAAAAACCCTATGTTCTTTGAAAAAAGAGTGTACCAGGGCTCGAGCGGGGTCGTATATCCCAACCCTGTCATAGAAAAGATCATGGACGAAAAGCAGGATGTGGAATGGAAAGCGGTATTCCTTGAAAACCGTTACCTCAGGATCATGATCCTTCCCGAACTGGGCGGGCGTGTGCAAATGGCATTTGATAAAATCGGCAACAGGCATTTCATATATTACAACCAGGTGATTAAACCTGCACTGGTAGGCCTCTGCGGACCCTGGATTTCCGGCGGCATAGAATTCAACTGGCCCCAGCACCACCGGCCCAGCACCTACGAAGCGGTAGACTTCACCATCGAAGAGCATGCAGACGGCAGCAAAACCATCTGGGTGAACGAGATCGAAAAGATGTTCCGCACCAAGGGTATGGCCGGCTTCACCCTCCACCCCGATAAAGCTTACCTCGAAATAACCGGCAAACTATATAACCGCACCCCGCTCCCGCAAACCTTTCTCTGGTGGGCCAACCCTGCGGTGAAGGTGAACGACGATTACCAGTCCGTTTTCCCGCCAGACGTGCATGCCGTATTCGACCACGGCAAGCGCGATGTATCCTCCTTCCCCATTGCCACAGGCACTTATTACAAAGTAGATTACGCACCCGGAACGGATATATCCCGGTATAAGAATATTCCCGTTCCTACTTCTTACATGGCCATCCGGTCGGAATATGATTTCGTAGGCGGATATGAGCATGATACACAGGCGGGCGTACTCCATGTGGCAGACCATCACATCTCTCCCGGTAAAAAACAATGGACCTGGGGGCATAGTGATTTCGGGAAAGCGTGGGATAAGAACCTCACCGATGAAGACGGGCCGTATATAGAACTGATGACCGGTGTTTACACCGATAACCAGCCCGATTTCTCGTGGCTCATGCCTTATGAGGAGAAAGCCTTCACGCAGTACTTCCTGCCCTACCGCGAGCTGGGCCTGGTGCAGAATGCCAGCAAAGACCTTTTACTGCACAGCACCCCTGAAAACGGTACGCTGCCCGTGAAAGTGTATGCCACAGGTCCTGAAACCAACCTTACCCTGCAGGTGAGTGTGAAGGGAGAAGTGGTATTTAAAGATGTGTTCAACGCATCGCCCGAACAAATTTACCAGCAACATATTCCGCTGCCCGAAGGTGCTGCGGAGTCAGATATAGAAACGATTATACTGGGGGCAGACGGTGCGCAGCGGCTCCGCTATCAGGCAGCTGCTCCGCAGGAAACTTCCATCCCTGCACCTGCTCAGGCAGCGCTGAGTCCGGCGGATACGGAGAACAATGAACAGCTCTTCCTCACCGGCATGCACCTTGAGCAGTACCGGCACGCAACCTACTCCCCCGTTGACTATTACACCGAAGCCATCCGCCGCGACCCTAAGGACGCGCGGTGCAACAATGCCCTCGGTGCCTGGTATCTCCGCCGCGGCCAGTTCGCCAAAGCAGAAAAGTACCTGCGCAAAGCCGTGGAAACGCTTATGCAGCGCAATCCCAACCCCTACGACGGTGAGGCCCTTTACAACCTGGGGCTTTGCCTGCAGCTGCAGGGCAAGCTGAACGATGCCTATGAGCAATTCCATAAAGCGGTATGGAACAGCGCCTGGCAGGACAGCGGGTACTTTGCCCTTGCACAGATCAGCACAGCCCGTAAAGATTATACGACGGCACTGATGCAGATCGACTGGTCTATAGACCGGAACGGGCGCAGTAACAAAGCCCGTGCCCTGAAAGCTACCATCCTCCGTAAGCTGGGCCGTATAGAAGAAGCACTTGCAGTTTGTACGGAAGGCCTCCGCAGAGACCTTTTCAACCTCGGCCTGTATCATGAGCAATGGCTCACCTACGATAAAGCCGGAAACAGCGAAGCGGCTGCCCATGCTAAAAGCACCCTGCTCCGCCTCGCACGCAACCACGCTACCAATTACCTGGAGCACGCACTGGATAATATCGCGGCAGGGCTATACGAAGAAGCCATCAGCTGGCTGCAGTTATTACCCGCTAAATCCTCGCCCCTGCAATACTACTACCTCGCCTGGTGCTGCCACCACACCGGTGATGCCCCTGCCGCACTGCAATATCTTCAACAGGCCGCGGCAGCAGATCCTGCCTACTGCTTCCCTAACCGGATGGAGGATGTGAACATCCTGCAATACGCCATCAGCACCAATACCGCAGACGATAAGGCTCCTTATTACCTCGGCTGCCTCTGGTACGATAAGAAGCAATACGATGAAGCGATTGCCATGTGGAAGGAATCCATCCGCCGCGGAGGGAAATTTGCCACGGTGCACCGCAACCTCGGCATAGCACTGTATAATAAGCGCAACGATGCCAAAGGCGCGCTGGAACATTTCGAAAAAGCATTCTCACTCGATACAACAGATGCCCGCGTGCTCATGGAGCTGGACCAGCTGCACAAACGCATAGGCTCACCTGTAAAAGAGCGCCTGGCACGTTTGGAGCAATACCCTGCCGCCACAGCCCTTCGCGACGATCTGTACCTCGAACACGCAGCACTCTATAATTATATCGGGGAATACGAAAAGGCGCTGGCACTCATCCTGCAGCGTAAGTTCCACCCATGGGAAGGCGGCGAAGGCAAGGTGTCCGGACAATACGTGTATGCCCTTACCGCCCTAGCCCGTAAAGATCTGGCCTCAGGTAAACCCGAAGCAGCATTGGAGAAACTGCAACGCGCACAGGACTGGCCCGATTCTCTCGGAGAAGGCAAGCTGTTCGGTATCCGGGAAAACGATGTGCATTACTGGATGGGCAAAGCATACGAAGCCCTGCACCGCAAAGCCGATGCAGAGCCTTATTTCCTGCTGGCCACACAGGGCACATCTGCCCCTACGGCTGCCATGTATTATAATGACGCACCGCCTGAGAAGATCTTCTATCAGGGCCTCGCATGGGCTGCATTGGGCAGGAACGATAAAGCGGAAGCCATCTTCCGGAACCTTATTGCGTATGGAGAACAGCATGCGCAGGATGAAGTACGCATCGAATACTTCGCGGTATCCCTCCCCGATCTGCTCATCTTCGAAGATGACCTCAACGAGAGAAACCGCCTGCATTGCGTGTTTTTGAAAGGGCTGGGTTATCTTGGCCTCGGAAACGCAGTACCTGCAGCCACTGCCTTCAAAGAAGTACTCGGTAACGATATGCATTTTGGTGCAAAGGCGCACCTGACAATCATTGAAGAAAAAACAACAGCAGCATCCGTTTAAATCACAGGACCATCATGCTTAGAATATTCATCATCAGTCTTTTTACAGGCATCACCATTACCGCCGGCGCACAAACGCTGCCACTGGCCGGAGCCTGGCAATATGCCACAGACTCTCTCGATCAGGGTATTTCAGAGAACTGGCAGAACCGCCGGTTTCCGCAAACGCTGCGCCTCCCCGGTACGCTGGACGATGCCCGTGTGGGTGACAAGCCTGCCCTTTCTGCCGACTCCCTTACCCGCAACGTGATGCTCATGCTCAGCCGCAAACATCGTTACATAGGGCCGGCATGGTATGCCCGCGAAGTGGTGATACCTCAAAATTGGAACGGCCGCCACGTATCCCTCCTGCTGGAACGCGCCCTGTGGACCACCCGCGTATGGATCGATGGCAAGGAAGCCGGAACACAGAACAGCCTGAGTGCCCCGCACCGCTATAACCTCGGCAAGCTATTGACACCGGGCAAGCACCGCATCGTTATCCGTGTAGATAACAGGAAGCAATACGACATGAGTTCCAACAACATGGCACACGCCTATACCGATGGCACGCAGATCATCTGGAACGGATTGCTCGGCAAGCTCGAATTACAGGCCCGTACAGCCGCACAACTCACCGATGTGCAAACGTACCCCGACCTGCAAAACCGCATACTTCGAATTACTGTAAACATAAACAACCAGGGTCCCGTATCCACGGGAAGCCTCCTTCTCCAAACCGGGCAGCTCAAACAAAGCGTGCCGGTTCAATTACAGGAAGGCAGCAACAGTGTAACTGCGGAACTGAATGTTCCGGAAGGCTTCGCGGAATGGGATGAATTCAAGCCTGTGCTGCATACCCTCACCGCAGAGCTGAAAACTCCGGCTGGTAATGACCGTATTCAACAGCGCTTTGGCTGGCGAGCAGTAACCAATCACAATGCACAGCTGCAGATCAATGGCAAGCGCATGTTCCTGCGCGGCACGCTGGAATGCGCCATCTTCCCCCTTACCGGTCACCCTCCTATGGACAAAAAAGGCTGGGCGAAAGTATTCACCTCCGCCAAAGCATACGGTCTTAACCACCTGCGCTTCCACTCCTGGTGCCCGCCTGAAGCAGCATTTGCCGTGGCAGACTCCATGGGCTTCTACCTGCAGGCAGAGCTGCCTTTCTGGAATAACAACGCCGGGAAAGACACTGCCATGAATGCATGGCTGGCACAGGAAGGAGAAAAGATCTCCCGCGAATACGGGCATCACCCTTCATTCGTGTTCTTTAGCATGGGGAATGAACTGGAAGGGAATTTCGACTGGCTGGAAGAAATGGTGGCGAAGCTGAAGAAAACCGATCCCCGCCATCTGTACTCCACCACCTCTTTCACATTCCAGGGAGGCCATGGTAACTGGCCTGAGAAAGGCGATGAGTTCTTCATCACCCAGTGGACTAAAAAAGGATGGGTACGCGGCCAGGGCATATTCAACTCCATCGCTCCTTCTTTCAACAATGATTACACGAAAGAAACTGAAGGTCTTCCCGTTCCCATTATCACACATGAAATAGGGCAATACTCCGTGTTCCCGAACATGGATGAGATTAAGAAATACACCGGGGTGCTTGACCCGCTGAATTTCAAAGCGGTAAGGAACGACCTCCAGCGCAAAAACCTGCTGCATCTGGCTCCGGCCTTCCTGCAGTCGAGCGGTAAGTTTGCGGCGTTGCTGTATAAAGAAGAGATTGAGCGGGCTATGAAAACGAAGTACTTCAGCGGCTTCCAGCTGCTGGACCTGCACGACTTCCCCGGACAAGGCACTGCCCTCATCGGTATCCTCGATGCTTTCTGGGACTCTAAAGGCCTCGTTACACCTGCAGAGCACCGCATGTATTGCCAGCCTGCGGTACCGCTCCTGCGCTTTGAGAAAGCCACTTACCGCAACAGCGAGACATTCTCTGCCGAGGCAGAAACTGCCAACTTCAGCGGTGGCATCCTCAAAGGCATTACCCCTGAATGGACAGTTCGAGATCATACCGGGAAAGTGCATTTCAAAGGCACGCTGAATAAACAGGACATCAACGAAGGTACCGGCCAAACGCTAGGCAGCTTCCGCTTCCCGCTCAGTACTATCCATCGCGCCACCGCGCTCACTATTACCTTACGTATAGGTGAGCGTCATAACGAATGGCGCATCTGGGTATATCCTGAACAACAAAATGCATCCTACGCAGGTGTACATTTTACCCGCTCTGTTCCAGAAGCAATGGGATGGCTGAAGGATGGAAAGAAAGTACTGCTCAACCCTGATACGGCACAGATCCGTGGGGTAGACGGCTGTTTTGCCCCGGTGTTCTGGAGCCCGGTACATTTCCCGAACCAGCCTGGTACCATGGGCATCCTCTGCAACCCGAAGCACCCGGCACTGGGAGACTTCCCCACAGCGGCATGGTCCGACTGGCAGTGGTGGCATCTCATCACGTCCTCCAAAACCATGATCCTGGACGAGCTGCCTGAAATAGACCCCATTGTGCGTGTGATTGATAACTTCTTCAAGAACCGTAAAATGGCGAATGTGATTGAAGCGAAAGTGGGTACAGGCAAACTGATCCTGGTATCAGCTAACCTTTCTGCCGGCATTGCGGCGGAGCAGCTGAAGCATAGTCTTATGACGTATATGCAGGGGACTAAGTTTCAACCGAAGGTTGCACTTACGGAAGCGCAGGTGCAATCGTTACTACGATAATAATTTTGCAATATATAATGTAGCACGGCCGGAATTCTTTCCGGCTGTTTTATTTAAAAAAGGCTTGCAGTAAGATACATCCTACTGCAAGCCTTTTTATTTCGGGTACTGCCCGTCTTCACATAACAAATACTTCTTCACCTTTGTAAAGCACTTTAAACTTGTGCGTTTCGGCCCATACCGATACACTGGTTACTCCGTTCGTTGTTGAAACCACTACATTCATCACATCTTCCCCTAGGCCAGAATCAGGCTCTGTGGGTATAATCCGTAAAGATTCATTAACCGGCAGATGGAATACTTCACCGGTAGGTTCAAATGCGACAGTCATATGCGCTTCCGTATCGTTCGATATTCTGATGGATTTCATTTCTTTTATAGGTTCTGCGCGTAAATATAGCGCAAGCTCAGGGTTTATCTGCCCGTATCGCCTCTCCTATCACGTGCCCTATATTTCCGCTGGGCACCTGGATGTTCAGGAGGGCGGCTACGGTAGGCGCAATGTCCGTCATACCCATGGTGCGGAAGCTTCTGCCACCGGCATTGATGCCCCAGCCCATCCATACCAACGGGATGTGGGAATCGTAGGGATACCACAGTCCGTGCGTGGCACCGGTTCTGCTTCCGCCTTTTACACCGGAGTGCATGATGTAACCGATATCTCCACCGCGCTTGCGGTTGTATCCGTTCTCCAGCATGGTTTGCAGCGGCTCATGTAAGCCTGCTGCTCCCAGTTCTGTGAGCCATACGGCATCGGAGATCTCCGGTACTTCGCGCAGCTTCTGAATCACCAGAGCGGCAACTGTTTTCAGGTCTATATTCTTAGCGGCGAAAGCCGGCCGGTCGAGGTAGAGCTGATCTGCAGAAGTGGCTATGATGCCTTTTTTGATGCCAAAGGTTTTCTCGATGGCTTCGTTGATATCTTTCACGATGGCGCCGCCGTTGTATACACCTGTGGGCAGTTTATGCTCCTGCAGGTAGCCGGGGGATTGGGATACGCCATGGTCTGCGGTGATGAAATAGGTCCAGTTGCCTTTGCCGAAACGGCCATCGAGATACTGGAAGAATTCTCCCAGCTCTTTGTCGAGGCGGAGGTAAACATCTTCTATCTCTATGGAGTTAGGGCCAAACTGGTGGCCTACCGCATCGGGTGAGGAAAAGCTCACGGCGAGGAAGTCCGTGAACTTACCGCTGCCCAGTCCGTAGCCTTCTATTGCTGCTTTAGCGAATTCGAAAGTGAGGGTATTACCCTGTGGTGTGGAGCGGATGGATCCATTCTCCTTACCTGCAAAGCGGTGCGGGAATACAGGACCGGATTCATGCTTGAAGCTGTTCTCGTAATCCTTGTTATCTGCTTCGCTGAGGGTGTAGGTGGCTATGGGATACATGGTTTCCCATCCGTTAGCCAGTAGCTTCTCAGGGCGTTTGGCTGCGTTATATTTCTTAGCCCAGTCAGGGAGGTCCTGCATATAAAACGTGCTGGATATCCAGTTGCCGGAATCACCATCGTACCAGAAGGCCGCATTGGCGGCATGGCCTGCGGGGAGTATGGAGCCACGGTCTTTCAGTGCTATGCCCACCACTTTACTCTGATATTGCGTGGCTATTCGCAGCTCGTCTGTCACGGTGGTGGTCATCATATTTTTTGGAGACATGCCGCCTTTGGTGGCACCGTTGCCTACGGGTGTTACGGTACTGTCTTCCGTGCAATAAACTTCCCGTTTCAGCTCACGGCTATACCAGCCGTTGCTGATGATGCCATGTACCGCAGGCACGCTGCCTGTATAAACAGAGCTATGGCCGCAGGCGGTAACGGTGGGCGAATAGTTGATGTACGCCTGTTCGCAACGGAAGCCTTCTCGCAGGAGGCGTTTGAAACCATTCTGTCCGTAACGGGCGCTGTAACGGTAAAGGAAATCCCAGCGCATCTGGTCCACCATCATTCCCACTACTATCTTAGGACGGGGAGCAGGTTGTGCCTGAACGGCGGATACGGATAGCAGGATAATGGCTATTCCGGGAAGTGCTCGGCGGAAGAAAGTCTGTATCATGAAAGGGTTTTATAGTTTGTTTATTCGATCACTTTGAGATACCGCGCCATCCAGTAAGGCAGCAGGTATTCATCGCCCGCCAGCTCACTACGGCCACCGTTACCACCATCCAGCTGGAAGGCATTGGCATTATGGCGGTGAAGCGGCTGCTCGTCTAACGGGATCAGTGTTTCGGTAGACTGTCCCCGGAAGTTTTCGGGCAGGAATGTAAGATCCTTCCTGTGCGAGTTCTTCGTTTTCCAGCTCACCATATCCATGGGGAAGGTCTTCAGCCACCAGATGGTAGCTTCTTCATCGAAATCGCCCGCTGTAGCTTTGGTAATAAGGTTCCAGACAGCGTTCTTCTCCGGCCGCTCCATCTCCCAGTGGTTGCGGATGGCACCGGCGAAGAGCTGCTTCATATCCTCTGTGAGTGCGTAGCGGTAGAGCACCCAATAGGTCAGGAAAGCCATTTCATCGTCGGAGTGGTTCCAGCCGCCATTGCCCATATCGATGCCATCGTGGATATAGCCGTTGGTAGGCGCTATCTTCCGGTAATCGATCTGGATGTTCTGAAGATAGTGATGTTTATTGAGCAATTTAAGGGTTTCTGCTTTGTACTTTTCCTTGCCGGTGAGGGCGTAAGCCAGTTGCAGACCGGCTACGATGGTGGTGCTGCCGAGGCGGCGGTCGCCAATGGTTTCGGGATACCAGTTGATGTATTCCGGGTTCCAGCGGCCCCAGAGGGTGGGCTTGTTATCGATATCCACGAGGTAGTACTTATTATCGATAATGTGGGTCATGATCTTATCCATGAAAGCGGCTACGCGTTGCTTCTCGTCCTGCGTTTCTGCTACCATTTCATTCAGGACAGCGGCTATCCAGATGTAAGCTACGAACTCATCGCTGCTGGTATGCCCTTTCCATTCCCATTCCGGATCGGGAGAATCGCGCCAGCGCTCGGGGTCTGAGTTCTTATAACCTTTCCGCTCAAAGGTGCGGCTGGGGAAGCCTTTCAGCTGGTTAATGGAGAGTATCCTTTCAAAAGCCTCGAAGGCCTCCCATGCATAGCGCTTGGCTTCCGGCTCGCGGGTGGTGCCGTACCGGAAAGCCTGGCTGCCGAGGTAGAAGGCGCTCCATAGTCCGTCGTTATCTGTATCCGCCATTTGTGCAGTGCGGATATCACCGGGGGTAAGCAGGTGAATGTTGGAGATGAAGCCGTAGCGGATATGCCGCAGGCGGATTTTGCGCTGGAAGTAATCGGTTTTATCGGCCAGCGTATGCCTGCGGAAAGTAATCTTGTTCAGTCCGGAAGGCGTGAGGATCCAGATATTGCCATCCGCATCGGCCGACAAATCTTTCACCTCATCCTGATCCAGCCAGCGCTTCGAAGCGAAGTAACGGTATCCCCCCGATCCGTTCTCCGTATAAGCGCCCTCAGGAGTTCCGGCCCATACTTTACCTCCGGCCACCATCAGGCGGCCTGTGGCAGGCACCGGTACTTTACGCTGCAACGTCATGGCCGTATCGCCATTCTCACGGCGTATGGCGTAATAGCCGGCAGGCGTCCCAAGCAATATATCAGTTCCCCGGAAAGCGACGGTTTGCACGTCTTTCCCGGCGTGTAAGCGTTGTAATTGTCCACCCGCTATACGATAAAGCGCACGGGGCGTAAGGGCATAGAAAATGCCGTCGTGAATAAACAGCTCCCGCACACCTTCTTCCGGTGCGGTGATCTGCTGAATACCTTTACCCTCTGTAAGTGCCATAGCACCTTTCCCGGAAAGCAATGCATTACCTGCAGCGTTCACCACTGCACGGTCGTATTTACCGGCGGGGAAGGTTACGTAAGGGATACCGGCGTAGCCGTTGGTGATCAGCTTATCCTGCAACAGGTAGTACAGATGGCCATGGGTTTCCTGAACGGTAACATCCACGGGTACTTTATCCGCCAGCGGCCGGTAACGCACATCCCTTACCACATCATTACCGCTGAGGTAATACAGTCCTTCTTTGGCCAGTACGTGTACCGTGTTATTGTAATCGGTGAGCAGCTTTACGGGATGGATACCCTGCGGCAGCGGGAATTTCTCGGAAACGGCCTGAAGGAAGGGTTCATCCGGACCGGAAGCCCATGCGGGCGCGGAAATTGCCAGGAGGCAAAACAGGATCTTATGCATCTTTTGGTTGCTTTGTTTTATTGTTTGATTAACCACACCTCTGCGACGCGGGAATGCTGCCGCCAATTGAGATGCTCTTCATCTATAGGGTCCCATGTAAGGAGCAATGTTCCGGTTTTGCTGAGCGCCTGCGGTACGGGAAATTCTTTGATCTCACCCGTTCCTTTGCCATATACCGAAGGCGTGAGGCGTTGCCCGTTAGCACGGAGCAGGCTTTCGCCGTAGCCTGTAATGCGAACGGTGTATTGTGCCGTGGTATCGAGGCGTTCGTAGCGCATGGCAGTGGGCCAGCGCATGCTCGTCATCCACGACAGCCGTTTGCGGCTCATGCCACCCTCCCACCAGTCGAACCCGGGGTTATCACTGCGGCGCATGAGCGGATCGGTACGGAGGTCTTCCCCACGCACTACATGCGGGCTCTTTCCCACATGCCCCACATCGTCATAGAAACTGCCAATGCCGGGCTGCTCCCAATGCGCGAGGGTATCAATGGCTAAGCGCTGTGCATCTGCAGGCAGCTGCCGGATGCGTTTGAATTCATCTTCTATCCACCAGCGGTCGTTCAGCGGCCGGTCCAGGAAGTCGAGCACAGCGCCCCTTTCATTCCCGGAGGCTTTGTATTTAGCCACGCTCGTTTGCAGGGAAACGGAGCGGAATAATGCATCGCAGAGGGCAACGATCTTACTGCGCCAGGCGGGCTGCACACAGCTGTCGGCCTGCCGGAGTATACGTTCTGCTTCATCCATTGCCTGCGGACCTGCCAGCAGCACTTTACAGGCTGCGCGCTCCAGTTCCGCTTCACGGATCTGCCGGAGACGGGTGTAGGCATCGTAATAAGCGCGGAGCAATAACATCTGCCAGCGCCAGTTATCTTTGAGTGCGGGAGCAGCGGCTTCCAGCTTTTGCCAGTGGCTCAGCGTGGTGGTGATACTGCCATTCTCCACTATGCTGCCTTCCCAGTTCTTCTCCAGCGCCAGTATTCCATCTGCTGCAGCATCCTTTACCGCCGCCCCGAAGAAGAAGCCGGTGTATTGGCGCACCATCTCCCCTGGATCGGTAGCAGCGTTCCAGCCCAGGAGGTTCCAGATCATTTTGTTCAGATCGTCGTGGGCACCATCAGAGTAACCGATAAAGCCATCGATGTAAGGGGCAATGGCGCGGTAGGCAGCAGTGTAATAGTATGGCTGCGGGTTCACCGGTTCCCGCCCCAGTGTGAAGGCAAATGCCGGATCCCACCAGTACACGGGGAAGTCGCAGCGAACAGTATGCGTGATATCAGGATAATGGCGCAGTTTATATCGGGCAGGTAAGGCGGCACGGGTATCTTCCGGGGAAGGACTCCCCGGCCCTACTACCAGCCCCGCCAGCCATTTGGGCGAGCGTTCCCGGATGTATTTATACACGTAGGTGCATTCATCAGGCGTATACCCCTGCAGTGAAAGCCATATGCCTGCTTTGGGGTGATGTTTCTGCAACGGTGCCGCCAGCTCTTCCAGTAACGGGATCACCAGCTCCGGCGGATTATCGCCGGGGTCTCCTCCGGGAAAAAACACTGCATCCAGCCTTGGACTTTCACGGAACAGGGTATCGAACTGCAGGAGGAAATTATTTCTCTTTGTTATATCCTTCAGATCGAAAGATGCAGGCGTCCATACCCAGAAATCGGCATCGTAGCGCTGACAGCTTTCCGACATTTTGCGCGTCATTTCTCTGGAAGAGATGGTGAAGTGCGGACTTTGCGGCATGAAAGGAATGGCTTCGATGCTGTTGGCACCGAAAAGAAGTTGTTCTCGGATGTACTGGTCGTATTGCGCCGCAGTCCACCCGTCGTAGGAATTAGCTAAGTTGCGGTACCCTATCTGGTGCCCGCGTACGGCCTTTTCCGGCACCGCCCTTTCATCTATCGCATCCGGTAATTTCACTGATCCTTTAGCCCAGTCCATCATCCGCAGTAATCGCCCTACTCCGTACAGTACCCCACGCTTAGGAGAACCGGATATACGCAGTATTCTCCGGCCATTCTGTGTGCTCAATTTCAACTGATATCCTTCATCTGTCCCGGCACTTGCATCCATCACTATCACATCTCCCTTCAGTGGCATATACCCCGACACTTGCCAGCGCAGCCCTGTACGGCGGAATACTTCTTCCTGCAACACTTTACCAGCAATGTGGCCTTGTTTGCAAACAATAACAGGCTGCCTCCACAGCCCGCCCGGCGTGTTACGGATTGCCAGGCAGGCGTGCGGGAGCAGCAAGAGCATCAACAGAATTTTCCTCATGGCTTCATCAGATTCGTCAGCGTATTCTGACGGCCGGCCTGCTTCTGCAGTTTAAATGCATCATGCAGCGCCCCGTCTACTGTATAGGAACTATAATGTATGGCTTTGTCATCCACCCGGATGATCTGGTAAAACTGTTCGTGCGATCCGGTTTTATGCATCCATGGCGCAGGGTCTACTTCATACATCTTCGGTCCGCTGACAGATACTACATACACCGGTCCCTGGTTACCATCGCGGCCACGGGCATATGTATGATCGTGCCCCGTGAGTACGAGATCTACCTTGTACTTGTCCAGAAGCGGCTTGATATGCTCCTTCACGAATTTATTATCGCGGGTCTTTTTGGTAGAGAGTACGGGGTGATGGAAAGTCACTACCGTCCAGCGGTTCTTGTTCTCTTTCAGTACTTTCTCCAGCCAGTCGCGCTGCAGGTGGAGGAGCCTTTCGTTGATCTCGATCTCCTGTGAATTGAGGGAGATAAACCGCACGCCCTGTACATCGCTGTAATAGCAGGTTTCTTCCAGTCCGGCCGGCCCGTTCTCCGGCAGGGTGAACTGCGGCCGCCAGAAGACGGACACGATACCACTGTCGTTCGGGTAATAGTATTCGTGGTTGCCGGGTGTCATCAGTCCGGGTATGGAAGCATGTACAAAAGAACCGGCTTCGAACCACTGCTGCCATTCGTTGTAATTGTTACCCCGGTTTACGAGGTCGCCCGCGTGGATGATAAGCCTGGCATCCGGTGCGGCAGACCATGCCTTGCGAATGGCCCTCGACCAGAGGGATAGCAGGTTGGTTTGTGCATCGCCCAGGTATATGAACGAGAACGGCTGTCCCGGGAGGCCCGCGGTGCGGAACTGGAACCATTCGCTCCAGTGATCACCTTTACCTACGCGGTAGGCGTATTCCGTATTGGGCTGCAGGCCGTCAAACACCACATGATGGTAACGTACGGCCAGTGTATCTGAAATAACACCGGTGGTACCTGCTCCTTTGCGTATTGCCTTAGCGGTAAACGCGGGGTCTGGTGTGGATGGTGCTATCTCGGCATAACTACTGTCTGCCGCTGCATGGGTACGCCAGGTGATGGCGGCAGAGCGGGCGGGGTCTGCAGTTACATTGAGGACGATATTGTCGGGCCGGGCCTGCTGGGCGCTGGCCTGTTGCAGTAAAAAGCAGGTGGCGAAGAGCCACCTGCCTGTGTGGATTATGTTCATAGATAGTTTTACTTGAGATACCACATGAGCGTGGTTTGCTTATCTTCTCCGAATACAGCAATTGCACGCTGATATGCTTCTCCATTCACGCGCATTTCATTATCAGGGTACATATAACGCTTAGGCAGGGTTGGTGATGCAGCCAGCGGGCCCAGTACGAATACAGGAAAGCCGGTGCGGCGGTGATCGAACCAGCCTTCTGCACCTTTCAGGAACATAGCGATCCATTTCTGCCCGATAAGCTGGGAAAGGGTGCCATTGTATTTCACAGATACCTGATCGAAGTAATTAGCAGCTTCTGCCTGTGTAAGAACACCATAGTACCGCATGTTAGCACGGATACCATCGTAATACAGCGCCTCCGCAGTTTTACCCGGTACGGTGATCTTACCTGCCTGCGCAGCTTCTGCGAGGATGAAGCATACTTCTGCATACGTCATCAGCGAAGCGGCCAGCATGGGGTCCACATCTTTGTTGAAGAGCGGGGCCAGCAGGGAAATCTTTTTGTTACCGCCGTTATAGTCGTAAGGCGCCTGAATGGCGTTGGGCACACCTACATATTCACCGGGATCAACGGTACCACGCTCTGCTACAGGAGCTACCCATGCCTGTAGACGGGGATCATTCCGGAGCTTCAGTGCTTCCACGATCTCCTTACTGGGTTTACGCTTATCGAACTCATCGTAGGCATTGCCGGTAAGGCCACCGGGCCAGCTGTTTTCTTTCAGCTTACCGATGTAAGGCACTTCTGCATTATCTCCATTGGCTTCGAAAATGGGATACTTTGCTTTATCGTTCACGATAGCCTGCATTTCGGTGAATGCAGCAGGATAGTTTTTAGACATGCGCAGCAACAGGCGCAGGCGTAATGAGTTGGTGAACTTGCGCCACTTCATCACATCGCTTTTATACAGAACATCCTGATCCTTATTGATGGTTTTCTGCTGGGCGGCCAGCTGATCGTTGGCTTCCCGCAGTTCCTTTATCAGGTCGGTATAGATCTGCTCCTGCCGGTCGTATTCCGGGCGGATAATGCCTTCTGTTTTAGACAGCAGGGCTTTGGAATAAGGAATATCTCCGTAGAGGTCTGTGGCATATGCGAAGTTGAAAACGCGCATGACACGGGCATAGGGCAGGTACTCCGGCTGGTTGAACCACTCGATCATTTCGAACAGGCTCTTGTTGTAGGAAAGACGGCTGTAAATACCATCCCAGTTTTGCGGCCCCCAGTTGAATTTATCGTTGCCTTCGTTACGCACCATAGTGATGTAACGCCCGGCAGACGCAGGCCTGTCCATATAAGCCTCGCGCTGGTAATCCGTTGCGGTGGAAACGATCACGGAAGACAAGAGGAATTCCGGGTTGATCTTTTCCGCACCGTTCGGGTTAATGTTGAAATCTTCGATGTCTTTGCCGCATGCACCCAGCATCAGCAGGGCGGGAATGGCGAGATATTTAAAAGGTATGCGTGGCATATCCGTATTATTTGCGGTTTAGAAATTGAATCCGAGTTTAGCACCGAAGGAACGGGTGTACGGGAGCGACCAGCTGCCCACACCCTGCCCGATGGCGTTGTTAGACACCGTCATGGCGGTTTCCGGATCGTAGCCCATATCGGCGGCCGTCCAGGTAAACAGGTTACGGGCAATGAGCGAGAAGTTGAGATTGCTGATCGGCAAGCGGCCCAGTATCTTCTTCGGGAAATTATATGTGAGCGATGCTTCGCGCAGCTTCACATAAGTAGCGTCGAAGGTGGAACGGCTCAGGTAATCCCAGTAGTATGTGCCGTAATATGCTTCCGGATCAAGGATCTGGGTGTTGGCTTCATACTTGCCCGTAGCGTCGTTATACACATAACCATACAGGATGCTGCCATCGTTACGGCGCTCACCGGAACCATCGGTCCATGCAAGACCGCCCGTAGCCTGATCGCGGCCGGGAAGTGTGGTTTTGGTACGGCCATCGCTCAGGAGGTTCTTGGCCACATAGCTGTGGAACTGTCCGCCCTGCCGCCAGTCTATGAGCACATTCAGTGCAAAGCCTTTATAGCTGAAAGTATTGGAGAAACCAACCTGGTAGTCGGGATTGAAGTTGCCGATCTTTGTCCATACGCTCAGGCGGGTGTATTCACCACCGTCATTGATCAGCGGCTCGCCTTTATGCTCACCTTCGGGCACCGTAGCCCAGCTGCGTGCGTACATGTTACCCATCTCTTCCCCTACCCTTGCTTCGAACTGCACACCTTCAGAGCTGCCGAGGATGTACTCCTTCATGCCCTCTCCGAGTGAAAGCACTTTGTTCCGGTTACGGGTAAAGTTAGCAGACACATCCCACTGGAAGGCTCCTTTCACAGGTGTACCGGTAATGGTGGCTTCAATACCACGGTTGCGGATCTCACCGCCGTTGATCAGCTTCTGGTTGTAACCGGAGGCCATGGTGGTACCGATGCGGATAAACTGGTTGGAGGTAATTGCGTTATACCAGGTTACATCCAGTCCGAGGCGGCCGTTGAAGAAACGGAGATCTGCCCCGATTTCAGTAGATGTGGCGATCAGTGGTTTGAGGTGGTTGTTCAGCAAAGTAAGCTCCTGCGTGGCTTTCTTGGCAGTATTCCAATCCTGCCCGAACAGGAATGTATTGTACAATTGGTGCGGGTCCGGTTTGCCGCCTACCTGTGCCCAGTTAGCACGGATCTTCGCGAAATTGAGCGGACCGGATTGTATTTTCAGCATATCGCTCAGCACCCATCCCAGCGAAACGGAGGGATAGAAATAGGAGTTGTTATCTGCAGGCAGCGGACTGGCCCAGTCGTTACGCGCCGTTACATCCAGGAAGAGGTAATTGCGGAAGCTCACCTGCCCCATTCCGTACACGCTGTTGATCCTTTGTTCCCAGAAGTTGGTGGTATTTCTTACCGAACCGGCGGCAGCGTTGCCGATGTTATAGAGCTTGGGGATAGATAATGCATCCGCTCCCTGGAAAGTAGACTGTCCTTTCTGATGCATGCGGTTGGCACCACCAGAAACGCTGAAGAAGAAGTCGGTATTGATTTGGCGCTGGTAAGTGAGCAGGAAGTCCGTATTCCTTTCGGTGAACTTCTCTGTTTCCATGGAATAAGCCCCCCTTGGGTTACGAACCGATCCGAAGGGGCGTTTGCTTTCGCGGATCTCGTTGTAGGTATCCATAGCGGTGCGGCCCATGAGGGTCAGCCCTTTCGCCAGTTCGATGTTTACTTCCACGTTACCCAACAGTCGGTCGCGGTTGAAGCCGTTGATGAACTCGTAGGCCACAAAGTAGGGGTTATCCACGTTACCCGGTACATGCGAAAATTGCTTACGCCCTTCTTCTCCCGGAAGCCAGTAGTTGCGTAGTTTTTTAACATTCACGTTGGGCGTGGTGGTGTATACAATATTGCTGGCGCTTTCACGGTTGAATGTAGGCCTGTTGTCGCTCTTGTTATTGGTATACCCCACATTCGTGCTCACCTTTACTTTGGGATGCAGCACGTATCCTGCAGAGAGGTTGAGGGTGTTACGCTTCAGGTCTGTATTAGGAACGATCCCTTCGTTGGTAAGGTTGGTATACGACAGCCGGAAGTCTCCATCCTTGTTAGCGCCGGTGATGGCGATGTTGTTGGTGAGGGTGAAACCGGTCTGGTAGAAATCTTTCTGACGGTCGGGGTACGATACCCAGTCTGTAGGAATACGGTTGCCGCTGCCATCGAGCGGGCTGTCCCACTGCACATGTTTGGTACCGATATCCAGACGGGGGCCCCAGGATGCAGTGGAGATTGTTTCGGTAGTACCCGGCCGGTTACCCGAACCGAATTCGTTCTGGAACTGGGGGAACAGCCAGGCCTGATCGAACATGGCTGAGGAGTTCACCGATACGCCCAGCCCTTTCTTGGCACCGCTGCCCGATTTGGTGGTGATAAGGATCACCCCGTTCAGCGCGCGGGTACCATACAGCGCGGAGGCGCTGGCGCCTTTCAATACGGTAACGGTGGCAATATCATCAGGGTTGATGTCGGAGATAGGGCTTCCATAATCTACCACACCACGGCCAACAGGCTCTTTAGGGCTGCGAACCCCACCGGCGATGGGTACACCATCCACTACGTACATGGGGTTGTTATCGCCCTGCAGACTGCGTTGTCCGCGGATGGTAACAAATACCGAAGCACCGGGGTCGGAAGAAACGGCGCGTACGTTCACCCCGCTCACTTTTGCGGAAAGGGCGTTGGCTACGTTTACTTCTTTCACGGTGGCTACCTGATCGCCTTTGAGGGTGGCGATGGAGTAGCCCAGTGCTTTTTCTTCTCTTTTAATACCGAGGGCGGTTACCACTACGCTGTTCAGTTCCTTTACGTCTGATACCAGCGTGATGTTCACATCTCCCCTGCCTGCGGCCTTCTCCTGGGTCACGAAACCTACGGAGCGGAACACCAGCACCGAGGCTGCGCCTGCCACGCGTATGCTGTAGCGGCCAAGGTTGTTGGTGGCAGTACCGTTGGAGGTCCCTTTTTCGTGGACGCTCACACCGGGCAGCGGCTGGCCATCGGCATCGGTTACGAGGCCCGATACGGAAAGATCAGCGTTTTTGGATGCCGTGGTGGAGGTAACAGAACGGATGGCATAATCGTGCGCAGAAATGCGAACGGCTTGCAGGCCTGCGGGGGCCAGTGCTTTGGCCAGCTGCTCATCGAGCTGGGCGGAAGGGATACGGGCAAACCTGTCGGCTACCCATTTGCCCTCTACCTGGGCGGCGGAATAGCTGAAGCCCACCTGCAGGTTGTTTTCAAGGGCGGTGAACATCTCCCTCAGGGAGATCATGCCGGCATGGCGGCGGGCATCGTTGCCGCGCACCATGGCGTCCTGCGCGTGAGATTCCGCACACGCAAGCAGGATGCAGAGCACCGCGCAAAGCTTCGTAAAGCTCTTTTGCATAAGTGTAAGTTTTAAAGATCTTTATTCAAGTATGATCGTATCGTTGTGTTCCCGCATCTTCAGTCCGTGTACCGTACACACGGCCTTCAGCAGCAGTTCGGGTGATTCCAGCGGCGCAGAGCCTGTAAAAGGCAGCGTTTCCATTCCGGGCCGCGCGAAGGTAATTTGCCGGCCGTACAGATCTGCCATCCGGAGGGCCACTGTAGCCAGTGTACCATCCCTGATCACCACTCTCTTTTCCATCCAGGCGGTAAAGCCTGTTGCCGGCGATTGTGTAAGTGAAATACCAAGGGCACTTTTCTGCAACAGGTCTCCCGGTTTCATGGCCCTGCCGCTGGCAAGCACACTGCCTTCCGCAAGGGCTATGGCAGCGGAATCGTGCCGGTTATATACATTAAATGCGGTACCGGTCACTTCCACATCGGTGAGGGAGGTATGTACTACAAACCTCGGATGCAGCCCTTCAGGTGCATGTTTCACTTTAAAATAGGCTTCCCCTTCCAGCTGTACCGTGCGCACATCGCCTGCCGTCCATTTACGGGGATATTGAATGGATGAATTTGCATTGAGCCATACTTCGGTACCGTCCTGCAACGTAATGGTGCTGGTTTCACCGAAGCCGGTGCGGAGTGTCAGCATCTCCCCATCACTTCCGGTGCGCTTTATCACTACAATGGCAGTAATGGCAACCGCGGCAGCCGCGGCAGCACCTAAGAGCAGCCTTCTTACGAGAGGGGTACCCTTTTTGCGCTCTTCCGCATCCAGCACACTATCTATGGCCGCTTTAACAGCATCCATTTCAATCGGGTCAGCATCCATGGCATGAAATCTGAACGAGCGAACCATCAGCTGTGCTTCCCGCAGTACTTCCCGTTTTTCGGGGTGGGCCGCAGCCCACTGTTCCCAAAACCGGGCAGCCGCTTCGTCTGTCCGCTGCACCCAGCGCTGGAAGGAAGCTTCCGCCGCAAAATCCGCCGCTTCGTAATCTTGATATGACATAATTAAGCCTTGTACATAAGAAGGAGGCGTACAAGGGAGGAAATACCCTCAGGAATAAGGAACTTTTTTTAAATTATTTTTCTACCGGCTGAAAAGCAATGCCTCGGCACCTGCCAGCAAGGGCTTCAGCTCCGTTAGCGCGCGGTACACGAGGGTACGGGCGTACTTCACCGCTTTGAGCTGCATCACTTCAGCGATCTCGTCGTAGGAAAGACTTTCATAAAACCGCAGGTAAACCGCTTCTTTCTGCCGGAGGGTGAGCCTGTCCAGCGTTTGCTGAACGTGGCGCTCGGCTGTGGCGGCAGTCTGCCGGCTGATCAGGTAGCTTTCAGGGGAAAGCTCCAGGAGAAATACAGGCTCCTGCTCTTCCGGGAGTGTACGGGTAAAGGGTACTTTGTCTAAAGCACGCACCAGCTTGCGGCGTACGGAAACGAGGAGATAGCTTTTCGGTTTATCCGGCGTGCCCAGCATTGCGCGGCGGAGGTAGAGATCGGTGAAGAAGTCCTGCAATGTGTCTTTTACCAGCCCGGTATCGTGGGTGAAGCGGCTGCAATAGCGGAACAGCAGCGGGAAATACCGCCGGTAGATTTCGCTGAATGCTTCCCTGTCTCCTTCCCGGAGACGATCCCAGAGGAACCTGTCGTCTTGCTGCTGGTAAAAGGCGCCGGTGGTCATATGAAGTGATTTAGGAATAAGGATCGAAATGTAAACTACATACCCTTCGCTGCTAATCCAACCGATCTCCGGTAATATAACCTTTTATTAATTTCTAAAAAGCATGCGAAATCCCCGATACTTCCCGTATGCCCAGCCGCTCGCACCAGCCTTTAAAGTCGTGGTGGATGCCCTGCAGCGTTTCCTTCTGCTGCGGCGTTAGTTCCAGCACGTGAGCGCGACTGATCGTGCGTACCGGTATCCCCCGCTGCTGCAGGAAATACTTGGCGCTGAGAGGGTAAGCGACGTGTATCAGCGGGTCTACCCTGCGCAGCTCTTCCTGTATCCAGGCCACATCTTCCGCCTTCGAAGGGTCGTTCGCGTTATTACAGAGCCATACCAGTATTTCCGGATAGAAATTCCCGGAGATAGATGACATGCCGGCCGCTCCCATACGCAGTGAATCCACTGCATTAGGGGTATGCGCATCGTAGAATTCGAACTTCGGCTCTTTAATGATAGCCAGCTTCTGCCGCACGCTTTCCACATCACAGCTCGTGTCTTTATGATAGATGAGCCGGTGGGAAGATAAAAGCGTTTCCAGTAATTCGGCAGACAATACCCTTTTGTAGGGTGCGGGGCACTCATACAGTCCGAGAGGGATATCGCCGGTGAGATCGCACAGCTGGTTGAAGCGGTCTACCAATACCTGGTCAGGCTCATCTACGTTCGCGAAATGCCCTGTGATCATGATCACCGCATCCACACCCGTTTCGTGAATATTACGGGTAAACTGTGCCTTGTCGGCAATCGTAAGACCGAAAGAGCCCGTAGCCACTACGGGCACGCGGCCGTTCACATAATCCACCACGTGGCGTGTAAGCTCCAGCCGTTCATCTTCACTGATACTATACATTTCCGAAGAGAGGCAGTTGGCGAAAAAGCCTTTCACGCCTGCTTCGAGGTAAAAATCAATCAAATGCTCCACCATATCGAGATCAATACGCGCTTTCAGGTTAAAGGGCGTGATCATTACCGGTACGAATTTCTTTTGCATAACAAACAGGGTTTAAGAATTGGTTTGAAGACGGCGCTGCATCCGTGAAAAGAGCAGTCCCGTCAGGAAAATAGCCAGCGTGCCTACCACGATGACCATATTAATATGCAATGTGCTCCGGAAGCGCTGCAGATCTTCCGGAAGGTATTTAGACAAGCTCATCCATAAGATGACGAGGATACCCGTAATAGTAGCTGCCACGGCTGCGGCGTTCTTTGCTTTGGAAATAATCCCCAGCAGGAAGAGGCCCAGCATACCGCCGGCGAAGATGCCCGACAGCTCCCACCACATATCGAGAATGCTCTTCACTCCTATCATGGCGATGCCGAAAAAGATAGCCAGCACGCCCGTTACCACCGTAGCCAGGTGCAATACGCGCATTTCTTCTTTAGGCGATGTTTCCGGCCGTATATAACGCTGCCAGATATCTTTAAGGAACACCGTAGCCGAACTGTTCATCCCGCTGCTAAGGGTGCTCATGGCGGCAGAAAGGATGGCGGCGATGATGAGCCCCAGAAGTCCGGCGGGTACTTTCTTCACCATAAAATATGGCAGGATCTTATCCCCGTAATCTGCCGGTGTTAACGATGCAGCAGCTACGCCTCTTTCCACCGCTGCCTGTTGCAGCACGGCGTCCAGCATGTCAGGGTGCTGCAGGAAGTAAGCGTAGAGGGCGGTACCTATAAAGAAAAACACCGCGCTCACCGGGAGGTACCAGTACACACAAAGCCACACACTCCGCGCGGCTTCTTTTTCGCTGCGCGCTGCATGATAGCGTTGTACATAATTCTGATCCATACCGAAATTGTTGAGGTTGATGAAGAACCCGTAAAGAAAAACCACCCATGCGGTAGAGGAACTGAAATCTGACAGGCTTAAACTGCCCAGGGAGAACTTCCCTTCCGCCGCGCCTGTCGTGAAAATATCGCTTACACCGCCCTTCATTCCATCTATCACCAGCCAGAGGATCACGATGGCTCCGGCGGTTTTAATCAATCCCTGTAACACTTCCGTCCATATCACCGCTTCCATGCCACCCAGCACCGTGTATATAATAATACAAACACCGGTTACCGCCATGATGGTACGCATATCCAGTCCGGTGAGTGCCTGCAATGCCAGTGCCACACCGAAGAAGATGGACCCCATCCGCGCCAGCTGTGTGAGGATGAAGCACACCATGGCGTATGTGCGTGCCCATGGACCGAAGCGATGTTCCAGGTGCGTATATGCGCTCACTTCGCCGCTGCTGCGGTAAAAGGGAACGAAATACTTCGCGGAAATCCAGGCGGCCGGTACCATTGATAAACTGAATACAAAAGCATTCCAGTTACCGCCGAAAGATTTCCCCGGCACGCCCAGGAAAGTATTGCTGCTAAGGAATGTGGCATACAAAGACAAGCCCAGCGCCCATCCCGGGATAGTGCCAGATGCTGTTGTAAACTGTGCCGCATTCTTGTTCTTTCTTGAAAAATATACGCCGATCAAAATCATACCCAGCAGGTATGTTCCGATCACCGCCAAATCTGTAACAGGCAGTTGATGCATTTCCTGATGCTGTTGGTTGACAGGTCCATTCCTCACGTGGATTGTAATCACCGGATAGCTCCTCCGGTCATTGGCAAGTTGGGTAAATTTTTCGGGGGAAACAATGTTGATTGTTATGAAAAGAATAGCTTAAATTACTGCGGTAATGAGTCAGAAAAGTGCCAACATCTCTACTGCCTGGACGCTCCCGGACCAGCTACAACGTAAGCTGGAAGCGCATCCCATCGGCCGGAACCTCTTCATCACCGCTATCCGTTTTTATCCGGAGAATGACGCAAAGGAATGGGGCGAGCCCAAAGGGGCACCGGGTTACACCCTCTTATATTCCGCTCATGGCAACGGCTGGTTTGAAACCGATAACGGGCGCCATACCGTAAAAGCCAATCAATATGTATTGCTCGCCAAAAACACGCCTTTCCGTTGCGGACATGATGCCCGTAACCCATGGCGGCTGTACACCGCACAGTTTACCGGATTACTGGCAGATGAGTTATGCGATTACCTCACTAACGGACAACCAGTCCATACCACGCCCCCGCTTGTAGGCCGTGTTGCACAGTTCTGGGACATCCTCCACCATCTCGATTTGATGAATAATATCGAGAACCTGCTATACGCCAACTTCCGGTTCTACAGCTTCCTCGGCACCTTCCGCCTTTCTGTATTTAATTACATGCAACAGGGTTCCGACAATCAGATTGAGCAATGCATTCAGCTGATGAAGCAGCAGCTCGATAAAAACCTCACCCTTGCGGACCTAGCTTCTCAAACACATATTTCCGCATCCTACCTCTCCGCTATCTTCAAGGAGAAAACGCGTTACTCCCCTATCCAGCTATTCACTTCCCTGCGTATGCAGAAGGCCAGTCAGTTGCTGAAAGAAACGAACCTCACCGTAAAAGAGATCGCCCAGGAAATGGGGTATCCGGATCAGTATACTTTCTCACGAACGTTTAAGCTGATTATGGGTATTTCGCCGAAAGGGTTCAGGGAGAAAAGTTAGGAAACACGTGAAAAGTCCGGATATGTTCCTGCCTTTTTTGTTAACCTGCCAGGCATGATACATTTATAATATTTCGTATATTTAGTATAGAACTTTTAGAGGTAGCTAACTAATCCCCTATACCATGGGTTACCTAATCTTCTTTGCAATAATCGCAGGACTTGTAGTACTATGCGAGCACTGGTATTTTGAGCAGAAACGTAAACGCAGGCGTGATTACTATATAAATGTTTACCTGCCATCGGATGCGTGGAAGCGGAAACGATTTGTAGTATTGAGAAGGGATAACTGGACCTGCGTGCACTGTGGTGCGCCAGCCACCCAGGTACATCACAAAAGGTATTTAATAAAGAACATCGGAAAAGAACCTATTGACTGGTTAGTTTCTGTATGTAACGCTTGCCATTCCAACCTGCATCAAAAAAAGACTTTATCAAACTCAATCATCTCCACCCTGTTCCCAAAGGGATCACGGAAGAAGCAGCGTTCGCGGCCTTCGATCTTTGATGTGTAGGCGATGGCGACACCGTGGGATTGCAGGTAGGATTTGGCGGCTTCGAGGCTTTCTACTTCGAAGGCGGGATGGCGGCCGCTGAGCAGCTCTGTGGTCTTTTCTTCTTCCACCAGGTGCAGCTGGATGCCCGCTATTTCGTACCAGATAGCGTTGCGGGGGTGCTGGCCGGGTATTTCCTTAAGCTGGAGAAGGTCTCCGTAAAATTGTCTGGCGGCGGCCTGTTGGCCGGTAGGGATCATGACGGCTACATGGTCGATCTTCGTAAAGCGTATCATCCTCGGGTCGGTTTTTACTGTTCCGGCGCAAATATCCGTCAATCCCAAGAATTTTCCAGCTAAATATTTAGCAAAGAATAGCCGTCCGGGAAACCGGACGGCCTTTTCCACACGTCTTTACGTTACAGTCAAAGGTATGATTTGACAGCTTCTTATGTAAAATTTCGTTTATAGAAAGCAGCCCCTTCATTGGCCAGTTCATCTGCACTACCCGCCAGCGGCCGCCATATACAGGCCGCACGGGCCAGCTCTTCAGACGGTTCGCCGAAGGTTTCGAGGACTACGGCACCACGGTAACCAATGTCTTCCAGCGCTTCCCGGATGGCCTGCCAGGGCAGGTGCCCCGTACCCGGCGTACCTCTGTCGCTTTCGTTTGCCTGCACATGGAGGAGCAGATCGCCCGCTTTGCGGATGGCCGCAGGGATATCTTTTTCCTCTATGTTGGCATGGAAAGTATCGAACGAGAGGCGCAGCGATGGGTGATCCGCTTCCGCGATGAGCGCCAGCGCCTGATCGGTTGTATTGATCATATCGGTCTCAAAGCGGTTCAGGGCTTCTAATCCCAGCAATATGCCATGGTCTGCAGCGGCTTTGGCGGCTGTGCGCAGGTTCTCTATACACCATGCCCGTTCCTGCCGCTTTTGCTCCGCGGGCACAATGCGCGTTTTACCCACGGCGGAATAGAGCGGACCGCCGAAAAGCGGGCTGCCCGTTTTCTCCGCCAGCCGGATGCATTGCAGGATGTAATCCAGCCCTTCCTTGCGGAATATGGCATTATCTGAGGATATATCCCTCCGGGGGCCGAAAGCCCCGCTAAGGGTGATATCCAGTCCGATATCGCGGGTCATGGAAATGAGGAGATCCCAGTCGATGAGGTCTGCCTGCTCAACAGCCACTTCCACAATGTCGTATCCCGCTGCTTTGATCTTTGTGAGCAGGTGGAAGTCGGCCGTTTTGAAGGGCGATGCATACACGAACGTGCTGATGCCCGTCCGGATGCGGGGTTGCTGCGTCATCATTCGAAATCCGGTATTTGAATACGTTTACCACCGTTCATGGCCGACTCATGGGCACAGATGCCTGCACAGGTGTAGTTGGCAGCCCAATGCGCATCAACGGCCGATTCCCTGCCTTCCACGATGGCCGCCAGGAACTCCTGTACCAGGTGAGGGTGCGAACCACCATGGCCGGCTCCCTGCAGGAAGGACACGTGGTTGGGATCGTCTATCTTCTCGCGCTTGGTAAAATGCGCGATCTCAGGGATGAGGAGCGCGTCCGTATCGGGGCATTCTATCCTGCGGGCGTTTTCTCCGCCGTCGAATACAGCATGCTCTTCGTCCTGCAGCTGCTCCCATTCGAAAGACATCTTAGTTCCATATACGTCGTAGCTTTCGCGGTACTGACGCACCACGTCGAAAAGGGAACGGGTAGCCTCGGCCACCACGTCGGAGTTCTTCAGGGTGAAAGTGGCGGTTTCCACGGCATACGGACTACCATACCGCGCAGCGAGATCTTCGCTCAGGCGGCCGGAGCCATGGCATACTACGGATTCCGCTTTGGTATTGTTGATACGCAACAGCGGGGAAATAGCGTGGGTACCGTTCAGCATGGGCGGGAAGCCTTTCCAGTATTCATCCCATCCGGGCATGCTCATATCCTGAATGTGCGAGCCACGAACAAACTGGATGCGGCCCAGCTGGCCGGATTCTGCGAGCTGCAGGCCATACAGGAACTCGCGGGTGTAGAGCGCGGTTTCCATCATCATGTATACCTTACCGGATTTGCGGCGTGCTTCCACGATGGCTTTGCAGTCTTCCACAGTCATAGCCATGGGGATGGTACAGGCGGTATGCTTACCGGCGTTCAGGCTGGCCAGCGTCATACGGGCGTGCTCAGGAACGGGTGTTACGATGTGGATGGCATCTACATCGGTACGTTTGGGCACGTCATCGAAATTGGTGAAGATAAGATCGTCGTCGAGGTTGAAGCGCTCCTTCAGTTCTTTCAGCGTTGCCGGGTTCCGCGTGCAGATGCCCACACGCTTAATGGCGGGGTGTTTCTGATAGATGGGAATAAACTCTTTTCCGAATCCCATCCCTACAATTACAACCGTGATCTGTTTCATAATATCCTGATTTTAGTAAGTGATTAATTATCGGCGGCCCGCCCATTTAACGGCATTCCGCAACAGCGTCTGATACGCTGCCAGTTCATGTGATTTGGCATCATGGCCCAGTGCGAGGCCCACAATGCGTGCGTTTGGATGTTCCACCACAAACACTGCCGGGTGACTTACGCCTTTCTCATTGGTGCTTTGCGCCAGCACGGTGATCTTCGCGGCAGCGGGGTCCGCATTGAAATGATATAGTTCATCATCCAGCGTAAAGGATTTAGGTACTTTCTTCGTGACAGGGTGCTTCCCTTTCAGCGTTACGGTAAACGGACCATACTTCTCATGCGAATTGCTGCCGCCACCAACGAGCCGGGCATTATATTCCGGCCAGTCTTTCCAGTTGTACCAGATGGCAGCATGTGCCAGTACCAGTCCTTTCCCGGCTTCGGCATGGGCGAAGATGGCCGTGCGGATAGCGGGATCTTTCAGGGGCTGGTTGTTACTGAGCAGCAGCACGTCCGTTTCAGGGAGGAGGCCTGTGATGGCGGAGGGATCGTCTGTGTAGGTCACCTTTGCCAGTCCGCCGCGTTCGAGGGTGGCAGCGTCTTCCACTTTATACCAGCGGTTGAAATCGTGCGATCCGCCACCGCCTACGATCAATACCCGCAGCGGGGCTTTTTGTGCGGCCAGCGGTAATGCAGCGAGCAGCAGTACTGCAACAAACAGCTGACGGAAGAAGTGTTTTCTGTGCATAACGTTTATTTAATGACTTGAAGAATTCCATTCATACCGCGCCAGTGGCCGGGGAAGGTGCATACATAAGGATAATCGCCGGGAGCAGATGGCGCAGTGAACGTGAGGCTCACTGTTTCACCAGGGTTCAGCAACCGCGTGTAATGCAGCACTTCCGGCACTTTGGGCACGTATTGCAGTTTAGACGCGTTAGGATCACGCACCATGGCATCTGCCGCTGCACCTACTTTGTTCAGTGTACCCGGTTTTATAAGGAGCAGGTTATGCTGCATCCCGTCGGGGTTCTCGAGGCGGATGGTCACTTTCTGACCGGCTTTTACGGTGAGCTTTTTCTTGTCGTACTGCATGATGTCTTTCACCACTTTCAGATCTATCACCAGTGCCGGTGCTGTTTCTGCTGTTGGCTTAGGAGCCGAGCGGCTGAGCGACAGGGTTACATTGCGTAATTGTCCCGCGAAGCGTTCATCCGTTTTCCATTCTTCTGCCTTTGCGGTAAAAAGGCCGGGTGCTTTAGCACTGCCGGCTGCTTCACCGTTCACGAGCAGGCGTATGGCACCGTTCTTCTGCAGCTGTGCTTCCACATCGGCTTTTTCAGGTAGTGCCGATTCAGATATGGCGCTGTAAGTTTTACCCGCCTGTACCACATCAAACTGCAGTTTACTATCGCGTACTGCCAGCGTGTACCCATTCTGCGCATCGCCCTGTGCAATGATGATCCCGGAAGGGCCTTTCCCTTCCCGGGTAGTACCCACCGCGGCCTTAACCGTTATTTCCTTACCTGTCAGGTCAGGCGCGGCGGGCATAAATCCGCGGGGATCGAGGGCGTAATCTTCGTGATACAGCGCATCGATCAGCTTCTTTGTAAATGCATTTCCGGGAACAGTATTGGCTGCTGTGAGGAACCCTTTCTCATGACGCACCGCTGCTGCCAGGATGGCTTTGGCGAGGAAGGGATCTTTAGCGTTCTGCGCTACAAGGCTCATCTTATACACGGCAGCGCCTGCATTATCAGATACCGGGTATTCCACCAGTTGCTTCAGGGCGGCGAGGCGTACCTGGAGGTCTTTATCCTGCAGGATGCCGCTGTTCAGTAACGCTGCCTGCCCTTTTGCGTTCTTCGGCAGTACTTCGGCTGCTGCTTTGCGCACTCCGGAGGCCGGGTGCTTCAGGGCTGTAACGTACGTCTGGAACGTGGCTGCATCATCAAGCCCGAGGCCGTGGAGCGTCCATAAGGCATGTACGGCAGGACTATTCAGCCCAACCGCATCCATGCTCCTGTTAGCGGCAATTTTGCGGAGGAAAGGCGCCATCTGCGTCAGTTGCTCTTCCACGATGAGGCGCTGCGCCGTCATCCGCCAGAACATATTTTCATGCGTCAGTCCCGTGCGCAGCGACGCCGTGTCCGTTCTGGACAGGCGTACCGGCACGTAGGGTTTCGCGTTTTTGTATACTACCCTGTAAATACGCCCGTGCGATACATCGCGGTGCTCGCTTTCGAAAGCATTGCCTTTACCGTGAGGCTGTTCTGTAAAAGGCAGGATCGTTTCGCGGGGAGCCTGCTCTTTCACGAATACGTTGTGCTGGATGATGAAGTTATACCAGTCTGCCACCCATACCGCGCCATCCGGACCAGTTTCCGCATGCACAGGTCCAAACCACTCGTCGGAGCTGGCCATAAGGTTCCAGCCGTCTTTCTCTTTAAAGCCTGCCCCATCTTTCTCTATCACTGCATTATGCACCAGGCGCACGGTAGGTTCATTGATGAATGCTACGCGGTTCCAGTACTCTTTCGGGAAGCTGCGCGCCGTATAGAAATGGTGCCCCGTGGCGGAGGTGAAACCGCCCATTACATCCACCTGCCGGAGGTTCGGCGTCATGGCATGAACATCGTAGTGGCCGTCTATCTTCTGTACGGGATCAGCATTGCCCACGTCTATCTTCCGCTGCATATACCAGAAAGGCATGGAGAACCAGGCACTGTGGGTATTGTTGGCGGTAGAGATGAATACATGGTTATCTTCAGTAAAACCCAGTCCCCATGTGTTGTTAGACGTACGCCCGAGGAATTTGAAGTACGACCCGTCGGGCTTGAAGTGATACACTCCCTGCGGGAACTTCTGGCGTTCGCCATTGATAGTGCCATCAAAACCGGAGTAACCCGTTACGCCCCATATCCTGTTATCGAAACCGTATTGCAGGTTCGAAGGACCGGCATGCGTATCCTGCTTACCCCAACCCGTGAAGATCACCTTCTTTACATCGGCCTTATCATCGCCATCCGTATCTTTCAGAAAGAGGAAGTTAGGTGCCATGGAAAGGATGACACCCCCATTGGCGAAAGTGATGCTGGTGGGGATGTTCAGGCTATCTGCAAACACGGTGAACTTATCCGCGCGCCCGTCACCATCCGTGTCTTCACAGATCTTAATACGGTCGTTGGCGGTAGAATCTGTTTCTACGAAGTCATTGGGATAATCCACGGTTTCCACGATCCAGAGGCGGCCTCTTTCGTCCCACGCCATAGCGATGGGTTTGGTGATATCAGGCTCCTGTGCAAACAGCTGGATCTCGAACCCGGCGGGCACCTGCGTGAGTTTGTTAGACTCTGCCGGTGGCAGCGCATCCTGGAACTTGGGAACATTGTACCGTTTGGTATAATCTGCGATGGTATCGGAATTGTAAATATCCACGTCAGGGATCTTAGCTGCGGCGATACGTGCCCTTGCATCTTCGCCTACTGCTTCCATTACACTGTTACGCATGCGGTCGAGGAAGGCTACCTGCTTCCAGGCATCGTCCTGCTTACCATCGGGCACTATCAGTACACGGCCTTTGCCGATGTTGCCAGCCTGCTTAGCCCATGGTAATGCGCGGAGGCCTTCAGCGCCCTGGTGCAGTACCAGCAGGCCTTTGCCTCCTTCCACAAAACTGCGGAGTGCCATTATCCCTGCGGGAGATGGCGCTTTGGCACTGCAATATATCACCGCATCGAAAGCTGCGAGTTTCGCAGGCTGGAGATCTTCCGGCCTTTCGGTATACGTAATGTTAACGCCGCTTTTAAACAACTTCGTAGCCAGCCAGGTGGCCTGCACGTTGCTGTTATTCCCAACGAACAGGGCTTCTGCCCTTCTCCCTTCTTCTTTGCCCGGCGCAGGTGCCCAGGCGCATATAATGCCTGTCAGTATTATGGCTAATATTCGTTTCATTGTCGTCAGGTATTTGATGATTGATGACCATCTGCCGGTGACAGCAGCACGGGTTTATAGCCGCCTCTTCTCCGGAAGTACAGGATCATACCTATATAGCACAGGAGCATGATCACGGGGAATACCGATACGGTACGGAGCGCATCTTTCTTTGCGCCTTCCCGCACACCCCGGATGGTTTCCTTCGCGGCATCGGGTGCGGTCTCGAGACGGGCATTGTCGATTACGCGGTATTCGCCGAAGAGGCTTTTACGGTCCTGCGTGAGGTACGTGGCATGAAGGGCGGTGTGGTTCCCGGCATCGTAGCGCATGAGGTTTTTATCGAGCTGCTTATCCTGCACAAAGCCCAGTATCACCGCACCAATTACCCCCACGCCCACCTGGCCAACAGCGCCCGTGAAGTTCAACGCCAGCACGCCGCCTTTGGGGAAGCGCTCGGCTACTACGCCCAGCATGGTGCCCCACAGGAAGGTTTTGCCCAAAGCATATACAGTGGCAGCCACGAGGATCATAATACCACTGGACCACGACAGGAAGTTCAAACCTGCAAAGGCTACGGCAGCGCTTACCGCCAGCAGCCCAAGGGGGGAAAAACGATGGACGATCGGACCGGCATAAAACCGCAGCACTGCCATGATCACGGAAGTATAAATAAGCACCCAGCCACCCTGCAGGCCCATTTTGGCCATCTCGGGAGTCATAAGGTCAGTAATCCAGCTATCGGTACCCAGCTCTGTGGTGGCCAGTAAAACCATCACCAGCAGCAGCAATATGAACATAGGCCTGCCCCAGGAGCGGACCACCAGTCCGGCAGCGAGCGTAATGCCAAGAGTAACGGCAATCTTCCCCGTCAGCGACCAGTTCAGTAAACTCCCTGCCTGGAACACACAGAGCGATACGATGATGGCGATGCCCAATACCCCTACTTCCTTCACCATATCGAGGTACGACACGCCTGCCTGTACCCTTTCACTCACCGGGAACTTCTTCCCCATAATCATCCACCCATAGGCGACTACCGGTAGCAGGATGCAGCCGATCATGATTTCCCAGCGCACCTGGAAGTGGATGAGTGCAATACCCAGCAGGCCTGCCAGCACCATCCCCGCAGGCCATCCGGCATGGAGGATATTGAGCCATTTCGTTTTTTCCCGCGGGTACATGGTAGCCACCACGGGGTTCACCACCGCTTCTGCCGCGCCGTTGCCCAACGCAAATAGTAATGTCCCGAAATAGAGCATCCAGTAGCCCGTGGCCATCACGGTAAGCACAACGGATGCGCAATGACAGGCAAATGCGAAGAGCATGGCGGATTTATAGCCCACACGGTCGATGACAAGACTAAAAAGCACGATGCTGATACCGAAGGGCCAGAAGCTTACCCCGAATATCTCGCCCTGCTGTGTTTTACTGAGCCCAAACTGGATGCCCCATCCGTCCATCAGGAAAGAACGGAAAACGAACCCGAAAGCGGAAGCTACCAGCACCGTAAAACAGCCCCAGAAGAGCAAAGTGCGGTCGCGACCGCCCAGGGCCGCCGCAGCCTCCGGGGCTTGCGGCGGGGCGGTTGTAATCATATCCATACTTGTAATTTTTTAGTGTCTGCTTATCTGCCCAGCGTCAGTTGCCGGATGAGAGTAGTCTCGGAGGCGTCATAGGGTTGCCCGTTCGGACGGAAAATATCATGGAACCATACTTTAGGTTCTCCGCCGTCTTTCATAGGTGTATCCCATGCATAAATGGTGTTGGATTTACCCTGCACCAGGCCCCAGTTGATGGCGATGATACCTCGCTCTTTAAGGCCTGGCAGGGAATTGGCGAAATGACTGTTGCGCGTACGGGCCATATACTCCGTGCACACCAGCGGCTTGCCGGTTACTTTGAGTAGAGAATCTGCCACAATCAGGTGGCGGTCTGTGTAGTCGTGGTATGTGATAACGTCGGATTGCACCAGCTGGAACTGTGTGAGGTTTTTCAGATTGAAATTCCAGATGCCGGCACTCAGCGGCTGATCGGGGTTAATGGTACGGCCCCAGATGAATACGTTGCGCAGCAGGGGCATCGATTTATCGCCCCAGTTGGAATTGCCCGGCTCGTTGTAGAGATCCCAAAGTAAAATACGGCGGTCTTTGCGGAAGGTTTTCAATACGTCTTTCACGTACACTTCCAAAGTTGCCATGAGTGCGGGATCGTCGTGCAGGAGTTTGCCGGGGTCCTGCACCCATCCCGAGTTGTGAATCCCGGTTTTGGGTGCAGGCTGTTTTCCCACGGCGTATGTGTTATTCCAGCAGTCGTCGAAAATTACAAAGACCGTGCGTATGCCATGGCGGTCTGCAATGGAGAGGTATGTATCCATGCGCTTCTTAAACCCTTCCTTATCCGTTTTCCACGCAAGGTGGTGGAGATACACGCGCATCACTTTCATACCGATGCCTGCGGCATAACCCAGATCACGGGCAATGGTGGCGGTATCAAACGATTCCGCCTGCCACATTTCCAGCTGGTTGATAGCCGTAGCGGGGTAGAAATTAGCGCCTGCCATCCAGGGGGTGGACTGGTGCCACTTCCAGGCTTTCTCTTTGGACCATACGGACCGTTCCTTTTGCGCCTTCGCCGGCAATGTGAATGCTGCCAGGCAAATGAGCCATACATGCACAATCTTCATTTTCATAATGCTACTTTAAAAAATATCAAAGGGTGATCTTGATGACGGGTGAAAATATCATATCCTCCACGCCCTGCATCTTCAGTCCTACCCGCGCAAAAATGTACGATTGCGCAGGCACGAGTGCCGGAATGTTCACTTCCATGGAAATGCTCGCAGGGTCTGTGATGGCGCCGCTGCCTTTCTGGGAAGAAGCAATGCTGTAATCGCCCCCGCTGGATACGAATGCGGTTTTGTTGATGTAGAGGTTTACGCGCTCTATGTTTTTACCATCCACACCATTCACGATCTTCTCGAGGCCGAAAGTGGCCGTCACTTTATTAGCGGCGGCACTGGCCTGCACGTTGCGGATCATGTAAAAGGGCGTCACTTCGAGGTCCAGCTGCTGATCGCCGCTCATTCTCACTGTGATAGAATCGGGGCGGCCGTTAGCCTGTTTCTTCCACAGGAAAGGGCCCTGCCCATTGGGGACGGTGAGCTTGTATTCGCCTTCAAACAGCAGCACGGAGAAGCTGCCATCCTGCGTGAACTGGGTATTGGAAACGGGGCCTACTTTCCCGAAGCCGAACTGGTACAGCTGGAAAGGCACCTGGTTATACTCTACCTGGATTCCCTCGCCCTGGTACACCAGTCTGCCATGCAGGCGTGCGGCCGGCGGGTCGAAGTTGTCTTTCTTGCAGGACGCTGCCAGCACAGCCAGCAGGGGAAGGATATATGAACAGAATTTTTTCATGTCGGGAAGTTTAAGGTTTAGTCCTGGTTCGGGTTCGGAACGATCTTCGGGTTGTTAGACCGGATATCGTTGTTGATGAACGAATAATAGTTGCCCATCCGGAAGCGGTTGGTACCCGTTACCAGCGGCGATTTGATGATCCGGTAGGTCCATTTGCCATGGGTAGGACTGCCGGGGTTGTGTACTTTGTATGACCACAGTGAAAACGGCTGGGTGCTGTGTTTGGAAGGTGATCCGATGTTAGCCAGCAGATCGGCCTCATTCATGGGCACCCCGTCCCAGATCACGTGTGCATTGCGCCATCTTTTCTGGTCAAATACCACATGCCCTTCGAACGAAAGCTCCGCCCTTCTCTCATGCATGATACGGCCGAGATTGATATCGCCCGCAACCAGCGGTATGGTGAGCCCTGCGCGCTCGCGTACCTGGTTCATATATCCCGCAGCCACACCAGTTTGCCCCAGTTCAAAGGCAGCTTCTGCAGCATTCAGCAGCACTTCTGCATAGCGGTACCGGATAAAAGGCACCTCACTGCCCGTTCCGCGTGAGCCGGAGCCTGCGGTGGGGTCGAGGTACTTGCGGAGGTAGAAGCCGGATTGTGCGGTATGTTCCTTGCCGTGGATGGGCCCATCGTAGCCTACCACCTGCACAGGTTGTGTGGTGCCGGGGAGGGTTTTCTGGGAGCCGCGGTCGTCTCCCGTAACTACTGAACCGTCCGCCAGTACATATCCTGCCCAGATATCCACCATACGGCGTTTGAACAGTGTGCCGGGGAGCATTACGGTACCTGCCAGGCGTGCATCGCGGCCGGCGAATATCTGCGTCTGGTTATCGTAGTAAATGGGATTGCCTGCACCGTCTTTCACCGGCAGCGGGCCAAAGGTGTTATCCAGCTTTTCGAAAGCCTGTACGAGGTTCAGGGAAGGATTGATCCTGCCGCCTTCTTCCTCTTCCGCCCCGAAGCGTGGCTGGTTCACCTGCGTGAAGCCATGCACCTTGCCGCTTTTCAGTTTGAAGTCTTCGATGAAGATGCTTTCCGGGTTGCCGATCTTATCATAAAACAGGGCGGCGAAGTTCTCGGAAAGGTCTGCATTGCGCCTGTACAATGCATAGGTGCCCGCGTTGCCGGATATCAGGAGCTGCGCGGCGGTGAGGGCTTTGGTATAATAATCCACGGCCTTTGCTGCTGCAATACCTACTTCTCCATTTGGCAATGATACGGTGGGCGTTACCGCACCATACTTCGCGATGGAGCCTGCATACAATGCAGCGCGGCATTCCATGGCCAGGGCTGCTCCCCTGCTGGCGCGGGATTTAATATTGATATCTGCGGGGAGATCGGAACGGATGGCCTGCATCTCTGCTATCACGAAATCGTACATCCCTGCTTCGGTTGCCCGTGCATGCTGCAGGTAGGTAGGGTCGCCTTTGTAATCCCAGGTCATGGGCTCCAGGATGAGGGGTACGCCACCCATGCGCTTCACCATTTCGAAGTAGTAATACGCACGGAGGAAACGGCCTTCTGCGGCGAAGCGCTTCTTCTCATCATCTTTTAGTTTGGTAGCATTGTTCAGCCTGTGCAGGAAGAGGTTCAGCTCACGGATGAGGGTATAATCCCAGGTGCTCCAGAAACCAAAATCCCACTGGTTACGCTCTACGATCGTTTTAGGGCCTCCGTTCTGTGAAGGGAAGCTCTCACTGAAATCGGCCATCGACTCCCAGTTCTTTACCGTGGAAAAATCGGTCTGCCGGTTATAGAAATTCGCGAGCATAGACAATACCAGGGCCGGATCGTTGAATGCCTGTTCGTTATTGAGGATGGCCGTAGGGTCTACATTCAGGAACTCACTTTCCTTCTTACAGCCGCCCGCAGCAATCGTTGCGAGTAATATGATGGATACTAACTTTTTCATAACGGATAATTGTTTGGATTTAGAAGGAAAGACTGCAGCCTACATTAAACACCTTGCTCTGCGGGTATTGCAACCCGTTCGTTTCCGTGATCTCCGGATCTGTGCTGTATTCCTTCATGTTGTCCAGAATAAAGAGGTTATATGCGTTCACGTAAAAGCGCGCTTTCTGGATCCTTGCACGGTTCACGAGCGGCGTGGGCAGTGTGTACCCCAGCTCAATGGTACGGGCGCGGAAATACGTGATATTATGGTTCCAGAATGTTGATGCGCGGTTGTTGCTGTGCCCCTGATCGTTGTAGCGCAGTGCAGGGTATTTACCGGATACCCACTGACTGTTACGGTCGTAAGGATCGGTACGGTGCCAGCGGTCGGTGAAGATCTCATTCAGATTACCATCGTTAATGAAAGGCACTTTCATTTCCCACTCCTGAATCCAGGTGTAGTGCGAAGCACCGGAGAAATCGGCGGTGAAGTCGAACCCGTCGTAGCTCAGTCCTATCTGCATACCGAAGTTCATGTTAGGCTGCTGGCCCGAAGCCCAGCCCATAGGCCGGCGGTCGTTGTCAGTGATCCTGCCGTCGCCATCAACGTCTTTGTAAATAAGATCTCCCGGGAGCAGGCTCCTGTTGCCTTTACCGTCGATGTTCACGGGATAGTTGTTGATCTCTTCCTGTGTCTTGAACTGCCCAACTGCTTCCCAGCCCCAGGTGAAGCCCTGCAGACGGCCTTCGGCGGAATTGAAATACCGGTCGATGGAGTTGAAGAAGATAGGATTGTAGGAAGACACGAACTGGCCGCGGGAATAGGAGATATTACCGCCCACACGGTAGTTCAGTTTGCCGATCTTATTGTTGTAAGACAGGGATAAATCCTGCCCGAAACGCTTGTCTTTGTTGATGTTTTCATCCGGCAGCGCGTAGCCCAGTTCTGATGGCAGCAGGATGTCCTGCTTGCGGCCACGGAGACCGTTACGTTTACGCACGAAGTAATCGAAGGCGCCATTCAGGCGGCCGCCGAGCATACTGAAATCGAAGCCTACGTTGGTGATGGAGCTTTCGAGCCAGCTGATGTTGGTGATGGGCACGCCCCTGTCGCGGGAGCCTACAACGGCTACACCGTCGAGGATGGCGATACCATCATTATAGTTATACCCTTCGTAGTAGGCGAACTCAGCAAGGCCGAGCGCTTCCCCGTCGTCACCGAGAATACCGTAGGAACCGCGGAATTTGAAGTCGGACAGGATGCTGCCGTTACCCACGATGCCTTTCATGAAGTTCTCTTCCGTAACGCGCCATGCTGCGGATACGCTGGGGAAGTAACCCACTCTTTTACCCGGAGCGAAGAGGTACGAAGCATCGCGGCGCATGAGGCCTTCGAGGAAGTACTTGTTACCGTATTCATAATTCAGACGGCCGGCGATACCGGTACGGGTTTGCCGGAAATCGGTATCGGTGTAAGTATCCGAAGTATTGAAGTAAATGAGCGGCAGCTGGTTGGAGATGGGTACCGCGTGAATCCAGTTGCGGAGGCGCTGGTTGTTGATACGCTCGCTCACCACCATGGCGCTGAGCTTATGATCACCGAACTTCCTTTCATAGCCGATCCTCACCTGCGAGCTTTGGTTGATCTGCTTCTCCTGGTTGCGTTCGCGCCATGGGTTGGTAGATCCGCCGGTGCGGGTGTAAGTGTCTGTAGAAGGATTGTAGGTGTAAGTATCGTATGTGTACTCGTGGTTGTTGAGGATGTTATCCGCCATGTAATACGAGTACAGTGCGCTGATTTTGAGGCCTGGCGCGAAGGGAACATCCCACTCGGCATCGAGGTTCATCTGCAGCTGGCGCCAGTCGCTTTTAAACTTCCCGGCATAGCGGGTATTGAGATAACCCCAGTTGGTTTCGTTGTGCTTGATATCGTTCAGATAAGCCGGGTTATCGTTGGCGAAAGGGCGCTCCAATGGCGTGTTGCGGAGGATGGCGAAGCGGGCCTGCCAGTAATCGTCCACACCGGGCACACCGGGGTTATCGCGTGTTTCCACACGACCGTTGATGCTGGTACCTACACGCAAGCCGTTTGCCACTCGGGCCGATACGTTGCTCTGGATATTGGTACGGGTGAATTTATATTCGCGGCCCAGTACCGAGTTCTGGAAGGTGCGTGTAGCGGAAACATAGTACGTCACTTTATCGGTACCACCGGTAAAGTTCAGGTTGTACTGGTTGAGCGGGGTGTTTTCCTTTACGATATAATCGCGCCAGTTGAAGCTTTTATAGCCGTACTCCGTACCCTGACGGTACTTCTCCAGCTCTTCGCGGGTGATGTTGGTAGTGATGGGATTGTCGCCGATGTTAGGGAAGCGGTTCATTTCCGCTTCAGCTTTGAGGCTCATGTACTGATGTGAATTATCGAGTACATCAATGAAGCGGGTCCAGCTTTGCCAGCCCCAGTTGGCATCGAGGTTGATGGAGCTTCTGCTGCCCACTCTCCCTCTTTTTGTTTGCACTACCACTACCCCGTTTGCCGCACGCACACCGTAGATAGCGGCGGATGCATCTTTAAGGAAGGATATGCTTTCGATGTCGTTGGGAGAGATGTTGTTGAACTGTCCTTCATCCTGCTGCACGCCGTCAATAACATACAGCGGTCTTCCGAGGTTACGGATCTGGATGCTGGCGGAAGCACCGGGGCGGCCGTCGGGCATCCTGAACGATACGCCGGGCACCTTGCCTGCCAGCGTGGTGCTTACTGTGGCTCCGCCGCGTACATTACCGATATCTGCGGCGGATACGCTGGAGATGGCATTGGTGAGTGACTTTTTACGTGCCGCACCATATCCTACGATCACCACATCGGTCAGCTCTGTGGCGGAAGTGAGGAGCGATACGTTCATGGCGGCGCCGGGAGTGGCAGCCAGCTCCTGTGTGCGGAAGCCTACCATGGTGAATACGAGGATGGCACCGGGTTTTACGTTAAGGGTGAATTGTCCGTCGGCCTGAGAAAGTGTACCGTTGCGGGTTCCTTTTTCATAAACGGTTACCTGGGGAAGTGGAGATCCTGCGCTGTCGCGGACGATGCCCGATACTTTCTGCGGGCCCGTTTGCGCCCCGGCAGCTGCCCAGGTAAGGCAGAGCAACAGCAGTAACAATAGCTTCCTGCTACGAACCGTTGCTACTTTTTGTAGTGCAATTACGTTCATACGTGAAATGGATTTTGGGTGATTAAAGGATGCTGTCTCAATCCTCCGGCATTCAGCCGGTTTTTCATACCGTATTTTGATGAACCATTAGACGTGTGATCTCATTTCCCTTTCGCAAGCGCAATAGCAGTCCGTTCCGCCATGGAGGCGGTTTACGGGGTGTGCTGCAATATTGGCGGCTGATATCAGTTTTTCTTCAACGCGGTTCAAAGATTGAAAAAACAATTGTCAAGCATTGGCCGATTCATATCAATTTTTCGCCATTTCGTTTCATTCCGTCTTCTTCCTCCCGGATATTTTTATATTTACGTAGCCTTATAATTATACCACGTTGCAGTCATTCAGGTACATACTGTCTTTTCTATGCCTTTTACCGGCTACCCCGCCTGCAATGGCGCAGCAGTACTATTTCCGGGATTACCAGGTGGAAGACGGGCTTTCCCACAACACGGTGTTCTGCGTGGCGCAGGATAAACAGGGCTACATCTGGTCGGGCACCAAAGATGGCCTTAACCGCTTCGATGGCCGTGAGTTTAAGGTATTCCGCGAGAAGCCGGGCGATTCATCAGCTATTGGCAACAACTTCGTATTTACATTATGTGTGGATGATAACGGGCAGCTGTATGCAGGTGCGGGCAATGGCCTTTACCGATACCACGCCGCTACGGAAAGCTTCGAGCGTGTGCCTTCTCCGGCCGGACAGGACGTGAATTCCCTCCGTGCCGATAAAAAGGGCAACCTCTGGTACATCAGCTGGGGCCGCCTCTACCGCTACGATCCTTACCGGAACATTACGGAGAACATGGCCAACGGCAGTGTGCCGGGTGCGCTCAGCAGTATTAATATCACCCGTGATGGCTCCATCTGGATGTCGTCTGCCCAGGGCGCGGTACGTAAGTATGGCGACTCGCTGCATACCTGGGATGTATGGAAGAATTCCCCTAAATCCCTCACCCGCCACATCACCCACCTGCATAGCATGCCCGATGGCCGCCTGCTCGTAGGCACCGCCAACCAGGGCCTTAAACTGCTGGACCCGAAAAAAAATGAGTACGAAGACCTCATCCGGTATTCCGACGGAGATGTGGGTGTATATGTAAGATTCATTGCGCATTATGGCGGCGATGAATACTGGATAGCCACGGAGTCTGGGATTTACATCATCAACATCGCCACGAAGAAACACATCAACCTCCGCAAGCAATACAACAATCCTTATTCCCTCAGTGATAATGCTATTTATTGCCTGCATAAAGACCGTGAAGGCGGCATGTGGGCAGGCAGCTACTTCGGTGGTATCAACTATTATCCGAAGCCTTATACTTACTTCGAAAAATATTTCCCTGACAACAGCGGACAAACACTCGGCGGCAACGCGGTGCGTGAGATCTGTGAAGACCGCTTCGGAAACATCTGGGCGGGCACGGAAGATAATGGCGTGAACCGCGTGGATGTAAAGACAGGGCGCATCTCCCAATACACTCCCCGTAAAGATTGCAAAGCCCTCTCCCACACCAATATCCACGGGCTGTATGCCGATGGGAATAATCTCTGGATAGGTACGCTGGACAATGGCGTGGATGTAATGGACATCCGCACCGGGCAAACCGTGGCGCATTATTCCGCCGGACCTGAATCTTTCTCTTCCAACTTCATCCTCTACTTCTACCGCACCCGCGGTGGCGATATGCTGGTAGGCACCGGCGGCGAACTGGCCCGCTTCGATCCCATAGCGAAGCGTTTCCGCAGAGTGGAGGAAGTGCCCCGCGCCAGCCAGCGCAGTATAGCAGAGGCTGCCGATGGTACATTGTGGATGGCCACTTCCGACAATGGCGTGCAATGGTACAGAAAGGCTACCGGTGAGCAGGGCGCGTATCATCATGATCCCAAAGACTCCTTTTCACTGGCGGGCAATAATGTGAACACCATACTGATCGATAAATCGCAACGCATATGGGCGGGCACGGAAGGCAGGGGCATCTCCCGGCTCGATGGCTCCGGCAAATGGAAAAGGTTCACTACGGAAGACGGTCTCCCCAGCGATTATATATTCCGGCTGCTGGAAGACCGGCGGGGAATGATATGGGCCACCACTTCGAGGGGCCTTGTATGCCTGGAGCCGGAAACGGGGGCGGTTAAAATCTATACCACCAGTCATGGTTTGCTGAATAACCAGTTCAATTACAACTCCGGTTACCAGGACCGCGAAGGCAATATGTACATCGGTTCCGTGAAAGGGATGATCCGCTTCAACCCCGATCATTTCCTGCCCGATACATCTGCCGCCCCGGTGTATATCACTGGTATGGATGTGCGTAATATGACGATGGGACCGGCAGAAAAAAGGAATATCCACTATGCGAAAAAGATCACGCTGCCGTACGATAAAGCATCGTTCAGCATCAACTTTGCCGCACTGAGCTTTACCGCGCCGGATATGATCTCGTATGCCTACCGGCTGGAAGGGCTGGATAACGACTGGATATGGCTGAAAAGCAACCGTACCGTGTATTTCACGGATCTGAAACCCGGTCACTACACCTTCTACGTAACCACTACCGATGCAAACGGTAAACGCCGGCCCGGTGCTGCCATGTTACAGATACAGATCATGCCGCCTTTCTGGGCTACTTCATGGGCCTACCTGCTGTACGCCCTGGCGCTGCTGTCAACAGGCTACTATGCAATTGCCAGGTATCACAGGCAACAGATGCTGAAACAGAAACGGCGGATGGAAGCATTGCAATTGAAGAAAGAAAAGGAACTGTATCAGGCTAAAGTGGATTTCCTGACCAATGTGGCGCATGAGATCAATACCCCGCTTACGCTTATTAAAGGCCCGCTGGAAGAGATCATGGACCATCCCGGTGCCCTGCAGGAAAACAGGCACCACCTCGCTATTATGGAGCGGAACACCAACCGCCTCGTGCAGCTTACCAATCAGCTGCTGGATTTCCGGCAAACGGAATCATCGGGCTTCCGGCTGGATTTTGTTCCGCTGGACCTGCGTAAGATCCTGCAGGATACCTACGACAACTTCCGCCTGCCTGCACAACAGCGCAAGCTGCAGTTTACTGTGCAGTTACCCGAAGAGGAAGTGATTGCTTTTGCCGATGAGGAAAGCATCAACAAGATATTCAGCAACCTCTTCAGCAATGCCATCAAATACGCGCAAAGTACTGTGGAAGCCCGGCTGGAGGCCACCGGTGGCCGCGTGCAGCTGACCGTGGCGAACGACGGGCCACTAATCCCGGAAGATATGCGGGAACGCATTTTCGCCCCTTTTGTGCGATTGCGGGAGAATGAAAAGCAGAAAGGTACCGGTATTGGCCTGAGCATCTGCCGCTCGCTCACGGTATTACATAAAGGCGAACTGACCGTTACTGCAAACAACGGTATGAATATATTTACCTGGAGTATCCCGGAAGGGGCATTCATCAACCTGGAAAAATAACAACCTATGCAACCTGTTATCCTGCTGGCCGACGACAATGAAGAAATCCTTGATTTCGTATCATCCATCCTCATGCCCGAATACCAGATCCTCCGTACGGAGAACGGGCAGGAAGCCGTGGCCATGCTTCATCAGGAAAATGTGGACCTTGTGATCAGCGACGTTATGATGCCGGTAATGGATGGTTTTGAGCTGTGTAAAACCATTAAAACCACCTTTGCCATCAGTCATATCCCCGTTGTGCTGTTAACCGCTAAAAACACCCTGCGGTCCAAAATAGAGGGGCTGGAAACCGGGGCAGACGCATATATTGAAAAGCCCTTCTCCCCTGCCTATCTCAAAGTACAGATCGCTAACCTGCTCAGTAACCGCAACAAGATCAGGCAGTTCTTCGCCAGTACGCCGCAGGCCCCTATTCAGGCCATGGCGCATACCAGTGAGGATGAAGCTTTCCTCAACTCCATCCACCACTTCATACTGCAGGAACTGGAAAACACCGAGCTGGATGTGGAACACCTCTCCCGGCACGTGAACATGAGCCGGGTAAGCCTCTACCGGAAAATCAAAGCCATCTCCGACCTTACGCCCCATGAACTGATTCATGTAACCCGGTTGAAAAAGGCGGCCGAGCTTTTGGCCGGGCGCAACCTTAAAATCTATGAAGTAGCTATGATGGTGGGGTATAAATCACAAACCCATTTCGGGAAAAATTTCATTAAACAGTTTGGGGTGAGCCCCAGCCAGTACATCCAGCAAACGAGGGGTATCACAGCAGAGTAATGGCCCTTTATCAGCTATTATTTATTGTTTTTCGATAAATATATTTTGTATTTCGGAAAACTCGCCCTAGTTTTGTCCTATCAAACTACACCACATGAAAGGACAAAGAACTTTCGATATCGTAAGGGTACTGGTCAATGTTATGTACTACGTTGTAGCCCTCCTTGCATTGCTTGTCGTGATTCTAAAATCGATGGCGCTGGTGATGGGCAGCAGCGAACTGACGGATACCACCAGGCAGCTGACAGTCAATTTCGACGTGAAGGCATTCCCAAAGAAAGACACCCTTCCTCCCCAGCTTATTTATGGCAGCTTACAGAACGCAGCGCTGGAAAAGAAGCAGGATATGTATATCCTCCGCGCCACCAGCCGCTCTCCGCTGGGTATTTACAGCTATATAATTACCCTGCTGGGCGCCATTGCGGTGGTAACCGGTATGGGATGGCTGCGTAAGATTTTTCAGGATTCTTCTTTGAAGGAGCCTTTCCGGGAGATCAATGCGGTACGTATCCGGAACATCGGTTTATTGCTCATTGCAGCAGATGCAGTGCGGCTGATAGGGTATTTCATTTTCAACAGGATGACAAACCCCTACTTCACCCCCTATTTTCAGCAATTGGTGGATGTGGGAAACAGCTTCTGGATGGGGCTTTTATTGCTGGCCCTGGCAGTGGTGTACCGCCGTGGCGTGGAAATTTATAACGAGAACCAATTAACGATATAACCATATGCCTATCATCGTGAACCTCGACGTGATGCTTGCAAAACGAAAGATGCAGCTCACCGAACTGTCTGACCGGATGGGCATTACCCTCTCCAACCTGTCCATTCTAAAAACCGGAAAGGCGAAAGCCATCCGGTTCTCTTCTTTGGAACTGATCTGTGAGATCCTGGAATGCCAGCCGGGCGACATACTGGAGTTTGTGCCGGAGAAAGGCCCAAAGCAAAGTGATGGGGATTAACCCATCGCTTTGCGCAGCATCTCCACACTCTTGCGTACACCGGATTCTGCGGCTTCCTTGCCTTCGAATTCGATGGAGATATACCCATTGTATTTAGCATCGCGGAGGATGCGGATAATACGCGGATAATCGAGATCCAGTGTGTACCATTCACCACCACCGTAATAGGTTTTAGCCTGTATGAAATCGGCATGCGGGGCTACCATCTGCAGCTTATCGTACGGATTTTCGAGGAAGTTACCGGTATCGAGCAATAAGCCCATCCAGGGAGAATCAATGGCTTTGCGGATGCGGATCAGGCCTTCGGGAGAAGAGGTTAGCCCCCAGTGGTTTTCGATAGCCAGCATCACACCGCATTCCGCTGCTTTGGCGAGGCATTGCTGAATACTGTCTATACACCATTTGAAAGCATCATCTTCCGTATAGCCGGGAATGGCAGGTTCTACACCCCGTGCAGCCATGAGATCGTCGAATGATTTGATGGTGCCCCAGCGGCCGGAGTTGAGCCGGATGCAGGGGATGCCCATTTTATACGCCAGCTCTATGCATTTGATGGTATGGTCAATATCCTTCTGCCGCTCTGCCGCATCGGGAGACACGAAATCCTGGTGGATAGACAGGGAAACCAGATCCACGCCATTGCGGAAGGCATGGCGTTTTAGTTTCTGCAGATAGGCGTTATCTTCACTTTCCATTTGCCGGTGCAGGATATCGACACCTTCCACACTCAGCAATGCGGCTTCGTCGATCACCTTTTCAATGGGCACCTTTGGTGTTTTGAAGTGCCAGTACGAATACGTGGAGATGGCCAGTTTGAAAGGCTTAGCGGGTGCTGCAGGGCTTTGGGCAGCCAATGCCGCACCGGCGGGCAGGCTCATAAGGGCGGCGCTACCGATGCTGTTGCGCATAAATTCACGACGGGAGATAGACATATTCACTGTTTTAACGGGTTTCCATTAAAATACACAAATCTTTCAAGCCCGTAGCGGCATTTTTTTTGATGAACACTTACATATGGATGCAATACTGGCTGCTGTAGAAGCATATACCGATAAGGCACATGGTGAGCAAACACGGAAATACTCGCCAGACCGTTACATCGTACACCCCATGCGGGTAATGCGCCTTTGCGGGGAATACACACAGTCTCTCCCGGTACTTGCCGCTGCCATATTGCACGATGTACTGGAAGATACACCCGTTACTTACACGGAATTATCCCACTTTCTCGAAGCCACCATGCCGCACCATGATGCACACTGTACCCTGCAACTGGTGGTGGAACTAACGGATGTATATGTTAAAAGCATGTACCCGCAATGGAACCGCCGCAAGCGGAAAGCCGCAGAAGCTAAACGCATCAGAAACAACAGTCCCGAAGCACAAACCATCAAGTACGCCGATATCCTGGACAACTGCATAGGCATCGCCAGCCAGGATAAAGACTTTGCCCCCGTTTTCCTCCGCGAATGCCGCCAGCTGCTCAGCATCATGGATAAAGGCAACCCGCAGCTCAGAAAGCGCGCGGAAGATACGATCCGCCAGGAGCTGGCCACCCTCGACTACAGCCGTTAACGCACGAAGCTTAGGAGGAACAGCTTCGCAAATGCGGAAGCATCTACCCGCTTGTTCAGGTTCTTTTTAAAGGGGTGAAACATGGACATTACACCCGGGATGGGCTGTACGATATGGTAGAACGGGCGGGAAAGATCCTGTGAATTGGCCAGTACAATAAAAGTAAGGTTGCGGGATGGCACTTTGAGGAACAGGGCGGAGTAACCCGTCCACCACCCGGTATGCCACACTACCTGTTCACCTTTATACTTCCCGGTGAACCAGCCCTGTCCATACTGGATCTTTTTACCCCTGCGGTTCACAAATGGCGCCCACATGGTATCCCATTGGGCGCCACTGAGCATCTTCCTTTCATCGATGGCAATGGCATATTTAGCCAGGTCGGTTACGTTACTTACCATTCCCGCAGCAGGACCAAAGCCATATTTGAATCCTTTAATCCTTTCCAGCTTTCGTTGCTTCTTCATCCAATCGTAGGGAATGGCCATGGATTTTACATAGGTGGCACTATCCAGTCCCGTTAGCCGGAAGCTTGTGGAATCATCCGGACTGGGTACAGTTTCCGTCATCCCCAACGGTTTAACGATCCGGTCCAGCAGTAACTGGCCGAAAGTTTCACCGGAAGCTTTATGGATAGGTTTCCCCAGCTCCTGGTACCAGGCGCCGTTATAGCGGAACTGGTAGCCGGGTTTGTAAGCATTCCAGACGCCGCCCATGGCAGTATGTGTGAGCAGATGTTTTAACCTGATGCGGGGATCGCTGCCCCAGCGGGCACCGAGGTTAATGCCGTATCTGGAAATGGGATCGTCGAGGGAAAGTTTATTGTCGTATGCCAGCTGCAGGAGGATCACCGCACCGAAGGTTTTGGTGACGGAAGCTATCTGGTAAGTGGTGTGGGCATCGGGTACCTTCTTATTCTCCACATCCGCGAAACCGAGGCCTTCGCTCCAGGCGAGGCGGCCGTTGTGAACTATACCCACGCTTATACCGGGGATGTGGTATCGGGTGCGGAGCTTTTCAAGATGCTGGCGGAAGGAGGTCATGAAGGCGGAATCGCTGAGGCGGGAGGCGATGCCGGTATCCTGTTGCTGTCCTGCCGCGAAGAGTGCGGGCAGGATCAGCAGCAGGGTAAAAAGGATGGATCTGTGATGCATATAGCCAATCGTTTTTTGATGGCAAACATCCGTATCCATGTAATAACTTACTGCTCAAATCCCGATTTGATCGTTGATTAACCGGTTTTTGAGCGAAAAAAGTATTCAAATCAGTTCTTTTCGGCAATGCCTTTCAAAGCTTCCAATGCTTTTGGCCACATGCCTGCAAACATTTCAGCATACTCACTTTTCTCATCAATCTCCATTTCTATGCGCACACGGGTGCCGCCATCGATTTCTTCCAGCCGGTAGTTTTCGTGTGCACCGTTCCATTGCTGTACTTCAGGGCTGGTGGTATCTTCCACACCACCCATGATGGTGCCGAGGTGTTCTATGGACATATACTCGTTGGGAATATTCTCCTCAACCCGGGAAACCATGCCCTCGCCTTTGGCATCGAGGAAAAGTACGCGGCTGCCTTTCTTCCAGTCTGTTACCGCGCGGGAACCTTCGCTGAAGGGGCGGGTCCATTGAGGATAGGTTTCTTCTCCCCAGAGTGTTTCCCATACTTTTTCGCGGGGGGCATTAATGTCTATCTGATAATTTTGCGTGGTCATAATAATCAGGTTTAATGGTGAAGAATGAGTGTTTTCCAACACAACAAAGATGCCGAAGCCGGCCGAAAACCGGGCGGTGTGCTTATGACAAAAAAGGGGGCATTTAAGCCATTAGGTGGTTTATGCTTTCCTTAACATAAAAAAGACTACCTTTAGGGTAATTGAAACTCACTGAATTCTTCTCTTATTACCGTCTATTTTAGTGCTCTCTCTCTTTCTCTGACGGTCTTACTTCCTGAATTTGCTGTTTTTCCACAGTAACATTTATCGTAAAACAGTAGATTCCTACGCATGCTCTTTTTATTATTTTTCATATTACATTGGTATTTATCGTTATTCTCACAAACGTTCTTCCAGCACCGCTATGCCGCGCATAAGGCATTTAGAATGAACAACTTCTGGGAAAAATTCTTCCATATATTCGCTTATCTCACCCAAGGATCTTCTTACATGAGCCCCCGTGCATATGGCATTATGCACAGGATGCACCATGCGTATACTGATACCGAGAAAGATCCGCACTCCCCCCAGTTTTCCAAGAACGTATTTACGATGATGTGGCACACCCGCGGGGTGTACCTGAACATTGTAAACAATAAAATGGAGGTGGAAGAAAGGTTCGAGAAAGGTGTACCTACCTGGCCTGCGTTCGACCGTTGGGCAGGCAGCGCCTATAGCCGGTTGCTGTGGGTAGGTATTTACACAGCTGTTTTTATACTCCTCATGCCTACGCCATGGTTGTTGGTATTACTGCCCATCACTGTTGCCATTGGTGCGGTACATGGTGCTATCATCAACTGGTTTGCACATAAATACGGCTATCACAACTTCAAAATGAAGAATACCTCCCGCAACCTGTTTAACCTCGATGTTTTCATGCTGGGAGAATCTTATCACAATAATCATCATAAGCGCCCCTCCTCTATAAATTTCGGATTCCGCTGGCATGAACTGGACCCGGTGTACCCGGTTATCCGTTTGCTTGCCTTTATGCGGATCATCCATCTTAATAAGCCTTCAATGGTGGAAGCGCATTAACTATTTTATAATTTAAACTGTTCATCATGAACCTTTATGTATCTAATCTCATGACCCACCTGCGGGATGAGGACCTTTTCGATATCTTCTCCGCCTACGGCCGCGTTGACTCCTGCAAAATCATTATGGACCGCTACACCGGCGTATCGCGCGGGTTCGGTTTCGTAGAAATGCCCGAGCAACAGGAAGCAATGAATGCTATCCGTGAGCTGGAAGGCAAAGCTATCGACGGCCGCCAGATTAACGTTTCCGAGGCTAAGCCCCGTGTAGACCGCGACCGCCGCTTCTAAAATATCCGGCAGATCAAAAATAGTAATCCCCTTACCCCGGTTTATCCGGCTGGTAAGGGGATTGTTTATTGGGTATATTTACCTTTATCTCTGAGGCCGCACACTTATAACCGAACACAGGTGTTCATTATCGCACACTAAACCCAAAAGCCGTAGCAGCAGAAAAGGCCACCACAGCGCCTGATCAGTTTATACTGGTGGGTGGCATAGTAGTTGCCGATTCCTGACAGAAATATACCTTATGCTATCGAACTACTTAAAGATCGCTTTCCGTGTACTTTGGCGCAATAAAATCTATGTAGTCCTAAATATCGTAGGATTAGGCTTTGCCATTGCCTGCTGCATACTTTCTTATCTTAACTACAACTACAGGAAAAACTTCGACAGCAACCACACCCAAACCGAACATATTTACCGCCTGAACAGTACCAGGCTGGTAGATGGAAGCAGTCAGCCCTGGGCCGTTGTTCCCCTGCCATTAGCAGAAGCCATGCAAAAAGAAACTGCAGGTGAGAACCGTATAGCCCGGCTGAACAGTAAGGCCGTAGTTGTAAAAGCCGGTGAGCATACTTTCAATGAACAGATCCATTATACGGATAGGAACTTATTCGATTTCTTCAGCTTCCCCTTGAAATACGGCAACCTGTCTGCCTTCAACCAGTCTAACCAGGTAATCATCAGCGAGGCCTTTGCGGAAAAATACTTCCCAGAACAGGTTCCCGTTGGTCAGCAGCTGACGTTGATTGCAGCAGACGGCAAGCCCGGAATATATACAGTCAGCGCAGTATTGCAGCAAATCCCTGCTAATTCAAGCATTCAGTTCGATATCGTTACCTCATTTGAGAATGGGATACTACCCGGGCAGCCAGCCGCGGACGACTGGACAAACCCCTCCCTTGTTACCACATTTGTTGAACTGAAGCACCCACAGGCGGGTAGCAGGGTTACGGCAAATCTGCAGCCCTTTGTTGCGCTGCTAAACCGCAACCACAGTGCCTGGCAGGTAGCAGGTTTTACCCTCCAGCCATTCTCTGCGCTGGCCACGAGTTCTGACATTGATATGCCGGGTTATGTGCATGGCAGCCAGTTAACGTCGAATCCACGGGGTATACTGGTAATTGTGCCGGCAATTATGTCGTTGTTTATACTACTGATCACCTGCTTCAATTTTACCAATATCTCCATCGCTTTTGCCAGCGCACGCCTAAAGGAGATCGGCATCCGCAAGGTAATCGGCGGCTTCAAACGCCAGTTGATCTGGCAATTCCTGACCGAAAACATTATACTTTGCCTGCTGGCAGTTGTACTGGCTTTATCGTTCGTTCACCTGCTTTTACCCATAGTCAATCAACTTACGACGGTAGACCTTTCCCCTGACTATAGCAAAGACTACGGTTTCTGGTTATTCCTGCTATGCATACCCGGTATCAGTGCTATCTTTTCCGGTTTGTATCCCGCAATCTATATAAGCTCTTTTCAGCCATTGCAGATCCTTAAAGGGAAAACGGTACTTGGGGCATCCAGCCGCTTTACCCGCTTCCTGATGATCTCACAATTCAGTTTATCCTGCTTTGCGCTGGTAGTAGGCATTGTAATGTCGCAGAATGCCTCTTATCAGAAGAAGGCAGATTTTGGATATGCCATCAATGAAGTAGCGGTAGTTGAAATCAACCATCCCCAGGAGTACGATGTATTCAGTCAGGCTATCGGGCAGCACCCCGGCATCAAAAGCGTAGCAGGCAGTGTTCAGCAAATTGGTGGCGGCTCGTACACGCAAACCGCTAAAACTGACAACCATGAAATTCAAACACAGGTCGCAAAGGTTGGTGGCGAAGCATATTTAAACAGCATGGGTATCAGGCTGGTTCAGGGCCGTCAGTTTAATAATTCCGGTATAGATGCAGACGAGTCGGTACTCGTGAACCAAACCTTCCTGAACCGGATGCAATTAACACAGCCGCTGGGCCAGCGCATTACGCTGGATAGTGCCCGGTATACAATTGTAGGGGTAATCAACGACTATAAGGAATACGGCCTGCATGGCCTTGTACCACCCTGTGTGCTTCGCATGGCTAAGCCCGAAGAATACAGGTTTATGGTAGTACGCACGGATAAAGAAAAACTGCCTGAAGTAACAAAGTACCTGCAGGATACCTGGCAGCAGCTGGTACCCAATGTACCTTATCGCGGCTATTTACAGTTGGATCTCATTGAAAAGGAAATCCGGATGACGCTTGCCTTCCAGTCAATAGCGTTTTTTCTGGCAATAATAACCCTGCTGTTATCTGCTTCCGGGTTGTTCGCACAAATATCCCTGAACATAGATAAGCGGAGCAAAGAAATAGGCGTCCGTAAAGTACTGGGTGCGTCTATCCTGCAGATTATCGGCCTTGTAAACAAGGAATTCATACGCGTACTCCTAATTGCATTTGTAACCGGATCAATTTTGGGTTACCTGTTTACCAGCAAGTTTATTTTCAAGGTTATATATCAATATCACCCCGCAGCCGGGCCTGTGCCATACATTGCTACCTTCCTGATCGTATTGCTGAGCTGCAGTGCAATTATAGGAACGAGAGTATTTCAGGCTGCCAGGGCGAATCCCATTGACAGGTTGCGTTCTGAATAGAAGCTTATCAGAAAAGCCCGCCGGCGTACCAGCGGGCTTTTCTTACCCTTTACATTATTTAAAAACTGGAATCGCTATTCCGCCATAATAATATACACCCGGGTTAGACCTGGCAGTCTGCTAATGTCATTCCAGCTCAAACACCACTTCCACGTTTCCCGTCCCCAAAGCTGCCGCAAGCCCCTCAGGATTATTGATCTTACAGATGGAGGAATAACTGTAAGAAGAATTGAATGTTTTATAAAAAACAACCAGTGTTTTGGTACCCCAGAGCAACAGATCACCGGAATAGATCCTTCCGGGCACAAAAGAATTTCCAGGCAAATCTTTCGCCAGATCGAAATACTTCTCGTTTCCGTTCAGTTCCGTCATTCTGATCTTCATCGGTAACAAAGCGATGAATGCTTTAGCCGTTGAATTTTTTGAAAGTATTGCGGAAAAACTCTTTGAACCTACAGTAATTTTCATTTTTACGGTGATTGAATCATTAACATCAACAGGCTCCCGGTGGTTTTGTTCAGCCATTGCAATTCCTTCTTTATTACCACAGGCGGTTAATGCCACGGTAGTCAATGTAATTGAAAGTATACCTGTTATTGTCCATTTCATATAAAGCTATTTACATCCGCAATTCATTACCTTATTACTGTTATCGGGCAAGGTATTGATTGAAGAAAGCGGTGAGTTTATCGAACGGGATAAGATCGGTTTTGTCATAAAGATCCACATGGCCGGCGTTGGGAACAATAAGCAGTTCTTTGGGCGTGGCAGCACGTTTGTATGCATCTTCACTGAACTCCCTTGAATGGGCCTGATCGCCAGTGATCAGCAACAGCGGCCTTGGGGAGATGGTTTCAATATCATTGAAGGGATAGAAGTTCATAAACTTCACGTTGCTGGTAAGCGTCGGATGTGTTGTCAGATCCGGAGAGCTGCCTTTCGGGGTATATTCCCCGCGCGGGGTGCGATAGAAGGCATAAAACTCACGTTGAATGGGATCGGTACTATCATTCAGCATGTGCACTGTTCCTCCGGTGTACCTTAGGGCGCCACCTCCAAACTCTACATAACGTTGTTCCGAAGCTTCAGCGATGATCTTCTTCCGCTGTTCAACAGTCAGTGAATGATGCAGGGCATTACGGCTGGCAGCTCCCATATCGTACATACTTACGGTTGCAATAGCCTTTAAGCGCGGATCGATCTTGGCGGCGCTGATCACAAAGCTCCCGCTGCCGCATACACCAATGGCGCCAATACGTTCCCTGTCAATAAACGGCCGGGTGCCCAGGAAATCAACTGCAGCACTGAAATCTTCTGCGTAGATATCCGGCGCCACCACATTGCGCGGTTGTCCTTCGCTTTCGCCCCAGAACGATAAGTCGATTGAAAGCGTCACAAATCCACGCTCTGCCATATGGGTTGCGTAAACATTGGCGCTTTGTTCTTTTACCGCACCCATGGGATGCCCTACAACAATGGCTGCGTGTTTCCGGGAGGTATCCATATCACGGGGCATGAACAGGTGCCCGGCCACTTCCATATTATACTGATTCCTGAACCGCACTGGATGCATAGTGATTTTATCACTTACAGTGAAAGTGGTATAATGTTGCCCTGAAGTGTCGCTTACTACCATATTTACTTCCCGTTGCTTCGCCTCGTTGCAGGCTGTTCCTGATATAGCAATCAAAGTCACCAGAATGGACGAAAGTATTTTCATAATATCCTTGTTTTTCAATTTATTGTTTTAATTATTTTAGCCGGTACGCCACCCACAATTGTATTATCCGGTACGTCTTTCGAAACCACTGCCCCGGCAGCCACCACGGCATTTTCCCCAATAGTGACACCTGCCAGTATAGTGGCACCCGCCCCTATCCAGGCGTTTCTTTTGATGGTGATGGGATGAGACACTGTGGATCTTCTTTCCGCAGGGTTCAGGGGATGGTTCGTAGTTATGAGGTTTACTTTAGGACCTATGAGCACATCATCTTCCAGCGTGATTCCGCCACGGTCCATAAACGTGCAGGCATGGTTCACGAATACATTCTTTCCAATGCGGATGTTTTCTCCGAAATCGGAATAAAAAGGCGGAATCAGGAAAAAGGAATCATCGACCCTGTAGCTGACCAGTTTGCTAAACACATCGCGGATTAATTGTACATCGTCTGTTACCAGTGTATTCAGCTCTGCGGTAGTGCGCATAGCTTTCTGAATCACCGCGAAAAGCTTTGGATACTCCGGATCATCCAGGCGGATAGTATTACCCAATCTGTCCCTTTCGAAAATATCGTTTACCGTATGATTCATTTCTTCGTGCATAAGCACAAAGTTCCGTCAGAAAGGTACCTTGCTGCTAACGATATTCAATACATTCATTAAGGAAATCAAACCAACTGATCCCGGTAAGCGGATGGGTTAATACCCATCATCTTTTTAAAGAAGTTATTAAAATACGTAGGATACTCAAAACCAAGAGCATAGGCAACATCTGATATATTCCAGTCGGTATGCTGTAGCAGAGCCCGGGCTTCGGCGATGATACGTTCACTAATGTGGGTGGTAGTGGATTTACCTGTAACTTCCTTTACGGCGCGGTTGAGGTAATTAACGTGGACAGACAGGCTTTTGGCATAGTCTGCCGCGGTTTTAAGGGTTAAAGGCCGGCTGACTGACTCCACGGGAAACTGTCTTTCCAGCAGTTCAAGGAAAACGGATGTGATCCGCGACAGGGCATTACTATGCTTGTCGAAGTTTTCGGAGGGCCTGAGCTTTAGCGCTTCGTGAATGATGAGCTGGATGTAGTTACGGATCAGGTCATCTTTAAAGGCATACTCCGACTGCTGCTCTTCTATCATTTTGATAAAAATGCTGTTCAGATACTGGCGCTGAGGTTCGCTGATCTGCAATACAGGTGTACCGCCAATCCTGAAGAGGGGCGATTGTTGGAGGCTTTCGGAACGTTCCCCGCTTTGCAAAAAATCTTCCGAGAAAAGGCAGGTATAACCGATATAGGTAGTAGAAAGTGTTTCCCATGAATATGGGATATGTGGATTACCGAAAAACAGGATGGTTCCATCCATATCGAAGCTGCGATCGGCGTAGTGGATTTTGCTTTTACCGGTGGTAAGGCAGATTTTGTAGAAGTCTTTCCGGCTGTAAGTGCGGGTAGCACTGCCGTCGCTTTCTATCCGGAAGGCATTAAAACCTTTCATTTTAAGCTCATTGTTATATGGCGAGAGGGAGCGACGGTTACCTTTATCCATACAACGAAATTAAGAAAATCAAATCAAATGGAGGATTACCATTAGGTTCATTTAACTTATACTATTGCTTCAATAACACCGCCCCTTTCTTCGCCAGCCTTTTACCTATGGCTATAATCGCATCTTTTTCAGCTTCCGTAAACTGCCCGCCAACTTTAACCTTCCGGTAATAAGTAGCTTCACTCCATCCGCAGGCCTCACATACCTCCTTCTTAAAGTTGGAAGGAGCATCGTGGAAGTATGCGTGCAGGTTTAGGAAAATGAATTGATGAAAGGAATTAAACAATGAGTCTCAGGATACTTACAGTTTATTAAAAAAGCACCTACTAAAGTCTCATTGTCCTAGATTGCTAGGGACTTGTAGATAGGATCAATTTTTCATCAATCTTATAAACATGACTACCAACAACAGTAGGATAATCTTCTAAAGCATGATCACGTAACCTTGCCTGTCTAATCGCCAAGTCCAGATTGGCAATATAAACATCGGTTCGAAGATTGCTTTTATTATAAGATCCTCCTAAGGCAGCCATTAGCAATCGTTCTACATGTGTTCTTGAAGTCCTGCTCTTCTTATTTGAACGAATAGCCTCAATTTCATCTGCTGTAAATTCTGATATATCCAATACATGCAGCAACAACCAAAGTTCGAAGCAAGGATTACTTACAGCAACATACATATTTCCTTGTGCCCGACATGCAGCCACAATATCAGGGATATTTCGCCACCTATCAGTATCAATTACCATCCACAGCTCATCTTTCGGGCCGAAATTATACCTGTCCTTCGCTTCTCTCTTTAACTTTAGGAACACGTGCCTGGAAGAACTTTGGTTATCACCTTTCGGTCTAACTAACGCATGCAACTCAACCAAATCTCTGTTAAAACGTCTACAACCTTTAACAGCATCAAAATACAAGCGTTCGGTATCAACGCCTTCATAAGCTAACACAATGATCTTCTCTTTATTTTTGGAGCCACTTTCGCGGATGAAATCAGTTCTTTCTCTTGGCATAGGCTATACCTACTACTTATTTTAATTAGGAATTACTGTTATTTTATTTCGGTTACCCAGGTGCGGCACACCTCTAAATCTGCCTAGCAAATAGTCTTTCCTGATTTCTTTGTCAAACCGGACATCATATTCCTCCAGGGAATGTAATCTGCTTGCGCCACTATCGTCCTTTGTAACAAACCAAATTTCATCTTTTCGCAACAATTTCTGTGTAAGCAATGTAGATTCATGGCTTGCCACGATCAATTGACTATTAATCTTTCCAGCTCTGGAAGTGAAAAAGTCAATCAAATCATATATTATGTTGGGGTGTAAACTTCTTTCCATCTCATCTACCACAAACACATTATCCCCTTTCATCAAATCCATCAATAGTGGAATGAAATCAATAATACGATTAGTGCCATCGGATAAATCTTTCGAATCAAAAAGCTCAAATTCATTTGAACCCTTGATCCTGTGTTTAGTCATAAACTTTTGATAGATGAACCCATTCTCGCTTTTACTGATAATATAGGTGTTATTCTTGCTCGACATTATTCCACCTTTTGCCTGAGATTCAACGTTAAATATTTCATTCTCGATAGCTGATAATACTTCATCCGGAAGATCAACTTTACTTCGGTCCACGTCTTCAAATGAGATGCCATGGATGCCTGTATCAAAGTAATCAAGTAACTCCTGGAATACTTTCAGCACATCCTGATTATTCTGTATTTCAAATTTCAACCCTTGCTTATACTTACCTTCAGGGGAGAGAACATTAAGGCTGTTATAAAACCAATCAATAACATTCATCAAATCATCAATATTTGAAACGTTTCCTTTGGTCTTCCGCTCTCTTATTTCGGTCAAAAACAACTGGTTATCTGGAGTACTTTTAGCGATAAATGTTAAAAATTGCTTTTCTTCCACCTTACTGTTTAATTTAAAAAAGTATTCTAAATCAAAAGGTTCCTCTTTTCTGTTGTCCCGTTCAAAAAGCTTTACTTCACTAGTCTTTTTTACCTCATACAACCACTCCTCCACTATCTTTTCCCTGTTAAAAACAAAACCGTAAGCATAATTTTTCCCCCGGTGCTGTATTTCATATTCAATTCGAGAATCAGCTCTGGAAAAAGATTTATCCAAACGGAAATTTTGAAAATCGATAGGTGAGTCAGCTTTTGTACCCTTCAACACTAACCGCTGCCCAAAAGCAATAGCTTTAGTCAGATTTGATTTTCCTGAAGCATTTGCACCGTATATTAATGATGTTTTAAGAGTTGATATCCCATTGACAGGCAAAGTCTTATGTTCGGATTTCAGGGTCGTTCTACCAGGAATCAGGGAAAACTCCTGCCTTTCTCCAAACGACGTAAAATTCTCTACTTTGAACCTAATTAACATACATTATGGGTTTATAATGTCAAATCTAGTGATTTTTTCACTGCAAATAAAATTATCAACCCTATTAATTAGTTCGCCTCAGATATTAATTCAAATCCCTGATTATATCCCGAATAACTCTTAATTCACCTTCAGCTACTCCGAGGTGCAAAGCCAATTCAGCAGATGGTATCCGGGAAGTTAATTGTGGATTTTCATTAAACACTTTATTGTATCTCCCATCAGCATCCAATCCACGTAACTTACTCCTTCTATCCAACTTAACTAAGGATAATTCATATGCTTTTACTAAAATATTTCTGGCTTCCTCATATTTACTAGTAAGTAAATTCAATTGCTCCCTACTTATCAATATGCATGCTGAATCTTCCAACGAATAGACATCCAGATTATAGTTTAGTGGCATATAAAATTCATCCTCACACATTACACTATTCATTTCCCCCATGAACCATGGTACATCAACTTTGGTAAACACCTTCGTTTTAGATGCGATTAATCCTTTAACGGTTACCACATGATAGTTTTTCACATCCTGATAGACATTCATCACCGCTCCTTTCTTTAGACGAAGTGAGATACAGTATTTGCGGAATTCCTCTTTGAAACCATCAGACAGATGCTTTACTTCCTTACCCGGTACCAGTAATTCATTCAAATAAAGTGGATCACAAAGGAGACGCTCATATCTGGAAAATACTTCAACAAACAATACATCCTGATCAGGTAAAGACAATTCTTCAACTTCCCCTTTTTTAACAAGATGTTTCCATGATTCCATGATGTGTTATATTATGATTATTAATTGTGATCACTACCGATCAGTTTATTCAGATTGCGAAGCTGTGTGACAACTTTTTTATCAACCCTCAGATACTTAGCCAACTCCTCATCAGGCAAGCTGATGATCAGTTCAGGGTTCTCCTCATAAATGTATTGATATCGATTTATGGGAGGCAAATCCCAATAATACGACTGGTCCCTCTGAATCAGCAAATTCTCATTTAGTTCTTCATCCACTATTTCCTCAAAACTCTCATAGGAACCAATTAATATCTCCCTTTTATCATTGGGTAACATGATACAATCAGACAATTCCAAAGCTACCACCTGATAGTTGTATTGCATTTTCATGTAAAAGCTCCTCTCCATTACACTACAATTCGTCCTACCCATAAACCACATAACCCGCTCCTTCACCCCTGAATTTTCTTTGGCTGCAATAAGACCTCTGACAGCTACGATACTATGCTGATTTCCCTTCTCATAGCTATAAATTTCAGCCCCCTTCTTAAAACGGACCACCTCGCAACACTTCCGAAAGTCTGCAAAAAATGCATCTGACAATTCCGGACAATGCTTACGGTACTCAAATGCTATTTTATCAAACATTTGCTGTTGCACTTTCGTGGGGGTTATTGACGCCTCTCCATTTTCGATAAGATGTTTCCAAAAACTCATTATGATTGATTTTTAGGGTAAATAAATGCTCCGATTCAATTGTACATTATCTATATAAAATCCTGCTATTACACTCATCCAAATAATTTAAAAATGCTGATGACACTCATTAATTTATTCCTGAAGATCAAGCCTTTACTGCGGCTTAATGTAGACTTATTAACTCCCAGATAAGAGGCCAGCATTGCATCAGAAACCCGGTTTATAAATTTTGGACTCTCCTTAAACAACATTTTACACCGGCCAACTGCGGAATCCGACAGCAAGGTAATCCTCTCATCCCACAGTACATGGTACTTCTCCGTCATCAACCGGCCAACTACATTAAATTCAATATACTTGTCGTAAATAAATTGCAGATCATCATTGTGCAGTGCAATACAATCCATATCCTCCATGACTACGAGGCGGCCTTCGCTCGGCTCTTGCGTATAAAAGCTTTTCACTGATATAACCACATCCCCTTCTGCCATAAACCAACATGTTTGCTCCTTACGCTCTCTCTTCAAAATCAAACGTACTAATCCCGTTGCTGCAAAAAGGACATGCGTGCACACCTCGCCATGGTTCACAATAACTGCATCTTTCTTAAACCGTACAAACTCACACCGCTTCCATAATTCTTTTACCACCTTTTCAGAAAGCTTCGGGTACAACCTCCGGAACTCCACAATCATTGCATTAAACATTGCCAAAGCCATCTCATCAGGTAACTCATGCACCATACCAAGGCCGGCTAAGTGACTCCATGATCTCATTTTGTAATTGATTTAGGGTTAGCTGGTTAACTAAGGGAATACTTATGGCTAAAATGGGAGCGTATAATTTGCTTTCCATAACGCAAATGATAATGGAATGTTCATAATGTGAAGTAAATTTTCATAAATACAAACTCGTTAGTATTATAACCAGCTTACCCAGGCAATCACCGACTCCAAAATGCACGCTAAAGGCCGTTGAAGGCAGTGTAGAGGCAGTCTACCCCTAGTGTAAAGACAGTCTAAAGGCAGTGAAAGGGCAGTCCGAAGACTGTAACGAGGCAGTCAAAAGGCAGGAATCGCCAACTTACATCTCAAAAAATTGCCTGATTTCATCTTCCGTTATTCCTGCAAACCTGCAAAACTCAGCCACGGTAACATACTGCTCTTCTTCCTTCTTCAGTTTACCCCTTAGTCTTACCATCAACCTCCGGGCAGTACGTGACGATGTACCCAGGATGCGCTGAATATCTGCAGTAGACACAACTCTTCTTAGTAGTGAATTCTTACTCATTTTGATAAGTTTTAAGCGGCCAAAAGTGATCAAAACGGCCAATTGCGGCCATAACGGCCATCTCATTTTTTTTGTTTTTCCACTCCTCCTACTTTCGGTTTGTAATTACGAAAACACCACGCTGATCACGTGAAAAGCTTTACTGGCACGGCTTGATAGTGCCAATTACAAACTTTTTAAAAAATCAATTTTATGTCTAAAAAACAAACTGGAAATCAAACAGGGATATTCCAACTGACAGGGGAAACCCAGAAAATGATGATCTACAGAAAGAAGAACGGGGAATACGCAGTCAAGAAAAAAAGCCCCGCTGTTGTCGACAGGTTTGCGAATGATCCGAATTTTGAGCAGGTACGGCTGAATGCGCTCGACTTTGCCAAAGCCGGAAAAGCAAGCATGCTCATCAAAAGAGCCTTCCATCAGATGACACCTCAGCGGGCGAATACAGACCTTTTCCCCAGGCTTACAAAGCTGTGCAAGGCTATCATGAAAACCGACATGCTGCATGAAAGAGGGCAACGCAACCTGCTGGATGGCGACACCAACCTCTTTGTGCCTTTCGACTTTACAGAAGACGGACGCTTCAGCAACAATGTGCAGGTTTCGTTTACCCATTCGGTAAACAGGGTGGCAGGCAACGCGAACATCGAATTGCCGGAGTTCATTCCCACGGAATTGATCATCGCCCCTCCCAAAGCCACACATTGCAGGTTGAAAATGGGTGTTGCGGTGCTGAACTTTGAAACGGTGAAACACACCTTTTCCTTCAGTGATTCTGCTGACATCCTGCTGGATGCAACTCCGGCAGCGCCGCAAACGCTGACGGTACCCATTCCCGCAAACTCGGCAGACCCTGTATTCATAGCGCTGTCTATCGAATTCACGGAGGAAGAAAACGGCGTCTTCTACCCCATCAACAACGGTAAATTCAAGCTGATGCAGCTGGTAGCGGTGGATGTTCCGGTTTAATGGTATCATTTTTTTCACCTTTTAAAATTTCGAAAAATGGAACTTTTTCATCGCCTCTCAGCCCCTACTCCCCCTTTCTTCCAGAAAGTGCGGAACATTGGGCTGCTGCTCACGGCAATAGTTTCTGCCCTGTTCGGTTTACCGGTAGAACTTCCCCAATGCATCAGCGAAATCGCTGGCGGGATTGGTATCGCCGGCACTGTAATGGCAACGTTGGGCCAGTCTGCCATCAAAAATGAGTAGTTCATGGCTTCCTGTAAGCTCCCGGTCTTGTACCGGGAGCTTTCACCTACGCTTATCCGGACTATCCTTACTAAAATGTATCAGGTTGAACATGGACCGCATCAGGCTACGCACAGCCTTTCCGTATTGCTTTTCAAGAGACACTGCATCCATCCTGGTTGTAACATGGGTAAGTATCAGTTGCGAAGCGGCCATTTCTCCCCGGGAGATCAGGATTTCAGCCAGCACATTACACGGCGGGCCATAGTGGCACATCGGGCGTTCAACTCCCAGGTTATCGAAGCAGTATACTACCGGATGGCGGGTTACAGGGTGAAAAGACTGATCTCCATACTTCCGGATGATGACATGACCCTTATCTGCATAATCCAGCGCAATCTGACCGGCATTCACGATACAGGGAACAAAATCACCACCGCTCATGGCAGTAAAAATCTGCATTAAAGCAGTTTTACCGCATCCTATCGGTCCGCTCAGCATCAGTCCTTTCCCGAGCCTAATACCCTCCGTTCTGGCCATCTCAACATCCTGAAAGAAGTAAGTAATCATCTTCCTTACAACCGGCTCATCAACCTTATGGATCTTGTAGGAGCTACCGAAGATGATTTTACCCTGCTCTTCCACCAGTCTGAGCATTTCGGGATAATCACAGAGGGGTTCCATAGTTCTGAGAAGTTGGGTAATCATCATTCCGTTTATTAGGGAATTTGACATTTAGCATCCACTTATCTGCAGCGGCTTTCCAATTGGTGATGGGTACTTTACCATTCTGCAACCAGCCATTGGCCTCGTAATGAGCGAAGAACTTTTTAGCTTCTGATTCAGGATAACTCATGGAAGTGAAAAAAGCAGCAACGGCGAGTGCCGTGGGAGTACTTATTTCTTTATTTATTTGTATTTCTGTTTGTATTTGTTTTATATGGGTCGGTTTCGGTTCGAAATCGGCAACATTTCGATCACATTTCTCATCCATTTCGTCCATTTCATCGCGAATTGTGTTCAATACACCTTCGAAACAGGGAAATCCCATAATCGAGATCATGGTAAAATCTCCCGGGTTTTCAGGTTTAAAGTGTCTGATATAGCCCCATTCTTCCAATTCATGGAGGCTTTTCCTGAAACACGTTTTGGTGCCAATTTTGCTGGCCTGCATGATTAATTTCAGGTTGATACGGAAAGGATTTTGAAAGTGAAAATCGTTCCACCACCGGAAAAGCGTAAGGTACAAGCTAATGTGAGAAGGGCGCAGATCGTTATCGAGATCAGACTGCACAAAAAAGTCAAGCAGATGACGGATGAAGTTGGGGGTACTTTTCATAAGAGTATTTAGATTTAAAGATTAATCAGATGGATATGGCAATAAGGCGCCCAATACGTAATCCGTGAAAGGATACATAGCAACTCAGGGCTAATCAGTAAAACGAATTGTAAAATTTAAGAAGGCGTCATTAAACAGGGTATTTAGTAAAACAATCTTCTGACAACTGCCGAACCTATAAGAAACATGCTTGCGCTTTTGTCTAGTACATATGTGCTATCGATGGACAAATTTAGGGAGATGAAGTATTCAACGCGTTAGCCCTCAACAATCAATGCGAAATGCAACGGCATGTGGAAGAAAGTGGTACCATGCCAATTTTTCATCTTACTGATAATGAAATATTTAGAAGATATTTTTTAATATGAAAAAACTTTACTTACCACATACAAAAATCCCCTTACCACCCGGTACATCCAGGCAGTAAGGGGTTGTTTATGCTAAAATTTAACGATGCACGTACCTGTAACGGAAACGCGCATTCGGTGCAGCATCTCCCTTATCCAGCCAGCCTATGGCTCCGGCGCTCAGCGGGAAATTATCAGCCCACTTCACCTGCAGCGTGTAAGCTGCTCCTTTAATACCCAGCATCTTCTTCGGAATAGCAATTTCCATTTCGCTGCCCTGCTGCCGGCATTGTAATTTGCCTTTATCGGTCCACACATTGCCACCACCTGATTGCTTCAGTATGGCGGATGTAGCATCCTGTGCAGCAGGCTCTGCGATAAACTGGAAGCCCTCCCATTGCGGGCCCTGCTGCCCTTCCACCTCGATAAACAGACGCATCCAGTCGGGATCGGTACGGGCGGTCATATCCTGCGCGGTTTTTACGTAGAAGTATACATTGTCTGCATCGGCGGCTACCGCTCCGGCTACGATATCATTGCGGCCGGTTGTGTTCGTATACGATTGTATGCGGCCCCATCCGGGATGGTTGCGGTGCTGTATATCACCTTTATCGTCGGTAAAGCGGGTTCTGATATTCGTCCAGTCAGCAAAGGTGCCATCTACACGGATCTTATCTTTCCGGGAGGCTTCCTGTGGCTGGCGGGCGCCTTTAAACTGTCGGATGAAACCGGCCAGCTGGTAATAGTAGTGATCTGCAGTTACCGCATTGGCGGGTTCTGCATCGCGACTGAACTCTGCGTTGTAGAGATCCACGAAAAAGCTTTCGCCTTCTTTGGCTTTTTTGCCCAGGAAGTCCTGCCCGGCGCTGCCGGCGGCGAAGCGCATGGCTACCCACTCGTTCCATCCGGTTACGAAAACGAATTCCGGATCTACTTCGAGTGCGCGCTTCCACTGTTCGTTGAAATACAGTCCGCGTTCGGTGGAGTGCTTTTCCGGCTGCTTTCCGTCATGAAAACTGCGGCCAATGTTGGATACAGGATGCTCGGCTACGGATACGCTGATCTGCTCCGGTTTGTCTTTGGATTCATGCCAGCCGTAGTTCTGCGGCGTATGATCGAGCCAGGTCCATTTGTCTTTCCCGTCACCGAACCACTTCTGCCCTTTGCTCCAGGCCCACGACTGGCGAATGGAAAAGAACGCGCTGATCTCCGGCGTTACCGCTTCCGGCGGGCACAGCAGCAGCGGCTTCCCTTTCCAGTAAAACCACAGGTCTTTGAAGAGGCCTTTACTATAGATCTCGTTATACAGGTTGGCTACGGTAGATTTGGGGCCACTATTCACGATGAACGCGATGGAGGGCGCCGCCTCTCCTTCTGCCCGCAGCTTGCGGTAGGTTTCCGCTACTTTTTTAACGATGGGCAAATAAATAGGGCCATTGGTTACATCGAAAATGATCACGTCGATACCTGCATCCATAAGCATCTGCGCATGTTTGCGGATCACCCATTCATCATCAGGGAGGTAATACCCGAAGTAAGGCTCACCCCAGTGATGGAATGCGTGCAACGGCCCGTATTTGGGATTGTCCGGCTTGGCTTTCAGCAGCTGCGTGATATCGTACGGACTCACCGAATCTGCCGGTGTTTTCACCACCACGCCGCCGCCGGGGCCGCCGGCAACATGCCGGTCGTAGCCATGGGCGCCCTGCCAGATGAAGTAGAAGATGCCCACATATTTACCATCCCGCGGGGCGGGATAAGTGCCGGGAGAAATGCTTCGGCCCAGTCCGTCTGTAGCCGCCCATTCATCGGCCCTGTGCGGCGGAACTGCCACCGGGGTGGTTTGCTTTTGTGCGAAAACCGCCTGCGCGGCCAGGATGGCGGTGCAGGCGGTAAGGGTAATCTTATTCATGTGCTATATGCATGGTTTCGTTATTCGTTCCATCCCGGATTCTGCCAGTTTACACCGGTGAGCTCACGGATCTTGTCGGCCTCATTCTGATCGATGGGATACATGAGGAAGCGGTCGGTATTCGAAGAGCGGTCTTCGAACCGGAAGCGCTGGTAAGATAATACGCCGTTGTTATTGGTGATGCGCATGCCGGTTACAAATTTATCGGTTTCAGCAAGCGTTTTCCAGCGGCGCACATCAAAGAAGCGGTGCTCTTCAAAGGCCAGTTCCACGGCGCGCTCGTTGCGGTATTTCTTGTCGAATGTTTCCTTCGACATACCAGTGGGAAAGGCAGGCATGCCTACCCTTGCCCTTACTGCGTTCACCGCTTCGCGGGCCGTCATGCTGAACGTACCTACAGTCACTTTCACATCGGGCCCAACGGCCTGGTTGGCTGCTTCTGCGAAGTTGAGATATAACTCTGCCAGGTGGATGAGGCGAACCGACCCGTCGGCATTACCATTCTGTTTCGATTTCCAGTTATTGAACTTGCGTACGTAATAACCGGTGCGGGTAAAGCGGCGGTTATCGGGATTGATGCCTTCGGCTCCGCCTACGAATGTTTCCACTTTTTTACCGGCAGGCGCGTCCAGGTTGCGTACCGCACCATTGTAGTAGATGGAGGCATAGAAGCGCGGATCGCGGCCGGTATAAGGGTTCTGCGGATCGTATCCTGAAGCAGGATTGATGATGGGCGTTAAACGGTCGGCATCGCTATAACCCAGGATGGGTGCTTCGCCGTTGGCCATTTCATACCGGTCTACCATTTCCTGTGTGGGATTGGGGCCTGATTTGGACATGCTTGGCGTACTGGGCAGCCCGGCATTCTGCCACATGGCCATCTGCCCGCCGGTGTGCAGGATAGTTTCCTTGTCGCGGGTACGCATATCGTTGGAAGTGATGAAATGGTACAGGGCATAACCGTTCTGCGCAATGGCAGCATCGGGTACTTCGTTGAACAGGGTGTACCCGTTGGCAAGGCATTGGCCCAGCGCTTCACCGGTGGCCGTAGCTACCTGCTGCCAGGTGTAGGAACCATCGTTCCAGAGCGGACTGGCGGCATACAACATAGCCTGCGACCGTACGGCATACGCCACCGCACGGGTCATGATGCCGTACTGATTCTCGTAAATATCCCAGTTGAAGCCCGGCCGGCCCACAGGCACCATCAGTGCCGAATCGCATTCTTTGATAATGAACGCCACCACTTCGGAGAACTTAGCCCGGCGGTCCTTCGAGAAATCGTACCCGATGGGCAGCGGTTTATCGAAGATGGGAACACCGCCGTAGCGTTTGATGAGCTGGAAGTAGTACAGTCCGCGCAGGGTATGTGCCTGTGCCACCCAGGAGTTACGCTCTTCCGGAGATGCCACGATATTGGCATCGCGGATACCGTTGAGGAATACATTGGTTTTGCGGATGCCTTCGAACAGGCGCTGCCATGGCTGCCCGTCTGACGACTGCCCCGCGTAGCTGGAGGCAGTTACATCTCCCGCATACCAGGCACGGTAGCGGGAATTGGCGGTGAGGTCGTCACAATCCTGCGCCTCGTCGGTAAAAGACGAGCGGTCTACATGCGGACCGGGCACAAAGCCATAGCAGGAATTGAGGTAACCGCGCGTGTAATCATAATCGTTAAAAACTTCTCCCAGCGTGATGCGGCCGTCCTGCGGCAGATCGAGCTGCTTGTTACAGGCCAGTGCGGCGGCAGCGAGGAGGAAGGGGAATATCTTTTTCATGTCGTTATTTTTAACACGTCATCGATGCTGTGATTAGAATTGCAGCTGAACGCCTGCATTGAATACCCTGTATACCGGGAAAGCTCCGTATCCACCACTTTCAGGCCCGAAGTCGGACGTGGGCAGCTTATCCCACGTGAGCAGGTTCTGTCCGCTGAGCAGCACACGCAGCCTTTGCGCCGCGAGCTTTTTAGATACCGATTCCGGCAGCGTCCACATCAGCTCCACGTTTTTCAGGCGCAGATACGAACGGTCGTAGAAATAGAAGGTATTGGTTTCATGATTGACCGTTTTGATCATAGACAGTGCGGGATGCGAGATGGGCTCACCCGCAGCATAGCGCTCGGCCGTCCAGGCATTGCGGTGGATGGAGCCGTATACCCCGTCGAACTCCGTTTCCCGGACGCCCATACCGGAGTATGAAGTGGCGTACTTCGCGGTGCCCTGGAACAGGAAGTTCAGTTCCAGTGTACGAAACTTCACCCCGCCGTTGATGGCGTACTGCTGCCGCGGTGTGCTGCCGTAGCCCATGGGCGCTTTGTCTTTCTGATCGATGATCTTATCGCCGTTGAGGTCGGTATATTTAAGATCGCCGGGGCGCGGGGTACCAAAGGAATAGGTAAGCCCGCTCCGGGTGATCTCTTCCTGCGAGTTGAAATAGCCGTTGCCGTTTGAATTGTCTACCACATATCCGAACTCTGTACCCAGAGAATACCCTTCTTCCCAGTTGCGGTAGGCATAATCCGCCGCACGCTTCGCTTCATTCCAGCTCACGATGGTGTTCTTATGCTGCGCGAACCATCCGCCGATATTCAGGCCCCAGTCGCGGTTGAGCTGCCTGCTGAAAGAAGCGGAAATTTCAAATCCTTTGTTCCTGAACACTCCCATATTGGTACGGGGATAGTTACCCAGCGGAATGCCCTGGTACTGCGGGATCTTATTCACTGCCCCCACCACCATATTGGTCATTTCTTCATTAAATACATCGGCCGTGATGTGGATGGCATTGAACAAGCCCAGATCGATGCCGCCGTTGCGCTTCGTGGATACTTCCGCACGGATGCCGGGGTTACCTACCAGGTTTTCTGTGATATTGTATTGCAGGTAACCAAGGGGGCCGCCACCGCCGAAGGTAACGTTGTCGAGGTAAGCGAAGCGGGAAAGTCCGGTACGGTCGTTCGCGGTTTTACCCCAGGAGCCACGCAGTTTGAGTAGGCTGAGCCAGCTCGCTCCTTCCATCCACCGCTCCCCTGTTACCAGCCATGCGGCAGATACAGCGGGCGTGGTAGTAAAGCGTACATCACGGGCGTATTGCTCGGAGCCGGAACGGCCCAGATCGAACTGCAGGAAGTATTTACCACCGTAGCTGTAAGCCACTTCCCCGCCGAGGCTCAGGCGGTTGTAGGGCAACATGCCGGGTGCGCCATTGTCTGCCGTAGTGAGGTTCTGGAAGTAGCCGAATGCAGTAGCGCCTATGTGATGCTTCCCGAAATCGCGGCTGTAATCCAGCTGGCTGTGATAGGTAAGGTTATAATAGTAGCTGTGCGTTTTACCGTAACTGAGCGGGGTATTGGTTTCACCGCCTTTCTTCACGAAAGCCAGCGTATCCCGCCGGTCGGTACGCATGTAGCGTTCATAGTTTTGGGTAGTGGAAAGACTGCCCACTGAATTTGTCTGATAAGCAAAAGTGCCCGTCAGCGATAACCCTTTTGTGAGCCACGACAGATCGGCCTCCACGCCTACCTGCGAGTTGATGTTCACCACCGTGTGGCGGTAATAGCCCGATCGGTTGAGCATTCCGTAAGTGGGAGATCCTACCTTTTCAGTGGTCACCACCTGATCGCCTGCATTCGTTTTGCCGGAAGAACCAGTAATGAGGGGCGTAAGCGGGCCGTATGTAGTAGACGGCATCTGGAACAGGCTGGAATACACGGTGGAATTGCCTGAACCCGGCGTACGCTCGCGTTTGATATTGCCGCTGAGCCGGAGGAAAGCTTTGATGTATTTGTGCAGGTTCATATCCAGGTTAGAGCGGTAGTTGGCCCAGATATTATTCGCATCCGACTTGTACTTGTCGGTATCGATATTCCATTGCCCACCCTGATGCATGACGTTGAGGTTGGAGAAAAACTGCACGCGGTCGTTACCTCCGTTCAGGCTTACGTTCACCCGCTCCATCCGCGCGAAATCGCGCATATAGCGGTCGTACCAGTTATTTTCCGGATACAGGTTGCGGTCGGAACCCGTGCGGAAGCCCTCCATCTGCGCTTCGTTGAAGATGGCGAAATCACCACGGCCGTCGTTCTTAGCCGCCTGATTGCGCATGGAGGCGTATTCGTAGGAGTTGTACCAGGTGGGGCGGGTGGTTACTTCCTGAACGGACTGATCCAGCCGTACATCCACTTTTAACGGTCCCTTTCCACCACGCTTCGTTGTTACCACGATGATGCCGTTGGCACCCTGTATGCCGTACAGCGCCTGCGCCGCCGCGTCTTTCAGTACCGACACGGATTCGATTTCGGAAGCGGTGATATATTCCAGTGTTTGCTGGCTGTTGTAGGAAACGAGGGTACCATCCATGATCACCAGCGGGCCCTGCTTGCGGGCGGATGACTGGCCGCGGATAAACATATCCGTAGCAGCGCGCGACAGTTCGGAACTGGCTTCGTGGGTAAACAATCCCGGCAGGCGACCTGCGAACGACATGCTGAGGTTGGCTACAGGCGCACGCTCCAGCTCCTCGCCGGACACGGTGGCCACTGCGCCGGTGAGCGCACGTCTGGTAGTGGAAGTGTAACCGAGGTATACGGGCTCATCGAGGTGATGAACATCTTTCTTTAAAACGATATCAGTTGCTGCGCCGGGCTGCAGGGTATCGCGGCGGTAACCGCGCATCCAGGCGGTAAGTGGCAACTGATCATTTTCGACGGTCAGTTGGTACTGGCCGTTAGTGCCGGTAGAGGTACCATTGCGCCCATCCATGGTTTGAACGGCAACACCGGCAAGCGGACGGCCCTGCGCGTCGGTGATACGGCCGGAGCGGACGGTCCCGTTAGCCTGCTGAGCAGCGGCAGGGATCGCAGCGCAGGCGAATATTGCAGCGAGCGCCAGAGCGAATGTATGTTGAAGTTTTTGTTGCATTTGGATTCGTATTTCAGTCAGAAAACTATCCCGCGCTTACCAGCCGGGGTTTTGCCATATTTGCCCGGTGATGGAGCGGAGGCGGTTGGCCTCGTCCAGTGGCAGGGGCAGGTAGAGGAACTTCGCCGTGTAGTTCTTACGTTCCACTTCCCGCACGGGGCGGCGCTTGTAGGTATAAGTTCCATCGGCGTTGCGGGTGATCTCCATGGCGGTAACCCATTTATCGGTTTTGGAGAGATCGCCTCCCGGGGCCGTCCAGCGGCGCACGTCGAAATAGCGGTTTTCTTCCAGCGCCATCTCTACCCTGCGCTCGTTGCGAATGCGGGTGATGAGCACCGCTTTGGGAAGACCGGCAGGCAGATTGGGCATACCCGCACGGGCGCGGATCTCATTTACCGCCGTCCATGCTTCATCCAGTTTACCCGCCTCTGCGGCAGCTTCCGCGAAGTTCAGCACCATTTCCCCGAGGCGGTACCATTTGTGGCCCGGACCAGCCACACCGTTATCATCGCCGGAAGTAGGGTAAAGGAACTTGCGTTCGTAATACCCTGTGCGGGTAGCACTTCTTCTCGCAGCATGAATGCCTGTGAAAGGCTCACCCACATAAGTGGTGATGATACGGGTACGGTTGCCGATGCCAGCAGGAAAGTTTTCAGGAGACTCGGGCGTTTCCGCAAAACCCCAGCGTGCCTTGCGTTTGGAACCATTGTAGTAAATGGTGGCGTAGAAACGGGGATCGCGGTTGGCGTATGGATCTGCCGGGTTGTACAACGTATTGTCGGGATTGTAGTTGGGCTGGGTATGCTTTTCGTCGAGGTAAGGATTTTCCGGGTTCAGCACGGGTTTACCGTCGGAGGTTTCATAAGCATCCACCAGCTCCTGCGTGGGACAGGTACCGGATTTATACCCGTTCTGCGCCCCTACTCCATCTACGTGAAAGATATTGCCCGTGTTGCTGCGGTGCTGGTAAATGGTTTCCTTATCGATCGGGTTATCACCATACTTCATGGCCTGCGTGAAATATTCGTTGTACAGGGCGGTATGCGGGTTGAGGTTTGGCCCCAGGTGCGCATCGGGCACGAGGTAAAGATGCGGCAGGTTTACTTTGTTATATAGTTCATAACCATTGGCGCGCAGGGTGGCCAGGGCCTGTTTCGTGACGTTGTAGGCTTCTTCCCAATGATCCTGCCCTTTGTTGTACAGCGGGCTGGCGGCAAAGAGCATCATGCGGCTTTTGATGGCGGCGGCCATGGCTTTGGTAAAGCGGCCATTCTCCGCATCTACGGTAATGCGCCAGGGCAGCTCGTTGGTAGCCAGTGCCACATCGCAATCTTCCATGATGAACTTCACCACTTCGTAATAGGAAGCCTTTTTCAGGTTAGAAAAATCGTCGGTGAACTTGTGCGGCACTTTTTCGATGGGTACAGACGGGCCGTACCACAGCAACAGCTCGGTGTAATAAAACGCGCGGAGCAGATGGGCTTCTCCTTTCCAGCGGCTGCGTTGGAGGGGATCGGTTACCGTGGCCGTATCGATGCGGCTGATGAACAGGTTGAGGTTACCGATGGAGTTCCAGTAACGGTTCCAGTAGTTGCCGTTGTTCTGGTCGATGGAGGCGGGATTATCGAGCGGGTGCGCACCTGGTGCGGCATCGCCATTATACATCCTCCCGGAAATGAGCGTAGGCTCGGCTTCGGCATCGGTATCCCAGGAGTCATCGCTGAGGTTTACGGGGCCGCGTGAGGTGAAGAAGTAGCCCAGTCCTTTGCTGGGTACGTTGCCGTAGCAGGAATTGAGGAAGGCCGCTACTTTATCGTTGTCGGCAAATATCTCGTCCATGGCCAGCTTTCCATCCGGCGCCATATCCAGCGCCTTATTACATGAAACGGCCGCCACGGCGCACATCAGTATAAAGGCATATATCGATTTCATGTTAAACTGGTTTGAATGATCAGAAGGAGGTGTTGAAACCGACGCTAAACGTACGGGTGATCGGGTAGCCGATCGCGTTATTCGCCTCCGGGTCCAGGTGCGTCATCACAAAGTTTTTAGACCAGGTGAAGAGGTTCTGTCCGCCTACATACACCCGTGCGGTGCGCAACCCGATGGGGCTGATCCATGATTTCGGGATATTAACGGCCACTTCCGCATTCTTCAGGCGGGTAAAGGCCCTGTTGGTGATGAAGAAATCGTTGGCGGTGAAGTTGGTATTAGACTTGGTGCTGAGGGCGGGATAAGTGATGCGCTCCCCTGCCGCGTAGCGCTCCGGCGTCCAGGCATTGTGGTGCAGGTCGAAGAATGTGCCCTGTTTGATGATCTCATACACGCCATTATCTGCATACCTTCCCGTGTATTTACCTACACCCTGGAAGAACACGGTTACATCGATCATTTTCCAGGTAGCGGAGAAGGTAGCGCCCCAGGTGAAGCCGGGGATGTGGGTGTAGCGCAGCGGCTGCATATCCTTATCGTTCACAACACCATCGCCGTTGAGGTCTTTATAGATGAAATCGCCCACACGCGGGCTGCCGAAGCCATAGGATGTTTTGGACAGGTAAGCGTCCAGCTCCTGTTGCGAATTGAAGAAACCGTTGCCATTGCTGCGGTCGATTTCATAGCCCCAGTGCTGCCCCAGCGGATAGCCCGTGCGGCGAAGACGGTAGGCATAGGACTCATCGTTGATGGCTTCGTCGATGAAGCGCACTTCGTTTTTATTGGTGCCGTAGTTACCGCGGAACTGAACGAACCAGTCGCGGTTGAGCTGACGGTGATATTCCAGTTCGATCTCGAAACCTTTATTATAGATCTCCCCGAGGTTCACTTTCGGGATATTGCCCAAAGGCACGCCCTGGATGGCGGGGATGGTACCGCGGGTGATGAGGATCTTGCTGCGGTCTTCGGTATAATAATCGAAGGTGATGGTGAGGTCGCTGAAAAGCTGGAGGTCGATGCCCACGTTCTGCTTCAGTGCTTCTTCCCAGGTGATTTCAGGATTGCCCAGGAGGCCCTGGCTTACGCCCTGGCCGAGGCCAAGACTTCCCAGCGGACCGCCACCCATGGAAATATTGCTTTGGTACAGGAAGCGCGCGCCGCCCATTTTATCGTTCCCTACTTTACCATACGAGCCGCGCAGCTTCAGGTTGGTGACGATATTATTGCCCTTCAGGAACGCCTCGTTGCTCACCACCCAGCCCAGAGATGCAGCGGGGAAGAAACCGAAGCGTTTGCTGGGAGCAAACTGTTCGGAACCATTGTAGCCTGCGTTCAGCTCAGCGAAGTAACGGTTATCGTAGCCATAGGTAGCCCTTGCTGCCACACCGATCACGTTGAAGGGGATTTCCCCTCCGGTAGATTCCCAGTAATCGCGCTGCGCCAGCACCATACCGGTTACATCGTGCTTACGGGCAAACTGGCGGGCGTAATTGATGCGCCCCTGCATGTTGATATTGTAGCGTGAATCCGCACCTTTAACGAGGGAAAGACGGTTCTGTCCGGTGCGCTTCACGGAATAGATCATCTCATCTGTAGCATAGTTCACCTGCGCCAGGTAGAGCGGTTCCAGCTTGCTGCCCTGCATGGCAGTGGTACCGCGGGAGTCGAACGAGATCATGCCACGCATGCTCAGCCCCGGTGTGATCAGCTTGCCGAGATCCCATTCCAGTCCGAGGGAGCTGTTGAGATTGGAACGCACCTCGTTGCGGTAGCCCTGGCGGTTCATCACTTCGAAAGCGGAACGGTCGAGGTAACCGGGGTCGATGATAGCGCCTTCCGGAACACCGAAGCCCGGGAGCGCGGTGGGGCCGGGAGTGATGGGGATGATCGTTTGCGCCTGATACATCAGGTCGGAGATCATCCAGTCTGTACTGCTGTTGGGATAAACGTTTGCGGAAGGCATGTTCACCCGCTCTATATAGCTGCCGATATTCAGGAAGCTTTTGAGGGAATTGGTGATCTTATAATCGAGGTTCGAGCGGAAGCTCCAGCGGTCCATTTTTGCCGATGGGTCATAACCCAGCTTCGACTTTGGTTCCACGTTGAGGTTACCGCCCTGATGCAGATAGTTGGCGTTGGCAAAATAGCTCACCTTTTCCGTACCGCCGCGGATGCCGAGGTTCACGCGTGTTTGCGGCGCAAACCGTTTGATCAGCTCGCGGTAATAATCGTGATCGGGATACATATACCTGCGCACGGCGGCCTTTGCTTCATAATCAGGATCGTTGGGATCAAGGCCTGCGAGCGGGTTCTCGTATTTGGCGATTACGTTTTCCGGGAAAGGCGCTTCGGTAATACCGTCGTTCTTCGATGCCTCGTTGCGCAGGCGCATGTAATCGATAGAATGGAGGCGCGACGGTTCATGTGTAAATGATGCCCAGCTCTGGTCTACATTGAGGTTCAGCTCTGCTTTACCGGGTTGTCCGCGTTTGGTGGTGATGAGGATCACCCCGTTGGCCCCCCTCACCCCGAACGCCGCCGTTGCCGATGCATCTTTCAGAATGGTGATGGTGGCTACCTCGTTGGGGTCGATGGTGCGGATGTTATCGCGCGGAACATCGTCGATGAGGATGAGCGGGCTGGCGCCGTTGGTGGTAGCTACGCCACGGAGGTACAGGGTAGCATCGTCGCGGCCGGGCTGGCCGCCGGCAGACTGGATGGATGTAAGGCCGGGAAGCTTTCCTGCAAGGGCTACGGCTAAGCTGGCGGAAGTGGTCATCCGGAGGTCTTCGGAACCGATAGAGGATACGGCGCCCGTAACGGATAACTTCTTCTGCTGGCCGTAGCCTACTACTACCACTTCATTGAGACTTTCGTTGGTAGCGGAAAGGCGGACGTTCAGGGTGGTTCTGCCACCTGTTGCCAGCTGCTGCTGCCGGTAGCCGATGAGGCTGAAAACCAGTACGGCATCGGCCGGCACCTGCAGGGTATACCGCCCCAGGGGGTCGGTTTGTGTACCGGCGCTGCCATTGAGCACCCGTACTATTACCCCGGGCAGCGGCGTAACGCTGGCAGAATCGGCCACCGTTCCCGTGACGGTTATTTTGTTTTGCGACCGGGCCGGTAAGGCAAAAAGCATTACCGCCAGGAACATGGAGCATGTTACCCGGAATCGAGTATTCAGTTTCATCATGACGTGGACAATTTTTCTTTACATGTTGTGGATTTGTTGACGATATACGTGGATCATTCTGAGAAAGCGTAGTTGAAACGGCCAGCGGGTGCTACATCGCCATTTACGAGGAAGTCCATGATGTTGCCATCTTCCTGCATATTATCCGACCATTTGAACTGGAAGCGGAGCGGCCCGCTGCCGAAGAATTTTCGGGGGATGCGCAGCTCGAGGCGGTTACCTTCATACCGGTATTCCACTTCGGCCTGTTTGCTCCAGTTCCACCCCGATACAGATTTTTCGAGGATGGCTTTTTTACCCGGTGCATTGCGGTTAATCATCAGGTCGTAACCCTCCCAGCCGGTTTTGGCATCGCTGTCGGTATCGATGAACAGCCGCATCCATGAAGGATCAGTATGGGGCGTGAGCGGGGCGGCCGTCTCGATATAGAAGTAAACATTCTGTGCATCGCGTGCCACGCGGGCAGCCACCAGATCGTTACGCCCGGTATTATTGGTATAGTGCGTGCCTTTAAAGCCGTCTGAATCGCGGTGAATGGTGCTGCCTTTATGCGCCCGGTACAGCGGCAATACGCGGCCCCAGTCGGAGAAGCGCCCGTCGATCTTTACGGTTGCCGGTGCGGAAGGCTTCGCTTCTGCAGGCATGCCTTTGAACCTCCGGATATTGGATACCAGCTGGTAGTAGTAGTTGTCGCCATGACCGCCTTTCATCGGCTCTATATCACGGCTATGCTCGTTATCGAACTGATCGGGGAAAGCGTTGGCCTGGCCCTGCCATACTTCATATCTCCCCGCGATCCATTCGTTCCATCCGGTAACGAAAGCGAGTTCTACGTTTTGACCGAGGGCACGGTCCCACTGCTCCTGGAAGTTGAGGCCGTACTTATGCGCACCGGGCCGGGTATCGTGGCCGTTTTTATCAGTATAGCTGCGGCCGAAAGCGCCGGGCATATTCATGGCGCTAAGTCCGTTGGCTTTGGTCCAGTTCTGGGATACGCCAACCGTCATTTGCTCGTAGCTGCCATCAGTGTTTTTAACGAAGCCGTGTTGCGGGTAGATTTCCAGCCAGCCCCAGTGATCGTTGCGCTGGGGGCCTTTGTCGTAGACCGGCTGGCCGGGGCGGAAGGTGAAGAAGTTTTTGATTTCGGGATCTTCGATATTATCGGGGTACGCCATGATGAGGGGCTTCCCTTTCCATTGGAACCATAAGTCTTTATAGAGGCCTGGTTTGTAGAGGTCGTTGTAGATCTGGTTGATGGCGCTCAGGGTATGCTTGCTTGGGCCAAAACCCAGCATAAAAGCAATCTGTGGGGTACGAACACCATCTTTCCGGGCCTGACTGAACACTTCGCACAGCGCCATATAAGCGGGCTTCCATACGAGGTCGCCATTGGTGCAGTCGAACATGATCATATCCACCCCGGCGTCTGCCAGCATTTCGGCATGTTTGCGGAGTACCCATTTATCGGAGTTGGTGTAGAAACCGAAGAGGGGTTCGTTCCAGAAGTTCATGATATTGGCCGGCCATTTGGGGTGGCGGTAATTATGAATGGCATCCGGATATTTCTCTAAGAAAGCGGAGGTATTGTGCGGCGCCAGTTTGTCCTGATGGTAATGCCATGTCCAGTAAAAGATGCCGACGAACTTATCTTTCTTTACCGGGCCGGCGGCAGCGCTAACGGGGAGCTTACGGCCGAGGGCGTCCGTTGCGGGCAGCGTGGCGGAATAGTTTTCCGGAGATTCCTGCGCACGCAAAGGCTGCAGGAAAGACAAAAGCATACAGATACCGGCGGCCTGCCGGATAGCGGATATATACATACAGTAAGAATAAGCGATAGTTGGTGCTGCCCCCTTAGCTAAAATGGCGCACTGATTTTCATACGTGGCAAAACTGTGAAATTTTCATGTCTGCTGTTCCGGATCGTGATGCTGCCCCTGCCATCATATTTCGCTGCGTATCAGTTCTTGCAGGCGCTGCAGGCTTCCTTAACTTTTCATATCATATCCGTTCATCTCTATTTTTCCACTCAACAAATCAATAATACTCGAATAAATTCGTCTCTGCAACCTGCTCCATCCTGCCCGCGCGTCCTGCACTGTCCTGCCGGTGTGCTGCAAACAGGCCATAGCCGGGGATTACATCCCTTCCGCAGGAAAATATTTTCCTGTAATTCTCATGTAATCAGGATAAAAATAACAACAGCCATTGCACGAAACGGCAATGCCTAATCCCGGAAGGATGTAGTAACGGTGAGATTTAGCAGCAGATAAACAGTTGGGAACCAGAAATGGAAATGCTTAACAGGGATCCATACACGAAAGCAGCTTAAGGCTGCTTCACCGCTGCGGGCTTCATGGCGCCTGGGTGGAATGGCAGATACGATGAGGAAGGGTCTGCTCCGGGTGCGTGCAATATCAGTCCGGTACAGAACATTTTCTGGTTTACTTCGAAAGAGATGCCTTCGGGTGCGGTGAGTACCCGCACGGTGTCTGTCCCTTCGGGATACCAGGCGGTTTGCGTAAGTGTAAAGTTGCGGGCCAGATCGGCCAGTGGGGAACCGGGACCTGCTTTGCCGGAGGTACGGTAGCCGGGGAGTGTGGTGCGGAACATGCGGATACGGGAGGTGTCATCTACCCCCATATTGCGTTCGGTAAAAAGTGCGGTTTCATACCCGTTTGTTTTCCAGATGGCGAGTGCTTTGCCCATGGCGGCATCTCCACTGTCGGGCCGTCCCATGCGGGAGAGCTGGGGGCCTGCATCCGCTCCCAGTACAAACATACCGGCAGACTTCCCGGGGGTTACCAGGCTATCGGGCGGAACGGTATCTGTTACGGGAGCTTCCGGCGGAGGTACCGCATCGGAATTACTGGTACGGGGGCCTGCATGGCAGGCGGCCAGCAGCATGGCCGGGACGAGGAATGGCAGCAGGTTTTTCATGTACAGTTTGCAGCAAGAACCCTGCCATCAGCATAAATGGAATTGCTTCTTCTTAAAGTCAATCACAGCAGGTCCATCTGAGCAGCCTCCAACCTCTTTCGCATGTGCGTCAGCCGGGCCCCGCCCGATGATCCACTTGCCTGTGGGTTTGTGCTTCATAATGATCCCAGAATCAATCACCTCCCCCTTCTTGCCAGACAGTGTACCAGCGGCATGAATCACCCGAATTGAATCGCCATGGATCACCACAGTTACATGCTGGCCCTTTGCCCGCTTATCCCATTCGGCATACACCACATCATAGGTATACCGTCCGTCTGGCGGATGATTCTCCTGCGGCAGGGCAAGCATTAACAGGGAGAATAGAAAATGCATAGGGATGTCTTTCCTATGAAAATACAATAAGCTCCGGAATCAATCTCCCCATACATACATTTCAGCCATCGATTTAACCGTTCCATTCGATTGATGCCCCTTCAAAAAGGTAGCTTCAGACATATAAAACGCTGTTTGAGGCCGGGGGCACTGGTGGCAACCGGGCATACCAGATAGCTTTGCACCTGAAACCAATAATTACCCCCTATGATCCGCCATGCTTTGTGGGCTTTAGCCCTGTTGACCGTTGTTTCCTGCTCCAAAAAACCGAAAGTGGAACAACCCGGCCCTTCCCTGCCGCCCCCTACCGGTAAACCGTTCACTACCGCCAAAGGCGCAGTAGCCGGTACCGTTGCCACCGCCGTGATCGGTGCTGCGGGTGGACAGCTTCAATCAACCGACGGACAAGTCCGTATCCAGGTCCCCGCCGGCGCCGTAGCCGGAGACCAGAACTTCAGTATCCAGGCAGTATCAAATACCCTGCGGCCCGACAGGCCCCTGGTTGCCTACCGCCTCCTCCCCGAAAACGTGACCTTTACCAAGCCGGTGAATGTTACCATTGCCTACGAGCCCTCCGCCCTTACAGCAGGCAGCGAAGAGATGCTCATGCTGGCCTGGCAAACGGCAGACGGCACCTGGCGCCCTCTCCCCACTTCGCTCAACAAAACTGCGCATACCGTAACCGCGCCGGTAACGCACTTCTGCGACCTCGCTTTCTACGAACAGTTCGAGCTGTTTGCGGCTAAAACCGAGATCAGGGCCGGACAGGAAGTAGCGCTCCGCTGTGGTGTGCAGGAGATCAACCTGAACCAGGATTCCCTGCTGGCACCTATCGAGCATAAGGTAGATGATGCCACTTTTGGCCGTACCGTGGTCAGCAATTACTCCATGATACACGACAAGTATGTAACCCGCGCCACCGGCTGGAAAGTACTCAGCGGCCCGGGAACGGTTACCGCCCAGAAGAACCCTTTCGGTATCGAGGGGAATGCCGTGTACAAAGCGCCCGCCACCGTAACCGGTGTTACCACCGCCATCGTGGAAGTAACGCTGGAAGGCCTCATCGGACTGAAAGACCCCAATTCCCCCAACGGCATCCGTAAACCGGAAAAGCTTGTACTCCGCCAGCCCATTCAGCTGGTACCGGAAGCTGCTGCCACTTTTATGAAAATTGAAATAGACGGGGAAGTAATCATGATCGCTCCCCAACAGGCCATGTTTGCCAACTATGATAACGATCTGGCACTCTTTGATGTGGAAGCGCCTAACAACTTCAACTGCCAGGTATCGCTTACAAATCCCAAAATCGGGACATGGCCCTGTGGTCCGCAGAACGGAGCAGTCACCGAAGCTTACGTGACTTTACAAAAGAGCACTAACGATTTCATGGCTTCCATGTTCTGTGAAGAAGTGGGCGGGCAGCCGGTTTCGAAACATTCTGCCGGAAAACTCATCATTTCCAAAGTAGGCAATGCCAATGAGCCGATTGAAGGTGTTTTCACCGGCACCCTCTATAAAAGTAGAAGCGTAGTGGGCTGCGACTATGAGACCCATTCCGTAAAAATAACCTTCCGCTTCCTGCGGTTTGTCTGATACCAGTTTACCTACACTGTAAGGCAACGGCCCCCATTGCGGGGGCCGTTTTCCGTTTGTGTAATACCCTATATTTGCCCCATACCGAAACGCTGACGCCATGCAACAAAACAAATACGACGACCCGGAATTCTTCCTTCAGTACAGCCGGATGCCACGCTCCACACAGGGCCTGAACGCGGCAGGCGAATGGTCTGTCCTGAGAAAAATGCTGCCGCCGCTGGAAGGGAAAACCGTGCTCGACCTGGGCTGCGGTTTCGGATGGCATTGCCGCTACGCACGCGAGCAGGGTGCAGCGCAGGTAACCGGGATAGATATTTCAGAAAAGATGCTGGAACAGGCGCGGCAGGCTACCAGCGACGAGGCCATCACTTACCGCCGCCTCGCCATAGAAGACATCGATTACCCCGCAGGTTCGTTTGACGTAGTGCTCAGTTCCCTTGCCCTGCATTACGTAGCACCCTATGCCGATGTATGCCGTAAGGTTTTCAGCTGCCTGCAGCCCGGCGGATCGTTCGTGCTCTCTACCGAGCATCCCATTTTTACCGCCCTTCCGCAGCAGGACTGGTACACCGATGCAGCCGGTAAACGCCTTCACTGGCCGGTGGATCGTTACCAGGACCAGGGCCTCCGCCATACTACCTTCCTAGGCCATACCGTGGCTAAATATCACCGTACACTGGAAGCGCTGCTTAACGGTTTACTCGAAGCCGGGTTCCAACTGCAATCCGTTGCCGAGCCGCAGCCTACGGCAGAAATCCTCGCCGCATATCCTGAGATGCAGGACGAAACCCGCCGCCCCATTTTCCTCCTTGTTGCAGCTTTAAAACCCTTCTAAGCAGGTAACGGTTGATGCAGTTGGTCAAAGCACAGGTGCGGATGGTCAATCGGAGGGGCTATAACATACGGGGAGCGGGTAAGTTTGTAGCAAATCCTGCCGTATGGAAACATTTAAACGCCAAAGTTACCTCGACTGGCTCCGCGTTGCCGCTATTGCCGGAGTGCTCCTTTACCATGCCGCCCGGCCTTTTATGGTCGATGATCCCTGGCATATCAACAATGCCGCGGGCAGTGAGGTACTGTCGGAGTTCGCTTTCTGGCTGAGCCGCTTCCGCATGCATCTGCTGTTCTTTATCTCCGGGGCGGTAACCTGGTTTATGATGCGGCGGCGTACGGCAGGACAGTTTGTGGGATTGCGGTTACGCAGGCTGTTTATTCCGCTGGCGGCAGGCATGTTCCTCATTGTACCGCCGCAGGTGTATATGGAGCGGGTGGCGCAGGGGTTTACGGGAAACTTCCTTGATTTTTACGGATCGGTGCTGCGGTTTGAGCCATACCCTGCGGGGAATTTCAGCTGGCATCACCTCTGGTTCATCGCTTACCTGTTCCTGTACGATCTGCTGCTGGCGCCCTTCTTTGCCTGGGCCGTATCCCCCAAAGGAAAAGCCTTCGCGGAAAAGCTCCGCTGGCTGGCAAAAGGGTACCGGGTGTACTGGCTTATTGTACCTTCTGTTATTTGGTTCTCTGCCATGGTATTGCCTTACCCTTCCACCAACGATCTCATCCACGATTATTGCTATTTCTTGTACTGGATGCTGTTTGTGATTGCAGGGTTCATCTGTATGATGCAGCCTGCACTCATGGAAAGCCTGGAGCGGAACCGCAGGGTTTCACTTACCATGGCCTTTATCCTGCTGCTGGGCATCAATTATCTGCGGTGGAACGATATTGAACTGGAAAACTGGCTGCCCGACTGGCAAACCAACCCCGTTACTTACCTGTACCTGGCGCGGTGGCCCCTGCTGTCGTGGATGTGGGTGCTGGCGATAACGGGTTATGGGAAACGGTACCTCTCCGCCCTGCGGCCCGTGCCGGATTATGTGAACCAGTCGGTTTACCCGTTCTACATCCTGCACCAGACCATCATCGTCATCATCGCCTATTACGTGGTAAAAACCGATGATACCATCGGCATGAAATATATCTTCGTCACCATCACCTCCCTGCTGGCATCGGTGCTCATCATTCACCTGTTCATAAGGCCGTTTGCCTGGGTGCGCTTCCTCATGGGAATGAAGGTGACGAAGCGGCAGGTAAAAGAGCCTGTAGCGCAGCCGCAGATGTCCTGAAATTGATTTAAATTGAATGATATGAAAGGCAGATACTGGAAATGGTTCTTCCCTCCCCTGTACGGACTTTGCATCTACGCCAGCATGCGGCTGGTGAACGATGTGATCTCCGAATCCCGCTTCTGGGAGCGGCACTGGAGTATCAATGCCATAGAGATAGGTACCTGTCTTACCCTCAACTACTTCTATTTTTACGTATTGGGCCGCCTGCTGCAGAAGCACCTCCGCTCCGGCCGCAGCGCACCGCTGAAAGAAATGGCGGAAGCCTTTCTCTATATAGAACTGATTTCGTCGGTAACGCTGATTCCCATGGCGGCGCTTACGGATGATGGCTGCCAGTGGTATGATGTGATTAATATCTACCTGATCCCCGCATTGTATTTGTTATTGTATTATGCCATAGCCCGTGGCAATGCATGGGTGCGCAGGAGTTATGAGCAGCAGCTGCTGATAGAGCAGATCAATAACGACCGGTTGCAGACGGAGTTACGTTTCCTCAAAGCGCAATACCATCCGCATTTCCTGTTCAATGCCCTTAACACCGTGTACTTCCAGATGGATGATGATGTGCCGCAGGCCAAGCATACCATTACCGCCCTATCCGACCTGCTCCGCTACCAGCTGTACGACCGCCAGCAAACCGTACCGGTAAGCCGTGAACTGCAGCACCTCGAAGCCTACATCGGCCTGCAACGCGAAAGGATGAACGAGCACCTGCGCCTTAATGTACACTTCGATCCGCAGCTGGATGCACAACACATCTACCCGCTACTCCTGCTGCCACTGGTCGAAAACGCATTCAAATACGCAGGCGGAGATTACTGGATAGATATCAAAGCTGCACTGGAAGGCAATGCCATCCGCTTTACCGCAGCCAATGCCAAACCTGCTATTGCCACTACCGGGAAGGAAGGCGGCATCGGACTGGAGAACCTCCGCAGGCGGCTGGAGCTGCTTTATCCGGGCAGGCACAGTCTGGCCATAGATAACCAGCCGGATCATTTTACCGTGACTTTAAAAATCGAATTATGAAGATACGCTGCGCTATTACCGACGATGAACCGCAGGCCCGTAAAGGCCTGAAAGGTTATGTGGAGCAGATCCCTTTCCTGGAGCTGGCCGGCGTATGTGAAGATGCCGTGGCGCTCAATGAGCTGCTGCGAACACAGGAAATAGACCTTCTTTTCCTCGACATCGAAATGCCGTATATCAGCGGCATCGATCTGCTGAAAAGCTTGCCCCGCCCGCCCAAAGTGATCTTCACTACGGCCTTCGAACAATATGCCCTGAAAGGCTTTGAGCTGGAAGCGGTGGATTACCTGCTGAAGCCCATCCCTTTCGACCGGTTCCTGAAAGCCGTGAACCGCGCGCATGATCTGCTGGCATCACAACCACAATCAACCGTACCCGATCATCTCTTCATCCGTACCGATGAGAAGCTGGTACGCATTGAATGGGCTGATATTCTATATGTGGAAGGAATGGAAAACTATGTGCGTATCCATACCACGCAAGGCACGCATATCACCCATGCCACTCTCAAATCAGTACTGGATCATCTCCCCGATCCTCCATTCCTGCAGACCCATAAATCCTATATCGTGAACTCCGCGAAGATCACCGGCATTGAAGGCAATGTAATTGAGCTGGGAAAGGTACAGGTGCCGCTTTCCCGCACGTTGAAGGAGGCCGTACTGGAGCGGCTCCTGCGCGACAGGTTACTGAAGAAATAATACTAACGTCACCAATTCCCTTGAATTTCTTACAATTACTCCTTCATTAACTCTTTCAGCTACCACACTATAGCCCACAATCCCGCATTCATTGTACTTCCTGACGTTGCATAAGCTCTCCTTTTTCGATCCCTTTCCTGAAGGTGAATTAATGGGAAAAAGACTGTAATTTGAAAGCTCAAACCCTTATTCATGAGTGAACCCATTGCTACCGGCAGGGCACGTATGCCCGAAGGCACCGCACCCGTACTCGACCGCAGAACCGTTGAAGCCGACAACCACAACCTGCTGCCCCTGCTGCAACCCGGCATGCGCGTACTGGATGCAGGATGCGGTACCGGTGCCATTACATCCGGTATTGCGGCACGCGTAGCGCCCGGAGGCTCCGTAACGGGTATTGATACAGGAGAAGCCCTCATCACCCAGGCGCAGCATAACTTTGCCGGAGTGCAGGGTTTACAGTTTGAAGTAGCCGATATCCATACCTACGCGCCCGCAGAAAAGTTTGACCTCATCACTTCTGCCCGGGTGCTGCAATGGCTCCCTGATCCCCTGCAAACCCTCCGCAGCATGAAGGCCCTCCTTCGCCCCGGAGGGATGATTGCCATTCTCGATTACAACCATGAAAAGATAACCTGGGACCCTGCCCCTCCGACATCCATGCGCCGCTTCTACGATGCCTTCCTGCAATGGCGGACCGATGCCGGGTTCGATAACCGTATAGCCGATCGGTTGCTGCACCTCTTTCGTGAAACCGGTCTCACCCACATCACCACCCAGGCCTGCCATGAAACTTCCACCACCGGTACACCCGACTGGGAAGCCACCGCCGGCATCTGGACCAAAGTAGCCGCCTCCCGCGGGGTACAGCTGGTAAATGACGGATACATCACTGAAGCGGAGCGCCTTGCGGCTATGGAAGATTATAATGCGTGGGTTGCTAATACAGGGCAAACTATGCAGCTATATTTACTGGCTGTAAGTGGGAGGAATGTGGAATAAATACAGCAGGATATTGGCGTGCTATTTCTGATGGGAGAGTTCATATGAAAAAGCCTCTCCCTGGGAGGCTGACCTTGCGGGTAGCATGGCGAAAAGCTAAAACTCCTCCCCAAACACCACCGTCCCATCCGTCTTTGAGAACTGAACGGAGTTAACGGCGCCGGTACCATCGAAGCGGTAGCTGATGCCTACCAGCTCCCCTGCCGGCTTAACGTACTTATAGTGGAACGCTTCCTTACCATTAACGAATATCCGGGCATCGCGCCCCTTCACTTCACAGCGCACTTTCACCCACTCGCTTACCTCACAGCCAAGGCCGGATAAGTCGGTGCCCATGGCTACGAACATGGTATCACCTACCATGAGGGACATATCCCCCACGCAGCCGGGTTTCGCTAAGGGAATGATGTAAGCGCCAACCGTACCGTGAATGACGATGCGGATACCGCCGCAAACTGCGGAGCCTTGTATGTATTCGCTGCGCAACTCCGTTTCGAGAATGAAATCATCGGCACTAAGGCTCTTCATGTGATCGATGTAATACATCTTCACCAGCGGTGGTTTGGGCTGCATGTTAATGTTGCGGGCTGCCAGTTGCTGTGGTGTAAGGCGCAATACACCGTCGCGGATCGTTTCTGATGCGGGGTAATACACCGGCACGGGCTCCTGCTCTACGGCGGTAAGCCAGCCTTCTGAAGGAATAATTAGATCCTGCTCCTGCACGATATCGCGGCCTACTAGCAACTTGGCCTTGAAGTGGCCGGGGTAGTAATATATGGATGTATAGACTTTGCCGTTGGAGGGTACGGGGAAGCGGCGCTTCGGGTCCCACGACTGCTGAATGAATACCGAATCACCTCCCGCGGCACCTGCATCGTAATGGAACACCACGGAATTGGGAATCCCTTTCGCCAGGGGCTCCATGGAAAAGCTAAAAGCGCCCTTATTACGGACGGGCTGCCCTTTCAGCCAGCGCATCCCCTGCCAGCCCGCCAGCAATACCAGCATGAGTACAGCAGCCCATATTAAAGGCTTCCGGCGGGGAGGTGCTCCTGCCAGCGGGGCGTCCTTTTCATCGGGTTCGCCACCGGAGAGCTGCTGCTTCAGCTCCCGCCAACCGGCATGCCCGGCAAAACGGGCAAGGGTGTTGAGCGTGGTGATCGAAGGCATACTGTCGTACTTCACTTTACCCCAAACGCGTTTAAGCGTACTAACGCTGAGCAGCACTCCCGTTTCCTCCTGGATGCGGGCGCTGAGGGTTTCAAAATCGCCCCGCTGCCAGTCGCCGCTATGGCCCCAGCCCATCCGGAGCGCAATCTGCCGGCAGCATTCCTGTAATACCTCCTGATTATTCACAACTGGAAATCAATGATTTAAGAATTTGAACCTGGTTTGAACACGATTGGTCAGTGGTTGGGCAGTCACTTTTATCCGGGGAATTTATCTTGCCACTGATCCTTCCCACAAATTACAAATTTCAATTCCATGCACCGCACCCTGTTCATTTTTCTTTGTCTGACCGCTTACCATGCTTTTGGCACTACGCCCGTACCCTTCGATTCTCCCCGCTGGAAATTTGATGCAAAAACCGCGGTGCGGGAAACCCGTTTCGGACAGGAAGCCCTCCGCCTGCAGGGAGGCTTCGCGTTACTGGCGGATGCTGATTTTAAGAACGGGGTTATCAGCTTCGACATCTCTGTGAAAAAGGCGCGTTACTTCCCCGCTATACAGTTCCGTATGCAGGGCGCGGGACAGTTTGAAGAGTTTTACCTGCGCCCCCACCAGAGCGGCAACCCCGATGCCATGCAATATACCCCGGTGTATAACGGGCTTGGCGGCTGGCAGCTGTACCATGGCCCGGGATATACCAATGCCGCGCCCCTGCCGTTCGACCGCTGGCTGCATGTGAAGATCGTGGTGAATGAGCGGGAGGCGGAAGTGTATTTTGATGATCAGCCTGAGCCGATACTCTTTATATCGCGGTTAAAAAGAACGCCTGCCGCGGGCATGATCTCCCTTGCCAACCCCTGGCCTGAAGATGTCTGGTACAGCAATGTGATCATAACGCCGGAAGCGGCGCCCGTTATTAAAAGTAAGTCCAAACCTTTCCCTCCGCTGCCTGCAGGAACCATTACCCAATGGGAAGTGTCGGCTCCGTTCAGCGAAAAATTGCTCGCCGGTGTAACCACCCTCTCCTCCGCCCTCCATTCTCCTCTTTCCTGGGTTACACTGGCAGCTGATGAAGCCGGAACGGCAGACCTTTCTATACTGAGCGCTGTTTCGAAAGACAGCAATACCGTGTTCGTAAAAACTACTATCACCTCGGCCCGCGACGAGATCCGGAAGTTCTCTTTCGGATTCTCGGACCGGGTTAGACTGTATTGTAACGGAAAACTGCTATATGCGGGAGAAGACAACTTTCAGTCGCGCGATTACCGCTTCCTCGGTACCATTGGTTATTTCGATGCGGTGTGGCTGGATCTGAAGAAAGGCCCCAACGAGGTCTGGATGGCCATTTCCGAGAACTTCGGGGGCTGGGGTGTGAAAGCCCGGCTGGAGTAACAACAAAAGACGCAGGCATTGGCGCGTTTCCCCTGTGGGATTGTCGCGTTATGCCTGCGTTTACTTTGCGGAAACAGGTTAATTTCAGGTATTAAATGATGATTAAATCCTTCTTCATGAATACCACCACTGCACCTCCCAAAGGGACCATTAAAGCACGCTTTACCGCCAAACTGGTGAAGAGCGAAAACAAAGGCGGCTGGACCTACCTCATCTGGCCGGAATCCGTTGCCTTCTTCGGCACCCGTGGCCTCGTAAAGGTCCGGGGAAAGATAGACGGGCACGTTTTCCAAAGCTCCTTTATGGCATTGGGCAACGGTACCCACAAACTACCTGTTAAAGCGGAACTGCGCAGCCTGCTGAATAAATCTGCCGGAGATACCGTAACGGTATCACTGGAAGAAAGGCTCTGAGCATTTTAAATCCCCAGGAATTTAAACGGAGCCGCTTTTACAAACTGCTTGCCGGCATCGCCTGCATACGTTTCATCTTTCGTAAGCGGCAGCTTCTTCACGGTGGCTTTGGGGGAAAAGTCCACCTTCTTCAGATCTATCCAGAACGTATTCGGCGTACGGGCAGTTTCAAAATAGTATACGAGGTTTTTCTGATCAGCCACCGAACGCCAGCGGGTGGAGGAGATATTCGGCTGGTCGGGGGTGGAAATACCCAACGGCACCGAGCAGTTGCGGATCACGCTGAACACGCTGGCTACTGCCAGGCGGGTATTGTCTGTTTTAGGAATGGCACCGGCGTAGAAAGATGCCCGCACGAAACGGTCGGCCGCACGGTTGGTGCCCGGCAGCATGGTGGTACCGCCAATCTCTTTCCAGTATTCATTCAGCGCCAGCTGCTTTTCGTAAATGGGCGAATTGGTCATAACGTTGTACTCCGGACTGTGATGGATGTTCAGCTTGCCACCCACATACTGGAAAATGGCGTTATCGCCCGAAGGGTCGGAGATGGACAGGTGCAGGTTCGCCAGCCGGTCCATACCGGGAATCTTATCCGTTACGATCACGAACTCTTCTTTCCGCAGTGCATCCACCGCTTCTTTTACGGTGGCGAAATTATCCAATACATACTGGCACCAGGCGGCAATCGTCAATCCTTTTTTATCTGCAGTAAACGGCGGATACTCCGATTCCGCGAGGAACAGCAGGTTGGCCACCAAGCCTTTTTCATTCATACCGTCTGTAGTGGAAATATCGTATCCGGAAGCGATGATGCTGCCATATCTGGCGGTCCATTTGATGGAGTTAGGCCCTGTTTCCCCGCTGCGCTGCATGCCCCGGGGGAAGATCCAGAGGTTGGTCATGATATCCTCTTTCCAGTCCATAGACCGGGCTGTGAGCAATGTACCGTTCTGGCCTTTGTATACCACGCGGGTACAGGCATTACTGTCTGCCGCCGGGGAAGCTACTGCCAGCATACCCGCCAGCAGCAGGGTTCGCATAGAAATTACCATGTGTCACGTTTTTCTATACAACAGTTCCTTTCCGGGAAAAGTTCATACCGCCAGCAGTTCCGTATTCCCCGGATTTATGTAATTTACCCGGATAAGAATGCCCCATGAAACAAGTAGACGCTTATTTCCAGCAACTCACCGAACCCAATAAGAGTTGCCTCCTGGCCCTGCAATCCATCATCCTGCAGCAGGATCCCGACGTTACCGCCGAATGGAAATACGCCATGCCCATGTATTGCTACAAAGGGAAAATGTTCTGCTTCATCCGTGTAGATTCGAAATCGCAGTTGCCATATATTGGAATGGTGGAAGGGAAAAGACTGAACTACCCCGGCCTCGAACAGGGCGACCGGGCACGTATGAAGATAATGACCTTTGACCCCGGGGCAGACCTGCCGGCGGATGTACTACATGAAATGCTGAACGAAGCCCTTGACTTTTACCGCAAAGGCATCATCAAAATAGAAAAGGAAAAACTTAATCAACACACTCGTCGAGCAGGTAAACGATAGACTCATAGCTTTTACCCACAGCTTCTGACAGGGCCATTTCGCAGGTTTTGGCGCTGGAATAATACCCATCATGACAGCCGCCTTTCACATCATCTGCTTCGGGCTTTGTGGCGGATGCAGTGAGTTCGGGGAAGAGGAATCCTCTGTCGCCCGCCATACCACAGCAACCTGCGTTCACCGGTATCATCACGTTATCTGCCAGCTGCTTCGCCACCTGCGTGAATTTATTCTCGATCCCCATCTTCTGCAATGAGCAAACGGGATGCAGGGCAATGCTGGCCTTGCGGCGTTTCACTTCCACACGCGGCAGCACTTCTTCTGCCAGGTACTCGATACTGTCGAGGATGCGCATGGCATCAAAGCGCGATTTGTTTTGTTCGGTGAGCGCCGGGCGGCAGTCGCGCAGCGTATGTGTGCAGGAAGTGATATCCAGAACCACCGGGAATTTACCGCCCTGTGTCCATTTCCAGAGCTTTTCTACCGTAGCGTTTACGGTGTGGGTATATGCCGGGGCAAAGCCTTTGGAAGAGTAGATCTGTCCGCAGCAGTTACCGCCGATATCATTGGGTTGTATGAGAGAAATGCCCGCTTTCCGGGACACGGAAGCGAAGGTATCGGTGATGTTCTTTTTACCTGTTTCGGAACTGCCCATGATGCGGTTGATGCAGGAAGGGAAATATACCGCACGCGGCCCGCTGCCTTCCGCGATGGTTGCGGCGGGTGAAGGGTTCCAGGTGGTAGGGTGCAGATGCGTGCTCCATAAAGGCATGGCGGGCACTACTTTCCGGATGCCTTTGGTAAGCTCCGTCATGGCATGTTTGCCGAACACCGAGTTCACGGCAGCACCGGCCTTCAGGCCCACCCATACAGCTTTGGATACGAAGTTGAAATTCTTTGCTACCTGCAGGGCTACCTTGTTGGCGAAGGGACTGTGATTCTCCCGGCGCAGGCGCTTTACGAGCATACCGGTATTGATGTCTACCGGACAGGCAACGGCGCACAATCCGTCTACCGCGCAGGTATCCAGTCCATCGTACTGATATTCTTTCAGCAGTTGCTGATAATCCTGTTTACGGTGCTGGTTCTTCAGCTTCACCAAAGCCCGGCGCACTACGATGCGGCGGCGGGGTGTGAGGGTGATGTTACGGCTGGGACATTTGTATTCACAGAAACCGCATTCCATGCATTTATCCACTTCCTCTTCCACACGCGGCAGCTCTTTCAGGTTCCTGATATGTGCTTCCGCATCGGCATTGATGAGTACGCCGGGGTTGAGCAGGTTATCGGGATCGATGGCAGTTTTGAGTGTTTTCATCACTTCATAGATGCCGGGGCCCCATTCGGTTTCCACGAAGGGTGCCATGTTTCGTCCAGTGCCGTGTTCTGCTTTCAGCGCACCATCGTATTTACCGGCTATGAGCTGCACTACTTCACGGATAAATCCGTCGTACCGTTGAATCTCTGCCGGTGTATCGAAAGCCTGGGTAACTACGAAGTGGATATTCCCGTCTTTCGCATGCCCGAATATGATTGCGTTTTCGTAACCGTATTTCGTGAACAGTACCTGCAGATCGAGGATGGCATCACCAAGGCGGGCTACCGGCACGGCGATATCTTCCAGTATTACGGTGGTACCGCTCTGGCGCACGGCGCCTACTGAAGGGAACATGCCTTTACGGATCTTCCAGAGGTAGGCCTGCTCCACGGGGTTTTCCGTGAAAGAAGGCGGTACAATGAGGGAGATGGCACCGGATAATCCGAGGAACTTATCTTTCTTCACTTTCAGTTCTTCCTGCGTATTGCCCTGGTATTCCACCAGCAAGGCAGCAGCGGCTTCCGGCAGTGTTTTCACCAGTTCGGGGATGCCCGGCAGGTGTTCTACCGAGCGGAGGGATGCCCTGTCCATCAGTTCCACCGCTTCCGCACCTGATTCCGTGAGGGGAACGATGGCGGAGCAGGCGGTATGGATGTCGGGGAAATAGAGTAGTCCGGTTGATTTTTCAGGGTAATCCGGCACAGTGCGCATCACGGCTTCGGATATGAATCCGAGAGTTCCTTCTGCACCGATGAGCAGATGCGCAAGGATGTCCAGTGGTTCATCGAAATCCACCAGTGCGTTTACGGAGTATCCGACTGTGTTTTTAGTACGGTATTTGGCGCGGATGCGTTCGAGCATCTGCTGATCATTACGGACCCGGTCGCGCAGTGTAATGAGGGTATTGTATAAGTCGCCGCACTGTTCGCGGAAGCGTTGGTATTGCGCCGGTTCTTCGGTGGTGAAAGTCATCCCGTTCGGTAAAATGAACCGGATGTATTGGACCGTGTGGTAGGAGTTTTTGCTGACGCCGCAGCACATGCCGCTGGCGTTGTTAGACAGGATGCCGCCCATCATGGCGGAGTTGATGCTGGCGGGGTCCGGACCGATCTTTTTACCATGCTGGCGGAGGCGTGCGTTTACGATGCCACCGGTGATACCGGGCTGAACGCGAACGGTGGCGCCATCGTTTTCGATCTTCATGATTTGCCAGTGGCGGCTGAGATCGGCGAGGATGCCGTCGGTAACGGATTGACCGGAAAGACTGGTACCTGCCGCGCGGAAAGTGAGGGGGATGCGGTGCTGCTGCGAAAAGCGGAAGAGTGCCTTCACTTCATCTTCATTGACCGGTTGTACAACGGCTTTGGGTTCCAGATGGTAAAAACCCGCGTCAGCGGCGTAAGATAAAATGTCGATCAGCCTCGTTTTGATACGATCCGCCGGTAGAATTGCTTCTAATGCGCGTCCAATAGCCTCCATTCCTGTCAGATTTGGTTCCTGTAGAGATAAAAAATCACCCCAAGTTACGCCATTGGCGGAAATAACGCAATCCTAAACCGGCAATCCCGTGTTAAGCGACTGATTCTGCCATTTGAGCCGCTTCGATTTTCACTCCGGCTTTGAACTGTTGGCGTGAGCCCATCCCGCCAGCTATTTTTCAATCTACCGACATATGAGATTATGATTCAACTATTCCTGCTGAAGCCCGATTTCCGGGACGAGAAACTGGCCCCTGCCCATCAGACTTATTACTGTCCCGAATGCGCCTGGGTCGAGGGCATCCTTCACTACTACCCTTCGCTGAGAAGCCATATGGAAGTGATCTATGTGGATTTCCCCCGTCCGAGGCCCGCGCTGGAAGCCGTGCTGGGCAGCCAGCATCAGTCGTGCCCCGCGCTGGTGTTTAGTCCGGAAGACGATCCCTGGCCCCTGAGCGGACAATTCACCTACGCCCGCGGACTTCATTTCACCAATGACAAGATGGTGATAGCCCGGTTTTTCGCGGAGAAATGGGGTATAGGGCTGCCGCATCCCTGACGAACTGTCCGCCGGTGTACGCCCAATGTCCGGAACCGGACACTAAGGGCGGGTGCTTTCTGCCGAAACGCCCGCCCACATTGCCTCTCTCTGATTGGCATACCGCTTGCGTCCGCAGGGCATGCTCATCAACTACTTCCGGACGGCCTGGAGGAACCTGCTCCGTCACAAAAGCATTGCGGTCATTAACCTGGCCGGACTATCCATCGGTTTTACCTGCTGTATGCTCATTGCGCTGTATCTGCATCACGAGTTGCGGTACGATGATTTTCAGGAAAAAGGGAACCGGATTGTAAGGGTATTGATGGAGTATAAGTTCGGAAACTCCGAAGGGGGTACCAACAAAGGGACATACACCAGCGTTCGCGTAGCGCCACACTTCCAGCGGAACTTCCCGGAAGTGGAGGCCGGTGTGAGAATGACCAGCGCTCCCCGTGTGGTTCGTAAGGACGAGCATGTCCTGAACGAACAGCGGTTCGCCTATGCCGATTCCACCTTCTTCCGCGTATTCTCCTTTCCCCTCCTGCAGGGCAATCCGCAAACCGCACTGAACGGTCCTGACAAAGTGGTGCTTACTGCCTCCACCGCCCGGCGCTATTTCGGTAAGGAAAACCCGGTAGGGCAAACCATCCTCGTGGGCACCAACGCCAGGCCCTACGAAGTAACCGGCGTAACAGCCGATTGTCCTGCCAATTCCCAGATCCGGTATGATTTTGTGGCCTCCTTCTCTTCGCTGGGCATCTCTCCCCAATCGGAGTCTACCTACTGGAACGCCAACTACTTTACATACCTGTTACTGAAAGACGAATCGTCTATAGCCTCCATGCAGGCTAAGCTGCCTGCTTTCATGGCAAACGAGTCGAAAGGCTCCGGCGCCACCATCAACTTTTACCTCGAGCCAATGCGCTCGGTACACCTCTATTCCGAGTTTGAAGGATTTGAGGCCAACGGCAGTATTATGGCCGTGTATGTACTGGGTGCTGTGGCGCTGCTTATCCTGCTCATTGCCTGCTTCACCTATATCAACCTCAGTACCGCACGCAGTATGGAAAGGGCGCGCGAAGTAGGTGTACGGAAAGTACTGGGTGCAGGGCCCCGCCAGCTTTTCTGGCAGTTCATGAATGAGTCGGCCATGCTGTGCTTTTTCGCCATGCTGATAAGCCTGCTGCTGGCCGCCATGCTGCTCCCTGCCTTTAACGGGCTTACAGGCAAAGCACTCTCTGCTTCTACCCTCCTTTCTCCCCTGTTCATAGCCGCATCCATTGCCGTGGCGCTGCTGGTAAGCGTGGCTGCGGGCAGCTACCCTGCACTGGTGCTCACCGGCTATCAGCCCGTTAAAGTACTCAAAGGTGCCTTCCAGCGTACAGATTCAGGACAGTGGGTACGTAAATCACTCATCACCTTCCAGTTCGCCATATCGGTTTTCCTCATCGCCTGTACGCTCATGATCAAGCAACAGCTGTCATACATTCAGGCCAAGAAACTGGGCTTCGACCGGGATCATGTGGTGGTATTGCCGCAGGATTCCAAAATGCTGCCCATGATGCAAAGCATCAAGCAGTCGTTTACGGCAGGTCCGGGTATATTGGCTGTATCCCGCTGTGCACGCACGCCCGTTGAAGGAGGCGGAGGTTACAATATGCGCTCCGCCGAGATGCCGGAAGACCAGCAGATGAACGTAACTGCCAACCCGGTAGATGAAGATTATATCAAAGTAGCCGGCATGCACCTCATTGCCGGAGAAAACCTCACTGCGCAGGACGTGAAAAACGCAGAAGACACGACGCCTGGTAACCGCCGGTTCCAGTTCATCCTCAATGAATCCGCAGTGCGCCAGCTGGGCTGGACGCCCGAACAAGCTATCGGCAAACGCCTCTGGCTCGATGCAACCCGCCCCGGTGTTGTAAAAGGTGTGGTAGCCGACTTCCATTATGAATCGCTCCGGCACAGCATTCAGCCATTTGTTATGTTCCCCGCGGAATATACCCGCAGGCTGATTGTGAAGCTCGACGGAAAGGATATGCAGCGCAGTCTGGCCCATCTCGAAAGCGTATGGCATAAAGTAGCACCGCACCGCCCGTTTGAATACACCTTCATGGATCAGGATTACAATCACTTATACGACTCGGAAATAAGGCTGGGCCACAGTATGAACGTATTCGCCATCGTAGCCGTGGCACTTGCCTGCCTGGGCTTATTCGGCCTGTCTGCCTACACCGTGCGCCAGCGGTTTAAAGAGATCGGTATCCGCAAAGTGCTGGGTGCTTCGGCAGGCAGTATTTTGCTGTTGCTGTCGGGCGGCTTTGTACGGCTTTCACTCGCGGCGATCTGTATCGGTCTGCCACTGGCATGGTGGGCCACTACCACCTGGCTGCAGGATTTTTCATACCGCACACCAATACACTGGTATATCTTCGCAGGAGCAGGCGCATCGCTGATCGTACTCACGCTGCTCACGGTAGGGATGCAGGCGTTTAAAGGCCTGCGCGCCAATCCGGTAAATAGTTTACGTTCAGAATAACCACATCTCATGCTCGTCAACTACATCAAAATAGCCAGGCGCAACCTGCTGAAGCACCGCTTCCATTCCATCCTCAATGTAACAGGACTGGCCACAGGCATCGCTTTCGCCATGCTCGTAATGGCTTATGTGTGGAACGAGCTGCAGGTGAACCAACAACTAAGGAACCCTTCACGCCAGCATATCCTGCTGAGTAAATGGAAAGATCCCAACATGGGCTTTGAGTTGTCGACCTACGGCAACCTGCCGGTAGCACTGAAAGAAGAATACCCCACGCTGGTGGCGGACTACTACCGCTGGGATGGCATTACGGGACAGGTGAACGTTGGCGAAAATGCATACCGGGAAGGCCTGCAGATAGGAGACAGTACTTTGATAAAGATGTATGGCTTCCGGGTGATTTCGGGAGATGCTTCCCGTGCGTTGCATACCGCTTCTTCCGCTGTGCTTACTGCAAGCATGGCGAAAAAGTTCTTCGGCAAAACCGATGTGGCAGGTAAAACGATAGAGGTCGCCAACTTCGGCGGCAGCAAACAGCTTTTTACGATAGATGCCGTGATAGCAGATCCGGCTAAAAATACCATTACGCAAATCAATGAGGCGAACAAGAACGGCATCTTCCTTTCCGCGGCTTCCACCCCTTTCTTTGGCCGGGAACTGAATAACTGGACCAGTCCATATATTGTAGGGATGATTGAGCTGCGCGAAGGCGTAACGGCCGCTGATCTGGAAGCGCCGCTGGCATCCCTGCTAAAGAGGCATACCAACAGCAGCGTACAGGCCAATCTGCGTATGGAAGCAGTTCCCCTTACAGAATATTATCTCAGCAATAATAACGGTCTCGTAAAGCGGATGCTGTATACCTTATCCGGTATTGCCCTGTTCATCTTGCTCATGGCCATCGTTAACTTCGTGAACCTTTCTGTGAGCAGGGCTTCATCGCGCATGAAAGAGATCGGGGTGAGAAAGGCTTTGGGCGGACGGAAGAAGCAGCTCATCTTCCAGTTCCTGCTGGAATCGTGGCTGCTGGTACTGGCATCAGCCGTACTCGCCACCGGACTATACTTTGTCCTGAAAGCCCCGGCAGGACAACTCCTCGGCCAGGAGCTTCCCGGATTCACTGACTTCCCTTTGTACTTCGCAGCTTTCCCTGTAGCACTGGTAGTGCTTACTGGTCTTGCTGCGGGGCTTTACCCGGCATTCGTACTTTCTTCCTTCAGGGTAACCGATTCGCTGAAAGGCAAGCTGAACGCCGCGCAGGAAAAAACCGGATTGCGTAAATCGCTGGTAGGATTTCAGTACATCACCGCAGCCGTAGTGCTCGTAGCGGCATTTATCATCACCCGCCAGGTGCAGCTGTTCTTCAGCAACAACCTCGGGTACGACAAATCACACCTCGTATCCCTTCCCGTTCCCCGCGACTGGACGCCCGAAGGCTACAACCGCATGCAGAACATCCGCGGACAGCTGGCTGCCATGCCCGAAGTGCAATCAGCCACAGTATCGTTCGAGATCCCGGATGGTAATAACTCCGGCAGCATCGTGGTATACAATGCCGCTTCCGATTCCACCTCCGCCATTTCATCTTACCAGTTATATACCGATGAATACTTTGGACAAACCTATGGCCTTCAAATAACTGCCGGCAGGTTCTTTAGTGAGCCCGGGAAAGTTGTGGCTCCCAATGCTGTAGTCATCAATGAAACGCTCGCACGCCTCCTCGGCTGGAACACCACCAGCGACGCAATCGGGCAGCAACTCCGCGTAGCAGGATTCGATGCCGTGCTGAAGATAACCGGTGTGGTGAAGGATTTCCATTTCTCCTCCATGCAACAGGCGGTACAGCCTATTGTGATGGTACATCCGTCCGCTACTACCATTTACCGCTACATATCCCTGAAGCTCAGGGGAGGTGAAAGCATCGCCACCCGGCTATCCGCCATCCGTTCCAAATGGGCGCAGTTGATGCCCGGTGCGCCATTCGAATACCGTTTCACAGATGAGATGCTGGCCCGCATGTATGACGCGGAACTCCGCCTGCAATACGCCGCCTATGCCGCCACTGCACTCGCCCTCGTAATAGTATTACTGGGCGTAACGGGCCTGGTATCTTTCAGTATTCAGAAGCGCACCAAAGAGATAGGAGTGCGCAAAGTACTGGGCGCATCCGTCAACAGCATCATTGCCCTTTTTGTGAAAGAGTTCCTGAAAGTGATTGTGATAGCCATGGTTATCGCCATCCCTACGGCTTATTTCATCATGAACTACTGGCTGAATGATTATGTGTACCGGATTGCCATTACCCCTGCACCTTTTGCGGTAGCATTCCTGCTGCTGGCAGCGGTAACTGCCACGCTGATATTCGTGCAGACATTCAGGACGGCGAATGCGAATCCGGTGAAGAGTTTGAGGACGGAGTAGGTGAAGGGAATTTTCTAAACCCGGAAGAATGGTACCCATGGAGCCTTTATATCTACATGGTTAATTATAAAATGATTTAAAACTGCAGTGCACTTCACGATTCATGAATCATGAAGTGTCAATTGCGCGGGTTACCTGAATATTTTAGTCTTCCCGTATTAGCAAATAAAAGCCCCCTCCTGGTAAATCCCATTCAAATTCTCGCAACTGGAATTCCCCATTATAATTACATACCCCATAAGGCCGTGTGACGCAGTGTAGAAGAAGTCTAACAGAAGTCTGGACCGGGCGTAATAAGGGAAAACAGGCCCGGTAGAGGCTGTAACAAGGCTTCCAACATGGGGCCAGCATGCAGTAGTTGGGCGGTATCAAGGCCCAAACAGGGTGTGGAAAGGGAACTGAACGGGAACATAAAGGCGGCCAACAGGTAGATTAGATAGCACCAACATACTGTCTACATGCAGGGAACATGCAGGGAAATAGCAGGGAACATACCGGAAACATAACAGAAACTGTGCACTATAGGTGGACTTGATGCGGAGGGGATGCGGTAGTGTGCTGTAGGTAAGATGTACTTTGTCACAGGCCTGTGAGAAGAAGAAAGGGCGCCTGCAGCCCATGGCAATGGCTGGCGGAGGAATGGCCTGCCGGGTAAATTTGGGAGCTGTATTAATTGAAATTGAACTATTTATAACAAAATCTCCATGAATGTCTGCAGGTTATTCCCTCGGAATGTGGTCCTTTGCTTCTTTTCCGGGAGCGGTGTTGCGGACGGGCTCCGGCGGAAGTATGAGTAGCTTTTTACGGGGGCGTGATTTCTGATGGGGCTTTTCCTGTGGCTGGTCGCCAATTACTGCAATGATATCAGCAGCGTTATACTTCCGATCGTAGGATATCCCGTCTTTCAGGAAGATTCTTACCTGCAGGATTACGAGTAAAGTTCCTTTACCGGGAACGTCTACCGTAAGATCCGCTCCGGGGAATGGTTCCTCCAGGTCGATGTGCAATAGGTCAGCATCCGTGCCCGTAACGGTACGGGTGGTAAAATCGATCCGGGTGGCGAGGAGTTTTATTTCCATCCGCACAGCATTGCCATGGCACAGCAGTTTCTGCGCAGCAATGTGCAGCTGGCCATCCTTGGTGAAAACTGGCAGCTGGCCGAAGAACTTTTCGATACCGGCATGCCCGTTGAACCGGAAGCCCTGCAGGGCGGCATGGTTATTCCTGCCCGCAGTTACGATGGTACGGTTCAGCCGGTTTACGACCTGACTATCGCAAAAGATATCGATATCCGGGGCAACTGCGTTCCGGATAAAGGCTCCCTTGCGGCTGGCAGCACCAAACCATTTGGCGGCGCGGCGGGTGTTAGCCGTTTGCCTTACGGTTTCGGGCATGGAGCGCAGGCAGTGCTTATCGCCCCGCTTATAGGCAATCAAATTGCCTACCCGGCCGGTAAAAGTGATAACAGAAGTTTGAATACCCATTTCCTGGAGATTTTGTTGCATTTCTATGCACACATCCCGTGCCAGATGGGTTGCCGAAGGGGTGCTAAAAGACTGGTTGTGAGGTATTGGTGCATAAATAATACTGCCCCGGCCCATTTTCAGAATGTGCCATGGCAATGTGTGTGGAATTGGACATTACTGATGATGATTTTACCGAAGGTATAACTGCTATCTCCTAAATTCTCCCCCTATTTCTTCCTGATCTCCTTTAACATCAGATAGTAAGCCGGACCCGGCATATTGCCATGATCATAGCCGTCGAATTCGTATAGGTGGGTGTTTTTGTGCCCTGCCAGCTGCATCATACGCGCCCAGTAGGCGTTTTCTTCGTAACGGCCCATCATTTCCTTCTCCCTGTCGCCGGTATAGAGAAAGAGCGGGGGTGCATCGGCACGTACATGGTATAAGGGGGCAAAGGCGTCTATTATAGCCTGGATCTCGGGGATATTGCGCTCTTTGCGGATGGTAAAATGTGTAATTGCGGTAGAGCTGAATGGAAAGAGGGCTGCAATACGGTTGGCATTTATCTGGTATGGGGCCAGCCACTGTTTATCGAGGCCCACCATGGCGGCGAGGTATCCGCCGGCGGAATGGCCGGCTACATAAATGCGGGAAGTATCGCCACCAAATTCGTGCGCATGCCGGAAAGCCCAGGCTACCGCTGCCGCAGCATCTTCTATATAAGCCGGACAGCTCACTTTCGGACTAAAACGGTAGTTGGCTGCCATCACTACCACACCCTGCTGCATAAGTTCTTTCGGGATGAATTTGTTACCTCCTGTTATTCCGCCTCCATGAAACCAAACGATCACCGGGAGCTTACCCTGCTTTGCGGGATGGTATACATCCAGCACACAACGCTCCCGCATGTACGGCGTTTGCTCGCCGGTGCGGTAGGCTACATTATCTTTCCGGATGTAAGTGAGGGTATCCTGGCCGGCGGCAGCGAAGCACAGGAAAAGCAGGATGCAGGATAACAGGTGTTTCATGCCTGTTAAATTATACAATTTATCGGGGGATATCTAACACAATCACCACCAATCTGCACCTTCCAGCACTTTACCCTCTTTATCGAAAACCACGTGCAGATCGTCGGGTGTACCGTCCAGCTCCACCTGGTAATACACTTTACCATCGCGGGTTACCTGGTCGGCATCATCCACCCTGAAGCCTTTGTAATTGGTTTTAATAGCACGGGTTATAGCAGGTGGCAGTGCACCTTTGCGGAGGTCGCTTTTCCAGGCGAGGAGTTTGCCCTTCTGATCGTAGAGCGCTTTATGATCTACCCGGCCAACATTGAAATCGGCTTCCAGGCGTTCACCCTTCCGCTCCCACTCCACGTCTTTCGCCGCGGGGAACTTACTCTTGAAGGCCTTCTGTACAGAGGCAGGCACGCCCTGCGCCACCCGGATGTCCTGTCCGTAGGTAACACTAGCAATGCACATTGCGAGAAACAGCAGCAAAACTTTCATTATCAAACAGTTTTATTAAAAATAACAAATCCTGCCGATAAAAGTTAGTTGCTACTTTCCACGCAACCTGGTAAATGAACAGAAGCGGAATTCCTGGGTTGTACCAAAAGGAGTGGTATGCAAATGCGTCTGACAGCCGTTTACCTCAAAATAATCAGCGAAAGTATGGACCATCTTTTCTTCGGAATAACGGGTAACGGGAAGTCCACTGCATTTTTCAGGGCCATTTTCTGAGAATGTACCCAGTATCAGGGTGCCATTGACGGCTTTAGCAGTCAGTTGAACATACCGGTTTATTTGCTCCGGAGTGGTGAGAAAGTGAAAAGCAGCACGATCATGCCAGATATCATATTGTACATCCGGTTCGAAAGCTTCCACATCGCCCGCTATCCATTTCACGGATTGTGCCTTCTCCCCCAGCCGGGCTTTCGCTTTCTCCAGTGCTGCTGCAGAAATATCCAGTACTGTGATATTAGTGTATCCCTCCGTCAGCAGGTAATCAACCAGGCGGCTGTCGCCCCCGCCGACATCGATAATACGGGCATTTTTATCCAATCCGGTTTTGTGGATCAGTTCCAGCGACAGCTCAGGCTTCTCCTGGGTCCAGCTGACATCGGCCGGACCTTTCTCTTTATACACCTTTTCCCAATGGGATTGTTTTTCGCTCATGAACAGCAATCTTTCCGCAAAATTACGGAATTACGGATTCCCCTCTCCTTCCAGACAATCCTTCACTTTCGGCTTCAGCATCACCAGCAGCATAACCACCGCTGCCAGGATCACTACAGACATAAGCGCGAAATCACGTCCCAGATTCCCGGCGTCGGTAGATTTGCCCAGCCAGCCGGTGATCATGGCACCGGAGAAAACGCCTCCCATGTTCATGATCCCATATGCTGTAGCACGGCTCCGCGGCGATACAAACTGGCAGAGGATGGGCATGTTATTGGCATCAAACATTCCGAAGCCCGCTCCGAAAAAGAAGGCCGCAGCCACAAGGAACACCACCGATCCCCCGAGCCCCAGGAACAACAGCGCGGGTATGGTGAGCGACAGGCCGATGGCACTGGTAAACACCCTCCCCCGCACATTATGCTGCACCCAGCGGTCTGATAATATTCCTCCAACTACCACCCCGATAAACGAAGAGGCCGCAATGGTAATGGTAGCCAGCGGACCGGCCTCACTCATGGGCACACCCAGGCTGTCGGCAAACAATGTAGGCAGCCAGTTCTTAATGGCCCAGCCCGGTATGCTGGGTATGGAAAAGTACAAAAAGATCACCCAGAAAGGAAGGAGGCCAAGCAGGCCTTTTAGTCCGCCGAAGAGGGGCTTACGAGTAGTAGCAAGATCATCTGCTGCATACGCCGGCCGTTTCTCATGCAGTAAAAGCATCAATACAGCCGCATAAATGATCCCGATGAGCCCGAACCAGTGGAAGGTAGCCTGCCACGATGCAGCAGCCGCTATGGTAGCCCCAAAGCCTCCCAGCGCCTGGCCCATATACAGGCCGGTCATATGAATCCCCACGGCAAGGGAACGGGTGGAGCCGGTATGATAATCCGCAATCAGTGATAAAGCCGCAGGGATATACAGCGCCTCACTCACCCCCATGATGGCACGCAGGGCATACAGCTGCCAGTAGCCATCGGCATAGCCCATGAGCAGTGTAACGGCAGACCAGACAAACAGGCTGCCCGTAATAAGCCATTTGCGGTTGAATTTATCCGCCGCCAGACCCGATAAGGGCGACATCAGTCCGTATATCCAGAGGAACACCGCCATGAGGCGCCCGAAGTTGGTAGCACTTTCCAGTTCGTGGATATCGATCTGGATGGCCGGCCGCATGGTGGAGAGCATCTGCCGGTCGAGGTAATTGAGCAGCGCCACCACCCAAAGGAGTGCCACTACGAGCCATGGATAATATCTTGCGTTCTTCATCATACTGTTCCGTGGGATCTTTTAAAACTAATCAATTATAATCACTCTGCTGCCGTACGTACACGCGGTGTTCTCGTACCCGGGCGCACTTCTCCACCCGGCATTACCAGCAATCCATTCCAGTGTACCAGCGGCGTGGTTACCGGCGCCCATAAGCTGCCGATAGGGTTAGTAGCCGCATCGGGGTTGCGTTCCGTAAGGATATGTCCTTTCAATGCCCACGCATCCTGCTGCGGATCGTAGGCATAGATGGAATCCGGGAAACCGGGATGATTTTCACGCAGCGTGCCCGCATTGGCTGCATCTGCGCCGGAATCGCCACCGAAGATGGTGAGGTTACCGTTAACTCCCGTTGCAGCAGGAGATGGGGCTGCTACCGTTGCGGCGGGCATTGTTGCACAGGCTTTCCATCCGCTGTCCGGATGATAGTGGTATGCATCGCGGAGATAACTGCGTTCTCCTTTGCTGAAAGCCGCGCCGCTGAAGAGGAAGAACGTGTTGCCTGAAGCGCCGGCCACACTCAGCATACGCGCGGCACCCGGCCATGTGGGGAGTTGTTGCCATTGACGACTTTCCGGTGCTGCTGAAAGGTCCAGCATATAAAAATCATTCACGGCCTCTTTACTATCGGGCGCATGCAAGCCTCCGGCCACATAGATGCGGTTACCTGCCAGAGCGCCACAGGTATTGGCTAGTGGTACCGGCAGCGGAGGGAATGCAGTCGTAAGCAGACTATCATCCTTCCATTCGAGTAAATAACTATCAGCATAATGCCCCCCGGCATTGCTGCCGCCGATGATCAGGAGTCCTTCCTTTAAGGAAATGGAAACGCCGTAGCCAAGAGGGCGCGGCAGTTTACCTGCTTCCTTCCAGGTACTACCTGTATCTTCCAGTACAAACACTTTATCGTACCAGGTTTTGGTTCCGCCATTCCAAGGTGTTCCGCCGTTGGGGAAGTTACTGCCTCCCGCCACCAGCAGCGCACCGTTGGATACACCGGCGAACGATCCTGCAAACCCTGTTGGATCAGGGATAGCAGGCAGCGTATCCCATTGATACGCCGCCTGCGTGGTTTCCGTTTTACGCATACTGCAACTTTCTGCCATACTGCACATCATTATAAAAGCAACAAAAAATAAATATCTCATACACTACAATTGATGCAGCGCCTGCACTTCGGCTTCCGTGAGCGCTTTGCCGTAAATGATCACATCGTCTATCTGTCCATTGAAATAGGAAGAATTGGACGTGGCGCCTTCCTGGAAGCCTATTTTAAAGTCTTGTCCGTTTGATACGCTCCGTAGCGCAGGCGCCGTGGCTGTACCAACCCTCACACCATCGATATATACGGAAGTGGTGAGTCCGTCGCGCACACTAACCACATGATGCCATACCCCGTCGTTCACTTTACCGGTGCCGCCGAGGTTCACGAAGGTAGAACCTGCACCGTCTTCGATACAGAAACGCATCTGGCGGTCGGTGGCGTTATCCAGCAGGCGGAGCCAGGTCTGGTTATCCTTGCTGCCGTTGCGGCCCGATTCCTGCCAGAGCATCATACGTGTAGTGGCACTGGTTTTCACCCACATGGCTACAGTATAATTACCCGTTCCGAAGTTGGTAGATGCATGATCGGCCAGCATCACACCCACAGAACCACTGAATGTGGCAGTTTGTGCAGTATTGCCGAAGCGGTCGGCCGCATAGGTTACCCCACCGCCCACACTGCTTACACTGATTGTATTCGGGCCCATGTCTGCCGCACTGTTGTTAAAAGGCAGGTAGGCCGACAAGCCGGTAGCCGGGATCACCAGCAGGTATTTATCCGTTGTTTTCGTATTGGAGTTGAAAGGGTTCCGCACTGTGAGCGTTACTTTATAACGGCCCGGCTGTGCGAAGGTGAACTCCGGGTCTTGTTCCGTGGAAGTGAAAGTTTCAGGACCTTCTACTTTCCAGTCCCAGCCGGTTACATTACCCACAGATACATCTTTCAGTTTGATCTTTCCACCCGCATAGGTTGCTGGCTGTTCGGCCGTAAATGCTGCGCTGATAGATGAAGGATCGAGGATGCGCACGAAATTCTCTTTCACTACCTGATCGGTAAACTGCGGATTGGAAGCTGTTAACGATACGCGGTAGTAGCCGGTATCCGTGAACTTCATCACCGGATGCTGGACCGTGGAACGCAGGGTTGCGCCGCCCTTTACGGGTGTGAACTCCCATGCCCAGGTTTGCGGTTTACCGGCACTGGTGTCGCGGAAGGTTACATTTTCTCCTGTGAAGTATACGGCGGCAGCGGTTTTAAAGTCTGCACGTACGCGGTTATAGTCTACGGTGATATAGGCTTTCCGCGTCAGTGATTTTTCTGAATGTGCGTTGCGCACTTCAAGCGTCACTTCATATGTACCGGGTGTAGTGTATATCACTTTCGGAGCCGACATGGCAGAGGATTCCGGCTTACCACCGGGGAAATTCCACTTCCAGTGCGTCACGTATCCATCGGAGAAATCCTTGAACACGATGCTGTCGCCCGCACTGATCTCCTGTTTATCGGATTCAAATACCACTTCACGGATCACGCTGTCGCTGCGGTCTTCATCTTTCTTACAGGCGGCAAACAACAGGGCCGCGAAACAAAATAAAAGGTAACGGGAATTCTTCATGTTGTTAGCTTTTGTGAGGGGAATGATGCCCGGATGCCACACCACCTGGCAGGGAAGCCCCTGCGGCACGAAGCGTTTCTGCAAACCGGATGTCTTCGAGATACTGACGGATGTCTTCCGCCTGCTGCGCATTCAGCTGCACCAGCGGCAGGCGGCATGGACCGAGGTCTGTACCCAGTATTTTCAGGATCGTCTTTTGCGTGGGGATGGGAGAATACCTTCCCAGGCAGCGGATCATACGTACTGCTTCATACTGCCATTTCCGTGCTTCTTCCATACGCCCGCCTTCAAAGCACTCGATCACCTTACGGTACAGCGGTGCAGCAAAAGTATAAGTACTGCCGATGGCGCCTTTCGCACCCACGGCCAGCGCGGGCAGCAGCAGCTCATCGTATCCGAAGAGGATATCGAACTTACCGTTGCCGTATTCTACGCAGGACTGATACTCATGCAGTGTTGAAGCGGTGTATTTGATACCCGCCAGGTTGGGAATAGCCTTTTCTGCCAGCTGCAGGAACTCCAGCAGGTCCATGGCTACGCCGGTAATAGCTGGGATGTGATAGTAGTAAAAAGGCATCTCCGGTGCGGCGGAGGCGATCTGCGCCATACAATCGGTCAGGTTTTGTGCCGACGACGGTTTGAAATAGAATGCAGCCACGGCTGAGATAGCATCGGCTCCTATGCGCTGCGCATGCTCTGCCAGGCGGCGTGCTTCCGCAATAGCGGGGTGGCCAACGTGTACCAGCACCAGGCAACGCTTGTTCACGGCTTTCACATATGCTTCTGCTATCTGCATCCGCTCCTCGATGGTGAGGTTGGGGCCTTCGCCGTTGGTGCCGCAGATAAATACGCCCTTAACTCCATCAGCGATCAGCTGGTCTACCAAAGCGGGGATACGTGTGAGGTCGGGCGTGCCGTTTTCGTGAAACGAGCTGAATGTGGCGGCTATCAATCCTTGTATTCTCATGGTGTGGTGTGTCGGTTTTAACGGTTTATCCAATTGGTGTAAAATTTCTTTAAGACAAGACTGTAATTCCAGCCCTTGTTATCTTTTGTATTGGTTTCATAAAGACAATAAATGATGTTCCCCGGTCCGGCAGCGAGATCGCTGTAACCGGCAGGACCTGCATCCAGCACTTTCGTTACAGGCCAGGTAAGCCCGTTATCGAACGATGCTTTTGCGGTGAGGTTCTTACGCGGATGCTTCTCGATGTCTTTGCTATCCGGGTTCACGAACACGAGTGCGGGCTTGCCTTTGGCGGATGTTACCGCAGTGATGGAAGCCATGCAGGTGGGGTCGAAGAGTTCATCAGCAAACCGTACAGGGCTCCAGCCTGTGCTGCCGTCGGCACTTACGCTGAAAGCGCGGCGCTTCACTGCCGAGGGGCTACGGATGCTCATGAGCACCTTACCATCCGGGAGCTGTACAGGCTGGCTCTCGTTGGGATTGGAGATGGTGGCGGAACTGTCGGCTACAATGGCACCGCGCTCCCAAGTTTTACCGTAGTCGTCGCTGTAAATGGTAGCCATGCAGGAAGGATGGTGGCTGCGGCGGGGCGTCAGCTTCCGGGAATCTGCGAGCCACACTGCAGACAGCAGGCGGCCGTTCTTCAGTTGTATGCCGTGTCCCGGGCCCGGTGCCAGTACCTTCCAGTTGTATTCCGGCTTGAAGCGATCGTATACATTCGTGATATCCTTCGGTTTGGACCAGGTAAGGCCATCGTCTGCAGAGGAAATATAATATGCGTCTTTATAGTCTTTCTGGTACAGCAGGTGTACAGTTCCACGATCGTCCACAATGGGTACTGGGTTGCCTACGGGCCCTTGTTTGAAGCTGTCCAGCACATGGATCTCGCTCCAGGTTTTCCCTTCATCGGTACTTCTGCGCAGGGCCAGGTGCATATCTGCCCAGTCGCTGGCGTTACCGATGCGGGCTTCGCAAAAGGCCAGCAGTGAGTGCTTCTTCGTAACCACCAGCGCGGGGATGCGCATGGAAGCATAGAGGCCGCCCGGTTCAAAAACAACTTGCGTTTCTTCTGCCGGTGCCGATGCCCCCTGTCTGGATGTAGTGCAGGCAGCGAATAACATCCCGCCTGCTACTGCCATGGCAGCCATTATCCTGATTCTTCTGTTCATATGCATGTATTCGTTACCGTTATTTGATGTTGGAAAGCAGCACCGTCCGGAAGGCGATGCCGTTAAAGTATCTCGATAAACCACCCTCAAACAGCAGGCCTACTTTCGTGTCGGAAAGCATTACCAGGTCTGAGTATCCTGACGGTCCTTCGAACACCACGTTCTTTTTATCCCATGCCTTGCCATTATCGCCGCTCATGCGGATGGTCATATTGGTACGGGTGGTAGCGGCGGGATTAGAGAAGAACAACCGATGGTTGCCGTTCACCATGCCGGAAAGCAGGGAGCCCTGGCAAACGGGGTCTGTCAGTGTTTTTTCATCGTATGCGGCCGACCAGGTGATTCCGCCATCGGTGCTGATGCTGGCGAGGCGCTTGTAATCGTTGCCGCCTACCCGCATGTTCAGCATGAGCCTGCCGTCAGATAATTCCGCAACAGTGCTTTCGTTAGGGTTCAGTCCGGATAACTGCGGAACTGCGCCGCCCAGTTTCCAGGTAAGACCGGCATCGTCGGAATAGATCACATGTGAGTTACCCCTTCTCCCCGCGCCTACTTCGATATAGTCGCAGGGTATTACCATCCGGTTCTTATGCGCACCCTGCGATATCTGGATGCCATGGCAAGGCCCGGTGGCGTACCATCCCCAGCCCGGAGCCTTTACAGTAGTGGTGATCTCTTTCGGTGCGTCCCAGGTTTTGCCTTCGTCGGCCGAGGATGTGAGGTATACGCGCCGTGTGTCTTTACTGGTACCCGCGTTGATGGTGCCGATATCGTCGTGCCCGTAGTTCCAGGTCATCAGGAGGCGGACGGTACCTGTGTTACGGTCTACCACGGGGGCAGGGTTACCGCAGGTATTATCGCCATCGCTCCAAACCACCTGCAGCTTGCTCCAGGTTCTGCCGGAATCTGCGGAGCGTTTCATCACGAGGTCGATATCCCCTTCATCACTGCAATCGTTCTTACGCCCTTCCGCGAAAGCGAGCAATCCACCTGAATTGGTCATCACAATGGCCGGAATACGGAAGCAGCTGTAGCCTTCGGTTCCCTGCTGGAATACGTAGGGCAGCACCGAGGAAGGGGGTTCTATCTTTGGGAAGATCCTTTCCGGATCTTCGTTACAAGCCCATGCCAGGGGCAGGGACAGGGATATAATAAGTAGTGTATGCCTGAAGTTCATCATCATTAGTTTATTTGTAACCTTCGGTCTGATCAATATTCGGGTTGTTAGCCATCACCGTGGTGTTCACGGGCCAGAACAGCGGAGTGGTTTTGCCGATCAGGTTCGGGATATACTGGTAGATGTCAATGGTGCCGCCTTTGTGGAAGCGCACCAGGTCCCACCAGCGCTTATTCTCGAAATACAGCTCACGGCCGCGCTCGTTGAGTATCTCTTTCTCGATGACCGCTTTATCCGTAGCGCCGGTATACTCACCGGTTTTAGCGCGGGCACGTACTTTATCGAGGTACGTTTTGGCCAGTGCACCGTTGTTCATCGCTGCAAAAGCTTCCGCTTTGAGGAGGAAGAGGTCAGCGAGACGGTAAAGGATGATATCGTTATCAGAAATACGATCGTCTGTATACTGCTTACCGGGATACTTGGTGATCCAGGCTACTTTGGGGCCGGTAGGCTGGCGTTCCGTTACCCACGTGAAGGGTATGCGTACATCGGCCGGATTGGTGAACAACGTGCGGGAAAGCGGACTTATCTGGTAAGCGCCCTGCCCGTTACCGGAATTCTTCACCCAGGGGATGCTGTCGAGGTTCAGGGCACCCTGTACGATAGATTCAAAAGGCAGTGCATTCTTGGCATAGTTGCCACCGGGCGTTTCATCGCGGTGGTAAAATGCAGCCATGAGCACTTCCGGGTTCTCGGAAGCACGCTTACCTGTTACATCCGCGAAGGAAGCATTGAGCTGGAGACCGGTAGTTTCAATCTCCGTGATCACGTCCACCGCCTGCTGCAGTGCGGCATCTCCACCAGCCAGTACTTTGGCTTTCCACATCAGGGCCTCCGCCTTCATGGCCAGTACCGATCCATAGGCAAAGCGGTAGCGGGAAGGGTATGCGGATTTCGAGAATTTGGACATGGATTTGAATTGATCCAGTGCAGCATCTGCATCTTTTAATATCTGCGTCATCACATCCGCCGCGGGAGAGCGTGCCAGCAGGGGTACATCTTCTCCCGTTACCGCCTGCAGCATGATAGGTGCATCACCAATTACACGGATGAGGTGGAAGTAGAACCAGGCGCGCAGGGCGTATGTTTCTGCAAGGATGCTTTTCTTCAGATCAGGATTTGAATTGAAACCAAAGCCCTGGATCTTTTCCAGCAACAGGTTGCAATGCCCGATGCCGCGGTACCATTCCGCATAGTTCACCGCACCTGAGGTGGGCGACAGCGTATGCGACCAGGCCACCGTAAAACGTGAGTTGGAGGCCGATATCAGTTCCTCGCCCCTTTCCGTTCCATATGTAACGTTATTGGCAAGACTGCGGAGCACCGTATAAATGCCCACAACATTGGGCTCAAAATCACTTTCATTCTGGAAAAACACATTATCCGTGATGCTGGACTCCGGCTCCACTTCCAGTATGGCCTCACAGCCTGCGAAGAGCGTTACCGCCATAAAGGCTGTCCAGATTCGTATCGTCCACTTTTTCATAATTGTACTGTTAAGACGTTAGCAATTAAAACTTCAGGTTAGCGCCCAGTGAAAACTGCCGCGGACGGGGGTACCCTCCGGGATCGAAGCCGCTGTACACTTCAGGGTTCAGGCCCTTGTAAGAAGTGAGGTAGGCCACGTTATACACGCTGCCGAAAACGTTCAGGCCCGAGGCTTTGAAGCGCTTCACCCATGCTGAGGGGAAGTCATACGTAAGCGTGATCTCACGCAGCGCGAGGAAGTCGCCTTTCTCAAACATCGCCGAAACATCGGAGTTGTAGCTGCTGTTGTTACCAAGACTGCCATTGCGGAGGTAGTTGCGCTGCCCGAAGTCATAATCCGCGAAAGAGAAGCGTGCATATTGCTTACCCGCATCACCCTGGTTCTTCCATACATTATCTGCCAGTGCCTCTGCAGGCGCACCTTCGTTGAACGCCCTGCCCTGTCCCAGTGAACGTGCCAGCGCACCGTTGCTTATCATATGGCCCATGGCATAATCCGCATTCACGCGGAGGGAAATGCCTTTATAGCTGAATGTATTCTGGATACCGCCGATCTTATCGGGGTTGCGGTAGCCGATGAACACCTGATCTTTGGAATCGATCACTCCATCGCTGTTTACATCTTCGAAAATGAAATCGCCACCGCGCTTGCCTACGATAATACCCTGCGGGGATGCGAGGTTATCTTTGATCTTCGCATTCCAGGCAGCCGCTTCCTCATCGGTAGCGAACACGCCCAGTACGTTGAAGGCGTAGATGGCGTAAGGGCGTTCTCCCACTGCGAGGCCGCCTGCTTCCACGAGTTTGCCGGCGGCTTTATCGTATACAAAATCACCACCCTGACGGTTCTTATCCCTGCCATTGGCGGGCAGTTCGGTGATGATGGTCTGGTTGAAGGCGAAGGTGAAATTGGTGCGCCAGAAGAAATCTTTCCCTTTGATCACATCAGCACCTATGGCTAACTCGATGCCCCTGTTGCGCAGTGCGCCGTTGTTGTAAGTGATGGAAGTGAAAGGCGATTCTGAAGGGAGGGGTTTGGAAGTGAGGCGGTCGGTGGTTACTTTACTGTAAACGTCCGCAGCGAGGGTGATCCTGTTGTTGAGGAAGCCCGCTTCCAGCCCGATGTCTGTAGTTTGGGTAGACTCCCAGCGCAGGCGCCTGTTGGCCAGCCCGGTACGCAGAATACCAGCGTTCATGGCATAACCGGCGGCGGAATACTCCCCATAGGTATCCACGATGCTGAGGCCGCTGAGACCCGTACCGCCCCAACTGGCACGCAGTTTCAGGGCACTTACTGTCTTGCTCTTCCAGAAATCTTCCCGGTCGATGTTCCAGCCTGCGGATACGGATGGGAAAAATGCATACTTGTGATCCGGCGCAAAGTTGGAGAAGCCATCGTAGCGGAGGGAGCCGCCGAGGATGTATTTGGATTTGTAATCGTAGTTAAACTGTCCGAACATACTGGCGGAGCGTGTTTCACCCAGTGTGGTCCTGAAATCTCCTACGTTGGAGAATGGTTTGCCGTCGATGTAAATCAGCGGCTCTTCCTGGATGGTATAGATGTAATCGCTGGTAGCTCTTTGTGAGCCCATATCCTTGCTGTGGTTGGTGTTGCGGGTGAAGTTCACACCACCGAGGATCATCACGCGATGGTCTTTATTGAAATCCACATCGTACTGCAATACCTGGTCTATCATCAGCTGGCGGGAGTTGTTGGTATAATCATCTTTCCAGCGTTGCATACTGGGCTGTACTTCGTCGGCCGGGGTAGCCTTGCGCATGATGAGTTCGGTATAATCATCTACCATGTAAGACAGGGAGGGCTTCCAGCGGAGACCTTTGATGATGGTATAATCCGCAGCCACTCGGGTTACGATACGTTCTGTAGAGGTGCGGATATCGTCGTATTTCAGCAGATGGAAGCGGTTGCGGGTAGTGTAGTTCTCCCCTGCCATTGGGTTGCCATCATCTTTGAAAGTACGGATGAGCGGGGTAATGCGGGTGGCGCGTACCAGATCGTTCTGAAAAGCATCCACATAGTTGGGATTGGTGTGCTGGTAGTTCACCATGAAATCGAGCCTTAGCCTGTCGGATGCCTGATAGCCGAAGTTACCCAGCGCGGAATACCGCTTATAGGCAGTGCCCACCAGTACACCAGCCTGATCGGTATAGCCCATGGAGAAGTTGTAATCTGCCTTGTCGGTTCCGCCGCTCAGCGTCACGTTCTCATTATTCGACAAACCCGTTTTCCAGAGCTGATCCTGGTATTTATTATCTGCATACAGCAACTTGGTACCGGGATTGATGGGATCATCCATTACGCGCCATCCGCGGGAAAGCAGGTTATCTACGTATGCCTGTCCTTCCACCTGCAGAATATTATCGTACAGCGCGGTGAGGTAGATGTTCTTTCCATAATCGCCCGGGCGGGTATATACGCGAGTACCGGCAGAAAAGCCGCCATTGTAAAGGAGGTTATTTTTATCGATGGCATCGGAAGTATTGGCAACCGTGATACGCGCCAGGCGGAGGTATTCTTCGGCAGAGAGGTAATCATAATCACGCGCCTGCGTTTCCCAGGTGCTGCGGTGTGAGAGGGTAACCGTGCTGCGGGCGTTCAGTTTCCCTTTCTTTGTTTTGATTACGATAACGCCATTGGCGCCACGCGCGCCATAAATGGCAGTGGAAGCCGCGTCTTTCATTACCTGGAACGATTCGATATCGTCTGGGTTAATGTCGTTCATGGAACGGAATACCCCGTCGATCACAACGAGCGGGTTACTGCCATCCGAAGCGCCAACGGAAGCGCCGTTGTTATTGCCTAAGCCGGAACCATATACATTGGGCTTGGTGCCACCCCGGATAATAATATTATTCACCCCCACACCCGGTTGCCCCTGGGTAATAGGGATCGATACCCCAGCTATCTTACCTTGCATAGCCTGCACGGGGTTGGGATTGGGGTTATTCTTCAGCTCGGCGATATCTAATTTAGAAATCGCGGATGTCACTTTACGGGCCGATTGTTCGGTATAGCCTACAATGAGTACTTCGCCCAGTTGAGACGATGTTTCCGCCAGGTTCACGTTGATCTCACGGCGGTTACCCACCGGAATTTCCTGCAAGGCATAGTTGATCATTCTGAAAAGTAAAGTAGCGCTGCCGGCAGGTACCTTCAGACTGTAGCGGCCATTAACATCGGTAATGGCACCCTGGTTCGTGCCTTTAACGGACACGCTCACACCGATCAGGGGCTCGCGCGTTACGGAATCGCGCACGAGGCCTGATACCGTCCCTTCCCCGGATTGGCCGAAACCCTGCTGTGTGGCAAACAGCAGAAGGAAACAGCAGCATAATCTTAGCAATGTCAAGTGTGGAAGTTTTGTGTACATAAGATTGAATGAAATGTCCGCACCGCCGGCGCGTTAAACGTCTGCGGCAAAAGCGTGGCAAGACCGGCGCAGGCTACTGGCGGTCCGCTGGCTGGCGGAGAATGATTGAATAATTTAAAAAGAGGAAGATTACAGCTCCTCTAACGTTGGAATCTAGCTGGTCATAACGTTGTCCTATTTAGTAGTTATGTTCTACATATTAAAAGTAGGTATTTTTTGGAATAACAGCATATTAATTTTTGCGAACGGTAAAAAAGGAGTATAAAAAAGCCCGCTGTCTGAGCGGGCGGAGAGCATTACTTTGTTTGGCGGAGGCGGTCCAGATGCGGCTGCAGATGTGAAAGCATGCCGTCTTTAAACTCCTGCACCGTTCCTTTCTTGAGGATACGTACAAGATCTTTATGGGTGATTTTGCCGGATACATATTTCTTGTTCTCCAGCTTCATCACATATCCAAAAACGGGCAGCAGCAGGTTCTGGAAACGCTTCATCGTTTCGTTGCCGGTCATCTCATACAGCTTACCGTGGAAAGCGATCTCATTGTTAATGCGGAAATTATTGCCTTTCACCTCACCGGCGGCGATCTCTTCCAGCTCGGCGATGTCTTCTTTCGTTTTGCGGATAAACAGCAGATCAGCGATACCCAGTTCCAGTACCAGGCGCAGTTCGAAGAGGTCCTGCAATGTAGCCTCGTCCATGATCTCGGGGGTGAGTACTTTCTCGAAGGTACCTACAATGTCTGGGTTACTGATAACCATGCCGGACTTCTTCTTGGTTTCAATGATGCCCAGCATCTTGAATCTGCTGAGCGCCTCTCGGACTACGTTGCGGCTTACGCCGAGGGAGGCGGCCAGTTCCAGCTCGGTGGGCAGCGGATCGCCGGGTTTGAAGTTCTCTTTGGCAAAGTACTCCCGCAGGGAAGCTTCCACCCTTTCGGCCATGGATTTGGCGGCAATCGGCTTGATACCGTTCAGCATAAGTTTTAGTTTTGTACTACAAGTGAACAAATATATGACTTTGACCGGGATTCTGCATTCTCCGGTTCATTTCCCCTGGCTGCAACTGGTGGGCTCCATCCTGCGGTTCGTGGGTAAATCTCTGGCCAAAAGCCATGGCATCATCAATTTACAGCCATGCAACCGGAAAAGATCAAGAATAAGGGACAGGCCCGCCTGTTTGAGAACCAGTACCTGGAAATGCTGACTAAAACGCACCCGCTCGTTATCTGGGGTATGTATATCCCCATCATCGGGTGGATGTTGTATTACAGCGTAAGCGATATAGGCATGGGCGCCTGGCAGGCAACGGGGATTTTTACGGCAGGTATCTTCGCCTGGACTTTCTTCGAATACATTATGCACCGCTTTGTATTTCACTTTATCACCGAAAACCAGCGGCTCCGACGTATCATCTATACACTGCATGGCAACCATCACGAATTCCCGCGGGACAGGCAGCGCCTCTTCATGCCACCCGTGCCCAGCCTGCTGATAGCCTCTCTTATCTTTGGCATTATGCGGCTGATAATGGGGGTTACAGCATATGCCTTTTTCCCCGGTTTTATTTTGGGTTATCTGTTATATGGCAGCATCCATTACGCCATTCACGCCTGGCGCCCGCCGTTCCCTTTTATGAAGCCACTCTGGCGCAACCATCATCTGCACCATTACCAAAGTGAGCACCGCGGGTTTGGAGTAAGCTCTTCGCTGTGGGACCGTATTTTCGGGACTTTCTTCCGGGAATGATTCGAAAAATGTAATTTCGGTGATTCTTATCATTATCTATGAAATGGATCATCCTGCTGCTGGCCGTTCTGGCAGCCTTTACCGCTCAGGCACAACCGTTGCAACCCACTACCAGCGAAATCCCTGCTTTTTCCCAGGCATTGCTGCAGGAATTCCTGCAGGGCAAGGCCGAAACACGGAACAATCTTTCCATCCTGCTGCCGGATGCAGAACCCACCATCCGGAAGGCCGCTAAAGGTGGCGCTCCATTCAATGCAGCAATAGACGCAACTTTCCGCATGGCAGGCAGCCGGGAAGCCTACCACAGCTTTCTTCAAACCCTCCAATTGCCGGCGTCATCCGTTACCCGGCTCACCGAATACGCGATGTACCTGTTCGCCGATAATAGCAAACGGAACTACCTCGTGCCGTCGCTGTACAACTATGGCACCAAAATGTTCATAGACACGGCGCGGCAATGGTACCATATCGTAACTATTACACCACAGTCTTCCGAAATACGCAAATATCCCACGGCTCAGAATATCGAAGTAGCCGATAAGGTAAACCCGGTCCTGGTACTGACCGGCCAATTCAAAGACAAGAATTTCATTACAGATTCCCTCCCACAAACTAACTTTTACTTCTTCCTGGACGGTGTACTCGGTGAGCAGACCGGTGAAAACGAAATACGTGAGTATTTCGAATGTACGCCCACCGGTGTGTTTCTCCAGCAACCTCCTGTTCCGGTGTATGCCTTCTACCTGCAGCAACAAACCGCCACTACGCCGGAGTCGCCCTCACAGGAAAGCCTGCCTGTTCCACAACGGGCTGATGAAGCCCCCACATATCCCGGAGGTGATGACGGAGTTACCCTGTTTCTGAAAAGGCACCTCCGCTATCCGGATGCCGCAGGCCGTTATGGTATTTCAGGCTACGTAATCGTACGGTTTGATGTAGATACCCGGGGGAAAGTAAAAAATGTGAAAACCATAGGCGTAAAAATAGGATATGGCCTGGAGGATGAAGCTATCCGTGTGGTTAAACAAATGTCTGACTGGATTCCAGCTAAATTAAATGGAAACCCTATTGAAGCAGCATGCCAATTGCGCATATGGTTTGATAAATAACGGCCCGGAAAGATGACATAAATCAATCATTTGGCTTACATTTGGATACGCAAGCAAAGGAGCAGTACGCCAGTAAGGCCATTGTGAATCATCAGCCCCAGATACAAAACCCCAGCATTACCCTTCAGATCGTCAGAGAAACGAATTGATAACAACGCTTACGCCTCCCGGGGCGCAGGCGAAATATGTTCCCCATGCGTAATGTCCGCCGTAAATCCAGCGAACCGTCCCGGAAGCCTTCCGCCCAGCCGTCCTTCTTTCAGCCTTCGAACGCCGGGGGTATGTCAGATAAGCTGGCCGCCAGCCGTGGAAAGGGCCAGCCCCTGCCACAGGACACCCGGCAATTCATGGAAAAGGCTTTTCAGGCCGATTTCTCCAACGTTAATATCCATACCGGTGATCAGGCACAGCATATGAGCCGCGATATCCATGCTGCAGCCTTCACCTACGGGAACGATATCTACTTCAACCAGCAACAATTTAAACCCAATACCCCTGAAGGCCAGCATCTGCTTGCCCACGAACTCACCCACGTGCTGCAACAGGGTAAGAACATAGCCCCCCGCATTCAGCGGGCCGACATCTACCACCGCCAGCTCACCTGGGCCGACTTCAAAGCCGATCTTCCCAAGAAAACACAGGGCTTTGATGCAGTAACCAGCTCCGACATTGAGCCATTCGATATGGCTGCTTACCCCTTTAAGAAACTATCGGAAACCGAAAACGGCACTACCATTACTGCAGGTAAAAAAACGACCGACTGCGAAAAAGGCATGGATAAAGACAAGAAGGCTGCCGAACACCCTGATAAATACAAGGCTTTCAAAGTCAATATTGAAGGCGATACCAGTAAGCTGGCTATTAAAGCCTTTATGCGGCAGGAAAAATCGTGGGCAAAGAAATGGCTGTACGACCCAAAAGAGCGCGCCACCCATGCCGATACCTTTGTACCGGGCTGCGAGAGCCATTTCAACGCAAAAGCTAAATCCGCCGGCAAATCCTGCGACGGCGATGTGAAGAATTGCGAATCCGCGTTCAAGAAGAAGAAACTATCTTCCTACAGTATATACAACACTACCGTCAGCAGTGCGGCCGACTGCGGCAATATTAAAACCGCCTGTGTGAACGACCGCATGTCGGGCATTACCTATCAATGGAAGAACCACAACAGCGTAACAGTAGACGCCAGCAAACTGGCAGATTGCAAAACCTCCTTCCGCAAAGGCCTCATAGATACAGGACTGGAAGATTCCAGCACCTCGCTCCTTAACCACGAACAGCGCCACTTCGATATTACCCACCAGGTGGCAGAGAAGATCTCTTCTGCACTGCAAACCCTGGCTTCCGGGTTCTCCGTTAAGGAAGTGGAAGCATGCGGAAAAGGAAATGCGCTGGCCGCGGCAGAAAAAGCCCTCGCCGGCCAACGCAAACAGTTAAAGGATAAAATGAGCGCCATCAAGAAAACACTGAGCACCTACCAGAATAACTACGATAGCGAAACCAACCATAGCAAGGTTACAAAGGCTCAGGATTGGTGGAACAGCAATATAGACGCCGGATTACCCAAATCTTCCGGTAAGAAAGACAAATTCATTTAACCTCAGTTATTGTCTTTGTTGACCATCTGCATGATCTTCAGTTTGTCGATAATAAGCAGGAGGATAAATGACGACAGGGCAATGAAGAAAGTGATACCCACGCATAATAGGTAAAACTGCACCGTCCATTCCAGCGCAACTTTCACCCGCTGAAGGAAGGATATTCCTGCTTTGGGGCGGCCTTCATACAGGGAGAATTTCACTGTACAGAACTCGTTTTCCGTATTAAAGTTCCCCAACTGAACGCCCAGTTCCTGGAGGCTGGATTCTATTTCGAGAATCTTATCGTGCAGGGTTACGAAATCGCCGATCTCTCCTCCTTTTGAATTGAGCTCCTGCAATGAAGCCAGTGTTTTTTCCAGAGAAGCCTTGCGGGCATTGAGCTGGCGGTATTCATTGGTTTTATCTTCTTTAATTACAGACATGGCGCGGATATCCCCGATCTTGCGGATCTCCGTGTAGAACGAATCAAAGGCCTGCGGTACGATACCGATGAGCAGATGCAGCTCCCGCTGGCCTTTCAGTCCGAAAGCCTTCTCGTATTGAATCACTCCCTTAAACCCTGCGGTTTTGGCACGGATGGCCTTGTCATCTTCCTCAAACCGCGACGACTGGGAGGTAACATCAGCAGTTTTCTCATACTTCTGTGAGTTGGAGGATTTACCGTCATCTAAGCGCATTTCGCTGATTGCTGCACTCTGGTAAGCGCCTTTCTCGGAAGCATAGTTTTTCCGGAGATTGGTAAGCCCGTCAAAATAACCACCGATCGTGGAAGAATCCCGGGTGGCTGGTGAAAGGTAGCCATGCGTGATGCGGAAAATAAATAGCAGGAAGAAGCCGGCAATAAACCAGCGGCCGATGCGCCAGGCGCGTTTAGCGAAAGTGGATTTCATCGTAAGGATATTGGTGCTTTTGTAAGGGATGTTGCTAATGCAGAAATTCCATAAAAATTCCTTTAATATTCCGGTCCATGGTTTCAGTACTATTCAGTTCCTGAAGCAGATACTTGCGCCGGAGGGCAGGCCGCCCTTGCAAATACATAGGTAATCTTTATCCTTTCCCACTTCTTCCTTTTAAGATACATGGGCCGCAGGTAAGAGTTCTTAGCCAGGTAGAGGTACCGCGGGTGAGGCCATAGCTTCCGCATGGTATCCTGTGGGATGGTGTTATTGGGCTCATACTGCAAAATCAGTGTATCGCCGGACTTATGCCAGTTGCCGGTTAACTCCACCCCGTAAGGCTGGTATTGAACAGTGAAGCGGCCGTTGGCACGGAGGGACATCGTTTCAAGGATGGAGCCACGGTCTTTACGGTAGCATTCCACCACCGAATCCCCCACCTGCCGGGGGCTTCCGGTGTTCAAAGTAAGGGCTATTAGGAGAAAGGAGATCATGCGTTTACTATTTATGTTTACCGTTCCCGCACGTCCGCGATCATGGCATCAAAGAACCAGGTAATACCCGCTGCCGCATAACCCAGCAACCGCGATTCGTCGCCCAGTTCAGAGGATATGATCTGCGTCTTTTCCCGGATCTGCGTCATGCAATAGGTATTGATAGCCTGTTGCATGGGCAGGGTAATGTATTGCCGCGCCGCCGCAATCTTCCCGCTCAGGATCACCATTTCGGGGTTGAAAAGCTGTATGAGGATAGAAATACCTTTCCCCAGGTTGGTCCCGATATTCGATAGCAGCTGGATCGAGTATTGGTCGCCTTTGTTGGCTGCCCGGATGATCAGTTCGGTTTCGATCCGGTATATTTCCTTGTTCGAAAGATCGTTGATAATGGAGTTCTGCCCGGAAAGGATGCCTTCACGCGCCATGCGCGACAGTGTCATGCCAGAAGCCACGGTTTCCAGACAGCCGTATTTACCACAATAACACAGCTCCCCGTTTTCCACGAATGGCATGTGCCCCATTTCCCCTGAAAACCCCGAGCTGCCGTGCTGCACTTTACCGTCCATGATAATGCCAAGGCCAATGCCCCAGTCCATCAGTATCACCAGCACATTCTTTTTCCCCACGGCATGGCCGTAACGTAATTCTGCCAGCGCGGAGCCTTTCACATCGTTTTGAATTACCACGGGCAGTCCCAGCTGCCTTTCAAATGCAACACGCAGGGTAACGCCGTCTGTTTCATCGAGCAGGTAACTATAGTTTTCGCCGGTGGCGGGGTCTATCAGGCCGGGCATGCCTATACTACAGCCTACGAGCCGGGCTTCGTCTATATTGGCAGATTTCACCAGTTCGCGCACATGATCGATCAAGGCTTCGAAGAATGCTTTCCTGTTACGGGAAAGCGCGATTGGCAGGGTTTTGATCGGTGTAACGAAATGATTGTTATTATCCACGATCGCCATACTTGTCTTGAACAACTCTATATCGATACAGATAACAAACACCACATTCCGCTGAAGCCTGAACAGATCGGGCTTTCTGCCCCCGATCGACTCTCCCACGCCTCTTTTCTCTACCATCCGCTCCCGCGTAAGTTCTCCCAACATTTTGAAAGCCGTAGGCGCACTGATCCCTATCGTATCGCAAAGAGATGAAATGGAAGACGGGCCGCGGGTATATAAGTGCTGCAGCAGCTTGTATCTCAATTGCTTTTGCTTCCTGCTCATTACCACATCTGATGAAAATGGCTCCCGGTTTAGTAAATTAAGATTCATGTCTCCTGTTTTTAACCATTCACTACAAATCTTTGGTAAAATAATTAAAGAAGTAATTTCTTTTTATTAAATAATCAAAAAAGATTAGCAACCCCCGAAATTTAGTGTGCATATTTGAAACGCATACATAAAAAAGAAAAAGAAACAAACGGAAACCAAGTTAAAACAATCATAAAATTCTTTTTAACTGATTCGCATCCCTTGCCAGATCACTCAACCAGGGTCTGATAGGAGATGTATTTAATTCATCCACCATCTGCTGACCTGATCGTCGTATTTCTTCCGGGCGGGTAGTCCCTTGCCTTATTGAGTTTATTACAGTAATTCAACTGCGGTGCCATGCGCTTACCGGGGGAGGCTGACCTATGTCTATTATTTAAACTGTTATCGTCAATCCAAGGAACGTTCAATTCAATTCACTTATGAAGTATCTATTCCTACTCTCATCGCTATTGTTATGCCTGATGCAGGCTAGCGCACAGCAAAAAACCGTTACGGGCACCGTAATGGACACCACGGGCGCTCCCGTGCCCGGTGCCACGGTTATCGTAAAAGGGACAAACATCGGTACGGCTGCCGGTCCGGATGGTAAGTTCTCCATCAGCGTTCCGGGCAGCAACGCAGTGCTTATTGTCAGCTCCATGGGCTACCGCGAACGCGAAGTTCCCGTGGGCGATAAAAGCGTTATCAATGTGCGGCTTTCCCAGGGCGGGAAAGACCTGGAAGGCGTTGTGGTAATGGGCTTCTCCAAAGTAGAGAAGCGCCACGTGGCATCTTCCGTTGCGGAAATGGACATGAAGCAGGCCAAAACACGGCCTGTTGCCAAGCTCCAGGAGATCTTCTCCGGCACCATACCCGGCGTTACCATGATGCAGGGCTCCAACCTGCCCGGTTCCACTCCCGGTTCTATCTCCATCCGGGGTATCAGCACCCTGCAGAATGCAGACCCGCTGGTGATCGTGGATGGTATGGAAATGTCGCTCACCGATGTGGACCCTAACCAGGTAAAAAGCATCACCATCCTGAAAGATGCGGCTTCCGCCTCCATGTACGGCTCCCGCGGTGCCAACGGTGTTATCATCGTGGAAACCGAGCGTGGCGCTACCGGCAAGTTCAAGGTAGACCTCAACTCCTGGTACGGCGTTTCCAAACCTATCGACCTGCCTAAATTCGTGAACGGTGCAGATTACATGCGCCTGAACAACGAAGCCCGCATTATGCAGGGCCAGGCTCCTTCCTTCTCCGAAGATTCCATCGCTAAAATGGCCAGCGGTCAGATCCCCAGCATCAACTGGCTGGATGAAGTGATCCAGCGCAATTCCACTTCCAGCAACACTGCCCTCAGCGTGTCCGGTGGCGGTGGCGTGGGTACTTTCAACCTGATGCTCGGATATCTGAACGAAGGCGGCCTCAACGATATCGAAGGCTCCCAGAAATTCTCTGCACGCTTCAACACCAATATCAACATCGCGGATAAATTCGTGCTCCTGGCCGATTTCTATGCGCACCGCCTGCAGGTAGACCGCCTGTATGCCAATGATGACGGCCACGGCCTTTACTCCCTCGCCTGGAGGATGAACGCCTCCCAGCAAGTGTATTATCCTAACTCCGGCCTGGGTATCGACGAGCACTACCAGCTCCACAACAACATCAATCCCGTGGCTTCCATCAACCGCGGCGGTACTAAAAACTACCTGCACGACTGGAGCACCATCAACCTCCGCCCCCGGTACAACATCACCAAGAACCTCAACATCGAGGGTAACCTGTCGTACCTGATTAAGAAATCAGCAGAGAAATGGGAACGCCCCACTTTCAAGTTCTTCGACGGCAATGGCAAACCCGTTACCACCTGGGGCAACGTGGTAGGCTCCACACAGAACGTTTCTGAAAGCCAGCTCACCACCCGCCTGCTGTTGAACTATACAGCTAACGTACGCGGCAAGAAAGATAAGATCTACTTCACCGGTGGCGCTGAATCCATGAACTGGACATACTCCGATTTCAAGGAAATCAGTAAAGCATCCTTCTTCGGTAAACTCAACTACTCGTTCGACAGCCGCTACATCCTCGAGATGACCGCCCGTGGCGATGGCAGTTCCAAGTTTGCACCGGGTCACCGCTGGGGCTTCTTCCCTTCTGCAGCACTTGCCTGGAACGTGACGAACGAGAAATTCATGAAATCACTCGTGAACAACGGTATGCTGGATAACCTGCGCTTCCGCCTCTCCTATGGCCTGATCGGTAACGAAAACGTAGATCCATATCTGTGGGAAGAGATCGTGAATACCTATGGCTGGACCATGCGCATGCCCAATCCTAACTTCTCCTGGGAAAAACAGAAGCAGTGGAACCTTGGCATGGAATTCACCACGCTCAACAAACGCCTGACCTTTACCGGTGAGATCTATTCCAAACATTCATTCGACCTGATCTACGACAAATTCCCCGTTCCGCCGCTGACCGGTTCCAACTCCCTGGAATCTGCCGTGAACATCGGAGAGGTAGAAAACAAAGGCTTCGAGCTGTCGCTCAACTGGAACGATAAGATCGGCGATTTCTCCTACAGCATCGGCGGTATGCTCTTCGATAACAAGAACGAAGTGCTGAAAGCAGGCTACAGATCCAACGACACCCTCATCTTTAAAGACAATACCGACAAAGTATGGTATCGTGGCATTGGCATCGATAACTTCTACGGTTACCAGTCTAACGGTTTCTTCCGTGACAAGGCTGATGTGGACAATACACCCGGCAAGCTGCCCAATACACTGCCCGGCGACATCAAGTACCGCGACCAGAACGGTGATGGTATCATCAATAACCTCGACCGTGTGAACCTTGGCGATCCGTTCCCTCACATGAACTACGCCATTAACCTTACCCTGGGCTACAAACGCTGGGACTTTGGCATCATCGGCCAGGGCGTGGGCAAACGTACCGGCCGCCTCGGTGGCATGGAAGGTTATCCTGTGCATGTAGACGGTGGCACCAATAACCTCGGTGCTCCCCGCCAGTATTATGCAGACAACCGCTGGACACCGGAAAACCCCAACAGCCGCTTCCCCCGCGTGTGGAATGGCGCCAGCACCAACACCTACCTGAGCGATGTATGGCTGAGCGATGCTTCCTTCTTCCGCTTTAAAATGATCCAGCTGGGTTATACTTTCCCGAAGATTGGCAACAGCATCCGCAACGTACGCGTATATGTGAATGCGCAAGACGCTATCACCATTACCAAATGGGAAGGACTTGAGCCTGAAAGAAACGGCGGCGGCGGAAGATACCCCCGTATGGCTGTATTCAGCGTTGGAGTGAAAGCATCTATGTTCTAATCAAACTTATTCTGTAGCAATGAAGAAACTAATCTATACTTCCCTCCTTTGCGGCGCCACCGTGCTCGCAGGATGTGAAAAATTCCTCGATAAAACCGACCCGACTGCCACCAAGTTCAATGAGTTCTTCAACACTGAAGACGATCTCCGCCGCGTGGTGTATTCCTCTTATGTAGACGTATTCTCCAGCGTGGGCCTGAACGGCAAATTACTATACCAGGAAGACGGGAAATCGGACGACGCTTACAGCCGTACCGAAAGCCATCACCATCAGCTGATCGCCAACGGCAACTTTAACTCCAACACCGCTGCCTTCAGCTGGAACTATGAGTTGCATATGAAGCACACCGGGCGTCTGAACGTGTTTATCGCCAATGTGAACCTCCCGTATGTGGAAGATGAGGCGGTAAGAACCAAGTACAAAGGCATCCTCGAAGGACTCCGTGCATGGCACTACTTCTGGATGGTTTCGCGCTGGGAAAATATCCCCTTCTACCTGGAGCCTGCTAATCTGGAATCCGCCACACAACCTGCGAAGTCTAAAGATGAGATACTCAGCGTCCTCTTCCCCATGGCGGAGGAAATCGCGAACAACCTGCCGCCGGATGCTTATACATCTGACGCATACATGTTCAACAAATACTCCCTGAAAGGTATCATCATGCGCTATTACCTGTATTTCGGGCGTTATGAAGATGCGGCAAGACTGGCGAAGGAAATCATGGATAGCAATAAGTTTGAACTGCATCCCAAATATGGCGATCTGTTCAACTACAAGGCAGACAAAACCAACAAGGAGTTCATCTTTACTATGGACATGGCCAGCCACGCCAACTCAGCTACCAACTCCTTCCAGCACCTGGCTCCGCAATACCGTACCGGGAATGGACAGTCGTTCGTAGTGCCTTTGAAATCGCTCATCGATGCTTACTGGACGCTCCAGGGCGACCCGATCGACAAAAGCACACAGTATACCAAAGAGCAGTACGAACTCAACCCGAAGCTCAACCGCGATCCCCGTCTTGCTGCGAGTATCTATATGCACAACGATATATTCGTGAACGAGCCCATCAATATTTACGATGCCAACAACCCGATGTACTACGAAAGGCCGCGTGCCAGCCGGTCCGGTTACTGGTACCGTAAGTTCGTGGACGAAGCCGATGCCTTCCGTAGCGGCGGCAACATGCACTTCCCTTACATCCGTTATGCTGAAGTACTGCTGACTTATGCCGAAGCAAAAATTGCCATGAACCAGATTGATGACCTTACCAAGGAATGCATCAACGCCATCCGCAAACGTGCCGGGCTGGATATGAATTTTGCTGATGTAAAACTGCCGAAATATGCAGCCTACACCCCTCAGCAATGGACAGACCTCATCCGTAACGAACGCCGTATTGAACTGGCAGGCGAAGGCCGCCGCTACGACGATATCATCCGCTGGCGCATAGCCGAGAAGGTGCTCAATGAGCCCGCCCTCGGTCACACCCGGATGGTGGATGGTCAGAAAGTGACCCTTAAAGTTGAAGACCGCTCCTTCCGCCCTAATAACTACGTATGGCCTTTCCATGAGAACAGCCTGAAAGTAGAACCCGGATTGAGGCAGAATCCAGGGTATTAAACCAACAGTTAGAATAAAAGGATCACCTGCGCAGGCAGGAACTACGTACAGATGATTGAAACAAAAGGCCGTCTCACTACTTGAGACGGCCTTTTATATTTATGCTGGTCAGCGGCCACTGGCGGACTCGTAATATCGTATTAAAACCGACTACCGGAACTGAAGTATCAGAAAAAAGTGCTTATCTTATCCTTCATGAAAACCCGCCCCATCGATACATTTATCAACTTCTTCTGGACCATCCTCTGCTGCGCGCCGGTAGTGTGGTATTGGTACACCACGGGCTGGGGATTATGGTCTTATATTTTTCTGGGTACTTCATTCATAGCGGGCCTCCTGCCCTACCGGCTGCTGCAATGGACGCGGCTTGCCAAAAGCCGCCGCGGGTTCGAGAAAATGGGGGTCAGGATCATTAGAAAGCTGACGCAGAACGGCGACTGGGCAAATAAAGTGGCTCAATCCACCGGGAACACCATCAATAATCCTGAAACGGCCCAAAAATATCTCAGCACAATCATGATGTACGAAAGGTTTCACCTGATCTGTGGCTGCTTCTTCCTCTTAACGGCCTTACATGCTTTCCTGCATGGTTATTGGCTGGCCGGACTGCTGGTCTGCATCGCTAATATCGTATTCAACTACGCTGCCATCCTGTTACAGCAATACAACCGACTGCGGATAGCGCTGTTGCTTAAAAAGCTTCAATAAGTAAAATGTCCGCCCCCATTCGGCTTTATGACTAAAAGTAAAAAACCGGCCGGGCATCACTGCCCAAACCGGTTAATCTTGTATATCAAAAGCTGCTTTGCGGGTCAGGAGAAAGATTATATACTACCGTACCAGCCGCTGAGGGTCAGGAAGGCATAAATTTGTCTCGCCTTGTAGCGCATAGGCGTACCGTTCACATGACCATTCCACTCTTCGATGATTTCGCCACCAACGTCTGAATGACTGGTGCTGGTAACTGTCATTACAACACCGTCTACCATAATATAGTCAGGGTCCAGCGGGTCGCCGTACACCACCATGGTGGCGCTGCCACCACTGGTAAGGGCTACGGTATAGCTGGCCGGAGCGGGAACATGCGGGTAATCGTCCCAGGTCTTGAAGCCATATATCATGCTAAAGGAGCTGGCCGTAACGGCGCGGCCCTGAGCGGTATTGAATTCTGGCAGAAAAGCAACAAAACAAAACAGGGTACAAAGAAGGATTTTTTTCATGGGTTTTAATTTACGTGAGGTGATGAATAAGAAATGAAGCCCACGCAAAGCAGCAAACAAGCAGAGAAAAAGCTACCGGCGCAAGCACCGGTAGCGTTGGGTTTTCGGCAACTTTCCTTTACCAACCGAATATCTGTTTCAGCGCAGGGTTCAGGACCGTCTGCTGCTGGGGAAGGGGGCGATAGTAATACTTCGGCTCCAGGAAGGTGCGCGGCTGATCACGATCGCTGGTGAACATGATACGGCCGCTGGTACCGTTGGTGAGATAGATGTTGTTATCTTTCCCGGCGGCGTCTTTAAGGTAGAACTTCGTGAGGTTCTTCTTTACATCATCGGGCAGCCCGGCTATAGGGGATTCGTCGTTGGGACTGGCGAGGATGGCGATATCCTGCACACCATCACCGGTAACATCCATGGCGCCGAGTGCGGGTACATACATACCACCCTGTGCATCCTGCAGGCGTTTGCCGGCTTTCCAGCGCATGATATCATTGAAGCGCTGTCCTTCACAGGCCAGTTCCACCCTCCTTTCACGGCGCAATTCCAGCAGCAGGCCATTGGTAACGCCGGGGTATTGGGCTGCCAGCACTGGATCAGCTGCAGGCGCCAATGTCATGGCGGGCATTTGAACGCGGGCGCGGAGCAGGTTCACGGTATTGTTTAGGTCGGTTAACGTGATGGTTCCCAGTTCGGCTTTAGCTTCTGCAAGGTTCAGCAGTACTTCGGCGTAACGGTAGATAGGGAGCGCGGTAAAGTTCAGCTCCCATCCCTGCCGCTGTGCTGGTACGCGGGGGTAGAACTTCACCTGATCATATCCGCCGATGGTGGGCTTGGTCACATAAGGACGGCCATCCTGATTAGGTGAGAAGCCGGGAGAGGCAAAGGTTTCATTCATGCGGGGATCACGGTCTTTCAGCACCTCCAGCAGCGTTTTAGTGGCATAGCCGGGCTGTGCGGTGAAAGGCGTACCGTCTTTCATGAGGTAGGTTTCGGCCAGACTGTTGCTCAGCGCCCACTGGTACCCCAGTACAGTATGCGTATTGTTACCACCGCCAAGCGCCTGCTGGTAGTCGGCCCACATGATCACTTCTTTCATACCGCTGAGTGAGGGGCTGCAGAACAGCACGCGGTAGTCTTCCCCACCCTTTCCTGTATTGTTAATTGTAAACCGGTTGCTGGACATTATCTGCTCAGCTGCCCAAACGGAACGCTCCAGGAATCTGTTGGCGTCGCTGGCGAGGTTTACTTCCGGGTGATACTTGCGGAAAGTACCCTCAAACAATCCGAAGCGGCTCAGCAATGCGAGGGCCGTCCATTTGCTGATGCGGGTACGGTTGCCTTCGTCAGGTTTGATGTTTTCCACGGCGAAGTTGAGATCCGCGAGAATGGAGTCTGCAATAAGCGCACGGGTATCGCGGCCTTTGTAGAGGTCCGCATCGTCTGTCGCCAATGGCTTTCCGTACCAGGGCACGTCAGAGAAGTCGCGCAGCTTTGTGAAATAGAACATGGCGCGGAAGTACCGTGCAATACCGATGAAGTGGCGGATGGCAACGGCGTCGCCCTGTGCTTTGCCGGCATTGGCGAGCATGAAGTTGATGCGGCGCAGGTTGCCCCAATCGTTCCAGCCACCTACGGTTTCCGGCTTAATGGTGCCGCGCACGAGCGCATCCACGTATCCTGCCGCCTGGTAGTTACTCGTGTTGTCGGACTCAATATCCTGATACACGATGGCTTGCTGGCCATACAGACCGTTGGTGTAGGTCTCTAGGTCCTGCGGGGTATTGAAGAATACTTCTTTGGTCACTTCAGTTTTCGGGTACCGGTCGAGGAAATTCTTCTTGCACGATACTGCCGCTGCGGCTACCATCCCGAAACATATATAAATGCTGATCTTTTTCATGAGTTGATTGCTTATCCGTTAAAAATTCAGGTTCAGACCGCCGGAATAGGTTTGCTGGAAGGGGTATACAGAACCATCCAGTCCTTCCGGATCGATTTTCGCTTTCAGGTGTGATCTCGTCCAGATATTTTCCGCGCTGAAATAAAAGCGGAGCCTTTCAATTCGGGCTTTGCGGGTGAAGCTGGCAGGAAGGGTGTAACCTACGGTTACGTTCTTCAGGCGCAGGTAGGCAGCGTTCTGCAGGTAACCTGTCTGTGGAGCACCCAGTTCCGATGCGTCTTCCGCGATATAAGCCTTAAGGCGGGGATAGTAACCATTTGGATTCTCGGGCGTCCAGGCATCGAGGTTATGCACCTGCACGTTGGCCCAGGGTTGTGCGTACACGCCCCAGAAGTAGTGGTTGCTGGGGTTAGGGTACCAGTCGCGTTTGCCTACGCCCTGGAAGAACACCCGGAGGTCGAAGCCTTTCCAGTCGCCGCTCAGATCAATGCTATAGGGCATACGGATGCGGTTGTTGCCGATAATGCGGCGGTCGCCCGGATCATCCACGGTATTCTTACCGTACCCGATCTTTTTATCGCCGTTCACATCTGCAAACTTCAGGTCACCCACATAGAATTTATTCTTCTGATCATCGGAACCTACATCTGTCTGGTCGGGCCAGTTCTTCAGCTCTTCTTCAGACTGGAAGAAACCGGCAGACTGAAAGCCCCAGATCTCCCCGATCTCTTCACCCACATAACGGTCGCCGATGAGGCGGGTGGGGTTATCGTAGTTGGTGATATAAGCACGGCTGTCTGCCAGGATGAAACGCGCAGAATAGCTCAGCGGGGAACCGCCTACATTCACGTCATCACTCCATTTCAAGCTCAGCTCCCAGCCTTTCGTTTTCAGAGAAGCAGCGTTTTGTTGCGGCTCCCCGGTACCAAATACAGCTGGCAGTGTTTTGGATTTCACCAGCATGTCTTTCGTTTCGCGGGTAAAGATGTCAGCATCGATGGTGAGGCGGTTATTGAGCCAGGCCATGTTCACACCGAAGTTGCGGGTCTGGATCTTTTCCCAGGTGAGCGAAGAGGATACTGCGCCTGGCTGATTCACCATCATAGGACGGGTACCATCGAGGATCTGGCCGATCTGGCCTGAGCTCATGGTAGGGATGTAAGCGTACGATTGCGGGATAGCCTGGTTACCGAGGGAACCGTAAGAGCCACGGAACTTCAGGAAATCGAGACGGATGCGTTGGGCAATGGGCTTGAAGAAATCTTCACCCGTTACCACCCAGCCTGCAGATACGGAGGGGAAGAAGCCCCAGCGGTCTTTGGAAGGGAAGCGGGAAGTACCGTCGTAACGGCCGTTCAGTTCAAGGAGGTACTTATCATTATAGATATAATTCAACCGGTAAAACAAGCCCTGTACCGCCCAGTCGGTAATCGTCTGACTCTGCGTAATAGTGCCGGTAGCGAGCTGTGGCGTAGGCAGCGAGGTGCTGATTAACCCCTGGCGCGTAGTTCGGGAAGATTCGTCGTAACGATACTCCTGGTTGAAACCTGCCAATGCCTGTACACTGTGATACTTTCCGAAAGTCTTATGGAAATCGGTATACACGTTAAACACATTATAACGCGCCGCATCGAGCCCCGTGCGGGCATACGAAGGATTGGCTCCGGTATATTTAACGGGCTGGTTAGGGCCGTTGTTATAAGGGATAGGCACATCAAAAGCGTTGATGGTATTGTTGGTACGGCGAATGGTAGCATCGCCCTTCAGGTCCCACACGTCTTTAATGATGTTCAGCTCACCGTTGAGAGTGGCGGTGTATTCGTTGATATAGTTCTTGGTACGGCCACCTTCCTGCAGTCTTCCGAAGAGGCTGGCACCGTCAGAAGTCCAGCTGTTGTCAGGGTTGCGGAGAACAGACAGGGCGGGCGTACGGTTCAGGTTATGGAAGAAGTTATCGTCGAGGAACACGGGCGCATCATAATCCCGGCTGGAGAAGGTGGTATTGGCGCCGAGTTTAAGACGGTCGCTAAGCTCATAGTTCACCTTTGCGCGGAGGTTATACCGGTTCATGATATCGTTACCATACTTCAGCTGTCCTTCATAACGGAAATACTCACCGGAAAGGTAGTAGGATACTTTTTCGTTTCTTTTAGATACGCTGAAGTTGGTGGTGGAAGTGGGTGCCGAGTTCTTGTAAGCTTCGTGCAGCCAGTCGGTGGTACCGTAATATGCATATTTAGTAGCGTCTGTAGGGTCCACGATCACTGCGGGCAGTGAAGGATCGGCGGAGCGCTTCTTCGCGTATTCACGCACAGCATCGGGGTACAGATTGTACAGGGGCGTTGCTGCGCGATGCTTGTAGTCCATCGTCATGTAAGGGTCCGTTACGATAGCGGGTACAGAACCCAGGTTACGCAGTGCGTAGTTGGTGTTTACGGAGATGGACAGCCTGTCTGAAGTACCGGATTTGGTAGTGATGAGCACAACCCCGAAAGCAGCCCTTGCGCCGTAGATCGCGGCGGCGGAAGCATCTTTCAGTACGGTGATGTTCTCGATATCTGCTGGATTGAGGCGGTTCAGCTCATCGGGGGAAGCCGGTACGTTATCCACCAGGATGAAGGGGCCACCGCCGGTGAGGGAGGTATAACCACGAACGTTGAATGCGGCGTTAGACGTAACACGGCCGTTACCGATCGTGATGTTCAGGTTGGGCAGCAGGCCCTGAAGACCGTTAGCGATGTTATTGATGGGGCGGTTCTGCAGTTCTTTGCCGGAAACCATGTCTACCGCGCCACTCAGGTTCACTTTCTTCTGGGCGCCATAACCCACTACCACTACTTCGGTGAGGCCGCTGGAACCAGCTTTGAGGGTGATGCGGAGGTTGGTTTCCCCGTTGGTGAGTACTTCCTGTGATTCGTGGCCGATATAGGAGAATATGAGGATGGCATTTTCAGGCGCCTCGATGGTGAAGCGCCCTGTAGCGTCTGTTTGTGCGCCTTTGCTGGTGCCTTTTACCATCACGGTAACGCCGATGAGGGGCGTACCATCTTCCGAGGAAACGATGCCGCTGATGGGCTTGGCCACCACGCTTTCCCCGGCGGGCGTGATCACGATCAGCTTACCTGAAAGTTCTTTAAAAGAGAGGTTGGTGCCTGCGAGGGTTTCCTCGAGCACGTCCAGTACGTACGCGTCCTTTACGCGGATGTTCACCGTTTTGTCAGGTATGGTTACGTTCCGGTAGAGGAAAGTGTAGTCGCTTTTCCTGCTTACCAGCGTCAACAGCTTCTTAATGTTGATATTAGCGTAATCCAGGCTGATTTTTTCCTGCGAATATCCATTTGCGCTAACCTGCATGATTGCGGCCAGCAGCAGTACGGAGATCATCTTCATACGCAGTAAAATTTTTTTTAATCGCTCTTCAGGTACAGGTAAAATGCATGTACGGATTTTTTTCATATTTTTGGATTGTCGGTTGAATAAAAGAGCCGTCCCCATGTTCTCAAGACAAGGCGGCAGTTTTTCAGCCATCAGACAAAAAGGAGGTGTTGCCGCACTTCCTTTTTTTATGGCCGTCAGTAATGCGGTAGCGTAACTATGACATAGGCGTCGTTTTAATTGCGTGAATGAGTGAATTGATTACCATAGCTCGATTTGGTTGTTATCCTGCAGGCGGTATTGGAACTGCATCGTCATTTGCAGTGCCTGCAATACTTCCGGCAGCGGTTTATTATTAAAGGCGCCGGTGAAGATTTCTTCTTTCAGCTTATCATTTTTAAGTTCGATCTTAACGTTGTACCAGCGTTCCAGTTCGTTGATGAGCTGGGCGAAGGTGACGTTCTCAAATTCCAGGCGGCCCTGCATCCATGCGGGTACTGCTGGTGTGGCCGGCTCTGCAGGTTCCACGCGCGTCTTCAGCAGCAATGCCGTGGCATCTATGGCCGGTTCTACTCCTTTGGCAGCGGCTTCTTCCGCGGCAGGGAGGTTGATCACCAGGCGCTCCAGTGGCTGGAGGCGTACTGCCTTGTTTTCTCCTTTAGCAGTATAAGCGATCTCTACTTTACCGGATATGAGGTAGGTTTCCACCCGGCGGTCGTTCGGATAAGCTTTCAGGTTGAACGTGGTACCCAGTACCCGCACGTCTACCTTCCCCGTTTTAATGATAAAAGGATGCTCTGCACTGGCCTTAACGTCGAAGAAGCCTTCGCCCGTGAGGGTAACGATGCGCTCTCCCTTAGCCAGGGCGGCGGAGTCGTAGCTGAGCTTACTGCCTGCATTGAGCACCACGCGGGAGCCATCGGGCAGCAGCACTTCCTTCTTCGTAACACCATAGGCGGTTTCGGCTACTGCCTGGTGGGCCGGTACGCCGGATATATAATACAATACGGCGCCAATGCCAGCGAGCAGTGTAATACCGGCAGCGGCCATCCATTTCAGGGGCAGGCGCCTGCGGATGGCAGGTTCCTGTGCCAGGAGGTCGTCCAGCCGGTTGAGCCCCCGCCTTTTACGGGCCAGCTCTTCGGCTGTGGCGGCATCGCCGGGTTTGGGAAGGGGCGTCAGCTCCTCCACCATGTTAAGGGTATACTGCAGTCCGGCCTGTGTAGCCAGCAACGCGTCCAACTCCTCCAGCTCCTCCTCCGTTGCCTCCTTCGCCACTTTCCGGGCCATCAGCAGGTATAGTCTCTCTTGTGTTTCATGCATCGAATTAGCAGCTTTTACATGAGAAGGACGAGGCGCGCATCAAAAATCCCCCAACCGCTTCCCTCCTTTTTTCAGAAATATTTTTTCTTTTATCATTCCACCCGGTTTCCGCACTATGAACAATCGTTTGCATCCTCTGACAGCGATAAACTAACGCCGGCTCCGGTATCCGGAACTACTTTTTTAGTTTAGGCAAGCTAAAAAATTGAGTTGCATTTATAACCTTATTTTCAGTAATTTTCGATGTATTCCACTGGGATATTAAATTTTTCATCTGCGGGGTTTGTTAACTTTAGCGTAATCTACGTATGATAAATTGCAGCCGGTATGATGAACACTGCAGCCTTTTTCAGGAAAATGACAGTTGAAAATGATCAGGATGCTTTCCGGCAGTTTTATGATCATTTCTTTGTAACGCTTTTCCGGTTTACCTGCTCTTTACTGAGAGACAGAGAAGCGGCCGAGGAAATAACACACGATGTATTTGTTCAATGCTGGCAAAAGCGGCATGAGCTGACCGATGTGCGCAATCCCCAGGTGTATCTCTTTGTGGCCGCCCGCAACCGGGTGGTGGATCATACCCGCAAATTATCTTCGCACCGCAATCTGCCATTGAAAGAAAGTGATGAAGAGCAGCTGCAGTTCTCTCCTGATCCCGAACAACTCCTTATAACTTCAGAAATGATGGGCAAAATGGAAGAAGCCATCCGCGAACTTCCGCCCAAATGCCGCGAAGTATTCATCCTCGTAAAGCAATACGGCCTCCGCTATAAAGAAGTAGCCGCCATCCTCGACCTGTCTGCCAAAACGGTGGAAAACCAGCTGGCCATTGCACTGAAGAAACTCACTACTGCCGTAAGCTTCAGGCTGGAAATGAAAGTGATGAAAAAGATCTGACTGAAATCGCAATAAGAAAAGCCCGTCCAGGTTTAAACCTGAACGGGCTTTTTCAATTCAATACTCTATTAAAGCTTCTGGATCTTACGGGAAATGGATTTCCCCTGATGCTGCAGGAGCAGGATGTAAGTACCTGCCTGCATGGTTCCACCATTCAGCGGGTATACGTGTTTCCCTTTCTGTAACATACCATCCGCGATCACGGATACGGGGCGGCCCTGCATATCCAGCACCGCCAGCCTTGTTTTACCGGCTTTGGTGAGCGTGAAAGATACATTGGTCTGCTGCTGGAAAGGATTCGGGTAATTGCTCAGTTCCGGTGCATCTAAAGCTACATCCTCTGTAAGCTTAGCCGCGGCTAATGCCTGCAATGCACTGCCGGTAACAATATCTACTTCCGTATAACTGTTCCATGCGTTCACGCTATTGCCATGGCCTACGATACGCACGTATTTGGCAGACTGCGGCGTGATGGAGAAGGTTTCTGCATTCAGGGAGGTGCCGCTGCTCTGGAGGCCGAGCGCCGCGTTGGTCCAGGTGGTGCCGTCCTGCGACAGGAGGATGTCGAAGTAAGAGATGCGCACATCTCCGCTGTAGAAAGCAATCTGTACGCCGGAAACGGTTTGAACGGAACTCAGGCAGAACTGTATCCACTGCGGGTTACCGCTGGCCGACCATCTGGTCGCCAGGTTATTATCCAGCACATTGGCGGGTACATTGCCATCGTCGGTGCTCGCGCTAACCGGTACGCATGCCGGTGTGGTGGCGGTATTGATCTTCACTTCGGTATAGCTGTTCCAGGCATTCACGGTATTGCCATGCCCGAGGATGCGTATGTATTTGGCGGTTTGTGGTGTGATGGGGAATAGTTCCAATGCCAGCGTGGTGCCGCTGCTTTGCAGGCCTGTGGCTGCGTTGGTCCAGGTAGTGCCGTTCTGCGACACCTGAATATCGAAACGGGAAGCGCGTACATTGCCATTGTAGAAAGCGATTTCTACACCCGTCACCGTTTGGGCGGTACTCAGGCAGAACTGTATCCACTGCGGATCTCCGGAGGCCGACCAGCGGGTATTCAGATCATTATCCAGCACATTGGCTGCCACGTTACCATCATCCGTACTGGCTACTACCGGCACGCAGGAAGGCGCGGCATTCACGGTTACACTCACAGCGGTGGAAGTGGTGGATGCGTTATCGTTATCCGTTGCTTTGGCGGTGATGCTGTAAGTACCGGCCGCTACATTGCTCCAGGAAATGCTGTAGGGAGATGAAGTGGCCTCACCGATCTTCGTACTGCCCTGGTAGAATTCCACTTTGGAAATACTCCCGTCACTATCCGCCGCATTAGCTGATACGGTGATGTTGGCCGGGGCAGTGTAGGTAGCGCCGGGTGCAGGGGCAGTAAGGTTTACGGTGGGTGCAGCATTGCTGCCGATATCACTGGGACAAAGATCAGTCACGCTTTTAGCCACGCAGATATCTGCGAGGTATATCGTTTCATCGCGGAGGTAGGAGATGTTGTTAAGACTGCGGTAGAAGCCCAGCTTGGGGGCACCATAGCCTGCTCCGTCTTCCCACATATCGATGTTATTGTTGGTATAAGACAGCAGGGTAACGCCATCGCTGAGGCGTTTGATGATGAATTGCAGCGTACCCGCATTGTCGTGTTTAATCTTCACATAAGCTTCTACCCATACACCACGGAAAAGATTGAGATCTGCCGAAGCTTTAACGCCCCCGCTGCCTGGGTGGCCTATCTCCATTTTGTTCTCATGCCGCGGGGTGAGGTGCAGGATGGGTGATCCGCTGCCATGCCCGTTACCATAAGCCTTCAGCTGCATAATATGCGTGAAGCTGGGCGATGGCTGAAAGCCGGCATCCAGTTTAAACTTCCAGCGGTAGTGGGATGTGGAGCCCTGCGTGCCCTGCTGGTCGGCCCCCTTGCCGCGCAGCTCTATGCGCTGGCGGTCCGTTTCTCCGCAACGGTCGTCGTCCAGATCGCGGTGGAGGGTGAAGGCGAAAACATACTTGCCTAACACGGCATCCATCACTTCCGCGATATGCCTGCCGGGATGCCCGCAATCAGGCGATTCTACATTATACCCGGCCGCATCCATCAGCTCATAAGTATTACCCGGGCCATCGGCCACGGCGTTGCTCTGCGCAACGGCATTTGATGCCATGCAAAAAACAAAAGAAAGCAGCATCAACGTTCTGCTGCATGATAAGTAATTGTACATCATGGGTGAAGGGTTGTTTACAGTGATAAAACAATGCAGTGGGAGACGGGGAATATGGGGCGGAATTACAGCATAATACTACTGGTGGCCTGTTACACGGCCATGCGGATTTTCATTTTCATAAGTGGAATTTTTTGTTTTCATGAATTTAAGTATATTTATGCAAACGATTGCACGTTATAGCCAAAAACTAAGAAAAAAGTTTCCGCCTTCCATTTTACCATTGTTCATAAGTATATCGCATGGCCCTCAACGGGCACGGGACTGTATTGTCCATAACGCATCACGTAACCCTTCAATAAAACCCAATGAAAAAAAATCTAATCAAACCCTGGTTCCTGTCTGTTATGCTATGCTTTTTCACCTGTATTGCTTCGGCACAAACGCCGGTGTCCCAGAACGGGCAGCTGCAGGTAATCGGCCTTAAACTCTGCAATCAATACGGCAACCCCATCCAGCTGCGCGGCATGAGCACGCACGGTATTCAATGGTATGGCTGGGGCAGCTGTTTAACGGAAGCCTCCCTCGATGCACTGGCCTACGACTGGGGGGCAGACGTGCTTCGTATTTCACTGTATGTGCAGGACGATGGTTATGAAACCGACCCTGCCGGATTTACCGCCCAGGTGAACCGCCTCATCGAAGAAGCTACCGAGCGCGGGATGTATGCATTGGTAGACTGGCACCAGCTGACCCCAGGCGATCCCAACGCGAACCTTTCGCTGGCTAAAACCTTTTTCACCGCCATCGCCAATCAGCACAAGAACAAAAACAACATCATCTATGATGTATGCAACGAACCTAACGGTGTAACCTGGGCGAGGATCAAAACCTATGCAGACCAGATCATCCCCGTTATCCGCGCTATCGACAGCGATGCGGTAGTACTGGTAGGCACACACGCCTGGGGCTCCATGGGCGTATCAGACGGGCGCTCTGCGCAGGATATCGTCAGCAATCCCCTGAGCTTCACCAACATCATGTACACCTTTCACTTTTATGCGAAAGATCATCAGGCGGCTTATCTCAATGAACTGAACTGGGCATCAGACAGATTGCCGGTGTTCGTTACGGAATTCGGGTCGCAGGAAGCTACCGGCGACGGGCCCAATGATTTTACCATGACGCAGCAGTTCATCGATCTCATGCAAACCAAAAAGATCAGCTGGTGCAACTGGAATTACTCCGACGACTTCCGCAGCGGCGCGGTATGGACAACGGGCACCTGCTCTGCCGGTCCCTGGACCACGGCAAGGCTCAAACCCGCCGGTGCCTGGATACGCCAGCGGATGCTGAGCCCTGCGGATAACTTCCCCGGCGGTACTCCAGGCTGCGTACCCGTATCTGCCAGTGCAGACGATGGCAACGTGCCTGCCAATGTGCTGGACGGCAACCTGGCCACCCGCTGGTCGGCCTCCGGTAACCCGCAGTGGATACAGTTCTGCCTGAGCAGTGTTCAAACGGTATCGGGCGTGAAAATCGCGTTCTACAACGGCAATGTCCGCTCTTCCAACTTCGACGTACTTGTGTCTCAGAACGGCACCAGCTGGACCAACGCGGCCCTCGGCCTGCAAAGCAGCGGCACATCCGTTAACCTCGAAACATTTACTTTCCCTGCGCAAACCGCGAAATATGTACGCATTGTAGGGCACGGTAACAATGTGAACCTGTGGAACAGTTATACCGAAGTGCAGATTGTTCAGCAAACGAATGTACCGCCCACGGTGAGCATCTCCTCTCCTGCCGGTGGTGCTACATATACGGCTCCTGCCAGTGTGGCTATCACTGCTACGGCGGCAGATAGTGACGGTAGTATTTCCAAAGTAGAATTCTACCAGGGCACTACCAAACTCGGGGAAGCGCTTACATCGCCATACAGCTACACCTGGAGCAATGTAGCCGCAGGCAGCTATGCCCTTACTGCCAAAGCCACAGATAATGGCGGTAGTGCTACTACATCTGCAGCAGTAAATATCACGGTTGGCTCCGCTCCTGCCTGTACGCCCGTGAGCGCCAGTACGGATGACGGGAATGTACCGGCTAATGTGCTCGACAACAACCTCACCACCCGCTGGTCGGCCAGTGGCAACCCGCAGTGGATACAGTTCTGCCTGAGCAGTGTTCAAACGGTATCCGGCGTGCAGATCGCGTTCTACAACGGTAATGTACGCACGTCTTACTTCGATGTGCAGGTGTCGCAGAACGGCACCAGCTGGACGAACGCCGCTACAGGCCTTCAAAGCAGCGGCACCTCCTTGAACCTTGAAACGTTCTCTTTCGCACCGCAATCCGCGAAATATGTAAGAATAGTTGGGCATGGCAACAGCGTGAATGCATGGAACAGTTATACGGAAGTGAAGATCGTAACGGGCAGCGGCCTGCAATCCATCGCCGCAGCGAAGCTCAGCGAACCGGAGGTATCCAAAGAAAAAGGACTGATCGTTTCCCCCAATCCGTTTACCGGCAAACTGAGCGTACAGTTCCAGCTGCCTTCAGCCGGACAGGCAGAACTCGCCATGTTCGACATGAACGGTAAGATGACAGCCGTATTGCAGAAAGGGCATTTACCTGCCGGGAAGCATTCTGTGGATTACAACGGCAGCCACCTTGTACCGGGTATGTATATCGTGAAACTGCAGTACCGGGGATTAATGATCTCTAAAAAAGTGCAGAAGATGTAGGGAATGATAAACTGAAATTCGCAGAAAGAACAAAGGGGCTGTCACAAACACAGCCCCTTTGCTATTTCAGGAGGCAATTGTAAACCGCTATCAGGAAAAAGCCTGATTACTGTACACTTCAGCCAATATAAACGATAAAATCCACGGCAGGTCAGCGGGAATACTGCGCAGTTACCCTACTACATCTGTACCGCGACAGTACGGTTACAGTATGACTACAGTACGATAAGAACGCTATTGCAGAACGATTAGCGCGCGATTAAAGATTGAGGCAATAAATCCGCGCACTCCCTGAGTGCTTGCTGAGTGCTTGTTTATGCATGAAAAGTGCTTACTAAGTGCTTGCTGAGTGCTTGCTGAGTGCTTGTTGAGTGCTTAAAATCCTTATAAAAAGCCTTTGATTTTACTTAGATAATACCTTGTACTTAACTTGTCCTTAACTAGACGTTAGCTTGAATAAGCTTGAAACGGCATATCCATCAGCCCTCCAGCTTCAATTTTGCTTCATACGGCCTATTAGGGAGCGGAAGCAAGCGGTTTGGCACTCCTTATCCAAACGGCTTCTAAAAGCCCTTAAAATGCCCTCTAAAGGCTGTGGAAGGCAGTGTAGAGGCCGTCTATACGGGGTGTAATGGGAGTCTAAAGGCAGTGGAAAGGCAGTCCGGAGGTAGTATGTCTTACACTGAAAAAACTTTACAGGGTTAGGGGGTTAAGTACGGGATTGGCTTGACAGCATTGTCGTTAAACACTGTTTTCGCTTTACAGTTACTTGGCTTGCGATCAAATTCGCTTTACA
>NZ_QFFK01000014.1 GCF_003149455.1 Chitinophaga deserti
TGTAAAGCGAATTTGATCGCAAGCCAAGTAACTGTAAAGCGAAAACAGTGTTTAACGACAATGCTGTCAAGCCAATCCCGTACTTAACCCCCTAACCCTGTAAAGTTTTTTCAGTGTAAGACATCCTGCCTCTTGACTGCCTTCTTACTACCTCCGGACTGCCTTCGCACTGCCTGTAGAAGCCCTTTACACTAAGGGTAGACTGCCTCTACACTGCCTTACACGGCCTTTACCCCTCTTTTGGTCAGGAGATCTGAATGGGTACCTGACCTGAGTGGCTGCTTTCCTGTTGCAGGTTTATTTTATAGTCTGGATAGTGCGTTAGGAATGCCGGTATTTGCTATTTTAAGGACTATCCAGCCGCTCCGGATCATTACTTCGAGCCTTCTTTCGTTTAAATTGACGCGGTTTTAAATCGCCTTATTTGTGCCATTCTGAGAATATTTCACAACATTTTTGCCGTCTGTATCTCAGCTTGTAAAAGTGATTGCCTGGTATCGAATTTGAAGCTAAAAGTTATCGGTCTATGTAGTTAAAATAGTATCATTATTTGACTGATACACTCGTAATGATGTGAACAAATGCCGGGGGAGATGAATATTGTCCCTCCGGATACATCCGGAGGGACAAATAAGTACCAGGATCAAAGCATACACCTGTGTGTATTTTATTATCTATTTACTTAGCAACCGCCATTGGGAAAAATGCGTTTGTAAATCATTTTTCCCTCTTTTTCAGCATACACGCACGCTACTATTGGATAGGAATACTTGGGCGCGTACGATACAGCATGGCTTTTGATAATTATTTTATCGTCTACTTTCAGGCTTTGTAATTGCTCAAGTTGTGACTTTTCCGGCTGAAATGTTACAATGTAATCTTCGCCATCAATCCTCACCATCATGCCGAAACCTAATCTGGAGCCTGGTGGAAGGGAAAGTGAAGTTATAACAGCCTCCATATTGGTAGAATCGCTTATATGCGGCCTTATTTTTTTAGCGCCGGACAGCACTTTTTGTCCAGCAGGAGACGCTTCCCATTCTTTGAACTTAATACCCTCCGGGGTAGCCTCCCATGCTTTCCGTTCGTCTCCCCACTGAGCAGTGCAGCTTGACTTAGTGATTGGTTTTTTAGGAGTATCATTTTTGATATCGCGCTTAGCGAATACAATTCCGCTTATCACAACAAGCGGTAGGATCAGTGCATAAATTACTTTTTTCATAATCTTTATTGGTTTAATTAACATAAAACTATCTCCTGGTAAATCAGATCCGTTGAAGGCATATCTTTTGTTTTTCATATCCTGGCAGCGTTGATATGGCTAAATTACTTTGATGTGTTTCAACTTGAGGAAGATGGATTGTAAATAAAAGTGTAACCTTTGTAAATAAATCGTAAAAGGGTATGTTACATAGCCGAAATCTGTTTTACGGAAAACGCAAATACCTGTGGGGCATGATATTAACCCTTTGTGTATCTGTAATATGCCTGGCTTTCAATATGATTGATGGTGACAGTTTTGATATCTCCAGGAGGGAAGTTTTGCTCCGGAAGGTAGGAGACGAACTGCTCACACAGTCGGGCGACAGTAAATCAAGGGTGCTCCCGGTAAAGAAGATCGCCGAAAATGAATACCAGATCAGTTTTGAGAAAGAGCTTACATTTCAACCGGACTCACTGGTGAATACTACCCGGCGTTTGTTAGCCAATGACCCCCTGTCAAGTGATTATGTGGTTAATGTGCTGAACTGTAGTAACTCCAGTGTAGTTTATGGATACGCTATATCCAACAATAAAAGAGATGATATTGTAGCTTGTAGAGGAAGAGTGCAGCCGAGGGGGTGTTACCTGGTCAACATTAAGTTTAAGCCGAAAAGCCTTATTACCGTAAAGAAGGGATATCTTCTGGGCGGTCTTTCGTTTTTAGCATTTGTTGGTTTCTTTTTTTTAAGACCGGTTAAACCTCGAAAAGCGGAGCCCGACCATCAAACTACCGGGACTTTTACTTTTGGATCGGTTGTGTTTAATGTCCGGGATCGGCAACTGGTAATAAATGAAAACTCCATAGAACTGACGGGTACGGAAGCGCGTTTACTGCACATTTTCGCTTTGTCGCCTAATCAGGCCATAGAGAGGAGCCGGTTGCAAAAAGAGATATGGGAAGACGAAGGTGTTATTGTAGGGCGCAGCCTGGATGTATTCATTTCAAAACTTAGAAAAAAGCTGGAGCCGGATCCCAACATCAACATTGTTGTTATCCGTGGCAAAGGCTATAAGCTTGAAATTAGCGCTTAAGGAAGAGTTGCCCCGATTCTTTGTTCCTAAGCTGTCTTCTGAGTTTCCCAAATTCTCGGAAATCAATCTCTTTAATCTTCTCCATTGGTATAAGGAAGGCATAAAGGCACCCCTGACTAGCAAATTTGCGGTTGGGGAGAATTTCCTCTTATTGTTATTCCGGGATGCCCGGGTTATCTTCGCGGCCCGGGATATGGAATGGGAGGAAGATGACTGAGTAGGGGCATAAAAAAACCGGTCACAATGTAACCGGTTCAATTATAGCGATTTAGAATCGACTTATTTTACAGAAGCAACGAGGGTCTTGAAAGTCTCGGGTTCGTTCATGGCGAGATCTGCCAGAACTTTACGGTTGAGACCAACATTCTTTTCGGTGAGTCTGTGGATCAGTTGAGAGTAGGTCATACCTTCAGCGCGGGCTGCTGCGTTAATACGTGCAATCCACAGGGTACGGTATTCTCTTTTCTTCAGTTTGCGACCTACATAGCTATAGGTGAGCCCTTTCTCCAGTACGTTCTTGGCTACGGTATATACGTTTTTACGTTTACCATAGAAGCCTTTGGCTTGCTTCAAGATCTTTTTTCTTCTGGCTCTGGACGCAACTGCGTTTACGGAACGAGGCATGTTATGCTTTTTAAAACTTGTTTAACAAAATTGATTGAGTTAGCGAAGTACCAGCATACGCTTTACCAGGTTCAGATTGGCATCTGCTACCAGGCTACTTCCTCTGAGAGAGCGTTTCCTTTTGTTTGACTTTTTGGTCAACAGGTGACTTTTATATGCTTTCGGACGTTTGATCGCTCCGCTGCCGGTCACCGTAAACGTCTTCTTCGCACGGCTATGAGTCTTTACTTTAGGCATCTTACTACGAATTTGGTCTGCAAAGGTAGTTAATTATTTTACAAAAAGCACAAAGCACTCAAAAAAATATAAATATTGCCAACTTGCATAAAAAAAAGTTAACATTTTTTCCACGATAATAAACATTTGAATTTCAACTGACCCATACTCTATTAACCCTCTTTAACTGCAAATTAACGCTCATCGGTAAATTTATATTTTTGGATATCCCCATATTATGATTAATTTTAAATTCAGATTTGTTAAAATTTGTCAATATCGGTATTGACTGATTATATCCGAAAGCCTATGAAATCGATTCTGTACGCCTATGAAAACGAGTACCGGACATGCGGATGCTCATTGTTTCAAACAAATTATCAACCTGTCAAACCGGCCTTCCGGTTCTGACAAACTCCTCTCCCCTGCTCATTAGCCGGGGAAATGGCATTTCATTCACCTAATTGTTTGCGACAATGAAGCGACTTTTACTCTTTCTTATTACATTATTATCTGCCATCTCCATGGCCCAGGCACAAGATGCCTGGGACGTATGGTTAAACCACCCCCAGGAAGTTTGTCTTGGCAGGTACGCGTCCATCCATGCTTTCTTCAGGGATGGCAAGCCGGAATACGGCGGAGATACTGATTACCAGACCCCCGACAGCGTGGTCTGGACAATCACCCCTCCAACCGGCCCCGTCATAACGTACAGAGCCTCGATGGGCAGGCCGGCTCCCATTTTATGGGTTAACCCCACTTCTTCTACCCTCATGGCAGGCCAGACCATTATGCTGGACATGACCATGGTGGGTAAATACTACGTGAAAGCTACCTTATATGATGGTGTACGTAATGGCCGCCCCAGGTACGTCAGGGAGCGGGAAGTGGAAATTGATGTGACAGACTGCTCCATGGCCGTATGCCGCGGCTCTTTTACGCCGACTACCAACTTCATTGAAGATTTTGGCACATTTACCGCAGGAGAACCCCGCCGGGCAGTTACAGGCGCTACCGTAGAGTACCAATGGAACTCTAATCCTTATAATGCAGGCAGCACCGCCAATGGATGGCCTCTTTCGGATGACTGGTATACTATTTATTACAATGCGATCCGCGGCGGCCGTCCCGAATGGGACAACGTAGACGACCATACCAACAACGGTTTGGGTGGTATGATGATCGCGAACTCTTCAAATAATCCTAAAACATTCTATAAAAGAGAGGTAAACGGTCTTTGCCCTGGTGCTAAGTATAACTTCTCCGCCTGGTTCATCAACCTGAACTCACATCAGGTACTCACAAATACCTGCGCCGGGTATGGATCCCGGTATCAATATGCAGGTGTAACCTTTATTGTGAAGAACAAATTGACCGGTGCTGTTATCGGTCAGTTCTATACCGGAGACGTATCTATGGACCTCCGGCGTAATGATGCCGGTAACCAGCGCCTCACCGGCTGGCAACAGTACGGTGGTACCGTTACCCTCCCCCCCGGTGTTACCGATGTTACCGTAGAGATCAAGAACAACAACCCCGGCGGTTGCGGTAACGACATTGCGGTGGATGATATCGAGTTTAAATTCTGCGCCCCTTATATTTATGCATATATCGATGGAACTGCTGACGACCAGCAGGAAGTGTGCCCCGGTGCAACCCTGAACCTCACTTCCAGCATCGACCCTATAGACTATTTCACCGATCCTCAATATTACTGGGAATACCGCGTGGCTGGTACCGGTACCTGGGCTACTATCCCTGCCGGCTCCGGTTATCTTGGGCTGAACACCAATATGCTGACCATCCCGGAAGGGCTGCTCAAAGAAGGAGAACATTGGGAATACCGCCTGATGATCATTGAGCGGGGTAACCTGGCAGCGGGACAGCGACAATGTTACACGCCATCCACCCCTGTAAGACTTGATGTGGCAGACCTGCCGGAGATCACCGTTCCCCGCGACTCCCTTTGCCGTGGAGAAACCATGATCATGACGGCTATCCCTCTTAGCGGAAGCGGCACCACGGGTTACCAGGAGTTCACCTTCATGGGTAATTATATAGAACCCTGGCCCAGTGGCCCACAACCGAAGAACCAGGTATTGATCCGTCCGCAGGTTACTACACAATATATCGTGGAAGGCACCATCTGGCACGGTATGGACCCTAATACCGGCCAGCCGCGTGTCTGCAAACGCAGAGACAGTATCACCATCACGGTGGATGAACCGCCCGTAGTGGATCTCGGCCCTGATTTACTTGCCTGCGCAGGCACACAGGTTACGCTGGATGCCGGCGCAGCCAATGCTGCTTATGGCAAACTCTGGAAACCCAGCTTCCTCACCACTCAAACCATCAACGTTACGGTGCCGAATATTGACGGCGATTCCGTGAAACCATATGTGGAAGTGAAGAACGGACAGTGTACGACTACCGACACTATACGTATCATTGCCGTGAAGCTTCCCAATGCGCTTATACAAAACGTAACTGCTACCTGTACCAATCCCGTAACCACCACATACCGGTTACGTAACACCGGCGGTACTCCGGTTACGAAGAACCCTTACACGGTACTCTGGGAAATCGTTGGCGCGGCTAACGGTGCCAGTCTTACCGTGCCTGCCGGTTTACCGAACGAGCGCGACCTTATTAACATGCCGCCGAACGTTCCCGTGCGTGTCCGCATTACGCTCACCGCCAACGGTGCGCCCTGCGTCGCCACACATGAAAGGGACTTCATCACTTATACCAGACCGGTTGCTACCTTAACTGATAATGAAATCGCGCAATGTAGCCGTCAGTTTACACTGACTGCAGCTCCGTTGACGGACACGTCTACCTACGGAACATGGACGGTGATTTCAGGCTCAGTTACCATCCCTGCAGGTCAGGCCAACAACCCGAATGCGGTTGTGACCGTGAATTCTGCTGCAGGCGTTACCGCTACGGTAAGATGGACGGTGCGTAAGTACAATGGCAACGCGCCTTGTCCTACCGCTCAGGCAGATGTAAGGCTGACGTTCCATAACGGACCGGTAGTTACCATCCCTTCCGCTGTAGACGTATGCCGCCAGACGCCTTTCACGTTCACGCTGCCTTACACGGCAACGAATGCGCCCACGCATTACGATCTTGAAGCGATTGCACCGGCCATGCCTGGATTTGTGAACATAGATAATGGAGTACTGCCTTCAACTACAGGTGGTAACATTACCATTACTTATCCTGCTGCTGCCGCACCGGGTACTTACCGCTTCCGTCTGACAGTGATCAAGCCTGTAGGAACTACCGACAGTTGCGTGGATACGAAAGAATTCGACGTGGTGCTGAATACGCCATCCACAACGCCTACCATTGGTGTTACTGCGGCTTCTATCTGCGTTGGACAATCTTCCACCCTTTCCATTGCCAGCGGCACGCTTGGTTCCAACTCCGAATGGGTATGGTACCGTGGCGACTGCACCAGCGGAACTGCTGTGGAAATTGCGCGGAATGTTACCTCTGTAACCGTATCTCCCACCGCTACCACTACCTATTCAGTACGTGCCATTGGTACTACTGCCTGTGGCAACACCACCTGTGTGACTACTACGGTAACGGTGTACCAGCAACCGGCCAAACCGAATGCGGGACCAGATCAGGAAAAATGTAACGATGAAATGTTCCAGCTGAATGCAACCGCACCCAGTGTGCCTGGCGCAGTTGGTACATGGACGGCTAATCCTGCATCCGTTGTATTCTCTGATATACACAGTCCTACTTCCACTGCAAGAGTGTTTGTAGGTACTACAGCAACTGTTGTATGGACCATCACCAACGGGCCTTGCGCAGTGGTATCGGATACACTGATCATCAGCAACCTGAACGAGATCAATCAGAATATCATCCGTCAGGATCAGACCATATGTATAGGTGAAACACCGGCAGAACTGTATGGCGTTGGCCATCCTTCCAGCGGTGCGGGCACCTTTGTATATCGCTGGCAGTACAGCACAACCAGTGCAACTGCTGGATATACCACTATTCCCGGTACCAATACGGAGAACTATCAGCCGGGCCCTCTTAGTGTAACTACATGGTTCCGCCGTGTGGTAGTTTCCGGTGCTTGTTCGGACACCTCTTCGTCTGTACAGATTACCGTGAATACCAACCCTCCTACGGTGGTTACCACACCTGCTAACATTACAGTAGAATGTAACAAAACACAGAATTACACTACCCTGTTCGGCACGCCTACCTTCCAGCATCCGCTGGGACTGGCGCTGACAGTTACATTCACAGACAACACGGTTACCCAGGCCTGCGGTATGACTATTACCCGTACATGGACGGCGACCGACCGTTGCGGACTGAGTGTAAGCACTTCACAGACCATCACCGTAGTGGATACTACAGATCCGCTGCTGAGCTTCCCCGGCGGCCGTGCTCCTGTAGATACAACAGTGAGCTGCTCGGCTATCCCTGCCGCAGTAACCGCTTCCGGAACTGATAACTGTACTGCAAACGCTTCTGTACGCATTACCGTAAATACCGTTCGCGACGCTACCTTCACCGGTACCTGCGTGAACAACTACCGCCTCATCCGTACCTGGACGGCGCTGGATGATTGTAATAACTCCACTGTTCATACCCAGCTGATTACAGTAGTGGATACTTCCCGCCCTTCATTGGTTTGGGCTGGTAGTGCACCTGCTAACGTAACCGTGAGCTGCGATGCTATCCCGGCTGCAGTGAACCCCACGGCAACAGATAACTGTCTGCCTGCAGGTACTACCATCACTCCAACTTATGCACAGGATACCATCCGTGCGGGTGTACCGGGTGCATGTCAGAATACCTACCAGCTGCGCCGTGTGTGGACCGCTACCGATGTATGTGGTAACAGCATTTCGCATACACAGATCATCACTGTTCAGGATAATACCGTTCCTACCCTTACCTGGACCGGTGCTGCCCCTGCGAACGTATCTGTTCAGTGCTCCGCAATTCCTGCGGCAGCTACAGCAGGTGCAACTGATAACTGTACGCCGGGCAACTTCGTTCGTATTACTTATGTACAGGATACCATCCGCGCAGCGGGTGCCTGCCAGAATAACTATCAGCTCCGCCGTGTGTGGACCGCTACCGACCTTTGCGGTAATGCTGCCACCCACACCCAGATCGTTACGGTAACGGACAATACCATTCCTACGATTACCTGGACCGGTGCTGCTCCTGCGAACGTAACCGTTCAGTGCTCCGCCATCCCTGCAGCTGCTACTGCAACTGCTACTGATAACTGTACACCGGGTAACTACATCCGTATTACTTATGTACAGGATACCATCCGCGCAGCAGGTGCCTGTCAGAATAACTACCAGCTCCGCCGTGTGTGGACTGCCACCGACCTGTGCGGTAATGCAGCCACCTATACCCAGATCGTAACGGTGCAGGATAATACCATTCCTACCATTACCTGGACCGGCGCTGCGCCTGCTAACATAACTGTTCAGTGTTCCGCTATTCCTGCGGCTGCCACTGCATCGGCTACTGATAACTGTACGCCTGGTAACTATATCCGCATCGCTTATGTGCAGGATACCATCCGTGCAGCAGGCGCCTGTCAGAATAATTACCAGCTCCGCCGTGTGTGGACCGCTACCGACCTCTGCGGTAATGCTGCCACCCACACCCAGATCGTTACTGTTCAGGACAATACCATTCCTACGATTACCTGGACCGGTGCGGCTCCTTCCAATGTAACCGTTCAGTGCTCTGCTATTCCAGCAGCTGCCACTGCAACTGCTACTGATAACTGTACGCCGGGTAACTACATTCGTATCACTTACGTACAGGATACCATCCGTGCAGCAGGTGCATGCCAGAACAACTACCAGCTCCGCCGTGTGTGGACTGCCACTGACCTTTGCGGTAATGCAGCTACCCACACCCAGATCGTGACTGTTCAGGACAATACCCGTCCTACCCTCACATGGACCGGTGCTGCGCCTGCAGATGTAGCAGTTGAATGCTCGGCTATTCCTGCTGCTGCTACTGCAACAGCTACCGATAACTGTACGCCCGGCAACTATATTAACATCACTTATGTTCAGGATACACTTCGTGCAAACGGAGCCTGCCAGAACAGCTATCAGCTCCGCCGTGTGTGGACTGCTACCGACCTCTGCGGTAATGCTGCCACCCACACCCAGATAGTGACCATTTCGGACAATACCCGTCCTACCCTTACCTGGACCGGTGCTGCTCCCGGCGCAGTTGCTGTAGAGTGTAATGCTATCCCTGCTGCAGCCACTGCCACAGCAACCGATAACTGTACACCGGGTAACTACATCCGCATTACTTATGTACAGGATACGATCCGTGCAGCGGGTGCTTGTCAGAATAACTACCAACTCCGCCGTGTGTGGACTGCCACTGACCTTTGTGGTAATGCTGCTACCCACACCCAGATAGTAACGGTATCGGATAACACCCTGCCTACGCTTACCTGGACCGGTACTGCTCCTGCAAACGTGGCTGTTGAATGCTCCGCCATTCCTGCTGCCGCTACTGCAACGGCTACCGATAACTGTACGCCTGGTAACTACGTAAGAATCACTTATGTACAGGATACCATCCGTGCAGCAGGTGCTTGTCAGAATAATTACCAGCTCCGCCGTGTGTGGACTGCCACCGACCTGTGCGGTAATGCAGCCACTCACACCCAGATAGTAACGGTATCGGATAATACCCGTCCGACACTTACCTGGACTGGTGCTGCTCCTGCCAACGTGACTGCAGAATGTTCTGCAATCCCTGCAGCTGCAACCGCTACTGCTACCGATAACTGTACTCCGGGTAACTATATCCGTATCACTTATGTACAGGATACTATCCGTGCAGCGGGTGCCTGTCAGAATAACTACCAGCTCCGCCGTGTGTGGACTGCTACCGACCTGTGCGGTAATGCAGCTACGCATACCCAGATCGTGACGGTGACGGATAATACCCGTCCTACCCTCGTTTGGACCGGTGCTGCTCCTGCCAACGTAACCGTTCAGTGCTCTGCCATCCCTGCAGCAGCTACTGCATCGGCTACCGATAACTGTACGCCTGTTGCTTACATCGATATCGATTATGTACAGGATACCATCCGCGCAGCAGGAGCCTGCCAGAACAGCTACCAGCTCCGCCGTGTGTGGACTGCCACTGACCTGTGCGGTAATGCAATCACCCACACCCAGATCGTGACCGTTGTGGACAATACCCGTCCTACCCTCACCTGGACCGGTGCTGCTCCTGCCAACGTAACTGTTGAATGCTCTGCTATCCCTGCAGCAGCTACTGCAGGTGCAACTGATAACTGTACGCCTGTTGCTTACATCGATATCGATTATGTACAGGATACCATCCGTGCAGCGGGTGCATGTCAGAATAACTACCAGCTCCGCCGTGTGTGGACTGCCACTGACCTTTGTGGAAATGCTGTAACACATACGCAGATCGTCACTGTGCAGGATAATACCCGTCCTACCCTGGTATGGACCGGTACTGCTCCCGGTGCTGCCGCTGTAGAGTGCGACGCTATCCCTGCAGCTGTGACAGCTACCGCCACTGATAACTGTACGCCTGGTAACTACATCCGTATCACTTACGTACAGGATACCATCCGTGCAGCGGGTGCATGCCAGAATAGCTACCAGCTCCGCCGTGTGTGGACGGCCACTGACCTTTGCGGTAATGCGGCTACCCATACCCAGATGATTACGGTGACGGATAATACCCGTCCTACCCTCGTTTGGACCGGTGCTGCTCCTGCAAGTGTAGCTGTAGAGTGTAACGCTATCCCTGCAGCTGCTACAGCCACTGCAACTGATAACTGTACGCCTGGTAACTACATCCGTATCACTTACGTACAGGATACCATCCGTGCAGCGGGTGCATGCCAGAACAACTACCAGCTCCGCCGTGTGTGGACAGCTACCGACCTGTGCGGTAATGCTGCTACTCATACACAGATCGTAACCGTGTCTGATAATACAGATCCGATACTTACTTTCCCGAGCGGTCTGCCTGCAGATGTAACCGTTAATTGCGATGCAGTACCTGCTCCTGTAACGGCTTCTGCAACTGACAACTGTACGCCTGCTAACTATGTGACCATCACACTGCGTACCGATACCGTACGTGCAGCCGGTGCATGTATCAGCAACTACCAGCTGGTACGTACCTGGACCGCCCGTGACCTTTGCGGTAACACTGCCACGCATGTACAACGCGTAACCGTTCAGGATAATACCCTGCCCACGCTTACCTGGACTGGTGCGGCCCCTGCAAACGTGGCTGTAGAATGCTCTGCCATTCCTGCTGCCGCTACCGCCGGTGCTACCGATAACTGTTCGCCTGTTGGAAGTATCCGCATCACTTATGTACAGGATACGATCCGCGCAGCAGGTGCTTGTCAGAATGACTACCAGCTCCGCCGAGTATGGACTGCCACCGACCTTTGCGGTAATGCAGCTACTCATACCCAGATCGTAACGGTATCGGATAACACTATTCCTACTCTTACCTGGACCGGTACTGCTCCTGCGAACGTAGCCGTTCAGTGCTCCGCTATTCCTGCGGCTGCTACTGCCGGTGCTACCGATAACTGTACACCTGGTAACTACATCCGTATCACTTATGTACAGGATACCATCCGTGCAGCGGGTGCCTGTCAGAATAACTATCAGCTCCGCCGTGTGTGGACTGCCACTGACCTGTGCGGTAACGCAGCTACGCATACCCAGATCGTGACGGTGACGGACAATACCCGTCCTACTCTCACCTGGACCGGTTCGGCTCCTGCCAACGTAACCGTTCAGTGCTCTGCTATCCCTGCGGCTGCCACTGCATCGGCTACCGATAACTGTACACCTGTTGCTTACATCGATATCGATTATGTACAGGATACCATCCGCGCAGCAGGAGCCTGCCAGAACAGCTACCAGCTCCGCCGTGTGTGGACTGCTACCGACCTCTGTGGTAACGTGGCTACCCATACCCAGATCGTGACCGTTGTGGACAATACCCGTCCTACCCTCACCTGGACCGGTGCTGCTCCTGCAAACGTAACTGTTGAGTGCTCTGCAATCCCTGCAGCAGCTACAGCAGGTGCAACTGATAACTGTACACCTGCTAACTACATCGACATCGATTACCGTCAGGATACAGTACGTGCTGCCGGTAATTGCCAGAATGAATATGAACTGCACCGTGTGTGGACTGCTACCGATCTCTGCGGTAACGTGGCTACCCATACCCAGATCGTAACCGTGCAGGATAATACCCGTCCTACTCTGGTGTGGACCGGTACTGCTCCCGGTGCTGCCGCTGTAGAGTGCGACGCTATCCCTGCAGCTGTGACAGCTACCGCCACTGATAACTGTACGCCTGGTAACTACATCCGTATCACTTACGTACAGGATACCATCCGTGCAGCGGGTGCATGCCAGAATAGCTACCAGCTCCGCCGTGTGTGGACGGCCACTGACCTTTGCGGTAATGCGGCTACCCATACCCAGATGATTACGGTGACGGATAATACCCGTCCTACCCTCGTTTGGACCGGTGCTGCTCCTGCAAGTGTAGCTGTAGAGTGTAACGCTATCCCTGCAGCTGCTACAGCCACTGCAACTGATAACTGTACGCCTGGTAACTACATCCGTATCACTTACGTACAGGATACCATCCGTGCAGCGGGTGCATGCCAGAACAACTACCAGCTCCGCCGTGTGTGGACAGCTACCGACCTGTGCGGTAATGCTGCTACTCATACACAGATCGTAACCGTGTCTGATAATACAGATCCGATACTTACTTTCCCGAGCGGTCTGCCTGCAGATGTAACCGTTAATTGCGATGCAGTACCTGCTCCTGTAACGGCTTCTGCAACTGACAACTGTACGCCTGCTAACTATGTGACCATCACACTGCGTACCGATACCGTACGTGCAGCCGGTGCATGTATCAGCAACTACCAGCTGGTACGTACCTGGACCGCCCGTGACCTTTGCGGTAACACTGCCACGCATGTACAACGCGTAACCGTTCAGGATAATACCCTGCCCACGCTTACCTGGACTGGTGCGGCCCCTGCAAACGTGGCTGTAGAATGCTCTGCCATTCCTGCTGCCGCTACCGCCGGTGCTACCGATAACTGTTCGCCTGTTGGAAGTATCCGCATCACTTATGTACAGGATACGATCCGCGCAGCAGGTGCTTGTCAGAATGACTACCAGCTCCGCCGAGTATGGACTGCCACCGACCTTTGCGGTAATGCAGCTACTCATACCCAGATCGTAACGGTATCGGATAACACTATTCCTACTCTTACCTGGACCGGTACTGCTCCTGCGAACGTAGCCGTTCAGTGCTCCGCTATTCCTGCAGCAGCAACCGCTACTGCTACCGATAACTGTACACCGGGTAACTATATCCGCATTGCTTATGTACAGGATACCATCCGTGCAGCGGGTGCATGTCAGAATAACTACCAGCTCCGCCGTGTGTGGACTGCTACCGACCTTTGCGGTAATGCAGCCACTCATACCCAGATCGTTACCGTGACGGACAATACCCGTCCTACTCTCACCTGGACCGGTGCTGCTCCTGCCAATGTAACCGTAGAATGTTCCGCGATCCCTGCAGCTGCTACAGCATCGGCTACCGATAACTGTACGCCTGTTGCCTACATAGATATCGATTATGTACAGGATACCATCCGCGCAGCGGGTGCATGCCAGAACAACTACCAGCTCCGCCGTGTGTGGACTGCTACCGACCTCTGCGGTAACGCTGCTACCCACACCCAGATCGTAACAGTACAGGACGTAACCCGTCCCACACTGACCTGGACCGGCGCTGCACCTGCCAACGTAACAGTAGAATGCTCCGCTATTCCTGCGGCTGCTACTGCAGGTGCAACCGATAACTGTACGCCGGTTAATTACATCCGCATCACTTATGTACAGGATACGATCCGTGCAGCAGGTGCCTGCCAGAATAACTACCAGCTCCGCCGTGTATGGACAGCCACTGACCTTTGCGGTAATGCAGCCACCCACACCCAGATCGTAACTGTTCAGGACGTAACTCGTCCCACGCTTACCTGGACCGGTGCTGCTCCTGCTAATGTAACTGTTCAGTGCGATGCCATCCCTGCAGCTGTTACTGCTTCTGCAACCGACAACTGTACGCCGGTTAACTACATCCGCATCACTTATGTACAGGATACCATCCGTGCAGCAGGTGCATGTCAGAATAACTACCAGCTCCGCCGTGTATGGACCGCTACCGACCTGTGCGGTAACGCTTCTACACATACTCAGATCGTGACGGTTCAGGACAATACTCGTCCGACGCTCACCTGGACCGGTGCAGCTCCTGCAAACGTTGCAGTAGAATGTAACGCTATCCCTGCTGCCGTTACTGCAGGTGCAACTGATAACTGTACGCCGGTTAACTACATCCGTATCACTTACGTTCAGGATACCATCCGTGCAGCAGGTGCCTGCCAGAACAACTACCAGCTCCGTCGTGTATGGACTGCTACCGACCTTTGCGGTAATGCAGCCACCCACACCCAGATCGTAACCGTGTCTGATAATACAAATCCGATACTTACCTTCCCGAGCGGTCTGCCTGCAGATGTAACCGTTAATTGTGATGCAGTACCTGCTCCTGTAACGGCTTCTGCAACTGACAACTGTACGCCTGCCAATTATGTGGCCATCACACTGCGTACCGATACTGTACGTGCAGCCGGTGCATGTATCAGCAACTACCAGCTGGTACGTACCTGGACCGCCCGTGACCTGTGCGGTAACACTGCCACGCACGTACAGCGTGTAACTGTTCAGGACACTACCCGTCCCACCCTTGTTTGGACCGGTGCGGCTCCTGCCAACGTAGCAGTTGAATGTTCCGCTATTCCTGCTGCGGCTACTGCAAGGGCAACCGACAACTGTTCGCCTGCCGCAACTATCCGCATCACCTATGTACAGGATACCATCCGTGCAGCGGGTGCATGTCAGAACAACTACCAGCTCCGTCGTGTGTGGACTGCTACTGACCTGTGCGGTAATGCAGCTACTCATACACAGATCGTAACAGTATCAGACAATACCCGTCCTACCCTTACCTGGACTGGTGCTGCTCCTGCAAACGTGACTGCAGAATGTTCTGCAATCCCTGCAGCTGCAACCGCTTCTGCTACCGATAACTGTACACCTGGTAACTACATCCGTATCACTTATGTACAGGATACCATCCGTGCAGCGGGTGCATGCCAGAATAACTACCAGCTCCGCCGTGTGTGGACTGCTACCGACCTTTGCGGTAATGCTTCTACCCACACCCAGATCGTGACGGTGACGGATAATACCCGTCCTACTCTCACCTGGACCGGTTCGGCTCCTGCCAACGTAACCGTAGAATGTTCCGCTATCCCTGCAGCTGCTACGGCAGGTGCAACTGATAACTGTACGCCGGTTAACTACATCCGCATCACTTATGTACAGGATACCATCCGTGCAGCAGGCGCATGTCAGAACAACTACCAGCTTCGCCGTGTGTGGACCGCTACCGACCTGTGCGGTAATGCTTCTACCCATACCCAGATCGTAACCGTGAGAGACGTAACCCGTCCCACACTGACCTGGACCGGTGCTGCTCCAGCCAACGTTACAGTAGAATGCTCTGCTATTCCTGCAGCGGCTACAGCTTCTGCAACTGATAACTGTACGCCGGTTAACTACATCCGCATCACTTACGTACAGGATACCATCCGTGCAGCCGGTGCTTGTCAGAACAACTACCAGCTCCGCCGTGTGTGGACCGCTACCGACCTGTGCGGTAATGCTTCTACCCACACCCAGATCGTGACCGTGAGAGACGTAACCCGTCCCACACTGACCTGGACCGGTGCTGCTCCTGCTAACGTAACCGTGCAGTGCGATGCCATCCCTGCAGCAGTAACTGCTGCTGCAACTGACAATTGTACGCCGGTTAACTACATCCGCATCACGTATGTACAGGATACCATCCGTGCAGCAGGTGCATGCCAGAATAACTACCAGCTCCGCCGTGTGTGGACGGCTACCGACCTGTGCGGTAATGCAGCCACTCATACCCAGATCGTGACCGTACAGGATAATACCCGTCCGACACTCACCTGGACCGGTGCTGCTCCTGCCAACGTAACGGTAGAATGCTCTGCAATCCCTGCGGCAGCTACTGCAGGTGCAACTGATAACTGTACGCCGGTTAACTACATCCGCATCACGTATGTACAGGATACTATCCGTGCAGCAGGTGCATGCCAGAATAACTACCAGCTCCGCCGTGTATGGACTGCTACCGACCTGTGCGGTAATGCAGCCACCCATACCCAGATCGTTACCGTTCAGGACACACAACGTCCCACGTTTAACTGGACTGGTGCGGCTCCTGCAGACATCACGGTGAATTGCGACGCAGTTCCCGCGCCTGTAAATGCTTCTGCTACGGATAACTGTACGCCTCTTAATTATTTAACCATTACACTGCGTACCGACACTATCCGTGCAGCCGGTGCATGTATCAGCAATTACCAGCTGGTACGTACCTGGACCGCCCGTGACCTCTGCGGCAACGCAGCTACTCACGTTCAGCGTGTAACAGTACAGGATACTACCCGCCCCACTCTTACCTGGACCGGTGCGGCTCCTGCTAACGTTACAGTAGAATGTTCCGCTATTCCTGCTGCGGCTACTGCAAGGGCAACCGACAACTGTTCGCCTGCCGCAACTATCCGCATCACCTATGTACAGGATACCATCCGTGCAGCGGGTGCATGTCAGAACAACTACCAGCTCCGTCGTGTGTGGACGGCTACTGACCTCTGTGGTAATGCATCTTCGCATACCCAGATCGTAACTGTACAGGACGTTACCCGTCCTACTCTCAACTGGACCGGTGCTGCTCCTGCTAACGTAACCGTAGAATGTTCCGCTATCCCTGCAGCAGCGATTGCTTCTGCAACCGATAACTGTACACCAGTTAACTACATCCGCATCACTTATGTACAGGATACGATCCGTGCAGCCGGTGCCTGTCAGAATAACTACCAGCTCCGCCGTGTGTGGACTGCTACCGACCTGTGCGGTAACGCTTCTACCCACACCCAGATCGTGACTGTTCAGGACAATACCCGTCCTACCCTCACCTGGACCGGTACTGCTCCTGCTAACGTAACTGTTGAATGCTCCGCTATTCCTGCGGCTGCTACTGCAGGTGCAACTGATAACTGTACGCCTGCTAACTACATCCGCATGGCTTATGTACAGGATACGATCCGTGCAGCCGGTGCATGCCAGAACAACTATCAGCTCCGCCGTGTATGGACCGCTACTGACCTTTGCGGTAACGTAGCCACCCACACCCAGATCGTGACTGTTCAGGACGTAACCCGTCCTACCCTCACCTGGACCGGTGCTGCTCCTGCCAACGTAACTGTTCAGTGCGACGCCATCCCTGCAGCAGTAACAGCTTCTGCAACCGATAACTGTACACCGGTTAACTACATCCGCATCACTTATGTACAGGATACCATCCGTGCAGCCGGCGCTTGTCAGAACAATTACCAGCTCCGCCGTGTATGGACTGCCACTGACCTTTGCGGTAATGCAGCCACCCACACCCAGATCGTAACTGTTCAGGACAATACCCGTCCTACACTTACCTGGACCGGTGCTGCTCCTGCAAACGTAACAGTAGAATGCTCCGCAATTCCTGCAGCAGCTACTGCAGGTGCAACCGATAACTGTACACCGGTTAACTACATCAGCATCACTTATGTTCAGGATACCATCCGTGCAGCGGGTGCCTGCCAGAATAACTACCAGCTCCGCCGTGTATGGACTGCCACTGACCTTTGCGGTAATGCAGCCACCCACACCCAGATCGTGACCGTTCAGGACGTAACCCGTCCCACGCTGACCTGGACCGGTGCGGCTCCTGTAAACGTAACCGCAGATTGCGACGCTATCCCTGCAGCAGTTACGGCAGGTGCAACTGATAACTGTACGCCGGTTAACTACATCCGCATCGCTTATGTACAGGATACGATCCGTGCAGCCGGTGCATGCCAGAACAACTACCAGCTCCGCCGTGTGTGGACTGCCACCGACCTGTGCGGTAACGCAGCAACGCATACGCAACTGGTGACCGTTCAGGATACCACCAACCCTGCGCTCGTATTCCCCGGTGCACGCCCTGCGAATGCTACTGTGAACTGCGACGCCATCCCTGCAGCGGTAACTGCTACTGCAACGGATAATTGCACGCCGGGTAACGCCGTACGCATCGTGTACGTTCAGGATACGCTCCGCACAGCCGGTAACTGCATCAGCAACTACCAACTGCGCCGTACCTGGACCGCTACCGACCTCTGCGGTAACATCGACAGGCATATCCAGATCCTCACCGTTCAGGATACTACCAAGCCTGCCCTCGCATTCCCCGGCACGCGCCCTGCCAACGCAACCGTTAACTGCGACGCTATCCCTGCAGCGGTAACCGCTACTGCTACGGATAATTGCACACCGGGTAACGCCGTTCGCATCGTGTACGTTCAGGATACACTCCGCACAGCAGGCAACTGCATCAGCAACTACCAGCTGCGCCGTACCTGGACCGCCACCGACCTTTGTGGAAACTTCGACAGTCATATCCAGATCCTTACCGTTCAGGATACTACTAACCCTGTCCTGGTGTTCACCGGTGCCCGTCCTGCCAGCATCACTGTAAACTGCGATGCGATCCCTGCCGCCGCCACTGCCACCGCTACAGACAACTGTACGCCCGGCAACCTGGTAACGGTAAGGCTCACTACCGATACGCTCCGCACAGCAGGTAACTGCATCAGCAACTACCAGCTGCGCCGTACCTGGACCGCCACCGACCTCTGCGGTAACTTCAGCACCCACGTGCAGCTGGTTACTGTACAGGATACTACCAAACCTGTGCTGGTATTCCCCGGCACCCGTCCTGCCAACGTAACCGTTAACTGCGACGCTATCCCTGCGGCAGTAACTGCTACGGCAACAGACAACTGTACACCTGGTAACCTCGTAACCGTGGCATATACACAGGATACAGTACGCGCCGCCGGCAACTGTGTAAACAATTATGAACTGCGCCGTACCTGGACCGCTACCGACCTCTGTGGTAACGCCAGCAGCCACGTTCAGATCGTGATGGTACAGGATACCACCAAGCCTGCCATGGTATGGCCAGGTGCCTGTCCTGCCAATACCACGGTTAATTGCGATGCCGTACCGGCCGCTATCATGCCAACGGCTACAGACAACTGTACACCGGGTAACATGGTGACCGTGGCCCTGAGAACGGATACCCTCCGTGCAGCAGGCGCCTGCATCAGCAATTACCAGCTGCGCCGTACCTGGACCGCTACTGACCTCTGCGGTAACTTCAGCACCCACGTGCAGTTAGTTACTGTACAGGATACCACTAAACCAGTGTTCACGTTCCCGAACGGCCGTCCTGCCGACGCTACCGTAAGCTGCGATGCTATCCCTGCGGTACCGGTTGTGAATGCCACGGATAACTGCAGCCCTGTTAACGGGGTAACGGTTACCCTGCGGACGGATACCCTCCGTACCCCGGGAGCCTGCGCCAACAGCTACCGCCTCCGCCGTACCTGGACCGCTACAGACCTTTGCGGTAATACCGACACCTTTGTTCAGACACTGACCGTGGAAGACAGAACCGCGCCGGTATTCACCATGCCAACACCTGCAGATACCACGGTGAACTGCGATGAGATCCCTGCACAGCCAGATCTTACCGCCATCGATAATTGCAGCCCTGTGGGTAAAGTGACTATTCTGAAGAACGAGAACCGCAATGCCATCCCCGGCGCCTGCGCGAACAACTACCTGTTGATCCGCACCTGGACCGCCATCGATGAATGCAGAAACGCGGTAACTGTAACACAGACGATCACTGTAGTAGATACCAAAGCCCCTGTGTTTACCAGCGCAACACCAGCAGACACAACTGTGAACTGCGATATGGTGCCCGCCGCTCCGAACATGACGGCTACTGATAATTGCAGCACCGGCAACAACGTAACGGTTCGATACAACGAAACCCGCCGCGACATTCCGGGTGCATGCATCAACAACTACCAGCTCATCCGTACCTGGACCGCCACCGACGAATGCGGTAACTTCAATACCGTGTCTCAGACTATCACGGTTCAGGATACTACGGCTCCTGTGTTCACCACCCCTGCTCCTGCCAACGTAACGGTAGAATGCGACAAGGTGCCTGCACAGCCTGATCTGGCCGCTACTGATAACTGCGCAGGTAACGTGACCTTCACGAAAGCCCAGCAGCGTATCGACAGCACCTGCGCCAATACCTACCGCCTGATCCGTACCTGGACGGCAACGGATGTGTGCGGCAACGCCACTACCCTTACGCAGACCATCATCGTGGCTGACCGTACGAAACCGGTGTTCACCTCACCGATCCCGGCAGACACAACGGTGAATTGCGACGCCATCCCGGCACGCCCCGTGATCAACGCTACCGACAATTGCGCAGGCAGCATTAATGTAGTATTTGAAGAAGAGCATATCGATATCCCCGGTGCATGCGCCAGCAACTATAAGTTGCTCCGTACCTGGACGGCTAACGACGGATGCGGCAATATCTCCAAAGTGATCCAGGTGATTACCGTGAGAGACACTACCCGCCCCACGTTCACCATGCCAGTACCGGCCGATACCACAGTGAACTGTGATGCCATCCCTGTTCAGCCCGACCTTACCGCAGCTGATAACTGCTCCGCAGCCAGCGAGGTAACGGTTGTGAAGAACGAAACACGTGAGAACATTGCAGGAGCCTGCGCTAACAATTACCGCCTCATCCGCACCTGGACGGCAACCGACGCATGCGGCAACGCACGTACCGTACGCCAGGTGGTAACGGTTCAGGACACTACCAGACCAGTATTCGTACTGCCTGTGCCGGTAGATACCACGGTTAACTGTAACGCAGTGCCCACACAGCCTGATATCAATGCCAACGACAACTGTTCCGCACAGAACCGCGTAACGATCGTGAAGAACGAACGCCGCGAGAACATCGCCGGAGCATGTGTAAACAACTACCGCCTCATCCGCACCTGGACTGCTACCGACGAATGTGGCAACAGCGCCGTACTCACGCAGGTTGTGACCGTCCAGGATACGACAAGGCCTAACTTCACCATGCCTATCCCGATGGATGCCACAGTTAATTGTGATGCCATCCCGACGCAGCCTGACCTCAACGTAACCGATAACTGTACCGCTACCAATGCGATCAGGGTTGTGAAGAGCGAACGCCGTGAAGACATCGCCGGAGCATGCGCGAACAATTACCGCCTCATCCGTACCTGGACCGCTACAGACGAATGCGGTAACATCCGCACCGTAACGCAGACACTGACCGTACAGGATACTACAAGGCCCACCTTCGTAGGCTCCACTCCTGCTGACGCCACTGTAGAGTGCAGCGCCATCCCGGTTCAGCCGAACATCCAGGTGACTGATAACTGCTCTGCCAGCAATAACATCACCGTTGTGAAGAGCGAACGTCGTGAAGACATACCTGGCGCCTGTGTGAACAATTACCGCCTCATACGTACCTGGACTGCCACCGACGAGTGCGGCAACAGCAGCAGCGTGCAGCAGGTACTGACGGTAACCGACACCACCGCACCGGTATTCACTACTACCACTCCGGCAGACGCAACAGCAGAGTGCAGCGCCATCCCGGCACAGCCTGATCTGATTGCCCGCGACAACTGCTCCGGTAATAATGTGACTGTTGTGAAAGCAGAACGCCGTGAAGACATCGCCGGTGCATGCGCGAACAACTACCGCCTCATCCGTACCTGGACCGCTACCGACGAATGCGGTAACAGCAAAACGGTAACTCAGGTACTGACTATCACCGACAATACTAAACCAGTATTCAACCTGCCGGTACCGGCCAATGCAACAGTAGAATGTAGCGCCATCCCCGTACAACCGGACCTGACCGCTACTGACAACTGCTCACCTGCCGCTGGTATCACCATTGTGAAATACGAACGCCGCGAAGACATACCGGGTGCATGCGTAAACAACTACCGCCTCATCCGCACCTGGACCGCTACCGACGAATGTGGTAATGCCACCACGGTAACGCAGACGTTAACAGTACAGGACACCACTGCGCCTGTATTCACGACACTGCCGCCGACCAACATCACCCTGTCGTGCAGCGAACTGCCTGCAGCGCCTGTAATGACCGCCACCGATAATTGCTCCGGTAATAATGTGGTTGTGACTTACAAATTCGTGAAACAACCGATGTCAGGCATCTGCGCATACAACTACCGCTTAACACGCACATGGACGGCTACCGACGAATGCGGTAACACCGCCACCGCCACGCAGGTGATCACGGTGATGGATACTACCAAGCCGACATTCTCTATGGCTGCTCCTGCAGATACAACGGTAATGTGCGACAACCTGCCTGCACCGGTAAGCATCTCTGCAACCGACAACTGTACGCCTCACGGTGGTGTAACGATCCGTTACAGATCTATCCGTGAAACCGTACCGGGTGCATGCAACTACCGTGTGATCAATATCTGGACCGCTATCGACGCATGTGGCAACGCTGCTGAGATGCGCCAGGTAGTAACGGTGATCGATACCGTGAAACCGGTAATCGCCGCACCGCCTGCAGATATCACCCTTACCTGCGGACAGCCGATACCGACCGGACAGATTTCACTGACGGCTACGGATAACTGCTCTGCAGACTTCCCGAAACAGGTACAGTATACCATTGATCCTTACACGCCTGACCTGTGCAACGGTTATACCATCATCAGAAGATGGCGCGTAGCGGATGGATGTGGTAACCAGGCCGACGACGTGATCCAGCGGATCATTGTACAGCCCTGCCCGCAGCCTGAACTGGAAGCGGAAGTGTTCACCAACTGCTCTACAAATCCGTTCATCACCCTGAAAACGAAGGGCGACGTTCAAAGGCCGGTATACACCCTGGTAGGCGTAACACCTGCCAACGCGGTAAGCACGCCGATGAGCTCTTCTAACCCGCGCTTCAACGTGAATGGTGCCACTACAGCCTCCTTCACAGTGCGCGACGGTGTAACGGGTTGTGTATCCGATACTGTGACCTACACCATCAACTACCTCCAGATGCCGGTTGTAAACCTCGGCAGCGATACCAGCCTCTGCGGTGGCAACGGTATGGTTCTGGATGCGGGTCCGGCTAACTTCGGATACCAGATCAGATGGTCTACCGGCGAAACCACCCAGCGTATCCGCATCACCCGTGCAGGTACTTATAAAGTGACCGTATCGAACGGTATGTGTGAAGCTGCAGATTCGATTGAAGTAGGCGTTATCCCGATGCCGCTCATCGATCTGAAGGATACCACCATCTGCCGTGGCCAGAGCGTGAAACTGGATGCAACTGTGGAAGGCAATGCCACTTACCTCTGGAGCACAGGTGCTACCTCGCCGGTGATCACGGTAAGCACACAGGAACGTTTCTGGGTACGTGTAACCAAACTGGGATGTATCACGATCGATACCGTAAATGTAACGGTGAACCCGCCGCCGGATGTGACCCTCAGCAGAGACACCTCCATCTGCCCCGGCCAAACCGTTATGCTGACTGTAAATACTAACGCAGGCCGCATCCAGTGGGCTACCGGCGAAACCGGCAACTCCATTGTAGTGAGCAGGGCCGGTAACTACCAGGTAGCAGTGTACAGAGATAATTGCGTGGTGAAGGAAGCTGTTAGAGTGACCGAGCGCCCCGACATTAAACTGGAACTGGGCCCCGACCGCTTCATGTGCCCCGGCAGCAGCATCCTGATTGATGCACGCCATGCAGATGTGAACGTATACCGCTGGAACGATGGAGACCTGAACCCGGTTAAAACCATCACCCAACCAGGCACATACGTACTCGGCGTACTCGACAGGTTCTGCGACAGGTATAAGACAGACAGTATCAAGGTAACCATTTCCGGTCCGCCGACTGTGAACCTGGGTAACGATACCATCCTCTGTAAAGGCCGCCGTCACATTCTGAAATCCAATGCTGTAAACGCCAGCCGCTACCTCTGGAGCACCGGCGCAACTACCGCAGGCATTGAAGTGACACAGCCTGGTACTTACACCGTAACCGCCTTCAACGATTGCGGAAGTACTACAGACGAGATCACCATTGATGTGAAGGAATGCGACAGCAAACCGGAAGTACCCAACGCCTTCTCGCCCAACGGCGACGGTAAGAACGATGTGTTCCGCCCCGTAGTGAGAGGACCGATGTACGATTACGAACTGCGCATCTTTAACCGCTGGGGTGAAATGGTCTTCATCAGCAAAGACCAGTACCAGGGATGGGATGGTACCTATAAAGGACGCCCTGTGGATGTTGGCACCTTCGTATGGTGGCTCACTTACAAGAAAGCTACCTTCGGCCCGGCCTTCATCATCAAGGGAGATGTGACCGTAATACGTTAAATTTTGACAGGAATTATAAGAAGAGAAAAGGCCGTCCATTTGGGCGGCCTTCTTCTTTTGTAACATTCTCCCGGCTGGCCCGTTTGAGCATTATTCAACATGTATATCCCCTATGCAACGCATAATATTAATCCCTGCAACGCTCCTGCTGATGGCCCTGTTTCCATCCTGCTTCAGGGATCCTGTGGTAAATATCCGGAAACGCTTTCTGCCCATTGTTTCTACGAGTTGTGAAGATACCGTGCTGATACAGCGTGAGGTAATTCTCAGCATCCATGCTGTAGTGGCAGCATGTGAACAAATACAGATCCGGCACATATCAACTTCCGCTGATGGCGATACCCTATTCTTCCGGCCGGAAGCCATCCGCGAAGCGTCGGCAAAGAATTGTTCCGATACCCTGAGGCCCTATTCCACCAAACTATTCCGGACAGATTTTATGACAGCCGGGAAACGCTATTTCGTGTTCCGGGATGGTATTCCGTTTCACATCGATTCTGTATATATAAAATAAGCTTATGAAGAAATATATTTACCTGATGATAGTTTCAGCCTTTCCGATAATGGCCATGACCTGCGAAAAGGAGCCGTTGTATATTTCGCGTCACCTGAAACCGTTAGTTATTATGTGCCCGGATACAGTGGCATCAGGTGTGCCTTTCGAACTGACAATTCATGTGCGCATGGGAGATTGTGAAAAGCTCCGCTGGGAGAATAACGAAAAAGGTGATACTATGTATTTATCACCAAAGGCGGAACGGAAGAACCTGGGTACCCCCTGTGATACATCCCGGCCATTTGTAACTGGAAGTACTACATTATCCTTCCATACCACGGGAAAGAAAAAGCTGATTTTTTATGCCGGCGGTGAACAGACAGATTCTGTTTACATAAAATAACTTCATGAAGCAATACCTGTACCTTTCAGTAATTGGCCTGATCCCTTTATACGCCTGGACCTGCAAATCGTATCCAGAGCGCGATGTAAGCAGGCAGTTAAAAGTATTGGGATTCGACTGTCCTGATACGGTGGAAACAGGTGCAGCTTTCGAATTTTCCTTCCGGGTACGGGTGGCCGACTGTGAAAAGGTGATCTGGACATCCGTAAATCTGGGAAAGGATACTGCAAATTTCAGCCTCGAAGCGAAGAGGAAGCAATTCGCCAAAGGCTGTGATACCAGCCAGCCCTTTAGGTCACAGGGCATGCGCTATTCATTTGCGACTCCCGGCAGGCGGTATTTCGTTTTAGGAGTTGACAGCTACCGCTATCTGGATTCTATATATGTCAAATAAATAATGCATATTTAGGTAGAAATAATCCTGATGAAAAGAACCTTTCTGCCTGGCCTGGTTATATCGGCCGTAATTGCCTTTGTTGGATGTGACAAGGAAACGGAGACGGAAAGGATCGTCCGCCAGCTGACGGTTACCGGTATGGAAGGCCCTGATACCATACGCCGCGGCGAAACGGTAAGCCTGAAAGTTACGGTACTGGCCGGCCCCTGTGAAGATATTGCGATGCTACACTCCGTAACCTATGGCGATACGCTGGTAATATCCAGTCTTGCAGGCCGCGATGCCACCGTGCCGGATTGCAGTGCAGGAGCTGCGCCCCGCGAACATATGTTCTCCCTCGCCATTGGTGCCCCCGGCCCCAAATACTTCCGTTTCTTCAATAACACACCGGGCGGGCTGCTCGATTCCCTTTATGTAAAATAAGGATCTGCCAGCGGGCGAAGGCCCGTGGTGCGGCTGAATTCCTGTAAGGTCAGGAATCAGTTTTTCCCGATGCGGCCCAGGTGGGTATCCTGGAAGCCGGTCACCAGCTTCAGGCCGTAGCCGAAAGCCCGGTCGAGCGAGGAATGCGCGAAAAGGATGATGCCTGCAAAAGCAAGCGGTTCCACTGCATACCATGTGCCCGCGAAATACAGCAACAGGGCTACTCCTTTGTGATGGAAAAAATTGTAGAGTGCTGCACCGGTACGGGCGTTTACCAGGTAACCCAGCATGCTCAGGTCGGGTAACAATAGGCAGCCTATAAACCACCACCACGAAATCGTACACTGTTGTTCAAACATCAGCATGGCGAGTATGAACATCGCCACTTCTTCCAGTTTCAGCAATTTGGACATATGCTTGTCGTAAATATTCGGCAAAGGTGAGGTTTCTTCCTGTATCCCTCTACTCCGCTGCTGTATTTTACCCTGTTATGATAATCCTCCCGCATACTGATCGCCAATTGCACTTCCGCCACCCTCCTGCCCAATTCGTGACAAGACTATGGTCCCCCGGATTTAACCGCCTTTTACTGCCATGCTGTAAGTAAGATATTGGGTACTTAAAGGGTACTTAAAGAGTATTTACTGTATACTTAATGTATATCGAATGCATATAAAAAGGGTCCTTTAAGGGGGGAGAGACCTTAAATACCCTAGTAATACCCTATGAATACCCTATAAGTAACGTACGGATAGCCTGCCTGTGACCTACCTTTTAAGAGGTGTAAGGAACAGGTTTGCGAGACAAGGAATATGGAAAGTTAGCATGCCTTACTTCCATTTTGATGGCGTTTAACCATACCTGCTAAGGGGAGTTCTTCCTTAATTGAAAGCACCTGATACGAAAAAGGGCCACCTCAGTCTTTGAGGTGGCCCTTTGGATATTGTAAAACCGTTGGCTAGTAAAGCATTCTGGTTTTGATGGTATTATTTACATCCTTCAGGAGGGCGAATGCTTCCTGGGAAAGTTTGGAGTCCACATCCAGTACTACATAACCGATCTGGTCATTGGTTTTGAGGTACTGGCCCACAATGTTGATGTTTTTAGAAGACAATGCGCTGTTGATTTCAGACAGTACACCCGGCACGTTTTTATGGATGTGCAGGATGCGGTGGGTGTTTTCAATGGCAGGCACGCTGAGGGCGGGCACGGTATGGGAGCCGAAGCTGGCGCCTTTCTCGAGGTAGTTCAGCATTTTGCTGGATACATCGAGGCCGATGTTGTGCTGGGCTTCTTCAGTGCTGCCCCCGATGTGCGGGGTGAGGATCACGTTGGGAAGGCCCTGGAGCGGCGTGCTGAAGGAAGCGCCGTTCTTTTCTGGTTCTACAGGGAACACGTCTACCGCTGCTCCGGACAATTGGCCCTGCTCCAGGGCATCGCGGAGGTCTTCCAGTACTACCACCTCACCACGGGCGTAGTTGAGGAAAATAGCCCCTTTCTTGACGTGCTGGAGGGATTCCTTATTGATCATGTCTGCCGTGGAACGGTTAGACGGTACGTGGAGCGAAATGATATCGGATTGGGAGAAGAGGTCTTTGATGGTGCGGATCTGGGTGGCATTACCCAGCGGCAGTTTGGTTTCTACATCATAGTAGAGCACATTCATACCGAAAGCTTCTGCGAGTACGCTTACCTGGCTGCCGATGTTGCCATAGCCAACGATACCGATGGTTTTGCCGCGGAGCTCGTAGCTGCCGGTGGCTTCTTTCATCCAGGTGCCTTTATGGGCGGCGCTGTTTTTGTCAGGGATGCGGCGGATGAGCATGATAGACAGGCCGATCACCAGTTCGGCCACAGAGCGGGTGTTGGAGTACGGAGCGTTGAAAACAGCCACGCCGTGCTCGGTAGCGCTTTTCAGGTCTACCTGGTTGGTACCGATACAGAAGCATCCTATCCCCTGCAGCTTTTTAGCGGCGGCCAGTACTTTTGCGGTTACTTGTGTTTTTGATCGGATACCCAGCAGATGAACGTCTTTCACTTCGCGGATGAGGTCTTCTTCACTCAGGGCGCCTGATATTTTGCGGGTATTCACATAACCGGCTTCCTTGAATTCTGCCACCGCGGCGTCACTGATGTTTTCCAGCAAAAGGATATTGATCTTCTCCTTTGGGTAACTCGTTAATTTCTTTTGGCTCATGGTGTTGGATATAATCTTCTGGTTACAATGCGATGACATTTCCTGTGATCGATTTGTCATCAAAAAGTGGCACAAAACTATTCCAGTTTGGGGAGAAATCAAACAGAAGGCCTTTCGAATTCGTTATTACGCAAAAAATGGCCCTCACATTTCGTCATTTTTAAATTATTTTCGCCGTTTAGGTCCTGATGGGCATGAAAATTGTGAGTTAAGAGCATTCAAATCATTCAATTTCAGCAGCATTATACAAATGAACGGGTCGAAGGCAATTGTGGCACTGGCCATCTCTGGCATCTTTATATATTCCGGTTGCAGCAGCAGCTCCGCCAACCGGAACAGGGATAAATCACCGGCGCCGGCCGGAACAAACGAATACACCTTAGGGCTGAGCGAAGCTGAAGTACAGGCGATTCTTTCCAATCCCCGTAACAAGCGCATCAGCCGTGAAGTGGCGGACCTCATCCGGCACAGGCTTCCTGCGTCGTCTTTCAGCGGAGCCGTTCTCGTAGCCAAAAAGGGCGTAGTCCTCTATGAACATTACCAGGGCCTCGAAAGCCATGTATCCAAAGTACCGGTTACCGACTCCTCTTCCTTCCAGCTGGCTTCCGTCTCCAAAACCTTCACCGGTATGGCCATCCTTTCCCTGCTGGAAAGAGGAAAGCTCTCCCTCGAAGATCCCGTGCAGAAATGGTGGCCCGATTTCCCTTATCTCGGCGTTACCGTACGTACCCTGCTCAACCACAGGAGCGGACTGCCCAACTATCTTTACTTCTGCGACAGTCTCAATAAAGACAAATCCCATTTCCTCACCAATGAGGAAGTGATCCGGATGATGATCGTCCATAAACCGGCTTCGCAATATCAGCCAGACCGGCATTTCTCCTACTGCAATACCAACTACCTGATCCTCTCTGCCATCATTGAGAAAGTAAGCGGACAAACGTATGCGGATTACCTGCAGCAAACCTTTTTCGGCCCCCTGGGCATGACGCGTACCTTCGTGGCCGATCCTACCCTTGCACCCAGAGCCGGCCAAACCGTATCCCACCTCTCCAACTGGCGGGCGGAAGCGGATAACAGCTTCGATGGTGTAACGGGAGATAAAGGTATTTACAGCACCGTTCAGGATATGCTGAAATGGGATCAGGCTATCTATTCAGGCAGGCTCTTTAAGCCGGAAACCCTGGCAGAAGCATATCGCCCCTATTCAAAGGAAAAGCCCGGCATACGCAACTACGGCCTTGGCTGGCGCCTGATGACGTATCCCGACAGTACCCGTAATATTGTTTACCATAACGGCTGGTGGCATGGCAATAACACCGTGTTCTACCGCTTTATCCAGGACTCTACCACGGTAGTAATCCTCGGTAACCGATATAACCGCGGCATTTACCAGTCTGTACGCCCCCTCCGGGAAATCCTCGGGCATGGCGACGGTGAAGAAGCCGGCGAAGAATAAGCTCCGGATTAACTACAAATACAAACGCCCTCCTGATCTCAGTATCGGAGGGCGTTTTTGTATCTGGTATGGAAATACCCGACGGATGCTAACGGTTATCGAATACGAACGTCAATCGTTCAATATCAATTCAACTACAGGTATCTCAGTATTGGGTTTCTTTTCCGGAAGGTTCAGCACCACATCATCGTTATCAGCAGCGGCAAAGCGCAGCTCTGAATTATCGTGCAGGAACTGAGCGTATTTCACTTTACCCTTATAGCCCGGGAGCACGAGGGTTTTGGAATACTCCATCAGGTGCACGTACAGCCTGTTGGTTTTAGGATTGTACGTGAGCATGCTGTTGGCAGGCAGCTGGAAAGAGGCAGGCGCATATGTACAGTTGTAGATCGATTTATTGTTGCTATGCATCCACTTGCCCATATTGGCCAGTGCATCCTGCGCACGTTCGTCGAACTCCCCGCGTGCGGTGGGCCCTACATTGAGCAACAGGTTGCCACCATTGGCTACCGAACCAATGAGAAGGCGCAGCAGCTCTCGGGTGCTCTTCCAGGTATTTTCATCGCGGTGGTAACCCCAGGAGCCGGAAAAGGTCTGGCAGGTTTCCCATGCTTTACCGCGATATTTGGCCAGCTCTTCCACACTCACCTGTTCGGGCGTTTCGAAATCCTGTCCGTCGGCATAGCTGCCCAGATCCAGGCGGTTATCGACGATAATGCCGGGTTGCAGCTTACGGATGAGTTTCAGCAACTCCATACTCCCCCATTCATCTTTTCCTTTACCGTTTTTACCGGGGTAAGAAAAGTCGAGCCAGATAACATCGATCTTACCGTATTGGGTAAGCAGTTCGGTGATCTGGTCGCGCATGTACTTACGATACTTCGCCATGTCCCTCTTCTGGTTGAGACGTGCGTATTCCGCATCATTACCATCGCGCGGACGGTGCGGGTGCAGGTTATCGATGGTGAAATCAGGATGATGCCAGTCGATGAGGGAATAGTAGAACCCTACTTTAAGTCCTTCTGCACGGTAAGCATTTACAAACTCACGTACAAGATCCCGACGGGCGGGTGTGTTGGTGGATTTGTAGTCAGTGAACTTAGAATCGAACATGCAGAACCCCTCGTGGTGTTTGGTAGTGAGCACGGCGTATTTCATGCCGGCAGCCCTGGCTTGCTTTGCCCACAGTTTAGCATCGTACAGATCAGGATTGAAGAGCTCGAAGTACTTGCGGTAATCACCATCCTGAATCCATTCGTAGTGGCGTACCCATTCATGGCGGGCGGGCATGGCGTAAAGGCCCCAGTGGATGAACATACCGAAGCGGTCGTTTGTCCACCACTCCATACGCTTTTGTTTCTGTGCCGGTGTTTCTTTCCCGATCTGCGGCTGCTGTTGCTGCGCCTGTGCGCCGCCCGCAAGGAGCAGCGCGCACAGGGCAATCTGTTTAATCTTTTGAAGCATGTATCCGTGTGATTAGTTTGTCTGGAAGAATTTCACCCCTTCGATACGCAATGTCTGATAGATGGGGTTGGAATAAGAGCCTACGAAACCAAGGCTTACGGTTTTTGATTCAGTGAGTGTGAATTGCACGATATGATGTTTATCGCTGTTGTCTGTCAGTTTCTTGGAGGCGATGGCCGTACCGATCTGTTCCACGTCAGGAAGCGTAGTTCCGGGCGCCACGGCGAAGTATGTAGCCTGTAACGTGCCATCGATATTCTGCTGGAATGCTTCCATGCGGTATTTACCGGGAGGCAGCGTGAGTGTTTGCCAGATCTTGCCGTTGGTGATTGGACCATTATCCCAGATCCAGAGAGTGAGGTAGCGTTTGTCGGCTCCGGCAATCTGATCTGTGGTTCCATTACGGTCGGCTTCTGCGTTGGTTTGCCAGTCCGCAATTTGTGCAAAGCGGCTGTCTCCCCCATCTGTCCGGCGGAAAGGCCATCCCGGGTTCTTGAACACTTCTACGGAAAGGTCGAGTTCGGGAGCAAACTGGTACAGCTGCCAGTCGGTCAGGAATGTGTCGATGGCCAGTGTGTCCGGCAGGTAGCGGGTACGGTATTCCAGTTTGGAATTGGGAGCCAGCCCCGGAAGGGTGGTAACCATTTGTTCTGAAATACTTTTCACAATGGTATCGCGGGTAGTACCGTTTACATGGGTATACCGGATCTGGATGGAATGCAATCCGTCAGCAGAATCCACATCTCCCCATTTAACATCTGTTTTACCTATTTTAGAAACAATGGATTCATAAGCGCGGTTGAGCAGCGAAGTTTCATACAGTTGTCCGTACGATAAGCCGTTGGCTTTGCTGATCATTGACACGTTACCGGCTTTATCGTAGTTCACCACTTCAAATTCATATACCCGCTCGTCGAGGTTAGTTACCATGTAACGGATGGTATCGATGCCCTTGGTGCGGTTAATGGGGATGATGGCGGAGTCTTTCCGGTTATTCCAGTACAGCTTGCTGACGGATACTTTAGGGTCGGCAATGAGCAGCCAGGATACCTGTACGCGGTTGCGGCCGGGGTGTACCCGCATAGAGTCTGCCTTTCCGGTATACAGGCGCTCTCCTCCTTCCAGGTACTTTTTGTAATCGTCCTGCTTCCTGCAGGCGGCGAAGGCCGCGGCTGACAGTAACAGTATGGCAATATATTTACGCATGATAATAAGCTTTAAGAGTTTTACTTATCGTTTCCGTAGAATCGAATTTCCTGGATGTTGGCAGCAAACCCGCCGTCTGTCCATGTACGGAGGATCTTTACACGGAGGTAACGGACTTTAGGCATGGATAGTGGCACATCGATATGCTCTCCTTCTTTGCCCTTATCACGATCTTCCTGTGATACCTGTCCTACTGGCAGGCCCGAAGGCTTGATGAGGGTATGTTCCAGGAGTTTGGTCCAGCCATCGTAGCTGCCATTACCGGGAGGCGTATCTGCAATACCCCATAGCTCGAATTTGCGCACGTTATTCTGGAGGTAGATCCATTCGTTGGGCCGTTGCCAGAACGAGATACGGCTCAGCTTCGCCAGTACGCCCATATCGAACGAAATGGTCATGGGCATGCCATCGAACTTATCGGCAGAGTGCCACATGGTACCGTTCCAGAGTCCGGAGATGGGATATCCCCATCCGAAAGGCGTATCGCCCGGGAGGATGACTTCGCGGAACTTCGATTTGTCGAGCCAGCGTTCGTAGATGGGGACCCAGGAGCCGGTAAGTGTATCGCTGTAATTACCATACTGGTCGCGAACGAAGAACCGGAACTCACGCTCTACTGCATCAAACCCGCGGATGGAATAGTTGCCGTTGGGAGCTTTGGTATAGCGGACGTTGGTTTCCTTCATCTGGCCCAATGAGTCTTTGGTCAGCACAAAAATGGCCACTTCTGCTTTGGTAGTGTTTTCAAAAGTGAGGTTTACGCCCCCGAAATCTTCCCTGATGCGGAAACTGCGGCGGATGAGCACTACAGGTGGTACTTTGGGCTCCACCACTACCTCTACCGGTGCGGAGGCTACTTCGCTGCGGGAAACCGCATACAGTTTCACATTATGTTTCAGTGAATCACCAAAGCCGTCAACGATAAGGAAATTGTTATAGAAGCTGCTTTTCACTTCCCGGATCTTGCCGGGGCGCTGTTCGTACACAGCTTTCACATAAAGCAGGTCAGGATTATCGGGTAAGCTGTATGAGATGCGGGCAGTTCCGTTCAGATTCTCCACCTGTACGTTGGATACCTGTCCGGGAGTGCCGCCGGATGTATTTACAGGGTCATGCGTTTCTTTATTGCAGGCAGCGGCCAGCAATGCGAATGCAAGTATATGAGCTGTTTTTTTCATGATCATTCGGTTTTGAAGGGTTACCATCCGGGATTTTGCACGAGGTTTTCATTTACGAGCAGGTCGTATTCATGGATAGGCCACAGATAATCACGCATCTGGAAGCTTTGGCGGAATACGAGGCGCGGGCGGTAATAGAATTCCGGTTTCTCCTGCACGATGTCCCATCCGTTGATGGGTTTGTTAAGTTCTTCCACGGAGCGCTTCCAGCGACGGAGGTCCCAGAAGCGGGAGCCTTCGAAAGCGAGCTCAATGAGCCTTTCCTGCTGGATGATCTGGCGGAGGCCTTCCCTGGTACTGAATTTATTGGGCGTGCGCGACCAGTTGGTCCATGCATCCTGTACGGTAGGTAAACCGGCTCTTTCGCGAACGCGGTTGATATAATCGTATGCTTCGGCAGTGGGGCCTTTGGATTCGTTCAGCGCTTCTGCATACAGGAGATACAGGTCAGCAAGGCGCATTTCGGGCCAGGAGTACGATTCCACATACAGCCTGTGTTCAGCCTGTATCTCGTTCTTCCAGCTCACCAGCTTCTTGGCATAGTAACCGGTAACGTTGTTGTCGTAAATATTCTTACGGCTCTGCCACTGTCCTGCCTTATTCTCAATATGGAAGGTTTTGTTCTTCATCATCCACATGCCGCCGTCGAAACCCAGAGAAGCGTAGAACCTTGGTTCGCGGTTGAAGTGAAGGGAGGCGGTGGTATAGCCTTCGTAGATGAATTCCTTTTCTGCGGCAGTTGCGGTACGGAGTTTGAAACGGCCGGGGTAGTCGTAGCTATGATCTTCCTGGATAGGCACACCATGTACGGAATAGAAAAGTTCAGCCATCTTCATGGTGGGGCCCAGGGCGCCTGAAACAGATTCGTTGTTGAGATGATCCGGGTCGAGACGGGGAAGTGAAAGGCGCTGCATCGTGTAGCTGCGTGCCTGGGAATTGCCCCAGATGATTTCCGGGTTCCAGTCTTCGCACAGGGAATTACGCAGGCTCATCTGGATGTTCATGGCTTCGGACAGCTGGGTGCCCAATTCGTTGAACTTATACATTTTATGACGGCCGCGTTCGCAGGCTTCCAGTGCCAGTTTACAGGCAGATACTGCGGTGTCCCATTTGGCCGCGTCGTATGTGGTGGCAAAAATAGGACGCTCTGTTTTGCCCACACCAATGTGATCGGTGTTGCCATTAAAAAGCGGGCTGGCGGCAGTTACCAGTACTTTGGCGCGCATGCTCAGGGCGATGGCCTGTGTGATGCGTCCCATTTCGGTAGAGCGGTCGGCAATCTCAGGAGGCAGTGTTTTGGATGCATCGAGCATGAGGTCGGCGATGTATTTCACCAGTGTATCTACCGGTGCGCGGTACACTTTGTATTCCTCATGGCTTCCGGAAATGGGGAGGTTTTTATCTACCACCGGCACGGGGCCATAGCGGAGGAACAGCTGATAGTGATAAAACGCTTTCAGGAACTTCACCTCTCCCACCCAGCGGATGCGTTCATAATCCGGCAGGTCTACCACCTTGCCGATGTTATCGAGGAAGATGTTGCAATCACGCAGGGCGCGGTAGTATCTGCCCCATTCATTCATGTATACCGTTCCGGGCGACATAAAGCCCATGGCTATCTGCACAGGTTCTTCGCTCACGGGGTACGGGCGGGCAAACCAGTATTCATCTCCCGCACAAAGCGCCGGGTTACTGCCGGGGTCTGAGTTATAGGGCATGTAGCTGTAGCAGGTGAAGAGGTACTTCATTGCTTCCTGCCGCATGGTAAAGGCGTTATCGATGGTAGGCACGTTATCGGGCACTACGTCGAGGAATTTATTACAGCCGGCCGCGCTGATTAACAGGGCGCATATGGCGGGTATCAATAGTTTTTTCATGTAGATCCGTTTTTACCTTTAAAAACCAACGTTAAGGCCGAAGTTGTACACGCGTTGTACGGGGTATCCCAGCCCGTTGCCGCCCATTTCCACATCCCACAGCTTAAAGGTGCTGATGGCGAAGAGGTTCATGGCGTTGGCATATATGCGGGTGTTCACCATGCGGAAGCGCTTCTGCAATCTGTCGGGCAGAGAAAAGCCCAGCTCCACGGTTTTAAGGCGGAGGAATTCGCCACTGCGCATCCACCAGGTAGAGGTCTGGAAGTTGTTAGCCACGAAGTAGTTGCTCAGGCGTGGCCAGAAGGCGTACAGGTTGCGGTTGTTTTCGCTCCAGTGGTCTTCGGAGATTACGCGCAGCAGACCGTGCTGGCCGCCACCGTTCTGAACGAAGGGCTGGGTGGAATAAGGATCTATCCAGAAGGAAGAACGAGCCGAGCCCTGGAAGAAGAAGCTGAAATCAAAGGTCTTCCACCCCAGAGAGGAACCGAAGCCGTAAGTGATCTCAGGCATGGAGGGCAGGCCGATAGGTACCATGTCTGAAGAGTTCACGATACCGTCGTTATTAATATCGCGGTACTTGATATCGCCACCATATACACGGCTGCCGAAGTTCTGCACCGGGGAGTTGGCTACTTCCTGATCATCTACGAACAGGCGCTCTGCTACATAACCCCAGGCCTGGCTCAGCGAGTTACCGACTCTGGAGCGGTAAGCTTCCTTGTATTTAGGCTCTTCGTTTACCAGCAGCTTATTGGTGGCGTAAGTGAAGGTACCTCTGGCCTGGAGCCAGATACCATTCTTGAAGGTGCGGTTATAATCGATAGAAAGGTCTACCCCCTTCCCTTCCGCTTCGCCCACGTTTGCACTGATAGGTACATTGAGGCCGAGTGTGGAAGGCAGTGTGGAGCGGGTCATGAGGATGTTGGAGCGGCGCTCCATGAATGCATCGGCTACGATGTTCAGGGAGTTGAACAGGCCCAGTTCGATACCCACGTTGGCTTTCTTGGAACGCTCCCAGGTAATGTTCCTGTTTTCGTAACGGCGCACGGATACACCAGGCATATAGAGTGCGTATTTCTCTCCGAAAGTGGCGCCACGGCCTCCGTCGTTCATATTCACGTCTGACAGGTAGAAGAACCTGTCTTCATCCCTGCCGATCTGATCGTTACCCACAAGGCCGAACGAACCACGGAACTTCAGTTTGTCAACGACGTCGGCGTAAGGTTTGAAGAAATCTTCCTGGTAAACATTCCATGCCGCGCCGATAGACGGGAAGAAGCCATACCGGTGTGTTTCCGCAAAACGCTCTGAACCGTTGTAGCCGAAGTTGGCCTCCAGCAGGTAGCGGTCGTCGTAATCATAGGTAAAGCGGCCGCTTACGCCCTGGTTACGGTGGGGTAATGATGTTTGCAGGGTTTGACCGTTACCGGTGAGGTAGCCTCTGAAAATGCCTATCAGCATCCCCGAAACGGAGTGCTTGTCCATCGTGCGGGCATAAGTAACTGCTGCTTCGAGGTAAGATGTGGTAGCAGTGGTTTTATCACTGGGAGAATAATTTAGGTATTCAGTACCGTTATTATTCAGGGATACCAGTTTAGGTTTATCACCTGCCACGCCAGGCACCAGTTTATAATAGTAAGGCGAATATCCGCGGGATACTTCGAAGTACGCATACCTTTCCGTATACGCCATGAGGCGGGCATTCAGTCCGGGCGTAATGAATTTCAGGTCCTGTTTCAGTTCCAGCTGTGCCAGCAGATTGGAGGTATTGTATTGCTGGTAACCGGAAACCGATAATGCGTAAGGGTTGAAGAACAGGTTAGAGCCGTTCATGGTGTTGGCACCGTAACCGCGCATTACCGCACTTCCGAAGAGCGGGTGGTTGAGCTGGGGGGCATATTCTTTAGGATATACCGCCGGGAAATCTACCGGGTTAGCCCAGATAGCCTGCTCAAAGCGGCGGGCACCACCACCGATGGGACCATTGTAATCATCGAACTGGCCATAGGTACGTACGATACCCACAGTTGTAGGGGTAAGATTGATATTGATGTTGGAACGGATGGAATAGTTGCGCAGTTTGATGTTGCTGTTGAAGTTATTCAGCTTGTCTACTTTCAGGATACCGTTATCGATATTATAAGTTCCTGCGATATAGTACTGCGCTACTTTACCACCGCCGTTCATGGAGAAGTTCAGGCGCTGGTTGTTGGTGTAGTTCTTAATCATCTGCTTGATCCAGTCGTTGTTGGGGTACAGCAGCGGATCGGCACCGGCAGCGGTTTTCTCGATCTTTTCCTGTGAATAGGGCTGCTCTCCGAGGGGATCACGGGTGGCCACGGCTTCGTTGGCCAGTTTCATATAGGTGATGTTATCTGCGAACTTGATGCTGCGGGTATTGGTAGACAGGGAGTTCTCGAAGCGTACGTTGAACTTCGTTTTTCCTTCCACACCGGCCTTGGTGGTTACCAGTACAACACCGTTGGCACCTCTTGCCCCGTAAAGGCTGGAGGCGGTGGCATCTTTAAGGATGGAGAATCCGGAGATGTCATCGGGCTGCAGGCGGGCCAGGTCGGTGGTGGTAGACTCCATACCGTCGATGAGGATGAGCGGGTCTACTTTACCGGTACCGAAGGTGGTGATACCGCGGATGAAGAAGCTGGCATTATCTCTGCCGGGTTCGCCACTGCGCTGGTACGAGATCACGCCGCTGAGCCTTCCGGCGAGCATGGTAGTGAGGTTGCTGGTAGGGCCTTTCAGCTCTTTGGGGTTAATAGAGGTAACGGCACTTACGAGACTGCTTTTCTTCTGCGTGCCATAAGCTACCACAACAACTTCACCCACATCAGATACCTTCTGTTTTAAAACGATTTTCAGGGGCTTCAGTTCATACAGTACTTCAACAAGCGGCTGCATGCCGATCATGGTGAAGCTCAGCGAGTCGCCTTTAGAGGCTTCGATGGTGAAGGTACCCAGTGCATCCGTAAGGGCGTTGGCCTTGTTGGATTTGTTGTGAACGGTTACACCCGGCAGTACCTGGCCAGATTCGTCGGACACGATACCGCGGATCTGGATGTAGCGGGAGGATACATTGTTGTCTGCCTTCGCCTGTTCTGTTTTCTTCTTCAGCACCACCGTTTTGTCTACTACCGACCAGGTGAAAGGCTGGCCGGCCAGTACATCACGGAGGGCTTCGTCCAGTGAAGCGCCTTTAAGATCTGCCGTAACACGGCGGGCTTCGCCCAGCATGTTGAGGTCGTATAAAAAGAGGTAGCCGGTTTGTTGCCGGATCTGTTTCATCACATCTTCGAGCGATGAATTCTTAACGTGGATCGTTACCTGCTGTGCGTAAGCCCGGGCCTGAAACTGGATAGTCAGGGCAAAGCACAGCCACAGCAACGCCTTCGTGGAGAAGCGTAATCGTTGCATTGGGAATTAATTTTGGTTGCGTGGTAAATGTGGAGGTAATAGCATCCCCTACCCGTGGTTGCGGGACCGGTTTTCCATTATCTCTTTCAGTGTTTTGTTGCGGTAATGTTTCTGTTACGTGATCATTTAGGTGGTCAAGGAATTACTGTTACGGTGTTATTGTTGATCTCAAAATGTATGCTTCCTGTCATTTCCAACATTTTCAGAACGTCTTCTATCTTTTCCGTTCTGGATATTGCGCCACCGAAGTCTTTGCCTTCGGTATTGCCTTTATATACTACATCCACATCATACCACCGCGATACCTGGCGCATGATGGAGCGGATATTTCCTCTGAATTCAAATCTTCCCTCTTTCCAGGCAATTACCCTTTCGGTTTCTGCCGGCTGTACTTTCAGGTTGTTGCCGGAGCGGCCCATTACGGCCTGCAGGCCCGGGGTGAGTACTGCATTGGCGCCACGGCCTGTTACGTTAACGCCCCCTTCCAGCAGGGTGGCTTCTATCTGGCTTTCATCTTTATAGGCCATGACATTGAAATGGGTACCTGTTACGCGTACGGCCATGTCTTCTGCTTTCACGATAAAGGGCTGTTGCGGGCGGGAGGCTATTTCGAAGTATACTTCTCCTTCCATTTCCACGACCCTTTCCTTTGCCGAGAATACGGTGGGGAACCTGATTTGTGAAGCGGCATTGAGCCATACCCTCGAACCGTCTGGCAATACAACCCTGAACTGTCCGCCGCGTGGTGTGCGGATGGTGTTGTAGGTGGGTTGCTCTGCGGCGGCAGTATCATATTGTAAAGCGTTACCGTTCACCTGTGCATGGAGGCCCTGCTGTACACCAATAGTGCCGTTGCCGGAGCGTTCCAGATCTATTTCGCGGCCATCGCCCAGTACGAGTACGGCACGGTCTTTCCCCGGGGCAATGCCATTATTTATGGCTGCTGTATTGTTCCCGCTGCCCTGCTGTGTTTTCCAGAGGGTGGCGATGCCGAACAATACGAGGATACCGGCTGCTACTGCGGCCCAGGTAAGGTAGCGGGGCCTTTTATGACCTGTTGCTTCACCGGCCAGGATGGATTCCAGTACACGGTTGCCTGCATCTTCGGGCATCAGTGTACTGCTGTCGTGGTCTTCTGCCAGCATCGCGTCTATCTTCTCTTTCACGGCATCCTCCTGCTCCCCGTCTGCCACCATGCGGAAAAGCTCCTGCTCTTCTTCCGGCGTAGCCTGGCCAGTTTGATACCTTTGGAATAAATGCGCGAATCTCGAAGCTTTCATGTACGACTTGCTTGTTAATTATATGAGACAATAAGAAAAAGACGATGGGTTACATGGCCGGAAAAAAAATTCCGGATGTAGTGGAGGCGAGTAATAATAAGGGGTACATATCCATCCGGGCGATGCAGTATTCGCGGATAGAGCGCATGGCTCTGGCCAGGTGGATCTTTACGGTTTCAGGGGATAGTTGCAGCATATCGGCTACCTCGTTGCGGGGGAGCCCTTCCACTTTGGTAAGGCGGTACACCCGTTCCTGCTGGGGTGGCAGGCGGCGTACGGCGTTCTGCAGCACGCGCTCCAGGTCGCGGCTGATAACTTTTTCCTCGGTGCCTTTACAGGCAGGCTCCTGCGTGGTGAAACCATCCGTCTTTTCACGGGCCAGTTGCCGGAGGGCGTTATATATATGATTACGGGCAGTGGTAAACAGGTAAGCGCGGAAATGCTCTACAGCGTGCATGGTGTGGCGGTTGGTCCAGATTTTAATAAACACCTCCTGCACAATTTCTTCCGCATGGGTAGGGCTACCCATCAGCCGGAGGGCTGTAGCGTAAATACGGTGCTTGTATTCGTGGAATATTTCAGAGAAAGCAGTGCTGTCTCCTTCCGATAACCGTATCAGTAAATCCTGTTCGTGTTTGGTTGACGTATTCATCCCATGCGATGCGTAACTAAATTAGTGACAATCACGCACATCGGTGAACCTTATATTCTCTTAGTGTAATACTATTTTAACTGAAGTAAAGAAAACCGCCCTGCGTTAGCTAATGTACGGCAGGGCGGAGAGGATTGTGACCCGGCGAAGGAGATCAGCCGGGTGCTTTCTATCAACCTGTTTATGCGAACTAAAACCTGTCAACTGCTGATTAACCAGCCTTTTTAACTGTCTTTTTTGCTTCGTGATGATGCTTTGCTGTTTTCTTGTGCTCTGCTTTACCTGCATGCTTTGCCTGTTCGGTTTTAGCGGGTGCTTTTTCCTGTGCGAAAGCTGCGGTCATGCCACCAGATACGATCATTGCGGCGGCCATCAGAATCATGATCTTTTTCATTTTGTTTGTTTTTTATGATGAATAAATAATCAAATCAGTTTACCATACCGCTTACGGTATGCGGAGTAAAATATGAGCGGGAAGATGAGCAGGGTGAGAACGGTAGCCGTGATCAGCCCGCCTATTACCACTACCGCTAGGGGCTTCTGTGTTTCGGAGCCTATACCGCTGCTGACGGCTGCGGGGATAAGCCCGATGGCTGCCATGAGGGCCGTCATCACCACAGGCCTGATACGTTCTTCCACACCCTGGCGTATGGCTTCATTGAGCGGTATCCGCGCCTGCAGGTTTTTATGGAATACGGAAATAAGGATCACCCCGTTCTGAATACATATCCCGAACAATGCAATGAACCCCACTCCTGCCGATATGCCGAAGTTGATGCCTGTGGCGTGAAGTGCCAGTATGCCGCCTATGAGGGCAAAGGGTAAGTTCATGAGGATGAGGCCCGCATCTTTTACGCTTCCCATCATAATGAACAGGATAATAAAGATGGCTACGAGGCTCACGGGTACTACCTGTGTAAGGCGCTTGGTGGCGCGTACCTGGTTCTCGAACTCACCGGTCCACCCGATGGAATAACCTTTAGGCAGCTGGATGGACTTTTTCACTTTAGCCTGTGCTTCGGCAATGGTGCTTCCAAGGTCGCGGTCGCGGACGGAGAACTTCACGCCTATGAAGCGCTTGGTATTATCGCGGTAAATAAAAGCCGGACCGGTTTGGGTTTGAAAGGTGGCGATCTCCTTGAGGGGGATCTTCTTCCCGTTCATGGCGGGTACCATCAGATTGCGAAGGTCTTCCTCATCTTTCCGGTAATCGGCATCATACCGTACCCGTACATCAAACTTGCGCTCCCCTTCATACAGCTGGGTAGCAGTTTTACCCCCGATGGCCATTTCAATCACAGCCTGTGCATCGGCAGTTTTTACTCCGTAAAGGGCCATTTTAGTGTCGCTGAGGCGTACGCTCATCTCTGGCTGACCGATGTTCCGGAGGATGCCCACGTCTTTAATACCTCTTACACCATTGATCTGTGTGATCACTTCATTGGCGATACGGTCCAGCTCGTTGAGGTCGTCTCCATAAATTTTCACGGCATTGCTGGCATTGATACCGGCCACTGCTTCGGCCACGTTATCGATGATAGGCTGTGAGTAGTTGTATACCACGCCCTGGTATTGCCTGAGTCGGTGGTCCATTTCTTCCACCAGCTGGTCCATGGTGATCTTTCGTTTCCATTCTGCTTTGGGCTTCAGGTTCACCTGGCACTGTACGTAATAGAACCCGCTGGGGTCGGTGCCATCGTTAGAACGGCCAGTTTGAGACAGTACCCCGTTTACTTCCGGGAAGCTGCCCAGCTCTTTCCTGAACTTGCGGACGAACTCCACCGTTTCGTTGAGCGACATGCTCATGGGGAGCTTCGCTTCCACCCACAACGCCCCTTCATTGAGTTGCGGGAGAAACTCTGAGCCAAGAAATTTCGCGGAACCGAAGCTGGCCCCCATGAACAATACCGCTATTAATAAAGAAAGCTTTTTATGCCCGTACGTCCAGTTAAAGCCGCCCATTACTATGCGGTTGAAGAAATTCACCACCGGGTTGTGCTTCTCCCTGACATTCTTATTTAATAGTATCGACGTTAGCACCGGCACCAGCGTCAGCGTAAAGAGCAGGGCGCCCAGCAGGGCAAAGCCCAGCGTCCAGGCAAGGGGCGAGAACATTTTGCCTTCCACTTTCTGGAATGAGAAGATGGGCAGCAGGGATACGATGATGATCAGTTTGGAGAAGAAGACCGCTTTACCCAGCTCCCCTCCTGTTTTCTTGATCCACCCCAGCTTAGCCATCCGGTTGAATTTCTCCATCCCGAAATGCTTCGCCTTATGATCCAGCATTACAAATATCCCTTCCACCATCACGACGGCCCCGTCTATAATTATCCCGAAATCGATGGCCCCCATACTGAGCAGGTTGGCGCTCATGCCTTTCAGTTTAAGGCAGATGAATGCAAACAGAAGCGACAGCGGGATGATGATGCCCACAATGAGGGTGGTACGCCAGTCGGCCATAAAGATGAACACGATCACCGTCACGAATATGATGCCTTCCATGAGGTTGTGCATCACAGTGCTGGTACAATATTCCATGAGGGTATCGCGGTCGTAGAAGGTTTCCATTTTAATATCCGCCGGCAGTACCTTCTCATTCAGTTCCTTCACTTTGTCTTTGATCTGCGCCAGTACTTCGGACGGGTTCTCTCCTTTCCGCATGACCACGATGCCTTCCACAATATCATCCATTTCATTGAGGCCTGCCTGCCCCACTCTTGGCAGCGATGCTTCCCGCACATTGGCTACGTTCTTTACAAGGATGGGCGTGCCGTCTATATTCTCGATGATGATGTTCTCAATGTCCTGGATGTTATCGAGCAGACCGATGCCCCGCACTACGTAAGCCTGTCCGTTTTTCTCGATCACATCGCCCCCTACGTTGATATTGCTCTGGGAAGCGGCTTCGTATAATTCAAGGGGTGTAATGTCGTACTTGGCGAGTTTAATGGGGTCTGCGGTGATCTCATATATCTTTTCCTGTCCACCGAAAGCCACCACGTCTGCCACGCCGGGCACGCTTCTCAGCTGCCGGTCTATCACCCAGTTCTGGTAAGTAAGCAGACTGCGCGAATCGCGGTGGGGGCTTTTCAGCCAGTAGCGGAACACTTCCCCGGTAGGACCGTAAGGCGGCTGCACTTCAGGTTCTACTCCCTCCGGCAGGGAAACATTGCGGAGCATATTGTTCACCTGCTGCCGGGCGAAGAAGTCTTCCACATCATCGTCAAAGATGATCTTGATAACGGAGAGGCCGAACATGGTGATGGAGCGCACACTTGCCTTCTTCTGTACACCGTTCATCGATATTTCAATGGGCGTGGTCACGAAGCGCTCCACTTCTTCCGCGCTTCTGCCGTTCCATTCCGATACCACTACGATCTGTGTGTTGGTCACATCCGGGAAGGCTTCGATGGGGGTATGCAGGTAGGCTGTAACACCACCAACGGTGAGCACGGCCAGCATAAAGAACACGAAGAACCTGTTGCGGAGCGAGAACCCCACTATATTTCTGATGAATTTGTTCATGTCGTTAGTCGTTCAGGGCGTCGTAAATAAGCAGCTGATTCTTTGAGATAACGCGCTCTCCAGGCTGGAGGCCGCGGCTGATGTAGGATACGTCGTTCAGGGATTTCGCAACACCCACTTCCCTTGTATCTATATTATAGCGGTCACGGAATACCATGACGAAGTTTTTGCCTTTATCGAATATGATGGCAGAGCTGGGGATGGCTGGCAGCTCACTGCCTTCGCGGTACTTGAGCAGCACGGTGGCAAACATCTCCGGCTTCAGGAGCATGCCTTCGTTAGCGAGCCGTATGCGAACCTGCATGGTTTTGGTTTCAGGGTCCAGCACGTTGTATACTTTGTCGATCTGTCCGTGGAAGGTTTTGTCCGGATAGCTGATGGTGGTTACATCCGCAGGGTATCCCTCTTTCACGCGGGCTATATCAGTTTCAAATACATTGGCCATGATCCATACTTCATCCAGCTCAGAGATGGTGAACATATGGGCGCTGTTATCGCCACGCAGCTCCATGCCGTTATTGATATTCTTCTCGATCACATACCCGCTGATGGGTGCGGTAACGATAGACGTGGAGCCGCTGCCTTTGCGGTAGAGCTGTAACAGTTCGTTAAGCCTGCCGATTTCAGTGCGGGCTTTATTCTGTTCTTCTTCCGCGTTGAGCACATCCTTTTGCGTGGCCAGCTGGCTCTGGTAGAGGTCCTGCGCTACCTTGAGGCCCTTTTCCGCGATGGCGAGGTTAGAGCGGGCATCGGCCAGCTGCTTGTCGTAATCGGCGATCTCCCCGCTCTGTATCACGGCGAGCACCTGCCCTTTCTTCACATAATCGCCCAGCTGCACTTTTATGTCTTTTACATATCCGCTTACGATGGGATACAGTTTAAGCACTTTGCCAAGGTCGGGAGTTACTTTACCGGAAAGGCGCAGTTCGTTTTCCACGGGCCGGATGGCAGTGGTATCGATCCGGATGGTGGCCAGCATAGTATCGCTGAGGGCGAAAGTAGCCGTGGCGGTATCTTCCGCCTGTGTTTGTTTGCAACCGCCCAGCGTGGCCGCAGCACATGCGATCAGCAGGGGAAGCGTGTATAGATGTATGCGTTTCATTGCAATTGATTGAACAGCTGGACGCCGGTGGTGAAATTCAGTTCTTCATATGCCTGTACACGATCGCTGAGGAATTTATTAGCGTGGCGTATATGCTCGCTGTAGCTGTTGAAATAGTCGATGAACTGGAGCAGTGAGATATTCCCTTTCCGGAAATTAGCCGCCACTTCTTCTATGAGCCGTGTGTATTCTGCATTGAAAGAGTTGAGGTCGGGCCAGCCCGTTCCCTGTTCGAGGAACTGCACCTTTCCCAGTGCGTTGGCTACTTCGGCGGCAATCGTGAATTGTTGCTGGCTAAGCCCGGCAGATTGTGCTTTCACTTCCTGTGCCGCAGCTTTGATGTTGCCCTGATTGCGGTTCCATACCGGGAGGTCTACACCCAGTGTAAGCCCTATAAAATTAGGTGCGTAACTGCCATTACGGTCGTAGGTAGCGCCCAGATGCAGATCGGGTACGGCAAGTGCCTGCTGCAGTCGTTGGTTGGATTTGGCGGCTTCCAGCTGATAGCCTGCCAGCTGCAGATCCGGCCGGTTAGCCAGTGCGGTATCGGTAAGGGATTGCAGCGTTTGAAAACCCAGCTTATAGCGCCGCAGTACGTCAGGATCAGATTCCGGTATGATGGGTTCCTTACTGCCTGTAAGCAGCTGCAGCCGCAGGGAGGCATCCATTTCCTGCTGGCGGAGGTCGGTGTAATCATTAGCGATCCCTACCTGCAGGGCCTGCAGCCTGATCACGTCTGCATGGGCTACGCTGCCCGTAGCATCTGCGGTGCGGTAGGCGTCGAGGATGCGCTGGAGGTTACTTAACTGTTCACGCAATGTTTTCTCTGACGCCTGCAGGAAATATAACTGGTAGAAGTTGGTACGCAGCTCAAGGCGAAGCGTACGCATGAGTTCGGTAAAAGCGGCGGCAGAAGCTGAGGCATTCCATTTTGCCAGCTGCACTTGTTTGTTCCGTTTGCCTGCCAATTGTATGATCTGTTCCACATTCCCTTCCAGCTGTCCACCGCCGCCGATGTTGAAAGGCTTCACGGCTTCTAATGTTCCGAAGCCTAAGGTCCCTGAAACCGTGGGATTATCCCATTTCTTCGCCTGCTCCACCAGCGCCTCCGAGGCATTGACGCGATACCGTTCGGCCAATAACCGGAAGTTGCGCTGCAGGAATTCCTGTTCGGCCTGCTGCAGCGTTAACCTGCGGGCCTCCTGGGAAAATCCCTTTGCGGTCAGGAAGAAAGTAAATGAGAGTACCAAGAGCCTTTTCATGATACAAAGCTCCGGCGCGGTCATTAAATCAACCTTTAAAGCGAATTAAAAAGAAATTAAAATGGGGATTAAGCAGAGATGTGCGGGAGCTGAACGGTAAACGTACTTCCTTCTCCCGGGATAGAGAACACACTGAGGCGCCCTTCGTGCAGGTCGGTGATGCGGCGGCAGATAGACAAGCCAAGTCCATGCCCTTTTGCCTGCACGGCATTCGTTCCTCGGTAAAACGGTTCGAATATTTTTACCTGCTCTCCTGTTGGAATGCCGTGGCCATTATCTTTTACATGAATGAGGATGTACTTGTCATTGAAATCGAGGATCACCCTTGCAGAGGCATCTTCCGAAAACTTGCAGGCATTATCCAGCAGGTTGATGAACAGGATGCGCAGCAGGGCTTCGTTCCCGTTGCAGGTAATCATTTCATCCTGCTCCGGCTCGCGGAGAAACTGGATGTCTACCTTCCCTACGGATTTCCATTTACGCCGAACGAAGTCGGCCGTATCCCAGAGCAGCTCATCTACCCGAACGGGTGTGAAGGCGAATTCCTGCCGGTTCATTTCCGACTGCGCCAGCTGAAGGAGCCCGTTGGTAAGCTCCGACAATCCTTCTGCGTCTTCCAGTACGGATTGCAGTACCGTGGCGTATTCCGGCCCGGTACGGTCTTTTGCGAGGGTTACCTGCAGCTGGCTGATGATGGCAGCTAAAGGCGTGCGCAGTTCATGGCTGGCATTGCTTACGAAGCTTTTCTGCAGGTCAAACGAATGACTGAGGCGCTGCAGCATGGTGTTGAAGTTGGCGCCCAATTGCGCGATCTCATCACTGCCTTTCACCTCCACACGGTTATCCTGCAGGTTATTGGCGTTGATGGAATCGGCCTGCTCCACGAGCCGGTCGATGGGTTGCACCATCTTCCGCGCGAAGAAATACCCTACACCCACCAGGAGCACCACGCCGGCAATGAGTTCAATGATAAGAATCCGCCGCAGGTTCTGCAGGTTCTGGAAACCGTATTTGTCGAAGGAGGAAACCAGTACCAGCACGCTGATATTGTCTTCCGTATAATAGATGCCCGCCAGCTCGCCTTCGGAGCCGTTTCGGATGTAGGAACCGTTCTTCTTGATGTGATCCAGCAGTGTGGTTGGAGTGCGTACTGCCGTGTCTTTCATATTGGTGTAAAGCAGGCGGTAATCGTTGTTGTAGACCAGGATAGTTTCCTGGTAGAGGTCCTGGAAAGTGGTTTTATCCAGTTTGCGCAGCAGGCCTATCTGTACCTGGTCGTTTTCGATGATCACGCTGCCGATGGAGCGGGCACGGTATTCCAGTCGCTCAAGGTATTCATCGCGCCGCGATTTGGCGGAGAAGTAATACGCCAGCACGGAGAATGCTATCAGCAGGAAAGCGGCCGACAGCGTATAGTAAATAGCTATTTTATATTTGATCTTCAAGCGGCGTCAGGATTCTTCGGAGAGGAAGTATCCCATCCCCGTTTTGGTATGCAGCAGTTTTACGTCGAAGTCTTTATCGATCTTTTTGCGGAGGAAGTTGATGTATACTTCAATCACATTGGTACCGGTATCGAAATCGATGTTCCATACCTTTTCCGCGATGGTCATTTTAGAGATGACTTTCCCTTTATGCAGGGCCAGCAGTTCAAGGAGCTGGTATTCTTTGGCGGTAAGCGGGATCTTCTTACCTGCCCGCCAGGCTTCTTTCCGTTCACGGTCTATTTCAAGATCGCCGATGAGAAGTTTATCGTTGCGGAAATTGCTGACCTCTGCCCCTGCCCTTTTGAGGAATACGCGGATACGTGCCAGGAGCTCGCGGAAGTCGAATGGTTTTACGAGGTAATCATCGGCCCCCAGTTCAAATGCCTGCATCTTATCTTCCATGCCTCCCAGGGCGGTGAGCATGATAACGGGGATCTTACTGTTGCGGCGGCGGATGAGTTCGCAGATTTCGTATCCGTTGGAATGCGGGAGATTGAGATCGAGGATCACCAGGTCGTAGTCGCCGCTGGTGGCGAGACTTTTACCCATACGCCCGTCGTACGCCACTTCCACTTCGAAGCCGTTCTCTTCCAGCCCCATTCTCACGGCGTTGGCAACTTTCACTTCATCTTCTACGATCAGAATCCTTTGCATGGCGCTAATCTAGGAAAAAATGAATTAATCGGCGGTAAGGACTAATGTTTACGGTTGGGCAGCAGGTTGGCCCTCGACCATTCAATGCGCGACTCCATGGGGTGCTGGCGCACGGGGCAGTCTGCAATCTGACAATGGCGGCAGCTTTCGGGAATACAGGGGTCGGGGTGGATGAAGAATTCCACTTCATTGGCCCCCAGTTCCCGGTTTACGACGTTTTCCATGAACTTCAGCTCTTCGTGTACCTCGTTTAGTTTAAGGTACCAGGGGAGCGTAACATGGCAATCGATATGGTAATTGTTGCCATACTGCTGCACGCGCATGTTGTGAACGTCTATCCACGCTGGGCGACGGTTCCTGTTGAGTATTTCCGCTACGCGGTCCACTATTTTCATATCAGTTTCATCCATAAGACCGGAAATAGACTGCCGCATGAGCTGGTACCCTTTCCGGAGAATGAGGCCCGCAGCGGCTACAGACACCAGCGGATCTATCCATGTTTTCCCGGTAAATTTGAGTACGAGCAGCGCGGCGATGAGGGCAATAGAACTGTACGCGTCGGTCATCAGATGCTGCCCGTTGCCGGACAGGGTGATGGAGCCGAACTTTTTACCTGACCAGGCGATGTAAGCGCCCATGGTGAGGTTAACAACCGCCGTACCGGCGATCATCCAGAGGCCGTTATCCATTTCATGCAAGCCGGGGTGCGCTATAAAGAATTGTACGGCTTTGAAAAGGATGAGCACGCCGGCGATGAAGATCATGGCCCCTTCGAAACCGATGGAGAAGAATTCCACTTTGCCGTGGCCGTAAGGGTGGTTCTCGTCTTTCGGTTTGCCGGAAAGGTAGATGCTATAGCAGGCGAAGCCACCGGCTACCACGTTGATGATAGATTCCAGGGCGTCTGACAGGATGGCGACGGAGTGCGTGAGGAAGTACGCCGCGAATTTCGCGACCGTCAGCAACAGGCTGATACCGAGGGAAAGCAATATGATCCGAAGCTCTTTTCTGATCAATTGGGTTAGATTTGTTGTGGTAATAGCAAAGAAAACGAAAAACTGTTAAACCACCGGAATTACCTTTATTATATGACCCTCAGAGAAATGATCCTTGAAAAGCACAGCAGGGCACAAACCGAGGCTGTGACGGCATTTATAGGCACCAGCAAAAGCAGGCTTAACGAGTTAATGGAACTGTTCCTGTACGGCGAATACAGGGTGGTGCAGCGGTCGGTTTGGGTGCTCAGGCTCATTGCGCAGGCGCATGCGGAGATGATTGCGCCGCATCTTGAAAAGATGGTGAACCGCATGCGCGACCCGGGCATACCGGTAGCGGTTAAACGCAATGTAGTGAATGTGCTGATATACGTGGATATTCCGGAGCCATTGCATGGCCCGGTGATGGATATCTGTTTTCAGTTGCTGGAAGACTCGCAGGAAACGGTGGCTGTTCGTGCGGCATCGATGTCCGTACTGGCGAAGCTGGCGGAGGTGTATCCGGAGATCGGGAATGAGATAGCATTACTGATAGAAGCGCAGCAGCCGGAGGGTATTACACCGGGCTTTGCCAGCAGGGCGAGGAAAACGCTGCAGGCATTGGGGCGTGGCACGAAAAAGGAAAGCTGACCGGTTAGCAGTGATGCTCCGGCCAGCTTTATATTTTCTAAGGCAATGATTAGTTGCCGCTGTTGTTATCTACAGGAGGCTTGGGAGCCGGGGTAGCATACTTGATCTCGATAGGACGGCGAACAGGCGGCTGTTGAGGCTGCTGATCGCGTGGTTCACGAGGCTCACGCGGTTCGCGGGGCTCGCGTGGTTCACGCGGCTGGTCGTTACCTTCCTTCGGTTCTTTCGGTGCTTTCGCTGCCTTCTTGTTGGATTTAGGAGCGAAGATGGCGATCATACGCTTACCTTCCATAAGGGGCATGCCTTCGAGGGCACCTACTTCGGCGAGGCGCTCGGCAAACTTCAGCAGAATCAGCTCTCCGCGCTCCTTGAACATGATGGCGCGGCCTTTGAACTGCACATAAGTTTTCACTTTGTTGCCTTCCTTGAGGAATTTCTCGGCGTGCTTAGCCTTGAAGTCGAAGTCGTGATCGTCTGTATTGGGTGTAAAACGGATTTCCTTTACCTCGCTCTTGTGAGCGTTGGCTTTCATCTCCTTCTCCTTCTTCTTCTTCTCGTAAAGGAATTTATTATAGTCGATGATCCGGCATACGGGCGGCGCGGCATTTGGGGAGATTTCCACCAGGTCCAGCTGCTGATCCTGCGCCATGCGCATGGCTTCATCCGTGCTGTATACACCCGGCTCAACATTGTCGCCTACCAGCCTTACTTCCGGAACACGGATCATCCTGTTGGTGCGATGTTCCTGTTGTTGTTCTCTTCTGAAGTTGGGGTTTCTACCCCTGAAATTTGGTCTTGGTCCTTGTTGCATTAAAATGTTTGTTGTTAAAAAAGAGTGATGCTGACGGTGGACTGTTTTAAACCGGCATACCACACATTGGTTAAAATTGTTTTATTAAGAACAAAAAGATTATTCAAATGGTTTACGATTAATCACTTCATCCTGAACCAGGTTAATAAATCCTGCTATATCCATGGTGCCGAGGTCTCCTTTTGCCTGGCGGCGTACTGCCACTTTAGCATCGGTTTCCTCTTTTTCTCCTATTACGAGCATATATGGCACTTTGGCTAATTCTGCTTCGCGGATCTTTTTCCCGATCTTTTCGCTCCTGTCGTCAATTTCAGCGCGAATTTCGGCATTTTTAAGCAATTCAGCGACTTTTTCTGCATAAGGCACGAACTTGTCACTGATAGGCAGGATTTTAGCCTGAACCGGCGTAAGCCAGAGCGGGAATTTACCTGCGCAATGCTCGATCAGTACTGCCAGGAAACGTTCCATGGAGCCGAAAGGCGCGCGGTGAATCATTACAGGGCGGTGCGGCTTGTTATCCGGACCGATGTATTCCAGCTCGAAACGCTCGGGCAGGTTGTAATCCACCTGGATGGTACCAAGCTGCCATTTGCGGCCCAGCGCATCCTTTACCATAAAGTCAAGTTTCGGGCCATAAAATGCCGCTTCACCATATTCTACCACAGTTGGCAGTCCTTTTTCAGCAGCCGCTTCAATGATAGCCTGTTCAGCACGTTCCCAGTTCTCGTCAGACCCGATGTATTTGCTCCGGTCTTCCTGATCACGCAGGGAAACCTGTGCGGTATAATCCGTAAAGTTGAGGCTTTTAAACACGTACAACACGAGGTCGATCACCTTGATGAACTCTTCTTTCACCTGATCCGGACGGCAGAAAAGGTGGGCATCATCCTGGGTAAAGCCACGCACACGGGTAAGACCGTGAAGCTCTCCATGCTGCTCGTAGCGGTACACGGTTCCGAACTCTGCAAGGCGCACCGGCAGGTCTTTGTAAGACTTGGGAGATGCTTTGTATATCTCACAGTGGTGCGGACAGTTCATCGGCTTCAGCAGGAACTCCTCGCCTTCTTCGGGCGTATGGATTGGCTGGAAGCTGTCTTTACCGTATTTCTCGTAGTGGCCGGAAGTCACGTACAATTGTTTGCTGCCGATGTGCGGGGTAATTACCGGGAGGTAGCCGCTTTCCAGTTGTGCTTTCTGGAGGAAAGACTGCAGGCGTTCACGGAGCATGGCGCCTTTGGGCAGCCATAACGGCAGGCCGAGGCCTACTTTCTCGGAGAAGGCAAACAGTTCCAGTTCTTTACCCAGTTTGCGGTGGTCGCGTTTCTTTGCTTCCTCGATGAGGGTAAGATATTCGTCGAGTTCTTTCTGAGCGGGGAAAGTGATACCATAGATGCGGGTGAGCATCTTGTTCTTTTCGTTACCCTGCCAGTAAGCACCGGCGATATTAGTGAGTTTGATGGCTTTGATGAAACCGGTGCTGGGGATGTGAGGCCCGCGGCAGAGGTCGGTAAAGCCGCCTTGTGTGTAAAAGGTGATGGAGCCGTCTTCCAGCTTTTCGAGGAGGTCGAGCTTATAAGGGTCGCCTTTTTCCTTAAAGTAAGCAATGGCATCGGCTTTGGCCACTTCTTTACGCAGGTAAGCGTTGTTCTGTTTGGCCAGTTCGTTCATTTTCACTTCCAGCTTGCGGAGCTCTTCGTCAGAGATCTGCCGGCCGTCGAGGTCCACGTCGTAAAAGAAGCCGCCGTTTTCCAGTGAAGGCCCGTAGCCGAATTTCACTCCCGGGTACATGCTTTCGAGGGCTTCCGCCATAAGGTGCGCCGAAGAGTGCCACATGGTAGCCTTACCGTCCGCATCCGTCCAGGTCAGCAGCTGAAGCGTGCCGTCCTTCGTAATGGGGCGGGTAGCGTCTACCACCTGTCCGTTAAACTTCGCCGCCAGCACCTTGCGGGCCAGCCCTTCGCTGATGGATTTTGCGATGTCCAGTGCAGTTACGTCTTGCTCATACTGTCTTACAGCGCCATCCGGGAATGTAATGTTGATCATAAATCCTTTTCTCAAATAAAATGCATGCGAAATTACAAAATCAATTACGATTTAGGAAATATGGTATATAGCTTACATAAACCAGTCGCATACAGATAAATGCGAATTACGATAAATGGACTGAAACCAGTGTGCAGGTATCCATTTCTTGCATGTCTTTCGATCCGTTCCGGAGGTACTTTTCCATCTCCCCAACCCGGAATACCTTCCCGGGGTACCTGAGGGTAATGTATATTTACAATAGCAATACTTAATATTTACTAAAGGCATACTTTATATTTAATTTTCATACCCTTAGAGCGTCTTAATGTACCAATTCCCGCTCACGGTTTTGTAAACCCCATACGTCTGTAGCGGGTTTCAGCGGATTTCTAATACCCTATACCTACATTAACCCTGAAGTAACCTTTAAGTAACCCTTAAGTATAGGTGAAGTAGTGGTGAATCTGAGGTGAGGCTAACCTTAGGCAAATGTAATTCAGCACTACATCAGGAGTCAATCCAAATGCCCTCTGGTACATTACTACTTAGCTGCTACTTAGTCACTACTAAGCCACTGCCAGGGCAATACTTTTCCAAATACGGTTAGAATACATAAAAAGTCAAAAAACTACTGCCTTTTCTACCCTCCAGACTGCCTTGTCACTGCCTTTGGCGGCCTTGCCTCCCGGTGTAGACTGCCTTTACACTGCGGCTACACTGCCTCACGAGTACGTGTTGACGGCCTTGACGGGTTATGCAGGAACCAGACAATTCCCCTTATTTTTGCCGGATGAAGACGATGGCCGATAAGATCATTCATTTTAACACGCATCTCTCCTACTCCGGTAAGCTGCCGCCGGGTATCCGGATCATGAACCCATTTTCGGAGAATCCGCAGGTTATTCCTGTGATGGAGTCGTTTTACAGGAAGTTTTATAACGATCCTTCGCCACGCCGAATGATCATCGGCATTAACCCCGGCCGCTTCGGGGCCGCGCTTTCCGGGGTGCCTTTTACGGACTCAACCCGCCTGGCCGATCCCTGTGGCATCGATTATCCGGGGTTTAAATCTTACGAAGTGTCTTCTGTGTTTGTGTACGACGTAATTGCCGCATATGGGGGCCCTAAGGCGTTTTACAGGGATTTCTACATCGGGTCTATGTGTCCGCTGGGGTTCACCATTCAGAAACCGGGCGGAAAGGAAGTGAATTACAATTACTACGACAGTAAAGCCCTCACCGCCGCGGTCTATGATTTTATGGTGGAAAGTCTCCGGAAACAGGTAGATTTTGGGCTGGACCGAAACGTGGGCTACATCCTCGGCACCGGTAAAAACGCCTCCTTCGTGCAGCAGGTGAACAAGGCGGAAGGGTTCTTCAAAAAGCTCATCCCCCTGGAGCATCCCCGGTTCGTGATGCAGTATAAACTGAAAAGCAAACAGGAATATATTGATAAATACCTGCAAGCCTTTGCGGTGTAACCTGCACCCCTTCCGTAACCCCGCTACTTCAGTATTTCCTTCTCCTCTTCGCAGGGTTTGCTATCGCGGCCCATGTAAGGATTGTAGCTGCCTTTTTCCTCCGCCAGCCAGTAGGCGCCTTTTCCGCCGAATGCATCTTCGCAATACAGCCAGAACAACGGTTTGCCGGGTACGCCTGTCAGCTTTAAGAAGTCGTAGAGTTGTTCCGAAGCAGTTTGAAACGCAATGCGCCGGCCTTCCAGTCCTGCTTTCTCTATAAACATCCCTTTCATTTCTGCGGCTATGCTGCCCGTGTTCATAGCCAGTGCGTGTATCTGGTTAGAGTCCAGTCCATCATGTGCCACCGCCAGGTACTCAAACCGGTCACTTAGCAGGGTGGCGCGCATATCCGCTATGGAAGTATCCCCGAAGGCCAGGTTCAGCGCCAGTTTATGATAATCTTCCAGCGCCAGCTGAATCGAATCTTTGAATTCCTGCCTGAACGTCACTCCTTTAAAATTCACTACCGGGTTCTCCCCGCTTTTCTCTTCAGCCTTCTCTGGCTGGGCACAGGCTGTTGCCAGTAAGAATATCCCGCCGGTGAGCCATCTGGTTATGCGCATATATTAGATGTTTTGCGCAAATATAGATGGAAAAATTTGACTATCTTTGCGGGTTTAATATCGGTTTTAACATGCTCATAGCACTGCAGGACATAACTTTTGAATTCGGCGCAAGGACAATTATTGAAGACAGTTCCTGGCACATCGTACCCGGCGACCGGGTAGGCCTTATCGGCCTCAACGGTACCGGCAAATCCACGCTCCTCCGCATTATCAACGGAGAATACACCATTTCCAAAGGCAGTATCAATAAGAGCAAAGACCTCACCATCGGGTTCTTTAACCAGGACCTGCTCAGCTTCGAATCCGACGAACCGATCCTCAATGTGGGTATGACTGCTTTCGAGCAGGCCGTGAAAGTAGAAAAGGAGCTGGAAGAGCTGACCAAAAAGCTGGAGACTTCGGAAGACGAAGCCCTGCTGATGGAGTACAGCGAAAAACTGCATGAGTTCGACGTGCTCGACGGCTACAACATCCGCCACAAAACCGCTACCGTACTGGAAGGCCTCGGCTTTTCCACGGCAGATCTGGAACGCCCTTACAGCCAGTTCTCCGGTGGCTGGCGCATGCGTGTGCTCCTTGCCAAGCTCATCCTGCAGCAGCCCGATGTGCTGATGCTTGACGAACCTACCAACCACCTTGACCTTCCCTCCATCGAATGGCTGGAAAAATACCTCAGTAACTACGACGGCGCGGTGATCATCGTTTCGCACGACCGTTTCTTCCTCGACCGCATGGTGAATAAGATCGTGGAACTGTATCAGCAGGAACTGCATCATTATGCCGGTAACTATGAAGATTACGAAGAGGAGAAAACCATGCGCCGCGAGCTGCAACAGCGTGCTTTCGAGAACCAGCAGGATTACATCCGCCAGCAGGAGCGCTTTATCGAGCGCTTTAAGGCGAAGGCTTCCAAAGCTGCGCAGGCACAGTCTATCATGAAACGGCTCGACCGCCTGGAGCGTGTAGAGCAGGTGGATGGCGGCCCCTCCCGCATCCGCATGAACTTCAGCGTAGACAAGATGCCCGGTAAGATCCTCTGCACCCTCAATGGTGTATCGAAATCTTACGGTAACCTCACTATCCTGAAAAATGCCCGTGCCGAAATTAACCGGGGCGATAAGATCGCACTGATCGGTGCGAACGGTAAAGGTAAATCTACCCTCCTGCGCGTAATCGCGGGAACCGATACATATGAAGGCGACCGCCAGCCCGGCCATAACGTGGTAACGAGCTTCTACGCCCAGCACCAATTGGAATCCCTGCACCTCGACAGTGAGATCCTCGACGAGCTGAAAGGCTGCGCCAGCGGCAACACTGAAATGGAACTGCGCGGACTGCTCGGTGCTTTCCTTTTCCAGGGCGATGATGTGTTCAAGAAAATCCGTATCCTTTCCGGTGGAGAAAAAGCACGCGTGGCACTGGCCAAGGTAATCATCAGCAAAGCCAACTTCCTGCTGCTCGATGAGCCTACCAACCACCTGGACATGAACTCGGTAGACATGCTGATTGATGCACTGGGTAAATACGAAGGCAGTCTTGTACTTGTATCGCACGACCGTTATTTTGTGAGCCGCACGGCCAACAAAATCTGGGAGATCGTAGACGGGGAGATCAAGGAGTTCAAAGGCACTTATACTGAATGGGAAGAATGGAAGAAGCGTATGGCTGCTGCTGCCCTGCCCGCAAAGCCGGAAAAGAAAGCTGCTGCTGCCCCCGCTCCTGTTCAGCAGGCTTCCAAAGCGCCGGTAGACAATACCCTGAAAAAGGAATTGCAGAAGCAGCAACGCCAGGTGCAGAACCTGGAAAAGCAAATGAGTGAACTGCGTGCTAAGGTAGATCAGCTGGAAGCCGACATGGCCAATCCCGAGATTTACGCCGATAAGAATAAGTTTAAATCCACCGAAAGCAACTACAAACAGGCTGCTTCGGAACTTTCGAAAGCCACTTCGGAATACGAGTCTGCTTTTGAGAAAGTAATGGAACTGGAAGATAAGATACAGGGGTAAACTGTTTTATCCTGAAAGGGATGATCCCCGGCGCTGAAAGGTTCCGGGGATTTTTTTGTGTGGTAAAGTATAAATGCCGGGTGGCGGATGCAAATGATTGTCAATCAGGCGGGCATGTTATGAGACAAACTGCCCGGTTTCAACCTTAATTAAAACTTAACGCGTTAAAATTGGCGGTGCGGCGGGAGTTATTAATTTTTGATGAAACGATCCCGGTAGTAAAAGCGCCCCGTTTCCATGGCTTCGAAACCCATCATCCACCAAGCTTGAATCGCATGCCCGCAGAGAAAGACATCCTTTTCCGTCAGTATTTCGAGCGCACCTATCCGCGCGTGAAAGCCTATCTGGTGAATGCACTCGGCGCCAATATGCATGCCGATGATATTGCGCAGGACGTGTATATCCGGATCTGGAAACACTGGGACCGCCTGGAAGCCACCCCACCGCCGGATGCCTGGCTGTTTACCGTGGTGCGCAACTCCGTGGTATCGCACTTCCGGGTAAAGCGGCTGCCCATTGTGGAACTGGAAGAAGAGCGCCACGATCAGATACCTGCCGGCGGCACCGCACCCTCCCTGCTGCATAAAGAATACTATGAACTGTACGAGCGTACCCTCCGCACCTTCCACACCGTAAAACAACGCTGCTTCAGGCTTCATTGGGACGACGGGTTAACCTATCGGGAGATCGCCGAGATGGAGGGTATATCCGTAAAAACGGTGGAGCGTCATGTGAACGAGATCCGCCGCCTGCTGCGCACTAAGCTGGATGTGCATGCCCTCTACGTGATCCTGCTCATGCGCGCCGCCGGTGAGTTAACATTATGGTAATACAGAAAATGTCTGTCTCCCTTCCCCTTTAGCGTATTACTGGTATGGACCCGCAACACATCCGACATCAACTACGGCAACTAAGTGCCGGCACGCTCAGCGAAGCAGACCAGGAGCTTTTGCGGGAGCGGCTGGAACTGCTGGAGCCTGCAGATATCGATATAATATTCCCCGAAAAAGAATGGGCGGAAACAGTTCCGTTCCACATATCTCCAATTGAACAGCAGACAGTGTACAGCAGCATAATGGCACAGGTGCGCCCTTCCAGCCGGGTCGTACGCATGCGATGGCTAAGGGCCGCCTGCGCTTTGCTGCTAATTACTACCGGGGCTTTAACGGCCATGATCTTCTGGCGTAATGCGGAAGCGGAGAAGGTACGGATGGCTGCTGCTGTGCGCAGCCTTACCTTCAGTACCGGTGCCGGAGAGCACCGGCTCGTAACACTGTCAGACAAAACGCGGATCTGGATGAATGGGGCCACCGTGCTGGAAGTACCGGAAACATTTACCGGCGATTACCGTACTGTACGCCTCCATGAAGGCGAAATCTTTATAGAAGCAGGCATTGATCCCGGCAAGCCTTTTCGTGCGGAAATGGATAGTGTAACGGTGGATGTGCTGGGTACATCTTTCAATATGCGGAATTACTATACCGACCCCGGCGCCAGCGTATCTGTAGCCACCGGTAAGGTAGCCATGCGCCATAGTAACCGTTCTCTCATTCTTACACCCGGTAAAACGGGCATCTGGTCTAAATACGATGGCAGCCTGCTGCCCGGGAAGCCGGCTGGTAAGCCCGGAAGCTGGAAGCACCGGGAGTTCCATTTTGATGGGGAACCTTTAGGGGAAGCCCTCGCTGTACTGGAGCATTCGTTTGGTTACCGGTATCATGTGAAAGACAAGCGCCTGCTTATGCGCCCGGTGAAAGCGGCTTTCAGGGACCAGTCGCATGCGGATGTGCTGCGTATCCTTGCCGCCATGGGGCGGTTCAGGTACGAACAGCGCGACAGTACCATTATCATCACTGCAAACACACCTGCCACACCCATACATTAAATAATAGCCTTTTACGCATGAATGCATGTTTACCATTTTTCCTCCGTGCGGGGAACAGGACGCTGCTTGTCCTGATGTTCTCCCTGCTCCTGTTGCCTGCCTTACTGATTGCCCGGCAGGCGGAGCAGAAGATTGATGTGAAGCTGGAGAAATCCACGCTGAAGGAGCTTTTCGCATTACTTGAAAACAAAACGGGTCTCACGTTCAATTACTTCCAGGACGAGGTAGACCTCCGTACGCCCGTAACCGTGAACATGCGGCAGGCCACCCTGCAACAGGTGTTGCGTGCTGCTTTGGCCCCTACCACATATGGCTTCCGGGTAGATGGCCGCTCTGTGATCATCCGCCGCAAGCCTGCCCCCTCGCCTTCCGCTAATGGCAAACTGGCCGGTGTGCTGGTAGACGGTGGCTCCGGTGAACCCCTCGCAGGTGCCACCATTATGGCGGGCACGGCAGGTATGGTAACCGACATCAGCGGTAAGTTCGCCTTTGAACTGCCGGAAGGGGAATACGTCCTGCAGATCCGCTACATCGGTTATCAGCCCAAGAAGATACCGGATGTAATGATTAAAGCCGGTCAAACCAACGCGCTGAACCTCACACTGCTGCCTGCCAAAGGAACGCTGCGTGGCGTGGAAGTAGTTTCTTCCGCAAAGAAGGAATCCATCTCCTCCCTCTATGCCCGGCAGAAGAATAACCCCGCCATGAGTGACGGCATCAGTGCCGAGCAGGTGCGCAGAACACCGGACAGTCATGCCGGCCAGGTGCTTAAGCGTATCAGCGGGCTTACCGTACAGGATAATAAGTTCGTGATCGTGCGCGGCATGAGCGAGCGGTATAACAACATGCTGCTGAATGGCTCTTCACTTCCCAGTACGGAGCCTAACCGCCGCAATTTTTCTTTCGACATATTGCCCAGTAACCTGATCGACAATGTGGTAGTCAATAAAACCGCCACGCCCGATCTTCCGGGAGAGTTTACCGGAGGGCTGGTGCAGGTAAATACACTGGACGTGCCCGCTGAGAATTTCGTAAACATACTGGTGGGGACGGGTTTCAATTCGCAAAGCACAGGAAAGGATTTTTACAGTACCCGCAGGCTTAGTGGTGATTACTTCGGTAAACCCGGTGATGAGCGCCGCTGGTTAAACCGCTCCTGGTTCAGCCGCGATTACCAGCAGATGCTGATTGCAGGCAACCATGCAGGGATGAATGCCATGAACGGGCAGGTTCCAAATTTCTATGGGCTTCATCAGTATACCGCTAAGCCAATGCAGCAGTATCAGGCTTCGCTGGGTGGCAGTAAACAGTTGAAGGGAAGCCGCTCGCTGAGCCTTGTGTTGGCTGGCAGTTACCGGCATGAAGAAAACATCGAGCAATACGACGCCTGGTTCCGGCAAAGTCCTACGATAGTAGACGATGCCATGCAATATAATTTTATTACTGCCGCGGGCGGACTGGGCAATCTTACCTTCCAGACACCCCGTCATAAACTGGTATGGCGCAACCTGTATAACCGCCGCTTTACGCATGAAAATATTATTCAGGAGGCGGAAGACAAAGGCCGTAGCGGCCGTTCGCGGGAGTATGTATCTATCGTGGAAGCCGGGAACCTTTTCCAGACCAGGCTTGAAGGAGAGCATAAACTCGGGAAGGGAATTAAGCTTAACTGGTTTGCCGACCATGCCACGGTAGATAAAGAGCAGCCTGATACCCGGTATTCGGTTGGTGAGATACTCGGTACCGATCCGCATACCGGTCTGCCATTGCTGCGGTATGATTATGCGCGGCCCACTGCTTCTACTATTAAAGACGGCGGGCTGTATGCGAACCAACTGCATGAAAAGAAACAGAATATAGGGGGCGACCTTACCATTCCCATTCAGCTGGGAGGCCGCACCCACAAAATAAAAACCGGTTACTGGGGTACATTCAGAACCGCTGAATATGCACAGGTGATGCTGGCGCCAACGGCCAATGCCAGTGGTGACCGTGGCAGGGAAATAGCGGATTCCATCGGGTTCGGGAAACCGGATTATGAAGTGTTCCGCCCGGAGAACTTCGCCGCAGGCATACTCACTTACCGGCCCATTACTGCTTCCGGACTGGATGCTGCAGACCATTACGATGGCGACCAGCGCCTGCATGCCGCCTATCTCATGGCCGACTTCCTTCCCCTGCCCAGGCTGCGCGTAATTGCGGGTGTACGGCTCGAGAGCAATGCCATGGATGTGCATACCTATACCCGCATCAACCAGGGCAGCACTGCCAAGGCGGGCGATACCACGCTTAAATACCGGGAAACCGACTGGCTCCCTTCCATTAACCTGGTGTATCAGCTTACGCCTGCCATCAATATCCGCGCGGCTTACAGTAAAACCCTCGCCCGGCCCGATTTCAGGGAGCGCTCCACCTTCATGTATTACGACGTGAAGATGCGGCAGGATGTGAAAGGGGTACAGGGACTGGATTACAGCCGTGCCGACAATGCGGATGTAAGGATAGAATGGTACCCCAGCCCGGTGGAGGTACTGTCCCTCACCGCATTCTACAAAAAGTACGATAAGCCGGTGGAAACGGTGAGTTACCTCTTTTCCGATAACCGGTACGGCGTCTTTTACTTTAACCTCGAAAGCGCCGTTAACCGTGGGCTGGAACTGGATTACCGCCACTCCTTCTCCTTCATCAACCCCAACAGCGGGTTCTGGAAGAACCTGTTCCTCAGTGCCAATCTCACCGTGATGGATAGTAAGGTGACGTATGATGAGCTGAATATCCAGCGGGTATCTAACGGATTGCCGCCACTGCCTTCCAACGATTCGTCGAAGAACATCAGGAAGCGGCCTTTGCAGGGATTGTCTCCCTACATCATTAATACCGGTCTGTCGTGGCAGGGATCGTATTTCGGGGCCAACGTTACCTATAACCGGTTTGGCAGAAGGGTGACGTTTGCGGGGATCGATGATTACGATGACACTTATGAGAACCCGCGCGATCAGCTGGACCTGCAGCTGAATGCCCGTCTGCTGAAGCAGCGGATGGAAATACGGCTGAATGCGGCCGACCTTTTAAACCAGTATTATATCGAGTACTTCAACAAGCACCCCGGGAGCTTTCCGCCTGCCAGTCCAAGTAACGTGAACAATGCCGATGATCCGAAAGGGATGGGTTACAACCCATCATCCGACTGGAAGCTGAAGCGGACGAAGAAAGGGACAAACTGGTCGGTAACGGTGAGTTACCGGCTATAACACGCAGTTCATTCATCATGATATCAAAACCCTAGAAGTTAACGACATCAAAATTGCACCATGAAAAAGCATTTTTTATTGATCACCCTGGTAGCTACCGCATTTGCTGCCTGTAAGAAAGACGGCCAGAAACCCAATGCCGGCAGACCCGAAACTGCATCGCGCCTTGCTGCTGCAGCAGTTTGTGAACCCTGCAATACCGCTCCAAAAGATCTTCCGGATGTTATCAGCGGTAACCGTACCCTTTACAGGGATACCTGCTACATCCTCGACGGTAAAACCTGGGTGAAGAATGGTACGCTCACTATCCAGCCCGGTACCATTATCAAAGGCATTAAAAAAGCCACTGCCAGCGAAGCATCAGCATTGATTATTACCCGCAATGCATCTATTAACGCAGCCGGTACGGCCGACTGCCCTATCGTATTCACTTCCAATGAAACCACTAAAGCCGCGGGCGACTGGGGTGGCGTGGTAGTACTGGGTGATGCGCTGGTATGTACCACAACCGGTACTGCCCAGATCGAAGGTATCAACCCCGTGATCGTTCCTGCAGGAGTAGATTACACTTATGGCGGTACTACCGCTAACGACAATTCCGGTACTCTTTCCTACATCCGTATCGAGTACGCCGGTGCGGTGATCCAGGAAGGTAATGAGCTGAACGGCCTTACCCTCGGTGGTATCGGTTGCGGCACTACCATGGACCACATTGAAGTAATGTATGGAGCAGACGACGGATTCGAGTTCTTCGGTGGCAACGTAAACGGTAAGTACCTGCTGGCCATTGCCAATAACGATGATCAGTTCGATTTCGACTTCGGTTACAAAGGCAACCTCCAGTTCCTTGTATCCATCATCAAGCCTTCTGTTGAGTATGCCGCTAACAACTCTAACGGTATTGAGTGCGATGGTGGCCAGGTATCATCCTGCTACAGCCGTCCCGTTATCAGCAACATGACCATTGTGGGCGCGCCTAACTGCACCGTAACTTCTACCAACCAGCTGCTGAACGGTACCCGTTTCCGCAACAATACTTATGCAGTAATGCGTAACTCTATTGTGTACGGTTATCCTACGGCTATCCGCCTGGAGTCTGCCGTTACTACCGCTTCGTTTAACAACACAGACAGCTGTGGTACCAGCGGAACAGCAACTTACCTGTTCAACAACGCCGTACAAGCCTGTGTTACTGCATTCGCCACTTTCACGCCGCACTCCAGCACTACCAGCAACACGGTGGCCGGCCTGAACCTGAGCGATGCATTCCCTGCAGCCTTTGCAGACTATTTCGACCCTATCGCTTCCCCGCTGGCGCCTGCAGCACCGCCTACGTCTAATAAGACCGGCTTCTGCGGCCTGCTGCCGGTTAACTGCAGCTATGCTTTCAACACCGTTACCTACAAAGGTGGCGCGGTGGACCCCAGTGGTAATTACTGGCTGGGCGACACCTGGATCCGTTTCTAAGACAATCTCCTGTTCGTGATGAATAACTGGAAAGGGCGGGTTCATCGCCCGCCCTTTCATTTCTTTTAAAATTCCGATTGCATGAAAAAATGCTTTTTACCGGCCCTCCTGGCCCTCCTGTTCACCGCCTGTCAGAAGAATGGCGACCTCGTGGCACAGCCCGAGTTTTTTGAGATAAGGCTCACCTGGCTGTATACCCCTGATACTGATGTGGCGTATACGGTAGAATTTGAAGGCAACCGGGTGACAGACAGCCTGGTTTTCAATATAGATCAGAAATTTGCGCGTAAGATGTTGCCCGGCGCCAGCATGGGTAAAAAGAGAATAGTGCTGAAAGTAACGGGAACAGACAGTACCGTGCTGGATACCTCCGTGATGGTGAATGGCATGGCCAGCTTTCAGCTGCTGGCAGTGTCTGCCACCGATAAGCCCGTCCTGGTAGGCGGCAATTCCGAAGGCGGCGAAACGCCTGATCCTTCTTCCCGAACCCATGGAAAACACCGATATTATTATACAGACCCGCTGCTGCCCGATTCTGTGCGGATGGAAATACACGTATGCAATGCGGGTGTAAGGCCCTTTACTTACCAGGAAGCGCCATCCGGCGTATTAAACCTCAAGAAGGGAGCCTTTTCCCCTTATATAGAACTGCCGATGGATGTATATGGGCGTAATACTCTCTACCTGTTTAAACTCATTAACCCGAAGGATGGCTCCATGATCCAGGACATCACTTTCCGGCATGCCACCCGTATAGACCAGGCGGCGGGATATTCCGACAGTTTCAGGAGCAACCGTGCTTCGGCAGACGGTGTTCCACCCTACAAATTTGTGACCTCGATACTCCGTTATGGAGGGCCTGATGAAGTGCCTGCCAGGCAGGACAAATTCCATGACCTTACTTTATTCATGACAAACTGGTAAACCATTGCCTTTAGTTATCCGTAAAACCCTGAAGCGGCCCCTTAACCGGGGCTGTTTTTATTAGTGGCAGCGGCTGCGGGTTATAGAGAAGAATGCTGCATTTCGTAAAGGAAAAGCTGCGGTTGGTGTAAAAGAGATGTGGGGGAGATTGCTTACATTTATATTGAAGCCAGCATGGATATTCTAAAGACAATCACCCGTTGGCGGCTGTATCACTTCCTGTTTTGGGCCGCTTTCTTTGTGGTTTGGATCACATTGCGGATAGATGATTACCCTGATCTCACGCCCACTGTGTTAGCCGGACTGCTGAAAGTGCTTTCGCTGGCCGGGGCGGTTTACTTCACCAATTACGTGCTCATTCCTAAGTTCCTGTATAAGAAAAGGTACTTCACTTTTCTCGCGGTGTTTACGGTATTGGTGGGTGTAACGGGGTTTGTGGTGATTAAGGTTTTAAACTGGATACTCCTGCCCTACGCCTCTACCATCACCCACTGGCCCAATGCCACGCTGAACAGCCAGCTGTACGATGTATATATCCCCTTGTTTTTCATGGTAGGCGCCGCGGCGGGAATCAAGTTTTACATCGATCAGATCAGGACGCTGCATCATTTGCAAAGCGCCCTGCGTGCGGGAGCTGAACAGGAATTGCAGTTCCTCCGTTCGCAGATCAATCCGCATTCACTGTTTAATTCCCTCAACACCATTTACTTCCTTATCCATAAAGAGAATCACCTTGCCAGGGAAACGCTGCTCAGGTTCTCTGACCTCCTCCGTTACCAGTTGTACGAATGCAATACGGAAAAGATCGATATCGCGAAAGAGATCGCTTACCTCGAAAACTACATTGCCCTGCAAAGGCTGCGGCACGATAAGCAATATGATATCCAATTCGAGCATTCGCCCGATGTGAAAGACTTTGATATTGCGCCCCTGCTGCTCATGCCTTTTGTAGAGAATGCCTTCAAGCATATATCGCATCAGGCTGCCAACTCGGTTCATATTCAGATGGCGCGGGAAAACGGGCAGTTTACCTTTACCGTGGAAAATACCTGCGAGCCAAAGCCGCAGCGTACCACCGGGGGGATTGGACTGAGCAATGTAAAGCGGCGGCTGGAGCTTTTGTATAATGGAAAACACGCATTGCAGATTGTACCTGGCAGTGAGCAGTTTGCAATCACCTTAACCTTGCAGGTATGAAATTACAATGTCTGGTAGTAGACGATGAGCCGATGGCGCGGCAGGGCCTCCGTGAACATATTGCGGGTGTCAGTTTCCTGGAATGGGCCGGGGAATGTGAAAGCGCTATGAAGGCTGCGGAATTCCTCCAGCAACGGCCTGTTGATCTCCTCTTCCTCGATATCCGTATGCCACGTCTCAGCGGGCTCGAGTTCCTCCGTACTCTCCCGCAAAAGCCGCTTACCATCATCACCACCGCCTATCCCGATCATGCGCTGGAAGGTTTTGAACTGGATGTGCTCGATTACCTGCTGAAGCCGGTATCGTTCGAACGTTTCTTTAAAGCAGTCAGCAAGGCGAAAGCTTTATTGAAAACCGCCCCGCCGGATCACTTCTATATCAAATGCGAGCACCGGCTGGAAAAGATACGCCTGGAGGATGTGCTTTTCGTGGAAGCCCTGCAGAACTATATAGCCGTGCATACCACACAACGCAAATACATTACTTACCTCACGTTTAAAGCAGTGGAAGAATACCTGCCTGCAGAGCAGTTCATCAAAGTCCATAAATCTTACATCGTTGCTGCCGGTAAAATCGACAGCATAGAGGGCAATACGATTACGGTGGGCGCTCATGAAGTGCCCGTCAGCCGTGCGCTGCGCGATGAAGTGATGGAAAGAATTCTGCAGAACCGCTATCTAAAGCGCTGATTCCCCGGGAGGTGCTGTACGCCTTTTCTTACGTTTGTTGAAAAGCATCAGCCCCTTGTCTATCCCCTTACGCATTTCCGCCTGTTCTTCTTCGGGCAGGGCAATTACATCTGTACAGGCCTGGCTGCAGCATTTGTTGAATTGCTCCGCGCATTTCTCGCATTGGATAAACAGGAGGTGGCAGCCTTCGTTGGCGCAGTTGACATGCGTATCGCAGGGGGCGCCGCACTGGTGGCACTGGGAGATGATCTCTTCCGTGATGCGCTCGCCCAGCCTGTCGTCGAACACGAAGTTCTTACCCCGGAACTTATTGGGGATGCCCCATTCGCGGGCTTTATTGGAATATTCTATGATGCCGCCTTCCAGGTGGAAGACGTTGTTGAAGCCATGGTGGAGCATGTATGCCGAGGCTTTCTCGCAACGGATGCCGCCGGTGCAGTACATGATGATGTTCTTGTCTTTATTGTCCTTCATCATATCCACCGCCATGGGCAGTTGCTCCCGGAAGGTGTCTGAAGGTACTTCGAGTGCGTTATCGAAATGGCCCACTTCGAATTCGTAGTGGTTACGCATGTCGATGATCACGGTATCGGGGTCGGCGGAAAGCTCATTGAACTCCCTGGCGTTGAGATATTTCCCCCGGTTGTCCATATCAAATGTGGAATCGGTGATACCGTCTGCCACAATTTTTTCGCGCACCTTGATTTTCAATACCCAGAACGACTTACCATTATCATCCACGGCAACGTTGAGGCGGATGCCTTTGAGGAAAGGAATGGTATCGAGGTGCTGACGGAATGCGTCAAAATGATGTTCGGGGATACTGATCTGTGCATTGATACCTTCGTGCGCCACATAGATGCGGCCGAATACCTCAATTTCGTGGAGGGCGGTATACAATTCATCCCTGAAAAGCTTAGGATCGGAAATTTTGGCGTACTGGTAAAAGGATACCGTAACGCGGCGGAAGGTTTCCGCAGCCAACCGTGCTTTTAACTCGGTGGCAGAGAATCTGTTGTGAAGAACCATACTAGAATTTTAAGGACCAACGCCGGTGGAACAAAACTCATTAATAAATTGATTACCAATTGGACGGTGCTTGTCATACTCCCGCTGGCGGGACCTGACAGGCATTGCCGGCGCAAAGTTACAAAAAAAAGTGGTGGCGTAAACCGCCCATTCTCCAAGAAGCTGGTCTTCATCTCACATTCGTCAAATCCATCAATCGTATTGAACATTTTGACGGTATGGCAGTTAAATTATGGCACGCTTTTGGAAAAGTGGGATAATGTATGTGGATTTGACCCTGTGCTGTTCGAGTATTTTCTAACCCCCTTAAAGCAATCTATATGAGCATTTACGCGATTTACCTCATTACCGCCATTGTTTTATTTTGTATTTACCGCATAGCAGCTTACCATGCCCACAGCGAAGTAAAACTTAAAAAAGCGGGAGACCGTGGCAAACGGAGAAGTCTCCGCGTCCGCGCTTAACCGTACTCAGATACCTTTGGCAAGCAAAAAAAGGAAAGGCTGTCTCCCGTAAAAGGGAAGGCAGCCTTTGTCTTTATTACCATCGTTAAATTTATTTATTCTACCCTGAACGCTCCTCCCAGTATTCCCCCAAATCCCAGCCGCACTCCTATCCGGGTATCTGCCTGGCTCTGGTAACCTGCCACCACATCTACCCTTATCACTTTCAGGATGTTCTCCAGTCCGGCAAACACTTCCACATAATTGTTATTCCGGTTCACGTAAAACGCATTTGACCCTGCTACCAGGTGCCACTTCAGGCGGTTGAACAGGGGAATGCGGTTGGTGAGGAGCCCGTTGAAGTGATGCTCCACATTCGCCGTAGCATACAGTTTGGCAGTGGTGCTGTACTCGTAATACCTGGCCAGCTGGAAGCTGTTCATGTAACGGATGTTCAGGAAAGTCTGGTTCCCGTTGAAGTGCTGCATGTCTGGTATAGAAACAGATTTCCGGTTGAGGAACCCGCCTATCGTAACATGGTATTTGAGGGCTCCCAACAGCTTGAAATTCATATCGTCTTTCACATCTATATTCCATTTATCGAAATTGGCATCTAACAGTCCTTTCCGGTACCCGGCATAGAAAGTAGGGTATTTGGAACCGATGGCCTGTTTGCCATTGGGGTATTCGATAAAGCGCTGACCGGGCTGATAGCTGATGTTGGCGCCAATGGTTAGTACCTGTTCTTTTCCAAAGGGTACGCCAGCAAGTTCTTCAGGGTGGTTGGGTGTAAAGGATTTCTTTGCATTTTTAAAGATCACGAAGTCCGTTGTATTCTCCACTGCGTTACGATCTTCATATAAAGCAAAGGCGCTTAATGCTAAGGTGCTTTCATATACCCTGCTGAAACCCAGTGTGGCGAACTTACTTTCATACAATTTCATGTAATTCTCTTTCAGCAGCAGGGTATACAATTCATTCATGATCGGCCCGATGGGATTGGCGCGGTTAAACTGTGTGATGCGCTTGCCACCTGAAGCGCTCCAGGTATTACGCACGCCTACCCCGCCTTTAGGTACATTGGTTAACGTGAGCCCCGTTTGCGCCTGTAGGTGTGTATTGGAAAATCCATACCGCGCACTGGATTGCCAGGTGAGGTATTTCCGGTTCGGTAAACTGAATGTAACGGATGGATTGATTTGTAAAGCCACCCCTTCCACGGTGTTGTAACTCAGTCCTCTCGCGAGGCCCGGCATGCGGAATGTGTGAGACTGTACAGAAGTATCTCCCTGGAAATACCAGTTGTGGCTCCATCCGCTCCAGAGCACCTGCATAGGCTTAACGGGTTGTGGTTTCGCACGGAGGGAATCCAGGTGCTGGCGGCTGCGGGTTGAATCGCGGCGGGCGCGTGCGGTACTGTCTTTCACATGAAAATCCCGAAGCTCATCGGCTTCCAGTGGCAGCGGACGGATACTGTCCCAATACTTAATACTCCTCCACTCCGCATCCTTCTGGTATTTCATTACCACTTTATTGAAGTAGTTTTTCGGGAACACGGGGCTCAGGTTGTAGTTGGAGTATACATTCACGGAAGTGCCGGTAACTTCGAAGCCAAACACTTTTACGGCGAGGTACACTACCTGGTCTTTCGTGCGCCATACATCCGGCGCTACCGGCACATGCGTCTGGCGGATGACGAGGGTATCGATCAGTTCCAGCTGGTACTCTTTGGTGAGCATGAGGTCGGTGCTGTGAATACGCCAGTCATCTTCCGTAATATAAATATGCCCTGCAAATACCGGCTCGTATTTACGGCGCGGGATCACCAGGATCTTGTTGACCAGCTTACCATCGTCTACAAAGGTGCCTTCGAGGCGGTATTTATAATGGGACAATGCATTATCGGCGATGGGAGAAATAAAGCCACGGGGGCCTATCTGCGATTCCATGGCTTCCACATTGTTCTGATAGAAGTTGATGATGGTGGGAATGCTGAAGCCGAGCCCGCCACCACTGGAGCGGCTGGATACCACATCGAGCTTCATGTCGGGGTCGCGCCAGGCTATTTTGGTGAGGGATTCGGTGAGGGCTACGATGCCTTTGCCGGTGGAGTCTACCCCTAATTCATCTGCATCTACCTTCTGGCCAAATACCCGTTTGGGCATTTTACGCAGGCGGGCCAGCATTTTAATGTAGGATTCGCAGGTGTAGGCTTTTACCTGTGAGAGGTAGAACGGGCGCTTTTTGATGGCCTGCCTGATGATGGCATATGCAGGATCTTCCCCGCCTGATTTCACGACTACTTCCTTCATCTGGAGGCTTACCGGCTGCAGGGTGAAATTCAGTTCCACGGGCGCATCGCCTGCAGTAACGCTCTTTTCCGCTTTGCGGTACCCCATATACTGGCAAACGATGATGTGGCTGCCGACGGTGATGTCTAGCTGATAAGCGCCATTCGCGTTGGTGGTGGTACCCAAGGTGGTACCTTTGATCATGATGGTGGCAAATGGAAGGGGTGCCCCGCTTTCATTGGTGACAACGCCGCGGACCTGTGCGCCTGAAGCAGGTAATACAAACAGGAATAGGAAACAGGGTATCAGAGCTTTCATCATGTGTCAAATGTAACGGATGGCCCTACACGGGAGTAGTGCGCCCGGTCCTTTTATGCAAATTTTAACACACATGAACAGATCATGCTGCTTTCCGGGGTGCGGGCCGCAGCACGCTGGCGGAAAGGGCTCCCATACCGGCTACCAGTCCTCCGATAAGAGAAGAAGCAAGGATGAGTACCCAGGGCATGCGGCTTCCGGCTATCAGCTCGCTCATGCGGTTGCTGAGGATATGGTCATTCCGGATGTCGGCCACCCAGGCGAGGATGCCCCATAAAAGGAAGATGGCGAGAAAGCCGCTGATGAATGCTTTACCGGGGCGCTGTTGCCAGATGAGGGCCACAATGAAAGCCGCGATGGCTATTGCCCACCAGGGCAGGAAAAGTCCGAGGATATAACCCAGCAGGGCGGTAAAAAGGATTGTGAGCACAAAGCGCATGCGGTAAGGTTTAAAAAGGAATGCATGTAATCGGGAAGGAATTTACACATTTCTTCTCAATTACATGCATTGCCGTATGAAGGAAAGCCGGGCGGGTATCAGATGCTGTTCTCCAGCGCCTGCAGCACGTCTTCCAGAATATCGTCTTTATGTTCCAGGCCGCAGGAGATGCGGATAAGCCCCGGGGTGATGCCCACATTCACTCGCTCCGCTTCGCTCAGCTTGGCGTGTGTGGTGGATGCCGGATGGGAGGCAATGCTGCGGCTGTCGCCCAGGTTGGCGGTGAGGCTCAGCAGTTCCAGCTGGTCGAGGAAGCGGCGGCCTCTTTCCAGTCCCCCTTTCAGTTCAAAGCACACGATGCCTCCGCCGGCCGACATCTGCTGTTGTGCGATGGCGTATTGCGGGTGCGATGGCAGGAAGGGGTATTTTACCCATTCCAGGTGCCTGTTGCCTTCGAGGGCCTGGGCAAGGGAAAGGGCGTTGCCGGAGTGGCGCTCCATACGCACATGCAGGGTTTCGAGGCTGCGGGCCAGTACCCAGGCGTTAAACGGACTGAGCGAGGGGCCTGTGCTGCGGCAGAAAGCGTATACTTCATCCACCAGCTCCTTTTTACCCAGTACAATGCCTCCCAGAACGCGGCCCTGTCCATCGAGCCATTTGGTGGCCGAATGCGTTACCAGGTCGGCTCCCAGTTCGAGGGGGCGCTGAATGGCAGGCGTGGCAAAGCAGTTATCGACGTTGAGGAGAACGTTATGCTTATTGGCAATCTTCGCTACCACTTCCAGGTCGATCAGGTCGAGCCCGGGGTTGGAAGGTGTTTCCACAAAGATCATCTTCGTATTGGGCTGAATGAGCGCTTCGATAGTCTCAGGCTTGTTGAGATCGAAGTAAGTATGGCCGATGTTCCATTTAGGCAGGAACTTAGTGATCACGGTGTGGGTGGAGCCGAAGATGGAGGCGCTGCTCAGCAGGTGGTCGCCCGCTTTCAGGAATGCCATGAAGCTGCCGAAGATGGCGCTCATGCCCGAAGCGGTGGCAAAGCCACTCTCCGCTCCTTCCAGTGCGCACATGCGCTGGGTGAACTCTTCTACGGTAGGGTTACTGAAGCGGGAATAGATATATGCATCTGTTTCATCTGCAAATGCTGCCCGCATTGATTCCGCATCTTCATAACAGAAGCTGGAGGTAAGGTACATCGGGCTGCTGTGTTCCATATTCGGCGTTCTGCCGGGTTGTATGCGAATGGCCTTGGTTTCTGGCCGGTAGGTCGGTTTTATCTTTCTTTTTTTCATCTTTCAGTTTGGTATCAGGCGTTCAGTTTCACTTCCCAGGTAAGCTGCGTTTTACCCTGGCGGAGGGTTTCGGCTACGGAGCAGTATTTGTTCATGGAAAGCTCAACGGCGCGGGCGGCTTTATCAGCGTCCACTTTGCCGGAGATATGAAATATAATATGCGCTTTTTCCCAGAGAGACGGTTCTTTACCCTTCTCACGGTCGGCCTCGATCTCGATGCGGAAGTCCGTGATTTCCTGGCGCTGTTTCTTGAGGATCATCACTACGTCGATAGCGGAACAGCCGCCGAGGCCCATCATCAGCATCTGCATGGGGCGTACGCCGTTGTTTTTACCGCCGTTTTCCACGGAGGAGTCCATTAATACCTTGTGGCCCTGCTCGTCCACAGCTTCCATGTTAAACCCGTCGTCTATGCGTTGTAAAGCGATCTTCATATCTCTTAAATATTCGGTTTAATGTAAAATTAGCGGTTACGCCGCTCATCAAAGATAAAATATCTGCATGAATAACATAAGGATGACAAACGCGGTTTATCCGTGCATATTTGTAAATGGCCGCTTACTTTTGTAGGTTTGCGCAAAATTTTTCAAGCCGTTGTCATTGCAGACCTTTCACAGCCGTCAGCCTTTTACACTCGAATCCGGAGCGGTTTTGCCCGGGATCGAGATCGCGTATCACACTTACGGGACGCTTAGCCCGCATGCCGATAACGTGGTATGGATCTGTCATGCCCTTACCGCAAATTCGGATGCGGCAGACTGGTGGCAGGGACTGGTAGGTGATGGCAAAGTGATCGACCCGCAGCGGCATTTTATCGTTTGTGCCAATATCCTCGGCTCCTGCTATGGGAGTTCGGGGCCGCTCAGTACCGACCCTGCAACCGGGGAACCCTGGTACCGAAGCTTTCCGCAGGTCACCATCCGCGATATCGTTCATGCCCATATCCTTCTCCGCAAACATCTTGGCATCGACCGGATCCATTTGCTGGCTGGTGGCAGTATGGGGGGCTACCAGGTGCTCGAGTGGGCACTTATGGAGCCGGAGCGTATCGGGCAGCTCTTCCTCCTCTGTACCGGTGCTGCAGAAAGCGCCTGGGGTATTGCTGTACATACTTCCCAGCGGCTTGCCATTGAGGCAGACGGCAGTTGGGAAGAAGCCCGTAAAGATGCAGGCGCCAAAGGCCTTAAAGCTGCCCGTGCCATCGGCATGCTCACTTACCGGAACTATCAGACCTTTATGGCCGCGCAAACGGACCCTGATAAGGAGAAAACCGACAACTTTAAAGCCGCTTCCTATATTATTTACCAGGGCGATAAGCTCGTACGCCGCTTTAACGCCCAGAGTTACTGGTTGCTGACCAAAGCCATGGACAGCCACAACATCTCCCGCGGCCGCCATGCCGATGTGGCTACTACCCTTCGCCAGATCGAGCAGCGCACCCTGCTGATCGGGATCACCAGCGATATTCTCTGTCCCCCGCAGGAGCAAACCCTGCTGGCCAGCCATATGCATAACTGCATCTACCATGAAATCGATTCTCCCTATGGCCACGACGGCTTCCTGATTGAATTCGGGAAAATAGGGCTGATCCTCAGCAGCTTCCTCGGGCAGGACTAACTCCCTCTTTTATAACTTCCTGTATTTCAACGGTACCCAACCTGTTAAGATGGCGCCGTACATCCTTGTATTACCCATATTTTTAATAGAAAAATTTTTGGTTTTCAAAAAAAATCTTAACTTCTCTCTATCAACTGATACTGTTATGTAACCTATTCATTTTCACGAACCAAATATCCAAACCTGCGCGATTCCATTCACCAAATTCTCACCTTATGAAAGTATGTAGACAAAGCTTTAGCTTGCTGGCCACATTGCTGGTATTGCTATGTCATCCTTCCCTGGCCCAACAGCAACAGAATATAACTGGTACCGTTACGGATGCCACCACCCGCCAGGGGCTTCCCGGGGTTTCGGTGTCTGTAAAAGGCGCCAACGCAGGCGCGGTTACCAATGCTAATGGTGAGTTTACCGTACGCACCACGCACCGGCTCCCGATGACGCTCGTGTTTTCTTATGTTGGTTACAAGCCTGTTGAGCAAACGGTAACAGACGCTTCCGCGGCGGTAAACGTTCAGCTGTCTTCCACCGAGATCCTTGGTCAGGAAGTAGTTGTATCGGCTAACCGTACCGCACAAAGCGCACTGGAATCGCCGGTATCCATCGAGAAAATAGATAACAGGGCCATCAAGGCCTCCCCTGCGCCTACGTTTTATGACGCATTGGCTAATATGAAAGGCGTGGAACTCAGTACCCAGAGCCTCACTTTCAAGTCCGTAAACACCCGCGGCTTCAACAGCAATGGTAACACCCGTATGCTGCAGCTGATCGATGGTATGGACAACCAGGCGCCCGGCCTCAACTTCTCCGTGGGTAATATAGTAGGTATCACCGAGCTGGATATGGACAACGTGGAAGTACTGCCCGGTGCGGCTTCCGCACTGTATGGTCCCAATGCCCTTAACGGCATTGTGCTGCTGAACAGTAAAAGCCCCTTCCAATACCAGGGTCTCAGCGCTAATATCAAATCCGGCATCCTCAGCGAGAGCGGCAGAAGCAAAGGCACCACAGGGTATTACGATGTAGCTGTCCGCTATGCTAAGGCCATCAATGAGAAATTCGCTTTCAAGGTAAACCTCGGATATATTAAAGCAGACGACTGGCAGGCATATGATGACCGTGACCAGAGCCTGCTCAACGGTCATGGTCTGGATGGTACACGCGCCAATCCCGGTTACAACGGCGTCAATATTTATGGCGACGAAACCAATGTGAACATGTACCAGGCCTTAAAAGCAGCCGCATTTACACCCGGCAATCCGCTGGGTAACGGTATCGCTGCTTTATCTGCTGCAACAGGCGGCTTAATTACCCCCCAGCAGATATATGCCGGCTTTATGCCAGACAGTGCCCGTACTTTCGTATCCCGCACAGGATATAATGAAAGGGATCTGGCAGATTACGAAACCAAGAACCTGAAAGTGAACGCTGCAATACATTACAAGTTCAATCCCAACCTGGAACTCCTTGTGCAGGGCAGCTACGGCACCGGTACTACCGTGTACACAGGGGCAGACCGCTATTCCATCAAGAACTTCCGGATGGGACAGTATAAAATAGAGCTGCGCGCAGATAACTTCTATGTTCGTGCCTACACCACGCAGGAGCGCTCCGGCGATTCTTATGCCGTGGGTACACTTGGTTCCGGTATTAACGAAGCCTGGAGCTCGAGCCAGAACAAATGGTTCCCTGAGTATTTCGGTAACTACGCTACACAGGGGTTAACTACATTCTCCACCGCATTCCAGCAGGCGCTGCAGGGTGGTCAGAATCCTGCCCAGGCATTTGCCACAGCAAGCGCAGCAGCAAAAGGAGGCAGCGCTAATTTCCATAATACCGCACGCGCATTTGCTGACCGCGGACGCCTCATGCCGGGAACAGCTGAGTTTGAAGCGGCAGCCAACAAAGTGAAGGACAAACCTATCCCCGGAAGCCTCGCAACAGGCATCGGCGCCAAGTTTATGGATAAAACGAACCTGTATCAGGGAGAGTTCATGTACAACTTCAAAAACCAGATCAGCTTCATGGAACTGATGGTAGGCGGTAACTATCGTGTATATGCACTGAACTCAGAAAAAACAATCTTCGCGCTGGACGATAACGGTAAAGAATTCCGCATCAACGAATACGGCGGTTATGTTCAGGTAGGTAAAAAACTGCTGGAAGACAACCTGAAACTTAGCGCAGCTTTGCGTTACGACAAAAACGAGAATTTCAAGGGGCAATTCAGCCCAAGGCTTTCTGCCGTATATACCTTCTTCAATACTCATAATCTACGCGCTTCCTTCCAGACCGGTTTCCGCATCCCGCATACACAGGATCAGTATATCGATCTGCTGACACCGCAGGCCCGCCTGCTCGGTGGCCTCCCCTTCCTGCGTGAGCGCTACGGCCTCAACGGTCCGAACGTATTTTCGCTGGAATCTGTGCAGGCCGGTGCGCCAAAGCAATACACTTTCCGCGAATTCAAACCGGAGAAAGTGGAAGCATTTGAGATCGGGTACAAAGCGCTGGTGGCCAGCAAACTGCTCATCGATGCTTACGTATATACCAATACCTTTAAAAACTTCAACGGCAGCCAGGTGCTCATAAAAGTAACCCCACAGGGTCAGGAAGTGTATAGCGTTCCCGTGAACTATGAGAAAGACATCAAATCATGGGGCTGGGCACTGGGCCTCGATTATCGCCTCCCTGCCAACTTCACCGTTGGAGGTAACGTTTCTTACAACAAACTCCTAGATGAGGAATCGCTTGGTGGTTTCCAGGCCATGTACAATACACCTCGTAACCGGTATAACATCAATTTCGGCAACCGTAACATCGCGCAGAGCAATTTCGGCTTCAACATCTCCTGGCGCTGGCAGGAAGCCTTTGTATGGTCTTCCTCCTTCGTTGGTCCGCTCGTACGCGTGAACAATCTCGGCAACATCCCTGCATACGGTGCGCTGGATGCCCAGATATCCAAGTTGTTCCCCAAACCGAAGCTGACCATCAAAATCGGTGGTGCTAACCTTACCGGGAAGAAATACACCCAATCCTGGGGTAACCCCACCGTGGGCACTCAGGCATATGTTTCCCTCGGGTACAATCTCTAGTCTTTTTCTGATTTGCCATAATAGCGAAGGCCCCGGTTTTACACCGGGGCCTTCTTTTGTTGTAACCCTCATGATTGCTCAAGAGTATCTTTATACGTTGAAACGGAAATGCATCACATCTCCATCGCTAACGATGTATTCCTTGCCTTCAATACGCAGGCGGCCATTGTCGCGTGCGGAAGATTCGGAACCGAATTTTACGTAGTCGTCGTAAGAAATAACCTCTGCTTTGATGAATCCTTTCTCGAAATCGGTGTGGATCACACTGGCGGCCTGCGGGGCTTTCCAGCCACGGAGGATCGTCCAGGCACGTACTTCCTGCACGCCGGCGGTGAAATAAGTGATCAGGTTCAGCAGTTTGTAAGTGGAGCGGATGAGGCGGTTAAGGCCCGGCTCGGTAAGGCCGTATTCTGAGAAGAACAATTCTTTATCAGCAGCATCTTCCAGTTCACTGATCTGTGCTTCGATAGAGTTGTTCATGATGATCACCTCTGCGTTTTCTGCCTTCACTGCTTCTTCAAGCGCTTTGGAGAATTTGTTACCGGTGAGGATGGAACCTTCGTCTACGTTAGCTACATAGAGAACGGGCTTGTCGGTCAGCAGGAAGAGATCTGCGATAGCGGATTTATCTTCTTTGCTGAGGCCCAGTTCGCGGATATTGCGGCCCTGTTCCAGGAATTCCTGGCAGCGTTTCAGGGTTTCGAATTCAATTTTAGCTTTAGGATCGCCACCGGTTTTAGCCATTTTCTCTGTGCGGGCAATTTTCTTTTCCACGCTTTCGAGATCTTTCAGCTGCAGCTCGGTATCGATGATGCCCTTATCGTTAACGGGGTTGATAGGACCTTCGTCGCGGAGGATATTCTCGTCTTCGAAGCAGCGGATTACGTGAACGATAGCATCAACTTCACGGATGTTAGCGAGGAACTTGTTACCCAGGCCGTCTCCCTTGCTGGCGCCTTTTACGAGGCCGGCAATGTCCACGAACTCCATGGTGGTGGGCACGGTACGGTTGGGCTGAACTAGTTCAGCGAGCTTGTCTATGCGCTCATCCGGCACATCCACCAATCCAACGTTGGGCTCGATGGTGCAGAAGCGGTAATTGCTCGCTTCGGCTTTTGCGCTGTTTGATACAGCATTAAACAAAGTAGACTTCCCTACGTTCGGTAATCCGACAATTCCTGCTTGCAAGGCCATTTTTGAAAAAATTTGCGCAAAGATAGGAAAAGCATTCTGTATTTCAGCGCGTAACGGCCAGTAGTTGTAATCCGGGAGTTACATATCACAATTTTGTGGCGTAGGATGGAATAAAAACCATATTTTGGCCGCTTAATACCATCTAATACCAGGGATATTTATGGCTTTAAACTACGTCTGGATCGCATTTTTCGTGATTTCTTTCGCCGTGGCGCTCTTCCGGCTCATCTTTATGGGTGACGTCGAAATATTCGGGAAAATGACCACCAGCCTCTTCGAAAGCGGGAAAACCGGTGCTGAAATCGCTATCGGCCTTACCGGTATGATGGCTTTCTGGCTGGGTATCATGAAGATAGGCGAGCGCGCCGGGATGATTGCAAAACTGGCCCGGGGAGTAAATCCCCTGTTCAGGCGGCTCTTTCCCGGCATTCCGGACAAGCACCCTGCCATGGGCTCGGTAGTGATGAACTTCTCAGCCAACGCCCTCGGCCTCGATAATGCCGCTACCCCCATGGGACTAAAGGCCATGAATGAGTTGCAGGAGCTGAACCCGAAGAAAGACACCGCCACTGATGCGCAGATCATGTTCCTGGTGCTGAATACAGCCGGGATCACTATGATCCCTACAGCAGTTATGGCTATGCGGCTTACCATGGGTGCCGCTAATCCGGCGGACATCTTCATTCCCACCATGATCGGCACATTCATTTCATTCATATCCGGCATGATTGCCGTGGCAATATATCAGCGCATCAACCTGTTCCGCCCTGCCCTGCTCTTTTTTGTTGGCGGGTTTATCGGGCTGATGTACCTGCTTTATCTCTGGATGCGCAATATGCCACAGGAAGAGATCGCAGTGAAAACTGCCATGCTGGGCGGTATCATCATCTTCTCCATCATCACCTCTTTCCTTGTAGTAGGCTGGCAGAAGAAGATCAATGTGTATGAAGCATTTATCGACGGCGCCAAAGAAGGGTTCACTACAGCCGTAATGATCATCCCCTATCTCGTAGCCATCCTCGTAGGTATTGCAGTGTTCAGAGCTACCGGTTGCCTGGATTTCATTACCAATGGCATCGCTTATGTAGTAGCGCTGATGGGACTGAACACCGACTTTGTGCCTGCATTGCCCGTTGGTATTATGAAAACCTTCAGTGGCAGCGGCGCACGCGGCATCATGGTGGAACTGATGAAAACACATGGCCCGGATTCTTTCGTTGGCCGCCTCGCCTGTATTATGCAGGGCTCCACAGAAACCACGTTTTATGTACTGGCCGTATATTTCGGCTCCGTAAATATCAAAAATACCCGCTATGCCCTCACCTGCGGACTTATTGCCGACGCCGTAGGTATTATCGCTGCAATAATGATAGGATATATCTTTTTTCACTAACCATTAAATGATGCAAAAGAAAATTGCTCTTCATGAAGACTGGATCTCGGTTATACTGGCATTTACTGCCATTAGCCTGATCCTTGTGGGCCTGCACCCGGCCATGCCAAAATTCGACTGGAACAACGGGCACGACTTCCTTACCCGCCTTACCGATCTTTCCAACTACGGCAAAATGGCCGGTACGTTCGGCTGGGTAATTGGCGCGCTCCTGATCGCTTACCTGCTGGGAGGTAAAAAAATCTCCGGCGGACTGTTCACCGGCGCACTGGCCATATTCGCCATATCTATGTTTGCGCAGGTGATTACTGCCAACGCTGCCATTAAAGATCTTGGTATCGAGATCGTATTGTTCAGCCTGCTGCTGGGCCTTTTTATCAGTAACGTAATAGGTTTACCGGAATGGATCAGGCCTGCCCTGCAAACAGAGCTGTTTATTAAAACCGGTCTGGTGCTGCTGGGTTCCGGCATCATATTCCAGGAACTGATGAAAGGCGGCGGGCTTGGCGTGCTGCAATCCGTAGTAGTTGTGTTTACCGTTTGGTACTTTACTTTCTGGCTTTGTAAGAAATTCGGGCTGGATGATGAGTTCCGTATGATGATATCCAGCGCGGTGAGCATTTGCGGTGTATCTGCCGCCATTGCTACATCCGGTGCTATTGAGGGAGATAACAAGAAATTATCCCACGTGATTTCACTGGTACTGATCGTAGCCATCCCCATGATGATTTTCATGCCTTACGTTGCGCAGTGGATGAACATGCCGCCTGAAGTAGCAGGCGCATGGCTCGGTGGTACCATAGATACTTCCGGCGCGGTTGTGGCAGCAGGAACCTTACTTGGCGAAGAAGCTTTGAAATATGCCACACTCGTTAAGTTCTCTCAGAACGTACTGCTGGGCGCTGCTGCTTTCTTAATCTCATTTTGGTGGGCGTATTCCAAGAAAACTGCCAATCAACCCAAACCGGGCCTGCGCACTATCTGGGACAGGTTCCCCAAGTTCGTACTGGGCTTCATTCTTGTTTCACTGGTATTTTCGTTCCTGCTCTCTCCTGCTACGGTAAAAGCTATTAAAGCGCCGATCAAGGAACTGCAAACCTGCTTCTTTGCCCTGGCATTTACCTGCATCGGACTGGAAACGAAGTTTACCGATATCTTCAGAATGGAAAACGGCCGTCCGGCCATGGCATTTATCATCGCACAGGTATTCAATATCCTTGTAACCCTCGCTATGGCTTACCTGGTGTTTGGCGGTGTATTATTTTCTTAATTCAACTGATCTTTATAGCAGAAGCCTTCCCCATTTGAGGGAAGGCTTTTTTCTTTCATTACCCTGCCTCAACCATTCACACCCGCCAACCCTCAACTCACTACCCTTCCATTGATTTTCTCCTCACAACATTTCATATTCGCGGCGAAACCATGTATTCGATAATTAAACCCCATTGCCATGAAGCAAATGCTTAGCCTGGCTGCATGCACGCTGCTGCTGACTGCCTGTTCCAAAAACAATAACGACTCCCCTCCAAAAGATGAACCAGTCCCCCTGAAATACCTCATATGGGCGGGCGAGAAGAACGGTAATACAAAAGTTGACGGTGTTACCATCACCTACAACGCTCAGAACCGCCTTGCCTCTTTTATTCAGGATAATGGTGAAGATGGCATGAGAACATCCTACGACAACGATGGTAATGCCATTATGAACGAAGTCTGGACGGAAGATGTTCTTTCCCGCATTCATATTCACTATGTAAACGGCAGGCCGGATACCGCTGTGGAAAGATTCTATTTGAAAGCTACCAATGTGAAAACGGATGTTCATTTCATGTCATACACGATCGAGAACAACCGCGTAGTCCGCATCCGGCAGCGTGACTCTGCTGGTATAAAGCCCACTGTTGATTACTTTATCAGATACACCGGAGATAACGTTACATCTTTCCTGCAGACACCGGCTGCCCAGGTCGCTGATACTGTGCTTTTCGCAGAATGGACGTATGGCACCAAAAGCAATCCTTTCTCAGCTGGTAAAACAAAATTCTTTGTAAGCCCTACGGGTAACAACTTATTTTTTCAAAGCGCCAATGAACCACTGACGCAACGGTACCGAATTCCCGGATTCAACGTTGACCTCAGGGAGAAATTCGTTTACCAGTACGATAAGCAGGGATATCCTGTCCGCCAGGCTGGCATAGAAGCCGGTGAAACTGATTCTACGATCGTTCAATACGAATATCGCCCTTAATATCTCACGCGTTCGGCATAGCAAAAATGCTGCAGTGGTTATGTACTTCGGAGATCACTACCGGCAGTTCAACTGCCTAAAACGACGATACGCAACGCAGCAGATGCAGTTCACCACCCGTGGGATGTACCCGGTGAGGGATTGCATTACATTAGCATGTTAACGAACAAAAGCAACAGCATATGAAACCGAATTTAAAGTGGATGCTTGCAGCAGCAGGGCTGATTTGCCTTGGTGGATATGAAGCATCCGCCACCCCAAACACAGGAGATTCTACATTGCAGGCAGCGCATTCCCCTGCAGCTACCCGTTATCTTAAGAAACATGTGCGCACCCTTGCAGGTGATGTACCGGAATCCTATCTGTTTACCTACGACAGCCAGCACCGGCTTACCGGTACTGCACAGAAAGATGCTGAACAGGAGAATAAGCGCGAATTCGCTTACAACCAGCAGGGACAACTTAGCAGGATGGTGATATGGAGCGATGGGAAAAGGCATGCTTTCCTCTATCAGTATTCGCCGGACGGAAGTGCTGCAACCGGCATAGAAAGGATCTTCGAAGATGGAGACGATGACCAGCCCGTTAGTACCGTTAACTGGAAATTCACTATAGAGAACGGGCAGGTAACACAAATTAAGAAGGATAGTAAAGATGATCCTGAAGCATTTCATCACCAGGTAATCCGTTACGACGGTAAAAACGTGCGCTCCATCGCTTCCGTAGCTGCCAACGGTAAAGATACCGTGGGGGTAATGGAACTGGTATACGGAAAGAAAACCAACCCATATATTGGCGCCCGCATGCCGCTGCTGATGCACCCGGCGGCAATGGTACTCCTGATGAGTGATAATGAAGTTATTGCCATGAGCTTCCGCAGTAAACAGGCGAAAGCCACCGTAACCACCCGGTACGAATATAAGTATGATGGGCAGGGTTACCCGGTATCAGGTGTTGAGAAAGACGGTGGAGAGGTTTCTGCAACAGAAACGTTTGAATATCAATAGTCAGTCAAACAATAGATGATCAGTGGTATGCCCGGAATGCAATTGCAGACCGGGCTATTTTTTTTAATCGTATTTACCTGTTTTATCCTCGATGGTTACGGATTTTTCTGCGTTGTTCTGGATCTTCACATATACCAGCAACTGGCCGGCACCGGCTTTAAAGCAGGCTTCCTGTGCCAGGCGCACTACTTCCATCACGGCATCGTATGGCCCTTCCATAACCGTCTCAAACGGGCAAACGCGGTATTTAAGTCCGCTCTGCTGAATGATGGCGATGGCCTCGTCTACTACGGCATATACTTTCTCTGAAGGCACCTGCGGCACAATTTGCAGGGCCAGGTTTACATGGTGCTGGTGCATGAACTACTTTTTCTTTGTGATAACTTCGTATAAATCCGAGCGAAGATCCTTCAGATTCTGCACGCTTCCAAATGCATGCAGTTCTTTGAGTAAAACAAGATCCACATCCGCCACCACAATCATTTCTGTATTGGGCGTAGCATCCGCCTTCACCCCCGTAACCGGGAACGCGAAATCGGAAGGCGTCAGTACAGCAGATTGAGCGTATTGAAGATCCATATTATTTACACGTGGCAGATTGCCCACACAACCGGCTATGGCCACATAGCATTCATTCTCGATAGCACGCGCCTGGGCACAGAAGCGTACCCGGTTATAGCCGTTCTGGGTATCCGTGAGGAATGGCACAAATAATATCTGCATCCCCTGCTGCGCCAGGATGCGGCTCAGCTCAGGAAACTCTACATCATAGCAGATCAGGATACCTATCTTCCCGCAATCGGTATCAAACACCTTCACTTCGCTCCCGCCCTTCATGCCCCAGCTATACACCTCACTGGGCGTGGGGTGGATTTTCCGGAAAGAATCCCAGGTGCCATCGCGGCGGCAGATGTAGGATATGTTGTACAACAGCTCATCGATCACGATAGGCATGCTTCCCGTGATGATATTAACGTTATAACTCTTCGCCATTTCCGAGAACTTCTCCCGGAGGAAATCGGTATACTTCGCCAGTCCGCGGATAGCGGCTGCGGGGTCCAGCTGATTGAACTCCAGCATGAGCGGGGCGTTGAAGAATTCCGGGAACACTACGAAGTCGGCTTCGTAATCACTCACCGCATCCACGAAAAACTCCACCTGCTGGAGGAGGCCGTCCATAGATCCGTAAGTACGCATTTGCCATTGTACCAAGCCTATGCGCACGGTGGATTTGTTATAGCGGATGGTGTCACGGTCTTTTTCGTAATAGATATTGAACCATTGCAGTAATGTGGCGAAGCCTTTGGAAGAGGTGTCGTTCGGGAGGTAATTCCGTAATACCTTCTTCACGATAAAATCATTACTGAACTGGAAAGTGAGTGTGGGATCATAAATCTCCTTATCCATCACCTTCTCAATATAAATACGCGGAGTCATCAGGTCAGCATACTTCTCATAGTTGGGAATTCGCCCCCCGGCTACGATCCCTTCGAGGTTGAGGTTCTCACAAAGCGCCTTGCGGGCATCATAAAGACGGCGGGCCAGCCGCTTGCCCCGGTAATCGGGATGTACGAATACTTCTATGCCATAAAGCGTATCGCCTTTGGGATTATGGGTATTGAAAGTGTAGTACCCTGTAATCTGCTCATATGTATGATCGTCGCCGAACTTTTCATAATCCACGATTATGGACAGTGCGCAGCCCACTACTTTGCCGTTTACGGTTACCGCGATCTGCCCGTCCGGGAAAAGGGAAATCAGCCGCTGAATAGTTCCTTCACGCCAGTAGCTGCCGGGCATATCTGCATACGCGCTCATCATCGATTCTTTGAGGTCGCGGTAATCATCCGCCGTAAGTGACCGTATATCAATTGTTTCTTCTGCCATAACTATTGGGTTTACAAGGGTTAAAAGTTACGTAAAAACGGGGACATGGCGATTTTCCGGAAAAACGACTACCTTTACTGCCTGTTAATTTTGACCATCTTCCCCTGAACGGCCTTCCCAAATACATCTAACCGTGCCCGTAATTTCTAACAGAGACATCATCATTGTAGGGCTTCAGCCCTGGTATACGCCAATCGGCAGCAATTGTAAAAACATCGCCCTGGAGCTTTCGCGCCACAACCGTGTATTGTATATCAATTCCCCGCTCGACAGGCGTACCGTGCTGCGCAACGGGAATGATCCCGACATTGCCCGGCATATCCGGATACGGAAAGGCCAGGAGCCCGCCCTGCTGAAAATCAGTGATAACTTCTGGAACTTCTACCCCTCGAGGATGCTGGAATCCATTAACTGGCTGCCTTCTGCCGGTATATTCAACTTCTTCAACAGGATCAACGGACGCCGGTATGCCGACTGCATTCAGAAAGCTGTAAAGGAGCTGGGATTCAGGGATGTTATCCTTTTCAACGACAATGATATCTTCCGGGGCCTGCATCTCAAGGAATTGCTTAAACCGGCCATGTACGTTTATTACAGCCGGGATAACGTGGCGGCGATGGACTGGTGGAAAAAACATGCCCCCCGGGTAGAGCCGGAACTCATTGCCAAAGCAGATGTGGCGGTGGCTAATTCGTTGTTTCTGGCAGACAGGCTTAAGCAATATAATCCCAACAGTCACTATATTGGCCAGGGCTGCGAGCTCTCGCTCTTCGATCCTGCAGCTGCATACACCAAACCTGCTGAGCTGGAAGGCCTTACCGGCCCTGTAGTAGGATATGTGGGGGCACTAACCGCTATGCGCCTCGACCCCGGTATTCTGCTCCGTATTTCGCAGGAAAGGCCTGACTGGAATATTGTACTGGTTGGACCGGAAGATGAGGTTTTTCAGGCCTCTGAACTTCACAGGCAGCCCAATGTGATCTTTACCGGACGCAAACCCATGAGTGAGCTTCCCTCCTATATGCACTACTTCGATGTCTGCATCAACCCCCAGGTACTCAATCCTGTCACGGAAGGCAATTACCCGCTGAAAGTGGATGAATACCTGGCAATGGGAAAACCTGTTGTTGCCACAGCTACCGCAACCATGCAGCTGTTTAAGGATCATACCTACCTGGCTCCTACGCCGGCAGATTATGTTCCCCTCATCGAACGGGCTATGCAGGAAAACAATTCCCAGGCAGCGAATGCGCGAATCAGCTTCGCGCGCTCACATACCTGGGAAAGTTCTGTAGGCGCCCTTTACGACGCCATCCGGCATACGATGAAAAACAATTAATGTGCTACTTTAACGAAACGGCGTACCCATTTCTGGTTGTTGCTCCGCAGCTCCAGTAAGTAAGTTCCTGTACGGAGCTCTTCAATAGAGATCTCTCTCTGGTACACCGTGTGCGGATCCGATTTATCTTTCAGCACTTTCACAACCCTTCCCATATCGTCGTAGATCGTTATGATCAATTCTCCGCCGATAGGGTCTATCATCCTGGCCCGTACGTAAGACACGGCAGGATTAGGATATACCGTAAAAGGATTTTCTTCCGTATTATCTTCCGCTTTCAGCACGGTTATGCGGTGAGTGGTTTTGGCAGTTGCTTCAAGATTGTCCGTAACTGTCAGCTCGATTTCGTATACCCCTTCCGCCAGGCCCGAAACGCGGGTCTGATTCTTATCGGGGCGTGAGAATTCGGCAATACCCGGACCGCTCACCATTCTCCACTGGTAACCCGTAATGGCTCCATCCGGGTCGCGGGAGTTAATACCATCGAGGAATACATAGTCCAGCGGCAGGCGAATGGTTGTTTCCCCGTCGATGGAAGCTATGGGACTCTGGTTAGGCTGAGGCTGCACCGTTACTGTAACGCGGGCAGCATGAGTAGCGCCCCTGTTGTCCGTTACTGTCAGTTCGTACACATAAGTACCTGCAGTGTTCAACCCGGTAACATCCGTTCTGGCGGTAGATGCAGAAAGAATGAGCCCGTCTGCCGGACCGGAAATCTTCCGCCAGGCATATTGGGTGATAGAGCCGTCTCCATCCGTAGAACCGCTACCGTCGAGCGAAGTGGAGGATGTGGGCAATGTAATGCTTTGATTTACGCCGGCATTGGCAACAGGAGGTGTATTCGGTTCAGCAAGTACGGTTACCGTTACTTCGCTGGAATTAGTTGCGCCTTTATTATCCGTTACCGTCAGCTGGAAAACATAGGTTCCTTCCACCAGTCCCGTAACATTGGGTTGGGCAGTTCCGGGGATAGATGCGCCGCCAGCAGAGGGGCCTGATACCTTTCTCCATGCATATGTGGTGATGCTGCCATCACTGTCTCTGGAGCCACGGGCATCCAGCACAACTGAGGCAACCGGTAGAGTAATGGTTTGGTTCGCTCCTGCATTTGCTACCGGAGGTACATTGGGTGCTGCTAAAACGGTCACAGATACTTCGTCTGAATGCGTGGCTCCGTCGTTATCGGTAACCGTCAGCTGGAATACATATGTTCCTTCCACGAGGCCGGTCACAGTAGGTTGTGCTGTAGCCGGGATGGAAGTTCCGCCTGCGGAGGGGCCGGAAAGCTTTCTCCATGCATAAGTGGCAATATTGCCGTCAGTATCTCGGGAACCACGGCCATCCAGCACCACGGAGGAAGCAGGAAGCGTAATAGTCTGGTTTGCACCCGCGTCGGCCACAGGGGCCACGTTGGGGGCAGATAATACAGTTACCGTAACCTCGTCTGTATTTGTGGCGCCATCGTTATCAGTCACCGTTAACTGGAAAAGATAAACTCCTTCTACCAGGCCGGTTACTTCCGGTTGTGACGTAGCGGCAATTGAAGTGCCACCCGCTGCAGGGCCGGAAAGTTTCCTCCAGGTATATGATGTAATAGTACCGTCAGCATCTCTGGAAGCACGGGCATCCAGTGTTGCAGAAGAAACGGGGAGTGAGATGGATTGATCCACACCCGCATCGGCCACCGGAGCCTCATTGGGTGCTGATAATACCGTCACTGTTACTGCATCAGTATGCGTGGCGCCATCATTATCAGTTACAGTTACTTCAAAGGAGTAGGTTCCTTCTGCCAGTCCGGTTACCTCCGGCTGGGCAGTGGCAGGAATAGAAGTGCCACCCGCAGCAGGACCTGAAGCTTTCCTCCAGGCATATGATGTAATGTTACCATCAGCATCGTTTGAACCACTGGCATCCAGTACAACTGAGCTTACAGGTAATGTGATGGAGATATCAGTTCCCGCGTTAGCAACCGGCGGAACATTGGCCGCTGTGATAGTAATCTTCACCTGGTCCGTTGCTGTTGCGTTATTATTGTCTTTTACAGTCAGCTCAAATACATACTCACCTGCAATTGTCAGGTCAGTTACGTTAGTTTTTGCAGCTGAGGGAGTAGTGAGGGTACCACCTGCAGGACCGCTCACCTTTCTCCAGGAATAAGATGCAATGGGGCCGTCGGCATCTGTAGAACCGCTGCCGTCGAGTGCCAGTGTAGTCACAGGTAATCTCGCGGTCTGATCGTTACCGGCTTTAGCCACAGGAGGCACATCTTCCGCCGTTACGGTGATTTTAACCTGATCGGTGGCAGTTGTATTCTCGTTGTCTTTAACAGTGAGTTCAAATACGTATTCACCGGAAACCGTAAAGGTGGTTACATTGGTTTTGGCAGCGGAAGGCGTTGCCAGTACCGGCGCTTCCGGACCACTGATCTTTTTCCAGGAGTAAGAAGCAATAGTGCCATCAGGATCAGCAGAGGCGCTACCGTCCAGTACAATGGTGCTTACGGGCATCCTTACCGATTGATCTGCTCCGGCTTTTGCTACCGGAGGCTTGTTGGTGGTGGCGCCCTGAACAGTGATGGTCACTTCATCGGAAGCTGTCAGTCCACCGTTATCTACTACCGTAAGGCGGTATACATATACACCGGCAGTTAAACCGGAGAGATCAGTATTGCTGGCATTCAGATCGAGTATAGCTCCTGCTGACGGCCCGCTGATTTTTTCCCAGACATATGAAACGATTACACCATCAGGGTCGAGGGAGAAACTGCCTGTCAGTTGAGTTGCGTTGGAAGGCAGCGTCAGCACAACATCTCCCCCGGCTGTAGGCACAGGAGGTTTATTGGCGGAAGTAAGCACAGATACGGTAATCATATCAGTGGCAGACCCTCCTGCATTGTTTGTTGCTTTTAATTCAAACACGTACGTGCCTGCTACCATTCCGGTAACCTGCGTAGTGGCAGCATTAGCATTGGTAATTGTTCCCTGATTAGGCCCACTTACTTTCTTCCAGTTATAGGAAGAAATAGTACCACCGTTGGTGGTAGTGGCGCTGCCGGTAAGGGTTATGCTTGTAGTGGGCAGAGCGATCAGTTGATCTTTGCCGGCATTCGCAATGGTAAATTGCGCAGGCACGCTGCTATTATATTCGAAAGCACCTACGTCAAACGTATTGTTGTAAGGGCGGGCAGTACCATCGAAGTCAGCAGTTAGTCCAAGATCAGCCATGTTGCGGCCGGCATCAATTGCACCGGATCCTGCTTTCAGCCTGAAGTTGCCGCTATTGGGATCCAGGAATCCAGCTTCTTCCAGTGTCTTGTAATTTTGGTTATTGGCAAAATCGTAAAGTACCGGTTTGGAACCCTGAATGTAGTAACCGTTCAGTGGACGGTCCCACGCAGTGCCGGGGGCAATCACCAGGTTGTTATATACTTTATGGCCAAGCGTGGTCTGGTCTGCATAGATTTTGAGTCCGTTGACGCCTGTTCTGATGATGGTATTATTGTAGATGTATGCCGTGGCAGGCGCAAATAGGTTCTTGTCAGATACGTTGATCCCTTCAAACTTGATGTCAGTGATCACGTTGTTGTAAACGTGATTGATACCTGCACCAAATATCTCGATGGCAGAATTATACCCTTTGCTGACGAAGTTATTATAAATGCGAAGCGCGCTGCCGCCGCCGGAAAGGATACCGTAACCATGGGGACTGTTCTTCATCATGGCATAATTCACGACGCGGTTGCCGTAAATGCGGTTATCGCCTTTGTCTGCCACGGAGATTTGCATACCGTCGCTACCCATGTTCTCCAGGTCATTGTTATATACCTGGATGTTTTCTATGCGGTGGGAGGCAAGATCCGTACAGGTTCCGGACGACCACAGGTAATGCGTATTACCAATGTAGAAGCCTTCCCATGCCGAGTTACGGCAAAGCAGGTCGTGAATCTTTACATTCCGCATGGTGAATACGGGATCCAGCCACTCCGGATGGTCGCACTGCTGAATAGTTTTTGCCTGCAGGAACATGCCTGCATCGTGGATATAGATGTGATGCACCTCGAAATCAGTAGTACCGCTTCCGAAAAACGCCCCGAACATTTTCTGGCCGTTCTTATTTGTACCATTTACGTCGAAGCCGTATTTGATTGCCGGTGCGCCGGTTCCTTCTACTTTAATGTGTTTGCTGGTATTGAAAACAAAGCTGGCGGCAGTAGCCGAACTGTTCACCCCTACCCTTACAAGTCCGCCGCAGTTCGTAATTACAATTGGCTTCTCTGCAGTACCTGTCAGTTTAGCGAAATGGATATATTCATAATCGCCGGGAGGGATACAAAGTGTATCACCGGGATTTATGCCCAACTGGGTCATGGGATTATCGTAATAAATAACGTTGGGGCCGGTCGTTCTGATAGTAATGCGTTTGCCCCCGGAACCGGTTGGCGGCGGAACCGATGTAGTACCTTTACTATACTGGAGCATCCATTCGTAAACGTTCAGGCCTGTTTCAGGGTCCTTATAATTTGGATCATATGTTTTTGTCCAGGCATCATGGGAGGTGGAAGTCCAGACCGTGAGCCTTGCAGGATATTTAGTTCCAGGTATAGCTTTGTTGATACCATTCACCCAGCCTTCGGAGTAGGATAAAGGAACCATATTATCCAGATTATTATGCGTTGCGAAAACAGGGGTATTATTCGCAGCGATTCTGGGCGGGAGCTGGGGAACGCCGGAAGGGTCCCATGCGCCGCAAATCACCACTGCTGCGGCTATCTGTTTGGCGGAATCAGCGTTTTCTGACAATGCCCCCCAGGCTACACCACCACCCATACTAAGACCGGTGATGTAGATACGGTTGGTATCTATGCGATAATAGGTTTTGAGGTATTTCAGTAACTGGAATACTTCACCGGAACCCGGCCATCCTTTAAACTGCGGTGATATTACAATGAATGAGTGAGTTTGACCGTTTACAGTAAACGACGCCGGGAACTTACCATCCTTGATGTATTTGGGCAAAGCAGTGTTAGTTACGCTACTGGTGACCGATGTTGCAGATGTACCGGCCAGTTCACCTCTCCCATGCAGGAAAATGATGAGTGGGTGGGGCTTACCGCTGGTGGCATAATCGGCAGGTAATGCCTCATAATACCCCGTCATATTGTTGATGGTAAAGGGGGCAGGGATCGTTTTCGGAACCTGTTGCGCGAACGCTCCAGGGCTAAGGGCTATCGTAAGATACCAGAAGCAGCGGCCAAGCCACTTCCTACATAAGTCAAATTGCTTCACGCACAGAGGTTTTTCTTGGTATGGACCGTGTATGGTAATTTTTAAAGTAAGGAGCAGCTAAATACGACGACACAAATTCCCTTACTGTTGTATATCGTTACAAAGAAACAAATTTTTCTAAAACAAATAGGAAAAAAATCTCATATACATTATGATTGGCTATAAATTATTTAATTATGCATTCCTAACCTATTGCAAATCAACCCTGTGATTTTTTATTTATTATTTATTGCGTATGATTTTACAATAATTTATAACTTGCGCCCATAACGACTTCCTGTGTCGAAATGTTTTTAACCCTTCCTTTGATGAGCCGTCTGACAACTAAGTTTACCTTTTAGACTTAAATAATTTCATGCTGTCTGGCCTGTTTTCCGTTTTACGCAACAAACAGTTTCTATCCCTTTTGGGAAACGTTGTTTCGGCTTTTTTCAACGTATTGTCGTTTGCCATTCTTGTAAGATTACTGAGCCTTACGGATTTCGGTATCTGGGTGATATTTACCACTACGTACAATATAATGGACCAGGTGCGTACCGGTTTGCTGCAATCGGGGCTTATCAAGTTTTATTCCGGAGCTGATGCGCAAACTGCCCGTACCGTGGCTGGTGCAGCCTGGCATGTGGCGCTCCTGTTAACTGCCGGATATGTGGTTTTGTCCTTAGCCGCCACATTCACCGTTGCCCCCTACCTGGACCCCAGCTGGCGGTTCTTCATTCCCTGGTTGGGTATCCTTACCCTGTTTTCGCTGCCCATGAACTTTGCCACCTGGGTGTTACAGGCTGAAAACCGCTTTCACCAGATCGTTTATATCCGTATTGCCCAGAATGGCAGCTTCCTGGTACTCGTAGGTGTTTTGTGGCTGGCAGATAAGATTACTTTGCCATTTGTACTATATGCCTACGCTGCTTCCATGATCCTGTCTGGCATATATTGTCTTGCCCGTAAATGGACCGGCATTCGCCAACTCGCATTCCGTACAAAACAACAGGCAAAGGAACTGTATGTCTATGGCAGGTTAATTATCGGCAGCATCATTTCATCTTCGCTGATCAACTATACGAACCAGATGGTGATCCTCACCATGCTCGGTTCTGCCAAAGTTGCCCTGTTCAGCATTCCCCAGAAGTTCATGGAAGTGATAGAAATTCTTCTCCGCAGTTTCGTAGCTACCGCCCAGCCCACCATTTCTGCCGCCGCTAACCGGAACGATTCCAGGGCAGTTGCTGTAGCCTTTTGCCGGTACACGGGCACAGTAACCATCCTGATCATACCCTGTATCATAGGAATGCTCCTGTTTACAGAACCGCTTATTGTATTGCTGGCCGACCGGGAATATCTCGAAGCCAGACATGTGGTGCGCATTACACTGCTCACCGCCATCCTCTGGCCTATTGACCGCTTTAACGGGGTTACGCTCGACATGATGAACCTGCCGAAAGTGAACTTCTACAAGAATATGCTCAAACTTGTGCTGAATGCATTTTTTGCCGTTGTTCTCACATGGCTGTTCCCCAATATTATCTCAGTAGCTATCGCCGGTTTCTTACACATAATTTTTGCCGTGGGTTACGGGTATTACATCATGAAAAAGCACACGGAAGTTAACTTTGCGGATATCTGGCGCTATGGATGGAGCGAGTTCCGCCAGCTAACCAAGAAAGTGCTTAAAATTTCACAATAACTGCATGAAGACCGCCTTTATCATACTTGCCCACCGCAATCCCGCTCAACTCGAACGCCTGCTGAAGAAACTGGCGCATCCCGGTATTGACTGCTATGTACATATCGATGCCAAATGCGATATCGCAGTATGGGAACCGGTGCTTTCTCTCCCGCAGGTCTTCACGGTACAACCACGGACAGACATCAAGTGGGCGGGCTATAGCATGGTGAAAGCCACGTTACATTGCATGGAAGCTGTACGCGCTTCAGGCATAAAGTATACCTATGTAACGATGACAAGCGGACAGGATTACATCATAAAACCAGCCGCAGCGATCTACGAATTCCTGACCAGACCTTCAGATCTTCAATATATCGGGCTGATATCTGATGCGGAACTGCAACCGATGTTATCCAAAACCAGTAATTATCACCTCGTAGAATATAACTTCCCCGGTAAATTCAGGCTGGCGCAATTGTTTACCAAACTGATGCCGGCCCGCAAACCACCCATGGGTATGCGCCTGTACTCAGGCTCCCAATGGTGGTCACTCACCCTGGATTGTATGAATTACCTGCTGGATCACATCAAGGCAAACCCCTCCATTTCCAGGTTCTTTAAATTTACCTGGGGCCCAGATGAGTTTATTTTTCAAACCCTCCTGATGAACAGTCCCTACCGCGACGCTGTTACCGGGTACGACCTTCATTACATAGACTGGTCGGCCGGTAAAGAACATCCCAAAAATCTGGGGGCAGATGATATTGACAAGATGATGGCCAGCCCCCTCCTGCTGGCCCGCAAATTTGATACAGACAAAGACCCTGGTATACTCGATATAATTGACGCCAGGCTACAATAAGCAAGAAGCCGCTTCCCATAAAAGAGGCTGCTTCTTGTTTTCCATATCTTTCCGTTAATATTATACCAAAAAGAGGCTATTTAGACCTTATTCAGCCTCCATCAAACCTTCATCCATCCTTCTACCATCCTTCTACCATCCTCCATCCAACCTATAGCGCAAGCCACGTCTGGAGGGAGTTTTGCAAAAAGATGGTAGTACAATCGATTGACTGTCAATGAATTGATTATTTTTTATACTATATTAGTTTAATGGCATTTCTGATAGTATATTAACTGTGTGATGGCATAAAAAAAGGCCATCCCGAAACGGGAGGCCTTTATATACTACACCTTAGGAATGCCTATACTTTCTTTTTCCAGAGGGTGTTAAATCCTCCGGTTAAGCCGATAGGCAGTATCTCAGCTACCTCACAATCCAGTTTCTGCAGGAATTTTATCCGCTTTGTCAGCAGCGAAAACGGAAATACGTCTTCCACAAAATTCGTTTTAGCAAACTTGATGATCCGGTAGTTATGTTCTTTTGCAATATCCAGCAGCGCCTTGCGGGTGAAGAACTGTACGTGATCCAGGTTATCTGCCTGCGATTGTACGGTGGTTCCTTTAAACCCGAGGGTGCTTTTTACTTTATTGATGAATTTCCAGAATGCGGGATGGTTCCTCGCCTTCAGCATGGGTCGGGTTACGCAGAGCTCGCGCGGGCCCTGGCCGTTAGGAACGGTTACCACCAGCAGTCCATTATCCTTCAGGGAAGCATAAATTACTTTCAGCAATTCTCCGGGGCGGTCGAGGTGCTCGAGCACTTCACTGCAGATAACGGCATCGTAGCGTTCCCCCTGAGCAGTAAGCGCTTCTGCACTAATGGCTTCAAAACGTACGTTTGGCAGCGTGTTTTTAGACCGTGCCACGTCGATCGTTTTCTGGCTGATATCGATGCCAAGTACATCGTATCCGAATTGGCCAAGGTGGCGGCTGATTACGCCATTACCGCAACCCACATCCAATACACGGCCACCGGCAGGGATTTCCTGTTGAAGGTGGCTGGCAATGAATTTAAGCCGTTTGATATCCGTAATGCGGTCGTATTCGTAGGTGATCATTTTCTGGGTCATATCCGATTAATTATTGCGCTTTGGCGCTATAAAGTGAGGTGTATACGTTTTCTATCCGCTGCGTCATGCCGGAAACATTGTATTTCTCCCTGACGGTATTGATGGCAGCCTGGCTTAGCTGCTCCCGCAAGATTTTATCTTCCGCCATTTTAACAATAGCAGCAGCAAGGGCGCCTGTGTCTTTAGGAGGAATGAGCCAACCGTTTTCGCCATGGGATACCGCTTCCCGTGTTCCATCCACATCAGTGGCCACAACCGTTTTCCCCATGGCCATCGCCTCCAGCACTCCTATCGGGAAACCTTCCCAGAGAGATGGCAGGCAATAGATGTCAATCCCCTGCAACACAGCAGGAACATCCTGCCTGAAATTCTCAAATATTACTTTATCGCTGATGTTCAATGCTGCGGCAGTATCAATCGCTGCCTGTTTCAGTTCTCCCTCTCCTACCATCAGCAACTTCATTTGTGGGAAAGTTTTCAGCGCTTCATGAAAGCCGCGTATCATCCCTTCAGGATCTTTCTGCAGCGTCATCCGGGCAATGTATCCTACTACCAATGTACCTTCCGGTATGCCATAGGCAGCCTTAATATCAGGAAATTGCGCAGCAGGGTTGAACTTTTCGGGGTTGATGCCGTTTCTGATCACTTCCGCATTAAACTTGCCAAATGTTTTAAGGCCTGTCTGCCGGTTAGATTCTGATACACAGATGTTGGCCTGGGCTCTCCGTGTAATGAATTGCTCCGACAGGATGCGGGCTTTTCTCATGAGCGGGTGCAACCCGTCATGGAAAGACCAGCCATGCACCGTATAGATCAGCGGAATGCGGAGGCGCCTAGCGGCCCACATCACATTGGTGTTGGCCCTGGTGCCATGTACATGTATAATATCGATCCGCTGCTCTTTCATAAATTTGCGCACTTTCTTCCAGACGCCGATATCGAACGCCTTTTCACTGGCGATTACATGTACGGGAACGTTCATTTGCTGCAGCAGGCTTACCATAGGCCCGTCTGTAAAAGACAGTACCACCGGTTCAAACCTCGAGCGGTCCATGAACCTGACCAGGTCAAGCACATGGCTCTCTCCTCCACCAATTTTACCCTGGCGGATGGCTTGCAGCACTCTTATTTTACGTGTAACTTCCATTTTACAACTTTTCCATCCAACGGTCGTACCACAACTGGAATACCAGTATGTTCCATAACTTCTGGTGGCTTACTTTACCGCCACCCAGGTAGTTTTTAAGCAATACCTGCACATGTGCGCCATTGAAAAGACCGCTTTTGTTCAGTCTTTCCTCCGACAGGAAGTATTGCATCTGCTCGCGCAGATCATCGCGGAACCATTCCTGCAGCGGAGCGATGAAAGGCCGTTTGGGCCGGTCCATCATGGATTTGGGCAGGTATTCGTGTACGATCGTTTTAAGAATGTATTTGTTCGTGTTCTCTTTGGTTTTCAGCGCTGAGGGCACAGTGGCGAGGAACTCAACCAGCCGGTGATCCAGCATGGGTTCGCGGCCTTCTATGCTTACGCTCATGGTAGCCCTGTCTACCTTCACCAGGTTGTTATCAACGAGGAAAGTACGGTAGTCGATAGCCAGCAGCTTGTTCAGCGATTCATCGATATTGTTCAGCTCACCGTTCAGGTCAAAATTAGTCTTGTACCTGTCGGTTTGTACGCCCATATAATGCGATGCTTCACTTTCCGTGAGGTACTGGCTGATATACTTCAGGGCCTGTTGCGGCTTGCCTGCCGCCCAGATGAGTTTCATTTTCTCATAGCGGGAAGCGAAATTGTATTGCTTCGAGAAGTAAGGGATATTAGCCGGTGGAATCAACCCCATAGCGCGGCTTATCATCCGCTGGATCCCTTGAGGGAACTGGCTGGTATACCGGATGGCCTGGTTGAATTTATTATATCCCGCAAACAGTTCATCTCCCCCGTCTGCCGAAAGCGCTACTTTCACCTGTTTGCTGGCCAGCCTGCTCACCAGTGTGGTAGGCACGGTAGAATTGTCGGCAAACGGTTCATCGTATATCTCAGGCAGGTGGTGCAGTACATCTTTGGCATCTTCCGGGCCAATGATCCATTCAGTATGATCGGTACCCAGGTGGCGCGCAATCTTTCTGGCTTCTGCGGATTCATCCCACTGCCTTTCCTTGTACCCGATGGTAAAGGTCTTGATCCGGTTTGCAGAGCCGGATTGGAGGATGGCCGCCACGCTGGCACTATCGTAACCCCCGCTTAAAAACACGCCCACGGGCACATCTGCCACCATTCGGTATTGATAGGCGCTTTTCATCAGCGAATGCGTATGCGCAATAATCTCATGTTCCGACATTTTAGTTGCCGGTTTCCGGTATGCATCCAGCACATCCCAATAAGCCACTTCCTGCGGTTCGCCTGTCAACAGGTTAACGCGGAGATAATGCCCGGGCAGCAGCTTACGGGTATCTTTGAATACGGTATAAGGAGCGGGGATATAACTGTATTGGAGGAAGAGGGAAACACTGTTGGCATCGATCTCTTTCTCAAACCGGGGATGCTTGTGGAAGCTTTTCAGTTCTGATGCAAACAACAGGAGGCCGTCTTTGCGGTAGTAGTACAAGGGCTTCACACCTGCCCGGTCGCGGCAGATGAATACTTCGTTCTTCTCAGCGTCCAGAATCACGAATGCGAACATGCCAATGCATCTGTCTACCACCTTCTCTCCCCAGCAGGCATAGCCTTTGAGGAGCACCTCCGTGTCTGACCCGGAGAAGAATTCATATCCCTGGGCTTCCAGGTCTTTCCTGATCTCTTTATAGTTATATACTTCGCCGTTGAAAATGATGTTGTACTGGCCAAAATGCATAGGCTGATGGCCGGAGCTGGACAGGTCTATGATCGAAAGGCGGCGCTGGCCGAGGCCTACCACGGTATCACCCTGGCGGAAGCATTCATAGCCCGCATCATTCGGCCCGCGGTGCATCAGCACGTCCGTCATTTGTTCCAGTGTATCCTGTGTGGATTTCCCGGAAAAATCAATAAACCCTGCTATTCCACACATAATCGTTACTTTTTTTAAAATTTCTGATATTCCAGAAAACACCACGCCAGAAGGCTTTCAGATGAACCAGCTCCCAGCGGCTGAGGAAGCTGAGGGTGTTTTTGGGGATTGTTAAAAGAGAAAAATAGGCCATAAAAATCAGCCGCCGTGGCAAACTGATGTTCCGGCGCATGAAGAGCAGCCTGTTCCGCGTAATGAAATACGTTTTGAGCGGACTGTTCTTCCCGGTGGTCATGGACTCTTTGTGATAGATCAGGGACTTATACTGGTAATAGACCTTGTATCCCTTCCGTTTGAACATTTCGCACCAGTCGAACTCTTCGTAATAGAGGAAGTATACTTCGGGCATGAGGCCTACTTTTTCAAGTGCCTCCCTGCTGATCATCATGGCACCGCCATGGGCATAGTTCGTTTCCTTTACTTCATCATATTGCCCCTGGTCCTTTTCACGGCAACCAATCATGCTGTTGCGTCCGGTAAGGATGTCCACCCCATGGTATCCCGCATATTCTATCGTTCCTTTATGAAAGAAATAATGGAATTTGGGGCTGGCAATACCGGCATCCGGATACTGGCGGAATATATTCAGGAGGCCTTCTATCAGTCCATCGGTAAACTCCGTATCGTTGTTTACCAGGAAGTAGAATTCGCCTGTGGCAGCTTTGATACCAACGTTGTTTCCGCCGGCAAAACCCATGTTTTCTTTATTCCGGATTACCTTTACAGATGGTGAAATTGCCAGCAGTGCTTCCGTAGGGTCTTCCACGGATGCATTATCCACTACAATCACTTCCAGTTGCCGGTAACTGTTAGCCAGAAGCGAGCGCAGCAGTTCGCAGGTTACGGCGGCATTATTATAATTCACCGTAACGATCGAAACGAGGGGGCTGTATTCAGTTTTTTCTGGCAACATTCAGCAAAGGATTATTGATATCGGTTTTATTGTGTTGGGTATGAATAAAAGTCTTGTTCGCTCCTTTTATCCTGAAAAGCAGTAAAACCATCATCCATACGGCTTTTGGCAGGTTCAGCAGCGCTGTGAACAGGTATTTCCTGTAGAACATTGCGGGCAGTGGCAGCGCGAGACTCAGTGCATTAATCAGGAAGAGTGCACCCCAGTACCATAAAGGTATATGAACGTAGCTGCTGAAAACAAAAGAGCAGGCTGCCACGAAACAGATACCGGCAATCAGCAGCATCCGCGGCAACATGAGGTTGTGGCAGAATGCGAGGTTGAAATAATCCACATTCCCCTTCAGCAGCATCTTTACACCGGGTTTCCAGAACCTCCTGAAATACAGGAACTGGCTGGATATCCATCTCCGCCGCTGGTTGCTGAATGCCTCAGGATGCTCCACTTTTTCATCGAAGATCAGCGCGTCTTCCTGGTAATGAATGTGGTAACCACGGGCCACTATTTCCAGCTGCAGTACCTTGTCAAATCCACCCGTTGCATCGATCTGCTCCATTACGGATTTGATAAGGGGATAATGAAATACCATCCCGGAGCCAATGACAGAGGAAGATAAACCCACTGCATTGCTGCCTTTCCGGTAAATATGGTTGGCTATAATTTCATTCGCAGTATCCAGGACGGCAAATGGTGTTTCAATGTTTTTGGCTACCCGTTGTGCCTGAATCACATGATGCCCCTGCTGGTACGACTGATTCACCTTCAGGAGAAAGTCATGCGCCAGCACATTGTCTGCGTCACTGATCAGCACGAGTTCGTAACTGTCATCGAGCTGGCCGAGCGCTGCGTTGAGCGACTTGGCTTTGGTGCTTTTCTCGAATGATACGGGTAATACATTTACTTCTGCTGCTTCCAGCAGGCGGAGAGTTTCGGGTTGCAGGGAGTCTGCAATCACCCAAACATCGTATTTAGAAGAAGGATAATCGAGCTCCATATAGCTGCGGGCAACGGAAAGTATCACCGCATCTTCTTTGTATGCGGGTACCAGGATGGCCACTTTGCTATAAATATCTGTTGGGGGATTGGCGGAAGACGTGCGTCTAACTAATTTTCCGGCGATGGAAAAGAACAAGTTATACAGTACGCATCCGGTTAAGTAGGTAAGTAAAAATATCTCAATAAGGAGGATCATTATACATTATCTTTTTGAATAAGCGCAAACGGCGTATTCACGATGAGCCACATGTCGTAGGTGAAAGAATGTTTGGCGGCATAGTCCTTATCCAGGTTGATACGCTCTTCAACAGACATTTCCTTTTTTCCGCGTTTGCTGATCTGCCACAGGCCGGTAATTCCGGCAGGTGCCAGAAAGCGTTCGGCCCAGTCGTCAGTAGTAAGTGTAATAGCTTCGTACAGCGGTAAGGGGCGGTTGCCTACCAGGGACATATCGCCACGGAGTACGTTTAAAAGCTGAGGCAGCTCGTCCAGACTGCTGTTGCGCAGAAAGTTTCCAAGTTTGGTAATACGCGGGTCGTTCGAAACTTTTATGAAAGTAGGGCCATTGCCGTTGGTATCATACTGATTCATGTGTTTCAGCTTATCCAGTTGCTTATCGGCGTCAGGCACCATAGTTCTGAATTTGAAGAATTTAAAGACACGGTAGTTGCTTCCAGCACGGAGGGAAGAATAAAATATCGGGCCTTTGGATTCCAGGCGGATGAGGATAGCAATCAGCAGCATTACAGGGCTGGCAACCACCAGTCCGAGAGATGATGCGGTGATATCCAGGCTGCGCTTCAGGAATGCATCTATCCTGTTCTTCTTCCTGATCTCTTTTGCCGGGGGCACTGTGATGCCGGGTACAGACTGCAGTCTTTTCAGTTTCTTCACAAAATCAACCTTAGCGAAAAGGTGTTGCTGCATGCAGGCTGGGGTAAGGATTTCATCGATAAAACCATGCTGCTTAACGAAGGCCTGTTCAGTGGCAGTAACTTCATTTACCAGCAGGAAAAACGGGATGGCGCGCAGGATGGGGTGCAGATCAAAGAAACGGGACCACGACATGCAGTCTTCCGCAGTCAGCGAAGAATTTCTTGCGATGATTGCGGAAGGCACCAGGCGGTGGAGGTTCAGTAACTGCAGTATCAGTGCCTGTGCCTCAGCGGTATCTTTAACTTCATGCATCTTACCGGATGCCGGGCCTTCAGCAGGTGAAGTGCGGTCGGCGCCTACAATAAGCACCAGCCTGGTTTCAAGCTGGGAGCCAGCATCATTTGCATTCTTGGCAGCACTCTGTTTTACCGTGTTCAGGGGTGTCACAATAACGGGTGTACTCATGTTCATGCTATTCGGTTGAATAATTCAGGGTATTAAACATTGCTAAGTATATCAGGCAACAACCTGGAGCTGCTTGCCCAGTATTGCTTTCACACGATCGAGCAACTCAATAGGATTAAAAGGCTTCTGCATTACATCGTACACATTGTGGAAGAGCCCGGTCACGGATTCTGACTGATCGTTAATGCTGCCGCTCAGTACCATGATAGGGATGTTTTTGTAGAGGTGGCTCTCGGATAAGTATTCCACAAGTTCCCATCCGTTAATGTTTGGCATAGCGAGATCAGTTACGATCAGGTCTACCGAATTCCCCTTGGAAAGCCAGGCCATTGCTGCGAGGCCATCTTGCGCAGATACCACATTGTACTCTTTTTTGAATATCACTTCCAACAACACTCTGATCGGCGCGCTATCATCAATTATCATTACTTTCTTTTTCATACCTTCTTTCTTTTAAGTTTTATCAAAGTGCTATATCAACGCTTAGCGCAATATCAATAGCGGCAGAAGGTTTTAGATCGGATCTGGCAATAAAATTATTTGAAGCTTTTCAGGGGATACTGGTGAGGAGGCGGGTTATGCCACAATGGTTAATTAAGTCAAATCTACAATATAATTTTCACTTTCTAATATGTTGATATGATTAATTTAATTCGTTTAATCATGCTCAACGGGAGTAAAATTATTACAGATCTGACTACTCTCCTACTTTATTTGGCGAAAGTCAATTTTTTTTGGGTGAAAGCTTAAAAATGGACATTGAATGTTTAGCGAACAATGCTTTTTCCCTATTTTCATTACATATATTCTATACCTTTATCTATCTTCGCCGCCTATCCCCAACTAAATCATTAATAATCATAGTGCCAGATGATAAAACGTTATCTTAATCCAAAAACGTTATTACTTGCCACAGGTATCAGTGGATACTTAATACTCCTGATTCTTACCCTGCTTCACCGCCAGCCGCCTTTGCATGACGAGCCTTTTTTCCTCGCCAATGTTGTATTATATGATGATTATGGCTTTACAGAACGCTTCCTGCTGGAAATGCAGGACCAGGCACCCGGCCCCCTTTACCAGTTTGTTCATAGCCCCCTCCGCCCCCTCACCCACCTCCAGGCTCCGGGTGTAAGACTGGTCAATGTATTCTTCCTGGGAGGCATCATTGCTTTACTGGCCGTTCTGATGCGGCAACTCTGGAAAATAGATAATCTTACTGCATTCACATATGCACTCTGCGCATTGGCTGCACCGGTAATGTGGCAGGTGTCTGGTATGGCACTCACAGAAATTCCCAGTATGCTGGCCAGCTTCCTTTCTGTGGTTGTACTCTGGTTTGCGCTGAAGCAGGAAAAACCCGTTCCGTCCCTTGCGCTGGGACTCGCTGCGGGCATATTCGCCGGATTAGGCATACTAGGCCGCGCCCCTTTCCTGGTACTGGTGCCGGCATCTCTGCTGATGGCCTGTCTGTATCTTTACCGCGGTGAAAGAATCCGTGTTGTGACATTAATCATATATTCCCTCACAGCGCTGGCCATCAGTGTGCCCGTATTTATGATATGGAAAGGTTTTACTCCGCCTCAGCAGGCATTTGTAGGCCATGGCATCAGCATATGGCATGGACTGCTCGGTTTTGGCTACGCGGCCCTTATCACGCTTATTATTGCACCACGCTGGTTTATTTTCAATAAAACCATAGTGTGGCTGCTGGCTGCAGGGTATATTATTTGCCTGGGACTCAATCTTACCTTGTTCCATTTTGAATACGCACCGCTAAATAAGGCATTAGGGAAAGTGCTGCCGGATTTCATTATGCAGCTGTATCCTTTTATTATATCCCCCTTCCTTTGCGTGCTTGCTTTATACTTTATGGCCTGCCTGCTCGTATGGATGTATAAGTCTGTTGCAACACCATTTAAAGTTTACCTGATAGCAGTAACAGGGTTATTATTATGTTCCAATTTTGCGGTAACCCACCTTTTCAGCTCCAGGTACATTGCCCAGATTGTTCCCTTCCTCATCCCGGTTCTATGGCCTGCAGATGAAATAAATCATTCAAAAATAGCCCGTTATGCAGTTGGCATGGTGGTAGGTATCTTATCCCTGGAAACCTATTTCAACTTCAGCTGATACATAAATCCGGAGTTTCACAGATCGTTTTGGTGCGTTTACCAAGGGAAATCATGATTTCCCTAAAAAAATTATGTTATTAATGAACTGCATCATAATATTGCAAAAATAACCGGATATACCGATGAAGCATTTCGCTTCCCGGCCAGAGACTTGTAAATACATCTCCCCATATCTGGTTCCCCCGATACCTTAGATATTTTTGTTAATTACCAGTTCCTTCGCAAAACCTCGATGCCCTTCGTGCGGCAATTATTTTTTACCATTCCTTTGAATTTGACAAGGCTGAAAATGCTGTGCAATGCTATAAACGATTACTAAAAGCGCTGTACAGTTCAAGAATAAAAACTTTCGCAAGTTTTAAATTATCCGGTTTTAACCGGCTTTTTTAAGCAGTGATAGTTAATGAAAAAAAATAATTGATATGGACATAATATATTTCATAAAGGCGTTACTGAAAAAGAAATGGTGGATCATCGGTGGAACTTTCCTCGCGATCGCCGCTGCCTTCTTCTTCACCATGGGCCGCCCCCGACTCTATTCATCCACTGCCCAGATCTCCACAGGATTCACCATTAAAGACCAGATCACCCTCCGTGACGAAGGCAACAATATTTTTGAAGCCGATGTCAAGTTCGAGAACGCCATGCAAACCATGACTTCTCCCCTTGTGATCAGCCTCCTCTCCTACCAGCTGCTGTTACACGACCTTACCAGCCCAAAGCCGTTCGTTGTACTGTCGGAGCAGGAACTCAAGTCAAAAGAATACCTGGCCTTTAACCGTGATGCCGCCATTCGCATCTGCCGCCAGAAGATGGATTCACTGCAAATGCTCTCGTCTTACGACCCCGAAGAGCGTAAAGTGCAGGAATACATGAAACTCTGCAAATTCGACTATGAAGGAATCCGCAAGATGCTGAATGTGAACCGTGTAACCCGTACGGATTATATTGATATAGCCTACCGTTCGGAAAACCCCGAGCAGTCTGCCTTCGTGGTGAACACCCTTTACAATGAATTTATCCGTTATTACCGCAGCCTGCGTTCCGAACGTACAGTTGAGAACGTGGAAACCTTCGCAGAACTGGTTAACCAGAAGAAAACAGAGCTGGATGCCAAAGTGGAAGCACTGCGTATGTATAAAACATCTGAAGGCGTCCTCAACATCGAAGCAGCCAGCGGGTCGGAACTGGGGCTGATCAGCCAGCTTGAAAAAGCACTGCTGGACGAACGTGCCAGCCTTAATATCATGACCTCTACCCTGGCTACCCTCAATACCCAGATCGCCAACGCGAGCTCAGGTAAGGTTACTTACGGCTCCGCAAATGCTAATGCAAGTGTGGTATCATTACGTAAGGAAATCAACCGCCTCAATGATGAAAAGCTTCGTTCCGGTACACAGGATGATGACCTGGACGAAAAGATAAAACAACTACGCAAGCAGCTCCAGCAGGCAGAATCCGCACTGCCTACCACCAGCACCGGCGTGCCTTCTTCCGTGATAACCAAAGAAGAGCTGATCCAGCGTAAGGAAACCATGGAAGCCGACATTAATGCATCTCAGAAGAATATAGCAGTACTGGAGCAAAAGATCCGTTCACTGAAAGGCTCTCTCGGTTCCTATGCAAATAAAGAAGCTACGGTTGGCACCCTCCAGCAGGAAGTACAGCTGGCACAGGATGAGTATAACCGCCTGAAAGAGAAAATGAACTCTGCCATTGACAACCGTACCGTTCCTACCGATAACTTCCGCCAAACACTGAAAGGGCAGCCGGCCTTCAAACCGGAATCCTCCAAACGTGCGATTATCATGGGTATGACCGGCATGGCCGTTTTCTTCCTCACCTCCCTTGGTATCATTTTTAAAGAGCTGTTCGATACCAGCATAAAATCGCCCTCCAACTTCCTGAAGAGCGTGGATCTGAAGCTGATCGCAACTGTTAACCATGCCGATCTTCACAAGTACAGCATTCTTGAAGTATTGCAGGCGAATGAAAATTCTAAAGACATCCGTAAACGGCAGAACAGTTTCCGGGAGCTTTTGCGAAAGCTGCGGTTCGAAATGGAGAAAAGCGGGAAATCTATCTTCCTCTTCACCAGTACCGAATCGCAACAGGGTAAAACAACGCTGGTACAGGCCGTGGCCTATAGCCTTAGCCTTAGTAACAAGAAAGTACTCGTTATCGATACCAACTTCTGTAATAACGACCTTACTGTTGCCCTGAGCGCAAAGCCAACACTGGAAACCTTCTCCATGCCGCGTGATGAATATTCTTATGATAAGGTGGAAGAGCTGATCACAACTTATGCGATTGAGAATATCGGAGTGATCGGCTGTAAGGGAGGCGACTACACCCCTACCGAGATACTTCCACCCAATCACCTCCTTAATTACCTCCATGAGCTGAAAGAGCACTACGACTTTATCCTTATGGAAGGTGCTCCCCTGAACGATTATACGGACAGTAAAGAGTTAGAGAAATATGCAGAGTCCGTTGTAGCTATATTCAACTCCAATGCTACGCTGAAACAGAACGATAAAGATTCCATTGATTTCCTCCATTCGCTGAACGATAAATTCCTGGGTGCGGTATTGAATAATATAAGTGATGATTACCTGGAATTATGATTTAACCCCCTATTTTAAATATGCAAACGAAACATGAAACATCTCACTCAATATTCTCGCTCTCCGCACCAGGAGCGGGTAGGTATCCGTGGGTGGATTATGCCAAAGGCATTGCCATCATATTTGTTGTATACCGCCATGTGATTTATGGATTGTTGTACCGGGGAATAGAAATTACCCCGGCGTTGATGGACGCAAACGAAATGCTGTATGGTTTCCGCATGCCACTATTTTTCTTCTTATCCGGCTTATTCTTTGCTTCCAGCGTTTTAAAGAAGGGAGCTGATAATTTTCTGATATCCAGGGTTAATACCCTTTTATATCCGTACCTGGTATGGGCGGTTATTCAACTGACACTGCAACTTCTCTTTTCTGAATATACCAACTTCAAAAAGGGAATAGGCAATTACCTCGATATCCTTATCCATCCACGAAGTATGCTCCAGTTATGGTACCTGCTGGCTTTGTTTAACGTTTCTGCATTGTACCTTTTTGCAGATCAGGTATTAAAACTCCGCGCGTGGATGCAGCTGATTATTGGTGTGGTGTTACTCAGCTTAAAGCCTTTCGCGGGAGATTTCAGTACCCTGTCAGATGTAATGCAGTATTATATCTACTTCGCCTGCGGTCATCAGGCAGCCAGGTACTTCTTCCAGGATAACGTGCAGCGCTTCTTATCGTCATTTCCCCGCCTGCTGATACTGTTCCCGGTGTTCCTTGCTGTTCAGTATTACTGCATGCAGCATCAGGATATGAATATTTACCTGTTCTCTGCCCTGGCAGTTGTGGGAGGCATCGTGGTAATTATGGCGTCTATGCTGCTGGATAAACATGGTAAGCTTGGCTTTTTACGGACGATAGGGCATTATTCCCTGTATATATATCTGCTGCATGTGGGTATCGTATTCCTTCTGAGGAATCTGTTCATAAAAATCGGTATTGCCGCCAATGTGACGCTGACCACTTTCCTCCTTGTTGTAGCCGGGATATATCTGTCGATTGTAATATACCGCCTGATGCTGCGCATGGGTATGCATTACCTGTTCAAGGGCCCTTTTCGGGAAACGCCCCGGAAAGAAGGCGAAAAAAAAGTGACATTCAATAATATGCTGGCCTTATGAAGTTGAAGAAAAAAGCAGAAAAGAAAATAGTCAGTGAATCACTTCACCAGGCGCTGCTGATGATTTTCGTAGGCGCAGTTTTACTTTTCCTGGCATTCAAAACAGTTTTTGGTTAATCCAATGCTCGCACTCGATAAAAATAAAAAACGTAACTGGCTTCTCGTCCTCCTCTGGCTCCTGCTGATCCCGGCTATCGCTTACGTTGCCGCCACTGACTATAAGATTTCCGTGGTGGTAGTAATAGCAATACTGGGTATGGCGACCAGCCTGTTATGTATCATGTACTATAAACTGGGTTTCTACCTGTATATCACGATTACGCTGATCCTGCCCATGCTGGAAAGGATGTCGGGGTCCGAAATGAGTACGGGGATAGTGATGGACGGGCTATTATTATGCTCGCTGCTGGGCTGCCTGATTAGCCGTGGCGATCCCACCTTCAAAAAGGTAAACTTCCTGAAAGATCCGTTGCTGGTAGCCACCTATCTGTATATCCTGGTGCTGATCCTGCAGATAGCGAATCCTTATGGGTTCAACCCCACCGGCTGGGCCATCTTTATGCGGGTGATCATGCGCAACGTATTGTTCCTGTTGCTGGCACTGAACGTCTTTAACAATATGAAGGATGTTCATACATTCTTCAAGTTCTGGATCGCGATCTGCACGGCGGCCGCCCTTTATGCCTGTATGCAGCAATGGTTTGGCCTGATGCCTTATGAAAGGGCATTTATGGCGAAGTATCCCAAGCTGTTCAATACGACTATCATTCTGTCTGGTATCCGGATATACTCTTTTATGTCCGACGCGGCATCTTTCGGGATAATCATGGCCTGTAACATTGTGATCTGTATGATCCTCCTTACAGCCAGCAGCAAAACAATGAGTTTTCCGAAGAAAGCTGTATTGATACTGATTATCATCTTCCACCTGCTGGCCCTGGGATATTCCGGTACACGTACCGGGTACGTGATGCTGCCTGCCGGCCTGATGCTATTCTTCATTGCCAACATGCAGAAACGAAATACGATCCTGGTGGCGATGGCCTTTAGCTTCTGTGCGGTGTTAATCCTCTTCGGCCCGTTCCACGGCAATCCTACCGTCATCCGGGTACGTACGGCATTTCTGGGAAAACAGGATGAATCGGTGAATGTGCGCGACCGTAACCGGGCAGTTGCACAGCCTTACATCTACTCCCACCCTTTCGGTGGCGGGGTGATGACTACTGGAGGAAATGCGATGATTTTCCACCGCGGCCACCAGCTGGCTAATCTGCAGACAGACAATGGTTACCTCCGTGGAGTGCTAGAAACCGGCTGGCTGGGACTTATTCTGATGGTGGCGAACTTCTACCTCCTCATACAGATGGCGGTATCCAATTACTTTAAACTAAATAATGAACTCGATAAACTACTGATGATCGGCATCGCAGCCGCAGTATTCGAAATGTCTTTAGCACAATACACGCAAGATGCTTCTACGCTGGTGGAATCTGCCATCATGCTGAATGCATTCACTGCTATACTACTGAAAATAAAATACTTATACACTCAAAATCCATGAACATGAAATGTATTTCCTTGGTCGTTGTTACGCTGGCGATCTCCTTATCAACACAGGCGCAGGTGCAGAGAAAGGATACATCCGTTTTACTGAATCTGCCTGCAGACCGCTCAACCGTAGCCCGCTTCAAAGCTAAACTGGTGGAACTCGCCATGAAGCATCCGGATATGCAGGAATATGCCGTTCGCAAGCAAATCAACAAGTACGAAACAAACATCGCAGGATCTGCCTGGCTGAACCACTTCACAGCCGCAGGTAACCTGAACGAATTCACCATTAAGGGGAACAGTAATAACAATAATAACAACTTCCAGACTTTCTACCCCCGTTATAATTTTGGTGTGCTGATCCCCATCGGAAACCTGATCAAGATCCCCAATGAGGTAAAACGTACCCGTGCGGAAAAGAAACTGCTGGAAACACAGGAACAGGGCGTAGCGCTGAATGCAAAGGCACTCGTACTGCAGCAATATGAAGAGTATGCTGCCGCCAAACAATTATACGAACTGCACCTGCCCGTGCTGGAAGACGTGCTGCAGCAATACTCACAGGCTGAGGAGAAATTCCGTGCCGGAGACGAAACTATGCCGCTCCAGATGTACAAGGAATCTTACCGCCTGTACAATGCCGAAATGGGCAAAAAGGTATTGTTGGAAAAAGACCTCCGTCAAGCCAAGCTGAAGCTGGAAGAAATGGTTGGTACAACGCTGGAGCAGGTTATGCTGATGCTCTAATGCTCCCTCGTTATTCTTCTTTAACAACAATCGTCCGATTATGATGTTAGGCAATGTGCTGGCGTTGGCGATGACGCTTACTACAGCACTACAGGATGGGCCGTATGCACCGATGAAAAAGATTGATATTAAGGTGACACAGTGGCAGTCAAGGCAGGCATTGATTTATACGCCTGAAGGAATGGTTCCGGGAGAAAGATATCCTCTTCTCGTTGCATTCCATGGCAGAAGCATCGCAGGAACTGATCCTGCGAAGATCTTCAAGGAAGGCGTTGCCAAACAAATCAAAGAAGGGAAGAAAATAGAAGGTGTCAGCAAAACAGACGGGAAGCTATATAAATTCATCGTGGTTGCACCGCTGGAAGAAGGCTGGTCGACCCCTCCTCAGAACGTTAATGCTATGCTGAGCGATATCATCAAGCGGTATCCGGTAGACACTACACGGATTTATCTCACCGGCTACAGTGCCGGAGGATGGTCTGTAGAGTCCGCCAAAACCCATGATGATGACCTGTCTGCCAGGATCGCCGCATGTGTGACTATGTCACCCGCCGGACTGGACTCGCCTTATCTGAAGCGCTTCCAGCTGGTAGCTAAACACAATATTCATACCTGGTACTTTGTAGGCACAAATGATGACTACTTCAGGGATAATATAAAACGGAACATGGATAGTACAGCCCGTTATGGCAAAGGCCTTACAAAGCTTACGCTGTATCCCGGTGCGCACTGTTGCTGGAGTTCGTTCTATACTCCTAAGTACCGTGAAAACGGGATGAATATTTACGAATGGCTCCTGCAGTATAAAAAAACGTACGCCCTCAAACCGAAAAAGCGATGAACAGACGTAAGGCTATCGGACGCCTGCTGATGCTTGGCGGTGCCGGCTTAGCGGCCGGCGGAGGCTTTACCTGGTTCCGGTACTATAAAAAACCGGACCTGGCAGGCCTCGACGCTCTCCGTCCGATGATTGATGAGCTGGCGGAAACGATCATTCCGGAAACCGATACACCTGGCGCCAAAAGCGCCGGTGCCGGAGAAATGATCATCCGCCTCATCCGCGAATGCGCTCCCCGGAATGCCCAGAACAGGTTCCTGACCGGACTGGCAGACGTGGAGGACTATGCCCGCTCCCGATTCGGCCAGCCCTACCTCAGCTGCAACGAACAGCAGAAGGATGCCATTACAGCATACTTCGAGGTACGCGACCGCTCCGGTAAAGGCCTGCGCGCAAAAGCGATGAATAAACTCATTGGTCCTGCTTTCTTCCAGACAATGAAAAAATATACGGTCATCAGCTACTGTACTTCCATGCAGGGTGCTACGAAAGGCCTTCAATACGATTACATGCCCGGAATTTATCGCGGCAGCATCCCGCTTTCTGCCGGACAGAAATGCTGGGCCACAAGCTAAAAGTATCAGCCATGACCGTTTTTTACATCCTTTTTTATCTCAGTCTGTTTATCCTTTTTTATAATTATCTCGGATACGGGATCCTGCTGGTCCTGTTCACCCGTATAAAACGGTTATTTCATTCACCTGATCGTGAACAGCTGGATCTTGTTCCTCCTGTAACGCTGTTGGTAGCTGCTTATAATGAAGCAGATTTTATCCGGCAGAAAATAGAAAACTGTCTTGCGCTGGATTATCCGGAAGACAAGCTGACTATCATTTTCATTACCGATGGTTCTTCCGACGGCACGCCGGATATAATCAGGGAAGAACCGCGTGTAAAACTGTTGCACGAACCTCAGCGTTCCGGCAAAACTGCCGCTATCAACCGGGCAATGAAATGTGTCCAGACTCCTTTCGTGATCTTCTGCGACGCCAATACCCTCCTCAACAGCCAGGCCGTACGAAATATAGTGCGGCATTATGAAGATCCCTTAACAGGCGGCGTGGCCGGAGAGAAAAGAGTTATTGCAAATGGAGATGCTAATGCCGCAGATACCGAAGGTATTTACTGGAAATATGAATCTTATCTCAAGAAACTGGACGCGGAATTATACTCCGTTGTCGGTGCGGCCGGAGAATTATTCTCTATCCGGACCTCCCTGTACCAGCCTGTGGAAGAAAACGTAATCCTCGACGATTTCGTGATTTCACTGCGCATCAACATGAAGGGGTACCGCATTGCCTACGCACCAGATGCATATGCAATGGAGGCCCCTTCTTTCTCTATTAACGAAGAACACAAACGGAAAGTCCGTATCTGTGCAGGCGGCTTTCAGTCAATCATACTACTCAGTGATCTGCTGAACATTTTCAAGTACCCTCTCCTTTCATTCCAATACATTTCTCACCGGGTGCTGAGATGGACGCTAAGCCCGCTGAGTATGCCAATACTTCTGATAAGCAACTTTATATTGGTAATTTCAGGAGCAGGCATTTTTTATAGCCTGATGTTTGCCGGGCAGGTGCTTTTTTATGGCATGTCCATAATTGGCTACCTGCAGGCCCAGCGGAATACTAAAAGCGGGTTATTCTATATCCCGTTTTATTTTGTCTTTATGAACCTGGCGGTGTTTCAGGGATTTGGGCGGTTTGTATCAAAAAGCCAGTCTGCTGTGTGGGATAAAGCTAAACGTAGTATTGTCTAAGTTTAATACCTACCAAAGTGACAATTAAAGAAGACAAGAGAATATACGGGCTGGATGCTTTGCGTGCCATGGCAATGCTGCTTGGTATAGTATTGCATGCAGCCATAGCCTATAAGGTTTTTCCGAATCCTACATGGCCGGCAGATGATACCTATCATTCCTATTGGTACGACGGTGCCTATTGGATGATTCATACATTCCGCATGCAGCTGTTTTACCTTGTTGCAGGCTTCTTTGCCAGGATGTTGTATTTGAAAATAGGCGAAAAGGATTTCATATCGCACCGAATTAAGCGGATCGCCATACCTTTTGCGGGCAGCCTGATATTCATTCTTCCTTTTACAATTGCTCCATTTCTCTATTATAAGTACTTCATAGCAGAGCAGCTTTCATATACGGATGCCATGGCGCATTTCCGTGTGCAGATGTTTCGCTGGAACGGGATGGCGCATTTATGGTTCCTGTATTACCTGATGATTTTCTATTGCGGCATGTTGTTATTGCTGCATAGAAGAATTCAGAATCTGATCCCGGCAGTGCTGTTAAAATGGTCATTTAACTTCGGTAAAATAGAGCAGCTGCTTCTGGCTACGCTGATGTTGGCCGGAATACATCTGTTATTCTTTGAGGGGCCTGTGGTTGAAGTTTCAACCGGTATATTCCCAAAAATATCTCATCTTCTTTACTACGGATTCTTCTTCATCCTGGGTTATTATGTCCACAAAAATAGTGGGCAGCTGGAGCTGATTGCCAGGCGTACCGGCCTTTACCTCCTGACCGGAACATGCATAGCCCTGGCTTTATTTTCGGTGGTGGTACTGCCAACAGGGATAACTTTATCTCCGGTACTCGTTAAGGCAGGGGTAGCATTACAAACGATGTTACTGACGTTTGGTGTGATGGGCTTCTTTCTCAGGTACCTTAACCGGCAGAACGATACTTTCCGGTATATCTCTGATGCGGCTTACTGGTTGTACCTGGTGCACCTGGCTGTAGTAGCCGGCTTACAGATTGCATTCCTTCACAGCCCTGTGCCGGGTGCATGCCGTTTTTTCCTTGTATTGCTTATTACTACAGGCTTTGGGATTGGCACTTATCACTTGTTTATACGGTACAGTTTTATCGGAAGTATATTACATGGCCCCAGAATGCGCAGGAAGTATGTTATTAATTAATACTATATTATTTTATATCATACCAAAACACAGTGTACATTTATCGACTGAAATATGCCATTTACCATTCATTTTTAGGCTTTCACGAATTTCTGCATATGAAGTGAAGTATTCTATATAAATTGCACTGTAATCTTCTTACAAGTAATATTTTTTACCATACCTCTGTAAGTACCAACCGCTACCTCGCGTAATATTTTGACCCCATCCTGGAAAAGCTTTAATGATTAAAACCGGCTTCGGCTGGTAACCAAGCAATGTGCATGTTCACTTGCAATCAATAATTTGTTAGAGCCAATCTACCTCATATGAAATATTTCTACCACCTACTTGTTTTCATGCTCCTATTTGGAGTAAAGAATGCCAATGCACAAGTGCTAGACCCCAACGATCCGGTTGTAACATACAACCCGGCTGCTCCCCCGGCATATCCTGCATGGGGTAGTATCGGTAAGTGGGTGCGCACCAACAGGAACCTTGGCTGGAACACTGACCAGTACAAGGCCTATTACTACAAAGGCATGGCTTTCAGACTGAAATTCCCGGCCAATTATGACCCCTCGGGTGCTAAGAAGTATCCGATTATTGTTTTCTTCCACGGTATCGGTGAAAAAGGCTCAGAATTCGATAACGAATTCCAGCTTTACCATGGTGGCCAAAAGCATATGCAAATGGTCAACAACGGTACATTCGATGGATTCCTCCTTTATCCCCAGAACCAGTCCGGTTATTTCGGCCCATCTTATTATGATGCCATCCGCGAGCTGGTTCATAACTTTTTCCCTACACAGATCAATGTAGATGTCAACAGACTGACTGTTGAAGGACTTTCCGGAGGTGGTGTATCTACCTGGGAGTTTCTTCTTCGTTTCCCTAAAGATGTTGCCGCGATTGGCCCGATCAGCGCTGCCTATCCCGAATTGGCCAACAGTATAGAAGTTTATAAATGGACCCCCATCTGGTGGTTCCAGGGTGCTTCTGACCCTAAACCCCACCCCTCTATTGCTCAGGGCGTTTATAGTACTGCCACCGCCGCAGGTGCTAATATGAAACTTTCCATCTATCCGGGTGGGCACGGTATATGGGGTAATGCCTGGAATGAGGCAGACTTCTTCCCCTACATGAGCAGAGCCAATAAAGCGAATCCCTGGCCTCTTTCGGGAAGAACTGAGTTCTGTCCCGGCGATCCCATTTCATTAACTGTTGGTCTTACCGCTGGTTTCGACGGATATGAATGGAGAAAAGACGGCAATCTGATTCCCGGAGCTAACTCCAATACCATCCAGGTAACTTCTACCGGCACATATGATGCCCGTATAAAAAGAGGCACCACCTGGTCTGTTTGGTCTCCTATTCCTGTTGTTGTGAAACTCAAGGGTGCCACCGTTCCCCCTCCCATTACCATTTCAGGGCTAATGAGTAAAGTACTCCCTTCACCCGATGGTGTGAATAAAGTAACTTTACAGGTTCCTAATTCATATGCATCATATCAATGGAAACGCACTAACGACCCCAGTATTATCGGAAGCGCGAATACCTATGATGCAACAACGCCGGGCATTTATACCGTTAAGGTAACAGAACAATTTGGCTGTTCGAGCGATTTCTCAACGCCTTTTGAAGTAATCGATGCAAATGGCTCCAATAAGCCAGATCCTGCAAGCGGACTGAATGTAACGGATTTATCCAAGACGCAACTCGCGTTGAACTGGACAGACAAACCAAATTCTCAGTACAACGAAACCGGATATGAAATCTACCGTGCATCATCCCCAGGAGGTCCATACAAGCTTATTGCCATTACTCCTGCTAACGCGCAAACCTATACGGATAATGGCCTGATTGCGAATACTACTTATTATTATATCGTACGTGCTGTTAATAATACCGCTGCTTCTGCTGTAAGCAATGAAGCCAGCGGCAAAACCCAAACTGACAGTGCTCCTCCCACTGCTCCTGGAAACCTGATCGTTACAGGCAGCACTGCCAGCCAGATTTCCATTAAATGGAATGCGGCTACGGATGATGTGGGCATCGTTAAATACGATATCTATATCAACGGTCTCAAGTCCTATACTGTAAACGGGGATGTACTCACCTTTACGGCGCTGAATCTCGTAGCCGGCCAATCGTACACCTTTACGGTAAAAGCCAGAGACCTTGCCGGCAACTCCTCCCCTGCCAGCAACCAGGCTACCGGAACAGCTATTGTTACAGGCCTGAACTATAAATACTATCAGGGCACCTGGACGACGTTACCAAACTTTGCAAACCAAACCGTCATTAAATCCGGTATCTCTGGCACAACAGATATTTCTGTTGCCAACCGGGCTGATAACTATGGATTCCTTTGGGAAGGTTTCATCCGTATCCCGGTTAGTGGAAATTATACCTTTGAGACATACTCAGACGACGGCAGCAAGCTGTATGTAAATATGACATATGGCCATACTAAAACTGCCCTTGTAAATAACGACGGAGCACATGGTGCACAATACAGGGAAGGTACCATTTACCTGGCCGCAGGCATTTATCCCATTGCCGCCACCTTCTTCGAGGCAACGGGTGATGCAACGATGAAGCTCTACTGGAAGAATACCGCGCACGGTGTAACAGCCCGCGAGGAAATTCCTTCATCCTTCCTTTCGCCCACCGCTCCCCCAGCCGGCAGCAACCCGCCTAACGCACCTACGGATGTGACAGCAGTTGCCGCCAGCCATAACTCGATTAATGTTTCATGGGTTGACAACAGCAACAACGAAACAGGGTTTGAAGTTTACCGTTCCACTGCCGCCAATGGAACATATGACATCATTGGTTCAACCAGTGCGAATGTTATAACTTTCAAGGATAGTGCACTTGCACCGCAAACCACCTATTTCTATAAAGTGAAATCGGTGAACCAGCAGGGCAACTCCGGATTCCATAAGCTGGCAGGCAACAGCATCTATTACAGCTATTATGAAGCCGCCAGCTCCTTTACCACCCTGCCTGACTTTAACACTATTACACCGCTTAAAACCGGCCTCCTTACCACTGTGAACCTCGGTGTAACACCCCGTTCCGACAACTGGGCCGTGAAATTCGAAGGTTACCTCACAGTACCTGCAAACGCCACCTATACGTTCTACACCAGCTCCAATGACGGTAGCAGGCTGTATATCGGTGGTTTTACCGCAGCAGATATGGTGGTGGATAACAACGGCACCCGCCTCCTTACGGTGGAAAAATCAGGCACCAAAACCCTGACAGCAGGTACTTATCCGATTTACGTAACGTATTTCGATAACACCGGTTCATCCGCTTTGACTGTTAGCTGGCAGGCAACTACTGCAGGTATCTCCAAACAACAGATTCCCGCAAGTGCCTATGTAGATAACCGTAACCGTGCTACCACACTTGCACTGCCTGCAGCCCCCACAGCTCCTACAGGGCTCGTTGCCAACGCAGTGTCCGGATCTAAAATCCAGCTTACCTGGAACGATAATTCCAGCAATGAAACTGCTTACCAGGTATACCGTTCTATCACAGACAATACCAACTTCACACTGGTAGCCACCCTGGCCGCAAACAATGGTGCTCAGGCTACCTTTAATGATACAGCGCTCTTCGCTAACACCCGTTATTACTATAAAGTGCGCGGTAAAAATGAAGGCGGAACCAGCAATTACTCTAACGAAGCAAATGCAATTACACAGAATACCGTACCTGTGATGGCTGCAATTTCCAGCCGTTCCATGCGCTATGGCACCCAGCTGGTAATCCCCATCAGTGCAACGGATGCAGATGGTGAAGCACTTGTTTTAACCGCCACTAACCTCCCTGCTTTCGGTTCAATTACCGATAATGGAAACGGTACGGGATCGCTGGTATTCAACCCTGCCACTACCGATCAGGGTGTGTATGCAAACATTGAAATCAAGGCTACCGACGGTAACAGTGGTGTAGCAGTACAGTCATTCACACTAACGGTTAGTGACAACTTCGTACCGGTTATCGCACCTGTTGCTGATGTTACAGTCAACGAGAATGCAAGCCAGCAGCTCACCATAACAGCCGCCGATCAAAATGCATCGGATGTGCTTACCTGGGAAGTTGTTTCATTGCCTGCTTTTGCCACATTTACACCTAATGGTAACAGCGCAAATATCCAGCTTAACCCATCCCTCCTGGATGCAGGTACATACGCTGTAACTGTGAATGTAAATGACGGACGTGAAGGTTTAGACTCTAAAACCTTCAATATTATAGTGAAAGATGTGAACCCGAATAAAATGGTTTACATCAACTTCACGGATGGCTCCGCCAATGCCGTAGGTACCGGTTACTGGAACAATACCAGCAAACAACCTGCACTGAATGATGTGTTTGCCAACCTGAAGGACTCCACTCTTACTGCAACTCCGATTGCTCTTACCATCATGACCAGGTGGCAGGATCTTGGAAACGGCAGCAATAACCTTGGTGGCGTTACCAATAACAATTCCGGTGTGTATCCCGATAACGTGATGCGCTCGGCTTACTGGAGCGGAACCCAGAAACAGACCATTAAGATTTCCGGTCTTACTTACGGCGCAAGCTTCAAATACAACTTCACGTTCTTCGGAAGCCGTGGCAGCGTAAGTGACAACAGGACTTCCGTTTATACCATCAATGGCAACAGCGTTTCCCTGAACGCCGCCAACAATACTGCCAATACGGTAAGATTGCTGAACGTAGTACCTGATGCAAATGGCGAGGTACTCCTCGACCTCACAGCCGGTGCAGGTTCCGCCTACTCTTACCTGAACGCAATGGTAATTGAAGTGGCATATGACCTTCAGGTGCCTCCTTCCAAACCCAGCGAGTTAGCTGCTGTTGTAAACAACAATAGCGTTAAACTTACCTGGAAAGACGTTGCTTTCAACGAAACTGCGTATGAACTCTACAGAGGCACTACCCTCTCAGAACCGCTGACACTCCTGCAGACACTGGGTGCAAACCTGACCACCTATTCCGATGGTGCTGTGAATGCAGGTACGCAGTACTACTACACACTCAGGGCAATTAACAGCTATGGTGCTTCTGCAACAACTGATACCGTAAGCGTTACTATCTCCAATAAGAACCCGGTATTGGCTGCTATTGCTCCTGTTTCGATGAAGACAGACGATGTGACGAATGTATCCCTTTCTGCTACAGACGATGCGGGTGATGTGCTCACATTGTCCGCAACCGGCCTGCCTGCATTTGCTGTACTTACAGACAATGGTAATGGCACCGGTAGTATTGCACTGACTCCGGGTAGCGCGCATATCGGTACTTATAAGGACATCGTGGTTAAAGCAAGTGACAATAAAGGCGGTAGCACAGAACGTACATTTACCATTGTGGTGAAAGACAAATCTATTGCCTCCATCTTTGTGAACTTTAACAACAGCAGCCCCGCACCTGCTCCATGGAATAACTTCAATGGATTCCCGCACAATAACTTCGGCATCGCCAACCTGGTTGGAGAAGATGGCGTAGCTACAGGAATCACTATCCGTGTAATCGATCAGTTTACCGGTGAAAACGCTTCAGGTGCCGTAACCGGCAGTGAAACCGGCGTATTCCCTGATGCAGTAATGCGTACAGCTTACTATGAAAGTTCAGGACTCGCCCGCAGGATCAGGATATCTAACCTGCCGCTCAACAGGAAATACAACCTCGTATTCTTTGGCAGCAGAGCAAACGTAGATGGCAGATATACTGATTACAGCGCAGGTGGCCAGACTGTAACGCTGAACACTGCAAATAATACACAGAACACTGTCAAGATCAATGGCCTGTCTCCCAACGCCAGCGGCGAAATCGAATTCACCGTTGCCCGTAACGCAGCTTCTCTGGAAGCAGTCATCAACGCACTGGTTATCCAGTACTACAATGAAAGCACTACTCCCATTGCCCCAAGTACCCTGAAGGCTTTCGGTAAGAGCAAGAACCAGATGACGCTGACCTGGGATGATAACTCAATGATCGAAACTGGATATGAAGTATGGAGATCCGGCACTGAAAACGGTACGTACACGCTGATGGGTACAACCGCTGCAAACGTGGTTACTTACCAGGACAATGGTCTTGCAGCCAATGCCACTTACTTCTATAAAGTAAGATCTATCGCAGGCGCTCAGCAATCACCATTCAGCAATATCGCCAAAGGTGTCACATTCGCTTACAGCCTCTTCGTAAACTTCAACCGCGACAATCCTGCTCCGGCGCCCTGGAACAATGCCAACAACGTACCGGTAGAAAACGCCACTTATAACCTGCTGAACGATGGAGGAAACAACTCCGGCATCAGCTATACCATCATTCAGAATTTCAGTGGTGAGAACCCATCTGGTATGGTCACCGGCAACAACTCAGGTGTGTACCCGGATAATGTTATCCGCAGCTCCTGGTGGCTCGATCTGGGTGTAACTGCCAAACTGCGCGTTCAGGGATTGAACCAGTCTCAGGCATATACCTTCGTATTCTTCGGCAGCAGAGATGGTGGTGGAGACCGTACAACCGTGTATGCTGTGAATGGTAAATTTGTAACCCTTAACTGCTCTTTCAATACCTCACAGACCGTGCAGCTGGAAAACATTGTTCCGGATGAAAATGGTGAAGTGGTAATTGAAGTGAACCTGGGTAACGCTTCCACCTTCGGATACCTTGGAGCTCTTGTGATCCATGGTTACAATGCAACAGGTGCCGCTCCTACCGGTCTGGATGTAATTCCTCCGGCTACGCAGCAACTCCGTATAGGAACTGTTCAGGCAATAGGCAGCGAATCCGGTAATGCAGCTAAATCCGCACAGGATGATCAACTTGCAGCAAATGTAATTGATGTGACTGCCTACCCGAATCCGTTCATTCATAACCTGAACCTCGAGGTGAAGAACAATGGTAATACAAAACGACTGACAGCCAGAGTATTTGATATGTCCGGCAGATTGGTTCACAACAGAGTACTGGGTGAATTTGGTAAAGGCACCCACAGAATCAGCCTGTCTCAGCTTGAAACACTGAAAACCGGTATGTATGTATTACTCGTAACCGATGATAAGAACAATGGTAAAAGCGTTAAAATTATCAAGCAGTAACCTGTAAAAACAAATGCTAATATAAAGTCCGGTAGCAATACCGGACTTTTTTCTATTTTTAAGTATGAACCTCAATATTAAGGCAGCATCGCAGCAATCCTATGACGCAATCGTAGTTGGCTCGGGTATTAGTGGTGGTTGGGCAGCAAAAGAGCTATGTGAGAAAGGACTGAAGGTTTTATTATTGGAACGTGGCCGCAATGTGGAACATGTGAAGGATTACCCTACTGCTACAAAGCACCCCTGGGAATTTCCACACCGCCTCCTCACGTTAAACGCCGACCGGATAGAAGACCCTGTTCAAAGCGCAGCATACGACGAAAGCACGAAGCATTTCTTCGTTAGGGATAAAGATCATCCTTACATCCAGGATAAGCCTTTCAGCTGGATCAGAGGATATCATGTAGGGGGCCGCTCCCTCACCTGGGGCAGGCAATGCTACCGCCTCAGCGACCTCGATTTTGAGGCCAATGCAAAAGATGGTCATGGGGTAGACTGGCCTATCCGTTACAAAGACATATCCCCCTGGTACGACTACGTGGAACGATTTGTGGGGGTGAGCGGCCAGGCCGAAGGACTGCATCACCTCCCTGACGGAGAATTCCTCCCACCGATGGATCTCAACTGTGTGGAAGAACATCTGCAGCAACAACTAAAGGATAAATTCAAGGACCGCCTGCTTACTATCGGGCGTGTTGCCAATCTCACCCGTGGTTTTAAAGACCGCGGCCCCTGCCAGTTCCGGAACCTGTGCTCCCGTGGCTGTCCGTTCGGAGGCTACTTCAGCAGTAACTCATCTACCCTGCCGGCTGCCATGGCTACCGGTAACCTCACCATCCGTCCATTCAGCGTGGTGAGCGAAGTGCTGTATGATAAAGAAACGCAGCGTGCAAAAGGCGTTGCCGTCATCGATGCTGAAACGAAGGAAACCACCGAGTTTTATTCCCGTATCGTATTCCTCAATGCTTCCACCATCGGCACCGCTTCCATCCTCCTGCAATCCACCTCTCCCGAGTTCACCAATGGCATGGGCAATAACCATGACCTGGTAGGCCGCCACCTGATGGATCATCATTTCAAAGTTGGCGCCATGGGTCGTATCGATGGATGGAACGATGTGTATTACAAAGGCCGCCGCCCTGTGGGTGTATATATCCCCCGCTTCCGGAATGTGAATGATCAGACACGGCGCAGCGATTATGTACGCGGATTCGGATACCAGGGTTACGCCGAACGTGAAGCCTGGAACGATCAGGTAACGATGGATGGTTATGGTGCTGAATTCAAGAAGCATCTCACCTCACCCGGTAAATGGGCCATGTGGATGAGCGCCTGGGGAGAAACCCTGCCGTATGCAGACAACCGCATTGTGCTGCACGACAGTGAAAAAGACAAATGGGGCCTCCCCCTGGTGCGTGTCAACTTCGAGATCAAGGACAATGAGAAAAAGATGCGTACGGATATGCGTGACAGCGCAGCGGAAATGCTCGATAAAGGCGGTTTTAAGGACATTCAGGCCTTTGATTACGACTATATCGGGGGTGAGTGTGTTCATGAAATGGGAACGGCCCGTATGGGGCTGGATCCTAAAACGTCTGTCCTCAACAAATGGAACCAGCTGCACGATGTGCGCAATGTTTTCGTTACCGATGGCAGCTGCATGACCTCTTCTGCCAATCAGAACCCTTCGCTCACTTATATGGCCCTTACTGCCAGGGCCTGTGATCATGCGGTAGGAGAATTGAAAAAAGGCACTTTTTAATCGTGCCTCTCAGAAATAAAAAAGGCTGCCTGGTTATCAGGCAGCCTTTTTCTTTATGCTGTAAAGGTTAGAGTCCGAAAGCGGCTTTTACCTTCTCAACGTAATCAAGTTTCTCCCAGGTGAAGAGTTCAACTTCTACTTTCTTCTCAGTTTTCTTGCCTTTGTTGAACACTTTGGTTACAACCTGGCTGTCGCGGCCCATGTGGCCGTAAGCAGCGGTTTCACCGTATATCGGGCTGCGCAGTTTCAGGCGCTGCTCGATAGCGTAAGGGCGAAGGTCGAAGATCTCTTCTACTTTGCGGGCAATCTCACCATCGTTGAGTTTCACTTTAGCAGTACCATAAGTGTCTACGAAAACGCCGCAGGGCTTGGCCACGCCGATAGCGTAGGAAACCTGAACGAGCACTTCGTCGCACACACCGGCAGCTACGAGGTTCTTGGCGATGTGACGGGTAGCGTATGCTGCGGAGCGATCCACTTTGGAAGGATCTTTACCGGAGAATGCTCCACCGCCGTGAGCACCTTTACCACCGTAAGTGTCTACGATGATTTTACGGCCGGTAAGGCCGGTATCGCCGTGAGGGCCACCGATCACGAACTTCCCGGTAGGGTTGATGTGATAAGTGATTTTATCATTGAACAGCGCCTGCAGTTCCGGCTTCAGCTGTGCTTTCACGCGCGGAATGAGGATATTGATCATGTCAGCTTTGATCTTAGCCAGCATTTCCGCGTCTTTCGCGAAATCGTCGTGCTGGGTAGAGATAACGATCGTATCGATACGGATGGGCTGATTGTCGTCGGAGTATTCGATGGTTACCTGGCTCTTCGCATCGGGGCGGAGGTAGGATACTTCTTTATTTTCGCGTCGGAGGGCAGCCAGCTCGATGAGGAGCTTGTGCGCCAGATCCAGTGCCAGCGGCATGTAGTTCTCCGTTTCGCGGGTAGCGTAACCGAACATCATACCCTGATCGCCTGCACCCTGCTCTTCGGGGTTAGAGCGCTCCACACCCTGATTGATGTCGGAAGATTGTTCGTGGATTGCGGAGAAGATACCGCATGAATTTGCTTCGAACATGTACTCGCTCTTGGTGTATCCGATTTTACGGATCACTTCGCGGGCGATATCCTGAACGTCGAGGTAAGCTTCTGATTTTACTTCTCCCGCCAGTACTACCTGTCCGGTAGTTACGAGCGTTTCACAGGCAACTTTGGAATTGAGGTCATATGCCAGGAAGTTATCGATGAGGGCATCCGATATCTGGTCGGCAACCTTATCCGGGTGCCCTTCCGATACGGATTCTGATGTAAATAAATAAGGCATGAGTGTGCTAGATTATAATTCTGTATAAATGATCCTGAGTTTGACGTTGGCAGGCGGGGTGGCACTTCCTCCTCCGGCTTTGAGCCGTGGTAAGTCGATCATCCTGCTGGACCAGCCTTCCAGCTTCAGCACCGAGTTCTCAATCTTCTTCTGTTGGGCCAGTTGTAAATGTCGTGCAATATTAAATTTATATTGGACAACTTTAAAGGGGCCAAGATCACTAATGACAATTTTATTACCTCCGAATCCCAGAAGGTCAGGGCTGGAAGGGTTTCCGTAGTCGAACAGGAAGGCAAGGCTGTCGTGCGTTATGTAACGGCGCAACATCAGGCGTTCGGGTTCTGCGAAGATGTTATCCAGTCCTGCAGAGCCGCTGTTGATCTCTGTGATCACGATTTCGGCTTTATTGATAACGGCGTTGGGTACGTCAGCAATATTGGGGATCTGGATATTGGTATAAATACCGGGAGCTTCCTGGATATACACTACGTTATCGCCGAGGGGATTTGCAGTGTTGATGAGGTTAGCCACTTCTTTACCGGTATAGTTACGGGCAACGTAGTTGGCATGCGCGGAACTATACGGATCGAAAGCAAAGCTCGCCATGAGGGAGTCTTTCTCCGAGTTCTTATAGTAAACTGTGATGCGGGTGCTTCCTGAGTTCAGGTTAGTGTACAGCATGGTGCGGCCGTTGGTGGTATCGGGCACTATGGCGAGGCCTTTCAGCCAGTCGCGGAACGAGGAGTCGTTTTTGAAAGCACCGTCTGCCCTTTGCTGGAACAGTTCCTGACCGAAAGAGGGTTTCAGGGGAATGCGGAGCTGGGGAGCATATTTAACACCGTAGATAGACAGGGAGTCTTTGGGATATACGGGGTTAATGATAGCATTTCCGATCTCTTTAGAGAGGTCGTATGAACGCGGCACATTGTACATGTACGCGGTATCGATCTTAAAGTTGGGCTCGTTCATCCGGTAAACCTTCACGTTGAGCGGGGCGTTTTCGCCATACCAAACCGTGTCGCAACCAACGTACAGCACTACAGAGTCGAGGACCCAGCCGGTACCTTCGAAGGTGAATTCTGCTTTGGGGAGGCTCACCTGGGTATAAAGGAAGCCATGGGTTTTACCGAAAATGGGATCCTGCGTGATGCTTCCCAATACGCCCTGGTAATAGGAGTTACCGGTACGGATGCTGGAATCCACGCGGGCAATGTTACTCGTGATCAGATTGTTGATCGTGGTGTCTTTCACAACAACCTTGTCTGAGCCTGGAATAAGTTCCTTGCCGAGAACGGTAGCCTCGTTACAGCCGGAGAAGGCGTAGAGGGCTGTGAGGAAGGCGGCGGCGAAGCCCAGTGTCCTGAATTGAATCTTCACGTAATTGGTTTGTTCGGTTTGTTGACTAAATAGAAAAATTAAAAATAAAAAGAATGACTTAACAACGGTTATCCCGCCGACAGTTTTAACTTTTCATTTTTAATTTTTCCCGGACTTATTTTACGCCTAAAAGCTGGTTGTATATCTGGAGATAATCCGCCAGGTCTTCGTTATCCTTCTTGTAAGGCAAAATTATCTTGCCTTTTTCTGCCTTCAGTTCATCCACAGATTTCTTTTCCACCTTCTCTCCTGCCAGGATTACTGCGTCGGCATACTTGGCGGCTCCACGGTTAAGGGCTCCGTTGGTGCCTTCTTTATAAATTTCCAGGTCTTTTTCCTTGATCTGGTTGCTGATAATCGCTTTCTTAATAAAAGTAGCCCCCAGTTTATCCTTGAAGCTGTTAGGCTCCATGGAGAAAACCGTCTTCGTTTGCGCGAATACAGGCTCTTTCTTGTACGCCGTTTTAAGATAAACAGGTACCAGAGACGTCATCCAGCCGGAGCAATGGATAATGTCAGGAGGCCAGCCGAATTTCTTCACGGTTTCCAAAGCGCCTTTGCAGAAGAATACCATCCGCGCGGCATTGTCGTCATAAAAAGTACCGTCGTCATCGCTGAAAACGTTCTTTCGCTTAAAATAATCTTCGTTGTCCAGGAAATAAACCTGCAGGCGAGCGTTAGGTAACGAAGCCACCTTGATAATCAACGGGTAATCATCCCCGTCAATCACAATGTTGATACCTGACAATCTTACCACTTCATGTAACCGATGCCTCCGTTCGTTAATACTACCAAACCTTGGCATGATAACCCTCACTTCCAGGCCCGCCTCATTCGACTTGATCGCCATTTTATTGACCATTTCCGCGTACTCCGTTAAATCCAGATACGGGGACATTTCCTGGGCAATAAAAAGAATTCTTTTCTTTGTGGACATTTATTGCTGATTATTAATGCAGTTATTTTTAATTTGGCATGCAAAACTACGAAATTTTTAGGTATTACTGGCCAATTTGTCACTTTTAACATCCTTTTAAGCAAAGGTTTATGTATCTATTCAAGCGGGTAGCGGATCTCAGAGAGGCGCTGGGACAGGAAAAAAAGGCAGGAAAACGAATCGGATTCGCCCCAACCATGGGCGCCCTCCATCAGGGACACATCTCACTCATTGAATCGGCCGGTAAAGATTGCGACATCGTGGTCGCGTCCATTTTTGTAAACCCTACACAGTTTAACGATCCGAAAGACTTCGAAAAATACCCTTCCACACTTCAGGAAGACATTCTCCTCCTTACAGCCGCCGGCGTAAACTACCTCTTTCTCCCCTCTGTGGCAGAAATGTACCCCGAAGGGCCTGGCGCTCAGCACATTCACTACGATTTCGGTTACATAGAATCCGTTCTCGAAGGCGCTTACCGCCCTAATCACTTCCAGGGAGTAGGCATCATCGTCGATAAATTACTCAAAGCCGTTCAGCCCGATGATCTCTATATGGGACAGAAAGATTTTCAACAGTGCATGATTATCAAGCGCTTACTGGAAATCACCGGCTCACCTGCACGGCTGCACATCTGCCCCACCCTCCGGGAAGCAGACGGACTGGCCATGAGCTCCCGCAACATGCGCCTCACTCCCGAACAAAGGAGCCAGGCGGTGGAAATCAGCCGCACTCTTCAGTGGGTCAAAGATAACCTTTCCTCCCGCCCTTTCCCCGGATTGCGGGAAGAAGGCCTCTCCCGCCTGGCAGCCGCCGGCTTTATACCGGACTACCTCGCCCTGGCCTCTGCGGAAGACCTCCGGCTGCTGGAAGCCCCCGAGACCGGCCCCATGGCTATCCTCGTGGCAGCCAAACTGGGAGATATCAGATTGATTGACAATATGACGGTAGGGCTCTAGGTTATTTACGGGAAATTCCTCTACCTTTGCGGACTACACCAGAAATATGCTGATCGAAGTATTAAAATCTAAGATTCACAGAGCGGTTATCACGGAAGCCAATCTTAACTACGTGGGCAGTATCACTATCGATGAAGATCTGATGGATGCAGCCAACCTGATTGCCAATGAGAAAGTTCAGGTCGTGAACGTCAATAACGGCGAACGTCTGGAAACATATATCATTAAAGGCAAGCGCGGCTCCGGCGTGGTTTGCATGAATGGTCCCGCTGCCCGCCTCGTGGCCGTTGGCGATATCGTCATCATTATTTCCTACGCTACCCTGGAGTTCGAAGCTGCCAAACAGTTCGTTCCCATCGCCGTATTCCCGAAAGAAGGCAACAAATTATAGTCCGCTCCCAGCACATCTCCTCCTGATATATGCCGAAAACGCTCAAAACCATCATTCAATTTGCAGTTTTCCTCGGACTCGGCATTCTCATCATCTGGTGGACCGTGCGCGGTTTCTCCTCCCAACAGCTCCTCGAGATCAAAGAAGCCATGCGGCATGCCAATTACTGGCTGCTCATCCCTACCATGATCCTCGGTATCGGCAGTCACTGGGTGCGCGCCGTACGCTGGAGGCTGCTCTTCACCCCGCTGGGATACAACCCTTCCAAACGCAATACCTTTTTCGCCGTCATGATAGGTTACCTGCTCAACCTGGCCGTTCCCCGGCTGGGAGAAGTAGCCCGTTGCGGCGTACTCTCCAGGTATGAACATATCCCGGTAGATAAACTCGTAGGTACCATGATCGCCGAACGCGGCATGGACCTCGTTTGCCTCATGCTCCTGCTGGTGGCCACCGTTCTTATTCAGGTGGATGTGGTAGGCGCTTTTGTAAGTGACTACATCTGGATTCCCCTTTCCGGGAAATTCACCGGTATTTCACTGACCTCATGGATCATGATCGTACTCGGTGCCCTCCTCTTTGTGCTGATCATTGCCTGGCTCCTGCGCCGCTTTAAAAGCACCAAAGCAGGTATCTCGTTCCGTAAACTGCTCCGCGGCATCGCAGAAGGCATCCTTTCCATCGGTAAACTGAAAGATAAAGGCTGGTTCCTTTTCTACACGGCGCTCATGTGGCTCCTGTATTTCTCACAGGTCTATATCGCATTCTGGTGCCTCGATGATACGGTAGGCCTCGGCGTGAAAGCCGCCATGTCTATCCTTGCCTTCGGCAGCATCGGTATGATCGCCACGCAGGGCGGCATAGGTGCGTATCAATACATCGTGCAGCAGATCCTTGTACTGTATGGTATATCCGCAACGATCGGTTTCGCTTTTGGATGGATCATCTGGCTTGCACAAACCGCACTGATGATCGTTCTTGGCTTCGGCAGCATGATCGCCATTCCCCTTTACAATAAACAGCAGGACGCAAAACCCGCTCCCAACGATCCTCCCGCGCAATAATGGTTTCCGTTGCATCTTTCCACGCTGCGGCACTCTTTTTGCCGTAATTGGCGTTCATTCGCCCAACAATTGCGGGCAGAAATGCGTAATTTAATAGTAAGTTAACACGGCACGGACTACGGCGCCCGGGTTTTTCCTCATTTTTGCCCAGCAATTTAACTGGATCAGCCAACGCTCCCAAAAATCATGTGCATCTATGAGTTCGGACTCTTCAGCCGCCGCTAAATTACCGGCGCCCCTTAAACATATTCCGGTGAAAAAGACGACGAAAATAAAAGCCGCTTTCCCTAAAAAGAAAACGATAGTGCGGGACATCAGCTGGCTATCCTTTAATGCCAGAGTACTTCAGGAAGCCGCGGATACTACGGTACCCTTATACGAAAGACTCCGCTTCCTCGGCATATTCTCCAATAACCTCGATGAATTCTTCCGTGTACGTGTAGCCACCCTCAAAAGGATGGTGAGCTTCGGCAAATCGGCCCGTATGCACCTCGAAGAGAATCCAGAGCGCATCCTTGAAGAGATTCAGGCCATGGTCATTTCCCAACAGCAGGAATTTGACCGTATTTACAGGGAAATCGAAGAAGAGCTGAAACACGAGCACATCTACCTCCATACCGAAAAGCAGCTCAACCGCGAGCAGCAGAAGTTCGTCCAGAACTACTTCAACGATCATGTGCGGACGAACATCATCCCCCTCATGGTGGAATCCATCCCCACCCTGCCCTACCTGCGCGACAAATCCATCTATCTCGCCATCGTACTCGCGAAGGAAGATAATTCCGTGCGGCAGACGTATGCGCTGATCGAGATCCCCACCACGGTATTGCCCCGCTTCCTCATCCTGCCCAGCAGGGAAGGCGAGCATGATATCATGCTGCTGGAAGATGTGATCCGTTTTAACCTCCCGCACATCTTCTCCTACTTCGGCTACGATAAATTCACTTCCTCCATCATCAAGGTTACCCGCGATGCGGAGCTGGATATCGATAACGACATTGCCACGTCCCTCATCCACCAGCTGGAAAAGGGCCTCAAGGCACGCCGGAAAGGCAAGCCCGTCAGGTTTATTTACGACAGCCAGATAGACCCCTACCTACTGGAATTCCTCATCCGCCGCCTCGGCCTGGCCCGGAAAGACAACCTCCTGCCCGGTGGCAGGATACATAACTTCAAAGACTTCATGGATTTCCCTGACGAAGTCTTTACCCGCGAACGCCAGCGCCGCAAAACCATCGTACATCCCCTCTTCCAGAACGTACCCAGCGTAATGAGCGTGATCCGCGAACAGGATGTAATGCTACATACGCCGTATCATTCTTTCGATACCATTATCGACCTGTTGCGCGAAGCCGCCATGGACCCGCAGGTGACCACCATCAAGATCACTGCCTACCGCCTCGCCAAGAACAGCCGCATCATTAACGCCCTCATTAATGCCGTACGGAACGGTAAACAGGTAGTGGTAGTGCTGGAGCTCCGGGCAAGGTTCGATGAAGAAGCCAACCTGAAGTGGAAGGAACGGCTGGAGGAAGAAGGTGTGAAAGTATTGTACGGCGTGCCGGGCATGAAAGTGCATGCCAAAATCTGTGTCATCAAGAAACGCAGCGGCAACTCCACCGTTCAGTACGGCTTCGTAAGCACCGGCAACCTCAACGAGCGAACGGCTAAAGTATACGGCGATCATTGCTTGCTCACGAGCGACCGCGGCATTATGGCCGACATCAACCGTATTTTCCGGTACCTCGAAAGTCCGCGCCACGACGAAAAGATCCTGCAAACCTGCAAAACGCTGCTGGTGAGCCCGCATAACATGCGCAAGTCGTTCCTCCGGTATATGGACCGTGAGATCCGCAACGCCCGCCATAAGAAGCCGGCTGCCATTACGCTGAAGATGAACTCCCTGTCAGACGATATTATGATCGAAAAGCTGTACGAAGCCGCCCGCGCGGGTGTAGACGTACGCCTGATCATCCGCGGTATCTGCTGCGCTTATACATCCAGCAAGAAGTGGAAGAAAGACATTGAAGCCATCAGCATTGTTGATGAATACCTGGAGCATGCCAGGGTATTCGTGTTCCATAACGGCGGACAGGAGAAGGTTTTCATCGCCTCCTCCGACTGGATGGTACGCAACCTCGACCACCGTGTGGAAGCAGCCGTAGCCATCGAAGATCCCGTTATCCGCCAGGAGCTGATAGAGATACTGAACATACAGCTGCTGAGCAATGTGAAAGTGCGTATCCTGGACAATGAACAGCAGAACGCTTACAAGCATGCACCCGGCCGAAAAGTGCGCGCACAGCTGGAGATTTTCAAATACCTGCACGACAAGCCGTATAATTGAGCCGGTTACGCACGGAAATCCATGTGTTTTAATATCTTTGAAGCCTCATCTCACACCAAACCAGGACTGACGGAATGAAGTTTGCAGCAATAGATATTGGGTCCAACGCAGCACGCCTCCTGATCACGGAGGCGTCGCCCAAGGCCAACGGAGAAATGGATTTTACGAAAGTTAACCTCGTGCGGGTGCCCCTGCGCCTCGGTATTGATGTGTTTGCCTCGGGAACGATCTCGGATAAACGGGCCTACAGTCTGGTGAATACCATCAAAGCCTACAAGCTGTTGCTGGATGTGTATGACGTTAAATACCTCAAATCCGCCGCTACCTCTGCCATGCGTGATGCTTCCAACGGCACGGAAATACTCGAAAGGGTAAAGCGGGAAACCGGGATAGAGATCAAAGTGATTACCGGGCAGGAAGAAGCCAATTACATCTACGAGAACCATGTAGCCGAAAACCTCGACAAAACCAGGGGTTACCTCTACATAGACGTAGGGGGCGGCAGCACGGAGTTTACTTTCTTCAACGGTAACCGCATGGTGTTCAAGGAATCGTTCAACATCGGCACCATCCGCCTGCTGCAGGGTAAAGTGGAAGAGCAGCACTGGCAGCAGATGAAGGATTTCCTGAAGCTGCATCTCAAAACCTATAGCAATGTGATCGCCATAGGTTCAGGTGGTAACATCAACAAAATATTCTCCCTCTCTAAAAAGAAAGAAGGTAAACCCTTAACGCTCGACCTGCTGAAGGATTACTACAAGGAATTCAGCAGCTTCTCTGTGGAAGAGCGCATCCATCTCTATAATTTACGGGAAGACAGGGCCGATGTGATCGTGCCCGCGCTGCAGATTTACGTGAACGTAATGCGGTGGACGGATATACAGGAGATCTACGTACCCAAGATCGGGTTGGCCGACGGCCTTGTAAGGGCGCTGTATAAGGAGATTTCGGCGCTGGCGCAACCGTAGATCAAATAATTGTAGGCAAATCCGGTATTTATTCCAAACTTTGTGCCGCTCCGGGCAATGGGCCCGGTTAAAACGCAATGCAATGTCTGCTGTAAACAAAGAGATCAAACGCATCACTACCCATGTGCTGCAAAAGATGAAAACGGACGGAGAGAAGATTTCCATGCTGACCGCTTATGACTTTTCCATGGCCCGTATCTTAGATGACGCGGGTATAGACATCCTGCTGGTGGGCGATTCCGCTTCCAACGTGATGGCAGGTCATGAAACCACCCTCCCCATTACCCTCGACCAGATGATCTACCACGCCGCTTCCGTAGTGCGCGCCATCAAACGCAGCTTTGTGGTGGTGGATCTCCCCTTCGGCTCCTACCAGGGCAATTCCAAGGAAGCACTCATCTCCACCATCCGGATCATGAAAGAAACCGGCGCCCACGGTGTAAAGATCGAAGGCGGTGAAGAAATCATCGAATCCGTGAAGCGGATCATCAGCGCAGGCGTTCCCGTTATGGGCCACCTGGGGCTCACCCCGCAAAGTATCTATAAATTCGGCACCTACGCCGTTCGTGCAACAGACGATGCGGAAGCAGAAAAGCTCATCCGCGACGCCAAACTGCTGCAGGAAGCAGGCGCTTTCGCCATTGTACTGGAGAAAATACCCGCATTGCTGGGTAAACAGGTTGCTGAAGCCCTCACCATCCCTACCATCGGCATCGGCGCCGGTAAGTATGTAGACGGGCAGGTGCTTGTGATGCACGATATGCTCGGCATCAACAAAGAATTCAAGCCCCGCTTCCTCCGCCGCTATCTTAACCTGTACGACGATATCCTGAATGCTACCAAACAGTATATCAACGATGTAAAGGCGAAAGATTTCCCGAACGACCGCGAACAATACTAATCCCCCTCCGGGAAGCACGATACCAGGCCCCTCCGTAACCGCGGAGGGGCCTTTTTTTGTCCAGTCCGGGCCTTTCGTTATATTCGCCTCCGTGAATGCCATGATTAACATACAACTTTCACTCCTGTCTTACCTGCGCAGCACCTGCTCGCATGTGCCATGATTGCACGCCCGCCCCTCCATTCCACTATTCACCAACAATTTTTACGTTAAATCTCTAAGCTGATGACAACGCTGGAAACAGTATTGAACGGCCTGATGAGCCGTTATCAGGAACGCGTCCCCGATGTGGGAGCCATTATTAAGGCCATGATCGCAGAAGGCATTATCGCCAATGCGAACGATATCGAAAACGATCACATCGCCTTCCGCACCCTGGGCGTGCCGCACCTCGGCATCCAATCCCTCGAAAAGATTTTCCTCCATTACGGTTACCGTAAAATGGATTTCTACAACTTCCCCGCAAAAAAACTGGATGCTTACTGGTATGCTCCCCCGTCGGACCAATACCCGCGCATCTTCATCTCAGAACTGCGTGTAAACGACCTCTCGCCACAGGCACAGCTTACCATCCATAAGTATACCGACGAAGTTACCTCCGACCCGGTAGACGCGCTGAACCTCGACGACGGTGCCGCCGTGGATCATTTCCTCCACAGTGGTCTCTGGCGCACACCTACTTTATCCGATTATAAACTCCTTGCAGAAGAAAGCGAATACGCCGCCTGGGTAATCTATAACCGTTATTACCTCAACCACTTTACCGTAAGCGTACACAACCTGCCCGCAGGATATAATACCATTGCGGACTTCAACCGTTTCCTGGAGAAGGAAGGCTTCCGCCTGAATGATTCCGGTGGTAAAATCAAAACAAGTCCGGATCAGGGCCTGCTGCAAAGCAGTACCGTGGCAAGGATGATAGAAGCGGATTTTGCGGGTGATGAAAAGCAGGAAATTGCCGGCTCGTACGTGGAGTTTGCAGAAAGAAGAGTGCTGCCGCAGTTTGCGCATCTGGCGCCTGCAGACATCCGCAGGGAACACCGCCGGGAAGGGTTTGAGGCCAATAATGCCGATAAGATCTTCGAAAGCACCTACGCCTCGCAAACGGGTAAGCAGTAGCGGAATCAGTGCGGAAGATGATCTTTCCATTTACCATACACCCATGTACCGGCAACGGCACTCAGGAAGGTAACGATCACCACTGTAAAGCCGCTTCCGATCTGAGCGAATATCGGGCCCGGACAGGCGCCGGTAATGGCCCAGCCCAGTCCGAAGATGAGTCCGCCAATGATGTTACCTTTGGTAAAGGGCTTTTTCTGCACAACAATCTCCTCCCCGCTTACGCTGCGCCAGCCCATCTTCCGGATGAGCAACACACCCAGCATGGCGGTAAAAACTGCGCTGCCGATCACGCCATACATGTGAAAGGATTCCAGCCGGAACATTTCCTGGATACGGAACCAGGAGATCACTTCCGCTTTTACGAGGATGATGCCGAAAAGCATGCCGGTAAAGAGAAATTTCAGGTTTTTCATAACAGTAACCAGCGCATAAGGTGAGGAAGAATGTAATTGGTCATGGCAAAACCGCCGGCCATAAAGCAGATGGTAGCCACCAGTGATGGCCATTGCAAGGTGGCAATCCCGTAAATGGAATGCCCCGAAGTGCAGCCATTGGCATACCGGGTACCGAAGCCAACGAGGAAGCCGCCTGTAATGAAAAAGAGCAGCCCGGTCTCCGAAGCAACGTTGCCCCAGTTGAATATATCGCCGGGCGTCAGTTCATCGAATTCCTGCACGCCATTGGCCCGCAGGGCCGCTATCGTGGCAGGGTTCAGATCCACCGGCTGGCCGTTATGGAAAAACAGTAATACGATGGCCGCCCCGAGGGCAATGCCACCCACAAACCAGAGATTCCAGCTTTCTTTTTTCCAGTCATACTGAAAAAACGGAATTTTGCCGGGAATACAGGCCGCACAAATGTGCCGGAGCGACGAGGAGATGCCCAGTGCCTTATTGCCGATAAGCATCAGCAAAGGCACGCAAAGACCGATGAGCGGTCCGGCAACATACCACGGCCAGGGAGACTTTAAAAAGTTCATGAACGAAAAATACAAAAAACACAAGCAAGATGGAGCAGATTCTGCAACAATTCAGCATTAAAGGTCTTAACAGCGGCGTTTCCACCGGCAGCAAATGGCTGGCGGCGGGCGGAGCTGAAATTGTATCCGTATCCCCGGTAGACGGGAAGGTGATAGCCGCCGTAACCTGCGCATCCCGCAGTAATTACGACGAGGTGGTTGCTACGGCAAAGGCCGCTTACGAGGCATGGCGCCTCTGGCCGGCCCCCCGCCGCGGTGAGGTGGTACGCCAGGTGGGCGATGCCCTCCGTGCCAACAAGGAAGCCCTGGGCCGCCTTGTTTCGTATGAAATGGGTAAAAGCCTGCAGGAAGGTTATGGCGAAGTACAGGAAATGATCGATATCTGCGATTTCGCGGTTGGCCTCAGCCGCCAGCTGCACGGCCTCACCATGCATTCCGAACGCCCCGGCCACCGGATGTATGAACAATGGCATCCCCTGGGCATTGTAGGCATTATTTCCGCCTTTAACTTCCCTGTAGCGGTATGGAGCTGGAACTCCATGCTGGCATGGGTGTGCGGCGACGTATGCATCTGGAAGCCCTCCGAGAAAACACCCCTTACCGCCATCGCCTGCCAGAAGATAGCTGCGGAAGTGTTTGCGGCAAACGGAGTACCTGAAGGGGTTTCCTGCCTCGTATCGGGCGATCGTGAAGTGGGTGAATGGATGTCGTCTGACGTAAATGTGCCGCTTGTTTCCGCTACCGGCAGTACCCGTATGGGCAAGGCCGTAAGTGCAACAGTGGGCGCCCGTTTGGGTAAAGCCCTGCTGGAACTGGGCGGTAATAATGCCATTATTATTTCGAAAGATGCAGACCTCGATATGTCGCTCATCGGATGCGTGTTTGGCGCTGTGGGTACCGCAGGCCAGCGTTGCACCAGCACCCGCAGGCTCATCATCCATGATAGTGTGTACGACGCCTTTAAGGCTAAGCTGGTGAAAGCTTATCAGCAGCTGCGCATCGGCGACCCGCTGGATGAAAACAACCATGTAGGCCCGCTGATCGATAAAGATGCGGTGCATGCCTACCTGCAATCCATCGAAGCCTGTAAGGCGGAAGGTGGCACCTTTGTGGTGGAAGGCGGCGTACTGGAAGGTGCGGGCTATGAGTCCGGCTGCTATGTGAAACCGGCTATTGCGGAAGTGCAGAACCACTACAAGATCGTGCAGCACGAAACCTTTGCACCTATCCTGTACCTGATCCGTTATAAGGAGCTGGATGAGGCTATTGCATTGCAGAACGGTGTGCCCCAGGGCCTGTCGTCTGCCATCATGACGCTGAACCTCAGGGAGGCGGAACTGTTCCTTTCTCAGGCGGGTTCCGACTGCGGTATAGCTAATGTGAATATCGGAACAAGCGGTGCTGAAATTGGCGGAGCGTTTGGCGGAGAGAAAGAAACGGGCGGTGGCCGCGAAAGCGGGTCTGATGCATGGAAGGCTTACATGCGCCGGCAAACCAATACCATCAACTACAGTACAAAGCTGCCTTTGGCGCAGGGAATTAAATTCGACCTGTAACAGCAGTAGTCATATACTCAGCCCTCCGGATATCCTTTCCGGAGGGCTTTTCTATTGTCGGCACACACCTGCTCGTTTTGGCGATCCTAAGCCCCTTCCTCGACCTTTAGTCGCCCGGCTGACCTACTTTCCCGGAATTGATTGCAGCATCCATATCTTGCCTTAAAACGCACTTTAAACCGATTGACCACAAGAAGGGCGCCCGAAAAGGATTTCGAATGCAACAGCTTTAGCTAAGAGTTTGATTTTGAAACTGTTGAAGAAGATAACTGGCATCAGTAGCTACAAAATCCTTCAGAGCAGAATCACAACTAACTGATAATCTATCGGATAGACGTTGTTTATTGCGCTTCAAAATACGCTAATCGGCCTCTAATTGGCCTGTAATCGGCCTTAGCCCTTTTTAGAAAGCACCCCTCCTTTACCCCTACTGCAGGTTTACTGTAACTGTATTGTTTCCCTGATATACAGTATATAAATCGTACTGAAACCCTTACCAGGCGCGGAAATTATACTAAAAACCACCTGCTAATATACATTAACCCTTCTTTAACCCTTCTTTAAACCACCAGTAACCCGTCTGTTCCCCTCTATTTATTGCCTGTTACCGGCGAACTATTCCTGAGGGATAGTGCATCTGTCACTAATACCCCTATTGCCCGGAAACCTGCTATTTGCCCACTGCACGCTAAAGAATGAATTCCGGGTGCTCAAAATGTCTTATTTCAAAATTGGCTTTACAGTTTAGGGATTTAATAACGTTTAAATTAAATTTCCTTTATGAAGAAGACGCAGGGCAGAAAAAGCCAATATTCAGATTCAGAGCGCATAGCGATAGCCCAG
>NZ_QFFK01000015.1 GCF_003149455.1 Chitinophaga deserti
TGGGCTATCGCTATGCGCTCTGAATCTGAATATTGGCTTTTTCTGCCCTGCGTCTTCTTCATAAAGGAAATTTAATTTAAACGTTATTAAATCCCTAAACTGTAAAGCCAATTTTGAAATAAGACATAATTGCGGCCAAAACGGCCAAAATGGCCATTCCGGTTGTCAGGAAATTTCCAGCTTCCTACATTCGGGATACAAAAGAAGCATGGTTACCAGCCCGCCTATCTGAATGGCCCGGAAAACAAAGTAAATTCGGCCCGCAGAACAAAGCCGTCCAATTGCGCGCATCCTACTTTTGTATCAACAAAAAGAAATCACTATGATACAAAGTAACTACCAGGGCGCGCTTCAGCACCCAATAGGCACCGGGTTCAATGCCCAATCCACCACTTCTGATGTAATCAAAGGCGTCTCTCTGAGCGGCAAAGTGGCCATCGTAACAGGAGGCAATACCGGTATAGGTATGGAAACTGTCAGAACACTTGTTGCCGCGGGAGCAACAGTGATCGTGCCTGCCAGAGATGTGGAAAAAGCCCGTAAGAACCTTTCAGATATCCCTCATGTGGAGATTGAGCCAATGGATATGATGGACCCTGCTTCCATTGATGCTTTTGCTCAAAAGTTCATGGCCTCTGGCAGGCCGCTGCATCTTCTCATCAACAATGCCGGCATCATGTGGGTGCCCCTGCGTAAAGATGCCCGCGGTATCGAATCCCAGTTGGCAACTAATTATATCGGTCAGTTTCACCTCACCGCAAGGCTCTGGCCCGCATTGAAACAGGCAAACGGTGCCCGGGTGGTGAATGTTTCCTCACTGGGGCATCACATGGGGGCTATCGACTTCAATGACCTGAACTTCGAACATCGTACCTATCAAACGCTGCTGGCCTACGGGCAATCAAAAACTGCCAGCAACCTTTTTGCCATGGAGCTGGACAGCCGTGCAAGCGCCAGCCAGGTAAGAGCCTACTCCGTTCATCCCGGGTCCATTGCCGGTACCGAATTAGGGCGGGAAGCCCCGGTGGAACTCTTTCGGGAAATGGGCTTTCTGGATGAAAATGACCAGATGCGCCCCGAAGTACTGGCTTCGCTGAAAACCATTCCCCAGGGTGCTGCCACCACCATTTGGGCAGCTACCAGCCCACTGCTTAATAACATCGGCGGTGTTTACTGTGAGGATGGCGATGTGGCGGAATTGTTAGCTACCGACCCTGCTGTTGCAACTCATCCTAAACAGCACCAGAATGGTGTGATGCCTTATTCCCTCGATGAAGAAACGGCAAAGCGTCTGTGGTCGATCACCGAAGAGATAACCGGAATTGCTTTTGATATCAATTAAAACCTTATTTATGTTCCCCTCCATCTCAAAAAACAGGAAGAAAGCCAACAGCATCACTGATGGAAGTCCCCGTAAAGGCATGGTGTTCATCCCGGATATCAGTGGGTTTACGGAACTGGTCCGCAGTACCGACCTGGTGACAGGGCGGATTATCACCAGCGAACTACTATCTGTCATCATCCGGCATAACAGGCTGGATATGGAAATCGCGGAAATAGAAGGGGATGCGGTTTTCTTCTTTAAATGGTCATCCATTCCTTCCGTAGACGCGCTGTTTGAGCAATTCGAGATCATGAAATCCGCTTTCGACGCTAAAATCAGGGAGCTGGAATACAGGTATGATATTGAACCGGCTCTTCACCTGAAAGCAGTAGCCCATTACGGGGAAATGACGGGGTTTTCCATTGAAGGATTTCAAAAACTGTATGGGGAAGTGGTGGTGGAGGCGCACCGCCTGTTGAAAAACGCTGTGCCGGCACGCTCGTACCTGCTGGTAACGGATGAGCTGATGGCGGCGGCAGGAACAAAAGAGTCGGAGGCATTACTCCGGAAAGGCCACTCCAGCACTTTGTGTGAGCTCTATGAAGGCGTGCGTAATCTCTGTTTTACATACATACTTTTTCCATACCTCCGGCAGGCGCCGGCACGTGTTTAAATAACTCCAAACCTGACAAGAGCCATGGATCAGGGATATTATGTAAATTGATATCAGGTGGCGGAACTAAAAAAAATTGCTAATGGAATATCAGGCTAAATACATAACGGAAGATATTAAATTGTCGTGCTACCCCGACAAGTTCTTCAAATCGGACATTATGTTCGAGCATCACATGCTGATCTGGTTCATTTCAGGAGAAACGAAGATCGTACAGGCAGAAGGGACGTATATGTTTCAGAAAGGGGATATTTTCCTGATCCCACGAAATCAGCTGGCCACGATCATCAATTATCCAAAAGATGGGTTGCCACATCAGACGGTGGTGATGCACCTTACTACGGAATGGCTGCGCAGCTTCTATGAAAACCGCAATGTGAAGCCGGTGATAGTGGGTGAGCAGAAGATCCGCCACTACAATAACCACCCGCTCCTGCAAAGCTGCCTGGCGTCATTGATACCCTATTTTGAAATGACAGAACTACCGGCCGAAGTAGCTCAGCTAAAGATCACGGAAGCTGTCAGCATCCTGCGGTCTATCGACCCTGGCATTGATGGAATGTTGATGAATTTCGAATTGCCGGGAAAGATCAATCTGGCGGAATATATGGAGAAGAACTTTATGTTCAATATGCCGCTCGAGAAATTCGGTTACCTCACCGGCAGGAGCCTTACGACTTTTAAAAGAGACTTCAGGAAAGCTTTTGATACAACCCCGCAAAAGTGGCTGACGCAGAAAAGGCTGGAGCTTGCGCATTACCAGTTTGTGGAGAAGAGGATGAAGCCTGTTGATGTATGCTATGAAGTGGGCTTTGAGAATCTCTCGCATTTCTCTTTTGCGTTTAAGAAGCATTTTGGTTATGCACCCACCGCATTGCTGGCGGCGAGGGGGTAGTCCCCCATCTTTCCGAATCTCCCCAAAAAAAGAAATAAAAAAATCAAAAAAACCTAATAACTTGATCCGCACTTCATACTGATATTGTCGTCTGTCATATAAATCACTGCAATTGGAAAATACACGTTTGTCTGAAATATCCAAACGGATCGAAAACGACGATGAAAATGCATTCAGGGAGATCTACGATCTGTTCTATTTCGACCTGACGGCCTTTTCCCGGCAGATCATTGCGGATGAACCTGCCGCGGAAGACGTGGTGGAGAACGTCTTCATCCGCCTTTGGCAGAACCGTAAAACCCTCGGCAATATCAATAACCTCTCTGCTTACCTCTACACCGCCACCAAATACGCCTCCATTAACCATCTGAAGTCCCGGAAGAACATCAGCGATGTGTCTATCGACGATCTCGACGACCGGAGCCTCTATTCCTTCGCCACCCCGGAATCGTCTATGATAGGGAAGGAGGAAGTCCTGACCATTGAAAAGGCGATTAACCAGCTCCCGCCCAAGTCGAAGCTCGTTTTCTACCTCGTGAAGGAAAAGGGGCTTAATTGCCGGGAAGTGGCCAAAATCCTCAATTCCTCCGTGCGTACGGTAGAAACCCAGCTCTATCATTCCCTTAAAAAGATCGCCGCCATCCTGGAAGAAAGCCAGGTAATCCTCCCCAGGCGCAGCAGCCGGTAACCACAGGCAGCTCCATTAATTCAATACCACAGCCGATTTCAGCACTTTATTCCGGAATTCCGGAATTTTTTTTTGGTACGACTACGTAAGTTGACCTGTTTGGTTGTCTTATAGGAGAAGAATTTATGATAAGTCCATGCAAAGAAGCCGTTTAATTGAATTGCTCGCAAAGAAGAAATCAGGGGGCATTTCGCTCAAAGAACAATTTGAGTTGTCTAAATGGCTGCAGGAGAATGAAGACGACCGGAATCTGGCCATCCAGATAGATGAGTTGTTTAGCCTGGAATATGGTCCGGAACGTACCGAAGACGACCGTAAGGGAAGCGAAAAAAGCTGGGACCGCATCATGAAATCCATGCATCCGGAAAGCAGTGAATTACCTGTCCTGCCAAAGAGGCCCGGTATCTTTACCTGGCGCCGCTTTATGCATTTGTCGGTTGCTTCCGCTGTATTGCTTTGCGTGGCGGGAACGGGTTCTTACTACTGGCTTTCCGCAAGGAAAGAAGCCCGTACGAGCCAGAATATTGTGGGCACGGAGAAAGGATCGCGGTCCAAACTCACGTTGCCCGACGGGTCGCACGTATGGCTTAATGGCGACAGCCGGATTACCTATGGCGCCAGCTTCGGGAAAAACAACCGGGAACTGACCCTTACCGGCGAAGCGTACTTCGATGTAGCAAGGGATCCTAACCATCCCATGATCATAAAAACGGCTACCGTCACCATTAAGGTGCTGGGAACCGCTTTCAACGTCAGGGCTTACCCCGACGAGAAAACGACCGCCACCACCCTTGTGCAGGGCAAGGTACAGGTGTCCGTCAACCATAAAAAAGAACTGAGCTATGTGCTGCTGCCCGACGAAAAACTGATAGTGCAAAACGAATCCGGGGAACCCGCAGCATTTCATGATAAGCATCCGAAGGAAGAAGAGATCCTGGAAAACATAACCAAAATCAAAATAGTAAAAACAGACACGATTCCTCCTGAAGCACAATGGACCAGAAACAAACTGGTTTTTGCCAACCAGCCACTCCACGAAGTAGCCAATATTTTGTCTCGTTGGTATGGTGTGGTAGTGATTGTACAGGGGAACGATGACATGATGGCCCGCCAATACACGGGTATATTTGAAAACCAAAATATTCAAAGCGTTATGGAATCATTACAGGTCGCCGGCGGTTTCACGTACAAAATGAAGAACGACACAATTTTGATAGCGCCTTAAAACCAAAATTTACATTGCATATGATAAGTTGACGTACCCTGATTTTAAACCGGATCAGAAGGGCCCCCACGTGCCCGGAAGTAAACAATGGACACTCTTCGGCCGTGCAATGCGGTTGATTCTCAATTGAATTCTAAACTTATGACGAACACGTACTGCTATAGCCGAGGCTATATGTTTAAGCACTTTGTTGCCATGAAAATTGTATTATTCCTTGTACTCCTTACCGGATCTTCCCTGATGGCGAACGACCTTGCAGGGCAAGACCGGATCACCCTGAATTTCAGCAAAGCTCCTCTCGAAAGTGTGCTGCGAAACATTCAGGCGCAGAGCAGGTATTCTTTCGTGTATCAGTCCGAAGTAATACCACCGGGTATTAAGATTAACATCATTACCAAAGATGCCTCTATCGACTCTGTAATGGCGCAGATGTTCCGCAACACGCCCCTCTATTACAAGAAGATGGAGAACAACATCATCATCATCCTGAACCGCCAGCAGCCGGAATCCCGCCCGGAGCTGCCGCCTGTTACCGTGAGAGGTGCGGTGAAAGACAAGGCTGGTGGCATGATGCCACACGTGTCGGTCTACGTTAAAGGTACCCAGCACGGTACCATGACCAATGAGAAAGGTGAGTTTACGCTCGAGGCTAACCTGTACGACAGCCTCGTTTTCTCGTTTGTGGGATACAAACAGCAAACGATCTTCGTGGCCGACTCCCGGCCTATTATCATTGTTCTGGAGGCACAGGAAGGAAGTTTGAACGAAGTAGCCGTGGTAGGTTTCTCCCGTCAGAAGAAATCCAGCATGGTGGCTTCCGTAACTACGATTAAGCCCGGTGAGCTGCGCATCCCCAGCAGCAACCTCACTAACGCCTTAGCCGGCCGCCTGGCAGGCGTTGTAGCCTACCAGCGAAGCGGGGAGCCGGGTTCGGATAACGCCTCCTTCTTCATACGGGGCATCACTTCGTTCGGGGCCTCCGCCAAGAAAGACCCCCTCATCCTCATCGATGGTATCGAGCTGAACACCAGCGACCTCTCCCGCCTTAACCCCGACGATATCGCCAGCTTCAGCATTATGAAGGACGCACTGGCAACTGCCCTCTATGGTGCCCGTGGTGCCAACGGCGTAATCCTCGTAACCACCAAAGAAGGCAGGGAAGGAAAGATGAACGTGGATCTGCGGTTCGATAACTCCTTCTCCATGCCTACCCGGCGCATGAAAGTGGCAGACCCCGTTACGTTCATGAAAATGCATAACGAAGCGGTGAAAACACGTAACCCCGCCGGCGAGACCCTCTACACCGACGAAAAGATCACCTTCACCGAAATGGGGAAGCATTCAGATATATATCCTGCCACCGATTGGAATGAGGCCATGTTTAAAGACTATGCCGTAAATAACCGCATCAACCTCAGCTTCACCGGTGGTGGTACTGTGGCACGTTATTACGTAGCCGGTTCCGTTACCAAAGATCAGGGCAACATGCGGGTAGATAAAAAGAATGATTTCAACTCCAACATCAACTTATACAAATACAATATCCGCTCGAACGTAAACATCAACCTGACGAAGACGACGGAAATGTCCACCCGCTTCGTGGCGAACTTTGATGATTACACCGGCCCGATAGACGGTGGTTCTGCCATGTACCGGAAAGTGATGCAGGCCAACCCAGTACGCTTCAAGCCGTACTATGAGCCGGATTCTGCTTTCAATTACGCCCGGCACATCCTTTTCGGCAACTTCGAAACGGCCAACTACCTGAACCCATATGCAGAAGCACTGCGTGGTTACCGCGATTACAGCCGGAGTAATATGCTCACCACTGTAGAGCTGAAGCAGAACCTGGATCAATTTGTGAAAGGCCTCATGCTGCGTGCTTTGGTGAACTTCGACCGCCGGTCGGAATACGCCATCTCCCGCGCATACGTTCCCTTTTACTACAATATTTCCGCATTTGATCTGAAGGATGATTCTTACCGCCTCGTGCGGCTGAACCCTACCACTGGTGAGGAAACACTGGACTACGACTTTAACAATACTTCCCGCACGGTTGCCAACAGTTATTACTTTGAAGGCGCCAGCCAGTATAACAATAACTTCGGTAAGAACAGTGTGAGCGGCCTGTTGGTGTTTACCGCCCGCCAGTTTAAGCAGGGTGCCCCCAATACCATCCAGATGTCGCTCCCTACGAGGAACGTAAGCCTGTCGGGCCGTTTCTCTTACAACTACGACTCCCGCTACCTCGCTGAGTTCGCTTTCGGATACAACGCTTCCGAGCGCTTTTCGAAGAATAACCGCTGGGGCTTTTTCCCCTCCTTCGGTTTAGGCTGGGTAGTGTCCAACGAGCCTTTCTTCGAAGGGCTGACATCTACCTTCCGCCAGTTGAAATTACGCGGATCGTACGGTATTGCGGGTAACGAGGCTATCGGTAGTGCAAACGAGCGTTTCTTCTACCTCTCTGAAGTAGACCTTAAAGCACCTTATGCGGTGAACTGGGGTATCAATATGAACCAGAACCCCGGTGGTATTGATGTAAGGCGTTATGCGAACGATCAGGTAGGCTGGGAGCGCTCTTACAAATCCAACCTCGTACTGGAGTTTAACCTCGTAAACGGCCTTTCGTCCATTATAGAAGTATATAAAGAAACCAGAAAGAACATCCTGCAGGACAGGATCATCCCGGCCACCACAGGTATTATTCCATCTGTAAAAGCTAACCTCGGCGAAGCGGAAGGCAAGGGGATCGATATTGAACTGAACTACGACAAGCGGATCGGCAGGAACCTGCAGCTGACCGGCCGTGGTACCTTCACTTACAGCACCAGCCGTGTCATCAAATGGGAAGAACCAGATTATGGACAGAACTACTGGATGTCGCGCGTGGGCAGGAGCCTTGGGCAGACCTGGGGCCTTGTTGCAGAACGTCTGTTCGTAGATGATGCTGAAGTGAAGAACTCGCCCAAGCAGGAATTCGGTGAATACATGGGTGGCGACATTAAGTACCGCGACATTAACCGCGACGGAAAGATCGACCAGCTCGATTACGTGCCCATCGGCCACCCCACCACTCCGGAAATTATCTATGGCTTCGGTTTATCCGCATCCTGGAAACAATTCGATGTTAACTTCTTCTTCCAGGGCCTGGGCCGCGAGTCTTTCTGGATCAATCAGGACAATATGACGCCGTTCATCGACGGTGATGGCGGAGACGGGAAAGTAGGACAGAATGCCGTAACCCAGGTGATTGCGGATAATTACTGGTCAGAATCCAATCGTAATCCATACGCTTTCTGGCCCCGGCTGGCTAACTACCGGGTAGAGAACAACCGGCAAACCAGCACCTGGTTCATGCAGAACGGCGCTTTCCTCCGCCTTAAATCAGTGGACATCGGTTATACCCTTCCCCGTGAATGGCTGAAGCGTTACAAAGTGAGTAACCTGCGGATTTACGCCAGCGGTTCCAACCTTGCGATATGGAGCGCCTTTAAGCTCTGGGATGCCGAAATGGCTGGCTCCGGGTTCGATTACCCGCTGCAGAAAGTGTATAACATTGGTTTTAACATTGGCCTGTAAAAGAATCAACATGAAGAAAGTATTTATTAAGATAGCTGTTCTTTGCAGCGTTTTGACAGGAGCGGTTTCCTGCAACAAATATCTCGATGTTGTACCCGATAACATTCCGACCATCGACGATGCTTTTTCGGACCGGTACAATGCCATGAAGTTCCTCGCCACCTGCTATTGGGGCATTCCTAAATCAGCAGGCTGGAACGAAAACCCCGCTATGCTGGGTGCCCTGGAGCTGGTCTTTAACCGCGACCGACGCACCGAAGGCGGCATGCAGTATGCCCTTGGCCAGAACAGCGCCGTATTAGCCATCACCAATTACTGGAGCTCGAAAGGCACCATGGTACGCTCGCTGTACGCCGGTATGCGCGATTGTAACACCTTCCTGGAAAACATCGACGGCGTGCGGGATATTAACCGCTACGAAAAAGACCGTATGAAAGCGGAAGTAAAACTGATCAAGGCTTATCTGAACTTTTACCTGATACAGTATTACGGGCCCATCACACCGCTCAGGAAAAACACCTCACTTACTGAGTCTACCGCCGGCATCCGTGCCTATCGCGAAAAGATCGACGACTGTTTCGGATATGTGCTGCAGCTGATCGATGAAGTGATCAAGTCTGAAGCTCTGCCCCTGAACATTGAAGGAAAAAGCACGGAACTGGGCCGGTTCTCACGCCCGGTAGCTTATTTCCTGAAAGCAAAGGTGCTGACATACTGGGCCAGCCCGCTCTTTAATGGTAACAGCGACTACAGCGGATTTAAAAACCACGAAGGCCAGCCCTTCTTCAACCAGACATTTGTAGCCTCCCGCTGGGATAGTGCTGCTGCTGCCTGCAAAGCAGCGATTGATGTATGCATCGCCGCAGGCCACCGGTTGTATGTAACGGGCGACTATAAATCCGTGAACAGCAAACCAACATCCGATACCACTTTGCTGATCAATACCCTCCGCAGCGCAGTTACCCAGCGCTGGAATCCGGAGATCATCTGGGCTAACTCTTCCTACCCCGCCAACTGGAACTACCAGATCACCGCACTGGCGCGTATGGAGCCGGGTACATCCACCCCTTCCGGCAATACAGGGATTTTGAGTGTGCCGCTTTCTACCGTTGAACAGTTTTACTCTGGAAACGGAGTGCCTATCAATGAAGACGTATCGTACCCTTACGCTAACCGGTACAACATACGGGTAGGTGATGCCGCACACAATCTGTTTATCGCCAATGGTGAAAAAACAGCAGCCCTCAATTTCGACAGGGAAATACGTTTTTATTCTTCCCTGGGCTTCGACAGGGGACGCTGGTATGGTAATACCTATATGCAGATCAATGAAAATGCACTGCCTTTCCCCAAGAACCGTTTCGGGGAATATTCTTCCGTGTTCAACCCCGGAGAATACAACGCCACCGGTTACTGGCCTAAGAAGCTGGTTTCCATGAACACCACCTGGCGCGATGCCAACAGCGTTTCGGAAGAAAGCTATCCCTATCCGGAAATGCGCTTTGCCGATCTGCTGCTCCTCTGTGCAGAAGCGCTGAACGAATCGAAAGCAGCACCTGATGATGAAGTGTATAAATACATCGATTCCGTAAGGGCGCGTGCAGGCCTGAAAGGCGTGCTGGAAAGCTGGGCGCAGTATTCCAACCAGCCTTCCAAACCGCTGTCTAAAGAAGGGATGCGCCAGATCATCCAGCAGGAAAGGAAGATAGAACTGGCCGCTGAAGGCGTGTATATGTGGGACAGCAACCGCTGGAAAACTGCCATGCGTGAACGCAACCGGCCCATTCAGGGATGGAACATTAACGGTAGGGAAGCGGAAGAATATTATTCCGTAACCACGGTGTATTTCCAGCGGTTCACCTACAGGGATTATTTCTCGCCCATTCCACAAACAGAACTGATTAATAATCCACTCCTCGTTCAAAACCCCGGTTGGTAAGGTCTAAAATACAGGTTATGAAAAAATTGATTATACTGATCCTCGTTCTTGCAGGCACATTGCAGGCCTGTACCGAGAAGGACAACACACCCATCTCTTCAGCCACCGGCAAACCCGGACAGGTAACGGAAGTATCGGTACAGAACCTTCCTGGCGGCGCCGTGATTACTTACCGCATCCCGAATCAGGCAGAAGTACTCAGCGTGAAAGCAGTGTACACCATCTCTACCGGGAAGAAGTTTGAAGCTGACGCGTCTTTCTATAACAATAAACTCAGCATCACCGGCTTTAATGATGAGAAGGAGCATGAAGTGCTCATTTATACGGTGAATCGTGCGCAGGAATTATCTGAGCCCGTGAAATGCATTATCAAGCCAATGGTTTCTCCGCTCAAACTGGCGGCAGCAACCGTACAGATCCAGAGCGATTTCGGCGGTGCGCGTTTTACCTGGATGAACGAACTTAAATCGCCGCTGGCGTTTGAAATGTATACGCCGGATTCACTGGGCCGTATGACGCTGGTACGTGTTATCAATTCACAGGTAACGGAAGGCTCACAGGCCCTGCGCGGATATCCGCCTGTACTCCGGGAATTCGGTCTGGTGGTGAAAGATAACTTTGGCAACCGTTCAGATACTATTTTCCCTGCCGGCAGGAAGATACTGCCGCTGTTCGAAGAACGCCTCCCGAAATCTGCTATGGCAATCATGAAACTGGCGAATGATCAGAACTTCACCAACTGGGAAGGATCCGATCAGAAGATCATTGATGATGACCTTACTTCTTTCGGCCACTCACCATCATCCTCCCTTCCCGCACCCTTTACGCTGGATCTCGGGGTAACGGCCAAAGTAAGCCGTATCGTACTCTTCCAGCGTAATTTCAGCAGCAGCTACTATAACTGGGGGAACCCTAAGGAAATTGATGTGTATGTAAAAACGACGACACCCTCACAAAGCGGTGACTGGAGTGAGTGGAAGAAGATCATGGAAACGGAGATCGTTAAACCTTCCGGCAGCAGCAGCAATGTAACGGACGATGACCTCCGCGCCGCCGAAAACGGGCACGAGTTTACCTTCGATCTTTCACAGGAACCGGTTCGTTACATCCGCATCGTTATCCGCTCTACCTGGGGAAGCACCACGTTTACCCACCCTGCGGAAATTGATGTATACGGCGAGCGGAAATAATCATCCACCTAAACTGACAAGCACATGAAATATATACTGCATGCTTTTTCGTATCTGTGCATCCTCACCATGGCTGCATCCTGCGATAAATTCACGGATATTCATAAACCATTTATAGAAGGCGGAGAAATCATCTACGCCGTTAAGCCCGATTCGGTGGTATTCATCGCCGGTAAGGAAAGACTGCTGATGCGCCTATGGATGGAGAACGGCCAGAATATTAAGAATATCATCGTTTCCTGGAACGGCGGGGCCGATTCGCTCATTATACCCATGAAATTAAAGACCGGAAGGGATAGCATTGAAACACTGCTGCCCAACCTGGTAGAAAAAGCCTACTCTTTCAATATATACGCTGTGGATGGCTTCGGGCATCGTTCCCTGACATACACACAGTTTGGTACTACATTTGGCGATGCCTATGCCGGTTCTCTCCAGAACCGGAGGCTTAAAAAAATCTCCCTTACGGAAACGGAAGGCCTGCTGGAGTGGTTCGCACCGGCGGAAGGGATGATCCTTAACGAAGTGAAATTCATCAACCGCCGCGGTACCGATACCACCGTTCGCTTTGCATCTTCATCTTTTAGTGTTGGGATAGACGCTCCGGGAGGCACCACCTTCCAATACCGTTCGCTTTATATTCCGCAGTCGGAGGCGATCGATACCTTTGCCTCGGCCTGGGCATCTGACAAGCTGCCGGATTTCTACACTATCGACCGTTCCGCTTGGGAAGCCCTTTCTGTATCCGATGAAACCGCCAGCGATGGTGGCGGAAAGGATGCGCTGATAGACGGTGACCTGGGTTCCTACTGGCATTCCCAGTGGGGGCCGGATATTGCCTTACCACACTGGGCAATTATAGACCTGAGTACCGTAAAGAATATTGCGTATTTCACAGTATACCGCCGTAAGAACAATACCAACTCAAAGTCAGTACAACTCTTTCTCGGTAATAGCAGCGATCCCAATGGAACCTGGACGCTGGCTGGACAAGGTGCCTTCACATCAGGCGATCTGTTGAAAATCGACAATACCGCTAACGCCTCCGGCAGATACCTGAAAATATACCTGGCCGACAGTAATAATCCGCCATTTACAAGCATAGCAGAAATCTATGCATATGGGAAGTAATTCAAACGGATAACCGGCATTATTAAAGGGCAGCTCTACTATGAGCTGCCCTTTTTTACTTTAATGCAAATACGCGTGTTGATTATATATTGATATATTCTATACTTCGTGGGCCCTCCGAAAGCCACCGGTAAGGTAAAATGCGTTTATTTCCTTCCAATTACCGACTTTTGCACCCGGAAGGTATTTGCCTGCCGGTTAAAAGCATTTTACAACATTGGACCAGTCAATCAGTTTAAACAAGTTTATCAGTGATACGGGGTATTGTTCGCGCCGTGAGGCAGACAATCTCATCACCTCCGGCCGTGTGTTGCTGAACGACAAGCCGGCTACTTTGGGTAACCGCTATAAACCCGGTGATACGGTTGAAGTGGATGGCAGTCTTATTACTGCTGCCAAAAAGGAGAAACGGGTTTACCTGGCGCTTAACAAGCCGGTAGGCATCACTACCACTACCGAACTTCACATCAAAGATAATATCATCAGCTTTGTGGGTTATCCTAAAAGGATATTCCCCATCGGCCGGCTTGATAAAGACTCCGAAGGACTGATCTTCCTCACTAATGACGGGGATATCATCAATAAGATTCTGCGGGCTGCTAATAATCACGAGAAGGAGTATGTAGTGCGGGTGAACAAGCCTGTGAATGCCGCGTTTGTGAGACAAATGTCGCAGGGGGTGCGTATACTGGAAACTACCACGTTGCCCTGTAAGGTGGAAATGACGGGCCGCCAGACGTTCCGCATCACACTTACACAGGGCCTCAACCGCCAGATCCGCCGCATGTGCGAAGCCCTCGGTTATGCTGTTGTAGCCCTACAGCGCGTTCGTATCATGAACGTAAAGCTTGATAAACTGGCTGTAGGTAAATGGCGCTACCTCAGCGAAGCGGAGATCGCGTTAATTAAAGAAAGTGTGGCTGATTCCAGCATGGGTGGTGATGAAAGTACTTCACAAGCAAATCGTAAGAAGAACCGCGCACAGAAACCTGCGGGAAAGCATCCCAAACCTGATTTTAACCCGGTTGAAAAGCTTGCAGGCACTAAGTTTAAATCTCCTAAGCCCGAATTTAACCGGGACAAGAAACCATCTGACAGTAAGTTTAAATCTCCCAAACCCGAATTTAACCGGGATAAAAAGCCATCAGACAGTAAGTTTAAATCTCCTAAGCCTGATTTAAACAAGGATAAAAAAACGAATGACAGTAAGTTTAAATCTCCCAAGCCACCGGCTAAAGAGGGTAAACCTAAATCGTTCGAGAAGCCAACAAAGAGGGGTAATCCTTCTCAGAAACCCGCTCCTTCAAAGAAAGGCAAACCCGCTGCCCGACCGGCAAAGCAATCCGGTAAAAAAAGGGGTGGACGATAATTTCCCCCGAGTGATACGGTGGAATGAAATGTATCAGTTTATATTTCATAATACAAAAAAAGGTTGAAGTAAGCACTTCAACCTTTTTTTGTATTGCGTATTTAGGGAACGATCAGATCCTGTCCGGATAGAAGAACATCCGCCCGATCTCCAGGCCCCATTTACCCTGCACCACCAGGTATGGTTGCACCAATCCTTTTTCTCCGGCTCTTGGCATGACCAGGCTGCTGGCAGCCATTTTACTTTTACTTTCATCGTCGTAAAATGCCCACTGGTCTGTAGTACCGGCTTTTGTAAAGCAGATGTTGGTGGAACTAAGCATATTGATAGTTGCGAATCTCTCGTCTGCGAGGTATCCGGCATACGCCCATTTATTGGGCTGTACGTTCCGGGCAAGGTAGGCGCGGTACTCCTGTCCGTTGGCGGCATCTGTTCTGCTGAGGAAGATGTCGACCGGATCGGTGCTTTCGGCGTAGCGGATATAGAACCCGAGCTTATTTGTGTTGGGGTCAGCTGCGGGTGGCTGTGAGGGAACTTCCTTTCCATCGATATACAGAAAGTTATAGTAGGCTTTGGTACCGGTTTCAGGCAATTGTTGTCTGAAGACTTCCTTTTTCGTTACCGTGTCTGTAATCACCAGCATTTTGTTGGTTCGGCCGGGTACATAGCGGTGCGTGGCATTGAAGTGCACCAGTGATGTGGGTTTAATGATGTAATCCCCGTTGTTGACAGATACGTCATAAACTGATGTATCGAGCGAGATCTGCAGGGCATGGTCTGAGTTATTATAACCAGCCACCAGCACCTGCATCGCCATGCCGGCATTGAGGTCTTCTTTATTGCAGGCCGTAAACGCCACAGACGATAAGGTCAGCAGTAATACGGTAATGGTTTTGTTGATGAATAATCGCATATTGACAGGTTTTAGAGTTCCAGGTTCTTCACGAAGGCCATCAGCGACCCGGAAGGGTTTTCGGTAAAGATGTACATTTTGGAAGAAGCTACGTTGGCATTGGGCTTCGGCGCCGATGTGGTGATATTCCAGTTGTAACCGGTGCCGGCAGTGTAAAACTCATTGGTGCCGGCTTTGTAGAGGTATATCACAAACAGCACACTGGTAGGCTGGCCGTTGTAGGTTTGTCCGGCGGTAGGGAAGGGATCAATGGTGATCGTTTCACTAAACTCCCCGGCTTTCACGTTTTTTATCCGTGCCAGTTCCTGGAACACCTTCGGTGTGAAGTACAGTTTGCCCACGGCAATATCTACCGGGCCATCATACTTCGTCATCACGGGGTTCCACATATACCGCAGCTTTATCTTTCCTTCTTCGAACGCTGGTGGCTCAGGCATTTCTCCCGCTACCCCGTTCAGGTAAAAGAAATTGACTTTGCCCACATTGTCTCCCTTCTTCCATTCTCTTTCCAGTACGGGTTTATCGGCGCCTTCCGGTGTGATGGACACTTTCAGCGATTGCTGGCCTTCGGGAAAGGTAAATGCCTGACTTACTTTGAAAGGGCCGTTTGGGATCTGGAAAAGGCGCTGGAAGGTATCAAGCTTCACATTGAGTTTCTCATTGCTGGCATTGTAGCCGGAAATAACGAAGGGCAGCATATCGCCTTTGTACAGGAATTCGACGTCTTTTTTGCAGGCCGTGGCCAGTATAGTAAATGTGGCCAGCAGGCTAAAAAGTATATGTTTCGTTTTCATGGTTTGTTATTTGAATGCGGGGAATGTTAGAACGTGTATCCGATAGACAGGCTGACAGAGGTACCCACCTTCCGGATGAAAGTATCCTGGTCGCCGATCCTTCTTTTCGTTTTTCCGTCTTCCGACAGTTCCAGGTACCCTTCTTCATATTTCTGGGAGAAGCCGAATTTCCATTCATAGATGGCGCTCCAGTCTGTTTCACTGATGAAGGAGAGGGGTGTGTTGCGGTATTTATCCTGCAGTTTGTAGGTTTCGTCGCTGTTGATGTAGAAGCGGTGCGCGGAGTTGGTGAGGTTGCTCATATTGAGCCTCACCATCAGGTTTTTGTTTTTCAGAAACGCATAGCTGAGCTGTGCATCGAGCTGGTCGCGCGGACGTTCGTATTCCACAATGCTGGGCAGTATTCCCGTGGTAAAGGTTTTATACCCCATGTGGTTGAATGCGATGTTGGCACCTAGGCGTTTGCCCGCATATTGCAGGGCTATATTGTACAGTACGGGCACCTGGCCATAGAGCGGCCGTTTTTCTGTGAGCAGTTTTTTTGTACGGTAGCTGTATTTATAGCCGTATTTATCGTCGCTCATGCTTTTTCCGCTGTATTGGCTCGCCTGCACGGTGGAGTTCTGCAGGGTGAGGTTGCCGCTCAGGAAAAGGTTGTCGAGGAACTTCCAGTCGGGGTTAATGAATCCGAAGTTTTTCCGCAAATCGAATTCCCAGCCGCTTACTTTGGCCCATTCCGAGTTATTGGTTTTGACGTAAATACGGCCCGTGGCGTCTGGCTGATCGCGGTAGATCTCAGCAGGTTTGTCGAAGTATTTATAGAAATAGCCGAAGGAGATAACCTCACCGGGTTTGGGGTACCATTCCAGGCGGAGGTCGTAATGGTCTATGAGGGTAGACAGTACGCCTTCGTTCATCCTGTAGGAGCCCAGAGCGGGGTCGAAGCGGATCATACGGGAGTTCTCGATCAGCGAAGGGCGCACAACCGACTGTGCATATGCGGCGCGGATGTTGAAGTCTGCCAGCGGTGTAATAGTGAGGCTTGCAGAAGGCAGGTAGCGCCAGGTTTTCTCCTCTTTGGAAGGATCGGCAAAGGCACTCACTATTTTTCCGGATTCGGGGTCTACATAACGGACTTTTTCGCCATCCTTAATGAGCTGGTCTATCAGCAGATCGTTAGGGCCACTGCGGAGCCTTTCATACTTGTAGTATTCGGCACGCACGCCCCATACGAGGCGCATCCATTTCGTAAACCGGTTATCGAGCATGGCGTAGAGGCCCTGATTGGTGTTTTTGCCCTGGTAGCCGTTAGAGGAGAACCCTGCAGGGAAATACATCAGGTCTGAATATGGATCTTTAAAATCGAGGTACTTACCCCATTCCTGCACAGGCAGGTAGGGGAATACGGAGGTGTTTGGGTTCAATGTGCCGATGGGCAGAATGGTCCAGTCGTAGAAGCCTTTGCGCTCCATAAACTGGTATCCAACTTTCACCAGTTGCTTCTGACCCAGCAGTTGCGTATTGTAGCTGAGGGAGGCTTCACCAATACGGTTGGTTTCTTCGTAGAGGTATTGTGCGCGGTTAAATGTGCCGTAGCCGGGGTTGGTGACCCCGTGAACCATCACGTTATATGTTGTCTGGTTGAGAGTAGTGGTGGGCGCCAGCCAGGCTTCCACGGCATCTTTCTCAAGGTTCGTGAGCTTGTTACGCGCAACGTTCCATTCAAAACGGAACTTACCGAAAGTGTGATCGCCGTTGATGCGGTTCTGCAGCATGTTGAGGAACTTGGGGCGGTCGTATTCGCGGATGGCGGGCTTGTCACCGAAACCGATCTCGTTGCCCCAGCCCACCATGCGGTTGAACTGGTTGTTGAACACACGGGAGTAGAAGTTGCGGATGGTGATCTTATGATTGGCTGAGCTCCAGCCTGCGTTCAGCAATGCTGCCCAGGTAGTGTTAAAGTTATACTGGTTGGCAAAGGTGGGCTCCAGTTCTGCGCCGGTAGCTGCATCGTAGCGGCGGTTATCGAGCTTTTCCCAGTTACCGCGTTCAAAGTGTTCGATATCATCCATCGACTGCTCGTTGCGGTAGCTGATGCTGCCCACAAAACCGAAGCGGCTGTTTTTTACCTGGTAGTTGCGGCCCATACTCACCTGGTAGTTTTGCCCCGGTGCGGCTTTATAAATGCGGGTACCGAGCCGTTCCAGCCCGCCGATCCTTTTGTTTTGTGCGCCTACCTGCTCCGGGGTGATCAGTGTTTTACCGGGTTCCGGTGTGGCGTAGGGATTCGCAGGATTATAGTTCCTCCCATCGAACAGGATCAGGTTGTCGGGGAAGTGGTCGCGGCTGCCGTCGTCAAAACCGAGGTAGTCGTATTTGCCACGGCCATAGCCGAGGAATTCCTTTCCCGTTACGCCGGAAATGTATTTGGTGCCGATACTGATGTTGGTGAAGTTCTGGTGGGGGATAGCGAATGTATTCACCTGCACGAGGCCGCCACCGAAACCGAAGCTCATATCGGGCGTGGCGGTTTTAGAGACAATCACATTATCGATCAGGTTATTGGGAATGATGTCGAACTCAAAATCCCGTACCTGCACGTCAGTACTGGGGAGGATGGCGCCGTCCATCATAGCGAGGTTATACCGCTCCGCGATGCCGCGGATCACTACCCGGCGGTTATCGTTGGTGCTTACACCGGAAATGCGTTTGAGGGTTTCGCCGATATGTTTATCTGGCAAAGCGGAGATCTGTTCGCGGCTGATGCCGTTGGAGATACCGGCTTCGTTTTTCTGACGGGCGTATAGCGAGGCAACGGATTCGCGGCTGGCGGAAGAGGTAACCACTACGCCGCTCAGGGTGCTTTTCTGTCTTTTCAGGGTGATGTTCAGCTCAAAAGTCTGCCCGTCTTTCACAGTAATTTCCGTGATACGTTTTGTCCCATACCCGATAGAGGATATTTCCGCTTCATATTTACCCGGGGGCAGGTTAATAATGAAGGAACCATCTGCCTTGGTGGTGGTGCCTTTATTGCCGATGCGTACGGTAACGAAGGGCAGGGCTTCGCCGTTGGTTTCGTCAATCACTTTGCCGGAGATGCGGCCGTCGGCGGGTTGTGCCTGCTGTACGGGTGCTTCGGTGGCGGCAGGCTTCAGTATAATAGCGCCCATGTCGCCGGAAGTGTGGGTAATACCGAGGGAGGATTGCAGGGTGTGCAATACTTCTTTTACTGTGGGCTGGGCACTTTTGAAATGGAGGGATTTCTCGAGGCGGCCGCTTACTTCCTTCCCGAAAGTAAACTGTACGGATTCTGCTTTCTCGATGAGAGCGATCACTTCTTTCCCTTTCAGTTCTTTTCCGGGTAATGTGATCTGCCGGCTCATATCCTGCGCCCGGATCAATGTGGGAGCTAACATGCCGGCTATAAAACCGGTGATACAAAGTATCCTTATTTGCATAACTTTATGTGATTAAATGTTGCGGACTTTAATGAGTACGGTGCGTTTAATGAGCAGCCCGGGAGGTGAGATGCCTGGCTGCGTGAGCCGGCCTGCTACAACAGGCCGGTTTCTTTTTTCAGTGGTATAGCTACATCATACGTTCTACAGGCGTTTAGAGTGGTTAGTAAATAATGATGCTGTTATTTTCTTTTTTATACTTAAACCCAAGTGTTTGCGAAAGCAGTGTAATAGCCTCGCTGCACGACTGCCGCTGAATGCGGATGGTGACGGGTTCTGTATTCCATTTAGCGTTGGTGATCACGATGGGTACGTTGTACCAGTCAGATAATGCCCGAGTCACTTCCCCTAAAGATGCCTGGTTAAACACCATGCCGTTATTCCACCACTCGCAAAGCAGTGCGGCATTCACATCATCGATGGTGAAATCGTTATGCTGTGCGTTGAAGCGGAGGCGCTTGCCGGGCGTGAGTTCCGCCAACGGCCGTCCGTCGTACTGCACGCCTACTTTACCAGTTCGTACCGTAACGGATGCGTGCATGCTGTCAGAAACCATTACTTCGAAAGATGTTCCCAGTACGCGGGTAAGCATCTTCCCGGATGCTACGAGGAAGGGGCGGGAGGGATCGGGTTTCACTTCGAAGAAGCCTCTGCCAGTGAGAGCGATACGGCGGTCCTGGGTGTTAAAGTCTTCCGGAATGGTGAGCGAGGCACCGGGGAAGAGGTGGGCCACACTACTGTCTGGCAGAGTTACTTTTTTATGGGAACCGGGGAGGGCGGCAATGGTTTGGGCAGATGGGGTATGTGGCGTGGCGGGCCGCAGCCATATGGCACATGCTGCGAGGATGGCGATGGCTGCGGCATAGGCCAGCCATTTACGGGATATAGGGATGGTTCGGGTGGGTGAGGGTTTCAAGCCGGTACGGTCGGTGACAGACTGCCATAACATGGATTGTACAGCTTCGCGTTGTTGCGGGGGGAGGGGCTGGCCGTCTTCCGGGCGTTCCCGCAGCCATTGCTCCACCAGTGCTTTTTCGCTGTTGGTGGCGGTACCGTTCAGGTATCTGTCGATGATGTCTCCCAGTTGTTCGATGTTCATATGGTAAGGAGGCTTTTCAGCTCCTACCTATATGCGTACAAAACTGCTTGTTTCAACTATCCGCGAATGTTACCAAATCATTACCAAAGACAACACGGCCTCTTTCAGGTGTTTGCGGAGTTTGTGATAGCTGGCGTTGAGCTGGTTGCGGACGGTTTGTTCGGAAACATCGAGGAGGCGGGATATTTCTTTAACGGAAAGGTCTTTTTCCTGCCGCAGGCGGTACACCTGCTGCATTTTTTCAGGAAGGCGCGCCACTTCTGCTTCTACGATGGCCTCCAGTTCTTTCAGTTGAACCGGGTCGAGGAAGCTGGTAAATTCAGTGAGGATGGTTTTCTCCAATGTTTCTTTCCGGCTGGCCATTTTGCTGGCTTTGGAAAGGAAGGACAATACCTCGTATTGTACCGCAGCATGGAGATATGCGGCCAGTGAGGTAGTGATGTCTACGGTAGCCCGCCGCGTCCATAAATTGATCATGACTTCCTGCACTACATCCTGTGCATCAGATTCGGATTTGAGGCGGTTGAAGGCATATACATAGAGCTTTTCCCAGTAGCGGATAAACAGCAACTGGAATGCGGGCCCATTGTCCTGCCGGACCTTTAGCCAGAGATCGGAATCGGTATGTTCGCCGGAGTGCATGGTTTGGTTACGGGATGTAAAAGTAGGGGGATTATCGGGAGTCAGAGGTTATGTTTTCTTTAAGGTTTGGTGAGTGAGGCCAAATTACCTTGTGATATTTTAATGTATTCCCCGTAAAATTATTGCTTACTTACTTGTATGTCCATACATTTGAGTAAAGGGATTCCTCTATGAAACACATCTTGCTACTTTTATTGTCAACATTGTTTTTTTACGAAGGCAATGCGCAAAAGCGCAATCATACATTTACTGTAATGGCCTGGAATATATTGCATGGTGCAAATGATATCACTGATGGGAAGGCCAAAGCAATACAGATTATCCGGGAAATTAACCCGGATGTGATCCTGATGGTGGAAACCTATGGTTCCGGTAAATTAATTGCCGATTCTTTAGGTTACAATTTTCATTTAATAGCTCCGGAAGGCACTGCTTTAGACGATAAGCGTATAAACCTCTCGATCATATCGCGGTACCCGTTCGGGAATAGAATGGATACTGAGCATCCCTTTTATTTAGGAGGAAGGGAAGTAATAATACATAGCCAGCCGGTAAGGTTTTTTACGAACTGGTTTCATTATCTGCCCTGGGAGAACGAACCGGAGAAGTTAGGCAAAACTGTTGAAGAGCTGCTGGTTTGGGAAAGGTCGGGCAGTAAATTTGAGATGATACAAAAAGTGCTGCCATTTATAAGGAAGTATGCTGCAGATGCGGAAGCCGTGCCAATGATTTTTGGCGGTGATTTAAACACACCTTCGCACCTGGATTGGGGAGAAGCAACCAGGAAGCAGCATAATGACCTGGTGGTACCCTGGTATTCTACAAAGGTATTGGAAGATATGGGGCTGCTAGATACATACAGAAAGTTGCACCCGGATCCTGTCACCCACCCGGGCATAACATGGCATACAAAAGGAGTAAAGGATAACCACCGTATAGATTATATATTCTACAAAGGCTCCCGGTTGAAAGCCATCAAATCCGAGGTATATAAAGCGTTTCTTAATGAACCTATCCACCTGAATGGTAAGGAGATTATTTACCCTTCAGACCATGGGTTTGTTGTGACTACTTTTGAAATGAAATAAGAACTGACTTTATTATTCCATAAAACGAAAGGCCGCTTCCATTGAAGCGGCCTTTCGTTTATAGTTTACCGGATTAGGTTTAGTATTCCGGGTTGTTGGGTAATAGTTTAGGGGGATGGCTTCACGGAGGAGGGGCGTGGGCTTTGAGCCGTTGATAGATTCTCGTCCATACAATGAACAATTTTGCATCGTTTTTGCCAGATCCCGGTTTCTTATTTTTCAACCTCTTCCTTACAAATGTATGTATAAACACGTGCCATACATGTATGAAATATTTCTCATTCTGCCCTCTATCTCTTATATTTAGGATATGCAGAAATTACCGGACCCGAGAGCTTTTGCAGTAGCATTACCATTTTGCCGGCAAACCTGTTTATTCAGATAAGGTTATTTACACCGCGCTGAATAATGTGCCGGACGTACATCCTGATTTAGCCTGGAGTACCTTCATTGCTTCAGGTGTATTGTTCCTTGCCAGTGTGATCTGGCTGTACTTTCTGCCCAAAAATGTAAAGTGATTACTGCCGGATAACAGGAATATGATGAAGACGGGTGGATAGATATCCGTTGTAAAAACCACTACTGAAAAGATGATTTCCGTAAAAGAAGTTTATAAGATATTGGAGCATGCGGCTAAGCCATTGGCTCCGCAGGAACTGCCATTGCTCGCCTGTATGGATCTGGTAGCGGCAGAAGAAGTGACGGCGCCTATAAATGTTCCTGTGTTCGATAATTCTGCCATGGATGGGTATGCTATCCGCTTTGATGATTATGCGGCAGGGTTACCCTTACAGGTCGCTCACATCGTTGAAGCGGGATCGCCCGTTATGCTGCGCCTGCAAAAGGGGGAGGCAGCCCGGATCTTTACGGGAGCGCCCGTTCCGGAAGGGGCGGATACCGTGGTGCAGCAGGAAGTATGTGAAGTGAAAGATAATCTGCTGACATTCATGCAGCCTATCACCCGGGGGAGTAATATCCGGGAGAAAGGCTCACAAACCAGTATAGGTACCCGCGTGCTGCAACCGGGAAAGGTCATTACCGCAGGGTATATCAGCTTCCTGGCCACCCTGGGCATCGCAGCCCTGAAGGTGCATCCGCGGCCGAAGGTGGGTATTATTGTCACCGGTAAAGAGCTGGTTGCTGCCGAACAGCCCCTGCTGCACGGACAAATCTACGAAAGCAACGCTGTGGCCCTGCAGGCGGCGTTATTGAAAATGGGGCTCGTTGCTGCTTTTGCAAAGCATGCAGACGATAATGAAGCGGAACTGACAGCCTGTATTGCAGGTTGTATCCCGGATGTGGATATGCTGCTTATTACCGGAGGCATTTCTGTAGGAGATTACGATTTCGTGAAACCCGTGCTGGAAAAACTCGGGGCTGAAGAGCATTTTCATAAAGTGAAACAAAAGCCCGGCAAGCCCCTGTATTTTGGACGATTGCAGGGGAAGGCGGTATTTGCCCTGCCGGGTAATCCCGCTTCGGTGCTTACCTGCTTCCATGTGTACGTACAATCATTTCTGAAAGCCATGATGGGTCAAAACCCATTTGCGCTGAAGCGATATGGCATTTTACTGACCCCCTATACCAAAAAGGCGGGCCTTACGCATTTCGTGAAAGCCCGGGCAGAAAATCATAAAGTGGAAATATTGTCCGGTCAGCCATCATTTCAGATGGACGCCTACACCCGCGCCAATGCATATGCAATTTTACAGGCAGAGCAGGAAGAGTTCCAGGTAGGAGAAAAAGTAGAGATCGTACTTTTTGAACAGTAAATTTCTGCCGGGAGGAACTATAACAATACATATCAGCCATATGGCCATACCAGTAAAAACATATATCCTGTCTGGCGGTAATAGCACAAGAATGGGAGAAGACAAAGGTCTGAAACCGATCCTTGGCAAACCGGGCATCATGTACCTGTTGGAAATGCTGCAGGCACAGGATATCAACCCCATTATTATAGCGAATAAAGCTGGTTATGATCAATTGGGCGTACAGGTTATTAAGGACTTAGTGAGCGACAAAGGGCCTTTGGGGGGAGTATACACGGCACTGAATGATGCTGAAACAGATGTGCTGATCCTGGCGGCGGATACGCCCTTTGTTTCTGCGGTGGTTATACAGCTATTGCTGGAGAAGCGGGAGGAGGACAAGATTAATGTGGTCCGTTATAAAGGCAGAATTCAGCCATTGTGCGGAGTGTATCCTGCAGCATGCCTAAAGGAGGTTGGTGAAAGGATAAGGGATTCCCGGCTTAAAATGATGGATTTACTGGATGGGTTTCCTATACATTTTATAGATTTAAATGGCGAAGAAGAGGTTTTTCATAATAACAATACACCGGCAGATCATGCCATTGCCGTAAACTATCTCAGGAAATTACAGGAGATCAAAAAGTAAGGCTTAAACAAATGATTGATATCACACATAAGAGCAATAGTCTGCGGGTAGCCACTGCACAGGCTATCGTTAAAGTCAGCAAACAGGAAACCATCGATGCGGTGTTGAATAAAACCGTCCCGAAAGGGGATGTGTTCGAGATGGCGAAAGTGGCCGGATTATTCGCTGCAAAGAGAACTTCGGATATGATTCCCGATTGTCACCCTTTGCCTATAGAATACACTGGCGTACAGTATGCGGTAGAAGGATTGGAGATCAGGATTACGGTAGAGATAAAAACCGTGTACAAAACCGGTGTGGAGGTGGAAGCGATGCATGCAGCATCTGTAGTGGCGCTTACCATGTACGATATGCTGAAGCCTATTGATAAGTCTATCGAAATACACCAGATAAAGCTATTGGAGAAGAAAGGCGGTAAATCGGACAGGAAAGATACGTTTGAAACGAAGATCAAAACTGCGGTGATCGTTTGTTCGGATACCATTGCCAACGGTACTAAATCCGATGCCTCGGGAAAGGCGATTATCGAGAAACTGCAAAGCCACCCTGCGGAAGTGATCGGGTATGAAGTGATTCCTGATGGTGTAGAGAGTATTCAGGCGCAGCTAAAACTGTGGCGGGAGCAGGGCGCGGAAATGATCCTGCTTACCGGTGGTACGGGCCTGTCTAAACGGGATTATACACCTGAAGCCATCAGGCCGCTGCTAGACAGGGAGATTCCCGGTATCGGCGAACATCTTCGACAGTATGGACAAGACCGTATGCCTTATTCCATATTGTCCAGGAGTATCGGAGGGCTTATAGGTGATACGCTTGTTATTGCCCTGCCAGGTTCCACGAATGGAGCGAAGGAATCTATGGATGCTTTATTTCCGCACATCCTGCATGTGTTTAAGATGATACACGGAGGGAAGCATTAACGCCAGCGTCATTTTCACAACTACGTTTCCTACAATATCCCCAATAACTCTTCCTTACTTAAATGTTGCAATAATGTGGCATCAGTGGTAACAAGATCCTGGGCAAGCTGCTGCTTTCTGGCCTGCAGTTTCCTGATTTTTTCTTCGATCGTGTCTTTACAGATCAATCTCACGGCCATTACATTCCTCTGCTGCCCGATACGGTGAGTACGGTCTATGGCCTGATTCTCTGCTGCCGGGTTCCACCATGGGTCTACGAGGTATACGTAATCGGCTTCGGTGAGGTTAAGGCCAACGCCGCCGGCTTTCAGGCTGATGAGGAATACGCGGATGGAATCGTTGGTCTGGAAATTGTTGACCTTTTCTCCGCGATTGCGGGTTTGCCCGTCGAGGTACTCGAATGGGATGTTCAGTTTTTGAAGGGCTGTCCTGATAAGGTCGAGCATAGTAGTGAACTGGGAAAATACAAGTATTTTATGCTCCTGAGATTTGTTGGCAATCTGTTCGGTCAGCACTTCGATTTTTACCGAGTTATCTCCCGAATGCCCTTCTTTCAATAATATCGGTGAATTGCAGATGAGGCGCAGCCTGGTAAGACCGGTTAATACATGCATGGGGTTCTTATGGATCTCTTCCACGGTAGATGCTGCGATGTAGTTACGAAGCTCCTGTTCACAGGTGTCGTACACTTTCCTTTGTTCGGCGTTCATCTCACAATAGATGGTCATCTCCGTTTTTTCGGGCAGCTCCAGCGCCACCTGCTTCTTGGTGCGGCGCAGGATGAAGGGTTTAACAGTCTGTTGCAGTTCCATGGCCCGTTTCGTGAAACCGAACTTATCGATGGGGATGGAATAGATTTCTTTGAAATATTGTTTACTGCCTAACAAACCCGGACAGGCAAAAGAAAGCTGTCCGTATAAGTCAACGGTGTTATTCTCAACTGGTGTGCCTGTAATTACGATGCGGTTGCGGGATTGCAGCAGCCGGGCTGCTTTATACCTTTCTGAGCCGGGGTTTTTAATGGCCTGCGACTCGTCAAGGAAAATATAATCGAAACGAAACGTTTTAAGGAAGGTGATATCAGATAGCATGGTGCCATAGCTCGTGAGTACGATATCGGAATTATGCAGCCCTTCCACGCTTTTCAGGCGGGTTCCGCCATGGTGAAGCTGTACAGACAGTCCAGGTGCAAAACGTTGTATTTCCTCCTGCCAGTTGAACAGGAGCGAGGTGGGCGCTACCACCAGGTGTGTGGCATGGCCATGCTGTGCTTTGCGGGAAAGAATGAAGGCGATGATCTGAACGGTCTTGCCCAGCCCCATATCATCGGCGAGGCAGCCGCCGAAATTGAAACTGTCGAGGTAATGGAGCCAGTTAAGGCCTTCGCGCTGGTAGTGGCGTAGTTCTGCCTGCAGTCCTTCGGGTACCGCCACCCGGGGAATGTTTCCGGGTGTGCTGAAGGCCTCTTTATACCGCGAAATCTCATTCTGCGCCTCAATAGACAGCACTTCCTGATCAAATAGCTCCGATACTTCAGAGAAATTACTTTTAGGGAATTTGAGCATCTCAGCATCTATTTCCCCTGCCTGAAAGTATTTGGCCAGGCTTTGGATCCATTCTGCGGGGAGCAGGCCGGAGGTGCCGTCTCCCAGTTCCACGAACCTGCTCTTGTTACGGATGGCTTTATAGAGCTGTTTCAGTGAGGCGGTTTTGTCGCCAAAGGTTACTTTCACACTGGCATTGAACCAGTCGATTCCGCTATTGACCTCGATACGGATGCCCGCCTTATACGGACTGCGCTTATTTCCCGGCAGCTCGTTGAAGCCCAGTATGGAAATTCCTGCATCGCGCCATGCTGTGAAAGCGTCGAGGAACCAGTCTTCGTCAATGAATTTGTTTTTATGGAGATAGAAGTATTCGTATGCCTGGATCTGTTCTTTGAACTCCGGGTGCTGGTTCATAACGATCGCCGTTAGTGCCAGTTCGGATTCGCTGTCTCTTTTAACTTTGAATTCATTGCCGTTCCGGTCAACATCAGTGAGTTGTTTGCGGGAATAAACCGGTACTTCGATCTCACCGTACTTCATGACCGGGGTAATGGCAATGTAGTTGCCCTGCTGCTGCAGGTAGATGAGCTTTTCGGTGGAGCGTTTCCTTTCCGTCAGTTGGGACGGAGTGGCTTGTTTGATATAGCTGTAGTCGATATGGACAAGATGCTCCAGCGACCGGAGGGCCGTTTGCATGAAGTTTTCGTACCTGGAAGCATGTACCAGTAAAATCTCGTTATTCTTTTTGAAAAAGCGTATGACCCGGGTAAGATCAGGGTTATCTAAGAGGTATAAGCCCTTCTTGTGCAATACGAATTGATTATGCCGAAGGCTTACTTTTTCAAAGGGGATGGAAACATCTTGCAGCAGTAGTTTGCCGGTAATCTCGTAGAAAGGTGTTTTTCTGAATACCGACAAGTCTATTTCCGCTTTAAGAACGTGCAGTTCGATTTGGGTTAGTGACCTGGGGGAGATCACCTCTGTTATACTTCGGTCGTGTTGATAAACATCCAGTTTCATCGGGTTTGCGCAGATCAGCCGTAAAGCCTGCTGGTCTGATATGTGGTGCATATCGATGGCTTTCTGAGAGATGGATGCTATGGCTGCGATGAACTTTATAACGGAGGGGTCGTTGCTTTCCCAAATGAGGTGCAAAGGATCTACCTGTGCAATGGGGTGTTTTATCTTGCCTGCCTGTGTGATATTGACCCGCATGAGGTGAAAGGTGGCCTGCTGGTAGAGGCGGTGTTTATCTACTACCAGGATAACCCTGCCTTCGGATTCGGCGGCATCGGCTTTTTGTGCCGCGTTGTTACGCAGGGGGAGGAGTTCTTCCGTAAGGGTCCGTTCATTGACCCTGATGAGTGCCTTTTGGATTGGCTCAATCTGGAGTTCGCCGGAAGTGTATATGAGCTGGAAGTAGGTATCGAGGTTGGGTTCATTCTCCAGACCGTAATCCTTCGCGATCTTCTGGAGATATTTGCGCCGTAAGGGGCCATCGAAGAAGATCCGGAACTGATGTTTTTCGATGATAGCAGAAATCACTTCCATCCGATGCTCACAAAGCCCGGTGGTATTGCTTCCGCAGGTGCAGGAAGACGAGATGGAATTATCTGACTGGGATACTGTTACAGTGGGTGATTGTCCGGATGCCGATTTCCTTTCAAATACAGCTTCGTCGATCTCCAGCGAAACCGGATGGAAATCCAGTATAGTGCCGGTTTCGGGGATGATGCCGTTACGCGTGTGTTGCAGCAGATCGTACACCGAAATGGTACCGATAGTGGCAGCGGGTATGATGTATGGTTCCGGAAATTCCATGTGGATGCAAATATATGCTGGATATTCTGATACACGAAACTATCCGGAACACTACCAGAGGCCGGAAAGGTCTTAGCTGTAGAAGGGTGTCGGGCGGCAGGAGTCCGGGTATGAATTGCGATTATCATGATTGTGCTTTTAAAGGCGACTGTCAAAAAAAGACATCCGGAATTGCGTATATTTAGAAGCACAGGCTATTGAAATAACCCTATAACGTATTGAAAATGAGAAAAGGAAGTTTGATATATAAATATCCGGTTATCTCTTTTGTGGTACTTACATTCCTGATTACTCATGTACTAAATCCAATTATAGTAGAGATAGTTCACATCTTGTTTCCTGGTTTTTCATTCAATTTTCCTGCGTCCCAACTGAATGAAAGAAGTCTGCTGGCGCAATATGGAGGTACTATTGCCGCTATATTCGTTACTGTAAGATTATACGGTTGGAAAGGTTTGCAATCAGTAATTCTTTTAAGCAGGTTGAGCGTTGTTACCATTCCCTGGTTATTTGCAGGTCTGCTGTTGCCTTTGGTTATGATTGTTTTATCTTTTCTGCTTTCGGGAGTAGGTATGAACGTTTTGTTAATGACGCTGCATGATCATTGGCCGTTTTATTTACTTATAATATTGGGTTTTGTAATTTCTGCCGGTCTTGCCGAAGAATTTGGCTGGCGCGGTTTTTTGCTTCCTCAGTTACTGAAGGCTATGCATCCCCTGATGGCAACATTCATAGTTTTTGTTGTTCTAAGCCTGTGGCACTTCCCGGCACTCCTCGCCGGTTGGAAAAATGAGCCAATTTTACCCTGGATTATCCTTGCATTAGCAATTGCAATAATTCACTCATGGTTGTTTTTCAAGTCTAAGGGTAATCTAATTGTAGTGATAATATTTCATGCTTCGTTTGATGCGCAATATTCGTTTTATTCCCAGTTTATTCCCAATGCTGAAATTGCCAATTCGCCCTTTCATCAGGGTTGGGCGTATATCACATTGTATTGCATATTAGCTTCAGCATTAATAGTATTAACTAAGGGGAAGTTAGGATACGATCACTCAATTTTGAATAGCAAAGGTTTTTATGGGGAAGATAGATTGAATACTGTTGATCACATTATCGTTGAAAATAGTACCAGGTAAATTGCCTGTAATAGAAAAAGGTTGAAGGGAAATCTTCAACCTTTTTTGGGTGTGCCTTTGCAGGCTTATTATATGTCTTTATTCCAACAGCTTTTTCAGTCCCGCTTCATAATTGGCAATTTCTGCGATCAGGGTGTCGGTCAGTGCTTTTTTAGCAGCTTTATCCCCATCCATGATGATAGACCAGCGAACAAGCGAAGTGTCTTTACTATCAGGGATAGATTCTACCAGTGCGGTAACGATTGCTTTTGTTACTCCGGAGGGAAGTGGGGTTGTAACTTCAATCACGAAAAATTTATATGCCTCGTGTACCTGTTGTATTTCATCTGAACGCTTGCGGCCGTCTGCAAATTCGAGGTCGCGGAACTGTGTGCCCCCGGTGGTACGGATGTTTACTGCGGTGATCATGCCGTTGGAGTATTCTTTAACTTTCGGCAGGTCGCGGATGGTTTGCCAGATGGTGGGTACGTCGTTTTTGATCCGGGTTTCATGGAGGTATTCCGGGGTAACTTTTTGTGCTGCTCCCATTTGCGCCATGGCGGATCCGCTCCAGCAAATCAATAGCAATAGCAGGTACTTCTTCATAATTCCAGTTGATTTTTGGAAAAAGTAAAAGATTTGCCGGGAATGGAAGGGAGTTAATATGCAAACGGGATAAATTCAGGGACGAAATCCCGGGGCGTTAACAAAAATGTTGTGGTGTGGCAAACTTAACCCAGCGGATTTTCAGGTATGCCGCAGCCGGATACCTTTATAAGTTGCTTTATGTCCTTGATGCAGATTTTTTTGTTGTGCGAGGTAATTATGCCTGCAGACTTAAACTCTGTGAGAAACCTTACAATATTCTCCTTACCGGTCCCTACCATATTGGCGAGGTCACTACGGGAAAGATTGATCATTATATCTTCACCAGCCGCTGTTTCTTCTTTGAATTTTTCGCGCAATACTATTAATGTAATCGCCAGCCTTTCCTTCACAGATCGCTGTGCAAATACTGAAATGCTGTTTGCCAGTACGGTGAATTCATGACTGAGGATTTTGAGTAATCTTCGCGGTAATACGCTGGATTTCTCCAGGATAGCCAGGAAATCTTCTTTAGGTATAAATGCAATGACACTTTCCTCTATTGTAGCAGCGGAGTCGGGATAGCGTTCTTCCGCCAGTATAGCATGATATCCGATTAATTCGCCCGCATTGGCAACGTATATGATCTGTTCCCGGGCGGTATGGTCAACCTGGTACTTTTTAACCTTACCCTTTTTAATAAAGAAAATACCGGAAGCAACAGCTCCCTCCCTGAATATTACTTCGCCTTTCCCATAACGTTGTTCAGACATATGAGAGAGAAGAGCGGCATACTCTTCTTCGGGCAGATTATTCAGGATGGATTGAGACTTGAAATTCCATTTATAGATAGGAAACAGACCTTCTAAACTCATAGAACATGACCCATTTGGCAGAAAAGTGATTTTTTGCAGGTTTTTAATTGAAAAGTATCAATTAAACCGAATGCAATCAAAGGTACCTTTGCAAAATGAAAGTATCAACTATTTCTCGTCCGAGGATTAATTTCACAGACAATCATGAGTGGATTGATTTAAACGGTAGTGTTGGTTTTGTAGGTATTTCTGCTCATAGACTGAAAGGAATTAAAAATATAGTTAATATAGTATGGCATAATCCCAAAGGCATTATTGTGAAAGGGGCTGTTATTGCTGAAATCCACACGGCCGATGAGATTATTTTTATTCAGGCACCTCTCGGTTGCAAGTATCTTGGCCGGAATCAAAAATTATCAGGTAATCTGAACCTTGTATTGGAAAGCCCGCAGGACAATGGCTGGATTTTTTTCGTGACCCCGCTGAAATTTCACAGCCAGGCCCCGCTACTTTCACCTGAATGTTATCAGAAGTTAATACGGTCAAAAGTTGCTAATTAGTAAGGGGAAATAAGCTAATGAAACCAGCATGGTATTTGACGGATGCATCCTTCGACTGGCTGTTCCCGGAAAGGATCCAACAATTGTCAAAGCGGCATTGGACCCCTGTGGGAATTGCAAAAAGTGCGGCTGCATTCCTGGCATCAGCAGGGGGTGGAAAGATCCTCGATATAGGAAGTGGTGTTGGTAAATTTACCCTTATCGGTGCACATTACTACCCGGGATCAATTTTTTATGGTGTTGAGCAAAGAAGTGAATTGCATCATTATGCATTGGCAGCAAAAGAATACACGAAAACGGGCAATTCAGCATTTATAGAAGGCAACTTCACGCAGGTTAACCTTGCAGATTATGATCACTTCTACTTCTACAATTCCTTTTTTGAAAATTTAGACCCCGGAAACAGCATTGATCAGCAGATTGATTATTCCATCAGTCTTTACCGGTACTATACGCGCTATTTGTACAGAGAGCTCGAAAACAAGCCTGTGGGAACGCGGCTGGTTACTTTTCATAGCCTGGAAGATGAAGTGCCTCCCGATTATTGGTTGATAAATGCCTCTGAAGATTCTCTGCTGAAAATGTGGATGAAGAAATGATATATAATAAATACATCAGACCATGACAATTGATTTAAATGTAACTACAATACTTGAACAGATCAGCAGGGCAAAAAACAATATAGAAGTGGAAGCGGTTATCCGGGAATCTGTTAATAACATGACTACGATGAATAATGGAACTATCGTACAGCGCTGCCTTGGTAAATTAGAGATGGCATTGGAAAGGATCCCACCGATTGAATGCAGCAGCGAGCAATGGAGCGCTTATCGTTTCGCACTCATTTGTATCAGAACTAAAGCTGCATGCATATAACGCCTCGCCTGAGAAGAATGTATTAATGAAGCAGTTTTGCGGGAGTCTTGTCAGCTTAGAAATCTTATTTAGCGGGTTATGAGTATCAAGGATAAATTTCCAATTGATAAATGGGATGTCAAAAGTGAATCCATTCTTGCCGATCTTCCACCTGATGTTTTCCAGTTGTTGACAAACCATATGAGTGAGCAGGTTTATAAAAAGAATGAATTGATTTTTAGGGAAGGAGCATATCCATCCGGCATATTTTACATTACCAAAGGAAAGGTCAAAAAGTATAAAGTTGATAATGATGGTAAAGAGCAGATTATCTATTTAGCTGTTACAGGGCAGCTTTTTGGCTATCATGCAGTATTATCAGAAGCCAGGTATTCTGACTCCGCAGCCGTATTGGAAGAGAGCACAGTTGCATTCATTCCAAAAGAGGATTTTCTAAATGCACTGGATTATTCCCCTTTGCTGACCAGGAGGTTACTCAAAAATTTAAGCCATGAATTTGCTGTATTGGCTAACAGCCTTTCTGTTTTCTCACTGAAAACAGTTAGGGAAAGATTGGCCCTTCAATTAATTCTTATCCGGGAGAAGTATAAGGAGAATTATGTGGATGGGATGTTGATTGAGATAAGCATCAGTCGGGAAGATCTGGCCAGTCTTGTAGGTACTGCCAGGGAGAATATTGTAAGGGTGTTATCCGAATTCAAAGAAGAGAATATCCTGGAATCGAAAGGACGGAAAATAATGATTAAAGATGTCAACAGATTGATTACGATAGCGAACTATAAATAGCTGCTACTCTTCGATGATCGAAATATTATCAGTGGTTAACTTCTTTTATTTTTTTATGCTGTATCCCGATGCGACGGACCATTTTGTAAAATCTAACCCGGAATGCATCATAGAACATGGCAATAAGCAGTACAATTGCCGGTATGTAGAAGGTAACATATTCGAATTTAATAAACATATATCCTCCCACGATTCCGCCTGTCAGGAAGAAAGTGATGATAACGAGGCGCAGGATTATTTTTTTTCTTTCGGTTGCAATGTTTTTATCAGAAGCTGATATTAATGTATACAGGTCAATCCCGAGATCTGTAAACATTCCGGTCAGGTGTGTGGTTCTAACCACATATCCGGAAATTGTGGATACCAGGGCATTTTGCATTCCCATTGCAAATAGCAGGCTTCCGGCAAAGTACTCTGTTTTGATGATGGAATGATCAAAAGTATATCCAAAAGTGCCTGCCAGCAAAAGGATTACTATCTCGCATAAAATAGGTATTGCATATCCCGGTCTTTTGTTTTTTCCTTTATTGCCGGTGCAGAGACTTGAAAAAAATGCCCCGGCAAGAAAGAGCAGCAGCCATAGGCCAACCATCCTGGCGGAACGGAAATCTCCCGTGGCCAACTTCTGCGCCAGTAGTGCAGCATGGCCGGTTACATTAGTGGTTAGTACAGCAAAAGCCAATAAACCGGCTGCATTTACCATTCCGGCAGTGAAACATAATAGTACGGCAAGCCGTAAATTATGCCTGTAGTTTCTTTTTCGTCCTACATGTCGCAGCATTTGTTTTCATTATTCCCGGGTTTAATATGCGCCCTATATCACTTTCCCGGTTATCGTTTTATCCACATTTTTAAGAGAAAATCAACTGTAGCATCTACAACCTGATAGCTCGGGGGGATTTCATCTTCCAGGCTATGAAATGTCACTACTCTGGTGCCGCTTGGTTTGTTGTCCAGTGCTTTGTACATATATCGTGTATAGTAGTTGTAAAGGCTGGTGGAATACTCCATATCCTGGTCTATTTGCCCTTCATTGACAATGTTTTCAAAGAAAGAATTGTAGAAATAGAAATTATCAAAGTCATCAAAATCTATCTGCGTAAAGTTATTGTTGATGAATTCAACATTCAGTGATGCGGTCCGTTCTCTGGCAGCTTGTGCAAAATGATATAACTCTTTACGTTGCTCCACTCCATAGAATTTGGCTTCCGGGGATTGATGTGCAGCTATAAGACAGAATTTGCCAACGCCGCTTCCAATATCAAGAATTCTTTTGCCGTTTCCGGAAGCCAGGAATTTGGCGGATTTTCTTGCTACCTCCATAGGTGTCCAGTGCAGCTTGGATAATTGCTGAATCCTCTCCGGATACAACCAGTCAAATGCCGCATCACTCACATACCACGTAGGGCTGGACGTAATATTTTCCATATTTTTTGCTGACGATTTTAGAAAGAATTTACTGTTAGCTGGCAGAAAACAGTTAACCGGGTAACCGGGGGAGAATGTGTTTACTCATGAGGAATGCAGACGGTTTTGCCAGGACTGATACTGCCATTGATATTTCCATATCCGCTGTGCTTTCCAGCTATTTCAACTTGAACCCCTTTATTATTTTTAGTGCAAAGTTACTGGAAGATCCTTTCGGATAAGTTGATACTTTTCAACGGTATTATTGCAAAAAGTCACTTTTGTTTAAGTAATAAACGGGAGTAGCAACAAGTGGTATGGGATTGGAACGCAAGATTGTTTGGGGGATTTTGAATCAGGTAAGATACCCGGGGGCAAACTTAAGCATTCATTAGCATTATCTACCTGTACCGGATGATGAAATATGCTGCATCACTTTCTCTGCTACTTTCGGATTGAATCTTTTGAATCCACAAACAATATAGCCCCTCAGATGCTCTTTGCCGTAATAGGGGTTCTAAATTCATTCTGGAGCCGGATTAATGCTTTTACAAGTTAGTATGAAGCTAAGGACTAGTTAAGGACAAGGTATTATCTAAGGGTTTTTGACGGCTTTTCATGCACTCAACATGCACTCAACATGCGCTCAGCAAGCGCTTTTGATGCACTTATCATGCACTTTTGATGCATTCAGGGTCGCTTTCAAACCGGAACAAATGACCCAAAAGAACCCAAATCGGAACATTTGGACCCTTTGCCTTTTTGAAATAACAGGATGTGCATACTTTTGAATTGTAATTGCAACCACACAGATCATGAGAAGACTAATCAGCATTGTTATTTGAGCTCGGGCCTTAAAGGAGACCCCAAAAAATGTATTTGTGCATAAGTGAAACTGGGCGTACTTCGTAAAATGTAAAAGAAGTGTCATGCCCAGGCGCTTTTTGGAAAGAAACTCCTAGTGGAGGATCGCCCTTAGCATGTTTACGCAACATAGAAAGTCAAGCTGTGTGAAGAAACATATAGTTACGTTTAATTTTGGGAGGCTGATAGTATTTTCATGAATGGGGCAGTAGGCAGTGCATATAACGGGAAATCCGGGTGAAACCAGCGTATAATCTAAGGGGAGTGCGTATGAAAGGTGGACATAAGGTGGACATAAGGTGGATATGAGGTGGACTTGATATTCAGGTGGGATTGTGAAAATAATATCATCGGTGGAGTGGAAAGCTACTTATCCTGTCGGATGATCTTCGGGGTGGAAGCCGTGATATTGGATGTAAATTAATGAAAAAACTGAATGGCTATTGTGGAGTGTGGGAGAGATTTATGTAAAAGAAAAAACCGCGAAAATCGCGGGTTTTAAATTGTTGCTGCACCGGAGTGTGCTTTTCTCGAACCAATTCCTCATAGGTCTAAAATATATTTGCGGTTTAAAAATAGCGGCCTGTGTATTTACAGGCCACTATTCTAATATTACGGCATCAATACTTGGTGTCTTTGCGATGTTTGAATATTTGCCTGGCAACTTTAGAGAATTGCTTTTCATTTCGCCTTTTATCGGCTTCGCTGGCCTTGAAATGGTATTGCTCGCGCAAGAGTTTCAGGTAGCTGCGGTACACCAGTTCCGGCAGGGTGCCGTCCTGAACAGCGGTTGTAACGGCGCATCCGGGTTCATGTTGATGGGTGCAGTCGCCAAACCGGCATTGAGATGCCAGCTCGTTTATCAGCGGGTGGTGAACGCCTTCGTTTCCGCTTTCGCCTGTAACGCCGAACTCCCGCATGCCCGGCACGTCAATGATCATACTGCCATTGGGTAGCAATATAAGATGCCTGGCGGTAGTGGTATGCTTCCCCTTCCTGTTTGAGGTGCTGGTGGTGCCTTCTTCCTGTAACCGGTAACCCAGCAGGCTGTTGAGCAATGTACTTTTGCCTACGCCCGACGATCCCAGCAGGATGTAAGTATGCCGGGGCTGAAGGTATTGGCGCGTCCACGCTTCCTGCTGCGATTCGTTGAGCGCGCTGGTGAGTATCACCGGACAATCATATCCCAGTTCCAGCACCGCTTGCCGGTATGTTTCCGGGTCGGGGACGAGATCGGCCTTGTTTAGGATGACAACCGGCCGGATATTGCACTGTACAGTTTGCTGGAGATAACGTTGCAGGCGCATAGGGTTGAAATCCCTGTCCAGCCCCTGCACGATAAATGCAGCGTCTATGTTGGCTGCCAGTACCTGGCGTGTGCTTTGCGTGCCGGGCGCTTTGCGGCTGAGCGCGTTGATACGCGGCAATATGTCGATGATGATGCCTTCTTCATCATAACGTTTCATCAGTACCCAATCGCCTACTTTGGGATAGGCTTCAGGCTCGCGGCTGTTCAGGAGTGCACCTGCGAGTTCCGCATCCACGTTGCCGGTTTCGGTGATCAGGAGGTGTTTGAATCCCTGGATGGACAATACCCTCGCGACTTCGAGGGACTGTGAGTTGATTTGTTCGGAATGACGCATGAAATGCTCGTTCCATCCGTACGACTGTAATGTCGGCATGGTATAATGTTGCTGTCTTGCTTATGCTGATAGGGCACAGCAAGCTGAAATCAATAAATGAATTGAATAAATTAACGCAGGTAGCCGGGGAGTATCAAAGCGGAGATGCTTCGTGGGCCTGCGTTAGGCAGCAATGATCGACAGGAGGTTATATGTTGATTGGCGTGTCATAAGTTACAAAGGTAGTAAAATTGGGGGTTATGACCTGAAATGAAAAAAGACAAATCAGTATAAACCGATTTGTCTTTTTCTGGTGCCCAGAACTGGATTCGAACCAGCACACCCTTGCGAGCGCTGCGACCTGAACACAGTGCGTCTACCAATTTCGCCATCTGGGCATCCCTGGTTTGTGTTCGGGATTGCAAAGGTAGATTATTCCCGGAATTTTCCAAATTCTGACGCAAAAAAATATCACACCCGGAAACATCCGTAGTCATTTTCGAAAGATGTTAAATCACATTCAAGTGCTGAACGGTCCCACTGTGCTGCGTTTGCCGCTGCTTCGTAAGTGCTTTGCAGAAAATCCATCAGTGTTTTTTCAGGATTTGCCGATTGTTGTACCACGCTGTAGGGTAAAAGAAATTCCCCCAGTTCCTGGCTGAAATATGCGCCTTCCGGTTTTACCGGCTGCTCTGCAAAACCTTCCGGGGCCGGATAGGCATAACTGTAGAACGCTGCTTCCGGAAATGCATCGCTTCCGGGCCAGAAACCACAGGAACTTACTTCCTTCGAATAGGCTTCCTGCATCACGCGGGCAGGCATATTGGGCGCGGAGCCGGTATGCAGGGGAGCGTCGCGGCCTGAGAAGCGGGTAACCGCCAGGTCGAAGGCGCCCCAGAAGAAGTGGACGGGGCTCACCTTGCCGGTAAAGCGGGCGCGGAACCGGGTAAAAACAATATGTATATGTACCAGAGCCCGCCAGCATTCTTCCATGCGTGCGGCATCGTAGGAGCGGTGGGTGTAATCATCTTCAAAAGGCACGGCATCTTCCAGCTCACTCGGCATGGTGAAAATTTCCACGTCTACCTCCAGCTTTTTCAGTTTCTCGAATACGGCGTTGTAAAAATCGGCTACGGCCATGGGGCGCAGCTCCAGGGTTTCCTGGCTGCCGGCGCTCGTAATTATCCGCAAACGATGGTGTATGAAATCGAAATCGATCTGGAAAAGCCCGCCGGGGTAAGGCATACTGCCTGTGCTCAATCCTGCCGGACTTACGGCCAGCGTCACATGCCAGGAGTGGTTGAGCCAGGGCATGGAGCGCAGGCGGATTTTACCGATAACCTGCGTCCAGCGGTGTACGGTAGCCAGTGTGTCTTTCCAGGAGTTATAGTCCAGTACGGGCCATTTTGTTGCCATAGCTTTTGGGTTTGTTATAAAAACAATCCCGCGCCACTTTGGTTGTACCCATAAAAACGACCGCGCCCGGGAAATTAACCCGGGGCGGCCGTTGTCGTCTTATGCTGAAGAATTACTCCCTTATACAGTGAACCGGAAATAGCACCAGCAGCTCCATGCGCAGTAGCGGTCTCCGATCTTGGCCCGTACTCTCCACCTTCCGGGCTGAGCGCCTACGAAGTTGTAGTTGAAACTGGTACCGGCAATGTTGTGGAACACGGCAAAGTTGCGGAAGCTTTGTGCGGCCCACTGCCCGGCGTTCACGGCACCGAAAGCATCGATCTCAATGCTGTAAGTAGCACCGGGAATGTTTACGGGCAGCCATTTGAACGTCATGGTGCGGGGATAGTGGTTGAATACGCTTCCGTCTGCCGGCTCAATTGCACGGGGAATGGCACCTTTCCACCAGGTGAGTGTGGGATCTCCCAGGATGCTCATACCATAGAACCATTGGCGCTCGCCCAGGTCGTGATCGGTGCCGCGTGCCTTCCACCAGTCTACCATCGCATCGCCAATGCATTTGCCTTTGCCGATGGGATCGTAGAAGTCTGCGAAGAAGAGCATAGAACCGGTTTTGGTGCTGCCTACCGCGGTAAGTCCGTAATTGGTTTCTCCACCTGCTTTATCGAAAATATACCATCCGCCCAGGTAATCATCCTGCGTGTAGCGGGCTGTGCTGCAGCAGAAGAGGTTGTAGAAGTGTGCATTCGGGGCACGGCTGTCGCGGAAATAGCTGCGGTCGATCCATTCTGTAGTGCCCGTTGAAGGGATGTGGAACGAATGTACGTGTGGCGATGAGTGGGAGCAAAGCTGTACGAAGGAGCGCATCTTGTTCACTTCGTCTTTGTACAGATCGGCGTCGGTGATATTGGGGTTGGTGTACTTGGTGATGAAAGATGCGGGCGTCATCAGGTCCATCTCACAATCGTCGAAGCTGGTCCAGTCATCTTCCACATACGCCAGTGCGGAACGGCTGTGGCCGAGGTTACCGGTGCGGAAGAGGTGGTTGCGGTCGAAATAATTGTTGAGCAAAGCTGCGTCGTTTCCACCAAGGGTGGGCGTCCACATACGGCCTATCCAGATCTCAGGAGTTACATCACCGCTAACGGCGTTGTATTTACCATCGGCATCGGTATCGCTCCAGGTGCCATTGGTGTCCATGTAGAAGAGGTCGCAGGGGAACTCGGTGCTGGCGCCGTGGAAGTCGTCGCTCATTTCAAACCATGCCACGGGGATGGAGCCTACCATTACACAGCCTACAGGGCTTTTGCTACGGATGTAATTGCGGATGAAGGCCGGCTTACCGCCGTTAACGACGTGCAGGGTAGCCCAGTAGCCGTCGCGGGCGAGATCGAGGATGTAACGGTCGGTTTTTTCTTTGGTGGCAACATACACGTCTTTATGCACGAGTATGAGCACTTTGCCTTTGGGGAAGCGCAGCCAGCTGTAGGTATTGAGGTAGCTTTCTGCTGCCGGTGCGGCGGGGCGTGGCTTTTCGTCGATGAGGGGCGGCAATTCAAGGATGCTCTTGTTGATCTGAGCGTATTCAGCGAAAGAACTGAGTCGGATTTTATTGGGGTCTCTCAGCTCCAGATTGCGCACGCTCTGATAGGCCTGCGCCAGTTTGTAATTGCGGCCTACTGCCTGCATGTTGAACACGGTCCGGTCCTGCAGCACCTGTGTACGCACGGTGGCGAGGTTGGAAAGGCTCTGTTTTTCTCCGGCGATGGGTCCGCCTTTTTGGGGTTGCTTTTCGTTGGACATCTTCAATGCTTTTTTTGAGGTTAAACAACGACCCAAAATTACATTTGCCCATATCCTTCGAACAGGTAGCATATACCTGAAGTTTTGCGTACTTCTACGGCGCCGGTGCTTGCGGAATGTACGGCCTACGGCAGTTTCACCTCTTCCCACCAATGCGTGGAAGGGAAAGGCTTATGCAGCACGGTGGCTTCTCCGATGCGGGGAGTGGCTACAGGGATGTTATGCTTCTGTGCTTCGGCAACAGTTCTGCGAACGGGTTCATCCCAGGGGTGGAAGGCGAGAGCGAATTTGCCCCAGTGTACCGGCAGCATGCCTTTGGCGCGGAGGTCTTTGGCGGCCTGCACTGCCTCTTCCGGCATCATATGAATAGAGGCCCAGTCGGTATTATACTGCCCGGTTTCGAGGATGGCGAGGTCAAACGGACCGTACTGTTCACCAATAGATTTAAAATGCGGGCCGTATCCTGAATCGCCGCCGATATAGATCTTTTCCTTTCCTGATGCAAGGATGAAAGAAGACCAGAGGGATTGGTTCCTTTTCACACCACGGCCGGAGAAGTGGCGGGCAGGGGCTGAAGTAAGGGATAGTCCTGCAGGAAGTTGGGTACTTTCGCCCCAGTCCATTTCCCGGATCCTGTCTTTGGGGATGCCGTACCGTACAAGATCAGCCTTCACGCCAAGCCCGGTATATACTTCGCCCACACGGTTGCGGAGGCTCCGGATGGTGCGGCCGTCGAGGTGGTCGTAGTGGTTGTGGGTGATGATGAGCACGTCAATATCCGGCATGTCATCCGGTCCAAATACATTCGACCCTGTGAAGGCTTTGGCGAAAATGGGAACGGGGGATGCATGGTTGCTGAACACGGGATCTACGAGGATGTTTTGCCCGTTCATGCGGATGAGATAGGAGGAGTGGCCGAACCAGGTAACGGAGGTTTCGTCAGTCAGCTGTTCCTTCAGATTGCGGCGCAGGGCCGGCAATGGTGCGGGCGGGTATACGCTGCGCGGTTTGCGCATGAATTTGAAGAAGGCTTTGAGCATCGAAGAGTCGGGAGACATGAGCACGGTATGTTCCTGATTGTGAAAAACACCGTTACGGTAGTTGGGAGATTTCCATTCCATGACAGCGAATGTACGAAGCGTGCTGAATTGCTGAAGCACAGATGTCGGATTTTTACAATCCGGAGGCGGAAGCAGCGCGTACATTTGTGGTATGATCACAATTGCCACATTCCGGGAGCTTTGCTTGTCTATGCCGGAAACCACGGAAGTGAAGCACTTCGACCGTCAGGCTTTCCGTACGAAGCGGAAGATCTTTGCTACCCTGCTGGAGGATGCCAATACGGCTAATTTTCCGTTTACCCCCGAAGAGCAGGCGGCCTGGTGTAAAGCAGCGCCGGGAGTTTTTTATCCGGTGCCCGGCGGGTGGGGCCTGCAGGGTTGGACTACCGTTGATTTACGTAAAGTAAAGAAAAGCCAGCTGGTGGATGCCGTGCAAAGCGCCTGGTATCATGCCGCTCCGCCTAAGCTGCAGGAGCATTTCCGGTTGCAGAACGGGCTATAAGATGGTGAGGTTCTTGGCGCGGTAGGGCTGTATCTCCGGACTGTCGGCAGGCAGTTCCGTGATGAGGTAATGTACTTCCTGAAGATCTGCAATCTTCATTTTCATAGAGGTGTTGAGTTTTTCGGCGATGGCAAGGATGGCGATTTTATCTGCCGCCTTGATCATGGCCTTTTTTACCTGGATGGTTTCCCAGTCGGAGTCGGTAAGGCCGTTGGCCGGGTCTATGGCGTTGGTGCCGATGATGCAGAGGTCGGCCTGGATGTTTGAAAGGTATTCGAATACTTCACCGCTTACGGTCATCTGGCTGTAGGCGGATATCTGCCCGCCGATAACGATCGTTTTGATCATGGGTTTATCGAGCAGTTCCACGGCAGATAATACGTTCACGGTAATAAAGGTGGCGCGCAGGGTGGGAGGGATCTTTTTGATGAACTCCCGGATGGTAGTGCCGCCACCGATGAGTACGATCATATCATCCTGCAATAATTGCAAAGTTTTTTCGGCTATAACCACCTTGTTGTTCTGCGCATAGGTCTCCGATTCATGGCCGTAATGATAGGCGATAGACATGGCGCCGCCCTTAATCTTCACTACTTCACCATCTTCCGCCAGCTCATTCACATCGCGGCGGATAGTATCCTCCGACACGTTGATAAGCCCAACCAGATCACTGTAGGTGATCCGGGTATGAATATTAACCTGTTTAATGATTAGTTCCTTCCTGGCCTTTTTGGTCAGGGAAACCGGGGGTAACTGGTCTTGCGATTGAATGTCCATAGTCATCTTAGTTGCGCTTGCAAATGAATTTTACTGAAAATTCCCTGTTATGCAAAGAATTCCGGTTAAATCACCGGTAAAAATAATATTCTGACCCATAATTTCGCAATTTTTGAATACAAACTGATGTTTTTGCGTTAATTTTTTTCCAGTTGAGAATGGCTGGTAGTTTATATATATTGATATACAATTGGTTGTGTAGATGAAGTCGCAATTCCTGCGGACATACTAGATAACTATTTGCAATTATTGCTAAAAATAGCTGCAAATAATTTGCAAATCTTGCAATAATGCGTAATTTGAGTCAAGAATTTTGCATTTATCCGACTTATTTATCAACCAAACCACCGAGATGAAAACATTCCAACTGGCTGCTTTTCCACGACTGCTCCTATTGTTTTGCAGTATGTTCCTGTGTCTGGAAAGTATGGCCCAATCCCTTAAAATTACCGGCACGGTTTCCGGTGCCGACGGACAAAAAATCCCCGGCGCCTCCGTTTCCCTCGCCAGCGCCCGCGGTACCGGTACTGTATCCGATCCCGGCGGCCGATTTTCCCTCTCCATTCCTGCTTCGTCTTCTCCGGTTACACTCGTGGTGTCTTTCATCGGGTACGACAATGCCACCGTTACCCTGCAGCCGGGTCAAACCAACATCGATGTGGTGCTCACAGAAAGTACAAAAGCCCTCAACGAAGTGGTGGTTACGGCACTTGGTATTAAAAAGGCCCGTAAAGCAGTAACCTACTCCGTTTCCGAAGTGAAAGGCGCTGACCTCACGCAGGCCCGGGAGATTAACATGGTGGAAGGGCTCACGGGTAAAGTAGCGGGTGTTTCCGTATCCGGCCTTGCCGCCGGCCCCGGCAGCTCCAGCCGCGTAGTGATCCGTGGTAACGGTTCGTTTGGCAACAACCAGCCGCTCTATGTAATCAACGGTATGCCGCTCGATAACTCCACTTCCAACGTACCAGCTTCCGGCAACGCTTCTATCGGCCTCAATGCCGACCGTGGCGATGGTATCGGCGGTATTAACCCGGACGATATCGAGACTATCTCCATCCTTAAAGGCGCTACCGCTTCTGCCCTCTATGGCAGCCGCGCAGCCAACGGGGTGGTTATCATCACCACTAAACGCGGCCTCAAACAGAAGGGCATTGGTCTGGAATACAATTCCACCATTACCCTCGAAACTCCGGCCATCGTGCCCGACTGGCAATCAGAATACGGTCAGGGTACTCGCGGTAACAAACCCACTACCCAGAACGAAGCCATTAACTCCGGCCGCCTTTCCTGGGGCCCAAAAATGGATGGCTCCAATGTGATCCAGTTCGATGGCGTATCCCGCCCTTATGTTGCACAAAAGGATAACATTAAAAACTTCTACCGCACAGGTACTACTTTCACCAATACGGTGGCCGTAAGCGGTGGCAGCGAGCTGGGAACCTACCGCCTGTCTATGTCAGACATGAACAATCGCGGTCTGGTCCCTAACTCAGAACTGAATAAAAAGATCTTTAGTCTGGGTGTGGTAGCCAATCTCCATAAACGCCTCACAGTAGAAGGTTACGCGCAATACAACAAAGAAAAGGCGAAAGGCCGCTCCAACGTGGCGGACGCTACCGGTAACCCTAACTGGGGTACTTACATGCTGGCCAGCACGGTAGATGTGCGGAGTCTGGCCCCGGGGTATAACCTCAGCACGGGTCAGGAAACGCCCTGGAACCCTTCCGGCTTCGCTACCAATCCATACTGGGCGGTGAACAAGTTCATCAATAACGACGACCGCGACCGCTTCATCGGAAACCTGAACGCTAAATTCAATATCCTCGATAACCTGTTCGTCCGCGGCCGTGTAACGCACGACTATACCACCATTAACTGGCTGGGGGTAGTGCCTTCCGGAACTGCCTACGAACCGCGTGGTTATTATCAGGAGCATACCACCGGTATTACAGAAACCAATGCTGAACTGACCTTGAACTATCAGGGCCGCTTCGGCCGCGATTTCACAGTGGATGTACTTGCAGGCGGCAACCGCCAGCGGTACCGCTCGCAGAACAAGATCCTGCTCGGTAACTTCTTCGCAGAGCCGGGCTTCTACGATCCTTCCAATGTTCGCAGCCTCACCACTACCAATGTGCTCCGCCGTTCAGGGGTAAACTCCCTCTTCGCTTCGGCCGACCTTGGGTATAAAGACATGTTCTTCCTTACCGTAACAGGCCGTAACGACTGGTTCTCTACCCTCGATCCCGAGAACAATAATATCTTCTACCCATCCTTCGGCGGTAGCTTCATCCTCAGCGAAGCTGCCAATCTGCCAAAGGCCATCACATTCGCCAAGATCCGTGCTTCCTGGGCACAGGTAGGCGGTGGTGCGCCGGAGCCGTATGCGTTGAACCAGACGTATCACCTGGTACCCGGTGGCGGTCACTTCGAGCAACCGCTGCAAACACCTTCGCAGGTAGCCGGTGCCGGTGGTGGTACACTCACCGCGCCTAACAGGAAACTCCGTCCGTATACGAATACAACACTGGAAGCAGGTTTTGAAGCGCGCTTCCTCAATAACCGCTTGTCTGCAGACTTCGCGGTGTACGACCGCCGTACTAAAGACGATATCGTGAACATCACCATCTCTCAGGGTTCCGGTTACAACTTCACCAATATCAACATCGGTGAAATGAGCAATAAAGGCGTGGAGCTTTTACTGAGCGGTATTCCTATTCAGAAGAAGAATTTCAGCTGGGAAGTGACGTTGAATGCCGCTTACAACAAAAACGAAGTGGTGCGTCTTGCGGATGGGATCAAGTCTATTGAGATCGACCGTGCAGTGAATGGTTACGCTACCATCTCGGCAGTTGTAGGTAAGCCCTTCAGCATGATCAATGCTACCAAGATCATCCGCAATGCGCAGGGGCAGGCGGTATACGGAGCCAATGGCTGGGAAATGGCTACCATCGCGCCTGAAGAGATCGGCACGGGTGTAGCGCCCTGGAATGGCGGTATCAATAACAACTTCCGTTATGGCCGTTTTAACCTCGGCTTTCTGGTGGATGCCCGCTTTGGCGGATATGTATATTCCGGTACCAACCTGTACGGCACCCGCTTCGGTTTAACGGATATCACACTGCCGGGCCGCGATGGCGGTTTAACCGTGAATGGTGTGGATGATAAAGGCGCGCCTTTCACCAAAACACTTCAGTATGCAGATCTGCAGGGGTATTATGATAACTGGAAGGCACAGTCGGAGCGGTTTGTATACAAATCAGACTTCATTAAACTGCGCCAGGTGATCCTGGGGTATAAGCTGCCTTTCGAGAAGATCGGAGCGGTGAAATTCCAGGGAGCTTCGCTCTCCTTCGTAGCGCGCAACCTGCTCATCCTGCATAAGAAAACACCGAATGTAGATCCTGAGTCTACTTTCAACAACTCCAACGCGCAGGGCTTTGAGATGTTTGGCGTGCCCCGCACCCGTAGCTTCGGCCTGAATCTGATGGTTAAACTGTAAACGCAAAAAAGAACGATCATGCAACGCATAGCCAAATATACTTACGCGCTTCTGCTGGGCGCATCCATGGGCCTCGCTTCGTGCGATAAGGGTTTTGAGGAAATGAATACCAATCCCAATGCCTCTACCAAACCCAATGTCGATTTCCTGTTTTCACAAAGCATCCTACAGGGGAACTATGTGTACGACCGTGTGTATTTCTACACCTCGTACCTCACCTGCGGTGCTTTTATACAGCATTTTTCCTTTGCAAAAGATGTGACGCTGGCAGGCAGTGGGGATAAGTACGGTCAGGTGGATGCTTACCAGGGCCAGTACTTCCGCTTTGCATATACCAATGTGCTCACTACGCTCTTCGAATTGCTCCGTGCCACGGAAGGGAAGCCTGAACTGGTGAATAAAGCCGCATCCGCACGCATCTGGCGTGTCCTCATCCAGCAGCGTATTACCGACCTGTATGGCGAAGTGCCTTACACAGAAGCTAACAAAGGCGCTGTTGAAGGGATCTTTCAACCTAAGTATGACACACAGGCTTCCATCTACGATGGTATGCTCCGTGAACTGGAGTCCGCTGCTAATTCTTTCGATAACGGACAGCTGAAGTTTGCTGCGGCCGACTTTGTGTACAAAGGCGATATCGCCAAATGGAAGAAGCTGGCATATTCACTTATGCTCCGCGTTTCCATGCGCATGTCGAAAGTAGCGCCGGAAAAAGCCCGCGAGTGGGCAGCGAAAGCCATTGCAGGCGGCATCATTATGCAGGAGGAAGACCAGGCTGTTGTACAGTACGGCAGCGGTTCGCAAACCTATAATGTGAACCCGGTGGTGTTTGAGCTCGTTGGACAGGATTTGAAACCCAGCTCCAAAGGCGCGGATAATACAGAGAACGGTAAGTACAGCAAAACGCTTATCGATTTCCTGAAATCCAATAACGACCCCCGTCTGCCGGTTATCTCGGTAGTATGGAACGGCGGTGTGCCCGATACTTCGGCAGCCTTGCAGAAAGGGATGCCAAATGGAACGGAAGTTCGTCCGAATGATTTTGTAACGTATTCCGAGCCTAACCCGGCCACTGTATTGCAGAATTCAGCACCGCTGATCGTGGTATCTGCCGCAGAAATGCGTTTCCTGCTTAGCGAGGCTATCCTTCGCACCTGGGCTACTGGCAACGCTGCACAGGCATATAAAGAAGGAATTGAGATCGCCATGCGGAACTGGGCGCTTTTTGGCGCAGCTGGCCGTATACCGGCGGATAGGATCAATGCCTATACTGCAGCACATCCGCTGGCAGGTACCTTCAATGATCAGATGAGCCAGATCCACAGCCAGTTCTGGGTGGCAACGCTGTTCGATGAGCAGGAGGCTTATGCTAACTGGCGGAGAACGGGTTATCCAGTACTGACGCCTGTAAATGCAAAGGATAATCAAACCAATGGTACAATTCCCCGCAGACTGCCTTACAGCAGAACCGAGCAGGGTAGTAACCGTCCTAATTACGACGCGGCCGTATCCCGTCAGGGAGCTGATTTATTGACAACCCGCATCTGGTGGGATAAATAACACTGATGCGTTTCTTAGTTTTTCTCATTCTGTTTTACCATTTGACCTTGCCAACAACAAGGGCCCAGCGGCCCGGCGCTTCCGATAAGGAAGCGCCGGCACCGCGGGCTTCCAGAGTGGTGAAGTCCGGCGGCGCTTCTTCGCGGACGTTGCCTGCACCGGTTATCCCTCAGCTGATACCGGTGCCGGCATCTTACCGTACTTTACCCGGTGTCCTGACTTTACGCAATGCTGCCGGTATGCAGTTCCCCCGCGAATTATCCAATGCCGCAGCTTTGCTGGGTGAATATCTGCAAAAGGAAGCGGGATTAAAAAACGGAACCGGCGGAGATATTGTTTTCCTGCTGGATACGAATGCTGTTAAAAAAGATGAAGCCTATCATCTCCTGATAACTACCCGTAATGCAACCATTACCGTGCGGGATACCGCCGGTGCTTTTCATGCCGTGCAAACACTGCGGCAATTGTGGAAACAACGTAACGGGCAGGTGACCTTCCCAGCCTGCGAAATTTCGGACTATCCGCGCTTCGCTTACCGTGGTATGCACCTCGATGTAAGCCGACACTTCTTTTCAGTGGATTTCGTGAAAGGGTATATCGACAGTCTTGCCCGTTACAAATTCAATACTTTCCACTGGCACCTGACGGATGATCAGGGCTGGCGGATCGAGATAAAGAAATACCCTAAACTGCAATCGGTAGCCGCATGGCGCGATGAAACCATGACTGGCCATAAGAAAGAGCTGCCTCACCGCTTCGATGGCATAAAATACGGCGGCTATTATACGCAGGATGAAGTGCGGGAGATTGTTGCCTACGCTTCTTCCCGAGGCATCACCGTAATCCCGGAAATAGAAATGCCAGGACATGCGCAGGCGGCCCTTGCCGCATACCCGCATCTGGGTTGTACCGGCGGGCCGTACAAGACCGCTGCCTTCTGGGGTGTGTTTGATGATGTGTTCTGTGCCGGGAAAGACAGTACGTTCCAGTTCCTCGAAGATGTACTGGAGGAAGTGTTGCCCCTGTTCCCTTCAACATACATCCATATCGGCGGCGATGAATGCCCTAAAACCCGCTGGAATGCCTGCGCTGCCTGTAAAGCACGGATGGAGAAAGAAGGGCTCCCGGATGCAGATGCGCTGCAAAGTTATTTCGTGCGCCGCATTGGAAAGTGGCTCAATGCGAAGGGCCGTAAACTGATTGGCTGGGATGAAATACTGGAAGGCGGATTGGCTCCCGGCGCTACTGTTATGAGCTGGCGCGGTACGGAAGGTGCTACACAGGCTGCAGCTCAGGGCCACCGGGTAATCATGACACCGGAAGATGAGTATTACTTTGATCATTACATCTCACTATATAACGACGAGCCCGTTGCTGCAGGAGGTTACACTCCGCTGCAGGAAGTTTATAACTGGGAGCCTCCTTTGCCCGAACTCATTGCGGGTGTGCAGGGGCAGCTCTGGAGCGAGTATCTGCCCACCGAAAAACAGGCCCTGTACATGCTCTATCCCCGCATACTGGCAGTTGCGGAAACCGGTTGGAGTCGTGCAGATAAAAAATCGTGGCCCGGTTTCCTGGCGCGCCTCAGCAACATGGATGCTTCACTGATCCCTGATGAGGTGGTGATGCATGCAGAAGCCGGCAAACCGGGAAGTATCCGCGTTTCGCTGGAAAGTACCGGAGCCATTCAATACCGCCTGGGCAATGGACCGGTTCAGCTTTACCAAGGCCCCTTCACCGTTAAATCTTCCACGATACTGGAAGCGTGGCGGAAGGAGCGTGGCCCGGACCGGAAGCTGCGCCGGGAGTTGCTGGTGCAGCTCGCAACGGGAGCAAAGGTGATGCTGCAACAGCCTCCCAACACGAAGTACAATGCCGGTGCACAAACACTGGTGAACGGTATATCCGGTACGCACCGCTACAACGATGGACAGTGGCTGGGCTTCTCCGCCCGCGATCTCGAAGTGGTGATAGACCTGGGCGCTAAAAGAACGATCCGGAAGGTGGGAGCCAATATCCTGAACTATCACTGGCAAAGGATGTGGGAGCCAACAGACTTGCAATTCTTTATTTCTACAGACGGGGTAAATTATACTCCCGTTGCTTCTACAGACCGCTTCCCCGTTTACGGCATCAATGCCATAAGACTGGAAGTGCGTGCGGCAGAAGCCCGGTTTGTGAAAGTGACAGCCCGGAACAAAGGAAAAATTCCACAGGGGGAATATGGTGCAGGTGGCAACAGCATGTTGTTGGTAGACGAATTGATTATCGAATAATAAAAACGGAAGGATGGCTTTTGGGATTGTTGCTGCCTGCATACTTTTACTGATCGTTTTGCTGACCTGGGGTAAGATGAACGCTTTCCTCGCCTTCCTGCTCGTATCCATCGTTGGTGGCATATTGCTGGGCCTGCCACTTCCGGCGATTCCCGGGGCATTGCAAAAAGGTATCGGGGATACAGTAGGCGGATTGCTGCCCATCCTCGCACTGGGAGCCATGTTGGGTAAACTGGTAGCAGAAAGCGGGGCAGCGAAGCAGATCGCCCAATCGCTTATGGAGCTGGTTGGCCCAAAGTATGTGCAGTGGGCGCTGCTGGCGGCGGGTTTTATTATCGGCATCCCGCTGTTTTACGGAGTGGGCTTTGTGCTGATGGTGCCGTTGATTTTTTCTGTCATTTACCGCTATAAATTACCCGCAGTAGCCACAGCGCTTCCGGCGCTGGCGGCCTTGTCTGTCACCCATGGCTTTTTACCGCCGCATCCTTCGCCGGTTGCACTGGTGCAGCAGTTTGGGGCCGATATGGGGAAAACACTGTTGTATGGACTGGTTGTGGCCGTGCCTGCCATCCTGGTGGCGGGACCGCTGTTCGCGCAGTTCCTCAGGCGCATTCCCGCCGGAGAATCAACCATGTTCCGCGCACCGGAAAATGATGATGTGCCACTGCCGGGCAAAATGTCCAGTTTCCTCACGGCATTGCTGCCGGTGCTGTTACTGATGGCAGGAGCCGTAACTTTGCACTTCTGGCCCAGCCTGCCCTGGCTGCAATTCGCAGCCGATCCTTCCGTGGTAATGCTGTTCTGTGTACTCACCGCCTGCCTTACACTGGGGCGGATGCAGGGGAAGGATATGGCCACGGTAATGCGTATCTGTGGAGAGGCGGTGAAGGATATTGCGCCGGTGTTGCTGGTGATTGCCGGAGCAGGTGCACTGAAGCAGGTACTGGCCCAAACGGGCGTCAGCAACCAGATTGCAGCAGCTATGCAAACTTGGCCTGTGCCTCCCCTGGTACTGGGGTGGATGATGGCCGCCATTATCCGTGCTTGCGTAGGGTCTGCCACCATCGCTGGTCTTACCGCCGCAGGCATGGTGGCGCCACTGGTGCAGTCCGGACTGGCCGATCCCAACCTTATGGTATTATCCGTAGGCGCGGGCAGCCTCATGTTCTCGCATGTCAACGATGCCGGGTTCTGGATGTTCAGGGAGTATTTCTCATTGAGCATTAAAAGCACCCTGCTGTCGTGGTCGGTTATGGAAACATTGGTAGGTGTGGCCGGGATGGCAGGAATTTTACTGTTACAATTGATCTTATAAAAACAGGATATCTTATGAATTACAATGCAGAAGAGCAGTTTGAAAAGACCGGATTGGTATTGCCTCCGGCACCCGCGCCGCTGGGGGTGTACAAGCCTTACCTGATCGACGGGAAGTACCTTTACCTCTCCGGCCACGGACCAGTGCAGAACGACAAATCCCTTATCATCGGCCGTATCGGGAAAGACATGGATATGGAAGCCGGCAAACTGGCCGCGCAGCAGGTGGGGCTCACCATGCTGTCTACCATCAAAACCCATGTGGGAAGCCTGAACCGGGTGAAAAGGGTTATTAAAGTGCTGGGAATGGTGAATTGTACACCTGAATTCGAAAGACATCCTTACATCATCAACGGCTGCAGCGAACTGTTCGCCGCCGTATGGGGAACGGAAAACGGGATAGGCGTGCGCAGTGCCGTGGGATTTGGTTCACTGCCGGATAACATCCCTGTGGAAATTGAAGCGCTGTTTGAATTACATGATTGACTTCGCTGATTTTCCCGAAAAGTCCTACTTTCCCGGAAAATACCCGGATATGATCCCATCGCTCACCACATTCGGAGAATTATTGCTGAGGCTGCACAGCAGTGGCGACAGCCGCTTTCTGCAAACCTCTGGCTATACGCCCTTCTACGCAGGTGCAGAAGCTAATCTGAGTGTATTACTGGCGCGGCTGGGTATTCCGGCGCAGTATATAACGCGGGTGCCGGGCCACGATCTTTCGCTGGCCGGCATCGCGCAATTGCGCGGGCAGGGAGTGGACGTAAGTAACGTGCTCTACGGCGGTCAAAAGCTGGGCATCTACTTCTCAGAAACCGGTAACCACATCCGCCCGGTACAGGTCATCTACGACCGTGCCGGCAGTGCCTTTTCAGAACTGAAGCCCGGCATGATTCATTGGGACGATGTGCTGGATGGGCAAACGCATTTCCACTGGACCGGCGTTTCCCCTGCAGTATCTGCGTCCGCTGCCGAAGTGTGTGCGGAAGCTATCAATGCCGCGCGCAACAAAGGAATCAATGTATCCGCCGATTTCAATTACCGTTCCCGCCTATGGCAATATGGTAAGCATCCACGGGAAGTAATGCCCGCACTGCTCGCACAATGCCACATCGCAGTGGCGGACCTGGATGCCTGTCATGTATATTTTGGATTAGAGACGGATGCTTCCCGGAGTTGGGAACAACAATTCGAAACTGCCGCACATGCGCTGAAAGATCAGTTTATGACCGATCTGCAGGCATTGGCAATGAGCTTCCGCGTACAGGAAGGAGGGCAACTGATGTATACGGCCGCACTCATGACGGCCGGTAAAGCCTTTTTCAGCCACCTCAAAGTAGCCTTGCCACAGGTGCGGGAAAGCATCGGTACGGGCGATGCTTTTGCAGGCGGGTTGTTATATGCTACCATGATGGGCTTCTCCCCGCAGGATACCATCGACTTTGCTACCGCCTGCGGTATCATCAAACAAAGCATTCCCGGCGACTGGCCCCTGTTTTCCAAAGAAGAGGTGCAGGCCATGATGAGCCGGGGTATCAATACCCGTATCTCCCGCTAATATTGTTTATTTAAAGTTCAGGCCCAGCTCACGGATGCGCTTTTTGTCCGTAATAGGCTTCACCGGCGATCCCGGGCTGCTGATCCGCGCCCAGATAGACGCCTGATCAAATACGTTGAGGCGTGCACTGTCATTGTCAAATACGGTGAGGTAGCGGTCGCGTGCATAAAAGAATGCTTTCCCTGACCGGGCCATTCCATACGTATCGTTAGAAGTCAGTTTAAGCCCTTTTTTGACCCCGAGCCGGTCGTCGAGTACAAAGAGCTGGTTGGCCCGGGTAAAGGTTAGTACGTTGCCGGTAGTGCGGTTGTATTGCACGAAATCGATCCCTTCCGGTACCAGGTATTGCGAAGGTTGCTGATTGCCGGAAATATCGTATCGCCGCAGTGTATCGGTTTTGGCATCGTAGCCATTGGCGTTGGGATTGTTTAGCCGGGTAACCAGGCCGCCTTTCACGAAATCTATACCTGTGGCAATGCCCGGATAAAATTCCTGTTTACCGTTGTTGATATCCGCAATAATTACACCTTCCCGGTATATCATGGAATTTTCCACCTCATCAGTCGTATTCACCCTTAGCGCAATTTTCCCGGTAGCCACATTGCCGTATGCATAACTGATGCTCGCATTGGCAGGGGCGTCGTAGGTAAGGGTATCGTTGCCGTGAAGGATGTGGCAGAAAGATGTGCTGCCCCAAATGGGAGAGCCTTCGTCGGTGAAATCCGCGTAGGTGATCTCATCACGTATCGCATGTAGCAGCTGTCCGTTTTCATTGAATATCTGCAGTGCGGGATAATCACCTCCGTCGAAATACATGTTCATGAACCGCCGGCCGTCGCGCGAGGTGGTAATGGTAGATTGAGAGGGGATGTGGCGGATAAGGCGCCCGTCTGGTGAGAGAAGCATCAGCAGGTCCTGGATATCGCTCTGGTAAGGGACCAGAATGTTCCCGTTGGCCAGAACACGCACGTTGTAAGACTCTTCAGAATTATTGGCATATTGTGAAATATCCGCCAGTCCGTGCAAATGCTCTCCCGGGTCCAGCGGCATGGTAATATGCACGCGTTTATCGCAGTCATACAGCGTAGCCTGACTAAACTTCCTGTATTGCCTTTTTTCAGGTTGCTTCTTCATCTTGGTTGGCGGAGGGGGTACTTCCTGCAACATACTACTGCGGCTTAATACCAGAATGTTACCTCCATCCGCGAAACAGGCATACTGCACGGAATCGAATTCTTCCACGATCTGCCCGTTGATGGTAGAAAGTATGTAATTCCTCACGGAATCCCGCCGCTCTTTAGGGCGCACATTGTAAACGATGTATTGCCCGTCATCAGAAATATCTATATCGATCTGTTCCACTTTCACATAAGGCAGGTCGTAATCCCAGCGGGCAAACAACGCCTGCGCGGCCTGCAGCTGCATCGTTTCTTTCAGCTTGAGATTTAACATGGAAGTATCTTCTCCATACACTTTCGTGCGAAATATGCCGAAAAGCCCCAGTGCCGTGGCGGCATCTTTGTCGGCAAGGTCGTACCCCATATACACGAGGCTCTCGTTGCGGTTGAACTCCCGCTGCAGCCGCTCCTGATTGAAGTACAGTGCGGTAGTGACAAGTAACAGTATCCCGAAGCCAATCCATCCCAGCTTCCAGCGTTTCTGCCGGCGTTTCAGGCGGTCTGTCCGTTCTGCTTCTATGGCCTGCTGGATCTTTACTTCTTCCTGCTTTTTAATACTGGCTTCGTAAAATGCCGTCACCTCCGGCGAAAGGTTCAGTTGTTTTATGTATGGTCCGTAAGAGATGATCTCGCGTTCGCTCAGGTGATCGCTGGCGTTGTTCTTAAATCCGTCGTACCGGCTGTTGATCTGCCTTTCTGTGAATCCCGCGCGGCGCTGTTCTTCAGTACGCCGGTTGTCGATCAGTTTGGCGAGAATGTCGTGCGCCAGTTCATAGGTTTGTCCGTCGGACCGTAATATTTTGTTTTTATCCAGTTCCGAGAGACAGGTGTTCATTAATGCAGAGGATCGTCCCTGCAGGTATTTGGGGACCTGACCGGTAAACCATATCCCGCTGTTTACACGCGCATAGGGAACGGGTCTTTTAGTGCCCTCACTCGTTACAAATGCATCCAGTACGTTACCCACGAAGTTGTCAGGCAGGTCGGGGAACTGGGTTTGCAATTGCTCCTGGATCACGTGTATACGCTCATGCATGAAGCGGTCGAGCACATCCTGCAGGCAGCCGAACCGGCGGATGATAGTACTGTTGAAACGCAGGTGCGGCCAGGTGGAATTGCCCGGTTCCGTTTTGTTGGGTGTATTCAGGTAAACGGTTCGCCACAGCTGATCGAGGTAGATCTGGAGATAGGGGAGTGATACTGTTTGCCGGTCGGATAATACTGCTATGATTTCCCTGGCATTGTCCGCCCCCTGTTCCAGTTCTATATTGAACCGCTCGCACGACCGGACAATCACTTCTTCCACATTCCGGTTGTTCATCGGCTCAATGCGCAACCGGCGGTCGCAGAAGTCGGGGATGTCTTTTTCGAAGCGGCTCAAGCCTGCAAAGAATTCTTCCCGCATAATGAAGAGGAAGTTGCAGAACTGCAGCTCCGGATCGGTGAGGATGTGATCGATGATGCGGATGGTATTAGCCTTTTCCTCTTCGCTGCCCATAATAAGCAGCTCTTCAAACTGGTCGAAGATGAGATAAACGGAGCGCAGGTAACGCAGGTTAATGCCTTTGAGCGCGGCATATATTTTCTCCGGCGCATCGCTGGATGCCGGGCGCGCGCGTAATACCTGCGGTGCGTTTTTATATTGCTGGCTGCCGGTGAGTGAGGTGGCAGGCATCTCTACGGCTTTTGTATCCGCGGCCATTTCGGTAACGGCCAGCAGGGAATCCACCAGCTGATCGCCCCGGCGGATGAACAGCGGAAACCAGTCGGTATCGTCCATCCGGTTTTGCAGCCCGCATTGCACGATGCTCGTTTTGCCGGTACCGCTGGTGCCGTACACCAGCACGAGCCGGTTCTTGTGGATGTGCTGATACAATGCGTTTACTTCTTCGTCGCGCCCGAAAAAGATATTGTAGTCATCCCTGCCGTAAGGGTCCAGGAACTTAAAGGGGCTGTTGAGTATGCTTTCCATTACGGTATCGGGGTTAAGGCTTGTTGGGCGAATTTCCGGAAGGCGGTGAGCTGCTGGCAAACGGCCTCATATCTTCCCTGCTCCTGTTGCTCGTTGCGCGCAAACCGCCGGTTGATGTTAATCCGCACATAATCCATGGCCTCATCGGGCTTAGGTACGGTACGGAAAACGTAGGTATCGTCTGCAGGCTGGTATTGCCCGAAGATGACGAGGTTTGATCTGTCTGCCCTGCTTTCGAAGGCATTTACATCCACCACCAGCGGTGAGAGATTGAGGAACTCCAGCGAATCCCCTTTGTACTGCCGTCTTTCCACATTGAAAACCGGAAGTACCTGCTTGATGAGTACCACACCACTGTTATCGAGGTGTTTGGCAAGCAGGTAATAATTGATCTCATGACTGGCGTTGGAGTTCATGAGCTTCACTACCTGGTGGTCGAATACGGTGAGGGTATCGTGCCGGTATTTGTTGATGCGGATATTCTGAATACTGGTAAGCGTGTAGCGGTGAAGGAACCCCAGCCGCTCGAATACCGTACTGAGCATAGCCTCGGCTGTTATGCACATGCCGGGTACCTCTGTTTCCGCGATCTTTGGCTGGCCGGAGGAACCATATCCTGCGTAAGTGGCGGAGCGGATATATTGCAGGTATTCACAGGCTTCCCCGAATGGTTTGTTTTCCGGGTCACTATCGCGCAGTGTACTGAGTTCGCTTACGAAATACTGTACATCTGGTAAGGTGTCGATGTATTTGCGGATGGAACGGATAAGTGCGGAATAGTCGTATACGGAACGGTCGGCAATCGACAGACTGAAATATTTATCCAGCAGCTGCATCATCTCATCGGGCAGTTCTGCTACTTTTTGCATGATTTTCAGTTCCCATAGCTGGGAGATCATGATGATGCCCATGAACTCGGAAGTGATGTGGAAAACTCGACCTATCTGCTCGAGCCTTTTTAGGCCGGGCTGTTTTAATCCCTCCGCCCCGTACTCGGCAGCAAACAGCGTTTTGAGCTGTATGGCGATGGGGTGGGGGAGCACGTCGAGGATGGTTTTTTGGATGACATTATCTTCGATGATTTCGGTTTGCCGGCGTTCATCGATTTGTTTGGCCGGGAGGTTGCCATCTTTCACCAGTGCGGCGAACAATGTTTGTGTAAGCTGGATATTGGGTTCTTCTGTAGGTTGAACCGTCTTTACTTCTGCTGGTACGGGATTCTGATCTACCGCAGCAGCATTGTTAAAGAATAGTCCCCAGAATGGCTCGCGGGGTGTTTTGCCGGGGAGGTTAAGATCTCGCGATGGAGGTGCATCCACACCGAGGGGTACTGCAGATGCAAGTTGAGCCGCGGCGAGTGCGGCTTCGAAAGCCTGCCGGATGCTCATTCGTTTCACGCAAACTCCTTTGAAGAATTCCACACCAAAGATGCGTGCGGAACGGTCGTTGATGGCTGCAGAAGTGGCAATAACTGCCGGAACGCCCAGTTCCAGCAATTGTGCTACCTGCGCGCCCGTGGAACAGCCGTTGAGGATCACCAGTTTCAGTGCGCCCGACGCTGCACTGGGTTTCAGCTGGTAAGCGAGGCCCTGCCCGTTGGCAGCCTGGTCAGTAAATAGTAAGGATTGTTCGCCTGCATGACCGGCGTAATGGAAGATAGCAATGTCTGAACCGTAGGTGGAAAACGCATTGTTCATATTGGCGACCGTAGCGAAAGACTCCCGGTGGATGCTGTAATCACCCCGGTTAGCCGCTATGAGCGTATTATGAATGCCCTCGTCTTCCTCCGTTACCGATTGCAACGGCGCCTGCGGATGATTTGCAAAGGCAATGATGATTTTTTTCATTAGTAACGCGCAATTGGGGGTAAATAAAATTCCGCTCTGCCCGCTGGAAATCTCAACTTTTGGAGTTAATTTGGAGTCACAATCTGTTACCTAAGGTACGATTTTTCAACGAATTAGTCAGGACGATAACCCCAGAACCAAACAAGTTAGCTCATTCGGCATAACCCCGGATCTCCTTTAAAACTGTAGAACAGCATATGCAAGAACGTCGATTTTATGCGGCTTTCGCCGGCATAAACGCTTATCCCGACAGTCCGCTCAGCGGTTGTGTGCAAGACGTGCTCAAAATGGACCGCCTGTTCCGTGAGCAATGTGCTGCGCAGGAAGGCTTCAATTATCTGCCCGCATATTACCTTCAGCCCAATACCGCCGATGCCCGGTTGCTGGAACAATATGGCACCGCTTTAGGTACTCCGGTCTCCTGGCAGCCTGCTACTTTCGAAAATATTACGCAACAGCTGTTCGGCCATTTCAAAGAAGCCAAAGCTGGCGATATCTGCGTTTTCTTTTACAGCGGCCACGGCTCACAAACGGAGGCGCCTCCCCAGTTTCATTTCAATAACCCCGGCCGCAAACTGCAAACACTAGTTTGTGCAGACAGCCGCACCGGGGCTCGTGACCTTACCAATAAAGAACTGGCTTACCTGCTCTGGAAGGCTTTTGGCAATACCGAGGCCCACTGCCTCGTTATCACAGATTGCTGCCATGCCGGGGGCAATACCCGCGCCCTTCGGCCGCAGGGTACTTCAAAGGAGTTTCGTACCCGTTTCCATGCCGATGCGGGGAGGCAGCTGGCGTTTACAGATCTCCTCGGCCACGATGCACCCGGTTTTTATACGGCAGTTAACGGCGAAATGAAACCCGCCATTGCAAGGTATGTTCACCTGGCTGCCTGTCGGAGCGATGAGCTGGCACAGGAATCGTGGCGTGGCGGGCTATTCACCGCCCGCCTGGCAGATACGCTCCGGGCAAACGGTGGAACTACCTCATACCGCGATCTGATGTGGCGGCTGCAGTCGGTAGTGAATTCCGCAGCAGGCCAGCAGCATCCTGTTGTGTTTGCCACCAACGATGCTGACCTCGACCGCAAATTCCTCTCAGATGCCCTGCAGCCGATTGTACCACAATTCGATGTGCTGTTCGACGTGAGCCTGCAACGCTGGAAAGTTTTCGGCGGTGCGATACACGGCCTCGTACCGGGTACCCTACTGCAGGTACGCGATGGAGCTACGATTATCGAAACAGAGCTTCGTGAAGTGGAAGCCATGTTTGCGCTTGCTGACCTGCCCGGGTTAGATGAAGCTTCAGAAACTGCCCGCGCTACGGTAATCAGGGCTGCCGCGCCTGCAGTTACGATCTGCAGTGCCCCCGATCATTTGCTGGAAACTGCCTGGAGGGCAGGGCGTTATCCGCTGATGGATCTCCGGTTCGGGGTAAACGGGGCAGGATATGAAGTATTCCGGCCAGCAGATGGTAGTTTTGTATTGCTGGAAAGCGGCAGGAACCTGCCATTATTCCGTCGTACACCCAATGCCGCACTGTTTCTGGACCATGCACACCGTGTGGCCAACTGGCTGGCGGTGCGCGACTGGAAACGCCTTGATCCGCACCTCGGGCGCGAACATTTTGAACTGAAATGGTCAGTAACAGACGGTACAGTTACGGGCGATGATGTTGCATTAACCTACCACAATGGAGACTCTCCGGGATTCTCCCTCAGTATTGCATTGAAAGCTAACGCACCTGTGGAGCAGTGTTTTGCCCGCGCACTGTACCTTGGCAGTAAATACGATATATTCACAGAGCTGTTACGCAGTGATCTGCCGCTTACACGCGGCGGTGATCCCGTTCACCTTTCCTATATAAATGAAGGCCGCACGGAAACCACCATCCCGGTATCCATCGACGAACTGTATCCCACCTACAACCGGTACGAAATCACGGACTATCTGAAGATCGTGGTTTCTACAGCCGATTTTCGGGTAGATCGTTTTACGCAGGCCTCTCTGGAGCTGGATCAGCCGGGTAGCAGGGGGATTGGACTGTCAGCAAAAAATACATTCGGGAAAGACATTGGTGAATCACCGTTGTGGTCCATCTTCAACTGTAGTATTACCACTGCTTTTGAAGGTTTGGAAATACAGTCAGACGGAGGTAAGAAGCTCCGGCTGGGACCGCTGGAAATTACCACACCCGACGCGTTTACCGGCAAACTCACATTATTACCTGAGCGTAAAATATCCCCGGCAGACCCCGCGGCCTGGGGCGATAACATTAATGAAAATGCGCTGGACGGCGGCATGGCTGCCATCAGGATCGATACCGCCGTCTCATTCCGGCCGGAAGCCCCTTTGTATGTTTTGCAGCCTGCTCCCGCAGTGGCTGTGAGGCAGCTGCCCGACCATATAATTATCCCTTATGCTCCCGATCCTGTTACGGGGGCATATATTCCTGTGGGGTTCCAGGATAAAACCAGCCGGATAGCGATCGTTCATTTGCCTTCTCCTGATGTACAATTCCGGCGTGTGTATATTGCTGTGCGGAACATCGGACTGACTGTTTACGCTAAATCAGGCAAAGTATGGAAACAGGAATCTGTTTATGGTGGAGAGGGGCCGGCTGTGTTGCTGATAGATGGTATTGCCGGAAATGCGGAGCTGATGTGGCGTGTCTTCTCTGGTCATGCAGCCGCACCACAATGGCTGGCACGTTTTGATTTTACAGTTACGGATAACCCGGCTGCCATTGCCGGAATGCTCGCTTCCGCACTTGCAGCAGCAGGTATTACATCTGTTAAGATCGTAACGCATGGCATGGGAAAGCAGCTTGCACAACTGGCGGGAATCACAGAACCGGGCACACTCATTTTTACCGGGAAAGAAGAAGAAGGGCAAACCACAGGCGAACTGTTACGGATACTGACCGTTTCCCTTCGCGATAGCGGTGCCGTGAAAGCAATAATCCCCGTGATTGGGGAAGCCCTTCGTATGAAGGATGCGCATGACCCCGCAACGGTTGCCGCACCGGAGTATCCGGAGTATCTAATGGATACGGAACGCATCCGAAAAATCATGAATCAGATCATTCCACATTAAACTGATACAACATGTCTAAAGGTTATTCCCTGCACATAGGGTTGAACAAGGTTGACAAAATACATTATGCCGGCGTTCCGGAACTTAACGCCGCCGTCAGCGATGCAGAATACTGGAAACAGTTTGCGCAACAGTCAGGCTACGCTGCTGCTCACCTTCATAATGAAGATGCTACCGACGAAGCGGTGCTTACTGCCCTGAAAGATTATGCCGGCAAAATGCTGCCGGGCGATATACTGTTGCTCACCTATGCTGGTCACGGTAGCCAGATCCCCAATGAAAAAGTTGCCGGGCTCGACAATGAGCGCAATGATCAAACCTGGTGCCTCTACAACCGGGAGCTGCTGGATGATGAACTATTCGAAGCCTTCCGCCAGTTCAGGGAGGGTACGCGCATTCTCATTGTTTCCGACAGCTGTCATTCCGGTACCATCGCACGCGCTTTGCCCGATTCCCATAACCTAAGTGATCTGCTCGCTGCCGGACTGGAAAAGGCTGCAGCCAAAAGGGGGCTGCGTTCCCGTAAGATTCCGCTGGCAGCAGAACAGGAAATTATGTCGCGGTTTGGTGACAGCATATATGCGCCGGTGCAAAATAAATTCAAACGCCAGGCACAGGTCGCTAACGTGAAGGCATCGGTGAAACTCATGGCTGCCTGTCAGGACGATCAGACTACATTCGACGGAGAAAAGAATGGAGTATTCACCGAGTCTTTCATTGAGTTATTCAAAAAGGCAACTTCCCGAAAAAAGAATGCGCCTGAGCTGATAGATGCCATCCGCGAAAGATATTATTACCCCAGGGCAAACTTCTTCGAATACGGTGCAATCATCCCTTCCTTCGATACGGCCTTTCCTTTTTTGATAGATATTCCCGATGCAGCTAAGGTGACAGGTTTCAGGAAGCCGGATCTGAGCCCTTCCACAGCCGGGCGTAATCTTACGAAAGAAGAGGAGTGGGATGAAGTGAAAGTAAAGCGTAATGCACAATTGCTTCTCACATTCAAAACATCACCGGATTTTCAGGTGAACCCGGGAGCTGATGCGGAAGTATTGGAACAGGGACCCGGTTATATGCTGGTGGAGCTGAAAGGAACCCCGCATGAACATAGTTGGAGCGCAGCCCATGCTATCAGTCAGAGTTTGCTGGCGGTAGGCATTGAGGCGGAAGTGGAGCCGGTGCTGAGCGTATCGCCGGCACAGGATAAACGCGCTACCCGCGAAGGGGATGCCAATAACCCGGATTACATCCGCGAATGGCCGCCATCTATGGGCCAGGCCGCCATTGGCTGGCATCTTGATGATACCCATTCCCAGCTTGCAAAAGCCACGGCAGAAGTGCGGGCACAGGCAAATGCACATGTTCGCATTGCTCACCTCGATACCGGTTATATCGCCGGGCACCCTGCGCTTCCTGAAAACCTCGACTTCCAGCGCCAGCGCAGTTTCGTTAGTAAGGAAGATGCAAATCTGGCACAGGATAAGCCGGAGTCCGGACAGGACGGTCACGGACTGGGAACTATGGTGTTGCTGGCCGGAGGGAAAGTAACAAAGGAGCAAACATTCGGGGAATATGAAGGATATATCGGCGGGGCACCTGTAGCCACGGTGATACCCTGCAGGATCGCGGAGTCGGTAGTGATCATGAACGACCGCACTTTTGCACAGGCGATTGACTATGCAATAGAGCAGGGGTGTGAAGTGATTTCCATGTCGATGGCAGGTAAGCCCAGTCAGCGTATGGCTAAAGCCGTAAACCGGGCTTATGAAGCCGGGATCGTCATTGTATCTGCTGCCAGTAACTGCTGGTACAAGGGAACCGGAGCATTATTGCCGAAGTGCGTGTTATACCCGGCGGCTTTCGAGCGGGTGATAGCTGCTACCGGCGCTATGCATGACCATAGGCCTTACGATGTGGATTTCCTGCGTGAAGGGTCGGAGAGGGCTATCAGTACCCAATATATGCAGGGTTCCTGGGGGCCGGCATCCCGGATGACGAAAGCACTGGCTGCCTATACTCCCAATACACCCTGGGCCTCGTCCGTCCACCCGTTCGTGAGGAGCGGCGGAGGGACCTCTTCCGCTACGCCCCAGATCGCAGCAGCTGCGGCACTCTACATTGCCCGGCACAGGGAAGAAATGGAACAGAAAGGGTATTACGAGGAAGGGAAGAAGTGGATGAAGGTGGAAGCAGTACGCCATGCCCTGTATACCAGTGCTGCAAAAGGCAGTGTATTCCCTGACTGGAAGAAGTATTACGGAAATGGCATACTCCGCGCATGGGATGCATTACAGGTACCGGTAGCGGGCCCTGCAGGACTAACCCCGGCTCCCTCGGCAGAAAGCACCTGGTTTGGGGTAGTGGAAATCGTAGGGTCGTTCTTTAAACGGCGGAAGCTCTTCCGGAGTACTGAACCGAAGCCAACTGCAGAAGCTCTGGCGGCAGAATTGCTCCATTTGATGCAGACAGACCCACAGTTCTATGACATTTATTCCCGTATCGATCTGACCAATGCCGATGAAATGGAAGCCACCATTGGCCAGCCCGCTTTCCGGGATAAAGTGCTGGCCTCTCCCTGGGCCTCTGCATGGCTAAAAGAGGCGGTGATGATGTAACCGGTTCACTGCTGTTACGGCCGCAGCTTACCAAAATCATAAGTAAAACTGACTGGCGTCAGTGGCTGTTGCAGTGAATGGGCGGATATTTGCATCACGTTTTAAGCAATTTTAGTGTTTTTCATAGGATATGGTTTATAGCGCCGCAGATTCTTCTGCGGCGCTTTTTTGTTTTTTTTGTACTATTTTTAGTGCTGTGAAAATCAGAAGGAGTCCTGATTTCAAACTATGAAAAAACCGCCTGTTCCTCATAACGAAGCCGCCCGTGTGCGTGCACTGCGCAGCTACAACATTCTGGATACATTCCGGGAAGAAGAGTATCAAAAGCTGACGGATCTTGCATCCCGGATTTGCGGCATGCCGATTTCCCTTGTTACGCTGATTGATGAAAACCGCCAGTGGATCAAAGCCAAAACCGGGCTGGAAATCGAAGAAACACCACGCAGCGAATCTATTTGCCAATACACCATCTCATATTCCGATCTTTTTGAAGTGAACGACGCATCAAAAGACGATCGTTTTGCCACCTTACCCGGCGTTTCCGGTGAAGAACACATCCGTTATTATGCGGGCTATCCCCTGATCGACAGGGAAGGCTTTGCACTGGGTGCCCTGTGTGTGCTTGACCGTAAGCCGGGAAATCTTAACCACGAACAAAGGGAATCCCTGAAGCTGCTGGCCGAAATGGTGGTGTCCCTTATCGTGGAAAGGCGGAAGAATATCGAAAGGAATTATTTCGAACAGCTGTTTGAGTTGTCGAAAGACTTAATCTGCATTGCGCAGCCTACCGGTTACTACCGGAAAGTGAACCCTGCCTTTACCCGCCTGCTTGGCTGGGACGAGCGGGAGCTCATGACAAACCCGCTGTTATTTTTTGCCCATCCTGATGATGTGGAGATTGCGAAGTTAAACCTGTCGAATATCCGGAAAGGAACAGATACCGTCAATTTTACCCGCCGCTTCCGCACTAAAACGGGCGCTTACCGTCTTATTCAATGGGCCGCAAGTCCTGATCCCGATTCGGGAGATATCTTCGCCATTGGCCGGGACATTACTGACGACCGTATCAAGGAAGAACTGCTGGAACGAAGCCAGAAAAAGCTCAGCGCCTTCTTTGAACACAGCCAGGGCCTCATGTGTACGCACGACCTGCGGGGAAATATCATCTCCGTTAATTATGCCGGGGCTAATCTGCTTGGCTATACGGTGAGTGAAATGTCGAAGATGAACCTGAGCGACCTTCTGCCAGAGGATCACCGTCCTGATTTCAGGTATTACCTCGAAGAGATAAGGGATAAAGGCATGGCTGCAGGACAAATGTCGACCGTTCACCGCAACGGCACCCGCCGAATCTGGATGTTCAGCAATGTGCTGGAAAGCGGTCAGAATGAAGAGCCTTATGTGATCGGTAACGCCATCGACATTACGGAACGCTATCTGCTCGAGAAAGACCTCGCCAGTACCAAAGAAATGCTGGAACAAACCAACAAGGTAGCCCGTGTTGGTGCATGGGTGGCGGAAATGACGAAGAACAAACTTTTCTGGACCGATATGACCCGCGAGCTGCACGGTGTACCGCCCGGCTTTGAGCCGGATCTGCAGGCAGCACTGGGCTTCTTCAAGAAAGGTGAGCATCAGAACAAAGTGATCCGCGCCGTTAACCGCGCCATTCATTCGGGCCGCTCGTTCGACCTGGAAGTGCTCATCATCACCTGGCAGGGAGAAGAACGCTGGGTGCGTACTCAGGGGCATGCCGATTTCGAGAACGGTATCTGCAAACGCCTGTACGGTGCATACCAGGATATTAACGATAAAAAGAAAGCGGAACTGGATATTTCCAGCTCCCGGAAACTACTGGAGGAAGTACTGCAGTCGGCCTCGGAAGTGAGTATTATCGCCACTAATAAATCCGGGCAGATAACCCTGTTCAATCGTGGAGCCGAACGGCTGCTGGGGTATACTTCCGAAGAAATGATCGGTAAAGTGATGACTGGTATTATCCATGACCCTGAAGAAGTAGAGGCTCGGGCGCGGGAACTATCGGAAGAATCGGGTGAGGATGTATCTCCCATGAGAGCCTTCGTTTATAAAACCGACCTCGAAGGCTCTGAGCAACGGGAGTGGATATACGTGAAGAAGGATGGGTCACGGTGTATCGTTTCCCTCGTAATGACTTCGATCCGTGATATCCGTAACCAGGTGGTGGGCTACCTCGGCATCGCCACCGATATTACGAAACGGAAGCGCATGGAGCAGGCACTTATTGCTGCCAAACAGCAGGCAGAACAGGTGAGCAGTGCCAAATCGGAATTCCTGGCGAATATGAGTCACGAAATCCGTACACCGCTCAATGGTATCATCGGGTTTACTGACCTCGTCATGAAAACTGAGCTGGACGGTCAGCAACAGCAATACCTCAGCATCGTACACCAGAGCGCAAATGTTCTGCTAAGCATTATCAACGATATTCTCGACCTGTCAAAGATCGAAGCCGGCAAGCTGGAACTGCATATCGAAAAAGTCAACCTTTTCACACTGGGCCAGGAAGCGATGGATATCATCACTTTCCAGGGTCATCAGAAAGGACTCGAGATCCTCCTGCAAATTCCGCCACATCTCCCCGCATTTATTCATGCAGATGCGTTGCGCCTGAAACAGGTGCTTGTAAACCTTTTGGGTAACGCAGTAAAATTCACCGAGAAGGGTGCAGTAGAACTCCGCATCACTTCCATCGCTGAGGCGCGGAATGGCGATACTACATTCAAGTTTGAAGTACGGGATACCGGCATAGGCATCAAACCCGAGAAGCAGGAGCGTATATTCGAGGCTTTTGCACAGGAAGATGCCTCTACCACCAAAAAATACGGTGGCACAGGCATAGGACTGGCTATTTCCAATAAGATACTGGCCCTTATGGGCAGCAAATTACAGTTGATCAGCTACCCCGGTTCCGGAAGTATCTTCTATTTCTATGTAACCCTGCCGGTAGAATATTCGGACGCGTCTGATCAGAGCGGAAACAATACGGAAAGCGATGGACAGAAATCGGCTCCGCTGCTGGAACGGAGGGCTACCATACTGGTGGTGGAAGATAACACCGTGAATATGTTGCTTACCAAAACCATCATTCATAAACTGATGCCCGAGTCAGTTATTATTGAAGCCGGAAACGGGCTGGATGCCGTGCGGATCTGTAAAGAAGTACGCCCGGATCTTATCCTGATGGATATTCAGATACCTGAAATGAACGGTTACGAAGCTACTTACAAGATACGTGGTATGGAAATCAATTCCCGTGTTCCCATCATCGCGCTCACTGCTGGAAACATCAGCGGCGAGAGGGAGAAAAGTCTTTCCGCAGGTATGGATGATTTCCTGTCCAAACCGATTGTAGAGGAAACCCTTGCCGCCATATTCCGTAAATGGCTGCCCGAAAACCTCCCGCTGGCGGAAGGTACTAAAACCCATACCGGAGGTGAAGATGCCCCGGAAAAGCACTTCGATGCCAGTGTACTGAAAATGTACCTTGGAGAAGATACCATCGCAAAAGAAATACTGCTGCTGACGAGGGAGGAACTGGAAAAGTCCCTCGAAGCGCTGGAGCAGCACATTGTGGAAGGGAATCTGAAAGGGATTAAAGCGATCGGGCATAAAATGTATGGTACTACCGCCAGCGTAGGTATGGGCGAATTATCCCGCCTGTCACGCGTTTTTGATACCCTTACTGAATTTCAACCCGCTCAGCTGCAGGCATTGCTGCAGGAAGCAAAAGCCGAAATGGCACTTGTGCGCGAATTACTGCAGAAAGAACTGGATAAGGAGGCGTAAAGGGGACGCTACCGAAATTAAATTGTAAATTCGCTGCGCTATTCACGATACAACAGCCATCGAAATGAACAACGCAGTTTTCGGATTCGACGTACTTTTCAACTTTGCCACACTGGGAATCCTGGTGACCGACACCGGAGGGAACATTATGCTGGCAAATCCTTTCCTGCTGCGGCAATTCGGATATACTGCCGAAGAGCTTGCTGGTAATAAGGTGGAATTGCTCATTCCAGACAGGTATGCTCACCGGCATGAAGGGCATCGCGACCGCTTCAATCACCATCCCCACAACCGCCCTATGGGTATGGGAATGGATCTGTACGCCAGAAGAAAAGACGGTAGTGAGTTTCCTGTTGAAATCAGTCTCGGTAATTATGAAACCCCTGCCGGGCGGTTTGTGGTAGCATTCGTTAACGATATTTCCCTGCGTAAACAATCGGAAGATGCATTGCGAGAACTCAATGCCGAACTGGAGCAGAAAGTAGCCGACCGTACCGCATCACTCTCCAGGCTTGTGAAGCAGCAGGAGGTCCAGATGCAGGAAATCAAACAGAAAGATGAGGAATTGCGGAAGGCTTTACAGAAAGAGAAAGACCTGAATGAATTGAAAAGCCGCTTCGTATCCATGGCTTCCCACGAATTCCGTACCCCGCTCAGCACCGTCCTTTCTTCTTCCTACCTCATTTCCCGCTACACTGCAGCCGAAGAGCAGCCCCAGCGTGAAAAACATATTCAGCGTATCGTTTCTTCCGTTAATCTGCTGACGGATATCCTCAATGATTTCCTCAGTGTTGGTAAAATCGAGGAAGGGCGCATCCATGTACGCCCGGCTACCATTAATGTGGAAACCATTATCAGCTCTACTGTGCAGGAGCTGTTCGAACTAAACAAAAAGAACCAGCGCATCCATTATCAGCATAATGGTTTGGCAGAAGCCATGATGGATCCTGCATTGTTAAAACACATCATTCTTAATCTCTTATCTAACGCCATTAAATTCTCCCCCGAAGGCAGTGCTATCAGCGTTTCGTCTGAACGGGAGGGGCAGCAGCTCACCATCCGCATCCGCGACGAAGGGCTGGGCATCAGCGAGGAAGACCAGGCACACCTGTTTGAACGCTTCTTCCGCGGTAACAACGTGTCCGATATTCAGGGCACGGGGCTCGGACTGCACATCGTAGCCAAATACACCGAACTGATGGATGGTACTATCCAATGCCGGAGCCAGGTAGGCCACGGCACGGAATTTATATTGACTTTTCAAATCCCGACGCAACCATGACGACGATTCTCCTGATTGAAGACAATGCAGACATCCGCGAAAACACCGCGGAGATCCTCACGATGGCTAACTATAAAGTGCTCACTGCTGCGGATGGTATGCAAGGCGTTCAGATGACCTTTGAACATCAGCCGGATCTCATCATTTGCGATATTTCCATGCCCGTACTGGACGGCTACGGTGTGTTGCATATGTTGCATAAGCGCAATGTACTGCAGCATACACCTTTCATTTTCCTTACCGCACGTACCGAACGTTCGGATATGCGCAAAGGCATGGAGATGGGTGCGGATGACTTCATCACCAAACCTTTCGATGCTATGGAATTGCTCCAGGCCATCGAGATACGCTTGCAGAAATCAGCGAAGCTGAAAGAGGATATCGCGCAGGGGCCGGGAGGTATTTCTGCACTGTTGTCCGCCGCAGGTAACGGTGATCAGCTGGAAGCGCTGAAGAATGAGCGGAATACCCAATTGTTTAAGAAGAAGCAATCGGTATATTCAGAAGGTAAGCATGCTACCAATCTTTTCTATATCATCAAAGGGAAGATCAAAGCCAGCAAGCGCCACGATAACGGGAAGGAGCTGATCACCGGATTATTCAACGAAGGAGATTACTTCGGGTATACGCCCCTGCTGAGCGGAGGGCTGTACCAGGATAGTGCGGAAGCAATGGAAGATGCCGAAATAGCCATGATTCCAAAGGCGGATTTCGAAGCGCTGATGAACAGTAACCCTGCCGTACAGCGTCGTTTAATCCAGATGCTGGCCAATAACATGGCAGAAAAAGAAGAGCAGTTGCTGGGTATCGCTTATAATTCCCTCCGCCGTAAAGTGGCCGATGCGCTGCTGGCACTCGATAAAAAGTATAACGCGGCTAACAGCGTGCAATTCAGCATCGATATCAGCCGCGATAACCTGGCTGCCGTAGCCGGCGTTGCCAAGGAGTCCCTCATCCGGACGCTGGGTGATTTCCGTGACGAAAAGCTCATCAGCATCCGGGAGGGCGAAATTATCCTCGACGACCGCAAGAAACTGGCGCGCCTCCTCAACTAGGGAGGTCGCTGCACTGTTTGCGGAGATGTTCAATCTCTTCTTTCATCCGGCCCAGATCAGACTCCAGGCCATCTTGCTGCAGCAGGTATATTTTACCATCACTGCTTCTCTGATACAACATTACCAGATCGTGGTGCATGAGCGCGAGGGCCTGATCGTTCTGCAGAAACTGTTGCTGGAGTGTTTCCGCCCGTTCCAGGAACTGGCGCGACGCATTGATGCGCAACGCCTCCATCAGCCGTTGTTTCAGCATGATGTTTTCCTGTTTCAGGAACTCCAGCATCCTTAGTAATTCAAATTTCTTCTCTCGGCTCATCTTTACTTGTTGTGGGCAATGAATAACGCGCAGGGGATGGATTTCATCAGTAAATCTGCCATACTTGCCTTGAACCAACGGCTTACCGTAGTGCGCTGATAAGCACCCAGTACCACCATTGTGCGGCTGTCTGATTTCAGCAGGTGCTCCAGGATAGCGTGTTCCGCTTCACCTTGCAACACTGCGTACTCTGCGCTCGGGTGGTGCCTTTTCATGAATTCTTTCATCAGCTGATTTTCCGGAACATGACTGTTCTCGTCTCCACGCACGGTAATAACGGTTGCGGGTAGTTTATTTGTTTCCGGCAGTATGCTGGTGAACATTTTAATGGCATATACCGAAGAAGGCGCACCGTCGTACAGCATCACTGTTTTTTCCAGCGGCTGCCATTGCAGAGGGGCAATGAGGACGGGGCACTGTACTTCCGACAGCAGGTCACGTACAAACCGGGAAGGTGGTGCTTCAGTAAAACGGGTAAAAGTTTCTTCAGCACTAATGATCAGCAGATCGGCGTATATACTTTCCCGTAACAGGTCGGGGAGGGCGAACGATTTATCGCGGCGGACGGTGAAATTGATCCCGGCCGCCTGGCAGGCGCTTTCGAATTCTTTTACGGCATTGTCCCGGATTTGTTTGTCTTTATCCATCCTTGCTTCCAGGTCATTGGTTTCCATGGCGGTGGCTATGGAGAAGCTGTTATGGGTGAAATCGTCCAGGAATACCCCTACCAGGTGGGCCTTTTCGCGGGCGGTGAGGGCCACGGCAGTTTGTACGCTGGATTGGGAGAGTTTCAGGCCGTCGAGGGCAACAATGATCTTTTTCATGATATAAAGTTGAGTTAATCCGGGTGAGGAAGGAATGATGATGGTCAACGAATGCGTTGATCGTGGTCGGGGGAATCAGCGGCTTCCATAAAAGCCGCGCCCCCCGCCTTTCTCAACAAAAAGCGGGGGGCGCAGGTTCGGGTACAGTAGTTTATTTATCGTAAGAAACAGGCGGTATTTTCGTGGCCGGAACTCCTTCTTTCGTTATAATTACCGGCTTAATATGCCCGTTTTCATCAAATTCCAGCTTTTCGATGCAGGTTTCGCGGGAATTGGCTCCCTTTTCCCCCAGCGGGCGCCGGTGGTATATGATAAACCAGCGGTCGGTACCAGGTACATGGACAATAGAATGATGACCTGCCCCCCGGGCAATCTCCGGGTTCTGCTGAAGGATTGTCCCGATACGGCGGAATGGTCCCACGGGGGAATCTGCAATGGCATAGGCCACGCTGTAGTCGGGACCCGTCCAGCCCCCTTCAGACCACATGAAGTAGTACTTCCCGTCTTTCCGGAACATAAACGGTCCTTCCACATACTTTTCCGGGGTTATCTCCCGGAATACGGTACCATCCTCAAAAGGTAGGAATCCGGTAAAGTCGTCGTTCAGCCGTGCTATGTTACAGTGCCGCCATCCGCCGTAAATGAGATAATGCTGCCCGTCGTGGTCGCGGTAAACAAACTGGTCGATGGGTTGCGCTCCATTATGAAAACGGTCTATGAGGGGTTTCCCGAGATGATCGCGGTAGGGCCCTTCCGGTTTATCGGCTACTGCCACGCCTATGCCGCCGTACTCTTTGTCGTTCTGAATATCATTGGCACCGAAGAACAGCCAGTATTTCCCTTTATGGTGGATCACAGAGGGCGCCCACATGGCGCGTTTAGCCCATTTGATGGAGGACGAATCCAGGATGCGCGGGTGTTTTTTCCATTTTATGAGGTCGGAAGAGGAGAAGGCATCAAAGAAGACCTGTTGCTCATACGGTGCGGAAAAAGTAGGGAAGATCCAGTATTTCTTACCGTAAATGATGGCTTCGGGATCTGCGTACCAGCCCGGGAAGAGCGGGTTGCCGGAGGTTTTGGCTTTGGATTTCCGCTGGGCGGAAGCCGGGAAAAAAGCCATTGCGGCACAGCAAAGGATAAGTAAACGCTTCATGCCGGAAATATAGAAAAAACAATCGGGCCTTATACTGAAAAGTAGCTGTAAAGTGCCGGCTGGCTAATCATTTCTCCGCAAAGTAGTTGTGAATAAAGGAGAACCCCGAAATCTCGAAATCTCCATCGCCTTTGGCGACCAGGAACAGGTCGTGTATGCCGAATGCGTGCCTGAGCTGGCCGGTTAATTTAATCTTGTAAGTGGTATCTGCTGTATCGGGGATCCTGATGGAGCCGAGTTTTTTACTGCGTTTGCCTTTCGGCTGATCTATCCGGAACTCCAGCCGGGGGGATGATTTCCCTTTGATGTTACTGCTGATCATTAATTCAAACCCGATCTCTCCCATACTAAGATTCACCTGCCGGAAGCCGAGGTAAGTACCGGATTTCATTACATACTTCACTGTGTCCGATGCCGGTGTACGCATTGCTCCCTGACCGCTTGCCCCAATCGACAAGCAGCACAACAGGGCCGCCGTAACGAGGATCGCAAGTGGTTTCATAGGTATGGTTCGATCTCTGGTATTTTCTAACCGCTAAAATAAGGCAAAATATTATAATATAATATTATGAATCAATTTTTGCCAGCACAGGTTTACCGGCGGGTAGAGTGAGCGTGAACTGTGTGCCCTGTCCTGGTATGCTTTGAACATGCAGCTGACCTTTATTCTGAATGGTGAATTCCTGGCAGAGCAGTAACCCCAGGCCGCTACCGCGTTCGCCTTTGGTGCCGTATCCGGGAGATGATTTGAAGCTGAAGAGCTGCGGTATTTTTTCGGTAACAATACCGGTACCGTTATCCTGTACCCTGAAACTTACCTGTCCTTCCACCGTTACGGCAGATATGCGGATTTCTCCGCCGGGATAACTGAATTTAACGGCATTACTGATGAGGTTCCGAAGGATAACGGAAACCTGGTCACGGTCGGCATAAACCCAGCAATCTGCCGGAACCTCCACGTGTAGGAGTATTTCTTTTTCCCGGATGGCATTTTCAAAAAGGATGAGGATTTCCTCGTTGAGTGAGGCCAGCGAGGCATGCACAGGCTGTACACGGATGCCTTTCATCTGGCCCATGCTCCAGCGCAGCATATTATCCATGGTGCCGGCAAGGCGGTTTACTTTCTGGTACAGCTCGTCAGCCGCGTCTTTCATTTCTTCTTCCGGATATTCGCCTTTCCGGAACATATCCAGCAGCATTTCAAGGGTGGCCAGCGGCCCGCGGATGTCGTGGGCTATGATGCTGAACAGCTTTTCCTTGTCGCGGTTCAGGGCTACCAGTGCCTGGCGCTGTGTCTCCTTTTCATGCTCATAATCGTCGTGCACCCTTTTGAAATAGGAGAGGGCCATAATAATGAAAGCAAGGCCCCATGTTACATTGGCGATGATCCGCTGGGGCGGGACCGGGTGGGCAGGGATGAAGTCGAACCATTCGAACCGTACGGCCAGAAAGGCCAGGATCATGATGGTAGACAGGGTAAGAATGAGCCACTTATTGTCATATACCAGTACGGTGACAATGAGGATGTTCAGGAGGAAATATTCGGCTCCGTTCCGGTAAATGACGGCGGTAACCGTGTAAATGATTATACCGGATATGATGATGAAGAGCCTGGCGCTGAGGTAACGCTGCTTCCAGGTGAGCATAAGGGTGCCCACGCTGCATGCCACATTGAGGCAGTTGAGGAAAGAAAGCAGGTACCGTTCCTGTACGGCGTTGGTTATGGCGAAGAAAATAAGACCCGGTATCCAGGGGATAGCCAGGAGGTTGAGGAGCCGCGTTCTGCGGGCCTCTATGAATGGCATTTCAGGAGTAATGCCGATGTCAAGTATGCGGAAAAATAGTGTTTTGGCCGATATTTCGGAAAATGGCATGGTGCAAAGATAAAAAACCTCCGCATCATTCCCGGTAGGGCCTGAATGCCATCCCTTTACGGCCGAAATCCTTATTTTTGCCCCTTAAAACCCGATTGTATGGCTGCCAGGTTCTATTCCCGAGATCAGTTTTTTCAGCGTATGCCCCAGGAAATTGTGCTGGCGGCCGACATGTACCGCCGTTTAACCGAAACCGGCTGGAAGGAGTTTGCCCTCGTGGAATTAGAGGTCTACTTCGTGTCTGACGACCGGACGAAGCTGGAAACCCTGGGTTATTTCCTTAAAGATGTATATGAAATGAAGGTGGCCGGCACCCGTGCGTCTGGTGGAGGCATCATTGAGCTGGGAGCCATTACTGCCGCCATCCCCCTGAGTGAAGAAAACCTGCTCTGCTGGGTGATGGATATGTGTCTGAAGGGATTTGAGCATGATTGCAGGATGGACGGATATTCTGCCCCTCCGCCTCCGGAAGAATTTGAATTCCCCGACGAATCCCCCGGAAGGCTGGCGGAAATCTTCGATAAAGGCCTCGCATCTTATGCCAAACGCAATTACAGCGATTGTGCCATTCAATTTACTTCAGCCATCCGCATCTTCCCTGAAAATGCCAATGCATGGTACTCCCGCGCCATCGCCAAAGACGACCTCTTACTGAATGCCAAAGCCCGGGAAGATTACGATGAAGCCCTCCGTTTATCCCCCGAATTCAAGGAAGCTTTTATAAACAGGGCAGTTAATAAAGACGAAGCAGGAGATTATGCCGGTGCGCTGGAAGATTATAACCAGGCAATACTGCTGGATGCACTGAATCCGGCGGTTTATTTTAACCGTGGCAATACAAAGCAAAGGCTGGGCGACCAGGAAGGCGCCTGCCGCGACTGGACGAAAGCCCGTGATCTGGGGGCAGACTATGCGGAAGACAGTCTGAAAGCTTATTGCCGTTCTGCGGAATAGAAATTCTCTTATTTAGATTCTGATGCGGTTCCGGGCGGCCTGGAACCGGCTGCGGGGCTCCCTGCCAAAGAAGGCGTACAGCCTGCGGAGCCAGAAGCGTAAGATGTGCATGGTGATTCTTTTGCCGGAAGGTAATACCATTGCAGCATCCGTTGCTGGCCTGTCGATAAACTGCAGAACAGGGGTGATGAATTGCCCGGTGCGTCGACGAAAAGTTTTCCTTAGTAGATCAGTTTTTTAAGATTGTCGGTATAGTTGCGTCCGATGCTCAGTTCGGTACCGTTTTCCATGACAAGGAACATTTTGCTGATATCCCGGTATACTTCCCGGATATGCAGGATATTGACGATGTGGGAGCGGTGGATGCGTATGAACTTCTCCGGATCCAGGCGCTTTTCCATGGTGCCGATGCCCTGTGAGCTGAGGTAGGAGGCATCGTGGGTATGGATCTGGGTATAGTCTTTCTCCGCTTTCAGATATATTATTTCATCTGCAGCTATGCTTTTAAGCCGGTTCCCTTTTTCCACCAGTATGCGCTTGGGGTAATTAATGGTTTGCGCATCTGCCAGGAAATGGAGGTTTTGTGTATGCCCGCTGCGTTGTACCCGCTCCATGGCTTTGCTGAAGCGCTCTCTCGTATAAGGCTTCAGCAGGTAATCGAGCGCATTCATCTCAAACGCCTGCAGTGCAAACTGATCATAGGCGGTAGTGAATATAATCAGCGGGATATGGGTGATTTCTTCCAATACCCTGAACCCGTTCAGTGCCGGCATCTGAATGTCGAGGAACACGAGGTCCGGAAGCATGGCATTGATGTCGCGCACTGCCTCCAGTCCGTTCCGGCATTCTCCGGCAATGGTTATTTCTGGGAAATCCGCCAGGTATTGACGGATCAGGAAGCGGGATGCTTCTTCATCATCTATGATCAGGGCTGACTTTCGGCTCATGGCTGTTGTACAAATTGGTATGTGTATAAAATTTAAACCGGAGGCCGGATGGCTGGTTACGGTATATGTGCATGGTTTCGGAGAAAAGCAGTTCCAGCCGCTGGCGGATGTTACGTAATCCTACTCCCGGACTTCTTTCAAGATCTGTCAGCTCCCCGCTATACCCTACGCCGGTATCGCTGACCTCGATCCGCAGTTTATCCGCCTCCTGCGCAATGTCGATATTGATTTTACCACCGTGTATGCTGGGGGCAATTCCGTGGCGTATGGCGTTTTCCACTACAGGTTGCAGCAGCATGGCAGGGATCATGATGTTTTCCGAACCGTTTAAGGGGCTGATATTGAATTCCAGCCGCTCCCTGAAACGGCTGTGCTCCAGTTCCAGCATGGTTCGGATGTACCGGATTTCTTCTTTCAGGGGCACCCATTCATGCTCGGTGCAGTAAAGGGAATACCGGAAAGTATCGGCCAGCCGGGCTATCAGCTCACGGGTAGGCTCCTGCTCAATGGGCACGCTGGCGCTGATGGAGTTAAGTGTGTTGAATAAAAAGTGCGGCTGTATCTGTGCCTTAAGGGCATTGATCTCACTGCGGTGGGCGGCATCGGCCAGTTCCTTTTCTTTCTTCAGCTGTGCCTCCCTTTCGAGGAAGAAATTATACACATGCAGGAGGCTGAAGCACTGCAGGTAATAAACAATCACCGGGAATACCGACCGCAGCATTTCCAGCGGGGCCATGAACGGGCGGTTAGACAGGTAATGGAAGATCTGTGTTCCGCCGAACCAGGTAAGCCAGAACAGCGGTATAATGAACAGATGCAGGCGGAAGCGGAACCGGAGCGGACGATCTTTATACTTCCTGAAAACAAGGTACCAAGCCGGCACACTTACAATAAGGAGAATTACGGCATCCCACCAGATCATCTGCAGGTATGAGGCATTAATACGGCCTACAACCAGTTCGGGCATGTAAAGGACGAAATCCTGCAACATAAACAGCAGGCAATAGCCGGTTAACTCCCCCCAGGTAATATTACTGAAGGCTCTCTTTTTAAATGCTGCTGCTATTTTACCCATAAAAGACTTGCTCATATAGTCCAAGTTGGCCGGAAGTTACGCCAAATTCAGCATTGATTCCCTGTGGCCGGGCCTTTCCGGTTGTTTTTCAAAACCCGCTACTGGCCGGCATCTGGCGGAATTGACGGTTGAAGTGCAGCTTCTGATGTGCGAAACGGCGGATGAGGCCGGCGAAATACGGCCGTTTGTCAGGCATCCTGTTTGATGGGTAATCATAAACTTTAAGTTATGACTACCGCCCAAATTGCTCACCGCCTCGAAACGCTCTGCCGCCAGGGTGATTTCCGTACAGCCGTGGAAGATCTTTATGCTGCTGATTCCGTAAGCATAGAGCCCGAAGCTTCGGGAGGATTCGAGAAGGAAACCCGCGGCAAAGACAAAATCCTTCAGAAAGGAGAACAGTTCAATAGTATGGTTGAAACAGTACATGGTATTGATATCCGTGATACTACCATTACCGGGAACATCATCGCCCTTGTTTTAGCTATGGACGTTACCATGAAAGGAAAGCCCCGTGCTACCTGGGAAGAACTGTGCGTTTACCAGGTGAAAGAGGGGAAAATCATTTCAGAACAGTTCTTTATGTAAGGTACTTATCACTGCATTACCTGCACCAGTATCTTCCAACCATCGGGCGTATGCCCCCAGATGCGGAAATAATGCGCCCTGCGGCCCTCGTACACCAGGTTGCCATACACATAAGCAAGATCCTTACCGCCCGATAATCCGGACCCGGCAGGTTCAAATTGCGGGGCCGCCGGCATCCTGCTGATAAGTTCACGGAACCGGTCTGCTCCTCCCACAGGCTTATATCGGTTCAGATTGAGCCACGACATGCTGTGGAGAAAAGCTCCATAGGCTGCAATGCCTTCATTTTTATACCGTTGCAGAAATGCTTCTTCCACCGCCATGGCATTAGCCTGGGGATCGGGTGTTACGGATACGGTAACCGGTTCCGCTTCCGGCGCCGTATACTGCTTCTTAGGGTACTGAATACCGAAATCGATGAGGTACTTCCAGGCCCCGTCACTATTCTTTTTCCAGAAGGTAGTGTACTGTCCGGCACTCAGTAATGTGTCCGCATCGGGGTGGCGCATATAGTAGGGCCCTGTGGTAAATCCGCTGGCACTGTCCGCCGAGGCAGCTGCGAACTGAGGCGCCCATTGCAGGTTGATTTTACTGTCGGGCCGCTGGTGCCATTGCGCAAGGGCATTAAGATATTGCCCGTTTTCCATAGAAATGGCCGTACTGTCAGTATACGTCAGGAAAGCGGAGCGCACACCATGGGTGGCGGCATGTGTGGCAAAACTGCGCTCGGCCCGTATCACGGGCGCGGCACTTTGGGCGGTGGCGGCCAATGCGGCGGCCAGCGGCAGGCAGGTCAGGTTAAGTGCTCGATACATAGATTTTGGGATAGTGTTGTAACTAACAGCAATCTACGAAATGCTGTGCAAAATCCGGAAATGCCGTAAATTCCGGGATGACTTCCCAACAGGATAACGATAAACTGCTTGCTGCAGAAGCTGCTGCAGACCTCCTCCATGATGGAATGATCGTGGGCCTCGGAACCGGCTCCACCGCAGCAAGGGCCATCCGTGCCATTGCACGCCGCCAGTTAAAAATACAGGGTGTTCCCACTTCCCTGCAAACTGCCGAACTGGCCACATCGCTGGGCATTCCGCTGGCAGATATCAACCGCGTTCCACATATCGACATTACCATTGATGGTGCCGATGAGTTCACCACTTCACTTGATCTTATCAAAGGCGGTGGCGGTGCGCTGCTGCATGAGAAAATAGTAGCCGTCCGGTCTGGTCAGGTGGTGATTATCGCAGATGCCACCAAGCTGGTTTCCCGGCTGGGGAAATTCAGGGTGCCGGTGGAAGTGATCCCGTTTGCCGCACGGTATGTGCAGGAGCGGCTGGCGGGCCTTGGGGCATCCAGCAGTGTGCGGCCCGGAACAGTGACGGATGAAGGGAATCTTATTGTAGATGCGGATTTCGGGCTGATAGCAGAACCCGGCATACTGGGTGCCCGCATTAAAGGCATAACCGGAGTGGTGGAACACGGTATCTTTTCCGGTATTGCCTCGCTGGTGCTGATGGGAGACAATGGCGTGGTAAAACGCTTTCCGCAAGTTTCGGGTAGCTGATTGCTCCGGCTGTCATAATTTTGCAGGATGCCATCACGCTCCGTCATCATTCCCGCCGCCGGGCCTTTTAGTTTTGAAGAATGCCATTGGTTCCTCGACAGGGGATACGATGAATGCCTCCATACCATACTCCCCGATACCGTCCGGAAACTGATACCCCTGCCTGCCGGCCCCGTGCTGGCCGATTTACGGAAGCATCCTGCCGGTATAGAAGCGATAATCCTCGAAGGGAATTCAGATACCGCCACCGCAGCAGCGCTGCAGGATTATGTGGCAGACTGGCTTGCCCCGCAGCAGGATCTGCTGCCTTTCTACGATAAGCTCACAAAAGTAAAAGCGCTGGCATACATGCCCGCCGCATACAGCGGACTTCGCCTCATCGGCATTCCCGACCTGTTTGAAGCCCTTGCCTGGAGCATCATCGGCCAGCAAATCAACCTTACATTTGCCTACCGCCTGAAACGCAGACTGGTAGAACGCTGGGGCGAAAAATACACCTCCGGCGGCAATACCTATCATATCTTCCCGCAACCTTCCGCTATTGCAAATGCAGATCCCGCAGAACTTCGCGCCATGCAGTTCACCGGAAGAAAAACAGAATACCTCATCGGTGTGGCGCAACAATTTGCATCGGGCGCTATCAGCAAAGCTTCACTACTTGCATTACCCGCATTGGAAGCCCGCCGAAAAGCTTTAACCGACCTGCGCGGCATCGGCATCTGGTCTGCCAATTACGCGCTCATGAAAAGCCTGCGCGATGAAACCTGCATCCCCCATGGAGATGCAGGCTTACTGAATGCGCTGCTGGCCCACGGCCTTATCAAAGACAAATCCGATAACGATTCCATGGAAAAACTATACCGCCGTTTTAAAGGCTGGGAAAGTTACCTGGTGGTGTACCTGTGGAGAAGCCTGGCGGTGAAAGTATAATGCGTGGCATCAGGTTGATGCATCATGAAATATAATCCCCAGCGTATGCCGGTGGCCTGAATGCACGGTGCTTACTCCATGCTTCATATGGGCCCTGTAAAAACCACGGCTGCCTTTCGCCGGCCTGAATTGGGTGGTGAACAGCAGAATGTCTCCCTTCGCGGGTTGCAGTACGATGGCTCTCGATTGCGCGCGGGGCACCTGTTCTGTTAATACGAATTCCCCGCCTGTATAATCCTTTCCGGCTTCATCGAGGAAAAGAACGGCCTGAATAGGGAAGTACACATCCCCATAAATATCCTGATGCAGAGTATTAAATCCTCCGGCTCCGTATTGCAGGATGAGTACGGCGGGAAGGTCCTGCCCGTTGGCAGCGCAGCGCTCCTGAAATCCGGCATGCGTTTCCGGATACCGGATATCGATTTCCATCTGCTCCATCCATTTATTCGCGACTGGTGCAATACGTGCATACAGCGTTTCGCGTAAGCTTTGCAGCAGATCGGGGAGAGGGTAACTGAAGTATTTGTATTCACCAAGGCCAAAGCGATAACGCGCCATGGTAATGGTTTTGCGGTAATGTGCAGGATCGTGGTAGGCGCCTGCCAGCTCGTGGCAATCGTTGTAAGGAATCGCTTTCGGAATAATAACATATCCGTTATCCTGCAATTGCCGGGCAACAGGGTGCCAGTCCCTCTCATAGAGGGCTTTTGCGGTTGGATGCATGTATGTGGTTTGAAGAATTGAAAAGAATCAGGAGACTTTCGCGGCCTCCCAGCCAATGATGGCCGATTTACGGTCGCTGCCCCAGTGGTACTGTCCGGTTTCTCCGGAAGAGCGGATCACGCGGTGGCAGGGGATGAGGAAGGCTACCGGGTTTGCGGCCACAGCCGTGCCCACTGCGCGGGAGGCGCCTTTATGCCCTGCGTTTTCTGCGAGGGAAGAATAGGTAACGAGCCCGCCCATAGGCACATTCAGTAAGGTTTCCCATACACGTATCTGGAACGGTGAGCCTTTCAGGTGTAGCTTGATGTCCGGCAGCTGATGCCAGTCCTGCCCGAAAATAAACAATGCATTCTGCTGATGCTGGTCTACAAACTGACGGTAGACAGCCTGCGGAAACTTCTCTTTTAATTCGCTGAGCGATGCTGCTTCTCCTGCATCGGCAAACGCCATGTGGCATACGCCTTTTTCGGTAGATGCTACGATCAGCGGGCCAAAAGGACTATCAGCGAAGCTGTAGTTGATTTCGAGGCCGGCCCCGCCGTTGCGGTATTCCCCGGGTGTCATGCCTTCAATCTTGATGAACAGATCGTGCAGGCGGCTGGTGCCTGATAATCCTGTTTCAAAAGCGGCATCAGACAAGGTAGCACCTTTCATGAGCCTGCTTTTCGCATGATCGAGGCTGAGGTATTGCAGGAACTGCTTGGGACTTACACCCGCCCATTCCTGGAACATCCGCTGGAAGTGGAAGGGGGAAAGATGAACATGCCCTGCCGCGGCTTCCAGATCCGGCTGGTCTTTAAAGTGTTGCCGGAGGAACGCGATGGCTGAAGCAATCCTGTTGAAATCTAATTGTTGTTGCGTTTCCATGTTTCCATTTTTAATACCTCAAAATTACTACCGGCCTGCCCACCGGAAAACCCGCTTCTTGCGCAATAGGATCATCCCACAATCGTCCGGAAAGTAATATTGATCCTCGCTTCCGTTACCCTTGCCGTTTTAGGAACACTATGGTACCAGTGCTCCTGCGTATCGCCCGCCATTAGCAGGAAACTGCCATCGGTTAAAACGGTCTTTACGCGAAGGTCTTTGTTTTTGGTGTGTTTGAAATGAAAATACCGCGCTGCCCCGAAGCTTACCGATCCGATAACGGGTTGCGGTCCCAGTGATTTTTCATTGTCGCGGTGCCAGCCCATGCTGTCGTTGCCGTCGCGGTAATAATTGAGCAATGCGCTGGTAAAATGTACACCCGCCAGCGGCTCTATTCGGGAGCGGATGAATTGCAGCTCTTCCGTCCAGGGCAGTGGCTGCATGGTGGTGCCGGAATAGGTGTATGGCTTATCTGCATCGCCATACCATGCTGTAAGGCGCGGCTGCATCACCTGGCGGCCCATGATGGTGATGGGTTCCTGTTTCCACTGGATGCCATTCACCAGTGCATCCATGATGCGGGCGCTTTCTTCGGGTGGGAAGAAGTGATTATACAGCCGTGCTTCACCATCTACGGGCAGCAGGTTTATGGGTTGTTGCGTAGTTTCCATTGTTTGTATTTGTCAGGGAGGCAATGCCCGCAGGGGCGGTACCCTTCCGCAATCGCCTCTGCTTCGCTGGAGAAAAACACCCTGTTCTCCATCAGCATCCGTTTGCCGCTGGTGCACCGGAGCGTGCCGTAAATCCGCCCTTTGCGGTATCCGCCAAGGGTAACCTCGCCTTTCCGGTAAAGTGCTCTAAAAACGGCCTTTCTGGCCAGAACGGTATTTCCCATGTCACGATGTGCGATCATCCGGGCAATTTACACCATCCTGCCCGACCGGCCAGCCCGTTTCTTGCGGACCCTGTTGCTAAAATCATATCGGATTCGGAATATTTTCCTTCATACATCCTTCATCCATCCTTCATCCATCCTTCATCGAAACCCACCTTTTGCTATAGGTTGGATGAAGGATGGATGAAGGATCGATGGACAAGTCATTGATAATGAATAGACTACTGGAATTATTGAAAGGGATAATATGTATAGTATTTTAACATAAAAAGGGCCGCCTCACACATGTGAGACGGCCCGGCAGGAAATCTTAGATTAAGAAAGCATTAGAAGCTGTAGCGGGCGCCAAACTGTACCTGCCATGGCGTACCCGAAGGGGATACCACGCCGGTAGTTGCGCCTACACGGTATACATACACATTCTCCGCTCTGTTAAATGCGGTAGTGGTGTAAATGTTCTGCTTGCCGAGCGATTGGTTGGTACCCCAATCCTTATTCAGCATATTGGCCACGTTAAACCCGTCAATAGACAGCTCAATGCCATGACGCTTGGCGAAGTTGAACTTCTTGGCAATGCGGAGATCCCACACGCCAAAGAAATCGTTGATACCGCCATTGCGTTCTGCCACTTTACCCATGCTCTCACGGATGTACTTTTTCAGGCTGTTGCTCGCGTTAGGGTTATTCAGGATGGCATTGATACCATCGCGGTAAACCTGCGGTACCTTCTGGTCGTTCACGTCGAAGATGTAGGCCAGGTCGTTGGAAGCTACGAAATCACCGTTTACGTTACCATTCACTGCAAGGGAGTAGCGGGTGCCACCCAGGCCGGAATAACGTACGCCCACGCTAAAGCCTTTCCAGGAAGGGAGCGTACCGTAAAGCACCACCTTGGTGCGGAACTGGTTGTCGGAATACGTCATTTTGCTCAGGTTGCGGGGATCTTCCGCAGTCATCAACCCGAGGGTTGCGGTATTGGCCACGTCGCCGTTGTAAGAGGTATTGTCTTTGGAATCGTTCCAGGTAAAGCTACCGGTCACTTCTCCATCTTTCCAGTAACGCCAGGTTGCATCCAGCACCACTGCGTATTGATTCACTTTACCACCGCTGTTCAGTTCCAGTACACGGCCCACGTCAGTGGTTTTGCGGCCGGATTGCCAGTCGAGCGTACCGTTATCACGGATAGTAGACGCAGGTACGTATACACCACGGTTGCCTTCGTTGGCAAGGCGGAAGTAAGGCTGGTCCACCATGTTACGGTCCACATACATGTAGTTGTGGCGGGCGATGGTGGTGAAGAAGGTGATACCTGCTTTCAGACGGTCGTTGAAGAAGTGGTTATAGGAAACGTTCGCTTTATAGATCACGGGGATGCGGGCATCCTTACCGTTCATGTTGATGGTGCTGGTTTTAGGCAGGTTCTTTTCCGCGATGTAAGCCTCGCCGGGAGCGGAAGCCGGGTTGTCGCGGTAGCCGGGGAAGTTGGGGATGGGCAACAGCGCCGGGTCGTTCACGTCGATAGAGATCACCTTGGTACCATCAAACAGCTGGTTGTTGATCATCGCATAGTTGTTGATATCGGAACCGAAGATGCCGGCACCAAAACGCAGGTAGTCGGTATGCTTGTCTGCGATATCCCAGTTGAACTGGATACGCGGCTGGATGATAAAGGAGTTAAGTCCGTTGCTGGTATTGAGACCCAGTTTGTCGGAAACCGTCTGGTTGAAATTGGGCTTGTCCATGTAACTGGTATAATCAGCACGGAGACCGGCAATCATTTCCAGACCTTTCGCCAGCTTGGTCTGCATTTGTGCATACAGGCCTGCGTTCAGAACATTCTGATTCAGCGCGGGGTTGCCGCCGATGGCTACTTCGCGGGCGTAACGGTAAGGGGTGTTAGCCTCAAAAGCATCCATGCCACGGTAGTAGAAACGGCCATTCATTTCACTGCCGTACAGGGAGTTCAGATGGCTGTACATGATGTCTGTACCGAAAGTGAAGTTTGCCTTATCGGTGTTGTAATACACGTTATCCACCAGTTGCACGATGTTGTTGTAGAAGTGCTCGGGCGAATAACGCTGGCCACCCAGCTGGATGTTGGTGTTCACCGTTTTACCGTTCACGGTAGAGGTGATGTTTTCCACGATGGCACGGGGGATGTTTTCACGCGGCAGTTGCTTGTTGGGTACGCTTTCCTCGAAAGTATACAGGTGCTGCACTTTCAGCTCATTGGTTACTTTCGGGTTTACCACTGTACGGAGAGTAGCGAGGAAGCTGTTGTTGTACACATTGGCATCGCCATATACTTCATACATGTTGATGGAAGTATTGTCGTCGCGGCCCTGGAAGTTGCGGTCGTTGATGTAGTTGTTGCGGATGGTGAGGAGGTTACGCTCATTCAGCTGCCAGTCTACACGCGCAAAAATCGCATCCGTTCCGCGCTTCTTATCGAAGTTGCCAAACTGGGGGGTGTTAGCCACACCATATTTGGTACGCGCGGTGTTGAGGAAACGGTCGAGGGTAGTCTGTGTAATATTAAGACGGGCTTCGTCTTCCGGACTTTTGATCTCTGCGATCAGGAGCGGACGGGCATCGGCCTGGTGATCCCAGGTTACGAAGAAGTGGGCCTTGTCTTTGATGATGGGGCCGCCGAAGGCTACGCCATACTGGTAGGTGGAGAACTTGGCATCGCGCTTGGCGCCGCGGATGTCGTACTTGCTGGAAGCCCAGTCTGTACGGCCGAACATAAACGCGCTACCGGTGAATTCGTTGGTGCCGGATTTGGTTACGGTGCTGATGGTACCGCCACCGCTTCTGCCGTAGGTTACATCGTACTGGTTGGTTACCACTTTAAACTCACGGATGGCCTCCATCGAAATGATGTAAGGGGCGCCGGTACGGCTGTTGGAGCCACCGCCGGATGTAGGGTTACGGGCGGATGTACCGTCGATCGTGAAGTTAACGGAAGATGCCAGCTGGCCGGACAGGTTGCTGCCGCGGCTGAGCGGGGAGAGGTCTACCAGGGAGGTAAAGTTCCTGCCGTTCACCGGGAGCTTCTGAATATCGCGGGCGGTTACGGTAGTAGCGGCGCCGAAGTTCTCGCGCTTGTTGCGGAGAGCGTTGCCTACCACTTTCACTTCCCCGATACTAACGGAAGAGGATTTAAGCACGATGTTCTGCCGGAGCACGTCGCCCTGGTTGAGGGAATGACCGCCCTGCTCATAAGTGGCATAGCCAACATACGTTACGGTGATCGTGTAAGGGCCGCCGAGGGGCAGCTCACGGAAGTTGTATTCCCCCTTGTTGTTGGTGACGGTTCGGTTGGTAAAGCCAGTTGAATTGTTCTTTACCATCACCGATGCACCGGGGATGAGTTGTTTGTTTTCGTCCGAAACTACCCCGAGAATCGAGGCCTGCGTGGTTTGAGCGCGCAGCCCTGGCACAGCCAGACAGCTAAGGCAAAGCATAAGAGAGAGGATGTGTTTCATGCAGCAGCATTTTTTTTCGAGGTGTAAAATTATAAAAGGTACATAGCTATCCGATACTATAGGGCATTGGTAACAGAAAGTTCATATAAGCCCGGAGTAACAGGTGGTTATGCCTGTTGCTGAGACGATGAACCCGCAACTTGATGAACACGCATGCTTATTGGAAAGATGCCTGTTGCTCTTGTAATGATTCTGAATTTCTTCTCCGACAAGAGAAGCTGAATGTGCGGTTTTATTTTCCTGTCACCAGTATGCTGACCGTTAGGCTGGTGATTGTAGATTTAACTGTTAATTTAATTTACTGATTTGATCGTTAGGCGTTTTGCTCTCATGCATAACGTTACGTGGTTTTCTTGTTTTTCGTATCATGGAATATTTCGATTGTAAAGATAGTAGAATTCCCCAGCCGTCAAAATGGAATTTTCACGGGATAAGATGGCGCCGGGGGATCCGGAGGATTTGGAACAGTTGTTGCAGATATGGGAATATAATAATATCTATGATGTTACTCCGTTGTATAATCCTTCCCCTGGCAGCCTTGTTACTTACCCTTCCTGCCCGTTCCCAGAAAGTTACCCGCTATTCCCAGTTATGGAAAGTAACGGGCAAAGGTCTCCCGGCACCTTCGTATCTCTTCGGTACCATGCACAGTATCGGCGGCTCCTTTGTGGATTCCTTTCCTGCCATCGGGCAATCCCTGTCTAAGGCGAAAGTGTTTGTCTGTGAGTCGTTACCCACCAATGCGGAAGATTATTCCGATCTCCTGTACTTCCCGGCTGATGATTCCCTCCAGCGTTACATGTCGGCCAGTGCTTATGATACGCTTATGGTTTTCTTCCGTAGTAAGCTGAAAGGGGAGGATTCAACATACCTTTCGCAGATACCCCGGTTAAAGCCCCAGGCAGCCAATCAACTGATCCTTGACCTGAAATCAGAAGAATCCTCCGGCAATTCGGCCCCTGCAGAAGCGGGGATCGATCAGTTTCTGAAAGAAAAGGCTCAAAAGCTGGGGATGAACGTTTCCGCCCTCGAAACCCCGCGCGAACAGGTAATGGCGCTTAATTCCAGTGCAGCCCTGCACGATCAGGCTTCCAGACTGGCAGGCCGCGTCAGCGGACATTCAGGCGAAACCGATAACCAGCACCAGCTCCTGCAGACCAGTATATACCGCAGCCGCCTTATTCCCTATTATTTCAATTATTCCCTGCAATCACAGTTCGAAAAAGCCATGGTAGGTGAAAGGAATAAGAAATGGATGGAGAAGATCCCTGCCATCATCGCAAAAGAGCCCGCCTTCATTGCCGTAGGTAAGGATCACCTGATCAGTAAGGAAGGCCTGATTATGCTCCTCCGGAAAGCAGGGTATACCGTTACCAACGTGCCCCTGTAACCAGGCGCTCCATTCCTGCCGGAAATTGCCGATATTAGGGATATGTTCCGCATCCCCCTGATTACCCTATGCTGCTGCCTCGCAGCACTCGCCACACAGGCGCAATCTTCTGTTCCTGCACAACTTGCCGCCCGCATTCCCGCGCTTATGCAGCGCGACCGTATCCCCGGGCTTACCATCGCTTACATCGAAAACGGCCGTCCTGTATGGACGCAGCATTTCGGTGTGGCGAATAATTCCAACGGTGCTCATATTACAGACAGCTCCCGCTTCGAAGCCGCATCCCTCACCAAGGTGGTAACGGCATACATGGCATTGCTCATGGCAGGCAGCCATCAGCTCGATCTTGATAAACCGCTTTCCGAATACCTTGGCAATACGTATGATGTAGGCAACGATCCCCGGCTGGCTGGTGTTACCGCCCGCCGGACGCTTACCCACACCGCCGGCTTCCCCAACTGGCGCAGCGATTCCCTGTTGCGCTTCCTGTTCACTCCCGGTGAAAAATTCCAGTATTCAGGCGAAGGGTTTGTGATGCTGGCGAAAGTGATGGAGAAACTGACGGGTAAAAAGTATGCGGAGCTGGCGAAAGACAGTGTATTCATTCCCCTCGGCATGCACCACAGCAGCATGACGTTCGATTCAACCCTCAGGGCTCTTCACGTACCACGCCACAACTGGCTGGGGAACACGGCATACTCGGCCGATTATCCAAATCAGAACGCCGCCGCCAGCTTGCGCACCACCGCGGCAGACTATGCCATTTTCCTCTCCGCCCTCATGGCCGGTAACCGATTAGATCCCGAACTGCACCGCGAAATGTTTACACCGCATGCATACCCCGATATGGAGAAGATGCCCGGTGTTGCCTGGGGGCTGGGTGTGGGGCTGGACAGCTCAGCTACCGGCAGGTACGCCTGGCATTGGGGGGATCAGGGCGACAGCCGTGCGTTGTTCGTTATAGACCCCGCAAAGCGGAACGGGATTGTATATTTCACCAACAGCGCCAACGGACTTTCACCCGCGGCAGATATACTGGCCATTGCTCCCGGAGGCCGGCAGGATGGTGTGGTGAAATGGGTGGCATATGGGAAATTCGACGGGCAGGCCGAAGCAGTTACGCGGTCTATACATCAACTGGGAGGGGAAAAGGCTATTCAGCAACATGTGGCCGCGCGTAAGCAAAAGATCGGGGAAGATCAGATGAACATGATCGGTTATGAATTACTACGCAATAAACGATATGCCGATGCCATTGCCGTATTTAAGCAGAACGCGGCAGACTACCCGGCATCTGCGAACGTGTGGGACAGTCTTGCAGAGGGGTATATGGAGAACGGCGATAAGGCACAGGCTATCGCCAATTACGAAAAAACACTCCGCATGAAACCGGATAATCCCAATGCCGTGGAAATGCTGAAGAAGCTGCGGGATAAATAAATCTATATCCTTTCCCAGCCGGAGGGCAGCAGGTCCTGCGTGTCGCGCGGACCGTTGGCAAACCAGTGGTAAGGGGCTACTACTTTTTTATGGGCATGAGCCGGCAGCCAGGCAGCCCACCAGCCAAAGGTGCTGTTGGGAATAATGAAGTGCCTGCAGGCTGTCATCATCCTGAAAATGTCGCGGTACTTTTCACCGGCGCAGGTAAGGGGCACATGTGTAACCGGCCCTTTGAACCGCAGCTTTTCCATACACCATTCCGGCTCATCAGAAAAGATGAAGAAGTGGGGATCTTTCACCAGTTTACGCATCCGGGTTTCTGCCATTGCATAATATTGCGGATCCATAGCTCCATGATAGGGGTGCCCGACAAATTCTTTCCGGCGCACATTCACACATACCGATGTTGTATTTTCTATCCTCTCAAGAATAGATGCAGCATGCCCTTCGAGCGGGTGACGGAGGGTGAAATCCTGCCGGATAGCAGCGGCATGTGATGCAAAGTATTTCTCCGACTGCCAGTATCCGTCCAGGTAAACATCCGGGCCGCTTTTACGGATTGCAGGGCTGTGATGGAAGTGCGGCTCGCGGCACCAGGCAGGAGGGATATTCAACATGGCGTGCAGCCAGCGGTCTACACATTTGCAGGACGTCCACGATTTGCGCAGTTTCCGGATCTCGGCTTCTGTTGCGATTTCGGGTTGTATGCCGAACACATCAAGGTCGTAATGCCGGTGTATAAAGTTGGGGCCACGGTTGGCCCGATGGTCGTGCAGCCACTGCAGGTCGAGCTTTAGAGTAGTACCGTGCTGAAGGCTGAGCGCGCGGCCCAGCGCGTACTGGAACATTTGATTGCCCAGTCCGCCCATTAGTTTCACAATGATCATATGCCTTGGTTTCGGGGCATGGATTTCCCAATACAGCACCAGGCCCTGTATGCGGACTGGTATGCTAACTTCAGAAATTATAGCGCATAGTTTTCCGGAAGGGGAATCAGTTCTTCATGCCAATGTTTTGGGAATAGACAGGCCTTGAGAAAGAAAAGGTTGGGAAGAGGAAAGATTATTTTATACGCATCACATACCGTTTATACCGTTATCTAAACAAAATGTTAATTGATGGTGTTGATGATAGTTGTCATGTTTATGCCCCGCCTGTTTGGGTAACTTTGAAATACTTCAACACACAACCCTTTTTATCCCGCCTCACCAGTAACAGTATTGTATCATTCTAAAATATTGCATTATGAAAAGATTGGAAAATAAGGTAGCCCTCATCACAGGAGGTGCAGGCAGTATCGGACAGACGACCGCAAAGTTATTCCTCGAAGAAGGTGCCAGTGTAGTGCTGGTAGACCTGGATGAAGGTGCATTGAAAAAGATTGCAAGAGAGTTAGGTGCTAAAGCCGCCTATGTGGCGGCAGATGTAACAAAGTCAGAAGATGTGAAACGTTACGCAACGGAAGCCGTAAAGCATTTCGGTAAAATCGATATATTCTTCAACAACGCCGGTATCGAAGGCGCGGTTGCCCCTATCACCGAGTTCCCTGAAGAGGTGTTCGATAAAGTGATGGCCGTAAACGTACGGGGTGTGTTCCTCGGATGTAAGTACGTGCTGCCGCAGATGAATGACGGTGCGAGTATGATCATCACTTCTTCCGTAGCCGGCCTTGGCGGCTCGCCCGATTTCGTGGCTTACGTCACCAGTAAGCACGCTACGCTGGGTATCATGAAAACTGCCGCGCTGGAAGCTGCGGCACGTAAGATCCGGGTTAACTCCATTCATCCATCGCCTGTTAACAACAGGATGATGCGCTCCATCGAAGAAGGCTATGCTCCCGGTAAAGCCGAGGAAATGCAGAAAGGCTTTGCTTCCGGTATTCCTCTCGGCCGGTATGCCGAACCGCTGGAGATCGCGAAGCTGGTACTGTTCCTCGGGTCCGACGACAGCCAGTTTATCACCGGCGCACAATATGTAATCGACGGTGGCTCAAACGCTAAGTAATAACCACGCTCATATTAATAAAAAGCGGCTCCCTGGTTGGGGAGCCGCTTTCTTTTTGCAGGTATCTTATCCTGAAAGCATTAAAGTTGACCGAATGGTATAAAACAGTATATTTGATGCAGATTCAACGCTTAAAACAACAGAAGATGAAACCTGTATCAGTAGAACAGAATATGTGGACCATATTCGCACAATTGCTGGATCGCGATCTGCAAAAGCTGCACGATGAGATCAGTGCCTTTTCCGAAGAAAGTAACCTCTGGAAAACCACGGGCGCTATCACCAATCCCGCAGGTAACCTTTGCCTTCACCTCACCGGTTCCCTCAATCATTTCATCGGCGCCACCCTCGGTAATACCGGCTTCGTGCGCCAGCGCGAAGGGGAGTTTGCCAATAAGAATGTACCTCGTCTCGACATGCTCCGGGAGCTTACGGCTACCCGCATAAAATCAGTAGAGATCCTGTCGTCCATGCCCGAAGGTTCCCTCGAAGCTACGTTCCCCCGCAAATTCATGGAGCAGGATGTTTCTACCGCCTGGTTCATTACACACATCCTTACGCATATCAGTTACCACCTCGGGCAGGTGAATTACCTGCGCCGTGTACTGGAAGGCTGATCGCCTTCCGGTTATCAGTCTACCGATAGCAGTCCCGGGTGGAAATCGTCGTCGTCCAGCAGTACCAGCGGCGTTGTTTCTTCTGTTTGCTGTCCGTTCGCTCCTTTTGATTTTCGGGGCGTAACATTTTCCATGATGGATACCGAACCGGTTTCAGGGTGATATTTAAGCTTTACGCAGGAAAACGCGAAGGTGAGGGGGATGGTGTTGGTAAATGAGATGGATGTTTTGGCGGTTTTTTCCACTTTCACACCCAGCTTCCCGTCGGCAATAACCTTTTCGATCAGCGGAATGCTGGCGTCGAAAGAGGTATCGCTGCCGGATTCATCGTTGATGGTAAAGGAAGGGCTCACAATCGCATCGGTGATCAGCAGCATATCTGCCGGTTCTTCACCGGTAAATACTCCCAGTGCAGGGTTCTGTGTATCGATGGTATTGTTGCGTACGGCCTGGCCCAATTGGCCAAGGTCTACCCAGTTGCGCTGGGTATTGCTGAAGGAGAGCGATATCTCTTTCACGCCTTTCAATACCAGCCCGAGGGTGATGGGGCTAAACTGTAATGCTTTGAAGAAACCATCCAGGATGTTGAAGCCGGCGTTGATATCCATCTTGCGGGTGCGTTCCATGGCTACATCGGCCACCGGAGTGGTGTTGATGGCGATGTTGAAGGCAGCTGTGTCTTTCAGGAGAAACTTCAGATCTCCCCTGAACTTAGTTTCGTCGTTATGGGAAGCGAGCACAATTAATGGTGCCATCCGTGCTTCCGGCACTTTGAGGGGTGTGGCGGCGAATGTTTCCCGGATGTAATCCGTAGTGTTGTTTTTGCAGAGGCGCGATTTGAATGCCATGATATGTATTGGTTATGAAGTGATGATGTAAGTGTTAAGACATGGCGGCAATGAACTTATCTGCCACCAGCGCGAAACCTTCATTGGTAGGGTGGATCTCGTCATACCAGCTGTCGCGGTTCACGAGTTTCCTGGCATCAATGTAGGTGGCATTCTGCGGGAATTCCTCAATCACGGCTTTCAGCTTGTCGTTGAACTGGTCGAGGATATGGATGAGCAATCTTTCCCGCTCGTCCTGCTCCCGGATGTTCTTTTCGATCATGTACTTACCCAGCCAGCTGGTTTTCTTCGGATAAATGTCTGTATCAACCGGTATCACATAATCGTAACTGTGTGCCAGTATTCGGATGTTGGTATTATATGCGATAAGGTCGTTGAACATGACCCTGTACCAATCCTGCAGCTGTTGCAGTTTTGTATGAAAGAGCGGTTCCAGGTATTTGTTGAGCGTGGTATCTCCGGGGTCGGGTGCCTCCCGCAGAAAATCGCGGAACTGGCTGCCAAGGATATCGTTACCACCACCGCTCACGAGGAATACCGGCGGATTTTCACTTTTCACATATTTCAGATAGTCTTTGCTGACCATGTAATTTTCCAGCGTATCACCCGCTTCTGCGATGCTGCAGATGGCGTAGTGGCGGTACAGGTGATCGAGGATGTCCTTGACGAGGATGGGGTATTGGAACCATGAGTCTCCTTCTGCTACAATCCTCGGCAAATCAGTTTTCTTCAATCGCCGGTACAGCTTCTTCCTCATGGTGGTTTCTACCAGATTGGCCAGCTTCAGCTTCAGATCGCCTAATATGCTCTTTGTGCCGATAACAGTAATTTCAGGTTTTAATTCCAGATCTGATGGCTGGCCGTTTGCATCCAGTTTTACATTGTAGTAAATGCCGGCAGCGAAGAAGGCGGTTTCTTCATCTTTCAGTAAAAGATCCAGCGTTTTTGCGTCGATTATATTGTAAGTAGGGTTAATGAACTGGATATCCAGGTGCTGTGTTACCCAACCGGTAAACTTAGGCTTTCCTCTTTCTTCCGGTTTCCGGAGTTTAACACCCCGCGATCTGGTTTTATTTGTAGTGGGGGGAGCGGGGAGGCCCGGCATTTCAAGAGAACTTACACTGAATACTTCCGTGCTCACGAGGAAAGTGAATGCCTCACGGGTAGAAGGCCAGTTGTATTCCTGCACGTACTGTTCCAGTTCAAGTTCCAGAACAGGCTTATTATCGTTTATAAGGAATTCAGATTTACCCGGCGGCAGCTTGATCACGCCATCGCCCGGAAGAAGCCCGCCGGTACTGCCAAACAGGGCATTGAGGAATATAGCTGCCACGTAAAGATCCTGATCTGTAGTGTTGGTCAGCTTTACTTCGAGTGCCCCTATCCAGCCATTGGGTGTTTCTTCATATTCCAATACCACATGCTCGTTTTGCTCCGGTACTGTATGCCGCGCCCCGCCTGTAGTGATGCGGGTAATCGCAATGTCGAGCGGCTGCGGGGGGAAGCCTGGCTGTTCTGCCGTGTTGCGCAACTGCTTGATGAAATGCCAGCGCGACAGCTGCTTCAGTTGGGCGATCACCGTGGCAAGACTGTGCTCCTGATCCAATGGGACGGGCGCTGTTACCGGCCGGTAAGGATCGCCGGGAAGGGTTATAATGGCATCGCCATAACGGATGTGGAGCGTGTAATCGGGTTGTTCACCCGCACCGTCTTTTCCCCCGGAAGCAAAAGTGTTAAAGTTTTCCGCTTCCTTATCCAGCTGTTCCAGCATTTTCTCCAGTTCGGCCGGGTTGCCGTTTACATTATTCAGCTCCAGCCTGAGCTGTCCGCTCATAATCCCGGTCACCCTTGCCCTGTGCGATTTTTTGCTGTCGGGCTTCATGGGGTCAGTGCTGTTAATAGTCACTTTTGTATAATCTACCCTAATCTCATCCACTGTGGCGCTATAGGTTTTATTGGGACTGGCGGAATCGGTTACTAAGATGGTGCTATTGGTTTGTATGCCGTGGATAGCGCCGAGGTTCAGCTGCCAGCCTTTTGATTTGTTGTAGCTCACCTCGGTGATCAGATAGGGCTGATCTATCCGCTGATTCAGGAAGCCTTTCTGCAACAGTGCATGTGCTTGTCCGGCTGCGTAGATGCGGGGTGTCTGTTCATAAGTAAAGCGCATCGTTTGCCGAAGGCGGTCGCGCAGCGTGATGTAGCTGAGGTTGCCGTTAGCCGCGTCCAGCGTAGCCAGCAGGCGGGTGGTGAATACACCGGCGCCGTTCTTTTCGATAGACAGCTGATCGTCTTCACAGGCGGCCATTTGTACATGGCTTCCTTCCGGCAGGAGTTGTGCGGGGCCTTCCGCTTCGAGGCGTGCGCGGGTAAATACATCTGCAAACAGAAAATCATCCCACTCACGCTGTTCTCCTGTTTCGCTGAGGCGGCGTTCGTGTATTTCATTGTTGTAAGCTTTCCGTATGCCGGCGCCGCGGGTATTATCTCCGGCGTGGCAGCAGTCGAATATCGCAAGTATGTGAGCGCCTGTGGCTTCATGCAGTTCGCGCAACAGGAAGCGCAGTTCTTTATCCGTCAGCATGAATTCGGCGTCTTTATCAGTGGCATCGTAGCATACGATGGTTTCGAGGAATCCGTCGTTTTCCTTCCAGGCAGGGTCTGCATGCTCCTGTGCACCATGGCCGGAGAAGAAGAACAGCAGGGTGTCTTCGGGCTGTGCGTCTTTCTTAAGCTCGCGTATCCCTGCTATGATGGCATCCCGCGTGGCTTCATCATCTCTCAGTATACGGATGTCGTTGGCGCCGGGTGTAAAAGAGGTGCGTTTGCGAAGGTATTTCTCCATGTTTTCCACATCTTTCAGGCAGCCGGTGAGCGGGTTTACGTTGCGGTAGTTGTTGATACCTGCCAGCAATGCACGGAGCTTCCCGGGAGCAGTGCCTTCCGGTTGCAGGGGGGCGTTCTCAAACAGTTCTGGTGTATACCCGCTGTTGTCGCCCGCTTGTGTCATGGGTTCTGGGGCCGTTTTCTGCGTGGCAAACAGGGCGGTAATATCTTCTTCACTATCCAGCGCATCGGCGGCAATACCGCGTGGAGCAGGGGCAGTAGAAGTATATTGTGGTTGCTGAACAGATGCCATCAGCCCCGCCCAGTCAAAGGCCGGCCCAATGTCCCATTTGCCGGAGGGACGGTAATTGGCATGCGTAACGATCCCTTTAAACTGTAACACATCATTGGTAGCCATGTACCGCGTTTCCTGCGGGAGGAATTGCCGGGGGATATTGTACTTCGCAGTCAGGAAGCGCAGCAGTATGATGGTACTGTTCATTTGCTCAGGAGTATACGTAGCATAATATGACTGCCCTCTGTAAGGGTCGTCCAGCTTCGTATAAGCCTCTGTTTGCGAAAGGAGGCAGTAGGGGTCCGGCGGGCTCACACGGCCCGTTGCCGGGTTCCGCACGCGGGAATAAATCGTTTCCAGCTGGTTGCCCTGCGGCACCAGGTATCCGTAGTTAGATATTTCTATGCCGATGGTTGCCTTATCCTGACTGTTGCCCGTGCCCTGATTGCCGATACCCGCACCAATATGGCCCGACCATCCGGCCGAAGGAAACAGCTGGTAAATGGTGCCGTCTCTTGCTATTACGAAAGCTACGGATACATGGCGGCCGGGTTGGGTAAGACTAATCATATCCGACCTGGTATTGCCCGCCGTGAAATGGAGTACGATCCTTTCCTTGGGGTGTGCCGCGGAATAGTAATAGTCCCGGTTAGGAGGGGAGTATAATAAACCATTTAGCATAAGAGCCGGTTCATTGGATACAGGTAACGAAAATGGCCGTAAATATGCCGCGGCTTCGCTCCTAAAACGCGCTTCAATCTGGGGCAGAGAATCATATCGCATCATTGCTACAGGTTTGGGGTTTAGCAGATTTGTGGGACAGATTTTAAACAGGGTAAATTATGCTCAGGTACAATAGGGACCATCAATTATCTTCATTCAGTTAATCTTCAAATGGAAAATGCCGGGGTCTTGTTCACGTTATTCCAAATATAACATTTCTACAGTAATAACTGTTTGATACAGTAGGTTTTTTGCCTGTTTGCTTACTTTGAAACACATACCTGAAAGCATTCCCCATAGTGGCAGGCAAGTTATGGAAAAAGAAAGTGATACAGTTGTTGATTAATATCAAATTGAATAATTTCATGGGATGTTGGGTAGTGCAGAGATGTTGGTTGTGATGAGAATTTTTTATAAAAATTTCCGAAACAGAAGTATCTTTCCCATCACCCTTACTGATAACGGATACGGAAACAAACCCTGAACCTATACTTATGCATCAATTGGCTTTTCATCCCCGCATTTTTTTCAGAACAGTTTTATTCTTTTTGATTGCTACGGCAATATGGTCTGTTGCTGTTACGCATTACGATGAGTTTACTAAAAATGATAAAGGCCTTGTTACAGGCCTGGGCTTCCTGACACTGATGGCTGCTTCCATCATATTCGGATCCGGCAGGCTCCACCTCGCCAAATTAGTGTTCCTGCCCATTGGTGTTATCCTCATTTTCCTCTTCGGCAGCTTTATTCTTTTACCGCTCATGATGACCATTACCAAAACGGAATGGGCCTATAACGTGTGCAACGGCCTGTTTGTAGCGGTTACTATGACTTTTCTGATAGACCGCTGGGACATTGTCCGTTTCCGCAAACTAACCATTGCACTCACCTGGTTGTGTATGATCATAGCCTATGTGATTATGGATCGGTTTGGTAAAAGCTGGATCTGGCAATACGACATCCTCCCCCGGGTTGCCCTGTTTGTATTGTTCAATACCATGATGATTATTCCCCTGGCACTGGGCATGGCACTTGGCTGTAAAGAGGAGTAAGGCAAGTTTGTCATGTAAACATTATTTAAAACAGTGTTACCGCCACGCCGGGGTTGATTCCTGTCTTATTTCAAAATTGGCTTTACAGTTTAGGGATTTAATAACGTTTAAATTAAATTTCCTTTATGAAGAAGACGCAGGGCAGAAAAAGCCAATATTCAGATTCAGAGCGCATAGC
>NZ_QFFK01000016.1 GCF_003149455.1 Chitinophaga deserti
CGTGTGTGCCGCCGCATGGCGGGTGGTGGCGGGAAATGCTCCAACGTCCTTAGGTGGACAATCAACACAATCTTCTTTAATCTTTAAAATGTAAACAGATGGATCTGTTATGGTTTATGAATCCCTCTTTGGGAGCGGATTACGGTACGTTTAATTGTTCGGTATGCGGGGATGCCTTCCATTACTCGCCTCGTCTGGTATGCCATTGCAATGGGTGCGCCATGCGGGAGCTGGTGGCGCTGGAGCGCTTGGAGGCAGATGCGGGACAGCGGGCGACGTATAAGCGGGCATATACGATGCTGGAGGATCTGTAGTCAGCGGCAGGGGATGGCGGGTGGTGGTGGGAATGTTTTTCTAAATAAATGTCCCTGTTCTTGGAATGAGGAGTGGAAGATTCGATTTTTGCCTCGACCCTGACGGGCATAAAAGGTGCCAGAACAAATGAGCATACTATGCCCAGTAGAAAACAATCTTCCCGGATCACCTACCGACGCCATAAAACCGGGGTAGAAATCAGCGGTGACAGTCAGGACGTGAAATCCCTGATAGAGCGGGACTTAAAGCAGTCGCATCTGCGCAAGTGCCTTTACGTGCTTTTGCTGGCACCGTTTACCTGGTTACTTCGTTTATGTGGGTGGCAGCAGTAGTGCATGACCTGCCGCGAACGGCGGCGCTGGAATATCACCCGGCGGTGGGATGGTCTTGGCGGATCATGGATAAAGCAGGTGGCCGGTTACCGGGTTCCAGGTACCTGATGTAGCCACCTGCTTTACCCATGATGATGTTGAATTTTTTCTTTCAGTTGGAAATAGACATATGAAAGAAAAAACTATCTTGGCGGAAGTTCTTTGAGAGAGACGGTGATATGGGATGCCGGGATGTGCTATAGGAAAAAAGTGTGGCGGTCTGAAGCTATGGGTTTAACGGCAAGGAGAATGATAATGAGGTAAAGGGGGAAGGGGCGCAGCAGGATTATGGTTTCCGTATTTATGATCCGCGCTTAGGTCGCTTCTTATCAGTTGATCCACTTACGAAGAGATTTGTGTTCTATACTCCGTACCAGTTTGCCGGAAATAAACCTATTCTGGCGGTCGATTTAGATGGTTTGGAAGATGAATGGTTTATGAAAGTATGGAATGCTGGACCAAATCAACTCACTGCATTTGGTCATAATTTCATAGAGGAGAAAATAAGTAATGTAGCGTTATTTACAACAGGTGTGATTATGCCAGTAATGAATCAGGCATATGTAATTTATAAGGAAGGGCCACATCCAGGTGGTGCATATGATCCAAATAATAAAGTCGATTGGGCTGTACCTTACACTATTAAGCTTAATGGTTGGTCCATCGAGGCAGTCCCTCAGGGGCATTTGATGTATGGTGATATTTCTTTTGATGAAGGGAAACAGGTGATGGGGGCTGCATTTGAAGTATTTACTATTGGATCACCCAAACTCCCATTTTCATCAAAATTTGGTAGTAGTGTAGTTCAAAAGTCGGCAGATAAAGCAGTAGATTTTTTAGGTAAAGATGTTGTACTTCCAGAAGCTATAAGTGGGGCATTGGAATCTGTTCAACTATCACCGCCCAAGCCGGCAAACGATGGGGCCTCTGATAAATTAGGTGGTATTGTTTCTAATACATCTTCGGAGTCTCAGGTAGGCCCAGCACCCAATCAAGTAGTGCCAATGCGAGATTTAGGCAGCTTAAATTTATTCCCATGGATGAATAAGGATGCATCGAAACCAAGTAATCAATCTGAAACTACTGGACGCAGCCAAAGCCCACATCGAGCACATGCCGAACGGCAGCGTGAAAGAACAAATTAAAATACATTTTAACAATGGAATCTATATTGAAATTATTTCTAGGGATGATGTTTGTGATATGTGCACCTGGTGCGTTTGTTATTTGGGTATTCACGAGGCCTAAAAAATCATTTAAGCAGGTTTATGACGAGGGTGGTGCATATACTCAGATAACAATAACCTGCCTGTTAATTGGATTAATTCTATTTTTAAGATCACTATTAAATTAAGTTGGTGCTTTCTAAATACCTTTAAACTCTAGTTAACAAAGGTCGTGGACATGTGTTTTACAGGCTTTTCCTTGGATAAGCGAGTTTATATCATAAAATTTAGATTTACTAGTGAAAACCGGATGATCCATCTTCAATACTGAAATGGTTAGTGATTCTTTGCAAATTGGTAGTTGCCCATAGTATGGAATAGCAAGTGGAACGAATTATGTATGAACTTCAGAATGTAAAAGCTCAATTTGAGCATAAATCATATGCTGTAAGGAGTGATTTTATTGATGAGTATGATTTTAATGATGATCATCATCAGTATTATCGCGATTTTATTCTTAACAAGTCTCAGCACATTAAGGATCATATTTACCTGTCTGATCTGATAGATCTTTCCGGATGGTTGAATATTTATGAAGTTGAGTTGCAGTTAAGATGGTTTCAGCTTTTGAATGAAAAAGTTCACTATGTAATTAAACTTGCTGTACTGGATTACTTTAAGTACTGTGATAAAGATGTTGTTTTTGATGGCTATGGAGAGCAGCTCTGGATGTTACTTAAGAAACGACAACTTCCAATTGTAAAGAATCAAATCCTATATAATTTACTGTTGCTGGATTCGATATATGCAGAAGCAGCAGTGGTTGATTTAATTGCATCACTTAACTCTACAAATGATTGGCGTAGTTTTTACAGGGTTCTAAGTAATCTTGAAGATGTGCCGGTAGATGAAAATACTAAAAGTAAGATTTGTAGGAGCATTTACGCTATTTCGAAGCAGCGTGATCTGAGAGAAGGTACAATGGAGATGCTAAAAAAGATATGTAATTTTCGGATTAACTTTGAAAGAGGTCTGGATGGCTTCCTTCGAATGAATAAGCAGGAAGAAAGCTTATTTGAAGCAGAAGAGTGGGCCGAATTGGGAGGTGTTTATAGGATCTGGTCATTTCCCGGAACGGCTTAGCCGCACCGTCATTCATAATTTCCGTGAAGGATAAACTGAATGTGTTATGTGATAATGCATCTACAATAAACCTGATAAAAGAATTCGCCAATAAGTAAGTATTGCTACTTGGACCCGTGAGGTAAACTGAAGATTGGGATTCACTGTTCGATGGGACATCCTTAGCGGTATTGTATATATCAGGGGCGTGACCGGAACACCTTTTACTTATTTCAAACATCCCATAACCTATAGAAATTATGCATACAATAACAAACTCATAATCCAGGGTTATCAAACCAGATCATGTTCGAGTAATCCACCAAACTTATGAATAATGAAACACCTCTTATTGTTAAAGGCCCTATGCCTCGTTATACCCTTTGCTGCCAGCGCCCAGTCTAAGATCAGATCCGGGCCGGATACGGTAGCTATCTCACAAACAGAATTCGTCATCCGCAATAATACCCGCGATGTGAAGGGCTTCCTGTTCAATACGGGGAACGGTAAAACTGCTTTCAGGGGTACCGGTAAAGCCGTACAGTTTACGGCCGGTACACAGGGTGCGCCTGTTGCTGGTACTACGGTTTATACGAATGTTGTTTTTAAGAGCAGCCGTGTTAAAGCATGGCGCAACGGGTATTTACAACCCAATGCTGACCTGAATGGCATCCGCTTCAATCCCGCTCTTGGTGCCATCACTTTCCACCCTGCATTGGCGGCGAACGACCGTATATACATCGAATCCATTTTTGCCACAGAAGATTAACCTATAGACATGAAGTTAATATCCCTTTTATCCCTCTTGTTATTGACCACTGCGGTATCGGCGCAGAGCCTCCGTTTGGAGCAGGACACCGTGCGTGTCAATAATGCTGAACTCGTTATCCGCAACTCCACCAGCCAGGTACCCGGCTACCTGTTCAATGCCGGTAACGGTAAAACCCAATTCCGCAAGCTGGGTAAATCTATTGAGTTCCGTGCCGGAGAAGCAGGCTACCCCGCTGCGGGCGATTCTGTTTACCAGTCGGCCTCCCTTGCCAATTACTATGTGCGCGTTATGCGCAACGGTCTCCTGCAGTACAGGCACGCAACCCAGGGAATTGGCTTTGTGGAGTCGGAAGGGAAGATCATCTTCCGGCCGGCACTTACAGCTAACGATCATATTCATATAGAAGCCATCGCAGGCATGGATCTCACTATTGAAGGCGGTGAGGGCCTCCCGGGAGAAACACCCACAGGCGGAGGTAACCCGTTGCGGTTATTGGCGGGCGCAGCGCATAATGTGAATAATACTTTCACTTTACGCTGGACTGTCAACGCCCAATCACTCCACGTATCTCCGAAGATCGTGGGCATAGGTTCGTCTACCCTTGCGGGGTACGGCCTGAATGCGCCTAACCGCTTTGGTGATCTTATTGCCGCCTGGCTGGGAGTGCATACTTACGCCGCCGCATGGAGTAACTTCGCCGTATCGGGCAGCACCTCGCAAAATATGATGCGTGTGGCAGAAGGCGGTATCGAAGGACGGAACATTGAAACCGCCCTCGACATGAACCCCGATTTTATCTTTTTATCCCTTGCTTCCAATGATGCTTCCTTTGATGTGACTGTCGCACAAAGCATGGCGAATTACCGCCGGCTGGATGAACTGGCCAAGGCCAGAGGCATCCCTATGTTCATTGAAACCACACAGCCCCGTACACAGCTGAGCGCCACGCAGCAGCAACTTCTCAAAAATCTGGCAGATAGCATCCGGAAAGCATGGCCCGACCGTTACGTGGAAGGTTTCACACCCTTCGCAGGACCAGGCGGAACTGCCGTTATCCTTCCCCAGTATGACCTGGGCGATGGTGTGCATCTGAATGCTGCAGGGATAAAGATCCTCGCAGGAAACCTCTTCGAACGCTGGCTGGACTATTTCACTTCCATCAGGGGAGTGAAGCGTTATCATATCGATTCTTCACTCAACGGTACCGCATGGGCGCCGTTTTACATCGAGGAAGACAATAACATCGTTAAACGCACCTTCCCGCGGTACAATGCCAATCCGCAATACTACCGTGTACGTGCCGAGTTGAAAGACGGATCATTTACTCCTTATGCCACTCCCGCAGTGCTGGCTGCTGCACCTACGTATAATGGGCCCGATACCAGCAAGTTCACACACCGCTTACTCATTGACCTTGGTGGCGACGGCCTCACTACCCTCAACGGAAACGGGGTGAAAGACGGTAAACCTATGCCAACGCCCGACTCCCTCGGTAAATACTGGAACAACTGGTTCGGTATAGGCGGAGTGGCCGGGTTTGCAGACAGCTCCTATCTCAACAACCTGGTTACTACCAAAAATGCCATCACTACCATGAGCGTTAAGCTCATCGGTTTGCCGCAGGGTACTTTCGGTGCTTCCCTCACCAAGTCCATCAACTATAATGGTTTCACTAAAGGGATGGGCGAATATCCCTGGCAGGCCTTGTATGATAACGTGTTCTTCCATAATTCTATCAATCCCAACGGGGTTGTAATCCGCGTCAAAGGCCTGAACAGCGCCAGCAAATACCACATCAAGCTATGGGGGGCACGACTGGACCCCAACAGCTCTGGCGCAAGGTCGCTGGAAGTGAAGCTGGGGCATGAAAACTGGACCACGGCACAGTCATTCAACGCCTGGTATCCCAATAACAATGCGGAACCGGATGAAGCAAAAGCTATTTGGTTGTCTGGAATCACCGGCATGGATTCAGTGGATATTGTGCTGAGGGTGGCTGCTGGCAGTACCTTCGGGCACCTCAGCTTCCTCGATATCGGGGTAGAAGGCAGTGTGCCACTGAAGCCATCCATCATCATGCGGGATACCACCACCACGCTGAGCACCATGCAGCTGACGGCTACCGCCATCAACGGTGCAGTTATCAATACATACACATGGTCACAGGTGTCTGGTCCGTCTACTGCCACAATCAGCAACTCCGGCAGTGCTGTGGCCAATATCAGCGGACTGTCGGTAGGGTACTATGTATTCAGGGCATCCGGGGTACATGCTGGTGAAACGCTTTCCAAAGACGTAACCGTTACGGTAAGACCGCAGGATATCGGCCGGAAAGTAATGCGCGCCTACTTTAGTAAAACTGCCGCGGCACCCATCCCCGGGTGGTTCAACGTACCTGGCAACCCGCATCAGGTGAGTGTGGTAATGACTGATCCCGCTACTAACTGGACGATCGACAACGTAGCCGGTAACACTTCATTCTGGACGCCTTTCTCGGGCAACAGTGCCTTTGATGCCGATGGTACATCTACCGGTAACAATTCAGGTGTAATACCAGATATAGCCCTCGCAGGTGCCTGGTATGTATATTACCGGAACTATGTACCCGGAGAAGACAACCTGTTGCTAAAAGGCCTTAATCCTGCCAAAACCTATACGCTGCGCCTGTATGCTTCGCGTAACAGTGTAACGGTGGGAGGAGAGAAGCGGTATGGATGCTGGAGGATCAATGGTGGATCTGAGCTGTTGCAGAATGCAATAGATAACACGGCGACAGGTACATCTGTTACCGGAGTATCGCCCAATGCACAGGGCACCATCCGGATTTCACTGAACGTACCGTCGTCCACAAATACCTATGGAAACTTCTCCCTGCTCAATGCAATTATTGTAGAGGAAGAATAGTGTATAAATTTAATATGATACAGACATGCACGTTAGGTTCACCTGCGCGCATGCCTGTTTATCACACGTTTCTGCCATTCTTGCCAAAAGCCTGTGATATTCTGTGTATAAATGCTTAAATTGCTATACCGCTGCCAAAATGCAGCAGGAAACCGAACACTACCAGTAACCTATACCATCATGCAGACAATAACCCGGTTGCAGTTTTATCCATGCTGCACGCTTTCAGAATCGATTCCCGTTTCATGCTTTATGTTTTACATACGCCCGCCGGTTGTTAACCAGTTAGCATAAGCAATGCTTATTCATATCGCTGGACAAATCAATTCTTTCAATTTCCTTATTATCAGATCATGCGTACTTCCAAAAGAGGGCTCAGCACCTTCCTCTGGTTTATATTTTTAATGGCCTGCTATGCTTTCCTTGGTATCGGGAAAGATGCCAGCAACAATGAACTCATCTATTTCCTGCATTATGTATTGATGGGCCTGATGTTCGTCATTTCTATTCCCATTCCTGACCTTATTCTGAGGAAGAAGCAGAAGCAGGCCGACTGTCCGGTTGTGCGGTGCAGGAGTGCTTACTGGCCGGAGAACTGGCTTTACCGTTGCTTTGTTGTGGTGGAAGACGGGGGTAGGAAAAGGATATTCAGCAAACTGGCGCTTTCCAAATGCCCCGAGCGCCAAACCGTATACTACTACAATACTTTCGACGGTCAGTATAAAGTGGTGGACAGTATCGCGCTGTTTATGCGTATTGTGATGATTGTGTTGTTGTATTTGGTGTTGCAATATGGGTTGCCGATGTGGGGAGATAGGATTAATTAGTTGGCATGGATAATAATGAGGAAGAAGTGGAAATATTTAATGAATTATATTCTTGTTAGTAAAAGGATTAGGGATTTGTCTATCCAGTTGCCAGATTTAATGGAAGCATAAATAAGAGTTGACTTTTACCTGTCTAATAACCAAACAAAACAGGGATAGTATCAATTGCTTATTCAACTAACGTAGCTCCAAATTCACATGGAACACCTTAAGCTATGGATAAATATCAAAATGTAATAAAATATATTAAGGCAACCCTGAATCAATGTAGGCCGTTTTTAATTCATGAAAAGACAATAGTGTATGTCGAGCATTATTTAAAATATGGTGAATATGAGATGGCTTTTGAAATTTTGTTTCTTGGAATAATGGATTCTGGTAAAGTTCCTATGATCGATGTTAATAAAGGAATGGAAGTTGCTAAGCTACTAAGGTTAGATAAAGAAACTATATATGATGTGAATTTCTGGACTAATTTTAAGGTGTTTATGCAATTATAAAAACTAAAATGTAAACACATGATAAAGAGCAATCAACTAACGGTTGCGGCCTTTTTGTATGATGGCGCAAAAGACTTGCTGGAAGAAAATAATAGTAAATTAGAACTGCCGACCAGCGATTTGTTTTTTGGATGCATCAGGGGTACCAGTTTGCCTTTTTTAATTTAGATGATGGAGATGATCCCAGGGTATACTATTATACTGAAGTGAAGGCTGATGATGGATTTGTGTTAACTCATCAAAAACTTAGCGATTTCTATCTTGACCGAATAAGGGATTCAGGATTGGAAATTCCACAGATGTATGCGCAGTGAGGTTTGATCTCCATAAATCCCTAGAATTCCTTCGTCCTGTACCCAATATCGACTCAATAAGGAATAGAGCCTCCATTATTTATAATCAGGAAAAAGTCTAAATGAATATGTTTAAGTCAAGATACGAATTGATATTTACCGGAGGTATTTTGGTTGTAATACTTATATTCATTGTACGCAATACTATAACAAGTGCTGAAATTGATAAGAATGGCGTTTTCGTATTGGGCGAAATTACTGAAGTACACAGAAGTAAGAATGGGCTTTTAGTAAAGGGATGGACATCGTATAAGAATGAGATTTATAACATTAGCGCCAAGCCTGGGTTTACTTTTAATGTATATGTTGGGAAGAGGTTTTTTATAAAACTACGACCGGATAACCCGAGAGACTTTGATTATGTTGTTGACCGGGAGGTGCCTTTCTGTATTGATAGTGCAAAAAACATGGGAGTTGTTTGGGAAAAGCTTCCTTATTGTAATTAAGTAGGTAACACTGTTTTAGCTTTTAATATTTTAGTTTTTCTCTCCTGTATAGTGCACCCAATCGCTAGACTTACTATATTTAAGGACGGCTTCCAACCGCCAGAACTTAAATATGCCCTCCACTTACCACATAGAGCACCATTCATCAGAAGACTTCCTCGTTTACCAGGAGTCCTCGCTGCTGCTGACGGTTCGCCGGAAGCGGGGATGGGATGGCGTGTTGCGGTCGGAGTTCTTTTTGGGGGAACAGCGGATTCTTGCCGCCAGTCTTTCTGAAATATTCTGGACCTGGAAGCTGAAGATCACTTTTGCGGATCCGGGGTATCCAATTGCACCGGAAGGGAAAGGGGTAGGGAAGTTCCGCATCCCGGATGGGGTGATGGAAGTGAAGCGGCGGGCGCTCTCCAACCCCGTTATAACATTCTGCCTGAACGGGGAAGTGGCGGGGCAGGCCAATATGAATCTCCGCAAAGCCGAAGCACCGTTTGAATACGACGCATACCTGGATTGCCAACCCGAAGCAGGCCTCTTTTTTATCCTCGCCATGATCCTTTCTGAATCCGGTATGGCCGGCTGATCAGAACACCTCCAGTATCCTGGCGCTTCCTGCATACTTCACGTGCACTATCTCGCCGTATCTGTCCGGCATACCCATTTCTATGCCTATTCCCGCAACAAATGAAGCATTGTCCGGTACCTGGCCGGTCAGCTGCACGGTGAGCTGTGTTCCCTCCGCATTAGCCTCCTGGTGGTGCCATTCGGTCCTGGCCGGGTGCCCATGCCCAAACCCGGTGTAGGTGCTTTCAAATCCTCTTTCTCCATGTATAATGTCGCTCGTAATCCCAAGGGACAGTACGATCCGGTAATACGGCGCTTTCCATGGGAGGCGCAGGTTAATACCGGGGGTAATTGCCGGCAGGGTGATGGTGGCGGTCAGCTGCTGCCTGTCTGTTTGTATGGGTATGTAATCACGGAGAATACCCTCAAACGGATGATCCCTGTTCAATGTGAAGCCCTTTACAATTTCCCGGTGATGGGAGAGGAGAACGCTTCGTACACCCCTTTCGGTACCGGAGGGCTTCCGCTGTATTATCCTGAATAACTGGTTTAATGCCCCGGTAAAGTTGGGATCCCCCAAATGAAGGAGCGGACTAATGGCATGGCGGAAGGAGTTCGTCATTTTGTTGCAGGCGCCGAAGTCGGACAGGTTCTTCCGGGTCATGTCAAACCCCGGGTCCTCCAGGAACTGCTTTTTCGAAGGACCGCCCGGCCTTCTGAGGATCAGCTTGTCTGATCCCTTCCTCCGATAGGCGGTCAGGTTACCCAGAATAGCGGGCAGATCAAGATTAGAAGTCGCTTTAGACATAGTGTAGTTTGCTTCTAATAACAGTGTACTTACCGGAATGTTTAGGGAATGCGTAGGGAATGAAAAGAGTATGTCTAGCCTATATCTAGCCTCTTATAAGGTCTAGACATAGGCTAAATATAGGCTAGACAAAGGCTAGATATAGGCTAGATATATCCGGGATTTCCCGGCAATTGCAAGCAGGTTACAAGGAGTCTGGGATATGTTAAGCAGGGGGGCTGGCTAAGGGGCCATCGGGAAAAGATATTTTAAAATATTTATGGGATACGGGGGATGGGGTGATTGGTTATGAAAACGGCACAACTCATCATTCCACACTGCATTTGATTCAGTTAAACATATATTTATAATAATATATTAAGCTAATAATCAATGCGTTCGCTGTGCAGGATATTTTGAAATATAAGAATTAACCATATATTTACACCGCGGTTTAACCTATACCGCTAACCTATGCAAACTGAACGTCCAATGAAGCCCTTGGTGTTGCCGGATTATGGCGCGCAACGTTCGCAGCGGACTACTTTTTGCCCCAGCTATCAGACAGAATTTTTAATTGACAACCGTATGGATATTTTAGCGTACCAGGACTTTCACGCCATTCGTCTCAGCGATTTTTACGATGGTCCTGATTACCAGGAGGTGGAAGATTACGACTTCATGGGGGAACTATGGGTAGGAGAGCTTGTTGGCTTCAACACTTTTCTGCGGCCCGTATCCATCCCCGATGAAACACGTGCTGTTTCCCTTGATTTTACCAAAGACCACGACGGTATGGCCCTTCGCGTACTGGAAGCCCTGCAGCTACCCCTGCCTGCTAATTGCACACAGTCGCAGATCACGGCATTGCTGGGAGAGCCCCGCAAAGTGATCAAACTTGCGAAAGACACGGTTACGATGGACTTCTCCATAGGAGAACGTTTCCGTTACTTCCTGTCCTGCACCATTCACCAGGTGAACGGCCTTATGTACCTCGATGTAGTCAATGAAACCGGTGTCTTGCAAAAAACACCCAAAAAGAAAAAAGTGAAGGAAGAGAAAATGTAAGTTCTCCGCTTTCACATCCGGCGCCATGCAGGCGCGGCATACTTTGCTTTGCGCATTGTCCGCGCTGCCTGCCGCTTATTTCTATTAAACCCGGAACCAATTCTCGGTAATGCCGGCGCACCCGGCCCGCATACTTTTTCCCTCTACACTGTTTCCTCACACCAATAGCCTTACCCGGGATGTTTTTTAGCATGCCTGGAAATGCGCATTCCATGTAACAGGATGTATTTCCCGTTTATGAAAAGTCCCATCTATTCTGCATACCCCCGGCCGGCGAGGGGATATGCAGTTTTATCAGCCATTTATGGGCTATTTACACGAATGCTTTTGAAGATAAAATCTGCCTGCAATAATAGATATGTAATAAATGTATATACGAATATTTAATTTGAATATTTGTAAAATATGGCCGTTGTGTTGATGAAAAGTGAAATATTTAATGGCGCAGTGTGTAATTAGTGACATTTTGAATTGAAAAAACTATTTTTAGGAAGCCTTTAGTTGAATTATCGCAATTTGTATATGATATCCCTTGCCTTTTGGCCCGAGGCGGGGAGACAGGCGGTGAACCAACTTGCATGTATGTGAAAGCCGTCTGGCGCTCTCTGCCTCAGGTCCTTTAAAAACGATGCCGTGCCATGATCAGTGTGACTGCTGCCATACAACAAATTACCGCCTGCCGGACCAGCTGGGGTAAATCCATACGCACTACCGCAGAAGCCCTGGGTTGTGTACTCGCAATACCTCCGGCTTTTGATGGAGCCGGTCCTTCTCCCGAATTAATTTTACCATTACCCGAGGCAGGCACCCGCCTTACCGGGAGGCAACTGGCCCTGCTAACAGATATGGGTATTGCCCGCGTTTCCGTACAGGCGCCACCGTCTGTCGTGTTTATAGGAATCGGGGAGGGAGATGGAAGTACCCATCCGCAGATCAACCGGCTTACGGTTGAAGGGGCACTCGCCCATTACGGTATCCCGCTTCACCCGGGCATTTTTGTTACAGCAGGCACGCCTGCGCTGCAAAAAGCAGTTGAAGAATCGATGGATGCCGATATTATGATCATTTGCGGGAACATTCCGCCCAAAATGCTGACAGATGCCGGCGTAGAACAGGTTTTTAACCGCGTTAAGGCGCATCCCTGCCAGCCTTTCTGGTTCGGGTACAGTCCAACGAAAACGCGGGTGTTCCTCATGCCCTCCCATCCTTTTGCGGTGCAGGTGGCGGTTAAGTTATTCCTGGAATCTTATCTGAAAGCCTGCTGGTCCATGGGGCCCATTAAGCCATGGCTGCTACCGTATACAGAGCACCGTTCCCCCGTTGTGCAGCTGGATGAATACCTCCCGGCTGCCACGGTTCACAGGAATGGGCTGAAGGTACGCGCCATGTCGTTTTCCGGTAAAACGGATATTGCTGCCGCTGCGCGGGCCGATGGCATCATTTGTCATAGTATAGAACTTGGCAGCCTGGAGCCTTCTTCACTGGTGCCTTTCTTCCCCTGGCACGATCCTTCCTGACCTGCATTTCCCCCAAACACAAAACCCGTTACACTTAGCGGGGAAGCTGAAGTATAACGGGTTACGTTATGTTTTTGATGATTTACTTTTAGTTGAACAGCCGCACTTTTATACCCAGACCGAAGTTGCCGCCGTAAGCATCCAGTCCGCCGCGCTGGTTGGTATAGCTGGCCTGTACCTGTATGGAATTCTTGAACTGGAAGCCCACACCGCCGGTTACCGCCTTGTTGGTATGGTATAACCCGAACACATTCACAAGGTTCCGTGCAAAACTCACTTTGGCACCGGCATCCACGACGCTCTGGCTGCCTTTCATAACCCGTAAGCTAACCAATGGCTCAATAGAAGAGATCTTATAGCTCTTTGTACCAAACTTGTATGATGCTGTTACCGCGAAAGTGGATTGTCCGCGGGGTTCCTTTTCATCGATGTTCTCGAAAGTGCGGGTCACGTCAGGCATGGTGGCCTGCAGGGTGAGGTTGCGGTTGGTATATGCGATGCCGAGGTCGGCTCCGATAGCGTTCTTGTAACCGGTGTACCCTTTCAGGGCTGGTTCTTCCGGGATGCCGGGTTTGGATTTTTCCACGCGCTTATTATCCAGCGAAATGGTGGCGCCCACGTGGAGGAATTCCGTTCTGTCTTCATCGAGGGGAGTGTGGTAAGCATACGACATGGCCACACGGGTTTGCTTCAATGGACCAGCCTGGTCGTTGAAAACCGTGAGCCCCACACCAAGGGTGCGCATGAGCTGGTAATCGCCGGTAAGGGCAAAGGAAACCGGGGCCCCGTTGGTTTCTTTCCATGCTTTGCGGTAGGCCATACTAAGACTAAGGCCCGTATCGGCACCTGCCAGGGCAGGGTTACCCAGGTATCTGTTTTCAAAATATTGCTGAGGGAGCGGGGCCTGCTGGTCGAACAAGCGCTGGGCCTGTGCCGCGGCCGGCAGTATCAGAGACAGTAATAAAAGGCAGAGTTGTGTAGAAAGTTTCTTCATCTGCTATTGTTTGGGTACAGGAATAATTGAGTTAGTATCATCCGGATATGCTTACCCGGACAACAAATATAGTATTAAAGCTTAATTGAACAAAAACATGAATATGAAATAAGCGCCATGAAAGCCGCTATGGGTATGATTTTGGGGCGAATTGATAATCCAGATGAATTAGAAGCAATAATTGATTAAGTATTGATAATCAATAATATGACAGTTTAGTAATTTGCTATATAATTAAATATAAAAAATATGTAAAAAATATTTGGAATGATGCTCCAACCGGTAGCTTTTGGGAGCTAACCGATTGGAGTAAAATGTGAAGCCGGGGTAAAATCAGAAGGGATATCCGATGGCAATATTGAGAATCAGGTTCTTTTTCCGCCAGTCACCATCCCCGAAATCGATCTCTTTGAAACTCCATTTGAAGGGCTCTCCATGAACCTCGCTGGGTTTACGGAGAGGGAAGGCTAAATCGAACCTCACCAGCAGGATGGATGCATCGATACGCAGGCCAAGCCCCGTACCAACGGCTATTTCTTTATAAAACCGGTTGAATTCGAATTGCTGGTAGTACTTATCTGGCTTAGCATTACCGAGCCAGATATTGCCCGCATCCACAAAGGCCGCCAGTTCTATCAGCTTCTGGATCTTGTACCGCAGTTCAGAGTTATATTCCAGCTTAATATCACCCGCGGCATTGGCTAGCAGGAGGTTAGTGCCTTCTGTGGCAGGAGGCGTACTGCCCGGCCCCAGCGTTCTCGCCCTGAATGCACGGATGCTGTTACTACCCCCGGTAAAGAACTGCTTGATGAATGGGAGGGTTGGCGGCAGTAAGGGTTCTGCTACCGATCTGCCATAGGCATATCCATACCCCACATACAAACGGTTCACCCAGCGGAGGTTATTGCCCAGCATCCAGTAGTGCCTGCCATCCACATTGGCGCGGATGTATTGGGCAAAGTCCTGTCCGAAGATCTCCTTGGCATCGTTCTCGTCTTTCTTGGCAAACAATCCCACAAGGTTGCCCGATACATCGAGGTTGAATTGTGCGAAGAATGAATGGTATCTGGTGGGTGCCTGATTATTGAACGTCAATGTATAGTTACTGCCGAGAATGAACTGTTTGGCAATAGACTGTTTAAGTGCCGGGTCCAGTTCCTGCTGCACCAGGAAAGTATCCGAAAGGTTAGACGGCAGGGTGTAAGTAACGGATACCGGGTAGAGGGTGTGGTCCAGATAACGCGTTTGTTTCCAGATATAACCGTATTGAGCCGTCATCGCATTGAGGGTGTACATTTCAGGCCGCCTTAATAATTCATAGCCAAGGCTCACCCTTGTACGCGGTACATAAGGAGTACGGGGATTGAACTGGATGACAGGTGTGAAGAACCTCGGCATCGTGATGGCTACTTCCGCATTGAGACTGTATGCATTAGTGGATAGCTGCGTGGTTTTACCGCCTACCTGCGTTTCAAAACCGCCGCCGAGATTGATCTCCAGTATATTGGCTTTCTTCTGCAGGTTTCTGTTCCGTGCAGATATCTTCAACTGGCTACCCACAAACCCATTCGATTTGGAGGTACCGCTCACCTCAAACTGCAACGAGCGTTTGGGATATGGGGTCAGGTAAAAGCGTGCCGCCAGGAGGGAGCTGTCGCGCAGGGGCCTGAAGTTGCCCCGCACAAACTTAAATGCTCCAAGGTTTACGAGGCGCTGCAGGGTTATGTTATGCGAGCTGAGGCGGTATAAACTGTCTTCTTGCAAAAACACCGACCGGTTGAATACCACAGGCTTAAACAGGGAGTCCGGATCTATCACTTTATAACCTCCATAATCCCGCGATTCCTGAGATTTAAGAGCGCTATCCCGGCTAAGGTCGTAGTTGGGAAATACTTCCACCGTCCGCATCCAATACTGGCGCAGTGCCGTGGATGGTGTGCCGGGCTTCACTTTCACGTAGAGGTCTACCTGTCCCTTCAGGGTACTGTCTATCTGCACCAGCATATAATCCGGCGTGAAGTAATAAAAGCCCTGTTCTTTCAGGGTATTGTGTATCCGTTCACGTTCTTCTTTAATCCGGTCGAGGCTATAGAAATCATTGGGTTTCAGCAGCGTTTCCTTCGCCATCTGGATAATCAGTTTACTGATGATACCGGTATCCGTATCGAACCGCACGCGGTGGATGCTATAGCGGTGGTTGGGGGTTACAATAAACTGAAGACTGGCTTTCTTCTTTCCTTTATACTTTACGGAATCTTCCATTTCCACCTGGAAGTACCCGTTATCTTCGAGGTAGCTGCCGAGTATATCAGAAGTACGTTTGGGCCTTGTCTGACTCAGGAGCACGGGGGCTTCGCCCCACTTCTTACGAAGCAGGTAATTGAGGCCTTTGCCTTTTGGTTCGTTACCGAGGTTGTAGAGCCACAGCTTAAAGGGCATACCGAGAAACTTGCGGTTGGGGGAAGGGCGTACCCTTTCGGCCATACCCGATTCCAGGGCGCTCATATCTTTTGGGCGATCTTTCTTCTTTTCCTGCCATTTGATATCGTGGCCGGTATACAGGCGGTCGCCCTCCGGCACGGTCCGGGTGGTGGAACAGGCAGAAAGCGTTAGTAGCCCAATGGTGAGGATGCGGATATATCTGTTGGTCATTACTCTCTCAGTTTTTTCTTCTTGGCCTGTTTCGCCGGTTTGCCAAATATTTCGCGGAATTCGTTGTAATCCATGATCAGCATGAACGTAAGCCCCGTTTCCACTACCTGCCCCTGAATCACGGCATCCGTCATGTTACGCTGGTAGGCGCGTACCCGGTACCTGCCATCTGCAGTGAGCTGGTATTCGGCAGACATGTCGCCGATGATAGAGCTGGCATCCTGCCCCTGCGTTTGCGCGCCGGAGATACCGATATTGGAGCCCACGCTAACGGTAAGCCTGTCGTTGAAGAGGCGTTTGGAAACATCCACCTTCAGATTGGTATTTTCTTCCCGTCTGCCGGCATCGTTGAAGCCTTTATCGCTTTCGAGATCGAAGTTGACATCGAATCCCTTAATAAGGCTGCCGGCGAGGTTGTTGAGTTGCTGCGAGAGGATCTTACTCACGGAGCTGCGGGCAATATCTTCCGCCGGGTTGCCACCGCTGGTCAGGCTTTCGAAGGGGTTGTCGGAAATAAAGCGGTTGAGTACCAGCAGGCCCATTACCTGTTTATTCAGCTCGGATTCTACCTGGTTGATCTGTTTGATGCGGGTATATACCACTCCACCCAGCACACCCTGTTCCCGTTCGGGCATATCCAGCTCGAAAGCAATATCAGGCTTCAGCAGCTCGCCGGTGATCTTCAGATATACTTCCACCGCTACTTTCTGACGGAAACGGTCTTGTCTGGTTTTATCCTCTCTTTCCATAGCATCTCCTACGAGATCGCCTGCTACGGGGTTTACATCGTATTTGGCTCTGATATTTACATCAGCGCTCATGGGGTCGCCATTCCAGATAATGGTGCTGCCCTTCACGATATTAAACTCCCGCTTGATGAGCTGGTTGAGCGACATGGCGTATTTCCCTTCGTTGATCTCGTAACGGCCCGTGAGGCTCATCTTGCTGGAGGGGTCCATGGTGAGGTTAAGAGAAGCAGCGCCCTTCACTTCGAGGTAGTCTCCGTTCGACTGGTCGATGATCAGCTTCATGGTAGACTCCGGCGTTACCTCTACGTCTGCACTAACCACGAATCCTTTCAGTCCGGTAGGCCGTGCCAGGGTATCGGGCTTGGGTTTCAGGGAAGGATCGAGCCACATGGCGGGGTCTATGAATTGTACCACGCCGGCCCTGTCGGCAATGCCCGGTTCTTCTTCAGGCAGCATAACAGTGATCTGTGATTTCTCCCTGAGCTTCAGCTTCATCTGTACCCTTGGCAGATCGAGGGTACCGCGAATCTGTGCGGTTACATCCACGAAGGCAGGCCCGTAATAGTACTGATCTTTGTTATTAAGGTCCTGCGGCCCCAGCGCCTGGAAGTTTTCGGCGGTAAGGTCGAGGTTGAGGTTGAATGCTTCGTAGTCTTTGGTTTTGATATCTCCGGTAATCACCGCTTCGTTACCCGAACTGTCTGCAATCACGAAATTGTTGAAGCGCACACCGTTCTGGTCCAGCGTAAGATCTTCTGAAGGCAGGCGCATGATGCTGTTGATCATGGTGATGCGCCCTGCCACTTTCTCGAAATGCAGGCTGCCCCGGATCTCCGGTTTGTCCATGGTGCCGCGTAAGGTGGCATTGCCATTGATGAAACCACTCATTTCAGTTACGTTACCGAAAGTGAGGGATTGTATGCTCTTCATATTAAGCTTCGCGATATCGAGCCGCAGGTCCATTACGTCGGCATAGGTGCCACTCACTTTCAGGTCGTTATCATTGCCCTGCAGGGTAGCGTCCAGCGCCACAGCCATGTCGGCATTGGTATTGGCAGTGAGGGAGAGTTTGCCGAGTTGGGAGCCCATCACGGCCAGACTGTCTACCGTCAGCTTTCCGTCTATCAGCGGCGTTTTTTCAATATTGCTGACCGTGATGCTGCCGTTACTGATACCTTCCGCCAGGGCGGTATCGGTTTCAATGAGTGAGGTAACGGTGCTGAGGCGGAAATCTTTGAGCAATACGGTAAGGTCGGGGAGCTTAGCTCCTGCAGCAAGCGGGGAGGTAGTGATCTTCAGCTCCTGTGCGCCGCGTTGCAGGCCAATGTCTGCAAAGGCTACGCCTCCGTTTCGGATGAGCACCTGGTTATCGCCACTGATATTCCATTCCTGCCGGTTGAGCAGGAGGTCCTTTTTAAGGGATATCAATAAGCTGTCCTGCGCTCCCCAGCGTACGAGGCCGCCCATCCGGTACCTGGGATTCGTACGGCGGCCCATCACCATGTTCCAGTCGAGCAGCCCGTTGGAGGCTGTGAGGTCCAGCCGGGTGCGGCCCAGTGGTATCTGCGGGTGCCTTAACCTGCCGAGGAGAACATCTGCGGCCATCTGGCTGCTGTCTGCACTGATATTGGCTATGAGGGTGTCTACTTTAAAGGAGTCGTACCGCAGGCCGGGAACGGAGATATTGGCGAACAGCATGCTGCTGTCGGTATCCATCCGGCCATTCAGTGTCACTGGTTTACGCAGTTCCACATCGGGGAGCAGTTTGGCAAGAGATTTCGGGATTACGATGCTGCCGTTGAAATGGAGCCACTGGCTTTCCCTTTGGGGAACGGTTTTCGTTTTAGCGAAGGGCGGGGCGGTAGCGGCTTCCAGGTGGCGGGTTACCATATCTGTTGCCGCCATGGCAAAGGTCTGGTAGTTGAAATCGCCTTTGGCGGTAAGGAAACCGAACGGACCGGTAAGGTCGATGGTTTGCAGTCCGTCGGTTACACCGGCCTTCAGGAGGATGGAATCGAGGGTATACAGATCCTGATCGTCGGCCAGCTGTATTTTATGAATAGCCGCGAAGCCGGTGAGGCGCCTCGGACTGAGGTTACTTACTTCGGCATCGATGCAGGTTTTAATGGTCATTGGGCTGGTGGTCCAGTTAGTGGCCATGAGGTCCAGCTTGTCGAGGTCTGCCCGCAGCACAATTTCAGGGTTGAGGGTATCCAGCCTGCCACGCACATCGAAGCGGGCGAGGGCATTGGTGTCGCGGATATTCCCTTTAGCGGCATAGGCGCCATTAATAAGGGTTGCATCTGCGAGAATATTCCGGTAGGTATAACGGTTATAGGTAAACGTGAAGATGTTTACACCGGCTTTGATCCGTGCTTTATTGGGATCGGTTCCTTTACCATCTGCGTTTACCCTGCCGGAGAGGTTGCCCATGGCAGTATCGCCCAATATACGCCCAAGCTGCAGGCCCTGTGCATCGAGGGCTACCTTGTAACGGATCTTATCCATGTCGGTAAAGTCGGCCACCTCACCACGGATATTGGCATTGCCCATATCGGTTTTAACGGCGAGGTTAGGCTTCAGCAGCTGCATGCCTCCGCGGATAGAGCCATCCACATCGAGGCGGCCGGGCAGTTGCATCCCTGCCGGGAGGGTGTTGGGGGGCAACCACGAGAGCAGGCCCTGCCGGGTGCTGCGGAGCGTGAGGGTGGTGATATCGGCCCCCATTTTATCAGGATTGGTTACCTGGTAGGCGTCTCCTTTTATATAGAGGTAGTTTTTATCGTTGTCTTTAACTTCTATGCCGGGTATCTCCAGTTGGGCAAGACTGCCGCCCAGTTTACCCTTCAGGTCCAGCACCTTCTTCCAGAGGGGCTGCAGGGAAGGGTTGGAGCGCATGTCCGGCACAAAAAAGAGGGCTTCTTTCATGGCGATGCGGGAGGGGCGCACATCTGCCGTAATGCGCATGAGCTCCGGGTTGGTGGAAAGCGCCTCCCAGGAAGGGGTGAGGATCTGCAGGTCGGCAGCGATGTTACTGCCACTGGTTTGCAGGATAAAGTCTTTCAGCTGCGCCTCTTTGGGGGTATAACGTACCTGGCCGCTGAGGGCTTTCAGTTCAAGGCCGCTTTGCTCTTTCACAGATGCTTCGCGGACGGTGAGCAGGGTACTGTCTGCACTATAATACAAATTATTGGCTTCGAGGCGGAAGCCTGTGAGGCCGAGGTAATTATAATCCACAGCATCCTTAAAGCCGAGGCGCTTCGCGGTATGATTATTCATGGCGAAGCCGGTTTCTTTCACCGATATCTCTTTGGCGATTACTCTCCAGGTATTGGCGGAAGAAGTGTCGTCCGGGGTGGAAGTAGTATCGAGCGCCTGCCGCATATCGAGGGTGGCAGTGGTTTTCTCCAGCGAGAGATTGTCTGCCGTAATGAGCGTTTCCAATAAGTTGAACCGCATCCTGCGGAGGGCGAGGCGGCCGAGGGTGCCGGTGGTTTCCAGTCCGGTGCTTTCATCGGAATAGCTCCACTGGGTGTTACGGATCAGCAGGTCGCGCACGGCAAGGTTAAATGCGGCGGAGGTGGTGTCGGATATGGGGGGAGGCGGCGGGTCAGTTACAGGGCGGTATAATTGCCGGATGCTGGCATTGAGCCCTTCCACTTCAAAGTTCTTCAGGAAATATAACCCGTTCTCAGGCTGCAGGGTGTCAGGCGTGGCTTCCAGTTTGTTGAGCCTTATATTGGCCAGCATACCGCCCATGCTGTCGTTGTAGCGCACGTATATGCGGTCGAGTTGTAACTCGCCTATCTGGTATTTGAGCGTGGTGCCCGATTCTTCAATGAGGGTGTCTTCCACGGCGCCGGGGGAGCTGAAGGCGTCGATCACGAACTGGTAGTTAAAGGAGGAGTCGCGGAGTGGACGGTACACGTTCACCACGGCATCTTCCCAACGAAGGGTATGTACGTTGAGCTCGTTACGCAGGAGGGAGAGGAGGTTGTAGCGGACGGAAAGCTCACCGCTGGAAAGCAGTGTGTCTTTCCGGGTGTCTTCCACATACACGTCGGTCAGCGTCATGGTATTCCACCAGGAGAAGCGAAGGCCGCCGATGCGTACGTTCGTTTTAAGATGCTCCTGCAGGTACGTTTCGGCTTTCCCGCGCATAAAATTCTGCACCGGAGGCAGCTGCAATAAGAGCAGTACCACCACGGGTAACAAAATGAGCGTCAGCACAATTCCTATGATCCAGCGAAAAATTTTCTTCCGGCGGGGGGTATTCACGTAAGTATTACAGTTTTATATGGTGAAAGGTTAAGACAATGCTGCTTCAAATTCCGTACCTGCCGCAAAAATAAGGGTTTAAATATCGCGCCGCACAGGGAGAAGCCTGTAAATCATATATGTATAATTATAATGAAATGGAAAAAATGTATAATTTCGTTCCCGGTTGTGTATGTGTCCGGATACTTTTTTGCCGGTTTGTGTCGTTGTTATAGTCAGTCACCCAGTAAAACCTTATCACATTGAAAAAAGTCACCGGCCTTGTATTACTACTTGCTGCCCCTTTTATCACCAAATCTCAGGACTGGCATATCGGAGGAACCGCCGGGATCAGCAATTACAACGGAGATCTTACAGAGAAGCGTGTAGATCTTAAAACTACCGGCCCCATGATAGGGCTATTGGTAAAGCGGGATATGAACCGCTGGCTTACCCTCAGAGGTGGCTTTACTTTCGGGATGATTTCCGCAGACGATAAGAATAATAAAAGTGCGGCACTCATCGCCCGTAACCTTAGTTTCCGTTCTCCCATCTGGGAAGGGCACCTCGGCGCGGAACTCAATTTCCTGGATATAGACGATAAAGGATTTACGCCTTATGTATTTGGCGGTGTGGCGCTGTTTAGTTTTTACCCCACTGCGAAAGACAGCTCAGGGGCACGTGTGCCATTACGCAGGCTGAGTACAGAAGGGCAGGGCCTCCCGCAATATCCTGAGCGTGGCGGGCAATATGCGCTGCACCAGATATCCATTCCATTCGGTGTGGGTTTCAAATATTTATTTACCGACCGCATTACCATAGGATTTGAATTAGGCCTGCGCCCCACGTTCACCGATTACCTCGATGATGTGAGTACCACGTATGTAGACCGTAACACCCTCCTGGCAGAAAGGGGGCAGACCGCGGTAGACTGGGCATGGCGCGGAGATGAGATACACGGAGGTGCTTATCCGCTGGATGGCGCCAAACGTGGCTCTGCGAAGTATAAGGATTGGTATACCTTTACGGGTATCACTTTCCTGTATCGTTTGGGTGGTAGTTCGGGCGGACTGCGCTCTACCAATTTCTCGAAATGTTTCCGCATGTAAAAGATACTTTGGCACGATGGTTGCATAATGTGTAATCACAACATTTGCCCCCAATCAAGTCCAAATAGAAAAAGTAAAAGACCGTCTTTCGTGACGGTCTTTTTTTATGCCTTCCACTTTCCTGCAAAATAAATTTGAAAATATTTTTTACGGGAAGAAATCAATGAGACGTTGAAACCTGCTATGGTCAATGGTTTGGGGAGAAATTTCCACATTGGCATACTTTTGGATTTACAGAAGTAAGTCCGACAGCCGCCAACGAAAAAGGGGATGAAAGGACCGGGATCAATCTAAAACAGCAGGCTATGAAAAAGCTACTTCTCTTGATGCTCCTCCTCGGAGCCGCCTACGCCACACAAGCACAACATGGAAGGTACGACCGTAATGCACGTTATGACCGGTACGATCGTGATCGTGACCGCGACAGGTATGACGACGACGATTGTGACGATGACCGCCGTGGCCGTGGGCATTACAAACATGGAAAGTACAAGAAGCACGGGCATCATCACCATGATTACCGCCGCTACGATTGCAGGGATGAAAGAGTAGTGGTAGTAAGGCCTCGTTATCCGTTCCCTCCTCCGCCACCGCCGATCCCCCTGCCCCGCAGGCCCCGCGTTTCCGGAGTGATCGTTTTCGGTAACTGATTTTAGTACATCTTCTATTGTCACAATATTTTAGTACCTCCACAAGGCCCCGGTTCTCCGGGGCCTTTGTTGTTGATATACATAAGGGCAATACCTTACTGCTTCCGCAAATCCATGCGGAAAAAAATTGAATTGAATAATGCAGATGGGAATGGGGTGGGAAGGGATTAATATCCCGGATTGGGGGCTGTCTTGAAATCGAAAATCAGATGTGAATGCCTGATAGTTATTTTTGCTTCTTCAGAAGGTGCAGTAATGGGTGTTTTGATGTTGTTTTTTTTCAGGATGGTTAGTATGTCGTACATCACATCCAGCACTTCGCCTGTTTGGCTGTACGCCTTTGATAAAAGTGCAAACCTGGGATTTGTCAAACATATCTCCAGATCACTTTCTAATTTTGTAAGCTTTCTAATGGCACTCTCTACCCGGCTTATTTCCCGGGAAAGATTCCTTTCCTTAAAATCAGTAATGTTTTCCTGAAAAATTGCATGAATTCCATTCATAAATTTCAGTTGTTCAGATAAGTTTTTATTGATTTTTTTAATCAGCCAGCGGGTATAAATAGTCGATGGCCATCATACTTTCGAATTCAATGTACCTTTTTCTGAATTTCAAAACTTTTTCCAGAAACTATTTTTACAAAAAAAAAGGCACCTTTCTGCAAGGTGCCTTTTCTATTGAAGTATGTCTTATTACTTATGAATCTCTGAAGTGAAGTGGAACTCGATATCCGGGTTATTGGCGCGCTCGGTATTGAGGTACCATTCGGATTGTGCGAGGTATACAAGGTGCCCGTCTTTATCATACACCACGTTCGCACTTTTAAAGCGGATGAACTCTTCCAGCTTCTTTTTGTCGCCGGTAATCCAGCAGGCTTTATAGAAGGGTAGGGTGTTGAACTGGCAGGATGCGCCATACTCCTGGAGCAGGCGGTACTGAATTACTTCAAATTGCAGGTCGCCCACACAACCGATGATCTTACGGTTACCGTTGTGCTGGGTATACAGCTGCGCAACCCCTTCATCCGTAAGCTGGGAAATACCTTTCTCCAGCTGCTTCGTTTTCATGGGGTCTTTATTTACCAGCTCCTTGAACAGCTCCGGAGAGAAGCTGGGGATGCCGGTAAAGAAAAAGTTTTCACCTTCAGTAAGCGTATCGCCGATTTTGAAGTTGCCGGTATCGAACAAGCCCACTACGTCGCCGGGATAGGCGTCGTCCACAATATTCTTCTCCCGTGCAAGGAAGCTGTACGGGTTGGCGAAGCGCACATCTTTATCGAGGCGCACGTGATGGAAATATTTGTTCCGCTCAAACTTACCGGCACATACCCGAAGGAATGCGATACGGTCGCGGTGACGGGGATCCAGGTTTGCGTGAATCTTAAAGATGAAACCGGAGAACTTATCTTCCGTTACTTTCACTTCCCGGGTGCTGGCCTGCCTGTCGCGCGGAACAGGAGCGATGTCCACAAAAGTATCCAGCAGATCTTTTACCCCGAAGTTGTTCACGGCGCTGCCGAAGAAAACGGGAGCCAGTTTACCTTCGAGATAAGGAGCAGGATCAAAATGATCATACACCCCTTCGATCAGTTCCACGTCATTGCGGAGCTGTGCGGCATCCGTTTTATTGAAAAGTTCATCGATCTTGGGACTGGAAAGGTCTTCCATGGGAACGATATCATCGTCGGTAGCTTTACGGTTGGCCGCAAAAGAAACAAAGCTTTTATCGTAGAGGTTGTACACGCCTTTAAAGTCTTTCCCCATGTTGATGGGCCAGCTGAGCGGGCGTACCCTGATGTTGAGGAGTTCTTCCAGTTCATCGAGCAGGTCGAAAGGGTTTTTACCATCGCGGTCGAGCTTATTCACGAAAATGATCACGGGGGTATCGCGCATGCGGCACACTTCCATGAGTTTCTTCGTTTGCTCTTCCACACCCTTTACACAGTCGATCACAAGTACCACACTGTCTACCGCCGTAAGGGTACGGTAGGTGTCTTCGGCAAAGTCCTTGTGACCGGGGGTATCCAGGAGGTTAACGAGGATATCGCGGTATTCGAAGGTCATTACCGAGGTAGCCACGGAGATACCGCGCTGCCGTTCGATCTCCATGAAGTCGGACGTGGTATGTTTCTTAATCTTATTGGATTTCACCGCACCGGCCGTCTGGATGGCACCGCCGAACAGGAGGAACTTCTCCGTGAGCGTGGTTTTACCGGCATCGGGGTGGGCGATAATCGCAAATGTTTTCCTTTTATTAATCTCGTTGAGGTACTTCATCTTTTAGCAAATGGCAGCAAAGGTACATTTTTCCGGTAAAAAGGAACGTGTTACCAGTGTTTGGCATTGGTTTATATGTTATTTTTGAAACATGCTATCGACCCTCAAGATCGTTTGGAACAGCCTGAAAATGGCCTTGCAGGAACTGCGGGTCAATAAACTCCGCACTTTTCTCTCCCTGCTGGGCATCACCATAGGTATATTCTGCATCATCGCCGTACTAACGGTTACCGACAGTATGGAAAAATCTATCCGGAAAGACCTGAACTCCCTGGGAACCAACGTCGTGTATATCGAAAAATGGCCATGGGACGGTGGCGGGGAATGGTGGCAATATATGAACCGCCCGCAGCCTAAATATCATGAAGTACGGCAGATAAAGGATAAGGTAGGCTCTACCGACGCCGTAACTTTTACATTCTCCACCGGCGGCAGAAAGGTAGAATACGGGTCTGATTACATGGACCAGGTAGCCATAATCGCCACTTCGGCTGATCTGGACAAAATGCAGACCATCGATTTGCTGGCCGGCAGGTATTTTAGTCCTTCGGAATTCAGCAGCGGCTCCAATGGAGTAGTTCTGGGCTGGAATATCGCCAACGGCTTGTTTGGGAATCCCGAACTGGCAGTGGGCAAAGAAATCCGTGTGTCTGACCGGAAGTGCCGGGTGATAGGGGTGTTGAAGCGCAAAGGAGAAAGCCTCATAGGCGGGGTGCTGAACGACGATTGTGTGGTGATGACCTACTTTTATGCCCGTACCATCGTGGACGAGCGCAGCTGGAGTGTGAATACTACCATTTTAGCCCGCGCTGCCGACGGTATACCTACCGCACAGATGAAAGACGACCTCACCGGCGCTATGCGTGCCCTCCGCCGCCTGAAGCCTGCGGAAGGGAACGATTTCGCGCTGAATGAGATCACTACGGTGCAGGGAGAGCTCACCACCCTGTTCACTTACATCAATGCCGGCGGATGGATGATCGCAGCATTTGCATTGCTGGTAGGCGGCTTTGGCATCGCCAACATCATGTTTGTGACGGTAAAGGAAAGAACGAACATCATCGGCCTGAAGAAGGCTATCGGCGCCCGCCCGGGTGTTATATTAACAGAATTCCTCATTGAGTCCATGATCCTCTGTATGGTAGGGGGCGGGCTTGGCCTGCTGGTCGTTTTCGCAGGAGCCACCATCGCCAAGAACCTGTTCAGCACTTTCCAGATCGGACTGTCGGCCGGGAATATCATTCTCGGGTTCGCTATTTCAGGGATCGTTGGGATCATTGCAGGGTTTATTCCGGCATGGACCGCCAGCAGGTTAGACCCTGTGGTGGCCATCAGGAGCAATTAGGCACGCCTATTGCCATGAGTTAATATATTTGCACCCAATTTTACCTTACATGAAGCACATTTTCCTGACCGGAGCACTCAGCATATGCCTGTTTTCAGGTTGCGAAACCACCCAGCAGATCATTAACACCTGGCCTACCACCACCACTATGCCCGGCCAGCCTAACAGTTTCCAGATCGCATCCGGACTGAAAGAAGCCCTCACCATCGGTGCGCAAAACGCATCCGGAAGACTTTCCACTCCCAACGGCTTCTTTGCCAATGCCATGCTGAAAATACTTATGCCTCCCGAAGCGCAGAAGGTAGAATCCACCCTCCGCAACCTGGGCATGGGCAGCGTAGTGGATAAAGCCGTATTGGCCATGAACCGCGGGGCCGAAGAAGCCGCCAAGTCTGCCGCACCTATTTTTGTAAACGCCATCCGCCAGATGAGCATTACCGATGCCATCGGCATCCTCCGCGGTGGCGACTTTGCCGCTACCAATTACTTCAAACAGAAAACCACCGCCGCGCTCACCACGGCTTTCAGTCCTGTTATCAGCAGCGCCCTGAAGAAAGTGGATGCCACCAAATACTGGGCGGATGTTTTCAACGTATACAACCGTTTCTCCAAAACTCCGGTTAATACCGACCTCACCGCCTATGTAACCGAGCGTGCCATCAGCGGTATTTTCAATGAAGTAGGACTGGAAGAGCAGAAGATCCGGAAGGACCCTGCCGCCCGGGTTACCGAACTGCTGAAAACCGTGTTTGGCAGCCAGCTTGCGCAGAATAAGTAAGGGGTGCATAAGGGGCATGCATTTCCGCCGCTTTTCGCGTAACTTTGCGGACTTATGCCGGTTAACATACTTGCCATAGAATCTTCCTGCGACGATACCAGCGCAGCCATTATTTCCGACGGGAAAGTACTCTCTAATGTAATTGCCGGGCAGGCAGTACATGAACAATACGGAGGGGTAGTGCCTGAGCTGGCATCGCGTGCCCATCAGGAGAACATTGTTCCGGTGGTAGACCTGGCTTTGAAGAAAGCCGGTATGACCCCGCAAAACCTTAGTGCCATCGCTTTCACGCAAAGCCCCGGCCTCATCGGCTCCCTGCTGGTAGGCAGCTGCTTCGCCAAGTCCATGGCCATGGCGCTCGACCTCCCGCTCATAGGCGTACATCACATGCAGGCACACGTGCTGGCCAACTTCATTGATGATCCTAAACCATCGTTCCCCTGCCTCTGCCTCACCGTTTCAGGCGGGCATACGCAGATCGTGCAGGTAGATGGCCCCTTGCAAATGAAGATCATCGGCGAAACGCTGGACGATGCTGCCGGTGAAGCATTTGACAAATCCGCCAAAATCCTCGGTCTTCCTTATCCCGGCGGGCCGCTGGTAGATAAATATGCCAAAGAAGGCAATCCCAAAGCATATAAATTCCCGGAACCGCAGATCCCCGGGCTTGATTTCAGCTTCTCGGGCCTGAAAACATCCATCCTTTATTTCCTGCAGGAAAACAAAGCGAAAGATCCGGAGTTCGTGGAAAAGAACCTCGCGGATATCTGCGCATCCATCCAGCACAGGATCGTTACCATTCTTACCAATAAGCTGGTGAAAGCCGCCGAGGCAACGGGTATCACTGAAATCTGCATCGCCGGTGGCGTAAGTGCCAATTCCGGGCTGCGGAAGGCGCTGGAAACACTGGGGCAGCAACAGGGCTGGAACGTTTACATCCCCCAATTCCAATATTGTACAGACAATGCCGCCATGATAGCCATGACGGCCCATTATAAATACCTGGCCGGGGCTTTCAGCTCTGCGGATACCGTGCCTACGGCCCGCGCGGCATTTGAATAAGCACTTCCATGGGTAATTCGTGGTTCCAGTTCAAGCAGTTCAGGGTAGAGCAGGCGGGGAGCGCCATGAAGGTGTGTACAGACGCATGCATTCAGGGCGCTTTTACGGCCGCGGAGCTTTCTTCCATACCTCCACCCCGCATACTGGATATCGGTGCCGGCACGGGGCTCCTGAGCCTGATGCTGGCCCAGCAAACTACTTCTATGATAGATGCAGTAGAGCTGGATGCATCCGCCGCAGCGCAGGCAGCCGCCAACTTCGCGGCATCGCCCTGGAGCAACCGCCTCCGGCTTACGGAAGGCGATATCAGCCAATACGAATCTCCCGAACCCTACGACTTCATCATTTCCAATCCACCCTTCTTTCAGCGCGACCTTCGCGGGCCGGATGCGCGCCGCACAGCGGCCATGCATACCGCAACACTGGATTACGAAGCATTGCTGTCGGCTATTTCCAGACTGTTGCGGAAAGACGGGCAATTTTCCCTGTTGTTGCCCTATGAATCGTTCTCCGTTTTTCACCAACAGGCATCGGCAGCGGGATTTCAACTGCTCACCAGGCTCAATGTGCGGCAAACACCCGCGCACGCTCCATTCCGGACGGTAGGAATCTTTGGGCAGGGAGTACAGCGGCCGGATGAAGAACTTATCATCCACAATACAGAGCGTCAATACACGCAGGAGTTTGTTGCATTACTGCAGCCGTATTATCTCCATCTCTGAAATAATTCATATTTACTACAATCAGGTATGCTGTCAACCTTGCCGGCTACATGCGTATGCGTTGAATTATTGTTGTTTCCGCGCTTATCATGATTATCAGAAATTGCCGGGAGAATTTTCTATATTATCGGTCTAAATTCCACGTATGAAGATTGTCTTATTAACAGTCATACAGTTCATGTGCTGTATGGCTGCGGCTTTGAGCAATGCCGGAAATGCGGATAATAGAGCAGGCGTAGTGGCAGAAGGGCAGTTGCTGGAAGTAACCTGGCCGGCAGGCAAATCCGGTACCGGAAGGGTAGTATTCGACCTCGCACCCGGCAACCCGCTTTTCAATGAAATATCCCTGAACGGAAAAAGGATCGCCTCCGGTGTGGACCCTGCTTTTGTAGTGAGCGTTGGCAGAAGGGATCTGCTATCCCAAAACGGCTGGAACATATTCTTCGACAAAGTACCGGAAAGGCCTTACCAGACTTACCTGCTATCCATTGCCAAAACCGATGCATCAGTTAAAAAGGAAGGAAGCCGTACGGTTGTAACCGTTGGACCGGTTTCAGCAGGTTCATTCAAAGGCCATCTCGAAATCACTTTTTATCATGGAAGCCCCTTGCTGAATGTTGCCGCGGTAGTATCTACAGACAAAGATGCCACTGCAATTGTATTCGACGCAGGCATAGCCGGTGAGAAGGCAGACTGGCAGCAGGTTGCATGGATCAATACCAGCGATAGTCTTATCAATGCAAAAACATCCGCGGCAGACAGTGCCCGTAATGTGCCAGTGAAATACCGTGCCATTGCAGCATCGGGTAAAGAAGGCACACTGGCCCTGTTTCCGCCTCCGCACCAGTATTTTTACCCGCTGGATGAAGCCTTCAATCTCCGGTTCACCTGGTATGGGAAAGGATACCGCGGACTGGTGAAAGGGAACGGGATTGGCATCCGGCAGGAACTGCAGGGGGATAAGCGTTTCGTACCCTGGTTCAATGCCCCGCCGGGAACCCGGCAGCGCATGAACTTCTTTTGTTTGCTGAACAATGAAAGCGAAGCGGCAGCCTTTGCCGCAGTGAAGCGATTTACGCATAACGATCAGTATGTAAAGCTTCCCGGGTTTAAGACCATGTCGAGCCATTTTCATAACGAGTTCGTCATGAAAGTGATCATGGCCGGGAAGCCGGTGCCTGAGCATCCTGAATTTGTGGATGTGTTTAAGCAGCTGGGGGTAGATATCGTACACCTTGCAGAGTTTCATTACACCGCCGATCCCAGAGGGCCGGACGAGAAGCGTTTGCCGCAGTTAAAGGCGCTTTTTGACCTGTGTGAGCAGCATTCGGGGAAAGACTTCCTGCTGTTGCCGGGTGAAGAGCCGAATGAGTTCTTTGGCGGGCATTGGCTGAACATCTTCCCCCGGCCGGTTTACTGGGTGATGTCGCGCAAAGGCGAAAGGCCTTATGTGGAAGAGAAAGCGGGTTACGGGAAAGTGTATCACGTTGGCAACAAGGAGGAAATGCTGCAATTGCTGAAAGATGAAAAAGGCCTGGCCTGGACGGCCCACCCACGCACGAAAGGTTCCGTGAATACCCCGGATATCTATAACCATGAATCGTTCTTTCAGTCGGACCGGTTTATGGGTGCCGCCTGGAAAGCCATGCCTGCCGATCTTTCGGAGCCACGCCTTGGTAAACGGGTGCTGGACCTAATGGATGATATGAACAACTGGGGCGCACGGAAAACGGTGATAGCCGAAGCAGATCTGTTCACCATCACGAAAGAAAATGAAATGTACGCCCACATGAACGTCAACTACCTGATGCTGGATAAAATGCCGGCGTATAAAGACAGCTGGCTGCCCATTCTGGATGCCATGCAGCACGGGCGCTTTTTCAGTACAACGGGGGAGGTGCTGATGCCATCGCTGAAGGTGAACGGGACGCTCCCCGGCGACAACCTGCAGCTATCGGCCATCGGCACGGCAGATATTGCACTCACTCTCCGCTGGACCTTCCCCATGCAATTTGCAGAAATCATTTCCGGGGACGGTGAAAAGGTGTACCGTGAAAAGATAGACCTTACTGATACGGAGGCATTTGGTGAAAAGGAGTTCCGGTTCAGCAGCAGGCTGGCCGGCAGGAAGTGGGTGCGTGTGGAAGCCTGGGATGTTGCGGCAAACGGGGCTTTCAGCCAAACGTTTTACATCCGGTGAATTGGCAACAAACGGGGCAGGCCGGATTAAAAAATAAGCAAAGAAATAAGGTAATAGGCTGAAAATGAAGGCAATGTAGCGTTTGTTTCCGGTTCGGGTACGGCTATGGAAGGTTATGGCAGGGGATACTGAAACCTTGCCTAAAGGGTACTCTAATGTATATGTATTGCAGGGATTCCGCTACAGTAAAGGGTTTGGTACTGTTTTATATACATTTGATATACAGTAACCCTTCTTTAAGGGTTAAGTAAGTATACAGATAGGGGGAGTTTGTTACTGGTTTTGGCTTTAGGATATAAAGAAGAGGCTGTCTTACCTGTTTGTTAAAATAGCAGACAGCCTCCTGCATTTTAATCTTTTAACCCGAGATGCGCTTTTACCGCGGCATAATCAGTCCAGTTAACCGAAGATGCTGATCTCGACTGTGTATTGCCGGGCACGATCATGTACCGGTATTGCTGGTACTTCTTGCCATTGACAGTGACGGTGCTTAAGTCAGCATTTGAATACAGTTCGAGCTTTTGTGTGTAGGACGCGAGATCGATGTATAGTCCGGAATTACTTCTGTAAGGCAACGAAAATATAACCGGGTCGGTTGCGTCGTTGCTGTTGATGTATACTTTTACATCTGCTGTGTTTAACATCGCGAGGGTAAGTTTGGGCGCGTCAATCACGGCGAAGTAGCCAATTGTGTCGATTTTCCCGCCTGCCAGATGAATAGTATCCGGCTTAAACGGTACATCCAGCCATCCGGAATAGATCACGGTGCCGGAAACGCCATCACCTTTGGGGCCCGCAGGACCCGGGGGACCAGCAGGGCCTTGCAGGCCATTCTGTCCCTGCGGGCCAACCTCGCCGTCTTTACCGCAAGATGCTATAAGCATAATAGAAAACAGCCCTGTAACCAGGACTAAAGGGGAAATAAGATTTCGTCTTTTCATATCGGAGATTGTGTTAATGGCTAGAAGGGTAAGGGATTTCACACCCGGGTGTGGAGAAACAAAATACAATATTCCTTTAGTATTGTTACCCCTTAATACTTTTTATGCCACAACGAGGAGCGCCTACACGCTTATTAACACCGGACCTGCAAATAAAAAGGTCATAGTATCCATATTTGAGGAGGTACATTAATCTTCAGGATAACAAAACTGAAAGACCGGGGAGGGTAGTTATAGCAGAATTGAAAAGCAGGATGGGAAGGATGGGGCAGGGGCATAAAAAAAGCCGGAGAATATCTCCGGCTTTTGAATCTTGTGCCCAGAACAGGAATCGAACCTGCACTCCGTTGCCGAAACAAGATTTTGAGTCTAGCGCGTCTACCAATTCCGCCATCTGGGCATGCGATCCAGCCGTCAGGCCTTATCGCGGGTTGCAAATGTAGAAATTCTTTGTTGAATCCGCAATAAATATTTCAGTTTTGCATAACATTCTTTCAGTAAAACTACCTGGGCAGGGGTAGCTTTTCCCTGGGAAAATGCCGCCAGTTCCGGGCTTACCTCATCCTCCAGCCTGTCCATCCATTCCGCGATCCTGCGGCCCAGCAGCAGCACTGCACCTTCATCGCCGACATGCTCCAGTGTAAACAGCTGGCTGTTCACTTCCAGCATCTCCATCATGAAGATTTCGGGTAAAACGTATTTCTCCCCGGGCACCATCAGCCCTTCGAATTTTTTCAGTTCCTCCATCCGATTTTGCAAAAAAGCAAATTTACAGTAATGTTGCAGCATTCGATTCAAACACCAAGAAACAATCCACGAAACAAACATGACTTCCTTACACATCGGATTGATCCGGGAAGAAAAGATTCCGCAAGATAACCGCGTTGCATTTACCCCCCAACAATGCCAATGGATCCTCTCCAATTACCCCACCGTAAAAATCACCGTTCAGCCATCGCCGCACCGCAGCTTCAAAGACGATGAATACCGCGCCGCGGGCATCAACGTCAGTGAAGATCTTTCCGGATGCGACACCCTGCTGGGCATCAAAGAAGTACCGGTTGAAAAGCTGCTCCCCGGCAAAACCTACCTGTTCTTCTCCCACACCAAAAAGCTGCAGCCACAAAACCAGCATATGCTGCAAACCATTATGGAACGCAAGATCACGCTGATCGACTATGAGTGCCTCGTTCATCCTGACGGGCAGCGCATCCTTGGTTTCGGTTTCTTCGCCGGTGTGGTAGGCGCGCATAACGGCCTCCTCGAATTTGGGCGCCGTACCGGGCTGTTCAACTTCAAGCGGGTACATGAATGCCACGACTTCCAGGAGCTGATCACCCATTACTTCGGCGTAAAACTGCCACCAGTTAAGATTGTAACCACAGGATCGGGCAGGGTAACTGCAGGTATACTGGAAGTGATGGGACTGCTGGGCATCAAATACATCCCGCCGGAAGAGTTCCTTATCAACGAATACGCCTATCCCGTATACACCCAGCTCAAAGCCGGTGAGCTTTACCTCCGCCGGTCCGACAAAACCTACAGCCGGGAAGATTTTCATAACCATCCGGAGCTGTACGACTGCAAATTCCTGCCGTTCGTTACCTGCTCAGATATCCTCATGAACGGTATTTACTGGGATCAGGATATTGCCCCGTTATTTACCTGGGACGATCTCGCCAAAGATAACTTCCGCATACAGGTGATTGCCGATATTACCGACGACCAGGGCGGTTCTGTACCCTGTAATCTCGGAGATGCCACAATAGAAGATCCGGTATACGGTGTGCATCGCAAAGAGCGTGAAAAGATAGCGCCTTACGATGCCGAAGGTGTTACCATGATGTGCGTAGGCAATCTACCCAACGAGCTTCCCAGAGACGCCTCCCAGTTCTTCGGCGACCATCTCATGAAGTACGTGTTCGATGATCTGGTGAATGGAGGCAGCGAAATGATCACCAAAGCCACTATCACTGATAACGGCCATCTTACCGACCGCTACGCTTATATGGCTGACTATGCGAAAGGGGAGTAAATCCTGCGGTTAATTATCCTTGTTCTTCGCCTGCTTACGTTCAAACCTCTGTTTGGCGATGCTGTATGCCTCTTCAATGTACTGGAGGGTATCTGTCATTTGTTGGCCCTCCGGGTTGAGGATACAGATGTAATACTGTGCCGCATAATGCGGATGGGGGAGGAAGCGGTTTAATGCCGTGTAATCCTTTTCTTCATCAGGATCGGGGAACAGTGCGGTAAACGTATCCTTCCTTATGCCTATGTTAACCCTGTACACGCCTTCGCGGGAGAGGCCGGAGATATTGTCGTATTCATTATCGGATAAGGCAATAGTCGCCACCGGCAGGGCTTGTTCCGATGCGTAGAAATAGAAGATGTACCCGCCATGCTCCATGCGCGTTACGTTCGGGAGGTTCGATGAAATGTATTGTTCAATCTGATGTACTGACATATTCCCTGTAGTTTGAGCGTGTAAAGTTAGGGTGATGAATTACATTTGAAAAGTACTTACCTTCCCGTCACCTAGTGACACGGATTAAAGCATTCAGCATGGATAAGCATTTGAAGCCAAAAATAAATCCGGAGCCTTGTCCGTTCCAGGAAGCGATGGACTTACTTTCCGGTAAATGGACCATGTCTATCGTAAATGCCCTTATGAGCGGAACACTCCGGTTTACGGAACTGGAGCGTTGCATAACCGGCATCAATACCCGGATGCTGGCCCGGGAGCTGAAAGCACTGGAAAGGAAGCACATCATTACCCGCAAAGCATACCCTACCGTACCACCAACGGTGGAGTATACCCTCACAGGGAAAGGAGAGTCCCTGAAACCGGTGCTGGTGGAAATACAGTCGTGGGCCATGCAAAATTATACCCGTTCACTTACCAGGGAAACCACATAAGCAGCCTGCCATCTGTTCCATGTTATCACGTATAATTCTTTAACCCGCAGGAAACTGCGGGTTTTTCTTATTTTGGTATAAATTCTCAATATGAGATCCCTTTACCTTTTTAGCTGCATCTTCCTCTTTGCCTCCCAGGCTTTTGCACAGAAAATGGAATTCCTCCGCCAATCAGAAACCTTCCGGAAAAGCGGGAAACAACCGGACTTTTATTACTGGTCTGCCCACGAGGATACTGCCGGACTTGCCTATGTGGCAACACTGCAGGCGCGTGGTACCGCAATGAATGGGGGTAAAACGCTGTATGAACTTTGGCTGGGCTGCCTGATGAAAAGCCGGAAAACCGGAGCGAATGCATTCATACTGCAGTCGTTTACAGATACCGATTCCACACAGCCTGTGCTGATACTGGATTTATATTATGCATCCGCCGCAGCAGCAGAGAGGAACGAGGCGCGAAAAGAGCGGAATGTGGTCTATTTGTTTGGAAACAAGGGAAAGCCCATGCCGGTGAAGGTAAACGGTGAAGAAAAGGACATCCCTGCCAATGGATGGCTGCGATATGAAACACCGCAGGGCAGTGAATTGAAACTCAGTAAGGGAGGTGTTGGTGGTGCGCATTTGACGATCACGGGAAAAGAAGACCGGCTGGCCACATATTACTCCGTATCCGGCTTCGGGCTGGGAGGGATGGTGCCGCCACCCGGCACAGTTGGGCTCAGCTTCAATACCGGCAGAATTACCGAGATGCACCCGGACTTTGGAGGGTTGCTGCTGGAAGTACTTAGAAAGAATACCGCACCGGTCCCTGTAGCTGGTAAATAAACCAGCGGATATAAAATATTGTAGCTCTCCGGTTCATTCCGGGGGGCTTTTTTTATGACCGGTAAGGATTGATGGGGGAATGCCCAGCAGAAATATAGTACCGGTGAAATAGCTTTACCGGGTTATTTTTTCCGGTCATCGTACCGGAGCTGGATGTCTGCAGGGATAAGGGTTGGTGGTTGGAGATGTTGTATAACAGACTGCCCGTTACCTGAACTGACTACCTGGCGCTGCAGATTCGGGAGGAAAATAGATTCCGGGCCAATGATGCTGATGGAGATATGTGTAATGTCATCTTCCGTAAGACTGTTAATGAACTTTTCGAGGACGATTTGTAAAATCTCGGCTGGGGTTTGCTCCATTTAATTGTTTTTAGTGAACAGGGGATGTCTTAAAAAAAAAGTGGCGCTTTAAGCAGTTTCCGGGGCCTGGGTACCTACAGATTTACAGCAAGATAAGTGAAAAAATACACGATGCATCACATACGAGGTCAATATATTTTGCACTTTTCTTCAATTTGGCCGGATGAATGAAATCCGGGACGTTAAATTGCTTAAAGCCCTTGGCACGCGGTTCAAAGAACTGCGTGAACAATCTGGTTTGAGCAACCGCGAATTCGCGGATTACGCCGGTATTGGCCATGCCCAGATCCACCGGATCGATACCGGGCAGGTAAATGTATCTATCAGCACGCTCAGTGCCATCGCTAAAGTACTCGGCATCTCACTCAGTGATTTATTGCGGGATCTGTAAAGAAAAAACCGGCTACATCTGGGATGCAGCCGGTTGAAATATGCTTTAATGCAGTATTCAGTCAGGATGCGCCTAACGACCGGAGCGCCAGCCATGCCATTAACCCTGCACCGATTTCGAGGGATTGCTCGTCTGCATCGAATGTAGCGGTATGTAACCCTGAAGTGAAGCCCCGGGCTTCGTTACGTACGCCTAAACGGTAGAAACATGCATCTGCCTGTTGAGAATAGGATGCAAAGTCTTCTGCCGCCATCCAGATAGGAAGATCCACCACATTTTCTGCTCCCATATATTCTTCCGTGAGCGCCCGCACTTCCGCGGTGAGCGCTTCATGATTGATCAGTACAGGATACCCCACTCGGATGTTCACTTCACAACTGCCACCCATTCCTTCCGCAATGGAGTGTGCCATTTTACGGATGCGTTCATGCGCATCGAAGCGCCATGTTTCATCCAGCGTACGGAAGGTACCATCTATGATCACTTTATCAGGGATTACATTGTGCGCTCCCTCTGCGAGTACTTTCCCGATGGAGAGCACAGAGGGCATAGTGGGATCGGCATTGCGGCTCACGATCTGCTGGAATGCGAGGATCATGTGGCTGGCGATGATGACAGGATCAATAGTAGTATGGGGCATGGCGCCATGGCCGCCTTTCCCGTAAACTTCAATATAGATCTCATCTGCACTGGCCATATATCTTCCCGGTCGAATGCCGATCTTACCTACAGGCAGCTCCGGCATCACATGCTGCCCCAGTATCCGGGCAGGTGCCGGGTTCTGCAATACGCCTTCGGCAATCATCAGGCTGGCACCACCGGGTATACATTCTTCTCCGGGCTGGAAAATGAATTTCACCGTTCCGGAGAAAGTATGCCGCAGTTGCTGCAATATCTCAGCTACGCCCAGCAGAGAAGTAGTATGTACATCGTGACCGCAGGCATGCATAACACCGGGGTTCTGCGATTTATAGGGTACATCGTTCAGCTCTGTAATGGGCAATGCGTCCATATCGGCACGGAGGGCCACTACCTGGTCAGACGGGCCTTTAGTGCCCTGCAACAGGGCTACAAGGCCGGTATTGGCCATCTTCTGACAGGGGATGCCCAGTGCATCCAGTTTACCGGCTACGAATGCGCAGGTATTTTCTTCTACGAACGAGAGTTCCGGGTGTGCATGCAGATGACGGCGCGTGGCTACGGCCTTGTCCTGTAAACTGCGGGCGATATCCCGGATCTTTTCCTTCAGCATATATGTAATCAGATGTTATCTTTTTCAAGGAAGGCCTGCACAAAAGCATCGTCTGTCAACTCCGGGTATTCAGCTATCACACGGGTGATTTCTTCTGATTGTCCGGGTGATAGGACTTCATGATCACTCAGGCACCAGGTACCTTCGATAAGCCCCTGCCTTCTCAATACTTCATGCAGCCCTGCAATGGAACCTTTGAAGGAGTGGGAGGGATCAAAAAGGGCGGCGTTCATGTCCGTAACGGCAATGTTGGTGCTGAGCAGGTCAGTATCATCCGGATTTGCCCTGATACGGTCAAAAAGCTGTACCACGTTGCTGGTCCATACCGACCAGTGACCCAATAACCCACCGGCGAACCGCTTCTCCACAATTTTACCGTTCACGGGCAGGCGGTATACTGTCATCAGGTCGGCCACAATGTTATCATCGTTCCCTGTATACATCGCTATCTCATCCCTGCGTTCCGAGTTACATACGGCACGGAACACGTCCAGCGTCTGGTAACGATTAAAGGGTGCGGTTTTGATAGCGAACAGATTGGGAATGTCGGCCAGTTGCCGCCAGCAATCGTAACTCAATATACGACCTCCTACAGAAGGTTGGAGATAAAATCCGAAAACAGGAATTACTTCCGCTACGGCTGCTACGTGTTGCACGAGCTGGTCTTCGGAATAATCTTTCAGTCCGCCCATGCTTACCAGACCGATATGGTAACCAAGTCCTTTAGCAATATGGGCTTCTTTAACAGCCTGTTCCGTAGGCCCTGCGATACCGGCTACTTTAATGAAAGGGCGGTCCAGCTTCGCTTTGTCGATTTCTTCTGCAGCCAGGCGCAGCACGCGCTCATAGAGGTTGTATTGCGGCCAGCGGATCTCGAATTGTGTGGTGTGTACGCCTACAGCTACACCACCTGCGCCGGAGGCTATGTAATAACGGGTAAGGCGGCGCTGGCGGGCTTCATCCAGCTGCCTGTCTTCCGTAAGTACCAACGGGTGGGCGGGAATCACAGTACCGCTGTAGAGTAATGATTTGACGGATGCGTCCATATAATGAAAGCGGATATTAGGTGTTAGAATTTACCGGTTCTGGTCTGGAAATGGGTGGGCTTTTTGATGGTGGCGCCGCCGGACTGGTACCACTCGAGCGTCATGCGGATCATGTCGCGCAGGGTAACTTTCGGGTAACCGAACAGGCGGAAGCTTTCTGCGGCATTATTAAGCAATGCGGTTTCTGCCTCTTCGTTTACAAACTGCGGTGTTTTACCGGCCAGTTTGCCGAATTCTTCTGCTATCCAGCGTACGGCTGCAGTTTCCGGACCGGTGATGTTGAGATATTTGGCCGGGGCGGCAGTATGCAGGAAAGAGCGGAGCGCATACTCATTGGCATCGCCCTGCCAGATCACGTTCACATGGCCCATGCGGAGGTCGATAGGCGACTCGTTTACTACGGATTTACAGATTTCGAGGAGCACGCCATAACGGAGATCGTTCGCATAGTTGAGGCGGTAAATAAGCAGTTCGGTACCATATTGCTGGGAGAAGTGCTCGAAGATGCGTTCACGGCCGAGGCAGGACTGTGCATATTCCCCTACAGGACCGGGCGCCATGCTTTCATCTGCACCGCCGGAAAATACCGGTACCAGCGGATAAACGTTGCCGGTAGAGTAAACCACGATCTTAGAATTGCGGTATTTCTCAGCCACACGGCCCGGCAGGTAAGCATTCATGGCCCAGGTAAAGGCTTCTTTACCGGTGGTGCCGAATTTTGTGCCTGCAAGGTAGAGTACGTTCTTTGCATCAGGCAGCGCCGCCAGTTCGGCTTCATTCATCAGGTCTGCGGCGATGGCTTCCACACCTGCGGCTTCCAGTTCTTCGCGGAGTCCCGGTTCAGAAAGGCGGGAAACGCCTATTACCCTGCGGGGAACACCGGAAGCATCTACGGCCTGTTTAGCCAGTTTTGCGAGGCTGGGACCGATCTTGCCGCCCACACCAAGGATAAGAATATCGCCTTCGAGGCACGCAATGTCTGCCACCAATGCTTCGGAAGGCTTCAGCAGCTCTTCAACAGTTGAGAATATTGTGTCCATGTCGTATTGTTTGCAAAGTGATTTTTAAGAGAAGAATAAAGTTTTAATGTTGCTGGCGGCGAGGATGAACATAAAGAGGAGGCCCAGTGCGCCGAAGAATTTCACGTAAACGGAATTTTTCATCGGGCCCATAATCTTTTCATCATTGGCAATCAGGTAAAGTGCTACGCCGATGAAAGGCACGATGAAAATAGTAACCGCCTGTGCCAGCACGATCAGCTCCAGTGGCAGCTTCCCGAATGAAATGGCTACAATGGCGCCGAGGGCCATGATGATACCAATGAGTATCCTCACTTTCCCCGATTGCAGGGAACCTCCGAAGCCCAGTGCATCGCCCAGCAGCGTGCCACCCAGTGCCGCGTTTCCGATCATGGCGGAAAAGGATGCGCCGAACAGGCCCGACAGGAACAGGGCGGAAGCGAAGTTGCCGAAGATGGGCTCCAGTGCAAGGGCCATGTCGGTTGCCTTGGTGACATTGATATTACGGCTGTGTAACACCGCAGCACTGCACGACATTACCACGGCAGCCAGTATTCCCAGGATGACCATCCCCGGGATGGCTTCCCGGCCGGTTTGCTTAGCCAGCGGGTTAATACGTTTACGCTCCTGTACGAGGTAGGCCTGGTACATGGCCCCCACAATCGAGAAGCAGGAAGCGATGAAAGCGATGGTGAGCGGGAGGGAGCCTTCCGGCAATGTGGGTATTACCATACCTGAGGCCATTGCGGAAAGGGAAGGTTTTGTAAAGAAGAAGGTGGTACAGAAGGCGAGAAGCATCAGTCCGATCAGCCCGATCATGACTTTTTCCAGTGATTTGTAGAAACTGCGGAAGAACAGCATGATCATGGCTATCACGTTAAATACCACTACCCAGATCTGTGAAGACGTTTGTGTGGCTTCGCCAATTGCGATTCCTATGCCGATGGAGTTACCCGCCTGAAACGAGGCACATACAAGAAATACCCCCACACCGATGGCGATACGTGCTCCTTTCCCCCATTTGCGGCCAATGGTTACCAGGACGGATTCGCTGGTAGCAATCCCTATCCTTGCGCTCATTACGGCGAAAATGACCATGAAGAAGATGGCGACTACCACCAGCCAGAGGAGGGTATATCCATATTTGGCACCCATCATGGAGGCAATGGTGATCTTACTGGGGCCGAATACAAGCGCGGCAGTAATGAGCCCCGGCCCAATAGCCTGCAGCCATGCTTTGCCGCGGCTGGCGGAAGGTGCTGAAACAGAAGGGCGCGCGGCGGCTGTTGATTCTTCCATAAAACGTTTAATTTATGAGTTGACCTGGTTGTTATTTTACGGGTGCGTACACGTAGCTTGTATCTCTTTATAGTAAAGCGTTTAAGAATAACGTGAAATAATTTCGTGTACGTACCCGAAAGTACATGGATTAACCGGATAATGCAAATTATTTTCAGCAGGAAAGCATATTTTAAACAAGCGGTGTCCTTAATATAGTGGGAGGGCCAAATATTTTTTCTCTTGCCCTCTTTCCTTGCATTTTTCAGATATAATTGCCTAACTTCCGGGTGCGTACCCGGTAATTACCGGAATTTTACCACGCAGGTTGAAGGTTCAACCATTTTTTAGGACACATGACGGGTACGTACCCGAAAGTAACGGGAACTACGGGTATCAACCATCTCAAACGCATTAAAGATCTAATTCCACATGACGCATCGCTATGACCGCAGACAGTTTCTACAGTCCATCACCGCCGCAGGCATCGCCACCGGACTTACCGCCAGCAGCTCCCTTCGTGCCATGGCCCTTAACGCCAACCCGGTACGCATCGGCATCATCGGGTGCGATACTTCACATGCCGTGGCATTCGCCAAAAGTTTCAATAAAGACGTGGTTACTCCCGGACTGGAAGGCTTCAGAATCGTTGCCGCCCTGCCGGAAGCCAGTCCGGATATAGAAAACAACCAGAAACGCCTGCCCGGGTTTGTGGAAGAACTGAAGAAACTCGGTGTGGAGATGGTGTCCTCCATGGAAGAACTGCTCCGGCAATCTGATGTGGTAATGGTAGAGTCCAACGACGGCCGCCCTCATCTCCGCCAGGCACTGCCAGCCATACAGGCGGGTAAGAAAGTGTTCATCGATAAGCCCCTTTCTGCCACGCTCGCCGAAGGCATCGAAATATTCAACCTCGCGGAAAAACATAACGCCGCCATCTTCTCCGCATCCTCACTCCGCTATATGGATAATGCACAGGCAGTAGCCGGAGGCTCAATCGGGAAAGTAATGGGTGCAGATGCATACAGCCCCTGTGCCCTGGAGAAAACGCACCCCGATCTTTACTGGTACGGCATCCATGGCGTGGAAACACTCTTTACCGTTATGGGCACCGGCTGCCAGTCGGTTTCCCGGATCAGTACGCCGGATGCCGATGTGGTAACGGGCGTTTGGGAAGGAGGGAGGATCGGTACTTTCAGGGGTATCCGCGGAGGTAAGCAGGATTATGGAGGCACGGCATTCGGGGAAAAGGGTATTGCAGCCCTCGGTCCATATAAAGGCTATGAACCGTTGCTGCTGCGCATAGCAGATTTCTTCCGGACGGGCATATCACCGGTACCCCGCGAGGCCACGTTGGAGATTCTCGCCTTTATGGATGCAGCTGATGAGAGTAAGCGCCGGAAAGGAGCTTCCGTCACGATTGAGGCCATGTTCAAAAAAGCAAATAAACACAAACGTTAATCATATTCCTTCTACCCACATAATTGCTATCTCATGGAAAAATCCCGCAGATCATTTCTGAAGAATACGGCGAAAGGCACAGCCCTTATCGCTGCCGGTGGTATATTACCCGGCTTCTCCGCCCAAAGCTATGCCTCCATTATTGGCGCAAATGAGCGCATCCGCGTTGGCGTAATGGGGGTGAATGCACGTGGACTGGCACTGGCCCAGAACTATGCAAAACAACCCAATTGCGAAGTGGTTTCCATCTCTGATGTGGATAGCCGCGCCACGGTAAAATGCATTGCCAAAGTAGAAGATATCCAGAAAAAGAAACCTGTTGATATTCCCGATTTCAGGAAAGCCCTGGAACAGAAGGATATGGACGCGCTTATTGTAGCTGCGCCAGACCATTGGCATGCGCCCGCTGCTATACTGGCCGCTAAAGCCGGGAAGCACGTATACCTCGAAAAGCCCTGCAGCCACAATCCCCATGAAGGAGAACTGCTTGTGGCAGCACAAAAGAAATATAAGACCGTCATCCAGATGGGCAACCAGCGCAGGTCATGGCCCAATGTCATCAAAGCGATTCAGGAGGTGAAAGACGGCTCCATCGGCCGTGCTTATTTCGGGAAGGGATGGTATACCAATAACCGCCAGTCTATCGGCAGGGGGAAAGAATCTGCAGTGCCCGATTGGCTCAACTACGATCTCTGGCAGGGCCCTGCTCCGCGCAAGGCTTTCCGCGATAACCTTATTCACTACAACTGGCACTGGTTCTGGAACTGGGGTACGGGAGAAGCACTGAACAATGGCACGCATATGATCGATCTGCTGCGCTGGGGAATGGGAGTGGAGTATCCGGTAAAGGTATCGTCTTCCGGTGGCCGTTACCGGTATGAGGATGACTGGGAAACACCGGATACACAGGTCATCAACCTGGAGTTTGATAACAATTCCGGCATGGTATGGGAAGGCCGCAGCTGTAATGGCAAACCGGTGGAAGGGAATTCTGCGGGTGTGTTGTTTTATGGAGAGAAAGGATCGCTGTTGATTGACGGGAATGCCTATACCATTTACGACCTCGATAATAAAGTGGTGAAAGATGTGAAGAATGATATGAAGATCGATGCGCGCAACCTTACCAACCCTGCAGAAGCGCTGGATGCCCTTCACTTCCAGAATTTCTTTGACGCCATCCGCAACGGCTCCAGGCTCAATAGCGACATCCTGAGCGGTCATCAGAGCACACTGCTTTGCCAGCTGGGCAACATCGCCCTGCGCACCGGCAGCACCCTGCATACAGACCCTTCTAACGGACGGATCAAAAACAATGCGGCAGCGCAGAAATTATGGAAACGGGCTTACCAGCCGGGCTGGGAACCTACCGTATAAATCAATAAATCATTGACATGCGGACACAAACCGGCATGGTGGACCCCGGCTCCCTGAGCCGTCGGGACACACGCATATCCATCCTTATCATCGGCATGCTGTTCTTCATCTTCGGCTTCGTGTCGTGGGTGAATGCCATCCTCATTCCGTACTTCAAAATAGCCTGTGAGCTTACCAGTCTGCAGTCGTACCTCGTAACCTTCGCATTCTATATTTCATACCTCGTTATGTCGGTTCCGTCATCCTACCTCTTACGATCGGTTGGTTTTAAGAAGGGAATGATGATCGGGTTCTGGGCAATGGCACTGGGAGCTTTCATTTTTGTACCTGCCGCCCTTACGCGTACTTACGAGCTTTTCCTGCTGGGGCTCTTTACACTGGGCATCGGGCTTGCCGTACTGCAAACCGCTGCTAATCCCTATATCACCATCCTCGGGCCAAAGGAATCCGCTGCGCAAAGGATCAGTGTGATGGGTATATGCAATAAGTTCGCCGGCATTATTGCCCCGCTCATATTTGCGGCCGTCATCCTCCGGGTTACGGATACCGATCTGGAACGCACACTGCCCGGAATGGCTCCCACGGAAAGAGCTGCAGTGCTGGATGCCTTTATCCGCCGGGTAATTATTCCCTATTCGGTACTGGGCACGGTACTGTTCATCCTTGGACTGGTAGTACGCTTTTCTCCACTGCCTGAGATTAACACGGAGAATGAAAGCACGGAAACTGCCGCGGTAAACAGTAGTAAGAAAAGCATTTTCGATTTCCCGCACCTGATCCTCGGGGCACTTGCCATCTTCCTGCATGTAGGCACGCAGGTGATTGCGATAGATACTATTATCTCCTACGCAGGCTCTATGGGCATCCCGCTGCTGGAAGCAAAGGTGTTCCCTTCTTATACACTCGGGGCCACTATTGTAGGGTACTTCATCGGTATCCTCATCATCCCGAAATATGTGAAACAGGTAAATGCACTTCGGTTCTGTACCCTGCTGGGTTCCGCGCTCACTATCTGCATCGTAACCATGCGCGGTGCGGTAACTATTTTCGGGCATGAAGCGGATGTATCCATCTGGTTCGTGGTGTTGCTGGGCCTGGCCAATTCCCTTGTATGGGCAGGCATATGGCCACTGGCACTCGATGGACTGGGCCGCTTTACCAAACTGGGCGCCTCTGTACTGATCATGGGACTGTGCGGCAATGCGGTATTGCCTTTGATATACGGGTACTTCGCGGATATAACGGGAGAGCGTGCCGCTTACTGGGTATTGCTGCCCTGTTACGCTTATCTCATGTATTATGCTTTCTACGGGCACCTGGTGCGCAGCTGGGGCATCTCCCGGCCGGCAGTGGCTTTAAATAACACATATGAGCTTTCGGAAGATAAAAATCTTTAACGGCAGGATCATCACACCCAACCGCATTATCACAGGCGGAACGGTGCTGACGGAAGGGCATCGCATTCTGGCGGTGGCGGAAGACGATATTCCCGTTTCCGGCGCCGTGGAGATCGATGCAAAAGGACAATACATCTCACCCGGATTCATAGATATACATGTACATGGCGGGGGCGATAGTGATTTTATGGATGGCGACACCGCCGCCTTTCTGCAGGTGGCGGAAACCCATGCCCGCTACGGCACCACTTCCATGGTACCCACAACCCTCAGCAGCGATACGGAAAGCCTTCGCCAGGCTATAGCCACCTACGAGGCCGCGCATGCCATTAACGGGAAAGGAGCGGAGTTCCTCGGTATACATCTCGAAGGACCTTACTTCGCCATGAATCAGCGCGGTGCGCAGGACCCGCGGTATATCCGTAACCCAGACCCGGCAGAATACCGTTCCGTACTGGAAAATACCAAGTCTGTCGTACGCTGGAGTGCAGCACCGGAGCTGCCGGGGGCGCTTGCATTCGGTTCCTATATAAGCTCGCTGGGCATATTACCCGCCGTAGCGCATACCGATGCCATCTACGAAGAGGTCCTTGAAGCTTGGGAGCACGGATACACCCATGCCACCCATCTGTATTCTGCCATGTCGGGCGTTACACGCCGCAATGCATTCCGCTATGCGGGTGCCATAGAAAGCGCCTTCCTGCTGGATGATATGACGGTAGAGATCATTGCCGACGGGGTTCACCTGCCGCCGGCCCTGCTGAAACTCGTCTATAAATTCAAAGGTCCGGATAAGACGGCCCTCATTACCGATGCCATGCGTGCTGCCGGTATGCCTCCGGGTAAAAGCATTCTTGGCGGCAGGAAGAACGGGCTGGAAGTAATCGTGGAAGATGACGTAGCCAAGATGCCCGACAGGGCTTCCTTTGCCGGGAGCGTTGCTACTACCGACAGGCTCGTGCGCAATATGGTGAAGATGGCTGATGTACCCATGGCAGATGCCGTGCGGATGATGACCAGTACCCCGGCCGCCATCATGAAAGTGGGCGGCAGGAAAGGGGCGCTCGTTGCAGGGATGGATGCCGATATCGTTTTGTTTGACGACGATGTACGGATCGATACCGTGATCATTCATGGGGAAATAAGGCACCGCAGTGAAAGGGCATTTTCCCTGTTGCACGAACCCGGTAATATTTGAAACCAATAACACCTGATATAAACGCTGCGGCAGCCACAGAGCGCCGTCCGGCACACAACCTGTCACGTATGCATACATTTGAACGAATCAAAGTACACCAGTTTGAGGACAGGCGCCGGATGGGCGCTGCCGCAGCCGATCAGGTGGCTGCGCGCATACACGCCCTGCTGCAATCAAAAGAGGAGATCAGTATGATTTTCGCTGCGGCTCCTTCACAACAGGAATTCCTCGAAGCTTTCCGTGCCGATGTATCTATTCCCTGGCACCGCATCCATGCGTTTCATATGGATGAATACCTTGGTTTGCCTGCTGAAGCACCTCAGGGGTTCGGGAACTTTCTGAAAGACCGCCTTTTCGGCCTCGTACCCTTTAAATCGGTGCACTATCTCAACGGACAGGCACTATTTGCCGCAGCCGAGTGCGCCCGGTACGCCAATCTGTTGCAGGGTGGAACGGATATCGTTTGTATGGGAGTGGGGGAGAATACCCATATTGCTTTCAATGATCCGCATGTGGCGGATTTCAATGATCCCGTATTGGTAAAGGTGGTGGATCTGGATGAGGCATGCCGCAGGCAGCAGGTGAATGATGGTTGCTTTGCCACACTGGAGGAAGTACCTACCCATGCGCTGACGCTTACAGTACCGGCTCTCTTCCGGGCGGATTATATCTTTTGCATGGTACCGGGGCCTGCCAAGGCAGCGGCTATACGGCATACGCTGCACTCACCGGTAAGCGGGCAGCATCCCAGCACCATTCTGCGGACGCACCCGCATGCGGAGCTGTTTATTGACAAAGACAGCGGATCGCTGCTTTGAGCTGCATTAATTCTTGTAGTACATGTAATTTTCCCGGGTAATGATGTCGATAGGCATGAAGTGTTCCTTTTCGACTGCAATGCCCAGCACCAGATGCTGGTAAAGCGCCATAATGCCCCGATAGGCTTGTTCCTGTGGCTTCTGGCATATAAGGAAATCGATCATCCCCTTTTGCAGCCAGGTTACGTTCTCGGGTAGGAAATCGTAGCCCATGAGCAAGATACCGTTTTTACCGGCCGACTCAAGATAACGCGCAATGTTATGCACGCGGGAGCTGGTCACGAAGATGGCTTTAATGGCAGGATCTGCCGAGAGGGCCGCCGCTACTTTCCTTTCAACGGTATCGTCACTGGTTTCCAGTGCATCGGTTTTAACGATACGGGAAGGCTTTTCGCCAAAGTATTCCCGGAAGCCTTCTTCTTTCCGCAGGAGGGGATGGATACCCTCTTTCTGCTTCGTCATATTAACAACGAGGATTTTGTCTTTCGGACCAATGCAATACCCCATAAGGTGTGCAGCAAGGTAACCGCTGCGGAATAACTCCGGACCTATGTAGCACAGGCTTTCCTGCCCCGGGAGGTCGGAGTTGATGAATACAAAAGGCACGTTCTTTTCCTGCAATTGGCTACAGAAGTCGTTAGCCTCCTCAATAAACAGGGGAGCCAGCAACACACCGTCTACCTCGTTTTTCAGTAATTGCTTCGCTGCTTTAGGAAAAGAAGAGCGGTCGTTGAAGTCGTAAAAATACCGGTGGATGCGTACACCCATCTGCCGGATCTCTTCTTCGGCCTGTAAAACGCCTGCCAGGAGAATTTCCCAGTATTCCGTTTCGCTCGATTTGGCGGGGATGAGTATGGCGAGGTTCAGGACTTTCCGCGAGGCGAGGCGGCTGGCGATGATATTAGGCTGATAATTCAGTTCCTGGATGATCTTCTCGATCTTGGTGCGTGTTTTAGCAGATACGCCCGGACGGTTATGGATGACCCTGTCTACCGTCGCGATAGAGACCTTTGCCCTCCGTGCGATTTCCTTTACGCCATTGGGTTGTTCTGGTTGTTTCGCTTTCATGAATGCTTTGTGCGTGTACGTACCCGAAAGTAGTAAAAAAGAATTGAACAGGATATTTTATTTTGTGGCTTATGAGACCCATTATCCTTACCCTGATGCTGTTTCAGGCATTCTTCCCTGTCAGCGCACAGGATTCCACGTTTACCAATCCGCTTCTGCCTTCCGGGGCCGATCCTTATTCCTGCTACAAAGATGGCTGGTATTATTACACGCACACCACGGCTAATTCCATCGTGCTATGGAAAGCCCGCAGTCTTACGGCACTCGCAACGGCAGAACACGTCACCATTTACAAACCCACTGAGAATACGGAATGGTCCAAACAGATATGGGCCCCGCAGGCTCAGTTCCTCCGTGGTAAATGGTACGCTTATTTTGCTGCTACTGGAGGGAAGAACGAGCAACACCGTATGTACGTTCTCGAAAACCCTTCTCCGGATCCCATGACCGGCAGCTGGACCTTCAAAGGCCAAGTGACCGATGCCACCAACAAATGGGCTATTGATGCCGATATCTTCGAATACAAAAAGGAACTGTATATGATCTGGTCGGGTTGGGAAGGTGATAAGGATAAGCAGCAGGATATCTACATCGCGAAAATGAAGAACCCCTGGACTATCTCCTCACCACGTGTACGCCTGTCTGTTCCCGAGCATGAATGGGAAAAGAGCGGCCAGAAGGTTACGGTGAATGAAGGCCCCCAGGCCCTGTTCCATAAGAAAGACCTTATGATCGTATACTCCGCCAGCGGCTGCTGGACGGACCACTACGCCCTCGGGCTCCTCCGCTTTTCCGGCAAAGGCAGCATCCTCGATTCCGCACAATGGACGAAGCATCCTGAACCCTTATTCAAAACTTCTGTAGCCAATAAGGTGTGGGCACCGGGGCATAATTCGTTCTTTAAAAGTCCTGATGGTAAAGAAGACTGGATCCTTTACCATGCCAACTCTCAACCTGGCTGGGGCTGCGGCGGCAAGCGCTCTCCCCGTATGCAACGTTTCACCTGGAGTAAAGACGGTCTTCCTGTATTCGGGGAACCGGTAGCGGAAGGGACGGCTTTACAGGTGCCTTCAAAATAAAGACACATCAAATGAAGTAAAATGCAAAGCATTGAAATAAAAAAAGCCGGACCATTGTGGCCCGGCTTTTCTATTTATGGCGGATGGCCTGTTACAGCCCTGTTATTGCTTTCTTCATCTGTTCCGCCACAAACGCATTGCCTGCTTTGTTCAGGTGTACGCGGTCGCTGGTGAGGATGCCTTTCTCGCTGTTCTCTTTGTTGTTGGCGGCTTCGTAGTCGATGAACGCCTTGCGGAGATCTACCAGCGGAAGATTTTGCTCTTTGCTGATGGAGCGGATCAGATCGCTGTATTTGTTGAGGTCTGCATCCTGTTCGTTCTCACCGTCTTTCTTTTCGCCGATGAGGGAAGGGGTGCAAACGATCACTTTGGCGCCGTTGTCCTGTATTTTCTTAATCAGCGCCCGGTAAAAGCCGCCGAACTTATCGAAGTCAGTGCCCGTATGATGAGAGGCTTTGTGCCATACATCGTTGATGCCTACATAGATCACTACCACATCGGGCTTCTTTTCCAGCACGTCTTTTTCCATACGGAGGTAAAGGTCGTACACCTTGTTACCGCCAATCCCTGCGCCGATGAGTTCGTACTGCCCGGCATGTGATGCCTGCAGGAGGCCGTTCAGCTGTGTTATATAGCCTTCGGGACCTACACCCGCCTGGGTAATGGAATCGCCGAAGAAGATGACTTTCTTCTTTTTCTTAGCCACGCCGGCCGATAAGAGGGCCACTGCGCCGAGCGCGAAAAGGAGCATGGAGAGTTTTTTCATAATCGCTGATTTTACGCTGATGTTTATTGGATGGAACAAAATAAGCAAAAACCAGTTCTTATACCAGTGTTAAATGATAGTAGGCAGCAACCCGCCTTCTACCCGCAACGCGGCACCATTGGTGGCCGAAGATAACGGACTGGCAATATACGCAATCATACTGGCTATCTCCGATACATCGGCAAACCGCTGAATGAGCGAAGTGGGACGCATGTTCTTGAAGAAATCCCGTTCTGCCTCTTCCGGTGTTACGCCCTGCTCGGTTGCCAGCTTCTGCAGGAACTCCACCACGCCTTCCGATTTGGTAGGACCTGGCATTATGGTATTGACGGTTACACCGGTGTTCTTCGTTCTTTCAGCAAGACCGCGGCTTACCGCCAGCTGGGCGGTTTTGGTCATGCCGTAATGGATCATTTCGCTGGGAATGAGGATGGAGGACTCGCTGGAAATGAAGATGATGCGGCCCCAGTTCTTATCCAGCATTTTCTGGAAGAAGTGGCGGGAGAGGCGTACCCCGCTCATAACGTTCACTTCAAAGAAGCGGTACCAGTCATCGTCCGGAATATCTTCAAATGCCTTTGGTTCAAAGATACCGGCATTATTGACGAGTATGTCCACAGAGGGGAGTTTATCCATCAGGCGCTGTACGTCGTCGAGTTTGGAGAAGTCTGCCGCTATGCCGGTAACCGGACTGTCAGGCACGAGGGATTTCAGTTTCTCTACCGCTTCCTGCACGCGGGCATCGGTTCTGCCGTTGATGATAACGGAAGCGCCTTCCTGCAGGAGCAGTTTGGCTGCGGCAAACCCTATTCCCTGGGTGCTGCCGCTGATGAATGCAGTTTTTCCTTTCAATTGTAAATCCATATGCACAGTTTTTAAGTTTAAAATTCTCCGCTGGCACCACCTCCTCCGCCGGAACCACCTTTGAATATGGCGGGTTCCTGTGGCTGTGCGGTATGCTGCATCGTTTCTGCGATGATGAGTCCTTCGAGTTGTTCTATACCAAAATGCTTCGTATGCATGGCCTGCGTGGTGAAGCCTTTCTGCGGCGTTTTCAGGTAACGGTGTGCGGCATACGAAATGGCAACCAGCACAATGCCGCCCAATACCATGGCAGTTTCAATGGGCATCACGGAGTGGTAGGCCCTTACTGTGAAAACCGCCGCGGCAATGAGCAGTAATCCTGCTGCCAGGGGGATGCGGTCTTTCTTACGCAGGCCCATCCAGATATACAGGGCAGGCAGGCTTAGCGTAAACGCCCAGAAGAGCCACGGCAGGGGCGGTTCCCCTTCCATGCCCAGCAGTTCATTGCCAAGGTTGTGTACCACATAGTAGTTGCCCGCCATGTAAAAGGTGAGCAGTGCGGCGAGGCGGAGAACAGACAGGCTGACGTCGTAATGCCGGAACCTCCACTTGGGTTGCATCCCTGTAGCGGCGAAGTAGGCTGCTGCCGATATGGCCATGATAAGGAAGGGTAATATGAACTGCGCCCCCGGCAAATAGATGACCGAAGCAAATAGCACAAACAGGATGCCGCAAATCCATGCCACCAGGGTCATCACAGGTTCCGCGAGGCGGATGGAGAACCAGGTGGCAATCAGGGTAAGTACGAGGTAGATCCAGTGGGTGGTATCGAAGTTTTCGTAAAGTGCGATAATGCCGAATGCGAGGAAGCAGGCGGAAGACCAGAGTAGACCTTCATCTACGCCCGAACGGAAATGTTTATGACCGGCCATCCAGCCTTCCAGTACTCCGTAAGTGAGCAGGCCCCAGAAAAGCAGGAAGCCTTCCCAGCTGTTACCGATGCCATCGAGCATGAGCAGGGCTATTAATCCCGCACCGAGCACCACACAGCAGATGGAAACGAGGGCAAGACCGATACGCACAAAGTTGTTGGGTGTATAGAGCGTATAAGGATGCGCGGCTTTGATGTTAACCACTGTTTCCGGGGAAATCATACCTTCTGCGGCAGCATCGTCTGCATCCATGCCCATAAGGCGGTTATCGAGTTCCTTCGTGTTATAGATCAGCATGGGCTTTCAGTTTGCGGTTCAGTCTGATGAGCATACGGGCCATGAGAATGGAGGAACCGATGAGGTAAAGTATTGAGAGGTAAAGTACGCCGGTTTCCAGCGCATCCCATGCCTGAATAAGGGTGAAGATAACGAGGTAGCCTGCACCGATGTAACCGTACAGTACCGTCATCAGCAGGAAATAAAACGAACGGATGCGTACGCCGAGCAGGTAGTAGAACACCAGTGTGGCGATGAGGGCCGGGGTGTAGAGTAGGAGCCACCCGTCTTCCATAAACATGCCACACAGTGCCGCAATGCATAATATATGCAGGGCGAAGTTGTAGTACGTAAATGCGAAGTGCGGCTTCTTCTTTTTGTATTCACTGAAAGCACCGGCGGCGGTGAGTACCAGGCCAACGAGTAGACCGGTATCTATCAGTCTCCTTTCCAGTCCGAAGTAATTGTCGGTGAGGATGTGCATCGGCGTAATGGAGATGCCCAGCCATGCCGCGAAGGCGGTAATGGCGAGGCTCAGGATGCCGATGTGGTCGAAATAGTAGGCGCAGGCAAACAGTACCAGCATGGGAATGAAGGTGGCCATGCCATACCGCATGCCGAACACGTTGTATTGTGCCTGCAGGTACCCGATGAAGGATATGAAGAGGAGGCAGCCCAGCAGTACCACGTAGTCCCACCAGGGGTTGGGAGATTCGGTTTTCTGCCAGGAAAAGGGAGGCTTGTGCTTATTGGCGTACCAGAAGCACCCGGCGCAGAGAGCGCCGATGGCGGCAAGGATAGCCTGATGGCCGATCGTGTCTATGTTCTTGTAAATAAGGGTGCCGAGCCCTCCGCTGAGGAGGAGTACGCCGAGGTAGAGCATCGTTTTCAGTTCCCAGTGAAGGGAAAAGAGCTTACTGGCGGATTGCGCTTCCAGGCGGAGGCGCTCCGTTTCGCTCAGTATTCCTTCATCAGAAAGCTGCCGGATGAATGTTGACCGCATTGGTGGGGTTTGGGTGGAAGATAGGTTTAGTATTGAAGGGTGCCGAACACACCGTTTTTATAGTCTTCCAATGCCTGTTCTACTTCTTCGGCAGTGTTCATGACGAAGTTGTCTTTCGCGGCAATGGGTTCATTGATAGGCTCGCCTGTGAGGAAAAGGATACCTGCATCGGTGGAGGCAGTTACCGCTATTTCATCGCCTGCAGTATCGAATACATACAGCTGGTGCATGGCAGCAGGGGTGCCGTTCACGTTTACTTCTCCGCGGAAAACATAGAGCAGGGCAGGGTCGCCGGGCTTGGCGGTGAGCTGCACGGTTTTACCGGCAGCAATGGTTCCCACGATGGCGGTAACGGGGGTGAAGCTTTTCATGGGACTGCGCTTCCCTTCCAGTTCACCACTGGCCAGGCGCAGCTGTACGCCTTCCTGTTCCAGTACGAAAGGGAGTTGCTCGGCAGTAGCGGCCTGGTAGTAGGGCTCGTCCCATTTATGGGCTTTGGGGACGTTCAGCCAGATCTGGATGAGTTCCCAGTTGCCGCCGCGTTCCAGCATGGCTTTGGTGGGGCCTTCACTGTGCAGGAGCCCCTTGCCGGCAAACATCCACTGGATACCCCCGTCTGTGATGGTGCCGGAATGACCGGCATTGTCCATATGATACCCTTCACCGGAGATCATAAAAGTGACGGGAGAAAAGCCCCTGTGCGGATGAGGGTGAATGCGCATGGCGGAACCCGCTGCGATCGTTTCGGGTCCTATATGGTGAATTACGATGAACGGATTGGCAAACCGGAAATCCTTATGCGGAAGCGGTTGTATCACCGTTTCTTCCGGGGTGATCTGTTTGGCCCTGCCAGTCAGCACGTGGGCGATGTTCTTCTTCATGGGTTTCAGTTTTACGGAGCTAACAAATGTAGGCGTTTGACGGAGGTTAAAAAAATTGTTCCCCTCGCAGGATGTCCTGAAAGCGTTTATCTTTATCTGCGTTAACGTGCTATGAACATCGATCTGTTTTCCCTTTTAGTCTTACTGGGCGCCCTGCAGGCGCTGTTTTTCGGGATCTTCCTCCTTTTTACCCGTACAGAAAACCCGTTCCAGAACCGTATGCTGGCGGGGCTGATGTTCATCCTCAGCTACAACGGATTTGAAACCCTCAACTGGTCATCGGGCCTGTACCCCGGCATCTGGTTCTTTGATGCCTTCGGTTTTGTGCTCATATTCGGCTTTGGTCCCTGCCTGTACCTGTATGTACGCTCGTTCCGGAAAGAAGGGAAACCGGCAGCTCCCTGGAAGCATTTTATCATGATATGGCTGGCGCTGGCCATTAAACTGGGGTTATTGATCTGCTGGAAGCTGGATCAGCTGGGTTATGCTTATCCGCACGCAGTAGTGTGGGTGTACCAGGTTTTTGACAGGGTAGCGGAGCGGCTGTCGGTAGCCTGGGCATGCGTATATTTTCTGCTGGCGCTAAGGGAGTGGCTGCAACAGCGGAAAGGAGGGGGATTGATGCCGGAAGAAGACCGATGGCTGAAGATTTTAATGGTGGTGATGGGCGTATTTCACTGCGTATGGCTCATTACGGTGGCAGTTCCTTATATCTGGAATGTAACGGGTGCGCAGCAGTATTCAGTGATAGAAGTGATGCTGGTCGTGTTCATTTACTGGATCGGGTTTGCGGGTTATCACCGTACCCGTGTCATCTACGCAGCACGGCAGCAGCAGGCGCGTTCTTACTTCGACCAGCTGGAGGATACGGAGATAGCACGGTGTGCGGAAGCACTGCACAGGGCCATGGCGGCAGAACGCTTGTACCTGGACCCTGAAATGACTGCCTCAGTACTTGCGGAGCGTATAGGGGTACCGGTGAAAACCCTTTCGGCCGTACTCAACCGGCAAATGGGCAAAGGTTTTAATGAATACATCAACAGCTGGCGGGTGGAGGCGGTGAAAGACCGGATGAAAGACCCCGCCTGCAAACACCTTACCCTTTCCGGGATCGCTTTTGAGTGCGGTTTTAATTCCCAGCCTACTTTCCAGCGGGCTTTCCGCGCTGTAACGGGATGCTCTCCCCGGGAGTTCCTGCGGCAGCAGGGCGGGGAGTGACATAAAAAAGCCCGGGAAACCGGGCCTTATGCTTACTTCAATCTAAATAATGCTACTAACAATAACGGATCACACATGAGTGCTTGTGTGTGTACCGTGCAAAGTAAACCCCTTCCCCCGGCAATTTCCCGCGAGCAAATACGCGAATTCCTGCGTATAAATACGCATCCCGATTAAGTTGCTTATGTCAAATAAAATGTTTGACTTAAGCAAGGAAATAGGTAGTTTTGTGAAAATGCTTCCGATGTCAGACCAGCGAGTAATAAACGATATCCGCAGTTTCAACCGCTTCTATACTGCCCAGCTGGGCCTTTTGCAGCAGCATATCTTCGATAGTGAATATTCCCTCACGGAAGTGCGCGTGCTGTATGAGATCAACTTCAACCGGCAGACAACGGCTACCGGCATCCGCGATGCACTCCAGATAGATGCGGGTTACCTCAGCCGCATACTCCGTAAGCTTGAAAAAGGCGGTCTCATTCTCAAACACCCCCTCCCGGAAGACGGGCGCTCTTCCTACCTCTCGTTATCAGACCGCGGCAGACGGCTCATGACCAAAATGGGTACGCTGTCAGACGATCAGCTGCGTGTGATGATGGCCCACCTTACTCCTGCAGCACAGGAAACGGTGGCAGGTGCCATGAACGACCTGCGCAGGCTGCTCAGTGCCCCTGACGGAGCCGCTACCATGGACCAGATCACCATCCGCACAGAACTGCTCCCGGGTGACCTGGGAGATATCATCAGCTTACACGGCAAATTATACATGCAGGAATACCGTTACGATACACGCTTTGAGCGGTATGTGATGGAAACGATCCAGGACTTCATGGTGCATTACCACCCGGCACGCGACAGGGTATGGCTGGCAGTCTGCTCCGGCCGCCTTGTTGGGGTAGTAGCTATCCAGCACCGTCCCGCAAAACAGGCACAGCTGCGCTGGTTCCTCATCAGTCCGGATTTCCGCGGGATAGGGTTAGGCAAAGCCCTTATGCAGCAGGCTATGGACTTCTGCAGGGAGCAGAAGTTCAAGAAAGTCTATTTACTGACTACAGACCAGCAGGATACCGCGGCTGCATTATACAAACGCTGGGGATTTATCAAAAAATCATCCGTCCCCGCTACGTTATGGGGCCATGAACTGCTGGAAGAACGCTATGAGCGGGAGATGCAGTAACTACACATAACTCAGCCACCACTTCCGCTGCGTGCGCTTGTATTCCGCGAACCATTTGCAGGGGCGGTAGAGTGCAGCCACAACAGCGATCCATATCACATACACCACGGGTAATGAAAAGCCAAAGCTGACAGGACGGAAGAGGAAAGGAGACTGCGGGTCCACCACCTGGTCCATTCCATACCCGCTGGCGAAAAACGCCACCACGGTAAGCGCGTGTATGAGATAAAAATGCACCACGTAATAAAAGAAAGGCACACTGCCGTACACTTTGCAGACAGCGGTAACGCGGTTGCGCACATGCTCCAGGGCGGCCAGCATAAGGAGGCCGGGGCCGATCGTAGCGCAGGTGTATAACAGTGACGGCGGATATTTCTGTACGTTGAAGAAGGAGAAAACAGTTTGCTGCAGGGTAGGCCATGCATCCCAATGCAAAGGATCGCCATATACATTCAGGGCGCGCAGCAGGAAGAAGAGCCCTATCATGCCAAAGCCAATCGTAACCAGCAACGAACGCCTTTTTTGCGCAGATACATCCTGCATAAACAATCTCCCGCAACCATACCCCATCATCATTATACCCACCCATGGCAGGAAGGGATAGATGACGAGGGCACTGTGCCCCGGCAATACCTCGTGGGGCACGAAGGTTTGCTTATGCAAAAACTCCCACAGCAGGCCCGGCTGAAACCCCGGTTGGGCTTCGTAAAAATCCAGCAGGTTATGGGAAACGGTAATGCCTATCCCAATGGCCAGTATCGCTCCCCAGGGCAGGAATACGAAAAGCGAAAGCAGTACAAAACTCACCCCGATGGCCCAGATCACCTGCAGGAAGAAAATAGAGAACAGGGGGTTGAAAGACAGGCCGAGGGATACTACCGTCACTTCAATGAGTATCAGCCATAATCCCCGTGTGAGCAGGAACTTACTGATCTCTGCCCTGCTTTTCCGCCCGTTCATGAGAAAAACGGAAAGGCCGGAGAGGAATACAAAAATAGGTGCGCAGAAATGTGTCACCCAGCGGGTAATATATAATGCGGGGAAAGTGGTTTCCGGATTCAGGGGGTCGGAACTCATGGCGCCTGTCATAAAATAATCGCGTACATGATCCAGCGCCATCAGGATCATCACAATGCCTCTTAAAACATCAATGGAATAGACCCGTTCCCGGGCGGGGTTTTGGAGTTCCATGGCATAGATTTATACCCGAATATAAATAATTCCGCCCACGTTGAAATAATGCTATGTATTTTATATTAAATATATATATTGTGCCTGATACCGGAAACGGTACTTTTAACCATTTCCTATGTATAAACGCCGCTTTTTAGCGGCGTTTTCCTTTATGTATCAGCGTATTTCCGGATCAGTACAATTTGCCCGAGGTGATATGCGGCATGCTGCAGCACTCCCTGAATGTAATAATAGGCGTTATGCTGCGTATTGGCCACATTGGAATAAAGCTTCTCTTCCGGGAAATTGCGGATGGTTTCCACCATATAAGTGATGGAGTGGTCCAGCCGCTGCAGGGTAGCCTGCCAGTTGTTCTCCCCATGGTTCTCCGGGAAATAGAAATCGGGCAGGTCGCCTTCCTGTTCAGGTTTTTCGCCTTTCAGCTTACGGTCTACATTCTGATGCCAGAAAATGAGGTGATTCACCAGTTCCCAGATATTATGCGAGGTATCGAACCTGCGGGAGGCTTTCTCCGCATCCAGCTCCTGTAAATGCTCCATGAGAGTCACATCCAGCCAGGGTTGCCCCAGGTAAATATGCTGTAATGCTTCGGATAGTACAACGGGTAACGACATATAGTTAGAATTTAGGGTTGTACGTACAATTTGCGTTCCATTCCTATGGACGTATTACCAAATTTAACACTACTTTAGATATGAAAATCAATCCCTATACCGGTTGATGTTGAATGTAACACCCATGCGCAAACAACTAAGCGTAATAATAGCCCTGATCGCTTTCCTTATTATGAGCTATATTCAGGTGACGGATTACTGGAAACGTATGCAGGTCTGGCGCAAAGGCAGCATAGAGTCTGCAGTCATCACGAAAATTTCCCCTTCATACAGCAAAAGATCAGTTATTTATGTTCAGGCTGGCGGACGAACCTTCCGGCTTCCTGACAAGAAAGAAGATTATACCGTGTCGGCTTTTAAGGCAGGAAACAGTATCGCGATCCGCATACATCCCGATTATGATATCGTTCTTCGGGCAAACAATAACCCCACCAGCCGCATTTTTTTAGTAGTCTTTTTTATGTTCTTATCCGGCTGGATAGCATGGTATGTGATTCGAAAATCTTTTCAAACGCCGCAAAAATAGCAGACAAAAAACGCTTTTAAGATTTATCTCAATTACGTTCTTTATTTTATTGCTTTAGCCATATTTGCCGCAATCATGTCATTGATATGGCCGGACATGCTTTCTTCAGAATGCAGGAACGGGTTAAAGTTCGGGGATCGTGTACCATCCGTACACATCCCTCTTATAATACTGTGCTCCGCACATACGAAAATCCTGTACCCGCATTTTATGCTGCCATCGGTATTGCAATTCTGATCGGAGGGTTACAATGGAATTACATCCGTAAACAGCGCAGGAAAACATATCCGTTTGCCTGATCAGCAAACACAGGCAGGTTATGTAACGCTTCCGGGGGCAGTTCCATTTTCGTTCCCTCAATTTCCCTTACATTTATCCAAATTATAGCCACATTATGGATTTACAGCAACTGGAATTCAACAGGAACGAAGATCAACTGAAAATGCTGGTCAGCGCCATGAAGCAAAAGCTGGCCGTGATAGAACAGGGGGGCGGAAAGAAAGCCCTCGAGAAAGTGCGCCAGCGCGGCAAACTCACCCCTCGCGAAAGAATCGCCAAACTCATTGATAAAGACAGTACCTTCCTTGAACTGGGCGCTTTCACTGCCTACGAAATGTATGCGGAACATGGCGGTTGTCCTGCCGGCGGCACCGTTGCAGGCCTCGCACACGTCAGTGGCCGCCTCTGCATGATCGTGGCCAACGATATGACCGTGAAAGCAGGCGCCTGGTTCCCGCTCACCGGCAAAAAGAATCTCCGCATGCAGGAGATCGCCATGGAAAACAAACTGCCCGTTATTTACCTCGTAGACTCCGCCGGTGTTTACCTCCCGCTGCAGGACGAGATTTTTCCCGATAAAGAACACTTCGGCCGCATCTTCCGCAACAATGCCAAAATGAGCGCCATGGGCATCACCCAGATAGCCGCCGTAATGGGCAGCTGCGTGGCCGGTGGGGCTTACCTACCCATTATGAGCGACGAAGTGCTCATGGTAGAAGGCAACGGCTCCATTTTCCTGGCAGGGCCTTACCTCGTAAAAGCCGCCATAGGAGAGGACGTGGACGCGGAAACCCTCGGCGGCGCCGTTACCCATACCGAAATATCGGGCATCGCGGATTATAAGTTCAAAACCGATGAAGAATGCCTGGAACGCATCCGCCACATCGTTTCCATGATCGGGAAGCCCGCCACTGCAGGGTTCGACCGTATCGCCGCTACGGAACCCGCTAAAAGCGACGAAGAAATCTATGGCATCATTCCAACCGACAGCTCCAAATCCTACGATGTCCGTGAAGTGATCCACCGGATGGTGGACGGTTCGGTGTTCGAAGAATATAAAGAAGACTACGGCAAAACCATCCTCTGCGGATACGCCCGCATAGAAGGCTGGGCAGTTGGCATCGTAGCCAACCAGCGCAAAATGGTGAAAAGCAAAAAAGGCGAAATGCAGATGGGCGGAGTGATCTACAACGATTCTGCCGATAAGGCCGCCCGCTTCATCATGAACTGCAACCAGAAAAAGATCCCCCTTATTTTCCTGCAGGATGTAACCGGCTTTATGGTGGGCAGCCGCTCGGAGCATGCCGGTATCATTAAAGACGGCGCCAAACTCGTAAATGCCGTGAGCAACAGCGTGGTGCCCAAGATTACCGTGATCATCGGCAACTCTTACGGAGCAGGCAACTACGCCATGTGTGGCAAAGCCTACGATCCCCGGTTCATCTTCGCCTGGCCCAATGCCAAAATCGCGGTAATGGGAGGCGAACAGGCCGCTAAAACGCTGCTGCAGATACAGGTGGCCTCCCTTAAAGCCAAAGGCGAAGAAATCACCCCGGAAGCCGAAGCAAAGCTATTGAAGGATATCACTGACCGGTATAACAGTCAGACTACCCCTTACTACGCCGCCGCACGCCTCTGGGTAGATGAGATCATCGATCCCCGTAACACCCGCCAAACCATCGCCCGCTGCCTGGAAGCGGCGAACCTTGCCCCGGTGGAAGAAACATTTAAAACCGGGGTCATCCAGGTGTAAACACGATCATTCACCAAATACATAAGTTGTGCCATGAGGCACCTTTCGTCTGCCTGCGGATACCGTTTCCTGAAAAAATGGTATCCGCAGGTGTTTTTGTGCCAGGACGAGGCATGGTAACTATATAGTTACTCCACGGTTACTGCATAATTACTCCATGGTTACTTCACAGTTACTTCACGGTTACTTCACAGTTACTTCAGGGTTAGTGTACTGGTAATGTACCTTTTCGGCAGTAGATGATTTTATAAAAACACAACACCCTCCACAGTAGCGGGTTTCATTAAACAACCGTGAAAATGCATACGGAAAATGGTACACTCTGTACAAAAAAAGGCTAAAAGTGGGACACGTAAACCCCTTATTTCCTCAATACCCGTCCGGTTCAGCTTCACGAACCTTTATACCCGGCTGCCGATTCCTTTGAACTGTCTTCCGCCGGATATTAACTTATCTTACTGTAGGGTTACTGTAACCTTAAAGCATACTTAAAGTAGGGTTAATGTATATAAAACGTGGTCAAACGCTTTGCAGTAAAGGATAAGGTACCATTTCATATACATAACAGTACCACTACTGTATGTACTGCGTATCCCTTGATTATTCCGGCAATTACCCTTAATTTGAACAAAATCAATCATTTAGCATACGGAAATGCCCCCGCCGGCAGAAAACTTCGGGGCAAATGGCATACTGCTATAAATTCCTTTATTTTTGCCACCTTAAAAAACAGGCTTTGACGAACCAGACGAACCAGCAACTGATCATATATACGGATGGCGCCGCACGGGGTAACCCGGGAAGGGGAGGATACGGCATCGTGTTGATTTGGGGTAATACCCGCCGCGAAATGTCGGGCGGCTACCGGATGACCACCAACAACCGCATGGAGCTGCTGGCCGTTATAGTGGCCCTCGAAGCTCTTACACGGGAAGGGCTCCCCATCCAGATCTTTACCGACAGCCAGTATATCGTGAACGCCGTTGAAAAGGGCTGGTTATGGAACTGGGTCAAAACCGGGTTTAAAGACAAAAAGAACCGCGACCTCTGGGAACGCTTCGTTCCCCTCTACCGCAAACACCGCGTTAAATTCAACTGGGTGAAAGGCCATGCCTCCAATCCCGAAAACAACCGCTGCGACGAGCTGGCCACCGCTGCCGCAGACGGTGGCAATCTCCTTGTGGATGTGGGTTATGAACGCGGCGATTAATTCAGGAAAATATAGTAAATTAGTCACGTCTTACAGCAATTAACTATTTGAACCGTCGGGCTTCAACTTGAACCTTGAATCCTGACCATGCCTCAGATTTTCCCCGTTGCCGTCATCGAGCACTCCACCATGTCGTGGTTACCACGCGTGCAGGTACGTACCCAGATGATCTACACCTCCGTGTTGTTAGCAGTACTCCTCTGTCTGCTAGCTCTCCCTTTTATTTATGTCGATGTATCCGTTAAATCGGCCGGCATCGTTCGCCCCGTAGCGGAGAAGAACGAGCTCCGCAGCCTCGTTTCCGGCACTATCGCCGATGTGCTCGTAAGGGAAGGGCAGCACGTCGAAAAAGGACAACTCATCCTCCGCCTCCAGGAAGATATCTCCAACAGCAAGATCTCCCAGGCTTCTTTTGAGCTCCAGCAGCGCGAAGCTTTCATTGCCGACCTCTCACGCCTCGCCACCGGCGGCGGCGCTCCCCGTACCGCCCTTTACCAGCAGCAATACAGCAGGTTTATGGCGGTTATCAGCGAGCAGCAGGCTACGGTAGACAAACTGGGGCGCGACCTCGAAATGTATAAAAAGCTGTTTGCCGATAAAGTAGTGGCCGAAAAGGAACTACGCGACAAACAATATGAATACGACCGCTCTGTTACCCTCTACCGCTCAGCCGTACAGCAGCAACGCAGCGCCTGGGCCGAAGAGCTGAGCCGCTACCGCCTTGAAAGTAACCGGCTGCAGGCCGATGCAGTACAACTGGAAAAGCAAAAGGAATGGAACCTCATCAAAGCACCCGTTAGCGGCACCATCCAGCAGTTCAACGGCAAATACCCCGGCGGCTATCTGCAGACAGGAGAGATGATAGGGATTATTTCGCCAGACAGTAACCTCGTAGCCGAATGCCTCGTTAGCCCGAAAGATATCGGTTATCTCAAAGCCGGTATGCCCGTCCGCTTCCAGGTAGATGCTTTTAACTATAACGAATGGGGCTCGGTGGAAGGCACCGTGCAAAGCGTCGATAATGATTTCACCCTCGTGGATAACCAGCCCGTCTTTAAAGTGCGCTGCAAGTTTGCCGCTACAAATGTGGCAACAGCCAAAGGCGTAAAAGGACAGCTGAAGAAAGGGATGACCCTTCAGGCCCGCTTCCTCCTCACCCGCAGAAGCCTCTTCCAGCTCCTCTATGATAAAACCGACGACTGGATGAATCCCAATGTTCTCGCCCGTAATTAATGTAAACCGACTGGTATTATTCAACAGACCGGAAAACAAACCTGACCATGTCCAACAACATCCGACTCAGAAAAAGCATCCGCGTACGCCAGCGCGACCTCAGCGATTGCGGGGCTGCCTGCCTTGCCTCCGTTGCGTCCCACTATAATTTACAGATCCCTGTTGCCCGCATTCGGCAAATGGCGGCTACCGACAGTAAAGGCACCAATGTGCTGGGTATGGTGGAAGCAGCCACTCGCCTCGGCTTTCAGGCCAAAGGAGTGAAAGGGCCTTATGAGGCGCTGTACAATATTCCCAAGCCTGCTATAGCGCATGTTGTGGTGAAAGGCGTATTGCATCATTATGTAGTGATTTACCGCGTCACCAAAACGGAAGTAACGGTGATGGATCCGGCAGACGGACAGTTCCATAAAATACCCGCAGATGCCTTCAAAGCCATGTGGTCGGGCATCCTCGTGATCCTCCTGCCGGGTGATGATTTCATTGCGGGCGATGAGCGCACATCCCATCTTTCGCGCTTCTGGTTCCTGCTGCGGCCGCATAAGACGGTTGTGTTACAGGCATTGTTCGGGGCAATTATTTATACCATACTGGGCCTGTCTACCTCCATATACGTACAGAAGATTGTGGATAATGTACTGGTAGAAGGCAACCGCAACCTGCTGAACCTGTTGGGTATCATCATGCTGCTCATCCTGGCCCTGCAGCTTTTTATCGGTCATCTCAAAAGCATCTTTGCCCTTAAAACAGGCCAGCAGATTGATGCACGGCTGATATTGGGATATTATAAACACCTGTTGCGCCTCCCGCAGCAGTTCTTCGACACCATGCGCGTGGGGGAGATCACTTCGCGTATCAACGATGCCGTGAAGATCCGTGTATTCATCAATGATGTGGCTATCGGGCTGGTGGTAAATGTGTTCATCGTATTCTTCTCCTTCGCCCTCATGTTCACCTATTACTGGAAACTGGCGCTGCTGGTGCTTACCATCCTTCCCGTATACGGGCTCATTTACTGGATCAGCAACCAGATCAATAAAAAAATGCAGCGCAGGCTGATGGAAGATAATGCGGAACTGGGCAGTCAGCTCGTAGAATCCCTGAACTCCGTGGCTACCATCAAACGGTTCGGACTGGAAGAATTCGCAAATATCAAAACCGAATCCCGCTTTGTGCGCCTGCTGAAAACTATTTTTTCTGCTTCCGTGAGCAATTTATATCTCGGGAATGCCAGCAGTTTCGTGACCAATGCATTTGTTGTAATTCTGTTATGGGCGGGGTCTTACTTTGTGATGGACCGGCAGCTGAGTCCGGGTGAGCTGTTATCCTTTTATGCCCTGATAGGCTACTTTACGGGGCCTGCCATGAGCCTGATCGGCGCTAACAGAAGTATGCAGGATGCACTGATTGCGGCCGACCGTTTATTTGAAATTATGGACCTGGAGCAGGAGGAAACCGCCAACAAGGTTGCGCTCACGCCGGAGATGATCGGAGACATTCATTTTCAGCGGGTGAGCTTCCGGTATGGTACACGGGTGGAAGTGTTTAAAAACTTCGATCTGCATATTCCGCACGGGCGTATCACAGCGGTAGTGGGAGAGAGCGGCAGCGGGAAGAGTACGCTGATGGCGCTGTTACAGAATATTTATCCGTTGATGGAAGGCAGTATCATGATTGGCCAGCTGGATATCCGGTATATTGATAACGAAAGTTTACGCCGCCAGGTATCCGCCGTGCCGCAGCAGATCGATCTGTTTGCGGGTTCTGTACTGGAGAATATTGCAGTGGGTGAATTTGAGCCGGATGTACAACGCGTACTACATGTATGCAAATTGCTGGGCATCCTGCAGTTCATTGAAAAACTGCCCGAAGGTTTTAATACCCCTTTAGGTGAACATGGCGTAAACCTCAGCGGCGGGCAGCGTCAGCGCATCGCTATTGCAAGGGCTTTATACCGTAATCCCGAAGTGATTATCCTGGATGAGGCTACTTCATCGCTCGACTCGGTGTCTGACCAATATGTGCAGGAAGCCATGCATCAATTGAGGGATCAGGGTAAAACGATTGTAGTGATTGCACACCGCCTGAGTACGGTGGTGAGTGCCGATAAAATTGTAGTACTGCAGGAAGGTAAACTGGTGGAGGAGGGAACGCATACCGAACTGCTCGCAAACAATGCTGTGTATGCCAGGCTATGGCAACATCATCAGGCAGTGTTGGTGTAATAATGTTTATAGAAGGGTAACATCTACGTTAGGAATCCTGATATTATTTGTATGAAAATATCCTCTTCACCTCTTCTTCGTTTATGCTATGTCTTTATACAATATAAATAGCCGTAGTGGCTATTCTACTGTTGTTCCTGAATGAGTGGTTAAAATTTACCGGCTGTTTCAACTTTTTCAATACTCAGATGTTCAATTGAAGATATTATACCTGATGTGCCCTTGTTGGAAACCCATGAACTATGTTGTGCCCCATATCGGTAATATCATCAACATTGACAATTCCATCATTAAGACCCGGATAATCTACAGGCAAATGGAGAGCCTGCATTCCTCACGATACTTCCTGATCCGCTAAACTCAGATGCGGATGTTTTCGGCATCTGGATGGCGCCGGGCGGGAGATCGGGGTATATGACTAGTAACTGCTATGGTACAGACAATATTTTGGTGATTTTCGCCACTTTGTAAGATTTAGGATAACATATAACGGGGCCTGATATCCATCCGGCCTCTGCATACTTCGAACAATCAGGCGCTCTTCGCAGGAAGAGCGCCTTTCATTTTGTTAAACGCATTAAAAAAGGCCTGCTGTTGACAGGCCCTTTTTCTAATTTCATCAAATCAGGAATTATTGCGCGGCAGTGAGCCTCACAAGCGTTTTACCGTCTGCAGTACCAAGGGTTAGTATACCATCGGTTACCGACCAGGTTTTAATATTTTCGGAAGTCTTCAGGAATTTGTCTTCATATTCCATTTTGCCCATGCACATCATCCTGGTGGAAGCCAGTTTGCTGAGTGTGATCCTGTTGGGTGCTTCGAGCGTAAATCCTCCTGTAATCATGTTACAGCCGGCAGATCCCGAGATACGGCTGTTAGCCTTATCAAAGGTGAACTGTGCCGGGCGCATGAGGCCTGCAGTGTCTACCGGTAAGCCGTCTATTTCTACCAGTTGCCAGGTCTTATACAGATCGGCTTCACTGTTACTGCCTCCTGCGGCTTTATTAGAATTGGAGCAGGAAGCCATAAAGGCGGTGGCGGCAAATGCGGCACAAATAGTCAGTAATTTCTTCATGTCATTAACTTTTCTGTCTACTATAACAAATGAGGCAGCAAAAAGTTACTTAATACCGGCTATAAAAAGATTGAAGGTCCCTTGCGAGGCGGTCGTATATAGGCCGGGTAAGCTCCAGGAAGAGATCCTGCGGCGGGGGAGCAGGTACATCCCTGCCCTGGATCAGGCGTTTATCCTCATCGCTGAGGGCGCGCTCATCGCCCCGGAAGGTACCAAACTGGTTTTGCCAGGTAAATGATCCCGGAACACGATCCTGCCGGAGGATACGCTCATTGGCCACGTCGATGATCCGGTAATCGAGCAGTCCGCTGGACTCTACGGTTTTACGGGTCACGAAGATGGTGGCCTTTACGGTGATATCTACCATGGGGAATTTGCCGGTACTGTCGGCTTTATTGCCTTTCACCTGTATTACTTTCGATACTTCGCGCTGGGAGCGGTCTACATATGTTTGCCCCACTACAAAATCCATGAAACGCATTTCCATGTACTGATCGGGCTGAAAGTCTTTGGCACCTCTAACTCGGCGTTCGTCATAGAAGCGCACGAAGGTATTAATGCGCCTGTCTTCCAGGTTACGGACGAGGGCGTCGCGGAACTGGTCTGCGGAGAACTGGAAGTATGGGGAGCGTACGTCTATTTCGCTGACTACCACATGCACAATACCCAGCTGGTAGGCCTGGTCGCGGAGGCGGGAGGCATCACGGAAGTTGGGGCTTAGGCGGAGGGCGGCACCAAACTCTTCGTAAGCTTCGCGGGCGGCTTGTTTGGTACGTTGTTCCATGAGCTCTATCCCTCTGTTGTAGCGTACTTCAGCGGCATTTTCACCGGAAGCGGCGATGGCAGAGGAGTAGTCTTTGGGCTTTACGATGGCATTAGCGGCGGGGGCGCTGCGGATGATGGTGTATAAAGACTGCATGGCGCGGTATTCATTCTTCACATCTTCCCACTTCAGGGCATTATTGGAGGCGAGGGCCTGTTTGGCTCTGCCTTCATAATAATCTTTGGCGGCATCGTAAGCGGCGGGGAGCAGCCGGAGGGCTGTAGCGTCTGTAGGGCGGCGCTGGAGTTTCTTTACAAAGGCTTCGACCGCATCATAATAACGGCCCTGGTTATACAGTTTTTCACCGGATTTGCAGGCAAAGAGGATAATGGCCAGGAGGCATACGGATAGGTAACGGAGATACTTCAACATAAAGCTGTGTTTACAATCATATATTAGGCAAACGGCACGCCAAATCATTCCAGTTGGATTACAAGCGGAAATTTAAGAAGGTTTTAACAAGGGGGAGGGGATCAGACTTTAAAGTTACGGCGCAGTTCGCGGTCGGCTTCACGTTGTTTGATGGAGTCGCGCTTATCGTGCAGTTTCTTTCCTTTACCCACGCCGATTTCCATTTTAGCCAGTCCTTTGTCGGTAATGAACATGCGGAGGGGCACGATGGTGTATCCACGTTCCTGTATTTTCTTTTCCAGCTTGCGGAGTTCTTTTCTTTGGAGGAGCAGCTTGCGTTCGCGGAGGGGATCGTGATTGGCGTAGGTGCCGTGTGAGTATTCGGCGATGTGCAGGCTTTTGACGAATAATTCGCCTTTGGAGAAATAACAGAAGCTGTCGTTAAAGCTCACTCTACCACCGCGGATGGATTTGATTTCGGTACCGGTAAGTACCATTCCGGCGATGTATTTATCTTCTATCGCAAATTCGTAATAAGCCGATCTGTTCTTTAATTCTGCCATTGTAAGGGTTACAAATATGGCCGGCTGCGGGTGAGGCAGCCGGCCGGGAAATATCGTTAGTTTTTGAAGAGCTGGAGCAGGGTACTGAGCCTGTTCTTCAGTTCTTTACGGTCGGTGATAAAATCAAGGAACCCGTGGTCGAGCAGGAATTCTGCACTCTGGAACCCTTCGGGGAGGTCCTTTTTAATGGTTTCCTTGATAACGCGGGGGCCTGCGAACCCGATAAGGGCGCCCGGCTCAGCCGTGTTAATGTCTCCCAGCATAGCGTAAGATGCAGTAACGCCACCGGTGGTGGGGTCTGTCATCAGGGAAATGAAGGGGAGGCGGGCAGCGGCCAGCTGGGTAAGCTTGGCAGAAGTTTTCGCCATTTGCATGAGGGAAAAAGCGCTTTCCATCATACGTGCACCGCCGGATTTGCTGATGATCATCAGCGGCAGCTTGTGCAGGATACAATAATCAATACTGCGGGCGATCTTTTCACCTACTACGGAGCCCATAGAGCCGCCGATGAAGTTGAAGTCCATACACGCCACCACGAGGCCGTTACCGTTTACCTCGCCTACACCTGCACGCATAGCGTCGGAGAGGCCGGATTTCTTCTGTGCGTCTACCAACCGGTCGCCATAAGGTTTCAGGTCGTTGAAGCCGAGGAAATCTTTGGGGTAGATGTTGGTGAACAGTTCCTCAAAATTATTATCATCAAAAATGATCTCGAAGTATTCGGGCGAATTAATACGGTTGTGATAATTGCATTTATCGCAAACGTAAAGATTCGCTTTCAGATCTTTCATGGTGGTCGTCTTCTTGCATTTCGGGCACTTATGCCATAAACCGTCCGGCGCCTCTTTCTTCTCACTGGTAGTGGTGGAAATACCCTGTTTAATACGCTTAAACCAGCTCATACAGAATGTGTACTAAATAATTAGATTAAAGATTAGTGGTGCAAGATACGATAAAATTAAAATTTTCCGTAAATCAAAAGCCCCCCGTTTATATGCGGGGGGCTTCAGGGCTATAAGGTAACCTGCAATTAAGCGTTGCGGTTAATGCAATTGAGGTCCTGGAAGGCCTCTTCGAGGCGTTTCACGAAGGTTTCCTCGCCTTTGCGGAGCCATACGCGCGGGTCGTAGTATTTTTTATTAGGCTTGTCAGCACCTTCGGGGTTGCCGAGCTGGGTCTGGAGGTAGCCTTCTTTAGACTTATAGTAATTCAGCACGCCTTCCCAGAAAGCCCACTGCATATCGGTATCCAGGTTCATTTTGATCACGCCGTAGCCGAGAGCTTCTGCGATCTGGTGTTTCGGGGAGCCGGAACCGCCATGGAATACATAATATACGGGTTTAGGGGCCGTACCAAATTTTTTCTCAATATAATCCTGGCTGTTTTTCAGGATCTCAGGGCGCAGTTCCACATTTCCGGGGCTGTATACGCCATGTACGTTACCGAAAGCGGCTGCCACGGTAAAGCGGGTACCTACTTTCAGGAGCTCTTCATAGCTGTAAGCCACGTCTTCAGGCTGGGTGTAGAGGAGGGAGTTTTCCACGCCGGAATTGTCCACACCATCTTCCTCACCGCCGGTCACGCCCAGTTCTATTTCGATGGACATGCCCAGTTTATTCATTCTTTCGAAGTATTTGCGGGAAATTTCGATGTTTTCGTGCAGGGGCTCTTCGGAGAGGTCGAGCATGTGGGAGCTGTACAGGGGCTGTCCGTTCTCTTTCATGAACTTCTCACCTGCATCCAGCAAACCGTCGATCCAGGGCAGCCATTTCTTGGCGGCGTGGTCGGTATGGAGCACTACGGGCACACCGTAGTATTTTGCTACTTCATGTACGTGTTTTGCACCGGAGATACCACCGGCGATATTAGCCTGCAGCTTGTCATTCGGCATTCCTTTACCGGCGAAGAATTGTGCTCCGCCATTAGAAAACTGGACGATTACCGGAGAATTTACCTTAGCGGCGGTTTCGAGAACGGCGTTTACAGAATCGGTGCCTACCACGTTCACTGCGGGCATGGCGTATCCGCTATCCTTGGCATCTTTGTAGAGCGCTTCCAGCTCTTCGCCGAATAATACGCCGGCTTTGTACTTTCCCATAGACGATGTAACTTTTAATTTTTAAAGGAAAGCAAATATAGGCATTTCAACTTTTAGATTTCTCTAAAGTTCGGCCCTCAAACGGGCCTTCGGCGTTGTTTTCATTCATCTGAGCACTCAAATTAGTTGGGATTCCAGACCAAAAGAGGGGCCGGCGGGCAATGCCGGCCCAAAAGCATCAGGTTACGGTAAGGGTATTGCCACTGATGGAAACGGTGTATTTGGCAAGCGCATTCGTGGCCGGCCCCATGGCTACGGAACCATCAGTATTGAACTGGCTCCCGTGCCCGCAGGTACTGCCGCAAATGATCTTTCCGCCATTAACATCGGAGAGTGTACAGCCCATGTGTGTGCAGGTACTCGTCAGTGCTGCGAAAGATGCGGGTACATTACCGGCCGCCAGCCTTATGAGTACCACGCCGGAAGCAATGGTGAAACTGCCTACGGTAGTCAGTTGATTAGCCAGGTTAACGGTCAGTTTAGGATTACCACCTCCGCCACCGCCGGGAGGGTTGGCTGGACCGGGATCATCTCCCTTTCCGCCGCAGGCTGCCAGTCCGCCTACGCAAATAACTGCCAGGGTCGCGCTTACGCCCGACAAGAATTCTCTTCTTTCCATAATGTTATTGGATTGTTCCGGAAAGGTTACGGCGGGCAATGCCATGCGGTTGCCTGTGAACGAAAAATCTGTCAGGGAAGATTAACGGAGACCGTTAAGGAGGGTATTAAAATATGCCGGCGCATGCAGCAGCCTGCTGCCATACCAGGAAAACATTTCTCCATCCACCAGCGCTATATCCGCATCGGGCAGGTATTCTTTGATTTCAGCTATATGTTTTTCTTTGAAAGGGTATGGCTCACTGCTGAGAAGCACCAGCTTAACACCGCTGGCAGCCAGCTGTGCAAGAGAAACTACGGGATAGCGGTTCTCGTCGGCAAACACATTCCGCAGTCCACAGCGTTGCAGCATATCATTAATAAAAGTATCTCCGCCTGCTACCATCCACGGGTCGCGCCATATAAAATAGGCAACAGGGATTTGGGGAGTGAGGGGATGTACGGATGTGAACCCATTTGCAATGCGTGCCGCTATTGTATCTGCCGGTTCTTTCTTATCAATTACCTCACCCAGCAGCGTAATCATTTCAAGGGATTCCTCCAGCGTGCGGATGTTGCTGGTCCATACCGGATACTTCTGTGCGAGGGATTCAATCTGGACTTTCTCGTTCTCTTCTTTGTTGGCGATAATAAGATCGGGCCGTAACGCGTCTATCCGGTCCATATGCAGCTGCTTGGTACCGCCAACGCGGGGCTTTTCGCGGAACCATGCCGGAGGATGAATGCAGAATTTGGTGATGCCCGCCACTTCGGCTCCCAGATCGTAGAGGAGTTCCGTTTGTGATGGTACCACGGATATAATACGTTGCGGCGGTGCATTCAGCGTGATGGTATGCCCGATCTGGTCAGTGAATTGCATGATCAGTTGCCCAGGGCCTGGATGATGTCGTATTTGGTGACGATATGGAAATTGCCGCTGTCGTCCTGCGTGAGTACGGCGCCGTTTTCCTTATTGATATATACGGTGAGTTTCTCAATCGGTGTATCCATTGCCACAACAGGAAATGCTTTCTGCATTACGTTGCGCACGGGTTGCTCTTTGAGTTCGGGCTGGTCGATCAGTTTGTTGAAGAGCCCGCCTTCTGAAATAGCGCCGATCATTTCGTTCTGCTCAAGTACGGGTAAATGTTCGATGTCGAATTTCTTCATTTTACCGATGGCTTCGCTTACACGGTCGTCCGGAGAAATGGTTACCAGCGGGAGGTTACGGCGGCCATTAACCACATCGCGCACGGTTTTTACATCAAGGAAACCGCGTTCCATCATCCACTGGTCGTTATATACTTTCCCTACATACCGGGAGCCATGATCGTGGAATACGACCACCACCACATCATCGGCCTTCAGGCGTGATTTGAGCTGGTTAAGTCCTGCCACGGCCGAGCCTGCGGAATATCCCACGAAGATGCCTTCTTCTTTGGATATCCTCCTGGCCATTACGGCACCGTCTTTATCGGTTACTTTCTCGAAGTGGTCGATCACGCTCATGTCGTAATTCTTGGGAATAAAATCTTCCCCGATGCCTTCGGTGATATAAGGATACACTTCGCCCATATCGATTTCGCCGGTATCGAAGTACTTTTTCAGCAGGGAGCCGTAGCTGTCTACCGCCCATATCTGTATATCCGGATTCTGTTCTTTCAGGTATTTGCCGGTGCCGGTGATGGTGCCTCCGGTGCCGGTGGCCACTACGAGGTGGGTGATCTTACCGCCGGTTTGTTCCCATATTTCGGGGCCGGTTTGTTCGTAATGCGCATCGCGGTTGGCGAGGTTATCGTACTGATTCACGTAAAAGCTGTTCGGGATCTCCCGTGCCAGGCGGGCTGATACGGAGTAGTAGGAGCGGGGATCTTCCGGCAGCACGTTGGTGGGGCATACGATTACTTCGGCGCCTACGGCTTTAAGGATGTCCACCTTTTCTTTGGACTGCTTATCGGTGGTGGTGAAAATGCATTTGTAACCTTTGATGACTGCTGCCAGTGCAAGGCCCATACCGGTGTTGCCGGAAGTACCTTCGATGATGGTGCCGCCGGGTTTCAGGAGGCCTTTCTGCTCGGCTTCTTCTACCATGCGTACAGCCATTCTGTCTTTAATGGAGTTGCCAGGGTTGAAGAATTCCACTTTGGCTAAAACCGTGCAGGGCAGTTCGGCGGTTACGCGGTGCAGTTTGACCATGGGGGTATGGCCTATTGTTTCCAGGATATTTTCGCAGTACTTCATAATCTTGGTGCTTGGGGAACGAATTTAAGGTAATTGGTTGAATGATGATTTATATTTGCTACCATGAACAACATCTTCATCACCGGCATTGGTACGGGCGTGGGTAAAACGGTTGCTTCGGCCTGTGTGGCGGAAGCGCTGGGTGCGCAGTACTGGAAACCAGTGCAGGCCGGCTTTGAGGACGGAACGGATACCGAAACGGTGCGGGAACTGACCTCTCCGCAGGTAACGGTTCACGACGAATTATACCGCCTTGCCATGCCAGCATCGCCTCACCTTGCGGCCCGTGCCGAAGGGATAGTAGTGCAGGAAGAACGTATTCTGGAACGTGCGCGCCAGTTGCAGCAGCCTGGCAGACCTTTGGTGATCGAAGGCGCCGGCGGACTCATGGTACCCCTGAATGGTGATTATTTCTTTCTCGATCTCGCCCGCGCCCTCGGTGCTAAAGTTATTGTAGTGGCGCAGAACTATCTCGGCAGCATCAATCACAGCCTCCTCACGGCCATGGCCCTCCGGAATGCGGGTGTGCCCGTTGCCGGCTGGATATTCAGCGGGGCGGATCATTCCAATGAAGCCGATGTGGTGGAATGGAGCGGATACCCTCTCATCTCACATATCCCTGCCGCGGGCAGGCTCAATCCTGAATTCGTAGCCCTGCATGCCGGCCTCATGCAGCCAAGGCTCCTAGAACTGCTCAGCCGATGACCCATAACAAGCAAGACATCCGGAAAGCATACCTTACCAGAAGGAAAGCCCTCAGCCCCGAAGAAGCCCTCCGGCTTAACGCCTCCCTGCTGGCCCGGTGCCGCTCCCTTGAACTGGGTAATCCTGTGTACATCCACCTCTTTCTGCCCATTGCAGCCAAAAAGGAAGTGGATACCTGGCCCCTGGCAGACTGGCTCCGTAAGGCCTTCCCGGCAGCTAAACTGGTACTTTCCCGCTCTTTCATTGCCACAGGCGATATGCAGCATTTCGTGTGGGATGAATCCACCATGCTGACCGAAAACGCCCTGGGCATCCCGGAACCCGATAGCGGGCAACGCATCCGCCCGGATCAGCTGGATGTGGTATTTGTTCCCATGCTGGCTTTCGACAGTCGCGGCCACCGGGTAGGTTACGGAAAAGGTATGTACGACGGTTTCCTCCGCCAGTGCCGCCCGGATATTAAAACGGTAGGCCTCAGCCTGTTCGGACCGCTGGAGGAACCCATTTCAGACGCCTGGGAGGGGGATGTTACCCTCAGCGCAGCCGTTACTCCCGAAAAGGTTTATTACTTTAACGATTCAAATGAATAGTCCTGTGTGGCAATATCTTAGTTATCTCTTATATCCCTTCGCTTTATTGTACGGCCTCGTGCTGTGGATCCGCAACCGCCTGTACGACGCCGGCATGCTCAGCTCTGTGGAATTCAGCATTCCCACCATCGCCGTGGGTAACCTTTCTGTAGGTGGTACGGGCAAAACCCCGCATGTGGAATACCTGATCCGCCTGCTGAAAGACCGCTATCGGACCGCCACCCTCAGCCGGGGGTACAACCGGCGTACTAAAGGCTACCAGCTGGCGGGAGCCGGTACTACCGCCGCCGATATCGGGGATGAGCCGATGCAGTTTCACCGTAAATTCCCGGATATCAATGTGTGTGTGGGAGAGGAAAGGATGCTGGCAGTGCCACAGCTATTGGGCGACCGTCCCGATACACAGGTGATCCTGCTGGATGATGCTTTCCAGCACCGCTCTATAAAACCCGGACTTAACCTGATGGTGACCGATTACAGCCGCCTTTTCACCCGCGATCATGTGGTGCCTATGGGGCGCCTCCGGGAGGGAAGAAAGGGATATCACCGGGCCGATGGCATCATTGTGTCGAAATGTCCGGCTGAATTAACGGCTTCAGAAAAAGATAATATCCGCCGGGAAATCAATCCATTACCTCATCAGCAATTGTTCTTCACCACGCTGCAGTACGGCGTTCCGGCCGATATGCTCACGGGTGAAACAGTCAATATTCCGCAAAATGCGAGGGTACTGGTGGTATGCGGCATCGCCCGGCCGGAACCGCTGGTACAACATTTGCGGCAGAAGCACGGGCATGTAAGCCTCCTGTCTTTCCCCGACCATTACTATTATACCCGGAGCGACCTGGACAAAATCAGGCGGGAAATGGAACAAATGGACGGTCAGGGCCCGGTTTACATCGTTACCACAGAGAAAGATGCGGTGAGGCTCCACCTGCTGCGCGACATTATCGCGAACATGCAGCTGCCCTTTACCGTTATACCGGTAGAAATTGCTTTCCTCTTCGGGGAAGCCGCCGAATTCAACCGGTTTATTATTAATTATACAGACAACGCATTGTTGGCGGCCTACGAAGAACCCCCGGGAGCGTAAGCGCCGCACCCTAAAATCATGTAAATGACCAAGAAAAAAGAAAAGAAACAGAAGACCAGCAGCCAGAAGAAGACCTATAAAGGTATTGTAGACGTCACCCGCTCAGGGATGGCATTTGTAGTAGTGGAAGGCCTGGAGAGCGATATAATGGTTAAACAGAAAAACCTCGGCTCTGCCCTCGATGGTGATGAAGTACTCGTAGATGTGATCCATCAGGGCAAAAGCATGGGCCGGATGGAAGGGCACGTAACCGATGTACTCAAACGTAAAAAGACGGAATTCACCGGTGCTATACAGCTCAGTAAAACTTTCGCATTCCTCATCCCGGATAAAAGCTCCGGGCTCTCGGATATCTACATCCCCGAAAACTCCCTCAAAGGCGCCAAAGACGGCGACCGTGCCGTAGTAAAAATCGTGGCCTGGGGTGAAAAGTCGCGCAAGCCGGTAGGTGAAATCGTGGAGATCCTCGATGCTACGAACACCAACGACCTGGCCATGAAGGAAATCCTCGTGGAAAGCGGCTTCCCGCTGCAATGGCCCAAAGACGTGCTCGATGAGCTGGCCGCCATGCCCGGTGCCGGTAACCTCAGCGCGAAAGACCGCGAAGGCCGTAAAGATTTCAGCAAGATCCTCACTTTTACCATTGACCCGGTAGATGCGCGCGACTTTGACGATGCCATTTCCATCCGCAGGCTGAAAAACGGCCAGCTGGAAATAGGCGTCCACATTGCCGACGTAAGCCATTATGTGCAGCCTAATACCGCGCTGGACAAGGAAGCAGAGCACCGTGCCACTTCCGTGTACCTGCCAGACCGCGTGTTGCCCATGCTGCCGGAAAAGATCTCCAATGAGCTGTGCTCCCTGCGCCCGCATGAAGACCACCTGTGTTTTTCCTGCGTGTTCCAGATGGATGATAAAGCCAAAGTGAAACAATACTGGATGGGGCGTACTATCATCCACTCCCGCCACCGCTTCACGTATGAAGAAGTGCAGGAGATCATCCAGACGGGTGAAGGCCCTTACTTCGAAGAGGTATTATTACTCAATAAACTCTCTCAAACGCTGCGCGCTGCCCGATTCAAAGACGGGGCCATCAACTTCTCCAGCCAGGAAGTCCGCTTTCAGCTGGATGAGAACGCCAAACCCATCGGCGTAAAGATTAACCAGAGCGATGAATCGCACCAGCTGATCGAAGAGCTGATGTTGCTGGCGAACCGTACAGTGGCCGAATACGTGGCTAAACAGAAGGTAAATTCCCATCCCATTCCGTTCCCTTACAGGGTTCACGATACACCGGATGAAGAAAAAATGCACGTATTTGCCGTATTTGCTGGTAAATTCGGCTATAAATTCGATGCCACCAGTCCTGAAACCATCGCAACATCCTTCAATAAGATGCTCACGCTGGTAAAGGGAAAGCCGGAACAGCATGTGCTGGAAACCCTTGGCATCCGTACCATGGCAAAGGCCGTTTATACGGCAGACAACATCGGGCACTACGGACTGGGCTTCGAACACTATTGCCACTTTACATCGCCTATCCGCCGGTACCCCGACGTATTGGTGCACCGCATCCTTGCACAGGTACTGGCAGGAGAAGTGAAGCCCGACAAACAGCTGGAAAAACGCTGTAAACATTCGTCGGACATGGAACGTAAAGCCATGGATGCTGAAAGGGCAGCCAACAAGTACAAGCAGGTGGAATACATGCAGGACTTCATCGGGGAAACCTTTGAAGGCATTGTTTCCGGCGTGGCACACTTCGGCTTCTGGGTGGAAACGGTGTATGCGAAATGCGAAGGGCTTGTAAGCGTTCACGGCCTGCGGGAAGATTATAAGCATTCCGAAACCGAGTACGCCCTGGTAGGCGTCCGTTCCGGTAAACGCATCCGGATAGGGGACAAAGTAACCATCCGGGTGGCCGCTGCCAGTTTAGCGAAACGGCAGCTGGATTATGACCTGGTGGAAGAAGGAGTGGAATTACCGCCTTTGAAGAAAGGAGTTCGCAGTGAGCGGATAGAAAGAGAAGACAGAAGCAAACGGAGCGACAGTAACAGAAAGACAGGCAAGCCGCCGCAACATAAATCAAGGAAGAAAAAGAAGTAAGATGCAATCATTCAAAGAATTATCAGCGCAATTCGAACAGCAGTTCAGTCAAAGACAGTTTCCCGACAGCCCTGCAAATCTTTATGATCCGGCCCAGTATATACTGGGTATCGGCGGCAAGCGCATCCGTCCTGTACTTTGCCTTTTAGGCAATGAGCTTTTTGCTCCCCTGGAGCAGGATGCTTTCCACGCAGCCAACGCAGTGGAGCTGTTTCACAACTTCACGCTCATTCACGACGATATTATGGATAAGGCCCCGCTCCGCAGGGGGATGCCTACCGTACATACCAAGTACAGCGACTCCGCCGCCATACTGGCCGGCGATGTGATGCTCATCCACAGCTACGACCATCTGAACAAGATACAGGGCAAATACCGGACGAAGATCATCAACGTCTTCAACCGTGCGGCCCGCGAAGTATGCGAAGGGCAGCAGCTGGATATGGATATGGAGCAAACCGCTCCCGAGCAGGTGAATTATGAAGATTACGTGAACATGATCGCCCTTAAAACATCCGTACTGCTGGCCGCCAGCTTACAGATGGGCGCTATCTGCGGCGGCGGCAGTGATGGCAACCAGCAGCACCTGTATGAGTTCGGTAAGAATGTAGGAATCGCCTTCCAGATACAGGACGATTACCTGGATGCCTTTGGTGATCCCGATAAGTTCGGAAAGCAGCAGGGGGGAGATATCCTTGTCAATAAAAAGACGTTCCTGCTGCTGAAAGCGCTGGAAATGTGCAACCCTGCACAGCGAGCAAAGCTGCATGAGCTGCTGAAAAGCAACCCGGATGATAAAGTGGCCTCCGTGCTGCAGATCTTCCGCGACTGCCAGGTGGATGCCTGGGCAGAAAAGGAAAAAGAGCGCTTCTCCCGTATTGCATTTGAGCACCTGGAAGCGATAGCGGTGATATCAGGCCGGAAGCAATCATTGCGCGATCTGGCTGATTTTCTGCTGGTCCGGCAACATTGAGTTAGGATTATTTTTATATTTGGCCGTTATTGACAGGTTTCCTGTCTTTAACGGCTTTCTAATATCAACCCTTAAACGCAACAAATGTCTAAATCGCTTTTCAGGAAAAAATCCCTGACCAGCATCCTCCATGAAGCGAAAACCGGTTACGGCGACGTGCATGCCACAGGCCTGAAGAAGGTACTCACTGTTCGTGACCTCACGCTGATGGGCGTGGCGGCCGTGATAGGTGCGGGGATCTTCTCCACCATCGGGCAGGCGGCTTTTAACGGAGGACCCGCTGTTATTTTCCTGTTTCTTCTTACCGCCGTAACCTGCGGCTTTACTGCGCTTTGCTATGCGGAGTTTGCCTCCAGGGTACCAGTGGCCGGGAGCGCCTATACCTATTCGTATGTTACTTTCGGAGAAATGGCCGCCTGGATCATTGGCTGGGCGCTAATCCTCGAATATTCCATCGGCAACATCGTGGTGGCTATTTCCTGGAGCAGTTACTTCAATAACGTGCTCGAAGGCATGGGCATCCATTTGCCAGACTGGCTGGCCACAGATTATAATACCGCCAAAGCAGCCTTCTTAACCAATCCTGCTACTGCAGAAGCCTGGAACACCGCTCCCTTCATCGGAAGCTGGCGCGTGATCCTCAACGTGCCCGCTTTCATCATCGTGATCCTCGTTACCATCCTCGCCTACGTGGGTATCCATGAGAGCAAGCGCAGCGCCAACTTCATGGTGGGCCTTAAAATTGTGGTGCTACTGGCGGTGATCGCCATCGGTGTGTTCCACATCAATACAGAAAACTGGCAACCCTTCATGCCTAAAGGTTTCGACGGGGTGCTGATGGGCGTTTCGGCGGTGTTCTTCGCCTATATCGGGTTCGATGCCATATCCACCACCGCGGAGGAGAGTGCTAACCCGCAGCGCGATATGCCACGGGCCATGATCTATTCCCTTATCATCTGTACCATCATTTATGTGATCGTAACGCTGGTGATCACGGGTATGGTGCATTACAGCGAGTTCCAGCACGTGAGCGACCCCCTCGCATATGTGTTCGATAAGCTGAACATGCGCACCATCGGGTATGTGATCTCTATCAGCGCCGTAATTGCCGCAACCAGTGTGATCCTCGTGTTCCAGATAGGGCAGCCCCGTATATGGATGAGCATGAGCCGCGATGGACTGCTGCCTAAGAAGTTCGCCAAAGTTCACCCGAAGTTCCATACGCCCGGCTTCTCCACCATCATTACCGGTGTGATCGTAGCCATCCCTTCACTGTTCGTGGAAAGCGGTATCGTGACCGACCTTACCAGCATCGGCACCCTGTTCGCCTTCGTACTTGTTTGCGGCGGCGTATTGCTGCTGCCTAAAGTGGCGAAAGGGGAGAAGAAGTTCAACCTGCCATATATAAACGGCCTGTTTGTGGTACCGGTAATCTTTGCATTGTTCTCCTGGTTCTTCCGGAGCCGTATCTCCGAAAGCTTCGCGGGCATTGCAGCACTGGATCACGACCGTGTACTGTTTGTAATTTTCTATATCCTCGCAACGGTGATCACGGTCGCTACCATCTGGAAGCGTTTATCGCTGATACCGGTACTGGGGATGCTTTGCTGCCTCTATCTCATGATCGAGATACCTGTGCGCAGCTGGGTGGTTTTCTTCGGCTGGATGGCCGTGGGACTGGCCATTTATTTCATGTACGGTTACTGGAAAAGTAAACTGGCGGCTAAAAGCGTTTAACACACTGAAAAACAGATACCTGAAAAGGGCGGGCCATCGTGTCCGCCTTTTTTCGTAACTTCAGTACAGTTCTTTTCACCGCTAAAACTTTCGTTATGAACCTCCTGCAACGTATAGAACGCTGGGGTGATACGCATCATCCCAAATGGGTGGACGGTTTACGGATCCTGTTAGGACTATTGCTCATGTGGAAAGGCATTCAGTTCGTTGATAATATCGACATGCTGAAAGCCCGGATAGCGGAGCAGCCCTTTCTGACCGTGGTATCGTTCTGGCTGGCTCACTACATTGTTTTTGCCCACACCGTAGGCGGATTGTTCATAGCACTGGGATTACTTACCCGCGTGGGCGTTATCGCCAACCTCCCGGTGCTTATCGGCGCGGTATTCTTCGTGAATCTTACTCCTAATCTTTTCAATGTTTATCCCGAACTGAGCCTCTCTGTTGTAGTGCTGCTGGGCCTGTTGTTCTTCCTCGTGGAGGGCAGCGGCAGGGTTTCTGTGGATGAATATATGCGCACGCATCCGGAGAAAAGCGCCGCCTGATTGCAGTTACCATGTCTTTGCTTAATTTTGCCTGCTATGAAATATACAGTAGGCGACAAGATTCTCTTGCTCCACTCTAAGGAAGAAGGCACAGTGCTGGATATCATCAACGATAAAATGGTGCTCGTTGAGGTAAGCGGCACTAAATTCCCCGTGTACCTCGATCAGATCGATTTCCCCTATTTCCACCGTTTTACCCAGAAACAGGCGCCACCTGCGCCCAAAAGGACGCCCGGTGAAGAGATAAAGAAGGAAAAGCCCCAGCCGCGTACCAATAAGGCGGAAAGAGGGGTTTTCCTGACCATGCTGCCTGTATGGTCGCACGACGGGTGGGATGATGTGGTGGATACCCTTAAGTTTCACCTCGTCAACGAAACCAACCGCGCTTACACCTATCACTTCGAGATATGGCTGAAAGATGCCCTGTTCCTCGAGCTGAAACAGGAAATCCCCGCACAGCATCATATTTACCTGGCCGATCTGAACTTCGACCAGCTGAACGATAAAGCCCGTTTCGAGTTCAGGTTTGCACCCAAAGAGGCCGATCTTACGCTTGCCCCCACTTTGGAGAAAACCTGGAAACCGAAGGCAAAGCAAATGTTCCAGCAGCTGGAAAAGGTGCGGGAAGAAGGGAAGGCTACCATCGAATACGAGCTTTTCATCACTTACCCCAAGCGCCAGGAAACCGATAATTTCGGCTTCACCCCGCAGGAAAAGAAGAATCTCAATACCCTCACCGATATACGCCAGCTGAAAAGCCCCGAGCGCCTCGATGCCCGGTATGAGATTGATCTCCACATCGAACGCCTGTCAGACAACTGGAAAAGCCTCTCCAACCTGGAGATACTGGCCATCCAGCTCAATGAGTTCCAGCATTACCTCGATCTTGCCATTTCCCAGCGCCTCCACAGCATGATCATCATCCATGGAGTAGGTACCGGCAAACTGCGCGATGAGCTGCACGATATCCTGAAAACAGTGCCCGAAGTGAAATTCTTTGTGAATCAGTACCATCCTTTCTACGGATACGGGGCAACAGAGATATTTTTTAAGTAATTTTGCGTTTCGTTTTTTACGTCACCCGGCGCAGTGGTGCTGTCGTTTCCCCGGCTTAGCCGGGGGGAAGGAAAGTCCGGACAGCATAGGGCAACGCACCACCTAACGGGTGGGACGCCCGGCAACGGGTGGACAGAAAGTGCCACAGAGAATAACTGCCACGGAGCAATCCGGGGTAAAGGTGAAAACGTGGGGTAAGAGCCCACGCCGGTGGCGGGTAACCGTGGCCGGGGGTAAACCTTGCGTGCTGAAATGCCATGTATACGGTCGATTGAAGGCGGCTCGCCTGATGACCGAGGGTAGGCAGATACAGGCACACAGCGATGTGTGTCGCAGATAAATGACAGCAGCGCCTGTTTACAGGCTGCACAGAATCCGGCTTACAAACTCGCCGGGTGACGTATTCACGAAACAAAAAAAGCGGGCGCATCCATAAGGGTGCGCCCGCTTTCGTTTATGCCTTACCGGGATCAGTCTTTTTTCAACTTCACCTTAGCGTTGTTCTTCTTAGCATTCTCGCCTTTGGTTTTAGCCGCCAGCTTCAGTGCTTCGTAAGCATTCACGATACCGCCGGATTTAGAAAGTTCGGAGAAATCCACTTCCTCATCTTTGGTACCGGGCTTGTTTACTTTCTCACCATTGGGAACGGGTGTGGCAGATTTTTCAATGATCTGCTTCAGCTGCCGCGCGCTCAGGTCGGGGTAGTAGGAGAGGATCATGGCTGCAAGACCGGCTACCACTGGCGATGCCATGGAGGTACCGCTTGCACTGCCGTATTTATCACCGCCGGGTACGGTAGAGTAGATCTGCACACCGGGGGCGAACACGTCTACTTCCTTCTTGCCATAGTTGCTGAAACCTGCAATCTTGCTGCCGGTACGCCCGTTGCCGGAAGCACCTACGGTGATCATGTTATCGGCTTCTTTACCGTCTTCGAAAGTATCTTTCGGGTAATTCTCGGTCTGGTCGTTATTGGCGCCGTCGTTACCTGCGGCATGTACGAGCAGTACACCTTTTTCCTGTGCATAACGGATAGCGTCGTCTACCCATGCTTTCTGGGGAGAGAAGCCTTTACCGAAGCTCATATTGATGATCTGCGCACCATTGTCTACCGCATAACGGATGCCCAGTGCCACGTCTTTATCACGCTCATCGCCTTCTGGAACCACTTTAACGGTCATGATGCGAACGTTATCGGCTACACCGTCCATACCGGTAGAGTTACCGCGTACGGCACCGATGATGCCGGATACGTGTGTACCGTGGAAGGCGAACTGGCCCATTACGTCGGAGTTACCGTAGTAGCGGTCGTTGATATCGTTCAGGTTATCGCCCACGATGGTGCTGCGCTTATCGGTTGGTTCCGCGCCGGTTACTTCGGCTTTCTTCTTCAGTTCCTTGATGTATTCGGCCAGATCGTTTTTCAGGCCCTGGTAGGTAGCGCCGTCTTCGCCGGTGCTGCCAAGGAGGCGCAGGGCAAAGCCGCGAGCGAACATCACGTCTGAATCACCGGAGCGCAGGGTATCGAGCTGTGCTTTGGAGAAATCGTTCGTTTTGAGGTATTCGGTGAGGACGGTCTCGCATTTCAGGAGGTTCTCCTGTACTTTGAGCATCATCTTGTAATCGGTTTTAGCCTGTGTGGAAGGCTTCTGGCTGCGGTCTTTCAGACGGGTCCAGTAAGCATATTCCTTAGAGCCGGGCTGCAGGGCAGAATCCGGGTTGCCATACAGGCGCTTGTAGCGGTAAAACTCGCGGGTGGCCTCATCGGAGTCTTCTTTAACGGAAGATCCGTCTTTGGCGCCGAGGAAGTTCCAGCCATAGATATCGTCTACATACCCGTTGCCATCGTCGTCGATGTTATTGCCGGGAATTTCTTTGGGATTTTTCCAGAGAATAGACCGGAGGTCTTCATGTGTAGTGTCTACCCCGGAGTCGATAACGGCAACGATCACGGTTTTACCGGTTTTGCCTGCTAAGAGTTCGCGGTATGCTTTTTCAACACCGATGCCATAGAGGCTGTCGGCTCCGTAACTCAGCAACTGCCAGTTTTGGGGAACGGAGGATTTGGATTGTCCGTACCCGGGGGAAGAAATCAACATGGCTACACTTGCTCCAACGGCCAGGGCTCTGCAGATGCTTTTCATTTTAGTATTCAATTTTTCCAGATTGGTTTGCAATTCAAGTACCGCAATTCGTTAAAGATATTGTAAATGCGTTATAACAGCTACCTCGATGTGGTGAGTGGCGCAGCAGGCGGACCATTGGTTGAACTTTTACATGGTAATTACAGTCGCCCGGCTTATCCAGCCCAGCCAATTCGTCACATGGATTATTCCATTGGTCACATCTCCCGGAAAGCCTTGAACAGACGGTGTAATTTCACCTTATGCTTTTGACACAAAGGCGCAAAGATCTCCTTTTCGCTGAAATATGCATCCTTTTTAACATTTCCTTCACTAAAACACAAACGACTTTATGTAAGGTCTTTTTATAAACCAAAAACATCCGCCATGTTTAAAACAATTCTGATGATGCTGACCCTTTGGGTTGGTAAGCCCCATGAAGGGCAGCCAGGCAGTGGTCCAACCACGGTCATTTTCGTAAACGGTGCCGAGCAGGAAAACGGGCAGCTGACGCCCACCGGCCGCGATCAGGCCGCATTGCTGGTCCGGTTCCTTGAAAACGAGTCGGTTAATGCTGTGTATTCCCCCTACAAACCCTGTCTTATGCAAACGGTTGAACCGCTGGCAAAGTCGCGCGGGCAGAAGGTTACGTACTTCCGGGATGCCTGTTTTGATGATGAGGAAGTGATGGACCATATCCTGTGGGTGATGGTTGAGAAAAATGAGGGCAAAACGATAGTGGTATGCGCAAATCCGGGCAGCATCGAAAAAATGTCAAAGATGCTCGGAATACACGGAAAATCGCTGAAACCCAATACAGGCGTGTTTGGAGAGGTGTTGATCGTCAACATTTTATATAAAGGGGAAGCGGTAGCACAAAAGTTGAATATGAATTTTCAAAAAAAAGTGTAATATTTGGCTCAGAGAGTGTGAAATCTGCATCTCTGCAGTTCACGCTTTCTCATAAGCATGGTTTCCGTTTAACGAAAAAGCGGGGTTCTCCAACCCCGCTACTTCACTTAGCCTGTCACACTTTTCTTTCCGTGTTTCCCGCACACCTTTTCTCAGCACGACTGTCACCTTTCCACCCATTTTCAAGCTAAAGGGCATTTTATGCCACAAACTGTTAGGCTTCGCCAGTAAGCCTGATGTTATGCTGCATGCTTGCCGGAAGACGGCTAAAGGCCGTGTAAGGCAGTGTAGAGGCTGTCTGACCGCAGTGTAACCAGGGTCTAAAGGCAGTTCAAAGGCAGTCCGGAGGTAGTATGTCTTACACTGAAAAAACTTTACAGGGTTAGGGGGTTAAGTACGGGATTGGCTTGACAGCATTGTCGTTAAACACTGTTTTCGCTTTACAGTTACTTGGCTTGCG
>NZ_QFFK01000017.1 GCF_003149455.1 Chitinophaga deserti
AATTGTAAAGCGAATTTGATCGCAAGCCAAGTAACTGTAAAGCGAAAACAGTGTTTAACGACAATGCTGTCAAGCCAATCCCGTACTTAACCCCCTAACCCTGTAAAGTTTTTTCAGTGTAAGACACCTGCCACTTGACTACGTGCTTACTGCCTTCGGACTGCCTTTTCACTGCCTTTAGACGCCCATTACACTAAGGGTAGACTGCCTCTACACTGCCTCCCACTGCCTTTAGGCTGTATGTAAGGCAGGTTTTGGGATTATCAGAAATGGGTAGTGCCTGCGAGGCAGGTTTTTGATTGAACTTTTCATTTTCAAAATATGTTAGTGGAAGGCAACCTGAATACTGTAAACAAACTGAAGATCTGTCTAAACTCATCAACCATGGAAATCTCAAGAATAGGGTCTAAGCCATCAGGGAAAGGCCCGCAGGACTGGTTCACGGGCAGTGTCCGCATTGATCCGCTGTTTGAACCCAACGGTGCCCGGCGTGCCGCGGCGGCCAGCGTCACCTTTGAGCCGGGCGCCCGTACCAACTGGCATACGCATCCGCTGGGGCAGACGTTGATCGTTACCGCAGGATGTGGCTGGGTGCAAAGGGAAGGAGGGCCGGTGGAAGAAATTTATCCCGGAGATGTAGTTTGGTTTGCACCGGAAGAGCGCCACTGGCACGGCGCTACCTCCACTAATGGCATGACGCATATCGCCATTCAGGAAAATCTGGATGGTAAAGTGGTGGATTGGATGGAAGCAGTTTCTGAAGAAGAATACCTGTCGGAATAGTTTGATTTACGCAATTTTCAGTTTGATATCTGTAAACATTACAGCGGCGCAGCCGGTTATTTTTGTTACTTCTAAACACAACTATCAATGAGCACTATAGCAGTAAAAGCATACGGTACGCAGGCCGCAGAAAAGCCGCTTGACCAGATGGGGATCAACCGCCGGGAAGTAACCCCGCACGACGTGGAAATCGATATCCTGTATTGCGGTGTTTGTCATTCGGATCTGCATACCGCCCGGAACGAATGGCATTTTACCATGTACCCCTGCGTACCCGGCCATGAAATCGTGGGCAGGGTAGTGAAGGTAGGCAACCATGTCAGCAAGTTTAAAATCGGAGATATAGTGGGCGTGGGATGTATGGTGGATTCCTGCCGGGAATGTGAGTATTGCAAGGAAGATCTGGAACAGTTCTGTGAGAAAGGCAACATCCAGACCTATAACGGACCCGATAAATTCCTGGGTGCACACACCTTCGGTGGATATTCAGAAAAGGTAGTAGTTGATGAGCATTTTGTACTGCGTATACCGGATAACCTGGATCCTGCGGCGGCAGCTCCGTTGCTTTGCGCCGGGATCACCACCTATTCACCGCTGCGCCATTGGAACATTGGTCCGGGTAAAAAGGTGGGTATCGTAGGCATTGGCGGTTTGGGCCATATGGGCATCAAGATCGCCAAAGCCATGGGGGCACATGTGGTAGCCTTTACCACATCGGAATCCAAATTCGCGGAAGCCAAACGCCTTGGAGCCGATGAAGTGGTACTATCGAAAGACGAAAAACAGATGGCTGCTTTCGCGGGCAAACTGCATTTTGTGCTGGATGCCGTATCTGCCCAGCACGATATCAATGCTTACCTGAACCTCCTCAGGGTAGATGGTTCCCTGGCCCTTGTAGGCGCTCCCGAGCATCCGCTGCCCGTTGCCGCTTTTAGCGTAATTATGGGCCGTAAGAGCTTTGCCGGGTCTATGATCGGCGGCATAGCCGAAACGCAGGAAATGCTCGATTTCTGTGGCGAGCATAATATCGTATCAGATATCGAAATGATCGATATCCGCCAGATTAATGAAGCGTATGAGCGCCTGCTGAAGAGCGATGTGAAATACAGGTTTGTGATAGATATGGCTACTTTAAAAGCCTGAGACCAGCACGCCTGTTATCCAGCGAATAAGGTCCGGCACCCGCGCAGATCCGGCAGCATAAATTTCTGAATGCCTTCGGAAAGAAAAACAAGCCCGGGTATGAACCGGATAATCAGGTATGATTTGTTCATGGGTTATGATTTCATTTTCCAGATGGCTGTTGTTTCAGGTTTTCGTTCGTCTGTACCTTTCAACAGAATGGTATCGCCTGGCTGTAGGTCTCCGAATATTTCAATCCCTTTATCTGTCGTCATTCCCTGACGTACGTCCACCCATTGGGCTTTTCCGTCTTTCACCCGGATGATGAATTTCCGTTCCTGTGTGGTAACGATTGTGGTGGCTGGTACCAACAACGACGAACCTTCCCGCGATATGACTAGTTTCACATAGGCGAAAGCGCCGGCTTTCAGGGATTGATCACGGTTGTCTGCGGTGAACTCCCACAGCTCTGTCCTGGTGGTGGGGTCTATCGTGCCCGATTTTCGGGTTAGTTTAGCCATGAATGACCGTGTGGGGTATGCATCTGTGCGGAATGTTACCTCGCGGATGCCTGGCATTGTACTGACATATATTTCAGGTACCGCAGCCCGCAGGCGGAGCGTAGCATTGTTCTGAACAGTAAATAATTTGGTTCCCGGTCCGGTCATAGTACCGGGATCGGCCAGCCTGGCCGTCATAATACCATCGAAGGGCGCTGTGATATACAGGTACCCGGAAACGGCTTTGTATGCTTGCGCCTGTTTGGCGGCAGCCTGGTGCGCCGCACTGTCGGCCAGCATCTGCTGGCGCTGGCGCTCGAGGTCGGCAGGTGCTACGATGCCGGGTGTTTTTGCCTGGGAAGCCCGGTAAAGCCTTTCATATTGATCTTTGCTGGAATTCCATTTGGCTTTTGCAGATTGTATGGCAGCTTCAGACTCTGCGAAACGGCTGTTGACTTCCGGTGCTTCAATAATGGCAAGGGTCTGTCCTTTCCGGATGTGGTCACCCATTTCCACGTGTACCGTTTTTACGAAGCCCTGCACTTTACCGTATAAATCGGCCTGTTCGAATGGTTTAAGCTCCGCAGGAAGTTCGATTATTTTACGGGCTGTATCGGTTTTTAGCTGAAAGACCAGCACCGTATCCTGAACGGGCTTAGACTGTTCTGCCGGTTGTTTTGAACCGCCGCAGGCTGCCAGCAGGATCATAATAGGAAAGCTCCGGATAAATCGCATATTATTGATTGTCATAAGTTGAACTGTTTGCATCTTCAGGGTCAAGTGAAACGGATGTGTAAGCTTTTCTGCCAGCCATGAATTGGTAGACATGTGGTAGAAAAAAGAGTACGGAAATAGCGGAAACTGCAAGTCCGCCGATCACGGCGATGCCAAGCGGGGCCGTCTGGTCTCCGCCTTCTCCAGATCCCAGTGCCATGGGAATCATTCCGGCAATCATAGCGAGGCTCGTCATAAGTATAGGCCGCAGCCGGGATTCTGCGGCAAGCATATAAGCGCCTGTCATGTGCTGGCGCCGCATTTGTTCAGCATTCGTTACATACAACACTGCGTTAGCGATCGCAACGCCTACGGCCATGATCGTGCCCATGTACGATTGTATATTCAGGGAATGCCCGGTGAGCAGGATGAAGGACAGTGAACCTGCCACCACCGCAGGCACGATGCATAGCACGGCGAACGCAATGCGGAATGACTGAAAGTAAACAGCCATCAGCAATAGTATAACGATTACGGCAATCAGTAATCCGGAAGCAAGACTGCCCAGTGTTTCCTGCAGCAGCACCGGTTGTCCCCGCAACTGTATTTTAGAGCCGTTTGCAGGTTTCCCGACCGTACTAATCAACTGGTTCACTTTTTTGAAAACGCCGCCAGGATCTTCCCCATGTATGTTTGCAGTAATGGTGATGTAGCGCTGCTGATTCAGGCGATCGTATTCTCCCGGCACAGTCTGGCGCTTCCAGGAAGCGATTTCCCCGAGGTACCGGCTGCCGCCTTCGCCGCCGGAAACCGGAATGGCTTCCAGTTGCGTCATGTTGTTCATGCGGTATTCCGGATATTGTACCTGGATCTGGTAGGCGTTTCCACTGGCCTTGTCCAGCCAGTAGCTGGGGGAGGTAAAACGGCTGGATGAGGTGGCGGTAGTTACAGAGCGGGCTATCTGGTCGCTTGTAAGTCCCAGTTGCCCGGCTTTTACACGGTCTACTTCCAGTTTGATGGCAGGATAATCCAGCGGTGTCGCAATCTGAAGATCACGGAGTGAAGGGATTTCGCGAAGACGTTGTACGAGTTCCTGTGCCGTTTTTCTGCCTTCGGTAAGATTACGGTTCATGACGGCAATTTCCACAGGATTTGTACTGCCAAGGTTCAATACCTGCTCCACGATGTCGCCGGGTTCGAATGATATAGTAGCACCCGGCATGGTCTGAGCCACGGCCGCACGCAATTTTTCCTTGTATTCGGTGATTGGAATAACGCCACGCTTCAGCTTGATGCGGGTAACGGATTCGTGAGGCCCGCCTGTCCACAGGTGTATGTAGTTAACGGGATAACTGGATGGCTGTGTGCCAACGAATGCCGACGTGATATCAGTATTCCCGGTGCCAACTATACTATCCGACAAGTCAAGCAAAGTCCGTGTAGCGTCTTCCGTTCGTTCGAAACGGGTGCCCACCGGCAGCCGGAGCCTCACCTGGGCCTGGCCACTATCGGTTTCCGGAAATAATTCCGTCCCGCTTCCCATATACAGTATGCCTGCTACCGATATAAAAACCAATAGGTAGGTAAAGGTAATTATACCACTTTTCCCGTCCATCCTGCGACCGGCAGCATTGTAATGTTTTTTCCAGCCTTCCAGCCAGGCAATTTCCTTTCCAACTGCATGCCCTGGCAGTAATTTGCCAGCCAATACCGGAACAAAGGTCTGCGATAGCAAAAATGATGCTATCATAGCAAAGCCGACCGCCAGAGAAAGCGGCAGGAACATAGCTTTGGGAACACCCGTCATAAAAAGCGCCGGAACGAATACAGCGAGGATGCTAAGCAGGATAAGGAGCTTCGGTGCCGCAATTTCCCGGCATGCATCCAGGATGGCGCGGGCGCTGTTTTTACCCATTTCCGCATGCCGGTGGATGTTCTCTACCGTGACCGTGGCCTCATCTACCAAAATTCCTACTGATAATGCCAGGCCGCCCAGGGTCATGATATTGATAGTTTGCCCGGTCAGGTACAATAAAGTAGCCGAGCTTAGTAATGCAAGCGGTATGGTAAGGATAACGATTAACGCGCTACGGCGGTCTCCAAGAAAGATCAGTACCATTAATCCTGTCAGCAATGCGCCGAGTCCGCCTTCAAAAAGGAGGCTTTTGAGAGAGTTTACCACATAGCCCGATTGGTCAAAAGCATAGGTGACTTTTATATCTTCCGGAATGGCGGCCTGCATATCGGGCAGGGCGGCTTTGACCCGCTTCACTACATCCCAGGTGGAAGCGTCTGCGCGTTTGGTAACTGGAATATAAACAGACCGTTTACCGTTGATGAGTGCATAACTGGTTGTGATATCCGCACCCATGCTTACCTGCGCAACGTCTTTCACATATACGGCAGCACCGGCACCTTGTTGAAGTGGCATATTCTGCAGGTCCTCCAGTGTTTCGATCATGCTGTTTTGGGGAGTGAGATAAGTGGTGTCTCCCATTCGCAGATTTCCTGCCGGAGCAATGGTATTAAAGCGTACCAGCGACTGTACCACCTGGTCGGGCGACAGGTTATGACTACGGATCTTTTCCGGATCAACCGTGATGAGAACCGTTTTCTGGTTGCCGCCAAAAGGAGGCGGTGCGGAAACACCGGGTAAAGTAGAAAACATAGGGCGCACGCGGAATAATGCCAGATCGGATATCTCACTCAGCGACCGGGTTTCGGAGCTGAATACCAACTGCCCCACCGGTACGCTGCCCGCATCGAAGCGGGTAATGAATGGTGGTACGGTGCCGGGCGGCATAAAAGCGCGTGACCGGTTCACATATCCCACAACTTCCGCCATCGCCTGTGCCATGTCGGTTCCTTCGTTAAATTCCAGTTTGATGATGGAGGCACCCTGGATACTGCGCGATTCCACATATTTAACACCGGTAATGTATAGGAAGTGATATTCGTAATAGGAGGTGACCAGGCCTTCCATCTGCTCCGGTGAAAGCCCGCCATAAGGCTGCGCTACATAAACCACGGGCAGGCCCAGTTTGGGGAAGATGTCCACTTTTGCATTCCGGATGGAAAGGAATGAAAAAAAACAAATGGCGATCACAGACACCAGGATGGTTACGGGATGCCGCAAGGCGGCGGTAATAAGTTTCATATAATTATTTCAACGTGTCGGTGAGTATTTCGATTTTTCCCTGTGCTATGGCGATATCAAGCAGTGAGCGCCATACCTGGAGTGTGGCACCAGCCTGCGCAGCTTCTGCGCGGAGCAGGTCCAGCTGCGCCTGCATAAGACGGGTGTAATCCACCAGCCCGCTATCATAACTGATCCGGAGGCCTTCGTAGGCAAATTTAGCAGCTTCGGTCTGTTTGTATGATTTATGGGCTATTTCGCGGTTCTGATCAAATGCCAGTTGCGCTTTTTCGAGTTGTATGCGCAGGTCGAGCCTGGTTTGTTCCAGACGTGCTTCCTCCGCTTTCAGCAGCGAACGGTACTGGTTTTTTCTGATATTGGTACGGGTGAATCCCAATAAGGGGAAGCTCAATTGAACCCCGGCGCCATAGTTACGGTGCGAAAGCGACCATCCGTCGGATTTGGCAACCGTACCGTCTGCAGCAACACCCGATCCACGGGCGTAGGCATTGGCCCACACATCCAGCCGGGGGCGCCATTCCCGCTGTATTTCCTTCAGCGCCGCTTTGCTCACTTCCATCCGGGATGTTGCTATCTGCAGTGCAGGATGAGCCGGGTCCGTTCCTGCGTTGTCTGCCATCTCGGGAAGCTCCTGCATGAATGACGTATCGGTCAGGAGTATTTGCTGTGGTGAGGATGAAAGACCGGTGAGGCGGATCAGTTCGGCGGTCTGCTCGAAGTAACGCCGGCGTAACGTAAGGAGGTCCATTTCCGCCTGGGCTAGGACAGACTGAAACTGCATGGTGTCGATACCCGGCTTCAGCCCTTCACGGGCCAGCACCTGTGCCTGTTCCAATCCGGTGGCAGTACGGTCAATATTACCCTGGTAGCTACGGGTGAGAGAATGGAGATATGCGGCATCGAGATAAGTCAGGATAATGGCAAATTGCTGCCGGAAGAGGACGTCATTATACTGGCTGGCGGCCAGTTGATATTGACCCGCGGCTTTCTCCTCTGCTGCCTGCCGTTGTCCGAAAGTCAGCGGTTCCCATTTTAGCAGTGCTGATAACACCGTACCCGGAACGGGATCGAAGGTGTTACTGGTAGAAGGAGGACCGCTGATGGGCAGGAAAAGGCCGGGATAAGTAAGTCCGGTGATATTATTGTAGGTAGCATAACCTGCCTGGTAACCAGCGGTGAGTTCCGGCACGAGAGCGTTTTTTACAAGGGCCAGGTTTTTTGCGGCCGCATTGGTTTCCTCGCGGTAGGCTTTGAGCGCCGGGGCTTGCGAAGCCGCAGTGCTGAGGGCTTCCCGGAGAGATAAGGTTTGTTGCTGTGCCTTCAACATGAACGGAGCCGCGAAAAGGATGCCCGCGGCAGGTAAGATCTTAAAAAGCGTCATGGGTTGTTTTTGATGGATGAATGGCAGTACAATTGCCAATCATCGGCACAAAACTATATTAAGCTGGTAGGGTTCTACGGTATATTTGAAAATGTTATGGTATATTCTACTGGGCTTTGTACTGTAAAGGGGTTGTACCGGTGTGCCGCTTGAAGAACTTCACGAAATGGGATGTATCGTTAAAGTTGAGCAACATGGAAATCTCGGAGACGTTTTTATGGGTATAACGCAAAAGGCGTTTAGCTTCGTTGGTGATATGTTCTGCAATAACTTCCGCTGCCGGTTGATTAACAGCTTTCCTGCAGGCGGCATTCAGGTTCTGGGGGGTAGTATTGAGTAGCGCGGCGAAATCGGCGACTTTCATCTTCGCTGGTTTTTCCGGTAACAGGCTGACGAATGACTCGTACAGCTCCCTCCGTACAGACTTCGCGGAGGAATACAGGTCGGAGGAATCGAGGATTTTAGCCAGTAAAGCCTTTATCAGGCCTTCTTTCATAAGGAAAGACAGGTTGGAAGTGGCATTGTTTTCAATGGTCAGTAATTCAAAGATGCGATGCAGCGCCAGTGCCTCATCAGTATATACACAGGGAAACCGGCTCACCTGCTGGATGAGCAGGGGAAGTTCCTTATCCAGGCTCCGCTCGGTAAAACTGTTTTTGAGGATCAGCACAAACCCTTCAGGATCGCTCTGAATATCCCAGCTATGTACCTGGTCATATGCAATGAAAAAAAGGACGTTGGGACGGATTTCATATTGTACCCCGTCAATCCAGTGAAACCCGGATCCTTTGGTAAGGAATATGATTTCAAAATATTGTTTATGCTTATGCGGGTCCGTTTTCCAGGAGGTTTTCCGGAAGGGTTCAGCTTTTATATGGTTGCTGGCAGCAATCTTATTTTTAACCGGAATTGAGCTTTCCATCTGATTCAGTATCTACTAAAGTAGTACAAATTATGATGAAGAGCCCAATTGCCGGAAGATTGTTACTTAATAGCTGACTTCCGCCCATTATTTGTTCGGCTGTATTTTACCGGGTATTCTATTCAGAAATTTTAATGTTTTCCCTTCCTATCACCCCCTTAATCTGCTCAATCGTTTTCTCTCCTTCACTGGGGGATCCTGCATTAGGAACTACAATCTTTCCCTCCCTGTCAAACAAAACATAAGTAGGGTAGCGGTCTGTTAGGCCTCCTGCTGCCCGTATTTCATCCCAGATGGGTGGAATCTGGCTGCTGGTGAGCCGGTAGTGCTCGCCTTCAATGCCGTTGAGTCGTGCCATTTCTTTCCAGGTTTCCTCTTTGCTGTCGTGATCCATGGCGAGGTATATGAAAACTACTTCTCCGGGTGGGAGGGCTTTTTTGAGCGCAGGGGTATAGCCCAGTTCCATGCGGCAGGGGCCGCACCAGGTGCCCCAGATGTCGAGGTAAACGGGCTTGCCGCGGTGCCTTGCCAGCATTGCCTGAAGAGAAGCCGGTTTTACAGTGTCGTAAAAGATAATGCGGCTGTTGCTGATGGCGGCCTCATGTTTTTGATTCAGGAGGCTCACAGCCTGCAAGGCTTCGCGGGCGTAAGAAGTACGGGGGAAGTAAGCCTGCATGGTATCTTTCAGGTAAACTGCGGTGCTCAGGAGCGAAGCGTCGCAGGCTTCCATGATCCTGTTGTAGAGGATCCTGCTACGGACATTACGGGGCAACTGCTTACTGGCGTACAGCCATTCCATCACAAATCGTTCACCATATTGGGTCAGCAATTGGTTGATATCCTCAAAAGGAAGCCCCAGTATAGCATAAATCCTCGCTTTCGCCGCTTCAGGATTCGTTCTGAAGTCTTTCCCGAGCAGATTAACGGCATAGTTGCTATACCGCGACAATATCATATTGGCGTAGAATCCATTGCCCAGCGCGGCACTATCCGGGAGGGGGCGCCAGTGCATCACCACCTGATGGATGGTGTCTTTGTCCGGATTCTTTGCCGGACGCAACTTACCGCCGGCGAAATCATCGAGCGTACATTGTGCATAATACCCCAGCTCACTTTGCAGCAGTACCTTCAGTGGGGTGGGGATGGAAGATGCCTTAATGAGGGCCTGCTTCTCCTGAAGCAGCGTTTCCACGCGTTGTAAAACAGCTGTCTTAAAAGAATCGAGCCGAAGTCCGGCGTATGGATTCACTGCCTCGTGATCTTTCATAAAAAAGGCCAGTTCCTCCATTTTTAATTCCTGTAAGAGGTTGTTTTCAGCCGCACCTTTACCGCTGAAGATGACAGGAGCATTAGTCTCGTTACTGATAGTAACCTGCACATCTCTCCCCGGACTCATTAATAACCGGTAGCGGACCTTATTACAGGTCAGGTAAGCTAACCGCGGTTTCGCTAATGGAATCTGATGCCTGAAGAAACCATCAGCTGCGGTTTCAAACACTTGTTTCTGATTAGGGAAAAAACCGTCTGCCAATACCTGCAGGGTGATGTCAGGCTTTTCGGCTCCCTTTACCTGCCCGGAAATACTATAGCGTTGGGCCTGTGAAATTTGAAAGGTGGATAACAGTACAATAGCTGTCAGGATTCTTTTCATGGAGTTTATTTAATAGGTACGATCAGGTTAACCAACCGTTGAAAGGTCAGCACCCGGGGGTAATGCTACTACATATAGTTTCCGTATTGTCAGAAATGTGACAGATAAGCAGGAATAAGGGATGAATATACAGGCTAACGGGGTGCAACTTGGGACCTCAGGATTGCTATGCGAGCTTGTAAATAAATTCTTCTATCTCTGCCTAACGTGCATTTGCGAAACCCTTATCCTTACCGGTCCGGATAAATCCACAATGCTCCAGTACTTTCTGCGAGCCAATATTGTCAAATGCAACGCGTCCAAAAAGAGGCCTTGTTTTTTCAATAGTTAGGAATTGCTGCAGTGCAGTTGTGGCAATCCCTTTGCCCCAATACTTTCTGTCTATCCAATATGTGATTTCTGCTTCTCCTTCCATTTCGAATTTTGCAATGCTGCCGGCAATGGTATCCCCGAAGAGGATAGTCTGTGTATTTTTCGTAGGGTCATCCAGGAACCTGGCGTGCTTTTGTATATATACTGTTTTATCAGCATTTTCTGCGGAAGTAAATGCAGCTAACTGTATGCCCTCCGGGTCCAGTTGAAATTGATACAATATCTCCAGATCGGAAAGTTGGGTTTTTCTTAATTGTAACAGTGTTTGTTGCATGATGAAATAGTTTGAAGTAAGGGTGGAGGATTTAAATGTCCATGCGCATTTCTGTCAGCACTTTTTTTAATCCGGCCTTCTCGTAAGCGCGTACCGCACTCACGTTCTGATCATACACTTCCAGTCTGATCTCTTTCAAGCCTTTTTCGGCTGCCCACTGGCGCAAACGGGCAATGATGGCGGTTGCAATTCCTTTGCCGCGATGTTCAGGGGCTGTGTACATAAATCCGATATAGCCATGATGACTGAAAGCCTCATAGGGCTTATTCGGACGGCGGAGAATGTAACCGGTGGCAGCCAGCTGGCCATTTACTTCGGCCATGATGAGCAAAACATCTTCCCGGTCAAACATATTATCCAGGTCGTAATAAGATATCGGGTCGGCGGCGAGGTTATGATCGAAAGAACGCTCCCAGGCAATTACCGCCTGTTCGGCGATACGCAGGGCAGGAAGATCTGCTTTGGTGGCGGGTCTTATAATGTAATCGGGCATATGGTCAGGTTTTATGATGGGTTTGATCAGGTGAGTAATTGTTCGTAGAAGCCGCCGATTTGCCGGTTGCGGTCCACGAGATGCATTTCCAGTATCCATTCCCAGGGCTGGCCGTTTGCATCGGGAGCAAACATATCGTTGTGGTTGGAGGGATGAACGTATAGTCCGTAGTTACCGGGTTCCAGCTTTTCGTGCGGGAACTCGCCGATGAGGTGCCCGGCTATCTCTCCGCCGAACGTCCAACCTTTTTGCTCCGCCAGCGATACCACATAGTTGAAATAATCGGCCCCGCTCAGCGTATTGTGCTGATGGAACCATTCTTTGGCCGTTTGCCAGGCAGCTTCAATGTCCTGCTTCAGGCGGAGTTTGTGGGGATCATTGCCGATCACATACGTCCGGCCAAGGTCGGCTTCCCAGTCTTCCACGATAGGCCCGAAATCGAAAAAGAGAATGTCATCGTCCTGAAGGGTGAGGTCCGGCGGGTTTTCCTTGTAAGGATGCAGCGTATTGGGTCCGCTGCGGACGATCCGTTTATGCCAGAATTTTTTGATGCCGAATAGCTCCTCGGCCAGGAGAAATATCTCCGTATTCAGCTGTTGTTCCGTTTTGCCGGCCACAATCAGCCTGCGGCTTTCGGCGGCGGCAAATAATTGTTCGGCAATGCTTTCTGCCTCGCGCAGTTTTAGTTTTGTCGTCATGATGTAATGGTTATTTAAGGGGGCGAGGTGAGAATAGTATTATCAGGAGGAACGAAAATAGGGAATTTCAGGTAAACACCGGCATTCAGCCATAAAACACGAAAAGCAGGGCAGGGATAATTTTTTCCCTGTCCCGCTTTTCGTAGCAGGATGTTATCTTTGAAATAAATCTACAGAGAGATGTATCAGAGAAAAATACCCGAGATGCTGGATTGCGGATTGGCAGTAGCCGTTAAAGTGATCGGCGGCAAATGGAAGGCCTGGATCTTAGACTGTATCCGTCGGGGCGTTTCCCGCCCGAGCGCCATTCATAGGGAGATGCAGGCCGTAAACGCACGGATCATCAATCTGCATCTGAAAGAGCTGGAAGAGGCTGGCATTATTTACAAGGAGATCTTCGCCGAAGTGCCGGCCCGGGTGGAATACAGGTTAACCCCAGTAGGTGAGAGCTTACTCCCTGTGATTGATGTGCTGGAGCAATGGGGTAATACCCATAAGGATTACATCAACCGGAACCATGCTGATTATGCGTCCGGTAATTGCCAGTTTTTGCAGCAATCTAACTAACCTTCCTCAGCACTTTGATGATCGCGGCATGTTCTTCCTTGCCATAACCAGCATCAATGGCCCGTTGGAATATATCTGCGGCAAACTTCGGCAGTTCATTACTGATGCCTGCTTCTTCCGAATGCTGCACCAGCAGATGCAGGTCGTGGCCTGTGGTATCTACCGTACTTTCCGGATCGCTGAAGCTGTTGTTTTCAATCACACGGCCCATATGCCGGGATTCCACAGCCAGCATGGGTGAAATATTGTGAATAAGCTCACCGAATTGCTCAGGACTATAACCTTCGCGCTCACTGATCAGCGCTCCGTGCACGAAGCCGATCCAGCTACCTGCCAGGTATGCCATAACTGACGAAAAAAGCACTGCTGAATGGCCAGGCTCATTGCTAAGGAAATTAAGGGTCCCCAGCGCCTTCAGTGCGGTTTCAAGTTCTTTATATTTTAGTTCGTTCCCGCTGATGGCAATGGTAGCTTCACTGCTACCGACCTGTCTCGGCCATGCGAGTATGTCGCCATTGAGGCAGGCGGCTCCATGCAGTTGTGCCCAGGCATCCAGTTCACGCGCTTCTTTCGGTGTGCCGGTGCTCAGTTGTACCAGTGCGCGGCCTTTCAGTACTTTTATTACTTCCTCTGTCCGGATGATTTTATCAGACGTTTTATAATCCGACACGCAGATCACCGTGAGCCCGCTGGCTGCGATGGCTTCCGCCGCGCTGGCTGCCGCAGTTGCGCCTTTGAGCACCATCGCGTCCATTTTGCTTTTGTTCCTGTTCCATACTGTAACCTGTGCGCCATGCGCTAGAAATGCCTGCGCGATTGCGGTACCCATCGATCCCAGACCAATTACTGTTACTTTATCTGTTGTTCCTGTCATTTGAAATTGTTTTGATTACAGGTACAAAACTAGATGCAATGGCCCGCTTCATCAATACAGGATAAAAGATTCAGCAGGGGGAAAAATTTGTCCTGATGAATTTCTGCCGGTAATCAGCCGTTACTCACTTTTCAATACCGCCACGGGGTTGGTCCTTGCTGCTTTCAGTGTTTGAGACCCGATCATGATGCATGCGATCAAAAATACCCCCGTTAAGCCTGCAAACAGCTCTGGTATCTGAATGGGCGTATGATAGGGGAAGTTGGGGAGTATCATCGTTTTAAAGAACAGGTACGTAGCCGGCAGGGCAATAACCGCAGATACCGTCAGGAGAAATAGGAATCCCCGGCTCAGCAGGAACAGCAGGTTGCCGGTGCCGGCGCCCATTACTTTCCGGATGCCGATCTCCTTTAGCCTTGTTTCAGTAGTGAATACCACCATTCCGAACAACCCCATGGATGCGATGGAAACAGCGAGGAAGGAAAGGAACCCAATGATCTTTACCATGGTGGAAAACTCACTGTAAGCCGCTTCAATAGCCTCATCATAGAATTCAGCCATCAACGGATGGACAGGGTCGATCTTCTTCCAGATGGCCTCTATTTTCCCTAAAGTGGCCTGCATATCGGCGCTTTGTATTTTGACACTGATGATGGTTCTGTCTTCCGGTGTCCAGAAGGTATAAGCTACCGGACCAATAAGGTTCTCCACTTTGCCATAGTGGAAATCCTGCATCACGCCTATAATGGTCATGGGCCGGCCATTCATGCTGATCTGTTCCCCGATGGCTTTTTCGGGGTTGTTGCCGCCAATGTTGAACCGCCTGATAACCTGCTGGTTAACGATCACTTCCCCGGTAGCCCCGGCAGTAGCCGGCCTTGCAGTGAAGTTGCCCCCGGCAATGAGTTTATAGTCGTGCAGTGGCAAATAGTTTTCGTCTACGTGGTTGGACATAGCCAGTACGGAATCCAGCGAGTTCGTGTATTTGATATTGCTGCCCCAGGCGTTCCCGACACCGGTGGTGATCAGGGATCTGGAAACTGCGGTTACCTCCGGCATCTCTCCGAGTTCTTTGAGCATAACGGCCGGAGGGTGATCCTGCATATTGATGTTCAGGATATTGGCAGTACTGAATCCAAGGTCGAATGCCAGTATGTTTTTATACTGCACATAGCCGATGGCGGTTGTTGTTATAAAGATCAGGGTAACTGTGTATTGGACAACAACCAGACTGCGCCTGAGTGTAAGGTGTTTGAACATTTTTACCGGGGAAGCATTACTGAAAGCATTCACCGGACTAACTTTCGAAAAGAACATTGCCGGCATGTAACCTGCTATTACACCCACTGCAACCGAAAATCCGATAAATACAGCGATCATGGGCAATGTGAGGTCGAGTTTTACAAGGTGTTGCATCTCCGGGGCCATATTGATCAGCATGGGGCGTAAAGCAAGGAACAGTAGGAAGGAGAGGAGAAGGGCTGCAAGGGAGATCATAACGGATTCGGCAAGGAATTGTAGCCGTACCTGGTGCTTCCCGGCACCGATAGCTTTACGGAGACCGATTTCCTTCATGCGGCGCATAGCACGTGCTATCGAAAGATTGGTGTAATTGAAACAGGCTGATAGTATCACAACAAGGGCCAGTCCGCCGAGTATCCACAGCACTACAGGTGTCATATGCGGGCCTGCAAAGCCGGGTCCGCCTTCAGATTGCCGGAGGCTCTCTCCAACAACGATGTTGTACAGCGGGAGCAGTTCAAGTTGGATTTGCATATTACCGCCTGCGAGGTTCTCCTCCCGGGAAATGGCCTGGAGCTGCGACCGGATAGCGTCCATATCAGCATTTTCGGAAGTTCGCAGATACACGGCGTTGTTCCACATGTTCGTCCATGCAGCAAACTGCGCATCCCCTTTATAGAGTTGTTCGGCGGTGGACAATGAAACCAGCGCTTCGAAACTGATATGCGAAAAGAAGGGTACATCTTTCATGATCCCGGTTACCTGGTAAACGTTGCTGCCGACCTTTACCGGTTTGCCAACTGCATCCACACTGCCGAACAGTTTTCTTGCTGCGGTTTCCGTGAGTACTACTGAATAGGGTTCTTTCAACGCTGTTGCGGGGTTTCCCGCTATCATGGGAAATGTGAATACCCTGAAGAACGAAGGTTCCGCCCAGTAGCCGCTGATAGGGAGGACGTTGGCGCCCACCTGTGCATCTCCCGAAAAGTTATTACGCATTATGGTCACATCTTCAATACCGCTCACCTTTTCGCGGATGAGATTACCCGTCTTAACAGATGTGGTCGCAAACTTGCCGCTTTGCTCGCTGCCAGAGGTTAATATGTTGGTGATGCGATAAATGTTCTCTCCGTTTTTATGGAATCTGTCATAAGAGCGCAGGTCCATGATAAACGCGATCAATAACAGGCCGATAGACATGCTGATGGCCAGGCCCAGGATATTGATGAACGAGAATAGTTTGTTGCGCATGATATTGCGCGCCGATGTTTTAATGTAGCTTCCTATCATGCCGGTTCATAATAAGGTGGATGAATATGGGTTTCCGTATTTAAAACTATAAAAGCATGCTTTGTAATGCATGTCAAATGTGATGAATCGGTATGATTAAGGGGCAGAAATTGCAGTTTTGGTCACAAACGGAGAAACAGCAGTATGAAAACAAAGCAGCCTGGCCTCCGCATTGGAAGCCAGGCTGCTTTTATCCTTTTGTATTATTTCAGAACAGACGGGAATGTATTAATACCCTTCGGCCCGCTTCAGTTCCGTCACCAGCTGATATGCTGCTCCTTTACTTTTAGCGGAATAGAGTTTCCAGGTATTATCATCCTTGGCTTCGAGCCGGAAGCTTTGAGCCGGATCTGTCAGCAGCTTTTTAACCCAACGCGGAAAGGCATTGGCTGCCCGGGCATTTTCCCAAGTCCGGATCACATGGAAGATAGCTTCCTTCTGCGAACAGCTTTCCACATCTTTCTGATTCAGTGTTAAGCTGTAAGTAGACCCTATGCCTACAGAAACTGCCTGGATATGCTCATACTGTTCTACCGTAGAGTTGGCTTTGATAGGGAAATTTCCACCCATCCCCGCAGGGAAGAAATTAGCATAGGTAACATCGCGCAGGTCTTTCCCCTGGCTGGTAGCGCTTCCCCATTCCCGGGTATCTGCATCGTAAAGGTTCTTGCCTCCTCCCACATTCCAGATGCTCTGGTAGTGCCAGGAGCCTTCAGACAGTGTGGCGCCCGTGAAACGGATGTAAGAAACGCCCTGTTGCGAAGCCCGCTCAAACATTTTACGGAAAAAACGTTTGGTGGAATAGTATCCGTGCCCGTTGTTGAACAGGAACTCCTGCCCGTCGAAGTCGTAGTATGCCAGCCCGTTAAGACGGCAGATATCGGCATAATGAGCCGCAATTTCGTCCTGTAACTGCATGTTGGGGATGAGGCCGTCATACCCGTAGTTGACGGTCACCTGGAGCTTGTAAATGGTGTCTCCGGCTTTGTGGGTGCCGGGGGTGGTTTTCCAGTATCCGCGTTGCACATTCAGCAGGCGGTAAGGTGCCCGGTCGGATACGCCCAGGTAATAAATCAGCTCCTTGCCGATTTTGATCATGTTCAGGTTCTGGCAATGCCCTTCCCAACTGCCGATTTCTTCGAGGTATTTGGGATCATTTACATAGATCAGGGTATCATTTGGCCCTATATTCTTTGTCAGCAGCCGTTTTTGCTGGTACCATAAGCTGTCGCTGGGAACGGGACTTGCATCCAGCGTACCGGGTGCAAGTGCATTGGTGATTGGGGTGCGCCCTATCAGCAGGCCATGCCTGGCCGCTTGTACCGAAAATGATTTGTGAGACAGGTTTCCGGAAGTCAACTTAATCGGCTTCTTTTCATACCCACGGCCGTCCAGGTAGCCACCATTGCCACGGTCTGCACGGAGGAAGCCCATATCGTACAGGCTGATCGCTTTGAAACCCAGTCGTGCTGCATAGGCAATGGTACTGTCATACAGTCCGCCGCTGGTGAGCACATCCGGTACATAGGCAGCAGGGTCTTTCACCCATTTGTTATTCACGGTAGGGTAAGGGAGCTTTTCTTTCAGCACAATTTCCTGCATCACATCCATCAGTGCAATACTATCCGGGCTGCCCCAAAGTGCCACGGAAGATCCGATAAAATCCACGCCGGGCAGCGGTTGCACCATCAGGTGGTTGGGGATATTGGCCGCCATGTGCGGGATGAGGGAGAAGAAAACCTCCCGTTCGGTAGTCCTGTCTCTGGAATGGTAGGATATCGATATTCTGCCTTCTTTGTCTACTTCTGCGGCATTGCCATACATAATGCGGTACCAGGGTTCTTTATGCGCATAAAAGGCTACATCACTGATGCCGTTGCCGCCGAGAGAGAATACCTGGCCTTCATGCAGGTGAGCCGGAAGCGGGAACCGTTTGGCATCCGGGGTATGAATGATATACTGGAAGGGTGCTGCATCCCCGATGGTAGTGGAGGTGCCGCCAAGCGTATTGTCGTTCAGTGCCAGCATACCGATTGCGAAATTCACGGCTTCACTGGTGTCTCTCGCCACGCCGATGATCTCTCCCAGCAGGTTTGTGATATTCGTATGGTAAGGGCCCCATTGAATGCCTTCGATGTTTTTACGGGGAGACAGCGATTGCAGGGTAAGCCTGAAATATTTTTTATCCTGTTCCAATACTACCCTGGCAATGGAGCCGTTCGTGTAATGAAGTGTAAACACATTCCCCGATTTATCAAAGGAAGCTTTCGCAGGTTCGTAATATACCTTCTTAACACCGTCGTATAATAGCATGAGCGGAGACGGTTTGCCCGCCGGACTGAATTCACGTTCCGGGGAAACGGTAATATTTTTCATGCTGGTGATATACCCGCGCTTGTCTATCTGAATTCCGAAATAGCCCGTGCGGAAATTCCATTGCGCTTTCACTGAAAAGGTCAGGGAGAGCAGAGAGAACAAAACGAGGAAGCGCAATTTTCGTCTGTTCGTGTTGAAGCAGTTCTTCATCATGTGTGGTAAATTTTCCTGCAGCGGCAGATTGCTACCGGTGGAGGTGGTCCTTAAAAGGTAAAGCTATATTGGGAAAGATGAGGAGATTGCCATCAATTTGACGATATATGATGGAATATTTGCAGTGCTTATTAAGAAAATAATATACACCATTCAACATTATTTGTATATTTGATCTGTCGCGAATTACACCGTACTAAACAAAGTACCAGGGCAGCCCCGCCTTATAATCTCCACTTATCAAATCTGATTTCACAATTTATTTTACTTGCCGGACAGCTCCGCCAGGATATGGCTCTATTATCCTGACCGCAGAACTTATGGTTACATTTTAAAACCAAAATAATGAATCAGAAAGGATTTCTAATCGACATGGATGGTGTTATTTACCGTGGCTCCGAAACCATCCCCGGTGCTGTAGAATTTATTAACAACCTGCGCGACCAGGGATTTCCCTTCCTGTTCCTGACGAACAACAGTCAGCGTACTAACCGCGATGTGTCGTACAAGCTCAGAAAACTGGGTTTTAATGTGGAAGATGATGACGTATTCACCTGTGGTATGGCTACAGCCCGTTACCTGGCGTCGCGTACCCCTAAGGCAACGGCCTATGTTATCGGCGAAGGCGGACTGCTGGCCGAATTGCATGCAGCTGGTTTCTCTATTGTAGATGACCATCCTGATTATGTAATCATCGGGGAAGGCCGCACCATCATGCTGGAATCAGTTGATAAAGCCATCAACATGATTATGAATGGCGCTAAATTGATAGCTACCAATATGGATCCCAACTGCCCGGTAGGAAATGGTAAATACCGTGCAGGCTGCGGGGCCTTTGTGGCGATGGTGGAATGTGCCACCGGTAAACAGGCATTCAGTGTTGGTAAACCCAGCCCGGTAATGATGCGCATGGCCCGTAAGAAACTTGGTCTCTCTACCGATCAGACAGTTATGATAGGAGATACCATGGGCACCGATATCCTGGGCGCCGGTTCTATGGGCTTTACTACGGTGTTAACCTTAACAGGTGTTACCAAAGCCGAAGACCTCAGTCATTTCAGCTACCAGCCCGATTTTGTGATATCCTCCGTAAAAGATCTGCTGAAGCCGGAACTCTTTGAAAAAGTTTTAAGCACGAAGAAAGAGGTGCTGGACGAGGTGCAATATCTGTAATGATTAATTGCTGCCCGCGTTAAGAAGCTGCAAAGGTCGTACTGGCCTTTGCAGTTTTCACTTTTTTCAGTTGATGTTTGGTGTTGTAATATTTTTTCTTACTTTTGCTGCCCCAAAACATGATAATGTTACGGGAATGATTCTGTAGCTCAGTTGGTAGAGCAATACACTTTTAATGTATGGGCCCTGGGTTCGAGTCCCAGCGGAATCACGAAAGGCGCTAGAAATAGCGCCTTTTTTCGTTTATAGCATCTAACATCTTTGGATTTACTTCATATTCTGCGTTTTATCATATAAACGCCACTCCCCGGATCAGGTTTCCTCTCCTCAGCCTGAAATCGTGTAAAAGAGGCCGGTCAATTTCCGGTAGTCATCGAAAAGAGCAAAAAAAACATAGGTTGTAGTAAAAAAAGCAGTTGTATGCCGTGTAGGATTGTAAGACTTTTATAGTAGAATTCTGACGTTATGGGCAGTACGGCTTTGAAGTAGAGTAGACTATCAGTACGGGTTCCAATTTTTTAATAATCAAATCTGAATTGTTTTATGGTCGGCCATTTATATTGCAGCCAGCAGTATGCCGCTGTTTTCCGACCGTGGCGCTTTTAATCTCAGTATCAGGCGTATAAATATCATCAGTAAGACAAAATAATATAGGTTATTCCACAGTGGCTATGCCTGGCAACTGAGGCAGTAGAATTTTTATGTAAAGACGTGAGACTGGTAAGACAGTGAGCAGCCGTCAGCCGCCCTTCGGTGGCTGTAAAGGGCAATCCATGCCTGAACATTCTTCTTTTACTTAAACGGCACAGAGCTGCCAATATTCATCCACGAAAAGGATTATTAGCTCGGAATGTAGAAAGTTTTATTCATTTATCTCAAACACAGCAAAGTATGAAGCAGATTTACAGTGATTGCCATGCACAATCCCTTGGAGGTATCCCGCCGAAGCAGGATGGATGCCATCCGGGAACGCTGATCTTTTCAAAGGAGCGTGAGTATGGTAATGACGTTCGCCGGTTTTTCCGTTCAGGCAATCTGGTATGCATTTTAGCAGCGTCGCTGGCGTTGCAGATTGTGCCGGGGCAGTACGCTCGTGCAGGCGCAGTTGAAGGCAGCTATCTGACTGAACTGGCGAAGCTGGCGCCTCCTTATACCATTTCAGGTATCGTGAAGGATGAAAGCGGGAACGGCATCCCCGGCGTCACAGTTACCGTCAAAGGAACGCGCTCCGGCGTAGCTACCGACGGACAGGGCCGGTTTACCCTTTCGGTACCCGAAGGTTCTTCCGGCATTCTCGTTTTCACGCACATCGGATTTACGACGCAGGAAATTAAAGTGCAACAGGGAGAAACCGTTAACATAATATTGAAGAGCGGATCGCTGATAGAAAATGAAGTGGTGGTAGTGGGATACGGTACCCAGAAAAGAGCAAAAATGACTTCCGCCGTTTCATCGATCGGCGGCAAGGATATCGAACTGATCCCGGCCACCAACCTGTCGAACGTACTGGCGGGCCGGATGTCGGGTACGTTCATCCGCACCACAACCGGTACGCCGGGCATCGGGTCGGCCGTGAAAGTGCGCGTAAGCTCTTCGTTCAGCAACTCCGCCGTAGAACCGATCTATGTAATTGACGGCGTGGTGCGCGACAGGGTCAGCTTTAACTCCATCGACCCTAACGAGGTGGCCGATATCACCGTACTGAAAGATGCTGCTTCGGCAGCCATCTACGGCTCCCGTTCGTCTAACGGCGCTATCCTCGTTACCACCAAGAAAGGAAAGAGCGGGAAGGCGTCCATCGATTTCAACGCTACCTACAACACGCTGCGGACGGGCGCCCTGCCGGAATACATGCCGGTGAAGGACGGTCTCAAACTGAGCCAGGCTGTGAACGGAGGGATGAGCGATGAAGAAATCGACTGGGTGCTTAAAAACAACCCGAAAGGCGAAAACTATTATGATGCGGCTTATTCCAATCCCTCCAGCCAGCGTTACGCGCTGAGTGCATCGGGAGGCACTGATAAACTGCGCGCCTATATCGGCGGTTCGTATGTGAAGGAAGATGGCTTCCTGCCCCAGGTTTGGTATAACAAATTCAACCTGCGCGCAAACGTGGAAGCGAATCTCGTTAAGAACCTCACCCTGGGCCTGAACGTGAGCACCAATTATGGCAACCGTAACCGGTTCAACTTTACGTACGATTACGGATCCGACGACCTGAACAACCTCTGGGGCAAGCTGCTGTATTGGGACGTGTTCGCTTCCCCCTACATCAACGGCAAACCGAACAACCCCGGCTGGCTGGGTAACCCCGTGGAAATGATGAAAAACGGCGGCTACTGGAAAAATTCTAACCAGCAGATAGACGCGTTGGTAACGGCTGAATACAAGATACCTGCCGTGGAAGGTCTCAGCCTCAGAGGCACCTTCAGCAAGAACTTCAACAACAACTTCACGAAAACCTTCGCCAAAAAGCAAGACCTCTATAACTTCAAGAAAACTGGTCCCAACAGCCTCATCTACACGAACGAAGAGATCGGCATGGTGAAAAGCGGCGACCCCGGCACAGAGTACCTGGGCAACTTCTACACCCGGAACAACAGCTACCAGCTGAACGGGCAGATTAGCTACGACCGTACTTTTGGTAAACATACCGTTGGTGCGGTAGCAGTATACGAGCAGTTCGAGCAATACGACAATGGCTTTAACTTCACCCGGAACAACTTCCCGCTGATGGCAGTAGACCAGTTCCTGTATGCCAGCAGCAACAACGCCGACTGGAGCACGGGCGGCGGTGAAAGCGAAGCAGGCAGGATGTCTTACATCGGAAGGCTCAATTATGATTACGACGGCAAATACATCTTCAGCGCATCCGTTAGGAGAGACGGTTCTACCAACTTCGCACCCGACAGGCGCTGGGGCTGGTTCCCCTCTGTTTCCGCAGGCTGGGTACTTTCCAGGGAAGATTTTTTCAGTGGTTCCAGGATCGGACAGGCCATCGACTTCCTGAAGATCAGGGGCTCATTCGCCATGACGGGGAACGACGTGCTGGATAAAGACGATCCCAACAGCCGGTGGAGATGGATGGAACAATACCTCATCGGTGGCTCGTATTACATGGGCGCAAGCGGCATCCCTTCACCCCGCCTGCGTTATGGCGGTACACCCAACGCCGGGCTCACCTGGGAAAAATCCAGATCTGTAGGTGTGGGCCTCGATGCAACCGCATTCAGGAACCTCCGCTTCACCTTCGATTACTGGAAACGTAATTCGTACGATATCCTCGGGTCCCGCATCCTGGCCATCCCCTCGGAATTCGGCGCGGCACTGCCTCCCGAAAACTATGGAAAGGTTAGTTCCAATGGCGTGGAAATCGAACTGGGATATGGCAACAACATCGGCAAGGATTTCAGCTATAACGTGAAAGGTATCTTCACTTATGCGAGAAACAAGGTGATCAAAAAAGACGCAGCGGCTAACATCCAGCACTTTCAGGACCCCATCGGCAAAACCACCTCGTATGGCGTAGGGTACCAGGCGCTCGGCATTATCCGCACACAAGCCGACCTCGACAAGCTGCCGGCCGACTTCCTCATCAACGGTGTAAGACCGGCTCTGGGCGACATGCTGTTTGCAGATCTCAGCGGCCCTGCAGGCAAACCCGACAACGTAGTGAACGAATACGATCAGATCGTGCTGGGCAATTATTTCGGGGCAGACAATGCTCCGATCTCCTACGGCCTGAACCTCTCGGTGACCTATAAAGGCTTTACCGTAGAAGCACTCATGTCTGGCCTCACCGGCTATAAAGTCAGCTACAACGACCCCTGGGGCAGAAACTTCGGCGGCGGCGGTAAAGTGCCCAAATACCACGAAGATTCCTGGACGGACAAGAACCCCAACGGTTCTACTCCCAAAATATATCCCTGGGGTGACCCTCATTCGGCCGGTTATACCTGGACTTCCACCTTTAACGTCTACAACGGCGGATTCCTGCGGATGAAGTATCTCAACCTCAACTACAGGCTCCCCGAAACACTGATGAAGAAATTAACGCTTAGAGACGCCCGGATCTTCCTGTCTGGTACCAACCTCTTCAACCTGACCAAATTCAAACTGTACGACCCCGAAGTGTCGCAGTTCATGAGCTACCCGGTCATGAAAACTTACACCGTAGGTATCAGCATGGGGCTGTAACAAAGCGTTTTTACATTCAAAACAAAGAACATGAAGAAGCATAAGTTAAACATAGCGATACTCCTCATCTCCACCGCCCTGGCATCTGCAGGATGTAACAAGGTGCTGGACAAGCAGAACCTGTCTGCCGTAGGCCCCGGTCAGGTATGGACAGATGTGAACATGGCAAACGCCTACCTGAGCCAGGTGTACTTCGAAAATATGCCCGGCAACACCAGCGGCAGCGGCAATAATACCGACGAAGGCGTGCCATATCAAAAGCAAACCAACGCCTGGTTCCGGGGTACAGCCACTTTCGATTCGAGGAGTGCCTTCGGTAGCTACACCAGCATCCGGAACATCAATATCCTGCTCGAAAACATCGCGAAGGCTACTTTCGCCGACGCGGATAAGAACAAAATCAAAGGGCAGGCACTGTTCTGGAGGGCCTGGGCTTACCAACGGATCGTGAGCGACCATGGCGGCGTTCCTTTGATCCTGGAAGCGCAACAGCCCTCTTCCGACCTTACGCAGCTGCAGAAACCGCGTAACAAGACTTCGGAGTGCGTTACGCAGATCCTCAAAGATCTCGACGATGCCATCGCCCTGCTGCCCGACGCATTCGTGGACGCAGATTACGGCAGGATCGATAAAGGCGTGGCGATGGCCTTTAAGGGCCGTGTGCTCAACTTTTACGCCAGCCCGTTGTTCAACGGCCTGGGAGGTGTAGCCACCTGGACGAAAGCTTTCGAAGCCAACAAGGCCGCCAAAGAATTCCTCGATGGCCGTGGTAAAGGGTTGTACAGCCCTTTCAGCAAAATCTGGGACGACGAAATGAACAAGGAAGTGATCATGGTACGCCGCTACAACTACCCGCAGGCTACTTACTTCCAGGGTGGTTTGATACCGCTGAACTGGTCGAAGGACGATGTGGGGTACGACCGGCCGTCGCTGGAACTGGTGAACGCTTTCCCCATGAAAGACGGCTCTTCCTGGGAATCACAGGCCCGCAGCTACGATACGCTCTTCCGCAACAGGGACGACCGTTTCTACGCCACCGTCTACTACAACGGGTCGCCCAACCAATATCTGAAAGGCATGCGTGACGACAAGTCTTACCTGTGGACGTATTTTACTGCCATCACTAATTACAACGGTCCCACGGGCCTCGAAGGTGCGCATAACCAGATTACGGACGATCCGCTGTGGTCCAACTCCAGCTTCTACCGCATTAAGGCGATCGATAAGAATATTGATAAAGGAACGGTTTATAACGCCGCTGTAGACTGGATCGAGATCCGCTATGCCGAGGTGCTGATGAACTACGGAGAGGCCGCTAACGAAACGGGTAATACTGTTGCAGCTGTAGACGTATTGAAGAAGATCAGGGAACGTGCGGGCGTATTGCCGGGCGGCGCTGGCAACTACGGCATCACGGCCGCCAACCAGGCCGATATCCGTACAGCTTACCAGAAAGAACGTTTTGTGGAGTTCAGCTTCGAAAACAAACGCATGAACGATCTGCGCCGCTGGAAGATGTTCGGCTACCTGAGAGGACTGCCGCAGCGCCATGGTATCGCCGTGTTGCTGAAACCCGGAGAAACGAACGTTACCCGCCTGTCGGACATTAACACCGTGTGGACGAAATTCACTTCCACCGTGATCCCGACCGATGCAGTAGATATTGCCATCAAAGACCAGTATTACATTTACGGCATACCCAAAGCCGAACTTGATAAAAACCCGTTGTTAAAACAGAATAACAACTGGGGGGGCGATTTTGACCCTTTGCAGTAACGTAGCTATTTAACAGTTAAAATAAGTGCGGGGGTGTACCTTTAAAGGCTATCACCCCCGCACTTTATTTATACAATTGACTTTCTGCCGCACTGATAAAAGATTTGTTGAAGATATCCTCGGAATAAGTGCAGTAGCCAGGGAACCATTTTTATCTCAGTAAAGTGGGGTGTTAAGAGTACTGATATCAGTAGACGCGCTGCCCTTCCGCGAGGCCTCCAGGTAAATCCGGTATTGCACAGGCTGGTCCGGAATAGTGAGGTTGAGAGATGCACCTTCCCCGATCTGCTGCAGGCGCAATGGATTCCCATAAATGTCTGTATGAACAAGATACCATTCAAACCGCAGCTGGTCCTTGCCGGGATCGGCAAACCGCCACCCGTTCCCTGTACTTACAAGAGCGTTATACGTGAGCTGGCTGCCAGGCATGGTAGTGCGGGAGGGACGGAGGATTTTTACTTTCGGTAATGGCGCCCGCACCGGCGTCTTGCTCCATAATGAAGTTAGCCTGTACCAGTCCGGTTTATAACGCCCGCTATGGTCAGTAAGCCCGTCGAAGGTAACAAAGTCGCGGGTTTCGAGGTCCTGCCAGTTAGTGGGGAATGCCGGTACCGGTGGCAGCGTAGCGAAATCCGCAATGGGCATTCTGCTGATGAAGCAGGGAAAGCTTCCGGAAAGCAGGGCAGCCAGGCCGCTGGTATCGCCGGTTACTTCCATGCCGAAAGCATCTATGGCCGGAAGCTGCGCCCGCAGCCATGGAAGTCCTGGTGCCATGCCCGGGTTGAAAACCACATCCGTCGTTAATGGCCTCGAAGGATCGGCAGCTTTAATGGCTGCTCCAAGACTTTCCAGCCACTGCAGGTAACGTTGCTGCTGGTACAGCAATGCCGGCTTAAAATGATGATCGGCCAGTTGTTGCCAGGCATTATTCCCCAGGTGCCATGCTGTGATAACGGTATCTCCACGTCGCCTCGCAATGGTATGCAGGATGTTTTCCCTCATCTGCGCAAGCGCTGTACTATCCCTGTCCATGTCCGTAACATCCGGTAACCAGAATCCATAATGCACGCGCATGCCATGGTTACCGGCCTCTGTCAGCACATTCCTGTCGTAAACGCCCGGTCCGTACCTGCGGATGGTGTTCACCCCCAGCTGCTTCATCTGTTGCAGGTCGTGAGCGGTTTCCCGGCGCGTGAGCGTATACCGGTTCCTGAACCAGTCTTCTGCTTTCTGGTAACGTAGCCCCCGGATGCTGTCTGGCAGTTTGTGTCCGGGCGGCAAGGAGGGGGAATGTATAACTGGACGTGCGATGGCGGCAGTTACAGTAGCAGCTGGCCCCTGCAGCCGTGGGTAACTGTTCATTGCCGCCAGGAGTTGTTTAGGCTCCCGGATTGCCCAGTCAATATACTGTGAAGTATCGCCTTCCGGAATATTAGCATCATGACCATTATGGAAAAACACCTCGGCATGTATTTCAGGGAAGCGGATGCTGATGGTACGGAATGCATCGCTGAACCAGCGAGCCTGCTCTCCTGCATCATTGGCAGAACCCATTTCCGCAATCATTACTGGCAGGCCGGAGCGGAAGAGCGGCAGGCTATGGAATGGCGTATACAATGATTCGAAGGAATACCATGCTTTGCCACCATGCCCGGGGCCATAGTTAAGGATAGTAACACCCATCCAGTCCACGAATTCCCTGCCGGGGAAATATGCTTCAGCATTGGCGGCCTTCCATGGGTTCCATACCCAAATGGCGTTCATAGCACCACGGCGAAGGAAAAGCGCATGCACGTACTGCCAGGCAGCCCTGAATGCTTCAGGGGTATTGCCACCGGTCTTAGACCAGGGATAAGCCGGATTGTCCGGCTCATGCGCAAACCGCAGGAATAAAGGGCGGTTCAATGCCTTTACCTGATCGGCAAACCGCTCCAGGTAACTGTCGAATATGCCGGTGGGGATCAGGGACATTACTTTTTGCTCATGCGCCAGCCCGTCTATGCTATGCCCGAAGCGGGAAGTCCAGGGTTCCCAGGTGATCATGGGAATGGAGCCGCTGTTATAAACGGCCGCCAGTGAATCCGGGAGGAGGTGCTCAGGGCCGTTGCCCCAGGGAATATACAGCGATGTTATCTGCATGCGGGGCATGCCCTTACCTGATGGATTGTACACGCCGGTATAAAAGAGTTCCTGCCTGGGAGCCTGTTGAATACCGGAAACCTGCTGCCGCCCTGTTGTAAAGTGCCAGCTCAGCGCAATCACGGTCAATAGCAACGGGAGCCCGAGTTTCCGGATGCCCGAATAGAGGTGCATATGACGGAATAACCAGAATTGTTTTTTAAGCAGCAACGGTAATATCAGCATCGTTTTCACCCAGCCGTAACGCGCGGGTATTTTCCTCGGTTGCAGACTGGCGATGATATTGAATATCATGATGAGGCAGTTAATGCCTGCAATGCCCGCCATAAAAAGGGAATAGGGGTTCCAGTCGGCATGCAGCCCATAAGCAATAGCAGAGAGGGATGCTACCAGTATAGCAATATTAGGAAGGTTCAGCCGCCAGTCGTCTGGCCCTGAGTCGTCTTTCGGAGTAGGGAGGTAGGGCACTTTTTTCCGGGCAATGGTATAGGCAAAGCCAAGCAGGTAGATCCACCATGTGCCGATAAACAGCAGGCCGCCCACTACATGAAAGCCGCGTTCCGTTTCTTCCATCACCCATCGTTGCACATAATGTCGGATAAGCACGATAGAGGCGATGGCAGGGATGGCGAGCAGTGAAAACTCCACCAAATCTGCCCGGAAAGGAATATGCCCTGTCACCAATGATAGAATCGGCACGAGGAAGTTGATGAGCAGAACGAGGCCGGAAAGGTAATGCAGCGGAATAGTGCCATAATGCAGCTTTTGCAGCCAGGTAAACTGCCGGAAGAGTTTTGGGTAAGATGTAACCAGCAACTCAAAGGTGCCCCGCGCCCATTTCAGCTGCTGGGCATAATATGCGGAAAGGGTATTGGGTACCAGTCCGCGGGTAAGCACGGCAGGCACGTACCGGGATTTCCAGCCTTTGGCGTGCAGGTGCATTGCGGTGTGCATGTCTTCCGCCAGCCCGCTTGCGTGCCCTCCGATGGAATCAAGGGCCGCCCTGCGGAAGGTGCAGTTGGCGCCGATGGCCAGCACTGTGCCGTAGCTGTTCATGGTGCACATAATAGGGCCGTAGAACTGGAACGTTTGCTGTGCAGCGCCTTTGGCAATGAGGCTGTCTCCCAGGTTGCTGTATGCCTGTACAATCTGTACGAAGCCAATCCCCGGATCATTGAAGTGATGCACCACTGCATCCAGGAATTCCGGTGAAGGTACATGGTCGGGGTCCAGAATCACACATAGCTCACCTGTAGCATATTGAAGGGCATTATTAATATTGCCTGCCTTAGCATCCTTTTTGTTTGTACGGGTCACATGCCGCACGCCGAGTCGGGCGCAAACTTCCCTGAGATACGGATCATCCGCTTCGTCGCACAGCCAGGCAGTATGCGGGTAGTTCATGGCCCTGATGGCAGTAAGCGTTTCCACGATCATTTCATACGGCTCACCGGGGAAGTAGGTGGTAAGTACATCTACCGTGAAGGGATGGTCAGGCGGAGGACCTGGCGGGATGCGGATGGCGGCGTAATGATACCATTCATGCAGGATAGCCAGACAGTTAAATGTAATGCCTCCCATCAAAACCCAATAGAATGGTGCATAACCGATCTGCGTGCGCCGGAACAGCACAAAAAGTAGCAGTCCTATGCTGGCAGTACCCAGCAGGATCATGAGTCTGAGCGTAAACAGTTCCCGCCGTGATGGGGGTGTAACCGGTTCCAGTTGTTCCTTCATGGGGCGATTACATAAAACGGTGTATTGGTGGATGCGAAATTACCATATGCATCAAATGCGGTTACGAATATACGATAAGGTCCCTCGCGCGATGGTGCCCGGAAGCGTGCTGTGGTGCCCTCATGGGAAATCAGCAGGCTGTCCAGAACTGGTGGCTTCTGCGGGTTCACGTCGTAACGGAAACGGATGAACCAGTCTTCCGGCACAACTTCCCATTCAAACCTGAGGGAGTCGCTGCCGGGGCTTTCCAGCAGCAGTTCCGCAGAATGGATGGTGCCCGGACTCAGCAAAATATTATCTCTGGCTCCTTTACCTTCCAGCAGCATGTATTGGAATGCGGGCGCCTGATGTGAGGCCCGCTGTCCTGTCCAGATATATTGCAAGGCATGTGCGGAGGCGGAAGCTTCGCCGTTTTGAGCAAACAGGCTGAACCAGGTATGTGTCACTTCCTGCTTCTGTCCCCAGAAGAAAACACAGGCCCCCAGGAAGCGGGGATCGTTAACGGGCATATAGTCCGTATAACGCTGAAGATATTGTTCTGCTTTCTTATTACTGGTGCTTTCAACGGGCGCGCCCCATGCAGTAGTTTCGGTTTCCCATGGCCCGTTGATGCCCCATTCGGTGATCAGGAACGGCCCGTTCCAGAACCAGGAGAATTTCCGGAGGTCGCTGCGCAGATTCTTCAATTCCCCGAATATATTCAGGGATATGAGATCCAGCTGCGGCACTTTCCAGCGGAGGTTGTAAATATTGCGCCGGTTGAAATTAATGAGAGTGGTGGTAACGGGATGATCGGGGTCGCGGGCATGGATCATGTCCAGCAGGCGGTTATACGCTTTGTAGAACGGACGGAAGCGGGGCCTGTAGGGAAAATCCACTTCATTGCCCAGGCACCACATCAGCAGGGCCGGATGATTTTTGTATCGTTCCACCAGTTGTTCATAAGCCATGCAAAGGGCGGATACGGCGATGGTATCCCGGTAAAAATCGAGCGACTCGCTGGCCGGGATGGATAGCCCGGCGATGACGGCGATGCCTGCTGCCTGTGCTTCATCCAGCAATGCCCCGAGCTGCAAGGTATCCCAAGTGCGGATGGTATTGCCTCCGGCTTCACTCAGTTCCTTCAACTGTCCGTTTCCTGCCGCACCTTTGATGGTGAATGGTTGGCCATCCCTGAAAATGGTGTAACGGCCTTCGGACTGGCCGATATAGACCTTACGCGGAGCAGAAGGTGAGGGAGCCTGCCGGCAGGAGGCCATGGCACAGCAAAACAATGCCAGGGCAATAAGAACCGGGTACGCAGGTGTTTGGCGTGTTTGTAGGTGTAGTAACATGGAGGTCGCCTCGAATGGTATAAATATAACGGAAACTTTTTAAAAGCTCCACGGAGGATAGCATCCGTATGTTATGGCATCCGGGAAACCTATTTCACCACTATCTTACAGGGATACATCTTTCGGATGTAAAACACCCCATAAAATATTTATGTCCACAATCGTCTGGTTACCAGGAGATGGCCCGGGCAGATTTTAGCCAGCTTCTTTCCAGCAATTCATTAGAGAACTTTCCAGCATAACTGCATCCAGCAAACAGTTGCATTGTACTGCCAGTGCGCAGTATGGTAACTGGTCATATTTATTGTAAAACATATCCTTATGCCGGCGGAGATATCTTCCAACAACCCTTCCCGGAGAGATATTCCCATTGCTTTCGTTTAAGCCTGCCGCTTTTGTTGCCGGGCTCCCAGCACCATCATTATTCCTAAAGGGAAGAAAAGGTAGAAGCCTGTTTCCATCTCGAACAGGCAGCCGGTGGCAGCTATAATGAGCAGGAACCAGCCAAACACGGCGGGAACTGTTTGTCTCTGCCTGTTTGTAAAATGATACAGGAACAGCCCGATGAACAGCATAAGCATCCCGGCCAGCTCAAACCACAGGAAAAGCAACCGCTCAGCAGATACTGGGGCGGTGTTCACCAGCCCTTCCTGCCACATAGCCACGGCTAAATGGTGGTTGATCGAGAATCCGTAGATCAGGTGAACGATGGAGGTGAATATGATGACCGGAGCTACGATCTTCTGTGATAGCGTGATACTGGCCTTGGAGGAGGACATGGGTGTTAGGTTTTGGCAAAGATAAGCTGAACTGTCCATAAGCGTCCGGCACGTAAATTGCGGCCCGCAGGGGCATGAAAATGTTCGGATTGATAATTATGGGGATGATACCGGCCTTACATGCCGGTGCGCAGTTTTCAGATTCAGTGCATTATTACGTCAAATATGCTTCCACCGGTTCCGTGAATCGCACGCAGGACGGATCGTCGTATTTGCTGAATAATTACCTGTCTTTTAAAGTCAGTAAGCAAAAGATGGTGCTGAATGCCGATGCTGGATATATATACGGGAAGCAGAACAGTGCCCTCACCAACAGTGATTTCTCTGCTTCCCTGAACTTCAATCTCTACCAGGGCGATAACAGGCGCTTCTACTATTGGGGCCTCACCAGCTATCTCAAAAGCGTATCGCTGAAAGTGAACGACCAGTTCCAGGGCGGACTGGGCGCTGCATACAACATTGTCAGCCAGCCGGGGGCCCTGCTGAACCTCAGCAACGGCATCCTCTACGAAAAGAATGATCTCCTCCTGAAAGATACCATTCCCGATGTATACCACACTTTCCGGAACTCCTTCCGGATGTATTACAAGTTTACGATCAGTAAGATTATTGTGCTGGAAGGGGCACACTATTACCAGCAATCGCTCCGGTACCTGGACGATCATATTCTTAAAAGCACCAATTCCCTTTCCATCAAACTACGCTCCTGGCTGGCTATAACGGCGGCATTGAACTATAATAAGATCAACCGCACCGAGCGGGAGAACCTGTTTATGAATTATGGTCTTACGATGGAGAAGTATTTTTAACCCCTGTTATTTCAGTTCAATCCATACAGGGGCATGATCGCTGGACTTTTCCCATCCCCGCACGAATTTATCCACCCCGGCGGAGGTAAGCCGCTTATCTGTAGCGGGGTTTAGCAGGAAGTGGTCGATACGCAGGCCGGCATTCCGCCCGAAAGCATCCCGGAAATAGTCCCAGAAGGTATAGATGGTTTCGTCGGGGTATAGTTTACGGAGTGCGTCCGTCCAGCCCTGAGAAAGCAGCTTTTCAAACGCCGCACGTGTTTCCGGGAGGAAGAGCGCATCGTTCACCCAGCGCTCGGGTTTATATACATCACGGCCGGTGGGTATCACGTTATAATCTCCCGCCAGTACAACAGGCTTCCCTGAAGCAAACAGTTCTGCGGCATGCAGGGTAAATCGCTCAAACCACTTCAGTTTATAATCGAACTTGGGGCCGGGTGCCGGGTTGCCATTGGGGAGGTATAAACAGCCGAGGGTTATGCCTTCCACTTCTGCTTCGATATAACGGCTGTGCAGGTCTTCCGGATCACCGGGCAGCACGCGCGTCACCTCTTTGGGCATACCATGTCGGGAGAGGATAGCTACGCCGTTCCAGCTTTTTTGTCCGTGCCAGATAGCATGATAACCCGCATCCTGAATAGCCTGCAGGGGGAACTTTTCTCCAGGAGCTTTCAGCTCCTGGAGGCAAACCAGATCGGGGGCGCTTTCTTTCAGCCATTGCAGCAATACGGGCAACCGGCCATTTACGCCGTTCACATTATAAGTGGCTATTTTCATCGTTCGAAGATAAGACTTTCGTTATTTACTGCCCGGTACCGCCTGCGGGGCAGTTTTGGGCCCATCTACCACCAGCTGCCCGTTCTTCAGCACCTTCATCCGGTCTATAAACACTACACGCTGATCGCCGGTAGCCGTGGTTCTGGCATGATACACACAGAGCATTTCCTTCCCGTCGGGCGAGTAAGTAATGCTGTTATGCCCGGTGCCTGTTACTACGCCGCCCTGCTCCACGTTCTTCTGCAGTACCGGGTTATTGGATGCCTTTGTAAAGGGGCCGAGTGGACTTTTAGATGTTGCATATCCCACAGCGTAATTTTTACCGCCGAAGTAATTGGCGGAGTACATCATGTAGTAAGTATCGCCTTTGCGGAAGGCTACGGAGCCTTCGGTCCATCTGCGGTTTACTTCCTTGCTGGTAACGGAGCGGCTTTCCCATTCCGCCTGTTTATCGTTCATTTTAACGGGTGGACGTAACTGCAGTACGGGTTCGCCTATTACACCGTTGAAGTCGGGTTTTAGCTCCACACCGTACACCCAGCTTTCTTCAATCACATCAAACCAGCCCTTTTCCTTTGCCCATGCCGATACCTCGCTTTCCACGGGGTGTTTATAGCAGCAGCGGGAGTAGTAGAGGTACAGCTTACCGTTTTTATCGAATAGTACATTGGCATCAATAATAGGGTAGCCGGGGTCGAATACGGGGCGGGTAAGGAGATCTGTAAACGGACCGGTAGGCTTATCTGCCACAGCCACGCCGATGCGAAAGTTCTCCACTTCTTTCGTGGGGTTTACTTTCCACTGGGCGCTGTAGAACATGTAATACTTACCGTTATAGGCATATACTTCGGGTGCCCAGTAGGCACCGCCCCATGCGGCGGTAGAGTCGCTCCAGCCGTTGGGGTTGCTGGCAAAATATACCTGTCCTTCGTTTTTCCAATGTACGAGGTCAGTGGAGGAGTAGGCGGCAAAGCCGTTTCTGGCGCCGCCGGTTCCGTACATGTAGTATTTATCGCCTTTCACATGGAGCACATACGGATCGCCAAACTCCACGGGGAGCGGGTTCTGGTAGGTGCGTGATTGAGCGGATATTTCGGTAGAAGACAGGGTGGCCGTGAGCAGGAGGCCTCCTATTGAAGCAATGAGCATCCGTTTCATGTAATGAATAGTATTAGCGTGGAATGATGGATCAAATATAATAGCTAGAAGAGAAAATTGATAATATAAACAATAATGAGGAAGGCTAATATCAACAGTAATAGCTGTCCTGTTTTCTTTGTTTTCAACTGAAAAGCAATTAAAAAGGCGAAAGCTGCTGCAAACAGGGATGTGAAAACCGTGCCCCTCACGAAAAACTGTACCTTTTCGACTCCGGTAGCGTCTGCCAGCGTAAATACTCTTACCGCCTGGAATATAGCTTCTGCCAGTAGAAAGCTAACCGTAGACCAAAGCATTAGTTGCCATATGGATGTACCGGGTAAAAGTTTCAGTACGGAACGCTGGAAAAGTATGAAGATGGCTACTATACAAGCAATAAAGGCCAGACCATGTATATTCATCGGAGTAGAAGGGATATGCGTAGGTATATCCCATGGAGCAAAGAAGAATATCCACCATTTGATAAGCAGGGTGGCAAAAAGGATAAATGTATACCGGACGATAAGAGATTTCACAGGTTGTTCCATAATAAGGGAAAAATAAGATAATACCCGCGTACTTTATAACCATTATGGATGGTGCTTGCACATCCCCCGAATTCACCGTATCTTATCAAGACCTAAAAGCCCGACATTCCATGACACACTCCCGCCGCGATTTCCTCCAGTACTCGGCTATCCTCAGCGCAGCAGCCGTTACCACGCCTCTGGCAGGCTTTGCAGGATTCTCCCAGCAGAAGAAGCTGGGCATTGCGCTCGTAGGCCTCGGCAGCTATGCCACCAATCAGCTGGGCCCGGCATTGTTGCAGACGCAGCACATCGAGCTGAGGGGCATCGTGACCGGTACGCCTTCCAAGATCCCTAACTGGGTAGACAAATACCGTATCCCGGAAAAGAACATCTACAACTACGAGAACTTCGACCGAATCGCGGATAATAAAGACATCGACGCGGTATATATTGTACTCCCGAACTCCATGCACGCCGAATTCACTATCCGGGCAGCCAAAGCAGGGAAGCACGTTATTTGCGAAAAGCCCATGGCTGTAAATGTGCGGGAAGGCCAGCAAATGATAGATGCGTGCAGGAAGGCAGGGAAACAGCTGGCCATCGGTTACCGCCTGCACTATGATCCATTCCATATGGAAATGATGCGCCTGAGCCGGGAAAAGGTGTTCGGACAGGTAAAGCTGGTGGAAGCCAGCGACGGCTTCCGTGCCGGTGATCCCAACCAGTGGAGGCTCAAACATGCCCTTTCCGGCGGTGGGCCCCTTATGGATGTGGGTATTTATGCCATCCAGGGTGCCCGGTATACGGTGGGCCTCGAGCCGGTGTCCGTCACCGCCCAGGAATTCCCTAAAACTGATCCGGTGAAGTTCAAAGACGTGGAGGAATCCCTTTCCTGGCAACTGCAGTTCCCCAACGGCGCCATTGCCAATTCATTCACTACCTACATCGCCGGGGTTAACCGGTTATACGCTGCTGCCGAAAAAGGATGGTTCGAAGTGAACAATGCCTTCGGATATGGTGGCCAGCAGGGCCGCACCAGCTCCGGGCCTATGCCTTTCCAGCATATTAACCAGCAGGCCGCACATATGGACGGAGTAGCCAAAGCCATCCTCGAAAACCGGCCCAATAATGTGCCTGGAGAAGAGGGGTTGCGGGATATGAAGGTAATTGAGGCCATTTATGCATCAGCCGCTGCAGGAGGCAAATCCGTGAAGATTGGTTAATAACAGAGCTACAAAACAAAAAAAAGAAGGGGAGAGCCCCTTCTTTGCATATCACCTAAACATTATCATCATCCCCCCGATAACTGTAGCAGCAGCGCTTTCAGCTCCGGCTGGGAAGGCCGGGGCGCGTCTACTGTTACGATGTTCCCGGCTTTGTCGAACACCAGGAAACGGGGGATTGAGTTGATCTTGTAGTAATGAGCGAATTCGCTGAAGCCCTTTGCATACAGCTGTATGCCGCTGAGCTTTTCTTTCTTTACAAACTCCACCCATTTGTTCTTGTCTTTCGCTTCATCTACAGATAAGGACACAAAGGCGATGGATTTACCCCTTAATTCTTCTTCCAGCTTTTGCAGGTGGGGGATCTCCGCCCTGCAGGGCATGCACCAGGTAGCCCAGGTGTCCACCAGCACCACTTTTCCTTTCAGGCTGGCGAGCGAAACGGTATCGCCGTTGATATCCGGATAGGCGAAGTTGTAAGCCTTTTCCCCTTTGGCGTAAGATGCGATGGCCGATTCCTGACGGAGGTATTTGGCTTTGGCAGAGTCTGTTAGCAGGTATTTCATGAAGGGAGCATAATCTGTCCGGAGCTTTTCCAGTGATTTGTAGCGGTCCAGACCAGCTGTGAGGAACAGTCCTTTCAGGGTATCGTTACAGATAGCGCTCACTGCATGCTGCATATGTTCGCCTGCTGCAATTTTTACCCCGCTGTTCATATTGTAGAACATGGTGTACCGCTCCATTCTGTCGATAGCATCGCCCAGCTGGAGGATGCGGGTGTCGCAGAATTTTTCCTTCTGTATAATGGAATTGTAGTAAGCAGGATACTGCTCCCGGGTGGGGTGAATAGACCGGGGAGTGTAAATAAAGTAGATGGCGGCGTATTCAACGTCACTGTCTACCACCATACGGAGCAGGCTGTTAAACGATTTGTTGGGTGTATTGATTTGCTTTTTAAAAGCCTCCGCTTTAGGAATAAAGGCCTCCAGTGCGGGGAAGAAGGTTTTATAGTCGTAGTTGCCTTCAAAGAACCGGAATGAGGGTGCTGCCAGTTCGCTATACATCTTTTCCCACTGTCCCAGCAGCTTGTTTTCGGGCGATGAGCCTGTAATATCTGTACTGGTAGCATGGATGTCGACGGTAACGTTTTCACCGGGCTTCAGGTAAAAGCGGGTGGGTAACGATCTGCGGGAGTTGTTATCGGATACGTAGTAGAAGCCCTCCTTTGCATCCGGAAGGGCAAATGCATAGTTCCTGCCCGCATCCAGCCGGGTGGTTGCATATTCCGTCATTTCACCCTGCGCAACGTGGAAGAGGTATACTTTAGCAACTTTCTCTTTATCCACTTTGCCACGGATGGTGGCCATTGGCTTCGTTTGCGCCGCAGCATGGAGTCCTGCGCTGAGGATAACGGCTGTTAATAATGATTGGTACCTGATCTTCATGGTTTGTTGGTTTGATTAGAAAGGAAGCCCGCCGCTGTGGACGGGCTTCCGTATGGGAAAAGGATAAATAGATGCTTAGCTTCTGCTTTTGAAAAGAATGCTGCTCAGCTTACCGAAACCGCTGAATACTTCCCGGTAGGTGTTGCCGGTAAAGTTACCGGTACCCGCTATGTGGAAATAATACAGCTTGCCCTGATCGCCTTCGTTGGTGGCGATACCCATTACACGGTAGTTGTCGGGATCTTCAAAATCATCATAGTTCAGGTACAGTTTCATGTCGGCTACCTGTGCGCCGGCCGGGAAAGTGTACAGGAGGGTAGACGTTTGGGCAAGGATATCGAGCTTATACACTTTGTTACCGTTGGAATAATAGAGGTACGTCAGTGTTTTTGACATCATGTAATGATCAGCCCCCAGTAGTCCCGGAACTTTGGTAACATCATATTTACCGATAGCTGCATTGTCGATACCGGCATCGAGGACGTAAATGAACAGGGAGTCGTGGTTGTTGTTTTTAAACAGCGCGATGTGCTGATCGGTTACGTTATGTTCTGCATAGAGCATCTTTTTACCGATATTGTTCATGTCAAATGCATCCAGCGCCGGGTTGTATGCGGGGCAGCTGCTCAGCTCTATGTCATAAGGACCTGCCCTGTAGAACCGCTGAGATATGCGGTCGTAGAAAAATTTGCCTTTTAAGACAGAGTAGATGGGATAAGGCTCCATGTAATACGGATTCTCCCCGATGAGCGGAAGGCCGTAAAAGAAAGGGGGCGGTGTCATGAGGCTGACGGGAAATACCTGTCCGTTGTTGTAAAGAATTTTATCCGCTCCGCCCAGTAGGTAATGGCCTTGCGGCTTAGGTTCCGGTGCGGTGAAGAAGAACTCATCAAACCTTTTGATCTTTAAGAAGTCGATGTAGTTCACCTGTATCATATCATTGGGTGAGAAGATGTAGATCTCCTGATCAGAGCGGTAATTGATGATCTGTATCATGTTAGCGCCTGCGGGTAGTTTGGCTCCTTTGTTAGTGGCAGAATAGATGTTTCTATAGATCTTATTCCCTTTGGTAACGAGCCCGATATCAGTGGCGCCGTTCACTTCTTCCAGTACCATCCAGCCTTCGCCGAATGCACTTACCACATTTATCCAGAAACGCTTCTGAAAACTCACTCCGGTTTTCTTATCCGTCACAAAGTAATCCAGCACATAGCTGCCCGGTGCTTCCGTGATAAAGGCACTCAGGTTTTTAGTTTCGCTGAGGGTACGGCGGGTTTGCGCTGTACCGGTAGGGTACAATACCCATTGGTAGGTGAGGCCGGAGGCATCAGGCATTGTCTGGGACAGGTTCACGTTAATACGGAGCGTGTCCTGCTGCGATACCACAACGTCTGTGGAATCGCTGGTGATGGCTATTTTATTGATCTCGTTATAATCGTAGTTGCCTTCGTCTTTGTAGCAGCCTGCCATGGCAATGGCCAGCGTAATGCCGCATAAATATTTTATGGATGTAAACATCATCTTCTTTTTAATGCAGTGAGCGATAGGTTAGAAAGTTACCCGGTTACCAAATTCATCTATCAGCGGGCCATTGGCTGCTTCGTATTCAGCCAGGGCGTTCCGGCAAACGGTTTCGTAGTATACGAACTGCGCGTAGGGTAAGCCTGTTGATCCGGAAGGAAACTCAGACCTGCCTGTAACCTTGATGATGAAAGCATATTTCACCTGGCTGAACGTATCGAAGAAGAACTTCAGGAAGCTGTCCCAGTTATTGGGCTTGGTGAGGAAGTCGTTGATTTTCACGAGGTACCTGCGGCTGGCACCGGGCATGTACCAGCTGCTGCCGTTTGCATCGGAGATGCCTGGGGCAAAGTCTTTCGACTGCCGGATCTCCACCATCAGCCTCACTTCATTGGTTTTCATGGCAGTATTGCGCAATACTTTCACGGGAATGTTTGCCGAAAAGGCACCTGCGGGTACTTTGGCAGGCAGTATTTCATAATCGGTTCCTGCCACGGCAGTGGTTAAACTGTCTACCGGCGCCCATTTCACTTCGCGGTCAAAGTCTTTTGCAGTTCCCATGATACGTACCGGTACGAACACGGTATCGTATTGAAGGGACTCATCTTTAATAGCGAAGGAATAGGAGGCACTGTCTTTTACATCCGAATCAAAATCCTTAAAAACGTAGATCATGTCCGGCTGGTTATAATCCACGAGTTCCGATTTTTCGCAGGCACCCAGAGCGAATGCGCATGTGAAAAGGAGGGTGGTATATTGAATAGCTTTTTTCATGTGTATAATTTTGATGGTAATACTGGCACAGGCATATGCCTGTATCTATTGTTCAAACCGCTTCCCGAATTCCACTTCATCTTCCGGCAGGGGGAATACGTATACTTTGGTAGCGTCTGCACTGCTGCCGTCTATCTTGGGGTTGTTGATACGTTTGAAGTAATAGAACAGCTGTCCTTCCCCGTAGAATTCTTTTTTGTATTCTTTGAGGATCTCTGCTTTCAGTTTATCGGGGGTAAGCCCGGTTGCCAGGTCGGCAAGGCCCCTGTTGTGCCGCACTACGTTGAGGTAACTTACGCCTGCTTGCGTGTCTTCCGTACATTCTGCTGCGATGTAGTACATTTCCGTGAGACGGATGAGAGGCACCGTGTTCAGCAGGAAGTCCTGGATGGCATCCTGGTAATATTTAGTGGTGTAATAGCCGCTGCCGGATTGCACGAACAGGTAGTTGAACCGTATATCGGAACTGCCGCCTGTGGTGGTTTCGTACAGGGCGCGTGTTTTAGTGCTGGTCGTAGATAACAGGGGGAGGCCGATATTGGTTTTGGTATAAGCTTCCGCGAAATCTTTCAGCTTGTATACATTCAGCGCAAACAAATGTTCGGTGGCATAAAGGCGGTCGCGGCTAATGGTGGCCGATGCCCTTCCTGCTTCCACGAAGGGGAAAAGAGCCTGGTTGCTGATAACTACCTTTGCTGCTTCCAGTGCTTTCGGTTTATCGCCTGCATAGAGGTGTATGCGTGCCTGCAACCCTTTTACTGCCCAGTAGTTCATGTAGTTGCTGGTAGGGTCTGCGCTGTAGGCGATGTTTACTTCCTTATTGCCGCCGAGGAGCACTTCTGCTTCCGCGAGGTCTTTCAGGCAGTTTCCGATCACTTCGTTCACCGGCAGCAGCGGATATACGCCTACACCGAATTTGGTCACATAAGGGATGGAAGGTTTAGCACCATCCACAACAGGAGCGGTTCCGAAGAGGCGGAGCAGGTCGAAGTGAAGGAAGGCACGCAATGCCAGTGCCTGGCCCTTTACCCTGTCGAAATTATCGAGGGTAAAGATCTTCCTCTTATCTTCCATTTGTGTGAGGATGTTATCAAGGTTGGCGATAGCGGAATAGGTTTCGCCCCAGATGGCGGCCATCCGTGTTTTTACCCTTGTATCGGTATAGTTATACACACCGGCCTGTTTAAAGGTGGCGCTGGAATTATCAGTGCCGGCAAAGGTGATGGTATATGTCTGTGCCAGCACGTCCATAAAGCCATAGGTCATTTGCTGTCCGTAGAGGCTGCTGCCGCCGAGCTTCAGGTACACACCGGTTAGTGCGTCCTGGAACCCCTGTTCGTTTTCAAACAACTCCCGCTGCCGGATCTGGGTTTTAGGGCTTACATCCAGCCATTTCTTACAACCGGAAGCCATTACGGCTACCAGGGTAAAAAGGAGCATGCTGTTGATATATCTGGATTTCATGTATCGGCTGTTTTACTGGTTAAGGGAAGTGGTGAGGCCAAGGGTGAAGTTGCGGGCGAAGGGATAATCCAGGCCGCGCTCCATTTTGATGGTTCCCCAGCGTTTGATTTCATTGGCAATAAAGCTGAGGCGGGTATTGGTAAAGCCCCAGGGTTTAGTCACCTTATCGGGAATCTGGTAGCTCAGGGAAATACTGCCAAGGTTCAGGTAGTCGTTGTTCTGCACAAAGCGGGAAGTAGCATAGCTTGGTGTGATCAGGATGCCTGAGCTGGTATATACCAGCCGCTGGAAGTACTTTACATCGCCTGGCTTGGTCCAACGGCCTAGCAGCAGCCTGCGGTCTACCTGGTATTGCAGATCAGCACCTTCTACACGGCTTTGCAGGGTTTGGTTATACATCTGCCCGCCGAACTGGAAATCGAAGTACAGTCCGAGTGTAATACCTTTTACGGTGAGGTTGGTGCCGAAGTTACCGTTCATGGTGGGGGTAATGTCTCCCACGATCACTTTGTCTTTCGGGTCCCAGTTATAAGTCAGCGAGCCATCTTTTTTGATATATACTTCCCGGCCGTTGCTGGGATCGATGCCATTGGAGCGAACAGCCCAGATCACATTGGTGCTCTGGCCTTCTTCAAACCGGAACTGTGGTTTTACCTGCTGGTCTTTATCGTTCTTATCGTTGGTTTCGTTCAGCTTTTTGAGTGAATTGGAGATGCTTTTGATGTAGTTGCGGTTATGGTTGCCATTCACGAAAACGCTCCAGTAGTTTTGTTTCTGATCGTTTTTGATGATAAAGTAAGTGGCATTGAACTCATATCCGTTGTTCTGCATCTTGCCTACGTTCTCTTTATAGCTGGTAACCCCGGCAGAAGGAGGGGTATTGATATCGAGGATGAGGCCATTGGTGTTTTCGCGGTAAATATTGAATGTCAGGTTCAGGCGGCTGTTAAACAGCGTCATGTCCGTACCCAGGTTCTTTTTGATGGTTTGCTGCCATGCGAGGTTCTCGTTTCCATAGCCCATTAATAGAGCGCCCACTTTGGAACGGTAGTTCTGATCCGTGAAATACTTATAGGAAGTGATGCCCATGAAAGGAGGGAAGCGGTTATCACCGGTGGAACCCATGGAGGCGCGTATCCGTAGTCTGTTGATAACTTTCGATCTGGCAAAGAACTTCTCGTTATGTATGTTCCATCCCAAACCAGCGCTCCAGAATGGTGCGAAGCGTTTGTTTACCCCGAACTGAGAGGAGCCGTCTGCCCGGAAGCTTACGTCTGCCAGGAAACGGTTATCGTATGTATAGTTAAAGTTGCTGAAAGCAGATATCCTGCGGGTAACGGCATTTCCGCCATCGGGCTTGGTATTATCAGGATAGCCGTTTCCAAACCCTATGTCATCCATTCTTTCGTTAGGGAAGCCGGTTACATAGATGCCCACGTAATCGCTGTTGGTTTCTGCAATGTTGAGGCCGGTGGTATTATAGAGATACCCGTTGCCCAGCCGCTTGTTATAGTCCAGTTGCAGGGAGCCGTCGTACGAAAAGAATTTACTGTGTGTTTGTGTATAGCTGCCTCTTTCGGTGAAGTCGTCTTCCTCGAAGAAGGAGTTGTGTTTTGCCGGCAGGAACTTATCACCCTGATCGGTTTGTTTGTTGATAGCCATTTTACCGGTAAGGCGGAAAGCATCATTGATGCGCCATTCCAGGTTGGTCTGGTTCACGATGCTGGTGTATGCCGTCTGGTCTATGATATGCAGCGTGCTGTTATACAGAGGATTCAGGTATGCTGTGGATTTGCTGCCGTTGATCGTGTATTGCTCCACTACCTGTACCGGGTTACCGTTTTCATCAAAAGGTTTCCAGTATGGGTTCATTTGGGTGTATTCGCTGAATGGACCGTAGTTGGAATTCTTAGCAAGGTTAAACGCCACATTCAGTACGTTTTTGATCATGAGCCCTTTATGGCGGTAGCTGAGATTCATGCCGCCGGTATAGTTTCTGCGGCCGCTGTTCTTCATTACACCAGCATTCTGGTTATACCCGAAATCGATGCCGTAGCGGATATAGTTATCGCCGCCTTCGAGATATATAGAGTGGCGCTGTCCAAAGCCGGTGTGTACGGGCTGTGATAACCAGTAGGTATTTACGCCCTGTTGTACACTGGCCAGCCTGTTGGAATATAACTGGCGGTAAAAGGCATCGGATGCGGGCAGTGCACCGTCTGCAAACTGGCTGTAAACACCGGCCAGTCTTTCCACTTCCAGCTTCTCTGCCGCATTGGTAAGGTCGTAAACGGTGAGGTCCGGTGCGGTTACCTGTGCCTGCCCGCTGTAAGAGAAACGGAGCTTGCCGGGTTTGGGCTGCACGGTTTCCACAACAATCACGCCGTTGGCCGCGCGCGATCCGTAGATGGAGGTGGCGGCAGCGTCTTTTAAGATGGTGAAACTGGCGATGCGGCTCATGTCGAGGTCGTATACCCGCTGTATGCTCACTTCAAAACCATCCAGTATAAACAGGGGCTGGTTGGGGTTGCTCATGTAGTTGGAGGAGAAGTCGGCACCGGAAACGGGCGCATTGGCATTACCGCCCTGTGTGGGGAAGTTGTTGGTGCCTCGCAGAGTAACGGTAGGCAGCCTGTTAGGATCGCTGCCGAACTGTACGTTGTCGGGGATATGTACGGAAGCGTCAAATACTTTCATGGCCTGCAGTACATTCAGCCCGTTTACACTGCGGAGCTGATCGCCTGATATAGTGGTTACCGCACCGGTAAAACTTTCTTTAGGGCGGTTATAGATACCGAGGATCACGGTTTCGTTGAGGGATTCTATTTTAGGCACGAGGCGAACGATGAGGCCGCCTGGCTTCCTGTCGGGCCCCAGCACCGCACTGCGGGCAAGGAGGGCAGGGGTGATGGGGAGCTCCTGCTGCTCGTAGCCTACAAAGGAAACCACGATGGTTTGGCCGGGTTCCAGTACGAGGTTGAAAGTACCGTCTGCACCGGTAACGCCTGCAATGGAGGAACCTTTTATGGCGATGGATGCACCTGCAAGCGGCTTACCGTCCGGACCGGTTACCCGTACCAGCACCGGCGGAGCGACGAGGGTGATAACCTGCGGGAGATCGGTCCTGCCGGGAACAGCGATGGGGCGCCAGTTGGCCTTTGCGGAAAGCGTGATAGTTTTACCCTGGATGATATAGTCGAGCGACTGGTTCTTCAAAACCACATCCAGCAGGTCTGCCAGTTCCATGTCAGACACTTTCAGCGTAACGGGCCGGGTATCGGCCAGCAGTTCGCGGTTGCTGAAAAGTACATACCCGGTTTGCACTTCGATTGCCTTGAACACCTGCTTGAGAGAGAGGTTTCTTCCGGTGATGGAGACCGTTTGGGCCACACCGGAAGCGTGTACCTGAATAAGAGCAGCAGTTAATAAAAAGGCGGTTAATTTCATAACCAGCAGGATTTTGGTGATAGGGCGTCGCCAGACTGGCCGCACGGTACACGCGGACAGGACGGGATCCGTCCCAAAAGCGAATTTTGTCATACCTTTAGGTAAGTTTTGGTTGTTTGATAATAGAGAATAGAAGCTCCATTCAGACCAACGAAACTATCTTCCGGAGGTGTTCCCGCACTTCCGGTTTTGTTTTTAGATGGTCCTGTATGATTTGTGTTCTTTACATGTCTGATCTATGGTAAAACCACCAGCTTTCTCCCTTCCAGCCTGGTGTGTACTTTGGATTTCTCCAGCATTATCAGTAAGCCTGACAATGGAATATCTTTCGTCATTTTCCCCACGAATGCTATATCAGGTATGCCGCTTTCATATATTACTTCAATGTCGTACCAGCGTTCCAGCTGTTTCATTACTTCTTCCAGTGAGGCGCCTTCGAAATTGAAGTGCCCGTTTTTCCATGCCATTACCTTGTCGATATCGGCATCGTTAATAACGGATACGCTTTTTGCGTCTGCTGCATTTTGGTTGATCTGAGCCTGCTGGCCGGGCGTGAGGACGGTGGTGCTTTGACTGGTATGATTAGCGCGTGGTTGTGCCTTTACGCGTACGCTGCCTTCGAGTAGCGTGGTTTTCAGCGTGTTGTCGTTGTCGTAAGCCTGTACGTTGAAGTGGGTACCCAGTACTTCTATTTCCATTTTATCCCCCACATCCAGCCGGAAAGGCATTTGTGCATTTTTAGCTACTTCAAAGTAAGCTTCCCCGATTATCTCCAAGCGGCGCTCTTTACCGGTAAACGTTGTAGGGAAGCGGATGGAGCTGGCAGAGTTGAGCCATACCTGTGTGCCATCGGGCAGCGTAAGCTGGAACTGGCGGCCTTTGGGCGTGGTCATGGTGTTGTACAATACTTCATCCGGGTTGGCAACTGCCGGGCCGTAGCTGAGCTGTCCGTTGGTTAATACCACATTAGCCCCGTTCTGGCTGGCAATTAAGCCATTTTTTAGACTGTCGAGGACTACCTGCTGTCCGTTTGCGAGTGTGAGCACTGCGCCTTCCCTTCCGGGGGCAATATCCGCAGCGGCGATAGCTGCAGATCCGTTTTTAGTGCTTTGAGTTTTAATCTGGTGCATTACCAGTGCGCCGGAAGCGGCGAGCAGGATTACTGCCGCTGCGGCCCAGCGCCATTTGCGCAGGGAATGTAAACGGTGGACGGGATGGTTGGTTATTGATTTTACTACCGGAGAAGGCTTATCTGCCTGGATTGCATTATTAAATAACGGCCATAGTTTTTCATCGAAGGGTGCCAGCACAGGGGTGTCTTCCAGCAGGGAAGCAGCTACCTCCTGGTAGGTCTCCTTATTTTCTTCCCGGATCACTTCGGTCAGGAAGGTGTGCCGCTCAGCGTTGCTGAGGGTATTATTGATATAGCCCCTGATGTAGTAAGCGATGTCTTCTTTTTGCATCATCGTAAAAGGCAGTTTATGGCGTCAGGAATATAAGAGACTTGAAAAAGAGAGGGTGTAATGCCGGAAAGGCAAATATTTTTTAAAATAGTATCCAGGCCAGCCAATAGATCTTGCCGGCCTGCAGTAAAGCCTGCCTGATAATGGCCAGTATGGTGCTGATAGTGTTCCTGATATGGCCGCGGGAGAGGTTAAGCCGTTGGGCAATCTGGTCGGAGGTAAGCCCTTCTTCCCGGCTGAGCTGGTAGATCTGGCGTTGCTGGGGCGTGAGGGTATTAAGGGTTTGCTGTATAATAGCCTGTATTTCCTTAAAATGGAGGTTTTCCGCGGCTCCGGCATCCTGTGAGGGGTAACCTGTCATGTGGTCGCCTTCGGGGGCGGAATGGGCGTAATATGCCTTCCGGCGGGCCAGGTGTTTGAAGCATTGGTGGGTGGTAACCGTTTTCAGCCAGGCATGGAGGTGGTGTACTTCCGGGAGCTTATCGCGGTACACCCATATCTGGATGAACACATCCTGCAGTGCTTCGAGGCAGCCCTGCTCATCTTTGATGAGGCGTTGGATCCAGTGTTGTAAAAGCGGGGAATATTGCCGGAAGAACTGCGCGAATGCCAGTTCATCACCTTCAGCTATGCGCAAAAGGAGTTCCTTTTCACTAAAAGTTAGATTGGTTGACAATTATAGGCCGTTTACGCCCCCAAACTATGATAAAATTCGGTAAGAAGGAAGTGGGGATAGTGAATAATGTTTCCCCGAAATCTATATCTTTAAAAGAGAATCCCACTTATGATGTTACAGAAAACCGACGGAAATCCCTATTTGGCAAAGCTCCTTGTCTCTATTGTTGTTGCCATTGCTGCCGTTAACTGTTTTACTTATGTGCTATTCTCGAGGTTGTTCATTATCTCGGATGATCCTGTAATAAATGTTATTTTCAACTCTCTGTTTCCTGTATTACTTGTTGCCGCAATGGTTTTTGTGATCGGATTCCCGTTTTTATGGCAGTTCCGTGAAAACAGGGGGAAGATAAATTCGGATAAATTGCAGACCTTGTTCGTTACTTTCATCCGGTACTGGCTGGCGCTGGTGATCAGCGGTTATGGCTTTGTTAAATTCTTCCATCTGCAGTTCGAGGAATTATTTTATCGGAATGATGCCACTGTCGGGAGTCTTTCAGGGTTCTCGCTTACCTGGAATTATTTCGGGTACTCCAATGTATTGAACCTGGTGATCGGTTTTATTCAGGTGGCGGGTTCTGTAATGCTCCTGTTCCGGAAAACCACATTATTGGGGGTAATTATGTTGCTGCCGGTAATGATAAATATTGTGCTGATAGATGTATTGTATGGCATACCACTTGGAGCTACACTGAACGCCATATGCTTTACGATCGGTTTGTTGTACCTGTTGTTCCTCCATTGGGATATCATCCGTGTGATCATAACAAAACAACTGTTGCAACCTGCAGCTGGTAACCTGACACTGAAATGGATGGCAAGAGTACTGGTTATCGGAGGGCCTTTCGCATTTGCCTTAATTATGAATCTGAAGTTTAAGAAAGAACAGCCCATGGCTGGTAAATGGGAGGTAAAGTATACGATTAAGAATAACAAGCCGGTAGATGAAGATGCCTGGTTGAAAGATGCGGCTATCTGGCAAAACGTGTACATTGAGCACTACAAAAGCATCACCTGTTCTCCCAACCCATTTGTGGTAGATGCTTACCGGTCGCAAACAGGAGAATACGCTTTCAGTTCCAATAACGATACCATTACCCTGAAATTCTTTAAACAGTCAAAGCCGCTGCAGATTCAAGTGAATCATCTCAGTAAGAACGAGATGGAATGGAATTATCATCGTGGTGATGATACGATTAAAATGGTGCTGGTACGGAGAGATAGTGTTACTGTTGATTAGACTTACCAATACTTATTGCTTTCTGTGGCCGCAGCAAACAAACAAGTAGTGGCTTGTCATTGCGGCACACTTTTCGTAAGTTTATTTACGTGCCGTAACTGTAGCACCATATCCACCTAAATCCATACACCATGACCAGCAAGGAAGCCCTCTCACAACTGCAGGCCCTGAGCGATGAAAAGATTTTCGCGCATAACGTAAAGCGCGGGGCGGATAATAACCAGTTTGGGGTTAAACTGGGCGACATCCGTACGGTTGCCAACAAGATCAAATCTGATCATGCGCTCGCACTGGAACTCTGGAAAACGAATAATGTGGATGCGCGCCTCCTGGCTTTACTGATCATCAAACCTAAAAACCTCACTACTGCAGATCTCGATGAAATGCTCCGTTCCATCAACTATGTACAGGTAGCGGAATGGTTTAACTCTTACATACTAAAAGACCACCCTCAGCGGGAAGAGATGCGCGAAGCATGGATGGACAGTGATAATGTATGGACCGCCCGCGCCGGATGGAGCCTCATGGCAGGGAAGGTAGCACGGGATGCGGAAGGGGTGGACCTGAAGCAACTGCTCAACCGTATTCATAAAGAAATGCCCACTGCACCGGAAGAAGTGCAATGGACCATGAACACCACCCTTGCCCAGATCGGCATTCACTTCCCGGAACATAGAAAACGCGCGCTGGAAATCGGGGAAGAGCTGGGCATCTACCGCAACTATCCCGTGTCTAAAGGCTGTACCTCTCCCTTTGCACCCATCTGGATCTGGGAAATGGTGAAGCGCCGGAACGAAAGGGTGTAATACTCACGCTTTTTGTGATGCCTGCCGGTATTGCCGCGGGCTCACGCCTTTCTTCTGCCGGAAGAATTTATTAAGATGGCTTTCGTCGTTAAATCCCAGCTCACTCACAATCTCATTAATACGCTTATCGCTATGCTTTAGCCGGTGCTCAATGAGCGTGAGCTTGTAATTGCCGGTATAAGACTGCAGCGTTTCGTTGCAATGCTTTTTGAAGTACTTGCCAAGGTAGTTTTCCGATAACCCGAAATGGCCAGCTATAGAAGCTGTACGCAGTGCTTCCGGCTCGTAGATATGCTGCTGGATGTAGTGGATGATATCGATGATCTTTTCTTCGGAGCCGTGATCCAGCTTTTCTGGCAGGTATTTGGCGATGTTGCGCGCCACAATAAGAATAATGCTCTGTACCAACTGGCGGATGATCTCCTGATCGTACAGGTCTTTACCGGCAGATTCACGGATGATGGCTTCCACCATAGGGCGGATCAGCTTCTTATCGCTCTGGTTACGCAATATACAGCCCGGCTTATGATTGGCATGCTGCAAGATGAACTCCAGCCGCTGGATATTCTCTAAAGAAAAGGCGTTCTTTTTCAGATAGATATTGCTGAAGCGGAGAATGAAGAAAGTGGTGGTTTCAGTGATATCAATACGGCTGCAGTCCTGCGGGGTGATGAGGAACATATGGTTCTCTCCATATTCGAACTCATGCTGGTTAATGCAATGGCGGCCCTTGCCGGAAAGGATATACACCAGCTCGAAGAAGTGTTTATTAGGCATCAGCACGGGCATCTCGTCCACCGTGTCGTACCGAAAGGAGAATGGTTCGTAAAGGAATTCGGTCCGCATACAGCGAAATTATACAATATCTTAGTAGAATAGTACAGATTATTGGAGTTTTATAGGTATAATTTTGCTATAAATACGTAAGAATATATGAAAGCAATAGGATTTAAAACATCGTTACCCATATCGGAAGCAGACAGCTTCCTCGCCTTTGAAACGGAGAAACCGGTGCCTTCCGGCAGGCAGCTCCTTGTGAGAATAGCTGCGGTATCGGTGAACCCGGTAGATACTAAAGTGCGTAAGAACAGCGCTAAAGACCAGGAGCTGGCATCCCCCAAAATCATCGGCTGGGATGCGGTGGGCATTGTAGAGGCAGTAGGTGGAGAAGCATCCCTCTTCCAGCCCGGAGACACCGTGTATTATGCGGGCGATATCCGGCTGCCGGGCAGCAATGCCGAATACCAGCTGGTAGATGAGCGGATCGTGGGTAAAGCACCCCGCCAGCTAAGCGCAGAACAGGCTGCAGCCATACCTCTCACTGCCCTCACTGCCTGGGAATTGCTGTTCGACAGGATGGGCATTACTGATAAAGACAAAGGCAAAACCATCCTCATCATCGGCGGCGCCGGTGGCGTAGGATCTATTGCCATTCAGCTGGCGAAGCAGGTGGCAGGACTCAACGTGATCGCTACCGCCTCCCGCCCGGAATCAGTGGAATGGTGCAGGAAGATGGGGGCCGATGTGGTGGTGAATCACCAAAACCTCGTGGAGGAAGTAAGGAATGCCGGTATTAAGGATGTAGATATTATCCTCGACCTGGTAAACCTGCAACATTATTGGAGCGCCATGGTTGAACTGGTTAAACCACAGGGAAAGATCGGCTCCATCAGCGACTCGGGAGAAGAGTTGAACCTCCGTCAGCTAAAAGGCAAAAGCGTGAGCTTCTTTTGGGAGATGATGTTTACCCGCTCCTCCTTCCAAACCGAAGACATGCAGGTACAGCACCACATACTGAACAAGGTATCTGAACTGCTGGATAACGGTACCCTCACCACCACGCTCACCGAAACCATCGAAGGCCTCACTGCAGAGAACTTTAAGAAAGCCCATGCACAGCTGGAAAGCGGCCGTACCATCGGTAAGCTGGTGGTAAAGTACTAGCAATATTGGCAGGTAATTCTGTAATGGGTATACATTACCCTGATGCGCTTCGCTGATCTTTGATGCATAGCGATAAGCTATTGAAAAAAGCCGGTGTTGTTTTCAGCGAAGCAGCCGGACTGTAACTCCCAGGCGCATTCCCGAAAGGGGATGCGCCTTTTTTATACTTAATTATGAATGCCGGATAACTCACTTTTTCGCTCCATCAGTTGCCGGAATTCTCCAACATACCCGCTACCCCAATTGTCCATAGCATTGATGACGGGCATGAGCGACTGTCCGAAGTCGGTCAGGAAATATTCCACACGCGGCGGTAACTCTGGATAGATATCTTTTCCGATTATGCCATGAAACTCCAGCTCTTTCAGTTGCAGGTTCAGTACGCGCTTGGTAGCGGCGGGCACCTGACGGTGCAGCTCGCTGGGTCTCCGTACGCCTTTCCCGATGAGAAACAGCAGGTACGACTTCCACTTTCCGCCGATTATCTCCATCAGCACAGCCATGCCACAACTAAAGTCTTTTGGTATTTTCTTCTCATACATAAACAAAGGCGTATTTATCCGATAAAATTAAGCCATTCCCGGGAGGGGATAAAATTATCCCTACCCGAACATATTATCCCGTATTGTCCATGCATGCAGCCTGCCGTTACTTTGTTCCACGAAACAAGATGAATCACTCAAATTACAAACACATGAAAGAAAGGATATTAATGATTGGCCTGGGAGCGATGGGCACGGTACTGGCGCGTTTATTACTGGAAAAAGGGAAGCAGGTAACGGTCTGGAACCGCTCTGAAGAAAAGGCCCGTCCACTCATCGCAGCAGGCGCCACTTATTCGGGAGACATTCAGGCTGCAGTGGACGCTAACGATATCATCCTCATTTGTCTTACCGATTATGCCGTTACAGATCAGGTGATGCAGGGGGTAACCATGAAAGGGAAAACGGTGGTGCAGCTGAGCACGGGCACGCCGCAGGATGCGCGGGTTATGGCGGGGGATTACACCGCACGTGGTGCTGCGTACCTCGACGGTGCCATACTGGCCACGCCATCTCAGATGGGTACGGAACAAACTCCGATCTTCCTGTCGGGCAGTGCCGCAGCATACGATACCGCAGGCGATGCCCTGCGCATCCTGGGCGGTACGCTTATTTACCAGGGAGAAGCGCCAGGTGCGGCATCCGCCTGGGACCTTGCGGCACTTTCCACGATGTTCGGTATGATGATCGGCTTTTTGAACGGTGCGCGCATAATGGAGTCGGAAGGGATGCAGGTGGCTGACCTTGGTTCCATGATCCATAACATTGCTCCGGTACTTGGACAAATGATCAAAGACACGGGCGATGATATTCAGCAGCAGCGGTTCGAAGACCCGCAGAGTTCCATAGATATCTGCGCAGGTACCTTCGCACTGATGTTACGCCTGGCTGCTGAAAATAAGCTGGATAAAGGGTTTGCCGGATTTGCGCAGCAAATGTTCGGTAAAGCGCAGGCGGCCGGCTTCGGGCAGCATCGCATATCCGCGATTATCAAAACGCTTCGTTAAATAATCCCTTCCAGCACCCCGCCTTTCTTCCCCATCTCGTCCACCTTCTTCTCCACTGCAGCGTCTTTGATCAGTGGCGGAGCGTGGTGGGGTTTGATGCGGGCGTCAATGATCATGGGGCCGTTGCAGCCCCAGTGCTTGTGGGAGATGAAGCTGTTAATGCCATGGATGTCGTGCGAAGGGTTGCTTCTCGTAAACGTTACCCATACGAAGTTGGGGATGTTCTCCGCAGTAAAGCCTGCATCGTCGCATAGTACAATAAGCGGAAGACCGTCGAGGTTTTCGTTGCGGAGGTGATCGTTGAGGATGGCTATCTGGGCTTCGGTATCGGCGTTGCTGGTGAAAGCTGGTGCTTCTACCGCCAGTACGCCCGGCATGGGCATTTTGTAATGGGTAAATGGGCGTGGCAGACTGAAAGATGCCGGCATTTCCTGCCAGAGCTCGCGGCGCTTATTGCCCGCTGCTGCAATGGCTACTTTGCTGCCGGCGTTCAGATCGCTGCCGGTATAATCGAGGGTATCGATGGTAGTGTTGGTATAGAAATGCAGATCACGGGTGAGATCAATGCGCTCGAGCATGTGCATCATAAACGGAGCAATGTCGTGCACATGCAGGGCAGGATTATCTTCTTTCGCGCAGATGAACAGGTATTTGGCCAGACTGAGCTGGTTGCTGCCCAGAATGTGGTTGGCGATGGTAAGGATCTCCTGTGGCTTACGCTCCTTCAGGTACGGTGTGTACCGCTCACTGCCGATGGCAAACAGCAGGGGGTGTACGCCGGCGGCATCTACCGCATGGATCTCATGCACACCGGGTATCTCTTTGGGAATGGCGTTTCCCGTGATCTCGTGAATGAGCGCGCCGAAGCTGGTATCTTCCTGTGGCGGCCGGCCTACTACGGTAAACGACCATACGGGGTTCTTTTTATGATACACCCTGCTCACTTTCATGAGGGGGAAAGGGTGAACGAGACTGTAATATCCGAGGTGATCGCCGAAGGGCCCTTCGGGCTTGTTCTCATGCGGCATCACTGTGCCGGTGATTACAAAATCGGCATCTGCGGAAATGCAATATCCTTCATCGTCATAGTAATACCGGAATCTGCGGTTGCCCAGTGCGCCAGCGAAGGTCATTTCTGAAAGTCCTTCGGGGAGGGGCATAACGGCAGCGAGCGGATGGGAGGGAGGGCCCCCTACGAATATGCTCACTTTCAGTGGCTGGCCTTTGGCGTTGGCTTTGGTCTGATGCACGCCTATGCCGCGGTGCAGCTGGTAGTGGAGGCCTATTTCCCTGTCCTGTACATAATCATTCCCGCCCAGCTGAATGCGGTACATGCCGAGGTTGGCGTTCATGATTCCGGGCTGTCCGGGGTCTTCGGTATACACCTGGGGCATGGTCACAAACGGACCGCCGTCCATTGGCCAGTTCACGATCTGTGGCAGTTCGCTGATTTGGGTACGGCCGAAAGAGATGGGAGCGTTGCGGCCGGATTTCATGGGCAGGGCAGATAATGCCGTGGCCGCTACGTTCAGGTATTTGAATGGATTCTTGAAGGCTTTAACGGGGTCGCCCTTAATATCCACCAGCGTCTTGATCTTGTCCAGTGTATCACGGAACATGAACTTCGAGCGGTCGAGCGTACCAAACAGGTTGGATACGGCGGGGAACTTACTGCCTTTCACGTTCTCGAAAAGTATGGCGGGGCCCTCATGCTCATACACCCGCAGGTGGATGGAGGCCATTTCGAGGTAAGGGTCCACTTCCTGTTTAATGCGGATTAAATGACCATGTTTTTCCAGATCGGTGATGCAGTCTTGTAAGCTTTTGTATCCCATTGCTATGCCGGTAATGATAAACCGGTCAAAAGTAAGCAAGTTTCAGGAGAAAACCGGTTGCCGGCTTCCCCTGAAACTTGTCATTACCTGCTTTGTATGTCTTAATTAAACATCAGTTCATCTACAAATACCCAGCCGCGGCCGCCTTTGCCCTGGTGCCACTGGGGCAGCCGGGAAACGGGCGCCAGCACCACCTTCAGGTAGGATACTTCCGTTGCCGGGAAGTTGAGGAGATAATTGACGGGCATTACAGAATCGCCCTTCTGCCCCTGTGCCGGCACGATCTTTTTCAGCAGGCGCAGCTGCTGAGGGCTGGAGCCTCCCCATATCTCGATCTTCTCCGGGGGGAAGATGTATGCTTCGATATGGCGGTAAGCGCTGATGGTTACCTCGTGCAGGGATACTGGTTTGGGGAAGTAGGCTACTGCTTCAAGGGGCTTGTTGGCATAGCCGAGCCATTTGCCATCACCGTAATTACCGGTACCCTTCCGCGCATCCGTAAGGGTTTTGGCGCCTTCTCCCACGTACTGGCCATCGGGTGGCTGTACCAGCGTAACACTGTCGGGCTTGTAGCGCGACTGGCTGAACACATATTGCACCTGGGCGCTGTTGTTCCATCCCTTTTTACAGGCTATGGCGCGGATGGTGGTGGTTTTATCCAGCAGCAGGCTGTCTTTGAAAAGGGGAGAGCTGATACTGTCCGGCGCGGTGCCGTCTGTGGTATAACGTATCTCCACACCTTTAACAGGATGCTTCAGCTGCAGCTGCATCTGATCCCTGAAAACGGCATCGGTATTAACGAGCACGGGCTGGTTGAGCTGTAATTGCTCGCCGCTGTTGCCGTCGAATCCTTTAACGATGGTCACCAGCGGGAAAGCTTTTTCTGCCTGTACCATTTCTTCCTGTGTAAGTGCGGTGTTCCAGACATACAGCTTCCTCAGTTTAGGTGCATTCTTCAGCGTCATCAGTTGAGCAAGGGTAACAGGCGCACCAGCAACGGAGAGACTTTGCAATTGGGGCAGCTTAGCCAGTTCTGCGAGTGTTTTACCGGTAACCTGTGTAAAGCTGAGGTTGAGCACGCGCAATTCTTTGAACTCCGCCAGTATGGCAAGGTCTGCATCCGTTACCGGCATCTTTTGCAGGTGCATTTCTATGAGCTGTCCTTTCACGGGCAGCAGCTCTTTTACAGATGCGATGCTGAACTGATCCTTGTTGTACCAGTTGGCTATCAGCGGAGCGGCATGGAGTGCTACGGGATACAGAACACGGTAGTTATTGTTGAGTTTTGCAACAAGCTTTTCATCTGCCGGGGCAAAGGTGGGGAGATTATCACCGGCAGCAGGCTGCAGGCGGGCGGAGGCCAGCATGCGGAGGGTATCCTGCGGAGGCAGGGCCGTTACCATGGTATTGAAATCGCCACCGGATTTGATCCAGTGATGCAGCAGGGCTACTTCGTCTTCCGTAAGCTGCGGCTTATTGGATGGCGGCATGTGCTTCTTATCCTCTTCGGGGAGGTGCAGCCGCAGCATCAGCAGGCTGGCCGCAGGATCGCCGGGGATGAAGAGCTTGCCTGTTTTACCACCTGCCAGCAATTGCGTGGTGTCTTCCAGGGAAAGACTGCCCTTTGCTTTCGCAGGGTTATGGCAGCTCATACATTTTTCTTCCAGTATGGGCCTTACCAGGTGCTCGTAAACAAGCGCCTGCTCCAGCTGTACGGGTACGGCTTTCTTTTCAGGCGTAACGGGTGCCAGCACAAAGTTTTCCCCGTGGGTAACGGCGGCTCCGTAATGACCGGTAAAAATGATGAGGGCCACGGCGGCAAGTCCACTGCTTTTCGCGTACCACTGGTGCCTGGCATTGCGCAGCCAGTAACAGGCGGAGGCAACCCACAACAGCAGGGCGCCGCCCCATTTATGCAGGAACAGCGCACCGTCGGCCGTATACCCTTCTTCCAGGGAAAGGAGCAGGCCCATGATAACTGCCATGCCGGTGGTAAGCGCTCCGGCCAGTAAGAGTGTGGCCGTGAACTGCTTCTTCCAGTGTGCGGCTTCCGGTTCGCGGAGGCGGATGAAGAGGAGACCGGCTCCTATCATCAGCAGCACAATAGGGAAGTGCAGCACCAGGGGGTGCATGCGACCCATTACCTGCAGCCAGGAAGGTACTGCTACCCGGTTGCCTGCCAGCAGGAGTACGAGTACGAATATATTGCAGGCAAACAGCAGGCTGCCGCCTGCTTCCTGCCACTTTACTTGTTTCCAGTTCATTAGACTCTTCTGAGTTTATAGGGATATACTTTACCGGATGCCCATTGCGCTACGTATACATTCTCGTCATTGTCCACACACACGTCATGCGGATGCACGAAGATCTTTTCGGCCTGCTGCATGCGCTGTAACTTTCCGTCTACATACTTAGGCTCAGTGCCCCCTATGTTGGATACTACTTTATTGTTTTTATCGAGGATGGTCACAAAGCCGCTGCCTTCCACGTTCATGTCCGGAGCACGCAGTACCGCGGCATACAGGTTGTCCTTCTTTATCACCGGCCGGCATACGCAGGCGCCGGGGAGTTCTATTACTTCCTGCAGCTCGCCGTTCATGTTGTAACGCTTGAAGCAGTTGCGCGTTCTGTCTGTAACCAGCAGGGTAGGCGTGCCTTTGCGGCGGTCTACCGTAATGCCGTGTGCGTTATCGAGGAACTGTGTGCCTTCACCACGGCCGCCGAAGATGCCCAGCAGCTTACCGTTCCTGTCGAAGCGGGAAATGAATTGTGCGCCGTAACCATCTGCGATGAAGATATCGCCGTTGTCGGCAACGGTGGTTTCCGTGGGCACGAATTCTTCTTTCTTCTTGTACTTCCCGCTTTCGAGGGGAGCATCGATAGTGAGCAGGATTTTACCATCCAGCGTGGTTTTATACACCTGGTGTTTATCCGTATCGGTAATGAGCAGGAATTCTTCCCCGTTCTCTTCTGCCAGCGTAAGCCCGTGCGCACCGGGGAAGGTAGTACCCCAGCTGCTCAGCAGTTTACCTGATTTGTTATAGATGAGTACGTTGTTCTTCGTTTCGTTGGTAAGGAGGATGATGCGGCCTTTTTTATCCTGCACCATTTCGTGGCAGTCTTTTACGGGAAACCGGCTGCTGTCAGCCATGCTCCATTTGGTATCGAGCGTGTAGCGCATATTTTGATGGCCATACACAGGGCCTTTGGGCCGGGCGAAAAGGTCTTTCGTAATGTAAAACGATGCGGCGGCCAAGGCGGACGACCGGAGAAATGTTCTTCTTTCCATATTGCTTTTTTTAGGCCATTAAGCCGGGAATAACTTGTCCTGCTACGTCTGTAAGCCGGTAGCGGCGGCCCTGGTGTTTAAAGATGAGTTTTTCGTGGTCGAGGCCCAGCAGGTGCATCACGGTAGCGTGGAAGTCGTGCACATGCACAGGGTCTTTTACTATGTTGTAACCGAACTCATCGGTTTCTCCGTATACGATGCCGGGCTTCACGCCGCCGCCTGCCATCCAGATGGAGAAGCAGCGCGGGTGGTGATCGCGTCCGTAGTTATCTGCCGTCATTTTACCCTGGCAGTAATTGGTCCGGCCAAATTCCCCGCCCCAGATCACGAGCGTTTCATCGAGCAGGCCGCGTTGTTTCAGATCGGTGATGAGCGCTGCGGAAGCACGGTCTACGTCTTTCGCCTGTCCCGCCATTTCATTGGGCAGGTTACCGTGCTGGTCCCAGCCCTGATGGTATAGCTGTATAAAGCGCACGCCGTTTTCAGAGAGCTTGCGCGCGAGCAGGCAGTTCGCTGCAAACGTGCCCGGCACAAGGCATTCGGGTCCGTAGAGCTTCAGGATATCATCGGGTTCTTTCGAAAGGTCTGTCAGTTCCGGCACCGCGGTTTGCATGCGGTAAGCCATTTCATATTGCTGGATCTTGGTACTGATTTCGGGGTCGCCGAATTCTTTGTACGACTGATCGTTCAGCGCGGCCAGCTGATCCAGCATCTGCCTGCGGTTGGTGGAATCGATGCCTTCGGGATTGTTGAGGTACAGCACGGGGTTATCGCCGCTGCTGAACTGAACGCCCTGGTGAATACTGTCGAGGAAGCCGTTGCTCCATAGTTTGGAATACACGCCCTGCCCGTTGCCTTTACCGCGGGAGAGCAGTACGCAGAAGGCGGGGAGGTTTTTATTCTCACTGCCGAGGCCATAGCTCATCCAGGAGCCGAAGCTGGCACGGTTGCCCTGCTGGGCGCCCGTCTGGAAGAAGGTAAGCGCGGGGTCGTGGTTGATGGCTTCGGTGAACATGGAACGTACGATACAGATATCGTCGACCACACCGGCCGTATGCGGAAACAGGTCACTGATCCATGCGCGGGCCTGTCCGTATTGCTGGAAGTTGAAGTGGGAGCCAACGAGGGGGAAAGACGACTGTCCGGCCGTCATCCCTGTAAGCCTTTGCCCCATGCGGATGGAAGCAGGCAGTTCCTGTCCCATCATTTCGCGGAGCTTCGGTTTGTAATCGAAGCTTTCCAGTTGTGAGGGGGCGCCGTTCTGGAAAAGGTAGATGACGCGTTTCGCTTTAGGGGCGAAGTGCGGTATACCCGGCATTAAACCGGCTTCGCTTTCGCTTTTGCTGCCGAAAAGGTCAGGGATGAGCAGGGAGCCAAGCGCAACGCTCCCTACGCCTAAGCTCAGGTTCGAGAGGAACTTGCGGCGGTTCATGTTGAGATGACGCTCTATAAATTCGTTTTTCATGATGCGCAGTATTTGGCTGAACGGGAGGCTCAGGTTTTGGATAATGTTTCTTCCAGGTTGTAGATGGTAGTAATGACCTGCATCATGGCGGCAAGGGATGCCTTGTCTGCCACAGCGGCCTGCGGATATTCTCCGTGGCTCAGCAGTTTGGCAGCCTGGCCGGGCTCCTTTTTAAAGTAAGCCTGCTGCTGGTTGAAGTATTCATTTAGCAAACTCACTTCTTTAGCCTGCGGCGTACGGCAAACGATGAGGCGGAAAGCCTGGCGGATGTTGCGGTCTGCATCCGTACCCTGCTGCAGGAGCTTCGCTGCCAGTACCCGGGATGCTTCCAGCACCGTGGGGTCGTTCAGCATAATAAGCGCCTGAAGGGGCGTATTGGTAGAAGAACGCTTCACTTCGCACTGGTCGCGGTTGCTGGCGTCGAAGATCATCATAGACGGTGGCGGCACCGTTCTTTTGATGAAAGTGTAAAGTCCGCGGCGGTAAAGGCTCTCGCCATGGTCCTGCTTGTAAGTGGCTAGTGATCCCCTGCCGGAAGTAGCCATTTCCCAAAGCCCCGGGGGCTGGTAAGGCTTCACGCTGGGGCCGCCAATAGTTGGTACGAGCAGGCCGCTGGAGGCCAGTACAATATCACGCACCGTTTCCGCAGGGAGGCGGAAGCGCGGGGCGCGGGAGAGGTATTTATTATCAGGATCGGCCTGCAGTTTGTTTTTGGGAATCTGGGCAGACTGCCGGTAGGTAGATGACATGTAGATCATCTTCATGGTACGTTTGATATCCCATCCGTGCTGCATAAAATCCACCGCCAGCCAGTCGAGAAGTTGCGGGTTGGTGGGCAGCTCGCCCTGCATGCCAAAATCGCCCGTGCTTTTAACGATACCGGTGCCAAACACCTGCTGCCACAGCTGGTTTACGAAGACCCTGGCGGTAAGGGGATTCTTTTCATCGAACAGCCAGCCTGCCAGTCCGAGCCGGTTAGCAGGATAGGTCGATTTATTGAAGGGGAGTACAGACATGGGGGTTCCCGGCTGCACTTCGAGCGTAGGGTTATCATAGTTGCCACGGCCCAGCACAAACGATTTGCGCACGATCGAGTCTTCACCCATTACCGACACAATAAGGCGGTTGGAATCCTGGCGGTTGATGAAGCGCAGGGCGCCGGCCATATCTTCCTTCGTAATCTCCATGTATGGTTTCTTGGCATACGTTTCCGGGCCACCCACTACAGATTCCAGGCCTACTTCCTTTACATTATTAAAGAAGGCATACAGCTCAAAGTATTCTTTCTGGGAGAAGGGGTCGTATTTATGGTCGTGACACTGGGCGCATTCCATGGTAATACCTATGAGGCTTTTGCTGAAGGTATTGGCACGGTCCAGCACATATGAAACACGGTATTCCTCATCAATCACACCACCTTCTTCCGTGATCTTATGGTTGCGGTTAAAGCCCGTTGCCAGCAGTTGCTCCCGCGTGGCATTGGGGATCATATCCCCGGCAATCTGCCAGGATACGAAGTCTTTATAGGAAAGGTTCTTATTAAAGGCATGTATTACCCAGTCGCGCCAGGGCCACATGCTGCGGTAGTTATCGTCCTGGTAGCCGTGAGAGTCTGCATAGCGGGCCACGTCCATCCAGTGAACGGCCATTTTTTCGCCATAGGCACTATCGGCCAGCAGCTCATCCACCATCTTTTCGTAGGCTTTCCCGCTCGTGTCTTTAGCGAAGCGGTCCATCCGTTCGATGGTAGGGGGCAGGCCGGTAATATCGAGAGAAAGGCGTTTTAAGAGACGTTCCGGATCGGCGGCAGGGTTAGGGCTGAGGCCTTTCTGCTCCATCTGGGAGAGGATAAACCGGTCGATGTCGTTGCGTACCCAGTCTTCATCATCCACTTCGGGGATGGCGGGTGAGGCGGGGGGAACGAAGGCCCAGTGGGGTTTGTACTTCGCGCCCTGTTTGATCCATTTTTCTATCAGCTTGATTTCAAACGGGGAGACGGTCATGTTAGACGATACCGGCGGCATGCGCTGGGTACTGTCTTCCGTAACGATGCGGAGGAACACGGCGGAGGCCATAGGGTTGCCGGGTACCAGTGCGTGGAGGCCGGGCGTTTCCTTCAGGGCTTTGTAGGCGCTGTCTGCAATATCCAGCCTTAAACCTGCTTCACGTTTATTGGCATCGGGGCCATGACAGGCAAAACACCTGTCAGACAGGATGGGACGAATGTGAAAATTGTAATCCACGGAATCGGGCATCACTTCTGCTGTGCGGTCCTGCACACTGCTGTTGCAGGCGGTAAATACCGTCAGGATGCCGATGGTGAATAGTGCATAACGATGGAACATAGGTGCTGTAGACAATTTCAGTGTTCACAATAAGGAGTCGGTTACATAAGTGTATATGTACACACAAAATACGATATTGGTCTTTGTATCACAAACTTTATATTGATATAAACTGGGCTTATTTTTGCATGCTTTTTTGCCTTTTGCCCTGATTTTGACTGACTCCTACAGGTAATATACTATAAATTAGCCATATTTCCCGTAAAACTTGATCAGTGGCAATTTTCCTTATCTTCATTCCATGAGCCCCACATCCCTGCTCCTTGTTATTGCTGCCGCGGTGCTTCATGCGCTGTGGAACCTGCTTACGAAACAGGTAAAAGGCGGTCTTCTCTTCTTCTGGCTGGTATCTCTTTTCTCTGCGGTCTTATTCCTGCCATTCCTCATCCGTGAGCTGCTGCGTGCTCCGTTACAGCTGAACCAGGCTGCCCTTACGCTGGCCCTGGGCAGCGGATTGCTGCATATCTTCTACTTCGTGGCCCTGCAGGCAGGGTACAGGAAGGGCGACCTCTCGGTAGTGTATCCTGTTGCGAGGGGGGCAGGCCCCCTGTTTTCCGTACTGGGGGCGGTGCTGCTATTCGGGGAACGCATGGGTATCTGGGCCGTTTGCGGTTTTTTACTCATCATTGCCGGGGTATGTGTGCTGGCGTGGCTCAGTGGTGGTAAAGAAGGGAAATCGGTACGGCAGGGCGTATATTTCGGACTGCTGACGGGGTTCTTCATTGCAGGATACACCCTGTGGGATAAGGCTGCCGTGGCAGACTATGGCGTGTCGGCCATCGTGATCGCCTTTGCTTCCATGATACTGCCGCTGGTATTGCTCATTCCCGTAACCTGGGGTAAGCGCCACGATATCGGCGTTGAAATAAAACTCCACTGGAAGCAGATACTGGGCGTTGCGGTGCTTCAGCCGCTATCGTACCTCCTTGTGCTCATCGCCATGAAAACGACCCCTGTCCACTACGTGGCCCCGGTAAGGGAAGTGAGCATCGTTTTCGGCGTTTTCTTCGGTATTAATGTATTGAAGGAGAAAGACAGCGGCAAGAGACTCCTGGCCGCCGTGGTCATCCTGGCCGGGATTGTGCTCCTGTCACAAACATAACATACCTGTTACTCCTTGCCATGATGGTATTTTGATAATTGCTTGTTGTTTTTTGCTGAACGCTTGCCAATTTAATGCAGGTAGCTTTTATTTATTGCCGGTTACACCTCTCCGTTACCGCAGGTTATTGAAGCAAACGTTATGACAGCAAAATCAGATGCCGCGTTTCTATTCCAGCTACTGCCACAGGCAGGCGGGGAAGCCGTGCTGATGCAATTGCACGGACTTTACTTCAACCGCATCTTCAAACTCATCCTTTCCCTCGCCAAGCACCGCGAATCTGCAGAAGAGCTGGCCAGCGATGTGTTTGTAGAACTCTGGCAGCGGCGCGATAAGCTGGCCGACGTCCGCAACCCGGAAGTATACCTGTACGTGATCGCCCGTAACAAAGCTTTCGCCTGGCTCAAACAGCAGCTGCACCTTACGGACCCGCTGGACCAGATAGACGATTTCAAACTGGATCTGGCCCGCTCACCGGAAGATCTGCTCATCTCTTCCGAAATGCTGCACCGCATAAACGTAGCCATCAACCAGCTGCCGCCCAAATGCAAACTGGTGTTCCAGCTGGTGAAAGAGCAGTCTTTCAAATACCGCGAAGTAGCGGAAATCCTCAATCTCTCCCCTAAAACCGTGGAAGCCCAGATGGGTATCGCCATCAAAAAACTGGGCAAAGCCATTACTTTTTCCACTATCTGATTATTTTTTTATTTTCTTTTAAGGGTGCCGGGCATTTTTATCACTCCTACTATTAAACGACCGGCATTTTTCCAATGAACAGAATCTGGGAACTACTCGCTAAAAAATTCAGTCACGAGATCACGGAGCAGGAGCTGCATGAGCTCGACGGACTGTTGAAAGCCTATCAGCACGACTTTCAGCAGAGCGAGATCCTCCATGCCGTGTACGGACTGGAGGTAGTGGCCCAGGAAGATGAGGATGCACTGAAAAGAAGTGAAATGCGGCTGAAGAAGGCCCTGGCGGCACAGGCGCCTGCCCCGGCAGAAGTGGAAGAAGCCGATGAGGTGATAATGGCGGCTAAGTCTTCCCACTTCAAACGTTATGCGAAGTTTTACATCGCCGGACTGGTAAATGCGGCGGCTATTATCTTCTTCTTCATTCTGCCACAGCTGGGCGCTAATGGCCCCCTGTACAATAAGATCAATACGGAACGCGGTGCTAAAACAACGGTGCACCTGCCTGACGGGTCGGTGGTTACCCTCAACTCCGGCAGCCGCCTCAGTTATAATAAAGACTTCGGGGTAAAGAACCGGGAGATCAGGCTGGAAGGGGAAGCGTACTTCGATGTGGTAAAGAACCCTGGTATGCCCATGATCGTATCAACAGGCAGTGTGGATGTAAAGGTGCTGGGCACTACTTTCAATCTGAAAGCATATCCGGAAGACTCCGTGGTGGAAACCTCGCTTTTTACAGGTTCCATCCAGCTCACTTCTGCTAAAGACCCTGAAAGGGTAATAATGATGCGGCCAAGAGAGAAAGTGACCATCAGCCAGCAGCACGATTTATCCGGCATACCCGCCGTAAGTAAGGAAAAGCAGCGTGAAACCGTATCGCTGCAGCAGGTGATGTTTAACCAGACAGACAGTAGTTTCGATGAAACCGCCTGGATGAAGAATAAACTGGTGTTCAAAGCAGCCCGCTTCCGCGACGTGGCCAATGAGCTGCAACGCAAATTCAATACAGATATCTATTTCAACGATCCTGTGTTTCAGGATATACGCATAACAGGAACATTCTCCGACGAATCCGTTCACGAGATCATCCTTGAGCTACAGCAGACCATACCATTTCAGTACACCAGTTCAGGCCATAAAATTTATATCAGCCAGTAAATACCTGCAGAGGAGGTATTCCGCGTCCCGGCAAGACGAATTAGTATATCAACACAGCTTTACATACATGAGATGATGCGGCTACGCAATGCCGCAGGTATCGTCTGTTGCCTAATATGATCATTTTAAAAACCAAAATTGACATGACTTTGAAAAAATGCTGCAAACTTCTGCTGTATATGATTGTCATACTATGCCTGAGCCCTCTCAAGGGCGCGCATGCGCAGCAGATAGGCATTCCCGGCGGGAAGAAGACGGTCAGGCAGGTGCTCGAATACGTTGAGCAAACATCCGCCTACCGCTTTCTCTATACCGAAGATCCGGCATTCGACAGGATCGCGGGCAGTTACACCGGGAAAGGCGAAATCACCACCGTTTTAGATGCCGTCCTTAAACCTACGGACATTTCCTTCCGCGTAAATGCCAACAAACTCGTTACCCTCCAAACGCCACGATCGACTCAGCTGGCTGTTAAAGACAGTGTGGGCCCCAATGTAACCATTGCCGGTACCATCACCAATCTGCAGAACCAGCCCATCGTTTCCGTGAGTATTTACCAGAAAGCTAATCCGCTGGTAGGTACTGTTTCCGACAAGAATGGTTATTTCATCATCAGCAACATCCCCCGCCATTCTACACTGATACTCTCTTCCGTAGGTTATAAAACCACGGAGATAGAGGTGAAAACCATTCCGGCAAACAGCCTCCGGAAGTACCCGGTGATCATGGAACTGGAAAGCGTTACACAGAACGAAGTAATAGTAACCGGAACGGGAAAGCAGAAGAAAGTAAGCGTGGTAGGCGCCATCACCACGGTGAACCCTACCGAACTGAAAGGCCCCACACGCTCCCTCACCACCCAGCTCGCGGGCAGGGTAGCAGGTGTTACCTTCGTGCAGCAATCCGGCCAGCCCGGGCAGGATGGCGCTTCCTTCATCATCCGCGGCATCAATTCCGTTACCGGCAACTCGGCGCCACTGGTACTGATCGATGGTTTGCGCAGGAACATCGATGATGTGGACCCTAATGACATCGCCACCTTTTCCATCCTGAAAGATGCTTCTGCTACCGCGGTATACGGGCTGGAAGGCGCCAACGGTATCATCGTAATTACCACCAAAACGGGTAAAGTAGCCTCCCGGCCTACCATCCGCCTCTCTGCTTCGTCTTCCGTCAACAACGCTACTTATAAGCCCGACTGGGTAGATGCGCCTACTTACGCACAGATGCGCAACGAAGCGCTGGCGGTGCGTGGCAAGCGGCCCATGTATACCGAAGCGGAAATTGCGAAGTTCGCAGACAGCGATATGGATTTTTATCCGAATGTGGACTGGTATAAAACCATGGTGAAGCAGAACAACCGGTCTAACCGCGCCAACTTCAACATCAGCGGCGGCGGTAATGCGGTAAGCTATTATATGTCGGGCGGCTTTTATAGTGAGAAAGGCATGTTCAACACCAAGAAAGATAATAACGCCAACTATAACCAGTTCAACTTCCGCTCCAACCTGAAGGCAGACCTTACACCTTCCACTACACTGGGCCTGGGGTTCGACGGCAGGTATAATACCACCACAGAGCCGGGGCAGGGCGTAGGCTATTTGTTGCCGATCATGAACATGGTGAACCCTACGCTGTACCCCGCGGAATATTCCAACGGCACCGCGCCGGAAGAGCCAACCGGTATGGTTAATCCCTACTCGCTGCTGAATAAGACCGGTTTCGTGAAGCGGTATGAGAATTACATGTCTACAAACATCAACCTTACGCAGAAGCTGGACTTTGTGACGCCGGGCCTTTTCCTGAACGGGATCGCATCATTCACCAAGAGCAACTTCTATGCGCATAGGTACCAGAAAAACTACCAGCGCCATGCGCCAGACTTCGCCAACAGTTACATGGGCTCCGGCCGCGATGAGCAGGGCAACCTGGTGACCATCAATAAAACCCCGGATATCGACGACAAGATGTCGTTCGTATACGAATCACCCACCGGCAACCGTGTGATTGAACTGCAGGGAAGCCTCAACTATGCCCGTACTTTTTTCGATAAGCTGTCAGTAACCGGGCTGATGTTGTACAAACAGCGTGAGTTCCTGACAGATGCACCCGGCGGTTCCGGCGCCACACTGCTCATTAACGCACTGCCTGCAAGGGAGCAATCTGTAGCCGGCAGGATGACGCTGGGCTGGGACGACCGCTATTTTACCGATATCAACTTCGGGGCTTCCGGCTCGCAGATGTTTACGCCTGACAAACGCTGGTCGTCGTTTCCCTCCATCGGCTTCGGCTGGGTACCATCGTCTGAGAAATTCTGGACCGGTATCGAAGATGTGGTGGATTTCCTGAAGTTCCGTGTATCCTACGGCTCGGTAGGGTCATCCGGTAATGCTTCCCGCTTCGGGTATATGGCTACATCCGGCCCGGTGAATGGTTATATCTTCGGCTTCGGGCGTGCGGCAGGCAGCGGCGTCTTCATCCCCGGTGTGGGAGAGCAGCGGCTCGAGCAGCTGAACCTTACCTGGGAGCGCAACCAGAAGCTGAACCTCGGTGCGGAGATCGGGCTTTTCAGATCCGTGAAAGTGATCGTGGATGCTTACCGTTATGTCAACAACGATCAGCTCATCGATCTTAACAGGCTTCCGGCCACCCTCGGCCTGCCTGCCATCCCCCGCGCCAACCTTGGTAAAACGAAATCGGAAGGGGTGGATATCGACCTTACCTATGCTAAATCCTTCGGCAATTTTAAGATCAGTTACATCAAAGGGATCATCAGCTACAACAAGAATACGATCATCGAAAACGGCCAGCTGGATCCTAAAGTAGCGTACCAGAGCGGTATCGGGCTGGACTATGGCCGTTCGCTGAACTACATTGCCCTGGGGCTTTTCCGGGATCAGAAAGATATAGATAACAGTCCGGTGCAAACCTGGAACAAGGTGATGCCCGGCGATATCAAGTATAAAGATATTGATGGCGACGGGGTAATTACTCCGAACGACAGGATATGGACGGGTAATGTATATCCCAAATGGAGCTACTCCCTTGCCATAGACCTGCGGTATAAGAAATGGACCTTTGCCACACGCGCCATCGGCAAATTCAATATGTACCGGGCCATCAACGGCGGCAGGATACCGTTTAACCCCTATAACGCCGGCGGTAATGAAAACGGCGCCGTATATGTGGCAGCTGTAAAAAATCATTATACCCCTGCTTCTTATTCAGGAAGTGCCGCTACCGAGAATTTAGATGCTGTTTATCCCCGCCTTGGCTTCGGTACAGAAAATCAGAACAATGCGCAAACCTCCACTTTCTGGCTGCGGGAAACATCCTACCTGCGGATAGCCGATGCGGAACTGGGATACAACTGGACACCCCGCACCAGTAAATCGCCTTTTAAAAGCATTTACTACTACGGCCGCTGCGACAATGTGATAACCTTCTCGCGATTTAAAGACTGGAACCCCGAACAATATGAATCGTATGCGTATCCGCTGAAAAGAACGATTTCCCTGGGACTTGAAATTGGATTTGACCTTTAAACAATGTGTATGAAAAACAGCATTCTGAAAATATCAGCTATCGTGCTGCTCTCGATGCAAACCATCAGTTGTAAATACCTGGAGGCCGACGAGTATCTGCACGAAGTAAATAATCTCAACGATATCTGGACCCAGCGTGTGGATATCCGCAAAGCATGGGCTGCCTGCTATGGTCATATCCCGAACTATACGGATATGGTGAACACCTGGCCTTTCAATACCAATAACGACGAAGGGCACGCCGGGCGTGATAATTATAGAAACCTGATTTTTGCACAGGGAAAGTTCAATGCAGACGATGTGCTGTATAATTACTGGGGGCATTTTTACCGTGCGGTACGCACCTGCAACCTTTTCCTTGAAAACTATAAGAAGGCGAACGATAAGCTGCTGGTGCCCGGCGAAGTAGAAGGTTATGCGGCCGATGCCCGCTTCCTCCGTGCCTATTACTACAGCCAGATGCTGCAGCTGTACGGGCCTTTCCCGATCGTTGACAAAACCATCGACTATTCCAATACCGAAGCATTGCCTACCAACCGTAACACGGAAGAGGAATGTGTGAATTTCATCATTTCCGAACTGGATAAATGCATTGCCACCCTTCCGGAAAACGAGCGCATCCTTGCCGCAGAAGCAGGGCGCCCTTCCAAAGAAGCAGCGATGGCCCTGAAAGCCACCGTGCTGCTGTGGGATGCAAGCCCGCTCGTGAACGGCAACCCCGATTACAACGGATTCAAGGATTCGAAAGGGCGTAATTACTTCAGCACCACGGCCGACCCTGATAAATGGCGCAAAGCGGCAGAAGCTGCCAAAGCCGTTATCGACCTCGGTAAATTTGAACTATACACTGTTCCCGCCAACGCCGGATATGTAACCGTACCGCTGGGTAACTTCCCCGGTAACGATGTGGCCTGGCCCAATGGTCCTGCCGGTATCGATCCTTACCGTAGTTTCAAAGGCCTGTTCAGCGGCGGTAAATCGTACTGGAACAAAGAAGCGATCTGGATGGTGAGCCTGGGCAACCAACGCTCTAACCTCTCTGTCCTGGGCTTTCCCCGTAACTATAACAATGGGGAAGGAGCGATTATGACTGCCATGGTGAGCGGCACCCAGAAGCTGGTAGATGCGTTTTTCATGAACAACGGACGCACCATTGACGAGGAAGACAGGGCATTGTACAACGATGTCGGGATCTCTGATAACGGAGATGCCTACTACATCAGCGGTAATGGCAAAGAGGCGCATACGCCCATCATCACCGGCTTTAAACTCTCTAATGTAAATGCCAAAGTCCCCAGCCGCGTCCTGAACCGCGAAGCAAGGTTCTATGCAACCATGGGCTTCATAGGCAAAGGCTACGTGCAGAACAACGGCACACTCTATTATGCCGATTATAAGGCCAATGCCCTCGATGGTTTCCTGCAGTCAGACAGGCCTTCCACGCGCTCCGGCTACCCCATCGTGAAATGGGTGGCGGAAGATGATGTGAGCGCCTATGGCAGCAGCGATAAGCCTTATCATGTATTGCGCCTCGCGGAGATCTATCTTGCTTACGCAGAAGCCCTCAATGAATTTGACCCGGGAAATGCCGATGTCCTGAAATATCTCAACCTCGTGCGCTTCCGCGCAGGATTGCCGGGATATACTGCAGACAGTAAGGAAGTAATCCGCGAACGCATTAAGCGGGAAAGGCATGTGGAGTTTGCCTTTGAAGGGAAACGGTATTTTGATTCCCGCCGCTGGAAAGATGCCGGTAAATCGGCCCGCGACAATTGGGGCAACAGCCTTGGTATGGGCGGACTGGTATACGGATGTAATTACCTGGCGCCCGATGGCAGCTTTTACGACCGCGCGGTGATAGATGGTTACATCTTCCGGCCCAAAAACTACTTCCTCCCCATTCCTTTCCAGGAAGTAGCCAATCACTGGGGCACCATGACGCAGAATCCCGGATGGTAGAACAATTAAAATCCACAATCATGAAACGCATTCACAACTTATATATCCTCCTGATTGCCGCCGCCGCACTGCACAGCTGTGGTAAGCCAGACTATGAGAACAAGGAGTTCTTCAAACAGGAAGCCTACATCATTTCCGCAGAATCCACTTCCGCCACGGAAAGGGAGATTGCCGATGTACAGGTGCATACCTTCGTGGACACCCTCAAATACCTCAACGAGCAATATGAATCCGATACCATCATCGACAGTAAAACGTTTATGGCGGAGATCAAGTTTAAAGTAGGCATCGGCGGATCGCTGCCTGCAGCACAGAACATCCGGCTGGTTGTAGGCTTTGATCATGAAACGCTGGAAGATTTCAATATCCTGAAGAACACTAATAAGGCCATTCCCCCGGCTACCGCCTATACCTCCAACATCCCCTGGGATGATAAGGAGGAGGGCTTTGTAGTGGATATCCCCAAAGGCACTTCTTCGTCTTCCCTGATCTTTACCGTGCCGGTGGAAAGGGAGAAAATGGCGCAGTATGCAGATTACGCCTTCCCGCTGAAGATCGTGCGTGCCGAAAACGTACCACTCAGCCGCCAGTACACCGGGTTTATGATCGCAGGGCTGCTGGTGAATAAAGATAAAACCGTGAACTGGTCGGGCCTCCCCATCCCCAAGATCCCTACCGGCAGGTACCGCTCCGTTCAGCTGATGGGTAACCCGGGAGAGAATAGTCCGGATGGCAGGGCTCGGAAATACAAATACATCACTCCGTTAAGCATTACCGACGATCCTTTGCTGAATGATAAGTATATGATCTGGGGAACCAGTGCCTGGAGTTTCGAAGTATTCGGCTTCCACAGTGCGGGCTATATGTATAACAAACTAAGCCTCATCGACCGTAATTTTGGAGTTTACCGCATGGAACCTATTTTGCCGGGGAATACTGATTTCCCTTATTATACGTTTCAGTATGCAACCACACAGGTAGCCAGCGAAGAAAACTTTTATGATCCCCGTTTAAAAACACTCACGCTCAAATACAAAAATGTTATAGGGCAGGATTATACAGATGTACTTACTTTTGAAAGCGCCGACCTTGCACTTGACCCCGTACGTACCGGCTATAGCCACGAGCCGCAAAGTTGGGAACAGGTGAGGAACAAAGGATTCAAGTACTGGCTGCCCTTGTAGCCGAACCAATAAAAGACTATGGAAAGAAGGAATTTTATTCGCCAGGCCGGGCTTGCTGCCGCAGGATTATTCGCCTTCCGCCTGGAAGCACTGGCACAGCCCCGGGAAGCTTATTCCGGCGTATTACTGCCGGTACACAACATCCCGGAAAACAAAGGACTGGATGCTGCCTGGGTACGCTCGCTCTACGAACGTGGTAAGCCTACCGTTTACACCAAAGCGAAGAACGAACTGCGTTACATCGGCATGCCGGCAGGTGGCTTACACACCGGCACCGTGTACCTCGGTGGCGATGGCCGCTTATGGCTCTGGAGCATTTACAACGATGAACGGGAAGGTATTGATCCTAAAACCGTACTCTGGAACGATGGTGTGGCGGAACGCCAGATCCGTAACCGCGATGGCGCCAGTTATGTGGAACCTGCCGTAGCAGCCAACCGGCGTGTGCTGGATCAGGGCTTTGCCGTGATCGCTGAGTTTGGCGGTAAAACCTTTATTTCCGAACTGCGGGAGGAAGACTGGGAAGAAGTGAGCTTCGAAGCCGCTTACCCAATAGCCACCGTACGTTATAAACACCGCCGCTTTCCGCTGGAAGTATCCCTGCGTGCAGGTGGCATCTTCATCCCGCTGGATGCGGATAACAGCGGGCTTCCCGCCACCATTTTCGATATCAGCATTAAAAACACTTCAGCTCAGCCCGTTCGTGCGGCCATTGCAGGATGGCTGGAAAACGGTGCGAGGAAGATCACTGCTAAGAAAGGAGAAGGAGAGAAATACAATACTGCCCATAAAGGCAACGGATATACGCGCGTACTGTCCGGCTTCAAAAGCAGCGGCGCGGCCGACCGTCCGGATGATGGCACTACCTGCATCACTTATATAGGTGAAGGCGGTATTGCCAATGCAGGCGCTAATCCGTGGCCGGTAAACGCCGCGTTCTTCACGGCGCAATCCGGTAAAGCGGAAGCAGCGGCAGATGAAAAGCTGGTGGCTTCCATTGCTGCCCCGTCTAAAACACTGGCACCCGGTGGCACATTGCAGGCACAGTTCGTACTCACCTGGCACTTCAACCATCCGCTGAAAAAAACTTCGCGGCTGAAGGATGCAGCTAAAGGATACCGCTATGCCAGTTTGTATGAAGACGCAGGTGCTGTGGCCGATTACCTCGCTCCTAAATTCAAAGACCTCTGGGGCCAAACCCTCCGCTGGCATAAAACCTATTACGACTCCACGCTGCCGCACTGGCTGCTGGAGCGTGCACTGCTCAACATCGGCACCATTGCCACGGCAAATACCTACCGCTTTGCGGATGGCCGCTTCTGGGGCTGGGAGGGCGTGAACGCCTGTGAGGGAACCTGTACCCACGTATGGCAATACGCACAGGCCATGGGCCGCATCTTCCCGTCGCTGGAAAGCGATACCCGCCAGCGTACCGACCTCGGCAATGCCATGCAGGAAGACGGCGGCATCATCTTCCGCGCGGAATATGAAGGGCGTCCGGCTATCGACGGACAAGCAGGAACCATCCTGCGCATCTACCGCGAACACCAGATGAGTAAAGATGACCGCTTCCTCCGGCAGAACTGGGCGCAGATCAAAAAGGCCGTCAACTTCATGCTGGCACAGGATAAGAACGGCGATGGCATGACCGATACCCCCATGGAAAATACCCTCGACGCAGTATGGGAAGGAGAGATCGCCTGGATCGTAGGCCTTTGCATTGCCGCAGCACGTGCCGCGCAATTCATGGCTGAAGAGGTAAACGATACAGCCTTTGCGGACCGCTGCAGGGATTATGTGGAAAAGGGCAACGCCAATATGTCGAAGCACCTGTTCAACGGTGAATACTTCATTCACCGGCCCGATGCCGTGCAGGGCCGTCAGAAGCTGGGCTCTTACAATACCTGCCACATCGATCAGGTATATGGGCAGAGCTGGGCGTTCCAGGTAGGGCTGGGCAGGCTGTGGGATAAACAGCAAACCCTTTCTGCATTAAAATCGCTTTGGAAATACAACTTTACCATGGACGTGGGGCCGTACATCAAAACCCACATCGGCGGCCGGCCTTATGCGCTGGAAGGAGAAGGCGGTATGATCATGAATACCAATCCGCATAATGAAGCGAAGCCTTTCGGGGAAAATGTAACCTGGCAGCTGGGGTATTTTCATGAATGCATGTCGGGCTTCGAGCACCAGGTGGCCAGCCATATGATGGCAGAAGGGATGACGGATGAAGCACTTGTGCTGACCCGCGCCATCCACGACCGTTACCATGCTGCCAAACGCAATCCGTTTAACGAGATTGAGTGCAGCGATCACTACGCCCGCGCCATGGCCAGTTACGGTACGTTTATCACCGCCTGCGGCTTCGAATATCATGGTCCTAAAGGCTACCTGCGCTTCGCGCCGGCCTGGAAGAGCCGGGAATTCCGTGCGCCTTTTACCGCGGCAGAAGGCTGGGGCACTTACAGCCAGCAGGCTGCCGGTAACGGTACACGCTGCAGCATTGCCATGGCTTATGGTGCTTTACAGCTTCGCACATTAAAACTGGTTGCCGGCGGTAACACCGTAACGGCAACAGCAGGCGGGAAGAAAGTACCCGCCACACTGGAGCGCAGCGGACAGGAAGTAACCCTTCACTTCACCCAGCCCTTGCAATTGAAGGAAGGAGAAACATTACAAATTCAACTGGTTTAATGATGCTGAAAGGAATATTGAAATCATCCTTCATACTGGCCCTGCCTTTACTGGCGGCATGCGGAGCCACCTCACCGGAAAGTACCGTACGGCCCGGTTGGCAGCAGCAGTTTGCGGAAGAGTTGCCGCTACTGGGGCATCGTAACTGGATCATTGTGGCGGATAAAGCTTTTCCGGAACTAAAGGCGGAAGGCATCACGTACATCAACACCGGGAGCAGATTGCTGCCTGTGCTGAAAGATGTGCTTGCCGGCGTGGGAGCATCGGGCCATGTGAAGCCTATTCTGTACCGCGATCAGGAGTTAAATTATATCAGCGAATCGCAGAGCGCAGGGATCACCGCTTTCCGGGATTCCGCCACTGCCATGCTAAAAGGAAATAATATCAGGGAAATGCTGCACGATTCCGTGTTTGCTAAACTGGATGCCGCTGCGGGCATGTTCCGCGTGGTGGTTCTGAAAACCGATGAGCAGCTGCCATACACCTCCGTGCTACTGGAGCTGGATTGCGCATACTGGAATGCGGAGAAAGAAGCCGCACTCCGGAAGGCCATGGCTGCAAAATGAGGGTAGTTTTCCCATTTGTATGATAAGCAGGAAATAGGCCGCGCTCTGATGGGTGCGGCTTTTTTCGATCTTGCCCCATACACGCATCAGCCGTTTCCGTATGCTTTTGGCAAGTACCCCGGATGCACCAATGATCATTTCCGTTAACTCCGGGCATAAGGCCGGGCAACACGAATCCGTAGAGGAGGAGTATGACGATGGCTATGGCTGCCAGTCGCGGCAGGCCGTTCAAATAAGCAGCCCATCCCGGGATGCCGTTGCCTCATGCTGTATTTGTTACCCCGAAAGTAGCATGCCGGTATGAAGGGAAAAAATCAGACGTCCGTTTTGGCCATTTTTGCCGCATTATGCCGCTTTTTGCCGGTTGATTCCTGCCGCTTGACTAAGTAGTTACTGTCTTATTTCAAAATTGGCTTTACAGTTTAGGGATTTAATAACGTTTAAATTAAATTTCCTTTATGAAGAAGACGCAGGGCAGAAAAAGCCAATATTCAGATTCAGAGCGCATAGCGATAGCCCA
>NZ_QFFK01000018.1 GCF_003149455.1 Chitinophaga deserti
ATTGTAAAGCGAATTTGATCGCAAGCCAAGTAACTGTAAAGCGAAAACAGTGTTTAACGACAATGCTGTCAAGCCAATCCCGTACTTAACCCCCTAACCCTGTAAAGTTTTTTCAGTGTAAGACATTATAATAGATTCCTCCCTTTAGACTACGTTGTTACTGCCTTCGGACTGCCTTGTCACTGCCTTTAGACTTCCATTACACTAAGGGTAGACTGCCTCTACACTGCCTTACACGGCCTTTAGCATACCTATTTAGTGCATGAAGATCAAAACGGCGACGGGCTGGTGACCGTCCACCCGCCATCCACCACCAGGCTCTGGCCGGTAATATGCCTTGCTTTATCCGACACGAGGAAGAGCGCTGCATCTGCGATATCGCACACAGTAGCCGGGCGGCCCATGGGTGTAATACGCGACCATACCTGTTCATACCCGGGATCGTTGAGGGTGCGCTCCGTGGCAGTAGCACCGGGGGCTACTGTGTTAACCCTTATCCCGAATTGAGACACCTCTGCCACCAGGTTCTTCGCCAGCATTTCGAGCGCCGCCTTGGTCATGGAATAAGCGGCGAGATCTTTATGCGCCTGATGGCCCGTTACGGAAGAGGTGAATAGCAATGCTCCGCCTGTGCCCTGCAGCTTCATCTGCCGGCAGGCCGCCTGCGCGAGAAAGAAAGTACCGCCGATATTCACCTGCAACACTTTAAAAAGTGAGTCGGCAGGGTAAGTCAGGAACTCGCCGAACAGGGTGATCCCTGCATTGGCAATAGCGATATCAAGGTGTCCGGTTTGTGTTACGGCGAAGGCAACAATTTCCCTGACGAAATGCTCATCGCTGCTGTTACCGGGCATGGGGATACACTTCCCGCCTTCGGCGTTGATCTTTTCCGCTGCGTTGATACATAAGGGCTCATCCACATCGTTTAAGAATACCGTAGCGCCCTGTATTGCCAGCTGACGGCACATTTCAAAGCCTATGCCGCAGCCTGCGCCGGTAACGATGGCCGTTTTATGATTGAAATCCATATCCGGAAAAATTGTTGGGTTAATAGGTATTAATGTGAATCACGGGTTACTTCACTGCCGGAGCCTCCTTTCAGGAAGTCGAAGTCAGCACCCTTGCAGGCTTGTTCCACATGCTCAATGAAGAGGCGCGTATAGCCGCGTGTATAGCTGCTTTTGAAGGGTACCTGCTTCTTCCGGCGTTCAGCCAGTTCCGCTTCGGGCACTTCAAGATTGAGCTGCCGGTTATCTACATCGAGGGCTATCCAGTCGCCGGATTCAATCAGAGAGAACGTACCGTTCTCCGCCGCTTCGGGAGATACGTGCAGCACTACCGTGCCGAAGCCGGTACCGCTCATTCTGCCATCCGAAATACGGACCATATCCGTTACACCCTGCTGCAGAAGTTTGGCAGGCAGCCCCAGGTTACCTACCTCCGGCATTCCGGGGTACCCTTTCGGCCCGGCGTTCTTTAGTACCAGCACGCTGGAAGCATCTACTTCCAACAGGGGATCGTTGATCCGCTTTTTGTAGTCTTCAATATCACTGAACACAACCGCCCGGCCCCTGTGCTTCATTAAATGCGGACTGGCAGCCGATGGTTTAATGATAGCTCCATTCTCACAAAGACTGCCCCGCAGCACCACGATACCCGACCGGTTATTGACAGGTGCATTAAAGGTGGTAATTACTTTACTGTCCCAGCTTTTGGCTTTGCTGATATTCTCAGCAACTGACTTTCCATTTACGGTGGTACATCCCCCATTTAACTGAACCTCCATCTGCTTCATTACAGCCGGCAGTCCACCGGCGTAATACAGGTCTTCCATGAAGTATTCCCCGGAAGGCTGCAGGTTGGCGATAAGGGGTACGCCATGTGAAAAGCGGTCGAAATCTTCCAGATCCAGCGGCAATCCTGCCCTGCCGGCAATGGCCAGCAAATGGATAACGAAATTGGTGGAGCCTCCTATGGCGGCGTTTACCATGATGGCATTTTCAAATGCTTCGCGGGTTAATATATCAGAGGGTTTGAGATCTTCTTTCACCATGTCCACTATCCTTCTGCCGGTGAGTTGCGCCAATACTTTCCTGTTGGAATCTGCAGCAGGGATAGCAGCATTACCGGGTAGAGAAAGCCCCAGCGACTCCACCATACAGGCCATGGACGAAGCGGTGCCCATTACGGCACAGTGGCCACGGCTCCGGCACATTCCCGCTTCTGCTTCATTCAGTTCTTCCTCGCTCATTACACCGGACCGTACATCTTCCGAAAAACGCCAGAGATCACTGGTGCCGATATCCCGGCCCCGGTGCTTGCCGGTGAGCATGGCGCCGCCGGATATTACAATGGCAGGAATGTCTACACTACAGGCGCCCATCACGAGCGAAGGGGTAGTTTTATCGCAGCCGCACATAAGCACCACCCCATCCAGCGGGTTGGCGCGGATGGATTCTTCCACATCCATGCTCACAAGGTTACGGTAAAGCATTGCAGTGGGCTTAATAAGCGTTTCTCCGAGAGACATGACAGGGAACTCCAGCGGGAAGCCACCTGCCTCTATAATGCCTCTTTTAACCGATTCCGCCAGTTCCCTGAAATGGGCATTACAGGGCGTGAGTTCCGACCAGGTGTTGCAGATGCCTATTACGGGCTTGCCCCTGAACTGATCGTCGGGTATGCCCTGGTTGCGCATCCAGGCGCGGTAAATAAACCCGTCCTTTCCCTTTTTGCCGAACCATTGCTGGCTCCTGAGTTGTTTTTCCATGGAATTCCGTATTTGTATCAGCTGCCTGTATGGCATTACTCAATATAATGCATACGGCCCGAAAGTAAAAGGCCCGCCAAACGGCGGGCCCTTTACTACAAAGCCAAAGCAGAAAATAATATCAGGGAATCGCCTGTTGGATCGTTCGGAGAAGAGAGCGTTCGTCGGTGGAGGGAAGATCCTGGTTCAGCTCCCAGATCATCACTCCCGCGGCCTTCTCACTGGCTGCAAACTGCACTTTGCCTGTAATAGTGGGCTGACCGTTGTACCATATGGTGCCCGCGCCCGAAACAATGGTTGAATCCCTCCCGGCAGCACCGGGATATGTAAGTACTATTTGACTGTACGTGCGCGCACTGGCCTCCGTTGCGGGAAAACCTGACCCGAAGCCATATCCGTAGAAAGGCAGGCCGATCAGCAGCTTACCCGCCGGCACCCCGCGGCTTTTGAAATATTGAAAATCATTTACTGCTTTCGCAACACTGGAATGCTGACCCGGCACAGCGGGGTTCCAGTATCCCGTTTCGTCGTACGACATGATGTTGATATAATCAAACTGTTTCAGCGTACTGTCAGCAATATTCTGTTGCGTCGTCCACCGCGCCAGTGCAGCAGTCATCACTTTCTTATTGGCATGTAAAGCCGTGCCAAGGGCACTCACAAAACCGGCATAATCTACATTGATGAGGTCATTTTCCAGGTCCACATCCACGCCTTCAAATCCATAACCGGGATCGGTAGCCAGTTGTACAATTTTGGCGATGAAGGCATTGCGGTTAGCGGGCTTAATGAGATGCTCCAGGTGAGCAGAAGGACTGCCGCCGCCGATCGCGAAATAGATCCTGATGGCACTGTTCTTCGTCCTTGCCGCATCCACCGCTCTTTTAAGCGCAGCCCTGTCGGGGCCAAGGTCTCCGTTCGCTTCAGGGTTAAAGAATGCGAGGGTAAGGTCGGACACCTTTGCCATGTCAGCAGTGCTTACCGGAGTTTCCCAGTTGCCATTCCAGCTGAACAGGTAGGCCTGTACCCTCATGCGGGAAGCGGGAGGTGCTTTATCAGGTTTCGCTTTATCAGGCGATGGTTTGCTGCAGGCCAGCAGGGGTATCAGCGCTCCAAAGAGCAGGAGTTTGGTCATCTTCATGCAGCGTACGTTTAAGGTTTAGCCCACCAAACCGGCACCATCCAGTCGTTGGTACCACCAATGCGTTTCAGTGCTTCATGGTAGTTGGCGGTATTGGTAAAGGCTTCCGTTCCCGGGTAAAACAGCCGGGCGAAGGGTACTTTGCCGGTTTCTGATTCGTTGCCCACGTCTACAATATCCAGCAGTTCGGGCCATCCTGTGCGGCGCTGATTGGCGAAAGCCTCATATCCGTTGGGGAACAGCGCCACCCATTTCTGCATATTAATGTGTTTGATGATACTGTCGGGCGGTTGGGGAAGGGGATGCGCAGTTACAAAAGCATCCACATCCGCAGGTGCTACTGCTGCCATTCCCGGGTACATCTCCAGTTGTTTCATAGCCGCGCGGATACCGTTATGATAGAACTGCTGTGCATTACTGCCACCCCAGCCTCTCGCAGCTGCTTCCGCGAGCAGAAACTGTACTTCTGCATAACCCATATGGAGGAACGAGGCCTGCAGCTCTGTAAAAGGCAGGTTGATGGTGCAGAACTTGCTGGCGTGCGGGATCACCCGGCCGTTAGGCGCAGTGAAATCGCCCCAGTTATCCCACCAGTACAATCCCGGTTCAACGGAGATGTAATTGGTTAGTTCAGTAATATCATTCCCTTCAGGGTCGCGGTTAATGAAGTATCTGCTCAACCGGGGATCGTTCTCTTTCTTCAGGTACCGCACGAAAGTGTTGGTACCGATGGTGTATTTAAAAGTAGACTCTTCATGGAATGCCTGAGATAATCCGTTACCACGAAGGTCAGGGAAACCGAAGCTCTCGTGGATGATCTTGAAATTATCGTCCGCATTAGCCATTACGCCCGCATCTATCGCCGCTTTCGCTTCACGCGCTGCGGTGGTGGCATCTTTCTTTGAAAGGCGCATAGCCAGGCGGAGCCGCAGGGAATTAGCAAGCTTCTTCCACCGGTCTACATTCCCGTTATACACGATATCATTCAGGAGCGCTTGTTTGCCTGCATCGAACTGTGCCACGGCCTCTGTCAGTTCCCTGAACATATCGCGGTAGATATCTTCCTGCGCATCGTACTTCGGTGTATAGATTTTGCCATAGTAGGCGATGCCTGCCTGAGAGTAAGGCACATCTCCATAGGCATCCGTCAGCAGGGAGAAAATATAAGCTTTCAGAATCCTTCCTGCAGCGATGTAATTGATCAGATCCGGATCGTTTTTCGAGCGTTCCAGCATATCAATGAGCTGCTTGAGGCTTTTGCCGTAAAACAGCTCCCACATGCGTTCGTTATAAAAATCGTTGCGGATGTATTTACCGCCCGAGCGCATGCCCCAGCTGCCGGTTACGTATTGGGCACGTGGCAGGAAGAAGTACAGGTTAGGATATCCCGTTTCCCGGCCGCCGGACAGGTAGTAGGCTGCGGCAGTCAGCTGCTGGCCTGGGGCTATGGAAGAACCGCGTGTGGGGTCGGTGTTAATTGAATCGAATTCTTTTGTGCAACTACCTGCCAGCGTTAGGGTGAGGCAGCTTATCAGAATATATGGAACGAGTTTCATGTTGGCCGTTTTAGAATTTTGCATAAAGGTTTACGCCGTAGGTTCTGCGGGTAGGAAGCGATCCGTACTCAAAACCCTGACCGTTGCTGTTATTATAACTGGATTCCGGGTCCACATTCGGCACGTGCTTGCTGATGGTAAAAAGGTTCCGGCCTATCAGCGATACTGCCAGTTCTCTGAAAACACCATTGCGGAGGAAAGATTTAGGGAAAGTATAATCGATATTCAGCTGGCGGATCTTCACGAAGGATGCGCTGTAGATGAATTCTTCGGGTATATTATCCGTCACACGCTGCCACCAGGCCTGAGGGCTCACGAATGCCGTTACATCGGTATAAATAGGTTTATTATCAGCATCCACACCGGTCTGGCGAACACCACTTACAGAACGGCCACCGGTAGGTACCCAGTTAGCGGGTGTTTGGCCTGCTGCGAGCCGTGCCCTTTCTGATTCAGCCCAGCCTTCACGGCCTTCCAGCGTATTCTTCTGCCGGCCGTTTGCGTGCGCGAGCAGGTTGGTCATAGAATAAATATGACCTCCCTGCTTGATATCTAAAAGTACACCTAGTGAAATATTCTTATAAGTGAAGCGGTTGTTGATACCGCCGATCCATTCGTACTGGCCGCTGCCGATCTTGGTATCCGTGGCATCATACAGTGGCAGGTTGTTGGCATCGAGGATGATCTTGCCCTGTTCGGTACGCTGAAACTTCCGCCCTACGATAATGCCATACTCCTGCCCTTCTTCCGCTACGATAGACGCATTGGCCCAACGTGCAGAAGCCAGTGTATAGAACCCGGAAACAAGCGGGCTCAGTTCCAGAATCTTGTTACGGTTACGGGCAAAGTTCAGGTTCACATCCCAGTTGAAATTTTTGGTAGACGCTGGCTTCACCAGCATCGTTACTTCCACCCCACGGTTACGCACGTTACCGGAGTTGATTACTGCACTGGTATAGCCGCTGGATGATGAAATGGGCGCATTAAGGATCTGGTTCCGGGTGTTGGACTGGTACCAGGTAACATCGAGGTTAAGACGGTTGTTGAAGAACACCAGGTTGGCACCTGCTTCGTACGATTTGCTGATAGAAGGCTTCAGGTCACTGAAAGGCACTTTATCCACCGCCACACCACCAATGGCATAACCTCCTACGATGGGTACGTCTGGGTTGCTGCCGTAGGTAAGTTTCAGTTGGTAAGGGTCAATGGCATCCGTTCCGGTTTGTGCGGCGGAGAAGCGCAGTTTACCAAAAGTGAGCACATTATTCTTCTGCAGCAGTTCCGTAAACACGAAGCTGAGTGATGCAGACGGGTAGAAGAAAGAGTTGTTGCCGGATGAAAGGGTCGACGACCAGTCGTTTCGACCCGTCAGATCCAGATAGAGGTAATTTTCGTAAGCCAGGTTCACAGCGCCATACACGGAATTGATACGTTTGCGTAGAATCTGTTCATTGCTGAGTTTGGTTTTAAAGTTATTGATACTCCGCACCCCCTTTACGCTGATGTCGCGGCCGGTAGTGTTGAGGAGATTCTCGTTATAGTCCATCCTGTTGCCGCCGAGGTTAGCTCCGATCCAGAAACGTTTCACCTGTTTGCCGTAATTGAGCATTACTTCGGTATTGGTTTCGCGGAACACGCGGTCTTTCAGGTTGATCATACCGCTCTGGTTAAAGGGGGTGGAAAACTCCATGAATTCCCGGAAACCGAAGCGCGAATAATCCGTACCCGTTCTTGCCTGAACCGACAGTTCGGGGAGCAGCTGGTACTTCAGCTGGATGAAACCATTGAGCCTGTCTTGCCGGCTGTTATTCGGCTGCTCGTAAATAGCCCAGAAGGGGTTTACCTGGTACTGGTTATTGTTCCAGTTGATGTAGTTCCCGGTAACGGGGTCTTTATATTCTTTCAGCCAGTTGATATCGATATTGGGTGCAATGCCGCTGAGTACATACCCGATGTTATTCGGATTGTCTGACAGGGCGGGCCTGTTGTTCACCTTTTCGTTCAGATAGGTGAACTTGGCATCTATGCTGAGTTTGGAGGTGAGCTGTGAAGATCCGCGCAATGAAAAGTTATGGCGGTTAAGGCCGCTTTCAGGCACAATATCTTTGTTATTAATATTGGTGTAGGTAAATCTTACCTGCGATTTATCGCTGCCGGTAGATACAGATACGGAATTGGTAAGGGTGAGGCCCGTGCGGAAGAAATTACGGATGGGATTCTGCGCTTTGGTGTAAGGCACACGGTTGCCGTTCCATAACCATACCATGCTGTCTGCACTCATTTTAGGTCCCCAGCTGGCCTGAGAATACCCGCGGGCGGTGTTTACATCACGGGGCAGCAATCCGTCGCGGCCACTGCCGTAAACATCCTGGAAGTCGTAGCTGCTGTTGAGCTTTTCCATTACTGCGTTGGAAGTAACTTCTACTTCCAGACCATTGCGGCTGCCTTTCTTGGTGGTGATGAGGATCACGCCATTTGCAGCACGACTGCCATACAACGCCGTAGCTGCACCGCCTTTCAGCACAGAGATGCTGGCCACTTCGTCGGGGTTGATGATGGACGACCCGTCGCCCAGATCGTACCCACCATATTTATCGGCTTGTCCGGGAGAGGAGTTATCTGCCGGGATACCGTCGATTACATACAATGGCTGATTGTTACCGCCGATAACTTTCACACCACGCAGGGTGACTTTTACAGATCCGCCCACGCCACTGTTGGTGGCACTGATGTCCAGACCGGCAACGCGGCCGCTGAGGGATTGGATGGGATTGGTTTCGCGTGCTCTCGTCAGATCGCTGCCCTTTACATCGGTAAAGGCATACCCGAGCGACCGTTGCTGCCTGCCGATGCCCAGTGCGGTTACTACCACGGTGTTCATGTCAATGACACGTTGCGGGGCAGCGGTATCGGGTTGTGAGCCGGGGTTGCCGGCGGCCTGTTTGATAATGATCTGGTTGCCGATAGCTTTAATGGAGTATTTGTCTGAAGGGAAAATTACTTCGAGTAAATTGAGCAGGGAGGCATCTTTGCGGTTGATGGAATACTTCTGACGGTTGGCCAGTACGCCGTTGGGATAGGCGAATGAAACGCCGGCCTGTTTTTCGAGTTGTGAAAGGATCGCTTCCGCGGATTTGTCTTCGATGGCCACTGTCAGCTTTTTTGACAGGGCATCGGACTGGCGCTGCGCTATGGCTGTAAAAGAAGCGCAGACCATCGCTATCAACAGTGTAATAGAGGGTATAGTTTTCATCTTTACTTTTTAAGATGTGAATAGCCGCCGGTGTGATGGATAGACATAGTGCTCCCTGCAGGATCGGCCGGCTGATCCCCCATGGCGGGCAATACATCTCCAAACGGCAGGCGCCGGTGATAAAATGGGAACTTTCGGTAAAGGTTTACTTTCTTCTGATTCTGGTTTTAAGTTTCGCTGTTACGATATTATTTGCGTATTAACTCATATTCGGTGTCAGACCTGCGTTGTATCTGCAGGTCGAGCATTTCGGCGAGCACGGTAAGTGCTTCGTCGAGGGGCATGTGGCTGAAGCGGACGGTGATCCTGCTTTCGCGCAGTTGTTTGTCGTTAGTTTCGAGGTCTACCCGGTAATAGGAAGCCAGTGTTTCCAGTACCACCTGCAGGGATTGATTGCTGAAGGAGAGATCGCTGTTACCCCATCCGCAGCGGTAGGCGAAGTTACCTTCGGGCTGTTTCACATCGCCGGTGGCCGCATTCACTACCGCCATGTTACCGGCGGTGAGGATCACTTTCTTACCGTTACCTTCCACACTTACCTTGCCATCCCATACCGTAACATCACTGAAACCGGCTGAAGTGCTGATATTAAAGGAGGTACCCAGCACTTTCACGACGCCTTTCGGCACCGCTATGCTGAACTGCCGCTGCGCATCCTGGCTTATTTTGAAGAACGCCTCTCCGGCAGTGAGCCGTAACGATCTTTCGCGGTTATTGATTTTATATTGTACCGTAGCACCGGGGCGGAGGAATACATCTGAACCATCGGGCAGGCGGAGACTGTCTTTCACAGTATGATGTGCCGTATAGGAGACCCATTCACCATCTCCCCCTTTCATCCACCAGTAACCTGCAAGGGCCATTAAAGGCAGTACTACTGCTGCCACCTTCCACCAGGTGCGGCCCGGCTTCATGGGAACCACTGTTGCGGGAGCGGGTTGGGTAATATGATCATTGAGCCGGTTCCAGCCAGATTGCATATCGAAAGGCTCCGGCGGCAGCTGCCGCGAAGCTTCCCACACCCGTTTGGCGTCTTCAAACAGGCGGCGGTTCTCCTCCCCGGCATCCAGCCAGTTGTTCAACTCCCGGATTTTGTCCGGGTTGCCGCTGTCGGCGAGGTAGTCGATTATGAATTTGGACAGGTCGTTTTCCATATGCTTATATTATGAAGACAATGCAGAAAAGAGATACTTTGATGCGAAACGAAATTATTTTTTGGGAGCCAGCTGGCTGCGCAGGGATTTCAGGGCTACAGACAGCTGGAAGTAAACGGTATTGAGAGTAATATTCAGTTTCTCCGCTATTTCGGAGGGCTCCAGGCCGTTGATGCGGCTGAGGAGGAATATTTCGCGGCAGCGGGGCGCCAGTGTCTGGAGGCACTGCATCAGCTCCTGCTGGAACAGAATATAGTCGGAAACTTCAAACAGAGAATCACCATCGGCCTGAAACCGGAGGATTTCGTCTCCAAGTTGGCGTTTCCGCCTTTTCAGTTCATTGATGCATTGGTTGGTGACAGCCCGGTAAAGGTAATTACGGACCTGGCCGGTAATGACGATCTGCCCTCCTTTATCCCACAGGTGTGCAAAAAGATTGTGAACCATGTCTTTGGCCAGGCTGCTGTCTTTCACCCAGCGGAAAGCCAGGAGGTAAAGGGCTTCGCTATAGGTGGTATATAATTCCTGGAAGACAGTTACATCCCGGTTACGCAACGCGTCGTTGACCAAGGCGGCAGAGATGAGCGATTCGTCTTTCATTCCCGTAATAATACAAAATATCCACATACTTTCCTGCCTGCAGATTCCCTGCAAGCCGGCAGGTTGGATAATCATATTCTCTATAATTAAAGAACCCGGAAGCGGGGATGCTTCAGGGTTCCTTATCTGCCGGAATATTATATTACCGGATAAAAACCTCACCGTCTACGGGCACAAAACAGCGCCCTTCGAGGCCTGCAGCAAGGATGGCGGAACGGTTATACTCCCTGTTCTCTGCACTGTGATTTACCGTTTCGAGATGCACCACGTAAACATTTGCATCAGGGGCATAGCGGGCAGTGGTTACGATATCGTTTACATCCATCACAATGGCATCACCGGTTTCGAACCTGGCAGCACCTCCATTTACCACGATATGCTTTGGCTGGTAGCGGTCGATAGCCTGTTTCACATCGTTACACCAGATCGTATCTCCTGCTATATACAGGCTATGCCCTTCATGCGCCAGTACATACCCGGAAACAATGCCCATCAGTTTACCAATTTCCCCGGTGCCATGTTGCCCGCCAGTGCGGTGGATGGTAATGCCTTCCCATTCGAGCCGGTCTTCAATAGCCACAATGTTGCTGAAGCCCGCCTGTTGAATGGCATCGGTATCCACCGGCTGGCAAAAGATCTGCATATCACGAGGTATCATGTTTTGCGCAACGGTATCCCAGTGATCGTTATGGAGATGCGTCAGGAGTACTGCATCAGTCTGAGCAATTAACTTCTCCAGTTCCGCCGTATCAACAGGAAGCTCTACCTTTGGGTTGCGAATTTCATTACCGGTACCCTGAATGGCAGAATAGGTATCCTTAGGTGCAAGCATGGGATCCACGAGTATTCTTTTGTTGTTCAGTGTGAGCCATAAGGTTGCATGCCGCAATAGTTGTACTGTCATTGTTTTTAATTTTACACAAAATTGTACCCTTGCAGCAATCCGGCCAAGAAGGTCACCAAAAGGTAACCCGGTTACTTAACAGTATCCCACATGACACAAACCCAGTTCAGATATTGCGGCCTCAACGTGGCCCTGAAAACGTTGACGGGAAAATGGAAACCCATGATCCTTTTCCACCTGTTCCGTACAGAAGAGATCCGGTTTAATGAGCTATGGCGCATCATTCCCAAAGTATCCAAGAAAGTGCTGTTGCAGCAATTAGGACAGATGGAAGAAGATGGGCTTTTGACACGTGAGGAACGGAAGGGTTTTCCGCCGGAAGTGTATTACCGTATTTCGGAAAAAGGCAGGGCACTGGGCAGCGTATTGGCGCAACTGGAAGCCTGGGCCAATACATACGCGCCACAACAGGTGCAACAGGTGTTCGACAGCGAAAAGCATGTGCAGCCTTTTGACTGAATACCCGCAGCAAACCATCAATGAAACTTATACCCCACTCCTGCTGTCCATATCCACCTGTCGGTTTTATTATGGAAGAAGGCAGGTACAATCAGCACGAAACTCCTGTAATCCAGCCGGGGGCCAATACCCAGCCGTGGCTCTGCTTTACTGTCAACAATCAGCAGTGAAGGAAACGCCGCCAGCGCAACGCTTAGTTCCGGGGTGAACTTTAGTTTGAGATGCGGGCCACCAACGTTGAATGCAATGGTTTTATCACCGAAAGAAACGCCTGCCATGCCTTCGAGACCTACTGAAAGTTTTCTGCGCGGGCGGGTTGAATCGGAAGATTGGGCAAATAGGAACTGGCCCGTCAGCAGCGCGGTTAATAGCAATACATACTTCATATCAAATGGGTGGTTTAAGAAAGGATTGTTTTCAGCGCAATACCGGCAACGGCAGCCAGTAGGATGATGAGGGGTTCCGGTATTTTCTGAAAGCGGTAAAGTGTAAGTATGGTAATGATGGCAAGCCCTATCGTCCAGCCATCTGTAAGAGAGCGTTTGCCTAATACGATCACCGCGCCGGAAATGGCACCGATAGCAGCTGCGGTAACACCATCCACAAATGCTTTAATGCCCGGATGCTTCCCATATTTGCGGAAATAAGGCGCCGGTAGCACCGTAAAGAGATAGCAGGGAAAGAAGGTGGCAAAGGCTGCCACACATGCCCCGGGAAACCCGGCTGTGAGGTAACCGATGAAACCGACAGTGATCACTACAGGGCCTGGTGTGATCATAGCCACCGCCACCGCATCCATAAACTGCTGCTCATTCAGCCATCCGTATTCCTTCACCACACCACCGTAGAGAAACGGTACAATTGCCAGTCCGCTCCCAAACACAAACGCCCCTGCTTTCGTGAAGTACAGTCCTATCTTCCACAACGTATCGCCCGATGCACTCTGCAGCAGCGGCGCCAGTATCAGTGAGGGCGCCATATTACTCCCCGGAAGCTGAAATCGCTTTGGCGGAGCCTTCACCAGCCAGTACAATACCCCTGCGCCGAGGAACAGCCACACATTCTCCGTTTCAAACCAGACAGTAAATACACCCGAAAGCAAATAGATACCGATCAGCCATTTGTTGGTGCCGATAGATTTACGGGTGAGCTTATAGGCGCTCATGGCAATGATCCCGATCACCGCAGCCCCTACCCCATAAAAGACAGCCTGCATCCAGGGAATGCCTTCCCAGAGGGTATACACATACCCCAGCGCGAGCACCATGAGGAAGGAGGGAAATACGAATGCCAGTCCGGCCAGGGTAGCACCTAAAACCTTGTAATGAACATATCCGATGTAAATGCCCAGCTGGGCCGCCAGCGGACCGGGCGCCAGTTGAGCCAGCGCCAGCCCTTCCCGATAATCTTCCTCACTGATCCATCCTTTGCGCTCCACGAGGTCGCGGTGCATATAACCCGCCAGTGCCACGGGGCCGCCGAAGCCCCATGTGCCCAGTTTCAGAAAATAAATAACGAGATCCCGCAGGGAATAGGCGGGTAAAGATGTTCCGATACCGTTCATACATGCAAGTTCGCCCTGTGCGAAACCAAAAAATAGAACGGAAATAACCGGGCTGGTACGGAATTTACTTTTCCGGGAGATTTTTCCGGTATTCGGAGGGACTTTGGCCGGTATGCTTCTTAAAAATGCGGGTAAAATGGCTCTGATCAGAGAAGCCGGTGAGGTAGGCGATCTCCGTCAGGGTATGCTTTGAATCGAGCAGCTGGATGGCTTTTTCTATACGCAGCTTGCGGATGTAATCGCCAAAGGAGAGGTTATCGAAGTATTTGGAGAACTCGCGGGATAAATATGCGGGATGCACCTGCAGGGTTTCCGAGAGTCCTTTGAGGCTCAGGCTAAGGTTGGTATCAATCTGATCCTGTATAATATCCCTCAGCTCCTTTGCCCATTCCGGCACTTTTTTGCCTGTTGCTTTTTGCTGGTGGAGGAACTTATTGAATACTTCCAGCAGCAGGTTTTCAAACGGCTGCTGGGTGTGACTTACGTTCTGCAAGTGTTTGGCCCAGCTGTAAAGGGCATCATAAAGCAGCATGCCTTTTTCGAGCAGGCGCTGATCATCCGGCTCGTTATAAGCCAGGCCGGCGGAGATAGCCCAGAGCCCGGATGCCTGGGAGGCCAGGTCGTGCCGGTCAGTATCCGCCCCTCTTACGATGGGGGCCATTACGTGTACGGCGGGGTCTGTGACCTGGTGCTTTTCGATCAGGAAATCGAACGTGCATTTATCAGCGTGGTGCGTGTATTCCACACCGGGAATGTCGAAAGGCGTGGCGCCCAGGGCTTCGGCCCGGGGTATTACTTCTTCGAACGGCACGTAAATGATCTCTGCGTCCGGGTCAATGAACCGGCGGATGAGCCATGGGCAGGCGAGGCGGTCGATCTTTGGGCGTTCGCGGGTAATCCATTTCATACAAATGCAATATACCTAAGCGAACAACCATTTGATCATGCCCCTTCAAATTTTTACTGCAATACCTCACTCACCTGGATCACCGGTATAATGTCGGTGTACTTGGCAATATCCTTCCGGATGGTATCTGCATAAGGCGCCAGAGCATTTTCGTAGGCCGACAGGCGCTCAAAATACAGGTAGCCGATAGCCGCGAAAGGCAACGGCTCCCCGGGCCGGCCGCTGGCAATGCCTTTATCGATCTTAACGGCTTTCAGGGAATCGCCCATCAGGGTGGCTACCAGCGGCATATGGGTATGCTCGTAGTAATGCATATCAAAATGCTTCCCCTCCGAATATGGATAGAGGATCGTCACTTTAATCATTCCCTTCCGGGTAACGGGTGAATCTGTTGAATCGGATGAATTTACTGAAACTGATGAATTGGATGATACTGCAGGAGGCTGCTGCTGACAGCTGAAAAGGAATCCGATGGATAACAGAACGAGGGAGAGTGTTGTTTTCATGGGTTTGTTTTAAGTGGAATGTATACGGGGTTACCGGTCCTATAAATATAACAGGGTATCTGCATACCTGCAATAGCGGCATACAGGTATGAAACCTTTCGAAATAATTTTAAACTTTTTGTAACTTACCAACTTACCGTTTTTCAAACTTACCAAGTAACCTGGTTAACTATTAACATCCATGATCGCAAAAAGTCAGTTCCACAGATTGCTATGCCTGGGCTTATTCACCAGCATTTCCTTTCCCGCATTTTCCCAGCAGCTGCAATGGGATAAAGGCCAGACCTTCGTTGAGGCACCAGACCCCGTTCCGTCCAACGGACAAAGCTGGAATGCAGTAAAACCGGGCCTTCACGCTTCTTTCGTTTCTATAGACAAGCGATTCGCCAAATCCGAAGCACCGGGCATCACTATTGAAAAGGCCGTACACCTGAAGGGCTGGAAAGGCGAGCGCCTCTCCGCACAGCTGCTCCTCTGGACGGCAGACTCTATTCCCGGCGTTAAAGTGCAGGTAACCGATCCGGTTGCCGCAAACGGAAATAAACTCGGACAGGCAGCTTATGCCCGTTTTGAGCGATATATCATTACCGACACCTACGGCCCCGGTTGCGGCTGGCGCAAACCAGGCGATTTTCCTGCTTCCCTCTCCCCTGACATGCTCGACGACCTCACTTCCTACAACCTCGAAAAGAAGAAGGTACGCCCGGTATGGATCACGGTAGACGTGCCCCGAACTGCCGCTAAAGGCACTTACACTGCCAAAGTGCAGGTAACCGCCGCAGGTGGTAAAAAGCAGGAGCTGAGCCTCACGCTGGACGTGATCGACCTCACCCTGCCCACACCCACAGACTGGATTTTCCACCTCGACCAATGGCAGCACCCCGCCACTATTGCACGAGTAAACAATGTACCGGTATGGAGTGATGCGCATTTTGCCGCCATGGAACCGCAGATGAAGATGCTGGCCAGCCTCGGCCAGAAAGTGATCACCGCCACCCTCAACAAGGACCCCTGGCATGTTCAAACCCTCGATCCTTACGAAGACATGATCATCTGGACGAAGGAAAAAGACGGCAGCTGGTCGTACGACTACAAAATATTCGACAGATGGGTGACTTTCATGATGGGACTCGGCATTACCAAAATGATTAACTGTTATTCCATCGTTCCCTGGAATAATGAGATACATTATAAAGATGCCGCAACCGGTAAATTTGTGGATGTGGTAGCCAAACCCGGCACACCGGCATTCACTGAAATGTGGGAACCTTTCCTGAAAGACTTCGTAGTTCACCTGCGTCAGAAAGGCTGGCTGGAGAAAACGAACATCGCCCTTGATGAGCGGAATAAAGATGAAATGGGTCTGGCGTTTACCCTGATCGAAAAAGCCTCGCCCGCACTGAGCGTGTCGTATGCTGATAACCAGAAAACCTATCAGCGGTACCCCAACAGCCGCGATGTGAGCACTGCCGTGCAGCACCCTATCGCTTCAAAGGATCTGGCAGACCGTACCGCGCGTGGGCTTAACACCACTTTTTACGTGTATTGCGGAAACAATTTCCCTAACCAGTTCACCTTCTCCGACCCGGCGGAATCAGCCTATATGGGCTGGTACGCCATGGCGGCAGGCTATAACGGTGTGCTGCGCTGGGCATTCAACTCCTGGGTAGAGAACCCGCTGGTAGATTCCCGCTTCCGTACCTGGCCTGCAGGCGATACCTATATCGTATATCCCCAGGCACGCAGCTCCATCCGCTACGAGCGCCTGCTGGAAGGCATCCAGGATTATGAAAAGGTGCGCGCCCTGAAGCAATTGCTGGAGCAAAAGCAGGATAAGGCACAACTGGGTAAACTGAACGCTGCCATTGCCAGGCTGAACAACAATAAGCGCCATGATGGCTGGAATGAAGATCTCAATTCCGCCAAGAAAGTGCTGAACGAGATTTCAGCAGCGGTTACCAGGTAATCACTTTACAACATTTATTATATAAAGGAAGGGGCCATGTGCTCCTTCTTTTTTTTACATTGCAATTCCCGGCTATACGTCTTTTATTATTGTTACAATTCTTTATCAATCGGTTTATAACAATCGTCTCCAGATATACGATCCCTGTATATATAAGTATTTCTAACAGTTATGGAGCCGTTCAATGCACAAAAGGATTAAAAAACAATCACAGATAATTATTCTTTCCGGCCCTTTTTAGTAAATTTACGTGAGAGGCTGCCTCACATACACATGAGCGAATTCAACGATATAGCTTTATTGAAATCATTAAAAGAAGGGGACGAAACTGCTTTTACTGCGATCTACAATCAATATTGGGAGCGGCTTTATTTTATGGCGCATAAACGCCTGCAGTCGGCACAGGATGCCGAAGAAATTGTGCAGCAGGTTTTTCTGACGCTATGGCATAAACGGGCCTCTCTCAGCATCCAATCTCTTCCTTTTTACCTGTCCGCCATGGTGCGGTATGCCATTTACCGGCACTTTGCCAATCAGGAGCGCAGCACGGAAAGAACCGGCACCCTGAAGGCAGTAACCGCCGATGCCTCACCGGCATTCGATATAGAGAATAAACACCTCCTTGAGATATTAAACAAGTTCGCCAACGAACTTCCGGCAAAGCACCGGATCGTTTTTCTCCAGCATAAATTGCTGGACCGACCGCTGGATGAGGTAGCCAGCGAGCTGGGGGTATCCGTCCGCACCGCTGAAGGGTATGTGACCCATGTGATGCAGATGATGCGCAAACGGCGCGAATACCTGACGCTGATGCTCCTTTTCTTCCTGCTGAAATAACCCCGGGAAAAATTTTTCTCCTTTTTTGCGTACAAATGCTTTTGGCGATGCTCTATATATGTAAGGGGCCCCGCTCTGGTTTTAACTATACACGTAATGGATACAGCACAGGTCAAGATTCTGGCCGATAAATACCTGAACGGCACTGCCACCGCTGAGGAAGCGGCCGCGTTGCACGAATGGTACGATCATGTGAATGAGGGCGATACAGAAATCGTTGTCGCGGAACAGGAAACGACACTGGAAAGCACCAGGGCACGCATCCTCCTGCAATTGCAGGAACAGATCAGCAGCCCGGAAAAGCCGGCCGTGGTCATGATTGCCGTCCGCCGGAAATGGCTGATAGGGGCTGCCGCAGCAGCGGCGATGCTCCTGGCAGCCGGTACGTACATGTGGAAGCAAACCGGTAAGGAGCAACCCTCCCCAACTGCCTCAATTACGAACCCGGCTCCCGCTAACCGTGCTACCCTTACCCTGGGTAACGGCACAGTGGTGGATCTGAGCAAACAGGAAGATGGCGCCCTCCTGCAACAGGGAGGCTCCACTGTCAGCAAAGAGGAATCCATGTTGGTGTATGAAGCTGGTAAAGACGGGGCACAACCTGTGATCAACAAACTGTCTGTACCCAAAGGCGTTCAGTACCGCCTCGTGTTGCCCGACGGAACAAAAGTATGGCTGAATGCCGCGAGCGAACTCCAATTCCCTTCCGCATTCACCGGCTCACAACGCACCGTGCAGCTGGAAGGTGAAGGATACTTTGAAGTAGCCGCCAACGTACAACAGCCATTTACCGTAGAGGCCGGCGGAACACGGGTAGAGGTACTCGGTACGCAATTCAACGTAAAAGCGTACCACGACGAACCGGGTGTACAAACAGCCCTTCTGCAGGGGAGTGTGCGCATCGTATCGGGTAACGGGATAAAAAGTATCCTCCGCCCGGGAGAAGTAGCCACCGTAACCACAGGCAATTCCCTCCAGATCATCAGCGATCCGGATACAGATCAGATCACCGCCTGGAAAGAAGGGGTATTTGCTTTCCGTAATGCCGACATCGCGGAGATCCTCCGGGAAATAGGACGCTGGTACGATGTGGAGATCGTGTATGAAGGGCCGGTAACACAACGCCGCTTCACGGGAAAGGTATCGCGGAAGTATAGTCTTTCCGAAACCCTCTCCGTACTCCTTGCCAGCAACCTCCATTTCCGGCAGGAAGGGAAAAAGATCATCGTTTTGCCATAAGCACAACAACCAACATAAACCAACATTCCGCGTCACGACATGAGGCGCTCAACCAAAGATCGAACCGTACAGAATCAATCGTTAACTTTTAAATCAGACTGCAAACAGGATCATCTAAGTCGTACACCAATTTCCAGGAACATTTTTTAAATCATTAACCAATCATTTTATGTTCTCGACATCCTTTTGCCTAAAGGGGCAGGGCACGTCATGCCTATCAACCAAATCCGGGCTAAGCCCGTTCACAAAAAGTTTACTTACCGTGAAACTGTCCATTTTCTTTGTATTGCTGGGTGCCATGCACGTCAGCGCCGCCGCTACCGCGCAGAAAATCTCTATCTCGCGTGAGAACGCGCCGATCGAGCGCGTACTTGATGAAATAGAACGGCAAAGCGGCTACCAGGTCTGGTACGAGGAAGGCACACTCGCCTCCGGCACCAAAGTGACCATTGCCATCAAAAACGCTTCCCTCGAAGATGCACTCAACGCCTGTTTAAGAGGCCGCCAGCTGACATGGACCATCGTCAGCAAAACGATCGTGCTGCGCAAAGCTACACCCGTTACTGCACAGCCACAGCCACCGCAGAAGATCCGGGGCACCGTGCGCGATGCTGGTACAGACAAGCCCATGCCCGGCGCCACGGTTCAGATCAGCGGCACTTCCAAAGCCACCGTTACCAATGCCAATGGCGAATTTGAGCTGGAATCGGAGAACGGTGAAGTAACCCTCGAAGTATCGTTCGTAGGGTATGAATCACGGAAGATCAAAGCCTCTTCCATCCGCGCCATTACTGTACTGCTCTCTGCTGCATCTTCCAAGCTGGACGAACTGATCATTACCGGTTACTCCGCTAAAAAGACCGGCGAGCTTACCGGCGCCGTACAAAAGATCAGCGGCGACCAGCTGCGCAAAGGCATCACCACCTCCGACCCCGTATCCCTCCTGAAAGGGCGCGCCACCGGCCTTTACATCTCCGAACAGGGCGCAGGCGACCCCACCAGTGCCGGCGGACAAATCTTCGTGCGCGGCCAGAGCAGCATCGTTGGTGTGGGCGTGGATCAGTACAATGAATTCGTGATGCCCACTCAGAACTATGGCCCCCTCCTGGTGCTGGACGGCGTTATTATGCCCAACCAGAACCTCAAGGAACTGATCAATGCACAGGACATCGATAACCTTACCATCCTGAAAGATGCTGCCGCCACCGCCATCTACGGCTCACGTGCTGCAGCAGGCGTAATAGTAGTAAATACCAAGAAAGGCCAGGCAGGTAAACCACAGCTTCGTGCAGAGGTGAAATATGGTATTAATAAACCCAACCGTGGTTCCATCCGCTTCCTGAATGCTAATGAATTATTCGATCTGCAAAAAAGATACTTTACGGAAGACTACCGCGTGAACAACGCATCCCTCTCCCCGCAATACCCTACCCTGCAGGCGTATCTGGACAACCGGTTACCTTCACAGGCTGACCTGCAAAATAGCTACGACTGGGAGCGCTATGCCTTCCTTAACAGCAACACCAAGGAAGTAAACGTGTCCGCAAGAGGCGGCACCGAAGCTTCGCGCTATTACATCGGCGGATCGTATTACGACGAGCAGTCTACCGGAATCAATAATGGTCTTAAAAGAGGTACCTTCCGCATCAACCTCGAAAACAAACTCTCCTCCCGCCTCACCACCAACATTTCCGTAAACGGCATATTCGACAGCGGCGAAAGGGAGAATATGAACTCCGGTACATTCCTGTATGGCATGGTTCCCTGGGTAAACCCTTACAATGCAGACGGAACGCTGAAACCCAGCCTGCAATACAAAATGAACGGCAGGATGCGGACTGCGGAGAACCCTATCTTCGAAAACCAGTACAATTACATCCATCCCAAGGCACAGCGGTTAGCAGGATCTATCCGGGCAGATTATAAACTGACCGAATGGCTGAGCTTCTCTTCCACTAATTCCGCCAACCTGAACTATACCAAAGATGAACGTTATATAGATGCGCGCAGCTATGCAGGCTCCGGCACCAGCACCTCATCCAAGGGCTTCCTCGGTACCAATACCAACCAGATATTCACCTTCCTGACCTCCAACCAGCTCAGCTTCCGCAAAACGCTGGGACTGCACAGCATACGTGCATTGGCAGCTACCGAATACGGCCGTACAAAAATGGAGAACATACTCGTGAACGTAAATAACGTGCGTGCAGGATACCCTGTAATTTCACTGGCCAGGCTCGTGGGCGGCCGCTACGATTACAGCATCTACGGCATCCCCACCACCAAAAGCGGTAATATCGAAGGTGGTAAGGAAGACCGGGCCGTATTCTCCGCATTCGGAGAAGCAGGCTATACATACGACGACCGTTTCAGCTTTAGCGCCTCTCTGCGTACAGACGCATCCAGCAGCTTCGGTGCAGATAAACGCTATGGTACCTTCTACTCCGTAGGTGGCGCCTGGGTAGTGAGCAACGAGCAGTTTGCCGCACAACTCCCCTGGCTGAGCAACCTGAAACTGCGTACCAACTATGGTACCAGCGGCTCACAACTGGGCGATAACTTCCTCACACGCACGCTTTACGATCCCCGCTTTACTTATCAGAATCAGACAGCTGCTACTGTTTCTGTGCTGGGCAACCCCGACCTCCAGTGGGAGATCACCAAAACCTATAGTGCAGGTGTAGACCTTGGCCTGTTCAACAGGATCACCGCCAGCCTGGATTACTATCAGCGCCGCTCAGAAGACCTGCTTCAAAAAGTGACGCTCGATGCCGTAGCAGGGTTCCCATCTCAATGGAAGAACGTAGCCACCGTGCAGAACAAGGGTATTGAAGTGCTGATCAACTCCGATAACATTACCGGTAAAAATTTCCGGTGGACTACCTCCTTCAATATCAGCTTCAACAAAAACAAAATCATCAGCGTAGCCAACGACTCACTTCGGCAGGGCTTCTATAATGCCAACAGCTTCTACCTCTTCCCCGGAGATGACATCAACTCCCTCAAGGCAGTGCCTTATGCGGGTGTAGATCCCCAAACCGGCAAGCCCCGCTTCGAGAAAAGGGTGTTTGACGATAAAGGCAATGTAACCGGCATCACTTATGTGAATTCAATGGACGAAGTAGGTGCCTCGGCTGATCCGCGCCAGTTCCAGCATATCGGAAACTTCCAGCCCAAATGCTACGGTGGCCTCACCAATACTTTCTCTTATAAGAACTTTTCCCTGGACATCCTGATCACCTATGCCCTCGGCTATGTGATCACCGACGATCTGGCTGAGCAGATGCAGGGCTCCAACCTCACCGACTACAACCAGCTTGCATTACGCAGCCATCAAAAGCAATGGACCACACCCGGCCAAACCGATGCTACCGAGCCTGAGCTGTATACACATGTAAACTCCAGCTACTTCGGTTCCAGCAAATACATCCATGATGGCAGTCATGCCCGCCTGCGCAGCGTGCGCTTCGGGTACGATCTTCCGCAGTCACTGCTGAAAAAGATCCGCCTTTCTCAGGCACACTTCTACGTGAGTGGCGATAACCTGTATACCATGTATTCCAAAGAGATCATTTCCGCTGACCCGGAAGGTCCGTCTGTAGGCAATGCGCAAGACTTTGGCGGTTCCATAGGTTCAGGGATCGGCATCCCCCGCAGATATGTATTCGGGCTGCAACTTGGGTTTTAATTATTTCGGGCATCAACAATCAACACATGAAACACATTACCATCCTCATACTCACAGGCCTGCTGGCGGCCTCCTGCAACAAGCAGATCGACAGTGTACGGCCCCTTACCAAGATCGATAAGGAAGGCGAACTGTCTTCACTGGCAGGGATCGAAGAAACCACCATCGGCAACTACACCCTGCTGCAGGGCAGCGGCTTTAACAATTACGACGTGCCCATGCACGATTTCGCGGAGAGCCGCGGTAACAACGTAACTCTGCAAACCTGGGGGCTCCCCGGCAAGGAAACCGACGCCTACTTCTTCCGCAACAGCTCCAGCCCCACACAGGGCAACAGCAGCGACTTCTACCGCAGCGCCTACCAGATCATCGTGAGCGTAAATACCACGCTGGAAGGGATCGAAGCAATGGAAAAAACCACTTTCTCCTCACTCACTCAGGCAGAGAAAAACCGCTTTCTGTATGCAAAAGGAGAAAACCACTTCCTCCGGGCGCTGGTATATTTCAGTCTCGTGCGCGTATACGGCAAACCGTATTACCAGTCTCCCGGCCAAAGCCCCGGCCTGATCCTCAAAACCAGCAGCGATATTAAAGACATTCCGGCCCGCGGCACTGTTCAGCAGGCATACGACCTCATCCTGGCCGACCTTAACAGTGCAGCACAGCTGATGAAAGCGCCGGTTACGAAGAACAATGGCTTTGTGAGCACCGGTGCCGCCTGGGCTTTGCTTTCCCGCGTAAACCTGTATAAGGGTGGCAGCGTTGCCAGTCCGGATGCAGCCGCCAACGAACTTGCTATTAAGTATGCAGACAGTGTGATCAGCCATACCGGCAGCAAGTACACCCTGCTGCAGGGCGATGCTTATGTGAAAATGTTTGCCGACGATGAGTTTGGCGATCTGGGCCGGGCTAACGGTACTATTAATAAAGAGATCATCTTCGCATTCGATAACGGCACCCGCGGCAGTTCTCTCGGGGAATTCTACCACTTCGATCCCATTTACGGAGTAGGTGCTACCTTCCTCCCCTCCTCGGAATTCAAAAGCCTGCTGGTACCAGCCGACCTGCGGAGCAATTTCCTGAAGCTGAATCCTAATTCCAACTTCGTGGAAACCACTAAATACATTGTACTTCCTGAAGCATGGCTTACCCGCGCGCCGTATATTTACTGCAGGCTGGCTGAGCTGTATCTTAACAGGGCCGAAGCTTATGCCAAACTGGGCAATACCGCGCAGGCGAAAGAGAACCTGAAAGTCATCCACACCCGTGCCGGGCTGCCCGCTGCCGATATCGACAATCTGGCCGCGCAGGATGTAATTGCAGCTGTACTGAAGGAAAGAAGGATAGAACTGGCCTTTGAAGGGCATAACAGCTTCGATTATTTCCGCAACGGTCTTCCCATGACCCGTACCGCTGCCGACTTCAACGGAACCGCATTCACCATCCAGCCTACTGATCCTAAAGTGGTACTGGAACTTCCAAAAAACTAAGCCATTTAAACCAATCCGGATAACATATGAAACGTACCCTTCCCTGCTTACTGGCCGCCGCCTTATACGCCTGCGGGCCGGCCAATAAACCTCAGGCAACCATCACAGCCGAGATCACCGGCCTGAAAGATTCAGTTGTATATCTTTCCCTGCCTGTCGGCGATTCGTCTAAGACAGACACCCTGCCCGTTAAAGACGGTAAATTCACCTGGACCGGCGAAGTAACAGAGCCGCAAAAGGTTTACCTCATGTTCCCGACCCGGTATGTAGAGCTGTTCCTTGAAAAGGCAGACATCCACCTTGCCGGCCATGCCGATTCACTGACCGACCTCCGTATTACAGGATCAGCCAGTCAGGATGAATATGTTGCATTCCGGAAATCCCTGAAAAGCATCACCGATCAGGAAGAGAAGCTGTATGAAAATTACAATGAGATTAAGGACAACGACTCTGCCATGGCCGTACTGGAAGCCAAAGGCGGTGAGCTGCGGCAGCAGCGCCGGGGTGTAACCATGCGTTACATCGGCGATCATCCTAAAAGCCCCGTAAGCGTGTCCCTGCTGGCAGATATGGCCGTAATGGGAGAATACAAAAAGCTGGACAGCCTGTACAAACTGCTGGACCCTGCTGCACAAAAAACCGGTACCGGCACTCGCCTCGGAGCACGCATCGCCGTACTGAAGAAAAGCGCAGTGGGCGAGCCCATGATCGACTTCACACTGCCCGATGTTAATGGTAAAGACGTGAAGCTGTCAGACTTCAAAGGCAAATACGTACTGCTCGATTTCTGGGCTTCCTGGTGCGGTCCCTGCCGGGCAGAGAATCCGAATGTGCTGAAGGCATTCAATCAATACAAGGACAAGAACTTTACCGTGGTAGGTGTATCGTTAGATGATGACGGGGATAAGTGGAAGAAAGCCATCGCGGAAGACGGTATGCCCTGGATCCAGCTGTCGGACCTGAAAGGTTTCCGCAACGTTGTGGCTCAGGAATATGGTATTCAGGCGATCCCTTCCACCTTCCTTGTTAGCCCCGAAGGCATCATTGTAGAAAAAGATCTCCGTGGCGCAGCGCTGCATAAGAAACTGGCTGAGCTGTTGAACTAATCATGCATCCACACAAAACCTGCATCATGAAACAAATTCCGATGCTGATCGCATCAACGCTGCTGTTAACATCAGCACAGGCACAATCATTTACCCTCAGCGGCACAGTGGAAGGCCAGCCTTCCGGATACATCTATCTGAACTACCCCGGTGGCAAAGGCGAGGAACGCCGGACCGACAGCACTAAACTGCAGAACGGCCGATTTACTTTCTCCGGTTTACTCAATGGGCCGGCAATGAGCAGCCTTATGCTGGAAAGGCCCTCAGAAATGTCGTACGACGCTGATTATGCCAGTCTCTTCCTCGAACCAGCCAAGATGACCGTAACCCTGAAAAAGGGCGCCTTACGCAAAGCGAAGCTGAAAGGCTCGCGCCCGCAGGATGATATGGCATTGCTCGATGAGGCCCGCAAGCCGGTGAATGTGCACCTGCAACCATTGTCTGATGAATATAACAAGCTCAACAATGAGTATATCGCAGCACGCAGGGCTAAGAAAGACAGCGCCACGCAGGCGGAATTAATAGCCCGGCTGGACAAGGTGAAAGAAAAGATGGAGCCTTATTATGAACAGATAGACGCCATCGATAAGGATTTCATCGCCAAACATCCCGCCTCTTACGCCAGTGCATACCTGCTCCGTTTCCGCATCAGCGGGATGACGTTGCAGGAAGCAGAAACCGCTTATAAACGTATGGCTCCGGCCGTGCAGCAGAGCAGCTTTGGAAAGGAGATCAAAAAGGAAGTGGAAAGCCTCCGCGGCGGTTCCCCCGGCAGCACGGCCCATGTGTTCAGCAAAACCGACATTAATGGCCAGCCGCTCAGCCTGAGTGATTTCAAAGGGAAATATGTACTGGTGGATTTCTGGGCCAGCTGGTGCGGCCCCTGCCGCAAAGGCAACCCACACCTGAAGGAAGTGTATGCGAAGTACAAAGAGAAAGGCTTCGAGATCATCGGGATTTCTGATGACGACAGCAGGCCCGAAGACTGGAAGAAAGCCGTAGCGCAGGACGGTATCGGTATGTGGAAACATGTGCTCCGCGGACTGGATATGAAAAAGCGCCAGAACAATGAGCCTAATCCGGATGATATCAGTGACTATTACGGTATCCACTCCCTCCCCACCAAGATCCTCATTGGGCCAGACGGTGTAATCGTTGGCCGGTATGGCGGCGGCGGAGAAAGTGATGAAGCGATGGATAAGAAGCTGGCGGAAGTATTTGCCAATAAATAGCATCCGCTTTCTGGAAATAAAAAGCAACGCCTGCTCATCTGAGCAGGCGTTGCTTTTTCTGTTATAAGGGGTAGGCAGTATCGCTCTTCGTTTCTGATAGTACAAAGAAGCTCTGTACGGTGGTTATATTGGGCAGTGTGGCCAGCTTACGGTAGAAAACGTGATAGGCGTCCATATCGGCTGTAGCGATGCGGAGGATGAAATCGAAGGTGCCCGTCATCTGGAAGCATTCCATCACTTCCGGGAACCGGATCACTTCTTTCTCAAAAGAACTGAGGGTATTGGCGGAATGATCTTTCAGTAAAACATGACTGAATGCAATGAGGCTCCGGTCTATCTTCTTCCTGTCGAGAATGGCTACCACACGCTTGATATATCCCTGCTCTTTCAGGCGCCTTACGCGCTCGTGAACAGCAGCAACCGACTTATGCAGTTTAGCTGAAATTTCCTTGTTGGTAAGCTCTGCATTATGCTGCAGCAGCCGCAAAATCTCAAGGTCTGTCTGATCAATATCTGGCATAATCAAAAAGTTAAAAATAGAGCGCTGAAAGAAGTTCGGCGGTAAAGCCGGGAGCAATAACCGCAGCACTAAAATATAGCTAAAAATGGTCTAATCACCGGAAAATTTACGGTTTATTGCACAATCGCACGAAAATTAAAAAACATTCTTCAATTTAGTGTGGAAATATTACACCAACAAGAAGGGGTTACATTAGCAAGAGAGATCAACCGTTAAAAAGATAGTCGCAATTTCAAAAACCAACCATTTATTTCTTTTCGGGAGCTTTTAGTTTCAGCCACTCCCGGTTAAACTGTTTATTACATCATTACCACAAATTTCTCGAATCTGCGGGGTTAACGCTCCCGCAAAAATTGACACTGAAAAGGATAATTGATGAGACAAGGGATTCTCGATTTCCATCGGGAATATCGATTCTGTTATCTGAACAAAACGTGATCATACACCAAAACATTCCAAATAACATACGCCGTAAAAACAAAAATCAACAACGTTTGAGTATTTTTAGAATTGATGCAATTACCCCCAAAGAATGGCCTCTTTCCAGAGGCTATTTTTGTTTTAAGTGATGGCATAGTTTACACATTCACCGCGGTTTCATGTTTGATCTCGGTCATTACAAAAGAGCTGCGTACTGTGCCGATATGTTGCAGGCGGGATAACTTCTCTACAATGAAATGCTGGTATTCCTCCATATCACGCACAGCTACTTTGAGCAGGTAATCGTCTGTACCAGTCATATGATAGCATTCCATCACTTCTTCCGCCTTCCCTATCTCCCGTTCAAAGTCTTTAATGGCATCGTGCTCATGCCGGTCCAGGTGTACTGCAGTAAATACGATCAGCGACTTTCCTACCTTCCTGGGATCTACCAGGGCTACATACCCTTTTACAATACCTGATTCTTCCATTTTACGGATACGCTCGTATACCGGCGTGGCAGACTTATTCACTGCATCACCGATCTGCTTATGACTGAGTTTGGCATTCCGCTGCAGGATGCGCAGTATCTTCTTATCCGTTTCATCCAGTGTCATGAAGTGTATTTTTCTGTTTTAGGTGCTCAAAGATGGAAATTACAGACATTTCTTCTATTAAAACAAACAAACACAGATCAATATCCTGATATTTCAGCCTTTATAAAACAACATTCTTTAAATCTGGACATTTACAGACAAAACCACCAGATGAACCATCAATTTGCACCGGAAAGCCTGATGATGAGTTTCGGATATAAGCCGGAGCTAAGCGAAGGAGCGATCAAATGCCCTATATTCCAGACTTCCACGTTTGTATTTAAAACCGCGGAGGAAGGTAAGTCCTTCTTCGAGATCGCCTACGGTAAACGGCAGATGGCCGAGGGCGAACAACCCGGACTGATCTATAGCCGTATCAACAACCCGGATCTTGAAATCCTCGAAGACCGCCTCGCCCTGTGGGACCGTGCGGAGAAAGCCGCTGTTTTCGAAAGCGGCATGTCTGCCATTTCTACGGTATTGATGGAATACCTCTCTCCCGGCGATGTTGTATTGTATAGCACACCGGTATACGGAGGCTCCCATCACTTCATGAACCATGTCCTTAAAAAGTTCGGCATCAAAGCCATTTCTTTCGATATCTCCTGCAGCCGGGAGGAAATTGAAGCCATTCTTACAGCCGAAAATGCAACCGGCAGCCTTGGGATGATTTATATCGAAACACCGGCCAATCCCACTAACGCCCTGATCGATATGGAAATGTGCGCAGCCCTGGCCGCCAAATACTCCACACCCGATCGCAGAGTGGTGCTCTCCGTCGACAATACCTATATGGGCCCATTATGGCAGCATCCGCTGGATCATGGGGCAGACCTCGTACTCTATTCCGCTACCAAGTACATCGGCGGCCACAGCGATGTGATTGCCGGCGCGGTAGTGGGCCGTGCGGCAGATATTCAGCGGATAAAAGTGCTGCGTACCTTTTTGGGTAATATGTGCAGTCCGCATACCGGATGGCTGCTGCTCCGCAGTCTTGAAACCCTGAAGGTGCGTATGGATCAGCAACAGCTCAATGCAATCAAGGTAGCGGAATACCTGCAGGCACATCCCAAAGTAGAGAAAGTGTATTACCCGGGTTTGCTGGATGAAATAAACGATGCCGAACAATACCGCATTTATAAGAAGCAATGCCTGGGCAGTGGGGCCATGGTGAGCTTTGATGTGAAAGGCGGGGAAAAAGAAGCATTCAAATTCCTCAACAACCTGAAGCTCATCAAACTGGCCGTGAGCCTCGGCGGCACGGAAAGCCTTGCCGAGCATCCGGCTACCATGACCCATACCGATATCCCGGATGCGGAGAAAGACAGGATCGGAATCAGTGAAAAGCTCGTACGCCTCTCTGTAGGCATAGAGCATTACAACGATATTATTTATGATGTGGAGCAGGCGCTCAGTGTTATGTAAAAAGCAACGGCCGGAAGTACTCCGGCCGTTGTTCGTATGAGTTGTACCGCAGTACCGGGTTCAAAAGCTCCGGCATTCCATATGAAGCTAAGTGATGTTAGCCGCTGAACTTCTGCATTTGCAAAATATTTTTTGTACTTTTTTGCCCGGAACCGGCTGAACCGTATCTTGATACTGATTAACTTATCGTTAAATCCAGCCTGTTCACATCAACCATTTTTCCACGTTATTATCAGGCTGCCAGCCGGTTTGGGGGCATATAGCCGGTAATGAGGCATGAGGCAAAGGATGCGGACAGCAGAAAGGTTCCGGCCGGCAAAATTATATTTGCAAACTAAATTCATGAGATGTCTGAGCGGAAAGAAGATATCGGGCGGGGCTTGTTGCAGGCCGTTTCGGAAGGTGATGAAAGAGCTTTCAGCGAAATATTTCATCAGTTCCGGAACAAGGTATATGCCATTGCTTTCAAAGTGACCGGATCGGAGGCCATGGCGGAAGAAGTGCTGCTGGATGTATTCCTGAAAGTATGGCTGAAACGCGAACAGCTTCCCCAGGTAGAACATTTCACCGCCTGGCTGTATACTATTACCCGTAACCATCTCTTCAACCTGCTCAAGCAAACCGCCCTGCGCGTGCATGCCGCACCATTAACAGAGCAGGAAGATTATCAGTTCCCCTGTTCTGACAACCCCGCCGCCATCCTCCAGGAAAAAGAATACCGCCGGGTATTGCAACAGGCGGTGGACAGGCTGCCTCCCCAGCAAAAGAAAGTATACCGCCTCATTAAGGAACATGGCCTGAAACGCGAAGAAGCCGCGGTGGAACTGAACCTCTCCCCCGAAACGGTAAAGCGTCATCTTTCCGACGCCATGCAGTTTATCCGCGTATACTGTGTATCCCACCTCGGTACCTGGGCGGCACTGAGCATTGTTAAGGGAATATTATAAGTGAAAATTATTTTCCCTCCGGCTGACCCGCTCCCCTTTTTTTACTGTCTCCTTTATTAGAAACGCACAACAAGCACCGAATGTCCAGACTAGACGAGCTGTTCCATAAACTCCTGTCAGGTTCCTGCACGCAGCAGGAAAAGCAGGAGCTGTATGCCCTCCTGGCCACGCCGGAGCACGATGCAAACCTGCAGCGCCTGCTGGACGATGCCATTCAGGCTACCACGGAAGACAAAGCCGTGGATGATGAAAGGGCGGAAGAAATCCTTTCCATCATCCTGCAGGCACAGCCGCAACCGGCCAAACGCCGTACCTTATACCGCACCCTCACCATTACCGCCGCGGCAGCAGCAATACTGGCGCTGGCCATTGTGACCATTCGGCAGGTGCAGCCATCCACCAAAACCACTACACAAGTAGCAGACGTCCACAGTGAAATACTCCCTGCTGCAAGCGGGGCCATCTTAACATTGGGTAACGGGCAAACCATTCCGCTGGACAGTCAGGGCCACGGCGTAATTGCCCAACAGGGTGGTGCCGCGGTAAAGCTCGGTAAGGGCACGCTGGCCTATGACAATGTGCAGCCGGGAGAAGCTACTTTCAATACTCTCGCTACCCCGCGCGGCCGTGTATTCCGCGTAACATTGCCCGACGGGTCAGACGTGTGGCTGAACGCTGCCAGCAGCCTCCGCTATCCTACCAGCTTTGACCGGGAAGAGAGAACGGTGGAGCTGACAGGCGAAGCATACTTCGACATACGCCCCGTGGCAGGTAAGCCATTCCGCGTGAAAGTGGCCGGTAAAACGGAAGTACAGGTGCTGGGTACCCGCTTCAACGTATCGGCCTACGGGAACGATGCACGCATAGCCACTACCCTGCTGCAGGGTAAAGTAGCGGTGAACCGGAAGGTACTGCAGCCCGGGGAACAGGCGCAGTTAACCATTGGGGCATCAGACATGAAAATCGTAACCGCTGATACCAGCCAGGTAATAGCCTGGCGCAATGGCATGTTTAATTTCGATAATGCCGATATCCGGGAAGTCATGAAACAGCTGGAACGCTGGTACGATATCGACGTAGTTTATGAAAACGGTATACCGCCCCTGCGCTTCGGCGGCAAAATGGAGCGCGGCCTTACCCTGCAGCAGATCATGCGGATACTGGCCATATCCAATGTGCATTGCAGGCAGGAAGGCAGGAAACTGATCATCACACAATAGAATTCCAAACCGGCAAGTAAAGTCCACGCGCCTTAACCACCCGTTAAGGCCGGGTATCCCATGCCTTTAAAATCTGTAAGACGGAACATGTCGCACTTTAACCGAAAACCAGGAATGCAACTTAAAAAACTGACAGTCATGAAGCTGATCTTTATGCTGGCAACCGTGCTCACCCTGCAGGTGCAGGCCAGGGTTGCCGCCCAGACCATTTCCATGACGGGCAAGCGCCTCGCCATCAAAGAGATCTTTGCCCGGATTGAAAAGCAGACAGGCTACGTGGTATTCTACAACATTTCACTACTGGAGAAAACCACACCGGTGAATGTAGATGCGCGTAATGTGCCACTGGAAACTTTCCTTAGCACCATTATGGCCGGCCAGCCTATCGATTATGAGATCAACAACAAAACCATCACCATCAAGGAACGCCTCCGCACGCCGCAACCTGCTCCCGGAACAGACAGCCAGGTGAAAGCCCCTCCGGTAAAAGGCCGCGTAACAGATGAGGAAGGGAACGCCCTCCCCGGCGCCACCGTATCCGTTGCCGGTACATCAAAAGGCGTTCAGACGAACGAAAACGGTGAGTTCACCATCGAAGCCGATAAGCAGGATATCATCACGATCTCCTACCTCGGGTTCGAAAAGAAAATGCTGCCGGTAAAGGACATGAAGTTCCCGCTGGTAGTGAAGCTCGCGCCTTCCAACAAAAGCGTGAATGAAGTAGTGGTGATCGGTTACGGCAGCGTGGCCAAGAAAGACCTGACAGGCGCAGTGTCTACCGTTAAAATGTCGGACCTCGCCGATGTACCGGTGGCACGGGTAGACCAGATGTTGCAGGGACGCATTGCCGGTGCGGAGTTCGTATCTGCCGACGGCGAGCCCGGCTCCGGAACCACCGTGCGCATCCGTGGCACACGTTCCATCACCGCCAGCAACGAACCGCTGTATATCGTAGACGGACTGATGGACGCTATTTCCTCCCTCAGCGAACTGAACCCTTCCGACATCGAGACCATCAGCGTATTGAAAGACGCATCTTCTACGGCTATTTACGGCTCGCGCGGCAGCAACGGGGTAATTATCATCACCACCAAATCGGGCGGCGACAAGAAAGGGAAAACCAGCTTTACATTGAGAAACGACCTGGGCTTCTCCGAACTGCCCCGCTACCTCGATCTGATGAATGCTACCGAGTTCGCCCAATTGCAGAACGACCGGTACTACTTTTCCAGCACTGCTAACCAGACCAAACCGCTGGAAGAATACCCATACCCCGACCCGCTGGCACTGGGCACCGGCACCAACTGGACGCAGGAGATCACAAGGAGAGCGCCTTACCAGAACCTCACCCTGTCTGCCTCCGGAGGCGATAAAGCCACGCAGTATTACTTCTCCGCCAACTATAACAACAACCAGGGCATTATCAAGAACAGCGGCATGAAGCGGTACCAGGTGCGTCTGAACCTGGACCGTACCATCAGTCAGCACGTTAAAGCAGGTGTACGTTTCAACTATTCCAACCTCGACCGTGCGCTGAACAATGCCGATGTGGGAACGCAAACGCTGTGGTACCGCTCCACCATCTTCCTCGCCCCTACTATTGCAGCCTATAAACCCGATGGCAGCTTCAACGACTGGAACTCCCAATGGTACAGCGGAACTCCCTTCGATTCCCCGCTGGCCAACGTACTGCTGAGAAAGAACGACCGGCTGGAGAAGAGCCTCAGCTCTATGGCTTACCTCGAAGTAACGCCCATCAAGAATGTACTCATCCGGTCTACCATTTCCTACTCCGATCTTAGCAGGACCAACGACCAGTATACGCCTTCCACCATGCCCACCCGCGTGATCGCCAATTCAGGCGGCTACGCATACAAAAGCAGCTACGCGGAAAACAACCTGCTGAACGAAAACACCATCACTTACAAACGTACCTTCAACCGTCACCACATCTTCGACGCTATGTACGGCTTTACCGTGCAGAAGCGGAAGTACAACAATATGACCGTTAGCGGCCAGGGGTACTTCATTGACGATATCGAGAACAACGACATGGGCGCACTGCCTTCCAAAGAAAACGTGGGCCTCGGCTCCTCTTTGGAAACACAGGGCCGTATGAGCCACCTCGCCCGTGTAAACTATAACTACCGCGGCAGGTATTACCTCACCGCCACCATGCGGCGCGACGGGGCATCTAACTTTTCGGCAGACAACAAGTGGGCTTTCTTCCCCTCTGCCGCTTTCAAATGGAACATCAGCAGCGAGCCTTTCATGGAGCAATTCAGCAAGCTGAGCACACTCTCCTTCCGCCTCAGCGGCGGTACATCGGGTAACGACGCCATCAGCAGGTACCAGTCGCTATCCCGCCTGTCGTCTACCACCGGCGGTTATCTCTTCAGCGGTGTGCAGCCCGTGGCTTACTACCCCGGCCGTATCGCCAACGAAGGCCTGTCGTGGGAAAAGACCACTACCTTCAACGCAGGGCTTGACCTGTCGTTCTTCAACAAACGGCTGGACATTGTGCTGGAAGCTTACCAAAGCACCACCTCAGACCTTTTGCTGACCGTGCAGCTGCCTACACATGTGGGCTATGGCTCCCGCCTCGCCAACATCGGCAAAACCTCCAACCGGGGTATTGAGCTGACGGTAAGCCACGAAAACATCCGGAGGAAGAACTTCTCCTGGTCTACCTCCCTTACCGCCGCACATAATACCCAGCGTGTGGAAGACATTGGAGGGTACGAAAGAGTATCCGTTTATGACAACCCTTATGGCGCCCAGTATATGATGTACGGGTATGAGAAGGGCCGTCCGCTTAACGCTGTATGGGGTATGCAGTACGCCGGCGTGTGGAAAAACACGGCAGAAATCGAGAAGAACAAAGAGACGAAAGAATACGCCTCTTCCGCGGTTAACTTCTACCAGCCGGGCCGCCAGCGCTACATCGATCAGAATAAAGACGGTGTGCTGGACAACAATGACCTCATCTACCTTGGCAACGCCGACCCTCATGTTTACGGCGGTATCCAGAATACATTCCGGTATAAGAAGATCAATTTCTCTTTCTACTTCAACTATTCTGTAGGCGGTAAGATTTACAACCCCACCGAGCTGTTCATGGGCACCGGTACTTATCTGAGCAACCAGTTCCGTTATATGGTGAACGCATGGCACCCTGTGCGCAACCCCACTTCCGACTTCCCCCGTGCGGATTCGAAAGATGATATCCCCAACGACCGCTTCCTGCACGACGCTACTTTCCTGCGCCTGAAAAACGTATCCATCGGCTACCCGGTGAACCTGAACGGCATTACGGGCAAACGCCTGCAGTCACTGTACCTGGCATTAACGGGCAATAACCTTTACCTCTGGAAGCAGTACAACGGATATGATCCGGAAGTATCCACCCAGAGTGGCGGCTCTACCATCCGCAGGATGGACAATGGCGCCTACCCTACCAGCAGAACCATCACTTTTAGCGCAGAACTGAAATTCTAAAAACATCAGACATGAAAACGAATTATCACCGCATACTATATCTCCTGCTGCTCGGCGGCTCCCTCACATTGGGCAGCTGCAGCAAACTACTGGAAGAAGAACCGCACAGCTTCGTAAACGGCGACGGCTTCTTCAAAACCGAGAGCCAATGCATCGCCGCACTCAACGGCTGCTATATGGACCTCACCAACATCTACGCGGCAGACCTGATCATTTCCCTCGAAGCGGCTACAGATCTGGCCTTCCTCAATTCCTCCAACCTCGATGCCAAGCTGGAGATATCTCCTGCCAACCCGGGTATGGGCGATAACATCTGGACCGCCTGTTACCGTGGCGTGATGTTCTGTAACTCCACCATCGTGGGTATAGAGAAAGCAACTATTCCTGAAGATAAGAAGCCTCCTTTGAAAGCAGAGGCAGTGGCACTGCGCGCACTCTACTACTACATCCTCACCAGCACTTTCGGTGATGTACCCTATTACACCGCTGATGTCAGCAGTCTGGATGCGCTGGAGACCATCGGCAAGCTCGGCCGCATGAACGCCAACGAAACCCGTACCGCCCTCATCAATGAGCTGAAGGAATATACCCCTCACCTGCCCATGATGCGGACCTCTGAAGTGAAAGACAACCGCATTTCTGCCCCCATGGGGTATATGCTCATCGGTAAACTGGCGCTCTGGAACAAGGATTACGCAACCTGTGCCACAGCCATGGAAGAGATCAGGAAGATCTACGGCCAGCTCGTGCAATACAATCTTACCGACACCTACTTCCGGAACAAGAACACAGCAGAATCCATCTTTGAAGTACAATACACCTGGAGCGCCGCGGGCCTGAAGAAAACCACTACCGTGGCGGCCTTCTTCACCCCTACCAAAGCCTCCGGCACCAGCACTTATGATGGCGTGAATGTACCCGAGCTGGGCAATGCTGCCAATCCGTTCGCCTCCATTACGCCGTCGGAATACATGATGTCGCTGTACGACCTGGCAGACCCTCGGAAGGAGATCGTACTGGGGTATTCCTATAACGGTACCTGGTTTAAGCGCCCCATGTCTAACAACGGAACCGGCAAGCCCTGGATGGGACCTAAATTCTGGTGCCCGGGCATGAACAACATCGCCGATGGTAATAACCAGAAAGTATTCCGCTATGCAGATGCATTGCTGATGCTGGCAGAAGCCGCCAACGAAAACGGCAATACCGACCTTGCCATGCAATGCCTAAATGAAGTGAAAACCAGGGCCAGCGAAGACTTCCGGATGGATGCCTATCCCGGCAAAACGGAGTTCCTCGAAGAAGTAAAGAAAGAAAGAGCCCGTGAGCTGATGGGCGAATACGGCCGCAAATGGGACCTCGTACGCTGGGGCGACTGGTACCGTGCAGTTACTGAAACCATCGCGGAAGAATACCAGGTGGTGAAAGACAACGTACGCCCTTACCATGAATATTACCCGATCCCTGACAAGGAAGTGATGCGCTCCAACGGCATACTCACCAATCCTGCCTATAAATAATGCAAACCATGAAAAGAAATATCAGTATCACACTCCTGTTCCTCTTCACCGCGTTTACCGCCGGTGCGCAGGATACATTGAGAGTTCTCAGTTACAACATCCTTGAAGGGATGGTGAAAGACACTACCCGCGGCAAGCAGGTGTTCGCAGACTGGGTTAAAACCCATCGTCCTGATGTAGTGGCGCTGCAGGAATGCAACGGCTTCACCCAGAAAACACTGGAGGAACTGGCATTGAGCTATGGCCACCCCTATGCTGTGATCGTAAAGGAAAATGGTTATCCCACCGGCCTTACATCCCGTTATCCCATCGCTGCCATTCAGAAGATCAATGAGAATATGACCCATGGTTTTATCATGGCAAAGATTGGCAAATTCAATATCGTAGTGCTCCATCTCAACCCGCATAAACATAAAAAGAGAAGAGCGGAGATTGCGCAGGTGCTTGCCAATATTGAATTACAGTCCGATAAAAAGAACTGGTTCATGATGGGCGATTTCAACTCCGTATCCCCGCTGGACAGAGAGCGCCTCGAAAAATCAGGCTATCTCGACAAACAGAAGGCGGCCATGGCTAAAAGGCCCACGGTGCTGGACAACCTGGCGAACGGTACGGAGATCGATTATGAAGTACAGCAAAGCATACTGACGGCAGGTTATATTGACGCCGGTAAACTGTATGATGAAAAAGAGAAAGCCCGCACGGGTAAGAGCATCATCTTATCAGACTCCCGGATCGATTACATCTACGTAAGCAGCGACCTTAAAAAGAAGATCATCCGCTGCGCTTTTATCTATGATCCGTTTACGGCCGTACATTCCGATCACCGGCCCATTATCACTGAACTCAAACAATAACCGGCATGAAGCAATATTTCAGATACATACTGGCCGGTGGCGCAATAGCCCTGCTCTTCGCCTCCTGCCGCAAGAAGGAAGATTATTTATTCAGCACCGAACTGGCTATTGATACCCGCATCGTGCGCCTGGCCGCTACGGCAGACACAACGCAGATTATCGTTTATGCAGATGGTAAATGGACGGCAGAGCCGGTTGAAGAAGCCAGCTGGATGAAACTGCAAACCGCTTCCGGAGACGGTAAAGGCAGTTTGCGTGCGGAAGTGCTCAGTAACGAAGGCAACCTCCCCCGTGCCGTAAAACTGCTCGTGCGGGCCGGTAATAAAACGGATACCATTTCCCTCCAGCAGCGGGGCATCACTCCCCAGATCGCCATTGCAGACACCACCATGCAAAGCATCGCCAACGGGGGCATGCTCAAAACCGTGATTACCACCAATGTACCCACGGATAAAATGACCATCAGTTACCGGTATGATGATCCCGCACAGGCCAACTGGCTCAGCAATGTCACCATCACCAACGGCTACCTGAATGTTAAAGCGGATACCAGCCGTGCAGCAGCGCCGCGTACCGGCGTACTCACCCTTAGCTACCTCGATGCACTGGGTACCACCACCCGAGACTCTGTACGCATCCGCCAACATCCCGGCATCAACTTCGATGGAGCCGTGCTGAAAGATTTCGCTTATGTGAAGCAAATGCTTGCTGCTGGCGCCATTGATGAAAACATCTACATCGAAGGCATCGTGATCAGTGACAAGGGGCATCCCAATATCGGGCAGAACCTTAACCTGTCTGCCAACAAGCATGTGATTGATAAAACGGGTAATGCCGTGGCCGTATATGTGCAAAGCATGGATGGCACTACAGGCCTGTATCTTAAGATGAAAACCGCAGGGGATAATATCTTCAGCTTTAACGATCATGTGAAGATCTGGCTGAAAGGCGCCTCGCTGGCGAAGCTCTCCAATCCCGGCCGCGCCATCCTCTCCGAAATAGAAGCACCGATGGTAATGGAAAAGGAAAGCCGGACCACTACATTGCAGCCCCGCGAGAAATACATGCGCGACCTTACAGACGATGACCTGTATACCTATGTGAAGCTCCGCGATGTAGAGATCTCGGTACCCTCAGGTTCTTTCTCGAATATCAACGAAGGGTATATAGCCCGTATGGACTGCTACCCTACCCACATCCGCGACATTAATGGGAATGGCATGTATATGCTCACCAATAACGACGTGCCTTATCGTCGTGATGGGGAACAGGTGCCCCAGGGGGCAGGTACCATTGCCGGTGTGCTGGTAAGCGAAACCATGGATCGCTACGGTGGCAACATCGGTAAATACGCCATCCGTCACCTTAAGCGCGAAGACATTGCCCTGCAGAACGCAAGGGATAACGGATTCTCGAACGTACTGGTGGAATGGAGCAAATACAGAACCGAATACGCCGCTACTCCCACCGCCAGCCTCAACCCGCTGACGCCTGAAATTGGCAACGGCCGCATTTACCAGAGCACCAAAACGGGGATGGACTATACCGCTAACGGCATCGGGCCCGGTACCGATTACAATGCCCTGTTACAGGAGCCTGCCACCAATAAAGGTGCTGTAGGTAACGGCGGATGGCTCTGCAAAAACTGGTGGAACACCGCCGGCAACCGGGGAGAGTACTGGATGATTGAAGTATCTACCGCCGGCATCAGCACGCCCGTATCTTTACAACTGGAGGGCAACTCAGATATTGGCGGGCCACGTAACTTTACGGTGGAATGGTCTGCCTCCAATGATGCTGCTACAACCTGGAGCAGTGTGGGCACCTTCACTTTCCAGGATGTCGCTAACTGGAGCAATACCCTGCTTACACAGCTGCCGGGTCATAAAGTGGTGAACTTCCAGTTCCCGCAGGCAGCCAGCGGATTGAACACACTTTACATCCGCGTTCGCGCTACGAACAAAACCGCAGGAACTGCCACCAACCCTACCGGTGGGTCTATATCCGCTACGGCGGTGAGCAGACTGGTGCATGTGTCTGTCAAATACAACAAGTAGTATAAACGGAAACCCTGCATTAACTAAAAATGGCCAGACCGGGTATTGTTCCTGGTTTGGCCATTTCTTATTTAGGTTGATGTTGTTACACCAGCACCACCTCCGGGTTCACCGGCTTGTTATTACAAAGCTGATCCACACTGCGCAGGGTGCATTCCGCAATCTGCTGCAGGGCCTCTTCGGTGAAGAAAGCCTGATGGCCGGTAACGAGTACGTTCGGGAAACTCATGAGGCGCTGAATGGTATCGTCTTCAATGATGCTGGCAGACAGGTCTTTAAAGAAAAGCTTTTCTTCCTGCTCATATACATCAATGCCGAGGTAGGCGATCTGCCCGGTTTTGAGGCTTTCTATTACATCGGCAGTATGGAGCAGTCCGCCTCGGCTGGTATTGATGATGGTTACGCCTTTCTTCATCAACCGGAGGGATTCGCGGTTGATGAGGTACTTGCTTTCGGGAGTAAGCGGGCAGTGGAGGGAAATAATATCAGAAGCAGCCAGCACTTCATCAAACTGCAGGTATTCCACTCCGGATTCCGTTAACGAGGCATCGGGGAAAGGATCAAAGGCGATTACCCTGCAGCCGAAGCCTTTCATGATAAGGCAGAAGGCTTTACCGATTTTACCTGTTCCCAATACACCTACCGTGCGGCCGAATAGGTTGAAGCCCAGTAAGCCATTGAGTGCGAAGTTTTGCTCGCGTACACGGTTATAGGCTTTATGTGTTTTCCGGTTGAGGGTGAGCAGCATGGCTACGGCATGTTCTGCCACAGCTTCCGGAGAATAGGCAGGCACACGGCACACCCTGATGCCATGTTTACGTGCGGCATCGAGGTTTACGTTATTGAAGCCGGCACAGCGGAGGGCCAGTACCTTTACGCCTTTGGCGGCGAGGATAGCGATTACTTCTTCAGTCAGTTTATCATTTACGAAAGTGCAGACTACGGGCGTACCATCATCTACTGCATTCACGATGTGAGGGCCGAGATGGGTTTCGAGGAATTCCAGTTCGAAGCCGTATTGTTCGTTGGCCTTTTCGAAAAACTGCCTGTCGTAAGGTTTGGCGGAGAAGAATACCATTTTCATAAGCATGAAAGTACAAAACGGCACGTTCTGTTCAAACATGACATTGGTCAATGCAGTTGGCGGAATTTTATATCTTTAACCCAATAACTACATGATGAAGATCACCCTGTACCTTACCCTGCTGGCTATATGCCTGAACGGATGCGATTTTTCTTTTTTCAGGAAAGATCTTAATATCCCGGATTCCGTGGCCATCAAAAAAACGGAAAAGTATATACAGATTAGGAATACCCGTATTTTTATCGTTCCTCCCAAAGGATACACAACCGATAAAACAGGTCAAAAACTTTACTTAGGGAAAAATGCCGAGATATTGGTATTGGAAAAACCCAATAGGGGTTTCCAGCAGGCTTATGAAGATCACATCAAACTTCCTGTTTCCAAAATGCAGGGCAATCCTTTCCAATCAGAAGTTCAGTATGCCAAACGGTTCAGGATAGGAGCTGACAGCGCAGCACTGGTATTGATTACAGATACCAAAACGAAGATCAGCAGAATTGATTTAGTCATCGGGAGCGAATTCAAATCAATGTTCATTACTTCCTCTTTCCCAACAAATCAATCTTCCATATTGAAGGAAATACTCGCGTCCATACAAACTGCCTATATGGACCACTCAATTACTATTGACTATGAAAGCATTGCAACATTCTCCTTTGATGTATCAGGCGAACGATTTGCATATAGTCATAGGGAAAATGAAATCGCGTTTTACACCTACACCAATACCGTAAATTCATATGTAAGTTCAATCGCTATTATCCCGAGTATGTATCCTTTAACAATCCAGGATCTGAATACTGAAATGCCCTCCCTCATACAAAAATTGATGGATAAAAAAACTATCCAACAAATTCCAAACTACGAACAAGTGGAGATCAATGGTTACAAAGGGATTCATCTCAGTTATTATGGGAAATATCCAACAGGAGATGCACAGGTTTACCACTTGTTTTTGTCCAGCAAAGAAACTGCTGTAACATATTTGTGCTTCATCGACCCAACCGACAAAGCCCTCTTCGAAACCGCTAAATCCCTCGCTAAAAACATCCGCCTGAAGTAAAACATCCCCCTGCCATAAAAAAATGTTGGACGATCGGGTATTTCTCAATATGTTTGTACATATGAACAATAGCACTACAGGGAAACAACCGTAGCGCTGCTGTACTATACCTATGTTATGACCACCGAATTGGGACTAAACAGTGAATTGACAACTAGAATTATATAAAAATTTACATGCAGACGAACAGAAGAATTGGGGTAGATGTGGGCGGGAGCCATGTTTCCGCGAGTATTTTCAACGAAGGGCAGCTGTACGCTCCTATGCGGACGGCCCGCTATCCGCTGGATTCACACAGCACGGCAGACGAGATCCTGGGGGCCATAGCCTCCTGCATCGGGGATGTTATAGAACCCGGTTGCACCGGCATAGGGATCGCGTTTCCCGGTCCGTTTGATTATGAGAAGGGAGTATGTGCCATCCCGGCTTCGGTAGGGAAATTCGGCAACCTCTTTGGCCTGCATGTTAAACAGGCCCTGCAGGATTATCCTGAAACCGGCGGCCTGCCCCTGCACTTCGACAACGATGCGCATTGTTTCGCATATGGCGCACAGCAGCTGATGCAGCTGAAAGGAGATAAAACCGTACTGCTCACACTGGGCACCGGCTTCGGCTCCGCTTTCCTCGTTAACCGTAAACTGGCCACCTCCGGCGAAGGTATCCCGGCATCCGGCGCGTTCTTCGATCAGCCGTACGGTACCGCACTGGCAGACGATCATTTCTCCACCCGCTGGCTGCTGAATGCTTTTACCGCCGCCACCGGAAAAGAAGTCACCAGTGTACGCGAATTTACCACGCAGCATCCCGCTGCCGCTATGCCTGTATTCAGCACCTTTGGCCATAACCTCGGCGCTTTCCTCCGCCCATGGCTGGAAGCTTTCGGTTGTGAAGAACTGGTAATCGGCGGCAATATCTCCAAAGCATTTAACCTTTTTGAACCTGCACTCCTGCAGCAACTGGAAGGTCTCAACATTGATATCCGCTATTGCAACGATACGGAAGCCTGCATCCTTGCCGGTGCAGCCAGTCTGCATACTGAAAAGACGCAGACACCCGCACGCAGCACCACCCAGCCATTGCTGCCCGTAAAGGCCAACACGCCTGAAGGTTATAACATCTTCCCCTCCTACCAGACCGGGCAATCTGTTCAGGAAGGCTTCGACGCGCTGGCAGCTCAGATTGCCGGAGAAACCTCAGTTGTGATCGACGGGTTTGGCGGCATGCTGTGGGAACCTTTCAGAACCGCATTGCATGAGGCTTTACGGAAACGGAACATTCCGGTGTACTGGTACGATGCCAGCGCCTGCATGTATGATGATGCTGTGATCGGTGAGAAAATAGCCTATGCACTGGGGGGCGATGATCCTGTATTCGGAACGCGGTACACCGGAGAGCCGGGCGATTTCTTCGACCCTGCCAAACTTGCCATGCTGCGGCCCGGAAAGGCCCCCGGCATTCACATCGCCTACGGCACAGGTGCTGCATTGGCTACCTTCCCCGGTAAGCTGGTGTATGCCGATGTACCTAAAAATGAAATTCAGTACCGGATGCGTGCCGGGAGTATCACCAACCTCGGATCGCAAACCGCTTCCTATAAACGCTTTTACTTTGTGGACTGGCCCGTGCTTAACCTGCATAAGGCTTCCCTCCTTTCCCGTATAGATATCATCGCCGACGCGCAGCGGCCGGATGCACTCACCTTCATGAACGGTGATGCCTTCCGCCAGTCGCTGGACGGTATGCTTACCACCCCCTTCCGTGCGCGTCCCTGGTTTGAAGCCGGCGTATGGGGCGGCGACTGGATGAAAAAGCACCTGCCGGGCCTCAACCCCGACGAAGTGAACTACGCCTGGTCGTTTGAGCTGATTACTCCTGAAAATGGGATTGTGCTGGAAGGGAACGGACTGCTCCTCGAAGTATCCTTCGACTTCCTGCTGTACCGCAACAACCAGCAACTGCTGGGTAATGCGGCCCAGCGCTTCGGTAATGCCTTCCCCATCCGGTTCGATTTCCTCGATACTTATGACGGAGGGAACCTGTCTATCCAGTGCCACCCGCGCCCTGCATATACCAAACAGCATTTCGGGGAATACTTTACGCAGGATGAAACCTATTACATCCTCGACTGTGAGCCGGATGCAGATGTATATCTCGGCTTCCAGGAAAACATAGACCCGCAAACGTTCCGCACAGCGCTGGACAATGCGCAGGAAAGGAATATCCCGCTTCAGGTGGAGCAATACATCCAGCGGTTCACTGCTGAAAAGCACGGACTGTATTTAATCCCCAACGGCACCGTGCACGCTTCGGGCAAAAACAATCTTGTACTGGAAATCAGCAGCACACCGTATATCTTCACCTTTAAGATGTATGACTGGCTGCGGCTGGGCCTCAACGGAGCACCGCGCCCCATCCACCTCGATCATGCTTTCGCCAACCTGTACTTCGACCGTAAAGGTGCGGCTGTCCAAAAGGACCTGATCTCCCATCCGCAGGTAACAGATACCTGGACCGGCGGCAGGAAAGTACAGCTGCCTACACATGCGGAGCATTTTTATACGGTAGACCGGTACGAGTTCTCCGGCAGTGTAACCATCCCTACCAACGGGCAATGCCACATCTGCATGCTCGTGGAAGGTGATGCGGTAAGTGTATCAGCCAATAACCGGGAACAGCGCTTCCATTATGCAGAAACATTTGTAGTGCCTGCAGCAGCCGGAACTTACGAATGCCGGTATGAAGGGAAAGGGAAAGCGTTTCTTGTAGTAGCTTACGTCAAAGAAGATCATTGCTGATTAATAATAGATAAAACGTTATGAACAACCGTCAACAGTTTTTTACCATTACCGTTACACTCATCGCTGCGCTGGGAGGTTTCCTCTTTGGGTTCGATATGGCCGTAGTAAGCGGCATCATCGACCCTGTGAAATCCCAGTTTGGCCTCTCCGCCTCGCAGGAAGGCTGGTTTGTATCCTGCGCATTGCTGGGATGCATCATCGGCGTACTGTTTTCCGGCAACCTGGCCGACCGTATCGGCCGCAAGAAAGTACTTTTCATTGCAGCGGTTTTGTTTCTTGTAAGCGCCGCGGGCTTTGCCTGGTCTGAGTCTTACACCGTACTGATCCTCTTCCGCATACTGGCGGGCATGGGTGTGGGTGTAGCCTCCAACATATCGCCACTGTATATTTCAGAACTGGCCCCGGCTCATCAGCGCGGCAGGCTCGTTACCTTTTACCAGCTGGCCATTACCATCGGCATCCTGTGCGCCTATATCAGCAACCTGTTCATCCAGCGGCATGCTGCCGTTGCCAGCCACGATGGCTTGATGGGATGGCTGTTTGCAGCGGAAGTATGGCGGGGGATGTTCCTGGTTGGGGCAATTCCCGCAGGTGCATTCTTTTTACTGCTGACCATTGTTCCTGAAAGTCCACGCTGGCTCGCGCAATATGGCAGAAACGACGAAGCACTTTCCATCCTTACCAATATCAGTGGTGCGGAAGAAGCGAAACGTGAGATGAATGCCATTGCATCCATCTCTAAAAAAGCAACAGGAGGATTCGGGGAGCTGATGCGCGCGCCTTTACGCAACCTGCTGATCATGGCAGCCGTACTCACGGCCCTTTCTCAGTTCAGCGGAATCAATGCCGTGATATTCTACGGTCCTACCATTCTGAAGAACGCCGGGATAGAAGCGGGCGATGCATTGCTCTACCAGGTTATGCTGGGCCTTGCAAATATGCTGTTCACCTTTGTAGCTATCTGGAAAGTGGACAGTCTGGGCCGCAGGCCTTTATACATCGTAGGCTCCCTTTGCTCCGCTATCGCACTTGCGGCTACGGGTGCCTGTTTCATGGCGGGCGTTACGGGGTGGACCATGCTGCTCTGCATCATGCTGTTCCTGTTCTTCTTCGCGTTTTCACTCGGCCCGCTGAAGTTCGTTATCGCTACGGAGATCTTCCCCACGCATGTAAGAGGAACGGCGCTTTCCATGTGCATCCTTACCATGTGGGTATCCGACTGGGTGGTGAACCTGCTGTTCCCTATGCTGCGCGACGGCATTGGGGTGGCGGCCACCTTCTTCATCTTCTCCGCCTGCTGCCTGATTTCATTCTTCTACGCTAAAAAATATTTGTTTGAAACGAAGGGTAAAACGCTGGAAGAGCTTTCTTCCGGGGAGATCCTTCCTGTGAGTCATTAAACAGCTAACTATGAGGAAATTGATGTTCGCCGCGCTGATGGTGTGTTCCATGCAGGGGATGGCGCAAAAAACAGTTCCGTACTTCGGTAAAATAAACTGGATCAGCGGATATGCGAGAGAGATTTCGGGCGAGAACATCCGTTATTTCTCAGCATTCCCCGACTATGCCAATATAGCACTCCTCACGCGTGCTACCGACGGACAGAAAGAGATCACCTGGGAAACGGCCCCCGTACCTGCAAAGGTAAAAGGGCAGTATGTGTACTTCAGCTGGGTAGCAGGCCATTCTTCCGCCACCAACAGCGGCAACCGCAATTTTGATCTGTATGCTGATGGCAGAAAGATACTCACGTTCACGACTAAACCCGGTAATACAGACCCCAACTGGTCGTATGCCGGGGCAGACAGCAGCCGTATTGTGTTTACCCAAACCAAGCGGGATGGCGCCAACGATGCGCATGGGCTCGCCTTCCTCCGCCTGCCGGTCTCTAAAGTAACGCCGGGCAAACCTGTTACCCTGAAAGTGGTGGGCCAGGCACAGCAGAGTAACGACTGGTACATGACGTTTAAATTCACCTTTGAGGAGAAAGTAGACATCGCAACACAGCCTTTCCTCCTGAAGAATGGCAAACAACCACTGTCGCTTACCGCGCTGCACTTCGGGCAGCCCCGCACCTTCCAGGTAAAGGCGGGCAATGCCATGCATTCCTTTGTGGTAAATGAAGGCCTTACCACTTTCGATGTACCCGTATCCCCTGTTTCGAAACCAGACAGCATACGCGTGCAAATCCTCGACGGCAAAAAGGTAGTAACGGATAAGTATGTGCAGTTAAAACCCATCGTACAGCGCGAACTTCATCTCATCCATCATTCCCATACCGATATCGGTTATTCTCATCTGCAACCCGATGTATTAAAAATACACCTCAAAAACATCGACGATGCGCTGGAAATGATCGCTGCCACGAAGGATTATCCTGAAGCGGCGCGGTTCAAATGGAACATCGAATCGCTTTGGGCGGTGGAACACTGGCTGAAGCAGGCCAGTCCCGAACGTAAAGCAGCATTCGTGCAGGCGGTGAAAGACGGCGGCATCTGCCTGTCGGCCCTTTACGCCAACATCCTCACCGGCCTCAGTCTCCCGGAAGAAATGTTCCACTACACGGATTACGCGGCGCAACTGAAAAAGGAATACGGCTTCAACATCCCCAGCGCCATGATCTCCGATGTACCAGGCTATACCTGGACGACGGTGACGGCCCTGGCAAAAGGGGGCGTTAAATACTTCTCCAGCGGCCCGAACTACCTCGGAGAGAACCACCCCTACCTGGGCGACCGTGTAGGGCATTTCGTGCGTACCTGGGGCGATAAGCCCGTATACTGGACCAGCCCCTCCGGAGAAGAGAAGATCCTGTTCTGGACAGGCGGCAAAGGCTATTCCTCCTGGCATGGCACCGCTCCCGGCGCAGTGTTCGAACGCGGGCCTAAGAAGATAGCCGATTATGTGCAGGAGCTGACGGATAAGAACTATCCCTATTCCATGGTGCAATGGCGCTATAATGTGGTGGCGGATAATGGTCCGATTGATACGGCCATCAGCCGCTTCGTGAAAGAATGGAATGAAAAGTACACTTCTCCCAAACTCATCCTCAATACGCCCGACCGCCTCTTCGCGGATTTCGAAAAGCTGTATGGTAAAGACCTGCCGGTTGTTACGGGAGACATTACGCCTTACTGGGAAGACGGGGCAGGTTCCACTGCACAGGAAGAAGGACAGAACCGCGTGAACAGCCTGCGCCTGCAGCAGATCGCCAATGCCTACGCCATCCTTGCACCGGGCCGTTACCAGCCGCAATCGTTTTACGAGGCATGGACCAACATCCTCATGTTCCACGAACATACCTGGGGTGCGCACAACAGCATATCCCAGCCGGATGTTTCGTTTGTAACAGAACAGTGGCGCATCAAGAAACTATATATGCAGGAAGGCGACCAGCAGACCAATGCCCTGAAAGCATCGCTCCTTGCTCCCATTGCAGAGGCATCCTCCAAACGGATTGTTGTAGTGAATACGCATTCCTGGCCGGCCTCCGGTCCGGTGGAAGTGGAGATGGCAGGTAAATCCGTAAAGGATGCGAAGGGAAAGAAATACCCGCTTCAAAAACTGCAATCCGGCAAGTACGTATTCATTGCGGAAAATGTACCCTCATTCGGATCTGCGGTGTATACCATTTCCGATGAAGCGGTTAAATCCGCAACGCCTTTCAAACGCGGGTCGCAATCACTTTCCAACGGGAATATTTCACTGGCCTGGGATGCGCAGAATGGCAGTATTACGGAACTTTCAGGTGCAGACGGGCATAACATGGCCGGTACCTTCCGGGAACAGGGACTGAACAGCTTCTGGTATGTACCCGGGCAGGACCCGGCCGCCGCACAATCCGCCCTCTCCTTACAGGCTACTGTGGTGGAAGAAGGTCCGGTAGTGACGGTGATATCTCTGAAAGGTGAAGCACCCGGCACCAACTCCATCGAAAAGCGCATTGTATTATATGCTGGAGCAAAGGAGGCAGTGATTGAAAACATCATTGATAAAAAGCCTGTTCGCAGTAAAGAAGCGGTTCACTTTGGATTCCCCTTCGGCATTGCTTCCGGCGAAACTACGCTGGACGCTGGTTATGGCACTACCCGTTATCTGAAAGATCAGCTCCCCGGCTCCAATATGGACTTCCTCTATGGCCGCCGCTGGCTGGATGTCTCGGATGCTACCCGCGGCCTGCAATGGATGCTGCTGGAAACGCCTATGGTAGAGCCCGGCGCCATGATCGACGAACGGCAGGTTATTAACGGCAGCCACAAGGAATGGCGCAAAGAAGGCAAACACACCTCCAACTGGTTTGCTTATGTGATGAACAATTACTGGCATACCAATTACAAGGCAGACCAGCAGGGCGTGAGCAATTACCGCTATGCACTTCGCCCCCATGGCGCTACTACCGGTACTGAAATGGAAAAAGCTGCCGCCATGTTCACACAGCCCTTCCTCAGCTTCCCGCTGAAGGCAGGTGTTACGGTAACGGGAAGCCTTTTCAGCCTGAGTAATCCTGCTATTGTTGCCACTTCTATCACACCATTGGAAAACGGCCGCCTGATGGTGCGCCTGTTCAATCCGGAGAAAACCGCACAAAGCACCCGGTTCATTTGGGGCTCCATGAAAGCCTCGGGCATTGTGCAACAGCAATCAGGAAAAGCATTGACAGTAAATGCTGATATTCAACTGCCGGGAATGGGTGTGCATGAATACATCATCATACCGTAAACGGCTATCCAGTTTGTTAAAATACTATCAGAAGCGCCATTTAAGTGTTTTTCAAGGTACGCCTTAGGATATTTTTCAAATCATTCATAATCAACCAATTGCTCTACCAACCTTCAGTCATCCTCCATCCATCCTCCTACCAACCTATAGCAAACCCTTGATTTTGCTGAACGTGGATGGAGGATGGATGGAGGATGGCAGTAGGATGTCAGTAATCAATCTGATGCGATATTAATGCAAGGCTGGTTTTCTCGGATACCAGCCTTGTTGTTTTCACCTGAATTCAATTTCCCGAAACCCCTGAGGCCGATTACAGGCCAATTAGAGGCCAATTACAGGCCGATTACACCGGGATTAGAGGCCGATTAGCGGCCAAATTGAGGCTAACCAAAATCGATTAATTTGCTAAAGCCTCCATATCAGCCTAAAAGTGTCTTACACTGAAAAAACTTTACAGGGTTAGGGGGTTAAGTACGGGATTGGCTTGACAGCATTGTCGTTAAACACTGTTTTCGCTTTACAGTTACTTGGCTTGCGATCAAATTCGCTTTACAATTG
>NZ_QFFK01000019.1 GCF_003149455.1 Chitinophaga deserti
AATTGTAAAGCGAATTTGATCGCAAGCCAAGTAACTGTAAAGCGAAAACAGTGTTTAACGACAATGCTGTCAAGCCAATCCCGTACTTAACCCCCTAACCCTGTAAAGTTTTTTCAGTGTAAGACATCCTTCATCTATACTGCCTTGTTACTACCTCCGGACTGCCTTTTCACTGCCTTTAGGCTGCCTTTACACCAGGGGTAGACTGCCTCTACACTGCCTTCCACTGCCTTTAGGACCTCTTTTGAAGGCATCAGGGGCAGGGTTTCATCTATGTCAGTGGAAACAACTGTAAACAACAAAGGGGGCATCTCTTTTAGTTGAGAAGCCCCCCTTTGGAAAGAACGATTTATCAGTTTAATGTACCGGCATTTCTGCCGCCGCCTGGGTATCTTCCAGCACATGCCGGACGTCGGGATTTTTCTTTTCCTTATTGAACACGCGGTAGATGAGTATAATGCTCAATACCATGCAAATGGCTCCCAGTATAAAGTGTACCCCGGGGAATTGGAACGGGGCACGGGGAGATGTAAAGAAAGCGAAGGAATTGTTCATAATAAGCGGCCCTGCTATGGTTGTAAGGCTCATCAGGCTGGTAAGCGCTCCCTGCAGTTCGCCCTGTTGGTTGGCCTGCACATGTCCGGCAATAACCGATTGCAGCGAAGGCCCGCAAATGCCACCAAGGCAATAAGGCACCAGGAAGGCAAACATCATCCAGCTTTCCGTAGCAAAACCAAACAGTACCATCCCTAATGCATACAATCCCAGTCCCACATAAATACTTTTCTCGTTCCCGAACTTAGGCACTACCACACGGGTTAATCCACCCTGAACAGCGCCCACCAGTACACCTACTACTGTAAGGGATATGCCGATCATGCCTTCTGTCCAGCCAAAGCGGTACTGGGTAAAGAAATTCCAGTTGCTCTGTACAGCCTGTGCACCAAGGTAAATGAGGAAGAAGGCTACCGTTAACCCCATAATTTCCGGATGTTGTTTCAGGAAGTTCAGTGAACCCAGGGGATTAGCGCGCTTCCATTCGAAGGGGCGCCTGTTTTCTTTGGAAAGCGATTCGGGCAGAATGAAATACCCGTACAGGCAGTTCAGCAGGCAAAGCCCAGCGGCTGCCCAGAAAGGAGCACGCAAACCGAAGCTGGCCAGCCCTGCACCCAAAGCGGGGCCCAGTACAAAACCCAGTCCGAAGGCCGCACCGATCATCCCGAAGTTCTTGGCACGGGTAGTTTCATCCGGACTCACATCCGCGATATAAGCCGAAGCCGTAGTAAAGCTTGCACCGGTAATGCCAGCTATTACCCGCCCTACAAACAGCCAGCTGAAAGTAGGCGCCAGGGCCAGTATAACGTAATCGATCCCGAAGCCGAGGAGCGACAGGAGCAATACGGGACGGCGGCCATAACGGTCGCTCAGGTTGCCCACCAGCGGGGCAAAAATGAATTGCATAACGGCGAATACGGCGATGAGGTACGATCCGTAAGTGCTTGCTTCGTTGGCTTTTACGCCCTTAAGTTGTATGATAAGGTCCGCCATCACAGGAATGATCAGCCCCCATCCCATGACATCGATCAGCAGTGTTACGAAAATAAAGGCCAGAGCCCCTTTCTTGTTGGATTGCATATAGTGGTTTTACAGATACAAATTAAGCACGTATTGTTTGCATCTATGGGGCGCAAAAACGACAAATTTGGGGTATTTCGCGGCCTTCCTCAGATGTAATTCAAAGGTAAGTCACCGTTTTGACAGCCTTATGTCAGTAGTGGGAAACTATGCGGCGGTTTTTTCTTTCACCGAGTCGTGAATGCTTTTTCCGATAGATGACATGAACCGTTCGTACTCGATCTCTTCCCTGTTCATATTATCGTACCAGTTCTTTTTCAGGATAAGTGTGGTAATACCCAGCACCAGGATGGTGCTGAAAAGCGAAAGGTGATATTGCAGTACAATGTACATAGGCAGGAGGGTAAGGGCACATTGCCATACGATCCCCACGGCAATATTCACCATATCCCGCCGGAAGTTGGTATTGGGCTGCAGACCGGGGTAGCGCTGCATGGCTTTTGCTGCCACAGGTCCCCAGTAGCCCCAGGGGCGTACGCGTACGTAAAACTCTACCAGCGTATCCTCATCCACCGCCGGGGAACTGTATGTGCCAATGATGCAGCCGATCAGTGAAAGCACCAGCATAAGGGGGAAGTAATACAGCGGCAGGGTGTCGGGGAAGATCTGCGGAACAATAACCGCCGCCAGAATCCCGGCAAACATGCCCCAGAAAAAGCCGTGGCCGTTAAAACGCCACCAATGCCACTTCAACACATTGGCGGCTATATAGCCCCCATATAATGCGGATACGATCCATTGCAGGATGGTATTGATGTCCTGGATATAGAAAGCGGTAACGGTACTGAACACCACCACTACCAGCGAAATGATGTAGCTGGCGCGGATCGTTACTTTACTGCTCGCATAGGGGTTGATGTACCGGAGATATACGTCGTTGATAAGATAAGCAGGGGCCGCATTAACGGTGGATGCAAAGGTGGAGATGAAAGCGGCCAGCAATCCTGCCAGGAGCAGCCCGGTTAGCCCCGCCTGAGAAAACTGGCTGATGGCCCTGGGTAGTATAGTCTCGAAATCGATCCCGTTCCCTGCCTGCCGGAAGTCTGCACTAAAGAATACAAGCGCCAGCACCGTAAAGCCCATAATCATCAGGTAGCGGGGAAGCAGCAGGAAAACACTTACCGATGCGCTCATGAGGGCCGCTTCGCGCGGGGTACGGCAGGCCAGTACCTTCTGCATATCGTAGCTGGGCGCGGGGCCTGCCATGCTGAAAAAGACGCCTTTAAACAGCATCATCATCACAAATACGGCAAACAGTCCATACTGGTCGGCACTGATCTTTTCCATAATGGAAGGGATGTGATGACTCCAGTCGATCCCCAGCTCCCAGCCAAAAAACGGACTGTCCCATCCCGCCGGAATGCTCGCTGCCAGCGCATCGGCACTCACCGTATTCATGGCCGTAACGGCGATGGCAATGCCTGAAACGGTCATGATGGTAAACTGCACGGCATCAGCCCATACAATGCCTTCCATACCGCCCATGATCACGTAAAAAGTGGCGATGCTGGTGAAGAAGATGCCGTATAAATGTGGAACGAATACCGGATCTACGTGAAAGGGAACGTAGGCAGATATGATATCCCAGGGCAGGAATACTTCCATGAACTTACCCACGCCAATGAAGCCATAACTCAGGAACCCCACCACACCGATCACGGCGTAACAAACCACGATGCCATGGGAGAGGCCCGCCCCGTTGCCGAAGCCGAACCGGGTGCGTATCCATTCCGCGCCGGTCCGCGCATTGCTGCGCCGGAGCCATACGGAAAGGTATACCATCATGAATATCTGGTTAAACACAGGCCACAGCCAGGGCACCCACAAGCTTTTCAGTCCATATACAAAAGCGAGGTACACCAGCCACATGGTACCCGAAATATCAAACATGCCGGAGGCGTTCGAGAGGCCTAGCAGGTAATACGGCAGTGTTTTGCCACCAAGGAAATACTCATCAAGGTTTTTAGCCGCCTTCTTTTTCATGATCAGCCCGATCACGACCATAGCGGCGAGGTAGATGGCAATAATGAGTACGTCAATTAATGCAAGCTTCATGCGATGTATTCCTGTTAACGTGGTAGTAAAGCCGGTAAAGATAGCAGAATTCTGATCCCGCCAATCAGTTAGCCCGCTTTTTCCCGGTAAGCGAGATTCCGGTCTATCAGCTCGTTGATGCGCATCACGGAGGCGGCAGACCTTAGTTCATCGACAGGTGCATGCAGGCAATAATCCAGCAACTGGTTTACGGAAGATAGGGCCACATGCATCCGGGTATCGCTGGAGGCGTAGTAGATGTACACGGTACCATCGTCGTCACAGATCCAGCCGTTGGAGAACAGTACGTTCGATACATCGCCCACCCGTTCCATATCTTCCGGTGCCAGCAGGTACCCTGCCGGTTCGGCTATCAATTCGGAAGGAGCGTCCAGCGCGGTGAGGTACATGTACAGCACATACCGCAGTCCCGCTGCGCAGTTACGCACGCCATGCGCCAGGTGCAGCCACCCTTTGGGGGTCTTGATAGGATGGGGGCCTTCACCGTTTTTCAGCTCCTTAATGGTATGGTAGTACCGTTTGTTGATGATCGTTTCGTTTTCGATTACAGGCTTGAGAATATCATTCACCAGTGCCCAGCCTATGCCGCCGCCGGTACCTGCGAGTATGAAATCGTCCTGCGGACGGGTATAGAACGCATACTTCCCTTCTACCAGCTCAGGGTGCAGCACCACATTCCTTTGCTGGCTGGTGCTTTGCAGGTTGGGTAAACGCTCCCAGTGAAGGAAGTCTTTCGTACGCACAATACCTGCACTGGCCATGGCGGTAGAGAGGTCGCCGGGTGCGGCGTTGGGGTGATGGCGTTCGCTGCAGAACACGCCGTATATCCAGCCGTCTTCATGTGCGGTGAGCCGTATGTCGTAAACATTGGTTTCATGGGGTTCGGTATCGGGCAATTCCACGGGCCGTGGCCAGAAACGGAACTGGTCAATACCGTTCGGACTTTCCGCGATAGCGAAAAACGATTTGCGGTCGGTGCCTTCCACTCTTACCATCATGAGGTATCTGCCGTTCCATTTGATGGCGCCGGCGTTCATGGTGGTGTTCATACCTATGCGCTCCTGGCAGTAGGGGTTGGATCGCGGGTCCTGGTCGTACCGCCAGATAAGCGGGATATGTTCGCGGGTGATGACGGGATACTGGTACCGCTGCACAATGCCGTTATGTTGCGGGCTGGGTGTATTAATCCTGGCCAGCAGGGCCTCCTGACGCTGTTCTAATTCTTCCCAGCGTTGCTGAAACTGGTCTTTCATGTGTTCTCCTTTCTTCTGCTGATATTAATCTGTGATTCGGTACTGTTCTTAAAGGTTGTCTGGATATAAGGATAAACGGGTTACTCTGTGGAATGCGGTGCCGCTGGGGGCGGTGATCTCCAGCTCAAAGATGACTTCGCCGGTAGCAGGGTCTACCTCCACCACTCGCCCGCCAAAGCCTTTGGCAGTAGGCACGCCCATACCGGGACAGAACATGATGTGCCCGGTAGACTTTAAATATTGCACGCCTGAAAGCGCCTGCGAAAAGCCTGCTGCGCCTCTCGATTTGCCATACTGGCGCACCTGCTGCACGGTTCCTTTGCTTTCGTCGATTTTATATTCTACGGCTCTGCTGTAATTCTGCGTCTGCGCGTTGGGAATCCAATGGCGGTTGTACCCGTTGTCGAATACGAGGATGTTGCCGTTGGGCAGGCTCACGGGTGTGTGCGGTCCCCAGCTCCATTCAAATCCCTGTCCGGGAGCTTCGCCGTCGATAACGGTTTGGTCAGTAACCAGCGCACCCTGTTCGTTCACGGGTTTCAGCAGGAACTTCCTGTATTTCTCTCCCCATCCTTTATGCGGGGAAAGTATCCACTTCACGGCGCCTGCTGCGGTAAAGGAGGCAATACCCTGGTAACGCATGGTCATGAGCAGGTGGCCGCCATGTTCCGCGATGGAGTTGTTATGCGCCCAGTTCCCTGCCGATTGGGCGAAGGGGCCGGGGGTAGATCCGTCTGGTGTTTTCTCATAGCGGGAGCTGTCCATCATGGTAGTGAGGTCCCATTCCTTAACCACGGTGCCGTTAACCGGGTTTAGTTCAATTATGAAATCGTTGACGCGGGGTTTGCCACTGGCGAGGCGGGCAGATGATTTGCTTACGGTAATGAGGAAGTTACCATTGGCGGCTTCGGTTACTTCGTGGTGGAAGGTGTAACCGAGCTTAGCAAGATCCCACTGGCGGAGCAGTTTACCGAACATATCCAATTCCACGATGCGGTGCAGCTGCCCGTCGCCCGAAATGAAATGTCCGTTTTTAGTGCGTTTCAATCCTATGGAAGCGCCAAAGCGCTGGAAGCCGGGAGATTGCTTCAGCAGCAGTACCCAGCGGATCTCTCCATCGGCATCCACCATATATGGGGCAGATATATCAGCTTCGCTTTCTCCGGGATAGCTTACCAGGTTCACGCCCGGTTCCATTTTACCGGGCTGTGCCACAATCTTTTCCGGCACAGGAAAACCCTGTACGGGAAGGGGCGCCGTCTGCACCCTGATCTGTGTGCTGCCGCGTGGTTTGCCGTCTTTATCAGTAAAGGTGAGGATAACGGTGTTGTTGTAATTAGGGTACAGCCCGAGGATGGGTACATCCTGGCGGATAATGGAGGATTGGCAAAGGTGTGTGATGGTTCCGTTGGAGCCTTCTTTACCTACTACCGTTACCTGAATACGCCCGGTTGCTGGTAGCCGAAGCTCCGCCACGGCTGCCAGGGGATTATATCCCGAAGGGTTCAGTGTCACAGTTTCCACCATAAAGCCAAGGTCGGTACCCTTCGAGGGTACAGCTATAACTGCCCCACTGCGGAGAGTAACGGTGGTTTTCCAACGGTCTTTCTGTTCCTGTATGCTGCCGATCTGATCTGCAGGGATGCGCACTTCTTCCGTTTCAAAACGGAATACATATACATTGTTTTCGAGGGTGTAGCTGTTGAGCAGACTGCCACCGTCTACTAGTTTTTCGAGTGCTTTTTGAATAGAAGGGTCCGGAGTAACATCTTTCCGGTCTCTCCGACAGGAGAATAATGTGGCCGTAACCACGATGAGGAGGAGGAATAATTTGTTCACTTGCATAACCTGGATGATAAAACAGGGAACGGTTTTGAAGCCGTTCCCTGCTGTGTTGATTCAATACATGACAAATATTACCAGAGCGGGTGTTGCTGAATAGCGGTGTTGGTATTACGCTCGTTCTGGGGGATAGGAAGATAATAGTGCTTAGCCTGGAAGTTTTCAGCACCCTGTTTTTTGTTGTTAACAAGGATCTGCTTCATTTCCGCATAGTTGTACCAGCGTTTCAGGTCAAAGAAGCGGTGCCCTTCGAAGAAGAACTCCAGCTCGTTCTGATGGATCATTTCCTGCCAGAGTGCATCGTTGGTAGCCCATGTTTTTGGTGCCAGTCCTGCACGCTCGCGGATGCGGGTGAGGTCGGCTGCGGCAAGGCCGGGCTTGTTATTCTTGATGCAGGCCTCAGCATGCAGCAGCAATACTTCCGCAAAACGCATCACACGCAGGTTGTTGTTCTGGTTCTGCTGGTTGTACATGCTGTTGGCATCGGGCTGGTTCTTATAGAAGTTGGTGAACTTCTTGATCAGGAAGCGGCCTTTCACACCGTTGATGGTGGGGTAATCGGGCTCACCACGGAGGCGCTTGGTGGCGGAAGCGTTCCAGATATTATCGAAGCTCATGTTGCCAAACCAGGCTCCATCCGCAACAGCGTCGTTAAAGTCGGAATGTTTCCAGTAGAAGCTGGTGTACATCCGCTTGTCGAAACGGGTATCTGACCCTGCAGGCCTTTCTTCCGCGATGAAGCTTTGAACGATTGATGCGGTGGGCATCCATTTAAACCAGCCGCCTGTGCCCTGTGGACCGGCGAAGTTGGCGATCACAAAGCCCTGTGTGGCGGTAGGTGATTCTGAACCCCAGCTGCCTTCACCAAAGCTGCCGTCGTACATGATCTCGAACACGGATTCCTTGTTCAGCTCAGTGAGTTCCGTGAAGTTATCTTCGAATTTAGGCACCAGGTCGTAAGTATACGGGGCTGTCATAATAGTAGCCAGTTCTGTTTCTGCTTCGGCGTACTTTTTCATGTACACCAGTGCCTTTCCGAGGTGTGCGATAGCGGCGCCTTTGGTAACACGGCCGGCCTGTGCGGCAGGGCGGGTAATGGGCAGGTACTGTTTGGCGGTCTTAAAGTCTTCCACCACCTGTGCCCATACGGCCGCTTCGGGAGAAGAGGGTTTCATGATCTCCGATGCATCTTCGATAGCGGGTATAAGGCGGAGGGGTACATCACCAAAGTTGGTCACCAGCAGGAGGTAAGCATATCCGCGCAGGAAGGCGGCTTCGCCATACAGCTCGTTGCGGCGGTTTACATCCATCGGAACGTTCTGCACGTTTTTCAATACCACGTTGGCGCGGTTGATGGTGTTGTACAACCGGCCGAAATCGCTTTCTGCGGTGTTAGGTGTATTGGTGTAAGTAGCAGGCTCCCAGTTGTGCATTTCCTCACCGAGGATGAACCATACATCATCAGCACGGTTCATGGTATGCCAGCCGGTATACCCGCCGAAGTAGCCATACATCTGCCCGCGGATAGGGGAGTATACGGTGGCCAGGGCCGACTGTGCGTTTGCTTCCGACGTCCAGAAGGTTTTATCTACCGCCTGGTTGGGATTGGTAAGGTTGAGGAACTCTGATTCCTTGCAGGCTGCGAAAGTGCAGGCCAGCGCGGCTGCGAAGGATAATTTTTTTATAGTGGAAATGTTCATCGTTTTCATGTTTTCAAAAATTGATGGGTAAACGGTTGCGGTCGTTCGATCAGAAGTTCAGCTGGAAGCCTACCATGATCGTTCTTGCGAGCGGGAAGCGGCCATGGTCTGTACCTCTTGACATGGTGCTGGAACCACCGCCATTCTGGTCGTCGTTCTGACCCAGATCAGGTGTATAGCCCTTGTATTTGGTAACAGTGAAGGCGTTCTCTACCGCTGCAAACACTCTCGCATCGCGGATACGGGCCTTTTGTACGAAAGAGCCGGGGAGGGCATAACCCAGTTCCAGCGTTTTCAGGCGGAGGAAAGAACCGTTTTCCAGCCAGCGGTCGCTAACGCGGCGGGCATTCTTGTTCTTATCTTCCTGCGTGAAGCGGGGCATATCCGTATTGCGGTTCTGCTCCGTCCAGGCATTCAGGGTGCTGGTGCTGAAGTTGGTGAACTCGTTCATAGACTCCATGCGGGTACGGGTATAGTTGTAAATCTTATTTCCGGTCATGCCGTCGAAGAAGAACCCGAGGTCAAAACCTTTGTAGGCTACACTGCCACGTACACCATAAGTGAAGCTGGGGAAGGGGCTGCCGGCATACTGGCGGTCGTCGTCAGAGATCTTACCGTCGCCGTTGAAATCTTCGAAACGGATATCACCGGGCTTGGCATCGGGCTGGATCAGGGAGCCGCCTTTGCCTTTATGTGCATTCACTTCATCTACACTCTGGAAAATACCGTTGGTTTTGATGAGATAGAAAGCACCGATAGGGTCGCCTACCTTAGCCCAGGTAATGGTTCCTTCGCCCTGGGGGTTATAGCCGCCAAACTCCTGTTTGCTGCTGCCCACGGTGATGGCCTGTACCTTGTTCTTCACGGCAGATGCGTTGGCGCCGATAGAGTAGGTTACTTTACCAACATTGCCTTTATAGTTCACCAGCAGTTCATAACCGGTGTTACGGATCACGCCTGCGTTCATGGTAGGGGAGCCGTTGAGGCCCGCAGAGCCCGGCATGGCGATGCTCAGCAGTACATCTTTCGTTTCCTGTACATAGTAATCTGCGTTCACAGAAAGTTTGCCTTTAAAGAAGCTCGCATCCAGACCGATGTTGCTGGTCTTGGTTTCTTCCCAGGTAAGGTTACCGGGCGATACCCAAACCACGCCTGTGTTAGCACCCATCCACCAGGTGCCGCCCTGCAGGTAGTTGATACCGCTGGAGCTGATGCTCTGGGTGGCGTAGTTGCCGATCTCCTGGTTACCCAACACACCATAGCTGGCGCGGAGCTTCAGCTCGTCGATCTTTCCTTTCAGCGGTGCGAAGAAGTCTTCGTTCATAATGTTCCAGCCTACGGATACAGACGGAAAGGTGCCGTAGCGGTGCCCGTCAGCAAAGCGGGAAGATCCGTCGCGGCGTACGGATGCGGCGATCATGTAACGGCTGTCGTAGCTGTACATGAGGCGGGAGAACTGGGATACCAGTGCGTATTCCTGCAAACCGCCGCTGGTGGTTTGCTGTGTGGTGGCGCCTGCACCGATGGAGTTGGTGCCGAACGGAATATCGTTCCTGCTTGCACCAAACCCACGGTTGGAGTTCTTCTGTGCAGAATAACCCAGCAGTGCGGATACGTTGTGCTTGCCGAAAGTGTTATCGTAGTGGAGGGTGTTTTCTGCCAGCCACTGATTGTCGAAGAAGGCAGACTCGCCGAGCTTGGACTGTATGGCACCTGAACCGAAGTCGTGCGGTGCGTTGTAGTTATAGTTACGGCCGTTGGTACGGTTGAGGCCGAGGTTGAATTTATACTTCAGTCCTTTCAGGAAAAGATCCACTTCTGCATATGCGTTGATGAGCAGATCGGTCTGGTGTACCTGGTTTTCGAACAGCATGGAAGCGCCCACGGGGTTATCCATGTTCTTCATCCAGGGTGCGATGCCTGCATAGCCTCCCAGCTGGTTAGGGTTATGCACTGCCAGCAGCGGGTTCTGCCGCAGCGGGTCGGTGATGGTAAGGCGGTTCACGTCTTTCTGGGAAGAGCGCAGCATGATCGTATTGCCGAGGCGTACATGATCATCGAAGAAGCTGAAGGTATTTTTATTGCGCAGGTTATACGCTTTAAAACCGGAGTTGATAAGGATACCCTGCTGATCGAGGTAGCCAGCGGAAATGTTATAGGTAGCGGTTTTGGAGCCACCTGCTACGGATACGTTCACTTTGGAAACGGGCGCGGTGCGGTATACTTCATCCTGCCAGTTGGTGCCGTTGCCTGCATAATCTACGGCATCGGGTGGCAGGTAGCCGGATTGTTTCATCACACCTTTCCATTGCTGTGCATCCAGCACACCGAGCTTGCGGGTGATGGTCTGTGTGCCGGTATAGGCATTGAGGTTTACGGTAGGCGCCTGATCTTTCCGGCCGCCTTTTGTAGTGATGAGCACTACGCCGTTAGCGGCGCGGGAGCCGTAGATGGCGGAGGCAGATGCATCTTTAAGTACTTCGAGGGAAGCAATGTCTGAAGGGTCTACCATGTTGATGTCTCCATACACTCCGTCGATCACGTACAGTGGTGTGTTGGAGCCGAGGGAGCTGAGGCCGCGGATGTTGATGCTCATGCCGGAGCCGGGCTGGCCGCCCATGTTGGATACACTTACACCGGCAATACGGCCCTGTAGGGCAGCGGAAGCATTCTTGGCCATATCAGCCTGCAGGTCTTTACCGGTTACGGATGCTACTGCGCCGGTGAGGTCTCTCCGTTTTACACGGCCGTATCCTACTACAATTACTTCATCGAGGCGACTGTCCGATTCCAGGGTGATGGACATGCTGCCCGATTCACCTACCTGCAATTCTGTTTTCTGCATGCCTACGGAAGAGAATTCCAGTACCTGTCCGCGTGCAGCTTCCAGTGTGAAATTACCATTGGCATCCGTAGTGGTGCCTTTGTTGGTGCCTTTGATCCTGACGGTGGCACCGGGGATCTTGTTGTTCTCCTTGTCGGTTACCGTGCCTTTCACGGAGCGCTGCTGCGCCCACGAGTTGAGGCTGAATACTCCAATAAGTAGTATGAATGCGATTTTTTTCATACGCAGAAGTGGATTTTTTTTTAAGTGTATTTGAAGAAAGTTTTACGTAACGATGGTGCGGCAGGGATACGTGTTTGCTTATCATGTCCGGCCCCCTTTGGCTGCTGTCTGTCAGATTTTAACGGCAGTAAAGCTAGGAGAATGGTTTGGGGGAGTATTGCCCGTAAAGCTCATTCTGATTGAACTATCAGGTCATTTTTTAGATGGACGGAATGATGTGTGTGAAATCATCAGCACTAAACATGCTCATTCTGCCGCGGCATCCGGCGGTTGTTGGTTTGGGAGGAATAAATGTTGGATTGACGATAGTAGCGGGCGCGAATGCCTCCGTCATTTTAATTGTCCTGTAACGCGGGGTTATTGTACAATTTGTTCAATGAGGTTGAACTAACGGTTCAGTGGTTTTGCGGAAATTAAATGATCATCTGGTGTTTTTTCGACAGCTCTCTGAACTCTGCAGGGGTTATGCCCTTGGATTTCTTGAATACGCGGTAGAAGTAAGAAACGCTGTTGAAGCCGCAGCTGGCTACCACATCAGGAATAGGGGAGCCTGATTTAAGCTGGTGGATGGCCATATTGATGCGCACGTCCAGCAGGTAATCTGTAAAGTTCATGCCGGTATGCAGTTTTACGAACCGGGCAAAGGTGGAGCGGCTCATGTTCACGATGGCCGATGCGTCTGACAGCCGGATGTCTCCCGAAACATGCCGGTTTACATAGCTCCGGAGCTTATGCAGCTGCAGGGCGGTACTGTTCTCTTCAGGGAGTACGGTACTGGAAAGCTCCCGGTAATCGTCGCCCTTGGATAGTTCGTGTAAGAGGATAAAGAACCGCATCACGGAGTAAAACCCGTCGTTCTCCATGGTAAGGATGCGCAGCAGCGGCTGCACCCTTGCAATGGTTGCCGGTCCAAAGCTCACGCCCCGTGCAGCCCTGGCAAAAAGCTGGCGGATGGAATTAAACTGGTTCTTATCGAGATACTGTTCTATGAGCGAAGCATGAAACTGGATGGTGATTTCGTGGATGTTGCTGGAGGTACAGGTACCGTCTTTCCAGGCATGCTTCAGCTCGGGGTTCGCGATCAGCACGAGGTCCAGCTCGCCGATGGTTTCCAGCGAATCGCCGATGATGCGCTCCGCTCCGGGTGCCCCTTCTACGAAATTGAGCTCATATTCCGGATGCACATGCACCGGGAAAGTGAAGGAAGATTTGCGGCGGTCGAATACGACAAAACAATCTTTTTCCGATAAGGGCGATTTCTCGCGGAATATCTCGGGAGTAGTCATCATCTCAGGCTAATAAAAACGTGTTATGCGCCTTAAATGTACAGATTTAGCGGAAATTTAGCAGATCTCACATGAAAAGGCCCGCCATCACTGGCGGGCCTCCGGAACATTCAAAAAGAATCAGGATCAGAATTTATACGCAGCACCGAACGTGAAGTTGATCGGCTTCTGCGGGTTTACTGACCAGTAGCCGGTGTAATACACCTCGTCGGTCAGGTTATTCACGTTAAGATTGATGCGCACACGCGGACCGTTGTAAAACACCCCGGCATTCACCGTTACATAGGAGGGGAGGTAGAAAACACCGGTCACGCTATTGTCGATCACTTTATACTCACTGCCGTAGTTGCCCCCGGCACCCAGTCCAAAGTTGCGGAGCGCACCCTGCTGAATGGTGTAGGAGGCCCAGAGGTTACCCAGGTTGCTGGGGCCCTGTCCGCCATAAGCCCTGCCGGCTTCCTGGTAAAAGTCGTTGCCCTTGCCTTCGATCGTTTCTCCATAATTATAGGAGTAGCCGGCAATCAGGGTGAGGCCTGCCACGGGGCGTGCATTCAGGTCAAACTCAAAGCCGCGGCTTTGCACCTTGCCTCCCTGGAAATACTGGCCGTTACCTTTGTCGATCACCCGGTCGCGCACTTTAATATCATATACGGATGCGGTAGCCGTCAGCCGGTTGTTGAGCAGGTTCAATTTCACGCCACCCTCAAACTGGTTCGCTTTTTCAGGCTTGAATGAAAAGGATTGCCCGTTGAACGTGCGGGGATCTACGTTGATAAAGGCATTCATATAATTGGCGAACACCGATACTTTATCCAGTACCGGCTGGTACACGATACCGAACTTAGGCGATACCGCGAACTGATCGTAACCATCATCGTGGTTAGACTTATCGCCGTAAGAGTTAAAGTAATCTGCACGTACGCTGGCCATTACCAGCAGGCCGGGCGTAATGTTCAGCATATTGGAAGCATAGGCGCTGTAGGTATTGTTCCGGATATCGGTAGCATTGTTGGGGCCGGATACGGCCAGCAGGTTCATGATGGCAGTTTTGTTGAACTGCAGCGGGTTGCCGTCGGTACCATTTACGGGGTAGGTTGCATTGCCCTGCGGAGTTACGCGGCGGCCAACCACCCAGGCGCCTCCATTGTCCAGCAGGTTGCGGTTGAAGTAATCAAGCCCCACGAGCAAACGGTTACGCATGTTGCCGATCTTGAAATCGCCATTAAAGTTCTGCTGGATATCGGTAGTGGTGATGGTCTGGTTCTCGTTATGGAAATACTGGTCGAAGGTATTATCCTGTACCACGGGGAATTCGTCCCAGATATAGGTATAGATGCCGTCGGATTTAGCGGTGCCGCGGGAAACCACGGTCTGCGAAGTCCATTGGGAAGACAGCTTATACACCATCTGGCCCTGGAAGATGGTGCGCGGGTTACGGATGGTGAGGTCGTTGCTGGTGAAGGAAGCATAACGGTTGAGGTTCAGCTCATCCACATTTTTATATTCCAGGGGAGAATAGCGGTCGTTATGGAAAAACACGGGCGGTACTGCTCTTTCTTCCTGGAGTATCTCTGCCAGGAAGGAGAAGGAAAGGCGGTCGGATGCCTGGTAGGCGAGGGTAGGCGCTATATAGAATGCTTTACGGAAACCTGCGTCCTGGAAAGAATTCTCGGTGGTATAGGCCGTATTCATCCGGAACCAGATATTATTTTCCTTGCTGAGTACTGCATTCACGTCGGCCGTGATGCGGTTGAGGCCGAAGCTGCCCATCTGGTAGCTCAGTTCCCCGCCGAAGCCTTCGTATGGCTTCTTTGTAATAGTATTGATGAACCCGCCATATGCGTAATAGGCTCCACCGAAGAGGGTGCCCGAAGGCCCTTTGATCACCTGGATCTCCTGTACGCCGGCCGGATCGAGGGTACCGGAAGTGATGCCGGGAAGCCCGTTCACCAGCAGCGGCTGGGCATCGAAGCCACGGAGGGCGTAATATGCTGCCCCGTCGCCTGCGCGGCCGGTAGATTCCCAGGTACGGGTGATGCCCGGTACGTTGCGCAATGCATCGTCGTAGTTGGTAAGGCCCTGCTGCTTCATGATCTCGGAAGTAACGGTGTTATATACCTGCGGGTTCTCCAGGTTCTTCAGCGGCATCTTGGCTACGGTTTGCCCCGATTTACCGATCTCCTTGCCGGAAATAATCACTTCATGAAGCTGGGCGGCATTTTCATTAAGGGTGAAATCGGCCTGAACGGTTTGCCCGGCGGCTACGGTTACAGTTTTGTCCTGTCCGGCTGCTGCCACGGCGGTTACGATAATGCGCCAGGTGCCGGGGCGGATGTTACGGATGGTGTAATGCCCGTTCTCGTTACTGATGGCGCCGCGGTTCGACTGGTCGATGCGGATGGTGATATTGGCTGCGGGCTGACCGTCTGCCGTTGTGAGGGTTCCTTTGATAGTCCCGGTATTTTCGCGGTTTTGTGCGAAACCGGCAAGCGCCTGAACGAGCACAGCGAAAATAAGGATGAGGTGTTTAGTCATGGGAAAGTGTTGAATTTGGTTGTGCCTTGCGGCCGTGCAAAGTTCCATTCCCGGGATGGGAGCAGTTTACGGGATCGGGAAATTGATTTGCGCGATCCGGAATTTTGGTTAGGACTCAGGATTGTACGCATGAATTGAACAGGGGAGAAGAGATGCAGGCAGCGGCCGGTGCTTACATTGGCCAGCGCAGTTACAGTGCTGCTTAGAAGACAATTACTGGTTAATTACTCCGTAGTAACAGTGGGGTAACTAAATATTATATTCAGAGAGAACGTGGACTTGAAGCGAATGTGGGGAGGATCGTGTGCGAAGCCGGTGAAAAGGTGACAGGAAGCAGAAATAGTGAAGATAGCGTGCCTAAGGTATATGGCAATGGCTGGCGGAGGAAGTGCCTGCCGGGTAGATCTGGGGTTCGTATGTTTTGATAATTAATGATTTATAACAAAATATCGCACTTATGGCGATATGCTATTCCCGCAGGATGAGTGGGAGCCCGCTTTGTGCAGGGACTGGCCTGCGTTCGGGGAGATGGGTTATTTCCTGAAGGGGATTAACTATGGTAACAGCTACTTTCTTTGGCTCTTCTTCCACCACCGCTATAATATCAGCGGCATAACTCCTGCGGTTACCAATTGCATCCTCATCTTTAAACTGTTGTACCTGCACTACTACTACTACCAGCGTGCCTTTACCGGGAACGTTCACCTGCATATCTGCGCCTTCGAAGGACTGATAACGTCCCTTCAGGGGGATGTTCAGCAAGGCAGTATCAGAACCGGTGATGGTGCGGGTGTTAAAGTCGATGCGGGTTGCGATTACTTTGATCTCCATGCGTTCTGCTTTCGCGCAGGCCTTGAATTGCTGTGCGGGGATGTGCAGCTTCCCGTCATTTGTGAATACAGGCTTTGCATTGATATGCGTATTGATACCTGTGTAGCCATTGAAGCGGAACTTAACCAATGCTGCATGATTATGCCTGCCAGCCTGTAGGATTAAGCTGTTCAGGCGGTTTACGAGCGCATGATCAGTATGAACGTCCAGGTGTGGCTTGATAGCATGGCGGATAAGGGCGCCCTTGCGGCTTGCTGCACCAAACCTTTTGGCAGCGCGGCGGGTGTTTGCCGTTTGCCTTACTTTTTCAGGCACCGTACGTAAACAGTGCTTACCGTTGCGCTTGTAGGCAATGATATTGCCCAGCCTGCCGGTGAATGGAATGAGAGAATCTAAGATTGCCATAATAGCGATTTTTTTGTTATCCCTAAAGTTACAAAAGCCGCTACGGAGCAGTGGCTGGGGCAATTGAAGGATATCTAATACCGCAAAATCCGGGATTGAAGAACGTTGAAGGCTGCAAGCACTCAGGGTTCAGGAATCTCTAAAGTGAAGTGCTTCGGGGTTAGAGGATTTCGAAAAGTGACAATGCGCGTTTTTTTGTTTAGTTGCTGTATAACCTGACCTTCTCCGCCAGTTCTATCACATTGGTGATGTTCAGCTTTTCGAAGATGCGGCCTTTGTAGGTGCTTACGGTGGTAACCTGGAGGTTGAGGGTACGGGAGATGTTCATAACACTCATGCCGCGGGCCAGCAATTGCATAACTTCCTTTTCCCGGCCGGAAAGTGCCAGCAGGGGGTTGCCTTCCTGGCTGGCAGACAGCCGGTGATGGCCGGTGTGCTCCATGAGGCGGGTACGGATCCCGGGGGTAATGTATTTGCCGCTCTCTATCATGGTAAGAATAGCCCGGCGTATCTCTTCTTCGGGGGCGTGTTTCTCGAGGTAGCCATCGGCCCCCGCCTGAATATAATTGATGCCAAACATCTGCTCGTCGTATCCGGAAAATATGAGGATGCTGATATCAGGCTGCCGGAGGCGGACGGCGCTGATCATTTGAAGGTTGTTACCGCCGGGTATGTTGATGTCGAGGATGAGGAGGTTGAAGGCCGCTTCCGAAAGCCGCCGGATCGTTTCATCGAAATCAGCCGCTTCCACCACCTGAACGGGATGGATAAGATCTTTAATGATGGCTGTAATGCCAAACCGTACAATGGCATGGTCTTCCGAAACGAGTACTGACTTCATGGCGGTATGGTATGCCGCAAAGCTAATAATTTCCGGGAGGTGTTGCCCCGGAGATCGTTAACCCGGCTTCAATGTCGAATAATTACTACAAATGGCCCTCGCGGTAACCTGTATCTTTGTGCCCGTTTAGGAACCCTGCAGCTTCGTAATTACCCGCAACAACCGCTATATGTGGTACTGTTCGCATACACCTGCCTTTACCGGCAGATACTATCCATTATAAAATAATAATTATCCGGCTGGCCGTTGAAAAACAGGCAGGAGTGCCGTGCATATAAACTTTTTGGTTTTTCAAAGGATATGGTTATAAAATAAAGGGTTGTCATTCCTGACGACCCTTTTTTACAATTCCTTCAATCCGTATCACTAAATGTAACGTATATACGTGCGGAAACCATCTTATCTGGCTGAGAATGAAGCATAAAATGTTTTGAATTCAGTATACAGATAGTACATTTGCTCATCCCAAGCGGAAACCATTAGACCCTTAGACCTGAGAAAGCTAATCTACATATTGGCCACAATGTTCCTATACCTCAATGCCGGCGCGCAAAGTGGTCAGGATACTTTGCCCTACCGCCTCCAGCACTTCGATAACAGCAGTGGCCTGCCACAGAACAGCGTAAATGCCATCGCGGCTGATAAGCTGGGTTATATCTGGCTGGCTACCGAAAGCGGACTCGTAAGGTACGACGGGCGGCACTTCCAGCTCCATATTCCCCCTATTGAGGTTACCAATAATCACCGTTTCTTTCACATTTTTACCAGCATTAACGGCGATTTGCTGGCCATGAATTATCAGCATGTAATCGTGCAAATCGCTAACGGGAAGATATCGCGAGACAGTACTTTGCCCTTTGATAACCGGGATTACGCGGGGTGGGAAGTGAGCAGAAATAACAGTGATACAGAGAAAGCCTATGATGTGCGGTTGCCCAACCGTATTATGAACTGGGAATCGTCCATGACGAGCCTCCGCCTGCATGGACGAAAGGGGGAGCGCTTTATTTACAACCAAGATACACTGACGCTGGAGCTAAATAATGGCAAAAGCATCAGGCATCCTTTCCGGAATAAGGGCAGCTGGAATTTCTTCCTGATGGGCGACAGCCTTTATTTTCTGCAGGAAGATGGCCGCACCGTTCGCTTTGGAACTGATATGCAGGTTGCCGCCTTCAGCGGTGATATCCTGCTTGATCTGGATTTTATCCGCCATCCCGGGAAAACACAGGTTTTCTGGAACAGGGTGCAGGACAGGGAAGTATTACTGTATGCCGGTAACTCCTTTTATCTTGCCACGCCGCAGGGAAACGGCCTGCACACCCGCCGCATTTTATCAGGTTTCGACGTTGCATCCAATACTATCACTACAGCATTTTATGATCAGGATAAAGGCAAATTATTCCTTGGAAGTGCTACCCTCGGGCTTTTTATCCTTACGGACCAGCGTTTTGCCACCCGGCATGCACCTAAAAAAAGTAACAGCCATTATAGCATCATGCCCTTCGGCGCTAATCTGGTAATGTCTTCAACCGGTTACTTTCTCGGACCCGGTGAGCCGGGCGCCCGGCCAATACCTTCGTGGGACCCTGTATTATCAGACTTTTACAGTGTTAGTCCTGACGGAGAGCAGGGCTTCTGGACCAAAGGTTATAAAGGCCTGTATCATTACACTAATCAGCCTATCCGGAAAAACGGGCAGTGGGAGATGCCGTCAAAAATAACCATGCTGCATACCGACAAAAGCGGTAAGCTGTGGATAGGCCTGCAACAGGCGCAGGGCGTTTGGGTGATGGATGGATTTGATCAGCAGAAAGCACCCTATAAAGTAATGTCTACCCGGATGGACCCTACCTGTTTTGCGGAAGATGGTAACCTGATGTATATCGGCGTTAACAGGGGGCTTTATATCTATGACATGCAATCAGGCAGGTTAGATTCACTGGCAGGTATAAAAGGGAAGTATGTCAGGAGTATAAAAGTAGTGGCGCCCGGTGAAGTATGGATCACCACCTATGGCAATGGCTTTTATGTGTACCGGAATGGCCGCCTGTCGGCATTTCCCATGGATAATGACCAGTTTCTTTCCTATTCACATTGCATCTCTCTCGACCGTCACGGATATTTCTGGATTCCTACCAATACCGGTCTCTTCCAGATGAGCCGGAAAGATCTGCTGGACTATATCGATGATTCCACCCGGCTGCCCTACTATCATTATTACGATAAGTTCGACGGGATGGCAACAAACGAATTCAACGGCGGCTGCCAGCCCTGTGCAGCTACATTGGGTAATGGATTTACTGCTATGCCTTCCCTGGACGGGGTGGTGTTTTTTCATCCCGATTCCATACGTCCGGTGTTGCCTTCGCTGCCGGTATTCCTTGATGCCGTTATGCTGGGTAACCGGGAAATGGCGGCAGACAGTATTATCCAGTTGCCGGAAAACTTCAATTCCCTCCAACTGGCGTTTAGTACGCCATATATGGGAAACCCTAAGAACCTCCATTTACAATATGCATTACTACGATCGGGCGAATCGGATACTATCTGGAACCCGCTGCCTGTAGACGGGCATATCATGCTATCCACCCTGCCTTCCGGTGAATATCATCTTACTGTTCGCAAGCATAATGGATTCGGATTGGGCAATTACACCTATAAAAGTATATGGCTGCATGTGGAAGTGCCCTGGTATGAATCGCGCTGGTTCTATGCCTTATTGTTACTGTTGGGTATTGGCGGCACATTGCTCCTTGCACGTTTCAGGGAAATATACATGAACCGGAAGAATGCCATGCTGAAATTAATGGTGGATGAAAAGACGAAGGAGCTGAAATCGAAGTCGGCATTGCAGGATAAGATCATCCAGTCGGTAGGCCACAATGTACTCACACCGCTTAAATACCAGTATTTCCTTTCCCGGAAGATTTATGAACTCACCGAGAAAGAGGGCGCATCCTTTACAGAGATGGCCCGTGTAATGAACGATCATACCAACTACCTCTACCATATGGTAGATAATCTCCTGAAATATCTGAAGAGCCAGATAGCAGACCGTGAGGTGGCCAACAGCCTGTTTGAACCAGCAGTAACTGCTGATGCGGTACTTAAGATTTTCCAGGACATCGCAAAAGAGAAAGGTACAGCACTGGTGAACGATATCCCGGAAGTGATGCAGCTGTATGGTGATGAACTGCTGTTGTCTGTCATCCTCCACAACCTGACTGATAATGCCGTGAAAGTAACCCGTAAGGGACAGATTACGCTGGATGCACGCCTACATAACGGAGGGGTGGTATTGTCCGTGAAAGATACCGGGCCGGGTATGAGAGCCGATATCGTTCAGTGGTTCAATGCTGCGGAAGTGCGGGATTATCCCGGTGCAGGGGGAGGGATCGGGTTGCTCATCGTAAAAGAACTGGCTCAAAACATGGGGCTGCATGTGGCCGTAGTATCCGAGGAAGGGAAAGGGAGCGGATTTACAATCTGGTTTCCTGACCAGGAGGATAGGTATTAACTTTATCTGCCAGTTCAATAATGTTGTTAACTCCCATCTTCCGGAATATTTTTGCTTTAAACGTACTGAGGGTAGAAGACTGGATATTGAGCGCCGCCTTGATTTCCGGGTTGCCCGCACCTTTCACCATCAACTGCATCACTTCAAACTCCCGGGGCGACAAGCCGGATGCCTGAGGCTGTTTATTACCCGGGAAATGCCCCAGTAACCTTGATTGTAATGGCTTGCTGATCCACGGACTGCCTGCCAGTACGGTACGGATGGCATCTTCCACTTCTTCAGGCGGTGCGGTTTTTTGCAAATATCCGCTGGCGCCGGCTTTCAGGTAGCTGAGTGCGTGTGTTTCCTCATCAAAATTAGAAAAAATCAATACCGGAACGGAAGGCCTCAGTTCACGGACCTCGGGAATCATGCGCGGATGGCCTCCGCCGGGGAGCTGTATGTCCAGTATAAGTAAATCACAGGAGGCTTCCTGTAATAGATGAGTTACCTGGTAAAAGGAATCTGCTTCAAGGATAGTGGCTGCAGGATACATTCCGCTGATGATAATCCTGATTCCCATTCTAAGTACGCTGTGATCTTCCGCGATAATAATTGTTGGCATAAGGGTTCTCTTCGTAGAAAAATTTCTATGGATAGAAATACTAACAATATAAAAGTAGAAAACGATTGACACACCAACAAATTTGTTACCGGTAATTTTGCCTGTCGTGAAGCATAACTATACCGCTTCTTCAGGTTTGACCATTCCTTAACCACAAAGCACGCTATCCTATGGATTGACATTTACGCTCCCGTTTACATATATACCCACGCTAACTGCCGTCGCCGGTTTCCGGAGACGCCTTCCTGCTAACCTTTTGTATTAACCGTCCTCATGAGAAAGTTATTATCACTTTTCGTTTTATTGTTGATCTCTATATCCGGCATGGCCGCTGATTATTATTGGGTAGCCGGCAGCGGCACCTGGAGTAATCTGAACAACTGGCGCCTGGGCAGCCCTGCGGGTGCCATTCCCAGTATTGTGCCATCCAGTGCCGATAACGTGATCTTCGGCCCTCCGGCCGGAGCAGCGGGCAACTGGGCTGTAACAGTGGATGCAAACGTGTTTTGTAATAATTTCATCTGGTTGCCGGGCCTTCCGGGAACCCCGAGGATCAACAGGTCGAACAATGGATACATTATTTCCGTTTCGGGCAACGTATCTCTCCGGCCGAATGTGGCCTACGACGCGATAACACTCGACCTGGTGGGCAGTACGAATACGACGGTTACAGCAAACGGGCCGGCCAACGTTAACATGGCCTTGAATATCCGTAAGGCTGTGGGCTCGGTTGTGACGTTTGCAGATGACTATATTGTAAACGGTACGAGTTTAACCGGTAACAACATTATGTTGTTTACCGGTGGGTTGAATGCAGCCAACAAGAAGATTACGGCCTATTCCATAGGGTCGGACCAGGCAGGCACGCGTACCATAGATGTCACGAACGCTACGCTGAATCTCACGATGGGCTGGAGCGCTATGAATACCGGGCTCACGCTTTCTGCTACAGGTAGTATCATCAATACAAACAGGTTTTACGCAGATCAGGGTATTTATCATAAGGCAACGATCTGGAATACCGTCAGCACTAATCATACCGTGTTGAATTGTAAGTTCGATGTACTGGAATTTACCAATCCTGCGGTTACTTCAGAAGCGAGAATAGCATCTAATAATATTATTGATACCCTGATATTTCATGGCTGGGGAGCAGTCCGCGCTAATAATAATGAAATAAAGTACCTGCTGCTTAAGAATGGTGGCGGTTTTGGAGGATCCGGCAACAAGGTCCAATATGCGGAGGCGAAAGGGCCATTTGTTGTTATCGACAATGGCACACATACACTGGATACACTGATAACGGCACCTAATAAGAATGTTACCATTTATGGTACCTTAAACATTAATAAACTGTTTCGTGCCGGGGGAGCTCCCTGTAACGGATTTACCGAGATTGTGGGCAATACTGCCGGTAAATTTAATTTCGCAACCGGTGCCGTAATTGATATCGATAACGTGTTGCTGCGAAATATGACGGCAACCGGAACAATGACGCCCCTTACCGTAAACGGTATCGATGATGAGGGGAACACGGGATGGAACATTGTACAGCCTACCAGTCCGGGTACTACCCTCTATTGGGTAGGCGGTGCCGGTGACTGGAACGATAATGCGCACTGGAGTACCACCAGCGGAGGACCGGGAGGCGCCTGTATCCCATTCATTAATGATAATGTGGTTTTCAACGCCGCTAGCGGATTTAGTGGTGCCAGCAGAATTGTGACTACCTCCGGCAATAGTTATTGTAAGGACATGACCTGGTCTGGCGTTGCGGGCAGTCCCATTTTCAATGAGAGCGGATCTTTCAATATGCAGGTATACGGTTCGCTGGTGATGGACCCTACGGTGACCATGAATACCGCGCTGGATATGCGGGGAGAGCAAAATGCCACTGTTACATCGAATGGAGCCGGATTAGGAACAATTCATATTGTTGTCCGTAAGTATCTGGCTGGTACGCCGCTGACTGTGAAGTTTACAGATGACTGGATCAACGCAACAGGTACGATAGGCCTGGTGAGAGGAACGCTCGATATCAGCAACCTCCATATGGATTTCGGGGGAGTAACTGCTGCCGGTTCTCTAAGCAGGGCCATTAACATGCAGAATTCCATAATAATAGCAAACAGCTGGTTTTATTATGGCAGCAACTTTTCGCTGAATGCCGCGAATTCTTTTCTGCGCGTAACTGCCAATATAGCAACCCGGTCATCTGTATATAATGATGTTGAGATAGGCGCCAGTAATGGTGATAATATAGATGTAGCCACTACTACTTTTGGCCGGCTCACCATGACGAGTACCTCGCTCAGCGGAAGCACGAAGATTTCAGGTAGTAATACCATCCGCAGGCTCGAATTCATGGGCAGGGGTATGATCCGGTACACCGGAAACAATATCGACTCCCTTATTCTCGCCCCTTCCAGGAACTTCTTTTTCCTGGATGCGCCCAATACAACCATCAACAAGTATTTTAAAGCGCAGCATCCTTCCTGTACCGGTTTAGGTGAGATCAGGAGTGGTAACGCGGCCATCAGCAATATCACTTTTGGGCCAAATGCCGTAGTAGAGATTGACAACGTATATCTGGAGAATATCACTGCATCGGGCGGAGGCGGATCGCTGACGCTGCCTATCCCCTTCAGTGGTGCAGATGCAGGAGGTAACACCGGATGGACCATCAATTCATCCGCAACAGGTGCCCGCTATTGGGTTGGCGGATCCGGCGACTGGAACGATGCCATGCATTGGAGTAACACCAGCGGTGGAGCAGGCGGTGCCTGTATTCCTACAACCAGCAACGATGTATTCTTCGATGCCAATTCCGGTTTTACGGCAGCTTCTAAAACCGTGACGATCTCGGTGGGCAATGCCTATTTCCACAACATGGACTGGACAGGCGCTGCCAATAATCCCATTCTGGATAAAAATAATACCTGGGTAGCGGAATGCTGGGGTGGCCTTGTACTCAACCCGAACAGCTTTATTAATGGCCAACTGCGGATGATGGGTGCTGAAAATGTGACCATCTCAGGGAGCGTTAAAGGGAACTTTGATATCGATGTCCGCAAGATCAGCGGCAGCGGTGTCACTATGCTCGACGACTTTTCGAATGCGAATGCAAACATCCGCCTTACAACGGGACGATTCAGCATGCCCGGCAGAACCGCCACTTTAGCCAGTATCAGTAACTTCGGTATCGACAACACAATCCATCTGGATATTTCCGATGCCAATATTACCGCTACCAATTTTCAGTATTACGGTGCTTATGCCATCAGAACGGTTAATGCAGCAAATTCCAGGTTAACCGGTACGGTTATCCTCAATGGCGGAACATATAATTATATTACTGTACCGGGTACACAGACCGGCAACTGTATCATTTCAAATATCACGGCAGATTCCATCGTATACACCAATCCGCATAATGCATCTGCTGTTGGTGTTAACGGTAGCAATAATACACTCAACTACGTTGAATATAAAGGTAGTGGTGGTATATATGGTACGGGTAATACTTTTGGTAAGCTCGTATTCTTCCCCGGTAACGTATACCGGTTGAATGGTGGTTCAACAAACACCATCACCGGCGAATGGTTTGGCAGCGGTACGCCCTGCCGCCTGACGGAGATCCGCAGCACCACCACCGCGCAGGCAACCATTGTGAAAACAAGCGGTGATGTGACCTTCGACTACGTTCGCCTGGAACGGTCCAACGCCACCGGCGGTGCCACCTTCCGCGCGAAAGAGCATAGCGATAACCTCGGCGGTAACACCGGCTGGACGATCGATCCTAAAGATGCCGCCGCTCCCATACTCGGCCTTGGTGCCGACCTGGAACTGTGCGCCAGCGCATTCCCTTATACACTCAATACAGACGGTTTCTTCGGAGCGCCCGGTTCCGTATATACATGGAGCAATGGCAGCACGGGTGGAACCCTGTCTGCCACAGCACCCGGTACATACCGCGTGAGCGTGACCTTCCCAGACGGCTGTAACGTAAAAGATACTATCAAGCTCACACAGGCTGTAGTGCCTGTAGATCCCATCGTGGGTGATGCAGGTATCTGTATCGCAGAAACAAAGACATTAACCAATGCTACTCCCGGCGGCGTTTGGACTACCAGCGATGCCGCAGTAGCCACAGTAAGCGCAACAGGAGTGGTAACTGGTGTGGCTGCAGGTAATGCAACCATCACTTATACCGTTACCTCCGGCGCAGGCTGCGTGAACTCCGTAACACATGCCCTGACGGTGAACGCCCTCCCGGTAGTGGCCGCCATCACCGGTACGCCCGATGTATGCGTGAATGGTACCACGCCTTTGGCGAATACCACAGCAGGCGGTACCTGGAAAAGCAGCAACACAGCCGTAGCTACTGTAAATGCTGCCGGTGTTGTGACAGGCGTGACTGCAGGTTCGGCCATTATAACTTATGAAGTAACAAATGCGGCAGGATGTAAGTCCAGCCAAACGATAAATATCACCGTGAACGCGCTTCCGGTGATGACTGCCATTACAGGCACCAATACTGTATGTATTGGAGGTAATACCACATTGGCGAATGCCACTGCAGGCGGTACCTGGGTATCTGATAACATAGCCATTGCAGCTGTGGATGTATCAGGTAATGTAACCGGCATGTCTGCCGGTACAGCGCAGATCACCTACACCGTGATGAATGCGGCGGGTTGTGTTGCCAGTATATCGGCAACAGTAACCGTTAACGCTCCACCGGTTATGACACCGGTTACCGGTACCACCACCCTCTGTATCGGAGGTTCAACCACTTTGGCGAACGCCACTGCCGGAGGTACATGGTCTTCTTCCAACCCGGCTGTAGCTTCGATTAACGCGGCTGGTGTGGTGAACGGCGTAACTGCCGGTACCGCTACCATCTCCTATACAATTAACCATGCAGGAGGTTGTGTAACTACAGAAACGGCCCTTGTTACAGTAAGCGCTCCGCCTGCTGTTGGTCCGGTTACCGGAACCACTTCGCTTTGTATCGGAACTACAACTAATCTGTCGAGCGCTACTTCCGGCGGTACCTGGTCATCTTCCAATACTACTGTGGCAACGGTTGATGCTTCAGGTGTTGTGACAGGCCTTGCTGCAGGAACTTCAACTATAACTTATTCTGTCACCAACGGATCTGGCTGTACGGCAACACAAACTGCTGTTGTAACTGTGAATACATTGTCTGTAGTGAGCCCGATCACCGGTACCAATTCCATTTGTGTGGGAGATGGTACACAGTTGACCAGTGCTACTCCCGGTGGTGTATGGTCCAGCAGTAACCCGGCGGTTGCCGCGGTGGATGGTACAGGAATGGTGATGAGCATTACGGCAGGTACTACTGTCATTTCTTATAAAGTAACTAATGCCAATGGTTGTGAAACTACCCGTACTACAACAGTTGTGGTAAATACACCACTGCTGGTTGAGCCAATTACCGGTAGCAATGTAGTTTGTACGGGAGGTACGATTACATTGTCCAGCCTGACTACAGGTGGAACATGGTCATCCGGTAACACGGCGGTAGCTACTATTGATCCGGCTACAGGTGAGGTATCGGGCTTAACTACCGGTACAACCATTATTACATATCTGGTATCCAACAGCGCAAGCTGTAATGCCTCCGTGACTTATAGCGTAACGGTACAATCACCTACTGCTGTGTCACCCATTACCGGAACCACGGATGTTTGTATCGGGGCTACTACTCAGTTGGCGAACGCTACTGCCGGTGGTGTCTGGTCATCTTCCAATACAGCCGTGGCAACGATTAATGCAACGGGTGAGGTGACGGCTATATCCGCAGGTACTACTACTATTTCCTATGTAATCACCGAGGCTTCCGGTTGTACTTCTACCCAAACCGCTACGGTTACGGTGAATGCCCTGCCGGTGCTGGATCCAATTACCGGAACTACCGACGTATGTATTGGTGCTGCTACTACTTTGGCCAACACCACTGCCGGTGGCAGCTGGTCTTCCTCCAACACCGCTGTGGCAACTATTGACGCAGCCGGTGAAGTGACGGGCGTATCCGCTGGTACAACTACCATTACTTATACTTATACCAATGCAAATGGTTGCGAGGCTTCAGTTACAACTACTGTAACTGTGAACGCGCTGCCGGTAGTAAACCCGCTTACGGGAACTACCGATGTGTGCATTGGCGCTAATACTACATTAGCGAGCACGACTACAGGCGGCACCTGGTCATCTTCCAACACAGCTGTGGCAACTGTAGATGCAACAGGTGAAGTGACAGGTATATCTGCCGGTACAACAACTATTACTTATACTATAACCAATGCCGCAGGCTGCGTGGCAACGCAAACTGCTACGGTAACCGTGAATGCGCTGACTGCACTGACACCAATTACCGGTATTTCCAATGTTTGCGTTGGCTTCACTACTACGCTGGCGAATTCAACTGCCGGCGGTGTATGGTCGTCTTCCAACACAGCTGTAGCAACTATTGACGCAGCGGGGGATGTGTCAGGTTTAACCGCCGGTACGTCTGTTATTACATATACTTTCACCAACGCATCGGGTTGTGTTTCCACGGAAACAATTACTGTAACCGTAAATGCCCGTCCGGTAGTGAATCCGATCTTAGGCATCACCGGGGTATGTATTGGTGAAACCACGACATTGTCAAATACTACTGCGGGAGGCACCTGGTCTACTTCCAATGCAGCAGTAGCTTCCATTGATGCGGCAGGTGAAGTGACGGGTGTAACTGCAGGTACTGCTGTTATCACTTATACAGTTACCAATGCATCCGGTTGTATCTCTACGCAAACAACCACTGTTACAGTGAATGCGCTGCCGGTAGTGAACCCTGTTACAGGCACTGCTTCGGTGTGTGTTGGTGCTACCACCACGCTGGCCAGCACCACTGCCGGTGGTACCTGGTCTTCCTCTAACACATCTGTGGCCACTATTAATGCGGCAGGAGAGGTGACCGGTGTAAGCGGAGGTACGGCAGTTATTACCTATACCTTCACGAATGCATCAGGTTGTGTGTCTTCCCAGACAGCTACTGTTACAGTGAATGCACTGCCTGTAGTAGACCCGATTACGGGAACTACGGATGTGTGTATCGGTTCTACGACTACACTGGCCAGCACAACTGCCGGAGGCACCTGGTCAACTTCTGATGCTGCAATTGCAACAATAGATGCAGCCGGAGTAGTGACAGGAGTATCAGACGGTACGGCTACTATTACTTATACGGTAACTAATGTGGATGGTTGTGTGGATGTACAGACGGCTACTGTAACGGTGAATGCATTGCCGGTAGCAGATCCGATCACGGGCGCTACAGATGTGTGCATTGGTGCATCTACTATATTAGCGAACACTACTGCTTCTGGAACCTGGTCATCCTCTAACACTGCCGTGGCAACAATTGATGCAGCAGGGGAGGTGACAGGTATTTCTGCCGGAACAACTACTATAACTTACACGGTAACCAATGCAGCTGGTTGTGTGGTTACACAAACTGCCACTGTAACTGTGAACGCATTGCCGGTAGTAGACCCGATTACGGGTACTACGGATGTGTGCATTGGTTCAACTACTACTTTAGCGAGCACCACCCCCGCTGGCACCTGGTATTCTTCCAATACGGCTGTGGCCACGATTGATGCTGCTGGTCTGGTAACCGGCGTGTCTGCTGGTACTACTACTATTACTTATACTGTAATAAATGCTGCAGGTTGTGAAGATGCGGTTACGACTACCGTTACTGTAAATGCCTTGCCGGTAGTTGCGCCGATCACCGGAACTACGACCCTGTGTGAAGGTGCTTCTACTACGCTTGCCAGCACTACCGCTTCCGGAACCTGGTCGTCATCTAACACCGCTGTAGCTACGATAGACGCAGCAGGTGTGGTGACTGCCGTATCCGCTGGTACAACTACGATCTCTTATGCTGTAACTATCGCTGGTTGCACCACTATTCAGACTGCTACATTAACAGTTAACGCACTGCCGGTAGTGGCTCCGATCACCGGAACTATGACCCTGTGTGAAGGCGCCTCTACTACACTGGCTAATGCTACTCCTGGTGGAACCTGGAATTCTTCCAATACCGCAGTATTTACAATTGATGCTGCTGGTGTGGTAACTGCAGTGTCTGCCGGTACTACATTAGTAACTTATACTGTATCGGCCGCAGGCTGTACCACTATTGAGACAGCAATAGTAACAGTTAACGCCCTGCCGGTTGTGGCTCCGATTACCGGAACTATGACCCTGTGCGAAGGCGCCTCTACTACGCTTGCCAGCACTACCGCTTCCGGAACCTGGACATCTTCCAACACCGCTGTAGCTACGATAGACGCAGCAGGTGTGGTAACCGCAGTATCCGCTGGTACAACTACGATCTCTTATGCTGTAACCGTTGCAGGTTGCACTACTACTGAGATCGCTACGGTAACAGTTAACGCCCTGCCTGTGGTAACCCCGATTACTGGTACTACCACTGTATGTATTGGTTCTTCGACTACACTGGCTAGTACAACCGCTTCCGGAACCTGGTCATCATCGAACACTGCTGTAGCTACGATAGACGCAGCAGGTGTGGTGACTGCCGTATCCGTTGGCACTACTACGATCTCTTATGCAGTGACCGTTGCAGGTTGCACCACTACTGAAACCGCTATGGTAACAGTTAACGCCCTGCCGGTTGTGGCTCCGATCACTGGAACTATGACCCTTTGCGAAGGTGCCTCTACTACGCTTGCCAGCACTACCGCTTCCGGTACCTGGTCATCTTCCAATACCGCTGTAGCTACGATAGACGCAGCTGGTGTGGTGGCTGCCGTATCCGCTGGTACAACTACAATCTCTTATGCAGTAACCGTTTCAGGTTGCACCACTATTGAGACAGCCACTGTAACAGTGAACGCTCTTCCGGTGGTAACCCCGATCATCGGAACTACGACCCTGTGTGAAGGCGCCTCTACTACGCTTGCCAGCACTACCGCTGCTGGTACTTGGTCATCATCGAACACTGCTGTAGCGACAATTGACGCAGCTGGTGTGGTGACTGCCGTATCCGCTGGTACAACTACGATCTCTTATGCTGTAACCGTTGCAGGCTGCACCACTACTGAGACCGCTACGGTAACAGTTAATGCGCTGCCGGTTGTGGCTCCGATCACCGGAACTATGACCCTGTGCGAAGGCGCCTCTACTACACTGGCTAATGCTACTCCTGGTGGAACCTGGAGTTCTTCCAATACCGCAGTATTTACAATTGATGCTGCTGGTGTGGTAACTGCAGTGTCTGCCGCTACTACATTAGTAACTTATACTGTATCGACCGCAGGCTGTACCACTATTGAGACAGCAATTGTAACTGTGAACGCGCTGCCGGTTGTGGCTCCGATTACCGGAACTATGACCTTGTGCGAAGGTGCCTCTACAACGCTTGCCAGCACAACCGCCTCCGGTACCTGGTCGTCATCTAACACCGCTGTAGCTACAATAGACGCAGCTGGTGTAGTGACTGCTGTATCCGCTGGTACTACTACGATCTCTTATGCTGTAACCGTTGCAGGTTGCACCACTACTGAAACCGCTACGGTAACAGTTAACGCGCTGCCAGTTGTGGCTCCGATCACCGGAACTACGACCCTGTGCGAAGGTGCCTCTACTACGCTTGCCAGTACTACCGCCTCCGGAACGTGGTCATCATCGAACACCGCTGTAGCTACAATTGACGCAGCTGGTGTGGTGACTGCCGTATCCGCTGGTACAACTACGATCTCTTATGCAGTAACCGTTGCAGGTTGCACTACTACTGAGACCGCTACGGTAACAGTTAACGCCCTGCCAGTTGTAGCTCCGATTACTGGAACTACGACTCTGTGCGAAGGAGCCTCTACTACGCTTGCCAGCACTACCTCCTCCGGAACGTGGTCATCATCGAACACCGCTGTAGCGACGATTGACGCAGCTGGTGTAGTGACTGCCGTATCCGCTGGTACAACTACGATCTCTTATGCAGTAACCGTTGCAGGTTGCACCACTACTGAAACCGCTACGGTAACAGTTAACGCGCTGCCAGTTGTGGCTCCGATTACTGGTACTACCACTATATGTATCGGTTCTTCGGCTACTCTGGCTAACGCCACTGCTGCCGGTATCTGGTCATCTTCTAATACCGCTGTAGCAACGATTGACGCAGCTGGTGTAGTGACCGCCGTATCTGCTGGTACTACAACGATCTCTTATTCTGTAGCCGTTGCAGGTTGCACCACTACTGAAACCGCTACGGTAACAGTTAACGCGCTGCCAGTTGTGGCTCCGATTACTGGTACTACCACTATATGTATCGGTTCTTCGGCTACTCTGGCTAACGCCACTGCTGCCGGTATCTGGTCATCTTCTAATACCGCTGTAGCAACGATTGACGCAGCTGGTGTAGTGACCGCCGTATCTGCTGGTACTACAACGATCTCTTATGCTGTAACCGTTGCAGGCTGCACCACTACTGAGACCGCTACGGTAACAGTTAACGCGCTGCCGGTTGTAGCTCCGATCACCGGAACTATGACTCTGTGCGAAGGTGCCTCTACTACGCTTGCCAGCACTACCGCCTCCGGAACCTGGTCGTCCTCGAACACTGCTGTAGCTACGATAGACGCAGCAGGTGTGGTGACTGCCGTATCTGCTGGTACTACTACGATCTCTTATGCAGTAACCGTTGCTGGTTGCACTACTACTGAGACCGCTACGGTAACAGTTAACGCGCTGCCGGTTGTGGCTCCGATTACCGGAACTACGACCCTGTGTGAAGGTGCCTCTACTACGCTTGCCAGCACTACAGCCTCCGGAACGTGGTCATCATCGAACACCGCTGTAGCTACGATAGACGCAGCAGGTGTAGTGACTGCCGTATCCGCTGGCATTACTACGATCTCTTATGCTGTAACCGTTGCAGGTTGCACCACTAATGAAACCGCTACGGTAACAGTTAACGCGCTGCCAGTTGTGGCTCCGATCACCGGAACCATGACTCTGTGCGAAGGCGCTACCACAACACTGGCTAATGCTACTCCTGGTGGAACCTGGAGTTCTTCTAACACTGCGGTATTTACAATTGATGCTGCTGGTCTGGTAACTGCAGTTTCTGCCGGTACTACATTAGTAACTTATACTGTATCGGCCGCAGGCTGTACCACTATTGAGACAGCAATTGTAACAGTTAACGCCCTGCCGGTTGTGGCTCCGATTACCGGAACTACGATCCTGTGTGAAGGTGCCTCTACTACGCTTGCCAGCACTACAGCCTCCGGAACGTGGTCATCATCGAACACCGCTGTAGCTACGATAGACGCAGCAGGTGTAGTGACTGCCGTATCCGCCGGCACTACTACGATCTCTTATGCAGTAACCGTTTCAGGTTGCACCACTACTGAGACCGCTACGGTAACAGTTAACGCGCTGCCAGTTGTGGCTCCGATCACCGGAACTACGACCTTGTGCGAAGGTGCCTCTACTACGCTTGCCAGTACTACCGCTTCCGGTACCTGGTCATCATCGAACACCGCTGTAGCGACAATTGACGCAGCTGGTGTGGTGACTGCCGTATCCGCTGGTACTACTACGATCTCTTATGCTGTAACCGTTGCAGGTTGCACCACTACTG
>NZ_QFFK01000002.1 GCF_003149455.1 Chitinophaga deserti
CTGGGCTATCGCTATGCGCTCTGAATCTGAATATTGGCTTTTTCTGCCCTGCGTCTTCTTCATAAAGGAAATTTAATTTAAACGTTATTAAATCCCTAAACTGTAAAGCCAATTTTGAAATAAGACACTATTGTAACTGTATTGCCTTAGTATTTGCGTGGTATTACCGTAGTATAAGCGTGGTATTGGTGTGGAATGAATACCGTATTGTAACAGCGATAAAGCAATTTTACAGTTACCAGCATTCTTACAGAAAAAAGCGGTCCGGGTATAAACCAGGACCGCTTTTCATATTGAAAAGAATTAAAACTATACGAGATCGATATCGAAGTTTACCAGCTGCACGAATTGTTCGAGACGGTTGCTGATGTCTTCTTTAGAGATTTCACGCAGGCGGGCGGCGCCGAATTTCTCTACGCAGAACGAAGCCATGGCAGAGCCTACGATAATTGCGGTTTTCATGTTTTCGAAAGAGATATCTTTCGTTTTGGCCAGGTGGCCCATGAAGCCTCCGGCAAAGGTGTCACCGGCACCGGTGGGGTCGTACACTTCTTCCAGCGGCAAAGCAGGTGCGAAGAACACATGATTCTCGTGAAACAGCATGGCACCATGTTCACCTTTCTTAATGATAAGGTAGCGGGGGCCCATAGTGAGCACTTTCTTTGCAGCTTTAACCAGGGAGTATTCACCGGTGAGCTGGCGGGCTTCGCTGTCGTTGATCATCAGCACATCCACCATTTTGATGGTTTTGAGGAGGTCTTCCAGTGCCACATCCATCCAGAAGTTCATCGTATCCATTACGATAAGCTTGGGACGGGGGCTCATCTGGTTGATCACGCTCATTTGTACCTGCGGGGTGAGGTTACCGAGGATGAGGAACTCGCTACCCTGGTAGCTGGGAGGAATAACCGGCTGAAAATCGGCCAGTACATTCAGGTCTGTTACGAGGGTATCGCGGGTGTTCATATCGAGATGATAACGGCCCGCCCAGTAAAAGGATTTCTCGTCTTTCTTCACTTGTACACCTTCCAGTGCCACGCCTCTTTTGGCGAGGGCATCCAGTTCATCCTGCGGGAAATCCCCACCGATAACAGACACCTGGTTTACAGGCTGAACGAAGTTGGAAGCGGCCCAGGCAATAAATGATGCAGACCCGCCTACGATTTTATCCGATTTACCGAACGGCGTTTCGATATCGTCGAACGCCATGGTACCTACTACAGTAAGAGACATTAGTGCTTGAATTAGAGGTTTAAAACGCAGCAAATGTAATCCATTCGCTATTTTAAACCTTGATTTTCTTCCAGCGTCCTCTCCTGAAGAGGATAACCCCGGCTACCGCCATGGCAGATTCTGCCATCACAATGGCCCAGTATACGCCTTGTGGCCCCCAATCCAGCACAATCGCCAGCAGGTACGCCAATGGTATCTGGAAAACCCAGAATCCCAGCAGGTTGATGATCGTAGGGGTACGGGTATCGCCCGCACCATTAAACGCCTGGATCATGACCATACCGAAGGCATAAAACAGGTAACCTACACTAACGATCCGTAATCCTTCCACGCCATTTGCCTGAACGGCCGGGTCAGTGGAAAAGAATCCGATGATCCAGGGGGCCAGTGTAATAAAGAAGACTGAAACGCTACCCAGGAACACCATGTTCATAATGGCGGCCTTTTTAACGCTGATTGCCGCCCTTTCCGGCTCATTGGCGCCGAGGTTCTGTCCTACGAGTGTGGCCGCTGCATTAGCGAGGCCCCAGGCAGGCAAAATGGCGAAAATTATAGCACGGATGGCGAAGGTATAGCCGTCCAGCGCATCAACCCCGAAATGGGATATTATACGCGTTAGAAAGATCCAGCTGGCGCTGCTGATGAGGAACTGCATGGTACCACCCGTAGCAATAGAGGCCAGTTTACGAACGGTTTCCCAATGCGGGCGAATATGCTCCCACCTGATCCGTATCACCTTTTTGCCGCCAAACAGGTGATAGCACTGGTATACCACCCCGGTACCACGGCCAATTGTAGTTGCAATAGCCGCCCCTTCGATGCCCATAGCGGGCACAGGACCGAAACCATAGATGCAGATGGGGCAAAGGATAATATTGAGGATATTGGCCAGCCAGAGGCTTCGCATGGCTATACTGGCCTCTCCTGCCCCGCGGAAGATGCCGTTTATGAGAAACAGCATCATGATTACTATATTGGAGCCCAGTGCAATCCGGGTAAAGCCATGGCCATACGCCACCATTTCTTCCCCTGCCCCCATAAGGCGGAGAATGTCAGCGGCATAGATGATGCCGGCAATGCTAACGATCACTGAAAAGCCGAAGGCCAGGTATATAGATTGCATCGCGGCAATCGAAGCCCCTTCAGGATTCTTTTCCCCGATCCTGCGTGCCACAATGGCCGTGGTAGCCGTACTGATACCTACAGCCACGGCGTAAATAATAGCAAGTACCGATTCAGTAAGGCCCACCACTGAGATGGCTCCCTTGCCCAGGTGCCCAACAAAATAAGCGTCTACAAGTGCAAACATGGATTCCATGGTCATTTCCAGGATCATGGGAACAGCCAGGAGCACCAGAGCGCGGTTGATGCTGCCTTCAGTATATACTTTCTCCTCTCCCCGGAGTGCTTCTTTGATTAATGTAAAATATCTACGGGTACGGGTTATAACCTGCGCCATTTTTCGCATTTTAAATATTGATATAATAAGATAACGGGAATGCCCCGGGGAATGCGGGGCGTAATTAATTGTAACAAATCGCCGGCGCGGGGCTGGCGGCATTAGCCTTTCATATGCGAAATATTTGAAGGGCCCGAAATTAGCGGGAATTGCTGGTCATTAGGGCATTGTTTCCGTCCAATACAGTCAAAAAATGACCAATTCCATTCGTCAGGGCTTATTTAAAAACCGGGTGTAACTTTTCCGGGATGGTTCCCGTTTCATTCACAAACAGTTAAACGGACACCAAACTTATTATATCTTTGACGGAAATCATGCTTGTTATGTTCAAAAAACAGATATGGAAGGGAATGGCTGCAGCTGCGATAATCAGTACTACCTTCGCCGCCTGCAGTAAAGACGATGCACCCAAGAAAGTATACCGCTATCAGACCCTGGATCTGAAAGATAATAATAACACCAACAATGGCTTCATCACAATAGCCGAAACTTCTGATTCAACTTTCAATATCTTCATGCAAATCAATAAGTCGGTAATGGACAGGCAGTATAAGTTCGTGGTATTCCGCGGCAATACCGCCTCAGCGCCCACCGATACGCTCATTAAAGTAGGTTCTATTCTCAGTGAAACTACCGGCGCCCCCGTACTGGCGAAGCTGCATGCAATCAAAGAAATTAAAGTAGACGCAACTACCAGCCGCAAATTCAATTACGATAGTATCATTAACGTACTTGCGTTTGCCCGCATCTCTACCCCCGGCTCCCTCGGGCAGGATTCTACCCTTGCACTTGGCAACATCGGGAAGAGCAAATAAGTGTACAATTTTTAGTTGATAGATGGATGTAAGCTGTTCCGCCTTTGCGGGGCAGCTTTTTTCTTTGAGGCTATTCCTAAAAATAAAGCCGGCCAAATGGCCGGCTTCCAGGTCGTATATGAATAGGATATGGTTCCAGGCGGGAAGGAATTCCCATGCAGAACAACTTTTACCGTATGGTTGTCAATTTCGTAAGACTTTAAACTCGGTGCGCCTGTTTTGCTGGCGGCCATCAGGATTATCAGACCCGTTGGGCAGCGTATTGGGCGCTACAGGGCGTGTTTCGCCATAACCTTTACTCACAATCCTTTTTTGCTCTATGCCTTTGCTGATCAGATAATCCACGCAGGATTTGGCGCGGTTGTTAGACAGCTTGAGGTTGTAAGCATCAGTACCCTTACTGTCGGTATGTGCACCCAGCTCAATCTCCATTTTCGGATTATCCAGCAGCAGGAAATACAACGAATCCAGGATGAGCTTAGACTCTGGCCGGAGGGTAGCCTTATTGTAATCGTAGAAGATATCGTTCAGTACGATAGGCTTATCGATTTCAAAGCGTTTCAGGCACACAGTTGGGTTCATCATGGAATCAACCATTGTGAGCTGTTCGGAGTTGAAGGTGAAGTTCTTCGAGAAATAGTTATCCTTCTCGATCAGCACCTTATACTTCTTGTTCATCTCTATCTCAAATGTATAGTTCCCGCCAAAGCCGGTGGTTTGGGTTTCCAGCACATTGCGCTGGGTACTGTCGAGCAGGGTGATTTTGGCACCTGCGAGGGGTTTGTTGGTTTCGCAGTCCAGCACCATACCGCCAGCCATTTTGGCTCTTCTTTTTACAGCGAAAATTTCGAGGCAGCAAACAGACTCCCGGTCGGAGCTGATAAAGCCTTTATTAAGGGCATTATCCGGAGAAAGGCCGGTGTAATATTGATCGTCTTTGGCAGAGTTAATGGGGTAACCCATATTTTGGGGAGTGCTCCAGCCACCGAAATTACCGGCGGATTTAGCGGAGTAGAAGTCTTGTCCGCCGAAGCCTACGCGGCCGTTGGAGCTGAATATAAGGGTTTGTTTCGCGGGGTCATAGAATGGGGCGCTCTCGTCACCGTCGGAATTAAGGGTTGCGCCAATATGCTGGGCTGCGCTAAGCGTTCCGCCACTACCAATGGAAGCATACCAGATATCGAATCCGCCTTTTCCGCCAGAGCGGTCGGATACGAAGAGGAAGTATTTACCGTCGGAGGAAACGGAGGGCTCTTTGGAACTATAGCCGGGTGCATTAATGGTTGCATCAAGCGGTTGAGGCTCACTCCATCCATTACCCGTACGGGTACTTCTGTAAATGGAGGACTTCTTCGAACCGTCTTTGCTATTCCATCTGGTCAGAAACAAAGTTTTACCATCTGGCGTGATAGCCGCAGCTCCTTGTTCAATGCCCTTATCAGTAGGGATCGCTACTTTTTCCCGGCTTTCATAATTCGCATTATCACCCATCGCTACATACAGTGTATTCACGAATGGGTTAGCTTTCTTCGCCAGCAGCAGGGAATCGGGCCGTGAAGAGGTAAAATACACCATACGGTCGGCCACAGGCACAATGGCATAGTTGGCGCCCCCCTGGTTAATATTACCGGATACCTTTACTACTTCATACCGCGGAGGATACTTCATTTCTTCTATGGCAAACTCACAATTCTTTATCTCCATATCGGCTTTCTTCGAATACTCATCATACGATTTCTGTCCACGTCTGAAAGCAGAAAGCTGTTCCCATGCACGCTCGTAATCTTCACTTTTCTTTGCATTGGCCCGGATGGTAAGTCCGTACCAGTAGCGGGCATGCGGAAATAATGTGGAATCGAACTGAACTGCTTCGCCGTAATATTTTTCCGCATTACCAAAATCGTTGTACATGCGGTAGGATTCCGCCAGGCGGTATACTACCTGCTCGTAGTCCTTCAGTTTCTGTTGTTTCTTTTTGCCACTATGCTCAACCTGGTAAGGCCGGTATTCACCGGGCTTAACATTGAAAGTGCCCAGTGCCTTGCTATAGTACTGCGCGGCGGAGTAATAGTCTTTCTGCTCGAAATACTGGTCAGCCGTGCGCTTGTAATCCGTAACATACTGTGCCTGCAGGTTGTATAAAACTCCTGTCAAAGCCAGGATACATATAAGGGTAAATTTTTTCATAAGGCTCATCATTAGGTGTGACTGAACCGGGTATTATAACCTGGGGCAGATGAAATATTCCGGTTGAAGTATTCTGCGTTTGCGGCCGATGAACGAAAGCGACACTTCGAAAGCGTTGCTGCCGCTGGCGAGCTTGCGGAGGTTGGAAGCGTTGGCATCATAGCTGAGGCCCAGCGTGAAATTCTTGTAGTGAAAACCTGCAAAAGGTATTACAGCATCTTTTAAGCGGTAATTAGCCCCGATGAGCAGATCAAATTCAAGGTTAACACGCACCTGGGAATATACACCTACAACGGTTTCCTCTGCATTACCCTGGCGCATATAAAGTGCATGAGGGGTAAGGCCGATCATTTCTGACACTTTAATACGGGAGCCGCCGTGTACAGTGTAACGTACCGGCAGCGATTTGGTCTCATCGTTTTCAGCAACAAAGGGATCCTGTGGCTGGGTGAGGTGCGCTCCGGCTATTCCGACAAAAGGATTGAATTTGTGATTGGGGTTACCATCAAACAATAACAGCCCTACGTTGGCATCGAACACCGTTGAGGAAGAAGCCCGTAATGCTTCGCCTGAAGGGATATTTGGATCGAAGCCGCTAACGGGATTGTACTGGCTGCCCATTTGAAATTTAGACTGATCTACCCGGCGGCTGATTAAACCAGCCTGAACACCGGCCACGAGTTGCGTGGTTTGGTTCTTACCCATTTTAACACCACTGTACGAAACGGTAGCCATGGCATTAAAATAGTTAAAACCAGCCGAGCCTGCTCTGAGATTGAGTGCCGTAATACCAAGGCCCAGGTTCTTGCCGGTTGGCGCGTCAAAAGAAACGCCGCCGGTAGAATAAGGGTCTCCGAAGTTAGCCCATTGGTTGCGATAGTTCCCGGTAAGCCGCCAGTCCCCGTCAATCACACCTGCCATTGCCGGATTCAGGAATAGCGGATATGCATAATACTGGGAAAAGTGCGGATCAACCTGTGCACTGGCAGTTTGTTGTAAACATCCGCAAACTGCGAGCATGGCCACAAATATTTTATTCTTCATAGGAACGTGTTTTTCGTTTTTGATAGCCGGAACGAAGTGCTTTCCACTTCGCTCCGGCAGTTTGTTTTTTTGGTTGCCTATTTTATTGCAGGTATTACCTGATAATGGTAATGGTACCTCGTTTATTCACGGTAGTGCCATCCTGAAGCACTGCACGGAGTACGTAGTTGTAAACGCCTACCGGTTGCTTCCTGCCGCTCATCGTTCCATCCCAGCCGCGTACACGCTCTTTCGACTCGAACACCAGCTGGCCCCATTGGTTGTACACCCTGAATTCCATTTGACGGATTGTGGTGCCATACACATAGAGGATGTCATTGGTACCATCGTTATTCGGCGTAAATGCGTTCGGAACGAAGATGAGGTTACCGGCAGGATTATCTGTGCTGCCGCCACCCTGGAACCATGCACTGTTCGCGCACTCGCTGGCGCCTATTGCCATCACCTGGAGGGTTACAACCTGATTAGGCTCAAGACCAGTTACCGTATGCGTTGTGCCTGTGAGGCCCGAGCTAGGTTGCGTGAAGGTGACGCCACCGTCTGTAGATACTCTGTAGCCCAATGATCCCGGGATCGCATTCCATCCGAAGGTTACCGAAGTAGCAGTTTTGGATGCGATAGTTACCGTTGGTGCCGCAAGTACAGCATACACGTTGATAGTTACCGGTGTGCGGGTTGCACTCATACATCCGCTGGCATTGGCAGCCGATACGTAGTAAGTGGTTGCCGCCGTGAGGGCCGGTGTAGTAAACACAGCACCAGTGAAGATCGGCGTACCGCCTGTTGCGGAGGTGTACCAGTTGAAGGTAGTACCCGCCTGGCTGGATGTTGCTGTAATTCTCACTGTACTGTCAGGACAGATAGTATTCGCGGCAGCAGTTACTACCGGTACAACCGGTATACCACCCACATCCGCTCTTGCTAATGCTCTGCCCGGGCTGGTACAGCTTCCGCCAACAACTGCTTCCACATAAACTGTGAGGCTGCTGGTGAGGGCACCGGTAGTATAGGTAGGCATGTTGCCAGACTGGAGGAGTGTTCCGCCATTTGCGGCATCGTACCAGCGGTAAACAACACCTGCCACAGGATTCTGGATGGTGAAGGTGGCCGTGCTGCCGGAGCAGATGGTCACTGTACCACCGTTTGCCAGTACCGGAACAGATGGTGCATCTGCCGGGATGAGGATCACCTGGGCACGTCCGTTGCTTGCGCAGCTACCACCCAGCAGTGTGGCTTCAACATATACAGTATCTCTCAATGTCAGACCAGCAGGTGTGGTGTAGCTGGCCCCTGTGAAGAGCAGGTTTCCACCACTCGGCGCATCGTACCAGCGGTACAGAAGGTCTGTGCGTGCATCCCGTACTCTGCCTGTAGCGCGCAGACCGCGGCATACGGTTACCTCAGCATCAACCGGTGTCGGTACAGCCGGACCGGCAGTTGTTGTAACGGTCACACTAGTGCGGGCATTGCTGGCGCAATTAGCAGTATTCACCGCTTCAACATAGAAGATGTCTGTAGCAGTAAGTACAGGTGTGGTGAAGGATGCGCCTGTTCCCAGGAGGGTACCACCGGTTGCGGCGTCATACCATCTGTAGGTCAGGGCAGCCTGCGGGTTCGTTACATTGAGTACGGCAGTGTTGCCTACGCAAACTGTTTTCGCAGCAGCGTCCACCGTTACTGCCGGCGGAGCCGGACTGATGGTCACCATAACTGCTGCTCTTGTGGCGCTTGCGCAGGTGCCGTTATTGGATTCCACATAGAAGGACGTGGTTGCCGTGAGGCCTGTAGGAGCATAAGTGCTGCCAGTGAAGAGGAGTGATCCGCCATTAGCCGCATCATACCATCTGTAGGTAATGCCAGGTTGCGGAGACTGAACACTCAGGCTGATCGGGGTGCCGGCACAAACTGTGGTGTTACCCACAATTACAGGTACTGCAGGGCCAGCAGATGCGATCAGGATTACCTGGGCGCGGTTACCACTTGCACAATTGCTTGTGTTCACTGCTTCTACATAAATCGTATCACGCATGGTCAGCGGTTGTGCCGATGTGTAGGTAGCTCCTGTGAAGAGCAGCATACCACCACTCGGTGCATCGTACCAGCGGTAAGTGATGCCTGCCAGCGGGTTGCTTACTGCAGCAGTGGGGCGGTTACCGGAGCATACCGTTACCTCACCGTTTGCTACCGCAGGAGTTGACGGAGCCGGAGTTACAGTTACCATTACCTGCGTGCGGTTATTGCTGGCGCAATTGCTTGCGTTCACTGCTTCCACATAGAAGCTGCTGTTTGCAGTCAGCACAGGAGTGGTGAAGGTTACACCTGTACCCAGCAGCATACCACCCGTCGCAGTATTGTACCACCTGTAGGTAAGCGCAGCCTGCGGATTGGTTACAGTAAGTACGGCTGTGCTGCCTGCGCAGGCGGTTTTCGCTGTTGCGTCTACCGTTACTGATCCCGGAACAGGGTTCACCGTGATGGCTACAACTGTCCTGGTTATGCTGGCGCATGTGCCGTTATTGGATTCAACATAGAAAGTTGCAGAAGCGCTTATGGCATTCACTGCGAATGTGGTACCGGTTGCCAGCGGGGTACCGCCGGTTGCTGTACTGTACCAGGTGTAAGTGATGCCTGCTTGCGGTGTCTGGATGCTCAGGCGAACTGTATCTCCTGCACAAACAGTAGTGGCACCTGTAACTACAGGCTGGGCCGGTGCCGCAGTGGCGATGAAGATCACCTGGGCGCGGCTGCCACTGGGGCAGTTGCCGGCATTCACTGCTTCCACGTATACGGTATCTCGCATGGTCAGCGGTTGTGCCGCGGTATAGGTTGCCCCTGTAAAGAGAACAGTTCCGCCATTCGGCACATCGTACCAGCGATAGATCACGCCGGGTTGCGGGGTTACGCTTGCAGTGGGTCGGTTACCTGCGCATACCGTTACGGTAGCATTGGTCACCGTCGGAGTAACCGGCGCAGGTGTTACCGTTACGGTAACCTGTGTACGGTTATTGCTGGCGCAATTGCTGCTATTGACTGCTTCCACAAAGAAGCTGCTATTTGCCGTAAGCACCGGTGTTGTGAAGGACACACCAGTACCAAGGAGGGTACCGCCGGTGGCAGCGTTGTACCATCTGTAAGTAAGTGCAGCCTGAGGATTAGTAACGTTCAGTACTGCCGTGCTGCCAGCGCAGGCGGTTTTCGCAGTTGCGTCTACCGTTACACTACCCGGAACCGGATTCACCGTGATGGCTACTGCCGTTCTGGTAGTGCTGGCGCAGGTGCCGTTATTAGCTTCTACATAGAAGGAAGTAGATGCACTGATAGCATTTACCGTGAAGCTTGTTCCGGTTGCCAGCGGAGTGCCTCCGGTAGCAGTGCTGAACCAGCTGTAGGTGATGCCTGCCTGCGGCGTCTGAATGCTGAGGCGAACAGTATCGCCCGCACAAACTGTGGCATTTCCTATTACAACAGGTTGTGCCGGAGCTGCCGTGGCGATGAAGATCACCTGCGCACGGTTACCACTCGCGCAATCACCTGCATTTACTGCTTCCACATACACAGTATCGCGCATGGTCAGCGGTGCGGCAGTTGTATAACTGTTGCCGGTAAACAGGAGGGCGCCTCCTATCGGAGCGTCGTACCAGCGATAGGTAATACCTGCCAGCGGATTGCTAATGCTAGCTGTAGGACGATTACCTGCGCAAACCGTTACCTCACCATTGGTAACCGTTGGTGTTACAGGACGTGCAGTAACTGTTACGCTAACCTGCGTGCGTGTTGCGCTTACGCAATTGCTGCTGTTTACTGCCTGTACATAGAAATTCCTGTTGGTGTTCAGTACCGGTGTAGTGAGAGACGCACCTGTACCTACGAGGTTTCCGCCGGTAGCGGCATCGTACCATCTGTAAGTCAGGTTAGCCTGCGGATTCATCACATTCAGGGTGGCTGTAGTGCCTATACAGATTGTTTTGGAAGTTGCATCAACCGTTACTGCCGGAGGAGCAGGGTTTACAGTTACCAGCACAGCCGCTCTGGTGGTGCTTACACAACCGCCTGTATTAAGGGCTTCTGCGTAGAAGGTAACATTGGAAGCATGACCTGTTGAAGTAAAGGTGCTGCCTGTTCCCAGGAGGTTACCACCAGCAGGTGCATTATACCACCTGTAGGTAACACCTGCCACAGGGTTCTGTATCGAAAGACGAACAGTATCACCGGGGCAGATTGATGTGTTGCCGGTAACAACCGGTACTATCGGATTTGCTGCGACAGACACAGTAACTCTTGTGAGGGATGCACTGCCACAACCACTTGCATTCACAGCCTGAACGAAGAAGGTATCGGCTGCATTTACCGGTCCAATCGGGAAGTTAACGCCTGTAGACAGTAGTGTACCGCCCGGCTGGTCGTACCAGTTATAAGTAATGCCAGCTACAGGGCTCAGTACGCGGAGCGTATCACGACCGCCACTGCACACTGCAACACTTGTTGCCTGTACAGCCGGAGCCGCTGGCAGCAGATTCACGTTTACAAAAGCACGTGCTCTTGCAGAACTGATGCAATTACCTGTACCGATGGCATCCACGTAGTAAGATACCGTATCAGTAATTGCGGGGGTTACAAATACAGGTCCGGTAAATACCGGTGCACCGCCCGTTGCTGCTGCATACCACCTGTAAGTAATACCAGCCTGCGGATTACGAACGCTTACGGTAGCTGTTTGATTGAGACATACCGCCGTAGTTGCATTAGTTACAACAGGTATTGCCGGAGGCTGATTCACATTCACTGTGGCTGCCACACGGCCTCCTGCGTTCGGGCATCCGCCTGCGGAGCGAACAGCTTCCACATAATAGATCGTGGTATTGGACAAGGCCGGAGTTACGAAGGTATTACCGGTAAAGAGCGGTGTACCACCCGTTACCACATTATACCAGCGGTAAACCACACCAGCTGCAGGAGACACAACACGGAGAGTACCTGTAGTGCCGGAGCAGATGGAGATGCTGTCCAGTTCAAGTACCGGGTTCGGAGGCAGCGTTGCTACCGTTACGGTAACTGATGTACGTGCTACCGTTCCACAGGTACCGTTAAATGTTTCTACATAATAAGTAGTATTAGCCGTGAGTACAGGCGTAGTGAATACACTGTCGAGGCTGAGCGGTGTGCCACCGGTGGCAGTTGCGAACCAGCGGATAGCATGAGCCGGATTAGCCGGACGAGCCTTCAGCACAGCAGTATTGCCGGTGCAGATGGTAGTATCACCCGCGATAATTGCCGGTGCCGGTGGTACAGGCAATACATTCACTGTAGCCTGGGTACGGATCGGGTTAGCGCAATTTGTAGAGGCCCTGAAGCTTTCTGCATAATAGGTAGTAGTAGTGGACAATACAGGAGTATTGAACACTTTACCTACGAACACTGGTGTTCCACCAGTAGCCTGAGTATACCAGCGTACTGTTGCACTGTCTGATGCAGTTGCAGTGAGTGTAGCCGATGTACCTGCACAGATGGTTACGTTGTTCGTTGTGATAACCGGAGATGCAAGCACCCTGTTAGCATAGTACACATTGACGTTCATCAGTGCCCCTACCAGGCTGCGTACCCGGATCTGAACACTGGTATATGGTGCTCCAGGCGCAAAGAGAACAGCCTGCTGATTGGCACCACCAAGTAACACAACGCGGAGCAGTGAGTTGTTCAGCGTTTTTGTATCACCGTTGGATACTCCATTATTGAACGAGGTAATCTCGATACGGCCCAGGGCAGTTGCATCCAGTAAGCCGGACGGGGTAGCGAAGCGAAGTTTCACGGTATCGCCTGCTGCTGCCAGCGTCTGGAAGTTAAGGTTATAAGTTACATCGCCTGCCACCCCTACAGGAATAGAGATGTTAGCGAAGTTGGTAGTATCGTTATCTACCGCATTATCAGGATTAGTCACTGCACAAAGCAGGCAAACGCCATTAACAGTTGAAGTCGCAGCATTTGCGAAATCGCAACCCGGGTTGAAGTTACGGTCTACATTCACCGTTACAGAAGTACGGTTAGCGCTGGCGCATCCACCCACAGATACTGCTTCCACATAATAGGTAATGGTATTTGCCAGTTGCGGTGTTACGAACGATGTTCCGGTGAATATCGGTGTACCGCCAGACGCCTGTGTATACCATTTATAGGTATATGCTGCATTAGGTGCTGAGATATTCAACGTTGCGGTTTGACCATAATTCACAAGCCCGCTCGGCGGGATGATGGTTACCACCGGAGATGCAGGCAGTGCTTCCACCATTACCGTTACCGTACGGGGTGTAACACTTGTGCACTGGCCGCTAACAGCCACTACATAATACGTAGCGTTCGCACCAAGTGCAGGTGTATTGAATACAGAACCGGTGAACACGAGGTTCGTAAGGCCGGCATCACTGTACCATCTGAAGTCTACACCAGGTGTGGTGCTATTAGCAGACAGCGTAGCCGATGTACCGATGCAGACGCTCGCATTAGCAGGCGTTACATCAGGTACTGCCGGGCGCTCGCTAACATTCACCTGTACTCCTGTTCTGGTAGCACTTGCACATCCACCGGCAGAAACTGCTTCCACATAGTAAACTACCGAGCTGTCGAGCGCAGCAGTTATGTATGTTGCACCGGTAAACAGGGCAGTACCGCCACTTTGCTGGGAGTACCATCTGAAGGTCGCTCCTGCAGGGCCGGTAGCTCTTAATGTTGCAGAAGTACCGTCGCAGGTAGTAACTGTGGCATTTTCAACTGTGGGGGCCGCAGGAGGTACACCTACGGTTACAGTTGCGGATACCCTTCCACCTGCATTGGGACAACCTCCCGTTGAACGCACTGCTTCCACATAGTATATGGTGGTGCCATTCAATGCAGGTGTTATGAAGGTGGTTCCTTCAAATAATGGTGAGCCGCCTGTCAGCGAAGCATACCAGCGGTAAACTACGCCTGCCACAGGAGCCGTTACGCGCAGGGTGGCGTTGGCTCCTGCGCAGATGCCCAGACTATCAGCTTCCAGTACCGGAGCCGGTGCTGCCGTGCTCACAGTTACCGTTACCGAAGTACGGGCCGCAGATCCACATGTTCCATTGTATGCTTCTACATAATAAGTCGTATTGGCCGAAAGTGCTGCTGTAACAAACACACTGTCGAGGCTCAGCGGAGTACCGCCCGTTGCTGCCGCAAACCAGCGGATCGTGAGCGATGGGTCTGACGGACGGGCCTTCAGGATCGCATTGTTACCCGAGCAGATAGTGGTATCGCCTGCGATGATTGCAGGAGACGGTGGCACCGGTAACACATTCACCGTTACAGCAGTACGTACAGGATTCGCGCAATTCGTAGATGCGCGGAAGCTTTCGGCAAAATAAGTAGTTGTTGTATTAAGTACGGGCGTGGTAAACACTTTGCCTGTAAAGACAGGTGTGCCGCCAGTTGCCTGCGTATACCACCGTACCGTAGCGCTGTCAGAAGCTGTTGCGGTGAGCGTAGCCGTACTGCCGGCGCAGATGGTGCTGTCGCTGGTAGAGATACGCGGTGCAGCCAGTACTCTGTTTGCATAATAAACATTCACGTTCATCAACGCACCAACCAGGCTGCGAACCCGCAACTGGATGCGATTGTAAGTACCGCCCGGCGAAAAGAGCACCACTTGCTGATTGGCTCCGCCAAGCAGGTCTACACGTACCAGAGAATTATTCAACGCCCTGGTATCGTTATTGGAAGTAGTGCCGTTGAACGAAGTGATCTCCAGCCTGCCAAGCGCTGCAGCATCCAGAAGGCCTGTAGGTGTGGCAAAGCGCAGTTTCACTGTATCACCTGCCGCCGCGAGAGACGGGAAGGTCAGCGTGTAGGTTACATCGCCTGCAACACCAACGGGGATGGAGATGTTCGCGAAGTTAGTGGTATCATTATCTACCGCATTGTCTGGGTTATTCACTGCGCAAAGCAGACAAACACCATTCACGGATGATGTTGCCGCATTGGCAAAATCACAACCGGGATTAAAGTCGCGGTTTACGTTCACCGTAACTGCCGTGCGTGTACTGCTGGCGCAGCCGCCTGCAGATACCGTTTCGGCATAGAAGGTAGTTGTATTTGTAAGTTGTGGCGTAGTGAAAGAGAGCCCGGTACTAACAGGACTTCCGCCGGTGGGCGCAAGGTACCAGTTGTAGGTAGCTCCAGCCTGAGGACCACTGATCGTCAGGGTAGCGGTTTGGCCATATTCCACAATACCTGATACAGGATTGATGGTAACAATCGGTGCAGCCGGTGCCGCTTCTACCAATACGCTTACAGTACGGGGAGTTGTGCTAACACATTGACCGCTTGCTGCAACAACGTAATAAGTGGTATTAGCGGTAATAACCGGTGTATTGAATACTGGACCTGTGAATACAAGGTTTGTTAATCCTGCATCGCTGTACCATCTGAAGTCAACTCCGGCAGTGGTAGATGTAGCTGTAAGTGAGGCACTTCCTCCGATACAAACCGCAGCACTTGCCGGGGTTACATCCGGAGTGGCAGGCCGGGTTGTTACATTCACCTGTACCGCCGTTCTCGTTGCACTGGCGCAACCGCCAGCCGATACAGCATCTACATAATAAATCACTGAACTGTCAAGTACAGGTGTGGTAAATGCCGCACCGGTAAATACAGATGTACCGCCTGTTGCAGAAGTATACCAATTGAAGGTGGCACCTGCAGGAGCGGTGGCTCTCAGGATGGCAGATGTACCTTCACAGGTTGTAACCGTTGTATTTTCAACGGTTGGCGCTGCGGGCGCTGCACCCATCTTCACAAAGGCCCTTGTTCTTACAGGATTCGCGCAATTTGTAGATGTTTTAACTGCTTCCACATAGAATACGGAATCAACAGATACCGGTCCGGTTGTGAAAGATGTTCCGGAAGCGATGGGAGTACCACCTGCTGGTACAGTATACCAGCGGAACTGTGTATTGGGTTTCGGGGTAACATTGAAGGTAGCGGTTCCGCCTGCGCAAATCGTTACCGTATCCGGAGTTACTTCCGGCACTGCTATAAGTCGTTGTGCATAATGCACATTTACTGCGGAGATCAAAGTAGCTACACCGGAATTGAGGCGAATTTCCACCCTGTCGAACACCGCTGTAGGGGCAAAGGCAACAATGGCCTGTGTATTGCCAGCCAGCAGCCTCAGATTAACCAGGCTGTTGTTAAGCGCTACACGATCATTATTAAAGGTTGTTCCATTGTATGTCGCAATTTGCGTTCCGCCAAGGAGGGCAACATCAGCCAGTGATCCGGTGAATGATATCAGTAACCGTACACTATCTCCGGCATCACTCGAAGTCGGGAAGATGAGCGTTTGTTGTGCATAAGCACCCAACAGGCCTGCTACCACGTGCAGTGATGAGCTGGAAGTTGAGCTTGCATCCACCGCTGCTCCCTGGTTATCAACAAAACATCCGATACAAATACCGTTCACATTGCTTACCTGTGTGGTAGCAATGTCGCATGGCACATCCGGATTGGTAATAGTCACATTTGCCACTACTGCAACACGTTGGGCACTGGCACAACCTGTAGCATTGGTTGCCTCCACATAATAGGTGGTGGTAGATTGCAGTGCGGGTGTTGTAAAGCTAGGACCAGTGAATACAGCAGTACCTCCAACAGGCACTTCATACCATTTGTAAGTAAGCGCTGCATTCGGATTATCAACCGTAAAGGTTGCAGTACTTCCCTGAGGAATAGTAACTGAATTCGCAGTCACCGTTACATCAGCCAGCCCAACTTCCACTACTACCGGTACCCGTGTTTCGCTGGGGCAATTGGTAGTACCGGAAACCGCTTCTGCATAATACACGGTGTTTGCCGTAATGGCCGGAGTTGTGAAAGATGCACCGGTAGACAGTGGCGTACCGCCTGTGGCAGTACTATACCAGCGCACGGTATTACCCGTGGGCACAGTGGCATTAAGTGTAGCAGTCTGACCGCTGCAGACGTTTACCGTATCTGCCGCAATTGTGGGACGGGCAGTTATTTGTTGTACATAGAATACATTGATTTCATTCAGTGCGGATACTACGCCTGTAAGCCTGATTTCCACGTTATTGAATACCTGGCTTGGAACAAAAGACACCACACTTTGCGTACCGCCGTTCAACAATTGCAGGTTCACCAATCCGCTGTTCAGCGTTCTTACATCAGCAGCATTCTCTGTTGCACCCATCCTTGGACGAACAGATGTACCTGCCAGCAGGTTCAGATCAAGAAGGCCTGTGGTAGAACCAATTACTATACGCAGCGAATCTCCCTGCGTACTGGACTGAGGGAATGAGATGCGCTGGTAAACAGATCCGCCCAGCAGCCCTACCGGCAGGTGGAGTGATGAAGAAGTCTGCGGATTATCATCTACCGCGAGGCCCGCATCATCCACACCGCACAACAGGCAAAGCCCTAATGTACCGGTAGCAGTTGATAAAGTACCACGACCGCATGACAGATCAGGACTGGCCGGCCCTACCGTTACCGTAATCGGAACACTGGTACGGATGAAGCTTGTAAGACCATCAGGCGTTGCGGCCTGTACATAATATGTTTTATCCTTCAGCAGCGCAGGCGTATTGAAAGTGGCACCTGTTGCAACAGGAACACCGCCGGTTGGAGTTTCGTACCAGCTGAACGTAGCCCCGGGGAATCGGATGGAAGCATTGAATGTGGTATCGTTACCGAATGGCACTGTGGCACTTGGCGGTACTACTGTTACCGGTACAAATGCTGCGGCTTCATAAATATTAAGGTTACTCAGCGCTGTCACCAATCCGTTCAGATCTATCCGCACACCATCGAATCCGCTGGTGGCCGGTAAAACTACTTTGAATTTGCTCACGTTACCGGTAACATCCAGGCCTAATGCCTGAAGGTTTACCAGGTCGGCATCGAGCGTAACAGGATTACCGTTGGGTGTAGATCCTGAATAAGTTTCTACCCGGATGCCCGAAAGCAGCTGGGCGCTCAGTATTTGATTCGGCACACCAAGGAAGAGCGCAATGCTGTCGCCTGCCTGGTAAGTACCGGGGAATTTAATCAGTTGGCCTACAGATCCGCCGGCACCTACCGTCATCACTACCTGCGATGCTGTAGTGGTATCCTGGTCTACCGCCAGGTTGGGATTAAGTACGCTGCAACCCAGACAGATACCACCAATAAGCGGACTTTGCTGCAGGTCGCCATACGTCCATAACGGACCGGGGCCACCATTAACGGTTACGGTAGCAGATGTACGCGAGAAGCTTCGTTTGCCATCAGACGGGGTGAAGGCTTCCGCGAAATAAGTTTTGGTTCGGGTAAGTACAGGTGTTGTAAATGATGCAGCATTGCCCACTGCAGTACCACCATTTTGTTCCTGGAACCAGGAATAGGTAGCACCCGGAGCGCGCACGCTGGCAGTCATAGAAGCTGTGGAGCCGGAAGGTATAACCGGCGCAGGAGGTGTAATTGTTAACGGCATGAATGCCACTGCTTCATACACACGCAGCCCGCTTAAACCAGCCAGAGCAGCGGAAGTACCTATGCTCACACCATCGAAGGACTGGCCAACGGGGAAGGTAACCCTGAATTTACCAGTGCTGCCCACTCCAATGCCAAGCGGTTCAAGTCTTACCAGACCACTGTTTAATGCAATAGCGTCGCCATTCGGCGTATCACCGGTGTAAGTCTGAGCCGTTAAGCCACCGAGTGCTGTTAAACTGAACAGCTGATCAGGCAACTCAAGGAACAGTGCGATACTGTCGCCGGCCTGGTATACACCGGGGAAATGAATGATCTGTGAAATACTGCCCAGCGCGCCCAACGGCATGCTGATCAGTGAGGAAGTAGTAGTATCCTCATCCACCGCATTTGCTGCATCTGAAATATTGCAGCCTACACAAATACCGTTGATGGCAGGACCGTTCTGACGGTCACCATATGTCCACAACGGACCAGGCCCTCCACCCACGTTAACAGTTGCCAGGGTACGCACATAGCTCTTTTTGCCGTCTGGCGTGCTGGCTTCTACATAGTATAAAGTTTGACGGGAAAGGTTAGGAGTATTGAATGTGGCGCCTGTGAATACAGACGTACCGCCGGCTGGTGAGGTAAACCAATCGAATGTTACCGGCGAAAGGCGGTTAGTGGCTGCAATAGTAGCGGAAGTGTTGAGCGGGATGGTTTGTACGGCAGGTGTTACCGTAACAGGCACCATCGCCGTTGCTTCAAATACCTGCAGGTTGCTCAAGCCTCCTACAACAGGTGCCAGAGAAATCTGCACAGCATTAAAGTCTGCTGTGGCGGGGAGGGTAACCCGGAATTTACCGGTGGGCCCTACCGCAATACCCAGTGCCTGGGCATTGGCGAGTGCAGCGCTATAAGCCGCTGCATCATTATTGGAAGTGCTGCCATTAAATGTTTCTATCCGGATGCTGTTCAGTAATTGCAGAGAAAGCAGCTGACCTGCCGGAATAGCCAGGTCAAAGATGATGCTGTCTCCCGTATGATAATTACCCGGGAAGCGGATCAGCTGGCCTGCGCTGGAAAGTACACCCAGCGGGATGCTGATGGTTGATGCTGTTGTTGTATCCTCATCTACAGCCAGTTGGGGACTTGTTACCGAGCAACCGAGGCAAACTCCACTCAGAACGGGGCTGGACTCTGTATCTCCATATGTCCAAAGTGGCCCGTCTGCTCCACCAACCGTTACAGGAACTGCGGTGCGTACATAACTGGTTACACCACCCGCTGATGCTTCTACATAATATGTGGTACTGCGCGTGAGGTTAGGCGTATTGAAATTGGCGCTCGTACTAACCGGAGTACCTCCCGTGGGAGTAGTGTACCATGCAAAAGTTGCACCGGCAGGGCGTACCGTAGCAGCAAGATTTGCAGATGTTCCATAAGGCACAACTGCAGGGTTGGGAGTTACCCCAACCGGGATCATGGCCACTGCTTCATATATACGCAGGGTAGCCAGCTCAGCCAGTACTGCATTCAGGTTCACCTGCACAGCATCGAAAGATGTGGTGGCAGGAATGCTTACTCTGAACTTAGGTGTGCCGCCCAGGCCAACACCCAGCGCCTGCACATGAATAAGGTCGGTGCCGAGGTTGATGGCGGCTCCCGCAGTTGCGGCACCAAGGTATGGCTGCAGTGAAATATTAGTGAGGAGGGATTTCGTATAAAGTACGCCGGGCAACTCCAGATCCAGGATAATGCTGTCGCCCGCCTGATAAATACCGGGGAAGCGGATCAACTGACCTACCGTGCTGGCAACGCCAACCGGTGAAGATAATGTGCTGAAGGTATTAGGGTTACCATCCACGGCATTGTTCGGATCAGTCACGGAGCAAAGCAGGCAAACGCCGCCCAGCTTCGGACTTTCTTCTTCAAAACCATACGTCCATAACGGACCAGCTCCGCCACCCAGGTTAACGGTTGCGAGTGTGCGGTTAAAGCTTGTTTTCCCGTCAGGCGTACTTGCTGCTACATAGTATCGTGCTCTTGCAGTAAGGTTTGGTGTATTGAAAGTAGCCCCCGTAAATACCGGAGACCCGCCCGTTGGCGTGGTATACCAGTTGAAAGTAGCCGTAGAAAGTCTATTGGCTGCCGTGATAGTTGCAGAAGTATTATAGGGTACTGTTTGAGTGGCAGGATTCACTGTCACCGGAATGGTAGCAGTAGCTTCATACACCTGAAGGTTTGCCAAACCACCGATCAATGGAGATAGTGAAATCTGTACCGCATCGAAATCAGTACCTGCCGGGAGCGTTACACGGAATTTACCGGTTGGCCCCACACCAATTCCTAATGCCTGTGCAGCAGCAAGCGATGCATTGAAAGCAGCGGCATCATTGTTAGCTGTGCTGCCGTTGAAAGTTTCTATGCGGATGCTGCCCAGCAGCTGAAGCGAAAGCAACTGACCTGCCGGGATGCCGAGGTCGAGAATGATACTGTCTCCCGCATGATAATTACCCGGGAAGCGGATCAGCTGGCCGGCATTGGAAAGCACGCCTGCAGTAATATTGATAGTAGATGCAGTAGTTGTATCCTGATCCACGGCCAAACCGGGATTTGTAACAGAGCAACCTACGCAAACTCCGCTGAGAACAGGACTTGTTTCAGTATCACCGAATGTCCATAACGGACCATCAGTCCCCCCAACTCTTACAGGCACCGCAGTGCGCACGTAGCTTGTAACTCCGTTCGATGCAGCTTCCACATAATATGTGGTGCTGCGGGAAAGGTTAGGTGTATTGAATGTGGCACTGGTGCTTACAGGCGATCCGCCGGTAGGGGTAGTATACCAGGCAAAAGTAGCCCCTGCCGGGCGCACGGTAGCACTGAGACTGGTAGATGTTCCATAAGGCACTACCGGTGCTGCGGGTGTTACTGCTACCGGGATCATGGCCACGGCTTCGTAAACACGCAGTGTGCCCAGTTCAGCCACCAATGCATTAAGGTTAACCTGCACGCCATCGAAAGAAGCTGTTGCAGGAATGCTTACACGGAATTTAGGTGTACCGCCAAGTCCTACGCCAAGTGCCTGTACATGAATGAGATCGGTACCCAGACTTACTGCGGCGCCTGCCGGAGAGGCACCCAGATATGGCTGCAGGGATATATTGGTAAGAAGCGATTTGGTATAAACAACACCGGGTAGTTCGAGGTCGAGTACGATACTGTCGCCCGCCTGATAAATACCGGGGAACTTAATGAGCTGTCCAACAGTGCTAAGCAGCCCTACAGGAGAAGAAATAGTGCTGAAAGTATTTGGATCGGCATCTATTGCATTGGCAGGGTCTGCCACTGTGCAAAGGGCGCATACGCCACCCAGTTTCGGACTTTCTTCCTGATCGCCATAGCTCCAGAGCAGACCGGGGCCGCCTCCTACGTCTACCGTAGTACCGGTACGGAGGATGCTGGTAAGACCATCAGAAGTGGTGGTTGCTTCTACATAATAATCATGAACACCACGGGTTAACACGGGTGCATAGGTAGCGCCGGTGTGTAGTAGGGTTCCACCGGTGGGAGCATCGTACCAGCGGAAGGTAGCTGCGCCAAGGCGGTGGGTGGCTGTCATGGAAGCTGCCTGACCGGCAGGACTGATTATAGGATCGGCGGAAGGAGTTATTGTAACTGGTACCACAGCGGCAGCCTGGAACAATTGCATATCGTAGCTGAGGCTTACGAGGCCGCCAAAGGTAATGGCAATCTGATCGAACTGTTGGGTGATGGGGATCACCGCTCTTCTTTTGCCGGTGGAGCCAACGCCCAGGAGCTGAACATTCACTGCGGTGCCGAGGCGTACATCCTGACGAACGGTGCTGCCACCGCCGAGGTATGTTCTTACCCGCACGTTATTTAGTACGGAAGCATCTACGAGTCCCGAAGTGGTGAGTGCGAAATCGACCACGAGACTATCGCCCGCTTCATAGGTTCCGGGGAATACGATCCGTTGTCCCATTTCTGCAACGAGGCCCAGTGCCATATTATATAATGCGGCGGTGTTGGGATCGTTATCGATGGAGTTTCCGGGATCGGTGATGGTGCAACCGATACAGGTAATGGAGGTGATGTTGGATGCAGTGGTGCCGCGGGAATAAATGGGTCCTGCGGCAAAGAAATTACGTACAGCCGGTACGTTTAGCCAGGAAAACCTGGCATCATCATGCAACATCGGGGATTTCCCAAACCAATCTTCCAGGTTAGGTACAGGGGATTGTTCCGGATACCACCAATATTGATTATATGCTGCGGGGGTGGCAGCGCGCGCGTTCCCGGCTGTACCGAGCATGAAAGCTGCGGAGAGCACGAATAAGAAGCGCAATAAGCAATTCGGAGTAACATTACAACTCATACGACAATGGTTTGGGTTTATAAGCTTGTGTTGATCGGTTCGGACACATCAGGAAATCCTTCTTTTGGTTGGAAGCAGGGTTTCCCGGACTAGCAAAGGCTATGATAAAGGAGAATGTCTGTCAAAAGATACAGGATTGAGTACCGGTCTTTTTAGTTTTTGATAGGATGCATTCATCGGTTTATTCATGGATTCTCGAAGCGATTGTAGCGCTAAATTAAATGGCCCGGGAGATGAATCGATATGCCATTCTTATCCATTCCGTTCAGAAACTACTATGTCGTTCATTCATTCAATAGTTGTTCATTTTGTTCATTTTTTAATTATTTGAACAATCGCTATTCATTAATTGTATCGGGGTTATTCATTAGAAATGTCACGCAGAGGTCAAATGATATGGTTTATGCATTCACCCGTTCATCCTTTATTCATATTCTCCTCTCTCATTATCAATATAGTTAGGAACACAGATTAATTTTAGAAATACTGAATTATTTAATATTCTATAAGAAACTGATTTTCAATAATATACTAACAAAATACCACTATGATCCCTACCGTTCATTTTGTTCATTTGTTAAAAACCAAAATCCAAACGTTCATTTCACTACGTATTTATTCATTTCAATCAGGGTCCCAGTATACCATAATCCATTAATTGTATACCCTTATGATAGATCTGTCCTACGACTTTATTATCACCTTACAAGCAGAGGTACTAAGGCATTTCGGCGTCGAGAATTTACAGCCTAATCAATGTAAGCATCTGACGCAGGCTATTCTTAACCATACCGGCAAACTGGTGAGCGAAACCACACTCAAACGTGTGTTCGGATTCGCCGTCACCCAACACAGCTTCTCGCGCTACACGCTCAACACATTAGCGCAGTATTGCCGTTACCGTGACTGGGAAGATTTCCAGTCCCAGCTCTACAAAAAGCAATTCCAGTTCAAACAACCCGTGCAGGAAAACTCGAAATGGGAAGACGTTCGCCGCAAAGCCACCGCCGTATCCCATTACACCATCCTCACTCTCCGCAACCGCTGCGGCATGCCATTTGAAAAAACCATGCCCCGCCAGTATTGCCAGCAACACATTGAGAAATTCCTCGAATCAAAATATTCCGCCACCTTCCTCATAGCCCCCGCAGGCTGGGGAAAGTCCACCGCCCTCGTTCACGCCGCAGAACATTACTGGTTCAGCCGCACACCCGCCTGCCCGCAGGATATCTGCTGGTTCATCAACGCTCATGCTACCGGAAGCCTCCTCCTCAAAGGATTCTCCCTTTCTTCATGGCTCGACAATCAGCTGAACCTCGGCAATGGCGACAACTTCCGGGAATACTTCTCTGCCAAACCGGAAGAGCGTTCCGGTAAACTCATCCTCATTATAGACGGGTTCGACGAAATTGCCCTCAGTGCCGATAAACTGAAGCTCTTATATAATAAACTGGAAGATTTCGTGTACTCCAACGATCTGCACCCCTGGGTGAAGGTCATCCTCTCCATCCGGTCGAGCACCTGGAGTGATGTGTTCCATCAATCTCACCAGTACCCTGCTTTCCGTAAGTTCTGGTACCTCGGTTCCGAAATGGATGAAGAAACCAATACCAATATCCCGGCGTTAACAGATCAGGAAGTGAAATCAGTATTGTATAACTTTGATTTCGACCCCGCTACAGTACGCCTCTTCTCCGATAATTTCATCCAGCGCCTCCGTCACCCCTACTATCTCCAGCTCTTCTGCCAGCTGAGTAATACGCCGGACCAATCGTTCGTAGACGAAAACCTTAGTCTTTTCGAAATCATCTCCCGCTTTATTCAGAACCGCGTATTCCATTCACCCGCAAATTCCTTTAAGATGCAGCTCATCGAAAAGCTGCTGGTATTGCTGGATATGGGAAGAGCCGGTTTATATACAGACAAAAGCAGCCTGCTCAACCAGAATGCCGATTATTTCCCGGCTTACAAGGAACTGCTGGCTGATAATATATTAGTGGAAGAGAATCTCAGTCAGGAAATCATGTTCAACGTGAAAGTCCGTTTTGCACATAATTTCCTCCTGGAATATTTCACGGCCATGAATTATGTGAACAGCCACAGCCAAACCGTGTCTGCCCGGCTGCTGGAAAAAGTGCTGGCAGATTTTCCCCAGAGCCCCTTCCGCATCTCCGTATTCAAATGGCTGTTGCGCTACGCCATCACCCGTAGCCAGGTAGATGGTATCCGAGATTTCTTCCGTTTGCCGCTGGCCACCAGCGAGAAAGCGCATTTGCTGGAGTATGTGGTACTGCACTACCAGCAGGAAGGCACCCATCAGGAACAACTTTCCGCTATTTTCCCTCCGGGTTACTTCCGCAAAAATCCGTTCGGCCAGTTTATTGCCGACGATTTCATGCATTTCAAAAAGCGGAAAGTGCTTAACACCTTACTGAGCATGGCTGAGTCGGCCGATGATAAGCTGAAGATCCGCTGCAATTTATTTGTAATGGCCCTGATGCAGCTGGATGCCGAACAATGTGAGATTGAGCTGTCTAATATCCGGAAGCTGTGTTCCGGCGAAAAGGCAGGAGATATGTGGATTACCCCCTACGAAGCGTTCCTGTTTATATATGAATACCTGAAATTCGGGCAAACCAATCCCGAAATGCGTGATAAGCTGTATCACTACGCATCCTGCTGGAACTTCTCTAACCACAAAACCTTCACTACCGGAGAAGAAGCCGTGTACCGGGCGCTCTGTTTCATCTTCCTCCTGCTGGGCGACTATCATCAATTGCTGTTATTCACCAGCCGGCTGTTTGAACAGCATCCGAGTATCCTTTTCAACCGTACAGACCCCTTCCGGCTCATGATGCTTTGCTGGAAAGCACAGGCCCACCTCAGCACCGGGGATACGGAACCTGCACGCCGCATCAGTACGCACGTGGAAAATGTGCTGAAACATTACCCTGCCGAGTTCTACAACGGCAAGCACCTCGAAACCCTGCAGAAAATAGTGGCTGCCCAGATCCATTTGCACGATCAGGAGTTTAACAAAGCCATCCGCGCAGCGGAATCTGCAATGGATATGGCCCACAAACTCGATTTCAAAATCTTCGCGCTGCTGAACTACAGCATCCTCGACCGGATTTATCACCAACTTAAAATGGATAAGCAGAAAAAGGATGCCCGGCAGAAAATGATCGTCATCCGCCAGAGCACTTCATTTATTCAAACACTGCCCGGCCTTGTAGAACATTAACGGGTTGTACCACAGATTTGGCATAATTTTGCGGTACTTATCCGAAATGCCCATCGATCAGAGCAAATACACAACTTTTCAGCACTTCCTCATGAACCTGCTGAGCCTGTTGATCATACTGCCCCTGGCTCCCTATCTCAACCGGTTCATGCCTGTTATTCAGGTAGGCAGCTGGCATATCGATCTCTTCGTTTCCGCACTGATCGTATTCCTTTTTACCCGCCTGCTCCTCTGGATATTCCGGCCACTTATTATTCCTGCTTTCGTATTGATGGCAGGTGTCCTCATTTTCAACCAGTTCACCGGCAAGTACTCTTTTGCAAATGTGCTGAACGATTATCAGGGGATGGTACAGGGCAACTGGGGAACAAAAGGCAACAAACAGCTCGACATCCTCAGCTTTTACCCCCGCAAGGTGGAAACCTATGTCGATAAAACCGTGCGCGGTATCCGGGAAAGAACCAATTACAAGGATTCCATTGTCCGGAACTTTTCTGTGGAACATTCTCTGGATTATTATGACGCATACTTCCCCAAGTACGGCCGCATCGTCCGTTACCTCTCGCTTTACCGCTATATTCGTGAACATTTCAAATACGTGAACGATTCCCAGCGCGACGAATACTTTGCCACCCCCATGGAAACCATCCTTAACGGAATGGGAGGCGATTGTGACGATCATAGCATCCTCATGGCCTCCTGCCTGGAATCCATTGGCGCACGTATGCGCATCGTACTCATACGCGGCCATGCCTATCCGGAACTGTATTGCGGGAATAAAGATGACTTCGAAACCATGAAGCAGGCAATTATCCTGTTATTCAACAATCCGCCTGTTAAAGAGTTATATTATCATGAAATGAAAGGCGAGTACTGGATCAACATGGATTATACCGCCCGGAACCCCGGTGGCAGATACCTGAACGATAAGGTATATGCCCTTATTGAGTTGTAACCATTAACAAATATTAAAATACTTTGCATCATGAAAGCAAACATTGGCATCAGCGAAAACCATTTGAAGGCAGTAGCAGAAAAATTACAGGTAGTATTAGCGGATGAACAGGTGCTTTACACCAAAACCCGGAATTATCACTGGAACGTAGTGGGCGACAACTTCTCCGAAATGCACATCTTCTTTGAGAAACAATACGACGAACTGGCAGAGATCGTAGACGAAGTAGCCGAGCGTATCCGTATGCTGGGCCACTACAGTACCGGGCGCCTTGTGGACTTCCTGAAGCTGACCAACCTGCTGGAACCTGAGTATTCCAACGTACAAAGCGAGCAGATCAAAAACCTGCTGGACGACCATGAAACCATCATCCGTCACCTCCGCGAACTCATTACAGAGTTTGCTGAAAAGCAAAAAGACCTCGGCTCCAGCGACTTCGTGACCGGCCTTCTCCGCCAGCACGAAAAAATGGCCTGGATGCTCCGTTCGTACCTTGATAAATAAGTAATCTTTGTAAACATAAAAAAGGAACCGTCGCACTTGTTTGAGACGGTTCCTTTTTTATGCTCCTATAATTGCATATTCACTACCCTACCCTGTAAAGCTTTTTTCAATATAAGACACTATAAGTTCAGGCTATCCAAATTGTCTGCTAATTGTCATGTGAGATACCTTTGAGTTACCTTTGAGCCACCTATAAGCCACCTTTAAGCTACCCTAAAGGAGGGTGGCTTATAGGTAACTTATATCTGCATCATACCTGGGTTGTAGATAATTTATGTTACATTTTTCTATTTTGTAGGCCTTAGGTTACAAGGAATGTAAAGGGAGGCAAACCAGTGGCAAAGAAAAAGGCCGCCTCAGACTAGTGAGACGGCCCTTCGGTTTTTATGCCTGCTTGCCAATTATTGCCTGTAAATGATGATCTCCACCCGCCGGTTCCGCCTCCGCCCCTCGGGAGTATCATTCGGGAACACCGGGCGGTGCTCACCCTCACCTTTAACCTGCAGGATGTAATCCCCCAGTCCTTTATTGCGCAGGTACTCTGCCAGGGAAGCTGCGCGCTTTTGCGAAAGGGCCAGATTATAATCGTCTTCCCCTGCATTATCAGTATGCCCGATCAGCGCGAGGGTAGTGCCTTCAATGCGGGGAATCTTCCCTACCAGACTGTCGAGCGATTTAAAAAGGGCCGGATTGAGTTCGTGACGGTCAAATCTGAACAATACGTCCGGAATGATCAGCGTATCTGGCTGTAGAGACGGTTTTGCGACAAGAGGCGCCATGGGTGCAGTATTTGTATCTTTGACACAAAAGGCAATCTTCACGAAATTGCGCCCTTCCCGCCCATCTTCCCCATCAGGATTATAAGGCGGGGCCTTACCTGCCGCCGTTACATCGATCTCCTCCTTGTTGAATCCGTATTTATTTACGAGTACTTCCCTGACTCTTTCCGCCTGAATAACGGATATCGATTTGTTGTACAGGCCGTCCTGTGGATAGTAAAACCCGGTAACTTCCACCCGTTGCCCCGTTTCCGGTTCATAGGCACGAATAATGGAATCTACCCGGGCCGCAGCCACAGGGTCTGCAGTGCGGCCGGCTGCCGTGAAAATATCTGCTCCCGGTACCCCGATATCTATACATTTCAATTTACGGTGCAGCCTGACGTGGACAGAATCGTCCCGAGGCCCAAAGAACTCGTCGGGTATGGTATGCCGGTCGATGCGGGTACGGAGTGTATCCATCACCAAAGCTGCTCCTGAACAAAGCGGGCCCGGTTCCAGTGGTTCAATACTGAGGGAATCTATATACAGGTATTCATTTTCCCCGCTTACCCTTGATTCCCTTTTCGCCATCACTCCCATGAGCAGATGCTGCCAGTTGCCCCCGGCGGTAAACTCTCTTTCCATCACCCAAAAGTTGGATTTGGGGAACTTCTTTTTGATATCAGGCTCACTCAGCTTCAATGTAGGCGGTATATTGGCAATGGCCTCGCCGTAATACCGGTAAGTGTATTTATCGGACAGGTAAAAATCCAGTTCAGGAGATGCAGCATTGGTACCTACAATGGCATAAATGCGGTAGCGCTTACCTATTTCAAGCGGGCACAGGAGCTTTGTTTGTGCATAGTTCCGTGCAAATGACTCGCTGCCCGCCAATAGCCGTATCATCTGATTGCCCGCTCCATTCTTGTTTGTGTGAAAATTATAAGTCATTTTCAGGGTAGTGGGGGCCACATTTTCCCAGCCCACCGGGGCGCATGGCGCTCTGTACTCCCTGCAGATATTAATCTCTTCGAAACTGGGATTCGGGACCAGGTTCTGGGCCAGCGCCCCCTGGTGGAATGGCAGGAGGGCAGGTAGTAAGCGTAACAGGGCAGACAGTCGCATTTTTCGCTTCATCAGCTTCCTATTAACTGAAAATCACTGCAAATATTATCCTCCTGCCTCATATATGACACAAATATGTTATACCCTTTCAATCTTAGGATTTCCCTAACATGCACCTCCCGTACCTTTATATCCTACAAACAATCTCCGGCCATTTTACGTTAAACCTACTGCACTCACACATTTGTAACCCTGTCTATTATTCATTTTTAAATCTTAAATGATGGAACAGTTATTTTCCGGGAAAGTGGCATTGGTAACCGGCGCAGGCTCCGGCATTGGAGAGGCTACGGCACTCCTGTATGCGAAGCATGGCGCTAAAGTAATCGTTTCGGATATTAACGTGGAGCATGGCAACAGCGTGGTGGAAAAGATCCGTACAAACGGGGGCGATGCACAGTTTGTTGCCTGTGATGTCAGTAAATCCGAAGAATGCGAAAAGCTTGTGAATGAAACCCTCAGGCATTACGGCCGTCTCGACTATGCCTGCAACAATGCCGGCATCGGTGGAGAAGCCGCACCGGTAGGTGATATGAGCACTGGTGGGTGGGACAAGGTAATTGCCATTAACCTCTCCAGTGTTTTCTATTGTATGAAATACCAGCTGCCTGCCATGCTGAAAAATGGCGGTGGTGCCATCGTGAATATGGCTTCCATTCTGGGCCAGGTGGGCTTCGCCCATTCCGCAGGCTATGCAGCAGCCAAGCATGGCGTGGTAGGCCTCACACAAACTGCCGGTGCCGAATACTCCTCACAGGGAGTTCGTATTAATGCGGTAGGCCCCGGTTTCATTGATACCCCACTGCTCCAGCAAATGGATAAAGCTGCGAAAGCGATGCTGGTTTCCAATCATCCTATCGGCCGCCTGGGCAGGGCGGAAGAAGTGGCTGAACTCGTTATCTGGCTTAGTTCCGACAAAGCATCTTTCGTTACCGGCTCCTATTACCCGGTAGACGGGGCGTACCTCGCCGTATAAATTTATCAGGACAGGGCAGGACAGTTGCGGCTACGCGGCTGTCCTGTTCTTTTTCCCTACCGCCCATCTCCCACAATCCCCGCTCCTCCATTATCCACCCTTCCGCTTAAACGTTTGTCTGTTTAATAACGTCTATCAAAGTGAACGGACCACGGAATTTCAAGTCCGAAAAGGGCATTACCATTTATCCCGTAAATCCTGCACAGGTGTAAAAGCCACGACAGGCGGGCGATGGAGTCGTATTTTTCGGCATCAACCTATAGATATTATACCTAGATGAGAATCACGCCAAAAAGCAGCATAGGTGCCGCTATCGGTATCCTTTGCTGGCTCGGATGTATGTTCACCTTTGAGGAAGCTTACGCACAGCAGCCCCCATCGAATAAGGACACGGAAACCGGTGCCATCAGCGGAAAAGTGCAACAGAACGGCAGTAAAGAACCGATCCCTTTCGCTTCCATAGCCCTGCTGAACGAAGACGATTCTACCGTTATCAACGGCGTTGCCGCCGATGAGAAGGGAACGTTTGTCCTAAAGCCGGTACCTTATGGCAGTTATCTCATCAGGGTAGCCACCATGGGCTTCACCCCTTATTTCACCAAAGTAAAACTCAACGGGGAAAGACCCCATTGGGAGCTGGGGACCATCATCCTCGAAACCGGAACCCGAAGCCTCAAAGAAGTGGAAGTGGTGGGACAGAAGAAGATGTTCACCATGAACAAGGATTCCATCATCTTCACCCCCGACGAAAACTTCCTCCCAGGAGGTACCGGTATGGAGCTGCTCGAATATGTTCCCGGTGTTACCATCGATGCGAACAATAATATCACTATGGAAGGGAAAGACCAGGTGCGGTTTTATGTAGATAATAAGCCTGTGGCGCAAACCGGCATGGATGCCAACAGCTACCTCAACAACCTGCCTTCCTTTATGATTGAGAGGATAGAAGTGCTGAAAGTACCACCCGATGCAGTAGATGCTGAACAGGCGTTAGTGGAAGGCCGCAACAATATCCGGTATATCAACATCATTACCCGCAAAGTGAAGTTCCGTGGATATTCCGCAGCAGTAACCGCAGGGGTCGACAGCCGCCGTAACCTCAATGCTAAAATGCGGTACAACCTCAACCTCGCACCCTTCCAGGTCACATATTTCAACAACGGCCAGTATAATTCCGACTCCAGCTATCTGCAGCGTGTCTACTTTCCGAAAACTGCGGGAGGCGACAGCTCCTATCTTTCCCAGAAAAACTTCCGCACCAGCTATAACTTCAACCACAACCTCAACACCCGGTATGAAAGGAAATTCACTGATAAGGAATTCCTCCGTGGTGCTGTAACCCTCGGCTGGACGGGCGATGGCAGTAACAGTAATAACAATTCCATCAATAGCAACGCTTCCCATAAACCTACCATGCTCAAAAACCAGGAAAATGAAAACAGGCGGAATGGCTATCGTGCCGTTACTGACTGGAACTATTCCAAAGAGTATGAGGAGCGTAATAAAAAACTGGAAGCAGGCTTCAACTTCACCAAGGCAGGTGGTACAGGAAGAGGGTATAATGATTACCTCTATCCGCTGACAGATGATACCTCTCTCCAGAAAAATGACCAAAGCAACGGTAACTATAGTATGCGGACCAACATTCACTTCCGCCAGCCGCTGGAAAAAGGTAAATATTATGATCTCAGTGGCGATGCATCCCTTAGCGGTTCTACCAACGAGAATATTGCGAAGCGCAAAAATGTGAACGATCATGAGCTGCTCGATGCTCCCCGCCTCAGCACCGACTATACTTCATTTAATCAGAACTACGCGGTTAATGCCAGCACGGGTAAGTCTAACCCCAAGCTGGGATACAATTTCACAGGCAGGTTCTCCTACAACAGCCAGCAATCGCGGGAAACATTTGCAGGTAACGAGTTCAACAATAAAACGTATGAAGTGAGGAGTTCTGTGGGTCTTAACTACAGTCCCTGGAAAGACCACAGGGCTAACCTGCGCTTCAATCCGGGAATCCAGTTCTTTAACCAGGAGGCACTGCTGGATTCTCTCCGCAGCCGTGTGCCCTTCAAGTACACGAACTTTGCCCCCGGGATGAACTTCACATACGATTACAAGCAGCAGCAGCTGTCGTTTAACTACTCCCGGAATATGGACCGGCCTACGCCCGACCAGCTGAACCCCTTCGTAAATACTACCGACAGCTTCAATATACGTACCGGCAACCCTAACCTGCGCCCGTCTTTTACAAAAGACTACCGCGCGGAGTACAGCATCCAGGTTAAATCGCATTCCATGAAAGTAGGTGTGGAAAAGCAGGATGCCGATGATATCATTTCGCGGTACACACAGGTACAGTACATCAACGATACCACTATCATCAATAAGAGCACATTCGTGAACCTGGCCTCCCGCCGGGATCATAATGCATACATAACACTTACTTCCCACTTCTTCAAGCCTACCAACAATAACAAAGGCGCCCTGCAGCTGAATATCAACGGAGGCCTTCGTTATTACGATACTAAAACCGATGGTGGGGAAGACGGGCAGGGGGCAGTGAGCGATAAATTCGCACATGTTTCCGGGTGGACGAGCCACCTCAATGTCTGGACGAGCTACCGCATCCGGGTGTTCTCCATTTCTGCGAACTTCCGTTATAACGGCCCGCGGTATTATGCCCAGGGCAAACAGGAAGCCCGTTTCGGGAGTGGCCTGAAAGGACAGCTGAACCTGTTTCAGCGGAAGCTTAACGTAGCGTTTTCCGTGGAAAACATTTTCGGATCTAGCGTAAGGAACTTCTATGAGCTTACGAAAGACTACGAGCAATTTTCCAACAACCGCCGCAATGTGCGATACCTCAGCCTCAATGTTACATACAACATCCGCAAGTTCACCAAGCTGGGCAAGAAAGGTCCGAAAGAATTCGAACTGGGAACGGAAGAGGAAGAGGGAGGCGATCGCGGAAGACGCCGTCCATAAAATTCTTTAACCACGAAGCGCCGGCATATTTGCATTCTGCAAACGTGCCGGCGCTTCTTCTTTTACAGAATGACTGGTGGGATTAAAGTACCATTCTGGATTTCAGTTCCAGGTATTTATTTACCACATTCACCGTCAGGTGTTCCGGAGCAGTAAGGAGGCTCATGATTCCTGCATGCGCCAGTTCCCGCACGATCTGTTTCTTTTCGTGTGCAAACTTTTGGGCTATCACCTGCATATAAATATCTTCTGTTTCCTCCATCCGCTTTTCGTTTACCGTTTTCAGTTCCGTGTTCTCGAAAAACACAACGAGCAGAATATGGTATTTGGCGAGTTGCTTCAGGTAAGGTAACTGCCGCTGCATTCCGGAGAGCGACTCAAAGTTGGTGAATAACATCAGGAAGGAGCGCTGAGACAATGAAGCCCGCAGGTGTACACCCAGGCGCTCATAATCAGTTTCCATCCAGTCTGTACTTTGAGCATAAAGCTGATCCAGTATTTTGCTGAGCTGTATTTTCTTGTTACTGGCAGGGAGTACTTCGGTTTGCTTACCCGTAAAAGTAATCAGTCCGGATTTATCCCCTTTCTGCATGGCCACATTACTGAAAACGAGTGTGGCGTTAATGGCATAGTCGAGCAGGGTAAGGCCGCCAAATGGCATCTTCATGGTGCGGCCTTTATCGATCACACAATACACGAGTTGGGAACGTTCTTCTGTATAGCTGTTCACCATCAGGTTACCACGGCGTGCGGTAGCTTTCCAGTTGAGGGTGCGCACATCATCACCACGGATGTATTCTTTAATGTGATCAAACTCCATGCTGTGCCCTATCACCCGGCGGCGGTGCACGCCCAGTTCGTTCAGTTTATGCTTGATGGAAAAAAGCTCAAAGTTGCGGAGCTGCATATAGGAAGGATACACCTTTACCGTTTGGGCAAGCGGCTGCGTAATACGGCGGCATACGAAACCAAAAGCGCTCCAGACATATACATGCATATCCCCGAATGCATATTCTCCTCTTTCTACCGGGCGCAGCGTCATCCGTAGCTGCGCATCGCCTCCGGCACTGAGCCTGAACGGCAAAGTATAATCTCTCCGCTGAAACTGCACAGGCAGTTCATCCATCACTTCGCCCCATACAGGAAAGCCGTACCTGCTTTGCAGCAGGTATTGCACAGGGTTTTCGTCGCCATTGCTGAAACGGTCGGCCATTACCCGGCTGGCCTGTATTGGCTTGCGCGGCGCATACAGGATGAAGATATCCACCAGCAATAATGCCAGCCATACCGCTGAGCCTATCAAACCCAGCAGGTAAGCAACCGGGAGGAAGAACCCGATGATGAATACAATTACCAGTATCCCCAGTGCGAGATACAGGCGGTTGCGAAAGAACAGCGATTGATAAAAACGGAGTAACTGCATGTTATCTGGGTACTTCTACAGCTTTGAGAATTTCACCGATTACTTCATCAGGTGTAATACCTTCCATTTCACGCTCTGGTGTGAGGATGATACGGTGGCGTAATACATGCGGAAGGATGTACACCACATCATCGGGCGTTACGAAATCGCGGCGGTTCATTACTGCCACGGCTTTGGCGCAGTTCATGACTGCAATGGAAGCACGGGGCGATGCGCCGAGGTAAATACCGGGGTTGTTGCGTGTCTGGTTTACCAAAGCTGCCACATAACTGAGCAGTTTTTCTTCCATGATGATGGTACGCACTTTCTGCTGCAGGCGTATAACGGTAGATGCGCTCACCACCGGCTTCATATGTTGTACGGCCGCATGATCGCCCCCCTGTTCATTTGCCGACTGTAGAATGCCTATTTCATCCTGCAGGGAAGGGTACTTCACCTCCACTTTGAAAAGGAAACGGTCGAGCTGGGCTTCCGGCAGGCGGTAGGTACCTTCCTGCTCAATGGGGTTCTGTGTGGCCACTACCATAAAAGGAGCATCCAACTGGTGCGATACACCATCGTTGGTGATTTGCCTTTCTTCCATTACCTCAAACAATGCTGCCTGTGTTTTGGCCGGGGCGCGGTTGATCTCATCTATCAGGATGATATTGCCGAAAATGGGACCTTTCTTGTATTCGAATTCCTTGCTTTGCGGGTTGAAGATGGAAGTTCCCAGCACGTCGGCCGGCATAAGATCAGGGGTAAACTGAATACGGGAAAATTTAGCGTCGATAGTGCCTGCCAGTAATTTGGCTGCCAGTGTTTTAGCTACTCCCGGTACGCCTTCCACCAGGATATGCCCGTTGGCCAGCATTCCCGTCATCAGCAAGTCTATCAGCTGATGCTGCCCTACAATTACTTTGGCGATCTCGCTGCGGATAGCTGCAACGGCCTCATGGAGGTCGGCCAGATCGGTACGCGGCTCAAAGGTGTTAATATCCATTATTTCGAATTTTGATAGAATTGATTGATGCTGTTATAAAAGTTATGTAAATATTCATCATCGACATGTCCGCCCAGGCGCACGTCCATCACCATCTGCATCATGCCTTCGATGAACTCCCGCGGATGTCCTGATTTACGGGAAAGTCCTGTAATAAACTCGGCATTGATCTGTGCGGTATTCAGGAAGTAATGCTGGCGGATATATTCCAGCAGGTGCTGGGCCATTTTCTGAGCCAGGTTGGTATTGTTATGATGCAGGTAATACAGGCGGCCGAGGGTTTCTGCGAAGTCAAGCGAGTTATTACGGAGCTTCGGCATATCAGGGATAATGCGCTGGCGGCGTTTGCTTTCGCTGAAGATGTATAGTCCCAGCAACAGAATGCTCAGCCAAAGTGCCCATTTTAAGGGCGGGTGTTTGAGCATCACCTGCATGTCGGAGAAGTTATCAGAAGTACGTGGCGATTTCTGGTATTTGTAGAACTCATCCCAGTACACATGATCGGCATGCATACGCAGGTAAGCCATTTGCCAGCCCAGGGCCTGCACATTATCATTCTCCAGCAGCCAGGAGTTGGTCCATGCCATTGGATTGAGCAATATGAATACCTGTCCTTCCCCGTATTGTATGCGGAAGAAGTTAGGCTGATGCTGTGCATTATTGCCCAGTACCGTGATAACGGCGGTATCGCTTTCCTCCAGTAGCAGATGGCCGTTCATTGGGAGGCCTTTCCCGGAAAATACCGTATCGGGAGCAAAGGCTGGATTCACGAAACGCTGTACGGCAGATGAAGGTTCTACTTCGAAAGTTGACTCTGATGTTTTGAAACCAAAGGTTTTCTCCAGCAAAGAATCGGTGCTTTCAACGACCAGTACAAGCTGATTACCGTTGTATACGTAAGATGCCATGTCTTCCGCATCTTTTTCTGTGAGGTGAAGCTGAGTGGCTACTGCGATGTAAACAGAATTATTGCCTTCGAGGTTTTTGGTTTTGCGGTAGGTATAAGCGAAAGGGCGTGTTACCCTGCGTGGCTGGCGGCCGTTGAAATAACCGTCGAGCAGGGAATAAGCGGCTTTACAGCCATAGGCAGTTTCGTTTTTATTACCATAATGCACTGCTGAACGGATATAGCGCGCGTCCTGCCCTTTGCTGAGTACGGGGGCAGCAAAATGCCCGATCCCCATCAGCATCAGTACAAACAGCACTACGATGATCAATATCAGCCCTATGATGATGTTGCGGTTTCTCACTGCGGTTGATTGGATAAGGAATGTTTAAAATCGTCGAAAGCTGCGTATACCCGGCCGAACTGTAATTCGCTGAGCGGCATCTTCCCGTACCACACATATTCATATTGCAGTGTGATGGCGGCAAATGACTGATGAAAAGCGGTACGCCCCAGCTCACGGAGGTAATCCATGTTCGTTTTATCTTTTGTTCTGGTGATCAGTCCGGCGCTTTCCAGGAGCTGAAGGGTATGCAGGTATCGTAAACGCACTGCCTCCCGCAGCTGCCCCGCACTTCGTGCCATGCGGGCCATCTCTTCCAGATCCGCTTCTGTAACTTCTTCTACTGACTCGCCGGCCAGAACCTTCTTCTTAGACCGCCATCTGAAAACGGGGATGTCGTTCTTATTCATGAAGAGGATGATTGCCACAATCAGCAGCAGGCCCAGTGAACTAAAAAATGCAATGCGGATGTTATGAAAATTCTCTGCTGCCCATGCTGCAATATTCTTCAGCCATTGCGGCCTTCTGTCTCCCGTAGGTTTAAAAGGCGGATATTGGAAATCTTTATCGTTCCGGATTTTTGCCAGTGCTGCAGAATCGGGATTACGCGGGGTGAGGCGCATCTGCGAACTTTCATCAAACCCATCAACTGGCTGGCGGTCGTATAGGGAATGCGGGATTAAACCATGCCGCATTTTATCTGCCATCGTCATATCTTCTTCATCCATTACCACATCTTCCCCATCCGTTGCGTTTAGCATTCCTGTATCGATGGCAGATTCTGCCATATCATCATTGGGTAATGCAATATTATCTGCATCAGAAGAGTCGAGCATCCGGTATTCCATCGTATCGGCCTGCCGGGATGGTTGTTGTCCCAGAGCATTGCCACCGGCTGCCAGCAGTAAGAGGAGCAGCGCTGTCTTCAACATATTCATGCGGCGGCTGGTTTAATCAGTTTGCTGTCCATATCGAGGCGGTAACCCATTTTCTCCACACGGATGGGATACCATACAAAATACCAGAACATAAATAAAGCCGAAGCTGCAAGGATGAAGATGCTGAGTGCCATGGGCATTCCGGTATGCCGGGTCACAAAGCTTTCGAGGAAGGCAGCCACTATAAAAATGGGCACTAATGCCGTGATGATCTTTACGCCTTCCAGTGCTCCCCGCTTGAGGGATTCCTTCCTGGAATAGGTACCGGGAAACAGGAGGCTGTTGCCCATAATTACCCCGGCACTACCTGCAATTACGATAGAAGAGATCTCCAGCGTACCATGTATCCAGATTACCAGAACGGATTGCAGCCCTAGTCCTTTCGCAAAAAACATATACTGGAACGAACCCAGCATGATACCGTTTTTGAACAGCACCCATAATGTGCCTGCCGAAAAAAGTATCCCGCTTACGAAGCAGAACATGGAAACACGGATGTTATTGAATCCGATCCGGAGCCACATCAGCCAGGGATTTTCATCTTTATATACCCCGAAAGGATCACCGGCGGCAATGTTCTCTTCCGTCATATTCACATAATCATCGCCCAGCACACCACGGATAAATGTATCGTCGTGCGCCGATGAAAATGCGGCCAGTATGCAAAACAGCAGGAAATAGCAAAACGTAAAGAGGAAAATACGATGATGCTTCCGGATAAGCAGCGGCAGCTGATATCGGAAAAAGTTACGGAAGCGGTCCTTGTCGCCCTGATGGTCGCGATATATACGCTGGAAAATGGCGGCGGCCATCCCATTAATATACCCGGTCACCTTACTATGTGCGTAAAATGTTTTGGCGTAGGCAAGATCGTCTACGAGGGAAGTAAACCGTTCTGCCATCACATCCGGGTCTTCGGTGGGCTCTTCCCGGATTTTCTTCCAGCGGACAAGGTTACGTTTAATGAATGAAGATTCTCTCATGCGGTACCGGAGATAAAAAATAACGGAGTGAAAATATAATAAATTTTAAATTTGATTATGCCTAATATTAAAATCCCTACCGTATTCAACATAGACCTTGAGTTTGAGGCTGCCGATATGGGCAGGCGCCTTGTGGCTTACCTGCTCGACCTGCTGATCAGGGGGGCGTATGTTTTAGTGGCACTTTACCTGATTAATAAAGCAGATTTCGATTCCCAGACCAATAATGTGGTATTAACCCTGGTGATCGGCATCCCAATATCCTTATATTATCTCATATCCGAACTGCTGATGCGGGGCCAGAGCCTCGGTAAGCGGATCATGGATGTGAAAGTGGTGAGCCTCATGGGCAATGTTCCCAGCATCAGCCAGGTACTGCTACGCTGGATGTTCCGCCTGATCGAGTCCCCGCTGCTGTCGATGCTCCTCATCGGCGCTATCCTTTCCGAAACATCGCCTTTTACGGCGCTGATGGTACTTATCATCGGGATGATTCCAATTGTGATGGTGTTACGCTCCCCCCTCAACCAGCGCCTTGGAGATATGGCCGCAGGCACCATCTTAGTGCGTACCCGGCAGCGGCACAGTCTGGAGGATACCATTTTCCGGGAAATTGCTCAGGATAATTACCAGGCCACCTTCCCCCAGATCCTTCGCCTGTCTGACCGTGACCTGAGCAAGATAAAATCAGTGATTGACAGTACGCAGCGGAGTAAAGATTACGTAATGGCAGAACGTATCTCCTTCAAAATCAAAGAAGTACTGCAAATTCAAACAGAAATGCCTGCGCTGGAGTTCCTGGAAACGCTGCTGAACGACTATAACTACCTTGTTACCCGGAAATAATTCTTTTTCCACCGACCCAACCTCCGGACAAAAATGGGATGTCTATACCATCATAGCGTCCTTGTCCACCCATGATTCACATATCAAAAATCCGGTACAACCGTTACCGGAAGAATTTTCCGCCTGGCTGGAAGGCTGCAGGCGGCAGGATCGTTTGAGCCAGGAGCGCTTGTACCGGCATTTTTACGACCGCATGATGATGGTTGTAAAGCGGACATTTCAGGATCAGGACGCAGCTGTCACCATACTCAACAATGGTTTTCTGAGAGCATTTACCAGGATAACACAATTTAACGGGACCGGGAGTTTTGAGGGCTGGCTCCGCCGCATTATGCATCATTCAGCGGCCGATTACTTCCGTCAAAACAAGCTGCGGCTGCAGGCTGAAACATCTTTACCTCCGGAAACGGAGGTACATGATAAAAACGAGCCCACAGCATACCGGGAGCTGCTGCAACTGCTGCGCTTTTTACCACCGGCCACACGGATGGCGATAACCCTGTTTGTTATCGAGGGGTATTCCCATAAAGAAATTGCCGCGATGCTGGGTATCAGCACCGGAACATCCAAATGGCATGTTTCCGAGGGAAAGCGGTTATTAAAAGAATTTTTGATCAAACGCAATGCGTAACCGTCTGCCAGATATTGAACAAATGCTAAAAGCGGCCGCTGCAAGCCAGGTAGCGCCTGTTGCAGACCTTTCTGAAAAAGAAGCGTCCTGGGGTCAGCTGTGTGCCGCATTGGACACGATTTCTGATAATACGGGGGCTAAACCGGATCAGGCATCAGATCCGCATTCTGGAGGAGGTAACTTGCTGATGTTGGTAGAATCCGTGGTACTGGCAGGCCTTACCGCTGCAACTATATGGCTGCAGACAGGGCATTACAACCCTAAGGCAGGTTTGACTCAAAACATACAGGCAGTGGGTGAGGAAATTCCTGTACCACGGCTAGCCAAAGTAAGCAGTGCTCCGGAAGAAGCAAATACTTACAATGCGCGCATCAATATTACGGATTCCGTGTACACTTACTTCCCGGTTTCGGGCCAGTTGCACAAAACGCCGCTTCAATTGCCATTCCTGGTAGTTGGAAATCCGGTGAATAAATCCGGTAACTATGTGTCAACGCATATTACGGCTACTGAAACCACTGGATTGTCAGCAGATAATTCAGGTAATACGCTGAACTTGCAGACAACGGTTACCCGTAATTATCACGCTCATTTTCATAGACAGACTCTGGTCCCCGCCGGATCCGGACTTCCCGGTCAGGAGAAAAGCAACAGCATACGGCAAGAAAATAGTAAAGCTTATGCAGGGATCCCGTTGAACCCAACAAGCCTGCCTGCCGATTCTGATACCTTGTTCACGGACAATCAGCATTCTTCCGGTAGCTTTTCAGCCGGAAATTCCACTAACATGCATATTGGAAAGCAAGCCGTCAAAGGAGCCGGCTGGCAACTCTCCGCTATAAACCGCAGGCCTTCACTGCAACTCCCTTCTATTATCCCACCCTATTATCCCCTTTTTACCCCACGCACTACCAATGATTGGATTCCAGTACCGGGTAGCATCAGCATTCGTGCTATGGGAACTTTTGCTTCGGGGAACACATTCGGAGGCGGATTGATGGCTGAATATACACTTCCACTCAGGGAACACCTGTTGCTCCGCCCCTTTGCCGGAGTACAATTTCTGACGGGCAGTTCAGCTGATTTTAACTTCCGGTACTTTAAACTCAATCCCCCCGACACAGGGGCTTTCATTAAGGCAGACAGTGGTACCACCCGTTATACGGTACGTAATACGGCCTATATTGTTGCCGGTGCCCAGGTGGTGAAGGAATGGCGTAATTGGGAAATATCGTCGGGCATCAGCCTGCAATACCGCGCTTACCAGGCCGGAAAGGAAACCACATTAATACTTTCCACCACCCCTATTCCTGTAAACGCAGATGTTAAAGGAACACCCGTATTCCGAAAGTCTATGACGCCGGGACAGGCAACGTTGGGTTGGCACGCCGGCATAGATTACAGGATCACATCACTCTTGCGTGTTGGCCTGCAGTATAATATCCGTCTGCTGGAAAGCGGCGCCAGTGGCGAACTGAATAGCCCTGCACCATCCTATCCCGGAAAGCATTCGATATCCCTGCATCTTCGATATTACTTCCGGAAAAAAGGGCGCTGACCCAACTTTCATTACCGTTCTCCACGTCTATAAGGTTATTAAAACCTTTTCTCCATGAAAAAATCCATGCTTTTACCCTGCATGCTGTTTGCCTGTATGGGTGCCCTGATGGCCTTCGGTGGCAGCGGAAACATTTCCGGTAAAACCCGACCGGTAACCATGTATGAGAAAGACTCTTTCCCGCGCGACTCTTTCCCCTGCGACACGTTTCCCCCGGATTCCTGCCCCGACACGTTTTACCTCCGCACACCTGTCATAGCTGCAGTAATCAGCGCGGAGCTGCAAACACCGGTGTTTGAAAGTATTCCGGCAACGCATTAACAGCGCAATTTCCAAAAGTAAAAACGGGCCGGGAACAAAAGTTCCGGCCCGTTTTTCGTTTCATTCCTATAATGGAGTAACCTAATATCAGAAAGTGAATTGCCCGTCGAGATACACGCCGCCGTTGTTTCCTGCTTCATCTAACAGGGTAAGGTTAGCGCGGTATCCTGCACGGATGGCGCCAATATCCTTGTATCCCATTACTTTGGCAGGGTAAACCGTTGCCATCCGCACTGCTTCCTCCAGCGCAATGCCGGCATGCTGCACACAGTTGCGGATACCTTCCGCCATCGTAATAGCCGACCCGGAAAGGGTTCCGTCCGGCAACGTAAACCGGTCGTTCTGCCGCACATGCGGATAAGCTCCTTCGCTTTTCTCAACAGCGTCGGTAATAAGGAATAGTCTTTCTCCCATTATCTTTTTGCTGATGGCAAGTGCTTCGTAGCTGACGTGAATACCATCGGGTATTATGCTGGCGAATGCGCCGGACTGATAAACTGCTCCGGGCAGGCCAACATCCCGGTGATGGAACGGGCTCATGGCATTGAAAAGATGGGTGGCGGTACGGATACCTGCACCAAACCCCGCCATGGCTTCTGTAAAAGTGGCATTGCTATGGCCTGCTGAAATTACTACACCATGATCAAGCAGGAGCTGCAGGATATCAGGCGTACACATTTCAGGAGCGAGGGTCATCATTTTCACCGTGCCGTCCGCACGCTTGAGGAGAGCTTCCACTTCTTTACGCTCCGGCTTCCGGATGCAGTCTGCAATGTGAGCGCCACGCTTCACCGGGTTGATGTATGGGCCTTCGAGATGCAGGCCCAGCACAGCAGGGTGCGGGTTATTTTTAACCACATCCATTGCAGCCTCGAAAACATCCAGCTTATTGGTGGCAAGGGTGATGAGGAAGCCTGTAGTTCCTGTTTTTACAAGTCCGGCAGCCATTTCGTATAAAGCAGCGGAGGAGGGGGCGTCTGAAAACAGAACACCTCCTCCTCCGTAAATCTGCAGGTCCAGCAATCCCGGCACAATGGTCATGCCGGGGTGATGGATAATATAATAATCAGATGGAATGCTGTTTTCGTTGACCAGTCCCAGTATTCTTCCGTTCTCCAGCAGCAGGGCCTCGCCTGTGATGTCTTTAGTTCCCGTCAGGATACGGGCCTGTGTGAGCGCTAACAGCATTGTTGAAACGTTTGGTTTGGATTACCAATCCTTGTTCTGCACCAGCTTGTAGCCTCTGTCTGAATAGACTTTGATCTGGTCAGATGGGATTGGATCCAAATATACGCGTGCGTTGTCAAATTTCCTGTGTGCGAGGACAGAAACTGAGGGAATTATGTAGCCTTCGTCTGCACCCGTGAGCGTAACGTCTACTAACCACGATGTACCATTAGGCTTCAGCCATTCGGAACGCTTGATCCAGGCGCCACGGTTGATATTAGGACGCAGCTCTGTATCGAGATAGTGCAGTTTCTTCCACCGGCGGAGATCATCGAGGCGGAAGCCTTCCATACTCAGTTCTACACGCCGCTCCCGGCGAATCTCCCAGAGGATTCCCGAAACATCGGCATCACGAGCCGGATCGTCGTACACCGCCCCACCTACAGCTGCTTCGGTACCATTAACCTGTAACGGAGGTACCCCTGCACGTGCGCGCAGCACATTGATGGATGCATCCAGTTCTGCCTGCGTAATATTCCCCGTTTCGGCACAGGCTTCCGCATAATTCATCAATACTTCTCCATAACGGATTACGGGAGCATCCGAATCATTAGTATTACTTGCGGCATTGGGCTTATCGCGCAGCGCATCATTGAGGAATTTCCAGGTGGCATATCCCGAAGTAGAAACACCGAGGTTGTTGTAACGGCCTTTGGAACCCATGGGGCGCAATTCCGGATTGATGGTCTGGCTCAAACGCAGATCACGGTTGGCAAGTACATCAGTTATGGTTTTATCACCCTGATACCTGGGGGAGAGTGAAATGGGGAGACCATCGTTGCAGAGATAGGTTTCCACCAGATCCTTACTTACACCGGTTTGCCCTTCTGCATTTACATAGCTCATCATAGAATGGGTAACCATGCTGGTTACATAAGAGCGGTACATGATGATCTCTTTATTGCCTGCGAGATCAAGTGCGTTGAAGGATTCGCGGTATGGATGTGAGAAGGAATATCCACCACCATCGATCACCTGTTTGGCGGCCCATTTGGCCTTACCCAGGTATTCTGCTGCTTTGGCGGCGTTATTCAGGTGATACTTCTGCCATGTGCCTTCAAACAGCATGTACCTCGACATAAAGGAAAGTACCACCCATTTGGTGACGTTCAGCCCTTTTTCTCCATCCACCGCTCTTACATTGGCAGCAGCGAAATCAAGGTCTTCCAGTACTTTATCCATTACCAGCGTTCTGTTGTCGCGGGGCTTGAACAGTTCTGCCAGCTCAGTAACATCCAGTGCCCGGTCGAAGTACGGTACATCACCATAACTGTTCACCAGGTTGGAATATGCGATGGCGCGGAAAAAACGGGCAACGCCTACCCAATGGTTTTTGGTAGCAGCGTCAAGCTTGTCCATGGCGCTTACCCTGGCAAGCATATAATTCGCATCTCGCACTTTCGTGAAGCTCCATCCGCTACTGCTTACAGGTACCTGTTTAGTAAAAGCATTTGGTGTAGTGGGCGAAAAATCATCGTTCAGGCCTTGCCCGAGATAGAAATAATTCCGCCAGGTATAACCTGTTCCGAAACCGGAAAAGTAATCCGGATAAAAGCGGTATGCGAAGGCCCGCACATTGGTTTCACTGGTCCAGAACGTATCATCTGTCAGTTGATCCTTAGGCAGCCTGGTGAGAAAATCCTTGTTGCAACCAGCCACGAGGGTGGCTGCAAGCGCGAGGGTGAATATTTTAAGTTTCATATCCTGTCAGATTTGAGCGAATTAGAAAGTAAGTTGAACACCGGCGGAATATTCCTTACGATAAGGATATACCCGCCCGAAAGTAGCCCTGTCGGTTTGTTCCGTGGTATAATCGATTTCCGGATCAATGGGGATATCGAGCTTATCGAACGTAACCAGGTTTTCACCAGTCAGGAATACTCTGGCTGATTTAAATCGGGCTTTACTGATCAGCGACTGTGGCAGACGGTATCCAATCGTGAGGTTTTTCACACGGAGATAACTCATATCCAGCAGATAACGCGTTTGCCGGTTGAAGTTGTAAATGCTTTCGTTCTGAGCATGGTTGGTAGGGCGAGGATAGTAAGCACCGGTATTAGCAGGCGTCCAGTAATCCATCTGATACTGGAACCAGGCTTCCGTGTCACGGAATCCGGGGATGGCAATGGGACCGCCAGCCCAGTAATCACGCTTGCCTACACCCTGCAGGAAAACGCTCAGCTCAATCCCTTTCCAGTCTGCCCCTACACGAAGGCTATACTGATAGCGCGGGGTTGAATTACCGATCACATAGAGATCGCCGGAGTCATCAACTGTTTCTCCACCCCAGTCTACCTTACCATCGCCATTGCGATCTACATACTTAACATCGCCAGGGCCGTAATAGAACCAGGCGCTGCCTTTCTGAAGAGCCGACTGATCAGGGATACCGCCTTTAGGCTCCCAGCGGCCATTGGCACCTACGGTGAAATCACTTTCCTGGAAAATACGGTCAGTTTCGTATCCCCAGATCTCTCCGATCATTTTACCCTGGTAGTTACCATACACGTTTCTGGAAGGATTGATGTACTTGGTGAGCTGCTCGCGGAAATCGGTTATGGATGCCATGATATTAATACCCAGGCCATTTTCGAAACGTTCGCTCCAGTCAATAGCCAGCTCCCATCCTTTGGTTTCCAGTGTGCCATAGTTCAGCTGCGGAGCACCGGTACCGAGGGTAGCAGGTACGGCTACGGTGGGCCCGATCATATCGTTGGTTTTCCTTGAATACCAGTCGAAGGTTACACCCAGCCTGTTGTCGAGAAAGCGGGCATCTGCACCAAAGTCAAGCGTGGTAATTGTTTCCCAGGTCAGTGATTCTGAAATGAGGCCCGGAACGGTAAAGGTCAGCATGTTGTTGCCGCCAACCAGCCAGCCGGAATTGGTGGAGGAAATGGTAGGGATAAACCTGGAATAAGAGCTGCCCAGCTTCTGGTTACCCACTGCTCCGTAAGAAGCGCGGAGCTTCAGGAAAGACAAGGTAGGCTGCAAGCCCTTCAGGAAATTTTCTTCTGTAGCCACCCAGCCTGCAGAAACAGAGGGGAAGAAAGCCCACTGGTCTTTCCGGGGGAACCAGGAAGAACCATCGTAACGGGCGTTTACTTCAAAGAGATATTTGTTTCTGTAATCGTAGTTGATACGGCCGAAGTAACCATTCGTAGCCCAATGTCCTGCATTACCGCCTACAAACTGGTCTCCAATTGCCAGGGGAATTTCTCCGAGGTTCTGGTCAAGCATCCCTTTCCTTTCGGAAGAATGCATGCCCCGCTGATACAGATCCGCATCCATACCTGCGAGTACTTTGAAGTGGTGGTTCTCTTTCAGATCGTAGGAATAGGTAGCAAATGCGCGGACGGTATGCATGTTATTGTAACTGGAAATATATCTCACCAGATTGTTGGCCGCAGGCTGGAAGTTGTCTTTATACGTCAGCGAGCCAGACCAGAAGTCGATACCCGATGTGCCGCCACCCACTTCGTGGCTACGGGTATTGGTTGAAGAATAGGTATAATCCACATCCAGCGTCATGCCTTTAAACGGACGGATGGTGGTACCGATCTGCACCCTTTGGAAGGCGGAAGATAGCTTATCCATGTTAGCCTGTTGCAGTTCGGTAACCGCACTGCGGAAAGGCTTGCCCTGGTATGTTCCGTAAGGGTATGTGCGCGACCAGCGGTACAGGTAGTACCATGGGCCGTAAGTAGCCGCAGTAAAATTAAACGGCGTGCGCAATTCTGTCTGGGAGAACATCATTTTACCCCGGATATCCATCCAGTCGTTTACGGTGGAGTTGATATTGAGAGAAGCATTGTATCTGTCGAACCGGTCAGTTTTAAAATTCAGCATACCGGTTTGGTTGAGATAACCCAGACCCAGATGATATTGCGTTTTCTCGCCACCGCCGCTGAAAGAAAGGTCATGTTTCTGGAGGAAGGCATATTTCCGCAGGTATTTCTTAGCGGGATCCCATTGCCGGTAAGGATAAAACTCACCGTTCTTAATCTCGAAATCGCGGCCTTCCACCATTTCATCATCCAGGTTCTTATCACCGTATTGTTGCTGCCATTCGCGGATCTTGCGGATGCTGCCGGTATCATGTCGCATACCTACCAACATTGGGAGTGAAACCAGGTTGGGGTTCTGCTGGGTACGTCTTGTTGTTGCCAGAACGGTTTCCACCCATTGCGCTGCATCTGCCAGTTCCGGCATTTGCGTAGGCTTGCTCCAGGAGAGTGTATTGGAATAATTAATGGCTGATGGTGCGCCTTTTTTGCCGCTCTTGGTGGTAATAAGCACAACACCCCATGCGGCGCGTGCACCATAGATGGACGTGGAAGCTGCATCTTTCAGTACGGAGATAGACTCAATGTCCTGCGGGTTCACCATCTGCAGACTGGGGATTTCCACGTTATCTACCAGGATGAGGGGTTGCGTACCGGTACCGCCGTTATTGAGTGATCCTGTCATACCGCGCAGGCGGATGTTAGGGTTACGGCCGAGGTCACCACTTGAAGAAGTAATGGTTAAGCCGGGAACAACGCCCTGAAGGCCGCGGCCTACATCAGATATAGGGCGTGCTTCCAGTGAGCGTTTCACATCTACAGTAGATACAGCACCGGTGAGGTTTGCCTTCTTCTGAGAGCCATAACCTACAATTACTACGTCTTCCAGCTTACGATTGTCAGCTTTCAGCACGATGGAGAGTGCAGCATTACCGGCTACAGTATGCTCCTGCTGGATTGCGCCAATAGAACTGAAAACGATCACTTCACCAGTGGAAGCCTGGAGGTTGAAAGCTCCCGAACCATCCGTATAAACACCGCGCGTAGAACCCTTTACGCGGACAGATACACCCGGCATAGGGCCGCCCGTTTCATCCAATACCTTACCCCGTACGGGCTTCAGCGTGTCCGCCACTACGGCGGGCTTCTGCTGAACCACAGGAGCGCCATCGGGCTGAGGCACGATCATAATGGTGTTCTCCGAATAACGGTATTCCAATCCCGTTTGGGTAAGCAGGGAGTGCAGCGTGGCGCTCACACTACGGGTGCCCATAGGCATAAATACCCGCTGATGGCGCAGCACTTTCTCTGTCGCAAAGGCAACACGGAAACCGGAGAGTTTCTCCACCTGTACCAGCGCTCTTTCCAGCGTGATATTGGTGGCTTCCATTGTGATTTTCTTATCATCCAGTGCCTGGCCCTTTAAAGGAGAAGCTACCAGAAATTGTAGCCCCATTGCCATGAACAGGATGAGTGAGAGACTAAACCTCATAACAAAACGCATTTGCGTGGAATAAACCGCTTTGTACAGTAACGGCATAAGCCGGCCAGTAGCAAAAACCGCTGATTTTTGCATAACTTGCAATAGTTTAAAATGATGAAGAATCAGCCTTTCAGGCTGTTTACGTTTTAGACCTTCCCCTCCCGACCTGCCACAGTACGGAGGGGTTTTTCGTTACAGGCCCGGGCACGGGGGCCTGGGCAAGATCCGATTCATGATGAATGATTTTGGTTACCGATCGATATTAGCTTTCTTTCTTATCCCGATTTGTTAGCTGGCAGGGGCGTCTTCTTCGTCACGACAGCCTTCTCCGCTGATTATCACCGTGTTGCCACGATGGGTATAGGTTGCATTGCGCACAGTGCATAATACAAACAGCACCTGATCCAACGTTTCCGTTCCTTCAAATGTGGCGCGTATCCTGCAATTGCGCAGCTCGTTGTTGGCGAATTCTATTTTTACCTGGTATTGTTCTGAGATCTGTTGGGCAATGTCGCCGAAAGGAACGGAATTGAAATCCATACCTTTTTTCAGCCACGCCACACTTTCTTCTGCTTTCACCGGGCGGGTTTCCGCTACGGATGCCACGTTTTCATACACGATCTGCTGATCCTGCCCGAGGATGCCCAGCAGCCTGTTGCTTTCCTGTTCTTCAATTTTCACCTTCCCGCGGCTAACGGTTACAGTTACATGCTCCTGCCCGGGATAGGCTTTGATGGAAAAGGCCGTACCCAATACCGTGGTCAGCAATTTGCCGGACCGTATACGGAAGGGCTTACCGGGCTGCTCCCGCACGTCGAAGTACCCTTCGCCCGTGAGTGTCACTACCCGCTCGCCGTCACTGAACACTGAGGGATATAAGAGGGTGCTGCCCTCCCGAAGTACCACGGTACTACTGTCAGGCAGCAGGATGAAACGTTTGGTGTCGGGCTGTGCAGGCACTTCTGCCAGAACAGGCCCGGAAATGGCAGTGGTGGCTGAAGGGCGGCTCATCCACATAAATGTGCCGATACCGGCAAGGGGTATAATCACCGCCGCGGCCTTCCACCAGTTGCTCCAGCCATTATTGCGGAACAACTTTTCCTTCCTGCGCTGCATTTCCTTAAAATCCTGCATGAGCGAAGCCGTAAGCTCCTCGTCTGCCTCCCATTTCATATCAGCGGCATCTGGATGACGAAAGTTTTCGTACCACGCTTCCAGCGCTTCCAGCTCTTCCGGCGTACATGTGCCAGCCTGATATTTTTCCAATAATTGCCTGATGTCGGTCACGCTCATAAAAGTGATTTGATGCGTCGGTTACCGTATAGGACAAACAATAAAACATCTGCCGTTATCCGCTTTAAAAAAATATTTTTCCCGGGTTTCACTTTGTAATTAGCGCTTATTTTTACTTACATTTAACTTGCGCTAAACCCTCCGCTTCTATTCCACACACATCGCAACATAGCGACACTCTTCTCCTGGACCGTTGGAAACACGGCGACCAGTCAGCGTTTGAGACGTTGTACGAGAGGTATGCAGTGATGTTATTAAAGAAAGCGTATGAGAAAACCGGCGACCGTGAAATGGCCCGGGAATTTGTACAGGAAGTATTCCTGGAACTGCTGGAAAGAAAAGACCGGCTCGAAATTCACACCTCTTTCAAGGCATATATCTTCACCGCTTTACGCAACCGGGTACTAAACTACATCCACCGCCAGTCTATCCATCACAAATACGAGATATTCCAGGAAACGCGCCCAGCCGCACAGGGTAACGATGTGGAATCCTACCTGTCTCATAAAGAACTGGCGCACCAGTTGTCGGATGCTATTCAGCAACTGCCGGATAAATGCCGCCAGGTGTTCCTCCTCAGCCGTTCGGAAGAACTCAGTAACAAAGAGATTGCCGAGCGCTCTGGTATTTCCGTTAACACGGTAGAGCAGCATATGCGCAAAGCCTTACGTATGCTCCGCAGTGGCCTGCAACGCACTATCTTGCTGGCCGGGGCGTGGCTTTTTCCGTGGTAAGCCCTTCATTTTCCTTTAATGCAAGCAGGTATATCAATACAGCCGTACCATCCATGGTAGGCTCATTGGTACTATAATCCCCGTAATCGTCGTGGTACACCACCAGGCTGCTTTGAAACGCAGCGTACTCATCTTCCTCCGCCAGCTTTATTCCAATCAGATTACCGTAAATGGTGCCATACACCGGCCCGTCTACCAGCCCGCCGTCTATCGGATATTTACAAATATGCGTAAAGGCGGAGTGCGGGTCTACAGGGGTATCTCCTGCTGCAGGAAGCCCATACACCATGCTCGTACCCCAGGGGTTACAGCCGAAGAGCCAGTCTACATTAGCCTGCGCCAGTTCTGCATACTGCCTGCTTGCTGTGAGCTGGCCATACCAGTAACATTGTATCGCAAAAGCTGTGGTGAGGTTATTACTGCACCAGATGAACGGCACCCCGCGATAGAACGCATTCTTTTCCGCTTTACGCTTCACCTTTTCAATACCATCGGCAAGATATTGCGTCAACTCCTTACGGGCATCTCCAGAGGTGCGTTTGGCCAGTTCGAAATGACCGGGGTTCACGAAAGGATACCATTGATAGTGATTAGCAGTGTCTTTACCCAACCATGGCGTAACCGGTTCCATAGCGGCATACTTCCTCCCATCCCTGAAAAATTTCATATCGCGGGAAACTCCGAATAGCTCTGCCGCGGCAAGCTCCATATCATCGGTCCAGTTGTCTTCTGCATAAATGTAGGGAGACATGACAGATGCAGTTTGCTGCACACCGGGCTTTTCCACACCCAGCTTGTAAGCGGAATAGGCTTTCCGCAGCAGGGAATCTGCATAAGCAGCATCCGTTTTCCGGAGAAGGGTATGCCCCAGTGCAAAGGCACTCGCGAACTTACCGGCGGTAGATGCCACACCGGTACTGCGGTTCATCTTTTTATATTTCACACCCTGCACCTGCGGCTCACCGGAGCAGAAGTACACCGGCCGCTCAAAGCCCCGCCCGTAAAAAGAATCAAGTTTAGGAAGACGCATTCCCCGATGATCACGGTCGTCTGCTATCTGGTTAAACAACCAGTCCGACTGCGGATGCATGCGCATAAGCCAGTCCAGCCCCCAACGGGCCTCGTCAATAACGTCCGGGGTATTGTTAGCTCCTGAAAGCCCGGATGCGGCATGCTGGTCGCCAAATACACCGGGAAAGTCGCGGTATGCGGCCAGCAGGTGATATACGGTATTTGCGGAAGTGGTGGAATACTGGAGATAATCACTGGCATCATGCCAGCCGCCGATGGCGTTTATACGCGTACTGTCGGGCATGGGCCCGTAAAGGGTATAACCATCGAAGGTATGGCAGGAATCTTTGAGGAAAGGATTGAAGCCGCAGCGCTGCTGGCGGAGGTAACGGAGGCAGAAGTCGGCCGCACCTTTATACACATCAGTACCTATGCGAAAGGCGGGAGACTTTGCGGAAGAAGTTTTGATGTAGTAAGTACCCGGCGTCCGAAAGGAAGAGAAATCAAGGCGGTACGATTCCCCGAAAGGGCCATATGCCCCGAATGACTTGCCCGCTTTGCCGGTATAAACGGTTTTACCATTTGAAGCATCTATCAGCCTGAATTCCTTTACCGTTACTCCACCGGGACCACCCCATACCGCCACCTTAATACCGGCAGGCAGGTAACCGATCTGGTTGATACGTACTACAGCGGGTACGGTATGCAAAGAAAAAGCGGACGACGCATGGATGTTTCCGCTGCGCGATCCGCCAGATATTAAAATAAGTGGAATACTGATTAGAAAAAGGGTAATACGCTTCATGGCAGCCGGCTGTGTTTATCTAAATATAGACAATCATACCGGTATAAGCCGTTACGCCGTAGGGCGGAGCACACGGCTCGAAACGAGGTACCCGCGGTCGGGACTGTAAATAAAGAGACAGGTTCCGTTACGGATGCTGCCGATGATCTTCTTATGCATGTTCACCGGAACGGCAGGGCAACCAAGGCTTCTGCCAATATACCCCTGGGCTCGGCCCAGTTTATCATTTACATAATCTGCTGCATGCATCACGATACCGCGCTCCATGGCTTTATCATTAATGCCCAGCTCGGTACCTTCCAGCCGGAGGGAGTAGCCATGCGCACCCTGGTAGGTATCGCCGGTTACATAGAAACCAAGACTGCTCTTAAAGCTCTCGGGCCTGTTGGAAAACGATGTCGCCATTGTTTTACCGGAGTTCCGGCCATGAGATACCAGTGTGTTATACAGTACTTTCCCTTCCTCCAGGTCAAGCACAAATAAGCGCTTTTGGGTAGAAGGCAAACTGAAATCGATAATGGAAATAATATTGTCTTTCCGGATCTTCCCTTCCTGTACGAGTTTGTTATAACCCGTCATTGCCCGGTCAAATGCTTCGCGCGAAAGCCCTGCTTCGGCAAGCCCCATATTGGCATACATCATGCTCCCGGCAGACGCTGCTGCGCTTACCGGTTTCACTACCCCCGTGTGCTTTTTTCCTATGGAAGATACCTTTAGGCTAAATAGAGAAGTAAGGAGTACAAAAGGAAGTATGTATGCTTTTTTGCTTAAACGTTTTTTCATCCACCTCATTTTAAGTCTCACAAATGTTTGTTCAAAAATGGTTTTTCAAAATCGGCTAGTTACAAAAATACTAAATTTTCACCATTCGTATTGTTGTTAATATCACTGAATTGTCGGAAAGTAGTCAAAAAATAAGTATTGAAAATCAATTCTTTGTAAATGTCAGAAATTCCGCACTGGAAACGTTATCATCCGTCAGCCGGATCTCCCTGCCCGTTACGGAAATCACCTTCCAGTTGTCGGAAAGCTCCCCCAGTGGCTTATTTGCGTCAGTCTTAGGCCCGAAATCTATGTTAAAACGGGTATTGTTGTTCATGGACCAGGTGCCCGTTTTACTGGCTCCGCTTTTCAGGGCAGTTGCCTGCCCATCTGCACCAAAACTGAAGGTATAACCTGAAAAATCCCCCGTTTCATCTGATCCCCGCTCCGAAAAGGTGCTTACCCTCCAGGTTCCGGAAGTAATACCCGCAGGGGAATTATCGTCGTTACGATCTGATGAACAGGCTGTTAGCAGTGCAAATGCCATTGGTAATAAGGTGGAAATGATACGCATAATTCAGGTGTTTTCGATTGGGTACGTATTTTCCGGCTCCCGGGTTGCTGAATTCACCGGTTCATCGGTTATTAAATGTAAGCAGTTACGAAAAATAAGTAGTTTACCGGGTACACGGCATTTGTCAATCGCTTTATTTTGCTTGCATAATAATGCGTAATCCCATGCTTACTTTTCAAACCCCAGTCCCCGATATCCGGGACATCGCGCAAATGCTGGAACAACTGTTGAAAAAACAGGCTTACAAAGAACGGTTCGCCATCAAAAGGGGGCAAACCATCATCTCCGTGCCTGTCCAGGACATTGCTTACTTCTTCTCCCGCGACAAGATCAGTTATATCAAAACGCACGATGGCAAAGAATATTATTTGTCCATGTCGCTCGGGGAGATCGAAAAATGTGTTTCTCCTGATTACTTCTTCCGCGCCACCCGCCAGCTTATTGTGAGCTACCCGGCCATTATCCGCATCAATGTATGGTGGAACGGCAAGCTTAAGCTGGACCTCCGGCCCGAACATCCGGCCACTGAAATCATCATCAGCCGTGAAAAAGTGGCTGGCTTTAAAGCCTGGCTGGGAGAGTAGTAAAATACAAAGAGGGGATGACGCTAGCCGGCGCCATCCCCTCTTTCCTTAACCGGAGTTATTTACCGGATAATATCTCCATAGCTTTCTCCAGTACCACATCCCGCTTTACCAATATATCGTTCGCGGAAGGCAGCACGGTAACATCTGCCGGCACGCCACCCGTAACGTTTGCCGTACCCGCTTCCATGTAATACCCAAGGAGCGGCACCGCCATGGTTAGTTTCGTATTAGGCAATGTCACGATTGCGAAGCCTCCGCTGGTATTACCTTTTCGGCCGGCACCTCCTTCTTCCCCGATGGTTTTAATACCAAGGCCCCGGGCTGCTGCTGCAAACTCCCCGCTCACGGAAAAGCTGCGCCCGTTCTGCAGAATACACACTTTACCATGAAACCCGTTTTGGGCGGAAGGCTGCTGCATACCCAATCCTTCTTTGGCAGTAAATAAATACTCATCTCCCTGCTTCACCACATATTGTTTCAAAAATTCCAGTTCCGGAGGGAAGGTGGCATGCGCAGCAAAAGAATAAGGCCCCACACCTGCAACGGTCAGTTTCTGATAATAGGAGAAAGGCCGGCTGGCGAGGTACGACAGCAGCTGAAGCCCCAGTTTATCTGTCCCTCCTTCATTATCCCGTAAATCAATGATAAGGCGTTCGGCTCCCTTACTCCGGATCTCTGCAAACGCCGCAGGCAGGAAGCCCGGCATTCCATGAAAACCACTGATGCGGAGAAGGGCAGTTTTGGGTGCCGGCCAAGCTAATTTGAAAGCAGGAGTATCCGGTGCAGGGTTCCTATAAAGCTGGTCTGCATTTATAGCCGGGATGGTAACTGTCACCCGCTTACCCATCACTTCTTTATACTGAATTTCAAATGCCGACTTAGGCCCGAAAAAAGTAGCATAGTATCCCGGGAAGAATTGATCCAGCTCCCGGAGCTTTGCACTGTTGCTGCTGCCATCAGCTAGAATATTGGCCGATAGTTTTGTGATTATTTCTTCCATACTGCGCCCGTTCACCCGGAGTACTTCGGCACCGGCTTCTATGCTTCCGGCAATAACGAAAGCTCTCCCTTCTCTGAAATAAAGGCGTAGCGGGAAAAGGCCGGTCTGGTAAAAGGCATACCAGTCATCTGGCCGGCCCTGGCGGTGGAGCTTCGTATGCCCATCCTGCACTTTAGCCAGCAAGGGATACAGATACCGGAAAAACTCCAGTTCAGTCATCTCTTTCCGGATACCGGCACCGGCTTTATCGAGCGCAGCATCCATGGCAGTGCGGGGGGTATAGCGGTACAGGCCTGCGTGGGCTTCCACAAGAGCGCTGCGGAAAATCTGAAAATCTTCCTGCAGTTGCCCGGGGCTATATACAGGCGCCGGAACCGGCTTTTTGAGGCTGTCGATAAGTAGCGGGGTTGCTTTTACCACGGTGGCCGCCAGCATACAGGCGGCAATGATCCAATTTCTGCGCATTTTCTTTTTTTATACAAAACTAGCTGCCATGGCGCGTTCTGTCGACCGTGCCCATGGGCTCATACCTCTAATTGCAGGGATTGTTGCCATGCCGATGGGGTAGTACCGGTCATTTTCCGGAAAGCGGCATTAAAAGTGGCTTTGCTCTGGAAACCGCATTCCATGGCAATGCCCAGGATGCTGAGGTGTTGTTTATCCGGATCGGCCAGCATACGCTTCACTTCCTCTACCCGGTAGCCGTTCACGAATTCAAAATAAGTACCGCCCGATTGTTCGTTGATAACCTGTGAAAGATGATGTTTCTGAACACCCAGCATTTCGGCCAGCGAGGCATGTGTAAGTTCCGGATCGAGGTAAGGGCGCTGATCATGCATGAGGAGGCATAACTTTCCATAAAGGGCTGCCGGAGCAGTAAGCCCTGATTTCCTGTATTTCTTTTCCTCCGTTTGCTCTTCTTCGGTAAACAGCTCCGGCACCGTCTGGCACTTCCAGGCCAGCCAGTATACGAGTGCAACTATAGCGGCGTAATTGTAATGATAGAAGTGCGTGATGCCGGGAATATTCCACTTACGGCCAAAGAACCCCAGTGCAGAGATCCCCAGGATAAGGAGCAAAGCCCCCAGGAAGCGGCGCAACCATTGCATGCGTAGTGTCTGTACAGGATGCGGGCTTGCAGGCAGACTGCGTTCCCACTGTTTTAACCTGACAACCGAGGCCAGCAGGTAAAAGGTGATCAGGCAGAGGTTAGCCTGATTCACCCATCCGAAATCCTGCCGGGAAAGTCCGTCGAAGTCCTGCAGCAGCCTCCGCTTTACTTCTGCGGTTTGCAGGAACCATGGAGCCAGTATCACAGATGCCGTAAAGAAAGGAACAGCGTGCAAAGCATCGGTCCATCGGAAACGGGGACCGTCACCCGTCATTTTCCGGGTAAAAAGATATACGAGTGGGCCTACCAGTGTCAGGTTCAGCCATGATACCCGGCTGAGGTGGGGGAAGGTGAGAAAGAAATCGCGGTTATCGAATGCGTTCAGCAGCGCCTGGAATGATACCAGTACCATCAGTGCCAGCAGCAGCATGGAAGGGGCAGCCTGGCGGCGGCGGGATAGCAGGAGCGCTGCAAACACTGCGGTATTGATGAGGCCTGCTACCACGAAATACCGGAAGAGCAGGGCGGGTTGGATGGATTGCATAGCAGGGGTTTTGCTATAAAATGATCAATTGAATTCGTCCTAAAGACGCGCATGGATGCGGGAAGTTGCATACTTCCGCACGAAACTTTCGCGCGGAAGATGCGCACCGCTTTTAAATATCCAAAATTCGTTTCATCTTTGCATCATCAAATAAATAACCGCAGTCATGCAACTCAGTTTTCAACATACAGGCATTCAACATCCGGCACGCTTTTCAGCGGCGGAGGGCCTTTATGCGGAGCAGGTTATGCATGGATAATACGATAAAAAGAATCCAATATAACTGAGGCCCCGCAAGCAATTGCGGGGCCTTTTTAATTTTCACGGCTAATGCTATACATAAGAATTAGACATACACAATGGACAAATGGGGATGATTCTTCATCCGCACGACAAACGTAGCTTGTCACCTTTAAACGGTGACAGGTTTTCCGGCCCGGTCGTGCAGCATGCGCGGCCGGGCCTTTTTTATGGTGCCTGTAGTTCAGTGGCAGAACGTCCGGTTGTGGTCCGGATAGCGAGGGTTCGATTCCCCCTGGCACCCAAATGGAGGCCTGCACTTAGGGGTGTATTGTCGTATAGTGGTATTACGCCCGGCAGAGGGCCGGGAAACGCAGGTTCGATTCCTGCCGGCGTTCATTTTTGTTGACCCTTTTTATATAGCGCCATGGTATAACGGTAGTATCCCGGTCTTTCATCACCGGACGTGGAGGGTTCGAGTCCCCCTGGCGGCACTAATCATGGACCTCCTATATCAGGTCCACCATTGTTTGATGCCCCGTTACACCAGCAGTTCAGCGGCAGAACGTCCGGTTTGGGTCCGGAAGGCGAGGGTTCGATTCCCCCTGGTGTTCGCTTTTCTTAGCCTATACCTGTGAATGGTTAGTTTCATCCTGTTAACCCAACCCCGGAAGCCCGGGCCGTCTCACTTGCTTGAGATGGCCCTTTTTCATGCTCTTAATAAGGCACAACTACCCCTTCCCAACCCATTATATGACAACATTCAGTGGCATTCCGGGCCATAAAGAAGGTTAAAGTATGTATAACTAAGGGCTAAGGAGTATATAAGTTATCCATTAGCTAAGTATACCTTTCCTGTACCTAAACTATAGCTATCCTATACTGGGACTGGCTTTCAGGTGGTTTTATATACATTATACCTTCTTTAAGTATACTTTAAACCTACTTTAAGGATACTTTATGCCCCTTTTAACCACCGGGTTAATATGGTTGAAGCGGGAGCCTGAAGAGAATGAAATAAAAAGGCCGCCCCATGTAAATGGAGCGGCGTCTTTACTTTCCTTACTAAAGGAATTATTCCACGTTTATAGTTATGGACTGATTATCGTTGGCCAGCGTCAACGTTTTTACAACGCATTTCACGACAGGATTGGCCACACCCTGCGGATCGAAGCGCGATACCGGCTGTACTGCTACCCAGCTTCCCGCATCCAGTTTTCTTTCTGCCCCGTTTACCTTCGCAACATCTTTCCCAAATCCATGCAATACGAGTTGTATATGCCGGAAGTGAGAAGCCGTGCCGCTGACGGGCTTCTCCAATGTAAGATTCCCATCAGCAGGCCGGTAATCGATCACGCGCCGGTAGCTCGCGCCTTTTTCATAAGCATATGTTTCACCATCATCTTCATAATATTCAAACCTGTTGTTGCGGTTGCCTTTATAAACATGCAGGAACAGCGTGTCCGAAGGTTTTTCCGCCGTGGTTTGCACCAGCGACTGCATGGGGATAATACTGCTCTCCCGGATATATACCGGAAGGGTATGCATCCCCAGCGTCAGCATTTTCTCCTGTCCGCCGGTGGCAACAGTATCGTTGTAGAGATTATACCAGGTGCCGGGCGGCAGATATACGGGGGCGTAAGGCTGCTTACTGTCGAAAGGGGCCACCATAATACCATCGCCCAGGAGAAACTGGTTCTGGAACCGGGGATCGTATACGAGCGGGTCGTGCGTCCAGCCTATGGCGAGGGTTCGCATCAGCGGCATACCTGTTACGGAGGCTTCATGAAAACCGGAATAGAGGTAAGGCAGCAGGCGGTAGCGCAGGTTGATGTAGTTCCGCGCAATCTCCAGCACTTCTTCCCCGAAAGCCCATGGCTCCGCAGATTTGGTGTTGATGCCGGTATGACTGCGGCAGTACGGTAAAAACGCCCCCAGCTGAATCCAGCGGGCATAAAGTGCAGGAGAGCCATTACCCGTAAACCCGCCGATGTCCATACCCGAAAAAGCCACACCGCTGAGGCCAAGACTGTTCATAAGCCGTACACCCAGCAGCATATGATCATCTTCCGCACGGTTATCACCGGTCCAGATGGCGGTATAACGCTGCAGGCCGGCGTATCCTGCGCGGGTAAGGAGGAAGGGCCGCCTGCCCTGCATGGATGCGCGGGCGCCCTCATAACTGGCCTGCACCATGGCAAGTCCGTATACATTATGCGCCTGGCGGTGCGTGGCCGACCTTCCTTCAAAATCGAACAGCACATTGTCGGGCATATTCTGCCCCCAGGTAGCAATCTCATTCATATCGTTCCACAATCCATCCACACCGGCTGCCGTAAAACTCTTCACCTGCTCTTTCCACCAGTTGCGGCCTTTCGGACCCGTGAAGTCAGGAAAGTGGCACCAGCCTGGCCATACCTGGCCGGTGTAATATTGTCCGTCGGAATATTTGATGAAAATATCTTCCTTCTTACCGCTTTCATAAGCATGGTATCCTGCTTCGGTTTTAATACCGGGGTCAACGATCACGGTAGTACGGAAGCCCATTTTACGCAGCCGGGCATTCATACCTGCAGGATCGGGGAAGCGTAGCTTATTCCAGGTAAATAATTTGTACGCGTCCATGTAGTGGATATCGAGCGTAATACCATCTGCAGGTATCTGCTTTTCCCGCATGGTTTGTGCGATCCGCATTACTTCCGCCTCCGGGTAGTAGCTATAACGGTTTTGCTGATAACCCAGGCTCCATAACGGCGGCATGTGCATACGCCCCGTTAGCCAGGTATATGCAGTGATGATGCCCGATACTTCGGGGTGGTGGATGAAGTAATAATTCATTTCACCGCTGTTGGCAGAAAAAGAAGCGAAGCGGTTGTTGCTGGCGCCGAAGTTGAAATTCGTGCGGTAGCTGTTATCGAAAAACAGGCCGTAGCTTTTGCCGTGATGGATGCCGATGTAAAAAGGAATGGTGGCGTAGATGGGGTCCTGGTTAACGGTGTACCCGAATGCATCGGTGTTCCAGTTGGTGTAGGAGCTGCCCCGCCTGTCGAGGTTACCGGTTTTTTCTCCAAGCCCTATAAACCGTTCCCCATCCTGCATGGTTTTATAGGCAGTTACCTCTTCCCCTATCCATGAGGTGCCAAGGCCCGGTTCATCTGCCTGTAATACTTCACCGCTTTTTGTGAGGAAGGTGATGGAAAAAGGCTGCTTACCGATGCGCGTTACGAGCGAATCGGTTTCCAGCTTAATCTCATCAGCATTCTGGGTAATGACGGGCGCAAAGTTTTTAGGAGTGGCTACCACTGCGTAGGAAAAATCTTTCTCCAATGCCTGCCTGTTCATCCGTACACGAACCACGTTATGCGACCATGCCGTTACTTCCGCACTGGCATTAGCTGCCTTGATGCGGATGGTTTGACCCGTGATCTTCACATCGGTCACATTCCCTGGGGTTACCACCTGCTGCGCCGCTGCAGTAACGGCTGTCAGGAGGCAAAAGCAAATCATTCTGCCGGTCATATCGTGCTTGTTTTTGTGCAAAAAGAATCCAGCAGAGGGCGGCATTACCGCCCCCTGCCTGGATATTTTCCTGTTCAGTCTTTACTTGGTATATCCCGGATTCTGTTTCAGATTGGGGTTAACAGCCAGATCATTTACAGGTATGGGAAACAGGAGATTTTTAGGATCATCGCTTGGCTTGAGCTGCCACGGCTCCAGGAACTTACCGAACCGGATGAGATCCTGCCGGCGCCATCCTTCCCAATACAATTCACGGCCGCGTTCATCCAGCAGGTTAGCCAGTGTAAGGGTAACGAATGGTGTAGCTCCACGTTTTACACGCAGCTGGTTAACAATGGCCAGGCCGGCACCGCTGCCGGTACGCAGCAGGGCTTCCGCTTTCATGAGCATTACATCGCCCAGCCTGAAAAACACCCAGTCGTTACTTCCGTTGTTGCTGTTATGACCACCGTCGGTCACCATATCCGGCGGATATTTTACCACACGGATGCCTTTGATCTCCAGGTCGGTTCCGGCTTCGGAAAGCTTCAGATCGCGGGTAAAGGCGAGGTTGTTGCCTTTACGGTCTTTCAGCGCATTCCCGTTCTTGTCAAACTGCTGGCCGATCAGGAAGCCAACACGGGTGCCGCTTACATCCGTCACACCAGCATATGCAACACCACGGCGGGTGTCGGTAGCTTCAAACTTATCGTAGAAATCAGATGTGGTGGCGAAACCATTCCAGCCACTGGGCAGTTGATGGTAGTGCAAGGTGGGCGCCCAATGGCAAAAGGCAGCATTACCCGCGCGGATGGTACTCAGGCCGGGACCATTCTGCTGCGTGAAAATATTTTCGGTACCAATTACATCGTTATTATACGCCAGGTTATCAAAGTAATTATTTGCCAGGCTGTACCTGCCGGAACCAATGATCTGATCGGCCAGGGTTATCACCTGCTGCATGTCTGCAGCATCAAACGTGGGAGCCGCCCGGTTCAGGAAAGCGCCTTTGTTGAGATAACATTTCATGAGCAGCGTACGGCCTGCGTCTTTATTGGCCGTCCATGCCTTTACCGCGCCTGCACGCTCAGGCAGGTCGGGAATGATGGCATTCAGCTCGGCGATAATGAAAGCGATCGCATCTGATGCACTCAGCACTTTAGGAGGAAGCAGCAGGTTTTCATTAGGCTCCCGGTAAGGTACCTGCCCCCATCCGTCGAGTGTTGAAAACATACAGAGTGCGCGGATAAAGCGTGCCTCGGCAGCCTGCTGTTTGGATGGCTGGAAGTTCAGTACGTTGGTAGCCGAAAACTGCAGCAGCAGCAGGTTGGTAAACGTAGCCTGGATCATGGAATGCTCAGGCGTCCAGGTATGGAGCTTCAGGGAACGCCATACACCATTATCGTCCCAGTCGCCACCGCGTGTGGGTGCAACCGCCTCGTCTGACGGCATTTCCTGCAGGGCCCAGAAGTTAGACTGGTCCTGGTAGGGCAGCTGCATATCGTTATAAGCATTAATCAGCAGCGAGTTTACTTTGATCACTTTTTCAGCCTGAGACCGTTCCAGTGTGGAACCCAGTTTTTCATCGAGCTTGGTACAGCCACCAAGTGCAAGGGCCGACAGGGCGAGGATGGATACTTTTTTATGTAAATGCATGATAATCTGTTTTAAGGAACTGAATTAGAAGGAAACACCAATACTCATCATAATGCTCCGGGCAGTAGGGTACGGGATGTACTCGATACCGAAGGAGTTTACACCATTCACATTTTTATCCGTATTCACCTCAGGGTCGAAGCCGGTGTATTTGGTGATCACGAAAAGGTTTTGTCCTGTGAGGGAAAGACTCAGGTTCCTGAAGTTCTTACCCACATCCCCGAAGGAATAGCTGATGGTAGCATTCGTCAGTTTCAGGAAGTTGCCGCTTTCGAGATAGCGGGTAGAAGTAGCGATGGGGTTGGAAGTGCTTTCGTTATTACCCATCAGCTCTTTGGCAATGTTGCGCGAAGAAAGGTTGTTGACAGTGAGTACGGTGTTGGCGGTGTTGTTATAGATCTTATGACCAAATGCTCCATTAAAGTTCACCCCGAAATACCATTTCTTAATGCTGAGATCGGTAGTGATGCCAAGGAGGGTACGTGGGTTGGGATCGCCGCTGTAAAACATTTTTGTATCACCGCCTTCATATTCGCTGATACCGTCTTTATTCAGCCCGTTCCATTTCCGGATGTAAAACACGTTAAGCGGATAGCCATTGGCAAAGCGCTGCACGGTAGCTCCGGAAACACCCTGACCACTGATGGCACCTGTCAGCACATCCGGACCTTCATAATTCTGCAGTTCGTTTTTCATGAATGCTGCATTCACACCCAGGTTCCATAACACATCTTTACCGCGCACGATTTCTCCGCGCAATGCCAGCTCCACACCTTTGTTAAGGATCTCACCGGGCATATTACGCCATACATTGGCTGCAGGGCCGGGGCCGGTGGCGATGAAGTTGAACAACAGATCAGAAGTCTTTTTATGGAAGTAATCCACGCTGCCGGAAACACGGCCGCTGAGAATGGAGAAGTCTACACCGGCATTCAGCTGAGCGGATTTTTCCCATTTAAGATCAGGGTTAGCTGCGTTGATCTGGCGCGAGCCTCCACCACCTGTGAGCATAAACTGCTCCTGTGCAGCCCCTGCAGGGAATTCCTGGTTACCCGTGATACCCCAGCCCGCGCGGATGGCCAGCTGCTGTATAAACGAATTGCCTTTCAGGAAATCTTCTTCAGAAAGGTTCCACTTGGCGGCGAAAGAAGGGAAGTAGCCATAACGGTTGTTCTCCCCGAATTTATTAGAGCCGTCTGCACGAATAGTTGCTGTCAGCAGGTATTTATCGTGCAGGTTAGCGGTAACGCGGCCAAAAATGGATTGCAGTTCAGATTTAGGCTGTACGTTGGCAGAAATGAAAGTATTGCTCTGCAAGGGATCCTGCAGAATGCTTGTGTAAGGCAGCGCATCGGTACTGAAACCTCTTGCGCCAATATCGGTGGTCTTGTACTGGAAATCCTGGTATTCGTACCCTACCACTGCTCCCAGGTGGAAGGCCTCCGTAATCTGCTTATTGTAGTTGAGGGTATGGGAAAACAGTTTGGTGATCAGTTCCGCATTGCCATAATAAGCCTGTCCGAGGTCTTTCACACCATTAATATTGATCCACGATTGAATCTGTGTACGGCGGATACCTGTTTGGCGGTTGATCGAGAACAGGAAGCGGTACTCCAGGTCGTCGGTGATTTTGAAATAGGGGGAGATGTTACCGAGGAGGTAATTAACATCAGCTTTATCATCCCAGGCTTCAGACATGCCCAGCGGGTTAACGGCGCCATTATTTCCGAGGATGGTGAGCCTGCCATCGGGCTGGCGAAGGTTGAGGGTGGGGTTCCACTGGAGGGCCTGGCCGATGAGGGAGCCGGTAAAGCCGGCGTTATTTGAGATGGGGGCCATGGTTTCCACGGTTTGCGCTGCCATAAGGGCGAAATCGAGACCGAGGCGGCGGCTCTCCAGGAACTTGAACTGTCCGGTAAGGTTACCCGTGTATTTCTTCAGCCCGGATTTCAGGACGATCCCGTCCTGGTTCATGAGACCGAATGCTGCGCGGTAACGTGCATTTTCCGAGCCACCGCTGATACCCACATTAAAGTTATGGGTGATGCCGGTGCGGAGGATGGAATTGAGGCCGTTAGCGGAGCCGCCTTCGTCGCCACTGGGGAAATTATAGTTTTTGATGGTTTGCCTGAACTCATCAGGCCCCAGTACTTTGAGTTTTTTCATGGCAGAGCTGGCGCCGATGGAATAATTGACATCCAACTTTGCGGGACCTTCCTGCCCTTTTTTGGTGGTGATGATGATAACACCGTTGGAGCCACGGGAGCCATATATGGCAGTGGCGGAAGCGTCTTTCAGCACATCCATGGAGGCAATATCGAAGGAGTTTACGAAGTTGAGGGGGTTGGCGCTGGGTGTTTGACCGATGCCGTTGGCATTGATCTCGGGGCGCGCCACCCTGCCGTCGAGCGGTACCCCGTCTATCACATACAGGGGTTGGTTGCCCGACCTAACGGACGATACCCCGCGGATGCGGACGGTGGCTGCGGCACCGGGGGCACCGCTGTTATTAACGATCATGAGGCCTGCTACCTTGCCCTGAATGAGCTGGTCGGGGGCAGCCACAATACCTTTATTGAAGTCTTTGGCTTTCAGGGAGGTAACTGCGCCGGTGAGGTCTTTCTTCCGGGTGGTGCCATAACCTACCACTACCACGTCTGTAAGGGTGGAGCTTTCCAGTTTAAGGGCAACGGTAACCTCTGATGAGTTTGTGATATCTACTTCCCGGGGGGCGTAGCCGATGAAAGAAACAATAAGGGTTTTGGATTGAGCGGGTACATTCAGCTTAAAAGCGCCTGTAGGGTCCGAAACCGTACCGATGTTAGTGCCTTTGGCCTGAACGCTGGCGCCGGGGATACCCTCGCCTTTTTCATCGGTAATCTTGCCGGAAACTGGTTTTGTCTGGGCTAATGCTACCTGGGATAGAAACAGGAGCGGACAAATCAGTAGCGCGCTGAGTAGTCGCATTTTGATCATAACGTAGTGTTTAAGAATTACTGAGATGGTTTTTTCGCAGAAAGGACGAAACGTGAAATCCAATTTTGGTTGAACGATTCAAAGTAAGGGGGTTCGCAAATCGTGGCAAACTATTATCATCCCGATATAGATATTATTGCCGGATTATAGGGTTTTCTGAAATTTAAATGGCTGATTTACAAATAGATGATAATGAATATAAATATTCTTAATATAAATGGTTTCAGATCTTAATTTCCATGATCCGGTCTTCAAACTCCTCATTGGGGACGATGGATTTGTTCCGGATACGGGTTTTATAGGCGTAAATGGTGTTCACTGAATATTCGAGGATACGGGCGATTTTTTCGTTTTCGGAAATACCGATCCGGATGAGGGCATAGATGCGGAGGTCGGTATTCAGGAGTTCGTTTTCCTTTAACCGGATCTGGTCATCTTCCCGGAAAAAGGAGTTGAATTCGGAAACGAAGTTGGGGAAGATGCGGAGGAAGATGCGGTCGAAGTTGTGGAAGAGCTCTTCTCTTTCCTGTTTGATATTGATATTATTGACGATATACCGGATATCCCCATGCTTATGGTCGGCCAGCTTCGTTTCGACCTGGTGCTTCAGCTTCTCAATTTTTTCGATGTAGGCGGAGGCGATGTGGAAGCAATAGCCGATGTATTCTTCCTTGATCCGGTTGGATTCGAGGAGTTTATCGTTTATTTCCTGCTGGCGGCGGTGGGCAACGGTAATAATTTCCTTGGCGGCCTTCAGGCGGCTGATTTGTTTGAAGATGATGAAGGCGAGCAGGATGAGGGCGAGTACGAGGAAGGTGGCGATGGCGGAGTAAACCACCAGGCGGTTTTTCTCATTCTCAATGGCGTTATACCTTTCCCCTTCGATCATGGGGAGGATGGCGCTTACCTGTACCTTGCGCTGGCGGGCACCATAAAAAGTGGCGTCCTGCACAGCCCGTTCTATATATCGGGAAGCGTTTTTGATATCACCCGTCTGGAACAACAGTGAAGCCAGGTTAAAGGCGGCCGTGGTTTCTTTAATAGAACCACGGGTATCTGCCATGGCCGACTGGGCAAACATGACTACGGCTGAGTCATATTGTTTTCTGCTAACATATATGGAACCCACATTTGCCTTGATCATAGCCTGCTGGTGCCAGGATAGGTTGGGCAGGGCCATGGTACGGCGTAAATAGTGGAGGGCAGAGTCTGGCCGGTTTTCCTTGAAATACTTATATCCCAGGCAGGAAAGGCGCTCGAAATGGTTTTCGGGGTAGCATGCCGCTGCGGAATCCGTATAAAGTCCGGCGAGGCGGAGGTATTTCGGGGAGTAATACCAGTCATTCACATAATCGGCAAGGTCATAATAATATCGGCGGATGAGTACGTAGTATTCCGCGCGTAAGGAATCGGAGAGGCCGGCAGCACTGATTGAGTCGAGTACAGTTGCCGTTTCACGGAACATGCCGGATGAAAGGAGGATAAAACCCAGTTTTATATCAGCATAAGCGGAACGCTGCGGGTCGTTCATACCCGCAGCAATTTTCTTCAGCTGAAGGGCATAGGAAAAAGCGGTATCGTAATTAAAAGACTTGTATTCGTTATAGAGCCGGATGCATATTTCGAACTGATTTACGGCATCGGGAGCGGCCGCAAGTTGCTGCTTGAGCGACTGCAGAAGGGCATATTTCTGATTATCGAAATCATGGGACAGTCGGATGGTTTCGTCCAGTTGCCTAAGAATATTCTCTTTGCCGGATTGGGCCGTGGCAGCGGCGTACCGGAAAATTAAAATGCTGAACAGGATCCACTTCATAATGTTGTGCTGGCTACTATAAAGATATCAGAAATAGGGTAGTTCAGAAAAAAATTGAAAATAGATTTTGCAGAAATAAAATTTTGTCTATTTTTGCAATCCCAATCGAGGGAAACACTCCTCCTTAGCTCAGTTGGTTAGAGCATCTGACTGTTAATCAGAGGGTCGTTGGTTCAAGTCCAACAGGGGGAGCATAAAGGAAAGCAGTTATAACAATCGTTGTAACTGCTTTTTTCATTATACCCTTTTGGCAGCATATCCGGATCAGATAAAATAACTTACATAACCGCGCCGGTTGACCTCCACATGATCCGCATGGTTGTAATTACATTTCGAAAGTACACACACCTCGTTATTCCAAAAAAGCAAAGGGGCCAAAAGTTCCGATTTGGGTTGTTTTGGGTCATTTGTTCCGTTTTGAAAAAGGTGCTGAGTGCATGAAAAGTGCTTGTTGAGTGCATGAAAAGCGCATGATGAGTGCTTGTTAAGTGCTTGTTGAGTGCTTCTCCAGCCGTCAAAAACCCTTTCTAACTACCTTGTCCTTAACTTGTCCTTAGCTTCATACTAACTTGTAACTGCATTAATACGGTTTCTATGAAAAATCCCCCGGATATATTACCATGGCCCTCCATTTCCGAATGGATGACTACCGGCAGGCAGGCTTTTCAATGAAGTATTTTAAACCTACCTTTATCGATCAATAACCGGTAACGATGAAAGTCTATTTTGATCATCAGATTTTTTCGCTTCAACGCTACGGAGGAATTTCAAGATACTTTGCCAACATTTACAATTCCCTGCAGGATAATGGTCATACCGGCTGTAAGCTCACGGTGCTTTACAGCAGAAATCAGTATATACAGAATGTAAAGTTTCCGTTACCCGCCTTTCTTGGCGAAAGGTTATTAAGAAAACAGCGCAAGCTGGAGAAGTGGAACAGAAAATACTCCGGCTACCTGATTGGTAAGAATGATTTTGATGTACTCCACCCTACTTATTACCATCCTTACTTTTTAACGGAGCTGAAAAAGCCCTTCGTTATTACGGTCCATGACATGATCCATGAGCTGTTCCCGGAATACTTTTCCCCTCATGAACAATACGTGCCCTTTAAGCGGGCAACAATCACGAAAGCCGATCACATTATAGCCATCTCCGAATCCACTAAGAACGATCTTCAGAAAGTCTTTAACATTCCTGATCATAAGATTTCGGTGATCCATCATGGATACCAGTCAACCGCTCCGGCATTAATGTCTGAAACAGACCATGCATACAAGCCTCCTTTCAAAGACTACCTTCTGTTTGTGGGCGACCGATCCGGTTATAAAAACTTTAACCGGTTTGTTCTGGCAGTTCAGCCATTAATGAACCGTTACGATATCCGGCTCATTTGTACCGGAGGCGGGGAGTTCGGTCCGGCAGAAAGAGAAATACTGATCAGAGCAGGTATTGAAGATAAGGTTATGCAGATTTCCGCTACAGATGCGCAATTGAATACCCTGTATCAGCAGGCTATGGCATTTGTTTATCCATCACTTTATGAAGGGTTCGGATTACCCATCCTTGAAGCATTCAATAACCAATGCCCCGTTATCACAAGTAACACCAGCTGTTTTAAAGAAGTGGCCGGTAATGCCGCCGCATATTTCGATCCCTACCAGCCCGAAGATATGACCCGCGTTATAGACGCGGTTATCAACAGCAAAGAAACTTCCGGTCTTCTGAAAGCCGAAGGCACACGGCAACTTACACGTTTTCCCATGGACCTGTGCATGCAGCGTACGCTGGATGTTTACCGGCACCTCGTGTAAAACGCCCCATTGGTCATCGCAAACATGTTATACATCAAATGGTTTTTATGCCCTGTGCATACTGCCGTTGTTTTGCCGCATAAACAACAAAATTTGATTTGACATGACAAGACAAAAAAACTTCCGGGTATGGATGACCGCCCTGTTTCTCATGACCTGCCAGATAGTTATGGCACAATCCGGTCCCGATCTCCGATTTGGTGTAAAAGCCGGCGGACAATTCAGCAAAGCTTCTGCCCCACAGGATATGTCGTCTAAATTTTCCGGTGGCTGGCATGCTGGTGGCATGGCGCGTCTGGAACTGGGACGGCTTTACTTCCAGGGCGAAACCCTGCTGGAACGGCAGACCATGACCTTCAAAAGCGGTAAGGTGGAAGATATCAGGTATAAATCTTATGCGGTTGGTATCCCCGTAACAGCAGGTTACAAAGTCTGGAAAACGGACGCTGCAAGCCTGCGTATCTTTGCAGGAGGTGTTTACCGCTACAGCTTCAAAGGAAATCAGGCAGTGCTCTCCGGTGTTCAATCCGGCCTGAAGAAATTCGATAAATCCAATATTGGCGCTACGGCAGGCATCGGGGCAGACTTTAACCGGCTTACCCTCGACCTCCGGTATGAGCAGGGGCTTTCCAAATACAGCAGCGACTTTAAAGCCCTTCCGCAGACCCTTTCCCTCAGCGTGGGCTTCTTTCTTTTTTAATACCGCTTCTGGTCCATAATTTTGACAACCGCAATGCCTTCAATTGCGGTTGTCTGTCGTTCATCACTATTCCATCATCACACCATGATATCGCCGAAATTTCAAAAGTGGCTCTTCCTTTTATCCTTCTGGATGCTGCTGGCCATCACCGTCTGGCTCCAGATCAAACAAGACCTGCCGCTGTGGCCCTCTATCGCCATTACCGTACTTACCATTGCAGGGTCTATCGTTTGTGCCCATATCCTGAGCGATCTTATGCTCGCCCATGCTCTCCGCCAGCGGAACCTGAAGCGCTTCTACAGCTATGCTTTCTTTATGCTACTGCTCCTGACCGTTTACCTCGGCTTCCTCAACACCCTTTACCTGCTGAAATACCGGCCCGATATGATTAATGGAGATACAAACTTCCTGTCTGTTTTCTGGGTCCGGTTTTACATCTCCATTCCCTCCTCCCTGCTCATCAATGGCACCCTCTGCGGCATGCGCTTTTACCAGGAGCACGTTCGTATCGAAAAGAAGCACGCCCAGCTCCAGCAGGCACACCTGGAAGGACAGGTGAGGTTCCTCCAGAGCCAGATCAACCCGCATGTGATGTTCAACGTGCTGAACCATATTTTTATCCTGATGAAGAAAGATGTGGAAATCGCATCCTTCCTTCTCCTGAAATTCTCCGATGTGCTGCGATACCAGTTATACGAATGCAACCGCAACCAGGTGAAGCTTTCCAGGGAGATCCAGTACCTGCAGGACCTCGTGGCGGTAGAGCAACTCCGCTGGGGGAATGAGCTGGACGTTTCCTGTAACTGGGATATAGAAGATAACGAGTCGCCTATTGCCCCACTGCTGCTGGTTCCGTTCGTGGAAAATGCCTTTAAGCACGTTTCCCGGCTGGAAGGGCATAAGGGTTATATCAAAATCCATTGCAGTGCACAAGGCGGATTTCTCCGGTTTTATATAGAAAACCCCTACACCATGCTCAGCGGCAAAAGACAGATGAATGCACATGGTATTGGCCTGCAAAATGTTCAGAACCGCCTTCAGCTGCAATATCCTAATGCCCACGAGCTTATAATAGACCCGTCGGACCATGTTTTTAAGGTAACTTTGGTGCTGGATCTGGGGAAAATCATCATTTAACAAATTGTGCCCTGATGGAAAAGATGAAGTGTTTAGTAATTGACGACGAACCCCTGGCCCGCGACCAGATACAGGAATTTGCCCGCCAGCTCGAGTTCATGGAAGTAGCAGGCACTTATGCCTCAGCCCTGGCTGCCACTTCCCGTATTACTCAGGGCGGCATCGATCTGCTTTTCCTCGATATTAATATGCCCTATTTATCAGGCCTCGACTTCCTTGAATCCCTCGAATCTCCACCACTCTGCATCTTTATAACCGCCCATTCAGAATATGCGCTGGAAGGCTTCCGCCTCCAAATCGTAGACTACCTGCTTAAACCTATTGCATTCCCGCGGTTCTACCAGGCTGCCAGTAAAGCCTACCAGCAATTCCAGCTGCTGGAGAAAAACAAAAACAACCTCCCTGCGGAAGATGCCATCTTATATGTAAAACTTAATGACCAGTTCGTAAAAATATCGTGGCCCGATATCCTTTTCGTGGAAGGCATGCAGAACTATACCAAGCTGCATTTTAAAGATAAGGTACTCACCATACATCAAACGCTTGTGGCGCTGGAAGAATCGTTACCAGCGCAACAGTTCTTCCGCATCCATAAATCCTACCTCGTTAATATTTCCCACATCGACATGATCTCCGGAGGCCGCGTGTTTGTAGGTAAGCATGAGCTGCCAATTTCCCGCGCAAAGAAGGAAGATCTCCTGAACCAGGTGGTATATAAAAAACTCATCAGCCGCTAACCATTGTATTCTTATATTAAAAAATCCTGTATCCCCAGGGTTTTAAGCCCGGCAATACAGGAAGTGTATGAACGATCAGGATATGGATGATCAGGGCATATTTAACTTAAGGGATATGGCGCCATAAAAGGTGGTGGTGAACCGGGGATCAACCTTATTCATCCCGCTAAATATCCCTTTCAGAGAGCGTTCACTTTCCTTGAACGACCTTGCCAGTGTGGTGCCCGCAGTAAGCCCTACCGTCCAGGATTTATTCAGTCTCACTTCAGGGCGCAATCCGGCAGTGATCTGCTGATAACCCAGCAGGATGGATTTTCCGTCTTTTTCCTTCTCCACCGTCATACCACTGAGCCCCAATACTGCTTTCAGTCCCAGGTTTGGATTAAACTGGTATCCGATGTCTGCGCCTTCGGGCAGGTTTACGTTTACTTTGAACTTCGTTCCGGTGGTCCAGCTGAAGTATAAACCCGGCATTACCATGGGCACGCCGAAAGCATTGGACACTACCGGACCGAGGCCAGCTGCGAGGCGGGGGTTAAATTGCTTCACAAAAATAACACCGCCCTGGAGGAGCACATCATTCCTGTCTATCTGTGTCATATCTGTGTATACACCCACACCGGCCATGGTATATAACGACCAGTTTTTCTTCATAGGAATAATATGCTTCAGGCCCACCTGGGCATTGAGCATTTCAGTGGGAAAGAGGGGCTTCTCGTAATCGCGGTTGGTCATTTTGGCGTAGGCACCATCCAGCACCACAAACCATCGGGCAGCCTCATCTGCTTCCCGCTTGCGGAAAGAGAAGGGTATCATCACCGTCAGTTTCATGCGTTTAAAATCGCTCGTACTGCCGGTTTTGAGACTGTCTTCGGGGCGAACGTAATTAGAGAAGGGAACGTATTCGGCAGTGAGTTCCGCCGCTACTTTATTCTGTGCATTGGTGATATGGGTTACCAGCATCAGGGCGCCAACGCAGCAACAGGTTTTAAATTTCATCAGACTTAGTATTTAAACGCAAAGGGAGCCTATTGCGATGGCGCCGGGAAATCCTTTTGACCATCTGTCGGTTTGGACGGATTACCTGCGGGTATAGCCGGACAACTTTTCCCTAATTGTTTAAATCCTAAGCCTGCTTTTAAACACAAGTGCCTCCAACCCGGAGGCACTACCAGTTAATACCGTTTCATCACTTTCACCAGCATCTTTGTGATGGCCTTGTATCCTTCGTCGGAAGGGTGAAGGCCGTCGTACGTCATCCAGATAGCCTCCGGGGGATAAGGGTAAGCGTCGTTAGCGGGGTTCCATGGTTTATCACGATAGGCAGGCCATGTTAGCTTTTGGGTTGCTCCTGTAGTGGAATCTTTCAGCAGTTTAAAGTGAACCATATTCTTCAGGTTGATGCCGCTATTATGATACAGATCTATCAGTTCGAACTTTTCATGCCTCGCAATTGAATCTATTACACGTACGATAGCCTCCAGCATCTGCCCGTTTTTATTAGGTCTGTAAGAACCCCAGGCATTGTTATGGGAATTATTCAGATAAACGAAATCCCCCCGCTGCAAAGGCGTCATCAGGATAAAACGGGCATTGGGATTGAGGTGCTTCAGTTTATCGATGATAATCCGGAATGAACCACTTACGGTTGCATTTCCGGATGCAGATAAATAATCCTTCATAGTACCCGGCTCCCGGCCCTGCCACCAATCGTTCGTACCCAGAAACACAGAGTAAATATCTGCCTTAGTGATGTTCAGCTGATCGAATTTATCTGCTATTCCCCCGGCCGTCCAGCCATTGTGGCCCTGATTGATGTACGTAATGTGCGGGAGGCGCTCCGTCACCATGGTCAGGTACCCTTTCGTGATGCGGTTCCCCGTTTCATTTGGGTGATCGTTGAGGTACGTAATCGAATCCCCTATGGCCACCCAGGTTAAGCGTGGTGGGAGGAAGGAGGTGCAGCTAAGGGATATGATTGCGAGAAGGATCGCTTTAGTGATAGCATTCATAGTTTCAATAAATTGAAAACAACTAATTAATTATACTACTTCTATATTATCAAATATAGGTAGTTCATTTTCCCAATGATAACGAAGTACTTGAATGTTAATAGATTTCAAAAATTCATCTAATTTAGGTGTAACATTCATTTTACTTACTAATATCAAAGTAACACGCCCCTTTGCATCCTTATATCCTGCACTATAAAACAACAACTGGCCTATCGCCGTAAATAGACTTTGTGTACTATTGGGTGTTTTAACCTCAATCAATCGAATTGTTCCTGTTACCGGATCTGTTACTATTAGATCTCTCCATTTATCATTGGAAACAACATATCCCTTTCCTTTAAAATAATCATGCAATGCCCGTACGACTCTTCCGTGTGTTCTATTGACTGTTCTTTCGTTTGCTATGGCATTGAAAGAGTATGTCCCTGAAAATTCATCTGTAAAACTAGCTTGTATAGGCACAGATAAAATATTTGATATTTCACGGTAAAATCGTTCACCCCCAGTTGCTACTTCAACGTTAAATTCAATCCCTGTATCTTGAAATTCATTTGCTGCATTTTCGATATCCATAATATGCTTGCCAATCCAATTTTTCAATTCGCTATAAGCTCCTATAACATTTCGTAAATCGTTCATTAATTCATCATCTCCAGGCAAATCACTACGGTCATATTGCTTACTAATAATTGTTCCTAATTCATATTTATCCCCCCACTTATTAGTACCATCTAGCTTAATCCGTGTGGTTAAAAAATCTGCTTTAGATCGTAAGTTTTTTTGGGCATACTCCGTCGTTTCCCGGATTCTTACTTTACCTTCTTTTACTTTGAACTTTGTATTGTAAGGCGTCCAACTTTGCACTAATGTCAAATAGACCTTTTTCATGTTGGCATCAAACAAATATGCTACATAATATCCATCACTTGGAGAATCTGTTATGTCCAAATCAAAGATGCATACATGCGGTGTTTCCGTTATATTACCTTGCCCAATTGAACCAGATACCTTATACCTTTTTGAATCTAGGTGAATACTCTTCCGTATTTCTTGCGGCAGGTCAACGGTCATTAAATTGTATATAGATAGGTCACTAATCTTGCGATTCGAATTGCTTGGGCTATAATACGCCTCTTTTTCACTTAAATACCTTTGGAAGATCGTTTCAATAATTTCTCGTAACATGGGATATTGGGATGGGTTATCGCAAATTAACGGTTTATATACCATTTTGAGAACCCCCATCCCCCTGAAACCAAAATCGGCCGCAGAAACCTGCGGCCGATGAATCCAAGACTAAACTCAAAGTATACGAAGACTAAATCGCCTGGTACACGAAGTTGTAATACGGGAAGGTTCCGCCCGTAATGCCATTCAGGTAAATGGAAGTGATCTGCACTTTCCACAGCGTAGTGCCTACTTTCACGATCAGCGTTCTCCCGGCTACAGGGGTAACGGTATGGCCTGCGCTCCAGTTGTAGGTGTACCAGCCTTTGCCGTTTGCATAAGCAGATACACCCGGAGGCACGCCCGTTCCGGTAACGTTGTTCATACCAATCACATTGCTGCCTGCAGGAGATGCACCGGGTAATGTACCCAATGCCCAGTCGGAGGAAACTACGGATGCAAAGGCCTTGTCGATGAACTTGATGGAATCACGGGGAATGATGTCTCCGGTAGCAATACCGGTGAACTTCACTTCCTGTGTGGCCGGACTTCCGGCTTCATTCACTGAAAAGCGCCAGTAGAAATTACCATCAGCAGGCTGACCGGGGCCAGTGCTGTAGGCCTGCTTGAAATTGGTAACGGTGTACAGCGCACCACTGCGTGCAATAGTCCCCGAGGTAACACCCGGACCGGTAATCGCCTGGCTGGTACCATCGGGGATTACTACAGAGGCGCCGGCTCTTCCGGCAGCAATACGGCCGGCTTCGGGAGTTACCACATCACTGTTCTTGGAACAGGAAGCCAATAAAAGGGCTACAGCAAGGATACCACCTGCAGGACGAAGGGTTTTCTTCATGGAAATCATAGTTAATAAACGGGTTGAGGGTGAAACAATATTAATCGGGTTTCTAAAAAACTTAAGGCGTTACACTAAATGCTATGTATCCGGGGATCTCAACAAAGTTCTTCGGCTCCGTTTTCCAGTTCCACCAGCCAATGAAATTGGTGATGCGCAGGCGAATGCCTATGGCATTTGGCCCCCAGTCTCCAAACTGGTAAGTTCCTGCCGGGAAGTTGGCCGGGATACGATAGGTGGCCGATGTAGTTGTGAAACTCACCAGCGGAAGAGGCATGATCTCCTTCTCATTATAGTTTTCATCGTAGGTGTAAGCGATCGCGTCTTTCAGGTCAAAATACTTCTGGCCGGCGAAAGTGATTGTTTCACCACGCTTTACTGTAACCGGGGCTTCCAGCGAAGCCGGTATGGGCTTTTCTGATGCGGGATACAAAACTCCGAACACATAATTTTCAGTAGTGTGGGTGAGCGTACCACTGGAGATCCTTACCCGGTAACCGCCAATCTTTACACCGGTGGCTGGCACCTTTACCCGCATGGACAGGGTACCATCGTGCTGCGTAAAGAATTCGATATTCATCTGTGTAGCGTTACCGGCTGTATCTACCAGGTAAAACTTAGTGGCAGTGGCATCCCGGTCGAAATAGCGCATGGCCGATCCGTTGTCGATAACCGCTTCTCCACCCAGTGGAGCAATATATGAGGCCCCTTCATAAATCTGAATCGGCGGCTGGCTGATCACAACTTTCAGATAGAACTTCTTCTCCTTTCCATTCTGGGCTTTTACCGTGTACGCTGTGCCGGTTTTAAATGCCACGGAAGCGCCGGATGCCGGTGATATAGCGGCTCCCTCAGATACTTCGATCTGAGGCTGGATGGTAGATGGTTGCGCCAGGTAAGATGGCCAGTAAACCAGGATACTGTCTCCCGACATGGCGGCCGATACTGTTGAGCCTCCGGCTTCTATTGTAAAATTGGCAATGCGGTTATATGGCGATGGTTCCTGCTCCGTTTCTTTTTTACAGGCAACGGCCAGCAGGGATATAGCGATGACAGGTACGAGTTTCATTATTGCAGTTTGTTAATTCGGATGGGGAATTGCAGTGTTTTCACGCGGCCATAACAGTACACACGCAACCGGTAAAGGCCGGTGGCTGGAAGCGCCTGTACCAGCGGTGAATACGGTTCCTGGTACTTCTCGCAGTGCAGGGTAATACGGGTAATATCTCCCAGATTGGTGATGCCCAGCATAAAGGGAGGCAGCTCTTTACCGTCTGCATCCACCGGAACTACCCGCATCAGGTCGTTATTCTCCAAAAAGCCGCTCCCCTGAATAGTTACCGAAAAGCTGGAGTATTGCTCTTTCATGTTGATGGAAAATGCTTTGATATCATCAGGCGAGCTCACTTCTTTAAGCACCAGCTCGGGCTGGAGCACTTTCAGCTGAAGTTTATACTCACGCCTGCTGCCGTCTGCCCCGGTAACGGTATAGGTTGTTTTACGCTCGGTGCGCAGGGCTTCGAATACGTTTTCTATCAAAGTGCCCGAGGCGGGAGATATAGTAGCCCCTGCCGGCAGTGCGATAGCAGGCTCCAGGATGCTCAGCTGCTTGTAAAAAGGCCAATACACGGTGATGGTATTCTCCTTATCCGAGATGGCTGCCTCCAGTGGCTCGCCCTGCACGTTAACGATGCGGAACGACTCTATCCGGTTGCCAGGCTCCGCCTTAGGAGCAATCGTCTCTGTTTTTGTGCAGGCAAACAGCCCGCAGCTCAGTAGGATGCTGTAGAAATATTTCATGGAATGTTGAGGTTTACAGAACCATCCATCTGGATGGAATAACGGAATGTGATATAACCAGGCTTGTTGGTACGGTTCGGGTTAGCCGGACTGTCTTTATAAATACTTTCCATCATCAATTTGGCATAACGGCCTTTATGTGTTTTTACGATCATGACACGCGGCATGGTATATACTACGTGCGACTTCTGAGGATCGCCCGGGAAAAGGCGCCCGTAAAAATCATAATAACCCCAACCGTCGAAGCCGCCAAGGAAATGATCCAGACCAATATCGCGGGTAACGAACTTCAGGCCTGCCGGTACCTGTGTAACTTTAGCATATGCTTCGTTCCAGAGCGCAGCAGGCACGGGAATCTGTGTAGGCCTGAAATTGGTGGTATCATAATACTGCACGTCGAACTTACGGTCTACTATCACCGCGATCTCCGCTTTGCCCGGGCCACCATAACCGGGTGAACCTTGAGCAGCACCGTTATTGGGATAAATACTGCTGTTGTAGATACCGTAGAACACGATATCCCAGTTGCCCGTTTGCCTTTGCGAAGCGGGCACCACCTTATTCTCTTCCAGACTGTAATAGAGCGAAACGGCATCACCTGCTGAAGTGGCGCTGGTATCAGCCACGAGGTTCACTACGCGGTAGGTGCCTGTTTTCACGGTATTCCCTCCGCCGCCTGCAGGCTCATCGGGCTTAACAGGCGCATCATCTTTCGAACATGCCATCAGAAAGGCCAGCGCCAGGATACTTGTAAGTTTTATTTTCATGGTTTTCGTCAGTTGGATGTGTTTAACCGGCGGCTGCCGTCGGTTTGCACGAAGTATTTGAAAGTGAGGTATGGTGCAGGCCAGAAAAGGTCCGTTACCACAGGAGGATTGCCTTTGTAAATATTCAGCAGGGCCAGCTTGGCGTATTTGCCTTCGGCCGTGCGTAATACGAACGTGCGGTTTTTAATCGGCACGCAAATATGGTTGCTGAGGGAATAGAAAAACCAGCCGTAGCCATTCCCGCTATCCCAGCCCACGCCATGCACCCCTTTGTTCTCAAAGTCTTCGTCTGAAGGCGCTTCAGTAACCTGGTCGTATGGCTTCTCAATGATGATCATGGCGCCTTTACCCGGCCCGCCTGCGCCGGGGGTACCGGTATAGGTACCGTTATTCACCACCACGTAGGAGTTATATTCCTGTGTAAAGGCGATGTCCCAATCTGTGTTTTTGAGATATTGCAGCGAGTCGGCTTTAGTTTTGATGAGGCGCGACTGTTTAGTGGAAAAGCTGAATGTGAGCGAGTAAAAGGGGCGCTTCTCTTTGCCTTCGCCGGCATCGTCGCCTACGGAAGCGCCCGTGTCTGCCTGGAGGTCAGAGATGGTGGTACTGGGAGGTCCCGTGAGTGTGGGCTTCTCATCCCCGTCTTTTGAGCAGGAAGCAAGCAATGCGCTTGCCGCAAGGATCCATATTCGTAATTTCATTGCTGGCTGTGGTTAGGATGCAAAATTGAGTGCATCTGCTGACCACTTCCGGAAAAAGACCAACCTATTCAGGAAAAGGGAGAAAGTTCCGTTTCGGGTAAGCGAATTTCCGGCAATGAGCTATGACAATCCGATGACATGACTATCTTTAGTTCGACAAAAACAAACAAAGCCATGACAAATCACTATGTTGCCATTAACTACATCCAATGCAATGAAGACTTCCGCGACCGTTTCGAACAGATGTTCGCAACCCGCGCCCATGCTATTGATACAATGCCCGGATTCGTGAACATGCATGTGCTCCGTCCTGAAAAGGCGGGCGATGCATATCTTATCGTCAGCTATTGGGAAACAGAACAGTCGTTTAAAGACTGGATGAAATCGCCTGCCTTCACCGCAGGTCATCAGCGCGGGTTTGCCGAGCTGGCTAAAGCCAAAGAAGAAGGCCGCCCTGCACCCATGTCCAGCGATTTCAAGATCTACCGCATTATCAGCGAATAAATGAAAGCGCCCAACAAAGCAGCCATCCTGAAATGGCTGAAGAGACTTGGCTTCTGGGGATTCGTTTTCTTCCTCGTAAAAGGCCTGGTTTGGCTCGCCATCTTCTACTGGCTGGCCACCTAGCCCTGGTACGTATATGGATGCCAAAAATGCCGCGGTGCGGGAAATCTGACCATTTCCTGTACTGCGGCATTTCTGTTTAGCCTTTTATCCTTCCCGGCGCATAGCCGAAAAATTTCTTGAATGCACGCGTAAAATGCGCGGTGTGCTTATATCCTGATAAATACGCCACTTCAGACACCTGCTTACCCTGTCCCAGCAGCTCCCGCGCATGTGCCATCTTAATTCCCTGCAGGTATCCGTAAACAGTGGTGCCGAATACCTGTTTGAAATGGCTTTTCAGATATGCATCGTTGGTGCCTACCTGGTGTGCCAGATCGATCAGTGTACATGGACTGTGAATGTTGCTGGCAATAATATCCCGCGCCAGATGCATGCGTTCCACATCTTCCTTCCGGAGCGAGCGGGAGGCTTCAGGCGGTTTCAGTCCTGCCATCTGCTCATACTGCGACAGCTGGATAGCCAGCAGCTCGATGGTTTTCGCTTTCAGAAAAAGTTGTTTGTAACGCCCCTCCAGCGGGCAATGCAGCATATCGTACAAAATAGTGCTGATGGGCGCCTGCATGGGCAGGTTCACGGAACTGATAGCTACCGGCGCATTGCGCTCGATGCTGCCTGAAAATACTTTGTATAGCGGATGCTCCCGGGGCATAGCCTGCAACACCAGGTCCGGACTTACACCCAGCTCAAAAGTTTCCAGCTGCTCATGGGCAGGCCATTGCAGCCGGATGTCTTCTTCCGGGAAAAACAGGTAATTGTATTGATGCCGGTCGAGCGATGCCAGTTTACCGGAACTGCTTTGAGAAGAGTAACTCTTACTGCCGCTTACCGTATAGCTCATTTGGAAGAACGGTGCTGAGTTCCGGAAAACGATCTCCCCTGCATTGCGGGAGCGGAGATTGTAGTACCCGAAATTAATACCGTCCGGACTCAGCATTTCGAAGAGCGATCCGGTATGGCCGTCTTGCGACAGCTCGCGGCGGCGCTCACGGAACGCTTCGGAATGCCGGATGTCGAACCGGCAGGAGGGGATGATATGTACTGGCTGGGCAGGCAAATGGAGAAAATGTTGAATCAGGCAATATTAACCCATCGATCCTACAAAACGGCCCGCAATCGGGAACGGCAAATGATCGTATCGGGAAGATGCCCGCTACTGCCACCCTTTATGATTTCGATTTTCCGGATATGGTAAATCTTTTTCCCTTCCTGAGCATAAATACTCCCGCTCAGGTAAGCTTTTCTCCCCTGCGGGTCAGTATTCTGACTGAGCTTTGCACCCGATATGCATATCCGCCCATCCCTCCTGCTCCCATGCCTGCTTGCCAGCGTCACCGCTTCGGCCCAAGGGTCCCGGGCCGACAGTTTACCTGCCGTACGCACGCTCCATACCCATGAAGTAACGGACCAGTCGCTACGCAAAACCGACGACCTCATTGGTATCGGGAGGCAAACCGCGCCTACGCTCGTTATCTCCCGCCAGTCTATTCAGCTTGCAGGCAGCCGCCGGCTCGATGAGGTATTGCGCGAGCAAACAGGTATGGCCATTGTGCCGGACCTTGGGAGCGGCAACCGCAGTGTGGGTATACAGTTGCAGGGCTTTAGTTCAGAATATGTGCTCATTCTTATCGACGGCCAGCCAATGACCGGGCGCCTCGCCGGCAACTTCGACCTGTCGCGCATCGGCGTGGCCGATGTGGAAAGGATAGAAGTGATCAAAGGTGCGGCCAGCAGCCTGTATGGATCCGAAGCGCTGGGGGGCGTCATCAACATCATCACCCGCCAGGTGGTGCGGCAAACCTCAGCTACGGCCGGCATCCGGCACGGCACTTACCAGACTACCGATGCTAATATAAACGCCGAAACACCTTTCCGGAACAACAAAGGCTTCGTTTCCGTTTCGGGCAACTTCTACAAAACCGATGGATTCAACGCCAATACCGAATACCTCAAAGAAGGGAAAACTTCTCCACCTTACCATAGTGGCATGATGCAGGCCCGTGCTCACTGGCGTATCAGTGACCGTACTACGTTACAGGCCCGGTTGCGTGCTGCCGGCAGAAGCTCAGAAATGTTCCGCAACTATGGCGCCCAGCCTTTCAGTGACCACCTCCGCGAGCAGGATATAAACGCCGGATTGGGCTTGCGGCATCTGGCTACCCGTACGCTTACATTACAGGCACGATATTACTATACCGGCTACGATACACGCCAAACCGTAACCCTGCAGGAAAATGGCCGGCTGTTGCAGGAGAACGACTTCTTCCAGCAGATACACCGGCTCGAAGTGCAGGCAGAGCAACGCCCGGAGCAACTGCCACTTGTTTTCCTTGGTGGCATTGGCGGCGACCGGCAATCTTACCGCAACCCCGGGTCAGACATCCGGCGGTCGATGAACGGATACTTCGGCTATCTGCAAACCGAATATTCAGCAACAGACAAATTCAAGCTCACCGCAGGCCTGCGCTATGATGGTAACAGCGATTACGGCGGCCGCCTCAATCTTAGCGCCGGCGCCCTTTACCGCCCGGTGCAATGGCTCGGCATAAGAGCCTCTATGGGCAATGGCTTTAAACCACCTACCTATGCCCAGATGTACCAGGTATTCACAAATATCACCCAGGGCTACACGGTGATTGGCGCACATAATTTCGCAGAAAAGGCTGCTCAGCTGAAAGCCGCCGGTACCGTAGCACAGATTTGGGATAATGCTTCACAGGTAAATACCCTACAGCCGGAAACCTCTACTTCTTTCAACACAGGCATTACCCTGAATACCGGCAGCAGAATGGAATGGCAGGCAGGGGCTTTTATGCACCGCCTGCGCAATCTCATAAATACGGAGCAGGTAGGCATCATGCGAAACGGACAGCAATTATTTTCCTACATCAATATAGACCGGGTAACCTTACGGGGAGTGGAGGCAGGATGGAAGTATTCCATTACATCCAACCTTCAGATTTCTGCAGGTTACCAGCTGCTGGAAGCACGTAATCCCACCATACTGGATTCCATCCGCCAGAAATCCCCGCGCTACAAAACGGTGCGCACGCCTGATGGCATACGGCCGGCTACCTCCGGCGATTACTTCGGATTACCCAACCGCAGCCGTCATATGGCCAGCCTCCAAACTACATGGGCACATCCCCGCTGGGGACTCAGCGCTTCATTTCGTGGAACCTACAGAGGCAAATACGGCTTCCTGGATGTTGACAACAATGGATATATCGATCCATACGATGTATTTGTAAAAGGCCATGTGCTGCTGTATGCATCGGTTCAGAAAACACTTCTTCAAAAAAGGCTTACACTCCATCTGGGTGTCGATAACCTTACAGGCCACACAGATTATCTGATGCCATCCCAACCCGGCCGTATGTTTATGGCTGGAGCGGAATGGCATTTTCTCCGCAAGATCAGTAAGCACTGATTATTGCAGCACAGGGGCGCTCTCCGCAATCTCCGGGCGGGAGCTGCTTCCTGTGGAAACCAGTGGCTCCTTACGGCGCTTACCATGCATGAGGTACAGGGTTAACGCAGTGAAGATAACCCCGCCTGCGATGTTGCCCAGTGTAACCGGCAGCTGGTTCAGCCACCACCATTGTCCTGCAGAAACAGGCGCACCCAGCAGCATACCTGCGGGAATCACGAACATGTTCACAACGGCGTGTTCAAAACCCTGAGCAAAAAAGATGAAGATCGGGAGCCATGCCGCCAGAATCTTACCTAATGTGGAAGTAGATGTCATGGCCATCACCACACCCAGCGTTACCATCCAGTTGCATAAAATTCCTTTCACAAAAACGGTGAGCAGACCGGTAGTTCCGAATTGACCATAGCCTGTGGTTTTGGCAACTGCAATATTGGTAATCAGTTTGCCGATGGCGCCCCCGTCTACCTTCCCGAACTGGGTGAGTGATGCCCAGAAAAGCCCTGCATACATGAGGCCTCCTGCGAGGTTGGCGAGGTATACAACCGCCCAGTTTTTGCCCAGCTGCTTCAGGGAAATTTGCCCCGCAAACCACGACAGCGACATCACGGCAAAGTTCCCCGTTACCAGTTCGTACCCCAGCAGCACCACGATGATGAAGCATGCAGGAAAGATAGCTGCTCCTATGAGCGGGAGGCTCGTTTGCACGGTAGCCGTGAGGGCGAACGTAGTGCCAAAGCCGAGGATTGCGCCGGAAAGGATTCCTTTTACGATCATATCTGTCATACTCATGCGGGTTTTATCGATACCGGCCTGGATCATGGCGCCGGATACTTCCGCTGGTTTTTTATAATCCATCGTTGAATAGTTTAAGTGAGTGAAGAATTATTTCAGTAATAATGAAGGTTTGATATTGATCATGAGGTAAGCCCATTGGTTACTGCGTGCCGCATTGTTAACCGCCTTTACCGCTGCCAGTGGAAGTGTGCTGCGGTAATAGCTGTACCCCGCCTCGAAGCCTATTACAGGCGTGAGTGCAAACTGTGCATTGAGGTCGGCCTCCCAGCCATAGTCGCGGTTGTGCATGGCGATGGAGCTGGCCGAAAAGAAGCGGTGCCCGTCGGCCTGAAGGCTCCATCTGGCGCCGGGTTTGAAAAGAAAGCGGAGGTAATAATCCTGCAGGCCGGTGGCGCCGAAAGTATTGCCGGCGTAGTAATAATCCATATGCCCCCAGAATTTATGTGGTGTACCATACAATGGATCAAAGGCCTTTGCCCTGCTGCCCGATTTGCCCCCGGTAGTATAATCTGTTCCCACACCTGCTTTCAGCTGAGGTGTGATAGCATATAGCGCCTGTCCTGAAAGGAGCCATCCTTCTACTGTACCGCCATCAGCATACCTCCCGCCCTGGTAAGCCACGTTACCGGTCAGCGACAGCCTGCCGAAAGTTTGTTGCGCATAAGCGGCTGCCGTAAACCTGCTGTGCACACCGGCATCGTAAGTTTTAACAGGCTTTTGCTCAATGGTATCTACATGAAACCGGGGAAACTGATCTGCCAGTGCAAGCAGAGATATCTGCCCATGGGTATTTTTCCGGGAGATGTGCAGGTATTGTAATCCTTTATACATCGACCCGCCGTTGGTATTGGCAGGATAAGCACCCGGAGGCGTACCCTGGTATAAGGTGCCCGATGCAGCTTCGCGGTTTTGCGCATAGGCTAAACCAACATCGGCCTGCCAGGAACCGGAACTGTAACGGAACACCAGTGCATCGTGCCTGCGGGCCTGCTGCAACCAGTCGAGGTTACCCAGCAGCCTGCCATCATCATAATTCAGTTCCTGCCGGCCTATCTTAAAGCTCAGGTTGTGAAGGGATGTAGTATCTGTAAGCCGTACTTCGGCCCAGGCTTCGTGCACCATCAGCCCGTTGTTATCCTGCGTACTGATCTTATTGATAGTGGAAACATCCTGGCCCCAAACCCGGACATCCTGAACAGACAATCCGAATTTGAGGCGGTTCGTGGTAAACCCTGCCGAGAGGCGGGTGCGTTGTGAGGTGAAGAATGCCGGCTTTGCGGATCGCGGGAGCGGCGCCCCCTGCCCATCGCGGAACTCTGTACGGGTGCGTAACTGCGCAGAGAGCGATAACTGGGCTTTACCGGCCAGCGGGAGGCCGCCCAATAAGAGGAGCATGGCCGTCCCGCAGCGGGAATGCATTTTATTGTACATTTGAACGATTTTAATTCCAGCAATTGAAGTCACGAAACCCGGTTCGCCGCCAAGCCACCGGGTTTCACCTTTTCAGGCATTCACCCCGGAATAGGATGAACACCGATATAAATACGGTCGTCTTCCAGCTTTACAGGATATACTTTAATGGCACATTCATGCTCGTCGGAAAGACAGCGCCCGTCTGCCAGTGAAAAAGTTTTCTTATGAAACGGGCAGGCTACCTTAGGCTCTCCCTGCTGGGCACCGATCATACCGCGGCTTAATGCCATCTGTTGCCGGTGCGGACAAAGGTTCTGCGAAGCATACCATTCGCCACGGCGGGCAAAATGGAACAGTGCAATCTGTTCATCTTTGTACTTCACGCAAACACCGCCGTTGGCAGGTACATCTTCCACCTTACAGGCAAAAAACCAGGTCATTTTTTCTTTAGTGATAGTAGACATGCGTATCGTCTTTTTTGGTTGATGATGAGTTATTTCCACTCCAGTGCCTTCTTCTGTCCGCGCAATGTTTCGAAACGAACGTTGGGATCTTTATCTTCCGGAGCGTTTACGAAATGGCTGAACCGTTTGCGCAGTGCGGGCGTTTCCACTACTTCCTTCCATTCGCATTTGTAATTATCTACCAGCAACTGCATTTCGCGTTCCAGCTCTTCTGCGATGCCTAAGCTGTCTTTCACCACCACATTGCGGAGGTAATCGATTCCGCCATCCATTTTGTTAAGCCATGTTGCGGTGCGGGTAAGCGGGTCGGCAGTTTTGATGTAGAACATGAGGAAACGGTCGATATAACGGATGCAGGTTTCGCTATCGATATCTGCCGCGAGGAGATGGGCATGTTGTGGTTTGGAGCCGCCATTGCCACACACATAAAGGTTCCAGCCTTTTTCAGTAGCGATGATACCGAAGTCTTTCGATTGCGCTTCCGCACATTCCCGGATACAGCCGGACACGGCAGATTTAAGTTTATGTGGCGCCCGCAGTCCGCGGTACCTTTCTTCGACCCTGATGGCGTAGCTCACACTGTCGTGCAGTCCGAAACGGCACCAGGTAGACCCCACACAGCTTTTTACCGTGCGCAGGGCCTTCCCGTATGCATGGCCGCTTTCGAAGCCCTCTGCGATCAGTTCTTCCCAGATCAGCGGCAGATCCCCGACGTGTGCGCCAAACATATCGATACGCTGGCCGCCGGTAATTTTGGTGTATAGATTGTACTTCTCCGCAATTCGGCCAATGGCCATGAGTTTTTGCGGCGTGATTTCCCCTCCGGGAATACGGGGTACTACAGAGTAGGTACCTCCTTTCTGTATATTGGCGAGATAACGGTCGTTGGAGTCCTGCGCGGTATCGTTCCCCTTAGCGAGGATCATATCATTCCATAAACTGGCAAGAATAGATGAAACGGCAGGTTTGCAAACCTCACAGCCATCGCCCTGCCCGATATGATCCAGTACATCATCGTAAGTACGGAGGTTGCGGAGCCGGATGAGGTCGAAGAGTTCCTGACGGGAATATCCGAAGTGCTCACACAATACGTTCCTCACATATTTCCCCTGCGATTTCAATGTATATGTGATCAGATCCTTCACCATGGGTGCACATCCGCCGCAGGAAGTAGAAGCACCGGTACATTTCTTCACGGCATTGAAAGTTTCGTGACCATCTTCCACCGCTTTGCAGATAGCAGCTTTGGATACACTTTCGCAGGAGCAGATCATAGCATCGGGAGGCAGGCCCAGTACACCGGCAGCAGTATCGCCGGAGGAGCGGCTGCCCAACAGTTCATCTTCCGGCTTGCCCGTCACTTTAATCTTATTCTTTACCTTTTGCAGCAACATGTTGTACGACGATGCATCACCGATGAGAATACCCCCGAGAATGTACTGCCCGTCGTCCGTCATGTTTATGCGTTTGTACACCCCGGCAACCTGATCTTCGAATACGATCACGCGGCAGGTATCAGGAGGAGGGAAGGGATCTCCGAAGCTTGCTACATCCACGCCCACAAGTTTCAGCTTGGTACTCATATCGAACCCGCCGAAAGTGCGGTCGCCACCGAGGATATTATCTATGGCAATATCCGCCATTTCGTATCCGGGCGCTACCAGTCCATATATGGTGTGATCATACAAGGCACACTCGCCGATGGCGTAAATGTTGGCATGCGAAGCCTGCATGCGGTCATTCACTATAATCCCCCCGCGGGATCCCGTTTCGAGACCTGCAGCAGCGGCGAGTTCATCACGTGGACGAATCCCTGCCGATATAACGATCATATCTGCGGGAATGGAAGAACCGTCTTCGAAACCGATGCCTGTTGCCTGCCCGTCGCCCCGGATAGAAGTGGTGTAAGCGTTGGTACGGATTTTAAGGCCGAGTGCCAGGAGCTGGCGCTGGAGGATTTCGGAGCCGTTCTGATCGATCTGCCGGGGCATGAGGCGGGGGGCGTATTCTACGATGGTGGTGTCGGCAATGCCGAGGTCCATGCAGGATTTGGCCGCTTCAAGTCCAAGGAGGCCGCCGCCTATGACTGCTGCACGGCGCGCCTTCCGGGCGGCCGATTTCATGAGTTCCAGATCATCGAGCGTGCGGTAAACGAATACGCCTTTCTGATCGGTGCCGGGCATGGGCGGTACAAAGGCGGAGGAACCAGTGGCAAAAACCAGCACGTCGTAAGATTCGGTGATGCCGGACCTGGAGGTGACTGTCTGAACGCCGGGGGAAATGTGGTGAACGGGATCACCGAGGAGGAGGCGGATGCCATTGTCGGCATACCAGTTTTTAGGAGCGAGGAGCAGATCGGCGGTGGATTTACCTTCGAAATAGCTGCTGAGATGGACACGGTCGTATGCCGGGTGGCGCTCTTCTCCGAAGACGACGAGCTGGAGCCCGGGGATCTGCCTTTCGGTGATTTTACGGCAGAATTTGAAACCGACCATGCCGTTTCCGATGACGACGATTTTCATGGGAGCATATTTGGTGATAAAACGAATAAAGTCACATTAAATTAATTTCTATACAGCATTTCAATTGATCAGGATAGCACTTTTCACCTATTGAGCATCAAAATAATCAAATTAAACTATGATTCATATCATGAATTTACACTTAGATCTATTATTTTTATAGCGTTTCTTATAAATTATGTCAGATATATTTATTCTTAATCCGTTATAGTATGTTACAGCCTATGCTCAGCCTGGTGGGTGCAGGACCGGGAGATCCGGAGCTTATCACCCTGAAAGCTATCAAGACGCTCAGTGCGGCAGACGTTATATTATATGATGCACTGGCATGCGAGGATTTGCTGCAGTATGCCCGTCCGGGTACGCTTTGCCTCTCAGTAGGTAAAAGGCCCGGCCGCCACGCCGTACCGCAGGACGAAATATGCCGCCTTATCGTTCATTACGCCCAATCTCATGGGCATGTGGTACGCCTAAAAGGTGGCGACCCTTTCCTTTTCGGGCGGGCAGAGGAAGAGATCAGGGCTGCCCGCGAAGCCGGCATCCCCGTCCAAACCATACCCGGAATTACCAGCGCCATAGCCGCCCCGGCCTCACAAGGCATCCCCTTAACGGCCCGTGGCCTCCACGAATCCTGCTGGATCACTACCGGCACTACCCGGACGGGCACCATTTCCGCCGATATTGCCCTGGCGGCACAATCCACCGCCACCGTGGTGATCCTCATGGGCATGAGCCGCATCCGGGAGATCATGGATATATTTATCACCAACGGTAAATCAGGTATTCCCGCCGCCGTGATACAATCGGCCACCACCGGTGAGGAGCGCTGTGTAACCGGCAGTGTGGCAGATATTGCAGAACTGGCGGAAGAAGCCGGGCTGGGAAGTCCTGCAGTCATCATCATCGGCGAAACCGTGCGCCTGCACCCCGCATTATGGAAAGAATACGCTAACTTGACCGCCCACTCAAACGAGCCCCCATTATGAAGCTTGCCCGACAATCCTGCGACATGGATGCCTGCCTGCTGTGCCGCCTTTGCCTGCCCTCCTGGAAGCCAGCCATCACCGCTAACAAAAAACACTATGCCCTCAAAAAGGGCGAGCTCCTTTTTTCCGAAGGCGATCCTGTAACAGGTATTTATTTTATTGATAAGGGAAGGATGAAAGTGCATAAACACTGGGGGAGGGATAAGGAACTCATCGTACGCTTTGCCGCTTCGGGCGATATTGTGGGGCACCGTGGCATTGGCACCGATCATACCTATCCCGTTTCTGCTACCGCGCTGGAAGCCACTACCGTCTGCCACTTCGATCTTTCCTTCTTCCAGGATTCGCTGCAGGTTAACAATAGTTTGCTGTATGAGCTGATGATGTTTTACGCCCGTGAATTACAGGAATCCGAGAAACGCATGCGCAACCTCGCACATATGTCCGTAAAGGGCCGAATTGCCCAGGCATTGCTTCATTTAGAGAAGAAATTCGGAACTAAAGACGGGTTTATCAATTTCCCCCTTTCCCGTCAGGATATGGCTTCTTATACCGGCACAACTTACGAAACCGCCCACCGCATGCTCCAGGAACTTGTTCAGGAAGGCTGGGTTACTTCGGAAGATAAGCGCTTCTCTATTCTGCAGCCCGCACAGCTCCAGCTATTTGTGACGGCTCAGGAGGAAGGGCAATGAGCATCCCCGGTTCAACTTCAGCCAGATCTCAGGGATAAGGAATATATACAGATAGCATACTGTAATGGTACCTTATAGTATATAAATCGCTGCTTTTCCTTTACTGTATTGGGTTTGGATGGCTTTTATATACAGTATATATACAGTAACCCTTCTTTAAATCAGAAGTAACCCTACAGTAAAGCCGGTTTATGTGGCACAAATCCCCCCGGCTGCCCATAAACAGGAAAGGCACCCCATTCAGGAGCGCCTTCCACTATACTCAAACTAACCAGACAAATTTATACGGGAATTCGCACCAGCAGCGTCCCTTCCGATTCCTGCAGTTCAAAGGTACCACCCTGCAGTTCCGACAAGTAGCCGATGAGCCTGCACATCCGCTGATCCAGCGCCGGGCGGCCCGGCACGGGCACCAGACCTGTAATTTCGAAATGCTCTTCCTGTACTGCATACCGTATTTCCGGCGCGGCACCGGGTGCTGCATTACGATTCAGGCACCAGGCCACATTCAGCACAGTTTGCCGGAGCAACTGTTCATCTGCATACACCACTTCCCGCTCCTCACGCATATCAAAGGCCACACCTGCCGGAAATAAATGTGCATAACGCTCATCTTCCACCAGCTGTTCTAGCATATGCACGATATTGAAATGATTTCGGTGAATGATCTGCGATGCATTCAGCATATCCTGTATCACTTTCACGTTCTGCAACTGGAATTCCAGTTCCATTACCTGCATCTTGATGGAGCCTGCCTGACGGCTGATGCGCCCTCCGGAATCGGGCCTGGCGGCATACATTTCAATCAGCTCCACACTGCTCAATATCGCAGACAGCATACTCCGCAGTTCATGAAACACATCATTGATTAACCATTTATCGGCAGGGAGATCGCGTACTCCTGTGGAAGATTTCATTGTTAGCCCCTTGGTTTTTGTATTCAGTTTCAAAATAAAGATACTGGCCGCCGGAGCGGTTTTTCGCATGTCGCTATACAAAATACTCTTTTTCCTGTAAAGAGAAACCCGTTTGTGTCTATAATCTTATAACAACGCATTTCTTAAATTGTTGACTGCCAACATCTTCCCCAGCACTTTCCTGAAATCAAATTCCGTAAGTGCCTGTAAATGCCGCTGGTGATGCAGATCGGTACCGGCGAAATGAATCAGTCCTTCTTCCGCCAGCTGCAATGCTGCCGCCTGCACTCGGCTGCCGTAGTATCCTGTGAACGACAGCAGGTTGGCCTGCAACAGTACCCCGGAAGCATGAATCTCCCGGTATACATCAAAATCCTTATGCAGGTAATGATACCGCTCGGGATGCGCCAGTACAGGTTCGTACCCCGCTACTTTCATGTTGAAGAAAGTACTCCGGTAACCAGCCGGCAGCCCCACCCACGAAAACTCTACCAGCACATGATTTCCACCGATAGTCATTAAAGGGGCACGCTCTTCCAGCAGCGATTCGAAATAATCGTCCAGCAGGTATTCTGCACCGGCATCCAGCTCTATGGGGATTCCGGCTTTCCGCACTGCTTCCCGCACTTCCTCCAGCTTTGGCAGGATGGTATCTGCACCATTGTTATACACCCCGCACATGATGTGAGGTGTAGTGGTAAGGTGCTCATAACCCAGCGCAGAAAGCTGCCGGATGAACGCCAGGGCAGTTTCCAGGTCCTGCACACCGTCGTCCAGCCCGGGCAGCAAATGCGAGTGCATGTCGTGTTTAAGGATATCAAAATGCATTCTTTTCTCCTTTCATCGTGTTCGCCACTGTTAAAAATATGATCCGTAAGTCCAGATAAACAGACCAGTTTTCCATGTACCAAATATCGTGCTCCACCCGTTTGCGCAGATGTGCATCTTCCGTTATCTCCCCTCTGAAACCATTTACCTGTGCCCATCCGGTGATACCCGGTTTCAGGAAGTGCCGCACCATGTATTGTTTGATGATCGACGAATATTCTTCGGTATGCTTCAGCATATGAGGGCGCGGGCCTACCACAGACATGTCGCCCAGCAGTACGTTAAAGAACTGGGGCATTTCATCCAGGTTCGTTTTGCGGAGTATGCGCCCTACACGCGTAAACCGCTTATCGTTTCGGGAAGCCTGTTTGGAATTGGCATCGTTATTCACGTACATACTGCGCATTTTCAGGCAGCGGAACGTTCTGTTATTACGGCCGGTGCGGTGCTGCACAAAGAATACCGGACCTTTCGATTCCAGCCTGATGAGCAATGCCAGCAAGGGTATCAGCCAGCTCAGGAGGAAAACGCATACCAGCGTACTGAAGACCAGGTCAAAGATGCGCTTACGGATACGGTTTGCAATATCATCGAGCGGTTCGGAACGCAGGCTGATGATGGGAATATTGTTGAAATAATCCACATGAATCTGCCGGTTCACAAACATTTTAAAATCCGGCACAAAGCGAAAATGAATAAAGTGCCTTTCCGCTTCGTAGGCGAGTGTGTAGAGATACGGAAACTGTTCGGGGGATAATGTGGAGTAGATTTCGCGGATGTTATTATCCCGCGCATAAGGCACACAATCCTGCAGGTTACCGATCACCGGGTAGTACGACAGCTCCTGCACTTTACTATACTCTTCGAAATAACCTTCAAACCGGAGGTTGCTCTTCTCCGACACCAGGTTATCCGCCAGTTTCTTCGACATTTCGTTATACCCCAGTATCACCATTTTCCTTTCAATCCCTTTCCTGCTGCGCACGTGATCCGTGATCCAGTAAAAGAGCAGCCTGTTTAGCACCACCGCAGAGATAAAAAGCGAACAGTACATCAGTACAAAAAACCGGCTGTAAAGGTGTTGATAGAGGAATAGAAAGCCTAATAAAATAAGCAGGTACATCAGCACCGATTTCGCGGTTTTCCTCGCCATTTTTTCATAGGAGAGCTGGCTGCTCACGGAGTGAAGCCCTGATGTATACAGTGCAATGGCCCAGGCGATGTTGGATACCAGCAAAAAGGCGTCGGCACCCTGGTGCGATTGAAGATCGTATTGCCGCAGGCCCATCCCTGCGAGGAAAAAGAGCCCGTTCAGGCAAATGAAATCCAGTACAAAGATCTGGATGAGAAATATTTTCAGATACCGGTTCAGCATGACTAATTTTTTAAAACATTTGCTTCAAATCGGCGCATGACTTTATCGATGGATAAATACTCCACAGCATACGACCGTGCATTGCCGCGCATACCCACATGGTCTTCAGTGACCGCTTTCCGGATGCCATGGTTCAGCGCTTCCTGATTCTCCGCCGGCACAACAATACCCAGCTGATACCCTTCTACCAGCGCATGCAGGCTCGATCCGGGATTGGCTGTAACCAGAGACAGTCCGCCTACGGCCAGTATGGCCGTGAGCTTGGAAGGCATCACCAGGTCGGAGGCGCCCGACTTCTGGATTACCAGGTGCAGGTCGGCCATATTGAGGAAGCGGTTAAACTGATCCAGCGGCTGAAGGGGAAGAAAGTGTACACTCCGCAAACCCATTTCCAGCGCTTTCTCATGCAGCTTTTCGCGATAAGGGCCGGAGCCACAGATGACGAATTGCACATCTTCCCTGTCTTCCAGCGATCTGGCGGCATGCAAGATTGATTCCAGCCCCTGCTTTTCTCCAATAGCGCCGGAATACAGCACTACCTTATGACCGGGCTGAAACCCGAATGATTCTTTCAGCGACATACGGCCGGGCAGGGGATGAAATTTGTCTACATCCGCCCAGTTGGGGAACAGCTCTATCTGCCGGTCCAGCTTACCGCTGATCTGGCGGATCATACCGTCGGATATACTACTCACCCTGTCCGATTTCCGGAGGATGTATTTCTCCAGCTTCAACATGGCGTTGATCATCTTCCCACTCCGGATCATATTCAGATCGCGGGCCGCATCTATCTGGAGGTCCTGGATGTGATACAGTACTTCTGCGCCACGGAATTTCTTATACAGCAGCGCCAGTAAGCCGAGGTGAAACGAGGGCACCACGCTCATGACGTAATCATATTTCTTCGAAGGGAGGAGCTTCAGCATCTGCACAAAAGCAGCCATGGCAAATGTGGCATCCATCATCATCCTTTTTTTACCGCTGGGTTCCGCGGGCACATATTGCGGGCAGCGGTAAACTTTCAGCCTTCCTTCGTGCGATTCCTCACAGCGGAACCAGCGGTTTTTCCGGGAGTAGGGTTCCTGAACCTTCCATTGGGGATAATACGGGTAGGTGGTTATCACGGTGCATTCATACCCGTTGTTCACCAGCCAGCCGATCATCTCACCGTTGAACTTCCCGATGCCGGTTGGCTCGGGCGCATAATTTCCTCCTATCAGCAACAATCTCTTGGGCATGTGTCTTTATTATTTTTTCATGACGCGATCGCGTACAAAAGCTGCCGGGTTACCCGCATGGATCTCCCAGGGCGCAATATCACGTGTGGCTACCGAGCTAACGGTAAGTATGGCATGACTGCCGAGGCGGACACCCGGGCACACTACCGATTTCGCACCTACCCACGAACCATCGTCCAGCCGGATGGGGCCGAGGCGGTAAGGGAAGTCGGAAGCGGTGTAATCATGGTTACCCGTCAGCAGCAGGGCCCCCTGGGAAATACAGACATGATTTCCTATCGATACATTTTCCAGGTTATCGATCCAAACATCTTCCCCTATCCATACATGATCGCCGATGGTGAGGCGCCAGGGGTTCTTGATCCGCACGTTCGTTTTTATCACGAGCCCTTTCCCCACCTTAGCACCAAACATCCGCAGCAGGGCCGTTTTCAGCCCATACGGCCAGGGGAGGGAGCTGTAAAACACCCAGTAATTCACGAAGTACCAGGAAAGTACTTTCCACCCGGGCCCGGCGGAGTAATCTCCGGTACGGAACTTCGACAGGTCTGTCCGGATGGCTTCAGATCGCGATGTTGTAATCATTTCTTAAGATTTCTTTCAGTTTAGCCGCACTGGTATCTCCTCCCAGCTTGGCTTCAAATTCCTTAACGTTTACATCTACCAGCAGCCGGTACCAATACCCCTGCATGAAATGGAATATAAAACCCCGGTAGCCGTCCAGAAATCCGAACCGCACGAAATAGCGGTAGCAGAAATACAGGAAAGCGCGCCCTCCGGGAGGGATAGTGGAATACACTTTTTCTTTAAGGAAGCGCTTACGGCGGGCACTCCCGTTGGTAGAACCCAGCAGGCGCTGATCCAGCTCCATAAAGCGGTATTTGATGTTCAGGAGGTCGATCATTTCCTTGATGGCATAATTGTTATGCTTGTTAACCCACCAGTGAATGGAATTAAGATTGTGATCAACAAGGTGCTCTTTCAGCATAAGGGTATCCCCGCTGTTTACAACGATATGCTCGTCCATCCACCGCTGTTCCACGCTGGCCTGTCCATTTCGCCAGATTCGCATGAGTATATGCGGATAGAATCCTCCATGGCGGATCCATTTATTTTTAAAGAGCACTTTCCTGCGGATGTACAAACCGGTAATGTTCTCCGGCATCGTATCCAGGCGCTCTTCTATTTCACGTTTCAGTGCAGGCTCCAGGTATTCATCCGCGTCCAGGCGCATTACCCAATCTGCCTTAATACCACAATTATCCATGCCCCACTGGCACTGTTCTGCATGGTTGGTCCATTTACGCTGCACCACAGTGGCGCCGAAGCGTTCCGCGATGGCAAGCGTATCATCTGTAGAATAAGAATCCACGATATGTATCTCGGAAGCGATAGTACGCACACTCTCGAGGCAGCGTGCGAGGTGGAGCGATTCGTTATAGGTTAATATGATTACTGCTAGTTTCATACAGCGGTACGTTTATATGGGAGGTTGTTGACATTACGGTACATATCCGCGTAATCGGCTGCCAGCTTTTCTTCATTAAAATCTTCCCGGATGATGGGAACGGCGTCTTTCCTGATACGGAAACGCTCCTGCTGCGCGCGGTAGGCTTCTGTGAGGCGCGCACGCACTTCCTTCAACCCCAGTGTTGTTACCCATCCCAGGTTTCGCTCTTTCACATACCGCGAAAGCCCAACGTTTTCACTTACCAATACCGGTGTACCCACAGACAGTGATTCGATTACCACCACCGCAAAATTTTCGTTGTGGGAAGTGAGTGCGAAAAGATCCACTTCAGCGAGGAAAGAGAATTTCTCTTCTCCCTTCTTCCAGCCTACCCATTCCACTTTATCCTCTATTCCCTCAGCCGCAATCAGTGCGCGAAGCTCATCCATATAATCTCCGTCTCCGGAACCTGCTATTTTCAATACGAAAGGGAAATCCACACCGGCCAGGGCTTTGATGAGGATATCCAGCCCTTTCTTGGGATCTACCCGGGAAAGGAAACCAATGGTAAACTCAGGATTGCTTTGATGCTCCTGCGGCTTACCGGATTGGTACGGAAGGTCAACGATGTTATGAATGAGACCACCCCGCCAGTTTTCGTTCAGCTTCAGGCAATCGTTCCATTCCACGTGGGATGTAACGTGCAGGAAGGTTCTTGACAGCAGGTGTTTGCCTACCGTATGATGGAGCAGCTTCTTTTTGAACTGGTTTTTGTTGGTGAAAATGTAGTCGCACAGCATTCCGCGTGGACTCAGCACAGGCTTTACCCCCTTCATGGTGCATATGAGTGAAACGCCCATGATGAGGAAGTTCCACCAGGAGTGGATGTGTACGGCATCATAATCTTTCACGGTGGCCCAGGTGGCTTTCCACAGGGCGGGGGAAATATGGGTATGGTCTTTCGTGATACGGCGGAAGAATTGTACGCGCACCCCGTCCATCATTACCGGCTCGGTGAGCGGCATATCCAGCTCATCGGGCCCGTTGGCGGTAGTGGTATAAACTGTTACTGTATGCCCTATCTGCACGAGGCTTTCCGCCAGCCGTGCTACCGACACGATGGGGCCGCCATAGATATAAGCGGGTTTGTAACTGGGTACTATGAATAAAATGTTCATGCTTCGTTTTAGAATTTCGTGCCTTTATAGGTCATTTTCTTATAGATACCACGGGCGTTCACCACCTTGGTGATCATTTCATAGAAGTATTTGCGCAGCTTGTTATGCTTCAATGGCAGGGCATTGCGCATCCGGTGATTTTCCGCGATCATTTTTTCGGTTACCGAAACCGAGAAGGAGTCTCCATGCATACGGTACTCTCCCAGTACAGCAGGTATGTATCCTTTACGGATCATGGGATCGAGGCAGAGGGTGAGCAGGAACTTGGAATCGGCGGAGTACTTCATGGACTTGTCGAAACCACCGGCTTTCCGGTAAGCCTCCTTCGTCCAGAAGGCGCTTTGCTGCGCAAATGGCACCCGGTGCAAGTAGCTGATGGCATCCCGGCTGAAATTCACACCCTTATATGTGTAGGCGATTTCCCCCGTTTCCGAGATAAAATTATGGTCGCCAAACACCAGGTCGTATTGCCCGTGCTCGAATTTGCGCACCACTTTCTCGAGGGTATATGGCAGCAGGCGGTCGTCGGAATTAATATAACAGAGATACTTCCCTGAAGCGGCTTCCATACCTTTCCGCAAGGCGTCGTACATGCCTTCGTCTTTCTCGGAGATAAGAATATCCACGGTTTGCAGGTGATCTTTCACCAGCTGCACCGTACGGTCTGTAGAGTTCCCATCCACCACTATCAGCTCAAAGCCCCGCCAGGTTTGGCGCAGCAGGCTGTCCAGCGTGTCGTTGATATATTTCTCCCCGTTGTAAACGGGTACAATTACTGAAATAAGCTTTTCCATTATACTCTGAATTTTTTAATGACTGCCGGGTTGCCGGCTACAATGGCATATTCAGGAACATCTTTGGTTACCACCGATCCAGCACCTATGATGCTGTGCGAACCGATTTTTATTCCGGGGAGAATAATAACCCGTGTACCGATCCATACATCATCGCCTATCACTACCGGCTTCCTGTGTGTGGCGCCCTGCTCCCGCATGGGGATGTCTGTACGCTCGAAATTGTGGCTGCCGGAGAGGATAACTACTTCCGGACCGAACATTACATCGTTCCCGATTACAGTATCGTTCCCGATCCATCCACCGGTATTCAGGCCTGAGAAGTCTCCGATCTCCACTTTTATACCACTGCCGAAGCGTGTGTTTCTGCCTATTTTAATATTCTTTCCTGCTTTCAGGAAAATCTTTGATGCCAGCCAGGTACGGAAAGAAAGGCAGAGCCCCCCTATAGGCCGGGGAGGATCGGGCAGCCAGATGGCCACGCTGTAGTAGAGGTACAGCATGATGCTCTTCTTCAGGGAGATGTTGGACCGGCGAAGAAAATACAGCGGATTGTCGCGGTACATCTTCACCTTACCGGTTCGCGCGTCGGTCTTTTCTTCAAATAATTGATCTGTCGCCATGGTGAACAGTATTTAGTTCCGCTTTGAGGGCGGCGATTTCATCAAAAAAACGGGTGTTGATTTCCTGAATGGCATTGTCTGACGACAGGCTGAAGTTGCGTATGCCCGCCAGTTGCTTCACCAGATCTTCCCGCACTGCGCGTTTTACCAGGAACTCGGTGTTAAGCACGTTACCGGAAGCTTTTTTAAGCCAGCCATGCAGGAATGATTTGCGGTAGAGTTTGATGTGTGCCGTGTCCGTCCCGGTTTGCCCGATAGAGAACAGCCAGTCCATCCATTTAAATTCCGACACGCCGCTCCCTTCCGTAAAAGGGGTACTGAGTACAAAACGGCTCCAGGGCACGCGGAGGATATCTGCGATAATAGCACCATGCATAGCTTCTGCAATTACAAACTCGGAAGAAGCAATCTCCTCCAGCGTATGTTCAATACCATGCTCGGCGGTAGGAGATATATAATGGAAGCCCAGTTCAGCACATACCTTTTCCCAGTCGAAGAATGGCAGCGACCGGAAATAGGGGATCACACTCACTTTATATTTCTTGGGTGTGGATGCGATACGATCGAAACTTTCCGAAAGCCCGAGAGCATATGCGGCATCCGCAATAAAAGGATGTTCGTTATTGAAATAATGGGCGGATAATGGTCCCCTCAGGAAGCGGACATCCCATTCGTTACCGAAAGTAAACGATTTGTATGCCGGGCGTACACCCGTACCGAACACGATCTTCCGGCGGCCTGTGAGGGGCCTGAAAAGCGGGGAATCGTGGCACAGGATAGATCCTATTCCTACAAAAGCATGTGGCGAAGAGGGGTTGTGCGGACCAAAAAACTGTGGCCACAGCCAGGCATTGAGATCATCTCCGAAATTGCCCTTTGCGTCTTTATAATAAATATATTCCATTCACTAACTGGTATAAAGGAGTTCAGAAAAATCCGGTTCTTCGGAATACACGAAATCATAATAAGCGCTCATAATGATAGCCCCCGTGGCAGGTACGCTAAAGCGCAGGTGCTGGAAGGGAGAGAACGCGAAAGTCCATATCAAACCTATTGTCATGAGTACGATCACGGGGTAGAGTGCGAGATGCTGCCCGTTCCTGATGAGGTAAAAACCCATCTTCATCAGGAAGAAAAAGACCAGCAATACCGATAAAAACCCTCCGATGCCACAGTTTATCCATGCTCCCATGAGTATGGAGTGGCTGGGAATAAGCTGCTCTTTGGAATAGGCCTTTTCGAGATTGAAATCCTCATCGTGGAACATGAGCAGGATCTGGTAATACTTGAGGGTATGATCCTTTGCCCAGGAGCCATGCCCGAAAACGGGAGCGTCGCCGATGGCGGTAACCGCCGCAAAGGTTTCGCCCCTGCCGGTCATCAGCAGCTCCAGGGGATTGTAAGGATTATCCAGCCGCTCTATCTGTGCACGGGCATGCTCGCCCCCGAACTCTCCAGCCTTAACAGCATCTACATAAAAAACATATGCGATCTGAAACAGCACCACCCCGATGATGGCGAAAGCCGTAATCTTGGCTTTGGTAAGCTTAAGCCCGGTATTAAAAAAGTAGATGATAATGGCAGACAGAAAGAAGACCACGGCCGTGGATCGGGAATCGAATGAAACGCAGGTGATAGAATAACCGAACAGCACGGCCATTACCGCTTTGATATTTCCCCGGCGGTAGAAGTACGCACTGAGGAGGTATACCAGAGACGATAAGATGGGCACCATTTTGAACTTGAAATAACTCATATCAGACGTTACGATGTCGTCTGTATAAAAGATATTCTTCACCATTATCATCAATATGTAGATCATGATGCCTTCGTAGCTGTTGAACAGTTTGAAGAGCACCACAAACGAAAGCATAGACATGAGGATGGAAGCCCATCCTCTGAAGTAATTCTGGGGGGTGGTTCCTACCACCATATCCGTCAGCACCTGGAAAAAGAGTAATAGCGCCAATGACAGTATAATTTTTCGCAGATATGGAAACCGCGAGAAATCATCTTTCTTAATGACGGAAGGTGCCAGCCCCATCAGCAGTATTTCGCTCAACCGCATGGAACCCACGAGGTTTACGTTTACCGTGCTGAGCAGGGCATAGAGCGATATTTTGATCTTATTGTACATGATGCGCGAAATGAATGGCTTCCTGCAGCCGCTCCCGGTTCACGGAAGCACTGTATTCCTTCATAAAATCGGCCCTTAAAGCATCCCCGCGTTGCGGGGTTCCCTCAAAGCGCAGGAGAGCAGTTTTGAAATCGGCCGCAGTATCTGCCAGGATGAAATGGTGGCTCTGCACACCTTCCACACCCCTGGAGGTGGCTATTATGGGTGTGTTCAGCGCCATGGCTTCCAGGCACTTCAGGCGGGTACCGCTGCCATGCAGGAGCGGGATCACTACGCCTTCCGCACTGGCAATAAATTGCTTCACATCATCTACCCGGCCCAGGGCTATGATGTTCTCAAATTCCTCCTGCCCGGTTATTTTACGTAAAGCTTCCTTTGACCCGCGGCCTACCAGCTGCAGCCTGAATTTATCTGCCAGCCGGGTATCCCATACTTCCTGTACAAACCAGCGAAGGCCTTCCAGGTTCTGGTATACGGTAAAGTTGGCGGTCATCACTAGCAGTCGTTTCTGGCGGGGGGCTTTAATGGCATACTCCCTTTCATCGAGGAAGTTGGGAACGAGGAACAGCTTTTCCTGTTGAATAAACCGGCTGTGGTAACTGTGGTCGTGTTCACTTACCACCAGTACGGCATCCGCTTGGGTGAAATAGCTACGTTCATGCCACTGTTCCAGGGTTACCAGTTGTGCTTTCCTGATTTTCTGTAACAGGCTGCGTGCGGGCAGCTGTCTTGAAATTTCAGGTTGGGCGTTATGGGTACCTAATACCACCCGAATGCCGCGGCGCCGGAAAAAGCTGATGTAATGCCCCACGTATCCGTAATCCAGTACTGCCGCATCTATTTTGTGCTCCCGGCATATTTGTTCAAACAGCTCCATTACGGCGGCAGACTTTTTGAAATAGTGGCTGCCGGTCAGCCTCTCCGTTACGGCCAGCGGCTTTTTCGGATGGATATGGTAAGCAACGTTAGGTAGCGGGTATTGGGAAAGATCGGCCTCCTCTTCATTGCGGATCACGGCATGCACCGTGTGCCCCAGGTCGGAGAGTGCCTTCAGGAGGTAATAGCTCCTGATCTTTTCACCACCGTTGTATGGGAAGGTGGATATGTTGGTAAAGAAAATAATATTCATCACACAGCTTTTTTAATCACAGCCAGGCGCGGGTGTATCCGCGACAGTGCTTTCGTCATCACATCCCGGATTTTACCGGTTTCATATGCGGAAAGGCCCACCCAGTTCAAAGTGCATATCAATCCCATGGTACTGGCTGCACAGGTGGCTATGAGCCTCGCCCATCCTTCATCCATTGCACGGTATGGCAACAGGGCAATACAGAACGCCAGCAAAACACTGGCTACTGCCCGCGTAACCACACCGCTCAGGAATGTCCGCACCGGCAGGCCGATCAGTTTCTCGGCCGCACCGATACGGTATGCACAGGTTATTATCTCTATCCCTAAAGCAGCAGCCAGTACCGACCATGCCGGCATACCCATCCGCAACAGCAGGTAGGCCACAGGCAGGTTCAGCATCAGCAATGCGCTTACAGACAATTGATACTTCCTGATCTTACCCACAGACTGTACCCCTACCTGTATACCAACAGACAGCTGGTTTACCATCGTACTCAGCAGTATCAGCCGGCAGAAAACGATCGTGTAATCCGGCACCTCCTTCAGCCAGAGGCCTAATACGAAAGGGGTTTCCAGGATGAGGGGGATGGAAAAGAAAGCCAGCAGCGAAAAGGAGAATTTACTGGCTATCATCGCCAGCTTCAGCATCCTTTCCCTGTTGCCCTGTCCTTCGCTTTTCATGATCTGCGGGTTAAGAGCCTGCATCAGTGTTACCGAAAAGAAGCTCAGCTGGGCATTTACCTGGTTGGCGATACCGTAAGCAGCATTTACAATGGTCCCGAAAAAAACATTCAGGATCATGGCGATGCCCTGGTTGCGGGTAACCACGCTCACGGCTCCAAACATGTTCCATCCGCCATAGAAAAGCATTTCTTTCAGCAGGGCACCATCTTTATACTTCCCGAAGCGTATCCTGCTTTCCGGATATTTCAATGAACAGTAGATACGTTTGAAAAGAAGCAGCCCCACCGCTGTAGCGGCAGTTAGTCCTGCAAACAGTACCAGCCGGTCGCTTCCCGCATTTTGCAACACGAGGGCCACACCCAGTTTCAGTAAAGCTTCCGCGATACCTGTGAGTGCTACCAGCAGCATGTTCTCCCGTGCGTTAATGGTGGCATCATACGGCACGGAAATGATGGTAAAAAATGCGCTGACCACCATGAAATGGTAAATGATCCTTGCGGCAGAGAGGCGCTCCGGCGGGATGTTCAGTACATGGCCCAGCAGGAAGTAGCCGGCTGCTTCAAACACAATTACCAATCCCAGCCCCAGCAGCAGGTGGAGGAGAATGCTGGCGTTGAAGATCTTCTTCAGCCTTTCCATATCCCCGCCACCCAGGTGAACGGACATATACCGCTGGGTAGAAAGCGTCATGGCCATATTGAGAAAAGACAACATGGCAATTACGCCCGCGATGAGATTAAATATCCCAAAGTCGCGGGCGCCCAATGCGCTTAGCACAAGCCGGGTAGAGTACAGGGAGATGAAGATGGTGACCAGCATTTTCCCGTACAGCAAACCCGTATTCATTACCACTCTGTTCGCTGCCTGCATGCTATATGTAGTTTTATCCGATCAGGTGTTCCAGGTGAGCTACGTCTTTCTTACGGAACAGTTCCACGTCGGCCGCCACCATTTCCTTAACGAGGGCGGGCAAATCGTATTCAGGCTCCCATCCCAGTTTGGTTTTGGCTTTGGTGGGGTCACCGATGAGGAGTTCCACTTCCGTCGGGCGGAAATACTTCGGATCCACCGCCACTACTTCTTTCCCTACCGGCAGCACAAACTCTTTATTACGGCAGGCAGTAACCACAGCGGTTTCATTTACGCCTGTGCCTACAAAGGCCAGTTCCACACCCACTTCTTCAAATGCCATACGCACAAAATCGCGGACGGTGGTGGTAATGCCGGTGGCGATCACGAAATCTTCCGGGGTATCCTGCTGGAGGATGCGCCACATGGCATCCACATAATCTTTGGCATGGCCCCAGTCGCGCTTGGCATCGAGGTTACCGAGATACAGTTTATCCTGCAGGCCCAGTACAATGGCCGATACGGCACGGGTGATCTTCCTAGTCACGAAAGTTTCGCCACGGAGGGGCGATTCGTGGTTGAAGAGGATGCCATTGCAGGCGAACATCCCGTATGCTTCCCGGTAGTTCACCGTGATCCAGTAAGCGTACATTTTGGCCACTGCGTAAGGAGAGCGGGGGTAGAACGGAGTAGTTTCGCGCTGGGGAACTTCCTGCACCAGGCCATACAGCTCGGAGGTGGAAGCCTGGTATACACGTGTTTTCTGCTCCAGCTTCAGGATGCGCAGGGCTTCCAGGATGCGGAGGGTACCAATACCATCTGCATTGGCAGTGTATTCCGGTGTGTCGAAACTAACGCGTACGTGGCTCATGGCCGCGAGGTTATAAATTTCGTCGGGCTGCGTTTCCTGGATAATACGGATCAGGTTGGTTGAATCCGTCATATCGCCGTAATGCAGTTTGAAACGTACATTTTTCTCATGAGGGTCCTGGTACAGGTGATCGATCCTTTCAGTATTGATCAGCGATGCGCGGCGTTTGATGCCATGCACCATGTATCCTTTCTCAAGTAAAAGCTCAGCGAGGTATGCGCCGTCCTGGCCATTAACGCCGGTAATCAATGCGACTTTCATATGGTTATCATTTTTTGGATGGTGGGTTGAATGGTTCCGATACCGTAATAGGTAATGCCGTTTTTATGCAGCAACACATCGTCGTAGATGTTTCTTCCGTCGAACATAACGCGTGCTCCGATCCGCTTCCAGTCTGGCAGGCGGAACTCGTTCCATTCCGTTACCAGCGCTACAGCATCTGCCCCTTCGGCGGCATGGTACAGGTCAGTACACCATTCCACAGTATTACCAAGGGATTTTTGTGCTTCGTGCATGGCCACGGGGTCAAACACCCGTACGCTGGCGCCGGCTTCCAGGAGGGAGGCAACAAGCACCAGCGACGGGGCTTCACGCATGTCGTCCGTGTTTGGTTTGAAGGAGAGCCCCCATAGGGCGATTGTTTTGTTTTTTAGCTGTCCGTCGAAGTGACGGTATATTTTATCGAACATAACCTGTTTCTGGTCCTGGTTAACGGCCTCTACGGCTTCCAGGATACGGAGGCGGCGGTCGTGTTCAAGACCTGTACGGATAAGGGCCTTTACGTCCTTAGGGAAGCAGGAACCGCCATATCCTATACCGGGATATATGAACCGGTTACCAATGCGGGGATCGCTGCCGATACCTTTGCGCACCTTATTCACATCTGCCCCTACCAACTCGCATAACCCGGCGATATCGTTCATGAACGATATTTTAGTGGCCAGCATGGCGTTGGCGGCATACTTGGTCATTTCCGCGGAGGCTACGTCCATAAAAAGGATGGGGTGGCCGTTCAGGAGAAACGGGGCGTAGAGGGTTTCGAGTGTTTTAGCGGCGCGTTCGTTATTAACGCCCACCACAATGCGGTCGGGCTTCATAAAATCTGCCACGGCGGCGCCTTCCTTCAGGAATTCTGGGTTTGAGGCCACATCGTAATCAATCTGTGCCCCTCTTTGCTGCAGCGCTTCTTTTACGGCGCGGTTCACTTTCACAGCGGTGCCCACCGGTACGGTGCTCTTAGTTACCACTACGAGTGGCTCCGTCATGTATGTTCCTATCTCTTTGGCTACCTGGATAACGTACCGGAGGTCTGCCGATCCGTCTTCCCCCGGAGGGGTACCCACGGCAATGAACGCTACTGCTGCTCCGGGAATGCTAAACTCCAGGCTTGTGCTGAACTTAAGCCGGCCATTGCGGTAATTACGGGTCACGATTTCTTCCAGCCCCGGCTCATATATAGGCAGTATGCCTTTTTCCAGCCGCGCAATCTTGGCCGCGTCCACATCAACACACACCACGTCTGTACCTACTTCGGCCAAACATGCGCCTGTTACCAGCCCCACATATCCTGTTCCTACTACAACTACTTTCATGTCTTACATTTTTATTGATGCATGGCATTCATATGCTGAAATTGTTTCCGCAGAAAATCGCCGTATGCCTGGGCAATTCCCTGCCTGAGCTCTGTACGGTGCTTCCAGCCAAGGGAGTGCAGTTTTGACACATCCATCAGCTTCCGGGGCGTACCGTCAGGCTTGGTGGTATCAAAAATGATATCGCCTTCATAGCACACTACATCCCGTACGGTTTCTGCGAGTTCGCGGATGCTAAGATCTTCCCCGGCGCCTATGTTCACCAGCTCACGGCCATTGTATTGCTCCATGAGGAAAACGCAGGCTTCCGCCAGATCGTCGGCATACAGGAACTCACGTTTCGGTGTGCCGCTGCCCCATACGGTTACTGCGTCCTTTCCGGCTTGCTTTGCTTCATGAAACCTGCGTATCAGTGCGGGGAGTACATGCGAGTTCTCCGGGTGATAATTGTCGCCGATGCCGTACAGGTTGGTCGGCATAACGCTGATGAAATTGCAGCCGTATTGATCGCGGTAAGCCTCACACAGTTTGATGCCTGTGATCTTAGCGATGGCATATGGCTCGTTGGTGGCTTCCAGCGGCCCGGTCAGCAAACTATCTTCCGTGATGGGCTGCGGCGCAAGGCGCGGATAAATGCAGGAGCTTCCCAGGAACATGAGCTTTTGTACCTGTTGTTCATAAGCAGCATGAATGATGTTCGCGGCAATCATCAGATTGTCGTACAGAAATTCTGCCCGGTAAGTGTTGTTGGCATGAATGCCGCCCACTTTAGCCGCGGCGAGGAAAACATAGTCTGGCTTCTCCTCTTCGAAAAATGCCTGCACCTGATCCTGCCGGCGCAGGTCCAGTTCTCCCGATGTACGGGTAATGATATTCCGGAAACCGTCTTTCTCCAGTTTCCTCTTGATGGCGCCACCCACCATTCCACGGTGGCCGGCGATGTATATTTTAGATGTCTTTTCCATGAACGATTTCAGTTACAGCAGCTCCGGACGGTTTTCTGCCACCCAGTTATGCAATTGTTTAATAACCTGGCCTTTCCCTTTTTGCATGATGAGCAGGGCGCCCGGCGTATCCACTACCACCATATTATCCACACCAACAAGAGCAACCAGTTTATCCGTACCTATCACGGTACTGTTGTGCGGGTTGCTGTCGATATACACCGCCTGATCGTTGGAGTAGCGGAATTGTTCGGTGAGGGCCTGTGTGAGGGCTTCGTAGCTGCCTACATCGCTCCATTCCATATCGCTGGGTACCACTTTCACGCGGCTGGTTTTTTCCATGACGGCGTAGTCGATACTGTCTGAGGGTATGGCCGTCATTGCCTCGCGGGAAATTGCGCCGGTGCGGACAAGCTCTCCGGCAGCGCGGGAAGCGGCATGGTAGATGGCGGGTGAATGCAACAGGAGTTCATCGAGCATCACGGATGCTTTCGCACAGAAGATGCCGCTGTTCCATAAGTAATCACCGTTGCCTACCATAAATATTGCCGTAGCAGCGTCGGGCTTTTCCACGAATCGCAGCACTTCATTACCCTGGTGATGGATATATCCGAATCCGGTTTCCGGATACGTGGGCTTCAGTCCGAAAGTGACGATGTACCCATCTTCGGCCAGCTGCTTTGCTTCAGCGATTGCTGTATTGTAACGGTCTGGCGTACCAATGAGGTGATCGGAAGGTGTGATGAGCAAAATATCGTCTGGTGCGGAAACGAACGCAGCAATAGCGATGGCAGCTGCAGTATTGCGCCCTACCGGCTCAGCAATGCACCGGAGTGCCGCCCCCTCATCAATGAGCTGGCTGGCGATAAGCTCGGCCTGTGCTGCGCCCGCAATGGCCAGTACGCCTTTACAGGCGGGGCGGTTGCGGATATACGTCAGCTGCAGGAGACTTTTCCCTTCGAAAAGGGGAAGCAGCTGCTTGGGCGTCTGGCGGTTCGACAATGGCCAGAGCCTTGTGCCGGAGCCACCGCACAGTATCACATGCTGCATGCGGTTATTATCGGAATTATGCATAGCGGTAATCAGCTTTGAGAACGTTAAGGTCATGAGTAGGTGCAGCAGCAACCAATGCGTATCCCAGGCTGGAAAGCACGGCCCTTACTTTATTCCGGTTGGCTTCCGGAGATTTGCCTCTGTAATACAGGAGCTGGGTGCCGGGGGCACCATCTGCATGCACCTGGCGTACGGGGATCTTTTCCAGTCCGGCAGTACGGTGCTCACGAAGAAAACGGCGGATCAGATCGATATCCGCATCGTGAATAACTGCAGGCTTTCCAAGCCAGTACACGAAGTTGACAATACCTTCCGTTTCCCTGACGATACCCTGCATGCTTTCAGGAATACGGACGAACACATAAGAAGAAAACAGCGGTTCTTCGGTGTACTTCCGCCGGTCGTTCCATTGTTTTTCAACAACATTCATAGGGCAGTAACTTTCAAGGCGCTTCCGGGTTAACAGATCAGCTACCTTTTTTTCCATTTTCGCCTTGGTATATACAGCATACCAGGCATGCAATTCCTGTTTCATAGTCTAGCTTTTTACGGTGAACGAATCGCAATCGGTTTTCATAGTGTGGAAGTTATAAAGGCAGGAGAAGCAAAGGCTTCGCTCCTCATTCACATGATGATGAGCCGGGTTTTCAATAAAGGCTATCGCAGAATCGGCAGTTGCCGTATTTATTTGAACATGTTTTTCAGTTTCTTTCCCGCACCGTTCTTCTGATCTTCCATGTAACCATACCCGTAACCATAGCTATGGTTGGCTACACCACGCGGCTTCACGCCATTGTACACAAGGCTGAGGCGTCCCATCTCTCCCGTACGGTATAATTCATCGATCTGTTTCAAATACTGCCGTGGCGTAACCTGGTGGCGCATCACGTACAGGCATGCATCAGAAAGCGGTGCCAGGAGGCGTGCGTCTGTTACAAGGCCCACCGGGGCAGAGTCAATGATGATGTAATCGAACATCCCCCGCAGTTCCTGAATCAATTCTTCCAGCCGTCCATTCAGGATCAGCTCTGTAGGGTTAGGCGGAATAACCCCTGCAGGTATGAGGAACAGATTATCGTTTCCGGGAACCGGGCGTATCAGGTCACTCAACTGTGCTTTGCCTACGAGGTAATTGGAAATCCCGGGCTCGCGGGTAATACCCAGCATATTGCTCAACATGGGCTTACGCAGATCAAACTCCATCAGCACCACTTTTTTGCGCAGCAGCGAGAGGCTGGATGCCAGGTTCAGTGACACGAAGCTTTTGCCTTCCCCGGAAATTGAGGAAGTAACCAGCAGCGTTTTATTATCGCCATTGAGGCCTATGTATGAGAGTGATGTTCTGAGGTTACGGAACTGCTCCGCCACCAGGCTCCTTCTGCCGTCGGCGATAACAAGCGGGTCCTTGCTGTCGTCGTGCAGCAGTTCTGCCACAATGGGGGCCGAAGTTTCCTTTTCAATTTCAAGCCTCGAAGTGATCTCTTTCTTCAGCATATCTTTCAGCGTGATCCATACGGCTACTACTACTATACCACCGAGTACGGCTATAGCGTAGATCATCATCTTACGGGGGCTCACAGGCGCACCCGCAGTTTCTGCACCATCCACGATCCTGCTGTCGGAAACTGCCGCTGCATATGCCAGGGCGGTTTCTTCCCGCTTCTGTAATAAGAAAGTGTAAATGTTATTCTTGATCGCCTGTTGGCGGCTTACTTCCAGTAAGGCCCTTTCTTTGCCGGGCACACTGCGGAGCATCCCCATAAAGCGGTCGTTAGCCGCCAGCAGCTTTGCCTTACCTGCTTCCAGGTTGGAGCGCTGGCTCTGGATGTTTTCAAGGATACCTGGCTTCAGCATATCTGCCTGCCGGTTGAGCGCTGTCAGCGAAGGACTGTTAGCCCCTGTCGTTTTCTTCAGCCGCTCTTTCTCCAGCTCCGTTTCATATAACTTATTGACGAGTTCCAGCAGTACAGGATCGCTGAGACCAAGGGTAGCCGGCACCATATTCACACCGGCAGTTTTACCGGCCACATACTTCTCGATGGATTCGAGTACAGACAGCTGCATATTGGCTTCGTTGATCTTCGAATCATTTTCCTGCACGCTGCCCAGGAACATTTTGCTTTGCTCGCTGATATCAACAATTCCTTCTGTTGTTTTAAACCGTGCCACTTCCTTTTCCACTTCGCCCAGCTCGTTGGTCACAATGCGGAGCCTTTCTTCCACGAACGACATGGTGCTGGCCGCCATCCGGTTTTTGTCTTTCACCGCAGCTTCATTATATACACGGATCAGGTCATTTACAATAGCTTCTCCGCGGGCGGGGAGCACATCCATGTATTCCAGATTAATAACGGTGGCCATTTTGGAAACCGGCATAATCTTCATTCTGTTCAGGATCTGCTGTGTGAGGTTCCGTTCGCCTGTAAGCTTCAGGAAGTACTGGCCTACGGCAATAGGTTGCGAGCCGTCGCGCAGGCGGATCACCATGCGGCCCCAGGGGGTATGCGCGGTATCGTTTACAGGGTATGGCTTGTTGTTCAGCAATATCTGCTTCTTCTTTTCGTCGTACCCTACACTTACGAATTCCGACGGACCGTCTTTAATAGCCCATGGCTCAACAAAATGTATGGTGGCGGGGGCAGTTTCTCCGTAAACGGCCACGTTGCGGAGGCGCCCTTTGGAAAAGAGTTCTCCGTAAAGGTCCAGCTTACGTATCACGTCCCGGATAAGCGTGCGTGAGGTGAGTATCTGAATTTCGTTTTCGATATTCTTTTTTGTGCCGAACAGGTCCATTGAACTAAGGATGTTCGATTCACCGAGATCTTTGGCTTCGTCTTTTACAAGGAGTGAGGCTGATACTTTATATACCGGGGTGGCATAACGCAGGTAGGCCCATGCTCCGCCCGCGGCTATAAGGGCTGCCAGCACAAACAGCGGCCAGTAGCTCAGGTAACGGAACCTGATCATGGCCAGCAGGTCTGCCGACTCTTGCGGCTCCACGCGTTTATGGGCACTTGTCTGCTGCTTCATGGTTTTTCAATTCAATATGGTTATCACTATGGTCTTTCGCTACGGGTCTTCAATGGATATGCTGAAACGGATCGTTTACTTGATCACCAGCCTGTCGAGGATAATGACGAGGAGACTGATACTGCTGAGAATAACGGGCAGTACCTGTCTCGAACGGTCGGCCTGGGCCACCTTCGACTTGGTAGGTTCCACGTATACGATATCGTTGGGTTGCAAATAGTAGTAAGGCGATGAAAGGATGTTTGCATCGTTGAGATTGAGGCGCTTCACGGTTCGTGTGCCATCTTTGTCGCGGATGAGCATTACGTTTTCGCGTTTGCCGTACACGGTGATGTCTCCCGCCATGCCGAGTGCTTCCATGATAGAGATCTTTTCACTGGTAACAGTGATTACGGCGGGTTTGGAAACTTCGCCGAGCATGGTTACACGGAAGTTGAGGAAGCGAACATTCACCACGGGGTCTACCAACAGCTGGCGCTGTTCGAAGCGTGTGCGAATGGTATCTGCCAGTACTTTAGTGGTAAGGCCTGCTGCACGAATGGAGCCGAAAACCGGGTACTGGATATTGCCTGCGGCATCTACCAGGAATCCGGAGCCGGGAGCAGCACCTGTTGTAGCCGTGGCTCCGCTGTTGGCGGCATTGGGTACATTGTACAGTAATGCTTCCTGCGGGTTGAGGCTGGTAACGGTGATCTGCAGAATGTCGTTCTGCTGAATCGCCGGTTCAAAATTTCCGGCGATGCGTTGCACGGCCGTATCGTTTACATTATTGAAGTAGGTAGCGTTCTTGGTACTGACGCAGGATGCAAACAATCCGCAAACTGCTACCAGCAAGGTTTTCAATAAAGCATTCCGGTTCTTCTTTCGGGTCATAATAAGCACGTTGATATGGTATTTGTTCACTGCTTATGCACAGTTACAATATTACTGCATACCACGCGCCACAAATATTACTGGATAGAGTATAAAACCGGAGATCAACTGATAAGGTACTACTTGAAAGAGTAACCGGCTTTGCGCACAGATATTTTAGAAAAGATTATTCGACCAAATTTTGGAGATCAGTTCTGATTTTGATGCCACGTTGAGCTTGGAATATATTTTTTTCAGATGCTGGTTTACGGTGTGCACAGTTACAAATAACCGGTCGGCCATCACTTTATAAGAATGTCCTTCCTTGAGGAGGCCCAGCAATTCGTACTCTCTTTTAGTGAGCCGGTCGCGGATGCTTTCAAGCGGATCTTTGGAAATGTGGTTAATGAGCATATGGGCGGCTTTCGGAGAAAGGGTGCCTCCCTGGGTAACGGCATCGAGGATGGAGTGATAGATTTCCATGAGGCGGCTGGTTTTTATTATATAGCCGCTGGCGCCGTGCATGATGGACTCAATCACGTATTGCTGGCCATCATGGCCGGAAAGGACGATGATTTTGGCATCCGGATAATGCTGTTTCAACTCTTCCATTCCCTGGATTCCGGAATCTCCCGGAAGGGAAATATCCAGCAGAATTGCTTTCACATCAGGATCCTTGTATGGCAATGCCCGGAACTCTTCCATGGACCGGCAAGCGAAAACAACCTTACACTCCTGAAAATCTTCCAAAAACTCTTTATAGTTATTGAGTTGAAAATGGTTGTCTTCAATGATACCTATAGTTATCATATTACGGTTAACGTTGATACGGTTTTCTCAATAAAGATGCTTCAGCACCTCGAACAAATATAAAGGATAGTATACTATCAAAGATAAGTCCAAATTTTAAAAAATTATCAGCAGATGTATTAATTTATTGATAGCTGTTCAATATGGAATAGGAATTGCTGTATTATTATTTCAAGTAACAAATTAACATTTATCATATGCGATTGAAACGTATATAAGCTTTACTCCAATGGGTAATGCGTTATATACAAACATTGGGTGGAATATGCGCTGTAAATTTCTTATCTTTCTCGTGTGAAAACCCGACCGGATATTTCCGGAAAACTGAAGAACCATATCGAAAGAACCATATCGACAGAATTAAGACATGAAGCCTAACCAGTCCATCAGGGTAAGCCACATGCTGCGCGGCATAGAGGACCCTGTTTTGATCATTAGTACAGACAGGCAAATTGTTCTGAACGCCAACAGAAAGGCCATAGACACACTAGCCAACGGGCGATCCTCACAACTGAGAGGGCTTCCTCTTCAGGCCGGTTATGGTATGGAACAAACGGAACTGTTCCCCAAACCCATGCCCCCCGCCTTCCTGCTCCCTGTATCACAAAACGGCTCCATGGCGCTTATCGATTTCCGGGTGAGCCCGCTGAAAATTGAAGGGAAAAAATACTGGCTGGCCATTGGCCGGAAAGTAGAGCAGGAAGAAGAATTGCAGATGAGACTGCAGCATCTCGAACAGGAAAAATCCATGCAACAGATGAAAGTTCAGCTCATGTCTATGACATCACACGAATTCAGAACACCGCTTACTGCCATCTCCTCCGCGATGGACCTTCTCGAAACGCGCATGCAGCTCGATGGGCAGCTGTCTCAATTCCACCGCCTACAGTTCCGTAAAATGGCGGATGAGATCTTCCAGCTTAATTCGATGCTCGACGAGGTACTGACCCTCAGTAAAATCGCCGGCAACAACTGGGAGCCAACCCGCAAGCCCGTATGCGTAGAACAGATTATAGAAACGCTCCGATATCAATACTTCTCCCAACGAAAAGACAAACGTTCACTGGGCATCTCTATAGAAGGCGAGCCCAGGCTTATCCTGGCTGATAAAGATCAGCTGGCGAAAGTATTTACCAATCTTATCAGCAATGCCTTTAAATATTCCACGCTGAAGAACCCGTCCGTTAAACTGCTGTACCGCAAAAAGAAACTGGTCATCTCCTTTAGTGACCACGGTATCGGCATTCCCGAAAAAGACCTTCCACATCTGTTTACCTCGTTTTACAGAGGTAGCAATGTAGACGGTATTGAAGGCACGGGGCTCGGTCTTTCAATTGTCAAAACTTTTGTGGAATCTAATCGCGGCACGATTTCAGTAAGTAGCGGTGTAAATGAGGGCACCACCTTTACATTGGTTTTCGAGGATTTTGCAGACGCTATCTAAATCGATTTTGTGCCAGGTTACAAAGCTGAACTGTAATGAACAACACCATCCTGCTTATTGAGGATAAGCCCGGCTTGTCCGACCCGCTCAAATCGCTGCTGGAATTGCATCAGTATACTGTTGCCATTGCCACAAACGGGGAAGAAGGCATCCGCACGGCGCGCATATTGCGCCCCGACCTCGTTATCAGCGATATCTACATGCCCGTTCTCAATGGCTTCGACCTGCTGGACGGCTTCCGGAACGATCCTCTTTTACATGACATCCCTGTTGTGATGCTCACTGCACGATCTGAAATAGACGATGTGCAGCTGGCCATGGAAAAAGGAGCGGCCGGGTACGTGACCAAGCCATTCCTATTCAAGAATCTCCATGCGGTAATTCAAGGCATCTTCGAGAAGCAGCTTTAGCGGCGCCCCTGAGCAAACAGCCATTCTACCCCCAGCATAAAGCCGGCCGTCTGGCTCATGTCTCCGCCATCCAGGCCCACTGCTCCCGTAAGGGTGAGGCCCTGCACGAGTGTAACATACCGTACCTGCTGCATGGCGTACCACTGGCTGAGCGCTTCTTTGAAAGGGCCCGGTTCATACGTACCAAAGTTACGGGTATACGTAAGCATGGTTTTACCTTCCAGCACCTGCCCAATGCGATAAAGCGCACCCAGGTGCACCCCGCTTACCCTGTTATTGATAATGTTCCAGCCCTTGCTCCTGATCACGTTCCAGCGCTCACTGTAATCGAACGGTTGAATATTATCGAAGTAGTATTGCCCGCGGCTGCGGTTCGTAAATAACGGTGTACCGATGATGCGGTTCTCATATTCCCAACCCGTCAGGTATACGCCGTTATTATAATAGCTTTCACGCACCTGCTTCGGGTGCCAGTTGTTCATTTTCTTTGTAGAAATAAGCTCCAGTGTAGCCTTCAGCAATACGGCATTCTCCCGCTTGTCGCGAAAACTGAGGCCCATCAGGTGATCGGTATTCCTGATATCGATACCCTGCCCCGTTTCAAACGGTGTTTGGTTATATGCCCTGAAAGCCACATTCTCATTCTCCCATTCCAGCCCTCCTTCCAACACACCCCTATGATCGCCAGGCCGGTTAGGACGGATCTCATCACTGATTACCGTACCATCGTCGGCCTCTTTTACTAACACCACATCGAGGTAGTCTTTGAAACTGCTCTTAATCTTCGGAAGGTCTTTCCGGTTACCACCCCAAACGGCGTAATGCTGAATACCTCCGTATGCCTTGAGCTTCCGCTTACCGATACGCAGGTAAAAGTTTTTCTCATGCAGAAATGCATATGGGATAAACTGGTTACGCCCCATCCATCCGTGACTGAACTGGCCTTTTACCTGAACCCATCCGTTCGTGAAGGGAACCGGTGCGTACTCCTTCAGTCCGATACTTACTTTCGGTATGGGCAGCGCGTTGCCGCTAACGCCCAGTGAACCCGATGAAAGCTCCGGATCAACATCCCCTATGATTTCTTCATACCGGCCTGCGCGTAATTCCAGCTTTTTGAAAGAGAATTTCACGTATGCTTCTTCAAAGAAGTTCCGCCGGAAATGATTGTTATTATAAGCACTGATCCCATATTGGAGCCGCCAGTTTTGCTCCTGGCCAAATGTATGTACGTTTTTAGCACGGATGTATGTGGAAAGATCGGACTTCCTGTCGGTCATGGTGCCGAACTTGTTAGCCGTGAGCCAGAGAGGCTGATAATCCTTCGTGGCGATTGTGGCGCGTGTGCCCGTCCGCACCTCCAGCGAGTCGGTAAACTGCGCGCGGATAGCGGAGAAGGGCAGGAGTAAAGATATGGTTATTGCGATACCTGCCGGTTTCATAAATTGAGTATTCCTTATGTGGCAAGTTAACGCGCATACGGTTTGGCGCAGGCTACTTAAATCAGTATAAAACCACGCCAACAGCGATAAAAGGGTACTTATGGGAGGAAGGGGCGCTTAAACATCTTTACTGCCGTACTTTCTTGCAATCGTATAATACAATGGAGGAATGAACTTCCGCATCCACCACAGCCACTTTTCTTCTCCGGCAATCACCACATGCTTCCGCTGCCGTGAGATGGCTTGTATTATTTTACGGGCACAGGTTGCGGCAGGGATACCTTTCTCCTGTCCCTCATCCATCTGGCCATGCCGCGCACCATTACCATGAAGGGCATTAAGGGAAAGATTAGTGCGCACACGGCCCGGACTGATAATCGTTATACTAAAACCGGGAATATCATGTTCTGTCTGCAGGGATTCAAAATACCCCATGGCAGCATGTTTTGCAGCGGAATACGCAGTACGGCGCGGAACACCCATCAGGCCCGCCATGCTTCCGGTCACTACTACCTGTCCTCCGCCATTTTCACGAAAATGAGGAATAATTGCCTGCGTCAGTAAAACCGGTGCATAAAAATCAAGCTCCATTATCCGGCGCAGCACAGCTTCTGACGTAGCCTCCGCTGTAGCCCGCTGGCCAATACCGGCGTTGTTTATCAGGATATCAATTTTACCATATTCCGAAATAGCAGCCTGTACCAGATCGTGGAACGGTCCTGCGGAAAGATCTGCCGGTAAAACCGCAGCAGGCCCTGTGCATTGAGACTTTACCTGCTGAAGTGCATTTTCGTTCCGGGAAGTGAGGATCAACCGCGCGCCTGAGGCAGAAAGCTGTAATGCCAGCGCTTCACCAATTCCGGAAGAAGCACCCGTGATCCAGATGACTTTATCGCGGAAGTAATTCATATGACGAAAGGTATACTTTTTTAAGAACCTTTTCCTACTTTGGGTACATGAAACGTCTTTTTTGTATCATAACCGGCTGCCTAGGATGGGTGCACGCGGTAACTGCCCAGATAGATCCTGCTGCCCTTCAGCAGTGGCGCGACCGAAAATATTCCATGTTCATCCACTTTGGCGTATACAGTAAGCTGGGTGGCGTATGGGAAAACAAGCAGATCAGCCGTGGCCTCAGTGAACAGATCCGCGCACATGCCGCAGGATTATATAGCGATGCCTATGAAGAAGTGGCACAGGGCTTTAATCCCGACCGCTGGAACCCCGACAGCATCGCATCGCTCGCTAAGCGCGCAGGTATGGGCTCTGTAGTTATTACCTCCAAACATCACGATGGCTTCGCCCTGTGGGATTGTGCGTTTACGAAGTTCGATATCATGGATGCCACTCCTTACAAAAGGGATATCCTGAAGGAACTGTCTGACGCCTGCCGCCGCCAGGGCATCGCTTTCGGTTTATACTTTTCACTGATCGACTGGCATTTCCCTCCGGCCATGCCCATCTCCGGTCACAACTCAGACTCCATCACTCCTGCACACCACACTTACAACATGCAGCAGATGACGGAACTGCTGACAAAATATGGCCCTGTATCCGAACTATGGTTCGATATGGGACAGATGACCCGGCAGCAAAGTGAAGAGATGCGTGCGCTGGTGCATAAACTACAACCCAATTGCCTCATCGGCAGCCGTATCGGTAACAACCAGGGCGATTTCACCGTGATGGGCGATAACCAGGAACCCGACTACATCATTGGCGTACCCTGGCAAAGCCCCGCTTCTTTTTTCCATGAAACCTGGGGCTACCGTTCCTGGCAGGAGCGCGGAGACATCAATGCAAAGATCCGGGAGAAACTGACGAGCCTCGTAAAAGTTGCTTCGCGGGGTGGCAACTTCCTGCTGAACATAGGGCCCCGTGGCGATGGTACTGTTGTGGAGTTCGAACGGGATGTATTACTCACCATTGGCCAGTGGCTGAATCAGCACCGCGATGCTATTTATGGTACAGCCCCCGATCCCTTCCATGTTGCATTTGACTGGGGCAGCATCACCAGCAGGAATAACAAATTGTATCTCCACCTGATGAACCGGCCCGCTAACAACGCCATCCTCCTGCCCGGCCTGAAAGGCAACGTAACAATGGCACAATTGATGGGCAAGGGAACTAAATTGAAATACACAGCGGGGAAAGACGGACTGCAGATTCAGCTGCCAGAAAACCTCGACATGAGCGGGCTGTTCCAGGTAATTGAATTGACATTGCCCAACGGGTATACCGTGCCGCCGGCCAACATCCGTGCGCTTACCCCGGGCCTTACGCTGGATAATTCCAATGCGTTCCCCTACTTCAGCAATGCCACTATCGATTACAATACCAATTTCACCAGTACAATTAAAAATGCCTGGGCATTGGAGCCACAAAGGAGCGGCACAAACCGCCCCACTCTCACGTATTCAAAAGAAGAGCAGGGCCGTACCATCGACCTCCAGCTGGGCAGCACCTCAACCGCGGTACGTCTGGAAGGAGGAAAGGCGGTGCAGCTGAATAATGATATCGCCAGTCTGCAAACGGGCCCTATCCATGTGCTGGGACCATTGTATTCAGGTGTTGGCGGAACACATGGTTCCCTCACGGATGTAGACCTGTCCAAGCCCTGGCCGCGTCAGGATGGCAAGCGCTGGACGGCACACCCCGAATGGAAGAACGGTACGCAATATTCCCTGGAGGCACAGCGCCCTGCAGGGGCCATGACGGCGCATTACCTGTTGCAGGAAATTACTGCACCCACCGCCCGTAACGTGCTCGTTAAGATCACCAGCGGCGATGCCATCATGGTGTTCCTGAACGGGAAACAACTGCTGCTGCAGAATAACCCTCTGCGCGAACCCCGGATGGATCATTACATATTGTTGCCATTACAGGCAGGCAAAAACCAGCTCAGTGTGAAACTGTTCAATTACTTCCTGAACGCTGTTCCCTTCAATATTGATTTCAATGTGCCGCAGGAAGTGTATCAGCTTACGTTGCCGGAAGTACGCCTGCAGAAAGGAACTTACTTCCCTGTAAGCTGGCAACTGCACAACCCTTCCACACCACACGATGAAATGGGGTTGCCAAACCTGAAACTGACGTTTGAATAAATAAAATGAAGTGATAAAAAAGGCCTGTGCAGTAATGCCAGGCCTTTTATTTTTGCGTGTGATTTACAGACTATATTACCAGCTGAGCCAGCTTTTCTCCATACCTACATAAAGGCCGTCATCCCGCCGCTCAATAGGGTAGGTTTTTAAGTAAAACCCTTCCCCGCTGGAATTGTATCCGTTCCGAAGACTGAACTTATAGCGATGCAGGGGGCATACCACATTCCCGCGTTCATCGAGAAACCCGTCTGACATGATGCCTCCTGCATGGGGGCATTTATGTGCAAAAGCAAACAACTCGCCACCGTGCCGCGCCACGCAGATCTTCTTTCCGTTTACTTCCTGCTGGGTAATCTGTGATTCTCCCGCCACCGGATCGTCCGCATCCGCCAGCCGGTACCAGTTATATTGCTTCGCCATTAAAAGAAGAATTCGGTTTTGTAAGGGAAACGCTCCCTGTAAAGCTCCACTACCTTCTCCATGATTGTTTTCCGCAGCTCTTCGATGTTACGGCGTTCGGTAGCGGAAATAAACACACAGTTTCCATGTGTGCGGTGCTGCCAGCTTTCTTTCAGCTGATTGAGCATATCAGTTTTCACATCTTCCGTCAGCCATTCGTCGAAGGTCTGCGTTTCGTACAGGTCCATTTTATTGAAGATGAGAATAGTGGGCTTGTCGAGCGATTTCAGCTCGGTCAGCGTTCTGTTCACTACTTCAATCTGATCTTCATACTTGGGATGGCTGATATCCACCACATGCATGAGGATGTCGCTTTCGCGTACCTCATCGAGGGTAGACTTGAAGCTTTCCACCAGGTGGTGCGGCAACTTACGGATGAAACCTACGGTATCGCTGAGGAGGAAGGGTGTTTGCTCGAACACAACTTTGCGGGTGGTGGTATCGAGGGTAGCAAACAGTTTGTTCTCCGCGAACACATCGCTTTTGCTGAGCAGGTTCATGATGGTGCTTTTCCCCACGTTGGTATAGCCAACGAGGGCAACACGGATGTATTCACCACGCTCCTTCCGCTGGGTGAGGGATTGCTTATCGATTTCGGCAAGGCGCTTCCGGAGGAGGGCGATCTTGTCTTTTACGATACGACGGTCTGTCTCGATCTCAGTTTCACCCGGTCCCCTCATCCCGATACCGCCTTTCTGGCGTTCCAGGTGGGTCCACATACCCCGGAGGCGGGGCAGGATGTATTGATACTGGGCCAGCTCTACCTGCACCTTAGCCTGGGCTGTGCGGGCACGCCGTGCGAATATATCGAGGATGAGATCGCTCCGGTCAATAACCTTCACTTTCAGCTCTTTCTGGATATTGGAGATCTGTGAGCCGGTAAGCTCGTCATCGAAAATAACCAGCTGGATGTCTTTCCCGGCCACGTACTGCCGTACCTCTTCCAGCTTGCCTTTCCCGATAAAGGTGGCCCTGTCGGGGTGGGGCAGCCTTTGGGTAAAGCGCTTCACTGCCGTGGCTCCGGCAGTTTCCGCCAGAAATGCCAGCTCGTCCAGGTATTCCTGTACCTGGGGTTCCGATTGCTCTTTGTGGATCAGTCCGATCAGCACTGCCCTTTCGTCCTGGGCTACTGCCTGTGTTTTATCTATCAATGTTCTTGCAGAATTTGTGCAAAGTTAATGAATTAGCCCGGCGTCCGGCATGAGGCCAAATTTTCCTACATTTATGCCTCACCACAACAAAATCTGAACCAATGCGTAAAACATTCCTGTTAGCAGGTATTTTATTCATTCAACAAGGCATGGCACAGCAAACAATGACGCCCGAGCTGCTCTGGAAGCTCGGCAGGGTAAGCGGGGAAACAGTGCTGGAAGACGGAACGGTTATTTTCGGCGTGTCCCGTTTTAACCTCGCAAACAATAAAAGCGAACGCAACCTTTATGCCCTCCCGGTTACGGGCGGCGCTCCCCGGCAGCTTACTTCAGCCCCCGGAGGCGAATCTTTCGTGAAAGCCCTCCCCGGCGGCCGTATCCTTTACAGCCATAAAGGCCAGCTCTGGGAAATGGAGAAAGACGGAGCCAATCCCGTACAGAGAACGCATGTTGAAGGCAGTATAGCCAATGCCCGCATCTCTCCGGATGGTAAGCATATCCTGTTTTCCCGGGAGGTGGAAATGGAAAAAGTGCTGGCGAAAGATAAATACACCGATCTCCCCAAGGCTAACGCCCATATCTATACCAATCTGAACTACCGCCACTGGGATACCTGGGAAGACGGGAAGTATAACCACGTATTCTACGCGGATTTCGACCCTGCTACCGGCAACATCGGTACCCCGGTGGATATTATGGCCGGAGAACCGTTCGACTGCCCGCAGATGCCTTTCGGCGGTGCGGAAGACTTTATCTGGAGCCCCGATGGCAGCCAGATCATCTATGTATGCAAGAAAAAACACGGCCGTGAATATGCCGTAAGCACCAATACAGACATCTACCGTTATACGCTGGCTTCGCAAAAAACCGAAAACCTGTCTGAGGGCATGGCCGGGTACGATGTAGCCCCCCAGTTCAGCTCCGATGGCAAAAAGCTCCTGTGGCAGAGCATGGCTAATGACGGCTTTGAAGCGGATAAGAACGATGTAATAGTGCTGGACATCGCTTCCGGCAAAAAAAGCAATCTTACTGCAAACTGGGATGGTACCGTAGCATCCGCCCGTTTTGCGGCCGATGGTAAAACCATTCATTTCCTCGCTGTAGCCAAAGGCACAGAGCAACTCTTTACCGTACCTGTTGCAGGTGGTACCGTGAAGCAGCTCACCAAAGGGCAGCACGATATCAACGGTTTTGTGGGCCAGCACGGGCAAACGCTGGTGGTTACCCGAACCGATATGAACCATGCGGCCGAATTATTCACCGTGAACCTGAAAGATGGCGCGGTTGCTCCGCTTACACAGGTTAACAGCGACATTTACGGCAGCCTCAAAATGAGCAAAGTATCCGAACGCTGGATCAAAACTACAGATGGGAAAGACATGCTGGCATGGGTGATTTACCCGCCAGACTTTGACCCGAATAAAAAGTACCCCACACTCCTTTACTGCCAGGGAGGCCCGCAAAGCGCCCTCAGCCAGTATTACTCTTTCCGCTGGAACTTCCAGCTGATGGCTGCGCAGGGGTACATTGTAATAGCGCCCAACCGGCGTGGTATGCCCGGCCATGGTGTGAAATGGAATGCCGATATCAGCAAAGACTGGGGCGGCCAGCCCATCCGCGATTACCTCTCGGCAATCGACGATCTTTCCAAAGAATCCTATGTGGATAAAGCACGCCTTGGCGCAGTGGGAGCCAGCTATGGCGGATATTCCGTATTCATGCTGGCAGGGGTACACGAAAAAAGATTCAAATCCTTCATTGCGCACGACGGGCTGTTCGACCTCCGGAGCTGGTACGGCACCACGGAAGAGCTGTGGTTCGCCAACTGGGATATCGGCGCCTATTTCGATAATGCCAACGCCAAATCCTACGAGCAATTCAACCCCAGCAACTTCGTGAACAAGTGGGATGCCCCTATTATGATCGTGCAGGGCGGTATAGACTTCCGCGTAGGCATCGAGCAGGGCCTGCAGGCATTTCAGGCCGCGCAACTGAAAGGTATCAAAAGCAAGCTGGTGTACTTCCCTGAAGAAAACCACTGGGTATTGGGCGCACAAAATGCCATTACCTGGCAGCGCGAATTTTTCAGCTGGCTGAAAGAAACTTTGTAGAATAGTCAAACAATACAGCGGTCCTCCGGGGCCGCTGTTCTCATTTTTATCGCAAAAAACCATTCCATGTTCAACTCCTTACTGTACGAGGTTCACCAAAACATCGCTACCATTACCCTTAACCGTCCGGATGTTTATAACGCTTTTAACGACGAGCTCAGTTATGAATTGCAGGATGCCCTGAAGCAGGCAGACAAAGATGCTTCCGTACGCGCCGTGGTGCTTACCGGGGCTGGCAAAGCCTTTAGCAGCGGACAGGATCTGAAAGCCGCAATGGGGGCAGACGGGAAGCCCCGAAACCTGGGCGATTCCCTGCATAAGCGGTACAATCCCATCATCCGCGCCATCCGGAATATGCCCAAGCCGGTTATTTGCCGGCTGAATGGTGTGGCTGCCGGGGCCGGATGCTCGCTGGCACTTGCCTGCGATGTGATCATTGCTTCTGACCAGGCCTCTATGATAGAGATATTTATCAACATCGCGCTGGTGCTCGATTCCGGCTCTTCTTACTTTCTGCCACGGGCCGTGGGCTACCACCGTGCTTTTGAGCTGGCTACCAAAGCCACGAAGCTGACCGCCGCAGAAGCGAAGGAAATGGGCCTCCTCACCAAAGTGGTGCCCGCTGCTGAGCTGGATGCTGCCGTGGCGGCAGAAGCGGAATTTTACGCCAATGCCCCTACGAAAGCCATTGCCCTCATGAAAAAAATGCTGACCAAAGGCATGACCGAAAACCTGGATGCCGTACTCGAATATGAGGCATACTGTCAGGAAATCGCCGGAAATACGACCGATAACAAGGAAGGAGTAACCGCATTCCTTGAAAAGCGGAAACCGGTGTTTACGGGTAAATAAATACAACTGAGCTTCTCCACTATCAAAATAAAGGCCCCTACAATGGGGCCTTTTTGCTAAAATTCTACCTGGTTCCTTCATCGAACCTTCTACAATCCTTCTACCAACCTTCTACCAAACACCATCAAACCCCAGCAAAATCAAGGGTTCGATGAAGGATAGTAGAAGGTTGGTAGAAGGATGGCAGGTCAATTAATTGATTATAAACGCATTGTGATATAAAGAAAAAGACACATAAGACAACTGCTCTGATAGTAAATTAACTCAAACAATAAACTGTCGTTTGTTCCTGGCAGTTAATGTGGAAGTATAAGAAACACAGGGGGTAAAAACGATCAGGCATGAAAAAGGGCTGTCTCCAACATTAGAGACAGCCCTTATTGAAATATCTGATATCCGCCGGGATCTTAGAGGCCGCTGAGGGCAAGACCGATAGAGTAAGGTCTTACATCCAGGTTAGTGGCGTCTTTGAAGAGGGGGTTTAAGTTCATGGTGCCGAAAAGGGCGAAGTTACCGTACCCGATGCGTGCGGTACCAGCAAAGCGCCAGGGGTTGAAGAAGCGGCGGTTTTGTTCCTTGATGGTATTCTTTTCGCCGCCCAGGGTATTTTTCCCTTTGGTATGTGCATTCACCAGCATCCCTACACGGGCACCGATGGAAGCTTTGAACCCGGTGTTCGCGTTCTCGGAATTCTGGCGGTAGCGGAACTCGAGGGGAATTTCCAGGAAGTTGGTGGCTACTTTGTATTTTTTGTATGCTTCTGTTTTCACAAAGCGTACGGCGCTGGAGTTACCATTGCTCATATCAATCGCCTGATCGTCCAGGAAAATGCTGCTGGTGGAGAACCCAAGGCCCGCAGCTACACTGAAATGCTCTTTGGTAATAGGCATATCGTACATCAACGCGATGTTGAAACCACGGGATAACCCTTTCGTTTTCACGCTGTCCGGCGCGGAAGCCCAACCATCATAAGAAATACCGATCACCAGAAAGTCCCGGCTCTGCTTAACCTTGTTCACAGGCAACCCGGCCATATTCTGCGCAAACAGCGTTGCGGAAGACGCGAGAAAACCCAGCGTAAAAAGTAATTTTTTCATAATATGTTTAAATGCTTGGCAAAAAGAATATCTAGCAAATTTAATGGAATGCAAATAAATCAAATGGTTAAAATATTGCAAAAAAATACATGGTTCCCGGCTTGAATTCCGTAACGTTTATTTTCTGTAAATTGTAAAGATAGATGACCGTCAACCTAAAACATTAGATGTGTCGACCCCTTATACGCCCGATTTAACGCCCGTCTGATTGAAAATACCTTTCGCCAACGCGTAAGAAAAGAGCCAATTCATGAAAAGAATCAGTAGCCCCGTAATCATCGTATTTGTGGCCGCCATTGTGTCCGTAGCCTGGTTTACCTGGAGTGCATGGATGTCTGACACCGATTCCCGGCATACGAACGCCAGTATAAGGCAAACATCGGAAAAGATCCGTCTGCTGGAGCAGATAGCTTTCCAGACACGCGCCCTCGAATCGGCCGTTCGCGGATATGTAATTACGGGAGACACCGGGTTTCTTGGCCGGGAAGATTTGTCTGAAGCCCGTATGCGTGCCCCTGTAGAGAGCCTGGCCATCCTCACGGCCGGCGATGCTGAAGCTACCGCACAAGTAGATTCATTACGTACCGCGGTTTACGAAAGGATGGTTTTCAGCCATTATATCGTACGTACCGCCCGCGAATCTTCCGTGATGGCCGGCGCCATGATTCAATCACGCGTGCCCGTTAAAGCCGATCCTCTCAGCCTGCTTACCAGCCGCATGCTTAATACCCAATATGAGCAACTGGAAGCACTTACCGGTCCCGGCTGGTACGACCGGCTGCCTTTCCTGCTTTCCATAGGCGGTGGCATCGTTATCGTATTAATTCTAACCGGAGGCCTTTTCGGTATCATGCGCAATGTCCGTAAAACCAGGGAGGCTGATGCCATCCTCCGTGCCAGTGAAGAAAAATACCGCCAGTTAATCGAAGATGCGGGGGTTACTTTATTCACCTCTAACCGTGGCGGGTATTTTACCTACGTAAACTCCAAAGCCCTTGACCTCACAGGCTATACGCCCAAGGAACTGGAAAACAAACATTTCACTCATCTCCTTGATTTTCCTGAACAGCAGGAACTGGGGGCATTTTATATGAACCAGGCTTTTGACGGAGACCGGGAAACCACAAAACGCTTTCCTATTCGCCGCAAAAACGGAGAAAAGAGATGGGTGGAACAGCATGTGGTACTGCTCCGGAAAAACGGGATATTCAGTGGCTACCAGTGTATCGTGAAGGATATTACCTTCGAAAAGCAGAAAGAAGACGAGCTGAAGAAAGCGCAGAAAGAAATGGAAACCCTCCATGAAAGGTTCGAATCAGTGCTTTCCAACACACCGGATATCATTTTCATCAAAGATACTGCCGGCCGTTATGTACTGGTCAACAAGCGCTTCCAGACCACTTTTGCCATCCTCCCGGAACAGATACTCGGCCGTACCGACCGCGACTTCCCGGATAAGCTGAGCGCAGAAACCAGTCAGGAAACGGACAGGAAGGTGCTGTTAAAAGAAGAAATGGTGGAAGTGGAAGACATGATCGTTATCAATGGAGAAAACCGCTACTTCCACATCGCTAAATTTCCCCTCCGCGATCCGAATGGGCGTGTTTACGGGCTTTGCGGGGTGGCTACCGATATTTCACAGCGCATCATCCGCGAACACGAATTGATTGACGCACGCAGGAAAGCCGAAACCGCACACGGCAGAATGGAACATTTCATGGCCAACATGAGCCATGAGTTGCGCACACCACTCAATGGCATACTGGGCTTTACCAATCTGCTCAGCGAACAAAGCCTCATACCCGAGCAAAAGGAATACGTGAAGGATATTATGGACTCCGCACAAAACCTGCTTGTGCTGGTAAATTCCCTGCTCGATTTCTCCAGTATCCGCGCCGGGAAGCTGCACCTGGAGAAATCTACCTTCGACCCCACCGGGGTTATCCGGCAAACTGTAGATCAGTATGGTATTCGGGCCAGCGAAAAAGGCCTGCGGCTGGAATGCGAAATGGAAGAGACCCTAAAGGTTCCTTTGCTGGGAGACCCTACGCGACTGCAGCAAATCCTCCATCACCTGATCGATAATGCTATTAAGTTCACCGATCAGGGAGCCGTTAAACTGGCCGTAAAAACTGCAGGAACGCAAAATCAGAACGTTACCCTCCGCTTCTCCGTATCTGATACCGGCATTGGCATCCCCGAAAATATGAAAGACAAAGTAGGTCAGGTATTCACACAGCTCGATGAAGGCGACCTCCGTAAATACGGTGGCATCGGCCTGGGGCTTGCGCTCACCCGGGAACTTATTGCGCTTCATAATGGAACTATCGATGTGCTCGACAATCCCGGTGGTGGCACCCTTATAGAGTTCTCCATTTCCTACCCGCTTGATGTGCCGGAAACCATCGCAGAAACGTTACCTCCGGTAACTGATGGACTGCTACTTCCACCACTCTCGGGTAAGCTTATTTTGCTGGCGGAAGATAATCTGCTGAATCAGAAACTAGCCCTCCGCACACTCAGCAGCGCCGGCGCTACAGCAGATCTGGCGGAAACAGGGGCCGAAGCAGTGGCCATGTACCGCCAAAAACCTTACGACTGCATCCTGATGGATATACAAATGCCTGTAATGGACGGGCTGGAAGCCACCCGCATCATTCGCGAAGCAGGTTCCCCCATTCCTATCATCGCGCTCACCGCCTGCGCATTAAAAGGCGACCGTGAGCGGTGCCTGCTGGCCGGCATGAACGATTACTTATCCAAGCCATTTATACCTAAAGATCTGTTCCAGCGTATTCTGGAAGTTATCGGAGAACGGTACACTGATGCAGCCCCCTTTATCAGCGAACCATGGGAAGAGCCTCTGCAGCCTTACCGGGTAGATCTCCGGTACCTGAAAAGCGTGGCAGAAAACGACCGTGAATATTTACTGGAAGTACTGCAGTCGTTCATTGACCGAACCGCAGGTATGCTGGATAACCTGCTTATGTCTGCCATTAGCGGGGAATGGGACGATGTCAGCCGCCACGCCAGCCTGCTGAGAAGCAGCCTTATGGTGGTACGCATTCATCCGCTCAGCGATATCGTTCTTCAGATAGAACAGGATGCGCGCTCACGTTCGCAGCTGGACATGATACTGCCCAACATTCATTTAGCCATAAATCAATACAAGGAGGCCCAGGCAGTACTGGAAGATGAAATCAGGAAGCTTTAAGCTTTGGGGAGGCTGAACCAGAAGTGGCTGCCGCGGCCGGGTTCACTTTCCACGCCTATACGGCCGTTCTGGGCTTCAATAAACTCACGGGCTATCGCCAGGCCCAGCCCTGTGCCTTTTTCGCCCTCAGCTTCCGGCACACGAAAGAAACGTTCGAATATCTTTTCCCGGAAAGTAGCGTCTATTCCTTTACCATAATCGCGGACAGAGAAGCGCCAGGAATGCCCTTCGTCACTAACCGTCATATCCACTTTACTTTTGGGCGGGGAATAGCGGATAGCGTTGGTAAGGAGGTTTACCAGGACCCAGGCGCTTTTTTCTGCATCCGCCAGCACGGGGGCAGCGTTCTCCGGTATTACCACATTTATTTCCACCTCTTTCCCCGAAGCCTGCCTGGATACTGTTTCCATGGCATAACGTAATATATCAGCAGGCGATACCGGCTGCACCTGCAGCGGAATATTGCCGCTTTCGGCACGGGAAAAATCGAGCAGTTCACTAACCATACGTATCATCCGGCGATTATCTTCCCGTATACCTTCCACCAGTTCCCGCTGTTCGGCAGAAAGGGGGCCGGTGCGGGCATCGTCCAGCAGCTTGAGGCTGAGATCCGTAGCGGCAAGCGGGGTTTTCAGTTCGTGGGAGATGGTAGCAATGAAATGTGTTTTGGCGAGATCCTGCTCTTTGAATGCGGTGATGTTCCGCAGTACGATAATGTGCCCTATGATTTCACTGTTGTAAACGATATCGGCAGATTCTCTGAGAAAGAAGTTTTCCTTGCCTTCCGAAACGATTTTAACGGGAGCAGGATTTTTGTCGTGGAGCAAATGGCGGAGCAGGTCATTATGACGAGCCGCCTCATCTGCCGGTTTACCCACCAGCGAAGCTTCGGGGAGGCTCAGGAGCTGAAGGGCTTCCGCGTTAGCAAAGAGGATGATGTTTTTATTATCAAACCCGATGGTGGCATCTTTCAGGCTGCTGATCACCGCTTCGGCACGTTGCTTTTCGAATAAGATGCGGGCCAGATTGCTATGCTCATACTCGTTTAGCCGCCGCGCCATAATATTGAATGCTTCTGCCAATTCACCGAACTCATCTCCGGAGCGGAAGTGCAGCCTTTGCTCATACTTCCTGTCTGCTATCTGCCGGATACCTTCCGTTAGTTCATGAATAGGGTTGGCAATATATCCCGGGAAATTATACACGAAAACGATGCCCAGTAAAAAACAGAGCCCGCTGATGATGGCGATGTACATTAATGCCTTATCTGCCGCTTTACGGGTTTTGTCCTGTTTGGACACGATGGCTTTCATGTTTACATCCATAATACCGGCAAGGCTTTCGCGCATGGCTGGCAGCTGTGCCGTATCTCCATTCCGGAAAGCATTGAACTGGCTGCGCAGGCTTTGGGTATAAATGGCTTCCCCCGGCTCAGTCACATTCTTCTCCTGATTTACCAGGGCGGATTCGAAGTTTCGCCGCACAGAATCGCCCTGCTGCCAGTGTTCCGCGGCGCGCAACATAATGCCTGCATATTCCACAGACTCGTAGTTATCTTCCAGAATGGCGGCGGCAGCGCGGTTTACTTTGTTCAGGTAATAATATCCCAGCACACCTACCAGGAGGAGCATGGCGAAGAGGAATAGCACCCCGGCCGCGATTTTCGTTTTTAGCCTAAGCCTTGTCATGACAAAATCACCAGGTCTGTTTCGTGAGCGGATAAAGTTTTCAACAACTGGTTAAAGATATTGGTTCTCAGTAAGATCCCGAAAAGTGAAATATGGGGTTTGCCGATACAAACGGTCGTAATGTCTTTTTCCTTCGCAATATCCATAATAGCTTCTGCCACATTGGAATGTTGCACCTGTATTACTTCGGCCCCCAGTTCCGTGGCCAGCTTAAGGTTGTTGATAAGATGCCGCTGCACGGCCAGATTAATACGGCCGGTACTTTCCTTAGGGGTTTGAACGTACAGTACATACCAATCGCCATGGTAATATGCGGCAAGGCGGGCCGTTTTGCGGATCACTTTCTTCGCCACTTCTTCGTTAGAGGAAATACAGGCCAAAAAGCGCTCATGCCGCATCTGCCGGTTGCGCGGCACTTCAGTCACTACCTTCCTTTCTACCTGGGAAGCCACCTCCTTCAGGGCCAGCTCCCGGAGCTGCAGGATCTTTTCGGACTGAAAGAAGTTAGTCAGGGCCGTTTCTACTTTCCCTTTATCGTATATCTTCCCTTCTTTCAGGCGCGTGATAAGCTCATCGGCCGTAAGGTCTATATTCACTACTTCGTCAGCAATCTGGAGCATACTGTCGGGAACACGCTCATGTACATCCACCCCGGTAATTACTTTCACCTGGGAGTTGATGCTTTCCATATGCTGTATGTTGACGGCGGAAATGACATTGATCCCGGCCTGGAGCAACTCCAGCACATCCTGCCAGCGCTTTTCATTACGTGACCCGGCTATGTTGGAATGGGCAAGCTCATCCACCACTACCCATTCAGGCGAAAGGAGAAGGATGGCGTTGAGGTCCATTTCATCCAGCAGCTTTCCTTTGTAAAAGGTTTGCCGCCGCGGAATGATGGGTAATCCGGCTACAAGGGCTTCAGTTTCCTTCCTGCCATGCGTTTCAATATACCCGATCTGGATATTAACGCCATTGCGCAGCATGGCATGCGCCTCCTGCAGCATGCGGTACGACTTCCCCACACCGGCACTCATACCGATGTATATCTTGAATTTACCCCTTCCCGGATGCCCGGGATGCTGGATTTGTCGTGCCATGATAGAAAAGTGCGGAACCTCTGAGGGCTCCGCCTTGAATTTTTAAAATGAAAGCGCCAGCGATGTGGCGATGGAAAAGTTTTCTTTCCGGGCGGTTTCGCCTTTGGTAAATATCTCGTCTTTGCTATTGTACATTTTGCCTTCCAGCCTGAACATGACCTGGCTTACGGGAGATATATCAAGGTTCAGTGAGTAACCGCTGGTACGGAAGCCGTTTGGTGTACCGGTGGAAACGATCACGCCATCAGCATCATTGTAATATTCGTAACGGCCGGCCATCGCGATCTTATCAGTGAAGGCGTACCGGGCGATGAGGATAGGTGCATACCATGCATTCATACCATCCTGCCCTTTTACTTTCTTTTCCGCACCGATATCGAACCCGGCAATAAGGCTGAATTTACTTGTGATGCCGAACGTACCGTAAAGGTCGCTGAAATAACGCATCTGGCGAACGGAATCGGGCTTATCGTTACCGCCGAATGTGCTCCAGTTGAGGGTTACCTTACTATTTGGTTTGAAGGTAACCTGCGTTCCGAAGGCAGGCGTCTGGTTACCATCCGGGCGTTTGATGCGCTGCCAGCCATTGAGGTACATGGCTGCAAACGACCATTTATCATTTGGCGCCCAGCTGATTTTAGCACCGGCTTCGTAGTAAGGCGAGTTTTCTGCCATAAGGCTGCGGGTAAGGGTATAGCAGTCTTTCCCGATTGCACTTTCAAAACCAATATGAGAAGGCATGATACCGGCATCTACCCAGAGGTTCTTCCCGATACGAACACCTACATTGGCTTCGTATACATAGCGCAGCAATTCCTGCTCGGAAGCCAGGTTATACTGAGCATAGGTACCTGCCATGAGTCCAACGTTTCCCCGCACGCGGTCGGTCGAATAATTGACTTTCAACAGCGCCAGGTTCAGGTTCAGTTCATTGTGGCGGTTGTGGCTGTACAGGAACCCGGGGCGCTGGTGGCCTTCAGGCTGATTGAAATCGTACGCATAATAGGCTTCGGCATAGCCGGAAAATGTGAGCTTCGGCTGCTCTTTGGCAGGCGCCTCCTGTGCGGAAGCCTGCATGCAGGCCATGGCGGCTACTGCAAAAAGGGAGATTCTTTTCATGAGATTATTGTCGGAAAAATTTGTACTTGAAAGTCCTGTTCCGGGTGCGCCTACCGGCGTTGATGCACCGGCACGGCGCGAAAATGGAACAGTAAGGGTTTCCACAGGCATAGGTTGAGGGCTATTTTATTTCGTCCAAAGCTAAATTTAATTTCAACACGTTTACAGTAGCCGGTCCAAACATTCCTGCAAGTGGAGCCTTCGTTTGTTCGTTTACGAGATCACGCAGTTTTTGTTCAGGGATGTTGCGCAGCTTTGCGATACGGGGTACCTGAATGAGTGCCCCTTCGGGAGAAAGGTGCGGATCGAGGCCGCTCCCGGAAGCGGTTACCAGCTCCGCCGGAATATCGGACCGCTTTACGCCGGGGTTATGTACAAGAAAGGTATCGATCCTGTCTTTCACCACCTGCAGGTAATCAGGGTTGGATGGCCCCTTGTTAGACCCTCCTGAGCCTGCGGAATTATATCCCACCGCGCTGGGCCGGGACTGGAAATAGTTATCACCCGTAAACTGCTGTCCTACATTGGCGTAGCCCACTACAAGACCATTCTTCTCAATGGTTACACCGTCTCCCTTACCAGGCGCCATTTTCGCGATGCCCGCGATCATCAGGGGGTATATGCCGGCAGTGAGCAGTACCAGTACGAGGGTCAGTTTCAATGCCGGGAAAAAATATCGTTTCATGTTCTGTTCAGTTTAAAAGAATAATGCAACTACCATATCTATCAGCTTGATGCCAATGAAAGGCACCACCACACCGCCAAGTCCATAGATCACCAGATTCCTGCGCAGCAATGCGCTGGCTCCTATAGGCTTGTATGCCACCCCGCGCAATGCCAGCGGTATCAGGAGGGGGATGATGATGGCATTGAAGATCACCGCACTGAGGATGGCCGTTTCCGGGCTGTGGAGGTTCATGATATTGATGCCCTGTAACGCCGGTACCGACAGGATGAAAAGCGCCGGAACGATCGCGAAATACTTGGCCACATCGTTAGCGATGGAAAAAGTGGTAAGTGTACCGCGCGTCATGAGCAACTGCTTCCCGATCTCCACGATCTCAATGAGCTTGGTAGGGTCGTTGTCGAGGTCCACCATGTTACCCGCTTCCTTCGCGGCCTGTGTGCCGCTGTTCATGGCCACGCCTACATCGGCCTGCGCAAGAGCCGGGGCATCATTCGTACCGTCGCCCATCATGGCCACCAGCCTGCCTGACTGTTGCTCTTTGCGGATGTAGGCCATTTTGTCTTCTGGCTTCGCTTCCGCTATAAAGTCATCCACACCGGCTTTATCCGCGATGAATTTGGCCGTTAGGGGGTTATCGCCCGTTACCATCACCGTTTTAACGCCCATTCTGCGGAGCCTTTCAAAGCGTTCGCTGATACCGGGCTTGATGATATCCTGCAGTTCAATAACACCTGTTACTTTATCGTTGACAGACACTACCAGTGGTGTACCCCCGTTCCCGGAGATCTTCTTCACCATCTCCGCCGTATCTGCCGGGAAATCGTTCCCGGCTTTGGCGCTCAGGTTGCGGATGGCATCAAAGGCTCCTTTGCGGATGCGGGTACCGTTGCTCATATTGATGCCGCTGCTGCGGGTCTCTGCCGTGAAAGGCACCAGCTGCGCACCGTTCAGGCTCAGGCTAGAGGATACTTCCCTGCCGGCCAGCTCCACGATGGATTTACCTTCAGGCGTTTCATCGGCCAGTGAACCCAATACGCTGTAACGGATGAACTCTGCCGTATCGTAACCATTAGTGGGGTAGAAGTTGGTAGCCTTTCGGTTACCGATGGTGATGGTTCCGGTTTTATCCAGTAGCAGCACATCCACGTCTCCTGCAGTTTCTACTGCCTTACCGGATTTGGTGATCACGTTGGCACGAAGGGCACGGTCCATCCCCGCGATACCGATGGCAGACAGTAGTCCGCCGATGGTAGTGGGGATCAGGCAAACAAACAGGGAGATGAAGGCCGCGATGGTGATGGGCGTTTGTGCAAAGTCTGCGAAGGGTTTCAGCGTCACACATACGATGATGAATACGAGGGTGAAGCTGGCCAGCAGGATGGTGAGCGCTATTTCGTTGGGCGTTTTTTGCCGCGAGGCGCCTTCTACCAGTGCAATCATTTTATCGAGGAAGGATTCTCCCGCGCCGGCGCTTACCCGCACCACAATACGGTCGCTCAGTACTTTGGTACCCCCTACCACGGAGCTTTTATCGCCGCCGGCCTCCCGGATAACGGGGGCACTTTCTCCGGTGATGGCAGACTCATCGATGCTCGCCAAACCCTTCACAATCTCTCCATCGGCAGGGATCACATCGCCGGGTTCGCAAACGAACAGGTCGCCTTTATGGAGTTGGGAGCTGGGTACTACTTTTATTTCATCTGTGAAGATTTCGCCAACTGCCAGCACCTTCTTAGCCGGGGTATCTTCCCTTGTTTTGCGAAGGCTCTCGGCCTGTGCTTTACCACGTGCCTCGGCAATGGCTTCGGCGAAGTTGCCAAAGAGAACGGTGAGCAGTAATACGATAAACACCGTGAGGTTGTATCCAAACGAGCCTTGAGAGGCATCGTTACTGAAGGCGGTGTAAAGAGTTACGATCAGCATCACCAGCGTACCCAGCTCCACCGTAAACATAACGGGGTTGCGGATCAGGAGGCGAGGGTTCAGTTTCACGAAGGATTGCGAGAGGGCTACCTTCACCAGATCGGCCGGAAACAGTTTATTATCTTTTGTTTTCATTTTCTTAAGCATTTGCTTTCGTTAGTACAGGGAAAAATATTCCGCGATGGGGCCGAGGGCCAGGGCAGGGAAGAAAGCCAGCGCGGCAATGATGACGATAACGGCGAAGGTCATAATACCGAAAGTGGCCGTATCCGTCCGCAGTGTACCTGCAGATTCGGGTACGTGTTTCTTCGAAGCCAGAATACCTGCTATTGCTACCGGACCGATTATGGGGAGGAACCTGGACAGGATCAGTACAAAACCGGTGCTTACGTTCCAGAAAATGTTGTTATCCGTCAGTCCTTCGAACCCTGAACCGTTATTGGCAGCGGCAGAGGTGTATTCGTACAGCATTTCCGAGAATCCGTGGTAACCGGGGTTATTCAGCCAGGCGCCCGGCTGGGTAGCCCATCCCGCACCCCATCCATGTGCAATGGCAAATGATGAAAGCGCAGTACCGGCCAGTATCAGAAACGGATGCAGCAAGGCTATGATCGCAGCGATTTTCATTTCGCGCGCTTCTACTTTATGGCCCATGAATTCGGGCGTGCGGCCTACCATAAGTCCGGAGATGAACACGGCAATGATGATGAAGATGAAGTAATTGAGAATACCCACACCACAACCACCGTAGAAGCAGTTGGTCATCATAGCGATCAGTTGCATCATGCCGGTCATGGGCATGGTACTGTCATGGAATCCATTTACAGAGCCGGTGGACACAATGGTAGTGATGGTACTCCAATATGCAGTAGCAGTGGGTCCGAACCGGACTTCCTTGCCCTCCATGGCACCCGTTGCCTGGGAAATACCCATTTGTGAAATAGCCGGGTTACCTCCAACTTCGGATATAATGGTTGGGATCAGTAGTGCCAGCATACCGGCGGTCATCACACCAAATATGACGTAAGCGAATTTCTTGCGCTGAATGAAAAACCCGAGTGCAAAAACCATTGCGATGGGAATAATCAGCTGTGCAATAGCTTCGGTCATATTGGTGAGGTAATCCGGATTTTCCAGCGGGTGGATGCTGTTAGCGCCAAACCAACCGCCACCATTGGTGCCGAGGTGCTTGATCGCAATCATTCCTGCTGCCGGCCCGCGGGATACCTGTACGGTATCGCCCTGTAAGGTTACGATCGTGTCTTTCCCCGCAAAGCTGGCCGGTGTACCACGAAATGCCAGAATACCGGCGATCACGATACAGATGGGAAGTAATATGCGGGTGGTGGTTTTAAGGAGGTGATCCCAGAAGTTGCCCAGCTGTGAAGTGGTTTTCTGGCGAAGCGCTTTAAATACCGCTACCAGCGCTGCAATACCCGTAGCTGCGCTTACGAACTGTAGGAATGTAATGACAAACAGTTGCGTGAAATACGTTACCCCGGATTCGCCGGAATAGTGCTGCAGGTTGCAGTTTACCAGGAAGCTGATTGCCGTGTTGAAGGCCAGATCAGGAGTTTGACCTACGTTTTGGTCAGGGTTAAGGGGGAGTTTGTCCTGGAAAATCAGGAGAAAGAAAGCATACACGAACCACAGCATATTGATGGTCAGTAAGGCTTTCAGGTGCTGCTTCCAGTTCATTTCCTCTCTCGGGTCTATACCGCAGAACCGGAAAATCCCGCGTTCCAGTGGCCCCATAAAATCCAGGAGCGTCCGCTGTCCCGCAAAAACTTTTGCGATATAGCGGCCGAGGGGAAATGCAATCAGGAGGGTGATGGCATAAGTGGCAATAATGCCTAAAAGTTCGGTGTTCATGTAAGAGAATTATTAACTCAGAATTTTTCAGGTTTCAGCAACACGTAAACCATGTAGCAGAAAACCAGCAGGGATAAAATGAAGAGTGCGTTCATCATGGCTTTGCGTTTTAAATCTTGTCGAAATAATCTACCGATGCAAAAAACAGCCAGAAGCAAATGAGCCCGGCCAGCAGTAACAGAAGGATCAGCATTGTGTATTGTTTAAGATGAATTGACGACGCACGTTTTGCAGGGATACGGGCAGCAGTGATTTTACGGGAGCGTTCAACAAAGGAGACAGGCCGTATAAAAACACCGACTCAATAGCATTGCGCAACAGATGGCTGCCATTTTTGTACAATACGCCGGCCATAGAAAAGCACTTCCGGATTTCGGGAAGCTCTTCGTTGCGGATCATCCGCCGGGTATAAGCTGTAAATGCCTGGATAATTTTTGCCGGCGCCCCTATACGATCGGCCTCCGTTTGGAGACCGGGGATCTGTTGCGCCAGCAGGAGATGGATTTTAGCATCCGGTAACATGATAAGTGATTTTGCACTCTGTAAACCAGCAGGATGCCAAACATTACAAACCCATCATAAGCGCATCATTTTCAATAAAATAAGAAACCGGCACACCTTTTCAGACGTGCCGGCACCATGCAAAAACGGAAGGGTTGTTTGCAGAAACAGGGTATAACCCGGTTAGCGGATATTATATTCTTTGATCTTGTTATACAGGGTGGTAAGCCCGATCTGAAGCATTTCTGCTGCCCGGGTTTTGTTACCATTCACGGCCTGCAATACCCTGGCAATGTGTTTCTTTTCCATATCTGCGAGGCTTAGCGGGGCAGGGCCATCCGCTTCTGTATGGGAAAATTCAAGGGGAAGCATGTCAGTATCCAGCTCCGGCCCGTCGGCAAGGATCACAGCCCGTTCGATTACATTGCGAAGCTCCCGGATGTTGCCGCGCCAGTGGTGGTGCTGGAGCGCTTCGCGGAAAGCAGGCGTCATACCCGTGATGCGCTTATTATTCTTCGGACTGAGCGTGGTAAGGAAATACTCTGCAAGGAGGGGAACGTCCTGCCGGCGATCGTTCAGGGATGGCAGTTGGATCTGGAAGGCGGACAGCCGGTAATAGAGATCAGCCCGGAAAGTCCCTTTTTCGGATTCCTGTTCCAGGTTACGGTTAGTAGCGGCAATGATGCGGATATCTACTTTCACGGGTTTAGCATCCCCTACTTTATAGAATTCCCTTGTTTCCAGCACACGCAACAGCTTAGCCTGCAGATCGAGCGCCATTTCCCCGATCTCATCGAGGAAAATGGTTCCGGTATGCGCTTCTTCCAGAAATCCTTTCTTGTCTTTAACCGCTCCGGTAAAGGCGCCGGCCTTATGGCCAAACAGTTCGCTTTCGAGTATTTCTTTCCCGAATGCGCTACAGTTTACAGCTACAAAAGGCTGTGCGGAGCGCGCGCTGGCCCGGTGTATGGCCTGTGCGAATACTTCCTTTCCCGATCCGGTTTCACCCAGCAGCAGCACGGTGGCATCGGTAGCAGAAACTTTACGGGCCAGGTTCACCGCCTCGAGTATGCGGGGAGATTTACCGATGATCTGGCTGAAATCATGCTTGCCTCCCAGCTTTTCTTCCAGCGAGCGCACGCGTGATTGCAGGCGGGCTTTATCCATCGCCTTACTTACCAGTGGCAGGATGCGGTTATTGTCATCACCTTTGGTAAGGTAATCGAATGCCCCGTTCTTGATTGCCTGCACCCCATCTGCGATATTGCCATATGCGGTTAAGACGAGGATTTCGGTATCGGGGTAAGCAGATTTCAATTGTTGGGTAAGCTCCACGCCATTGGCATCCGGGAGCTTTACGTCGGAAAGCACTACATGCACTTCGGATTTCTCCATGACTTTGCGGGCCGACCGGGCATCCGGGGCTTCAAGGATAGTATAACCTTCCAATGCCAGCAGCCGGGCAAGCAGTTTCCGCAGTTGTGCTTCATCATCAATGATAAGGATCGTTCCCTGGGTCATGGGAGCAAATGTAGCGCAAAAAAACCGGGTCAGGCATTCAGCCCTTCCCGGTTCGTTCCCGTAAATAGATGGGTATTGCCTTAACCGGCATTCTCCGTTTGCTGATTTCTTTTCACGGCAATGGCGCCAATAAGAGCACCCAAAACGCCGAGGGTAATATTTGCGAACAGGACGTTGGTTACCATAAAAATCCAGAATCCCTGCCGCGTTTGTATACTGTATTCATTGATGCGTGCCTCTTCAGTAGCAGTATTCAATACCGCCGGATCAGTAGGCACTGTTACCAGGTGGAATAATAGTGTAACCGTGGCTATCATGATCGTAGCCAATACTGCCGTGATCAGCCCGGTAAGCCCCAGCTGGTATAATGAGGCACTTCCACCGAGGGCACCATTGGCATGTATTACTGTGAGCATTACACCAATAAAAATGATACCACTGATAATGTAACCGGTCCAGAGGTCAGAGAACCAGTGCGTGAGGTAAAAAACGCCGGCCAATCCTATACAAATGGCCGTAATGATGAAGGCGTATACCCAAACCAGCCTGAAAATTGAACGTTCGGCTTTTGCCATAGCTTTGCGGATTTGGTGAACAATAGCCGTTTCCGGCTTTTTCTGTATTCTTTCATCCAATTGGCATGCCATTGCAATATTTTCAACAATAAAAAACGGGCAGAAACCTTTATCTACTGCCGTTTTAGCTATTCTCCGGTTACTTTCAGGATAGCTTTCAGGTCGTTCTTTTCATTGAGGATATTGCCCCACAGGTCGCCCTTTTTGTCCAGTCTCTTCCCGATGTTGCCCATGTGAAAATCCGTCATCTTCAATTTCTTATTCACCTCTTTCCACTCCAGCGGGGCTGATACAGTTGCGCCGGGTTTAGGGCGTACCGAATACGGAGATGCGATCGTCTGCCCTTTTGAATTCTGCAGAAAATCGATATAAACTTTCTTCTTCCGTGAAGCTTTGGCCCGAACCACACTCGTTGTTTCGGGAAGCAGGGTATTCACTTCCCGCGCCACAAACTCTGCAAACAGCCTGCAGGTGTCATAAGGATGTTTAGCCCCGGTTGGAATGTAAATATGCAGCCCCCGCGATCCGGAAGTTTTTACAAATGAATTAATACCCCGCTCCTCCAGCACTTTCCTTACCGTATTTGCGGTATCCACCACATGTTCAAAAGCAATATTATCCGGATCGAGATCAATCACAATGAAATCCGGATGATCCGGTTTCCGGAGCCTCGACAGCCAGGGGTTGATCTCTATACATCCGAGATTTACCATCCAGGCAAGTGTAGCAGCATTGTTGCATACCAGATAGTCGATCATCCTGTCGGTTGAATCGGAGTAAACCTCCGTGGTTTTTAACCAGGAAGGGATGGTTTTAACATCGAGATCCTTCTGATAAAATGCCTGCCCCGAAATGCCGTTGGGGAACCGGTGCAAACTCAATGGCCGGTCTTTGAGATGGGGGAGAATATAATCCGCTACAGAGAGGTAATAATCTACCAGCTGGCCTTTCGTGATCTTTTCTGCCGGCCAGTAAAGCTTTTGCTGATTGGTGAGCGTAACGTTTTTGCCGTTGAGGCTGATCGTCTTCTCCTTATCGGATGAATCGGGCGGGGGGGATGCTTGCTTTGATGGGCCGGACTTTTTCATGTTAACTGTTTTTGTTGCAGGCGCATGTTTAGGGTTTTCCCGGGTTACGGATTTTGCGGGTTTATCGTCGCGCAGGGCTATGAAAATGGGCTGGCGGAGATGGCCATCGTTCGTCCATTCTGCGAACTTCACTTCACAAACAAGTTGCGGCTTTAGCCATGTAACTGGTGTATTGGTTTTAATTTTTGATGCGAAAGGCGATTTATCAGTTTCCAGCTGCTGCAATCTGGTATGCAGGGTTTTCAATCCGGTGTCATTAAAGCCTCCGCCACAATGCCCTATATATTGGAGCTTATCCTTTTCATATACCCCGAGGATGAGAGCACCGATGTTCTTGCGGCTTCCCCTTGGCGCGGTGTAACCGCAGATAACGGCTTCCTGACGGTTGAGCACTTTCACCTTAAGCCAGTTGAGCGACCTGGCACCTTCAGCATAAGTACTCTCCCCATTCTTCGCAATTACACCCTCCCAGCCGGCCTTTTTGGCCTTTTGGAACTGCTGTATGCCTTTCTCCTCTACGTGCCCGGAAAACCGCACCGCAGGGTCATCCAGGCGCATTACGATTTCTTTCAGCAATTCTTTCCTTTCGAGGAGTGTCAGATCTTCCAGCGGGTGCCCGTCGAGGTAGAGTAAATCGAACACCATGTAGGTTAAATTACCTTTCTGCGTGGTTTTGTAATTCTGAAGGGCCTGGAAATCCGACTTTCCACCTGTACCGGGAACGATGATTTCTCCATCCAGCACTACGTTGTGGGGAATCTTCGCTACAGCATCTACAATGGGGGCATATACTTCATTGAAAGACAACTTATTACGGGAAAGCAACTGTATCTCCCCATTCTTTACCCGGGCAATAGCACGGTATCCATCCCATTTATTTTCAAATATCCAACCGGGGCGGTCGAATGGTGCGTCTACAAGCGTAGCAAGCATAGGCTTGTAGAATTCCTTCATCCGCTCACTTTCCGGGGCTTTTTTTTTGACTGTAGGGGTTGATTTTGTGGCTTTCTTAGGCGTTGCTGTCTTTTTAACGGTAGTTTTCTTTGGACCGGCGGCCTTCTTTACGGAGGTTGCAGCATCAGGTTTTACATTATGCGGGCCTTTACCTTTATTTATGATCGTTTTAGGGGTATGCTCCTCACTATCGTAAGCATCGTGAACCGCATACTTATCGTTATGCTTGATGAGCAGCCAGGCATTCTCTTCCTTACCGCCACGCATTTTAACGAGGGCAAATTCTCCTTTAAGCTTCTTCCCATGGAGAACCACTTTCAGGCTGCCGGATTTCCATTCAGCCAATGCTGCTTTATCAAACGGTTTCCCATTACTTTCCAGTAACTCATAAGTGCCTTTATCCCAGATGTAGACATATCCCGCACCATAATTGCCCGGCGGAATTTCCCCCTGGAAATCTTTGTAGTCATAAGGGTGGTCTTCTACTTCCATGGCCAGCCGCTTGTCTGCCGGATTGAGTGATGGCCCCTTAGGCACGGCCCAGCTTTTCAGCACACCGTCCATTTCCAGCCTGAAATCGTAGTGGAGGCGTGTGGCATGATGCCGTTGAATCACGAAGATGTGCTTCGTTCCTGCTGCTTTGCCGGAAACCGGCTCGCTCGTTTTTTTGAAGTCTCTTTTCTTCTTATACTGCTGAAGGGTCATGATACACGCTTTTTAGGTCCAAGGCTGGCTTTCAGTTGTTCGAAAAGATCCGTACTCTTTGTACCGGTAACTTTCATCTTCTTCACCACCGCACGTTTACCGGCAGCTTTAGCTTTGATGATCCGCAGCAGTTCTTCCCGGTAAGTGTCTTTGTATGCTGTAATATCGAAGTCTTCCGTGTAGCTTTCAACCAGCTTTACTGCCATATCCAGTTCCTTTTTAGGAATGGTCGTACTATCGGGTAGTTTCAGCTCATCGGCCTCCCGCACTTCTTCCCCGAACCGGAGGCGGTGGAGCATGAGGTAGTCGCCATTTGCGCGAACTATCGACAAATGTTCCTGTGTACGAAGTACGAAAAGCGCCACCCCAACTTTACGGGTCTTTTCCAACGTTTTTAACAACAATTGATAAGCTTTGCCGCCTCCTTTATCTGGCTCGATGAAGTATGCAGTTTCGAAATACACGGCATCGATCTGGTCGGTTCCGGTAAATGACGATATTTCGATGATCTTGCTTTTCTTGGGGCTTGCATCTTCATAGTCATGCTCATCGAGCACAATGTATTTGTCGTTGTAATTATAGGCTTTAACAATGTTCTCCCATGCTACTTCCTTCCCTGTTTTCTCGCTTATGCGCTGGAAACGGATTTTGGAATGGTCTTTCTTATCCAGCATATCCAGGTCGAGGCGGCTTTCCTGGATAGCGCTGTATAATTTAACGGGAATGTTAACGAGGCCGAAGCCTATGCTGCCTGTCCATATAGCTCTCATAACGGATAGTGTTTAGTTCTACAGTACAACAATCATTATACCATGGTAGTTGCATAAAAAAACCGTTCCGGGAACGGAACGGCCTTGTTTCTTCATATGCATAACTATCGGGGGAATTTGTTCAAATGAGATTTGATCGCTTTAAAAACCTTCCGCCAACAATCAGGCCATTTTTTTTCGCAGTGGCATAGCTTTTGGGTTTCATCAGTAAACAAATACGACTTTTATGGAAAACCTTAGAACAGATAAACCCGGCGAAATGAATACCCTCTCTCAGGTAATGGCTAAGCTTCATTCGAAAGGCTATGACAATGAGTTTAAAATGAGTGACCATGGCAGAATGCAGCCTGTAGATGGTGATGAAATCTATAATCCTGATGATCTTATGATTATCAAGACTTACCGATTCGAAGGCGAATCCGACCCTTCAGACAATTCAGTGTTGTACCTGCTGGAAGACAAGAATGGCAAGAAAGGGTATGTCATAGACGCCTATGGGGTATATACATCGCATGACGAAGCAGGATTCGATGAATTCCTGCAGAAGATACCGGTCGAAGATCGTGAAGAACAACAGATCTTCGGCGGGCTGTGATGGATGATTTTATGAAAGAAACGGCGGTACCTGTTATGGGTTCCGCCGTTTTTGTGTATGATGGTCCTTCAGGATTTTCAATAGTAGTTTTTCATCCACATTCCGTCCGGTGTACTGCCCCATTTCGCCCCTTTCGAACAGGTCGGTAATTGCGGGGTGGACGTAGTACTTTTTACACACTGCGCGGGTATTCCCCAGTTTCCGGGCTACCTGGTCCAATACTTCCACGACTTTTCGTTTACCCTCCGCAGCAGATGCTGCCGTTTCGCAACCTGCCAGCAGATGTAAGGCTTCTATGGTTCCGGCCCATGTCCGAAGATCTTTACAGGTAAATTCTTGTCCGGTGATATTTTTAAGATAATCATTGAGCGCGCCGGAGTCGAGGCTTTTCACCTCATTGTTTTCGTAATACTGGAAAAGCTCCTGTCCCGGGATATCGCGCACTTTGCGGAGAAGCCTGGCAAGAGCGGCATGCCTCAGCTCTATTTTGTGCTCAACGCCTTTTTTACCTTTAAATCTGAATAGCGCCGAATGGCCGTTAAACTGTACATGCCTGTTGCGGAGGGTTGTAAGTCCGTACGATTGATACTTCTTCTCATACTCAGCATTTCCAACGCGCATAAGTGTTTCCTCCATCACCCGCATAGCGATGGCGCACACTCTTGGCAGGTCCAGCTCCTTACGCCGCAGATCATTTGTTACCTGCCGCCTGATTTTAGGGAGTAATTTCCCAAATTCCAGCAGGCGGTAAAACTTAGTTTCATTACGGATTGCAGCCCAGCGGGTGTGGTAGCGGTATTGCCGGCGACCCATGGCATCATTTCCAGTGGCTTGTAAATGACCGTTTGCATACGGACAGACCCATACGTTCTCCCAGGCAGGCGGGAGCACCAGGCCACGGATGCGTTCCAGTACGGCTTCATCCGTAATGCGCTTCCCCGAAGCATCCGTATAATAGAAATTACTGCCTTTACGCATGCGGGTAATTCCCGGCGATCCCGGGTGTACGTAGCGAAGTTTTGCAGCTTGTGCCACTGCCGGCGCATCAGCCGTTAACAATTTCTCCTCCATTGGGGTGTAATATTTGACCTGTTATATAGCTCGCTTCTTCAGATGCCAGAAACACATAACACCCCGCCACTTCCCTGGGCTCTCCGGCGCGCTTAAGCGGCGTATCAGAACCAAAGTTGGCGACATGGTCGGGGGGAAATGTGGCAGGGATCAGCGGGGTCCAAATGGGGCCGGGGGCTACCCCGTTCACACGAATCCCCTTATCTGCCAGCATCGATGACAGTGAGCGGGTAAAAGAAACTATTGCGCCTTTGGTTGCGGCATAATCAACCAGGTGTGCACTGCCACGGTAGGCGGTTACTGAAGTGGTGTTGATGATACTGCTTCCCCGGGCCATATGCGGAAGGGCATAGCGGGTGAGGTAAAATTGCGGGAATATATTGACGGAAAACGTTTTTAACAGCTGTTTTGCGGTTATCTCACCTATCGACTTCTGAGGATACTGCACGGCAGCATTATTAATGAGTATATCGATACGGCCGAATTTCTTCACTGTAAGTTTTACGATTTTCTCGCAATGCTTTTCCCTGCTGATGTCTCCGGGAATAAGAAGTGCTTCACGCCCCCGTTCCATTACGCCCTGTGCAGTGGCCTTTGCATCTGCTGTTTCATCGAGGTAGGCAATGGCAACATCCGCTCCCTGCGCGGCAAAAGCCAGGGCTATGGCGCGTCCTATACCACTATCGCCCCCGGTAATGAGGGCTACCTTATCCTGCAGCCTGCCACCCGGAGCAGCTTTGGGAGCGGCTTCCGGCAACGGCTTCATTTTATGTTCCATCCCCGGCTGCCTGAGCTGCCGCTGCGGCGGACGAAGGGTTCTCTTCCTGCTGGACTTTTGCATACACTGAATGTTCGGTCAAAAAAAAGGCTGCTGCACTTTCATGCAGCAGCCTTGTATCGCTGGTGAATTAATCTTCCGCCAGCGCTTCCTCATTCACTTTCGATTCTGCGATCTGAGTGAGGAGGGAATCTGCTTCTTTTTCTTCGCTGAGCGTTTGTTCGAGTATTCCGGCCGCCTCAGAATGGCCCATTTTATTTGCGAGCGTGCGGAGGCTGCCATAAGTCGCAATTTCGTAATGCTCTACTTTCTGCGCGGCAATGATCAGGCCTGCATCAAGTACGGAAGAGGGATCTTCTTCACTGATAAGCTCCTGTGCTTCTGCAACAAGGCCTTCCATGGCTTCGCATTTTTTACCAACGGCACGTGTGCCCATTAATTCAAAAATCTCTTCCAGTCTGCTTACATGGCCTTTAGTGGTTTCGAGGTGATCTGCGAAGGCATCCACCAATTCCGCAGTTGAAGCGGCTTTAGCCATTTTGGGGAGTGCCTTCACAAGGTGCTTTTCAGCCCAGTAGATGTCTTTCAGCTCGTCCATGAATAACTTATGGAAAGGGGAATTTTCCATCCCGCTGCCATTGCCGCGCGAAGCGGAAGTACGTGCAGCCGGAGTTGATTTCTTCGTAGTGCCGTTACTGCGGCTACTGCCATTCGATTTAGCAGCGCTGCCGCCGCGGATCGTTTTGGTGTTCTTCGTTGCCATAATGTGTGTAGGTTTTTACTATTTGTTAGGAAAAGGAAATCGATCCCTTTTGTCAATAATACTTTGATCCTTATCCTCGCGCTGGCCAATGATGTCGGGGGATTGCTCTTCAACATCGTTGTTCTCCTCGCTCTCGGGGATGTCAGGCTTGTCCTGATGTGGCCCTTTTTCAGGTTTTCCCTGTGGTTGTCCCTTTTCGGGTTTATCCTGTCGGGGTCCCTGCTCTGGTTCTGATTGCGGATCACTTGGTTTGCGGTCGATCTCTCTTTTAGGGATCTCTTTTGGAATATCAGGGTTTTGCTTATCGGGCTCCTGGCCCAGGCCTGGTTTTGGCTGGCCACCACCCTGCCCTCTGTTTTCGTCCGGAGCCTGCGGCCCGGGCGGAGTTGGATTGGGACGGGTATTCTTATCGTTCTCGTTTTTCATGCCTGGATGTTTTTAAGGTTTACGATCTTTCTTTTAACTATCCAAACAACATTCCAACCAGAGGCATATGATTTGCGTAACAGGGCTGGAACAACAATATTAACTGCTACAGGAAATACGATCAGATACCGACACTGCAGTTTGAATCAGGGGGTTTTCGTAATTTGGGGGATGTACCGGCCGGAAAACTGCGGCTTTCCTCCGATGCCCATGTAGAAGGGAGTTTTCAGTATGGGGAAAATCTTGCACATCCAAAACCGGCATCCATAAACAGTTTGAAGGAAATGCATATTAGCATACATAAGAAAATACGGGTGGGATTTTTTATCGCTTTCACTGCAATTATCGGTGCAAGCGTTGTATCGTACCTCATCGCCAAAAATCTCATGCACAATGCTTCCCGCCTGCAACATGCGGTAGAAGTATCCAAGCGCCTGGAGCACATCTCCAGGCACCTGAAAGATGCTGAGGCTGCCATCAGGGGGTTCAATATCACCCATCAGCAGGAGTTCCTCCATCCCAGCATGACCGAGCGAAGCAACCTGATTGAAAAAGAATACCGGAAACTTCGTCAGATCATCGACGATCCCCCGCAACAGAGAAATCTTGACACCCTCAAGCAATTACTGGACATCAAATACGGGCAACTCGTTACTGGCGCCACTGACCCTAACCAGGAAATATCCGTAAAGGAAGGAGAAATGGCTATGGACCTCATAGATCGGAAAATGCAGGATATGATTGATATTGAGGAGGTTCAGCTAACTGAAAAGTCGCGGTTGTTCCAGTTTTTCTCTAATCTGTGGATTCCGGTTGTTTTCATCATTTCACTGATCGCCATCATAATCGGCATATATTCTTATGTAACCCTCAACCGGGAATTCCGCCTCCAGCTCCATATTGAGTCGAGGATGCGAAGTTATCAGCGTGAGTTACAGGAAAACATCAACCTCCTCAACAAATCCAACCAGGAACTCGAACAGTTCGCCTACGTTGCTTCTCACGATCTGCAGGAACCCCTGCGGAAAATATCCACTTTCTCCGACCGGCTTCTCCTCAAATACCGTGATGAGATCCCGCCGGAAGCAGGACAGCTGATCGACCGGATGGTATCAGCAGTAGGCCGGATGCGGGTACTCATTAATGATCTGCTCATTTTCTCCCGAGCAGGTCGCATCACCCCCGATACCATCGCTCAGGTAGATCTCAACGAACTCCTCCGCGATGTACTGGGTGATCTTGAAGTGTCGTTGCAGGAAAAAAAGGGGACTGTTCAGCAGGACCAGCTCCCCGTTATCGAGGGCATTGATACCGGGCTACACCAGCTGTTCCAGAACATCCTCTCCAACAGCATCAAATTCGCCGACCCTGAGCGGCCGCTGGAAATTTCCATCACCGGCCAGATACTTTCCGGAAAAGATGCCGGCGTACCCAGCGAAAAGAAGGCAGATGAAAAATATATCCGCATCCGCGTACAGGATAACGGCATTGGATTCGATCAGGCCTATGCCGATCGCATCTTCCTGATATTCCAGCGCCTCCATGGCGTCAGCGAATATAAAGGCACAGGCATAGGACTGGCTATCTGCAAAAAAATCGCGGAAGCCCACCAGGGTTATATTTCTGCAGAAAGCATCCCTGGTGAAGGTGCCACATTTATTATTACCCTTCCGCTTAAACAATTAAGGGAAGATTGATTTTTTTGAGCATGTTTCTTGCTGATAAGCAGAAATACTATGAACCATAATATGAAAGAATCCCGCAAACGCATCCTGATGGTAGACGATGATGAAGATGATTTCTTCCTTGTTTCTACTGTACTGCAGGATGTAGCTCCCGACCAATATGACCTGACCTGGGCTTCTACCTATGATAAAGCACTTGAGGCCATCGGCCGCAAGGAACATGATCTTTACCTGGTGGATTACCGCCTGGGGATGCATACGGGTATTGATATACTGCGGCATTTCCAGGAAATCGGATACGAGGCTCCCGTTATCATGCTCACCGGCAAAGGAGATTACGCAATCGATAATGAGGCGATGATTGCCGGGGCTACCGATTACCTTGTAAAAGGGGATATTACCGGTCCTGAGCTGGAACGCGCTATCCGTTACGGCATTACTGAGTTTAAACACCTGCGGGCTATCGCAGAAAACGAGCGAAAGTACTTTGGGATATTCGAAAAAAGTCACGATATCATTATCCTGGCTAATTGCGACATGAATATCATCGACGCAAATCCCAATGCCCGGAAAAAAATACAATACTCCCGCGAAGAGCTGTTGGTAATGAACATGAAAGATCTGTTCTTCCAGGAATCGGATGCGAAACGGTTTTTCGAAGAAATCTGTACTGAAGCCGCTATTGTTCAACAGGAATTCACTTTCCGTGATAAATCAGGAAAGAAGCTTTCCGTTCTCGTAAATGCTAATAAGCTGGACGAGCAGCTGGGTACGTTTCTTTGTGTGGCAGAAGATATTACAGATAAAAAGCGGGAGGAACTGGAGAAAAGGCAGCAGGAGAAGTTCGTAATTTCCGGCCGCATCGCCCGTGTAATCGCACATGAGGTCCGCAATCCGCTCACCAATATCATTCTCGCCGTAGGGCAATTCAGGCAGGAAGAAGTACCTGACCCTGACGATACCAATCTTTACCTTGATATAATTGAAAGAAACTGTACCCGTATCAATCAACTGGTCACGGAGTTACTGCAATCTACCCGCATGATGGAATTGCATCTGCAGGATCACAACCTGAATGATTTGACCGGCAGTTCTCTGGCACTGGCAACTGACCGCCTTCAACTCAATGGTATCAGGTTAAATCTGGAACTAACTGATGAAACTATAATGCTGACTGCAGATGAGGAAAAAATACAGATTGCCCTGCTGAATATCTTCATTAATGCCATTGAAGCCATGACTCCCGGAAAAGGCGTTCTTACCATCAGTACCTACCGGGAAGGCAAAGCAGCCATTATTCGCATACAGGATAACGGTATGGGGATTCCTGAAGAAAACAAGGCCCGCCTGTTCGACCCCTTCTTCACCTCTAAAACGAAGGGTACCGGCCTGGGGCTTACATCTACCCAAAACATTATTATTAATCACAAAGGGCATATCCAGGTGGAAAGCGCCATGGGAGAAGGCACTACTTTCATTATTACCTTACCTGCCAATTAAACCTGCTTACCACGACTTTACCTGCTTTTCCCCATTACGACTGATTGTGGTAAATGAAGTTTTAAAGCCCGTCAACCAGCGCGCCTTATATATTTTGGCGCCCGGCAACCGTATGATGGTATTGCCCTTCAGATCCTGCACCTCATCGGTCCACCACTGTTCTTTAGGTAATGTGACAATTTTCGGAAAGCCTTCCGGGGCTTCAGAAATGCTCTTTATGTTACGGACAGTTTTGCCGGATATGGGGTGGAAGGAATTATCTTTTATGTGAAACTCCAGCAAAGTATCTACTGTGGTGAGATAGAAAATGTCCTGCCTGGAGCCATATATCATATCATGTGCACCATGCCCCGGAATCTGAACTGAACCCGCCGGCACCAGATCTGCCACATCTTTCCGCTTATCTTCCCTGTAATCATACAGGAAAATCTTATCAGAGCCGGCAATGTAGAACCTGTAATCATAGAAATTGACAGCATGGCCATCAGGCACTTTAAAGGTCTTACGGGGGCGTTTAGGGCGGTATAATGATGTAGTGTCGTATCTGAATACCGTAGACTGATTGCCGGTACTGGAGGCTACCACAAGGGTATTTCCCGGCGCAATGTCCAGCGAATGTGGATTGCCGCCTACGGAATCGTACCAGAGCGTTTTCGCATCACTCAGCCTGATAATTGCAACTCCGCCACCGGAAGCACATGTGAGAATGTACTTACAATCTCGGGAAACTTTCACTTCGCTGGGGTTACGAAACCATTTACGGTGCGCTTCCGGGATATCGGCCGCACGCCATTCGCGGATCAATTCTCCTGATGGAACCAGCATCAGCATAATACGATGTTCCGACTGGTCGGTGACCAACATGGGATAGTTTGCCGGATGTAAGTGAAGGGCAAGAAAAATAAAGATGGCATTCATGGATTGAATTAACGCAAAAAGCAGGGAAAATGGAAATGTAATACCATTTACTCCTGCTTTTCACTGAAGTGGGGCGCTAAATATTTTTTATGCAGCCCTTCCGCGGATAATATTGATAAGAATGGCAATGATGGCCAGCACCAATAAAGCATGAATCAGACCACCGGCGGAGTATACGAAGAAACCAAGCAGCCAGCCAATAATCAGTATTACTGCGATGAGATACAATAAGGAGTTCATATCATGATTGTTTTTGGTTCATAATTATAGATGTAAAATTCATGCCAGCGCGTAAACAACTGTGGGAGAAGCGGATGGATGAGAATTGTGCCCCGATATATGTAGACGCGTTTCCCCAAGAGGGGCGCCTTGTCAGCAAATCATCTGCACTCTCCCCTGAAAACCGGCATGGCAGCCTTTTTGGATGTTACTTACTGAACTTTAGTATTACATCACTATAAACAAAAAAGAGTAATCATGGAACATGCTACAAAAATTGCGGCCATAATAGAGGATCTCGTGAAGATCAATAACGACCGGATAGAAGGATATGAAAAAGCTGCCACTCAAACCGCCGAAGGCGATCTGAAGCAACTTTTCGAAACGATGATAGCCGACAGCAGGCAAAACGCAACTGAGCTGAATACATATCTCCGTGATCTTGGGGAAGAACGCGAAAGCGATTCCACATTTGCCGGGAAACTTTACCGTACCTGGATGGATGTAAAAGTTACATTTGGAGGTGGTGACCGCCGCGCAATCCTTGCCACCTGTGAATATGGTGAAGATGCTGCCCAAAAGTCATATAATACGGCGCTGGAGCAAGATTTCCTGCCTGCAGACATCCGCCTCATTATTTCTAATCAACGCGCGCAGCTTCGCCGCTCCCACGATCAGATACGCCACCTGCGTGACCTGGAAACAGTTAATAAAAGCTAGTATCATAAACTCTTGATACAAATAGAAAGTCCCGGCTGATGTAGCCGGGACTTTTCGTTTATGAGCAGGATGATCAAAATTTGGTGTACAAACAGGGATGAATGAAATTACAATGGATCAATCTATGACAATTCAAGAATCTTTGCTTTTAAAGGGCTGTCCCGCACCAGATGGAGCAGGACAGCCTGGCAAGCTTTACGGTTTTAATGATGCTTTAACTGCATTTTAAAACCAATCGAAGCTGCCAATAACTAAAACAACAGCTATGATAAAAGTATAATCCGAATTAGTGCTATAGTTCGTCGATCAACTTTTTCACTTCTTCTTTCGTTTTTCCGAGTTTTTGCTGAAGTTTCCCCAGCAGCTCGTCTTCTTTTCCTTCGGTGTAAGTCAGATCATCGTCTGTCAAATCACCATACTGTTGTTTCAACTTGCCTTTGATTTCATTCCAGGCGCCTTTCAACTGTAAAGAATTCATACGATAGCTTTTTATAATGAAGTAAATGACTCTGCTGAATATGGAACAATTACTATACCACCGGCCAGACCGGCGGCAAGGCACAGAAAATGATCGGATTGATGGCCATTTTGGGGAAAATTGAATTAATTTTCGTGGAGGAATTTCCACAGACATGCTTGTTGGAACAGGTAAAATGATCCGGCAAACAGTTTGCAGCATTAAAGAATATAAAAGACAATAACATCCGGTCGAAACGTAAGAATGGCAAGCGTTTTTCCGGTATTTAAAATCGGAGCCATGGGAGATTTGATATTAATAATAGACGACGAACCGGATATTTGTCAACTTTTACAGCTAAGCCTGACAAAACACGGATTTAAAGTGAAGTATGTACATGCGTTGAAAGACGGCTTACAGTTTCTCCGGCAACAGAAGCCTGATATTCTGTTCCTCGACATACATTTACCCGATGGTTCGGGGCTCGACATTCTGCCTCAGATAAAGGCGGAGTATCCTGATTTACCTGTGATATCCATTAGTGCTTATGACAATGGCATGGAAAAACAAAAAGCCCTGACTTCGGGTGCGGCACATTTTCTACCTAAGCCTTTTAATGTTGGCGAATTGACAGACATCCTGTTTAATATGAAGAAAAACGGTGTGATTCCGCATATGCATAATTAGTAGTAAATTTAACATCCGTCCAACATATTCATTATGAAGCGAATCCTCATTGTTGATGATGAAATAAACATTTGTACCCTGCTTAGCAAATTCCTGAGCAAGCATGGCTTTAAGACAGACAGTACCATGACAGGCGCACAAGCCCTGAAAATGCTGAAAGAAACTCCTTACGACCTGATACTCTGCGATTACCGCCTGAAAGATACCGACGGTGCGCAACTGCTCAGCGACATCCGTACGCTAAGCCCGCAAACTGTTGTAATCATTATTACAGGTTATTCTGACGTGCGGATAGCAGTAGATATGGTTAAAAACGGCGCGTACGACTATATTTCCAAACCTTTATATCCGGATGAGATCCTGGCCCTTGTCCACAAGGCGCTGGAGCACCCGGGAACAGCCACTATTAAACCGGCAGCAGCACCTGCCGCCGAAGCTTCTGCCGAGACTGTGCAACCCGCTTACCGCCCACAGCCTTCTGGGGGCACCCAAAACGGTGACCAGTATGTTTATGGTGAAAGTGAACCTTCCCGTCAACTGATCCGTGAACTGACCCTTGTGGCGCCTACCGACTATAGTGTTATTATTTTCGGAGAAACGGGTACCGGTAAAGAATCAGTGGCTCACCTGATTCACGATCACAGCAGCCGTAAAAGCCAGCCTTTCGTACCCATCGATTGCGGCGCACTCTCCCGTGAACTGGCAGCCAGCGAACTGTTCGGTCACGAAAAAGGCTCTTTCACCGGTGCTATCGGTACTAAAATCGGCGCATTCGAACAGGCCCATGGAGGCACCATATTCCTTGATGAAATTGCCAATCTCCCATATGATGTTCAGGTAGCCCTGCTCCGCGTAATACAGGAAAAACAGATCCGCCGGGTAGGCAGTATGAAAGAAATCGGTGTAGATGTGCGGTTGATCGTAGCTTCCAACGAAAACCTGTTCGAAGCCGTGCAGAAAGGCAAGTTCCGGGAAGATCTTTTCCACCGTTTCAATGAATTCACCATCCATATCCCGCCGCTGCGCGACCGGGGTGACGATTTGCAGTCTTTCGTGGGTGCCTTCCTCGCACAGTCTGGCAAGGAACTCAACAAACCCGAAGCCGCACTTAGCCCTGAAGTATGGGAATGCTTCAAGAACTACGACTGGCCTGGCAATATACGCGAACTGAAAAACGTGATCCGCCGCGCCAGCCTCCTGACGCCAGCCGGCAAGGAGATCTCCATGGCTGCCCTTCCCCTCGAAATGAAAGCAGGGAAAATGCTCCGCCAACCGGCATCTGCCATTTCCACTGACGGGATAGCTGAAGATCAGACAGATATGCCTAACCTCCCCCAGCTGGATGACAATGATCTGAAATCCGTTGCCCTTAAAGCAGAGTATAATAAGATTATCAATGTGCTCAAGGAAGTGAAGTATAACAAGACTAAAGCAGCCCAACTTCTGAATATAGACCGTAAAACCCTCTATAATAAACTGCGCCTGCTGAACATTAATTACTAATCGTTACTGTATGGACAAAAAGGAAGTCAAAAAAGTGCCGGCATTTGAAAGATTTGCCGGCAAAGCTGTTTCCGCTACCGGCAGCCCCTGGGCGTTCGTTATTGCATTTCTCGTGATCCTGGTATGGGCTATAACAGGCCCGCTTTTCGGGTTTTCCGACACCTGGCAGCTTGTCATTAACACAGGTACCACTATCATAACCTTTCTCATGGTTTTCATTATTCAGAAAACCCAGAATAAAGACTCCAAATCCATTCAGCTGAAACTCAATGAGTTGATCGCCTGTACCAAAACTGCCAGTAACCGCCTCATCGATATTGAGGAATTATCAGAACAGGAACTTAATACACTGCATACTTTTTATACCAAGCTGGCGGAGGACACAAAGATCCACCTCGATATCCGGAAATCTCATTCCATTGAGGAGGCTATCGAGAATAGTAAAGGCAAGCTGAAACAAGTCTAAACTAGCGGTTCAGTTCCTGCAGCAGATCACTGATGTTGAGGCGATGCGTGTACATAGTAAAATCTCCGTTTTCATCTTTGGGCCATTGTTCGCGTGGCCGGTCCCAATATAATTCCAGTCCGTTCTGATCCGGATCGTTAAGATACAGGGCTTCAGAAACGCCATGATCCGCAAAACCGGTAAATGCAACCCCGGCTGCGGTGAGCCTTTTATAGATCTCAGCCAGATCCTTACGTGTAGGATACAGGATTGCAACGTGATAAAGACCCGCAGCATTCTCCGGAGCGGGCGGCATGCCTTTGCTATGCCAGGTGTTCAGACCAATGTGATGATGATAGCCGCCGGCAGAAATGAAAGCTGCCTGGTCGCCAAACTTCGTCATCAGTTCAAAACCCAGTAATCCGCAATAAAAATCGAGGGAACGCTGAAGGTCAGAAACCTTCAGATGCACATGGCCTATGGTAGTGGCCGCTGGTACGGTATAACTCATGTAAAGCTGGTTCGTTTTAGCACAAAGATAAACGGATCCCTCCTGCAAACGGCTTGTGTTTGTCCGCTGATATGCCGCCAGCGCTCAGGATCCGCTTTGTACATTATAAGATGACCAAAGGGCTGATTATGCCTATAGATGCACGGTAATTATCCGTGTTTGCCATACCGAGATTCGATTTGGCATAGTCTGTATACACATACATTCTACCGATAAATGTCCCGAATACTTTGAGATTCAGGTTTTTAAATGGATACACTTCCACTCCGGGAATATATCCCCATGCCGTGCGCAGCTTATTGGTACTGTTATTTGCAGGCAGATTTGTACCTCCGGGCTTCCAGTATGCATCATCCATCATTCCCACGAAAAAGAGGTTAACCTTACCGGAAAGATGCCAGTCCAGCCTTACCCAATGGCTCATATATCGGGCACGCCTGGCTGTTTTAATACCAACGTTATCGGTAAACCCGGATATGATGCCTTTGCGGTCCAGCGATTCGCGGCTCCATTTGAAATCGTACTGGATCTGAAACATACCGGTTTTGAACTGGTTGCCCAACGCCAGGTAATTCATGTATTCACTATCCGCTTCACGAAACAGGGAATACGACCACAAAGTGCTGAATTTCCCAAAATTACCCCGCCAGTTAAAAACTCCCGCAAAAGGGAATCTTGCCTCCCTGATCCCCGGCAATGCCGTTGTATCATACAGCTCATGGAAGCTGGCGGTACGGCTGTTCAGCACCTGCAGGGTAAACTGGTTCTCCTTATCGGGCAACATGTAAGAAACTCCGGCGCCTACAAGGAAATTATCTGCGTATTCGATGATATCAGAATACTCGTAATTCTCAATAGGGTTGGCGTCAAACTCAAAGCCTCCCCAGTCTGCACACAGTTTACCTGCATAAATACTCCAGCTTTCATTAGGGTCGAAGCGCAGAAATGCCAGGTCGGTACTCCGGCTGATATTATCGATCGATTGCGGAACAACGCCCCGGGTGTACCTGTCGCGGAAGCGGAAGTACACTTTATCATGTACTTTCCCCCGGATCTCGAGCCTGAACTGGTTCATTACGAAGCGGGAACGCTGATAGGTTCCTTCATCGAATTCGTTCTGGAACGACATCTGCATGTTTGCGATCACATCGATATTAGACAGCAGTGTTTGCTTACTGACAGGTATCAGTGGCTGGTTGAGCACAGCGGAATCGTCCGTCTGCCGCTCATGCGTCTGCGCCAGTAACGCGGCGGGAAATGTCAGTAACAACCACAGGAGAGTACTGCACTTTCTCATACAAGAAAATTTAGGGTTCTACCAGAATAGGTGGGCAAACAGGAACCCCGCGGCTACGCTCCCCGAAACGGCAACAAGCCCCGGTATCATAAAACTATGATTGATGAGATATTTACCGATATGGGTACTTCCGGTACGATCGAAGTTGATGGCTGCGAGCAGTGTAGGGTAGCCCGGTAAAACGAAATCGCCGTTTGTTGCAGGGAACATGGCCACCAGGTTCTGTGGTGCGATTCCCAACAACACACCCAATGGCATGAGTGCCTTGGTGGTGGCAGCCTGGCTGAATAAGAGCATGCTCAGGATGAATAACGCGATTGCGAAGGTCCATGGCGCAGCTTTCACCATATCTCCCAGAGCGCCTTCTATGGCTACGGTATTGGCTTCCATAAAAGTGGCACTCATCCACACTACCCCGAATATAGAAACCACTGCCTGAGCCCCTGCGGTAAACAGGCTGGCCTTGGCTACATCAGAAGTATCGGTTTTGGTGAACAAAAGCATCAAAGCTGCAGCAGCCAGCATCACCAGTTCAATCACTGCGGCCATTTTGATGGTGCCGTTAGCATTTACGGAAAGATTGGGGGATCCGGGCTGAAACGTTGGGAGCATTCCGGGGAAGGCGCCTACCAGCACGATCAGGAGCACCGCAATGCCAAAGATGATAACGGAAATCTTTGCCCCGGGTTTCAGGGGCGAATTATCAGAAGCCGAATGTTCGTCGAGCTCACGGGCAAACTCCGGATCTTTCATTTTCTCTAAAAACACAGGGTCATTCTCCAGCTCTTTACCTTTCTTCCAAACTACCGCCACACCTGCAAGGATACCAACCAGACACGCGGGGATACAGACCTTCAGGATTTGAACCATTTCAATCTGACCGGCAAGTATGGTGATCATAGCAGCCGTAGCAGCAGAAATCGGGCTGGCAGTGATCCCCAGATGCGAGGCTACCACTGATATACTGAGGGGCCTTTCGGGCCGGATGCGCTTTTTAGTGGCTACTTCCGAAATGATCGGCAGGAGTGAATAAGTGATGTGCGCCGTTCCTGCAAACACGGTAAAGAAAAAGGTTACCAGCGGCCCCAGCAATGTAATCATGGATGGTTTGCTGCGGAGGATCTTTTCGGCGATCCGCACGAGATAATCCATCCCGCCTGCCGCCTGCATGGTGGCAGCGGTAGATACCACGGCAAGAATAATGAGCATTACATCGATGGGCGGCTCAGCAGGCCGCATGCGGAATACGAAGAGGTAAACGGCCAGTGCCACCATACCCATCACACCCAGGCCTATGCCTTTCATACGGGCGCCTATGAGAATGGCTACAAGGAGAATGGCAAATTGAATCCAGATCATGTTTTCGTTTTACGTTGATGTATAAAGGGAGAGGATTGACTAGTATTCGAAAAACATTTCCTGGATCTTCTTCGGGTCTTTCGTTTTCAGTAATGCCAGCTGCAGCAATATGCGCGCTTTCTGGGGATTGAGATCATCGGCAGCAATGGTGCCCAGCGCAGCATCGTCTGTTTCTGCGTTCATCAGCACACGGCCACTTCCGGTACGGGAGGAGCGCACTACCATCACACCCTTACGCGTGATTTCCTTCACCTTAGCTTCTACCGTTGGGTACAGGTTGCCATTACCTACCCCGGCTATCACGATGCCCTGCACATGATCTTTCACCAGTGCATCTACCAGCACAGGATTCGTATTCGCGTACCCGTACAAGATATCTACTTTTGGTAAAGTTTTTACGTTGGTGACATCAAATTCGGTCTGATTTGTATGCTTGCGGATGATGCGGTGGTAGAACTCCACTTTTCCATCCATTACCACGCCCAGCGGACCGGTATTGGGAGCCTGAAACGTAGCCACATTGGTGGTGTTGGTTTTGGTAACGTCGCGGGCGGAGAAGATGAAATCGTTCATGGCCACGAGTACCCCACGGTCTGCAGAGGCCTTATTGGCCGCTACAACGATGCCGTTGTAAAGGTTCAGCGGCCCGTCGGCGGAAAGAGCCGTTGCGGACCGCATTGCTCCCACCAGCACTACGGGCTTTGTGGTTTTAACTGTCAGCTGAAGGAAAAAGCCGGTTTCCCCTTCCGTGTCGGTACCATGGGTAATTACAATCCCGTCCACATCATCACGTTTTCCCAGTTCATTGATGCGATTGGCAAGTTTCAGCCATACACTGTCGTGCATAGCCTGACTGCCTACGCTGGCCACCTGTTCACCCCGCAAATTTGCAATCTTTCTGGCTTCGGGTACTGCATTCAGTAGATCATCGATCGGCAGCTTTCCCGCTGTGTATGCAGTTCCTACGCTGGATTCTCCTGCCCCGGCAATCGTTCCGCCTGTTGCCAGTATTACAATATTGGGGAGGCGGGCGCTCTGGCCGCGGGCAGGGTTTAACATCCAGCAGGTGCTTGCCAGCAATAGGAATAATAGTTTTTTCATAAGCACAATCTCATTAACTGTTAATGAATTTTGGTCGTATCAGATTCTCGAACTGAAATATCTCGTCCCATTTCTCCTGCGTTACCAGCTTCTTTTCCTTTACGGCGATATCATGTACAGACTTCCCTGTTTCCAGCGCTTCGCGTGCTATGCTTGCAGATTGTTCATAGCCGATGATCGGGTTGAGCTGTGTTACGATGCCGATGCTTTGCATCACCATTTCCTGGGTGTGCTTCGCATTGGCAGTGATACCGTCTACACACTTCTCACGGAGTGTATTGCATGCGTTTGTCATGTAAGTAATGGATGTGAAAAGTGCAAAGCCGATGGCTGGCTCCATTACATTCAGTTGCAGCTGTCCTGCTTCAGCCGCCATGGTCAGCGTAAGATCTGCCCCGATCACATAAAACGCCGTCTGGTTCACTACTTCCGGAATTACCGGATTCACTTTCCCGGGCATGATCGATGAGCCGGGCTGCATAGGGGGCAGGTTGATCTCGTTGAGGCCGCAGCGCGGACCCGAAGAAAGTAGGCGTAGATCATTACATATTTTGGATATCTTAACTGCCGTACGCTTCAGCACGCCTGATAATTGTACATAGGCGCCGGTATCATAAGTAGCTTCTATGAGATCGCCCGCCAGCACGAGGTCGAGACCGGTAATCTTAGCGAGATGCTTTGTTACCAGTTCCGCATAGCCTTCGGGAGCATTTACGCCGGTACCAATGGCCGTGGCGCCCATATTGATTTCAGAAATGAGGCGCTTGCTCTCTTCCACACGCGCCAGCTCTTCACGGATATTTGTAGCAAATGCCCTGAACTCGTCGCCCATACTCATGGGTACGGCATCCTGCAGTTGTGTGCGGCCCATTTTAAGTACCTGCCTGAATTCTTCCCCTTTCTTATCAAAGGAATCTGCCAGGGCTGCGAGGCTTTGTTTATACGACGACAGTTTATTGATCAATGCAATCCGGAAAGCGGTAGGGTATGCGTCGTTGGTGGATTGTGAGCAATTCACATGATTATTGGGGTGACAAAACTCGTAATCGCCTTTCTGTTTACCCATCATTTCGAGCGCCACATTGGCGATCACTTCATTGGCATTCATGTTCACACTGGTGCCGGCACCGCCCTGTATAAGGTCGGTGATGAACTGGGAATTGAATTCTCCGCTGGCCACCCTGTCACTGGCCTTACCAATGAAGTCAGCAATATTTTTATCCAGCGCGCCCAGTTCAGCATTTGCGATTGCAGCGCCCTTCTTAACATAAGCGAGTGCCTGAACAAAAAGCGGCTCAGTATTCAGCGGGATACCGGTAATATGAAAATTCTCGATTGCCCTGAGCGTTTGGATTCCATAATAAACATCGGACGGGATCTCACGTTCGCCCAGGAAGTCATGTTCTCTGCGTTGTGCCATAATAGAGGGATTGAGGGTGTTGTGCAAAATTCATTTTCATTAAAACAGTGCTGCGGCAGAATTTGTTTAAGACCGGAGAATGAACAATTTGGAACGTTCCGCATTACATAAGTACATCCAACCTTAAACCGGCAATATGAGTAAGACGGGTCATCTCTCCCTCTCCGCCGCCATATCCATGGGGATCGGCGCCATGATCGGCGCAGGCATATTCGCTTTGCTGGGTCAAACCGGCGCCATTGTGGGTTCTGCTACCTGGCTATCGTTCCTTATCGCAGGCGGTATTACCATACTTTGCGGTTATTCATTTGCAAGGCTTGGTGCCCGCTACCCATCGAATGGCGGGGTACTCGAATACCTGGTACAGGCCTATGGTGTTAATCTGTACTCCGGCGGCATGGGTATATTTTATTATGTTAGTATGATTGTACTATCGGCCGTGGTGGCTAAATCATTCGGAGCTTATGCAGCCGTACTGATGGGGCATGGCGGATCGGGCTGGGTACAGAACCTCACTGCCGCAGGTATCGTGGCTGCGCTGGTAGTCCTCAACTTCATCAGTATTTCGGCATTCGCCAGGGTGGAGAAAATCTTCGTGGCCATAAAGCTCACTGTATTGTTTGGCTTCGCTATTCTGGGCTTTTATACCATCCGGCCGGAAAACCTGGTATTCCCCGATCCCTTACCACCTGGGAGCATTCTGAGCAGCGTGGCCGTCACCTTCTTTGCCTATACAGGATTCAATGTAATCAACGGTGCTGTGGAACATATTCAAAACCCTGAGAAAACATTGCCCAGAGCGATCATGACTACTATTCTCCTGGTCACCTGCGTATACATTGTACTGGCCATTGTCGTATTCGGCAATCTTACAGCCGGCCAGGTAGTGGCCGCCAAAGAAACCGCCTTGGCGGAAGCGGCCCGTCCCATGCTGGGAAATACCGGTTTCGTGATCGTGTCTGTCGCCGCATTGGTATCAAGTATCACTGCAATTAATGCCAACCTTTTCTCTACAGGAAATAATGCCTATGTAATGGCCGCTTACGGTACGCTGCCCAAAACCTTCGAAAAGCACCTCTGGGGAAGGGGTACCGAAGGACTTGCCATAACAGGCGTTTGTATCATCGCACTAATTATGCTATTTGATTTATCCGTCATCGCATCGCTTGGCGGTATGGCCATGCTGCTCTGCTACAGTGCCGTTAACATCGGGCACCTCCGGGTACTGAAAGAAACGAAGGCCAAACCCTGGATCGCCTGGCTGGCGGCCATTGTGAGCTGCGGAACGGTAGTTCTCGTAATAATCGTGGATGCTGCCAGTGCGCCTATGCAATTGCTGGTAACCGCGCTATTCCTCGTTTTCTCTTTTGTGGCTGAATGGATTATTCGTAAAACCACCGGACGGAAAGTGAAGCCCAATATCGCTTATCCTAAAAAAGAGGTAAAATGACAGGTAGCTATCTCGGATTCGCGGCAGCAGTTTTTATGGGGTTCTTCTCAATCGTTAATCCTATAGCCAATGTGCCAGTGTTCCTTGATCTCACGGATTACATGACACCGGCACAGCGCAAGCAGATTGCGTTCAAATCCGTTCTGGTAGCGTTTATTATCATTGTCATTTTCAGTATCGCCGGCAATACTATTTTCCGGCTGCTCAATATTTCACTTCCCGCACTCCGCATTACAGGGGGAGTGTTACTTTTTGTGATCGGCTACAGGATGATCCTGGAAGAAAAACCGCATCCCGAGAAAAGAATCGATACTAAAGAAGGCGACCCGGGGATCTCTGTGGCGGTTACCCCACTGGCCATGCCCCTCATGGCTGGCCCCGGCACCATTACTACCGCCATGAACTACGCTGCATCAACCAATACCATGCATACGCTCATCGTGATCGGAGTATATGGGTTGTTGTGCTATATCGCGTACCTGCTCTTTTTATCGGGCGGACATATCGTAAGAATATTGGGGAATAATACCATGATGGTGATCACCAAAATGATGGGACTCATTCTGGCTGTACTAGGTGTGCAGATGTTACTGGAAGGTATCAATGAAGGCATCCGGATCGGAGGCCGCTAAATAAGTACCGTTTGTGCAGCACGGCTTTGCTGCTGTTGCTCCAGGCGGATCTTTTCCCGCTCCTGCTGCCGGTCTTCCACCTGGCGGTATTTAAAGTAAAAGAAGATGGCTAAGAAGAGAAAGGCTTTGAATAAAAGGAACGACGCAATGAAGATCCATTTCCAGACACGGTGTACCGTGATATACTGGTTCTGGTTGGGCGCTATATTGATGAAAGTATAGTTCGGTTTTTTCTCCTCCTTTTCTGCATTGGTATCAGCCCAGTCTAATGGCTGAAGAGCGCGGGAACGAAGGGCAACAGGAGGTTGCACCGCTTCTTCGTTCAGCAGTTTGTGAATGATGCGCTCCACTTCATCCCTTTCAGTTTCCAGTTCCGGATACTCGCGCAAAAGCTTCCTCATCTCCGCGTTTTCGTCGGGAGAAGAAAGTCCGAGTACGTAACTTTCAACCATTCCATTATCTATATAATTCCTGATATCCATTGGATGGAATATAAAAACGTTTTAGCGCTGGAGAAATCTCACTCCCATGTCTGCCGTTAAACCTTGCCACATCTGCATAAACCGGAGGTTTCCCCGCGATTAATCATGTAAGAACAATTACAGGGACGGCTTTGTTTTTTTTCGAAACTTTCAAATCTGAAAATCCACTTTTCTCAATAGGGCGAATGCATCTTACCAGTTAATCGGCCGTCCGCTGGAGGACGGCACTTAAAAATCGATGACTACGAAAATAAGTATAAATCATCGTAACTAGCTCAATACGCCCAATTTTACCATTTTCGTGTGAATCGTTAATTAACTAAAAAATGCCACCACGCTTCCTGACTAGTTAAAATAATACCTTGAAATAGAAGAATTCCAGGGGTTGCAGGAGTTCAGTTCAACGCAATCTTTTGACATGCAATATATTAGTCCAATTACACTTCTGTATTTGGCAATCATTCACCCCAGGGGCATATTTTTGCCAGGACCCGTTATTCAATGATTATCAATCCTGAAAACTCCAACTGAAGATGTACCCAAAAGGAAGATGGGGTACTGTTAACAGCCATCCATGTCAGGACTATTTACTGCCAGGCCTGTTTCTTTACACTTTACGCACGTGCAATTATTAACGTTAACGCGGCCGATCCGGATTTTCCGTTCATCAGAAAAAGTAAAAGTACGTAGCCTCCTGCGCCCCCTCCTTATTCACAAACTATCCGTACTTTTCAGGCATGAAACGGACCGCCTTCCTGTTGATAGCCATACTGCTGCCCGCCTTTGTTACAGCACAGCGTGCATTGGTATTACAAACCGATTTTGGCACGAAAGATGGCGCCGTGGCCGCTATGAAAGGTGTGGCATTCGGCGTGTCTCCCGCTATGCCGGTATTCGATCTCACACACGAAATCCCCCCTTACAACATCTGGGAAGCAGCCTACCGCCTTTATCAGACTGCAACCTACTGGCCGGCAGGAACCGTATTTGTTTCCGTAATCGATCCCGGAGTGGGGTCCAATCGCAAATCAGTGGTACTGCTCACCAAAAGCGGGCACTATTTCGTTACTCCCGACAATGGTACGCTCACACTTGTTGCGGAGCATCTCGGCATCGAAGCACTGCGCGAAATAGATGAGTCGCGAAACCGGCTGCCCGGCTCCGGAAACTCCTATACTTTTCACGGCCGCGATGTTTATGCCTATACAGGTGCCCGCCTTGCAGCAGGTAAAATACCTTTCGACTCCGTAGGTCCGCTCCTGACCGGTGCCGTGGTTGCCATACCTTATAAGAAGGCGCAGGTTAGCAATAACAAAGCATCCGGCAACATTCCCATCCTCGATGTTCAGTATGGAAACGTATGGACCAACATCGGAGAAAAAGAACTCGCTGCTTTAGGCATTCGCTACGGCGATCGTATTAAGATTTCCATCTACCACGAAAACCTTTTTAAACACCAGAGTGTAATACCCTTCGTCACTACTTTTTCTGCGGTACAGCCCGGATTCGCGCTGGCATACTACAATAGTCTTATGCAGCTTTCGTTTGCCGTAAATGAAGACAGCTTTTCCGGTAAATACCAGATTGGGAGCGGGCCGGGATGGAGGGTAGAAATAGAGAAATTTAAATAACCGGAATGACAAACGAATTAAAAATACAGCAATCGGAAACGCGCATCTTTAAAGCCGTATTTCCCAACACCACCAACCATTACGACACACTCTTCGGCGGCACAGCCATGCAACTGATGGACGAAGTAGCCTTCATCACCGCTACCCGTTACGCACGCAAGCGAATGGTAACCGTATCTTCCGACAAGATCGATTTTAAAAAGCCCATCCCCGCCGGTACGATCGTGGAACTGATCGGCCGCGTGGTAAGCACCGGCAATACCAGTCTTCAGGTATTGGTGGAGATATTTGTGGAAGAAATGTACTCCGATGAAAGATACCGCGCCATCAGCGGCAGCTTCACCTTCGTAGCGATCGATGAGTACAAGCGCCCCGTTCCACTGGAAGCCTAATTCAGCTTACGGAATACATAAGGCGTACTTTCCACGAACCCGGCCACCCGAACAGTAACCGAGGCTACTTTATCTTTCTCAATGGTAAAAGACGTTTCCTTGATACCGTACATCGGAATGTTATAGAAACACACGAACTGGTCTGTTTTATGAGGGAGCAGTGTGCCAATCAGAGAACGGTGATGTTCGAAGCGCATCTTCAAGGTATCTTTTTCCAGCCGGATGCTCATCTTACCATATACCGGATGTTCGTAGTTACCTGCGAATGCGGTAAGCGGTACCGGTAATTTCGGTTTGGCGGCGATCTCTTTATTTATCTTTTCCAGACTCGCCTTAATGTGCTGTGTGTTTTCCCTGTCGTCGCTGAGCGAGGCGCTGGTGTAATTGCGGAAAGGGAGCTGGAGGAAGACATCGGTGAGCTCGTTGGTGAGGTCGTTATAGAAATTGTTGCTTTCCGTGTTGGTGAGTACCACAATACCGAGGTTCTCTTCCGGCAGCAGGCGAACCGCGGTAACGAAACCGTTGACGCCGCCCTGGTGCTCTACGATCAGGCGGCCATCATACGAAAAGGTAAACCAGCCAAGGCCATACAGGCTGAACTGCCTGCGGTTGAAGGGATGCCCCCATTCCCCAAGGCTCGAATGCGGCAAACGGGTTTCTGCAATTGCGTCTTTAGAGAGTATTTCCTTCCCTTCGTAATATCCGTTAGAGAGGAGCGCCTTCACCCAATGCGTCATATCGGCTACTGAAGAGCCGATGCTCCCTGCGGGTGCCAGATTATCGATCATACCATAGGGTACTTTCCTCAGCTCACCGAGAAATACGGAATGCGCCGCCGCAATGTTCTTCACTTTTGGAATATCGGCCGAGAGGGCGATGGTATTGCGCATCCCTAATGGTTCGAATATCCGCTCTTTCAAAAACTCCGCCCATGTTTTGCCCGTTACCCGGGGAATGATCTCACCCGCTGCAAGGAAGCCTGCATTACAATAGCCCCAGGTAGTTCTGAATCCGAAAGACGGTTCGAGGCGGCCCAGCTTTTCGAGTACCTGCGCAGAGGTAAGGTCGGTATCAAAAAACATGAAATCTCCCTGAAAGGTGTGGAAACCGAGCCGGTGGGAGAGCAGGTCGCGGATTATTGCATGTTCTGCAACCCAGGCATCGTGCAATTTGAACTGTGGAAGGTATTTCCGAACAGGATCATCCAGTTGGAGATTACCATCAGCCTGCAGCTGCGCCAGTGCCGTGGCGGTAAATGCCTTGGAATTGGAGCCGATCATGAACATGGTATTGGTATCCACTTTCTCCGGTTTACCCATTTCCCTGACCCCGTAAGCCTTCATTAAAACCGTTTTACCATCCTTCACAACAGCCACCGACACACCGGGGATCTTCCATTCCTCCATGGCTTTAATTATGTAGTTGTCAAGACTGTCTCGCAGAAAAGTTTCTGTTCGCTGCTGGCCGGCCGCCTCTAAAACCAGGACCGAGAAGATTAGGGATAAGAAGTGTTTCATGTTTTCTTGTTTGCGGTGTTCACTGCAATTCTGTCACACAGAAAAGCAATTTCTATATGTAAATAGGGTCAAATCACCCGATTCTCAATTTTTCGCGAAAATACGCAAATTGAAATCTTCACGTTTTGTACTCCTAAGACGATCCGGAAGGGTAAAAGATACAGGTTGCAGGAAAAAATGATATGTCAATTTAACATGATATGGAAGCCGGGTTATACGGCTTCTTCACTCTTGGGATAGTCGAAGAAGAGGAACTTTTTAGGGGCGCGGTCGAAATCCTCCCAGCGTTCTGTGTCAGCAGAGATGGCAAAAACTCCTGCTGTGGGAACGTTATCGATTCGGATTTCTTCTGTCAGGTAATTAGCGAAATCGGTGATGCCGGGGTTATGAGCAAAGATGGCAACGGTATTAAAATCATCATCGATGCGGGTGATGATCTTCAGAAAAGTGGAGGCATAGCAGAGGTACAACTCTTCTTCCAGCAAAATGGCTTCGCGGGGATAATTCCATTCTTTCGCCATAATGCGTGCGGTGGTGCGGGCTCTTTTGGCAGGGCTCGAGATAACCAGGTCCGGCGGTATACCGCGGGATAGTAGCCTTACAGCCATCTCCGGCGCGTTCTGCTTACCACGTTTGTTGAGGGGCCGGTCAAAATCATCCATATCCGGATCGTTCCAGCTGGATTTTGCGTGGCGGATCAATAACAATGTTTTCATATACATTGTAAGTAATTGACTACAAACACTTATCCTAAAATAATGCTTTTTGGCACAAAACACGCCAATTAAAGGAAATTTAACACAGCCAGCCACGGTAAAGACCACACGAAGCATTGAAAATCAAAGGGCCGGAACGCTTATCGCGCGTTCCGGCCCTTTTAAATATCGGTGATTCCGATCGGGATTAATAACCCCTTTCGTTCTTTCCTTCCATATAGTTCATGAATGCCTTGTTCACCACGCGGTTACCACCTGGGGTGGGATAGTCGCCGGTAAAGTACCAGTCGCCCAGGTTGTTCGGACAGCTGGCGTGCAGGCTTTCGATGTTTTGATAGATCACCTCTACTTTAGCAGAGATATTGGCAGGGGTAATAATTTCCGCGATTTTGGCGGATATCTGCTCAGGTGTGAAGGGTTTGTATACATTCTTCACCACATTCTGGGCATTGAGGGTATTGGTACGTTCCAGCTCTTTAGCGAGGCCGTATGCTTCCTGCAGGATGTATTCCTTGCCTTGCTCACGGATAAGCGCAATGGCTGCCTGGAAGGCCACAAACTCGCCCATCTTGCTCATATCGATACCGTAGCAGTCCGGGTAACGAATCTGCGGTGCGGAAGACATAACGATGATGCGTTTGGGACCTAAGCGGTCAAGCATTTTAATGATGCTTTCGCGGAGAGTAGTACCACGCACGATGGAGTCATCGATTACCACCAGCGTGTCGGTACCCGGCCTTACAGTACCATAGGTGATATCGTAAACGTGCTGTACCATTTCATTCCTGCTGGAATCTTCTGTGATGAAGGTCCGCATTTTCACGTCCTTGATGGCGATCTTATCGATCCGGACGCGGCGGTTCACCATTTCCTGCAGCTTTTCCTCATCAAAGTCTTTCCCCCAGCTCATGATCCTTTCCACCTTAATCTTGTTCAGATAGTCTTCCAGGCCCTTGATAAGGCCATAAAAGGCAACTTCTGCGGTGTTGGGTATGAAGGAGAAGATGGTATTGCGAAGGTCGTTATCGATGGCTTTAAGAACGGTTTCAGAGAGGTGATACCCCAGTGCATGACGTTCTTTATAGATTTTTTCGTCGTTACCGCGGGAGAAGTAGATGCGTTCGAATGAACATGCACGGCGCTCACGGGCAGGTATGATCTCTTCGATGGAATAATCCCCATTCTCTTTTACGATCAGGGCGTTCCCGGGCATCAGTTCCATTACTTCATTTTCCCCTACGTTGAAGGTAGTGCGGATAGCGGCCCGCTCGGATGCGGTCACGATCACTTCGTCGTTGATGTAGTAATAGGAAGGACGGATACCGTGGGGGTCACGGATCACGAAGGAATCTCCTGAGCCGAGGATGCCACCAACATGGTAGCCGCCGTCGAACATGGAGAATGCCTGTTTGAGGATATTTTTCACATCCAGCCCGTTCTGACGCGCTTCATCTTCTTTGCAGAGGAAGTGGTGTACCACTTCGAGCATGGCTGCCAGATCGCTGTTCTTATGTGTTTCGCCCGGGGTCACTTTAGAGAAGTTGAACAACTCGTCTACGTTAACCAGGTTGAAGTTACCTGCCATGGCAAGGTTACGGGCGGGGATGGTGTTGTATCTTACAAAGGGATGGCAGAGGTCAACGTTGTTTTTACCCTGCGTTGCGTAGCGGAGGTGCCCCAACAGCAGCTCGCCCAGGAAGCGGACGTGCCCTTTCATAAGGCCGGGGTACTTGGTAATTTCGGGTTGATACTTCTCTATCTCAGCTACTTCGTCACGGATTTTGCCGAATACATCGCCAATCGGCTGCGGCTGAGCGCTCCGGATGCGGTGCATAAAAGGCACCCCGGGCTCGGTGTGTAATTTTACAGTGGCCAGGCCTGCGCCGTCTTGCCCACGGTTATGCTGTTTTTCCATGAGAAGGTACAGCTTATTCAGGCCGTAGAAAACCGTTCCGTATTGCTGTTGGTAATAACTGAATGGTTTCCTTAATCTTATGAATGCCAGACCGCATTCATGCTTAATCGCATCACTCATGCTGTAAAATTGAAGTCGCAAAGTTACGCTTAAATTTCCAAACGGCCGCATCCTCCAAAACACCCCGAAAACCCGCAACTCATCCGCATTCCGGCCCAAATGCATACCCCGCTTCCACTTCAGCGGAAAGCAAAAAAAATCCCGGCGCGGGTGGCGCCGGGATCGTATTATAAATTGCGGTATTCCTATTTGCTTGCGATCACGCTGTTGGCAGCCGACCACTTCGAAACGTTGTCGCAGCTCTTATACTCGTCTTCCACATGCACATAGAAAGTAGGCACTTTGTCCACCAGCCATTTGCTGAGGGCGTGGGCCTGTTTTTCCTGGAGCGTGCGCTGCTGAATGCGGGAGTAATCATCACGCAGGTTCTCGCGGTGAGGTTCCGTACGTGTTTTCAGATACACAAGGCGAACACCTTTACGCCCCTGCTCGTCGGTATACTCAATGGGCTTGGTAACGCCACCGGGCTTCAGGGAGTCGATCAGCATAACGATATCTTTGGTAGAAGGGTCGTTCAGCTGGTCAACGGTAATGAAGGTGCTGTTAGTCATCGGGTTAGTGAGCATACCACCGCTGAACTTAGCCATGGGATCGTCACTGTATTTCGCAACTGCTTCCCCGAAATTGGTTTTACCGGCAATGATGTTGGCGCGGATAGTATCCAGTTTCTGAATAGCGTTGGTAATCTCGGTATTGAGTACGTTCGGTTTGATGAGGATGTGCTGCACGGTTACGTTGTCGCCCGCGCGCTTGATCATCTTTATCAGGTGATATCCGAACTGTGATTTCACGGGGTTCGACATTTCACCTTCGCGGAGCCTGAAGCTGGCGGAGAGGAACTCGGGGTCCCAGTTTTTGTCGTAACGGTTAAGGGGGTAGATACCGCCGTTCTCACGCACCGCGGGGTCTTCAGAATACAGGCTGGCGTAAGTGCCGAACTCGCCTTCTTTCTTTTCCACTTTGGTACGGAGGTCCATCAGCTTATCGTACGCATACTTATCCATTTCGCGGCTGGCCTTGGGCAGGATAATGAGCTGGCCGATTTCCAGTTCTGATTCGTAGAACGGGAGGCTGTCCTGCGGTATTTTTTCGAAGTTGCTGCGCACTTCGGTAGGCGTAACTTTCACGGAGTTTACGATCTTGTCGCGCATGGCTTTGGCGAGCATATTCTCACGAATAGCGTCGCGGAAGCGTTCGCGGAGCTGGTAGATGGTATAACCGGTAACTTTCGTCATGTTTTCGCGGCCGTTGTAGCGCTGTTCGGCCCAGCGGATCTGGGATTCGATACGGCCTTCCACGTCGGATTCTGAGATGGGCAGGGAGTCGCGCTCAGCCTGAAGCACCAGAATTTTCTGCGCAATAATCTGTTCGATGGCTGCACAGGAGGCGTTGGGAGGAAGGGGCGTGCCTTCGAGGGCCTGCTGCTGCATGTCTACCAGTGCCGATTCGATATCGGACTGAAGCACAATCTTTTCCCCAACTTTGGCGACAATTTTGTCGGCCACGATCTTCTTCTGCTGGGCTACTGCTACCTGGAAAAGGAACATCGCGCCAAAGGAAGATATGACAAATTTCTTCATATAAATGTTACTGTCTTCTCAAAGTAACTGATAAAAAATTAGCCGCACAAAGACGGCTAATGTATTTAACAAAAATTTCGGGATTGCGGCGGGCGTTTAAGCCCGCCGCAACTGGATTCTAGAGGGTACGTTTAACTTCCACTTCTTCAAAGCCTTCAACGATGTCGCCGACTTTAAGATCGCTGTAGTTTTTGATGGAGAGACCGCATTCCATACCGGAAACGACTTCTTTCACATCATCTTTATAGCGTTTCAGTGACTGCAGTTCGCCTGTGTGGACAACGATACCGTCGCGAACCAGGTTTATGCGCGAATTGCGGAAGAGTTTGCCATCGAGTACGAAACAGCCTGCAACCGTAGCCTTGTCGAATTTGTAGGTTTCGCGGATTTCCACGTTCGCGGTAACCTTTTTCTCGATTTTGGGTTCCAGCATCCCTTCCATCGCGGATTTGAGCTCGTCGATGGCGTCGTAGATGATGGAGTAGGTGCGGATTTCGATATTCTCTTTTTCTGCCAGGCGGGCCGCATTGAGCGACGGGCGTACCTGGAAGCCGATAACAAGTGCGTCGGAGGCAGTAGCGAGGAGTACGTCTGATTCTGTGATCTGACCTACGCCTTTCAGTACCACGCTTACTACGATCTCTTCTGTAGAAAGTTTCTGCAGGGAGTCGGAGAGTGCTTCCACCGAACCGTCCACGTCGCCCTTGATGATGAGGTTCAGCTGCTTGAAGTTGCCAAGTGCAAGGCGGCGGCCGATCTCGTCGAGGGTAATGTGTTTCTTGGTACGGATACCCTGTTCACGGACGATCTGTGCTCTGCGGTTGGCCAGGTCTTTCGCTTCAGACTCATCTTCATACATTCTGAATTTCTCACCTGCCTGCGGTGCACCGTTAAGGCCGAGGAGCTGCACGGGAGCGGATGGGCCTACTTTCTCAACGCGTTGTCCGCGTTCGTTGAACATAGCCTTGATCTTACCGAAGTGCGAGCCGGACACGATGGTGTCGCCCTGGCTGAGTGAGCCGTTCTGCACCAATACGGTGGTAACGTAACCACGGCCCTTATCGAGGGTGGCTTCGATTACTGTACCGGAAGCTTCGCGGTTCGGATTCGCTTTCAGGTCGAGCAGTTCGGCTTCCAGCAGGATTTTCTCCAGCAGGACGTCGATATTCATGCCGCTTTTGGCGGAAATTTCCTGGCTTTGGTATTTACCACCCCAGTCTTCCACAAGGAGGTTCAGCTGAGCCAGCTGTTCCTTGATCTTTTCAGGGTTGGCACCGTCTTTATCCACTTTGTTGATAGCGAATACCATCGGCAGGCCTGCAGCCTGAGAGTGGGAGATCGCTTCACGCGTTTGAGGCATAATGGCGTCATCTGCCGCGATCACGATCACGGCGATGTCAGCAACCTTGGCACCACGGGCACGCATCGCGGTAAACGCTTCGTGACCAGGGGTATCGAGGAAGGTAACTTTCTTACCGGTAGCGGTGGTTACCTGGTAGGCTCCGATGTGCTGGGTGATACCACCTGCCTCACCGGCTACTACGTTGGCGTTACGGATATAATCGAGCAGGGAGGTCTTACCGTGGTCTACGTGACCCATGATGGTCACGATAGGAGCGCGCGGTTCCAGATCTTCCGGTGCATCTTCGATTTCGTCTTCGTCATCATCTGTAGCGTCGTCGATTCCGATGAATTCCACTTCATATCCGAATTCTCCGGATACCAGTTCGATTACTTCGGCGTCGAGGCGCTGGTTGATAGATACCATGATGCCGAGACCCATACATTTCGAGATCACTTCGGCGAAGCTCACATCCATGAGGGTGGCAAGTTCGCTTACGGAAAGGAACTCGGTAACCTGCAGCTTGTTGCCGTCGGCCCTGTTCTGCGCCTCGCGTTCTGCCATTTCATGGCGTTTATCGCGGCGGCGGCTGGCCTTGGTGTTTTTACCACCACGGGTGTTACCACCCAGTTTAGCCATTGTTTCCTTGATCTTATTCTGGATCTCGTTTTTATCGATTTCACGATCCTGAGGTCCGCGGGGTGCTCCCTGGCCGAAGTTACCCTGGCCCGGGCGCGGATTGTTACGGTTGTTGGGGCCGCGGTTGCCGCCAGGACCACCAGGTCCGCGGTTACCATGCGGTCCGCCACCGGGACCTCTGTTACCCTGGTATCCGGTTCCGGTTCCGGGGCCACGGTTACCCTGCTGGTTGCCGCCGGGGCCTCTGTTACCCTGGTGGCCACCCGGGCCGCCCGGACCACGTGTGCCCTGCTGGTTACCGCCGGGGCCGCCCTGCTGGCCGGGACCACGGTTACCCTGAGCACCTTCACGGGCGAATTCGCCTGGTTTGATGGGCTCGGGTTTCTTTTCTATAACGATGCGCTTGCGCTTACGTTTCTCGTCTTTATTGAAGCCTTTGTTATCGCGGCGGTCCTGAGACACGGGGAGTTCGATCTTCCCGATTACTTTGGGGCCGGAGAGCCTGGTGGCCTGGATATTCTCGATAACGGAACCGCCCTCATCTCCACCGTTTTCGGCGGGGGCTGCAGGAGCGGCAGGAGTAGCGGCTTCCGCTGCGGGAGCGGGGGCAGGTGCTGCTTCTTTCACTGGTTTGGGTTCCGGTTTCGGTTCAGGTTTAGGCTCGGGTTTGGCTTCTGCTGCGGGCTTAGGCTGTGGCTGAGGTTGAGGCTCCGGTTTAACTTCGGCGGCAGGCTTTTCAGGCTGCGGTGCCGGCTGTTGAACGGGGGCTTCTTCTTTCACGGCTTTAGGCTCGGGGGCGGGGGCAGGAGCTGTTTCAGCTTTAGGCTCGGGAGCGGGCTGCGGCTTGGGAGCTGGTTTAGCTTCTGCTGCGGGCGCTGCTTCCTGTGGAGCGGGGGCTGGCTTATCTTCCTGCTGCTCGGGTTTCGCAGCTTTTTTGCGGTTGGCGGGACTGAGGGCGTCGAGATCGATGGTTCCCATTACACGGGGACCATTAATTTTCGGAGATTCCGGTTTAACGACCTCTTCCTCTTTCGCAGCAGGGGGCTCGGGAGCTTTTTCCTGTGGTGCAGGAGCCGGTTCGGGCTTAGGCTCGGGTTTGGCTTCTGCTGCGGGTTTGGGTTGGGGAGCGGGTTCGGGCTGAGGGGCAGGTTGCTCTGCACGGGCCTCTGGCTGAGGCGCCGCTTTGGGGGCGGGCTCAGGCTGGGGTGCGGGTTCAGGTTTGGATGCGGGCGCTTCCTCCTTCTTTTTGGTGGTGGCGTCTGCTTCCTCCTTTTTCTTCGCTGCCAGCTCTGCATCTTCCTTCTCCTTCTTCTTGGCTGCGTCTAACACCGTTCCTTTCGGCAAAGCGATCTGGTCGCTTTTTCGCTTGTTGGCCTTATCCTGTTGGAACTCCTGCTGCAGTGCATGGTACATCTGGGCTGTGAGACGGGCGTTGGGAGAACCGAATCCATCCATATCATAGCCTTTATTGCCGAGGAAATCGATCAGCGTTTCCTTGCCAATATTGAATTCCTTGGCTGCGGCCAGCAATCTCGGTGTGTTGTTTGTTACTTCAGGCATATCGTTTTCTCGTCCTTCCCGTTTAATCCCCACCAACCGGCGGAGCAAATCTTTTAACATTTTAACAATAACTCAAATATCTCTGCAATCAAAAAAGCCAACCCTATGGGAAGGGGTAGCGGAAGGCTTATTCTTTTTCAAATTCTTCCTGGAGAATCCTTCTCACTTCTGTTACGGTCTCCTCTTCAAGGTCGGAGCGGCGTACCAGTTCTTCCGAAGTAAGGTCCAGAACGCTGCGGGCAGTATCACAACCGATACGCTTCAGCTCATCGATCACCCAGGCTTCGATTTCGTCTGCAAATTCTTCCAGGTCGATATCGAATTCTGTTTGTTCCTGCTCTTCGTCACGGAATACGTCGATTTCGTAACCGGTCAGCTCGCAGGCAAGTTTGATGTTAACGCCTTTTTTACCGATGGCCAGTGATACCTGGTCGGGTTTGAGGTAAACGGAGGCGTACTTGTTCTCGTTATCCACTTCCATCCGGCTGATGCGTGCAGGCGTGAGGGCGCGCTGAATCAGCAGCTGAATGTTGGCGGTATAGTTGATGATGTCAATGTTCTCATTACGGAGCTCACGCACAATGCCGTGAATCCGGCTTCCTTTCATACCCACGCAGGCGCCTACGGGGTCGATACGGTCGTCATAGGATTCCACGGCAACTTTGGCTCTTTCGCCCGGCTCGCGTACGATCTTTTTGATCACGATAAGCCCGTCGAAAATTTCCGGAACCTCGATTTCGAGGAGTTTGGCCAGGAAGGAGGGATGTGTTCTGGAAAGGATAATCAGCGGGGAGTTATTTTTCAGCTCCACTTTCTTCACAACCGCTCTCACATTTTCTCCTTTCTTGAAATAATCCGTCGGTATCTGCTCGGATTTAGGCAATATTAACTCATTCCCTTCATCATCCAATAATAAAACTTCTTTTTTCCACACCTGGTAAACTTCCCCTGTCACAATCTCACCCACACGGTCTCCATACTTTTTAACAAGGATGTTCTTCTTCAGGTCACCGATACGGGCAGTCAGCGTCTGCTTCGCTGCCAGGATGGCGCGGCGGCCAAAATCCAGGATCTCCACTTCTTCGTACAGCTCTTCTCCCACCTGGTAATCCGGCTCAATCAGAATGGCTTCAGAATAAGGCACCTGCGCATTCTCGTCTTCCACAGTACCATCTTCAACGATAGTACGGCGGCGGAGAATCTCAAGGTCACCTTTTTCAGTATTTACAATCACGTCAAAGTTCTCATCTGAGCCATATTTCTTCCGCAACAGCGTCTTAAACACATCTTCCAGCACCTTCATCAACGTGGGCCGGTCGATATTCTCGGCCTCCTTGAACTCGGTGAATGACTCAATCAGGTTAATACTAGCCATGTTATATATAATTTTAAAACACGATGCACACCTTTGTGTGCTTGATTTCAGTTAAAGGAATGTTTGATGTCTTGATCTCTTTCTTTTTCCCGATGGTTTCCTCCAGCGTCAGCTCTGTTTCGGTGGCAGCCAGCAGCTTACCTTCCTTCACAGTACCCTCCAGCATAGTTACCTCCACCTTCCGGCCCACGTTTTTCACAAACTGACGATGCGTCTTCAACGGCTCATCGAGCCCCGGAGACGACACTTCCAGTGAAAAATCGTTGTCGGGAAATATGCCGGCTGTCTCCAGATGAGGATACAGTTGCCGGTTAAGCGACACCAGTTTATCGATAGACGCGCCGCTGTCTGCATCCACGTAAATCTTTACATTGTTGGTAGGCTTGATCCTGATTTCAACTACAAAATACTCGGGCTTATCTGCCAGCAGAGCGTCGAGGAACTCCCGGATGCGCGCTATCACTTGTTCATTTGCCATACAAAATAGAAGAAGGGGACTCTCATCGTCCCCTTCATTTGAATCATTTATCCGCTACAAAATTAGCATTTATTTTCATTTCAAAAACTATTTCTTTCCGGCTACCCTCCCCCAAATCCAATCCCAGTCACATTATCTATATTTGTAATTGGTTATACCCGGCAATTGCCGTAACTTGAATTCTCATGATTTCCCGGATTCAGCCCGAATTAGCCGTATGGGCGGGAGGGCTTATTTTACTCGCCTGTATGGACCCGCACGCTTCCCTTCCCAGCCTCTGCGTCTGGCGCTGGATAGGCTTTGACGGTTGCCCGGGCTGTGGCCTGGGGCATGCCATCTCCCACCTTTTCCACGGCCAGTGGCAGGAAAGCTGGGAAAGCCATAAACTCGGAGTACCCGTGGTGGCAGTACTGCTCTGGCGCATCGGCCAGTTAGCCAAAATTCAATATCATTCTTTAAAACATGGATAGTTACTATTACGCAGCCCTCCCGGGCATCGACCACGAAGAGCTCGTATGGCTCGAGGAGCTGACCAAAAAATTTGATCCCGAAACCCGGAAAAAGTTCCTGTTCCTCTACCAGGCGCGCCGTAAAGACCCGCAAACCATCCTCATCACCTGCCTGATCGGCCTCGTTGGCCCCAACGGCATCCACCGCTTCCTGCTCGATCAGATCCTGCTGGGCATCCTGTATGTAATTACACTGGGCTTCTGCCTCATCGGCACCATCGTGGACGCCATTAATTACCGCAAGCTCACCTGGGAATATAATAAGCAGGCCAGCCTGGAGGTTGCCGCCATGCTCAGCAGAACATGGACAGAGCGTTAAAAAAATCCTAAAATGAGGCAAAAAAAGAGGGTATCTGCTATCTTTGCAGCATGTCTTTTGTAAAATTAGTCATCTACATCCTCGCGGGATGGTTTTTATATAAGCTGATCTTTCAATTTATCATTCCCGTATACCGCGGCACCAAACAGGTGCGCCGTCAGATGCGCGACATGCAGGACGCCATGCGCCAGCAGTTCGAGCAACAGCAGCGTTATCAGCAAGGCCAGCAACAACAGCAGGCCCAGCCGCAATCGCCTCCCATTTCCCATGAGCCGGCCCGTAAGCGGGACGATGGCGATTACATCGAGTTCGAGGAAGTAAAGTAATCCTTACCCTTTCGGTTTAAAAATATCGAGTATGGTAGCGGGCGCCTGCAGGTGGATCGACCGGATGCCCAGTGCCTGTGCTGCTTCCACATTCGGAAGGGTATCATCGATGAAGAGGGTATGCTCCGGCTTCAGCCCGTTTTCCTCCAGCACCATCTGCCATGCTTCCGGCTCCGGTTTGCGACAGCCCATGATGTGAGAATAGTAGGTTCTGTCAAAAAATGCGGCCAGTGAAGGAATGCCGCGCTCTTTTTCCAGTATTTTATTAAATGCAGCCATGTGGATGGCATTGGTATTGCTCAGCAGGAACAGATCGTAATGATTCCGGAGCTGCTGCAGCACCTGCAGCCGGGCCACCGGGTAATCCAGCAGCATGGCATTCCAGGCTGCAATGATCTGCTCGTCCGAAACCCCTTCCGGCAGCACACCTTTCAGTTTGTGGACGAACTCCGCTTCCGAAACCCGGCCGGTTTCGAGATCTTCGAAAAGCGAATCGGCGTGCATTTGTGAGTAATGCTTCCCGAAATCCTCCACGCCAAGCGCTTCAAAAGCACGGCTGGTACGGTTATAGTCGATATTGAGGATGACCCCGCCGAGGTCAAAAATGATGTGTCTTATTCCTTGCATGGCAGAACAAATGTACGCGACACATCAAAAATTTGTGACAATGAAGAAAAAATATTTACTTTTGCCGTCCCCTTGAAAGAAGGGAACCCATCAAAGTTTGTTGATAAATTCTTTGTCCTTAACCGGACCGGTCCTATAGCTCAGTTGGTTAGAGCATCTGACTCATAATCAGGGGGTCCCTGGTTCAAGCCCAGGTGGGACCACCTCCACAAACAAAAAGCGCTACACATGTGGCGCTTTTTTCGTTTGTTACAAATCCGCTGCCATTATATGGCAAATTATCTGAATACAAAACTATTTGAGATATTAGCGTTCACATCATGCTACCCTGAATTCCAGGAAATGTTAATGCTGGTAATTAATCCCTTTTTAACAGTACCTTTAATTTGTAATGACGGAAACCGCATACGCGTAATCCCTTTCTTTAACTCCAATAATCTGCCCTTATGAAAAACAGCGTTCTCCCCGTTGTAATCTGTTCTTTCGTTGCATTTTCCTATTGCAAAAAGAAAGACAATGATCCTCCAACTCAGCCACCAGCTCCGGTTGTTACCGGTATTGCTCCCGGACAAGCCAGTGCCGGGTCAGACATCATGATAAAAGGTAAAGGATTCGGAACTTCCATTTCCGGGGTGACTGTTAAAATTAATAACCAAAGCTCCACCGTAAAGCTGGCGAACGATTCGGTATTGATTGTAACGCTTCCAAACAACGCTTTACCAGGCTATCTCATTATATCGAATGCAAATGGCGCGGATACTTCTGCGAACGAATACCCGGTGTCCTCCAATACCTTTGCCAACAAAAGGCTTAAAGAATACATGGAAGGTGAATACTGGTTTACTTTTGTTTACGACGGTACCGGGAAGCTGGTTACCCGGAACCAAAAATGGCGTAACCCAATCAATCACTTATTCTTTGACAGAAGCGTTTCCAATTATACTTATAACGGCGCAGGACAGATCGCCAGTGAAACTTATTCATGGCTGGAAGCTCCGGTTTATACGAAACGGATTGAGTATGTCTATACCAATAATGTAATGACCGGCGACAAGGTATTTGATGTGAATATGACCGATCCCGCAAACCCCGTGTCTACCCTCACTGCCACTCACGATTATGTATTAATGGGTCGCCAGCTCTTACACGCCAAAACAAAAAATGCAACGGGAGCACTAGTGTCTGAAGACAATTATTCTTACGAATATATCAATGGAAAGATTAAAGTTACCCGGCAGATCATTCCTGTTGCCGGCACTCCCTCAACAGAAATATATATGCAGTTCCTGTATATTCCGGACCCTCAGCTGGCAATGGTTCCTTCTCAACCAGGCCCCAGCTACTTTATGGCAGAAACTGCCACCTTTTCCGCAACTCCAATCCTGGATTATTTCCGTGAACAGGTAGTAGCTATCGCTAATATACCTACGCTTGTCAGAACTAAATTCGTCAATAACAACAACCGGCTACAACATACTACTTATACGTACGAAGCCATTCCATAATAGGACTATCGATACTTAAAAAAGAGCGCCGCATTTGTGGCACTCTTTTTATTTGCACACTGGGTTATGATTATTCGAATCAGATTGTTCAGCGGTAACTGCAGGTTTCGAAAACTTCTAAGCCTGATCATAGGGGCTTTCGAAAATATCCAACTCCAATTCGATTGCGGAAATCCCGGAAGGCGGAGGTGCGCTCTTCGCAACCAACACACATATTTGCCATGCTACTTTCCCACACAATAATCCCACTGTTATCAGCCTTTTTATCCCCGCCATTCTCAATCTCCACCCGATGTTCCCCCTTTGCACCCATGAATACTACAGTCTGCCACCATCTTCAACGCCCACTGCAAATCCTCTGATCCTAAATTAGAAGTATACACACCTGCTTACTCAGGCCCTAAATGATCTTCAATTGCCTTAAAACCATAATACACAATCACTTCACCATACCCACACCCGCTGTAAGCTTTTAAAACCTCCCGACTTACTTTATATTTCGAATCATTACACACTGCGGCATTAATGCTTTGAAATCCGAAAATGAAACTCTATCTTCCATTGATTCCCGGAACCTGTGCACCCGTTACCCTTATTCCACGATTTTTCTTACCCTGATAAACATTCCACATGAAAAGAATCCTTTTTCCCGTCTGCATTTTGCTGACCCTTTGCTTCCATGCTTCCGCCAGTACTCCTGCCCGGCAGCTCCCGAATCCTTTTAACGACCTCGGCAGCTACATCGAAGCCGTAAAAATGCCCGCCGCCTCCGGTATCTGGATCGCCGTAGGCAGCTTTCAGACCGCCAGCTATTACCAGATAGATGCTGTTGGCGGGTTCTCCGATTTCCAGATCCCGTACCCCATCGGCAGCGGGCAATACGTTGGTGAATTCACTTCCCGGTCAGACACCCTGTCTATGGAGATCTCCGGCTCCGGTGTAGCCGACGCCGTGATATATATGCATGGCGGAGAAGTGACCCGGCAAACCATCACATCGCCCGGCACTTATTACTTCGATGTTTCTATCTATCCCTACCCCGATGCCTGGATCCGCATGGATCTGGAACCTACGCAGTGCTATACCTGCCTCGTTAAGAAGTAAAAAAAGAAAACCGGCGATGTGCCGGTTTTCTTTTTACATGGAAGCCTGTGCTTCGTGAAACATTTCTGCCTGTATACCGGGCCTCAGACTGTTGGCCCAGTTAGTCAGTATCCTGATCTGCGCTTCATCCAGCCGGGCATCGCCATGTGTAATAAGGTACGACCATAGCGGCATTTCATGATCCTCCAGCTGCTCCGTCGTTTCTTCCAGCTTATGATCCTGCCGCTTGAGCGGGTAACTCAGGAACTCTGAAAAGTTGAGCTTCCGCTTACCATCGCGCACGTGCTTATCCATCCACCAGGCCACGGGCTGCACATTGGCATACCACGGGTACTGCGTGTTGTTGGAATGGCAATCGTTGCAGCTGCGCTGAAGAATGGTCTGTACGTTTTCAGGAATGGGGTACTTTCTGGAAATATCATTGTCCGAAACTGCGGCAGACAAATTCCTCTGCGGACGGAAAAACTGAATAATAACAAACAAAATGAGCAAACCGACTAAAATACGCTTCCAGGTCATATGACAGATTTTGGTGACAAATACATCAGAAGTTGATCGCCCCTCTCCCCGACGCGGCCAGGTAGGCATCTTTGAGCGTTTCCGAGAAAGTTGGGTGCGCGTAGGAGATTTTGCCCAGCTCTATATCCGTCAGCTCAAACTCCATTGCGGTTACCGCCTGCGTGATGAGATCCGCGGCACGCGCTCCAATTATGTGAACCCCCAGGATTTCGCCGTATTTCGGATCAGACAGTACTTTGGAAAACCCGTCCAGATCATCGGAGGCACGGGCCCTGCCACTGGCCATAAAGGGAAACTTTCCTTTGTTGTATGGGATATTCTTCTCCTTCAGCTGCTCTTCCGTATACCCAACACCTGCCACTTCCGGCCAGGTGTATACTACCGACGGGATGCAGTTGTAATTGATGTGATGCGATTTACCATGTATGGTTTCGGCCACCATCACCCCTTCATCTTCTGCCTTATGCGCCAGCATGGCACCTTTCACAACATCACCTATCGCATATATGCCGGCCTCTGCAGTTTGCAGCTTTTCATCGGTTTCAATCCTCCCGCGCTCGTCTGTCTTCACCCCGGTATTTTCCAATCCCAGTCCTTCCGTATACGGACGGCGCCCCACTGCCACAAGGCAATACTCAGCATTAACAGTCACTTCCTTGCCGGATGGGTCTGCATAAGTGGTGGTAACATCCTTTCCGTTATTCACTGCCGATTTCACGGCGCAGCCGGTCAGTATTTCGATCCCCGATTTTGTAAGCAGCTTCTGCAATTCCTTCCCAAGCTCGCTATCCATGGTAGGGATGAGGCTTTTCGCATATTCAAGTATCGTAACTTTTACTCCAATCCGGTGGAAGATGGAAGCCATTTCCACCCCAATTACCCCGCCGCCGATGATGGTCATCGTTTTCGGCATTTCCTGCAGGTATAACGCCTCGGTAGAGGTAATGATGCGCTGCTTATCGATCGTAATGCCGGGCAGGGCAGATGGCTTAGAGCCGGTGGCGATGATGATGTTCTTCCCTGTTAGCTCCACCGTTTTACCATCGGCCTGCTGCACGGTTACTTTCTTTCCTTTTCCCATGGTGCCCAGCCCGTAGAATGTCTGGATCTTGTTCTTCTTCATGAGGAAAACCAGTCCATCGTTATTCTGCTTCACCACATGCCGGTTTCGGGCTACCATTTCTCCGAAGTTTATTTCCACCCCTTTTACCTGTATACCCTGCTTGGCGACTTTATGGGAAATGATATCGTAATTCTCCGAACTGTCGAGCATCGCCTTGGAGGGGATACATCCCACATTGGTACAGGTGCCGCCCAGCACAGGATACTTTTCTATGATGGCACAGGTACTGCCCAGTTGCGCGGCACGGATGGCAGCGGTATAGCCCCCCGGCCCGGAACCAATAACAATAACGTCGAAGTTGTTTTCCATGATGTCTGGTTTTAGCGTTCAAATATTACAAACGAACGAATGTATTGTTTTGACAGGCCACCGGCAATGGACATCTCCCGGCGGTTGCTGTACAAATCACGGGAGGGCATAAAAAAGGCGCCCCTTGCAGGGCGCCTTTCATAAAATTGAAGCTTATCGGGGCAGAGTAGCCGCTAACGGCTTAAACTTTTTACTGCCAACCCGGGTTTTGTGGTAACAGTTTCGGATTGAGGGTCAGTTCGTTCGTAGGCAACGGCAGGAGGTAATCCCTGTCTGTCCGGAACTTATAACCATTGGCCATTGTAGCAATGTTTTTGAACAGCTCGATATACCCTTGTGCATCCACTGGGTAAGAGCTGAGCTGGTTGGCGGGCACCAGGGTAGTCCACTGGTCTTTCTTCGCACCTTTGGGCTTTTTGCCTACGATCAGTTCATCAGCAGCTGCCCAGCGGAAGATGTCATCCTTCCGGAAGCCTTCGCAGGCCAGCTCTACCCTTCTTTCGCGGCGTACTTCATTGATTACAGGACTAAGGGCCGGGAACTCCCAGTTGGGATCGGTCACAATAGCGCTCAGCACCAGCGGGGGCATACCCACACGGCCCCGCAGCTTATTGATGGTGGCATCCACATCAGCCTGGGTAAGCGTTCCCAATTCGGCCTTAGCTTCTGCAAAGTTCAGGAGCAGTTCTGCATAGCGGAAGTAAATTACCGCCGTGATACCGAGGTTACCCGCGTTCTGCTGGTTATAGTCGGTAGCATGCCCTTTATACACCTGGTAGCCGGTAGCGGGCTTGCCTTCGTTTGCCTGTTCGAAAGACGGTACTTTGAAAATATTATTGGGTGCGCCCTGCGGCTGGTTGCTGGTGATAATATGCTCCCCGTCAGGTACATACATGGTTTGGGAAAGGCGCGGGTCGCGGTTGGCCACTACGCGGATCAGGGAATCATCGCCCCGGTACAGCGGACTGATGGCAATGGGAGCACCATCGGTACACAGATATGCGTCTACCAGCGTTTTGGTAAGGCCGCGGCCTGCACCGCTGGAGGTATAGCGGTGCCAGTTGTGATGGAGGCCCAGCGCCACGTCGAACTTACGCCAGAACATCACTTCCTTACTGCCACCATGATCGGCCTGGTTAAAGATGCGCCAGTAACCATTGGGCGCACCCACGTTATCGAGGCCGAAAAGGCCTCCCGTCATTACAGCCTGCGCTGCCGCTGCTGCTTTCTCGAAGTATTTGGTGCCGTTAGACCCTGCAACACCGAAGGGAGTACCGGCGTGGTACTTTTCCCAGCTGCCTTCAAACAATGCCACCCTTGCCTGGAAAGCCAGTGCTACTTCCTTATTGATCCGCGATGCCTGTGCGGCGGATTTTGAAGGCAGGTATTCAATTGCCTTGTCCAGATCGCTGAGAATGGAATCTGCCACCTGGTTCCTGGGCAGGCGGGCACCAAACAGGATTGTGGTATCGGTAAGCGTAAGGGGCTTACTGATCCAGGGCAGTGCGCCGAAGTTTTTCATCAGCGTGTAATACATCATAGCGCGGAAGAAGAGGGCTTCACCAACATAGGGCTTCACGTTATCCCAGCTGTCCTGCACCTTGCCGTAATTGGCGAGGAAGTAATTGGCATTGCGAATGATGCCCCACGTCCAGTCGCCACTGGTGGCAGGTACGGTTCGTTCACCATTCAGCATACCGTTAACACCCATGCTAATCATGTTATCGCTGCCCTGATCAGCATCCAGTCCATAGATACCAATGGTTCCGAAGCCTCCCAGCCCGTAGTGGGGCAGCAGTGTGGTGTTATTGTAGAAGTTGTTGACGTACAGCTTCATGTCGTTCGTGCTTTTCCAGAATTCCGCTTCGCTGATGCTTGTTTCAGGCGCGCGCTCCAGGAAATCTTTCGTGCAGGACGTTAGCGCCGTCAACGCCAGGGCCATCATCCCGATGATATTTTTCAGTTGCATTGTCTTCATTTTTTTTGCTTAGAAACTAACATTCAGACCAAGTGAATAGGTACGCTGCAGCGGGTAGATTTTAGCATCGCCGATAGACAGTTCGGGGTCCATCGTTTTCACCAGTTTGGTAAAAGTGGCCAGGTTCTCCACACTGGCATACAGCCGCACTTTCTGTGCTTTGATACGGCGGATCAGGTCGTTAGGCAGGGTGTAACCCAGCTGCACGTTTTTGATACGCAGGTAAGAAGCATCCTGCAGGTATTTGGTCTGCGTCTGGGTGTTTTTCCCGTTTTCCCCGCTCATATAAAATTTCGGGAAATAGCCGTCCGGGTTGGTAGGCGACCAGCGGTCGCGGTGTACCGAGAAGGGAGAGCTTTGCCATTCGTCGCCGGTTACACCCCAGAAGTAGTTAGAGCCTACCCAGGCATCGCGTTTAGCAATTCCCTGCAGGAAAACGTATACATCAAACCCTTTCCAGCTGGCCTCGCCGATGAAGCTGTAAGCATAACGGGGAGTGGTGTTGCCGATAATGCTGCGGTCGCCGGTATTGGCAAGTGTGTTGTTCCCCCAGTCGATAACACCATCACCGTTAAGGTCGGCATACTTGATATCGCCTGCAGTCCAGTTAGCGGCCGACAGTTTATTCTGCCGCGGGCTCTTGGATTCTTCGTCGTCGGTTTTGAAATAACCAAGGGTGGTATAGCCCCAGATATTACCCATTTGTTCTCCGGAATACCAAGATGTGATCAGGTTAGTGGGGTTGGGGTATTTGAGTACTTTACCGCGGTAATCGCTCACTACGCCGCGCAGGCGGTAGTTCACCTCACCTACACGGTCGGCCCAGTTAATCATCAGTTCCCATCCGCGTGTTTCGATATCGGTATTGTTGGCAGAAGGTACGCCGGTGCCGAGTACGGAAGGCAGTACCTGCGAAGGTCCTGCAAAGTTATTGGCCTTGCGGATGTACCAGTCGAACGTTGTGGTCAGTTTATTATCAATGAAAGATGCATCTACGCCCAGGTTAAGGGAGGTAGTGGTTACCCAGGTAAGGCCGGTATTCACCAGGCCGGGCATGGTTACCATTGCCTGCTGTGCGCCGCCGAAGAGCCAGTTGGTACCTGTAGGGCGTGTAGTACCGAGGCTGGGGTAGAAGGGATAGTAGTTGGGATTGCCCGGATCGGGATCAATGAACGACTGATCGCCCAGCGAGCCGTAAGAACCTCTCAGTTTGAAAGAAGTAATGGCTTTGCTCAGTGGCTGCCAGAAATCTTCGCGGTGCAGGTTCCAGCCTGCAGAAATGCCGGGGTAGAATTTCCAGCGCACATCATTGAGGAAGCGGGAAGTACCATCGTACCGGCCATTCAGCTCCAGCAGATATTTATCATCGAAGGAATAGTTTACCCTTCCGAAAAACCCTTCCACTGCCAGCTTCCGTACGAAATCGGAGATGGAGGGGCTTACGCCGTAAGCGAGGTTAAGTGCGGGAATATTATCGGAATACAGCTGGCTGTTGCTGGCGCCGAAGGAGGTGTAAGAAGTAAGCTCCTTGATATAACCGCCCAGTACTTTGAAATTGTGCTTGCCGAGGCTCCGTTCATAGCTTGTAAAGGCGTTGATAACGTGGTGCTCGCTGTTAATGTCTGAACGGGAGAAGCCATTGGGGAAAGTACCGCCTATGTTTCCTGTTGTACCATCGGGGAGGTATTGCAGCACCGTTTTGGTGTGGTTGGTTTCGCCCTGGCGGAAGCCGTCGAAGGTATAGTTAGCCGTAACATTCCAGCCTTTTGCCAGTTTGAATACAAATTCACCGGTAAGGAAAGATCCGTCTTTCACCCGGTTGAGGCGGCCACCATTGAGGTGCAGCAGCACGTCGCTGGTTTCAGAGTATTGGCCATCGGGGTTAAAGAGAGGAACGGTGGGCCATTTGCGGGCCATCTGGTGCATATAGTTACCACCGGTCCTGTTACCATAGGTATTGGGAGAATTGAATACTTCGCGGGTGAGGGAGCTGCGGAGGTTGATGGTCATCCAGTCGGTAAGCTCACTGCTCATATTGGCACGTACGTTGAAACGTTTGTATTTATCGTCTCCAAAGTTGTACATACCGGCACGGTCGTTATAACCAAGGCCGATGTAGTAGGTGGATTTGTTGCCGCCACCTGTTACGCCTACGTTATGCTGCTGGCTGAAGGCCACGTCTTTAAAGTAGATCTTGAACCAGTCGTTGTTCGCATTACCACCTGTCCACGATTGCCAGTTGTTGGCCGTGGGGGATTTGATGGTTTCATCTTTCATAGCGCCGGACTGGTAATCCTTAATCCGCTGGATGGTAGCATCATCAAATGCTTTTGCACGGTTGGCATTTACGAACGACTCGTTATACAATTCCGCAAACTCGAGAGAATTGAGCATGCTGGGCATGTTGATGGGGGTGGCCCAGCTGAGGTTGTTGTTATAGGTGATCCTTGGCGCAGCACCTCTTTTACCCTGTTTGGTAGTGATCAGCAGGGCGCCGTAAGGAGCGCTGGAACCGTAGATGGCTGCGGAGGCCGCGTCTTTAATGATGGAAATGCTTTCGATATCGCTGGGGTTAATGGCGTTGAGGTCCCCACCCGGCACACCGTCTACTACAATCAGCGGGGCACCTGTAGTTCCCATACCTGTATATCCGCGGATGTTGATGTTCTGTGTTGCATTGGGCGCGCCGCCTGCTGTGGTGGAGGTAATGTTGAGGTTACCCACCATACCCTGCAGTGCCTGGGAGATGCGGGTAACAGGACGGTTCTCCATCTCTTTCCCGTTTACCTGGTCTACCGCACCGGTGAGGTTGGCTTTCTTCTGTGCACCATAGCCTACTACCACTACTTCATCGAGCTTGCTGTTATCTACTACCAGGGCAATGGATAAACTGCTTCGCCCGTCCAGCGGCACATCTTTGGAAGTATAGCCGGTAAACCGGAACTCCAGGATGGCGCTTTTAGGCACATTCCGGAGGCGGAAAATGCCATGAATATCAGCGGCAATGCCCTGCGTGGTTCCCTTTACGAGAACGGTAGCCCCGATGAGGGGTTCGCCGGTATCATCGGTTACCTTACCGGTAACTTCAGGGATGATGGAGGTATCTGCCGCAGGGAAATACCGCAGTACGGGCAATGGTTGCCTGCGCAGCACGATGTTCTTTTCCACGATCTCGAATTCCAGTCCTGTATTCTCCAGCACCATTTCGAGCGCCTGCTTCAGCGGCACATTATTCAGCCATACGTCGGCCTTCTGATGAGGGCCAATCAGCTTATCGTCGTAAAGGAACAGATGCCCGCTCTGCTTCCTGATCTCTTTGAACACTTTGCGCAGCGGCGCTTTGTTCATGACCAGGGAAATGTTTTGCGGCAAAGCATCGCCGCTAACATGTAAAAATCCAATGAGGAGCATAAAAGCGGTCATTCTCATAACCTTCCAGATTTTGGTTGTGGCATGCCCGCGCCTGTACGGAACATGTCCATTCAATTTCAAATGCATAAATTTGCAATGTTTGGGTGTTGTTTAATGAATCGCAGCAAATGATGATTTAGGTGATACCCGAGCGAATTAAAGTCGGGGGTGTTACCAGCACCTCCGGCTTCTTTATCGGGAATTGCGTACGTTACGTTTTCATGTGGATGGATTTTAGTTGGTGAAAATATCTCCCCTTGCCGCAGGCGCGAAGCCGCAGCTTATATAGATTTGGTCTTATCATGCAATAGTTCTTCATCGCTGCAGGATGGCGTCTGCAGCACTCATGTCTGGTTGTTGGTGACTTTTTTTCTTTACGTAATAATGATCAGCTTTCTGGCCTCTATTCTGAATTGTAAACCTGTTGCTTTCAGCACTGTTAGGACTTGTGACAGACTATAATTTCGATATACTGCTCCATTTAATTTCATATCTGATGGCCGGCCCTGGTATTCGATTTCCACATCGTACCAGCGTGCCAGCTGCCGCATCACGGAATGCAGATCGGCATCCTGGAAAATGAACAATCCATTCTTCCATGCCAGCACTTCTTCCACATCCACTTCATTCACCTGCAATGCGCTCCCTTCCGTTACCGTGGCCTGCTGGCCAGGCTGCAACTGCTTCGCTCCGCCATTCCCCTTCACAATAACTGCTCCCTGCACCAGTGTGGCGTTCACTTCTTTTTCATCTTTATAGGCCATTACGTTGAAGCTGGTTCCCAATACATCCACCGTAGTCTGGCTGGCCTTTACCCGGAAAGGCTTCTTCGCATCTTTCTCTACTTCAAAAAAGGCTTCTCCCGTCAGTTCCACTTCCCGCATATCGCCACTGAAGGTGGTGGGGTAAGTAAGGGCCGATTCGGCGTTCATCCACACCTTCGTACCGTCGGACAGGATTACCTTGAACTGGCCGCCTCTTGGGGTGCGCAGGGTATTGAAAGCAGTGGCGCCTCCGCTACCGGCATTGCCGTCATAACTGAGCTGTCCGCCTGCTGACCTGATACTGGCATCGCCCTGGGTGGGGATAACGATAGCCCCCGAGCTGTCTAATTCCATCACAGAACCATCGGCCAGTGTGAGCAGGGCTTTATTACTCCCCGGCAGTACTTCGGCCACAGGCATTCCGGATGGCGCATCAGTACCGTTGTTCTTTAATGCTCTCATGGCAAAAAAAGCGGATATACCACCAATCAGTACTGCCGCTGCGGCAGCTCTGTAACGCCAGGATCCTACCACCCGCATCCATCCCCGCTTTTCGGCAGGGGGTTGCATCAGGGCTTCCAGCACATCGTCCTGCACCAGCTGGTCGAACCTGCCGGAGGCAGCCGCTTCGGCAAAAGCCGCTTCTTCCCGCCTTGATAACCTGCCCGTTTTATACCGGGATAGCAGTTTTAAGAAATCCTGTTCTGTCATTTTCGTGGCATTCACTTTTACGCCTTTGAGATAAAGACATTTGAAAATAAGGGTCGGACTATTCTGTCAGAAAAAATATTTTACCACCCCATCAGCAGCCCGAGAGCGGCAGCAATGGTGGTATGTAAATGCTGGAGGAGGTACAGCCGGATGGATTGGAGTGCCTGAGACATATGGTTCTTCACCGTAAACCGCGATATCCTGAGTTCATGGGCTATTTCTTCGTAGCTCATGCCTTTTTCACGGGCCAGCTGGTAAATGCGTTTCCGCTGTGGAGGTAAACTATCGATCGCTGTATGGAGAAGGTGCTCACATTCGCGGTTGCGTACACGGTAATCGGTATCGCTGCCGGCGGTTTCTGTGGCGTACAGCAGATCTTTATGGACAGCCATTTCGTGCGCTGCCTTCTTAAAACGGTTGAAGATAAGATTGCGGGCAATAATGAAGAGGTAGTTCCGCATATCACGGACTTCGGAAAGTTTATCCCTGTTCTCCCAAAGTTTCCTGAAAACGTCCTGCACGATTTCACGTGACGCGTCCCGGTCTTTGACATATACGGACGCGACCTGCAGAATGTGGGCTTCATAGCGGTGATACAAGGTAGTGAATGCATGTTCATCACCCTCCGCTATTTGACGCAACAACTCAAGATCCTGGTTGATCCATAACATGTTATTGTCCACTGCTACTGTTTTCGATGGTTATTGGGTACCATGGTACCGAAAGTAATATTACAGAATTAAGCGGAATACGTCCTGAGCGTATTTTAACAAATTGTACCAGTATTTTAGCGCTGCCTATCTGAAATGCCCGCCCCGGCACCACATCAGTTATGTATGAGCCGGGGCGGATTATGCATTATTTCCCGTTTAAGAGCGGGAAAATGGGTGATTCTATATGTGCTTCCGCCATCTTTTCCCGCATCGCCTGAACGATTGCAGGGTTGTTGGCGGCTACGTTGTTCTTCTCAGCAGGGTCTTTTTCGAGATTATACAGCTCCACCGGGGCATCAGGGTTCTTCCTGATATCGAGGCGTACGCCTTTCCATTTACCCATCCTCACTGCCTGCCGTCCGCCGCTTTCATGGAACTCCCAGTACAGGTAATCATGCTTTTGCTGGCGGCCTTTGCCGGAAAGAGCGGGAAGGAAGGAAATACCATCGGTATGCCGCGGTGCGGGGGCACCGGTTATTTCCACAAAGGTGGGCAGTACATCCCAGAAAGCACCCGTGTGGCGGGAGGTGGTGCCGGGCTTTACTTTCCCGTTCCATTGCACGATAAAGGGCGTTTTAATACCGCCTTCATACAGATCGCGCTTGGCGCCTCTGAGGCCGCCGCTGCTGTTGAAGAAAGGAATATCCGCCCCGCCTTCGAAGTGCGCACCATTATCGCTCGTGAATATGATGATGGTATTATCCATCAGGTTCAGCTCAGTAAGTTTCGCAATCACCTGGCCCACGTAAGCATCCATCCGCGACACCATACCTGCATACGTGGCACGGGGCTTATCTACAGATGCATACCCCGGTACGGTGGCTCCCGGTCCATAACCGTTTCCTTTATGCGGCGTTTCAGGGAACTTGCCGTCATACATTTTAAACCATTCATCATCAGGACCCTGCAGCTCTGCATGTGGCAGCACAACCGGGATGAACAGGAAGAAAGGCTTCCCCTTATTCTCATCAATAAAATCCAGCGCTTTCTGCTGAATCAGCGCCGGTGCGTAATGTACTTTATTGGTGAGGTCATTCCCCTCCAGCACTACCTTCTGATCGTTATCCCACAGATGGGTGGGGTAATACCGGTGCGACTGCCGCTGGCAGTTATACCCGAAGAATTTATCGAAGCCCTTACGGTCAGGCGCCCCTGTGGTACCTACCATGCCCAGCCCCCACTTGCCAAAGGCTCCTGTGGTATAACCGGCCTGCTGCAGCAGCGATGCCATACTCTGAACTGTATCTGCCAGGGGCTCCTGGCCTTCGGGCTGTATTTCTTTGTTGCCACGGATGTAGGTATGCCCTGTATGCTGGCCGGTAATGAGGCTGGAGCGCGATGGTGCGCATACAGAGGTACCGGCGTAAAAGGAAGTGAAACGCATTCCGTTTTTCGCCATCCGGTCGATGTTAGGCGTTTTGATCTTTTGCTGTCCGTATACCCCGAGGTCGCCATATCCGAGATCATCTGCCAGGATAAACACGATGTTGGGCTTCCGCTGCTGTGCCATAGTGATAGTGGCCATCACCAGCATTCCCGCTGTCAGAAAGTGTTTTTTCATGTCGATAAGATAAAAAAAAGGCCGGTTAAATGGATAACCGGCCATGAAGAAATCAGTTTGTTACTTCCACCCGGTGTTCTGATCCAGCTTAGGATTCAGCACCCGCTGGTTGGATGGGATGGGGTAGAGATAGTAATATTCAGGCCATGTTCCGGGAGGCACACCTTCGTAGGCGATGTAACCTTCCGTGGCATTGTTGAGAATGGGAATCTTCGCATCCGCAGCCACATCCGTACCTTTCTTAATCCACCGGCCCAGTTTCTGTGCCATGGCGTATTCCATCTTTTTCCAACGGCGCAGGTCATCGAACCGGAAGCCTTCACCCATCAGTTCTACCGCACGTTCCCGGCGAATCTCCCAGAGCAGCGGTTCTACCGCAGCATCGCGCTGAGGGTCGTTAGGGATAGCGGCTACCTGCAGTGGAGCAACGGCTCCACGGGTGCGCAGTTTATTAATCGTAGCATCGGCTATTGACTGGTTGAACTCGCCCAGTTCATACTTCGCTTCCGCATAATTCAACAGAACCTCTCCCATTCTGAAAATGGGTGCGTCGTTGATATCCTGGTTCTGAATCCTTGCGATCTTATTGCTGAACTTACTGAAGCGGTAACCCGTATAGGTTACACAGAAAGGCTGGCCCAGCGTGTAATCCACATAATGCGGCTCCTGGCGCAGTACGATGCCCTGCCAGTTGAGGGTAGGGAGCGTTTTCCGCTTTTCATTGGAGATGTTTTGCATGGTATCGATATACTCCCTGTCTGCAGGATCGGCCGTGAGTGTGAAGTCGTAGCTGGGGTGTACGGTATTCACTTTATAAGGCGGCGGAGTGGTGAAATACAACCTGCGGTCGCGGGAGCGGAATTCGGTGAAGGGAGATTTATCACCCTGGAACTGTGGGCTGGTCCACCGGGTTTGCCCGTCGCGCATAAGGTACATGTCTGCCGCTTTCTTTGTGAGGTCCCAGCGGCCGGAGGAGTTACGTCCCAGCGAAGCGAGGGAGTGCGTCACCTGCCCGATCTCATAGCGCCTGTATAGCAGGATGCCCTGCACACCGGCCAGTGATTCGCTGTTGAAATCATCGTCGTAGCCGGGGGCCAGCGAAGGGAAGCTGGTCATCAGTTTTTGTGCCGCTGCAGCGCTGGCAGTGAAGTAAGGCTTAGGATCGCCCAGCTGGTGGTATTTCCTCCAGGCGCCTTCCATCACACCAAAGCGGGAAATGAAAGCCCTTACTACATGCACATCCACGGTATTCTCACCATCACCATCCGCTTTAATATTCGCTTCCGCCCATTGCAGCTCTTCGAGGAGCTTATCCGTGATCTGGGAACGTGGTGCGCGGGGGGCGTTGAGCAATTCGGCATCTGTGTCTGACAATGGTTTTTCGATGTAAGGCACCCCACCGAATTTGTTTACCAGCTGGTAATAATTGTAGGCCCTGAAGAAAAGACCCACAGCCCGCCAATGTTTACGGTCAGCCTCTGTGAGGTTCGTAGCATTGTCTATATTGGCCAGCATGATATTCACATTTCGGATACGGGCGTAGCCATTTGTATAGTCTTCACTTTCGGCAGGGATGGTCATACGCTGCCAGATCCAGTCGGAGATACCATTGGGATTCGCGTTAAGGAACAGGTCGGTATTATATTCCGAATTCACGGTAGCACCGGCGTAACCGGGGAACACTTCATAAAAGTTCCAGGCGTATGTTTTGAAGTTCTGGTAATTGGTGAAAGTGTATGTTTCGGTAAGCTCATCTCTTGGCTGCAGGTCCAGGAAATCTTTACATCCCTGAAGCATGAGTGTGGCGAAGCAACCGGCTATGATATATCGTTGAAAGTTCATGTTGTCAGTTTTTTGGATCAGAAGGAAAGGTTCATGCCGAAGCTGTATTTCTTCAGGGAAGGGTATATACCGCCTTCCGCGATGTTACTGGCATCACCTTCCATGCCTTTTGGCAGATGGTCGAAGAGGAACAGGTTTTCGCCGGAAGCGAAAATGCGCAGCCCTTCGATCTTAGCTTTGGCGAGTATGTGACGGGGCACGCTGTAGGCGAGGGTCACGTTCTTCACACGCAGGTAAGCGCCGTTCTGTAAATACTTCGTCTGCACATTGCGGCTGGTTGCGGTATTGCCGCTGCCGTTGGCATATACCCGCGGGTAATATCCGTTGGTACGGTTAGGCGTCCAGTAGTCGAGGTTGTGCTTATAAATAGTGCTGAACTGATCCTGGTAGGGCCAGAAGAGACGGGTGCCCATCCACAGATCCCTTTTCCCCACTCCCTGCAGGAAGAAGTTGAGATCGAAGTTTTTATACGATGCATTACCAAACATCCCGAACTGGTAGCGGCGGGTAGCGTTACCGATGATCTTACGGTCGCCCGGATCGGCCAGCGTTCCGTTACCACTGAAGATGATACCATCACCATTCAGATCGGCATACCGGATATCTCCGGGATTAGGAGCGATGCTTTTAAAGAAGGGTATCCCGGGAAGCAGTTTGCCTCCGGTGAGGTTGGCGTTGAGCGATCCTTTCTCAAAATCGTCTATGGTATAAAACCCATCAGTCACATATCCCCAGATCTCGTTGATCTTCTGGCCGGCGTAAAAGCTGGAGATAAGGCCGCCGGGGTTGTGATATCGAGTAATATGCGTCTGGTTGTCGGACACATTCAGGCCAAAGCCGTAGGTGAATTCACCGATCTTATCGCCCCAGCTGATTTCCAGTTCCCAGCCTTTCGTTTCCAGATCGGCTACGTTCTGGTTAGGTGCCTTAATGCCCAATGGAGCAGGAAGCGCTGCGCCAGGAGCCAACATGCCCAATGTTTTGCGGTTGTAAATATCGAACGTAATGCCAAGGCGGTTATTCAGCAGCATAAAGTCCACACCACCATTCAGCGTTTGCACGCGCTCCCAGGTAAGGCGGCCGCTGGGCAATGTGGGAGCCCCCAATGACGACGCACGCACGCCATTCTCATCTACCCAGCCAGAGAGGCCCGGCTGCATGCCGGGGAAGTAAGGGAAATCATCATCTACATTCTGATTCCCGATCTCCCCGAACGAACCACGCATTTTGAATTGCTGCACTGTGTTCTTCGCGAATACCATGAATTTCTCTTCCATCACATTCCAACCTGCAGATACGGAAGGGAAGAAACCGAAGCGGTCGCCCGGAGGGAATTTGCTGGACCCGTCGTACCGGCCATTCAGTTCCAGCAGGTATTTGCCTTTGTAATCATAGTTGATACGCCCGAAATAACCCAGCACCGCATACTGAGGATATGCATCCGTTGAATTGGCAGGACCGGAAGAACCTGATAAGGTAGGCACAAAGGCAGACAGCTGGTTTTCGCGGTAGGTAGTAAGGCTGTCTCCTTTATCGATTTCCATATTCGTACCGGCAATAGCTTTCAGGTTATGGCCCCCCGATAATGCCGCAGTATATGTACCATACAGGTTAAATGCGTGGTGGTTGGCCTGCGCTAGACTGCGGGTGAACCGCGAGTTGGTAAAGAACGCTTTTACATCGTAAGTACTGGGATCGATGTAATCGTTCACCAGGCGCGTATTGTATCTGTTATCCGTGTTTTTGTAGAATGTGTATTCCGCATCAACCCGGAAGTTTTTAACGGGGGTATATTCCAGTTTACCGAACAGGCGGATGTTTTCCAGCTTCCCTACATTCGCCGCTTCCAAACGTGCCACATTATTAGGCGTGCTGTAAGGCAGCTTCCGGCCATTGTTGGCAACAGCTTCGCCAATGGGAACGAACGATGCCAGCGTAATGGCATTGTAGAACAGATCGCTCAGTGCCGAAGGTGTTTTACGATGATCGTTCCGGTAAAAGACGCTTACGGAAGAGCGGAGCTTTGAAGTAAGATCGGTAGTGAGGTTAGCGTTGAAGTTATACCGGTTAAGCTTGTCGTTCCCGGAAACCATAATCCCGTCTTCCCCGGAATAGCCACCAGAAACGCGGTAGGTCGATTTTTCTGAACCTCCCGAATAGGAGAAGTTGTGCTGCTGCTCCATACCTCCTTTAAACAGCGCACCATACAGGTCCTGCTCTGCGAGGGGGTAATGCAGGCCGTTGAGGATGGCTTCGCCGGAGGGATATTTGCCCGGATCCTGTTCGTATTCTTTCAGATAACCCAGCCATTTATCCACGTCCTGTCCGCTCCAGTAACTGGTGGTACCGAAATCTTTCAGCGACTGCACCATTTCCATGGGTGTGGCTTTTACGGGGAGGGAAGCAGGTTTGCTCCAGGTGAAGTTATTCGAGTAGTTGAAGCGCGGGGGAGAATTCCGCTTTCCTTTTTTAGTTGTGATAAGGATAACGCCAAAAGCTGCGCGGGCGCCGTAAATAGAAGACGCGGCCGCATCTTTCAGCACGGTGATGTTCTCGATATCTTTCGGGTTCACATCATCTATCGCCATCGGGACGTTATCTACCAGTACCAGCGGACCGCCGCCGTTGATGGAAGCATAGCCGCGGAGGTTAACGGTAGCACCGCTTCCCGGCTGCCCCGATCCGAAAGTGATTTGTAATCCCGGAACGGCGCCCTGCAATGCCTGAGCGGTTCCGCTTACCGGCCGGCTGCCCAGTACTTCATCCATACTAACGGTGCTTACGGCACCGGTGAGGTTGGCTTTCTTCTGAGTGCCAAATCCAACCACTACGATTTCGCTCAGTGCAGCCTGATCGTCTTTCAGCACAATGCGCATTTCTCCGGAAGCCACTTTTACTTCCTGCGTGGCAAAGCCCATAGAGCGGATGATGAGGGTAGCGGTATCGCTTTTCACGCGGAGGGTAAAGCGGCCGGTGCCATCGGTTACGGTACCGTTGCCGGTACCGCGTTCCTGGATAGATGCACCGGGAACGGGATCGCCATTGGCGGCCGCCACTACACCGGTCACGGTCATTTCTTTTGCCTGTGGCATAATGGAGATCATGCTGGTTACCTGTGGCTTCATGCTGATGAGGATCATATTGCCCTCCAGTTTGTAGGTAAGCGGCTGCCCGCTGAAAATTTGTGCCAGCGCATGTTCCAGCGTCGCGTTTTTGAGGCGTACGGTAACCGTGCCCGCCTTCTCCAGTGCCTCGTTGCTATATAGCATCTGGAAGCCCGATTGCTGGCGAATAGAAGCTAATACCGATTTAAGTGAGGCCTCTTCAGCCTGTATGGTGATCTTTTGCGAATAAGCAGCATTCGAAACCTGCATCAGGACCACCGTTAGCATCAGGATGGTCAGTTTCATAACCCTTAATAGTTTTGGTTGTAGTGTGAATAAAGGGGAGCCCTTCCCGGGAAGGCACAATAATCCCCCGTAATGCATGTTTAAAGTCATACATTTGTTTTGTTAGGTGATGGAATTCGTTTTTAACTGAACGTGATAAATATTGCCTGGCACCGGCCGGTCACGCTGCAACGTGGCCGGTCTTGCATTATGGCCGATTCATTTTTACTGCATAGGCGGCTTTAGTTTTTTACTTAACGTGAATGGTATTTTGGCTGACTTCAAATTTTACATTGCCCGTAATCTCCAGCATATCCAAAGCGGCAGACAGCGGTACATTCCTCGGTATGGTACCGGTATAGCGGATACGCGGCAGGCGATCCATATCGGCCTGTACATCGTACCACCTGGCCAGCTGCCTGATTACGTCTGACAAGTAAGTATCATTAAAAACAAAGTATCCGTTCTTCCATGCCGCAGCGGCCGAAACGTCGGCAGGACCTGTAACCAGCTCCCCTGTTTTGCCATTGAGGCTGCTTTGCTCGCCGGGTGCTAGGCGGGCGGTACGCTGCCCTGCGGTTACTTCCACACTGCCTTCCAGCAGGGAAGTTCTGGCAAAGGGTTCATCGGGATAAGACTGTACGTTGAAGTGCGTACCGAGTACTTTCACCCGCTGGGAATGCGCCTGCACCACAAAAGGCTTCTTTTTATCGGCCGCCACTTCGAAATACCCTTCTCCCGTGAGCTCCACCAACCGCTCACTTCCATCGAACGCTGCGGGGAACCTTAACGACGAGGCCGCATTCAGCCATACCCGCGTACCATCGGGCAGCAGGAGGCGGAATTGCCCGCCACGGGGTGTGGATAGTGTATTCCAGGCAGGCGCGCCACTAGTATTCCCTGAACCGGGCTGTGCTTCATACACCACTTCGCCCGAAGCGGTTTTTGTAATTTTGATATTGCCCTGGCTGGCCACATCGCCGGCCTTTACATCGTCCAGCGGAATACGGCGGCCATCTGCAAGGGTAAGGAAAGCACTGTTGCTACCCGGCGCAATGTGCTGTCGGGCGGGTGGTGCTTCCACCAGCGGACCGGCATCTTTCCCCCCATACATCCACACACCGGCCGCAATGGCCAGGGCAACGGCTGCCGCGGCAGATATTTTCAGCCACAGTAACCTGCGTACAGGAGCAGGTGCCGTTCTGCGACGGATGCCTGCCAGCAGTGCTTCTTCGTCCGGGAAAGCGGGTACATCCCCTCCGGAACTGAGCAGTGCGTCGTAATAGGCGTTGAACCGGACGATCTCTTCGTCCGTAGCGGAACCATCTGTAACTCTGGCTGATAATGCTATAAAATCTTCTTTGCGCATAGGCGGTGCTTATACTATCGGCACCCCGCAAAGCATCATCCCCCAAAAGCGGGGCAAATATTTTTTTACAGGAAAAGTACCATCCAGGCCCCCAGTGCGCCCAGCCTCATCCGCAGGCGCTTCAGGGCTATGGTGATCTGGTTCTCCACCGTTTTCTCTGAGATGCCCAGGCGGGCGGCGATTTCCTTATTGGAGAGGTATTCGAAGCGGGAGAGGTAAAATATATCGCGGCAGCGGCCGGGCAGCTCATCGGTAAACTGGGCAATAATTACCCGCAGCTCCTTCAGCTCAAGGGTCAGTTCTTCCCCACCTTCGGGGATCTGCAGCTTTTCCACTTCATCGAAAAACCGGGCACGCACTTTTTCCCGGCGGATGTAATTGGCGACTTTATAGCGTACGGCCATGGCGAGGTACCCTCCCAGAGACGATACCTGCATCGCTTCGCGCTTTTCCCAGCACCATACAAAAATGTCCTGTACAATGTCTGTACTGGCAGCTTCGTCGTGAAGGATAAGGTAAGCGGTGCGGTACATATCTTTCCAATGGCGGCGATAGATCTCCTCGAAGGCCTGGCGGTTGCCGGCCCTGAGTTGTTCAAGCAGTTCACTGTCCGTATACGTTAAATATGCTCCCATGTCGCCAGCGCAATGCTCACGAAAGTAGAACTTTCGGGCATAAAATGAAAACCCCGGTGCCAAAAGGCCCCGGGGGAATACTGCGAGTATGCGTTATGAGAAAAAGTGAACTACTTCCTGACCTCCGCCCACACGTATCCGTTCGCCGGAATAGTGATGGTCACAAAGGCATTTTGCCTGCTGTCAAGCATATACTTCCGTGGAGCAGCGCCCATCACCGTAATGGTTGCCACATCCTTCAGGCCTGTATAATAGAGCGGAAGTTTGATGGTACGGGTTAAAGGCTCCGGCAGGGGATTGTATAACATGGCAAAGCCGCAGGTATCCAGCCGGTGGTTTACGTGGAGAATACCATCCCAGTCGCGCCCGTCGGGCCGGCGGAGGTGTACGATGTCTGAATGGAGGATAGCGCGGCGGGATTTGTAGAAGGCCACCATCTTCTTCACCATCGCCTTCGTTTCTTCCGTATCAAACAACCGGGGGCCCCGGTAAATAGCCTGTACCCCAGCACCCAGGAGGTTGGCCATGCGGCGCTCGTAATGGCCCAGGTGCTCGTGCAGCGGCTCAATAGTAGCTGCTGCCCCGCCGCCATGGTATTGCGTCAGCGGTACAAACATCCAGCCCATGGAAGGCGTTTTCTGCCAGGTACCGTCGTAGATGTTCTGCCGCTCAATCACTTCCTGGAACTCCCGCGGCAGCGACCAGTTCGTTTCCACATACCCCATCGCGGTTTTACTGCTGCCCGAGAGGAAGAACCAGTCGGGTACATTAAGGTAAATCCCTTCACCGCGGCACCATTTGTAAAAAGCATGTATCCTTTCCCACTGGGTCCATTGGGAATCGTGGTACCCTTTATGGAAAGCGTGTTCTGTGGAAGCACAGGCATCACCGGGATAAGCGCCGTCGTTTTCAAAAACGTTCATGCCGGTGGTATTAAAATAAGTTTTCAGTGTCCGGAAGTATTCATCGCCCCAATGGGTACTGAGACAGGGTGTTTTCCCGAAGTGGGCGCCGTTTTGCGGATTAGTGGCCGGCTGGCCGGTACGCTCGCTGATGATCAGGTTCTCCGGTTTGCCTCCGCGGCTTGCCAGGAGGGAATAGCCGCCAAGGGCCACCCCTTTGCTGCGGGCATAATCCCCGAGCATTTTCATGCGTTCCAGGTAAGCGGCATCTTTCTGTTCGATGTTGAACCCGCTCCCGAATGTCATGATTACCATTTCGAAGCCTGCTTCGGCACATTGGTCGATGGCCAGTTTAACGGCATCGGTTTCTGCGCTGCGCACGTGCATAAACATGGGATTCTCCTGCGTCCAGGGGGCCATGGCACGCCAGAAGCGCATTTCTGCAAGGCCTCGCCGCTCATCGTCAGTAGCATCGCGGAGCATTTCGAAAGCCCTGAACGATTCCCATTCCTGACCGGGAGCCAGTGTAACATCCGGCCCGAAAGGCGGCGTACATTCAACCCGTGCGGGTTTGTATTGCCCATAATACCGGATACCGGTTTTCTCATATTCCGGATGGTCGTGCACCCATCGCACGCCGGGGTTATCTTTCATCGCCTCCATATCGCCGCCCATGGCGTAGTCGGTTACAACAAACAGTTGCGTGAACCGGTCTATGTAATCGCGCGGGGCATCGGTCTGGGTTTCTTTCTGCGGCGATTCCTTCCTGCCGAGGATGCGGTATTCCCTTGGGGAGCCGGCGTCTACCTTTGGCGCGGTTTCTACCAGTGCCAGTATTTCCGATTTAAACCGTTCGAGGCGCAATGGCTGGCGACTGTTGTTCACCAGCCGCATCCATTTACTCATCACGGGCATGCCGTCGTAAAGCTCATATACTACCTCAAGGGCCACGCCTTTCAGGGCAGCCGGGCCCTCGTACCGGAAAGTGATCCGCCTGCCGGGAGCGGGCCAGGGAAGGTCTTCCGTGAGCCATGCTTTATTTCGCTTCCAGGGAAACCGGGCCTGCGTGGGGCCGGTTTCAAACCCGCGGTAACGGAATCCTGTAGTGTCTGCCGTCATATTGTCGATGGCCGCAGCAGTAAGGAAGTTCTGCACCGGCTGCCCCTGCAGGCCGCCTATTGCCCATGTTTTCCCGTCTATCACCAGCTCTGCTTCCGGCCGTACAGCCCGCAGTTCCTGCTGGCCGGTCATCCCGTTTTCAAGCCCTACAGTAGCACAGCCTGCCCCTACGCGGAAAGTGCGGGCCATGAGGCCATTGGTCAGTACAATATCTTTTCCTGATTTGTAAACGCCAGCTTTGTTCTTCCCGCTTTCCAGCATCCAGTCGCCACGCATTTCCTGTTTAACCGGAAGTACGGGCAGCTGTTGAGCAACAATGCTCATGGGTGCGAAACCCACGAGCATTGTCATCATTACACGTTGTCTATTCATCAATCTATGTTGTGCACATTTGGAATTTCTGATTACCAGCCGGGGTTTTGCACCAGGTTCGTCTCCACGTTGATCTGGCCTTGTGGCAGTGGCACGTAATACATTTCCGGACGGAAGAAGCGCTTCTCCGCTTCGATCTTTTCATACAGCCAGTTGCCTGCGCTTCCCGTGATCTTGGTAGCATAGAAAGGCATACCTCCGGGGGAGCCTTCGAATTGGTCAGCAGTTTTTGTACGACGGTTGTCCCAGAACCGGTGCCCTTCGAAGCACAGCTCTATCCGGCGCTCGTTGAGGATGAAGGCACGCATCTGTGCTTTATCGGCTGTTACGGGGATACCATAATTACCATCAGCACCCGCTGCAATTCCCGCACGGCGGCGTATATCACGGATGGGCTGGAACACAGCCTCCGTAGGTGCGGCCGCAATCTCGTTCTCTGCTTCCGCCAGGTTCAGTAATATCTCTGCATATCGGATAAGCGGATAATTATGCTCGGTACTGCCCTGGTTGCCTGTTACGTTTTCATCCAGCATCTTGCGTACATATGCACCGAAGCGGGTGGCATAGCCATTGGGGTCGGAACCCATGCCATCGTTAGGCGCCATGAAATAAGTGCTGATGGCAGAGTAGGTGCCGCTGTTGTTCCTCCAAACAGTACCATTGGTTAAGATGGAATACCTGAACCGTGGCTCGCGCCCTGCATACGGATCCTTCTCATCGTACCCGGAAGCCGGATCGGTGATGGGCAAACCATTGGCCATAGGGAATGCATCCACCATTGTTTGAGTTGGGAACACAAAAGAAACGTTGCTCTGCGGTGCGCGGGATTTCGGCAGGAACAGGAACTCCAGCGAACGCCCCGGTGCATTCATAAAGCAGAAAATCATTTCATTATTTACACGTGTAAGGAAGGTTTTGTAGTAACCATATCCCGGCTGTGAATTGTCTGTATACAAACTGTATTTGTTCAGATTGATCACTGCCTGTGCCGCATCTCTCGCCAGCACCCAGCGGTTAGCATCCTTAGGCGATTGCACGAAAGCCTTCGCCGCTTCGAAACCGGATAATGTGGAAATGCCTTCACCATTATACAGCGGACTGGCAGCATACAACAGAATGCGCGACTTCAGCGCCAGGCAGGCTCCTTTGGTAGCACGGCCATAGTCCTGCGATTCATGATCAAACGGGAGCAGCACAGCGGCGTCGTCGAGGCTTTTCAGCATGTAATCCACCACATCCTGATAAGAATTGCGCGGCAGGTTCAGCTCATCGGTAAGCTGCAGCAGGGGCACTATAGGCACACCGCCGTATGTACGCCACAGCAAGAAGTAGTACCAAGTACGCAGGAACTTCGCTTCGCCCTCCGTCCGGTCTTTCAGACCTTTACTGAGCGGTACCACCGGTAACTTGGACAGGTAACGGTTTGCGCGGCGGATGTTGGCGTAACAGTCGTTCCACATGCCATTAAACGGACAGTTTGCCGGCGTAAACGAACCATTGTTATACATCACTCCTGCCTGTCCCGAGCCTGTGTACGACACTTCTCCATTATCGGTACACACATCCGTTGGCACACCGAGGTAGTTCACAGGCAGGGAACTGTGCTGCACCTGTGTGTACATCCTGTTGAGGAAGTTCATGGTACGGGCACTGTCGGCAAATACGGTTTCTTCATTAAGATCGCTCGGCACTTTTGCGTCCAGGAAGTCAGACGATTTCTTACAGCCTGTTACCGCTATCAGCAGCACTGCGGCATAGCCTGCATATTTTCGAATCAACATTGTTGTCAGCATTTCAGGTTAGAAATTGATTTGAATACCTGCGTTGATAATCCGCTGGATGGGATAATTCGCATTACCATCGGGCCGCTCAGGGTCCCACTGGGCATACAGGTCACTCATCTTCGACCAGGTAAACAGGTTGTAGGTATTGGCGTAAATGCGCGCACCTTCCAGCCTTACCAGTTGCGCAACGGAGCGAGGCAGGCGGTAAGCCAGCTCCACGTTCTTTATACGCAGGTAATCGCCGCGGCGCAGCCAGAAGGTAGACATAGACCCGTTGCTTTGTGCCGTGGTGGCAGCCAGCGAATAGAACTTCGCATCATTGCCTTTACCCGGCACCCAGCGCTCCTGGTGAATAGGCAGCAGGTTCGATTGGAATGGTGCTGAGGCCTGCCCTTCAAACTTCACACTATACAGCGCCGCGCCCTGCAGCAGTATGCTCATATCAAACTGTTTCCAGGAAAGTGAAAGTGTAAATCCATACTGGATCTGTGGCACGCGGGAGTAACCAATGGGCACCTGGTCGTTGTTATCGATCTTTCCATCGCCATTGATGTCTTTAAACTTAAGCGCTCCGGGGATGAGTGTACCTGCAGGGTTGGCACTGGTATCGATATCCCGCTGATTCTGATAAAAGCCATCCCAGATGTAACCGAAAGGCTGATCTATGGGGCGGCCCGTACGGCGGAGGTGCGGATAACGGGGTTCCGGCTCATCGCGCTCCACCACTTTACCTTTCTGGAAAGAGAATACGCCGGTGATTCCGTAACCCCAGTCGCCCTTACGGTCGTTGAAGTTCAGCTCCAGTTCCAGCCCGCGCGTTTGCACCTTGCCGAGGTTAACCGGCGGCAGGCCTACACCCACTATGGTAGGTACGGAGCGGGTAGTTAAGATGTCGTAACGGAAACGGTCGAAGTATTCGAGGGTAACGCCCAGCCGGCCTTCAAACATTGCAGCATCCAGGCCAATGTTCCACTTACGGTCTTTCTCCCAGGTTACATTATCATTGCCCAGCGTTCCTTCGATAATACCGGGAAAAGAGGTGGATACTTCACCGAAATAAACAGTCCCGTTGCTTTGATACACCTGCTCATACACGTAACTGTTGGTACCCACATCGTCGGTTCCCGTTAAGCCGATAGACCCGCGAAGCTTCAGGCTGCTGATGGCTTTGATGTTGTTTTTAAAGAATGGTTCGTCGCTGATGTTCCAGCCTGCCGATGCCGCGGGGAACCATGCATAACGCTGGCTGCCTTTGAAACGGTCGGAACCATTGTAAGCGCCGCTTAACTCCAGCAGGTACTTACGGTCGTAGTTATAAGTCACCTTTCCGGTGAAGCCCCTTTCCGCATAAATTACTTTCTCATCCGCACCGGCACTGTTGCTGCCACGATGGTGACTGGCAGAATTCAGCAGGCCCATGAGGGTAAATCCATGCTTCTTAATATTCCGCACATAATCTACCTGCAGGATGTTGGTAAAGTCATGGTTTACCAGTCCTAATGTTCCTCCGCGGCTGGGAGGGTCCAGTTTGGTAACACCCTGGTCGCGCGGCTCATACAGGTCGTTCACCACATCGTACCGGTACGAGGGGAAGTTGCCCCGGGTAAGGCTGCGGGTATGTTTGTTATCGTTATTATATCCCAGCAGGAAGCGCGCGGAAAGGCCCGGCGTAATGAAATCCAGCTGCTGGTTGATGCTCATGTTGGTGTAGATCTTATTGGTATAGTCCCGGTTGTAACCCATATAGGTCAGCAGCCCCACCGGGTTGCGGAACAGGGTAGATCCTCCTGCCCCCAGCGTACCGTTCTTATTATAAATAGGATAAGCATACGGAGGCAGGTTCTGGAAAGCACTGATGGCGCTGTACAGATCACTGGTTCCGTTCGGACTGTTCACCTCATTGAAGTTGCCTGACGCACTCACTTTAATGAGCGTGGTTTTGGTAACATTCATATCGAGGTTGGAGCGGAAAGAATAGCGCTTGAGATAATAGTTAGCATTATATCCCTGCGATTTACTGAAATCTTTAAAGATGCCGTTCTGGTAATCGTACCCGAAAGAGGTAAAGTATTTTACTCGTTCCGTTCCGCCGGAGATATCGATTTTATTGCGGTTCTGATATGAGCTTTTCTTCAGCACTTCTTCATACCAGTTTACATCAGGGTATAGGTAAGGATCGGAGCCGGTACGGTACCCTTCGAGGGCAGCATCGGAGAGGAAGCCGGGCTCCTGCACCACAGGGTCTTTCCCTTCGTTCATCCAGGCTTCGCGGCGCAGCAGGGCCGACTCGTAAGAGTTGAGAAATTTAGGCAGCGCCGTAGGCATTTGCATACCGTGCTCTGTAAGGAAGTTCACCTTTGCCGGGCCGGTTTTACCACGCTTGGTAGTTATGAGTATAACGCCATTTGCACCTTTGATACCATATACCGATGTAGAGGCCGCATCTTTCAACACGGAAATAGTTTCTACTTCGTTTACGTCCATTGTTCCCAACACATCGTACCCCACTTCAATGTCGTCCATAATAATCATGGGGCGGTTATTGCCGTTGAAACTTCCCTGTCCTCTTACGTAGATGTTTCCAAGATCAGCACCGGGTTGCCCGCTGGTTTGAAGGCTGGTAACACCGGAAAGTCTTCCTGTAAGCGCGTTACCGAGGGTAGGTGAAGAGCTTTTGCTCAGCTCGGTACCTTTCACACTCGATACGGAAGAGGTCATGCTCTTTTTTGATTGCCGGCCATAGCCTACCACCACCGCTTCGTTGATGTCGATAGAACGGCGTTCGAGCCGGATGTTAAGCACGTCGCCGGAAGGTACTTTTACCTGGTTGGCGAGGTAGCTCATATGTGAAACGAGCAGGATGCCGCTATTGCTTTTGAGGCGTAGTTCAAACTTCCCGGTAAGGTCTGTCACCGTTCCGTTCTGCGTGTCCTTTTCCTGGACGGTGGCATTTACCACCGGTTCGTTATTGGCATTCACAACAGTGCCTTTCAGCACCTTTCCGCTTTGCGCCATTAGCTGTGCGCTGCAGAGTGAAAGGATAAATATGAATAAAGCGATCCGCTTCATAGTTTTCGGTTTTTAGGAAGATTACCAGTTGGGATTTTGGCCGAGTGCGGGTGTTTTCTGCACTTCGAGCAGCGGTATGGGATAGCGGTACATCCGCCGCGCATCGAAGGATACCGTTTGGATAGGCACACGCTCATAAGTAAGCGCACCATTAGCCGCTTTGGTGATCTTCATGCCGTGAAGGGAACCGCTGAGTACCGTTTCCGCTATTTTCCACCGGCGTATATCCCAGAAGCGCTGTTCTTCAAAAGCCATTTCCGTTCTTCTCTCATTGCGGATAAACGTGCGCATCACGGTTTTATCAGTAATAGCGGGGATGCCGTATTTACCATCGGCACCAGCTTCGATCCCAGCGCGTTTACGGATGTCGGTAAGCAGCTGAAACACGCGTGCCACAGGGCCTTGTGCTTCGTTTAGTGCCTCCGCACAGTCGAGCATCGTTTGCCCATACCGGAAAATCGGGAAGTTGTGGTTGGCATTGGAATAAGATGATGCACTGCCGGAAGAGGTCATGAACTTGCGCATGTAATAGCCGGTGCGCGTAGCAGCAATACCATTACCCGGTTTATCTCTCCCGCCTTCAAAAGTTTCAATGGGGCGGCCCAGCCAGCTCATGCCATTGTGGAAAACAGTCAGGTAAAAACGAGGGTCACGGTCTTTATATGGATTGGCCGGATCATAGCCGGATGCCGGGTCACTGATCGGCAAGCCCGACTTCATAGGGAAAGCATCCACCAGCTCCTGGGTAGGACTGGTAATACCACGCCCGCCACGCTGGTAACCGATAGGCTCGTTCTGGCGCTCTACATTGGAGTTAGCCGCCGTCTGGTAAGCCAATATAATTTCCGGGCTGTTGCGTGTGAGGAAAACGTTACCGAAATTAGCCTCCAGCCGGTGGTACGGACTGGCCAGCACTTCTTCCGCAGCATCCGCCGCAGTTTGCCATTGAGCCGTAGTAGCCGAGGGGTTCATATACGGACTGGCAGCATACAGCAAAGTTTTCGCCTTCAGTGCCAATACCGCAGCTTTGGTAATACGGCCCAGATCTACATCATAATATAATTGCGGACGCACGAGATCTTTAATAGCATCACATTCCTTCACGATATAATCTGCCACTTCCTCCGCAGCGTTTCGCGGCAGGTTAAAATTATCGGAGGTTTGCAATACACGGTCGCCCAGCAGCACTGCCCCTCCATAACGTTTATAGAGTTCGAAGTAGCTGATGGCGCGCAGGAAGCGGGCTTCCGCTTTCCAGTATTTGTTCAGCGAATCGGCCACGGGCACCACGTCTATATTGGCGAGGAAAATATTTGCCTTCCGGATGAGCATGTACTGGCGTGCCCAGGCGTCGTCTGGGTTAAAACCATTGGTTATTCTTCCGGTTTTAAAAAATTCGATGGTTGAATTTACTTCAGACGACATGCCATCGTCTGACCCGGCATCCAGCACATCATTACCAATACGGTTGAAACCCTGGGGTAGGCTTGAATACATATCGGTGAGGTAAGCGTTGGCACGCTGGCCCAGGGGATCGGTACGGTCGAAAACATATTCTTCCGTCAGCAACTCCAGCGGCCCATCTTCCAGCGATTTCTGGCAGGCGGAAAAGCCCAGCGCCACACAGGCCAGGCCCATCCATATATATTGACTGTTCCTTTTCATCATGATTGTTGGCTTTGGCGGTTAAAATTTGATGTTGATGCCGGCGTTGAACACGCGCATGTTGGGATACCCCAGCGAGTAAGATTCCGGATCCAGATCTTTCAGCTTCGTAGAAGTAAGCAGGTTATACCCGGTCACAAATACACGCGCCTCTTTCAGCCTCACCGACTTCAGCCATGCCTGCTGGAAAGTATATCCCAGCTGGAGGTTCTTGAGGCGGAAGTAATCCGCGTTTTTGATCCAGAAGGATGAAGGAGCGTGGTTATTAGGATTAGGGCCTGCAGAAAGGCGGGGGTATTCTGCAGTTGCAGCGGTTTCAGGCGTCCAGCGTTGGAGGTGATGACCGAATACAGGAGTACCAAGGCCCTGGAACTCCCAGTAACTGCTGCGCCCTAAATTAATAGTGCGGTTCTGCGTGCCATAGAATACGGCGTTCAGATCAAAACCTTTCCATGCCAGCCCCAGCTGCATGCCATAATAATATACAGGCTTCAACCGGTCGATCTGTACCTGGTCATCAGCATCAATCAGTCCATCCCCATTCTGGTCTTTAAACTTCAGGTCTCCGGGAACTGCGGTGTATCCTGTAACAGTGGGAGCTTTTGCGGTGATGTCTGCTTCGGTCATATACCCGATCGTTTCATATCCAAAAGGAACACCTACAGGTTTACCCGTCCGTTCCAGCCAGGGGTATGGCCTGCCTATCTCGTCCTGGAAAAGCACTTTCGATTGTTCGGAATACAGGTTGGCGGTAATATTATAATGCAGGCTACCTGCATTGTTGCGGTAACCGGCATAGGCTTCAAACCCGCGATACTCATTGCGCCCGAGGTTCATCACCGGCCAGGTGTTACCCAGCAGTGCAGAGCTGCGCCCCGGAGCCTGAATCAGGTCTACAAAGCGGTGGATGAAGTAATCGGCTCCCAGTTGCAGATGTCCGTTGAAAAAGCTGCCATCGATCCCTGCATTGAATTTCTTTCCTATTTCCCAATCGCGCCGCGGGTTCACAAGACTGCCTTCTGCAACACCACCCGTACCCACGGGTGAAACACCGAAAGTATATCCTGCTGTTCCTGAATAAGACTGGTTATAAGCAAAGTAACCCGCATTGGCATTGGCGGTATAGCCATAAGCGAGGCGGGGCTTCAGCGCGGTAATAATATTATTGCTGCCGATCAGGCCGGAGCGCATCACATCCCAGGCTACGGAACCGGATGGGAGAAACACACGGCGCGTGGCAGAAGGCAGGTAGTTATAACTGGCCCACATGGCGTTCAACTGTACATAGAATTGTTCTTTCCAATTGTAATCGCCTCGCGCACCATACTGCCACATTTCTGCAGGCAGCTCCATGCCGTTGGTATTCTGATCGCGATGCGCAAGCAGCAGGGCAGATATATTATGCTGCCCAAGGGATTTATCGTACCCCAGCATAAACTGTGTAAACAACTGGCGGTTCACCTGCGCTACATCGGGATTCTTCTGCTGTGCGCTTACATCGCCGAACTTCTGGTAAGTAGTATCTCCCGCTGCATCGATGTTCATTTTAAATACAGGGAAGTTCTTGGCGAAATTCACCGTCTCGAAATAAGATGAGTAGAACGATACATTAGCCGCTGCATACAAACCTTTGGTAATGAATGGCAGATACCGTTTCACCCTGCCGTCTACCGCCAGGTTCCTCGTACTGTTGGTACGGTAACCGCCCCGGTTCAGCTGCGCGAAAATATTGTTGCGGTAATCACTGTTGCCACCCAGCGAACCGTCCGGGTTGAAGATCGGGTAGGCATTGGGCGGAGTACTGGCCATATTAAAGAAGGTAGAGCTGGTGAAGAAGCCGGGCTCCTGCGAATTGCCGAGGTTCCCCAGTACGTTAAGCCCCACTTCGGTATCACGGTCAAGCTGAATATCCAGTCCGGCTGTGAGGTTGTAACGCTTGTAATTGGCATTGGTGCTATAGGTGTTAGACCCGTCGGTTTTAAAAATCCCCGCCTGGTCCAGGTAACTTACCGATGCGAAGTAGGATGCCTTCTGCGTTCCGCCGCGCATATTGAGGTTGATGCGGGCAATGGGAGTGGAGCGTTTCAGCACCTCATCGTACCAGTTTACATCGGGGTACCGGTAAGGATCGCTGTGTGTGCGGTAAGCTTCCAGTTCCTGGTCGGAATAAAGCGGCGCACGCCCGTCGTTACGCAGCGCTTCATTATAGAGCGTGGCGTAATCGTAAGAGTTGAGGACGTTTGGCAATTGCGTTGGGTCCTGAACACCATATTGCGCCGTGAAGGAAACAACGGGCGGCGCATTCAGCCCCCGCTTGGTTTTAATGAGTAAAAGGCCTCCCTGTGCGCGGGCGCCATACAGCGCCGTGGCTGCCGCATCTTTCAGAACCGTTACCGATTCAATGTCGTTCAGGTCAATGTCTGTGTAATTACGCGGAACGCCATTCAGAAGAATGGTAGGCGTTTGACCGCGCAGACTGAAGAGCCCTGCATCCAACCCCGGCTGGCCGGTACTCTGGAGGAGGTACAGCCCGGGAAACCTTCCGGAAAGACTGTTGGTGACATCTGCTACCGGCGCCTGATTCAATACGGAGCCGGAAACAGAGTAACCGGACAGGGTGGCGGTGTGCCGGAGCAGAAGGTCGGCCGTGTCGCGGTGAATGACGCCGGCGGGCGGAAAAAGGGTATCTGTCCTTCCGCCATCATAGGCATAGGCGGCCGTGCAAAATCCCATACCTGCCAGGCAGCATAGCGTAATGCTTTTCATGTTTACCATTGTTAAGTGTTCTTGCCTTGATTAGTTAAAGCGGATGCAAGTGAAGTCGTCCTACATTTCAATCGATTTCAGAGAAGCGGCTGAAAGGAAATTCTGGTTGATTAGCGATTGGAATTGTCCCCTGTCGTTGTGGAATAATGATCGTTGCTGGTTGACTACATACGTCCGGTTGCTGCAGGTAAATTTATCCCTGTGCAGCGGGGAGGATACCGGTGAGATTGCTCAAAAACCCCGGTTGAATGTTACTTCCGGTTATCTTGATGGGCATTGCATGCGTGGGGTTTAATATTCTTATTGGACTGAAGGTGAATTGCTTAACCTTTCCAAAGTCAAAAAACTATCAAATTGAGTGAAAATTGGAATGGGGGTATGAAGAAGCAGTGCGAATGATTAATTTAGGCCAACTATGATCATACTTATTCAATCGAAAGACAGGGTTGGACTGGTGGCCGATGTATCGGCAATTCTGGCAAAAGCGGGGCTGAACATCGTATCGCTCCGGGAATTTGTGGATAAGTCAGACAACAGGTTTTTCATGCGGATAGCAGCGGAAAATGAAACCGACGCTGCCGCCCTCGAAGCATCCATCCGGGAGGTATTGCCTGCCGAAGCCCTGGTAAGTATTAACCCACGGCCCGATAAAAAGATTGTGGTGCTGGTGACCCGGGAGTACCACTGCCTGGCAGACATACTCGTCCGCAATCAGTTCAACACCCTGGGGGCAACGGTGCAATGCGTGATCGGCAACCATCCCCACCTTGAAAACATCTGCAAGCGCTTCAATATACCCTTCCACCTTATTTCCCATGAGGAGGGCGACAAGTCGCATTTCGAAACCCGTATCCGGGAGCTGATAGACGTGGAGGCACCGGATTATATCGTGCTGGCGAAGTTCATGCGCATACTAAGCCCCGAATTTGTGGCGGCCTATCCGGAGCGGATCATCAATATCCACCATTCCTTTCTCCCGGCTTTTGCAGGCGGGCACCCGTACCGGCAGGCTTTTGAAAGGGGCGTGAAGCTGATAGGGGCTACTTCGCACTTTGTAACCAACGAGCTGGATGAGGGGCCCATTATCGCACAGCAGGTAATCCCCGTCAACCATACTTATACCGCCAGCGATATGATGAAGGCAGGCAAGGAGATTGAAACCTCTGTTCTGGCACGTGCCCTTCAACTGGTTTTCAGTGACCGCGTGTTCGTTTATCACAATAAAACCGTGGTTTTCGAATAACAACTTCCGTCAACGGTGTTTACCAAATTGTCTGAGAAATTTCATTCCCGGCTAACATTATGTTAATCAGAACATCCATCTCAAATTCCATGCTATTATTTCTGCCATTTCGCTGAAATCCTTTATGACTAATGGTTTCAGCAAACAGCAGTTTTGCAAAACTTACTGACACCCTACTGCCATCCTTCAGTGATCCTTCAGTGGTGTTCAGTGGTGGCACAGGTTTGAGGGTGTTTGACTGAAGGTTCACTGAAGGTTCACTGAAGGATCACTGAAGGATCACTGAAGGATGAGGTTGCTAAGAGCACAAAAAAAGGCCGGATTACTCCGGCCTGCCGTTTTACACGGTTTCTGCAGCTGTGTTAAAAAAGTACCCGCCACACCATCCTCCGGCAGCGATGGCGGAAACTGCGGGAAGGACGGGGGCGGGGTTGGAAAGGGATAATGTTTTAAGCTAACACCCTGTCTGAAGGAATACTATTGCTCCGGGAAGGGTGCTGTCGGCAGATCAGGAATTTCTGCAGTTATATCTTTACCGTCCTTGTCATATAACTTCCTGCTCCCGTCAGGCATTGTTACGATGCTCACCTCACTTACGAGGTAACGCTTTGCTTCCTTTACATCATTAGCCGGTATTTCTGACGGCAGCTTTGAAGATGTTTTGAGCTTTTGGGACGGAAAAGTATCGGGGGCAATCTGCTGTACCTTCACCGGGCGGGGAATGATCGTATCCTTCACTATTACAGGCGGTTTAAACTTCACCTTCGGCATGGTATCTTTCACTATTTTAGGAGGCGCGAATTTCACCATGGGCTTTTCATCCTGCTTAACCAGTTTCGGTTTCTCTACCTGCTGGTCCTTCTTTACCACCGGAGGAGCAAACTGAACCTGCGGCTTTTGCTTTGCCGGTTGTTTCTTTTTCGCGGCTTCCTGCACCTGCTTTTTCCGGTATGCATCATATTCAGCCATGGTCATTTCCTTCTTATTCCCTGCTGTAGGATCGGCAAGGATGAGTTTCTCTTCCTTTATGGGCGCTTTGGTTTGTTTCGCCTGTTCCTTAACGGTAGCTTCCGGCTGATGTTTGACAGTTCCGGATGCCTGAGAGGAGGAGTTTTGGGCGGACGCGGTGCTGCCAAGCAGCAGGGCGGCCATGATCACAGGAATTTGTACATGCATAACGGGAGGATTTAAGAGTAAGATGCTTTACACCCCGGTTTCCATAAAATCCGGCAAGGAAATTTCTCCCGGCAGCGTTATCTTTGTCGGCTATGGAGGCAATCGTGCAACAAATAGAAGCTTATAAGCAGGAAATTGCGGCTTTCCGCCCGGAAAATGCGGAGCAGCTGGAGCAATACCGTATCAAATTCCTCGGCACCAAAGGGATTGTAAAGGCCCTTTTCGGGGAAATGAAAAACGTTCCCAACGAGGGTAAAAAAGAGTTCGGCCAGGTGCTGAACGCCTTTAAGCTGGCCGCAGAAGCTAAGTATGCGGAATTTGAGCAACTGAAAGATGAAGCCGGCGGCGCTGCCGACCAGCTGGATCTTACCCTGCCCGGTGAGCCTCACCGCCTGGGTACCCGCCATCCTATCAGCATCGTCCGCAACAAAGCCATCCGCATATTTGAACGGCTGGGCTTCACCATTGCGGAAGGACCGGAAATCGAAAACGACTGGCACAACTTCACGGCGCTCAACCTCGACGAGAACCACCCCGCCCGCGATATGCAGGACACCTTTTATGTTCACAACAACCCCGACTGGCTGTTGCGTACCCACACTTCCTCCGTTCAGGTGAGAGTGATGGAAGAAGGGAAGCTCCCCATCCGCATCATCTGCCCGGGCCGTGTATACCGTAACGAAACCATCTCCGCCCGCGCACACTGCTTCTTCCACCAGATAGAAGGCCTGTATGTGGCAGAAAACGTTTCGTTCGCCGACCTGAAGCAGACACTGTACTACTTCGTACAGGAGTTCTTCGGTGAAAACTTTAAGATCCGCTTCCGCCCCTCTTTCTTCCCGTTCACGGAGCCCAGTGCAGAGATGGACATCTCCTGCCTCATCTGCGGCGGTGAAGGCTGTAATGTATGTAAACACAGCGGATGGGTAGAAATTCTCGGTTGTGGCATGGTGCATCCGCAGGTATTAGAAAATTGCGGTATCGATTCTTCCAGATACACCGGCTTCGCATTCGGTATGGGCATCGAAAGGCTCACCATGCTGAAGTACCAGATTAAAGATCTCCGTTTATTCTCAGAAAACGATCTGCGCTTCCTGAAACAATTCCAGGGCGCACGTTAACATATCGCAACGCGGCCGTCCCACTCCGGGGCGGCCGTTTTTCTTTCCGCTACGCTCCCCAAAACGATCTTCCTTATGCAAACCGTTTCCGACATCAAACAGATAGCCGTTTGCGGCGCCGGCACCATGGGTGCAGGCATTGCCCTCGTAGCTGCAACAGCGGGCTTTCCCACCCTGCTATTCGACGTTAAAGCCGAAGCAGTGGATGCAGGTATCGGCATGATCCGCAAGAACCTGGAGAAAGCTGTAGAGAAAGAGAAAATGAATCCGGAAGATAAGGATGCCGCACTCCGGCGCCTGACGCCCTGCCTCAATATTTCTGATTGCAAAGCCGATGTCATCATCGAGGCTATTGTAGAAAAGATACCGGTGAAAGTGGGGCTCTTCCGCGAACTGGCCCTCCACAATTCCCCGCAAACCATCTTCGCCACCAATACCTCCTCACTTTCCGTATCCGCCATTGCAGCGGAAATACCTCATCCTGAAAGAGTGGGCGGCATGCATTTCTTCAACCCCGCACATCTTATGGCGCTCGTGGAAGTGATCAGCGGAGCACAAACTTCCTCCACCGTTACCCAATTGCTTTACGACCTCGTGAAGCATATGGGTAAAACACCCGTGCATGTAAAAGATGCCCCCGGCTTTATCGTAAACCGCGTAGCAAGGCACTACTATCTCGAAGCCATGGAGATCGCATCTTCCGGCGTGGCAGATATCGCTGTCGCAGACCGGTTGCTGGAAGCAGCAGGCTTCAGAATGGGGCCCTTTGCACTGATGGACCTCATCGGCAACGATGTTAACTACGCCGTTACCCGATCGCTCTACGAAGCGTTTCAGGAAGCACCCCGCTTCCGCCCCGGTGCCATGCAGGCGGAGCTTGTGGAGAAAGGCGACCTGGGCCGCAAAACCGGCAAAGGTTTTTACAAGTATTGATTTACATTTGTGCCTTCAATCACAATACTTTCGAAATGATCCTTGTCACAGGCGGAACGGGTTTATTGGGTAGTTATCTGCTGCGGGCGTTGGTGAAAGCCGGTAAACCGGTGCGCGCCCTCTACCGCAGCCGCATACCCGATCAGATCAAAGACATCGCCGACAGGGTGGAATGGGTGCAGGGCGACATACTGGATGTTTGTGCCCTTGAAGATGCATTTGCCGGTGTCACGGAAGTATATCACTGCGCAGCCATCGTTTCCTTCGAACCCGGACAGCGCAATGCCATGATGAAGACAAACATCGAAGGCACCGCTAACGTCGTGAACCTGGCTATTGATACAGGCGTCAGGAAGATCGTGCACGTAAGCTCCATCGCTGCACTCGGCCGCGCAAGGCAGCGCGATAACATCACCGAAAACGCGCAGTGGGAAGAAAGTAAGAACAACAGCAAATACGCTGTCAGCAAGCACCTCGGCGAAATGGAAATATGGCGCGGCATCGCAGAAGGACTGAATGCAGTGATCGTAAACCCATCTATTATTCTGGGCAGCGGATTCTGGCACGATGGTTCCGGTAAGCTGCTTGCAAATGCCTGGAAAGAGTTCCCGTATTATACAGAAGGAGTGAATGGTTTCGTGGATGTGGAAGATGTGGCGGAAGTGATGATTCAACTCATGGAAAGCCCCATTACTGCACAGCGTTTTATTCTGAATGGCGATAACTGGCCCTACCGGCAGCTCTTCAATGAAATGGCCCGCCACCTCGGCAAAAAGCCCCCTCACATTGCCACCAAACCCTGGATGGCGGAGGTAGTATGGCGGCTGGAAAAGATCCGCGGAATGTTCACGGGCAAGCGCCCTCTCCTCACGCGGGAAACTGCCCGCACCGCTCAACTGAAAGTTTACTACAGCAATCAAAAGATACAGGAAGCGCTCCCCGGTTTCCGGTTCAGGCCACTGCAGGAAACGATCGAAACCATTTCCCGCAACTTCCTCCTCAGCAAACAACAGGGAGCCTCCTGAAGATAACTTTTATTGCGGCCTGAACAGCAGGCCCAGCATCGTAGCTGCCAGCGTTTCGCGCAGGGCAGGGTCCAATTCTTTCTGTAACCAGGCGCGCGGCTCTTTACCTGTCAGCAATGCCGCCACGGGGATACCCTTCAGCTGAAACTCATAACAAATCTTATCCGCACTGTTCACAGCACTATAACGGTTATGTGCCGTTACCTTCAGTTCATCTGCCGCAGAGCGGAGGATGCCGATAGGTTTATTGTCGTTCAGTTCAAGGAAGGCAATGTTCCTTTTCAGGATCAGCTCCCAGCTCTTGAGCGGGTCTGCTGCATTAGCGCCAACATGTATGTACCAGAGCGGTGCATCGTTGCCAATTACGGGGAACCAGCCTGGGAAGCTGCGAGAAGAGAATGTAATTCGTGGTGTGCTCAGCACCTGCACGGGCAGTTGCGACCCGGCGTTCTTACCTGTAAAGTAAAAAGCGTCGGAAACATTCTTCCATTGCTTAGCCGGCGAGCCGGATTGAACACCATTGGTACGGGAAGAAGTGGAGTATTCACCGAGAGAGATGGTTTTGGCAGAAAACCAGCCGTCGTCGGTTTTAACTGCCAGCTCGTTGGCGGAAGAATACAGCCCGGGGGCTTTGGATGTTTTAGTAACACCGCAACCTGCCATTAGAAGGAGGCAGGTTGCAGCGATGCCGGTGAGGGACTTTATCATGTCTTTTACGATTAACCTTTAAGTTTTGCCCACATCTCGGGGATACGTTTGATCCAGGCGAGTTCTTTCATTTTGGTACGTGCTTCTTCCACGGGAGAGCCAAAGTATACTTTGCCGCCTTCGATGGAATCTTTCACGCCGCTGCCAGCGTAAACAACTGCACCTTTACCGATGGTGAGATCTTTGTTAACGCCAACCTGTCCCCAGAGGATCACATTGTCTTCGATAATAGCTTTACCGCCTACGCCAACCTGGGCGGCGAAGAGGCAGTTACGGCCGATCACGGTTCCGTGACCGATGTGGATCATGTTATCGAATTTAGTTCCGCGGCCGATGATGGTATCGCCACTTACGCCTTTATCGATGGTGCAGAGGGCGCCTATTTCCACATCGCTTTCGATGATAACGCGGCCGCAGCTTTCCAGTTTATCCCACATCACTTCGCGGGCAGCCCTTTTCTTGAAGTAAAAGGCATCTGCCCCGATAACGGTCCCGGAATGGATGATAACGTTATCCCCGATCTCTGTATGGTCGTAAATAACAACGTTGGGGTGAATGATGCAGTTGCTGCCGATGGTTACATGGTGGCCAACCACTGCGCCGTGGGAAATGATGGTACCTTCCCCGATCACCGCACTGTCGCTCACGGCTTTATTCTGCGGCTCGTAAGGGCGGAAGCGCTTCACAAGACTTACGTATGCAGAGAAAGGATCGTCGGTAACCAGGATGGCTTTCCCGGGGGGAACTTCCACTTCCTTGTTGATGATGATGATGGTGGCAGGAGACGAGAGGCAGGCGTTGTAGTACTTCTCAAAATCCACAAACGAGATATCGCCAGGCGTAACCTTGTGAATCTCGTTGATGCCCGTTGCCAGCAGCGCTTCATTGCCTGCAAGCTTCGCGCCCGTGAGCGCTGCTATTTCTTTTACCGGTATCGGTGTATCAAACTTCATATGAACGTCGTTAAATCGAAGCAAAGTTAGGGGGCGTTATCCACAATTTTTTTTTGCTTGTGAATAAAATTTCTTGTAAAATTTTTCTTTTGTGATGAAATTCTTTTTAATATTGTGTAGGGAATATTATTTCCCTGTACTTACTAACCCATTCACATAACAAGAAAGTCTGATTGTTCACGCAGTCAGACTTTTTTAATTTAGTCTGAAACCCCTCGCTGCACTACGTTTCATCAATCCACTCTTCATTCACTACATACATCGCAATGCATTGCAAGGCGCTTAAAATTGCTTTTGAGGCCGCAGTGGGTAGTTAGTCGGCCTGACAGCTTTTCGTTCGATTTTGGCTTTTTAAATGGCTTTAGGAGGAGAAAGTTCGGGATATGAGGGAATCAATCCTGCAGGTTTGCCATTTTTATGAGTTGCTGCAAGCGGAGAATGCGGATTTTTTTGCCTGCAAGGTCTATCACTTTCTCTTTTTTGAATTCTGAGAGCAAACGGATGGCAGATTCGGTAGCCGTACCTACCAGGTTGGCAATCTCTTCCCGGGAAAGCATCACGTTAATCGTTTGCTCATCTTCTTCCAGCCCGTAAGTTTCCTTCAGGGTGAGCAATGTTTCAGCGAGGCGCTCACGTACGGGCTTCTGTGCAAGGTGTGTAATTTTCTGCTCTGCCCTGCGCAACTCACTGGAGAGTATCTGCATCATGCGCAACGCAAGTGTTGGATCTTTTTGCAGCAGCCCGAGGAAAACATCGCGCGGTATGAAACACACCGCACTGTCTTCCAGCACGGTAGCTGTTGCGGTATATGGTTCGTTGCTAATGAGCGCCTTATATCCGATCAGATCGCCCGGCTTCACAAGGCGCACTATCTGCTCACGCCCCTCGTCTCCGCTGTGCGATAACTTTACTTTACCGGAATTCACGAAAAAGATGCCGTAAGGGTGACCGCCTTCCTGGAAAATATCCTGTCCTTTACGGTAGATCCTGCAGGTTTTGGCGTTGGAAATCTCTTCCACATGTTCAGGCGTGGCGGCGGATAACATCTCGCCCAGAAATTTGCCACAGTAAGGGCAGGGAGTTTGATCGCTTAACATGTCATATGCTATAAAATCGCTAAGGATGCGGCAAAATTACTAATTTACAGGCCCTTAACCAAAGCAGTTGCAGTGAACCCGAGCTATTTTACCGTTTACAAGCCTTACCAGGTGTTAACCCGTTTCGGGAAAGAAGATGGCAAAGCCGTGTTGTCGGACTTCTTCCAGGTTCCGAAAGATGTGTATCCGGTTGGCCGGCTCGACTATGATAGCGAAGGGCTTTTAATCCTCACCAACGATAAGTCGCTCAACCATCGCTTACTGCATCCTTCACAGGCGCATGAGCGGGAGTACTGGGTGCAGGTAGACGGTGCAGTTACTCCCGAAGCCATCCGCCAGCTCGAAGCAGGAGTTACCATTACGATAGACGGTAAGCCTTTCCGTACAAAGCCCGCCAAAGCATCTTTGTTCGATACTCCGCCGGAGGTGCCGGACCGCAATCCGCCCATCCGTTTCCGGCAGCATATACCTGCTCCGTGGATACGCCTTGTGCTGAGTGAAGGGAAGAACCGGCAGGTGCGTAAAATGACTGCGGCAGTAGGCTTCCCCACGTTGAGGCTGATCCGTTACCGCATAGGCCGCCTCGATATCCGCGGTATGCTCCCCGGCGATATGGTAACGCATACCCAAAAGGAAATCGAAGCCGCACTGTTCCGCTAACACGTTGGCCTCCCGGCCGAAATATGACAATAATTGACTAGGTTTGTCACATTAAACAGATAATATGCTGAAATCCATGACCGGCTTCGGCCGCGCGGAGGTAACCCGGGGAGAAACAACCATTGTCGCGGAGATCAAATCGCTCAATGGCAAGCAGTTTGAAGTAAACCTCAAGCTGTCCCCCTTGCTGAAACCCTACGAATTCGATATCCGCAACATCCTCCAGCAGGAGTTGCTGCGTGGCACCCTTGATGCCACGATCAACATCAAACAAAATGGCGCAACACGCCCCGTGGTCATCAACACCGAACTGGCACGTTATTACCACGAAGCCATTTCCGGTATGGCCCGCGACCTCGCCATCCCTCAGGAAGATATGCTTAACGTGCTCATGAAGCTCCCCGAAGTAGTGTCTCCCGCATCCGAACAGATCACCGAAAACGAATGGAACGAAGTTGCCACCATCGTCCGTAAAGCCGTTGCAGAAATGGACGCGCACCGTATGGACGAAGGCATCATGCTGGAGAAAGATCTCCTTCTTCGTATCGATAATATCCTCCTCTATACCGAGAAGGTCCGCGAACTGGACCCGCTCCGTAAAGACAAAGTGCGCACCCGCCTCGAAACACTCCTTGCCGAATATGTTGGTAAAGAGAATGTAGACGGTAACCGCATGGAGCAGGAACTTATTTTCTATTTGGAAAAGCTCGACATCTCCGAAGAACTGGTGCGCCTGCAGAACCACTGCCGCTACTTCAAGGAAATCCTCAATGAAGCAGAATCCGCCAAAGGTAAAAAACTGGGCTTCGTGCTCCAGGAAATCGGCCGCGAGATCAACACTACCGGTTCCAAAGCAAACGATGCCGGCATCCAGCAATGGGTGGTGATGATGAAAGATGAGCTGGAAAAAGCCAAAGAGCAGGTCCTCAACGTACTCTAATCAAGCATATGACCCGCAAGACGATATCTCGCTCCGCCTGCCTCGCATTCAGCCTGTTCGCATTCGCGTGCAAGCCTCCGAAGCTGGATACTTACGAAAAGAACAGGGACATCCCGCAATCCAGCTGGGAATCGTCTCTCAAACCAACATACGAAGTAACGCTTAACAACGAAGACACGGCGTACTTCTACAACCTGTACGTAAACGTCCGCCACACAGACGCCTATCCGTACAACAACCTCTGGCTCATCGTCAGCACGCAACTGCCGGGCGACAGCCTTCCGCAATCCCGGAGAGTGGAACTGCCTTTAGCCGACAGCTACGGTAAATGGCTGGGCAACGGGCTCGATGATATTTTCGAGCACCGTATTCCCATCCAGCAAAACGCCATTCTCCCAAGGACAGGAACATACCGTTTTACATTCGAGCAAAATATGCGACAGGACCCGCTGCCTAATATTATGAGCGTGGGGCTGCGCGTGGAAAAAACCGCTCCGCGGAAATAGCGCATGAAAAAATCATCGTCTGCACTGCAAGGTAAAAAGGTGATCTCCGGCATTTATGTTTTTGTGCTGGTTTATACCGTGCTGCAACTGGTATGGTGGGGTGTTCTGCTGCATCAGCAGTCTAAACAGATCGCGCATTATGAGCAAATGGAGCTTACACACCGTATGCACCAGCTCAGCGAACCTTCCGAGTTTATGCAGCAGATGCAGCGCCTGCACCATGAGGAACGTATGCGTACGCTGAAGTACATCGGCGAAGGCACCATCTTCCTTATCATCATCCTCGCCGGCGCCTCACTGGTTTACCGGGCGGTATGGAAGCAGATGCGGCTTCAGCAGCAACAGCAGAACTTCATGATGGCCGTTACGCATGAACTGAAAAGCCCCATCGCCATCGCGAAGCTCAACCTGGAAACACTCCTTAAGCACCGCCTCGATGAAGAGAAACAGCGCCGCCTGCTCGATGCCACCATCCGGGAAACGAACCGGCTCGATCAGCTTTGTAACAACATCCTGCTGGCTTCCCAGTTCGAACATGAGAAATCCCAGCCCTTCCTGGAACCGCTGGACTTCAGCCAGGTACTGACACAGGCGCTTAATGAGCTGCGCGACAGGATACACAGTCACGACATTGTGTCAGATATAGAACCGGGGATAGGACTAGAGGCGGATAAGTTCATGATCACCCTTATGCTGAACAACCTGGTGGAGAATGCAGTCAAATACGCCCCCAAGGGAACGGAGATAGTAGTGAGCCTCCATATGGAGCAAAACGACCTGCTAATGAGGGTTTCCGATCAGGGAGAAGGTATTCCGCAGGAAGAAAAGGGAAAGATATTCATGAAGTTTTACCGCATCGGTAACGAAAACACGCGGAAGTCGAAAGGCTCAGGCCTGGGGCTTTACCTCACCCGGAAGATCGTGGAGCAGCACGGGGGAACCATCGCCGTGAATGACAACTTGCCGAAAGGCACGTGTTTTGAGATCAGGTGGCAGGATTATTCCCCTCAAACTGTATAAAATTAACCGGTTGTACGTAATTTTAGGCTATAACCGGAAAAAGTAATTTACCGTTCACCATTCACCCAATGCATTTATGAAGGAAGCGACGAAAGCATCAATTTTGCTGGTAGAAGACGAAGAGAACCTGCAGGAAGCATTAAAACTCAACCTGGAGCTGGAAGGTTATGAGGTTACGGCGGTAGATAACGGCACCAGCGCCCTTAAAGCCGTTAAGAACGAATATTTCGACCTGATCATCCTCGATATCATGCTGCCCGAGATGGACGGCCTGGCCGTGTGTGAGAATATCCGTATACAGAACAACGAAGTACCCATCCTCTTCCTCAGTGCTAAAAACAGCAGCGCCGACCGTGTGCTCGGGCTTAAGAAAGGGGGAGACGACTATATGACCAAGCCTTTCAACCTCGAAGAACTCCTGCTGAGGGTAGAAAAGCTGATCGTCAAAAACAAAAAGATACAGGATAAAGACAGCGTGCCCAACGTTTACCGCTTCGGTAATAATATGATCGATTTCGCTGCGCAGGAATGTGTGGGGAAAGACGGGAAGCATCACGAACTGTCGAAGAAAGAAACCATGCTCCTGAAGCTCCTTATAGAGAACAAGGGCGAAGTGGTGACCCGCGAAAAGATCCTCCAGGTAGTTTGGGGTTACAACGTATATCCCACCACCCGTACCATTGATAACTTCATCCTCAATTTCCGTAAGTATTTCGAGGAAGACAGCCGCAATTCCCGCTACTTCCACTCCGTTCGCGGGGTAGGGTACAAGTTCACTGACGGCTGATAAAACCCTTCCGCCACATTTCCCCGCAGGGCTGCCGATTTTCCGGTGCCTCCTGCCAGCTATTACTTCCTTCTTTTCCGGTGGCAAGCCGCTGTTTATATTTGAACGGCTTAGGAATCAGATATGATTAACCCCGTACTTGCCACGGTTCAATCGCATGCTTATCCAACGGTTCCCGCGCCGGAACCAGCTGTTTTTCCGGGTACCGCTGCTTTGCTGATTATCCTTTTCTTCCTTACAGGTGCCCTCGTTGCGGGCGCATTCTGGTGGCGGGAAAGAAGGATACGGCGGCGTATGGAACAACAGTTCGACCTTCAGGGGGGAAAAGCATCTATTGAACTCCATACCATCCAGACGCAGATGAACCCACACTTCATCTACAACAGTCTGAATGCCATCCACAGCTTCGTACTTTCCTCCAGTACGGATCTCGCTTCATCGTACCTCACACGGTTCAGCCGCCTGATGCGCATGACCATGGAACACAGCAGCCGGGAATGGATCACCCTTGAAGAAGATCTCGAAACCCTCGACCTGTACCTCCAGCTCGAATCCCTCCGCTTCGAAGGGCAATTCGATTACGACATCCATATGCTGCCCAACAGTCCTCCCCCTTCCGTACTCATCCCCCCGTTCCTCATCCAGCCATATGTACAAAACGCCATCTGGAACCGCCTCCTCCAAAGGGAGGAAGGGAAAGGGTTCATCCGGATCGAAGTAGGGCGGAATAATGAAGGAATGTATGTACGGCTGGAAGATAATGGCGTAGCCCGGCACAGTGCCTTTCACCAGCACCAGCAAAAAACACCTGCCATCGCAGTGGCCGGAGAGCGCCTTCACTGGATCAACCACCGCTATCATACCCATGCCAACATCACTACCGGCCACCAATACGATGAGCATCACCAGCGTACCGGTACCTATACCCTCATCCGCCTGCCCGATGTCAGATACGACGAGGTGATGCACGAAGAGCGGAATTTTAAGTAAATTTGATTACCTCTAAGTCAACCATATACCCGAAGCCATATCACCCCCAATGAGAACGATCATTATCGACGACGAAGAGCACTGCCGTGATGTGTTGCGTATGCAACTCAACCGCTACTGTCCGCAGCTCAGCATCCTCACCACCTGTGGTTCTGCAGAAGAAGGCCGCGCTGCCATAGAGCAACTTCAGCCCGACCTGGTTTTCCTCGACATCGAGATGCCTGACATGGATGGTTTTTGCCTCCTTGAACATTGCACCTGGCGCCACTTCTCCGTCATCTTCACCACCGCCCACGACCGCTATGCCCTGAAGGCCATCCGCCACAGCGCGCTCGACTTCCTGCTGAAACCCATTGATAAAGACGACCTGCTGGCCGCAGTCAGTAAAGCATCGGAAAAGCAAACCGCTACCAGCTCTCAGGCCGACACCATTTTACGCCTTCTCCGCGAACAGATGCCACAGTTCGAACGCGTTGCGCTCCCCACATTCGACGGCCTGCGCATGATACCCGTGAAAGATGTATTGTATTGCGAATCGGAAGGCAGTTATACCTGCGTACATCTTGTTCAGCAACCCAAACCCGTTATGATCTGTCGGTCACTGAAAGAAGTGGATGATATTCTCCGCGATAAAGGATTCTTCCGCGTGCACAACAGCTTTATCGTGAACCTCGCCCATATGTTCAAATACATAAAGGGCGATGGTGGCGATATCGTGATGGCCGACGGCCGGAGCGTGCCGCTGGCACGCAACCGTAAGCAGGAGTTCCTGGAAAAAATAGAGAAGTTATAAACGCCTGAGTTCGTTCACCGGCACCCAGCCCGTTTTCCCGTCAGACAGTTGTACTTTACCAAACTGGCTGGTGGCATCGAGCACTTTCACTTTCATACCTTCCTTCAGTTCAAAGAGGTCTTTGGCGCCATCGTCAGGAGCAGACTTTGCTTTCACTGCATCGTGCATCACAATGGCATCGCTGCTGTTGAAAGACTGGCTGTGCGTCCACGCCGCCATGGAAAAGTAACCGATAAGAATGATGCCGGAAACCACGAGGCCCAAGCGGATGTATTTTTTGCCCGGTACGGGAAAGAAGAAGTATGCGATGATTAAAATGGATAATACCCAGCACCATACAATGCTCCAGTTGGCCCAGCCCGCCGGCGTATGGAGTTGCTGCCATTGCAGCCACCACCTTTCAAAGAAAAGCAGGGGAAGTGTTTCCACATTGCTGCCTACTTTCTGATTGGCAAGGGCGAGGTTATGTTCAATTGCCGCATCGCCCGGTTGCAGGCGCAGCGCTTTCTCGAAACTGAAAACGGCCATTCCCGTTTGGTTGGATTTATAGTACGCGTTACCCGCATTGAAGTAAAGATCGGCTACGAGATATCCTGAGTCGATCAGCTGCTGGTATTTTGCAGCAGCTTCACTGAACTGCTGTTGTTCATAGAGGCGGTTACCTTCTGCGAACAGTGCCGGGCTCTGCGCTTTGGCGGCAGTACCGGCAAGGAGGATGAGGAGAAAGAGGCGGGCACAGTAGGAGATAAATGGTTGCATATGGCTGTTTTTCCGGCGGATTACGCCCGTCCTTTGATTTCGTTTTCAATATTGGTAATCACTTCTACGGCCTCCTGATAAGCTCCCTGGCGCAGCGCTACGGAATCGCCCGGGGCATAGAGCGCCTGCTCACAACGGTCGGCCAACGCAAAGAGTTGCTCTTTAGCACTTTCGCTCAGGTGCAGCTTCGTCAGCTTTTCGTCTACCCGCTGCTTCGACATTTCTGCCATGGGAATGCGCAGTTTATGCCCGAGGTACCCCCACAATGCGCGGGATGTTTCTTCATAAAATGCTTTGTCTTTCCCTTCTTTCAGATAGCGGGCTGCCAGTTCAAGGCGCTTCAGTGCTACTTTATTGGCATGCCGGTGGCGGAGCAGTGCGGCGTTGTTATTGATATAGTTTTCGCGGCGGCGGTAATAAGCCACACCTGCAATGGCCAGCAACGGTAACAGGAATAATATCCAGAACAAAGGCTTACCGAAAAAGAAGGGGCGTTGCTTACTCCAGCTTGCTCCGCCGGTGCGGATACCGGCAAGGTCTGTTTGCCCGCTGAAATCTGCTTTCTCCTTCTTCAATTCCTTACCCTGTATCACATGTACTTCAAACGGCTCGGACTGCAATGTTTTATATGCTTTCGCAGCAGGATCGAAGTAGGAGAACTCTACGGGCGGCAGTTTATAATCGCCCTTCTGCTGCGGCATGAGTGCATACTGGAAAGTGCGGCTGCCGCTGAGGGGGTTGCTGTTCTTTTCGATATTGTCAGTTACGGTAGGATCGTATTTTTCGAAGGCCGGCGGAATGCTTAACGGTGGTGCATTGAGCAGGTTCACATTACCGCGCCCGGTGATGGCTACTTTAAGCGACAGCGCATCGTCGGTACTCAGCTGGTTTTTATCGAGTGAGGCATTCAGGGAGAACTGTCCAACCGCACCATTAAAGCTTGCCGGACGGCCCTCTGCGGGCAGGGGTTTCACCTGCACTTTCACTACGGGGCTTTGGATACGATAAGGCACTACTTCATATTCGGTTTGCCCGAAGAAAGGATCGTCTGCAAAGAAATCATCGAGCGCATCGCGGCCGAAAGGATCATTGGTTGCAGCGCGCTTCCGCTGACCAACCTTTACGAAATGCACCTGGTTATCAACTTCCGCAGGGTCCAGCTCCAGCTCACCCGATTGGAGGGGGAAAAGGAGGGTTTTACGGATCACGAATACGTTGAAAGGAACACCATTCACCATCTCTTCCGTAGGCCGCGGCGGATTGGGAATTTCCATATCCTTTGCGGAGAACCCTTTAAACGCCGGTACTTTTGTTACGCTGGAGTTAGTGGGCAGGCGGGTATAGAGTTTATAGGTGGCAGTGATTTGTTCGCCTTCGTAAACATTGGTTTTATCAACATCCACCCGCACAAACACATTCTTCTTCAACTGCTCTTTCGCATCTTCACCATTACGCAATACGCCGGGTTGAGATTCTCCGGGTATACGCCGTTGCGGGAAGGCCTGTTGCGGTTGTTGTTGCTGTTGCTGCGGGAGGCGTTGCTGGCCGGCACGGGTTACCTCCACACTGACAGGATTACTGCGTACGGTTTTACCATCTACCCGGGCTATGGCGCCCTGGAAAGTAAAATTCCCCGGCTGTAGAGCCGCCAGGGTATAGGAATAGGCACGGTATGTGGTAACACGCCCATTGTCGTTAGACATCCCATCAGTGATACTGGGACCTTGTACAATTTCAAACCCTTTGAAAGCAGGTGGTTTAAAGTCGCTGAGGTTGGTGGGATTGATGAGCGTAAACTGTATATGCAGGTACTCGTCCTGCGCGATCACATTGGTGTTTACCTGAGCCGTGAAACGGAACTCCTGGGCGCTGGCGCCTGCCGCCGTCATCATTGCGGCAATGAGCAAAACGATACTTTTTCTTAAACTGGCGATATAAACCTTCATCTATAACAAATTTAACCAATGCCGCAGCGGACTGTGCCGGGAGCAAGTTAAAAGTAAGTTAAAAAAACCGCTTGAAATTAGCCACTGCAAAGGATTTCGGGGTCAAAGCAGCGTTTATCCGAGATCGCCCAGCTGGGGGCGCATGATAATTTCTTCTATAACTGCCTGTGCGCTGAGGTGATAGGCCGCCCAGATCATAGACGCCACATCGGCAGGCTCCATTAAACGGTCTTCCGGCCCGTCGAACCCTTCCCAGGATGCCGTAAGTACCGGACCGGGGCTAACGGAAGTAACCTTCACTCCGTGGGGCTTCATTTCTTCCCGTAAATTCTTCGAAAAACCGAGCAGTGCAAATTTGGTGATGCTGTACGACCCTCCGTTGGGGTATGCCTTATGGCTGGCCGTGGAGCACAAATTGAAAACATGCCCTTTCTTTGCGGCTTTCATTGCCGGGATGAAGGCACGGGTAAGGTGATAGGCGCTGTACAGGTTCACGGCCATCATCTTTTCGAGATGCCCGTCTTCTTCCTCATGAACTGCACCCGGCACAAAAATACCTGCGTTATTCACCAGAATGGCGGGGGTATCGCCGAATTCCTTTTGCACATCTGCAGCAAACTTCAGCACTGCCTGCTTATCACCCATATCTACCGGCAGGGCCAGTACTTTTACTCCGGGACTTTGCTGCCTGATGGCAGCGGCAGTTTCCTCCAGCGTTGCCGCATTCCGTGCGCAGATCGCCACATCAAAACCTTCTGCCGCCAGCTTCTCCGCTACCGCTTTCCCGATGCCCTTACTGGCGCCTGTAATGATTGCAAACATACCGTTCGTATTGTTTTAGTGCCCCAAAATAAGGGAAAAATGGATTTGTCGTACCTTTGCCCTTCACTACAGTTAGCCAACGCACGGAGCCATGATAAGATACAAACATATTTTTTTCGACCTGGACCATACGCTCTGGGATTTTGAGACCAACTCCAATGCCACCATGGCGGAGCTTTACGAAGAACATAACCTCTCCGGCAGAGGCATCCCTTCTTACGACGAATTCTTCTCCGTATACTCGGCTATCAACGAAAAATTGTGGGACCGCTTCCGCAAGGGATATATTAACCGCAACGAACTGCGCATCAAACGGTTTACACAAACCTTCCTTGATTTTAAGCTGTGTGACGATGCGCTTTGCCAAACCCTGAGCGAGCGCTTCCTTGTTATACTCCCCACCAAAACCGCTCTCTTCCCCGGTGCCATCGAAGTACTGGATTACCTGAAGGAGAAACAATATCCCCTCCACCTGATTACAAATGGGTTTGAGGAAACGCAGAAATTAAAGCTGGAGCATTCGGGAATCGGGCATTACTTCACACATATCGTTACTTCAGAAAGTGCGGGTTCCCTGAAGCCGCACCGGGCTATTTTCGATTATGCGCTTCAGCTGTCCAACACTACGGCGGCAGAAAGCATTATGATCGGGGATACGCTGGAAGTGGATATTCTCGGGGCGCAGCAGATAGGTATGGACCAGGTGTATTTTGCACCGGGCGATGTGCAGGCCGGCGTTTCTCCCACATATACCATTAAGAGCCTTGCGGAACTGAAAAGCATCCTGTAGGTACATAAAAAATCCCGGTAACAATTGCTACCGGGACTTCCCAATATTAATGGCTGCAAATTAACTTTTTACGGCGGCTGCTTTCTTCTTGGCAGCCGTTTTCACCGCTTCCGTTCTGGAAGGCATCGGCATACAGCAGGATTTGCCTTTGGCCGTAGTTTCTTCCTTGCAGCATGATGCTTCGCTACCCTTATTGCAGGCTTCCTCTTTTTTAGCGGGAGCCTTCTTTTTTGCCGCAGGCTTTTCCTGGGCGATAACCGGGCCGGCGAGCAGCGCTACTGCGGAGAGCATGAGAAAAAATTGCTTCATTGCGGTGTTTTTGTGTAATTGAAGATACGTTTTCCCTTTTGAAAAGAAACGTTAAAATCAGCTGAGGGTAGCGATAATGGTTTGCCCGCCACGAACGATCTGTTCTTTCTCCACATTTACCTTAGTACCAACAGGCAGGTAAATATCCACACGGGAACCGAATTTGATAAAGCCCATCTCGGTGTTCTGCTTCACGTCCATACCCGGTTTCAGGTAGTTCACGATACGGCGGGCAAGGGCTCCGGCGATCTGGCGCACCAGGATGTCGGTTTTGCCGTTTCCGATTACAACAGTATGGCGCTCATTTTCCGTAGAGGCTTTAGGGTGCCATGCCACGAGGTATTTACCGGGATGGTATTGGCTCAGTTTAACGGAACCGCTGATAGGGTTACGGTTCACGTGCACATTGGCAGGGCTCATGAAGATAGACACCTGCAGGCGCTTGTCTTTAAAATATTCCGGTTCGTACACGTCTTCGATCACTACGATCTTACCGTCTGCCGGGGCGATCACGAGTGTTTCATCGAACTTCATGTCTCTTGAAGGGAGGCGGAAGAAGGATACGATGAACAGGAAAAACACGATGGAAATGCCAAGCAGCGTCCAGCACAGCACCGGCGAATCGTACAGGAAAAAGAACACTGCGATGTTGAGCAGCGCCAGTACGGCAAAGGTTAGGGCTATGGTAGCGGTGCCCTCACGATGGATCGTCATGATTCAGTAGATTTTTATCTGGCCCTTTAATAAGGCGGTACGAAGGTATGAAGAAAAATAATTATCAGAAGAAGAGCCTCATGTAGATCCATGCGATAGGTGCGGCTACCAGCAGGGAGTCGAACCGGTCGAGGAAGCCACCGTGCCCCGGCATGATGCTTCCGGAATCCTTAACACCTGCCAGCCTTTTCAGCCTGGACTCCAGCAGGTCTCCCGCCGTACCGAAGATGGCGGCGATGGCCGCGAAAGCGATCCAATGCTGCAACGGCATCCATTCATGCCCCCAAAAGTAACCGAATACGCCCGCTGCAGCCACGGCAAGGATCATCCCGCCTACCGTTCCTTCAATGGTTTTTTTCGGGGAAATAGCCGGGGCGAAAGGGGTACGCCCGATGAGGGAACCCACGATATAAGCCATGGTATCGTTGATCCAGATACAGCAGATCAGGGTGAGCGGGTACATCCAGATATAGACCTGGCCAAACCCGGGAACCACGTCAACGGTAAAGCTCATGTCTACCAGCATCCCGAAGGGCACGGTAACATACAACAGTCCCAGCAGCGAATACCCGATGGATTTGAGGGAAAAATCTTTCCCCATAAGGATCTCGCCCAGCGGCATAACGAGCAGGAATATGAACGTGAGCACCCAGCCGATTTCTCCCAGCGAAAGCCCGTCATATTCGAACCTGTCGCCGGCAATAGCCATCATGAGGGCACAACCGGCAATCAGCACTCCGTTCCGGTGCCAGGCGGAAATTTCCGTGTAGTCAGCATCAATATGGCGGACCAGGCTGGCATATTCCTTTAGCGCAAAGAAGTTTACAAGAAAAAACAGGAGAAAGAAGGATAGGGGTGACCATAAGATGCCTCCCAGCATAATGGCCACGAAAAACAGGGCGGTAATGGTCCGCGTAATAAAAGTCTTCATGCGATGATTTAAAGTGGAACCGGTTCCAGATGGCCGGTTAATCTATTTTACCCGGCTCGGGTCGGCTTTCTGCAATGAGTTGTTTGGCTTTTTCCTCATTGTCTATATGTACATATACTTCATCCATTCCGGGAAGCATGGTTACAAAGGAGGAGTCCTGGCGGTTCACGATCACGGCGTCTATCTCGTTTTCGGCGAGCATGCCACGGATGATCTCTGCTTCGTAAGCGATGTTGCTATGGTATACTTTTACCCAGTCTTTTTCCATGATACTAGTTTTTAAGTTCTGTTTCCGCCGTTCGCCAGTTGTACCCTGCCTGTTTGGCTCTTTCTCCCAGCCTCCAGATGAGGAGCCCGGTAATAACGGCACTGAATATGGCGAGATAGAAAGGCACCTGCTCTTCTGCAGCGGGGTCCCTGCTGATCATTTTGCTCTGGTAAAGATAAAACAATACCACCTGCATGCCATTGTTGATGAAGTGCCCGGCGATGGCCAGCCAGAGGTTTCCTGTTACCAGGAATACCGCGCCGATCACGAATCCGAGTATAACACGGGGCAGGAAGGTGAGGAATTGCATGTGGATGGCGGAAAAGATGAGGGCGGTGATCAATACGGCCACCCAGCCATTGCGCACCATCTTTTGTACGATACGCTGGAGGCATCCCCGGAAAAACACTTCTTCGGCAATGGCCGGCAGCAGTGCCATCAGGAGGAGGTTTTTGAACATGGTCCAGGAATCGGGCATCTGCAGCATGATTTTGGTCTGCCTTTCCGCCATTTTCTCCATGTCGTGGAAACGCTGCGGTAGACCGGCCAGTTTATTCCATTCTGCGGAAGCCCCTACGAGGTAGAGGGAGCACATCAGCACCAGTACGGCAAGCACCAGCTGCATGAAGGGCAAACCGCGGTTCAGGCGGAGGTATTGTGCCGGGCGGCCCATGGCCCAGGCAAACAGTACGCCGGGCACCAGGAATACGACGAACGTATAGAAAAACTGCGATATACGAAAAGCAGAAACCACGGAGGATTTAGACATTATAGCGGGGTCCTGCGCCTGTACCATCGTGTAGCCCCCGCTGATAGCCGGGAAGATGCCCTGAATGAGCACGCCGAATACTACAAAACAAACCGACATCAGTCCTAATAAAATCGCCAGTTGCCCAAACGGGGAAGCCTTCCGTATAAAGTCCATCATCTTTCGCTGTGGTAAATTTGCGTAAATTTACAGGGCATTTGTCAGTTTGCCGGATAAAAATTCTAACTGGCATTAATTATATGGTGAAAATTGGAGATATAGAACTGGGTGAGTTCCCGCTTTTGCTGGCGCCCATGGAAGATGTCAGCGATCCCCCTTTTCGTGCGGTCTGCAAACAGCAGGGCACCGACCTCATGTATTCAGAGTTTATTTCTTCGGAAGGCCTCATCCGCGATGCTATTAAAAGCCGCATGAAGCTGGATATATTCGAATTCGAACGGCCCGTTGGTATCCAGATCTTCGGGGGCGATGAAGAGCCTATGGCTATGGCCGCCCAGATCGTGGAGGCCGCCAATCCCGATCTCCTCGACATCAATTTCGGCTGCCCAGTTAAAAAAGTAACCTGTAAAGGTGCCGGCGCCGGCATCCTCAAAGATATTCCCAAGATGGTCCGCCTTACGCAGGCCGTCGTAAAAGCCACGAAGCTCCCCGTTACCGTCAAAACCCGCCTCGGATGGGACGATGATACCCGGAACATAGAAGAGGTCGCAGAAAGGCTCCAGGATGTGGGTATTAAAGCCCTCACCATCCACGGCCGCACCCGTACCCAGATGTATAAGGGGCATGCAGACTGGACCCTCATCGGCAAAGTCAAAAACAATCCCCGTATCCAGATCCCCATTTTCGGCAACGGGGATATCTGTACGCCAGAGCAGGCTGTAGCTGCCAGGGCTAAATATGGGGTAGACGGGATCATGATCGGGCGGGCAGCCATCGGCTACCCCTGGATCTTCAACGAAATCAAACACTTCATGGCCACCGGCCGGCATATGCCCCCGCCCACCGTGGCAGAAAGGGTGGCAGTATGCAAAGAACACCTCCGCCGCTCCATCCAGTGGAAGGGCGATGTGGTAGGTATCCTCGAAATGAGAAGGCACTATACGAATTACCTGAAAGGCCTCCCCCATATCAAGGAATTCCGTTCACAATTAGTAACTTGCAATACGGCCCCAGGCATAGAAGAAGTGCTGGATGCCGTAGAATATCAGTACAAAGATCATATATTTGAGAGGACGATGGCCCCAATGGCTGGCTTAGAAGCAACAGCAACATATCCGGAGCGGGAACTGACATGTGACGTTCCGGACTGACCCCAGAAATGAACCATATAAATTGCTTTCACAATGGCCACAATCAAAAACTTGAAAAACGAGGTCTGGAAAGACTTGCAGATTAAAAACAAATCTGCCCTGCGTAAGCGTTACGCAGTTTCCACCATGGGAAGAGTGATGAGTTACCAGGAAAGCAAAGAAGAAGGGCGGCTCCTAAACGGCTCTACCGTGGAAGGCTACACCGTCCTGAACATCAAACCGGCAGATACTTATCAATCCCTCTACCTGCACCGCGAAGTGGCGCGCCTCTTTATCCCCAAAACCTCCCGCACACAGAAATACGTTATCCATCTCGACTACGATAAAAAGAATAATAAAATCTCCAACCTCCGATGGGCCACCAAGGAGGAAATGGAACAGCATCAGCAGAACAGTCCGGCCAAGCTGGCTTACAAAGAGCAGCAGCGCCACCGTACCAAAGGGCTGAAGCTGAATATTGCCAAGGTAAAAAGCATCAAGCGCCTGCTGGATAAGCCGGGGCGCAAAACGATGAAGCAGATCGCGGAACAGTTTTCTATCAGCGAAATGCAGCTTTACCGCATTAAAAGTGGCGAAAACTGGAGCCACGTAACCCTGGATTAACGCCTGAGTCATCAGGAATGGTCATATATTTTGATGTTGTCTGACGATGGTCTCCGCCAAACGGAGACCATCGCCTTTTACGGGCGCTTGCAGGAACGGGGGTTTTGGTGTACCTTACTCTTCCAAATCAGTAGACTATGTCAGGCAAGAAAATCGCCATTATAGGCGGCGGCAACCTCGGTTCCGCCATTGCGGAGGGCCTCCTCAAAAGTGGCTTCTCCAAGGCAGGAGAAATCACCATTACTAAGCGAAACGTCGCCACCCTGGCCGCATTACGCGAGCAGGGCGTTCATGTTGAAACCGATAATGCCAAAGCTATCCGCGAAGCGGACGTGGTAGTGGTGGCCCTCAAGCCATACAACGTGAAAGAAGTACTCACCGAACTCCGCGCTAATTTCGATACAGAAAAACAACTGCTCATTTCAGTGGTTACCGGCGTTTTGCTCGACGACCTTGAAAAGATCACCCTTCCCGGCCTGCCCATCTTCCGCGCCATGCCCAACACCGCCATCGCCATACAGGAATCCATCACCTGCATCTGCGGCCGGAATGTAACCGAAGAACAGACCAATTTCGTGAAACAGATGTTTGACCAGCTGGGCGTTACCGTAGCTATCGACGAGAAGCTCATGGACGCAGCCACCGTACTCGGCGCCTGTGGTATCGCTTATGCACTCCGCTTCATCCGTGCCAGCATTCAGGGCGGAATCGAAATCGGTTTCGATGCCGCCACCGCCAACCTCATTGCCGCACAAACCGTTAAAGGCGCGGCAGAGCTCCTCATCAAAGGCAACCGCCACCCCGAAGCAGAAATCGATAAGGTTACCACGCCCAAAGGCTGCACCATCGCAGGCCTCAACGAAATGGAACACCAGGGCTTCAGCTCCTCCCTCATCAAAGGCATCACCAGCTCCTACAACAAGATCACCAAGGGATAATTCCCCCAACATATTTGCATAAAAACAACAAGGCCGGGATAAGAATATCCCGGCCATTTTATAGTTAAACCTACAACTGTTACACTGTTTGTAACACTATTGTTACTTATGCAAGTATTTTATCAGTTCATCATCGAAGCAGACTGCAAATCGCGTGATTCCAGCTCCTGCTCCGTAGGCGCCACCATCCGCTGACGGATGTAACGCTTCTTGGAAATACGGCCCATGCCGAACTTCGCCATCGTCTTATCCACCACCATATAAATTACCGGCACTACTATCAGCGTCAGGAACATGGATGTGATAAGGCCGCCGATGATTACCCATGCCAGACCATTCTTGGTCGATGCCACACCACCTGTTGCCAGTGCGATCGGCAACATACCAATCACCATCGCGATGGTAGTCATCAGGATCGGGCGGAGACGGGCATGGTTAGCATGGATGAGCGCGTCGTAAGTGCTCTGTCCTTCTTCCTTCATCTGGTTGGTGAAGTCTACAAGGATGATCGCGTTCTTCGCCACAAGCCCGATCAGCATGATCATACCCAGGATGGTAAAGATGTTCAGCGTATTGTTGGTAAGCGCCAGTGCCAGCAGGGCACCGATGATAGCCAGCGGGATGGAGAACATTACCACGAAAGGATAGATGTAGTTGTCGTACAGCGCCACCATGATCAGGTACACCATGATGATGGAAATGAGCAGTGCCATACCCAGTGTGGAGAACGAATCTCCCTGATTTTCAGCATCACCGCCCAGCAGGTAGCTAACGCCCATAGGCTTCGGCATGGTGCTCAGTTTCGCTACGAACTCCTGGGTTACGGTACCGGCAGGGCGGCCCATTACCTGGCTCTGTATGGAAACGGAAGTGCTTTTATCGCGGCGCTCCAGGCGGCTCGGACCAGACCCTTCGGTGATGGTAGCGAACTGCGAGAGCTTCACCAGCTCACCTTTATCGTTCTTAAAATCAATATTGGCCACATCCGCAATGTTGCGGCGGTTAAAGTCGCCATAACGGATGTTGATATCATATTCATACTCACCCTGGCGGAATTTCACTTTGGAGTCATCCGCAGTTCCGCTGAATGCCGTCTGCATCGTACCACCCACATTTTCCAGTGTGAGGCCGAGGGCCGACATTTTATCACGATCCACCTGCACATTGATCTCAGGGTTACCTTCTTCTACAGACAGTTTCACTTCCGTAGCACCTTCTATTTTCTGCAGTTCGGCCATACCCGCTTTCGCAAATTTGAACACACTGTCGAGGTCGGTACCCATTACGATCACATCGATGGGAGCGCGTTCTGCAGTACCCATGATGCTTACGGAAGTAGTTTTCACTTTCACACCGGGAAGGATAGCTTTCAGTTCCTTTTTGATGTGCGTAGCAAGGATGTCTGCAGCTTCACGCTGGTGAAGGTCTACCAGCTGCACGGTTATCTCCGCTTTGTAGGCGGTAGATTGTGAAGCACCGAAACCATCTTCTGAAGTCTGACCCACGGTGGTGATCAGCGAGGTAACTTCAGATTTCTTTTCAAGGAAGGCTTCTGCTTTCAGGGTAGCCTGGTTGGTTTGTTCGATGGATGCATCTTTCGGCATCTCGAGCATCACGATAAACTGACCACGGTCGCCTTTCGGGATAAACTCACCACCGATATATCCGCGGCCTACCAGCTGGAAGGACGCGATCAGGAGTGCAAATACACCTACAAGGGTAACGGTTTTATTTCTCAGCGCCCATTTCAGGCCACCGGTCATCCACTGCGTGAATTTATCCAGCTGGCGTTCGAACCAGAGAATGAATTTCTCGAAGAAGTTTTTACCGGTTAGATGTGTGAGCTTACCGAAGCGGGAAGCGAGCAGCGGTACGATGGTGAACGAAGTCAGCAGGGAGAGCATCGTGGATATCATAACCACCACGCAGAACTCACGGAGGATCTTGCTCACCAGTTCGTTCGTCAGTGAAATGGGGAGGAACACCACCACAATTACAAGCGTAATGGAGGTTACGGTAAACCCGATTTCCTTTACACCATCAAATGCAGCGCGTACTTTATTCTTACCCATCTCCATGTGGCGGTAAATGTTTTCGAGTACCACAATGGCGTCGTCCACAAGGATACCAACCACCAGCGAAAGGCCCAGCAGCGACATGAGGTTCAGCGAGAAGCCGAATAGTTTCATCCCGATGAATGTTGCTACCAGTGAAGCAGGGATGGAGATCATTACGAAGATGGCGTTACGTAAGCTGTGCAGGAACAACATCATTACCGCTGCCACGAGCAGTACGGCAATCACGAGGTCATGGATCACAGAGTCGGCAGACTCCAGGGTGAACACAGAGTTATCGTTCGCGATCTTGATCTTCAGGCCGGCTGCGGCATATTCTTTTTCGATACCGGCGATAGCCTTGTGTACCTGTTCAGATACCGTTACGGCATTCGCATCGGATTGTTTCTGTACCTGCAGGGCAATAGCTGCTTCACGATCTACACGGGCAAGCCTGTCTGCATCTTTCTGCGCATCCTGCACATCGGCTACATCACCGAGGCGCACCTGTGTGCCGGTGGAAGTAGTAGCGAGTACGAGGCCGCGGAGCTGGTCCACATCTTTATATTTACCTGCCAGGCGCACGAGGATCTGCTGATCGGTAGTTTTTACCTTACCGGTAGGGAAGTCGAGGTTGGCGTTGGTAACCGTCTGGCGTACCTGCATGATAGACAGCTTGTACGCTTCCAGTTTCTTAGGGTCGATGTTGATCTGGATTTCTCTTTCCTGGCCACCGATCAGTGTGATCTGGGCTACACCAGGCAGGCGGCTCAGCATGGGCTGGATGCGCTTGTCGATCAGGTCAAAGAATTTCCGGTCATCCATTTTCGCAGTAGCGGAAAGTGTCATGATCGGAAGATCATCAAGGGAGAATTTATTAAGAGACGGAGGTTTGGCATCGCCGGGCAGTTCAGCAAGGATAGCGTTCACCTTCCTTTGTGCATCCTGCAGGCCAATGTCTTCATCAGCATCGTTATTCAGTTCCACCGTAACCATGGAGAGGCTCTCGGAGGATTTGGAAGTCAGTTTCTTAATGTTTTCCATGGAAGCCACGGCGTCTTCGATCTTTTTCGTGACGGTGCTTTCCACTTCGGAGGGCGAGGCGCCCGGGTAAACGGTGGCGATGGTCACGATCGGGGAGGAGAACTTGGGCAGCAGCTCATAGTTCAGCGTCTTGTAACTGAGTACCCCCAGCAGCGTGAGGATGGTGAATAGCACCACCACAACCGTCGGCCTTTTTATCGATATCTCTGTAATCTTCATTGTGTCGGTTTGTTAAGTGAAGCAATCGTCTTACTGGGCCTGTACGGCTACTTTAGCACCGTTGGTCAGGTTGATCTGTCCGCTGATGATAACGGTTTCACCTTCATTCAGGCCTTCGCGGATTTCCACTTTTTCACCATAGATGCGGCCGGCGGTTACTTTGCGCAGTTTGGCAACGTTTCCTTCCATTACATATATCTGGTTGCTGTTAACACCGCCAACGAAAGCGTTGCGGGAAATAAGCATGGAGGGTTCCTGTTCAGGCATTTCGAAATTGGCAGTGCCATACATACCGGCTTTCAGTTGCTTGCCGGCGATGTTGATCACTTCCATTTCCACAGGGTAACTCAGGGTAGCATCGCCTTTGGCAGCGATGAACGTGATTTTACCGGTGTACTGGATTTCGGGGTAAACGTTAGTGGTCACATTCACTTTATCGCCCAGTTTGAGGTTGATCACCTGCAGCTCGGGAACGGTAACGCGCAGCTTAAGGCGGCTAACGTCTACGATATCGAACATTTTGGTACCTGCGGAGAGGTAGGTGCCTTTCTCAACATACTTGGCGTTGATGAATCCGGAGATGGGAGACTTCACATATGTATCGTTTACCTTACGGCTGGCAGCTTCGTAGCGGGAAACGGCCAGGTCGTACTGGAGGCGGGCATCATCCATTTGCTTCTGGGTAACGCCACCGGTTTTGAAAGCGGCTTCATACCTGTCTTTATCTACTTTCAGTTGTTGCAGATTGGCTTTTGCGGAAGCCAGGTCGGTACCTACGATTTCATCGTCGATACGTGCAAGGATCTGGCCCTGCTTTACAACACTGCCCTCGTCTACCATGAGTTGATTGATACGGCCGGCAGCTTCGCTGAGGTAGGTCAGTTCGCGGAACGGCTCAAAGTTGCCGTTGGCAGCGAAGTGCTGATCAAAATCCACACGGGTTGCTTTCTCGGTGAGTACGGGAATATCGCCGGTGTTACTTTGTTTAACGAATTCTGTTTTCGCTGCGTTGGCAGCTTTGTTGGCGTTCAGTTTGTAAATGATCGCCGCGATGGCTGCTATTGTTAAAATGCCGTAGATTAAAACTTTCTTCATGGCTTGCATTAGTTTAAGAGTGAGGGCAGGTTACCGTGTGATTTGATGAGGTCGAGCTCTGCTATTTTATATTGCAGCAGTGCTTCGTTATAGCTGTTCTGTGCTTCGGCAAGGGAAGTTTCTGCATTCAGCAGATCCGTGAGGTTTGCGAGGCCCAGGTTGTAGTTATTCTGAGTGGATGCGTATACCTCATCTGCGAGGGCTACGTTTTCCTTCTGCGTTTTGATGGTGGTCAGGCTGTTGAGGATGTTCAGCCGGGCATTTTCAAAAGCAGTGGTAAGATCCAGTTTATTGGCTTCCAGTTGTTTGGATACCTGCGCGAGGGTAAGCTCAGCCTGCCTTACGCGGCTGCGGCGGGCAAAACCGTCGAAGATGGGAATTTTCAGGGTGAGGCCAACGTTAGCCATGCCAAACCACTGGGCAGTAGTGTTACCACCTTTGAAGAGGTCGAACTTGTTGCTCAGCCCGTTATAGGAATACTGTGCGTTAAACGACAGCTGCGGGAAGTATTCGGAAACATAAGCCTTCTTCTGGAACTGCTGCAGCTCTTCCGTTTTCTTGAGCACTTTAAACTCCGTACGGTTTTCGAGGTTGAAGCTGCCAAAGTCCTGCGTAAGCGCAGCTTTCTGTTCGATATCGCTAAGCGCCATAGCCGGGAACTCCAGATCTTCGGTAACGGGCATGCCCATCACTACCTTCAGGTTGTTCTCATCTACTTTCAGCTGATTGATCAGTTGCGTTTTCTGTGTCTGGTAGTTAACGAGGTTCACTTTGATACGGTCCAGGTCAATACGTTTGGCCAAACCATTATCGAGCTGACTTTGCGTGGTGGCTACCAGCTTCGTCATTTTATCGATATTGCTCTGTACCACGTTTAGTTTTTCCTGGCGTACCAGTACTCCATAATAGAGTGCGGATACATTATATATTACCTTCTCTTTGGTTTGCTGTGTTTGCAGGGCATAATATTCTTCTCCGGAGCGGGCAGCCTGAAGGCCGGTGAATACGCTCTGGTTAAAGAGTTGCTGGGTGAGGGTACCGGAGGCGCTGGCGTTCCAGGTGGTACCTACTTCCAGTGCCATGGGTTTGCCCGGCTCGTTCTGGTTCATTTCGCCGGGGAGTACCATTACCTGTTTCTTGATGTTGTCGGTAATGCTTCCGGTGGCGTTAAGCTGGGGGAGGGCCTGTGCACGGATCTCAGAAGTCTTTTGCTTTCCGATCTGTTCTTCCAGGCGGCTCACGGCCAGCTGCTGGTTATGATCCAGCGCAAAACGGAGGGCATCCTGCAGCGTTAGCTGTTTCGATTGTGCGTAAACGTTCGTGGTCCAGGCAGAGGACAGGAACAAGAACGGTATGATCCATTTTTTCATGCTGTGTATTGTAACGATAGTGTTATGCGGTGATTGAAGAAGGAAGATATTGTTCCAGCAGCGCCTGGCCTTCCGGCGTGGCGATGCCATTTATATAATGAACGGTGATCTGGTACATGACATCGTGCATTTCAAACTGTGCAGCGGGGAACTGCACCGGGTTGAAGAGTGCGTCCATTTGCATGAGCCGGAGGTACACCATGATATCGGCCCGGAGGTTGTTGCGGTACAGCCCTTCGCGGATGCCTCTTTCGAGATTGCTGCGGATGATGGCGGCCACCATTTCGTCTTTGAAGTTCTTCACCTTCTTCCATGCGGAGGGGTGATACTTTTCCAGTTCGAAGAGGAGTACCGGGTTGGTACTGCGGGCCATCCTTTCGGTATGCCCTATGGAAAGCACCAGTTCCTCAATGGCATCGCGGCCGGCATCCTGGCAATCGGCCAGCTGGTTGCAGTAAGTACCGGTCATGAAGTTGGTAACTTCATCGATCAGCTCGTTTTTGTCGGAAAAATGCTCGTACACGGTTTTTTTGGAGATACCGCATTCCTTTGCGATGTCTTGCATCGTAATGCTTTTCACCCCATAAGTTTTGCACAAGCGCAGCGCTGTTTCCAAAATCCTGTCGCGCATCTTACTTTTTTAAAGAATTGATGAATATGTCGGCCAGTTGCACCTGCCACTCTCTCACTCTTTCAAACTCTGCGTCACTGATCTCTTCACTGATATCTTTGTTCACCAGTGACAGGCGCAAGCCGATCATAGCATGCATATACAAGGCGGCCACTTTTTCAGGCTCTGCAGTTACCAACTCACCACGGGCGGCGCCTTTTTCTATGATGTCCGTTATTAACTTAATCTCTCTTTCGCGTGCATTTTCGAATGCTTCATGGGCAAATCGTACCAGTTGCCTGTCTTTCAGCACCTTAAACAGTTCCAGCCGGCAGAATCTGCGGGCAAACTCGTGCCTTACTGCAATGAGCTCCATGAGTGCCTGCCGGGCGGTAGCTGCGGCGTTGGCTTTTTCCCGGAGATCCAGGAAGTAGGTTTCCCCGGCTTTTTCAAGGGCGGCAATGTGCAGCGCCTGCTTGTCGGGGAAATAGTAATACAGGGAGGCTTTGGAGCAATGGAGGTCCTCAGCGATTTCGCTCATGGTCGTTTTCGACGCACCATAGTAAGTGAACCGCTTCAGTGCCGCATCGATGATGCGTTCCCTCATTTCATCCCTGTTTTCAGTCAACATTAACTTTCTGACTTTTTTAGTTACAAAGTCAAAAGTAGAAAGATTTTCGAAATATGGTAAGCAGAGTTGACCATTTAACGCATTTTTAACGATTATGTGACAGTAACGGGTGTTGGAAGTTTCCGGGGTTTCAGAAAATGCAAGTGGTTGAAGAAGAAGGAAGTAACGATCAGTGGGAAATCTGAATATAATTGATTATCAATTACTTAATATAGAAAAGGGTATTTATTCGCACTTATACACAAAAGGGGCTTTTAAAATTACATATTAAAAACAATTGTGTAAAAACGTCATTAATATGGTTTTAGGCGAATTAGCTGCCTGCATAACGGTTTGAAGCTATCACCTGTTCGATTAAATTCACCGGCGGAAACAGGCTGATTTTCAATCAATATTTCTTTGCCGCACTTTCAAATTTTTCAAACAGGTGCCTTTCCTGAGAACTGTGATTTCTAATAAGTGAAGGTTAAAAGGAGAATAACAGCCTCCATTACACATTAAATATATTTGTGTAAAACTGTAGTTAATAAGGTTTTAGAAGGGCGCAAATGATGCATAACTCTTTCCTGGGCGAAAGAAGCGTATTGATAATCAACACCTTAGAACTTCGCGAGAAACTTCAGGGGAGCTAACACCTTCCATTATTGAGGGCTGCCTGTACCCAGTAGCCAGCCTTGCATTTTGGGGCACCTTAATTATCATTCAATTGTCATGTGAGCCACCTTTGAGATACCTTTGAGATACCTTTGAGCCACCTTTGAGATACCCTATATAGGGGTAGCTTTCAGGTAACTTATATATACCTTAAGAATGGGTATTAGATATGTAAGAAAGTCAATACCCCTACTTGCAGGTTACTTCAAAGCAAAGGTTGGTGGCATTGAAACGGCGGGTCAGGATATAAAAAAGGCCCCGGTGCATGGAGCACCGGGGCCGGAAAGACATTATATAGATATCACCTTTACTATTTCAGTTTCTCAAGGGCTGATTTCAGCGCTTCCAGCATAGCAGGGATCTCTTCCTTCACGCAGGTACCTACGCTGAGGCGGTACCAGGGAGAGGTGCGGTCGGAACCGAAGGCGTAGAAAGGCACTACCGCCAGTTTGGCCTCATCGAGGATGTAGCTGGTAACGGCTCCCTGATCTTCCAGTACTTTACCATCAGCGGTTTTCTTCCCTTTCAGGTCGAGCTTAATGGTGAGGTAGATGGCAGCCTGGGGGGCGATGGCGTCTACCGCATGGCCTGCTTTCTTCAGTCCGTCGAAGCCTTCGTAGATTTTTACGAGGCGCTCTTCCACTTCACCTTTGAAGTGAGCGAGGTATTTATCCACGTTTTCTTTCTGAACGAGATATTTGGCGGCAGCTTTCTGCTCGGCCATGGGGCTCCATGCGCCAACGTGGGAGAGGATGGATTTCATCTTGCTCATCACGTGTTTGGGACCGAGTGCCCAACCCACGCGCACACCTGTACCGGCGAAAGCTTTGGACATACCATCGATGAAGATGGTGTAATCCTTCATTTCCGGACGGAGGGATACGGGGTTGTAGTGCTGCGTATCGCCGAAGGTGAGTACCCAGTACATCTGGTCGAACAGCACGTAGAGGGGTTTTTCACCGGCGCTGCGGCTTTTATTTTCTTCCAGTACCATATCGCAGATCTCTTCCAGTTGCTTTTTGGCGAAGGTGGTGCCGGTAGGGTTCTGGGGAGAGCAGAGGGCGAGGAGGGTAGCACCTTTGAGGAGGGGCTTCAGCTCGGCCGCGGTAGGCATAAAGTCGTTTTCCACTTTAGTTTCCAGTACAACGTGCTCACCTTCCAGGAAGTGGGTGTAGTGGTTGTTGTTCCAGGAAGGGGTAGCGTAGATCACTTTCTCGCCACGGTCAACGATGGTACGGTAAGTAGCGTAAATGATGGGACGGCCGCCGCAGGAGATAACGATCTCGCTGAGGGGGTCGTAGTCCAGACCTTCCCTTTCGCTGATAAACCCGCCAACAGCTTTACGCAGTTCGAGGATACCATCAGCCGGAGGATAGTTGGTGTATTTATCCCTGTATGCCTGAATGATTTCGTTTTCAAACTCCAGGGGAATGGGGAAAACCTTGGGATCGAAATCGCCAATGGTGAAATTGTAAATCTTTTCACCCTTAGCCTGCTTTTCCTTGATCTCTCCTGCAAGTTTGATAATTTCGGAACCTATCAGCGTTTCGGCTAAATGAGACAGTTTCATATCCCTTGATTTAATTTTAAATGAATTGATGTTTTTTGCGCCCGCAAAACTAACCGATTTGTCAATAATTTAAAAGAATCCCGGCATTGTTTTCGATATTTTCAATATACACACTATTTTCATGGAATTCATTCAATAATTGATGACTTTACTGCGTTTTTGACAAGCGGCGTTCGTCTTTACCAATTTTGTTTGTGAATCGCAGATGTGGAAAAGCCGGGGGTGGATCATTGGCGAAACTTTCTATCTTTGTTTGCCTTACATTTGCAACAATTATTAAGTAACCTTATGAAGTTTATCGTTTCTTCCTCCACTTTACTGAAACAATTGCAACAGATCAGCGGCGTGATCAACTCCAATACTGTGCTGCCCATCCTGGAGGATTTTCTTTTCCAGATAGACAGGAATGAGCTGACCGTGGTGGCCACCGACCTGGAAACCGTCATGAAGGTAAAGCTTGAAGTAGAGGCCAAAGAAACAGGCCGTATCTGTATCCCCGCGAAAATCCTCATGGATTCCCTGAAGAATTTGCCCGACCAGCCGCTTACGTTCAATATTGATCTGAACTCTTTTGCAGTTGAGATTACTTCCGATAACGGTAAGTATAAGGTGATGGGTGAAAATCCGGAGAACTTCCCTAAAGAGCCTGCTGCGGAAGATGCAACAAACTTCACCATGATCTCGTCTGCCCTGCTCACTGCCATTACCAAAACACTGTTCGCTGTCAGCAACGACGATCTGCGCCCGCAGATGACCGGTGTTTTCTTTGAGCTGCACCCTGATAATATCACCTTTGTTGCAACCGATGCGCACCGCCTCGTGAAATACATCCGTACAGATGTTAAATGCCCTCAGGCCGATACCTTCATCGTTCCCAAGAAGCCGCTCAACCTGCTGAAATCCGCTATTCCGGACAACGACAGTGAGATCCGTATTGCTTACAGCAGCAACCACTTCTTCGTATCCCATCAAAATGCGCAAATGATCTGCCGACTGATCGATGCGCGTTTCCCTGATTATAAAGTAGTTATTCCTAAAGACAATCCTTACCGCCTTACCCTCGTTAAGAGCGATTTCCAGAACGCCCTGAAGCGTGTAAGCGTTTTCGCCAACAAGAGCACCAACCAGGTTGCCCTGAGCATTAGCGGCGCAGAACTGCAGCTTTCGGCCCAGGATGTGGACTTCTCTTTCGAAGGTAACGAGCGTATGAGCTGCCAGTACAATGGCGAAGACATGCAGATTGCCTTCAACGCCAAATTCCTCATCGAAATGCTCCACGCTGCCGAAGGTGATGAAATCACTATCGACCTCAGCGCGCCTACCAAAGCAGGCATTCTCCGCCCGGTTGAAAAAGCAGAAGAGGAAGACCTCCTGATGCTTGTTATGCCGCTGCTGATGAACAACTAAAAAGCTACGTAACCGTACATAGAAAAAGCCGCCTGGTATCAGGCGGCTTTTTTATTTCGTATGAAAAACCATTATATATTAAACAAATCCGGCATTTTTCTCAAAAGCTCCCGAATCCCTCCACGCTTATATTTTTCTTGTTATATAAATAAATCTATGAATGAAATCCTTCCTTCCTGCTGAAGAATTATCTGGGCTGAAATCCGCCACTATTGGGCAAAATGTCGTAATTTCTAAGTGAGAACAAGCATGGTTTTTCATAACTGATCCGCTTACACGACCATTTACCCTGAAATAATGAGTGAGTTTTTTGAACATATACCTTCTCATTACCGCACCGCGATGCTGGTGGCAGGCCTGGTAATTTTATGGTTGATTGAAGGAGTGATCCCGCGAATCAGGTTCGGCAACCACCGCCTCCGGCACGCCGGCACCAATTTGTTCTTTACGCTGACCACTGCTGTTGTGAACCTGGGGTTTGCCTTTATAATTGTAAAAGCATCAGACTGGACTACACATGAGCCATTCGGCCTGCTGTACCTCCTGCAACTGCCCTTATGGCTGCACGCCCTGCTGGCCGTGATGATGATGGACCTGATAGGTGCTTACCTCGTTCATCTGATACAGCACAAAACCGCGTGGATGTGGCATTTCCACAAAATCCACCATACCGATACGGCAGTGGATGCCACCACGGCCCTGCGCCATCACCCGGTAGAAAGTGTTTTTCGTGTAGGCGCACTGTTACTGGCCATCTTAATAACGGGCATCCCCATCTGGATGGTGATGTTTTACCAGTCGCTGTCTGCCCTTATGAGCCAGTTCAACCATGCGAATATTCATTTACCGCATTGGCTGGACAAGGGGCTGAGCTGGATCATCGTATCGCCCGACATGCATAAGGTGCATCACAGCCGTTACCAACCTGAGACCGATTCTAATTACGCGAATATTTTCTCCATCTGGGACCGCCTTTTCGGCACATTTGTGACAGTGAAAGATACCACCAGCCTGCGTTATGGGCTGGATGAATATCTGGATGAGCGTTATCAGCAAATCGGGCCTTTACTGAAGACACCGTGGGAAGATGTGCCGGTTACCAACCAGGCGCCTCAACAGACAGAATTACACCAATAGCCAATTTATTTGATCACTTATAATCCGTACAACAATGCACCACCCAACAAGTCTGCCCAAGATTGCAGGTTTTGCATCCATTTTCATCGGTGTTGTCACCGCAGCATTTTCATTTATCAGCAAATCATCTGAAGCAGCTATTTACATTGGCGCGGCAGGGGTTATGCTTTGCGTGGCATCCGTAATCATTGCCCGCAAGAATATTGATGAACTGCAAATGGCCATAGCCGGCCTGTTCCTGTCTATCGTAGCCACAGGAATAGGTATCTGGCAAATGTATAACCTGTAGGCAAGTAATGCTGAACCGCAAGTTCCTCCCTTCGGGCGCCGGTGCCTAGCCGTACCCGCCTAATGATGAACCTCCCGAATCCTGAATCGGGGAACTTGCGTTGCTATCCTGTTAACACCCGGTTTCCGCAGTGCCCCCTGCCGTCCTGCCACCTCCTTATATCCTTGAAACAACACAGCATAGTTATGCCGTTTCCTTACCGGAAGCAGTGTAGGTGTATTCACTCCTGTCCCCATCTGTAGTGCGGGGAAATTTTCATTGTTGCAAAATGTCGAAGTAGAAGATTGCATTAGCCGCCAGGGCTAATGAACTCCAACGCTGGTGATGTGGGAAGCTATTTCTTTTTCTTCTTTGGAGCAGCCAGGCGGGTGAAGGTTTCCAGGTGTTCCTGCGCCGCATTTACGGGATGCACCCGCAGGGCAGTGTCTGACAGTTCACGGATAATGAGCGTGTCTGTCTGCAGGAAAACAGTATCTGCTTTGGAATATCCTGCGAGGGCGTGCAGGAGGAGGGTATCATTTTTCAGGGTCCAGCTTTGGTATTTGAGGCTTTCCAGCATAATGGAAGACGCTTTGCCTCCTTTGCGGAGATGGAAGCCCAGCATAAGGGTATCCACCCCTTCGGCGGGCTGCACCCATTTGCCGGGCAAAAGGGCAGAGTCTATATGCACCGTATCCAATACAGGGGCGGGGTCCAGCGGCTGTTCTATGAAAACTGTATCGCTACCTGTAACGGCTACACTGTCTTTATGCGTTTCGCCTTCACCACTGTTACAGGCGGCGGCAAGGAGAAGAATCGCAGGCAGGAAGATGCGGGTCATACGAACGGTTGTTTATTATAACATATCAAAGATAGTGCTAAACAGCAGGTTGCGTTTCAATAGCACGGATAATACGGGCAGGATTTCCGCCCGCCAGCACATTGGGAGGAACATCCTTTGTTACCACAGCCCCTGCCGCCACCACCGAATTCTCCCCTATGGTAACTCCGCCAATAATGGTAACGCCCGCTGCAATCCATACATTCTTTTCAATCCTGATGGGCTTACCAATGGTAACGGCACGCCGCTGTACAGGGTCTAATGGATGCCCGGTTGTAATGATACTCACATTTGGGCCGATCATTACATCATTACCGATTTCAAGTCCGCCAAGGTCATAGAAAGTGCAGTTCTGGTTGATAAATACATTCCTCCCCACGCGTATTTCTTTTCCTCCCGCCGTATAAAATGGCGGGATCAGGATAAAACGGTCGTCCACCTGCTGCCCGGTAAGCTCGCTGAACAGCAGCCGTACCTGGTCTGCATCGTCGAAAGTTAAACGATTCATGGAAGCCGTCAGTTTCATCGCTCGCCTGGTATTGGATACCATCTCTGCAGACGCGGGCGTTTGCCGGTGAATAACTTTCACACCCTCATGATTCGTAGTTTCCATACAGTTAAAGTTAGTATTCTCGCATTGAAAAGGAAGGGATCAGTTATACAGTATTTGGAAATTGGAAGGTCAACACTTAGATTTGTGGTCACTTTAGGGGTGTTCCGGGGTTAGACCCGGAACTGAGATGATACCCTCAGTACCTGATGCAGTTCACACTGCCGTAGGGAAAAGTAATACTGAACTCCTTCTCACCACATCCTTAAAGTTTATTGTTTCACTTAAATTCCTTGTAAACATGGAAGTGCATGTAAACAATAAACTTTATGCGGTGCAGCCGGAAACCTCCGTGTCTGCCCTCTTACAGTTTATCCAGCTTTCTTCCGGAAAAGGCATCGCCGTAGCGGTGAACCGCCAGGTAATACCCAGGCCTGCATGGCCCAGTACCCTTTTGATGCCGGACGATCACATCACCATTATTCAGGCCACACAGGGCGGATAACGCCCGTTAATTCACTGCTCCCTTAATACCGAGCGGTAATGGTTCTTTGCGCCCTTCCTGAGCGCAGAGGCCCTCTTATGCCCATACGTAAACACTTAACTCATTTTATTATGCAAAACCTCATCACCCGCACTCCTTTTCCTGCCTCGCAGAAAATCTATGTTCCCGGATCACGGCCCGATATTCAGGTGGCCATGCGGGAAATTTCCCTGTCAGACACCCGCCTGCACGGCCGCCATGGAGAGCAGCGTCCCAATCTTCCCGTTACGGTGTACGATACCAGCGGCCCGTTTACCGACCCTTCCATAGTCATCGATCCCGCAATTGGTATCCCCCGCCTCCGGGAAAGCTGGATCGATGAACGGGGTGATGTATCCATCCTGCCCGCCCTTACATCCGACTACGGCCGTGCCCGCCTGCTCGATCCTGCCCTTGCTCATCTCCGTAACGGCCAGCCGCCCCTGCCAAGGAAAGCACTTCCCGGCTCCAATGTAACCCAGCTCCATTATGCCCGCAAAGGCATCATCACCCCGGAAATGGAATATATCGCCATCCGCGAAAACCAGCGTGCAGACAGTGCTTTCCGTGAAGGAAATCCCCTCTGGCAGCAACACCGTGGTACCGGCAATGCACCGCGCCTCATTACTCCGGAGTTCGTACGCAGCGAAGTGGCTGCAGGCAGGGCCATCATCCCCTCCAACATCAATCACCCGGAAGCAGAACCCATGATCATCGGGCGCAACTTCCTCGTTAAGATCAACGCCAACATCGGTAACTCCGCCGTCACCTCTTCCATCGAAGAAGAAGTAGAAAAAGCTGTATGGGCCTGCCGCTGGGGAGCCGATACCATTATGGACCTCAGCACCGGGAAAAACATTCATGAAACCCGGGAATGGATCATCCGCAACTGCCCCGTTCCCCTCGGCACCGTACCTATTTACCAGGCACTCGAAAAAGTGAACGGTAAAGCGGAAGACCTCAACTGGGAAATCTTCCGCGACACACTCATAGAGCAGGCTGAACAGGGGGTAGACTACTTCACTATCCACGCTGGTGTACTGCTCCGTTATGTTCCGCTCACGGCCAAACGTATGACGGGCATTGTTTCCCGCGGCGGGTCCATCATGGCCAAATGGTGCCTTGCACATCATAAGGAGAACTTCCTCTATACCCATTTCGATGAGATCTGTGAGATCATGAAAGCATACGATGTTGCCTTCTCCCTGGGCGATGGCCTGCGGCCCGGTTCTATTGCCGATGCAAATGATGCTGCCCAGTTCGGTGAGCTGGAAACATTGGGAGAATTAACCAAACGCGCCTGGAAAGAGGATATCCAGGTAATGATTGAAGGGCCGGGCCATGTGCCCATGCACCTGATCAAAGAGAATATGGACAAGCAGCTGGAGCATTGCCATGAAGCGCCTTTCTACACCCTCGGCCCTCTCACTACCGATATTGCCCCGGGGTATGACCATATCACTTCCGCCATCGGCGCAGCCATGATCGGGTGGTACGGTACCGCCATGCTCTGTTATGTAACGCCTAAAGAACACCTCGGCCTGCCGGACCGCGACGATGTTAAAACAGGTGTGATCACCTATAAGCTGGCGGCCCATGCGGCTGATCTCGCTAAAGGACATCCGGGAGCGCAGCACCGCGATAATGCATTGAGCCAGGCCCGCTTTGAGTTCCGCTGGGAAGATCAGTTCAACCTTTCCCTCGACCCTGATACTGCCCGCAGCTTCCATGATGCCACGCTCCCGGCAGATGGTGCCAAGGTGGCCCATTTCTGTTCTATGTGCGGCCCGCAGTTCTGCTCTATGAAGATTTCACAGGAAGTGAGGGAACACGCCGATCGTGAAGCTGCCATGGAAGAGATGTCTAAAGATTTCACCGCAAGGGGAGGAGAGATTTACGCATGATCTGGCTTATCACATCACCGCAGTTTCCGGTAAAGGAAAGCAACTGTAATCCGGCGCTCACTGAAATGCAGATCATCGAATCTGCATTCGGCGCCGGGTTACAGACATTGCTGCTGCGCAAGCCGGGATGGTCGGTTCATGCATATGCGCAGTGGCTGGAGCAACTCCCTGCCCGGTACCATAACCGTGTAATGGCAGCCACCCATCCTTCGCTGGTAGAAACCTACGGATTGAAAGGCCTGCACCTCAGTGAAGATGCCCGTGCCCGTATTGCTCCGTACGAATTACGGAAGTTAAGGGAAGCCGGCAGATGGATCAGTGCTTCCATTCACAGTGGAACTGCAGACACATCAGCTTATGATGCGGTGCTGCTCGGCCCGGTGTTCGACAGTATTTCCAAGCCCGGCCATTGTGCCCTGCAGTTCGATACCATTCCTCCCAATGCGCTGGCACTGGGAGGCGTGCATGCCGGAAACATTAGTGAAGTGAAGGCACGCGGCTTCTGCGGTGCGGCAGTATTGGGAGCGGTGTGGCAACATCCTGATCCTGTGCAGTCCGTTACTCTCTTAACTGAAATGCTGCGTTTGTGGCAGTCCCCATTACCTGTTCTAAAAAATACCCATCCATGAAGAATACCCGCTTACAACTGTTTCGCAAACTGATAAAACCCCTGTTGCCATGTCTTATGTAATGAGCCTTGCCGGCCTCGACCCATCGGGTGGTGCGGGGCTGCTGGCAGATATAAAAACCTTCGAAGCCTGGCGCCTCCGCGGCCTGGGCGTATGTACCGCACTCACCGTACAAACCGACACCGAGTTCCTCGGAGTGGAATGGCTCAGTGCAGACAGTATCATCAATCAGGCGCTGCCTCTCGTGCAGCAATACCCTGTGGATTACTGCAAAGTGGGCATCATTTCACACCCCGATACCCTGGCTGAGGTTATGACTGCCCTGCGTGCCGTACGGCCCGGTATCTCGTTTGTGCTGGACCCTGTATTGCGTGCCTCGGCGGGCTACGTTTTCCATACGGCTATCCATGCAGCATGGGCATCCATCCTGCCATCGCTCACACTCCTCACCCCTAACTACGACGAAGCTGTGGCTATGAGCGGCTTCCCTGATGGAGAGCATGGCGCACGGGCTATGGCCAAGCATTGTGCGGTATTACTCAAAGGCGGTCACCGCCCGTCTAAACCCGGGCACGACACATTGTTTCATGCAAACACGGAAACAGACTTTGCTCCATCTTCTGCCACCGCATATGCGAAACATGGCTCGGGTTGCGTACTGTCTGCCGCCATTACTGCCGCACTGGCCACGGGCATGCCCCTGCCCGAAGCATGCCGTGCAGGTAAAGATTACACGTTCCGCTACCTCATGAGCAGTCCTGCCCTGGTGGGCTGGCACGAATCGGAGGAGCGGCAAACCATTCACTATTAAACCGATTACAATGGAACGACTATTATACATTTCTCAGGAAACGCCCGGCGCATCGCATGCCGATAATATCCTGGCTGCCTGCGAAGCAGGATGCCGCTGGGTGCAGCTACGCATTAAATCCGGCGACCCTTCTGCCGCAGCAATCGCAGCCATGGAAATATGCCGTACATATGGCGCCACCCTTTCCATCAACGATCATCCCGAACTTGCAAAATCAGTAGGCGCCCATGGCGTGCATGTTGGGTTAAACGATATGCCGGTGGCTGAAGCCCGCGCTATTGTAGGGCAGCATATTCTGGTAGGCGGCACCGCCAACACACCTGAATATGCACTCACTCATGCAGCCGCAGGGGCCGACTACATCGGGTATGGCCCTTACCGCTTTACCACCACCAAGGAAAAACTAAGCCCTGTTTTAGGTATAGCAGGATACCAGCGGCTGATGGCAGCACAACCGGGCATCCCCGTTATCGCCATCGGCGGTATTGTAACTGAAGACATACCGGAGCTGCTGGAAGCAGGCGTTTACGGCATCGCCGTTTCCGGATTGATCACACATGCACGCGACAAGAAATCTACCGTGCAGCAAATCCTCGATTGCATATGGACGAACTCATAATTGCCGGGCAGGCTTTCACCAGCCGCCTGTTTATCGGAACGGGCAAATTCGGAGACACCGGTATCATGGAACGGGCACTTCTTGCATCCGGGTCGCAACTCGTAACAGTGGCCCTTCGCCGGGTAGATGCAGGGCATCAGCCCGATAATCTGATGGCCCATCTTCGCCATCCGCTATTCCGGCTGCTGCCGAACACTTCTGGTGTCCGTAATGCGCGGGAGGCCGTTTATGCAGCAGAGCTGGCGCGTGAAGCCCTGGAAACCAACTGGCTTAAACTGGAGATTCACCCCGATCCGCGCTACCTCCTGCCCGACCCGGTGGAAACACTGGCCGCTACAGAAGCCCTTGCTGCCAAAGGCTTTATTGTATTGCCATACATCCATGCCGACCCCGTACTGTGCAAACGTCTCGAATCTGCAGGTGCCGCGGCCGTTATGCCACTGGGTGCTCCCATTGGTTCCAATAAGGGCCTGTGCACCAAAGATTTCCTGGAGATCATTATTGAACAAAGTAATGTGCCCGTGGTAGTGGATGCAGGTATAGGCGCACCCAGCCATGCCGCAGCCGCTATGGAAATGGGAGCCGATGCCGTGCTAGTAAATACCGCCATTGCAGTGGCCGGTAACCCTGTGGCTATGGCAGAAGCCTTTGCTGCAGCAGTAGCCGCAGGAAGGAAGGCATACCTCGCCGGACTGCCTGCATCCAGCAATAGTGCACATGCCAGCAGCCCTGTACTCGCTTTTCTGGATGACGCTGATGACTTTAACACACACCAGTAAATGATGCATATGCCTACATTCGAAACCATTTTCAGGCAATATGAATGGGATGATGTGAAAGGTAAAATCTATTCCAAAACCACGGCAGATGTGGAAGTTGCGCTGCGTAAAAGCCGCCGTGGCACTGAAGATTTTATGGCGCTCATTTCCCCTGCCGCAGCGCCCTTCCTGGAAAGGATGGCGGCACTCAGCGGCCAGCTTACCCGGCAGCGGTTTGGCAAAACCATTCAGCTGTATGCACCTGTTTACCTTTCTAACGAATGCCAGAACATCTGCACCTATTGCGGCTTCAGCCTGAACAATCCTTTACGCCGCAAAACCCTCACCGGTGCAGAAATGCTCCATGAAATAGAAGCAGTAAAAAATATGGGCTTCGGGCACGTGTTGCTCGTAACCGGCGAAGCATGGCAAACGGTAGGTATGGATTATTTCTCCCGCGCGCTGCCCATCTTCAAACAGCACTTCCCGCAGATATCCATCGAAGTGCAGCCTATGGAAGAGGAAGATTACCGCGCCCTAACCCCGCTGGGCCTGCATTCCGTGCTGGTATACCAGGAAACGTATCATGAAGGGGATTATAAAAAGCATCATCCCAAAGGCCGTAAATCCAACTTCGCCTGGCGGCTCGAAACGCCTGACAGGCTTGGCAGGGCCGGTGTACATAAAATTGGGCTGGGGGTGCTGATTGGTTTGGAAGACTGGCGGACAGACAGCTTCTTCACCGCACTGCACCTCGATTATCTCCAACGCACCTATTGGCAAACGCGCTATAGCATTTCGTTCCCCCGCCTGCGTCCGTTTTCCGGCGGACTGCCGCCTAAGTCTATCATGAACGACCGTGAGCTCCTGCAGCTCATCTGTGCATACCGGCTTTTAAGTCCGGATGTGGAGCTTAGTCTTTCCACCCGTGAAAGCCCCCGTTTCCGCGACCATCTCGTTCCACTCGGGGTCACTACCATGAGCGCCGGCAGCCGCACCAACCCGGGTGGCTATGCTGTGGAACCAGACTCACTGGAGCAATTCGAGATATCTGATGAGCGCAGTCCTGCCGCGGTAGCTGAGATGATCCGGCGGCAGGGGTATAGCCCGGTATGGAAAGACTGGGATGATTTCGGGCATTAAAAACAGCGGGTTTAGACAATTTTATGGAAGTTCCGGTGCGAATTGATGGCGGGAGGCTAACTTTGCAGCATGGACCAGTCGAGTGGGAAGATTTATACGCTTCAATTCGGGTTGCTTTGCCTAAGCAACCTGCTATTCTCCGCCAGCTTCAACATGATGATCCCGGAATTGCCTGCCTACCTTACCAGCCTGGGCGGGGCCGATTACAAAGGGTATATCATCGGGCTTTTCACACTCATGGCCGGCCTGAGCCGCCCCTTTTCCGGAAAGCTTACTGATACCATTGGGCGTATTCCCGTAATGGTTTTCGGCTCTGTGATCTGCGTGATCTGCAGCCTGCTGTACCCGCTGGTAAGCACAGTAGGCGCTTTTCTGTTACTGCGCTTCTTCCACGGTTTCTCCACCGGCTTTAAACCCACCGGTACATCCGCTTATGTAGCCGATATGGTTCCATTTAACCGCCGTGGTGAGGCTATGGGTATGGTAGGACTGGCCAGCACCATCGGGCTTTCACTGGGGCCCTCCATCGGTGGATCCATCGCCAATGCATGGGGCATTGTAACAATGTTCCAGATCTCTGCTGTATTTGCCCTTCTGTCTGTCGTGATCCTCATCGGTATGAAGGAAACGCTGCATAACCGGCAATCCTTCAGGCCGGCGCTCCTAAAAATCTCCCGTCACGAAATATTTGAACCTGCGGTAATGGCGCCCGTGGTAATCACCTTTCTCACTTACTTCAGCTACGGTGCTTTATTAACGATTATCCCGGATTTCAGTGCCCACCTCGGGTTGCAGAATAAAGGGCTTTTCTTCACATTCTTCACGGCCAGCTCCATTGGCATCCGGCTGCTGGCAGGCAAAACATCTGACCGATACGGAAGGGTACCGGTATTGAAGATCGCAGCTACACTGATGGCGATATCGATGGTAGTGATTGGATTGGCGCATACGCCAGCGGTATTGCTTGCAGGGGCATTATTGTATGGGGTGTCGCTGGGTTTGAATTCTCCCGCCGTTACCGCCTGGACGATTGACCTTGGCTTACCCGAACACAGGGGCCGTGCATTGGGGAGCATGTATATTGCGCTGGAAGCAGGCATAGGACTGGGAGCATTTTTCTCAGCAGAATGGTATGGCAACAATCCGGAACACTTCGGGAAGGTATTCTTCATCATGGCGGGCGTTACCATTCTGGCAACCATCTATCTGCTTTTCGTGTACCGGAATAAATACGTCCGTTATGCGCGTAAATCCATCCGGTCGCACTACCACAAACCGCGTTAAAACCTTACAGCAGATTCGGCTACCCGCTGCAGTACAAATTTTACTTTCTCCACCACATCACCATCTTCCGTGGCGCGGATATGTACCGGTATCCTTGCCGGCGAGGCCTCCAGTCCCAGTTTTTTGAGCTGGTCGGCATCAGGCTCCACGATATAATCGCCGGGAGGCAATCCCAGATAGTTATAGAAACCATCCGGCTCACTGAGGGGCGAGGCTACCAATGTACCATCGGGCTTTCGTATCTGCACCCGGATACGGCCCAGTCCTTTGCGCTGGCTGGCTTCCTGCAGAAATACGTGCCCTGTAATTTCTCCCACCACCACTACGGGCACTTCCACAAGGCGTACCTGGTTAGGCTCGGCCATCACTTTGATAACTGGGTTACGGATCTTGAAGGCGAGGTTATCGAAGTTGCTATTATTTAGATCGATGAAGTATTGCACATAGGGCTCCATTTCCATGATACAAACAGAAGTGTCCTGCGCGCGGGGTACCAGTCTTCCCCCATTCACACTCATGCGCAGGCCCTGTAACTTAGGCTCACCTTCATCACGGTGGCTATTACCGTTCAGGTCGAGGAAAGCGTAAATAAGCAGGCCTCCGGTGCCCACCAGGCTACGGTTACTAAATGCGGTGTACCCTGTTTTCCCTTCATGCACGAAACTACCTCTTGCCGATTGCACGGTGGTAGTGGTACGATTGCCTTTCAACAAGGACAACCCGAGCTGCCCAAAGGAGAAATCCCAACGCAGCCCAACCTGGAACAACCTGGTATCGCTCCTGAAATTCTCCTCATACGCTGCATTCAGATATCCCCGGCGAAATATGTACTTGCCTACCTCGCACCTGGCAGACATTACTTCGTGACCAGTATAGGCATATTGTATCTGGGGCATCATCAGCACATTACCGGGAAGCCGGAAGGTGAGCCCGAAATTGCTGTATATGAAAGGATCTGCATCCCGCACAAATACCGCGTAAGTGTTAATACTCGTACCCACTTTACCGAAGGAGCCGGACAGTAACATGTCTGTTGTGCTGTAACGCGTATAGCTGGAAATAAGTTGGTTGAGGGTAAGCCTGGAGAACAGGGAAAACTTCTTTGCAAAGAATGGTTTGGCCACCATCACTTTCCGCTCTTCGCGGAAGGAGTAGATGATGGCGCGCTGGCCCTGTTTGTACCTGGTATATTCCGCATCCAGCTGAATGTTCGCAGGCAGGCGGTATGTAAGCAGCCCTTTCCCGCGTACCCCATGTGCATATTCCCCGCTCAGCAACAGGTTCTTCGCCAGCCGGATTGAAGTGGTCACAAATGGGATCGTATTAGCACCGGGGATGGAGCTTTTATGTTCCACTCCAGCCCCCAATGTAAGGAAGCGGGTGAGGCCGTATGAAGCCTGGCCGCGTGAAAAGAAACTGTTCACCGTATCTTCCACAAAGCCCGCACTGGCAGTGTACTCGAATTCTTTGTATGGCAGGAAATTGAAGGGTATGCTTACGTTTTCCTCCATGAGTCTTTCTTCTCCCCATGGCCCGTAAAACCGCAGCCTGATCTGTGAATTGCCATACACCAGCGGCACCTGAAAGGAATACAATCCATTGGCATCAGCTGTGGTATAATCCACCATTGCATTGTTGACGTACAGCTCCACCGTCCAGCCCGGTTCGGTAACATTAGTGAGGGTATATGTACCGAAGGAGCGGCGGTAAGTTGTGGGGGCGTTGGTAACCTGCACGCCTACCACGGGGTCAAAGATGGAAGAAATGGAATTGGTAAATATTTTTCCGGCAATAAACTGGCGCATCAGTGGCTGGTCATTATCCACATACCGCCAGCGGTAATATTGCTGCCGCCTGTCGAAGGGCCCTATTTGCCGCCTGTCTTTATCCGGCCCTGCGGGGATTTGATTATACGCGTAGTTGCTGTAGTTGAGGGAAACGGTGGCTTCGCCGCCTGCCAGTTGAGCGCCGGCCCGGATGTTAGCCCATACATCATTCCCTCCCGGGTTACGCTGGCTTGCCAGAACAGACCAGTCGGCCATCCCGAAGCGGAACAGTGAGAAAGAGCGTTTTATTACAATGTCCGCCTTCAGATCGCCCTGCAGCTGCCGGAGGTTACGCCGCATGAGCTGGCGGCGCATTTCTGTGATGGCGGGCATTTCCATCGTGGTTTTCATGGCCACGGAAAGACTCCTGAAGTTGAAGGTGGCCAGCAGTCCGAATACTGAGCCAAAATATTCCAGCCGAAGATAAATACCTGTTTCGGCCCGCACCAGGTCGTAGGGCTTCAGCAGGTAATGCTGGCCTTTATAGTGAATACGCCCGCCAGGCAGATCAATGAGGTAGGGGTTGGTTTCTTTTACAAAATACCCCGCTACAGAATCGCGGCCTGGCGTGAGGGTATGGCGGATCTTGAGGAAATCAAATACATCGGTGACAGATAGATAAGCCGTATCGTTGTTGATGAGGGCAGGAACTTCCAACCCTCCCAGGCCCTGTACCGACAGGTATACGGAGGTTTCATACAGGATGGGCACATCATCCCCCGGACCTTTCCCCGACGCTCCCCAACACCAGCAACAGGCACATACAAATGCCGCGATACGTTTTACGGCTCGCGGCAACAACCTGGTATGTGGGGTATGCTTCATTCCTGTATAAATGTCAGACTGAAGGTTCCGTTATACGCACCTACCGGATTCGACGGCGGGCTGCCAACTGTAAGGATACCGCCAACACGCACCAGGTTACGGGTAGGTGGAGTAGCGGTGGTTACAAAAGTATCAGAAGTGGAGAACTGCCCTATCGTCATCGTCATTGATCCGCCGTTGCTGCCATTTAATACTACAGCCGGCCCGCGTATGATATGAATAATGGTGCCCGGGTTGGCTTCCACTTCAAAAATGGCCGGAGCAAAAGGGTATCCCATATTAGCACCTACTACCGTTCCCATCACAGTACGTGTACCATCAGGAAAAATAGTGACCGTTCCTCCGGATGGCCCTGAAAAGAAAGCGCCGAAAATCAATCCCTGTCCCGGATCTACATGCACGGCAATGGGCCGCGGGGGCTGCTCCTGGCCGAGCACCGCCGTAGTAGCCGACAATAATGCCAGCGCTGCGATCCATTTTAAATATCCGTACCTGCTCTTCATTACATCATTTTTGTATGATCACTTTTCTGGTTTCTTTTTGATGGCCTGCATGGAACGTTACGATGTACATACCGGCACTATACCCCGAACCCAGCGAATGGCGCCCGCTTCCAGATAGTTCTTTCCGGAAAAGAAGCTGCCCGGTTATGCCGGAAACGGTAACAGTACATCTGTCTCCCTCCACATGCGCAAACGATCCATACAGCTGCCCCCCGTTGCTCCAGGCGCCGAACTCACCGGGCAGGTTATCATCCCCACCGCCCGTGCCATTGCGCGGGCCAAATACGAGGAAGAAGCGGTTACGATGATCGCCGGCGGAAACGTCTGTCCGGTATTGCGCTCCCATAATCATTTCGGTGGTGCGGCGTGCGGAAGAATCGTAGAGGTAGATGCGGCGGCTCGCCGGCATACGCTCCAGTGCTTCGGTGCGGAAAGTGAGCATCCCCGCACGCTCTGCTACAATACGCAGCGGCAGCGTATCAGTAAGTTCCGTACGATTTGGCCATGCGCAGATGGAAAGCTCCCGCCCGCCAGGCCCTTCCATGATGAGGTTGGGAACCCGGGCATCGGTATTTCGCATCTTCAGCGCGTCCATCTCTTCATCATATCCTTTGGTGGCGTGGTCGTCGAAATACAGCACTGCCGGGTCCTGCGGGAAGCCGTCATCCGCAAAGCCAGCAGAAAAGCGGAAGAGCGGTTCTACAGGTGGCGGGCGGCGGTGAAATACCGGCGCCAGATCATTGACCCTTACTGCATTGGTAGCCGTCAATGTGCCCGTTACAGGATACGCGCCATCGCTCACATGGATGAAGAAGCCCTGCATAGAGGGTACAATGCCGTTTGCCACCCCATCACTGGAAATTCCATTGATGTATGAACTGTATGTTCCCACATAACGGTCGGCCGTGCCTGCGTTGAAATAATAAACTGCATTATCGATGTTGGTGCGCGTCCAGCCGGTAACGGCATCCCAGTCTATGGGTGAGGGGTAGGGATTCCCCACCAGGTGAAACCCTTTCGTATACACGCGGTTATTGTTCAGCAGGGTAAGACTTACAGGAGCATTAGTGACCGTACCGCTCATATCCGCCGTAACAGGTGAAGTGGATACGCCGAGGTTAGCGGCATATCCCCGCATGGATGTAAGCGGGTTGGAGGTAGTGGTATAAGCCGTCCACCCCGAAGTGGTTTTGTTTTCGTCGTAGCTATATAACTCAGGGAATGTGGCGGCAAGGTTTACTTCATCTGCCAGCTCATTAACCGTGGCCGACTGAAAAGGCGAAGCGAAATATTTATAGCCGAACCCGGAGGGCAGATAGCGCTGCATGGTTACAGTTCCCGTCACCTGTCCGCCGCCGGCACCGTCTATGAGTGCAGTACGTACGGCTGTAGAGCCCAGGGTAAGGAAGTTCCCTGCGGCCAATGTACCTGTGGTGGCTTTAAGGATACCATTCACCAGCAATGTTCCACCCAGCGTTACGCCTGCAGGGTTATTAATCGTAAGGTTCCTGATTTCGTTACCTGCAAATACAGATGCCGGAATGGTTTGAGCCGTTGTGCCGTTCAGCTCCAGGCTTCCGTTAGATACGGTGAAGGTGCCGCTGTTAGCCAGTACCCCGCTTACTTTCAGCAAACCGGTAGTTACGATTACAGTAGCGCCTGATTGTATGGTGAGGTCGTTTGTAAGTGCGGTGCCGGTGGTAACATCCGGGTAATTAGGCCGGCCTGTGGGGATCACTACATTACTGGTTTGCACGGGCACTACGCCGGTAGACCAGTTCCCATTGGTATACCAGTTGGTGCTGAGGTTACCTGTCCAGTTTATGGCCGCAATCAGCTCTGCTACTGCCAGCATACCCAGTTCAGTTATCCCGGACAGTGAGATGGAGGTGGCGGTTACGGAAGTAACAGGGGGAAGTGTACGTGTGGCTCCCACAACGTTTACACCCTTCAGGTTTGCAGTAACCACGCCGGCATCAAGGTCAGTGGCGTTCCAGTTGAGGGTAGCAGAAGTATTAGTGAAAACGGTACCACCGTTTTCAAATGCCCAATATCGGTTTACGCTCTTTGCCGCATCCATTCCGGAAAGCGATAAACCGGAAATATCGGTACCAATCGTTCTTGCGGTAACACTACCCGCCGTGCTTACGCTGGCAAATGTGAGAGAGGCCGGTGCATAAATAAGACTATCCCCCACTTCAAAACTCCGTACTACACCGGTACCCGTGGCCACCTGTTTCCGCAACCTGCCAAACACCCAGCCCGTGCCCTGTGCAGCATTGGTTACTGCACCGGTCGCAGGAAGAATAACTGTGAAATCACTGGTGCGGATATTCCGTTGAATGAAATTGAGTGTGCCGTTCACAGTAAGGTCTGTGACAAGATTCACAAAGCCGGAGGGCTTCTTCACCGTAAAGTTATTAAATGCGCCGGTGCTGGACAGTTGCTGCTCACCACTACCGTAAAACACCATAGTGTTGCCGGTGTTAGTGAATGTTCCGCCCGTCATCGTCCAGTTGCCGCCGATACTGTCGGCAAAAGCACCGGGGATGAAGTTGCCGTTCGTCAATGTGAAATTGTTTATCACTTTCAGGATGCTTGCAGCGGTTTTATCACCTGCTGCAGATATGACGAGGTTGCCATAAGGCGTGGCTGTTGAAACTGTTTGAGTGGCGCCGGCATACTCCACGGTGCTGAGTGTATCCAGGTGGTAATCGGTAAAAACCGGAAGGGTATTATTTCCGCGGATGATAAGACGTGCATTGTCTTCAATGCTTAATAGTCCTGCATCTTCAGTTATCGCATTTGCCCCGATATCAAATATGCCGGACTCGATCTGTAAAGCCGTCACTGAAGTAATGGGTTTGGTGAGCGTCACCGCTATTCCGCTGCTTTTCCGGATGGTGAGATAATCCAGGTTAAACGATGAAAGAGTACCGCTGCCGATGGCGCCGGCCAGTGCACCGGTCATGGTAAGTACACCGGGCTCCCCAATATAGGTGCCGTTGTTCGTAAAATTGTGGCTGACATTATAATCCGCAACTGCAGTAATGGTTCCGGTAATCAGTACATCATAGAAAGTGGTAGTGGTGCTTCCGGTAATTGCACCATCGGTACTCGTTGAAGTGAGCGTGAAGTTGGAAGTGCCACCATTCAGCGTTCCGTTACTTTCCACATCTTCGCCCACAGTAAAAGTGTACGACCCGGCGTTGAACACGCCCGTGCTGCTGATGAGGAAGCTGCCGTTCATCGTCCAGTTTGCATTAGGCGTAACACCGGAAGAGTTGGTGATTGTTACATTATTCAAGGCAGCCGGTGCCCCGGTTACCGAAATGGCACCTGTGCCTCCAAACACCAGGTTCCCGTTACTGGAAAATGAAGTGCCCGTCAGCTGTATGGTGCCGGGTGCAGCCGGTAAGAAGTTGATAGTGCCGTTGCTGGTAACGGTACCGTTATTTGTGAAGGTGCCGTAAATATTATGTGTGCCGTTTCCGCTGTTGAAAGTAGCGCCGCTGCTGATGTTAAATGCCACCATCACGTTCCATCCCACACTGGCGGTTACACCTGCAGTATTATTGATATTGAGCGTAGCATAAGTGGGACTGCTGGTGGAATTAAGTACCGGCGCCACATTACCGTTAAAGTTCACAATACCGCTGGAATTAGATACAACGGCATTAATGAAACGAATCGTTTGTAACTGAAGTCCGGTAAAGGTAGTAGTGCCATTACTTGTGAGCGACCCGCTGTTGGTAAGGTCTCCGTTAACCGTAGCTACTCCCGCTCCCGCATCAAACGAACCGGTGGAGGTAATATTCAGTAATCCGTTGTACGTACAGTTACTACCGTCTACGGCATAACTGCCATAAACGGTTATCCTGTTGAAGGTGGTGCTGCCGGTAATGGTTTTGGATGTACCATTCAGGGTAAGCGTGCTGCTCCCTGGAGTGTAGGTGCCGCTGTTGATCCAGTTCCCGTATAGATTAACGGTATGTACATCTCCACTGAAAGTGCTGCCGTTATTGATGGTAATATTGCCGTTAACGGTTGCACTGGTCTGAAGTGTTTTAGCTGCGCCGCCCCCGTTACTGAATTCCAGATTACCATAAGTAATAGCTCCCGGCACGGCCTGCGCTACCGTTCCGTTAAACTGTACGGTGCTGGAAGTATTCAGGCTGTAGGAAGAAAATAATGACGGGAAGTTAGCGCTTCCGCCAACAGTAAGCAGGGTACCTGCTCCCATCTGCATGGAGCCGCCTGTGGCGGTTCTGTTAGCAGTAAAAGTACCCAGCGCCAGGGTACCGGTGGAAAGTGTAAGGTTACCGGTCAGGGTGATGTTACCCGTCAGCGATGCCGCACCGGAACTTTTATTGACAACGAAATGATTGAAAGGTGAGGCAGAAACATTCTGCGCTGCTGAACCGGATAATGATACCGTGCCCGAGCCGGGGGAGAAGGTGCCGGCGTTGCTCCAGTTACCTGTAACACCTATTGTGGAAGAGCCGCCAAGTAATGTAGCACCTGAAGCAATCGCCACATTCACTGCGCTGAGGTTAAAACCTTCCAGCGAAAACTGTCCGCCATTCACCGTCAGGTCTCCGGTCATAACAGATGCTCCTCCCAGTAAGCCGGTACCGCCTGTTTTCTGAAAGGTGAGATGGTTGTAATTGACGCCTGCCACATTCTGCGTACCACTGCCACTATAAACTACGGTGCCGCTTCCTCCAGTAAAGGTACCTCCTGTATAAATGTAATTCCCCCCTACAGTCAGCGTACCTGTGCCTGAAAAAATAAGGGAAGCATTGCCCCGCTGCTGCACATTCCCCGATACGCTTACACTGCCGCTGCCTATATTCAGATTAATAGACCTGTTATTGGTTCCTTCAGACATGAGGAAATCGCCATTCACCGTTATACTCTGATTTCCTGCGTTGATAGTATGCTGAGCATCTGCCGCCCAAGAGCCTGAAATGTTGCCACTCGTGGTGAGGGAACCGCCGCTCAGGGTGAGCGTTGCAGCTTTTACACTGGCAAAGTTGAGCCCTTTGATGGATACGGCTGTACTGATTACTGGCTGATTGAGGAAAGTGGAATCGCCAATGATCACGATATCGTTGACGCCGGGCGGGCGTGTTGGTGTTCCTGATAAGACAGACCAGTTGGCCAACGTGTTCCAGTCGCTGCTGATCTTGCCGTTCCACCGCACGATATTGGCAGTAGATGATAATGTCCACCGTCCGTTGATCGCTGTTAATGCACCTGCCGACACCCAGTTATCCGTTGTACTGTTCCCCGATTTACCCTGTGAAGCCCAGCTTCCACCTGAGTTCAGCCATACATTCATAGTACTTTCCGTATTTCCGTTCAGCTCATCATCCTCATAATGGAATTTCATGGATGCAAGTGCTAAATTCAATACGCCGGTAGAAGAAACCGTATACTCTCTGTTAATACTCGCGCCACCGGGAAAATCCGTTACCGGTCCTTTTTTGACAGTAACCGTTACAGACGTAAGTAATGTGGAAAGGGTAATGGTAAGTGTATTGTTCGGACTTTCAAATTCATACACACCTCCAATCAGTGTAAACCCGTGTTGCCTTGTTATAGTACCCATAATGATACCCGGGCCGGTGCGTGTGGTTGTGATAATGATTGCGTTACTCCCCGTATTAATCCATCCCGCATTCATATTTACTGTGGAAACGGTAGTATTGTTAAGCAGGTTAACGGGCGTAGTGCTGCTTGCCTTGGCAAGGGTCAGATTAGCGAAAGTATTTGTACCGCTGATATTGGAGGGCAGCGATCCTGCGAAAGTAATGGTCCCGGTTCCTGCAGTAAAAGTACCTGCCGTGGCCCAGTTACCATACACCGTGTGCGTTGAGCTTCCGGCACTGAAAGTTCCCCCGGCAGCAATATTCATATCGCCATTTACAGTGATAGCCCCGGCTGCGGTTTTGGTAGCACTCCCGCCGATAGTGAGGTGATGATAGGCACCTGCCCTTACGGATTGAGCGCCCGTTCCGTTATAAATAACCGTATTGGGAATATTGGATGTAACATCGAAAGTGCCGGCAGTAACCGTAAACACACCGGCAATGCCCAGCACAGCATTGGCCCCCATGGTAAGAGAAGTTCCGTTGACGGTTACATTAAAAAGATTCGCGGTTCCCCTTACGCTGCTGGTAGCGGTAAAGGTGGCAGTATTGGCCGTGGCGGTGAAACTACCGCCAACATCCAGTGCGTTATTGATGGTAAAATTACTGGCTGTAGAAATAGTGCCCGTTGGCTGTAATGTTCCAAACACAGCAGTGCCACTTCCTGAAATACTTTTAGACGTTCCGCTCATTATCACCGTACCGCCCGTGCCTGTAAAAGTGCCGGTAACCGTCATATTACCATTGACTTTGATTGTTGTGCCCATTGTGGTGGAGGCACCTGAGGCAATAACGAGGTTGTCAAAAACAATATCCGGTCCGGAGATGGATTTAGCGGCTCCGGTCATCGTGAAAGTACCGCCGGTTGCATGTGTAAATGCTCCGGGTTCCACATCTGCAAGATCGCCCGCAACATTAATAGCCGCATCTGCGGTAGCGGTAATATTACTGGCTGCAAAAGTAAGGTTGAAGTAATTATGTGTGCCTGTACCGCTGATGATGCCCCCGCCACCTGCCATGCGTATGGTACTCGTTGCTCCCGTATAGGTTCCCAGCACGGCGAAGTTCCCGGCGATGTTATGCACAAAACTTCCCCCATTGAATGTTGTGCTGTTACCGATGCTTACGCTCCCGTTCACCGTTATTGCAGAGGCAGCAGTAAAAGATACCGAAGTGGCAGTACCGACAGTACTGGTAAGATTCCCCTCCACCCTGAAAGCGGTTCCCGGCAGTGTTTTCACCGCTGCTCCTGTATTACCCGTCAGTAAAAGGTTGCCATATGTTTGGGACGACACCGTTTGCGTGCCGCCATAATACTCCACCGTGCTTGACAAACGAAGGTCTACACCTGCAAAATTCCCAGGGAAGTTGGAGGCCGACATACGCAGGGTAGCCCCATTAAAAACCAGCACCGCGCCTCCCGCAACAGTGGTACCCCGGTTTGCGGTGAAGCCCGCCAGGTCTAAGGCTCCTGATTCCACTTCAATCCTGCCGGTAGCAGTTGTGGTGGCATTCATGGCATTGAGGTTACCAGCCAGAGATTTGATGAACCCTGCTCCCGAAACGCGCAGGGTGGAATAGGTAAGGTTATTACGGACTGTCTGGTTCTTTGTGGTTGCACTATATACTACCACAGATCCTGCGGAGAGAGATACCGTTCCCGTATTGGCATAATTCGCTGCGTAAGTGGCCGCAGTTACATGTAAAACGCCCGTTGCGGCCACGGTTAAAGTACCCGTTCCGGAAACCACCGGTGGCGTGGCATTTTCTGCTGGTATCAGTGTACCGCTGACGGTAAGGTTCACGCTCGTTGAAAAATTCGACTGCATGGTAACGATACTGCCCGCGTTTACGCTCACTCTCCTGAAAGCGGTAACAGTAGTACCGCTGATTGTTTGATTTGCTCCCGCAAAGTTGACCCTTGAAGTGGTTGTAGTACCGGTATATGCGCCGCTGTTGGCCCAGTCCCCTTTTACCGTTACGGTAACGCCCCGGTGAGAAATGGAGCCGCCCGCATTAAGGGTGAGGTTACCGGATATTGTGAGTGCTTTGGAAATGGTGAGTACCGGAGAGCCGGTGGCGCTGATCGTCAGGTTTTTGGTGGCTGCGGAGGTTGAAATAGTAGGCTGAAAACTGCCAGTAAAGCTCCCGTCACCGATCACAGCATCTACTGTGGCGGATGGTACCCCGTTTGTCCAGTTAGACGCCGTGCTCCAGCTGGTGCTTGTAGTTCCTTTCCAGCTGGTGGTTTGCGCGCGCAGAGCGCCTGTACCTAAAAGGCAACAGGCCAGCGCCAGTTGTATCCATCGGCTATAACAAACGGTTTTCATGCATATGGTGTTGTACCCTTCAGGATTTTACGGGCGTAGCGTTAGTGCCGCCCAGGCCAGTGGGGTCTCGGATTTTTCGGGTGCTGTCATATAGGTCACTTCCAGCCTGCCCATCCTGTAATCGGGGCCTGCCGCCAGTGGTATCATGAGTTTTCTCTGTGTGGTGGGCGTGTAAACTGCCACGCCTTTAATTTCCGCCACCTGTGTTCGCTTGCCCTGCGGCGTTAAATAATCTACCCGCACATCGCCGTATACAGAAATGTTCCCTTTCCTTTTGAAGGTAACCTGCAACTGTTTCGCGGCGGGTGTTCCGGCCATCTGTAAACTGTCCAGGCTCACTTCCACATGCTGTTCTCCCGTACGGATGATGACAGGGATGGAAATACCGAAAACCGGTGTAAGCCGGATGGAAATACCCCCTTCGGAAGAATCCTTTTTACTGCCCTGGTCGCCCAGGGCTGCGGCAACCGGCTCTGCCCGCAGGTAAAGATGAGACCGGTATTCGCCGCTTTCCAGATCGCCGGTATTATATACCTGGAGCTTCACCAGCTGGGCCTCATTGGGCGGCAGCACCACGCTTCTGGGGAAAAAGCGTACAAACGGACTGGCAAAGCGCTGCCCGATTTCTGCTTCGGTTATCTGCTCAAACGATCCGTTTTCATGCATTTTGATCTCTATAAATGAAATGATATATCTGGCAGTATCGGAGCCGGTATTGGCGAGGTTGAGTTCATGCATTTTCTTTTTCCCGTCAAAAACCACGCGCATGGGGGTAATAAGCAAATTACCCTGGGCTTTAAGGGGAAGGGCTTTCAAACATCCCCCGGAAAGGAGAACTACTGTAATGATTTGGGTAATTAATCGGAGCTTGGAAGGCATGGGTCATCACATTTGGGAAAAAATAAGTCCGGGCCGCAACTACAGCAGCAAAAGCAATCGTAAAAACCTCCCGGACGGAAAGGGTCCTGACTCGGATTTAGTTATAGTTCACCGTTACGGTAAACGGAACTGTAGTGGCATAATCACCCGCAGGCTGCCCGGCAGCAACATTTAGCGTACCTCCTACATTTAATGTTTGCTCTCCATTGGTGTCGAGCGTACCATTGAGGGAAGGGGTACTGGTGAAAGCAGTTACTGTCATGTTTGGAGCACCTGTCAGTACCAGGTTCACGGCTGTAGACGGCAGGGTAATGGAGTAGGCATAGCCGGCCACCCCTTCTACCAGAAAAGAAGCAGCAGTTACCGTACCTGTTGTGTTAGGCAGGGTTACGCCGCCCGACGGTGTTCTCACACCAGCAGGTGTCATTACTACCGTACCGGGAACGGTGGCACTAACTGCTACATTCCCGAATTCCAGGTCCGTGTTCTTGGTAATTGTGATCGGTGTCACGATGGTTGCCGTGGCATTAGCGGTTGCCGAAGCGGATGCCTGTGCCTTGCTCTGGAGAGAAAATCCTACCAGTAATGTTGAAAAGGTCAATAAGAGGGTCGCGTTTTTCATATGCCCGTTTTTCGTGTGGTGAATCAAAGGTATGAGTGAGTTACACCCCAAAGGGGTGACAGCCACAGGGGGAAACTTATTGCTTAGAAGACGGTTCAGATACGGTTACAACATTCATTAACATTTCAGCCCTCCGATATGTTCACGAATGAAGGCTGAAAATGAGACTTTTGGCAGGCTCATACGCTGTTGTGCCAGCAGCCATACTTGCAATAGGCAGGAGGGGAGGAATTAACAACAATAGAAATTAATCAAAAATGCCCCGCTCAAAGCGCATTTTACCCAGAAATACCTGGGCAATGGCGGCGGCTTTTACTTTAGCGGTAGATATCCGGGGGCCGCTGAATAATTCATCAGCAGTAGCCGTCCAGAGTTCCATCCAGCGGTCGAAATGGGGCTTATCTACCGGCAGCGTGCGGTGCTTGGCATAAGGTGCTCCGAAATATTCCTTTTCTCCCAGCAGCTGTAATCCCCAGAATTTATACATGGTTTCCAGGTGGGCGGGCCAGGCCTGCGGCGCTATGCGCTCATTGAAAACAGGCCCCAGCAACTCATCCTCACGGATTTTGTCGTAAAAGGTATTAACCAGCAGCCGGATATCTTCACTGTGTCTGATGTCGTGCATGGTACAAAGATCGTACGCTATAAGGAATTAAATGATGACGACGGTCAATCCCGCTTACGGATAAACCCGATCTCGTCGCGGGCATCATCTTCCCACTGTATCATTTCTTCGAGGAACTTCCCGATAAACCGGTCTACGGATTCAACCGTCAGCTCTTCCGGCTCCAGGGTATCAAGCGTTTCATTCCGGGGCTTTTCTTCCGACATCCCGTCGATAAATGGGAAGCTGATCCAAACAACAATTTGCCCGTTGCGGGTTTGGGAGAACGACAGGAACCCGCCGATCTTCATTTTCTGTACCACACTGAAAGGCGATTGCTCCACAATGCCACTGGGTTCGTGGTCGAAAAGGAGGTATACTGCCTCGAGGCCCTGCATCATTTCATTGGCTCCTGCCTTCCAGTTTAGGGGGTGGCGGGCAATCACTTCATTGAGATGCTGAATGAGGAATGGCTTAGCCTGCTGCTGCCAGGCCGTACGGCGCTCTTTTACTTTCAGGAGTACACTGGCGTATTGCTCGGTGAGTTTTTTAATGGGTTCCATGCATCAGGGTTTTAAAAAAAGAGGCTGCATCGCCGGAGCGTCCTGCAGCCTCTCTGGTATATTTTTCCTTCCGGAAGAATTATAGTTTTTCGTACAGCTTGCGCAGGCGGTCGCGGGTCATAAGTGTTTGCCAGTCTTTACCGAGGGCATTTTCCCAAAGCGGAGCCAGGCCCATGGATACGTCGATCATTGTTTCGAAGTCAGCATCACTGAGGCCTTTGGTGATGTGCTGGGGAATTTCCACCTGGTGCTTATCCACCATCAGCTTAAATTCCTTCACGCCTGCCGGGTAAAACTCTTCCAGTTTGTCGAACACGATGCAGTTGCCTACACCATGTTTGGTACCCAGGAGATAGCTGAGGCCATAGCTCACCGCATGGGCTACGCCCACCTGAGAATAGGCAATGCTCATACCGCCGGCATAAGATGCCATCATCAGCTTTTCATCTGAGTCTTCGTCCCAGCGATCTTTCTTCAGGTAAATCTCCTGGCAGAGTTCCAGCGCCTTTTCGCCATAGGAGCGGCTGAAAGCGTTCAGGAACGTACCTTCCAGTGATTCGATGCAGTGGATGTAGCAATCCATCGCGGTATAGAAGCGCTGGTTTACAGGCGCGTTGGCGATCAGTTCAGGATCCAGCACAATCTGGTCGAAAGGTGTGAAGTCGGAGTTCATACCCAGTTTACGGGTAGGGCCTGTAAGCACGGTTGTACGGCTCACTTCAGCACCGGTTCCGGAAAGGGTGGGGATGCCGGCTTTATAAACACCGGGCATTTTCACGAGGTCCCAGCCTTGGTAATCGGCCGAAGAGCCGGGGTTGGTCATCATGAGAGAAACTGCTTTCGCCATATCGAGGGTAGAGCCGCCACCGATGCCGATGATGCCGCTTACTTCACCGAATTCGGCTTTCAGCTCATCACGCAGGCGGTCTACGTAAGTAGTTTTAGGCTCATGCGTTACGTCAATGAAAACAACCTTGTCTTTACCACGCAGGGGAATGCGGGAAACGAAGGGCTTGTTGCCTTCAAAGAAATGGTCCACAAAAAATATCATCGGCGCATCACCTTTACGGCGCGGGGCAATGATCTCATCGAGCTGGTTGAACGCACCCCGTCCGAAAATGACGTATCCTACCAGTTTAAAGTTTCTGAATTTCATGTTTTATCCCGGATTTTTTGTGTTTATAGTTGGTCCAGCAATCTGGAGGCTCTATCAAGATCTTCAGGTGTATCAATTTCCACACCCATATAGTCGGTAACGACCATTTTGAGGGGGATGCCCATTTCCAGATAGCGCAGGCATTCTACTTTTTCCGCAGCTTCCAGCGGCGTCATAGGCGTGCGGGTGAACCGGAGCAGGGCTTCGCGGCGGAAAGCATAGATGCCGATATGCTCGTAGTACACGGTGGGCACGTTTTTATCCCGCGGGTAGGGAATCACGGAGCGGGAGAACATGAGTGAGTTGAAATCCTTGTCTACCGCAACTTTCACGAAGTTGGGATCTTCAATATCTTTCCACTCTTTCAGCTCCTGCATGAGGGATGCCACCTGCACTTTTTTGCCGGCTTCTCCTTCAAATACCTGCAGTAGTTTTTCCAGCGGCTCGCGGCGGGTAAAGGGTGTATCTCCCTGAACATTCACTACGATATCCACATCGGTCATTCCTTCCACCGCTTCGGCGATACGGTCTGAACCGCTTTCGTGTTCGCGCTGGCTCATGATGGCTTTACCGCCATTGCGGGTGATTTCTTCAAAAATGATGTCGCTGTCGGTTACTACCATCACTTCGTCGAACACACCGGTATCACGGGTGGATTCGTATGTGCGCCAGATAACGGTTTTGCCTGCAAGCACTGCCATCATTTTGCCGGGAAACCGGGAAGCGGCGTACCGCGCCGGGATCAATGCGATTTTCTTCATGCCGGAAGTTTAAGATTACAACACGCTTTTAACGGCAGCCGTCAGTTTCTCAGCACGCTCGCGCACTTCCTCATCTGTCCATGCAAGACTGATCGGGAAGGAGATGCAACGGCTGATGATGGCGTCGGAAGCGGGGAATTGTTTGGTTTGGTATGCGGCCAGGTCTTTAGCCAGCTGTTCCGGGAATTTGGTGAGGGTAGCACCTTCCTGCAGGTGGTTCCACTTGCGGAAATAATGCCAGTTATTATCGAACCAATGGAATGCAGGCAGGCCGGCAGCTTTAATGGCTTTGGCGGCTGCACGGGCAGTATCCAGGTCGGGGAGGAAGAAGGAAAGATGGGTGCAGCTGTCGCCCGCAGGATCGGGGATACGGCGGAACTCCACCTGCGGAACTGTTGCCAGCGCTTCTTTTACGATACCGTAGTTATTACGGAGGATGGCAAGGAAGCGGTCCAGCTTACGGATCTGCGCAAGGCCCACCGCTGCGTGCAATTCGGAAATGCGGAAGTTGTATCCAAGATGCGGGTGGCCATCGGCGCCACGGTCTGCCCCGCCGAGGTGGTCGTGACCATGATCGGAGTAAGCATCGCATTTAGTATAAACGTCTTTATCGTTGGTGATGATCGCTCCGCCTTCGGCGCAGGTGATCGTTTTCACAAAGTCGAATGAGAAGGTACCGGCATGCCCGATGGAACCAAGAGCGCGGCCTTTGTGGGTGGCGCCGGTAGACTGGCAGGCATCTTCCAGCAGAATGAGGTTATGTTCGCGGCAGATGTCCATCAGTGCATCCATGTCGGCCATGGAACCACACATATGTACGGGCATCACGCATTTTGTACGGGGGGTAATAGCAGCGCGCACAGCATCAGGGGCCAGCGTCATGGTATCATCCACATCTACCAGCACAGGTGTAGCGCCTACAGAAAGCACTGCTTCGAAGCTGGCTACGAAGGTAAAGGTGGGCATAATGATCTCGTCTCCCGCACCCAGGCCAAGAGCAGCCATAGCGGTGGTAAGGGCGGTGGTGCCGCTGGAAGTCAGCTGCGCATATTGCACGTTAAATCGCTCGCAAAGCGCCTGTTCCAGTTCTTTCGCTTTCCAGATCCCTTTACGGGGACCGTCGAATCCGTAACGCATGTAAATCCCTGTTTCCAGGACGTCGTTCACTTCCTTTTTTTCTTCAGCTCCAAATAGTTCAAATCCGGGCATAATGCAAAATTTTTGTAGTCGTGCAAAGGTAGAACAATCCCGGAATGGAAAACCGATAAAAACCGTTAAACTTTTCTATAAAGAAACAGGGGTGATTTTAGCATACTCATTATGATTATCAATACAATACATAATTTTATTATCCGGAAACCACGGAAACCCGGGACAATAATACCTGTCCCGGCGGGATTTCCTTATTTTCATGCATACAACCATCAACACATGCGAAAATTCCTTTTATCAGCCGTCCTCTTTCTGACCGTAGCGGCCTCCTCCCACGCCCAGGACCCGGCAGAAGCGCGCATCCGCCAGCTTATGCAGGCACAACTTAAAGCTTGGAACAATGGCGATATCGTGGCCTTTATGGACACCTACTGGAAATCCGACAGCCTGTTGTTTATCGGCAGCAAAGGACTAACCTATGGCTGGCAGGCTACCCTCGATAATTACAAAAAAGCATATCCCGGGAAAGAAGGAATGGGTTCTCTCGCATTCGACCTGCTGGAATTCAAAAAGCTCGCTCCCGATGCGTATTTTGTAGTTGGCAAGTGGAAGCTCACCCGTAGTATCGGAAACCTGTCGGGACACTTTTCCATCATTCTCCGCCAGATCGATGGCGAATGGAAGATCGTGGCAGACCACTCCAGCTAAACCCGGAACCATGAAAAGAAAGTTTATCCTGATCCCCTTACTTTTTGCCGCCCTGGCGTGCCATGCACAATCTGATGCCGACATCCTCATCCGCAATGCCCGCATTGCCGACGGCACCGGTAACTCCTGGTTCTATGGCGAAGTGTCTGTTAAAAACGGTCGCATCCTCGCCGTAACCCGTCAGCCGCAAACCCTCAAAGCTGCAAAAATCATTGACGCCGGCGGCAGGATAGTAGCCCCGGGCTTCATCGACGTGCACACGCATATTGAAGAAGACGAGTTTAAAGTCCCTACTGCCGAAAGCTTCCTCCTCGATGGCGTTACCACAGTGGTAACAGGCAACTGCGGATCTTCCAACACCGACCTGGGGCGGTATTTCCGGCAGCTGGACAGTATGACCATTTCCATCAACGTGGCATCCCTCATCGGTCATAACGATGTGCGCCGTGCCGTAATGGGCAGTACCGACCGGCGCCCTACTCCCGAGGAGCAGCTCCGTATGGAAGCACTCGTGGAAAAAGCGATGAAAGACGGCGCGGTAGGCCTCAGCACCGGACTCATTTACGTACCCGGCAACTATGCCCAAACGCCTGAAGTGGTAGGCCTCGCCAAAGCTGCTGCACGCTATGGAGGGCTATATGCCACGCATATGCGCAATGAGGGCGATGCGGTGGAAGCAGCCATTGAAGAAGCGCTCACCATAGGCAGGGAAGCCAATATACCCGTGGAAATATCCCACTTCAAAATAGGGGGGAAGCAAAACTGGGGCCGCTCCAAAGTTACCATCGCCATGATTGAGAAAGCACGGCGCGAAGGCCTGGAGGTAACCATCGACCAATACCCTTACACCGCCAGCAGCACCAGCTTACGCACGATGCTGCCCGACTGGGCACTCTCCGGCGGGCACGATTCCGTTGTGTACCGCCTCACCACACCGGCCATACGCAAAAAGATTGCCGCGGAAATGACGGGCATCTACAAAAAACGTCGCCTCAAAAACCTCGACTATGCCGTGGTAGCCTACTTCGAAGCGGATACCACGCTGAATGGTAAGAATATTTCTGAGATCAATAAACTAAAAGGAAGGAAAACCACGATCCCCAATGAAGTGGAAACCGTGCTGGACCTGGTGCAGCAGGGCAGTGCGGGCATGGTGTTTCACGGAATGAGTGAAGATGATGTGAAACGGATCATGCAGTACCCCTTCAATATGTTTGCTTCTGATGCAAGCATCCGCGAATTCAATGTGGGAATGCCGCACCCAAGGGGCTATGGCACCAACGCCCGGGTGCTGGGTAAATATGTGCGGGAAGAAAAAGTGCTGGGGCTGGAAGAAGCGATCCGGAGAATGACATCGCTGCCGGCACAGAAATTCAGGCTGTCTCAGCGAGGATTGCTGGTACCCGGATATGTGGCGGATATCGTGATATTCGACCCCGCCACGGTAAAAGACTTATCTACCTTCTCACAGCCGCACCAGTATTCAACCGGGTTCAGCCATGTGATTGTAAATGGTGAGATAACGATAGAAAACGGAAAACATAACGGTACCCGGAAGGGGCAGGTAGTGCGGCTGGGCCGCTGATCAATCCATTTTATCTTCCGGCCCGAGCGACATCATAAAGCTGCTGATGAGTGACAGCACCACGCTGAACAGCAGTGCCCACCAGAAACTGTCTACCTTAAATCCTTTCACGAGGCTGCTGGCCCATAGTACGATGAGTGCGTTGATCACCAGGAGGAACAGGCCCAGTGTTACTACCGTTACCGGTAGTGTGAGGATCACCAGGATAGGTTTTACGATGAGGTTTAATAACCCCAGCACTATTGCGAGCAACAATGCGGTCGTGAAATCCTGAAGCTTAACGCCGGGAAGTAAATAGGCTGTCAGCAACGCTGCGAGCGCTGTTACGAGTAGCCGGATAATGATTCCTAACATTGGATAAGGTGTTAGTGCTTTATACAAAATACACAAAAAGCATGCTGAATGTTTAGCAGTGGCGCTATCAAATTACGATCAGCTCATAAAAATCTTCCGGACTGAGATACTGGCGCGCCAGTTGCTGCAGCTCTTCTGCGGAGATCGTTTTGATGGTGCGTATGTTGTTGTAGAAATAATTTTCGTCGAGGTCGTTCAGGATAAGATTCTTCCACCGCTGTATTACCTGGAAAGCACCATCGAGGTCACCAAGGATGGAGCCTATCATGAAGTTCCTTACCAGGCTCAGCTCTTCTTCCGGTATAGGCTCGTTACGGAGCTTATCCATTTCCAGATATATTTCCGCTATGGCTTTTTCACACACATCGCGCCCGGCTTCTGTAGTGATGTTCACTGCGCCTGCCTGGCGGAAGTTATACAGCTGTGAATGGATGCCGTAAGTATACCCTTTCTCTTCCCGGATATTGCTCATCAGTCTCGATCCGAAATACCCGCCGAATATGGTGTTCAGCACTAGCATCTTCGGAAAATCAGGGTGGTAGCGGTTCGGGAAAGGCCTTGCAACACGGATGCTTCCCTGTACGCCATTTTCATCGTTGAAGATCCTGTACTTCTTTTCTTCCGATGGCAGGATGGGCATTTCCGGGCGGATGTTATGCCGCTCTCCGTTCCACTGAGTAGAACCGAAATACTGGTTGAGCAGGGGAATAATATTGTCGGGCAAATTACCCGCGAGGAAGATCTTACAATTGCTGTACGTGTAATGCTGCATGTAAAACCCGCGGAGGCTTTCGGTTTGCAGGGCATCGTACGCCATCATGCTGCTTACGCGGCCGTATGGGTGAAATTCTCCGAAGAGGTATTTATCGATATGCCGGTTAGCCACAAACTCGCTTTTCTGCAGGTTCACCGCCAGCTTTTGCTTCATGTTCTGTGTAAAAATGGCAAGCTCCTGCTCCGGGAAAACCGGGTCAAGGATCACTTCCTGCAGCGTAGGCAGCAGTTCCGGAATATGGCGGCTGAGGCAATGAAGGGTATAGGTGGCGTTCTCATGAAAGCAGTTGCGGTTCAGGTAAGCGCCATAATACTCCGTCATTTCATTAATCTCGAGAGCAGAGTGCTTGCTGGTACCGTTCTTCATGAGGAAGTTGGTGGCAGAGGCAACCAGGTTCTCGGATTCGTACCAGCTACCGGCCGGGAACACCAGTTCCAGCTGCAGCGTTTCCTGCTCTGAGGAGCGTACTACGTATACGGGGATACCGTTATCCAGCCGGAATTGCTCCAGCGGCTTGAGTTGTATATCGAAATTTACTGCGTCTTTTATTGCGGGGGCCTGTCTTCTGTTGATCATAGTCTTAATTTCCTGCGTAATAATGGATCGTGTTGACATTGTTGGCGGCAAAGATGGCCTGCGCCTGGTCGCGGATATCCGTCACGGTTACTGCCTCGTACTTCGCGAACTCTGTATTCATATCACTGGCATCGCCGATAAGCTCATAGAAAGCCAGGTTGTTTGCACGGGAAAGGAGCCCCATGTCTTCGAATGCCAGCATGCTCTCCACCCTGTTCTTCACCTTCTGCAGCTCCCGCTCCGGAATAAGCTCATTGCGCAACTTATCCAGTTCTTCTTCTATCGCCTTCTCTGCATCTTTCATCTTCACTCCTTTCACCAGCTTGCCTTCGATGGCCATAAGGCCGGCATCCAGACTGCCAAAGTGATAACAATCGATATTACTGAATAGTTTCTTTTCTTTCACGAGTGCCTGGTGCAGTCGGGAGGAGCCGCCACCGCTGAGCACATCGCTTACCAGATCGGCAGCATAATATTTCGGATCAATGCGCGAAGGCATATGGTATGCCTTATACAAGGCATCCAGCGGCACTTTCGATTTGATCTCGAGGAAATGGGCCTTATCCTGCACGGGCTCCACCGGCAAGTTGCGCACATAGCGCTCTCCGCTGGGGATGTCGCCAAACCATTTCTCCGCCAGCTCTTTCACCTGTGCATGCGTTACCTTACCTGCCACAACAAGAATAGCGTTGCAGGGGCGGTAATGGCGGAAGAAGAAAGATTTCACGTCTTCCAGCTTCGCGTCTTCGATGTGCTTCAGTTCCTTCCCGATGGTCATCCAGCGGTAGGGGTGTGTGGAGTAAGCCAACTCGCGCATCTTGTGCCAAACATCGCCGTAAGGCTTGTTGATGTAGTGCTCCTTGAACTCTTCCGTTACTACTTTCCGCTGCACTTCCAGGCTCTTTTCCGAGAAAGCAAGAGAAAGCATACGGTCGCTCTCCAGCCAGAAAGCAGTTTCCAGGTTTTCTGCGGGCAGCTCTATATAATAATTGGTAAGGTCGTTGGTAGTATATGCATTGTTTTCACCACCGGCCATTTGCAGTGGTTCGTCGTATTCAGGAATATTGACGCTTCCACCGAACATCAGATGCTCGAATAAATGTGCAAAGCCAGTCTGGCGCGGATCTTCGTCCCGCGCACCTACATCGTACAGAACGTTCACCACTGCCATGGGAGTAGTCACGTCTTCATGCACGATCACACGCAATCCGTTATCCAGCGTAAACTTTGAGAAATGAACCATATGCCGAATATATAAAATTATTGACGGCATCCGCCGCAATGGCGGGCCGAAACATGCAAATCTACGACAAAAGCCGTTGCTTACAATATACTGCGGATAGGCAGCTGTTTTACCATCAGCTCGTTATTACGCATGAGGAGCAGCTTGGGGCGCGTGCCGATGTTCTTGAGGATATCGCGGTATAGCTGGAGGTTAGTGGTAAAATTATTATTGATGGCTAGCACAATATCACCCACTTTAAAGCCCGCCTTTTCTGCCGGGGAATTACGGATCACATCCGTCACCTCAATCCGGTTATCAATCAGGTAAATGATGAGCCCGGTGTAGGAATAATCGAACTGATCCCGGAAATGGGTATTGGGAATAATATGGATTTCCTTCTTCGCGTAATTGAGGGTAAGGTTGAAGCGCCGCAACAGATCGTTACCCACCATGCCCGCCAGCGAAGGGTAGGAGGTGATGTTGGTAATATCGTCAAACAGGTAAGTAGGAACGTTGCGGAAGTTGTAGTTGCCGATGCGGAACTCAGACATGGTGGTGATGTACATCTGCATTTTACCCCCGAGGCCCTGCGCTTCGGTAGGTATCACCTTAGCTTTACGCTTCACGAGCAGCGAGCTGTCTTTCACGAACTGGGTACTGAGCAGCAGGCACATGCCCGCGCCGGTATCAAAATAATAGCGGTGGTTGATGTTGCGCTTACCGCTGCGGAGCGGGGCGGTGATAACGGGGATAAACGTTAAGTTGGGCTTCATCAGATGCCCGCCGCGCGGGTACTTGAAAGCGCCGTTGGTATACATGGATATCTCTTCCTTGTCGTAATCTACCTGCATGATATAACGCGAAAGCAGGCTGTACCCGATGATGCCATCGATCTGTATGCCATATACCTGGCTGATGAGTTCGTAATTGTTGATATGGAAATCGAGGCTGTCCGCAGTGAGGCCGGGAAGGTGCAGGGTATTGTCTGCCGCATACACGATATTCTTGCTGGCCACCAGCCCGCGCACCACTTTATCGGAAGGGGTAAGCTTGAGGCCGAGGCGAACGCAGGTAGTAGTGTCGAGCGAGATGCCGGCGCTGCCGGTATCCAGGAGAAACTGGAGGGTATCGGGGTGATCGTTAAGCCGGGCCGACAATACAACCACGCCCCCGTAATACTGCTTGAAGGGAAAGCGGGCCACCAACCGTGCTTCGGGCTCTTTGGTGTTTTCGGTATCCTGGGCGGATATATTACTCGGGACATACAGCAGGCTCAGGATCAGGATGATAACGTGAAAAATGGATTTGGCTCCCATATTGATTTGAGGAAAGGTGCGGGGACGATTGCCGCCCCTTCCAGTTAAATTTAACACTTCCTCCGTTTTCTACCGCGCTGAAATCTTACAAGCGGCAAAATAATTTATGGGGATAGCCTACCTTTGCTGCTAAGATGCAATTACAGGATTTATACGGAAAAGCACAACGGTTCGAATTTCTGACGGCGGAAGAAGGCGTATTCATGTTTCAGAACGCGCCCCTGGCCGAACTGATGGAGATTGCGAATGAGTTGAGGAAGCAGCAGGTACCTTCCGGAAAGGTAACCTGGCAGATAGACAGGAACGTTAATACCACCAACGTTTGTACGGCCAACTGCAAGTTCTGCAACTTCTACCGGATACCCGGTCATAAAGAAGCATATATCACTGATATTGAGGAATATAAGGTTAAAATAGAAGAAACGCTGAAGTACGGGGGCGATCAGTTGCTCCTGCAGGGTGGCCACCACCCCGAGCTGGGCCTCAGCTTCTATGTAAACCTCTTCCGCCAGCTTAAACAGCTGTATCCCACGCTGCGCCTCCACACCCTCGGCCCCCCCGAAGTGGCGCACGTTACCAAGCTCGAAAAAAGCACCCACATCGAAGTACTCCGCGCTCTGAAGGAAGCCGGGATGGACTCCCTCCCCGGTGCCGGTGCCGAAATCCTCAACGACCGTGTCCGCCGCCTTATATCCAAAGGCAAATGCGGCGCAGCCGAGTGGCTCGATGTAATGAGGGCTGCGCATAAACTCAACATCGCCTCTTCCGCCACCATGATGTTTGGCCACGTGGAAACCGTGCTGGAACGCTTTGAGCACCTCGTCGATATCCGGCAGGTACAGTCCGAAAAGCCCGAAGGGCATTACGGCTTCACCGCCTTCATCCCCTGGACCTTCCAGGACGTGGATACCCTCCTGGCCCGTGTACGCGGTGTGCATAACACCTCTTCCGCAGAAGAATACATCCGTATGATCGCCATGAGCCGTATCATGCTGCCCAATATCAAAAACATTCAGGCTTCCTGGCTCACCGTGGGCAAGCAGGTAGCGCAATTGTGCCTCCATGCCGGTGCCAACGACTTCGGTTCTATCATGATCGAGGAAAACGTGGTAAGTGCCGCGGGAGCGCCTCACCGCTTCACCTACCGCTCCATGCAGGATGCTATCCGTGAAGCAGGTTTTGAACCGCAGCTGCGCAACCAGCTGTACGAGTACCGCAATATCCCGGAAACGATTCAGGAGCAGGTGATCAACTATTGATCCTACAAAACTTCAGATACACTGCCGGCCATTGCGCCGGCAGTTTTCGTTAAACCCCTTTCCGAACGTTAAAAATTGTCGTTTTCGCACCCTCATAATTTAAACTATTTTTACTATATTTAAACTATGCATAATCTTCTATTTATAGTAAATTTTGGCTTCTTTCCGGTACGCCTCAACTCCTGATCAAGTCCACCTCATCTCCACCTCATCTCCACCTTATCCACGCACTTAACTAATAGTTGTCCCGTAGTTGTCCCGTACATGCCCCATAGATAACTACTTCTAATTAAATAGATACCAGCTTGTAATTCCATTCTATATGCTTACAAACCATATTCCTTACCGGATCCTTCAAGACTCTTTCAGGGCTTCATGAGGCAGGACCACCTAACGGAAAACACGCAGTTTTATTGTGTTAACCTGTTGCATTGCAATCATTTACAAAACCTTAACAGTTCGGTGAAAGTAATGTTAAAACCCTCCCGCGCCTGTATCTTTTACAACCATTCCAACGTCTAACTGATATTAAAACACCAATACGATGAAGACCAAGATGAAACTATTGAGCGCAGGGATATTGACCGGACTGGTGTTATTCCTCGGCGCATGCTCCAGCACGAAAGTGACATCTTCCTGGAAAGAACCACAAACCTCACTGGACAAAAGCCAGAAGATCATGGTACTCGGCCTCGTAAACGACCGCGAAGGAAGATTGCGTGGACAGATGGAAAAAGAAATGGTGCTCGCACTCAAAAAGCAGGGCTACCAGGCCGTTTCCGCATACGATGAATTCGGGCCCAAAGCTTTTAAAGGGCTGAAGGAAGAACAGGCGCTGAACAAACTCCGGAAAGGCGATATCGATAATGTGCTGACGATTGTAATGCTCGACAAATCGAAAGAAAAGAGTTACGTTCCCGGTAACAACGGCATCTATGGCCCGTTCGGCGGACCCTATTACGGCCGCTGGTGGGGTTATTACAACTGGATGTACGGCAGGGTATATGAACCCGGCTATTACACCACCAACACCCGATACTTCCTGGAAAGCAACCTGTACAGCATCAGGGATAAGCAGCTGCTTTATTCCATACAGACCGAAACCTTTGACCCCGCCTCCGCCGAGCGTATGGCAGTGGTATACACAAACAAGGTGGTATCGGACATGGCTAAACAGCAACTTTTCAGCAGAAACTAAGCGTAGTACAGTACCGTCATAATCAAAATCAACAGGTAACTTGCCTCCGGGTGGGTTACCTGTTGGTATTTTTAGCCGGTTTTATTATGTTTACCCGCCTGACCATATGTTAGAAATACCTGTCAATACCGAAATCCGGCTGCGCCAGCTGCAAACGGAAGATGCGCCGGCCCTTTTCCGGCTTATACATGATTCCCGCAAAACCCTCCGGCGGTTCCTGCCCTGGGTCGATTACAATACTTCTGAAGATCATTCCCTCCGGTTTATTGAACTCATGTTCCGGAAATCGGATGAGCAGGAAGCTGTGGCTTTCGGCATCTGGCATAAGGATGTGCTCTGCGGCGTTATTGACCTCCATGGCTGGGATCACATCCTGCAGAAAGCAGAAATAGGGTACTGGATCGTGAATTCACACCAGGGCAAAGGCATCGTAACAGAAGCATGCCGCGCTTTAATTGATTATTCCTTTTCCACCATGCGGCTCAATAAAGTAGAGATCCGCTTCGTCCTCCAAAACGACAAAAGCGCGCAAATACCCATTAAGCTGGGCTTTGCGCGCGAAGGCATTTTACGGGAAAGTGCTAAGTTACATGGACAGTATGTAGACATGGTGGTGATGGGGATGCTCCGCCACGACTGGCAGAAAACCCGCACCTAGCACGCCTTAAATATCGCAGATCTGAACGCCCTGGCGGAGGGAGGCCAGTTTATCTTCCCGCTTGGGAACAAACTCCTGCGCCACGAACCCTTTAAAGCCGGTATCCACCACCGCTTTCATAATTGCGGGGTAAAACAGTTCCTGTGTTTCATCAATCTCATTCCGGCCCGGCACACCGCCTGTATGATAGTGGGCGATATACTTCTGATTCTCACGAATGGTGCGGATCACGTCTCCTTCCATGATTTGCATATGGTAAATATCGTAGAGCAGTTTAAAGCTATCTGATCCAACTGCCTTACAAAGCTCCACGCCCCAGTTTGTATGGTCGCACTGGTAATCTTTATGATCTACCTTACTGTTCAGCAATTCCATCACCAGGGTCACCTTTTTCTTTTCTGCATAGCCAATTACCTGTTTGAGACCTTCGGCGCAGTTGATGATGCCCTGCTCATCGCTGAGGCCATTGCGGTTTCCGGAGAAGCAGATGAGGTTGGTGAAACCCGCCGCCGCCGTTTTGTCGATCAATCCCTGATAGAATTCCACCAGTGGTTTGTGGTGTTCCGTACGGTTCCAGCCGCGGGAAATACCCCAGTCTTTATTGATGGCGCCCACCATGGCGCAGGTGAGGTCGTATTTCTTAATCGTCTCGAACTGTTCGGGCGAGATGATCTCGATGCTTTTAATGCCCATGTCGCGGGCCGATTTAGCGAGGGTTTCGAGAGGAATACCTCCATAACACCAGGCGCAAACCGAGTGATTTACTTTACCCTTAAGCGGCGCTCCCACAGCAGTTTCGTGGGCGGAAACGCGCTCGGAAAGGGAAGACAGAGTGGTGCCTGCCAATGCCATAGTCGCAACTTTTTTAATCGCATCTCTGCGGGATGAAGGTGTTGTCATAACGGGGAAGGTTTTACAGAAAGTGAAAGTACCTCTTTTTCCCGCTGAATGCAAGCCTGAAATATTGACTGCATACTGGCGGCGGAGCGCATCCAAATGACCAGTTGCATTCGTATATACAGGCAGCACGGGCAAGCATTTGGGGGAATTTTCGGCATGTGTGGCCCGGCGAAGTGTAACATTTTGGCGGGCTATTTGATTATATATATAAAACCCGTGTGTATGGAACGAAAATCTACTCCAAATCTCATCGTTTGCCTGGTGATGGACCTGATAGGTCTGGCCAGTTATGCGGTACCGCTGTTTGGGGAAGTGAGTGATGTGATCTGGGCGCCAATATCGGCAGTTGTATTCTACCGTCTTTTCGGCGGCCCTGTGGGCCTTTTCGGCGGTGCCTTCAACTTCATTGAAGAGCTGTTTCCCGGCCTCGATTTCATCCCTACCTTCACCATTGCACGCCTCGTTGTCTACCTCTCCAATTACTGGCAGGAGCAGGGCAAGAAGCGCATCTTTAACGATTTGTAAGGCGCCAGACGAGCTTCAGGCCAGACCAGACGCCGTCTACCGCACAAACCTTTACGTCTACCAGCCCTAACCCCAGGGCCACTCCCCGGATCACATCTTCCGTTATATCCGTGGGCAGGCCGGAGGATTTTTTCGGCCAGCTAACCCAAATCATCCCATCCTTGGGGATTTCATCTGCCAACACCGGCAATTCCCTTTCCAGCAAAGCCTTTTCCGAATAAAACGCATGTATCATATCCGCATCCTGCTGTACAATTACAGCAGTTACCGGCATGCCCGTCAGCAGTTCGCGGTAATGCGCCGGGGCATGGAGCACCCGCAGGCGGCTTGCTGGTTTAATGCCCAGCTTTTTGAACAGGGGAGTGCCGGAGTAGCCTTCCGTCATAAAAACGCATTTATGGGAAGTTACTCCATTTCGCAGTTCGTCAGAACCGCATGGGAGGCTGGTTGCCGTTTTGCCCGCCAAAGCGGTTAAAGATCCAGGTGAAGGACAGCATGTAATATCTGCGGAGCACCATGTTCCGGGTGTCTTCAATGTAGTTGTCGGCCACCGTACGGTTCACGCTCACGTTCTGGTTCAGCAGGTCGTACACCTGGAAGCGCAGGATACCCTGGCGCTTGGGCAGAAACGTTTTCGCTACAGAGCTGTTGATGCGGGTAAACTGCTGATTGTAACCCTCTCCACGCCCCGTAGTAGCGGTATAATGCACCTGGGAAGCCACCACCACATCCCACGGCAGCTGGATGCTCGCATCGAGGTTAAGGTCGTAGTTAAAGTACTTCGCATTGTTCTGCGGGTTAGCCGAGAAGCGGGCATCGTTGTAATTCACACGTGCCTCCGTTCCTAAAAAGAACTTGTCTTTCACCGACAGATTAAAATTCACGGTTTGTCCCACAGTGAGGTTGTTCGTGAAATTCTTCTTATCGTTTACATAACTGGGGTCGCGCCGGTATCCCACTTCTGTCGTAAAATTAAAAGCCAGCTTCTGCGACTTATCCAGCGGGAGGCCGGTTACTGCAAAGGCATTGAGTGAGTAATTCCCGTTCAGGTTCACAGGTTGCACTATCTGCACCCCATCCGGCCGGAGCGTGTTGCTGTTCACAATCTTGTTCAGGTGCATCATCCCCGTCATCCCCACAAAAAAGCTCCGGTAATTATCCTTGTTGAAAGTATTGTACGTGATGTTCAGCATGTTGTTAAAAGAAGGCTTCAGGTCAGGATTACCCAGGCGGATGAGCAGCCGGTTCGTAAGATCCGGTACAGGCTGCAACTGCTCCATGGAAGGCTGCTGGGTATTTCCTCTATACGACATTTTCAGCCGTTTGTTCTGAGAGAAATTATAGGCAAACTGGGCGGTGGGAGAGATGTTGGTTGTGCGCTGCTCAATGGTTTCTCCTTTGGTAAGGTTACGGCTTTCCAGGAAATTCTGCTGTAGGTTGAAGCCGAGGGTGTAGTTATACTTCAGCTTTTCAGTCCGCAGGTTAAGCCCTGCCTGATGGTAAGCATTGAGGTTATTAAAATGGTTCGTTAAACTATCGTTGAGAATGTCGTATTCCCCGCCGGGCTTGCTTCTGTCCCAGGTATACCGGTCGGAAGAGCTGAACGAATTATTGTATCCGTAATTGATCTCGAGGTAACGGTCGCGGAATACCGGCTCCGTATAACTGATGCGTACCCCGTAGTTTCTGGACATATTTTCCGCCTGCACTTTCTGATCAATGGTATCGAGACGGGTTTGCATATTATCAGAAAAGCGGGTGTATGCTTCGTTGAAGGTGGTTACATCACTGTTGTTATACGCCAGGTTGAAGTTGGCGCTGAGCGTGCGGCCCTTTTTCCGGAACTTCCTGCGGAAGAGAGCCCCGGTATTGATAATAGGCGTTTTCGTTTCCGTAAAAGTGGTACTGCGGTTAGTATTTACGGTATCACGGTCGTTATCAAGGGTGGTACTGAGGCGCTGTGATTGATTTTCGCTGTTATTGAAAGTAAGATTGGGTGTAAGGATCAATGAATAGAAAGAATCGATATCAGATTCTATGCGCATGTTTACATTGTGCGCCATAGCGGTATTCAACCCGTTATTTCCGCCGAATACGTAGCTGGAGGAATCTTTACTGAAGATATTCTGCCTGTCAGACGAGCCTTCTGATTCCGCCTGGCTGTTATTGACATGATAGCTCCCGTTCAGCCTGAACTTAGGGTTTGTGCTGTTGTTGAACTGCAACCCTCCGTTCCAGTTGCGGGTAATACCGCTGCCACCGCCGCCCATTCCGCTCATACCTTCTCCCAGACTGGTTCCGTTGGTATTGTTCCCGCTTCCGATGAAAGCATATTGCTTGTCTTTCCGGAATGCATTGATGTTCATATTGGCAGAAAACCGGCTATCGGTTCCATAGCCCGCTGTAGCCCTCCCGAAGAAACCCCTGCGCTTGTTTTCCTTCACAGTGAGGTTGATAACTTTTTCCGTTTGCCCGTCGGAGATGCCGGTAAACTGTGCCTGATCGCTCTTCTGATCGATGAGCTGTACTTTTTCGAGGATATCGGCAGGCAGGTTGCGTGTGGCCATTTTAGGATCATTCCCGAAGAAAGGTTTACCATCTACCAGCACTTTCTTCACCGTTTCCCCGCCGGCTTTGATGGTACCATCGCGCTCTACGGTGATGCCCGGCAGCTTCTTCAGCAGCTCTTCCACCACGGCATTCTCTTTCGTTTTAAATGAGCCTGCGTTGTATTCGATCGTGTCTTCCTTCAGGGTGATGGGTTGCCGATAGCCTTCCACATCTATCCGGGCCAGGTTAATCCCCTTGGGGACCATGGCAATGTTTCCTACCGAAATAGAAGAAGCAGTATCGGACACGAGGAGGTGGCGGGAGTAGGGGTCAAAACCCATGTAAGATACCACGAGGCGGAGAGGGCCGCGCAGTGTGGCGGTGAGGGTAAACCGGCCGAGGGAGTCCGTCACGGCATGTGCAGCCGTAACGGAATCCTTGCCCAACAGGGCCACCGGGGCATTAGGGAGTGCTTCGCGGGTAGACTGGTCCGTCAACCGGCCCGATAGCCGGTACTCGCGAAGCTGCGCACGGGATGCGGATGCCATCCCGATTGCCAATATGGTCAACAGGTATATCTGCCAGAGTTTTTTCATGAGGGGTGCTGTGTCTTTGTCTTAACTGGGTTTTACTCTGTGTCCTGGATCCGCTTCAGCTGTTCATTGTGAAATGCCTGCATGATGGACCGTTGTTTGTCTTTTAATTCCTGTGCCGTTAGTTTTTGCGCGTCACCGGGCAGTTGTGGCGCATCTGCTACGGGTTTCAGTTCTACTTTCTTCGCTGTATACGACCGTTTGCTGCTTTCCAGTGCCAGCACCACACCTTCGGGGGGCCACACTCCGTTTACGGGAGAAAACAACATGGGTATATCTGTCGTATACCAGATTACAAAAGATTCCTCGCCTACGTTGGCCGTTGCACGGTGGCAGCGGTATCCGGCAATCGTTTTCGTTTTTCCGCTCGTTTTTATTTCTGCCGCGGGCTTGTACGGTTCTTCAGAATACCATACGCCGGTAACGGCAGAATCCTTCCGCTCGGTAAGCACCGAAAGGAACCTTTTATTTATAAGGTCAATATACGTGGCATTACTGACAGGCAGGCGCAGTGATGATGACCGGTCGCTCATTTGCGGTCCGGGGCCTCCTGCGGCAACCGCAGTAGCCGCAAAAGCGGCTTCCCCTCCGCCTCCCGGAGCCCCCAGGGTCATCCGGCGTATCATATTACCCCCGTTCTCCATTTCCAGCCGGCCGAGCCCCCCGGCAAAGGTGAACGTCTGGGTGGTGGTAATGAGGTTCGGCATATCGGGCGGGGGCGTGTTGCTGGAGGTAACCGACCCGTCGGCCCCACGCATCACCATCCTGAACTGACCCGCTTCCAGTTTCGAATTCACCTCATATTCAATCACTCCGGATGGCTGCTGCGCCATTGCGGCAGCGGAGAAAGTAAGGCCCGCCGCCAGTAGTACGATCGTTTTCATGGCTTTTTTCTGTAAAGATGACGCAGTAAGGCCGCCCGGAGGGTTAACCACTCATAACGTTTGTTAATTAGTGTTAAGCGATTCACGGCCGTTGGGGCAGAATGAATAGCTTTACACCCATGCGCCACCGTATCAGAAACATCCTCGTACTCATGTCTGCCTGTATCATCGGCATCCTGGCCCTGCAAGGGTACTGGCTGTACCAGTCGTACCAGATACGGCTGCAGGAATTCCAGCGCGATACCAACGAAGCCCTCCGTACTGCAGTTTTTCACAAACAGTTCGGGGATGCCGGTAAAGTACTCGGCCAGGCTAAATTCAGTTTCACGTTCAATACTACTGCAGACAGTACTCCTGCTGTTGCCGCCCTGCCGGTGCATGTGGAACATTTTGAGGGAGACTCTGTAAACGTCGGTATCGCCGGCGGCACCATGATACGTAAAGGCATCGTAACTGCAGCTCCCGGAGTTCCCGCTACCGCCATGGAAGAATTTGTGGAAGCCGGCGCCGATGGCAACGTGCGATACCGCATGCTCCGCAGAGATACCAATGTAAAACGCCTTACCGATACCCTTTCCCGCCAGATATCCGATGTGCTCGTACGCAGGAACTTTTACCGCAACACCCTCACCATCGATCAGCTGGACAGCCTTTACCGCGCAGAGCTCGTTAACCGGGGCATCTTTACCAACTTCCGCCTCGATACCCTGAAGGCTGTGCCGGCAAAAACGCTGAGCTTTAAAAAGTCGCCCCTCCGCACGGGCGTAATCCCCTTTAATCCTGTCAACAACGTATTTGTATCCGCAGAGTTCGAAAGCCCCATGCCATTCATTTTAGGTAAAATGACCGGGAGCCTCACCGCTTCTGCCGTTTTACTCCTGCTCACCGTATGCTCGTTCCTGTATATGCTCCGCACCATCCTCCGGCAGAAAAGGCTCTCCGAAGTAAGGAACGATTTTATCAATAACATGACCCATGAGCTGAAGACCCCGATTGCCACAGTGTCTGCAGCAGTAGAGGCGCTGGAACGTTTCAACGCCCTCGACGATCCGAATAAAACCGCTACCTACCTCCGTATTTCCCGCCAGGAACTCCAGCGCCTGGGCGACCTCGTGGAGAAAGTGCTCCATATCGCCGCAGAAGAAAAGGAAGACGTAGCCCTCCAGATAGAAACCACAGACCTGAATGATATCATCGCCGATATCATTTCCAACCATCGCCTTAAATCCTCCAAGAAAACTGATTTCACGTACACACTATTATCCGACCCGCTCATCCAGGCCGATCCCACCCATCTTTCCCATGCCATCAACAACCTGGTGGATAATGCTATCAAATATTCGCACGACCATGTTGAAATAACCATACAGGTGGTACGCCGGCCGGGATGGGTGCGCATCACCGTGAAAGATAATGGCATCGGCATCCCCCATGCGTATCAGCATAATGTGTTCGAGAAATTCTTCCGTGTACCTTCGGGCAATCTGCATAATGTAAAAGGATTCGGGCTGGGCCTGAGTTATGTGAAGAAGATCGCAGAAAAGCATGGCGGTACCATCAAAGTAAAAAGCGAACCCGATAAGGGCAGCGAGTTTCAACTGGAAATACCCGCAGCATGAACCAACAGCCAACGATATTACTGATAGAAGACGAATGGCAGCTTGCTCAGATCGTTAAAGACAGTCTTGAAACTCGCGGTTTCCGCATGCTCACGGCTACAGACGGGGAGGAAGGCCTGCGCCTCTTCCGCCAGCAAAAGCCTGATGTGATTGTGCTGGATGTTATGATGCCACGCATGGATGGCTTCACCCTCGCGGCAGAGATCCGCAAAACCGATAAGCAGATCCCCATTATTTTCCTCACCGCCAAATCCCAGACGGCCGATGTGGTAAAGGGCTTCGAACTCGGCGGGAACGATTACCTGAAAAAGCCTTTCAGTATGGACGAGCTCATCGTCCGCATACGCTCGCTGCTGGCTCGTTTCAACGGACAGGCGGCACCAATGCCTCCGGAGGCGGATGAGATCATCATCGGCCAGTTCGTATTCAGCGCACCCAAACAAACCCTCACCCGCAACGGGTACACGGAGTACCTGTCGCACCGCGAATCTGAAGTGCTGTTGAGATTATGCCGTCATAAAAATCAGGTGATGGAGCGCCGCCCCGTATTGCTCGACCTCTGGGGCGACGATAACTTCTTCAACGCACGCAGCATGGATGTGTTCATCACTAAACTGCGCAGGTATCTGAAAGAGGATCCTAAGATTCAGATCGTCAATATCCGTGGGGTTGGGTATAAGTTGATTAGCTGAAGAGGTAGAGCACGTCTTCTTTGGTGAGCTTCTTGATGAACCCGGTATCGTCGGCAATAATGTCTTTCACCAGCGATTTCTTCCGTTCCTGCAGTTCCAGGATTTTCTCCTCCACCGTGTCTTTACAGATCATTCGGTAAGCGAAGATGTTCTTCGTTTGCCCGATACGGTGCGTACGGTCGATAGCCTGTTGTTCCACCGCGGGGTTCCACCAGGGGTCCACGATATAAACATAGTCTGCCGCCGTGAGGTTAAGACCCACACCACCTGCTTTCAGGGAAATAAGGAATACGCGGCACTCCTCATTGTTCTGGAAGTTCTGGATGGCGCGCTCCCTGTCCATAGTGGAAGTAGAGCCGTCGAAATACTCATAAGGGATCTTCTGGTGCGCGAGCCTGTCTTTAATAAGGCCCAGCATACCAAGGAACTGGCTGAACACCAGTACTTTGTGGTTACTGATATTCTCAGAGATCTCACGCGTAAGCTCATGGAGCTTCACGGAGTGGTTGGGATATTTCTCTGTTTCATTGAGGATAGCGGGTGAGTCGCATATCTGGCGGAGCTTCATAAGCCCCTGCAGAATGGTAAGCTGGCTGCGTTCCATACCCTGATCTTCTATCACACCCAATATCTTAGAGCGGTAGGAGTTGCGGTAAGCGTCGTAAATATGGCGCTGCTCCGGATCCATTTCGCAGAAGATAACCGTTTCGATCTTCTCCGGCAGGTCTTTTGCCACCTGTTCTTTTGTTCTGCGGAGTATGAAAGGATAGATGAGCTTCTTGAGGTGATCTTTCCTTTCCTGATCCTGGAACTTATCGATAGGTGTGGCAAATTCATTACGGAAGAAGTCTACACTGCCGAGCATCCCCGGGTTGAGGAAGTTCATCTGCGCGTAGATATCGAAAGTGTTGTTCTGCATGGGCGTACCCGAAAGCGCTATCCTGTTGCGGGTATTGAGCAACTGGGCTGCTTTGGTTACTTTAGACTGGGGGTTCTTGATCGCCTGCGATTCATCAAGTATCACATAGTCGAAATCGATCTTCATGAGCAGCTGCACATCACTGCGGAGCGTGCCGTAGGTGGTGATGATGATATCGAAGGCTCCCAGCTCTTCCGAAATACGGAGGCGGGCAGGACCGTGGTGGATATGATAAGTGATTTCCGGCGTGAACTTCTTGATCTCGTTCTCCCAGTTATAGATCAGCGTGGTGGGGCAAACCACCAGCATGGTAGCTTTATCGTGCGTGTTTTTATAATGCTGGATGAAGGTGAGGGCCTGTACGGTTTTACCAAGACCCATATCATCCGCCAATATACCTCCCCACTTCACCTCATCAAGGTAATTGAGCCACTGGAAGCCGCTTTCCTGGTAAGGGCGAAGGTTTGCTTTCAGGTTGGCCGGCAGGGGCTGGTTACGGATCTCATCAAACTTCAGCAGTTTACGCCGCTTTTCGTCCAGCTCTGCGAGTACGGCATCATCATCAATGAACTCATACAGCTCATCGATCACTGAGAAGTTGTACTTGCTCAGTTTGAGGCCGGCGCCTTTATCTTTTTCTTCCCCTATTTTAAAGAGGAGGGAATATTTCTTCAGCCATTCTTCCGGCAGCAGTCCGAGAGAACCATCTGCCAGCTGTACGTAATTCTGTTTATTAGCCAGCGCCCGTTTGATATCACGGATGCCTACTTTCTGATCGCCATACACTACTTCCACCTGCGCGTCAAACCAGTCTATACCGGAACTGATCTGCAGATTGGTAACGGGTTTGGAAGCAGAGAACCTGAAGTTGCGCAGCTGCTCGAAGCCAAACACGCGGACGTCCATTTCCTTCAGGGCGTCGAAGAAGAGGAAGAACCAGTTGTTCTTGAGCGCTTCTTTGGCACGGAGGAAGAAATAGTTGTAGTTGCTGTTAATGGCGAAGTTGGTATGCAGTGCGCGGATGCGGTTCACGAAGTTATCTTCCGCTTCCTTGTTCCGGTGGATGACCAGTACTTTGCTGCCTTCCTGAACGGTAATGCGCGTTTCATCGTTCCACTCCACATCGTGCCCATGATAGGAGAAGGCAGGCTGGATAACGAATGTTTCCCCCATTTCCTTGAGGTACACACGGCATTCGGGAATAATATCGTCTACCTCTGCCAGCAGGGATGCGTCGTATTGCACGGCGTAATCCTTACCCAGCGGGAGGATGGCTTCTTTCAGAAAATCCTGCCATTCTTCGCTCCGGACGCGGAGGGAATTATTCTCCTGGTATTGCAGCAGGTGAATGGAATCTTTAGGATTCGCGAAGTAATGGATGGTATTGTTATAAAGGAACAACAATGGGCTGGCCCACTGGTTGGCCGATACGTTTACGGATTCGCCTTCAATATCCACCCAGGCAGTTACTTCCACATGATCGCCGGCGTTACCCGCTTTGAAGTAAGGCTTCAGGGGATCACCTGATACCTGCAGCTGCTGGAGGTTCTTGGTTTTGAACGGCTGCCCGTCGCGCAGGATAAATACGAGGCGGTGCTCTGCAAGCATCGGGAACAGCTTGGCCAGCTTGGGCTGTAGGTATTCCACGATGAGTTCCATGGTTTCCATGGGCAGGCCCGATTCGCTTTCGTGCATGATGTTTTCCCAGATACCTGCGAAAGGAGAATTCTTATTGAGATACTTATTGACTTCGCTATGCTGCAGCTTACGGACGGGTGAGATCAGGTCGCGGTCTCTTTCCTTGAAAAGGTAAAAGTCCACATACTTACCAAGATCTATCCGGTTAACCAGTGAAACGAATTCGGTTTCTTCCTCGTTGGCATCGCCGCTCACCAGTTCCATCTGGAAGTAGGGGAACAGTTTATCGTTGGCATTGAGCACCACGCCCAAACGCCGTGTAACGGTGAGCGTTTCTTCCGGCTCAGGGGTATCCATTTTAGTAGCGGCCACTGTTTCCACCTTTTTAATGGTGGGGTCCAGTACGCGCAGGAAGGGTTTACCGTTGAGGTAGGAGAAGGCGAATTTGCCCTCCAGGGCATCGCTGAGGGAATAACCGTAAGAGGAAAGGAGCTTGTTCTTTTCTTTATCCCAGTTACGGAGCGTATCAAAATAGAAAGGGCCGTGGGCAGTGAGGAGCTGCAGGAATAATGCAGTCTTGTGAATACAGAGCGGATGCTCATGCTCATCACAGGTGCAATGCGTATCAAAGTTACGCTCTTCGTTGCGCTGCAGGATTAGGGGATACTTCTTCCCGTCAGCTTTTAGTTCGGCTTCTACTTTTTCGTCTTTGGCGGATTTGATAACAGCCTGTGTTTTACGCAGGATGCGGTCGGCCTCAGAGATAATATGATTGGATGTCAGCAGTTTGATGGTCTTGAGGTCTATCGACTTCATTTTGATCAATGTATGCTGCTGATCGTATTGTGTATCGAAAGCGTCGAAATGATTTCTGTCCAGCATTTCCTGGAGCTGGAAAAGGGCGGCGGCTTCGTGGCGGCAAATGTCTCCCAGGTTATAGGGGCATTGGCAGCGCACGCTCATGGTAGCCGGCTCGTTATATTTACTGATGGTTACTTTATAGTAGTTGGCATGTGTATCGCTCTTTACCCGGAAAGAAGCGGAGCGCAATACCGGATCACCTTCCAGCAGTTCTACACCGCCGGTGGCGAATATGCGTTTCCCCCTCCGGATCACCTCGTCAGTGCCGTTATTATATACATATTTTAATAAGTGGGGTAGCGACATGCTTTTCTTGTGATTGCCTCCTTTTGTATAAGCCGGGGTTATGAGACATTTGGCGCTGCCTGGTTCTACACTCGATTCTTCTGTTAAAACTTACACTGATCTGTACAATGACGGCTCATAAAAAGGCAATCCACAAAAGTAAGCAAAAAAAATCGAAATGAAAGGCTGAAACGGTCCTTAATCCGGCCATATCACAAAAAAATGTACACCTCAAATGAAAAAATATCCATTGAGTACCGGGGGGTCTGCGGTGTACTTTTGTATAAAATAATTCTATGGGAAACACCCTTTCTATCAACGATTCTAAAGGCCTTAACTGGGGCCTCACAATTCTTCGCGTGGGCGTAGGCGTACTGTTCTTTATTTTCGGATGGCAAAAGCTCTCCGGAGGTGCTGAATTATGGACCATGATCGGCGGTTCCATGAACTTCCTTGGTATTTCCTTCGCTCCAACGTTCTGGGGTTTAATGGCTTCCATTGCTGAATTCGCTGGCGGCCTTCTACTGGCCATCGGCCTCTTCACCCGCTGGGCTTCCCTCTCGCTCGTGCTTACCATGATCGTGGCGGTAATCCTGAAAGCCAATACCGGCAGCGGACTGGCAGATGTATCCTCCCCGCTGATGGCATTGCTGATCACCCTCAGTTTCACATTGAACGGAGCCACCAACTGGTCAGTAGATAATTACCTGGCGCAAAAGAAACAATCCGGCGCACTGGCATAACTGTCATTAAACCGGTACCAACCAAAAAGGGTGAGTTTTCATTATGAAACTCACCCTTTTACGTGTATGCTTATTAGCAATTATTTCTCTTTGATCAGCTCGCCGTTCTGCAGGATAGGCAGCACATTGGCTCCGTCTGGCGTAAGGCAGAAGCGGATATCTTCTTCCAGTCCATAGCGGGCCAGGCGCTGGAAGTGCGAGGCCTTCTTCATGAATCCGAAAAGATCGCCCTTCGCGCTATGGTACAGTGTTTCGGCAGCCAGTGCAGAGTCGCAGTTTACATCGAAATGTTCCTTGATGCGGCTCACCACAGCTCCGGCAAACAGCGTATCCTCCATATTCACCCTGTCTTTCCAGGCAGCACATCCCAAGATCACATTCTGCCCCTGGGAAATGAGGTATTCGCAAACGGAAGAAATATTCGGGAACGATCCGGTAATGATCTGCACCGCGTCTTTCGCCATATGCAGCAGTTTGGTACCATTCGTTGTAGTCAGTACCAGTACTTTACCTTCAATAAACTCTACCGGGTACTCGAAAGGGGAATTGCCGTGCAGCAGCCCTTCAGCGATCTTACCGTCGCGCTCACCCGCAGTAATGGCGTTGAGCTGGCGGCCGATGTTCACACATTCTTCTACCGTGGCTACCGGTATCACTTTAGCGGCACCGTTGTGCAATGCAGTACAGATAGTAGAAGTGGCCCGCAATACATCAATGATCACCACAATACTGTTCTTAACATCGAACAGGTGCAGCAGTGCGGGCGACAGGCATACTTCAAGCCTGGGTTTAGTAGTCTCGCTCATTCTTCTTTATTTAATCAAGGATCACACGCCACTTTTCGCTCTCTGCGTATTCCTTGATGATTTGATTGCGTTGTTCCAGCAAACGGCGCATGTATTTCCTCAGGTATAACTTCTCGAACCATTTCCCGAATACACCGTATGGCGTCCCGAATTCCATAATATCGATCATCACCGTTCCATTCTCGATTTCTTTGAAGAAATGTTCGTGCTTCATGTGCGTGAAGTCTCCCTGTTCCATTTCATCACAGAAAAAACCCGGCTTCTGCATGGAGGTGATCCTGGTGGTGAGCTCCCGGGTTTTGGCCAGGTGCTTTGCGCGCCAGGTCACCGTTTCATCGTATTCTATCAGCCCGTTGGTCCGCCCCCGTATAGCTTCTTCCTTAAGATGCGCCATACTGCGCTTGTGCAGGGTGATGCTCCGGCTAAGGTCGAAGACCCGTAGCAACGGTGCATGAATGACCGTGGTCAGATGAATACTTGGCATAGCGGTTATACAATTTTAAAGATATGGTCTTATGGTTGTTGCAGTAACGCTGCGCCGGGCCGGATTGGTATGCCTTCCGCGGGAATTATCCGAGGAAGGGCACTTTTACCACTTTTGCCTTCAGCGCCTTGTCACGCACAGCAATATAGATATCGGAATCCAATGCTGCAAACCCTGTTTTTACATATCCGAGTCCTACCGCTTTCTGGAGGGAGGGCGATTGTGTTCCGGAGGTTACCCTGCCAATCACATTACCTGCTGCATCCTTGATTTCGTAGTCATGACGGGGAATGCCTTTGTCTACCATCTCAAATCCAACCAGTTTCTGCTGCAGTCCTTCAGCTTTCTGCTTTTCGAAAATAGCGCGGGAGGGGAAGTCTTTCGTGAACTTGGTGATCCATCCCAGGCCGGCTTCCATGGGGCTGGTACGGTCGTCGATATCATTACCGTAGAGGCAGAAGCCCATTTCGAGGCGCAGGGTATCGCGGGCGCCGAGGCCTACAGGTTTAATATTATTAGAAGCTCCGGCAGCAAAAATGGCATCCCAGATCTTATCTGCCGCGCCGTCTTTATCTTCAAAGTAAATTTCCGCACCGCCGGCACCGGTGTACCCGGTAGCGCTGATCAGCACATTATCCACACCAGCGAAAGTGCCTTTCACGAAGGTGTAATATTTCAGATTTACGATATCCTTGTCGGTAAGGGTCTGCAGCACGCTGGTAGCGTTAGGGCCCTGGATGGCGAGCAGACAGGTTTTGTCGGAAATGTTCTCCATATCAACATTCTTCGTGTTGAACTTGCTGATCCAGTTCCAGTCTTTCTCAATATTGCTGGCGTTTACTACCAGCATGTAAGTTTTGTTTTCCTCGATGCAATACACGAGCAGGTCGTCTACAATACCGCCATCTTCATTAGGGAGGCAGGAGTACTGTGCTTTACCGGCAGTAAGCTTAGAGGCATCGTTGCTGGTTACCCGCTGGATGAGGTCGAGCGCATGCTCGCCTTTGAGGATGAATTCGCCCATGTGGCTGACGTCAAATACCCCTACACTGTTGCGCACGGCGGCATGTTCGTCGTTGATACCCGTATAGGAAATAGGCATGTTATACCCGGCAAATGGGGCCATCTTGGCGCCCAGCGCAATGTGCTTGTGTGTAAATGGCGTGTTTTTCATGTTCAGCTTTTTCGTTTTTGTTGTAACCCTGTTCAGAGCCGGGCAAATTTAGCATATAATTTATGGATTGGCCAACCGATGGCTCCGGGCCAGACAATCCCATGATAAATAATGAGTTCATCCCGGCTATTCGTCTTATTTTTGCCCAAAATACCGTTGGAGTGAAAAAGCTTTATCTCATCCTGCCCCTGGCGGGTATGGCGCTCACCGCTTACCCACAGAAAAAAGCCGACCGAAAAACCCTCGGCAACCTCCAGGCACATGTAGCCTACCTCGCCTCCGACAAGCTCGAAGGCCGCCGGACCGGCACCCCGGGCGAACAACTGGCCGCCACCTACATTTCCGGACAGATGCAGGCTATTGGCCTCAGCCCCAAAGGCTCCGATGGCTACCTGCAGCAGTTCACCGTCCGCGAAGGACTGGAAGCCGGCCCTAAAGCCCGGTTCTCCATCAACCAGCACCCCCTCAAACCCGGTACTCAATTCCTCCCGCTGCCCTTCAGCGCCCGGAAAAGCGCCAAAGGAGAAGTGCTCCCCGGCGTAAATGAAGTGGATAACGTGTGGCTGATCGATGTAAAAGCTTCGGAAGATGAGATAAACCCACATGCTTCCCCTCTCGAATTTTATCAGAAGAAAACGAAAGAAGCCAAAGAAAGCGGCGCCACCGGCATCGTATTCTTCAATGGTGGAGAAGACCTTCAGACCGTTTCCCGCTGGCTCGATCTCCCGGCCGAAATACTCGCCATCCCTGCCATCTGGGTAGGAGCGGAGGGCAGCAAAACCCTTTCGGCAGACGATGCCAACGGCTTCCAGCTCGATCTTCAGGCCGATCTGGCCCCTTCCAAACGCACCGGTACCAACGTGATCGGTTATATTGATAATGGCGCCCCGGCTACCGTAATCTTAGGAGCGCATTACGATCACCTGGGCTACGGGGAAGATCGTAACTCCTTGGCACCCGACGAAAAAGCCATCCACAACGGAGCAGATGATAATGCTTCCGGCACCGCCGCCCTCCTGGAGCTGGCCCGGATGCTGAAAGAATCCAAACTCAAAAATGCCAACTACGCCTTCGTCGCCTTCTCGGGCGAGGAATTGGGCCTTTTTGGCAGTAAATACTTTGCGGAGAAAGGACCTGTGCCCATGCAGCAGGTTAATTATATGGTGAATATGGACATGGTGGGCCGGCTGTCGGCCGATAAAGGTCTGCAGATCGGCGGATACGGAACCTCGCCCTCATGGGGCGAAGTGGTGCCGGCCGCACTCCCGAAAGGACTGAAAGTGAATTACGACTCCTCCGGACTGGGACCCTCCGATCATGCCTCCTTCTATGTGAAAGACGTGCCTGTGTTGTTTTTCTTCACCGGTACCCATGGAGACTACCACAAGCCAGGCGATGATGCCGAAAAGATCAACTACGACGGAGAGCTTACCATCGTAAAACTCGTTTACGGCATTGTCGAGAAAACCAACAGCCGCCCCAAACTTACTTTCACCAAAACCCGCGATATGCAGCCCATGGGCGGCGATAAAAAGCCTTTTACCGTAACGCTCGGTATCATGCTCGATTATACATTTAACCAGGGCGCCAAGGTAGAGTTAGTGAGTGATAACCGGCCGGCGAAGAAAGCGGGCATCCTCCCGGGAGACGTCATCGTGCAAATGGGTGACCATTACATAAGCGACCCCATGAGCTACCGCGATGCCCTGGCCACATTCAAAAAGGGCGACAAAACCACCGTAAAGGTGAAACGAGGCAGCGAAGCGAAAGTATTTGATATTCAATTTTAAGCCCGTTTTTATAACTTGCGACATGCGTTATTTATTTATAGCTTCAGCCCTGCTGGCATTATCTTGCAATCAGGCGCGTGAGCGTACGGATACCACGAATTACCAGGTGATCACCGAAAAGTGCTATGTGCTGCGCCAGCATCCCATACAGGATAGCGCGGTGAACGTGAAGAAAGACAGTATCGTGCAGTTTCTCAACGGGCGCGGCTTTGCAGCAAAGTTCATCGAAAAGGACAGCCTTATGTTCCGCCGCGCCAATGGCCTGCAGGTAGAAATCATCCTGCCCGATGCGCAAAGTGCCTGGGAGTCTAACGCCATCATCGTGTTCGACCCGCAGCAGAATCCCTTCTTCGTGAACCTGCACAAGGGCACGGCGCAGGTGGAGCACTATGCCGAAGGAAAGTAACGACGGAAATCAGACAGTAAGCCAATAATACTACCCTTGAAATATCCTAATCCCTGACCATGCATCAACACATTCGGGTAACGGCAGAAGCCGTTGTACTCCGGTACTCCTCTAAAGAAGGCATGATGGTGCTGCTAAGCAAGCGTACCATTCCTCCACATATATTTAAATGGGGCCTGCCCGGCGGGTTCGTCCGTAACGATGAGCCGCTGGAAGACTGTGTGCTGCGCGAGCTGAAAGAACAAACCGGGCTCAAAGCCAATTACCTTGAACAAATGAGCACCTGGGGGCACCCCGATCGAGATCCCCGTGGCCGCGTACTCTGCGTGGCGCATCTGGCGCTTGTAAGGCATTCGTCCAGTAAGATCGTGCTGGGAACGGGCACCCAGGAATCCCGATGGTATCCCGTACGTGAGCTCCCCGCCACCGCATTCGACCATGCCGATATCGTTGCCGCAGCCATAGAACACCTCCGCGTTCGCCTGCATACCGAACCGCTGGCATTTGAAATGCTCGACGAAAAGTTCCCCGTTTCGGAACTGGAGAAGTTATACGAATGGGTGTACGACCGCTCGGTAGACCGCCGCAATTTTCAGAAAAAGATCAACGGACTCGGTTTGCTGGCTGCCCGTCCGGAGAAGTTGAAGCATCCTTTACAAGGTCGTCCTGCTCAATTATATAGCTTCAACAGAGACAAATTCAGGGAATTGAAGGAAAGTGGCGCTCCGGTGGAAATATTCTCCTAATAAATTCATTATCAATTTAAATGGATTTTAACACAAAACAGATATTCAGAATATCCAAAATATCTTTCTTTTGTGTACATATTACAGGATTATATACCAAACCCTTACCAACACTGGGTTTCAGTATAAATGACCTAAACTGGTTGAAAATGAGGGGGATCAGGGCCAACTGGTGAATTTTAAGAAGAAGGGCACAGTAAATGCAGGGCACCAGACATGAAAAATTGTGGGCCGGGATCACTTCCCCTGATGACGGCGCTCACCAGATTAAGCGTGGCTGACATGTATCTTTAGTAAAACACATCCCGATATATTCAATCCCTATCCATGACCACATCCCGAATCTTTCAAATTTTTACACGGCCACAGGTACAGTTATTTTTGCTGGCCATTGCCTGCATTATCTGGGGAAGCAGTTATGCTACTCGTGAACCCTATTTTTCTGAAGCACCACTTCACCTGTACTGGCCGCATGTATATTATTATATGTTCGTGGCATTGCTATTCGAATCTTTCCTTTACAAGCTGGCGGAGAAAAACCTGTTATGGAAATGGCCGCAACGTTTCCATGTGGCGATCTGGTTTTGTTTTGCATTGTTGATGTGGTTTATAGAACGGATAAACGAAGATCCCCTGGCTCCCAGAGCGCCGTTTACGCATGTGGCGTTATGTATTGCGCAGTTCCTCATGCTGGCAGGCCATCTGGCGTTTTTTACGCTGCTCACGACCGCAATGGTTCGCGGGCTGCAGAAGGAGCGGAGGGGCTGATAATTATCCACACCCATCCTCCGAAAGCCAGTATTTGCGGGAAATAGGTATTTCCAGGCTGCGCTACTTTTCCACAGCATTATTCTCTGATTATTGCGTTTCCCTATTTTTGCTGCCCGCCTTAAAAAAGCGGTCCTTAGTAACTAATAAAAGAGACGATAACTAACGAACAGGCATATCTTACAATGTGAGACTTTCCTGTAGCAGAGCGTATATCCTGACCTATGAAAAACATCAAGCCACAATTCTCTCTTTAGATGCGCAAATTCCTTTTACCCTGGCGGTTCCATATATGGCTTGCCGTCATTTTCCTGCTTAGTATTGGCTTGATCGACAACGAGCATTTGTTATCGTGGCACTCCTTTGTATTATTGATGTTGTTTTACTACATCCCCGGAACCATGCTGCTTCTCTTGCAGGCTCTGTTCTACAGCCTCACACGCAACTACAGGCAATCATGCGTGTTTCAATACTTGCATATAGCTGCTATGGCAGTTTGCGTGGCAATTACAATTATCCAACCCGGGGCCTTGATTACATTTAATCCAGACGGGCATTATGATTTCCTTCTCACCTATTGCCTGTTATACGGCACCATCATATTTATCCTGAACCTCGTGATTGGATTTGTGCGGGGCACGAAAAACTAAACTATGAACAGAACGAATATATCCCGGATGCTCCTCCGGCCGGAAGGGCTTTTGACTTTAACCGCAGCTATTCTTCAGGTGAAGCATTGGTCGCTTGAAAGCCATGGCCTTCGCCTGCGGGGCAACAATTCCAACTTTGTAACTACTATTGTTTTTGAAAACTGGTATTCTCCCTTTGCTGTAGTGGCTTTGCTTTTCGCCGCGGGCTACTGGCTGGCAAGGCGCTTCCCGCAATGGGGGATTGCGCCTTATGTGTGCGGGGTTTCATTGTTCCTTACCCCCTTGCTGGTGTACAGACTGATCGTTGTATATAACATTGTGTATTTTACAGGAACTCCGTCTTTCTATCTGGCCGGCTTACCTTTCTATACATCCTTCTTGAATACATTGCTGATGCTTGCACTGATAGCATTTGTAGTTGGACAGTTAATATATATTGCCAAATGGGCGGCAGGGTATTTAGAAGAATTTAAAGCAAATGCATGAGTAGTTTACGATGGCTGATAAAGCCTGAGGGTTTACTTATATCGCTCGCCCTGTTATCCATTTGGGTACATGTATCTGTGATGTATCTGGGGCATACGATGCTGCTATGTTAATATGGGCTTTTGCCCCGCTGGCAGTTGCAGGGATCTACTACCTGACTCGTAATTATCGCCAAAGCCGCTTCTGGCAATATGTGCATATTGCTGGTTGCTTTATGCTGCTATTGTTATATTATTGCTGGTCGCCGTTAAATACTGATATTCACTATGAATTTTATTTTTTGAATGATTGGGATTTGAAGTTGGGATGTGAATCCTGTATAGATCAGTATATGAATCTCCTCCCGGTAGTCTCGGCGGTGCTGGCGATATTCTTTTTAGTGGGGCAAATTGCTTTTATAGGTACCCTCATTTATGGAATTGTTCGTGGTAAAAAAACAAGCAATGAATGACTCGAAATTCCTCAATTGGCTCATCCGTCCGGAAGTATTGCTAATTATCATGGCAGCTTTCTTTGCAACCAAGGGTTTAGTGTATTCAAATGAGGCCATAGACGCACATCTTCATGATACTTATTACATAATTGCCTGGCCGCTCTGGGCATTTCCCGGGCCTCTTGTACTATTACTATTTGCGCTGATATACTGGCTGACGCGGAACCTCCGGCAATGGAAAGCATTACAGTATTTCCATGTACTCAGCTTCTTAGTGGCCCCATTCCTGATTTCATTATTAACCACTGATAATAACATACCCGTATCCGGTTCCATACCTGATGACTATTTTGAACGGTATAACAATGTTCAGCGTTGGGGCACGGTTCTACTGGTTATATTACTACTTGGCCAGATCGCTTTCCTCATTAATCTGATTGCCGGCTTCATCCGGGGCAAAAAAAGTCCTGAAGAGGCACAATAAACGCGGTTGCGCCGCGGTGTTCGTTTTTTTTGCATCTTGCGGCCGTATGCGTAAAGTTGTATCCGTCCTGTCTTTGTGTTTACTGGCCACGGGTCTCAAGGCCCAGGATCCTCATTTGGCAACAAAAGCCGAAGATTCCCTGCTGGCTGCGAGGAAGCGCTCCTTCCTCCCGGTTCCCGTACTGGGTTATTCCCCGGAGAAAGGCTTCGAATTCGGTGTGGTGGCCCTATACAGCTACTATGGCGATAAGAAGAACCCCTCGCCGCTTACCCGGAACTCCTCTGCCAGCGTACTCACCACCTTTACCACCAACAGCCAGTTCAAGCTCGATCTCCGGTTCGAAAACTGGACCCGCGATAACCTCTGGCACATCCGTACCAACTTCCGCTACCACGATTTCCCCCTGTACTTCTACGGCATTGGCGATACCACCCATTACGATAACCGCTCTCTCGTAGGTAACAAGCGCTACAAGGTTTCCGCGGAAGCCGAGCGCCGGGTGAGCCGCCACTTTTACGCCGGACTGTCCCTGCTCTTCCAGCACGACAAATATTCTTCCGACGATCCAAAAGGCGTGTACCCCACGGCAGATCTCGTCGATAAAACGGGCGGATATTACACCTTCATCGGCGCTACCGGCATCTTCGACAACCGCGACAATCAGAACTATACCACCAAAGGCTCCTTTGTACGCCTTAACATTTCCTGGGCGCCAGACTTCCTCAGCACGCGGGCGCTCTGGCGCCTCGAGGGCCGGGCCAGCCACTTCTTCCAGCTGTCTAAGAAAAGTACACTCGGGCTGAACGGCTATGCCGTATCCACCCAGGGCGATGTGCCTTTTTATATGATGGGGGAGATGGGGAACGATAATATTATGCGGGGCTACTACACGGGCCGCTACCGCGACAAGAATTATATGGCTGCCCAGGCCGAGTACCGCTACTTCCTCGACCCCGGTATACGGGTCCGGTTCTGGTTTATTGACGCGCACCCTGTATTTGCTTTGGCCGGCTTTGCAGGTGCAGGCACTGTATTCTCCAACCGGAATATCGACATCAATCCCAAGCCTAACTATGGCGCAGGCATCCGCTGGTTCTATGATAAAAGCTCAAGGCTCACTGTCCGGCTGGATTACGGGGTAGGGGAGAAAAGAGCCGGGGAGAAACGCCAAAGCGGTTTCTACCTCTCAATAGCAGAAGCCTTCTAAGCTTCTTTTCTGTTACTCCTAAAGCATTGACAATTAGTACGATAATTGAATTTTGTATTTACCAGCACGCGCTTCCTGCAGGCTGGTCAGGTGGAATTGGAAATCTTTCAAGTTTAGAAATCTTCTAACCCTATTGAAGGTCACTCATGAAATTATTCAGCCAGATAGCTATGGCCTTTCGGCATTCTGCAATATGAGATAAGACCCCGTTAAATATCCACCAATACACCCGGGCTACCCATCTGTTACATCTTTAGTAAATTCAGATACTACAAAAACGCAAAGTCTGGGTCCCGGCCGGCTCCTATTGCCAAAGGCCAAAGGTTCCCTGTTCTCACTAATCAGCCAGCCACATCTAACAATACTTTTCCGCATCAAGTCCACCTCATGACCACCTTATACCCGCGATTGACTGCCTTTATACCCTGATTTCACCCGGTGTAGACTCGGTATTCACTTCCTTTGAACCTGTTCGGGCAGGTTGGGCCCAATCCTTAATCAGGGCATCTGATTTCCTTTTTCTAAGTAAATAACTTCCGGGAGTGGGCGGCTTCGTAGGTTTTTCCTTCAGTTATACCCAACAAAAAGGCAGCCTCCCTTTCGGGAAGCTGCCAGGTATGTAAGCTTTTTAATTTTTCCGGGGAATTACGGTTTTACGTATTTCACCATCGCATACAGGAACATCAGACCAAACAGGATGATGAAAAACCAACAGCCGTAGTGGCCGATCTTATTACCGATCTCGTAAAAGGAATTAAGGAAAACAGTCATCAACATGATATACAGTTTTAAGATTTCGACGGCAAGTTAGGGCATATTCCCCGTTTTTAAAAATTTCAAGACCCTTTTATGACAAGAATCAGCTCTTAGGATTTCTCCTTTTTCACGGTTTCCACCAGCTTGTACGCATACGCACCAACGTCTTGCCGGGGCGGATCGTGAGGGATACGGCTGATTTTCAGGTGATAGACATTCCCCTTTTCAAACTTGAATCCTTCAATTTCTCCCATCAGTTTATCCCAGGTACCTGCATCATCTTTCCGCTCACCATATTGCACCTGGTAGCATTTCACTTTACCGAACCCGGGGCCGTTTTCACATTCCTCTTCCGACTTTACCCAAACCATCAGCTCTTTAGCCGCAGGAGCAGGGGCTTCCTTCTTTTTGAGCGTAAGCCCATCCGTTCCATAATCATCTCCCAGGTACACGAGCGTTTCGCCATCCTGGCGGAAGATGAGGGAGTCTTTTTGCGGGTTACCGCTACCTACAGTTACGAGGGTGATCAGTATTTTACCACTGTCGAGCGTGCTCCAGTTGCCCATCTGCACAATCTCAGGTGTATAATTCATGTAATCGGTGGTCATCTGCGCATCATTGGTGGGCCGCAGCTTCAGGCCAATGAGGCGGCCGGGTGAGGAGGCTGCAGGCAAACTGGCTTCATAGTACCCGTCAAAAACCAGGGGCTCTGTAATAGTAGCCGTTGTGTCGGACGAGGCCTGCTTTCCACTGTTCTGACAGGCCGATAGTGCAAGAGCTCCGGCCATAAGCAGGGTGATATGTGTTTTCATGAACATGATTTTATGCGATAACAACTGAAAGCGGATTGGGTTGAATATTACTTACTGAATAGGGACATTTACCAGCAGGGTGCTGTTAAACAAATCGCCCGGCGCCACCATTTTCTCTTCCAGCGGAATGTTTTTGCCATACCGCTGCTTCATGACCGATTTCACAATGGGCGCCTGCAGATTATAAGATCGGAGCGGCTTAAGCGCGCACAGGTCGATCCCTACTGCGTGGTAAATTTTCCAGACCAGCTCTGAGCAATAAATTTCTGTATCCGTCCAGTTGAAATAGATATCGTACCGCTTCCCCATATAAGTTCCGCCAACATCCCCCATTTTGTGCAAAACTGCAGATGTAAGCAGGGAATCGGCTGCTTTGAGGCGCTTCACGGCAAAGCTCTTCCGGTTACGGAGGCGCCACAGTTCAAGCGTAGTAACGCTTACTGGCTGTACGGCTTCCAGGACCATCCATTTTTCGTTAGACAGGAAGAGGATGCCGCAATGCGTCCATTCGGAGCCGGTAGCTTGGCGGATGGCTTCACATTGGGCAGACTTACTGTCCTGAAAAACGATATCACCCTCACGCAGGTTGCTTTGGGCAGTTGCGGCATAAAAGGGCAGGAGGGCGAAGATGAAAAGAAGGCGGAAGTACATGTGTTTATATTAATGAATGACGTGCGTGAGTAAAATACCCGGCTCCACAAAGGCTTTAGGGCAATGCATCCGTATCCGGTGAAGCGCAGCATCTGCTGCAGACCGGCGGGTGTGCACACCTGCAACAATAGCCATTTTGTTATCCGCAGGCTTTTCATCTTCCGAAAGGCTGTCCCAGTATTCAATACTGAAGCATTCTTCGAAGGACGTGCGCGGGTAATACCCTCCACCGAAAAAGGTTGGAGACGGGTTAACCGGCAGAATGCTGTCGCGGCCCGGTATCCAGGTGCGTTCGAGCGTATCTGTTGGCCATTGAAGTCTTTTTGCTGCGCGAAGCATAATCTTTTGGAGCTGCAGATAATTATAACCGGTATCAGCAACGATAAAAAATGCTTCCATTTCTGCAGGTGTAACGTTATCTGCCGAATCAATAATAGATGCAACAGGGGCATTTGCGCCGGAAGCCGTAGAAACCTTTTTTGATTCGTCCTTCCGCGAAATGCCACATGCACCAGCAATTAACAGAATGGCCGGTAAAAGAATTGATTTGAACATAAGCTGGATGTATTGAATTCAAGCATCATATTCCACAGAATAAAAATACAACAGTAACTACATTAACCCGTCATCAAAAAACAACTTTAACACTTCAAATTAATTCAGGTCCGTACAATTACGCTTTATACATTATTTATATGTTTGTTGCGCGGAACAACTAGCCAGCTCTACCTATCCTATGAAGAATTGAAAGACCAGACTATGCACAGCTAAAGAATCAGCTTTACATCCTATTAACAATCAATGCGTTAACAAAAACTTTACGGAGTAAATAGTTGAAAAAAGGGTGAACGGTTTTACCTTTGCGTCACACTATTGACACAGGATTCACACCTACCCATTAACCGGATCCCTGCGTGGTAATTTTTGACCACTTCCCGAGAAGCCAACTTTTTTGACCGGTTCCCCGAAAAGCCAGCATTTTTTAACGCATTAAACCATTATCAGATAATGTCAAGACACAAGCGTCCTGCATATGCGGGAGTATTGTTGCTGTGCCTGTTGGCGGCAGCATGTACGAAGGAACCATTGGAACAGATTACACCACCGCCACCGGTACCAGTTAAAGACACCACATTCGCCATGAACAATCCTGTAGATGCCGCTTTGCTGCTAAGCCTCGTGAACGACGTGCGTTCAAAAGGCTGCCAGTGTGGCGATACATTCATGGCACCAGCACCTCCGATCTTCTGGAACCGTTCCCTGGAGCGGGCTGCGTACCTGCATAGTAAAGACATGAAGGACTTTAATTACTTCAGTCACCAGGATCGTGAAGGCCAGATGGCAGGCTTCCGCATCTCCAGTATGGGTTATAAATGGGCCGCCTGGGGCGAAAACATTGCGCTGGGAAAGCTTACAGAGAAAACCGTTGTGGCAGGCTGGTTTGGCAGTGTGGTGCATTGCAAGGTTTTAATGAACCCGCGCTTTACTGAAATGGGTGTAGCCAAAGTTGGCAACTTCTGGAGCCAGGAACTGGCTGCTCCTAAAGGAAAATAACAAGGCATCACATATAGCAAAACCATCATAGCGAACTGATTATTAATTTATTAATTTCGTTAACATATTTTTTGCAATCCCCCCGTTTGAATTTCAGGGTAAGGACTTACTTTTGAGTCCTGATTTGTTTTAGCCCTTTCCTCTGAAAAGCCAACGTGCTTAACCTCCTCCTATCAAAGACCCAGTACCTGAAAATTCAAACACTGGGATTATGTTACCGAAACTGGTTCGTTTTATACCTGTATTTGTCAGCGTATGTATGCTGCTGACTGCCTGTTCAAAAGATGTGGCTGTGGAGCCTGATGCCCCGGATACCGGAGCACCTTCCGATCCGCCAACAGTCATCATTGTAGAGAATCAGGCTAATAAAGATGCCGTGCTGCAGCTCGTCAATAATGCGCGCGCCAAAGGCTGCCAGTGTGGAGACACCTGGATGCCTGCCGTATCGCCGCTTACATGGAATACGCTCCTCGAGCTTGCCGCCGCACGCCATAGTAAAGACATGGCCGACAGAAAGTATTTTTCGCACAATACACCCGCAGGCACTACGCCTTCACAACGTATTACCGCTGCCGGATACAACTATAACTGGTGGGGAGAAAATATTGCCTCAGGCCCGCAGTCTGAAGCAGATGTTGTGAAAGGATGGCTCAACAGTCCGGGCCACTGTAAAAATCTCATGAGTCCCAACTTCCGGGAAATGGGCGTTGGCCGTACAGCTAACCTCTGGACGCAGGTATTTGCCGCACCTGCTGCACGTCAGTAACTCATGGAGGCGGCATCTTTTTCCGCCACATCCGCCACAGCAGGTACACAAAGCCCACTGCGCTTAGTACCAGCCAGGTGTAGAAGATGCCCATCAGCAATGGAGTGGAGGTTTCCGGAACAGCATAGCCCAGATAAAGGCCGAAAAAGATGTTGAACATCAGCCAGAACATGCCGATGAACACAGTGCGGACGATCCTGATGAAGAACATCATCAGCTGCCAGTCGAATTGATTACGGGAATCGTCGTCCATATACTAAAGTTACGGAATACATAGTTTACGCAGCGCGGCACTATCGCCCCGGAACACGTTAAAGTCCACCATAGTCCGGATACCGTTGACCCTTCCAATATCGGAATGCTGCCAGAATACCCAGTTCCGCGCACTGCGGGGCTTCTCTTTCTGATAATAATGTGCCACCCAAAGCGGGTAATCATCAAATTCTTTTCCCAGATACGTTTCGTAGAAGTGGATATTGGTATAGATAATGGGCTTTACGCCGTAAGCTTTTTCCATTTCCTCGAGCCAGATGCGTGCCGTGCTGCGGATAACAGCAGGTGGCTGATTGTTGTGTACTTCAATATCCAGCACGGGTGGCAGATCACCCGGTTCCAGCTGTACTACGTTCTTAAAATTGATTACCTGCTTGAGGGGGTCGCGGGTGGAGTAGAAGAAATGATAAGCGCCACGGATGATACCCGCATCGCGGGCTTTATCCCAGTTACGGCGAAAAGTGGCATCCTGGCGGGTGATGCCTTCGGTTGCCTTGATGAATGCGAAGGATATTTTGATATTATCCACTTCCATCTGCTTTACCGCACGCCAGTTCACATTCCCCTGGAACTTGGAGATATCGATACCGTGCACGGAATAATTGACCGGAATATCTATCCCGAATTCTTCGTAGCGTACAAATTCGGTGGGGGCCTGCTGCCGCAAAAGCCACCATATGCCCGTTCCTGCCAGCACCAGCAATAATATGATCAGGAATAACGCGCGGAGGCGTTTCCGGTTCTTTTTAGCCACTGTTTGGGATATTCTATCGGTTGTCCTTTGAAAAATCAGGAGCAAGTATAGGGCAATTTTCGCAAGCTTGCACGAAAGCCGGCTTTGTTGTTGTATTTTTATCGGCCAAACAGGCCACAATATGCCGAAACCGAATATCGACGACGCGCTCAATTTCCTCTCTAAGTTCACATTCCACAGGGCATGGAACGCAGGTAAAGTACTGGGCAGTTTTTATTACAGCAAAATGCGGAAGAAGCCCATTCAATGGGGCTATCCCATTTCAATATCCTTCGAGCCCACCACTTCGTGCAACCTCCGCTGTCCGGAATGCCCGAGTGGCTTAAGAGCCTTTACCCGCCCAACGGGTATGCTCGATAATCAGTTTTTCCGGCAAACGATCGATGAGCTTCACAAAGATCTCATGTACCTCATCTTCTATTTCCAGGGTGAGCCATACCTCAATACCTCCTTCCTCGACATGGTGAAATATGCTTCCTCAAAGGGTATATACACCGCCACGTCTACCAACGCCCATTACCTTACAGATGCTAATGCTAAGAAAACGGTGGAAAGCGGGCTGGACAGACTGATTATTTCTATCGACGGTACTACCCAGGATGTATACACGCAATACCGTGTGGGCGGCCATCTCGATAAAGTGATTGCCGGAGCGAAGAATATCGTTAAATGGAAAAAGGAACTGAATTCGAAGAAGCCTTTTGTGTTCTTCCAGTTCCTGGTAGTGAAGCCTAATGAGCACCAGATAGAAGATGTGAAGCGTCTGGCTGCAGAAGTAGGGGTGGATGAAGTGCGGTTTAAAACCGCGCAGGTATATGATTATGAAGAAGGCAACCGCCTGATCCCAACGATCGACAAGTATTCCCGCTATCATAAGAACGACGACGGTACGTATTCTATCAAGAACAAGATGGAGAACCATTGCTGGCGCCTCTGGCATTCGCCCGTTATTACATGGGACGGGCTGGTGGTACCTTGCTGTTTCGATAAAGATGCTACACACCGGTTAGGTGACCTGAAGCAGAGTAACTTCAAGACCCTCTGGCACAACGAGCAATACGTAAACTTCCGCACCCAGCTGATAAAGGGCAGGAAGCATATTGATATCTGCGCGAATTGTAGTGAGGGAACTCAGGTATGGGGGTAATTATTCCCCATCGGCTTCGGGTTCTGCCCCGTTTCTTTTTTTCCGGTGCCGCCTGTTCCGGAAATTATTGACCAGCTTCATGCCCAGTTTTACCCCGAGGAATTCGAGGGCACCGATGATCATGCTGTTCAGCACCGATTTACCGGCTCCGGATTTAAAGGCAGTTTTGGCTATGCCTCCTACAAGGCCAAGAACGCCACTGTTGGCGATACCCGGCATTACGGAGTTCATGGCCATGGAGCGGTAATTACCCTTCAGATGGTCTACACGCTGGCCCAGCTCATCTTCGAGCCTGAGGCGCTTGCGCTGGAGGCGTTCCACCTCTCTGTCGAGCATATCGATGTCTTTGATCTTAACTTTCGCCATGGGGGAGGGAGTAATGTTTAGTCATTCGCAGCCTGTTTTCTTGCTTCTTTTTTTTCTTCGGCACGCTCTTCCATTTCTTCGATCTCTTCAACCAGTTCTGAAGCGAGCATATTGGCAAGCGGGCGCTGGATAAGGGATTTACGGCCAATGAGGAGTACTACGAAAAGCAGCACAAATACGCCAGCGGCACACGAAAAGCCGAGGGTCATACTGCCGGATCTTTCTCCGATCCAGAATCCCAGTACCATACCGAGAAATACCACAACAAAGAAAAACAGCAGGAAAGCCATGATCAGCGAAAAGAATAATCCCATCGCTTTCGACAGCTTTCCTGCGGCCTGCAATTTGATAATGTCCAGCCGGGTTTCCAGGTATTCCCTGGCTACCTTGCCGGTTTCCGAAAAGTAATTGGAAAAGTTATCTTCCATGCAATGATTTTTTTAAGCGCTGAGGCCTCAGGTTAATTCGTTTTCGATCGCATCTTCGAGCTGTTGCTTCTTGCTGCGGAACTTGTCTTTCAGTTTATCGGCCTGATACTTCAGCTTACCTACAAGTTCGTCCTTTTTGTCGGAATTGAGGAAATAACCAACGGCCACGCCTACAGCGGCGCCCACAATAAAAGAAACGACTGCTTTTGAATTTCTGCTCATGGTATACGCGTTTTTAAAGTGAAAGAATTGGGTTTTCTGGAGTTGGGTTACCAGCACTCCATGTTGCATAATGGTTACAAAATTTGTTCCATAATTGTTCACCTGCCGGGCCAATTGGTTAAATCAGCATTATTCTTGCATTACACCCTCCGGCAACAGCACTTTGCAGAACTGTTAAAATGCCGTAGGTTTGAATAACACCCCCTTAATATATGAGTTACATCGACAACGACCGGCTTAAACAGATCGTTTTCCTGTTGATCATTGCCTTCCTGGGCATTATCCTTTTTAAGGAACTGTATGCATTTTTCCCCGGTTTCCTGGGGGCTTTAACCCTTTATATCCTTTCCCGCAGATGGATGTTCCGCCTGGTGGAATCCCGTAAATGGAAAAGGCCGTGGGCTGCTACGGTTATCATGATACTATCGTTCCTGGTTTTCCTCCTCCCCATAGGCCTGCTGGTTAACATGCTTACCTCCAAGGTAGGCTGGGCCATCAGCCACTCTTCCGAACTGATAGACGGGATGAAAGGCATGAATGAACAGTTGAAAAGTGCCACCGGGATCAACATAATGGCCGAGGGGCGGCTGGCCAAATTGCAGGAATATATCACCAATGTGCTGCCAGGATTCCTCGGTGCCACGTTTAACACCCTCACGGCTGTGGCCATCATGTACTTCATTCTTTATTTTATGCTGGTGAACGCCCGCGAAATGGAAGAAGCGCTGTATGAATACATTCCCCTGAAAGATGAGAATGTGGAGCTCCTGGCCAGTGAGGTGAAGAATATGGTGGTAAGCAACGCCATCGGCATTCCGCTGATCGCCCTCATCCAGGGCGTGGTTTCACTGGTGGGATATTTACTTTTCGGGGTTCCTGAACCGGTATTCTGGTTCGTGGTAACCAGCTTCACGGCTATGCTGCCGGTGATCGGTGCTGCCGCGGTGTATGTACCCATGGGGATTTATCTCCTCGCTATAGGCAGCACCTGGCAGGGTATCGCGGTGTTGGTTTACGGATTCGGAGTGGTAGGTACCTGCGATAACCTTTTCCGTATGATGCTGGCCAAAAAGATCGGAGATGTGCACCCGCTCATCACCATCTTCGGGGTAATCATTGGTGTGAGCCTGTTTGGTTTCGTAGGCCTTATCTTCGGGCCTTTGCTCATCTCCCTCTTTATCGTACTCATCCGTATTTACTCCAACGAGTATCTAGTGAAGAAGCGCGAGGTCAAAGTGGTGAAAACACACCCCACCAAAGAGAAAGTGATGAAGAAAGAAAAGGGCGAGTAAGCTCCCGGTTATTTATAGTAACTATTCTCCTGGATATATTTCCACACAGCGTCCGGCACCATGTACCGGACGCTTTTTCCTTCTTTAAGCCACTGGCGGATGCGGCTGCTCGAAAGATCGAGCAATGGAGCGTCCACAATTTTGCAGTTGGCGCCGAAGGTGTCGGTAACCGGGTGTTCCGGGCGGTTATAGATATATATCTCGTAGTTATCCAGCAGCTGCCGGTAGTTCTTCCACCGGGGGATGTTCTGGAAGCTGTCGCTCCCCATGATCACGGCAAATTGCTGCGTGGGGAACTTTTCGGTGAGATAAGTGAGGGTATCGATGGTAAATGAAGGCCTGGGAAGTGAGAACTCGATATTGCTGACGCGGAGCTTCGGCTCGTCGGCCACCGCCACTTCTGTCAGGTGCAGGCGGTGATGCTCGTTCAGTAAAGAGGCGGACTCCTTCAGCGGGTTGTGCGGCGATACGATAAGCCAAACCTTATCGAGGTCAGTATTGTACGCCATAAAGTTGGCGATGATCATGTGGCCGGTGTGCACGGGGTTGAAGGACCCAAAGTATAAACCGATTTTCATACCGGCAATATACAAGAAAATGCCATTTTACCCGAGGGGTTTGAAATGCTCGAACACATATCCGCAATTGCGGCAATAGTGAATAGCCCTGCATAAGGTAGACCCGAACGGAGACCGGAGGTAAGTATTATCACTGTTGCAATGCGGGCAGGCGGTATGCAGCTCTATCTCTGCACGCTCTTCTCCCTGCTGCAGCTGCGGGGGAGCAATCCCGAATTTCTTCAGCTTTTCATGCGCGCCGGCCGACATGCGGTTGCTGTTCCACGTAGCTTCCCGGTCTATTTCCACCGTCACTTTCGTATCCAGTTCCTTTTCCAGCGCTGTGCGGATGTTCTGCTTAATATAATCTACGGCCGGGCAGGCGGAGAAGGTAGGGATCATTTTAACGTGTACCCCTTCCTCCTCCAGACTAACGCCGGTGATCATGCCCAGATCTATGACGGACAATACCGGAATTTCCGGGTCCATCACCAGTTCTAGTGCTTTGTAAATATCAGATTCTTTGATGTTCATGGTGGGTAATTACCAGGTGGCCTGCGGGTCCATCCGGAAAACGGCACCCATTTCTTCCAGCAGCGGCTGCAGGTATTCAGTATGATATCCTTTCCGGCCGCCATAAACCGGTGTCACGGCATCTTCGGCAGGCAGGTTAAGCCCTGCGGCTGCACAAAGGTTATACACCCTGTCGAGCCACTGCTCTTTTAATATTGCTTCGCCGGGGTAGATCCCTTCGGCAGTTAATATCTCTCCGGCCTCATTATCGGGTTCGAAAATACCCAGCGCAAGCGGGAAGCAGATGTTAAGCGCCGTCTGCATACGTGCATAGCTTTCTTCACCGGCGCGGCAAAGCTGGGTGATCCAGGCATTGGCGTGGAGCGTATGGTATTTGATTTCTCCTTTAAGCTTTTCGGCCAGCGGGCGAAGCGGTGCAAAGGAGCTGTTGCGCAGTTGCTGATACCGGATGGTCTCAGCATGGTCGAACAGGAAGTGGCGCATGAGGCTGAAGTCGTATTCTCCGTTGGGGAGTTCCACGAAGTGGCAGCTGCGGTAATCTTTTTCGTTTCGGAGGAAGGCGAAGGTATCAGGATCCTGACCACCCAGATCTTCCTGTAATATTCTGTACAGCGCCCAGGCGTGGCCTATCTTATCCTGCGCCATGGAGGAGAAGGCAATGTCTTCTTCCATGATGGGACCGAGGCCGGTCCATTCCGAATTGCGGTGCCCCTGGATGAGGGCATCATCGGCCATGGAAGTCAGCAACCGGGCGAGGGCATCATTTTTTGTCATTCGTGGATTTTTTGAACTGGTTGATTTTTTCCATCACTTTAAATCCGCTGGCATCGCGGTAAGTCTTTTCTGCATTGTTGGCGAACATGTCTTCATCTTCGGCATTGAAAGCGAGGATGTCGGCACTGCGTACTACCCAGAGGTTGACGCATTTTTTGCGGCGGGCAAACTGTTCCTTGGCAAATACGAGTGCCAATTGGGCATTAGGTGCATGCACGCAACCTACATGCTCGTGATGGGCACCGCGTTTTTCCTGATGGAATACTTCGAAAGAGTTCCAGTTTTCGCCTTCCTGCACTTCTACAGGCTCACCGGAATCACGGAGATGGAGGCGGTTGACGCGGGGGTCTAAAGACGGTTGGGTCATAGTTGTGCGGTTGTAAAAATTAGGCTACAGGGGCTACGTTTACTTTCTGAGGCGTCATTAATGCTTTACGCACCCAGCGCCCATGCTCTTCTGCCCACTGGCGCACGCTCAGCCGTTCTGCGTTACAGGGACCGCCACCGTTGATTACTTTCTTGAAAAGATCCCAGTCGGGGTCCGAGAACTGCCACTTACCGGTAGCCTCGTCTTTCTTCAGTTCCGGATCGGGGAGGGTCATCCCCAGTTCCCGAATCTTGGGAACATAAGCGTCGAGGAACTGGTTGCGCATATCGTCGTTACTGGCCATTTTCACTTTCCATTGCATCAGCTTTTCGCTGTGAACGGAAGTTTTATCGGGAGGGCCAAAGAAGTGCATAATGGGTTGCCACCAGCGGTTCAGCGCATCCTGCAGCATTTGTTTCTGTGCAGGTGTACCGGTTGCCAGTTCAATGAAAGCATCGTGCCCCTGTTTCAGGTGAAAGCTTTCCTCATAGCAGATACGCTCGAGGGCACGGCAATACGGGCCGTAGGAGCCTTTCGCATTGGCCACCTGGTTCACGATTGCGGCAGCATCAATGAGGAAGCCGATTACCGTTACATCCGCCCAGGTTTCTGCCGGATAATTGAAAACATTCGAATACTTGGATTTACCGCTCAGCAGGTCATTGATCATGGCTTCCCGGCTTTTGCCGAGTGTTTCGGCAGCATTGTAGAGCAGCTGACCGTGGCCGATTTCGTCCTGTACTTTTGCGATGAGTGCCAGCTTGCGTTTAAAGCCCGGCGCCCGGGTGATCCAGGTACCTTCGGGCAAAGCGCCGATGATCTCGGAATGCGCATGCTGTTCAATGAGGCGGATAAGCTGCCTCCGGTATTCAGAAGGCATCCAGTCTCCCGGTTCGATTTTTTCGCCCCTTGCGATGCGGGCTTCGAATTCAGTCAGCTTAACGGGATCGTCGTGCAATTGTTCTTCCTTCAACTGCCGTTTGTTCGGTTCGTCGAAAATGTATCCTCCACCGTACATAATGGTGATTGTTTTGGTATAACGTAAATTACGCTTTTCCCCAGAACCCACCAATTTCCGTTCTCATGGCGGCTTTGCCGGATTTTTTTGGGTCAAATTGATTTGCGAACTTTAGGATACATGCGCCCCTTTTCCGTCATCTTCCTTTCCGCTGCAGGTGCAGTTTTGCCCGCATCACCCTCCGGCTTACTTCCGGTAGGGCGGGAGCAGGTGCTGAAGGTTGTTTTCGTGGAAGATCTTCGTCCTGCAGACCCGAGGTCCGACACCCTTTTCTACCACCAGGGCCATATTACTGCTGATGATTTCAGGGGCACTCCCGGCCCCGGGAGCCGTAGTGATGCAGTAAGTTTCACGAGCTTCGGGTTCGACGGTACCACCCGCAGCTTCCGGGACACCCTGGAAGTAAGGCTTACCCTCCAGGTATTCTGGGTACGCCCCGCCTCCTGGTCGCGTGTAATGCCCCCTTCCGGCCACATCCTCCGCCACGAACAGCTGCATTTCGACATCACACGCCTTGTGGCTGAGCGCTTTAGGAAGAAAATCCTGTCTATGCCCATGACGATCGACGATCACGACAGCCGCATTCAGTATGAATACCTCGAATCTTTCCGGGAAATGAACCGCCTTCAGGACGAATTCGACGACGAAGCCCATCATGGGGCTAATGACCTCGCAGAAAACAAATGGATATTACGCATCCGGCAGGCCCTCAGGCAGGAAGGCGTTACGCCCCCGGAAATGCCCTGAAATTGCCCCGGCGCCATGGATGAGGCTCGCACCTTCAATGCTTACGGAAAACCCCGTTTTATCAACGGAAAAGCCTAATTTCAATCTATATTAAACCACGCTTCAACTTAGCCATGAAAATGCTCCAGATGCTCTCCCGGTACGCCCTTGTGGGTGCAGCAGCGGTTACCACACTGCTCGCCTGTAAAAAAGATAAAAAAGACGGAGGCCCGAACGCCGAACAGAATAAATACGTGAATGAATGGATTTACGCGAATATGAAAGAGATGTATTACTGGTCTGCCAACATCCCCGCATCTCCCGATTATAAACAAACCCCTCCCGCATTCTTCAGCGCTTTGCTTAAAAAGCCGGAAGACCGCTACTCCTGGATCCAGGATAATTTCGAGGAACTATTGGCCAGCCTGAGCGGTGTCAGCAAAGAAAGCGGTCTGGAATACGACCTTTTCCTCGTTGGCAACCAGCCCTCGTACCTCGCGGGAATCGTGGAATATGTAAAGAAAGGAAGTCCTGCTGCCGCTGCAGGTATTGTGCGTGGCGATGTTTTCATCGAAGTTAACGGCCAGCCTGTTGCCTATACAGGCAAGCAGTCTGAAGTAAACGCCTTCGTGGATAAACTGGGCGCCAACCACACCCTCGGCATCCGCAAAGTCGTGAAAGATTCCAAAGGGGAAGACAGTCTCACCGCAGCAAAGGCGGTTCCCCTTACAGTATTAGAACTGGCAGAAAACCCCGTGTACCTCGATTCTGTATATACGATAGAAGGTCAGAAGATCGGATACTTTATGTACAACTTCTTCGCTCCGGATAAGGGAGACGAATCAGCGTCCTACGATAACCAGGTAGATGCGGTATTCGGCCGTTTCAAAGCCGCCGGCGTAAAGCACCTCGTGCTGGACCTCCGCTACAATCCCGGTGGCGATTCCCGTTCTACCATCAACCTCGGCAGCAACATCGTAAAAGGCCTTGATCCTGCAAAGGAATTCTTCCACCGCGATTTCAATCCTACGCTTCAGGCTGCACTGAAAGCAGAATACGGAGAAAGTTACTTCATAAGCAAGTTTACCGCAGAAGCTAATAACATCGGAAACAACCTCACCAGTTTCATCATTCTCACCTCTTCCGGCTCCGCCTCTGCAAGCGAGCTCATCATTAATGGCCTCCGCCCATACATGAATGTGTACCTGATCGGCGATACTACGGAAGGGAAGAACCTCGGCTCCTTCACATTGTATGAGGAAAACGATCCGAGGAACAAATGGGGTATGCAGCCTATTGTTTCCCGTGCATTCAACTCCCTCAACCAAAGCGATTATTCCAATGGCTTTGCACCGCAGGAGAAGTATGTGGAAACCCTGAACCTCGGTGTACTGGGCGATATCCGCGAGCCCCTGCTCAATAAAGCTTTGACAAAAATACTGGGTCATGCTCCCGCCAGAATGGCGAAGACCGATGCTCCCGGCAGCCGTACGATCATGAGAAAAGTAGGTACAAGCCGTAGCTTTAAAGCTTACAGCGGTTTGCTAACAGAACAGTTTCCAAGGAAATAATCATCTCACTTTATATAAAAAAAGGCGCCTGTTACGGCGCCTTTTTTTATGCTATTAATTTTGTCGCGGAATTAATTATTTATCCATCAGCCTTACTACCTCCAGCACTGTATTGGCCGCCTGATAGAAAAACGACGGATGAATACGGGAAAACTCATCACTGGCTTTATGATAATCCGGATGATCTTCCACACCGAAGTAGATGAACGGGATATTCTTTCTGTGAAACACGCCATGGTCGCTCTGGCTGGTCCAGTTCTGGCTGCCTTCCTCAGGCTTGTCGTGCCCGGTAAGCAATATGATCTTCGATTTGGCGGCAGCTGCCTGAATGTATGGTTTTAGCCGGGGATAATGGAATGTACCGCAGGCATAAAGTTCTTTCTTATCGTTGCGGCTTACCATATCGAGGTTGATGTTTGCCACCATCTTAGTGAGCGGCACCGGCGGCCTGTCCAGGAAGGCTTTGGCGCCCTGCAGACCCATTTCCTCGGCATCGAAGGCTGCGAATATCAGGGTATGGCGGGGAGGGTGTTTGGCGAACCAGGCAGCCATACCAAGAATAGCCGCCACACCGGATGCATTATCATCCGCCCCGTTGAAAATACTGTCGGCCTTATTAGCCGCGCCGTTTACACCGATATGATCGTAGTGGGCGGAAATAACGATCACGCTGTCGGTTTTACCGGGGATATAACCATACAGATTAGTGCCCATCGTGCGCACATCTCCACGGGTAAAGTAAAACGGCTGCTCATACGTGCCCGACATAGGCTTGATCCCCGCTTTTTTGAACCTGTCCAGCAAATAGAATTGCGCCATACGGTTTCCTTTGGTGCCCGTTTGTCGTCCTTCAAACTTATTGTCACTAAGGGTTTCCACATCATTCAGCAGCTGGGAAGAGTCTATTTGCGCAAAAGCGCTCTGCGTAATGGCAGCGCAGCATATCAGGGTCAGAAGTGTCTTCATCCGGATGGCATTTTCCCAAATGTAGCGAATAACGGCTGCTAAACATATGCAGTGCTGCCGGAGCGGTATAAAAAAAGCCGGCATCCTGTTGGATGCCGGCTGCTGTATGATCAATAACGATTATTAGATGAAGATGTTATAAACAGCCCAGCTGCAGGCATAGGCCAGGAGGGTCATGTACACGAACTGGATGATGGGGTACTTCCAGCTTTTGGTTTCGCGCTTCACAATGGCGAGGGTACTCATACACTGCATGGCAAAGGCGTAAAAGATCATGAGGGAAAGTCCGGTGGCAAGGTTGTAAACCGGCCTGCCATCGCTCCATTTAGCTGCGGCCATTTTCTCCCGTAAGGTAGCATCGCTTTCTTCTGTATCGCCTACACTGTAAAGGGTGGCCATGGTACCTACGAATACTTCGCGGGCCGCAAAGGAAGTGATGAGTGCAATACCGATTTTCCAATCATAGCCCAGAGGTTTCACTACCGGTTCAATGGCGTGGCCGAGGATGCCTGCGTAGCTGTTAGCCAGTTTGGCAGATTGCATTTCGTGGTTAATATCTTCGATGCGGGCGCTGTCGGTTTCATTGGCAAGAACCTGTTCGTACTTTTCATTTACCGCGTCCATCCTGCCAGCGGGGCCGTAGGAAGCGAGGAACCAGAGTACTACTGATATTACCATGATCACTTTACCGGCATCGGTGATGAAGATTTTCGCTTTTTCGATCATGGTGGTGCCTACGTTTTTCCAGCGGGGAGAACGGTATACGGGCAGTTCCATGATGAAATAACTCTTTTCGCGGATCTTAATAAACAGCTTCATCACGGCGGCTACGATAAACGCCATCACAAAACCCAGCAGGTACAGCGCCATCATGGCAAGCCCCTGCAGGTTAAAGATACCCAGCACAGGAGTATCCGGGATCACGAGGGCGATCATGATGGTATAGATGGGCAACCTGGCGGAGCAGCTCATGAGCGGGGTGATCATGATGGTGATGAGGCGCTCCTTCCGGTTTTCTATACTGCGGGCAGCCATGATGGCGGGTACCGCGCAGGCAACACCACTGATCAGCGGCATAACCGATTTACCGTTGAGGCCTACCTGGCGCATAAGCCTGTCGGTAAGGAAACTGATGCGGGCCATGTACCCTGTATCTTCGAGGATGGTGATCAGCCCGAAGAGGATCATGATCTGGGGGATGAACACGGCGATGCCTCCCAACCCGGCAATAACGCCGTTAATGAGCAGGTCGCTCCAGTTGTTTTCAGGCAGTATGCCGGAAAGCCATCCGCCCACTGCGCCAAAACCGGCCTCGATCAGATCCATGGGGTAGGAGGCCAGCCAGAAAATGCTTTGGAAGAGGAGGAACAACACACCCAGCAGGATAACGTATCCCCAGACACGGTGGAGGAGGATGTTATCTATCCTTTCCGTCTGGAGTTGCTGCTGCAGCGGGTCGGTTTCCACAACCGTACCGTTCATGATATGTTTGATGCGGGCATAACGTTGCATGATCTCGTCTGCCTGCACTTTGGTTTTGTTGAAACGCTGTGCCTGTAAAAGATTCCGGAGCTCCTGCTGCTTTGTGGCATTAATGAAAGGCAGCTCATCGTGATTGGCAGCCACGTGAAGCGCGGCATAATCGCTGGAAACAGGGAAGATCGCTTTCACCCCGTCGATCACTCCGGGGGCCAGCTGATGATTATCGATGAATTCACGTGCGGGAGAACTGAATTTTTCCTGCGCGATCAGTTCTATATTTTTCTTCAGTGGCTGAAGACCTTTATTCTTACGGGGATTGATGGCTACCACAGGCACACCCAGTTCACGCTCCAGCCCGGCCAGGTCTACTTCAATACCTTTCTTCTTGGCGATATCCATCATGGTAAGGCCGATGATTACGGGCATTTTGAGATCTATGATCTGCGAGCAGAAGAGCAGGTTGCGTTTGAGGTTGGATGCGTCGGCTATCACGAGGATCATATCCGGACGGTCCGGACCTTCCGGGTGAAGGAGCACATCATAGGTCACGTATTCATCTGCACTTTTAGGGTACAGGCTGTAGGTGCCGGGCAGGTCGATGATATTCGCTTCCAGCTGCGGCGATATGCGGGCGCTGCCGGTTTTCTTGTCTACCGTAACGCCGGGGAAGTTGCCTACTTTCTGATTTAATCCTGTCAGCGCATTAAAGAGCGAGCTTTTGCCGCTGTTCGGGTTGCCGACCAGCGCAATATTGATTGGTGCCTTCATCCTTATCTGTTCCTCCGGTTTTTTGAATATGCAAAACTAGCAATTAATAAGGGAGGGGAATGATCGGATCGGGAAAAAAGGGCCAGCGGTAAGCCTAAAAAGTAAAACCGCGGTGAAGACCGCGGTTTCTCAGGTTTTAGAAACTAAACTTATTGTGACGAATTGCTTTTTTAGGAAAGTACTGTTGGCGTGCGGAACAGGAAGCCGATGAAGCTTGCTGCTGCAGTTGTTTTCGGAAGGGGCGCAGCTACCGGAACTGTATCCGTCTTCGCAGGGGGCTGGTTACCATCCGGGCCCTGGTAGCGGTAGTTACGGTTCAGCGAATCGCGATGGTGACGCTCGGTGCCGGGGTTTGCGGGCAGTTCCCTTCTTTCCCAGTTACCGTTATCGTTCATTTTCAGATCGATACGCTCATTTTCATCCCAGTTATGCCCTTCATCCCACCAGCGGCCGTAACGGTACCCGTTGATGTGGTAGTGATCGCGAGCCTTGCGGTCGATGATCAGCTCCTTACCAGCGGGAACATATATCGTTAATACTACATGTTGCCCACGGTATTTTGAATTATGGCGGGGGATGGAGAAGCCGGTAGGCAGGTACAGCATGGAATCGTTCTGATTAACCTGGAAGGTAATCTGGCGGGCCAGATCCCTCGCTTCGGAGCTGCTGCCGCCGCGGGATCTCTTTGTGATCTCCATACCGAACTGATCGTTCGGGCTCTTTTCCATGTTGATATGGATCAGATCGATCACAGCAGTATCGTCAGTGATATGCAGATGGTCGAAGATATTATGTTCTTCTATATCCAGCAGATCATCCGCAGGGGATATAATGAGGCGGCCATTGGAGGGCTGCTGTAAGCTGATGGTTTCCCGAACACCGTTGCCGGTAGTGAAATCGCGTGACAATGAAACCGCGAGTGTAATGGCGAGTACGATACCGAGTATCCAGAAGAACCCGAGCGTCATGCCGGCATATTTGTTCGGCATCCTGTTGCCGGTGATTTTACGCACCAAGAAGAGGATAAGGCCGAGGATGGGAATCCCGATCAGGAGGGCAATAACCGGCCAGAAGAGCATGGCCTGCGTGCCGCCAACGAAAATGAGGTCTTTGATCGGCAGGAGGACCGCGGAAAAGGAGGCAGCGGTGATCAGGCCCGCAACCAGCACGAAGAGCATCACGAAACCGAAGAAGAGGAAGAACCCTTTGGCCAGCCAAACGATGGCGTTAGCCAATCCCCGGAAGAATGATTCGATGGCAGATCCGGCATCTCTACCGAACTGTTTTCCGCGGCCCGTAGAAAAATTTCGCATATCGTCCCCCATTCTTTCCATGCGGGCACGGATGGTGCTCATTTCTTCCTGAACGGTCGCTTTAATATTATTCAGATCCACCTTCTCCCCACGCATTTCCAGTTTCTCTGCGGTGGTTTCCGCTTCAGGCGTTGCAAACCAGAGGATCAGATAAAGAAGGATACCACCACCCCACAGCAGCGCTGTGATGACGAAGAGGATACGCAGCACCACGGGATCGATGCGGAAGTAAGCGGCAAGACCAGCGCATACGCCGCCTATCACTTTATTATCCGTATCGCGGTAGAAGCGTTTACGGGGGCGGATGTACTGGTCGTAGTTGAACTGCTGGTTTTCCTGTTTGCCCGCTCCGGAAGAAGCGGAAGCGTTGCCGCCAGCAGGCTGCTCTTCGCTGAATTGCTCAGGAGTACCCATGGAAGCCTTGATCTCGCTCACATCTTCATCAGTGATGCAATGGGCACCTTTACGGATCTTATCCTGGAACACCTCTGCGATGCGGCTTTCGATATCGCTCACAATCTCATCGGCTCCCTCTTCCTGCGAGAAGTATCGCTTGAGGCTGTCCAGGTAGAGCCGGAGCAGCTCATAAGCCGAATCCTCGATGGGAATCAGGCGGCTGGAGAGGTTTATGTTGATAATCTTTTTCATCACAAAATCTGGTTTTTAGGTTTTGGGTGGATGGTAATTTATTGATTTACATTTGGTTGAGTGAGCTGGTGAACAGCGTTAGCCAGTTCGTTCCAGGTGGCCTCCAGTACTTTATAAAAGGATTCCCCTTTATCTGTCATGGAGAAGTACTTGCGTGGAGGCCCCGAGCTGCTTTCTACCCAACGGTAAGTGAGAAATTCCGCATTCTTGAGGCGTGTCAAAAGCGGATATAAAGTCCCTTCCAGGATATCCAGCTTCGCTTCTTTCATTTTTTCAATAATGTCTGAAGGATAAGCCTCGCCTTGCTTGATGATGGACAGAATGCAAAACTCCAGCACCCCTTTTCTCATCTGTGATTGTGTGTTATCTATATTCATGGCAAGTGAGCTTTGTTTTTAAGCTGATCATTCAGCTTGACATAACAAAGATATGAACAATTTAGTACTGTGCAATGCCGAATACCGTTTAATGCAAAATAACTTGTTTAGAACATTACCGGCTTTGGGCATGTAATTGAATACAGGAAAGGGTTTGATGGGAATTCAGGGAAAAGGGAGAGGGGAATGATTTGTGATGAGCGGTAAATGCCAGGGATGAGTAATAGTTTCAAAAATTAACTATAAGTAACAGATTTATAGGGGTTTAAGGGTTATTTAACATTTTTTTGACCCGGAAAAGTATGTTTTATGATGTTCCTGGGTTACTTTTGCTTGAGACTAAAAAGTGTCTTATACAATTCATGAAAAAGTTAATCAGTATTTTCCTCTTTGGCCTGATGTGCATTCAGGTGCTTCCTATTAAGGAAGTAGGGAAACTGCTGTTTAATAATCAGATTGTGGAAGAACATGTGGAAGGCAGTTATGGCTCAAAGGGCATTAAGCTCGCGAGTGATCTGAACTGCCATCGTTATGGAGAAGGCGAAACTGAAATGAACCCCGCCCTTTTCCTGACCACATTCACCTACCGTTTATTTGAGGACATCCCTGCCGGCCCTGTGCAGGAGATTCAGACACCGCCTCCGAACGTGCTTTCTTAAGTACCGTTCGCGCCGCCTGTTCCGGGATTGGCGCATTGACTTTTCATTTTTTTATTTCTCGACACGGAAGACGCATCTGCATGGCCGGATAAGGCTGTTTCGATGTTTCCCTTCATGATCCCCGCACTGCAGGCGGCACCCATGATGCGGCAACTATAGCAAACAGGCTTTATTCAGGCGCAAATCGTTCCGGCATGGCCTGATTGACTGCGGCCGGCCAGAGCGCGCGATGCAGGCTCCGTATAAAAACAAAGCTACATGAGCAAGCAAATTCCTGCTATGTCCAATATTAAGGGCGACCTCTCTGCGGGGCTGGTGGTGTTTCTAATTGCGGTTCCCCTTTGCCTCGGTATTGCCCTGGCATCCGGTGCACCATTATTTTCAGGTCTTATCGCGGGTATCGTTGGTGGTATCGTGGTAGGTTCTTTCAGTGGCTCCCAATTAAGCGTAAGCGGCCCTGCGGCAGGCCTTACTGCCATAGTACTTACCGCTATCGGTAAACTGGGTGCTTTCGAATCATTCCTCCTGGCAGTAGTACTGGCCGGTGCTTTCCAGCTGCTGCTGGGCTTTATCCGCGCCGGGCTGATCGCCAATTACTTTCCGTCTAATGTTATTACCGGTATGCTCACCGCTATCGGTGTTATTATCGTTTTAAAGCAGATCCCCCATGCTTTCGGGTACGACAAGCATTCTGAGGGAGAACTTGCATTCATCCAACACGATGGGGAAAATACTTTTACCTCCATCCTGAGCACCATTAATCATATACAACTGGGCGCGGTTATCATTACCGTGGTTTCCATTCTAATCCTGTTGTACTGGCAGAAGGTTCCGAAACTGAAAGCCATCCCCGCCCCGCTGGTGGCAGTGCTGGTAGGCATCGGCCTTAACGCGCTGTTCATTGCCTCCGGCTCTACGCTGGCCCTGGAGCAAAGCCACCTGGTAACGCTCCCCGTTGCTGACTCTTTCAGCAGCTTCGTTGGCCAGTTCAGCCTCCCCGATTTCAGCAAGATCCTCGACAAGGATGTGATCATCGTTGCGGCAACCATCGCAACCGTGGCCTCCATCGAGACCTTGCTGAACCTCGAGGCTACTGACAAACTGGATCCGCTGAAAAGATATTCCGATCCCAACCGCGAGCTTCGTGCACAGGGTATCGGTAATATGATCAGCGGTCTCATTGGTGGTTTGCCTGTCACTTCCGTGATTGTGCGCTCATCCGCCAACATCAACGCCGGCGGCCGTACCAAAGCTGCTACCGTAATACACGGTATGCTCCTCCTGGTGTGCGCCGCCCTTATCCCGGTATTGCTGAACATGATCCCGTACGCTACACTGGCAGCCGTACTGCTGGTTACGGGTTACAAACTCTGCAAGCCCACTGTCTTCAAACAAATGTTCGCGAAAGGAAAGTATCAGTGGATCCCCTTCCTGGTTACCGTAGTGGTGATCGTGGTTACCGATCTGCTGATGGGTGTGGCCATCGGCCTGGGTGTAAGCGTGCTGTTCCTCCTCTGGGGTAACATGAAAAGCCCTTACTTCTTCCGCAAAGAGCATTACCGTACCGGCGATATGTTTGTACTGGAACTCTCCCAGGAAGTGTCTTTCCTCAACAAAGCCAACATCCTGCTTACGCTGGATAAAATGCCCGATAACAGCACCGTTATCATCGATGCCGCTAAAACGGTATACATCGATCAGGACGTGCTGGATATCATCCGGGAGTTTACCCAGATAAAAGCACCGCAGAAGCATATCAAAGTTGTGCTGCGCGGTTTTAAAGAAGCGTATAAAATAAACAATACAGACCATCTCTTCCTGAACGGAGAAAAAGAATCACCTGTTGCAGTATCCCACTCACAGGGCACGCACAAAGAATTGTTAAAAGAACTATCAGTCAATTAAAAAAATTATCGGAACATGAGAACACACAACAAACTCTCCCAGAGCAATACAACGCCGGAAATGGCACTGCAGATACTGAAAGAAGGTAATGAGCGCTTTGTAAGCAACCTGCGCTTCAACCGCAACCTGCTGCAGATGGTAAATGACACCAAAGAAGGACAGTGGCCGGTAGCTGCAATCGTTAGTTGCATGGATTCCCGCACTTCCGCAGAGCTGGTGTTTGATCAGGGCCTCGGAGATATCTTCAGCATCCGCCTTGCAGGTGCCGTTGTATCCGACAACGTACTGGGCAGCCTTGAGTACGCCTGTAAAGTAGCAGGTTCTAAATTCATCGTAGTGTTGGGCCATACCCATTGCGGTGCCATCAAAGGCGCCTGCGACCATGTGGAAATGGGTAACCTTACCGGCCTGTTGGGCAAAATCCGCCCCGCGGTTTTCCAGGAGAAAACGATTACAGAAAACAGAACATCCAAAAACCACGATTTCGTGGAAGCTGTTACAAATATCCACACCGAGCGTTCGGTGCAGGCTATTCTCGAACAGAGCATCATTCTCGCAGAGATGATCGATAACGGGGAAGTAGGCATTATCGGAGCCATGTATGATGTCGAAACTGGCGTGGTTACTTTCCATGAGCACACCAAACGGATCGGGCATCCGTTAGAAGTTGCGGAAAAAACAGCCTGACCCTGAAAAGTCAAAAGCCGGAAGAGCAGTCGCTTCCGGCTTTTTTTATGCTGTAATATTTTGTAGTCCTACATGAACTTATCGCCTTTATGGCGCTTCACTTCGGCAACATATTCCTTGATCTGCTGCTCGTTCTGCTTTTTGCAGATGAGTAACACATCGTTAGTATCGATCACGATCATATCATCCAGCCCCTGCAGCAGTACAAGCTTATCGTTGGGCGCTTTTACCATGCATTTGGTTGCATCTATCACCATCACGTTTTTACCCTGTACGGCATTCCCGAGATAATCCTTCTCCAGGTTCTCGTATGCGGAAGCCCATGTGCCAAGGTCACTCCAGCCGAAGTTGGAGGGGATCACATACACGTTATCTGCCTTCTCCATGATTCCGTAATCGATGGAAATATTGGTGCACTGGGAGTAGATACGCTCGATTGCCTCCTTCTCTTTGGGAGAATTCAGGGTATCGGCGCTCTGCACAAACAGCTCATCCATTTCAGGAAGATGTGCGGCAAGTGCCTGAAGTATGGATTTAACGTTCCAGACGAAAATACCTGCGTTCCAGAGGAAGTCACCACTTTTCAGGAAGGTTTTGGCCAGTTCCAGGTTGGGCTTTTCCGTGAACGTTTTCACTTTGTATACGTTGTCTGCCACCTGCTCAGTTTCGTACTGGATGTAACCGTAGCCGGTGTCGGGCCGGGTGGGTTTAATACCCAGTGTGAGAAGTGCACTGTGTTTCTGTGCGAACAGGAGGGCGTTCAGGCAGGTTGTGGTGAAAGACATGGCATCCATGATCAGATGGTCTGCCGGTGCGCAGATCATGCTGGCTTTGGGGTCTTTCTTGTGGATCTTATGGGAAATATATGCCACACAGGGTGCGGTATTTTTCCGCGAAGGCTCGCTCACAATATTATCCGAAGGAAGGTTGGGCAATTGCTTGGCCACCGTATCCGAATACTGATGATGGGTGACCACATAAATGTTTTCCTCGGGAATAAACTGGGCAAACCGTTCATAGGTCCACTGCAAAAGCGTTTTGCCGGTGTTCAGGATATCGAGGAACTGTTTCGGATAGTCTGTGCGGCTATAAGGCCAGAATCGGCTGCCAATTCCTCCGGCCATAATGGCCACGTAAAAATGGTTATTCAACGGTGTCATCGTTTAAATAATTCCTTCTCGGATTAAGTCGTGTAAATGTATAATTCCATGATACTGATCACCTTTCATGACCAATAATTGGGTGATGTCGTTCGTTCTCATCATTTCCAGTGCATTTACCGCCAGCTCGTCGTACTGGATGGTTTTCGGGTTGCTGCTCATAATGTCTGCCGCAGTAACGCCGGCGGCATCCATATTCTTTTCCAGCATCCGCCGAAGGTCTCCATCGGTAATAATGCCCCGGAGGCGGTCTTCTGCATCCACAACGCCGGTTACACCGAGCATTTTGGAGGAGATTTCCACAATTACATCGCGAAGCCCGCTTTCAAGGCGCACTTTAGGCACCTGGTGCTGGCGGCTGAGATCGCCTACCTTGAGATAGAGCTTTTTGCCGAGGGTGCCTCCCGGGTGGAACCGGGCAAAGTCTTCTGCGGTAAAGCCTTTCATCTCAATGAGGCAAACGGCCAGCGCGTCGCCCATTACCATTTGTGCCGTTGTGCTGGAAGTGGGGGCCAGGTTATTGGGGCAGGCCTCCTGCGATACGTACGTATTTAGCACAAAATGTGCCGATTGTGCCAGGTAGGAGTCGGTTTTCCCCACTATGGCAACCAGGGTGTTACCTAAATTGCGGACCAATGGTACAAGCACCTTGATTTCGGGAGATTCCCCGCTTTTGGAAATGCAAACCACCACATCTTCAGGCGTAATCATGCCTAAATCACCGTGAATGGCATCTGCCGCATGCATAAACAGGGCAGGGGTACCTGTGGAATTAAGGGTGGCCACGATCTTTTGGGCGATAATGGCACTTTTGCCGATCCCGGTTATCACCACACGGCCCGTGCAGGCCGCTATCAGCTCCACCACACGCTCGAAATCCTCGTTAATGTAGTGTTCCAGGCTTCCGATAGCTGCCGATTCCAGCCTGATCGTGCTTTTTCCTGTTTCCCGAATATTGACGGTTACCTTTTGTTTCATGCGACAAACACAAATTTATCATTTTTTAACCAAGCATCGCGATCCTGTAAATTATATTGACACAACGGGGTTTTTTAAGTAATTTCGTGTCCCCCAAAATTATATGTCAAATATATTTCATCTATGTGCAGCGTATTATCGCTGCAATTTCACTGGATCTAAATAACAAATGTGATGGCTGTTGCAAAGGTAAGTTTGTTGGATGCATTACACGAACATTTTGGGTTTGATACCTTCAAAGGGAATCAGGAGAAGATTATTAATAGCATACTTTCCGGAAAAGATACATTTGTGATCATGCCAACCGGCGGCGGTAAATCTCTCTGCTACCAACTGCCGGCCCTGATGAGCCCCGGAGTAGCGCTCATAGTAAGCCCGCTGATCGCGCTGATGAAAAACCAGGTAGACCTGGTTCGTTCTTACAGCAGCAAGGATAACGTGGCTCACTTCCTGAATTCTACCCTCACTAAGGCCCAGATCAAGAAGGTTCGTACCGATTTGCAGTCCGGCAAAACAAAAATGCTGTACGTAGCGCCTGAAACGCTTACGAAACAGGAAAATATCGACTTCTTCCGCGAGCTGGAGATTTCCTTCATAGCTGTGGATGAAGCTCACTGTATTTCCGAATGGGGGCACGACTTCCGTCCGGAATACCGGCGTTTAAAGGAAATGATCGAAATGATCAGCCCTAAACTCCCCATTATCGCTCTCACCGCTACCGCTACGCCTAAAGTGCAGAGCGATATCATCAAGAACCTGGAACTGCACGAACCGGCGGTTTACATGTCGTCCTTCAACCGGCCCAACCTCTACTACGAGATCCGTCCGAAACGCAAGAAGGAACAAACCATCAAGGAGATCGTTAAGTTCATTCACCTGCATAAAGACAAATCGGGCATCATTTACACGCTTAACCGTAAAACCACGGAAGAGCTGGCCGATATGCTCGTTGCCAACGGTATTAAAGCCGTTGCCTACCATGCCGGACTGGATGCCACCACCCGTGCCCAGAGGCAGGATATGTTCCTCCTGGAAGACGTGGAGGTGATTGTAGCCACGATCGCCTTCGGCATGGGGATCGATAAGCCGGATGTTCGCTTCGTGATCCACTACAACATCCCCAAATCCCTCGAAAACTATTACCAGGAAACCGGCCGCGCAGGGCGCGACGGGCTGGAAGGGAACTGCATCTGCTTCTATTCCTACCAGGATGTACAGAAGCTGGAGCATCTGATGCGCGATAAACCCCTTTCCGAAAGGGAAATGGGGGCACAGCTCATCAACGAAACCGTTGCTTATGCCGAAAGCGCCGTATGCCGCCGCAAAGTGATCCTCCATTACTTCGGTGAAAAATACGATACGGAGAACTGTGGCAAGTGCGATAACTGCCGTAACCCGAAAGAGAAAATCGAAGTCAAGAACCGTGTCGTTATAGCCCTGAAAGCTATCCAGTCTCTCGAAGAACGATTCGGCTCCGACTATGTCGTGAATATCATTACCGGGAAAACGAACCCCCAGATCACCACGTTCCGCCACGATAAGCTGGAGGTATTCGGAGAAGGGAAGGAGTTCGACGCCCATTTCTGGAACTCACTCCTCCGGCAGATGATGCTGGAAGGACTGATCGATAAAGATATCGAAGAATACGGCCTGCTCAAGATCACCGAAAAGGGCCGTAAGTTCATGAAAAAGCCCTACCTCATCCACGTGGCCCTCAACCACCAGTTCGAAGAGGAAGTGGCCGAAGAAGAAGAAAACGCCGCCGCAGAGCCACAGCCTGCAGCAGACCCCGTGCTCTTCGAAATGCTGAAAGATCTGCGTAAGAAAGTGGCGAAAGAGAAAAACCTGCCTCCCTTCGTCATCTTCCTCGAAACATCCCTGGAAGATATGGCCACCCAATTCCCTACCAACACCCAGGAACTCGAAAAGATCCAGGGCGTGAGCAAAGGAAAGGCCATCCGCTACGGTAAACAGTTTATCGACGTAATCTCCAAATTTGTAGAGGAAAATGATATTGTAAGGCCGGACGATTTCGTGCTGAAAAGCGTGGTTAATAAAAGCGGGCTGAAAGTGTTCATCATTCAGAACATTGACAAGAAGATGCCCCTTGAAACCATTGCCCGTAACAAAGAACTTTCCTACTCCCAGCTGCTCGATGAAATGGAAACCATCGTAGCCAGTGGTACCAAACTGAACCTGGACTATTGCATCGACGAAGAGCTGGACGATTACGCACAGGACGAGATACTGGAATATTTCAAAGGCTGCGAAACATCGAGCCTTGCTGTAGCGAAAGAAGAACTGGAAGAAGGCAACTATTCGATTGAACAGTTGAAATTAATGCGCATCAAGTTTTTAGTGGTTTATGGGAATTAAAGAAGTTAAACAACAAATAGGAGACGTACGTTCACAGATTGTGCATCACCCGCTGTACAGGCATTTGCGTACCATTGAAGACGTGCGGAAGTTCATGGAACACCATGTATTTGCCGTATGGGATTTCATGAGCCTGCTGAAAGGATTACAGGGTGCCCTCACCTGTGTAACCACTCCATGGGTGCCGGTAGGCTCTCCTGAAACAAGGTTCCTTATCAACGAAATAGTTACCGGCGAAGAAAGCGATCTGGATTCCACAGGCACCATGCATTACAGCCACTTCGAACTGTACATCCTCGCGATGGAGCAGGCCGGTGCAGATACATCCAGAATCAAAAACCTGGTGGAAGGGATCCGCAGCGGGAAGCCATTGAGCACATTGCTGGAAGGATTCCCCGCTTCCGTGAAAGGATTTCTTGAATTTACTTTCGAAGTAATCAATACCGGCAAGCCGCACATCATGGCTGCCGTGTTTACTTTCGGCCGCGAAGATCTTATTCCTGATATGTTCTATTCACTGGTGAAAGATCTCAACGATCAGTTCCCCGGAAAGTTCGATATTTTCATCTATTACCTCGAGCGTCATATCGAAGTAGACGGCGATCATCACAGCAAACTCGCAGAAAAAATGGTGGATGAACTTTGCGGAAGCGATGAAACCAAGTGGGCTGAAAGTGCCGCCTATGCTGTGAAAGCGCTGGAGTGGAGAAATAATTTATGGAATGGCATTTCTGCAAAAGCAGAAATTTTTGAATAATGTTTTGGAGTTTTCAATAATTGTCCTACTTTTGCAATCCCCTTTACAGAGAAGGGCGCCTTGGTGCGGTAGCTCAGTTGGTAGAGCAATGGACTGAAAATCCATGTGTCGCCGGTTCGATCCCGGCCCACACCACAGAAAAAGAGATCATCGAAAGATGGTCTCTTTTTTTTTATTGTAGCTGGCAGTCTATTTACCGGTTAATAATACTTCATCCCAATCTTGTTTTGCTCATTACAAGCTTCCTCGCAATGTATACCCCTCCCTTTTGAGCATTTGCCATAACAGATTGTGAAATAAATCCTTACCATCCATGGCCTTCCACAATTTCCCCCACCCATTCGGCGGTGAAGGCATCCCCTGATTTTGTTCCCATTCCTCTTCTAAAAGCAACATTTTCCATGATAGATCAGTAAAAAAATTCCCTCTTTTTTTAACGTTGTTGTCCCATTTTCATTTTCCCGTTCCTTATTCTATCATAACTACATAAAGAAATAAAAACGGGGTATATGAAACCAAACGAACAACACAAAAGAGCCTTAATTATATGGCTGGCAATCTATCCTTTGATAACGATTTTAACCCTGTTCCCGGGAGAATACCTGATCCACCTTCCTTTATATGTCAGAACGCTGATTATGACCATCATCGCTGTTCCGCTTATGTTTTACGGCATGGTTCCTATACTGAATAAATTGTTTCACATCTGGCTGAACAACTAAAATAGCGCACATACATCCTTATCATCAATAAAAAGATCAATATGTCAGACAAAATAAAACAAGCCATCATCAACTTTGTAAAGGGTGGCGACAACAGCGATGTTCAATTATTAGACAAAGTATTGCACAAAGACTTCCGGGTTACCAACAACGGCTTTATGGGAATACCAGGCGTAACCATTATCGGGAAGGATAAGTACCTGCAAAATATTCGGGACGGCATTTTTGGAGGCCTCCCAAGAAAAATGCAGATTGAATCAATAGAAGAAAGCGGCACCATCGCCATGGTGAAACTGCGGCTGGAAAGTTCAGAAAACTATTTTGTTTCTTACAATTCACTCGTGCTGGATACAGATAACGAATGGCGGATCGTCAATAATCTGGCAGTCGTTGAAGCAAAAAAGTAAGGCCGCTTTACATTTTTTCATGTTTTGTACGATTTGATAGCGCTGGTGTTTGATCCTAATAACTTTCCGTGTTTTCTAAAATATTCAACCTCACTTCCATTGCGGTTGCAGGAATAGAAATTGTGCCGCGGCGGGTTTAAATATCCTCCGATTCACCCCTGGCACCCCTCTGATGCGTCTTACGTATATTCAGTTACAACAAAATCATCCTTACATGGGAATCATCACTTCCGTTATCACTTTTAAAGGCAAAGTGGGCAATATGATTGCCTACGAGCGCAACGGCAAAACCTGCCTGCGCACTGTGCCTGAAACCGTCAGGCAAACGGCCAATACCCGCCGTTCCGCCAAATGGTTCGGCGCTGCCAGCCGTAAAGGCGCCCTTATCCGCAGCGCACTGGCGCCCGATCTCGACATCCTCTGCGATGGCCATGCCGTGAACCGGCTCAACAGTACCATCGTAACCGCTGGCAGGAACAACCACGCAGCCCTGAAAGGCTTCCGCTTCAATGGGCATACCGGCATCGAAAAGTTCTTCCCCGAGATGCCTGTCTTCTCACAGGATGGTAAGCTGCATATCCCCGCGCAGAAGCTACAGGGCTTTGGAGATGCGGTACGGATGGAGGTAAAGCTCATCGCCACCCGGATCGACTTCACCACCCGCAGCGTTACAGGGATGGATGCAGACGTGCTGCACATCGACCTGGAGCAACCTTTCACAGGAGCGGATTTAACAGTAAACGTACCCGGCAAAGGAACTTTGCTGGTGACCCTGCAGGTGAGGACCTTCCTGAAAGACGGGGTTTCCTACGACAGAAGGCTTAATGCCGCCGAAATCATCGCCGTGGAAGAAGTGGTAACCCCGGAAGTGGTAGCCCCCAAATCGCGCCCCAACAAGCGGCAACCCCACGCTTCACTGGTTACCAAACCCACTATAAACGGTCAGGACCCCGTTCCGCGGGAATAACCCGCAGCCATGAATAAGGATATTTTGTTGTAAGAAGTTCATTATCAATTCATACGGATCCACAATCTACCCGGCAGGCCATCCCTCCGAAAGCCATTCCTATGAGCAGAAGGCACCCTGTTTCCTCCTTACAGGCCTGTTACCAACTAAGCCTTTCCTTCAGATCAAATACTCATCACCTCCGCATCAAGTCCACCTCATGTCCACCTCATCTCCGAACTTAATTGCAGGTTACTACGTAGTTACTACACAGATACTATATAGATACCAGCATGTAACACCATACTTTATCCCTCTTTTAGCCCTTAATTATCCCCCTATTAACTGTGCTTTATTCCGCACACACCAGGTCTTGTCCTCCACATTGATCCCGGTCTGGCCTTAAACTCAACTCCTGATCACCCCACCGGCACGGCTTATATTCCCTCACAAAGAGGCGTCTCCACGGGAACTTACATCCCCCCGACAAGATTTCTACGCCCGATGCTGCTGCTTTGCCATTTCACAACTATCCCGGTCTGGCCTTAAACTCAACTCCTGATCACCCCACCGGCACGGCTTATATTCCCTCACATAGAGGCGTCTCCACCGGAACTTACATCCCCCCAACAAGATTTCTACGCCCGATGTTGCTGTTTTACCATTTCACAATGCACCCGGTACGGCCTTATGCACTACATCTGTAATCCCGCACACACCAGGTCTTGCCCTCCACATTGATCCCGGTCTGGCCTTAAACTCAACTCCTGATCACCCCACCGGCACGGCTTATATTCCCCCACAAAGAGGCGTCTCCACCGGAACTTACATCCCCCAATAAGATATCTACTCCCGATGATGCTGCTTTGCCATTTCACAACGCTCCCGGTCTGGACTTAAGCACTGCACCTGATTACCTAACCGTCAATGCAAACATGCACCTGAACAAAGTCATATCCACCGCGAATGCCCTGCTTCTACAATACCTCAGCTTCCACATTTGACACGCTGGGTTTAAACCCAATATTTGTGCTGTTTTTGCCCTCACATCACAGCCCTGCCTAATTCCTCCCGATGTTACCGCCAGTCTTTATACAAGTATTCCGGTCTGGCCTTATGCTCAACGCCATACTTCCCCGAGCCGGAGGCCGCTCCATCGCAACCTTCACATCTTCCACAGCCCACTGATCCCAAAACTCAACACTCCTTATACTTTTCAACCAAACCACGCGCATCTTTCAAATCCACCCATGCATTTCCGGTAAAAGAAAAGCCCGGCGCAGGCGCCAGGCTTTCCGGATACTTCTAACCTTCTTTATAAAGGAGCATTCACAGTATATACAAATGTTCTGGAGTTCATATTTAACCCCGTAGCCGGCACCAGTGAAAGCCAGATCCTCTTAATAGTTGCCGTAGGCTTCCAACGGATCACGAAGTAACCCGATCCTGCCTTTGGAGCTATCTGCACTTCTCCCTTAGGGGTTATAAACTCATAGTCCACACCTTCTACCGCCTGGTTAGGCTGCGTTGCCGTGGAGTCATTGACTTTATACTTTACCGTTAACGCCACAGGGAAACGCGCTGCTGCCTGTGTAATGGCAATCCTGATCGTATCGTTCGCTTCCACTGCCGGACGGAATGTGCGGGAAGTAGGATTGAAATCCATCCCGGCAGCCGTGAAATTGAAGGTCATCTTCTTAGTGTTTTCGTTTGGCTTTGCATCACCACCATTCAATTCCATCGAGAAGGATTTACCTGCGGCAGCAGGCTTCACTGAAAAGTAAAACCGGTGGTGGCTGCTGTTTGGGGGAATGCTCAGTTGCCCGAATGCATTCTCGAATTCGATATGATCCGGAGCTTTAGCCGTATTCTTCAACCCGGTAGTATCCCAGGTCATCTTCGTTTCTCCTGAAACCTGTGCAGATATCAGCTGCAGCAGGCCGCTGTCGCGCACCGCCACATTCGCAGTGTAGATGGTTTTAGTATTCACGTTAGATGGCGGATTGGAAAACTCTGCCAGTGCCGGACCGCTGTAAATAAATTCGTTGTCTTTCTTACAGGCAGTGAAGCAGAGCATGATGGCCAGGATACCGCCAGTGTATTGTAGTCTTTTCATGATTCGTTTTTTTGCTTGATCTGTTAATACAAGGGGTTCTGTACAAGTTTCTTGTTTACGTCCAGCTCAGCGAGGGGAATCGGCGCTACAAGTTTGAAATCATTATTATCGATCGTAGTCACCCCTTTAATGATTTGCTGGCCGGTACGCAGGAGGTCGAACAGCCGGTGGCCTTCAAAGGCCAGCTCTATACGCCTTTCCCGCAGGATGGCCTGTATAAGTTCATTATCCTCCAGGTTGGTGAGTGCGGGTAACATGGCACGGGTGTGGATTACGTTCAGGTCTGCCAGCGCATTCGGATCTTTACCGTTTATACGCGCACGGGCTTCGGCACGGTTGAGGTAGAGTTCGGAAACACGGATATACATAATATCGTCTCCTCCACGGTAAGCACGGGCTCCGGGCCATTTCTGTGTCCAGTTAACAGCCTGTCCTCCTTTATTCCCTGCAATAATGAGCGGGTTACGGCGGATGTCTTGTGGATAAAAGGCATTCAGCAATTCTGTCCGCGCAATTACATCCCCATAACCATTGTGCACGGGAGAAACATAAGCGAGATACTGGATGGAGTTAGTACCGAGAGCTTCATACGTTTCAAAGCGGGTACCGAAAATAATCTCCGGATGGAGGTTTCCCCACTTGCTTACATACGTGGCACTGTCGTTCACGAAATTGATTCGTACAGACGGGGTATTGAATGGCAGCTTACCCAGTGCTGCAGTAGCTGCGGCTTCTGCTCCGGCCCAATCTCCCTGATAAAGCAGTACGCGGCTTTTGAGGGCAATGGCTGCCAGACTGCTGGCCCGGAAAGGCCCTACCACACCGGTTACCCCTTCGGCACGGCTCAGTTTATTAGCAGCAGAATCAAGGTCTTTTACAATCTGTGTATATACATCCGCCACTTTTGCCCGTTCAGGGAAACCCGGGAATGCAGGATCGTTGGCATCAATGTTTGCTTCCAGCACAATAGGCACACCCAGCTCAAAATCGTGCATGTACAAAGGCGGACGGGCGTATGCTCGCACCAGGTCGAAGTGGTTCAAAGCACGCAGGAAGTAAGATTCCCCTTTGATCTGTTCACTCTCCGCAAAGGAAATACCCGGAACACCATCAATGAACTTGAAGATGTAATTACAACGGAAGATATTCTGGTAACAGGTTGCCCACAATACAAAATGCGAACCGCGTGTGTTCCTGGATTCTCCCACCAGGCGGTTGGAGTTGGTTGCGGCAATATCTGCATTATCTCCCAGCAGCTCCGACTGCAGAATGAAATCGCGCCCATAGTAGCTGGAAACACGCATGTTGTTGTATATAGAAACCAGCGTGGATGTAAATGCGTCTTTACTCTTGGCGGCGTCATCAAGATTCACTGCTTCACGAGGCTTTGTTTCCAATAACTTTTCGCAGGAAACCGAAAGAATGCCGATGCCGGCTATCAGGATATATAAAAATGTTTTTTTCATGTTGTGCTGTTTTAGAAAGTTACCTGTAGGCCGAAAATCACTTGCTTGCTTTGCGGATATACCCCAAAGTCGCCTGTAGTACCGTTGATCAGCTCGGGATCGTAACCGAAGTAATTAGACCAGGTGTAGAGGTTCATGGCAGTTCCGTAGATCCGTGCAGAACTCATACCCATTCTCGCTGCCGTTTTCTTCGGAAGGTTATATGCAAGCGTCAGCTCTTTGATGCGCATGTAATCTCCTTTTTCAAAAAACCGGTCCGATGTACTGTAGGCCGATCCGGTACCGGTAATGGCGCCGGGGTAGAATGGTTTGGAAACAGAGGTAACATCTCCGGGCTTCGTCCAACGTGCCCATTCAGTGGCTAATTGGTTACGGTCGATGGTACCGCCGGAGCGGGATGCAAATTGTTTATCCTGATTATAGATGTAGTTGCCACCAGAGTATTGCAGGAAAACGTTCAGTGAAAAGTTCTTGTAAGAAAACTCATTGGTGATACCTCCATAATAATCGGGGTCAAGCGTACCGTCGAGGTAAACACGGTCGCGGGCAGCAGTGTTATAGGTAATATTTCCAAGAGTATCATACCACATAGGGCGGCCATCTCCTGCATTCACACCGGCATAGCGGTAAGTAAAGATGGAGTTGATGGGTTTACCTATTACAGTGGAGGTACCGATGCGGTCTACACCGTCGAGCAGTTTGGTTACCCTGTTCTTTAAGAAGGTGTGGTTGAAGCGGGTTTGCCACACGAATTCACCGTTGATATTGATCGTCCGCAATTCCAGTTCAAGCCCGCTGTTCTTCAGTGACCCTACGTTCTGCAGAACGGTAGCAAAACCGGAAGTGTTCGGTAATGGTTTATTGAGGAGGAGGTTAGTACGGTTAGCGATGAAGTAATCCGCAACGATATTCACACGGTCGTTCAGCAGGCTCAGGTCTGCCCCGAAGTTGACGCTTTTGTTGGATTCCCATGTAAGATTGGATATGGCCAGCTGGGTAGGCGCGGCACCCGGCAGTCCTTCGTAGGTACCAGACAGGCCGAATAAGGCGCGGCTGGCATAGTTACCGATAAGACTGTTACCTGTTTCTCCATAAGAAATGCGCAGCTTCAGATCGTTCACCACCGGGTTATCGCGCAGGAAGGGTTCCTGTGTAGCTCTCCACATAAATGATACGGAAGGGAACATACCATAACGGTTGTTGGCCCCGAATCGGGAAGAGCCGTCGCGGCGAAGGGTACCGGATAATACATAACGGTCTGCGTAAGTATAGGTAGCCTGTCCAAATCCGCTCAGCATTTTCCAGTCGTTAAAACCTGCGCCTACACCGGTAGGAGTGGCCACGGCGCTGAGGGTGGTAAAGAGGTAGTTAGGGATACCGGTACCGCTCGCATTAATTCCTTTCAGCACATTATAACGGAATTCCCCACCGATCAGGGCAGAGATATTGTGCCTTCCAATTTCCTTGTTGAAGTTGAGTGTATGGTTCGTTTGCCAGTTCAGGATTTCTGTGTCATAGACGTTTACCCGGCCTACCGGTGCACCGGTGCTGTTTCTTGGGTCATCGAAATCATTTTCCTTGATGGTGGTATACTCTGCGCTAAGTGTGCCTCTGTAGATGAAATCATTACTCAGCTGGTAAATAGCGCCCAGGTTTCCGATCATCTTCATGTTGCGGGCCCTGTAAATGTTTTGGCTCCCTACCTGGAGGGGGTTGATGTAATAGCTGCCGAAAAGGCGCTCTCTGTAACTGCCATCATCATTATAGGGCGACGATCCCGGCCATATCAATATCCCGCCACGGTTAGGGTTGTCGAAAGATCCTGCATTGGCAACACCGTTCTGTTGAAACACGGAAATCAGCAGTCCGTTGGTCAGTTGCAGCTTACTGCTTGCTTTATGATCGAGGTTGAATTTAAAGGTACCGCGGGTAAAGTCGCTGTTCACCACCTGGCCCTGGAACTTGTTCAGGGAGCCGGAGAGGTAGAAGTTCGTTTTATCGTTGCCACCGGAAAGATTCAGTTCATAGTTCTGGATTTTGCCTTTGCGGAACAGCTCATCCTGCCAGTCGGTATTGGGAAGACTGTCGTACTTATTCGTTCCCAGCCTGGTAAACATTTCCCTGTCGGCATAGGCTCTTTTATCCGCCTCCGAACCATTGAAGGAATGATATAAAGATTCCCAGCCCAGCTGTACTACCTGCACTGTACTCAGTACGGGAACTTTTTTCAGCATGGTGGCGAAGCCGGAGTATGCACCCACACCTATTTTGGTTTTACCCGCCTTGCCTTTCTTGGTAGTAACCAGAACCACTCCGTTAGCAGCCTGCGCACCGTAGATAGACGCACTTGCAGGATCTTTCAACACCTGGATGGATTCTATATCATCCGGATTGATGCCTGCCAGTGCATTGGAGGTAGGAAAGTTACGGGTCTGGTCTCCTGAGTTGATCTGGATACCGTCTACGATATACAGCGGGTCGAGGCCACCGGTGATGGAACCCACACCCCGTACGCGCACAGAAATAGCGCCGCCGGGCATACCATTACTGGCTATAACCTGCACACCGGCCATCTTACCCTGCATAGCCCGGTCGAAGCTTTGTACAGGCCTGTTCTCAATATCCTTCTTTCCTACAGAACTAACCGCCCCGGTGCCATTGCCTTTGCGCTGCACCTGGTAGCCGGATACGATAAATTCATTGAGTACCTTATTGTCGGGCGACAATTGTACGTTCAGGACAGAAGAAGCGGGAATGGCGTTTTCCTGGGGAGTATACCCCACAAATGAAAAGTTCAGTGCCCGGAGGGTTGCCGGTACTTCCAGTGAAAACAGTCCTTCCGCATTAGTGATTGTACCGTTACCTGTGCCTTTGATAGCGACGGTTACTCCGGGGAGTGGAGCATTGTCTGTCGCATCGGTAACTTTTCCCCTGATTGTGCGTGATTGCGCAATTGCCTCGGAAAGACAAAGCAGCCACACTGCCAGTAGTAGCATTTTTCTCATAGGTCTCTCGTTTAAATTTCAGTTGATTTTGTATGCGCAAATTAGCTTGCCGCGACGTCATTTAGTATGCTTAGTTGCATCGGTAATGACATAAATTTATTTGTAAATCGTTAATTAACATGTTGTTGCAAAACGAAAGGCTGCTTTAAGCACCTGAATTGAAAGCCTTATTTGTTTCATTCCCCGATTATACCGTTCCGGCTCCGGAAGTCTTCATTTCGGCAAGCCGGTGTTTTCAGTAAAGGGCAGAAGGTTTAGCAAAATGAGCAGGCCTCTATACATTAAATAAATTCACATGCTTTCTCCGGGGTGATCCATAAGGGAGGTTGAGTCGTCATTTGATTTCCATTGATAAACAATTCAAACGTTGTAAACGATGGCCGGCTTGGTTTAGCAGGGTGGGTTAATTACATTTAAACATCCGGCGCAAAAGCTCCCGGAACCCATCCACATGAGAATTGGAAAAACTGTTACAACTGCGCTTTGCGGCCTGGCAATTGTTCTCGCATCCTGTGTTTCCACAGAAAAGGCTGCCAACGCTACCGTTCAATGGAAAAAGAAGAAAGTGCTCGTTTATACCAAAAACGGTAAAGGGTTTGTGCATGATAATATTCCCGAAGCGGTGAAAGCCTTTCAGAAGATGGGGAAGGATCACGGGTTTGCGGTAGATGTTTCCGAAGACCCTGCCGTATTTGATACCGGGAAGCTCCTGGCTTATGACGCGCTCGTATTCACTTCCACTAACAATGATGTTTTCGATACCGATGCACAAAAGGTGGCGCTCATGCGTTACATACAATCAGGAGGCGGATTCATGGGCGTGCATTCCGCCATCGGAACGGAACGGAAATGGGACTGGTTCAAACGGATGATAGGAGGGAGCTTTGCCTGGCATGCTAAATTCCAGAAGTTTCGCCTCGTAGCTGTAGACCCTTCGCACCCTTCACTGAAAGATGTGCCCCGTGTGTGGGAGCGGGAAGATGAATGTTATTTCACGAAAGAAATGTACGGAGGTATTCATCCGCTGCTGGTACACGACGTATCCAGCCTGAAGGATGTAAACGATACGGTACTCCTGCGCAACCAGGGTTCGTTCGGTAACTGGTACCCTGCTGCATGGCACCAGGTTTTTGATGGGGGATATGTTTGGTATACAACCCTTGGCCACCGTAAAGAAGATTATACCGATCCCGTATTCGTGAACCACCTTTATCAGGGTCTCCACTGGCTGGTGGGCCGTACCTCACAACGCAACCCCGCCAAAGCATACGCCACTTCTCCGCAAACACCGGTCGACTATCTACGTTAATAATATGAACATGAAGCAATACCGTTACCTGCTGGGTGCATCGCTGCTGATGGCAGCCTGCCAGCCCGGCCAACCAAAAGAAGAGCAAGACATGGTTCACCTGATCACTTTGGCACCCGGCCACTTCCATGCTGCACTGGTGCAAAAAACAGCCACTCCAGGGATAGACAGTGTAGTGCATGTATATGCTCCCGAAGGTCCTGAACTGGAAGCCCATCTCAATCTCATCAGTCAATATAACGGGAGAGCCGATCAGCCAACCAACTGGAAAGAAGAAGTATATACCGGTGCAGACTGGCTGGAGAAAATGAAAGCAGACCGTAAGGGAAGCGTAGTTGTACTCGCCGGTAATAATAAAGAAAAGACGAATTACATCAACGCTGCCGTGAAGGCTGGTATGAACGTACTTGCCGATAAGCCTATGGCCATCACCGAAGCCGACTTCAATTCTCTTCGTGCAAGCTTTGCAGATGCGGCCTCCGCCAAAGTGCTGCTATACGATATCATGACCGAGCGTTCAGAGATCACCAACATCCTTCAGAAGGAGCTGCTGCGCGATGCCACCGTTTTTGGTGAAATACAACCCGGCACACCGGAGCAGCCTGCTATAGAAATAGAGAGCATCCATCACTTCTATAAAATGGTGTCCGGCAAACCACTCCGCCGTCCTACCTGGTTCTTCGACCCCTCTCAGCAGGGCGATGCTTTGGTAGATGTGAACACACACCTGGTAGATCTTTCTCACTGGATGCTTTTCGACACAACTGCTCTTGACTATACTACCGACATCCGGGTGAATAAAGCCGTAAAGTGGAAAACACCGCTCACACGTGCGCAGTTCTCCACCATCACCGGTGCAGAAACATTCCCCGGCTTCCTGCTCCCTTATGTAAAGGATTCTGTAGCCGGTATCGCGGCAAACGGAACGGTAGACTATACTGTGAAGGGCTTCCACATCCGCCTTTCCGCTCTCTGGAATTTTGAAGCACCTGCAGGCGGTGGCGACACGCATTATGCAATTGCACGCGGTACCCGCGCCAATATCGTGATCCGCCAGGGTAAAGAAGAATCCTGGAAACCGGAGCTTTATGTAGAGCCTGTCGTAACCGATACTGCTTTTGCCACAGCATTGGAAGCTTCTGTAAAACGCCTCTCCGCACAACACCCCGGCATCACTATAGAGCCACAGGGCAAACGCTTCCGCATCCTCATTCCGCAGGATCTGAGAACTGGTCATGAAGCGCACTTTGCAGAAGTGCTCCAGCGCTACCTTGGTTTCCTCAAAGCCGGTGCTGTGCCTGCATGGGAAGTAAAAAACATGATCGCTAAATATTATGTGACCACCGCCGGCCAGGCGATGGCTACCGAAATCACTAAATAACTGTCATGCACGATTTCGATCTTTCCGGAAAAAGAGTACTGATTACGGGTGGTGGCTCCGGCCTCGGGCTGGCTATTGCCCACACCTTCGCGCGGTTTGGCGCCGAAGTGATAATAGCCGGCAGGCGTGCAGATGTGCTTGAGCAAGCTGCAGCTTCCATAGAAGGAAATATACGAACCATCGCCTGCGATCTTTCCCAGCTGGAAGTGATCCCCGAACTGATCGATGGTATTGAATCTGCTTTCGGTCCGTTGGATGTACTTATCAACAATGCAGGTATCCATCTCAAGAAAGATGCGCTCGACGTAACTGATTCCGAATTCGAGACCGTACTCCGTACTAATCTGCAGGCAGTGTTTGCGCTTTCCCGAGAAGCCGCCCGGCGGATGACGGCACGCAATAACGGCAATATTATTATGATCAGTTCAATGGCATCGAAGTACGGTATTCCCAAAGTGATTGCTTACACCGCCGCCAAATCTGCAGTAGAAGGGATGACTAAAGCAATGGCAGTAGAATGGTCGCCTTCTGGCGTGCGGGTGAACTGCATAGCACCGGGATTTATTGAAACCGAGATGTCTGCCAAAGCACTGAACAACGACCCCGAGCGCAAGAACCGTGTGTTGGGGCGTACACCCATGCGGCAATTGGGTAAGCCGGAAGATGTGGCACTGGCTGCAGTATTCCTCGCTTCTCCCGCCGCAGGTTTTATTACCGGAGCCAGCCTTGCGGTAGACGGCGGCAATTCAATCGGATTCTGATCACCCTCAATCATATTCCACATGCGACCCAAGAAAAACGCCGGCGGCGGATCGCGCCGGAACTTCCTTAAGAATGCGCTGGCCGGTGCGGCCGGTACAGTGGCACTGAGCCACATCCCAATGATTGTTCCGGCCCATGTTATCAATGGCCCCCTGGCGCCAAGCAACCGGATCAATATAGGCGCTATCGGCAACGGGCGCATCTCCCGTGAGCATGATATGCCCGGTGTCTGGAAGCATGATGCTGCCCGTATCATCGCCGTATGTGACCTTGATAGTAACCGCCTTCAGAGTGCACAAAAGCTCGTGAACGATTATTACACTAAAAAATCCGGTAAGGCATCTAACGGCGTGAAAGCGTATGCTAATTACCAGGAGCTTCTGGCCGATAAAGATATCGACGCAGTTATCATCAGCACGCCCGACCATTGGCACGTGATCCCCGCCGTAGCCGCAGTTCGTGCAGGGAAAGATGTGTATATGCAAAAGCCCGCTTCCCTCACTATTTCTGAAGGCCGCTATCTCAGCAATGAAGTACATAAAGCCGGACGCATCTTACAAATCGGCAGCCAGCAGCGCTCTATGCCACAGTTCAAAAGAGCATGCGAACTGGTGCGCAATGGCAGAATAGGGAAGGTGCATACCGTTTATGTGGGCCTCCCCATCGACGATCCTGCACAAAGCACTCCCGAAAAAGAAATGCCCGTTCCGGCCGGACTGCAGTACGACCAGTGGCTTGGCGAAACACCCTGGACGCCTTATACTCTCAAACGCGTTCATCCCACCAACGATTTCAGCAGGCCCGGCTGGCTCCGCTGCGAACAGTTCGGCGCAGGTATGATTACCGGATGGGGCGCTCACCATTTCGATATCGTGAACTGGGGCCTCGGCTATGAATATACCGGCCCAATCGAAGTTTCCGCCAAAGCGCAATTCCCAACTGCAGGAAACCTTTGGGATGTACACGGCCCTTTTGAATCAGAAAACATTTATGCAGACGGGGTGAAAGTGCTTGCCAGCAACAGCTATCCCAATGGCGTTAAGTTCGTAGGCTCGGAAGGCTGGATCTTCGTTTCCCGCGGAAACTATGCCGCTACGGCCAACGATCCCGCCAGCATGGCCAAAAACAGCAAAGCCCTCGATGCATCCGATCCCAAAATCCTGTCTTCGATAATAGGTGAAAATGAGATCAGGTTTGTTGATAGTAAAGATCATCATGGTAACTGGCTCGAGGCAATTCAAACCCGGCAGCAGCCCATCACACCCATCGAGGTCGGTCACAGGGCTTGTACTGTTTGCCTGCTGAATCACACAGCCATGAAACTAAAGCGCAAACTTTTCTGGGATCCGGTAAAGGAGCGTTTTATGAACGATGATCAGGCAAACGCCACGCTCAGCCGTCCGCAACGATGGCCATATGTGTTGGATTAATATTATTAAAGGCGGCAGTAGCCGCCTTTTTTATTGAGATTAACTTATCAGTTCGAACAATTCATTTTCAATAAATCCTTTTACTTTGTACTACTAGCTTAATAATCATCGTCTTTCGCTTATCCGTTGGCGGCCCCGTTTGCATCTGATACGATCATCCGGGCTTATCGCCAGGGATACAAATGACCTTAACTATGTGCTCCAAAAATCTGTCGTTACATCTGTTGCTCCTTTTTACCGGGATCAGTGCTCCCGCCTATGCTCAAAACCGCCTAACGGATTCACTCCAAAGGGAACTATCAAAACCGGCAATCTCTCCCGGCGAACAATCGCTTCTCTATAGCGAGCTTGCTGCCAGTCTTCGTTTTATGGCGCCGGATAAGGGAATTGAATATGCCCGGCGCGCCGCCTCTTATGCTCGCACCCAGGGCGATGGTAAGTTTGGTGTTCATGCTTACAATAGTCTTTCCCTTTTGCATTTGATGAAAGACAGTTTGCGCCTTGCCATGGTAGCAGCTGACTCCTGCGACTGGTTTGCTTCCCGGACAGAAGATCCCATTGCATTGGCTACAGCTGATTTTCGCAGGGCCGGTATTCACAATATTAATCACCAGCAGGAAGAAACGATTCTGTCTATCCAGCGGGTGTTCCGCCATCTTGGTAAGAAGGAGAATCTGCAGCTGGAAGCACAGGCTTATTATACAATGTATAGTGTATATGCTGAGCTGGACGATTGGGAGAACGAAGAAAAGTACGCCCGCCTTTGCCTGAAAGCAGCATTGCGCAGCAGGGATCCAAATTTAATCGTTACGGGCTGGGAAGCCATGGGCATAGCACATCAGTTCAGGTATGATAATACCGGCGACCGGCGCTTCCTCGATTCCACTTTGTATGCCAACAAACAGGCAATGAACGTTTCGCGGGATTATAAAGATGTAATGATCAATCCTAACGCCATCGCTGCATCGGCACTTAACACCGCTAATTCCTACTTCGAATATTTCGACGGCAAAATGGGTGATTCCGTAATGCTATACACCGGCATTGCCCTCAATGCAGCATTACTGAGCCGCAATGCCGCTATTATAGCCAACTGCTACGGCTTACTGAATGAAGAAGCCCGCAAGCGGGGCCGGCTGGATGATGCGGAAGCGCTGCTGCGCCAGGCCCTCGCTATCCTTGAGAAAGACCTCCGCCCCAATTACTACCCGCTAAGTAACATCTGCCTTTCCCTTGCCGAATTGCTGGAAGAAAGAGGCAGGCATCAGCAGGCACTGGTATATTATAAGAAGTACCTCGACTACTTTAAGAAACGGTATGATGCTGTTAAACTCCGCGAGAGCAAACGGCTGGAAGCACAATTCAGGTACGCTATGAAAGCGGAATCGCGGTCCGTTTCCAAAGAGCTGGGTATACTGCAGCGGGTGCAGCTTTATCTATATATAGGTCTGGCGCTATTGGGAATAATGGGCCTTGTATTTATGATACGGTCGTTCTACTACAGCCGGCGCTATGCCCGGCAGCGGGAAATGTTGCTGGTAAAAGAAAAGGAGGAAGCCCGCCTGCTCCTTCAACTTAAAACCGAAGAGGCCCTCCGTGCTTCCCTCGAAAAAAAGGAAGCAGAAAAGAAAGCCTCAGCGCAGGAAACCATTGCCCAAATCCAGACTGAAAAAGCCGACCGCCTGGAAGCATCTGCTCAGATACTCACCGAAGAGCAGGCCTGGCTAAGGAAAGAGATCTTAGCCGGCAATCTGCAGATCAATCAGAAGAATGATTTCTTTATGGCACTCCGCGAGCGGTTCGGAAAGTCCGTTCCCGACATCGATAAAATCTTTCTGCAGGAAAACCGGCAAAGCGAAGATTTAGATCAGATACGCCGCACATTGCGCGAACTGCACCCATCCTTCTTCCGCCAGCTGGAAGAAAAAGCCGGACAAAAACTCACCCCGCTAGAAGAAAAATACTGCGCATTCATTTACCTGAAACTGTCCAATAAACAAATGGCAGATATGCTTCACGTGGAGCCCAAGAGTATACAGATGTATAAATACCGCCTCAAACAAAAGCTCGGTCTCGATAAATCAGCATCTCTCGATGTATACATTCAATCCATTAATTAATTGGTTATCAATATAATAACTTTTTTTATGTAGAGTAGGCATGATGTAGATACCCTTTCCATCTGATCTTCCCGCCAATCCAACACCTTTGTGAAACGATTGAATTTGTATTGAATAGGACTATGATGACCCAAAATCAACAACCATCCCTGCGGGAAAAACTTTACGCATTATTTCAGATCGACCTTCCCATTCAGGGGGGCAGTGGTGAAGACTTATGTTCCGCAATTAAGATTGAATACACCGGCCCGGCGATGTTTGTTGCCGTGCAATATGAGGTGCTGGAACTTATTTTCCGGGAACGCAACCTGGAATGGGAGGTTCATGAACAGCGCCTTCACCGGGAAAACGGCCGTATATACGATGTCGTTCAGGTAATAGTCCTGAAAGACAATGATGAACACTTCCCGCAACTAATCGAAAACTATCATTTCGACATTACTGATTGCATTGAAAAAGATCTGACGGAAGACAGTCCTATCTGATTCGGCTTTTTGTGCGGCTGGTTTTTATTATTTTCGGACAATGAACCACGCCGCTATTCTGGCTACCCGTCTCTACCGTCAATTTCTATCCCGCCCGTTTCCCGGATCGCCGGCAGAAGTGGCGAGGCATTTATGTGCTATGCAGGCACAGGACTTCGCAGCGGCCAAGTGGGCCATCGGTCTACGTTGCCCCGGTATTACCGATGCGGATGTTGAAAAGTCGCTCGAAGCTTGTGAACTCATCCGTATATCCAGCCTCAGGGGTACGCTTCATTTCATGCATCCGGAAGATGTACGTTGGATTACCAGCCTGGTAATGCCGCGGGTAACTTCACAATGCACCGGCATGTGGAAAAAGCTTGCACTCGATAAATCCGTTTTCGATCGTGTTTTCCACATCATGCAGGATGCATTGAAAAACGGAGCAGCTCTATCCCGTGCAGAACTAAGGGTGATACTGGAAAAAAACCATATCGCTACCGGCGATCATCGCATGAATCAGTTTCTCACACTGGCGGGGCTCGAACAGGTAATCTGTTGCGGCCCGCGGCGTGGAAAAGAATTTACTTATGTACTGCTGGATGAATGGCTGCCTCACGTGCAGGCTAAACCTCCTAAAAATCCTTTGTCCGAACTGGCAGTACGATACATGGCTGGTCATGGCCCCGCCACTGCAGAAGACTTCTCCTGGTGGTGCGGATTTCCTGTAACTCAGTGCCGGCAGGCATTAAACGAAGCCAGCCAACAATTGGAAAGTTTTGTACTGGCAGATCAAACTTACTACCTCACACAGGGTGATCGTATAGAAAAACCAGACGGTAAACTGCGGTTGCTTTCCGGGTTCGATGAGTATTATATAAGTTATGCAGACAGGTCGCTGGTTGCGGGAAAAGCAGCGCAGGAAGTAATGTCGCCCCAGAACGGGATATTACCATATGTTGTAATTGCTAAAGGAAAAATTGTGGGAACCTGGCGCAGAGAAATCAGGAAGCAGCTGGTGGAAATGGAATATATACCTTTTGAGAAAACCAAAACAGGAGAGCGGGCATTATCAACCGCTGCTAAAACTTATGGTAAGTTCATGGGCTTAGCGGCAACATGGATTGAATAAAGATATTCAGTCTGGCCAAAGCTTATTGATTCGTTCCATGATGTAGTTCATCCGTTTCACTTTATCTTTCGACAGTTGTGTAAACTTTGTTCTGAACCGCTTCAGCTCTTGAGAAAACAATCCGAGGCGTAGTACATGGCGCTCCCATTTTTTCACGTGTCTTTTATTATGCAACATCCGGCATTATCCGTTTTTCCATGTATCCCAGCAGTAAACGGTTTGTTAAGGATGTGCAGGAAATAATTATTTTTGAATCATGACCACCAATTCCATTCCGCGGCAAGCCACTACATCCTGGCGATTGAAAGCTATTTTCACCGGCTCTGTCGGCAACCTCGTGGAATGGTATGATTGGTATGCCTATTCTGCATTCGCGATTTATTTTGCACCGGTCTTTTTCCCGAAAGGCAATGCCACCGCGCAGTTACTGAACACCGCAGCTATTTTTGCAGTGGGTTTTCTCATGCGCCCATTAGGGGGCTGGCTCTTCGGCTCCATAGCCGACCGCCGTGGCCGTAAAACCGCTATGACGCTTTCGGTACTGCTCATGTCTTTAGGTTCTTTACTCATAGCCTGCACACCCTCTTTCGCCAGTATCGGCGTGGCGGCACCCGTCATGTTACTACTGGCCCGGCTCATGCAGGGGCTCAGCGTAGGAGGGGAGTATGGCACTTCAGCCACTTACCTTAGCGAGGTAGCCGATCCTGCACGGCGCGGCTTCTTCTCCAGTTTTCAATATGTAACACTCATCGGTGGACAAATACTCGCACTCGGCGTTCAACTGCTTTTGCAACGCATCTTCCTCACTCCGGAAGAACTTGCAGAATGGGGCTGGCGCATCCCTTTCATTATAGGTGCAGCACTCGCAGTTACCGCATTATTCCTCCGCCGTAACATGCACGAATCAGTAAATGTTGAAACTAAAAAGAAAGACCGCGGATCCGTTAAAGCACTCTTCCGCCATCATCCCCGCGCAGTACTAACTGTAGTGGGTTTAACGATGGGTGGAACCGTTGCCTTTTATACATACACCACTTACATGCAGAAGTTTCTCATCAACACCGTGAAACTTTCCAAAGAAGAATCTACCCTTATTTCCCTCATTCTCGTTATCATATTTGCCTGCATGCAACCACTGTTCGGTAAGCTGTCTGATAAAATAGGACGCAAGCCGCTGCTGATAGGCTTCGGAGTATTGGGTACCCTGTTCTCCGTACCGTTGTTAACAGCAATCAGTCATGCCGGTTCTGTATACAGTGCCTTCTTCCTGATCCTTGCTGCGTTAGTTATCGTGAGTGGATATACGTCGATTAATGCTGTAGTGAAAGCGGAAATGTTTCCGTCGGAAGTGCGCGCGTTAGGTGTGGGATTTCCTTATGCCATCACCGTTGCTGTTTTTGGCGGAACCGCAGAGCCGATAGCTTTCTGGCTGAAAGATATCGGTCATGAATCTGGTTATTATTGGTACGTGACTTTCTGTATTTTCATTTCCCTGCTCGTATACGCATACTCGCGCGACAGTCGCAAAGATTCGTATATGGACAAGGAACAATTATAAATTCGTTGCTATGATGCCTTTCGCTGGAATGCCCTACGGCTATCCACCCGCTTACTGTTACCCCCTCACGGAAGGATGCATGTATATTTTGTTCGCACTTTGCTTTTTCCATGCCTGGAAGAAAGGAGTATCAACCATGGCCTATCTCATAGGTGGCCTGGGTTTCGGGCTGCTGCTGGAATATGTAAATGTTGCCACCAGTGCGGGTTATATATATGGTGAGTTCGGAGTAATGTTTGGTAATCATCCCAACGATATTCCACTTTGCATCGGTATGGGCTGGGCAGTAATTATGTATACTGCTCGCCTGGTAAGTGATGCAGCCGGGCTCCCGCTATGGGGTGCTGCAGCACTTGATACACTTCTTGCAATCAACATCGATTTATCGATGGACGTAACTGCTTACCGCCTGCACATGTGGCATTGGGACTGGGAGCACCGTGCCGGCATCGAGCATTCTCTTACCGGACAGTGGTTCGGCATCCCTTACGGGAATTTCTACGGCTGGCTGCTTGTTGTATTCTTCTATTCATCGTTTTCACGATTGCTGGAAAGGGCCAAAGTGGCAAAGTATAAGAGCTGGAAAATAGTTACCCCTTTGCTGGCCATTCTTGCATCGCAGGTTGCATTATACATTGCATTGTTTCCATTATCTGACTGGCTGAAGCGTTTCGGGGTTACCAGTGCACACCGGCTGGTGGCATTGTTAATATTATTCTCAGTGATAGCAGTACTGGGTTGGCGCAGGAGGCAAAAGGGCCGGCAAGAAAACCTGCCTGTGGTAACCTGGCTGGTGCCGGGATGGTTCCATTTATATTTCCTTGCCTGGTTTTTCCTGGCGGGTTTTTATCTTGAGAATCCAGTGATGACCTATTGGACGATTGCCAACCTGATTGCCGGCATAGTTATCCACATTTTGCTGTTCAGGGCATTGAGGCGGACGCAGGCCTAAATTTGATTATTTTTGTAGGAATATGTACCTCACACTTAAGGCACTTCATATCATTTTCATCGTAACCTGGTTTGCCGGGATGTTCTACATTGTGCGGCTTTTCGTGTATTACACGGAAGCGCAGGAAATGGAGGAACCCCGCCGCAGTATTCTTCAGGATCAATACCGGATCATGATGAAAAGGCTTTGGTTTGGGATCACCTGGCCTTCTGCTGTGCTTACATTAGTTTTTGGTCCGTGGGTAGCGCTGATGTTGGGAAGTATGCCGGTATGGCTGTGGATAAAACTCGCTTTTGTAGCAGGACTTTATATTTACTTCTTTTTCCTTCATGGAATATATAAAGATCTGCAGGCTGGAGTTGTAAAGCGCAGCTCTACTCAGCTGCGCGTCTGGAACGAAGTAGCTACTATTTTTCTGGTGGCTATCGTTTTCCTCGTAGTCCTCAAAAGTTTACTTAGCATGATGTGGGCCCTGGTTGGCCTTGCCATTTTTACTGCGGTACTGATGATCGCTATCAAAATCTACAAACGCATCCGCGAAAATAAAAAGTAAGCTGTTACTTTTTCCCCATGGTAACCTGCAGACTTAAGCCGGCGGAATACAGTTTAACTTCACCTTCACCCACACCGCCGAGTGGAATTTTTACATAGGGTTGTATACCCCAGTTCACACGGCCTTTTGTATTTTTCTCCCATCCCGCACTGATATTTAACACGGAAAAATAGTGCTGGTTCTGGTTACTAAAAACGCGTGTGCGTTTATAATAATTGGGATAATAGTAATCATATTTTTCGCGCAGCATGAAATACGTGGATACCCCTGCGCTCACATTCCATCTTCCTGCCGGGCGGTCAGCAAATACATAATGGATATTTAATGGCACATCAATCACATCACAATCTGCATCAATTTTAGTGTATGTTCCAGGGTATGGTGTGTTGTATTCTTTAGGGGAAGCTTTGTATAATTTTTTCGTGTAGGCTGCTCCTGTACTAAAATAGATCCGGTTATTCACATGATACCTGAGCAGTAGGCCTCCGGTAAATCCTGAACGCATACCAGTGAAAGACCGGGTGGTGTTAACATCCGGCCCAAAGTGGATACCACCTTCGAAACCCTTACGGCGCGGGGCTTTCCAGTTATCCCGTATATTATTTGCAAGCAGATTCGTGTCTGCGTTTTCCACATTTACTGGAGGTGTAAGCTGATTGTTTCCTGATTTATTGGCATCAGGTAATGGCTGCGAAGTCTTTTTATCTTTTCCGGTTACGTTAGCTAAAGGAAGGATAGGTTTATCCACATTACCAGGATCGCTTTTGGCAGAATTATTTTCCAGTGGAGTATTTGATGCCTTCAATGTATCGTTATCCACACGGTTCGCATCAGGAATTTGCTTTCTTATGTTGTCAATTTCATTTCCTGCATTGGGGGCCGACTTATTCACATTACCTGCCGGTAATGAATTATTATTCCGTTTAAACAGAGATAACTGATCTCCTGATTTTCTTCCATTCACTTTTTTATTGTTGGAAGAAATTGTTTCAGCAGGATCAGTTGCTTTATCCACATTCTGTTTTTTACCGGATGCAGAATTTTGATGTGTAACAATTGGCGATGACGAATTGCCGGATGGAAGTTTCGTTGCGGTAGAAGGGCTTTGGGAAATTATGTTTGTCTTAGCGGAATCAGTGCTATTGATTACTTCAGAATTATTTGAGACTTTTTCATTTTGTGTGATAACAGGAGCGGGGTTATCCACAGTTTGTGTTGCGAAATACCACCATCCGCTGATTCCTAAAAATAACACGAGTCCGCTCAGCCACCAGAAAAGTGGTCGGCGGCTGCGAGGTCCATCCAGCATTTTTTCCATTCGCTCCCAGGCCATGGGTTCAAATGGTGCTTCCGCATCTTGCAGCTTTTTTCGGATGTTATGTTCAAATTGTTCGCTCATGACGTTTGGACAGCGCCGATGGAACCGGTGCCGGAAATATTCATGGATGTTAAAGCTTCTATTTTTTCTTTGAGGATCCGTTTCGCCTTAAACAAATTGGATTTCGACGTGCCTTCAGAAATTCCCAGCATCGTTGCGATTTCATTATGCTGGAATCCTTCCACTACATACAAATTGAAAACGGTCCGGTAGGCAGGGGGGAGGTGTTGAACCACCAGCAGAATTTCTTCATAAGTCAGTTTACTAATTGCATGATCATCGGGCATGCCCAGATCGTAAACCTGGGTGATGTCTTCCGTAAAAGCGATTTTCTTTCGGCTACGCAAATGATCGATTGCTGTGTTGGCCATTATTTTGCTCAACCAGCTTTTGAAAGGTCGGGACGTATCGTAAGAATCGATGTGGTGAAAAATTTTCAAGAACCCGTCATTTAAAATTTCAATCGCCTCTTCTTTGTTATTCGCATATCGCAAACAGATTGCCATGGCATATCCGAAGAATTGCCGGTAAAGTGCTTCCTGGCTGGAGCGGTTCCAGTTTCTGCAGCCCGTTATGATTGCTGATATGTCCTGCACTGATTTTTTGTTCGGGTCCCGTAACCGCGGGAAATCGGATGGCTAAAATTTTTTTCGGGCGTTTTATATCTTATGTACGGATTTTAATTTCTGATAGTTGCCTCTCGATTAAAAAATACCCATGTAGACTTCCAATTTTTGGCTTATTTTCTCTCATTCAAATTTAAGCCTCTTTTTAGGCTTATTATTCAAACGAAGCTTATTTTGATATAACTACCTCAGTCATGAGGAGATCTTCGAAATTTGAGGACGTTTTTAATTTATTGAAAATCAATTAGTTATAATATTTTCTATCAACGCTCCATTTTTTCATGTGGAACATAAAAAAAGCGCTCCCGAAAGAGCGCTTATTTTTATTCGTTTTTACTTTTTTCTTAACGGCCCATATAAACCATGAGAATTTGTACATCGCTTGGATTCACTCCGCTGATCCTGCTGGCCTGTCCAAGTGTGCGTGGTTTGATGCGCGTAAACTTTTGACGGGCTTCATTAGAAAGTGAAACCAATTTAGAATAATCAAACGTTTCCGGAATTATAAGATCCTCCAATTGGCTCATCCGTTTTACCAGCTCATTTTCTTTCTCGATATACACATCATACTTCACCTGAATTTCTACCTGCTCTAAAACTTCTTTCGAGAAATTTTCCAGTGCTTTCGCCACCTTAGGCAAATGTTGTTGCATAGAAAATATGTCGATACCAGGGCGAAGGAGAATTTGATGCGCTCTTTGTTTCTGTGTAAGTGGCGCCGATCCGCTGGCTTGTAACCATGCATTTGCTTCTTCTGGCTCGAGTGGCAAGTCTTTCAAAATCGCTTTGATCTTATCCACACCTTCCAGTTTTTCCTTAGTTCGCGCCATACGTTCATCGCTAGCTAAACCAATTTCATGACTACGTTCGGTAAGCCGTAAGTCCGCATTATCCTGACGGAGTAATGTACGGAACTCTGCACGCGAGGTAAACATACGGTAAGGCTCATCGGTTCCTTTGTTGATAAGATCATCAATCAGTACTCCGATATATGCTTCACTGCGTTTCAATACGAGTGGCGCCTGGCCGGTTACTTTAAGGTGTGCATTTATGCCTGCCATCAATCCCTGGCAGGCGGCTTCTTCATAACCGGTAGTTCCGTTGATCTGACCTGCAAAGAATAGGTTAGGAACCTGCTTCGTTTCGAGTGAAAATTGTAATTGGGTAGGCGGGAAGTAATCATACTCGATCGCATATCCCGGGCGGAACATTCTAACATTTTCAAATCCGGCTACAAGACGAAGTGCTTTAAGCTGTACATCTTCAGGCAGAGAAGTTGAAAATCCGTTCACATAAATCTCTACTGTATTAAAACCTTCCGGTTCTACGAACAACTGATGCCTTTCACGTTCCGCAAAGCGATTGATTTTATCTTCAATCGAAGGACAATAACGCGGACCGATTCCCTGGATGCGACCCTGATACATGGGTGAGCGGTCAAAGCCGGTCTTCAAAATATCATGGACCTGTTCAGAAGTATAGGTGATCCAGCAGGAGCGTTGTTGATCCGGACGGATCTTTTCTACGTCCATATAACTAAAGCCAACGATTTCATCGTCGCCTTTTTGTTCTTCCATTTTGGAATAGTCGAGTGAACGTCCATCAATTCTGGGAGGGGTGCCTGTTTTAAGCCGGTCGCTTTCAAGACCGAGAGATACGAGTTGTTCTGTAATTCCGGTAGCAGCTTTCTCTGCTACGCGGCCTCCACCAAATTGTTTATCGCCGATATGGATAACTCCATTGAGGAAAGTACCGTTTGTAAGTACAACGGCTTTGGCAGAAATCTCATGGCCTAATCCGGTGATAACACCTTTACACTCTCCATTTTTAATGATGAGGCCCTTTACCATATCCTGGTAGAAGTCCACATTCGGAGTATTCTCCAGCGCTTCTCTCCATTTTGCGGCAAAAAGCATACGGTCGTTCTGCGTGCGTGGACTCCACATAGCGGGACCTTTGCTTCTGTTAAGCATCCGGAACTGGATCATGGACTGGTCGGTCACGATGCCGGAATAACCTCCCAGGGCATCAATCTCACGAACGATCTGGCCTTTGGCGATGCCTCCCATGGCAGGGTTGCAACTCATCTGGGCGATCGTTTGCATGTTCATAGTAACCAGCAGTACCCGGGATCCCATATTGGCAGCAGCAGCGGCGGCTTCACAACCGGCGTGGCCTGCACCAACAACAATAACATCGTAATCAGGGAACATATCTGAATTTTGGAAAGTGCAAAGTTAAGTCAAAAGATTGATGGACAGGGGAGAAGTTGAATAGTACCTGAGCCAATAAAGGAGATTGGATAAGCCTATAGGCAGGCATGGAGCTGATAGCAGGTATGTAATATAATAGGAGTGACTTCGATACTGGATGGCATCTATTTCTTACAGACTAATTCAAAGACACCTGTACCTCCAGATACTTACCTATCTGTTTCAGTCTATTTTCATGGGAGTATTTCAGCAGGGGGAATCCTATATATTCCTACCTGGTACCGTATATTAATGAGGGGTGCTCGTGGCATAACTTTATATCAATTCCCCATCAGGACCATTTGACCAGGAAATAGAGCATAATAGTGGACAAGGATTTGGCTGGCTTAAGCTAAAAAGCTTCCTTTTCAGAAGAGTTGCAGTCTGTTTTGCTTATTCCCTTTTAAGTATTCCCTGCCCGGAAGCCTGAATCCTAATAGTTAGAAGGCACCAAAGCTTCACCAGCACATCCCTGCTTAAATAGAAAACACTTCACTCTTATCGGAATTCAACATTGTAGATACCTTTCCTATTATAACGAACCTCTAACCAGGATAATAGCCGGTCGCTAATGAATACCAGGGATCCTTATTCAGGTCTTAAATACTTACTTCTGGTTCATATCTTCTACTTACGATACAGAAAACCTCTCTGGTAAGATAAATGCGCCTACATAAATTGGTATGATAACCCCTTAAACCCGTTTACAAGAGTAAAGTGTACAAGCTTCCCCACCAGATAGGGCTTACTTAACCATGGTATGAATTGTATCCTTTCAACCATGATTATCCTCTTTATTGTGCAGAGTAGAGGATACCCTTCCGGAATTACTGTGTTCATAAAAGACCCACCCAGGGGAAACATCTATAAAGCACCCAAATGCAAGCGCCTTACTACACTAACCTAAATTCTTTTAAACTTAACCTAAACACCCAATGGGCAGACTGGTTACCACAAGGTAAAATCAACCCCTTTCATTTTCTCACCCCTGACAACTCCCTTGCTGACAATAAAAACCAATTGGGAACACTGGCTTGTTTCTAAGAGAATAAACCAGGGACTACTTAGACCCCAGATTATTGACAAGCCTTCAATACCTGAGTAATATGGTTACAGGAGGGGGGTAGACCTTCTTTCCAGCACTCTATGCTCTAACTATACCCCAATACAACAGATCGATGAAGCTTAAGACCATGTAACCTACCTCTACCGGAACCAATTAAACTTTATTCATGCTTACAGGCTACCTATCTATGTCTGATAAACTATCGATAGGAGCCTCTATTTCGCCCAAGGGCCTTAAACCCTAAACCAATCAACACCTTTACACCTAATTCCTGTACCATATAGACTAGTAAGCCATGTAATCCTCTTATAATGAGCCTTTTTCCATACCCTTACACCAAGAATTCCCAATGAAACCCTATATACCAGGCATGTAAAGGCAGATTTCATCAGTGTAAATACTCTCAACTGGTTGCTGTCCCTTCCCGTGGTTCCCTACCCATTAACCTTAAGGCATAAAATGGCACTACTCAAGAGTATTATTTAAGGATGGCTTAGCCTTAGACCCAGACATAATACATTCCAAGCCCCGGAATACAATAATACCGGAAGGCAGATCTATCAATTCCATACATAAATAGCTACTACAATACCATAAACTGCATATTCCTTCCTCGAATAAGCTTAGGGACACATGAAATCCACACAAAGAGGGGCAATTACCCATTTCATGTCCATATATTCGCCAATCCCCCTGTATACCAGGCTGAATATGGCTATTCTGCCTGCCTTAATCAATAAGTAACTTAATATGCCATTTCATTTCTAGTAGTCCTGCTCAACTTGAGACTCTATCTATAGGTAATACACTACTATCTACCTATTGTTCCACGTGGAACATTCGAAACTTGGTATATTCCCCATGTTCCACGTGGAACATCAATGAAAGTGCCCTATCCCTACCAATCTATAAAGAGAAAACCCAGCCAATCCATTACCATACTCCGATTATCAATGTTTACCTAGCCCAACAGCATTCAAACTCCCTAATAGACACATCCCATAGCGGATTAGCATTACAAAACATTCGTAGCCCCTCAGAAAACCCTGAATCATATGGATCTCTATCCTAAAACATGTGGTTATACCCTAAAACTTAAATGCAGAAGCTATTCTTTGGCCTCATCAAGAGCTCTTTAAAGTACTTAGCCGATTAAAAGCAATAAAGGAACCTAATGTTCCACGTGGAACATGCTCACCTAAAAGAATTCCCTCATTTTTCTAGGTGGATCAACAGCAAACTGACTCTGTCGAAGCATAGCAACATATTGACCTGGCTATTAATAGGAACTAAGCAATATTCAGTTGAATCCATCCTCCTGTAATAGGGGATCGGGCCATACAAGCTTACTAATCCTCATAAAATCTTCTATCCAGGAAGAATCCAGGATTAAAACCAGCGGAATAGTGGTTATGGCACCTATTTAATCTCTCAATAAATGCTTTACCCCTTAAAAAAAGATCGTTTGGTTGGATTCAGATCCTAAATAGTGTTTAGAAACTTTACCAGAGGCTTTGAGTAACCTATAAACCTGTTACCCTCCTAACTCCTTAGCATAGAAATTTCATTATGCACGGTAGCATGCATATACAATAGTTATAGGTAGTTACTTCTGCTCCTAAATCTCATAATATCAGGCACGTAAACAATTGAATTATGAAGGGTATAACTCAATAGATATAAGTTAAAGGCAGAAACCGATACTGAAATCAATAAGTGGGAGGTAATAACAGGCCTTAAAAGCGATAACACGGGACAGAATAAACCAAAAGGGCTATTAAGAATCCTTACCTCGGGTTTTAACAAACATCAAACCTAGCACCAATATCAGAAACTGCAGTTAACTATAGAATATATCCAACAGCCGGCTGGCATAGAGACTCCAGGAAGTGAAAGGTAAACTCACATAAACTCCCATGTATACTGCAATCTAAACCCCTAATTTTACCCATTTCTATAGATACCCACTTTTACCTATTGCAAAAGCACCATAAGCCATTCTATTTTAAACGAACTGGCTGAAACAATTGCCCTCTTACCAAACTAACGAAGAATATATATGAATAACCAGTTGCGACAACTATACCAGTTAGATACTCAATGACCTAATACTGGGGAAATAAACAATTCAGGATACGAGATTGAAAAGGGGAGGGGAATGAACTCTTGCAATATCAGAAAGGCAGAATGAGGCTATAAGTTCCATTAGCGTCCAGAGATCAGGACTCTAACAAATAAAAAAGCTCCCGGTATCAGGGAGCTTAACAGATGATGCATTGATGTTCCACGTGGAACATTAAATATTACCGCCAAAATATGCGTTAAGGTTCTCTTCCTCCTTCTTTCGCATCAGCAATTCTTCCTTCTTGGACTTATCCTTATAACCACATAAGTGCAATGCCCCATGGAAAATAACCCGGTGCAGTTCGTAATCCTCAGTTACATTGAACTTCTTCGCATTCTCCTGTACTCTATCAATACTAATATAAATCTCCCCCTCGGTAACCTCAGGGTTATCCGATAGTTCAAAAGTTACTATATCGGTATATGTATCGTGCTGTAGAAACTCCTGATTGAGGGTTAACAGATACTCGTCGGAGCAAAATACATAGTGTAGACTTTCCAGCCCCTGACCTTCCTTCTTAAACAAATCTTTGAGAAATACCTTTAACCTGGTCCTTTCCTTAAGGCGAAGCTTCACCTCATGTGCAGTAAAATTGATTGCCATTTTGTAAAATTATGCCAAAAAGCATTTGACCCGACTGCTTTTTTTGCATTATGGCCGTTGAGCGGTACCTTTGCCCCGTAATAGCTGGGACGGTAGTCACAGATTGGTTTTAAACTCGCTCAACAAATAGTTATGATTAAACTTTCTTCCCTCACAATTGGTAAAAGTGCAGTAATCCGGGAATTTGAGAAAAGCGATCTTCATATAAAACTCATGGAAATGGGATGTATTCCGGGGGAAACAGTTAAAGTAGAGAAAATAGCTCCCCTCGGAGATCCAATCTCTATCATTGTTGCCGGATATAATTTATCCCTTCGCAAAACTGAAGCAGATCACATCTGGGTTGAAGAGGTTGCATTATAACCAGCCAAACTGAAAATATTCCAAAAGCCGTCTCGCTGAGATGGCTTTTTTTATGCTATTTCCAGACATGAACTTCCCAGTCTGAAATACCCTTTCAGAAAAAAATCGCCTGAATCAATCATCTCGACTATTTAGATATGATCCATGTGTAAATGCAAAATGAAATGTATGGCTTCAAATGCTAAATACTCAGATACAGACATACCTATCCCAGTCCGAATTTTCATTCAGAAAAATCATGTGCGAAACATCTCAGTAAAAGAATTACCTGGCTTTATATAACACCACAAATTATTGAACCCTCAACTCAATAATTTAGACAGCTGTATAAGCAGACATAGCAATCCCATTCCGAAATACTTCAGAAAAAAATGATCTCAAATAAATTCATTGAAACAGAACAGTCGAAGCGAAAGAAGAATTCTATTATGATCCCTCTATCATAATTTCCACTCCATTATATACATCAACAAACTGTATCTGCAGCAATAAAATTTACTGAGTAATTCATCCGAAATTGATTCATGCAAAAGGCATATCAAATTTTGCAGATGATGAACAATGCATGTTTACGCATCATCCAAAACATACAATCACAATTAGACATACCTTCTCCAGTCCGAATCCAATTCAGAAAAAATTCGTGCTGAAGTATATTCAATGAAAAGCTGTACAACTATAAATGCGATGCTCTCCTATGATCCCTCCATCATTAAGAAAACACTCCATTATATATAGACTTACATCTTGTTCAATAATTACACTCCAGACATCTCCAAATGCTCACCAGCATAATTGAACTGCCTCACATGGATTAATGGTTTATTCATCTATCACTTCCTAAACCAATTACATCCCGAAAGGACATAAGCTCTCCAGTCTGAAAAACATTCAGAAAAAACCACTTCCAAAAAACAATCGGGGAGGAGGAGACGGAGCGATTAAAAATCACTACACATACTTTCTCCTTCCGGATAATCTTCCAGAAAACTGAAACAATAATTCTTATGGAAGAAGCATGACCTCATGCCGTAATCCTGGTTAATGCATCTATCACTACATCCACCCCAATTCAAACCAGCTGAGACAAAACTTCCCCTATCCGAAAAATCTTTCAGAAACACAATTCCAAAAACTTCCAAATATTCAATGCAGCGCATCCTTAAATATCCAGGAGAGCGAATCTATCACTTCACACATCCATCATACCTAATGAATCAGCATGACACTTCATGTCCGAAAATCTTTCAGAAAAAAAACAATCCAAAAACAAATGAAACAGGTGAAGAATGTAATCGCCAAAAAAGTGGTGAATGAATCTATCACTTCATACATTCAACTCAGAAACGACAAAACACAATTCTCCCCGTCCGAAAATGCTTTCAGAAAAAGAAACAACCCGCAGCGATAATGATGTTCCATTCTCAAACAGAGGCGTTGGAATGTATGACTTCTTCCACCTGAGTTTTGGACATACTTTTCTCACTCCGAAAATCATTTCAGAAAATCACAAAACAATTCATCGGCAGATAAGAATATCACTTCGTAAAACCAACTGGCCGGATCTATCCATCCGTCAGCCAAACTTTAAGAAAAGACATGACTTACCCGTTCCGAAAAACCATTCAGAAAAAATACCGGTCAGCGGATCTCCTCGCGATAGACATCCACAAACCCAATCAAAAATTCCTGAAACCTATGAGGGAAAGAATTTCAGAATGCGGCAAAAATATCTGTTCCGGAAACCAGACAAAAGCAATAGTTATTCATGTGGAAAAATGTATCCCTTAAATGCGTAAAAATCAGGGGTAAAATAGCTCAATTCAAAAAATAACTCGCCAAATCCCCTACAGTACAGGGTTCATAATGTATATAAAATTGTTAATCATTAATATACCATCACTTTTTACAGCTTAAACTGTAAAAAGCATAAAAAAAACCGCTCAAATATGAGCGGTTTTACAAAGTTTTAAGCCAACACTTTACAATCCGGCTTGTGCACTTATTTCCAGCATACGGTCGATCGGACGCTTTGCAGCAATCCGCAGCGTTTCGTCCATTGTGATTTCCGGCTGCTCATACTCCATGCACAGATACAGTTTCTCGAGGGTATTAAGCTTCATATGAGGACAATCGTTGCAGGCACAGGCATTGTTTGGTGGGGCAGGGATGAACGTCTTGTTGGGGTTCTCCTTCTGCATCTGGTGCAGAATCCCCGTTTCCGTAACCACAATGTATTCCTTCGCATCATCGCGCTGGGTAAATTTCAGCAGTCCGGTCGTAGAACCCACAAAATCAGCGATAGCCAGGATGGGCGCTTCACATTCAGGGTGGGCAATGATCTTGGCTTTAGGATGACGTACCTTCAGTTTAGTGATTTTCTCCAGGCTAAAAATCTCATGCACCATGCAGGCGCCGTTCCACAAAACCATATCACGCCCGGTTTTCTTTATCAGGTATGAGCCGAGGTTACGGTCAGGAGCGAAAATGATGGGCTGGTCTTTGGGCACAGACTCGATGATTTTTTCAGCATTGGAGCTGGTGCAAATGATATCGGAGAGTGCCTTAATGCCGGCTGAGCAGTTGATATAGGAGATAACCAGGTGATCGGGGTACTGTGCCTTAAAGCGGGCAAAGAGGTCGGGCGGCGCACTGTCTGCCAGCGAGCAACCGGCTTTAAGGTCGGGGAGGAGCACTTTTTTCTGTGGACTGAGGATTTTCGCGGTTTCTGCCATAAAGTGTACACCAGCGAAAACAATGATGTCTGCATCAGTTTTGGCGGCCTGCTGACTGAGGCCCAGGCTGTCGCCTATATAATCGGCCACGTCCTGGATATCCGGCTCCTGGTAGTAGTGCGCGAGGAGGATGGCGTTTTTTTCCTTTTTAAGGCGTTCGATTTCAGCAAAGAGATCCAGGCGCACGTCCACCTCCATATCCAGAAATCCCTTTTTCTGCAAATTTTTTTTTGCTTCCGTTAACTCCATAAACATAGCTATAGATTAATTTTTCTTTTTAAAAAAGAAGAAAAGCCCACTACTATTAGGGGTGTGAATTTGGGGGAAACTTGTTTTTTCCCCTTGATACAAATGTAGTTGTTATTATTTTCTTGCGCACTATTCACAGGAAATTAACAACGGCATTCCGCGCCCACGCTGAATTTGGTCTGCTTTATCCACAGTGTTGACAAGCATTTTGTTGAACAACTTTTTCGGACGGCGAGTATTAAGAAAGTGTTAAAACAACCGGGTTTTACACATCGGAAATCTCCGGACCGGATCCGGCCAGAAAAACAAATTTAGTTTTACCTCCGCGGGGTGGTGGCTTTTCCCACAAAAAACAGCCTTAACAACAGGGTTATACACAGCTGTTGTGGAAAAAGCGACCCTTTTTTCTGAAATCATCTGCACCCCCGGTTTTTTTAATAATTTCAGTTTTTGACCCCGATTAATACACAATTTGTTGTGGATTATATAGATGTATTCCTTATTTTGTGGATAACCGCAACACCCGTTCCGCGAAAAAAATCTACCGAAACAGTACACTGGCGGCCGTCTAAACCTGATCTTTAACAACCAATACCTGTGCATTAAAACTTTATGAAATGTGGATAATGTGTGAATGAAGGATAAAAACCACCCCTCCTTAAACCTCTCAAACCCTCTACTGTATTGGCTTTTGGGGTAATAAAAGCTATTTTGCAGTTACAATTAAATTATTCTATTTTTGCTACCTCTTAAAATCAGACTATATATTATATGTCAGTTATTCAGAAAATCAGGGACAAATACGCTGTATGGATCATCGTATTGATCTGTTTGGCCATTGTGAGCTTTTTATTGCAGGACGTATTTTTTGGCAGAGGCAGCATGTTCGGCCAGTCTAATGTAGTAGGCAAGGTGAACGGAGTTGAGCTGAGTAATACGGATTACCAGCGCCGGATTGAAATGACCACGCAGCAAATGCAGCGTCAGTACCCCGGCCAGTCTTTCGATGAAGAAGCACAACAGATTTTCCGTGAACAAGCCTGGAATGGTTTCCTTAGCGAAAATATCATGGAAGAGCAGTACGCTGCCCTTGGCATCGTAGTTACCGATGCAGAATTGCAGGATGCTTTCAGCGCAAAGAATCCTCATCCCATGGTACGTCAGCAATTCACCAATCCTCAGACCGGTGAATTTGACCCTGCAATGATTCAGCAGGTTAACCAGGCTGCAAAACAGGATCCCAATGTTCGCGCACAGCTGCTGGATTTCGACCGCGCAATCGTGGAAACCCAGCGCAACGTGAAATATTACTCCTTAATTAATAAAGGTATCTACTATCCCAAATGGCTGGCTAAGCAACAGCAGGAAGATGCTGCTAAAAATGCCAACATCAGTTATGTACAGGTGCCTTACGTTACTATCGCCGACAGCACAGTTAAAGTAACAGATTCCGAACTCAATAAATACATCCAGGATAACAAAGGCCTGTTTGAAGTTCCGGAAGGCCGTAAGATCGAATACGTTTCTTTCGACGTACTGCCTACTCCTTCTGACTCCGCTGCTGCTTTCACCGAGCTCAACAAGCTGAAGGCAGAAATGGATACCACTCCCGATGTGGCTCAATTCGTAAAACTGAATTCTGAATATAATCAATACGACGGCTTTGTTTCCCGCAGCGCTATCCATGTGCCGAACAAAGATTCCATCATCGACCTGCCCACCGGCGGAACCTTCGGTCCTTATATCGATGGTAACATGGTGGTATATGCAAAAATGCTGGAGCGCAAAAACATGGCTGATACCGTGAAACTGCGTCAGGTATTGATCTTCGCTCAACAGGGTGCAGACTCTGTCGCTAAAAACCGTGCAGACAGTATTGCTACTGTAGTACGTGGTGGTGGCGATATCGCTGCTCTTGCCATCGCTTTCAGCCAGGACCCCAGCGCCAAACAAAATGGTGGTGAAGTAACCCTGGCCCCTCACACCGATGTTCCCCAGGAACTCGCCGAAGTGAAGAAATTCGCGTTTGACGGGACCTCCGGCGAAGTGAAAACAGTAAAACTCCCCATTGGTTATGCAGTGGTGAAGATTACTGAACAGAAAAACATCGGCCCCGCGCTGAAAATCGCATACCTCGGCAAACGTGTAGACGCCAGCTCTTCTTCAAGCAACGATATGCTTACTGCTGCTAACGAATTCGCATCTGCCAATACTTCCCGCGATAAATTTGACAAAACCATCCAACAGAAAGGTCTTGACAAACGGATTGCTGAGAACATCCAACCGATGGATTTCGTATTGCCTGGCCTTGGCTCTGCACGCGAAATCGTAAACTGGGCATATAGCGCCAATAAAAATGATGTGAGCCGCGTGTTTTCACTGGAAGACCGCTTTGTAGTTGCCGTACTCACCAGCATCCGCGAAAAAGGAACCGCTCCGCTCGACGAAGTGCGTCCTGCAGTAGAAGCAGAAGTGCGTAAGCAGAAAAAAGCAGAACAGATTATGGCAAAGCTGGGAACTCCTGCTAACCTCGACGCTGCAGCTAAAGCTACCAATCAGCCGGTACTCACTGCCGAAGGTGTTAACTTCTCCTCCTCTTACGCTCCTGCGCTCAACTTTGAGCCCCGCGTAATTGGTGCAGCATTTAACAAAGCATGGGGCACAAACAAAACATCCGCTCCCATTCAGGGTCAGGCAGGAGTATTTGTGATCCATGTGAATAACTACACCAATACTGACGCTCCTGCGGTAGATTACGCACAGCAGCGCCAGGCCTTCGAAGGCGGTATGCAACAACTGGTTCAGCAGCAACTGTTCCAGAGCGTATTGAAGAAAAACAGCAACGTAAAAGATAACCGCGCTGAATTCTTCCGTTCCAACAACTGATTTTAAGAAATCCAATATGTAAAAAGGCCGGGCAATAAGCCCGGCCTTTTTTGTACCCACCCGGAGGGAAGGGCTGCTTCCCGTAAAATCCGTAAATTTGCAGTATGGACGAAATTGTTAATAAAGTAGCGCAAAGTGCGCTTATCACTATAGATCTCGAACAATATTACCCCCAGGAAGAAATCATCGTTTTTGACCTGAAGGATTACCTGTTCATGGAGCTGATCCTGAAAGAGAAGGATTACCGGGCTGCATTGCTGGCGCACGATTGGGAACAATACCGTGGGAAAGCAGTAACTATTACCTGCACGGCCGATGCCATTATTCCATTTTGGGCTTATATGTTACCAGCGGCTTACCTCGAGCCGGTTGCATCACGCGTGGCGTATGGAGATGAAACCACTTTGCGTAATACAATATTCCTGGAAAAACTCGCAGCCATCGACGCAAATGCTTACCTCGATCAGCGTGTGATTATTAAAGGGTGTGCAGACAAAGCTGTGCCCGAAGGAGCATATGTGGAAATAACCCGGAAACTGCGGCCTGTAGTAAAAAGCCTCATGTACGGAGAGCCTTGCTCCACCGTTCCGGTTTACAAAAAGAAATAACTCAGAACCATCCTCGTTTTCTGAAGAATACAATCATTGCAAGGAAAATAAGGATCATTGCCCCAAGGGTTACAAAATAGCCGTTGGGGTTTTTTAATTCCGGCATGTGATCGAAGTTCATACCATAAATACCCGTGATCACTGTCATGGGAGCAAGGAGCGTGGTAACCACCGTCAGCACTTTCATCACTTCATTGAGCTTTTGGTTCATTTGTGCATGGTATAGCTCCTGCAAGTTGATGACGATATCGCGATAGCTTTCGGCAAGGTCCACTGCCTGTATGATATGGTCCTGCACATCTTTGAAATACTTTTCCGTGTTTTCCTCCAGCAGTGCATTTTCTGATTTCATCAGCCCGCTCATAACATCGCGGACGGGTGTAATGCTGCGCTTGAATTCCATGAGTTCGCGGCGAAGATAATTGACGCGAGCCAGCGTTCTGTTATTAGGCTGGCGCGGAATGATATCTTCCATCAGTTCGATCCGGTCGCCCAGATGATCCATTACCAGAAAGTAATTATCCACGATGATATCGAGCAATGCATACAGCAGGTAATCGGAGCCCGCAAGGCGGAGCTTGGTTCCGGTTGTACGGAGGCGTTCACGGATGGGGTTAAAGACATCATGGTTGGGATCGTCCTGGAAAGAGATAACCACATTTTTGCCAAGCACCAGGCTTACCTGTTCCAACTCCACAGAGGAACTTTCCTGTTTGAAATAGCACATGGGTAAAAGACAGAAAAGATTATTACCAATCTCGTCCATCTTTGCGCGCTGGCCTTCGCTCATGATATCTTCCATGAGCAGGAAGTGGATATTGAAATGCCGGCAGATGGCCTCCACTTCTTCGCGGCGAACTCCGTCTACATTGATCCATTTTTTAGTGTCTGTTTCGGCGAAGCGGAAACAGTCGGCCACGTGGTCGGTAGTTTCTTCATGAAAATATCCGCTATCGTATTCGTATATGGTGATGCGGACATGATCCACCGGTTTGCGGGAAGTAACTGCCGTAACGGGATTAAAATTCATCAACCTTTTTTTACGGACTTTAAAGGGGTTGATGGCGTCCGCTATCGGCTGTATCGGATTTTTGGGCATACCGGAGGAATTTATGCTAATGTACAATTTTTGAAAAAGATGAAAAAAGAACAGCCGCCGAAGTGAGTGACACAACGGCGGCCGGGAAAGGAAAGAAAGCTGATAAACTAAAATCAATCTTCGTCGGTCAGGAGAAAAATCTCTTCGACCGGCTTCTCAAATACTTTGGCAATTTTCAGGGCCAGAATGGTGGAAGGAACATACTTATTGGATTCGATGGTATTGATGGTTTGCCGCGAAACACCCGTCAGGCGGGCAAGCTCATCCTGTGTGAGATTTTTTCGCGCCCGCTCTACCTTAATTAAATTTTTCATGCAGCAGCCTTTTTTTGACGATAAAGAAGATAATGGAACCGGATGATGAAAATGATCAGGATGGTGAACATGTTGTACATCATTACTGCCAGGAAATCGAGCCAATGCCAGATCAGGGATGCAATCAAAAGCAGGATATAATTTGTAATGACGGCAATCTGCAGTGATTCCAGCCGAAGCCTGCTGATGTATTCATCTTCATCTTTTTCACGGCTGTAAGATATGAGCAGTAATGCGCCAAGTAAGAGGAACATTGTGAATTCTTGCAGCGACTCCCCGAAAAAGTCCCGTATCCAGCCTGCCAGGGGAAATGAACCTTCATCTAAAGGCGTGTAAAAAGGAAGACCTACGAATAAGGCCGGAATCATGATCCACCAGCCAATTTTTTTGAAATAGTGCGGTAAGAGATACTTAGGTTTCATGCAATAGCGATTTTATGATACCAAGTTAAGTATTATTTACATAAAGTCAAGTATCTTTTACATTGAGACAAGTTTATTTTACTTTAAAGGGCATAAAAAAAGCCCTCACTCGAGGGCTTTTCCTATTCGAAATGTTGAAAATCAGAAAGTAGGCAGCTCTATCAAAGGGGCTTTACCGATAGCAGGCCGCTCGAAATTATCCCCCAGTTTGGCGTTTGCAGGAACGAATCCGGCAGTCCAGAGGTAAAAAAGACCGTTTTCTGAACCACCTCCGAAATCGAGACGGTCTTTGGCGCGGGCCGTAGCGTCGTTTGTGAAGCGGGCTTTGGTCAGCTCAATCCATTCACCTTCAGGCGTTTTGATCCAGTGGTTACCGAAGTAGCCCTTACGGTACATATGGCCATTCTCGAAACTGAAGTTTTCGAGGAAGGAGTAAAGATGCCCCATATATTTCCCGTCTTTAGGAGCACGGAAGGAGGCAATGAGCTTCCATTCGTTGTGTTCAGGTACGAAGAAATAAGCGGTATACTGTGTGGTAACGCCTTTAGGTACGGCGTGCATCAGGAATTTATAGGTTTGTCCGGCTTTCCAGTTATACACCCAATGGCTGTGGCCACCGGTACCTTCTCCACCAAAACCATGGGCAACCACAGAATCTCCTTTTCCAAGGAGGGTCACCTGGTCTTCATATCGCACTTTGGCCCTGTCGTCGGGTTCCTTACCTGCGTCCCAAACGGAGAAGATAATCCTTCTCTCTTCGGGCCCGTTCACCTGCATACCAAAATAACCACGGTGCCATCCGCACGACATAAAGTAAGTTCCGATCTTATCCTGCCCTTCAGGAACGGTGATTTCCCCGTAGAACCATTCTACCTGCTTGCCTTCGGGCGCAGTGTAGTTAAGGTGAACGGATGCGGAGCGGCGCCAGGGTTTGGCATTAAATTGAATGTCTTTGGTAGCGGCACCTTCGAGTGTTACACCTTTGATATCGGCGTAATGATTACCCTGTTTGGAAATGCCTTTGATGGCGATATCGTAAAAGCCTGATTTCTTCAGTTTGGAAGAAAGCACGGGAATATCCGCAAACTCGCTGCCGGCGGGTACCTGAACAATTTTCTCCGTACCATTCAGGCTAATCCGGAGTGTAGAGGGCGCATCGGCTTTAGCCTGCAGGCCCAGTTTCAGCGCGCCGGTATTGGCTGCATGAAACCAGAAATGAACGGTATTAGAACTGTCGGTCCAGCGTACAACACCATTGCGGCCGGAAATATCTACACCGGTTTCTGCGGGATCGGCGTAAGCGGTGAAACCGGGTATCACCACACGGTCTTGTGCCTGTATGTCGGATGACGCCAGCAATGCGGCGAAGAGTAAGGAGTAGCTTTGCTTTATCATAAAGACAAATAAAATCTCCGCAACGCCGGGAAGCAAACCCGATTGCTAAAAGTGACAAAATCCAGACGCAGCAGTGGTTGTGGGATTACGGGGTGTGAATAACACATTGGCACCAATCCACAAAAATGAGGGAAAAATGGCGGACCATGTCCGGCACTTCGTGCTTCGCCCATTCATTGGCATCGCAGAGGGCGAGGGATTTAACAATACCATTTTCCTGGGTGCCGTAATAGCATCCACCCCGGGAGGCGATAGCGAAACCATTTTTGACAAACCCCGGATGGTCGTGGATGGCGATAGCTCCCAGCGCATCGCTGTTAAGGTAAGAGCGGAGTTCGAAAAGGGGAATGAAAAGTTCGGGGGCACCAATCTTGCGGATGTGAAGATGGCCAAACGCGCGGGTTCCCTCAGCCATTTCGCGGCTGTGATTGATATGGATTTCCTTTATTTCGTCCACTTCCGCACCTACGATTTTAAGTTTGGAGATGTTGACAAATTCTGCCTGTCGCCAGTCGTCTCCGGAAAGGGTTACGGTAAAATCCGGGTAAGCGGGCAAATTGGTCATCGGAGGGAGTTCATTGGAAACTGTAGGTATTGGGAACCAGTAGTCCATAGGTGAACACGAGACTTTACCCGAATATATGACGAAAATTTGTTAAAAGAAAGGGAAACTCAGCCTTTGGGTTTTTTGTATTTGATTTTGACATTGGCCACCCCGGAATTGACCATACCTATCTTCTTCGCTGCTTTCTTTGAAAGGTCGATGATGCGCCCGGCCACAAAAGGGCCACGGTCATTGATCCGGACTTTTACGGTTTTACCATTGTCGAGATTGGTAACTTTTACTTTAGTACCGAAAGGAAGCGTTTTGTGGGCAGCAGTCATCTTGCCCTGGCGGAAGGTTTCGCCATTGGCGGTTTTGCGGCCCTGGAATTTATCAGCATAGAAAGAGGCCTTTCCCGACTGGGCGATCTGGCGGGCGCAGGAGCTGAAGCACAGCAATGCAGCCACTGCGAGTGTTGGCAGGTGTTTTCGTTGGATCATATTCCGCTTTACAATTTCTTGGTCATGATGGCATCGTTCATGAAAAACCCGTTGCCGATGTCTATATCTTCCTCCCCGGTTTTTACAAATCCGGTTCTCTCATAAAAACCGGCTGCTTTATTATCGCGGTTCACATTGAGCGATAACTTTTCCATACCGGCTTCTTTTGCAATACGCTCTACTTCCGTGATGAGGGCTTTACCTACGTTTTTGCCCTGCATGGAAGGGAGCACGTATATCTTGTGCAATTTTGATACCGGTTCGTCTTTATAGTTTAACTCATAACATGCGAAACCTCCGAAAACCCCGTCTGCAGCGGCCAACAGAAATACATTATTCTTCTTCAGCGTTAGCTCGCGCAGTACTTCCAGATCATACATCATTTTCAGCATGTAATTGATCTGCTCGGGAGAGAGTATTTCCCCGAAAGTATGCGGCCAGGTGTCGTAAGCGATCTGTTGCACTATGGAAAGCTGATCCGGCGCAGCTTGCGTAATAATGACCATGAGATATGCTGCTAAATGGTGACATTGCAATTTACAGCATATCAACTTTACGCCGGGGAATTTTGTTAAGTTTGGAAAAAAACACATGCGTGCTCTCCTATGGGTCTTAGCGGCCATGTTCACCCTGCCTGTGAAAGCCCAGCTGAAAGCGGGTTTCGATGCCAATGAATATAAAGACCTGCTTAGTCTCCACCAGAATGGAGATACCGCAGGAATTAAAAATCATCCGGCCGCATACCGGCTTTTATATACCTCGCCCGAAGTGGGCTTTTACAATAAATGGATACTGTGGGAAAGAAGTGACGGGGTAGACGTAATCCAGATACGTGGTACCGTAGCCAAAATGGAAAGCTGGCTAGCGAATTTTTATGCTGCCATGATCCCCGCAGAAGGAACGCTTCAACTCAATGACAGCACCCGATGGAATTATAAACTGGCCGCAGATTCAGGTAAATCATTCGTGCATGTGGGGTGGACGGTAGCCGTTGGCTTCATGTCTGCAGATATTATTGCGCATATTAAGGAACGCTATGCGAAAGGCACACGCCAGTTTATTATTATGGGGCACAGCCAGGGCGGAGCAGTGGCATTCCTGCTGCGTTCATATCTTCACTATCATCCCGACCTTCCCAAAGATATCCGCTATAAAACGTATTGCAGTGCCGCGCCTAAGCCCGGCAACCTTTTCTATGCATACGACTTCGACAACATCACCCGTGATGGCTGGGCATTCCGTATTGTGAACAGCGACGACTGGGTGCCGGAAACACCACTGTCTCTGCAAACCATCCATGATTTTAATACGCCGAGTCCTTTCATGAACGTGAAAGGTGAGTTGAAGAAGCAGAAATTTTTCGTGCGGCTTTACGGCACTATCATTTATAACCGCCTTACCCGTACTACGAACCGCAGTGTGCGCCGCTTCCGTAAAACGCTTGGCAACGGCGTGTTTAAATTATCGAAAAGGCATTTACAGGAAATGCAGCAGCCTGCATATGTTTTCAGCAATAACTACATGACATGCGGTTCGCCCGTTATTTTACTGACGGATGCAGAGTACCAGAAGAAGTTTCCATTTGATGGTAAGAATATCTTCATTCACCACATGCCCGAACGATACTTATATCTGCTCAAAAAATATTATTCCCTGCCAGATTGAACGCTGGAAAAGATTCCGGGGTAATCAGTTACAAGTCCGTCGTTATCGACGGTGATCTCGGCTTTAAAGTCTTTCAGTACTCCTTCGTAGAGGTAACGGTTTTCGCTGAGCCGGGTGTAGAATTGGGTAACGGGTTTGATCTCGTTTTTAAAGACATTGATGTAAAGCGCATCTACCTGTACGCGCTCGCCGATGGGAATATTGAGCCGGCGGATGGGGAGGGTGTTGGTAAACGGGGTGAGGGAGATGTCTACATCTATGCAATGATCCCACTCGTTGCGGGTATGTCCTGTTTGGGACCATTGGCCATTGATGTCGCGGTGAAGGGAGATCCAGGAGCAATCGCCATCCCGCTCGATGGCCATTTCCAGGCCCGACATTTGCCAGGCCCGGTCGGCGATAATATCGTAAGAAACTGAAAACGGCGTGTCTTCCCCAAATCCGACAATGGTTCCGTTAATCCGGATGTCGGTACCAGAGGTATCCATACTGCAGTATTCCATCATTTGGTAGAAAAGTCCTTTCCAGACGATCTGACGTTTCATTGTGCGCTGTTAAAAGTGTCTCCCTGGCGGATGTCGCCGGTTTCGAAACCTTTTTTGAACCAGTACATGCGTTGGGCGGAAGTGCCGTGTGTAAATGCATCGGGTACTACTTGACCGCTGGATTGCTGTTGCAACCGGTCGTCTCCGATGGCATTAGCGGCATTAAGGGCTTCCTCAACATCTCCGGGCTCTATGTAATTGGCTATATTCTTCATGTAATGCGCCCAGAGCCCTGCATAAAAATCGGCCTGTAATTCGAGCTTAACAGACAGCTTGTTGTATTCTGTTTCGCTGAGGCGGCCGCGCATAGACTGAACCTGTTCAGAAATACCTAACAGATTCTGGACATGGTGGCCTACTTCATGTGCGATTACATAGGCCATGGCAAAATCGCCGGGGGCGTTAAGGTTGTTTTTAAGATCGTCGTAAAACGACAGGTCGATATACACCTGGTGATCGGCCGGGCAATAGAAGGGGCCGGATGCGGAGGAAGCACTTCCGCAGGCGCTCTGTACGGCACCGGTGAACATAACGAGAGTAGGCTCCTGGTATTTCTTGCCCATTTCTGCGAAGATCTTGTTCCACACGTCTTCGGTTTCCGCCAGCATGGTTTTGGTGAACTTGGCTGCCTCTGCTTCGCGAGCTTCCTGTTCTGGGGAGAGCTGGCCTTGCTGGGTGGTGGATTGTTGCATATTTACTACCTGTGAGGGATCACCCCCCAGGAAATAAACCAGCAATGCAATCACGATGGTACCAATGCCGCCACCAACAACCAGGCCTCCACGGCCCGATCCTCTGCGGTCATCTACGTTTGTACTTTCTCGGCGTCCTTGCCAGCGCATATGGTTTTCTTTTGGTTAGTACTATAAATTTATGAAATAAATGAGTGCGCCGCTGCTTTTCGGCCTGAAGGGAGGTTGGATTAGGGAAGGAGAGCCTTTTCGGCAGGGTAATAAACTTATTATGCCCCTTATACGGAGCCTGCCCCACGCGCCTAACCCATGATATTTACTGTAGACTGAAGGGCAGTTTCCAGCCAAATGGAGCCGGGCGATTTGTAGCGAGGGGTGTATACCTGCCATGCCCAGCACCCCTGCATGCAGCGTTCGAGTCCTGCAAAGTGACGCTCAAGCAGGGCGGCTTTCTTGGGGAAAAGCATTCCGTATACCTGCACGCGTTTTCTGCAGGTAACGGTTAAACGCAGATATTCTTCCAGGTAACTCCGAACAATTGTGGTACTCTGGCGGATAATATTTGTTAAAGTATATGCTTTACCGTTAAGGGCCACAGCCATCATGAGGTTTGCATCCGATCCGTTGTGGATTACTTCTCTTTCGAAAGAGAACAGATCGTTTGATAAAGCGCCGAATGCAGCCACGGTATAATGTAATTTTCTGAAATCCTCATCCAGCCCGGCATCCGTAAGCCAGCTCCAGTCGAGGTATTCACCATGTGCATATTCTACCCACATAACGATGTGATGCATCCCTGCGGAATGCATCCGTTGTTCAATGTATTCTTCTATCGTTGGGCTGGAAGAATTGTAGCTGCGCCGGGGAACGGAAACATGTTTGGTATAAAGTTGATGAAAGCGGCTAAACCATGCTTTGTGAGAAGTATCCCTGAAATCACGGAGTACGATGGTATTGGCGAATTCTACCGGTAGCACCCCAGCGGGAATTGTTAGTGAAGGATCGTATTTCCCGACGCGGCGTAAGATACGGGCTGCATCCCTTTGCCGGGTAGTGCTTAGCTGAGGAAACACTTCACGCCTCATAACATCGTTCAGATAAAAGTCCACAGTCAGTATTTTCATCATATTCAACATATGCAGCGGATCTGCATCCGGATACAGGAAAAGGGCCCGGGAGATATGATGGCGTGTATCATCCCGCCAGATGCCGTATTGTTCGCCAAAACTTTCGGCTGCAGCACTCAATTCTTCTGCCTGAGGATGAGGATGAAAATGGCGGCACCAGGTATCGAGCCGGAAGTGATCTGGGCAAAAAAGATCCTGCAGGGAATAATGCTGGATTCCGCAGAGTTTCGCGTATTGATTCCGCACATTTTCAAGAACGGCGGCAGCTGTGTCTGAAGCGGGGGCTGACATGGCAAAACGTTGTGTACATGGTTAACTTATCGCGCTATAAAAGATACGAAAACACAAACGTAACAGGGCAGCAGTAAAAACGTAAAGGCCGGGTAAAAACCCGGCCCGGCTGAAGGTTACAACAAAATCTAAACCTGCTTATGAGAAAATTTAAAGTTCAAGATCAGATGGAAAGAAACATCAGTGAGTGATCTTTGCTTTCCAGTTGGGATGTACCCATCAGAAACTCGTCCACTTTTCTTGCACACTCTCTGCCTTCACTAATGGCCCATACTACGAGAGATTGACCGCGGCGCATATCGCCCGCTGCAAATACCTTAGGTATGGAAGTCTGATATTCTTTTTCGGTCGCTTTCACATTACCGCGCTCATCGGTTTCGATAGACAGGTCTTCCAGCATCCCTTTAAATTGGGGATGAACGAAGCCCATGGCCAGGAAAGCCAGTTCGCAGGGCACGGTCCTTTCAGAACCGGCTACTTCTACAAAGCGCCCGGGACGGCCATCTTCGCCGAACGACCAGGTAAGGTCCACCAGCTGGAGGCCGGTAAGGTTGCCTTTATCGTCGCCGATGAAGGCTTTGGTAGCAATAGCCCACTGGCGGTCTGCACCTTCTTCATGGGAAGAAGACGTTTTGAGTACCATAGGGTAAGTTGGCCATGGCATGTAAGGGCTGCGGTCTCCGGGAGGCTTGGGCATCAGCTCCAGCTGGGCGATGCTTTTTGCGCCGTGACGGTTGGAGGTGCCCACACAGTCGGAGCCGGTGTCTCCACCGCCGATCACAACTACGTTCTTGCCTTTGGCGATGATATCTTCTCCTTCTATTTTTGAATTACCTACGCGCTTGTTTTGCTGCTTCAGGAAGTCCATGGCGAAATGCACACCTTTCAGTTCCCGTCCGGGAATGGCGAGGTCGCGGGGAATAGTAGAACCACCGGCGAGCACCACAGCGTTGAATTCGCGAAGAATGTCGTTGATACTAACATTCACACCCACGTTGGCATTGCACTGGAAAGTAATACCTTCTTCTTCCATGAGCGCCACACGGCGGTCGATCACCCATTTCTCCAGTTTGAAATCGGGGATGCCATAACGGAGGAGGCCTCCGGGCTTATCGTCGCGCTCAAAAACGGTCACCAGGTGGCCGGCGTAATTGAGTTGTGCAGCGGCTGCAAGGCCTGCGGGACCGGAACCTATCACGGCAACTTTCTTGCCGGTGCGGATGCGGGGTACCTTGGCTTTAACCAGCCCTTTATCGAAAGCTATTTCAATGATATGTTTCTCGATTTCCTCGATGGCTACCGGCGGCTGGTTGATGCCCAGTACGCAGGCGCTTTCGCACGGCGCGGGACATATGCGGCCGGTGAACTCGGGGAAGTTGTTGGTGGAAGTAAGCACATCGTATGCTTCCTGCCAGTCTTTGCGGTATACCGCATCATTGAATTCGGGGATTACGTTACCGAGAGGGCATCCGCTGTGGCAGAAGGGTACGCCGCAGTTCATGCAACGGGCCGACTGTTCGTTGAGCTTATTCTCAGGGAAGCGCTCCACAAATTCGTTATAATGTTTTACGCGGGACTTAACGTCTGCCTTTCCGGGCAGTTCCCTTGTAAATTCCAGAAATCCTGTTGGTTTACCCATATCTGTCTCTGCTTGGTCGCTTAAATAATTAGTTACGCTTTGCTTTTAACACCTTTTGTGGCGGCGGCTTTTAGGGCTGCCTTGTACTCTTTCGGGAATACTTTCACGAAATGGCGGAGCTGATTTTCCCAGTCGCTGAGAATGAACTTAGCCACGGTGCTGTTGGTGTACGCATGATGCTTCGTGATCAGGTCGTGCAGCTGTGCGGCATCTTCTTCTCCGAGAGGATCGAGGTCGATCATTTCCGGATTGCACTGATTGGCGAAGTTGTTTTTCACATCGTACACGAAGGCGATACCACCGCTCATGCCCGCACCGAAGTTGCGGCCCGTTTCACCAAGGATAACTGCGCGGCCGCCGGTCATGTATTCACAACCATGGTCGCCGGTACCTTCTGTTACAACGGTAGCGCCGGAGTTGCGGACACAGAAGCGTTCGCCGGCTTTACCGCGGATGAATGCTTCGCCGGAGGTGGCACCATACAGGGCAACGTTGCCTGCGATGATATTCTCTTCCGCCTTGAATCCTGCTTCCGTAGAAGGATAGAGGATGAGCTTGGCGCCGGAAAGACCTTTACCGAAGTAGTCATTTGCTTCACCTTCCAGTTCGAGCGTAACGCCTTTCGTGTTGAAAGCGCCGAAGCTCTGGCCGGCAGAACCGGTGAATTTGAAATGGATCGTATCCTCTGGAAGCCCTTCGCTCTTGTAGCTCTTGGAGATTTCGTTGGAAAGGATCGTTCCTACCGTACGGTCGGTGTTCTTCACTTTATATTGACCAAACACACGGGTTTTGCTTTCAAGTGCATCTTTGGCGGCTTTGAGCAATTGCCAGTCGAGCACTTCGGCCAAACCGTGGTCCTGTTCTTCCTGTTTGTAGAGTCCTGTTTCGTCGGAAGCCGGTTCGCGGTACAGCACGGGAGAAAGGTCGAGATGTTTCAGTTTCCAGTGGTCGATGTTATCGCGCACTTTCAGCACTTCTACCTGTCCTACCATTTCCTGTACAGTGCGGAAGCCAAGTTCTGCCATGATTTCGCGGAACTCTGCCACGAGGAACTGGAAGAAGTTTACTACTGCATCTGCAGTGCCGTTAAAGCGTTTGCGCAGATCCGGATCCTGTGTGGCAACGCCAACAGGGCAGGTATTGAGATGGCATTTGCGCATCATGATACAGCCTTCTACCACCAGTGCGGCGGTAGCCACGCCCCATTCTTCAGCACCCAGCAGGGTAGCGATAGCGATGTCGCGGGCAGTTTTAAGCTGGCCATCGGTTTGTACCACTACGCGGCTGCGGAGTTTGTTACGGACAAGGGTTTGGTGCGTTTCCGCCAGGCCCAGCTCCCAGGGCAGGCCTGCGTGCTTGATGGAGCTGATGGGTGAAGCACCGGTACCGCCATCGTGGCCCGATACCAGGATCACATCGGCATGTGCTTTTGCAACGCCTGCGGCGATGGTGCCCACACCGGCTTTGGATACCAGCTTAACACTGATACGCGCTGCGCGGTTAGCATTCTTCAGGTCAAAGATCAGCTGGGCAAGATCTTCGATAGAGTAAATATCGTGGTGTGGCGGCGGAGAAATAAGGCCTACACCGGGAGTGGCATGACGAACCTTACCGATCCATTCGTCCACTTTATGACCGGGCAACTGGCCGCCCTCTCCGGGCTTCGCGCCTTGCGCCATTTTAATTTGCAGCTCGTCCGCATTGGTGAGGTAGTAGCTCGTAACGCCGAAACGTGCGGAGGCTACCTGTTTGATGGCGGAGCGCATGGAGTCGCCGTTGGGCAGCACTTCATAACGCATTTCATCTTCCCCGCCTTCACCCGTATTGCTTTTCGCGCCTATGCGGTTCATAGCAACAGCGAGGGTGGAGTGTGCTTCGTGGCTGATGGAGCCGAAGCTCATCGCGCCTGTGGCAAAGCGTTTCAGGATGCTCTGTGCAGATTCCACTTCTTCAATTGGCACCGGGTTGCGGTTGCGCTTGAAGGTGAGCATGCTGCGCAGTGTAGCGGCTTTCTCGCTCTGATCGTTTACGGCTTTGGAGTATTTTTTAAATAAGCCATAATCGTTCATGCGGGTTGAATACTGCAGCAGGTGGATGGTGGTAGGATTGAAAAGATGGAATTCACCTTTCCGTTTCCATTGGTATACACCGCCCGTAGTGAGGCGCTGAACAGGCGTTTCCTTACGGCCGTAACCCATCCAGTGCTTCGCGAGGGTTTCCTGCGCGATCTCATCGAGGCCAAGCCCTTGAATGCGGGATACGGCTCCGGTGAAGTATTTGTCTACAACAGATTTATTGATACCGAGGATCTCGAAGATCTGTGCACCCTGGTAAGACTGCAGGGTAGAGATACCCATCTTGGAGAATACTTTCAGCAATCCTTCGCAAACTGCTTTAACGTAATTCTTCTTCAGTTTATCCACATCCAGCTCCGACTGTATCTTACCGCGCAGCCGCAGGTCGCGGATGGTGGAAAGTGCCAGATACGGGTTGATGGCGGTAGCGCCGAAGCCAAGGAGGCAGGCGAAATGATGTACTTCCCAAACATCGCCGGCTTCTACCACGATACCTACCTGGCCACGGTAACCTTTGCGGATCAGGTGGTGGTGCACAGCGGAAACCGCCATAAGGCTGGGGATGGCGGCATGCTCTGAATCCAGGGCACGGTCGGAGAGGATGATCACCTCAAAACCATCTTCCACCGCATCTACCGCATAACGGCAGAGACGGGCGAGGCCTTTCTCAAGGGAGCCGGGCTTACCGTCGGCCTTGAAATAGGTATGTAAAGTTTTAGCCTGGAAAATACCGGTGTCGATACTGCGGATTTTCTCCAGCTCGTAGTTGTTCAATACAGGGTGCGGCAAAGCAACAGAGTGACAGTGCAGCGGATCCTCGTCGAGCAGGTTACCGTTGTTGCCAAGGAATGTAGCCAGCGACATTACCAGTCTTTCCCGGATAGGATCGATAGGCGGGTTGGTTACCTGGGCGAACAGCTGCTTGAAGTAGCTCGTCAGGTGCTGGGGCTGATCGCTGAGGATTGCCAGGGGAACATCTGTACCCATGGAGCCGATCGGCTCTTTACCGTCGATAGCCATCGGTGAAATGATCGCTTCCAGATCTTCGGTAGAATAACCGAATGCACGTTGGTACTTAAAGATCTGCTCGTGCTCGAGGTGCGTGAAAGTTACGCGGGGCTCAGGCAGTTCGTCGAGGCGGATCTTATATTTATTAAGCCATTCGGCGTAGGGCTGGGCGGAGCAGATAGCCTGCTTCAGCTCTTCGTCGCCGATGATGCGGCCCTGGTCCATGTCTACGATAAACATTTTACCAGGTTGCAGGCGGCCTTTTTCTTTTACGTTTTTAGGATCGATGGGCAGTACACCGGCTTCGGAAGCCATGATCACCCGGTCGTCTTTCGTTACCACAAATCGGGAAGGGCGGAGGCCGTTCCGGTCGAGGGTGGCGCCGATGATTTTACCGTCGGTGAAGGAGATGGAAGCGGGCCCGTCCCAGGGTTCCATGAGGGAAGCATGGTATTCGTAGAAGGCTTTCTTCACGGGGTCCATGCTTTCGTTACCATCCCAGGCTTCGGGGATGAGCATCATCATCACATGCGGCAGGGAGCGGCCTGTGAGGTTGAGGAGCTCTACCACGTTATCCAGACAGGCGGAATCGGATTGCCCTTCGTCCACGATGGGGGAGAGCATTTCCATTTCCTCTTTGGAGAAGTACTTGGTCAGGAAGGAATTTTCGCCGGCGCGGAGCCAGTTGAGGTTCCCTTTGAGAGTATTGATCTCACCGTTGTGTGCAATGAAGCGGAACGGATGTGCGAGCTTCCAGCTGGGGAAGGTGTTGGTAGCAAAGCGGCTGTGGATAAGACCGAATGCGGATACCATACGCTCGTCGCGCAGATCGGGATAATAATGACCAACCTGGTAAGTAGTGAGCTGGCCTTTATATACGATCGTTTTACCGGAGAAGGAAGCGAAGTAAATCTCGGCTTTATCTTTCGGAATAGAGCAACGTACCGTTTTAGTGATATAATTACGGAGAACGAAAAGCTTCCGTTCGAATTCTTCCGGATCGGAGATGTGATACGGACAGGCGATGAACAGCTGTTCGATTTCCGGTTCTACGGAAAGGGCGGTTTCACCAATGCCATCGGGGCGAACGGGAACTTTGCGGTATCCGAGAATTTCGAGACCCACTTTTTCCGCGCATCGCTGGATGATTTCGCGGCACTCTTCGCGCCAGCGGGGCTCCTTGGGGAAGAAGACCATCCCTACACCATATTTACCTGCATCCGGAAGGCGGATGCCCATTTTAAGACATTCGGCATACAGGAATTCATGCGGCATCTGAATCATGATACCCGCACCGTCTCCCGTGGTACGCTCGCATCCGCAGGCGCCACGGTGTTCCATGTTTTCCAGCATGGTTAACGCATCGCGGATGATCTGGTGTGATTTCCGACCCTTAATATGGGCGGCAAAGCCCGTACCACACGCATCGTGCTCAAATTCCGGACGATATAAACCTTGTTCTTGGCTCACAATTCGCATTGGCTGTTAAATTTTCCTTTTATCCTTTATCAGATACACTACGCCCACAAGCATCTAAGCCCTGGCTTATGCACCGTATTTTGCTTTGGGAACGGTTTAAAGATACTAAAGGAATGCGGTTTATTTTACAGAAAGTTTGATTAAAGCCCGAAAATTTAGAAAAATTTAAAATCGGCAGGTCTTTCATTTGATAAACATAAAAATTGAACCCCGGGTAGGGGCAGGACGGTTCATAAAAAAGGCCGGGGTACAACCCCGGCCGTGAATAACTTGTGTAAAAACAACAATACCTATGGCGCAAACTCAAAGTGGACGGACCCATTAGCGGATTCTACCCTCAACGGATCGCTGATCATGCTCTCGTTGTGCATACGGTCCAATGCCGTAACGATATAAATATAGTTGCGCCCTTTAATATATGACCGGTCTATGAATACAGGGTCCGGCATCTGCTGAACAATAGACAGGATCTTTGTAGGATCATTCACATTCACCACCTGCCCTTCTTCAAACTTATATAATACATAACTCCGCGTCTGCTGCGTGGTATCATCATCAGCCCAGCGTATTTCCAGCCCACCCGCCTTTTCGAATGCATCAGTGAAATAGGGAGCCTTAGGTGCCACATTGTCGAGCCAGGGCATTGTGGGGAGCAGGGCCGGGTAGCGGTATAAATGGTTATGGAGCGAGTCGTTTATGCCGAGTGGATTGCCGTTGAAAGATCTGCTGCTGAAGAACACACTGCCATGAACCGTCTGGTAGGCACGTGTTGCCAGCACCTGGTTGGGCAGCTCGCGCGGATTTCTCCACATGGCGCTACTGCCGATACGGTAGGTTCCATGGCCGATATACATGTGGCGGCCGTAGGCATGCTTCGACCACCAGTCTACCAATACTTCATATGCAACCAGGCGGTGCCCAAATTCCCAATAGAGCTGCGGAGTGAGGTAATCGATCCAGCCGAGGCGCTGCCATTTGATAACATCTGCATAAAGATCGTCGTAGTTGGTAAGGCCCGCGCGGGTGGGGGAGCCCTGGAAATCTTTGTCCTGATTGCGCCATACGCCGAATGGACTGATCCCGAACTTTACCCAGGGCTTAGTTTCCTTGATGGTGCTGCTAAGCATCTGGATAATGGTGTCTACATTGTATCTGCGCCAGTCGTCGAGACCGCGGCCTTTGCCATACAGGCGGTAAGAGCCCTGGTCGGGAAAGTCGCGGCCGGGAAGGCGGTAAGGATAAAAGTAATCGTCGAAATGAACGGCATCGATATCATATCGCTTTACCACGTCACGGATTAATTCTGTAACATATGAGCGGACTTCCGGAATACCGGGATCGAAATACTTCTTGTCTCCATAGGTAACGAACCACTGTGGCCGGGTGCGGGAGATGTGATTGTCTGCCACGCTGCTGCCGCGGATGTTGGCCACGGCACGGTAAGGGTTGAACCAGGCGTGGAACTCCATCCCACGTTTGTGCGTTTCCGTAATCATGAACTCCAGCGGGTCATAATACGGCATAGGAGGCTGGCCCTGCTTTCCGGTGAGATATTCGCTCCATGGCTCGAAGGGAGAAGGGTAGAAGGCATCTGCTGCCGGCCTCACTTGGAAGATGATGGCGTTCATGCCATTCCGCTGGTGGAAATCCAGCAGGTTAATAAATTCCTCGCGCTGTTGTTCGGGCGGCAATCCTTTTCGGGAGGGCCAGTCGATGTTTGCTATCGTGGATATCCAGACAGCCCTGAACTCCCTTTTAGGAGGCAGTTGCGCCTTTGCGGGGCGTAGCAGGCCGCCGAACAGCAATATTCCGGTCAATATGTACTTCACCATTTCCTGTTTCGGTTTACCGTAAACTGCGAAAATAAAGTTCCGGTGGGCAAATCCCAAATGCAGGAAGGATTTGTATTTTGTAAGAAGAATCCACGCATATGAAAAAGCTTCTGCTACCAGGTCTTCTTTTACTTATCATGATATCATCCGCCCGGTCTCAATCTCCGGAGCGCGCAGCCACTGCACTGCTCGCGGAACTGGGGCCGGAGAAAGCGGCGAAAATGACCACCAGCTTTGATTCCGGGGAAAGAACCAGCTGGCATTTTGTACCGAAAGACAGGTTTGGCATCAGGCTGAAAGAGATGTCTGCAAAGCAACAGCAGCAGGCATTTGCCCTGGTGAACCTCTGCCTGAGTGCAGAGGGCGCCCGCAAAGCGAAGGGTGTTGTGTTGTTGGAATCGATTTTACGGGAAGTGGAAAAGCGGCCGCTCAACGATACTTACCGTGATTCCGGGAATTTTTATTTCGCCGTATTTGGTGTGCCCGATGGCAAAGCTCCGTGGGGCCTCCGGATGGAAGGGCATCATGTTTCACTCAACTTTACTATTTACAAAGGACAGATACTGTCTGCCGCTCCGGGTTTCCTCGGGGCTAATCCGGCAATTGTACCGGAAGGCCCGGCCAAAGGGCATCAGCTGCTGAAGGAAGAAACGGTGTTGGCTTTTGCGCTGGTGAATGGTTTGAGCGATACGCAGCAACAGGTGGCAGTAGTGGCAACGAAAGCCCCGGCCGATATTATCACCGGCAACAAGCGGAATGCCTGGCAGCTTGAGCCGCCGGGGATAGCCTGGCAGGATCTGAAGCCGGAACAGCAACGGCAGCTTCGTGCGCTGATAGTTGTTTACATTGGCCGGTATACACGGCTGATGAAAGATATTTTATGGAAAGAGATTGAATCTGCGGGTACTGGGAACATCCGGTTTGCGTGGGCTGGCGGAAAGGTGTGGGGAGAAGGTCATTACTATCGCATTCAGGGGCCTACCTTCCTGATCGAGTACGACAACACGCAAAACAATGGTAATCATGTGCATTCCGTATTCCGGGAGCTTAAAAATGATTTTGGGGATGATGCACTGAAGGAACATTACAAAACCGCACATCGCTGATTTTATAATCCTGGAAATTACTCGCTCATCGTACGCTAATCGCGCTCTAACAGTACTCTAACCGTATTGTAACAGTATTAGCGTGGTAGTAGCTTAGTAGTAGTAAAGCAGGGATACAGTATTGAGTATGGATGGAGAAACTATCCTAAGTATCGGTTGATTTACAGATACTTATGGTAGAATTTGGGGAAACCCCGGCTTTTACACCTTCCGCCCCAGGTATTGGCTATAATCCGGGAGGATCACGGTGTACTCCTGGTGCATCAGGGGGGAGGTCATCAGGAAATCGGCCGATGCCCGGTTGCTGGCCATAGGGATGTTCCAAACCACGCCCAGCCGCAGCAGGGCTTTAATGTCCGGATCGTGGGGCAGGGCCTCCATAGGATCCCAGAAGAAGATAATTACATCGATACGGCCTTCGGCCACAGCTGCGCCTATCTGCTGATCGCCGCCAAGCGGGCCGCTGAGCAGCTTGCGGACAGAAACGTCGAGCGCCTCTTCGATAATCTTTCCCGTAGTACCGGTAGCATACAATTCATGACGTGCAAGCACGGTTTTGTTGTACACCGCCCATTCCAGCAGTTCCGCTTTCTTATGATCGTGCGCAATCAGTGCTATCCTTTTGCGGGCATGCAGGGTTTTAGTCTGTGACATATTGCAAAAATATGCCTGTTTCCTGAGGATACAAGTTCCGCCGGGCATTCTCGCCAAATTTTGTTAATTTTGCAAGAGATAAAATTGGACTAATAATGATCAAAACAGGAAATCCCATCATCAGTATCTATACGGAAATGACGCCGAATCCGGAAACGATGAAGTTTGTGGCGAACAAGCTCCTGTATCCGAATAAATCCATCGATTTTCCCGATGCAGCCAGCACCGGCCCGAGCCCCCTCGCAGCCGAGCTCTTCACATTCCCCTTCATCCGTGGCGTTTTCATCGCGAGCAACTTTGTGACGCTCACGAAAACAAACGATACCGATTGGGCAGACGTGATCCCCACCATCCGCCAGTTCCTCAAAGAATACCTGGAAGATAACCGTGCGGTGATCAACGAAGATGAAATTAAAGCGGCTCCGGTTATGAGCGGCGACGAAAGCGACGTAGTTCAGCGGATCAAAGAACTGCTGGAAAACGCCGTGAAGCCCGCTGTTGAAATGGACGGCGGCGCCATCCAGTTCAAAAACTACGAAGATGGCGTGGTTACGGTAATCCTGCAGGGTTCCTGCTCCGGTTGCCCGTCTTCCATGATCACCCTCAAATCCGGCATCGAAGGAATCATGAAACGCATGATCCCCGAAGTAAAGGAAGTGGTAGCCGAAACTGAATAAGCCATAGTTGAGTGAATGATAGTGTTAAAGGGGCCGTCTCATACAGAGGCGGCCCCTTTGCTATGTACCCCCTTCTAAAAAGATGTCAGAAATACTGAAAAAGGCAGTCAACACGTACTCTGGAGGCCGTCTAAAGGTAGTGTAAAGGCAGTCTGCACCTAGTAGAAAGGTATCCCAAAGGCAGTGACAAGGCAGTCAAGAGGCAGGAATCGCACCCCAAAACGGCCAAAAGCGGCCAAAACGGCCATTTCATTTGGCCACATATCCTTACCTGCCTACTTTCATCATGCAGATGCCCCGTTTTTCGTTTTGTTGTGTAGATTTGGGGCTTTGCACATTTGCAACATCAAACAGTGAATAATGATTAAAGGATTTTTCATCGGATGCACGCTGGCGCTGGCGGGTATTTCCGCAATTGCGCAGCAGACAGACGCCGTGGTGACCTACGGTTTCCGTAACAACGGAAAAGAAGGCCGTGGCGAACAAACACTCCTCATTCAGGGCAAGCGCGTAACCGTGGTCCCCAACGGACGGCAAACGGAACTGCAATATCTCAGCTATGCAGACAAAGCAACCTACCAGCTCCTTCAGGGTAAAGGCGGCACTTTCACATTGAAGAAACCTTTCGGTGAATATGTGAAGCCCGAACTGCTCCCGGGTATTGATACCGTGGCAGGCATCCCCTGCAAAAAGGCGAAAGCCATCATCCGTTCCAATACCATCGAGATCTGGTATACCGACGCTCTTGCCATCAAAGGAAGCCCGCAGATTTCTATTGCACCGGGTCTGGGCCTGATCCTCAAGATCGTCCGCAACGGTAACAGCGAAACCTTCGCTAAAAAGGTGGAATACCGGAAAGTAACGAATGAAGAACTGAAATGGCCTGCATCCTGGGGCAAACTCGTGTCCGAACCGGCTTATCAGCGTCAGGTGATAGACAGCCGTTATGCTACCCTGCCCATCTTCGAACAGGAGCAAATCAGCTGGGGAAACAAGATTGATAACCCTACCGGCTACCCGCTGAATGCAACCTACCATTTCGCAGGCGGCACCGTGATACTGAAGAAAATAAATCTTCCCGCAGTAAAAGGCGGCCAGCGCCTCTTCGCGGAACTGGTGCAATATTCCAACGGCGATGCATATGACCGTACGGGTTCAGTATTCGTAGTGCCTACAGACAAAGCCCGCAGCTTCCTGGAAGGACTGGAGAAAGGCGCCGGTGTATTGCCTTCTTTCAAAGGCCGCAACGGGAAAACCTATCAGGGCTATGTTTCTACAGACGATTACAATGCCCCGCTCGAAGTAATGCGCTTCTTCACACCCTTCGGCGTTCGCCAGTTCAACAAACAGGTGCAGATAGAAGGGTATAACTGGGCAGACTCTGCTGTGTTCAAACAGGATATTACCGACCTGGCTCCCCGCCTGCAGGGCGATGTTTATATCGGTATTTACATTGGCAACTACGACAAAGGCGGGCACAAAGCCAGTCTTTCCTTCAAATATTACCCCGGCTATGATGGTGGCGAAGGCCGCCCCGAGCCTAAGAAGTGGGTACAACCGGTGTTTAACTCTACCAATGTGATGGAAATGGCCGGACAGGAATATGCCACCTTCTTCGACCAGGATTCGCTGACAGTGACGGTGGAAGTACCACAGGGTGTGAAAAACCTTAAGCTGCGCTATATTACAACCGGCCATGGCGGCTGGGGCGGCGGCGATGAGTTTAACCCCAAGCTCAACGAAATATTTGTGGACGGCCAGCGTGCCTATCATTTCTTCCCCTGGAGAGAAGATTGTGCTACCTACCGCCTGCTGAACCCTGCGTCGGGCAATTTCGGCAACGGCCTTTCTTCATCAGATTTAAGCCGCTCTAACTGGTGCCCCGGTACTTTAACATTGCCGGTTGATGTACCTTTGCCGCAGCTCACACCGGGCAAACATACCATCCAGGTAACGATACCGCTGGGGAAACCCGAAGGCGGCAGCTTCAGTTTCTGGAATGTTTCCGGGGTGCTGATCGGCGATCAGGAGTAAGATTATTAACAAGGGCCGCCGCCATGGCGGCCTTTTTTACTTTATATGGCAACATTCTTTCAGGAAGTAATAGACGGTTTCAGACTAATGACGTGGCAGGAAGCCACCGGCGTGATTTTCGGTATCATCAGCGTTTTTTGTTCGCGCGCCAACAGCATATGGGTATACCCCACCGGACTCATCAGTACCGGTATCTATACATTTCTGTTCGCACAACCCGCTGTAGGGTTATATGCGGAAGCAGGACTAAATGCTTATTATTTCATCATGAGCGTATACGGCTGGTATAACTGGACGCGGCAAAGGAACGGGACCAGCGTGGTAGAGATTTCATGGATGAACCGGCGCGACTGGCAGATTGCCATTGGCATCGTAGCTGTAGGCTGGCTGTTTATCTGGTTTGTACTTAAAACGTATACAGACAGTACGGTTCCGGTACTGGATGCGCTGGTATCGGCTACGGCATGGAGTGGCATGTGGCTGCTGGCGAAGCGGAAGATCGAGAACTGGCTGATGCTGAATGTTTCGAATTTCATTGCCGTTCCGCTTTTGCTCTACAAAGGACTTGCACCAACAGCGGTATTAACCGTAATTTTGTTCATCGTGGCCGTCAACGGATATTTCCACTGGCGCCGCATCTACCGCGAACAGCTAAACGAACCTGTGTGAAGAGAATCGTTGTCATAGGCCCGGAGTCTACCGGGAAGAGTACCCTCAGCCAGCAACTGGCTGCCCTGTATAAAACGGAATGGGTGCCTGAGTATGCACGCACTTACCTGGAAACACTGGGCAGGCCTTACATACAGGAAGATCTGTGGCACATGGCGCAGGGGCAGCTGGCGGCTGAAGATGCTGCTGCTGCACGAGGAAAGGAACTGATTGTTTGCGACACCGATCTTTACGTCATCAAAGTTTGGAGCGAAGCCAAGTATGGCGACTGCGACCCGCGCATTCTGGAGCTCATTGCTCAAAGAAAGTACGACGGGTATTTACTTACCTATATCGATATTCCCTGGGAAGATGACCCGCTCCGGGAACACCCCCTCCCCGAAGAACGCACTTACTATTATAATATTTACCGCGACATTGTGATCAATTCCGGAACTCCCTGGGCAGATATCAGGGGTGATTATGACCAAAGACTCCGGTCTGCAGCCGAGGCTGTGCGTGAAATGATGAAAAAATAGAGTAGAAAGGCCCTTTTTTACACTGGTTCGCTGAAACCCTTACTGCTAAGCTTTCTGGTGATTTGACACAATTCCCCCGATTTTTAAAAAAGCCCGATTTTAAATTAGTGGAAGAAATACACAAATATGAAATTGAGCGGGAATAAGGCCTACTTGATAAGTTCTGCAATGTCGGGATCTCCGTTGAGATTACGCATTTGCTGAAGGATGCGTTTCTGCCGCCATGAGGTAATTCGGGCGGGCGGGTTAACGGTGTACTTTACCGGGTTTGGAAGACAAGCGGTGATCATAGCCGCTTCTTCACGGTTAAGGTTGCTGGCAGGTTTTTTATAGTTGGCCTGCGCGGCAGCTTCTACACCAAAGATGCCTTCCCCGGTTTCTGCCACGTTCAGGTACATTTCGAGGATGCGCTGTTTGCTCCAGAGTTTTTCGATCATGAAAGTAAAATAGACTTCCAGGCCTTTCCGGACCCAGCTGCGCCCCTGCCAGAGAAACACGTTTTTGGCAACCTGCTGGCTGATGGTGGAGCCGCCTCTTATTTTTTTACTTTTCTGGTTATGCTTCAGGGCTTTTTCGATAGACTTGAAATCGAAACCATCATGGTCGGGGAACAGCTGATCTTCACTGGCGATCACGGCAAGCTTTATGTGCTGCGACATTTCATCGAGCCGCACATAATCGCGCTGAAAAGGTTTATCGGTGCCGATAAGGGAAAACCAACTGCCAATCATCGTCATGGTAATTGGCGGGTTTACCCAGCGCAGCAGGATGATGTACAACAGTTGGGCAATAAAGAGAATGAGGAATACTCGCTTGATGATCCTACACGTCCTCGGGACGATTCCTTTTAATTTCATCCGGTTTGATTTCAAAACAGGGCGGAAAGTTAGCAAGATTATAGATACGGTCGTAATTTACCGGCCAACATTGCCCGGCAAATGTTTGTTATTAATATAAACTAAAGGAATATGAGACTGGAACTGCATCCGCAAAACCCGAACCCGCGTAACCTGAAAACGATCATCGAATGCCTGCGCGACGGAGGAGTGGTGATATATCCGACAGACACGGTGTATGGGATCGGCTGCGATATTTTCAAGCCGGAAGCCGTAGAGCGGATCGCGAGAATAAAGGGGATCGATCCAAAGAAATCACATTTTTCCTTTATTTGCTACGACCTGAGCCATCTCACCGATTACACGAAAAGTGTGGATACACCACTGTTCCGTATTCTAAAGAAAGCACTTCCCGGTCCATACACCTTTATTTTGCCAGCCAGCCGCCAGGTGCCAAAGTTGTTAAAAACGAAACGCGATACCGTGGGTATCCGTGTGCCCGACAATCTCATTTGCCGCACTTTGGTGAAGGAACTGGGTAACCCGGTAATGAGCGCATCGCTCCCGATAGATGAATATGTGGAAGAATATACCGATCCGGAGATCATCCACGACAAGTTTGGAAAACTGGTGGATATAGTAGTGGATGGTGGTCCGGGTGGCGTACTCATGTCTACCGTGATAGACTGTACCGGGCCTGAACCCGTGGTTGTCCGCGAAGGTGCGGGCGATTGGGAGGCTGTCAGCTAACGATAAAGGAACAACAATATCAGGAATAGAAAAAGGCGCCCCGTCAGGAGGCGCCTTTTTCTGTAATATCTTTCAGTACGATTAGATACCCATTTTCTTCGCGAGTGCTGCGGGGATCGCTTTCTTGTTTACCATGTAGCAGGTAGACTTGTAAGCGAAGTAGGGAACGGAGGCGTAGAAGTAACCGCCGCAACCGTTGGTTGCCCCCCAGGAGTTTTTCACGATGAAGTAGTTTTTACCTTCCTGATCTTTGGCCAGGCCGGTAATGTGCATGCCATGATCGTCCTGCGTTTCGAAGTTATCGAAAGCGAGCTGGCGGTTTTCCTGTGTGATGGCTTTTTCCTTTGCAGGTTTGGTGAAAAGCGACTGGCGCTCTGCATCGGAGTAATCACCCCATTCTTTTTCAGGAACGATAGCAAGGCCGTCTTTAAAAGAAAATCCTCTTTCGCTCACATCGGCAGCCCATGCAAGGGTGTAGCCATTAAGTACGGCCTGTTCTGCGATCTGGGTAAACTCGTTCAGGGGAACGTTGTATACTTTCTCCCAATTCCAGTTATCAGGTACTTCCAGTACAAACTGGGAATAGAAAGGGTGGTGGTTGAATGAGGAGATGATTACGTAATCGTCGGCATTGAGGCCGAGTTCTTTCGCGAAAGACTGTGGAGTATAAGATTTGCCTTTATACTGGAATTGTTCGGGCGCATCGCCGATATAAGCATCGAGCACACCGTTGAAGGCTTTCTGCCAGGCAGGGTTCACGGTTTTTGCATCGCCGAGGGATTTAACCATTCCTTCGAGGAGGCCCAGCATTTCGGCATGGTTATAAGATTTCTCCCGTTTGCCGTCGTAAGCATCCTGCGGTACGAGGCCGAATTGCTTCAGGCAGAGCAGATCGTCGGGGAAACCGCCGCCTTCGCCGAAGTTGGCCTTGCCGTGCATACGAACGTAGTTAGCGGCTTTGAGGGGGTACATTTTCCGTACCACAAACATTTCACTGAGGTTAAGATCTTTGCCTTTACCGGTACGGAGGAGTTCCGACTCAAAGAAGGAAAGGCCGGAGAAAGACCAGCAGGTGCCGGTTTGACCCTGATTTTGTACGGCAAACGCATCCTGGCTTTTGAGGATGGTAAACTGATACTGACTGCCCTCTTTATTGGTAAGCGGCATCGTTTGTGCCATGGCGGCGGTGCTGGCGCAAAGGGCCAGCCCGGTCATCCAAGTCTTCATGCTCATATTTCTTGCAGATTTAGGCGGCAAATGTAGGGGTTCGGGTGGAAATGGGGAAAAAGAGGATGGATGAGCGGTTACCTCGCCTCAAACTCTTCCCGGGATATCTCCCAGCGCCACAGCTCGCCGGCTTCCCGGCCGTTGATCTCCCCGGCAAAGCGCATCCCCGATTTTTGAAGCACCGTAACGGCCGCGTTGTATTCTTCTTCGGTGTGTGCGATTACTTTGGTTACGTAAGGGTGGCTGAAAGCGAAGCGGATGAGGGTGCCTGCCATTTCAGTGGCGTACCCCTGCTCGCGGTATGCGGTGGAAACCTCGTATCCAATCTCTACAATACCCTGGGCATTGGGGCGCCCTTTGAAACCAGCGATGCCAATAAGCCGGTTGTCTTCCTTATGCAGGGCGAGGTAAAAGAACCAGCCCAGCAGGGAAGGGTCGTTGCGGAGTTTGTCGTAGGCCACCAGCACCATTTCAGGGAACTCCGTCCATTGTTCCGGTACATCTGCTCCCAGTATCTGGGCTAATGCTTCATTTCCATGCAAGAGTGCTTCAAAATATTGCAACGTGCATGGCAACAATTGTAACCTTGAGGTTTGGATCATAAGTGAAAACTAGTAAACGATTTGCTGATATGCAAGGGGTCCGGCTTGCACGCAGGGGCTTTGCTGCCACATAATAATTTGTTCACTGCCGGCCGGTACGGAACCGGGATTCCGTACCGGCGGTTATCTAGTTAGGTTTGCTTAAAATATATTCAGATCAATGTGCTTCGAGCCAGTTTTTGCCGGTCCCGATCTCAGCTTCTACCGGTACATCCAGCGGCATAGCGTTGCGCATACCTTCGATGATAAGCGGCTTGATGATTTCGAGCTCGTCTTTATGCGCGTCAAACACCAACTCGTCATGCACCTGCAAAATCATCCGGGAGCGGAAGTTATGCTCGCGGAATGTTTTATGCAGTGAAATCATGGCCAGCTTAATCAGGTCGGCCGCCGTTCCCTGGATGGGCATGTTGATGGCGTTCCTTTCCGCGAAGCCGCGAACCACAGCGTTGGAAGAATTAATGTCTTTCAACCAGCGCTTCCGGCCCATTACAGTTTGCACGTAGCCGTTCTTTTGTGCATATTTTACCTGGTCCTCCATGTACTGTCGGATAGCAGGATATTGAGCAAAGTAGTTGTCGATCAGTGATTTAGCCTCGCTCCTCGGGATGCCCAGGTTTTCACTGAGTCCGAAAGCGCTCTGGCCGTAAATGATACCGAAGTTCACACTTTTCGCATTGCGGCGCATATCCGGTGTTACATCCGCCAGGTCCACCCCGTAAACCTTAGCGGCAGTAGCAGTGTGGATATCGAGCCCGCTGCGGAATGCATCGCTCATATTCTTGTCGCCACTGATGGCAGCGATAATGCGCAATTCAATTTGCGAATAGTCGGCAGAGAGCAGGGTAAATTCTTCGCTGCGGGGAACGAACGCTTTACGCACCTCGCGCCCTCTTTCTGTGCGGATGGGAATATTCTGCAGGTTTGGATTGTTGGAGCTAAGGCGACCCGTAACTGCCACCGCCTGATTATAGGAAGTGTGTACACGATTGGTGCGTGGATTAATCATGGTGGGCAGTGCATCCACGTAGGTGGATTTCAGCTTGCTCAGCTCCCGGAACACGAGAATGTTTTCCACGATGGGGTGTTTGCTGGAAAGCTTGGCCAGCACATCTTCCCCGGTAGCATATTGGCCCGTGCGGGTTTTCTTTGCCTTGGGATCCAGTTGCAGTTTTTCAAACAGTACTTCGCCCAGTTGTTTCGGCGAACCGAGATTGAAGCGGACGCCAGCCTGTTGGAACACGCTTTCTTCTGCTTTCCGGATATCGGTTTCCAGCTCACGGGAATAATCTGTCAGTGCCTGCGTATCGATCTTCACGCCTTCATATTCCATATCGGTGAGTACCTGCAGCAGCGGGGCTTCAATGTCATAAAACACTTTCTGCACATCGCGCTCCTTCAGCATGGGCTCAAACTTATCTTTCAGCTGCAGCGTGATGTCGGCATCTTCCGCAGCATATTCTTTGATCTTTTCGATTTCCACATCGCGCATGGTTCCCTGGTTCTTCCCTTTCTTTCCGATAAGGGTTTCGATGGAAACGGGTGCGTACTGAAGGTATTGCGCGCTAAGCAGATCCATGGAGCGGCGGCCTTCGGGTTCAATGAGGTAATGCGCCAGCATGGTGTCGAACAGTTTGCCTTTTACTTCTATGCCGTACCATTTCAGCACGATCATATCGTATTTGGCGTTTTGGCCAATGAACTGTGCATCGGTACGTTCGAATACCGGACGGAAAGTTTCCAGGATCTTTAATACTTCCTCTCTTGCCGGAGGCAGGGGAATATACCAGCCTTCAGACGGTTTTATGGAAAAGCTCATCCCAACGATATCAACTGCATTGGCATCGGTACCGGTTGTTTCAGTATCAAAGCTGATAATGGGCGCCTGCATGAGCTGTGCCACGAGGGCAGCGTGCTTTTCAGGCGTATCGGCGAGGTGGTAGGTATGCGGTGTGTTTTCAATGTTCCTGTCGGCCACAAGACCCGGTGAATCGATAGCTTCCGCCTGTTGTGCCAGGGAGCTGCCGTTGGTGGGGGCTTCTGTAGGATTGCCGAAGAGGTCCTGCTGAACCGGTTTTCCTGCTTCTCCGCCAAGTGCGTTGAAGGAATCGCCAAGGATGGTTTTGCCGAGGCTTTTGAACTCCAGCTCGGAGAATATTTCTGCCAGCTTTTCTTTATTCACTTCCGTACAGCAGAAGTTTTCTTCATGAAACTCTACCGGTACATCGGTGATAATGGTGGCCAGTTTCTTGGATAGAATAGCACTGTCGGCCCCGGCGCGGACTTTCTCCCCTAGCTTGCCGGGAATCTTATCGGCATTGGCGAGTACGTTTTCGAGGGATTGCCATTCGGTCAGCAGTTTGGCGGCGGTTTTTTCACCAACGCCGGGTATGCCGGGGATGTTATCTACCGAATCGCCCATGAGCCCGAGGATATCGATTACCTGGTTCACATCCGTGATGCCCCAGCGTTCGCACACTTCCTTAGGCCCCATGATTTCTTCCTTGTTGCCCAGTGCCGGTGGTTTCCAGATAAACACATTGTCTTTCACCAGCTGGCCGTAATCTTTATCGGGGGTAACCATGTATACGGTATAACCCTGTGCGGCAGCCTGCCAGGCTACGGTGCCGATAATATCATCGGCTTCATAACCGTCTACTTCCAGCACGGGGATGTTGAAGCCTTCAATGATTCTTTTGATATCGGGCAATGCGGCGAGGAGGTCTTCCGGAGCATCTTCCCGGTTAGCCTTATAATCGGCAAAATCGGTATGCCGTTCTGTAGGCGCATGCGTATCGAAAGCCACGGCTATGTGCGTGGGTTTTTCCTTATTGAGAAGGTGGAGCAGGGTGGTGGTGAACCCAAACTGCGCATTGGTGTTTTTACCCTTGCTGGTGAGCCTGGGGTTCCGGATCAAAGCGTAATAGGCGCGGTATATCAGCGCCAATGCATCCAATAAAAAGAGTTTTTTGCCCATTCGTCAAAAGTAATCAATTACCCATAATTCATAATTTTACGGGATGAAGAAGATTTATTACCTGTCTACCTGCGGTACCTGCAAGAAGATCCTGGAAGAAACGCAGGCCGTGGCGAAAGGGGCGGAACTGCAGGATATTAAGAAAGAAAAGATAACACCGGCGCAGCTGGAAGAAATGCATGCACTGGCAGGCACCTACGAATCGTTGTTCAGCCGCCGGTCGCAACAGTATAAAGCACGTGGCCTGGCCGGCAAAGAATTAACAGAGCAGGATTACCGTGATCTTGTCCTCGAGGAATATACTTTTCTGAAACGGCCGGTAGCGCTGGTGAACGGGAAAATATTTATCGGGAACGATGCAAAAACGACAGCGGCACTGAAACAGGCGCTCTGATTTCGTTAATCAATTCCAAATTATAGATTTCATTAAAGCGATTCTGCGAACTTCCGGACGATGGATTTATAGGCATTCATGTCTTCCGGCCGGCCAAAAGAGCGGAAAGGGAAAGTTTTTGCATCCTCCAGCGCTTTTTGTAACACAAAGCGGTGCTGGGGTATGCTGATGAAGTAACCTTCCTGCATCAGGTGTTTGCCCAGGTATTCCTGTTCAGACTGGCCCGGGGTGGGTATCAGGATGGCTTTTTTGCCGAGTTTGGCGAGGTCCATCAGCGTGGTGTAGCCCGAGCGGGAAATGACGATATCGCTGGCCTGCATGGCGGCGTTCAGGTCGGCAGCATTGAGGTGGCTTACCTGCGAGATGCCCGGGGCGGTATCTTCTTCGCTGGACTGGTCGGGTTTGCCGCTGACAATCAGAGCTTTAATGCCGGGAATCTGGCGGAGTTGATCTTTCAGGATAACTTCCAGTTGGGTGCGTTGTGGTTCCGGGCCGGAGATGAGTGCGAGCACATCATATTTCCGGGAAACGCCCGGCAGTGGCTCAAAGCGGGAGAGGCAGCCGAGGTAAGTGGTGTTGTCCGGCAGTTGTTTCGGGTGGGCGAGGGCGCCGCTGAGGTTGTGTTCCCCGGGGAAATCGGGTACCCAGCAGGCGGAATACTTGTTGATATACCGGTAGTTGATCCGTTGGAGGATGCGTTCGGTGACGCCACCGAAGGGCGTTTTGATCAGCAGCTGATGGGATATAAATATGCAGGGGATATCAGGGTGGTAGAGGCCGAATCGGTTGTCGGAAATAACGGCGTCAATGCCGTGTTCCTGCACTGTTTTGCGGAGCCAGGCCTGTTCGAACCTGATGGCTTTCCAGATTTTAGGGACCTGGCGGATTATTTTAAGGCCGAAAAACAGGCCTTTTTTGCTGTAAGTGATTTGATAACCAGGGAGTGGGAGGATGGTGATGCCGGGAAACTCGCGGGAAAGGAGTGCGGCATGCTTTCCTTCGGCGGCAATAAGTACCACGCAACCAGCGTTTAGTAACTCACGGATCAGCGGAATGTCGCGCGTGGCGTGGCCGAGACCCCAATCGAGGGGTACTACGAGTACTTTTTTTTGCACAGCAGGTTTTGTGGACAAATATTTGAGTATTTATTGCGAAAATAGATTAATTTAGAAATGATCTCTGTTAAGAAAAGGTAAACTCCCACAGCGACAGACTAGCATTTATTGAAGACGCATTTTATTATTGGGCGATGAAAAAGATTATCTGGATTTTAATTTTCTTGACAGTGGGGAGTTTAACGTGGCAAGGTTGCAGTGTGCTGAAGAAAAACGATTGTGGCTGCCCACCCATGCAAAAGGGGCGGATGCGGCACTAAAGTAAACTATCTCCACCTATACCTGCCAGTACAGCGAAAGTTGTGCGCACGTTATTGAAAACACTTGATGTCAACAAACAGCGAAAACAATCAAACGTTATCAGCATGAAGCCTGTAGAGAGGGATTTACTCATTTTATTGCATGAAGACCGCTATAATGAGCAAGAGATCCAGCAGGAGGTGAAGCAAATCAGTGATATGTTGTCACTGGTGGAAACGATGGACTTCCTGGCCGCTGCCACTGAGGTAGCGGATTGCAACAAGCACCGCGTTACAAGTAAACGCCGCGTGCTGGAAAAAGCGTTCTTCCGCAAGGAGCCGAAAGCATTTGAGTTTATTATCCACAAGAATTAACGGGCCCTTATCCGCCCGCCGCACCGGCCCAGGCCTGCCTGCCCCGGTTGCCCGTCCAACAAATCATCCCGTTGTTCCGTAGTAAGTGAAGTAAAGACACAGTTTTAATTCCGGTCAACGCATATTGTCTCTGGTTACTATTTCCACCTCGCAATTTCCTATCCGGACCGCCACCCGCGCGGCCCAATGTCCTACGCTTGCCGTTCAGTAGTTGAACGGCCCCACTTCATGATTTGTAAAATTCTTGTTGTAGGTTTGCGCACAAATAATATCCGTTGTGATGATAGACTTTTCGCACCTGCAAGATTACCTGTCCCCCGTTTCTAAAGCGGAACTGAACGAAGATGAAGAATATGAAGACCTCCAGGTCGGCAGCCTGATCGACAGCTACGAACAGGGCCACATCCCTGACCTCGATGCTGCAGATATCATCTTCATCGGCGCCGGAGACGAACGTGGAAACGGAAAGTCGAATCCCTCCATCATTGCGCCGGACGTGATCCGTAAAGAATTTTACCGCCTCTTTCTCTGGCACCGCGACCTTCGCATTGCCGACGCCGGCAACCTGCTTCCCGGTCGCTCCCAGGCCGATGCATATGCCGCACTTAAAACCGTTGTAACGGAATTTATCGATGCCGGTAAAACCATCGTTATCCTCGGCGGCAGCCACGATCTCACCTACGCTCAATACCAGGCCTACGCCTGCAAAAAATACATCATCGAAGTAAGTGTGGCCGATGCCCTCATCGATCTGCAGGAAACTTCGATAAAGAAGTCGCAACGCTTCCTGCTCGATATGTTTATGGAGCAGCCCAATTACATCCGCCATTACAACCATATCGGTTTCCAAAGCTACTTCGTACAGCCCCGTATGCTCGAAACGCTCGACAAGCTGCGCTTCGATTGCTACCGCCTCGGCAAAGTGCGCGAAAACATTGAAGAAATTGAACCGGTGCTGCGTAATACAGACCTCTTCTCAGTAGATATCTGTATGATCAAACATACCGATGCCCCTTCGCATTCCTTATCTCCTAATGGTTTCAGCGGTGAGGAAGCGTGTGCGCTATCCCGTTACGCAGGCATGAGCACCCAGCTTTCCACTTATGGGATATATGGATATGATCCTTCTAAAGACCGCGACAACCTCACGGCCAAACAGATTTCACAAATGCTCTGGTATTTCCTTGACGGGCGCTCTGTCCGCAACAAGGAAGCGCAACTGAACGAGCGTGAATCTTTCCTGGAATTCCATATTGTATCTACAGACATAGACACTGTTTTCCTGAAGAGCAAGAAAACCGGCCGCTGGTGGATGCAGCTGCCCGATAAGAATTTCGTACCCTGCGCATATACTGATTACCTCATGGCCAGTAACAACGAAATTCCGGAGCGCTGGCTCCGTAGCCAGGAACGGCTGTAAATCCGTAAATTTAGGAGAACGCACAACCTGATCATGTGACGCAATCCCGCAGAGCCAGGCTCGCACGCCTGAATATCATCCAGAATGCACAAGACGCCGTTCTTATCGGAATCGGTGTACTATTGGCCGCCCTCGGCCTCAAAGCCTTTTTGCTGCCCAATGGTTTCCTGGACGGTGGGGTAACGGGTATTTCCCTGCTTACCAACCGCCTCACAGGCTGGTCCATCTCCGTGCTGATCATTATTATTAATGCGCCATTTATATGGCTGGCGTATAAACAGCTTTCACGACTTTTTACGCTGAAAACGATAGTGGCAATTGTGGGGCTCGCGCTTGCGCTGGCCCTCATCAAGGTGCCGGTTATCACACAGGATAAACTGTTGATCGCTATTTTCGGGGGATTCTTCCTGGGTGCGGGTATCGGCATGTCCATCCGCGGAGGTGCAGTGCTTGATGGTACAGAAGTACTGGCCCTTTGGATTTCCCGGAAAACGGTACTCTCCATCGGTGAGGTGATCATGTATTTCAACGTGGTTATTTTCAGTGTAGCCGCTATCCTGATTAATGTGGAAACGGCGCTTTACGCTATGCTCACCTATCTCTCCGCTTCCAAAACGGTGGATTTTGTGATACAGGGTTTTGAAGAATACATTGCACTCACCGTTATTTCCCCAAGGTCAGAACTGATCCGTAAAACATTGACGCTCAAACTGAAAAAGGGGGTTACGGTGTTTAAAGGGAAAAGTGGTTTCGGCAAAAGGGGGGAAGTGGATAATGAGATAGAAATCATCTACACCGTAGTGACCCGCCTCGAAGTACACAAGGTGATCGACGAAATTGAAAAGATCGATGAAAAAGCGTTTATTGTGCAGCATAATATCAATGACACCCGCGGGGGCATGATCAAACGCCGCGCGGGCGCTCACTAAACGCCCATAAATTCCACGCATGAAAAAGTCATTCATCGCCGCCATGCTTACCATTTCCACACTCACCGCCACTGCGCAGGAACGTATCGATCTTTACCCGGATCATCCTGAATGGAAGATACTGGGAGGGAAAGAGATCAATGATGTTCCGCATATCGAATACTACGCAGCTCCGGCCAGTAAAAAGAACGGTGCTGCCGTACTGGTTTGTCCCGGTGGGGGATATACCAACCTCGCGCTGGGCCATGAAGGGAAAGATGTTGCTGAATTCTTCAATGCCAACGGTTTTGATGCCATTGTACTGCATTACCGTTTGAATGGCGGTCCGCAGGCGGGCTCTACTTACCCGGCGCAGTATAACGATGTTACGCTGGCTATGCAGATCGTGAAAAGTAAGGCGAAGAACTGGGGCTTCAGTCCGGATAAAGTGGGCGTACTGGGCTTTTCAGCCGGTGGCCACCTGGCATCCATGCTGACCACCATGCATGTTGCAGCAGAGCCCAATGCGAAATCCGCACACGGGCGCTTCAACTCACGCCCTGCGTTTTCTATCCTCGTATATCCGGTGATTTCGCTGAGTGAAGGTTTCCGTCACAAAGGAAGTGCAAATAACCTCCTGGGTGCAGATGCTTCTAAAGAAAAGCAGGACTCACTTTCCACCCAGAACCGTATTACGGATCAAACGCCGCCTGTCATGCTCATTCACGCCAGCGATGATAAAGGCGTACCGGTAGAAAACAGCCTTGTATTTTACAAAGCACTCCTGCAGCACAATATCCCTGCCACCATGCATATTTATGATCATGGCGGCCACGGCTTCGGCATGGCCCCGAAAGATCCTGTGCTTAACACATGGCCCGCGCTGGTGGTGAACTGGATTAACGGAATGCTGAATAAGTAACGAACGCACCATAAAAAAGAAACCCCGGATCGCAAGGTCCGGGGTTTTTTAATTTCGAAGATTATTCTCAGAGGAAATTGTCCGCATCGCGGTAGGCTTTGATAAGCGCCAGTTCCCCGTCTTTCCCGGGCTTCGCGTTACCATGTTCCATACCCATTACGCCTTTGTAGCCTTTGGCATGGAGGTGCTTGAATACGTTGCGGTAGTTGATTTCACCGGTACCGGGTTCTTTACGGCCGGGGTTATCACCAATCTGGATGTAAGCGATCTCGCTCCAGCAGCGGTCGATCATGGTGATGAGGTTACCCTCGTTTTTCTGCATGTGGTAGATATCATAGAGGATCTTGCAGGAAGGGCTGTTTACCGCGCGGCAGATTTCATAGGTTTGCTCGGAGGTGCGGAGGAAGAGCTCAGGCGTATCGCTGAGGGGTTCCAGTACCATGGTAAGACCGCCTTTTTCGAGGATTTCGGAGCCGGCGCGCAGCGCGTCGATCACATTGCCGGTCTGAATGCCGATGGGCAGGTTGCGCTCGAAGAAGCCGGGTACCACGGTAGCCCATTTGGCATTTACGCGTTTGGCCAGTTCAACAGAGCGTTCGCAGGCTTTGAGGAATACATCGAGGTGTTCTTTTTTACCGGTAGTGAGGGATACTTTCCAGTTTTCGCCGCCGTCGATCACGAACACACCCATTCTCATATTCAGTTTGGCGAGCAGTTCGCCGATTTTATTCTGCTGGGCGGTGTCGCGGCCCAGCATGCCGTTATCTTCAATAGAACGGAATCCCTGATCGTGCATGAACCGGATCTGGTCGAGGAAATCTTCACCACCGGAGTTTTTGAACATACCCTGGTGTGGGGCATAGTCCATATTGAAGGTTTTGCCGGCGGCGGCAGAGTTGTCGGCTCCTTTGGCTGAGCTGGCCAGTGCGGTGGCACCGCCGAAAGTGAGGGCGGAAATGCCCGCGAGGGTAGACTGTTGGAGAAAGCTTCTTCTTTCCATAGCGTGTACGTGTATTTTAAAATGACATTAGCAATGTCGAAAAATATAGCTTTTAATAAGGAAATCCACATGTATTGAATAAAAAATAGACGAACGGCTATTTCACTCGATTTCATGCAACGCCTATAGGCTTTTTTTGACGTTCATAAAATAAATATTGCATTCCCAGCCCGAAATCGATAAATTCACACGCTTTAATTTTTTGCATCGAGATGAGAAGGAAAACCGCGTTATTAGTGATTGGAGGCCTCTGCGCTGCCTCTGTTCAGGCACAGACTACACCTTTTGAGGCTTACGACCAGAAGATCGAAGGCAGCAACGTTACCATCCGTATGGTACCGGTGAAGGCCGGAGAATTCATGCTGGGAAGCCCTGCTACTGAAAAAGGCCGCTCGGAAGACGAAGGCCCGCAGAAGAAAGTGAAGGTAGATGCTTTCTGGATGGGCGCTTACGAAGTAACGTTCGACCAGTACGATCTGTATGCCGATAAAGACAAGGATAAAGCACCGCTCCCCGACGGGATGACGCGCCCCAGCCCTCCTTACATCGATCTTACCCTTGGAATGGGCAAAGCCGGCGGGTATCCTGCCAACAGCATGAGCCAATATGCCGCGCTGATGTATTGCCGCTGGCTATATAATAAAACCGGGGTTTTCTTCCGCCTGCCTACTGAGGCAGAATGGGAATACGCCTGCCGTGCGGGTTCTAAAACCGCTTATCCTTTCGGGAATGAGGCTGCAAAACTGAAAGATTTTGCCTGGACGGCCGACAATTCCGGCGATAAATACCATAAAGTAGGGGAGCTGAAGCCCAATGCGTGGGGCCTTTACGATATGCTTGGCAACGTAGCAGAATGGACGATGGACCAATACGAAGCCGAAGCTTATAAGGCAATAGACGCAGCCAATCCCTGGCTGAAGCCAACGGATAAGAACCCGCGATCTGTTCGTGGCGGCAACTATATGGACCTGGCTACGGCTACCCGCAGCGCATCGCGCCTGATGTCTGACATCGCGTGGAACGACCGCGACCCCCAGATCCCGAAGAGCAAATGGTGGAATGCCGATGCGCCTTTCGTAGGGTTCCGCATCGTTCGCCCCGTTCAGCAACCCACTAAAGAAGAAGCTGATAAGTTCTTCAAGGACATGATCGACCAGTTCGTGGGAGCGCGCTGATCGGTCAAATCTCTGTCAATACATGGATTTTCGGAGGAAGATCCGTATTTTATATAGCTATTGTCTGTTTCATTATACCTTTCACACACGGCGTTTACAGGCGTCCGGTAAAATACCAAACATGGAAAAGGGAAAATTATCTGCATTCCACGATCAAAGTCGCAGAGACTTCGTTAAGAAAACTTCTATCCTCGCTGGGGGAGCACTGGCAGCACCTATCCTGTCTCAGGCCAATTTCTTCTCCGGTTCTGCCGGCGTGATCAAAGTAGCTCTCATCGGCTGCGGCGGTCGCGGCACTGGCGCTGCTGTTCAGGCGCTCAGCACTAAACAAAACGTTCAGCTCGTAGCCATGGCCGACGCTTTCCGCGACCGCCTGGACGATAGCTATAACGGCATCGTAGAAGCCATGAAAAAAACGCCTGAGCGCGTAAAAGTGGCTGACGCTGATAAATTCGTTGGCTTCGACGGTTACAAACAAGCCATCGCAAAAGCAGACGTGGTAATCCTCACCACGCCTCCCGGCTTCCGCCCCATCCACTTCGAAGAAGCAATCGCGCAGGGCAAACATGTGTTCATGGAGAAACCCGTGGCCACAGACCCCGCCGGTATCGCGAAAGTGCTGGAAACCGCGGAAAAAGCAAAAGCTAAAAAACTCAACGTGGTAGTTGGTCTCCAGCGCCACTATATGACCTCTTACCGTGAACTGCACAAACGTGTTCAGGACGGTATGATCGGCGATATCACATCCATCCAGGTATGGTGGAACCAGGGCGCACTCTGGGTGCGCGAGCGTAAGCCTGAGTACTCCGAAATGGAATACCAGATGCGTAACTGGTATTACTTCAACTGGCTCTGCGGCGATCATATCGTGGAACAACACATCCACAACATCGACGTGGGCAACTGGTTTATGGGTAAAACCCCTGTATCAGCTGTAGGTATGGGCGGCCGCGCCATCCGTACCGGTCCGGAAGCAGGTGAGATCTTTGACCACCACTTCGTGGAATACCGTTATGACAATGGCGTGGTGATGAACTCGCAATGCCGCCACTGGAAAGATTCTGTGAGCAAGGTAGACGAAGAGATCGTAGGCACCAAAGGCCGCATCTTCTGCGACCGTGCTCAGATCGTTGACCATAAAGGCAAAACGCTTTATCAGTTCGATCGTAAGCAGCACAACCGTCCTTACCAGGCGGAGCACGATGAACTGTTTGAGGCTATCGCCAACAACAAGTACAAATTCCAGGACGCGCAGATGGGTGCAGAAGCAACGCTTTCCGCTATCATCGGCCGTATGGCTACTTATTCCGGCCAGCAGATCGATTGGGATAAAGCACTGAAATCAGGGATCAACCTGCAGCCGTCGCGCTATGCGTTCGACGCTCCGCCGCCGGTACTTCCCGATGCACAGGGCAATTATGCCTTCGCGAAGCCGGGCGTTACCCGCTACTTCTCCTGATCACACAAGTGAAAAGGCAGCAATATTGGAAAGGGGCCGTCTCAAGAAGATGGTCCCTTTCCTGTTTTTACATTTGGGGTAAAGAGAATACCGGGCAGCGCCCCGAAGGTTTGTGAAGCCTCCAATAGAGGTTTGCCTAACATAACCGGCGAAATGCGGCGAAAACGGCGCTGCAATTTTGCCGGGCATCCCTCCATGCTTATTTTCGGTTAAAGGATATAATTTCCGGAAGGAGAATGCACGGAGGGGGAGATTAGTGCCAATATCAATATTCAAAAACAATAGTATGCCGATACAGAAAAGCAATATTGGAAGTCTTCAGTACATGAAATGCTGCTTCACAGCAGCAGTTGCATTGTTGCTGGGCACCGCAGCCATGGCGCAGCCGAAGAACCTACGCCTCTGGGCGCAGGAAGAGTTGCTGCAGTCTAAAGAACTGCGCAGTGCCCACATTGGCATCAGCATCTACGACCCTGCCACTAAGAAATACTGGTTCCAGCACCAGGACGATAAATTCTTCGTACCGGCTTCCAATACCAAAATCTTTACCCTGTTCGCAGGGCTGCAGCTGCTGGGCGATTCTCTGCCGGGGATGCGCTTCACTGAAAATGATACAGCATTGTATGTACAGGGCACGGCCGATCCATCTTTCCTGCATCCCGATTTTATTTCCCAGCCTGTGCTGGACAAACTTTCCGCAACAGGAAAAAATATCTGGCTGCAACCGGCAGTTATCAAAAACAAACGATTCGGGCCGGGTTGGGGCTGGAGCGATTATGCGGATTATTACCAGCCTGAGCTGAACGAGTGGCCCATGTATGGCAACGTGGCCCGCATCCGCATGAAAGGAGCCAGCTATTCCATGACGCCTGAATTTGAAACGGAACTGATCTACGAACGCCCGCCAGCAGAGCCGCTGGCCGACCGTGAAGAGCGCGAGAATCTCTTCACACTGCACATCCGATCGGATATTCATGCGGAACAATTATATGAAGTGCCCTTCATCACAGGAAGCACCACACAACTGGCGCGCCGCCTGCAGGACACACTCCGCCGCCCCGTTCGCGTAATGGGTACACCTGCGGTTATGCAAGGTGCCGTATTACACAGTATACCTGTGGATACGTTGTTTCAGCCCATGATGCACCGGAGCGATAACTTCTTTGCCGAACAGATCCTCATGATGGCATCGGCCCTCAAATATGACGCAATTGATTCGCGTAAAGTGATCGGGTATCTACTAGACAGCCTGCTGCAAGATTTACCACATCCGCCAAATTGGGTAGACGGGTCGGGGCTTTCGCGCTACAATCTTTTCACTCCCCGCGACTTTGTATCCGTGCTCGATAAAATGTATAAAGCACATCCCAAAGAGCGGCTCTTTCCCCTGTTCCCTTCCGGCGGAAAAGGAACGATGAAGAATTATTACCAATCGCTGCCCAACCGGTTTTATGCTAAAACCGGGACCCTCAGCGGCGTGGTTGCCCTCAGCGGATACATCGTCACCAAATCCGGGAAGACGCTTATCTTCAGTGTTCTCGTCAATAACCACAATACTACCGCCACCAACGTACGCCGCGCAGTAGAACGTTTCCTCGTGCGCACGGCCAATGCCGGATAATGGAACTGGCTTAAAATAAAAATCCCGGCAGATGGTTCGTCTGCCGGGATTTTTAATGTCTGAAGCGGGAAGTGTTACTTCACAATCTTCAGCTCGTTGATGATGTTTTTAGCACCACCCAGTTTATCGATGCACCACAGCACATAACGGATATCCACGTTAATGGTGCGGTTGCTGTTTTTATCGAATTGCAGCTTGTGGCTGAGGGCTTCGTAGTTACCGTCGAACGCGAGGCCGATCAGTTCGCCATTGGCGTTGATAACGGGAGAACCTGAGTTACCACCGGTAATATCGTTGCTGGAGATAAAACCAACCACGAGCGTTTTACGCTTAGCGTCGATGTACTGGCCGAAGTCTTTTTTCTTCACGAGGTCGATGAAGTTCTGGTGAAGATCAAACTCGTAATCTCCGGGTTTGTATTTCTCCATAACACCATCAATGGTGGTTACGTAGTCGTAAGCCACGGCATCGCGGGGAGCGTAAGGTTTCACCTGGCCGTAAGAAAGGCGCATAGTGAAGTTGGCATCGGGGTAGCGGTTAGCCGTAGGAGTGCGGAGGGCTTCACCTTTCAGGTAAAGACGGCCGAGCTCGTTGTTCTCTGCGGTGAACTGTGCGTAGATGGGCGCGTATTTGGTGGAATAATTCTTCACGAAAGCAGAAGCGTAGGCATAAGCCGGATCTTCCTGGAGGGCAACTGCATCAGGCTGGCTGATGAAGGATTTCCATTTTGCATCGTTAAAAATCATAGTGTTGTTAAACACATGAGCGGCCCAGGTGCGGTATGTTTTCTCGTCGGTCAGGTCGCCGTAAGATTTCAGTCCTTCATAGAAACCAATGGGGTGCTGATCTTTCGGGATATCCTGGTAATAACGCATAGCGGTAGCTGCGAGAATTTTCTGATCGGAGGGTTTATTCTCTTCTTTCAGGAAATTGGTGCGGGCAGCATCGGCAGCAGCAGCAGCGGCTTTCACGTTACCATTTTTGAGGATGGTATTTTCCAGCTGTGCGAGGGAGCTGGCGAATGCGGCGAGGGGAGAGCCCAGGGTGCCTTCCATGATATAGAGGCGAACCTTGGCGTAGGGCGACCAGGATTTGTAGATCTTATCGTATTGGGTAAACACGTTCTCGAATTCCGGTTTGCCTTTAGCCCATTGCTGGAACGCGGCTTCCTGCTGCTGTTTGTCTTCGTACACCTGGTACTTCAGCAGTTGTTTGGTTTCGCCGTCGAAGAATTTCCAGTAGTTGGCGATGCCGGCGTAGGAAGATGCGAGCTGCAGTTTAATGGCAGGGTCTTTCTTCATTTCTTCGAACATGTATTTGAGGCGCATGTCGCGGAGAGAAACGATAGAAGGGTTTTCCACTTCGGTTTTCAGCTTCACGCCGAGCGATGTTTCGTAACGGTTGGTGCCGCCGGGGTATCCGAAGATCATGGCGTAATCGTTTTCTTTCACGCCTTTGATGGAAACGGGGAGGAAGTGTTTCGGCTTGAGGGGAACGTTAGCTGCTGCGTATTCCGCAGGTTTGCCGCTGGCGTTGCCATACACACGGAACACGGAGAAGTCGCCGGTGTGGCGGGGCCATTCCCAGTTATCGGTATCGCCACCGAACTTGCCTACGTTTTCAGGAGGCGTGCCCACGAGGCGCACATCGGTATAGCGTTCATAAACGAAGAGGAGATACTGGTTGCCTTTGAACATAGGCACCACTTTCGCTTCGTAACCGTTGCCTTCGGTAGCGGCTTTAATGATTTCGCCATAAGCGGCCTGGAGTTTAGGATTGCGATCGGTGAGGGTGGTGCCTTTAATAGCTTCATCCACTTTAGCGGTCACATCTTCCACCCGAACGAGGAACTGAACGGAAAGCCCTTTAGCAGGGATCTCCTCATTTTTGGAGCGTGCGTAGAAGCCGTCGCGCAGGTAGTTGTTCTGAACGGAGCTGGCAGCGGCAATGGCGCCGTACCCGCAGTGGTGGTTGGTAAAGATCAGGCCTTCGTTGCTCACGATCTCTCCCGTGCAGCCTCCGCCGAAAATGATAATAGCGTCTTTGATGGAAGATTTGTTGATGCTGTAAAGTTGCTCTTTCGACAACTTCAGCCCTTTCTTCACCATATCGGCATATGTTTGTTGCCCCAGCAGGTAGGGGAGCCACATGCCCTCGTCCGCTCTTACCAGCTTCACAGACAGCAAAAGCAGCAACAGGAATAGATTTTTCTTCATATGTTAGATTTTGTAAGGGCCCAAACCTACCGATTTTTTTCATAATTGCCTTACCGCCGGTGGATAGTCAACAATTGGGGTATGCAGGGCGTTAAAATGGCTTGAAGATTGATAAGAGTATAACAACCATAAAACCGCTACTATGAAATTGCAACTACTTTCCGCCTTTGCCGCCATTGCCATCCTGGCCGCCTGCCAGAGCACACAACAACCCACCGGGGGCGATTCTGCCGCTGCGGCATCCGCCATTACTACCGACGGGCAGCCTGCCTGGCCCCTTGCCGGAACCAAATGGGTATTAAAGGAAATCGTGAATGGTCCTAAAGACACGTCGGACTGGGGTAAAGAAATCTACATGCAATTCGTGGACTCCTCTTCGCAGGTCCGTGGCCACCTGGGATGTAACGGCTTCGGCGGTAAATTCCTGGCCACTGCAACCGGTGACCTCCAGGTATCAGACATCATATCTACCCAAATGGCCTGCCCGGCTTTGAATGTGGAGAATGCTTTCAGCCAGGCACTGGGTAATACCAATAAATACACCATCGAAAAAGACCTGCTGAGCATCCAGCGGAACGATACCGTACTGGCAACGTTTACAGCTGCCAAACCCTGATAACCTTTAAAAATCAATGCATATGCACAAAATTCTCATAGTTCTGAGCGCTGCCGCCATACTTACGGCCTGCCAGAATCAAACCACTGCCACCGGGGAGGATACTTCCGCCAATGCGAAGATCCACGAAGGTATGGACACGATTAAGGAAGGCCTGGAAGAAAAGGCCGACACCGCCGGGGCATATCTGCAAAGGCAGAAAGATGCAGCATCGGCCGCCATCAAAGAGAAAATGGATTCACTGGATGTACGTATAGAAGAGCTGAAGAAAGATGGCAGCGCTAAAAGCAGGAAAGCACAGGCTAAGCTGGAAACTGCCCGTCAGGATCTTGCCAAAGCTGCAGAAGATGTGAAGAACAGCACAGCCGAAGCCTGGGATAAAACGAAGGAAGGGCTGGATAAATCCCTGAAGAAGGCTGATAGTGAGTGGCAGGAATTTAAACGTGATTTCAAGGAATTATTCCGCTAAATACAGCGTTTCATACAACGAAAAAGGGCACTCCCGGTAAGGGGCGCCCTTTTCTTATGCTGGTAAATCATTATTTGCCGAGCGTCCAGCCATCGCGGTAAGTACGCTTCACGAACTGGTTGGCATCGTCGAAGTTGGTGATCTTCATGTTCGGGCCATCCCACAGCAGTTTGATATAACGGCCGGGATAATCGAAACCTTTGCCATCAGCTTTAGGCTTACGGATATCATAGCTGCGGATAGCAAGGTTACCCATGAGGATAGTTTCGGTAAGCGGACCGGCGATCTCGAACGGAGCGCTCAGTTCTTTTTTACCGTAACCGGCGATGCAGGCATTTACCCATTGTACGTAGTGACCTTCGGGCACGCGTGCAATGGTTTGTTTTACATTCACTTCCTTGTTGCGGGTAGAGGGCAGCAGGGAAGGGTACATACCATAAGTACCGCACATCATTTTGCCTTTGGAACCTACGAAGATGGCACCGTTGCCACCATCGCCCATCCTTTCGTTGGGGCCCAGTTCTTCAGGACGTGCTGGCTGAATGCCACCATCCATCCAGTGGAGTTTCAGCGGGCCGCGCTTGGTTTCGAAAGACATGATAACGTGGGAAGACGGAGGACAGCTTTCGGGGAAGTAACCCTGTTTGAACTCGTCTACATACACACTGCCTACGCTTGCTTCCGCGGAAACGGGATAGCCGAGGTCGAGCACGCGGAAGGGAGGCTCCACGATATGGCAACCCATGTCTCCAAGGGCACCGGTACCGTAATCCCACCAGCCACGCCAGTTAAAGGGAACGAGTTTGTCTACGAAGTCTTTTTTGGGAGCGGTACCCAGCCAGAGATCCCAGTCGAGGTGCTGAGGGATTTCTGCGCGGGTCTGCGGCCAGGGAATACCCTGTGGCCATACGGGGCGGTTGGTCCAGCAGTAAACGGTATGCACATCGCCGATGAGGCCTGCCTGGTACCATTCCATGAGCTGGCGCACACCGTCGCCGGAAGCGCCCTGGTTACCCATCTGGGTTACCACTTTATATTTTTTGGCGGCCTGCGTGAGCATACGCGCCTCATAAATGTCGTGGGTAAGGGGTTTTTGCACATACACGTGCTTGCCGAGCTGCATGGCAGCCATAGCCTGTACGGCGTGGTTGTGGTCGGGGCTGGAAACGGTAACAGCATCGATGTTTTTATGCTCTTTATCGAGCATCTCGCGGAAGTCGCGGTAATACTTTGCTTTAGGGAACCGTTTTACAGATGCTGCGGCGCGGTTATCATCCACGTCGCAAAGCATAACGATGTCGGCCGGGCCGGTTGCGATTTCTCTGAGATCGCTGTCGCCTTTACCGCCAACGCCGATGCCGGCAACGCGTAATCTGTCGCTGGGGGCGGTATAGCCGGGGCCTCCCAATACATGACGTGGAACGATCATGAAACCAGCAGTAGCAGCAGCACCTGTGGTTAGAAATGATCTACGTGAAATCTGGTTTCTTTTGTTATTTTTTCCCTGAACCATGATTTGATAAATTTTCGTTCAATATAGTAGAAAAATCTTTAGCAAATTGAATATTATCTATAAGTGGCATCCTGTACTGTCCTGTGCTAAATCGATTTTTTAAACATTAGCTGTTTCGTGGTTTTGGAGCGTAAAGCCGTATATCACGAAAGTTTGGGGCCAATGGCTAATTTCCCCTATTTTTAGCGCCATCAAAACAACCTGTTACAACATGTCGACTAGCCGCAAGCATCCGGTAGCTTTACCGTTTTTATTCTTTTCCGAGATGTGGGAGCGATTCGGTTTCTACCTGCTCCTCGCCATCTTACAACTATATTTAACGGACGCTGAGAAAGGCGGATGGGCAATGGACCGGCGCACTGCGGTAGACATATTCGGCACCTTTATCGCATTCGTTTACCTCACTCCCTTCATCGGCGGCCTGCTGGCCGACCGTAAGCTGGGATACACCAAATCCATCATCATAGGGGGTATCCTCATGGGGATCGGGTATTGCGGCCTCGCCGTTAAGGATCTGACGGTATTCTATCTTTCCCTCGCACTCATCTGCGTAGGTAACGGATTCTTCAAACCCAATATTTCCACCCTGCTCGGGAATGTTTATAACGACCCGCAGTACCGCGAACGGAAAGACACCGGCTACAACATCTTCTATATGGGGATCAATATCGGCGCCTTCATCTGTACGTTCTTCGCTGCATATCTCCGTAACAACATTAACTGGGGCGCTGCCTTCATTGCCGCTGGTGTAGGTATGTTCCTTGGGGTTATCATCTTCGCCGCAGGCCTCAAACATTACCGCCACGCCAACGTACTGAAGCCCGCACAGCCGGGCGATATGCCGCTGGGCTCCATTTTTGCCCAGGTATTTGTACCCGTACTCATTGTAGGCGCCATCGGCTGGTTCATCCCCGGAAACATCTTCGGTACCGACTCTACCGATGCGTTCATCTTCGCCTGCCTTCCCATAATTTACTTCTTTACTAACCTGTTGCGCAAAGCATCTGCGTCGGACAAGCAGCCGGTGAAAGCCCTGCTCGCCATTTTCGCAGTTTCAGTAATGTTCTGGGCGGTATTCAAGCAGAACGGTACTGCACTCACCACATGGGCGCAGTATTATACAGACCGTGAGCTGCCGGCTGCAGTGCAGGCTCCCGCCAAGGCGCTCTCCCTCTCCGAAACCGCCACTAACCAAACCACGGAAGTGGTGGCTTACGACGATGAGTTCCGCGTTATCAAAGATGAATCCGGTCAACCTGTGAAAGAACAGGGCAAGCCGGTGTATTTCAGAAACGTGGCACCGGAGAAAATGCCGGCTGAAGGAACGTCTATCAGCCTCGTGAATACAGAACTGTTCCAGTCTGTGAACCCGTTCTTCGTTATTATACTTACACCGCTGGTGGTAGCATTTTTCACCTTCCTCCGCAACCGGAAGAAGGAGCCCACTACTATGACTAAGATCGCATGGGGATTGCTCATATCCTCCCTGTCCACCTTCTGTATGGTAGGTGCTGTAATGGTATGCAACAATGGGGTGGAAAAGGCATCGGCCTGGTGGCTGATTGCCAGCTATGGAGTTATCACTACCGGAGAGCTGCTGCTCAGTCCTATGGGCCTTTCACTCGTATCCAAACTCAGCCCTGCGCGCCTTACATCACTGATGATGGGCGGCTGGTTCCTTGCCACATCTATCGGTAATAAACTCTCCGGCGTACTTGCTGCGATGTGGGACGGGTACGATAATAAAGTAAATTACTTCCTCGTGAACTTCCTCCTGCTCGGCCTCGCCGCAGGCGCCATCTTCCTGATGCTGCGCTGGCTGAACCGGGTGTTCAGGGAAAACGTACACGGATAACCGGGTTTCCGGAAAACAGAAAGCGGTCCAGGCTCAGCCCGGACCGCTTTTTTTATGGGTGGAATAGTTATCAGTCTTCCCAGGTCATGATCTTAGTGCGGTCTTCCTTTTTCAGGCAAACGGCCAGCAGCTTTTCGTCGTACGCGAGGTTGTACTGCTTCAGTACATCATCTGGCACGCCGTCCCATTCATTGGGCGTGTTGCCTTTATAGCCGAGGTCTTTCAGGCCCATCTGGCTGGTGAAAAAGCCGGTGGCTGTGAGGTTGCGGATGAGGTTGAAGAACGATACGCCCTGGCTCATTTCCGGTGCGGCTTTTTCCGGGAAAGCGATCTGGTCAACCATGGCGAGGCGCTTATCGGCTTCGAGGTCTGTAAAGATTTTCCCGTACTGTTTTTGCGACTGCACATCCAGCCAACGGAGCCCGCCGCGCATGGGTAGCTGGTTCTTCGGCTGATCTTTCACGATGAATTCGATGAACTCCGGCACTTTAGCATCTGTTGCGGAGCCGGAAGTTTCATCTTTCGGAATAATGATATCCACGAGCACGGTGATGGTTTTCATTTCCGCGTCGGTGAAGAATTTATCTTTCTGCAGCATTTCGTCGCGCAGCACTTCATCGGGTGTGCGGCCGTAATACTGTGTTTTGGGCGATTTCGCGTTGTCTTTGGTACTGGTTTCGCAGGCGCTGAGGATCACGCCGGATGATACCGAACCTATGAGGAGTGCTTTGAGCGATTCTCTTCTGTCCATAGTGATCAGAGATTTTGTTTTTTCAATTCGTCTACGATATAGCTGGATGCGCGCATGGAAAGTGCGAGGATGGTCCAGGTGGGATTCTTGTCTGCCTGGGATACGAAAGATCCGCCGTCTACCACAAATACATTTTTGGCATCGTGAGCCTGGCTGTACTTGTTGAGTACGGAACGTGAGGGATCGTCGCCCATACGGGTGGTGCCCACTTCGTGGATGATCCTTCCCGGATTTTCGAGGCCGTACATAGATTCTTCGCCGGGTTTACTGCCGAGGGGAATGCCACCCATCTGATGGATGAGCTCCTCGAAGGTTTCGTGCATATGACGGGCCTGTTTGATCTCGTGTTCGCTCCATTTGTAATTGAAGCGCAGTACGGGAATACCGAATTTATCCACCACGTTCGGGTCGATCTCGCAGTAGTTATCTGCCCGCGCAATAGCTTCTCCGCGGCCGGCAAAGCCAACGGTGGAGCCGTAGAAGCGGCGGTAATCATTTTTCAGGCTGGCGCCGTAACCACCCACGGGCTGGCCGCCGCGGTTGGGGTCTTTAGCCTGCAGGCCTTCAATTCCGAATCCGAAACCGTAAGCAGGCATGCCCATGCCTCCCCAGAATTCTAAGTGATATCCGCGGGCGAAATCGAGTTTCTTATTATCGAGCCACCAGGGAATATACATGTGGAGGCCACCCACGCCGTCTTCATTATACCGCTTGCGGTCCATGAGCGAAGGGATGAACGCGCCGCGTGAAGCACCGGTAGAGTCGTGCAGATATTTACCGACCACACCGCTGGAGTTGGCGAGGCCGTTTTTATGAGTGGCAGATTTTGAATTGAGCAGCAGCCGTGCAGATTCGCAGGCGCTGGCAGCCAGTACGATCACACGTGCATTGATCTGGTGCTCCTGCATATCTTCTTTATCCACGTAGCTAACGCCAACGGCTTTACCTGCCGCGTCTGTCACGATTTCGCGTGCCATGGCGCCCACATAAAGATCTACGTTACCGCTTTTCATAGCGGGCTTAACGAGTACGGTGGAAGAGGAGAAGTCGCCATGAATGGAACATCCGCGGCTGCATTGCGAGCAGAAGAAACACGCGCCACGGTCTTTATTGACAGAGCGTGTGAGGATGGAGAGGCGGGAAGGGATCACGGGAATGCCCAGTTTTTCACCGGCCTGTTTCACCATCAGTTCATGGAGGCGTGGCTTGGGAGGAGGGAGGAAGTGGCCATCCGGCTCATTGTATATTCCTTCCTTAGAGCCAAACACACCGATGAGTTTATCTACTTTATCGTACCAGGGCTTTACTTCTTCGTAAGTGATTGGCCAGTCGTCGCCATGCCCGTCTATACTGTAATGTTTAAAATCGTTAGGACCAAAACGGAGGGAGATGCGGCCCCAGTGGTTGGTACGGCCACCGAGCATACGGGAGCGGAACCAGTCGAATTTAGAGCCGTTTTTCTGGGTATACGGTTCGCCTTCAATTTCCCAGCCGCCATATGCTGCGTCGAAGTCGCCGAAGGGCCGGGTAGTGGAAGCGCCTCTGCGCGGAGATTCATAGGGCCATTTCAGTTGGGTCTGTTGCTGGGGATCAGCAGGGTCGTACTTGGGGCCCGCCTCGAGCAGCGCCACTTTCAGCCCCGCGTCAGACAGCACTTTGGCCGCCATCCCGCCACCGGCGCCAGATCCAACGATGCACACATCATACGCTTTCGCCTGTTTTTTAATCTCAAATGCCATTGTAAGTACGTGGATTTTTGTTGTAAGATTTGACCTGTAAGATTTTAAATCTATAAATTAAATACGGAAAATGAAAGCTGTTTTTTACTTTCGGCCTCTATTCTATGACAACAAAATCACCATATATCCTCGGTGTCGATATCGGAACGGGGAGCGCGAAGACCATCGCGGTGACCACTGCGGGCCAGATACCCGCATCCCGCAAGCAATCCTATCCCACCCAGGAGCCGGTTCCCGGATATAGTGAGCAAGACCCTGAAGTAGTGCTCGCAGCCATTATACAGACCATTCGTGAAACCGTCGCGGAAATGGGCCACCCTCCCGCAGCCATTGCTCTAAGCAGCGCCATGCACAGTTTGCTGGCTGTTGATGCGGATGGTGAACCGCTCACGCCGGTGATGACCTGGGCCGACAGCCGGGCCGAAGCTTATGCTGCCGCCCTCCGCCACACACCCGAAGGTCGTGATATTCACCGCGCTACAGGAACGCCTATCCACCCCATGTCTCCCCTTTGCAAGATCCAGTGGCTGCGCGAAGAAGCTCCGCAGATTTTTGATCAGGCCGCTTGCTTTGTAGGTATCAAAGACCTGTTTCTTTTCCGCTGCTTTCACGAATTCATTACAGATTATTCCCTCGCGTCCTGCTCAGGACTGTTTGATATCCGTTCGCTCGACTGGTATGCTCCCGCCCTGAAAGTTGCGGGTATTACCGACGAGCGCCTCCCTATCCCGGTGGAGACAACGCGCCTCCTCATCGGAATGGACCCTGCCATGGCACAGGCCATGGGCGTTCCTCCCGGTACGCTCATCATGGCCGGCAGCAGCGATGGTTGCCTGGCGCAGCTGGGTTCCGGCGCGGTAGAGCCGGGTCATGCGGCACTTACCATCGGCACCAGCGGCGCTATCCGGGTGATGGCGCCCCAACCGGCAGATGATCCCGCTGGCAGAACGTTTTCCTACGTGCTCACTCCGGAACATTACGTAAGCGGTGGCGCCATGAACAATGGCGGCGTAGCGCTGCAGTGGTTCTCAAAAGCCTTCCTGCCCTGGTCTGATTACAACGATTTTCTGAAAACCGCTTTTACAGCGCCTCCCGGCAGCGACGGGCTTCTGTGCCTGCCGTATATGCTTGGAGAGCGTGCCCCGGTGTGGGACAGCCGTGCATCGGGAGCTTTTGTGGGTATGCGCCAGCATCATGGTTCCCCGCATTTCCAGCGGGCGCTGGTGGAAGGGGTCTGCTTTAACCTGCTGAGCGTGGCGGAAGCGTTGGAAAGCGTAACGGGCAATATTCATGAAGTAACCGTGAGTGGAGGCTTTACAGCATCGCCCTTATGGATACAGCTGCTGGCCGATATTTTCAGGAAGCCTATGTTGCTGCATCAGGACGAAGATGCTTCTGCGCTGGGTGCCGCTATGCTGGCCTGGCATGCCCTGGAACAGGCGGATGCATGGCAGTTCAATTCCACGGCAGCAGCGCGCGTTTTTGAGCCGGATACCGCGCATAGCCCCGTGTATCAGCGCAATTACAGAGCATTTGCCATGCTGTACGATCAGCTGAGGGAAGTTTCCGAAATTCTCAGGGAGAAATAAATCCCTCGACCATACTGGAAATGCCGTTTTCTTCTCAGGAGACGGCATTTTTATTACCCCTGAAATCCATCCATGGAATACCGGTCTTTCAGTTAATATGGTATCGGATTTGGAATAATGAACCTTCAGTCAACCTTCAGTGATCCTTCAGTGATCCCCCAGTGAAGCCCCCCTTTGACTGAAGGATCACTGAAGGTTGACTGAACAACGGTCGTTCAACGTGCTGATAGTGAATCATTTGTGAAACGCTGTAAAACAGGCGCTTTCCGGCTGTTTTGATGGTATATTAACCCGGATGGTTGCCAATGAATTATAAAAGGGGGACGGGGAAAAATAACCGGGCTATCTCAAGCAATTGAGACAGCCCGGTTATTTTGAACATCGGGAGATCAGAATCCCCTGTCGAACATTTTTTCCAGATCGTTGAGTTTGAAGGAAATGAATGTTCCCCTGCCACCCGGTGAAACATTGGGCATGGAGCAGGCGAAGAGTTCATCAATGATATTCTGCATTTCGCGGGTAGACAGTGGTTTGCCGGACGGAATGGCGTTGTTGCGGGCCATGCTGCGCACAAGCCGCTCGCGGCGGTTGTGCTTCAGTTCGTTACTGAAATTTTTGAATTGCTCCAGCAGGCCTTCGATGGTAGCCTGTTCGTTCCCTGTCTGAATATCAGCGGGCGTACCGCGGACTACGAAGGTATGCTGGCCGAATGGCTCAAGGTCGTAACCGAGGGCCTGAAGGTCGGGGAGCATTTCATGGAGGATCACGGAGTCTGCAGGGAGCAGCTCCAGCGTTTGCGGGAAAAGGCTCTGCTGTGTTGCGATAGGCTTTTCTGCCAGGGCGCGGAGGTACCGTTCGTACAATATGCGCTCGTGGGCCGACCGCTGATCTACCAGGATGAAGCCAGATTTGATCTGGGAGAGAATGTATTGCTGATGCACCTGCACGGGGCCTTTCTGATCCGTAGCCGCTTCCTGCCAGCGCTCATCAATGACGGAAGCGGTGGAAACGGGCGGGAAATCGTTCTGCGGCATGGGCGGCATCGGAAAATCGTTGTCGCGGGCGGGAGCAGGGCCATACAGCTCCTTCCAGTGCTGAAGGTTGCTGTTATTCGATTTATCGATCACATGAGCCTGGTTGGCGCTGGTGAAGGTTTTATAGATGGAGGTACCGGCCGATTGTGCTTTCTTTTCATCCGTAAACGGCTGCGTAAGCGCATCGAGCTGCTGGATGCCTGGATCCAGGTCGAAGTCGAGGGCCGGCGTAACACTGAACTGCGCCAGAGCGTGCTTGATGGCGGATTGAACGAAAGCGTAGAGGATGCGTTCGTCGTCGAACTTGATTTCCTGCTTGGTGGGGTGTACGTTGATATCAACGTGCGCAGGGTCGAGGTCGATGAAGAGTACGTAAAGGGGAAAGCTGTCTGACGGGATCATTTCCGCAAACGCATTCATCACGGCATGGTTGAGGTAGCTGGATTTGATGAAGCGGTTATTGACGAAGAAGAACTGATCGCCCCGGGTTTTTTTAGCCGTTTCCGGCTTACCCACAAACCCGTGGATGTTCATGTAATCAGTGCTTTCCTTAACGGTAACGAGTTTGGAGTTATAATGCTGGCCGAGGATGGAAACGATCCTTTGTTTGAGGGATCCTTTCTCGAAATGGAACATTTGCTGCCCGTTGCTGTTCAGGGAAAACTGAAGTTGCGGGAAGGCGAGGGCGACGCGGATAAATTCGTCGACGATGTGCCTCATTTCGGCGGCGTTGCTTTTGAGGAAGTTGCGGCGGGCGGGTACGTTGAAGAAGAGGTTCTTCATGGCGATGCTGGTACCGGTGGGTGCCTGGCAGGGTTCCTGGCGGCGGATGACGGAGTTGTCTATTTCGATGAAACTACCCAGTTCTTCGTGTTCGCGGCGGGTTTTCAGCTCCACCTGGCTAACTGCGGCGATGGAAGCGAGGGCTTCGCCACGGAAACCCATGGTCCGGATCTGGAAAAGATCGTCGATAGACCGTATTTTGGAGGTGGCATGGCGTTCGAAACACATCCGTGCATCGGTATCGCTCATTCCGCTCCCGTTATCGATCACCTGAACGAGCTCTTTGCCCGCGTCTCTTATAATGAGTTGGATCTCAGTAGCCCCCGCGTCTACCGCGTTTTCGAGTAATTCCTTTACTGCCGACGCCGGCCGCTGGATCACTTCTCCTGCTGCTATCTGATTCGCAATATTGTCCGGTAATAAGTTGATGATATCCGCCACTTGCCTGCCTTTTGGCGTAAAGTTAGGGAATAAAAAATATTGTTAAATAGATGAGATGCAACAATCCGGAAGGATATACGTTTCGTACCTTTAATGTGCATATCCGGAGCGATTCATATCCAGCATCTCAATAAACGTTCCGGAACTGGTAATGCGCATATTCAATCCGCCACCATGAAAAAGACATGGACTTATCTCATATTGTGCCTGACCATGGCGTTCAGCCATTGCTCTTACTCGCAAGACGGGACTAAAAAATCTAACATGGAAGAACAAAAGAATCCGGTGTACTCCCGCACGGATACTGGTAAAGTCAACCTTACGGACACAGAGTGGAAAAAAATCCTGCCTAAGAATGTTTATGATATTGCCCGCGACAAGGGAACCGAATGGGCATTTACAGGGAAATACTGGGACAGCAAGGAGAAAGGGACTTACTATTGTGCCGCCTGCGGGAATCCGCTATTTGTGTCGGACACCAAATTTGAAAGCGGCTGCGGCTGGCCGAGTTTTTACCAGCCTGTCAGCAAAACGAGCGTGATTTATACGCCCGACAACACGCATGGCATGCAGCGCACCGAGGTGCAATGCGGCCGGTGCAAAGCGCACCTGGGCCATGTTTTCGATGACGGGCCACCGCCAACAGGGCTCCGTTATTGCATTAACTCGGTTATCCTGGATTTCGAGAAAGCGCAGGATGCTGCGAAGAAATTCAACGAGAGAGAAGAAAAGTAGCTTCATCCCTGAAAACCTGACTGTATGCTGCCGGTGCAACCCCTTGCGCCGGCCATCCGGCTTTATTGCAGTTCTCCCCCGGAAAATCGGTAAATTGTGGAAAACCGGCCTCCCATTTGAGAAAATTCCTTCAAATCACCGCCTGGGTTATCGGCATGGCCGTTGCCCTCCTGGCCATCCTGCTCCTTGTGGCGCCAACGCGCGTGCATATCGAGCAATCAGTACTCATTCATGCGCCACCGGCTGCTGTATGGGACCAAACCGTCCGCTTCGATCGTTATAACCGCTGGAGTACACTACAGGAAAGAGAGCCTTCCGCCCAATTCAGGATAGACGGGGTTGATGGTACCACCGGAGCATCCACTACCTGGACCGGCAAAAAGATAGGCTTCGGCCGCCTTCGCCACCTAGCCCTTACGCCCCATACCGAGATCCGCCAGCAACTCGAATTCTTTGAACCCCTCGCATCCGTGTCCGACATCTGCTTCCGCTTTGCCGATACCACCGGCGGCACACGTGTTACCTGGAGCATGGACGCCACTTACTCCCGCCCGCAGAATATCCTGGGCATGTTCATGAAAGATAATCTGGAAACTGATTTCCGCAAAGGACTGATCCGCCTGAAAGCGGCGGCAGAAGCTTCCGTTTCAGCCGGGAAATGATCAAGCCGGCAGATGCCGGCTCGCGCTCATCTTAATTTTTCTCATTCTGCTTTAGCACGGGTGGGCTATGCGGGTGTGTACCCTAATAGACCAATATTGTTATTGAAAATCAGTCTGTTAGAAATCAAGGTGAGGCATTCAGCCCGATCCCTTATTAGAAAGGGCTCTTCAGGAAGCTCGCTGGTTCGGGACTGCGTTACTGTAGAAAAACTTTTAAGTCAACTGGTTTGAGATGCCCGGTTAATAAATATCTGTTCAGTATCAATGATTTAGATATGGCGTCAGTAAATTATCATAGAACCGGAACAGGGCGTTTGGCCTGCATCATAACGTGTGACAGCAAGATGACTTCGCTCGTAATGAATGTACGAACATTTGGGAAAACCGGCAAATAAGTAAGAGGGGAGTGAATCAGGAGCTTATGCCGGCCAATTCGAAGGTATTCGGCTCAAATTCAATGATATCGTAAACGGCGAGCTGGAATTTATCCATCGGGTCCTCAGCGAGGATGGCTTCCACTTCGCGGCGGCTGGAAGCACGGCAAATGATGATGGAACCTGTTTTAGGCTTCCTGCGGCCCGTGAGGATAAAGCGCCCGGCGCGCACCTGCGTTTCAAGGAAAGCATTGTGTGCGTCAAGATAGTGCTCTACGGCCGCCACGGGGCGGATGTACTGTAGGAGGATGAGGTACATAGTCAGTTCAGATATGGTCTTTCAAGAAAATGGTTAAAATACGGATATCTGTCAAAGGTATGTAAATTGTATAAAGTAATCGAGCTAACATCCCGGCAGGTAACAAATTTAGACGCATTAATAAAAAAGCATGTATTTTCGCTCCTAATTCTCAAATCCATTTTTCTTAACATCTTTCTTTTTATGAAACGATCGATCCAGCAAGCGCTCCTTTTTATGGCAGGCGCAGCGGTGCTTTTGTTAGCCGCCTGTTCCAAAGCCCCTGAACAAGGCAAGCATATTCCCAAAAACGCCGCCCTTGTTTTCGGCTTCAAATCCAAACAGATTCAGGATAAACTGTCTAAAGACGGCCTCACTATCGATAAGATTTTCGAGACGCTTCAACAGACAGATACCAGCAACAATTACGCTAAAGCCCTGGCTGATGCAAAGAACTCCGGTATCGACCTGGAGGGAGATGTATTCTTCGCCATGGTGCCCGGTGAAACTCCCGGCAACATGTATTTCACTGCTGTAGCCGGCATCGCTGACGCCGCTAAGTTCGAAGCTTTCATCAAAGAGAAATCCAAGAAAGAAGTTAAAGCAGGTAAAGATTTTAAATATGTGGAAGACGATAACAGCATCGTAGGCTTCACCGGTAAAACCATGATCGGCATTGCAACGATCGATCAGGGTTCCCGCTACTCCGATTCAGAAGATACCACTGCTAAAGCCAGCGGTGTTGCTCTGCTCGAAAAACTGCTCACACTTAAAGCCGATGAGTCTGTAGCTACTGTTCCTTCTTTTAAAGATATCAGCAAAGAAAAAGGCGACCTCCTTTTCTGGATGAGCAGCGAAGCGCTGTACAACATCCAGGGTGCTAACGCTTCCGGTATGGGTGCCCTCATGGCTTCCAACATGAAGAAAATCACTGAAGGCGCATTTACCACTGCTTCCGTAACTTTCGGTACCGGTAAAATCGATGCTGACATGTATTCCTACGCCAGCAAGGAAATGATGGCCATCTTCAAGAAATACCCGATGGAAAAGATCAACACTGAATCCATCGAGAAATATCCTTCCGAGAACATCTTCGGTTACGCAGCTCTCAACATCGACCTCCGTGTGGTTGGTGAACTGCTGAAACTTGTAGGAATGGACGGCCTGGTTAACATGGGCCTCGCTGAAGCCCGTTTCACCCTCGACGATCTGCTGATCGCATTCAAAGGCGAAATGGCCCTCATCGGTTCCGACTTCTCCGTAGTTCCTGATCCTTCCGAGTGGGACAGCACCCGTACCAAGCCTAACGTTAAATGGATCTTCAACCTGAAAGTAGGCGACAAAGCTGCATTCGATAAGGTAATGGCTTCTCCCATGGTAGCTCAGTCTTTCACCAAACAGGGCGACGAATATGTTCCTAACATGCCTCTGGGTGAAGTTGCAGTTTCTATCAACAGCAAACGCGTACTTGCAGGTTCTGATGCAGAGCTGCTGAAAACATACGATGCCGGTACCGGTAAAGCCAAACTGGAAGGCGACGCGCTTTCTACTGCTAAAGGCAGCATCGGTGCTTTCTACCTCGATATCGAAAAGATCATGGCTAACATCCCTGCGAAGGAAATGGACATGCCCGATAGCATCACCAACGATATCAAAGGCCTGTTCAAAACCGTTTCCGCTAAATCCGACCCGGTTAGCGGCGATAAGCAACACTCTTCTGCAGTGCTGACTTTCAAGAACGAATCACAGAACTCCCTCACGCAGCTGTTCAACTTCTCCCGCAAACTGTACAACTATACAGAAGCAAAGAAGAAAGAGCGCGCCGCTATGTGGGGTGAAGAGGAAGCTGTAGCAGTTGACTCAGCAGCAGCAGTTGTGGATACTGCAATTGCCGCACCCGTACAATAAGTATAATCTTATCAGATATTGCGAAGCCGCCTCTTTACAAGGGGCGGCTTTCGTTTTTTGCCTATATTTAAGCTTCACATTCCATTCAACATGCAGATCGAGCTTTCTGCCGTGGTACCGGTACCCCTGCGCGACAGGATCCGGGAACGGCCTTCGGACATCTGGGACCGTACGGTCACCTTCCGGCCCGGACAATTCGTTAAGATCAAAGCACCCTCCGGCACGGGTAAAACCACGCTCGTGCATTACCTCTATCATATCCGGTACGATTATACGGGTACCATTACCGCAGGCGGCAAGCCCTGGGGGCAATATTCTCCCGCACAACTTGCCAGCGTGCGTCAGGAAGCCATCAGCGTTGTGTTCCAGGACCTCCGCCTGTTCGACCAGCTGACGGCGGAGGAGAACATCGAACTGAAGCGCGTGATGATTCCCCAGCCATTGTACCCAGCAGATAAGATCCGCGAGTTCGCAGAATTGCTGGGTGTAACACATGTACTTCAGCAAAGCGCGGCCACCCTGTCTTACGGAGAGCGCCAGCGCATCGCCATCATCCGCGCACTTATGCAGCCGTTTCAATGGCTTATGATGGATGAGCCTTTCAGCCATCTCGACGAAGCCAATACCGCCAAAGCCGCTAAGCTCGTCGAGCAGGAATGCAGGGCAAGGAAGGCGGGCTTCATCCTCACGGACTTAGATCATGATCAACATTTTACTTACGACGTAACCTATCAGCTATAGCATGCAATTCAACCGGATTTTACAAAAGATCATTCGCACAGGCGTGGGCAAAAGCCGCTACTGGATGGCCATTATCGGCCTCGGCGTTGCCATGCTGCTGATTCTTGTAGCCCTGCAGGTACATACCGATTTCAACGAGCTGCTGCATGGTACCCGCAACCAGAATGAAAGAGCAGATTACCTCGTTGTCAACAAACTCATCACCAACGATATGATGGGTAAGCCGGAACTGACGGTTTTCACTGCCGAAGAGCAGAAAGACTTCGCAGCCCAGCCTTTTGTGGAAGCATTTGGCGCCATCACCGCTGCGCAGTTTAACGTTAAGCTCGAGGCCGACCAGCTGGGCTTTTCCACCCTGGCCTTCTTTGAATCCGTTCCCGATACTTTCCTCGATGTGAAAACCGAAGAATGGAAATGGCAGGCCGGCCAGCAAATGCTGCCCATCATGGTGCCCCGCGATTTCGTGAATATGTTCAACTTCGGTTTTGCTTTGGGCAACGGTATTCCGCAGTTCTCCGAAAAAACCATCCAGAGCATGACGCCACAGGTAGTGATATCTCAGGGCATGCAACAGGGACAGTTTATCGGAAAGATCGCAGGTTTCTCTGACCGTATTTCTACCGTTCTGGTGCCGCAGTCTTTCATGGACTGGGCAAATAAGGCTTACGGAACGGGAGAAGTGAAGCTGCCCTCCCGTGTTGTAATCCGTGTGAAAGACCCCAGCAGCATTGAGCTGCGCGATTACCTGGAGAAGCATCATTATTCGACTGACAATGAAAAAACGAAATACAATAAGATCCGCGGCATTGTGCAAACGATCGTGAGCGTGGTAGGGTTTTTCGGACTCGTGCTGCTGATGTTTGCCCTGCTGGTTTTCAGCATGTTCATACAGCTGGTGATCTCTTCATGCAAGAAAGAGATCAGGCTGCTGGTGACGCTGGGTACAGCACCACAAAGACTGCAGCGTTATTTACTGGGGCAACTGGTGCCCGTGTATTTCGTGACCGGGGTGATAGCCCTTGCCGTAGTAGCCGTTGCCCAATGGTGGGCCAGCGGTGTGCTGGAAAAGCACGGCATGTATGTGGCGCCCTGGCCGGGTGTTATGACCATCGCAGCCACTGTGGGCATATTGCTGCTGGTATACATTGTGAACTGGAGAACAGTGCGGAAAGAGATCCGGGCACATACCTGACCGTTATATATGAAATCAATCCTTACCCTCTTCCTCGCCCTTTCCTGCACAGGCTCAGTCCTCGCGCAGCGGACCATCCTGCATTGCGGCAGCCTCATCGACGGAGTGCTCGACAAGCCGCGCAAGAATATGTCCGTCATCATCTCGGGTAATAAAATAACAGCCATTGAATCCGGATATACTGCGCCCGCTGCCGGTGATAAAGTGGTGGACCTGAAGCAGCAAACCGTTATGCCCGGATGGATGGATATGCATGTGCATATTGAATCCGAAACCAGCAAAACGAATTATGCCGACAGATTTGTTCGCAACCCGGCCGACCTTGCTTTCCTCAGCGTACGATATGCACATAAAACGCTCATGACGGGTTTCACTACCGTGCGCGACCTTGGCGGTACCGGTGTGAACATCGCTTTGCGGAATGCTATCGCCAAAGGACTCATCACAGGCCCCAGGATATTTACGGCAGGTAAATCCATTGCCACCACAGGCGGACATGCCGACCCTACCAATGGCTACAGCAGAGAGCTGATGGGTGATCCCGGGCCGGAAGCCGGTGTAGCTAACGGGCCGGATGAATGCCGGAAAGCCGTACGGCAGGCATATAAATTCGGATCAGACCTTATTAAGATCACGGCCACCGGAGGAGTGCTCAGCGTAGCGAAAGACGGCAGCAGTCCCCAGTTTACTGAAGAAGAACTGGCTGCCATCATCAGCACAGCCAAAGACTATAATATGAAAGTGGCTGCACACGCTCATGGTACCGAAGGCATCAAGCGGGCCATCCGTGCAGGAGTTAATAGTATAGAACATGGAACACTGATGGATGACGAAGCCATGAGCCTCGCCATCAGGCATGGTACCTGGTATGTGCCTACTATTACGGCGGGCCGTTCCGTTGCTGATTCCGCAAAGATTCCGGGGTATTACCCTGATGTCGTTAAGCCTAAGGCAGAAGCCATTGGCCCCCAGATTCAGAAAACCTTTGCCAAAGCCTGGAAGAAAGGTGTGAAGATTGCCTTCGGGACCGATGCCGGGGTATACCAGCACGGCCTTAACTGGCTGGAGTTTGTATATATGACTGAGGCTGGCATGCCGGCAATGGACGTCATTAAATCTGCCACCATTAAAGCTGCTGAGCTATTGGGCGAAGAGGCCCGGCTTGGAAGCGTGGAAGTGGGGAAACTGGCAGACTTCACCGCAGTAGACGGCGACCCTCTGAAAGATATTCAGGCCATGGGACGGGTGAGCTTTGTTATGAAAGACGGCTTGATTTTTAAGCAGGGAACCACTAACTTGTCTGCCCTAAATCAATCGGCCATGTCTACACAAAAATTCGTGCACGTTGTAAATTTCTATCTCAAGCCCGGTCTGAGCGCAGCGGAAATTAAGAAATTTGAAGAAGGCGTGAGCACGCTTGAGAAGATCGAGACGCTGACAGTATTCAACGTTGGTAAGCCTGCGGGAACAGACCGTCCGGTTATCGACAGAAGCTACAGCTATTGCCTGCTCACCGTTTTTAATGACGAAGCGGGGCACGACATTTACCAGGAACATCCCGTGCATCTGGAGTTCATAAAGAACTGCAATGAACTTTGGGAGAAAGTTGTGATATTCGACTCCGTAACTATTCCACAATAACCCTACGCGAAAGGGGGCCTTTATGGCTCCCTTTTTTATTCTGCTTTCAACGTCTGAAAGTCCGGCTCATCGTAGTCTACCAGGCTTGGGTGTGGCAGCACAAATGTTTCTTTAGCCCTTACGGAACGGTTTACGTACCGGATTATTAACCCTGTTATCAGCAGATTTATAAGTAATGAAGAGTATTCCACACTTACCAGAACGGCCAATTTCTCCGGTGCGTTCCAGCTTCTGAACACCATAATCACAGTATAAGCAATGCAACTGATGATGGAGTAATAAGTTAAAACCCTGGGGAAAATATCCCGGCGTTTAAATAACAAATACAAAGAAAGAAGGGCACCGCAGAATGTGAAAACCACGAGTAGTGCGTAGCTTATTTCAAGCGACAGGGAAAGGTAATACCCTTTCGGTGCAAATCTAATGGGAACGAATAGCCAGAAATCGTTCTTCCAGATTTGCAATGCAAACAACTCAAAAAAGTAAGCTAAGACGGCGAATATTTCCAATATGGCAATTACAATGAGCCAGCCGCCAATACGCAATGGGCGCGGTGTCGGATATACTACGGGAAGCGAGTGATTCACTATGCGCAAAGCACCAAGTCCGCATATGATAAACGCGGTGATTACCAGAAGAAACGAAAAAAGTAAGTCGAACTGAGGGATTAATTCCATGGGTATAGGTAGTTGTTTTTATCAGAAATCTTATTCCACAGTAAGGGCATAAACGGCAAACGTTGCCAGCCAATGCTCGCCGGCATAATCGCCGCTGGCCACATGCGGAAGGGCTGCGTGAAGGTGCTGTGAAGCCAGTTCCCGGATAGCGGGAGCATGATTGCCGGCATGGCGGGCAATGCCGTAGAGGCACCAGGCACGGCTCAGATTGAGGCCGTCCAGATGTACAAGCTTGCCATCGGTACGGTCGTTAACAGTAGCGATGTGGAACAGCGGCTCATTAGTAAAAAGGCCGGGAAGGAAGTTCTTCAGCCAGACTTTGTATTCCTGCTCAGGAAGGATTCGCCACATGAGATCAGCTTCCTCCAGGCAGGGTGAAAGGAAGTCGTACCCGCCGGGTTCCCAGCTGGCAGGGCAGTTACGGTCGTTCGCATAAAACCGCATGGCTGCAACCCGGATGGAGGACTGCAGGGCTGTATCTTTAGCCGTGGCTGCATAATCCCAGGCGAGGCGCAGGCCAAAAGCAAGATTCGTATGTTCCCCTACGCGGATGGGATAGGCGATCTTTTTAAGGAAATCGCGCCAGGACACACTGAAGTAGCGGGCCATAGGCGCAATATTGGCGGAAAGCTCCCGCGCAAAAGGATCGTTCCAGGTCAGCAGTTCGTTTTGCAGCTGCATCAGCCAGCTCCACCCGTAAATCCTTTCAAAGCCTTTGTTCTCTTTGTTGGAGAAGAGCTGGAGCTCTTTGCGGATGTTAGCGGCCGTGAGGTTCTGGGCAAGTTTTTCTTTTATCTGTGCGGCATTGGGCAGGCCGGGGTACATTTTCAACAGGCGAACGAGCATCCAGTGGCCATGAACGCTGCTATGCCAGTCGTAACATCCGTAAAACGCAGGGTGGTAGGAGATGGGTTTCTGAATGAGGTTCGAATCGGAGAATACGATACCGGTTTTGTAGGGGAACTCATGCTGCATACACTTCAGCGGTAACCCGGAAAGGTGAACCGCTCCGGCCTGTGTGAGGCGGAGGATGCCATTCTGTTCTTCGTAATATTTCGTTTGTGCGTTAGATGTGGTAAAAGCCAGCAGGGCCGCAAGCAGGAAAGTAGCTCTCATCATAGGTTACCGGTTCAATAACAGTTTGATGTAAAAAGATGGTTTGGTTAGTTTTTTACGGAGGTCTACTTCGTAGAACATGCTGGAGATAACATCGCGCAGTTGTTTGTTACGTGTACCGGCTTTCATAAGGAGATTGAAGAGCCGCGGGTAGCGTACCAGCTTCTGCAGTTTGGTACTCAGTCTTAGTTCGGCTCCCAGTACCCGCTGGATGTTACCATCGTAAGCGAGCATAGTTTCCGCGCTGAAGTCATTGGATTGAAGGCATTGTGCAGCCTGTTTGGCGGCAATGCCTCCGCTGTAAATGGCATTACCGATACCTTCGCCGGTAAACGGATCGATGAGGAAGGCAGCATCACCTACGAGCATCCACCGTTCGCCAGACAGCCGCCTTTTGCGGGAGCCGAGGGGCAGGCCGTAGCCTTCGATGGCACTAACGGGTTGGGCATTGCGAAATCTTTCCGCAAAAACCGGATCATTGGCGAGGGTTTCCAGCATAAGGGCTTTAAGATTCACCTTACGGCGGCGCACCGCGTCGGAAGGCATATCTATCCCTACATTGGCTTCTCCATTTGGAAGCGGGAAGATCCAGAGGTAACCGGGCAGCAGGTTTTTCAGGAAATGCAGTTCTATATAGCTGTGTGCATGGGTGCCGGTAACACCGGAGTAATAAGCGCGAACGCCGGCGGCGTAATGCTTCGGCTCCATTCGGATACCCGCCACGTCTTTGGTGAAAGCGGAGTGAGCGCCATTGGCCACGATGATGAGTTTAGCCTTAATGCGCAGGGTTCCCTTTGCATCGGATAGTTCATAACCATCGGGTGTGGGCGTATATTGGTCAATGGAAATCCCTTCTATCAGCTGCACATGCCGGCACTGTTTGAGTTCATCCACCAAAAAATTATCGAAATGAATGCGTTTGCAAACGAAGCCGATGGGGGCATCGGCAGCCGGGTTGTAATTGGGCTTGTAGGGCACATCCATGCCCGTACGTCCGGGAGCTACGAAGGTGACGCCCCAGCTGTTTTCCTTTTCAGTAAGTGCCTGCAGCCGTTTCCCGATGGCGGGATCGATGCGGTTGAGGCCGGCTATGACTTTTCCGCTCAACCCGTCGCCACACACTTTATCGCGGGGGAAAACGGCTTTATCTACCACCACGCAGGAAATCCCGAGCCTGTCGAGCTGAAGGGCAGCGGCAGCGCCTCCGGGGCCTGCGCCAATTATGCAAACGTCCGTGATTGTCATAGCCGGCAAGATACATATTCTGGTGCCGCTGCGGAAAATATATCTTTGCGGCAAATCAGATCTTATGTTTGGAGACTTGTTTGGAAAGCTGCAGGAAGCGCAGCAAAAAATGCAGGAAAGCAAGGAGCGCCTGCGTCATATTCTGGTGGATGCGGAAGCCGGCAACGGCGCCGTGAAAGTGGTGGTAACGGGTGGCCGCGAAGTGCGGAGTGTGGAAATAGACCCTTCGTTGCTGGTGGCAGACCGTAAGGAGGAGCTGGAGGATCTGCTGATCACAGCGCTGAACCGCGGGCTTAAGCAGGCAGAAGAAACCTGGGAAGCGGAAATGAAGGGCATGGCAGGCGGAATGCTTGGCGGTATGGGCCTTCCGGGGATGTAAGGATAAAAAAAAGAACCGGGCCATAAAGGTCCGGTTCCGTTATCCTTATTGCATAATTCTATAAGTCATCAGTTAACCTCTTCAGCTTTCAGCATCTTCTGGAACTTCTTCCGCTCTTCTTCGTCAAGGATGGTTTTACGCATACGGATGTGGTTCGGCGTAACCTCGATACACTCATCCTGCTGGATGTATTCCATACATTCTTCCAGCGTCATCAGGATTTTAGGAGCGATATTGGTGGCCGCGTCACTTCCGCTGGCGCGCATGTTGGTTAATTTCTTGCCTTCGTTAGGGTTTACCACGAGATCGCCGGGTTTGTTGGTTTCGCCGATGATCATGCCACGGTATACTTCTTCACCTGCATCCACGAAGAAAGATCCGCGATCCTGCAGTTTGTCGAGAGAGTAACCGGTAGTGGTACCTGCTTCTTTTGCAACGAGAACACCATTGCTACGGCCGGGGATTGGGCCTTTCCAGGGTTTGTAATCGTTGAAGCGGTGAGCCATAACTGCTTCGCCGGCAGTACCGGTCAGCATTTGAGTACGGAGACCGATGAGGCCGCGGGAAGGAATTTCAAATTCCAGGTGCTGCATTTCACCTTTGGTTTCCATGATGAGCATTTCACCTTTGCGGCGGGTAACCAGGTCAATCACTTTAGAAGCGAATTCCTGGGGAACGTCTACCACGAGGGTTTCATAAGGCTCACATTTCTTACCGTCTACCTGCTTCAGGATAACCTGGGGCTGGCCTACGGTGAGTTCATAACCTTCGCGGCGCATGGTTTCTACCAGTACACCCAGGTGGAGGATACCACGACCGTAAACCAGGAAGGAGTCGGCAGAATCGGTATCAACTACGCGGAGAGCGAGGTTTTTCTCGGTTTCTTTCATGAGGCGGTCGCGCAGGTGACGGGAGGTCACGAACTTACCGTCTTTACCAAAGAAAGGCGAGTTGTTGATGCTGAACATCATGTTCATGGTAGGCTCGTCTACACTGATAACGGGCAGGGCTTCGGGAGCTTCGAAGTCAGCGATGGTGTCGCCGATACCGAAATCTTCCAGGCCTACCACAGCGCAGATATCGCCGGGGTATACTTCTGTAACACGTTTTTTGCCGAGAGCTTCAAAGATGTACAGTTCACGAACACGGGATTTTTTGATAGATCCGTCTACCTGCACCAGTGAAATGGGCATGTTTTCGTAGATCTTACCACGGGTCACTTTACCTACGGCAATACGGCCGAGGAAGGTGCTATAATCGAGAGATGTAATCTGGAGTTGGAGGGATCCTTCGCCGATCTTAGGTTCCGGAACGTGTGTCAGGATACCATCGAGCAGGGGAATGATGTCTTCGCGGGGAGCAATGGTATCGTTGAACCAGCCATTTTTACCGGAACCATAGTAGGTTGGGAAGTTCAGCTGTTCTTCGGTAGCGTCCAGGTTGAAGAAAAGTTCAAAAACGGCGTCATGCACTTCGTCGGGGCGGCAGTTGGGCTTATCTACCTTATTAATAACAACGATGGGCTTCAGGTTAAGCTGCAGCGCTTTCTGGAGTACGAAGCGGGTCTGCGGCATGGGGCCTTCGAAGGCATCCACCAGCAAAATCACACCGTCTGCCATTTTCAGTACACGCTCTACCTCACCACCGAAGTCGGCGTGGCCCGGAGTGTCAATAACGTTGATTTTCACTCCTTTATATTCCACGGATACGTTCTTGGACAAGATAGTGATACCACGTTCCTTTTCAAGATCATTATTATCCATAATAAGTTCTCCGGTTTCCTGATTGGCCCGAAAAACGTTTGTAGAATGTAAGATCTTGTCTACCAGGGTCGTTTTGCCGTGGTCTACGTGCGCGATGATAGCGATGTTTCTGATTTGCATGACAATGAGTAATTTAGCCGTTTCCGAACCCCATCCCGGCACCATTTTACACCGGAAGAAATCGAAAAGAAGGCGCAAAGGTACGAATAAACATGCGAATTTGATGCCACCTCCGGATAAATAACCCGGAAATAACAGATTCCGGACATTTCATCCGGAAGCTAACAATGAACGACTTACGAATGTAGAACGGCTCTTATGTGTGAGGTTATGGAATGATCCTTTGCCCGCCCAGCGCAGCTTCCAGCTGCCGGAAGGCCTGCTGGTTGGCAGGGTTATCGAGGGCCCGCGCAATGTCCAGCTTTTCCCGGGGCGTAAGGTGCCAGCTCAGTGCGGCGGCCTTATCGGCCTGTTGCGGTACATACTGGAAAATCAACCGGGAAAACTTACCGGGATAGCTTTCCTCCATATAATTTATGAGCTGATCCTGGTTGAAATCCTGCATGCTGGTCCAGTGGCTTTGCATGGAAAACAACGGCTCAAACAATAAATCGCTCAGATCTTTCTGCTGCTTGATAGGGCTCATGTCGTTTTTGCGGGAATCCCGCAACTGGATAAAGATAACCCCGGCTGTATTGTCATTGATCCATTTCCGGAAGATGTGCAGGAACCGAAGACTGGTTTCCTGTCCGAAGTTATCACTGATACCGGCATCCATCACATCCACAATAGGCGTGCTTGGCAGGAATACATTTGGCAGCACATAAGGGAAAGTGGCGCTCATACGGATGGCACTTGTTACCCTCAGCTCCTGCGCATCCTGCGCGGCAAAGAACTGTCCGAAGTCCACACCATCCACATCCCGGATGCTCCGTGTGGGATAAAGGTATTCTGGCGCACAGAGGTAGCTGACAGGTTGTGGCGACATATACAGCCTCCGCCCGTCGGCATTAATAGTGGCGCACCATATCAGCAGCGGGATGCGAGCTTCGAATTCCGCCTGTCTATAGTCGCCCAGTTTCTTATTTAATATATGATCGGTATTCAGATTCAACTGCATTTCAAAAGCATACCCACGGTCTTTCGCGTAGGCGTTATGCCCGATGTTGAAATGACGGAATGGCGTTATGACGTCGTTTACGGCAAAGGAGCTGAACACGGAGTTCAGCAGATCGCGGGAAATTTTGTCGCAGTAAGAGCTGTCGTATAAATCGTGCTTTGTCGGCATTCGGCCTTCCTGACGGCGAAGGTATAGCTCACGGAAATAAGTGGCGCCCATCATGCCGCCGGAAGCCCCGGTGATAAGCATGGTATGCTGCAGTAGTTTGCCATTGAGCAAACTGTCGTACCGCTGCAACACGTTCATAGTCCAGGCGGCAGAACGGCTTCCGCCACCACTGGTATTGATCACAATCAAAGGTGGTTTGGATCCTGCGGGGAAACGCTTTTTCCAGTTTTCGAGAATCTTTATGGTATGTTCCTGATCAGCTTTGCTGCGGGCGTCGGTGAAAAATTCCTGCAGGTCGTGCGAACTGTAGGCAGGCCGTCCGGTTTTGTTGTGATAATCGAGACCATATGCTTTATTCCGGTTGTCGATCCACTGGTTTTTTACCATCCAGTTGAGGCCTATTATAATACCGATGAGTACGGGAATGGCCCAGCTTTCCAGGAGGTAAGCGTATGCTCCGGCGAGGCCGATAAGGAACGCAAAGAAGATTAGTACGCTCGCACCGGCGGGGATTCGGAAGGCGGCATAGTCCATCAGGTAGGCCATGATCACGAGGAACACCAGTGCCAGGCCGATGGTGATCATGGCTGCGAAGTGATGCTGACGGAAGATGTTGTCGAGATAATGTTTATTGTAGTGCCCTACATTCCGCGCCCTTCGGATGCGCCATGGACTGGCAAAATAACTTAGCACCGGCAGCGCATTCTCATCATGTTCCTGATTGGGGATGAGCACGGTACGAAGGAAGTTGCGGGGATTACCGAATTTCTTCATGAGCCTGCGGCCGATGTTTTTGTCTGCATTGAAGAAATAAAAGAAAGACACAAACAAGATGGCGAGGTATCCACAGATAAAGCCTTCGGCGAGCAGGAGTATCTGGGGGATGGTGTTGAGTTCCTGCCAGCGTTGGTATTGCCATCCGCGCCATAGCAGCATCAGAAGGAATGCAGCGGGAATGATGGAATTATTGAGGCAGTAGCGGGAGAAAGGTTGTGAGGTGGTGGACAGGAATTTGAACCTGCCGCTGTGAAGTATGAACGTGGTAATGTTCCAGCTCATGGTAAAAATGGCGGCGGCCACGCCCATCACGGTGGTGCTGTAGAAATTCACCTTTCCCATGTATTCAGGGGCGAGATATAATGCATCGCCGCCGTAGGTTTTCGCGAATCCGCCGTTGATGGTGCTGAAGAGTATTGCCCAGAAGATCAGGAGCACCTGATACTTGCGGAAATGCAGCAGCAGCAGCTGGATGGGAAAGGAATAGAAGAATCTTGACCAATATCTTTTCACCTCAGTAAATTAAGGCAAAAATCGCCAATGGAAAATTAATAATATGTCAATGCCGTACGGGTGCGGTGAGATAATTGGCCCAAACGAGTACCATGAGAAGGGCCATGCCGGTGAACTGATGGGCGAGGGCAAAGCCCAGCGGTATTTTCACGGTACTGTTGAGTACGGTAAGCACACCCAGGAAAACCTGCAGCAGAACAGTAAATAGTGCTGCGGCACGGGCGCCTTGCAACTGTGGGATTTTGAGTGATTTAATGTACCAGATGGCGACGAGGATGGTCAGTATATAAGCCAGTCCGCGGTGGATAAACTGGATTGTGATGGGGTTATGCGTAATATCTGCCAGGAATCCGCCCTCAGCAAACATCCCGGGAGGTGCCCAGAACCCGTTTATGGACGGCCAGGTGGTGGCAGCCAGTGCTGCATGCAGGCCTGCCATGAAGCCTCCATATACCAGTTGAACTACCAGGATGGCCAGCATCCAGCCGGAAAGCTTCCGGAGGCCGGGAGCCTCGGCACGGTGCTCAGGGGGAACGCTCAGTTTGAGGGCAAACCAGAGTACGTACCAGAGCAGGCCCAATGCGGCGATAAAGTGGATGGCTAAACGAATATGGCTGACGTAGAGATTTTCTTCATTCAGGCCGCTTTTTACCATGATCCAACCAATGAGGCCCTGGAGCCCGCCGAGGATGAACAGGGTGATCATGGGGCCGATCATGCTGCGGTCGATCTTCTTCTTTATGATGAAATAGATAAACGGCACAAAGAATACGATGCCGATGAGGCGGGCCCAGTTGCGGTGCAGCCATTCCCAGAAGTAGATCCATTTGAAATCGGTCAGTGTAAAATGGCTGTTGATATATTTACTCTGGCCGATTTCCTGGTATTTGGCAAAAGCATCCTGCCATGCCGATTCGGTCATGGGAGGGAGGGCGCCCAGGATGGGCTTCCATTCCGTAATACTGAGGCCGCTGCCGGTGAGCCGCGTGATGCCGCCCAGCAATACCTGCACAATGATCATGGCCACCCCGGTATACAACCAGATAACGATGGCCCGGTTCCCTTTTGTTTGCTGCATGTCCATAAAGCAGCAAAAATATGGGGAAAAACGCACCGGAGCGGATGATTTTTATCAATTCCGGAATCATTCAGCGGGTTTTTGTAATTTTAGCGCCAACAAAACAACTAACCTTGCTGCTGCCTTATTTTCAGGACGAGCTTACAGAAGCCGGCTGCGATGAAGCCGGAAGGGGCTGCCTGGCAGGTCCCGTTTTTGCGGCGGCAGTAATACTGCCGAGGGACTTCAGCCATCCATTCCTAAACGATTCCAAACAGATGACGGAGGGGGACCGGTTTGCGCTGCGGCCTATCATAGAACAGCATGCGTTAGCATTCGCGGTAGCCAGTGTGGATAATGAGGAAATTGATAAGATAAATATCCTGAAAGCCTCGTTCAAAGCGATGCACATCGCTTTGGCACGATTATCGCTACAGCCCCAGTTGTTACTCATTGATGGAAACCGTTTCACTCCCTATGGCAATATCCCTCATACCTGCGTTATTCAGGGCGATGGAAAATATGCATCCATAGCAGCGGCTTCGGTGCTGGCAAAAACTTATCGGGATGATTACATGCATCAATTGCACGCGGAATTCCCGAATTATGGCTGGAAAGACAACAAAGGTTATCCTACCCGCCAGCACAGAGAAGCCATCCGGTCGCACGGCGATACGCCCTATCACAGAAGGTCGTTCCGCCTGTTGCCAGATCAGCTGAGCCTGGACGGGGAGGAAAAGTGGTAAAAAGGAACGAGCCATGTTAAAGCAGACGCAACAACAGAAATTATTACAGAAACTGTCGCCACAGCAGATTCAGCTTATGAAACTGCTGCAGGTGCCTACTGCCAATCTGGAAGAGAGAATCAAGGAAGAACTGGAAGAAAATCCCGCCCTGGAATATAGCGAAGATGGCTCCACTCCCGATGATGAAATGGAAAAACCGGCTGAAGAGTTCGAGAACGGTGAAGATGAATTTGAGCCGGATGGCAGCGAAAGCGAATACGATAATATTGATATCTCAGAATATGTTTCCGAAGGAGACGACGAGATAGCCGACTATAAACTGAGGGACGACAATTACCCCGACCCCGATGAGCAGCGTACCATGCCCATTCGCGTGGAAACCACTTTCCACGATCATTTACTTGACCAGCTGGGGCTGCAAACGCTTGATGAGCGTGAGCGGCGGATAGCCGAACAGATAATCGGATCTATCGACGACGACGGTTACCTGCGCCGTGAGGCTTCCGCGATTGTGGATGATTTGTCTTTTTCCCAAAATGTGGAAACGGATGAGGAAGAAATCCGACAGTTGATAAAATTGATCCAGACCTTCGACCCTCCCGGCGTTTGCTGTGCCGATCTGAAGGAATGCCTCCTGCTGCAGCTGCGGCGCAAAGCGCAGGACGATCCGGGGATAATCTACGCCACCCGCATCCTCGATGATTACTTCGACGAATTTACCAAGAAGCACTACGAAAAGATACAGCGTTCGCTGAACCTCTCCGATGAAGATCTTCGGGAGGCCATCGGTCAGATCATCAAGCTGAACCCCAAGCCCGGTGCTAACCACAGCGTGCTCAACAAGGCCGAAAGCTATGTGATCCCCGATTTCTTTATCCTCAATAACAACGGCAAGCTGGAATTGTCGCTCAACAGCAAGAACGCGCCCGACCTCCGGATTTCCGAAGGGTACCGCGAAATGCTGAAGGAGTACGACAGGGGAGATAAGAAAGACAAGCGCCAGAAGGAAGCGGTATTGTTTATCAAGCAGAAGATTGATGCGGCCAAATGGTTCATCGACGCCATCAAGCAGCGGCAGCATACCTTGCTGAGCACTATGGAGGCTATTATGAACTACCAGTACGACTTCTTCCTCACCGGCGACGAAACTACGATGAGGCCTATGATCCTCAAGGATATAGCAGACGTCACGCAGCTGGATATTTCTACAGTGAGCCGTGTGGCCAATAGTAAATACGTACAAACTGAATTCGGCACTTTCAAGCTGAAATTCTTCTTCTCCGAATCGCTGAGTACAGACAGCGGGGAGGAGGTATCGACCCGGGAAGTGAAGAAAATCCTGTCCGATATGATCGGCGGAGAGAATAAGCGCAAGCCGCTGAGCGATGAGAATCTCACAAAGATGTTGCAGGACAAAGGATACAATATCGCGCGGCGCACCGTGGCCAAATACAGGGAGCAGTTAAACATCCCGGTGGCGCGTTTACGCAAGGAATTATGATGACATTCATGGAAGAGCAGAAAACGACCGTACCTTTTTCGCCCGCCGTCAGGGCAGTTGCAAACGTATTTTCTTACGTATTGCACCCATTATTTATACCGCTGCTCGTAACTTTTCTGGCAGTAACGGCATTGCCGGAGTTTTTCACCGCGTTTAAGGGTAACAGTTTCCGCTGGGAATACGACGTGCTGTTTATACGCGTGGCAGTGGCGAGCGTGTTGTTCCCCATGCTGGTGGTTGTATTGGCGAAGGCATTGGGCTTCGTGGAAAGCATTACACTGGGCGGGCAGCGCGACAGGATCATACCATATGTAGCTTCCATCATATTTTACTTCTGGGCATTCTACACATTCCTCCGCGAGGGGGCGAGCCCGGATTTCTATAATGCTTTCTGGCTGGGGGTGTTCATCGCCGTGGTGATATCCTTTGTGGCCAACAGCTTCGTGAAGATCAGCATGCATACAGTAGGCTGGGGCGGAGTAGTGGGCTTTTTACTGGCTCTCATGTTCGGCATGGGAATGAACGTGGCACTGCCGCTGGCAGGGGCTGTATTGCTGGCCGGCATAGCGGGTTCCTCCCGGCTGATACTGGACGCACACTCACCTGGCGAGGTGTGGTCGGGCTTTGTGGTGGGGGTACTGTCGCAACTGGCGGCTTATCTTATTTTGGGCTAACCTTTCCTTCTTTTTCAACTTTCCGGAAAATTATTTTCACTGCGCATATTCTGTGCGTAGCAGTGCTGCAATTTTGTAATGTCAACAGCAGGGGGCATGCTATTAGAATTAGTATTTCGCAGTAAATGCTAAATTTTTTAGGATAATATCCGGAAATAGTTTTACCTTGCAGTACCAAGCAAATAACAACGAATAAACAATAATACTGACTAACTAATTCAAACAATTATGTCAAACGCCAATACTGAAAAACTGAAGGCTCTTCGCCTTACCATGGACAAAATCGAGAAGGATTTCGGAAAGGGATCCGTGATGATGATGGGAGAGAAAGCGGAGGCGCCGATGGAGGTGATTTCCACCGGATCGCTGGGGCTGGATATTGCCCTGGGTATTGGCGGCTTCCCGAAAGGGCGTATTATAGAGATATATGGGCCGGAGTCTTCTGGTAAGACGACGGTTGCGATACATACAATTGCAGAAGCTCAGAAGAAGGGTGGTATTTGTGCTATCATAGATGCTGAGCATGCTTTTGACAGTTCTTATGCCCGCAGGCTGGGCGTGGATGTGGATTCTCTGTTGATTTCACAGCCAGACCATGGTGAGCAGGCACTGGAAATCGCCGACCGGCTGATTTTGTCCGGCGCGGTGGATGTGGTGGTAATTGACTCTGTGGCCGCACTGGTTCCCAAAGGGGAGCTGGAAGGTGAGATGGGCGAGAGCAAGATGGGTCTTCAGGCACGTCTCATGTCTCAGGCGCTCCGGAAGCTGACGGCTACTATTTCGAAAACGAATTGCTGCTGCATCTTCATTAACCAGCTGCGTGAGAAAATTGGTGTGATGTTCGGTAACCCCGAAACAACAACCGGTGGTAACGCCCTGAAATTCTACGCATCGGTTCGGCTGGATATTCGCCGTATGAGCCAGATTAAAGATGGCGACGAGGCAGTAGGTAACCGTGTGAAAGTGAAAGTGGTAAAGAATAAAGTAGCTCCTCCGTTCCGGCTGGCCGAGTTCGATATCATTTTCGGTGTCGGTATATCCAAAGTAGGTGAACTCATCGATATGGGTGTGGAATACGGCATCATCCAAAAGAGCGGTAGCTGGTTCAGCTACGAAAGCAACAAGCTCGGTCAGGGCCGCGATGCAGTGAAGCAATTGCTGCTCGATAATCCTGAAGTTGCTGCAGAAGTGGAAGCCAAGATCAAAGCGAAACTCGCTGAAGCCGCGGCTGCTGCTCAATGAACGGTCGTAAATGCCGGAGGCAGCATTGCTTCCCTCCCGCAACAACCAACAAAGAAAATAAAGAAAAATTTATAGAACGTTTTTTAAACGTTTGTTTGGGTTAGTTTAGTAGAAGGTCCGTTGTCTAACGGACCTTTTTCATTTTCAATAACCACGATCATCATTGTAAGCATCCCTCGCAATAAAAATCATCGTTCTTTGACCGTCAATCATCCGATTAATTGACATTGGTCAAAAAAACGCAGATGAGCATTCCCCATCTTTGTGCCATGAACAACAAAAAGATCCTCCTGATCCTTGGTCACCCGGATAACGAAAGCTTTTGTAGCGCCATCGCGGAAGCCTATTTAAAGAGTGCAACAGCTGCAGGTCACGACATAAAGCTGCTGCGCCTGGGGGATCTCCCGTTTCAACCAAGCCTGCTGCATGGCTACCGCCAGCGTACCCAATGGGAGCCATGCCTGGAAGCAGCCTGGGCCGATATACAGTGGTGTAATCACATGGTATGGGTTTACCCCACCTGGTGGGGAACCTTCCCTGCAATTATGAAAGGGTTTATTGACCGGCTTTTTCTCCCGGGTAAAGCATTCAGGTACCGGGAAAACTCTCAACTATGGGATAAGCTGCTAAAAGGCAGATCTGCCCGTATCATTACTACCATGGATAGTCCACGCTGGTATAACTGGTTAATATATAGGAATGCAGGACACAACGCAATGAAACGTGCCACCCTGGAATTTTGTGGTGTTAGTCCTGTGAAAGTTACAGCTTTCGGAAAACTCAGGTGGCTCAGTGAAGAAGCGAGAGCTAAAGTTCTCACCAGGATTGAAGTATTGGGCCGCGCAGGAAAGTAACCTGGGAGGAAGTGTTTCGACAAGTATTTTGGAAAAGGAATCACCCGGTTTGTTAACACCCTAAAAACTCGCTTTCGGGAGAAAAATGAAGCAATGGCTTCACACAGTAACCAATGGAAATTAATACTCACTAAGGTGTACATGCATAACCCTTACCGCCGCGAACCCAATACAAATTTGGGTGTTGAAAGTGAAGATGAGCGGTATAACCCAATTTGCAGAAAATCGGGAAAGTATAACCCAGAAGGATGGCGCACTGTATTAAAGGTGCGTCATTCTTCATTTAGCTTCATTGCTCTGCCCGGATACGGCTCAATGTTTCGGAAGACATCCCGAGGTACGAAGCCAGATACTGTAACGGCGCCCGCTGTAATAGCCCCGGTTGTTTTTCCATGAGTTCAAGGTAACGCTCCCGGGCTGACTTAAACCGCAGCGACCGTAATCCATGGTCCATTTCAAGATAATATTGACTGATCATTAGCCGCCCCAGCCTTTCTATCTCGTGGAATGCAGTATAAAGCCGCTCAAGGTCGGCATAGGAAATCGATATGATTTCACTGTCTTCCAGCGTTTCAATATTATAGTATGCCGGCTCTCCGCTTAGCAGGCTGTCCATAGCGCAAACGATACATTGTTCCTGACCCAGTAAAAGTGTTACCTCTTTGTTTTCATGGAGGTAATAGCTTCGCACCATTCCACTGGCTACGATAAATAGGTGGGTAGCCGGCCGTCGGGTCTGTTGCAGCAGGTGTTTTTTCGGATAGCTTTCCAGGATGAGGCAATGACTAATTGCTTCGCGTGCGGCTTCCGTTAGAGGAGAAACTGCTTCGAAGTGATCGAGAGCCCTTGCGATGGCAGGGGAATATATTGATTGACTGGCCATGATATGTGAAGGTATAATATTATGCCGATCGGCCGCTTCATCGTACATTTAAGCAGATAAATATGCCGACCTTATACCAGATACTCGACGTCTCTGAAAATGCCGGCCTCCCGGAAATCAAACGTTCCTTCCGAAGGCTGTCGATGCAATACCACCCTGATCGCAATCCAGGGAATTCCGCAGCGGAAGCACGTTTTCGCGAAATCCTTGAAGCTTATCGCATATTATCTGAACCGGATGAGAGGGTTCGATATGACAGGCAGCTCGCCTGGAGTAGGGTACCGTCCTCACCGCCCTCGCAGCCAGCTCCGGATAATGGCTATGCTGCTCCGAAAAGAAATAATCCTTACACTGAGTACCGCCGCAGTGCAAATACCGCCGCACCTCCTCAGCAGGGCCCGCCACGGCCTTTGCCATGGCGCTTTATGGTTACCATACTTGGGGTAATGATTCTGTTTTTTGTGGGTCTGTACAACTTCGCGCCCAAGCCCAAAGACAACAATGAAGAGTTGAGAATGCCCGATACGCATAGGTTACCGAAGCATGTAGAAGCTACCGATAAGATTCATTTTACCGATGGCAGGGTGCAGCAGTATGAGGATTGGCGAAATGCTTTCAGGCACTTACCATTCATAGAATCGTGGGAACATTTCGGAAATAAAAGCGATGAGGCGCTTTACGTAACCATCTATTATAATCCGGACCGGCATAATTACCAGGATTATGTTTTTATGCAGGATGAGAATGGCGGGTTGCGGCAAATATTCCGGTATGAAGGGGGCACTTATAGAAGGGGCCCACAGATAAAATTGTTTTTTGGACGGGATGTGGAACAAGGTGATTGTTCTGATTGCGAGTTCCCGGGTTTGCCAAACCCTGGGATTGCGGGTATCTATTTGGAGGAAACGGGAGGGGGATATGCGTTTGAAGCCGTGGCAGATTTGCATGAAAAGAAAATCCGGGAGAACCTTTATTGGTTGCAAACCGCACCATTAACCAGGGATTTCGAAATGGAATACCGGATGCGGGAGTATCAACGTCAGTTACTTACCTGGCATTTTTTGCATCGCAGCGATTCTTCAGCAGAAGCAGTTTTTAAGGAATATTACATGCAGGAGGATGCAGCAATACGCTGGCATAACATAGAGCGCCTAATAAAGGTGTATGAAACTAAAATAGCCTCCGACATTTTGATACGTACAGAGGCTATCTGAGCCACCCATCGGAATCGAACCGACGACCTGTTATTTACGAAACAACCGCTCTAACCAGCTGAGCTAGGGTGGCAGGTGTTACAAAAATAATGTCCGGGAGGAAATAAATTATATCCAGTTAAAAAAATCTTTATCTATTCTTGTTTCCCTTCTTCGTCTGTTTCTTCTTCACCTTCAAAGCTTTCATCTTCATCGTCCCCATCATCTTCCATCATTGGTGCACGCTGCTGTGCTGCATCAGCGGCGAGAGCTTCCCACAATACATCCTTTAGTTCCTGCAATCCGGTTTGTGTAACGGAGGATATGAAGACATGCGGTACATCTGCCGGAAGTTCTGCGGAAATAGCTTCCTTTAGTTCATCGTCGAGCATATCGCTTTTGGATATGGCGATGAGGAATTGTTTATCAAGCAGTTCGGGGTTGAATTGTTCGAGCTCGTTCAGGAGGATATCGAATTCTTTTTTGTGATCCGGGCTGTCTGCCGGGATCACGAATAACAGTACAGCGTTACGTTCGATATGGCGGAGAAAACGATGGCCGAGGCCTTTGCCTTCATGGGCTCCTTCGATGATACCTGGCAGGTCGGCCATGCAAAACGAGCGATCGTCGCGGTAATGGACCATGCCGAGCTGAGGGGTGAGGGTGGTAAAGGCGTAGTTGGCAATTTTGGGCCTGGCAGCGGTGATGCTGGACAGGAGGGTAGATTTACCTGCGTTGGGGAAGCCCACGAGGCCTACGTCGGCTAATACTTTCAGCTCAAGGATCTTCCATCCTTCGAGGCCTGGCTGGCCGGGTTGGGCATATTCGGGAGTCTGGTTGGTGGCGCTTTTGAAGTAGGCGTTACCGCGGCCGCCCTGGCCGCCTGGCATGAAGATAATCTCTTCCCCATCGCGCATCACTTCGGCTTCTACTTCCCCTGTTTCTTCATCCCGAACGATGGTGCCGAGGGGAACTTCGATTACAATGTCTTTCCCGTAATGTCCGGTACAGTTGTCGCCACTTCCATTACCACCGTTTTCGGCGAGTACGTTTTTATACCAGCGCAGGTGTAAAAGGGTCCACAGCTGAGCATTTCCACGCAGGATGAGGTGGCCTCCGCGCCCGCCGTCGCCCCCGTCGGGGCCTGCCAGCGCTTTAAATTTGGTGCGCATAAAGTGCCTGCTTCCCGCACCACCGTGGCCGGATTTACAAAATACCCTGATATAGTCTACAAAATTCTCCATGATCTTTACTGATTTGCCGGCCCGGGCGGTGCCGGGTCCAAAAGCAAAACGCAAAGATCGTAAAGTTTGGCTTTACATGATCTTTGCGTTTTAAATATGGTTCCAAACGGGGGCTTGCCTATACGCGAACGCCCATCAGATCGTCGATTTCTTTACTCAGCAGCTCGAAAATGTTATCGATGGAGCCGTCGCCCTTGATTTTCTTCAATTTGCCGTATTTGGCATAGTGATCAGCCACAGGAGCGGTTTTGTTATGATACTCCACGATACGTTTTTTCACCACATCCTCGCTGGCATCGTCTGACCGGCCGGAGGTCTGCCCACGTTCGAGCAAACGGCGAACCAGTTCATCTTCAGGCACTTCGAGGCTCAGAACAGCGGAAATAGCTGTTTTTTTGAGGGCCAGCAGTTTGTCGAGTGCTTCCGCCTGGGCGGTAGTACGCGGAAAACCGTCGAAAATGAAGCCACGGGCTTCGGGATTAGCGTCCAGTTTGGTAGAGATCATGCCGATCACCACTTCGTCCGGTACCAGTAAACCCTGGTCCATAACCTTTTGCGCTTCCATACCGAGCGGTGTTTTCGCTGCGATTTCAGAGCGCAGCAGATCGCCTGTAGACAGGTGAATTAATCCGTACTTCTCGATAATGTTGGCACTTTGTGTTCCTTTCCCGCTACCGGGAGGGCCAAATAGAATTAAATTGACCATGTGTTGCTGATAAAATATGATCACAAGCAATAGGCTTGCGCTTTTTCTGATTTGTTCCGCGACGTTTCTTCTACATTAAGCGCACTAAAAAGGTTCATCTTGTCAACGTCCCGTAAGGTGCAAATATAATAAGAAATTGAATGAGTTGGTAATTAATATTGCAATTACTGAATTGTTGCGAATGTATTAGTCAAATTAATAAAGATAATTCAATAAAAGAAGCAAAAACGTAGACGATCATTAAATCGCTCAGGAAGCCGCTTTGCCATCCGTCCTAAAGATATATTTGATTAATGCAATGCGTTCGCCGTCAGTCAATTCCCGCTGGCGGATGCACGATATTTTTGTTATGTTTATGACATGATGAGATTATTAACGGTAGCGGGGCTGAGCGGGTTGCTCATGGCTGCTTCTGCCCGGCCGGAATCTATCGGCGCGAAACCATACCCCCCTACGGAAATTACCATGAAGGCCGGTCCCGGACCGGCACAACGCTGGGTAGACAGCGTTTTTAACTCCCTCACCCACGAAGAAAGGATCGCACAGCTGATCATGATCCGCGTGCATTCCAACCTCGGTGCCGACCATGTGGCAGCCGTGATGAACGATATCCGCAATGTTAAGGTCGGAGGCCTCGTTACTTTTCAGGGTGGCCCTGGCCGCCAGGCTAACCTCGTAAACCGGCTCCAAGCCACATCGAAAACGCCACTACTTGTGGCAGTAGACGGTGAATGGGGATTAGGCATGCGCTTCGTTGACAGTGTGATCGCATTTCCCCGTAACCTTATGCTTGGCGCTGTTCAGGATAGCGGGCTGATTTATGAAGTAGGAAAAGCCATCGGCGAACAATGCCGCCGTATGGGTATACAATACAATTTCTCTCCCGTACTGGATGTTAATAATAACCCTGAAAACCCGGTTATCAACGACCGTTCTTTCGGGGAAGATAAATATCAGGTGGCCCGCCATGGTGTTGCCATGATCAAAGGCATGCAGGATGTGGGCATTCTGGCCTGTGCCAAGCACTTTCCTGGTCATGGCGATACGGATGTGGACTCACATCACGATCTCCCGGTTATCAGGAAATCCATTGCCAGCCTCGATTCACTTGAGCTTTATCCATTCCGCCGTGCCATCGAGGCCGGGGTGGCCTCTGTTATGATCGCTCACCTCAATGTGCCTGCCATCGATAACAAAGCCAATACTCCAACCTCTATTTCATACAAGACCGTCACCGAAATGCTGAAGAAAGACATGGGCTTCGATGGTATTGTGGTGACCGATGCGCTGGAAATGCAGGGCATCAGAAAATACTATAGTAATGGGCAGGAATCGCTTCAGAGCCTCCTGGCAGGTAATGATCTCATGGAGCTGCCTTCTACCGCACGCGGAAGTGTGCAGGCCATCGCACAGGCCATTAAGAAGGGGCTGATATCCCGAGAAGAAGTATATAGCCGTGTTAAGAAAGTACTCCTTGCCAAATACGAGACAGGCCTGGCAAACCTGCAGCCCATAGATCCTGAAAATATTACGGCAGATCTGAATGCAAATGTACTTCCGCTTCGCCGCCGCATATCAGAAAGTGCTATTACCGTACTGCGTAATGATAACCGCCTATTACCGCTGTCAGGAGTACAGGGACAGCAAAGGATTGCTGTAGTGGCTGTTGGGGTAGACGGTGGCAGCAACACCTTCCTTACCGCAGTGCGTGCGCATCGCCCGGATGTGGCCGGATATGTGTTCAGCCCTAGGCAAACGGAAGCTCAGATTGCAGGGATGGTTAAAGTACTGAAGAAAGATTACGATGCGGTAATAATTGCATTGCAGGACTATAGCCGCCGTCCGGCCAATAATTATGGCATTACGCGCGCAGAAAGGGCCGTGATTAATCAGATTCAGGAAGAAATGCCTGCGGTGACTGTTGCGTTTGGCAACCCTTATGCCATCAGGTATTTCTGCGGATCGCCTACCATTATCGCAGCATATGAAGACGATAGCATCACCCACCGCGCTGCCGCTGATGTGATTTTCGGGAAACTGCAACCCAAAGGCAAATTGCCGGTAACTGTTTGCGAAAACTTCCCCTTCGGTACCGGCCTTACCAGTCTCGTTGCAGAAGGCCCGGCGCAAGCGCTCCAGGTAATTGAGCCGGAATCGGTGGGGTTGAAAAGCGCTATCCTTCAAAGGATCGATTCACTTGCTTATGATATGATCGCCAAAGGCGCAGCTCCCGGCTGCCAGATATTGGCATTGAAAGACGGGAAACTCGTTTATCAAAAAAACTTCGGATTCTATGATTACAGCCAGCGCGAAAAAGTAACAGACAGTTCAGTCTACGATCTGGCATCGGTAACTAAAATCTGCGCCACCACCTTGTCTGTCATGCGTCTTTATGACGAAGGCAAGTTGCAGCTCGACGCAACACTGGGTACTTACCTGCCCTGGGTGCGGGGAACCGATAAGGCGAATCTGACGATCCGGGATGTTTTATTACATCAGGCGGGGCTTGTGTCGTATATCCCATTCTACAAAGAAACGCTTATGCCGAGCGGCTGGCCCGATACCATGCTGTTTGGACCTCATCAGGATTCCCTGCACACGCTGCGGGTGGCAGAAAACCTGTATATGCAGCAGCGCTATGTTGATACGATGTTCCGTCGTATCCTCGACAGCAAGCTGCTACCGGCCGGCCGGCAATATATTTACAGCGATAATGATTTTATTTTTTTGGGAAAGATTGTGGAAGCGCTGACCGGGCAATCGCTAGATCATTATGTACGTGAAACGTTTTATGAGCCGATGGGGATGGAAACCACGGGATTTGAACCCAGAAGCCGCCTGGCGCTGACCCGGCTTGTGCCAACGGAGTTTGAGCCTAATTTCCGGGTCCAGTGGATCCGGGGCGATGTACACGACCCCGGTGCCGCCATGTTTGGCGGTGTGGCAGGACATGCCGGGCTGTTTTCCAGCGCTGGGGATCTGGGGGTGCTGGCGCAGATGCTGCTGAACGGAGGTTCATATGGAGGTACACAATATATCCGCCCCGCTACCATCCAGCAATTCACGGGATATCATTCCGGTATCAGCCGCCGTGGGCTAGGTTTTGATAAGCCGGAAAAGGATAATGCCTCACGAAAAGATGCATATCCCAGCAAGTCGTGCTCCCTGCAAACATACGGGCATACAGGGTTTACAGGTACCTGTTTGTGGATCGATCCTCAGGCTAACCTGGCATTTATTTTCCTTAGCAATCGGGTTTGCCCTAACGGCGGGTCGAATTTCAAGTTGTCGACTTTGAAAGTGCGGGAGAATATGATGGAAACTTTGTACCAGGCAATGTTATAGCATACAAACCTGATCGTAAAATATTGCGGTGCCGGCATTAGTGCCGGCACCGCTTGTTTTTGGTGTTAACAAAACAGGCAGCCGGTGATCGGGGTCACGGGCTGCCTGTGGGGAATTGTGGGCTGGAAGGCCTGGGTTATTCGACGGACACGGCGCGGTTTACCATGTACTGCGTCTTGATAACAACGGATTTTTCCAGTTTATTTTTTCCATTTCTGATTTCGAAGGTATAGTCGCCGTCTTCCAGCTTTTCGAGGTTGTAACGGCCAACAAACCTGGGTGAAGTCAGGTCAAGGGGCTCTTTGTGGAGCGTGTTATTGTTCCCGTCTTTGATATAAAGGGTCAGTTTGTCCTGCAGGGGGTTATCGATCTGTACGAGGAAACGGAGGCCTCTGGAGCCTTCCTGCAGAATGTCGATTTTGCATCCTCTTTTGGCCATGTAGCTGGCTTCTTCAGGTGCTTTTTCTGTGCGTGTTTCACGGTTGCCTGGCTCTGTGGCATAGGCAAAAGCGCGATCCTGTGCAAATGTTTGAATGGAAATGCCGATTACCAGCAATACTGCCGTAAAAAATCGTTTTGGAGCCGCAACAAATGTCTTTTTCATGTGCTAAAATGTTTAATAGTTAACTTTCCTGGATTGGTAAGTGCTTTTTTCTAAATGACACCACAAAGTTCCAGTCTTGTCGTTAAGCCAACATTAAGTGGACATTAAGTAAATATGAGCAGATCGTTGATTTTATGTTACCTGTTTTGGGATAATTTATACTCGAAGAAATAAATAGGATTCGGGGCTGGGGGTATTCGGACTGTCTGTAAGCTGCTGACGCTCTAATGTTGTTAATGATCTGTTAATCAGGAAGACGAAAGTACGACTTAACTATATACAAAAATCAAAGTCCCTGAAATATTTTTTCAGTGGCATAGCGTAACAAATACGCAAACGCCGCCGGTTTAAGAGACCGGCGGCGTTTTACATGCTATTGTCTGTTAATTGATAACGGGTAGTTAATTGTATTTTGGATTTTGCTTCATTTTATCATTTCTCCGGATTTCTGCTGCCATAATTGGTAACAGATAATGCTTTTCTGAGAAGACCCGATCCTGCCCGCTGTTCACCACTTTGTACGTCCATTTCAGTGTATTATCCGGATTTAACTTTCCTAAGATTTCGATGCCATTTGCCGGACCGGAAAACACATTTTCCGCGATCAGCCATCGGCGGGCATCGAAGTAACGGTGCTCTTCGAAAGAGAGCTCGTACCTGCGTTCATAGCGATATGCTTCGGTGAGCGCATCACCAGTTACAGTATTGGGAATTGCAGGCATACCGGCACGGGTACGGATCTGATTGATAAGCGGACGTGCATTATCATATTGCTGAAGGCCAATGTAAGCCTCGGCAGCATTCAACAGGATCTCAGAATAGCGGAACCAGGGCCAGGCCTGATCCCCACGGAAGAACTGTGCATCCAGTGTCAGATCCATGAACTTGCGGATATAATAACCCGTGTATGTGCCATTCCAGTTTTCAATAGTGCTGGAGCGGGTATCCAAACCGGATTGGATAATAATAGTTCCCTGATCGTTCTTCTTTTCGAAGCGCCCGGTTTGGATTTCTCCGATGGGGTCAAGGGCAATCGCATCGCTGGGGCGCTTCTTCCATTTGGCACCATTATAAAGGATTGTGGCGTAAAAGCGGGGATCGCGGTTTGCATATGGGTTGGCGGCATGTGTATTATTAGCCCAGCTGAATTCGGAGCCGTCGGCCATCTGGTAACCGGAAACGAAGTTCTCCAATGGCACATTGCCGCCCCAGTTGTGATATCCGTTAGGACCATTATAAAGATCATGCGAAGTGCCCTGGAACTGCCGGTTGAAGTATCGGGCAAATATGATCTCCGAATTATCCTTGTCCAGAAAGACGCGGGAGTAATTGTCAGTAGCGTTAGACGTTGGTTTGTAAATCGCGAAAACATTTAGGTCGATGATCGCTTTGGCAGCATCCAGGGCTTTCTGATAGCGCTCTGCCTGATGGGCTGGCGTGCTGTTCACATATCCTCTGTACGATTCTGTTGCAGGGATACCTGGTTTGGCAAAAAGCGGGCTGGCAGCAAACAGGAGGATGCGCGACTTTAATGACATGGCTGCATATTTAGTGGCGCGGCCCGGCTGTTCATGTTTGGGAGGAAGGATGGCTGCGGCTTTATCGCAATCTTCCACTATGAAATTCACGCATTCTTCAAAAGATCCGCGGGCAATAAGCATTTCATCGCGGTCGCTGAGTTTAAATGGTTTCTTCACCAGGGGTACTCCACCCCAGTATTTTACCAGTATCTGATAAAAATATGCGCGCAGGTAATGTACTTCCCCGATCAACCTTTGCCGCTGGGCTTCATCAGTAAACGGCACCTGTCCTATCATCTCAAAGAAAATATTACAGTTCCGTATGGCGCGATAATACTTTTCCCATTCGCCAAACTGGCTGCTGAAAGCGCCAAGATCATCAGGCGATAGTGCATCCGTTACTGAAGTTTGTGTGCCATAATTGTGTATAAACCGGCTTTCGTCGGAAACGGAACTGAGCATCACTTCATTGAAACCGTGACGCATTTGCAGGTACAGGTTATTAACGTAGGCATTCACCAGCGGAGGATCTTTCCAAACGTCTTCATCACTGTAATCGTTCAGCGGTTTTTTATTTAGTATGTCTTTGTTGCACGCTGGCGACAATATTATCATCGCCGCAAGAAGCATATATGTAAGGTGTTGCAATGTTATTTTCATGATGCCGGGTTTTTATAAGGTGAGGTTAAGTCCGATGTTGAAGATGCGCGTTTGCGGATAAAATTGCCCGCTGCCGGAAGGGGATTCCGGGTCAAAAATCTTCGCCTTGTCGAAAGTAACGAGGTTTTGTCCGCTCACATAAATCCTGAGGTCTTCGATTCCTACGCGTTTAGCTCAACGAGGGTTTGCCGGACTTTCCCCGTTTGGTGGTAATTAGGATAACACCATTTGCGGCACGAGAACCGAAGATTGCAGCGGAGGCATCTTTCAGTACCGAAATGTTTTCAATGTCGTTCGGGTTGAGCCGCTGAAAGCCATCACGGGGAATTCCGTCGATTACCACGAGCGGGTCTGAATTGTTGAAGGTGCTCCGGCCCCGGATAAGAATGCGGGATCCGTCGTAGCCCGGTTCGCCGCTGTTGTTAAGCGCCATAAGGCCTGATACGCGACCTACTAATGCGTTTGAAACGTTCACTGTGGGCGCCTGTTTGATCTCCGAGCCTTTTACTGTGCTGACAGAGCCTGTTTTGGTCACCTTTTTGGTTGTGCCATACCCGGTTACCACATACTCATCCAGCTGTTTTTCAGTCTCTTTGAGGGTGATGGTAAGCGTGGTGGCTCCGCCAACCGGGTGCTCCTGGTTTTCATAACCGATGAATTGAAGTACCAATACGGCATTGGGCTCTACTCCCAGCAGAGAGAATGTGCCTTTTTCGTCCGTAACGGTGCCTTTGCTCGTTCCTTTCACCACAATGGTTACACCTGGCAGTGAGATGTTCTTTGCATCTCTGACCTTGCCTTTGACTGTGATGAGATTTGTGTTTTGGGTGGTGGATTGAGCGTGAGAGACGGGCATGTCTCCTGAAAAGACGGCGAGCACAGCCATAAGCATGGCTCCGCCATAACGTGGAATAATACGCATAACTGTAACGTGTTGGGTTTGGGTTAAGAAATAGTAACGATTCAGATTTTCATACCCAAGTTATCATGTTTTTCTTTAAATATTTTCTAAATAAGTGTATTAAAGACATGATATATTATTGAAAATATCCGGTAACTTAGTACTGTCACTGCATATTCATGAAAGTAAGATGGCTATTGGCGGCCGCCGTTCTGGCGTTTTCAGCCTGCAAAAAGGAAAAAAGCGAAGAAAGGCCCTATAAGGGCAATGTTTGCGATTACGCACCTTACACCAATGGTTCGTCGTTTACCTTTTATAATATCTCCAGCACTGGAGATACGACTATTTATACGCTAGAGGGTAAAGGAGATTCCCTGCTGAACGGGCAGGCCTGGGCGGTATTGCAGGAACAGATTGGAGGGGATAAAACACTCTTTCGCTGTGGTAACGTAGATTACGAACAACTGGCAGACTTTTCTTTCATCCCCGGCGGCCCCGCAGATCCTGTACGTAGTGTATACCTCCGGGAATCCGTGAACCTCGGTGGTTCATGGACAGAGACCATATTGGTGGATCTCCCTGTTATCGGAAAAGTAAATCTTACGCTCACCAACACCATTATGCAAAAAGGTACTTCCAAAACTGTTCTGGGCCAGCGCTTCGAGAATGTGATCGGTGTACGTACTGATTTCTCAGTTCCCCCGATACTGCCGGCAGAAACGCTGGTAACAAGATATTATGCGAAAGGTGTTGGTATGATTCAGGCAGATACGGATCAGGATACTGCTGTTATCTTCTCTTACAGTATTCCTCAATAACAATTACTCCCCATCCTTCCAGGCCCAAAGATACCTGCATGCATGTGTGCGGTAGGGCGCCCATTTGGCGGACAGTTCAAGCAGCCGTACGCGGTGCAGTTTTTTATCGGCAGGGTCCAGCTTGTAGAGGCGCGTCATCGCCTGCTGGATGCCAAGATCGTCGGTAGGAAACACGTCTTCACGTCCCAGATAAAACATTAGCAACATCTCCACCGTCCATCTGCCTACGCCTTTAATTTGCGTCAGGTAAGTGATCAGTTCGGCGTCGCTCATTTTATGAAGGCGTGCGTCTGTCAGTTTTTCTTCGATTACGAAGCGGGCAACATTGTGAACGTAAGAAACTTTAGCGTTGGATAGGCCGATGGCCCTTAGGGTTTCAGCAGGGGTGTCCAGGATCTGCTGTGGCCTGGGTTCCTTGTTTTTATAAAGGGCAAGGAACCTGCCGTAGATCACTTCCGCCACGCGGGTGGAAAGCTGCTGGCTCATAATAGAACCGATCAGCTTCAGCGCTATGTTTTTCCGCACCGGTATATCGGCCAGCGGGGCGGAAATGATCTTATGCAGTTTTTTATCTTTACGAAGATGCTGAATATATACTTCGTGAGGTGTCATCCTGATACTTATTCGATGGCGTAAGAAACGGTTCCGTCTTTTTCATCCTTCAGCTGGATGCCGATGGCTTGCAGCTGGTTGCGGATCTTGTCGGAAGTGGCGTAATCTTTCCGTCCCTTGGCTTCTTTCCTGATATCGATCAGCAGCTGTAGCACGCCGTCGAGTTTACTGGTATCGGCGGTTTCTTCGGAACGCATTCCCAAAATATCCACGAGGTAAGTATGCCAGGTGCTTTTGAGCAGGGCGAAAGTCGATTCGCTGATTTCGTGCATTTTCAACTGTCCGCCGCGGAGGGAATTAACGATGGGTGCCAGCTCGAAGAGGTTAGCGAGCACGCGTGCGGTGCTGATATCATCGTTCATGGCGGTGGCGCAATCGGCGCAGAATTCGCGAACCTGTTTATCGAGTTCATCATTAATGGGGGCGCCATTTCCGGAATATTCCAGTTTCTGCAGTGTCTCGAATGCGCTCCAGAGGCGTGCAAGCCCTTTTTCAGCGGCCTGCAGGGCTTCATTGGAGAAGTCGAGCGTACTGCGGTAATGCGTCTGCAGAATAAAGAAACGGATGGTCATGGGGCTGTAGGCCTTCTCCAGCAGCGGATGCGTGCCGGCGAAAAGATCCGTCAGACGGATCACGTTGCCATAGCTTTTACCCATTTTCTTACCGTTGATGGTAATCATGTTGTTGTGTACCCAGTAACGGGCCATCATGTCTCCATGGGCTACGGTGCTCTGGGCTATTTCGCATTCGTGGTGGGGGAACTGGAGGTCCATGCCTCCACCGTGAATGTCGAACTGTTTGCCGAGATATTTACCACTCATGGCCGAGCACTCGATGTGCCATCCGGGGAAACCATCGCCCCAGGGGCTGGGCCAGCGCATGAGGTGCTCTGCCGGCGCTTTTTTCCACAGGGCAAAATCTACCTTGTTCCGTTTTTCGTCCTGGTTATCCAACTCACGGGTGGTTTCCAGCTGATCTTCAATGATACGGCCGCTGAGGATGCCGTAGTGATGTTTTTCAGAATATTTTTTGACATCGAAATACACGGAACCATTGGCTTCGTATGCGAAACCGTCGTCCATGATTTTCTTGATCATTTCGATCTGTTCCACGATATGCCCTGTTGCGGTAGGCTCGATGCTGGGTTGCAGGTTGTTGAACTGCTCCATGGCCCAATGGAAGAGGTTGGTGTATTTCTGCACCAGCTCCATTGGTTCGAGTTTTTCCAGCAAAGCGCCCTTTGCGATCTTGTCTTCCGCATCCCTTCCTTCTTCTTCAAAATGCCCTGCATCAGTGATATTGCGGACATAACGGACTCTGTAACCCAGGTGTTGCAGGTATCTGTAGACCACGTCAAACGTGATGAACGGACGGGCATGACCCAGGTGCGACTCTCCTGAAACGGTGGGGCCGCACACGTACATGCCCACATGTCCGGGGTACAAGGGTGTGAAGACTTCTTTTTGTCGGCTTAGGGTATTGTGTAGTTTAAGCTGTTCTGACATATCTTAAGGTTCGAGCGGCGAATTTCGCATTTTATAACCCTAATTTCGAATTTTTTAACCAAAAGCGGAAGACAATCTTATGAATCCTATTCGTCCTCTCCGAGCCGCAGGTTAGTAATTACGGGGTAATGGTCGCTGAGGTCTGTACGGATGGTTCTAAAGCCATGGATGTAAAATGCGGGGTCGGCAAAGATATAATCAATTCGGAGTGTGGGCGAGATTCCGGAGAAGGTACGACCTACACCGCTGCCTTTTCGCAGGAAGGCATCCTGCAGATTGCCACGGATAGTATAGTAAGTGTAGCTGGCAGGAGTATCGTTGAAATCCCCGCAAACTACTACAGGGTGTGGACTGGTACGGATAAAGTCAGCCACTACATTGGCCTGCCGGCTGCGGCGGACGTAGGCATCCCGCATTTTGTTCATAATACCACGGGTGGCAACGAGCCCCGTATCTTTCTGGGCTTTCACCTTACTGATCGACTGATAATCTTCTTTATTGAACCGGAATGATTCTAGGTGCATGTTGATGATACGGATGGTATCTACCCCTTTCAGCACGTCTGCAAAAATGAGGCTTTCGCCGAGTGGACCGGGGGATAGTTTTACCTTATCGGATTTGATGATGGGGTATTTGGAAAAGATGATACTGCCCCAATGTTGCGTTCCATTCCTGTTGAAATCACTGGAAAAGAAGCGGTGTGGCAAACTGAGTTCCCGCGAGATATCTTCCCGGTTATTGAAATCGTTCTTTTTCTCCGAAGTATAGAAATCCTGCAGGCAGAGTACATCAGGTTCGTGACGCTCTATGAGCCGGAAAATGGAATCGCGGACAGGCTTACTGTTTTTTTTACTGTACAAACCGAAAAGGGCCACGTTAAAGCTCATCACGTTGAAACTGCCATCAGGCCGGTCGGCCGTATCCCAGTTCTGCGGCCAGCGGATGGCCACGAAGGAGGATACCGACTTCCAGCCAAGCAGCATTGCCACCAGGGGGATGAGCGCGTATTTAGGATGGAAAATAAGCCAGAAAACGAGGAAAAGCCCCAATACGCCAAGGAGGAACGGGAAGCCAAGGGTGAGGAAACTAATCGGCCAAAACCTTACCGGGGAAATGAAAGGGACCAGGCAGGCAAGGAGGAAAAACACCACAACAAGGATATTAACGGTCAGGAAAAACCCTTTTGTAAAAAGTCTTAAAAATTTCAACAGGTAAAATGTTTGGCTGCTATAAATTTAAATCATTAATTGACAATACTTTAATTATTGTAATGGCAAGTTGTAGGACAGCCGGTTTCGTATGTGAAATCTCTGTATTGTGTGACAAGCGCTACTGCCGGCGAAGAGATAAACGCGCCATCAATGGAAAATGTTGCAACTTCTTTTTCCGGTAGATATCTGCAGCTTCCACAAGTATGCGGTTGTCGGGTAAAATAAAATCGATCCGCAGCGTTGGGGCAATGGCAGAAAAGGTTCTCCCCAGGCCAAAACCGCGCTCCAGCCAGGCATCCTGCAGTTTATTGCCGCGTACGGTATGGTAAGTGTAGGAGAGTGGTACATCATTGAAATCGCCTGTCACGATCACAGGGTCGTCAGTTTTCGTAGTTTCCTGTTGTAGAATATTCGCCTGTTCGGCAATGAGCCTTTTGGTAGCCCTGCGCCCGGCATAAGGGAGGATGGCGCGGGCCAGGTTGTACTGGTTGTTTTTAAACTGATAAGAAGCAAAATGTGCTACTAAGAGCGTCATAGTATCTGAATGAACCAGCAGACGTAGCCGCACGAGGTCTTCGTTCCGGTTATATCCGCCATGAAAAGGGATACGGGCGGTATCTAGAATCGGGAAGCGGGAAAATACGATGGTGCCATAGTACCAAGTGGTCCAGTTATTATAATGCGGAGCAAAATAATGGTAAGGATATTTACCTTTTTCTGCGATAGAAGGCAGATGCCGGTCGCGTTCTTTCCCGGTATTGGTATAAAACTCCTGAATACAAAGGATATCCGGTGAGGCTTCTTTAAGTACTTCTTCGATCTGCCGGACCACCGGAGTGTCTGTCTTGTAATTCAGGAGGCCCATGCTGCTAGAGTTGAAGGTCATCACAGTGAACGACTTATCAGTAGCTGGCACATCTCCCCGGATGCCACCTGCAGCGAAATATGGAACGATGCCTCTGAAAGATAATACGATCGCCAGCAGCAGTACGCGCCATTCTCTACGCCGGGCTGCCATCCAAGAGAATATTGCGATGATAGAAAGGACAAAGAAAACGGGATACAGCAGTCCTGCAAATCCAAGAGGGACGTATTCCAGCGGCCTGAACAACGGCAACCATGCCGAGGCTACAAGCATTCCGGCAAGAACGTACGTTGCTATACGTAGAAAGCGAAATCGGCGGGGTGGGGGCGTAACAGGCATAGGGGGTAGTTCCATTTTATTCTTCTTCGCGGCTGGCGCGGATCAGAATTTCCCTGTCTTCCGGCGACAGGCTTTCCATGCCTTTATCGTTGATTTTATCCAGAATTTCGTTGATGCGATGCTCCGGTACGTGACCGATCTTCACGAAAGGAAGGGGGGTGCTGCGGTTAGGTGGTTCGGGGAAAGTGGCAGTTTCCTCATCCTTCCGGCTCAACTTTTTTTTTGGATGGAAAACATGGGTTACGTTATAAAAGAAGTCGAAGATACTGTCTGCGAAGCTGGGGCCATTTTTAAATGCCACAGATAGTAAGGCTCCCGTAACGGCGCCACCAACCATATACACAAGGTTAGAAAGGCTGCCCTCGCCCAACAAAACAGAAGCGGCGTGGAGTATTAAGAATATGCCAAAGAAGATCCAGATGGGTACTCCGCCACGCCATAATTGGGGGAAAACGCGAAGCCCCGGGGACATGAAAGTAATTCCGGTAGCCATAGCCATAACCCCGGCGTGTGCGCCCATGATACCGCCGCCGGCGGTCACTGGAGGTAATACACCCGGCAGGAGGTTCATTGCAGCAATATAGGTGATGTAGCCGGCAAAACTGCCGAGTACATAAGTAACGGGGATTTGTTTGTAACCAGCCTGTTGTTGGAGTACGCTGCCAAAAACGAACATCCAGACCATGTTGCTGAAGATATCCCAGAAATCCATATGGGCGAACATCGCTGTGAGCAGGGTCCATGGTTTGGACAGAACGGTGCCGGGCGATGCGGAAACGATTGTGTTAGACAGGATGTCTCTCACAAACGCAGGCTCGCCGTACTCTTCCATGAGATAAATTATCTTGATGAAGTACAGGAGAATGAAAACGGTAGTATTTATGAGCAGAAGCTGGGTTACCATGTTTTTCTCTTCCCCCAGGGACAATCCCGGTGTCCGCTCTTTTTCTGCTACTTCCATGGCACTGGTGTTTGTATGCAAAAATACGATTTTTTAAAGGTCATTAACTGCGCGGGTCGCTTCTTTCCCGCCATATCTTCAGCATGATGAATCCGAACAAGGCACCGCCCAGATGCGCGAAATGGGCAATATTGTCGCTATTATTCTGGAACCCGACATACAATTCCCACAAGATATATCCACCGATGAAATATTTCACTTTTATCGGGAAGGGAATGGGAATAATGAACAGGTATTGATTGGGAAACAGGTACCCAAACGCCAGCAACACTCCAAAAACCGCACCGGAAGCCCCTACAGTAGGCACATTTTTATATTGTTCCACGAAATCGGACACAAAATGTTTCGTTTGCCAAACCAGCATATCAGAATCCGGGGGGAGGCGTCCCCAGGCTTCCACGAAACCATGTAACCGGTCCAGGTTATACTTATTGACGATAAAGCGGAAGTTGTCGAGCGTAGGCTGGTCGTAGAAGCGTTGTGCTTCCTTGGCCAGGGTCATGTTATCGTACGTGAGTACTGCCTCATGGCAAAAGGCTGCACCGAGCCCGCAAATGAGATAGAAATTGAGGAATCGTTTCGGACCCCACCGGTTTTCCAGGGTGGCGCCAAACATCCAGAGGGCGAACATATTCGAGAACACGTGCAGGAAATTGCCTTCGTCGTGCAGGAACATGTGGGTGATGAACTGATGGGGGCGAAAGAATTCGGAACCCCAGTATCGCAGGCCAAGGTAATCGGCCAGACTGAAGCCATACAGCTTGCTCAGCCCTACCTGGGTCAGCCAGATAACACCGTTGATGATTAACAAATACTTGATGACCAGTGGCAGATACTGGAATTTTCCGGGTCTCATCTCGCTCATGACCGTTACTTATTCGTGATGGTTACTGTCAATCTCTTTCCTCGTTCTTCCGCTGCAATATTAGTATCTGCGCTGCAGCAGCGCTACATTTTCGATATGGTGGGTATGGGGGAACATGTCCACCGGGCGCACCCTTTCGATGGTATATTTTTCAGCCAGGAGGGCGAGGTCGCGCGCCTGGGTAGCGGGGTTGCAGGAAACGTATACAATACGCGGTGCTGCTACTTCGAGCAGTTTAGCCGTCAGTTTCTCATGCATGCCTGCACGGGGAGGGTCGGTGATGATTACGTCAGGCGTACCATGGGTCGCGAAAAACGCATCGTCAGCAATGTCGATCACATCTCCGGCAAAGAACTCAGCATTCGTAACCCCGTTGGCTGCCGCATTCTCCTTTGCGTCGGCAATGGCTTCGGGGATAAGCTCAATACCTACCACTTTCCCGGCCTGTGGCGATACGAAGATGCCAATGCTGCCGGTTCCGCAATAGAGATCATAAACAGTTTCGCGACCGGTTAACCCGGCAAACTCCCGCGTTACCTTATAAAGGGCTTCGCCCTGATAGGTATTTGTCTGGAAGAAAGACTTCGGGCCGATTTTAAAGGTGAAATCTTCGAGCTTCTCCTCTACATATCCCTTGCCAAACCAGATTTGGGGCTCAAGGTCAAAGATAGTATCGTTCTTTTTGGGGTTGATGGTGTAAAGCAGGGTGGTGATGGCGGGAACCTTTTCCTGCAGGTGATCCAGCAGCCCTTTCAGAGCTTCATCTTCATGATGCACCACCAGGTTGGCCATAACTTCGCCGGTAGTGCATATGCGCAGCACGAGGTTGCGCAGCCAGCCTTCCTGGCGGCGGATATCATAATAAGACAGGTTATGCTTTTCTGCATATGCCCTGATGGTGTTCTTGATCAGATTGGCCGGTTCCTCCATGAGGTGGCAGGTCTGAATGTCGAGTACTTTATCGAACAGCCGGGGGATGTGGAAGCCGAGAGCGTTTCGGCGGGGAATTTCATCCCCTTTTGCAGGCATTTCAGCATCGGTGAGGTAGGCTTTGTTGGAAAAGGTGAATTCCAGCTTGTTACGGTAACGGCGAACTTTTTCCGCGCCCAGGATAGGTTCCAGGGGAGGGAAATTCAGGTGGCCGATCCTGCGGAGGTGGTCTTCTACCTGCTGTTGCTTATAAGCCATTTGCTGATCGTAGGGCAACATCTGCCATTTACAACCTCCGCAGAGGCCGAAATGTTCGCAGAAAGGTTCTGTGCGTTGGGGGGAATAACTCCGGATAAGCGTGGCTTTCCCTTCTGCCCAGTCTTTTTTGTTTTTAGACAGGCGAACGTCTACCACGTCGCCAGGCACTACGCCGCCTTCAATGAAAACGACTTTGCCATCTACCCGCGCCAGGGCTTTGCCTTCTGCGGCATAGCCGGTTACAGGCACATTTTCAAGTACTACATTTTTTTTCCTCACGGGTGCAAAGGTAGGATGGTTTTATTTACTTTTATTGCACCTATGCAAAAACTGCTAACTCTCCTGCTGGGCTGCCTTTGCAGCTATTCATCCCTCTGCGCGCAGGGCTACCAGATCTCCGTTACCCTCCGCAACTACCAATCGGGTACCCTCTATCTCGGCCATTATATGGGCAAAACCACATATGTAATGGACTCCGCACAGATCAACCCGCAGGGTACTGCTGTGATTTCCGGAAAGGAGGTTCTTCCGGGCGGCATCTACCTGATCGTGATGCCCGGAAAGCAAAAGTATTTTGAGATATTATTGGACAAAGACCAGCAATTCTCCATTACGGCAGATACCAGCGATCTGGTTGGAGGCACCACTTATACTGGAAGTGCAGACAATTCACTTTTCTCTGAATACAACCGGTTCATCCAGCAAAACAGCAGCGATCTCCAGCATAAAGCCGCTGCTGCCCGTACTGCGAAGGACTCTGCCGCACTGAGGCCGCTCTCTGAAGCTTTCGGGCAAAAGCTCCAGGAATACCGGGAAAACGTGATCACGAAACACCCGGCTTCACTCCTTGCCAGCCTTTTTAAAGCCATGAAAGAGCCACAGGTACCCCCAATGCCCATGAAGGCCGATGGTACAGCGGATTCCACTTTCCCTTACAGATATTATAAAGGTCATTACTGGGATAATATTAATGTAGCCGACGGCCGACTGGTTCGTACCCCGATTTTGGAGGCACGCCTCGACAGATATTTTAAGAATCTGGTGGCTCCCGTTCCGGATTCTACAATTTATGAAGCCGATCTTTTGCTGGCCAGAGCAAAGAAAGACAAGGAATCATTCAAGTTTGTACTGTGGTGGCTCACGCACACATACGAAACATCGCCGGTAATGGGCATGGATGCCGTGTTCGTGCACCTGGTGGAGAAGTATTATGTACCCGGGGATGCTTACTGGCTTTCTGCGGAGCAACGGGAAAAAGTTATCAGCCGAGCGCTCACTATCGCACCGAACCTTATTGGTCAGCAGGCCGCCCCGATGGAGCTGAAGGATACGTCTGCCCGCAAAGCTTCCCTGTACGATATCAAATCCAAATACACCGTCGTGGTTTTCTGGGACCCTACCTGCGGCCATTGCATAACGGAAGTACCTAAACTCGATTCCGCCTGGAAGGCGAGCTGGAAGAATAAAGGTGTAACCATGGTTGGGGTAAGAACCGATGGTACCCGCGAAGAATGGATCAAGTTTATCAAAGAACACAAAATGTCCGGCTGGATCCACGCCTGGGACCCCGATAATCTTACGAACTACCGCAAATTCTACGATGTGTATGCTACTCCCGTCGTTTACCTGCTCGATGAGAAGAAGAAAATTCTCGCAAAACGCCTCGGTATGTCCCAATTAGATGAGTTCCTGCAACGGGAAGCCGCTGTGGATAAACGGAATTAATTGCACATATAATTCTGATTTACAGAGTGTTAAAACTGCTTTGACAGGCTTTGGCATAGTCTTTGGAATTTACCTGTCATCACCAAAACTTTAGGTTATGACGAAAAAGATGATTTTAACATGTATGGCGATCGGAGTTTCCGTAGCCGCGATGGCCCAGGTAAGAGTAGGTGTAAAAGGCGGCTGGAACGTGGCGAACATTTCCGATGCCAATAGCGGATCAGTTGATAAAAGCCGTTCCGTGAATTCATTTAATGTCGGTGCGATCGCGGATATTCCGCTTTCTCCCATCCTCTCTTTACAACCTGGTGTGTTCTACACCGGTAAAGGCACCAAGCTTGAAAGAGGCGAATCCGGCAGCCTTGCCTACTTTAAAACGACTACTGGTCCCCGTTACATAGAAGTGCCTGTAAACTTAGTAGGTAAGATCCCCGTTGGCAATGATATGCGCATTTTCCTGGGCGCCGGTCCATATGCGGCCTTTGGCGTAGCAGGTAAAAACAAATGGGAATCTACCGTGGCTGGCGCTCATACCAGTGGAGAGAGTAACATTAAATGGGATGACGATACTCCCTTTAATGATGGCGATCCCAACCAGGGTTACGATAAGTATAAAAGATTCGACTATGGTGGTAACCTGATGGCAGGTATGGAGTTCGGTAACTTCCTTGTATCTGCACAGTATGGACTGGGCTTCGGTAAAATACTTTCCGGAACCGACAATAGTTCGGATGATAAGGGTAAAAACCGTGTCTGGAGCTTTTCTGTTGGTTACCTTTTTGGAGGCAGCAAATAAACAATTTACAGTGCCCCGCAGTTTATTTAGTTAATCATTTACTCCCAACAGCAACATTTTCCTAAAACAACAAAAAATAACATGAAAAAAGTTCTCTTGTCCGTTGCTGCCATGCTTTTGGTAGGCGCCACCTTTGCTCAGGTAAAGTTCGGCGTGGTGGCCGGACCGCAATTTTCCAGCCAGACGTACAAAATTAATGGCGATAAGGAAACCAGTGATCTGCTGACCGGGCTCCGTGCCGGTGTCACTGTAGATCTGCCACTGGCCGACGAATTTTTTATCCAGCCCAGCCTGCTTTATTCAGGTAAAGGTGGTAAGGAAAAGATCAACAATCTTACCCTGAAAGAACGTATCCATTACCTCCAGCTTCCTATCAACTTCATGTTCAAACCTGAAGTAGGTGCAGGTAACCTGTATCTGGGTGCTGGTCCGTATTTCGCCATGGGCCTTGGTGGTAAATCCGAGGCAGTAATTGGTGGTAGTGTGGTAAGCAGCGACATCGACTGGGATGATTACCGCAAAAGATTTGATGCTGGTGCCAACCTGCAGTTTGGTTATGAGCTGCCAGTAGGCCTCAACTTCGGACTGTATGCCGACCTTGGCCTGGTTAATATCCGCCAGAATGGTGATAGCGACAACTCCCGCCGCAACACCTCTTTTGGTGTAACCGCTGGTTATAAATTCGGCGGCCGCTAGTATAATAAGCGCATCGCAAACCCCGATATAAGATAAGGGTCAGACGTGAAATTTATTTCATGTCTGGCCCTTCTTCTTTGCCCATAACTCAAATTATCGTGTTTGGCCCGACTTGGAAAATGCACGTTTTAAGTTAATTATTGGTTATTACAAACAACCGTACAACTAAACACAATCTTCTTTGTTGTAGGTTTGCGTCTGCATATTAAAGGACAGTTGAGACGACACAGGACCCCCCGAACCGGATACACTTATAATATTTGGATTTTGCCAACTCTTGCCGATCGTCGACCCAAAACAGGTAATTATGATGAGAACTTTACTCATGTGCATGTTATTGTATGTGGCCCCAGCCGCATTTGGACAAGTTAGTATAGGCGTGAGGGGAGGCTATAATGCTTCCAATGTTGAGATCAGTGGAAACGCTCCTGCCGGAATGGGCATTGGAAAAGGCTATATGAAACCACTGCACAGCTGGCATGCGGATTTTTTGCTGAACATTCCCCTGATGGAAAGATTGTATTTACAGCCTTATATCCGGTACATCCGGAAAGGAGCTGTTATCCGTGATCAATATGCCGGAAAGTCTGATCTGTCGGGCATGCTGATTACCAAAGGTACCCGCCTGGAGCTGGATTACCTGGAGTTGCCGCTGAATATAGTATATAAGCTCCCGGTTGGCCGTGGCCACCTGGTAGGAGGTGTAGGCCCATATGTAGGTTATGGCATAAGGGGGAAATACTCCTTTACCATGGAGCGCGACGGGGAGGAAGTAAGCCGTGACTTCAGGAAAGTACAGTTTTCAGGAAAGGCAGATGATAACCTTGCCGTGATCCGGATGGCTCCCTGGGAAGCAGGCGCTCATTTATCAGTAGGGTATGAGTTTTTCAGCAGTGTTAATATCGCGGTAAACTGTAACATCGGGCTTACCGATACCGATCGCAGCGAGCTTACGCGCAGCCGTAACCAATACGTAGGCCTCAGTGTTGGATTCCTGTTTAACCGGGAAGACTATTAATTATCAAGATAACTATCAACATAAAAAAGGGCACTTCCTCAGGAAGTGCCCTTTTTTTTATTTCCCGGGTAGGGGTAAGGTGATTGTCAGGCGTCATAATAGCAGCAATACATCACCAATAAGTTTTCTAAACAAAGGTGTGACAGTTATAGGGAAACACAGCCATTGCGTATCGACGCAATGGTTTTTCCGTTTTAGAGGATGGATGAAACCACCTGCTGCACAACTTTGGGCTTGCCGAGCGTATAATAATGCAGTACGGGAACACCGGCAGCTTTCAGCTCTTTCGACTGCTGAATGAGCCATTCTGTTCCAACCAATTCCACATCCTTGTCGGTTTTGCATTTGATTACCTCGTTGGCGAACTCATCGGGCATATCCACATGGAAGATCCGGGGCAGTACCGTCAGCTGCTTCTTGGAAGTAAGGGGTTTCAGACCGGGGATAATGGGCACATTAATGCCGTTTTCGCGACATTTGGCTACGAAATCAAAGAATTTTTTATTGTCGAAAAACATCTGTGTAACGATGTAATCGGCTCCTCCATCTACTTTTTTCTTCAGGTAGTTCATGTCGGTCTGCAGATTGGGAGCTTCGAAGTGCTTTTCGGGATAGCCCGCCACGCCGATGCAGAATTTGGTTTTGATACCGCCCTGAAGGTCTTCTTCGAGATACATGCCATTATTCATACATACTACCTGCTCCAGCAGCTCCAGCGCATAGCGGTGGCCATTGGGGTGGGCTTCGAAGAAGGTTTCGTTTTTGGGAGCATCTCCACGCAATACGAGCACGTTGTCGATTCCCAGGAAGTTGAGGTCGATAAGGGCATTCTCCGTTTCTTCTTTGGAGAAGCCTCCGCAGATAAGGTGGGGAACGGCATCTACCTGGTAATGGTTCATGATGGCGGCGCAAATACCTACTGTACCGGGGCGTTTACGGATCTCTACTTTATCAAACGATCCATCGGCCCTTTTCTTGAACATATGCTCGCTGCGGTGGTAGGTCACATTAATATATGCCGGCTTGAATTCCATCAGCGGGTCCAGATGGTCCCAGATGGAATCAATGCTCTTTCCCTTCAGCGGAGGCAGGATCTCGAAGGAGATCAGGGTATCTTTCGCCTGGGCGATATGTTCGGTAACTTTCATGTTGATTGCGGCTTCATTTAAAAAGCCCCGCAAAAATAATATATCCCCCAATAATTAGCTAATAGCCAATAAATGGTTAAAATCCTTCATTTGAAATGGGTAAAACCGTTGTCCATTCGCTGATTTTGTTATTTTTGCCGAGATTCTAACTATGGCATTAAGGATACATACGCAGCAATTGGTGAAGCGTTACCGCAGCAGGACTGTGGTAAACCACGTTTCCGTGGAGGTAACGCAAGGCGAGATCGTAGGGCTGCTGGGCCCTAATGGCGCCGGTAAAACAACCACCTTCTACATGGTTGTAGGGCTGATCAAGCCAGACGAGGGGGAGGTGTTCCTCAATGAAATCAACATCACAAAGCTGCCCATGTATAAGCGGGCGCAGATGGGAATCGGCTACCTGCCGCAGGAAGCCAGTGTTTTCCGAAAGCTCAGTGTGGAAGATAATATCTCCGCCGTGCTGGAAATGACGAAGCTGACGAGGGCAGAGCAGAAAGATAAACTGGAGAGCCTTCTCAGCGAATTCCGCCTGCAGCACGTGCGTAAAAGTCCCGGGGATGTACTCTCCGGCGGCGAAAGGCGCCGTACTGAAATTGCCCGGGCGCTGGCAGTAGATCCCAAATTTATCCTGCTGGATGAACCTTTCGCCGGCATCGACCCTATCGCCGTGGAAGACATTCAGGGAATTGTAGCAAAGCTTAAATACCGCAATATCGGCATCCTTATTACCGACCACAACGTTCAGGAAACACTTTCCATCACCGATCGTGCTTATCTCCTCTTCGAAGGTAAGATACTCAAAGCCGGATCTGCCGAGGAACTGGCGGAAGACGAACAGGTGAGAAAAGTGTATCTTGGCCAGAATTTCGTGCTCCGGAGAAAAGATTATCTCGACGAAGCCGCTAAACAAGTAGAATAACCTGTCAATAAAAACCCTGCTATAAACCGGTATGAAGATATTAAGTCCAGCGCTGTCGCAATTGGCCAGACTACGGATGGGGCGCATCGAGCACTTTATGCAGTACCCCCTGCAGGTACAGCAGCAGGTTTTCCAGAGCCTGCTCAGCGCCGCGCAGTACACCGAGTTCGGTAAACAGTACGGATTCTCCAAAATTTATAAGATAGACGAATTCAAGCAAAGGGTGCCCGTGCATACCTATGAAACCATGAAGCCCTACATTCAGCGCGTCATGGAAGGTGAACAAAACGTTATCTGGAATACGCCCATCAAGTGGTTCGCCAAATCTTCCGGCACCACGGCCGACAAAAGCAAGTTCATCCCCGTTTCCGTAGAAAGTCTCGACGAATGCCACTACCGCGCCGGCCGCGATGTGTTCTCTCTGTATTATAACAATTTCCCGGACGCTGATGTGCTCACCGGCAAATCCCTCGTTATCGGCGGAAGCCACCAGGTCAATAAACTCTCGCCCGACAGCGACAGCTATTATGGCGACCTCAGCGCCGTGATGTTACAGAATATGCCCTTCTATGGCAACCTCCTCCGCACGCCAGACCTTTCCATCGCTCTTATGGACGAATGGGAAGAAAAGATCGAACGGATGGCTAACGCCGTAATCCATGAAAACGTGACCTCCATTGCCGGCGTACCTACCTGGACGATCGTTCTCATCAAACGTATTTTCGAACTTACGGGGAAAGACAATCTGGCCGATGTATGGCCTAACCTCGAAGTATATATGCATGGCGGTGTAAGCTTTACGCCTTACCGCGAGCAGTTCAAAAAGCTCATCCGTAAACCCGACATGAACTATCTCGAATCGTACAACGCTTCCGAAGGTTTCTTCGCAGCGCAGGACGTGATCGGGGAAGAAGGGCTGCTGCTGTTCTTACAGCATGGTATCTTCTATGAGTTTATGCCGATGGAAGAACTGGGGAAAGAGTTCCCCCACACGCTGCAGCTGCATGAAGTGGAAATGGGTAAAAACTATGCACTTGTGATCAGCACCAATGGAGGTCTCTGGCGCTACCTGGTAGGTGATACTGTGCAGTTCGTATCTCTTGCCCCATACCGCATCCGCGTGAGCGGCCGCACCAAATCATTCATCAATGCATTCGGGGAAGAGCTGATAGTAGACAATTCCGACAAGGCCATCGCAGAAGCGGCAGCCGCCACGGGCGCAGTGGTCAACGATTATACAGCGGCACCTATCTATTTTAGTGATGGGGCAACAGGCGGGCATGAATGGCTGGTGGAGTTTGAACAGGCTCCTGCTGATATCAATGCTTTCATCGACATGCTCGACAGTACGCTCAAAACCATCAATTCCGACTACGAGGCCAAACGTCATAAAGATATAGCGCTGGCCAGGCCCACACTTCATTCCCTGAAGCCGGGCACGTTTACGGAATGGCTGAAGAGCAAGGGCAAACTCGGCGGACAACACAAAGTTCCCCGCCTCAACAACGAAAGAAATGTGCTGGAGGAAATCCTCCGGTTTATTGAAAAACAATAGGGAAAGGCTTACTTTAGATATACCTTCACCCAATCAGACTAAAGTTAAAACTACACAGTTACAATGAAATTACTCGACAACAAAGTAGCCATCGTTACGGGAGCAAGCCGCGGCATCGGAGAAGCGATCGCATTGAAATTTGCTGACCATGGCGCACATGTTGCTTTTACGTACGTGAGCTCAGACGAAAAAGCAAAAGCGCTCGAAGCCAAATTACTGGCTAAAGGTGTGAAAGCAAAAGCATACAAGAGCAACGCAGGTGTTTTCGAAGAGTGCGAAGCACTGGTGAATGATGTGGTGAAAGAATTTGGCACTGTTGATATCTGCGTTAATAACGCGGGCATCTCTAAAGATAACCTGCTGCTCCGCATGAGTGCAGACCAGTGGGATGAAGTGATGGACGTGAACCTGAAGAGCGTTTTCAATATGACGAAACTGGTGATCCGCCCTATGATGAAAGCCAAAAGCGGCAGCATCATCAATATGAGCTCCATCATCGGCATGAAAGGCAATGCGGGCCAAAGCAGCTACGCGGCTTCCAAAGCTGGTATCATCGGTTTCTCTAAATCCATTGCTCAGGAGCTGGGCAGTCGCAATGTGCGTGTAAACTCTGTTGCTCCCGGTTTCGTGGAAACTGATATGACCAATTACCTGAAAGATGGTGAGGGTGCAAAAGCCTACCTCGATAAAATTCCCTTGGGCAAATTCGGTTCTCCCGAAGATATCGCCAATGTATGCCTCTTCCTGGCATCAGACATGAGCGCATACGTAACCGGCCAAACGCTGAGCGTGTGTGGCGGTTTGAATACCTGATACAATTTCAACTTACTGATAGCACAAAAGGCCGTCTCAAACGAGACGGCCTTTTCTATTGTGGCAGATCAATTGTCGGATTCCCTATTTAATAACAGCCGGCAACCTCCTTTTATACCCTCGTACCAACCGGGCTAACCAGTAGTTTAAAGAAGGGTTAAAGTAGCTATAAAGAAGGTATAATGTATATAAATGCTACCTAAAGGCAGCGCCATGGCCCTTTTTATGGGAATATATATACATAAGATATAGGTAGCTTAACTATACTTCAACCCTTAATTAGCTACGCTTTAAGGTTAAGCTTAATGGCAGTAATCGCTACGGCTGCCCTGATTCCTGTCACAGAATAGGTAAGCAGGCGGTAAATGTGCAATGTTTTTAAGGATGTGTACTGTTATATGTCATACTTAATATTGGATTAGCCGTTACCGGTTAGTATCTTGCCGGGGTATGAAAAGTATCCGTACAGCTATTGCCTGCGTCCTCATGCTGGGCGCGCTTCCGCTGAAAGCCCAGCGTAAGCCTAATATCGTACTCATTATTTCTGACGACCATGCCTTCCAGGCTATCGGGGCTTATGGCGGCCGCGAAGCCCGCACGCCTAATATTGACCGGCTGGCAATGGAAGGTGTTCGTTTTAACCGGGCGTATGTCACCAACTCTATCTGCGGCCCCAGCCGTGCGGTGATCCTCACAGGGAAGCACAGCCACAAAAACGGGTTTAAAGACAATGAGCACTCCCGCTTCGATGGCAGTCAGAACACCTTCATCAAAGAGCTGGGCAAAGCCGGATACAATACCGCATGGATCGGCAAGTGGCATCTGGAAACGCGGCCGGAAGGGTTCTCTTACTGGCAGATCCTCCCCGGCCAGGGGCATTATTATAACCCCGACTTCCAGATGATGGACGGGTCGCGGAAGAATTTCGAAGGATATGTGTCGAATGTAGTGGAAGATGAAGCGGAGAAATGGCTCAGCGGCCGGGATACCTCCAAACCGTTCTGCCTCGTTATTGGCCATAAAGCCACACACCGCACCTGGATTCCTGATACGACCGATATGGGCGCTTTCGAAAACACCACCTTCGAACTGCCTGCCAACTTCTTCGATAAATACGAAGGCCGGGAAGCCGCACGCGTACAGGAAATGAGCATTTCAGAATCCATGCGTATGGGGTATGATCTCAAGATGTTCGGCGACAGCGCGGAAGCGAACCGGGAAGGCAGTATCAAACGCATGAACCCTGCTCAGCGGGCGAAGTTCGATGCATTTTATAATCCCATTGCGGATGGGCTCAAAACCGTCCGTTTCACTGCCGAGGGCTTCGCACAATGGAAATTTCAGCGTTATATGCGCGATTACATGAGTACGGCGCTATCCCTCGACCGTAACATCGGCCGTACGCTGGATTACCTCGACCGTAACGGGCTTGCGGAGAACACCATCGTAATCTACATGTCTGACCAGGGCTTTTATATGGGAGAGCATGGCTGGTTTGATAAGCGTTTCATGTACGAAGAATCTTTCCGTACCCCTATGATCATCCGTTACCCGGGTAAACTGAAACCGGGCTCTGTCAATAATGACTTCGTGATGAATCTGGATATCGCCCCTACTTTACTGGATGCTGCCGGTGCCGCAGTTACTGCGGATATGCAGGGTAAATCGTTCCTGCCTGTGCTGGCACGGAAAGGAAAAGCGCGCAAGGCAATTTATTACCATTACTACGAAAACGGGGAACACGCAGTATCTCCTCACTTCGGGGTGCGTACGGAGCGCTATAAGCTTATCCGCTTCTATAAGCGTGTAAACGGTTGGGAATTGTATGATCTGAAGAAAGATCCTTCTGAGATGAAGAACGTTTTCAACGATGTCAAATACCGCAAAATCAAAGCAATGATGATATCGGAGCTGCAGGGCCAGATCGGTAAATATGAAGATACCGATGCCATGGGCATCCTGCGGGCAGGACTATAATCCTTTCCCGGCGATCTCTGAACGGAAAAATTCCATGCACTTCCTGTCTTGCAGGGTTACGAATACGGTTTTCCCGTCGTGCCCGCCAAACACCAGGTTGCTGCAGGATTTGCCTTTAAGGGGGATTTCCCGGAACACTTCGCCTTCGGGTGTAAGCATGGCAATAGTGCCTTTACCATAACGTGTAACATAAACATTACCCTCGCGGTCGCATTTCATACCATCGAATCCGAAGTCGGGAAATTCGGCGAAGAGCTTTTTATTGGAAATATTCCCTTTCGCATCTACTGCGAACTTCCAGATCTTACGCTGTACGCTTTCATTGACGTACAGCGTTTTTTCGTCGGGGCTGAGGCAAATACCATTGGTGGTACCCATGTTTCCATCCAGGAGTGTGGGAGTGCCGTCAGGATCAATGCGCCAGATCTGACCGGTCCCGTTCTTCCAGCTGGGGTCGGAGGCGAAGAGCTGGCCCTTTTCATTGATACAGAAATCGTTGGGCTGGTTAAACTGGTCTGAATGGCAGAAAACTGTGACGTCACGGGTTTTCATATTCACTTTCAATATGTTATGCCCCACAAAATCGGCCAGGAGCATATTCCCTGAACGGTCGAACACGATGCTGTTGGCAATACTGCTGTCTGGCAGCGTTACAAAAATATTGCCCCTGCCTGTATGCGGACTGATTAGCCCCACCGTTCCATCCTGCCTGAAATTGACCACGAACAACCTGCCGGCCTTATCAAAATTGGGGCCTTCGATATTGGTGGAAAACATGTTCTCTTTTGTGAGATCACGGGCGGTATAGGGTAAATTCTGACCAAATACGGCCGTTGCAGCAAGGGAAAGGAGCGTGGTGAGGATGGATTTCATTCCGGTAAATTAATTTTTTTGACGGAAAATGGGAAATGCCCCTAATTTGCAGCCCGTATGATTCATGTATCGGATATAAAGGACCTGGAAAGGCTCACTATTCACAAGGTGGGCAACGGAAATAATGACGAGCCTTTGGTGCTTTCCCAGCAACCGCTCGAATTGCAGGACGAAACCATTGGCACCCTGCTGCTCAGCTATTTCATCCAGCCGTTTACCAACAACGCCGAATATTTCCGCTTCACGCACGAGGCCGATATTCAGCTCAATGAGGTATACAAATATTGCAGCCTCATCTTCGAAAACAAGGAAAACTTCCAGGATCAGTCTGTCAATATTGCCAAGCATCTCTATAAACATTCTACCCATCCTAAAATCAAGGGTGGGGAACTGTATATCACTCACTTCAGCAAATGCCAGGTAGATGGTGAGGAAGTGGAGGCAATCGGCATTTTCAAATCCGAAAACCGCGATACCTACCTGAAAGTATTCCTCAACGACGATAACTACCAGCTCAATTACGACGATGGTATTAATATCAACAAGCTCGACAAGGGATGCCTCATTTTCAATGTAGAACAGGAAGATGGGTTTAAAGTCAGCATCGTAGACAGTATCAGCAAGCAAAACGAAGCCGTATACTGGAAAGATGCATTCTTACAGGTGCAGCGCCGGGAAGACAGTTACCATCAAACCGAAACGATGGTGAACCTTTGCCAGCAGTTTATCCAGAAGAAGCTGCCGGAAGAGTTCGAAATGTCGCGTATCGACCAGATCGAGCTGTTAAAGAAATCAGCGACTTACTTTAAAGAGAAGGAAGAGTTTAAGGTGGAAGAATTTGCCGAAGAGGTGCTGGGGCACCCCGATGCTGTGGATGCTTTCCGTGATTACCGCGACCATTACCGTAATGAATACAAGCTGGATGTGCCTGATGAGTTCGAGATCAGCAATCCGGCATTTAAGAAAGGCCAGAAATTCTTCAAAAGCATACTTAAGCTCGACCGCAACTTCCATGTGTACGTTCATGGCAACCGCGAGCTGATTGAGCGGGGGTACGATGAGGAGCGGAGCATGCATTATTACAAACTCTATTTCGAGGAAGAAAAGTAAACATCAGTAATCCAGCTGCTGCTGCAGTTTGTCAAGTTCTTTAAGGGCGTTGAGGATCTGTTCGTCGTAGGGATTGTGCCCTTTTGCAAGGGTATTGTAGTTCCAGATGAAGAGTTGTTTCTGAGTGGAATAGATCTTCCGCAATATCCTGTTTTGTTTCCGGGAATCGGGCGAAAGGCGCATATGGTCGATCTCGTCCATGATACGCAGGTTTTCGTCCATATAGTAAATGGCATAGTTCTTCAGCCATTTCATTCTTTCTTCGTTGGTACGGGCACGGTAAGCGCCGGATGCCATCAGGTAATTCCGGTCCATTTGGGACCGTTTCTCGAGGTATTCCTTCACGTCGCGTGGCGCAAAGATGAAAGCCAGAGTGAACAGGCTGCCACATACCAGCAGCCCTATAGTGGTGAAGATGGTTTTTCTTTTCAGGGAGGTGCGGTGCCTGAGGGCGGGCAGCCATAGGAGCCCAAGGAGCAATCCGGAGAAGAGCCCTCCGAAATGTGCGGCATGGTCGTAATTGGTGGAAAAGAAGATCGAAGCCAGGTTCATCACCAGGTAAATCCCGATGCTGATCAGGAGGGCTTTCCGCTCACGGGGTTCAATGAATTTATGCAGTAAAAGCGCCAGGATAAAGCCAAAGAGGCCGAACACGGAGGCCGAAGCACCCAGCGAAGGGGTTACATCATACCACCAAAGGCTGGCCAATGCTCCTCCAATTCCGCACAGGAGAAACACGATAGCAAACCGGACTCTTCCCAGCAGGGGTTCCAGGTAAATCCCGCACATCATTACCGCGTACATATTGAAAAAAAGATGGAACCCATCTGCATGGAGGAACCCGGCAGTAACCAGGCGCCACGGCTCTCCGAAGAGGGTGAGGGGCTTGTAGTTGGCGCCTATCTGTTCCAGTGCAGTGCCTGATGGCGTCCAGCCACCGCTGTCGGGGAAGAGCCACTTGTTGGTCATGATGAGGAAAACAAGGGCATTAAGCACGATGAGGATCGGCGTCACGAAATAGCCGTTCACCGGTTTAAATACCTGGGCAAATCCATTTACTACGCGGCGGCTCCGTGTAAGGTGGACCGTTTCCTCTTCCGGAAGGATGAGGGAGCGGCGTTCTTCCATGGCATATTGCAGTGCTTCGGGCGAGATGGCGGCATCTATGGTATGAAGGGCGCGCAGGAGGCGGATTACGTTTTGCCGGTTACGTCCGAAATCCAGGATCTGGACGCCGGTAGACACGCTGAAGAGTTCGATATTGTCGTCAGAGAAGTCAATAGATACCTGTTCATTCCAGGATTTGAGGCTGAAATGGGTGAAAGCGGTGAGTGTTTCGGGCGTGGCGGTGCCCACTTCCCAATCGAGGCTTTCTGCTGCGAGCCAGAAAAGGATGAGGCTTTCCTCCCGGGTTCGGTGAGGGAGGGAAGCGTAGGTGCTATATCGGGGTGGGAGGCCGATCATGTATGATACAATAAAGAGAGACGCACGAAAATGTGCGTCTCTGCTATATTACGAAAGTAGTTCAAAATTATTGTTTGTTTTCCGGTTTGGGATCGCGTGGTTCTCTTGGCTCACGTGGTTCGCGTGGTTTCTGATCGCCGCCACGGTTGTCTCTCGGGCGTTGATCTCCACGGGGCTCACGGGGTTTCTGGTCACCGCCACGGTTATCCGGACGAGGCTCGCGCTGTTCACGGGGCTTCTGTTCACCACGGTTGTCGCGGGGCTTTTGTTCACCACCACGGTTATCGGGGCGTGGCTCGCGAGGCTTCTGCTCCCCACGGTTCTCGCGTGGCTTTTGTTCGCCTCCACGGTTATCGGGGCGTGGCTCACGGGGCTTTTGTTCGCCTCCACGGTTCTCACGGGGCTTTTGTTCGCCTCCACGGTTGTCAGGACGCGGCTCACGGGGCTTTTGCTCCCCACGGTTCTCGCGTGGCTTTTGATCGCCACCACGATTGTCCGGACGTTGTTCGCGTGGCTTCTGCTCACCACGGTTTTCACGGGGCTTTTGTTCCCCACGGTTTTCACGTGGTTTCTGTTCGCCTCCGCGGGCTTCAGGACGCCGGGCCTGGGGTTGTTCACCACCTTTGCCTTTATCCTTCTGCTGTTCTTTCTGCTGCTTATCGCGGGTTTTAGCTTTACGTTTCTGCGAAGCTTTTTCGAGGGAGCGAAGGCTGATCTGGCCAACAACGTCGGCAAATCCGAGATCGGCTTCCTTATTCGGCTTCGAGCTTACCACTTCCACGGCCTTCAGCTCATCAGGACGGATGCCCTGAGCGTTGAGCTGGCGGATTTCTTTCACGCGGACGATGGTGAGGGGGTATTGCTTATTACTGTTGTCGTAGGAGTACCACATCAGGTTTTTGAAGATATCCCGTTTCTGCAGAGTGGCCCTGCCGGTAGACGTTTCGATAATATCGCAATCGTCGGGGAATTCTTTCAGGGCATCCAGATAGGTGTCCAGTTCGTAGTTGAGGCAGCATTTCAGACGGCCGCACTGGCCGGAAAGCTTCGCCTGATTGATGGAGAGGTTTTGGTAACGGGCGGCAGTAGTGTTTACCGATTTGAAGTCGGTGAGCCAGGTAGAGCAGCAAAGTTCGCGGCCACAGGAGCCGATACCACCTACTTTCCCTGCTTCCTGGCGGGCACCAATCTGGCGCATTTCCACCTTCACACGGAATTCGGAAGCATATACTTTAATGAGCTCACGGAAATCGACGCGATCGTCTGCCGTGTAGAAGAAAGTTGCCTTACGGCCGTCTGCCTGAATTTCTACTTCAGCCAGTTTCATTTCCAGGCCCAGGTTACGGGCGATGGCGCGGGCTTTGATGAGTGCGTCTCTTTCACGGTTCTTATTCTCAGACATGCGGTGCATATCGTCGTTAGAAGCGCGGCGGAGCACTTTCTTAACTTCAGGCGTATCTTCCACCCTCCGTTTTTTCATCTGCAACTTTACCAGTTCCCCGGTAAGGTTGACCATGCCTACGTCGAAACCGCTTATACCTTCCACTGCCACCATTTCTCCCTTTTCGAAGAATTGTTTGGTGGAGTTTCTGAAGAAATCCTTGCGGCTGCCGTTATTAAAACTTACTTCTAAAATATCGAATGGTGCTAAACTATCGCTCAAGGGAATATTGGAAAGCCAGTCGAAGACGTTGAGGCGGTTACAACCGCCGCTACTACAGCCTCCATTGCTCTTACATCCCGACGGCTTCCCCTCTGCACCCGTACCACATCCGGCACAAGCCATATTATTCAGTTTATTAATTTAAAAAATGTTGATCCCTGGTACCCCAGGTCACTAAAAGTACATATTTACTTTCAGATTCGAAAGGGCCGTATAGGGAAATAGCCGGACAAAGGTACATTAATTTGTTGACAGCTAAACAGGCAGGGATCGGCCTTTGAAGATGTACTGAAGCCTGATGGACAGGGCATGAAACAGGATTTTACCGTTAGCATTCCTTTCGATGTGATAGTATGCATTGTCCAGCTCATCCATGATCTTTCCCATTTGCCCGAGGTTGGCAAGTTTTTTCAGCTTCTCTGCAAAATCGATCTCTTCGGGAGAGAAGGCCAGCTGGGAAGGGTCCATATATTGTACCCGGAGGCTATGCTCCAGTACGTTGATGAAGTATCGGATAAACTGCTTTTGGTTTTCACGGCCCATTTTGGCGCTCGACATATTGTCTACCCATTCCTGCAGTCCTGCCCGATTTTGCATGAAGATGGCATTCAGCCAGTTACGCAATAAATCGTGGTAGTCGTTATCAGAATGGTTGAGCAGGTGCATGGCTTCCCGGTAATTACCGGAAGCAATGGTAGCGATCTGCCTTGCCCGGGTTTCCGGCACCCCGTTCCTTTGTACCAGGGCTTTCACGATCTCATCTTTCCCCAGCGGGTGCACCTTTATCAGTTGGGTGCGCGACAGGATGGTGGCCAGTATCTGCTCCTGGTTTTCCGCCACGAGGATGAAAACCGTATTAACCGGTGGTTCCTCGATGAGCTTCAGCAGCCGGTTACCCTCATTTCCGAGATACTCCGGCATCCACATGAGTAATATCTTATACTTGCTTTCAAAGCTTTTCAGGTTCAGCTTGCGGATAATATCCTGGCATTCATGGGCGGTGATGTTGCCCTGTTTATTTTCAGCACCTATGAACTGAAGCCAGTCGTAAGCATTACCATATGGCTGTTGGGCAATAAAATCCCTCCATTCAGCAGCGTAATCCGTACTCACGGGCTTATCGCCCGATTTGCGGGGGATCACGGGATAGGAAAAATGGATATCGGGATGGATGTACCTGGCGGCTTTCACGCATGCCTGGCATTTACCACAAGCGTCATTTTCCTGACGGTCTTCACAAACGAGATACTGGGCAAAAGCGAGGCCCATGGGTAAACCGCCAGCTCCTTCCGGGGCTAGCATGATCATGGCGTGGCTGAGCCGGTTGTTTTCAACCGCATGCAAAATCTGAGTACGGGTTGCTTCCTGTCCTATAATATCCGCGAAAAACATGGCCGTAAAAATAAGGCATAATTATGGGATCGACAGCAAACAAACCTCGCTGAATTCCCCGGAGATCACCATTGCAGGTGAAACAGTACGGAGGTAATAACGGCCGGTTACAGTCCGCCGTTTTACATCCACAGCACTGATGGTAATAGCGGAAGAGTCTGTAGGTAGCCATTGCAGCTGCGTTCCCTGCCTGAACCCTGCTATAACCCTGCCCAGGGTATCTTTGCTATTGCGGACATAACGGTAAGTGCCAAGGGTAAGACTGTCGTGCCCCTGCCCGCCACCTGCGGCCCAGGCGGTATCGGTAACTTTCAGGAGCAGCTTAACGGAGTCACTGAAATAAGCTTCCTGGCTCAGGACCTTTGCACCAGGCTGGCGTACGAGCGTGGCACTGAGCATTTTAAGGGGTACGTACTGGTTATTGTAAACCACATTGATGGAAGTGCGCTCGCAATTGTCGAGCAGTGTTTTGTCGTAGTCTGAGCAGGAGGGGCATAGGCCTGCAGCACAGCTGAGCGCTGCGAAGGAGTACAGTAGGTGTTTCTTCATGTCGTATTATTTTTCTATGGCCTCCAGCACTTCGTCGGAAGTGGGGGAGGTTCGGGGCTTGAAAACGGCGATCAGCTCACCCTTTTCGTTGAGCAGGTACTTCTGGAAGTTCCAGGTTACCTCTTCAGGGGCGAGTTGTTTAGCTTTGGCTTCTTCTGTCAGCCATTTGTACAGCGGATGGATGTCGCTGCCTTTAACAGATATTTTGGCCGCCATGGGGAATGTAACGGCGTATTCCTTAGAACAGAATGCTTTGATTTCAGCATTAGACCCCGGCTCCTGACCACCAAAGTTGTTGGCAGGGAAGCCTATGATAACAAGTTTCTTCTGGTACTTTTTATAGAGTTTCTCCAGTTCAGCGTATTGGGGCGTATTACCACACTGGGAGGCTGTGTTTACGATGAGGATCTTTTTGCCTTTGTATTTGGAGAAATCGATCTTTCCGCCTTCGAGCGCGTCAACTTTAAAATCATAAACATTGCCGAAAGCGATAGAGAAAAATGCGGAAAGCAGCATTAATTTGAGCATGATCTGGCAGTTTAAGGGGGTGAAATATGGTTAATAACCGGTTGTAAAGATAAGCCGCCCTTCCGGAAATGCAAGCTTATTTGCCTTGCTGGAGATAGTTTTCGAGCGGGAGGCGGTTTGTAAGAGACCGCGCCAGCGTCATTTCATCCGCATATTCCAGTTCGCCTCCGAAAGCGATGCCACGTGCAATGGTAGTCACTTTCACAGGGTAATCTTTCAGCTTCTTTGATAAGTAGTAAATCGTAGTATCGCCTTCGATAGTTGGACTGAGTGCCATGATCACTTCTTCCACACCATATTGCTGTACACGCTCCACCAGCGAGTGGATCTGCAGCTGGTCGGGGCCAATACCATCGATCGGGGAGATGATGCCCCCCAGTACATGGTACACGCCATTGAACTGCTGGGTGTTCTCGATAGCGATCACATCACGGATGGATTCCACTACGCAAACCACTTTATGATTACGCGAAGCGTTGCCACAAATGGTACAGATATCTTCGTCGGAAACGTTGTGGCAGGTTTTGCAGAATTTGATCTGGCGGCGCATTTTAGCGATAACATCCGCAAACAGTTCCACCTGGGCTGTATCCTGCTTCAGCAGGTGAAGCACCAGCCGTAAAGCAGTTTTTTTGCCCACACCCGGAAGGCGCGCAAACTCGCTGACGGCATTTTCTATCAATGCGGAAGAGAAGATCATACGGCAAAATTACGGATAATGGCTATAGTTTGACGTTAGTGGGCACCGTCCAGTTCTTTTTGACGTTGATGGGCTCTTTGAAGGTAAATACGGTTTCCGGCTGCTTTTTCGGGTTGCGGTAATAGATGCCTGTATCCCACTGGCCATTGAAGTTACGGTCCACAATCACGCGGATTTCATACTCCCCGGGCTGGATAAGCCCGCGCTCCCATTTACCGTTCTTCACCACACCGGTATACTTCACTTCCTTTCCACCGGTAACCAGCTGAACCACAAACTGGTAGCTGGTGTCGCTTTGGGGGAGCAGTACTTTTGCACTGTCGCTGATACTAAGCTGTACGGTAACCGTTCCGTAGTCGTCCAGCATTTTGGCTTCAAAACGAACGGTGTCGGCCTTGGCGGTCTGGAGGCCGGTAGTATCGGTCGCGAAACCTGCAGGGAGGATCAGTTGGTAAGGTTTACCCGGTTTCCAGTTATAAGCGAGTTTAAACCGTTTCTGCGTGGTATCTGCCACACTCACGCTAAACTTCACGGGGCGGAGTGTTGTGTCTTCCAGCAGGGAGATAGCACCCGAATCGAGGCTGCGCAGCGGGAAGTTGAAAGACAGAACAAGACTGTCTCCCAGTTCCTGCCGGCCACCATTCAGCTCTGCACTGGCCAGCAATTTGGGTTTTTTCTTGTCGTCTTTCTTTTTCTCCTTCTCCTGCTGCGGTTCAGGTTCAGCCGGGAGGTCCAATTCCTCATACTTGGGTCGGAGAGAATCCGGCTCTTTGAAAAGCGACATATTAATATCCGTCATGGCTTCCTGCAGATCGATTGGCTCCTCGCGGAAAGCGATCAGCTCATCGGGCTGGGTATATTGAAAATCCCGGTCTTCTTCCTTGAGGGCGAAAATCCGGTATTTGCCAGGTTTCAGGTTCTTGAAACGATAACTGCCGTTACCCTTGGTTTTAGCGAGGTACAGTGGCTTTTCCTTCGATACCACACTGTCTTCCAGGATGTTGGAATATAACATTACCGCCACGTTACTATCCGGTTTGCCGGTTTCTGCGATGAGAATGGTGCCGGTGAGGGTAAGGGAGTCCAGGTAATCGCCGGTAGATACTACATATTGGAAGTCCTCAATGGGATTACGTTCGTTTACGTCCTTTACGGCGTCACCGAAGTTAAAAGTGTAGGTGGTATTGGGCTGCAGGGAGTCCTTTATGACCATGGTGATAGTACGCAGCTTGGCTGTAATAGTAGGGGTGCGCTTCAGCGTAGGCGATACGATCAGTTTCTCCAGCACGTTTTCCAGCTCCACATACTCGTTGAACCTGAAGGTAACCTCCTTTTCATTGAACCCGAGGGTAGAATCGGGAGGGGATATATGGAGTACTCTTGGGGCAAGGGTATCCCGCGGCCCGCCTCCGGGCGGCACAATATTGGCGCAACGCGAGAAAAACATGCCGCACACTACCAGTAATATCCATGAGCCAAACCAGCCCAGTTTATATTGATTCATGATTCCTTTTCGCTGAATTTATGATTTGCAAACTTACTGCTTGTTGGCCATTATTTACTCTTCCTCCTCTACCAGGGTGTGCAACGCCACTTCCAGTTTATTGTCTTTCACGAAGTTGCACCAGCGGCAGTCCTCTTTGCCACAGCCGGTATAAAAGTCCTTATTCTGGATATGGATCCAGGTTTCGCGGATCTGCTGGTTCACGGTGGTAATGTCTTCCGGCAGGATGTCGATCTTCTCTTTAAAGTATTCCTTCTGTTTATTCGGTTCCACGAAATCAAACTCGGTACTTACCACATGCCAGTTCTTCTGCTTGTAGTTGTCGAGCAGGATTTTATAGAAAACGGCCTGTCTCCAATAGTCGCCGCCGTTGGGATTGCGGTCGTTGGGCCTGTCAAACTTCTTCAGGTCTTTCTTCGTTTTCTCATAATCCCCCGTCTTATAATCCACCACATTAATTTCACTGCCGTTGAATTCGAGCTTGTCGATCTTCCCTTTAAGCGGCACGCCGTTCACTACTACGTTCCGGATATTGCGCTCAATGCTCACAATACGGTTCCAGTGGGGGAGGTATTTGTCATAATAATTGGTCAGGATATCTTCCCCGTATTCCATCCGCCGGTTAAAGGCCTCTTTGGTGAAGGCTTCGCGGCTGCGGAGCATGCTGTAGCGGAAGTCTTTGATAAACTCTTCCTTTGGCGGGAATTCGTTTTTCTCCTGCATTTTCTGGAAAAGCTTCTCCAGTGCAAAGTGCACCGCGGAGCCAAATTCGGTGTTCTCCGAACGGCCAGAAGGTACGCGGAGCAGGTTCTGGTAAAAGAACGCCAGCGGGCAATGCAGGTAATTATTGAGCGCCGTTACGTTCATGGTAAAGCCGCTCAGCAGGGTATCTATAAACAACTGATCCACTTTTTCGATTTCCGGTGCCTGTTCCTTTCCATATTGCAGGATCTCGAACTGGAACATGGTTTCGTCGTCCATGGTTACCGGAACTACGCTCAGATTGTGATACTGCTGGATCTCGGCCACGAAAACACTGGGTACCAGTGGCTTCCCGTCCTGCTTAAAGTCGGGGTAGGAGATATACAGATGCTTTTCCGCCCGGGTGAGTGCCACATAAAATAAGCGCCGCAGTTCCTGCTGATCGGTGGAAGTGGCTTCCGTGGTAAAAACCGTATCAGGGAACGAAAAGCCCCCGCTCATTTTTTTCTTGTCTTCCCAGATGTTGGAGGTAACGCCTGTCAGGAATACATATTCGAATTCCAGTCCTTTGGATCCATGGGCAGTGAGCAGGTTAACCCCTTTTTCATTACCGGAAACCTGGATGAGTGGGATAGACAGACCGTTGGATTCCATCAGGTCGATGGTTTCGAGGAGCTTTACAATAGTCATGTCTGGATGGCGGCGGGTTTCCTCTTTTACGAAGTCGAACAGCGCCTGCAACACTTTCATGAGCCATATCTTTTCCGGGCTGGCAAGGATGTATGAAAGAATGCCGCCTTCGCTTATGATGGAGGAAAACAACTGCTGCAGGGTGATGTTATGTGCATCGCCTATCCATTTCTCGAGGAGGCGCCCCAGTCGCAGCGCATCATCGTGCGGTGCGAGGGAAAACAGTGTTGGGTTGCGGGTGTTCACCCATTCCTGCAGGTATTTGCGGATGGAGGATTTTTCGCTGTATCCCTTTTCTGCAACTTCTATACTGATGCGCGCGGTTTCAATAGGGGGTACTTTGTAAAAATCGTAGTGCATCAGCTCGAAAAGAATATCGTCACCGCTGTAAGGCGTTTCCAGCTCACGGGCGATATACCGGAGGATCTGCAGGATTTTCCGGGCAAAGGGTATTTCGAATAAATTCTGATTTCTTTTGGAAAAGAATGGCACGCCTTTGAGCCGGAAGTATTGTGCCAGCTCTTCGCCATACTTGTTCTCTTTGTAGATAACTGCGATTTTCCCGGGCATAACGCCCTTTGCAAGTATACGCTCCACTTCGAGTGTTATATGCACCATTTCATCGCGGGGCGTATTGTAACGGCGGATAACCGGCGGAATATTAAGGGGTGTCAGCTTGTCGTTTGCTGCTCTCAGTTGCTTGCTGAGGCCGGGTAGCTTATCTACCAGCCGGGAGCCTTCATTATGGGCAATTACAGACATGGACACGTCCAGGATGTTTTGCACGGAGCGGTAGTTTTCCGTCAGTACCACTGTGCGCAGGTCATGCGCAAGATGATCGTTGGCGAATTGCTCCATATTTTCCACGTTGGCCCCCTGAAAGCGATAAATAGACTGATCGTCGTCGCCCACCACAAATACGTTCGGCTTTTCTTCACCGCTTGTTAGCAGACCAATAAGCATGTTCTGGGTACCGCTGGTATCCTGATATTCATCCACCAGTATGTATTGAAACCGCTCTTTATAATCGAGCAACAGGTTAGGGTTTTCACGAAATACGCGGATCACCCAGTTGATCATATCATCGAAGTCGTAACGGTTGGCTTTGTGCATCAGCTGCTGAAACACGTCGAACTGCTCCACTGCTGCCAGTAACCGGGCCATCTTCTCCCGTTCATTCGCAATCTTATCCTGCTTCAGGTCGCCTTTCTTAAACCGGCCCTGATTACGTTTGTAGGTGTATTCTTCGCGCTCAGGCAGACTTTCCACATACACTTCCACACGCTCCCGGATAAAGGGAACTGTCCAGCCTTCCCGCTTCATGGTTGAAAACAGGCCGGCGAGGTTGCGCATGTCATAATAAACATCGCCACGGTAACGCTTAAGCGGATTTTCTTTGGTAAACCCGTCTATAAGGGTTTTAAGCAGCTGAATTTTCTCCAGATCGGAGATAGGATCCAATACGTTTTTCTCAAAAAGCGACAGGTTGTCCTGAATCACTTCATTACAAAACGAGTGGAAGGTATGGATGTTGACGCGGTAGGCATCCGGGCCGATAAAATCGGTAAGCCGCTTGCGCATGGCAACGGTGCCTGCGTCGGTGTAGGTAAGGCAGAGAATATTGTGGGGGAGGAAGTCGGTATCACGGAGGATCTTGCCGATGCGGGATGCCAGGATCTGGGTTTTACCCGTTCCCGGGCCGGCAATCACCATTACAGGTCCTTCGGTATTGTCTACCGCCTCCCGCTGCGCGCTGTTAAGGCGTGCGTATACTTCGTCGTATCGTTGATTATATTGTTCCTGTTGCGGATTGCTCATGGTTTTGGTAAATATGTGTCCTGTACGATGGCCCGGATGTCGCTCCAGGGCACGAACAGTGTGATCTGTCCTACGGCGTAGGCTGCTATCTCATAAGGGACGAAGTTGAAAACAACGCCTTTGTCGGTCAGATAAAAATTCTCGTTTGGCTCGATGTGCTTTTTGAAAAGGTAAGCTTCATCGAGCGGCTGATTGGCCGGTACTTTATACAGTTTGCGGAAAGATTTATCAAGTGCGGTGCCCAGTACGGGTTTATAGCCGGGCTTGAAAACGTCAGTAACAGTAAGTTTTTTCTTCGCAGCGAGGTCGTAAGCTTCAAAAGAGGTGCCATAGTTGCCATGTGCCCCTCCGCTGTATTCGTATCCCAGTTTGGCAACGGCAAGCAGCGGAAATTTGTTCCAGACAACGCTGGCGGAGGAATTTGTTTCCCAGTTCCAGGAGGCGCCGGGGCCATCTTCATTGCCGGTAGTATCTATGTCTTTTGCATTATCCTGATAACTTTCAAGATATACGAGAACGGCAGATTTGATGGCCTGCACAGGCATCTCTCCCGGTTTAAGTTCGGGGTAGAGGGAGGTGCGCAGGAATTCTATGGTAGCCTGGTCTGCCCCACCAGTGGGCCAAACCATGCTTTCGCTGGCCCTGCCTATAGGGGAGTTGTCTTTGTTGGGGAATAGCTTAGCCGAATCTTCGAATGTATGTACCTCGAAGGCTATAGCATTGTCCATATTCTCTGTCAGCTCAAACTCAAATGTTTTACCATTGCCGGTCCAGGTGCCACGGTATTGCATACCATTAAAAGCACCACTCAGCATATTCTCGTTGTTGATACCGGCGTATTCAGCCAGGATCAGACTGTCGCCGGTTTCCCGTGCAAGAGAAAGGCCGATAGGTTCACCTACTTTGTCGTATACATACCAGCCTTCATATTTGCCCGGGTTGTATTTGATCAGCTGCAGGGTAACGGGCTGCCCGGCGAGGGTGCCTTTAAATTGTTTGTAAAACGAACCGGCAACGGGGGCCTGTACCGGCGCAATGGTAGCAACGGTTGTACTGTCGGTAGTTTCAGCGTTTTTCTTTTGCCCGGACTGGCAGGCAGAAAGGCCTCCCAGTGCCGCAAGCATACAAATCAACATTCTCATGATAGCCGGTAATTACGGGCGTAAATTACCACAAAAGCGCGAATGTGAGCCTTAGCGGAGGTAAGCTTCCTGTACAACCGGTCTGATATCATCCCAGGGCACAAACAGGGAGATTTGTCCCGAAGCGTAGGAGGCGATTTCATAGGGTGTATAACTGAATACCACGCCATGAGAGGTGATAAAGAAGTTGTTGTTCGGCTCAATCTTCTTCACGAAAAGTCCGGCTTCTTCGAGTGTTTGATTGGCCGGAACCTTGAATCTTTTCCGGTATGCCTTCTCCAGTGCAGTGGTTAATGCGGGTTTATAACCGCCTTTAAATACATCAGTGATGGTAAGTTGCTTTTTGCGGGAGAGGTCATACACTACAAAATTAGAGCCCCCGTTACCATGGGCGCCCCCGGTGAAGTCGTATGCCCAGCTCTCGATGGCTAACAGCGGCAATTGGTTCCAGGTCACAACATCGCCACCCTGAGCACTCCAGTTCCAGGATGGGCCGTTGTTCATGCCGGCGGTATCTACATCTTTTGCGTTGCCTTTATAGCTGATAAGGAAGGAGTCTGCCCCGTTTTTAAGACCCAGGGCAGCCGTTTCACCTGGTTTAAGTCCTGGATTGAGGGCTTGCTGAAGGAAGGTGATGGTAGCGTCGTCAGCTCCGCTGGTTGGCCAAACCGTATAGGAGGAAACGGTGGCTACGGGAGAGTTTTCGTTGGACTGGAAGAGTCGGGCAGAATCTTCGTAAGAAACGAGGGAGAAGACGATGGCGCTGTCATTGTTTTCCACCAGGTCAAAATCATAATTGTTTTTCGTTCCGAGCCACTTGCCCCTGAAGTGCCCGTCTGCCGATACCATGCCACGGAATGTATTATCGTCCTGGCTGTATCCCTCCATAAGGATGATACTGTCACCGGGCCCCCGGCTGTAGTCGGGAGTAAGAGAAATAGGCTCGCCATGGGCATCGTAGACGTACCATCCACGTACATCAGAAGAATCGGAACGCTGTAGCAGGAGCGTTACCGGTTGCCCTGCCAGCGTGCCTTTATAGCGTTTAGCCCAGGTGGCCGGCAGTTCGGTGGTTGTGCTGGTACTGTCTGTATTTTGGCCTGGTTTCGGGCTTTGCTGGCAGGCAGTTAAAGCGAGGATAATGGCGGGGAAGAGGTATTTATGCATGGAGGTGTTTTTTACATGTTGATGAAAATTACCCGTTATAGAGACAAGCATCAGCCTCATAAGGTTCAATAAGCCGTAATTTTGCAAAAAAGGAGCCAATATGATCAATCAGAAGATAGCAGACCTCCGGCAGGATTACCGCCGTGCCACGCTTAATGAGCGGGAAGTAGCCTCGCACCCGGTGAAACAGTTCGAACACTGGTGGCAGGAAGTGCTGGCCGGTGAAATCGACGAACCTAATGCAATGACGCTGGCTACCTGTACGGCTGGCGGGCAACCCGCTGCCAGGATCGTATTGCTGAAAAGCTTCGATGAGCAGGGATTCCTCTTTTTTACTAACTATGAAAGCCGCAAAGGCAAAGAACTGGAGGAAAATCCCCGTGCCACGCTGCTTTTCTTCTGGAAAGAGCTGGAGCGGCAGGTTCGGGTGGAAGGAAAGGTGATGCGTGTGCCGCCTGATGTGAGCGACGAATATTTCAATTCCCGCCCTGTAGGCAGCCGTATAGGGGCGATTGCGAGCCCTCAGAGCCAGGTGATTCCCGGCCGGGAAGTGCTGGAAGAAAAGGTGAAATCCCTGGAGGCACAGTACCTGGCGCATGCGCCGCAGCGTCCTGCACATTGGGGTGGTTATGTGGTAGTACCTGAAGTAGTGGAGTTTTGGCAGGGGCGCAGCAGTCGCCTGCACGACCGCCTGCGTTATACGCGGGAGGCAAATGGTAGCTGGAAAATAGAGAGATTGGCGCCCTGATCCGGGCGTATATAACAAGGGGGATACCGGTCATTGGCCTGTAAAGGCGCATGTCCGGAATCCCCCGTTATTTTTGGCTGCTGATAATTAAGCTTTCTTTTTTGCAGCGGCGGCTTTCTTGGTTTTAGCCGGACGGCTTTTACCAAAAGATCCGTTAGAGATCTTGCCTTTCTTGGTTTTGATATCACCTCTACCCATGGTCGAATGATTTTTTTAATTGATGAATGTTAATCGGAATTGCACCCCGGTGGGAGGTCTTCCGACTGCAAAAATAAAAAAAGCAAGAAACATTTGATGTTCCTTGCTTAATAAAGTTGGGTCTCCAACTATTAGATCTTGTCAGACAGTGCTTTACCGGCTTTGAACTTAGCCACTTTTTTAGCCTTGATCTTGATGATCTGACCGGTTTGGGGGTTTCTGCCGTTACGAGCTGCACGCTTAGATACGGAGAAAGTGCCGAAGCCAACCAGAGTTACTTTACCACCTTTTTTCAGGGTGTCGGTAACTGCTTTGGTGAAAGCGTCGAGAGCATCGTTAGCCTGAGTCTTGGTAATGTCAGAGTCTTTGGCAATTTTTTCAATCAATTCGGCTTTGTTCATAGTTAGTTAAGATTTAACTAGTGAGAAAATGTTTGATGTGAGCAAATATAAAGCCTTTTACAAGATTACCAAATTTCAGGAATTTTTTTTCGAGGGCTGAAAAACCCTACAGGTAACGTTTACAGCAGATTCGGGTGTTCACTTTGTTCGATTGATGCGTATCATCGTTTTGCTGAAATGCGCTACTGCATTGAGTTTGAATGCTATTTGCCCTGAAATGCCCGCCTGTGCCAAGTTTTGTGCCAAAACACCGCTTCATTTAAAACAGTGGATTTCCTGTGGATAAGTTATAATGGTTATACAACCTGCATCACGGTCCTGAAGGCTACAAACTGGTCCCCAAACAGGTCAAACGCATGCTGGCGCATACGTGGAGCATGTTCCTGGAGGTAAGTATAATAGTTCTCAAGGGTATCCATAAAGTATTGTGTGGCATATGTAGGCCCTTCCGAATCGTCCTGCTCCAGCAGCCGGCAGATACGATAATCATGGAAAAGGCCCGTGGCCATTATATCCGGGATATGTTCTTCCTTCATCCACTGCACCCAGCGGTTGTTAATTGCATGGGTTACCTTGGTGGTAACGTTATATATTATCATGCCTTTTTCAGTTTAAGGTATACGGGACAATGGTCACTTTGCTTCACCTGCTGCCAGATGGCGGCATCTTCGAGGCGGGGGCGCAGGGCTTCGGTAACGTTTATATAATCGATACGCCAGCCCTTATTATTGTTACGTGCGTTGGCCCGGAAGCTCCACCAGGAGTACTGGTCTGCCGCAGCAGGGTGGAAGTTGCGGAAAGAGTCAATAAACCCGTTGCTGAGCAGCTTGGTCATCCAGGCGCGTTCTTCGGGAAGAAACCCGGAGGAATCTTTGTTGGAAGAAGGATTGTGGATATCGATCGCTTCGTGTGCAATGTTGTAATCTCCTACAACTACCAGGTTAGGCCTTTCTTTACGGAGGAGCTGCAGGTAGTCGTAAAATTCATCCAGCCATTGGTATTTATAGGTCTGTCTTTCCTCTCCTGTAGTCCCGGAAGGGAAATAGGCGTTAATGACGGTGATATCGCCGTAATCGGCTCTGATTACCCTTCCTTCCGCATCACTTTGCATATAACCGTTGCCGTATTGAACATGATCCGGTTTAAATCTGGAGAGGATGGCTACGCCGCTGTAACCTTTTTTCTGGGCAGGATACCAGTAATCGTGGTATCCCAGCTTCTCAAACTGCTGGAAGTCCACGTTTTCGCGGTGGGCTTTCACTTCCTGGAGGCAAATGATGTCTGCAGGGTCAGACTGTAGCCATTCGGTGAATCCTTTGGTCATGGCCGAGCGCAGGCCGTTGACGTTATATGTGACGATCCTCATGCTGATGATGTTTGCGGCAAAAATACAGGTTTCGGTGAAATGGGGGCGCAGGGAAAGAAAGAAGGGAAGGGTATAAGGCGGGAAGGGGTAAAGAGAAGTGGCTGACACCTGACGGCGGCAGCCACTTGCATTGCATGAAATTAAAAAGTACCGGTTTTCGGCTTACAGCGGGCGAACGATACCACCGAGACCACCGAGGATGCTGTTAAGCAGGTTAGTCACGGTGGATAAAAGCCCGCCTACGGGATTACCTTCTCCGCCGCCAAGGATGCCGCCGAGTAAACCATTAAGGAGGCCGCTGAGGTCAACGAGACCGCCTTGCGTGTCAATTGATTCGAGTTGGGTCAGTTCTTCACAACCCAGTTCCTGGAGATTCAAGTTTTCCATGATAGGATGGTTTATGGTTAAAAGAATAGTGGCGCCCAGTACCGCGGGCGCCACCAGGGTTCAGGTTACGACTAGCGCAGGAGGCCACCGCCCAAACCGCCAAGCAGGCTGTTGAGCAGGTTGGTCACAGGAGCCAGCAGAGCGCCCAGACCGCCGAGGCCGGGAAGGCCGCCGCCAGTTCCGGGGAGGCCGGGAAGGCTGCCCAGTAATGCGTTGGTGTCAAGTTGTGCTCCAACGGTGATCTGACCGTTGACGTTAGTAAGGCCGAGGGAAAGGAAGCCCCCGTTCACTTCCTGTGCGGTAGTTGCGTCGAGTTCCTGGCAACCGAATTGTTGAACTTGCAAGTTTTCCATGATTATAGGAGGTTTGGTTAAAAAGCGAGATAGTTGTGTTTTTGGTCAGTTAAATGCTTTATCCCGGATACAGACTGCGGCAACTTATGGAACCGGACTATTATCGGACGGGAATACTATTTCCGTTAACGGCCGTAAATTACGGTGATGCAATCGATCGACGATCGTTCATTTCTGTTCATTTTCAGGCAAATAGCAGTAGATTCTGTTCATTTTTTGAACGGAAGGGGCGTTGACAAGTTATTAACATAGAATCCGGCCGTCAAACAACATATTGATGTGCCGGTTTTTGCGTAAATTATAGAAGCAGCGCCATGTTTGCCGGCCGGATTAACTCCGGAAACTCACAACGATATGACCAGCGTCGCCCCTTTTCCCTCCATCAGCCCCTCCCGACCCTTCGTAAAGGGCCTGTTTATCATCTTTTGCCTGATGATAACCACCATCACAACTTCTGCGCAATCATCCCTCATCAACCAGCTCAAAAGCCGCCTGGTTAATTTGGAAGACAGTAACCAATACAACGATGCCCTTAACGAAATCAGCGCTCTCTATCACGTCACGCATCTCGATTCCTGCCTCCGTTATGCTGAACACGCCCGCGATCTGTCCCGCCGCATCCAGTACCCGAAAGGACTGGCAGACGCCAGCATCAACCTGGGTGCCTGCTTCACATTCCAGAACAATTCCTCCGTTGCCCACCGCCTCTATCTGGAAGCCCTAAGCCTTTATAATTCCCTCGGCGACTCCGCAGGGGTTTGCACCGCCCTCTATTGCATCGGCGGGTATTACCACTACGAAGGCAATAAGCCCCTGGCACACCAGTATATGGAATCTGCCATGGGAGTTGGCAGCAGGCTCCTGAAAGACTCCGTTTGGTCCACCATGCTCGCCAATTACTATATCGTTTTCTCCGGCGATTCCACCAAAGCCGATTCCGCCCGCTGGGCCCTGCACAAAGCGAGAGATATTGCCGTGAGGTACCACGACGATCGTATGATCACCTATACCGGCCTTTTCATTGCACATGAAAAGGTCCGTGAGAATAAGCTGGATGAGGCTATGGAAGATCTTCAGAAACTTACCGCACACGCTGCTGCCGGGAAAATGCATTACCTCGATCTGTATGGCAATGCACAAATGGTTATTTACGCTTCCTTTGCCAAACGTCCTGATTCTATCCTCTATCAGCAACGCATGCTGGATGCCGCCCTGGCCGGCGGATACAAAAAGCTGATGATAAAACCGGTTATTGCCCTGTACGAATATTATAAGAAAACAGATCCCGCCTCCGCCCTCCGTTATGCCGATATTCTGGAAGAAATTGCCTCGCACCAGGAAAATCTGCGCTCACAACAGGAGCAGGATTACATGGAATCTTTCCTAAGAGATCAGGAACTCAGTTATCTGCGGCTCGATCGCCAGATGCGGGAGCAAACGGAAACATACGACCGCATGGAAGGCCGTAACCGGGCTGTGATTCTTGCTTTTATGGCGCTCTGCCTCTTATTGTCAGGCGTATTGTTTTATACTGCCTACCGCTCCCAGCGCGACAGCAAAATCAGTAAGAAACGGATCAGCACAGTACATCGTATGGTAATTGAAAAGAACCAGCTGTTGCATCATCACGACGATTTCAAGAATAAGCTATTGACGATTCTGGCGCACGATTTCCGGCTGCCGCTGAGTCACATCATAAATGTAGCAGAGTTGTTCAGGCAGAAAGACCTGCGCCCTGAGCAGTTCCGGGAGATTGCGAATACCATCGCATCCATGGCAAGCGATACGCTGCAATTGTTTGAAACAGTCCTGAGCTGGATTCGTTCGCAGCTGACGGGTTTCGAGTATAATCCGGAGCCTCATTCGCTGGAAGAATTGTGGCAGGAAGTGGTTGAGCTGTACAGCGCCGATATCCGTGATAAGGGCCTGGCTCTTGAAGTATCGATCCCGCATGGTTTTAGGGTGAAAGGAGACCGGGAGATGATGCAGTTCGTACACCGCAATCTTTTGCATAATGCAATCAAGTTTTCCCTGAAAGCAAGTGCGGTCAGCATCCGGGCTACTGCACAAAATGAACGGGCGGTTATTGCCGTCACCAACGGCGGTTCCGGGATTTCTGAGCTTGATATTTATCACATCTTCGAGTATAAAGTGCCCGGCAAATATGCACGCGAAAGTGCCAGAGGAGCCGGACTGGCACTGATTATCTGTAAGGATTTCATCGAAAAAATGGAGGGCTCAATATCCGTCCGCAGTGACGGAGCATCCTATACCACCTTTGAATATACTTTGATGTTGGGCGAAAATGGAATAAATACCATACCAATAAACTGAATAAAATGAACGGCCGTTTTTTCAGAATTGCCTCCTAAATTGCACTCATTGTTTGAGACGCCAGGTTTCACAATGACAATAAAAATCTCGTCAGGTGAAATTTCATGAGCCATTCACGCAGCCCCGTTGAGTGCTCGCCGGCAAAGATCCGAATAGGGTCACGTTAAACAGTCTTTTACTTTAAGCCTTGCGCTTACCTGAAGTCCTGCCTTAGCAGCGGCATGCATCATGCATGTGTTGTAATGGTTGCGAAAGCGGGGTGGGAAAGCTATACAAGTCACACATAACTAATACAAACATTTAATATATGCGGTTTAGCCGGAAAATATCACAATTGTATAAATGCCTTTCTTCTGTTGATTTGTTTGTCCCTTTAGATGCATCATGGCTGCATGGCTGGAGCGGCTCGTCTCCGCCATGTAGCAGATGCACCTTTTAAATGTGGAGGTACGTCTGAGAATTGATTGTAGTATTATTTAGTAATGAAATCCATTGATTAATGTTTAACCCAAATCCTCCTGAGCGGAGAGATAAAGTACAGTTGATTACAGCCTACTGTTATAATAATAATTTTATGTTGAGAGATGATCAAAATAAACGGTTTGTACTGGAGAGCCTGGCTTTCCTGGTTAATTCGGAGAGAATCTGGTTGTATGGATATGTGTTGCTTGAGAATCAGTTTCATGCCATGTGGCAGCAACGCCCTCCGTGGGACGAGCGGAATGTCCGGCAAACCATGTTACGTTTTACCGCACGTAAAATAAAGTATAATCTCCGTGCTACAAATGAGGATGGGCTGGAACAGTTCCGCAGCCGCCTCCCGGACCGGAAGTATCAATTCTGGGATAAGGAATCTGTGAGGGTGACGATCTCCAGTCTGGATGCGGCTTCACGAATCATGGACAATATGCATGTTGCCCCTGTTGAAATGGGGCTTTGCAGAGAGCAACAGGCATATCCATATTCCAGTGCATGGTTCTATGGCGGTGGAGAGTCTGTGGCAGGGCTTCCGGTACCAGTGATTACACACTTCCATGAAGCCTTCGGGCGCCACAATGAACTGGAATCTCCTGCTATATTATTAGCACCGTACTGCCTGCCATCCCGCGGCACGATAGTAGAACGGAAACCTGGGCAGCGGCGAGGAAAGTCTCCGTTTGGATAACAGTACCATAATTAGTTTTTCATTGCAATAGTTTGATAGAAAACCAACCCGCTTGCGTTATGCAGCCGGGATCGGGGAACCTTTATCCGGATGTGCCGTCTTCCTTTTCACTGGGCATATTGGGTGTTGGGAGGCGGCCTCCGGGAAAGGTGAGTGTAAATGAAGAAAATAATGCATTGACATGTCTAAGCAGAAGGAGAGATGATAATAAGATTTGTAGTAGTTCAATCATGCATTATGTGGATACCGGTTACCGGGGAATGTGTGATGACATTGGCTTGACCGAAAATGATTTTCCATTTGTGTTTTATGGAATTGTAACCATTTGAAAGGTTAAAAAATGGGGTGAAGACTCTTCTTCTGGCCCCTCGTTTCATCATCTGCCAAAGGCTTTGTGCTGCTAATTTCTATAAGGATTTGCAATACAACGGAAGGTAGTATAGGCTGATGGCAACTGTTTAACATGGATGAGGTTTGGGTTTTACACGTAATGGAATAAAAGATGATTTTCCAATTCTGGATGCTTAGGCATTTCAGTCTACGGAGATAAATGAAAGGGTTTTTGAATGTGGGTATTAACTAACCCATGCAGATGGGGAACTTTTAATGGCCGGGGGATTCTTCCCCGGGCAATATTTTAAGTACCGTGAGAATAAAGTTCTTTGATAGTTGGGAGCGGTTTCGGATCTGAAGAAAATTTTGGATTGTCTGATGCAGAATCCTGTGCATATGAAATCCGGCCGGGGGATTCCTCCCCGGGCATTTTATAATCAGACAATCTTTTTCATAAAAGATTTAGGATAGATCAAATACATACATTTTCCATTTTTACCGGTCTGGGGATTCCTCCCCGGGCTCATTTTAACGAATCAAACCTAAGAATTTACAGGGGTTGTAAAATTCTTAATGATTAGCAGACACTCAGGCCAGGAGATTCTTCTCCGGCAATTTAATTACTACGGGTAATAAGTACGTAATGATAAAAGGGATAACTGATTATTTACGCAGTCAACGACGCAAATGCCAGAGATGTAAAGGCCCGGAGACTATTCTCCGGGCAATATCACCCGGGTATAATTAAAGTAATGTCAGCATGAATGCAGATATATTTCACTTACTGGTTGACAAGAAACACTCTGAAAGTCTATGTTCCGGATAGTAATAAATGAAGATGCTGCAGAAAGCTGTAAGTGAAGTATATCTGGATTTTTTTTAGGAATGTCTGGTGTTGGCGGATAGCGTAAAATGAATTTTACATAGCTGATGAATGCAGAATAGTTCAATACTGATTCTTTGACTTTGATTGAAATGACACCTGGGGATTCTTCTCCGGGTAACTATTTTAACCTGAAAGGTAATAGTTGTGGCTACAGATAAAACTTTTTTGTTGACGGGAGCATCCTGTTGACATCCGTTGTACTTAATGACTCATATCGTTTGGATAATTATACGGCCCGGGGATTCTTCCCTGGGCTTATTTAAACGACCAGTAGAAACCAAATACTACATGCGTATGCATAGTCAATACTTCAGAAGTAATATCCAGAAAATTGTCCTTTAAGAATTGCATGATGCAGGTGATAAAGGAATAGGATAAAGCTAACTATTAAGGTGTGAAGAAATTTTCATAAACGATCTACATTTTGATTTGCTTTCGTTCAATTGGTTCTGAGAAGGCCTGGAGATTCCTCTCCAGGCTACACTTAAACTTGTTGTGCATGAATCTACAATGAGATACTTTTTTATGATAACAGTATTAGGCTGGATTTTGAAAGCAATGAGTAAAAAATGGGAGTATTTAACCTTTGAAAGGTTGCTGCAGGTTAATCGTTTCTGTGGAAGGATATATTTATCAAAAATACTTTGGCGCCACAGAAGTAATGTGAGCATATAGTGTAATAAACGAACTATGTGGAAGGATGATTGATAAACAAAGCACCAATATTTAGAGCATAGTCCTGTTTTAGTATCAACTCCATAAACACTCTATTAACGAAAAGTAATTCAATTGCGATGCGAATAAGATCGAATAATCGGTCTGTTGGCCTGGGGATTCTTCCCCGGGCATGTTGATTCGGTGATTGAAACAATAAGTTTGGATCGTTCTAAGCCTGACGCATGGCTTTCTGATTGGGACACCTACAGCAAGAATTATTTAGCAGGCTTTACCAGGTTATTTTCAAACAGTCGAATCCATATACATTGGCACCGGGACTCTTCCCGGAGCCCTGTTTGTCTTATTCTGATGGTGGTGGGCTAAATGAAATCGGATGTTTTATTTCCACTTAGGCTTAATTAATTGTGGCCCGCGGAATCATCCCTGGGCTATTTGTTATAACTGGGGCTGATTTCACCTGGCTAACTGGGCTGGAAATAATATGTGTTTGTATAAGGCGATTGTCTCCGGGATTTGGAGATGTGCAGCGTGAACTGGGTAATTCAATTGGTAAGGAGTTGAGAGTCGTATTAAATAGCTGGATTATTAGAGATGTACCTATTGTGTGCAAAAGAGGTATCATTTCCCTACGAACATGGAATGTTCACTTTAAATAACGGCTGGCTGGCTTATGCCGGCTGCCTTTTACTAAATCCACTCAGGTTGTTGATGAACCGGAGAAAGTGCCGGGAATGACTTGAAAAGGGCAATTCCTGTCATGTTGTGACTTAATTCCTCTGCTCCCGAACTTAAAATGGCAAAGTCGGTTAATCTTTACCAACGATTGCCGGGGCAATTATTCCCGGGATGTCTGGCAAATAAAAGCCGGGAAGCACATGCTCCCCGGCTAAATATCTCAATCTCCGTCCAAATGGGCGGAGGAATTGTTCAAATTAACCTTTTACCAACGTTCCAACATTCCGGCCCATGATCACATGGAGCAGATTGCCCGGTCTGTTCATATCAAATACGATGATTGGCAGTTTATTTTCCTGACACAGGGTAAACGCCGTCATGTCCATGACATTCAGGGACTTCTGATATACTTCGGAGAAAGTAATGGTTTCGTATTTGGTGGCATTGGGATCCTTTTCCGGATCGGCTGTGTAGATGCCGTCTACGCGGGTGCCTTTAAGGATTACGTCCGCCTGGATTTCAATCGCTCGTAGCGATGCAGCGGTATCGGTAGTAAAATAGGGGTTACCGGTTCCTGCCCCGAAGATCACCACACGTCCTTTTTCAAGGTGGCGGATGGCCCGGCGGCGGATATAAGGCTCTGCAATTTGTTCCATCTTGATTGCGGATTGAAGACGGGTATACATACCTTCTTTTTCCAGGCCGCTTTGCATAGCCATTCCGTTGATCACGGTGGCCAGCATACCCATATAGTCGCCTTGTGCCCGTTCAATGCCGGTTTCTGCTTCATTCATTCCACGGTAAATATTCCCGCCGCCTATCACGATGGCTACCTGAACACCGAGGTTGGTAACCGACTTGATATCATGCGCATATTGGGCAATTACCTTCGGGTCAATTCCATAATTACTATCTCCCATCAGAGATTCACCACTCAGCTTGAGCAGGATTCGTTTGTACTTTGGCAACATGTCAACTATGATTATGAGTATTCGCAGAATTTGTTAAATATACAAATCTGCCTCAAAATTATCCCCTGTAAACGTAAAGGCAAAAAAAAGGAGAGAAATTTTCATTCTCTCCTCTATATTTTGCGATTAGCTATTATCCTAATGCTACGCGTTTGAAGGCGGAAACTTTCAGTTCGGCGTCAACAGACTTCAGGTGATCGGCTACGGATTTGTTGCCGTCTTTCACGAAAGCCTGACCCAGAAGGGTGCTTTCTTTCAGGAATTTGTTGATTTTACCGGCAGCAATTTTCTCAGCCATTTCGGCGGGTTTGCCTTCAGCTTTGATCTGCTCGATAGCAATTTCTTTCTCGCGGGCAATTGTTTCAGGAGAAATTCCATCCGCATCAACGGAGAGGGGATTCATGGCTGCAATTTGCATAGCGATGTCTTTCCCTACTTCTTCAGAAACGGGTTTGCTGAAACCTACCAGTACGCCCATGCGGTAGTTACCGTGGATGTAAGCAGTAACGCTGGCAGCTTCCACTCTTTCGAAGCGGCTGAGGGTGATTTTTTCACCGATCTTAGCCACCTGATCATTTACCTTGTCGGCAACGGTTGCACCGTCCAAAGGAGCTGCATTGAGCTCTTCAGCGGTTTGGGTATTATTAGCCAGCGCCAGGTCAGCGATGGATTGTGCAAATTTCACGAAATCTTCGTTCTTGGCCACAAAGTCAGTTTCGCAGCTCAGCAGTACCACAACACCGGCTTTGCCGTCAGCTGAGGTCTTAGCGATTACTACACCTTCTTTGGTTTCGCGGTCGGAGCGCAGGGCAGCCACTTTCTGGCCTTTCTTGCGGAGGTAGTCTACTGCTTTTTCGAAATCACCGTCGGTTTCAACCAGTGCTTTTCTGCAATCCATCATACCGGCTCCGGTTTGCTGACGGAGTTTGTTCACATCAGCTGCTGTAATTGTTGCCATTGTATATAATCAGTTTATATGTTAACGTTTGATGAAATTCCCTTTCGGGATATCTTATAACCGTGAATCGTGAACGATGGTTTTATCATTCACGATTCACGCTATTATTGTTGTCGAAGTCAGCGATTATCTGGAAGGACCAGGTCTGCCTGCACCGGAGGGACGGAATCCACCGCCACCGCCAGGACGATTGCCACCGCTACGGCCGCCACCGCCACCGGGACGGTTGCCACTGCCGCCGCTGCGACCACCACCGCCACCAGGACGATTGTTACCGCCACGGCCGGGTCCGCCGCCGGGACCACCAGGACCACGTTGACCGCCGGGGCCACCAGGTCTGCGACCTCTTTCACCACGTTCGTCACCACCTTCGAGTTCGAACTTGCGGATCTTGTTGTCAGCTTCTTCTTCTTCAACGTCGTCGGTTTTCTCAACAGCGCGCTCAGCCAGACCTTCAGCGATAGCTGCAGCGATGTAGCTAACGATAATGGCGATGGATTTGGTAGCGTCGTCGTTCGCAGGGATTGCGAAGTCTACTTTAGTAGGATCGGAGTTGGTATCCACCATACCGAAAGTAGAGATGCCGAGGCGTTTAGCTTCAGCCAGTGCGATGTGCTCATGGCTGATATCTACGATAAAGAGGGCTGCCGGAACACGTGCCAGTTGAGCGATACCGCCCAGCACTTTTTCCATTTTGTCTTTATCGCGGGAGAGCGTCAGACGCTCTTTCTTGGTAATGTTATCGAAAGTACCGTCTGCCAGCATTTTCTCAATGCTCTGCATTTTCTTCACGCTCTTACGGATGGTGGCGAAGTTGGTGAGCATACCGCCCAACCAGCGTTCAGTCACATAAGGCATGTTCACGCGCTTGGCAGCTTCGGCAACGATTTCTTTCGCCTGCTTTTTGGTAGCCACGAACATGATCTTTTTACCGCTTTTGGCGATGGATTTCAGCGCTGCGGCTGTTTCCTGCAGACCTTCTACGGTTTTGTTCAGGTCGATGATGTGAATACCTTTCTTCTCAGCGAAGATATAAGGCAGCATCTTGGGGTTCCACTTCTTCTTCAGGTGACCGAAGTGTACACCGGCTTCCAGTAACTGCTGCTGTAATGAAGTATTATTTTCCATGTTGTTTTTGTCGAATTGATGGTCAAGAATTGAATGATACAATCATTAACGTTTAGAGAACTGGAAGCTTCTTCTAGCTTTAGCTTTACCGGGTTTCTTACGTTCAACTGATCTCGGGTCACGTTTCAGCAGGCCTGCAGCTTTCAGAGCAGGGCGGAACTCAGGGTTGATCTCGCACAGTGCGCGGGCAATACCCAGTTTCACTGCTTCAGCCTGACCTTTGATACCACCACCTTGTGCATTCACCTTAACATCGAACTTGTCCAGTGCGTCAATGGTCTTGAAAGGCGCTTCAACCTGGTTCTGCAGGTAAATCAGCGCGAAATATGTTTTATAATCTTTGTCGTTCACCAGGATGGTGCCGGTACCTTTGCTCACGTATACGCGGGCAACTGCTTCCTTACGACGGCCGATAGTATTTTTTTGTTTTTCCATTATGCAGGGAATATTAGAAAGTTAAAGACTTCGGTTGCTGAGCAGTATGCGGATGCTCGGCACCGGCGTAAACGAAGAGTTTCTTGTACATGGCACGACCAAGACGGTTTTTCGGAAGCATACCTTTTACAGCACGCTCGATCACCACTTCAGGACGACGTTTCAGCAGGTCTTTAGCAACTTCTGCTTTCTGACCACCGGGATAACCGGAATAAGTCAGATATTCCTTGTCGTTCATCTTGTTGCCGGTAAATACAACCTTCTCAGCGTTGATCACGATGATGTTATCACCACAGTCAGTGTGAGGTGTGTAGTAAGGCTTGTTCTTGCCTCTCAGGATAGCAGCGATCCTGGCGCTCATTCTGCCTACTGTTTGGTTGGTAGCGTCAATCACGTACCAGTCACGCTTTACGTAAGCGTCGTTAGCAGATTTTGTTTTGAAACTTAAAGTATTCATTGCTTATTGATAATAAAATTAAAGTCTCGCCCATTAGGGAGTGCAAAGCTAAGTGGATATTTGATAATAACCAGCAAATAGGAAGGCTTTTTTTGGAGGGGCCTTTGTAATTGATTGATATTCAATAAAGAATTTGTATCTTTTGTTTTAGTGCCTCCCATATCCCGCGCCTTCAGGGCGTTGTAGGGCAACAAAAAGGGCCGGATGCCCGGCCCTTTTGCTATTGCTGTAATACGATTATATATTAATCACGGCTTCTTGCGCCAAGATATATCATTAAATATTGCAATAAGATAACTACGGAAGATACCGCAGCCACCACATAGGTCATGGCAGCCCACCAAAGGGCGTCTTTAGCCTGGTCGTGCTCTTTCTTATAGGTGATACCCGCACTGTCCAGCCAGGCCAGGGCGCGTTTCGAAGCGTCGAACTCCACCGGCAGGGTGACAATTGAGAACAATGTGGTTACCCCGAACAGCAGAATGCCGATCAGCAGGAGGTTCGGGAACATATTCACCATCAGGATGCCCGCTATCAGCACCAGCTGTACCGCATAAGAGCTGAATTGCACCACCGGCACCATTTTGGAGCGGAACTGCAGCCACGGGTAGGCGGTAGCGTGCTGAACGGCATGCCCGCATTCGTGGGCTGCTACCGCCGCCGCCGCTACGCTGGCGGAGTTATATACGTCCGGACTAAGGTTTACCGTCTTATTACCCGGGTTATAGTGGTCGCTGAGGAAGCCTTCTGAAGACAATACCTTTACATCAAAGATGCCGTTGTCTTTCAGCATCTTTTCTGCTATTTCACGCCCGGTCATCCCGGAAGATGTAGGCACTTCGCTGTATTGCTTGAACTTGCTACGCAATCGCCAGCTGACCAACGCACTGATCCCTACGAAAATGAGGGAAATTATCATGATTCCTGGTGTCATCTGAGTCTTGGTTTGTTTTAATGCTGTTAGTAAATGTACGTTATTCCTATCAAATCCCTTACCAGCAGGCCCGGAAGCTGCCATTCGGTTGCCGGGAAGATATTTTAGCCGGTTTTGTCCGGATTCTGAAAATTAACACTGACAGTTTGGCGCAAAAAGTAGGGTTTTCCTGCTTTTTATACCCTTACATGTAAATTTATTTATATTCATAATATATTCAAAAAATCATATGTATTTATCCGCTTTAGCGTACCTCGCTATCAAGGATTTACGAACGTTGCCCGAAAATGAACTGCAAGCGAAATAGGCACCAATAGGGGCTTCCAGCCGACTGACTGCCAAAAGAATTAACACTTTAAAAGTTATCAACATCCATTAAATAAACTTTTTTATTCTCATCCCATTTAGTAATTTAGTCCTGAATTTAATGGGTTAGTAAGTAGAAAGAGTCAGCGGAATCTTCCGTTGGCTCTTTTCTCATTTTTACCAAAATCCATTTTCTCTTCGCTCAATATTTTTCCCATTATTTTTGTTAAATGAGTAAAATCAAAACTGCTTTTTTCTGTCAGAACTGCGGATATGAATCAGCGAAATGGACCGGAAAATGCCCCGCTTGTAATCAGTGGAACACTTTCGTTGAAGAAAAAGTGCAGAAAGAGTTGCCGCTTAGACAACAAGGCTGGAAAACGGAAGATGCAAGACTGCCAAAAACGGTGCATTTGTCGGATGTGGAAGCTATAGAAGAAAAGCGGCTGCATACACCCGATAACGAACTTAATCGTGTTCTTGGAGGTGGCATCGTTGCAGGATCACTCGTTCTTGTCGGAGGTGAGCCCGGCATCGGGAAATCCACGCTGTTCCTGCAAAACGCGCTTTTACTCAAAGGTGTACGCACACTCTACGTAAGCGGGGAAGAAAGTGAGCAGCAGATAAAAATGCGGGCAGACAGGCTGAAGATTCATAACGAAGAATTCTATCTGCTGACAGAGACATCCACACAAACCATTTTTCAGGAAATAAAGAAACTGGAACCCCAACTCGTAATCATCGATTCTATACAAACGCTGCAATCGCCACTTATTGAGTCGGCTCCCGGCAGTGTGTCTCAAATACGCGAAACCGCCGCAGAAATGCAGCGCTTTGCAAAGGAAACCAACACACCCGTTTTTCTCATCGGTCACATTACGAAAGACGGCTCCATTGCCGGCCCTAAAATTCTCGAGCATATTGTAGATACTGTGCTCCAGTTTGAGGGCGATCAGCATTATGCTTACCGGATCCTGCGCACCATCAAAAACCGGTTTGGCTCTACTGCCGAGCTGGGTATTTATGAAATGACGGGAGAAGGATTACGCCAGGTCAGCAATCCTTCAGAGATACTCATCTCCCAACGCGATGATATGCTGAGCGGTGTTGCCATAGCCGCCACAATTGAAGGGCTGCGGCCCATGCTCGTGGAGGTGCAGGCCCTCGTGACGCAGTCTGTATACGGTACACCCCAGCGTACCGCTACGGGATTCGATCTGCGCAGGCTGCAATTGCTGCTGGCAGTACTCGAAAAGCGGGGAGGGTTCCACTTCGGTATGAAAGACGTTTTCCTGAATATCGCCGGCGGTTTACGTGTGGAAGATCCTTCAATTGACCTGGCCGTACTTTGTGCCCTCTTATCGTCTTATGAAGATGTGGGTATCTCCCATAAAGTTTGCTTCGCAGGCGAAGTAGGCCTCAGTGGAGAGATCCGTGCGGTTAACAGGATTGAACAGCGTATCGCGGAAGCGGAAAAGCTGGGCTTCGAGAAAATATTCATCTCCCGGTATAACAAGAAAGGGCTCGATTTCAGTAAATCAAACATTGAAGTAGTGCCGCTCGGGCGGGTGGATGAAGTATACCGGTTACTTTTTTAACCGGAGAGATAAATTGATTTGTTAACTCAAAACCGCCTTTATGTTGCGCTCCGTAATGCAACTGCTGTATCCGCATATCTGTGAGATATGCGGTCAGGAACTTACTTATTCTGAGCAACTGTTATGCCTTAGCTGTTCCCTGCGCCTGCCGGTGTCGGGGTTTCACGACATTCCGGGTAACCCAGTAGAAAAAGCACTCTGGGGCAGAGTTCCAGTTGAGTTTGCTTCGGCAGGTTATGTATTTGGCAGGGAGTCGGGCCTGCAATCACTGATTCATTTGTTCAAGTATGGAGGCCGCCGCGATGTTGCCGTTCACCTGGGCCGGTTGCTGGGGCTGCAATTACAGGAGCATCCCATGCGGGAAAGCTGGACGGGAATTGTTCCTGTGCCGCTGCACTCGTCTAAACTCAGGAAAAGAGGTTACAACCAGTCAGAGGCGCTGATGGAGGGGATGGCTGGCGTAAAGGGATTTCCGGCAGGTATTCGCGGACTGGTGCGCACCGCTAAGGCCGGTTCGCAAACGAAGCGCTCGCGTACAGACCGCTGGGAGAATGTTTCTTCCGGTTATTCCTGGGCAGGACCGAAAATGGAGAATGGACATCTTCTGTTGCTGGATGATGTGCTGACAACAGGGGCAACTATGGAAGCCTGTGCAAGGGCAATTATGGAAAAGTCTCCCGGAGTTAAGCTGAGTGTTTGCTGCCTGGCCTGGGCGGGGAGGTAAGTGTCCGGTTGCTTTGTACTTACTGGTAAGGCCGGTGGCCTGTAGTGGGGTGTTTCAAACAGGTATAAAAAAAATACAGGTGTTCGAAAACACCTGTCTCTGGTAACTATTCCACGTTATGAATACGCAATTGTTGCATTATGTCAACTACAGCTTAAGAGGAAGATTTCTTCACCTGCTTGTCCGGCCGGAACTTTCCCTTCGTCTGCCAGGCAGACGCATGAGGGTTCACATACACGATCCTGAATCCTCCGCCGGTAGCGGTGCGCTCAGCTACAACCTGTTCGAGGCCAAGCTTTGCGAGATGCCGGCTTAACTGCCGGATATCATTGTTGTTCATTTTTTCGGATTTACCTGTTGCTGAATATGTTTCTGATGATGTGGGTTTGCATCAGCGGCACATATAACAACAGCCAGCTGCCGGCCGGCAGTGGTAGGAGAACGCCCTGTGGCGTGTGCCCGGTTCCGTTGATCTTTCCTGTAAAAGCATCGTTCAATGAGTTTTAATGGTTGGTTCCTGTTTTGATTCCGTTGTATTACCCTACAAATATAGTAGACTAATCAGACTAACCAAAATTATTTTTTCATAAGAAGTGTTGACTTAGGTATATGTGTTTGTAAGACAACACATTACGATGGTCAAAAAAGTTCCTTTGTGCTAGAGGGCAACAACTATGCGTAGTGTATCATTTATTATGTAGGAGTTTTCTATCTTTGCAAATGCCCGGAGGTGGATTTGTTTATTGTTCGGCCCCGGGTTTCATCTCTTAAGTGTAACTAATAAACGTACAAGCCATGAAATCTTTGCAACAGTGCGCCGCAGAGCGCATTCTCATCATCGATGGGGCCATGGGCACCATGATCCAGCGATACAAACTCCAGGAATCCGACTACAGAGGCGAGCGTCTTGCTAATCACCCTTCCGACGTGAAGGGTAATAACGAGCTGCTTTCCATCACCCGGCCCGATATTATCGAAGCCATTCATCGTGAGTACCTGGAAGCCGGAGCGGATATTATCGAAACCAACACATTCAGTGCTACTGTAATTGCTCAGGCAGATTACGATCTCCAGCACCTGGCCGTTGAAATGAACACTGCTTCCGTGAAAATAGCGCGGATAGCGGCGGACGATTATACTGCCCGCAACCCCGAAAAGCCCCGCTTCGTAGCCGGCGCCATCGGTCCGCTTAACAAAACGCTCTCCATTTCGCCAGACGTAAATAACCCGGGTTTCCGGTCTGTTACGTTCGATGAAGTGGTAGATGCATATTACGAACAGGTGAAGGCATTGGCGGAAGCAGGAGCAGATATTCTGCTGATCGAAACCATCTTCGACACCCTCAATTGCAAGGGAGCCATCTTCGCAATTAAGAAATACTTCCGCGACTCCGGCCGCCCGGTATTGCCAGTTATGATCTCCGGCACCATCACAGATGCCTCCGGGCGAACCCTCAGCGGCCAAACCCTCGAAGCCTTCTATATCTCCGTTATGCATGCCAAACCCTTCTCCATCGGCCTCAACTGTGCCCTCGGCGGCAACCAGATGCGCCCGTATGTAGAAGAGCTCTCCCAGATTGCCAGCTGCTATGTATCGTGCTATCCTAACGCCGGCCTCCCCAATACATTCGGGGAATACGACGAGGAACCGCATGAAACGGCCTGTATCCTGGAAGACTTCGCACGCGAAGGTTTTGTAAATATTGTTGGAGGATGCTGCGGCACCACGCCCGATCACATCCGCCATATTGCTCAACATGTAAAGGACATTGCGCCCCGGCCCCTCCCGGTCGTGGAAACAACGCTCGCATAAGAACGGGGATTCACCATCATGAGTACAACACATACGATCCGGCCGTTCCTGCGGCTCAGTGGCCTCGAACCACTCGTCGTGAGGCCTGAAACCAACTTCCTCAACGTCGGAGAAAGAACCAACGTTACCGGCTCCAAAAAATTCGCGCGCCTCATTCGCGAAGGATTATACGAAGAAGCACTTTCCGTTGCCCGCCAACAGGTAGAAAACGGTGCACAGATCCTGGATGTGAACATGGACGACGCCCTGCTGGACGGAGAAAAAGCCATGAGCACATTCCTGAACCTGCTCGCTTCCGAGCCCGACATCTCCCGCATCCCGGTAATGATCGACTCCAGTAAGTTCAGCGTTATCGAAGCAGGCCTCAAATGCCTGCAGGGAAAATGTATCGTTAACTCCATCTCCCTCAAAGAAGGAGAGGAGAAGTTCATCGATCAGGCCATCATTTGTCAGAGCTACGGCGCATCAGTTGTAGTAATGGCTTTCGATGAAAACGGACAGGCCGATACACTCGAGAAACGCGTTACCATCTGCCAGCGTGCTTACGACATCCTCGTGCACCAGGTTGGGTTTGATCCGCAGGATATCATTTTCGATCCAAACATCTTCGCCATCGCCACCGGTATCGAAGAGCATAATAACTACGCGGTAGATTTCATTGAAGCCTGCCGCCAGATTAAGCAACGCATGCCGCTTGCCAAAATCAGCGGCGGTGTCAGTAACGTTTCGTTCTCCTTCCGTGGTAATGATGTAATGCGGGAAGCTATGCACTCCGTATTCCTCTTCCACGCCATCCGTGCCGGCCTCGACATGGGTATCGTGAATGCGGGTATGATCCAGATCTATGATGAGATCAATCCCGAAATGCGCGAACTGGTGGAAGATGCCATCCTCAACCGCCGCGACGATGCCACCGAAAGGCTCATCGCCTATGCGGAAACTGTGAAGGCGAAAGGAAAAGTGATTGAGAAAGACGAAACCTGGCGCAAGGGTACGGTAGAGGAACGCCTCAGTCATGCCCTCGTAAATGGTATCACCGATTATATTGAAGCAGACACGGAAGAAGCTCGACTGAAATACCCCCGCCCCCTCGAAGTTATTGAAGGGCCGCTCATGGATGGTATGAACATCGTGGGAGACCTTTTCGGCAGTGGTAAAATGTTCCTCCCGCAGGTTGTGAAAAGCGCCCGCGTGATGAAGAAATCAGTGGCCGTTCTCACACCTTTCATTGAGGAAGAGAAAGCAAGAATGGTAGCGGAAAACGGCGGCGAAATCAAATCTGCCGGAAGAATCCTGCTGGCCACGGTAAAAGGTGATGTGCATGATATCGGTAAAAACATCGTGGGCGTGGTACTAGGCTGTAATGGATACGATATCATTGACCTCGGTGTAATGGTGCCTGCGGAAAAGATTTTGCAGGCTGCCCGAGAACAGAAAGTAGACATCATTGGTTTGAGCGGACTCATCACCCCAAGCCTCGATGAAATGGTTCACATTGCACGCGAACTGAAACGTCAGGGTTTTGACATCCCGCTGATGATCGGTGGCGCTACTACTTCCAGGACGCATACCGCAGTGAAGATCGCACCGGAATACGATAATGGTGTGGTGCACGTACTCGATGCATCGCGCAGTGTTACTGTAACGGGTAACCTGCTTAACAAATCGCTGCATAAGAACTTCCTGAACGGCGTTAGAGAAGAATACCACAAGCTCAACGAGCAATTCAAGAATAAAAAGCCCGTTAAACAATACCTCACACTTGCCGATGCAAGGGCGAATAAAGTTGCGATTGACTGGAACGAATTCAATCCGGTAAAACCCATTAAGCCGGGTATCACCGAGTTCCAGGAATATGACCTCGGCGAAATTGCTGCTTACATCGACTGGCATCCCTTCTTCATAGCCTGGGAGCTGCACGGGAAATTCCCGGCCATCCTGGAAGATGAAGTGGTAGGCAAGGAAGCCACGCATCTCTATAACGATGCACAGGCCATGCTGAAAAAGATCATTGACGAAAAGTGGCTCATCGCCCGTGCAGTTATTGGTCTCTTCCCGGCCAATTCCAATGGTGCAGATACTGTAACTGCTACTGCGGTAGACGGTGCACAGGTGCCTTTGGAATTCCTGCGCCAGCAGATCAAGAAAGCGCCCGGTCAGCCAAACATCAACCTGTCCGACTTTATCGCACCGGCCGAAACCGGGAAGCAGGACTGGATCGGAGGCTTTGCCGTAACAGCAGGTGAAGGCATCGAAAAGTGGTTGGATAAGTTCAAGAAAGAACATGACGATTATTCCAGCATTATGCTTAAAGCGCTGGCCGACCGCTTAGCTGAAGCATTTACCGAACTGCTGCATGAAAGGGTGCGTAAAGAATTCTGGGGTTATGCCACGGAAGAGCATCTTTCCAATGAACAGCTGATCGCAGAAGAATATCTGGGCATCCGTCCGGCGCCGGGTTACCCCGCTTGTCCGGAGCATACCGAAAAATATAAACTGTTCGATCTGCTGGGCGCTACGGCATCAACCGGCATCACCCTTACTGAATCGCTGGCCATGTATCCGGCAGCGAGTGTTAGCGGTTGGTATTTTGCGAACCCGCAATCCAAGTATTTCGGTTTGGGAAAGATAGAGAAGGATCAGCTGGAGGATTATGCAAAGCGTAAAGGCTGGGATCTCGACACAGCTGAAAAATGGCTCCGTCCCAATCTCGACTAGGTAAGGAACGGAACAACATATTTAACGGCGCAATCCCTGGGGATTGCGCCGTTTTTTATTACTTCGCATTTACATCCTGTGCTGCCTGAAGGTCGGCAGCATTAAAGGAATGCAGCAGGCGGTCGCCTGAATAGAAGCGGATATTTTTAACATCTCCGGATTTTGGGAGGGCGCCGAGCCAGGCCATTGCCTTGGTGTATGTGGTTTTCGGTGTATCTACACGGATCGCAAAATGCAGATCCATATTGTCTTCACTTACAAAGCTGCGGGTTAGTTCAATGTGTTGGGTGAGATCGCTGGGCTGGAGCACTACTGCGGCCAGCAGGTTCTGACTGAAATCGATGGTGTCGATTGTGTTCGTCATCGTTTTGGCCATTCCGAAAACTTTCTTCATTTCTTCCGGATTGTTGATTACCCAGCATTGTACGCTGTCACTGAATTTAACGGTGTTGTTGACGAAATAGCCACTCAGTGGGCGGATAACGACATCTTTTTGCATTACCACGTTTGCAGGAGCAGCGTTGGTAGTATCATTGGAAGATGAATGCTCGCCGGATTGCGAGGAATTAGGTCCGCAGGCGGCCAGGAACAGCAGTAAACCCGCTATGGGAAAGAGTTTCATGGTGGTTATTTTGGTGATTCGATGTGAAGGGTACTGCAAACACAGTACCGGGAACACTGCTTTCCATAACAATTTTATGACAGAAGTGGTTGACAAAGAGGGAAACCACGCAGGAAATTGCGTACTACTACGCTTGATTATACCCTCTGGAGGGTATTACCTTTGTGCTATGCAATTAGATCGCATATAGCCCCAAAAAAGCAGTTCAGAAAGTTAAGGTACACACTGTTCAGTTAACCCCAGTTACAGTTTTAGGGCCCCGGCTAAGCCAGGGCCCTTTTTTATTTTGCAAAGATGTTGGAGGTATTATTTCACATCAACCCACATCCCGTTATCGCGAATGAGGTTGATGAGTTCCGTAACGGCTACATCGCTGCTAAGGCCCCGTTTCACAACTTCTTTCCCTCGGTACAGCGTAATTTTTCCCACTCCGCTGCCTACATACCCGAAATCTGCATCGGCCATTTCACCCGGACCGTTTACGATACACCCCATAATGGCGATTTTTACACCTTTCAGGTGGTTGGTTACCGCGCGGATGCGTGCAGTGGTTTCCTGTAGGTCGAACAGGGTACGGCCACAGGAGGGGCAGGAGATATATTCGGTTTTGGAAATACGCGAGCGGGTGGCCTGGAGGATGCCGAACGCCACATTGTTGATAGTTGCCGGGGAAGATGATCCCTCTGCCGCAGTGAGCCACAGTCCATCTCCGAAACCATCTAGCAGCAGAGCGCCGGTTTCAGTTGAGAAATGGATAAGATCTTCGTCTGCGTTTTGCAGGGTACTGTTGCTCTGAAGTATAACCGGCAGGGTTATCTTTTGCTCCATCATCCCTATCAGCAACCGGCGGACCGATGCCATTGCGTGAGCATTGCCGGAGGCAATTACAGGGACTACATTGTCTGGAAGGCCTTTCAGTGACGCCAGGAGCCCTTCACTGTATTGTGCCGCATCTACCTGTACAAAACGCAGACTGGCCGGCGTGTTTGCGAGTGATGCGATATCCTGGAAGTAAGGATGGTATTTCGATTTATCTTCTGCTGATTGCCAGGTTTCGTAACCGGTGATAACCTGTAATGTGCCGGGCAGCGCAAATGGGAGTATTTGATCAGCCGTGTAAATGTAATCTGCGGCACCATCGCTGATGTTCCATTTGTCGGTGGCTTCATCATACTGGTAGCCTACTGCTTCAAGATCTTTAGGGGTGATGGCGCTGATGTGCCTGAGATCTGCCACCACAACAGGTACCTGCTTCCCGCCAATATTGCCAATAGCTGCAGATTCGCGTTTTGTAAACTGGAAAGGAGAGTAGGGGAGCTTTTCAGGATCAGCTATGGGTGTAATGGGTGCATGGCCGGCACGTTGGCTGTACCTGCGCAACAGATCGCGGCACACGGGTAACTCAAGCTCAGGATCTTCGGTAAGGGATACACGGATTGTATCGCCCACTCCATCTTCCAGCAAGGTACCGATGCCTGCGGCCGATTTGATGCGGCCATCTTCCCCGTCGCCCGCTTCGGTAACACCGAGGTGGAGCGGGTAGCAATGGCCAAGTTCCTGCTGCATGGTGCTTACTAGCAGCCTGTAAGCCTGTACCATTACCTGCGGATTGCTGGCTTTCATGCTCAATACGATGTTGCGGTAATGCAGATCTTCTGCGATTCGAAGGAACTCCATTGCGCTTTCCACCATACCCATGGGAGTATCGCCATACCGGCTCATGATACGGTCGCTGAGAGAGCCGTGGTTGGTACCAATGCGCATAGCGGTCCCGTATTCTTTGCAGATGTTTACGAGGGGGGTGAAGCGGTCGCGGATGCGGTCGATCTCCTCCAGGTATTCTGCATCTGTATATTCCAGCAGTTCGAATTTCTTCTTGTCGATATAGTTACCGGGGTTCACACGCACCTTTTCAACGATGCGGGCGGCCACTTCGGCGGCATTGGGTGTAAAGTGGATATCGGCTACCAGCGGGGTGGTATATCCGCGTTTCCGCAGCTCATTTTTGATGGGCAGCAGGTTCTGCGCTTCCTTGATACTGGGGGCTGTGATCCGCACCAGCTCTGCACCGGCTTCAATGCAGCGGATAGACTGTTCCACGGTGCCCATCGTGTCCATTGTATCGGTGGTGGTCATCGTTTGTATGCGGATCGGGTGGTTATTACCGATGATGAGGTCGCCCACTTTTACTTCCAAAGTGGCCAGTCTTTCGTATTTCGTCAATGACGGGCAATATAATTGCATGAATGCTTGATGTTGATCCTTTATAAACGATTGTAATGTAATCTGTGCCTCCCTGGAGAAGCGAATTCAAAATTAGCAAATAATTCCCCGTTCAAGCTACCGGTGCATTTTGTTATTTTATATGAGCGGTAAAGCCCTCGCAGGATAATTTGCCTAGTTTTAGCACGTTTAGCAACCGCCCTGTTTGTAACCGGCGAATTACCATTTCGTCTACGGGCCTGACAATCAATAACCTGTCATTCATTTTGAACAATACTGTGGATACCATACCCTACCAGCAGCTTCCACTTAAAGGGCAGTTCAGCGTTTTCGAAATGGAGAATTTCCAATCGGAATTTGCCGGTGTCCCGCATCGTCATCATGCTTTCCAGATTCTCTGGTTCACGAAAGGCAGTGGTGATCATGTTGTGGATTTTGTGAAGTATGAGCTGGGAGATAATATCCTTTTCCTCCTTCGTCCCGGGCAGGTGCATCAATTGCCTAAATCGGGCTTTTTTGGATACAGCATCACTTTTACCGAACAGTTTTACTGGGAAAATAAGCACGAACGCCAAACCTTATACGATTTTACCACGCTTTTTGATGATTCACAGGAATATGCCCCTATCCATATCAGTCATCCGGCGGCAGAATCTCTCGGAAAAATTATTTCACTTATGCAATCCGAGCAATCGGTGCAGATAGAGGGGAGCAGTACGAGTGTGATCAAACATTACCTGAATGCTTTTTTATTGCTGGCGGAGCGGGAAAAGAAGCATAACGCTGCGAACAGTCCGGACGTACATAATCACGACGCACGGATCATTCAATTGCGGCGGCTGGTGGAGAAAAACTTCCGGCAGGAGCATCAGGCGGGGTTTTATGCTGCACATTTCTCGCTGACAGCCAAGCGGTTAAATGAAATTGCCAAAGAAGCGATCAATAAAACCGTGACGGATATGGTACACGCCCGCCTTATTCTGGAAGCGAAACGGCAGCTGGCGTTCAGCAACCGCAATGTAAAGGAGATATGTTATGAACTGGGTTTTGAAGATCCTGCCTATTTCAGCCGGTTTTTCCGTCATCATGCAGGCATTTCACCACACGAATTCCGGGAATCGGTGTTCAAATAATACAACGAAATTGTCTTTTTGTCCAAACACCGGGGAGAAATACGGAGCTATTTTTACATGCCGTTAAACGGAAACCATGCATTATAACGCGTTTCAGGCGCGTTTTTTTTCATTTGGAAAGGAAAGTAAGCTAAAAAGCCGCCCTACGACCAGGGCGGCTTTTGTTTATTTCCTGGCGCACTCTCTCAAGAAATGTCATATCGGTCATACTTACTGCCATCCTCCTGCCATCCTTCAGTGATCCTTCAGTGGTGTTCAGTGGTGGTACAGGTTTGAGGGTGTTTGACTGAAGGATCACCGAAGGTTCACTGAAGGATTACTGAACAATGCCTGCTGACATCCTGCTGCCATCCTCCATCCATCCTCCATCCATGTTCAGCCACAGCAAGGGTTTGATGAAGGTTGGATGGAGGATGGATGAAGGTTCGATGAAGGATGGATGAATACAAAGAGAGGTCGGCCGGTTGGCACAAATGCCCCGGATGGTCAGTAAAAAGGAGATGAAAATCTAATGGGGAAATTTATTTTCCGATAGAGAAACCACGGCCCAGTACCTCGTGGACTTCGTGAATAACCATAAACGCTTCGGCATCCACGTCTGCCACCACTCGTTTAAGTTCCATCAATTCCTGCTTGCCGATGATGACATAGAGCACTTCCTTGGGATCCTTCGTATATGCGCCATGGCCATGTAGCACGGTAGCGCCGCGGTTCATATTGTGGGTGATTTTTTCAGCGATGATAGCGGAGAAGGGAGAAATGATAGTAACTGCACGTTTGGTATTGAAGCCATCCACAATAAAATCCACCACTCTGGCGCCGATATATACGGCAATGAAAGTATACATGGTACGCTCGATGCCGATCATGAAAATACCGGCAGTGATCACCACTACGTCGAACATAAGGATGGCATTGCCAAGCGTCCAGCCGAAGTATTTGTTTAGCACACGCGCTACAATGGAAGCGCCGCCGGTAGTGCCGCCACTGAGGAATACGAGCCCCAGGCCAATACCAACGAGTAAACCTGCGAAGATGGCTGCTAACAAAGGATCCTGTGTAGGAGGCTGCCTGTTGCCCTCTGTGAGGTAAAGGAAAAGGGAACAAAAGAAAATGGACATCAGGGTGTAGATGATGGTGCGGCGGTTAAGAAGTCGCCAGCCTACTATCATCAGCACGGCATTCATGGCGAGGTTTACAGCCCCGGCCGACCAGCCCCACATGTAATGCGTTAATATGGAAATACCGATAACCCCGCCTTCGGAGAGCTGGCTGGGTATAGCAAGAAAGTTGATGCCGATGGCAAATATGAATGATCCCAGTATGATCAGGAAAATGTTCCTGGCGTGCAGTTTCATGCCGCAAAGGTACAGGGACGGCCGGACATTACCAGTCCTTTTCCACCCCCACGGGCGTGCCCTTGGTCTTCTTCATTTTATCTTCCTGGAGTTTCTTCTCCTGCTGGGCTAATGCCTGTAACAGGCGCTGGGCTTCTTCCTGCGACAGTTTGCTGGGTTTGGGCTTGGGTTGTTGCTGCTCTTTTTCGTCTTTCTGATCCTTCTGGTCCTGCTGGTCTTTTTTGTCCTTCTGGTCTTGCTTGTCCTGTTTGTCTTTATTCTGCTGATCCTGTTTGTCCTGCTTTTTATCCTTGTCTTTTTGTTCTTTATTGTCTTTACCGCCGCCTTGTTGCTGCTGTTGCTTCTTCAGCATTTCCTGCGCATAAGCGAGGTTGTAACGGGCCTGTTCGTCGGCCGGATTGGCTTTGAGGGCTTTTTTATAAGATTGGATACTTTCATCCCATTTTTTGTCTTCCATGAAAGTGTTGCCAATGTTATAAGAAGCATCTGCAGCATTTTCTTTCCTGGTAGGTGTTTTAATGGCGTTAGCGTATTGCTGGCGTGCAGCTTCGTAGCGCTTTTGCTCGTAGAGGGAGTTGCCGAGGTTGAAGTTACCTTCCATTGATTTACCATTACGCTCAAGCGCTTTTTTATAGCTGGCTTCCGCGTCGGCGTATTGTTGCTTTTTATATTGGGCGTTGCCCTGGCGGATCAATTTGGAAGAGCCTTCCTGTGCGGCCGCCGGGAGGGCAGTAGCCAGGGTAACGGTAGCAATAAAGCTTATGGTATGGAGGAAGTTCTTTTTCATGCGGCCTCCGCTTTTTGTATCCCGGGCAGATTGTTGGCATTGCTTTTACGGGTGGTTCCTTCAGGGATGAAGAACTCCAGTACAAGCAGCACCAGGCAGATACCGAGGAAATATTGGAAATAACTATTGTAGTCAGTGAACACGTTTTCTCCGAACTCTTTCTGTTCCATTTTATCGATCCGGTCGGAGAGGGCTTCCACCACTTCATCGGTGTTGTTCAGCAGGTGCAGATACATGCCTTTACCTGTGGAAGCGATCTTTTTCAGCTCTTCTTCGTTGAGTTTAGAGATTACGGTATTACCCTCATTGTCTTTTTTCATACCCCCGGTTTCCGGATCGGGCAGGGGAGAGCCGGTAGGGGAGCCAATGCCTACGGTGTAAATTACTACACCGTTTTCAAGCGCTTTTTTGGCTTCGGCGGAGGCGCCGGCCTGATGATCTTCCCCATCAGAAATAATGATGAGGGCTTTATGTTTACGTTCTTTTTTATTGAATGCTTCGTCGCTCACGCGGATGGCTTCACCTATTTCGGTACCCTGGCGGGGGATGAGGTCGGGCGTAATGCTGCCGAGGAACATGCGGGCGGCGGAATAGTCTACGGTCAGCGGCATTTGCAGGTAAGCATTGCCGGCAAACACGACCATACCGATACGGTCGTTATCCATCTGCTCCATTAGTTTGGTGATGAGCTGCTTGGCCCGGGTAAGCCTGTCGGGCTTGGCATCGGTGGCAAGCATGCTTTTACTCACGTCCAGCGCAATGATCACATCTACCCCTTTCCGGGTGATCTTTTCTACCCGGCTGCCTTTCTGGAGATTGGCCAGGCCGATGACACCGAAAAAGAAGGCGAGGAAGATGAGGATAAACTTCAGGATGAAAAGCTTGCGTGAATATCCGCTGAAGAGTTTCTCCACCATTCCGGGATCACCTATCCGGCGGATAGACCGGCGCTTCCACCAGGAAACCCATACAAACGCAAGCGCCAGTACGATGAGGAGGGCAAACGCCCACAAATACTCTGTATGTTGGAACCGTAACATGTTTTAAAACGCCACTTCCCGGGCAAAGGCCGGGAAGTGCTTCAAAAATAATTTTTTTATAACGTATTACAAGTGCTTATAGCAAGGTTTTACCAGTTTTTTAACACCCTATTTTTCTCCCTTGTAGAATCCTTCGCTGGTAAGGATGTTGCGGGTAAGCTCCATTCCCAGTGTTTTGAGATCGGCAGAAGGGTCTTCCGTCTCGAAATTGAGTACAAAGAAGGAGGGGTGGCGGTTCTCCTCGATCCAGCCGGTCATCCAGCCGATTCTTTTACTGCCGGATTTGCCTTCGCCTGCTTTCCAGGCAAAAATGTATTTATCCGTTTTTTCCATGATCATGAGGCCTGCAGTGAGTTCCTGCGCGCGCCGCTGGTAAGGCAACTGGTTGAAATAGAGCTGTTTGGTGAAGCCGAGCATCTCATCAGGACTGATCTGCAGCGAGTTGTCGAGCCAGAAGGTATCTACCCGGGATATTTTGCGGTTCCCGAAGCCTACGGTATCCATCCACCGTTGGAGGGTATCTTTCCCTATGTTGCGTGCCACTTCCTGGAAGGCGGGGAGGGAAGAATTGCGGAATGCCTGGCGGAAAGGCTCTCCGGCAGAAATCATATTGGTATCGCTGATGGCGCCGGTTTGCAGGCCGGTAATGGAAAGGAACGGCTCAAATGCCCCGGCCGGTGTAAAACGCTCTTTGGCGCGCTCGATATTGTAAACCCGGAAAGTACCCTGGCCGTTATCAAACACCATAAAGCAGCCTTCCAGCTTATGTTTTACAAAGTGTTGCTGCCACTCTTTCGCGTCTTTCACGTTGTTGGGCGTACATGCACCGAACCCGAGGGTGGCGGCGATCAGGAAAAGGCCGATTCGTTTCATCAAGCGGTAAATTTTTATTCAGTGAATGCAAAAGTAAGGTTTCGGGTGGAAAAGCGGGGCTGATGCATATCAGGAATTCAGGAGGCGGGTAGGGAAATCTGCAGGAAAAGGGTTCGCATTGGCTGGTGAAGTTGTTTTAAGCAAAATACCAGGTGCAGGAAGGAAACTTAAATTGTATTCTAATCGCGCTCTAATCGTATTCTAATCGCGCTGTAACTGTATGCCAGGCGCGCTGTAACCGTACTCAAAATGTAACAGCAATACCGGGAAGTTTCATCGTTAAGGTATTATGGAAAGATGAGTGCCGGATATCAGGAGCCCTGAATTACCGGAACTTAGCATCATAAAAAAAGACGGCCGAAGCCGCCTTTGAGGTTGATATAGATATCAAATATTATACTGTTTCAACTGATTTCAATACACCCAGTTCCTTACCGATCTTCGTAAATGCAGCAATTGCCTTATCGAGATGCTCCTTGGTATGAGCTGCACTCAGCTGCACACGGATGCGCGCCTGGCCTTTCGGCACCACAGGATAAAAGAACCCGATCACGTAAATGCCTTCGGCCAGCAGTTTGTCAGCGAATTGCTGGCTCAGCTTGGCGTCATACAACATTACGGGAACAATGGGGTGATCGCCAGGTTTGATGTCGAAACCTGCCGCCGTTATCTTTTCACGGAAGTATTTAGTGTTAAACTCCAGCTTGTCGCGCAGCTCTGTTGTTTCGCTCAGCATATCCAGTACGGCGATAGATGCCCCTACAATGCTGGGAGCCACTGAGTTGGAGAAGAGGTACGGACGGCTGCGCTGGCGCAGAATGTCGATCACGGCTTTGGGGCCGCTGGTGAAACCGCCGGAAGCACCACCAAGTGCCTTGCCGAGGGTGCCGGTAATAATATCCACCCTGCCCATTACACCACGGTATTCGTGGGTGCCGCGCCCGGTTTTGCCGAGGAAGCCGCTGGAATGGGATTCGTCGCTCATTACAATAGCGTCGTATTTATCGGCCAGGTCGCAGATTTTGTCGAGCTGGGCAATGGTACCATCCATTGAGAAGGAGCCGTCGGTAACGATAATACGGCTGCGGCAGCCCTGTGCTTCCTGGAGTTTAGCTTCCAGATCGGCCATGTTATTATGTTCGTAACGGAAGCGCTGTGCTTTGCAGAGGCGCACCCCGTCGATGATGGAAGCGTGGTTGAGTGCATCGGAGATGATGGCATCCTGTTCGCCGAAGAGGGGTTCAAATACCCCGCCGTTGGCGTCGAAGGCGGCTACATACAGAATAGTGTCTTCCGTTCCGAGGAATTTGGAGATCTTCTCTTCCAGCTCCCGGTGAATGTCCTGGGTGCCACAGATGAACCTTACACTGCTCATGCCATACCCATGGGTATCAATGGCTTCACGGGCGGCGGCTACCACTTTCGGGTGGGACGACAGTCCGAGATAGTTATTAGCGCAGAGGTTGATGACGGTATTGCCACCCACGGTGATTTCGGCGCCCTGCTCGGAAGTGATGATCCTTTCCCGCTTGTAAAGGCCGGCGTTTTCGATCTCATCCAGTTCCAGTTTTAAACGATTGACAAAGTTCTGATTCATGTTGCACCTTATTTTTAGCTCTATCTAACAAAGTTAGGGCAATAAATGTATTGAGGATCGGAATGGTAGAAAGGGGGAATCGGTTGGGGAGCAAAAAGTTTGACGGAGGTGTAACATTTAAAACACGGTTTGCGTCATATAATTATCACAGACGGTTGGATTATGACGAGACGAACTGTTTGCTGAGGTTTCCGGCGGGCTTATTGACGGTTTTTTACCCTTTAGGGCGCTTTGCGTCGGGTAAAACGGGCAAAAGGGCGTTGGTTCTTCGTGCATACGATAGAATTGTCATAGGGCTGGAGAGCTGCCGGGAGTAAACCGGGAAACAGCACTATTCAACAATTTGTCGGAACTTAGCACGCTAAAGAACCTATCGCCGGATGACGGAAAAGGAGTACAACAAATGCGTGGATCTGTACAGCGATAATCTCTTCCGTTTCATCGTGAAGAACCTGGGGCATGCCGAAGATGCCAGGGACGTGGTACAGAACGCATTCGAAATATTATGGAAGCACGTTAGTGATGTGCCTTTTGATAAGGCCAAAAGCTATCTGTTTACCGTTGCGTACCATAATATGATTGATCATGTACGCAAGGTGAAGCGCGTTTCGCTTGTAGAAGAGTTCCGGGAAGAAGCAAAAATTACCGATCAGAAGATACATAACGCACGGGCAATCATAGAAAAAGCCCTCGACCGGCTGAGCGACGTTCAACGATCGCTCATCCTGCTGAAGGACTACGAAGGGTATAGTTACGAAGAGATAGGAGAGATCATGCAACTGAATGCCTCACAGGTGAAAGTTTATCTCCACCGGGCCAGGGCGCATCTCAAGGAATATCTGGTGAAAATGGAAAACGTGATTTAGTAAAGGTATTCAAAATCAGGATCTTATGTCAATAGACATTCACATATCAAATTACGAGGAGTTTCTCTACAGTTATGTAGACGGGGAGCTGAATGCCGAAGAATCTGCGGCACTGGAAGCTTTCGTGGCCACCCACCCCCAGGTTCGTGCCGAGCTGGATCAGCTGCTGGCTGTTAAACTCACTCCTGATAACCCCATATTCGATGGAAAGGCAGCCCTTTACCGGCAGCCTGCTGCCCCGGAAAGGAACTACGCTTCCGTGTTACTCGAATACATTGATGGTGAACTGGCACCTGCTGAAGTACGCGCTTTGGAAGCGTTTATGGAAGAGCACCCTGCCCTCCGGGCAGAACTAGCAGTTTGGGAAAAAACACGCCTGCAGGCTGATATGTCCGTTACTTACGGTGATAAGAGCGGGCTTTACCGCCATGCAGAAAAGCAGAAAGTGGTACGGATGGACCGCCGTTACTGGTGGGCCGCAGCTGCAATGCTCGCCGGTTCTCTCTTCCTGCTGCGCAATGCCTTTCAGCCGGATGATACGGCCGTTATTCTTCCCGCTCCCATGGCAAAGGTTCAGCCTGCCCCACCTGCTGCTCAGCCTGCAACCGTTACGCCGGTTACTCCTACAGAAAATGTGGATGTTGCAGCCTTAGCGGAAGCAACAACCGCAAAGCGTGAGGCTGCCACAGCCAAAACTTCCCCGACGAAGAATTTACCCGCAGCTGACAACCGTACTGCTACAAACGAAGCTCCGGTTACCGGAAATCAGGCTTCCGAACCGGTATCAAACAATGCACTTGCCTCATTGACCACGATTGAGCGTTCCGCCCCCCGGCAGGAAGCTCCGGTGGTTAGCGCAGGGATCACTTCCAGTGTTACCGGAATCCGTGAACAGGCAACCGCCCCCGTTAAAACATCCATCGATGTACAGCATACTGCTTCACTTGCTACCGCCCCTCCTGCCGAGCCTCCCGGAGAGCTCATTATGTCAGTAACGGGCAATGGTATTGAAAGTAAAGTGCTCGATAAAGTCACCAATGTGGCGAGGCTTTTCGCCAAGAAACGTAATAACAGATAGTGATTCAACTAACCGGTAAAACGGGATAGATATATGAAGTATAAAATTTTACTCAGTTGCTTACTGGTCTTCGTCTGCTCCGCCGCCCTGGCGCAGAAACAGGCGATCGACACCATTCAGATCAAGGGGCTGGTGATCATCAAAGGCCGCAATGCCGATGGGAAGAACGTGTTCCGGGCTTACCAGGATACGGCTTATGCCCGGCAAAAGCTTAAAAAGAACCTGCACACCCGATGGCTGGTGTTCGACCTCGGCTTTAACAATTACCGCGACCGGAGCGATTACGGTGGCGCCATGGTAATGTCTCTCCATCCTGCAGCCAGTAACTCCAGCTTCCTGGGAACAACCTACGCAAGCCCCAATTACTATGGTAAAAGCTTTGATTATTCGGGTGCCGCCCTCAATAACTTTGCTCCGCGGATGGCCAGCCAGCCTTTATCGCTTTCAGAGTTCAAATTAATGCCGGGTAAATCGGTGAATTTCAACCTCTGGATCCTGATGCAGCGGCTGAACCTGTATAAACATAAGTTTAACCTCATTTATGCGGCCGGACTGGAAATGAACAACTATCGTTTTGCCCGTAACATCAGCTATGTACCGGGTTACCCGACCACGATCATTCGTGATACGGTGAACTTTTCAAAGAACAAGTTGTTTGTACAATATCTGACCGTTCCATTGATGCTGAATTACACAGGCAATCCTGCCAGGCCAAACCGCTCTTTTAAGATGAGCATGGGCGTATCCGGCGGGTATCTGTTGAAGGCACGCACCAAGCAGGTAAGCGAGGAGAGAGGTAAAGTACGGTTGACCGACGAGTTTAGCCTGAATAAATGGCGTTTTGGGCTAACCGGAGAAATTGGTTACGGACCCATCAAACTTTATAGCAATTTCGCCCTGACCCCCCTCCATGATTACGGGCTCGAGCAGTATCCATTTTCAGTTGGTTTTAGGTTTAACGGATTCTAAGTTGTAATTTTGGACCCGATTAATCAGAATCACGGAAACTTGGTTTCTTCAGGTTTTATGGCAAGCAAGCCTGAAGAATGTATCCTATAAAACTGAATAAAACTCCCAAAAAGTAGAGAAGTATGCGTTCTATCCTAATGTTTCTTGCAGTGGTAGGCGGAATAGTGACGATGCACGCGAGTAATCTGAAATTACCGGATACCCCGAATGTCACCCGCACAGGCGATGATGCATCCGCATCCGTAAAGATCCCAGGCAGTGCCCCGGCCCTTCCGGCTCCCGAAGCCACAGAGGAATTGGTGTATATGCCCGATAGCATTTTTCACGAGCATCAGGCCCACAATCTGTACGTTACCGATCACTATCATGTGTTGTATGTGAAAACGGACACCGTTTTCCTGACCACCCAGAGCCCTGAAAAGCGCCGGAAGGTGATGGCAACCAACGTTTTGTTCCAGTAATCCTTTCGAGCGGAAATTTTCCGGATAAGCCATGCCTGCATGGCTGAGGGTTCGTTATATTTGGCGGATAAAACAACCAACCGCCTTATGAGAAAAATGTTTCTGCTCCTGGTATCCGCAACTCTGCTGTGCCAGGCAGCCTTTTCGCAAAGCGCTCCACCCGCCTGGAAAGAGGCACAATCCGGTGGCTACAAGTACCGCTACATCCCGGGCGATCCAATGCAGGCCCGGTTCTACACCCTTCCCAACGGACTTTCCGTTATTCTCAGTGTTAACAAGAAAGATCCCCGCATCCAAACGCTGATAGGCGTCAGGGCCGGATCCAACAGCGATCCTGTTACACACACAGGACTTGCTCACTATCTTGAACACCTCCTCTTCAAAGGCACTTCCAAATACGGGAGCCTCGACTGGGCGAAAGAAAAGCCTTATCTCGACAAAATCGAGAAACTCTACGACACCTATAATCACACTACCGACGAAGCCAAACGAAAGGTCATCTACCGGCAGATAGACAGCGTATCCGGCATTGCCGCTACATTTGCTATCGCCAACGAGTACGATAAAATGATGACCAATATGGGTGCGCAGAATACCAACGCCCACACCTGGGTAGAGGAAACCGTGTACCAGGAAGATATTCCCTCCACCGCCATCGATAAATTCCTCGCCGTTCAGGCAGAGCGCTTCCGCGATCCCCAATTCCGCATCTTCCATACCGAGCTTGAAGCCGTATATGAAGAAAAGAACCGCGGGCTGGATAACGATGGCAGAAAAGTATACGAAACCACCCTTTCCACCCTCTTCCCCACCCATAACTACGGGCAGCAATCCACCATTGGTACCGTAGAACACCTGCGGAACCCCTCACTGATCGAGATCCGCAAGTTCTACAACAAGTATTATGTGCCGAACAATATGTCGGTCATCTTTGCCGGGGACTTTGATCCGGATTACGTGATCAAAAAAGTAGATGCGGCTTTCAGCTACATGAAGCCCAAACCGGTTACGGAATACACCGGTCCTAAGGAGGCGCCTATTGCCCAGCCTATTGTAAAAGAGGTTTACGGGCCGGATGCCGAGAATATCAGCATGGCCTTCCGCATGCCAGGATCTAACGATACCCGCAATACTGTATTGCTTAACGTGGTAGCTTATGTACTTTCCAACGGCAAAGCCGGTCTGCTCGATCTCAATCTGAACAAACAACAGAAAGTACTCCGCGCCTCCATCAGCCTGTACCCCTGGAAAGACTACTCCGTTTTCACGCTTAATGGCCGCGCCAAGCAGGATCAGTCGCTCGATGAAGTGAAAGAACTCCTCGTTTCTCAACTCACAGCGCTCCGCAATGGCGACTTCGATGAATCCCTCATCAAAGCCATTGTGAACAACATCAAGCTCGATGAGATACAGGGCCTCGAAAGCAATGAGACTCGTGCCAATACACTCATGGATGCATTTATCAAGCACAAGGGTAAAAACTGGAATTATGATGTGGGTATGATAGATGCCATGAGTAAGGTTACTAAAAAAGACATCACCGATTTCGCCGCCCGCTTCCTCAACAACAATTACGTTTTGCTCTATAAGCGCAAAGGCGAAGACAAGAACATCGAGAAAGTAGAGAAACCACCCATTACCCCGGTAGCCGTAAACCGCGATGCACAATCCGATTTCCTCAAGAAGGTGGCAGACATGCCTGAGACACCGGTAAAACCCCTCTGGCTCGACTTTCAGAAAGATATCCAGAATGGTAAAGCCGGTCCTGCAGAACTGCTGTATGTACAAAACAAAGACAACAGCCTCTTCCGCCTCCATTACCGGTTTGACATGGGGAACTTTGCCGACCGCCAGCTGGCAACCGCACTTGAATACCTGAAATTAACGGGTACCGATAAATATTCTTCCGAAGAGATCAGCAAACAGTTTTACCAGATCGCCTGCAACTTCAGCACAAATGTGGGCAATGAGGAAACTACCATCACCATTTCCGGTCTCCAGGAAAACTTCGATAAAGCAGTAGAACTATTCGATCACCTGCTTTCCCAGTGTAAGGCCGACGAACAGGTGCTCGCCGGGTTGAAAAACCGACTGTTCAAAACCCGTGCAGACAATAAGCTGAACAAATCGTCTATCCTTACCGGTTTGCGCAGCTACGCCACCTATGGCGCTAAGAACCCTTTCAATTCGCAGCTTTCCAACGATGAGCTGAAGGGGCTTACGGCCGCGGGACTGGTGCAGCAGTTGCACGACCTGGCGAACTACCGGCATAGTGTGATTTACTACGGACCCGCTTCCCAGGCGGATGTGTCTTCATCCGTGGCACGCCTGCACAGGCAACCCGCTACTTTCAAAGAAGCTAAGCCCGCTACTCAGTTTACCCGTACAGTAAGCGCAGGCAACAAAGTACTGTTTGCCGATTATGATATGGTGCAGGCCGAAGTAAGCTGGGTACGCAACACCGATACTTACGATCCTTCCCGGACAGCTGTAGTGGATTTGTATAATAACTATTTTGGTTATGGAATGGGATCTATCGTATTCCAGACCATCCGCGAATCCAAAGCACTGGCTTATTCCACCTACGCTTATTACGCCTCGCCTGCAAAGAAGAACGACCATTATTCGATGCTCGCTTATGTTGGCAGCCAGGCCGATAAGATCAACGATGCGATTGTGGGCATGAATGAATTGCTGACCACGCTTCCTGAGTCTGATAAGGCCTTCGAAACTGCCCGCAGCAGCATGCGCAAAGGCATAGAAACCGAACGCATTACGCAGGACGGAATCGTGTTCAATTACATCAATGCCCGGAAGCTCGGCCTTGATACAGACATCCGCAAATCGGTTTACGAACGCGCAGCGCAACTGCAGTTCAACGACCTGAAGCAGCTTCACCAGCAGGAAGTGTCGGGTAAGCCGTACACTTATTGCATTGTGGCCTCTGAGAAAAAACTGGCGGCCGACGATCTGAAGAAATACGGAGAAGTACAGAAACTTTCTCTCGAAGAAATTTTTGGATATTGATCCGCATTGATATTAAATGACTTGAAAGAGCGCCCCCGGGCGCTCTTTTTTGTTTGCACAATATTCGGATGTAGCCTGCGTTAATCCAGAAAATAACCTACTGTATATCCATGTGGCGCTTTTGCTATCTGTCCATCCTGTTGCCGCTTTTCGCGTTTGAGCACAATAATTCCGATCTCTACAGCGTTCGGCTGAACCCTTCCCGTATCAATGCGGATAAAGTGTTTTTGCTGATCGATAAAAGCGATTACCGGATGTATGTGTATGAGGATGTTACTTTGCTGAAAATCTATAAAGTGGTATTCGGCAGTAACGATCAGTCAGATAAGTTTGCAGAGGGAGACAAGCGTACACCTAATGGTACATTCAGGATTTCGCAAAAGCGGATAGACAACCGGTGGAGCCGGTTTATGTTGCTGGATTATCCCAACAGCGAATCGATGGAGAAGTTTGCCCGCCGCGTATCGCGCGGGGAAGCAAACCCGGGAACTGATCTTGGCGGCGGCATCGGGCTGCACGGGGTGGAATATGCATCCGGGATCAGGGATTATTATGTAGATCAGCGCATTAACTGGACGCTGGGCTGCGTCAGCCTTAAGAACGGAGATATCAATGAGATATTCGAAGTTGTGAAGGTGGGCACTCCCGTAGTGATCAGGCCATAACGAGATACCACGTTAACCATATAAAAGAAAAGAGGGATACCATGGTATCCCTCTTTTAGTTGGTATGTGCAGTATCGTATTACAATCTGGAATGCTTGATTTCTTCCACAACAGAAGGGTCGAGCAGGGTAGAGGTATCGCCCAGGTTGTCCAGCTCGCCTTCCGCGATTTTGCGGAGGATGCGGCGCATGATTTTACCGGAGCGCGTTTTGGGCAGGCCGCTTACAAACTGGATTTTGTCCGGCTTGGCGATGGGGCCAATAATGCGGGCCACGGTTTGCATAATATCTTTCTTAGTGAGCTCGGGATCTTTTACATGAAGTTCCGCGATTACGTAAGCATAGATGCCCTGTCCTTTAATCTCATGCGGATAGCCAACCACCGCACTTTCCACCACACCTGCGTGCATGTTGATGGCGTTCTCTACTTCGGCGGTACCAATACGGTGGCCGCTAACGTTGAGTACATCATCTACGCGGCCGGTGATACGGTAATATCCGTCTTCATCGCGAAGGCAGCCGTCGCCGGTGAAGTAGAGGTTTTCGTATGTCGAGAAATAGGTGGTGCGGCAGCGTTCGTGATCGCCATAGGTGGTGCGGATCATACCGGGCCAGGGGAACTTGATACAGAGGTTGCCGTTTACACCGTTGCCGGTGATTTCCTGACCGTTCTCATCCACGAGGATGGGCTGAATGCCGGGCAACGGGAGGGTGGCATAGCCCGGTTTTTCCGGCGTAATACCAGCGATAGGGGCGATCATGATACCGCCCGTTTCCGTTTGCCACCAGGTGTCGGTAATAGGGCATCTGCCTTTGCCGATCTGGTCTTTATACCAATGCCAGGCTTCTTCGTTGATAGGCTCACCAACGGTACCCAGCGTAGTGAGGGAGCTGAGATCTTTATGATTCACCGGGCCAAGGCCAAAGCCCATGAGGCTGCGGATAGCTGTTGGCGCGGTATAGAGAATGTTAACACGGAACTTGTCTACGATATCCCAGAAACGGCCGGCATCGGGGTAGGTTGGTACGCCTTCAAACATCAGGGTGGTGGCGCCTGCGCTGAGGGGGCCGTACACGATATAGCTATGGCCGGTGATCCAGCCAATATCTGCTGTACAGAAATATACCTGTCCGGGTTGATACTGGAATGTATTGATGAAAGTGTAATTGGCGTAAACCATATATCCGCCGCAGGTGTGTACCACGCCTTTGGGCTTGCCGGTAGAGCCGGAAGTGTAAAGGATGAAGAGCATATCTTCAGCATCCATTTCTTCGGCCGGCACGGGCGGGTTGCCCATGGTTTCAACAGCTTTGATCTCATCTTCCCACCATACATCGCGGCCTTTGAGCATGCTCACCGGCGTGCGGGTACGGGTGCAAACGATCACTCTTTTTACTGAAGGGCAAGCCATCAGCGCATCGTCGATCACGGATTTGAGAGGAATATCTTTAGCGCCGCGGAAAGCACCGTCGCAGGTGATCACCAGGCTTGCCTGTGCATCCTGGATACGGTCAGCGATAGACTGTGCGCTGAAGCCGCCGAATACCACGGAGTGGATGGCGCCGATGCGTGCGCATGCCAGAACGGCGATTGCCAGCTCGGGGATCATCCCCATATAAATACATACACGGTCGCCTTTCTTCACACCATTATTCTTCAGCACATTGGCGAACTGGCAAACCTTATTGTACAATTCACGATAAGTCAAAACACGGTGGCGCTCTTCCGGATCATTGGGTTCCCAGATGATGGCGGGCTGATTGCCCAGTGTGCCCAGGTGCCTGTCGAGGCAGTTTTCAGTAATGTTCAGCTTAGCTCCGGTGAACCACTTTACGTCCGGTTGCTTGAAATCCCACTCCAGCACCTTATCCCACTTGCGGCGCCAGTAAAAATGGTCCGCCACGTTGGCCCAGAATCCTTCAGGATCCGTTACACTGTGCTGCCAGGCCTGTTTGTAATCATCAAAACTCTTGAGTTGGTACGGGTACGACATGATACCAGATAAATTAAATGTTTAATACAGTTTTTTAACGGGCCTTAAATTTAATCAATTAAGTTTGAACAATATCAAATAATGCTTAAATATCATTGGAAGTATTTCAATAACGAAAAACGCCCGTCTTGTAAGACGGGCGTTATATTTTTCATGAAATCCTTGCTACTGGAGGGTTTTCACCCGTTCTTTCACATAGGTATGAATATCCTTCTCATTCTTCGATTCCGGCTTTGCGCTCTTTAAATAAAGCTGGTAGTGCTTTCGCGCCCGCTGAGGGTCTTGTATCTGCTGGTCATAAATCCGCGCGATGCCATACTGTCGCATGGGGTCTTTGAACAGATAATACGCGGTATCGTAGTAGCTGATGGCCGCACGGTATTGTTTCATTTGCTCGAAATTACCCGCCAGTGCAGCATAATAGCTGTCGAGCGATTTGGACTTGGCAGTTGAGATGCACTCCAGCAAAAGCACGTTGCTCTTCTCATAATATTTAATACCTGCATAAGACATGGCGGCATAGAACTTCACTGTTTCCGGAGCATCGCCCAGCATCTCCGTCATCACATCATAGACTTTTATACAGCTGTCGAATTGCTTCAGGTGGTAATAGGTAACGGAAAGATACATGTACGCCATGGGGGCATACGACCGCTGTTCCAGTATCTGTGAACCAAAGCGCACCGCGTCTGCATATTTGTTGAGATTGTAGGATGATTTGACGAGCATGGCATTGATGGAAATATTCGCACTGTCGGTCATGTAGTATTTGTTCAGCACACTGTCTGCCTTCGCGAATTCTTTATCGCCCATGTATTCATCTGCCATAAACGAAACGATCCCCGGATCATAGGGCTGGAGGTGATATGCTTTCTCCATATACACCCTTGCTGAATCCTGCAGGCCAACCACGTTTGTGCATGCCCTGGCCAGCTGTTTCCAATAAGATGCCTGTCCGGGCCGCACTTCTGTCAATTTCTGGAAATGGGGCACGGCGGTGGCATATTGCTGCTGCTGAATGGCGATGTTGCCCAGTTGCTGATGGGCCGTAATGTGGTCCGGCGCTATGGTGAGGATTTTCCGGTATTGGATGGCTGCTTCAGGCAGCTGCATGTTCTGGTATAAAGCATTCGCAAGGATAACAAGGCCATTGGGATGCTGTGGTTGCACGGTGGTTTCCATGTACCGGATCACCTGGTCGTATTGTTGTTCCTGAAGGTAACCCATCAACAGGTTGTTGTCTACCTTGTCCTGCGCGGAAACGGTGGCCGAGATAAGGGTGGCCAATACAAGAAATCTGTATCTCATGGCTGGGAGTTTCTTTAAAACTAAGTATTTAGTTGATTATTCGGAAATTTAGTTTTCAGCCACCGGTGGTACAGGTTTTTCTTCTGCCGGAGGGGCTCCACCGCTCCGGATGTGCACATCCTGCTGGGGGAAAGGGATTTCTATACCGTTACTATTCAGGGATTCGTAGATATTCCGGAGGAGTTCGGATTTTATTGTCAGTGTAACATTGATATCGGTCCAGAATAGCACCCGGAAATCTACCGAGCTGTCGTTCAGTAAATGGATCACCACCAGTGGGGCCGGATGTTGCTGAATGGTTTCCTGTGCTTTTACGGCAGCTTCCAGCAGCGTTTGTACCTGCTTCAGGTCGGAGCCATAGGCTACACCTACAATGAGTTCACTGCGCTTCAGCTGGGTGGTAAGCGTCCAGTTGGTGATATGTTGTGAAAGGAGGTCGCCATTAGGGACGATCACGACAGAGCCTTCCACAGTGGCGATCTTGCTGGCGCGGATGCCGATTTCCTTTACCGTGCCGCTTTGCGCACCCACGTCTACCACATCGCCTATTTCCACCGGCTTTTCGAAAGCGAGGATCACGCCAGATACCAGGTTGTTCACGATATTCTGCAAGCCAAAGCCAATACCCACACTAAGCGCCCCAATAATAATAGTAAGCTTGTCCATGGGGATGCCGGAGGCGGTAAATGCCAGCAGGATACCGGCGCCGAGTACACCCAGGCGGATGAGCAGCACAGCGCTGTTCCACCGGTTCTTTTTAACGGAACCACTGCCATCCTGATGCCCGAAGATGAACATCATTACCTTACTGATCTGGAAAGCTACCCATATAACCGCGATGAATATGAAGATGCTGGAAAAGCTGAAAGTGGTGTTTCCCAGTTTGCGTTCTGCTTCGAGGAAAGTCAGTACTTCGTCGCGGATAATGGCATAGATATTCAGGTTGCGCAGCAGGATGACAAACCATGCAATGGCTGCAAGAAGGTACAAAGTAGAGCGGAGGCTTTCGCGGATGCGGTTAAAGTCGAGGAAAGCGGCGAACCTGCTGTTGGATTTGCTTGCTTCGAGATGGAGGTAGAATGTTTCGAAGAGCAATTGTACCAATACGAGTAACGCCTGGGCCGAAATAAGGCCGAATACGGCGCTGATGCCGAAGAATTTGGCCAGCATTACCCGTCCGAAGAAGTTGCACATCATAGCGGCAAGGATCATGGCAGTGGCCAGGTACACTACCAGCTGGGTGTATTTAGGCCAGTTATATCCCCCTTCCTGCTCCTGCCGTTTCAAAAAGCGCCAGCATACAAACAGCATCACGGCCTGCAATCCAAACTGTGCCCATCTTTCCAGGAAGGAATTCTGGAGGAGGAGATTGAGCAATGCATAGCCGATGTACACGGCCAGCATGGCTCCCCAGAGCCAGCGCATCCATACCGGCATTTCCCGTGCCTGCAGCAGGCCCACGCAAATGGCCAGTACCGTCCAGAGGATAACCATGAAAATGATCGGAGGATTGGTGTACAGGAATGGGCCAATGGTGAGTATAAAGATCAGTGATGTTAACAGCGGTTGCCGGGCAGCATAGCGGGTATTGCCGAAAATGCCTTTTTTGTCGTGATGGTACTTTTTTATCCGGTAAATGCTTGCCAGCAGCCAGCCGAAGTAGACGGTAAAGAGTACAAGATTGAGCAAATGCACATCCCAGTTATATCGGAGGTAAAATGTAAACACGCGGTGCGTGGCGAGGATGGAATTATTCAATACCTGGGGGAAGTCGTTTTCATAATCTCCGGGCCGTGCGCTCCACAGATTATTTTCCTCACGGCCCCAGATGTGCCGCTGGGCATTATTTAGTTTGAAATCCACTTCATCGAGCATATCCGTAATGGCGATGTAATTCATGGCCACGCGGTTTTGCAGGAGGCCGAGGCGGAGAAGACTGTTTCGGTTAGCGGTATCGGCCTGTAACCATTTACGGTTGAGCTGCGACAGCTGGTTAACATACAGGGATTGCAGGCTGGGGTCTTTTGGGAGCCTTTCCAGCACAGTATCGTGCAAAATGTTGTTGATCTCTGTACTCATGTCGGTAACCGCGCGGCTGTACGACGATAGTGATTGCTGCCAGCGGTTATGTTCCTGCTCCATTTCAAGAAGGATGACCTGCAGGGCATAAAGGCTGCGGATATTGAGGAGGCGCGGGTTAGTAAGGATGCTGTTATGAAGGATCTTGACGAGCCTTTCCGATTCAGGCAGTTCGGAGGAGATCTCCAGGGTGTCGAACCCGCGGCGCAGGGTATTGTTCACCCGGTTGAGCATTTTGGTGATATTCTCTACGCGCTGTACGGCATCCGTTACAACAGTATCGGAAGGTTTTTGCTGCGCATCCGGCGTAATGGGTGTTTTGACTGCCTGTGCTGCGGCGCCGGTGAAGCACAGGAGTAAACAGAGGAGCGTGTAAACACGGATATTCATTTCAATGGGTTGTTACTGAAAGTTAACTTAAATGTGGGCGCTGCGGTTCACTTGAAGGCGTAAAAAAGGCCCCGGAGGGCCTTTTCGTAATCAATAAAGTTGATAATGTGTTGATTATTGAGATGCTCCGGGCTCCAGCGCAACCAGCATAACGGTATTTTCTACCGGCGCATCCAGCGTCATTTCCTGGTAGGCGAGGGCAGTGTGGCCTTTCATGCGGGTTACCTCCAGCCGGTGTACCTGGCGGCAGGGGCGGAAGTGTGATTCGGTGCCGTGAACTGTAACGGTCACGTGCCGGATGTTCCTCCCTTCCTGGTGGTGGAGTTCTGAGAGAAAGCGGGAGATGGTGGTGTAAATGGGATGGTCGTCCTGGTTGGTAGTTGAGGTGTTTGGCTGCATGGTTTACTGTTTTTGGGTGTTTGACAATGGTTCCGCCGTCCTGGCGGATTGGAATTGCCGTGACGGTTCAGGGTCGGGCAAAAACGGGCAACACGCGGTTAACGGGTTTTGAAGCGGTTGTTTACATTGCTGATGTTCTTCAGCAGTTTGTCACCTACAGAGATGATCTTATCTCTTTCGGCGTTGGTCAGCGGATAGGTGCCTTTGGCCTTCCTGTAAAATGTGGCATTGCTCCATCCGCACTCCCTGCATACGTGGTCCCGGAACGATTTGGGCAGTTGCACCAGCTCGCTGTGCAGGTAAACCAGTAGGTTGTGTGACGTAATCGGCTTCGTTTCCATGCGATAAATTTTATCATTTTGATTGAACTTGGCACAATTTGTCAATAAAAATGTTATATTGATATTGTCCGTATCACATTTATCATTGACAACGATTACAAGTATAACAAAATATATTTACATTGGAGTCGGTTTCAAAAAATATAATTCATGAAGGCGCGCGTCTGAAACAGATCGTTCGCGACAAAGGCATGAAGATCCTGGATTTCGCCAGGCAGGCCGGTTTCAGCAACCAGATCGCCCATTATTATTTCCGTAAGGAAGCCATTAAGCGATCCACCCTGCTGGAGTTCTGCACAATGTTGGGCATCAGCCTCGACGAGTTCTATGGCTGGACGCACCCGCGCCGTGCCCTCCCTCAGCCGGCACAGGAACAGCATCATGGCCGCCGCCTCGACGAAATGATTGAAGAAAAGGGCCTCAATAAAACGCGCCTCGCTAATCGAATGGCCCTCAGCAGGAGGGCACTCTATAACCTCCTGGAGAAACCGGTATTCACCCCCGATCAGCTCAAGAAAGTGTGCCAGGTGCTGGAAATCAGCCAGAAAGAATTCGTGGGCGGGAATAATGTGGAAGATGGCGGCGCAGAGCTGGTGGAAACCGAAACCTGGAAAGACAAATACTATAAACTGCTGGAAGACTATAACCTTGCACTCCTCGAATTAGCCCGGCTCCGGGAAAGCGCATCAGCCAATTCTTAAAAAAAAGATGCCGCTGCCTTAGTGGCAACAGCATCCTCAGGGTTTCACAGGTCAGGAACTTGAGGGCTTGATGTTAACAAACACCAGAAGAATTCTTATAGCTATTACGGTACAAAAGTATTGGTACTGTGTTACCTGTATATTGCGGATCCGGAAAATTTTCTCCTCAATGAGGAAAAAAACATTCATTTTATATATATTAGCAATCCTATATCTATAAAACTATCCGATCCCTTTGCTATGAAACACTGCCTATCCGCCTTGATCATGTGCCTCATCCTGCTGGTGGGGAAAGCCCAGCAGGCATCTGCTCCCGAAGTAAAAGAGTTTGAGCTCTACTGGAAAAAAGTGCATGCTGCCATCATGAAGAAAGATTACACTGCCGTTTCCCGGTTTATCGAATTCCCGCTCGTTGTCCGTAAAAGCATCTCCGATACGGCTGTTACCACCGTGGATGCCAAAGAATTTGCAAATTTCTTCTCCGCTTATCTCGACATGCCTGCCCGCGACAGCTTTATTAATAAGTACGGACTCCTTAAAAACCGCCGCGATCTCAATGATGACGATAAGTCCATGATCTCTGAAGAATCCGCCACCATGGAGGATTTCGAGTTTCAGAAAGTAGACGGGCAATGGAAAATGGTATACGTTTACGCCACCCAGCCGGAGTGATCTGGGTATTAATTCAAATATAAAATAAACCCCTACCGAGAAATTTACCGGGCTTCTTCCATTTTTTTAACCGGAAAACACAATTATTCCCTTAATTTTGCACGATTTTTTTGTGCGCTCGCAGCGCATGAAAAATCGGAGGTTTTTCATTAAAAACAGCTAATTAAGAAGATGCCCAGAGACACATCAATCAAATCGGTCCTCATTATTGGTTCCGGTCCCATTATTATCGGTCAGGCTTGCGAATTTGACTATTCCGGCTCCCAGGCGGCCCGCTCCCTGCGGGAAGAAGGGATCAAGGTAATACTCATAAACTCCAATCCGGCCACAATCATGACCGATCCCATGATGGCCGACAAGGTTTATCTGTTACCGCTCACCGTGGAAAGCATAGAACAGATTCTTGAAGAGAATGAAATTGACGCAGTACTACCCACCATGGGCGGTCAAACGGCACTCAATCTCTGTAAAGAAGTAGATGAGCTGGGTATCTGGGAAAAATTCAATGTCCGCCTGATTGGGGTAGATATTAAGGCGATCGATAAAGCGGAAGACCGTGAGCAGTTCCGCCAGTGGATGATCCGCATCGGCATCCCCGTTGCTTCTGCCCGCACCGCCAACTCCCTCCTCGAAGGCAAAGAATTTGCACAGGAAATCGGCTTCCCCCTCGTAATCCGTCCCAGCTTCACGCTCGGCGGTACCGGCGGCGGCTTCGTACATGACCGCGATGAGCTCGACGAAAAGCTCGACCGCGGCCTCAAAGCTTCCCCCGTTCACGAAGTGCTCGTGGAAAAAGCAGTACTTGGCTGGAAGGAATACGAACTGGAGCTGCTCCGTGATAAGAACGATAACGTGGTGATCATCTGTACGGTTGAAAACCTCGACCCTATGGGCGTTCACACAGGCGACTCCATCACCGTGGCCCCTGCCATGACCCTTTCCGATACCGCTTTCCAGGACATGCGCAATAAAGCCATCATGATGATGCGCGACCTCGGTAACTTCGCCGGCGGTTGTAACGTACAGTTTGCCATGAACCCGGAAAACGAAGAGCTGATCGCCATCGAGATCAACCCCCGCGTAAGCCGCTCTTCTGCACTGGCCTCCAAAGCCACCGGTTACCCCATCGCCAAGATCGCTTCCAAACTCGCCATCGGTTACACCCTCGACGAGCTGGAAAACCAGATCACCCGCACCACCTCTGCTTACTTCGAGCCCGCGCTCGACTACGTAATAGTAAAAATGCCCCGCTGGAACTTCGATAAGTTCAAAGGGGCAGACGATACCCTCGGCCTCCAGATGAAATCTGTTGGTGAGGTAATGTCTATCGGCCGCACTTTCACCGAAGCCCTTCAGAAAGCCTGCCAGTCGCTCGAGAACGATGCTGTTGGCCTCGGCTACTACGGCAAATCCCTCATGAAGAGCGAACAGCTGCTGGAGAAACTGAAACGCCCCACCTGGGATCGTATCTTCCGCATCAAAGATGCCCTTATGGAAGGTGTTTCCGTGAAATCCATCCACCAGGCCACATTGATCGACCGTTGGTTCCTTCACCAGATCAACGATATCGTGACCCTGGAAAAACAACTGATGGAGCACGACCTCGACTCTGTGCCCCTGCACCTCCTGAAAGAAGCCAAACAAATGGGCTTCTCCGATAAGCAGCTTGCACTCATCTTTACCAACTGTGAAGAAGAGGAAGTATACGAAAAACGTAAAGCGGCAGGCATCACCCGTACCTACAAGATGGTAGATACCTGCGCTGCGGAGTTCGAAGCTAAAACACCTTATTTCTACTCCACTTTCGATACCGAAAACGAATCCATCCCTACTGATAAGAAGAAAGTGATCGTACTCGGCTCAGGCCCCAACCGCATTGGTCAGGGTATTGAATTCGATTACTGCTGCACCCACGGCCTCCAGGCCATCCAGGAATCGGGTTTCGAAGCCATCATGGTTAACTGTAACCCGGAAACGGTATCTACCGACTTTGATATGGCCGACAAGCTGTACTTCGAACCGGTATACTGGGAGCACCTTTGGGAAATCATCGAACTGGAGAAGCCGGAAGGCGTTATCGTACAGCTCGGTGGCCAAACAGCACTGAAGCTCGCCAAGCGCCTCACCGAAAAAGGCATCCGCATCATCGGTACATCGTTCGATAACATGGACATTGCGGAAGACCGCGGCCGCTTCTCCGACATGCTGAAAGAACTGGGTATTCCTTATCCGAAATACGGCACTGCTTACAACACCGACGATGCTATTGAAGTAGCGAAGGAAGTAGGCTACCCCGTACTCGTACGCCCGTCGTACGTACTCGGCGGCCAGCGTATGCGGATTGTTATCAACGAGGAAGAGCTGGAGAAATCAGTACTCAGCCTGCTGAAGCACCTCCCGGGCAATAAGATCCTCATCGATCACTTCCTCGACCGTTGTCAGGAAGCTGAGATCGACGCGATCTTCGACGGCGAGAATTTCCATGTAATGGGTATTATGGAGCACATTGAGCCTGCAGGTATCCACTCCGGCGACTCTAACGCCGTACTGCCAGCGTTCAACCTCACCGGAATGGTGCTGGCAACGATGGAATACTACGCGGAAAAGATTGCCCGTGCGCTCGACATCCGTGGCCTCATCAACATCCAGTTCGCCATTAAAGACGGCAACGTGTTCGTGATCGAAGCCAACCCCCGCGCATCCCGTACCACTCCGTTCATTGCCAAAGCATACCAGGTACCTTACCTCAACATCGCCACCAAGGTGATGCTGGGTGTTAAAAAGCTCACTGATTTCACGATCACTAAAAACCTCACAGGTTATGCGATCAAAGAACCGGTGTTCTCTTTCAACAAGTTCCCCGGTGTGAATAAGGAACTCGGCCCTGAGATGAAATCTACCGGCGAAGCCATCCGTTTCATCAAAGACCTCCGCGACCCTTACTTCCGGACGCTTTACAAAGAAAGAAGCATGCACCTCAGCAAATAAGGGCATGTTTACCATACCGAAAGCCGTATCAGATTTTCTGATGCGGCTTTTTTTTGTGAATTGATATCTTCTGTATATTCAACCTGTACCATTGTTTGTAACCGATGAAAAACCACGTCTGGAAAGCTGCGCCTTTCCTGCGCCTGCTGCCGCTACTGGCACTGGGCGCCCTTGCGGGAACGTACTTCCCGCAGATTCCATGGATCATGATTTGTTTGTGTGTAACGTGCTGGGCATTGCCCTTGCTGCTGCCTCTCCGGATGCGGTATGCATTGCACCCGTTGCAGGGGGCGGGTGTGATGGGCGCCGTGTTTTGTGCTGGGATGCTACTGCCTGCAGTTACCGACATCCGCCAGCATCCGCAGTGGATAGGGCATTACGGAGGTGATACTCTGAGAGTGAGTATTACGCTGATGGAAACCCCTCAACGCAAGGCGCGTTCCTGGAAGGCGGAATGCCGGATAGAAAGCGTGCAGACAAAGGGCATCCCCCAAACTGCTACTGGCAATATGATCCTCTATTTCGCGGAAGACCCCGGACTAAAAGCGGGTAATCGCATCTTCGCCAGTGTAGATGCCGCACTTATCCGCAATTCCGGAAACCCCGGCAGCTACGACTATGCCGCTTATTGCGCACGCCGCGGCATCTGTCACCGCGCCTTCCTTACTAAATATCAATGGCGGCCAATTCCGGGCAATGGATTTTCGAAAGCGGAGCAGTGGCTTTATAACGCACATGCATACACCTTAAAAACACTGGAGGCATATATTCCCGGAAAGGAAAACGCTGGCATTGCGGAAGCGCTGCTGGTGGGCTACCGCGCCAATCTCGATGCAGATGTGGTCCGTGATTATACGAACACCGGTGTTGTACATATCATCGCAATTTCCGGATTGCACCTGGGGCTGATTTACCTGGGCGGTGTGCAGCTGATGCTATGGCTGCCCCAAAGGCGATGGGCCAATATTTTACGTGCAGTTCTCCTGATTGCCGTGTTGTGGTTCTTTTCCCTGCTCACAGGGGCTTCCGCTTCGGTACTCCGTTCCGCGATGATGTTCACGGCAATTGCGGCAGGTAGTTATTTGGTAAACAGGCATGTGTCGTCACATAATAACCTGGCTGCGGCTGCCTTTTTACTGCTGGCCTTTTGCCCGGCATTCCTTACTGATGCCGGTTTTCAGCTGTCGTTCCTCGCGGTTGCAGGGATACAAACCTGTTACCTGCCCCTTTACGGGTGTTGGGCACCCCGGTGGAGCTGGCTCGATAAAATCTGGCAGCTGGTGGCGGTTTCGCTGGCTGCGCAGGTATTCACGCTGCCGGTGTGCCTCTATTATTTCAGGCAGTTTCCCGTGTATTTTCTGCCGGCAAATCTAATAGCGGTACCATGGAGTACGATGTTGCTGTATGGAGAATTGCTGCTGATGGCAATATCGTGGTGGGAAGCAGGCGCGGGCTGGTTGGGATGGGCAATAGGGTGGGGGATAGAGGGGATGAACCTCGCCATTGGCTGGCTCAGTGCATTGCCCGGGGCGGTTTGGAATAATATCCGCATCTCCCTTACCGAAACCTTCATACTCTACGCCGTGCTGTGCAGCGGGGTGGCGGCAGGAATGTTACGCAGTAAAAGATGTTGCTTTGCAACCTGTTTGCTGGCTCTGATTGGATCTGTATTGCATGCCGTTGAAAAAATCAACGCGTTTTCGCACCGGACACTTGTGGTAATGAACATCCCTAAATCAACGGTTGTGGCATGTATCCGGGGGAATACGGCACTCTGGCAGGGAGATAGTTCCGCACAGGTAACTTCCGCTTTGCAGGGAGCGGCCTGGTATTTCAATACGGGCGTTTTCAGCCGGAAGGCTCCCGAAAGGATTGTATGCATCGGCAACAAGCGGCTCCTTATCCTCAACAGCCGGCTTCCTGCCCGATCTACTGCCAACAAAATCAAAATTGATTATATTTTGTTGTCACATAAAGCAGAGGTCAATATCAGCAGGTTGAAAGATTTTTTCATATATGACTTACTGATTTTTGACGCATCCGTCCCGCCTTTCCGGCTACAGGAATGGAAAAATGCGTGTAAGGAACTAACTTTGCGCAGCTTTTCGGTTCCTGATATGGGAGCCTTCGTTGTAAATCTCTAATTATTACTGTGCATGCAGAAGCAAATCAAATCCGCTTTGATCTCCGTGTTCTATAAGGACAACCTGGAGAATATCGTCAAGGCATTGGGCCAGCAGGGCGTAACTATTTATTCTACCGGCGGAACGCAGAAATTCATCGAAGACCTCGGTGTGAAATGCGTAGCTGTAGAAGACCTGACCGCGTATCCGTCTATCCTCGGTGGCCGCGTGAAAACCCTTCACCCCAAAGTATTTGGTGGCATCCTCGCCCGCAGGGATAACCCGCAGGATCTGGAGCAGCTTGCCCAGTACGAGATTCCCGAGATCGACCTCGTGATCGTGGACCTTTATCCTTTCGAAGAAACGGTGAAAAGCACCACTGAAGAGCAATCCATTATTGAGAAGATCGATATCGGCGGTGTTTCCCTCATCCGTGCTGCCGGTAAAAACTATAAAGATGTGGTGATCGTTGCCTCCAAAGATCAGTACGGTTCGCTGGAACAGGTGCTGGTTGAAGGCAAGGGTGCTACCACTCTGGATCAGCGCCGCCACTTCGCTGCCAAAGCATTCGAAGTTTGTGCGCATTACGATACCGCTATCGCTTCCTGGTGGCTGCGTAACGAAGAAGAGAAGGATTACTTCCAGCTCTCCGTTCCCCAGGGCCAGGTTTGCCGTTACGGCGAAAACCCCCACCAGAAAGGCGTTTTCTTCGGTAACCTCAGCGAACTGTTCGATAAGCTGCATGGTAAAGAGCTTTCCTATAACAACCTGGTAGACGTAGATGCAGCCATGCAACTCATCGCCGAGTTCACCGAAACTACTTTCGCAGTGATCAAGCATACCAACGTATGTGGCATCGCGAGCCGCGCTAACCTGTCCGAAGCCTGGGAAGCTGCCCTCGCCGGCGATAAGGAATCCGCTTTTGGCGGCGTTCTGGCCTGCAATAAGGTGGTAGATGCTGCAACTGCACAGTCTATCAACGAAATCTTCTTCGAGATCCTCATCGCCCCCGGCTTTGAGCCCGCTGCACTGGAAATCCTGCAGGCTAAGAAAAACCGCATCCTCCTCCTGCAGAAACAGCCCCTGAAACCTGCGCATATGTTCAAGAACGTACTGAATGGCGTACTGGTACAGGATAATGACGAAGGCAGCTATAAAGAATGGAACGATACCGGCGCCCAGCCTGCTACCGATGCACAGCGTGCCGATCTGGAATTCGCCAACATCGTATGTAAGCACCTCAAATCCAACGCTATCGCACTGGTGAAAGACCGTCAGTTAGTTGGTAAAGGTTGCGGCCAGACTTCCCGTATCGACGCCCTCCGTCATGCCATCGAAAAGGCTAAGCAGTTTAATTTCAGCCTCGAAGGTGCTGCAATGGCATCCGACGCCTTCTTCCCCTTCGACGATTGCGTACGCATCGCCAAGGCCGAAGGTATCAACGCCGTGATCCAGCCAGGAGGTTCCATCCGCGATGCTGATTCCATCAACTTTGCCAAAGAAAACGGCATGGTGATGATCGTGACCGGCATGCGCCACTTCCGCCACTAATCGCTTAGCGAATCAAATTCATATGTGAAAGGCCGCCTTATTAGGGCGGCCTTTCTGTGTTTTACGGCGTTTTCTGAAATTTATCCATTTTGACTGATAGTACCGGTTTGGCAGAACCCGAAAAACCGTTTCAAAACTTGTGTTATTCATTGTCTATGAACAGGTTACAACTTGGTTGCCCCAAACAACAGGTCTGCAAAACCTACTGACATCCTGCTGCCATCCTCCATCCATCCTCCATCGGTATCCAGCAACAGTAAGGGTTTGAGGGTGTTTGGACGGAGGATGGCAGTAGGGTGGATGGAGGATGACAGGAGAATGCACCTTTGATTTCGACCTGAAATGTCTCACGTAGGGCAAAATTTTGTACTATTGCCGGACGCAAATGCCTTTTTTACAGCAACATACCATGCAGGAAGCCGATGACGCCTCACTGGTCCGGGAATACAAGGAAACCGGCCGGCTGGAGGTTTTGGCTGCGCTCTATGAGCGTTATATGGACCTCGTGTATGGTGTTTGCCTCAAGTACCTCGACGATGATAGCGCCAAAGATGCCGTGATGCAGATATTCGAAGAGCTGATCCCGAAAGTGAAACAGCATGATATCCAGGCATTTAGGGGTTGGTTGCATGTGTTGGCAAGAAACCATTGCCTCATGAAGATCCGGAAGGCGGGTACCCGGGGCAGAATTGTAGCCCTGGAAGAGGATGGCTTTATGGAATCGGAGCATAATTATCATCCGGATAGTGGGAATGGACTGGAAGATAACCTCCAGGCCATGGAGCGCTGTATGGAAAAGCTGCCCGCGGAACAGAAGACCAGCGTAGACCTGTTTTACCTGCAGGAAAAAAGCTACCGCGAAGTAGCCGAAATTACCGGCTTCGACATGACCAAAGTAAAAAGCTACATCCAGAACGGAAAGAGGAATCTGAAGATCTGTATGGAGAAAAAATAAATGGCAACGCCGAAAAAACATATCGAGCCTACGGCGGATCTGATCCGCAAATACCTGGCAGGCGAGCTGGACGATAAAACCATGCATGCCCTGGAACGCCAGGCGCTGGACGATCCGTTCCTTGCCGAAGCGATCGAAGGTTACGGCAAAAGCCCTCAGCGCCGGGAGCCTGTGTTAGACGACCTGCGTGCCCGCCTGCAGCAAAGAGTAGCCACGCCGGCTTCCGGTGGGGTAGTTCGGCGTTTAGACCGCCGCTGGCTCGCCGCGGCAAGCATCCTGCTGTTGCTGGCCATTTCTGCAGTGTTGCTTCTGCAAAGAGGACCCGCTGTGAAAGAAGTGGCGCAGGAGCTGCCTGCTGCTAAAGTAAAAGATACCCTTACTCCACAAACACCTGCTGCTGCCATGCAACAGCCGGATACCGCTGTTCCTGCAGCGGCAGATGAAGCCGGGAATACTGCAGCCGATAAAGCCCCCGTTGCTCCTAAAAAGAAACCAGCTCCCCGCCCGGCAGTTAAAGAAGCGGAACTGGCCAAAGCATCTGCCCGGAATGAGGAATTGAGCGACCGTGCTGCCAGATCTGTGGCATCCGCACCGGCTGTAGTAGCCGCTGCTCCGCCTCCTCCTCCCGCAGCGGCATTGGAAAGAGAGCAAAAGGATAACGCCTTTTTTCAGACGCAGGACGCTGCAAAGAACGATACGATATACATCGGCCGCAAAACCTCGCCCCTGGCACGCCAGAACGCACAACCCGATATGGGCCAGAAGCTGGAAGGTAAAGTAGCCGGTGTGGAATCTAAATATTCCTCCTATCATGAATCTGGCGATCTGCGCCTCATCAGTGGTAAAGTACTGGATGCTACCACAGGAGAACTCATGCGTGGTGCTATTGTGCACGAACGCTCTACCAATAAGCGCGTGATTACGGATAGTACAGGCACTTTTGCACTCACCGTTAATGCCGGTGCCCGCACCAGTCTGGATGTGTCGTTCATAGGGTATAAGAACACTGTTGTGCCCGTGCCGATGGATAAAAGTAACCTGAACATCTACCTGCCCGTCAACAGTAATGGACTTTCAGAAGTGGTACTCACGGGCGTAAAAGGCAGGGTGCAGCCTCAGCCCGCTATTGGCCTTAATGCCTACCTGCAGTTCATGAACGCATTGCCTCCTGTACCTGTTGCCGGTTTACCGGATACATTGTCTGGTATGGTAAGGGTAACCTTTACCGTGCATGCAGACAGTTCGCTGCATCAAATCAAAGCCATCCAGCCCTTCCATCCAGCGGCAGGCGCTGCAGCAGAAAAGCGTGTAGATGAGGGCCCGAAATGGACGCCTGTAAAAGGCCGGAAGTCGAAGGTTGAAACCATGATCCCCGTTAAACTCTACCCCCTCCCATAAAAACCGGTCTGAACGCGGTTCATAAAGTGTATTAAAGTCGTTTTGAAGTACTGAAACAGTATTGAAATTGTCTTCTAACCCTATTCTAACCGTATTAAAACCATATACCTGTAGCTATAGCTTGGTATTAGCTTAGCAGGAATACAGCATTGATACAGTAGCCATAAAAAAAGACCGGCAATGCACCGGCCTTTTCAAATATCTCTCAGTTGAATTACTTCTTTCTTTCCTTCCAGAGCTGGTTAAAGGATTTGGGTGCGAAGATGGGTAACTCGCGCTGATCGTCGCCCCAGGCGCTGCCGAAGAGTTTCCCGATCACGAAGTTTTTGGTTTTACCACCCACCAGGTTCATCATCCTGCGGCTGAGGCATGCCTGCTTCCAGCCAAACCAGCCCAGTTTTTCACCCCCACCGGTATGATGCTCTTCCACCGCTTTATGGCGGTTATGGAGCAGCAGCTCGTGCAGATTGATGCGTACGGGGCATACCTCCGTACAGTTGCCGCAGAGCGAAGAGGCGTAGCTAAGGTGCATATATTCACCCACGCCTTTGAGGTGCGGGGTGATCACGGAGCCGATAGGACCGCTATAGGTGGTTTTGTAAGTATGGCCGCCGATGTTTTTATACACGGGGCAGGCGTTAAGGCAGGAGCCGCAGCGGATGCAATAGAGCGCCTCGCGGGCTTCCACATCTTTCAGCAGGTTGGTACGGCCATTGTCGAGGAAGATGACATACATCTCTTCAGGACCGTCTGTTTCTCCTTCCTGGCGCGGGCCGGTGAACACGGAGTTATAGGAAGTGATCTTCTGGCCGGTGCCGTAAGTAGCCAGCAGGGGCCAGAAAAGGGCGAGGTCGGTGATAGAAGGCAGTACTTTTTCGATCCCGATCAGTGCAATGTGTGTTTTAGGGAAAGAAGTAGTAAGCCTGGCGTTGCCTTCGTTTTCAGTGATGGCAATGCCGCCGATGTCTGCGATAACGAAGTTGGCACCGGTGATGCCCACTTCTGCGTCGAGGTACTTCTGGCGGAGTTTGTCGCGGGCTACCAGCGTGAGCTGTTCCGGTGTAAGTGTAGCGGGGGTGCCGAGCTTTTCATGGAAAAGATCCGCTACCTGCTGTGCGCTTTTATGCATCGCCGGGGTCACGATGTGATAAGGGGGCTCCTCATCCAGCTGCTGGATGTATTCGCCCAGATCCGTTTCTATGCTTTCAATATTATTTTCCTGGAGGAAGTCGTTCAGATGAATTTCTTCCGTGGCCATGGATTTACTCTTTACCACGGATTTGCAATTCTTAGCCTTACAGATGGCGAGGATTTCTTCTCTTGCCTGCTCTGCGGTTTCGGCCCAGATCACTTTGCCGCCTCTTTTGATAAAGTTCATCTCAAAATCTTCGAGATGCTTATCGAGGTTCTCAATGGCGCGCCATTTCACATTCTTAGCCCTTTCACGGGCAGTGGTAAGATCGGAAAACTGCGTTTTACCGTTCTTCACTGCGGCGTTGTATTTGCCAATATTGAAGTTGATGGTTTTACGGTGGCCGAGGTCCGCCGCTTTTACTTCACTTTCGCTGAGAAATGTGCTGGCCGTTTTATTCATGGCTGTAAATATAGTCAAAATGTCCACTGGTGGACTTGTTACAGAAAGATTGAGCCTATTGTATAGGACCCTGCAAATATGCTATCAAAGTTTTATTCTTCTGCACTGTACTGTCCTGTAGCGATCTGATCAAGTACGTTGTAGAATTCCTCTCCGTACTTTCTCACGATGGCTTCGTGCAGGAATTTATACACGGGAACCTGCAGCTGGTTACCCAACTTGCATGCCGGTTTGCAGATACTCCATTTGTCGTAGTTAACGGCCTCGAAGGTTTCGTATTTGGTGATGCGGATGGGGTAGAGATGGCAGGAAATGGGTTTCCGGTAATCGGTAGCCCCGGCTTTCCAGGCTTTTTCTATACCGCAGCCCACGTGACCGTTTTCATCGATAGAGGCGTATGCGCAGATGGCGCCGTTGATAACGGGTGTTACATGGCCATGCTCATCATCCCACGTATGGAGGCCGGTGGCTTCCAGTTCGCGGATGCCTTCTTCACGAAGAAAAGGTTTGATGGAAGGGTAGATGCGGCGGAGTGTTTCCAGTTCGGATTCCTCCAGCGGCGCGCCGCAATCGCCCGCTACGCAGCAGGCGCCTTTACAGGCGTTGAGATTGCACACAAAATTCTTTTCGACCACATCATCGCTGATGTATTTGTCATCAATCACTATCATCTTGCTCTCAGTTTGGTCTCCATTTCAGAGTATTGACCATATGCCTGATATCTTCCTCCACAAACCGGTGTACCGGGGCCAGGGAATCGGCATTGGGCTGGGCGTAAAAATACAACGCTCCACGCAAAAAATGGTTGGCAGAATCTGTGGCAAAAAATTGCTTTGCGGAAGCAGCATTGCCCGCTACCTGGTAATACAGGCCGGAAACGCCGTTTGGCGTTGTAAATGCTTCTTCCTCAATGGATTCTGCTTTATAAGTATGTTTATAGCTTAGTTTAAAAGCATCGTTGATCAATGCATCGAGTGCATTTTTCTTTCCGATTACTTTATAGCTCATGTAGATTTTACCATTGAATTGGGGGAACTCAACATTGATCCACCATGGATTTTCGGTTTCTTCTCCGAAAAACAGTGAGTCTTTCACCACGTTGGCGTACACCGGATATTCGAAAGTGTATGGGTAGCCTGCGCTATCGAACAGGCGGTATTGCCGTTCCGGGAGATCGATCCTGAAATAGCCACGCGGCTTGGGCGTTTGGCCTTGTTGCTGGCAGGCGGCGATGAAGAAAACGAAGGTCAGGAGCGGGAGGAGGCGTTTCATTCCGATTCTATGTCTGATTTGATGCTGACCTGTACTTTCTGGATGCGCATTTTGGTGACTTCCAGGATGGTGAAATCGAAGTTGCCATAGCTGATAACGCTGTTTTCTTCAGGGAATTTACCCGAAAGCTCCAGTATGAGGCCGCCGATGGAATCGCTTTCGCCTTTCACCTGTTCAAAGGTATCTGGGGCGATGTTGAGGATGCGGCACACATCGTTCAGCATGGTTTTGCCTTCGAACACATAGGTATGGTCGTTGACTTTATTGTAGTTAAATTCTTCTTCGTCGAACTCATCTTTGATATCACCGATCACTTCTTCCATGATATCTTCCAGGGTCACGATGCCGGAGGTGCCCCCAAACTCGTCTACCACCACGGCAAAATGCATATGGCGGGTCTGGAACTCGTTCAGGAGATCTTCAATGAGTTTGTGCTCATGTACAAAGAACGGCTGGCGCATTACTTCGTGCCAGTCGAACGAATCGCCTTTGCCGAGGTGCTGCAGCAGATCTTTGGTATGGATAACGCCAACGATGGTGTCGAGGTTGTTTTTATAGACAGGTAGCCGGGAATAGTGCAGGTCGGCCACGCGCTGGGTGACTTCACTGAAAGGAAGGTCGTATTCGAGGCCGTTTACATCGAGCCGGGTGCGCATGATCTGTTTTACGGCGATATTGCCGAATTTGAGGATGCCGCGGACGATATTTTTCTCTTCCTGGGAAGCACCGGGTTCCACGCTCATTTCGATCACTTCATCGATCTCACGGTAGTTGATGGGGCGGGAGTTACGGTGAAAGAGGCGGGCTTCGATGTTTTCGCTGAGGTTAACGAAGAAGTTGCTTACCGGTTCCAGCGTGGCGTGGATGAGGTGAATGAGCCAGGCGAAATAGGTGGCAAAGCGCATATTGTTCTGCGTAGCCCATACACGGGGGAGGATCTGCCCGAAGAAGAGCAGCACCAAAGTGATAATGGCGATACGTACCACGAAAGAGACAACCGCGAGTTCCTGGAGGGATTCTACCTGGTAAATGAGGTAGTTCGAGATAAAAATGAAGGCGATGTTGAAAAGGATGTTGGCGATCTGAAGGGATGCCAGCAGGGATTTGGGTTTTTCGAGCAGCCTGGTGATCATGCGGCCGGCATTGTTTTGCCTGGTTTTGAGGACGTTGAGGTCCTTGTAATTCAGGGAAAAGAAAGCGACTTCTGCTCCGGAAACGATAAAGGTTAGCAGGAGCAGTATGAAAATGACCAGCAGGAACACCAGCACATTCACATCAGGGGCCGCGGCCGGTGCCGGGTTTTGTAGGAATACATTCAGTAACGGTAGCATGCTATCCGGGAAATAAGCCAAGTTGTTGAAGCTTTGATCAAAAATAAGGGGAAAGTAATTCAGGTCTTGGTGAGGTGAATCGCTTTCCCGCGTGCAAATATAATAGAATGTCCCGTTACGGCAGGAAAAAGGGGCGGGTCCTGCCCGGGTTGGTTTTCTTTAGAATGGAAGATCGTCGGCCGCTTCACCCATCGGGGGGATCTCTATGCCGGGATATCCTTCGCCGTGATGGCTTTGTCCGCTTTGCGGGCTGCCGGATGCGGATCCGGAACCGTGGGAAATGGCATGGTCGCCATTACCTACATCCATACGCTTGTCGAGCATCACGAGATTATCTCCCACCACTTCGGTGGCGAATTTCTTATTACCCTCCTTGTCTTCCCAGCTGCGGGTACGGAGGCGGCCTTCGATATAAACGAGGCTTCCTTTGTGGAGATACTTTTGGGCCAGCTCTGCGAGGCCCCTCCAGAGCACCACTGTGTGCCATTCTGTCTGGGAAATCAGCTTGCCGGCTCGGTCTTTGAAAGTTTCCGTAGTGGCCAGTGAGAATTTAGCCACTGCTATGTTACCTTCCAGGAACTGAACATCGGGGTCTCTGCCAAGATTGCCAATCAGGATTACTTTATTAACACCTCTCATAATTGTAGGTTTTAACTTCTGTCCTATGTTTAAAAAATCATCTCACGGTCAACCTTATTAAAGTTAATGTTTTTTCCAATCGGCCCCACAAAAATTTCTCGCGCATGGGCACGAATATTTTATATAAGTCGTTATAAATGAATGGTACCGCAATGCAGGTGGCCCGTCAACCTTTGAGAAAGTCAACAATGATCTTCGGAAAAGCGAGCTGATCCAGCTCCGATGCCGGTACTGCCCGGAAGCCTTCGGGTGGTTGCATGGAGGCTGCCTGACTGATGTGGAGGAACCGGGCGTGGATGGTTTGGTGCGTAAGCTGCTGCTTTTTTTCTAGGGATTCGCGGGTGACGGTGAATTTGCCCTTTCCCATGAGCTGCCGGAATTCGGGAGAGGCCAGTAGTTCTGCAGTTGTAACGGGGCCGGGCGTCTCAATCATGGGAAATTCGTGGAGGTTCTGCCAGATGTCTTTGGCGGTACGCTTGCGGACAAATCGCAGTGAACCGTTGTCTGGCAACAAATAATAGAAATATCTTTTTTTTATGCGTAATTTTTTGGATTTTACAGGTACAAGATCTGTTAATCCTTTCTGATAAGCCTCGCAGCGGGGTGCCAGCCGGCACGATTTGCAGAGTGGTTGCTGCGGTTTGCAGACAACGGCCCCGAAGTCCATGATCGCCTGATTATAAGTGCCGGCCTGTTGTTCAGGGAGTACGTCCTGAGCGAGTTGAGTGAAAAGTTTCTTGCCTGCGGTAGTATCCGTTGGCGTATCGATACCAAAGAACCGTGCTAATACGCGGTAAACGTTGCCGTCGAGCACGGCGTGCGGGAGGTTATACGCGAATGAGGCGATGGCGGCTGCGGTGTATGCGCCAACTCCTTTGAGAGCGGCGATGCCGGTATAGTCTTTCGGGAAAATGCCTGCATGATCGTTAGCGACGGTTCTGGCGGCGGCGAGCATGTTTTTGCAACGGGCGTAATACCCGAGGCCCTGCCAGAGGCGGAATACTGCTTCGTCGGGGGCGGCGGCCAGGTCGGTGATGGTTGGGTATTCGGAGATGAAGCGTTCGTAATAGGGGCGTCCCTGTTCTACGCGGGTTTGCTGGAGAATTATTTCGGAGAGCCAGATGCGATAGGGGTCTTTTTCTTTTTTCCAGGGCATGGAACGGTCGTTCTGAAACGTGTTCCAGTTGAGGATACCCTCGGTAAAAAAATGCTTCATATCGGTCATTTGGACAAAATAATTTATATATGTCGAATCATTTGTATATATTCGCCTTCCCGAATCTTTATCTGTATTGAGTTGTAATGATTTACGGGTTGGAAAAGAACGCAAATAAACGTAATTTTATAACCTGCTATCTATAATAAAAAATAGTAAATTTTATTCGCTTGAAAAATAGAGCAATTAAAATTTTTTATTTAACTTTGAAAACAAGTAATCCTCCGCTTCATTATGAGAAAAGCTGATTTGATTAACAACATTGCTGAAAAAACCGGCATCCCGAAAGTAGATGTGTTAGTAACACTCGAAGCCATGTTCAAGGAAGTGAAGGAGGCGTTAGCTAATGGCGAGCATATCTACATCCGCGGATTTGGCAGTTTCATTACTAAGAAAAGAGCTGCTAAGATCGGGCGCAACATCAAGAAGAATGTGGCTGTGGAAATTCCGGAGCACTACATTCCGGCGTTTAAACCGTCGAAAGAATTTGTTGCAGAGGTAAAGAAGCTTAAAAGTTCGTAGATTCGCATCCTAATTTGGAAAAGGGTGCAGAGAAATCAACTTTTGCTGATAGGCCTCGGTATTGCCGCAGTTATCGCTTTGTTCGCATTCGGCAGAATTTCGCCGAAGGTGCATGATCACGACCATGCCGCTAAAGGTATGGCTATGCCACAAGGGAATGCCGCTGTAGCAGCGGATTTCAAGGACTTATTGCAGAAAGCCAGGGAGCGTGTCCCGGCTGAAAAGCTGGGCGAGATTTCGCGCCTGGAGAATGCGGTTGTGCGCGGCGACGTGCAGACGCAGCAGATTGCAGCTTACAGACAATTATACCTGATCTGGGACGGCCTCAACGAGCTCCCCATAGCCGCCCATTATGCCGCCGAAGCGGCTAAGTTGGAAAATTCCGGAAAAAACCTCACCTTTGCAGCCAATTTATTTTTGGACCACCTTTCCCATACGCAGGACCCTGCGGTGAGAATGTGGGAAGTTAACTCGGCCATCGAGCTGCTGGACAGAGCGATTGCGCTTGAGCCTGCCAACGATACGCTGAAACTTAAGAAAGGAACCCTCCTCGTGGATTATACCGGCGAGCCTATGCAAGGCATCGGTTTACTTCGCGAAGTGGCAGAGAAGAACCCGGATTTCCTGGATGCACAGCTTACCCTGGCAAATTTCTCCATCAAATCCGGCCAGTTCGATAAGGCAGTAGAACGGATGCAAAAAGTGCTGGACCGTACGCCCGACGAACCTAAAGCACTCTTCCTGATGGCCGCTGCTTATCAGAGTAAAGGTGAAAACGATAAAGCTATCGAACTGCTCAGGCAGTGCCGGAAGCTGATCAAGGACCCCGCACTGGCGGCCGAGATCGACGAGTATATCAAGAGTATTAAATAATATTTCATAAAACATTAAAAAAATAACAAGCGTATGCCCTGCGGAAAGAAAAGAAAGAGACATAAAATCGCAACTCACAAGCGTAAGAAAAGACTGAGAAAGAACCGCCATAAGAAAGGCAAGAAATAATTCTCCCGTTTCCCCGCCATTTATACAAATCAGATATAGATAGCCGAAGGGGGCTGCGCGATAAATTTTTTAATGCAATCCTGCATGATGTTAGCATTAATCATTAAATTGCTAGTGTCATGCAGGTTGTTTACGTAAGTTCGGCCGCACAGACACCACGGATACCTGTATATCACTGAACCCTTTGCAATCCTCTCTTTAATCATGTACCGTTAACCATCGGTTACATCTGGGAATGCTGTACCCCCTTGTCAACCCACAGAGCACCGAGAGGAAAGCACTAAAGTGAAAGTATTTATGGATAAAATTTTGACGCTTGAATAAGGAATTGATAATAAATGCAGCACCGTCAGGTGTTGAAATTGCATTGCTGGAAGATAAGAAGTTGGTAGAGCTGCATCACGAAAGCGGCAATCCTAATTTTGCAGTGGGGGACCTTTATTTAGGCAAAGTAAAAAAACTGATCCCGGGACTTAATGCGGCTTTTGTAGACGTAGGCTTCGAAAAAGATGCCTTCCTCCATTACACCGATCTTAGCCCTTACATCCGTTCCATCCTCAAGTTCACCAATCAGGCCATCTCCGATAAATCCGGAACTTTCGAATTCGGCAAGTTCAAAAATGAACCCGAAATCATCAAAACCGGGAAAATTACAGAAGTACTCGGCGGAAAACCCAACATCCTCGTTCAGATTCTCAAAGAACCCATCTCTTCCAAAGGCCCCAGGCTCAGCTGCGAAATATCACTGCCCGGCCGGTTTATTGTTATCACTCCCTTTAATAACATAGTGGCCGTCTCCAAAAAGATCCACTCCTCGGAAGAAAGGAAAAGACTCCAGAAGATCGTTGAAGCCATTAAACCACCCAATTTCGGCGTGATCGTCCGCACAGCGGCCGAAGGCAAAAAAACCGCAGAACTTCACGAAGATCTGACCACCCTGGTGTCCACCTGGCACACCATCCAGGAAAACCTCCGCGGCTCACAGGCCCCGCAGAAAATCCTGAGCGAACAAACTAAAACCACCAGCATTTTGCGCGACCTGCTGAACGAAAGCTTCAACAGGATTGTCATCAACGACAAAAACATTTACACAGATACCAAAACGTATATTCAGAAGATAGCGCCCGAAAAGCAGGACATCGTGACCTACTATCACAACGGCGCGCCCATCTTCGATCATTTCGGAGTCACCCGGCAGGTAAAAGCCTCTTTTGGCAAAACCGTCAACCTCGACTCCGGCGTTTATCTTATCATCGAAGCCACGGAAGCACTCCACGTCATCGACGTGAACTCCGGTTATAAAAGCTCCAGCAACAACCAGGAACAAAACGCCCTCGCGTCTAACCTCGAAGCTGCTGCAGAAATAGCCCGGCAACTCCGCCTCCGCGACCTCGGCGGCATCATCATCATCGATTTCATCGATATGAAACTGCCCGAGAACAAAAAGAATGTATACGAGGCCATGGAGAAATTCATGGCGCCCGACAGAGCCAAGCACACCATTCTGCCCATCTCTAAGTTCGGCCTCATGCAAATCACCCGCCAGCGCGTTAAGCCGGAAATCACCATTTCCGTGGCGGAAGATTGTCCCACCTGCAAAGGCACCGGTAAAATCGGCGCCTCCATGCTTATCGTGGAAGACATTGAGAAGAACCTCCAGTATCTCCTCAACCACCAGCACAGCGGCCTCACTATCCGCGTGCACCCCATTCTCTACGCTTACCTCACCAAAGGATGGCTCCGCAGCCGCCAGTGGAAATGGTATTTTGCCTACAAGAAATGGATCAAGCTCCGCGCAGATACCAACTACCATCTCACGGAGTACCACTTCTTTGATGCCAACGACGAAGAAATCAAATTCTGATATTTTCAGGGCGCACCTCACCGGATGCGCCCTTTTTTAACGGCGCCGCTTTCCGGCCCCGGGTTTGCAACATACCCGCAGGATTATTGTTATACCTCCTAAATGCTACTGCACTATGCTGAAAAAAACCTTTTTGCCCGCTTTGATCATCCTTACCCTCTGGGCCTGCCAGCAAGGTCAGAAACGGGTACCCGGCGAAGGGATCAACCGTGATACCACACACTACACCAAAGAAGAATATATCGCCGAAGCGATGGACAGCATCCAGGTCGTGGCATTTCTTGACCACCATGCGGAATTTGCTCCCTATCGCGAAAACATCCTCGACTTCTACCGCAAACGCGCTTTCCACTTCGCGTGGATCGATAGCGCAGGACTCACCGAACAGGCTGGCGGCTTCATGAATATGATGCGCAGCGACGAAAAGTCGGGTATCAGCGACAGCTCCCTCGATAAATCAGGCGCCATGGTATTCTTCGACTCCCTCAGTTCCCAGGGAAGCGATTTCAACCGGAAAGACTCACTCGTGAGACTGACTGAAATATCCCTCACCGGACAGTTCTTCACTTACGCCGATAAAGTATGGGGCGGGATGACAAGTGCCAATTCGAAAGACCTCGAATGGTTCATCCCCCGGAAAAAGATAAATGTGCAGAGTCTGCTCGATTCCGTGATCCGTTATCCTAAAACTGCCATCGCTACCAACGAACCCGTGAACAGGCAGTACAAACTGCTGCGCGATGAACTGCAGCGGCTGGCAAAGCTGGCGAAGGAAAATCCGGCACTGGATTCTATCAGGATAGAGAAAAAGAAAACCTATAAGTCGGGGGATTCGGCGGAAGCAATTGCCGCTGTGAAGAAGCGCCTGCATATGTACGGCGATCTGAAAGATGCGGATACCACTCCGCGCTTCACTCCGCTGCTCGACAGCGCGCTGCGTAATTACCAGATCCGCAACGGGCATAAGGCAGATGGCATAATCCGCGAACAAACGGTGGCCGCGCTGAACCGTCCGCTCCAGCATTACATGCACCAGATCCTGCTCAACATGGAGCGCATCCGCTGGGTGCCGGTGGAAGTAACTACAGATTATCTGCTCGTAAACATACCGGAGTTCCGGCTGCATGCGTATGAAGACGGTAAGCTGGCCTGGAGCTGCAACGTAGTGGTGGGAACCCAGGGTAACAGCACGGTGATTTTCAGTAAGGAAATGAAGTACGTGGTGTTCAGTCCATATTGGAATGTGCCGCCGGGCATCCTTAAGAAAGAAGTGTTGCCAGGCATCAGGAAGAGCGGTAACGCATACCTGGCGCGGCATAATATGGAAATGAGCGGTAGCGGCAACAATATTTCCGTGCGGCAGAAACCTGGCCCTAAGAACTCACTGGGGAAAGTGAAATTCCTTTTCCCGAATGAATATAATATCTACCTGCACGATACGCCGTCGAAAGGCCTGTTCAATGAAGCGAAGCGTTCTTTCTCGCATGGTTGCATCCGCGTATCCGAGCCCAAGAAACTGGCAGAATGGGTATTGCGGAAAGATTCCAGCTGGACTTCGGAAAAGATCGAAGCAGCGATGAATGCAGGGAAGGAAAAATATGTAACGGTAAAAGAGAAGCTGCCCGTGTTTATTGGCTACTTCACAGCGTGGGTAGACAGTGACGGACGTCTTAATTTCCGGGATGATGTTTACGGACACGACGCCAAGCTGGCGAAAATGTTATTTGGAAGATAATCAGGCTTTTTCCGGATGCAGCAGCGGCTTTCCTTGCAGGGGAGCCGCTTTTGTTTTTGGAAGAGGGATGCGTTGCATGAGCACGTATCCGCCGGCCAGTGCAGCGATGCATCCTGCCACCATGATGTAATAAGCAAACGGGGAATCCTGCGCAAAATGCTGGCTGCCTACATTAAGCAGAAGGGCAGCAGCGGCATTATGGGAAATGTGCAGGAGCATGGAAGGGCAGAGGTCGCGGAAGCGCAGGTAGAAGCTGCCGGAAAGCAGCCCGAGCAAAAAAGCGCCGGGCATCTGCGCAGGGTCTGGATGGGCCAGCATATATAAGAGGGAGCTTTGCAACAGGGCAATGCTGCCTGAATACCGGTAAAGGAGCGCCTCCATAATGATACCCCTGAAAAGTATTTCTTCCATCATGGCCATAAGCGCCACGGTGCATATGACCATAACGGCAGAGCCCGCCTGGATGGAAGTAAAACTCATATCAGACCAGATAGGGAGGGGGAGCAATGAACCCAGCCCGTCTTTCACTATCACAAGTGCAATAGCCATGGAAATGCAAAGGACGAACAACTCGGTGTTCATGAACAGCCTTGGTGCCAACTGAAAATTGTCGCGTTTGCGGATAAGGACACAGAGGATAACGCTGACGCCGCCCAGCAGATAAAGCCAGGAAAGAACAACGGGGAATTGCAGAAGATTGAGGCCGGATGCCAGAAACACCACTACGCAGGGAATTATCCAACCGGCGAACAGCGCGATCTGCATACGCCAGGCGCCATTCAAAGACAGACCATGCCTTGTTTTGACATACATATTAGTGCAGCTAAATTTTCTATGGGTAGAGTTGACTAGTCTCGGTTGATACGTTGAGCTAATATAAGCATTTTGCTTGCTTAAAACCTTATTTTTGCGGCATATGGAAAAACAAATCATCAACGCCACCACCGCACCGGCACCTATTGGTCCGTACAACCAGGCTGTTCAGGCGGGCAATATGCTCTTCATATCCGGCCAGATAGCGCTGAACCCGGAAAGCGGGCAGATGGAGAAAGACGACATCATCGCTGAAACGCACCGTGTGATGCAGAACCTCCGGAACATCCTGTCTGAAGCAGGTATGGACTTTTCAGATGTTGTTAAAAGCACCATCTTCATTATGGACATGGGTGATTTCGGGCAGATCAACGAGGTGTATGGTAAATACTTTACCGGATACTTCCCTGCCCGTGAAACCGTTCAGGTTGCCTCATTGCCCAAAGGCGCCAATGTGGAGATATCCATGATAGCCGTAAAATAATTGTTCATGGACATTATTGTTACCGGCGAACGCCAGCGCTGGGAAGCCTTCCGCGATGCCCGCAGCACCGGAAGCCACCACGTGCTGTATGAGCCTGAGCTGCAGCCGCTGAAAGGCGGAGCCGATCTGGTGATCGACCTCTCGCTGGACGAGCGGCCTGAAAACCTGCTGGTATATGCCCTGCAGCCCAACCTCCCTGTGCTGGGCTGCCTCGTGAAAACACCGTCTGCCGCATGGGAAAACTACACCAGCCTGTATGCCTGCAACTGGCTGCCCGGCTTCATCGGTATGCCCCGGCTGGAAGTGGGCCTTTCTCAGAATGCAGACAGCGAAAAGCTGAAAGCAGTGATGGAAGAACTGGGGTGGGAATATGATACCGTAAAAGCATCGGCAGGACTGGTTACACCCCGTACCATCGCCATGATTATTAATGAAGCCTATTTCACGGCAGAGGAAGGCACTGCATCGCGGGAAGACATCGACATTTCCATGAAGCTGGGTACTAATTATCCGTTCGGTCCCTTCGAATGGTGCAGCCGTATCGGCATCCGGAATGTGTGCGAAGTGCTCCGCGCCGTGCATACGGAAACAGGAAATGAACGATACCGTATATGCGCGGCACTCGAAAAAGAATACAACGCATTTATTCAACAACTGGACTAATTCCGACATTGGCACAGATCTTACATATCGACACTGCAACATCCAACGGCTCCGTATGCCTTTCCCGTAATGGCTTGCCGCTTGAAACTATTCATAATACTGATCAGCGCGACCATGCTGCCACGATCACGCAGCTGATCCGCGAGCTTATGGACCGCCATGGTGTAACCCCCGAGTCACTCGACGCCATCGCCGTCAGTGCCGGACCGGGTTCTTACACAGGGCTCCGTGTAGGTACTGCCACTGCCAAAGGACTGTGCTATACCTGGAAAAAGCCGCTGATTGCCATATCGACCCTGCAAATGATGGCCGCCGGCATGCGGGATTTAATGCCGGATCAGGATGTATTGTTTGCCCCTATGATTGATGCAAGGCGGATGGAAGTATTCACCGCTGTATATGATACCCGCCTCGAAGCCCTGCTGCCCCCCCAGGCTATGATACTTGAACAGGGTTCTCTGGATAACTTTATTGCGCAGAAAACTGTCATTTTCTTCGGGGATGGAGCCCCCAAATGGCATGAATTGTTAGGAGAACGCACCAATACACAATTTCCTTCATACCAGATATCCGCTTCCCATATGGTGCAATTAGCTGCGGAAGCCTTTGCTGCAAAGGACTTTCAGGATGTCGCCTACTTCGCTCCCCACTACCTTAAAGCCTTCTACCACCCGGGTAAAAAGTAACATCCGTTGATTTTTTAGCAGATTTTTAGCATTTCCCGGCATCATATTACGCATAGAAACACGTTTATATCTGAAAGGGTGTTCACGGACGGTTAAATATGCCCGGATATGTCATGGAAAGGTCAAATTGTGGAAAAAAGAGGGATATTCCGGTCTATATATTAAAAAAGAAGGTATAGAAATTTTTTTTATTGTGACAGATATTATAATTTTGTATAATCAATATCCGAGATTATTGTCTAATAATCGCGTTTTTACTGTCCGTTGATCCCTGTCATTTCATTATTATTTAAAACTATTTTGCGATGGAAAAACAATTATTAACTACCTCTTCTAATACTCTTATTATTTCTAGAGGTAACAATGAAAAAGATCAGATCAAATTGGATTACATTGCCGTTAAGAAGGCTGCGATGGTGTTGAGAGCAATCAACCATAAGCTTCGCCAGCAAATGATCAAGCTGCTGGAGGACCATAAGCGCATGACTGTAACGGAGATTTATGTGAAACTGCGCCTGGAACAGTCTGTAGCCTCCCAGCATCTCGCTATCCTGCGCCGCGCCGGGATCGTGATTACCGAAAGAGACGGCAAGTTTATCCATTATACCATCAACAAGCAGCGAATTGCCGAAGTGGCGAAATTCGTCGAAGAACTGGTGGGATAATACCAGCATCTTTCTTTTTCATAACCAAGTCCCGCTTTGGGCCACCTACGATACTGAAAAGACCGTCTTCCCCGGAAGGCGGTCTTTTGTTTTTCCCCCTCTTTGACATGGGACTGACACCCGTCCGCGCTCAATTTGCGACTTCTTCGTATTTTTGCCGAAATCAAAAACCATTATGTACATTAAGCAGTTGTATACCGGATGCTTATCGGAAGCCGCCTATTATATCGAGTCGGAAGGAGAAGCCGCCATTATTGATCCCCTGCGCGACATTGAGCCCTACCTCACCCTGGCACATGAAAGAAACGCCACCATTAAGTATATTTTCGAAACACATTTCCATGCCGACTTCGTTTCCGGCCACCTCGACCTTGCTGCGGCTACCCATGCCCCCATCGTATACGGTCCTGAAACGAAAACCGGTTTCCCGGTGCTTATCGCTAAAGACGGTGAGGAGTTCCGCATTGGTAAACTGACCGTGCGTGCCCTTCATACACCGGGCCACACCCTGGAAAGCACCTGTTACCTGCTGATCGACGAAGCAGGGCAGGACCATGCTATCTTCACGGGCGATACCCTGTTTGTTGGCGACGTTGGCCGTCCGGATCTCTTTAGCGGCAACCTCAGCAAAGAAGAGCTGGCGGGTATGCTGTTCGATTCCCTGAACACAAAAATCAAGACCCTGGCCGATCATGTGATCGTTTACCCGGCGCATGGCCCCGGTTCCTCCTGTGGTAAGAACCTCGGTCCCAATACATCTTCCACTATCGGTGAACAGAAACGCGACAACTATGCGCTGCTGGCAGAAGATAAAGCCAATTTCGTAAGCCAGGTTACCGATGGCCTCAGCACGCCTCCGCAATACTTCCCCATCAACGCACAAATCAATAAGGAAGGTTACGATACCATGAACAAAGTAATGGAACGCAGCCTGCAGCCTTTATCTATAGCCGCATTCAGGGAAAAGGCCGACCAGGGCGCCGTGATCCTGGATACGCGCAACGCCAATACCTTCACTGAAGGGTTTGTACCCGGTTCTATCAGCATCGGTCTCGAAGGCCGCTTTGCAGAATGGGCGGGCAGCCTCCTTCCGTTTGATAAGCCCATGATCCTCGTTACCGCGGCCGGGCAGGAAGAAGAAACCATCGTGCGCCTCGCACGCGTGGGTTTCGACAAAGTGGAAGGTTACCTGGAAGGGGGATATGAAGCCTGGCAGAGCGCCGGTGAAAACATCGATATGATCATTTCCGTAGATCCTGACGAGCTGGCTATGGATATCCCGCACGACGAGCACCTGCTGATCGTGGACGTCCGTAAACCTGCTGAATTCGCAGACGGGCATGTGGCAAACGCCATGAACCTAACGCTTAGCGAACTCACCGATCCCGGTTCCATGGCGGATCTCGACGAACATTTCAACCTTTATGTACATTGCCAGGGCGGCTACCGCAGCGTAATCGCATGCTCGATCATGAAGCGCGAAGGGGTGCATAACCTCCGCAATGTAAACGGCGGCTTCGCTAAGATGAAAGACCAGGAAGGTCTTACCATCGAAAAGGAGAAGAACGTTCTCAACTAAGAAATGCAACGAATATGTGATACGAAGCCGGGGCCATGGGTCCCGGCTTCTTCATGTCTGGCAGGTGATTTGCAGATTTAGGGCATATTATCCATATGCCCGACACCGTCCAGATACCCCGGGAAATCATCTCCCTTTTCGATCATACCCTCTGCCGTCCGGCGCGCCAGCAGCTGGAGGATTTCTTTCATGGAGATCAGCTTCCCCTTCCTCTTATTTTGCAACGGCAGGCTGTTCTGAAAACCTTTATCCGCCACTGGAAACACCTCCGGCATTTTGCGTATTCCCGCTATGATTTCGAAGAGGTGCATACTTTCACCACCCAGGCCGACTATTTCGCATATGAATTCCCCGGCGTGTGGGCGAGGCTGTTCCCTGCCACCAACCGGAAGCTTGTACGCAGTAAATGTATACAGTTACTGTTCTTCTTCGAGCGGCTGGATTCGTTTTACTTCCCTATGCCGGAAGGGGTTGAATTCCCGGAAGATTTCCAGGAGAAGGTGGAGCGGATACAAAAGGTACTGGCACGGTTGAAGATAAAAAGGGGGGTAGAGGCTGTTCATAAAGACAGGTTCGGGGATCACCTGGCTTCGGTATTGTTAAATACCCTCCAGGACATGAAGCAGCGGAAGCATCTCGATCCTTTCTGGGAGGCGTTTCACGAATTTGAAATGTATTGGTCGCTGGCGAAAGGGATCATTGAACAGGGGCTTACGTTCCCGGAATTCCATGAAGGGCCGGTGCAGCTGGAAGGGTTCTATCATCCGCTGGTGAAGAATGCCGTCCGGAATGATTTTACGGGCGGGGCCAATATCGTTTTACTGACGGGGCCCAACATGGGCGGTAAATCGACCGCCATGAAGAGCATAGGGCTGTGCATTATGCTGGGCCACCGTGGGTTGGGCATACCGGCAAACAAAGGTGCGTTGCCCATTTTCGATTCCTTCCTTACAGCACTCAATGTTACCGACAACATCTCTACCGGACTGAGCCATTATATGCAGGAGGTCATCTATCTTAAAACCGTAGCCGAAGCCGCCGTGGCGGGCCGGCGATGCTTTGCCATGTTCGATGAATTGTTCAGCGGTACCAACACGGAAGAGGCGGTGGCCCTCCTCGTACAAACGGTACGCGGTTTGCAGCAGTTTTCATCCGGACTGTTCATCATATCCACCCACCTTATTGAGATTCGTCCCGCCCTGGATGGTGTGCCTTATGAAGCGATGCAGATGGAGGCGGAGATTTTGAATGGCCAGCCGAATCAAACATACCGGTTGATGCCGGGATGGTCTGAGCTGAAATTAGGACGCCTGTTATTTACCAATGCCGGTTTGAATGAGTTGCTGGGCAATAACCCATCAATTTAATTTCCCCAATCTAAACATCTCTGCACCCGCGTTGTTGTACTAAATACCCTCTTTATCCCCGCCGAAAGCCAGGCATTTCAATTATAAGGGGCCTGCCCCGGGAAATGCCACTTTAAGGTTGCCTAACACATTGATTATTATTTTTTTAACTGGAAAATAAATGTCCATTAGGACAGGAGTTTTTTACATTCCTTTAAATTTTAATCGTATGAAAAAACGCAAATCCTTGTTACTCGCCTGCCTCGTAGGTATGGGCGTTTTCCTTTACGCTTGCAAACCAAGCGATGCCAAACTTCAGAAAGAAGTTAATGACAAGCTGGCCGCTACCACTCCCGGTGTGATCGCCGAAGTGAAAGGCGGTGTAGCCACCCTCAGCGGGGAAGTATTGGACGATGCAACCAAATCAGCAGCGGAAGCATCGGCCAAAGAAGTGAAAGGCATTAAATCTGTGACCAACAATGTAATGATCACGCCTCCTGCACCCCCTCCTCCGCCCGTAGTAATAAGCCCTGATGATTTGCTGAAAACCAGTGTGGACTCAGCACTGAACGCACACAGCATTACGGGTGTAACGGCTACTATTGCCAATGGAGAAGTTACGCTGACCGGTACTATTGCAAAAGCCGATCTCAAGAAAGTAATGCAGGCTGCAGCGGAAGCGAAGCCTAAAAAGATCAACAATAAGCTGACCCTGCAATAAGCGGCTGACCATCCATTTATCACGCAAAAAAACTACAACATGGCATTACAGGAAAAATATGCATCCCTGATCCAGGCTGCCAACAGTGGCGGTGTTTCCGGATTGCAGGTAGCTGAGCAGAACGGGGTACTGTATGTTACAGGCACCGCACCATCCGGAGCAGTGAAAGATCAGCTCTGGGGAATTTATGAAAAGCTGGATCCCGAAATGCGCGCCGGCGATCTGGTACTGAATATTTCTCTCGCCGAAGGTGCGGAGCAGGAATATGAAGTTCAGTCGGGCGATAACCTCAGCAAAATCGCCAAGAAGTATCCCGGCCTTACCTGGCAGAAGATATTTGAAGCCAATAAGGATAAGATTAAGGACCCCGATATTATTCAGCCGGGATGGAAGCTGAAGATCCCCACTGCATAGTTAACTTATCAGTATTTATAACGAGGGCGGCCCTGTCAGGGCCGCCCTTTTATTTTATTCATTATGCCCGTTTCCAAATTCGGGCTTCCATTCGTGCTTCCAGCGGCGGTGGCTCCACACCCATACTTCGGGCTGTTCGTAAATGTTCTTTTCAAGGAACTTCACGAAGCTTTCCGTTATTTCTCCTTCTTCTGTTTGCGCCGGGTGTTCGAAGGCCAGGGTTAGTTTGGCTTCGTAGTAACCACGTTTCTTCTTCCTGATGTCGGCAAATACCACAGGGATATCATTGCGCCGGGCGCTCATTTCAGGGCCTTTGTAAAAGGCGGTCATCTTATTCAGGAAAGGGTACCAGTAGCATCGGCGCGGGTTGCCGGGGTTCTGGTCTGCCACCAGTGCCAGCAGGTATTGCTTACCCATCCAGGGGGCCATGCCATTGCGCATATCGTTGGCGGGTATAAGTATAGTACCGAACTTTTCGCGGAAATGCCGGAACATCCTGTTCATGGCTTTGTTGGTAAGCGGCATAAACACCACGAGGAAAGGGAACTTAACGCCCTGAATGCAGAACAGGTTGGCCCATTCCCAGTTGAAGTTATGCCCCAGGTGCAGCTGGCAGCTTCTGCCTTCGGCGTATAGTTTGTTGAAAACGGAAAGGTCACAGATGAAGCGTTTGGCCAATGAGGATTTGCTCATCGTCAGCAGCTTGATGGTTTCCACCATCATATCCGTAAGGTTGCGGTAGTATTTGCGGGCCATCCGCCTGATCTCTGCTTCAGGCTTACCGGGGAAAGCCTGTCGGAGGTTTTCCAGCACCACGCTGCGGCGGTAGCGTATAATGTGGTAAACGAATACATAAAGCCCATCGCTGATGAGGTACAACAGCCACAGGGGCAATAAGGAAATGCTGTAACAAAACGCAATTAGAATATAATACATATCCGCTCTCTCTTTTCTCTACAGGATAATATTCTGAACCAGTTCGCTTTTAGACGGGTAATCGGTATTGTAATGGAGGCCGCGGCTTTCTTTACGGAAGGCGGCGCCTTTCACGATAAGGTAGCCTGCGGTAATGAGGTTACGCAATTCACACAGCTGCGGCGATACGGCGGTTTCGCGGTATAGCGCTTCCGTTTCGAGGTGCAGCATATCCAGCCGGCGCATGGCCCTTTCGAGACGCACGTTGGTACGTACAATACCTACGTAATCGCTCATGATCTGCTTCAGCTCTTTGAGGCTTTGCGTGATGAGGATCATCTCTTTGGGAGCATTGGTGCCGAGGGTGTTCCAGTCCGGAACATCGGCCCGGATGGTGGTATGCTCTATCGTTTTTATGGCATCGAGGTAGCAGCGGTGTGCGAATACCATGGCTTCCAGCAGGGAGTTGGAGGCGAGGCGGTTGGCGCCGTGCAGGCCTGTACTGGCAAGTTCGCCGCAGGCATAGAGGTTGCGGATAGATGTGCGGCCGTACTCATCGGTCTTAACACCGCCGCAGCTATAATGGGCTGCCGGGGCTACGGGGATCATGTCTTTCGAAACGTCTATCCCGATAGAGCGGCATTTTTCATAAATGTTGGGGAAGTGATGAATGAACTTCTCCAGATCCATATGCCGGCAGTCGAGGTACACATGTTCGGTACCGGTGATCTTCATTTCGGAGTCTATGGCGCGGGCTACGATATCGCGGGGAGCCAGTGAAAGGCGCTGGTCGTATTTATGCATGAAATCTTCCCCGCTGGCATTCCGGAGGATGCCGCCATCGCCACGTACGGCTTCGGTGATGAGGAACGACTGGCCGCTCACGCCCACCTGGTACAATGCCGTGGGGTGAAACTGGATGAATTCCATGTTTTCGATACGCCCTTTGGCGCGGTACACCATGGCCACACCGTCGCCCGTGGCAATGGTGGGGTTAGTGGTGGTACGGTATACCTGTCCGTTGCCTCCTGTAGCCAGGAGCGTAACGCGGGACAGGATCTTTTCGATCTTATTGGTTTTGAGATTGAGGACATAGATGCCGTAGCATTCGATGTCGAGGGTGGATTTTGTGACGAGGTAGCCGAGGTGGTGCTGGGTGATGAGATCGAGCACGAAGCAGTGGGTGATCACCTCTATGTTTTTGCTGCGGCGCACGGCTTCGAGGAGTGCCCTTTCTATTTCGCGGCCGGTAACGTCTTTATGATGGATAACGCGGAACTCTGAATGACCGCCTTCTTTGCCGAGGGAGAGGTCGCCGTCGGGCGATTTATCGAACTGTGCGCCCCAGGCGATGAGTTCGTTTACGCGGTCGGGGCCTTCTTTCACGACGATCTCTACGATCTTCTCATTGCAGAGTCCGTCGCCGGCGATGAGGGTATCTTCAATGTGTTTCTCGAAGCTGTCGTTCTCCAGATCGTTTACCACGGCTACGCCGCCCTGGGCGTATTTGGTATTGGTTTCATCCTCGCGTGTCTTGGTAATGATGGTTACCTTTTTGTCCGGGAACTCACCGGCCACTTTCAGCGCATACGTAAGCCCGGCGATACCGGAGCCTACTACCAGAAAATCCGTTTGATGCATAGACATCAAAATTAGGCAATAATCAGATTAGTTGGTTTCGGTAAATGTTGGCTTTCTTGCCATTATCAGTGTTCTCCTGCGCAGCGTATAGCCGGAGCAGTCAGGCCTGACGTGGCGGGTTGAGTTCCAGGGTTGTATTTAAAGGAGGCGTCCCATAAGCATTGATGGGAGGCAGGCAGCACCGGAGATGCTAATGTAGGCTGATAATCAATCTTTCAAGCTTATTCAAGTTAGAATGAAGTTAGAATGAAGATAAGATGAAGTTAAGTAGAAGCAGTAATCCTGCATTAAAAATACGAAAACAGTACGGGAACAGTAGGGAAACAGTACGGGAACTATACGGAAACCATGCTATAAGCATGCGGGAACCATGCCGGAACTGTGGAGATAAGGTGGACTTGAGGTGGACTTGATGTGGACTTGATCTGGAGTTAAGGTATATTAAAAACCAGACATATTACAGAGTAATCAGATGCCTGTGCTAAAGGGGTTCTATTATTTCGTATTGATAGCCAGTAGTTTACAGGGAAATTGTATTGTTTGGGCATCCGGTAGTTTGGCTGAATCGAAGGTACGAAAGAAGCTTCAGACTGAAAAGCCCGGCAAAATAAAATGTTTTCCTGCTAAAATGGTCATATCCTGTTCCGCAGATAATACAAACTCCCCGACACCAGGAGCCATTGCGCCACGCCGTAAGTAGCCATTACCACCACGCCGCTATAAGGGAAATCGGCATAAAAAAGCTGGAATGCAAGTACAGAATCGGATACTACAAACAGGAACGCCCCAAAGATGCAGCGCCTCCCATACCAGGGCGCACCGAAACTGAAGGCCCTGACAGACAGTATAAACATCCCCGTAATGACGGCCGTGTAAGCGATAACGGGGATCTTCATGGCGCCTGCAGCAGGCAGCAATATCCAGAGCATAATGCCGGCATAGCCCAGCGCCGCTATCATGGCCATTATCTCAACAACCCCGATCGGAGGGCGGGGTTTTGATGTGGCGAAAAAACCGATATACATCAGGTGTGCTATGAGGAAGCTGACGAGGCCGGGGAGGAAGAATTGCGGGAAGAGCAAAAACACATCGCCCGACCAGGAAAAGATAACGGCTGCGAAAATGAAATTGCGGGAACGGTAATGGAGCTTCCCGCCGAGCACCCATCCGAACACGCCGAGTAATATCATCAGCAGCGGCTTGGTAATGAACCGGGCATGCGGAACGTCAAATACGATCATTCCGATATCCGCAAGCAAAATGAGGAAATATACTGTTATCCAATAGGCAGGCTTCATGTTGTGGAATTGTACCCTCAACTTACACCCTTTTTAATTGGTGAGCAATACGTAAAAAGTTGTACCCTTTTCAGGAATGCTGCTCAGTTTGAGCTGCCCGCCATGCATCTGAATGATCTGCTGGCTGAGGCTCAGGCCAATGCCGGAACCTTTCTTTTTAGTGGTGAAGAATGGAATGAAGATTTTCTCCTGCGCATCGGGGTCTATACCCGGACCGTTATCTGTGATTTCAATAATAACCTGCTGGCCGTTGAACGACCCTTTTACCGTAATGGCCGGCTGGTCTGTCTGATCCAGCGCATCCATGGCGTTTTTAATGAGGTTGATAAGCACCATCTGCAGCTGTGTTTCATCTGCATGTATTTCGATGTTTTCCGGCGAAACGTTTGAACGGTACCGGATGCCCGCGGTTTTAATTTCAGGCAGCAGCAGGTTGCTCACGGAAGTAATGAGTTGCTTCAGGTTGATGGTCGTGAATTGCGGCTTGGGGAGTGTGGTATAATCCCTGTAAGCATTCACGAAGTTCATAATCCCCTTACTGCGGCTTTCGATGGTATCGAGGGCTTCGCGGAGATCTTCCACTGCAATGTTCTGATCGTCTGTAGCCGCCAGGTCGTACTGCACAATATCCTGCATGGTGCCGATGAGGCTCACGATAGGCGTAACGGAATTCATGATTTCGTGGCGCAGGATCTTTGTGAGGTTCTGCCAGGCTTCCAGCTCTTTCTGTTGCAGCTCGGCATGAATGTTCTGGAGCGATATAAGCTTTACCAGCCGCCCCTGCAGGCGTACGCTGGCGGCGTGGATACTCAGCTGCTGGCCGTTTTGTGTGGCATACAATGTTTTTTGTCCGGCGGGGAGCTGCAGCAGCAGCCCGGCAAGATCGGGATGCAGATTCTTCAGTTCGTCTATGTACCGCAGGCGGTAAATGCCCAGCAGGCGGAAGGCGGCGGGGTTGATCAGTTCTATCTTCCCGTCTGCATCAAAAGAAAAAATACCAATGCTGATATGCTGAATGATGGTATCGATATATTTTAGATTGGCTTCCCTTTCCGCGCGGGTTTGGCGGAATGCTTCCAGTACTTCGTTGAACTGATGGTTCAATGCACTGAAGCTCTTACCCAGCTTATTGTCTGCACTAAAGCGGATAGAGAAATCTTCGTAGCGGATGGCTTCGAGGAACAGTGTGAGTTTACGGTTAACCCGGTTGAGGTAATGGTATAAAGACACGACCTGTGCGATGAGGAAAGGCACCACGAGCCAGATAAGGAGCGGGAAGCCAAGAGACCATACCACAAAGCCCGCCGCCACAGTGGCGATGAGCAGGATCAGGCGCAGCAGGATATTGACGCTGAAGCGGTTCATTTTACAGGTTGTATTTTTCCATGCGGCGGTAAAGCGCAGCACGGCTAAGGCCCAGCTCTCGTGCGGCATCGGTGATATTTCCGTTGCACTGTTTCAGCGCCTGTGCGATCATATTCCTTTCCATATCTTCCAGGTTAAAACCGGTATCCAGCTTTTCGGAAGAAGTAGTCGATTTCACGAATACATCTTTAGGCATGAGTGTTTTACCCTGGCAAAGGATCACTGCGCGCTCAATGGCATGCTGCAATTCGCGGATATTACCCGGCCATTCGTAATTCTCCAGCTGGGTAATAAGGGTATCGTGCAAAAAGGCTACGGGACGGTTATACTTCTTACGATACATGCCAAGGAAGTATTCCGCCAGGGGTACAATATCTTCCCGCCTTTCGCGCAGGGGCGGCAAATGCACTTCAATGGTATTGATACGGTAGAGCAGATCCTGCCGGAACTGTCCGGAGGCGGCCAACTGCTGGATGTTCTTATTGGTAGCGGAAATCAGTCTTACATCGATAGGCAGCTGCTTGTTGGAGCCTACCCGGGTAACCTGACGGTTTTGCAGTACCGTCAATAGTTTTGCCTGGAATGGGATAGAGATATTGCCTATTTCATCGAGGAAAATAGTGCCTCCTGCGGCTTCTTCGAAGCGGCCGGCACGGTCGTCGCGCGCGTCGGTAAATGCGCCTTTCACATGGCCGAATAGTTCGCTTTCGAAGAGGGACTCGCTGAGTGCGCCAAGGTCTACCGGCACTATGGGCTTCTCCTTCCGCATACTCAGGGCATGGATATGCCGGGCCAGCAGGTCCTTCCCGGTTCCGTTTTCTCCTAGGATGAGGATGTTAGCGTCTGTTCCGGCAACGCGGCCCACGGTTTCAAGGACCTCCTGCATGGCCGGACTATCCCCGATCAGTACATTATCTGTATGAAGGGTGGCGCCTCCTGCTTTCTTTTCCTGCTTAGCCTGGCTGGCGGCCACGGCAGTTTGCATGGTAGCCAGCAGCTTATCGTTTTCCCATGGTTTGAGTACGAAATCTACCGCACCGGCTTTAATGGCGCGTACGGCCATTTCCACATCGCCATAAGCGGTGAAGAGCACCACTGTGGCTTTGGGATTGATATCAAGTATACGGTCGAGCCATTCGAAACCTTCTTTCCCGCTGGAGAGGTCGCGGGTGAAGTTCATATCCAGCAGGATAACGTCGTATTCGAAATTGGTAACCAGGTAGGGGATTTTCTGCGGGTTCTTTTCAAAGTCCACCTGTGCGAAATGCCTTTTAAGAAGGAGGCGTGCTGCACGAAGAACGTCCGTATCATCGTCTACTATAAGAATTTTACCTTGCTGGATGCTCATGATGTAGGATTAATGCTTTTAAAAGGACAGACAGCAAATCGTATTCCGGTCGTGCCGGGGTTCCCTTGCAGGGATATGTATTTTTTCGCCGGAACTGCCTGCTGTGGCAATATTAAACAATGATTTCCGATCGCCCCGGGATAATTTTATGGTCTTTCCCGGGAGGGTACAGCTGTCCGGAAACGGACACCGCCTGTCCGCTATGGAACAGGCCATGCAGGGGTACTGCCAGCTACATCCGCCATGGAAGCGGGTTTTGCGGATTGGCATGGCTTGGCACATGGATTGACTTTATACTGCCAGCAATTATAGTCATGGATAGACAACTCAAAAAGAAATATTGGACCAAGCAGCGCCTCTTCATTTACGGAGGCGGTGGTGCGGTAGTGCTTCTGCTCCTCTGGAGCTTTATTTTCGCGGACAAGCGCAGCAAGCTCAACGTGGAGAAAGATAAGATCACCGTTTCCCAGGTCACCAAAGGCACCTTCGACGAGTACATCTCCGTTACCGGAGTGGTGCATCCCCTCAAAACCATCCGGCTCGATGCCATCGAGGGGGGATATGTAGCCCGTAAATTCATGGAAGGCGGCAGTATGGTTAAAGCGGGTGATTCTATTCTCCGGCTTGAAAACCAGCGCCTCATGATGGAATTCGTGAACCGCGAAACCGAAATGTACCGCCTCATCAACGAGCTGCAGAATACCCGGCTCCGTCTTAAACAAGACCGTTTCTCCCTGGAGAAAACCCTCAGCGACCTGGACTACCAGGTAGATCAGGCGAAGGATATCTTCGAGCGGAACCATAAACTGTTTAAAGACAAAGTAGTAGCCGAGCAGGAGTACCTTAAAACAAAGCGTGAATATGAGCGCCTGAGCCGCCAGCGCCAGATCGAGGTACAGTCGCAGGAATACCAGCTGGAGAACGCCAAAACCCAGATAGCACAGCTGGAAGGCACAATAGCACGCACACAGCGTAACCTCACCCTGATGAAGGATAACCTGGCCAACCTGGTGGTACGCGCCCCGGTAGACGGGCAGCTGTCGTCCATCAACGTGGAAGTGGGTACCAGCATTCAGGCGGGGCAGAACATCGGGCAGATCGATGACCTGAATGGCTTTAAGATGCGTGCAGAGGTAGATGAGCATTACATCAACCGTATTTTCTCCGGCCTGAAAGCCAATTTTGAATTCAACGGGAAAGCCAATGAAATGGTGATCTCCAAAGTATATCCTGAAGTGAAGAACGGCCGTTTCGAAGTAGACATGCAATTCCAGCAGGCTGCTCCGGAAGGCATCCGCCGCGGGCAATCCTCTCCTATCCGCCTTGAGCTCGGGAAATCATCCGAAGCATTACTTTTGCCTGCGGGCGGCTTCTTCTCAGATACCGGCGGCAACTGGGTGTATGTTGTGGAAAATGGAGGTAAAAGAGCCGCCAAACGTAAGATAACCCTTGGCCGTAAAAACCCGGTGTATTTCGAAGTGCTTGATGGCCTCCGGCCCGGCGACCAGGTAATCACTTCCACTTACGAAAACTTTGGGAACAAGGAAGTCTTGGAATTTTGATCCACCCAAAACCATTACATCAACTTCAATCCGAAACAAATGATCAGAACAGTCAACCTGCAGAAATTATTCACCACAGAAGAAGTGGAAACCACCGCGCTGAATGGCATTAACATGGAAATTCAGGATGGGGAATTCGTTGCCATCATGGGCCCTTCGGGCTGCGGTAAATCCACATTGCTCAATATCCTCGGTTTGCTCGATAACCCTTCCCACGGCGAATATCATTTCTGGGGGCAGGAAGTAGCGCGGATGAGTGAGCGCCAGCGCGCCCAGCTCCGCAAAGGAGCGATAGGATTTGTATTCCAGAGCTTCAACCTCATCGATGAACTGACTGTTTTCGAAAATGTGGAACTGCCGCTGCTGTACCTGAAAGTACCTGCCAGTGAAAGAAAGGCAAGGGTGGAAGTAGTGCTGGAGCGTATGAATATCATGCACCGCCGCAACCACTTCCCGCAACAGCTCTCCGGCGGCCAGCAGCAACGTGTGGCTATTGCCCGTGCAGTAGTGGCAAAGCCTAAACTTATTCTGGCGGATGAGCCCACGGGTAACCTCGATTCCACCAATGGTGAAGAAGTGATGAAACTGCTTCAGGAACTGAACGATGCAGGTACAACCCTCATCATGGTGACTCACTCGCCTTATGACGCCGGGTTTGCACACCGCATCGTTAACCTGTTTGATGGTAAGGTAGTAACTGAAAACATCAAGGAACAGTTTCACGTATAAACTGTAAGATCAAACTTTAAAACTGATTGACTATGGTACCGCATTGCCCTGAACAAATCATCCAGCTCCCGCAGCCGGGCGCTCTGATAGGAAGCTTTTCCTGCGAAAGCACCGCTACGGAAGGATTGCAGGGTATGCTACTTTTTCCTTCCATGTTGTTTCCCCTGCTCCTGATATTGTTTGCCGGAATGTGCCTGTTAAATCAATACCGCCGCAGACAAGTATTTCCTAACCGGACTGCCGGTAACGATTAATATCCTCACCCCCTTATTCAACATGTACATGTTCAGAAATCATATCAAGATCGCATGGCGGAACCTCTGGAACAACAAAGTGTTCGGAGCCATCAATATTGCAGGCCTCACCATCGGGATGACCGCCTGCATGTTCATCCTCCTTTGGGTGGCCAATGAGTTCAGTACAAACCGGTACCACGAGAAGCTGCCGCAGATCTACCAGGTATATGAACATCAGTACTACTCTCACAACGAGATGCTGACCACCACGGCTACACCGGGGCCACTGGTAGACAAGCTCAGGACCGAAGTGCCGGGTATCCGTGAAGCCGCATCCGTGAGCTGGAATGCGGATAAACTCGTTTCTTCGGGTGATAAGAACCTCAAGTTTCAGGGGCATTATACCGACAATTCGTTCTTCAACATATTTACTTTCCCTTTCCTCGAAGGCACGGCGGCAACAGCGCTCGTTCAACCAGGGAATATTGTACTAACCGATAAATCTGCCGAAGCGCTTTTCGGGAGCGATAAAGCATTGGGTAAAACGGTTCGCCTGGAAAACAAGCAGGACTACACCGTGTCTGGCGTAGTGAAGGCTCCTCCTGCAGGGAGCTCGCTCATGTTCAACTTCCTGCTGCCCATGCAGGAACTGAAAGCCGAAAATAAATGGCTGGAATCATGGACCGCCAACGCACCGCGTACTTATGTGCTGCTGGATGCACAGGCCGATCTGGCAAAAGTGAACGCAAGCGCCAAAAATATTATCAAGCGTAATGCAGAAGGCTCCTCCACGGAGGTGTTCCTTTATCCCTATTCGGATGTGTACCTCAAAGGACAGTTTAAAGACGGCATACTGCAACCGGGAAGAATGGAATATGTGAGGCTGTTCATCATTGTGGCGGTGTTCGTATTGCTGATCGCCTGTATCAACTTTATGAATCTTTCCACAGCAAGGGCTGTACAGCGCAGTAAAGAAGTAGGGGTGCGTAAAAGCATCGGGGCAGGAAGACTTTCACTGATCTCGCAGTTCCTCGGAGAATCATTTGCACTGGTGTTTATTTCCTCCATCCTGTCTGTAGGACTGGTTTGGCTGCTGATGCCCGTGTTTGAAAAGATGGTGAATACCACGATGATAGTACCCGTGTTTACCTGGTATAATCTGCTGGGGCTATTATGCCTGGGAGCTTTCACCGGCTTTGCTGCCGGCAGCTATCCTGCATTTTACCTTTCTTCCCTCAACCCGGTATCTACGCTGAAAGGCGGAATGCTGCGGTTGAAATCATCGGCTATCTGGCTGCGGAAAGGGCTGGTAATATTCCAGTTCAGTATATCAACAGTACTTATTGTAGCAGCCACGCTGGTATACCTGCAGGTACAGTTTATCAAGAACAGGAACCTGGGGCTGAACAAGGATCAGGTGGTATTTTTCAATAAGGAAGGCGGAGTGTCTTCCAACATAGAAGCTTTCCGGCATGCGCTGGAAGGGAAGCCCGGAATCGTTTCTTCCATGGTGGCCAACCAGCTGCCCATTGATGTGGGTAACAGCGGGCAGGGCGTATCGTGGCCGGGTAAATCAGAAAGTGAAACGGTGCTGTTTGATAAGCTCGAAGCTACTGACGGGCTGGATAAAACCATGCAGCTCGATATAGTGGAGGGGCGCACTTTTTCGGCAGCTCACCCTACAGATAAAGATGGTGTGATCATAAATGAGACGGCGGCCAGGATTATGAAACTAAAGAAACCTTTTGCCGGACAGAATTTAACGATAGAAGGAAAACAGATGCCCATTATAGGTGTGGTGAAGGATTTCGCGAGCAGGCATTTATCCAGTAAATCGGCCCCCATGCTCATCCTTTATATCGATGAGCCGGGCGGTAAAATACTCGTGCGCATACAGCCGGGTAAAACGGATGAAGCACTGGCAAGTCTCGAAGCTGTATATAAACAATTCAATCCGGAGTATCCTTTCGAAGTTAAGTTCATGGATGTATTCTTCGAAAGAATGTACCGGAGCGAAGCGGTGATCGGAAGATTATCGACCGTGTTTACCGTGCTGGCCATCTTCATTGCCTGTCTGGGTCTCTTCGGGCTGGCGGCATTCACTGCACAGCAGCGCACGAAGGAAATCGGTATCCGCAAGGTGCTGGGAGCTACCGTAACCCAGATACTGGTATTGCTGAGCAAGGATTTCCTGCGGCTGGTACTGGTGGCTGTAGCCATCGCATTGCCGCTGGCAGGGTATTTCATGCAGGGGTGGCTCGAGAAATTTGCAGTGCATATCGAGATCAGCTGGTGGATCTTCGCCGGCACCGCGGTATTATCACTGGTGATGGCTATGATGACGGTTAGTTACCAGTCTATCCGCACAGCAAGGATGAGCCCGGTTAAATCGCTCAGGGCAGAATAACTTTCAACTTCAAACCACGCTATTTATGTGGAAGACATATATCAAAATCGCATTCCGGAATATCTGGAAAGCCAAACAGATAACGTTTGTAAATGTTGTAGGGCTTTCTGTTGCTATCGCAGCGGCCATGCTGTTGTGCATGACGGTGTATAAGGAGTTTTCCTACGACAATTTCCATGAAAAGGGGAACAGGCTATATAGTGTGAGTAAAGTACTGCATGAGCCTGAAAAGATCTCTTACATGCCCAATATGCCGCACCCCATGGGGCCAACGCTGAAGGCGGAAATGCCCGGTATTGTGAATAGCGTTCGTATGGGGAACAACTCGGTTGCATTGCGTGTTAACGGCGAGCTTAAATCTATTTCGACAATATACACGGAGCCTTCCTTCTTCAATATGTTCAGCTTCCCGGTTGTGAAAGGGGAGGCAAAACTCGGGCTTACCGACATCGTATTATCTGAGAAGAGCGCTGTTACGCTTTTCGGAGATTCAGACCCCATTGGCAGGCAGGTGGAGCTGAAAACAGGAGATACATGGAAAGCGCTGACCGTTACGGGTATTCTGAAGAATGCGCCGGAAAATTCCAGCGTTGGTTATGCAACCCTGATACGGCTGGAAAACCACCCCGATTATACTACCAATAACAATAACTGGTTTAATGTAAGCCTCGAAACTTTCGTGGAACTGCAGCCTGGTACAGATCCTGAAACAATCAGGCGTGCCAGTAAGGCCTTCCTTGAAAAGTATTTCGGGGAAGATATAGCCCGGCAGAAGAACGGCGGGGCAAAGCCCGGAGATTACGGAGCTTACCAGCTGCTGGGACTCATCCCCATGAGAGAAGTGCATTTTTCCCCGCACAGCAACCTGGGGGGTGAAAAGAAAATGCTGGTACTGATGCTGCTCTTCATTGCAGCCTTCCTCCTGTTTATTGCCAGCATCAACTTCGTGAATCTTACCCTTGCCCGCTCTTTTACCCGTGCCCGTGAAGTAGGCATGCGTAAAGTGATGGGGGCCGGCAAATGGCAGTTAAGCCTGCAGCTGTGGGGCGAAGCCCTGTTGCTGTTCCTGATTTCGCTGTTAATAGGATCGCTGATAGCCTATCTTTTACTGCCGGGATATAATGCCCTGTTCAAATCAGGCGTAAGCTTCTCGCTGCTCCTGGAGCCTAAATTCATCGCCGGTATCGTGATCACCCTGCTGGTGGTAACGGGCCTGGCTGGCGGATACCCCGCCGCAATTATGGCAAGGGCACAAACGCTTATGGTACTGAAAGGGAAGATGACCACCGGCAAAACGAATTACTTCCGCAACTCCCTGATCGTAACCCAGTTCGTATTCTCCTGCCTGCTCATTATTGCCACGCTGATAGCCTGGCGGCAGATGGATTACCTGAAGAATAAACCTTTGGGCTATAACACCAGCGAAGTGATCAGCGTGCCGGTAGGGCCGAAGGAAAACGGGAAAGCCGTACTGGAGCGCCTCCGGGCCGATCTGAAAGGCCAGCCGGGAATTATTTCCATGACAGGCGCCAATGCCAACTTTGGTATGGGGCTGGACGGGAGCGCGTCAACCTCCATCATCACCTGGGATTCCGAAGGCAGGGAATTGAAGGCGCACTGGCTGGGAATAGATCATGACTATGCAAAAACCATGAGCCTTCAGCTGGTAGACGGGCGTGATTTCTCAACCGCCATGGCCTCAGACTCCAACGGGTTCGTGATCAATGAACAGATGGCACGACAGTTTGGTCCCGGCAAAGGCCAGGTAGGTTTCCGCTTCCATCTGGATGACGAGGACCCTACGGAATACCATGTAGTGGGCATCGTAAAGGATTATCACTTTAAATCCCTCCGTCAGGAAATAGAACCGCAGCTGATGCATGTACTGAACGGGAGCGATAACGTACGCTATATATTCGTTCGGGTAGCGCCCGGCGGGCTTGCTGCTTCTATGGACAGGGTAGCTGCTGCCTGGAACCGTGCCGCGCCGCAAACGCCCTTCATAGGCTCGTTTGTGAATGAGAATACCGACCGGCAGTACCGTACGGAAGCCACGCTTACCAAGATCTTCATCAGCGGCGGCGTGCTTACGATCATAATATCCTGTATGGGCCTCTTTGCCATGGCCGTGCTCATTATTGGGCAGCGCACCCGTGAAATAGGCATCCGTAAGGTGCTGGGGGCAAGTGCCGCGGGTGTGGTAGCGCTGATCTCGCGCGACTTCCTGCTGCTGGTAGGGCTGGCCATCCTCATTGCATCGCCGGTTGCATATTTCCTCATGAACCAGTGGCTGAAGGAGTTTGCCTACAGAACTGATATTCACTGGAGCGTGTTTGTACTGGCGGGCGGATTGGCTATGCTCATTGCCGCACTAACGGTGAGCTTCCAGAGTGTAAGGGCTGCATTGATGAACCCGGTGAAATCCCTGCGGACAGAATAGTATTTACCGAAAAAAAATTACATTCAGATCATGATACAATTGCGCAATATCACAAAGCATTATCCTGTAGGTTTTGGCAAGCACGAAATTTTGAAAGAAGTGAACCTGGAAATAGGGCAGGGGGAGTTTGTGTCGATCATGGGGCCTTCCGGCTCCGGTAAATCGACCCTCCTGCACATATTGGGGATGCTGGAAGATGCGTCTGAAGGGGAGTATCTTTTCCAGAATGAGCCGGTGCATAAGATGAACGACAAGAAAAGAACGCAACTGCACCGGGGTGCCATCGGGTTCGTGTTTCAGGCCTATCACCTGATCGATGAGCTGACGGTGTATGAGAATATTGAAACCCCGCTTTTGTATAAGAACGTGCCCTCGGGAGAGCGGAAGAGCCGTGTTGCGGATATACTTGACCGTTTTAACATGGTGGCCAAGAAAGACCTTTTCCCTACCCAGCTTTCCGGCGGCCAGCAGCAGCTGGTGGGTATTGCACGGGCCATAGTGGCCGAGCCCTCTGTAATTTTCGCGGACGAGCCAACGGGCAATCTCCATTCAGACCAGGCCCGCCAGATCATGGAACTGTTCTCGGAACTCAATAAAAAGGACGGCATCACCATCGTCCAGGTAACCCATTCAGACCTGAACGCCGGCTACGGCAACCGGGTTATTCAGATTAAGGACGGGAAGCTTCAGTAACCCGCCCGATATTTTTCCGGAAGCTAAAAACTCATCATATGATGTTTTGCCTTAAATTCGTGTGGCCCGTTGCCGCACTCAGGAAACATGTGCCTCTTAATCAGGAAACCGGCATGGTATCACAACAATTCAAATATTCTCGTCCGGCTATGAAAACGACGTTCGTTACAACCGCCCTGATTGTGGCATTCTTAATAGCAGTGCAACCTGCCAGAGCGCAGGAAGAAGCCTGGACATACCAGCGTTGTTACGAATACGCCCTTGCCCACAACCTCACGCTGCAGCAAAGCGTGCTGAACAAACGTTTGGCAGAGCTGACGCTGAAAACCGACCGCATGTCTATGCTGCCCACCCTGCAGGGTTCTGCCAGCGGTGGCTATATCTTCGGCCGGTCTATCAACATTACTACCAACCAGTTCGATAACAAGGCAACTTTCAATGCCAGTCTCGGTTTATCTGCCGGGGCCGACCTGTTTAACTGGTTTTCCAAAAGGAATACTGTAGCATCCTCCAAATACGAAGTATACGCTCAAAACTACCTGCTGGAGAAAGCACGGAATGATATGGGCGTAAACGTAGCCAATGCCTTTTTACAGATCATTCTGGCACAGGAGCAGGTAAAGATCAGCCGTTCTCAGGTAGATCTGAGCAAGGCGCAGCTGGAGAATACAAAGAAGCTGGTGCTGGCGGGCTCTGTTCCTGAAAGCAACCAGGCCGATCTGGAAGCACAGCTGGCGCGCGACAGCTCTACGCTCGTTACCGCAGAGAATGCCGCTATATTACGGACGCTCCAGATGAAAGCGCTGCTGAACCTGGGATTTGAAGTACCCTTTACGCCTGGCATCCCTGAAAATGTAGCCGCCCTCCCGGTGATCAACCTCACGGAGAATACGCCGGAAATGATTTTCAGCTCTGCATTGAACATTCAGCCGCAATACCGGTCAGATGAAATGCGGGTTAAATCCGCAGATAAATCACTGGCCGCCGCTAAAGGAGCCATGTATCCCCGGCTTCGTGCCAATGCCGGAGCGGATACCAGGCTGGCAGGCGGTATGAGGTACGAGCAGTTTGGTCCGGATAACTGGGTGACGTACGTTTCCAGCATCGGCTTCCCCAAATCCAACCCGCTCGATACCGTATTCACCTTCGACCGCGTTAATAACCGCGCCACCCGGAAGTATACCGTGGGCCGCCAGCTGTCCGATAACTTTGGTCAGAACATTGGTGTTTCACTTAGCTTCCCTATCTTCAACGGCTGGCAGCTGCGCGGCAACGTGGAGCGCGCCAAAATTGAACTGGAAAACAGGAAACTATCGCTCGACATTAACCGCCTTCAGCTCCGGCAGGATGTTTATACCGCACATGCCGATGCCGTTGGCGCATACCAGAAATACCAGGCCGCCATCACTACGGAAAATGCCTCACAGAAAGCGTTCGACTTCGCAACCAAACGTTTTAACGTAGGCCTCATGAACACCGTAGAGTACGTAACCACTCAAACAAACTTATTTAAAGCGCAGATCGAACGTGTATCTGCCCTCTACGATTATATATTCAAGGTTAAACTATTGGAATTCTATCGCGATCAGAAAATTACGCTGTAGTGTTCCAAGACACAGTAATACAAAGCGTATATGAAGAAAAGGAAAAAACTATTTATATGGATAGGGGCGCTGGCAGCCCTTATCGTCGTATTTGCCCTGGTGCGCGGCTCCGGAAAGGATGAGGGGCTGAAAGTAGCTGTAGACAAGGCTTCGCATAAAGATGTCATCGAAATCGTATCGGCTTCCGGCAAAATTTATCCGGAAGTGGAAGTGAAAGTAAGCTCCGACGTTTCCGGAGAAATCACCCAACTGCTGGTAAAAGAAGGGGATTCCGTTAATAAAGGCCAGACGCTGGCGCACATATACGCGGATATTTATGCCTCCAACCGCGACCGTCAGATAGCCTCACTGTCTCAAACGCAGGCCGAACTGGCTAATTCCACCGCGGCCCTCGCCGCTTTCAAAGCCCGGCTCGATCAGGCAAAAGCTACCTTCGACAGAAATAACCAGCTCTACAAAGAGAAAGTAATCAGCCGTCAGGAGTTTGAAACTGCTGATGCTACGTATAAAGCTGCCCTGTCTGACTACAACGCGGCCAGCCAGCGTATCAATGCCAACAAATTCGCCGTAGCCAGTGCACAGGCTAACGTGGCGGAAGCTAATAAGAACCTTAGCCGTACTACCATTACAGCGCCTACAGGCGGCACCGTGAGCCTCCTTTCCGTAGAGGAAGGGGAACGCGTGGTAGGTACAGGGCAGATGTCGGGTACGGAAATGCTCCGCATCGCCGATATGTCTACCATGGAAGTACAGGTAGATGTGGGGGAGAACGATATCCCGAAAGTAAAAGTGAACGATTCCGCGCTCATTGAAGTGGATGCCTATACCAACCGGAAGTTCAAAGGCCTGGTAACACAGATCGCCAGCTCATCCAAAGGTGCGGCATCTGCATCCAGCACTTCTACATCTTCGGCAGAACAGGTTACCAACTATGTGGTAAGGATCCGCATCCTGCGCGACTCTTATAAGGATCTTCTGGATCCTGCGAATCCCCGCCGCTTCCCTTTCCGCCCCGGTATGAGCGCCAATGTGGATATACAGACACGTACCGAAAAGAACGTGCTCTCCATCCCTATCAACGCAGTTACTACCCGCGATTTGTCTGACACCGCCAAAAAGGAAAAGGCTCCGGCGAAAGGCCCGAAGGAAAAAAATTCCGGGGATAATGCCAATGGCCCTAACAAGGAAGGCAACCAGCAGCGGCAGAACTTCAAGGAAGTTGTTTTCGTGCTGCTGCCCGATAACACGGTGCAGGTGCGCCCGGTAACCACCGGCATCCAGGACGATGATAATATTCAGATCACCTCCGGCCTGAAGGTAGGGGAAAGCGTAGTGAGCGGACCGTATACCGCCGTGTCGCGCACGCTGGAAAACGGGAAGAAAGTAAAGGTGGTACCACGTTCCGAATTGTTCGAGACAACCAAGTAATTATCACCTGAGATATACTACAGGGGCGGCTTTCACGAGCCGCCCCTTTTATTTTGGGATACATCGCAATACAAGGCACAGCCCTGCTGTAAGGTTGAATTTACGTACCTTGCGGCCAATCAAACGGAACAGAAGCGCATGGCTCAACACATCGGCATCATCGGAAGCGGCAGCTGGTCTACCGCAATCGCCAAGATCCTGACAGACAACAATAACCATATCCATTGGTGGATACGCAACGAAGACACCATCCGTCACATGCAATTGCGCCACCACAACAAACATTATCTCACTTCCGTATACTTCGATACCAGTTTAATTTCCCTCAGCAGCCGCGCGGCAGACGTAGTGGCCGCCAGCGATATCGTTATCCTTTCCGTACCATCGGCTTTCCTTCCCGCAGTGCTGGAGCAACTCCCGGCCAATGCGTTCGAAGGGAAAATGGTGATCTCTGCCATTAAGGGACTGGTACCGGTTACCAACCAGCTCATCAACGATTATCTGGCAGACCGCTTCAACGTGCCTGCGGAAAAATACTTCACCATCACCGGTCCCTGCCATGCAGAAGAAGTAGCGAACGAAAAGCTGTCGTACCTCACCTTCTCGGGTTTGGATATGGTGGAAACCGAGGCTATCGCCACGCTGTTTAATAACAGCTACCTGCAAACCATCGTGAACCGCGATGTAACAGGAGTGCAGTTCGCAGCCGTACTGAAGAATATCTATGCCATGGGCGCAGGTATTGCGCACGGGCTTGAATACGGCGATAACTTCCTCAGTGTATTTATCACCAACTGCTTCCGCGAAATGCAGGAGTTCCTCGAAAAGTACGAACAATTCGAAGCCGGCAGCGGCCGCGAAGCCATGGCGCATAACTACAATGCCAGCGCCTACCTCGGTGATCTGCTGGTAACCTGCTATTCCCTCCACAGCCGCAACCGTACGTTCGGTAACATGATCGGCAAAGGCTACAGCGTAAAGGCCGTACAGCTGGAGCTGAACATGATCGCGGAAGGGTATTATGCCAGCCGTTGCATCGCAGAAATTAACGGGCGCATAGGGGCTTATATGCCTATTGCACAAAAAATCTTCGCCATCCTCTGGGAGCAATTACATCCCGAAGAAGCATTCCTTGAACTGGAAAAAGGATTGATCTAAAAGAAAAGCGCGGCAGCAATGCCATCAGCGAAAAACCTGCCTTCGCGTGTGAGGGTAAGGCGGTCCTCCTTTTGCAGCATCCATCCCTTCCTGATAAACTCTTTGCTGGCAGCGAGGAGCTGGTCTTTTTTGTCTGCCCCGAACCGCTCACCCACAGTTACCATGGAGCAACCCGCTGATGTGCGGAGAGAAATCATGATATGCTCATTGAGGGCCATACTGGGGCTCAGCATTTCAATTTCGAAAGGCACTGTGTCTTTCTTAAGGCTCTGGATATAAAGCGGGTTATTGGCCACGTTCCATTGGCGGGATACGCCGTTGAAGGAGTGCGCGGAAGGGCCGAGGCCGAGGTAATGCTTACCCTGCCAGTAACTGCTGTTGTGGCGGGAGTGCATGCCGGGGAGGGCGAAGTTGGATATTTCGTAATGCTCGTAACCGGCTTTTTCCAGCTCTTCCATGAGTATGGCGAAGTGTTTGGCGGCACGGTCGGGGTCGATAGCGGGGATTTTATGGTGCTGGATGAAGTGGTCCAGTGCGGTGCCCGGTTCCACGGTGAGGGCATAGCAGGAGAGGTGGGGGATGTTAAGGGCCACGGCCTGCCTGATATTGGCTTCCCAGCGCTCGTCGGTGAGAGTGGGGCCGCCGTAAATGAGATCGATACTGAAATTCCCGAACCCTGCCGCACGGGCTTCCTGCAGGCATTCTACCGACTGGGAGGCCTGGTGGGCGCGGTTCATCCACTTCAGATCTTCGTCGAAGAACGACTGTACGCCTATACTGAGGCGGTTTACACCGGTTTCCCGGAAGGCGCGGAGAGTGGCAGGGGTGAGATCGTCGGGGTTGGCTTCCAGGGTGATTTCCGCATCGGGAAGCACGTTGTAGTTGGCGCGCAAAACATCCAGCAGGCGCTGGATGGCAGCGGGGCCTAACAGACTGGGAGTGCCGCCCCCGAAGTAGAGGGTAGACACGGGCTCGTTACCAAGGTAAGCGCGCTGGAGCACCGCTTCGGCGGCCAGGCAATCCACCATTTCATCACGCAGCTGAAGCGAAGTAGAAAAGTGAAAATTGCAGTAGTGGCAAGCCTTCTTACAAAACGGTATGTGGAGATAGATTCCGGCCATGCGTGCTTAAGAAAGTTTTGAGATTAATTTGCAAACCTCGAAAATACATGTCAGTTTTGTTGATATTTTTGAATCTGGAAAAGTTAATTGCATTATAAAATTTTGACCGTTGCGAACCTGGATGTTGATATGGCTTCTGATTACCGGCGTCCTTCAAACGATGGCGCAGGCAGACAGTGCTGCGAAAAAGCCCGCGGCTGCGAAGCAGGCCCCGGCGGCTGTGCACAAAAGCACTGTACAGAAAGCTTCCACGCACAAAGTTAAGCCAGATTCCGCTCATAAGGCCGTTCTTCCTGTGGCCGACTCGGTAAAGGCCCTGGCTGCGGACTCATTGCTCCCTGCTGCGCCTAAAGTGCATGCTTATGATACCGTGATGCAGGCGCTCCTCAGGGATAATACTTTCCTGTCCAGAAAAGGGAAAACGGTATTGCTGGATATCAACCCCGTGAGGGAAGACAGGCGGCAGGACTGGCTGGTGTACCTCGTGGCGGGCGTTATCCTCCTGCTGGGTATTATCCGCAGCTCCTACCTCAAGTATTTCAATGACATGTTCCGCGCCTTCTTCAACCCCACGCTGAGCCAGCGGCAGTTGAAGGATCAGTTGTCGCAGTCGCCATTCCCTAACTTTCTCCTGAATTTCTTTTTTGTTATCAGTCTTGGCCTGTACCTGTACCTGCTCATGTACCGCCTCGATTACCCGACGGATGCGATAGCGTGGATGCTTATACCGGGCCTTATGGTGCTGGTAGGGGTTATTTACTTCGTGAAGTATGTGGTGCTGAGGTTTTGCGGATGGCTGTTCGGGAACGAAGAGCTGATCGATGCATACGTTTTTATCCTTTACCTGATCAATAAGGTGCTGGGGATATTGCTGGCGCCGTTTTTAGTGGTTTTGGCCTTCTGTTCTCCTGAAATTGCCAGTATTTGCCTCTATATATCGATATTCTTTATAGTATTACTGGTTGTATACAGGTACGTAAGGTCATATTCGCTCGTTCGTCAATATCTCTCCTTCAGCAAATTGCATTTTTTTCTTTACCTTTGCGCATTCGAAGTAGTGCCGGTTTTAATAATCACAAAGGTACTTTTACTTTGGTTAACTGGTAATCCGTAAGGGTTCCGACATTGTTAACACAAGAGCAAATTCGTATGATGAAAGGCGGGCCAAAAAAAGAGGAAAAACAACTGACGATCCTAATTTCCCAACCTAAGCCAGAAACAGAGAAATCACCTTATTTCGACCTCGCAAAGAAATTCAACGTCCGGTTGGACTTTTTTCCGTTCATTCGGGTAGAGGGTGTTCCTGGTAAGGAGTTCCGCAAACAGAAGGTAGATATTGTCAATCATTCCGCAGTGATTTTCACCAGTCGGAATGCAGTAGATCACTTCTTTCGTATTTGTGAGGAACTTAAGGTCAAAGTGTCGCAGGAATGCAAATACTTTTGCATTACCGAAGCAGTAGCCCTCTATCTCCAGAAATTTATCCTTTACCGCAAGCGTAAAGTGTTTTACGGGGCCGATGGTACCACCAAAAGCCTCCTGGAAGTCATGAACAAACACCGGGAAAATGAGAAATTCCTTTTCCCCAGTTCCGACAGCCAGAAGAACGACATTGAGGCCTGGCTGAAATCCAGCAAGTGCGATTATGCCACAGCGTCTCTGTACAAAACCGTATCGAACGATGTAAAGGAGGTGATGTCGAAAACTGAGTACGACATGATCGTGTTCTTCAGCCCCTACGGCGTTAAATCCCTCTTCGAAAACGTTCCCAAATTCAAACAGAACGGCACCCGCATCGGCGCATTCGGCCCCACCACTTCCGCTGCCGTGGAAGAAGCAGGCCTGAAGCTTGATGTGAAAGCCCCCGCACCGCAGGCCCCCTCTATGGTAGCCGCACTGGAACAATTCCTGCAGGGTCTCAAAAAATAGTAAGTCTTTAAACAGCTATATAGGCCGCCTCCACCCTGAGGCGGCCTTTTTCTTTTATACCCGCCGATTACAGCCCGGCGGGGTAAATTCCGCCATACTTCCTTCCTTCCATATATTTTCCGCTCCGCCCGCTGCCGCCCATCTTTGCAGCCTTCAGTTGGGAGGTGCTCCATTTACTGCTGTTTAATTCGGGGGAACCCCTTGCATACTGTATGGTTAATTAAGGGATAAAGCAGGTTTAAAGTAGGTATAATGTATATCAACGCCATCCAAAGCCGCCACCAGCATGGGTATATATAGCTTTTATATAGGCAACATATACATACTTTAAGCCTTTACTTGTTCCGCTTTACCCTTGGGTTAAACCGGAAGTACGCCCCGGGCAACCCTGCGGCTTGCCGCAATGGAGGCAGGAGTGGGGAAGATGTGCATCGCAGGCGGAGGGTGGACAGGCATAAAAAAAAGGACTGACTTATGCTTTTGAACAGGGACCTGGTTTATTTTCGCGTAAAATCACGGAACATGGCAAACAGATTAGCGAAAGAAAGCAGTCCTTACCTCCTGCAGCATGCGCACAACCCGGTAGACTGGTTTCCCTGGGGCGAGGAAGCTTTTGAAAAGGCGCTGAGCGAAGACAAGCCCATCCTCGTCAGCATCGGTTATGCCGCCTGCCACTGGTGCCATGTAATGGAGCGCGAGAGCTTCGAGAATGAAGCAACCGCTGCCCTCATGAACGAGCATTTTGTGAACATCAAAATAGACCGCGAAGAGCGGCCGGATATCGACCATATCTACATGGATGCCCTGCAGGCGATGGCGGGCCAGGGCGGCTGGCCGCTGAACGTGTTCCTGCTGCCCAACCGGCAGCCCTTCTACGGTGGTACATACTTCCCGCCGGCAGCGGCTTACAACAGGCCCTCCTGGCAAGAGGTGCTCCTGGCAGTGTCCGACGCTTTTAAGACGAAAAGGGCGGATATAGAGCAACAGGCATCTAATCTCACACAGCACCTCGAAAACAGCAACCAGTTCGGTTTAGAGGCCGTGAACAGCCTTATCCCCAAAGAGGAGCTGTTTACCATGGCGCAATGCGATTCCATGGCACTGGCGGTACTTGGACAGGCGGATAAAGAATGGGGCGGGTTCGGAAGGGCCCCCAAGTTCCCGGGAACCTTTTCCATCCAGTACCTGCTGCGCTATTACCGGATGAAGAAAGATGAAGCGGCCCTGCAACAGGCGCTGCTTTCTCTCGATAAAATGATCGATGGCGGCATCAATGACCAGCTGGGCGGAGGGTTTGCCCGGTATTCGACCGACGAGAAATGGCTGGCGCCCCATTTTGAAAAGATGCTTTACGATAATGCGCTCCTGACCGATGTGCTCTGCGAAGCTTACCAGCTTACCGGGCAGCCGCGTTACGCGCGGGCTGTAAAGGAAACGCTGGGCTTCATTGAAAGGGAAATGACATCGCCCGAAGGCGGGTTTTATTCCGCGCTGGATGCCGATTCGGAAGGTGTGGAAGGGAAGTTTTACGTGTGGAGCGAAGAAGAAATACTGGAAGTTTTAGGAGACGACGGGCCTGCCTGTTGCGCTTATTACGATGTGAGCCGCCATGGCAACTGGGAAGATGTGAACATCCTCTGGATGCCGCGGCCCCTTGCGGAAGTAGCTGCCGGACTGGCGATGAGTCCTGAAGAGCTGGAGGCAATCGTGGAGCGTAGCCGTCCCAAACTGCTGGAAGCACGGGCTAAAAGGGTGCGGCCCGGGCTGGATGATAAAATACTGCTGGGCTGGAATGCGCTGATGATACATGCGCTCTGCAAGGCTGCAGGGGCTTTGGGAGAAGAGAAGTATGTGCAGATGGCGGAGCGGGCAATGAGGCTGGTGCTGGACAAAATGCGCCGTGGTGATACGCCGGCCTTCTGGCACACCTACAAAAATGGCGATGCAAGGTATCCTGCATTCCTCGATGATTATGCGGCGCTGATCCGCGCGCTCATTGCTTTACAGGAAGTTACGGGAAACCTCGCCTGGCTGCAGGAAGCAAAATCTGTTACAAACTATGTAACGGCACAATTCGGAGACGACGCCGGGCGTTATTTCTTTTACACCGAAGCCGGACAAAGTGATGTGATTGTAAGAAAGAAAGAAATTTACGACGGAGCGGTACCGAGTGGCAACGCCGTGATGGCGCATAACCTTTGGCATCTGTCCATTGTTTATGACGAGAAGAGCTGGGCCGAAAGGGCGCTGGCTATGACGGGCGGACTGGGGCAAACCGTAATGCGGTACCCTACATCGTTCGGCGTATGGGCTGGGATGGTGCTCCGCCTGGTGCAGGGCGAACCTGAGCTGGCGGTAACCGGGCCGGCATACCTGGAGCGGATGCGGGAGCTGAACAGTTTATACCTGCCTTATAAGGTGATGCTGGGTGCGGAAGGTGATGTGGAAGGGCTGCCTTTGCTGGCCGGAAGGGCTGTGGAAGGTAAAACATTGATATACATATGCAGGGAATATCGTTGTGAGCGCCCCGTAGAATATATATCGGAAATCAATAATTTAATATGAGAATTGTTGTAAATTGCATTCCCTTTGATAAATTAGCGTTTAGGAGGAAAAACAGGCATTGAGAATTTCCAAATAAATATTATATTTATTGTAAATGCGTGTATGGACTTGACAGGTAAGTCTTTACGGTGGATCGTAGGCCGTAAGGCGCCGTGGTAAAATAACAGCGTAAGGGGAGTAAGACATAATAAAATGTTAAAACCTTCGTTTTACTATATTGCGTAGCCTCGAAATGTGTGGTAGAAAAAGTTGGGAGAAAACATACTACGGATTAAAAATAATCATTACATTTGCTATCTTTCTGTGATACAACCAGGTGAAAAGTGTGACTGTAGAAGGTGTCTTGGCGTTTGGCAGAAGCATCTGGCAGGTATAGAAAAAACGTATTCTAATGAAAGTCACCCTTATGAAGCTTAATTATTGTAGTGGGCTGTTGGTTCTGCTGCTGCCGGTGCTCTTGGCCAGTTGCGGTGGCGGGAAGTCCGCCAAAAACGCACAGGGTCAGTTGATAGGCGTTAGTCCCAGGCCGAAGTACACTCCCCCCGTACCTTATGGAATGGTTTATGTTCCTTCAGGAACTTTTCACATGGGGCCGAATGATGAGGATGTGAATTATTCTTTCACAGCGAGGAATAAGTCTATCTCCATCTCCGGTTTTTACATGGATGCCACCGAGATCACGAACAACGAATACCGTCAGTTTGTGAACTGGGTGATTGACTCTATGGCCCACGTACTGATGGGGCATGTGAAGAATGATAACGGGGTGGACTATGTGGACTGGAAGCAGAAGATTAACTGGAAAGACAAATCGACTTACGAAAAGCTCGACGCGATGATGTATTCCGCAGAGGACCGTTTGTACGGCCGTGTGGAGATCGACGTGCGCAAGCTGAAATATCATGAAGAGCGGTTTAACTGGGACAGAGCGAAGCTGCGTGAGAACAAAGACAAGCCGCGTTCTCAGTTCATCGACCGTAAAGACGTGGCCATTTATCCTGACACGCTTTGCTGGATCCGTGACTTCTCTTATGCTTACAACGAGCCCATGACGCGTATGTACTTCTGGCATCCGGCGTTCGACAACTATCCGGTGGTAGGGGTTAACTGGCACCAGGCGAATACATTCTGCGAATGGCGTTCTAAATTCTGGGACGATTACCGCTCTTCCAAGAAACTTTTCACGGAAGATAAATTCCAGCTGCCTTCTGAAGCGCAGTGGGAATATGCAGCCCGCGGCGGCCGTGAGCAGGCTCCGTATCCCTGGGGTGGTTATTACATCCGCAACAAGAAGGGCTGTCTCCTCGCCAACTTCAAGCCCGGCCGTGGTAACTATCCGGAAGACGGTGGTTTCTACACTGTACGTGCCGACGCTTACTGGCCTAACGATTACGGCTTATATAACATGGCCGGTAACGTAGCAGAATGGACGCAGGACATTTATTATCAGAACGCCTATTCCTTCACCTCCGATATGAACCCTTATCTGCGGATGGACATTGCCGACAATGCGCCGCCGAAGATGAAGCGTAAAACCATCCGCGGAGGAAGCTGGAAAGATATCGGCCACTTTCTGCAGAACGGTACCCGTTCTTACGAGTACCAGGACAGTGCGAAGTCCTATATCGGCTTCCGTTGTACCATTGCGTTCCTGAGCCGTTCCAAAAACGATTTCAACAAAAGGAAATAGGAATAAATAGCTGAATCTTGGTGATGAAACCTATCGTTAAATCTATCATTATGAGCACAGCAAGCATGCATCGAGCTTTTTACCTTTTAATCACCCATAAAATTAAATTTTAACCTATGGCTATGAATCCTAACACAGCGAAATGGCTTAATTTCTTTGTATGTATCGCCGCATCGGTGGTGATCATCGGAGCGCTTTTTAAACTGCAGCACTGGCCTGGCGCAGACTTTGCGTTGATCCTCGGTCTCAGCGTGGAAGCCCTCATCTTCTTTGTTTATGCATTCGTTCCTGATAGCAGCGCTCCTGCGGCTCCCGCCGGTGTAGCAGTTGCCGGCAGCCCTACCCTTGCAAAAATGGACAAGATGCTGGAAGAAGCTGACATCACTCCGGTTAACCTGAGCCGCCTGAGCGACAACTTCACTAAACTGGGTACTACTGTCGACAAAATGCGCGATATCTCTGATGTGGTTGCCGCAACCGGTGATTACACGCAGAAAACCCGTGAAGCAGCTACCGCTATCGGTTCTGTAACGCAGGCATATACCAATGCAGCCGCTGCCGTATCTACCTTCAACAATGCTTCCGAATCCACCCGCAACTTCCACGAGCAGGTTCAGTCCATGACCAAAAATCTGGCTTCCCTGAACGCTATCTACGAACTGGAACTGCAGGATACCAATAACCACCTGAAAGCAATGAACAGCTTCTACGGTAACCTGCTCACCGCTTCCAAAGCCATGAGCGGCAGTGTTGATGATGCGAAGAAAACACAGGAGCAAATCACCCTGCTGGCCCGCAACCTCAGCAACCTGAATACCGTTTACGGCAATATGCTCACTGCAATGCAAGGCAGATAAGGTAACGCAATAGTGAATTAACAAGAGACATTCAATTCTAAAACTTGTAGACTACTATGGCATTACCTAAAGATCCCAGGCAGAAGATGATCAACTTCATGTACCTGGTACTTACTGCAATGTTAGCGTTGAACGTATCCGCCGAGATTCTGAACGCATTCGATATCGTAAATAACTCTATCATTAACTCTAACGCATCGATCGGTAACAAGAACGATGTGACCTATAAACAATTCACCAAACTGATGCAGTCTGATGCTGCAAAAGTGGGCCCGCTGAAAGACAAGGCCGAACAGGTGAAGAAATTGTCCGCAGACGCCTATACCTATATTGATTCACTCAAGAAAAAAATTATCGATGCAAGTGGCGGGCTGGATGAACATGGTGAGATCTCCAATAAAGGAGAAACCGAAGCGCCTACCCGCATCATGGAAAATGATAAGAAAGGTCCGGAGCTGCAAAAGCAACTGACCGATCTGCGCACAAAACTCCTCTCCCTGATCAACCCGAAAGACCGTCAGGCTTTCGAAGCCAACCTTCCCCTGCGTATAGTGGAACCCGATCAGAAAGGCCTGGTGAAAAAGAACTGGACTACCTACCACTTTAACTCTGTGCCCGCAGTAGCCGTGGTAACGCTCCTCAGCAAATTCCAGAACGATATCAAGAACTCTGAGGCCATGATCATCGACAAACTGATGAAAGAAGTTTCTGAAAACGACTTCGTATTCGATCAGCTCGATGCATTCGTATCCCTCAACTCTAAGAACTTCACTCCCGGTCAGACCCTGAAGGCTACCGTAGTGATGGGCGCATACAGCAGCACCGTAAACCCTACCATCGTGATCAACGGTACTCCCGTGACTGCGACAAATGGTAAAGGTGAATTTAACCTGCCCCTGAGCGCAATCGGCGAACATACCATTTCCGGTACCGTACAGCTGACCAAGCCCAATGGCGAAGTAATCACCCGTCCTTTCAGCGAGTCTTACAAAGTAGGCGCTTCCGCCACTTCCATCTCTGCTGATAAGATGAACGTGATGTATGTTGCACTGCAAAACCCGATCTCCATCACCGCTGCCGGCGTACCTGCAGAAAAGGTGAATGCTACGATCGCCGGTTGCGGTGGACAGATCACCAAAAAAGGTGCAGGTGAATTCGTAGTAACCGTAAACTCTACCGGTAAAGCCACCGTAACAGTGTCTGCCGAAGTGGATGGCCAGGTTAAAACCCTCGCTACCAAAGAGTTCCGCGTGAAAAACGTGCCCGATCCTTCTATCAAGGTTGGTCTTTCCAAAGGCCCCACCATGAAGGCTGCTGAATTTAAAGTACAACAAGGCCTCCGTGCCGACCTGGAAGACTTCGTATTCGACGGTGTACGCTACGCAGTAGTAGGCTACCGTATGGGTGTGGAGTCCCGCAACCGTCCTTATTCCGAGGGAGATGCTACTTCAGAAATGTGGCCTTCCAACCCTGAGCTGCAGGGAGCTATCCGCGGAATCAAGCCCGGCGACCAGGTGTATTTCGATAACATTAAGGTGAAAGGGCCGGACGGCAGGGTGCGTACCATGCCGAACGTAAACTTCAAGATCAATTAACGATTAAAACCGTTACTGGCTATGCAAGCAGTAATATTGAAAAGGATCAGCCTGAGCGCATTATTGGTGGTTTTGTTTGCCGGTTCGGCAGATGCGCAGCGCCGCACGGGAAGAAGGACGCAGAATCCTCCCCCCGAGCAGGCTCAACCGCAACAACCCGTTACGAACCCGGCTACAGGCAACCCGGTAAACGTTCCGGCGGCTCCCGCTGGTACAGCACCAACATCCCTCCGTCAGGACGGTGTGGGAACACCGGTAGATACGCCGCGTAAATCGCTGCGTATAGACGGGGTATCTGAAAAGAGCCCTATCCGCGACCGTGTGCCCATCGCTTACGACCACATCCGTGAAGATGACAAGTTCTGGGAAAAACAGATCTGGCAGATCATTGATGTGCGTGAGAAGATGAACCTCCCCTTCCAGTACAACGTGGAAGATGAGACAGGTGTAAACCAGCTCCTGATCAATATCCTGCTCGCAGCGATCAAAAACAAGGAAGTGGAAGCCTTCAGTCCGATCGACGACCGTTTCAGCACCCTTATGACTTACGACGAGATCCAGACCAAGCTTTCGGGCGAAGAAAGGACCGTTCGCAGCATAGACCCTGTAACCGGGGAGGAAAAGAACGTAACGATCCGGGATGAGTTCAACCCTGAAACGATCAAGCAGTACAAGATCAAGGAAGTTTGGGTGTTTGACCAGGAAGCCTCCGCGCTGAAGGTTCGCATCCTCGGCATCGCGCCTATGGTTTCCCGTATCAACGACGACGGGTCCGTACGTGCCACCATCCCCCTGTTCTGGCTCTATTATCCCGATCTGCGCCCTGTTCTGGCCAAATACGACGTATATAACCAGAATAACGACGCCTCTACCATGACCTGGGAAGATCTCTTCGAAATGCGCTTCTTTGCCTCCTATGTGGTTAAGGAAAAGAACGCCTTCAACCGTGAGATCAGCAATTACATCAAAGACGGTGTGATGCGCCTCCTGGAAGGCCAGGCCATCAAAGACAAGATCTTTAACAAAGAGCAGGACCTGTGGGAATACTAATCTCCCATTCGTTCAAATCCTGCGAACAATAATGAGAAGCCGCTCCGGGAAACCGGGGCGGTTTTTTTATATCTTGCAACCATGCAGCAACTCCGTTCCGCCATAGAAGCACTAGTGCCGCTTACCGATGAAGTCTGGGAAGATCTGGCTGCCTGCTGGCACCCCATCGCCTGCAAGCGGAAAACGGTGCTCACTGCCGCAGGCGATACGGAACGGTATACGTATTATGTGACAGACGGGTTGCAGCGTGCCTTCGCGCTTGCAGAAGGGCAGAAAGAAGCCACCCTGATGTTTTCCTACCCCGGTTCCTTTTCAGGGATCATTGATTCCTTCTTTCTCCGGCAGCCTTCCCGTTATTACCTCGAAACGCTTACGCAAAGTGCATTTTTAAGGATCTCTTACGACGATGTGCAACGGCTCATGCAGCAGCACCCCTCCATTGCCCGATGGATTCACCTGGGTACCATGCATGCCATGGCGGGTGTGATGGAGCGGCTGATAGAAATCCAGACCCTGGGTGCGGAGCAGAAATTCAGACGCCTGCTGGCACGCAGCCCGCACGTACTCCAAATGATACCACATAAATATCTTGCTTCCTACCTCGGTATCGACCCTGCAACTTTCAGCAAATTGCTGGGAGGTATCCGGTTATAAATCTTGGCGCAGGCAAAGATTTCATCCCGCAGGCCGGCTTACCTTTGCAACGGATCATAATTATTCTTCTCATGCCTACCATTCATTCAGCGACTCTGCTTGGCGAACTCCAGCAGGATGTAAATGAGCTGCGCGCAGCAGCCGACCGGTATCTGGTTCCCCAACCCCACGATATATTGCTTCAGCAGCCGGCTCCCGGCAGCTGGAGTGCCATCCAGTGCTTAGAGCACCTGAATGGCTATGGCCGTTATTATCTGCCGGCCATAGACGACTCCTTCCGCAAATTTCTTTCTCAAAATCGCCCGGTACCTGAAAATTTCAACAGTGGCTGGCTGGGCAACTATTTCACCCAATCCATGGCGCCAAAGCCCGATGGCGGCCTTAAAATGAAAATGACTTCCCCCAAAAATCATCGTCCTGCACCAGCGCTGGATGCTGCGCATACGCTCGATGAATTTCAGGCGCAGCAGGAATGGATGCTGTCGTTACTGCAGGCAGCAAAGAAGGTAGATATCGGAGGAATCCGTATACCGACAACGCTGTCGAAACTGATTGCATTGAAAGCAGGAGATACATTCAGGTTCCTCATCGCGCATGCGCAAAGGCACATGCTGCAGGCTATCCGCAGTGTGGAAAAAGCACGTGGAGCAGATGCTGCTGCGGTCACTTTGCAGTACCTCCGTGAGCCGGTGCGCTAACAAAAAATAAATAAAGCAAAATCGTTTGAAACTCAATGCTGTTGCCGGTTACGGCCGGTTGTAATTTCATGCCGATAACAAATTCTTAACAACGGAAAAGTCACATACACATTACTTTAGTAATGTGATAATATACGTCTGAAATACCGCCGGTACTCACCGGCATCAAAATAAAAATCTGTGTCTTTTAATGGTTAACTTGGGGAATAGAGCCTGGTTCTCAAACCGGGCTCTCTCTTTTGTATGAAGTGAAGAATTTTAGTGCAGATGTGTTGCGTGTTGTGTTTTTATTTCAATGCAGTTTTAGTGAATCCTGTCTGGGATGATGCAGCAGTTAAGCATCCATTCTCCCTTCCATACCATGAAAGTGTTCCCATATCAGCGCTGCTTTTTTCTGTCCTACTTCTTTTACCAGTTCCTCTTTGCTCAGCTGCTTCACTTTATTGACAGAACGGTGGTTTTGCAGTAACTGCGTAGCCGTACTTTCACCAATACCCTTAATGCCTTCCAGTTCGTTTTTAAACGTGCCTTTACTGCGCTGCTGCCGGTGAAAGGTAATGCCGAAACGGTGCACCTCATCGCGGATACGGCGGATCAGCTTCAGGCTCTCACTGTCGTAGGGCAGCTTGATGGAATCCTTATCTCCCGGGAAAAAGATTTCCTCTTCATTTTTGGCAAGGCCCACCACCGTCATGCTGCCGATAAGATCCAGCTTGCGGATGCTGTCCATAGCTGCTCCCAGCTGTCCTTTACCTCCATCAATGATCACCAGCTGGGGGAGGGGCTGCTCTTCGTTCAGTAAGCGGTTATAACGGCGATACACCACTTCTGACATGGAAGCGAAGTCGTTGATGCCTTCCACCGTTTTGATATTGAAATGTCGGTAATCTTTCTTGGAAGCCACACCGTCTTTAAACACCACGCAGGCGGAAACGGGATAGCTGCCCTGGAAGTTGGAGTTATCGAAACACTCGATGTGAAGGGGCAGTTCCTGCAACTCCAGATCGGCCTGCAGCTGGTACAGTACCTTCTTCTTCTCCATATCGCTCTTCCCTTCGAGATGCAGGATCTTTTTCTTGTGCAGCTCTTCCCGGAAATAGTTCACGTTTTTGGTGGAGAGGTCGAGCAGCTTCTTTTTGTCGCCTCCTTTGGGAACAGTTACCTCCACATTTTCTTCCGGGAACTCTACTTCAAAAGGCACTACTATTTCACGGGCAAGGCTCTGGAATGCTTCGCGGAGATAGGCGATGGCGTAAGACATGACTTCTTCATCCGTTTCTTCCAGCTTCTTTTCCAGCGTCACGGTTTTAGTATCGGCGATGGTGCCGTTGAGCACACGGAGATAATTGACATAAGCGAAATTGCCTTCTGACAGAATGGTGAACACGTCTACATTCCCCACGCGGCTGTTCACGATAGTGGAGCGTGCCTGGTAATCCTGTAAGCTGGCGATTTTCTTCTTCTCTATTTCTGCTTTTTCGAATTCCATGTTCATGGCATGTTCCTGCATGCGTGCCTTAAAGATGTTGAGCACGGGCGAAAGGTTACCGCGGAGGATCTCTTTTACCTGCTGCAGCCCGTCGCGGTAATCTTCCAGTGTTTGCAGGCCTTCGCAGGGGCCTTTACAATTGCCCAGATGGTATTCCAGGCACACTTTGAACTTCCCTTTTTTGATGTTCTGTTCGGAAAGATTGAGGTTGCAGGTACGCAGCGGAATGTTGTAGCGGATAACTTCCAGCACTTCGCGTACGCGGCCTACGGATGTAAACGGGCCGAGGTATTCTGACCCGTCTTTAATAACCCGGCGGGTGAGGAATACGCGGGAAAAAGGTTCGTGTTTGATGACGATGAACGGGTAGGTTTTATCGTCTTTCAGATCGATATTATACTTCGGGCGGAATTGTTTGATAAGTGCATTTTCCAGCAGGAAGGCGTCCTTCTCGTTATCCACGATTGTGAATTCAACATGATGGATATTCTCTACCAGTTTGCGGGTTTTATAGTTGTCGTGGTTTTTAACGAAGTAAGAGGAAACGCGTTTACGGAGGCTTTTGGCCTTGCCGATATACAGCAGTTCCCCTGCGGCATCGAAGTATTTGTAAATGCCGGCCTGTGTGGGTATGGTGTGCGATATCTGAGAAAATTCCGCTGCGGTCATGGTTGCTCCTGAGTTAAAGGTCGGAAAAAGGCGGCTGTTTCCATGTTTTCCGCTTTCATGAAGATGATTTTCTGGAAGGAGGAAATGCGCAGCTCCCGGTCGCGCGTGTAAGCGATTTCCTGCCGGTATTCGTAAACCGGGTTTTTGGTGTGGGAGGAAGCCTGTACGTTTTTAATGCGGCGGGTACTGTCTATTTCCACGATGAGCTGGGCGGGCCAGGTTTGCCTGCCGCGGGTACGGTGGATAAAAGTAGTATCGCCTGTGAAATGATTGGGAATGGTATCGATGAAATAGGCATCTGCGAGGGAAGGGCGGCTGATATCTGCATCCATAAGCGGGCGGAAGAGGGCTTCGAGCCCTGCGCTGTCCTGCACTGGTGCGGTTACACTGGCTCCGTTTAGCCGGATGGTTTTGGTGATCCGGAAAGGCATCTTTTTCATCCGTGCGATCTCGTCCCAGCAGTAATTGCCTAATGCCCTGTAGCTATGGTCGCGCTCGCCGGCAGGGGCTGGCTGGCCGGAAGGTAACTGGCAGCCTGCCGTAAGTATGGCAAAGATTCCTGCGATCCTCAATACGATTCTCATACCTGCAAAAGTAATGGCGCCGCCTCAATCGGCCTATAAAAAAAATGCACCGTGAATACGGCGCATCTGATGCATGAGCAAATCTGTCGAGAGCACTAAAAAAATTTATGGGGCTACCAATCAATTTCAGATTGGGAACAGGCCTTACGGCATGTCTGGTGTTAAACGGCGGAGAATTTCGAAAAGTTACAGGGGGGAGAAAATAAAAAAGGGACCGCCGTAGCAGTCCCTTTCCGGTATAACCTGTTGAGTTTAAACGAGGAGGTTGCCCGTCATTTCTTTCGGGATGGGCAGGCCCATGAAGTGAAGGATGGTAGGGGCAAGATCGCCCAGCTTACCGGGCTTGACTTCACCCTTGAAATCCTGGCTGATGATGAAGAAGGGCACGGGATTGAGGGTGTGGGCGGTATTAGGCGTACCGTCTTCATTGATCATGAAGTCGGCATTACCATGGTCGGCCGTGAGGAAAATGGTGTAGTCGTTCAGCAGGGCGGTAGATACTACTTTGGCTACGCAGGCGTCTACCGTTTCCACGGCTTTGATGGCTGCCGGCCATACACCAGTATGCCCTACCATGTCGGCATTGGCGAAATTGAGTACTACAAAGTCGGCCGTGCGCTGCTCCAGTTCGGGGAGGATGGCATCGGCGAGCTCAGGGGCGCTCATTTCGGGCTGCAGATCGTAAGTGGCTACTTTGGGGGAAGGCACCAGGATGCGTTTTTCACCCTCGAAAGGCGTTTCCCGGCCACCGGAGAAGAAGAAGCTTACGTGCGGGTATTTCTCCGTTTCTGCGATGCGGATCTGCGTTTTACCATTCTTTTCCAGCACTTCGCCAAGGGTCATGACGAGGTTATCATTATCGAAAATGACATGTACGCCTTTGAAGGCTTTGTCATATTCGGTCATGGTTGTATAGTGGAGCGCCAGGGGCTGCATGCCAAAGTCGGGGAATGCCTGCTGGGTGAGTACCTCGGTGATTTCGCGGCAGCGGTCTGTCCGGAAGTTGAAGCAGATCACTGCATCGCCGGGCTGAATATTGCCGACAGGCAGCTGGCCGTCGGTTACAATAATGGGCTTGATAAACTCATCGGTAACGCCTTCTGCATAGGATGCCTTTACGGCGAGGATCGGGTCCTGAGTGGGGGTGCCGATGCCGTTTACGAGGGCATCGTAGGCCAGTTTTACCCTTTCCCAGCGCTTATCACGGTCCATGGCGTAGTACCGGCCGGTAATGGTGGCAATACGGCCTGTGGTGGCGGTAAGATGCTGTTGCAGATCTTCCAGGTAGCCGAGGCCGCCTTTGGGATCGGTATCGCGCCCGTCGGTAAAGGCATGGATCAGCACATTGCTGAGGCCACGCTCTTTGGCGATGGAAGTAAGGGCTTTGAGGTGGGTGATATGGGAGTGAACGCCGCCGTCGCTCACCAGGCCGATGAGGTGGAGGGCTTTATTGTTATTGCGGGCATAGTCCATAGCGTCCTGCAGCACCTTGCTGGCGGCGAGTTCGCCACTGCGTACGGCTACGTTAATGCGCTGAAGCTCCTGGTACACGATTCTTCCTGCACCGATATTGAGGTGACCCACTTCGGAGTTCCCCATCTGCCCTTCAGGCAGGCCCACGTCTTCGCCGCAGGTTATAAGGGTGCTGTGGGGGTATTGTTCATAGAGACTGTCTACGAAAGGGGTGTTCGCATGTGCGATGGCATCGGCGGCGGGCACCTGTCCCTGTCCCCAGCCATCCATGATAATCAGGATCGCTCTTTTATTTTCCATACTTTAATCCGTTGTACGTTGTGAATGAATCGGGCAGTGAAATTAATAATACTATCTTTTCCGGGCTTTAAAATTTTATAACAGTGCTTATATTTCAATGACTTATTTTATATTAAATTACTGTAATCTAAAACGCTACGAGATATAGCACAATAATGGTATATTTATTGAACATCAGCAATTTGGCATAGTTTTGGCACCTTCTACGGTTGATAAAAGTATTGCGATCTAAAAAACGGATAATGAAAAAGTTAATCTTAGTGTTGGGGGTATTGCTCGCCGGGGGAATGCTGACAGCTTTTACGCTGTTTGCCAGTCCTTTCGACGAAGTGGTGAGTGCCCTTAAAAAGGGAGATTCAGGTAATCTGAGCAAACTCCTTGACAACACGGTCGAGATCAACATGGCTGGCAAATCGAACTCTTACAGTAAGGCCCAGGCAGAGATCATCCTTAAAGATTTTTTCGGCAAGAACACGGTTAAAGCTTTTGAGTTGCTCCACCGGGGTGGTCCTGAAGGGGGCTCTCAGTTCGGTGTTGGCAATCTCACCACCAGCGGTGGCAACTACCGCACCTCATTTTTTCTACAGAAGAAAGGAAATGCTTTCGTTTTGAACGAACTGCGTTTTGAAAATAAATAACAACAGCAGTACAAACGTATGTAAGGGCTACCCGCAATAGGCGGATGGCCTTTTTGTTTGTAACTTGCCCACTCATTCCCGATTGCGTTATGTTACAGAAAGAAGCATTGGATCAGTTTATACGTGCAGCCCTGGCAGAAGATATTGGCTCAGGCGATCATAGCACGCTTGCCTCCATCCCCGCAGGCGCTACCGGCACCGCAAGGCTTAAGATCAAAGAAGAAGGCGTACTCGCCGGTATGGAAGTGGCAGAAGCGGTATTCCGCCTGCTCGACCCCAATACCGATTTCATCCCTTTCAAGAAAGATGGTGAATCCATGCAGCCGGGAGAAATAGCGTTTGAAGTGACAGCCGGTGTTCGCACCCTGCTCAGTGCAGAAAGGCTTGTCCTTAATTGCATGCAGCGCATGAGCGGCATCGCCACCCTCACCCGTACTTATACCGACCGTCTCAAAGGTTATCATACCCGTGTGCTTGACACCCGTAAAACCACCCCTAATTTCCGCATGCTCGAGAAAGAAGCCGTACGCATCGGAGGGGGGGTAAACCACCGCATCGGACTGTATGATATGATTATGCTGAAAGACAATCATATCGACTTCTCCGGCGGCATCATTCCCGCTGTGGAACGTGTGGTGGCTTACCTGAAAGAGAACAAACTGGATCTGAAAATAGAAGTGGAAGCGCGGAATATCGAAGATGTGCAGGAGATCCTGAAAGTGGGGCAGGTACACCGAATTATGCTCGACAATTTCCGGCCGGAGCAGATTGCTCCCGCGCTGGCACTTATTAACGGAAAATATGAGACGGAAGCTTCAGGAGGTATTACCATCGAAAATGTGGAAGCATATGCAAAAACCGGTGTGGATTACGTGTCGGTAGGTGCCATCATTCATCATGCCGTAAGTCTCGACCTCAGTCTCAAAGCCGTTTTACATCCCTCTGCTTAATCCTTTACCATTGCGGAAAATTCTGATCATCATTAACCGGAAAGCCGGCACCGACCGTGAAAAATCTCTCGGCGCTGCTATTCAGCGGCAACTCCCGGCCGACCGGTTTCAGGTTGAAACCACTTATCTCCAATACCTTGGCCACGGCGCAGACCTCTCCCGTGAAGCTGCCAGCCGTGGGGTAGACACTGTAGTTGCCGTTGGCGGCGACGGGTCTATCAACGAAATTGCACAGGGATTGCTGGGCACGCAAACAGCACTCGCTATTGTACCGCTGGGTAGTGGCAACGGGCTGGCACGTGCACTCAGTATTCCGCTGGATGCGGAAAAAGCACTCGCGATTGTAGCGGAAGGCATTAAAAAGCCCATGGATGCAGGTTACGCAAATGAGCACCTGTTTCTGAGTAATGCAGGCGTGGGTTTCGATGCGGTGATTGCAGATCGTTTCAGGCACAGCAAGAAGCGCGGCCTCGTCAATTACGCACGGCTCGTGGTAGGTGGTTTCGCCGGTTACAAACCTGCAGTATATAAAATCCGGACAGATGACGGGCGGGAAACGGAAGTGCCTGCCTTCCTCATGACAGTAGCCAATGGCAATCAGTTTGGCTATGATTTTAAACTGGCACCGCAGGCCAGCCTGTTCGACGGGCAGCTGGATATCTGCATGGTGCGCCCCTTGCGCTTCTGGGATCTTCTGCCACTGAGCATCAGCTCATTGAGCGGGAAAATCGGGGAGAGCAGGTATATGCAGCATTTTACAGGAAAAGAAATAACAGTGGCAAGCCCCGACCTCTCCTGCCTGCAGGTGGATGGTGATGCGGTGCCACTGACACAAGGGAAAACCGTTCATTTTAATGTTGTGCCGGGAGCGCTGCAAATGGTAGTGCCCAACGGCCGCTAAAAAACGTATGATATGAGCAAGAAGAAATCCTCCTCCAGCGGGATCGTTTACTCCACAGATCCCAACTATTCGTACCGCGAAGAAGCACCGCAGGAACAGGCAACGTTATTGCCAGCAGAACAACGCCTCCGTGTGAAGCTGGATACAAAACAGCGCGCCGGGAAAACTGTAACGGTCGTGGAAGGGTTTGTGGGAATGGAAGCCGATCTCGAAAAACTGGGGAAAGAGCTGAAAACCAAATGCGGAACAGGCGGCAGTGTAAAAGACGGGCTGGTGCTCATCCAGGGCGATTACCGGGACAAGGTGCTCCAGTGGCTGAAAGGCTGGGGGTACAATGTGAAGTAAGCTCCCGGATATAAAAGTATTGAAAAAGGCTGCTCCAGATTGGGGCAGCCTTTTTCGTTTATCCATCAAACGTTTTTAGCGGTTCACCAGTTTCATGGCGCCTTCGCTGTAACGTTCTCCAGAGATCTGATAGCCTGAAAGGGTTGCTTCGATGCGGAATACTTCGTCTTCGGAAAGAAGTATATCCACCGAAGCGGCGTTTTCCTGCAGGTATTTACGGCGCTTGGTGCCGGGGATGGGTACGATATCGTTGCCCTTGGCCAGCAGCCAGGCCAGTGCGAGTTGCGGAAGCGTACAGTGCTTTTCGGATGCAAGATCCTCAAGGGCACTTACGATGCGCAGGTTTTGCTCGAAGGCCTCCTGCTGAAAGCGGGGGAGGTTGCGGCGGAAATCTGTTGGGTCGAGGGAGTTAACATTCCGAAGGTCGCTCGTGAGGGCGCCCCGGCCCAGCGGGCTGTAGGGGATGATGCCGATGCCCAGCTCGCGGCAAACAGGGATGATTTCTGCTTCAAGGTCGCGGACAAAGAGAGAATATTCGCTTTGCAACGCGGCAATGGGGTGTACGGCATTGGCCTTGCGGATGGAGGCTGCAGAAGCTTCAGAGAGGCCGAGGTAGCGCACCTTTCCTTCATTTACCAGCTCAGCCATAGCGCCCACCGTTTCTTCGATGGGTACCTTATCATCAACCCGGTGAGCATAGTAGAGGTCTATCGTATCTACGCCGAGCCTTTTGAGGGAGGCTTCACAGGCCTGTTTGAGGTAGGCGGGTGAACCGTCGAAGTAAGTAGTATTATCGTCGCGGTAACGGAAGCCGAATTTGGTAGCAAGGAATACGTCTTTCCGTCGGGTGGCCAGCACTTCGGAGAGTTGTTTTTCGTTGAGACCGTTGCCATACATGTCTGCCGTATCCCAGAAATTGATGCCAAGATCGAGTGCCAGTTCAAGAGTTGCGCGGGATTCTGCATCATCGCGCTGGCCGTATGCGAAAGCCATGCCCATGCATCCGAGGCCGATAGCGGAAACTTTTTCGTTGGTATTGCCCAGTGTTCTGTACTGCATGTGAGAATAGGATTTGTTAGAAAACAAAGCTACGAAGGGTAAGGTTGATGGAAATTGCAATCGTCAAACCTTTATTTGCAAATTTCCAATCAGCAATTGCAATAGGCAACAGCCTGCGTTTGCAGGGAAATGCAACAATTGTTGCACTTTTATATTTGGGTAAGACGAAAAGAATGTACATCTTGTAAGCCTCCATTTATCGACCAAAATCATGGATTATGTTCCATGGCTGGCATTTTTGGAGAAGATACAGATGTTTGTCTTTACAAATTCCACTTCTCCAAAAAGCCAGTTTATACTGGCTTTTTCCAGTTTTAGCCGGCGAAGATGTATTCTACTTCACCGAAACTCAGCTCCAGTATTTCTTTATTTTTCTCGAGGCAAATGCGGCCATCGGGGAGTACGTCGCGGATAACGCCCTGGAATATTTCGCCATTGATGCGGTATAGCGCGGGATCGTGAAGGCGGTACAGGTTGTTTTTGTATTCCGACAGCATGGAAGGGTAGGATTCCACACTAAGCTGGCTGTACCGTTTTTCGAGGTGGCGGCAAAGGTCCTGTGCCAGTTCGATGGAATCCCATTCGCGGCCGGTGATCTGGCGGAGGCTAACGGGATTGAGGAGATGGTCGGGGAAGTGGGGCGTATTGATGTTGAGGCCCATCCCGGCTATGGCATATTGCCATACGCTTCCGCGTAAAACGTTCTCGATAAGTATACCCCCTGCCTTTCTGTCACGCCAGTAAATATCATTGCTCCATTTGATGCGGGTTTCATCGCCAGCGTATTTCCGGAAGAAATCGAAGGCACCGAGTGCGATGGCTACGCTGAGCATAAACTGTTGATGCAGCCCCAGTGCGGGTTGCAGGACGGTGGTGAGCATGATGTTTTCTCCGGGGGCAGAAATCCATTGTTTACCCCGTTGTCCTTTTCCTGCGGTTTGTTCCATGGCGAACCAGGTATAGCCGGGAGCTACGGGGCCTTCGGCGACCCTTGCCATGGCATAGTTATTGGTGCTGTCTACTGTATTGAGCACATGAAACGGATAGCCTATCACAAATCCTGATTTAACTGTAAAATCAGCAAATTACCATCATTTTAACAATATTTTACCGGCTCATCCGTCTTCTACCATACAAGCGGGCGTTAATTTTAAGCCCCGGTTTAGTAATTTTGGAGATTAAAGACTATTTTTAACAAAAACAGCACTTATTGGCACCCTTGACCATACTGAACAACAGGAAAAAGGCGGTAACCCGCGTTAACAGAAACAGTAAGATTTTTACATCCATCATAAAGGCCATCCAGGAAAAGAAAGGGGATAACATTGTTTCCCTTGATCTGAGAAAGATCCCTGAAGCGGTAGCCGATTTCTTCATCATTTGTGAGGCCAATTCCAGTAATCAAGTTAAGGCAATTGCGGATTTTGTGGAAGAGGAAGTGAAGAACAACACGGACGAATCCCCCTATAAACACGAAGGTTTCACAGCCCAGCAGTGGATCCTGGTGGATTATGTGAATATAGTAGTGCATATTTTCATGCCCGAAACCCGAAAATTCTATAGCCTGGAAGAGATGTGGAGCGATGCAGAACGCATGGAACACCTCGATCATTGAACAAAACCCCGGGTTTTGTATTAATTACTTATATAAAAGACAACTCTCATTCGTAAAGGAGCGAACGATCATGGAAAAAGGAGGCAATAATAACTATAGCAAGGGACCGGATAAGACACCCAAGAAAGGACCAAAGTTCAATATCTACTGGGTTTATGCCTTTATAGGCATAGCTCTGCTGGCCATGAATTTTGTACTGCCGTTCTCCAGTCAGCCTAAAGAACTGACTGGGTTCAAGGAGTTTCAGCAGCGACTGCTCCGCACCGGAGATGTTGACAAGCTGGTGGTGGTGAATAAGGCCCTGGTAGAAGTTTATATCAAGAAAGAACGGCTGAACCAGCCTGATTATGCTGAAGTGGCTAAAGGCCGCCTCGGCGCCCAGAACCCCGGACCGCATTTTCAGTTCACCATAGGCAGTGTGGAAAGCTTCCAGAAAGAGCTGGACCGCGCTCAGGAAGGGATGCCCCTGGCAGACCAGATGAACGTATCCTATGTTCCACGTCAGAACTGGTTCGAGCCCCTGATGCAAATACTACTTCCCATTCTGCTGCTTATCGGTATGTGGGTACTGCTCATGCGTAAAATGGGCGGTCCATCCGGCGGAAGCGGCGGTCCCGGTGGTATCTTCAACATCGGCAAATCCAAAGCTACCCTGTTCGATAAAGGCACCCGTGTAAACATCACATTTAACGATGTTGCCGGCCTCGACGAAGCTAAAGTGGAGGTAATGGAAATCGTGGATTTCCTTAAGAACCCTAAGAAATACACCGCCCTCGGTGGTAAAATACCCAAAGGTGCCCTCCTCGTAGGCCCTCCCGGTACCGGTAAAACCCTCCTGGCTAAAGCCATGGCAGGCGAAGCGCAGGTACCCTTCTTCTCCATGTCCGGTTCCGATTTCGTGGAATTGTTTGTAGGTGTAGGTGCATCCCGTGTGCGCGACCTTTTCAAGCAAGCCCGCGAAAAAGCACCCTGTATCATCTTCATCGACGAAATCGATGCCATTGGCCGTGCCCGTGGTAAGAACGTAATGATGTCGAACGACGAGCGTGAGAATACACTCAACCAGCTCCTCGTTGAAATGGATGGCTTCGGTACCGACAGCGGAATTATCATTCTGGCTGCCACTAACCGGCCCGACGTGCTGGACAGCGCCCTGCTGCGCCCCGGCCGTTTCGACCGCCAGATTTCTATCGACAAGCCCGACCTGTTTGGCCGTGAGCATATCTTCAACGTTCACCTGAAGCCTATTAAAACGTCGCCTAACCTCGACATTAAGAAGCTGGCTTCCATGACTCCCGGTTTTGCCGGTGCAGACATTGCCAACGTGTGTAACGAAGCTGCCCTTATAGCAGCCCGTAAAGGGAAGAACGAAGTAGAGATGGAAGACTTCAACGATGCAATCGACCGTGTGATCGGCGGCCTCGAGAAGAAGAACAAAATCATCTCTCCCGAAGAGAAAGAAGTAATCGCCTACCACGAAGCCGGCCATGCCATCTGCGGTTGGTACCTTGAGCACGCTAACCCGCTTGTGAAAGTGACCATCGTACCCCGTGGCGTTGCTGCACTCGGATATGCGCAATACCTTCCGAAAGAGCAATATCTCTACAATACCGAACAACTGATGGACGATATCTGTATGACCCTTGGCGGCCGTGCGGTAGAAGACATTGTGTTCGGCAAAATATCCACCGGCGCGCAAAACGACCTGCAGGTGATCACCCGTATGGCTTATGCCATGGTGACCGTGTATGGTATGAACGAAAAAGTGGGTAACGTATCTTTCTACGATCCGAACAACGAACAAGCTTTCACCAAACCGTATTCTGAAGAAACGGCGAAAATGATTGACGACGAGGTTCGCATACTGATCGACAAGGCTTACCAGCGCACCAAGGCACTGCTTACCGATAAGCTGCCCAACGTGAAACTGCTGGCGGAAGAACTGCTGAAGAAAGAAGTGTTGTACAAAGACGATCTGGAGCGCCTCATTGGCAAGCGCCCTTACGATACTCATAAAGAACACATCCCTACCAAAGCAGGTATTGGTGTAGAAGGCGTTCACCCGTCAGATATCATCAATCCTTCTCCGGCTAACGTAACAACAGAACAGGACTAAGGCACCATGAAAGTATCTCCAGCCAAAGAAAACATCCTGAAAAGGGTCCGCAACGCGCTCAGCCAGCCCGTGCAGCTCCCGTTCCCTCACGCGGAAGGTAACAACTCCGTGTTTGAAACGGCGCATGATGGTCTCGAGCTGAAGTTTGCGGAAGAGTTTTCAAAACTGCAGGGCAAATTCATCTTCTGCTCCTCCCGTGAGGAACTGGCAGACAATCTCCAGTCTCTTGTGGAAAACAAGGAATGGACGCATGTACAATGCAAAACTCCTGCTATAGAGGCTATCCTGAAGCCGTTTAATCCTGCCTTCCTCAATGTGGGAAATATGGAGGCTATGGATGCTGCGATTACCGATTGTGAGCTGCTTGTAGCCCGCACCGGTTCCATCGTAATGAGTGCAGCGCAACCTTCAGGGCGTGCACTGCCCGTTTTCGCACCCATACATCTCGTGGTGGCATTCACCCACCAGCTGGTGTTCGATGTGAAAGATGGTATTCAGCGTCTGAAAGAGAAATACCAGGGAAATCTTCCCTCCATGATCTCTTTCGCCACCGGCCCTAGCCGTACCGCCGATATCGAGAAAACACTCGTAGTTGGCGTGCATGGCCCCAAGGAAGTGTATGTTTTCCTGCTGGATGAGTAACTACTTCAATTACAACAAATAACGATACATGTAAAATGCAAAAGGAATTCATCACTTTTGCATTTTACATTTCATAAAGAACCATGAACATCCATCTGCCACCTGGCAAACGTGTATATTTCGCATCAGATTTTCACCTCGGCGCTCCCGATATGGCCCGCAGCCGCCAGCGCGAAAAACTTGTAGTACAGTGGCTTGATGAAGCTGCTAAAGATGCGCAGCACATTTTCCTCGTGGGCGACCTGTTCGATTTCTGGTTCGAGTACAAACATGTAATCCCCAAAGGCTACACCCGCCTCCTCGGCAAGCTCGCAGAACTGCGGGATAAAGGCATCGGAATCACCGTATTCATCGGTAACCATGATATGTGGATGGATGGCTATTTCGAAGAAGAGCTGGAAATCCCTGTTTACTTCGAGCCAAGGCAGTACGAGATCGGGGGTAAGAAATTCTATATCGGGCATGGCGACGGGCTGGGGCCTGGCGATCATGGATATAAATTCCTGAAAAAGATCTTCCGCAATCCCGTTTGCCGCTTTTTGTTTTCTTGCATCCCACCCAACTGGGGTATTTCCATGGCTAACTTCTGGAGCCGCAAGAGCCGGGCAGCTACCGGCGAAAAGCTGGAAACTTTCCTCGGTGATAACGAGGAATGGCTGGCAATCTATTCCAAAGAAATTCTACAGAAAGAACATTTCGATTTCTTCATCTTCGGCCACCGCCACCTTCCCCTTGATCTCAAAGTGGGAGAGCATACGCGCTACATCAACCTGGGCGACTGGCTGAATTACAATTCCTACGCCGTTTTCGACGGCAATACTACAGAACTGAAATATTATAAGGCAGAGGCTTAACCTAGTATCTCGTGCAGGATGGGTGGGCTTTGCAGTTCCTTGAAATCGGGGAGGTGCAGCTTGTAGAAGTCCAGGTACGCGTATAGCAGGTTACGCCGGCGTTCCTTGTTCATGAGCACATGCTCCAGATCAGGGATGTGATGTATACTTTGCAGTTTATCTGTCAGTTCACTGTTGGTTTCATCGAGGTAATTGGTGTGATGCGGAGGGAGGTCTACATACGTACCTTCCGCCAGATCAAGGTAAGGCGTGTACTCAGAGTAATGTCCCCCAAAATGGAAACCCAGATGGGCGGCGAAGCGCAAGGTAAAATAGAGTGGGAGATTGGCTGCCACAGCCGTATTCTCCGTATCGAGTGCACGGAAAACCTTTTCCGTAAAGTGATACAGTTCCGGGTCCGGCTCCGGTTGCTTCAGCGATTTCTGCAAAAGTTCTATGAGATACAATGCTACCGTGTTCTTCACGATATTGACGTGCATCGTTGTGTAGATATGCCCCGGTTTGAATTCCGAAATACGCTGGATATTCTTTTGTTCGTGATGATAGACAACAAGGTCCAGGATATTCCCGGGTTGCAGGATATTGCCCTTTGCCGCTTTGGGCCGTGCGGAACGTACGCCGTTAACGATATACGACTGGATTCCGAAGAGTTCGGTGAAGATACTCAGGATCACGCTGGTGTCGCCATATTTAACGGAGCGGAGCACGATGCCCGGTGTTTTGTGCAGCATGTAGCAAAAATCGGTTATCAGCGGATAAATACCAGCTTCGTCACGATTTTTTCCTTGCCGGTTTCATCACTTGCCAATATGAGATAAATCCCACTTTGTGGACGGAAGCCTGTGTAATCCCGCCCGTTCCACGTAGCCTGGCCGCCTCTGGCCCTTGTTTGATACACCAGCTTCCCGCTTACATCCGTAATTTTCACATACGCGTCCCGTACAAGACCGCGGATAGCGATCACCCCGTCGTACCCGGAAGGTACGGGGTTGGGGAATACCAGCGCCCCGGGCTCCTGAGTGTCTGTACCTTCTGTTGCATCTCCCCGCCAGGAAACAAGTCCCGCTGCCGTGGCGAAGAACACTTCTCCCGTTACGGGATCAATGGCAATATGGTGGATGGTATTGTGGGGAATCGGGCTATTGCCGGTATGGAAATGCTGCAGGATCCGGCTTCCGTTTTCACTGATGAGCCAGGCACCGTTGCGGGTACCGGCCCATTTACGGTTGGCGCCGTCTGTTACCAATGAAAGTACGTGCTCATTCTGGAAAAGATAACCTGCAAAATTATCGTTGCGCACCACCGGGAGCCATGCTTCACATGACCCTGCAGAGAAGATTTCCGGGGCGCATTGTATCACTCCTATACCGCGGGCGGTACCGATCCAGATCCACCCGTCACGGTCTTTGGTAAGACAGTAAACCTGGGAAGAGGGAAGGTTCCCGCGGCCGGAGCCTGCCAGAAGTTGCTTCCAGCGGTCGTCCCGGTTGTCCTGTACAGAAGTGCCATGATGCATTACCAGTATACCGCCACCCTGAGGGGAAATGATCCATTTCTGGTCGAGATCGTCGATCAGTATTTGTGAAACTGCATTATTAAGGAGGGAGAATGGGGCGTTGAAGGCTGTCCAGCTCCCTTCTTTACTTTTTACCAGCAACTGCTGTTGGGAAGCCCCGAAGGCGGAAGCCCAGAGGTTACCGGCAGCATCGGCTGCAAGGCCCGCGATGCGTTCGCGGCCAAATGGGCGTTCCTGAAGTGGGGGTGTGCCTTCGCGGAAGGTGAATAACCCGCCTCCATAAGACCCTGCGTATATGGCGCCATTTCCTGCGGCTAGGGCTATGGCATCGGGCAAGGGTGTTCCTGAGGTAAACCATTCCCCTTCGCGGAATATGGAAAGCGGGGAATTGTTCCCGGAAGGCAGCCAGTTTTCATTGACGCCTCCTGCAGCGGCCCAGAGTGTATTGTTGGAGATAAGCATCCCACCGGTTATAGTCCCTGAAGGAGCGTCCGGGGTGAGGTTGGAGTAAGTGCCGTTTTGATGAAAGATGAGGCCGTTCTGGCGATCGGTCAACCAAAGGCCGTCTGTTGTTTCTGCTGCACCTGTTGGCGAGGAAAGGAGTGTATTATCGAAAATTGTTTCCCCATCGTTCCGGAGACGGAGCACTTTGCCGGGGAGCCCTGCAAAAAGTGCGTTTGGAGAACCTTGCAGGAAAGTGATTGGGCCGCGGTCATGGACCCATTTTTCCCAGCCGGCACCCTGAAGGCGAAAGATGGTATCGGCTACCCGGGCGGCCAGCGTAGTGCCTGAGGCTGCCAGCGATAATATGGAGCCTGGTAATGGAGGCGTCGGTTTCCAGTAACCCGGGTCGGCCAGGTTGGGAGCATTTAAAGGAGCGCGGAAAATGCCTTGCGGGGTGGCGGCAAAAATATCCGGTCCTTGAATAGCTGCAGTGGAAACGGGGTGCCCCGGCGTCCAGGTATCGGTGATCCGGTGGTTACGCAAGTCCAGTACAATGATGCCGTCAGTCAAAGGAATAAGCGCTCTGTCGCCGGTTATGATCACAGTACCGGCCGCCTTATCAGGATTTCCGGGGCGCTGTAATACATCGGGGATATTGATGACGCGGCCTTTAGAAAGAAGGTCGATATTCCCGTTCCGGTATGTAATTACCAGCGTCTCAGTTCCGACATGCCAGCCCATGGCAGCTATGCCCGCATCGTGCAGGCCCGTGGCTTTGCCATAACGGGTGATGGCATGTTCACCAGAGGAAACTGAGAACAGCCCCTGCTGTGTGGTGTAAAAAACTCCGTCGCGCCCAATTGTCACTCCAAGGGCTGGTTTTGCGGGAAAATGTTCCCGCCATTGGCCAATCGGAATGTTTTGCGACCTCAATCCATTGGAAATGAGAAGTAAGCAGCATATTAACCAGGTGCGGAACATATTTCAAAAGTAACAATTATGGATTATCTCATATGCATTAATCGCCATGAATGGTTACCTTTATGGCCTTTAACCAATCAAGAATATCTATGTGGCAGCGCCTGGCAGCTTTTGTTTTGAAATTCCGTTTGTGGCTACTGGCTTTGTTATTTCTGGGAACGGGCATCATGGCTTATTTCGCGAGCAGGGTAGAGCTCTCTTATGAGTTTACCGGCGCTATACCGCGTGATAATCCCAAGTGGCTCGTTTATCAGCAGTTCAAGCAACAGTTCGGGGAAGACGGCAATATGATGGTTATCGGGATTGAAACCGATAAGCTTTTCCAGCTGGAATTCTTCCGCGATTATGTAGCCTTAAACGATGCGCTGCGGAAGGTGCCTGCCGTTGAAAATACACTCAGCATCCCGGTGGCCGTCAATCTCGTGAAAGACGACAGTTCCCAGAAGCTGAAAGCGATGCCTTTGTTCCAGCCACTACCGCAAACCCAGGCGGAGCTGGATAGTCTTTCCAAAGTATTCTATTCATTGCCTTTCTATAAAGGACTCCTGTATAGTGCTGACGCCAATGCTTATCTCCTGGCGGTGCATATCAACAAAGAAATCCTTAATTCCAAGAAGCGCATCGAAGTGGTGCAGGCTATTCAGCAGATATCGGAAGAGTTCGGGAAAAAGCACCAGCTGGATGTAAAAATGAGCGGGCTGCCCATGATCCGGACTATCATGGCTACGAAAGTGGCGGATGAGCTGAAGATGTTCCTGAAGATATCTTTTGTATTAACAGCACTGATCCTCCTGCTGTTTTTCCGTTCATTCAGTGCTGTACTCATGAGCATGATTGTAGTGGCGATAGGTGTAATCTGGAGTGTGGGTACCATTGTACTGTGCGGTTATAAAATTACACTGCTGACGGGTTTGATACCTCCGCTGATAGTGGTAATCGGTATCCCCAACTGCGTGTATTTCCTCAATAAATACCATACGGAATACGCTGTTTATGGCGATAAAATGAAATCGCTGGTGCGGATGGTGCAGCGCATGGGTATTGTGACCCTTTTCACCAACCTCACTGCGGCTATTGGTTTCGGGGTGTTTTACTTTACAAATTCCGAAATCCTGAAACAGTTTGGGGTAGTTGCGGGAGTGAATATCATGCTCATCTTCCTCATTTCGTTTATTTTCCTCCCATCGGTACTGAGCTACCTGCCACCGCCTAAAACGAAGCATACCAGCTATCTTGATAATAAAGTATGCCGTTGGGTGCTGGACCTGCTGAACCGCCTTGTGTTCAACTATCGTCCGTGGGTATACGCATTTACCGTTATAATGGTGGTGCTGGCTGTTGTGGGAATGATGCGCCTTCGGCCCGTGGGTTTTATAGTAGATGATATCCCGAAAGAAGATAAGCTGTATAAAGACCTGAAGTTTTTTGAAAAACGCTTCAAAGGTGTAATGCCCCTTGAAATAGCGGTAGACACGAAAAAGAAGAACGGTGTGGTGAATCTCCGCACACTGGAAAAGCTGGATGAACTGGGTAAAATTATTGCTGAACAGCCGGCATTTGCCCGTCCGCTTTCGGTAGCTGAAGGGATCAAATTCGCGAAACAGGCGTATTATAATGGCGACAGCCTCAACTATGCTGTGCCTAATCAGTTCGACATTGGATTCCTTGCGCCTTACCTGCGTATGAAAGGCGGGGCGGATAAATCAGTGTTTACGCAACTGGTATCATCGTTTATGGACAGTACGCGCCAGGTGGCACGCATGAGTGTGAATATGGCTGATGTGGGCTCAGTGGAGCTGCCGCGCCTGCTCGATTCTCTGCGCCCCCGGGTTAATGAGATTTTCGACACGGCGCAGTATAATGTGACGATAACAGGTTCCAGTATAATATTCCTGGAAGGCAGCCGGTTCATCATCAACGGACTGGCGGAAAGTATTGTACTGGCATTTGTGCTGATCATATTCTGTATGCTTTACCTGTTCCGCAGCTGGCGGATGCTGATTATTTCGCTGGTACCTAACATTATACCCCTGCTGGTGACAGCTGGTGTAATGGGCTGGATGGATATCGCTATCAAGCCGTCGACAGTTTTGGTGTTCAGTATTGCGCTGGGCATTGCGATTGATGTGACGATCCGGTTCCTGGTGAATTTCAAGCAGGAGCTGCCGCTGAATAATTACGACATTTCTGCTACTGTAAAGCATACCATCAATGATACGGGTTTGAGTATAATTTACACATCCCTGATTTTGTTTGCGGGCTTTATGATCTTCGCCTTTTCGGAGTTCCAGGGTACTAAGGCGCTGGGCTGGTTAACGAGCCTTACGCTGGTGATGGCAATGGTGACAAACCTGACTATATTGCCTGCAATGTTGCTGTGGATGGAGAAAGCGTTGCAGAAAAAAGCGAGAAAGAAGGAATTGTGGAATGGGCTGGATGATGAAGAGGATCTGGAGATGAAGGAAATCGGGCTGGATGAGGAGAAAGAATAATTCGCTTATCACGTTTAATGACCGTTTAAAAAAATTCATATTAGCCGAACTAGATAAATATTTTATAATCTGTAAGGCAGTAAAATTAAACCCGTGGCTGTTTGTCACGGTTTTTTTGTTTACACAGAGTAAAATAATCTAGTGGGTAGCGTTCATCACGGGCAATTCGCCGTTTATAATAAAGCATTATATATAGCGGAGAAAAAGTTAGAGGTTTAACATGCCATTTCTAACCTCTTAGTCCATGAAGAATAAGTTCCTAAAGGGCGCTCATTTGTCTGAGCGTAAATTTAAGGAGATCCTAAAGCTGTTCTCCGAAGATTTGACTGCCACCCAGATAGCTAATATCAGTGGGGTCAGCCGGGTAACGATAAACAGTTACCTGAAGAAAATCAGGATGCAGATTGTGAAGTACTGCGAGTCTTTACAAACTGACAAACAAGCGGGTGCCTCATCCTGGGGTAACCGTACCCCATCTCTCCATCAGCCGCAAGACATAGCCGTTGCCGTTAAGACCGATGTAGACAGGATCGTTAAGCCTGTGATATTCGGTATTTACAAGAACGACAATAAAGTGTTTACGGAGATTCTCCCGGACGTTAGCCGGTCAATGATTCAGGCGATTGCCCGCGGGCGGTCTGTCCTGGAAACTGTTGGCAGTGCGGAGCGGATCCGCCGGTTCAGCGGTGTGGTGGATTTAAGTCAATATCGTTTGTACCACCTGGGCCAGGCGCATCATGAGGCGGAAAACAAGACCGTGCTGGATGATGTGGACGGTTTCTGGGGATTAACGAAGCATCGCCTTGCAAAGTTCAAGGGACTTAACCGTAACACGGCTTACCTTCATTTGAAGGAGTGTGAATTCCGATACAATTATAGACATGAGGAGCTCTACGCAGTTTTGCTTAATCTTCTCAAGACATATCCACTAAACTTATCTTGACCCGAATTTCTTTCGTGTGACAGTACGCGTGAATTACCGGAAATCCAGTAATTTCACATTACCAAAGTCTGTCGCTTATGAAAAAGAAATCGTTACAACACGTTGTATGCGGGTATTCCGGCATTTCTTCGTGTGCAAGATCTGGTCGGGGAACTGCGTGTAATCTTTTACAGAACAGCATTTCATCGTATAAAAATATTGTGCTTCGCGCTTCTGCGGGGCATCAAAACCATTCTAAAGATCTCGATTTAGATTTTGGTTGATGATAAGCGGGTGATAATCTTGTCGCCTGCTTTTTCTTTTTGTACCAGGCCTATACCCAGCCGTACAAAGGATACAGGCGATATACATATAACTTCTTTTATCGTATGGTTCTCAATGAACTTATCAAGGAAAAAAAGTATTCACTAAAAAAAAATGTATGTCCCCTCCAAAAAAATTACAAATCAATTGCGTTAAAAAAGAGTTAAGTAATTTATATTTGTCTGTTAAAATTCTGTTAAACATCTAAATTATGCTTATGAGGAAAGGTCTAACCGCACTTTTCCTGATCCTGATATGTCTGTCAGGTCAGGTATTGGCGCAGAGCCGAACCATTAAAGGAAAGGTGACTTCCGGAGAAGACGGCTCACCGATCATCGGTGCCACTGTGCTGGCCAAAGGCACGAATGTAGGCACTGTCACCAACGTCGATGGTGATTATTCCCTGAATGTACCCGATGGAGTAACCGAGCTCACCATTAAGTTCATCGGTATGTCCGATGCTACAGCCAAAATCAACGGTGCTATTGTAAATGTTGTCCTGAGAACGGACGTAAGAACACTTACAGAAACTGTTGTAACTGCCAATGCGATCCGCAGGGACAAGCGCTCGCTCGGTTACGCAGCTCCCACAATTAATGCTGAAGAAATCACCCGTGGCCAGAGTGTAAGCCCGCTGAATGCCCTTACCGGTAAAGTAGCAGGTGTGAACATTACCTCCACTGCCTCTGCTCCCGGTTCTTCTTCCCGTATCGTACTCCGTGGTGGTTCTTCCATCAGTGGTGAGAACCAGGCACTGCTGGTTGTGGATGGTGTTCCCATCGACAACTCCAGCGTTATCGGTGGTGAAGACAGCCGTTCGTCGATCGACTTTGGTAACCGTGGTAACGACATCAACCCGGACGATATCGAGTCAGTTTCCGTGCTGAAAGGTCCTGCTGCAGCAGCTCTGTACGGTTCCCGTGCTTCTAACGGTGCCTTGATCATTACCACCAAGAGTGGTAAGAAAGGTGGTCGTGCCAAGCAGGAAATCACCTACAACACTGCCGTAACTTTTTCTAACGTTCTGAAGCTCCCCGACCTGCAGAGCGATTATGGTCAGGGTTACAACTTTGAACCCGATCCGCTGGAGAACTTCTCCTGGGGTCCCAAGTTCGATGGTTCCACTCAACCCTGGGGCCAGTCGATCAATGGTGTTCGTCTGCAGAAGCCCTATATTAACCAGCCCGACAACGTGAAGAAATTCTTCGAACTCGGTAAAGCCTGGAACAACAACCTGTCTCTTGCCGGCGGTACTGAGAAATCTACTTACTACCTTTCACTGAATGCGCTCAACTCCAATGGTGTAATGCCCGGCAACACGGACAAGTATAACAAGTACGGTGTTCGTTTCAACGGTAGCACTGAGCTGAGCAACAAGTTCTCCACCTCAATCGGTGTTAACTACACTAAAATCAACAGCAACATGGTTCAGGGTGGCCAGGGCGATGGTTCTGTGTACGACAACGTACTGCAAACCCCCCGTGACATTCCCCTGCACCAGATGGGCGATCTGAAGAATCCATACTACAGCATGGGCGACGTACTGACTGATGCTGACGGTAACCCTGCATATGGTTACTATGGTAACTACACCCTCAGCCCCTGGTGGATTCTGAAGAACTTCTCCAACCTCAACGACGTGGATCGTGTGACCGGTAACTTTACCATCACCTACAAACCGCTCGATTGGCTGACAGTTACTGAGCGCCTTGGCGCAGACGTATACTCTGACCGTCGCCGTTTGAAACACGCTAAACTTGATGTTGAAGCGATTGACGACGCAGGCAGCGGGTACAATCCTAAAGCCGTTCCTGGTCGTTACGAAGAGAATACCATCAACGTTAGTGATATCGTACATGACCTGATGGTGACTGCGAAGAAAGACTTTACCAAAGACTTTACCGCGAGCCTGATGGTGGGTAACAACATCCGCCAGCGTATCGTTAACCAGCTGAACGCTAATACGAATAGCGCAGGTGGCCTGGTGATCCCCGGATGGTATAACCTGGATAACTCCAATGGTAACGTTCAGTCCGACAACTTCCGCAGCATGCGCCGCCTGGTGGGTCTGTACGGAGAGTTGAACCTGTCATACAAGAACATGTTGTTCCTGGGTGCTACTGCCCGTAACGACTGGTCTTCCACACTGCCTGCGGCTAACCGTTCCTTCTTCTATCCCAGCGTTAACGGTTCATTCGTATTTACTGAAATGCTGAAAGACAGCAAGCTGGGTGAATTCCTGACCTTCGGTAAAATCCGCGCCAGCTACGCTTCCGTGGGTAACGACGCTGATCCTTATCTGCTGAAAACATTCTATGCCAGAACACAGATTCTGGGTGGTTTCGCTAATACGCTGTTTCCCTTCGGTACTACTCCGGGTCTGACCATCGGTAACACGATTGGTAACCCTAACCTGAAACCGGAAAGAACCAACGCATTTGAAGTAGGTACAGAACTGAACTTCTGGGATAACCGTTTGTCTTTAGACTTCTCTTACTATCAGAACCGTTCTAAAGATCAGATCATCCCTGCTCCGATCGCACCTTCTACCGGTTTTACCGCTGAGATCCTTAACACCGGTGTTGTAGAAAACAAAGGTGTGGAAATCGGACTTCGTGTTACGCCAGTGCGTACTGCATCTGGTTTTACCTGGGAACTGTATGGTACTTATACCAAAAACAAAAACGAAGTGGTATCCCTGCTGCCTGGTGTTGAAAACCTCATCATCGGTGGTGTTGGCGGTATGAGCATCGTTGCTGCTGTAGGTAAACCTTATGGTACTTTCTACAGCCAGGATATCCTCCGCGACGATCAGGGCCGTACTGTAATTAATCAGGAAACTGGTCTGCCTGTAACTACTGATCAGCCTGTTTATCTTGGTTCTTACAATCCTAAATGGATGGCTTCATGGGGTACCAACCTCAGCTACAAAGGCTTAAGCCTGAATGTACTGTTTGATACCAAACAAGGTGGTCAGTTCTATTCCCGCACGAGCGACATCATGACTTTCGTTGGTACCACACCGCGTACTACTGAAGGTGGTCGTGACCCACGCGTTGAGCCCAACACAGTTTTCTGGGATGGAACTAAATATGTACCCAACACAACTGTTGAAACTTACTGGGAAGATTTCTGGACCAACCAACAGGTTGTTCCGAACGCAGTACACGTGCTCGATGCATCTTATGTGAAGCTGCGTGAAGTGAGCCTCCTGTATAAACTGCCTAAGACCTTACTGGGACGCACACCGTTTGGTGATGCGAGCATCGGTTTCTTCGGTAACAACCTCTGGATCAAAACTCCGAAAGAAAACATGTTCGCGGATCCGGAAGTTAACTCTGGTGGTGCCGGTAACGAGCAAGGCTTCGACTTTACCGCACAACCTTCGCTGCGTAACTTCGGCTTCAATCTGAAAGTAAGTTTTTAATCCAAAGAGGTAAAAGAGAAAGTCATGAAAAGAAACCAATTCAAATCAATCATAGCAGGCCTGGCGGTGGCAGCGATCATGCTGCCTGGCTGTAAGGATTTCCTTGATATCAATGAAAGCCCGAACAGCACCACTAAAGCCAATCCCGATCAGATTCTGCCTTCTATTCAGGCAGCAGTAGCGCACGTTCAGAACTATCACTACCTGCAGTTCGGTAACTTCTGGTCGCAATACTGGACACAGTCTCCCAATGCCAGCCAGTTCCGCAGCATTGATGCTTACTCGTCCGGTCCGTCCGATTTCGACCGTCCGTGGGCTATCCTGTATGCGAATGCCCTGGCTGATACGGATTCCCTCATCAGCCTCGCGCATCTGAATAAGTTCAAACAGTACGCTGCTGTTGCTTATGTTATGCGTGCGTATTCCTTCCAGCTGCTGACAGATGGTTTCGGCGATATTCCGTTAACAGAAGCGCTCGACGGCCGTGGTAACCGCAGCCCTAAATACGATCCTCAGCGTCAGGTGTACGATAGCATCTTCGCCTGGATTACCAAAGCAACAGCGCTGATGGATGCAACTTCTGCATATCCTCCCGAAGGCGATCTGTTGTTGGCAGGCGATATGGATGCCTGGAAGCAATTTGCTAATACCCTGAAGCTCCGTGCTTACATGCGTATTTCAGAAACTGCAGACTCCGTTAAATCGAAAGCAGGAATACTTGCCATCCAACAAAATGGCTTCGGTTACCTGGAGAATAATGTAAACCTGGAGAACCCCGGTGGTGGCGGTAATATGTTCCCCATCTGGGAAGAGGTACTCACGCTGCAGATCCGTAACCAGACAGCTTCTTCTACCGTTATGGACAAGTTGAAATCTTACAACGACCCTCGTCTCGGCCGTCTCTTCAACCTGAATGCCGGTGCTTATACATCTATGCCTCAGGGTGGTTTCAATGATGTTCCGTCTAACTTCCCCGGCTCCCGTCCTGGTTCAAGGACCCTCGGAGAATTAGTACCGAGCAAAATGATCACCGCCGCAGAAAGCTACTTCCTGCAGGCTGAAGCCGCTCTCCGTGGCTGGGGTGCTGGTAGCGCAGCTGCATTGTATGAGCAAGGTATCCGCGCCAGCTTCGAGACCCTTGAGCTGACTTCCGCGCAGGCTGATGCATATATCGCTCAGCCCGCTGTAGCACTCACCGGCAACCGTGCGCAACAACTCGAAAAAATCATCACGCAGAAGTACTTTGCTGCCACCGGTATGCAAGGCTTTGAGTCCTGGTGCGATTACCGTCGCCTCGGCTACCCCTCCTTCCTCGTAAGGTCGGCTGCCTCCGTGCTCGGTGTTAACAGCAGGCCTCAGCGTTTCGTATATCCTCAGGCTGAGCTTACCCGTAACGCCAACTTCCCCGGTCTGAAAAAGATCGATGAGAGAGTATGGTGGGACGTGCAATAGTCTTTAGATATAATCGGAAAATTATAAGAATCCCCCTGGCTCTGCCGGGGGGATTTCTTTTTAAAGGCCGGCCATGTAACGCCTCATAAGCTGCTTCCTGCACTGGGAGCGGCTTTTTTAACGCTTTACATAAACTATCCGGCGATATTTCCAATAACATAAAAGTGTACTGTCATATCAGTTGAAATTCAGTATCTTGTGTTTTATTCCTGTCATAACCTACGGGGCATTAGACACAAAAAAAAATCTCATGAATAAAACGCTATCGCTATGGCTGCTATCCGCCATCAGCATTCCCGGCGTTGCTCAACAAACCGACAACCGGCCCGATACAACTGTTCCCTCAAAACGGCTTCTTGACGAAGTGGTTATTTCCGGGTACAATACAGCTACCAGAAAGCAATACACTGGTGCAGCCACTATTGTATCAGGGGAAAAACTGCGTCAGTCTCCCATTGCCAGCTTCGATCAGATGCTGCAGGGGCGCGCTCCAGGCCTTTATGTGGCTTCGGCCAGCGGACAGCCCGGAGCAACTGCTAAGATGGTAATCCGCGGTACCGCTACCAATAGCGAAATCAGCGATCTGGTCTCCTCAGCACCACTTTATATCGTAGACGGTGTAGCAGTGGAGCGGGGAGTATTTATTGGACTCAATCCTGCGGATTTCGAATCCGTCAGTATTCTTAAAGATGCCAATGCAACTGCACTTTACGGTTCACGGGGTGCCAACGGCGTAGTGCTTATCACTACCCGCAGGGGCCAGCAGGGAGAGGTTCGCTTCTCCTTTAATACCCGGCATGGCATATCCCAGCCTTCGCGCAGGCATTTTGATATGATGAATACGCAGGAAAGACTGCGTTTTGAGGAGGAAGTAGGGCTGGAGAATAGTAAAAGCATTGGTGCAGGGTGGATCTTCTCAGATAAGAACCCCGCTAACGCAAGCCTTCCGGCCGACCGGAAAGCACGCAATAAAGCCATTCTCGACAGTCTTGGCCGTATTCAGACAGATTGGATGGATTACCTCATCCGTGATGCAGCACCCTTTCATGAATATGAACTGACTGCTAACGGAGGTACAGATAAAGTACGTTTCTATTCTTCGGCCAGCTATCTGTCTCAGCAAGGCATTGCTTACCGCTCCGGGCTTGACAGATATACTTTCCGTACCAACCTTGATGCTAAAGGCCGTAAGCTCAGGTTTTCGGTGAACTCTGCTGTAGGCTATACCGAAAGCGACCTCATTGAGAATGAAAATACGCAAGGTAAAGGCAATCCCTTTGTTGCGGTATATTACGCATTGCCTTACGAGCAGCCTTATGTGAACGGTGTGCTGGTGCATAACGGGAATAAGAGCAACTTTGGAGGCGCTTATGATACCCGCGAAGGCTCTGATGCAATAGAGCGTATGCAAACCACATCTTACCGCGTTAATCAACTGAAAGGCTTGCTGAGTTCCTCACTCAGATACGATGTGAACGATTGGCTGTATGCCACTTTTAATATAGGAATGGACTTCCGGGAGAACCACGATATCCGTACGGCGGCACCGGGTTCTAATGCCGGTAAAGCCGCACCGGGAGGGCAGGGGAGCCACCGCGAAGATATAGCGCGCTCGTTCCAGTTTACTTCTTCTACCGGCCTTACTTACGATAAACTCCTGAACGAGCGCCACAGGCTCATAGTTGCCGGGTTTTATGAGTTCAACCGTATGAAATGGTCGAACCTGGAAGCGACAGGATATGGAATTACACCGGGGCTGGAAGGTACCCTTTCGGGTACTACGCCGGGGTCACCCATTAATGGGTTTATACCGGCTGTGGGCGGTAAGAAAACCGGGGCTGCTCTGGCTTCGTGGGTGGGGCTGGTCAGGTATATGCTTGACGAGCGCTTCAGCCTTAACCTCAGTTATCGCTACGATGGTTCTTCCACCCTGCCGGAGAAAAACCGCTGGCAGCCGTTTTATTCCATTGGTGCGGGTTATGACCTGCCCTGGCTTGAAAAAGTGGAATGGATCAATACGCTCCGTGTGCGCGCCAGCTACGGAAGCTCTGCCGCACCGCCAACTTCTTACTTCGCATATGCTGCAGGTTATGGTGCTTCCCGTTACGACGGTCAGCCCGCAATCGCTCCTGTGGCTGCCGGTAACTCCGACTATGAATGGGAGAAAACGCATATGCTGAATGCCGGGCTGGATCTCGCATTTTTCGATCAGCGCCTTCGCCTGGTAGGTGATGTATATAGCCGTACAACAAAAGGTTTTTTCCTGAGTGAGCAACTCTCCTTGACGAGCGGGTTCTCATCGCGTAATATCAACGCCGGTAGTATCAACAACCGCGGGATAGAACTGGAATTGAACGGTGATATTATCAGAACAAACGATCTGACCTGGACTGCAGGTATCAACTTCACATATAACCGTAACCGTGTTACTGATCTGGGAAGTGCAAATGAGTATCAGCAGGGCACGTTCCTTATTCGTGAAGGGCTGCCTGTAAGAGCGCACTACATTGTTAAGTATGGAGGAGTTGATCCCCAGACAGGGAAAGCCCTATATTATGACCGGAGTGGGAATCTAACCACGAATTACAACATTCCTTTGATGAGTGTAGCTGATTTCGGAGGCTCAGAGCCGCCGGTATATGGTGGATTCTCCACCGGTGTTCGCTGGAAAGGCTTCAGTGCGGATGTGTTTTTTACCTATGCACAAGGTATGAACAGGTATAATTCAATGGATATATTTACATTTAATAACAACGTTTTTGCTTCCAACAACCAGTCGCGTAAATGGCTGGAGCGCTGGCGTAAACCGGGTGATGTAACAAATGTGCCTTCATTTGGAGATGTCCGGAATTACACTTCCATGGATATTCAGGATGCATCGTTCATACGGTTGCGCAATGCACAGGTTTCCTATACACTGCCGGCACATTTCCTCGCTCCGTTGAAAGTCGTGAAAGGTGCTACCATATATGCACAGGGCCATAATCTGCTGACATTTACGAAATGGAACGGCTTTGATCCTGAAGACACAAACGGACAGGCATTTTTCGAATATCCTTCACCGCGCACACTGGTAGCTGGTGTTCGTATCCAGTTCTGATATAAAATAGAGAAACGATGAAATGTAAGTTGCAATATACTTTGCTCACAGCCTGGATCGTGGCGGCCTCCTGCCTCGGCGACCTTGATGTGAAGCCTACAGATATTAAAGATCAGACAGTCGCCTTTACTTCGGTGAGTGATCTGAACGCCGGTGTGCTGGGTGTTTATGCCGGGCTTAACGGACAATCAATTAAGATAAGCTCCCTCGTTTCTGACGAGAACATGACGCCGGTAGAGAATACGAGTGTTGCGGGTGGGCAGATGATGCGGTGGGTACACGACCCCACTACGCCAGATGTATTGCCTGCCTGGCAGAGCAACTACCAGGTGATAGACAGGGCCAATCGTATTCTGGCAGTTATCGACGGTATTCCTGCAGTGGCATCTGACGAAGTGCGCAAGCGCCGGATGAAAGGTGAGCTCCTCGCTTTGCGCGCCTATTGCCATCTGGAACTTATCAGGCATTATGCCATCTCGTATGAGCCGAATGACGGAGGTGTGCCGGTAATGACGGTATCTGCAGCCGGTAAGCCGGAACGGAATACCGTGGGAGATGTGTTTACCCAAATCCGGAAAGATCTTACGGAGGCAAAAGCACTCATTCCTGCTTCATGGGATACCATTACCCGCATTACACGATTGGCAGTGTCGGCCATTGAAGCAAGAACTGCCCTGTACCAGAAAGACTGGAACACGGCCATTGCGGCGGCCAAAGAAGTGATAGATGCTGTACCGCTGGCTACTGCTGCGCAATTTCCTGAAATTTGGAGCGATGTAAAGAAGCATGAGGTGATCTGGAAACTTAAAAGAGAACCGCAGGATGAGCGCTTCGGTAGCTTTTACCGTAACGCATCAGGGATGATTCATTACGCGCCTTCTTTCAAACTTATTGCTGCATTCAATGGGGCGCATGATGTGCGTTTCAATACCTGGATAAGTGATTTAAACCCTGCCCCGGCAGATACACGCTGGGCGGTTATAAAGTATGCAGGCGGACAGCCAGCGAATTTCAACATGGCCGACATCAAGTTATTCCGCGTGTCGGAAATGTACCTGATCCGCGCGGAAGCCGAGGCTATGAAAACCGGTGGCAACCTTGCAAGCGCCAATGCTGATCTGGAAGATCTGAAGAGCCTGCGGATAGATAACTACGTGCATACCGCATATGGAACTGCTGCAGCTGTACTGGCCGCTGTGGAAGAAGAACGCTTCCGCGAGCTCGCATTCGAAGGCCACCGATACTTCGATCTTCGCCGCTGGAAGAAAGACATCGTACGTACTGCACAGGACGTTGCAAATATCGGTGGTGTTATAACGCTTCCCGTTACACGCAAACAATATTTCATGCCCATACCATTGGCAGAGGTGCAGGCAAACCGGAATATGCAACAGCATCCGCTATATATGCAGTAAGGTTATACCACAACAAAAAAACCTGATCAAAAACGGCCCGGCAGCGAGTATGCTCCGGGCCGTTTTTTTATCATGATAATATAGTAGCCAGACACATAATTATTATTTTGTTATGATATGATAAGCAAATAATTATAGCCATTATCCGTTAGTATCTACCTACTTGTTTTCCGGTATTTTTATCTAGTGTGACCGTCATGTTTCTTTTTTGATTAATTTACTAATGTAGCGGTCATGCAGCAGACCATCCAAATCTAAATCGAGCAGTAAGTTTTAAGACCCAGGACGAAGCCCTAAGCGTAGCCCACAAGAACAGCATATTGATATATCCGACGGATTGATCCTGCCTGCACTTATTTCCTATACACGAAAATTTCTTATCAACAAAAATCTAATCGACATGAAAGGAATGTTACTTCTCATTCTCTTTTCGGTTATGCTTATGGGGCAATCTCTCGCCCAATCCCGTACCGTAACGGGGAAGGTTACCGATCAGACTGACGGGTCACCATTACCAGGTGTGACCATTTCCATTAAAGGAACATCAAAAGGAACTATTACCAACGCTAACGGCGATTACCGCATTGAGGTTAACGGGCCGAATGATGTGTTGGTGTATTCATTCATTGGTTTCGCAACACAGGAGATCGCAGTGCCTTCAAGCGGTGTGCGGAACGTAGCGTTGGGGGCAGATGATAAAACCCTCAACGAAGTGGTGGTAACGGGGTATGTTGACATTAACCGGAAAGATGCGACAGCAGCCTCTTCCAAGATCGAAGCCACGCAAATTAACAACCGCCCTATCCAGAGTTTTGATCAGGCGCTGGACGGGCTTGCTGCCGGCGTGAATGTAAACATGCAATCCGGTGTACTGGGCGATGCAGTGGCCATCCGCATCCGCGGCGTAAACTCGATCTCCAACACATCCAACCCCCTGATTGTGGTGGATGGAATCGTTTTGAACACTGCGCAAAACACCAACATTTTTAACGCCGGTAATGGTACGCGTTATAATCCGCTTGCCGACATCAACCCCAACGACATCGAAAGCATTGATGTGCTGAAAGATGCTGCTGCCGCGGCGCTTTACGGTTCCCGCGCAGGTAATGGCGTAATCGTTATCACCACCAAACGCGGCAAACGCGGACAAATAGCAGTGAACTATAACACGCTGCTATCATGGGCCACGGTGCGCCGTGCACCCAAGCTGCTGAATGGCGACGAGTTTCTCGTGATCCAGAATGAGAAATCGGGTAATATGAACCAGCCCAATATAGCCGCTGATTTTGATGAGAACGGTGATGGCAAGCCAGACCGTACCGATTGGATGGATGTGATCTTTAAAACCGGTATGCAGCAAACACACCAGCTGTCATTCAGTGGTGGTACCGACAAATCACAGATCTATGGATCTGCCGAGTACGCCGATATGAAAGGTTTCCTGGTGGGTAACCGCCTGCGCAGAGGATCTGCCAGAATCAATGCGGATGTTACTCCTAAAACATGGCTGAAAGTAGGGCTTTCTGTTTATGCCTCACGCGGGTTGAACAACGGCGTATTGTCTGATGGATTCCTCGCGGGCTCAACAGTGGGTGGATATAATGCGCCTCCCAATGTACCGGTGTATAACAGTACGGGTGCATATCAGGGTTATTATCTTTCGCCATCCAACCGCGATTTGGGTAATGGGGGCAATCGTGTGAGCGAGCGCCTAAACCGCTTTTTCCACCCGCTGGCAAGCATTAATATGGGCCGCAACGATAATGAAACCCGGCGCGTATTGTCCAATATTTATGTAGATGTTACGCCGCTGAAAGGACTGAAACTTACCTCCCGTTTCAGTGTCGATTACCTGCAGAACTTCGAAGACCAATACAGTGGTCCCGATCAGGCGGGGAACGGTTTTAACCTGAATGGTCTTGTACAGGAGAACCTTTACCAGACTCAGCTTTGGAACTGGACCAACCTGGCTAATTACAATCTTACATTCAACGAAAAACACAACATTTCGTTACTGGCCGGCCTGGAGTACCAGTATTCCCGCAACTTCCAGCTGTATACGGGGCAGGCCAATCTTGCTGATGATTACTTCAAATATATTTACGACGGGCTTTCTGCTGGTGATGGCAATTCATTTACAGGCGGTGCACAAACTGCCAATGCATTTGATTCCTACCTCGGCCGTGCAGCGTATAATTATGCGAGCAAGTATTATGCAGAGTTTGTATTTCGTGCAGATGCCTATTCTGATTTCGGGCCGGATAAACGCAGAGGTTATTTCCCCGGCGGATCTATCGGATGGCGTATTTCAGAAGAGAGTTTCCTGAAAGACAATGTTTCCTGGATCAATGACCTGAAGCTGCGTGCCAGCTATGGTCTTGTAGGTAATGGTAATGTGAGTGCCTATGCATGGAGAACCCTCATCGGCGGTGGCCAATATGCGGATGTAAACGGCCTGTCTATGAGCCAGCTCGGCGACCCCGGCCTGCGTTGGGAAACATCCAAGAAGATGGACATCGGTATCGATGCAGCATTCTTCAATAACCGCTTGGGCCTCACGCTGGATTACTTCAATAATGATGTGGATAATCTGGTATTGGATGCGCCTACGCTTAGAACAACAGGTATCCCCGGTTCAGTTGTATCGAGGAATATCGGCGAAATGTGGAACCGCGGTATTGAGATAACAGTGCGCGGTACACCTGTGGCCAGCAAGCAATTCGAATGGAACGTTTCCGCCAACTTTACTCACCTGAAAAATAAGATCACGAAACTGGTTGATGGTAGTGATATCATCAGTGGCTCCAACCGTGCAAGCGTTGGCCGCCCCATTGGTGTTTGGTACATGATTGACTGGGCGGGCGTAAATCCCGAAACAGGATATGGTATGTTCCGTGCAAAAGACGGTACAGTGAAGATGTACAACCCATCGCCCGGTGTAGCTACAGCCAACCGCTGGACTACTCCCGACGGCTCTAAGGTAGTTACGTCAGTTACTGCAAATGATGCCAATTATCTCGAAGGCAAGTCCGGTTACCCCACATGGTATGGCGGCCTGGATAATACGATTACCTATAAAGGATTTTCGCTCAACATTGCCATACAGTTCAGCGGCGGTAACTACATCTTTAACGCCACAAGGCAAGGGCTCATGACCAACTTCCTTAACAACAACCTGCATGAAATGACTGAGCGCTGGACACCTCAGAACAAGAATACCGATGTGCCGAAAATATTCCTGCGTGATGCGGTAACCACGCAAACATCTACCCGCTGGCTGGAGAAGGGCGATTACCTCCGTTTGAAAACTGTAGCGCTTGGGTATGCTTTCCCCGGTATTAAAGAAAAAATCGGGTTGAATACGCTGCGTGTGTTTGTATCGGGAGATAATCTGGCATTGCTTACCAAGTACAAGGGTGCTGATCCTGAGATCAATACCAACCGCACAGCCAACATCGCCTTTGGTGTAGATAACCGTGGCGTGCCGCTTGGCAGAACGATCTCCGTTGGTTTAAACGCATCTTTCTGATCTAAAACTTAATCATCATGAAATATTTACAAATCAAGTATAGTTTCCGATCGGTTCTAACGTATGGACTTTGCGCCGTGTTAATGCTTGGATCCTGTTCAAAGGTTAATGAGCAGGACCCATATGAAGGGGTGAATCCGAGCGATGTTTTTAATAATCCCACGCGCATAGAATCTGCCGCCATCGGTATGTATCACGCATTGCAGAATGCAGAGTTCCTTGGCGGGAGGGCGCTGATTTATATTGATCAGCGTGGAAACGATGTGAATGTATCCGCCTTCTTCGGGCAGATCCCCACGTTCAATATGCTTTCCAATAACGGTACAGCTTTGCTGGCATGGACGGGAGGTTACCGCACCATTTTCGAAGCAAACAATTTCCTGTTTAATGTAGAGAAGGCGGGAAGTGTGCTGAGTGCGGATGAGATCAAACAATATGCTGCAGAAGCTAAATTTGTGCGGGCACTGGTGTACTACTACCTCGTGAACATTTATGCTCAGACATATGGCTTTAGTGCAGATGGCAGTCATTTGGGTATACCCCTGATGACGATGCCGCCTCCTCAAACGGGTGCTGAAGCTTTTGATCCTAAATACCGTGTGGCCAGAAGTACTGTGAAGCAAACGTATGACCTCATCATTAAAGATCTGACAGAGGCGGAGGCAGGCCTGCCTGATGACTGGGGCGATGGATATTTCAACCATGCACGTGCCACCAAGGCGGCGGCCAACGGTTTGCTGTCGCGGGTGTATCTGCTTACAGAGAATTGGGCGAATGTAAATACCGCTGCAGATAAAGTATTGGCATCTCCCTTGGGATATGCACTTGAAAGCGCTCCCTATGCGAATTTCGATAAAGACAAGTATATCTCTTCCTCGGAGATCATCTTTAATATTGCCATGAACAGCAACGATAACCCTAACACCAATAATGCCATTGGACAGCATTATAGCGGCCAGGGAAGGGGAGATATCACGGTTAGCAATTCATACCTCAATCTGCCTAATTTTGGAGCGAACGACCGCAGGAAAAGCGCTGATACAATGATTGTGCAGATAGGCAGCAACCGTTATACCGGTAAGTTTTTCGAAACACCTTTCGATTCGTGGGTACCGGTAATGCGGCTGGCAGAGATTATGCTGAACAAAGCGGAAGCATTGGCGCGTATCAATGCCGGTGTGAGTACCGATGCATTGGATATCATTAACGAGATACGTGCGCGTTCTAATGCCGACCCCATTGCAGTGCCTGCTACCAAACAGGAACTGATTGATATTATCCTTAACGAAAGGAGGATAGAGCTCGCGTTTGAAGGGTTCGGGATGATTGATTTCGTGCGCACGAAGCGGAATATTCCGGCCCGTGGCTCTACCCAGCCGGAACAGGCCTGGAATGATCAGTTCACACCATGGCCGATTCCTTTCCAGGAAACACAACAGAACACCAACCTTGCGCAGAATCCCGGTTATAACTGATAAATCGGAAGGGCCATCTCAGGAAGGTCCGGAAAACCAAAAGGCCGTCTCATTTTATTGAGACGGCCTTTTGGTTATGATGCAGTGATAGCTGCAGATTATTTCAGTACTTCAGCGAGTTTGCTTTCAAGCTGGCTGCCACGGAGGTTAGCCGCAATGATTTTGCCCTGCGGGTCTACCAGGATGTTGGTAGGAATGGCGTTGATGCCATATAATGGAACAACAGAAGATTCCCAGAATTTGAGGTCGCTTACCTGCGGCCAGGTAAGCTGGTCGTCGGCAATGGCTTTTAACCAGGCGCCTTTCTCTTTATCGAGGGATACACCGAGGATAGTGAAGTTTTTGCTTTTGTATTGATTAAAAGCAGCCACTACGTTGGGATTTTCCTGACGGCAGGGCCCGCACCAGCTGGCCCAGAAATCTACCAGTACATATTTCCCTTTGAAGGAGCCAAGGCTAACCTGTTTACCTGCGGGATCCGGAAGCACAAAGTCGGGTGCAACCTGCCCAATCATAGAGGCGGGGCCGCTGCTGGCTTCCGGGGTAGCGCCTTTTTCGAGCGCATCGAGGCCGGAGAGGGTATGTTTTACGAAGCTGTTATCGGGGAAGCGCTTAGCGATTTCCTGGAAGTCCTTTTTATGGGCCAGCCTGTCCTGCGCATCTTCAAACCCGGCCAGTTCCATCGCGAAAATGGCGGGAACGGGGTTGCGGGAAGCACGTGCGGCAGAAAGGAAATGCTCACGGAAGGTTTTCGTTTCCTGTTCCATTGCCTGACGGCGGGCGGTAAGCACACTATCGGGTGTTTTCGCTATACGGAGGCTGTCGATGGTCTGCATTTCTTTGCTGAGCTTCTGCGATTTTTCGCTGTAATAGTTCAGCAGCTGCTGGATTTCGGTGGTGGCTTCGGAGCCTTTCACCTGAATCTTCTCCAGTTCATTGTAATCGCCGGTAATGCTCATATCGCCGGCATCGAGGGCGAGGAAGATATATTTACCGCTTTCGAAGCGGATGGCGTAAAGTCCTTGTTCCGGCACCATACCGTCGAGCGTGATTTTTCCCGAAGCGTCTTTAACGGCGGCGGTATCAACGATTTTGGTGGAGCTTTCCATCACTTCTTCAAGATACACTTTCTCTAGGGGCGTGTTCGCCAGTTGCACATCAATCTTAAACGCTCCTTTCTCCGGGTGACTGTTGCAGCTTGCCAGTAAGGCGGCCGCTCCTGTCAGCCAAATCGCAAATTGTTTCATGGGCTTTTCTTTTATTTGGATTTTCAATCAAAAATAGTCCTAAATCCCCGGAAGGTCTTACCGGAAACGTTAAAATTATGTAGATGGCAGGAGTCTGCCATCCCCTGAAAGTTCCATTTCACTGCGGCGGTGGTACCAACAGTGGGGAGGATGGGGGAAACAGGCCCCCTGCGGGGCTACGCGGGACGACCGATTCGGGATGAACGGTGATGTTAACCGTTGAGGCGCTTGATTAACAGCTCGTTGGTGAGTTTTGGATCGGCTTTACCACCGCTCAGTTTCATCACTTCACCTACGAAAAGCCCGATAAGGCCTTTTTTCCCGGACCGGAATTCTGCAACCTTAGCGGGATACTTAGCCAGTACTTCCTCTATCACAGGCAAAATGCTGCCGGCATCCGTTTCCTGGATGAGATTGAGGGCGGTAGCTACTTCCAGCGGGGTTTTACCGGGCTGCTCGATCATGGCGGGCATAATGCGCGACGATGCTATGGAAAAATTCACCTTTCCATCGTGAATCAGCGCTATAAGTGCGGCTAGGGCCGAAGGAGTAAGCGGGAATTCGGAAATGGCGGCATTACGTTCGTTCAGCCACGATTTCACGGGGCCAAGCATCCAGTTGGACGCTGCCTGGGAATGGGGTGTTTCAGCCATGAGCGATTCGAAATACAATGTAGTATCACGGTCGTCGCAGATCACACGGGCATCGTATTCCCGGAGGCCCAGCTGGCTGGTATAACGGGTCACTTTTTCTTCAGGAAGCTCGGGGAGCGACTGGCGCACCTGGTCGAGGAAGCCGTCGGTAAGGCGGAAAGGCGCCAGATCGGGCTCGGGGAAATACCGGTAATCATTGGCTTCTTCCTTGGAGCGCAGGGGGAAAGAGCTGCCATTGGAGGCGTCAAAGCTGCGGGTTTCCTGCACAATGCGGCCACCTGTTTCCACCAGTTCTATCTGCCGTTTGATCTCATTTTCGATGGCACGTTTCACGTTGCGGATAGAGTTCATGTTTTTCACTTCCACCTTGGTGCCGAGTTCGGTGTCGCCTTTGAGGCGGATGGAAATGTTGGCATCACAGCGCATAGAGCCTTCTTCCATGTTGCCATCGCAGACATCGAGCCAGCGCACCAGACGCCGGAGTTCGGTGAGGTAGGCATAGGCTTCGTCGGCTGAGCTTAGGTCTGGCTCGGTAACGATTTCCACGAGGGGAACCCCTGCGCGGTTATAGTCCACCATGGTATTGTAAGGGTCCTGGTCGTGGATGGATTTACCGGCATCTTCTTCCAGGTGAATACGGTTGAGCTGCACATTGCGGGCCTGGCCGTCTACAAAAATGGGGACATAGCCGCCTACGCAAATGGGCGCGGTATGCTGGCTGATCTGGTATCCTTTGGGGAGATCGGGGTAGAAATAGTTTTTACGGGCGAAAAAGTTCTCTTTCTCTATAGCGCAATGGCAGGCAAAGCCTAATCTGATGGCCAGCTCCACTGCCTTACGGTTCATAAAGGGCAGGGTGCCGGGGTGCCCCAGGGTCACCGGGCTCACGTGGGTATTGGGCAGGCCGCCGAAAGAGGCGGAGTCGCCGCTGAATAATTTGCTGACTGTCAGCAGCTGGGCATGCACTTCCAGGCCAATTACCGCTTCATATTTGTTATAATCAATGCTCGCGCTCATAATGTTAAATCACAGCTGATTCGTACAAAGATATTCAAACTGCAAAAAAGCAGGGAATTTTCACGAAATTGGTAATCCAACAATCACCCTATGGCTGCTATTCACGACATTCACCTGGCCCAGCGCCACTTTTTCGACTCCGGTGCTACCCGTTCCTTATCCTTCCGTAAATCAGCGCTAAAGCAGCTGAAAAAGTCCCTGAAACGCCATGAGGGCGAGATTCTTGCAGCCCTGAAGGCCGATCTGCGTAAAGCGCCTGTAGAGGCATTCGGCAGCGAAGTAGGGCTTTTGTACGACGAGATCGATCATACCCTCACCAATCTCCGGCAATGGATGCGCCCGCAACCGGTGAGCTCGCCTCTTATGCATTATCCCTCTTCCAGCACGGTATATCGCGAACCGAAAGGGCTTACACTCCTTATCGGTCCCTGGAACTACCCCTTCCAGCTGGTGGTAAACCCACTGATTGGCGCCATAGCGGCAGGTAACTGCGCCATCGTAAAACCTTCTGAACTGGCGCCTGCCACAGAAGCAGTGGTAGTTAAAATAATAGCAGATGCCTTTGTCCCCGAACATGTAACTACCGTTACGGGAGATGGTGCAAAAGTAGTTCCGGACATCATGCAGCACCGCTTCGATCATGTTTTCTTCACCGGGAGCATTCCTGTGGGAAAGAAGATATTGGAACTGGCAGCGCCACATCTCACACCGGTAACCCTTGAGTTGGGCGGCAAAAGCCCCTGTGTGGTAGATGCCGGTGCCGATATTAAAACTGCTGCCAAACGGATCATCTGGGGTAAATGCTGGAATGCCGGACAAACCTGTATTGCCCCTGATTATGTGCTGGCCGATAAAAAGATTCTTCCCGAATTACTGGAGCATCTCCGCGAAGCCATCCGGAAATTCTATGGAGACGACCCTGCCAAAAGCCCGGACTATCCCCGCATTATCAACGAAAGACAATTCGACCGGCTGGCCGCATACCTCAACGAAGGAACTGTTTTCTCCGGTGGCCAAACCGACCGTGCCGATAAATACATCGCACCTACCATCCTCACCGATATTAAACCCAATGCCCGCGTGATGCAGGAAGAGATCTTCGGGCCTATACTCCCCATTCTTCCATATAGCGGTACCGAAGAAGCGGTAAAAATGATTGCAGCAAATCCGTATCCGCTATCGCTGTATGTGTTTACGAAGAGCGCACGCACTGCACGAACACTGGTAGAAAAAGTGGCTTTCGGTGGTGGCTGTATCAACAATACACTGGTGCATTTTACAAACCTTGAAATGCCGTTCGGAGGTATTGGTCCGAGTGGTATGGGGCGCTATCACGGGCGCTTTAGTTTCGATGAGTTCACGCACATCAAAGGTGTAATGAAAACCGGCACCTGGCTGGATGTTCCGGTGAAATACCCACCCTTCGGCAATAAGCTTAAAATGCTGAAGATGTTGCAGAAATAGCGTGAGAAAATCCGTTCCAAAATTTTTAGAAAATAGTAGCAGAAAAAGTTTTGTGTTTCATGAATTGTTATTATTGAATCGATCAATAAAATGCAATTCTTATGACATCAAATGTAATTGTAGCAATTGTCCTTGTTTTCGGATTCGGAACGTTGTTTCCTTTCCTTATTTGGCTTTCCCTTCTTTTAGTAAATCGGCTGTTTCCTCCAAAGGAATTTACCATCGTCAGTAGAAAAACCGGAAAGGTGGTAACATTAAAAATGAAGGAGGAGAATGATGCAGAGGATTTACTTGAATTCGGGAGAGTTTTTTTAGGAAAAGAATAAACATAAAATATGAAGTATTCCGATGTAATACAAGGGACCAATGGCCCACTTACAATCAGCGCTGATAGCGTAGCCGGAGCAGGAAGCGGAATGATGATTTTGTATCTGGCACAAAGCTTACCGGATGGAGCAGCTTATAAATCCTGGATTATTACAATGGTGCCGGTAATCACTTTAGTAATAAAACGCTGTTGGAGTTTTTGTGAGCCCGATATAGTTTTTTTATTAAAGAATGGTAGGGCGAATATTGCAAGGAGCAGGTGTTTGAGAAGAATAGATGAACTGATGAATGATCCGGCAATTCAGGATGATATAAAGGCTGATTTAAGTGACATGAAAATGCATGCCCGGGTATCCTCTGTTTTAGATTTGTACAAATATTGGAAAGCGTCTAAGCAGGTACAAAATCAAAACAGGGAATAAAAAAACGGCCCGGGTAAACCCGGACCGCCTCTCTTTGCTTTACACTAAACTATATCTGCCTTATAATTTACAGGTTTTCGGAGCGCAGTTTGCGCGGCACTTTCACTGTCAGTGTTTCGGATTTCCCATTGCGAAGGATGCCGAAATTGATAGTGGTTTTATCTTTCGCTTCGCGGTATCCGGCGGATACTTCGCGGGCGTTTTTAACGGCCTGGCCATCTACGTTTTGAATAACATCTCCGGTTTTGAATCCGGCTTTGTCCGCTGCTGATCCGGTTTCAACGGTTTGCACGGTAGCTCCGTCATTCTCTTCACGGTCTTGTACCTGGAGGCCCAGTTTGGGTTGGGCGTTAGGATTGAAAAGCTCATCGAAGCTGCGGGGCATTGAGAAGGCGCGCGGCTCTTCATCAAGCAGGCGCGGACTGCGATAGCGGCGGCCTTTCATAACATCTTCCGCACTATCGCGCGGCTGTAGTTTCGCTTTTGATTTTTGTTCTTTTTTATCGCGGAGATATGTAACGGTTACATCATCTCCGGGTTGTAGTTTACCGATGGTTTCGAACAGATCCTGCGGCTCACTGATCTTTGTGTCGTTTACTTTTGTTATCACATCACCCACTTTAATACCTGCTTTTGCTGCAGCGCTGCCTTCGGCAACTTCAGTTACGGTGGCGCCTTCGGCAGTAGTTTTCCCGGTAATCACACCAAGTACTGCAGGCCCGGGAGTAACAACATCTTCAAAAGCGATAGCCGGATTTTCGTCAGGGAAATTACCATTGCGCGGGGTAACAATACGTTGCTTCACGGTAATGTTTTCCCCTTTGTATTCCCTGATGGGCTTACCATCCACGAGTACTTCACCATCTTTTATCTCAACGGTTACTTTCGCGTTCTGCGAATCGCCCTTACGTTTAATGATGATCTCATCATACTCTCCCATTTTACCGATTCGCCTGTCCTGTGCGGATACCGCGGACGAGGCCAGGGTAAAAGCGAGGAGAAGAGAGCTGCCGGAAAAGAGGAGTTTACGCATATTGAATCATTTTTTAGTGACAAGGCAAATTTACAGGCAGGAGGGGGTAAAGAAAAGTTAAAAAGAGAAACGGGAAGATAAGGGAATGTTAAAAAGTGAAGGAGACCGGACGATGTTGGCCAAGTCCACCTACTTCAGCCGGGTGGTCACAAATATGACAAGTTTGTAATCGCATACAGGACAATGGGTTTAATAACGAAATGTTTCGTTCTGCCCTGCTTCAACGCCAACATTCAGGCCGGGAAATGCCTTCTAAAGGCTGTGTAAGGCAGTGTAGAGGCTGTCTACCCTTAGTGTAACAGAAGTCTAAAGGCAGTAACAAGGCAGTCCGGAGGTAGTAACACCGTAGTCTAAAGGCAGGAATCGACCATGTTAGCAACCGTATTCAGGGGTTAGTTCCATAAAAAAAGGCTCCCGGAGGAGCCTTTCTATTTAGAGGATGCTTTTCACTTTTTCAATTACCGTACCGAACTGGCTGGTATCCTGTCCGCCTGCGGATGCGAGGGTAGGCTGGCCACCACCGCCTCCTTTGATGAGGCCGGCAATCTGTTCTTTGATAATTTTCTGTGCATTGAGGCCCTTGTCTTTCACGAGGTCGTCGGAAATGAGGACTGCTACCTGTGCTTTCCCGCCTGCATTGGCGCAGAGAACCACGAGGTAGGGGGCAGTAAGCAGGTCTTTCAACGCAATAGCGTATTGCTTCACGGTGTCGGCGCTGGAAGCGTCTACCACTGTTCCGAGGAACTGTACGCCATTCACAGTAACTGCCTGCTGCGGTAATGCGGCGGCGGCCTGCTGGGCTGCCTTCAGTTCGAGAGCAGCCAGTTGCTTTTCGAGTGCAGACTTTTCAGCCACGAGTGTTTCCACAGCCTTAGCGGGTTCTTTAGGGTTCTTAACCGCGGCTTTCACCTCTTTCAGCTGGGCTATCTGTTCATTGATGTAAGCTTCCGCTTTGGCGCCGGTTACGGCTTCAATCCTCCTTACGCCGGCAGCTACCGCGCCTTCGGAGAGGAATTTGAAGATTCCCAGCTCACCGGTATGGCCGATGTGGGTACCACCACAAAGCTCAACGGAATAGTTGGGATCGATGGTTACTACGCGAACGGTTTCGCCATACTTCTCACCGAAAAGGGCCATAGCACCGAGTTCCATTGCGGCATCCCGGGGCATTTCGCGGATGATCACCGGAATGTTCTCACGGATCTTCTGGTTCACGATGGTTTCAATGGCGGCCAGCTCTTCATCAGTCACTTTGGAGAAGTGAGAGAAGTCGAAGCGCAGATAATCCGCATTCACCAGGGAGCCTTTCTGGGCCACGTGAGTACCCAGCGTTTGGCGAAGGGCAGCATGGAGCAGGTGAGTAGCGGAGTGGTGACGGGCAATATCCTGGCGTTTGGTAACGTCCACTTCTGCCTTTACAGGTGCTTCCGGATTGGAGGGCAGCTGGTCGGTAAAATGCACGATGAGGTCGTTTTCCTTCCTGGTATCAGTTACTGCGATGGCTTCTGATCCGAAATAAAGGGTTCCGGTATCGCCTACCTGTCCGCCGGATTCGGCATAGAAAGGTGTTTTATCCAGCACGATTTGGAACTGATCTTTGCCTTTGGCAGAAATGGAACGGTATTTCAGCACTTTGGCATCGGCCGCCAGTTCGGTATAGCCGATGAAAATGCCGGAAGGCTGTTCGCTGAGTAGGGTCCAGTCGCCCATATCGAGCTTGGTGGCTGCGCGGGAACGGTCTTTTTGTTTATTCAGTTCGGTCTTGAAGCCTTCTTCATCCACGCTGAATCCTTTTTCGGAAGCAATGAGCATGGTGAGGTCGAGCGGGAAGCCGTAAGTATCGTATAGTTCAAAAGCCACGGGGCCTTCGATGGTTTTGGTGGCACTGGAGGTAATGGTTTCCAGTCGTCCCAAACCGCTTTCCAGCGTGCGGAGGAAGCTGTTTTCTTCCTCAAACACCACTTTCTTCACGAACTCGAGCTGTTCGGCCAGCTCAGGGAATACCTGCCGGAATTCTTCGGCCAGCTTCGGCACGAGGTCGTGCAGGAGGGGTTGCTTAAAGTCGAGGAAAGAGAAATAGTAACGCACTGCTCTGCGGAGGATGCGGCGGATTACATATCCGGAGCCGGTGTTGGACGGCAGTTGTCCATCAGCTATTGTGAAGCAGATGGCGCGGATGTGATCGGCGATTACGCGGAAGGCGATATCGGTTTTTTCGGTCTGACCGTATTTTTTACCGCAAAGTGCTTCAGTAGCATGAATGAGGGGCATGAACACATCGGTGTCGTAGTTGCTCTGCTTGCCCTGGATCACGCGTACCAGGCGTTCGAAGCCCATACCGGTATCAACGTGCTTTGCAGGCAGGGGCACGAGGGAGCGGTCTTTCATGCGGTTAAACTGCATGAATACGTTGTTCCAGATCTCGATTACCTGCGGATGATCGTTGTTCACGAGGTCTTTCCCGGGAACGGCAGCTCTTTCGGCTTCTGTCCTGCAGTCTACGTGAATTTCGGTACAGGGGCCACATGGACCGGTTTCGCCCATTTCCCAGAAGTTATCCTTTTTGTTACCCATGAGGATACGGTCTTCCGCGATATGGCGCTTCCAGAATTCGAAGGCTTCCGTATCTGCTTCGAGGTTTTCGGAGGCATCCCCTTCAAAAACGGTAACATACAGGCGGTCTTTCGGCAGCTTGTACACTTCTGTGAGCAGTTCCCAGCTCCAGGCGATGGCATCTGCCTTGAAATAATCCCCGAAGCTCCAGTTGCCCAGCATTTCGAACATGGTGTGGTGATAGGTGTCTATCCCTACTTCTTCCAGGTCGTTATGCTTGCCGCTTACGCGGAGGCATTTCTGGGTGTCGGCCACGCGGGGCCAGTTCGCCGGCTTGTTGCCGAGAAAAATGTCTTTAAACTGGTTCATCCCTGCGTTGGTAAACAGCAGGGTAGGGTCGTTTTTCAGAACTATCGGCGCGGAAGGCACGATGTGGTGCCCCTTGGAGGCGAAAAAATCCAGGAACTGTTGCCTGATCTGGGCTGCGGTCATAAAATATTAGTCGGTATTAATATCTAATTTTATAGTTATAATTGCATCCGTCCTAAAATTGGCGTTATTTTGTAAAGATCGCAAAGTGGCTCGCCTGGAAATTGAGACTCAAAAGGTTGAAGTTTTAGCCTAATTCAATTAGGTTTGCGGACCCCGGTTACAACCGTTCAATTTTGGCGCAGGGTGGAATGCGGTGCAAAAATATCGAAATATTCATAACTAGCTAACCGCCATTTTTCCGGGTAAATCAGCCCGGGAACCGGATTGATAATAAATTTTTAAGGGAAGCGTTCTATCGTACGCTTATATCAACCCACAAAAGGTGCATGAAGAAAGTCAAGTATTTCTATAATACACAAACGCTTAAATACGAAAAGCTCGTAGTTTCCGTGAAGGTGAAAGTCCTCCGGATACTCGGTTTCCTGTCGGCCGCCATCGTGACCGGCATTCTTTTTCTCTCCGTATCCTACCGTTTCCTGGATTCTCCTAAAGAAACGATGCTCCGCCGTGACCTCGACAATATGAAGGAAGAATACAACAACCTTCGTGAGCGTATGGGAGAGATGAAATCCCAGCTGGGAGAGCTTCAGCACCGCGATAATGAGATTTACCGTGTGATATTCGAAGCAGCGCCCATCCCGGATAGTGTGCGGGCAGGGCAGAATGTGAAGGAAGACCCCAACCAGTCGCTGGCAGTGAAGCCCGAAAGCGAGATCATCGCCGCCACCCGTAATATGCTGAACGAACTGGGCTCCCGCGTGCAGCTCCAGGAAAAATCTTATTTGCAGATAGAAGACCTGATTAAGAATAAGCAGAAGATGCTGGCCTCCATCCCCGCTATCCAGCCGGTGGCCAACAAGGACCTCGACCGGATCGCTTCCGGCTTTGGCTACCGCATCGACCCGATCTATAAAACCGTAAAATTCCACTCCGGTCTCGATTTCACCGCACCTTCCGGTACGCCTATCTACGCTACGGGGGATGGTACCATTGAGGAATCGAGCCTCAGCGATGTAGGTTATGGCAACCACGTGGTGGTGAACCATGGCTATGGCTACAAATCCCTCTACGGCCACATGGTCCGCATCAAAGCCAAGCGCGGCCAGGCGGTGAAACGTGGCGATGTACTGGGCTGGGTGGGCAGCACCGGTAAATCCACCGGACCGCATTGCCATTACGAAGTCATGAAAAACGGCGTCAAAGTAGATCCTGTCTACTTTTTTTATAATGATCTTACTCCCGAGCAATTCGACCGCATGCTGAAGATCGCCCGTTCGGGCAACCAGTCTTTCGATTAATGGAATGATTATTGAGAGAAAAGGCGGTTCAGTTCATGGGATGGATTCCGTAATATTGTATCCGTAATCTTTTTCATTATCAATTAGTTTCGGTTATGATGCAGCAACTGGACTTATTCGGCCTCCCGACGCAGCCCCCTGCCGTAAAGCCGCCTGTTAACGGAGATCCCGAAAAGGGAACCGGTACCGCCGAGGTACCAGGTACACCGCTACCCGCAGGCGAAGCGCCGGTAAAGGGCAAGAAACGGGGACGAAAAAGTCTCAAAGAGCTGTCCGGCGATCCTCACGTAATCCAGGAACTGGAAAAGCTTACGCTCGACAAACAGTACTACTCTATCAGCGAAGTTGCCGGTATGTTCAGGGTTAACACCTCGCTCATCCGCTACTGGGAAAATGAGTTCGACATTCTCCAGCCTAAAAAGAACAGAAAGGGCGACCGCCTTTTCCGGCAGGAAGATATCCAGCACCTTAAACTCATCTACCATCTGCTGCGTGAAAGAAAGTACACTATCGAAGGCGCCAAACAGAAACTGCGGGAAGATAAGCGTATCGCATCCCGCAACTTTGAAATGGTAAAGTCCCTCGAGAAAGTCAGAACGTTCCTGACGGAGTTAAAAGATCAATTATAAAATAGGACATTATGCGTTTACAAACAGTTTTACTGGGATGCGGCTTGTTGCTGTCAACCGTGACCATGGGCCAGAGCCAGCCCCTCAAGGGTAAATTCGAGATGAAACAGCTCATCAACGATTCTTCCTACGCCTGGTTCTACACCGGCGTCAACCGTTACAACGCCAATTCCACCATGGTCAACTATATCAAGACCAACAAAGATAAAATCCAGCTGGTGGCGCTGGTAAATACTACTGACGAAGCAAGCCGCAAGCTGCTCCCCGAATTCTATAAAGTGATGATCCTCGCCAGTGTGCCCGAAGAAAGCATTCATATGTATGGCACCGATAATTCCGGCAACACCGGAAACGAAAAGGCAGATGGATACAAGGTGAAGAAATACCCTACCATCCTCGTGATGAGAGACGGTAAAGAAGAAGGCCGTATTTCCGGTGCTGCTAAAGCTACCATTGAAGATGATCTGGCTCAGATCCTCATGAAGATGAACGCTAAATAACATTAGGGAATCTCCCTTATAAGTAGAAATCCCCGCCGGTATTACCAGCGGGGATTTCTTTTATTATGATTCATGCCTTTCCTGCAAGGCCATCATGCAATTACAAGTTAGTTACCAGTTAGTTACAAGTTAGTTACATCGTTGCATCTATGGTGCATCTATGCGACAACTACGGGAGAACTTAATACTATACCCGGAGAGAAGGTGGAGGAAAGGTGGACATGATGTGGACTTGATCCGTACATGTAGTTGATAATGACTGTGTTGTGACATGATATAAAACCACACTTTGTGGGCGGTTTTAACGGCTTATGCAGATTCTTTCATGGCCAGTCGTACGCCATTCTTTTCAAGGATACGCAGCGCTTCAAGGTTCACGCGTTCGCGTAATTCAAGGTACGGAATACCATCGAGAATATTGGTCATATAGATGAGCTGCAGCACCAGGGAATCTTTCCCGAAATCGTGAAGGTTTACGTTGAAACCAGGCTCCACATCCGGTTGTGATTTCAGGTAAACCTGCAAATCCCGTACCACGGCGAGCACCGGACCGGGAGGGGTATCGCCTGCCAGTTCCAGTTTCATAGCCACACGTTGCTGCGTGCGGAGGGAAAGGTTGTCGAGTACACTGTCCACCATCTTCTTGTTAGGTACCGTCACAAAGGTTTTTTCCAGTGTACGGATGCGGGTGCTGCGCAGTCCGATCTTCTCTACCGTTCCGGTGATGTTGTCCACCTTCACGCTGTCGCCAACGCGGAAAGGTTTATCGGAGAAGATGATAAATGATCCGATAAGGTTCTCAATACTTTCCTTGGCAGCAAGGGCAAGGGCTGCCGCACCGATACCGAGGCCCGCTACCAGTTTATCTACCAGCTCTTTCCCGAAGAGGATGTTGATGAGGATCATTGCACCAATGATGTATACAATGGCCTTAAAGAAATCACGGAAGAAGATGACAAACTGATCGTCGGTTTTATCGTTGGTAAGGCCTGCCTTTTTTTCCAGTATAAGCGCGAAGAAATCGATCAGGCGCAACAGGATCATAATGAACGTCATGCTCAGTACGATCTTCAGCAAAAGTGCCATCAGCATTTTCAGCGTAAAGGGTTCGGCACGATTGAAGACCACGATGTTTAGTGCTTCAGGAAACACGAGGTGATTACTGGCCATGATAAAGGCCGCCATCAGCAGAAAATACTCGATCGGCTTCAGGAGCAGTTCCACAAAAGCCCGCTGCTCAATAGTGGGCGACCAGTGGCGGATAAGCTTGTAAAGTCCCGCTGCGAGGCCTTTGGAAAGGAAACGCCTTATAAGGAAAATGAAAAATATAATACCCGCTACAAGAAGATAGTTGCGGATGGAATTGTCCAGGATCTGTTGGTTCAGGAAATCATTCATAGCGATGCAAATCTACATAATAAGCGCTTTCAGGTCGAGCAGTTTGGTGGTATTATGCAGGATCTGCACAACCCCGGGCGATTTGCCTTTTTCGAAGCTGCCGAATTTATCACTGATCCCCAAAGCCTGCGCACCATTTAACGTGGCCCATTGCAACATTTGTTCGAGGGGGATTTGCGGGAATTTATTCCGGAGGGTTTCAATTTCGCTCCAGACAGAAAGCTGGTGATTGGATGCAAGACTATCGGTTCCCAAAGTTATCGTTACCCCGGGAGTGCTGCTGAGCATAGGAACATCGGGGAGCATTCCTTCAATATAAATGTTAGCGTTTGGGCAGAGGCACCAGAATGTTTCGCCGTTGCGGGCCAGAGCTGCTTCCACATCGCTGCGGGAGGTGAAAGTATTATGGACGAGAATGAGGGTCTGCCCCTGGTCGAAGTGCCCGATGTAGGAGGGGAGGCTGTTGGTGCCGGAGCCTCCTATGCCGGAAGCATCCATGTTGAAATGTTTGTAAAACCCGAGGAATGGGCCGGATTTGTCGCGGAAGAGTTCGTTTTCTGCCTGTGATTCCTGGTTGTGGATGGATATTGTGCCGTTGCTTTTCAGTCCGTTAATGAGGCGGAACAGGGTAGGCGAAACGGAATAGGGAGCGTGTGGCACGAGGCTGGCCGGGATGCCTGCCTGGCGGAACTGGGCCATTACGGACAGGGAATGCTCCAGCCGATGGGGGGCGAAAGCATCTGCCACCCCCATGCATTCCACGAAGGTGCGCCATTCCATCTGCCGGGCGGTGCGGTGCTTTACGGAAGTGGTAGCGGCGGTATTGGCAATGTCGCCCACGGCTACGATGCCGCTCTGGCGCATGGCTTCCGCGGCATTGTCGATGGCGGATGAAAGCACCTCTGCAGCGGGAGGCTGGCGGTTTTCCATGACAGCCGTCAGAAAGGCGGGGAGGCCAGTGCCCTCCGGGATTACGCCTTTCATGTGCGAGAGTTCAAGATGACAGTGTGTATTAACAAATCCCGGGCTAAGTACGCCTTCTACCTTAATATAATCTTCCCCAACCCACGACAGTGGTACCAGCGCAGAAACAACGCCTTCGTCATCCAGTACCAGCGCCCGGTCGGGGCCATGAAACTTTCTCCCGTCAAAAATATCGTCTGCTGTTATTTTGATCATGAGGGTGAATTTAGGGAATGTTCGCGGGAAGAAGGGTCCGGGGGCGCTCAAAATAAGCGGCAAAAACGTAATTTTGCATCCCGAACCGGCCGCGCAGCATGCTAAATGGCTGGAAATTAATCCGGATAACCGAGTATGATAGATAAACTGGACGCCATCAAAGGCCGTTACGAACAAGTTTCTTTGGCGCTTACCAACCCCGAGGTGGTGAGTGATAACAAAAAATTCAGCAAGCTGAGCAAGGAGTTTCGCCAGCTGGAAAAGATCGTAGTGGCTTACGACGCTTATCGTAAAGTACTGGACGCTATCGCCTTCAACCGTGAAGTGCTCGAAAGCGGCGATGAGGAAATGCGTGAACTGGCCAAGGAAGAAACCGAAGGCCTGGCGGAGCAGAAAGAGCAGATGGAAGCCGATATCCGGAACCTCCTTATTCCCAAAGACCCTCAGGATGAAAAGAACGCTATCCTGGAGATAAGGGGTGGTACCGGTGGAGATGAAGCCGCACTTTTCGCGGGGGATCTCCTTCGTATGTATCTCCGCTATTGTGAAAACAAAGGCTGGAAAACATCTATCATGAATGAGAATGCCGGCGGCGCTGGCGGTTATAAGGAAGCTGTGGTGGAAGTGTCGGGCGATGATGTATACGGAACCCTCAAATTTGAGTCTGGTGTTCACCGTGTACAGCGCGTACCTGCTACCGAGGCATCGGGCAGGGTGCATACATCCGCAGCCACAGTGGCGGTACTCCCTGAAGCGGAGGAAGTGGACGTTGAGATCCGCGACGCCGACATCAAAATGGATACCTTCCGTTCTTCCGGAGCGGGTGGCCAGCACGTTAACAAAACGGAGTCTGCCGTACGCCTTACCCACATTCCTACCGGCGTGGTAGTAGAGTGTCAGGAAGGCCGCAGCCAGCACTCCAACCGCGATATTGCCATGCGCATGCTCCGTACCCGTATTTATGAAGCGGCCGTGCGTAAGCATGAAGATGCGATTGCATCGCAGCGTAAGAGCCTGGTTTCCACGGGCGACCGCTCAGCCAAAATCCGGACTTACAACTTCCCCCAGGGCCGCGTAACCGATCACCGTATTGGTATGACGGTTTATAACCTCGATGCATTTATGAACGGCGATATAGAGGACATGGTGCAGGCCCTTCAATTTGCGGAGAACGCAGAAAAGATGAAGACCGGTGACCAGATGGGCGTGTAAACCGCCTGCCTGTTAATCCCCTGGCAGCGCATGTCCCTTTTGCAACAATTTGCAAAAGGGAACTGTTATTATCCTGCATGTGTCCTGAATCTGTCGGTTTCTAATATTATCCACCCTAAACTTTCACCAAATGTTAGATCAATTATTGCAACTGGTCCGCGAAAATGCGCAGGATACAGTAGTAGCCAACCCTGCCATCCCCAACGAACAGAATGATGCCGTGATAGGCGAAGCTACCCACACTATCGCCGATGGCCTGCAATCTGCACTGGCTAGCGGTAACGTGAAGGAAGTTATGAGCCTTTTCAATGGCAACAGTGCTCCCGATGGAGCTAACCCGCTTGTAAATGGTATCCAGGGTAATTTCATCAAGAACCTTATGGAAAAGTTCAACCTCAACAGCGGCGCCGCTTCTTCACTGGCCGGCTCCCTCATTCCTTCCGTACTGGGTTCTCTCGTAAACAAAACAAAAGACCCTAACGACAGCAGCTTTTCGCTGGACGGGATTATTGGCTCTCTTACCGGTGGCTCCACAAAGGGCTTCAACCTCGGAGGCCTGCTGGGCAAATTTGGCCTGGATAAAGATGGCGACGGAGATGTAGATATGCAGGACCTTACCGCCATGATATCCAACGGTGCAAAACAACAGCAAAGCAGTGGTGGCCTCGGCGGACTGCTGGGTAGCCTGTTTGGGAAATAGCCATTGGGGAAAATCTCCATATCTTTATTACCGTTATCCCTTAATCATTGATTTACACAAATTTACCTGTCGAAAATAAATGTTGGCAAAGAATTTGTTTAGGCTATCATACTCAAACCAATAAAACATACTAAGATGAAAAGATTGAATGCATTTGTGGCGATAGCGATGGCAGGTATTCTTACTTTAGGTTCATGCAGCACGTGGCAGAGCATGGATAATACCAAAAAAGGCGCCGTTATCGGTACCGGTGGTGGTGCAGCTGCCGGCGCAGTAATAGGTAAAGCTGCAGGTAATACCGCCCTCGGCGCTATTATCGGTGCTGCTGTAGGTGGTACCGCCGGTGTACTGATCGGTAAGAAAATGGACAAGCAGGCAGAAGAAATCAAGAACGAAGTGCCCAACGCAACCGTTGAGCGCGTAGGCGAAGGTATCAACGTAACCTTCAACTCCGGTGTTCTTTTCGGTTTCGACAAATCTGACCTCACCTCCACCGCTCAGAGCAACATCCAGGAGCTCGCTCAGGTGCTGAATAAATATCCCGACACCCACGTTCGTGTGGAAGGCCATACAGACGATACCGGTGCCGACGCTTACAACTACAGCCTGTCCGAACGCCGGGCAAAATCTGTAGCTAATTACCTCATTGGCCGGGGTGTTTCCGCTAACCGCGTACAAACATTCTGGTATGGTGAAACACAGCCTAAATTCCCCAACGACAGCGAAGCCAACCGTGCTAAAAACCGTCGTGTGGAATTCTCTATCTACGCTAACGATAAAATGAAATCAGAAGCGAAGAATGAAGCTGGTCAGCAATAAGCTTTTTAGTTGAATTTTCTCATAAGCAGTTTGAACGGTCCTCCCGGCTTTCCGGGAGGATTTTTTTTATGCAATAGTAAAAGCCGTCAGAGACCATGTCCCTGACGGCTTTTCTATATGTATCAATTACTGGAACTACAAAGTATCCAGTCCGGTAAGCAGGATCGCGCAGGCTTTACGGATCTCTTCTTCCGAAATGATCAGCGGCGGTACAAACCGGATGGCATTGGAGGCGAAGAGGAACCAGTCTGTAATCATGCCATTGGCAATGCAATAATCGATCACCTTTTTAGCTGAGGGGAAGTCTTCCACTTCAACGGCCAGCATCAGTCCGCGTGATCTTACCGCCTTTATTTTCGGGTGTTTCAGCAGGCTGAGGAACAGTTTTTCTTTCTCAAACACACCATCGATCATACGCTCTGCCAACAGCGCCTTCATACCTGCAAGCCCTGCAGCGCAGGCAACCGGATGGCCGCCGAAGGTGGTGATATGACCAAGTACGGGCGCGTGGGTGAGGCTCCACATCACATCGCGATGGGTGATGAATGCACCAAGGGGCATTCCGCCGCCGAGGGCTTTGCCGACGAGGAGTACATCGGGAACGATGCCATATTGTTCAAAGGCCCATAGTGTACCATTACGGCCCAGGCCACATTGAATTTCGTCGAGGATGAGGAGTGTGCCGGTTTCGGTACACCTGGCGCGCAGGGCTTGCATCCATTCAACAGAAGGTGCGAGTACCCCGGCTTCGGCCTGTACCGTTTCTGCAATCACACAGGCGGTGCGTGTGGTGATCTTTTCCAGCATATCCATATCGTTATGCTGTAAGTGTTGCACATCGGGCAGGAGGGGGCGGTAGGCGTTACGCCAGTATTCGTCCCCGATAATACTCAGAGAGCCCTGTGTGGAGCCGTGGTAGCTGTTTTTGAATGCGATAATTTCCGTGCGGCCGGTATGGCGCTTAGCCAGCTTCATGGCACCTTCGGTGGCTTCGCTGCCGGAATTCGTGAAGTATACTGAGTTGAGCGTTTCCGGGAGATGTTGGGTGAGGAATTGAGCATATTGCACCTGGGGCGACTGCACGAATTCTCCATACACGATGAGGTGCATATAAGTTTCTGCCTGTTCACGGATGGCTTTTACCACATCAGGATGGCAATGGCCTACGTTGCAGACGCTGATGCCGGCAATCATATCGAGGTATTGCCTGCCGGAGGCGTCCCACATATACATTCCCTGCGCTTTCACCATTTCGAGTGCCAGGGGGGCGTCGGAAGTTTGCGCCACATGCTGTAAAAAAAGCTGCCTGTTATTCATTGGGGCGAAGTTAGTGAAGTTCTATATTTGTATCATGCCAGTAATATTACCAGTGAAGGGTGTACACCCGCAAATGGGCGACAATTGCTTTATTGCGCCAAATGCCACTATCGTGGGCGATGTAGTAATGGGAAAAGATTGCAGTGTGTGGTTCAATGCCGTGGTTCGCGGAGATGTGAACAGCATCCGTATGGGCGATAAAGTGAATATCCAGGATGGCGCCGTGATCCATGCAACTTACGAGAAAACGAAAACTACCATCGGTAACAATGTTTCTGTAGGCCATAATGCTATTGTGCACGGCTGTACGGTGGAGGATAATGTGCTGATAGGTATGGGGGCCATCGTGATGGATAATGCCCATATCGGGTCTAATACCATCATTGCCGCAGGTGCTGTGGTACTGGAAGGTACACAGGTGGAAGCGGGGTGCATTTACGCCGGGGTTCCCGCTAAAAAGGTGAAAACCATCAGCCAGGAACTTATTCATGGAGAAATCGACCGCATCGCCAATAACTACATCATGTATGCCGACTGGTTCCGCGACCAGGTTTAAGACATGTTATGAATAAGTATTATATTGCAGGTCTAATCCCGGACCTATGAAAAATAAATGGCTCATCGGCCTTTGGGCGGCCTTCCTCCTTGCGGGCTGCGCCTCTCAGAAGCAAGGCTGCCCCGGCAGTACATTTTACAATTCCGGCAACGCCAAACAGAACAGCAAGGCCGGAAAGCAAATGAAACTATTCTAAAAACCCCTGCCATGCGGAACCTTGTCGTATGCTTGTTTGTATTATCCGTGCTGGCAGCCGCCTGCAGATCCCAGAAAACGGGATGCCCCACGCCTAAGCGCAACCTGGGTGCGGAGAAAGTGATGGATGAGATGAGTGCGCCTAAAAAGAAAGGGCTCTTCAGAAGAAATTAATCGTAATCATTTTCATTGATCGTGGCCAGGATGGTGGCATAGCTCACGTACCGGTCCAGATCGATATCGCCTGCTTCTACGGCGGCTTTAACGGCACAGCCAGGCTCATCGAGGTGGATGCAGTTATTAAACTGGCATTGGGGGATGTAAGATTGCATTTCCAGGAAATAATGCGAAAGCTCGGTTTTCGGAATATCAACGATCCCGAATTCCCGGACGCCGGGAGTATCGATGAGGCGGCCCCCGAAAGGAAGATCAAACATCTCCGCGAAGGTGGTAGTGTGCAGGCCTTTACCGCTCCAGCCGCTCACCTGTTTGGTTTTGAGCTGCAGCCCGGGCATCAGCCCGTTGATAATGGTGCTTTTACCTACGCCGGAATGCCCGGATATGAGTGACGTTTTATCTTTCAGTAATTCCCCCAGTTCATCTATCCCTTTTCCTGTTGCAGCGCCCGTCAGCAGCACGGTGTATCCGATTTCTTCATACACGGCCTGCCAATGTTCGAACTGCTCCATTTCCTTTGCGCGGTACACATCCATTTTGTTGAAAACGAGGATAACGGGTATATGATAAGCCGCTGCGGTAATAAGGAAGCGGTCGATAAAGCCCTGCGAAGTACGTGGCTCGCGCACGGTGGCTACAAGCACTGCTTGATCGAGGTTAGCGGCAACGATATGCTTTTTGTGCTTGCCCTGGGGAGAGCTGCGCACAATATAATTACGGCGGTTTTCGATTCCGGTGATGATGGCGGTACCCTCTTCTCCCGGCTCCATCTGGAGCGTTACCCGGTCGCCCACGGCGATGGGGTTGGTGGAAGTGATATCCTCATCAATTTTGAATATCCCTTTTATCCGCGCCTGGTAAAAGTCGCCGGCATCAGTTTTGGCGGCGTACCAACTGCCGGTAGATTTATAGATCGTTGCTTGCACGGTGTAAAGATAAAGCAAATCCGGACTAGGGCAGCCGCTTGAAAAGCGTATACCGTAATACTGCTTCCAGGAGGATGCAGGCGAGGGCGATCATTGCCAGGGGGAAGAAATGCTCTTTGAAGCGTTTATAAGAGGTGATTTCCACTTTTGTCCGCTCCAGTTTATCGATCTCATGGTAGATATCCTGCAGGGAAGTATTATTGGTAGCCCTGAAATAACGCCCGCCGGTTTCCCCGGCGATTTTTTTCATGAGCGGCTCATCGATCTGTACATCCACCATCTGCATCTGTACGCTGCCATCGGGCATGGTGGCGGGTGAAGGCGCTTTGCCGATAGTGCCGACGCCGATGGTATATACTTTCACTTTATAAGCCTTGGCGATCTCCAGTGCAGTGAGCGGGTCTACCAGGCCGGTGTTATTCACACCATCTGTCAGCAGGATAACAATTTTGCTTTTGGCTTTGCTTTCCCGTAACCGGTCTACCGACGTAGCAAGGCCCATCCCGATGGCGGTACCGTCTTGCAGCATGCCGCTGCGGATGGCCATGAGCTGCTGTTTAAGCACGCCATGATCGCTGGTGATGGGGCATTGGGTGAAGCTCTCTCCGGAGAAGATGACGAGGCCTATACGGTCGCTGATACGGCTGTCAACAAAGTCCATAGCCGTTTTCTTGGCGGCTTCCATACGGTTGGGCCTCAGGTCTTCCGCGAGCATGGAGCCTGAAATATCGATGCCCAGCACAATGTCAATCCCTTCACTGTCGATGTTTTCGGAGGTATTGGATGTTTGCGGGCGTGCGAGTGCTATTACCAGTGCTGTGAATGCGAGGATGCGCAGTACGGGCAATATGGGCCTGAAACGGATTTTCCAGGATACGGGAATATCTTTCAGGCCTTGCAGTGAGGATACTTTTACCGAGCCCTGGAACTTACGGCCGGCACTCACGCTCCACCAGATAAAGACGGGGATGAGTAACAGCAGCCAGAAGAAGGCCGGGTATGCGAATGTTATATCTTTCCAGAGTTCCGGATTCATGTTTCTTTTTACTGGTTTGTGCCGTTGACCGGCAGTTCGGTTTTAGGCATGGCGGAGGCACGTGTCCATTCAACTACGGCCACGGCTTTGCGCAGCGTATCCTCATGCTCCTGCGGTGTGGGCTGGAGCTTGGCGAACTTGGCAAGGTCGGCAAGACTGAGGATGCTGTAAATCTCATTGCGCTGCTGGTTCAGGATAGTAACCGGCTTGATGTCGTTCATCAGTTCGGCGGTAGTCTGTTCCAGTGCGGGTATATTAAACTGCTGCTCAAAATAGGTGCGCAGCACGCCGGTCAGTTCAGTATAGTAACCTTTAACATCGGTTTGCCAGGGTTGTTCCTTTTCCAGCTTTGCGAGGGCTTCGAGGGCCAGCTCAAACGGAGGCTTGGCGGGTACCACGGCAATGGGCTTCGGAGCTTTCTTCCGGTTGCGCCACATGGTGAAGTACAGTACGATGAGTGTTATCAGCAGGAAGCCGCCGAGGAAGTAGAACCAGTAATCGAGCCAGTTGAACTTTACAACGCGCAGCGGTTTGATGGGCTTGAAGGCCTTGGTGGTATCTACGGCTACGGTACTAACGTCAATGAAGATGGGGTCTGTGAATACAGAATCGTACGACCCGTCGGTAACGGAATACACCTCAAATTTCATGGGAGGCAGTTCCCAGCGGCCGGAGTCGAAGCTGGTGAAGGTGACGGCCTGCCGCCAGATCTTCTGGTTTTCATCAGTGCCGGTGGTATCGAGCTGGCTGCGTTCCACGATCTCGATGTGATTGGCAGAGTCGGGGATGTTAGGGAAGATCACCTTAATGTTGGCGCCTTTAAGGGCGTACAGCATTACTTTGGCGGTGAGGTTCACCTTTACAGGCTCCCCGATGCGGATGCGTGTGGTGTCGGCCTTAGCCGTTACCTTAAAATAATCCTGGTATTGCTCCTGCTCCTGTTCCTGCGCGAAAGCGCCGCCACAAAGGCAGCAAAGCAATACGGTGGCGAATATGTTCTTGATGAATTTCATCCGGTCTTGATCGTGCTCGTTTTATCGATTATACCCTGTTCAGGAAAAAGGTTTGCAGTGCTTTCACGTAATCTTCATCGGTACGGATACTGATCAGTTCGGCCCCGCTTTTCATGAATGCGTTGCGGCAATATTGCGCGTGCTGCTGAAACTGACGGTCGTAGTAGGCGCGTACTTTTTTGTCGCTGGAGTCTACCCACTGCGAGGTGCCGGTTTCGGCATCCGTCATGCGGATGAGCCCTGCATCGGGGAGTTCTTTATCGCGGCGGTCGTATACCTGCACCCCTACCACATCGTGCCTTTTGCCTGCGATGTTCAGTGCATCCTGGTAATTGCCGGAGAAGAAATCGCTCAGCAGAAACACGATGCTTTTCTTTTTGGTGGCGTTGTTAAAGAACCGCAGCGTTTCTGCGATGTTGGTTCCTTTTTTCTTCGGCTCGAAGGAAAGCAGTTCGCGGATGATGAAGAGGATGTGCGACTTTCCTTTCTTTGGCGGGATGTATTTCTCCATGCCGTCGCTGAAAAAGATGACGCCTACCTTATCATTGTTCTTGATGGCGGAAAAGGCGAGCACGGCGCATAGTTCGGTAACGAGACTGCGCTTGGTTTGCCTTGTGGTACCAAAGGTTTCGCTCTCGCTCACGTCTACCAGCAGCATCACGGTGAGCTCGCGCTCTTCTTCGAATATTTTGATGTAGGGACTGTTGAAACGTGCGGTCACGTTCCAGTCGATGGCCCTTACGTCGTCGCCAAAATGGTAATCGCGTACTTCGCTGAACGACATACCGCGGCCTTTGAAGGCACTGTGGTATTCACCGGCGAAGATGTGGTTGGTAAGCCCTTTGGTTTTTATTTCCAGCTGGCGGACCTTCTTTAATATTTCTGCTGTATCCATCTGTTGACGGGTTTATGGGATCAGGGCACTTCCACTGCGTTGAGGATCTCGCTGAGGATGTTTTCGCTGGTCACGTTTTCGGCTTCGGCTTCATAGGTGAGGCCTACACGGTGGCGCATCACATCGAAGCAAACACTGCGTACGTCTTCAGGGATCACATAACCGCGGCGTTTCATGAAGGCATAGGCTTTGGAAGCCAGGGCCAGGTTGATGGAAGCACGGGGCGATCCGCCGTAGGCGATGAGCGGTTTCAGTTTAGCGAGCTTATAATCTTCAGGGTTACGGGTGGCGAACACCACGTCGAGGATGTATTGTTCGATTTTCTCGTCCATATACACCTGGCGAACCAGCTTGCGGGCAGCGAGGATTTCTTCGGGCCGAACCACGGGGCTGATCTTAGCCTGGCCTTCAGGAGCCAGGTTTTGCCGGATGATGTGGCGTTCCTCTTCCTTGGTGGGGTATCCGATCACGACTTTGAGCATGAAACGGTCTACCTGCGCTTCGGGTAGGGTATAAGTACCTTCCTGCTCGATGGGGTTCTGCGTGGCAAGCACGAGGAACGGTTCTTCGAGTTTGAAGGTGGTATCGCCGATGGTTACCTGCTTTTCCTGCATGGCTTCCAGAAGGGCGCTCTGCACTTTGGCGGGGGCGCGGTTGATCTCATCTGCCAGAATGAAGTTGGCGAAGATGGGGCCTTTGCGCACCATGAATTCGTTCCGCTGCTGGTTATAGATCATGGTACCCACCACGTCTGCAGGAAGCAGGTCGGGCGTGAACTGGATGCGGGAAAACCTTGCGTCGATGGCAGACGACAGGGATTTGATGGAAAGGGTTTTGGCGAGGCCGGGCACGCCTTCGAGCAGCACGTGGCCCTGGGCAAGCAGCCCGATCATAAGGCGCTCCACCATGTATTTCTGGCCCACGATCACTTTGTTGATCTCCATATTAAGGAGGTCCACAAAGGAACTGGCCTGGTGAATCTTTTCGTTGATCTGACGAATGTCGTTCGAGGTATTTTCCATGAATTGTTATTTCAAGGTTGCTAAAATAAGGATTCTGCCATTTAAACCTACTACCATGGCGGGATTGCGCAGTTAAAAACCTGTTAAATCGCGCACGCGGGAGGATTTCCGGTTAAAGCAGATATGATTTACAAAAAATTCCAATTTAAGAATACGCAGTGATATTTACATCAATTTTTTACGTAAACCGTACATTTGTCGTCCGTTAGCCCCTGCAATAGGAATGCCAGAGAGGGGAGGCGGATTAAAAGCCATTGAAAATGAACAACGACGATTTCGATATACGCTGGAAGAAAGTGGAGGACATGCTCACTGAACGTTTCGGGAAAACCCCCAACATGGAAGCTTTGCTACTGATGATTGGGGTACAGGAGCTGAACAGTCCGAAGAAGAAATTCACCAAAGAGCAAAAGCAGGACCTGATGCACATTGCGGTGTGCGTATTGCTGACCCGGAGTGGTTATTTTGAGCCGGAAGGCCGTGATAAGGACGGATGGCCCCACTTCAAAGAACTGCAGCCCGTTCCCAAAATGGGCCTCGAAGAGCAGGAAAGATTCCTGAAAGAGCACGTGATCGATTACTTTGAAGAAGGAGAATTTGAATAGCCCGGTTCCGCAATAATGCCGAAGGGTGCGACGCAACGGCGGCACGGCCCTGAACTGAAGCCGATTACACCAAAAAGCCCATGAATAAAAAGCTACCCCTCTTACTGCTGTTGATCCTGGCCGGCATGGCCGCACAGGCCCAACGCAACCGGAAAGTAAAAATGTACACGCCGTACGGCAAAATGGTGATCAGGTTGTATGACCAGACGCCCAGGCACCGCGATAACTTCATCAAACTGGTGAAGGCACATTATTACGACAGCGTACTGTTTCACCGGGTGATTAAGAATTTCATGATCCAGGGCGGCGACCCCGACAGTAAGAACGCCAAACCGGGTGTTGCGCTCGGCAACGGCGGGCCCAATTACCGCGTACCGGCAGAGTTCCAGCTGGATCTCTACCACCGCAGGGGAGCACTGGGAGCGGCGCGGGATAATAACCCCACCAAAGAATCTTCAGGCAGCCAGTTCTACATCGTTCAGGGTAAGAAATGGACAGAAGGCGGGCTGGATACATTGGAGCAAACCCGGCTCGGAGGCCGAAAACTGCCGGTAGACCAGCGGGAGGTGTATAAAACCTGGGGCGGATCGCCACACCTTGATCAGAACTATACCGTATTCGGACAGGTGGTGAAAGGGTATCATGTGATCGACAGTATTGCCGCACAGCGTACAGGCCCTGGCGACAGGCCGGTACAGGACGTACGGATGAAAATACGGCTCAAAAAGAAGTTCTTTTTCTTCTAGGTCTGTCATTTTAACGTTTTGAAAATGACAAACTTTTTATAATTCTGGACGTAATCTTTATTTTTACCGCTCAAAATCAAACTTGACATGAATTTTCCGTCGAATCTGCGTTACACCAAAGACCACGAGTGGGTGTTATTAGAAGGGAACAGTGCAAAAATCGGTATCACCGAATTTGCACAGCGCGAACTGGGCGATATCGTGTTTGTGGACATTGCCACAACCGGTAAATCGCTGGGTGCTGAAGAGGTTTTTGGCACGGTAGAAGCCGTGAAAACCGTTTCCGACCTGTTCCTGCCCGTAGCCGGCACAATCGGTGAGGTTAATCCTGAGCTGGAAAGCAGCCCTGAACTGGTTAACTCCGATCCTTACGGCGACGGTTGGATGGTAACTGTCACCGTGAACAATCCCGCCGATGTAGAAGGCCTGCTCACTGCAGACCAATACCAGGCGCTTGTAGGAGAGTAATTGTATGCCTGAATTACAGTCTGCTAATCATAAAGACACAAGAAGCATGAGGATGATCCGCTATTATCTGCCCGCAATGGGATGGGTCATCCTCATTCTTTTTTTATGCACGCTTCCCGGAAAAGCGGTGCCCAGCGTCGGGTTCCTGGATATGCTGCATATCGATAAGGTGGCGCATTTTTTCCTTTTCGGAGGGATGGTGTTGCTGCTGGCGTACGGGTATTACCGGCAGAAAGGTTCCATCAGCACACGGATGCTGTCATTGATCGTATTAGCGGTAACGGGGTATGGACTGGCAATAGAGTTTATCCAGAAGTACCTCATTCCCAACCGCAGCTTTGATCTGTGGGACCTCGCTGCAGATGCGGCAGGCGCTATTGCAGGAGCACTCATATTCCGGTTTATAGGCCGGCGGTTCCTCCAGTAACGAACGTTTACCTTACTGAAAATTGAAAATGTATGCGCCTAAAAAGGGCGCATTTTTTTGTACCCCCAAATCTTCGGATTTCCGGGATATTCTCGGAGTTTGAAGTGAACTTCTCAGCTTTTCGGAGATTTTGACCGGCGTATTTCCCTGCACCTTAATATTGCAGAAATCATTGTTAACCTTGTACGATTTGAAAAATCCCTTTAGAATGAATTTAGGCAGAACGATCCGGCGTTTGCGGGAGTACCGCAACCTTACGCAGGAATACATGGCGGCAAAGCTGAAGATGGGCCCAACTGCATATGGCAATATAGAACGCAATGAAGTGAAGCGGCTGACGATTGAGCGGTTGATGCAGATTGCAGATGTACTGGGCGTACATTTTTCAGAGCTGTTCCAGGAGCCGCCGCCACCACAGCACCAGCGGAAGCTGAAGCATGCCCTGCAGGAAAAAGATCTGCAGGACGTGCTGGCGTATTTCCGGCAAGACAAGCTGCTGATGAAGGAAATGATGATTTCCCTGCGCGATTCCGTTCACAAAATGGATCAGCTGATGAGTGAACACATGCGCATCATGCGTTCCATGCTGGCACCCCTTCGCGAAAACTCAGCACGCCGTGCTGCAGAGCTTAAAGAGAAAAATGATCAGAACTGAAGACGGAAGCTGCCGAAGATGCCGAACTTCTTATTGTTAACCTCTTCCGGGAGCGGCTTGGGTGCCACTCTCCACACAAAATCGATGCGGATGAATTTGAGGATATTCTCCACGCCGGTACCCACTTCAATGTAAGGGTTGCCCTGTAAGGTTTTGAAGGGATAGTCGGACTGTAAGTTGAGTGCGCGGTTCTCATTACTGAGGCGGCCTATCACTCCTTTGGCTGTCCAGAACTGGCGGAATTTAAGCTTCCGTACCAGCGGAATGTAATTGAATATACCACTGCCAAGGGTATGCTCCAGGTTAAAGCCCGCATACTGATCGCTGATGAACTCATATCGGTTCATCATATTGAACGCATACTTGTTGTAATAGTAAATCTCGTTACCGGGATGTATCTCCAGCAGCGGATAAGGCAGCGTGGCATTGAAAATTTTACCGCCGAAGAAGTTATAGTAAAGCTGTCCGAACGGTGCCACCTTCAGGTAGTCAGACACAGTGGCGGAAGCCTTGTGATAGGAATAATTGCTCTTCCAGATACCCTTCACACCCAATGCATATTTCAGCTCCACAATGGGATATTTGCTGCCGAGGCTGAAGCGGTAGTAATTACCCTCCAGGAACTCTTCCCGGAATGCATACCGCAGTTTAACAGACACCTCCAGGTTGGTATACGGATCGGTTTTACCGCCGGAATGAGGGAAGATGTTGCCGCCCGGTAATGGGTCGTATGGCATATACTGCTTGTGAACCACCGCAAAATGATGGGAGAAGCCGCTGTAATATTCTTTGTAAAACTCAGCACGCTTTTCTTCTATCTGCATGAACTTCTGCGGTACGCCGGGCTTGCGGATAGCCAGTGTAAAGATGTTATCCGTACCCACTTCATCGTAATAGCTCGCACCATTGTCGAGGTCGCGGATGAAGGACCCGTAAACGTACATACGCGGATGGCGGTTCAGCAGGTATAATGCGGATAGCTTGCCTTTAAAACGATCGTCTCCGAAACCATAGGCCAGGTAGCCATTCAGGTAAAGGTCTTTATGGAAGTCGGGAGTAGTACCAAGATCGAGGCGCGTACGGAAGCCCTCGAGCCGGTTCTGGGAAAAGAGGTACCAGTACGGCCCCCATTCGAGCGGACCGAAAGGTTTATAACCGGTGGCAAGGAAGCGGATGGTATTGGAATACTTCTGGAAGAGAGGGATCTTCTGCAGTGTGTCCACCATTTTATAAATCGACTGCTCATTATGGCTGAGCGCTTCATGCCGGTGATCGTTCCAGAAGGAATCGGTGCGTGCCCTTGCACTATCGGCCACCACAATGTTTTGCGGATAACGCTTTTCTGAGAACAGATTGGTAACGGCGGTATCGTTGTAAACGAGATCCTGGTAAGTAGTGGTTTTCCTGCCTATGAACTCAATGGTTTTAGTAGGCTTGGGGCTGGGCGTCCAGAAGTCTACGATGAATTTATCTTTCGCGAGGAACCATCCGCTGCTGTCTGCCAGTTGCCTGAACTCCTGCACCAGTGATATCTTACGGACGAAGTTGATGTTTGCATCGTTCGGGACAGACATGCTCATTTTCTGAATGGCAAATGTAGAGTCCATCACCCAGAGGTCGCCGATGAAAGCGTTTTCACCTTTACGGCGCGGCTCAAAGTTCATGCGGATGTAACGCTGGTTGGCGATGTACTGTGTATCGGTGATGCGGTAATTGTAGAAGATGGTGCCGCTGGAGCTGATAGGGCTTACGAAGCTTTTATCGAATACCGGAATGTAGTTGTCGTACACGTTGATGTTCTGATACATGCCACCGAGGAACTTGGTCACGCTTTCATTATCGAGGCCCGAAGTGCGGGAGGCTTTGATGATCTCCTTTGTTTTCCTGGGATTGCGCTGGAAGTAGTAATCCGAAATGCTCTCCGTAATGAACACGGGGAGGAAAGGCTGGTTTTCGGTAGTACTGTCAATATTCTTGAGAATGAAGGAGAACGGTTTGGTGAAGCGGTTTTTGGAAAGCTTAACGGTGTTGAGGTTTTTGATGTCGAGCTCCAGCTTATTATAGATTTCGTATTTATAGCTTTCGAGGCGGTCGTAGTTATTGAACGGTTTGCGGCGGATGATGTTGCGAAGGAGAATGATGGCGAAGTTAACGTTGGCTTTGATCTCATATGTTTTGAGAGAAACATCGCCACGGGATATTTCGAAGTTGAGCGTTTGATCTGCCAGTTTTTTATCGACAAATAAAACGGTACGCTGGTACCCCATTACACGAACGAGCAAAGAGTCTGAAGGGATGGAAGGAAGTTCGAAGAGGAAACCGCCATTGGCGTCGGTAACCATGCCCGTGTTGGTTCCCACAAATTGGAGTGTGGCGAATGGGATCAGTTCCTGGGTGTGCGCGTCTTTTACTATTCCCCTGACTTTATGCTGCGCATGGATGGGTAAGAAGCTGATGATCGTAATTACAAAAGCTATGGTTCGTTTCCAGCCGTTCATTTGCGAGGCAAATTAGATATTTTCGGACGAATTAATGGGACTGTTGTTAAATGGGACAGTTTTATAACAAAGATGCTTCCGAAAGCCCATTATCCGGAAACTCCTGAAACCACGGAAACCAATACCCTTTTCAAAGACGCCTGTTCCCGGGCTTACCCCTATCCATGATACAATAACATGCCAAATTTCTCTTACAGGGCTTCCATGCCCCATTTTCCATAAATATGACTAGCTTTGATGCACAAAGTGCTTTATCTATGAATGAGCAACAACATCTCGATACCCTTAAAGACATTAAGCGCATTATGGAGCGCAGTACCCGGTTTATGTCGCTCAGCGGACTGGGAGGTATAGGTGCAGGGCTGAGTGCCCTTATAGGCGCCTGGTTTGCCTGGCGTACTTTGGTGGCCTACCGGGCGTCATCAGTTCTCGACGGCGGTGTTTACGACCCTGCTGCTTCTGACCAAACGTATACGGAAGAGGGGATACTGCTCAAACTGATCCTCATCGCCGCGGCGGTATTGCTGTGCGCCCTTACCACAGGGTGCTATTTTACCTGGCGTAAAGCCCGTCAGCAGGGCCTCCCTATCTGGGACCCCACGGCGCGTAAAGTTATCATCCACCTCGGCATACCGCTGGTGGCAGGCGGCCTCTTTATACTCGGCATGATATACAACGGCATCTACTACCTGATCGCCCCTACGTGCCTGGTGTTCTACGGCCTCGCCCTCATCAATGCCAGCAAATTCACTATGCCCGAACTACGGTACGTTGGTTTCATTGAAACCCTCCTTGGCATCCTCGCCACTTTCTGGCTGGGCTTCGGACTCCTGTTCTGGGCCATCGGGTTTGGACTGGTACATATTTTATATGGCATCATCATGTGGTGGAAATACGAACGCGCTCCTGAAGCGGCATAAACCCCTGTTTGCATGAATCCGATCGAGCATCTGAATAAACTGTTTGAAAGCCGCATCCGGCTGGGTGTGATGAGTATGCTGATGGTCAATGAAGAAGTCAGTTTCAACGACCTGAAGTCTATGCTGGACGTAACTGATGGTAACCTGGCCTCCCACCTGTCTACCCTAGAGGAAAACGCGTATATCAAAGTTCACAAGGGATTTGTGGGCAGGAAAACCAATACCACCTATTCCATCACCAAAGTGGGCGAAAAGGCCTTCAAGGGCCACCTCGCCGCATTGGAAGCCATGATCAAATTTACGCAGTGATGAACCGGAGAACAGGTACTACCTCCAGCTTCCGCCATGCCTTCCGCGGCATTTTCACTGCCCTCCGCAGCGAACCTAATGCCCGCATCCATCTCGCAGCCACTGCGGCAGTAATTGCAGCCGCCTGCTACTTCCGCTGCTCCCCGGGCGAATGGGCCGTACTCGTCATCGCCACCGGTAGTGTATGGACGGCCGAACTGCTCAATACCGCCATCGAAAAATCGATGGACCTTCTCCACCCCGATCATCACCCCCTCGTTAAGAATATTAAGGATATGGCTGCCGGTGCAGTGCTTATTGCGGCCATCGCGGCAGTGGTTGCCGCAGGGTGCATCTTCCTTCCTAAAATGCTATAAAAAAAGCCGGCTTCATCAGCCGGCTTTTTTGTGTATAGTAATCTCTTATGTTTTAGAAATCTACCCCCAGTGCGAAGGTCAGCTGTGGCTTGCCACGGAAGAACCCGGTCATGGGCCAGCCTGCATCGAAGCGGGCGAAATAACCCAGTACCGTGGTACGCGCACCAAATCCATAACCACCAACGAAGGGCCCGAGGAATCCGTCTTTGATACGGATCACCACGCCTTCGGCAGTCGTGTATTCGGTGTAGTTGGCATCTTTAAACTTCAGCTTCTCGTTCCAGGCTGTACCAAGATCCACGAAAGTCATCAGCTGGAAGTTGCGGAGGAATGCACTGTTGATCGGCTTGTCAATAAACGTGGTGAACACCGGCAGGCGAAGCTCCGTATTGATCAGCATTACGTTATTACCGTTGCGGATATTCTGTTTGTAACCACGCATGTTAACAGCCAGCGTCTGATATGCATAGTTTTCGTTGGGGTTGGGAGCCCGGTTGCCGTAGATGTCCGGCTTGATCATCCAGTTGTCTACACCACCCAGGAAGTAGATCAGCTTGCGGGTGCCCCACGAAAGGTCAGCGGCAAAGCGGGTAGCCCAGATGAAGTTACGGTGTATCTCCACGTAATGACGGGCATCAATACCCATGTTGTAAGTGAATTTACCTTTAGGCGTAACCTGGCCGAAGAGAGTGTTGCGGTTGCTTTGCACCTGTGCAATCATATCCATATACACCTTGTAGCGGGTGCCTTTGTAGATGTTGATGGCGGGGTTGAGCACATTGTCGTGCACATATTCCAGGCGCGCCAGTACGGCGGATTCCTTGTAGTTCTTTTCTTTCAGCGATGCTTCGTCGTTGGCAAGAACTACCAGCTCATCGGTACGGAGGCCGGCCTGGAGGCGAAGACTGCGCACCTGGTCAAACGGATAGCGTACTTCCGCCTGGTAGATGTTGGTTTTGTTCTTGATGGGAAGGCTGCTGCCATCCTGGAACTCAAATGCCGCCTTTTCCACCTTGCGGTAGTACGTCAGCTTATAGTCGAAGCGTTTCTTCAGGTAAGAGAACGAGAACATGTATTCCGTACCATCGAGGGCGAGGGGGATACGGAATGCACCGCTGAACTTGAAGTCTTCCATCAGGTCGCTGATGCCCAGGCGGATGAGGCCATTCACCGGATCCTGCAGGCGGATGGGCCCCTGCGGCCAGCCGAAGTAAGGCTGGTAGCGGTTCATGAGCACAGAGTTATCGATCTGCGTTACCAGGTAATCGGAGCTGAACTTCAGGCGGTAATTACCCAGGCGTGCACTTTTCAGGATACCCGGTTCTTTCTTCTCTGCAAGCAAAAGCGGTGCATCTTCTCCTTTGGAAGTATCTACAGGCTCGTTACCAAATTCGTTCTGGAAGAAGTTGGGCTGCTTGGCAGCAGTATCCTGCTTCGCATAGTAACTGGGCAGCCCCAGGCGTAAGGAGTCATCGCGCATTTGCTGCAGCCTGAAGTTGGTGGGGCGGGCAGATACATTGCGTTTCCGCAGCGTGTTGGTATCCACTTTCAGCTTATACAGGCGCTTCCAGTCTCCGATCTGCACCACTTCAGATACCATACCCTGATCTCCCGCAATCCGCGATTCCTTGATACCAAACGAGTAGTTGGTAACGGGGAACACATACGTAGAGTCGTTGGTGATGGTAATGGCCTGTATGGAATCAGGAGCCGTGGCGCCATAATCCATCAATGCAGAGTCGAGATCTTCCTTGTCGGGGTTGTAAAGTATTTCAGCACCCACGAAGTAGAGAGAATCCACCCCTGCTCTTTCAGCCCTGAAGAAACCGGCGTAGCGGTTGGCGATACCATTGGCATCGCTCACGAAGGTGAAGTGAGTGGTGTTATATTGTACGGGCAGCCGTGCATTGCCATAGGGCAGGTTGGTAAGCTGCGAGATTTGCTTTTCGGAAGATTTGTTCCAGTTATCCACCATAAAGATGTTGTACCGGTTATGCGGCATCACGGTGTCGGAAGTACGGGCTTTGGGACTAGGGCGGTTGGAGGAATAGATGATCCCGCTTTTACCGGGGAATGCGGCAAAGGAGGGGTCGAGGTCGTCCCAAACGTCGTTCGTGATCTGGTCTACCTTACCATTGGTGATGCTGTAGGTAAAGATGTCGGTATGCCCATTACGTACGGCGGAGAGCAGGAGCGAGTTATCGAACTCGAAGAAGTACTTCATGTCGATGATCCTTTCAAACATCGGAAGGTCCTGCTTAATGGTGATTTTCGAGATCAGGTCGTAAATCATGAGGCGTGTTTTGCCTTCTGATTCATAAACTACGGCCAGGCGGTTACCTTTCTGGTTCCATGCGAGGAGGGGATAGTTGGGATCCAGCTTGGAAGTGAGTTGTTTAACACCGCTTTTCAGGAGCACCTTTTGGGTGGTCCATCCGAGGTTGATCTTCACTTTATAGGTGCCTTTGCTGTATTCCACGAGGGCTACCATGCTGTTTTTAGGGTTGGCCTGGAAGCGGTAGTAATCCTTTTCGCCTCTTTTACCCAGTTCTTTGGAGATGACCCCGGTACCACGGGTTACCTGCCGGCGGCGGCGCCCGTCTTCCTGGTAGCGCTTCCTGAACCACATCATGAAGTCGGCCTGAGCGGCTTTGGGTTTCATATGCAGCACCTGCTCGAATCCTTTTTTAAGACCGCGGTTGATACGGGTGATGTACATGAGGTAAGGCACGGCATCTTTCCCGTACTTGCTTTCCACATAATACCAGAAAGCCTGGCCGGCCAGGAGGGGTTTATCGAAAGTAAGCTGGTTGAAGGTGTTATATCTGCCGGAGTTGAGGACGGATTTCAGCTGATCGTCCAGCTGGGGATTCCAGTTTTCGGCGGCGTAGGCGATAAAGCCATCGGTGAACCAGTTGGGGAAGTCGATCAATACGGCATTACCGGCAAATTCGCCGATATCTTCACCGAAAAGGAGGGTTTCGAGCATTACCCGGGCTATACCCTGGCGGATCTGGCGGCGGAGGTTGGCATGGTCGCCATCGAAATACACCAGCAGCTTGTTACCTACCAGCTTGGTTACACCACCTGTGTTCTGCCAGTCTACCCCTATCCCTACGTTGGATTGTTTAAACTCGGCAAAGTTGTTGTACACAATAATATTCACTTTCTGCCGAAAGGTAAATTCCATGAATTCCTCCAGCTGGGGGAGTTCCTTTTCCGCGCATTGGGCAACATACTTTCCGAGCTCCAGGCCATTCTGGGCGAAGTAGGTGTTGAAGTGCCGGGTGGTATAGAACCGCCACTTGAAGTTCTTGTATTGCACCCGGTTCTGCCCGAATTCCACCGTATTCGTCTGTGCCTGAACGTGAACATAACCTATCAGCAGGAAGAATAAGCATGGAATAAATGACCTAGTAATAAATCGGTTCATACGGAAAGTATTGATAATATTGTGTTGCGAATTAAAATTAGTAAAAAACGTCAACAATGTTTGAAATCAGGTGCTTCACGGTTAATCCTTTTCAGGAGAATACATACGTACTAATTAACGAAAAAAAGCAGTGTATCATTATAGACCCGGGATTTTATTATGAAGAAGAGCGGGCAAAGTTCATCAGGTTCATGGAAGACAATGGGTTGACTGTAGCCCGGTTGCTCAATACGCACTGCCATCTGGACCATATATTCAGCAACAGGCTGGTACAGAAAATGTTTGGTAAAGGCCCGGAAATACACCGTTTAGACCAGGTGGTGCTCGACCGGGCGCCCCAATCTGGCCAGATGTACAACATTCCCTTCGAGCCGTCTCCCGAGCCGGCAGGCTACCTCGAAGAAGGGGATAAGGTGATTTTGGGAGAAGATGAGCTGGAAGTGATCCTCACCCCCGGCCATTCCCCCGGCAGCATTTCTTTCTACTGCGCTAAACAAAACTTTGTAATTGCGGGAGACGTGTTATTTAAACAGAGCGTAGGCCGTTCCGACTTTCCCGGAGGTAATTTTGAAACACTGGCTCGTAGTATCCGGGAAAAGCTCTACAAACTGCCAAACGATACCATCGTGTATTCAGGCCATGGTCCCGAAACTACGATCGGGTTCGAGAAGTTACACAACCCCTTTGTGCCGGAAGACCCCTCAACCCGCCTTGCGTAACAGCAGCCGGGCAATATTTTTCCTTTCCGGCCAGGCTATAACGGCCAGGTATACACCCATCCCCGCCACACCGGCGATCTGGATGGGCCAGAAACCGAATCCTTCCACACGCAGCAGGTTCTGCAAAACATAAATCACCCCCGCCAGCGCGAGGTATCCCAGAATGCGGGGTACCTCGTAAGGCACCGGGTAATACTTCTGCCCCAACAGGTACGACGCGGCCATCATAGACCCATAGCAGGCAAACGTTGCCCAGGCAGAGCCGGTATAGCTGAACTGCGGAATCCACCAGATATTCAGAATGATGGTTACCAGCGCCCCGCCCAGCGTGATCCACACCCCCATGAGGTTGCGGTTGGTTAGTTTATACCAGATGGTAAGATTGTAGTAAATGCCCAGAAACACCGTGGCCATGGCCAGCACAGGTACGATATTAATACCCTCGGCATACGACTTATCCGCCCCACGGGTGATGAACCATACCCAAACTTCCTGGAACAGTGCCACCACGAGGAAGATGGCTCCCATGAACATAGTGAAGTACTTCATAACCCGGGCATAGGTTTGCTGCGCATCCTGACGGCCACTCTGGTTGAAGAAGAACGGCTCCGCACCCATCCGGAATGCGGTAATACTGATGGTAACCAGCACCGCCAGCTTGTAGTTAGCGGAGAAGATACCCAGCAAACTCATCGATACCTCCCGGGTAGCAGGGTATACCTGCGGGAAAATAAGGCGGCTCAGCATCTCGTTGATCATCCCACCGATACCGATGGCTACCAGCGGCCAGCTGTAGAGGATCACCTCTTTCCATAACATTTTATCGAACTTCCAGCGGAAAGCGCTGTATTCTTTAGAAAGGAACAGCAGCGAACAGGCACTGGCGATCATATTGGCGATCACGAAATACTCCACGCCAAGGTCTGGGTTATACCATGAAAGGTATCCTGCCGCATGGAGCCTGGGCGCATATTTCAGGAGGAACACCGTCAGCACGATCTGCACCAGGATGGTGGCAAGCTTCACAGCGGCGAACTTACGGGGCCTGCCTTCCTGCCGCAGCCGGGCGAAAGGAATAGTGGTGAGGGTATCGAAGAAGAGGACGCCCGTGGCCAGCATCACGAGGTGACTGCGGCCGGGGAAGCCCAAACCATCTGCCAGTACGGGAGAACCAATCAGCAGCACACCTGAAAACAGGATCGTGCTCACGATCATGGAAACACTCAGGGTATTATATAACCGGTCTTTATCGACAGATTGCGTAAACCGGAAATAACTGGTTTCCAGCCCGTAGGTGAAAATAACGTTGCAGAAAGGGATAAAGGCATACAGCTGGCCCACTTCGCCGAACTTATCGGCCGGGAACACGCTGGTGAGGAAAAGCTGGAGGATGAAGCCCAGGAATCGGTGTAGGATGGTAGGTATGCCATACCAGATCGTTGCTCCTGCCAGTTTCTTGATATTTCCCATTCGTCGGTTTTAATCCAATATAAATAATCGTATCAATAGTCGCCCCCCGATCCCGGGCGGCGGTTTTGTTTCTTCTCGCTGAGTCGCTTCTTGAACTGAAGACGCTTTTCTTTCATGGCTTTGGTAGGCTTCACCTTTTTACGCTGCTTCGGTACAAAGAGGCCCTTTTCCAGCAAGGCGTTCATCTTCCGGATCACTTCCCCTTTATTACCCAGCTGCGAGCGTTCCGTTTGCGATTTCACCTGCAGCAGCCCGTCGGCATTCAGCTTGCCGCCAAGGTTCTGCAACAGCAAAGCCTTCTGCTCATCCGTGAGCAGGTCAGATTCCGCGATGTTGAAATATCCTTCCACCATCGTTTCCACCTTATTCACGTTCTGGCCGCCCTTCCCGCCACTGCGGGCCGTTTTGAATTTTATTTCCTGAGTCACGTCAAGCATAACACATTCCTTATCTTTAACCGCAAATGTAAATCCTTCCACTGTATATTTTATGAGAGCTGTGATTCAAAGGGTGACCCGGGCCGATGTAACGATCGGCGGGCAGGTTAAATCCGCCATCGGCGGCGGCCTGCTTGTACTACTGGGTATCGAAGACGCCGATACGGCGGAAGATATTGCCTGGCTGAGTGCCAAAATAGCCAACCTCCGCATCTTCAATGATGAGAACGGGGTGATGAACCGCAGCGTACTGGAAACCGGGGGAGAAGTACTCCTCATCTCCCAGTTTACCCTCCATGCCTCCACTAAAAAAGGCAACCGCCCCAGCTACCTCCGCGCCAGTAAGCCCGATACGGCCATCCCGCTGTACGAAAGCACCATTGCAAGGCTGGAGGCCGACCTGGGGAAAAGCATCGGTACCGGTACCTTCGGGGCAGACATGCAGGTGTCTCTCCTGAACGACGGGCCCGTTACCATCATTATAGACACTAAAAACCGCGAATAAATGACCATCCAGGAAGCGCAGCAGCGGGTAGACCAATGGATCAATACCACCGGCGTCCGCTATTTTTCCGAGCTCACCAATATGGCCATCCTCACTGAAGAGGTGGGGGAAGTGGCCCGGATCATTGCCCGCCAGTATGGCGACCAGTCGTTCAAGCCCTCAGACCGCGATAAGAACCTGCCGGATGAACTGGCCGATGTGCTCTGGGTAATTCTCTGCCTCGCTAACCAGACCGGTACCGACCTCACGGCAGCGCTGGAGAAGAACTTTGAGAAGAAAACGGTGCGGGATGCCCAGCGGCACCAGGATAATGAGAAACTCCGGGGCTAAAGCATGAATTTTTAATACAATACGTTGTTTCAAAATAGGATTTTATCTTTGCGCGACTATGGCTACAGATCAGAACAAGTTCCAGGCGATCATTTCGCACTGTAAGGAATACGGTTTCATTTTCCCGTCCAGCGAGATTTATGACGGGCTGAGCGCGGTGTACGACTATGGTCAGTACGGTGCCGAGCTGAAAAAGAATGTGCGCGACTACTGGTGGCGCAGCATGACGCAGATGCACGAGAACATCGTGGGCATAGATGCGGCCATTTTCATGCACCCCACAGTTTGGAAAGCTTCCGGGCACGTCGATAACTTCAGTGACCCGATGATCGATAATAAAGACAGCAAGAAACGCTACCGTGTAGATCACCTGATCGAAGGTTATGCAGATACACTGCCTGAAGCAGAGAAAGATGCCGTAATTGCTGCCATGGAGAATTATTTGAAGGAGAACGATTACGCAGGCCTGAAATCTTTCATCGAAGAAAAGAAGATCGCCTGCTCGGTGAGTGGTACCGTTAACTGGACCGATATCCGTCAGTTCAACCTCATGTTCTCTACCGAATTCGGCGCTGTGGCTGCAGAGAACGAAGGCGATAACAAAGTTTATCTCCGTCCGGAAACTGCACAGGGTATATTCGTAAACTTCCTGAACGTACAGAAAACGGGCCGTATGAAGATCCCGTTTGGTATTGCGCAGGTAGGTAAAGCATTCCGTAACGAGATCGTGGCACGCCAGTTCGTGTTCCGTATGCGTGAGTTTGAGCAGATGGAGATGCAGTTCTTCATCCGCCCCGGCACCCAGCAGGAATGGTACGCTTACTGGAAGGAAGAACGTATGAAATGGCATAAGAGCCTCGGCCTGAAAACAGAACACCTCCAGTTCCACGACCACGCCAAGCTGGCCCACTATGCCGATGCTGCGGTGGATATTGAATATAACTTCCCCATTGGTTTCAAAGAGGTGGAAGGTATCCACAGCCGTACCGACTTTGACCTGAGCCAGCACCAGAAATTCTCTGGTAAAAAGCTCCAGTACTTCGATCCGGAGATCAACCAGAACTACGTTCCTTACGTAATCGAAACCTCCATCGGCCTGGACCGTTGCTGCTTCATGGTGCTTTCCGAAGCATACGAAGAGCAGGACCTGAGCACACCTGAGAAACAGGATTCCCGCGTGGTACTGAAGTTCCCCGCTAAACTGGCTCCCATCAAACTGGCCATTTTCCCGCTGACCAAGAAAGATGGTTTGCCCGAAATTGCGAAAGAGCTGATGGCAGAATGTAAAATGAACTTCTACAGCTTCTACGAGGAGAAAGACGCTATCGGCAAACGCTACCGTCGTCAGGATGCGATTGGTACACCGTTCTGCGTTACCATCGATCACCAGACCAAAGAAGACGGGACCGTAACCATCCGCTACCGTGATACCATGGAGCAGGAGCGTGTACCCATGAGTGAAGTGAAGAATATCGTAATGAAAGCAATCATGAGCTAAAATACTCGGATCAAGATAACGAAGCGCCTCCCGCGAGGCGCTTTTTTTATGCCCTATTCCCCTAAAACCAGGCACTTCTACCTCCTTCCGGCCTATTTTATGACATCATCCCGGGTTATCACGGGCAAGAGCGGCATTAGATAAAAGGTTAAAGTACCCATAACAAAGTGTTAAAGGGTGTATATCCTATGTATATGTTTCCTGGGGTAAACAATATGAAACCCTGTATGGGAGAGCGTTTATAGGCTGTTGATATACATTATACCTACATTAACCCTTCTTTAAGTATGCTTTATCCCTTCTTTAAGCCTGACCAAACCCTTTGGATAGTGGAAGGGTACAAATAAAAAAAAGGCCGTCTCAAAACTGAGACAGCCTCCTGTTATTGCGATAATCAAACCGTTCCTGCGATAATAATCAGCCGTACAGTTCGAGGTGTATGTCGTGACGGTCGTAGCCCATGGCCTGGATGCGCTGCTTTGCCTCGTCGATCATCACCTTCCAGCCGCAAAGGAAAAAGTGTGCGGGTCGGCGGTCGGCCAGGAGTTCTTCATATACCTGGTGAACATAGCCACGATGGCCCGTCCAATCCGGACTATCTTCCCGTGAAAGGGTGGGGTGGTAGTGGAAGCCGGGCATCTCGGCGGCAAGGGCGCGCATTTCGTCTTTGTACAGAATGTCTTTCTCGTACCGGGAGCCGTAGATCAGGTGTATGTCCGGATGTGCGATCTGGTTCTTGTGCAGGAACTTCGCCATAGAGCGGAAGGGGGCGATGCCCGTGCCGGTACAGATAAGGAACAGATCGCGGTCGGGGGCTTCAGGGAGTACGAAGTTGCCCAGGGGGCCGCGGAGGATCAGCTCGCTGCCTTCCTTAATCTCGTTAAAGATATATGTGGTGCCTGCCCCGCCTTCCAGCAGTACAATCACCAGCTCTATCTCCGACGAACCGTTTGGGTGGGAGGCGATGGAATAGCTCCGCCAGCGCTTGTTCTTCTTTTCGTGGATGGGCAGGTCCAGCGTTACAAACTGGCCGGCTTTGAAATGAAATGCTTCCTTTTCGGGGATGTGAATCCAGTACCGCCTCGTATTATCCGTCTCATTCACAATCTTCGTTACCACGCCTGTATACCATTGTTCGAGCATGCATGAAGTATTTATGTAAGATGAGTAAAGCCAATACCCATAAATTACGCTTTTTCCGGGAAACCCGGGTCTTTCTCCTGTAATCCTCCATCCAACCTTCTTCCATCCTCCATCCAACCTATATCAAACCCTTGCTATTGCTGGACATGGATGGAGGATCGATAGAGTATGGCAGCAGGATGTCAATAGCCTCCTCCGGGGAAACGGCCATTATACCAGGCCGGTATAGAAGTTGAAAATGCCTTATCTTTGCATCCTTCATGAATTTGCAGGGAGTATTACAATTATTTGAGAAAGACCCCCGCCTGAAATCACTGGCGGACGGGATTCTTATGCCTGCTCCCCGGTATTTTCACCTCACCGGCCTCACCGGAAGCGCCGCTGCCTTCGTAGCCACCGCCCTCCGCAACAACTCCGACGCCAATCATCTCTTTATCCTGAACGACAAGGAAGAAGCCGCTTATTTCCATAACGACCTGGAACATCTTTCCCAGGCGCTGGATATCTTCTACTTCCCCGACTCTTTCAAGAAAACAGGCGTGTTCTCCGAATACAACAGCAGCCATAGTATGCTGCGTACCGAGGCCCTCATGAAGCTCACCGGGCCGCAAACACACCGTAAAGTGATGGTTACCTACCCCGAAGCACTCTTCGAAAAAGTGGCGGGTAACACGGCATACAACACCAACATGGTGTCTGTAAAAGTGGGAGAGAACCTTAAAGTAGACGACCTCCTTGCCAAACTGGTGGAGTGGGGTTTCGAACATTCCGATTTCGTATACGAACCAGGGCAATACGCCGTACGCGGCGGTATCCTTGATATATATTCCTTCGGGAACGATAAGCCTTACCGCTTTGAGCTGTTTGGTGATGAGGTGGATTCTATCCGGCTCTTCGATCCCGAAACACAGCTTTCCGAGCGCAAGCTCATGCAGGTGACCCTCATCGCCAATATGGATACCAGGGCCACCGCAGTTGAGAAAATGTCGCTGCCCGAATTCCTCCCGGCAAACACCATCGTATGGATCAAAGATCCGGCGTATGTACAGGGCGTGATCGGGCAAATGGAACAGCGGTACGACGACTGGCTGCAAACCGGCCGCGCCACAGATGTATCCGACGATACTGCCATTCAGCTGAAGGAAGAAGATGTTGAAAAGGCGGATGTGCTCATGAACCAGCTGCTGCACCGCCACTGTATTGTGACCGGGGCACATTTCAATTTTGAGCAGGTGCCGGCGGGTGTGGAAGAGATCTCTTTCAAAACCATAGAGCAGCCGGTATTTAACCGCCAGTTCGATCTGCTGATAAAAGACCTGTCTGCACAGAACGCCGCTAAAACTGCATTGTTCATTTTCGCGGAAAACCCGCGGCAGCTGGAAAGGCTCCGTAGCATCTTCGAAGACCTGAAAGCCGATTTCCTCTTCTATCCCATCCCCGTACCCATCAGTGCAGGATTTGTGGATACAGGACTGAAAATCGCCTGCTATACCGATCACCAGATCTTCCAGCGCTTTCACAAATACAAAGTGAAGCAGGCCTACAACAAGAACAAGGCCATCACCCTCAAAACCTTACAGGAACTGCAGTCTGGCGACTTCGTGACCCACATCGATCATGGCGTGGGCGTGTATAGCGGCCTGCAGAAAATAGAGGTGGCAGGGAAGATGCAGGAAGCGATCCGTATCATCTACAAAAACAATGATCTGCTGTATGTGAACATCAACTCACTGCATAAGATCAGCAAATACACCGGCAAAGAAGGCGTTACGCCCAAAGTGAATAAGCTCGGCAGCGATGCGTGGGAGAAGCTGAAAGAGAAGGCGAAAACCGAAGTGAAGGATATCGCCAAAGATCTCATTAAGCTCTACGCCGCACGTAAAGCACAGGAAGGCTTCCAGCATACGCCGGATACCTATCTGCAAACAGAGCTCGAAGCGTCTTTCATTTATGAAGACACGCCGGATCAGTCTAAAGCCACTTCAGACGTGAAGCGGGATATGGAATCCCCCTCACCGATGGACCGCCTCGTATGTGGCGACGTGGGCTTTGGTAAAACCGAAGTGGCCGTACGCGCTGCTTTCAAAACCGTGGTGGATGGCAAACAGGCCGCTGTGCTGGTACCCACTACTATCCTCGCTTTCCAGCACTGGAAAACATTCTCGGACCGGTTGAAAGACTTCCCATGTACCGTAGATTACATCAACCGTTTTAAATCTGCCAAACAGAAAAAGGAAACGTTGCAGAAGCTGGCGGAAGGGAAGATCGATATCATCATCGGTACGCACGCCCTGCTGGGTAAGGAAGTGAAGTTCAAAGACCTTGGCGTAATGGTGATCGATGAAGAGCAGAAGTTTGGCGTAACTGCCAAGGAAAAGCTGAAGCTGATGAAGGTGAACGTGGATACGCTTACCCTCACGGCAACGCCTATCCCGCGTACCCTGCAGTTCTCACTCATGGGGGCACGCGATCTTTCCATCATCAACACACCGCCGCCTAACCGGCAGCCCATCGAAACGGAAGTAATGGTGTTCGACAAGGAGCAGATCCGCGACGCTATTTACTACGAAACCGAACGTGGCGGCCAGGTATATTTCATTCATAACCGTATTAACGGTCTCCGTGAAATGGCGGGCCTTATACAGGAGCTGTGTCCGGATCTGAGCATTGCCACTGCACATGGCCAGCTCGAAGGGCATAAGCTCGAAGAAGTGATCCTCGATTTCATCGACCGCAAGTACGACGTACTGGTGTGTACCAATATCGTGGAAAGCGGGGTCGACATTTCAAATGCCAATACCATTATCATCAACAACGCCCATCACTTTGGCCTGAGCGATCTGCATCAGCTGCGTGGGCGTGTGGGCAGAAGCAATAAGAAAGCATTCTGTTACCTGCTGGCACCTCCTATGAGCACCCTGCCGTCCGACAGTCGCAAGCGTTTACAAACACTCGAGCAGCACAGCGAGCTGGGCAGTGGCTTCCAGATAGCGATGCGCGACCTCGATATCCGTGGCGCGGGTAACCTGCTGGGAGGTGAACAAAGTGGCTTTGTAGCGGAGATTGGGTTCGACATGTATCAGAAGATCCTTGACGAAGCTATCCGCGAACTGAAGCAGACCGACTTTAAGGATCTCTTCAAAGATCAGCTGGAAGAGAAGAAAGATTATGTATCGGACTGTACCATCGATACAGATCTGGAAATTCTTATCCCCGATACATATATTGAAAGCATTCAGGAAAGACTGAACCTCTACCAGGAGCTGGATAATATCACACAGGAATCCAGGCTACAGGAGTTTGCTGCCGGACTGCAAGACCGTTTTGGTGAAGCACCAGCTCCCGTAGAAGACCTGTATACCACCATCCGCTGCCGTTGGATGGCCATTGCATTAGGTTTTGAGAAGATGATCCTGAAAGAGGAGACCCTCCGCTGTTATTTTATTAATAACCCCGACAGCCCCTATTTTGAATCGCCCACATTCCAGCACATCCTGCATTATATACAGACGCGTACCAACAATGCACGGCTGAAGCAGGTAGGTAAAAACTTTATGCTGATTGTGGATCGGATCGACTCCATGACCAAACTGCACGACTTCCTCCGGAAAATGACCGACGCCCGCAATTAACATTTGTAACATATATTTGTTTTAATCGTTACACCGGCTGACACAAACATTTTACCTGACTAAAAATTAAAGAAAAGTTAAAGCCGGCGATCGCATATGGAAACACATCCATTCCCTGCATCCTGCTGGTGAATTTAAAACTGAAAGCAATGAAAAGATTAACCGTACTTTTAATGGCCCTTGTTATGACAGCAACTTCCTTTGCACAAACTACCGACAACAAGCCTCCGGTAAAGAAGATTGAAGTAAACGGCAGTGCCGAACTGGAAATCACGCCTGATGAGATCTACTTTAACATCACCCTGCGCGAATACATGAAAAATAAAACGCAGAAGGTATCGATCTCCGAACTGGAACAGAAGCTGCAGAAAGCTGTTGAAGCTGCAGGCATCCCGAAAGCAGATTTCACTATCGCCAACGTATTTGGTTACAACTACGAGCAATGGTGGAAAAAGAAGAAAGATGCGCCTGACTTCATGGCCCGCAAACAATACCGTTTGAAACTGGCCCGTCTGGACAAGATCAACAGCATCCTCGCAGCTGTGGATGAAGAAGGTATCGAAAGTGCTAACGTAGCATCTTTCAGCAGCAGCAAAATGGAAGAATACCGCAAGCAGGTGAAGATCGCCGCACTGAAGGCTGCTAAAGCCAAAGCGGAATACATGGTAGCTGCTATTGACGAGAAGCTGGGTGGCGTAATCGAAATCCAGGAGTTTAACACTGATCAGTACAGCGATGTACGCCCTGAAATGGCGAACATGATGGCCCGTAAAGCCGTAGCTTATGATGCTGCAGGTGGTGCTCCCGATTCCGATATCGATTTCAAGACCATCAAGATCCGTGCGGAAGTGCGTGCCGTATTCGGTATTAAATAACTAATCACAACGCAAACGAAAAAAGGGCTGCCGGTATCACCGGTAGCCCTTTTTCATTGTCTTGATGGTAGGTCACATAACGCCAAAAGGCGTATGACGCTGTCTAATTTCTACTGTCGTTTTAACTGTCTTTTCAGTCTATTTTGCTACTCGCGGCCTTTAGCCGAAGTCAGGTAAGTTGGGATAAATAGGACGGACTTATGTTGCGATGGTTTTTCAATTCTATTTCGTGTGTTTCAGCACCGTTACTTCGAACTTTCCTTCTGTCACGGTCTTTTTCTTATCAGCATCCACATCATGGATCATTACACCTGAAAAAGTGCCTTTGGCTTTGGTTTCGCTTACAGATTCTATGATGATGGTGGCGCTGGCGCCCAGGCCGGTATCGTCGGCAGCATAACCCAGGCCGTCGCTCAGGCGCTGAATCCAGCCAATAGTATTATAGCCGAAATCGTTCAGGCGGTAAGTGCCGGGCTTCAGCTCTTTATTAAGGAAGGAAACGTTGACGGTGAGGAACTGGTTGTCTGTCGTCATCCCGCTCACAATGAGATGGCTCATAATATCGTTGGCGGTGTCGTACAAACTGCCGGTCAGCTGTTTGGATACTGCGAGCTCCTGCCCGTCGATTTTCATGGACAGGTAACCCTGGCTGCGGTTGTCCTCGAAAATATCTTTCTTCTTGCATGCGGTCAGGCACATGGCTGCCGCCAGGCCAAGGGCCGGCAGAATGCTTGCGATTTTCATAGGTATACGATTCTAAAGGTACAGGTGTTGCTAGCGGGTGCAATATACGCAGCAAATACAAATTATAAAAATTAATTATAAATAAAGTTTGGGGATGGGGGAGAAGGGCAGGAAAAAAGAAAGGCCGTTTCCCTGTTTAGCGGAAACGGCCTTTGCTGTAATGTATTCTTTCCGAGCTTATTAAGCGTCGATCTTAGCGTATTTAGCGTGCGATTCAATGAATTCGCGGCGCGGGGGAACTTCATCGCCCATGAGCATGGTGAAAACACGGTCGGCTTCAAACATGTTGTCGATAGACACTTGTTTCAGCGTACGCACATCCGGATCCATGGTAGTATCCCAGAGCTGCTCTGCGTTCATCTCACCAAGACCTTTATAGCGCTGGATGGTAACACTGTCTTCTTTACCACCGCCTGCGAGGCGGGTAACGGCAGCTTTGCGCTGTTCGTCGTTCCAGGCATACTGGAACTCCTTGCCTTTCTTTACCTGGTACAGCGGGGGCTGGGCGAGGTAAACATAACCCTGCTCCACCATTTCGCGCATATAGCGGAATACGAAAGTGAGGATAAGGGTGGCGATGTGGCTACCGTCCACGTCAGCATCCGTCATGATGATCAGCTTGTGGTAGCGGAGTTTGGAGAGGTTAAGGGCTTTATCGTCTTCGGGCGTTCCGATAGTTACGCCGAGGGCGGTAAAGATATTCTTGATCTCTTCGTTCTCGTAGATTTTATGCTCAAGTGCTTTTTCCACGTTGAGGATTTTACCGCGGAGGGGCAGGATAGCCTGGAAGTTACGGTTACGGCCCTGTTTGGCAGTACCACCCGCGGAGTCTCCTTCGACAAGGAACAGCTCACATTTCTTGGGATCGTTATCGGAGCAGTCTGCCAGTTTACCGGGGAGGCCGCTGCCGGTCATTACGCTTTTACGCTGAACCATCTGGCGGGCTTTCCGGGCTGCTTCACGCGCCTGGGCTGCCAGAACCACCTTGTTGATGATCTGCTTGGCTTCTTTCGGATGCTCTTCGAGGTAGGCGTCCAGTACGTTAGCAACGGCACTGTCCACAATACCCATTACGTCGGAGTTACCCAGCTTCGTCTTGGTTTGTCCTTCAAACTGCGGTTCGGGAACTTTTACGCTCACGATGCAGGTGAGGCCTTCCCGGAAGTCGTCGCCCGTAACTTCCACTTTGGATTTCTCGAACAGCTTGTTCTTATCGCCATACGATTTGAACACGCGGGTGATAGCCCTGCGGAAGCCGGCCACGTGGGTACCGCCTTCGATAGTATTGATATTGTTTACGTAAGAGAAGATATGCTCGTTGAACGAATCGTTGTAGAGCAGGGCTACTTCTACGGCAACGTTAGAGTTTGCATCGTGCGTTTCGATATAGATAGGAGAGGGCAGCAGCGGGTTACGGCGGCCGTTCTTATCGATCAGCTGTACGAATTCAACGATACCGCCTTCGCTGAAGAAGGTTTCGCTGAAGATGTTGCCATTCTCGTCTTTCTCGCGCTCATCGTTCAGTGTGATACGGATGCGGCGGTTGAGGAAAGCCAGTTCACGGAGACGGCCTGCGAGGGTTTCGCGGTTATATACCGTTTCAGTGAAGATGGTGGCATCGGGCTTAAAGTGAACGATGGTACCGGTGATATCGCTCTCGCCGATCTCACGGACAGTATACTGGGGGTGCCCCATTCTGTATTGCTGTTCGAAGATCTTGCCTTCGCGGTGAACGGTAACATGCAGGGGATCGCTCAGTGCGTTTACGCAGGATACGCCCACACCGTGCAAACCGCCGGATACTTTATAGGTGTTTTTATCGAACTTACCACCGGCGTGCAGTACGGTCATCACCACTTCAAGCGCAGAACGCTTTTCTTTCTGGTGCATGCCCGTGGGGATGCCACGGCCGTCATCCTTCACGCGGATGGAGTTGTCTTCACAGATTGTTACATCAATGTTCTTGCAGTAACCGGCGAGGGCTTCGTCGATGGAGTTGTCAACCACCTCATATACAAGGTGATGCAAACCCTTGACGCCAATGTCGCCAATGTACATCGCCGGGCGCTTACGCACGGCTTCCAGCCCTTCCAATACCTGAATGTTATCGGCGCCGTAATTATTGTTAGCAGGAGGTGCTTGCACTAATTCTTCACTCATATTTTTAGCTGAAAATCTTTTTTGAACAAATCCATTGAATATCCAGCAAAAATACGGAAAATCAGGCTAATTTCCATGAAAAACAAGCCTAATTTGAGGGGTGTGTATAGCCTGTGGAAAGCTTAGCCGAGGGCACCCGAGGCAACGTCGGTAAGAACCGTTTGTTTTATGCCCGTAAAGATGGTTTTCCAGACCAGGTTGAAGAACGACTTCTGAGGGTCGCGGGTAAACTGGGGCTTGGCCACCCTTAAGGGCTGTCCGCGGGAAGGGTTTTCATTATGGAGTACCATCAGGTTGGCAATGAGGCTTACCAGCCCTTTCTTCCGCTTTTTCCCCTTCGCCTCTATATCTTTCAGCATTTCAATCTTCAGGTCATCATACTTTAAGGTGAGTGTGCCCGCCGCGGAACGTTCATTTCCCCTGATATTGAACTCCATTTCCTGTATCCTGGCAGAGCGGATGGCCACATCCCCCATGGCCCGGGTGGCAGGGTTCATTTCCTTGCCGTCCATATCATTCAGTTTTCCGCTTACGCCAAAGGCGCCCTGGGCACTGTTCAGTGTAAAGTCGAAATGGGCACGGAGCTTACCTGTGCGCATGAGAATGGCGTGGAGGTCTACGGTGGCATGAGGGTGCTTTGCCACCATGGAGTCGATATTGGATATATGCCGGAAAGTGCCCCCGGCCTGGTGGAAAGCAATTTCGCCGGTTTGACCGTTCTTAGGGTTTACTTCGGCATACGTAACATTAACACCCTGGGCCGTAAGGGTATCTATGCGCAGGGGCATCTCCAGTTTCATGAGCAGCTGGTTAGGGAACTGGCCGTACTTATTACCTGGTGGCATGGGAAGCCCGCGGTTGCGGTATACATTCAGCTCTCCCCCGTCTATATTCGCCTTGCGGATGATGGCCTGCTGCTGCAGTATGTGCCCGAGGTGGATGCCTTCTGCCGTTAAATTATTGAATGCCAGCTGAAAACGGTCCTTTTGGGTGCCGATCTGCTTGTCGAACTGCGCTTTATTATACCGGGGATCTAACCGTACGCTGCCCACTGCCAGCTTTTTGGCTACGGCATTAAAGGAGATGTCTGACAGGCGGAGCCAGTATAGACTGTCAGGTGTCCGGTATTCCCATTTTTTGAGGCTGACGGTGAAGTCCTGGGCGTAAAGCACCCGGGAAAGATCGTTCTGGGTGATGGAATCTATGGCGAGATTGCGTAGAACCACGTCGAGGTTGCCCAGTTTCGTGATTTTACGGCTGCTGTCTTTCCGGATCTGTGTAAACGCGAGGCTGGTATTGGCCAGTTCTATTTCCCCGATGCGGAATTGCCTGATGGAGCGTGATACGGATTCATAGAAACTGCGCCGCGGAGTGGTATCCTGGCTGCGCATGTCGTGGATAATGACCAGTTCCGGATCGCGGAGGCGGAAGGAGGTGGCATCCACTTCTTTATGAAGGAAGTAGCGCCATATTTTAAAGCCTGTCACCTGTACGCGGCCCAGCTTGGCGTTATACAGTACTTCCGGCGCCCGGTGTTCTTTCACGAGCTTTTCGTAAACCGCCGAGTCGGGAATGAGGGCAACATGCTGGATAGCCACACTTCCTGTTAGCAGGTTGAGGCTAATTTTGCCGTAGGCGAGCGTATAGAGGCTGTCTGACCCTTCCGCCACATATCTGCGGAGCTCCTTGTCGAGGAGGCTTTTCCAGTGGGAGCTGAGGTACCACCCTGTTATAAGGAGGATGGCAGTTAGGGTGCCGGCGGAGATGAGGATGATTTTCCAGGATTTCTTCATGTGTAAGCTACTGGTGCTAAATTTATACCAATTCCCCTGAAAGGTCTGTCAATTGTAACGTCTTTGTCAGACTGATAAGATAATAACAATCATTCCTTACTTTTGTCGAGCTTTTTATGAAAGAAATACAGGAAATATTACAACTCGCGATGGCGCAGCCCGCTATGAGCGACCAGCTGGAGCTGGCGGTAACCGAATCAATAGCGGTTCCGGATTGCCTGGATTTCACCCTGCAACGGTATGTGTATGATCGTCCGCTTCCTGTGGAAGATGTGGCGATGGTAGTGTACCAGCCCGCCAAGCGGGGCAAAAGCGCTGCTATAGAGCTGCGTTATTGCGTGGCAGGGAATAAATACTGTAAGAAACCTAATTGCAGCGACCGTGTATGTGTTGAAGGACTCAAAGCGGCCGATTGCTCCAGTGATAAAATGCCTTCGATCGATCTGATCACTGTGCGTTTTCATCCCGGGTTTATCCAGTCTTTACAGAAAAGCAATACCAGCAGCACATTATTCGAGCTGCAATCGCGCAAGCCATTCATGAAAACCATTCAGCCCTGTACCAAATCCAAAGCGGTACTGGAGCAGATGGTGCATCATAATTATGAAGGGGTGTTGAAAAACATCTTTTTACAGAGCAAATCGCTTGAATTGCTCCTTTTCAGTTCGGACCAGTTTATCCAGAACGATACGGAAGAGCGCTACGGCTGCCGCTTCCTGACGCAGATGGAAGACCGTGCGAAAATTGATAAAGCCCGTTCCATCCTCCTGGAACAGCTGGATGCGCCTATCACGATCCGTGAACTGGCGCGCAAAGTGGCGATGAACGAATGTTACCTGAAGAAAGGATTTAAAGCCATGTACGGCACTACCATCTATGATTATTTCCAGAAGGAAAGGATGGAAAAGGCGCGCGGGCTCCTTTATGAGAAGGGTATGTCGGTTTCTGAAGTAGCCATGATGATGGGGTACTCCTGTATTTCACATTTCTCTACCGCCTTTAAAAAGCATACAGGCCTGAAACCCTGTGAGTTATTACTTCGCTAAGGCGTTTTTCCCGGTACGATCATTTCTTTTCCCGATTTGACTATTGCATTTTTCAGGATCGTTGCATCTTTGTAAAACGATACTGGATATCAATCTGGTTTCCTCATAAGCTTCCTTATCAGATTTGACCTAAATCGGAAGGGCTTGCGGTTAGTAAAGCCATTAAAGCGGCGCCTTATCAAACACCACTCACGACAAAGAGAGGGCGCTGCGATCCGTAAGTTTTTCCACCGTAATTTGCATAAAGCCGTTACTTTTCTGTAGCGGCTTTTTTTATTCCCACGCTTTAAACTTCCCGAAATATCCAGCTGCATCAAACGAAATTGTGGAAGCAATAGCGGTAAATATTTCACAGCCGTGAAATTTCATCTACAGCTGTTGCAGTTACGTTTTGGCAGTGGTTCTTTTATAATGGGATTAATAATTGTTGAAATGACAGGAGTGTTGAGCAGTATGGGTTTGTTAACATGCGTGTGAGAAGAGGCCGATGCAGATATATAAAGTGCAAAAGTGTTTGAAAAAGAATATAGTAGGGAAGAAACGGGAGTTATGGGCAAAGAAAAACCCCGCCCAAAAGAGCAGGGTCTGTCCTATTTATCCCTATACCTATGAAATACTTAATTATGTGTTGTAAGTACTACTAATCAACAATAGTGCCAGCATCATTAAGCAGTACCGTTTTGGCAGTGCCATTTTCTTCGATGTTGACTTTGTAGTACGATGCTACGTCTGCTCTTTCAATTTTCCACCCTTCTTTAACAACGGCAGACGGATATTTGTTCTTCAAAGTTCCCAAAACAGTTTCGGGCACGGTGCCATTCGCATATTCACTGCGGGTAGCAATCCAGCTGCCTTCGGCATTGTACTCAACGGCGGTCTTAACACTGTCTTTATTAAAAGACGCGATCCAGTTGCCGCTGGCAGTTTTAGCCCAGGCTGCATCTGCAGTACCCGCATATTGGGCATTCTGCAAAAATGCTTCTTTAACAGGCGCCGGGGCCTCTACTTTCTTAGCTGTAGTTTTGGATTTTTTGGTGGATTTCTGTTGCGAAAACGCTATGCCGGAAGTGAAGATAGCTGCGCAAAGAAGTAACGTTACTCTTTTCATAAAAGATATGGTTTTTCTCTGTTATACGGTCTTCCCTTTCGATACCAAAACCTTGCCAAAAACGCAAAGTAAGTACAGTTTATTGTAAATTACCCAATTTGCCTGTCATTTTTTTTAAAATTCCATTATTTTTTATGGCTGACAGGCCCGCGGGGAAAGCTCCGGCTATTTTCGTAACTTCGCAGAATTTTAAAATCCATTCATTAACAACCAGGTGGGTATCGAATATGGCCAGCAAATATCAGGAATATAACCAGCTGAATTTACCGCAAATAGAACAGGAAATCAGGAAGGAATGGGAACAGCACCAGATCTTCGAAAAAAGCGTGTCTAACCGCGACGGCGCCATTCCCTTCGTGTTTTATGAAGGTCCTCCAAGCGCCAACGGCCTCCCCGGTATCCACCACGTGATCTCCCGGTCCCTTAAAGATCTTGTTTGCCGCTATAAAACCATGAAAGGCTACCAGGTAAAACGCAAAAGCGGCTGGGATACCCATGGCCTACCCGTTGAACTGGGCGTGGAAAAAGCACTCGGCATCACTAAAGAAGATATCGGCAAAAAAATCTCCATCGCCGAATACAACGAAACCTGCAGAAAAGAAGTATTAAAATATAAAGATGTCTGGGAAGAACTGACCCGTAAAATGGGTTATTGGGTTGATCTCCAGCATCCATACATCACTTTCGAGAACGATTACATCGAAAGCCTCTGGTGGTGCATGCAGCAGCTCTATAAAAAAGGCCTGCTCTATAAAAGCGTCTCCATCCAGCCTTATTCCCCCGCCGCAGGCACCGGCCTCAGCTCTCATGAGCTTAACCAGCCCGGCACTTATAAAGATGTGAAAGACACTACAGTAGTGGCTATGTTCAAAGCCATTGCTTCCGATAAATCACAATTCCTCTTCGACGCCGCAGGCGCAGGAGAAGAAGTGTTTTTCCTCGCCTGGACCACCACCCCCTGGACGCTGCCGTCCAACCTCGGTCTTACCGTAGGCGAAAACATAGATTACCAGCTGATCAAAACCTTCAACCCCTACACCCACCTCCCCGTGAACGTAGTGGTAGCAAAAGATCTTGCCGGCAAATACTTCAAGGCCGAAGGCGAAAATGGTGACTTCGCTGCCTGGACCCCTGAAGATAAAATCATCCCCTGGAAAGTAGTTGCCGGCTTCAAAGGCCGCCAGCTCGAAAATATCCGTTACGAACAACTGCTGCCATTTGCTCAACCCGAAGAAGGCGATCCCTTCCGCGTGCTGCTGGGCGATTTCGTAACTACCGAAGATGGTACCGGTATCGTGCATACCGCACCTGCTTTCGGCGCAGACGATAACCGTGTAGGTAAAAAATACGGCATCGGCATCCTCACACTGGTAGACCGCCAGGGTAAATTCACCGATAACGTAGGAGAATTCTCCGGCCGCTATGTGAAGAACTACAAGAACGAAACTGATTATAAAGACGTTGATGTAGACATCGCCGTAAAACTGAAGAAAGAAAACCGCGCTTTCCGCGTGGAAAAATATGAACACACCTATCCCCACTGCTGGCGGACAGACAAACCGGTGCTCTATTACCCCCTCGATGCCTGGTTCATCCGTACCACCGCGGTGAAAGACCGGATGGTGGAACTGAATAAAACTATCCAATGGAAACCTGCCGCTACCGGCAGCGGCCGTTTTGGCCAGTGGCTGGAGAATATGGTGGACTGGAACCTCAGCCGCAGCCGTTATTGGGGTACGCCCCTGCCTATCTGGCGTACGGAAGACGGGACCGAAGAGATCTGCATCGGTTCCATAGCCGAACTGAACGACGGTATCCGGAAAGCGAATGAAGTATTGGGTGGCGATGTGAACAAGGCTTACCTGCACGACGGCATTCTCGACCTGCATAAACCATATGTGGATGAGATCATTCTCGTGAGCCCCTCCGGCAAGCCCATGCGCCGTGAACCTGATCTGGTAGACGTATGGTTTGATTCCGGCGCCATGCCTTATGCACAATGGCATTATCCCTTTGAGAATAAAGATAATATCGATAAAGGGCAGGCCTTCCCGGCAGATTTCATTGCTGAAGGCGTGGATCAGACCCGTGGATGGTTTTATACCCTGCACGCACTGGGTGTAATGCTGTTCGATAATGTGGCATATAAAACAGTGGTATCCAACGGATTGGTGCTGGATAAAGACGGCAACAAGATGAGCAAGCGTTTGGGCAATGTGGTGGATCCGTTCCAGACCATCGACCAATTCGGTGCTGATGCTACCCGCTGGTATATGATTACGAACGCTTCCCCGTGGGACAATATGAAGTTCAACGTGGAAGGTATAAAGGAAGTACAGCGTAAGTTGTTCGGTACCTTATATAATACCTACAATTTCTTCGCGATGTACGCCAACCTGGACGGGTTCCGTTTTGAGGAGAAGTACATTCCGCTGGAGGAGCGCCCTGAAATCGACCGTTGGATCATATCCGTACTGAATACCCTGGTGAAACAGGTGACAGGCAATATGGACGAGTTTGAGCCTACCCAGGCGGGCCGTGCAGTGCAGGAGTTTGTGGATGAACACCTTAGCAACTGGTACGTAAGGCTTTGCCGCCGCCGGTTCTGGAAAGGGGAGTACGAGCACGATAAGATCAGCGCGTTCCAGACATTGTATGAGTGCCTTGAGAAGGTATCTCAGCTGATGGCGCCTGTATCACCGTTCTTCTCCGACTGGTTGTACCGCAATCTGAACAGTGTCAGCGGTTTACGTTCCGAGGGTTCTGTGCATTTGTCCAATTTCCCGGCAGTGAACGAAGCTGCGGTTGATACGGAGCTGGAGGAAAGGATGCAGCTGGCGCAGGATATTTCCTCGCTTGTACTGAGCCTGCGGAAAAAAACCAACAATAAGGTGAGACAGCCGTTGCAAAAGATCCTCATTCCGGTTACGGACGAGCATATGAAGGCACAAATCACGCTTGTTGAGCACCTGATAAAAAGTGAAGTGAATGTAAAAACTATTGAGTATCTTACGGAAACGGAAGGGTTCATCAAGAAAAAGATTAAGCCAAACTTCAAATCTCTCGGTACCCGTATGGGTGCAAAAATGAAGGCTGTAGCAGCCGCGATAAGCGGAATGGAGCAGCACGATATTGCAATATTGGAGAAAGAGGGCGAATTTGGCTTAATAGTTGAAAATGAGCGTATTCCGATTGTGCTGAGCGATGTAGACATCATTTCTGAAGATATACCGGGGTGGACAGTAGCCAATAAGGGAATGTTAACCGTGGCCCTGGATATCACCATTTCACCTGAATTATTAGACGAGGGCAATGCGCGAGAGCTGGTGAACCGCATTCAGAAGATACGGAAGGACAGTGGATTTGAATTAACCGACAGGATCAATGTTAAAGTGCCGGACGTTCCGGCCCTGAAATCGGCGTTAATGAACTTTAATGACTATATTTGCACGGAAATTTTGGCAGATAGTTTGGAAATAGTGCCGCAATTACAGGAAGGAACGGAAGTAGAAGTTAACGAATTTAAATTCAACGTATTAGTTAACAAAAAACGCTAATCCCATGGCAACAAAGAAGAAGGTTGCTGGTAAGACTATCAAGAAGGCGGCTCCTGCGAAGAAAGCGGTAGCAAAGAAAGTGGCAGCGCCTAAGAAGGCGGCGGCCAAAGCTGCCCCTGTGAAAAAGAAGCCGGCTGCTGCGCCTAAAAAGGCAGCGGCGAAGAAACCCGCGGCTAAAGTTGTGAAACCTGCTCCGAAGAAAGCTGCAGCTAAGAAAGCGGCAGTGAAAGCATCCCCTTCCAAGAAAGTTGCGCCGGCAAAGAAACCGGCGGTTGTTGCCAAGAAAGCGGCTCCTGTCGTGAAGAAAGCGGCTGTTAAAGCTGCTCCCGCAGCGAAAAAGGCCGTAGTGGCGAAAGCCCCGGTAAAGAAACTGGTGAAGGCCGTTACCGTTAAAGCGGTGCCGGTACCTGCACCCAAATCCAAAAAGGCACCTGCAACTAAAACGGTGGTTGCCGAAAATGGGCCGATTATTGCTAAACCCGTAGAAAAAGTAGATATAATGGCAAAGAGCAAACAGGAAAAATCAGAAAAGGAGCCGGTAAAGAAGGCCAAAGCAGAAGAGCCTGCGAAACGGGTTGCTGAGAGACCTTCTGGAAAAACGACTTCCCGCTCAGCCGGAAGCTCCCGTTCGTCCGCTAAAGCCGTGGCTTATGTACCGGAATTCACGAAATCCGTACTCGATCAGCCCGATGCACCCGCAGGCCCTACTTATCGCTATAGCGATCCTGAGCTGCTGGAATTCAAGGAAATTATCCTGAAGAAACTGGAAGCAGCCAAGAAAGAACTGGTTTTCCTCCAGGGTCTTATCACGCGCAAAGACGAAGCCGGTACTGATGATACCGAAAACAAATACATGAGTATGGAAGACGGCTCCGGTTCCCAGGAACGTGAGCAGCTCAACCAGATGGCAAGCCGCCAGATTCAGTTTATCGATCACCTCGAGAAAGCACTCGTTCGTATCGAAAACAAAAGCTACGGCATCTGCCGCGAAACCGGTAAGCTCATCGAAAAAGCCCGTCTCAAAGCAGTTCCGCATGCTACCCTCAGCATCGAAGCGAAACTCGCCAAAAGCAAATAACCGAAAAGCAAAAAATAATAGAAAGGCTGTCCGTCTGGACAGCCTTTTTTATTTGACTGCCGTTATGCATCAGCGTGAGCCATACAATCAATTGTTTGCATTGATCAGGTTGGCCACTACACTTACCATCACATCTTTATCATCCGGATTGCTTTCTGCAATCATTAATGTAAGCGCCACCAAAGCATTATCCGCTATCCGCCTGGAGCCATCCTTATTGTACAGGATATGGTTCTTGTCCATATACCAGACAAACATAAAAGCAGCAATACGCTTATTGCCATCTGTGAAAGAATGATTCTTTACGATGAAATACAATAAATGCGCTGCTTTCTCTTCTATACTCGCATATAGATCGCGCCCGTCAAACGTTTGATGGATAGCAGCGATAGAACTGCGGAAAGATGCATCTTTCTCATTACCGAAGAGCGCAGCGCCGCCAACGCTATCCTTCAATGCTGCTATTGCCTGCATAGCCTCTTCATAAGTTGGAATAAAGGATGGCCCCGGCCGTACGTTCTCCAGCGTCAGCGTCCGGTGATCGTACCGGTCCAGTATTTCCAATGCATACGCATATGATTTGATTACACGGATTAAATCGGTAGTTTCATCATTGGATAACTGGTTTGTCTCCAGCAGTTTTCCCATTAAATGGATGGTGTTCGTTAAAGTTGTCAGATTCTCGGGCTGCCTGCGGAGCTTTTGTTCATTCAGGACATAGCCACTTAACATATACGCTTTGAGTACTTTGTTTGCCCAAATCCTGAATTGAGTACCCCGCAAGGATTTTACCCGGTATCCCACTGAAATAATCACATCCAGGGAGTAGCGTATTGTTTTACGTTTGATAGATCTGGCGCCTTCTTTTTGAACTATTAAGTTTTCCTTAATAGTTGACGGCTTGTCTAATTCTTTGGAAGCATAGATTTTGTTTAAATGAATGTTGATATTTGGAATTGTTGTGTCAAACAATTCCGCCATTTGTAGTTGAGTGAGCCATACGGTTTCATCTTCAACAGTTACTTCAAGACAAATATTCTTGTCTTCAGTTTGATAAAAAATAACAGGATCTTGATGTTTCATTTTTTAAGGTGTTTGTTAACAGATTTGTTGTTCATTAGCTTTCGTTCAATTAGTTCCAATGTTTCAAACACGATGCGGTCAAAGATCAGCCTGTTGAGCTGTGTGATGGTCCGGGCTAACGTTCGTGACCAATTCCGGTTACGATAAAAGACAGGGCCGCCCGGAAGAGCAACCCCTTCTTCATTTTGCTATTGTAATCCCGGCATATCGCAGGATTCCGTTAAGCGATGAGTAAACAGTAGTGTAATTAATTGCGTTGAAGGAAATTTGAGACCGTGAGAGCACGGCCTCCTCGGTTAATCCCATGTGATGATGATGTAGTTAGCATTCATCAAAATCAACACAGCGAAACTAACGAGTAATGTAACCCGACAGTGAAAAAAAGGGTGAGAATATATCAGTGCGGGAAGAGGATTTCTCCGAATTTCGGAGAAACTAAAAAACGCTTCCCCGTTTGGACGGAGAAGCGTTTAAAAATATGGGTTCAAATATTTGTTATGCGGGCTTCAATGCTTTTTCATCACAGTCGGGTGAGCCGCTGAATGCTTTCTTCACCTGCCTTGCAGCAAGGTATAAAAGGCCTGCTGTGGCAATGGCTGCCAGGCTTCCCAATCCGATGTTTACTGCCTGGCTCTTCGTTGGCCAGCGTTTATTAACACGCTCAGGACTAGCCTGTGCAATGTCCAGTAACGGCGCCATACAATTATCTTCTATTACTTTATCAGCCACCGTAGCTGCTTCTACATATTGTGGATGATACGCCACACCAATGCCCGCATCCTGCAACAGTTCAGCATCGGTTTCACCATTGCCTACATAAATGATATTCTGCGACTGGATGTGGTATTTATCCGAAATGTACCGGAGGATATTGCTCTTGCAATATTGTGTGTTACCGTTTTTACCATTGAGGAAATAATCGGGTACAGTGATTTCTCCGGTAGCTACACTGTGAACAAGGTGCATTCGGTTGGCAAATGCGAAATCCGCTCCCAGCTTGTTTTTCATGTGATTGGCAACACATTCGAACCCATCAGTAATAAACCCGCATATATATCCGCGCCGCTTGAGTTCGCGGATTACATGCCGGATATCCGGCGTTACGGGAATAGCATCGGCCACCTCCAGCAACTCTGCAAGGTTGCGCCCCTGGAAGAGGGCGGCACTGCGCGTGAGTATGGAAAGCGGATCGGTATAATGTTGCAGTACCTGCACGAGGGAGTCTTCCTGATCAAACGCGGCTGCAGCAGTAAACAGGTAGTTTTCCCGGAAAATGGTTTCGTCGAGGTTAAAGATTACCATCTTCTGCAGCTTGTCGATCGATTCGAGAATGGAATACTCCATTTGCTCGCGGATGATGTTGATATTACCCAGTGTTTCGAGATTCTGCTGCGGAATGCTTTCTGCTTTACGAAGAATGGTACGGCTAACTTCACGGCTCATTTTACTGAGCTGTTCCCATGTTTGCATCGCGTTCTCAAGCCGGCCGATGTTGACTTCGCTGATACGGGCACCCATCAGGTGCATGTCAATCAGCAACCCTATGTCTACCCCGTAATCATTTTCAAAATGCACCTGTTGCAGCATATGCTTGCGGGCGGCTATCATACCACTCAGCGGTTGGTTAAAGTGCGCCAGTTCCGGGAACAGGATACTCAGCAGCGGTTTGGCAACCAGCTGTGTTACACGGCCCGCCTGGCGCTCAAAGTATGACTTGGTGAAATCGGCTTCATCATTTACGATAGCATCTGTCAGCAGCTCCACCATGTTATCAGGGTAGGTGAGGATATCACCGTCCACATACATGATGATATCATGTTTGGCTGCCATCATTCCTTCGCGCATGGAAATTCCTTTTCCGCGCTGGCTGCTGGTAATAACACGCACCCGTTCCTTGAGGGCTTCGTCTACCGTATTATCGGTGGAGTTGTCATCAACTACAATAATTTCTATGGTTCGGGAAGTTTTTCGGATGGTTCGGATAACCTGCCGGATGGTTGCGCCCTCATTGAGCACGGGTATAACGACTGAAATCATAGGCGTCAATAATGGTTTTTGTGAACAATTACAGTGCCCTGTGGCAGGCACTTGTCCCCAAAAATGATACCATAATGGGAGAGGGCCTGCGTGAGAACCGCTAAAAAAAGGCTAATTTTACATCACATCAGGCTTTGGATGCATGGATTGTTCAGCTTAAACGGTGTATATATGCAAGAAACAAAAAGACAAAAGCAGGTAGGACAGCTCGTGCAGCAAGAGCTCAGCGATATTTTCACCCGCATGGGCTTTAACGTGACAGAAGGAGGAATGATTTCCATTTCTTCGGTGAAGATGACGCCCGATTTGCTGGAAGCACGTGTTTACCTGAGCATGTTCCAGATTAAGAATCCTGTTGAAATGCTGGGGCGTATGAATGAGCGCATGAGTGAGATCCGCCGTGATCTGGGAAACCGGGTAGGCAAGCAATTGCGCCGTGTGCCGGAACTTACTTTCTTCCTCGATGATACGCTCGATCATGTGTTCAAGATGGAAGAGCTGTTCAAAAAGATCAATGACGATAAACCTCAGCAACCCTAATCCGCGTTCCCTCCCGCATGATCTGGCAGTTCGCTACACGCTATTTCCGCGCCCGTAAATCCACCACCGCGATTAATATCATCGCATGGGTGAGTATGAGCGCTATTGCTGTGGGTACCGCAGCCCTTATTACCGTGCTCAGTGTATTCAACGGATTTACTGGGCTGGTTAAATCACTCTACTCTTCCTTCTACCCCGATCTGCGTGTGGTTCCCGCCACCGGCAAAACTTTCATGCTTACCCCTGAGCAGCTGAAGCAGATCGCTACTGTGCCGGGTGTTGCCCATATATCTGCAACAGTAGAAGAAAAAGCCGTAGTGATCAACGGGGAAAACAAGAAACAGACCATCGCCGTTATTAAAGGTGTTGACAATAACTTCACACAGGTTGCCAAAGTGCAGGATAAAATGGTGACCGGTGCATATTCTTTGCGCGATTCCAGCGGCCCGCTTGCAGTAATGGGGCTTGGTGTGGAAATGGGCCTTGGCGTGAATGTGGAGCAAAGCCGTGTGCCTTTAAGTATTTATATGCCCCGCCGTGATGAAGCTGCTTTCAGTGCAGTAATGCCCGATCAGTCTGTAGCTTCCGGCACCGTGTTCCCTTCCGGTTCATTCGCCATCCAGCAGGAATTCGACAGTAAATACATACTGGTGGATATTAAATTCCTGCAAAACCTCCTCGATATGCAGCCCGGCGAAATGACGGCCGTGGAGATAGCTTTGCAAAAAGGCGCCCGGGAAGGCAGCGTACAAAATGCCCTGGAAGAGTTATTGGGTGAAGGAGTAAAAGTTCAAACACGGGTACAGCAGCATGCCACAATTTACAACGTGATGCAGGTAGAGAAGTGGGTGACGTACGTGTTCCTTAGCTTTATCTTAGTGATCGCAGCATTTAATATGATCGGCTCGCTGTCGATGCTGGTAATAGAAAAACAGAAAGATATCACCATTCTCAAAGCCATGGGTGCCCGGTCGGCCACCATCAGGAGGATATTCCTCGCCGAAGGCCTTCTCATTGCCGGAGCCGGAAGTATTATAGGATTTACCCTGGCTATTATAATTTGTCTTGTGCAACAGCACTTCGGCCTCATCAAGCTGGGCGGGGGTACCTTTCTCATAGATGCATTCCCGGTAGAGATGCATTTGAATGATTTCGTATTGGTGGCTATAACGATTCTGGTAATCGGAACGCTGGCGAGCTGGTACCCGGCACACCGTGCTGCAAGGCAAACAATCTCCCTCAAAGCAACATAGCTTGTCATTTAATCGCATTCAGGGCGGTTATGTGCCAATTTTTACTTTCCCAAATTGTATTTTGATCTAAACCGAATGCATGCTGAGTGCTTGCTAAGTGCATGCTGAGTGCTTGCTAAGTGCTTGTTAAGTGCATGAATACTGCATGCTGAGTGCATCCTGAGTGCTTGTATAGTGCTTATTTAGTCCTTGAAAACCTTTTGAATACTCCTTGTCGTTAACTCGTACTTAGCATGATATTAACTTGAATAAGCTTGTAAAGCCTTAGGGGATTAATTGTAATGATAGGGGAGTAAAGCAACAGTATCACATCCGTTTTGGCAGGAGGATGTTTATATTGACTGCTGAAATTCAGTTACTTGTGATACATTTTCATAAAAAAAGCGTACCGGTTGGTACGCTTTTCTTTTATGCGGAAATTGCTTGTTATTAGTAATCACCGAGTGTTTCGGGCAATTGCGCCAGTGCTTTAGCGAGCTGCTCGTTGTTGGGAGCAATACCATGCCACTCGTGGGAACCCATCATAAAATCAACTCCTGCACCCATGATGGTTTTCATGAGGATAACAATGGGCTGGCCTTTACCGGTGAGGCTTTTAGCCTTTTCGAGGGTGGCAACCACATCATCCATGTCATTTCCGTTCATGGTGAGTACTTTCCAGCCGAAGGAGAAGAATTTGGCATCGAGGTCGCCGAGGCTCATCACTTTATCGGTAGGACCGTCGATCTGCTGGCCGTTGTAATCCACGGTAGCGATGAGGTTATCGATTTTGTGGTGGGCGGCAAACATGATAGCTTCCCAATTCTGGCCTTCCTGGAGCTCGCCGTCGCCATGGAGGGAGTAAACGATTTTGCTGTCGTTATTGAGTTTCTTAGTGAGGGCGGCGCCGCAGGCAACGCTGAGGCCCTGACCGAGGGAGCCGGAGGCTACACGAACGCCGGGAAGGTGTTCATGGGTGGTAGGGTGACCCTGCAGGCGGCTGTCCAGTTTACGGAAAGTAGCCAGCTCAGGCACCGGGAAATATCCGGAACGGGCGAGGGCGCTGTAGAAGACGGGGGAAATGTGTCCGTTGGAGAGGAAAAACAGGTCCTGGTTTTTACCGTCCATTTCAAAGGGCACGGGCTGGTGCTCCATAACCTTGAAATACAGGGCCGTAAAATAGTCCGTACAACCGAGCGATCCACCCGGATGGCCGCTTTGTACGGCATGTACCATTCTAACGATGTCCCGCCTGATCTGGGAGGCTATATCTTTCAGTTCTGGCATGATAATTGGCATTTTTAACTCCGCAAAAGTAATAAGAAATTCCCCGCTTTTTCAGTGATTATATGATTTTTTGAAATTGGGCGAAAGTCGGGCCGTGAAATTTCTTGATACACATATCGCTGAATTCAATATCTTTGCACGACAACCCCCCGTATGGAGAATGTAATTATCGCAACTATCCTGAGTTTCGTTATAACCTACTTTGCTATCCCGGTGTTGATCCGGGTGGCTGAACTGAAGCACCTTTATGACGAACCGGACGAGCGCAAATCGCATAAAGTACGAATTCCCACGCTAGGTGGCCTGGGCTTCTTTGCAGGTTTCATATTGGCTTCCGCCGTATGTGTACCATCCAAAGATAGTTTCCCCCTGCAGTATCTGCTGGCCTCCTTCTTCGTGATCTTTTTCGTAGGAATGAAAGACGACCTTGTAGGGCTGTCTCCTGTCAAGAAACTGGTAGGACAGCTGGTGGCCGCCTTTGCCATTATTTACCTTGGTAATCTCCAGATTTCCAACATGTACGGCTTCCTTGGAATAGAAGAACTTCCTTATCATTTCAGCCTCCTCCTCACTTACTTCACCTTTATCGTTGTTATCAACGCCTTTAACCTGATTGACGGGATCGACGGGCTGGCTGGCAGCATCGGGCTGGTAGTAGCTGCAGTACTGGGCGCTTATTTCCTGTTTGCCAACGAACTCCTGTATGCCGTAATGGGCTTCTCACTCGCGGCTGGCCTTGCAGGCTTCCTTATCTATAATATTACTCCCGCTCGCATTTTCATGGGTGATACCGGCTCACTGCTGGTTGGCCTTGTTAATGCTACCCTGATAGTCAAGTTTATTGACGTTGCAGGCAACCCTGCCGGCGCCATGCCCTTACAGGCAGTACCCGCCATCGCATTTGCCGTGCTGATCATACCCCTGTTCGATACACTGCGTGTATTCACCATCCGTATGGCCCGTGGGCGCAGTCCTTTTACGGCCGACCGTCACCACATCCACCACTACATGCTTGCATTGGGGCTTAGCCACCGTCAGGCAACCGGTGTGGCAGTGGTTTCCAACATTGCATTTATTCTACTCGCATATAACCTCCAGGGCATCGGCACTACCGCGCTGCTGTTTCTGGTAGGGGGCCTGGCGCTGGGGGGCACATCTGTGCTCTTCGTCCTTAAGCGCCGTAAAGAAATCGCTGCAGAACAAGCTGCCGCTGCGCTCGCATTTGCTGCAGAACAAGCTGCTTCCGAAGTTCAGGCTGCTATTTCCAAGCCCAAAATCCTTCGCGTCAATACCGAAACTGTTATGCAGGACAAATAGTTCTGTTTTGCTTTGGCTCCATGCTTACGATCGTCGGTCCTTTGACGATTAAAAGATTTCATGTAGGTTTGCAAGCACTTTAAGTAAATATTCTTATGCAAGACGAACTTAATTTAATTCTGGACGACGCGAAAGATTCCATGCAGAAAGCAATTTCCCACCTGGAAGCAGAGCTCACCAAAATACGCGCCGGTAAAGCCAATCCTGTGATCCTTGATGGCATCACTGTAGATTATTATGGCGCACCTACCGCCCTCAACCAGGTTGCCAACGTAGCCGTTGCGGACGCACGTACCCTCACCATCCAGCCTTGGGAAAAGAATATGCTGCAGGCTATTGAAAGAGCCATCATCGCTTCCAATATCGGCCTCAATCCTCAGAACGATGGTCTGATCATCCGCCTCTTCCTCCCCCCGCTTACCGAAGAGCGCCGTAAAGAACTGGTGAAGAAAGTTAACGGAGAAGGTGAACACGCTAAAGTAGCCATCCGCAACATCCGCCGCGATGCTATTGAAGCCATCAAAAAATTGCAGAAAGACGGGTTAAGTGAAGACACCGCTAAAGATGCTGAAGCTGGTGTACAGGATCTGACAGACAAACACATTGTGCTGGTAGATAAGCATTGTGCGCAGAAAGACAAAGAGATCATGGCTATTTAATCCATGCCCATTATATTGAGAAGAGACAGGTGATTGCCTGTCTCTTTTTTATTTCCGGTTAACGAGGTATACCCCGCTCATAATCACGCCCAGGCATACCACCTGCCAGATGTTTACAGATTCTCCTGCTAACAGCCCCCAGCCAATAGCCACCACCGGCAAACCATAGGTAACCATGCTGGCGAAAATAGCTCCGGCAGAGCGGATCAGCTGGTAAAAGAGGAGAGAAGCAATACCTGTTCCTATAAGGCCAAGGGTGCAACTGGCTGCGAGGCTCATCCAGGGCTGCTCCGTCTCCCGGAATGTAGTGCCGAAATTGCTCAGCAGCAGCACCGGCAGGGCAAAGAGCCCCATAAAGAATAGGGAGATTGATACCAGCTGAAGGCTCTGAAACTCCTTCAGGTAATGATGCACCAATGCAATATTAAGCCCGTAACAGGCAGTAGCCAGGATCACCAGGAAGCCGTAATACCAATAAGCATTCGCACCCACCCCTTTTACCAGGAATAACAAAATTACCCCGGCAAAACCGATCATCAGTCCCATTACCTGCCGCTTCAGAACGGGGGCGCTAAACAGCGCCAGACTGAATATAAGCGCGAACACCGGAGTGAAGGAATTGAGCATACCAGCCAGCGAACTGTCTATCCGGGTTTCGGCTATACAGAACAAATAAGCCGGAATTCCGTTACCTAATAAACCGGACAGAATTATTACAGGTATTTTGGAGGTGGGGGTTTGCCGGATAAACTTTAAAAAGAAGGGCAGCAGCGCCAGTCCTGCGGAGATCAGCCGGATGCTCGCCACCTGGTAGGGGGAAAAAGAAGTAAGTCCCAGTTTCATGAGGATAAACGAACTGCCCCATGTGAGAGACAGGAGCAGGAAAATCCCCCAGTTCATTAGACGTTGGTTCATAGTGAGGCAAAGGTACCGATTCCGATTTTTGCCAATGTTAAAGTATATTAAGAAAAATTCAACATATGCCATCGATCCGTCTTGCCGACATCCCGACTACCGCTCCTAAAAAGTTAGATAAGGAGCAAACGAAGGAAGAGATGATCCTCATCCTCAAAGAACTCGACGAATTACAGAACCTGCTGTATGCCGAGCACAAGCATAGTTTACTCGTTGTACTGCAGGGGATGGATGCCAGCGGGAAAGATGGTGTGATCCGTGATGTATTCGGAACCATGAACCCTATGGGGGTGCTTGTGCAGCCATTCAAAGCCCCTACTGCCCAGGAGGCCGATCATGATTTCCTGTGGCGTATTCACCAGCATGCCCCGGCCAAAGGGATGATCCAGGTATTTAACCGGTCTCATTACGAAGATGTGCTGGTGCAGCGGGTGCATAAATGGGTGGATGAAGATGTGATCACAAAGCGTTTCTCCGCTATTAACGATTTCGAGAAACTATTGCGCGACCACAACAGCACGCATATTCTCAAATTCTACCTCCATGTATCGCCCGAGGCGCAATGGAGCCGGCTGGAGGAACGTACGCAGGACCCGCGTAAAATGTGGAAGTATAATGAGAAGGATTTTGCTGAAGCGAAACTTCATAAAAAGTACCAGAAGGCATATGATGATGTATTCAGGCATTGCAGCAAAATTCCATGGATCATTGTACCCGCAGATCATAACTGGTACAAAGAATACCTGATTGCAAAAACGGTGAGGGATACACTGAAATCGCTGAAAATGAAGTTCCCCCGGTTACCGAAAAACAAAAATAATCAGGATGTCAAACCATAATTCTGTAAAATTGCACTGTATTTCAATCCTTTTCTAACCTTCAAAACCTTTGCGTATGTCTTTTTTCGGTGAGTTTAAAGCCTTTGCCATGAAGGGGAATGTGATCGATCTGGCTGTGGGTGTTGTTATCGGCGCTGCTTTCGGTAAGATCGTGAATTCCCTGGTGGAATCGATAATCATGCCGGTTGTTGGTATCCTTATTGGCAAAGTAGATTTCAAAAGCCTCATGGCTAAAGTGGGAGATGCGGAAATTAAGTATGGATTGTTCATCCAGGCTACAGTAGAATTTATTATAGTCGCATTTGCCATTTTCCTCGTGGTTCGCACAATCAACCGATTCAAGAAAGAAGAACCAGCCCCTGCTGCACCTGCACTTACTACCTCGGAGCAACTCCTGGTGGAGATCCGCGACGAGCTCAAAAAACAATAACTTATCGATCTGATATGAACGGTTGGCCGGATTACTTCTGGTCAACCGTTTGCAATAATTGTATTCAACCGACTGTAACATGAAGCATCTTTCCTGTATCCTCCTCCTGGCGCTTTTTGCTTTTGCTGGCACAACCCGGGCGCAGGACCAAACATTTAAAAAACTGCGGGAAGAATCCGCGAAAGGGATCAAGAACACTGAAAAGGATACCACCGGCCGGCTCTGGCGTAAGGGGGGCTCTTTCGGAGTCAATTTCAATCAGGGATCACTCTCTAACTGGGCAGCCGGGGGCGATAAACTTTCGCTTTCCCTCCTTGGCACACTGAACGTATTTGCGAACTATAAGAAAGGCCGTCATTCCTGGGATAACAACCTCGATCTGGCTTATGGATATGTAAACACTACCAGCCTTGGCACCCGTAAAAGCGACGACCGTATCGACCTCACTTCAAAATATGGGTATGATATTGGCCGGAACTGGTACCTGAGTGGCCTTTTCAACCTCCGGACCCAGTTTACGGATGGTTATATTTACCCGACAGACTCTACCCGCGAATTCACTTCTACCTTCTTCGCACCGGCGTATATTGTTCTTTCCCCCGGTTTAGACTGGATGCCCAATAAGGAGTTTTCCTTATTTATGTCGCCTTTTACCGGCAGATGGATAGTAGTTCGCGATGAATACCTTTCCAGCAGAGGGGCTTATGGCGTTGATACAGGTAAACACGTAAAAAGCGAGTTTGGCGCCTACGTAACCGTTAACTGGAACAAGGAAATCGCCAAAAACATCACTTACAAGACCAAACTGGAGCTGTTTTCCAACTACAAGGAAAGGCCACAGAACATAGACATGTTCTGGACGAACATTATATCACTGAAAGTCAATAAGTTAATTAGCGCCAATATTTCGTGGGACATGATCTATGATGATGATGTGCGCGTATTCGAGAACAAGGAAACAGGCATTATGGGCCCACGGCTGCAGATTAAGCAGGTATTGGGCGTAGGGCTCACAGCCAAGTTCTGATCTCCCGGAATTTTGTTATTTTTGATAAACCTGTCGGCGCCTGCCGGCAGGTTTTATTGTTTTATTATGAGTGAACAGGACATTTACAAAATCAGTCTCCCGCAGTTCGAAGGCCCTTTCGATCTCCTGCTGTTCTTTATCGAGCGCGACGAGCTGGATATCTACAATATTCCCATCACTACCCTGACGAATGATTTTCTCCATTACATCCACCAGATGGAGCATCTCAATATCGAACTGGCCAGTGAGTTTATACTTTTCATTTCCACACTTATGCGCATCAAGGCTAAAATGCTTTTGCCGCGTAAGGAGCTGGATGAGGCTGGTAACGAGATCGATCCCCGTCAGGAGCTCGTGGATAAAATTCTGGAATACAAACGCTATAAAATAGCCGCCATAGAGATGGCTGAAATGGAAGCCGACAGAATGCTGGCCATGAAGCGGGGCAACATTCAGAAAGAGCTGGCTGAGATCGGGGAACTGACAAGTGAAGGCTCTGAAGTGCAGACGCTCACGCTCTTTAAGCTGACTAAAACCTTCGAGAAGGTTATGCAGCGCGTAAAAGAACGTTCCAATAAGCCACAGCACGTTGTGTACAAATATGATTACACGATGGAAGGCAGCCGCGAATATATGCTGGACCTTGCCCGTGCAGAAAAAACAATCGCTTTCGAAAAGATATTCGACCATTGTAAAGACCGCGTTCACGCCATCTTTCTGTTCCTTGGCATGCTGGAACTCGTGCAGGCCAAGTATCTCAGCATCATGGTAGGGGAAGGACGGAATAATTTTATCATTGACTTTGTGGATCCTGCCGACAGGCCCGAAGAAACAACGGTGGTTTTTGAAGACTAGTGAATATGGCAAGTAAGAAAGAACATATCGAAGTAGTGCCGCTGGCAGAATACGCACATGTGGCAGACGATGCCAATGAATTCAGCGTATCTACACTCTGCAGTTTGGGACCCGTGTTTTTCGAACACCAGGAAGCCCCTCACCGCCACGATTTCTATACCATATACTGGATCAAGAAAGGAGAACTTACCCATACCATTGATACCGTAACCCATGTGGTAAAACCGAACACCCTGTTCTTCCTCGCACCCGGACAGGTGCATCAGCTCAAATCTTCAGAGAAAATAGACGGTTATATGATCGCGTTCCATAATTGCATGATGTGCCCCGCAGGCTCGTCTGATATGGACCCGATCAAAAATGGCCTTTTCGTTAACGACGCATTCAGTTCCGTTATCCCTATCACCGATCCCGAAGTGGAAAGGGAAATAGACTGGATGGTGAACAGGATGATGGAAGAAGTAAATGCCCAGCGCCCCAACTACGCTTCCGCATTCCGTAACCTGCTGCAATATTTCCTTATCATTGCCAGCCGTCATGCGCCCAAGCCTGTCTCCCTTACGCCGGAATACCAGTCGAAGCATAACAGCGCCTTATTCATGACCTTTAAAGGCCTGATTGAGCAGCGGTATATGGAACTGAAGAATGTAAGCGACTATGCCGCACAGCTTCATATAAAACCCGTTTTGCTGAATGAAATCAGCAAACAGCTGTCGGGCATCACCGCCGGTGAGCATATCCGCAACCGCGTGATCCTGGAAGCACAACGCTACCTGTTTAATACCGACCTCACTGCAAAAGAGATCGCTTATAAGCTGGGTTTCGAAGATCCCCACTATTTCTCCCGCTTTTTCAAGAAATACACCAACCAAACTCCGTCAGAATTCAAGGAACTTGCAAAAGCATAGTTTTCCTGAACTAATCAGCTGAAATTCAGGAATATAGTTGCCGGTAGGAAAAAAGTACACCGATAACATCATTCTATCCATTTCGTATAGATGTTGTAACGCTTAATTTTGTGTTGTCTTTAAAAGGAGGCAAATATGACAACCACCACAAAGCAAGTAGCACACATTTACGAAGGCGCACAACCTCATATGGTAGGCGACGGATTCAGGGTTCAAAACCTGTTCCCCAACGGTAACCGTATGATTGGTAAGCAGTTGAGCCCGTTTTTCCTGTTGGATTATGCGGCCCCTCACTACTTCAGCCCTTCGGAAACACCCCGCGGAGTGGAAGAACACCCGCACAGGGGCTTCGAAACAGTCACGATCGCATATCAGGGTTCACTGGAGCACCGGGATTCCGGAGGTAACAGTGGTAAGATCGGCCCTGGCGATGTACAATGGATGACCGCCGGTTCAGGCCTGGTGCACGAAGAGAAGCACGCACATGATTTCACACTGAACGGAGGTACATTAGAAATGGCCCAGCTATGGGTAAACCTGCCTAAAGCGCATAAAATGGATGCGCCCCGTTACCAGGAAATCCTCAACACGAACATCCCGGTAATCGACCTTGGTAATGGCAGCTATGCCCGTATCATAGCCGGTGAATTCGATGGACAAAAAGGAGCGGCAAAAACTTTTACGCCTGTCAACTTGTTCGATATAAGGCTCACCGCCGGAACAGAAACTACCCTCCGCCTGCCAGATGGCTATAACACCGGAATCGTAGTACTGAAAGGAGAAATATCCATTAACGGTACGCATAATGCAAAAGGAGTAGAGATCGCAGTATTTGAACAGAAAGGAGAAGTGATCACGGTGAAAGCCACTACAGACGCAACTTTGCTGGTACTCAACGGAGAACCGATCCAGGAGTCCATCTTTGCTTACGGTCCGTTTGTGATGAACACCAAAGAAGAAATCATACAGGCTATAGACGATTATAATAACGGTAAAATGGGCCGGCTGAACTAACAACAACATCTGAACCTGAACATTATCATTCATAACAACACAAAAAAAATTAACACAATGGCAACCTGGAAAATTGACCCCGCGCACAGCGAAATCGAATTCAAAGTAAAACACCTCATGATCACCAATGTAACCGGGCACTTTGCTCAGTTCGATGCGACGGTGACGGCAGGTAAAGATGATTTCTCCGATGCAACCATCAGCTTCGATGCCGATGTAAACAGCATCAGCACCAAGAATGCACAGCGCGATGAGCACCTGAAAAGCCCCGACTTCTTCGATGCTCCCAACCATCCCAAACTGACTTTTACATCTACAGGAGTAGAAAAGAAAGATGCCGATACATTCGTACTGAAAGGCGACCTTACCATCCGTGGTGTTACCAAACCGGTGGCTTTGAATGTTGAATATTCCGGTGTTACGATTGACCCCTATGGCCAGACCAAAGCTGGTTTTGAGCTTACCGGGAAAATCAACCGGAAGGATTTTGGCCTGTCGTGGTCAGCCACTACAGAAGCCGGCGGCCTCGTGGTAAGTGATGAAGTACGTTTGATTGCAGCAGTGCAGATCATTAAACAGGCATAAACGAAAACATAAAAAAATACTGACAATGGATATTCTCGAGAAACTTAACTGGCGGTATGCCGTGAAGAAGTTTGATCCGGTGAAGAAATTGGAAGAAGCGCAGCTGTCAAGGGTACTGGAGGCTACCAGACTGTCAGCATCCAGCTATGGATTACAGCCTTATAAGATTATAGTGGTGAAAGATCCCGCAGTAAGGGAAGCGCTGAAGGCAGTATCCTGGAACCAGCCACAGATAACAGACGCCTCGCATCTTGTAGTCTTTGCACGGTACGACGAGCTGAACAATGAGCATGTGGAAAAATACATTGGCCGCATTGCGGGTACCCGTAATCTGGAAGCTAAGGACCTGGAAGGATTTGAAAATGTAATGAAGGGAACGGTGAATGGCCTCGATGAGAATGCCGCTGCTAACTGGACTTCCAAACAGGCCTACCTGGCCCTTGGAACCCTGCTTACAGCGAGTGCGGTGGATGGGATAGACGCCTGCCCCATGGAAGGATTCGATGCTGCTGCTTACGACAGGATTTTGGGACTGAAAGAAAAGAACCTGCGCACGGTAGTAGTAGCGGCGATTGGTTTCCGCGCAGCGGAAGACGGCATGCAGCATGCAAAGAAAGTGAGAAAACCCCTGGAAGATTTCGTGGAATTAGTGTGATAAACAGGTTGTCTGGGGTTTAAGGTAAACCGGGTGGAGCAATTCACCCGGTTTTTTTAATATGGATTCCTTAATTTTATTCTTCTATCGAAACATTTCACCCTAAATAGCTAATCAATGAAAAGATCCGCATCCGCCAACTGGCAAGGCACCGGTAAAGAAGGTAAAGGCACCGTGTCTTCCGACTCAGGCGTTCTGAAAGATACCCAGTATTCCTTCAGCAGCCGTTTCGAATCCGGCATCGGTACTAACCCGGAAGAGCTGATCGCTGCTGCACATGCAGGCTGCTTCACCATGAAGCTCAGCTTCGTAATCTCTGGTGCAGGCCTCACCCCTGGTAATATCGACACCAAGGCTACCGTAACTTTCGAGAACGGTGCCATCCCCGGCATCCACCTGGATGTTACAGCAAGCGTTCCCGGTCTGGACGCTGCGAAGTTTGCAGAAATGGCGGAAGATGCGAAAGCAAACTGCCCTATCTCCAAACTCCTCAACACGAACATTACGATGGACGCAAAGCTCGTTTAATCGTTTACGTTATTGACTTTACAAAGCCGGGCAATGGTTGCAGAAACCACGCCCGGCTTTCTTTTTATAAAAATTGTCCACCTTTTGCGCCATCGTGTCCATTGCCCGGCGATGTGTTTTTTCGGACTTTTGTATAAAGAAAAAAGGAGATCAATATTATGAAAACAACCATTCATCGTGCCGACAGCCGCGGCTTTGCTAATCATGGCTGGCTGCAGTCCAGCCACACTTTCAGCTTTGCCGGATACTACAATCCTGATCGCATTCACTTCGGTGCGCTCCGCGTACTGAACGATGATACGGTGAAGGGCGGCATGGGCTTTGGTGCGCATCCGCACGACAATATGGAGATTGTGAGCATTCCGCTGAGCGGCGCTTTAGAACACCGCGATACCACGGGCCGCCACAAAATCATTAACCAGAACGATGTGCAAATCATGAGTGCGGGATCCGGCATAGAACACTCAGAGTTCAACGCCAGTAAAACCGATCCGGTGAAATTCCTCCAGATCTGGCTCTTCCCGAAGAAGCGCGACATTGCACCCCGCTACGATCAGCAGACCTTTGAACCGGCAGACCGCCATAACAGGCTGCAAACCGTGGTAGCTCCGGAAGGAAGTAACGAAGGCCTCCCTATCAACCAGGACGCCTGGTTTTCGCTGGGGAACTTCGATAAAGGGCAATCCTTCAGCTACACACCTAAGAAAGCGGGCAATGGACTTTACCTCTTTGTGATCAGCGGAACCGTATCAGCAAGCGGAGAAAACCTCGGGCCGCGCGATGCAATAGCAGTTGAAGATTACAGCCAACTCGATGTTACAACATCCGAAGACGCAGCCCTGCTGCTGATGGACCTGCCCATGCTTGCATAGCTGATACCCACATAAAATACACTGCCCGGTGGAAAAAATCCACCGGGTTTTTCATGCCCCGCAACCAAAATCGTCGTAAATTAGAAGTGAAGATCACCCGTTGATTGGCATATTGAAACGAAAGCCTGGCCGAATGATGAACACGTCGTCATCCTGTCACTTTAATCAATATAACATGGAAGTACCAGCACAGTCCACCGACATCCAGGCACAGTTCTCCGCCTGGAAAGAAGAAGTAGATAATGTACGTTCCAGTTTACGTACCATGCGCGGAAAATTACAGGACATCGCCTCCTCACCGCAACCCAATTCTGAAAGATCCCTGGCGATAGAGCATTTTCAAAATCAGTTTATCCGGCAGCTGGAAGTAGCCGATGAAATGTACCACGACCTGAAGCAGTCTGCCAAGCATATGGGGCTCGGCAATCCGGCAATCATACATACAGACAGGCCTGTTGATGATTTAGGCAGCCTGCAGGACCGCATGCAAATTTTCCACAAACTTCATAATGAATTAGCCGGTGAATTTAACCGGTTTGAATCCTACGATTGAAACATCATCATATTACCGGTGATTCGTTTCATGTAGTTTATCCTGGATCTTATGCAGGGTAGCGTCCAGTTCTGTGCTGCATTCCCGCAGCATGGCCAGCAGCCTGTTGTTCAATACCGCATCGTTATTATCAAGGTCCAGCATGGCCATGATACCGAGGATAGAAGCCACCGGCTTTCGGATTTCATGGGAGTTGATCCGCGCAATCTCATGCAGCGTATCATTGTTTTCCTGTAATTGCCGTATAAAAGCAAGCCGCTCCGTAATATCCATCTGTATGCAGATATAATGCTGCAGCTGCCCGTTCGCATTGAGTACCGGGGTTATGTCTGATTTCACCCAGTAAGGTGTTCCGTTCTTTTTGTAATTCAGTATCTCTACATGGAATGCGGCTACCCGAGCCATCTTATTTTCTATTTCCAATACTGTTTCAGGATTAGTATCCGGCCCGCTGAGAATGTCTTTAACCCGCTTACCGGCAACATCTTCATGCGTATATCCGGTCATATTCCGGAAGCCCTCGTTCACCCAGCTGATCTGCCCGGCGGGGTTGAGGATGATTACACTGTTGATGGTGTAACTGGCTACGAGGCTTAGCATTTCTATTTCATGTTTCTGCCGTGTGCTTTCATCCACATCCTGGATAACGCCTACCATACGGATGGCCTGGCGCTGTTCATTGTAAATGATATATCCGCGGTCGTACACATATTTATAATGGCCGTCTGCACAGCGGAATCGGTAGGAAGCTTCCATCCTGTCTTTACAAAGCGTACAGGTGAATTCGAACAGCTGCATGATACGCGGCAGATCTTCCGGATGCACCCTTTCCTGCCACCATTCCAGGGTTTCCCCCACTTCACTGTCGCGGTACCCGAACAGGGAAACAGGGCCATGGTTCCGGGCTATGCGGTTTTGTTTGATATCGTAGTAGTATACGTAATCCGGCGTAATCTGCGCGAGCAGGTCGTATCGCGAACTGATATCTTTCGCTTCTATCATCTGCCGTACCTCTGCATCTATATCCAGTCCCATTACGATCCTGGCCTGTTTACCCCGGAAGAGGGTGGGGCGGGAGTGAAGCTCCACATAAAAGGTTTCTCCATTCTTACGGCGGTGCTGCCATATGCCGCGGTAGGCTGTGCTGAGGTCTGTACGCTTAACATCATCCATCATTTCGGGAATAGTACTGGGGTCGCGGATATCCAGCAGCGTCATCCGCCTGAATTCTTCCTGGCTGTAACCATACTTCTGCACAGCCGCTTCGTTCACGGCAAGGAAGCGGAGGCTTCCCCATTCATATACCCACATGGGCACAGGATGTTCGTTAAAGAACAGGCGGTAAGGCTCGTACATTTTCTCACCGGCGCGGAACACCCACTTCGCTGCGAGGAATACTATTATGCAGGAAAAGAGAAGGAAAGCGAAAAACAAAATGATGTCTGCATCGCTGCCCGGGAAGGAACCGGAAAGCAACGCACGGAGCGGCTTGTAAAGAATCCCCCAGAATATGCCTGCTGCCGCCAGGATGCCCGTAATTTTCAGGGCAGGTAAGCGCATCACATGAATTTAAGGGAAGTTAACCATTTTTGAGGGATTGTCACCACTCCAGCGTTACATCGCTGCTTTTGGCGTATCCGGTACAGGTAAGGATCATACCCTTGGAGAGCTCCTTCTCCGTAAGCACTTCGTTGACAGACATCCAGACGTTGCCCTTTGTACAGGTAGCAATGCAGGACCCGCATACACCCCCTTTACAACTGTAAGGAAGGGGAATATTTTGCCGGAGTGCAGCATGCAGGATGGTTTCATTACCGGGTACTTCCATGGTCTGGGAGTTGCCTTCATGCACGAGGTGTACCTGTTTTACGGAAGTATCGTCCGGTACGGAGATGCGTGCAATTTTAGCGTCGGTATTCACCACGAAGTTTTCTTTATGCAGCTGATCTTGCCGGAAGCCCATAAAGGTGAGGGTGAACTGGGCCATGCGCATGTATTCCACCGGGCCACAGATATAGAACAACGCCTCACTGCGGGGATGCCGCAGGTGTTTGGGCGTAATCATTTCCAGGATGATGTTATTCATGCGCCTGAAGCCGGGAGCCGCTTCGATAGGGTCGCTGAAAATCCACAACACGGTAAGCCTGTCGGGGAAGCTTTTTTCCAGATCGAGGATACGGTTGCGGAAGATGGCGCTTTCTTCATTACGGTTGCTGTAAATAAGCGTCACATGCGATGCTTTCTCTTCATACAGGGCTTGCTGCAGAATAGAGAACAGGGGCGTAATACCGCTGCCTGCACCCAGCAGCAGGATGTCGCGGGAGCTGGAAGGGGCACTGTCGAGTACAAAGCGGCCTGATGGCAGGAGAGAGGTGATAACGTCTCCCTCTTGCCAGTTACGGAGGATGTGGCGGGAAATGGCGCCGTTGGTCACCCGTTTTACGGTAACGGCCAGGTGGTCGTCTATCCCCGGTGTGGTACAAAGGGAGTAAGACCGGCGGTATTCGGTGCCGTGAAGGTCGATGAGGAAAGTGAGAAATTGCCCGGCGCGGTATTTCACGGGTTTACCATCCGCGCTTTCGAACCGGTAAGTATACGTGTCCGCAGTTTCGCGGATAATGTGTGTAATGCGTAATGATATGTAGAGGTCGCGCATGGTGTGCTATGCGGCCCCGGTGCCGGGAGGCTTTCCGGGGCGCCTTAAACGGCCTTTATCAGCTGGTTTGAACAGTTATTTTACTTTCGAGCATGGCACGTACGGCCGAAGCGATAGCAGGTGCATCGTATCCGCATTCACGGTGGAGCTCGGTGGGTTTGCCATGTTCCACAAGGCGGTCGGGGATACCGAGGCGTTTCACATCGGCCTTATACTCGTTATCTACCATGAACTCCAGTACCGCGCTTCCGAAGCCACCCTGCAGGGCGCCATCTTCCACAGTGATCACCCGGTCGAACCGCTGGAAGATCTCATGGAGCATTTCGGTATCCAGTGGTTTAACGAAACGCATATCGTAGTGAGCAGGCTGGAGGCCGTCGGTCATGAGCTCTTTCATGGCCTCGGTCACATAGTTACCGGGGTGGCCGAAGGAAAGGATGGCTACATCACGCCCGTCCTGTATTTTTCTGCCGGTGCCGATCTTAATGGGTGCGAAAGGCTTCCGCCAGTCGGGCATTACTCCTTCGCCACGCGGATAGCGGATAACGAAAGGATTCACGGTAGAAGGCAGCTGTGCGGTATACATCAGGTTGCGCAGCTCTTCCTCGTTCATGGGTGCACTTACGATCAGGTTCGGGATGCAACGCATATACGGGATGTCGTATGCTCCGTGATGGGTGTACCCGTCTTCTCCCACAAGACCTGCCCTGTCCAGACAAAACACTACGGGAAGATTCTGGATAGCCACATCGTGGATCACCTGGTCGTATGCCCGTTGCATGAAGGAGGAGTAGATGTTGCAGTATACTTTCATGCCCTGTGTGGCAAGACCGGCGGAGAGCGTAACAGCATGCTGCTCGCAGATGCCTACGTCAATGGCACGGGATGGCATTTTCTCCATCATCCATTTGAGGGAGGAGCCGGAAGGCATGGCAGGTGTGATACCCATAATGGTTTCGTTCTGCTCTGCCAGCTCTATGATGGTATGGCCGAATACGTCCTGATATTTGGGCGGCTGCGGCTTCTCGATAGCTTTCTTGAAGATCTCGCCGGTGATTTTATCGAACAGTCCGGGTGCATGCCATTTGGTCTGGTCGATTTCAGCGAGGGCATAACCTTTCCCTTTCACGGTGCGCACATGCAGCAGCTTGGGCCCGGGGATGTTGCGCAGGTCATGAAGGGTATCTACCAGTTTGGTGATGTTATGCCCGTCTATAGGTCCGAAATAACGGAGGTTAAGGCTTTCGAAGAGGTTACTGGATTTGGTAACCATGCCTTTGACGCTGGCTTCCAGTTTGGATGCCATGTCGCGGGTAAATTTCTTGCCGATGGGCAGCTTGCCCAGGAGGTTCCATACATCATCGCGGAGCTTGTTGTAGGTCTGGGAAGTGGTGATATCGGTCAGGTATTCTTTCAGTGCACCAACGTTAGGGTCGATGGACATGCAGTTGTCGTTCAGGATAACGAGCAGGTTGGCATTGGAAACGCCTGCGTGGTTGAGGGCTTCGAAGGCCATGCCTGCGGTCATGGCGCCATCGCCGATCACGGCAATATGCTGACGGTCGTGTTCGCCTTTATTGGCAGAAGCGATGGCCATACCAAGAGCGGCGCCGATGGAGGTGGAGGAGTGCCCTACGCCAAAGGTGTCGTATTCACTTTCCCCGCGGTTCGGGAACCCGGCGATGCCTTTGTATTTCCTGTTGGTATGGAAAACGCTTTTACGGCCGGTGAGGATCTTATGGCCATAGGCCTGATGGCCTACGTCCCATACCAGCTGGTCGTATGGAGTATTGTAAGCATAGTGCAGGGCAACGGTGAGTTCTACCACGCCAAGGCTGGCGCCGAAATGGCCGCCGTGTACACTCACGGTATCAATGATGAACTGGCGCAACTCATCGCACACCTGGTGCAGCTGCTCCTTGCTCAGTTTCCGCAGATCGGACGGGTATTCGATCTGACTTAATAATTGACCTGCCGTAATTTCCATATCACCTTTTGGGTTTAATGCCCAAAAATACAAGTTCTGCTGCATAATTTGGCCGCGGCCCCGGTTTTTTGATTGCTGAGCCTGAAGGGGTTATCGCATCAATAAGAGTGCAAGAGGTTGAAATTCAGAATTATATGTAAGAATTTGTCATGTTTCAGAAGGATTTCGGATTTACTGAATTCCGGGATATGCCGGCAATTCCGGTATTTTCAGGGGGGAGGAGATCAGCATTTCGGGCATAACCCCATTTAACCGCTAAAACCGCCATTGGTAATATTTGGGTTCGAATGCGCCGGGCAGCATGGTATTTTTGGAAGAAGCGGGTTTTTATCGGAGGACTTTGCTAACTTTTGCAGAATGTTTAAACGCTTGTCAAAATATTGGTGGTGCCAGTTACTCGGTTGGGGAGCGTGTGCCTTTCTGTACTTTTTCTACGCCATTTTCTTTACCAAGCTGGATTGGTGGATGTTGCCATACGTACTGGCCACTGCCGTGCTTGGGATACTTATTACACATGGTTTTCGCGCAGTTATCGTCAGATATAAATGGATCGAGAAGCCGTTTGAGAATGTAGCCATCTACTTCTTTTTCGGTATTGTGGTATGTGCTTCCATAGATTCGTTCATCCTTGCCAGTGTGTGGTGGGGGCTGAATGTGGGGCATCAGGACGGTGATTTCAACAGTAACTGGCTGCTTTCGTTTCTGCAGCAATCCATTTTTATTGCACTCTGGGCGGTGATATATTTCCTCTGGCATTATGTGGAAGAAAGCAGGAATTCGCAGCTGGGCCAGCTGAAGCTGGAGGCCACAGTAAGAACGCTGGAGCTGAAAACGATCAAGAGCCAGCTCAATCCACACTTCATTTTCAATGCTTTAAACAGTATCCGGGCGCTGGTGGATGAAAATCCGCGCCGTGCCCGTACCGCTATTACAGAGCTGAGTAATATCCTCCGGAACTCCATGCAGGCCGATAAGGCCGAAACCGTGAGCCTGGAAAACGAACTGAGTATCGTAAAAGATTATCTTGCATTGGAAAATATCCGGTTCGAAGAGCGGTTGAAGGTGCAATATGACATAGATCCTGAAACGCTTGAGCTTCCGGTGCCCCCGCTGATGTTGCAAACCCTCGTTGAAAATGCCATTAAACATGGTATTTCCCGCGAAATTCACGGCGGTCTCATCCTCATCGGATCCCATGTACACGACATGTATCACGAGATCTCCATCCGCAACACCGGGCAAATCGTCGAGAACCAGCATAACGGCGGAGGATTCGGCCTCGCATCTACCCGCCAGCGCCTGGGCATCCTCTTCGGTAAAAGAGCTTCATTCGACATCAGAAACATCGACCACGCAACGGTAGAAGCAAAAGTGCTGATGCCGCTATTATAAAATCGTCAACCAATTTTGACAGTATGAAAAAAGCTTTGATCATAGACGACGAAAGATTGGCCAGAAGTGAGCTGAAGAAACTCCTGGCCGACCACCCGGAGATCGTGGTGGTGGGAGAAGCGGTAAATGCGAAAGACGGGATGGAGAAAATCGAGTCGCTCCGGCCCGATCTGCTCTTTCTTGACATCCAGATGCCGGATAAGACCGGCTTTGATCTGCTGGCCGAACTGGAAAGAACACCGCAGGTGATCTTTACCACGGCTTACGACGAGTACGCCCTTAAAGCGTTCGAGTATAACGCGCTGGATTACCTCCTCAAGCCCATAGAGCCGAAACGGCTGGCAGATGCCATCCAGAAGCTCCATCAGGCCGATGAGAAAGAACGGATTGCCGCAGCTACCGGTATCCGTAATATACTCGGTGAAAATGACCAGGTGTTTGTGAAAGACGGCGACCGCTGCTGGTTCGTAAAACTACAGGAGATACGCCTTTTCGAAAGCGTGGGTAACTATGCACGTGTATATTTCGAAACAAATAAGCCACTGATTCTCAAATCTTTAAATGCGCTGGAAGAACGGCTTGACGAGCGCGTATTTTTCCGGGCAAACCGCAAGCATATCGTGAACCTGAGAATGATTGAGCGGATAGACACCTATTTCAATGGCGGCCTTCTGCTGGAAATGCGCGGTGGTGAGAAGATAGAAGTAAGCCGCAGGCAGGCGGTGAAATTCAAGGAAATGATGAGCCTCTAAGGCAGGCAGATAATACTGCAACTATATATAAGGGCTGCAGGAAGAACAGAATTTCTTCCTGCAGCCCTTTACTATTTTAAACCTTTGGGAACCGGCTCCGTCTAATTAACTGACAATTGGACGGAGTATTTAAAAGTTAGGGCTGCCCTGGAGAAGGCAGCCCGCTTTTACTTAAATTATGCTTATGAAAAAAGGCCTTACGGCCGTAAAAACCATAGTTATACGAATACCATACCCCAACCGGGACAGATTACTTTACGTACTGAATAAATTCTCTGGATATGCTAGTGCAGGTTCACTAAAAACAAGAGGATGAAAAGTAGATGGCCTACCTGGTGCACTCAATTGTAGCGCACACTTACTCACGTCAACAAGCTCCTCGTATTCTCAGGGCCGTAGAATTCTATAAAATAATTGGTCGGTTGGTTTCGGGGTGCAAGATATTAAACCCTCCGCAAGTTTTCATACAAATCTTGCGGGGATCAATAAAAAATCTGATAGAGGGATAAGTTTAACCTGCTGGAATGTAACTTCAGGTAAGTGGGATGAGGTTAACGGGAAGCGTTCACAGGTGCGCTGTGTACTGCAGCAGCGATTTCCCGGATCAGGGAAGCATCTTTTTCAATGGCATTACCAACAACAATAATGTCGGCACCTGCTTTACAATTCAGATAAGCTTTTTCGGGAGTGCGGATACCACCGCCAACAATTACCGGTACTTCTACCTGGCTGGATACGCGCTGGATCATGCTTTCGGTGATAGGCTTACGGGCACCGCTGCCGGCATCCATGTAAATCACTTTCATGCCCAGCATATCGCCCGCCATGGCAGTACACATTGCGATATCATCCTTATCTGCAGGGATAGGGGTGGCATTGCTGATGTAAGATACCGTAGTGGGAGCGCCTCCGTCTATTACCATGTATCCGGTAGAAATCACTTCCAGCCCGCTCTTTTTAACCGCCGCGGCAGATACCACGTGCTGGCCAATGAGCAGTTCCGGATTGCGGCCCGAGATCATGGAAAGATATAGCAAGGCATCCGCGTAGCGTGATACCTGAGACGGGCTTCCGGGAAACAGAATCACCGGAATGCTGCAGCTCGCCTTGATCTGCTGAACCACATCGTCCAGATGATCAGTAATAACCAAACTGCCGCCGAGGAAGATGTAATCTACCTTTGCTTCCGTGCATTTGCCCGCCAGGTCTGCGATCCCCTCAGGCGTAACCTTGTCCGGATCTATCAGAACTGCGAATGATTTTGTACCCTTTGCTTTTCTCTCGATAAAGGAATTGTATATTTTTCTGTACATTAATAATGCATATTCCGGTTGTCGCAAATGTATACAATTTTTCGTAATAAGGACAGCGTGAAATAAATATGCATGGTATTGATTTTGCAATTGATTCCCCTAAGAATCAGGCAAAATACCAGCCCCCATACGGCCGTTTTTGTTAATGCAGGCTTTTCCACAAACTGTGCAAAACAAAACTCGTTTGTGACCCCTTTTGAAGGTAATTTAGTAATCCCACTCAGAGTCGAAAAACCAGTTTTGTTAAATCCTGCTAAAATTTTCTAGGGCATGAAAAATCAAGTAAAGAAGAACGGCGGTCTGGCGTTTTCCCGGCATTTTACCCGTGAAGGCGTAAGTCCTTTCGATCAGTTCGAGTTTGACCTGCGTACCTCCGTAATCCGGAACCCGGGCGGAGATGTAGTTTTTGAAATGAATAATGTGGAAGTTCCGAAGGGCTGGTCGCAGATCGCTACCGACATTCTGGCCCAGAAATACTTCCGGAAAGCCGGTGTCCCCCAGCCGGATGGTTCCTCCGGAAGGGAAACGTCCGTCCGCCAGGTAGTACACCGTATGGCGAATTGCTGGCGTGCCTGGGGCGAACGCTACGATTACTTCGCCAGCACAACCGATGCGCAGGTATTTTACGAAGAACTGGTGTATTGCATGCTTAACCAGGGCTGTGTGCCCAATTCCCCCCAATGGTTTAATACCGGCCTCCATGAAAGCTACGGCATCAAAGGAAAGCCGCAGGGCCACTACTTCGTGGATCCCAAAACCGAAAAACTACAGAAATCCACCTCAGCATATGAACGCCCTCAGCCTCATGCCTGCTTTATCCTCAGTGTGGACGACGATCTGGTGAACGATGGTGGTATTATGGACCTCTGGGTTCGGGAAGCCCGCATATTCAAATACGGCTCGGGCGTAGGTACCAACTTCTCCCGCGTTCGGGGCGAAAACGAAAAGCTTGGCGGCGGGGGCAGCTCCTCAGGCCTCATGAGCTTCCTTAAAATAGGAGACCGCGCTGCCGGTGCCATCAAATCAGGCGGTACCACCCGCAGGGCTGCTAAAATGGTGTGCCTCGACCTCGACCACCCCGAAATCCTCCAGTTCATCAACTGGAAAGTGGAAGAAGAGAAAAAAGTAGGCGCCCTCATCAGCGCAGGCTATGCCTCCGATTATGAAGGCGAAGCCTACAAAACCGTTTCCGGCCAGAATTCCAATAACTCCGTCCGCATCCCCAACACCTTCTTCCGCGCCCTGGCGGCAGATGGCGACTGGGAACTGACGGCCCGTACTACCGGGAAAGTCATGAAAACAGTGAAGGCCAGCGATTTATGGAATCAGATCGCCTATGCAGCCTGGCGTTGCGCCGACCCCGGCACCCAATACGATACCACAATCAACGAATGGCATACCTGCCCCCAGGGCGGCCGGATCAACGCATCCAACCCCTGCTCGGAATACATGTTCCTCGACAATACCGCCTGTAACCTCGCTTCCGTTAACCTGCGCCGCTTCTTTGATGAAGACAGCAGCCAGTTCGATGTAAAAGGGTTTGAATACACCGTAAGGCTGTGGACCGTTGTACTGGAAGTTTCCGTACTGATGGCGCAGTTCCCTTCCCGCGAAGTGGCAGAGCTGAGCTACCAGTACCGCACGCTGGGGCTGGGATACGCTAACCTCGGCAGTATGCTCATGGTAAGCGGTATTCCCTACGACAGTGAAGAAGCACGCGGCATTGCCGGCGCTATTACGGCGATTATGACCGGTGTTTCCTATAAAACCTCTGCGGAAATGGCCGGCCACCTCGGCGCTTTCCCTAAATACGCCGAAAATAAGGAAGACATGCTCCGCGTGATGCGCAATCACCGCGCTGCGGCGTATGATGCCCAGGAGGCTTACGAAGGAATTGAAATTCGTCCGCAGGGTATTAACGCCCGCTACTGCCCGGATTACCTGCTGAAGGCAGCTACAAAGGCCTGGGATGATGCAGTGCAGCTGGGCGAGCAGTATGGTTACCGCAATGCGCAGGCAACGGTGATCGCTCCTACAGGTACCATCGGTCTCGTAATGGATTGCGATACTACCGGCGTGGAACCCGATTTTGCACTGGTGAAATTTAAAAAGCTCTCCGGTGGCGGTTACTTTAAAATCATCAACCAATCCATCCCCACTGCGCTGAAACACCTTGGTTATAAAGACAATGAGGTGAAAGCCATCGTGGATTACGCAAAAGGTTCAGGCAGCTTTAATGGTGCGCCTTATATCAATGCGCAGTCGCTCAGCGAAAAAGGATTTATCGCAGACGAACTGAAGAAACTCGATACCGCGGTGGTTTCCTCTTTCGATATCGCCTTCGTTTTCAATGTATATACACTCGGGGAAGAATGTCTGCAAAGACTGGGCTTCAAGCCGGAGCAGTACTTCAATATGGAGTTCAGCCTGCTGCATGAGCTGGGCTTTACCGATGAGCAGATCGAAGCTGCCAACGATTTCGTGTGCGGAACCATGACGGTGGAAGGTGCACCTTATTTAAAGGACGCGCATCTCCCCGTATTCGATTGTGCAAATAAATGCGGTAAGAAAGGTGAGCGCTACATCCATCCTCACGGGCATATCCGGATGATGGCGGCTGCACAGCCTTTCATTTCCGGCGCTATTTCCAAAACCATCAACCTGCCCAATGAGGCTGTGGTGGATGAAATTGCGGATTCATATAAACTGAGCTGGGAACTGGGGCTTAAAGCCTGTGCGTTGTACAGAGATGGTTCCAAGCTGAGCCAGCCGCTGAGCAATAAGAGCGATAAAAAGAAGAAAACTGCAGAAGCAGAAGCACCGGCAGAAAACAGTGCGCAGATCATTGATATGAACCAGCTTACGATCGATGAGCTGCTGGAAGAGCTGAACAAGCGGATGACTGCCAGTACCGATACTTCCCTGAAGCGCGCTCTTAGCCGCATCGTGGAACGTAAAACACTGCCAGCCAAGCGCCGCGGGTTTACACAGAAGGCGAAAGTGGGAGGACAGCCCATCTTCGTACGCACAGGAGAATACAATGATGGTACGCTTGGCGAGATCTTTATTGACCTGGCGAAGGAAGGTTCCACTTTGCGCAGCCTCATGAACTGTTTCGCGATAGCAGTGAGTGTGGGCCTGCAGTATGGTGTGCCGCTGGAAGAGTTTGTTGACAAGTTCGTATTTACAAGATTCGAACCTGCGGGCATGGTGGACCATCCTAATATCAGATCCGCTACTTCGCTGATCGATTATATTTTCCGTGTATTGGGATATGAATATCTCGGCCGTACAGATCTGGTGCACATCCTGGAAGCGCCCGGCAATACCGGGGAAGATGAGTGGGATGAAACGCCTGCGCCTGCGGTAAAGCCAGCTTTATCCAACGTTAGGATTGTAGGCGGTAAAGCAGAAGTACCCGGTCAGAAAGCTGTAAAACCGCAATCAGTGAATGCTGCAGGAGGGGAAAGCGGCACGCAGGAATACATGCGTACCATGCAGAGTGATGCGCCTGCGTGCAACACCTGCGGGCATATAACTGTTCGCTCCGGCACATGCTACAAATGCCTGAATTGCGGAAATAGCATGGGTTGTAGCTGATTTATTTATGATCATTTAACAAGTATGCGATGTTCAGAGAAATGGAGATGATTGACGAAAACAGCCATGGTGCAGTGTTTGAGAAGTAAAAAGAATGTGGATGCTTTGTTAATTATTTGTTATTCACCTCTTAAAATTTCAAATAAAGTTAACATCGATATACCTTTGTATACAAATAGGGTTTTCATAGGATAGTAACAAATTGAGGGCGCTTTTCTAAGTGCCCTTTTTCTTTTCAAACCCTTGAAGGCGGCGGTTTTCAAAACTGCCTGATATTTCTCTCTTCTTTCCGTTTTTTCATACTTTTTTACTGCGTTCATTGCATTTTTTGTGATAGAAAATGCGCGCACCTATATTTTATCCGTTCAGTTTACATTCAACTTCCCATCATATCGTTTCGGTTGAAACTTTGCTGCACTATTGCAGCAGTCATATGAAACTACTAACCGGTTTAATCCCTTTAACATCAAAAAAATAAAGTCCGTCTCTGGGAATGAGATGGTTGCGCTTGATAATTTGAAGCGTTTGCAGATTACCCCGTAAATACTACTCCCTCACTTTACATATGTAAGTTTTTACCTGATGAACTGAATACAGGGATTTTAGCGGGAAGCATACCCGCTCATTAACAATTGCGGAACGGCAGCAAAACCGTTTTTGTCCAGCCGTTGAAAATTTCTTGAATTTTCTTTAAAAAACGGGGTCTCAATTTCAAATTATTCATTTTTTAGCCGCTTTATTGCTCAAATCGAATATTAAAAAGAAACCGATTGTAGTTATTTAATTTATTTTATATTTGTTAAAGTATTAATTTTTTATATGGTTACTGTCCTATGAAAAACCAAATATTCCTACACCGCGAGAATCTTCTTGCACAGTAAATGACTCTCGAAAGCAATGGATTTTTCCATTGCTTTTGTTTTTTTAGCCGGTTGAGAACCGGTAAGTAATCAGAAAACAGGGGAAATTAGCCGGATAAAGAAGGCTTAAAGCAGGTTTAAAGAAGGGTTAAAGTATACTTAATGTATATAAACAGGGCCCAAACCCAATACTGTAAAGGATAAGTAGCCAAATATGTACTATATAGTACCATTACAGCACTGTTACAGTATGTATTCCTTAAGTTTTCAGTTAATAAGCGTGAAGCGGGGATTACCCCCGGTCATTAATTGCAGGGATGCAGCTCCCGGAAGTGAAAACGGGTATCCCAGGTTTGGGTATCGTCCTTAAAGCAGTCCTTTTTAAAGCAATCATCTCCTTCCTCCTCATCCTTATAGCAATTTGTTCCCTGGTTACCGGCAGGCGTATAGGTGCGCGTTGTTACTTCCCCGGGCGTGAATCTTACAGGAGAACTGAATATGGGGCCATCGTATACGAAACTGTGGAACTCCCCGTTTTCGCCGCAGGGGTCTACCCCGGCGGGGAGATCAGCCAGGAAGGAAGCATCCAGCTCCCGGCCGGCAAATGACGCGGGTAAGTAGCGGTCGTTCACACAAACGATTATAGCCTTAAAGCCTGCAGCAATAAAATCCCTCACCAGTTCGGCACTATCCCGCTTCCAGAGCGGGAAAATGCCTTCCATCCCCACTTTGGCCAGCTGGGTTTCCCGGTAAGCCCGCAGATCTTCAAGGAAAATATCCCCGAAAACGGCCTTGTCGATCCCATCGGCCCTGTAAGCTTCCAGGGCTTCGGTCATAATGCGGTTATAATCTTCCATGGAAGCGTTCTCCGGAAGGTATGCCTTTCGCAAAGGGAGGCCCGTGAGGCGCGCCTGCTCGTCCAGCAGTACTTCCTGCACACCGTGCATTGAAACCCGGCGAAAGGCCTCACTAAGGGTCGTAAAAAGCCCGCGTACATTTACGCCGCCCTGCTGTTGCAATTGCCAGAGGGCAAAAGATGCGTCTTTCCCCCCGCTCCAGTTGAGATATGCTTCCATGTTAACGTAAAATTATTCATTTTCCGGCGCATATGCTGGTTGCAGCCGTTATATTTGAATGCCTAAACCAGGATATCCCATGCGTACCATCCCCTGTATTATCCTCGCTATCCTTCTTTCCTTTTCCGCTGCCACCGCCCAAAAGAATGAACTTGTATCCGGCCCCATGACCGGTGCAGTTGAATTGCGCGATGCCATCATCTGGGCAGCAGTATCCCCGTCCGTGAAGCAGGCTGCCATACGCTACTGGCCGGAGGGGAAACCCGGCAATGCTAAAATGGTGGTATATACCGGTAAGCTGGGTGAATTATACAATCCGCTGAAAATCAATCTTGTCAATCTCGATCCGGGTACAGTGTATAACTATGAGGTACTGCTCAATAAGGTTTCCGTAAAGAAATCTGCTTTCAAAACGAAAACCCTCTGGCAATACCGCATGCCCGCTCCGGATTTTACTTTCCTCACCGGATCCTGTGCATATTTCAATGAAGAAGGGTTCGACCGGCCGGGTAAACCCTATGGGAAGGATTCTTCCATCTTCCTCACCATGGCGGAAGAAAAGGCGGATTTTATGCTTTGGCTGGGCGATAACTGGTACACCCGGGAAGTGGATTACAGTTCTGCCTCCGGACTGTTATATCGCGCCCATCGCGACCGCTCGTTGCCCGTATTGCAACCCTTACTGTCTGCCATGCCGCATTACGCCATCTGGGACGATCACGATTTTGGACCCAACGATGCCAGCAAGGCCTACATTTTCAGGGAAGAAAGCCGCGAGGTATTCCGGAATTTCTGGCCCAATCCCACCTTCGGGCAGGAAGGCAAAGGCATTTATACCCAGTTCAGCTTCAGCGATGTAGACTTCTTTTTGCTCGATGGCCGCTATTTTTCCAGCGGCTCGAGGATGCCGGATAGTATTGGGGGGAAGCCCAATGCAGAAAAGAAGATGTATGGCGATGCACAAATGGAATGGCTCCGCAACGCACTGTTGCAAAGCAATGCCCGCTTTAAAGTGATTGCCACTGGCAGCCAGGCGCTGAATACCTACTCCCGTTGGGATAGTTTTCATCACTTCCCGGTTGAATATCATTCATTTATGGATTGGCTCAATGAGGTAAACATCCCCGGCATCGTGTTCCTGACCGGAGACAGGCATCATTCTGAAGTGATCCGGCTGAACCGGAAAGACAATTACCCCCTGTATGACATTACCAATTCACCGCTATCCTCGGGTGAGGCGGCTCCCTCGGGAGCGGAAGTAAACAGTACGATCCGGGTACCGGGAACGCTGGTGGTAACGCAGAACTATAGCAGAATCAGGGTGTTAGGTCCGCAGAACGACAGGAAGATGCAGGTGGAGTTTGTGGACAGGGGCGGGCAGGTGCTGGGTAAATTCGAGGTTTCGGCAAAAGATCTTAAAAAATAATATGCAAAGGCTGCAACTTTTCCAGTGGCGGGTCGTCTTTTTGATACAGGCCCCGGGTCGTTGATGGCACCACAAGTGCTGTTGGTACCTTAAAAGTACGGTTTCGTCAAAAGGGGTTTTATTATAAGAGTTATTTTGTATTTTTAGGTCATTAAACTATTACCCTTATGAAAAAGCTGTTGTTTTTGTTGGCATTGGTAACGGCTGCTTCCACTGCAGCGTCTGCCCACAACGGCGATAAGACTACGAATAACGGCGACAAGACCGATAAAGGGGACAAGGGAACTACCACCGTCACCAAAGCCAGGGCTACTAACCGGCTCGAGGAAATTCTGTGGACGGTACCGCAATCCAAAGTGGAAAAAGTGGATGAAGCGGATATGCAGAAAGCCATGGTAGATCTTTACAAATGGTATTTACAGAACGAAACCCGCATACAAAACGATCCTTCCATGAAGCTGGAAGCAAAGGATCAGATTGTGGCACCTTTTAAGGTTGACCCGAAAGTTTTGCAACAATACATGCAATTCATCAAGAAAAACTTCCCCGGTCTTAATGAAGACGACCTGAGCGACAAGCGCACGGCATCCAAAACCCGCAAAACCGCGCCTGTATCCACTTGCGACGATCTCGACGCACCAATGCCATTGACAGCTTCGAAATAATTTCGTAAGTTCGTTTAATGCATTTGCTCCAGTTTACGTACAAAAAGGAAGAAGTCATTAATGCATTACGGTTCCATTTCCTGCGCAGGGGCGAAATCAGGGTTTTTCGCAATACCCTGATCATTTTGCTATTGGCCACCGTGATTGGCTACGTATTCCGTGTGGTGAATTTTAATGCCATGCTGGGCATTGTAGTGATGATGGTTATCCTGGGCTGGGCCTTCTGGTACCTGCTGCCCGTTTCCACTTACAACAAAGCCGCCACTTTCCGGGACAGTATCCGTTTGCGTTATAACGACGAAGGCATGGCTATTTATACCGGCCAGGGCGAACGCAGTATGTCGTGGCGCAACTTCAGCCAGATCGTGGAAACACAGTCTTTCTTCTTTCTCTACCGCGATAAACGCACTTTCTTTCTCATCCCTACCAGTGCATTCGAAAACGACGAAGCCCGTTCCCAATTCAGCGAGCTCATGCAGCGTACGTTTTCTGACTACAGGCGTAAGTTAAACCGCTGATCATAGTTTTACGAACATCTCTACATGATCGATTCCCACTTCGGTGAACATTTCCCCTCGTACGGAATAGCCGTTTTTTTCATAGAACGGCCGTGCTGCTTCCCGGGCATGCATCATTAATTCGGAAAATCCCTCCTTCCGCGCCTGCTCTTCCGCAAAGCGCAGCACTTTACTGCCGGTGCCTTTCCCCTGCTGATCATCATCCACGGCCATCTGCCGCAGTTGTACCGTAGTATCGCTTACCGGGGTGAGGATGCAACAGCCTGTTATGCGGTTGTTGTCGAAACAGCCAATGAGTATATCGTTGACCTCCTGCTGCAGGTACGCTGCTGAGAACGTGAGCCCCAGCGGGCGGCGGAGCATCTTATCGCGCAGGGCTACCATATCGTGATAGTCGCAGCTGCCATATTCTATGAGGCGGATGTCGGGCATGCAATAAAGGTTAGTGGTTTGGATTAAACAGGCAAACTGTCGAAATAATCGAAAATCACCGGCGCTATGGATCTTACTTCCAGTAACGGATCGTTGATTTCCAGTGCATTGGGGTGCGTATCTGTACAAATGAGCTTTTCTACCAAACCACAGTCGCGGATACGGCCGAAGCCATTACCGGCGAAAATACCGTGGGTAGTAATAACCCCGATAGCGGAGGCACCGGCCTGTTTATACGCCTCGGCGGCATTGATGAGCGAGCCGCCGGTACGGATCATATCGTCGTATATAATCACCAGCGTGTCCTGCACATTGGCGCTGATGGCGGTAACATGTGTTTCTTCGCCCGACAGTCTTTTCTTGAAAACAAAGGCTGCCTGCACGTTTAAGTCATTTGCCAGTGATTCTACCCATTTGGCCCGGCCGGAGTCTGTGCTGGCCAGTACAAACGGCCTGCCTGCGGCTATATCCAGCGCTGCCTGCTGCACGATGGCTTTGCCATACAGGTGTACGGGGCGCACATTGTTCTCAAAATAATAGGAAATACCATCTACATGCAGGTCTATCAGGATAACCCGGATGCCCATGGATGTGGCGGGTAGTGCGGAAAGCAAAGTGGCCCGGGTTTTGGCTTTCACTATTTCCCCGTACTGCACGGCTCTTTCTATGGTGGAATAGCCATAGTAGGGAATAACGAGGTTCACACACAGGGCGCCGTACTGGATGCAGCCGTTGGCGATATCGAACAGCTCGAGGGTTTCCTTATCATCGATAGTGCCCCCGATGAGCACTACCTCTTTCCCGGTAACGGTAGAGGTTATACGATGGTAGTGCTCTCCGTCAGGGAAATCGCGGATGGAAAGGAGCCCCGGCTCCCAGGTATCCGGTGCTATGGCAAGGAGGCGCTCCTTCAGATATTGGTACCTTTGTGTGGAAAAGATGATTTTACGGGCCATGGCTTGAATTTCAGGAGTTTCCCGAAATTATGCCAAAAGCGTCAGGCTTATCAATTATTTTTAACGTTTCATTTGGCCCCGGAACGTTAAATTTGAGAGCATAGTATGAAGCAATTTCTGTTAAGATACGCTGTGGCGGCAGGTGTATTGTGCCTGGTAGGACTGCAGGACGCAACGGCTCAGGCGGTTCGGCTCATGGGTATGATTACCGATGCGGATACGCGTACAGGCCTCCCGGCAGTGAGCGTCTGGAACAAACGCAACGGTATGGGCACTGTTTCCAACGAATCAGGCCGGTATTATATTGAAGCCCTCCCGGGCGATACCATTGAGTTTTCCAGCCTCAGCTACGTACGCACCGCTTACGTGGCTCCCGGTATTTCCGCCACCCGCAATGTGGAAATGAAACGCCACATCATGGGCCTGCAGGGTATCAGTATCCGCGGGCGCATCTATAAGCAGGATTCGCTTTCTATCCGGGAAGAATATGAGAAGTATTTCGGCTATAAACGGCCCGGCGCCATGGATGTGCTGAAAACACTACCGTCGAACCCCATTACCGCACTCACTTATCTTGTTCCCAGCCGTGCCCGCAAGCGCAAGGAGAAATTCGGTGAACAGCTGAAATACTGGGAAGAAGAAAAGCATATCGATTACCGTTACAATCCCGACCTGGTAGCCAAAGTAACCAAACTGGAAAGCCCTGAGCTGGACTCATTCATGCTGGCATACCGGCCGCCTTACAACTTCCTCCTCAACGCTACCGAATACGATCTGCTGCTGTTCATCAAGCAGTCGTTCGAAAGGTACCAGAGGCAGAAAGGCGTACTTCGAAGAGATACATCGGAACAGCAATAACATATTACCTTCATAAAAGAAGCCCGTCCTGGTTTTACCGGAACGGGCTTTTTCTTTATCCGAAAGGATATTATTTCAGGAGAGCACCTTTCAGGCGCATCAGTTCTGTTTCTGCTACTTTGGTATTATAGCGTGCCTGTATAAGGCGGTAAGCGGCCAGTTCAAGGCTTTGCTGTGCTTCTTTTACTTCCAGCGTAGTAGAAACTCCCTGCCGGAAGCGCTCCAGCGCCACCATGGTATTTTCACGGGCGAGGTCTACACTTTCCTGCTCCAGTTCCAGCGACATCTTATAATATTCATAATCCCTGAAAGCATTGCGGAGCTGCAGGTTTACGAGCGATGCCTGATTGTCGAGCGCCAGTTGCTGGTATTCAATATCGAGCTTCGCGGCTTTCACCTGGCGGTGTACGTTAAGGCCGTTGAAGATGGGCACCGTGGCAGAGAATCCGTAGTTAAGGCCCCGGTTCTGGTTGAAGATGGGGCTAAACTGGTTGATGGCGGCGCTCGCGCGTGACTGGCTGAAATTATATGCGGAGTTGAAAGCAATCACCGGGTAAAAATCACCTTTTCTTTCCTTTAGCGTTATGCGGGAAATCTCCAGGTTCTGACGGGAGATCTGCATCAGCGGATTGGTTTGCTGGATGTTTTCGAGGATCTGTCCGTAAGAGAGCTGCGTATTCAGCGGGATGGAGTCGAGCACATCGTAGTTTACGTTTTCGTCTGCAATGGCCAGCAGCTGGTTGAGTGATGCTTTGCTTTGCTCAATCACGGTTTGCTGCCGGAGCCAGTTGGCACGCTGGGCGTTGTAGTCCACTTTTGCCTGCAGCCAGTCGGTTTTAGGTGCAAGCCCTGTCTGGAACTTAGCGTCGGAGAGCTTTACCCGCTCGTCGGAAATAGACATCTGTTCGGCGAGGGCACGCAGTTGTTGCTTTTGCTGGGAGATGTTGTAATAGCTGTTGATAATATTAGCTACTGTATTTTCCACCTGGTTACGCACGTTCATTTCACCGAGGATCTCGATGGCCTGTACACGCTGGCGGGTGGCAAACATTTTAAGACCGTCGAACAGCGTCCAGTTAAGATTCACGGCAGCCTGCATCTGGCGGTTCTTAATGCCGGAAGTATCCCGCTTGGAGCCGTTGCCGAATTCCTGTTTGGTAGCGGTATTGGTCCAGGTTTTTGAGGCCGTTCCATTGATGCGTGGCGCAAAGGCGAAATTGGCGTAGGCATTATCGTTGGCAGCCACATCCGCATCGTTGCGTGCCATGCGGATGTCGTAGTTGTTTTTCAGCCCCAGGTCTATTGCCTGTTCCAGCGTAAGCACCTGCTGTGCGCGGGCGCCGGTAGTTAAGGCAAGGATCCAGGAGGCGGAGCATAATATCAGTTTCAGTTTCATTGTTAGCATGTTTTAGGCGTGCGCGGCGGAAGCAGCTTCTTCTGGCACTTTCGATTCGGTTACCGCGTCTTCAAATTCCGTGTTCTTCTTCCTGCGGCTCAGGTAAGTGTACACAGCGGGGATCACGTACAGCGTGAGTACAAGGGAGAACATAATACCTCCCACGATCACGATACCAAGCGGTATACGGCTGGTAGATGCCGCACCAAGGCTCATTGCAATAGGTAATGCACCCAGGGCCATGGCCAGTGATGTCATGAGGATCGGGCGGAGGCGCATCACGGCACCTTCAATAGCCGCTTCTGCTTTCTCCTTGCCTGCATCGCGCATGTGGTTGGCAAACTCCACAATAAGGATACCGTTTTTCGTCACAAGCCCTATCAGCATAATTACCCCGATCTGGGAGAAGATGTTCCATGTCTGATCGAACAGCTTCAGCGACAGGAATGCACCTGCAAACGCCATGGGTACTGTGAGCATGATAATCAACGGGTCTACCCAGCTTTCGAACTGCGCCGCGAGTACGAGGTAAATGAGTATCAGGGCCAGTAACAGTGCGAACATGGTGTTGGAGCCGGATTCCGCATAGTCGCGCGAGGAACCGCTCAGTGCAGTATCGAACGAATTATCGATCACTCCTTCTTTTTCCAGCCTGGTATATATCTCACCCATGGCGTCGATACCGTCACCAATAGTTTTACCCGGGGCAAGCCCTGCGGATATGGTGGCCGATTTCATACGGTTATAGTGGTAGATAACGGGCGGACTGGTTTCTTCCTGGATGGTCACCAGGTTGTCGAGCTGAATGGCTTCGCCACGGGAGTTGCGGACGTAGATGCTCTGCAGGTCTACAGGGTCGTCGCGGTCTTCCCGGAACACCTGCCCCATTACCTGGTATTGTTTACCGTTGCGGATGAAATATCCGAAGCGGCGGTTGGAAAGCGCCAGTTGCAGCGTGGAGGAAATATCTTCCACGGAAACGCCCAGTTCGCTTGCTTTCGCGCGATTGATATGGATACGCAGCTCCGGCTTGTTGAATTTAAGATCAATATCCACCCCCTGGAAAACGGGGTGTGCGCTGGCTTCTTCCACGAAGCGCGGCACAACGGCGGAGAGCTTTTCGAAGTTTACGTTCTGTAATACGAATGCTACGGGTAAACCACCGCGGCGGCCTACCTGAATAGTTTGCTGCTCGATGGCGAACACCTTGCCCTGGGGGAACCGGTACATGTTACGGTTCACCATGTTCACGATATCTTTCTGTGAGCGGAGGCGCTCATTGGGTTCGGGAAGCGTTACGAATGAGAAGGCAGTGTTTACTGAACCCGCCCCGGAGAAGCCGGGGGCTGTCACGGAAAGGATCACTTTCTTTTCCGGGATGGAATCTTTCATAAAATCTACCAGGTCTGTCACGTATTTATCCATCGCATCATAAGCGGTACCTTCCGGTGTGTTGATGGAAAGGCGGAAAGTGCTGCGGTCTTCCACCGGTGCCAGCTCAGACTGGATGTTGGTGAACAGTACGTAAATCATACCGATACATGCGGCAATGATTACCCACGCAAACCAGCGTACCTGCACAAATGATGCGAGTGTGTTCTTGTAGCTCCTTTCCATCCACTGGAAGAAAGGCTCTGTTTTTTCGTAGAACCAGGAATGCTTATGTGTTTTGCGGGCGAGTTTCACGTTGAGCACCGGGGTGAGGGTGAGCGAAACGAATGCGGAAATAAGTACCGCACCTGCCACTACGATCCCGAATTCCCGGAACAGGCTTCCTACGAAGCCCTGCAGGAAGATGATGGGAAGGAATACGAATGCGAGCGTTACCGATGTGGCGATTACCGCAAAGAAGATCTCTTCCGATCCTTCCTTGGCGGCACGCATACGCGGCAGCCCTGCTTCTATCTTTTTATAAATGTTTTCCGTTACCACGATACCATCGTCCACCACAAGCCCCGTAGCCAGTACGATAGCCAGCAGCGTAAGGATGTTGATGGTGAAGCCGCAGATATACATGATGAAGAATGCACCGATGAGCGACACCGGGATGTCCACGATGGGGCGGAGGGCCATGAGCCAGTCGCGGAAGAAGAGGTAAACGATGAGGATTACCAGTACCAGTGCGATGATGAGTGTTTCCTGAACTTCGTGGATACTCTTCTTGATGAACGCGGTATTGTCCATCGCGATGTTGAGCGTATAGTCATCCGGAACTTCTTCCTTCAGCTGTTCGTATCTTTTATAAAACTCTTCTGAGATAGCTACGTAGTTGGAGCCGGGTTGCGGGATGAGGGCGAGGGCTATCTGCGGGATGCCCGTTTCTTTCAGCTGTGTTTCTTCGTTCTCCGGCCCGAGTACTGCCTGCCCTACGTCGCGAAGCCTGATTTCCGCACCATTTACGTTTTTGATGATCAGTTCATTGAATTCATCTTCCGTATCGAGCCTGCCGAAGGTACGCACGGTGAGTTCCGTAGCGTTACCGGCAATCTTCCCGGAAGGCAGCTCAACGTTCTCGCGCTGGAGGGCCAGCTGTACGTCGCCGGGGGTGAGGGAGTATGCGGAAAGGCGGGCAGGGTCCATCCAGATACGCATGGCGTATTTCTTTTCACCCCATACCTGAATGGCAGAAACACCGGGTATGGTTTGCAGCCGTTCGAGCAGTACGTTGTTGGCGTACTCGGTAATTTCGAGCTGGTTGCGGGTGTTGGACTGCACGGTCATGGAAATGATAGCGTCCGAGTTGGCATCTGCTTTAGATACAACGGGCGGTGCTTCGAGGTCGTTTGGCAGGTTGCGCTGTGCCTGAGACACTTTGTCGCGCACATCATTTGCCGCAGCTTCGAGGTCTTCACTCAGTTCAAACTCCACGGTGATGTTACTGGAGCCCTGAGAGCTGAGAGAGGAAATATTTTTGATACCGGCCACGCCATTGATGGCTTTTTCGAGGGGCTCGGTGATCTGTGTTTCGATGATATCGGAGTTGGCGCCGGGGTACGACGTACGGACGTTTACAACCGGAGGGTCGATGGCGGGGAAGTCGCGCACCCCGAGGAAGGTGAACCCTACTACGCCGAAGATCACGATGATGATGTTCATCACGATGGCGAGTACGGGCCTTTTAAGTGATATGGAGGGTAAGCTCATGAGTTTCTTTGTTAAGTTCTGGGAACCGCTGTTATGATGGGCAGCGCACTATTGCACCTTATTATATTTAAAGGGCATTCCGGGTTTGAGCTGGAGGATGCCGGTGGTAATAACGGTGTCGCCGATCTCTAAGCCACTGGTAATCTGCACATTGCTTTCATTCCTGATGCCTGTTTCCACGATCACGAATTTGGCTTTCCCGCTGTCTGCCACGATCACCTGCTTAAAGCGGGTACCGGGGATTACTGCCTGGGAGGGTATCATGATGGCGTTCGGATTATCCTTCAGCTGAATGGAGGTGCGGGCGAAAGAGCCGGGGAACAGGGTGCCGGAGGGGTTGGGCACTACGGCACGGATCTTTACACTGCGGGTGGCCAGATCGATTTTAGGATCGATGGCGTAGATGGAACCGCGGTAGCGGGTGGTATCGCCGGTTACAGAAAAGTAAACAGGCTCACCCTTGCGGATGGCATTGCGGTATTTTTCCGGAGCGGCAAAATCGATCTTGAGGGGATCGAGCTGCTGCAGGGTGGTCATAATAGTGGTGGGGCCCACAATAGCACCTTCGGATACGTTGCGGAGACCGATGGTTCCGCTGAAGGGGGCACGGATCTCCGTTTTCTGGAGCTGGGCACGGTTATATTCAATGTCGGCGCCATAGGCAGCCACCTGGTTGGTGGTAACATCCACATCCTGCCGGCTGATACCGTTGATTTTAAGGAGAGACTCCTGGCGGGCGAGGGTGGTACGGGCAAGTTCGCGCTGAAGCTCCAGTTTGCGGAGGGTAGCGAGGATGTCGCCATCATAAATCTTAATAAGGAGGGTGCCTTTGGCAACTTTGGCGCCTTCTTTAAAATGTATCTGTGTGATTCTGCCGGTGATCTCAGGTTTGAGTTCCACTTCTTCATTGCTCTGGAGTGTTCCGGAAGCTTCGATGATTTCGTCGAGTTTAACAGGTTTAACGACATAGGCATCTGCCTGAATGGGACGTGCTGCTGGTCTTGCCCCGCCAGCGGCAGGGCCTCCGGCTTTAGGTTCGGATTTGGCGGTCAGCTTATAAATAAAGAAGCCGGCTACAGCCAGTACGAGGAACAGGATAACGATTCGTAAGGTCTTATTTCGCATGTTTCAGTCTATATAAAGTTTATTTGCCGCTGATCGGGTCCAGGGTTTGCAACGTGGGCTCTACCCCGCAAGATAATGGATTTAGGAGCCGGACAAATGTAATAATTGGACGTCAAGCCGTTCCTGTTCCGGTTTTAAATATGGTTAAGTGGCAGAAACTGCGGTTGAATGGTCAACTTGTATGTCGTAACAGCTAAAATTGTTGCGGCTGTTAACCGGGAGGGCGGGTGATGGAGGGGGCGGGGTAGATGGAGACGGGATATAAAAAAATGTATATACCAGTAGTTGCATAAGTGGAGAGAAGGGAGTGTAAGAGAGGGGTTGCGGGATGGTGAAAGTGGGGTAGTGAGGGGGTATAAAACGGGATAAAAAGGGGGTTGGAAGGATGAAGATGCAGTGTAATATGTTTGCAGGCGTGTATGCGGTGCAAGCGGGAAGCCGCTACTGCAGGGCGTTTGAGAAGGTAGTGTTGTTAAGGCTTTGGAAAATCTGGGTTAAAATTCCCCTGAATCCTTGGCAATTGAATAAAAATTATATTTTTGCAGTCAAGTTTTAAACCAAAAACACTTAAAATTATGTCAGACATTGCATCAAGAGTTAAAAAGATCATTATTGACAAATTAGGCGTTGACGAAGCCGAGGTAACTCCTGAAGCCTCCTTTACCAACGACCTGGGCGCTGACTCTTTGGATACGGTAGAACTGATCATGGAATTCGAAAAAGAATTCAACATCTCCATTCCTGACGAACAAGCAGAAACAATCACCACTGTTGGCCAGGCAGTAGCTTACCTGGAAGAACACGTTAAATAATCCAACAAATCAGAACTGTTTTAATGCAACCAAGACGAGTAGTCGTTACAGGTTTAGGCGCGCTGACACCGCTCGGCAATTCCGTAGATGCTTTCTGGCAGGGATTGGCGACCGGTGTATCGGGCGCTGATTATATCAAGCAGTTTGATGCTTCCAAATTCAAGACCCGTTTTGCCTGTGAGCTGAAGAACTTCGATCCCGTGGATTTCATGGATAAGAAGGATGCACGCAAAATGGACCCGTTCACGCAAACCGCAGTCATAGCAGCCGATCAGGCAGTGGCGGACGCGAAAATCGACCGCAACTCCGTGGATGTTGACAGGGTTGGCGTGATCTGGGGTACGGGCGTTGGCGGGATGATCAATTTCACGAACGAATTAAAGGAATTCCATTCCGGGGACGGAACACCACGTTTCAGCCCTTTCCTGATCACCCGTTTGATTCTTGATATTGCCGCAGGGCATATATCTATGCGTCATGGTTTCAGAGGCCCTAACTTTTCGGTGGTATCTGCATGTGCATCTGCCACCAATGCGCTGATAGAAGCCATGTACACCATCCGCTACGGAAAGGCGGACGTAATCATTTCCGGTGGGTCGGAGAACATCATCAATGAGCCCTGTGTTGGCGGATTTAACGCCATGAAGGCGCTCAGTGAGCGGAACGACGATCCAAAAACGGCCTCCAGGCCATTTGACCTGGACCGCGATGGTTTTGTAATGGGCGAAGGCGCCGGCGCTTTGGTGCTGGAAAGCTACGAACATGCCATGGCCCGCGGTGCAAAAATCTATGTTGAGCTCGCCGGCGGCGGTGCCTCTGCAGATGCCCATCACATCACCGCTCCCCACCCCGAAGGGCTCGGAGCCACCAATGTGATGAACCAGGCTCTTAAAGACGCTAACCTCCTGCCTGAAGACATCGATTACATCAATGTTCACGGAACCTCTACTCCGCTGGGCGACATTGCGGAAGTAAAGGCCATTCAGCAGGTATTTGGAGAAGCTGCTTACAAACTCAATATCAGCTCCACCAAATCCATGACCGGGCACCTCCTTGGAGCAGCCGGAGCCGTGGAATCCATCACTATCATCAAGAGTATTCTTGAAGGGCTCGTACCTCCCACGATCAACCATTTCACTGACGACCCCCAGCTGGATGCCAATCTGAATTTCACTTTTAACGTTGCACAAAAAAGAGAAGTGAGAGCTGCCCTTAGCAATACCTTCGGGTTTGGCGGGCATAACGCCTCCGTTATTTTCAAAAAATTTGTTCCTTGATTGTGTGAAACTAATTCCAGGATTCCTATATAAACTTTTATACGGGAAAAAGCGATTGTACAAAGACCTCTACAACCTGCTCGGGTTTCACCCGGGCAACCTGGCACTGTATGAAGTCGCTTTGAGCCACCGTTCCAGCAAGGAGAAATTCCTTGAGAGCAATGAGCGCCTGGAATACCTCGGCGATGCCATCCTCGGTGCCATCATCGGAGACTACCTCTTTAAAAAATACCCCTACAAAACAGAAGGTTACCTTACCGAAATGAGGTCCAAAATCGTTAACCGCCAACAGCTCAACGATATCGCCATCAAAATGGGCCTCCGCAAACTAACCATCTACGACAAATACAACTCCTTCCTCAAAATCTCCCAGATATTCGGCAATACCCTCGAAGCTCTTGTAGGAGCAGTTTACCTCGACCGCGGCTATAATCAAACCAAACAGTTCGTTCACAAACGCATCCTCGTTCCTTACATCGATCTCGAAGCACTCGAAATCGTAGAAATGAACCACAAGAACAAACTGTACGGATGGGCCAATAAAAACGGTAAATCCCTCGAGTTTGAGCTTATTGAAGAACAGATGGATAACGGCCGCCGCATCTTTACCGTAGGTGCCATGCTCGACGGAGAACTCATCTGCACCGGTAAAGCTTTCAATAAAAAAGATGCCAGCCAGATCGCAGCTTCTCAGGCCATCGAACTGCTGGGCATCGGGGGCGACGAAAAATAACCTCCCTGCTTTCTCACCCCGCCTTTACATTCAGACGAAGGATCGTTTTCAACTTATCTACCGGAGTTTTCCCGGGATCATTCAGATAAATTTCATGATGTACACCATTCACCTCCAGGTGATGCTGCCGTATATACTGGTGTAACCGGCTTACCGATGCCTCCTCTTCGTAATAAGAACCTGTATGCAGGATCTGAACGGCCAATGCCGGCGGGATGGCTTCAAATCTCAGGGCATCGAGGTAAGGGAGGCGCTTATTACCAGCCAGAGCTGCCGCCTGCCGGCAATCCCCCCGGGAAACGAAAGCAGGCATCTGAAGCGCCAGCTTCCAGTTCCACTCGGCCGTGGCTACACAGGGCAAAGGATCGCCACTGTTGGCCCACCAATAGCCTTCCAGAGCAGGCATACGGAAATCGTTACCCTGCAGCTTGCAGATCTTACGGATGTTAAATGCAGTAGCCCATAAAGCCTTGATCTTGGCGCGGAACTCCCCGGCATACGGATCACCGGTACCTTCCACCGTTAAAAATTGTCCGGGGGCAATGGTCACCAGCTCTGGTGCTGGCCGTGCCCGGTAATATTGCTTCTGTATTTTGGCTAAATCAGTTTTCTGCATAACGAAGGTTTATGCAAAGGAAACCGGTGGGTATGACAACCTTATGTCAGGAGTAATGACCATCCAATTCAGAAATCTGCTGTTTGATGATAATCTTTAGATCTTCGGGTGCCACTATAGATGCATGTTTCCCCAGCATGAGCAGCCAGCGGGCAAAGTAATGCAGGCTGTGGTAAAGGAAATCCATCTCCACATATTCTGTTTCCGTTCTCTCCTGTACAAATCCATAATGATATTTCTGTTGCCCCAGCCAGCGTGCCACATCGTGGGAGATGCGTACCTGAATCAGGCTGGGCTGGTCCGGATCGGCCTCAAATTCTTTAGTGATGTATTCCTGTAAAGAGATCCGTTTGGATTTGTCGAACACCTGGCTGGTAAGTTGGAGGCTTTTGATACGGTCAGCACGAAAGTCGCGGTAATCGTTGCGGAGGCGGCACCAGCCAATGAGGTGCCAGCTGCTGTTCATATGAAAGATGCCGATGGGTTCAATTTCCCGGCGCGAAGTACTGTCGTTATAAAAAGAATAGTATTCCACAGAAAGTACTTTCTGGTTGGCCAGCCCTTCCTGTATATCGCTGAGGAAGCGGTTGGGGAACTGTTGATCATTAGCGCGGTTATCGCGTAATACAGCAATATTATCGTCCAGCGATTCCAGGAAATCCTTATCGCTGCCCCGCAATACAGCCCTGATTTTTTGCATGGCATTGCTGAATTGCTGGTGGTTAGACTGGTCGCTGTGTTTTTCCATGAGCTTTTCCCCGGTGAGGAGGGCAGCCGCTTCATTACGGTTGAACATAACGGGGGGCAGATGATACCCGTCCACGATATAGTACCCCGTACCCGCTTCGGCGCCAATTGGCACCCCGGCTTCCATAAGGGCTTTTACATCGCGGTAAACAGTACGCAGGCTAATTTCAAACCTGTCTGCGATTTCCTGTGCCTTCACGATCTTCTTCCCCTGCAGTTGTATAAGTATAGCGGTTAAACGGTCGATACGGTTCATGACTCAAAAATAATGACTATTTATCCGTGGTTAAACTTTTCCTTCTTTTAACAGTCTTTGGTTAGATGTTAATGCCCATTTCCTTTACCGGAAAATATTTTCAAAAAACATGTTTCAACACGCAAGTTTTTTCTTCGTTCAACGTCTAACTATTAAACAGGCTACATAACATATTCAACATATTAAAGATACTAGTTGCTGTTACAGCATATAGTTAGGTTAAATGGTAAAGCCCTGGCAATTCCTTGCCGGGGCTTCTTTATACATGGAAATCCCGTTTAGTAGCTCATTTCATTGAGTTTTACCTTACCCCGGAAAGTCCAGAACACAAAAATTGTATAGGAAATAACGAGCGGGGTACCTATCGCTGCAATCAATAACATGATTCTCAAAGATTTAGGGGAAGAGGCGGCTTCGTAAATACTGATGCTGAATGCAGGATCGGTAGTACTGATGACAATGTTGGGGTACAGTCCGATAGCAAATAAAATCAGCAGTATGGCGGTAATACAGCTGGAAAAGACGAATGCCGTGAAATACTTCCTCGCATCAATGTTCCGCTTAATATTGAGCACGGTAAGCACTGCCAGCATGGGCAGCACAAACAACCATGGATGCTCTTTAAACTCCTCCGTCATATGCGGGATATAGATGAGCGTAACCATAGACGACAGGATGAAGCAGAGGATAAAGAATTTGCTGCAGTTGTTTACCAGCACCGTTAGCTTGGCGTACAGCCGGTTTTCCGTTTTCATGACAAGATAAATTGCACCATGGAGCATGAACAACGATAAGGTGGTGATGGCGATCAGGAGTGCATAGGGATGAAAGAAGGTGAGCAGCCCGCCGGTGAATTCGTGCTTTTCGTTCATCGGCAGTCCATGGATGAGGTTGCCAAGGATAAGCCCCAGCAACAGGGTGATACCTGTGCTTGAAACCATGTACGCCACATCCCACATTTTACGCCACCATGCCATGGGTTCCTTGCCCCGGAATTCTATGGATATACCCCGGAAGATCAGCGCCACAAGGAATAGCATAAAGGGGACGTAGAATATGGAAAGGATCGTTCCATACACCAGCGGAAACCCTGCAAACAGTGCGCCTCCCGCTATTACCAGCCATACTTCATTACCGTCCCATACCGGGCCGATGGCATTCAGCGCTATACGGCGGCTTTCTTCTTTGTTAAAGAACAAATGTAATGCCCCTGCTCCAAGATCAAACCCGTCGAGCACACCATAACCAGTTATAAGTCCACCGATCACCAGGAACCACAGGGTGGGTAAGTCCAGACCAAAAATCGTTTCCATAGTAAGCTTTTTAGTGTTCAGGGTTTTGCAGTTGTTTGATATTCCGTTTGGAAAACTCATCGCTTTCTTCTTCCTCATTATGCGTCATTGCCGGCCCGTGCTGAATTTTCTTATTGAGCAGATAGATGAATAGTACGAACAGTAAAGCATAAACGAGGGTAAAGAGTATGAGGCTGAACATTACCTGGTTGGCCTTCACATCTTTACTGAGCGCATCAGAAGTGCGTAGCAGGCCGTACACTACCCAGGGCTGGCGGCCCACCTCAGCGGCATACCACCCGGCCTGATTGGCTACCTGTGGCAGCAGCACAGCCCAAACGAAGAGTGTCATAAGCCATTTCTTATTGAACAGCTGTTTCCGCCACAGGAAATACAATGCCGCCAGCGTAAGGGCGATCAGCATCATGCCAATAGCCACCATAATGTGATAAGTCTGAAACACGAAGTTCACGGCTGTAGGCCTTTCGGTGACCGGGAAGGCATTAAGCCCTGTTACCGGTGCCTGGAAAGACCCATGGGTAAGAAAGGATAACCCGCCCGGTACTGCCAGTCCTGTAGTTTTACCGGTTTTATTATCAACCCATCCGAAGAGGTACATGGGCGCCACGGCAGAACTGTCCCAATGCCCTTCCATGGCTGCAAGCTTGGCGGGTTGATAGTGACTGACATATTCTGCGGAGCGGTGCCCGGTAAACAGCTGTGCAAGCGCGGCAACGGCGGCAACAGAAAGACCTACTTTGAACATGGCTTTGGCAGGTTCAACAAAGCGGTTGCGGACGATGTACCAGGCGCCTACACTCATCACCAGGAACGAACCTGCAAGGAAGGAGCCGAGAATGACATGAGAAAAGCGGTCAACGGATGATGGATTAAATACCATTTCCCAGAAATCGGTGATAACAGCGCGGGCCTGCATTCCTTCCCCTTCAATCACATACCCGGTGGGTGTTTGTTGCCAGGAGTTGGCGATCACTATCCAGAGGGCGGAAAAGATGGAGCCAAGTGCTACCATGATGGTAGAAAAGAAGTGGACGCCTTTGCTGACACGGTTCCAGCCAAAGAGGAGGATACCCAGGAAGCCGGATTCCAGTGCGAAGGCGAAGATACCTTCTGCCGCCAGCGCGCTGCCGAATATATCTCCCACGTACCGGGAATAGGTAGCCCAGTTGGTACCAAACTCGAATTCCATGACGATGCCTGTGGCTACCCCGATGCCGAAGATGAGTGCGAAAATTTTAATCCAGAAGCGGGTGATGTCTTCATACATTTTAATCCCCGTCCGGAGGTACATGCCTTCCATGATAACGAGGCATACGCCCAGTCCGATGCTTAACGGGGGGTATATATAATGGAAGGCAATGGTGAAAGCGAATTGAATGCGGCTGAGTATTTCGACTGATGGCATGCCAAGGGTTTTATTTGTACAAAAGTAGGAGTACGGATCGTCCGGGAGTCTGACAATGGTCAGGCGGTGTTCCTGATATTCATCAAGTTAGTAAAGTAGTGTCAAATGCAAACACATACGTGTTTTCGACACTATCAATAACAACCATTTAACACGAGTAGGGAGTTAAGGCATCTAATTTTGAGAAACCATGGTAGGGGTTAGGTTTAAACTGAACACCTCCATGTAGTTAAATTGGAGCGTATTTAGCAGGTCTGGGGATCTCCCCGGACTTGTTATTTTACATTTGATTGTTAACAACCATTTAACAAATCTTACCGGCGTGTCTTGGTAATTTTCGTCAGCATCAAAGATCGTAGATACCAGTAAGTTCAAATATAAATTTTGGAGAGTTATCACCTCTGGCCCGATGTTTATCGGGCTAATTTTTTGCAGCAGCCGTATTTGTTAAAGGCTTGTTGCTGTTTTGAGGGGTAAGAATAATCTCCATGCGCCCATTTTGCACCGGGAAGATTTGTTCCGGGCCTTTTGGGGAAAATTCCGTAAATTATAGAAGAGAGTTTTTTGAATGTTAACGGGATGGTTCAATATCATTAAACGTATAGGGCTTCAGCCAGACCGCAAGGGAGGCGACGTAAAGCGTTTGATGGTGGTAAATTCCTTCAGTTTTATCACCGCAATCCTTTGCGCCTTCTGTGGTGTTACCCTTGCGTGGATTTCAGGGGACTGGTCCATTCTCTACACCGCCCTCGGTTTCGTATGCGGTTTCCTTTCCATTCTTGCCTTCAACCGGATTGGCTGGTATGGTACCGCCAAGTTCTCGCTGATGTTCGTATTCTGCATGGTAATGCTGTATTACGGCGCTACTTTCGGCGAAAGCACACAGGTACATTTTCTCGGCCTTTTCCTCATCGGCGTTCCCCTCCTAATCTGCACACCAGACGAACAGGAACTGCGCTTCATGTGCCTGCTCATGATCCTCGTGTGCCTGGCCTTACTTGAAACCAATTACTATTACCAGCTGATCAGCCCGATGGAAATGTCGCGGCAGGAATTATTCTTTTTCAGATGGCTCATCATGTCAGTTGTACTGACCCTCAATTTCATGGTCATCAGATTCTATCAGCTCAATATCACCGGCCTCCTGAAGCGGTTGCAAAAAAAGAACGAATCGCTTAACCGTAAGAACGACCTGGTACTGCGTAAAGAAGCAGAACTGAAACAGATCAATGCCAAATTATCTGCCTATAACGAACATCTCGCGCAGGAAGTGGAAGCCCGTACCTCGGCACTTACGCAGGGCAACATGATTATGGAAGAGATGATCAGCAATCTCAAAAACAGCAACCGCCAGCTGCGCGAACAGGATAATCTGCTGACCGCACAATTGAAAGAATTGGAAGAAGCCCGGGAAGCACTTGTGCAGGCACGGGATACTGCTGAGAAAGCAAATCTGGCCAAGTCGGCCTACCTCAGAGAGATCAGTCATGAAATCCGCAATCCACTCAACGCTGTGATCGGGATGACCTACCTGCTGCTGAATGAGATCGACAACCGTAACCGCATTCCTCAGAATGCACTCGCTTATATCGAAAGCATCAGTACCAGCGGCCATACCCTGCTGGAGATCGTCAACAACGTACTGGAACTGGCGCGTATTGAAGCAGGTAAAATAGACCAGGTGCAACCGGAACCTTTTAACCTGCGCGATTGGCTCCGCGGTGTTTCGGCCATCTATCAGAATGCCGCCCAGGTAAAGGATGTAGCCATCCAACTGCAGATCGATAACCGCCTGCCTTCCATCATTTACGGCGATCGTGTTCATCTCACCCAGATCGTCAATAACCTGCTGGGCAACGCTATCAAATTTTCACCTGAAAAGAAGAAAGTGACGCTTCACTGTTTCCGTAAAGAATCCATGCAATGGTGCATTCGCGTGTCAGACGAAGGCATTGGTATTCCTGAAGATAAACAGCGTGTTATTTTCCAGCCTTTTGAACAGGCCGATGCATCCATACAGGAGAACTATGGAGGTACAGGTCTGGGCCTTACCATTACCCGGCGCATCGCGGAAATGATGGGCGGCAGCATTACAGTATGGAGCCACCCCGGCGCAGGCACCGCTTTCACCGTAACGCTTCCTCTCAATGCAGAATCTGTTACAGGAGGACTGCAGCCGCTTGAAAATACTACCGCCGCACAGCATGAGTATGCTGCTTTTCCTGATGAAACGCGTGTATTGCTGATGGAAGACAGTGAGATTAACCAGCTCATCATGCAGCGGTTTTTCTCTAACGTAGGGGTTACCCTGCATGTGGCCAACAATGGGGAAGATGGGCTTGCGCTTGCCCGTAAAGTGCATCCCGATATCATTATCATGGACATGCATATGCCTCGCATGACAGGCCTTGAAGTAATTGTACAACTGCGTAAAGATCCTGTACTCGCTCATATCCCTGTTATCGCTATTTCTGCAGATGCATTTCACGAACAGCAGGATGAAGCCAAGAATGCCGGCGTAAATGAATATCTCATCAAGCCCATCGAATTCGACCGGCTTTACAATGTAATCAGCCAGTACCTGCGCAAGCAATCCCAATTCAGGATGCGCGTCATCAAGGCAAGTTAGTTCCCATTCAATTTTACAATGCCGGTAAGTCGGCCCAGGCCGTTTCTTCGATTACACTTTCGTCGTCGGGTTTGGCTTTCCGTACGGAATTAACCGTCCAGTAAGCCAGCTCGTCAGAAGGAATACTGTAGGAGAGGATGGACCTGATGCCTTCGTCAGAAAGGTCGGGGCGCAGCCATTCTTTTTCCAGTTCACGGGGGAGGATGAGGGGCATCCGTCCGGCGTTATCTCCTCCGTTATGAATGCGGCTCATGATGTCGTTAGCGTCGCGGGTAATAAGTGTGAAAGTACCGGGTATCTCTCCGGTCTCGGGATTAGGGATGTGAGACCAGGCGTAAAGCCCTGCAATAAAGAATATCTCACGGTCTTTGACGTGTATGTAATAAGGTACTTTGTTTTTCCATCCCGGTATTTCGCGATGTTCGAAGAAGCCGGTAGCAGGCACGAGGCACCTGTTTTTACGGATGCGGTTCCAGTAAGCTTTTGGATCCAGCACTTTTTCTGCCCGTGCATTCACCATCCATTTCCTGCCTTTCTTTACTTCTTCAGGCGTTTTCATATAATTCGGAATAACGCCCCATTCAAATTTCTGCAGCTTGTATGTGTTGTTATCGCGCAGTACCACCGGCCATTTGGGGTATCCCTGTGCCACTTTGTGAAAAGTAGGTTCGAAGTGAAGGTCCAGCTGGCCCATGTCTTTCAGTTCGGGCAGATAGTCGAACACGGATGCAATGCTGGCGGAAAATGAAAGGTCGTAACACATGGGATCAGGTTTTTTCGATGTCGGAGAAGGGTATTTTGATTTCTTCCTGTTTCGTTTTCAAATTAAGGAAAAGTTCGCCAAACTGGATAAAGAGCGTAACGGCGAGATCTTCTTTCCGGTCGGCCTTCCAGTTGGTATGTCCCCGGATGTATTGTTTGATGGCTGCCCCGGTAGCGGGGTCCGGGCTCCATTTCTTTTTGGCAAGGAGGGCAATGTATACATGATAACCTTCCGGCTGGCCGGCTGCAATAAAGAGGCGCTCCCGGTCTGCCAGAGCTTCGGCGTCGTAGAGGTGCCGGTGCGGATCTGCTACGATAGCTTCCATATGGGCGCGTGCTTCTGTGAGGGAGCGGTGGGGCGAGAGCAGGAGGGATGCTTTCAGCGAAGGATGCATCCCCCGCGGATAATCCTGCCGTACAAACCACCGGTGCCCCGCATCGAGGAGCCCTTGCAGAACAGCCGGGCGCAATATGGCGAGCGGGTTATGCATTATTCCGGTTTGGCTTTAATGATTTCATGGAGGCGGGTGGTGTAGCAGGGGGAAAGGCGCTCCTGCCGCAGTGTCCATTTCTTATCGCCGCCCTGCACCGCAAACCGCAGCACGGGCTTCCCTGCAAAATGTTTTGTGATACCGTCGAGCGCCTGCATGAGCTTGCGCTCTTTATCGTGATTGGTGGTTTCGAAAAGGTTTTCCTGTACCTCCGTATCCGGAACAAGATCCATGGCGGTAATGCCCGTTTTCTTGTAATTATATCCCGGTTTAAAGATATGGTCCAGCGCGAGGAGGGCATGGCGGATGAGCTCGCGGGTGGAATTGGCGGGTACCGGAAGGCGCACGTTCACGGAGCGGTGATACTGCGCATCCTGGCCACGGAAGTTGTTGGTTTGTACAAACACCTGTATTACGGTAGCGCGGGAGTTTTGACTCCGCAGCTTTTGTGCTGCTACCGCGGCGTAGTTGGCGAGCGCTTCCTGGATATCTGATTTTTCAGTGAGCAGCTGTCCGAAGGAGCGGGCAACACACACTGCTTTTTTAGGTGGTGCTGCTTCTTCCAGTGCTATACTGGGGATGCCGCGAAGCTCCCGTACCAGGCGGAGGCCCGTTACCGTGAGTTCCCGCCGGGCAAAGTCGTCTGGTACAAGAGAGAGGTCGAATGCGGTGTGGAAGCCTTTCTGATGGAGCATGGCGGCATACTGGGGCCCGATGCCCCAGATGTCTTCCACTTGCGTGGCGGCTAATACTGCCCGTGTTTTCTCAGGGGAATCCAGTACGAGAAAGCCTTCCGGCAGTTTATTCTTTTTGACAGCACGGTTAGCCATCTTGGCGAGGGTTTTGGTAGGGGCCACGCCTACTGATACAGGCAGGCCCACATCGTGGAGTACGCCGGCGCGGATGGCTGCAGCAAGGGCGCCGGGGGCAGTATGCCCTGTGAGGTCGAGAAAGGCTTCATCTATACTATACACTTCCATTTCAGGCGCATAGGAAGAGAGTACCTGCATGACGCGTTGGGAAAGACTGCCATAGAGGGTGTAGTTGGAGGAGAAGACTGCTACCTGGTGGCGCTGCAGGAGCTCTTCCATGAAAAATGCCGGTGCGCCCATCCGTATGCCGAGGGTTTTGGCTTCTTCGGAACGGGATATTACGCATCCGTCGTTGTTGCTGAGTACCACCACCGGAAGGTGAAGTACGCCGGGGTGGAAGAGCCTTTCGCAGCTTACGTAAAAATTATTGCAGTCGACCAGAGCAATCATTTGGCTAATTATATTAGCAAATATAGCTAAATATATTGGCAAATCAGGCAAAGCGCGCTACGATCGCATCGGCGATACGGTCCACCAGTGCTGCATCCGGAGGTACATCGCCCTGGGAAAGTGCCCGCAGCTGATCTTCTTCGTCCAGCTCAAAAACCACCAGCCCGTCGCCCGTATCTACATGAAAAGCCATGCCATAACCTTTCACGAAAGGCTTTACTTCAAACTGGCGGTCGTCTACCTTAATGGTAAAATTGTCCATGCGGCAAATATCGCTATTCCGGGTTTATATACCCTATGGTGGTAATAAAGGAAACACGAAAAGGCCGGACAAAGCCGGCCGCAAACGCGTTCACAGAAATAATAGTGACGAAAGGGGGAATCCTTTACCGGCGCCGGTCACCTGCCAGGAAGAAGCTGTGACCGGAAAGCCGGGTGTAGGAATAGCAGGCCGAAAGCCGGAAAGGGCTTCCGTTAAATGAGTGCCTGGATTTTTGCGGTTAACTCGTGTGGACTGAAAGGCCTTATGATGATTTCTTCTGCTTCCATACCGAACCAGGAAGAAATACTTTCCATGACGAAATAGGCAGGCAGCATGAGAATTATCGGCAGCAGCTTTTGCTGGCGCTGTATGCGCAACTGCTCCGACAGCTCGTTCAGATAAGGGAAAGGCAATTTAAGGTCGGCGATTACCAGGTCGTAATCATATGTTCCTAATAGCATGGCCGCTTCTTTTCCGTTATAGGCGAGGTCTGCATGATGTCCTTCTTTTTTAATGATCAACTCTACTACATGAATCATTAATAAATCATCTTCAATTACCAATATCCTTTTCATATACAAGTCGCTGTTACCCACAATAGCATAGGCGCACGAAGCTCCAGGCGCGGATGCGCAGATATTTTAATCTATGGTGCTAAAGTGGTAGTTCAATAATATGGAGGCGAGTATACAGGTATACGTCTGATCTTCTATATGGCTATCCGTTAATATCTAATCTGGTAGGTATAAGCCGTTATGCCCCAGTATTTGCATATACTGTGCCAAAATATTTATTAGTTAATGCCCGTTAACAAAGGAGTTGGTAATAGGTTTTGATGAATGACATTCCTATCTTTGACCCCGAGTTCTTTACCCGATTCATTCTTTCCATAGTGCGGTAGACGGCGGAAGCCGTCTTTAAAAAGGAACCGTGTGCAAATCACGGGCTGTCGCGCAACTGTAAGTAACTGCTAATAGTTACCGCCCCCTCAAGTTCATTGTCCTGATCTGAACAGGATGAGAAGAACGGCGGTAATGTTACAAGCCAGGATACTTGCCCGCTATGCAAGATCATGCTTTCGCGATTTGAAGCAATGGTCAGGAACCATAATGGGCAAGCTATGCCCCGTTATGCCGTTCTGTGCCTTCTCCCATCTCCTGAAAGCGTACGAAAACCGTAAGGAGCATTAAGTCACTTAATGTTTCACCAAAAAGTTTTTTGCGTATGCTTAAACACACCCTCGGCTACCCGCGCATGGGAGCCCGCCGCCAGCTTAAAAAAGCTTGCGAAGATTACTGGCAGGGCCGTATCGGCCGCCAGGAACTATTTGTTACCGCACAACGCCTGCAGGAAGAACAATGGCGCCTGCAGGAAGCCTCCGGGATGGATCTCATCCCCTGCAACGATTTCAGTTTCTACGATCATGTGCTCGACATGTCGCTCCTCATGGGTGCCATCCCCGACCGTTACGCACCCGTAGTTACCGACATCCCGCAGAACACCGAAGCCGATCTGGCCTTTGCCATGGCACGCGGCTATCAGCAACATGGTCTCGATCTCACCGCCATGGAAATGACCAAGTGGTTCGACACCAATTACCACTACATCGTGCCCGAGTTCAGGAAAAACCAATCGTTCCGCCTGTTCTCCAACAAAGTCTTTAATGCCTTCGACGCTGCGAAGCATCTCCTCAAAGCCACTCCCAAGCCCGTTCTGACAGGCCCCGTATCATTCCTGCTGCTCGGTAAGGAAAAAGAACCGGGCTTCCACCGTCTGGAACTGTTGCCCAAACTGCTGCCCGTTTACATAGAGGTGCTGCAGCGCCTGCGCGATAACGGTGCTGCATGGGTACAGCTGGATGAACCTTTTCTGGGTACAGACCTCCCCGCCGGTGCGGCGGAAGCTTACAGCTATGCCTATGCCGAGATCGCGAAACATTGCAAAGGGCTCCGCACAATGGTTGCCACTTACTTCGAAGGCCTGCGTGATAATGCAGAGCTGGCAGCGTCTCTGCCGGTTTGCTGCCTGCATATCGACCTGGTACGTGCCCCGGAACAGCTGAGCAGTTTATTACCATTGCTTCCCCCGAAAATGTCGCTTTCACTCGGTGTGATAGACGGGCGGAATATCTGGAAGAATAATTACAGCCGCTCACTGGAATTCATTCGTGAAGCGGTGAACGTACTCGGGGAAAACAGGGTGATGATCGCACCTTCATGCTCCCTGCTGCACACACCCGCCGACCTCGACCTCGAAACCGATATGGATGAAGAGCTCCGGTCCTGGATGGCCTTTGCTAAACAGAAGCTTATCGAAACGGATGAGCTGAACAGGATCTTCCAGGGCGATGATTCTCTACTGCATGCAAACACAGCTGCCATCGCAGCCCGTGCAGCTTCTTCCCGCATCCATAAGCCGGCTGTGAAAGCAAGGGTAGCCAGTATTACGGAAGCTGATGCACAACGGGCATCTGCCTTCCTGCAACGGCAGGTGCTTCAGCAGCAGCGTTTTCGTTTGCCGCTTTACCCCACCACTACCATCGGTTCATTTCCGCAGACTGCAGACATCCGCTCATTACGTGCTTCATATAAGAAAGGGGATATCCTGGCCGCACAATACGATCAGGCACTGGAAGCCGCTACGCGTGATACCATCCGCCTGCAGGAAAGCATCGGGCTCGATGTACTGGTACATGGTGAGTTCGAAAGGAACGACATGGTGGAGTATTTCGGGGAAAAGCTGGAAGGCTTCGCTTTCACACAACACGGATGGGTGCAGAGTTATGGCAGCCGCTGTGTTAAGCCGCCGGTGATTTATGGTGATGTGAGCCGCGAAGAGGATATGACCGTCCGCTGGTCGGTGTTCGCGCAATCGTGCACCAGTCTGCCTATGAAGGGGATGCTTACCGGGCCGGTAACAATCCTGCAATGGTCTTTCGTCCGCGACGATCAGCCCCGTGCTGAAACTACCGCTCAGATTGCTTTAGCGATCCGTGATGAAGTGGTGGCACTGGAAAAAGCAGGCATCGGTATTATTCAGATCGATGAGCCAGCTATCCGGGAAGGGTTGCCTATCCGGCAGGCAGACCGGGAACAGTACCTGTCCTGGGCTGTGAAGGCTTTCCGTGTATCCGCATCAGGTGTGCAGGATGCCACGCAGATTCATACGCATATGTGCTATAGTGATTTCAATGATATCATCCGGCATATTGCTGACATGGATGCTGATGTGATTACGATAGAAACATCACGTTCACAGATGGAGTTGCTGGAAGCATTTGCGGATTTCCGGTATCCGAATGAGATAGGGCCGGGCGTGTATGATATTCACTCACCGCGGGTGCCCACAGCCGCAGAGATGGAGTCATTGCTGCACAAAGCTGCGGAGTATATACCGGCACGCAACATCTGGGTTAATCCCGATTGCGGGCTGAAAACACGGAAGTGGCCTGAAACGGAGGCTGCTCTCCGGAACATGGTTAGCGCAGCCCGTGCGGTGCGTGCTGCCGTGAAGGAAACAGTATAATTAAAATAGCCGCGCTGGAAACAGCGCGGCCTTTTTTTCAGCTTCATTGATAAGACCGGATTGCTCCAGCCATACCATCTCTTCATTAGAAGCATCTTTCATAACTTATCCGTGTATATGAATAACCTGCGATGGTTTTATATTCCTCCTACTCCCCGGTATTTATGAAAGGGCCGGTACCCCATCCATTTGGCAGCTACAGCCACCATTTTAAACACCCATTTCTGCAACACCACCGGAATGCCTGCCATATAACAATGGTCAGGGTAGTGATGTAGCGTAGTGGCGAGTTGCAGGAAGCATGCGCTCCCTTTACGGTTGAGTGCTCCTTTTTGAGAAAGCGACCACAGTGTTTCCAGTATGCGCTCCCATTGCATAGCCGGAGCGATCTCATAGGTGAAATGCAGGACTTCCGACTTACTGGCATTGCGCCAGGCATGAGGTGTTCCCGCAGGTACCACAACCTGTTCTCCTGCATGGTAAAGCCGGGATTTACGGCCAATTTCCATCCACAGGCTGCCGGAGTGTACAATAAACCTTTCTTCCTGAACCGGATGCTGATGGCGGAGTGCTCCGCAGGCAGTTTCCCCTCCGGGCCCTACTACAGCTGCGATCTGCACGAGAGCACCATCGGTACTCGCATGTGTTTGTAGGAAAGTAAACTGCTCCTGGTTAATAGGATTATAGATTACGGAACCCTGCCGGATCATGATCGCTGCTGTTTTGAGGTCTGTTGTATGGCAGCAAAAATAAGTGCGGCAAATAATTTGCCGCACGGTAGTAGTACTTAATTATATAGGTAATGATGCTTACGATTTATCCATCACCCGCCATACAATAGCGGCAGCGATGCCTCCCACGATAGGGGCTACAATAAACAGCCAGAGTTGTTGTAATGCATTGCCTCCTGCAAAAAGTGCGGGTCCGAGGCTGCGGGCAGGGTTCACGGAAGTGCCGGTGATGGGGATACAGAAGAGGTGGATGCAGGTAAGTGTAAGACCGATGGCCACACCGGCCGTGGTACCATTGCCCCATTTGCCAGTGGCTCCGAAAATAACGAACAGGAAAAGGAATGTGAGTACGGCTTCTGCTACAAATGCGGATGCGGTGTTATATCCGGCACCGTAGCCTTCGCCCCAGCCATTGGAGCCAAGTGCCCATTCTCCCGCCTGCCAGCCGGGCAGGCCTTTCTGAATGCACCAAAGCACCCATGCGGCAATCACTGCGCCGATACATTGTGCAATGATGTAACCGAGTGCATCGGCTGCCTTGATCTTACCGGCGGTTAGCATGGCGATGGTAATGGCCGGATTTATATGACATCCGGAGATGCCTCCGATAGCATAGCACATCACCAGCACTGCAAGCCCGAAAGCGAAGGCGATCCCCAGCAGGCCGATGCCCGCAGGACCGGAGGCACTAACCCCCGATACCACGGCTGCGCCGCACCCAAAAAATACCAGGGCAAATGTGCCTATCATTTCGGCAAAGTACTTGGTGGAAGATTTAATTTCCATGTGGGTTTGTTTTAGTTACCTAATAATACAAACCAACCCCAACGATTGTTTGCCGCCGGCCTGCCTTCAGAACCCCGGCTTACTGCCTCCCGTGGCTTCAATGGCAAAGCGGAGCAGACTGTTTTTACCCGAAAGGGATAGTTTCCGGGTGATGTTCATCCTGTGATTGCTGACGGTTTTTTCGCTGATGCCCAGCTCATCGGCGATTTCCTTACTGGTCTTGTACCCGGCCACAAGGTGTATGATACGGTGCTCGGAAGGGGTAAGGAGGGAGATGAGGTCGCTGGCCCCGGTGGGTGCTTTATGCTTCTGCCGTAGCAGGAAAGTAGACATTTCGGGGCTGATATATGCATTGCCGGCCGTAACGGAATGAATGGCATGGATGATATCCACCACTGCGTTTTCCTTCAGTACATACCCCATGATCCCGATCTCGAGGGCTTTCATAAATGCATCTTTCACCTTATGCATCGTTAACAGGATAATGGGGAGTTCCGGCTTGATCAGCAATGCTTCTTCAGCAGCCTGCAATCCGTTCAGCTCCGGCATATCAATATCCAGGATGATGACATCGGGGTTTTTAGTACGTACGCCTTCTACCGCCTCACGGCCATTAACCGCCTGGTAGATGACACGGAAGTTACCGGCCGACTCAATTACTTCCCGCAAGCCTTTCAGGAATATCGGATGATCGTCGGCAATAAGGATATCAAATGATTTCATGGTACGAAATGGGTATGTTGACGGAGAGCGCTGCGCCATCGCCCGCGTCTGGATGAATAATAAACTGGCCTCCCATGATCTGTACGCGCTCACGGATGCTCAGCAGCCCGAATCCGAATTCATTTTTATTTCCCAATCCCACCCCGTCGTCGGTCACCACAATACGGATGAGCCATACTGCACGGTGGATGCGGATGGTGCAGCGTGTGGCACCGGAATGCTTCACCATATTGTTAAGCAGTTCCTGCACGATGCGGTAGATATTCATTTCATTTTCCCGGGAAAACAGATTGTCGATATTGTCAATCCCTGCATCCATCACTATGTTGGCGCCATCACCGGTTTCTTCCGCCAGGCTCTGGATACTCTGTGTAAGCCCCATCATATCCATCTGGTAGGGGCGTAGTGAGTAGGAAATATTCCTGATTTCCTGAATTGTTTCTGACACGTTGCCGGCTACATCTGTAGCCAGGTTTTTAATATCCGGATCGCTGGTTTTGTTACCGAGGATGAGGAGCCGGTTTTTGATAAGTATCAGTTGCTGCCCCACGCTGTCGTGCAGCTCGGAGGCGGTGCGCTTACGCTCATGCTCCTGCATACGGATCATTTCTTTGGAGAATGCACTGCTTTGTTCGATCGCCTGAACCTGAAGGGCCTCTTTCGCCCGTTTGTAGAAATTCAATTTACTGGTAAGCGCCCACGACAGGATGATGGCTTCCAGCGCGGTACCCAGTTGGGCGGAATGCCGGGTAAATGTATTGTCCGGCAGCAGCCCGTTATCCCGGAGATTATACACTATGCCCAGAACAATCAGTAATCCAAACCCCGTAAGGAAGTACACAGCCGGACGAAATCCTCTCATATACACCGAAATACCCGCCGCCAGCCAATATGCGAACGTGATATAAATGGCAGCTTCCAGTACAATGTACATCACAGGCCAGCTCACAAATACTGCCGCTACCGGAATGGCGATGAGGAATATTATTAGCGGGATACGGATGCTAAACAGGATTGGTGCATGTTCTTTTACCCGGAGAAAGGTATTTGTGAACAGGATACCGAAAAGCATTCCGCCCGGCAGTACGGTGGTCATTTCGTTGAGCCAGCCTGCACTGGGGAAAAAGACGGCGATATAGTTGTTCAGTATGAGGGTAGACAGGCCGGAGAATAAGATATACAGAACATACAGCAGATAGGAAATATCGCGGAGGGTGATAAATGCAAAAAGATTATAGATCATTAATGCCACGAGTATACCATAGAAAATGCCATGGATGAAATCATCTTCATGCTGTGTTTCGAGATGGTATTCTATTGCCGCTGCTTCCATGCGTAAACGCATCAATGCGTTACTGGTTACCCGCAGGTAATAGGTGGTGCGTACTGCGGGAGGAGCATACAGCGGCAGCAGCGGAATGTTGGACTGTATGATCTTACCGTCACCTGCGGAGCCGGAGCGGTAGCTTACTTTACTGAATTGTCCCGGAATGGATTCATGATAAAGATCTATCTCCTGCAACCCGGGCGAAGCAATGGAGAGATAAAGTGTTTCGTCTACAGGGTTTTCTACATCGAATTTCACCCACCATGCTGAGGATGTTGCACCAGGAACTGCAACAGCATCTTTTGAGCGTTTAAAATCATTACTGCGTTGCACTACTTCATTGATCGTTAATTCCTTTCCCGGATCTTCCAGCAGCAAAGGATACGCAATCTTTTGCGGAGGGATTCCCGGACGGGAAACAGCCGGGAAAACGGACTGGGTGATTAGTAATATCGACAGAATGATAAATATGCTACGCAACATGTTGAGGCAAAATTACGATTGGTGTATATCTGGGGTATAGGTACTGTTACCCAGCAAATGCAAAGGTAAGCAGGCGGGAATTGAAAAGAAAGAACGGTAATATTCTGATAATCAATAGTTATTATCCTGCCGGGACTGCTTTCGGGGTTTTATTCCCTATGTCTGAATACGAGGCAGCCGGCAACTGCCATTCATATTGGCCTATCCGAATGTTATTTCATGCAGAAATATGTGCATACCGAAGTGCAACATTTTAGCAGTGAAATCCTGCGGTTCATTTTTGTGGAAAAATAGTCTGTGTCAGAAACAGTAGTCAACACATTCGGAAACCAGCAGGCTGGAAGCAGGTATCCCCGCAATAACTTAACGAAGGATCACCACTTGTTATCCAGTCCGTCCGGTAATAATACCCGGGTGGGCAAAATGTTGCATTTGAAGAATGCTGCCATAGTGAAAAACTCGATCTTCAATCCGGCACGTTTTCGGTTCGAAAACAGCTATGCACACATATTATCTATCAGCGCATTTGCACAATTCAGGAAACTGTATTTGTATTTACTTCCCGGCAAGCGTATAGACCGGGCCATATGGATTTCAGACGAATGGAGTGCAGAGTATTATCATTGGCTCTCTGATGCTTTGCCCAGACTGATTGCTGTAGAAAACCTGCGTCATTCGCATGTGGTGTTGTTGCCGGAAAGGTACCGGGAAAAGCCTTACGTGGAACAATCATTACAGCTGCTTGGCTTCCGCTGGGAGTATTATAACATAACCCGGATTGTGCGTGTTCGCGAGCTGGTGTCATCAGCCCATACAGCTCCAACGGGCTTATTCCATAAGCCGGCTATTCTGGCATTGCGTAACCGCATGCGTTTGCCTGCGCTCATAGCAAACCGGAAGATTTACATCAGCCGCAAAAAAGCTGTACGCCGTCATATTTTGAATGAAGAGTCTGTAATGAACCTGGTTATATCAATGGGTTATGAAGTGCATTTCTTCGAAGATTACGATTTGGTAACCCAGATAAAGCTAATGTCGGAAACGCGGTTTCTGATTGGCCTGCATGGCGCGGGCCTCACTAATATGCTGTTTATGCCGGAAGCGGGCAGTGTCCTGGAGTTAAGACGGGAGAACGAAACACATTTTAACTGTTTTTATCATCAGGCAATTGCGCTACATCACCATTATTACAATCTGCAGTGTCATACTAATACTGATGATACACATATTGCTGATTTTACTGTTAACGGGGATGCGCTGAAAAAGGCAATTATACAAATGGAAGCTGATATTGCTAAGTTCATTCTATGATAATTATCATGTGGAATGCATCTCCAACACTATGGATTGCGCAACTAGATAGGTTAGTTTCCGGCAGCAATATTATATTTTTTATTTCAAACCCGGGCTGATGCCGGATGTATCGCTGCTGTGCAACTTCGGAGCCAATTTATTTTGTTTGTTGATAGCATTTAATTGTATGCTTGTTGTTGTATTTCAATAAGTTATTATAATGCCGATGAGAAAGCAGCAGGCGGAGAAAAGACTTCTCCGCGTGTATTTTAGAAGAGAACAGCAATTGTGTGCGTCTGGTAATAATTTCCCAACCGGCCCAAAGTTGAAATTAAAGTATGCAGCAATACTGAAGGCCTCGATCTTCAATCCAGCACGTTTCAGGTTCGAAAACAGCTATGCACATATACTCCCAATCACTGCATTTGCCCAATTCAAAAAACTGTATTTGTATTTGCTCCCCGGCAAACGTATAGATCGTGCCATATGGATTACAGACGAATGGAGCGCGGAATATTACCATTGGCTGTCTGACGCATTGCCCAGACTGATTGCAATGGAAAACATGAAGGCTTCGCATGTTGTGTTGTTACCGAAAAGGTACAGGGAGAAAAGTTACGTGGAGCAATCGTTACGGATGCTGGGTTTCCGATGGAAGTACTACAACATTTCCCGGATCGTACGTGTACGTGATCTGGTATCGCCCGCGCATACTGCACCTACTGGTTCATTCCATGAACCGGCTATAATGAGATTGCGTAACAGGATGAGTTTGCCCGGTATCGATGCTGGCCGGAAGATTTATATCAGCCGGAAGAAAGCTTCCCGCCGTCATATACTGAACGAAGAAGCGGTGGTGAAAATCGTTAAATCATGTGGTTATGAATTGCATTACTTCGAAGAGTATGACCTGGCTACCCAAATCAGGCTGATGTCGGAAACGCGGTTTCTGATTGGCCTGCATGGCGCGGGGCTCACTAATATGCTGTTTATGCCCGAAGGTAGCAGGGTGCTGGAGTTAAGGCCTGAGAACGCAACTGATCTTAACTGTTTTTGTCATCAGGCTTCAGCACTTAAACACCATTACTACTATCTACAGTGCGAAGCCAATACAGATGTTATGCAGGATACTGATAATACTGTAAATGTGGGTGCACTGAAACAGGTAATTGCACAGATGGAAGTTGATGAGGGATGTGCACAGCCACACACTCTTCATATTGCACAACTCCAATAATTTGGATTCAGTAGAGATGTTACACTACATCCCCTGAAAAGAATTAACCGCATTAAATTCTGCAAGGTAAGCCCTGGGCGATAGTCCCTTCACGCTTTTGAATACCCTGTTGAAATTGGTAAGACTATTGAAGCCCGCTTTGTAAGCCGCGCCGGAAATACCTTCCGGGTGCTCCGAATGGGTAAGACTTTTACACGCTTCATTAATTCTTACCTCATTCAAAAAGGTGACGAAGCTACGGCCGGTATGTTTCTTAAAATACCGGCAGAAGGCATGCGGCGTCATGAATGCCACTGCGGCTGCTTCATCTAGGGTAACCTGTGTATGATAGCGCTGCATGATAAATCCGAGGATTTTACTCAGGCGTATACCTTCACTTTCGGAAAGGTCTGCCGAATAATCTGCAGGACAGAGCGGTGTGGTTTCTTTTATATCGGGGAGGATGGTGAGCGCTTCAAGGAAGCATTGCAGTGCGCTCAGTCCGGAGGAGTTATGTACTGCATGTATGCGCGATGCCAATAACGGGCTGTGGGCTGTATTGGTTTTAAACCCATGTTTAACGGCCAGGAGGAAGTGCTGGAGCATCTTCATTTCCGGGAGGTTAAACAGTCCTCCCATAGAGCCTTTTACGTTGAAGTAAAGGGAACAGGCTTTGATGGACTTCGTACTCCCTGCTTCAAAATACTCCGGGTTGCTTTTAAACAGATGCGGGAGGTTGCTGCCGATGAGAAAAACATCACCGGCTTTAAAGGAGTGCATGTTATTACCAGCCAGCAACATGCCTTCCCCACGCTCTACCAGCGTAAGCTGGTATTCTTCATGGCGGTGCAGGAACTGGTAGAAGTGCGGCTGTTCGATTTGCTCGGCAATTACACTCTTATTGTCAGGGTACAATATGGTAAACGGTAATACTTTCATAACCTAAGCGCTTCCTTCAATTTACCGTTTTTACCCCAACTTTTAATGTAAATGCCCCTTTCGGTTAAAATCCGGCTGATACTGGTCAAGATCCGGCATTTCTTAAAACCGTTCCGGGGAGAAAGGGGAGAGGTTGATATCAGGCTTTTGCCCGGTAAGTAATTGAGATACAAGCAATCCGGTAGCCGGGCCCAGACTGAGCCCCATCATCCCATGCCCGGTGGCTACTATCAGGTTCTTCAGTTTGTTACTAAAGCCAATCATGGGCAGGCCGTCGGGCGAGGAAGGCCTGTATCCATGCCATACCTCACTGGCGGCGGGCATCTGTACTTCCAGGTTGGGGAAATATTCCGGTATGGCTGATACGATGCCTTCTACCCGGTTCATGTTTACTTTTTCATTCATCCGCCCCAGTTCCATGGTGCCGCCATACCGGATCCGGTCCTGCATGGGGGTGATGGCTACCCTTGCTTCGCAAAGGAGTGCCGGGATCTGAACGATACCGCCGGTATTGGGCCTCATGAAGGAATATCCCTTTCCGGGTAATAGCGGCACTTTAATGCCCATTTTACGCGCTACTCCGGGCGACCAGGAGCCTGTTGCAAGCACAAACTGATCGGCCCGGAATATCTGGCCATTGGCTTCAACGGCCTGGAGTGTACCATTGCCTGTCACCATCCGGACTGCTTCATGATTGGGGAGTATGGTCACCCCTTTTTGCCGGAGGTAAGCCTGCAAGGCATCCATCAGCGCCATGGGGGAGAGGTGGGCGTCGCAGCGGTAATGAACGGCTCCCAATACATTCAGTTCCAGCCCGGGCTGCAGGGCTTTGCATTCAGCAGCGTTCAGTACTGCCATATCCAGCCCGAGGGCAGCGGCATCTTTTACAAGGTGTGCCTCTTCTTCTGCAGCCTTTTCGGTTTTGTAAAAGGCGAGGATGCCCCGGTGCTGCAGCCCAAAGTTAAACCCGGGTTTTTCTGCCATTGAGGTATAGAGCTGATGGCTCAGCAGGGAAAGATCGCGCAGGGGAATGGCAGCTTCCTTTACGTGCCTGGCGTTTGCATGTTTGATAAATTGTAACCCCCAGCCAATAAGTTCGCGGCTGAATGATGGCCTTACATAAAAAGGACTTTTACTGTTAAACATCCACCGAATGCCCTTGCTGATCATTCCGGGCGAAGCAAGCGGCACAAAATGACTTGGTACGATCATGCCCGCATTGCCATAGGAGCAATTGCCGGAAATCTCTCCTTTGTCGAGCACGGTAACCCGGTGACCTTCATTGCTGAGGTAATATGCCGTACTGAGGCCTACAATCCCTCCTCCGATGATAACGATATCTGACATGTAGCTGTGTTAAATAACCTGAAACCCGAAAGCATAAGGGTCGTCGCCCTCATCGATCTTAATGGTATTATATCCGTACACCCTCGCCCAGCCTTCGATGCTGGGAATGATGGCGGGCTTGCCGCCCAGTTCGGTCACCGATTCCACTCTGCCTGTAAACTTGCTGCCGATGAAGCTTTCATGCACAAATGCCTCACCTTCCCGGAGCTTCCCTTTGGCAAACCATTGCGCCATGCGGGCAGAGGTACCTGTGCCACAGGGTGAACGGTCAATGGCTTTATCGCCATAGAATACGGCATTACGGCCGGTGGAAGATGGGTCGATGGGCGTGCCGGTCCATTGGACATGACTGCATCCATTAATGGTTGCATCCAGCGGATGAACAAAGGTGTGGGAGGCATTGATCCGTTTCCTGATCTCCTGGCTCCAGGATATCAGCTGTGCGGCGGTATGATGTTCCAGCCCGCGGAAGTTTTCCTGCGGGTCAATAATGGCGTAGAAGTTTCCGCCATAAGCTACGTCGAAGGTAAGTACGCCGAGGTCAGGGCATTCCACCTGCAGATTTTCGGCGGCAAGGTACGATGGTACGTTCCTGAGTTTTACGGATTTTACTTTACGCCCTTCCTGCACATAATCGATAAGGATGAGCCCGGCGGGCGCTTCCATACGAACTATGCCCGGTGTGCGGGGTGTAAGCAAGCCTTCTTCTATAGCGATGGTGATGGTACCGATAGTTCCATGGCCGCACATGGGGAGGCAGCCGCTGGTTTCTATAAACAATACGGCCACATCATTTGCGGGATCATGAGGAGGGTAGAGGATGCTGCCCGACATCATGTCGTGCCCCCTTGGCTCAAACATTAAACCGGTCCTGATCCAGTCATATTCCTTCAGGAAGTGCTGGCGTTTTTCGCTCATGGTATTGCCTTGCAGCAATGGCCCCCCGCCGGCAACGAGCCTCACAGGGTTGCCACAGGTATGCGCGTCTACACAGAAGAATGTTTTTGATATCATAGCCTTGCAGTGGTTAGATCGGTGGTGCGTAATATGTTCAGTGGGTTGCCAGCCTTCAGCTCGCCGGGCAGCCATTCGTCTGCACAGTTCTGCCAGGCCATAGGCCGCGCGAAGCGGTAAATAGCTGCAGTGCCTACTGACGTGAAGCGGCTGTCTGTACTTGCCGGGAAAGGGCCTCCGTGCTGCATGGCGGCACATACCTCCACCCCGGTTGGCACTCCGTTAAATACGATCCTGCCTGCGAGTTGCGATATTTGGCGGATGAGTGTGGTATGCAGGGAATGCTCTTCTTTTTCAGCCATTATGGTAACGGTGAGTTGCCCGGGCAATGCAGCAGCCACTGCCTGCAGCTCTTCCATATTTTCAGCTACTACCAGCATGGCGTAAGGGCCAAATACTTCTTCCTGCAGATCCGGTGATTGGAGGAAGGTTTGCGCACTGACTTTTGCCAGCATGGGGTGGGTAGGGTATTTAATGGAAGCATCTCCACCTCCGGCTTCCGCCAGTAATTCCACGCCCTGCGCAGCTAATTTACCTTCAGCGTGATGCTGGTATTGATGACAGATGCCTGCAGTTAACATAGGCACCGGTAGCGTTTGCCGGATGCCTGCTGCGAGAGTGGTAATAAATTCTTCCAGCCCGGGAGAACGCAATGTGAGTAGCAGCCCCGGTTTGGTGCAGAATTGTCCACCACCCTGGGTAATGGATGCTGCCAGTGAAGTTGCCAGTTCGGCGGGCCTTTTTTCCAAAGCACCGGGTAGCAGTAATACAGGGTTAACGCTGCCCATTTCTGCGAATACCGGGATAGGATCTTTACGTTCAGCGGCCAGCTGCAGAAGCGCCATACCTCCCTTATATGATCCGGTGAAAGCTACTGCTTTGGTGATAGGGTGCTTTACCAGCAGGGCGCCGGTGTCATACCCGTTGTCATACAAAAGAGAGAATACACCGGTAGGCATGTCACACTGCTGAACTGCGGTATTGATGGCTGCAGCTATGATTGCACTGGTGCCCGGGTGAGCGGGATGTGCTTTCACGATTACGGGGCAGCCCGCTGCCAGTGCGGAAGCGGTATCACCACCGGCAACAGAAAAAGCAAGCGGAAAGTTACTGGCGCCAAAAACTACTACCGGTCCCAGCGGTACCAGCATCCTGCGGATATCCGGTTTAGGGAGGGGGTGCCTGTTGGGTTGTGCGGTATCTATAACTGCCTGTACCCAGGAGCCTTCTTCCACAAGATCGGCAAACATACGGAGTTGTCCGGTGGTACGGCCCAGTTCGCCGGTAAGCCTTGCATGCGGGAGACCGCTTTCTTCCGAAGCTCTCTTTATTACGAGGCTGCCTGTTGCTTCAATTTCGGTGGCAATGGTGCGCAGGAAGTGAGCCTTGCGGTCTTTCCCGATCTGGCTGTAGATGACAGCCGCAGCTGCTGCGGCCTGCATGGCCTCGTCTACAGCACTTTTGCCGGCACGGTGGAAAATGCCTTCCAGCGTTTCTCCCGATGCGGGATTAACTGCCTGAAATGCATCTCCGTTACCGGGCTTGTATACACCTGCGATACTATTAGCGGTTTGCATGGATGTTGAGATAGTCCGGCAATTGCGGACGGGTGGCCAATGCTTTGTCTATCACCTGCTGTACTGCAGCCAGTTCCCTGCCTTCCAGGGGCAGCCTTGGTGCGCGTACCACAGGGGTTCCGATACCGGTGCTGGTGGCTGCCAGTTTAATGTACTGTACCAGTTTGGGGTGGATGTCCAGCTCCAGCAGGGGCATAAACCAGCGGTATATAGCAAGAGCTGCTTCTATGTTCCCGGATTTAACGAGGCGGTAAATGGCTACCGTTTCAGCGGGGAATGCATCTACCAGTCCTGCTACCCAGCCATCGCAGCCGAGCACAAGGCTTTCCAGTGCCAGCGGGTCTACACCGGTCAGGATTTTATACCTGTCGCCAAAGCGGTTGATCATGCGGGTGATGTTGATCACATCGCGCGAAGATTCCTTCACCGCCTGAATGTTTTTATATGGCAGCAATGCTTCAAACATCTCGAGGGTAACCGCGATTTTATAATCCACCGGGTTGTTGTAAAGCATGATGGGTAAAGTGGTGGCTGTGGCTACGGCCTGGAAAAAGGCCAGGGTCTCCGCATTGTCTGCATAATAGCGCATGGGCGGCAGCAGCATGAGGGCATTGGCTCCCCAGGCTTCTGCTTCCGCAGCAAGGGCAGTGGCGGCGCTGGTTGTTTGCTCAGCGATATTGATGATGATGGGGAAATTCGCGGGCAGGAAAGCGCGTGCGGTATCGTATAGTTCCTTCTTTTCACTGTTGCTTAATGTGCTGGCTTCGCCAAGGGAGCCGCCTATGATGATGCCATCCACACCCGCAGCCAGCTGTGCGGCGAGGTTGGTTCTGAACATATCGAGGTCTGGCCTGTCGGTAGTAGTGAAAGGAGTGAGTAATGCAGGGAAAACACCATTCCAGTTAAAATTGCTCATAACGATTGTTTGTTCAAAAGTACCGGAGGCCGGGGGCAGTGCTATTATTGAAATTATCCGCAAGTTGACGGATATTGACCAATTTCCCGGTAGGCAGGGACATTTAGTGTCAATTCCCGTTGCTAAGTACCCCACCACCGTATTGGGTATTTTTGGGTAGTTTTATACAATCGTTATCTATAGCATATGCTCACATTGAAGAATTTTGAATTACAGGTTAATGATGCTGTCGTGCATCGGGGAAGAGCGTATTATGAAAAGCAGGCAGTTACTGATCTGGAAGAAGCAGAAAAGGATTGCTGGTATGCCAGGGTGAAGGGGAGCGAATCATATATGGTAGAGGTAAGACTGGTTAAGAAAAACAATATTGAATCCTATTCCTGCGATTGTCCTTTTGAAGGAGGCATCTGCAAGCATGTTGTAGCCGCCTTGTTTTATATGAAGGACGCATTTAAGCATGCACACACAGCCGGCAATCCGGAGGAAACCGCCGCATTGAAAGCAGCTGCCGATAAAGCAGGGGATGTAAGCGAAGGAAGGAAGTACACGGAGCTGTGCCGGAAGATAATAAAGGGATATACTAACGGGGGCTTTATTGACCGGAATTCAGCCAACAGTCTGGCAAAAGAGCTGGGGACGCTAACCGGAGAAAGCAGGTTTCTCATCGATAACCGGGAATTGCGGGAGGCATTTATTGTATTACAGGCAATGATACCCGAGGTGATCAAGGTGTTCTCTCATTGTGATGATTCCGGGGGGAATATCGGGGATGTTATCTTCCAGGCCATAGAACTCATCAAAGTTATTGCTAAGACGGAAGGTATTGATGCAGGCTTGCAGGAAGATATTTTCAATTTTATCAGATCCTCGGTGAGCCGGAACGTATACTTCGATTATGGTGACTTTGGATATGAAATGGTAGATCTCTATCAATCCCTGGCATTAAAGCTGGGCAAAGAGCAAACTTACCTGAAGTATGTGGAGGAGCAGATAGATTCCGTATCACCGGATGAGGACCCTTACAGGAAGAAGTATTTCCTTGTCCGGAAGATCGTGTTCCTAAAAGCAATTGGGAGAACCGAGGAAGCCCGGTTGCTTAGTCAGCAGCATCTGGATTTTGCAGATGTAAGAAAGGAAGAAGTAAATAGCTTGATAGACCGGAAAGAATATTCCGAAGCAAAGCGGTTATTGTTTGAAGGTATTGAAATAGCGAAGCAGAAGCGCTTCCCGGGAATTGTAACAGAATGGGAGAAAGGGCTGCTACGGATTGCAGAACTGGAGAACGACGTTAACAGGATCAGGTATTATGCAAAACGCTTTGCTTTCGATATAGGGTTCGACCAGCATTATTATCATCAATGGAAGAATACCTTTAATGCAGCAGAATGGAAAATAGAGATTGAAAACTATATAGAAGAAGTAACTAAGAAAGTTGAATCACAATATCAGGAAGATAAAGGAAGCGCCTGGTATTTCCCTGAATCAATGCTACTGGAATTACTGGCTCCCGTATTTATCGAAGAACATTACCCCGACTGGATGCTGACGCTATTACGTTCGGAAACGGATCTGAAGGTCGTACTTAAATATCATAAATATTTAGTGGAACAGTATCCGTTGGAGTTGCTGGCAATCTATCTTCCGGCATTGGAACGCTTTGCTGAAGTGTCCGGAGGCCGGGGACACTTCCAGGCCCTGGCAGCCCATATGAAAACGATAATGGATGCCATTCCTGAAGGAAAGCAGGCGATCATCGCTTTGGCGAAGGAGCTAAGCCGGAAATACCCCCGCAGGCCCGCCCTGGCTGAGGAACTGAAAGCAATCATCCAAATGGAGGAACCGGGGCAGCATAATATTGGTTAACTTGTATAATACATGAATTTTGGAGTGCAATGCTCCTCCTTTCCCAACGGGTATCCCGTTTTTAACTAGCTTCCAATTGAAATTTAATAACCATTAAACCCAACTGGCATGCGATTAAATGAGAACTACGGAACCTTATCGGAAACCCTGAACGAATTGAAGAAACAGGGATATACTATCGACTTCAATATCAGTTCGGAGTGCCTGGTTTGCCAGCGTACCAACATCGTATTACAGCCGGAAGAGTTCCAGATTGATATGGTTTACCGCTTTGAAGGGGCTTCCGATCCCGAAGACGAATCCATCGTATACGCTATATCTTCCCCCAAATTTAAAGTGAAAGGTTCCCTCGTAAACGGATACGGCATTTTTGCAGAAGAAATGCCCAGTAAGCTGATAGAGAAATTGCAAACACATGCCGGCGTCCCTGGCGCAAGGGAAAAGTCTATTGATGCCACACCTCAGCGTAAAGAAGGCGGACGGGTAATTGAAGCTCCGCTTGTTGGTATTAACATCCCTGAGCTTATTGAAATCATCAAACGGGAACCAACCTGGAAAGACAGCGACCATAACTCCGTTACTGTATTTAAATCAGAAAGGATGCGCATCGTACTCATGGGACTTCATGAAGATGCGCAGCTCAAGCCCCATAAAGCGAATGGCGTAATTAGCGTACAGGTATTGGAAGGACGCATTGAGTTTGTAACGGAGGAAGATAAGATCATATTAGCGAAAGGGCAGATGATAGCCTTGCAGGAGAACATTACGCACAGCGTAGTGGCACTGGAGGAGTCTTTCTTTTTGCTTACACTGGCGAAAGGGTAATCTTACCGGGAAAGGAGTTTTGTTATCTTTATACCGTTATTTCATAGCAAATACGGATACGATATGAAGAAGCAGGCCGTTCTCAACAATACGAACATCTGTAAAACACGGATACTGGCGATCAAAGACTCGATGGAGATTCTATCCGGTAAATGGAAGTTCCATATTCTGGGCACCCTTATGCAGGGAGGGAAGATGCGTTTCATGGACCTGCTCCGGGAAGTAGATGGCATCGCACCCAAGATGCTGTCTAAAGAGTTGCAGGATCTGGAAGTAAACCAGCTGATCAGCCGTACGGTATGTAATACCAAACCGGTTACGGTGGAGTATGAGATCACCGGCTTCGGACAAACCCTGTCGCCTATCATCGAAGAAATCGCCAAATGGGGCATTTCCTACCGCAGCGCTTTACTTAATAAATAACGCACCCTCGGAATGGTGATCCCGGAGATGCGTTAATTTAATAGGGGTACTATTTTTTATACCAGATAGCGCCGTTCTTTGTATTGCTCACGGTGATACGGCCTTCTTTCACCAGTTTCTCCAGTGCTGCTTCCGCAGCTTCAGAGGAAATTTCTCCCAGCTCTGCAAATTCGCGTAAGGTGAGGGAAGGGTATATCGAGAAGAGGCTTTCTCCGTCTTTTGGGTACTCATTCTTAGTTACACCTGCATTTACTTTCCTGATACCGTTCTCTATATTCACATAAGGCTTGAAGCCATAGATCAGTTCCGTATCTCCCGCGGCATTACTGATAAAAAGGGTAGGGAATCCTCTTACCCCCATCTTCCTTGCCAGCAGCAGATCCTGGTCAAACAGTTCCTTTGCTTTCCCTTCATAATCGGTTTTGAGCTGGCGGGTATCGAGCCCTGCCAATTGGCCAGCCTGCTCCATGTGTTCCCATTTGGTGATGTTTTTCTTTTGCAGGAACACCATTTCACGAAGGGTGCGCAGGAATGCGATGGCTTTCTGTTCGTCCTGCAGTTGGGCCGCCTTGAAAGCGATAGAAGGCGGGTAGGAGGAAGGCAGCGGATCGGTAAGCCAAACATCGCCATCGATGGGCATCTTGTAATACAGGCTCACTTCATCCCAGTGATGGGCTACATCGGAAGGCTTGCTGATTCCGCCACTGTTGTAGCTCCAGTCGGGCAGGAGGCCTCCCATGTGATAGCTTATTTCCACATCCTTGCCGTATTCGAGTTTCAGCTTCCGCAGCTGCGGCTCTATTCCCCAGCAGGTGGAGCATATCGGGTCAGTGAAGTAGATCACTTTCACGGATTTTTGCTTGGAAGCGGTTCCCTGCACCTGGGCGCTGTTGCCTGTTGTGGGGATTTCACATACCCCGGTTGCAGGATCGCACAGGAGAGGATTGGATGCAGTAGTATCTTTTTTCATGACTGTTGTGTTTGTTTGTCCATGGCACTTCATGAAGGCCACTGTTAATAATAGCGTGGCGGTTACTTTGAGCGTCATACTGTTTTTCTGACTGTTGATAATAGGGCAAACTTACTTCAGATGCCGGGATCGGATGGTATGACTTCCCAACGGGTAAGTAGTTACCTGGAGGGAAGTGCTGACGGGGTGCCGGGGATTCCCTAATTTTAAACCTGATGAACGATGCCGATATATTAACAGCTTTCCATGACAGGAGAGCGCATTATGAAACTTACCTTCAGGCAAACGGTATTGCTGTGCAAACCTGTCCGGGTTGTGGTTTCCCCACACTTGCTGAGCGCGGTGCTTTTGAAATATGCATAATTTGTTCCTGGGAAGATGACGGGCAGGACGATCATGCTAAAAGCATGCTGGCACAACTGGAGATAACGGGCGTTAGGATATCCGGCCCGAACGGGAGTTTAACATTGCAGGAGAACAGGCTGAACATTGGCCGGTTATTGGAAAGCTATGCAGATTTAATGGATGGAGAAACGGATTATGATGTTGCACGGGTATTAAGGACAATCGCATTTTATCACGAACGCAGGACAGACATTGAATCCAGGATGACGGGTGAAGAGCACATACAGGACCATATCTGGATGGAATGGAAGGAGGTGAAGAAGGATCTGCTGATGGCGCTGGTGGTCCCAAAAGAATAATAACCCGCAGACTTTCCGTACTTTCATACCATTGTAAAATTGACCCATGCCTGAAAGACCATTTCATCCCGACGAAGTTAAAATCCTTAGAAAAGGAGCATCTCCGCAATTCGGGAAAACTGGTTCCGAAGATGTCTTTGGTTGCCTTCTCCTGTTCTTTATGGTTCCTTTGTATGGGGGCATGGGGTATTTCCTGAATTTATATATGCCACTGTTCTGGGCAATAATCATCCCCCTGGTGGTTTTTATTATTCTTTTCTTCGCCTGGCATTACTTCGACCATGCTTTAATGACATACCGGTATGGACACGCTGTTGTTGAAACTGTAAACCCTGCAAACATCCGGATCGAAAACAACGGAAACATCTACACAGTAACGGTAAACTACGGGCACGGAGCCTCCATCAGCTGGACAGGCGCCACAGCATTAATGCAATACAATGTTCCGGAAACCGCATTCAGGACTTCGCTGGCACCCTATGCTGCGGAGGAAGGCGATGAGATTACGTATAAAAACGTTCCACTGTCATTAGTATTCTATGAAAAGGACCTTGCCCGCCGCTGGATACAGTTTGAAGTTAATAAGGCCACATCCAGGTTCTGGCTGGACAATTGGTCACTCGGAGATTATCTGCGTACGGAGTATAACCTCATTCGCAGCAGTAAAACGGGGGAGTTGTTATTTGTCCGGCTCACCAGCGGGCATACCAGAACTGATCTGAATGTCACTTTTAAGGAAGCAGACATCCGGTATATTATGCCGGGGGAAGGGTGATTAATGCCAGTCGTGGAAGCAAAATCGGCATTGTTGAGCTAAAGGAGTTCTGGTAATTTTACTGCAGGCAGGACAGAGATTTAGTTTTAATTCATGCCTGTGTTTTGCCCATATTCTTTTCACAACCTTGCTTCTCAGTGCAGGGAATCCATCTGCAATCATAGCCAGAATAACAGGATCATCACTAATCCAACCTTTTTCCAGCATCATGGGACGCATAGATTCACTTCCGGTATTTAAGTATAAAAGTGTCTTTCCTGCAGTATGTTCATCTGGTGTTTGGAATTCTGTGCAATAGTTGTAAATATAATCTTCAAGTTCAGGGTATAGATCGTTCATTATAATCAACTTATTTTTAAAGGTAGGAATTTTCGCCAATACGGGTTGCATGTGCGATACTCGCCTCTCATTTATAAATCCACAGAACCACAGGGAGTTTAGCCCGGTCAAGGTATTTCTGTATCGTGGCAAAATAGGTGGGGTTCAGGGTAGGACAGCCATCGCTCCGGCATATGCCCTGCATTACTTCCACATCGGGTACACAATCGTGCCCATGCAGCACTACAAAACGTTCAAATGCTTTATTGTTGGTAGCATCCAGACCGTGGAGCTTGTAGGCAGTGCCAAAGCGGCCGCTATATTTTGCGCCAATACTGTATTTACCGGGCGATGAGCATTTGCTGCCCGGCACGTTGGAGAATGCCACGGCCTCCGTCCGGTAATCGGGGCCCTGTCCATGGGCTACGAGGGAGCGGCTGATAATCTTATTGTTTTTCAGGTCATAGAAAACAAAGCGACGCTTTCCCGAATGAACACTAAAATCTATAAAGCAGGCGTATTGTTTATTATAAGGCCTTTGCGCTACGAACTTCTTTAACTCTTCTGCTTTCTGCCGCAGGAGCACCTTATCCATATCTGCAGGGAGGGCGGATGGAGACGGTGAGGATTTTGGCGAGCGGGGCTTTTTCTCGTTACATGCGAAGCAACAGAGGTATAGGAGTAAAATAGTTAAGGCGCGCATGCCATAAAGATGGGAATATTTCTTTTTTCCATAAAATAATGACCGGCTGAAAGGGTACTTTCATGATAAGCCTGTACAATTTCGCGATTGGAAGGATTTGTATCTTTATGGGAGATCCCCAAAGCCGCATACATGTTGCAACAAGCTTGTCTTTATTGACGAAATCGTACAGATGGTTCATTCGTACAAAGCCTGAGATTAGCGCATTATTCCAAAATCTGCATCACCAATTGGTTAATAGTTCCTGACTGATCGTTTTTCATAAGATTTTTAAACTCCAAAACTGATACTATGAAACGCAGTACTTTCTTAAAGCTGGGCGCTGTTGCGGGCACCCTGTTTTCTGTTCCGTTGAATCTGTTTGCAAAGCTAAGATCTGGTTCCGGAGATGATAAAGGCTTCAAAGTAGAAGCCGGGAAAGACCGTTCAGGTAAAAGTATATCCCCCTTTGAAGGAGACGTTTTTTATACAAAGGTTTCCACTAAAGATACGGATGGGGGATGTTCGTTTTTGAATCCACCCGGGTAAAAGAAGGCGGTCCAATCCTGCATACGCATTATGATACGGATGAGTGGTGGTATGTACTGCAGGGCGAGTTCCTCATTAAAGTGGGAGAAACTACCTATAATGCAAAGGCTGGCGATCTGGTATACGGTCCGCGTATGGTGCCTCATACTTTCGCAAAAGTTGGTAAGGGAGAAGCCAGGGTAATGATAACCCACCAGCCTGCAGGGAAAATGGAGGAGTACTTCCGGAAACTCAGCGAAGGCGTAGCCAGGAATATGACGGAAGAAGAAAGGAATGATTTAAGGAAAGCCCACGGATTTGAGAAAGTGGGCCCGCCTATAACTTACCTGAAGCAGTGAGCCGGGTAATCATAATCGCGCTGCCAGTCTTTCCAGGTGTCCGTTGTTTTTCAGCACAGGGCCGTGGCCAAAACAGATGATCCTTGGTTTTAATGCCGCAATCTTTTTAACCGAGGCTATATTTTGTACGCTGTTGGTAGTGAAAATCGCGGGTGGCAGGCCTAAGCCAACCTGTGTTGTGATCAGGTTCATATTTACAAGGGCATCCCCGGCAATCAATACCCCGTCTTCCTCCCTGAAAAAGGAAAGGTGGCCCGCAGCATGACCAGGGGTTTCAATCACAGTAAAACTCCCTATACTATCCCCTTCCTTTAATATGCCGGATACCGGATACCCTTTGCCTGCCCAGAACTTTTGCTGAAAGCGTGCTATAAAATGGTTTTTATTCGGGTAATCGTAAGTTACGTAGCCCGATTCTGCATTGCTTTTTTCTGCTGCGGAAGTATACAGGGGGATTGCCAGCTTTTGGCAGATAATGCTGCTGCTGCCCTGATGATCGGCATGGGCATGGGTAAGTACATGTTTGGTGACCTTTACGTCTTTAACAGCCTGTAAGATGGCTTTGGCTGATCGCCGGATGCCTGCATCTATCAATATATCATCTACGAGATAACAATTAATCGCATTCCGGGGCATTAATGCAAGCTGGTACACTCCTTTGGCAATTTCTTTCATCCTTTGATTATTTGTTGCCAAAGTTGCAGCATTGCCTTTTCCTGGGGCTTGACATATGTTAGGAAATATCCCTGAGCGCTGCCACATCCTCAATTTTGCCCGGAGATGTTCCTCCTGATCCGGCTTAACGACTCGGGGGCTATGCCCAGGAAAGAGGCCACGTAGTTTAAAGGGGTTTGCTGTACAATCTTTGCCGGCTGACTTTCGAGGAATGCGAGGTATTTTTCCTTAGCCGGTGTAGCATGCAATTTCAAAATCCTGTCGGCCATACAGAGATATTGCTGTTCCGCAAGTATTCTTCCGATTACCTGCCATTGCGCCAGCTGTTTGTACAGCCAGTTCATTTTCTCATAGGAAATGGATAAGGTATCGGTGTCTTCAAGGCATTGTATATTCTCAGGAGAGATCCCCTGCGTAATAAAACTGGAGTAGGAGGCGGCAATACCGCCATCGCAGGCCAGGTAAGTGGTTACTTCTTTCCCGTCTTTAAGATGATAGTTCCTGACCAGTCCCGAAACGATAAAATGCAGGGATGCTGATTTTTTCCCTTCGCTGATAATAAGTGATTTCTGGGGAAAGTGGTTTTCTTCAAAACAGGCACTTACCATTTCGAGTTCATCTTCCCGGAAGGGAGCCATAGCGGTGATGAGCAGTTTTAAACTATCGATTAACATGATGCCGGGAGGTTTAAATGCATAATTGTGTCCGAAATAATACTTTTTTCCGGGAATGGTAAAATATGCTTTATCCGTGCATTGTACCCGGCGGCCTCCCCTTGCCGGGAAACATTATCTGCGGCTGAGCCCTGTTTTTGACGTACTTTTGCCGGATGGAACACTCTTCTTTCTCAATATCAGACGCGCTCTCACATTTGAAAATACCTGCATTGAACGAGATGCAGCAGGCATCGCTGGAAACTAACAGTACTGCAAACGCCGTGGTGCTGCTGGCCGATACCGGCTCCGGCAAAACCCTTGCCTTCCTCCTGCCCGTAGCGCAATTGCTGAACAGGAAGCACGTAAGCCAGGCCATGATCATTGTTCCATCCCGGGAGCTGGCGTTGCAGATAGAAGATGTGTTCAAAAAGATGAAAACAGGCTTTAAGATCACCTGCTGCTATGGCGGGCATCTCCGGGAAACTGAGGAAAATAACCTGAAGCAGGCCCCCGCCCTGATCGTTGGTACACCCGGCAGACTAGCCGATCATATCCGCCGCGGCAATATCGTTACCACCCATATCGAAACCCTGGTGCTGGATGAATTCGATAAATCCCTCGAAGAAGGCTTTGAAGAAGAAATGGCTTTCATCATCGGCTCCCTTCCAGCGTTAAAGAAAAGAATACTTACCTCGGCAACCGAAGCCCTGGAGATACCTCCGTTTGTAGGGATGGAGAACCCTGTAGAGATTAACTTCTTAAAAGGGGAGAAGCCCCCTGCATTAGCGGTGCAAATGGTGTTGAGCGATGATGAAAACAAATCCGAAACCCTGTTCAGGCTGATCTGTGCCCTGGGTAACCGATCTACCATCATATTCTGCAACCAGCGTGAATTTGTGGAAGAGGTAAGCGCATACCTGAAAAGCCAAAGCATCCCCAACGTGTATTATCATGGTGCACTGGAGCAACAGGAGCGCGATGTTGCATTGTGCAAGTTCCGCAACGGAACCTCCAATATCCTCGTAACTACCGACCTCGCCGCCCGCGGACTGGACATTCCCAATATCCGCTACGTGATACATTACCAGCTCCCCCATACCGTCGAGGCATTTACCCACCGCAATGGCCGCACTGCGCGTATGGATGCCAGCGGTACAGCCATCCTGATACTGGCCCCTCACGAAAGAGTTCCTTCTTTCATTGAGCAGGAGCCTGAAGTTATCAATTTACCTGAAACTGCCGTATTACCGGCCAAGCCCGATTGGACCACACTCTTTATTGCCGCAGGTAAGAAAGACAAAGTAAACAAAGTGGATATAGTAGGCTTCCTCTCGCATCAGGGAAAGCTGAAAAAAGAAGATATAGGTATTATTGAAGTGAAGGACTTCTTCTCATTTGTAGCCGTGCGTAAATCAAAGGCGGGCCCTGCTCTGCAACAAATAGGATCTGAGCGGATCAAGAATAAGAAGGTAAAGATTAGTATTGCGAAATAAATAATTACACACTTATTAAAATAAAAGCCCGCATGCAAGTGCGGGCTTTTATTTTGGATTTACCGTAAAAACTACCATTTTTCCCGAATTATGCCCATAGGCCGGGGCCCTTGTGTGGCGCATCTTTGTGGTGTCATCAATCAATAACCACAAATAACCTGACATGCATACCACAACTTTTCAAATCAACATTCCGGAAACTGCCGTAACCGAACTGCAGCAAAAGCTTCAGGCAGCACGTTTCCCCGCATCCCTGAACAACAACTGGTCAGCAGGTGCACCGGTTGCCTACCTTCAACGGATTACCGAATACTGGCTCCATTCGTTCGACTGGCGCAGGCAGGAAGCCTGGCTCAACCAGTTTCCGCAATATATGACGGAGATCAACGGGCAGCCTGTGCATTTCGTGCACATCCGTTCCTCCCGCGAAGATGCGGTGCCTTTGCTTCTGCTGCACGGCTATCCTTCTTCCTGGATCGAGTTCCTGGAGGTTGCGGAAATACTGTCAGAAGGTGGAAATGCGCCCTTCCACCTCGTAATCCCTTCCCTTCCCGGTTTCGGATTCTCTGCCGTGGCGGATGGCGCTAAATGGGATATGGCACAGATCGCCTTTTTGCTGGCAGAACTAATGACCGGACTGGGGTACGAGCGGTTCGGTATTCATGGCACCGATATGGGCGCAGGTATATGTGGAATGCTGTCTGGCATGGCTGCCCACCGGCTCATAGGTACCCACGTTAATACCGACTATACTTCCATAACAGCAATGGGTATGCTGCCCCGGGATACAGGATCATTTACGGAAGCGGAACAGCAGCGGATCGAAGCATTCCGGCAGTACGAAAGGGAGGGCACGGCCTACCTGAAAATGTTATCTACCCGCCCGCAAACGGTAGCAGCGGCACTGGCCGATAGTCCGGTAGCCCTGCTCGCCTGGATCATCGAAAAGTTCAAATACTGGACAAACGACAGTAAACCCCTGCCGGAAGACGCTATTTCCCTCGACCTGATCCTCACCCAGATATCCATGTACTGGTTCACTAACACGGGCGCCACATCGGCCTACATGGTATATCACAGTATGAACATGACTTTCGACTGGGGTGCCCCGGCCAGTGATGAGCAGCCTTCCTGGCAGCCACCCAAAGTCCCTTCCGCAATGGCCGCTTTCGGTGGCGACGGCCCGCTTCTTCAAAAGCTACTGTCGCCTATGGGAGCGCCCGGCAGGTGGAGTGCTTTCGACGAAGGACTGCATTTCCCGGCTATGGAATGCCCGGAAACACTGGCTGCGGATATATCCGGCTTTTTCAGCGGATTGTAGTGGATAGGGGGCGTGTGGGATAAAGAGCGATTATTTTATCTTTATCCCACAACCGCCCCATATGGAGAAGAACCGGAATCTCAAATCGTTCAACCTGTACGAGTTTCTTAAAACGCAAAGCCAGCACAGTATGAACGTTCCTTACTTTCTGGCCGATCAGGAAACGTATAGGGATGCCAATGTAGGCTTCCCTTTCCGAACGTTTACCTACGGCATCGGCATCACATATAGCGGCACACCGGCATTGTTCAGGATCGGGAGCACCGACTTCGAACTGCAGACCGGCAGTCTTACCACCATTGGGCCCGGCATCGTATCACAATGGGCCGGCGATTTATCGGGTATTCACGACACCTTATATTTTACGGAAGATCTGTTCAGGGACAGCATCCAGAGCTCTTTTTTGCGGTCGTTGCAGTTTTTCCAGCCGGGCGGCAGGCATGTGATATTGCTGGAGGGGGAAGAGATGGAAAAGATGAAAGCATTATTCACGGCTATCAGGGCCTTGCAGGATGAGAAGTCTGCTATGCCCGGACTGGTTTATTCTCTCCTTGTATTGGCGGGCAATTACCATCAGGCGCGGCACCAGCGGCCGGGTGGCGGCTCTTCCAGTCAGGAGCGCATTGCAGGAGGTTTCAGGAGCCTGCTTGCGAGGCATTTCAGTGAGCAGAAAGATGTTAGCTTCTACGCTTCCGAACTGAACATTACCCCTAAATATCTCAGCGAAATACTTACCACCCAGTCGGGTAAATCCGCCAAAGCACATATCGATGAATTTGTAGCTATGGAAGCGAAGAGCCTGCTGCGCCAGACGGAGATGTCGGTACAGGAAATAGCATACTGGCTGGGCTATGAAGATCCTTCCTATTTCGTGAAAACGTTTAAGAGGTGGGAAGGGCGGACGCCAGTGGAGTATCGGAAGTTGTAAAGAGGAGTATGATATTTTCCACAGTGGTATGGCGTGGTTTACTAAATGGGAAAAGCGAAAAGAAATGCATCTTTTCGCTTCCTGGGGAAAGGCAGTATAATTCCACTCTATTTATCCATTAGCTTAATCCAATCATTCACGATTTTTTGGAGCCCCGGTGTATATTTTCTGATATCCTCCATAGACCGGAATTTAGCATATGCTTTTCCTTTGGGTGCGGCTTCCAGAAGGCCGGTTTTATCTTGTAGCAGTTCGCCTTTATGGAAGATCAATGCCACAAATCCGGTCATCCGTGGATTAAATGTAGCCATGGGCTCCTTGTAGTCAAAACTGGGGCCTCCCCATTTTACATCCTCGTCCATTTGTGGCCCTGCGGCACGTATGATTTCTATTACGGCCTTCATTTCTTCTTTTAGGGGATGTTGGAGTTTGCTCATAAATTCATCAACTTTATTTTTCTTGTTCATGGTTAATGTTTTTAGACTTGATGAAGAAAGAAATTATCGCGCTGAAAATAACTCCGGTGATTAAACCAGCTACTAAGCCTGTGATGATATAGTTCCCGATATTAAATTGCTGTATTGCCTGTACTTTAGTCAGAATTCCCTTTTGAACGGTATAGCTGGTTATGTTTTCAAAGTAGTCTGGAGAAATGAGGTAATGGGTGATGAGCTGATTCACCGGACTAAGAACCACGATATACACAGATAGAAGACAACCGCTAAGGAAGCTCTGTTTATACGTTATGCTCCCGGAATAGGTAGTCCTTTTCTTGTCTGATAAGGCGAGTACATAAATTATGAAAGAGGGGAAAAGAATTAAAGCGGTGATGTACTGCTGTTGCTCCAGATACTTATCATGTAGTCCGGTAAGCTTTTCCAGTAGCATCCATAACAGGTACATAGCTGCGGATATCAATGCCCATTTGATTTCAATTTTACTTTTTTTCATGATTCCGTAAATTTTGAGCGGGATTAATTGGGCATCTGAGTTGCGTCCATATAAACGAATTCCCATTGGTGGCCATCGAGGTCGGAAAAGCTGTGCTGATACATCCATCCATGGTCTTGCGGTTCTGCGTAAATATGACCACCGAGTGCCTGCGATTTGCTTACCATTAGTTTCACCTCATCTCTGGATTGTGTGTCGAGCGAGATCAGTACTTCTGTGGCCTTAGATGCATCGCAGATTGCTTTCCGGGTAAAAGTCAGGAAGTAGGTGTTGGTAAGCAGCATCACATAGATGTGCTCGTTTATGACCATGCAAGCTGCTTTCTCGTCGGTAAATTGTGGGTTGAAGCTGAATCCCAGGCCTTTAAAGAACCTCATAGATGCATCGAGGTTGCTGACGGGGAGATTAATGAAAACTTTTGTAGCCATCGTAAACAGTTTAATTGTTAATGATGGTACAAAGATGAGATGGCAATTTCTCCTAACCTTTTACATATGTTGAGAAGCGGAAAATTATTTGTTGGCAAAAAAGATCCTGCTTAGCTGAGTGGGGGTAATGCCAAGGTAGGCAGCTATATGATGCTTTTTTAGTCTTTTTACCAACTGGGGATATTTATTTAGGAACGCATCATAACGGATCTTTGCCGAATCGCCCCTTAGTGAAATCTCATAGGGTTCTTTATCAATTACCCAGTGTTGCTCAAGGTAGCAAATATAGAACGCCGCAATATCGCTGTATATAGAAACCAGCTTTTTAAACTCACGGTAGTTATACTCTAATGTTGTAGTCTCTTCTAATGCCGTTATGGTAAAATGACTTTCTGTTTTTGTAAGCGTAGCCGGGATGGATCCTGCAATCCTGCCTTCCGGGAAGAAATACTTAATTACCGTTTCTCCACTATCAGCAATGTAATATTGCGAGAAAAGCCCTTTGGTGACAAAAGCCACATTCTGCGGAACCTGGCCCGTTCGAATAAAGTTTTCACCTTTGCTATATGTTTTTACTTTAATCAATGCCAGCCAGGCAAGCTCTGCTTCCATACTGAGATCGGTGTAAGACCTTACCATTTGAAAGAACTGATCCGTGTTCATAGCATACTACTATTTTGCTTCCTGAAATTACCTATAACTTTTTCTTTTTCATTTTAAAGCTATTCCGGACTTTAGTAAATAGTGCCCTTCATAGGCGCTATTCTTTATTTAAGGCCTGGCCCGGTAGGTGCTTACCTGTCCCAAACCTCCTTCCATTTCTTGAATTCTGAGGGGCGGATGTAGTAGCGGGCGAAATTACCGTCATGCATATACAAAAGTTCAGTATCCACGGTTTCGATAAATTTCTGTTGATCTTCATTTGGCAGCATAGTTGCTCTTTCGCGGATCAGGTTTCCAGCCTCGTTTGATGGTATGGTGTTGGCTATGATTTCAGCGACAAGGGCACGAATTTCATCACGGTATTTCAGCCGGAAGGGATCGGGTTCGCCCAATGATTGACGTATAACTGCATAACGTTGTGCAGAACGCTCGTAAGCCCATATGAACACGTCATTGAATAGCTCAATGCGATTGAGTTCATAAATTCCCAGCATGCCTTTAACGTAAATATCCTGCGGTACATCTACAAACGCCAAAGGTGCCAGGTTATGCTGGTTCAATGGGATATTAGCAGCGAGACGAGAGACACGTTTGTTGACATCATCAAAAGGCTGTAGATATGGCAATTGCACCATTATGAAAAAGACTTGTTCAAAGGGATCTTCGATCTCCCTTGCTTTGGCCAACATGATTTCGAACATTTCTTCGATCTGCTGTGGCACCCCTAACGGGGTATATACAGAAGTGCCTATGTTTACTTCAATCCTGCGCAATCTGCCGGATGCACCAGGGTCGTTCAAAAGATTGTTCGATAATAGGGCGTGCAAGTTAGTAATGGTGTAGCGGTTTAAGCCGATTTCCTCGGCAGACTGCACAATGAACTCAATGGCTTCCTTATGGTTTAGAATCATCTGCGCGTCCATTGCCGACTTATTATCGGCGGCTTTCCCTTTAGTAATGAGCTGCTGCGTGTCCAGCAAACTGTACGTGTTTCCTTCAAGGCGGCTAGAGTTCCACGACAAATCAATCAACAGTCTTTGAAGGACTTGTTTCGCATAGGTACCCGCAGGCTGGTCCAGTTTCGCTGTCTCTCCCCATTCCGCCAGCTTACGTTTATTTTCCGGCGTTAAGTAACTACTGATATTTGGGCGGTATGATAATAAGAAATCCAAATTATAACCGACCGGGCGGCGAGCGGCGATAGGCCGCGAAACAGCTTTTAGTATTTCTTTCCCTTCTTCTGATAGGGGGATTATGTTGGTATTATTCTCTTCTGCTTCCCTGAGTTGAGCCGGAACTTCACCCAATCGATAGAGCATGGCCCGGGTTTTACCGGAAGTCGTAACGATTCCCTGCTCTACCAGCTTCTCCAACCGTCTTAACAAGGTTCGCCGCTCAAGCGCTAAGCCGGAAGCGTCTTTAATTTCCTCAATGGAAGCCCCATCCTTGAATTTCTCAAGGGCCTTGCGGATGACATCTATTTCACGATCAATGGTTTTTTGGCTGGCTCTCATTACGACACATATTTACCGAATATACCATTTTTATGTCTCAATGCCAACTATTGCGTCATAAAAGTAATCATATGTGACGCAAAGTGAGATTTTGTGTCGCAATATTGATTTTGTGGCCTAAAGGCTAATTATATGGTCTAAAGGTGGATTTGTGTCGTAAAGATTAGCTTATACGTCATAAAATTATGCTTAACATATAAAATCGCTAAAGGGGATGGAATTGATAGTCACAGGAATGCTCGCGCAGTACTAACATTCATGTCTAAAGAAAGAATTATATTACCTGACAGGAGGTTAAACAATTATGCTTTGAAGACCTTATTAAACCTGCCTGCTGACTCCATAGATTTCACTGAAAAACTACAAATATTGAAGCAACAAGATATTTTGGCTTTTTGGAGGGATGTTGAAATATTTAACCTCCCCGATTTTAATAAAGGTTGTTACTTACTTCAGCCCGATGTTCCTTTTCCGTGGCAAAGCGAGCGACCGCTTCACAATCCTAAAACCAATGTATGGCGTTATACCCTGTTTTTTGGTAAAATAAGGAAAAGAGATATTATCGATACAATTGAAGGGTTATTGGAGATAACTGATATTCCAATGGATTGGGAAGAACCAGTAACCGGAGATGCCTGTTTTTCTGCTTTGTTATTAGATCAATATGGACGGCCTGATAACAAAAGTTATGTCCCCGCATCTTTTGTATTTGGGATAAATTGTCTTGAAGAAAACGCGCCCATATCCGAGGTATCGATGAAGTTAAACGAAGCGCAGGGTAGTTTTGAATTGCGTTACAATTTACCGGTGCCGGTTGAAGGGCAAACCGAAACCACGGGCCCTCCAATAACCTGGCAGCATCTGCAGGAAGAAATAAAATACTTGAATGGCTTAACCGGTAAATGGAATAAGGCATCTGTGGAAGCTTATATCATTGCCAGGGAAGTTCCTAAAGATGCAGAGCCAGATACAAGTTTTCTTAACAGCTTTTACCTGGATGACCTGAACCTGCTCATTCCTCAACGCGAAGAGGATAATGGCAGGGCGTTTCAGCGCTATATTAGCTTGAAAGTAAGTGAGCAGGAACGTGAAGACCTGATTGCTAACAGGGACTATCTGTATCAAAGTATTGATCCCGGGGTAATGCCAATGGGCCGATGGCCTGCAAATATTGCACATGGTTTGTATACAGCCCAGTTAGGTGCGGTGAGTACAGCAATGGATGGATTGAAGAATGGAACTGGCATTAAAGGAATAAATGGTCCGCCAGGAACTGGCAAAACAACATTATTGCTGGATATTATTGCAGAAATAGTGGTAGCAAGGGCTATGAAACTTATGGAGGATGGGCCGGACGAGCTTTTTTCACGATTTAACAAGATTGATAAGGAAAATGGTTTTAGTGGTTATTTTGATTTAAAATCCAACCTGTTGCATGATTATGGGATTGTAGTGGCCAGTAATAATAATGCTGCCGTTGAGAATATTACCAAGACATTGCCTTCAACCGAAAAAATCGATAAGGATACTTTTAAAGAGGTAGATTATTTTTCTGAGTGTGCACAACGGTTGATCGAAGGAGATAGTTGGGGTATATTGAGTGCAGCACTTGGTAACTCGCAAAATAAAAGCAATTTCAAATGGAAATTCTGGATGACAGATACTGAAAATGGTATTCCTGGCTTCCAGGATATACTCTGGGATGTGTATAAAAACAAAGAGAATGATCAAACATATGTATATAAGCAAAAATTTGATGAAGTAAGAGATGAACTGGAAATCCTGGTGAAGGAATTTGATGTGTTCAGACTAAAAGCTGGCCATGTTCATAAGCAATACCCAATCTGCCTGGAGAACGAAAGAATGAAAGAAGGATATGAAAGGGAGCTAAATGACATACAAGCAGCAATAATAAGTTTGTCTGATGAAGCAGATAGTTTTAAACAGCAAATATCAGCAACCGATGAACTGATCCGCCTTTCAGAAAATGTGTTGAGCCATGTGAAGCAACAAAAACCATCATTTTTCTTTTTTCAGAAATTATTTAATACTAAGGCTTATAGAAAGTGGAAAGTTGATTACGACTATCATTTGGCGCAATTGCGTGAACATACTGATAAAAGAATACTATTATCCCGACAGCTGGATGATATATACTCAAAGCTGAAGAGTAGTAAGGTAAAGGCAGCAGATATTCAAAAGAAGCTTACTGAAGTAAGTATAGCTATTGAGAAGTATCGTGACCAAAAAAGGGAATTGCATCAGCTATATGGTATAACCCTTCCGGATTTTATTGACGGCGACTTTTACAATGTGCCAATCGAGAAAGTACAATTAAGCACTCCATATTCATCAGAAATAATCAATACCCTGCGAAGCAATATTTTTATTAAAAGCCTGGAATTGCATCAATATTGTATTCTTTCAAATGCAAAGCAAATCAGGAATAACCTCAACCTTTTCTTTGAAATGATCGAAGGCCGGGCGCTGGTCAGTAAATCAATTAGCCAGACTTTATGGGGAACATTATTTCTTTGCGTGCCCGTCATCTCAACAACGCTGGCTTCGGTTAGCCGTTTATTTTCGTCAATGGGAAAGGAAAGTATTGGATGGCTACTGCTGGATGAGGCAGGGCAAGCCACTCCACAATCTGCTGCCGGGATCATCTGGCGATCGAAAAGGTGCATTATAGTTGGCGACCCCTTACAAATAGAACCTGTAGTTACCATTCCTCCGAAATTGATATTTAAACTGAGGCAACAAGGCGGAATAGACCAGATATGGTCTCCATCCAACAGCTCTGTACAGATACTGGCAGACAGGGTTTCTGATAAGGGCACTTACATGTCAACAGGAGGAGAATCAGATGAGACAATATGGACAGGTTTCCCATTGCGGACGCATCGGCGTTGTGAAAACCCTATGTTCAGTATCGCCAATAAAATTGCATATTCGGGCCAGATGGTAAAGGCAACGAAAGATATTGTAGAAGGAGGGTATATTGGTGATTCGGCCTGGTTTAATATTGTAGCGAATAACCCACCAGTCAACAAGCATGTATTGATGGAAGAGCTGGACTTATTGCAAGAAAAGATTAAAGCATTAAGAACAATTGGCTATGCAGATGAAATATTTATTATTTCCCCGTTTAAATCAGTAGCTAAGGCTTGTGAATCAGCTTTCAAGCAGGTTACCAAGGTTTCGTGCGGTACTATTCACCGATTTCAGGGAAAAGAAGCGGACGTTGTATTTTTAGTTCTCGGGGGTAATCCTGCTTCTCAGGGAGCAAGAGATTGGGCTTCAGAAAAGCCTAATATGCTAAACGTTGCTCTTACCAGGGCGAGAAAGCGTTTTTATGTAATTGGGAATAGAAACCTATGGGGGAAGTGTAGCTATTTTGATGTTATGGCTGCCAGACTACCAGGAATAGATATGCCAACAAAAAGCCCCCAAACGTAAAAACATTCAGGGGCCATTCTCAAAAGCGCTTTATTGAATCAGGGCAATCCGGCGGGAGGGTTATTCATCCTTCTGGGCGGCCTGCCCTATGCCTGCCATTACGGCTCCTGCGATGGCCATTGCACCTGCTATATCGCTGACGCAAAGGTGGACCTCCACAGGGAGGGAAAGCACCGCCGAAGCGATTGCCGTAAGGAGGATGCCTGTGTTCCGCACTTTCTGGAAAAAGGGCGGGGTAGGCGCGGTGAGGCGTGTGATAATTTCCGTCATCTTAGATTTTTAAAGGTGAAGAAATTACCGCCATCATGCGGGGAAATCCGCCGCGATCATTCTCATCAGGTTGAATTTGTTGCCGCCTATAAGAACGGCGTCATCTCCTTCTGTTGTGATGAATTGGATGGTCAGCGCCGTAAATACCGCGGTGGTGGTGTTTGCCCCGACGCCCGCCGTGAGCGTGAGTGCTTCCGCCAATCCTGCGTTCAGCGCGATGTCGGTAGATTCGGTGTAGAAAATCCCGAAGGTTTCCACTGCGAAGTCTACTGTGGCAACGCTGAGGGTGAGCCTGTAATGCGTAGCCTTTGCGGGCGCATGGATCATGATGGCCGGGTCCAGTGCAGGCAGGCCTACGGTGACGTTGCCGGTGGCTCTGTCAAACGAGTAGGTGGGTTGCACGAAGAGGACGCTGCTGAACTTTGCATCTGCCGTGAATTCGAAATTCCGGAACAGATTAGCGTCACCATCGATTACCTGGCGGTATCCCTTTTCATGGGAGCTGTCCGTTTTGAGGACTTCCCTGCATTTGGTCATCAGCCGCTGGTATGCGTTGGTGACGGCATGTCTGGGAAGCACGGATGCAAAGGCGCGTTTAATGAGGCTGGCCGATCTACAGGCGGTAGTAAACTCCATGTTCACCGTCCGCATCCTTTCGTACAACGGATTGGTGGCGTAGTTTTCGGGTGAGATGCCGCCTTTTCTTTTGAAAGCGTATTCCCCGTTTTTCTTTCTGTAGAAGGTCATTTTTTGCGTTTCTCCGGTAAGTTGGAGTAAGCGTGTTTGTTTGTCAGACATTATTGAAAATTGTTTTAAGTTTTTGTGATAGGCACTTACATAGCCGTGCCATTTGGGCTTCACGTGATCAGCGTGTTTGTAATTACGATTCGAAATTAGACACGGACAGTTGCTGCAAAAAGTCAGAGGGGGCAGATGTTCCGATTTGGGTCGTTTTGGGTCGATTTGGGTCGTTTGCTTCGCATAGAAGTTTGTGCAGAATGCTTGTATTATGCATGAAATTGCATGCTGAGTGCATCGGGAGTGCTTGATAAGTGCTTGCAGAGTGCTTGTGAAGTGTTTGTTAAGTGCATGAATGGCCGTTAAATACCCTTAGTTAATATCTTCACCTTAACTAGATCTTATCTTCATTCTAACTTGTAAAAGCATAAATCAGTGTTGTAACTGAAAATGTTCATCGAATAAATATAATTTCTACATTCGTGTATACAGTAGCGTATGCTACAAATATCTTTGCCCCAAGTTGACCGCAAGCCATATAAAAAAACCTGAATGATATGAGAAGAAAACCCAAACGCGGTAAAGAGATTCCATTTAATTATCCCTTTACACAAGATTATGAGAGAGAAGCATTCGATGGCCTGTATAGTGGATTGAGGATTTACAGTTCGAAGTTAACTGAGAAAGTGATGCTTGAGGTGGCATCGTATTGTTCGTATCATGTGTACGAAAAGGATGCAGTAGTACTGGATTATGGAGAGGTTTGCGAGTATGTTCATTTTACTTTGGATGGAACAGTAACTGCACTGGAAAAAGACGAAGGAAAGGAGCATTACTGTTGGTTTATGACACGGGGTGATGTTGTTATTGCGATCAGGAGTTATTTAAAGCAGGTGTCCAGCAAGGAGCGATTGGTCGCACTGACGAAGTACACATGCATATCCCTGCATGTAAATGATCTGAAAATGTTATCAGAGAAGTATCCTGAAGTATTGTTGCTGGATTTAAAATGCACCCAACACTATTACCTGCAGTCATTTGAACGCACCAAGTGGATCAGGATGAGTGCCAGAAAAAAATACCGCATGCTAAAGATGTATTATCCCCATCTTACAAAAACGGAAAACGTGACTAATAAAGCACTTGCTTCTTTTTTAGGGATTTGCCGGGAGCATCTGACCAGGATCAGGAAAGAATTTGATAAGTGAGATATTTGTCACATTTATGAGACATGGAGTCGCATTAATTTTGAGGTGTTACCCCGCTTGAACATATAGCGGCATTTTTTACCCCTCAAAATTTAAGCTTCAGAATGAGCATTAATTTCATTACTCATTTAACTTATTTCTTCTTTCTAACGGATCGGGACCACAAGATGCGGCCCACGCATATCAGCCTGTATCTGGCGTTGTTCCGGCAATGGAACTCATTCAGGTTTTGCGAAACCATGTCTGTAAACCGATTGCATATAATGGCTTCCAGTAAGATCGGTTCCCGGGACTGTTACTACCGGGTATTGAAAGACCTGCACGACTGGGGCTATTTAGAGTACCATCCACCCAACTATCCGCGGGATTCTGCCATGGTTAGGATGAAAAAGCTTTCAGTGGAGGATGCTGGTACATCACTTTCCGCAGGTAATCCGAAAGAAACCGGTATCATAAACGGACAGGAAAGTGAACAACAAACATGCACTAAACCAGGACGCTTTAATAAAACAACTAAAGCGAAAACTAAAAACAAAGGATTACCCCCTACCCCCGAAGAAGTGCAGGCATATTTCGCAAAGCGAAGAAAGCCGGAGGAGGAAGCCACAAAATTCTACCTCTACTACGAAGCAACCGGCTGGCAGCAGGGAGGTGGTGTTCCGATCATTAACTGGATAGCCGTTGCAGACAGGTGGATGATGCGCAAGCCTTTCAAAAAAAAGCGCAACCGCCCCAATCAGGACGACTCCGAAACCCCCATGGACTATGGAGCACCTCTTTGATGCTGCTGTTTATCAGCAGATGATTGAAGAGAAGGGTTCGCAGTTGTTTGGAAAGCGGTACAGGATACACCCCATAGATGAGCCGCTGGTGCACAGGATGATAGCTTACTTCATCCAGGACGAGCAAAGGGCCAAAGAAGAAGGGATTTCCCTCGGAAAGGGCCTGATGCTGACCGGGCCGGTAGGCTGCGGTAAATCGTCTCTAATGCAGATTTTCGCCGCTATGAGTGGCGGACCGTTTGCACCGAAGGTGGTAAATGCCCGGCAGGTAGCCATGGAGTTTAACAGGGCCGGCTACGAGGTGATAGCGAAGTATGGCGACCTGGCATTTGACAAAGACACTGGTTTCCCCATCGTGTATTGCTTCGACGGACTGGGCTCCGAAAGCCCCACAAGCCACTATGGCCAGAGCTGCAACGTAATGGAGGAGATCCTGATATCCCGGGGCGATCTTGCCCGTCCGCGGCAGATGCTGACCCACGTCATCACTAACCTGGATGCACCCACACTGGAGAAGCGGTATGGCAAACCGGTAAGGAGCCGGATGCGGGAGATGTTTAATTTGATAAGCTTTAGTCCTGATAGCCCGGACAAACGACAGTAACAAGCCGGCCGGGGTAAATACCGGCAACAAATTCACGTAACGATGATTAAAACTTTTACAAGGTAAAAAGATGCGGGCGTTTGCCTGACCTGTCAGTTTCGCTGATGGCGTTGCCTGCGGCGTTCGGGCAAACGCTCCTTTACAAAGGAGTAACAGCATTTGGCCAATGGGGGCCTTTACGTAAAAGTTAATCATGGTTAAAAAGATCCCGGAAAGGGGAGTTATTTATACGAAGGATATTCAGAACATTTTGGGCAAAAGCCCACGGTCGGCAGGGAAGTATATGCTTAAACTGCGTAAGATCCTGGAGAAGGAGAAAGAGGAATTCGTGACGGTAGATGAATTTTGTATGATTACGGGGGTGCCGCAGGAGTTGGTGAAGGGGTTTTTGTAAATAAGACAGAAGACTGCTTTTTTGCTCATCACGCTTATATACTAATAATATTTTGGCCTATTATAATGTGCTTTTTCGTATAAAATCGTTAAATTTGCCCATTATAATAGGCTAATTATGGAATTTAACGATTTAACCGTTTACAAGGTAAAAAGCCATATTGCCGAGCTTAGTAAGACCCTGAGAGTGGTGGAAGGTATTTCCCAAGATCAATTAGCGGAGCAGCTGAACATGTCCCGTAATACAATCAAGAATGTTGAGGGGGCAAAGAATGCTACATTGGATACTTTCCTGAAGGTCTTGCAACACTTTGATCTTTTGGAGAAATTCGATGACTTCATAAGAGACAGTATTGCTGATAAGAACGTTTCCTCTTTATACTAAGTTATGGCCAAGAACGACATTATTACCATCAACGCATTTGGTGAAGAAATCGGAAGGGTCGGTTACGATGAGGATCAACGTACTTCCTCTTTTCAGTACAATCCCAATTTTCTGCAAAGCGGTAAGTACGTAAACATCTTCCCCAATATTATTAAACGCATACCCCAGGTACAGGTGTTCCGGAAGTTTGATAATGAGCACTTCCGTGGCTTACCGCCTATGATCGCAGATTCGTTGCCAGACTCTTTCGGTAACACCATCTTCAGGGCATGGTTGGATGCCAATGATAAGGACTATCATCAGATCAGCGTAATTGAACAGTTGGCTTATGTTTCCAACCGGGGAATGGGGGCTCTCGAATACTTTCCGGGTAAGATTATTCCCAAAAATGCAACTATCAATCTTGATGAGATTATAGGTGTATTGGAGAAAGTGTTGTCGTTTAAAGGAGATGTAAAAGAAGATGGATTAAATACCGCTTCCCTGCTCAATGTTTTTAAGATAGGAACATCAGCAGGTGGGGCCCGGCCCAAGATCCTGATCTCTGAGCATAAGGAAACGGGTCAGATCATTCCCGGCGATCTGGAATATTCTGATGCATACAACCATTACCTGGTGAAACTATCTTTAGAAGAAAATCCTGCTTATAGCGTGGAGGCTCTGGAGTATGCGTACTACCTTACTGCGCAACAAGCCGGGATCGATATGATGGATTCCCATATGATCGATAACAGGCATTTCGCCACCAAGCGGTTCGATAGGCAGGACGGTAGGAAGCAGCACATCCTTACAGCTTCTGGTATAACCGGTTGGGCATACTCCGGTTCACCTGTCAATTCCAGATATGAAAATCTTTTTAAGCTGGCACTGCACCTTAAACTACCGCATCGTGACATTGAGCAACTGTATCGGAGAATGGTATTTAACGTTGTCTATGCAAATACAGATGATCATCTGAAAAACCATTCTTTTATTTATGACGATCAGCAAGACCTGTGGAGGCTTTCTCCTGCATATGACGTAACCTATTCGCTCAACCCAATGCTTAATGTGACGCGCAGCAGCCGTGCACTTTCTATCAATGGCAAAAGAACAGATATTGATTTGAACGACCTTATCAGAATCGCAGAGGAATTTACGATCAAAAGCCCGAAGGGCATTATTGAAGAGGTTCAATCCGTGGAAGTGCTTTGGCAGGAGCAACTTCACTTGCAGCGTCTGCCGGAGAGAGTGATCCGGAAAATTACTGGGGAAATGCGGCGTTTCGAATTGTAGGCTGTCCGGTTTCTGATTTTATCAAACGGGTGATATGGACAGGGTGCGGCTTTCGGCCGGAGATCTGAGGCGGATGCTGGGCAAGGTTAGCCAGGTGGTTTTTAATAATCAGGTTAATCCTTTCCCGATCTTCCCTGGTAAGCATCTCAGGATGCCTCATGTAAAATTCAAGGGTGGCTTCTTCCCAGCCCAATTCAATACAAATCCGGGTTTGGATTATATCACCGATCAGATTCAGAACGGCAACGGCTTGTGGCAGGGTGTAACAATGGTTCGACATGGTAGGTGGTTTTAAAGTGCTTGTTTATACAAGAAGACAATTAATACTGTATGCAATATAGGGGAAATAACTAACCGTACCCATACTTGGGTACATTATTTTAGACGAAGTGTCGGAATTTTCAGCATTATGGCCACTTCCGACGATAAATTCCTGATTGAGTTTGGCGCACGCCTGCAGAAACTACGGATAGCAAAGAAACTCAGCACCCGTGAGTTCGCTTACAAGGCGGAGATTTCCCATAGCTCTGTGGGGAGATTGGAGGCTGGGGAAACTAACCCTACGCTTACGACTCTTATAAAGTTAGCGGAGGCGCTGGAGGTGGATATGAATATGCTTACTGGTAAAAAGCAGGGGTAGTAAGTTCTAATAGTAAAGATAATCTTGCGGCGATATACTATTCTTTCACCTACTGGCTCCTGTCAGAAGCGGGACAAGCCTTTGGTAGCAAGCAATCTTCATTTAGCTTTCCATGCTAACTTAAACTGTTACATACTGAATCGCTCCTGAAAGCCAATTTTCACTCATAAAATAACAACGATTTGATGCTATAGATCAGTTTGTGTAAATTTTTCATTTACGTTTATTAACCCTTGAAAAATCCAGTTGGGATTTATGAAGCAAGTTTATCCTGTGCTTTAGGAGATGGAGTGAGAATATTACTACCATATGAGATTGTAATCTTTAAGCATAAAATGTTTCAATTTGGGCATTAGATTAAGAATTGCTTCGAATGGCAAGCACACTGCAAAAGGATACTTGTATTAAAGTAATGCTTTGGTCAATCGCTGTAAAGTGTATTCAATTCTTACAAAAGCTTTAGTGATTTCTGTCAATATTATAGCTTGTTCTCTAGTGATTTTAGGTTCAGTGGTACTCCCATGACCGGCTAATGGTTCTGTGTTTCGACTTTTGTAAATATCAAGGATGTAGTTAAGTACTTCTTCTGGTAATGCTGACTCTTGTTTATACTTTAGAAAAAAGCTACCCAATGTTTGATTTTGTACGGCAGGACTTCTAACAATGTCCTTTGCCATTGTCTCAAAAATAGAGGCACTTGCATGTAAAACACTGGCATAATCTTCTTGTGCGAGAGAATGATCCATACGGTTTACAAGTAAGCGGATGTTTGGATGGCCTGATGTAGGAGTTGATTCTATTTCTTCAATAGTCAAGACTTCGATAGATAATTTTCCACCCCGAGGATGGGTAAATTTAAAGGAGGCTCCATCCTCTTGCAGCATCAAATTGACATAAGTCATTTTCAGAATTCCATTCCCTATTAATTCACAAGCATATTCAATAAATTGAACAATATTGAGTTCCCGGAGAATCAGAAAAAAATTACTGTCATGCCAAGCAAATTCAGCCGGTTCATAGCCGCCCATATCATCAGATTCAAGACGGTAAATAGGTTTTCCCGTCATCAGTCTTGATAGATTTATCAGCCGATTTTTCCGAGTTATTATTGATTCATGGTCAGATACATCTTCTGTCCAGTGCAATAATTGACGTGTTAGATTAATGTAGAAATCGTCCGATAGTAATTCAAATTCTAGTTGCTTAACTTGTTCGTTAGTAAGGAATAATGGATATTTCATTTGGTTTAAAAATCTATATTGGTAATTTAAGTCTACTTTTTATAAAAGGTAATTAATGCAATTAAATGATAGAAAACGTTGATTACTTTTTCTCAGTGGTTCAGGAAAGAAAATGATCAATTTCCTCATTAGTGAAAGTAAGCTCTTATTTCATCTTCGCGATTTTCTGTGATTGTATTTAATCTTTGCCCAAAGTACGAGGTGACTTATTGTATGTTTTAGAAAATACATCCTGCAAATTATGCCTGTGTATGTACTCAATAAATGTATCTAAAGACAAAAAATGCAATAAGCGAATTAGCTGTCAAGTTAAAGTCATTTATTAATAATTTTATTTATAAAAAAAATTTTAAATTATTAGTCATTCAGCAGTATTTTTAACCTTATCGAAAATTCCTATATTTGAACATTGTTTTCTATACCTATTCTTTATTGAACCCCAGCTATAACAGATAAATTTTACATTTTGTTGGATATTTCACCCTTTCTAATAATAGATACACGTATATATGGATAACTATCAAAATTCAGATGCAATCACTTGCCATAGCTGCAATAAAACTCTGCCGAACAAAGGATTTTATTGTGGTTTTTGCCTCACCCAATTTCGTTGCAAAAATTGTAACGAATTACTAATATTCAATGCAAAAGGATGTATTGAATGTGGATCTCCAGTAAACTCATCAAAGAAGGAAGCCGAAGTAAATTCATTTCGGATGCATGAAACCAAAACAGAACGTACAATTGAAGCAACGTTTAGTAATGAAGTGGGAAAGGATTTAGCATCAATTCTCAGTGATGCGACGCGTTATAAAAAAATAGGATCTGATGTCACGGTTTCTGAATTAAATAAATTAACTGATAATAACGGTCAAAACTTTACTAATGGAAATACAGAATATGCTATAGAAGTAGAAGAATCAGAGAGCAAAGCAAGTGAAATTCCAACAAGTGAGAAAAGGGAGCATGTTACAAATAATGAATATCCTTCGTTGAAAGCAGTTACCATGAAAAATTTACCAGCTTCGGAGGTTGAGTGGGTAGTTGTATATGCATTTTATGCGTCGAACTACGGAGAGGCTGAATTCACCAGATCTGACATTACTGCAAAATATGCTGAGACAAATAGAAAAACCAAAGAGAGTGTGCGTGATTTAACTACGTATATTACACGTACCGTTAGGCAAGGTTTTTTAAATCCCTTCGGCGATCAATTTTCACTTTTAGAGCTTGGGATTGAAAAAGCAAAAGAGATTCTGAATAGAAAGATGGGAAGCCCTCCCAAGGTGAAAAAAAGTAGTAAGCAAACATCGAATGTGACAGAGGAAAAACAGACAGGTACTGCTCGAAGAGGAGGTAAAAGTAACGGAAAAAGTAATTTAAAAAGGATAAATGATTTGGATTTGTCTCCTAAAGGAAAGGAGTCATTAGCCTCATTCTATCAGAAATTTCAATGCAAAAACTATGACGAAAAGCACTTGATTTTTGTATACTATTTAAGCGAAGTTCTTGATATTCAAAACATCACACCGGAACATATTTATACATGTTACGAATATTTGGATCAACCATCTCCAGTTCAATTCACTCAGAGTCTTCGTAACACAAGTTCAGCCACTGGCTACATAATAACTTCAGATAAAACTAATATTACTCTCGCTCCAAAGGGTAGGAATAAAGTCAAAACATGGACTAATGAACTTAAATGATTTTATCACGAAGATTTCTGGATTTGATGATCTTTCCTCAAGTGGTAAGATAGATTACTTTGTATATTTTGTAACAATTATAAAAAGACAAGATGGAACAATAAGTAAAAAGGTTGGTGAATGCTTTGATGAGTTGAAAATTCCTAGATATTCCAACATCCCCGCTTATTTATCGTCTCGCAGTAAAAAAAACAAGTCAAGAAAGCCAATTTTTATTCTCCAAAAAGGACAATATCATCTCGAAAGAACTAGACAAATTGAGATTGAAAATGAATTAGGTCATAAAAAGAAGCATACACCTACTAATAGCTACTTTCCTTTGGAAATACTAGATAATTCAAGGAGCTATTTAAAATGGATTGGTGAACAAGCTTCTGGATGTTTCGATCAAGGTTTCTATGATGCGTGCAATGTAATGACGCGTAAGTTGCTGGAAGTATTAATAATTGAGGCATTTGAAAGACATAAAATTTCACAGAATATAAAAGGTACAGATGGGAACTTCTATTACTTAAGTGATCTAATAGATCGTACACTCAATGAAAGCTCGTGGAATATTAGTAGGAACGCCAAGCAAGGACTAGCTAAAATAAAGAAGAAGGGAGATCTAAGTGCTCACAATAGAAGATTTGTTGCCCGCAAGTCAGAATTAGAAGATGTTAAGGAAGACCTTCGCATTGTAATCGAAGAGTTAGTCCATTTAATTGACTATCCTAATTGGACTAAATTGCCTGAATAGAATGACTAATTGTAATAGAAAGGAAACGGATTTTGTATTTATAGAAAATGGACACTATAACAAAAACTGTGTAAACATAGAAAATCGGAGTTCGTAAGAGCTCCGATTTTTTTACTTTTAAACTTTACACAGAATAATGAAAGCAGAGGATTTTTTATCAGACGATTTTTTGAAGCA
>NZ_QFFK01000020.1:0-7052 GCF_003149455.1 Chitinophaga deserti
GGCGCACCCATTGCAATGGCATACCAGACGAGGCGAGTAATGGAAGGCATCCCCGCATACCGAACAATTAAACGTACCGTAATCCGCTCCCAACGAGGGATTCATAAACCATAACAGATCCATCTGTTTACATTTTAAAGATTAAAGAAGATTGTGTTGATTGTCCACCTAAGGACGTTGGAGCATTTCCCGCCACCACCCGCCATGCGGCGGCACACACGGGAGCGGGAGTGTGAGCAAAGCGAACACGGAGCTACCGGCCGGGTGCCGCCGCCGGCAGGTGGCGGACAAAATGGGCAGAGGAGGGATTGGCGCGCTTCGCGCTAAGACCGGGAGCTGCCCGAACGAAGGGTAAAAGGGAGGGCACATGGAAGCGTTCTGCCTACAGGGAACGTGCCCGCCCTTTTTCCCGCAGTGAGACCGCTTTTCCCTACGTAGTAAGTAAGGAGCCCAGCAGGTTGTAAGAACTCCCTGCACAAAGTTTCCTGCGGTTCGACAATCTGCCACTAGACTATAGGCTGGCGGATTCGAACCGTGCAAGGATTTCCAGATGAGTTCGAACCACCAGACCCTTGCCCAGAACTGGATTCGAACCAGCACACTCCTAAAATCCACGTTGGCTTCCCTACGTGGATCCAGCTCAGCTCATAAGTCAATTGATTACTAAACTATTAGAATACTAAACTTCTTATTTACCCGGTTAATTTCGAACTACAGAAAAAAGGCATTTCGAACCTAAAGCACCGAACCACAAAGCATTTCAGGCAATCCGATTCCACGTTGGTAAGCCAACATGGATTCGAACCATGACACTCAGATCCAGAATCTGAGTACCCTAAAGAACGCTTTGCACAGACTGGGGATTTACGTAATTTCACGATCATGGAAGTAATCAGCGATATATTCATCAACCTGCTCTCTGACGCCATTTGGGCAGGCGGAGGCCTTGTACTGGCATGGCTCTTAAAAAATATACTGTAGGTTCGATTCTCTCCAAGATCGGAACCTAAGTCCCAAAAACCAGCACCAATAAGGATTTTACTTCCTCAAAAACATAGGACGCACGGATTACGCACGATCACAAGGACGCAGGTTCGACTCCCGCCAGCTCCACTTATTCAATCTGATTTCAGGCGCTGGATCACTGCTTTACTTAACCCCGTCAACCGCATGATTTCAGGGACAGTGTAGCCCGATAACTTCATCTGCCGTGCTATTTCACGGGCCTTATCGCTTACGCCGGTTGTATGACCGATCTGCCTGCCCTTCTCCCGTGCCCGCGCTTCCAGCTCATATTCCGGTACATACTTTTCACTCCGTTCCAGCTCTGCCAGCAACCCGTCCTCAGCAAAACTGTAATACCCCTTTTCACTGATAATAATGTGATCCTCCACCGGTACATGCAACAGCCGCCCGCACTGGATCATCCGGTCGGTCATGTCCTTATCCGCTGCCGAGGGTTTCAGCAGACCGCTGGGATGGTTATGTACCAGGATGATTTTCACACTGCGCTTTTGCAGCGCCAGGCTATAGATCTCCATCGGCTCGGCAATCGTCCTGCTCACAGAACCCATGCTCACCAGCTCGATCAGCAGCAGCGTATGATCCGCCGCCAGCCCCAGCACCCACAGGTGTTCCCGGTTGCGGTCGATCTTCTGTTCCCGCCGCAGCAGCATCCGCATGATCTCATGAACATCCTGCCGCGCCTCGATCTTCGTTTTCTTTAGCTTGCTCAATCGTATCTCCATTTTAGTGTACGCTTTGAAGTTAACCAATACAAGGATGAACCATCCCGTTCATTACTATTCATTTCGCTTACCCCATCGGGTGGAAGGCAGCCACCGCTGCCGCCAGCGCCTCCTCCCCTGACGGCCGGTAACGCTCCGTGCTCGACGGATACTTATGCCCCGCGAACACCTGCACCGCTGCCAGTCCCTCACCGGCTTTCAGTTTGCTGGCGATTACGCTCTGGCGGATGCGCTGGGCGCTGGCCGGATAATGCCGCAGCACATGCTTCACAATATCATCCGCTACCATTGGCTGACCCCGCAACCCTAACAGCAACCCCTCCGTTGCTCCGCCCTTCAGCAGCCGGGGGCGCACCACCTGCAGGTATCCGTAAAAAAGCAGCACCTGCGCCGCCTGCAGCGCAAGCACTCTTTCATTGGTGGTCACCGTTCCCGCTGTCCGCAACGTTCCGCTCTCCAGGTCGATATCCCCTACCCGTAACCCGGCAATCTCAGCCGGTTTTAAGGCCTGATACACCAAAAGACTCAACAATACCCGATCGCGCTCGTCCAGCCCCGTATAACGCCCCTTTTGACCTCCTGCGGCCACCAATACTTCCAGCTCCGCAGCCGTCAGCAGATCCTGCAGCTGGATATCACGGCTGCGCATGTCCCGTAAACGGATACGGCCGGCCGGGTTATCCATTCGCTGACCACTGGCCACCAGCCAGCTGTAATACAGCTTCACCGCGCTTAATATCCGGTTCAGCGTCGAGGCGTTGCCGTAACGGCTGCGCAAAACACCCAGCCACCCGATCACCGCGCCATAGTCTGCCCCGGCCGCACCGGGATACCCCGACAGGTAAGTGGTGATTTCACGGAGGTAGGCTTTGGCGGTGGAGGCCGCGCAGTGCCTGTGCAGGTAAGCATCCAGTCTCATACGCAGCTGCTTTTAGGATAAGCATAGCGCTGCGTCGTGTCCGCGCACCGGTGCCCTAAAAAGTCCCGCACCTGTTCCAGTAACATGCCCCGCGCCAGCAGATGCGTGGCGATGGAGTGGCGCAGCCGGTGCGGTGTTACCGGTACTGCCAGCCCTGCACGCTCCCCCAGCGCAGCCACCAGCTTGTAAAGGCCATCACCCCCTAAAGCACGGCCCCGGATGCTGACCAGCCACCGCGGCGCACCACCCGGCAACAGCACGCCCAGCCAGCGGCCATACGCTGCAAAACAACGTGCTGCCTGCCCTGCCAGCGGCACCACCCGCCGCCGTACACCCTTACCACGCCGCACGTAGAGCAGGCCCCTGTCCGGGCATACGTCACTGCTGACCAGACCCGTGGCCTCGCTGCGGCGCAGCCCGCAGCTGTAGAGCAGGTGCAGCACTGCCCGCTCCCGCTCATCCGTTGCCGCATCGAACAGTGCCACCACCTCATCCAGCGACAGCGGCAACCGCAACCCATTGCCCAGCCGCCGCAACCGCAGCCCGCTCATCGGGTGCGCCGTCGTATCCCCACACGCCTGCTGCCAGTCAAAAAACACCCGCAGGCTGTAGAGGTAGTGATCCACCATCTGACCACTCAGCACCCCCTCCCGTCGGCGCAGCGGCCGCACCTGCAGGTACTCGTAAAAAGAGACAATATCGGCCGGTCTGACCGCGCCCGGCGACAGGGGCTGGTAGTCAAAAAAATCCCGCGTGCAGGTATCCAGCATCCGCACCCCGCCTGCGCTGTAGCCTACCGCGCACAGGTAGTCCCGGAAGCGCATTAAGCGCTCCATCATGAGCTGTTCCATAAACCCTGGTTTTAAAATTTCACTAGAAGTAAAAAGAGGTTTTACCCTCCGGATAACAAACTGTTTTGATAGTACTATGCCGTTTGGCTATAGCTACGGCCGTTTTTCTATACCTACGGCGTTAACAAACAGGGGCCTTGCACATTTTCAGTGAACACTGAACGCCAGCCCCTTTTTAGGCAGTTTCCTGCGCCAGTGGCGCGTCCTGGCGTTCAGTCTGGCGTTCACCACTACTGAACACCAGCCCTCCGCCCAGTGCCGCCAGTTGCTCCTGCAGCCCCCTCTTTAACTGCTCCCGCAACAGCGCATACCCATCCCAATGCACGATCCGGTAACGGAAGCCCCGGTTGATATGCCCGTACTGCTGCAGGTACCCCAGCTCCACCAGCCGGTTCAGGCAGAACTGTTGCCGCGTCTTGCCCATGCCCAACGCATCCCGCACATCGAAGCGCGTAAACTCACGATCCCGCCGATCTTCGCCCACAAACGTTTTTAACTGCTCGTAGAACTGCCGCAGGCTCCCGTCCAGCTCATCCACCTTTAGCACGATGCTGTCGAACATGATCTCCACCGCTATCGCCAGATCACTCACTACTGCGATCACACGCCCTTCTGTATCCCGTTCCCGCTGGTGCTGGTGTAATAAGGTCACCATCTTCACAAAGCTTAAAAACAGGTCGTTTAAACGCCGCAGCTTATGCGCCTGCCGGGGTAGCTGTAATTTGCCCGCATAGGGGTTCACCACACCCAGCGGCTCCAGTGCCCGCACCAGGTTGCGCACCTGTGCCTTGGCACGATCTTCCGCCCCTTGGCTCGTAATACCCGCTGCTACCCGGTTCTGGTAGTTGAGTATCTTACCCGTCTGCTCCGCGCTCTCATCCACCGCCACCAAAAACACCCGGCTCATGTTGTCTTCGTAGATCTCGCCTTTCGTGGTGCAGGCAAGGCTCCCGATAGGACCGCGCACCGTCTTCTGCCCGCTGGTGATACGCCCATCTTCCAGCTTAATGCTGGTGGCGCTGTTCAACTCCCCGTTGCTTTGCAGTTCTCTTAACGCAAACTCTGCTTCCTCGCTTAAGCCATCGATATCCTCTAAGCAGAGCAGGCGGTTGACGAAGTAAGTCTCCGGATAGTTGTACAGCACCTTGTCGCTCACACGGGTTAAACGGGTCACCGACTCCGGTGGCATGCAGTCGGATATCTGCCGCAGCAGCCGCGTTTTACCGCTGCCGCTCGATCCCTGTATCAGCGCATGCAGTGGCTGCGCCATCTTATGGCTCAGCGCGATCAGTAGCAAAAAAAGGCGCGGGTTCTCTTCACCGATGATGCCGGTATTGCCCAGCAACTCGTTGAGTCTTTGCAGCAGATCCGGTGCCTGTAAAAAAGATAAAGCTGCACTGCGCTCTACTGCCGTCAGGGGATAGCTCGCTACCTTCGGCGCGTCGGCTTTTACCTGCTCATCCCGGTAAGTGTCCAGCGCATCGGCAAGGCCGCGCAGCTCGTCTGCGATAGTAGCCGCATCCAGCCCCAGTGGCACACTCACTTCCCGCGCCAGCCGCTCCACCTGCTTATCCTCGTACAGATCCACCTTGTGCCGCCGCTTCTGACCGCTGCCCTTATGCTCCACCGCTACCGTCACCTTCAAACTATCGCCCCCCTTACCGATCCCGCCCTGCACCGTATACACCGCCACAGCAGCCGTGTACCGCAGCCGCAGCACGTCGCGGCTATCCAACACACCGGCTGTATTTGGCGGTGCGGGATTGGGTGTAGGCACAGCATAGGAAGTGGGGAGGTCTTTTTCAGTAGGAGGTACGGGAGTGTTGATAGCGGTAGGGATAGTTGCGGTGGCAGTTGTATTTTCAGTTGAAGTAAAAAAGGAGGTACGTGCTGTCATCAGATGCTCCAACACTGCCGGATCATGCCCCGCTGCAAGGCTCGCCAGATCCTCCCCTTCCGGCAGTGCGATCACCGACAGCCTTACGCCCGGCACCTGGTCGCGCAGTTGTGTGGCGTATTTTTCTGTAGCGGCGCGGCCTGCCCCGTCTGCGTCGAAGGCTAGGAGGATTTCAGTGAGGTGCGGCAGGGAGGCTACCGCCTCCCGGTGCTCTGCCGTAAAACCATGGGTACCATAACACGCCAGCACGCTGTAATCCTTACGGATGGTTTCCTGTTGGAGTAATACCGCTGCGTCAATGATGGATTCCGTTAAGATCAAGCGCTGCGTATCCGCTTTCGGGTAACATGGATAAAGGCCGGCGCGGTCTTTTAAATAAAAGTGCCGCTGGTCATGGTCATTAGTAATCGATCGGAAGTACAGCCCTTTTATTTCACCGGCCTTGCCCCGCAGTGCGAACACGATACAACCACGGCCGAACACCTTATACGCCTGACCGCCTTCCCGTGAGTTCGTTCCCCACGCCATCAGCAGCCCGGCGGATTCACAGGCTGCCAGTAACGCATCCTCTTTACGTTGCCCGTGGTGGAACTGCCCGCTGTTATAACCGATCTCCACCTGCGTCGCATCCAGCCCGCGGCTGCGGATATAATCCTGCGCAGGCTTGCTGTTATGCACCCCATTCTTGAAGTAGGTGAACATTCTTTCCAGGATGGTCTCACGGGGCTGGGCGGTCAGCGGCGCGGCCGCTGGCGCGCCACCGATCAGCTCCCGGCAGTAACGGATCGCTTCACCCTTGCTCACCCCTTCCTTGTGCATCACAAAGTCGATCACGTCCAGCGCCTTGCCGTGCGTCTTGCAGTTGGAAGAGAAGCAATAGCATGACTGTGTTTTGTAGTACACCTGCAGGCTCGGTGTCTTATCGTCATGGAACGGGCAGTGTAACCGTGCGTGCTTATCCGGTTTTAACCCGTAGTGCAAAAGCACCTGGGCGAGCGTGAGGCTTTGTTTGATATCGGCGATATCCATGCTGGCGGTTTTGACTGTGGAAAAATATTTATTCCGTAACTATCAGATACAAATCTATCCAATAGCTTCAAAACAACCAAATCTTATTGCAAGTATTTATATCCTTTAGTTACCTAAATTTGTAAAATACCGCTCCTCACAAACAAATCGGTATCCTTTAAGACATGAATACAGGCAAGATTATCGCAGATGCAAGAGACGATAAAGGATGGTCACAGACCGACCTCGCAGACGCCAGCGGTGTATCCCGCGTCATGATAGGTAAATATGAACGTGCAGAAGCAGTACCCTCGCTCGATGCTGCAAAGAGGATTGCAGATGCGCTGGGGGTATCGCTCGACTATCTTGTAGGGGAAGGGGTTAACAGTAGATTCGATAAAAAGACCCTTAAAAGACTCCAGGACATCGAACTGATAGAGGAACCTAAAAAGACGGTACTGTTCGATCTCATCGATACTTATATCCGGGATGCTAAAATCAGGAAGGCGCAACAATAAAAAGGCACTATCTCATTAACTGTGTAAACATAGAAAATCGGAGTTTCGTATTTGTACCTATAACTTGATTCTATTTTCAAAAATAGTTAAAAACTGATGGAGGACAACGCC
>NZ_QFFK01000020.1:7062-16342 GCF_003149455.1 Chitinophaga deserti
CGCTAAGAGGATTGCGGATGCACTAGGGGTTTCGCTCGACTATCTTGTAGGGGAAGGGGTTAACAGCAGGTTCGATAAAAAGACCCTTAAAAGACTCCAGGACATCGAACTCATCGAGGAGCCTAAAAAGACGGTACTGTTCGATCTCATCGACACTTATATCCGGGATGCTAAAATCAGAAAGGCACAACAATAAGAAACGCCGCCCGATGAGGCGGCGACTTACCTAAGAAGTATGCGATAAAATCTATTTTTTGACTATAAAAAGAAATAAATCATACAATGTCGTCCAAAGCCCGAGTTCAACTTTCAACTCTACCACTTCTTCATTTTTAGTTTTTAACTCAAGTCTTGATACCTCCTTTTTAGATGTTTCATTTTCAAATACTTGGTTCACCTCAACTTTCTCAATATTATCTAAATCAAAATAGTCAAGTGACTTCCCATTCTTTAATATAAGTTTCAAATTTGTTAGTATCCACCAATAAGATTTACCTTCCTTATATCCCAATATCACAGACTCATCAGGCTGTAGCTTTATTAAAGACAATACCTCTTCTTGCTCTATGGAGGCCATTTCACTCCATAACAAAGTATACTTTGCTTCTCTCCTATTACGTAGGAACTTGGCTTCAATAATTGACTTTTTTTTCAACTTATTTTCCTCCTGGTACAAGATTTTTGATTAATTGAATTGCGTCATCCGCGGTTTGTTCATACATATAACCTAACTTCTCTGCCATTTTAGGATTGAATAACTTCGGATTTACAATGTCAATACCTCGTATTATTATTTTTTCTGCTCCCGCCTCAATTGCTTCTTTTTCAAATACACCTAATAACTCTGGTATTGTTGATGCCTTTTCCCCTGCAGCCAACGATTGTATGGTTCTCAAATAAGTCTTTTCAGCCACAGCCACACTCCCTCGCACATAAAAACCTCCAATCATCTGATTCACCATCTTAGGAGCAGGGAATCTAGCAATTGGCACTTGCCCCCCTCCAATAAATCCCGTAGAAATCAATACTGTAAAAGCAAAAGGGCCTTCAACAAAATCAAACGTCTTTTTATGGAACAAAAAACCATCCTGGAAAGCCTTCCAGGATTTACTATATTCCTGGTTTCTATTTTGAGAAGCTCGAATATCCTCTGTTGGAAATCCTCCTGGCCCATTTTCTTCATAATCGGTCGGAGTAAAGTTTCCCGCCCACTTATTAGTTTCAGGATTAGTATATTGGAAATAAGAATTGCCATGCACACCCCAATTCGCCGTTTCCGCTACATAATAAATCTTCTTCTGCTCCGGTACTTCGTAAAGCTTTTGACCGTTAACATTTCCAATGAACTTCCATTGTGTCCTGGGTGCTGATGGTTCTAATCCATCTATATCAATACTAATAATGGGCGAATTTCCTGCAAAATGATATGGTGAGTAATACGGATACTTTCCTGCTATCGGATCAACACTCAAGAACTTGGCTATCCTCGGATCATAAATCCTCATCCCATAATCCTGCTGCGATCCTTCAACACCCTTTACCTCATTATCATTCTCCTTTCCGTTAAACCCATACCTGTAAGAACTTGTCCCCAATTTAAAACTTCTCCCCGGCATTCCCATACCAAAGGGATAATAATCCTGCATATGCACCACTTCTGCTTCCTGCGGTATAGCCGCATTGCCGGAGATGGTCCCCAATACGTTTCCTAAGTGATTAGTGAGCTCATAAAGGGTTTTGCCTGGCGTATTCCAGCTTGTTGCGGCATTTCCGCCATTGGCAACACCAGCATTCCAGTAACCCAGGCGGCTGCTGCCATACAAATGCTGCTCTTCCCAGGTAACATTGGTTGTAGCATCGCCTGAATAGACAGCAAGGGTATTGCCTGTTGCATCACGGAGATACCAGGTTTTCTTCTTTACCCCTGAGAAGGTGGTTTCCTTATAAATACGGTTACCGGAAGCATCGTACTTGTAAACGATTGTATTAGCCCCTTTATTAATTTGACTAATCTTGCCATAAACTGACCAATTGATTCCGGTAATACCTTCCTGGTTATCACGGATCAGGTTCCCAATTGCGTCATAGCCATAGTTATCTACTGACTGCCCGGTTTTCAGATCTGTCGTATAGTGACTGTTGGTCACCTCGGTTTCGAATACGCTACGAAGTCGATTATTAACCAGACGGTTAACGCCATTCTCATTAAGGTAGTTGTAATTATAACTTAACCGGTCCATAGGAGCCTCACCTGCGATGGACCTGTCTCCATTCCGCTCGTATTTCTTGATATTGCCGTTTGCATCATACTCGATTTTTTCGGCGAATGCGAGTGTAGCCGCAAAGTCGGGTGTACTATTGGTTAAAGAAGGGTGATAAGCCATCTGGGTAAGTCGGTTCAGCTGGTCGTACCGGTATGAATACCCCACCGAGGCACGGGCACTCACATCTCGTAATGCTGCTGTTACACGGGAAATATTACCATTGAACAACTCTTTTCCTGTCCCTCCGGCAGGCAAAGCCTGGTTCTCCCATTTAATGGTGAATACCGGTTCGTTTGCAGTCGAACCACCTGCATCTGTCCATACAGGCTTGTAGTCTCCTTTATAATACTGCAATGAATATGCATAAACGTCTTTCTTGAATGTTGAATTGGGGGCTCCCGTCTTACCATCCTGTCCCATATCCGGCACCGCAGTAATGTTACCGCTAGCAGAAAGCTTTTCACCATTAATTGCTCTTAGCCATCCTTGTAACGTATAGGCATAGTCTACCCCCTGCAAGTTACCACCCAGTTCCATCCTGCTAAGTGGTCCGTGCTTGTAGTAGTAGTATTGGGCGTTAATTCTCGGCGTTTGTAATGTCCACTTATCAGTTCCGGTAGTCTTAATGTCTGTCCTAACGATCATCAACCGGTTTTCAGCATCGTAGTCATAATCATACAGGAATTGGTCTGGCGCATCCAACTGGTAGCGTACTGTATTAACTTTACCACTGGCCTGGTCATAATTGTAATCCAGCCTTTTATAAACCGGAGTAGACATGGCCGGCAATTTGAACAGTACAGATTTCACATTGCCAGTAAGATCATAACTGTAATAAGTGGCCGATACAGCTGAGGTGTTCACTACGTCCGCATCCAGCATATAAGTAGCGGCTACTCGCTGGCGGAGATTTTGCTGCGAGAAGGATGCAGCGAAATCCTTATTCTTAGCATCCAGATCTTCTAAATCATACTTAGTCCGGGTGATCTGTTGCTTGGAAGCCTTATTTGTAGTCAACCATTCCTCGGCCGTTAATTTTGCTATGAACGTACCGGCCCATGTATTACCCGTAATCTCTCCCACTTCTTCTACCCTTCCCTGAGCGTCATATTTAGTATAGCTGTTACGGCCTGTTTGTATTGCATTTTTGCTAAAAACCAATCTGCCAATGTAATCGTACCAGAAGTTAGATAATCCACCGTCCGGAGTTACCTGCCTAACAACGCCATTGAGTGACTGGAATGAATAACTGCTGTTAAGCCAATGGTCAGGGTAAACCCGTGCAAAACGTGTTTCAGTTGTAGTATTGTTTGCCGTGGTTGGCGAACCTGCGACAGGAACATTAAACCGGCCCCAGTGCTGACGCACCCCGGCTAATGTAGCATCCACATCAAGACAGGCTTTTGCATACTGCAACTGAACTTCGGAAATGCTCAGATCCCTGCTGTAACCACGTAAGTGTTTCAAAATACTGGTGTTCGACGGCAAAACGAGCGTACTGCCCGAATACCCAATCTCCCATCCGCAGGTGGCTGGCGCTGTGCCGGTAGTTATTGCAGGGCAAAGCTCACCATTTACATAAATATTGAGTGTTCCGTTATCCTGCCCAATATTTTCTCCGGTCAGCACGATGTGCATCCATGGCCGTACGTTAGCTGCATTGAGTTGAACTTTATAATGGCGGGAACGCGTGATTTCCACGGAATTATTGGTCACATCCCCAGAAACCAGTTTATACAGGTCGAGTTCCAAAATACTGCTGCCGATACAGGCATTCATCAGATAACCATTAATACCTGTTGACATGAGTACCTGCCCATGTGGCAATTCGTTGCCGTATACCCACATTTCTACTGAGCGTTTGCCGGATTCGAAAGCACTGGTAAGATAGGTATTGGTCAGCGCCATGTCAGTGGCTGTAGTAGGGCCTGTATAAGTACAGTTAGTAATAGTTTCCTTTGCTTCTGCTGCCGCTGCAATCTCCGCGTCACTAAGTAACTTCACGCCTTCGGGGGGAACAGTTTTAACCAACTGCCCCGACTGGTCATAATAGTACAAGGTAAAATGGTAGTCAGAAACCATGTGCGTCATTTCCAGCTTAGCCAGGGCCTTACTACAATCGCTGATATATTCCTGTTTGAACTGGCGTTTAGCCTCTGCAATGTAACTATCGTACCGTTGCATACCATTCCACACCCCCCGTTGCACCAGAGTTAACAGGCAATCGTAAGGATCTGTTGCCTGCGGTGCGAATACTGGTTCATTACAAAGAATGGCCGTAGTCGAGGGACTCTGATCATAAAGCGCTTTCAGCTTTTGATAATCAGTAAAGCTGAGTGTGAAGCCCCATTTATGGTTAAAGTAATTTGTGAATATACGTTCATAATTGGGATGCGCACTGGTGAAGTTGGTAAGATTTTCAGCCAGCAAAGCGTTCCACGCAGTATTGAGCTCCTGTGCAGTAATACATCCTTTGGCCTCTTTCGTGAGGAACACTGGAACCTGAATGTCTACATTAAGCAGATACTTACACGAGGTACAGCTTCTTTCCAATTCGGTCAGTTCCGCTACGGTTAATGTATTGGCGGTACCAAACCGGTTGGTAAGATATGTGTGGAAGGAATTGCCGGGTGGCTGTAACAGATAATCTGCTTTCAGCGTTGTCAGCCTGCTGCACAATTCAGGATCTGATGAAGAAATCAACGGCAACGATGTCTGCGCCGGCGTTTTATAAGGGTAAGGCCCATCCAGCAGCCAGGGGTTGTAGTCAGCAGTAAGCTGAGTAAGCCCGGTAATAGATTTCAACACATCTTTGAAGCTAACCGCTCCGCTTGGCAATGTGGCATGAGGCGGCAGTGTGCTGGCGCCATAAGGATGATATATATCGACTCCTTTGTTGCAGAGTTCTATCAGTTTATTACGAAGAGCCACACTGTCGGCCGGTAAGACATTTCCCATTCCAGGGCGTAAACGGCTAATCCAGCCATCTGCCTGATTGGCACATGCGTTCTGAATCTGCTGTTGTAACTGCCCTGCCCCCTGTGTCTTAATCCCGGCCGTATCAATGGCAGCATTATAATCCACAAGACCGAGCCTCGACTGTTTTGATTTGTATGCATCGCATGGTTCAGCGGCCAGCAGCATACTTTCATTTGTTGCTGCGAAACCTGGATTTTCTTCAATACAGGTAAACATCCAAACATTTACCAGCGTATCTGCAACTCCGTTTGTACGCTTGAAAATGATGCAGGGATAAAATTGAGCCTGATCTCCCGGAATATCCGGACATCCACTACCCGGGTCACTTGGAGATACATAATAATACCATGTTTCAGAAGGATTTCGTCTGATATACAAATCTCCATCACCGCTGGTAACAATTAATGTAAAACTACAGGCAGGTGGGCATGAAAACACAGACACATTCCGGTAATTATAGGTCACACCACTTAGCGTCACCGAATAACAATCATACCACGTACGTACCGGATTAATACAACCAGGATTAGCAATAACAGTGGTTGGGGCCGTATTCGGGTACAGATATACAGTAGTAGAACTATTAAAAAAGGTCAGGTTAGGGATGTTGCCGGTAGTAGCAGCGAAACTCCCTGGAGAGGCACAGGCTGTTGCCGGGCAGATCACCAGCCAGACATTCTGCAGGTATTCACCTGCAGTATTATTCGGTGTTTTCACCCATAAGCAACTATAGAAAACAGGTACAGGAGCACCGGAACAATAGCCTGTAGGAGGCTGGTCTTTATACCCTTCAATTGCTTTGTAAGTAACAACTGTGCCGCCTACCACTTTATCCCATGTTCGGAAACCAGACTTACGCCCGCCTGTACCGAGGTCCAGCGTATAAGAAGGTCCATTGCATGGTATTATAGAGGATCCGCCGCTACATGTTACACTTTTTACTTTCACCAGGTTTACCTGGATGGCGGATGCAATACTGATTGTTTTTTCCTTATCACCTGCAGCGAAAGCCACGGAAGCTACCTGCGTAAGCCCATCGTAGTTGGATGGATAATGTAAGGTAACAGTTGCCGCACGGGGAATATTCCCTCCTTCGTAACGGACAGTAACAGTCTGAAGGCTCCCTGATACTGATAATGATTTCAAACTGAACGCACCAGTTGGAGGACATCCACTCCCCAATGAAACTGGTGTACCTACAGGACAGGTTATTACCGCACATTCGTTAGCAGCTCTGTCTATCTGATAGTACTTTCTCTTCAGCTCCATGTAAGCATCTAGGTACATTCTCCATTCCCGGTCAATAACCCGGCAATTCACATCGGGGGCACAACCTCCCCATGTATTATCTTCTGTGCCAGGTGCTGTACTTGCAGAGCCAAAACGATCCGAGCAATACAGCACATAATCCACGTAGCGGTTAACGTCCTTGTTTACGAGCATGGATAGCCCTTTCACATTAATGGAGTAGTTCTGCAGATCCGCTTTGAAAGCAGTAAGATATGCTGCACCGCGCACTGACAAGAAATATGGGTCTACAGTAGTTAGCCACACCGGATCATTCCTATCGAAAGATTTGGTAGACAGTATAAGTGCATCTGCTGCAGTAAGCGCAAGTTTATTGAGCTTTTCATCCCATTTCTGATAAGATGTGGTGCTTACACAGTAGGTATAGGCACAATACTCGGGATGATAAATAACAAAAAGATCTTCCCAATCCTGCTTCCAGTATTTAACCAGATCTGTAAGCGTAAATGCCTTATCATGTACAGACACCATGTCTCCCTCATCATTCTGCACCATGTTATTTAGGTAGCCGGGCTCATCCTTCGTTCTTTCAGGAAAAACTACTCTGAACTTGTTGAACAATACATGGATGGAAGTTTCCACCGGCTCTCCAGCAGCGTTAAATAGTGCATATTGTCCTCCGGGAGAAACGTCTTTACGCAGTGTTCTTTTCAGATTTGCACAAGGATCTTCTCCGCAATCACCTCTTGCCGCAGCGCATTTAGTGCTCAGGTTATCATATAACGGGCCAGACCAGGCATCTACCTGGCTGCCATAAGTTGTCATATTGATGCCCATAGCGGTCATCTTGTCCCTGATCTTCTGCATGAACACCACCTTGGTACCAAGGGCTGCATAGCAGGTCTGGCAATCGTCAAAGCAGCCACTGAAGTCAATCTGCTCCAGCTCTTCTTTAACAAAATCGAATTGCTTTTTCAGCAGATCATTGATGGCGATGGATTGTTCCGCCAGCTGATCTACCCTATTTTGCTTAATGCGTAATTCCAGCCGGATATAATATTGGCCTGTGTTTGCAAAAATCGCTGTTACTTCCTGACGGAAGCTGCCCGTGAGGGGTGTACAGTTAGTTCCGGGAACACCTACAGGTATGGTAAACACCTGCGGAATGAGTGGGTCAGCGCAATCTGAGGTCACCGTTAGGACAATCTCGTATTCACATTTGGTACAGATATTCTTCGCTGCGATAGTTGAAGAGGACAACAGGTTGGCCACATCCACCGTCAGTTTACGTGTACCGGCTTCCTGGGCAACATATACCTGGCTGGCGGTAAGTTTTAAAGTAACAGGATCAAATGCAAAGGCTGAATTAGTAAACAGATCGATGGTCTTCTGTTCGGCCGCAGGTTTACCCGGTAATCCATCAAGATTAGCTGGCGCCGGTCCGCTTAGGCCGGTAGCTATGGTTTTACCAGACAGGTTTGTATAGGAAACTGAGATTTGACCATTAGGATCTACCGTAGTAGTTTTACTATAATGCGTGGCATCTCCTATATCGTTACCGAAAAGCCGGTAAAGCTCGAACTGGGAGGGTTTACTATAATAAAAACGGGTAGCATGAAGGTCAGGGTTCGCCGCATTCCATTGAGGCTGAAACTTGGGTCCAACACCTCCCTGTACCGCCAGCCTGCCGGTATTATCATTCATGTATATCTTACCAGAAAAAGGATAGCCTTCCGCATCCGGCACATAACTATGGTTGCCTAAGGCTTTGAAACCATTCTGTGTGGAGTAATATTTACCTGCACCTGCTGTATTACCCATAGCAGGGAATGTGAAATTACAATCAAACGTTCCGCTGTTCACATCCACAAACGTGTATTGCGTACCATTGGCTTTTTTGTTGAGCTGAGACTGAAAATCGAGTATATTAACACCATTCAATGGAGCCGGCAGCATTTCCACAGTTGGACGGCCATACTGATCGTAGATTACAGATTGAGCAACTGTAGTCAGGTCCGCTTCACTGGCAACTTCATTTGAGTGGTTAGACAGTGTTACTGTTTGACGATTTTTGAGTGATTTATCAAAGTAAGATACCACTTCCTTCCTTTTCCCTTCTTCTGCAAAAGTCGCAGAATACTGCCAGTTGAAAGCAGAACGGTGCCAGGTATTGGTCAAAATAATTACACCGCTGTTTATCTGTTCAGTCCCCCCTACCGGTGTATGCTTAATCTGGTAAGACCAGGTACCGGGATTCCGTAAACCGGAAACAGGGTCTTTCGGAGCGGTACGCATTCTGATTAACAGATAACGCGTATTGTGCACCAGGTTAATGTGATATTCATGCCCCTTAAGGGTAACCCGGCTGGCATTGTTCCGGAACATCCGTTCAAGTACCGCCGTGTTGGTATGATTCACGGGATTGCTTAAGAATGTTCCATCAGGATGAAATTCATCAATAAAGGTCCATTCAAGGTCATAATCATCTATCCCATCATTTGGCGCACCCCAAACCAGTGACACTCTGTTGGGTGTAACAGTTACCGGTGCTGCCATTGCCATCATTTGTCCTTCCGGTTGTAATTGTGCCTGCTCTCCGGTGGATTCCCGGGCAAATATCTCCACAAGGGCAGCCGGATCCTGTACGTAATTCCGGTCAATTGCTACCTGGCTTACAATGCGGAATATTCCGGGAAGGTCCTCCCCTAATTCAGCACTGGAAATACTATTAACCGTCAATTTAACCAAATGCCCGTTCAGAAAGTCGAATTCATCCACAGCAGTGTACA
>NZ_QFFK01000021.1 GCF_003149455.1 Chitinophaga deserti
TGCTTCAAAAAATCGTCTGATAAAAAATCCTCTGCTTTCATTATTCTGTGTAAAGTTTAAAAGTAAAAAAATCGGAGCTCTTACGAACTCCGATTTTCTATGTTTACACAGTTTTTGTTATAGTGTCAATAAAAAACGCCGCCCGATAAGGCGGCATTTAATTCTTTCAAACTGCATTAGCTCATGGCTCAATTCCGCCAAGTATCCCATGTTCCTTAATAGCAGTTACTACTTCATTTAATGCTGGATTAGATGAAAAGTGCTCTAACAGCTTGCTTAAATGATATTGATCTTCGCTACTTAATTTCTCTAATTCAAGAACAGAATCGTTATTAACAACCACAACTACAGTACTTACACCATGCAACAATCCATACCAAACTAATCTCTCCTTACCATCACGTTCACTTTTCCTCAAGCGCTCAAAGCCTGTAAAGCCCAATTCAAATAAATTTTCCTTACTTACCATCATTCTTTTTTAAATATTGCATCTACAGAAATGTAATCTCCATCACTATTTTTAACTCCTGTTACTGTCACTTTATTAAAACCTGCCCTTGACGCCATCTTGCCAGTATATGTTTGCAGAGCTGCCTGTTCCATCCCCACTTCCTTTACAAGCTTATTGAATGTTGCTAAATTATCGCCCATAGAACCAGCTCGCCATGTCCCACGAATGGACGTAATTTCATCGTAGTTTTTACTAACAAAGTCAAAAATTTCATCAAACACTTGAGCCCCATGTCCTTCTAAACTTGTGCCTTTAGTTTTAATAACTAAATTCAGTTCTCCTTGAGACAACCACCCTCTTCCTGCCTCATTGCCAAGACCATCAGTTACTTTAGCAAATCCATCAGCATCAAAAACTTTACTAAATGCCCTCCTTAGAGGGTTACCAATCATTCTCCCTAGTTCATCCGAATTACTACCCGGATTCAAATCCTCTGGCCCAGGATTGAGTAACCCCATAACAAAACTCCCTGCTTCATTTAACACCTGAGGATTTCTAGCGACCCAAACTAAAGGCGGCACCACAAATCGTCCAACTTTGACAGCAGTGGTTGTTGCAAGTACAGCAGTAGTAGGCCCAGCAATTACAGCTCCACCAATCAAAATTGGTGTTGCCGCAGCGCCTAGTGCTATTTTTTTCTCTAACGCCTTGTCTTGCTCGAGTTGCTCCGGTGTCATAGTGGCCCGTCTCTCATCTATCAAACGCCTCGAATGGTGCATTTGAAATGGATCAGCTTCTAATCCATCCAAATCCATAGCCCAAACTGGCGTATTGCTGGCAAATTGATATGGAGTTAATTCGGGATAGTCCTTGGTAATAGGATCGACACTTAAAAACCTACCCACTCTAGGATCATAAATCCTCATCCCATAATCCTGTTGCCCTCCTTCTCCTTTGCCTACCTCATTATCATTCTCCTTTCCGTTAAACCCATAGCTTCAGACCGCCAAAACTTTTGCCCTATAGTACATCCCGGCCTCCCATAACACCGGCTCTCTCAAAGAACTTCCGCCAAGATAGTTTTTTCTTTCATATGTCTATTTCCAACTGAAAGAAAAAATTCAACACCATCATGGGTAAAGCAGGTGGCTACAGCAGGTACCTGGAACCCGATGCCCGGCCACCTGCTTTGCCCATGATCCGCCAAGACCATACCACCGCTGGGTAATGTCCCGGTGCCGCCGTTCGCGGCAGGACTTGCACGAGCGCTGGTCACAAGTCCACCAGCAACGCATATGCACGCCCATACATGGCTCGCTGTGCCGCATCCGCCTCCGAACGCTCCAACGTCACCAGCTCCCGCAGGGCGCACCCATTGCAATGGCATACCAGACGAGGCGAGTAATGGAAGGCATCCCCGCATACCGAACAATTAAACGTACCGTAATCCGCTCCCAACGAGGGATTCATAAACCATAACAGATCCATCTGTTTACATTTTAAAGATTAAAGAAGATTGTGTTGATTGTCCACCTAAGGACGTTGGAGCATTTCCCGCCACCACCCGCCATGCGGCGGCACACACG
>NZ_QFFK01000022.1 GCF_003149455.1 Chitinophaga deserti
TGTCTTACACTGAAAAAACTTTACAGGGTTAGGGGGTTAAGTACGGGATTGGCTTGACAGCATTGTCGTTAAACACTGTTTTCGCTTTACAGTTACTTGGCTTGCGATCAAATTCGCTTTACAATTGCAAGCTAAGATTTTGTTTGTGAGATGGTTTCCATTTTTTAGGCAGGATGCCGGTTTGCTGATGGGCCACATTGGGTGTCAGGTAGTTACAACTCATGTGAGGCCGGAGCCGGTTATAGGCGTCTATTGCTTCATGGACCGCTTTCACTGCTTCTTTGTAACCTGAAAAGGTCTTTCCCAGGCCCATTTGGGTTTTGAGGATCCCGTTCACCCGTTCGGCCATAGCATTTTCATATGGACTGCCAGTCTCCGTCATGGAGATCAGTATCTCACTATCCAGCAAAACATCCACATACTCCTGACAGCAATATTGAATACCCCGGTCGGAGTGATGGATCAAGCCTTTGCTGGTTCCGTTAAGGGATTTTATGGCCTTCCTCAGGGCTGCCACCGCACCCTGTGCTTTCAGATGCTGACTTAAGTGATACCCTACTATTTTCCGGGAATAGGCGTCCGTTATCAATGACAGGTAGTTAAACCCCTGCACGGTGCGGAGATAGGTTATATCGCTGACCCAGAGTTGGGAAGGACCCTCTACTGTCAGCCCTGCCACCAGGCTGGGCCATTTTCTGTACATGTGATTGGAGTCAGTAGTGCGGACATAGGTACGTTTGCGTTTGAGCATCAGCCGATGTGACTGCAGGATGGTTCGGAGCCGATCGCGCCCCACCAGCAGATGATGTCCAGACAGCTCTTTTTTCAGTACTTCGTGCAGAGCCCTCACACCGGCACCCGGCTGGGCCTGACGGATGTCAAGCACTTTTTCAACAATGAAGTGATCGGCCACATGATGGTTATCCTGCCGCCACACCTGATCATAGTACGCTTGCCGGGTCTTACCAAACAGTCCACAGAGCTTTTCTACGCTCCGGGAACAATCATACTCCCTCATTTGTCGGACCGTTTGGTGCCAAGCTTTTTTACCAGGTCAACCCCCAGCTCCTTCCCGGCATTAGCAATTAGCAATTCCAATGCTTGAATCTTTAATCGGGCATCTTCCAGTTCCTTATCTTTCTGCTTGAGCTGCGACAGTTCTGCTGCACTCAGAATCGGTGGCGGAGCCTGCGAAGGCGAGGGACTTACTCCGACTGTCCCATGATGCTTTTTATACCACCGTACAATCGATTCTACAATGGTATTACTTGTTATCCCATACTTGGCCGCGATCTCTGCCTGACTCAAATCAGAACTTAAATAGTCCTGGGCTATCGCTATGCGCTCTGAATCTGAATATTGGCTTTTTCTGCCCTGCGTCTTCTTCATAAAGGAAATTTAATTTAAACGTTATTAAATCCCTAAACTGTAAAGCCAATTTTGAAATAAGACA
>NZ_QFFK01000023.1 GCF_003149455.1 Chitinophaga deserti
TGAAATAGCTACGATTTAATCTGACAGTTAGGGTTAATTTTAAGTAACCACACTTTTAATCAACCCTTTAAAACTGCCAGACATGAATGTAGCGGTAAAGTTAATTAAAAACAAAGTAGGCTTATTAAGATTAGCCGAAGAATTGGGAAATGTGTCCCATGCATGTAAATTATTCGGTTACAGCCGTGATAGTTTCTACAGGTTCAAAGAGTTATATGATGAAGGCGGGGAAGCGGCCCTGCAAGAGATCAGTAGAAAGAAACCCATTGTTAAGAACCGGATAGATCCACAAATTGAGGAGGCTGTCGTATCAATGGCTATTGATCAACCGGCTTACGGTCAGCTGCGGGCCAGTAATGAACTCAAAAAGCAAGGCATTTTTATTTCACCGGCTGGTGTACGATGTGTCTGGTTACGCCATGACCTGGAAACATTTAAGAAGCGCCTTAAAGCCCTGGAGGCCAAATCCGGAATCGAAGGTACGGTTCTCACCGAGACCCAGGTAATCGCCCTTGAACGGGCCAAAGAAGAAAAAACAGCCCACGGGGAGATAGAGACCCATCACCCGGGCTATCTCGGTGCCCAAGACACCTACTATGTCGGCACCATTAAGGGCGTCGGCAGGATCTACCAGCAAACCTTTATTGACACCTACTCAAAGGTCGCTTTTGCCAAGTTGTACGACCGCAAACATGCTTTGATAGCTGCCGATATGCTCAATGACCGCGTTCTGCCCTTCTTCGAGGAGTACGGCGTCCGTTTGCTGCGTGTTCTGACTGATCGGGGAACCGAATACTGTGGTGCCCGTGAACATCATGAATACGAACTTTACCTGGCGCTGGAAGACATCGATCATAGCAAGACAAAGGCTAGGAGCCCACAAACTAACGGGATTTGTGAAAGATTCAACCGGACTGTTCAAGATGAATTTTATGCCGTTGCCTTCCGGAAGAAACTTTATAATTCGCTGGAAGAAATGCAAACGGATCTTGACACCTGGATGGATGACTATAACCGTAATCGGACCCATACGGGCAAATACTGCTTCGGGAGGACACCTTTACAGACTTTTGAAGAAACACTACCTTTAGCCAAAGAAAAACAGCTGGACGATATACCGCCAGCTGCCTAATATTTTAACCCGACTGTCAGGGCAAATCGGAACTATTACA
>NZ_QFFK01000003.1 GCF_003149455.1 Chitinophaga deserti
CTGGGCTATCGCTATGCGCTCTGAATCTGAATATTGGCTTTTTCTGCCCTGCGTCTTCTTCATAAAGGAAATTTAATTTAAACGTTATTAAATCCCTAAACTGTAAAGCCAATTTTGAAATAAGACAAAGTGCCGTTATCGGCCAATTGTGAAAATTTGTATCTGCAGAAGTGGTGTTGCAAAATAGAAAAACCAGTTACGGGCATAAAAAAGGGCCATCTCGTGATGAGACAGCCCTGCAAATAATCTTTATTGCCTTTTTAAGGCTTCAAAACTGCCTTTTCTCCCTTTTTGAGGCGCAAGGTTATCACATCGCCTTCAACAGCACCTTTAAGGGCCTGTAATTGCAAACCAGCCACATTCCTTTTCAGCTTCACGGTTTGCGCTCTTTCCGCATACACCGTTACCTGCTTCAGCCTTCCGTCCTGCATTTCTGCACTCACCAGGCAGCCGGATTCACTGCGGAGCTTCCTGAAAGCAACGCTTTTCCAGTCTGTAGGTAAAGCCGGGAAAAGATGGATCACATTATCGTGCGTTTGCATCAACATTTCATGTACCCCCTGTGCATAGGCAAAATTACCTTCGAGGGTAAAGGGGCGGTAGGTAAACCCGGAATATTGCCCGCCTTTCTGATCACCATTCAGGTGAAAGCTGTTGGAGGAAACGAAGTTGGAAGCAAACTTCCGGAGATAGCTGACGGTGCTGTCGCCATTACCCGACTGAGCATAAAGCGAAGCCGCCCATGCAAAGGAATAACCTACCCAGGCACGCGTACCGTTTTTACTCATCCAAGCCAGTGAGTTATCGATGAGCTGCCGGTCGGCCTCCCGCTGGTAAGACAATACTTTCAGCGGATAGATACCCATCAGCTGACTGTGATGGCGGTGGGAACCATCCAGCGGGTGGCCCGGAGCAATATGCAGGCCTGTACTGTCGCCGTAAAGCGCCGGGTAATCCTGTAATGCCACCTGTGCTGAGGGAACATTCTTATCTCCGGCTGCTGCGGCAATTTCCGCGTAAGCCGTAAAGAAGAAACGTATGAGCGCCAGATCATAATTGGTGTAATCCTGGAACCAGGCTTTGATACTGTTATCATGGTATTCCGGAGAAGAGCTTAGCGGGAGTTTGAATTGCCCCGTTACAGGATCTTTCACGCGGATGTTTTTAAGGAACATAGCCACTTCATCGAACCAGGGCTTGCAACGCTCGCGCAGGAACTTCTCATCGCCACTAAACTTCCACTGCCAGTAAAAATGCTGCGCCAGCCATGCTGCTACAGTAGGGCTCATGGAATACTGAATCCAGCCACCCATGGGCTTCCCGGAAATAGTATTTACCCCGGGTACATTGAGTCCTTCCACACCAAAGTAATGCTTCGTGTAGCGTGCATTCTCTGCCTTCGTGTTCCAGAGCCAGTTGGTAAAGCCTTCGGTAAGGTCTGTATGATTAGCGGTGTAGCCCGGCCAGTAGCTGAGCTGGGTATTGAGATCGTGGTGGAAATCGCCTTTCCAGGGAGGGAGGTTCCCATTGTCGGCCGTCCATACCGCCTGCAGGGAAATAGGCGGCGTATGCGCACGTGCCACGCTGCCAAACTTATACATATCGAGGTAGTACTCTTTTTCCAGCAATGGCTCGGGGAGGGTGATGGAAGAGCGGTCCCAGTAAGACTTCCACCATGCCGCATGGCTTTCCCAGGATTGCTTTGTGTTACCTGCTGCTGCGGGTAATACTGCTTTCTTATCGTTGGAGATGGTCCAGCTGCCGGAGGTTTTACCATTTGCTTCCTTCCATTCCACCAGTACTTCGTAGTAATGCCCTTCGTAAGTGGGCTGGTGATAGCGGATGGAGTTCCCTTCCTTCGTTACTGTACCCTGCTGATAACCCAGCCGGGAAAGGCTATGCCCTTCCACGCTATTCGCATCACCGGATCTCTTTTCAGAAAAATACGTGGGTGCGATCAGTTCCAGTTTGAAAGGCGCACCTTCCAGCGTGAACATTCCATAGTCATTTTTAGCATGTACATAAGTCCGGAAGATGGCGCCGGATGCAAAACGCGCTTCATGCAGCCCGGTACGGATATCCAGTTCACCGGACACTGCATCGCCCCAACCGGTCATATCCAGTTCCATGGCAGCACCGGGTATTTTAGTAGGTGCGGCGTTTGCTTCATAGGGCACGTCACCCAGTTCCTGCACGGGTCTGTAGTCTTTTTTCTTTACCTGTTCAATAACGTAGGAGAACTTCAGCTGATCGATTTTAGGCATGGGGCGATCGTCCCAGAGGTCTACCCTGTCCAGCGAGAAGCGCAGTTTCCCGGCTTTCTGCCAGATGAGGGCGCCGATCATACCATTCCCCAAAGGCATGGCTTCGTCCCAGCGGGCAGGGAGCGCCACATGCTTCAGGTTATGTTCCGGTTTAGGTTGTGCCTGCGCGTTAGCCGCGGCCAATAAAAGTAGTAGCAATGCTTTTTTCATACAATAATAAGTTAGGTAAAAAAAGTGCAACCCGTAAAATACGAACAAATGCATCCCGAAAACTCGGGATGCCTGCTTTGGGAACGTTTTCTCGAAAAGTATTATCGTCTATTCGTATCAATCACGGATATCTCATAAATAGATGGCAGGTTGGAAGCCTTCAGCACCCGGAAGCGCAGGGCATCCGTTTTGTAGTGCTTCGGCAGCCGTATCACCTTACAGTCACCCATAGGCTCATGGCCCAGGTAAATGGTAATCCAGTTACCATGCTGCCTGATATCTACTGCATACTCCTGGATGCGCGGTAGGCGCACCTGAGAAAAGCCGTCTGGCAGCCCTTTCACATCTTTAAATTCAAAAATGCTGATCTTATTAAATGCTTCCGCAGGGTCCAGCGAAATCTCCAGCGAAGCCAGTGTGTCTGACGAAGCCCAGCGGCTTTCCAGGTTACCATCCGTCACTTTATTGCCATCGTATTCCCCTTTCTTATCGGAGGGATATACGCTGGTGGCGGTAGCCGGGCGGCGCTCGGAAATGAACTTACCGTTTACAGGAAGCGGCTTGTTAGGCGCAAGCCCCAGGCGTTTGCCCAGCTCAATGGCGGCCAGTACTTCGTACTCACGGATGCGGCCTGTTTGATCGGGCGGGATGTTCATCACGAGGCAGTTGTTATTATGCGTGCTCCAGTAAAACAGTTCCTCCATCTCATCCAGCTCCCGCACCGGCAGCTGTGCCGATTTCTGGAACCAGTTCCAGCGGTGGCTGATGCAGATAGTAGCCTCGAAAGGCATGTAGTAAGATTTGCCTTCGTGGAGGTACTGCTTCTTATCGAACCGTGTAACAATCGCAGGGTCCCAGAGCCGGAAATCGGAAGGGAAATACTGGAAGAAATACTTGTTGTCTTCTGTCATCACTGAAGGCCGGGTGTAGCTGCGCTTCCCTTCTTCATTCACGATGGTGTGGTTCACACTCACGGCACATGCAGGGTTATATTTCTTCACCAGCGCATACACCTGGTCTATCCCCCAGTCTTCGGGCTTACGATCCCAGCCACCATCGAGCCACAGCTCGCAGATGGGGCTGTACTTGGTAAAGAGCTCCGTGAGCTGGTTCTTCATGTAATCGATATACACCTGCGGGTTCTTGTCTTTGTACGACGGTGCGTGGCGGTCCCACAGGGAATAATAGATCGCGAACTGCAATCCGTATTTCTTACAAGCTTCGGCTACCGCCTTCACCACATCGGTTTTCACGGGTGAGGAAGCCACGTCGTATTCGGTGTATTTGCTATCCCAGAGGCAGAAGCCATCGTGGTGCTTGGTAATGAGCAGCACATACCGGAAGCCGGCTTCTTTGGCTGTGCGTACCCACTGTTCGGGATCGAGGTTAGTGGGATTGTATTTGTCTACCGGAATAGTACCGTCCGACCATTCCACATCCGCAAAGGTGTTCACCCCGAAGTGGATGAACATACCATATCCGCGTTTGATCATGGCCTGCTGGGCAATACTGGGTTTCGTTCCGGGCATCTGCTGCGCCGAGGCGCCGAGCGTAGTAAGGAGGAGCGCCAGAACGGCAGTCCATCGGTTACGCAAATTATACATAGGTTTCACTTTTTCGTTGGTTGACGGTTTAGGGCAGATGCATCACTTCTTCGAGCTTCGACCAGGTTTCGCCGGCAGCAGCCGCATCGGGTAAAGGAATCTGCGTAGGTGCGGTTTCTCTCCACCAGCGCTGGGTGGCAGAATCGGCAGCCATCTTTTTCATATCCGCGGCAAAATCATCGCCCGTATATTCAAAGTAACTGAACAGCAAACTTTTTCCGTCTACTTCCTTCATATAAATGGAGTAATTGCGAATATTGCATGCCCCGATCGTTTTCACCACCTCCGGCCATACATTGGCATGCAGCTGCTTGTAATAAGCAATCTTATCGGGGCGGATGCCTGTTACCATGCCAAACCTTTCCACTTTCCGCTCAGCACATCCGCCTGCAGTAAAGGCTACAGCCAGTAAAAGAATCAATAGCTTATTCATAAACGTGGTTTAAAGTTCAAAGTACGGGCAACTGCTCCACATTACCATCGAGGGTAAGCTCGATAACATACACAAGTGTTCCTGCAGGTTGGGTTGGCAGGTGGATAACAAGCTCCCCATTAGCAGTTTCTGTTTTCACGGCAGCACCGCCCAATACATTTGCTTTGCGTACCTCACGGCCGGGAAGGGCTTTCAGCTTCAAAGTACCGTTACCGGGCTTCATGATGTGCAGGTATACTTTATTACCCTTGCGTGTGGCGGCAAAGTTTTCGTCGTGCGCCCAGGGACCGCCCATGGTGCCATATACCGCAGCACCATTCTTCTGTAGCCATGTTCCCATTTCGCGGAGGCGTGCAGCCTGACGGGCCTCGATACGGCCATCGGCCATTGGGCCCACGTTCAGCAGCAGGTTACCGTTACCACCCACACTGCGGGACAGGATATCGAGCAGGGTCTGGAGCGACTTCATCTGATCGTTCGCCTTCCATGCCCATTGCCTGCAGATGGTGAAGCAGCTTTCCCATGGCATATCCATATTCATTTTACCCACTACCTGCTCGGGCGTATCGTAATCCCCCACCATTTTGGAAACATCGATCTTCTTGTTTTCCATGGCGGCAAACTCTTTACCCAGGCGGTTATTGGTAATAACGTTGGGGTTCAGCTCCTTGAGGTAAGCGTATATTTCCTTACCCATTTCATCTGTCCAGGGCTGCTCCCACTGGCCGTCGAACCACAGTACGTAGGGGTCGTATTTGGTGACCAGCTCTTTCAGCTGGTTCTTCATATACGCCACGTACTTCTTCATATCCGATTTGGGATCGATCTTGGGATCGTTGGGATTATGGATAGGATAATCGGGATGGTACCAGTCGCATACGGAATAGTAGATACAGAATTTGAGGCCCTGTTTTTTACAAGCCGCAGCCAGGGCACCCACAATATCCTTTTTGTAAGGCGTGGAAGCGATATCGTATTCCGTGAAAGCAGAAGGCCAGAGGCAGAAGCCGTCGTGGTGACGGGCGGTGATGGTGATATATTTCATCCCCGCGTCTTTGGCGATCTTCACCCATTCGTCTGCATTAAACAATACGGGGTTGAATTCGCGGAACAGCTGATCATATTCAGCAGCAGGAACCTGATCGCTGCGCGACCAGCCTATTTCCGTACCCCGGAGGCTTACAGGCCCCCAGTGGATGAACATGCCAAAACGCTTGTCCATAAATTCTTTCATAACGGCAGGACTCGTCTTAACAGGTACCTGGGCAAATAAGGCACTGTGGCAGCAAAGCGCCAGCAGAAAAATGCATAGTTTCTTCATCATCATAACGTTTAATCTAATTATCTGAATATCCAGTACAGCGCTGCCATGATAAAAAGTAACAGGCCGGATAATAACTTATAATTCCCGATCCCGTTCCAGCCTTTGCTTTGCAGCGGCTCACGGAACGAGCGCCAGTAGAGTGCCGAGCTTTGCTCCGTATGCACCACGCGGTAGCGGAAGGAGAAAAAGACCTGCATGGCAACACAGGCGAGGAAGAGATAGAAAGCCATCATCATGAATGGAATGCTGCCGAGGGGATTGGCCGGCCATAATTTGTTGACCGCATACACTACGGCACCCAGTAAAGAACCCAGCCACAGCGTATACTGTGCAGATTTAGCAGAAGCCCCCGACCAGAATATACCCAGTAAAAACACACAGGTAATAGGCGGAGCGATGTGGGCAATCACATCATTGATACCCTCAAACAGGCTCTGGTAACGGTTCAGTAACGGCAGCAGGGTGATGGACAGCAGCAGTGCAATACCCGACGACCAGCGGCCCACTTTCACCAGCTTTGCATCACTCGTATCCGGCCGGAAGCGTTTGTACAGATCGAAGCTGGCCAGCGTGGCAATGGAGTTCAACGCGCCTGCAATCTGGCTCATTAGTCCGGACAGCAGCGCGGCTACCAGCACACCAATTAGACCCGAAGGTAGCAGCTGTGTAATCATGAGCGTGTAAATCCCTTTACTGTTTACGGTATCGGTACCGGCTTCACGCAGTGAGCTGAGATCGAGCGCACCGGATTGATACAGCGCCCAGGCAAAGAGGCCCGGCATTACAAAAATGAAGACCGGCAATATTTTGATGAACCCGCAGAAGAGCGCGCCCACACGGGCATGGTTCTCATCTTTAGCACCCAGTACCCGCTGCACGATGGTTTGGTCGGCACACCAGTACCAGATACCCAGAATGGGATAACCGAGGAACACCGCAATCCACGACATGCCGGAAGCATCTCCCATCGGGCGCATCATGCTCAGCTTATCGAGGGAGCCCTTATTGGCAAGTACCGCTTCCATAGGTTCCCATCCGCCCATTTTATTCCAGGCAGCCACGGTAATAATCACCGCTCCCACGAGCAGTACGATGCTCTGGATCGACTCTGTCACCACCACGGCACGGAGACCGCCTACGATGGTATACAGCCCTGTAAGGGCGGCAATCACGATGATGCTGACGTACATGTCTATCCCGAACAGTGTTTCCAGTACAATGCCACCGGCGAGGAAAGAAAATGCGATGTGAATGATGATGGCGGAGATGATGGATACAAAAGCCAGCCAGTCGCGGCAGGCCCGGTTATACCGCCTCTCCAGGAAATCGGGCAATGTAGGCACGCCTGATTTGATATAAAAAGGCACGAAGAACAGCGCGAGCAGTATCAGCGTGAAGGCGGCCATCCATTCGAAGTTGCCGTTCAGCAATCCCGTATCGAAGCCGCTTTGTGCGAGGCTCACGAGGTGCAGGCAGGAGATGTTGGTGGCAAAGAGGGCGAGGCCTATCATGGGCCAGCGCAGCGTTTTGCCTGCCAGAAAATATTCTCCGGAGCCTTCCCCGGCAGCGCTTTTTTTGCGCATGCCCGTCCACAGTCCGATGCCTACAATGAGCAGGATGTAACTGATGGTGATGATGATATCGGCGGTACTGATCATACGTGGTTTATTAAGTCGCAGCTGCTGCCTGGTTCCTGCGGGGTTACATACACTCCGTTTTCGATTTTAACCGGATGCAGGAAATGTTCTTTCAGGTGCGGGATATGTTCGAGGAACAGGGCCTCATGGCCCATGGCGATGTGGTTGAATAAAACGAGATGCTGATGCAGCTGCCCCATATCTCCAACGTGCGGTACCACCGGCACGCCGAACTTTTTACAGAGCAGGCTGATGGTGATGAACTCACTCACCCCTCCCACCCTTACGGCATCCACCTGCATAAAGCCGGCGCAGGCAGACTGCAGGTAGTTCTTAAAGATGATCCGGTTAGGCACATGCTCGCCCAATGCCAGTTTAACCGGCGCTACAGCCCTGGCGAGTGTAACATGGGCCTGCACATCATCGGGGTGCGTAGGCTCTTCCACCCAGTAAGGATGCATCGCTTTCAGCTCATTGCAGATGGATATTGCCTGCGGGAGGTTCCATTGCTGATTGGCGTCGAGCATCACCTTTACATTATCACCAACAGTATCGCGGACGATGTTGGCACGGCGGATATCGCGTTGGGGATCGGCAGAGCCTACTTTCAGCTTCATGGCGCCAAAGCCCTGATCAAGCGCGCGCTTACAATTCTCACGTACCTTTTCATCATCGTAATTGAACCAGCCCACGGAAGTATCGTATCCGGGGTACCCCTTTTCCAGTATAGCCATGCGGCTGGCAGCGGTATCCGCAGTTTCGGTGAGCATAGCGATGGCTTCTTCGCGGGTAAGCACATCTTCGAGGTAAGAAAGGTCGAGGGTATTAACGATGGCTTCCGGGGAGAGACTGATCAGCAGTTTCCACAGCGGCACACCGCGTTTTTTGGCCCAGAGGTCGTAGCAGGCGTTGGTAACTGCCGCCAGCCCCAGGTGCACCACCCCTTTATGGGGGCCCAGCCAGCGGAATTGTTGTTCATTACTCAGTTTACGGAACGTATCCCCGAAGCCATGCATTACGGATTCAATATCCTGGCCACGGAGGGTATCGGCATAAAACTTAGCGGCCCGGCAAACGAGGTCGTTGCCTTCCCCGAGTGTAAAAGCCAATCCGGTTCCGGAGAGGCCCTGCTCGTCGCGCAGGTGCGTAACGGCGTAGGCGTATTGCGGATCTTTGTGAACAGCGTCGCTGCCGGCACCATTTTTCAGGTCGAACCGGGCATCGCTGATGTCGATGTTATTTATCATGAAACAAAAAGAATATCAGATCAGTGTCCTGTACCCCAGCTCTGCGCCCCCTGTTACCGGCAGGATGCATCCGGTCATGAACCGTGCGGCATCACTGAGCAGGAAAACGCATGCATCTGCGATCACATCACCGGCAGGCATGGCACCCAAAGGCTGCAGTTGATCGAGGTAGCGCTGCATGGCTTCGGGATTGGGCTGTTCGCGGCTCCAGGCTTCCAGCATAGGCGTGCGGATGGCAGCAGGGGCTACCGCGTTTACCCTAATACCGTCTGGCGCATAATCGAGCGCCATGGCTTTGGTTAAGGCGTTCACCGCACCTTTGGTGGCTACATAAGCGGCATGGTTATCCTGCCCGATGCTGCCTACCAGTGAGCTGGTGTGTAAAATGCTGCCTTTGGAAGCGCGGAGCATACCGATGCCATGACGGGTGGTGAGGTAGATGCTTTTGAGGTTCACCCGCATGAGGGCTTCCCATTCATCGTCCTCCGTATCGTGCAGGGCTTTGGCGGGCTTTGCAAGTCCGGCGTTGTTATGGATGGCATCCAGCCGGCCGTATTGCTCCCGGATAGCGGTAAACAAGGCGCTTACCTCCGCATCGGATGTTACGTTGCACTGCCGGAAATCATGACCATTGCCGGAGAGTTGCAGCATTTTAGCTTCGCCCGGTTGCTGCAAGTCAGCGATACATACTTTAGCACCCGCAGCCGCATATGCTTTGGCGCATTCCCATCCGATACCGTCGGCTCCACCAGTGAGCAGGATCACTTTATCTTTCAACATATCTTTCATGCTTACAATTTTCTATCTGGCTATAAGTTAAAGCTTTCCCCGGCTAAATCCGGTGGCGGCATCGGGAACAGAACAAAACTACTGATCCAGGATTGGGAAACCTACCGGGCCGTTGATAACTTCATAGCGTATATTAGCAAGTTTTATTTGTCATGATAAAATATTCTATCAATACAACGTTAGAATTAGGTTACTGAATAGAATATTAGTTCTATATTAGCAATAATCGATTGATTACATCCAAAATCCGCTAACATGAAACCGGTTTTCGCCAAGATCCAGGAAGAGTCGCATATGGGCATATTTGCCGTGAGGGTGATAGACCTGCCTTATTTCTCGACGGAGTTTCATTTTCATAAAGAGTGCCAGCTGGTGTATGTGGTAGAGAGCGAAGGCAGGCGTATAATTGGTGACAGTGTAGAGAACTTCAACAGCGATGAGCTTATACTCCTCGGGCCGGATATCCCGCATGTATGGCATAACGACCGTAAGTATTTTGACCGTAATAATATTGCGCATGCCAGATCGGTTGCGTTATTTATAGACCCTGATAAACTGCTGGCTTCGATGGGGCAGTTTGGACTGGAAAGGCAGACGGAACTGTTGCTGAAGAAGTCGCAGCGGGGAATGAAATTTTCCGGACAGGCTAAGAAAACCCTGAAAAACATCTTACTGGAAATGACGGACCAGCAGCCTTTCGCGCAGTTGATTTCCTTCATGCGCATCCTCGATACGCTGACGCGTACGCGGGAATACACACTCCTTGCCAGCCACGGGTATGTGAATACCTATCAGGCGAAAGATAATGACCGTATCGATACTGTATTCAAGTACGTGTTCAGTCATTTTAAAAACGAGATGCAGCTCGATGATGTGGCAAAACTGGTGAATATGAATAAGCAGGCATTTTGCCGATACTTCAAAAGCCGCACGCAGAAAACGTTTGTACAATTCGTGAACGAGGTACGGATAGGGCATGCCTGCAAGCTGCTGGCAGAAGGTGATCATCCTATTGCCGCGCTGGCTTATGAATGCGGGTTCAACAGTCTTTCCAACTTCAACCGCTTCTTCCGCGAGATCAAATTAATGACGCCACGGGATTATTGCCGGTCGCTGGGAGAGTGACAATTCGCAATTAATTCAGAGCCACCTTAACTATAAGCAGGTTACAGGAGGGATATACTACGATAATTTCGTATATTTGGACCCCAATACCCAAAAAAATTCCGTTACCCGATGAAATATATCTCTTTAATTCTCATCTCCGTGATGTTCCTTTTTGCATGCAAGACGAAAACCATAATTGAGGAGGTGATTATTCCTTTACCACCGGGAGACCTTGATTTTCGCATAACAAAACTGAACAGTGAACTTTCCATTAATTTCCAGTGGAATCAATTCCCTGCGCATCAATTCAGCCGATATGAAATAATACGGGAACACCTTGAATTCAGAAATGGTAATTTCGTACCAATACGACATAATTTAAAAACCTTCAATCGCTATGATTCTATAAGTTATTCAGATGACAACGTCCCATTCTCATCAAAAGTATCGTATTATTTAACTGCTTATGCCGGAGCAGGAAATATCTTGCGTGACACTGTGCATTATGTCCCAACACAGACATTTTACACAGACTACATTAGGGATGTAATAATGGATAACGAAAGGCATGTATTGTACCTGGTAGGTTATTCAAAGTGGACTCAATTAACGGTCTATGATCATGTAGGAAAAAAAGTTATTAAAACGGTGGAAATGCCTGCGAATGGCTTTATAGACTATAATCCGGATGCTGGCACCAGTGGCGAGCTTTATGTTGGTACTTTTGATGGCTGGTTACTGATTCTGGACCCTATAACCCTGGAGCAGAAAAATAAAATATATGTGATGGGTAACCAGGTGCTGGGTGTACAGGAAATGAACGGGATGTTGATTGTATGCACAACGGATTATACGACTACTCCTGAGGTGGAAGGCTACCGAAAAGCAACTAAAGTATATCGCCGCAGTACCGGAGAGTTACTTAACTACATTGGCCACACAGGCAATGCGCGCATGTTGAAACTTGGCAACAACAGGTTGCTTGAAGTTATGCCCAGTGTCGGGCCTACTAGCGCATATTCCATTTTGCTCGATGAAAACGGGCAGGTGGTGAATGAAAAATGGGCATACGGCCCTTTCCAGACTGAAATTCTCCGGGTATTCCCTTCCGGAGGCCGGTTTATATCAGGAACTGAAGGAAAAATTTACAATAGTCAGCTGGAACAGTTGGATGTTTTGGGCGTTACCGATCAGTTTGCCGATTTCGCCATTAACGAAGACGGAACTATTATTTATGCGGCTGACAACATTACCAGTTCCGTAAAAGCAATCCGACTTTCAGATAAGCAGGTGTTAAAAAGCTACCCATACAAGGCGTTGCTTTATGGTGTTTATCTCGATGGTGACAGGCTGATGATGATTTCGTCATATTATCAGGATCCAGTACACCGGGGAACACCTCCTTTCATTTTCGAATCCGTTAAACTGTAATTATGCCTAAATTAAAATATTCCCTTTACCTGTTGGCAATTTCACTTCCTATTGTACTATATACAAGCTGTACTAAAACGAAAACTGAAACAAGATACATATTTCAGCCTGCCTCCGATTTTACGATTACTTACAAAGACACGCTAAGTGGTATTACAATGACAGGAGGCTCAAACTTAGTTGGTAATAATTATACATTCAGCGGAAAGAAAGAAAATGATGTTACTTACGAATGGGAATTTGGAGATGGTACCACCTCAAAGGAGGCTCAACCTAATCATGCCTATACTCAACCCGGCACATACATTGTGACCCTGAAGGCGACCCGTACAGAGAAGGCATTCTCAGAAACAAAAAAAACGTTGCATGTAAAGTTAGGGCAACAAGGTTTGCTAATTGACAATGACCGGCATAATAAGGCGCTCGCGCTAACGGAAGCTGCTGATGGAGGATACTTTTTATGCGGATATACCGACGACCTCAATTATGATCCGCATCCTATTAACCGTAAATATTTCCTGCTTAAACTGGACAAAGACCTGAAGGTACAAACTACTAAAAGATTCCCTGCTAATTTTGGTTTGTGGTCTTTTGCTCCAATTGATGGTGATGAATTTATTGCAACGGGTTCTGATGTTTCCGCCGCCAGCCCGGATAAATTGATTTGCCTGACGAAAGATGGTGATGTTAAATGGATGAAACCTCTGGTGGCCGGAGGATTTTACCGGGATGTTGCCCAAACGAAGGACAAAGGATTTATAGCGATGGGAATCCGAACCCTGCCTGATGGCTATTCAATTTCCTGCGTTATCACGAAAACGGATGCGGAAGGAAATCTGCAATGGTCGAAGGACTTATTTCCAAGTCCAATGGGTTCATATGCAGCAAAATTACACGCAGGTAATCTGGGTATCACTGTGGCAGTTTACAGGAAAGGAGAAGTAAATGGAAAATTTGTACGTTTCTCTGATTCTGGTATTATCCTACTGGAAAAAGATATTGAATGGGGTGTAAATGGCACTCCAAACACATCATCTGTCACTCAATTGCCAAATGGTAACTTCGTAGTATTAAATCACATATTTGAATCATTACCTTATTACATATATTCTCCTGATGGTCTACTTTTAGATCGTAGACAAGCATTTGGTAACTGGCGGACATACCAGCAATTAGCAGCACCTGATAATAACCTGGTAATGTTACAGGATCATTTTGACTGGGGAAATAAACCTGCCCGACTAGTCAAATTAGATATGAAAGGTCAGGAAGTTTGGGCTGCACCATTCGATCATAGGTATAAATATCCGGAAGGACATGTGGGTACCATTAATCTGTCAGCGAATACGGCTATTTCCTTAAAAAACGGAGGCTACCTGGTAGCAGCTTCCAAATGGGATCCCGGATCTCCCAATTTCCGACAAAGCCTGATGATAATGCGTGTAGATGAAAATGGGAACATACAATAAACCCTATACCAATGAATTAATTATAACGGCCGCCAAATCAGGCCGTCGTTATAATTAATTTGATATTGACAAATCAAGATTAACCCACGGGAGATTCCAGTATGGCCTGTGCGAAGGCTGATTCGAGGGGCACATATTGTGGCGGACAGGTATTTTTGCCTACAATTTTGAACTCACCGGCCGCATTTTCCTGTATATGGAAACGTGCCGTTTTCCCTTCATGGGGAACATAAATCTGGTACAATTGCTTGTGAACGCAGTTCATGGTCACAAAACGTACCGTTACCATTTCTCCTCCCACTTCAAATTCCTTATTGAAACTTCTGATTAACTTCCAGCCTAATGAGCTCATGTGTCTTTATAATGAAAGGCAAATGTAGCCAAAAAAGAATTTTTATGGCAAAACTTGCTTACTTAATCGTTTAAGCATATATTTAAAGCATGAAGAAGAAAGTTTCCCTGAAGGACATTGCGCAGGAGGCCGGGGTATCCGTAGCCCTCGTCTCTTACGTACTTACCAACAAGGAAGAGAAGGCCCGGGTGGGTCAGGAAATGGCGAAGAAGATCCGGAAAATAGCGCGGAAGCTCAATTACCAGCCCAACCATATTGCCCGCAGCCTGAAGAGCGGCCGGTCAGATACCATTGGTCTGATTGTGGCCGATATCTCCAACCCTTTCTTCGGACATGTGGCGCGTACCATTGAAGACGAAGCCAAGAAAAATAACTACACCGTGATCGTGGGCAGCTCCGACGAGAACATGGATAAATCGGGCGATCTTATTAATGTATTACTGAACCGGCAGGTAGACGGGCTGATCGTGATCCCTACGGAAGGCTCAGAGGCACAGATCCGGCAATTGCAGGAGCGTAATGTACCCTTTGTACTCATCGACCGCTTCTTTCCCGGGATTGCCACCAGCAGTATCAGTATTAATAACTTCGCCGCCTCTCACGATGCGGTATCCCACCTCATCCACTCCGGCCGTAAACGCATTGGTATGATCGCTTATAAAACGAACATGCATCACATTGCAGAGCGCCGCAGGGGGTATAGTGAAGCACTGACGGATAATGATCTTCCCACGGCAGGATTGCTCAAACTGGCGCGGTATTCACATATCAAGGAAGACATCCGCACGGCCATCGACCAGCTGATGGGAGCCAAAAAGCCGGCAGACGCGCTGTTCTTTGCCACGAACAGTCTTGCCATTGAAGGACTGCGCTACATCATAGAGCTGGGCATTAAAGTACCGGAGCAGCTGGCTGTGGTAAGCTTCGACGAAAGTGAAGCCTTCGACCTCTTCCATGCCCCCGTCACTTTCATACGCCAGCCCATTCTTGAAATGGGCAAAGCCGCAGTGCGCGTGTTGCTGGAACACATCCGTGATGGCGAACGGCCCGCGGAAGAAGTCTGCATCGATACGGAACTCGTTATCCGCCGGTCCAGCGCCGCACAATAAATACCAATAGATTTTCTGCAGATACCACGTGAATGAGATATTGTTGTTGCCGGAATGCTTAAACGATAAAGCATAAAACCACTCAAACGATACACATTATGAAAACACCGCTCCTTCTTGCGCTATGCGCCTGCCTGGCCATCACTACCGTGGCACAGCAGCCTTTCAACGGGCTGGACATGAGCATGGGCAATCTCCACCGCCTGTCTGACGCCAAAACACGCTCCATTTCCCCTGAAAACTTCACCGGTGAGCCCGGCAAAGGCGGCATGGCCACCCTCGAGCAGGGCAACGCCAAACATGCCGCACGCGATCTCGGGCAGGGATGGAAAGTAAATCCTTACATCCACATCGAACCCGGCCAAACCTTTACCCTCGCAGAGATCAACAGCTCCGGAGCCATCCAGCACATCTGGATGACGCCTACCGGCAACTGGCGGTACTCCATCCTCCGCTTTTACTGGGATGATGAAACCACCCCCAGCGTGGAAGTGCCCGTGGGCGACTTCTTCGGTATGGGATGGGGCGAATACGCACAGCTCAATTCCCTCGCGGTGAACGTAAACCCCGGCAGCGCTTTCAACTGCTACTGGCCTATGCCTTTCCGCAAGAAATGTAAGATCACCATGGAAAACATCAATACGGAAAGGATGACGCTGTATTACCAGATCGATTACACCCTTACACAGGTACCTGACGATGCAGCATATTTCCATGCACAGTTCCGCCGCAACAACCCCGTTAAAGGCGCTGAATTCACACTGATAGATGGTATTAAAGGGAAAGGGCATTATGTGGGCACCTACATGGCATGGGGCGTGAATAACAATGGCTGGTGGGGCGAAGGGGAGATCAAGTTCTTCATGGACGGCGATAACAAATTCCCGACCATCTGCGGCACCGGCACGGAAGATTACTTCTGCGGCTCTTACAACTTCGACACCAAAGGAAAGTACCAGGAGTTCTCCACTCCCTATGTGGGATTACACCAGGTAATTCGGCCCGACGGATTATACAAAGCCCAGCAACGCTTCGGCCTGTACCGCTGGCATATCATGGACCCCGTTCGTTTCGATAAGGACTTAAAAATTACCATACAGGACCTTGGCTGGCGCAGTGGCGGACGATACCTCCCGCAGCAGTCAGACATCAGCTCCGTAGTGTTCTGGTACCAGCGCGAACCGCATGCACCTTTCCCTAAGCTGCAGCCGAAAGATGAGCTGGAAGTGAATTGATGAATGATAAAAACAGAAAAGATGCAAGACACCGGATTACAGATGATAGGAAACAGACTGAGCGGCGAAGGCAGCCAGACTTTCCGTGCCTGGGCACCCGCCCAACAGGAATGGCTCCCGCAGGAATTCCGCGAAGCTACCGCAGGCGAAACCGATGCGGCAGTATTACTTGCCGCAAAAGCATTCCCTGTTTATAAGAAAACCACCGCAGCAGCACGCGCTGCTTTCCTGCGGGCTATCGCAGCATCACTGGAAGCACTGGGCGAAGTATTGCTGCAAACCGCCTCCGCAGAAACAGGGCTGCCACTCCCCCGCTTACAGGGAGAGCGGGAGCGCACCTGCAACCAGCTGCGGTTATTCGCAACCCTGATCGAAGAAGGCTCCTGGATCAACGCACGCATCGACCGCGGCACGCCTGATGTACGGCAGATGCAGATACCCCTTGGCCCCGTTGCCGTGTTTGGCGCCAGCAACTTCCCGCTCGCCTTTTCCGTGGCAGGTGGCGATACCGCAGCAGCCCTTGCTGCCGGGTGCCCCGTGGTCTGCAAAGCGCATCCCGCACACCCGCACACTTCTCACCTCGCAGCCACAGCCATTAAGCAAGCAGCACAGGAAACGCAAATGCCGGAAGGCGTGTTCAGCTTATTGCAGGGAGCAACCATTGAAACGGGGCAGGCACTTGCCCGTCACCCACAGTTGCGTGCCATTGCATTTACCGGCTCTTTCGCTGGCGGTAAAGCGTTATATGAAACTGCATCCCGCAGGCCGGTACCCATTCCCGTATATGCGGAAATGGGCAGTGTGAACCCCGTGTTCGTATTACCCGGCATACTAAAGGAAAACGGTGAAGCCCTTGCCACACAATACCTGCAATCGCTCACGCAGGGGGTAGGCCAGTTCTGCACCAACCCCGGCGTACTCATTACCACCGGGAATGCCGACAGCTTCAAAGCTGCGCTGCAACGCGGAATGGAAGCTCTTTCGCCGGGTTGCATGCTCACACCGGGCATTCTGTCTGCTTATCAGAAAGGCTTACAGCATTTGAATACGCTGGGCGCCCGTGCCCTCGCCAAAGCACCCGAAGCTCCCGGCAAAGCTGCGGCAGTATTGCTACAGGCAGATCTGCAGCAGGTACAGGATAACCCCGGCATGCTGCATGAAGTGTTTGGTCCGGCAGGACTGCTGGTGAGCGCAGGTAACGTAGCGGAAATGTATGCTTTCGCGGAGCAGCTCGAAGGACAGCTTACCGCTACCATACACGGTACACCCGCCGATCTCGAAGCCCATGCCGGACTGATAGACATCCTCCGGGAAAAGGCAGGCAGGCTGCTCGTGAACGGCTTCCCTACCGGCGTGGCGGTGAACCATGCCATGGTGCATGGCGGTCCGTGGCCGGCAACCACCCCCGCAGCGGGTACTTCCGTAGGTACCGGCGCTATTTACCGCTTCACACGGCCGGTATGCTTCCAGGATTTCCCGGAAGGCCTGCTGCCCGAACAGCTGCGTAATGAAAACCCGCAAAACATCTGGCGGCTTGCCAACGGTCAATGGACGCGCGACGCACTCACCTGACCGGCATTGTTTCAAAACCTTCTAACATCAACTATACCCGCTATGGATCTGGGCTTACAAGATAATATCATCATCGTGACAGGCGGCGCCAAAGGCATTGGCGCCGCCATATCGACCATACTCGCACAGGAAGGCGCTATCCCCGTCATCATCGGCAGGAACGAAACTGACAACCTGCAGCATCTCGCAGCAATAGAAGCCGCCGGTGGCAAAGGATGGCAGGTAGTTGCAGAACTAACCGATCCCGAAGCATGTAAAAATGCAGTGGCCGCCGTAGTGGAGAAATTCGGGCGGATAGACGGGCTTGTCAACAATGCCGGTATTAACGACGGCGTGGGCCTCGCTTCCGGTTCGTACGAAGCCTTCATGCAATCCCTGCACCGCAATCTCGTTCACTACTACCTCATGGCGCATCATGCATTACCACAACTGAAGGAAAGTGGCGGCGCCATCGTTAACATCACTTCCAAAACTGCGGAAACCGGTCAGGGCAACACCTCCGCCTACGCTGCTGCCAATGGCGGCAGAAACGCGCTCACCCGCGAATGGGCAGTGGAATTACTTCCCTGGAGCATCCGCGTAAACGCCATCGTGGTAGCAGAGTCTTGGACACCGCTGTACGAGAACTGGATCAATACATTTGAGAATAAGGAAGAAAAACTGGCTGGTATTCTTGAAAACATTCCGCTGGAAAAAAGAATGACCACACCGGAAGAGCTGGCACAGATGGCGGCTTTCCTCCTGTCGCGCAAATCAGGACACACCACCGGCCAGCTCATCCATGTAGATGGCGGCTATGTGCATCTCGACCGCGCCATATCATCCACACAATCTTAAACATCATGCGTCAGCAAACACTTCTGATACATCCGGCAGATAATGTACGGGTAGCCCTGCAGGATATCCCGGAAGGCGGCGAGGCAGGTGGCGTTACCGCACTCCGCCACGTAGCCGCCAAACATAAGATCACCACTTCATTCATCCCCAAAGGAGGCGACGTAATCATGTACGGCGTGCTGGTAGGCCATGCCTGCGAAGACCTCCAACCCGGAGAACTCATCACCACCGCCAACATCCGGCATGCTTCCGGCAGCTTCGGCGTACAGGCCGAACGCAAAACGGATTGGGAGAAACCAGACGTTTCCAAATGGGCACAACGCAGCTTCATGGGTTACCACCGGAGTGACGGGCGCGTGGGCACCGGTAACTACTGGATCATCCTGCCACTCGTATTCTGTGAAAACCGCAACGTGCAACTGTTGCACGAAACCCTCACGAAAGGACTGGGCTACCAGAAAAGCAATCCCTACGAAACCCTCCTCCGCAACATGCTTCACGGCGGCGAAGTGGCATCACTGAACGGAGATACAATGAATGCCCGTCCATTCCCGCATATCACCGGCATTAAACTGCTCTCCCACACCATGGGCTGCGGCGGAACAAAAGACGATGCCCGTACCTTATGCGGCCTTCTTGCAGGATATATCACACATCCCAACGTGGCAGGCGCTACCGTACTGAGCCTCGGTTGCCAGAACGCGCAGATCGATATGCTAAAGGAAGAGATTGAAAAAAGATCGCCGGGATACGACAGGCCACTCGTTATTCTCGAACAACAAAAGGAAGGCACCGAAAAAGCACTCATGGAATCCGCGATGCGCCTCACATTTGAAGGGCTCACCAAAGCAAACTCGCAGCAACGCCAGCCGGCCCCGCTGAGTAAACTGATCGTAGGCATGGAATGCGGCGGCAGCGACGGATTCTCCGGCATATCCGCCAATCCTGCAGTAGGCAGGGTGGCAGACAGGATCGTGGCGCTGGGTGGCTCCGTTATCTTATCGGAGTTCCCGGAACTGTGCGGCGTGGAGCAGGAACTGAGCGACCGCTGTGTGAACACAACCCTTGCCGCAAAATACACGGAGCTGATGCAGACCTATGCCAGCAGGGCGGAAGCCGTAGGTTCAGGATTCGACTCCAATCCTTCTGCGGGTAATATCCGCGACGGCCTGATTACAGACGCTATTAAATCGGCCGGGGCAGCACGCAAAGGCGGCTCCTCCCCTGTTACCGATGTCATCGATTATCCGGGATGGGTACAGCATCCGGGGCTTGCGTTACTGTGTACACCCGGCAGCGATGTGGAATCTACCACGGCAGAAGTAGGCGCAGGGGCTAACGTAGTACTGTTCACTACAGGCCTGGGAACGCCTACCGGTAACCCTGTAACGCCTGTGCTGAAGCTTTCCACCAACACAAGGCTTGCAACTAAAATGCCTGATATCATTGACCTCGATACCGGCCCGGTTATTACCGGCGATGAAACGCTGGAGCAAACCGCGGACCGTATCATGGAACTACTCATTGCTTCCGCCAGCGGACAATACACCGCAAAGGCACAGGCTTTGGAGCAGGACGATTTCATACCCTGGAAACGCGGTGTTTCCCTTTAATTCCACTGTAAAACAATCCAAACGTTATGAAACCATACCTCATGGCTTGCTTACTATCTGCCGGCATCGCGGGCTGCCAAACCGCCCCGGACAAACAACCCGGCAAACCTTCCAACTTCGGTGAAGATGCCGCCTTTCTTAGCCAGCACCTCAAAAACGTAGTGGTCCTCCAACTCCCGGGCGACAGCAGCCGCGTGGCAGTTACCGGCGATTACCAGGCCCGTGTAATGACCAGTTCCGCCTCCGGCGATGCAGGCAACAGTTTCGGCTGGATCAATTACGACCTCGTAGCATCCGGGAAATTAACACCGCACATCAATGCCTTTGGCGGTGAAGAGCGCTTCTGGCTGGGCCCCGAAGGCGGACAATACGCCCTCTACTTCCCACCCGGAAAACCTTATGAATTCGAGCACTGGCAAACACCCGGCATGATAGATACCGCGCATTACGCTGTTAAATCACAACAGGCAGGTGAAGTAACCTATGCGTACGATGGCACGATTCAAAACCATGCGGGATATACTTTCAACATTGGTGTGGAGCGCACGGTGCGCCTGCTCGGCAGGGATGCCATTGCACAGCGGTTACAGGTACAACTCCCGGAAGGACTGCGGAGCGTAGCTTATGAAACTGAAAACAGCATCACCAATAAGGGCGACAGTGCATGGCAGGAACAAACAGGCATCCCCAGCATCTGGCTGTTAGGCATGTTCAAACCATCGGATCAGACAGCCGTGGTAGCGCCCTTCCGCCCCGGAGCAGATTCCCGCAAACTGATTACCGATGATTACTTCGGGAAGATCCCCGCGCAGAACCTGCAGGTGAAAGACAGTATCCTGCTATTTCGTGCCGACGGTAAAGCCCGTGGCAAACTGGGCATTGCACCCGGCATTGCGAAATCAGGCGCAGGCAGTATCGATCTGGCTAATAATTCCATCACCGTACTCCTTTACGAAATATGGCCGGAAGGGAAATATGTGAATTCGAAATGGGAAGAGCAGAAAGAACCCTATAAAGGCGATGCCGTGAACTGTTATAACGACGGTCCGCTGGCAGATGGTACACAAATGGGGCCCTTCTACGAAGTAGAATCATCTTCCGACGCCGTGGCACTTAAACCCGGAGAAGCGCGCCACTACCGCCAGGTTACCATGCACTTCGAAGGCGACCGCGCCGCACTGCAGGCTTTAGCCATGCAACTGTGGCAGCTGCCCCTCGATTCCGTACAGCAATTCCTTCAACAAAAATGATATTCCACCATGAACTGCATCAGATTATATAAAACCGCAGATAAAATCATTGTACAGCAGGATGAAAGATATTATGCCCTCACAACAGGCTGGAACGATTTCGTGAACCGCAAAGGCTTGTATGCTGCTATCCTGAACGATGTAAAAGACAAAGAGCAGATAGATAAGCACACCGCAGAGCAGGCTATCGCCAACGGGATACAGGCGCCTATTTCCACACAGGAGGTTTGGGCCGCAGGGGTTACCTATTACAGGAGCCGAACGGCAAGGATGGAAGAATCGGAAGATGCGGGCGGAGCTACCTTTTATGATAAAGTTTACGAAGCAGAAAGGCCGGAGCTCTTCTTCAAAGCCACCCCTCACCGTGTAAGCGGGCACAGGCAGGTGGTGTATATCCGCAGTGATTCGAAATGGGATGTGCCGGAGCCTGAGCTTACATTGTTCGTTTCCACACATGGTACCATTGAAGGCTATACGATCGGGAATGATATGAGTTCGCGGAGTATAGAAGGAGAAAACCCATTGTACCTGCCGCAGGCCAAGGTGTATGAGAAATGCGCGGGATTAGGCCCCTGCCTGCTTGTGCCGGAATCCCCCATTCCGCCGGACACCCTTATCCGCATGTCCATCTTCAGGGATGGAGTGATACAGTACAACGATCAGATTGCTATCAGCCAGATGAAGCGCGGCCACCAGGAACTGGTGGATTTCCTTTACCGTGGATGTGCCTTCCCGGATGGCTGTTATCTCATGACCGGCACCTGCCTTGTACCGGATAACAGTTTTACCCTGCAGGACCACGACCGGGTAGAGATCAGCATCGACCACATCGGTACCCTGATCAACGAAGTACAGACGCTCCGCTGACCACGCCTAAATATGCCAATTATGAATTCCACTATCGAAATGAAAAACGAAACCCTCGCCAACAGTGCCCGCCGTAACCCTGTTAAGATCACTTTCATCCTCGTGGTGAGCCTGTTCTTTTTATGGGCGCTCACCGGTAACCTTATCCCGGTCCTCATCCCTCACCTGCGGAAAGCCTGCCGCCTGAACGATTTCCAGTCGGCCTTCATCGACTCCGCCTATTGGGTGAGCTACTTCTTTTTTGCACTCCCTGCAGCCTGGGTGATGCGGAAATGGAATTACAAAACCGGTATAGTAACGGGTCTCCTCATAGCAGCCACCGGTGCATTGCTATTTTACCCCGCAGCGGAAACGCTTTCATTCGGGTTGTTCCTCTTCGCGCTGTTCCTCGTAGCTGCGGGTATGACCTTCCTCGAAACTGCCGCCAATCCCTACATCACCATTATAGGCCCGAAAGAAACCGCTGTGCAGCGGCTCAACTTCGCACAGGCCTTCAACGGGCTGGGCGCCTTTGTAGCCGCGTTCTTCCTCAGTAAAGTTATCCTCTCCGGCACGGAAATGACCGATGCACAACTGAATGCGCTGGCTCCTGCCGAGCTGGATGCCTACCTGCTGTCTGAAGCACGCTCCGTTCAGGCGCCGTACATCGCCATTGCAGCATGCCTGATACTGGTGGCGGTTATCTTCATCATTGTGCGCTTCCCGAAAGTGCAGGAAGAACATGACGGACAGGTAAAGGTGAACCTCGGTGTATTCCGCCACCGGCATTTCCGCTGGGGCGTGATCGCACAGTTTGCATATGTGGGGGCACAGGTATGCATTTCCAGTTTCTTTATCAGGTATACCAGCTTCAGTGCCGGTATGCCCGAAACGGTAGCCACTAATTTCCTCGGTATGTTATTGCTGTGCTTTATGGTGGGGAGGTATGCCGGAACGCTCATTATGCAGCGTACTGATCCCCGCAAACTGCTCACGGTATACAGTGCCGCCTGTGTGCTGTTGCTGGCCTACAGCGTGCTGGCAGGGGGCAAAACGGGGGTATATTGTTTACTGGGAGTAGAGTTCTTCATGTCTATCATGTTCCCCACCATCTTCTCGCTTGCCATCCGTGATCTGGGGAACGAAACCAAAACAGGATCAGCCTTCCTCGTAATGTCTATCGTAGGCGGTGCATTGATCCCATTGGGTTTAGGGGCAGTTGCGCATCATTACAATGTGCAATGGGCCTATGCTGTGCCTTTGGTTTGTTTTGCCGTGGTGTTGTTATACTCCTGGCGGTTTGCACTGCCGGTTACCGCCAACGCGCCGCTTTCCTCATAAGGGGGAAAGCAGCGCCTCCGGCGTTTTCAGACTGATACCAAAATATTGCCGTTGCCCGGCCTGATACTTTTCCCGTAGTTCGAAATTCTCGAACGACGGTCCACCGGGTATTGCGATATAATGCTTTTCATCGCGGCTGCCACCCGTCCAGTATTTCGCTCTTCCATTCACTCTCACCTGTAAGCCAATTGCGGTTTGCGATTTATCCTTCCTCCAGTACTGCGAAAAAATGCGGTAGGGCCTGTAGCGCCAGGACCATCTGTTCCAGTAAGCAGTTTCCTGCGGCCAGTCAGCCATTTGTGTAAAGTTTTCATCTGTTGCTGCCACTACCATGGGGTTACCATCTTTATCCGTATGCATACCCGCAGCGGGATACGGCGACCGTTCGATAAAATCGATGCCGGTAAAGTTGTTGTATAGCCTCAGCGATGAAATAACCGTGTCCTTCAGATAGAGTTTCCGCAGGCGGGCATAATTGCCCATGGTGGCGCTCACGGCACAACGGTCCATGGTAGCACTGCCGGGATGGTGATTCACTTCAATGCACACCTCATCGGGCTTCGACTTCCGGATGATTAACCGCAGGTACGGATGCGCGCCATTGGCGAAGCGTTCCATCTCCACCCTGATCACGAGGCTGTCGGCCGTTACAGATTCCGTTTTCGCAGACATGAGCTTCCCCCACTTCCCGTCGGAAGCGGAAGGTGATATCTCGCTGAACTCCATCACCCCATTCACCACCGGTTCTATGGCAATGTAATTGATATGGCAGATCATCCCTCCCAGATCGTAGCCAACGCGGAGCAGGCCACGGGGCCCGCCGTCTGAATGTTCGTTTATCTTTTCCATGGCACCGGGCCAGATACCGATATGTATGCCGTTTTTAATCCCCCAGCGGGTAGAATCCCGGATTTGCCAGGGGCTTTGCTGAGCGAAAGCAGGAACCGCCACCGCAAGTAATGCGGTGGCGGAAAGGAAAATACTGCGCATAAGATTCCGTTAAAATGTTCTTCATTTCAAATACTCACCATCACCTCCATTACCCCGGCCCAAATGGTCATATGATTGTCATGTGAGATACCTTTGAGATACCTTTGAGTCACCTTTGAGCCACCTTTAAGCTACCCTAATAAGGGGGTAAGTCAAAGGTGATGTATACATGCCTTTATATTATTTTATACCAGTGTATGGAAGTCCACACCCCAGACTTCAGTTTACTACCACCCCGGATTTTGTACGAGGTTGCCGTTTTTGTTGATCTCTTCCTGCTGGATGGGCCATAGATAGTGCTTGGGAGCAATAAACACCCGCTTTTCGATGACCTTGCGCTGGTAGAAGTTATCATCGTTCAGGGCATTACCCGCCCCGATGTTCATGCCATGGATCTCTTTACTGTCTAACCCGGCAGCTATTTTCCAGCGGCGGGTATCGAAGTAACGGTGGGTTTCAAAAGCCAGTTCTATCCTTCTTTCATGCCATATCTTTTCCCGCATCTGCTCTTTGGTTAATCCGGCAGGCAGGGGGCCCAATCCCGACCGGTCGCGTACGGCATTCACGTATTTGTATACATCGGCTACTGCCCCATCGGCTTCATTGAGTGCTTCCGCATAATCGAGGTACAGGCCGCCGAGGCGGTAGAAGATGAATGTGTTAAGGGAAAAACGGTTCTGGAAGATGTCGGACGTGGGATTCACCATCTTCTTCATCAGGTATCCGGTAATGCAATAATCGGACCCTGCACGGCGGCGCCCGTCCAGTCCTTCGAACCAGAACTGGATTCCACGCCCTTTCCATACAGCACCGTTGAAGTTGATACTGGCATAAAAACGTGGCTCACGGTTTACATACATATTCCGTACGCCCGCCTGATAATAATCCAGCGGATGCTTTGCCGCTGCATAGCCCGCTTCCTGGTAACCGGAAGCTGCATTAATAACCGGGGAACCATCCGGCTGGTAACCCGTAATGGGGCGCAAACCGTTGGCCATTTCATAATCATCTATCAGCTCCTGCGTTGGACAAAAGATCGAGAACCCGCCATAGCTAATGGGATTACTGCAGCGTTCGAAGTGCGAATGTTCCCCCGCATTACGGGCCAGCAATACTTCCGGATTATGCCTTTCCAGGAACACTTCCTGGTAATTGCGCACCGGGTCATTATTGGCTGCGCGATAGAGATGGTAACCGTTCGCTTCTGCACCGTCTATACATTCCTTTGCTGCTACTGCCGCACGGCGCCAGCGTTCTGCATCAAAGTCAGGGAAAAGGCGGGTGCCTTCATTATCGCGGAGGTTGCTGTAATCGGGGTTGCCATTCCAGAGCGGACTGGCCATATACAGCAATGCCTGTGCCTTCAGCGCCATAGCGGCGGGCTTTGTTATGCGTCCCAGCCTGTCGGCGCCCACCTTCCATTCCAGCAAAGCCGCAGCCTTATCACATTCCTGTGCAATGAAATCCACCACTTCATTCACCGGCCGGCGGCGGATTTTGGTATAGTCCTCATTGAGCGTATAAGCATGATCCGCGATGGGAATGGCGCCATAAATGCGTGCCAGCATGAAATGATAAAATGCCCGCAGGAAAGTGGCTTCCCCTTTCCACCAGCGGCGCTCCGTTTCATCCATGGGTACCTGGTCAACATTGTCCAGGAAGATGTTGGTTTTACGGATGCCTTCGAACATAAAGCCCCAGATATCGGGGAAGTAATCGTTAGCACTCCATGCGCCGGAGTTCAGCAAATGGGAATAGGCGCCGAGGAAAGTGATCTCCATTTCATCGCTGGCACCGGTGAAGGGATTGCGCTGATCCCAGTCGGCCGCACCCAGCATCACGGGCATGTTATGATAGGCGGAAGACAGGAAGGATTCCGCATACTTCCTTTCCGAGAATACTTTGCGGATATCGAGGTCTTCGTCGGGCGCTTTCCGAAGATATGTTTTGGTGCATGATGTGATGCAAAGGAGCAGTATGGCGAATGTTACAAGTAACTTGTTCATCAGTTGGGATTGAAAGGTTAAAAGGATAACTGCATGCCGAAGTTGATGCTCCGCTGCAAAGGATAGCCGCCGGTACCGTAATCGGATTCGGGGTCGATGACTTTGATCTTATCCCAGGTAATAAGGTTATACCCGTTAATGAAGAGCCGCGTCTTTTCCAGTCCGTATTTCTTCAATGCCTGTACCGTAAAGTTGTAGGCTATTTCTGCACTTTTCAGGCGCACATAAGCAGCATCCTGCAGGAACAATGTGGAGGTGCGGTTGTTATTGGGATTTTGCAGCGGGGAAGCACGCGGGTACTTTGCATTGGTATTTCCCGGCGTCCAGCGGTTATCGTAATACTCGCGCATCACATTGTAAGTGCCCAGCCCCATCTGGAATGCGTACATCGACGGGCCGTCCACAAATAAACTGGTACGCGCCACGCCGGTGAAGAAAACACTCAGTTCAAAGCCTTTGTAGCCCACACTGCCTCCTGCGCCATACACTATCTGCGGCGTGCGCGGATAGCCGATGGCTACGCGGTCGTAGTCATCCACCTTCCCGTCTTCATTCACATCTTTATACTTGATATCTCCCGGCTTCACCTGGTCCATAAAGTTCTGCTGCGGGCTTTTATCGATATCCTCCTGATCGCGGAAGAAGCCGAGCGCCACCAGTCCCATGGGCTGATCTATAGGCAGGCCCACCATGGATTGATACGCATATTTGGGAATAGGATCATCGTTCTGCGTACAGGTACTTTTCGCATAAGTGAAAGTGCCGCGGAAATTGTAGTAAAGCCCTTTCGAAGTGGTGCGTTTCACTTCCAGCATCAGGTCTATCCCTTCGTTCTTCGCTTTACCCAGGTTAGCATAGGGCAGCGTCCAGGGGTAGTAACCGGTAACGCGGGGGATAACACCCCGCTGGATGAGGATACCATCGCGGTGTTCCATAAATGCATCGGCCTGGAGGGTTACCACGCCGTTGAATAATTCCAGGTCGAATCCTGCATTGGCTTTGGTCGCTACTTCCCAGGTTACATCGTCGTTCCCGATCTGCGCTTCTTCGAAGCCCTGGTAGAAGCGCTGGTTATCGCCGAAGAAGTAGGATTGTCCTGCGCGGTTAATGGTGGTGAGGAAGAGATAACGCCTGCCACCGATCTGATCGTTACCTACCTGTCCGTATGAACCTCTCAGTTTAAGCTGGGTGATGGCAGGCACGTTCCAGAACTTTTCGTTGCTCACGATCCAACCCGCGGATACGGAGGGGAAGAAGCCGTATTGTTGTCCTTCCGGGAAGTTTTCCGATCCATTGTATCCTGCGTTGGCTTCAAACAGGTAACGTTCCGCGAAGTTATAGGTAACGCGGCCTGCGAGGCCCTGGCGGCGGTAGGGAAGATTACTGAGTGTACTGCCGGCCGTGAGGTTGATGTATTCGCGGCGGTTGCCCAGCACCATGCCCGTTACAGTATGCTGTCCGAAAGAGCGGTTGTAATTAACGGCCAGCTCTGTATAATAAGCACGGTTGGCGCCATTGTGTACTTCATAGCGCATGGGCTGCTCTTCGCGGATAGGTGGTGAAGAATACCGGTCGTTCCCATTCTGGTCTTTCCCCAGATACTGCTTGATGGCATATGGCTTAATACGGTCGGTAGATGCGGAATACCAATGGTCGTAAGAAAAGAGGCCCCTTACAGAAAGACCTTTCGTAACGGCATTGGATAAATCCCACCGTCCGCCGAAGGTACCCTGCAGCGTATTGAGATCCTGCCGGGTGTAGCCTGCCTGCGTTACAAGGCCCCAGGGATTGTTTTGCAGATAGGAAGTAGATGCACCGGATACAGAACCATCCGGATTTACTTTCGGGAAATTGATGGGCGAAGTTACTTTGAGCGCGTTGAAGATTGCCGGAGCAGAAGTACCGGGGTAGTTGCCCTGCTGGATCACACCGCCAACGCCCAGCTCCAGGCTGATGGAGCGGGACACATTGATGTCTACATTAGAGCGGAAGTTATATCGCTTCATCTGTGCATTGGTACGGTAGGGGTTGGCGGGGTCCTGTTTGTAAATGCCGTTCAGGAGCGTGTAGCCCACGTTGGTGTAGTACTTGATGATCTCGTTACCGCCAGATACGCTGAGGTTGCTGATGCTCTGGAAAGTGCGTTCTTTCAGCACCGCGTCTGACCAGTTGACATCCGGGTAAAGGTATGGGTCAGACTGGTCGCGGAACTTCTGCAGTTCGGCGTCCGTATATCTGACCGGGAGACCGTTGTTAGCAAGGGCTTCGTTGATGAGCCCGGCATATTCCGGTCCGTTGATATAATCCGGCAGCCGCATGGCCTGGAGAGTGGCGTTCTCCGTACGGAAAACTACTTTGGGCCTGCCGGTAACACCGCGTTTGGTGGTGATGAGGATCACGCCATTGGCGCCTCTAACGCCATAAACCGCGGTGGCGGAAGCATCTTTGAGGATAGAGAAACTTTCGATCTCCTGCGTGTTGATGTTATTGATATCGCGCTCCACGCCATCCACGAGTATCAGGGGGCTGCGGTTAGCCCAGGTGCCGAAGCCGCGGATGAAGATGGCAGCCCCATCATATCCCGGCTCACCGGAGCTTTGCCGGGTAATGATGCCCGGCATGCTGCCTGCCAGTGCATTGGATAAGGAAGGCGTGGCAATACGCTGGAGATTATTGACGGGCACACTGCTGATGGCGCCTGTAACCGTCATTTTCTTCTGCTTTCCGAAACCCACTACCACTACATCTCCCAGTGTACTGGTTTGTTGCACCAGCACCACGTCTATCTGCGATCTGCCACCTGCGGGAATCATCTGCGTTTCAAAACCCAGACTGGAGAATACGATCACTGCATTAGCAGCGGGCGCTTTGATGGTGTATGACCCATCGCCATTGGTGGTGGTGCCTATGGTGGTGCCCTGTATCACGACACTCACTTCCGCAAGGGGTTTACCCGCGGAGGTAACCGTTCCGGAGACCGTTTGCTGTGCCACTGCCGAGAGTATAGACAGCAATGCCACCAGGAAAGCGATCCCTGTTTTAAGCGCGGGATGTTTCCGTAAGGGCAATAAAAGCCTGCAACTTTTCATAACATGAAAATTTGGTTAAAGGTGGAAATAGGATTACTTAATCGTTTAAGCAAACAGGGCACAGGTTGCCTGTTCTCACTTGGCTGATATTTTAATTGTGCATAAAAAGTAATTATCAGGCGAGGGGCAGTTGCTTCGCTCCTACCATTACCTGCTTAACAGGAATCTCGCCATGAACAACTTTCAGGGAAGGACGGCCATTCTTCAGGTGTACGGTACCAAAGCCTTTCGCGGTGGAAATAAAACTGGTGAAATCACCCACTTTCGAATCAATATACAGTATCTGATCTACAGCATCATAGCGTACGCCGGTAAGGCCCTGTAACAGCCCGTAGCTGGACATGGCCCTGGCGTACCAGTGCCCGCATTCATATTCGTTAAAAGGATTGCGCACCGAGCCATCATAGCGCTTACGGCAGGCGCGAACGATATCCAGCCCTTTCTCCACCTCACCCATTAGCATCAGGTGTGAAGCCACCTGGTATTCGATGCCGGTCCACACTTCGTTACTGTACACAAACGGCAGCGAAAGCATACCGCCTTTAGGCCATGAGCAAAGCAGGAGCCCTCCATCACCTCCGAGGGCGTATGTAGGCCGCTGTGGATTAGCGTGTGCGCTGAGGTCGTGCTTTAGGTTATAACGGTGAACCGCCAGCAGGTGGCTCTTTGTACGGGTTTCGTTTACCGGCTCTTCCATACCACACACCCGCGCTATCCAGGAGCCCAGCACACCGTCAGACAGGCAGCCGGTGCCATACTGGTATTTCGGTCCCTCCTTTTGGAGGAGTGCCCGCGCTTCTTCTGAGTAATGGGTGTGGAAAGATTGCGCTTTTACAGGATCAGGTGCGCTCAGGTCCGTCCAGCGGATCTGCTGGATGAAATACTCACCGTTGAAAAGATCCTGTTCCATATAGGCCTTTCCTTTTGTGAGCAGCGTGGCGTATTCAGAAACATTTTCGTTGAGTGCTTTTCCCATGAGGCCCATTGCCTGCAGGGCACCCAGGTAGAAGCTGGTACACATACCGGTAGGACCCCAGAACTCGATGTCGTAGGTATTGTGATGTGGCTCTTCGATAACGCCTTTGCGGCGTGGGTCCCAGGTACGGATGCAGTAATCCATGCTTGCCTTTACGGCAGGGAACATTTTCTTCAGCCAGGTAGTGTCGCCGCTGATGCGCCACTCGCGGTATACTTTCATGATACCACCCAATTGTCCGTCTGCAGCAGCATGAAAGTTATGTACGAGCGGAGAAATGGGTATGTTAGCCCGGAAGCCCTGGTGGCCTTCGGTGTTCTGGTTTTCATTGAACTCGGTTTCGCGCAGGCTGCGTTCCAACGCAGGAAAGAGATGAGGCACTGCCTGCGCATAGTTCCATACATGTGTACAGGAACCATGGCAACTGCCCCAGTTGTCGCCGCAGCCTTCCCATGTCCAGAAGCGGCCGTCGTATTGCCGCAGTACCGTAGCCGATTTGAGGATGGTAAGATTCGCGGCTACCGCTTCCACTACTTCGGGAGGGAGCGTACTTTGGTAAAAAGCATCGGTGAACAAACGGGTTTTGCGCTGCAGGGAATCATATTCCTTCTTCCAGTATTCCGCAACACCTTCCACGCTCTGAAACTTACTGCTGTACCATGGTTTGTGGAATTTGTGCTGGCCGGGTTTATCGCCAGCGGGAGGGTCGCCAATGCGGAGGCGGGAATCAGGCACATACCAGCACATCATGAGGCGGATGGTGCGCTGCTCTCCCGGACCAAGTGTGAAGGGAACGAAAAGCGAAGCTCCCGGAGCATCTTTATCCACAGCGGGATGCTCCCGTACTTCCCCATCGCGGATGGTGTTCCATACCATGGTAAGCGGATCGAACCAGCCGCCACGAAACCAGCAAAGATCGGAGGCGGTATTGTCCTGATCGGTATAGATAACGAAGTGCCCTTCCTTTTCGGGGTTCTCGGTAGTGGCGGACTGTGAAAGAATAAATCCGTTCTTATATGCACGCACGGAATTACCGGTATCTCCCTGCCGCATGAAGTTGCGGGCGTTGTAAGAGAATACAAACGATTCGCTGCTTTTGCCGGTATTGGTAAAGCGGTATTCGAGTGCGCCTGTGGGAAGACTGGCCGTATCTTCTTCTCCCGGAACGAAGGGGCTCCATCCGCGGATACGTACAGCAACGGGTACGGCAGGGTCTTTCAAATCGATATCTGCAAACGGGAAGCGTGGAGAGAATACTGCGGAGTGAAAACGGGGAAGCCCCCATGTAGCGCCACCGGTGCCACCAAGACCGGCATCGCGCTGCCCGAATTTCTTCCATTCAGGAATGTTCTGTTCCAGCACTCTGGCGGCCTGTGGTTTGCCTTTAACAGCAATAGCGGCAAACATGGCAGGTTCAAAAAACATTTCCGGATTATGGCGGATAGACATGTGAGAGATAGCTCCTGTGCCTTCGAGGCAGAACATACCTGCCCCTATGCCACCAATGGGAAATGCTACGCGGTTTATGTATTTACCGCTGTACGGTGTGTTGAATTTTCTGGCAGAGGGCTCAGCAGGCTGGCCTGTTTCCGCATGTGAGGTTGCGGATCCTGTGATGCCTGCAGCAAGTGAAACAGCGGGTGCAGTGGCAGCGCCGAGCGTACCCAGCGTAAAGTTTTTGAGGAAATTGCGACGGTTGTTTGATGCCTTCATGGTTCGTGGATTGAGTGGATATAGCTGGCAAATCATCCCCTACCCCTTCTGTTGAAAAGGCCTGTTCTTCATAACGCTTAATCGTTTAAGCAAAAGGGTATAAAAAAAGGAGCTGAACGCTTCTGTGATTCAAATTAGGAAAAAATTCCCACGTTCCAAATATTTTTTGAAAATCGATGTGGCGGCGGGGAAATAGTTGTTCAGGAAAATGGAGTATCACAACTACACTATTATCCTGATCGCAAGCGGTGCTGAAAATGCTGCTGTGTGCAACTCAGTAAAGATGCTGGATCTGTAAAACAATCACCGGAATCATCAGGGTGTTGGGCATAATTAGCAAAGCCGCTTATGTGCGGCTTTGCATCAAACAAAAAAAACCAAATCACCGGCCGGCTAGTAATTATACGCCGGCGGGGTGATGCCCTTGCACCGCAGGTACACAGTTGCCTGTCCACGGTGGTGCGTAATATGATCCATCGTAGCGAAGAAGCCTTCCATAGCAGGGCTCCCCTCTTTCAGCTGCGTTACGCTCTTCTCCAGATCCGCAAATGCTTTTTCCAGGTAATCCGTTACGGCCTGCTTTCCGGCAGTTACGGCCGGTGGCTCCCATTCTGATGATTGCTGACGGATGTAGTTTTCTTCCCACCAGTAAATCCCGTAACCGATGTGATGGAGTAATTCGTTGAATGTCCATACTTCATCAACGGGTTTAAATCCGTATCCGCTTTCCGGCATAGCCGCCGCTACCTGCAGGGTATATTCCCGGGCATTTTCCAGTGTTTTGTTTACATGCGCTTTCATATCTCTGTGTTTTGATATGGCAAAGCTACCGGCAGGCACGGCTTCACATTTAAGGAAAATTGCGCTTTTCTCAGCGCATGGCGGAAGGAGATTTACCATATGCCTTTCTGAAAGCTGCAGAGAAATGCTCCAGACTGTTAAAGCCTGTCGCAAAAGCTATTTCGGTTACCGGTATGGAAGAATGCGCTATCTGCCACTCCGCTTCCCGCAACCGCACGTCCAGCAGGTAACGGTAAGGCGTGGTGCCGGTCATTTGCCGGAACATACGGTTGAAATGGAACGGGCTCATGTGGCTCATGCCTGCCAGTCCGGTTAGTGAGAGATCCTGGTCGTAATGGGTACTGATATGGGCCTTCACCCCTTCTATCAGGGGCAGATAATGCCTTTTACTGCGGTCACTGAGTGGGGCGGGCAACATACCCTCACCGGTCAGTAATGCCTGCATCAATGCGGCTATAAGCTGCTCCGCTTCCAGCTGCGCATAACGCGGGCGATGGAATAAATGTATGATGCGGTGATGCAGGTATTCCGTTTCGGGGGAGGCTTTAATGAGGATGGAATGCAGATCCGGGTTATGGAAGAACCAGTTGAAGGCTCCGGCCATACCCTGCAGTTCTTCGGTCTGGGCAGCGGAGAAGGAAAAGATGGTGCATTCATCGGGCAGGTCGTGCACATGGCCCACGGTATGCTCATAACCGGGCTTGCAAATGAGAAACAGCCCGCTGTAAGCATCGAGCTCGTTACGGAACACGTTGAACCTGAAATTCCCTGTCCGGATATAGGCGATGGAGAAATGATCCTGGTGCTCTTTCCCCGACACCCCACAATCGCGGCAACGGCAGCGGAAATCACGGACCGCAGCCACAGGAGAATCGAATAACAGCCGGATATCAGCTTCCATAAGCACAAAAGGTATTGTTTGAAACAAAGCTATGAACGGGGAGTGACAACCTTATGTCAGCATCCCGGGGAAACCAGTTGCAAAAACGGCATAAACCGCCTATTTTAGAACAAACGGAAACCCTTACATGCCACGCAACCATTTCGATATTCGATTTACCTACCCCCTGGAAGGTTACCCTTCCACCCTTTTACTTACCGCTACCGTTACCTGGAACAACACAGACCACTGCTATTCTCTGGAAGACATCCGGCTGCCCGGAGGCAGCAATATGCCCGTTATGCCTCCCGTATCCCTGCGGAAATCGGCCGGTAAGTGGGTGCACCCAGACAGTGAGAGCGCCTCACTGCTGAGTGAAAACGCCGGTGCCGCCATAGATGCTGCGGAAGCCTGTTAGTACTACAGGGCCTCAGGTACTTTCCACCAGGTATACAATAAGCAGCACGCTCACCAGGAAGATGAAGCCGGTTAGCGCTGTAAGCAACCCGGAAGAATGTGCGTATTTCCCTTCGTTGAGCTGTTTTTCAATATTCCGGTACCGGAACCAGGAGAAAATGACGGTAACCGCTCCTACCGCTACCAGTGTAATACCTGTTAAGGCGGACAACCCGGTGGAACGTAGCTCCATTTCCTTCCCCAGCATCAGCGACAGCTGTTTCACAAACAGGGAGAATTTCACGACCACGAACCCGAATGCCATAATACCGATGCTCGTTCGCACCCAGGCGAGGAAGGTGCGTTCATTGGCCAGATGGTCGGCAGGCCCGCCGGGTTTCTTAGGTTCCATAGATGTCAGTAATTGGATCAGTAAGGATGTTAAGAAATGAAGATACGAAATGTGGTGGTGGTGCTCAGCGCTTATTCATTAAGGGAAAACACGTAGTTCCACCAGGACTCGAGGCGTTTGGGGGTCCATTTCCTGCTGATACTTTCCGGTAATGGGGGCAGGATGGGTTTACGCAGCAGTTCCCGTATCCTGTCTGGGAAGGAGTACACTTTCAATTCATGATAATCCAGGTAGAAGATTTGTCCGTGCGGTTTGTCATATACCATTTCACCCAGGGTTCCATACATATCACGCTGCCAACGAATGGCACCATCCTTACGATCTAAAATATACCATGAATCACTGCCATAATTCCACCTGCTCCCGGTCACCACGATCTCATCATCCACAAACGTAACCATGTCTACATGCAAACCGTTTAGATCTGCCTGCCATTTGAATCCGTCTGCCAGGTTCCCATACTGCAGAGCACCGTTTTCTTCAAAGAGGTAGTATCCGCTACCGCTTTTTTCAGCATAATAAACGCTGGGGGAATATGGAAACATTTGTTTAATCGCCAATGCATGTGTTGCCCGATCAAAAGTATACATGCAACTATCATGAGCGATCAGTACCCGGTCATCCAAAAACTGGCAGGCACGGAACCCATAAAAATTAAGTGGCAATAATACTTTTTTACGGGTCTTTACATCCAGGTAGATCATTTTGTTATAAGTCAATTCCACAATTGCCTGCTGATGTTGCGGGCTGTAATATACCTGCCTTACATTTTCTTCAAAATTAACCTTCCAGTTACCACCGGCTAAATGCTGGAACACCAGTGTGCTGTCTTTACGGGTATCCTTTCGGTATACATCGTTTCCAAATACCTCATTGATTCCGGAAGCATCCAGCCAATGATGGTCTGCCAGGGAAAAACCGGCGGTGGGTATACTATCGCTGTATACAAATAAAGCATCCCCGACTGCACGTATTTCCGGCAGGGTTTTATTGCCCTTCCATATGAAACTATTTAAGTTCCTGTCAATAGAAAAATCCGATATAAAATGAATGAATCTTTGATCAGGAGACAATGCGGCTAAAGTATCGCCTTCAACATTCGCAAAAACCGGTTTTAAAAGGTTGGGAGGCATCTCTTTAAACACCTCACTTTCCAGGGATAATACCTGCCTGCCATCTTTATTGGAAAGCATCAGATATTTCCCCGAACGGGAAGGTTGCAGTAGTAATTTAGGATCTCTTCCATCTTCCGGGCGCAGGCTACCGGGAATAATAAATCGTTTCACCTCCCTTGACCTGAAATCGGCCACATAGAGTGTGTAATTTTGAACCAGGTAGAGTGTTTGCCCATCTTCACTAATCGCATCTGCCCTCGCTATTCCGTTAAACAGACTGAATTTCCATACCGCGGTATCACCCGGCTTCACACTTCTCCAGTAACAATTACCATCAGGATCGATAATATAAGCGGTACTGCAATTACCTGAAACCCTGGGTGGTTTATTGGAGTTGTACCATAACACCCTGCGATCTTTTTCGGGCCAGCTAAATTTGCCGACCAATCCTAACGAGTCGGTATCTTTTCCCCACTTTATGAATGCGGGGTTATAAAATACCCGCAGTTCATTATGAATACGGCGGCGGTGCCCGTCTTCAGAAAATAAAAACTGACCCGGGCTCAACCTGTCAAAATACATACTATCATTGAGTACCAAATCAAACCCTGCAATCAGTAATTCATTTTTCTCCGGCACATACTTCACCTGCTCAATCAGTGCTTCATTATCATTCTCTGCCTGCAGCATCTCATGCGTAACCATGTCAAATATCACACCTTTTCCAGGACGCCATACTCTGATCCTATAGGTAAGTTTTAAAGCTTCCTGACTAATTTTCTCTTTGAATATCACATCATCTGCAGCACCATTAAAATCCGTTGTAAAGAAATTCTCTTCTTCCATCATAGTGGCTAACATTTGTCCTGATTCACTGTAAACACTCGTCTGATAGGAATTTCCACGTATGAAGTATTTCCCGCTAAAAGATGGTACTGTCCAGCCTTTACTGAGTATCCGCCGGATAACGCTCCCTTCCCTGTTCAGTATTTCGGCAAATCCATTCTCATACGTCACGAGATAGCCATTGGCTAATACGTACACACTATCCACTTTCTCTTCCATGGAAAGTATACGATGAGACAGATACAATTCCTTCACTCCATCATTCCAGGCAGCTTCAAGCATGCTATCCGTTTCTGCTGACGGGAATACGCCGGAAGCCCATTCCAGCATACGTGCCGTTACCGCAGGCGGATGCAATACACTTTCCGCTCTTATCTTTTCGGTGAACACCTTCAATGCTGCCTGATAGGATTTATAGGAACCAAACAGCCCAACAATTGACAATGCCAGAATAGCTAACCCTGCTACCGCATACCTTACCTTTCTGTTACGGAGCATCTGTTTCCTGCGATCCGCGATCTTATTAAAAAAAGCCAGCTCCTGCTTATTGAGCATCGGCTTCAGCTGCGCTTCCATCTCCCACAGATCATGCCTCGCGGCCCAGGTACCCAGTAACTGATTCTGCTTAGCGGCCGGCATACTTTCCCATCCCGCAGCGGCTTCCGCCAGGTTGTGATGCAACCGTACAACACTCTTTACTTCCTGCCCATCCTGCTTCTCCGATAACCAGCCCTGCATACGTTCCCACTTCGGGAAGAACCTGCCGTGCGCTGGCAGAAGGAAATATTCGTCGCCCTTTAATTCTTCTGTTATCACACCCGCCCGTAAGAGCTCCTGGCTTATTCTCCAGATGCGCAGTGAAGTAGCAGCGTCTGTATATTGCAGTTCATCCGGCCCTTCCCGGAGCCAGCCGGAAACATTGACTTTGTTGGATATTATCTTTCCACCACTGAACTGCACCATACGGAAGCAGAGCAGCTGAAAAGCTTTCCTGTCGGCCTCATCTTGTGCATACAAAGCGTAGATACTTTCTGCCTGCCCTGCCAGCACACCCGTTACCGTCCCGAAGTTATCATACGACGATTCGGATAAGCTGTCGTGCGACATGGCCCTGTCTTTATACAAGCGGTACATGGTTTGCGACAAAAGTGAAATGGCGCCCGGTTCATCCAGCAGATCCTGCACGAGACGGTTAATGAAATTCTCCCCGCCCTGATCGTCTGCCTCGTCGGAAGCGAAGGGCAGCATCTGCTGCACGGCAGGCCTTTCGATTATACCCATGATTTCATCGGCGGAAGGTGGAGTTACTTCGAACCAGGAGATCTTATCCTTCCAGCCGCGGTACATTTCCGCACCGGATGCCAATAGCTTCCTCAGCTTCCTTTCCTGCATGGGGCGTAAGATCAGGATGATCTGGTGCATGTCTGACAGCTTACTGACCGCCTCGGTCATCATCCTGCTTTCCTGCGCACCAATGGAGTCAGACAACCATTCGTCGAACGGATCGATGAGCAGGTATTGCGTTTCCCTGCTTTCATATACCTCTTTCAGCACTTCCCGGAACCCTTCGTGCAGGGAGCTGCCAGCGCCGATCGTATGTACTTTGGTAAGGGAAGTATCTTTCCGCCAGTAACGTGCCAGCAGACCTGCTTTTGCGAGTGAAGTTTTACCGCAGCGGGCGGGCCCGTATATCACGGTGATACCTCCGCCCTTTTCCGGAATGTCGAACCCGCTTCCCCGTATGGCCCGTAACATTACTTCCCGGCCATAGAACACCGCACTATCTGCAAACCCGTATTCTGCAGTACCCTTGTATGGATTGAACTCACTGCGCCTGTGCAGTCCCAGTGGCACTTTGGGATTGAGGAACACGAACTCTCCTTTATCGTGCTTACCAAACGGCAGCAACAGGGGTATCTGCCTGTTTTCCAGCTTGCGCCTGCCGGCATGCTGCATCCTGAAAATACGGTCGCGGATATAAAGGTGCAGTTCTGATACGGATATGAGCCCGTCACATTGATCCTGCCCAAACCGCAGATCTGCCGCACCGGTTTCCAGTGCGTCAATAAGAATCCCGGCAAACGGGGAGTTCCTGCCCTTATTCTCCCGGGTACCAATTGTATCCAGCGACTCTTCGAAGGTGGAAGAAGTGAGGATCTGCCGGGCGCAGGATTGACTGAACTGGCTGAAGAGTTCCACCGAAATGGATTTAGGCACCATCCCGCTGATACCCCTGGTATTACTGGCCCAGCGGATTGCCCCCGCAAAGCAACAATCCAGTACCAGTAACAAATGCCTGCAGGATAAATGCTCCAGTCCGCTCATGATTTCATCCATGGAAACATACCCGGCGCCTTTCTTCATACCGGCATCGGCAGCCAGGATAAAACCCTTCGGCCGTTCGTCCCATTCTTCTGCAATACCATGGCAGGCGAAGTATACCAGTACCCGGTCGTTAGGCCCGCAGCGGATGTTCTGCAGGTAGGTACGGATATCATTGGCGGTGGGGTCTTTTAAGGGATTGGGCATGACACGGCCGGTATCCTCATCTACCACCTCCGGACAGAGAAACCCGTGGGCACTTTCCAGTACCGACTTCAGATCGTCGATATCATTAAAGGGTGTTTGCAACGGCGACAGTCCGCCGGTATAATTCTCTACTCCGATCAGGAACGCCTTACTGGCGGGAAAAGCTTTATTGAACAGCTCCGGCATTTTGGGGTTGATTTGAGATGAACGGGTTGATTACGTTCAATTAGGCCATTCAATTTACATAATTTCCATTGCTTTGGATCATTCAGAAACACACCTATTTGTTTGCCTGCAGTCCCTCAGAATAATCTTGACTAATCCACTCCAATTCAGTAAATTGGGTATACATAACCTCAAAATCTCCCCAGATGTCATCTGTCATTGCACTACTCGTAGGCGTATCGGCATATCATCCCGAATCCGGTGTTTCCGGGCTGAATGGTTGCCTGAACGATGTGAACGCCATGCGTGATTATATTCTCAGCCGCCACCCTGCCTCTCCTGCCAACGTCCGCACCCTTACTAACAGCGAAGCTACCCGTGAAGCAGTGATCACCGCCTTCCGCGAGCATCTCATTCACAACCCCGCCATCAGCGAGGGCGACACTGTGCTTTTCTATTACAGCGGCCATGGTTCTTATGCCCCTTCCGCGCCGGAGTTCGTGGCACTGAACGAAGACAGCCAGGGGCTGGATGAAACACTCGTGCTGTATGACAGCCGCCTTCCCGGGGGATTCGATCTGGCAGATAAAGAACTGGCCCTGCTGCTTTCCCTCGTTCCTGAAAAGGCGCATGCAGTAGTGGTACTCGACTCCTGCCATTCCGGCTCGGCCACGCGCTCGCTTAAAACCATTCAGCACTCGGGCCTCGCACGCTTTACCAGCACTGCAGAAACACCCCGTAAACTGGATGACTACCTGTCTGCCGACACCCTGAGCTATACCAGCCTTCATGCAGCAGGTAAACTGGCCATCCCTGCCTCGCGGCATCTGCTGCTGGCAGCCTGCGGCAGGCATGAGCTGGCGTATGAAGACATTACAGCCCGCGGTGTTTTCTCCGGATGGCTGACGCGCCTGCTGCAGGAAGCTCCCGGCGGCAAAACCTATGCGCAGTTATATGAATCATTATACGCCGTTATCAAAAAGAAATCCAATCAGCAAACGCCCCAGCTCAAGATATACGGCGGGTTCAATCCCGATCAGTTCTTCCTCCGGCCGGATGCCAATCCCAATGCGCCCCTGCTGCTTGCGAAGTTCTCGGAAAACGAATGGACCATCAACGCAGGTGCGCTCCACGGTATACCCGCCACCGAAAAGGATTATGCCAAATGCCAGGTGCTGCTATATAAAAATCCGGAGCAGGATAAGCCCGACATCACCGCTACTATTACACATGTGGGGCTGACCGACAGCATCATCCGCATGCCCGAAGGCAGTGACGGGAGTATCCGTTATTCGGCATCCCTCATCAACCTCCCGCCTAAGCTCTGCATACTCATTGAAGGGCCCGAAGCCAATACGGTGCAACCCCTTCTGCCGGGAGATTCTTCCATCTACTATCACCAGGACCCGGGCCAGCATTTCGATTACCGGCTCGGCACGAGCGATAATCAGCTTACCATCCGCACCGCGCATAACAATGAACTGGTTCATGGAGTGGAAGGCACCACCGAAGCAGCCTGCCATTATATCGGCGAGGCACTGGGCCAGATCGGTAAATGGAAAGCGCTCGATGAAATGGATAACCCGCAGAGTAAAATACCGGCAGACAACTTCGAGTTCGGCCTCCAACTGATGAACGAAAACGGGCAGTGGGAAGACTGCGAAGGCCACGAAGTAACCGTGGATATTAACGACGACCGCAGCGAGATCCCCTTCCGCATTAAACTGAACAATACCTCACAGGTGGAGTACCACGTGGCGCTGTACCACCTTTCATCTAAATACGCCATCGAAAAACAATCACCAGATACGGATACCAGTGTACTCCGGAAAGACCAGCCCATTGCGCTGCTCTGCAATCCGCCCGGCGATTATCTCACCTTTATGCTGACGGATGATGATGTGAACGAAGAATCGGAAGTATTTAAACTGGTATATTCCCTGTTCCCTTTCGCGGATTACTTCGTAGAGGAATCGAGGGAGCTGGAAAGGGAGATCGTGCATTTGTCGAAGGGCATCGGAAGTGCAAGAGGCACTAAAAAGCCCACCCGTAAAGACTGGGACGCACAATCGATCAGGGTACGCATTGTACGTAGCAACCAGCAGGTGGATAAAAGCCACCGGTTCGATAATGGTTCCATCTCCATCGGCACCGCCACCGGCTTTACTGCTCAGGTTGCCCTTACACCAACACATTCAGGCGCCAAAGGACTGAACCCTGCACAAGAGCTGCAATCACTCTTTGCGGGAGAAGAATTCTCCTTCCTGCCCGTAACCCCACCCTCCCGTGGTTTACCCGTGAATACCGTGGTGGAACTCACCAAAGTGAAAGACGACGGCACACTGGCAGACCATCCGCTGGAGATTCGCATCCGCCAGCCCCTGCAACCCAACGAGGCGGTGATAGCCGTAACCATGCAAAACGGGATCGTAATACCGCTGGGCTTCCTGGAGCCGGATGCCAACGGAGAACATAAAATGTATATCCACCACGCTCCTTCTGAGCCGGACGAACGGAGAGCCGCCGGTAAAAGCCTTGGCAGGGCTTTATGGTTCTCCTTCCTGAAAGTGGTGTTCGGGAAAGAAGAGGAAGTGTTTAAGCTACGGTACCTGGAATACACCGACGGGGAACCGGTATACAGCAGTGGCAAGGTAGATAAAAAGATTGCCCAGTCTAAAAAGATACTCCTTGTGATACATGGCATCATCGGCAATACCAAATCGCTCTCCGCCAACCTCGGCTCGCTGCTTACCAGCAAGCAATACGACTGCATCCTTACCTTCGATTACGAAAATCTCAATACACCCATAGAAGAGATCGCGGTGGAACTGCTGGACCTCCTCCAGCAAAACGGCATCTCTCCCACTAAGCAGATCGACATTCTGGCGCATTCCATGGGCGGACTGGTGAGCCGCCATATGATTGAGCGGCTGCATGGCGATACCTTCGTAAAACGGCTTATTATGGCCGGCACGCCCAATAACGGATCGGCCTTCGGGAAGATTGTGACGGTAAGAAACTGGGCTACCGGCATCCTCACCCTCGCCTGTAACTACGGCAGGCAGTTCCTCGGCACCTGGGGCCCTTTTCTCGACGTGGTGAACAAAGGGCTGGCAGCTACCGGTGTAATAACGCATACCCTCGCACAAATGAACACCGGTTCTAAATTCCTCGTGCAACTGAATAAGTACAGCGGTCCGATTACGACCCGCTACTACATCCTGGCAGGTGATTCCGACAAATACAAACTGGAAGCGGAAGATACCGGGCTGATGGAAAAGATAGAACTGGCGGTAGGAAAACTGTTGTACTGGAATACCAGCAATGACATTGCGGTGAGCGTGGAGAGCATCAAAACCGTTCCGGCGGAATACCTTGAGGCATCCACTGTTACCGGGGCGCATCACCTTAATTATTTCGATTACAATACCAGCATCAAATTACTGAAAGACATGATGGTTTAGCCTATGGGATCTTACAAACACCGGCTTTTCGGGATCATTTCCAATCCGCCACCAGGTACGGCGGGGCACCTTCCTTATCTGAAAGAAGAACAGGAATCGCTACAGACATTCTTTAAAAAACTGGAGAAGAACGACGACTGGAATTTCCACTACGAGCTCACCGGCCAATGGCAGGAGAAAGATGAAATCACGCAGATAGCAGAGAACATCCGTGAAGTGGAAAACCAGATCACCGTGTTCCACTATTCCGGCCATGCCGATCATTCCGCATTGCTGCTGAATAATCAAGACTTACGGACAGATACCCTCATCCAGCAGCTGCAACGCTGTACCCGGCTGGATGTGCTGGTACTGAACGGATGCAGCACACAGGGGTTTGTGAAGTATGTACTGGAGCATACCTCCATCCGCGCCGTGGTAGCTACCGACCGGCCCGTGTTCGATTATATCGCGAAAGTATTCTCCGAAACCTTCTATTCCTACCTCTTCGATAATACGCCGCTGGCAGAAGCCTTTAACATGGCACAGGCACGCGCATTGCCGAATGATTTTAAGGTAGACCAGAACATTTATAAAGCCACTTACCAGGGCAATGCCATCGTATCGGCAGATCTCCTCACTGATAAGAAAACCGGCGGCACCCGTGGCATTAAGGGCAAAGTGAACGGGTTCCTGGGGAAGGATAAGGAAACACCGCCCTGGGGGCTCTACACCCGGTCTGAAGCCATCCTCGACTGGAAACTGCTCGACCCTCCGCCTAAAGACGACAGCATAGCAGCAGTGATCACCGGCAGCATTAAGGAACAAAACAAAAAGATCATCCAGCTGAAAGTGGAACTGAAAAAGAAAAAGGGTCAGCTGAACCCGGTTAAGGCTGTGCTTTTGGCAGGCCAGGCTAACCCGGCACTGGAGCAGGTGGTGAAGGATATGCAAAAGGAGATCGATAATATAGAAGCTACCCTTGCCGATCTGGAAAACAACATCCGGAAGCAGGAAAAAGAACAACAGGAGCTATCGTTCGACTGCTTCGACCAGCAGATCTTCCAATGTTACAGCCAGCATCTTCCCAAACTCAATTACCTCGACCAGCGCACTTTCATCAACCAGCTCATGGGCAGGCCAAAGCAGGTATTCAATGGCTTTGTACTGCACGGCTCTGCCGACTGCTGTCTTGATCACCTGTCCCGTAATATCCAGGACTGGCTGTCGATCCGGAATAATACCGAAACCTTTCATTTCGACTTCAGTTCAGGTACACTGGGCGATTTCTGGCAGGAGATCAGGAACAGGCTGCTGCCCGGTGTAGCGGTAAGCGACCATGCCAACATCGCCAAAGGACTGTTCAGTAATTACGTTGGCCCGGAAGGTAATACCCGTATCAATTACCTGTTTATGTTCCGCAACATTGCCGGCCCTGCAGGGAATCAGCTGCCCCGCATCGTTGAATTCTGGAAAACACTGATCAGCCAATGGGGTTCGCAGCAGGTAGCATCGCTGCAACACCGCATTTACGCCTTTATCATAGACAGTAATTGCAAAGTGGTGCAAGCACCGTGTTTCAAAACCGACCGGGAAGACGAATACCTCACTCTCCTGCAATCAGAAGTCACATTAGGCCAGCAGCTGTCGCTGGTACCGGTAGTACAGCCCCTCCGGCAGCATCATATCCTCGACTGGGAAAGCACTTTCGTGCAGGAACTGAACGACCGGTATGATATAGCCACGCTCGACAACATCCTTGCAAATACCGGCGGATGGTTCCGTACCACTGTGAAGGCGATAGCAACAGGAAAGCTCAGGCTCGAAAGAAATAAAGCCAGGATGCAGGCCCTCGTTCATCAAATCATCGAAAAAACATAACCGCGCATATGCATACTCCCCTCCGCTATACCGGCGAAAGTCTGAAACAAACACAAACCGTAGCGCGCAACGGCATTGCCCAGCAGCTACATCCTTATATTCCGGCACCCGACCTCGTACAGGCCGTGAACCTCGCCATGTTACTGGAAAGGCCTTTGGTACTTATGGGCGAACCCGGCTGCGGCAAATCCCTCCTTGCCAAAGCTGTGGCACATGAATTATACGGTAACGATCTTTTTCAGCACTATGAAGAATGGCCCGTTAAATCTACCTCCCGTGCCCGCGACGGGCTGTATGAATTTGACCAGGTACACCGCCTGCGGGATGCTACTGCCAGTAGCGGCGATGTAACGGACATGGAGCGGTATATACATTTCGGTCCGCTGGGGAAAGCATTTAAAAGCTCTACCGCCCACAACAAGCGTTGCGTGCTTCTCATCGATGAAATCGACAAAGCCGATATCGACTTCCCCAACGACCTGCTCAACGAGCTGGAGCGGATGGAATTCGACATCCCCGAAATGAAGCTGGATGCCACACAGGCTAACGCAGGAACAGTACGCGCCCACTTCCGCCCGGTGGTGATCATCACCAGCAATTCTGAAAAAGACCTGCCGGACGCATTCCTCCGCCGCTGCCTATTCCATTATATCGAACCGCTGGATGAAGGAACGCTCCGCGAAATCGTATCCGCCCGCTATTACAACGAAGCCACTACTACTGATCCACTGCTGGACGATGCACTGCACATGTTCCTGCAGCTGCGTAAAACCATACAGGCGGAAGTGCTCAGTATCGGTAAGAATATTTCCACCAGCGAGTTCCTCGACTGGTTCTCTGCCCTGAAGCATTTCAGTGACCAGGAATCACCCGGCAGTGAAGCGCCGCATGTACAACGGATGGTGGTGGAAGTGGAAAAGCTGAAAGCGAGAGATATGCGGCAGGTTCCTTTCCATCATATACTTTTCAAAAACATTCACTCCGTATTGCGCTTCCATGAAAACGCCGGCCGCTGATATACAACTACCGCTCTACCGCCTGTTTGCCGCCGTACGGCAGCTGGACCGGCAGGCAGGCCACCAAACGGTGGATATGCCTTCCTACTTCCTGCTGCTGGAAACATTGCAGCAGGGATACGGCTTCAATTCGCAGGATGAGCTGCTGTTGCTCTGCGAAAAGCTCTGGCTGAAACCGCATCACCGCAACAACCCCGTACTGAACCGCGAAGTGCTGCACCGCCTTTTCCGGGAAACCGTTGATATACCTTTTCATCCTGATACTGCCGCCACTGCTCCAACAGCCGCAGCCCCCGGTACTCCTCCACCGCCTACTTACACCCCGCCCACGCTGCCACCCAGCCAGGAATTACCCGTTCCACCCAGCAGGCAGGATATGGAGATCAGCCGGAAAAGCGGATTCTTTAGTCTACATATCGGCAAAGCGCCTGCCCGCGGCACGCCGGAAAGCCAGCTGGCTACTACGCTTGAAGATGTATTAAACGCTCCCTCCTGGCTGCTGAAAAGCACCTGCTTCCCGGTAGCCCCGCGGCGGATGGAGCAACACTTCCGCTCCCTGCGGTTCAATGAAAAGAGTGATGCCCGGCAGGAGATTGATATGGATGCCACCATTGCCCATATTGCCCGTAACGGATACTTCGATCATTTTGCCATGAAGCGCTCGTCCCGGCAAACTACCCGGTGGACGCTCCTCATCGATAACAGTGATTCTATGGCCGCCTTCTCCGCATTCGGGGAAGAGATGGCACATATCATCCGGGAAAGGATACCCGGCAATAAGGGGACTACCCTCTACTTCCGGAATGTGGCTGCAGAGCAGCTATATACCCACCGCCAGCAGCCGGGCTTTATGCCGTGGGACAGGTTCATCCGCGCCCCGGCTAAGAACATCCTGTTATTCAGTGATGCCGGCGCCGCAAGGGGCTTTTATAACGAAGACAGGATAATCAATACTGTACAAATGCTGGAGGATCTGAAGCCCCATAAAGTGGCCTGGCTGAACCCCATGCCCAAGCACCGCTGGGATGGTTCCTCCGCGGAAATGATTGCACAGTTCTGCCCTATGTTTGAAATAGCGGAAGGTAGTCCGGATGAAATGGCCCATGTCATCAGCCTGTTCAAATCTAAAATTGCCCGCAACGCCTGAATCATGCCAGACATCATTACTTCACATACAGATACTATTACCACGCAACTGGAGCAATTCAGGGCGGAGCTGGGAGCGCATTACGAAGAAGCGCACTTCATCCTTGCCTGTCACGCCGCCTTCCCTGCCTTCATTACACCCGACCTGCTGTATCAGCTCTGGGCTAACTTCAAAGCATGGCCCGACAGGCAGGGGCGCATGCACATTATGCCGGCGCTCACAGTGTCTGACGTATTGCTGTCTTCCCTCTTCCGCATTACAGGGCCAGATCTGTATGAGATGAAGCCCGAAGTATCCGCAGCACTTGTCCGCCAGCTGTCATCTGATCCCCGTTTTGGGCCAGACCGCATTAAAGCACTCGCATCTTTCCTCTATCAATATGCCCTTGCACAACCTAACAAACCGGGATTGCAGCAATTCAGGGAAGCCCAGCAATGGACGGCCCTCATGGCATCAAGCCCTGCACTCGCTACAGAGAAGCTGTTAAAAGCCCTGATGGAAAAGGCGGGCAGCCAGCAGGTGAACCAGTCGCTGGGGATAATGAACCTCATGGAAGGCTTTGTACACAACACGGAAGGATTTCCGGAAGAACTATCGGCACGGTTGCAGTTAACAGCAGAACCACCTGTTAGTATGTTAGAGGACAGTTCGGTTATCTATGGAGAGCGTGGGAATTACATTCTTGACAACGAGGCACTGGAGAGCAGTATACAAACCAAAGTAAAGTTACCGGGATATGTAAGCGAAAGGTTAAAAGTGATACAGCAGGCTGCATCAGCAACCAAAGAGCGTAATGAAAAGAAAAACGAAGCGGATACTATGCCTAAGATACGGGGCATCTTTATCGGTAACTTTCCTGAGCTTACGCACAAAGTATCATCAGATACTACTGACGTTACCAAGCTAACAAACATCTTAAAGAAGCTCTTCAACAGAAACTTCACTTATACCCGTGCTAATTATGAGAACTCAAATAAAAGGAACGTTGTAGAAATAATACAGTATACACTGAAAAACATGCAGGAAGATGAAACGTTGCTGATATACTTTACCGGCCCTGCACAAAATAAACAAGACAGGCCCCACACATGGGAACTTTACACCACCGGTTACAGCAAGAATGAGCGCGATCGTTTCATGTACATGGATGAATTCCGGAATCTGATCAAAGAGTTTAACCTGCGCGATTCAAAGATTACACTCATTATGGATTGTGACTCAGGTGGTGATGCATGGCTGCCTCCCGGGGAAAACTACATTACACTTCAGGCAACCCATACCGGTGAACAATCTTATACCAATGCACTGCAAGGGGGGATATTCACCAATGCGCTTGTAGACATCCTGCGGCACCCTTCCGGACAAATACCCACCTGGCGGAAACTTTATCAAAGCATCATTTCCAACACGCGCAGCAATGAAAGGCAAAAACCTGAAATATTCCAGACAGCGCGGTTAACCATTGCCAGCAGCAGGCTCAATCAACATTTCCTGCAAAGCACCCAAATTGACGAGAGCGCCGGTATCCATTCTTTATTGGGTAAATTAGGGTATTACGCCAACGAATCCGATCTGTTTCTGACAGATCATCTCCTTCCTCCCAATGCTGACATCCGTACATTTATCGTATTGAAGTATAAAATCCTGCAAACAGGGCGGATGGAAGTATTAGTATTAAATCCCGGATCTAACTACTGGAATAATACATTTGAATTTTATCGTGGCTTATTTGGAAAAAGCAACCAGGTTCAAATTAATTTTAATGAAATATTGTTAAGCAGGGAAACAAATGATTTCAACTTACATTATGAATTTATAAACAAATCTCAAGTCATTTTTTACCCCATCTGGCAGGGTGATCTGAAAAATGAGAAGGTCCGGTTGAGAATAGAAATCATTGCCAGCAGATGCATTGCACTTAACAGTATTTTCTATTTACATATTTTCCCTCAGGAGTTGACAGGAACCGAGTATAATGTAAAAGACAGCTGGGCCATGCAAATATATCCTGATACCATGAAAATCCAGGATCCAAAACTACTGATAGATCCTAAACTTCTGATCCCGGATGGAATATCATTAAATGAAATCAGGTTAACACTGGAAGCGCTCACCAGCAACCGCACTTCAAAACCAAGCCAGCCCGAAATATCCGGCGTTAACGTATCGTTACCGGATGAACCTCCGAAGGCTCCAGAACCAGCCCCGAAACAACCTCCTGTGAAGAAAAGTAAGCCTAAAAAGAAGCCCGCAACAAAAATGGCAAAACGTAAACGCCCTCCGGGAAAGGGCGGGTTAATGAAATAACCTACTTCACCGGCAGTATCACTTCCATGGCAGTACCGCCTTCGGGCTTGTTGCGTGCGAATATATGCCCCTGGTGGTTTTCTACTATCTTTTTGCAGATAGCCAGTCCAATGCCGGTACCAGGGTATTGCTGCCGGGTGTGCAGCCGTTTGAATATCGCGAAGATCTTATCGGCATACTGCTCCTCTATCCCGATCCCGTTATCTTCCACCGTGATGTGTACATAAGCACGGTGCTCCGGTAAGCTGTACCGTATCGCTGCTTCAGCTGGAGTTATTAGTTTTTGCGAGATCCTGATTACAGGAGCTTCAGGCGAGAATTTCAATGCATTCCCCAGCAGGTTGGCAAACAACTGCCGTAGTTGCGACGCTTCTCCCATTATCACAGGCATCTGCCCAAGGGTTACCTGCGCTCCCCGCTCCGTAATGGCACTCTCAAAGTCGGACAGTACATCTCCCAGTACCTCATTGAGATCCGTATCCCCCGTCATCCCTTCCGAGTACGACAGGCGGGAATAGTTCAGCACATCGCGTATGAGGGTAGACATTCTGCGGGCGGAGGCAGATATCTTTTCGAAGTATTTATCGAAGGCCTGTACATCTCCCGGGTTCTCCCGGATCATGTCTATAAACGTCTGAATCTTCCGGAGGGGTTCCTGCAGGTCGTGCGAGGCGATGTAGGCAAACTCTTCCAGGTCGCGGTTAGATTTACCCAGCCGCTCGTTAGACCGGAGCAGCTCTACCGTACGTTGCTGAACGGTATTCTCCAACAGCAGTTCCGCTTCCTTTTCCGTGGTAATATCCAGCAGGGTGCCTAACAGCCGTTCGGGCCTGCCATCCCTGCCATGGAAATAAGAACCCCGTACCCGTACCCAACGCTGTTCCTGGTCGACTGGACGAACAATTCGGTGTACGGCATCATAATCTTTACCGGCTTTGTCCTGCACAAGGCTTTTCAGCTGCAGGAGCGCCCTCGTATTACCAACTGGGTGCAGTAATGCCTCCAGCGACCGGAGGCTCGCCACGGCACCTATATCCAGCCCCAGGATGTTCCGGCACTCGTCTGAGCAGGTTACCTGGCCGCTGCGGAGATCTACTTCCCATACGCCCAGCTGGGTGGAGGCTACTGCAATGCGGAAGCGCTCTTCACCGAGGCGTAATAACAGCTCTCCCCGCTTTTGGTCGGTAATATCCCTCGCAATTTTGGAGGCGCCCACGATGGTGCCCGCGGCATTGCGTACGGGGGATATGGTAAGTGAGATATCGATGATATGCCCGTTTTTGTTGACACGCTCAGTCTCAAAATGATCTACCCGTTTGCCTTCTGCCAGCTGTTTGAGGATGGCGGGTTCTTCGTCCTGGCGATCGGCCGGGATGAGTATGGAAATATGTTTACCGATGATTTCCGGGGCGGTGTAGCCGAATATCCGTTCGGCCGCTTTGTTCCAGGAAGTAACGATGCCGTCGAGGGTTTTGGAGATAATGGCATCGTCTGACGATTCCACGATGGCAGCCAGGTGGCGGAGACCATCGTTATTGATCCTGCTGGCGGTAAGATCTTCCAGGATATTAATGGCGCCTATTAGCTGTCCGTCTTCATCGAAGAGCGGTTTGGGTGATGGCAGTACGTACGACCGTGTACCATCCGGCCTTTCTATGATGATCTCTTCCCCCAATACTGCTTTACCGGTACGTAGGGTAACTGCCATGGGGCAGGTTTCGAGGGGGATGGGCGTGAGTCCGTCGGGTTTGAATATCTTCCAGGAGCCGCACCAGAGGTCTTTCCCTACGATAGGTGATCGGCCCCAGAGTTTAGCGGCGGCATCGTTGAAGTGGAGGATACGGCCGTTAATATCTGTAGTGTAAACGGCAGTAGGAATGCTATCGATCAGTTGTTTCTCCAGCAGCGGGGATGCTGTGAGGGCCTGGATTAATCCGATATTGTTGTTTCTTTTAGTCGACATTGTATGCTAAGGGCTGACATACAAGTTAAGGATTTTTTTTGGTGAGGGGTGATTGGGATTACTACCCATAAAAAGCCCCCACTGGCTGAGAGTGAGGGGCTGGGTGAAATGGATGGACATTTCCCCCTGATTTTGATAAGGACAATATGCTTATTCAAAAGGATTTTGTCTTAAGCTATCTTGGACTGCTCCGTGAACAATATCATGCTTAGACATGATGGATCGAAGGTGAGGATTATTTTGGGAAGGGGATGTTGTGCGTTTGTTAATGACTATTCCCAACCGGGGTTTTGTTCCATACCGGTGATTTGAATGATGTCGTCAGGAATTGGTAAAGTATACTTATAACTATTAGGTTCAAGTGTATATGTCTTCCCACTTAATGAACGAGTTAAAGTACTTGCAAAACGTGGATCCATATTTAGCCTTCTCAAATCAGACCACCGAACTCCCCGAAAAATTAGCTCCTTTCTTCTTTCATTAATTATAATTCTTAATGCTTCCTCAGGATCATCTACAACAATTTCATTGAACGAATCATCCCATCTAGTTCTAAGAAGCTTATTCAAATCATTCAGAGCCAGAGACAAATTCCCAGTTCTAACATTACATTCAGCACGAATTAAATATAACTCATCGCAAGCTAACCCATTAAAAAAAGAAAAGTACCCAGATCCGGCATAAGTTCCTTTATAGGTAACCGTACCTGTGCCAATATCATAGTCGAAAAATGCTTTTTTCCTTAAATCACCATCCTGATACATATCATATACCTCCTTCTTTACTCTGACGTTAAAAAAAGTAAATATAGCATTACCCCCCATGGTCGAATGAAAAATAATTTCCTTATTATATACTTCGAATGGATTACTAAAAGGTCCAAAGTTCAAATCCGAAAAATCTAATAATACATCCTGACCAGCCAGAGCTAGATTAGCCATTTTATTTGCATTGATATAGTCCCTATTTGTTAAATAAACTTTTGCTAACATCGCATATGCAGCACTTCTAGAGGGTCGAGTTTTATAGTTTTGAATTAGTGGTAATAAACTAACTGCATCCAGTAAATCCTTTTCTATCTGTGCGTATGTTTCCTTCACCGAACTACGAATACTAATCTCGTCTACGTTAGAATTAAGCCGCAATGGAATACCCAACTTCTTATCGAATGTGGCTTCATCGTAAGGCGGAACAAAAATTTGTGCAAGCCAATAAAATGCCTGTGCTCTAAAAAACAATGCTTGTCCTTTAACATTCTTACACTTAATTCTTTCTGATTCGTCTCTCGGACTAATTTTTTCTATTCCTTCTATCACTAAATTTGCTGCGAATACTTTCCTATAACTACCACGTGTTAAATCAATCCAATCAGATACTTTTATATTAGGGGCATCTTTTATCCAGATATAACTATTTCTCTCAAAACCAGATAATTGCATTGCTTGATCCTCCTCAAGATAGTGATCATCCGCAGCAGTTTCCATCGCCATTGGGCAATACATATTAAATACTTCCCCATTATCTAAAATTGCTTGAAGTTCAGTCACAGTTGTGGGCACACCAACCTTTTTATCATACTTAACATCAAACCAACCATCTTTCGCACATCCACAAAATGCAATTATTACAAACAAGCCAAAATATCTTAATAAAAAGAACTTTTTCATAATAATTTGTTTAGTAATTAAGCGTAAAACCCAGTGTAAATCTTTTCGCATCTGGAATACTCCTAAATGAAAAATAATCCGGGTCAATACGAAGGTTGTTCGCCCTCCATAGTATACCTAAATTTGCAGCGTAGAAATAAATATTTAATGTTTGGACCTTTAATCTATTTAAAAAAACACTAGGTAAGGTATAAGACAATCTGGCATCCTGTAATCTAACATGATCACCTTTTTCAACAAGTATACTCGAATTTAAATATGCAAACTCTCTATATGGAGATGCCCAATCTGGTAAAGAAGGAATGTCTGTTGAATTCTCATCCCCTTTTTCCCTCCATCTATTTACAAAATCTTCATGTCCATTCCAACCAATATTCAACATATTCTGATAATTCACGGAGCTTCTTCTAAAGTAATACTTGAACCTGTAAATAATATTAAAAGAAAGCCCTATATTATTCCACTTAAATTCATTCAAAAAGGAACCAAATATCCTAGGAGAACTTGAACCATGAAACTGCAAATCATTTATCTTACTTTTATCAATGTTATTGTACTCACTCACAGTATCACTAATAAATACTCTGGGGTCTCCATTCTCAGGGTTTAAGCCGGCCCATTTAAAACTGAAGACAGATCTTAGTGGATAACCAACAGTATATGTACCATTTACAGAACTAAGTGCTGTATTCTCGGTAGGGTAATTGTATTGAATTACTTTATCCTTCACTGTACTAAACAACAACCTTGAATTCCAAGAAAAACTTCCTTTTTTAATATTTACTGAATTTATCACTATGTCTAATCCGTTACCCTTCATAGATGCAGAATTCCCTTGGTAGTAATAAAATCCGGATGTAGGATCTACCGGAATAGTACCTAATAAATCAAGTCCCCTTTTAGTAAAATATTCTATACTTCCATTCAGTCTTCCCCCTTTAATAGAAAAATCAAAGCCGGAATTAATAATTCTAACTTTCTCCCATTTTAAGCCTGGATTACCTGGACGTGTAATTTCTCCCCATAATAGTCCACCTCTTGGAGGAACATAAGTATCATCTGTTTTATACTCAAATATTGGGTAACTAGTTGCACCTCTAATGGTATTACCTGTAAAACCATAACTTGTTCTTAATTTTAAAACGTCCAAGAATCTTACAGCGAACCATGGTTCGTCATTTATATGCCAACTAACGCCAGTGCTCCAAAGTGGAACTCGCCTTAAATTTGCATCTATCCCAAAATTATTTGACTGATCAAGCCTTGCACTGCCCGTCACTATATACCTGTCACGATAACTATATGTTAAAACTGAAAAATAACTTCCAAACCGATCCAGTAGGTAATTGGGATCTATATGTGTTCCGATTCTTGTCGCTCCAATTGGCCTTTTTGGCAAAAGTACAAGTGGATCTACATCTTTGTATGAACCTGTCGAATTATCATACCCAAACATCTGAAAAAAATTCGAAGACACAACATTTTCCCTATACTCTAATCCAATCATTCCACTTAGTCGATGCCACCCCCATTCTTTATCTACACTTAAACTCCCCCTAATATTCCAATTCCTCATCCGGGTATTACTAGTTTCCAACAAATCTCCTACGGGATATGGATAAATTAATATTCCGTCTTTAAAATTCATAGCTCCATTAATGCCATCCCTAACAGTAAAACTCTCAACTGAATTTGTTCTAACTGATGAACGATTCATAAATTGTCCTTGATACTGAAACTCAGTCTTTATCCAAGGTAATATCAAATACTTTAATCCAGCACTAACTCTAGTTTCCTCAGAATTACTCTTGTTTTCTGTCAAATTAATCTCATCCATTGGGCGGTAATGCCAATCTAGCAGCCCCGGATACCTCGCCGTATCTACATAAGGCAACCGGTAGTAATGCGGAAGCACGACATTTCTACCATTTACATCAACCAATTGGCTGTATGGAGAAAATTCGTTTTCAAATAGGATTTGATTTGATGCTAATCCGCCAGTCAAATCATCCGTTCTAGTATATACAATCTGACCATTAATCTCTAAGTTCTTCAAAGGTTTAAACATACTCCCCCATGTTAAAGAAGCACGTGCATTTCGATCTCTCAAATTTTCTGTTCTAGTTCTATCATATCCAACTGATCCATAAAAAGAATATTTGTCAGATCCACCAGTAATGTTAACAGCGTATTGTTGAAGAGATGGTTTGCGCAACATAAATCTCTCAACATCTCTTCTGAGATCCTTCTCAGCCAAGTTATTTAACTCCTGCTGAACAACAGGGCTATTTAATGGTTCTTGAATTCCATCCTTCTTTGCTTTTAATAATATTTCAACAGCAATAGGCGCGGAAGGGAAATACCCAAATAGCGGATATAATTCATCATATGCATTATAAAGTCCTTTTCCAAACTGAATTTTTTCAAACTCGATCATGCCCTTTCCATCCAATCCCGGAACATAATAAATATCAGGTTTTAAACCAATAGTATAATTTGCATTTAATGTCAATGAGAGCTTACTATTAAATCGGCCCTTCTTTGTAGTGATTACAATTACGCCATTTCCAGCCCTTGTACCCCAAACTGCAGCTGCTGCAGCATCCTTCAAGACAGTTATCGATTCTACATCATTTGGGTTTAAACTTTCAAGGGAACCTTCATATGGAAAATTATCAACAACAATCAACGGGGCACTATTCCCTTCATAAGTACTTTCTCCTCGAATAACAATTGCCTGCTTACTGCGCCCTCCTGGCCCAGCAATTAAGCCACTTGTAACATTTGAAATTCTATCAAGGACAGTGCTTCCTACTTGCCGATTAAATAATTCATTATCAATCTTTACAAAACTTCCCGTTACTCTACTTCTATTTATATCTTGATAGCCGGTAGAGACAATCTCTACATTCTTCAACTCCGTAATTTTAGGTTTCATGCTTATCCTCATTGTTACGGATTCTGGCTTGATAATCACTGTCTCATATCCAACATAGGTAATAATCAAAGCACTATTTGATCTTACATTCTCGATTTCAAAATATCCTTTATCATTAGTTATTGTTGTCACACCAGCTCCCTTCGATACAACAGTAGCACCGGGTATTGGAACGCGCTCATGATTTAAAATATAACCTTTTACTTTGGATAAGATCCTAGGGATTGTATCCCATGTTTCCCATACTTGAGTAGATTTCGAATCTAATCGTTTAAGCACAATTGATTTCCCACGAATAACCCAATCAACACCAAGCCCCTCGAGAATACTTTCAATAGCTTGGTCAATGGATACATTACTAATGTTAACATTAATCTTCCGTGTACCATCGAGAGTAGATCCCGTAAAATAAACAACATAACCTGTCTTTCTTTCCAATTCATTGAAAACTTGTATAATCGGTTGATTGAACAGTTTAATAGAAATACGTGGTGTATCGTCGATCTCATTAGAATACGCTACATGAGAAATTATCATTAGTATAACAAGTGATGCTGAAAGACAATAACTAGTTTTAAAATGTAGCAAAACCAACTTCATGAGTAATAGGTTTAAGTAAATGGCAATAACATATATTAAGTCAATAAGGCAAAGTGGAGTTCCTACTATTTGAATGCTATTGTTAAAACTGTCCCTAATTTCTTATATAAATCTATTCGAATGGGTTACTGATTTGTTAATGGGCAATCACTTCTAATGTGTAACTTTTTAAAGCCAATAAGATAATACATCAATAATGGCTACTAATTACCACAATTCTCTCCCCCTTTTTAGACTTTCCACTCTCTATAAGTTAAATAGACCGCTGTGATGCTTGTCATATGCTTGTTTAACAAATAATATATTCTTGAAAAACACGAAATATCATGAGATCCTTTTTGCCAATATCAATACTATTCCTGCCATTTTTCGTACATGCGCAAGGTAAATCTGTACAAAATAACTTCTCAAATTATAAGATCCATACCGAAGAAAGATTAATTGTAGGAGACATAGTACCGCTATCAAAATATACTTTTACCGAAGTTAAAAACTATGAACCCCTCACTCTCAGATTAAGTGATTTTGCTGTGAAGAAAAAACTTATTATTCTAGACTTTTGGAGCAAATGGTGTACTTACTGCATTAGCGCTATGCCTAAGATGGAGGAATTACAACGAAAATTCAATGACGATATACAAATAGTATTGGTAACACGAAACACAAAGGAAGAGCTGGCAGATTTATTTAAAAGATCTAAAATTCTGCAAAACAACTCACTTCCTATGATTTTTTCTGACACAATTTTAACCAGCAAATTATTCCCACATTCCACGGAACCATATCACGTTTGGATAGCTAATGATGGGAGAGTTCTTGCTGCAGTAAATAGTGACCAGACAGACAAAGAGAATATCGAAAGCTATTTGAAATTTGGAAAAATAAAAGCAGTCCAGCGATACGAGGTTACAGAATCGGCACCAAAAGAAATCGCAGATCCGAATAAGTCACTAACTGAAATACTTAATGGAAAATACATCTCTGAGTTAATGTATCTTTCAAAAGTCCCTGAAGATTTTTCTGAAAAAATAGAAACTATAAATGCCCCTAGAGAATACATTTCACAATACTTCCCTAGAATGGGGAATCAGTACAGCCTTTTCCTTGATCATAAAAATATACCATCATATCCGGAATACAGATCTGCAAGTGAAAATATGCCACTTCTTGCAAAAAATGGTCAACAAATAGGTATAAAGTTATACCAATACACTTTGCTTTCTTTAATTGTACATGCTTACAGTGAATACTTCTCGAATGAATACGGGATGCAATACAATGGAAATTGGATTAACAAAGTACCTGAATACTATGAGGCAAAATCTGATACTACCAAACTATCTAGAATCTCTCAAACCAAATACTCATATGAACTTCAAATTAATAATTACACCAAAGAAAAAGAAAAAGCGATTTTGCGAAAAGACCTAGAGCGATGTTTTGGTATAAAAATGCATATTGATACCACTAGCATTGATCTTGTCAAACTACAAATTTGCGATACTATTGCTATTAAGAAATATACTACAGATCCAACAAATATATCCACGCATTCTTCTCAAGAAATTATTGCGCAGGACAGCATCGAGTTCATTAAATCACCCTTAGCTATAGTAATTAATTACTTTAATGAACCTTACTCGGAAGACGGAACTACTTATCTCATAAATGATACAAACATGTCGGATTACAAACTTGTATCAATAATCTTAAAAAATACAAATAGAAAACTTACGGACGAAAACATCTTAAAATTGAACGAAGAATTACAGAAATATGGATTCAAATTAAAAAAAGAAAGAAAAGTAGTAAGAGCCCGTATTATAGAAAATGCATTCACCAACAATCTATCAAAATGAAAATTTATAAACTATTCTCCATCTATCTTATTATTCTGGGCATATACCAACCTGGATTTACTCAGAATTTGCAAAATGAATATACTTTAGAATGCAAATTTACTAATCTCCCTGACGGAACACGTGCATACTTAAGAACTCAAGAAAGAGATACAATTAATTCTGTTATATCATCAAACGAAACCTTTACTTTCAAAGGAAAACTAGAAGATAATGGTCGTTTTTACTTTATTCACTTTGACTCAGTGGTAAGTAAAGTATCTAGCAACGCTATTTTCGTAACAAATTCAAAAATACAGGTACTGGGTAAACTTGGCGATAAGAAAGTCATAGTTTACAATTCACCGCAACAAAACGAATACATTACCCTACAAGAAATGATGAACAAACAGAATGATTTACTAAGTAAAAAATGGGAAATCGTAAACAGCAAAAACGCTGCAGTTAATGATGCATTTACCAGAAATGATTCTGCGACAATAAAGAAACTTAACAAGATAATGACAGATGAGATGAATGAAATTGATAAAGAAAGGGAAAAGTTTCATAACCATCTATTGGATTGGTTATTGGAACATCCTAATTCAATGATTACGGCATACACTTATACGAAAATTTTGGAAGCGCCAACTACAGACCTAAAAAAGATAAATAGAATTTATGACAACTTATCAACCGACGTAAAAAATAGTTACTATGGAAAGATAGCAAAAGAACTTCTTTCATTTAAAAACTCCACTGCTGGTATAGAAAAAATGGCAATTATTCCAAATTTTACTGTACTAGATAACCGTGGAAATGCAGTAAAGATACACGATTTAATAAAAAAAAGCCCCTTAACATTAATAGATTGTTGGGCTTCATGGTGTGCTCCTTGCCGTCAAGAAATACCTCACCTAAAATCCATTTATGAAACTTACAAAGAGAAAGGCCTACAAATAATTGGAATATCAAGTGATGTACAAAAAGACAAATGGATAAAAGCAATACAAGAAGATGGTACAGAATGGTTGCACTTTATTCAGGAATCAAATAAATCACTAACAAAGACATTTAGCATTCAAGCAATCCCGGCATATATATTAGTTGACAGCAAAGGAAGGTTACGTTCATTTGACTGTGCTCTGTCACACATTAAAAACTTTGGTGGCTCACTGAGAGGCTTAGATTTGGCAACATCCATTGATGCAAACTTATAATATATACTAATAAATTCACTGTACAGTCAGGTAAAAAGTCCTAAAACAAAAACTGTGTAAACATATAAAATCGGAGTTCTTATGAGCTGCGATTTTTTTTTAAATTTTAAAAATTACACAGAATAATGTAGGCAGAAGATTTATTATCAGACGATTTTTTGAAGCAATTTAAGACGGTAGAACAACTCAATGACTTCCTGGGAAAGATCCAGAAAAGAGCCATTGAAAAGATGCTGTAAGGCGAGCTGGATGGCCATTTAGGTTACGGAAAGAATGAGCAGGCTGATACTATTAATGCCCGTAATGGGTATGGAAAGAAGAAGATCAGAACCAGCTTTGGGGAGTCAGAGATTAAAGTACCGCGTGACCGTGACGCCAGCTTTAACCCTATGATCGTACGCAAGCGGGAAAGCATGGTGGAAGGCATTGAGGCGGTGATTGTGTCTTTATATACCAAAGGCATGAGTGTAAGTGATATTGAGGATCAGATTAAGGATGTCTACAAGTTCGAGGTATCCGCTGCTACCATTAGCCGAATAACCTCCCGGGTGGCGGAGGATATCGTAGACTGGCAGAATCGCCCATTGGAACCCGTTTACCTTATCGTTTGGATGGATGGAATCGTGTACAAGGTTCGTGAGAACAGCAAAGTAATCAATAAGACGATTTATATAGTCGTAGGGCTGCGTAAAGACGGCTACAAGGAAGTGCTCGGGATGTGGCTGGGCAAGAATGAATCAGCGGCTTACTGGATGACGGTATTAACTGATATGAAGGCTCGCGGAGTGGAGGATATCCAGATCACAGCAACTGACAACCTTAATGGATTTACCCAGACTATCAGGGCCGTATTCCCCCAATCTTCCACCCAGATCTGCGTAGTTCGCCAAATCCGCAATAGCTGTCGCTATGTGGTCTGGAAAGACAAAAAGGCATTTACCCAGGATATGAGGGATATTTATGCGGCGCCTACCCGCCAAGCGGCTGAGGCTGCTCTGGAGAGCTTTGAAGGCAAATGGGGCAGCAAATACGGGTATGCTATCAAAAGCTGGAAGGAAAACTGGGAAGAACTGACCGTTTTCTTCGACTTTCCCATTGATATCCGTCAAATCATTTATACGACTAACCTGATCGAAAACCTTAATGGGAAGACTAGGAAATACACCAGGAACAAACTCTCTTTCCCTACGGATGACGCTGTGCTCAAGTCCGTATACCTGGCGCTAAGGGAGGTGACAAAAAAATGGACTATGCCTATTAGGAACTGGGGTGTTGTCCTCCATCAGTTTTTAACTATTATTGAAAATAGAATCAAGATATAGGTACTGATACGAAACTCCAATTTTCTATGTTTACACAGTTGATGAGATAGTGCCCCCCTCACCACCGATACCTTTTCGCCAAATTCTATTGAACTACCAAAAGAATGGCAGTTACCAAGTAATCTAATTAAGGAGAAAATGCATTAGAAATATATTTCCCTAAGTACTCTGTCATTCAATTTAAAAATTGAACAATTTCCTCCTTCATAAAGTGCAATCAAATTATTATTATATACTTTAAACTCTTTTAACCGCTTATTCTTCCATGTAGGAATTGTTATACTTCCAATATATCTTCCATTCTCTCCATTATACATATCAATTGCACATATTTTACTAAACTCAGCATAAGTTTCATTATCCGCTTTCAATCCAGACAGAATAAAAACTACTCCATTAAACACATCAAGGTCCTTATTCACAATCTGCCTTGGCTTCTTTGGTACAATCTTCGTCACACCATTTTCATCCTGCATGCCAATTTCAACTTCGTTTACAATTGCAGTATCAATTGTACGACTTATGTATTTTAAATTCAGCATAGTATCCATACAATAAATACCATTCTGATACATCTGAGCGAAATATAAGCATTTAGTACGGCTATCATATTTCATTCTGCCATCCTTCTCAAAACCGCCGAATTGCTGTTCAGGAAAAATATCATGCTGTCGAATCACTTTTCCGCTTTTGGCACTCATAATCTTAAAAACTTGCCGAGCTTGTGTACTATCTAATCCACGAATCGCTAATTTATCAGAAGAAATTTGGGCAACACGAGTAATCAAATCCGTTTCAAGTTTCAATGTGTCTAATAAAAAAGCATCTAACGACCCTTTTAGTAGATATGATATTTCCATTCCATACATATACACATCCGGTGAATCAACATAAATACCCGGATCTCTTAAGCGTTCTGAATATGCAATGCCAAATAGCACTGTATCCTTTAGATTCAATGAGTAATCATACTTCATTATCCATCTCGGGTCTCCTCCTGAAAAGTAGATTTCAGAATCTGTCACTCCACTAATTTTTACAATTCGATCGCTAATTGACTGTTGCTCATTAGGCTGAGAGTAGTGCTCCAAGTAATTTCTTGTGAACCCATTATTCGCTCTATTTGGAATATCTGCTGCTTGAAGGAGAACATATAATGAAATCCCAATAAAAATTACTCCGCCAATCATTATCCAAAATATCGATCTTTTCATGTTTTCAACTATTAAGTTAAACAAGCAAGCCTGCCGAATCCGGCAGGCTTGCGCTAGCTTTTAAAATATTAAGGACGGCAGAAAACTGCGTCGATCTTTGCATAAGCATTTATGCGCTGAATACCATCTTTGTCAAAGAAAGTAAGCCTGGGCTGAGTGGCACAAAGAGGATTTGTAATTTGCACCAGTTTGGCGCAGCAGAATTGTGATTGTGTTTCTTGGCAATCAATGCTGGAAACAAATGCACCACCAAGAGCAGCAACTGCTTTTTCGTCCTGAGCCAGAGAATTTGCGCAAGAAGTCACATCAAAAACCAGCTGAAGTGGTGAAACACAATCAGAAGTTACACCAGTGTAGCAATTAGTAATAACAGCACGTTTTGCAACAGGTTCTGCCTTAGTAAAAGCGGTCAAACCGATAGCCAAAACAGCAACAACTGCAAGAATGCTAACATTAAAGCGTTTCATAATTTTCAATTTTTAAGGATTAAGAAATGATTATTTGTCCGCCACTATTAAGGCTGTGACGAGGTGCTTGGAACACCTGCCTTCGATGTACATCAAGAAGTTTATTTTGTAGAAAGGGTTATTCTATTGCATTGATTTGGCGAGTTTGCCTCCAGGTAAGTAATTAACTTTTTTCAAATGACTCTCAATAAAGATGGCAATAGCTGCCAACACAGTAAAAATAGCATTGAATATAAGATGCATATCCCATGTCATGGCTGCTAATATTCCACCACAGCTGCAGGGCAAATCATTAGCATAAGTCAACATGATCCAGATGTAGCCAGTGAACATTGCCATTAAAAGGAAGGATCCAAAAAGCGCCAGCATACGGGTCTTCTTGACAATAAGCCCCACTGCCAACAGCAACTCTCCAATTGGAATTGCATACGACACAAAATCAGGTCCCCACTGCATAAAAGGAGACTTTCTTAACTGTGAGATGAACGTTTCATGGTCCATCAGTTTATTAAGACCAGTGTAAACAAAAAGGATAATAAGTAGGGAACAAATAATTTGTTGCGATATATACAACAACCGTGTCTTGGTCATATTTGATGTTTTTGATGCAACGAAGGGATTTCTCTAACATTTACAGTTAGCGAATACTAATGGTCAACTCTAGTTTGTGTGTCTTGCTAAATAGTTACTTTCCTTTAGGTTCTCAATAATTGCGTACTCATTTACATAAGCAAATTAGTACTACTCACAGCAAAAAGATTGCAGTGGCAAAATAATTCTGAAATTTTATTCAGAATCTTATTGTGCCTATTAAAACCAGGCCATAATACTACTCGCTTTCCAGCTCTTAATGCGTTCTTACAGCAGTGAATACGCCAGCAAACCAGTCACCTACTGCCATATCCTACTGGGCTGAAAGAGTTTCTTATTGCCTCTTCTTGACTTAGGAAAAGAGACTTTTTAAAGGGATACAAATAAAAAACCCGGCGCCTCAGCTGCCGGGTTCCATTCAAACACTATATCCACGCATTACATAACTTATAATAGTATAATAAATGAAATCTAAATCCCTTATAACTTTTCATTAATCCATCAACCAAAAGGCCTTCTGGAAAAGATCGAATGCCTGGATGTGGTTATTCTTAATCAGAATGTACCTAGTAAATGCTTTCGAATCCGTGACAACGTAGGATCTGGTTGAGTACTCCGTCCTTAGCATTAATATTTGCAAGCTGTCAGGGGCTTGATCATATGGAACTACCTTCACTGCATCCCAATCTGCTCTCTTTAAATGATTCTGCAAGAATCCAACAAGGGTATTGAGCCATTTCTGCCGCAGCTCTCTTGATCCAATGGCAGAATCAACTGGATATCCAACTATAAACTTAGAATCCATTGTGTCGATACTCCATGATGAACTCTTCACATAAGTAAGAAACTCTCTTATAAGCTTCTCATCGGATGAATATGTTTGCGCATCGCTTTTAACGGCGACAAACAGGGCTATTATCAAAATTTGAAAGATCTTCATAAAAACGATTTTACTAATTGCAAGTCCCTACATTACCAGGAGATGATTGTTTTCTAAACTCTGCACCGGGCAATTTTCGTAGGTCTTCCCCAAAATTACCAGGATTCAAACCAGAGCCTAAAAACCATCGGCCCATTGTTCTGGGAATCTTTAGGCCGCACGCATCACTGATATCAATCACAAAATTAGTGCAGTTGTAAGTTTCAATGTGGTACACCCGTCTTGGATTCTCAACTAACCTAAGTACTTTATTCATTGTTGCCGCGGATACATTCACACTTAAGTTCACATCGCATTCAGTATTAGAATCATCCCCAAGTTGACTACCCGAAGAATTACTAAATACTGGAGTGATACCCTGGCTTGGATGAAACCCAACAGTACGTCGGACAATCTTACCACCAATATTCTGCTCAATAGATAAATAAGAGTGGCCAGCCAGCTCCCTGAATGAGATTACATCATCCCTGCCGGCTACCGGCTGATCTGCATAAAACGTAATCTTCCCCCCAGTTGTTCGCGAAAAGCACTTTAAATAAGCAATTACGTCATTAATAGGCTTATCCGGAGGCATCACCACCACAGCGTCCTCCCCTCCATACTCCGTCCCCATACACCCGGCAGAGGGGCCGGATGATCCCCCACTGGCTCCGGTCCCACCTCCGGAGGCTCCCACATACCCACTGCCTCCATAATCGACCCAGATGTAATTGTATACGCAATCTGTGGTGGTAACGATGTTGCCCACGCAATTCCCTTTACCATCGCCGGTACAGGCAACGGTGGTGTAGCAGGTAATGGATACGGTGTAAGCCGCTGCACGGATGCTGTAGGTACCGGCAGGCCCGCTTCTCCTGGCCTGCTCGAGTAGACGGCGTTCGGAACGTGTCATCATGCAGTGGTCCAGCACTTCCCGGGGCGCCCTGGCGAAAATGCGCTGGTTAAACAGATCGGCAGCTATGAAGATGTGCCTGGCTCCTGCCCGGTTACGGCCGTTGTTGTAGCCATAGCGCTCCGGGTTCCGGGTGTCTATTATCCGGAACCGGAATCGATCGGCACCGTTTACCATGGCGAGGAGCCCCCTCACTTCCCGGGCCTCCCTGTCTATCAAAGGGACCATAGCGGCAGGTACACCAGCTTGTTTGCCGAAGGTGGCATATTCCCATGCAGGAATGCCGATGGTAGCCATTACGCTATCCATCCAGGGCCGGGTGGCTTCACTGACCATTAAAGAGTCGGCATACGTTATGAGCCTGCTATCCGCAGTGCCCGGAAGGTTTGTAAAGGCATGTGTGAACCGGGGTACTGCAGCAGGGTCGGTGCTTTTTCTGCAGGCAAACAATAAGCTCATCGCCACGACGAGCATCCACATGATTGGGGTGTTCCGATATGGTTGCATAAATTTTGAGGTTAGGCAATAAATGTATCCCACCAGGCCTATTCACCAGATGGATAAAAATCAAATAATTGTAGACTGAAGCATCATACAAACTCATTGGTGAGCCTGCATCGGGAAGCATCATATACTCCGCCAGACACCATCGGGATATTCAGGAAAGGCGGCAGGCACCGCCCAGCTCGCATCTACCGCTTTGATGCGGTTATCCATGGGCCCGCCATTCACTTCATTAAACAGGCAGCAGATCCGTTTAAAATCGATGTGCCTGCGGAAGATGGCTATAAAATGAGACCAGTGCAAGGTGATGCAGGTAGTATCTTCCAATACAACCAGCTTTTCATAACTGGGTTTTTGCGAGTTGAAGCTTTCCAGGGCTATCACATTGGCAAACGATGCCGCAAACTCGCAGGTGTCTACTTTATTATCCAGCTTATTCTGGACAGACACCTTCCCCACATAAGGAAAGAAGAAGTGATTGCAAACTTCCCCGAAATCGACAATAACAGTACCTTTTTTGAAAGTAACCGTTTCGCAATACCTGCGGATATCGTTATCGCAGGCTACGGAAAAACCGGAATCAATTCTCAGGAACATCAGGATCAAAGTCCCGAACAAACTGCGTTGCTCATCGATAGGCACGCTTGCCGCCAAGCCCTCTGCTATCATGTGCTGCCATGAATTCATATAGACGTGTTTATGAGGTTACAATGGTTAACTTGGGGCGTATCAAAAGAAAACTTGCGGTGCGAATGTATTTCATTTTGTAATACCGCCCAAAAAGGAAACTACATGTAAATAGTACGCATATACTATCAGATTTGTTAACCCTCTGGTTCAAGATCAGGCTTGCAAAGTTGTTTGATATCTGCCGTTCAAATTAGGGTCTCAAGGCAGTGGAAGGCAGTGTAGAGGCAGTCTAACCTTAGTGTAATGGGCTTCTAAAGGCAGTACCAAGGCAGTCCGGAGGTAGTAAAAAGGCAGTGAAGAGGCAGGAAAATTTGATGCAAAGCATCCGTTGAATGACTAAAAAATAAAAAACCCTGCCAATCAACGACCTATCGATGTATTGCAGGGTTCCTGAATTGTGTATTACATATTAATTCAGGCTTTCTGTGACACTAACCCAAATGTTTGCTCGATCTGATCAATAACCTGTTCCAGTGTCACTCCGGTAATCCCCAGGTTTTTAAGCAGCGCTTTTACATCGGGCTGCTCCTGCTGCAGGATTTCAATAAACGACCGGAGGTCAGTTTTGATAACAGCGGGGCAATCAACCGTGATTTCTGGTGGAAGAATGGCCGTTAAACGGATTACATCTTTTCGATGCTTGACTATATCGTCTTGCTGCACTTTTTGTCCTTCTGCCTCCCGTTGCCTGTTATTTAAAAATGCTTTTGCCTTCAATACGATCAATGCAATTTCACTGGCATGGTGCAATCCCTCATAAATAGCAGTATGAGCCAATGTGAAATGATAATAATCGTCATCCAGTAATATAGCGGAGAGGCTGGAAACTTCTTCGCTGGTAGGGATATCAGTAAGATACATCCCTTCCATCTCCCGGATCGGGTCAGGTTTCCGGGAAAACAATTCGATCATGTAAGGATAAAACTCTGCCTTGGGTGCAATGAACCGGTAAAATTGCCGGTTACTCCCCTTTTGCGCCAGTACATATTCCCCATCTTTAATGAATTGCCAGAAATGCGTTACAAACGTATCTGTTAATGCTTCTACTATAAGGATAATATCCAGATCCTTTGTAGCTCTGAAGGCTACACCGCGCTTATCAAAGTGCCGGTCGCAGGCACTGCCGCCTATTAGAATATAATGTCTTGTAAATTCTTTAAAATGCTCTGTGAAAATTTCCAATCCTACAACCATGATGTTTCATGCATAATTTGACGTAATGAAGCTTGTATTCGTTCGTCTTCATGGTCCTTCATGGTCAGATACAGCGACAACCTGTCAACAGCTTTGCCTTTTGACAGTACAGCAGGATCATAATGCCAAACCTGCAGCATGTTATTACCGAATTTCTTATGAAGCCCGTCTAAATTGGATTTGGAGAAACGGAATATTTCTTTGCCTGCAACATAACACTTTTGCTGAGCATCAGCTAATAAACTGTAGTGCGACAAGGCGGTTTCGCCGCCATATTGGAGATGGTCGATATTGAATGTTTCATCACTGTACCAGGTTTCCCTTACCGGGCTTGTAAGGTAAGGCAGTGCCTGTTCCCATAACTCCCTTCCCTGCTGGCCAAACAACAGTGATTTTTCTTTACTCCCTTCTACCTTTAACAATCCAAGACTGTGTAAATCCTGTATGGATCTGGTAATAGACATTGGTGAGTATTGGAGTATCTGGGCTATCTCCTGGAAGGGCAGTCCCTCCAATGATTTAACCTGTAAATGATACAAAAGTAAAAGCTGCGCAGGCGGCTTCAACTGCTGTTGTGCTGCAACAAACTTTTCCACCGGTTGATGGCTCCCTTCCTTTATTTGCATAAACAATTGCGGGATGTACATCTGGCGAAAAGGCTCCACGAAACCTATCTTTTTTTCAATAAGCCTTTTACGTTGCCAGGTATCCAAACCATCAAATACAAATACAACAGGAACATTTCCGGCTACATCCTGTATTGCCCGGCTTTGTTTTGTAAGCTGATCCGGGGTTGGCGACTCCGGGCTTTTGATTACTGCCCATAAAACTTTTTGGGAAGACAGGTGCCCGGAAAAGAGGGCATAACTCCCTTTCAGATACAAGGGCAATTTCCTGTTCTTTTCCTTTTCAAACCGGGGTAATTCCATCACCCCAAATGTTTCCTTTAAATATTGTTGCAGTGCCTTCACAATACAATACTAACATAATTTTGCACGCTAACAAAATTTATGTTAGTGTGCAAATTTTTGTTAGCAATGAGATTTAATGACCCTAAACTACTGAATATCAACTAAAAACAAAACACCCTGCCCACCAGTACATACAATACCGGCCGGCAGGGCGCAATAACTATCATTAATTGGCTGCTACTTCACCACCGCTCTGATCACCCCTTCAAAGAAGCCTTTCCCTTCAGCGATACCCGCTAAAGGATCCGCCATGTTCTTTTCATATTCTATGCTGCAGATGCCTTTATAATTGATCTTTTCCATCGATTGCACGAAACCGGGAAAGTCAATGACGCCACGGCCGATCTCCGTAGGTTTACCCTGGTTGGAGGCAACAGTTACATCTTTCAGGTGCAGGTCAAAGATGCGTTCTTTGTACAGGCGCATCGCCTTACCAGGCTCTTCCCCTGCACGCATGGCATGACCGATATCCAGGCAGATACCCATCCGCGCATCGCGGTGCTTAATGAGGTCGTACACATTCTTAGGACCGGGATACAATTTGTCTTCCGGACCATGGTTGTGGATAGCCAGCCGGATGTTGGTGGCTTTGATCTTTGCCTCGGTATAATCCAGCAACTCAGGATTAGGCACCCCTACGATCATTGGCACTCCTACCCGGGCAGCGTAAGCAAAGGCTTCATCCACCGCTTTCTCGGTTTTCATGTAGATCACCCCTACGGCGTACACCTGGATCTCTGCTGCTTTGAACTTGCCCAGCACTTCCGCAATCTTTTCGGGGGAGCTGTTCAGCGGCAGGTGAATATCTTTTACGGAGATGTAGGAAATACCGGCACGCTTCATCTGTGCAATGGCCTCATCCACACTGAATTTGGCGAAGGTATAGCCTGCCATCCCCATAGGGAACGATTGCCCCTTCGGCTTAGGCGCCGCAGCTACCGCCATCACGGGAGCAGCCGCGGTAGCAGCCAGTCCCATCGCAGTTTGCAGCAGGAAGTTTCTTCTTGTAGACATATGCTTTACAGGATTATTTTGGCTCAATATGGTGATTTTCCGGGATTTTTTACCCCCGGGCTGATTTCCAACGTTGTAAATGCAGTTTCTTCCCCTTACGCGGCTGCGGCAGCAGCTGCAATGGCTCCATCCCCGTCATCGTCCCGCCTTCTCCGCAACCGTTCCTTAATAGGGGTGCCGGATATAGCCCGGGAAATGGTCACCATCCGGCGGAAGTCCAGCCGGCCAAAGTGGTGGGTGAACACGTAAGTGAGTACGAAGAGCCCGCCGATGCATACATACCCGTAGAGTGTTTTGGTGGCATCCAGCAGTGCCTGCACCTGCACAGGTGCATACAGGGCCATACCGCCGTTGTAGCTCACTCCGTCCATACCCGCGGCAAGGTTGGCGGCGCTTTGCCATTGGAGCTGGTATTGCGCCCAGGAATAGATGGCTGCAAAGAGCGCCACTCCCACAAAGGTACGCACCACCATGAGTACGCTCACTACGGAAAGCATCTGATCCATGGGCAATGTACTCATGGCATAATACCATATGCCGATAAAGAGTATGGTCATCCCCAGTCCTTTTATGATGCTGATGGCATAGAGGTATTCAATATCGATCACGGGAGCCATGAGGAAGTACATGCTTACGCTGTATACCATGAAACAACTAAAGCCCCCGAGAATAAAGTATTTGAGATGCCAGCCGCGCTTAAAACCAATCACCCCCATCACCCCGCCAAGGAGGATGCCCGGCACCATCCATGCATAGAGCTGTGCGTTGGTATACGCATCGTAGCCCAATACGCCGCTCGTATAAGTGGTTTGCACCGCGGCAGTGCCCATGAACACACCAAGACTGAACAGGAGCAGCATGCCATGCCAAACGGGTGTTTTACGGAAGATGCGGAGGTTGATGAAAGGATTTTTATGGGTAAGCTGCCGTACGATGAACAATGCCGTAAGGCCGACAAAACCCAGAGATGCCCAGCGGATGGAGGCAGAAGCGAACCACGCCTGCTGACGGGCAAATATCAGCACATAATCCAGCAGCAGGAATGCGGCGGCAAAGAGTGCCATGCTCCACCAGTCGATGCCAGTGAGGGGAATGATCCGGCCGCTGCGCTTATTGTGCATAAACACGATAGCCAGCAGCGCATTGATGAGCAGTACGCCTGCCATGGCATAATACACGGCCTGCCATTCCGATTGGTAGGCCAGTCCTGTAGTGCCCCAGATCACGAGCTGGCTCGTTACAATGCTGATGGTATAATACAGGGAGTAGAACTTACCGCGGTCACCCGTGGGTGTGATGAGGAACATAATGACCGGGATCATTTTCAGCAGGGCCATCATTTTAAAGATCCCCATAAGAAACGAGGCCCCTACTATCACCAGCGGCTCCGTGGTTACGGCGCAAAGTACGGATAGCAAAGCCAGGGCCACGAAGCAGCCTGCCAGCACTTCCTTACCCCGGAAACGCCTTTCCAGCCGCAGGATAACAGGTACCACGGCGCCCATGCCAATTACGTTGGCATAGTTGGCCATGGAGATCACTTCGGTATAAGTACCCAGACTGCCCACCATATCTGCGATGTTGCCGGTGTAAACACCTGCGGCTGCCAGCACGGGCAGTTCAAACAACCCGATCAGGAGCAGCGCCAATGGCTTGGGCACCCATTTGTGAAATAGTCCGTTATCGTATAACCTGTTCATTTTATTCGCTTATTCCAGTGTTATGACCACGTTCATCCCGGCACGGAGCAGGGCGAGGTCTTCCTTTGAGTTGTCGTTGGTAAATTCTATGCGTACGGGTATGCGTTGCTGCACCTTCACGAAGTTACCGGTGGAGTTGTCTACCGGCACAGAGGCGTACCTGCTGCCCGTTGCGGCAGATATAGCTGTTACTTCGCCGATATATTCCTTATCGCCCAATGCATCTACCTTAATGCGGAGCTTGCGGCCGGGCTGTATCTTATCCATCTGGCGCTCGCGGTAGTTAGCCGTCACCCATTTCTGCTCGCTGGTTACAATGGTTGCCAGTTGCTGTCCAGCCTGCAGGAGCTGTCCATCGTTGATACTGCGGCGGCCTACAAAGCCATCGTGCGGGGCGGTGATAACCGTATAGCTGAGATTGAGCTGTGCCATCTCCAGTGCGGCCTTCGCCCGTTTAATCTCAGCATCGTTCAGCGCAAGGCGGGAGGCGGTTTCATCGGCAGAAAGACTGGTGGTGTTCCTTTGGTTTACCAGTGCCTGGTAGGTGGCCTGCTGCGCTTCGTACTCGGTTTTCATCTGCTCGAACTGCTGGCGGGTAACCGCATCATCCTGCAGCAGGCTTTCGTAACGTTTATAGTTTTGTTCCGCATTCCACAGCCGGGCTTTTGCCCCGGCAATATTCGCTTCCGACACACCGATGTTATTACGCACGGTACGCACGGAAGAAGCCGTGGTGTGTTTGGCCGCCAGTGCATTGGCATAGGCTGCCTCTGCCTGTGCGAGGGCGGTTTGCAGTTCGCGGTCGTCGATCACCACGAGGGTATCGCCCTGCTTCACGGGCTGGTGCTCGATAAAGCGGATCTCTTTAATGTATCCCGGCACGCGGGTGTTGATGGGATTGATGAAAGCTTCTACCTGTGCAGCATTGGTATAGCTGCTGTCGCCCACATGAAAATATGTCCGCAGCACCCATATGAGGGCTGCCGCGATGAGCACAAAAGCAGCGATGTTGATGTACACCATACGCCGCTTGTGCCGGCCTGTTTTACGATTGTTGTTATGTTGCGTTGCCATTTTTTTACAGTGTTGAGGTTTATAATTGTCCGGTGGTTTTGAGCAGCTGGTAATACGTGAAGAGGATATTGATTTCCGCGTTCGTGTATTGCAGCTCTGCATCCAGCTTGGCGTTAGTGGCATCGAGCAGGTCTACGGCCAGGGCCAGCTGGTTGAGGTATTTCTTTTCGATGATGCGGTAGTTTTCGTCGGCCAGCCGCATGTTCTGCTCCAGCGTATGCCATTGGGTAATGGCTTCGTTGTGCTTCACATAGGCTGCGTTTACACTAACACCGGCCTGCTGTATCCTTTCCGTTTCTGCTTCGCGCAGTTGCGCAACCTGCAGCTGTGCCTGTTTAATATGTTTAGGTGCGGTGTAGATGGAAGCAATGTTGAAAGAGAGGGTAAGTCCTGCCTGCCAGCCGTTGCTGTATGCATCCAGTGCCGGACTAACAGATGTTACCGGCCGGGTAAGATTGTTACCTGCATAGGCCGATAATGAGGGCAGCCTGTCGGCTTTTGTGATCTTCACACCTGCTTCCGCGATCTCAGTACTTTTAGCCGCCATTTTAATATCGGGCTGATGGCCGAGGGCAAGGGCCTGATAGTAGCGGAGGGTTTCTATTTTGGGCTGCTTATGCAGCATGGTAGTATCCGGGTGGATGAGCAGCTCATCCGGCAAACTGAGCGCCGTGGTAAGCTGCTTATTGAGGATATTGATGTTGTTGCCGATCACGTTTTCGGCCAGCTGCAGGTTAGACAGCAGCAGCTCGTTCCGGATCACATCGTTCCTCGTCACCATCCCTTCCGCATGCATGCGCCGGATGTTCTTCAACCGCTCCCCTGCCAGTACGATGTTATCGTGGTACACCTGGCGCTGGTTGTACAGCTTGTACAGATCGAAGTAATTACCGGCAGAAAGCAGTTTCATATCCTGCGTGCTTTTCTGCAGGCTCAGTTCCGCCAGCTGTTCCTGCAGCGATGCGGCGGCGATGTTGTTCTTCACCGCATTGCCTTTGAATATCAGCTGACTGGCCTGCAGCGCAAACGAGTTCGCGAAGTGCGGCATGGTGAGATGGGTGGTGTTGGAAAAACTCCGGTCGATGAGGATGGGGTTACCAATGTACCCTGCTCCGAGGGAAGCGTTGAGTCCGGGCAGCTGCTGCAGCTTCGCCACTTCCGTTTTCTGCCGGGCAACTGCAACGCCGGCTTCCGCCACCTTCAGGGAAGGATTGGCGGTTTCGGTGAGGTGGAAAACCTCCTGCAGCGTCATCACCCGCCGCAGGGAATCCTGCGCACGGAGTGTGCCCGTTGCGAGGGTGCTTCCTGTTATCAGTATGATGAATATCTTTTTCATTATCTTATTTCGTTAAACACTATATTGTTAAATATTTAACCATAAGGGTAAAAAAACTCAGGATGTGAGGTTTTGGCGCATTTTGTGGAGCAGGGCGCTTACCTGTTCCATTTCCGGGAGACTGATATCGGTTTCTATGCGGCGGAAGAAATCGTCCAGCGCGGGGGTGAATGCTTCCATGTATTCGCGGCCTGCTTTGGTAAGGGCGATGATCTTGTTCCTGCGGTCGGATGGGTCTTCCGTGCGTACCACCAGCTTCCGTTTGCTGAGGTTATCGATCAGTGGGGTGATGCTGGCCTTGTTCTTAATGAGCAGATTGGCGATCTCCTGCTGGTTAACCTCGTGGCCGCGCCAGAGTACCAGGAGGAGCTGCATCATCTCGTAGGTGATATCATAGTTCCCTTCCCGGATCTTCTTCTGGATAAACTGGCGCATGGCGGCCCGCAGGTTCGAAATTGCGTCCAGTACATTCCTTATGTGATCAAATTCTTTAGATGGTATCATATCGATTGCAAAGATACGCCAATATTAGTTAAATATCAAACTGTCTGGCAGATGGTGAAAGGAGGTAAAACTGAATGCATTCATTATCAATGAGATGCATTTTGGGTAATGGGGCACTCCGGCCATAGGGGGTTTCATGCAATAAAAGTAAAGCGCCTGAAATCAATTCGCAAGCTTATGTAATAAAAAATAATCCCCTGCGGGTGAATCTGGTAATTTTTGCGCTTATATTAGTGTCATAATCAGCTATTCCATTAAGGGACCTGTTTTTTCGGAAATCGTCAGTTTAAGAAGCTTATTCCAGGATCTAATCGAAACCAGTTAATTATCAAAATCAAAATCGCTATTCCATAACACACTGGAAACTCAAAACACGCACGCCCTGACGGGAAGACACCCTTATGCCGTAAAGCATCCAAAGTCATTTATTTATCGACCAATTGTAAATCCTTCACAAAATCAGCTACCATGAGAAACATGCTCAGGGTATTAACGGCGCTGTCGTTAATACTGTGTTTGCTGCCCCTCGCCTCCCGGGCACAGCAGCAAAAAGCCATTACGGGAGCCGTATTGTCTGACGACGGTACTCCTATGCCCGGCGTCTCTATCCGGATCAAAGGCACCACCCGCTTTGCCCAGTCTACTCCTTCGGGTCAGTTCACCATCCAGGCAGCCAAAGGTGAAACGCTCGAATTTTCCTTCATCGGCTATGTTACGCGGGACGTGGTGATCGGAGACGAAAGCCAGCTCCGCATCATCCTCGAAGCCACCTCCAGTGCCCTCAACGAAGTGGTGGTTACCGCCATGGGTATTAAGAAAGAGCGGAAAGCACTGGGGTATTCGGTGCAGGAGATCAAATCTGCCGAGCTGCTGAAAAACAAAGACCCCAACCTTATCAACTCCCTCAACGGTAAAATCGCGGGTATCAATGTCACCAACTCCGGCGGCGCTCCCGGATCCTCCGCCTCTATCGTGATCCGCGGCGGTACTTCCCTCGAACGCGATAACCAGCCCCTGTTCGTGATAGACGGGATGCCCATCGATAACTCTACCGGCCAGGGCGATAACAGCGCCTTCGACGGCTCCGTGAACCTCTCTACCACCAACAGCAACCGCGCCATGGACATTAACCCGGAAGATGTGGAGAGCATATCTGTGCTGAAAGGTCCGGCTGCGGCAGCGCTCTATGGCATCCGCGCAGCGAACGGCGCTATCGTGATCACCACCAAAAAAGGACAGGACGGCGCCGTAAGCGCTTCCCTCACCTCGCGCTACCTCACCAACTGGGTGAACCGCCTGCCCAAACAGCAGGACAAATACCGCCAGGGCTCTTACCTCAACGGTACCCCTATCACTCAAACCACCCGCTCCTGGGGCGATGCGTTTAAGGATGGAGAACCTGTGTATGATAACCTCGGCGACTTCTTCAAAACCGCCAATGCTTACGATAATGCCCTCACCGTTTCCGGCGGCAATAAAACCGGTAACTTCTTCCTTTCGGCCTCCAACCTGCAGCAATCGGGTATTATCCGCACTACGGATTATAAACGCAGCACCCTCCGTTTCAATGGCGAGCAGAAGATCGGGCGTTTCACGTTCGGTGTAAACGCTTCCTATGCGCGTAGCGCCACGCAGAAAACCCTCACCGGCTCCGGCCTCTGGGGTGCTAACGGCTCCGGATATATGGAAAGCATCATCGCCTGGCCGCGCAGTGATGAAATGAAGAACTGGCTTACGCCTACAGGTACCAAGCGCCGCCTGCTTCCCGGGCTTGCTTTGGATGATGATATCGACAACCCTTACTGGGTGCTTTACCGCAACCCGCAGGGCGATAAAAATACCCGCGTGATTGGTAGCGCTTATACCAACATCAAAATCACCGACTGGCTGGATGCTACTTACCGCCTCGGGATAGACAACTACACTACCCAATACCGCAGCCTTATTTCAGAAGGATCGTCTGTTAAGGCGGCCTGGCAAAACGGGATGCTCTCACAAAGCGATCAGGTGTTCAATTACGTGAACTCCAACTTCATGCTCAATTTCCACAAAACCTTTAAAAAGGATTTTGACGTGAACCTGCTGGTGGGTACCACCACGGAAGATTACTGGAAGAAGTCGGTGAGCAACCGCGCCGAGAACTTCCTGGTGCCGGGCTTCTATTCCATCAACAATGCGGATAAGCAAAACCAGTATTTCAATGAAAGCCTGATCCGCACCCGCCTCGTGGGTGTATATGGCGACCTCCGCCTGTCGTACAAGAACTTCGCGTTCCTCAGCGCCACGGGCCGTAACGACTGGACCTCCACCCTTATGCCCGACAACTGGTCGTTCTTCTACCCCGCCCTCAGCGGCAGCCTCGTATTTACCGAGCTGATGCCGAAGAGCAGTATCCTGTCTTTCGGTAAGATCCGCGCCAGCTGGGCGCAGGTGGGTAAAGTAGCGCCTGCTTACCAGACCGCTACCTACCTCAAACCCTACGAGCTTACCATCGGCGGCGGCTTCCGTAACGAATGGACGCGTGGTAATCCCAACATGAAACCGGAAACTACCACCTCCACGGAGATCGGTACTGAGCTTCGCTTCCTCAACAACCGCATAGGGCTGGATGTGGCGTATTACATCAACAACAGCCGCGACCAGATCCTGCAGCCCCGCGTATCCAACGCCACGGGCTACATCCTCAGCTACGTGAATACCGGAGAGATCGAGAACCGCGGTATTGAAGTGAGCATCAACGCTACGCCCATTAAGAAGCGCGACTTCAACTGGGATGTAATGCTGAACATGTCGAAGAACAAAGGCAAAGTGAAATCACTCCCCGGCTCCATTCCCATCCTGTATGTAACCGATGTACAGGTAGGTAATGCGAAAGCAGCGTCCTTCGACGGCGGTAATTTTATGGGGCTTAGCGGCTCCAAGTGGCAGGCGGATGCGGATGGCAACCTGCTGCTCGACTGGAAAACCGGTTACCCGCTCACTTCCGCACTCACCACTTCCAACGTTGGTAACCGCGAGCCTAAACTGCTGGGCGGTTTGAACAACAGCTTTACCTACAAACAATTCAACCTCTCCTTCCTTTGGGACTTCCGCGTGGGTGGAGATGTGTACAATGGCACCGAGTGGCTGATGGTGGCATATGGCCTGAGCAAAAACACGGAAGACAGGGGCAGCAAAACTACCTTCACCGGTATGTCGCTCAACCCCGATACCAAAAAGTATGAATCCGTAACCCGTGAAGTAGTGAAAACGGAGAAATACTACCGTGAGATCTATTCCAACCACGCACCCTTCTTCATCGAAGAAGTAAACTGGCTGCGCCTGCGCTCGGTATCGCTCAGCTATAACGTACCGCAAACCTGGCTGAGTCGTGCCAAATGGATAAAAGACGTATCGCTGACTGCCACCGGTACCAACCTTGCGCTCTTCACCAACTATTCCGGTATGGACCCTGAGATCAGTGCCGCCGGTGCGGGTGTGATCGGCAGTGGTTCAGTGGGTGTAGACTATGGCGGCGTACCGGCTACATCCGGCGTTGCAATTGGTTTGAATGTTAAATTTTAAAAGCTAAGGGAATGAAAAACATTATCTATATACTTGGGATCACCGCCATTTCACTGTCCTCCTGTAAGAAGTGGCTGGATGTGAATACGAATCCCAATTCGCCCAACTCCGATGCGCCCAGTGCAGAACAGCGCCTCCCACCCATCATTACGCAGTTTGCCGATGGTTATGAAAGCTCCGGTACCCGTGCTGCTTTCATTGCACAACAGCTGACCTCCACCACCGGTTCCGCCAACAACTACAACCTTTCCCGCTGGGTTTCCAATTCTTCCAGCGCCAACTGGCCCTGGCAGTGCTGGTATGTGAACACGGCGGTGAACATACAGCCCCTGATCGATGCGGCTACCCGGGTAGAAGCCTGGCATTATGTAGGCGCAGGTAAAATCATGAAAGCCTGGGGCTTTGGCACACTGGCCGATTTCTATGGCATGCTGCCTTATGAGGAATTTGACAATGCTGCCGTGCTCACGCCTAAATTCGACGATGGCTCTTTGGTACAAACCAAAATCCTCGCCCTGCTCGATGAAGGTATCGCCGATCTGAAAAAGACACAGGGCCCCAACGCCCCTGCCCTGTCTAAAGGTGATGTGCTTAACAAAGGGAATGTAGACAACTGGATCAGGCTGGGCTACGGACTGAAAGCCCGCTTCCTGAGCCATACCAACAAAAAGGCAGGCTTCAATCCGCAAACCGTGCTGGATGCGCTGGCGAATGCTCCGCAAACGGATGCACAGAGCTCCATCATGCAGTACGAAGATCAGACGCCGGTAACAAGCGCCGCCCGGGAAGCACTGCAGTACACCAACGTAGCCGCCACCGCGCGTGTTACCAAACTGTACATGGATTATATCCTCAATAACTACACCGGCGCCCCTACCGGTGCAAACAATATGGTGGATCCGCGTATCGACAGTCTGGTTCCCAGCGCCTACGACGCAACGGGGGCTAAGTACCGCACGGTTGGTGTGGATATGACTTCTGAAGTTCCCAAATCAGGGCCATCCAGCTATTCGTTCGACAGTAAAAACGGATACTACACAGATAAGAATCCTGATTCCATCTACATCTTCCTGCGCCCCACCCCGCACCCTTCCGTGCCGGGCCGGATACAATCCACAGGTACGTTCTACACCCGCCGTGGCAGCAAGGGATTACTGCTTACGAATGCAGAAATGCGTTTCCTCGAAGCAGAAGCCCACTTCCGCCTCAATCATCGTGGGGAAGCGCATACGGCGTACAAAGCGGGTATCCGCTCCCATATGTCGATCATGAAAATTCCACCGGCAGCCATCGACCAGTTCCTGGCCAGCACCTCCGTGATCCAGGACCCGTCGCAGCTTACGCTAAGCCATATCATGATTCAGAAATTCATTGCCATGTCTTACTCTGTAGAAAACTGGGTAGACCTTCGCCGTTTGAATTTCTGTGCGGATGCGGGCGGTAACTACAACGAAGCTACGGGTGTATACAAAGGCTGGAAGCGCCCTTCGCATGTATTGCCCGAATCGTACCCCAACGCTACCGACTGGCCACGGAGGTTTGCAGTAGCCAGCTACGAGATCAACTTCAATATCCAGAAGGTATTGGAGGCTAATCCCAATGCTGCCAAACCTACTTATCTTAACGAGCCCATCTGGTGGGATAAACCCTGATCCTGTTCATTAATGGCCAAATAAAAGCGGCGCTCCTGGGAACCGGGGCGCCGTTCTTGTTCTAACCTTATTGAGCGTTGTTTTTATGGTTTATAAGTGAAGTACTGAACGGTCATGCCACCAACGATACCCAGTCCGTTACGGATATTGCTGTGCACCGTTACTTTCTCCCCGATATCATCGCCCCGCCTGTTACGCTGTAACTGGGCAGAGCGAAAATATTGATAAGCATCCCGTGTAAGCTGGGATACTTCCAGGTAAAATTCATCTGCATAGCTGAGGCTTTGTGTTCTGAAATGGTAAAGCGGGCTGCGGCCGTTGAAGAGCGCATCATCCAACAGCACTTCATCTACCCCGTCATCACCAAACAGTTCCCAGTTTTCCGTACCGTCATCTTCCAGTCTTACCGGGGTAGTTCCTGTATAAGTATGCCCGTTATAGGTGGTTTTGTAAAACAATCTTACACGATAATAATTTCGTTCTGCACCATCATCGAACACCCGGAATTTAATACTGTAGTTAGATACATAATTGCCAATCATAATGGGTGAAAAGCCTGCCTCTATCCGGGGTACGGGAGGAGGAATAACATCTTCCCCCTCAGCCAAGGGAAAACCGGGTATTTCAGCGGTTACGCGGTAACGGGTACCCCGGCTCAGCTTTCCCTGGCTGAAGAAAGTTATCACATTGTGCGCTGTCTGCCGGGGCTGTAGAGTTTCCTGGTAAACACCGTCTGCATACAGTTTCACCGTGGCATCTCCCCGGTGGTATACTCTATATTCCTCTGCAGCGGAGCTGTGGCTGACGGTAACTTTCAGCAGGCTGTCGTGCTGAATGAAGGTATTTATGACGGGTTTCGTATATCCTCCCGGCCAGTCGAGTTCATACGTTTTATAACAACCGGCCACGGCAAATGCTGCCAGTATGTAAAGGAGATATGTTTTCTTCATAATCATTACCATTTAAGTTGATAGGAAATGCTGGGTAGTATAGGCATGAAATTAACAGACCTTACACCCAGCTTACCCGGTGTAACATCGCGCCAGTTCTGTACCACAAATGAGGGATTAAATCGGTTGTATGCGTTCAGGAGACTTACGTTCCATGTACGCGTCATGCCGTTCTTTTTATGTTTGATGAAGTTAACGCCAAGGTCGAGGCGGTGATACGGCACCAGCCGGATGTTGTTACGCCCTGCGAATTGTTCCACTCCGCCAAATCCCGGCATTTCAGCCTGTTCGTAACGCCCTACGGCAACGGTGAATGGTGCGGCGCTCTGATACATCCAGCTGCCGGTGAGCTCGATACCTTTCGTGAGCTTATACGACAGTAATATGTGCAGATCATGTCTTCGGTCGTATTTGTAGGGGAAAGGCTGCCCGTTACTTACCTCATCTATCTGACGGTTAGACCACGAGAGGGTGTAACCGATCCACCCGGTTAAGCGGCCCGTTGATTTACGGAGCAGTAATTCCATCCCGTAAGCTTCTCCCTTTCCAGCTGCCACATGTTCCTGCCAGCCGTCAGACAATCCGGTGGTGAGGTAACCCGCACCATCTTTATACTCGATGATGTTGCGCATGTTTTTATAATACCCTTCCGCGGTGAATTCAAACTTCCCCTTCCAGAGGTTCTTCGCCACACCCAGTGCAAACTGATCCGCCTGCTGCGGGCGTATCCTCGATGTGGCAGGCACCCAAAGATCAGTGGGCAGCGACAGGGTATTGTTGGCCAGCAGGTGAATGTATTGCGTCATACGCGACCAGGATGCTTTCAGCGCCCAGTTACCCGGCAGCAGGTAGCGCATACTGGTACGGGGCTGCAGCGACTGGTAGAACCGGCCCTGTACCGCAAAAGCGCCCCAGTGGAGACCGATATTGGCTTTAAAGCGGGGGCTGATCTCCCAGTCGTCTTCCGCATATACATCCAGCTCCGTTCCTTTGATACGTTGGCTGGAATTGGTGGAGTCCATCACTACCTCACCATTTTCGGTTTGCTTCTGGGAAACTATACCGGGCGTAAAAATGCGGTACATGGAAGAAGCCCCGAAGCGGATGGTGTGCGCGGGGTTGGGCCTGTAATCGAAATCGATCTTACCGCCATAATCTTCGATCCCTGATTGCAGCATTTGCCGGTTAGAGTTGATTTCGTCTTTAAATTTATCTTCCAGATAATTGTTGATCTTCAACCGGTAGCGGGAGCCAATAAGCATGGCATTGGAAAAGAGTTTCGGGGAATATACATGGCTCCATCGCAACGTGCCGGTATGGTTTCCCCAGCCTATATTGGCATCAGTAATGGCATAATCGTTGGGCGCATTCTCATCTTTTACATCCCTGTATTTGAAGCGCATATGATCGCGCCCGCTGTACACACTAAAGTAGAGCTGATCCTTTTCGGAAATACGGTGGTGCAGCTTGGCATTGATGTCATAGAAGTTGAGCATGAACTTCTCCGGCGCCTTCTCCCCTTTTTTAACGAATGGCGTGGCAATGAGATCGGGGTAAGAGCGGCGGGCTGATATGATGAAAGAGGTTTTGTCTTTTTTCAGCGGTCCTTCTACAGACAGCGAAGCCGCCAGCAGTCCAATGCTGGCTTCCCCATGCATTTTCTGCAGGTTGCCATCTTTGGTGGTAATATCAACAACGGATGAAAGGCGGCCGCCATAACGTGCAGGGAAAGCGCCTTTGTAGAGGGTCACATCTTTTAACGCTGCGGTATTGAAGGTAGAGAAAATACCCATGAGGTGCATGGGATTGTACAGCGGCGCACCATCCAGCAGGATGAGGTTCTGATCGGGCGTACCGCCTCTTACCAGCAGGGCGCTGGTGCCTTCAGTGCCCTGTTTTACCCCGGGCAGCATCTGCAATGTTTTGAACAGGTCTTTTTCTCCCAGTATTCGGGGTGTGGAGCCTACCATGGCGATGGGTATGGTGATACGGCTCATCTGTGAGCTTTGCTCAACAGATTCATTTTTAGCTCCCTTTACTGTTATTTCTCCCAACGTCTGGCTCATGGGTTCCAATGCGAAATTGAGGCGCGTATCGGGCTGCAAAAGCAGCGTGGTATCGAGCCGGCGGTAACCCATGAACTGTATCTGCAGGCGAAGGGAATCTGCAGGCAGGGTAAGACTGTAATACCCGAAAGTATTGGAAACAGTGCCCTGCCTGAAATCGGGTACTGCCATTACCACACCGGGCAGGCGCTCGCCGCTCACAGCGTCGGACACAAAGCCGCTGAGGGTTTTGGATACCGGGCGGGGAATAATGAGCACGCTGTTCCCCTGCCGTTTAAACCCAAGTGCCGTGCCTGCCAGCAGGCTAGACAGCACCACATCAGGCTCTGCATCTTTGAAAGTACGTGCCGGTACTGTAATGCCCCTGGTGCGGGAGGTTTCGAAAGAGATATGCCAGCCGGTTTTAGCTTCCAGCTGGCGGAAGGCCGTGTCAAGCGTGGTACGTTGAAATGTGATGGTGATTCTCCCGGATTGCCGGGCCGAAAGGCCCAGGCAACACAGGATCAGCATACTGGTTAGGTAAATGCGCATGGTTCGCGTTTTGTGAATATTGAGGCAATACATGGCCTGGCCGCAATGCAGCCGGAATGTTTTACCGGGTCGTTGAAAAATCGTTTGAAGGTTATGAAGTGAAAAATCTAACAGTATCGCCGGATACTTCAAACTCCAGTCCGCCGAGCGTTTTCAGCAGGTGGAAGAATTCAATTGCCGTCAGTTCCCTGTCGATGAAAATATTGAATCGTACATCTTTTAGTTCCTGCGCATCGTAAGCAACAGTGATTCCATATTTGTGTTTTATATAAGCCGCCAGGTAGGACATATCCGCGTCCCTGAGCGTATACTGTCCGTTCCGGAAATCAGGAGCGGGTTGCTGCTGCTTTATTCCCGGTGTACCAAGGATGTGGCTGATGCTTTCCTGCGCCCGCAATACTTCCACCACACCGGTACTATCGCTCACCTGCACAGCGCCGGAAGTAACATGCACATCCGTTGCTGCCAGTTCTTTATAGGATGTAATGGTAAACACAGTACCCAGCACCTTCACTTCCACGCCCTTCGCGGTTACAACGGTAAATGGATGTTCGGTGGCTTTGCCAGTTTCGAAAATGACCTGTCCGTCGGGCAGTTCCACTTTCCTGTTGCCATCATCAAACCCCTGCCGGTAACGGATCTTTGACCCGGGGGCGAGCCATGCACGGGAGCCGTCGGGGAAGTGAACGGTGCGGATGCTGTCACCCGCAGGGGCCACTACTTCTACCATGGCTACGGGCGCAGGATGCTTACTATCCGGCAGCCACCATGTTCCAATGGCCAGCACCACTACTGCGGCGGCGGCGGTCCATTTCCATAGCGTGCGTTCCCGGGCCGGGGGAGCCTGTTCTTCACCGATAGCGGCAAACACGGCGGCCTTCATTGCCATTCCGGTAGCAGCACTGGCAGTAAACGCACCTTCCTGCCGGAAGGCATCGTACCAGCGGTGCAGCTCGTCCTTTTCTCCGGGCGTGCAGGTATTGGCGGCATATTTATCCAGGAGCTCCTGGATGCGGGGATCTTCCATGTATTATCTCCTTGCTGATGTATAGACAGTGCCCGGTATGGGTTGGTACTATGCGGTTAGAAAAAAAACTTTGCCCAGTTGCCCAGCCCTTCCCGCATCTTCTTCAATGCCCCGGAAAGCTGGTTCTTAACGGTCTGGGGAGAGAGCTGCCTTTTCTCCGCTATCTCTGCCACACTGAGGCCATGTTCCCGGCTGTCGGTAAACACATCCCGCATGGCTGGGGGCAGCTGCGCCAGCTGTTGACGGTAGAGCGCTTCCAGTTCCCGCACTTCCACTGTTTCGGATGTATCATGGTGTAACAAGGGAAGCTGCTCACCGGAAAGACGGGTGTATTTCTCCCTCGCGGCGGCGGATTGCAGATGATTGAGCACACGGCGGCGGATGGCCGACTGAAAGTATGCCTTTACGGAAGAGGTGATAAGCAGTGTCTGGCGTTGCTGCCAGCAGTGAATGAAGGTTTCCTGCACAATGTCTTTAGCGGCATCTTCGTCGCGCAGGCGCCACCAGGCCGTTTCGTAAAGTGGTTGCCACAGGCGGTCGTACAGCGTGCTAAAGGCCTGCAGGTTGCCGGAGCGGCACAGGTCCCACAATGCGGGATCGGTCAATTGCTGGTGATGTTCGGGGGGCATACGGCGTAAACAGTGGGCCGAAAATAAATAAAGAGATGTTAATATGATCTTAAAGGTTGACGGGCAGCCGCCATGGAATGATTACCTTTGCCGGATGGATTATTTCAACAGGCTCCGGCAGTTGTTACAGCAGGAAAAGTCGGAAGACAGGCAAAACTACCGCAGGCAAACGGAAAGTGTATCAGTAGCGGAAAGACGTGGAAACGGCCTTGCCTGGTATCCCATCGCCATCCGCGGGTCTGAAATGAGCCGGGGCGATTATCTCACCGTGGAAGTGGAGCGTACCACCCACCACGATGTGCCCCATCAGCTCCGTTTCGGTGCTTCCGCCGTGCTCTTTTCCCAGCACGATCCTAAGGAACACCGTGTAGAAGGCACCATAGCCTGGCAAAGCGGTAACCGCCTTAAAATTACCCTCCGTACGGATGAACTCCCCGATTGGGCCGACGATGGCAAACTGGGCATCGATCTCCTGTTCGATGATACCAGCTACGAAGAAATGTTCGCCGCCCTGCAAAAGGCCTCCGCCCTCGCAGAAAAGCATACCGAAGGCCGGCTTGTACGTGTGCTTTCCGGAGCAGAGAAACCGGAATTCGACATACCGCATGCCCCCTTCACCTCCCCTGTTCTCAACCCTTCCCAGCAGGAAGCAGTCAATAAAATCCTCTCCGCCCGCGAAGTAGCCCTTGTACACGGACCTCCCGGCACCGGTAAAACCACCACTATCGTGCAGGCCATCAAAGCCCTGCTTTCGCATGAGGACAAGAAGATACTCGTGGTAGCGCCCAGCAATGCCGCGGTAGACCTCCTCAGTGAAAAGCTCGCGGCAGAAAAGCTCCGCGTTTTACGCGTAGGCAATCCTGTGAAGGTTTCCGAGAAACTGACAGACATTACCCTCGATGCGCAGGTCAGCAACCATGCCACCGTTAAAGATATCCGCCGCCTCCGTAAGCAGGCCAACGAGTTCCGTGATATGGCGCATAAGTATAAACGCAACTTCGGGAAAGCTGAACGTGAGCAGCGCAAAGCTTTGTTCTCCGAAGCGCGCAAGATTATGCAAAATGTGGAGCAGCTGGAGCAATACATCGTTTCTGATGTACTCGAAAAAACTCAGGTGATTACCGCCACGCCCGTGGGTGCGCAGCACTATACCGTCCGCCACCTGGAATACGATACAGTGGTGATCGATGAAGCCGGTCAGGCCCTGGAGCCAGCCTGCTGGATCGCTGCGCTGAAAGGGAAGAAAGTAGTACTTGCCGGCGACCATTGCCAGTTGCCGCCCACTATTAAATCTGCAGAAGCGGCGCGTGCCGGTCTTGCTGAAACACTGCTGGAAAAGATAGCTGCCACTCACCCGGAATCGGTGGTGATGCTGGAAGAGCAATACCGTATGCACAACGCCATCATGGGTTATTCCTCCGCCGCGTTCTACGACAGCCGCCTGAAAGCGCATCCATCCGTAGCAGGGCATCTCCTTTTCGGGGAAGATGCGCCGCTCGCATTTGTAGATACCGCAGGCTGCGGCTTCGATGAAAAGGCGGAAGGCACCAGCACTTCCAATCCTGAAGAAGCAGCTTTCCTCTTCCGCCATCTGGCAGGCTTTGTGGAAACACTGCAGCCGCATTACACACCGCAAAACTTCCCCACCATAGCGGTGATTGCACCTTATAAAGAACAGATAGGCCTGCTGCGCGATCAGCTTGCCCATCATCCCGATCTTAAAATCTATGGTGAACAGATAACAGTCAATACCATCGACAGCTTCCAGGGTCAGGAGCGCGACATTGTGTACATCAGCATGACGCGCAGCAACTCTGATAATAAGATCGGCTTCCTCTCAGATATACGGCGCATGAACGTAGCTATGACCCGTGCCCGCAAAAAACTGGTGGTGATCGGCGACAGCGCCACACTTTCCCGGCTCCCTTATTATGCAGGGTTTATTGCATATGCCGAAGCGAACGATGCGTATAAAAGTGCGTGGGAGTATATGGTATAGACAAACATATTAACCCTTAATAACTGTTCTTTCATCTTTTCCGGAAACAACCATTGTATGTGCTGGACGGATGAATTTATCAGGGAGTTAATAACTTGTCCAAAAATGGTCACTAATCCGCCAAAAGAAACTACCAGAGCTTATGTAAATGCCGGGATGAAAAAAACCTTCGGGCTTTCTTCCATTGATGGCCATCATACTTTTACCGGCTTTATTATGCAAAATAAATTCTTTGCAGAAAATTTTTCCATTGGCTTAATATATCAGACACATGTTGAAAAAGGCGGTATCGTTTTACTGAGATGTAATGGTAAACATGGCGGCACCAAACAATACCCGCATCATGCGGATTTCCATCTACATTATGCTACCGCAGAACGTATAGCAGCAGGCCAAAAAGCGGAAGGACATATTGAGATTTGTAATGCTTACGCCACACTGGAAGGTGCATTGGAATATTTTGTAGATTTGATAAATGTGTCACCGGGATCAAAGGATCTTTTGATTACTCCGAGAAAACATCAACTAGACATTTTTGATAATGAACTTTGAACAAATTATTGACGCTGTCAGAATTGGGTTTAACAATCCGCTTTCCGTGCAGGAAAAAAGGAAAGGTATATACCAATTATTCATCCCTGTATTTCATGAAGACGGGGATGCAATTGATTTGTTCTTCACAGAGAACAACGGAAAGTTCATACTATGTGATTTTGGCCTGACATTACAACGGCTTTCCTATTCATATGAAATAGATACGGATAACAAAAATGCGATTCTCCATAAAATCATAACAGAAAACGGGTTAACTGAAGAAGAAGGAAATATCTGGCTGGAAACAACACCGGCCAGTGTATTTAACGACATTATGCAAATCTCCCATGCATATGCCAAGATTGGCAGCATGCGGTATTTTAAACGGGAAGTTATCGAAAGCCTGTTCTTTGAAATGCTTGATGATTATATCCTGTCTGACCTTTCCGCTTATAACCCTCAGAAAAAAGTATACCCAATCCCCAGCAGAGATGATCTGGAAGTTGATTATTCTTTTTCCCCGAACGGGCACCCTGTTTATTTATTCGCGGTAAAAGATTCGTCCAAGGCTCGGCTTGCCACTATCAGCTGCCTTGAGTTCCAGCGGGCCAATCTCAACTTCCGGGGTTGGATAGTTAACGAAGACTTTGAGAAACTAAGTAAAAAAGACCGCAGCCGTTTAACTAACGCCTGTGACAAACAGTTCACATCTTTCGAAGAATTCAAAAGCACTGCCAACATTTTCCTGCAAAGAGAAAAATCTGTTTAATCATAAATATGTATAAAAAAATACCCGCCATGCTTCGGTTATGCACCTTAGCGTGGCGGGTGGTATATATTGAGGCAGCCGAAGCTGCCGAAAGGAACCTGTGGGGATTGGCCCCAATCAAGTTCACTACAAAGATAATCCTGTGTTTCTTTCCGGGCGTAAATGCCGTGTTAAATTTAAGCCCAACTTATCCACCAGCACTATTTCCCCAGCTGCACTGCGAAGCCTGCATATATACTGCGCCCCGGTGCGGCATTGTAATACCGCCCTGCGGCCGCATTGATATCGTTTCCTAAGCTGTATGTTTCATCCAGCAGGTTTTCCGCACCGGCAAAAAGCCTTCCTTCCCATCCTTTACGCCTTACTTTATACTCGGCCTTCAGGCCCAGCAGGTTAAAAGCGGCAGACTTATCCGTATTGGCATCGTTCAGGAAAATATCATCGTTATACTGCCAGGTGGCAAACAGTGAAAACGAGGAACTGAGGCGTACATCTGCCGAAGCTGCCAGCGCATGCTGCGGTGTACCGGGCAGGCGGTTACCGTCGAAGGATTTATCCTGCTGGGAGAAGGAGTCGTACCGGAAGTGATGGAACGTCCATGCCGCACGGAGGCCAAGGAACGCTGCGGGCTGATACATTGCGGAAACTTCGGCTCCCTGCTGCACAGTGGCCCCTGCGTTTACGAAGTAATCTGCACCGGAGGCATCTCTCCTGCCAACAATCGCATCTTTTAACTGAAAGCGGAAAAGGCTCACATCATACCGGAAACGGCTGTTGCCGCCACGGGCACCTGCTTCATAGTTCCATCCTTTCTCCGCCTGAAGATCTGTATTGATAACACTAGTGGAAGGCAGTAGTTCCGCTACCGCCGGCGGTGAAAATCCTTTAGATACCACACCGTATACACTGGCCCAGTTGCTGAATTGCTTCAGCACGGCAAAACGGGGCGCCCATTCTTTGTCGTAACTGCTGGCGAAACGAAATACCGGTGTTTCCGATACGCGGCGGATCACCGTTCTGGCACCGTTCATACTAAGGCCGGCTGTAAGTACCCAGCCACCATCGAGCACGGCTTCCGACTGCATAAACAGGGAAAGGAGGCCGTTGCGGATGCGGTCGTCGGTTTGCAGTATGCCTGCCATACCGTTGCTGTTGGCAGATACCCTTGTGCGGAAATTCCCGGTTTGTGCTTCGGCTCCTGCCAGTACACGCCAGGGCCCTTTCTTCCAGGTTACCATGGTACGCGCTCCGGCATGCGGCTCATTGCGTTTCTCATAATTGCGGATAGACGGGTTGCGTAATCCGCTCCACGCACCATATACCCCTGCGGAATGCTCCCAGTGCTCGTTCCATCTATATTCCCATTTGATGCCCGTCCACACCGTTTGCTGGTAAATAGCGGCATGAGCCCCCTGAGCTGAAGGGAATGCCCCTGCAGCAGGGCGTGCCTGGCGTGGATTGGCGAGGAACTGGGTGAGGTTGAGGCCTCCGGGTGTTTCGTAGAATAAGTCACCCGCCAGCACATGTGCCTCTATCGCCGAATGCTCACTGGCGGTATACCGGCCGCTCCATCCTGCCACATAGCGCCGCATATAGGTATGATCGCGGTAGCCGCCAGACTCCTGCCATGACAATACTGCCTGTTGCCGGAAGCGCGCAGTGCCAAAGGTGCCGCTCACCGTAGCCAGGTGACTGCCGTAGCTGCCGGCGGTATAGCCTGCACTGAGGCTGTTGGTGTTCTCAAAAGGCCTGTCGCCCAGTAAAACACCGCCTGTGCTGGCACCATACAGGCTGCTGCCCGGGCCTTTCAGTACTTCAAGGGAGGTAAAAACTGCAGGAGAAAACTGGTTGAGATAGGTATTGCCGCCGGGATCGGTGAAAGGCAGGCCATGGTAGTACATTTTCACGTTGCGCACACCAAAAGGAGAGCGGAGCGAGCTGCCGCGGATATTAAGGCGGTAGCTGCCGGGAGAGCGCTCTTCCATCCGTACGCCCGGTGCGGCATTGAGGGCCGGTACCAGGGAAGCGGGCCCAAACCGCTGCAGATCCTGCCCGCGCACTACGCTTACGGCTCCGGGAATAGTGGAAAGGTCGCGCTGCTGGGCGTAGCCCTGTACGGTAATGCCCTGCAGGGTGGTTGTATCCGATTGTGCCGCGGCGGTAAGGCTGAGCCCCATGGCCGCTATGATCATCCTTCTTTTCATAACTCGCAGCACGTAAATTATGAAAAATCCCCGTTTAATTATTTCGGGTTAATTTTGCAGATTAAACGATTCGATTTTGAGCGCACCCGTATTTCTTATCACGCCGCCTTTTACACAGCTGAACACGCCATACCCGGCCACGGCCTACCTGAAAGGTTTCCTCAACACCCGGAATATCCCTTCCGTTCAGGCAGACCTGGGTATTGAAGCAACCGTGGCACTGTTCTCCAAAAGCGGCCTGACCAGCCTGTTTGCCCGCATCCCCGCCGGTGCGGAACACTCAGCTAACGTAGCGCGCATCATTGCCCTGCAGGACGATTACATCCATACCATCGATGATGTGATCCATTTCCTGCAAGGCCACAACCCTACCCTCGCCCACCGTATCTGCAAACGCGACTTCCTCCCGGAAGCCTCCCGCTTCGCACAGCTGGAAGATCTTAGCTGGGCTTTCGGCTCCATGGGCACACAGGATAAAGCCAAACACTTCGCCACCATGTACCTCGAAGATCTCTCCGATCTCATTCAGGAATGCGTGGATGAACACTTCGGCTTCAGCCGCTACGCCGAAAAGCTGGGCCGCTCCGCCAATAGTTTCGACGAACTATACGCCGCCTTACAGCAGCCATTCACTTACATCGACGAAATACTCATCCAGCTGCTGGAAGACAGGATAAAGTCCATCCAGCCCTGTATGGCAGCCATATCCGTACCATTCCCCGGCAACCTATACGCATCTCTGCGTTGCGCACAATATATCCGGCAAAACTATCCGGACATTAAAGTAGCCATGGGTGGCGGATTCGCCAATACAGAGCTGCGCTCCATCAGCGACCCTCGGGTATTTGAATTCTACCATTACATCCTGCTCGATGATGGTGAAGCACCCATCGAAAATCTGTACCGTCATATCAACGGCGAACTTCCCGAAAGCGAACTGAAAAGGACCTTCCTGCTGAAAGACGGCAGGGTGGAATGGATCAGCAACGCCACCTGTAAGGATTATAAGCAGGGGCAGGTGGGAACACCCGATTACAGCGACTTCTACCTCGACAAATACATTTCCGCCATAGAGGTGGTAAACCCCATGCACCGCATGTGGAGCGACGGCCGGTGGAACAAGCTTACCATGGCACACGGCTGTTACTGGGGTAAATGCACTTTCTGCGATATTTCCCTCGACTACATCCGCCTCTACGAACCCATAGCTGCCTCTTTGCTGGCAGACAGGATGGAAGAGATCATCGCGCAGACAGGGGAAACCGGCTTCCACTTTGTGGACGAAGCTGCGCCTCCCGCACTTATGCGTGCACTGGCCCTGGAGATCATCAAACGAAAACTCACCGTGAGCTGGTGGACCAACATCCGGTTCGAGAAGAGCTTTACCCGCGACCTTTGCCTGCTGCTTAAAGCCAGCGGATGCATCGCAGTATCCGGCGGGCTGGAAGTAGCCTCTGACCGGTTGCTGGAACTCATTCAGAAAGGGATCACCGTGGCACAGGTAGCACAGGTAAACCGCAACTTCACGGAAGCAGGTATTATGGTGCATGCCTATCTTATGTATGGCTTCCCTACGCAAACCGCGCAGGAAACGGTGGACTCGCTGGAGATGGTACGGCAGATGTTCAAAACCGGCATCCTGCAGTCTGCCTTCTGGCACCTGTTTACCATGACGGCGCACAGCCCCGTAGGCCTGGCCCCTGAGAAGTATAATGTAAAAAAGGTAACGGAAGCCATAGGCACCTTCGCCAATAACGACCTCGAGCATATCGATGAAACCGGTGCGGAACATGAGCTGTTCGCTTTCGGGCTGAAGAAATCACTCTTCAATTTCATGCATGGTGTTTGTCTGGACGACCCATTGCAGAACTGGTTCGAATCTAAGATCCCCCGTACCAAAATCCCTCCAGACTTTATAGAGAAAGCCCTGATGGAAGATGCACTGGGGGCACGCAAGCCTACCGCCAAAGTGGTGTGGCTGGGCAAAAAGCCACAGGTGCAAACGCTCACTAAGTCCAAGAAAGGCAATACCTGGGAAGTAACCTCCCTCACTTTCCAGACACGGAAAGAACCGCTGAGTATCAGCGTGGGTAAGGAACAGGGGCTGTGGCTGGCGGAAATACTGGAAAAGCTCACCGCACAGGAAGCCTCACCTCTCACGCTGAAAGACGTGGAGGCGAGCTATACCGCTGCTGGACTGGAAGATTTTGAATTATTCTGGGACAATAAGCCCGTAAATACCCTTTACAAGGCAGGATTACTGCAGCTGTAGCCTTAGCGCTTTTTCGGGCGCTTCTTGGGCTTACCGTATTTCAGCTGCATCTTTTCCTTGTGGCTTACTTTCTTGTTGACCTTCACGTTCTTCGCCAGCTTTTCGTGGAAGGCAGCGCCTCTTTCCTCTTTACGCTGCTTCAGCTGGATGTTGGGGATGATAACCTCAGGGATCTCCGATTTGATGAGCACGGAGGAGATCTCCACTTCCACGGGAATTTCCTCTACCGGTACAGTAATCTTCATCAATGCTTCGGCCTGTTCCAGTAAGGGCATCTCACGCTCAGTTACAAACGTAAGCGCCACACCCTCCGCATCTTTACGGCCGGTACGGCCAATACGGTGCATGTAGTTTTCGGGAGACTCCGGCATGTCGAAGTTGATCACGTGGGACACTTCTGCGATATCAAGGCCACGCGCCATGATGTCTGTAGCAATCAGTACCCGGAATGCGCCTTCGCGGAACTGGCGTACACTGTTGAAACGGAAGTTCTGGTCTTTGTTGGAGTGGATTACTCCCACGCTGCCGGGCATATGCTCACTTATTTTTTCATACAGCTCGTCTGCCAGTGCTTTCGTGGAAGCAAACACCAGCACCTTGCTCATATCGGAGCGCTTCAGGAGGAGATATTCGAGTAAGTTGACTTTCGTATTGAAGTTGGGGACGTGAAACACCGTTTGACGGATGCTCGCCAGCGGGGTACCGGTAGGCGCCGCTTCAATCACCACAGGATTGTGGAAGAACTGCTGGATAATGGCATCTACCTCCGGAATCATGGTGGCGGAGAACATAAGGTTCTGCCGTTTGGCAGGCAGCATGTCCAGCACAAGTTTAAGCTGCGTCCGGAAGCCCAGGTTCAGCATCTCATCCACTTCGTCGATGACCAGTCTTTTGATATTCTTCAGCTTCAGGGCGCCACTCAGCACCACATCTACCAGCCGGCCGGGGGTGGCTACCACTATATCGAGTTTTCCTTCGGCAACGGCCATCTGGCCTTTCATGTTCACACCGCCGTAAATGCCGGTTGTTTCCACGCTCATATAGGTGGTTAGCTGCTTAATGGCTGTTGTTACCTGCTCCACCAGCTCGCGGGTGGGTACGAGGATGAGGATCTGCGGATACCTTTCTTTGGTGAACGACCACAGGCGGAGGCAGGGCAGCAAATAGGCGAAAGTCTTACCAGTGCCCGTTTGTGCAATGCCGCACACATCCTGCCCGGACATCACGACGGAGAATGCTTTTTCCTGTATCGTGGTTGGTGTGGTAACGCCAAGGTCTTCCAGGGCGTTCAGCAAAGGCTTGTTCAGATTTAAATCCTCAAATGTCATAGCCGGCAAAATTACACCGAATCCTGCTGATATCGGCGGCCGGAAGGGAAAACACTATAAAAAGGAGAAAATTAACCATATAATAATATTGAATATCAATACGTTAATAGAAAACAACAGAAAAACCAGCAACCGCATGATAAAAATATTAGATTCGCCCTGCTAAAAGCCCTCCGCAGGTTTGCAAAAACCATATAGCGGACGGTATGCCAACTGTTTACTGATTTATTAAAACCTACAACTTTAGACGGACGCGCCGCCAGGCGTGGGCTGTGCTATATGCCACCTCTAATTCCTTATACGCGACAAGTTTTCCACTATGAAATTGACAAGAAGTAAAAACACTTACAGCCTGCTGCTGCGATTTGGCGGCATGATCCTTTTGCTGTCGTTCCTCGTCAGGCTTACCCTGCTGATCCTGTCCTGGCCCGATGCCGGCATGGGCTTTCTATCGTTCTTCCGGGTATTTGGTACCGGCCTGCTGTACGACCTCGGCGTGGCCGTATTCTTTTGCATCCCCTATGCCCTTTACCTTGTGGTGATACCCGCAAAGTGGAACAATTCCATCGTGAACCGGGTAGTCACCTTCACCTTCTTTTTTATTACCACGCTCATTCTCATGTTTTCGTTCTTCGCGGAGTTTACCTTCTGGGGAGAGTTCGAAAGCCGGTTTAACTTCATTGCGGTAGATTACCTGATTTACACTTATGAAGTGGTGAACAACATCAACGAATCTTACCCGCTGCCCATCCTTATCAGTATTATGCTGGCGGTAACGGCCGTGCTTACCTGGTACTTTGCACGTAAAGGCTGGTTCCGCGCATCGTTTGAAGGTGAAACTTCGTGGCTGAAGCGGGTAACCGTACTGGCATGCCTTGTGGTGATCGCTGCAGGCTTCTCACTCGGAGTGCCCAATACCATGGCCGAGAAAGGTAAAAACCGGTACCAGGATGAACTCGCCAAAGCCGGGATCTATTCTTTCTTCTCCGCTTTCAAAAACAACGAGCTGAGCTACGACCACTTCTACCGCCTGATCGATAACCACACTGCTTTCGACGTAATGCGCCGCCAGCTGGGTGATAGTCTTACCACCTTCGACGGCCGCGAGTACTCCATCCGCAGAAACATTAACGATACAGGGTCTGCCATCCGCCCCAATGTGATACTGGTGACGATAGAAAGCCTCAGCGCCGAGTTCCTCAACTCTTTCGGAAGCACTGCCGGCCTCACACCCGTACTGGACTCCCTTGCCAAAGAGAATATCCTTTTCACCAATATGTACGCCACGGGCACCCGTACCGTACGGGGTATGGAAGCCCTCACACTTGCGGTGCCTCCCACACCCGGCAGCAGCATCGTTCGCCGTCCCGGTAACGAAAACCTCAGCACCGTAGGCGCCATCTTTAGGGAGCAGGGCTATGCCACCGGGTTCTTTTATGGTGGCGACGGCTTCTTCGATAATATGAACAAGTTCTTCGGCAGTAACGGCTACAACATTACTGACAAGGGCCGTAACATGCTGGTAGATGACGACATTGCCGTTTCCCGCAATACCATCCCCGATTCGCTGATTAACTTCCGTAATGCCTGGGGCATCTGCGACGAAGATCTTTACAACTCCGTGATCCGCGATGCTGACGCAAGGCACCAGGCGGGTAAGCCTTTCTTTGATTTCGTAATGACCACCTCCAACCACCGTCCTTTCACTTATCCTGAAGGCAAGATCGATATTCCTTCCGGGCAGGGCCGCGAAGGTGCGGTTAAGTATACCGATTATGCCATTGGCCAGTTCCTGAATAAAGCGAAAACCAAACCCTGGTTTAAAAATACCGTGATCATTTTCGTGGCCGACCATTGCGCCAGCAGTGCAGGCAAGAACGAGATCAACATCGCCAAGTACCACATCCCTGCCATCATCTGCAACCTCCCGGGCGCAGGGGCGCTTAGTATTGATAAGATGTGCTCACAGATCGATCTGTTCCCCACGCTTTTCTGCTTTATGAACTGGGATTATTCCAGCAACCTGTATGGCCAGAATGTACTCTGCCCGAGCTACCACGAGCGTATCATGCTGGGTACTTACCAGAAACTGGCATATATGGAAAAGGATAACCTCGTGATCCTGGGCCCGCAGCAAACAGTGGAAACTTACCGTTATAATAAAACTTCCAATGAACAGATCCCCGTTCCGGCGGATTCTTCCATTGTAACAAAAGCCATCGCCAATTACCAGACAGCGTACTACCTGTTTAAGCACGGCGGCCTGAAGTTATAATAGTGCCATAGACACTGAACACGCATCAGTGAAAATGTAAAAAGCCCGGGTGCAATTGAATGCACCCGGGCTTTTCGTTTGATAAAAAAGCAGTAATTATTTATTTGCTACCAGTTCCACATCGAGGGTAAACTCGTCGTAGATCGTTTTATCGCCCAGGTTCTCGAAGAAGCTCTTGGAGCGGTACTTGATGTCGAATTTGGTACGGTCGATAACAATAGTGGCTTTTGCATTCAGCTGGCTGCCGTTCACGGCAATTTCAGCAGGGAAAGTTACCGGCTGGGTGATGCCTTTGATGGTGAGGTTGCCGGTAATGTCGTGAGTAGTACCGGATTTCTTTTTAACGGAAGTGATCACGAATGTGGCATTCGGATGTTTTTCCACGGAAAAGAAATCGTCGCTTTTCAGGTGATTGAGCAGGCGCGCGTTGCCATTGGCGTCTTTGATATCATCTACGGTCATGGTACGGGTATCTACCGTAAAGGTGCCCCCGGTGAGGGTGGAGCCGTCTACCTGCAGATCGCCGCCGGTTACGGAGATGAAACCATTATGGGAGCCGGTCACTTTCTTGGCGAGCCAGGCGATTTTGCTTTTAGTACCGTCTACTTTATAGGCAACCGGCGCTTTGGCTTCTTTTACAGAAGGCTGCGTCAGTGAAACGGGAGCGTTGAAAGACATTAGAACGGCAGCGCCGCTGATGAAAAGGATGGTGGCAATTTTTCGCATGTTGGGAAGGTTTTTTATTTGCTCATCCAATATACAGAAGGCTTCACAACTTTCACATTTGTTTTGCAAACATTTCACATAAGTTTTACATTCTGGCGTATACTTTAGAGGCATCGTTTAGCAGGTCTCCTCCGCCATTCTACGCCTGTTCGCAGGCCGGCCTTTCATCCGCCATAAGCCCCATGAACGGACGGTCCTGTAAAACCCATTCAATGCCTGACTATGTGCACAAGATATCTGAACCGTGGCGCACAAACCGGTTCCCATAACGGGAGCCGGTTTTTTGTTTACCGCTGGTTGATATCCGACAGTTGCACTTTCCGCCTTTCTTTAATGATGATATGGGTGGTATGGGTAAACACCTTATCACCATTACCATATTCCAGGAACATCTCCAGCGGCATAACCACCGGCGGATAAGATCCCTCACGGCGCATGCGCTCTATCTGCAGTTTAAAATGCTCCGGCATAAGAGAATAGCCGGGGAAAACGGAGTGCGGGTCCATGGGTATCCATACATAGGCCGTCACTTTATTATGGGAGGTATTCACCACCCGCGGGTCGTGCCGGAGGTTTTGGGCCACATATTCCTCGCAGGCCACGCCTGCTATTACTTTCTTGGACCCTGTACGGCGCAGTTCACTCAGGTACCCGATTTCTCCGGGGTACACCGGCTCCATACCCTCCAGTTCCAGCTTCGATTTATCGCCGCTGGCTACGCCCGCCACCCCGGCCAGCTTCAGCTGGGCCTCTTTCTCGAAATCCCCGAAAAAGTAATACCGCGTGCCCGTACTCCGGCTTTTCATTTGTATATGGAAAGCCGGCTGGGTACTGCTGTAATAGATCACGATATCTTCCCCGCCATCGATCACCCGCTGGTTACCCTGGAAAGCCTCGCTTTCCTGGTACACCGCCCAGTCGTATTCGTAAGAGGAATCGATGCGCACAGCCTCATCTCCCCCGATAATCAGGGTGGGATCGGGCGTTGCGGGAGCAGCCGCTTCTTCCGCGGCTTTCTTCTTTCCGGTAATTTTCGTGATTTTCTCCAAAAGCTGGGCATGCGCAACAGGCGCAAGCAGGAACAGGACCGCTGCTGTGAGTATAGGTTTCTTCATAGGTTCAGGCGATATGCCGCCTGAAAAGTACTCATATTATTTTAAATCACAATACTAACTCACCATAAGACTGCAGCCTCTGAGTGCGGAACGGTCGAGCCGGCCCAATACTTCGAAGCTGCCATTGGCATGGATTCGGCCTATATCGTCTGTGGCAATGAAGGAGCAGGAATGGATATTGGCGAGGTCGATGACGTTGATGACGCCGGCGGCGGAGGAGGTACTCAGCTGGAAGGGGTCGTTTTCATCCCGCACCAGCACTTTCATCCAGGGCGGACAGTCGAACACCCCGCGCCCCTTCGAGTAAGCCTGGGAAAGCAGCTCCGTCATCCCGTATTCCGCATGAATGGCGTTAGTGCCCAGCCGTTCCTGTAGGAAGGCATGCAGTTCTTCCCTGGTCCATTCTTCCCGGCGGCCTTTCATGCCCCCGGTTTCCATTACAATGGTATGTTGCAGGTTCATGCGGTGGTTTTCCGCGAAATCCAGGAGGGCGAAGGTTACGCCGATGAGGAGTACCGGCTGGCGGCGGGCTTCGAGGGTAAGGAGCGTTTCTGCCAGCTTTTCATGTTCGTAAAGGTAAAAGCCGCTTTCGGGGCGGTTGCTCCTGCGGATCATATCCTCCACCATATATACCAGCGAGGAATTACTCCTTTCGAGGTAGGATGGCAGAAGGCCCAGCACTACAAAATCCTCCACCGGTCCGTAGAACTGCCGGAAGGCTTCGAGGAAACTACGTGTATAGAGGGCCGTATCCTTCACCAGGTGGCGGCTGTTAACGGTTTGCGTGGTGCCGCTGCTTTCGAAAATTACGGACGGCTCAAATTCGCCGGTGGTGATGCGGTGGGTTTTGAAGAATGAAATGGGGAGGTAGGGTACCTGTTCGGGGTGCTGAACGGCGGAAGGGTCTACCTTCAGCGCATCCACAAAAGCCCGGTAAAGGGCATTTCCTTCATACTGGTACCGGAAAATGGCCGGCACTAGGGCCATAGGGTCCTTTTCCGTAAATATCCTGTCAACGATTTCGCTCTTCATGAACGGCAAATTTACGAATCCCCGAACGTTTATGTAACAAAGCAGCGGAAGGGAGCGTTAAATAACCGGGCACTTTGCCTTTTGCCTAATTTAATGTACGTTTGTCATATGAAGAAATTCCTCACTCTCTCCGCAATCATGCTGGCAATGCTGGGCTGTAAAAAGGATAAAGACGGTGGCACCAAGCCGGTCCTGACCTTCAAATCCGCCTCCGCCACGGATATCCCTAAAGAGCTGCAGGAATACTATCTTTATTTCAATGTAAAAGATGGCGATGGCGACCTCGAAGGCACCTGGAATGTGGTGGACCTCTACCATTTCCCCGATACCACCAAGTACGACCAGATGCCCCTCCCAAAACTGGAAACGCATAAAGGTGTTAAGCTCGATGCTGAGATGATCCTTATCATGAGCGATGTACGCGAAGGCAACTTCCTCCCTGCACACTGGCCCTCTCCTGCTACTGTTCCGGATACCAGCCAGCTTAAAATTTTCGTGGTAGATAATGCCGGTAATTCCAGCGATACCATCACCCTGCCCAAGATCGTAATCCGCAACTAAATCTTTCCGGTGAATGAACGGCATTCCGTACATTTACATTTATGAGTAAGATCCAGGAACTGCAATCCAAAATCGCCGAAGCTCAACTCGGCGGAGGCCAGGCACGAATCGATTCACAACACAAAAAAGGAAAGCTCACAGCCCGTGAAAGGCTGCAGCTATTGCTCGACGAAGGCACCTTCGAAGAGATCGGTATGTTCGTTCATAACCGCAACCGAGGTATGACCACCGACCAGGAACAATTCCCCGGTGATGGTGTGGTTACCGGTTACGGCACTATCAACGGCCGCCTCGTGTATGTATTCTCTCAGGACTTTACCGTGTATGGTGGTAGTCTTTCCGAACCCCACGCCCGTAAAATATGCCGGATAATGGATCTGGCCATGGAAAACGGCGCTCCCCTTATCGGGCTTAACGACAGCGGCGGCGCCCGCATACAGGAAGGTGTGGTAAGCCTCGCCGGATACGCTGATATCTTTTACCGCAATACCCGCGCTTCCGGCGTTATCCCGCAGATATCCGCCATCATGGGCCCCTGTGCCGGTGGAGCCGTTTACTCCCCCGCCATTACCGACTTTATCCTCATGGTGGAGAACACCTCTTATATGTTCGTGACCGGTCCTAACGTAGTGAAGACTGTTACCCACGAAGAAGTAACCAGCGAGGCTCTCGGCGGCGCACAAACGCATGCCACCAAAAGCGGCGTAACGCATTTCGCCTGTGCAAACGAAGTAGAGTGCATCCGCACCATCCGCGACATGCTTTCCTTCATGCCCCAGAACTGCGAAGAAACTGCGCCTTCCCTCCCCTACGAGCCGGCTAATGAAAAAAGGCCCGCGCTCAATAATATGATCCCCGAGAATCCGAACCAGCCTTACGATATGAAAGATGTGATCGCCGAACTTACGGACGGCGACAGCTTCCTCGAAGTGCACAAGGATTTTGCAGATAATATCATCGTGGGCTTTGCCCGCATCGCCGGCCGCAGCATCGGCATCGTGGCTAACCAGCCCGCTATCCTTGCCGGCGTACTCGATATCCACGCCTCCGTAAAAGGTGCCCGCTTTACCCGTTTCTGTGATGCATTTAACATCCCGCTGCTGGTGCTGGTAGATGTACCCGGCTTCCTGCCCGGTACCGACCAGGAGTGGAACGGCATCATTACCAACGGCGCCAAGCTGCTATTCGCCCTCAGCGAAGCCACCGTGCCCAAGATCACCGTTACCACCCGCAAAGCTTATGGCGGCGCGTATTGCGTAATGAACTCCAAGCACATCGGGGCCGATCTTAACTTCGCCTTCCCACAGGCTGAGATCGCTGTAATGGGTCCTAAAGGTGCGGTGGAGATCATCTTTAAAAAAGAGATCGACGCCTCCCCCAATCCGGAAGTACGCATGAACGAACTGGTGTCTGAATACACCGAGAAGTTTGCCAATCCATACCTCGCTGCGGAAAAAGGATACATCGACGAAGTAGTGATCCCCGAAACTACCCGCGAAAAGCTCATCAAAGGCTACGCCATGCTGGAAAACAAAGTGGTAGACATGCCGAAGAAGAAACACGGGAATATTCCTTTGTAACAGTACCGGCTGAACGATACAAATGGCTCCCTGTAAGCAGGGGGCCTTTTTTACGCCCCCAACCTTCCCATAACACGTTCATGCAATAAGAATACCGGCTGAAAATCATTTCTTTGTGGCGATTTTCAATCCTTATACCCATGAATGCACTACTGAGGGCATACCGGCAGGGAAGCCGTATGCTGCCACTAATGCTGCTGGCCTCACCCATTTTAGCCCAACAGTCGCCGGAGCCCATGTACAAGCCTTCCATTGTGGACGGCACCCGAACCCATGCTATTATGCGGAAGTTTGAACGCGAGCACGACACCCTCCAGCTCAACCTCCCCGCAGAACACAAGAAAGATTACTCCGAGATTTATGCCCAGCGCTGGCGCCACATCAAATCCCGGTTCCAGAAAAAGGAGATTTACACCCTCCCCTCTGCCCAGCAGTACCTCGACAGTATGCTGAACCGCATCGTAGCCGGTACCCCTGACCTTCGGCGCGAAAAGCTGCATGCCTTCTTCTCCCGTTCCGGTACCCCCAACGCTACCTCCGTAGGCCAGGGCATCATCTTCTTCAACATCGGCCTTTTTACCCGCCTCGACAACGAACACCAGGCGGCCTTTATTCTCTGCCACGAGATCGCGCATGCAGTGTTAAAGCACAGCGAGAAGTCTATCGAGAAGTATGTAAAAAACATGCACTCCTCCGCGCTGCAAAAAGAGTTGAAGGAACTGAAGAAAGTACAGTATAACCGGCTTTCGAAACTGGAAGCGCTCAGCAAGGGCCTCACATTCGATAGCCGCCGCCATAGCAGGAACAACGAATCGGATGCAGACTCGCTGGCGCTGGTATATTTCCGTAACTGCGGCTTCGACCCTGCTGCGGCCGTTACCGCCATGCAACTGCTCGACAAAATCGATGAAGAGGATATCGATATGACCAAACACCTCCGTACCCTCTTTGATGCTCCCCAGTTCAGGTTCCAGGACCGCTGGCTGGAAAAGGATGCCGGATTGCTCGGTGGCCACGCCACCCTCCTGCGCGACCGTAAAGTGGAAGACTCCCTCAAAACGCACCCCGACTGTGTGGAACGCGCCAACAAACTGATCGCCTTCAACCTGTCTGCCGACAGTGCCCTGGCCGGTAAGCCCCCTGTAGCTGCTGCCAGCATCCACCCCCTGCGGTTCGACTCCCTGCGTAAAGCGTTCCAGTTCGAGATCATCGAGTTCTCGTTCGCGGAGGATAACTATACTGAAAGCCTCTACTATACCATTGCCATGCTGGAGAAAACGCCCAACGATCCTTACCTCATCATGCATGTGGCGCGCATCCTCAACAACTGCTTCTATCTCCAGCGCCAGCACCGCCTCGGCAAGAAGCTGCGCCTCCCTGCACCGGAAAACCGCGAATCTTTCAACACCCTCGCACAGTTCGTGCAGAACCTGTATATGGAAGAATACGCACAGATCGCTTTCCACTATCTCCAACGCTACCAGGGACAGCTCTCCGCCTACCCTGAATTCCAATCAGAATTCGCTAAAAGCGAAGGTTTCATAAAAATGTAGTCCATGACCCGGAATATACTTTTCTTCATTCTCACATTACTCTGCTGCACGCAGGGCGCCTTCGCACAGAAGACCCTCAGCCTCAGCGATGCCGCTACCCGCTCTGTGCTCTACAGCAGCGGCACCATCCAGCGGAACAACCAGATCGGCGGATACTTCTTCCTCATGCAGAACGATCAGATAGACAAAACCACCAATGCCTATTCTCTGCATGTGATGGACGAAAACCTCAACCGCGTCCGCAATATCAAGTTCAAAGCCACCGCTTACCTGCGCCTGCAGGAGGCTGCCGCGAACGACAGCAGCATGGCTTTTCTCTTCTTCTACCCTATGGATAAGAAGTACGAGCTCCGCATCTACAGTAACAACGGTGAGCTGCTGCAAACCTATACCCGTGCTTTCGATTCCAACAAGCGCCGCCTGCACCTGCAGGACATGAGCCTGCACAATGAATCCGAAGGCAACCGTACCCTCTTCGAAGTGGGCAACCAGGGCTACATGGCTGTGTTTGTACGCTGGCAGAGCCGCGGTACCTGCACGTACGATATCAATTTCTATGATGTGGAGAAACATAAGACGTCGAAGTTCAGTCCGGGTGTGGCCGACAGGGATTTCCTGCGGGCCGATTTCCTGGCGAAGACAGACAGTCTGCTGTTCCTCGAAATCAGCAACCGCCGTTCTTCCCGCGCATCTTCCAGCATTATGGCTTTTAACATCTACACGAAAAAGAAAGCCTTCGAGATCAATTCCAACAAAGAGAAATGGCAGTTCGAGCCTTCGGCCGTGCTTCCCGTTCCCGGACAGGATACCATTGTGATGGTGGGTAAGTATTTCGAGAAAGATGTGAAGCATCTGAAAAGTAACGGCAAAGGCATCGCCATCTACCGCGTAAGCCGCAATACCGGCGCTATTCTCACCCGTACATACAATAGTTGGGAAACGGATATCAGCCGCCACTATACCTGCAATAAGAAAGGCCAGAACGATGAAAACGGTTACCTCTTCCTCCACAACGCCACCCTTGGGCCAGACGGTAAGATCTTCGTAGCGGCGGAAGGCTACCACCGCCGCGTGTATGCTTACGGAGTGGTACATTCCACGCTCTTCCTTCCCTTCCATATGATGCCTTCGTTTACCACAGTGGCGAATGCGGATATGGTGATACTGGAATTCAACAAGATCGATAAACTGGTGAAGGCAGTAACGTACGATAAACAAACCACCCGGATGATGTCGCGGATGGATTTCCTGAACCGCCATATGGTGGCGCGTACGATGCGTAGTGTAGGGCTTTTCGGATACCGGTTCATTCACCCCGGTGGTGATGCCAGCCACTTCTCCATCTGTTACTACAACCGCCGTACATCAGGCGATGAGAAGGGATATTTCACTTACCTGCGCTATAATGGCCAGAAGTTCCGCCAATACGAGATCCCAATCATCTCCAAAGAAATACGTAACACGATACTCCCTGCCAAACCCGGGTTCCTGCTGATTGTAGAGGATAACCGCAAGGAAAAAACAGTGGAAATGCGGATGGAGAAGATTAGTTGATGTAAATGCTTTCTACATATAAAAAGGCCGTCTTATGAGACGGCCTTTTTTGTTTAATTCCACCTACCACATCCCCCGTCCGGAGTTACCGTAAAGAATTTCTAACCGGGTTTGCCTATTTTAGCGCCTATGTTTCGCGGTTTCTTCAATTTCCTGCTGTTCAGCTCCATCTATATCGCCCTCGTGGCCCTGCTGATGGTATGGGAAACGGAGGAGATACTGGGGCTTGCGCTGGATAAGAACACTTACTTCGGCTTCGTTTTCTTTTCCACTATCTGCAGCTACAACTTCCACTGGTACCTCACTCCCGGCTCCGAAAAGTATTCGGAAAGGATATTGTGGGGCCAGCGGCAAAGGAGGCTCCAGCTCATGGGTTGCTTCATTGGACTGATGGGCGCTGCCTGGTATGGTCTCCAGCTCATCCACCACTGGCTCCCCCTCAGCGGCGCCGTGCTCCTCACATTCCTTTATTCCGCCCCCAAAGTACCGCATGCCACGTTCCGCTGGCTGAAGAAGATCGCCATCGGCAAAACTATCTTCCTCGCCTTCGTATGGATGTACGTGACCACCCTCCTGCCTTACCTCATTGCTGATACCGCGAAGGTTACTTTCCTGGATGCCGCATTTCTTTCCATCTACCGCTTTTTCATCATTTACGCCATCTGCATCCTGTTCGATCACCGCGACCGGGAAGAAGACCGGGCCGAAGGTATCCGCAGCCTTATTACCTCCCTCGAAGAGCCGCATCTCAATAAGCTCTACTACGCCTCCCTTATCATCGCAGCCTTGTTTGCCATAGCGCTGGCGCCTGTGCTGCCCCTGTTTGTGCTGTTCAGTCTCCTTGCGGCCGTAGCCGTGGTATGGAGCGTGAAAAACTATGCACAAACCCACCATTCCGATTATGTCTATTACTTCCAGCTCGACGGGCTGATGGCATTTTCAGCCCTCATTCACCTCCTGTGGCGGCTGGCAGGGGGCATTTGATCCGGAATCCCTTATATTTGAAGGATATATAACCGTAACAACAATGGCCAAAAAAACGAAATCAATACTGACGAAGGAGTCAATGACTTTTCTGCGCAACTACCTGAATAACCCTTCCCCCACTGGTTTTGAGAAGGAAGGACAGAAGCTCTGGCTGGAATACCTGAAACCTTATATTGACGATACCATCGTAGATGCATACGGCTCCGCCGTTGGGGTGATCAATCCCGAAGCAGCCTTTAAAGTGGTGATCGAGGCACATGCCGATGAGATCTCCTGGTTCGTGAACTACATCTCTCCCGAAGGCCTCATTTATGTGATCCGCAACGGCGGTTCCGACCAGGCCATTGCTCCCAGCAAACGCGTAAATATCCATACTGAGAAAGGGATCGTGAAAGCCGTATTCGGCTGGCCAGCCATCCATACCCGCCTCCGCAGCGGCGACGGCAAAGAGCCGCAGCCTAAAGTTGACAACATTTTCCTCGACTGTGGCGCCCGCTCCCGTAAAGAAGTGGACGACCTCGGCATCCACGTTGGCTGTGTGGTAACATTCGATGATATGTTCGAAGAACTGAATTACGATTACTTCATCTGTCGTGCCCTCGATAACCGCATCGGTGGTTTCATGATCGCCGAAGTAGCCCGCCTGCTGAAAGAAAACAAGCAGCGCCTGCCTTTCGGTCTTTACATCGTAAACGCAGTGCAGGAAGAAGTAGGCCTGCGCGGTGCGGAAATGATCGCCAAGCGCATCAAGCCCAATGTGGCTATCATTACCGATGTTACGCACGATACCACTACGCCTATGATCAATAAAAACATCGAAGGCGAAATCAAATGCGGCAGCGGCCCCAGCATTACCTACGGCCCTGCAGTACATAACATCCTGCGCGATCTTATCATCAAAACCGCCAAGAAGGAAGACATCCCCCACCAGCTGCATGCCGTTAGCCGCAGCACGGGCACCGATACAGATGCATTTGCGTATTCGAACGACGGTACTCCTTCGGCCCTCATCTCCATCCCCCTGCGCTACATGCACACCACGGTGGAAATGATCAAAAAGGACGATGTGGAGAACACTATCCGCCTCATTTACCAGACTTTGCTCAATATTACCCCTAAAACCAACTTCCAGTATCTGTAACAGGCAACTACTGGATTTTTCAATATTGTTTCATAGGTTTGCCGCTAAATACCTGACTAGTATGATCCGTCACAACTGGACTATCGAAGAAATCAAGGACATCTATAACACACCGTTGCTGGAACTGATGTACCGTGCCGCCACTGTGCACCGTGAATATCAGGATACGGCTGAGGTGCAGGTATGTACCCTGCTTTCCATCAAAACGGGCGGATGCTCCGAAGACTGCTCTTACTGCCCCCAGGCTGCCCGCTATAATACCGGCGTGGATGTGCAGGCGCTCATGCAGAAAGATAAAGTGCTGGAATATGCACAGAAAGCCAAAGACGCTGGTTCTACCCGCTTCTGTATGGGTGCCGCCTGGCGCGAAGTACGCGACAACCGCGACTTCGACCGCGTACTCGATATGGTGAAAGGTGTTAACGAGATAGGCATGGAAGTTTGCTGCACCCTCGGTATGCTCACCGAATCACAGGCGCAGAAGCTGGCCGATGCAGGACTTTACTCCTACAATCACAACCTGGATACTTCCAGTGAATACTATGGTGAGGTAATCACTACCCGCACGTACGACGACCGCCTCAATACGCTTAATAACGTACGCAAGGCAGGTGTTACCGTATGCTGCGGCGGCATTATCGGTCTGGGTGAAAGCCATGAAGACCGAATCAACATGCTGGCCACCCTCTCTACCATGCCTGAGCATCCGGATTCCGTGCCCATCAACGCCCTTACCCGTGTTGCAGGTACTCCCCTGGAGCATATGCCCAAGGTAGAATTCTGGGATATGGTACGTATGATTGCCACTGCCCGCATCCTCATGCCCAAATCCATGGTACGCCTCAGCGCGGGCCGTGCTGAAATGAGCGTGTCCGAGCAGGCCATGTGCTTCATGGCAGGCGCCAACTCCATCTTTACCGGCGAAAAGCTCCTGACCACCAAGAACCCTTCTTTCGAAGAAGATAACATGATGTTCCAGCTGCTGGGCCTCAAACCCCGCGAAGCCTTCAAAGAGGAGAAAGCTGCCGGCGGATGCTGCGATCATTCCCACGAACACGCGCACGACCATGCACATGCTCACTAAGCACATGCTATAAATTTTGGAAAAAGCCGCCCAATTGGGCGGCTTTTTAATTTTATTGAACCCCTACTCCAAAACCGGACAACCCTCTAATTTCGCTCCTTTCCCGGCCCAATAAAGCTTAACCACTCCCCTGCCTGCCATCACCATATCAGCTGTAGCTTTACTTCGGCTCATGACAATTGTTAGAAATCCTGACAAATATTTACAGCCCTCAATATTTTTTCTAACTACTGTATACAACTCATTCCCGGCAAATCCGCCTTAAGCAGCATCAATTCCTACGTCCTGACTGCTTTTTACTGCCTTTCCAACCGTAGGCTTACCCTCGGCTAGTCCCGGTGTTAACTGCCTGTAACTTCCTTCCAGGCCTATATATATTTAGCCTATATATAGCCTATACTTAGCCTATATTTAGCCTATGTATAGGGGTATAAGGGGCTAAACATAGGCTATATATACCCTAATTAATCCCTATGCATTCCCTATAAATTGGTAAAGCTCCCCCCCGCTAACACTTATATTAGAGGCAGGTAACACTATGTCAAAAGAAGGTTTAATGAAGGAATGTGCCGAGGCTTTGAGATGACACGTACGAAGCTCTCCGACTTAGGTTCATGCAACAGGATGACGCGTAACTTATGATCAAGCGTTTGCATAACGCATGGCTACTGAAGCGCCCTGAAAAAAACAGCCCGCCTGGTGGTGACCAGACGGGCTGAGGGATTCGTAGAGGATTTGTCGGGATAATATACAGTTACAGGTATTTAGCCAGTGCTTCTTCCAGCGCGGCACCTCTGAGATCTTTAGCTACGATTTTGCCCTGGGGGTCGATGAGGAAGTTGGCGGGTACGCCACGGATGCCGTAGAGCTTCACGCCGGCATTGTTCCAGTACTTCAGGTCGGATACATGCACGAAATCTTCCAGACCGTCTTTCTTGATGGCTTCTTCCCACAGGTCTTTGCGGCCGGGCTGGTCGAGCGATACGCTCAGCACCACGAAATTGCTGCTTTTGAACCGGCGGTAAGCTTTTACCACATGGGGGTTCTCAGCACGGCAGGGACCGCACCAGCTGGCCCAGAAGTCGAGGAACACGTATTTACCCCGGAAGTCAGACAGCTTAACGGGTTTGCCATTCAGATCGTTCTGGGTAAAGTCAGGCGCAACTGCCCCGATTACGATGGTCTTTTTCTTCTCCATATTACCGGCAAAACGCTTACCGGCTACCGATGTACGGGTACTTTCAGGGAGCGTGGCGAAGAGGGGCTCCAGCTCCGCCAGATCCATGTTGTTATGAACAGACAGCTCCTGCAATGCAAACACGGCTATGGGAGATTTCGGGTTCTTCTTCACGTATTCACGGATCAACCCTTTCTTATCATCCAGCGCTTTGCGGAACTTCACGTTCAGGGAGTTGACAAGACTGGTATCGCGGCGCTGCTCATCCGTAGCTCCACCCCAGATCTTGTTGATAACTGCCATCTGGTCTTCATAAGGCTGCAGATATTTTTTGTACTCCACATCAGCGGCATTCATCTTAGAACCTGAAACGGTAGCGGATGCCATATCGGTTGCAGAAGTAACCGTGATGGTACCCGGTTCGAGGTACATGATCTTACGATCCATCCCCTGGCCCATGTTCTCGATCCTTTTACCGTCTTTACTCAGCACGAGGAGCATCAGCGCCGGGTCTGCAGTGGTTCCGGTAAAGGAGAACTCTCCGTTCTTCAGCACGGCGGAATCGAGGAAGCGCTCATCGCCCTCCGACCGGTCGAAGTAAACAATGGCAGGAGCGTTCAGCTGCCCGATCTTTCCTTTCAGGATGAATTTGCCCTCTTGTGCATGCGCTGACATTGGCATTACCGCAGCAGCCAGGATGGCGATGGTTTTTGATGATACGATACGTATGTTCATGGTTTCGTTTTTTAATTGTAGCGATGGCTACTCGCGGATGAATATATCTGTGGGTGCGCCGGGTATCCCCGTTGTTTTACGCAGCAGTTCTCCGAACTGGCCTATGGCGGTATTCAGGAAATGTACTTCCCCTTCCACACCTGCCACCAGCAGGTTACCGTTCTGCTCCACCTTCAGCAGGGTAATGTCTTTCCCGCCAAATGTGGCGGCCAGTTCACGGATCTCTTCGTTCAGCGGATTATAGCGGTAGATTTTTCCATTGCCGGAGAAGTAGAACACGCCTACCGGAGATATCGCCCATTTAGTGGTAGCAGTAACCAGGCTGTCGCCTTTGAACTTCTTCATTTCACGGGCGCGGAAGAGCTGTTTGCCATTCTTCCAGTCGATCCCGAAGCGCAGCTGCATGGTTTTACCAAGCGAATCGCAGTAAGCGAAGATGTCGTTATCACTGAACTTCTCCATATACAGCAGGTCCATCTTCAGGTTCTTGGGAACGAAAGCGGAATCCATTACAGTGTAAGTAGTATCGAGATAAGTACCGGGTAAAAAGCGCAGGAAACGTTTCTTCTCTTTATCGAATGCAAGGAAGTGAGATACCGACTGGCCACCGTCTGCAAGCTCCTGCAGCATCTGCGGCGCCAGCTTATATTCACCGTTTACCGCCACGCCAAAGAAACCATAATAGGTACCAAAGGGAGCAGTTTCAAAGGTGCCCATAAACAACTGATCGTTGATAATGGCAGTTGTGGTACCGTTGAGGTTGCGCAGGAAGAAGTTGGCTTTGGTAACGGGTATGGGGTTGTAGCAGTTCTCTTTCAAGGTGCGCACCTGCGTAAGGGTGTTTGCATCGATGAGTACACCACCGTCGTTACTGCCGGAAAAGGTGAGCCAGTATTGCGTGATCTGGTTCATGTAAAACTGGTTGCGCACATGCGTGATCTGCAACGGACCTCCGGGCATGGTCTTCTTGTTGATGGCTTCGTAAATATCTGCCTGCAGCGTGCCATCGGGTTTAATGAACGACAGCGATGTGGCAGTTCCGTTACCGCTCAATACAAGAGAACCTTTGGTAAAGGAAGTGGAACCGCTGATGACGAACTCGTAGTAATACTTCTGGCCGGTATTATTGTCCGTCACTTTCAGCAATACATTATACCGTCCGGAACCAAGGCCGAATACGATACGAAGATCGCGTGTGAAGTAATCGTCGGTAGTGGCACGCTCGGGCACATTAATCTTCCATTCGCAGGAATAGTTGTTGGCACCGCTTTTCAGCGTGATATTGGGCGCTACGATGAGGCTGTCGCCGGACATGACGTGGTACACGGAGTCCAGGCCAGACATAACAGGTGCAGGCACTTCCACATAATCGTAATTGCCTTTATCCTTGTAGCAGCCTGCTGCGAGGGCCGACAGGCAGAGTATGAACAGATATATCTTTTTCATGGCTTGGCAGTATTAGATGACCGGGTCTCCGTCTTCATCGGTGAAATAATAACGTCCGTCGGCCGGGTTAAGGGTGAGCACGTATTTCTTCGCGGTGTTTTCGCTGTGGTAGAATTCCAGCGTACCGTTGGCGCCGGGTGTTACCACATACCCTACTTCGGGATTCTCTTCCGTCCAGGTTTTGGGATTGGTAAGGAACGCGCGGAAGCGGCGGGTATGGTACAGTACTTTAGGCGTTGCCTGCCAGTCGGTACGGTCTTCAGACAGCTTAGTGGTGCCCGATACGCGAATAAACAGCTCGTGCTTCACGCGGGAGTAATCTCCCAGCTCTCCTACCCATATATCCCACCACAGCGGCTTTTCCAGCCGGTTGGAGAAGATGATCTTGGCGGTATCCAGCTTCGGGAACATGGTCTTGAAATCGCCTGTGGGTTGCAGCTGCAGCATGAGCTTTACAGCCTTTTCCGCCAGCAGGGGATCGGTGTTGTAGATGATCACCGGAATATCCAGCCTGCCGGAATCCGCGGGCAGTACATACTCCGCATCGAGTGCTTTGTAATGAAGCCCTGCCTGTGCAGTGGTTTTATTGGTAACCAGCGATACCCTTAACTTCCTGGCTACGCCTGTCCGGTTACCGGAAATACGCACGGGCAGCAGTACGGTATCGAACGATTTATCGGGGAACAGTGCGAAGGAATACAGCACACTGTCGGTACGGGTATTGGTGAGTGAATTGAGGCTGAAATCGAAATACACCCCGTCGTCAGACGTATATACCAGATCGTCCTTCTTTTCGCATCCTGCCAGCCATCCGGCGGCCAGCAGCCATATTGTGATTTTGGTTATTCTTTTCATGAGTTGGCAGGTTTAACGGTTACCGTAAGCGATTTCATCATCCGGCCAGGGGAATACGAATATTCCCGGCGATGCCTGAATAGTATTACCGCCCAGGCCGGGAAAAGCACGGTTCAGACGTTTGTACATGTAGAAAATCTGTCCCTCCCCGAAAAACTCCTTCCGGGCATCCTTCACCAGCTCTGACATGAACACGGTCTTTGAAGGATCGTTCAGGGGTACACCCATACCACGCTGTTTACGCAGGGTATTCAGGTACTCCCATGCCCTGGCGGGCTCCATATCGTATATACTTTCCGCGGCGATGTAATACATCTCGCTGAGGCGCAGCATGGGGATCATGAGGTCGTGCAGGTTCTTGTCGGAATTGCGGTTGTATTTCTCCAGCCGCATATAACCGCCTGTAGAACTGTTTTGCTGGGTGAACCATTGCTTATACCGGAAATCCTCCGCACCCGGCCCTGCCACTTCATAGATCGTCCTGAGTTCTCCGGGAGGCGTGTTGAGCGTGGTTTCACCATTACGCAGCCTGTCGTATAGCGGATTGGTCATGTTAGGAGCGTAGAGGCCGAAGAGCAGCTCCTTGTAGAGGATACGGTCTTTCTGCTGATCGTCTGGCTGCAGGAAGTCGGTCTGCCGCGTCCAGGGGAATTTATTGGATTCGATCACTTCCTTCGCCATAGCCAGTGCAGCGGTGTGGTTACCTGCATACAGCTGAACACGGGCCAACGTACCGGTTACCGCGTAAAAGTTAAGGCGGTGGCGGCGGTGCTGCAGGAACATGGGGCCTGATACTTCGGTGGAAGAATCGGGTGTGGTATATCCCACTTTATAACCGGGCTGCATGATAGGATCTACCTGACGGAGCAGCGCTCGTGCTTCGGTAAGATCGCGTATCACGGAGTCGAGCACCTGGCGCACGGTATAAACAGCTGGTGTGCTTTTGGAGAACACCGTTACGTAGGGGATGCCTTTACCGGATGGAGCCGAAATTGGTGATGGTGCAAACTGGCGCAGTACATCAAAGTGACAGAAGGCCCGCATAGCCAGCGCTTCTCCTTTGATGAGATCGCGCTCATCCGCATCCAGCAGGTTCTGCGAACCGTCGATATGCTTCAGGATGAGGTTGCTGTTGGCTACTACGTTATACAAACCGGCCCACACATCCTTCTGGCGGTTGATGAAATTATTGTCGCGGTAATTGAACACCTGCGTCTGGCGGAAGCCTACACGGTCTACTACATCAATGGCGTAGTTCTGCGCCAGTACATCAAGCGTTCCTGCGGTCAGTTCCCTGCCATACAGCTCTTCTTTCACGCTGCGGCTGTAGAGCCCGTTCAGTGCGTCCTGGTACCCTTCGCGGGTGGTAAACAGCAGGTCCATCGACACTTCAGATTTCGGTGACACATCCAGCCATTTGCTGCAGGATGCCAGCGCCAGCATGCTGCAGATAAGTATGATATTTGTTCTCATTGGGCGCATGTTTAGAATCTGGTTGAAAGGGTGAAGGTGATATTCCGCGCAAACGGATAATCGATCCCGCGCTCGGCTTTAACGGTAGACCAGTAAGCCAGGTCGTTCATGTTCACGGAAGCGCGTAGGTAGTGCATACGCATCTTCTTATAGAAGCTGGCGGGGAAGTCGTAAGACAGGAAGATGGATTTCAGCTCCAGCCTGTTCTCTTCCTGCACAAAGCGCGAAGAGGTTTGCGTGCTGCCCTGGTCTGCGATGTTCTTGAAGAAGGCCACATCACCGGGTTTGATCCAGCGCTCTGTAAGCACGCGGCTGTCTACGTTATAACGCGGATCAGCATTCTCCACACGGTCTACCAGCGTCTGGTTATAGATATCGCCGCCGAGCCTTGTCCAGAAGCGCACTTCCAGCATGAACCCGCCATATACAACACTGGTTCCGAAGTTGCCTTCCAGCAGCGGCGTTTCATCACCAACCGGTGCAATGTCTTTCACATTGTAATCATACGTGCGGGTACCATCTGCCTTCAGGAAAATTTCTTTCCCTGTTTCAGGATCAATACCGAGTGAGCGTACGGCATAGATAGTACTCATCGACTGCCCTTCCTTAAAGCGCAGCAGCGGTACGGAACGGAACTCCGGCTTCTCTGTCTGCTGCTTGTCGATCTCATCATTGAAGCTCTTCAGTGCATTGGAGATCCTGGTGATCTCGTTGGTGTTATGCACCAGGTTCACGTTGAAGTTGACAGACCATTTACGGGTGCGGAAGGCGTTCATGCGGAGGAACACCTCATATCCCTTATTTACCATCTCACCCAGGTTCTCCTTATACTTCGGGAAGCCTGTACTGAGCGGTACGTTCACATCGGCCAGCAGATCGCGGGTATGCTTGTAGTAGTAGCGCGGTGCGAAGTAGATACGATCATTCCAGAGCGATGCTTCCATTCCCAGATCGTAGTTCTGCGTACGCTGCCATTTCAGATTAGTGTTTCCATACTCTTTGAATACGGCTCCTACACCGGTAGAATACCAGTCTCCGCCGTAATACTGATAGGTAGTATTAGAAAGGTAAGAAGGGAAAGATACATCACCTGTTAAGCCGGTTGTAGCTCTTAACTTCAGCTGGTTAATAAAACGGTGCCCCTGCAGGAAAGACTCCTGGTGCAGGTTCCAGCCCACACCCATCGACCAGAAAGGCGCCATGCGCGAATCTGCCCCGAACTTGCTGGAACCATCCACGCGGAAGGTAGCATCCAGCAGGTAACGGTTTTTGTATGCGTAGTTCACCGTAGCAAAACCACCTGCCAGCCTTTGCTGGCGCGATTCCCCTTCGGGATGTGCATTGGCTTTATACCTGCGGGCGAAGTTGATATCGTTGAACCGGTCGTTCACGAACCCTTCTCCTACCGCTTCTTTCCGCCAATAGTCGACAGACTGCATATTGAAACCACCGGTAGCGGTAATGAAGTTGCCGCCGAGCTGTTTGTTATAGTTGAGGGTGATGTTACCATCCCACTGGGTTTCTTTATCTGTTGAATACATGTACTCACCACGGTTCTTCAGATCATCGCCCTTATAGTCGTAGAAAACATTGCTGTAGGGAGAAGTGAATTTGTCCAGCGAAGCGCCACGGCGGATGTAGCTGATCTCCGAACGCACACGCCATTGCGGATTGAAGTTGTATTCCAACGCAAGAATGTCTGTAAACTCCAGGTACTCGCTCTTATCGAAGTTGCCGATGGTAGCCTCATACATGGGATTCAGTACGGTAGAGCGGATAACGCTGTTTTCCAGCCCGCCGCGCGAGTTCCACAGATCGATCTCCCGGATGAGACGGCCCATGCTATCGGTTTTCGGGAAGTAAGGGTTCATCCGCACGTAATTCGAAAAGCTGCCGTAGTTACTGTTCCGCTGGTTCACCTGTGTAATGGTGAACATGTTGCGGGCGAGGAACTTATTATCACCGAGGTTGTAGCTGAGGGTGTTGGAAAGACTGTAGCGGTCGCGGCCGGAGCCTTTCATCACACCGCCATTGCTTTGGTAACGTGCGTCCACACCATATTTCACGGCTTTGGTGCCGCCCTGTACAGATACGGAATGGCGGTGGCCCAGTTCCGTTTGTATGGGTTGCGACAGCCAGTAAGTGTTTACCCCGGCCAGTACGTTATTCCTTTTACGATAGTATTGCTTCTCCAGTTCATCGGCACCATCCACACCGTTTTCACGGTACAGTCCGGCGAGGCGTTCGTATTCCAGTTTATCGCTAGCATTGAGCACATTATAGGCGGTAAGGTCCGGTGCTACCACGTTCAGCTCGTAGTTGTAGTGGAGTTCCAGCTTTCCTTCTTTCGGGGCTTTGGTATAGATTACCACTACACCATTGGAAGCGCGGGAGCCGTAGATGGCGGTAGCCGCGGCATCTTTCAGGAGGGTAATGGTTTCCACACGGTTCATATCGAGGTCAAAGATGGCCTGTATGTTGGTGGGATAGCCGTCGAGGATAAACAGGGGCAGGTTGGTAACACTGGCCAGCTGATTACGGCTGAGTACGTTGTCGGTATTGGCAGGGAGGGCGGTAGTACCGCGGATGCTGATGTTCGGCAACCGGTTAGGGTCGGAGCCTGCGAGGTTATTTTCTGCAATGCGGAACGAGGGATCGTAGGCCTGTATGCTCGAAAGTATATTCTGCGGATTGAAGCGCTTCAGTTCTTCGCCTGTAATGGTTACAGCGGAGCCTGTGTAGTTGTCGCGCTTGATGCGCTGATAACCGGTGATCACCACGTCTTTCATAGATTGCACATCGGTGAGCAGTTTCATATCGATCTGTGTACGTTTGCCCACTTTCACTTCCTGTGCTTTATAGCCGATGAAGCTATATACCAGCGTGGCGTTGGGAGGTACGTTACGGATCTCGTAGCGGCCGTTGTCGTTGGTTTTGGTACCGTTAACAGTACCTTTTACCAGCACGGTAACGCCAGGCAGCGGAAGGCCCTGCTCATCTGTTACGAGGCCGCGCACTGCAGCCTGTTGCTGCGGAATGGCGGTAAGGTCCTGCAGGGGAGCGGCTGCGGCAGTAGCTGCCGTTGTGCCGGAAGACACCGGTGCAGCAGCAGGTTTCTCTTTTTTGTAAATGATGTAATCGTTACCCGATGCCTGTTCTGCTTCGAGGCCGAATGCAGCGAGGTAGCGGTTGAGGTAAGTGAGAACAGCTTCACCACTGCGGGCAGGCGGAGGGTCGGCTAATTGATTACTTACGGTGTTGCCCATGTAATTGATGCGCACGCGCAGCTCTTTCTCCATGTTGGCAAGCACGCGCTTCAGCGGCAGTTTCTTTCCTCCCGTTTCCTGCGGGGGCTCCAGGTATGAGGGGGCTGGCACCCTTTGCGTCATGACATAGCCCGATGCTGCCTGTGTGGCGCTCAAGGCCAGGCACATCGCCAGCGTCAGGCATCGGCCGGCGTTGAATTGTCCCATAGCAATGTAGATTTAGGTTGGTTGTTTATCAGAATGTCGATTTCGGTTTGGTCCCATAATGGCATAATTTTCCCTTCCGGCGGCATGGCATGCTGCACGGTTCCGGCTATTCCGGCGTCTGTTGATGTATGCTGAGAATGTCTTTTACTGTCCCCCTTTCCTTCGGATTACGTAACTTTTCTTTCCGCTCTCTGTGATCGTGATATCGAACGACCGTGTCAGTGTTTTAAAGAACACTTCCGGCTGTCCGGTCGGTATTGTTCCCGTGAAAGTTTCCTGCAGCATGGCACTGTCTTCCAGCCGCACTTTCACACCCGTATTTTCTTCTAATGCCAGCAGTACTTCGGCCAGCGTTGCATCATGGAAGATGAGCCGCTGCTGCTGCCAGGCGTCGTAATTACCGGGGTCTACCTGCTGGTTGGAAAGCTCCCTGCGTTGGGCGCTCCAGGTTACCATATCCCCCGGCTTCATGGCAATGAGTGCCGTATCTTTCTGATTCAGTTTCAGGTTCACCTTACCATTTCGCAGCACTACCTGTGTTTGTACACGACGGGTGTTGACGTTGAAGGCTGTCCCCACCACCTGAATATCCACATCATCGGTATGTACAATGAACTTCCGGTTACCGGCTTCGTGCTTCACTTCAAAAAAAGCTTCGCCTCCCAGCCATACTTCGCGGGTGGAATCATGATCCCATGAAGCGGCATATTTTACCGTGGAATTTACATTGAGGCGTATCTCCGACCCATCGGGCAGCGCGATCGTTTTCACTTCCCCGAAGGCAGTGGTAACGGTATGCATGGCGGCCAGGACGCTTTGTTCTTTACGCGGTGCAAGTACCATCACTGCTATACCTATTACGATGGCGGCGGCAGCCCATGGCAGCCAGCGCACGATGGCGCTGCGGCTTTGGCGGGCAGGCGTTGCATCAATGGTAGCCATCACCTTTTGCCAGGTAGCTTCTTCCATATGGGCGCCGGGCTGAGCTTCCTCTCCGTCTGTTACCAGCAGCCAGTCTTTCGCGGCCTGTACGGCAGCCGCATGTTCCGGATGCCGGCGCGTCCATGCTTCCCATTCCTCCGTTGCGCGGGTATCTTTTTCAAGCACCCACGCCCGGAAACCGGGTTGCGATAAGAAGTATTCCAACGTGAAGTTCTGGTCGGCCATGATGATTACTTAACAGGTAAAGCGTGGAATGGCAAAAATCTTAGCGCCCTTTCCTGATTATTTTTAAAATATTTTTTTCTCAGCAAAACCCGCATGTCCATAAAAAAGTGGTTGCTGAAACGATTTTGTCGCTGTTATCTTTTAAATACTTCAGTGCTTTAGACAGCAATACGTAAGCTGAATTCACGGAAAGCGACATGATGCCGGCAGTTTCCTGTGTATCCAGGCCCTGGTAATAACGGAGATATAATACTTCCTGCTGCCGCGGCGGCAACTGAGCCATTACACCCGCCAGGCGCTCCCTGCGCTGCAGGTCGCTCTGGCGGCCAATGAGCTCTTCTTCCGGAGATGCGGAAGGTGTATCCGCGAAATCCGCAGGATCATCGTGCAGCTCCAGCTGCCTGCCTAAATGTTGGAGTATGCGCCTTTTAAGGCTGGAAAGGAGATAGTAGCGAATGGAGTCGGTAACGGAAAGGCCGCCCCTGCCCTGCCAGATGCTCACGAATACATCATGAATGGCATCCTGCACGATGGTTTCGCTGGCATGTACCTTCATTCCGTAGCCAAACAGCGGGCGGAAGTGCTGGCGGTAGATGTAGCCCAGCGCTTCCCGGTCGCCATCCTTCACTTTCATCCACAGGTCCGCGTCTGCAAGGCCGGAGTATTTACCAGCGGCGGCATTCATATGTTCTGTTCCCTTGCTCAAGTCCGCTAAAGATAAAAAGGGGATTGCTGGAAAGCAACAGAAAAGGCTTCCCCGAACCGGAGAAGCCTGTATAATGCGGGAAATCAACCACTTTTTTTCTTAGCGCTCCAGCAAATAGCGCACGGCCAGATCGTAGCCTTTCATGCCAAGGCCCGTAATCACCCCCACCGCTTTACCGCCGGTGATGGATTTATGCCGGAACTCTTCCCGGGCATACACATTACTGATATGCACCTCCACCACGGGCGTTTGTATACCTGCAATGGCATCGCGGATGGCGTAGGAATAGTGTGTATAGGCGCCGCCATTAAAGATGATGCCGTCGTATTCAAACCCTACTTCCTGGAGCTTATTGATCAGCTCCCCTTCCACGTTGCTCTGGTAATACACCAGGTCGGCCTGCGGGAAGGCAGCCTTCAGCTGGTCGAAATACTGTTCGAAAGAGATCTTTCCGTAGATCTCTGGTTCGCGCTTGCCCAACAGGTTCAGGTTGGGTCCGTTGATGATGGCTATTTTCATGTAGAAGATTGATCAGTTTTAAGATCCCCAGCGGAATGTATCCTGCTCGAGGCCCGCCAGGTCAATTACCCGGTCGGTTACCGTTGCTGCCACCTCTTCGATGGTGCGGGGCTTTGAATAAAAGGAAGGCGTAGCCGGACAAATAATCCCTCCCGCTTCCGTTACTGTCTGCATATTGCGGATGTGCACCAGGTTGTAAGGCGTATCGCGCAGCACGCATATTAGTTTACGCCGCTCTTTCAGCACCACATCCGCCGCACGGGTAATCAGATCGTTGGAGATGCCTCCTGCAATACGGCCCAGCGTACCCATGGAACAGGGGCAGATGATCATGGTATTGAAGCGCCCGCTACCGCTGGCAAACGGTGCATGGAAATCTTTCTGCGAAAACACCGGGAAAGGCAGATGCTCATACCCCTTATCGTCCAGCTCGGTTTCCCAGACGGTCTTCGCATTGTCCGTCATTACAATGGCCACCTGCTCTACCTGGTCCTTCAACCGGTCCAGCTTCTGCAGGAGCTGGCGTGCGTATATAGAACCGCTCGCCCCGGTAACCGCCACAACTATACGATGCTTCATATGGCAAATCTACAAAAAACACGGTCCTGTTAAAAAGCATTTACGCTTTTCAACAGGACCGTACCCTTTTTTTAATATTTTTCTTAGCTCATCTCTGTCAGTTCCTCCATGCGGATGGCCATATGACTTTCGTCGTACACACATTCACCATTCCGGATCAGCAGCACCTGGGGCGATTCATGCTCCACACCGAACTTTTCGGCGATGTGATTGCTCACGGGGCGGTAGCGGATAAGGTCGAGGTAATAAAACTCCCAGCCTTCCGGCGCTACAGATCGCTCCAGCCGCGTTTTAACCATGCCGCTTGTAGGGCAGCGCGTGCTGTGCTTGAATATCACGACCGGATGGTCGAACGACCGTTGCTGGATTTCTGCCAGCTGTTCTTCACTTTCCAACGTTGTCCACATAGCCCACAAAGATAATGACTAACACTGTTTATTTTGCTCATGCTGCACTTTCGTAATCTTCATAGGGCAACCCAGCTTCTGGGAAGCGCAGGAAGAAAACAGGGCAGCAACCACTGCCACCACACAAAATGTACCGAACATACGGCTTGCTGATCTCATAGTCTGCGTTTTAGTAATTAAACGAAATTTCATAGGCCTGGATTGTAGAACTTTGTGATGTGTATTTTGTAACGTTATTTTGCAAATATATACTTTATATTAAAAAAAACAATCCTATGTGGTCCCGGTGGCATGAAAATGGACGGGTGGCACAGTGAACCTAAGTTATGACAAAAGTACATTTTATAGCAATAGGCGGGAGCGTGATGCACCAGCTGGCCATTGCACTGAAAAATAAAGGGTATGAGGTTTCCGGGAGCGACGATGAGATTTTCGAGCCTTCCCGCACCAATCTCCGCCTCGCAGGCATCCTCCCCGATACGCTGGGCTGGGATCCGGAAAGGGTAACGCCTGATCTTCATGCCGTTATCCTCGGCATGCACGCCCGGGCCGATAACCCCGAGCTGATCCGCGCCCGGGAGCTGAAACTGCCCATTTACTCCTTCCCGGAATATATGTACCAGGAAAGCAGGAACAAAACCCGCGTAGCCATCGGCGGCAGCCATGGTAAAACCACCATCACCTCCATGGTAATGCACGTTTTACAGCAGTGCAGCATGCAGTTCGATTACCTCGTAGGTGCGCGCCTCGAAGGGTTTGCCCAGTCCGTAAACATTACCGACGCCCCCCTCATCGTTTGTGAGGCCGACGAATATCCCGCTTCCGTCATTGAAAAGCGGCCCAAATTCCACTTCCTCCACCCGCAGGTGGCAGTATTAAGCGGCATCGCCTGGGATCATATCAACGTATTCCCCACTTTCGACAACTACCTGGAGCAGTTCGCCATCTTTATCCGTACCATGGAACCGGGTGGCAGGCTGATCTATAATGAGTCTGACGAAACGCTTCGCCAGCTGGTGGAAAAAGAAGGTAAACACCTCACGCTTGAGCCGTATGGCATGCCGGAGCACGTGATCCGTAACGGGGTTACCCGCGTAAGGTTCGGCAACGCTTCTACCGACCTTCAGGTGTTTGGCGGGCATAACCTGCTGAATATCCATGCCGCCCTGCTCGTATGCCGGGCACTCGGCGTAGGGGATATCGACTTCCTCGCAGCTATCGCCACTTTCAAAGGCGCAGCGAAAAGACTGGAGCTGGTGGGTAAGAATGAAGAATCCGCCATCTACCGCGATTTTGCGCACGCACCTTCCAAAGTAAAAGCCACCATTCATGCAGTAAAGGAGCAATACCCCGAGCGGAAACTCATTGCTGTTCTGGAGCTGCATACCTATTCCAGCCTCAGCGCCGGGTTCATGAAAGAATACAACGGAGCATTGGCTCCTGCAGATGAAGCAGCAGTATTTTACAGTGGCCATGCACTGGAAATCAAGCGGATGCCGTACCTTGAGCCCTCCGTAATCAGAGAAGGCTTCGGAAGGGAAGATCTCAAGGTCTTTACCAACCGTGCCGACCTCGAAAAGTGGCTCGGCGGCCGCTCTTTTGCACACGCCAACCTGCTGATGATGAGCTCAGGAGATTACGAAGGACTCGATTTCGCAGGACTTAAAAAATATTTACCGGTTCAGAAACCTCAATCATAATAATGTCTGCTTTACAACTTACCCGTCCCCTCGCCGTGATCGACCTGGAGACAACCGGCACAAACGTTGCCACCGACCGAATCATTGAAATCGCTGTCATCAAAGTGATGCCGGACCGTTCCGTGCAGCGCAAGGTAAAACGGATTAACCCTCAGATGCCTATTCCCCCGGCCAGTACTGCTATTCATGGCATTAAGGATGAAGATGTGGCAGACGCGCCTACCTGGAAGCAGGCCGCAAACGAGTTCCGCCAGTTCCTCGAGCAATGCGACATTGCCGGGTACAACTCTAACAGGTTTGATATTCCCATGCTCGTGGAAGAGTTTCTGCGGGTAGGGCTCACCTTTGATGTGGCCGACCGCCGGTTTGTAGACGTACAGAAGATTTTCCACCTCATGGAAAAGCGTACCCTCGGCGCCGCTTACAAGTTTTATTGCGATAAAGACCTTACGAACGCCCATAGTGCCGAAGCCGATGCCGAGGCCACTTTCGAGATACTGGAAGCCCAGCTGGACCGCTACGCTACCCTGCTGAAGGCCGATGTGGAAGCCCTCGCACAGTTTACCAAAGAAGATGAGTATGTAGACTTTGCCCGCCGCATTATCCGGCAGAACGGAGTTGAAATGTTCAACTTCGGGAAGTACAAAGGCCGTGCTGTTCGTGATGTACTGAAAGCAGAGCCACAGTACTACGACTGGATGATGAAAGCCGAATTCCCACTCAACACGAAGGAAAAGCTGACAGAGATCTATCACGACATGATGCTAAAAAAACCATAAAAGTTTAGTAGTTCCGGCGCAAAACCGCTGGATATTATCTATTTTTGCTATCCTTAAATCATTTCAGCTAATTGGAAAAATTAGTTATCATACCCACTTACAACGAAAAGGACAATATCGCGCGCATGATCGAGACGGTGTTTTCGTTGCAACAGGGGTTCCATATCCTTATTGTTGACGACGGCTCGCCGGATGGCACGGGTGCGATCGTCAAAGGCATGCAGGCACAGTTTCCCGGGCAGTTATTCATTGAAGAACGCAGCGGTAAGCAGGGCCTGGGCACAGCATACATCCACGGGTTCAGATGGGCGCTGCAACGCAGCTATCAGTACATCTTCGAGATGGATGCCGACTTTTCCCACAATCCGAAAGATCTCATCCGCCTCTACGACGCCTGCGCCACAGGAGGTGCCGATGTATCGGTAGGTTCCCGCTACGTACCGGGAGGCAAAACGGAGAACTGGCCCTGGGACAGGGCGGTGCTCTCCTACGGCGCCTCCATTTACGTGCGCTGCATTACCTGGATGCCGGTGAAAGATGCCACTGCAGGCTTCGTGTGCTACACGCGTAAGGTGCTGGAAACGATGAACCTGGGAGATATCCGGTTTGTAGGATACGCTTTCCAGATCGAAATGAAATTTACCGCTTGGAAGCTCGGTTTCCGGATCGCCGAAGTTCCCATTACTTTTATCGACCGGAAGGAAGGCTACTCCAAAATGAGCAAGGGCATCGTGAAAGAAGGGATTTTCGGAGTGCTGAAGATCCAGTGGCACAGCCTTTTTGGAAAGCGCCGCTAATATTGTGCAGTGAAGAAAGCGTTTATAGAGCTACATCTCTCCGTATTCCTCGCCGGGTTTACGGGCATCCTCGGCAAACTCATTACCCTCAATGAGGGCATGCTGGTCTGGTACCGGATGCTGATCACCGCGGTGACCATGTACGTCCTCTTCCGCTGGCAGGGCAAACTCAAGAAACTCCCCATTCGCGACGTATTGCGGATCGGCGGCGTAGGATGCCTGGTAGCACTTCACTGGATATTCTTCTATGGCAGCATCAAATACGCCAACGTTTCCATCGGCGTGGTCTGCTTCTCCCTCACCAGTCTTTTCACCGCCGTATTCGATCCCATCATCAACCGCCGCCGGTTCGATAAAATGGAGATGCTCCTCAGCATGCTCACCCTGGCAGGCATCCTGCTCATCTTCCATTTCGATACACAATACCGCACCGGCATCATCCTCGGCATCATCTCCAGCATGTTTGCCGCCCTCTTTACCGTATTCAACAAGCAACTGGTAGTAAAGCACGATACCGCCACCATTACCTTTTACGAACTGGGCGTTGGCTTCCTCGGCCTTACACTCATCATGCCCGCTTACCTCATGGCTTTCCCGGTAGACAGTCTGATTCCCAGCCTGTCCGATTCCATGTACCTTCTTATACTCTCATGGTTCTGCACCGTGCTCATGTACACCCTGTCCATGAACGCGCTTAAAAAAATATCGGCCTTTACGGTAAACCTCTGTTTTAATCTGGAACCTCTTTACAGCATCGTGCTTGCTTTCATCATTTTTCATGAGAATAAGCTGCTCCACAGCGGGTTCTACGCCGGCCTCGGCCTCATCCTGCTCTCCGTAGTACTACAGATGATACGCGTAGCCCGCCAGGCAAAGCACACTCCCGCCCATTAACCGTTCATCACCTTATGGGTGCAACTTTCCATGAATGCCGTATTTTGCAGGCATCCTAACCAACTTTACGAACTATTACAAATAAACTGGCTTATGACCCGATCTGCAATGTGGCTCGTATCCCTCAGCCTATTGAGCACCGGCGCTATGGCGCAATCTAAAAAACCGCTGGATCACAGCGTGTACGACAGCTGGCAAAATATTGGCGTAAAACTGGTCAGCCCCGACGGGCGCTGGGCCGCTTACACCGTTACGCCACAGGAAGGCGATGCCGTACTCTACATCCGTAACCTCCAGTCAGGCAAACAAACCGCCTTCGAACGCGGCACCACACCTGTTATCACGGAAGATTCCCGGTACATCGCATTCACCATCAAGGCACCGTTTAAAGAAACCAGGCAGGCCCGTATTAAAAAGGCCAAACCTGATGACATGCCTAAGGATTCCATGGCGTTCCTCGAACTGGAAAGCGGTAAAATGCTCATCCGTACCGCCAAAGTGAAATCCTTTAAAACACCGGAAAAAGGCAGCGGCATCCTCGCCTACCTCGTGGAACCCGCTAAGGATACCACGAAGAAAGCCCCCGCCAAAACGCCCGCTAAAGCCGATGATGATTCCTTCACCGATGCGGATGATGATGCTCCCGGTAAAGGCGGCGTCTCCACCACCGGCGACCTCGTTATCGTTCAAACCGGTAAAACACTGGCGTTCGATACCATCCGCCACGTAGCCGGATACACCCTCTCCAAACCCGGTAACACCATCTCCGTAACCATACAGCCCGCAAAAAAGGATAGTCTGGCCAAACCCGGAGTACTCCTCTGGTACACCGCCAAACGCGAAGGCAAACTCATCTCCGCAGGCGAAGGTAAATTTGCACAGTTCGCTTTCGATGAAAGAGGCGAACAGCTGGCATGGGCGGTGAGCCGCGACAGTGCCAAAGCTCCCGTTGCCATTTACTCCCTCGCATGGTATGGACCCGGAATGGATTCCGCACGTTTGGCAGTAACCGCCAAATCCAGCGGCATGCGCGATAAGTGGAGCGTTTCAGAAAACGGCAACATCGTTTTCTCCCGCAACGGCCAGCGCATCTTCTTCGGCTCTGCCCCCATCCCCAAAGCAAAAGACACGACCATCGTGGATTTTGAAGTGGCTAAAGTAGACGTATGGCATTACCTCGATGATTACCTGCAACCCATGCAGCTCAAAAACCTGGATAAAGATCTGAAACGCAGCTACACCGCCGTGTTCCTTACTGCAGATAACCGTATGGTTCAGCTGAGCGACGACTCCATGGAAAACTTCCAGTATGCCGACGAAGGAAATGCTGAATACGGACTTGGTACGAGCGACAGTCACTCGCGTGTTGCCCTCCAGTGGACCGGCAAAACCAACAAAAACGCCTGGATGGTGCACATCCCCAGCGGCCGCCGAATGTCTGTTAAACAGGACCTGAACGGACAGATCGCCCTCTCACCTTCGGGCAAGTACATCATCTGGTTCGACAATATGAGCGGGCAATACTCTACCTACGACTTCCTCACCGGCTCTACCCGCATTATTTCCGCAGGTATTTCCGTGAAGCTGACGGATGAAGAGAACGATGTGCCCGACTTCCCCTCCCCTTACGGTACTTCCGGCTGGATGGAGAACGATAAATACGTATACATCAACGACCGTTACGATATCTGGCAGGTAGATCCTTCCGGTAAAGAACCAGCCTTCATGATCACACAGGGTGCAGGCCGCGCAAAGAAAACTGTGCTGCGTAATGTGAAGCTCAACCCCGAAGAGCGTTTCTACACCGCCAAACAAACCCTGCTGCTCGAAAGCCAGTCCGACTCCTCCAAATATGGCGGCTTCTGGACCTTGCGGCTGTCTGACAAGGCAGCGCCCCGGCAGCTGGTGAGCGGCCCATGGATGTATACTGCTCCCCTGAAAGCGAAGAACGCCAGCATGATCCTTTATCAGCGCTCCAGCTTCCAGGAATCGCCTGATGTATTTGCCGGTGAGGAACTGGCTACTGCTAAGCGCATCAGCCAGCTCAATCCCCAGCAGAAAGATTACAACTGGGGAACCGCCGAGCTGTTTAAATGGAAAACGTTTAACGGACAGGAAACCGAGGGTATCGTTTATAAGCCTGAAGACTTCGATCCTTCCCAAAAATATCCCGTTCTCATTTACTTTTACGAAAAGCTGACCGATGGGCTATATAGCTACCAGGCTCCTGCGCCCACGCCTTCGCGCCTGAACATCACGTTCTTCGTAAGCCGTGGTTATGTGGTACTGGCACCCGATATCCGGTACGAGACCGGGCATCCCGGCAAAAGTGCGTACGATTACATTGTGAGCGGAGCGGAAGCGCTGGCTAAAAACCCCTGGATAGACCGTGCCAATATGGCCATTCAGGGCCAGAGCTGGGGTGGTTACCAGGTGTGCCACCTCATTACGGCCACTCCATTATTTAAGGCAGCATGGTCTGGCGCTCCAGTAGCGAATATGACGAGCGCCTACGGTGGCATCCGCTGGGAAAGCGGGATGAACCGGCAGTTCCAGTACGAGCATACCCAAAGCCGTATTGGTGCTACACTATGGGAAAAGCCTGAGCTGTACATCGAGAATTCCCCGCTGTTCCACCTCCCGAAGGTGACTACTCCGCTGGTAATCATGCACAACGATGGTGACGGGGCCGTTCCCTGGTATCAGGGTATTGAAATGTTCACCGGCCTGCGCCGACTTGGCAAACCCGTTTGGATGCTCAACTACAATGGCGATGCGCATAACCTGATGCAGCGCCAGAATCGGAAAGACATCCAGGTGCGCCAGCAGCAGTTCTTCGACCATTACCTGAAAGGCGCCCCTGCCCCCAAATGGCTGGCTAAGGGCGTTCCGGCTACCGATAAGGGCCGCGATTGGGGGTTTGATATAGAACAATAAGCTTTACTGTATTGATATTCAAAAGGGTGATCCGGAAACGGGTCGCCCTTTTTTTATTGGGCAGCCAGCCACTGATGCACCCTGAGTGCATGAATAGTGCATGCTGAGTGCATTCAAAGTGCTTGTTGAGTGCTTGCTGAGTGCATGTTGAGTGCTTGTTGAGTGCTGTTACTACTATTAAAAACCTTTAGATAATACCTTGTCGTTAGCTAGTCCTTAGCTTGACGTTAGCTTGTAACCGCATGATCTTATATCTGAACCGGCATGTCACGGGGTTGGCAGGCGGGCCAGGAATTTTGTTATCCTATCGTTAACTGGAAGATTTTCAACCATTTCTATAAATGACAGAAAAATATCTAATTAAAATACTTTTACATGTCGCAAAATGTATATATTTACATACGGTTGAAGCACCTGTGGATGATTGAAAATCTGCAATTAGACCTATGAATACCTATATCTTCCGTCCGAAAGACAACCTCCATCCCTTCGTACAGCGCTATATAGTGCTGGAGAATGTGAGCTCCGCTGCGGAGATCGCGAAGCAAAAACTTTTTACGGCTGGCAAACAGTACCTGGTGTTTATCCGCCAGGGAGGGCTTGCATTTAAGCCGGAAGACCATGCCGCTTTCGATCTGCCCGAAGCAGCAGTAACGGGGCCGTTTACCTGTGTGGTAAATGCCCGGGTTACCGGTAATCTGAGCGCCGTGATCGTTCAGCTGAACGCATACGCCAGTCACCGCCTCATGGGCATCAGCATGGAATCGGTAACCAACTATTTCCGCGACCTCACCCGTGTAAGCACGCAATGGGCGGAAGTAAGCAAAGCCATCCGTGAAACAAACGACATCCATTCTATTCATCATATCCTGGACCAGGCGCTCGAAAGCCTGCTTCCAAACCAGCAGTCTACCTTGAAACAGGTGGATGAAATGGTGGATTACCTAATCGAACAAAAGGGAAAGGTGGCAATGCTCGACCTGGCCCTGCGTTTCAAAACCAGCCGTCATACACTGGAGCGCCAGTTCATGGAAGTGACCGGGCTCACCCCGCAATTGTACAACCGCATCTTGCGGCGGCAACGGATTGCGTAAAGATTTTGACTTGTACGGAATATGCAAGGCGCCGGATCAAAGCATCCGGCGTTTTTGTTTTATTTTTAGGCTCGCAAAATAATCACATGCAACAGCCATTGGAAACCACGAAAGGAAACTACCGCATCAACACAGACAAATCGCAGCTGCAGCTGCCCGTTATCCACCGCTACCTCAGCGAAGACAGCTACTGGGCGCAGGACATTCCCATTTCCCTCGTGGAAACAAGTATTGAACATTCGCTTTGCTATGGCATTTATCATAACGATGAACAGGTGGGATTTGCCCGTGTTGTTACAGACTATGCTACCTTCGGTTACCTGGCAGATGTGTTTGTACTACCCGGCCACCGTGGACAGGGCTTATCGAAATGGCTGATGGAAAACATCCTCGCCCACCCCGGTTTGCAACAGCTGCGCCGCATGATGCTCATGACGCAGGATGCGCAGGGATTATACGCACAGTACGGGTTTACGGTATGGGAATACCCTGACAGATGTATGAGCAGAAGAATTGGTGTTCCTTATTCGGACATGAAAAATAAAGAGGCATGAAAAAAATACTGACATGGGCAGTAATCGTACTATTCATCATCGGCATCTTCCTGCTGGGGCGCTGCACCGGCGGTGGCAGCACCGTCAATGAAAAGGCAGTCAACAATGTGTTACTGATCCGGGAGATTGCAGAACTCGCCAGTATGGAAGTACAGGGCAATGCATCTTTCAAGCAAAGCAATGTATCCAACAGCGGTGAATGGAGCGATAATCTCAAACGCGTGTTTGCAGAAAATACCGCCTGGGTATCCGTTCCCTACACTGCTAAATACGGGGTGGATACAGACAGTACTAACTTCAACCTTTTTGTTACCGGCAAAACCGTCACCATTCAGCTGCCGCCCCCGAAACTACTGAGTTTTGAGCTGAAAATGAATAAGATGGAAACCTCCTCCCGCAAAGGATGGTTCACCTTTTCTGACGATGAAACGTATACGGAAGTTCAGAAGAAATTATACGATACGAACCGCTCCCAGCTGGAAGAAAATGTGATGTACCAGAAGCAAAGTATGGACAAGATCATTGCCATCCTTCGCAGTTACTATACCCCGCTGGGATATGAACTGAAGGTTGAGTTCACCAATAACACCTCCCGTTTTCAAACACCCGATCTGAACTGATCAGGCGGCATGCAGCGTGATATACTTCACCAGCAAGCGTTTGGCGATAGGCAGCAGTGTTTCCTCCACAGGGAAAGTAAGATCCGTTTCCACCGTGTATACTGCAGGGTTAGGCAGCTCTCTGCGGTAGCGGATGAGGTCTGATTTAATGCTTAGCTGCGTGTTGGCAAAACTGCGGGTATAGGTACTGATAAACTGGGTATGAATGCCGCGGTACTTCTCATCGTGCCGTTCAAAAATAGTAAGGCGGTACTGGTATACCCGCGTATCACTGGCACGGCCGTCGCACAGCAGCATGTAGCCCTCCTGACTGTCCAGCGGAACAATGCCCACCGGCGCAATCACCAGCTGTTCTTCCACGAACTCATAGATCTCCGTTCCGCCCTGGATGGTGCCGTTCATTTCGGTGAGGGCAAACTGGATGATGTTTTCGAGTTCTTCCATCATTTCATCATCGCTCACGATCTGTTCATACAGCAGTTGCAGCCGCTGGAGGTCCACCGAAGTGAGCCTTTTGGGGAACTGCTGTTGCATAAACTGCTTGGTGTCGCGAAAAGCTGCAAGGTTGTTGTAATGGAAGATAACATCGCCCAACTGGGGGTAAAGCTTGTTCTGATGGAAGCAATGGTTGATTTCCTGCAAGTAGGCCAGTAAGGTATATTTTTTCAGCTCAAAATCGATGTACCCGTCGGCAAACCATGTCTCACTCAATCCTTTCATAAACCGGACAATTATTTTAGTCCTACCTGAATTTACGAAATTTTTTAATGTCACGGTTACCCTACTCTAAAGCTACAGTTATTTAAATAATACGTAACCTATTAATTTTCTAATAAATACATGTTCGCATTTTAGAAACTGTTACCTTTAAGGAAATCCTGAAAATTTATTTTGCGTCAGCGAAACATAGTATTGGGAAGATTCCTTATCTTCATACAGTATTATTTTTCATTTTTTAATTTTTTTATCATGAACATCTACGTAGCCAACCTGCACTACAGGTTGAACGATGAGGACCTTCACCAAATCTTTAGCGAATTCGGGCAAGTTACCTCTGCTAAAATCATTAAGGATCACGAAACCGGTCGTTCACGTGGTTTTGGTTTTGTTGAGATGGCCAACCAAGAGGAAGGCACTCTCGCAATGGAGCGTCTGAACGGTAGTGAAGTGGAAGGCAAACAACTGATGGTCAACGAAGCTCGTCCGAAACAACCCTCCTCTGGTGGTGGTGGTTTCAGAAACAACCGTCCCGGTGGCGGCGGTGGTTACGGCGGCGGCGGACGCGATCGTCGTTACTAATAGGCAGAGTATTCTAACGATCCTATACAAGGCTTCCCTCCGGGGAAGCCTTTTTGTTTGGTATCAAAAAAAAGAGCGGCGGAATTATTCCCGCCGCTCTTTTGCGTTTTATATAGTCTGTTTAGAATCCTCTTGACGGATCGAAATTCTCCAGTTCTGTAGCTACCGCACTCAGGAAAGTAGAACCCAGGGAACCGTCTACAATCCGGTGATCGTACGACAGGGAGAGGTACATCATATGACGGATAGCGATAGAATCGCCCTGCTCCGTTTCCACTACCACCGGGCGCTTTTTGATAGCTCCCACCGCCAGGATGGCTACCTGCGGCTGGTTAATGATAGGCGTTCCGGTAAGGCTGCCGAAGGTACCCACGTTGGTAATGGTAAACGTACCATCCTGTGTGTGTTCGGGCTTCAGACGGTTTTGACGGGCAGAATTGGCCAGCATATTCACCTGTTTGGTAAGGCCCACCAGGTTCAGGTTATCGGCATTGCGGATCACCGGCACAATCAGGTTACCCGACGGCAGCGCGGTGGCCATACCTATATTAATATCTTTCTTCAGGATGATCTTGTCGCCATCCAGCGAGCAGTTCACCAACGGGAATTTCTTGATGCATTTCACAACGGCTTCCACGAAGAGGGGCATAAAGGTGATCTTCTCCCCTTCGCGCTTTTCAAAATCCTTCTTCACGGCATCGCGCCAGCGCACCATATTGGTTACGTCGCATTCAGCGAAGCTGGTAACGTGCGGACTGGTATGTTTGCTGCGCACCATATGGTCAGCAATCAGCTTACGCATACGGTCCATTTCAATGATTTCCACATTACCGCCATAACTGTTGGTAGCGGCCACGGTGGTGATTTCGCGGGAGGCAGCGGGAGCAGCCTGGGGTGCTTCGCGCATAACTTCCGCCTCCTGTACATGGTTGCCTCTGTTGGCGATATAATCGAGGATATCTCTTTTCGTAACACGGCCTTCCGTACCGGATCCGGGGATCTTTTCCAGTTCAGCAAAGCTCACGCCTTCCTGCTGTGCAATGGTAAGCACGAGCGGGGAGTAGAAACGGGCTTCACCTGTAGGAGCCACAGCAGCGGGGGCAGCCTGCGGACGGGGAGGTGCAGTCTGGTATTGGGGCTCTGCGGCACGGGGGGCTTCGGCGGCAGGCGCAGATGCAGCGGCAGGGGAAGCAGCCACCTGCGCTCCCGCAGCGGTCTCCACCCTGGCGATCACAGTACCTACTGGTACTACGTCGTTTTCATTAAAAAGGATCTCTGTGATTACGCCTTCCGCAATGGAGGGCACTTCACTGTCCACTTTGTCCGTAGCGATCTCCAGCACCGTATCGTCCACCTTTACCGCATCGCCTGGCTTCTTGTGCCAGCGAAGAATGGTGGCCTCCATGATGCTCTCTCCCATCTTGGGCATCACCAGTTCGACAATTGCCATATAAGTGATTGTTTTAGTAGATGACAAAAATAAGGGAATTTAACCTTCCAGCCACTTCCGCAGTTCGTTCATCGCGGCTACCACCGTCATCTCCGTATTCCGGGGACGGTCGTACCGGAAGCGGTACAGCATCGTGCGGATATCTCCCTTCCCTCCCACTGCGATCCAGACGCTGCCCACGGGCTTTTCATCCGTTCCGCCATCAGGACCCATAATGCCCGATACGGCCATTACACAATCCACTTTCAGGGTTTCAAGTGCGCCTTCGGCCATTTCGCGGACCGTTTGTTCGCTCACGGCGCCATGTTGCAGGAGGGTGTTGGGGTTTACGCGTAAAAGGTTGATTTTGGTTTCGTTGGCATAAGAAACTACACTGCCTTTAAAATACCGGGAGCTGCCGGCCACTGCGGTGATCTGGCTCGCGATGCGGCCACCTGTACAGCTTTCTGCCGTACCTACCGTTTTGCCTTTTTCCAGCAATACATTACCGAGGATCACGCCCATCGGCAGGTCGGCCTCCGCCACGAGGATGTCTGCCACCAGTGATCTTAATGTCTGGAAAGCATCTTTCATTTCTGCAGCGGCAGTGATCTTGTCGGGCGCTTCGGTAGTGAGGCGCAGCTTAAGCAGGCCATAGCTGGGCAGGTAAGCCAGCTTAATATGTTTGGGAAGGGCGGCTTCGAAATCACGGATGCGCTCCGCAACAAAAGATTCGCCCATGCCGGATGTGATAAGGGTATGATGTAAAAGTGCAGGCGTTTCGAAACGCTCCTGCAGGCGGGGTATCACGGCGTTCTCCATCAGTCCTTTCATCTCATGCGGCACGCCGGGCATAGATACGAATATGCAGTCGTTCTTCTCGAACCACATGCCCGGAGCAGTGCCGCGCAGGTTAGGAAGTACGGTACAACTATCGGGCACCATGGCCTGTGCAACGTTGCGTTCCAATACAGGCAGGCCGCGGCTTTCGAAGAGTGCCATCACACGGGTGTAGGTATCTTCGTCCTGCACCATCCGCCCGCCGAAATATTCCAGCAGCACGGGTTTGGTGATATCGTCGGCCGTTGGGCCGAGGCCTCCGGTAATGAGTACTACTTTGGATTTAGCGGATTCTTCATCGAGTGCGGAGAGGATAGCCTGGCGGTCGTCTCCCACTGCCACACGGCGTTGTACCCAGATGCCGGCATCGTTGAGATGCGTGCCCATCCAGGCGGAGTTGGTATCAACGGTTTGCCCGATAAGTAATTCGTCGCCTATGGTGATGATGCTGGCGCGGATCCTGTTCATGGAAGTGGCGCGTTTGTATTGTTCTCGAAATAAGGAGCCAGTTTATCGCGGAGGATGTCAGGCATGTTCGTGCGTTTCTTGGTTTTACCGTCGATGAACGCAAGGGTGACGGTTCCCACGTTCAGCAGCTCTCCCTGCTGGTTGTACAGTTCTGAGTGGAACTGGATCTTATGTGCGGGAGGCAGTTCTTTCAGTATAGTCTTAACCGTTATAACATCGTCGTAATAAGCGGGCCGGAGGTATTTGACCTGCAGTTCTGCCACGGGCATGATGATACCCTGTTCTTCCAGCTCGCGGTAAGTGAAGCCCAGTTGCCGGATGGCATCCGTTCTGCCTACTTCGTAATAAAGTGCGTAGTTGCCGTAATAGAGGTAGCCCATCTGGTCGGTTTCTCCGTATCTCACGCGTATGTCAATCGTTGTGCTGTACATTGTCCCGTTGTTGAAAATGTCTGTAAATGTAGGGGATTTGGCGGGGTAAAAAAAAGAGTTCCGTGCGCGGGATGCGCAGGAACTCTTGCTGATAAAAACTTTCTGATGTGCCGGTTATTTGCCGAGCACGCCGTCGAGCGAATATTTTCCGGGACCGGAGATAAGCAGGGAAACCCAGCCGGCAAGGAACATAACTGCTACTTCCTTGTCGTGCAGCGGATCCTGCCCGTGAATCATAAACACGATCACTACAAAGCAGATGATGAGCGGGATGGTGGCCACGCGGGTAAGGAGGCCTACGAGCACGAGGGCACCGCAGAAGAATTCGGCGAAGATGGTGAGGCCGAGCGATGCGGTTTTACCAATTCCGAAAGGGTCTGCGAATTTCTGTGCATAGGTAGCGAAATTCACGAGCTTGGGCCAGCCGTGCGTCATGATAAGGCCGCCGAAGAGCAAACGGAGGAGCAGCAGGGAAAGGCTGATGCCTGCATTGCTGTACTTGGTGGATAGTAGTTTTGCCATAGTAATTTGGTTTGATTCTTGATAAGAGTACCCCTCGAAAGGATTCTGCTCAAATTTAGATATTCTTAATGTATATAAGAATAAATTTCAAATTTAGTTGTCTCCTTTCTGTCAGCCAACTGCCAGCATGATTAGTTATCCACATCCCGTAGTTTATCCACATGCAGTAGATAACCTGCGAGGGGCAAAGCAAGCGCAATCCGCTATATTTGCTTCGTTTGTTTCCCTCATAACATTGCCAACACCTGCCGGCCTCCGGAATCTTTTCTGCAGCGGATTTTACCGTTTCTGTAATAATTCCCGGCCGGTGCCGTTTTTTGTAAAAATTGTCGACAATAATATCAAAAGCATGAAGCTATTCAAAAGACAAAACTGTGCTTTTCCGGGCCTCCGCATATTCCTGCTGGCAGCAGGTTTAACGGGTGCCGCCTCGGCCGGAGCACAGCAAACCCGCATTCATACGGAGCCAGACAGGACTTTCCGGGAAGCGCAGCAACTCTACCGCGAAGGTAAATATGCCCTGTCCCTCCAATTGTTCCGGCAAACCATCGACGGGATCGGGTATTTCTCCGAAACCAACCGCTCCCTCGTGAATACGGACGCGCATTTCTACTATGCCATGTGCGCCCTGAAGCTTCAGAATGAAGACGCGGAGAAAAAAGCCCTCAGCTTCATCGAGCGTTTCAACAACGCCCCGCGCGAACAAATGATCAGCTTCCAGCTTGCCCGCTATTACTTCCACCGCAACAAGCTCCAGGAAGCCATCCCGTTCTATGAAAAAGCTTCCATCGATAACCTCTCCAACGAAGAGATCGCCGATGCCAAGTTTGAACTGGCGTATTGCTACTTCAACCTGAAAGACTTTGCCAAAGCTCAACCCCTCTTTGCCTCCATCAAAGAGATCCAGAACAAATACTACATCCCCGCCAATTACTACTACGGCTTCATCTCGTACTACAACAAACAGTATAACGATGCGCTCACCAGCTTCCAGCGCGTGCAGCAGGAGCCTAAGTACGCCGGCGTTGTACCCTACTACATCGCGGAGATCTACTACTTCCAGGGCAAACGCGACCAGCTCATCAAATACGCCGAGCCGCTCATCAAGAAAGGCGACATGTATTACGATGCTGAACTGAAACAACTCGTTGGCCAGGCCTATTTCGAACGGAAAGATTACGCTAAAGCACTCCCTTACCTCGAAGAATATCACGAGAATGCCGAAGAAGTACGGAAAGAAGATGTATATCAGCTTTCTTACGCCTACTACCAAACCGCCAATCTCGATAAAGCCATCAAAGGCTTCAAACAACTGAGCAGCTCGAAAGACTCCCTCGGCCAGAACTCCATGTACCTGCTGGGCGACTGCTACCTCCGCACCGGCCAGAAGGCCAACGCACGTAACGCCTTCGCTTACAGCGCCCGCAACAGCTCTAACCCGAAGCAGCAGGAAATCTCCAAATTCAACTACGGCAAGCTGTCGTTTGAACTGGGCTACCAGGATGCTGCCATCTCCGAACTCACCGGTTACATCAACACCTACCCTAATTCGGAATACACCCGCGAAGCCCGCGAAATACTCGTGCAGCTCTTCGCCAATACGAATAACTACAAGGAAGCCATTGCGCTGCTGGATGCATTGCCGGAGAAAAGTCCTGCCGTACTGAAAGCATACCAGAAAGTATCTTACGGCCGCGCCACCCAGCTGGTGAACGATGGCCAGCTCGCGGAGGGCGACCGCCTTCTCGGTATTTCCCTTTCCCATAACTACGACCCGCAGATCACCCGCCTGGCACAGTTCTGGAAAGCGGAGATTGCTCTGCGCCAGGGCCAAACCGATAAAGCCATCCCTGCCCTGCAGGCTTACCTTGGCAACAGCGGCGCTCCCGTGTCCGGTGAAGCCAATGTGCAGACCGCCAGTTACAACATGGGTTACAGTCTCCTGAAGAAAGAACAATACGCCAACGCATTGCCTTACTTCGAAGCAGCCCAGCGCACCAGCGGCCCCAATGCAGGACGTATCACGAACGATGCATTGCTGCGTACTGCAGACTGTCATTACATGCTGCGCGCCTTCCCCCAGGCCACTGCACTGTACGACAGGGTGATCACTGAAAACCAGCCGGGAGCGGATTATGCCACTTACCAGAAAAGCATCATCCTCGGTATCCAGGGCAAGCATGCAGACAAACTGAGCCTGCTCAAACAGCTGGCGGTGAAGTATCCCAATTCCGGTTTCAACAACGATGCGGAGATGGAGATTGCAGACACCTACCTGAGCGACGAACGCTTCTCCGATGCCATCCCCCACCTCAAAAACATCCTCCAGCAGCACCCGGACGGGCCTAATGCACCGAAAGCACTGCTGAAACTGGGGCTGGCTTATTTCAATACCGACAACGACAACCAGGCGCTGCAATACTTCCGGCAGGTGGTGGAGAAATTCCCCGCCTCCAACGAAGCCAATACTGCCCTCCAGAACATCCGCACCATTTATGTGGATCAGGGTAAAACCGACGATTACCTGGCACTGCTGAAAGCAGCCGGTAAGTCAGTAAGCGCTTCTGCGGAAGACTCCCTCAGCTATGCTGCGGCGGAAACCCGCTTCAGCAACGGTGATTACACCGGTGCGGTAAATGCCTTCAGCAACTACCTGCAGAAATATCCTAACGGTCAGTTTGCCCTGCAGGCCAATTTCTACAAAGCAGAATGCCTTTACAACAGCAAGGATTACGCGAATGCGCTCCCTGCTTACGAATCTGTACTGGGCCGTGGTAACAGTCCGTTTGCTGAACGCTCCGCACAGCAGGCTGCTTACCTGAACTACTACCAGGTGAAAGACTACAACAAGGCGAAACAGTTCTATGGACAGCTCCGCAGTCTTTCCACCACCAAAGACAATACCCTTACCGCCACGCGCGGCCTGCTCCGCAGCAATTACCAGCTGGGTGCGTGGGATGAAGTGGCGCCGCTGGCAGAAGAGCTGCTGTCTGCCGAAAACATTTCTACCGACGATCAGATCATCGGTCATTTCTACCTTGGCAAATCGCAACAGCAACGTGGCCAGTTCGATGATGCCATCAGCGAATACAAAATCGTGACGGGCCTTACCAAATCGGAAGTAGGTGCCGAAGCGCGGTACAATATTGCCAAATGCCTTTTCGATAAAAACGATCTGGCCGCTGCTGAAAAAGCCGGCTTCGATGTAATCAAGAATACCTCCTCCTACGAGGTGTGGGTAGCCAAATCCTACATCCTCCTCGGTGATATCTACCACCGCCAGAAGGATTATTTCAATGCCAAAGCCACTTACCAGAGCATTGCCGAAAACTGTCCCATCCCGGAACTGAAAGCCGAAGCAAAAGAAAAGCTGGCTAAAGCCGAAGCGGAAGAAAAAGCAGGCTCTAAAATTAAATGAGGAAAAACATGAAGCGCATATATATCGCACTCGCACTCGCCTTCCCGCTCAGCGCCGTCGCACAGAAGGATACGCTGAAGCAGGAAACGATTGACATCATTTCGAAATACCAGCCTAAGTTGCCCAACGCAGCCAAGCTGAACCTGACGGCTTCCCTGCCCACGGTAGACACGAGCCGCCCCCGCCTGGGTTACCAGGTGCCGGCGCTCAACCTCTATTTCATGTACCAGCCCGTACCCATCCGGCCGCTGGCACTGGGGAAAGATACTTCGTCGCTCCAGCTGCAGAACAATTACGTGAAACTGGGTTACGGCAATTACAACACCCCGCTCATTCAGGCAGGGTTTGGAAGCGGCCGCAAAGACAAGTATAACTTCGGCGTACTGTTCAACTACACCTCTTCCAAAGGTGACATCCAGTACCAGGACGTGTCGCAGATGAACATCCTCGGCTCCGGCACTTACTTTACTCCCCTCTTCGAAGTGAATGCCAGCCTCGGTTACAACCGCAACCAGGTGAATTACTTCGGGTACGACCATGCCGTGCATCAATACGATAAAAGCGATGTAAAGCAGGCGTTCAATGAAGTGGTAGCCAAGGTGGGACTGAAGAACAGGCCGCAGAACGACTGGGCTTTCCAGTTTCAGCCGCAGGCCGAATTCGCCATCTTCGGTGATAAGTACAAAAGGATGGAAAACACCTTTGTGCTGAAAGCTCCCATCAAAAAGCAGATCTTCGAAGACATCTGGCTGAAAGCGGAAGGAGTGGTGGACCTGAGCGTGTTCAAGGAAGACAATAACGACCAGATCAATAACAACATCGCCGCCATTCACCCCGCCGTGGAAATCACCAAGCCGGGCTTTGTACTGCATGCAGGCGCCAATCCTACCTGGACCAACGGTAAGTTCCACCTCCTGCCGGATATCGTGAACGAATCGCACCTGATCCGCGAAAAGCTGATCCTCAGCTCCGGCTGGATCTCCTACTTCCAGAAAAACAACTTCCGCAACCTGGCTTCGGAGAACCCCTGGTTCAATTCCTATCAGGACGGTATGCTCAATACCCGCATCGAAGAAAAGTACACCGGCATCAAAGGTACCCTCGGCAATCACTTCAATTACAACACCAAGTTCGGCGCCATCACCTGGCATAACCGTCCGCTTTTCGTGAACGACAGCACGGATGGTAAGAGCTTCTACACCCGAAACGAGGAAGAGCTCCGCGCCTTCCAGCTGCATGCGGAAGTTGGGTATATCCAGGAAGAGAAGTTCCAGGCAAGGCTGAGCATAGACTGGTACGACTTCAATAAACAGAAGACCGAACTGAAGCCCTGGCATGTGCAGCCCTTCAGGGCCAGCCTGTTTGCCCAGTATACCTTCGCGAAGAAGTTTCACCTGAATGCTAACCTGTATACCCTGAGCAGCACTTACTATGTGATGCGGAAAGAAGGGGTAGACAATATGGGTAAAACCAAAGCAGTACAGGATCTGAATGCGGGGGCAGAGTACAACATCACCAAGAACTTCAACCTCTGGGTGAACGTGAATAACCTGTTCAGTTCCAAGTACGAACGCTGGCACGGGTACCCCTCTTACGGGCTGAACGTGCTTGGCGGGGTTACCGTTAAGTTTTAATTGCGTAAACTTGCACTCAAAAGTTACCGGCCTCAATGCTACAGCAATATATCACAGAAGTCCTTTTCCGGCAGCAAACCTGCACCGTTCCGCAGGTGGGCACCTTTACGATCCAGCACATTCCAGCCCAGTTTAGTATGGCTGACCAGTCGCTGACGCCACCGCGCCAGCAGGTTCAGTTTGATACCCGCTGGGAAGATGATGGCTCTTTGCTCCGCTGGATCTCCCGGAAAGAGAACCTGCTGGAGCCGGTAGCATCGCTGAAGCTGGATAAATACCTGCAGCAGTTCAGGGATGCGCTGGCAGCAGGAGAACCGCTGGATTTACCGGGTATCGGCAGCCTTCGGATCGATCCGCTGGGACAGCTCCGCTTTACTCCCCAGGAGCTCCCGGATGCCTGGCAGCCCATTGCGCTGGAGCAGGTGATCCGCTCTGAAGCTACGCCCCGCGTATTGCAGGGCACTACCGAAGTGGAGAACCAGGTAGTGGTAGAACATACCGGCGCAGTTTATGAAGAGCCGGAAAGCCAGGGGCGCTTCCGCTGGTGGTGGGTAGTGCTGCCCCTCGTACTGATCGGTGCAGGTGTGGCCGGCTGGATGTTTAAAGACCAGATCGTTCCCCCTTCCGCACCTAAAGCAGAAGAAAAAGTGGCTGTTGCTCCTTCCGCTCCAGAGCAGGATAGTGTGGTAACGGCTCCCATAGAACCCGTGGCACCGGTGAGTGACAGTATCTCGTATTACGTGATATTTCAAACCTATAAGGTCCGTGAAAACGCAGAGCGCAGTCTCTCCAAGCGGCATGCATGGGGTTATAAAGACGTGGTGCTTTTTTATTCTGAGGATTCCACCCAGTTCAAAATGGCCGTACCCTACCGTACATTGCGGGCAGATACTACCGCTGCGAAAGACTCCGTTTCAAAGCGGTTCATGTCGAAAGAAATTAGTATCCTTTATTAAAAATATTATTGCTTAATACAGAAGCGCCTCCTTACGGAGGCGTTTTTTTTTGCCGTATCTGCTTCATTTTATCGAATTCCCCACCCCATTCCCCCCTGCATTCCGCTGCTTGTATCCGTCATTCCAGTGGAACCAAATGACATTACGCCCGTACATGGAAACACCCAATCTGCAAGCCATATACATTTGCATAACTGTAATCACTTACGTAACTGCTATCGTAAACCATTAAGCCATTACATAATGAAAAGATTTCTGCCTTTCCTGCTGTTTATCCCTTTTCTTTTGACCGCCTGCTCCAAGAGCGGCGGCAAGGAAGAGCCAAACCCTGACGATCAGGAGCCCCCCGCGGTACGTGCTCATGGCACCCCAACCGGTGACCTGGTATCTAAAACCATCGGCGCTGCCGGCGGTACGCTGACTTCGAAAGATAATACCCTGCAAATAGACATTCCCGCAGGTGCGTTAACTGCCAATACCGTTATCAGTGTGCAGGCGGTGACTAACACGCTGCCCGGCAGTCCCGGTGACTCCTACCGCCTGCTCCCGGAAAATGTTAAGTTCACCAAGCCGGTGAAGCTCACCTTCAAATATACCGACAGGCACCTGGACAGTACCGATGCGGAAGCCCTTTTTATGGCCTACCAGTCGCAGGATGGCATCTGGCGCTTTTTGCCTAAAACTGCGCTCAATACTACCGCTAAAACGCTGACAGTAGAAACCACCCACTTCTCCGACTGGGCGCCATTCGCCATGTACTGGTTACGGGCAGATGGGGCCAGTGTACTCGTTACAAAGAGCACAGGCGTATTTATCTATTCAACCAAGCAGAATATGAAGCCGGGAGCTGATGCCGGCCCTGTTGCCATCCGCCGGGAAAGGGTACTCGAAAACTCCGCTAACATCAGGAACTGGAAACTCACCGGCGCCGGCACTTTAACTCCTGAAGGACGGCTTGCTATTTACAAGGCTCCCGCCAAAGTGCCTAACCCCAGTAAAGTGACCGTTTCAGTGGAGATCCATAATTTTATCCCCGCCGGCGTAATACCCGGCCGCGGCGCCACGGGTAAACTGATATTGCTTACCAAAATCCAGGTGGTAGACGAGGTATACTTTTCCGGAACAGTAAACGGTGTGGAAATATTCTGCATCGACCAGCACCACAAATATATTCCCGGCACCAACTGGATCAACATTTCGGGTACTATCCGTGATAACCTCGGCTTCTCCGTGAACATTGAAAACATCAGCAAGCCCATACAGGCTACCCAATACCAGTGGTTTGCACCTGACCGCGGAGGTACCGCAACGGCCGTATATGGCACGTTTACGGCGCCTGCTACTGTTACCGGCAAAACATTCTGGAGCAAATGTGATGCGAGCCAGACAGTGGAAGAATACCGGGCCTCCACCGGGCTGCTGGTGATCCATCAAGTGGAAAACCTCGGCGGGGTGGAGTATATAACCGGCCGATTAAGAGGTGAATTTTATCCGCAGATCAACTGCGGGCCCGGAACTTCCCTGCCCTTCGATCTTCATTTCAGAACTAAGATCATACCCTGATATTGTATAGCCCCAAAGGCTCATCAGCTATCAGCTTACCGGATAAAAATATCGAATGACAGATCCCGGACAATCCAGGGAAAAACATTCCAAACGTGCTGAATGATGGGGTATAAAAAACGCGGTGGCGGCGCCTTGCCGTCACCGCTTCATTACTGGTCCTATTCGTTCCCAAAAATCGATTAGATTAAAGTACTGCCGGGCGATATCCATCGTCCGGCTTTTGCTTTTCAGGAAGGGCCTGTTTTGGTCAGCACTGTTTTTCTACACATAAGCGATCAGTTTCCGCATCTCTGATTACTTTGTTCTTTTCCTTTGACTGCCGCACTTACATTTGTGAGGAAGACCATATCCTATTCCCTTTAACATCATCACTCACTACTAAAAAGAAAGGGATGGCGAAAGGCCATCCCTTATTCAGTATATGTTTTAATGTCATTTAGGTTTGAGCTGCTCTATCACCACTTTCAATCCTTCTTCAAAACTGTGTGGTGCATATCCGAGATCCTGCACGGCTTTATCGATCACAAAGCCTGTTCTGCCAGGCCGCGGGGCAGGTTGTTTGAACGTAGAGGCATCCACTTTTTCGAGGAGCTTCGTATCCAGTTCAAGGTAATCTGCTACCTGTATGGCCATCTCAAAAGGCGTCAGCATATCTTTCCCGGAAAGGTGATATACGCCTTCAGCCTTCTTATCGAGCATCAGTTTAACGCCTTCGGCAAGGTCCTGCACGAGGGTGGGCGTACGCCACTGGTCGCTCACTACTTTCAGTTTCTTCTTCTGTTCGAGGTTAGACTTTACCCAGGTGATGATGTTGCTGCGCCGCGGATCGTCGGCCAGGCCGTATACCAAAACCGTCCGTGCGATGCCCCATTTGGCTTTGGATTGCTTTACGATCCTTTCTGCGGCCACTTTGCTGGCGCCGTAGTAGTTAATGGGGTTCACGGGATCGTCTTCTTTATAAGGCCCTGCCAGTCCGTCGAATACAAAGTCTGTAGACAGGAAAACGAAGTAAGCACCTGCCTTTTCCGCGCCCTGCAGCAGGTAGCGGGTGGCGGTTACATTCACCATCCAGCAGGCATCTTTGTTCCGCTCACAATCGTCGGCCTGCGTCATGGCACCTGCATGAACGATCACCTGAGGCTGATGCCGTTCTACCAATCCTTTCACCGCCGACTCGTCTGCCAGGTTCACTGATTCGTAGGTATAACCCTGCTGTATGCGTAGGCGGTTGGCGCCGCGGCCGGTGGCGATTACTTCGTATTCCGGAAGGCCCGCCAGGCGCTGCACCAGGTATTGTCCGAGGAGACCATTACTCCCTGTAATGAGCACTTTCATAATGTCAATATACAAAAACGCCGCGTAATGTAGCATCACGCGGCGTTTATTGATGATAGTGAACCCGTTACATTTTCTTACCGGTGCTCACCTGGTTGAAATTCATGCCAAGGTTGTACATCACGAAGGCCCAGATGTCGGTAGCTTCGTCGATAAGTTTAGACGTGGGTTTACCCGCGCCATGACCAGCCTGTTTCTCCACACGGATCAGCACAGGGTTAGGCCCGTTGTGGGCTTCCTGCAGTGCAGCCGCAAATTTGAAGGAATGGGCAGGCACCACACGGTCGTCGTGATCCGCCGTGGTAACCATAGTAGCAGGGTATGCCGTGCCTTTCTTCAGGTTGTGGAGGGGAGAGTATTTAATGAGGTAAGGGAACTGATCGGCTTTCTCACTGGTGCCGTATTCAGTAACCCATGCCCAGCCGATGGTAAACTTCTGGAAACGGAGCATATCCATTACCCCTACTGCCGGGAGCGCCACTTTGAAGAGATCCGGACGCTGCGTCATTGCCGCACCTACCAGCAACCCGCCGTTAGAACCGCCACGGATAGCGATCTTGGAAGGGTTGGTGTATTTCTCTTTCACCAGGAATTCAGCTGCGCCGATGAAATCGTCGAACACATTCTGTTTCTTTTCCATCATACCGGCTTTATGCCAGGCTTCGCCAAACTCACTGCCGCCACGGAGGTTCACCACCGCGTAGATACCACCCTGTTCCATAAAGAACTGGTTGCTTACGGAGAAAGAAGGCGTCATGGGAATATTGAATCCGCCATAGCCATACAGCAATACAGGGTTTGAGCCATTCAGCTTGAGGCCTTTCTTATAGGAAAGGAACACAGGTACTTTGGTACCGTCTTTACTGGTGAAGAAAACCTGTTTGGTTTCGTAATCGTCCTGGTTAAACTTCACTTCCGACTTGCGATACAGTTCCGATTTGCCGGATTTGATGTCGTATTTATAAATGGTAGCGGGTGCCACGAAGGAGGTGTAAGTATAGAAGAAAGTTCCATCTTCCTTTTTACCACCGAAGCCGCCGGCAGTTCCGAGACCTGGCAGGTGGATGTCGCGGTCTTTCTTGCCGTTTACATCATACTGAACGATGCGGGTGGAGGCATTCTTCAGGTAGCTGGCAAACAGTTTACCGCCTGCGGTACCTACTCCCTGCAGTACTTCCGGCTGCTCGGGGATGATCAAATTCCAGTTTTCCTTAGCGGGGTTCTTCGGGTCTACGAGTACCAGTTTGTAATTAGGTGCGTCGTGATTGGTGAGCAGCAGCAGTTTGTCGCCCACGTTTTCTACTACGCTGGGTTCGTATTCAAAGCCTTTTATCAGGAGTTTGAACTCGGTCTGTGAAGCATCGTTGAGGTCGCGGTACCATACTTCGTTACCGCTGGTTCCTTCTGAGGTGCTGAGGATGAGGAAGCGCTCATCTTCCGTAAGGCCCACACCGGCATTGCGGAGGGGGTGTTCCTTATCTACATATACCAGCTGGTCCTGATCCTGCGTGGTGCCTACTTTATGGTAGTATACTTTATGGAATTCGTTCTTTTTGGAGAGTTTGCTCTGCTCATCCGGAGCGTCGTAACGGCTGTAGTAGAAGCCGTCGCCTTTCCAGGAGAGGCCGGAGAACTTGATCCAGTCCAGCTTGTCGGACAGCAGCTGTTTGGTTGCTACGTCCATTACGAAAGCTTCCTGCCAGTCTGATCCCGCTTTGGCGATGAGGTAAGCGGCGTAGCGGCCATCTTTCGAGAAAGTGAGAGCGCCGAGGGCAGCGGTACCTTTATCGGAGAGCTTATTGGGGTCGATGAACACTTCAGGCGTACTGTTCAGGCCTTCCTGGCGGTAGAGCACTGCCTGGTTCTGCAGGCCATCGTTTTTATAGAAATAGTAATACCTGCCTTCACGGAAGGGGGCGCCGTAGCGGGGGAAGTTCCAAAGGGCTTCGAGGCGCTGTTTGATCTGGCCACGGAAGGGAATTGAGGCGAGATAGTCCTGCGTTACCACGTTCTGGGCATCTACCCATGCCTTGGTATCGTCGGCATGATCATCTTCGAGCCAGCGGTAGGGGTCGGCTACTTTGGTGCCGTGATAATTGTCTACTGTGTCTACTTTACGGGTGTCCGGATACCTGAGAGGTTGGTTCTGCGCGAGGGCTGTCCCTGCTCCCATCAACATCATCATACTCATGGCAAGGTGCTTATGGTTTAATTTTGTCATACGTATATTTTTATAAAATTCTAAGCTGTTTGTTTGATGGAAATTAAAAATTTAGTTATTTCATCGAATATCTGATAGGAAACTATTAAAAAATGTTAATTTCGTGCGCCCTTTTGAATGCCGGCTAACCGGCAAAATACTATGAAATAACCATTACAAGTGGGCCAGTAGTGTTAAAATTTAGATGGGCGGTAGGAAAAACGATTTAGTAGGCCAAGGAAATTCATCAGGCGGCACGGGAGGAAGCATTCCATGTGGCCATGACAAACAGAAGATCACACATGAAAAAAGTGAACAACATCGCAGTTCTTACCTCCGGAGGCGACGCTCCCGGGATGAACGCAGCTGTCCGCGCGGTAGTTCGGACGGGCATCTACCATCATTTGAATGTTTACGGGGTGATGTATGGTTACAAAGGGATGTTGACCGGGGAAATTTTTCCCATGGAATCCAAGTCTGTCGCCAATATCATCCAAAGGGGCGGCACCGTTCTCAAAACTGCCCGCTGTAAGGAATTCTACGAACCGGAAGGCCGCAAAAAAGCTTACGAGAACCTGAAGAAGTTCGGGATCGACGGGCTGGTGGTGATCGGGGGCGATGGTTCCTTTAAGGGTGCCCAGAAGTTCAGCGAAGAATTTGACATCCCCTGCATCGGCCTCCCCGGCACGATCGACAAGGATATCGCCGGTACTGATTTCACGATTGGTTTCGACACCGCAGTAAACACTGCCGTGGAAGCGATCGATAAGATCCGTGATACGGCAGATGCGCACGACCGCCTTTTCATTATTGAAGTAATGGGCCGCGATGCAGGATACATTGCCCTCCACAGTGGTATTGCCACAGGAGCGGAAACCATCCTCATCCCCGAGCGCAAAACCAATATAGATGATGTGATCGATGACCTCACTGCCAACGAGCGCCGTTCTAAAATGGTGAACCTCATCGTGGTAGCAGAAGGCGACGAGTTTGGTGGCGCCAACGAAGTGGCCCGCCACGTGAAGGAAAGAATGCCTCACCTCGATACCCGTGTCTGCATCCTCGGACATATACAACGCGGTGGCTCCCCCACCTGCATCGACCGTCTCGTGGCCAGCCGTATGGGCTACGCCGCTGTAGACGCGCTCCTCAACGGAACGTCTAACGTAATGGTCGGCATCGTCAATAACAAAATCCAGTTTACTCCGCTCGATAAGGCCGTAAAAGCCAAACAGAAAATCGATCCGGAATGGTTAAAGATTGTCAAAATACTTGCGAGTTAAATAAACGTCTATGAGTACAAAAGATCTGTCCAAATACTTTCATAAGCAAATGGACAATGAAGCCGGTCTGGCGCATGCAAAGCAAAAGACCAAAATCGTGGCAACCGTAGGTCCTGCCAGCGATACCTATGAGAAGTTATTGGAACTCGTACAGGCCGGGGTGAATGTGTTCCGTCTGAACTTTTCCCATGGCAGCCATGAAGACAAGCTGCGGATTATCAACTACATCCGCCAGATCAATAAAACCGAACCTTACAACATCGCCATCCTGGCCGATCTGCAGGGTCCGAAACTGCGTGTGGGTGAGATCGAGAACAACGCCCTCCCCCTCAAAACCGGTGATATCCTCACCTTTACCACCGAAAAATGCGTGGGAACCATGGAAAGGATCTATGTATCCTACCACGACCTCCCGAGAGACGTACGCCCCGGTCAGAAGATCCTCCTCGATGATGGTAAGATCGAAACCGTGGTAAAAGAAATCACTCCTGACAACCTCATCAAGGCTGAAGTACTGCTGGGCGGCGTTCTGTCCTCCAAAAAAGGCTTCAACCTTCCCGATACCAAGGTTTCCCTTCCCGCCCTCACTGAGAAAGACGAAGTGGACCTCGATTTCATCATCGACCATGAGTGCGACTGGGTAGCATTGTCTTTCGTACGTAACGTAAAAGACCTTGCCCTGCTGCGCAAGCGCCTGACTGACCGCAATTCCAAAATCAAGATCATCTCCAAGATCGAGAAACCGGAAGCGATCCAGAACCTGAAAGAAATCATCTGGGAAAGCGATGGCGTTATGATCGCCCGTGGCGACCTTGGCGTGGAGCTCCCTGTTGAGCAGGTGCCCATGATCCAGAAAGACATCATCCGCAAATGTATCCACCGCGCTAAACCCGTTATCGTGGCTACCCAGATGATGGAATCCATGATCGACCGTACCCGTCCTAACCGTTCCGAGATCACCGACGTGGCCAATGCCGTACTGGAAGGAGCTGACGCAGTAATGCTGTCTGGCGAAACCGCTACCGGTAACTACCCCACCCTCGTGATCCAGACCATGCGTAAGATCATCGGTGAAGTAGAAAAAGAAAGCATCATCTACAACCGTAACCTCATTCCTCACCGTCACTCTCCTACCTTCCTCAGCGATGCACTGTGCTACAACGCCTGCAAAATCGCGGAAGACGTAGAGGCTGATGCACTGATCGGGATGACGCAGTCCGGCTATACCGGCTTCATGCTGTCGAGCTACCGTCCGAAATCTCCCCTGTTCATTTTCACCAAAGAGCGCACACTGGTAAACCAGCTGAGCCTCAGCTGGGGCGTTCGCGCGTTCTACTACGGTGAAGAAGAAAGCCTGGATGAAATCGTAACGGATCAGATCAACATTCTGAAAGAGCGTGGCTTCCTGAAGACCAACGATGTGGTGGTGAACACCGGCAGCACGCCCGTTAAGGAGCACCTGCCCACCAACATTCTGAAGATTACACGGGTACCTGAGTAAGGTTATCCTTAAAATAAGAATCCCGTCCCGGCATTACCGCGGACGGGATTTTTTTATGTGTTAAAGCCGGTCATACTTTATACCTGCACCACGGTTAGCCTATGGGAAGAGTACGGGAACATAAAGTGAACAATACGTGAAATGCGCGTCTAATGGCAGGCGATCGCGGAGATCAGGTGGATATGAGGTGGACTTGATGTGGACTTGATGCGTATATCATACTGATAATCAATCAGTATGGAAACCCGGAAATGGGGAAGAAAACAGGCAGAAGCTGCAAATGGCAAAACTGGTTCATAACAATTGACAATGAACTATTTAGGCAAATAATATGCCGAAATACCTGTTATCCCGCTACACCCTCTTTTTGCGCTTCCCCTGCCCTGTTGTACGTGAGGGAATATATCAATACAGCGATGAGAGTAATGGCAAGTCCCGCGATGCAAACGCCTGTCCATTTACCGATGCCCCATACCCAGAGGCCGATGCCTGAGCCGATGGAAGTACCGAGGAAGGAAACGGTCATGAACACCGTATTCATCCGGTTGCGGGCTTCGGGCATGAGGGCATAAATGCGGGTCTGGTTGGAAACGTGTACGCCCTGGAGGCCCAGGTCGAGCAGAACGATACCAGCCACTATACCTATGATAGAGGTGCTGAAAGCCCAGAAAACGAGATAGGAACCCAGCACACAGGCGATACCGTAGCCGATAGCGATGCGGGGATTCTTTTTATCTGCGATACGGCCTATGAGGGGTGCCCCCAGTGCACCGGTTGCCGCAGCAAGGCCAAGGAGGCCGATTACGTCGCTGCCGTAATTGTATGGCGGATTGCTCAGAAGAAATACCGAAGTGGTCCAGAACAGCCCGAAAACTGCGAAACAGCAGGCATTAATTGCGGAGGCCTCCCGCAAAAGCGGTTGCTCCTTCACCAGCTGGAGTACCGAACGCATCAACGCACCATACGAACCCTCAAACGCCGGGCGGTTTTTAGGGAAAGACGCCATCATGACTGCCATCATGGCGAAAGACATGGCGGCCGCTATCCAGAACATGGCCCTCCAGCCCAGGTGCTGCCCCACAAAACCGCTGATAGTCCGGGAGAGCAGTATACCAATGAGCAGCCCGCTCATGATCACCCCGATCACTTTCCCCCGCTTCGAAGGCTCCGCCAGTGTAGCTGCCAGCGGCAGTATCAGTTGCGGCACTATAGAAGTAAAACCGATGATGAAACCGGTTATTTTAAGCATCGTGATATTCACAGATAAAGCTGCTGCTGCAAGGGCTGCCACGGCACAGGCCGTCATGACGAGTATCTGCCCGCGCCTTTCGAGCTTATCGCCCAGGGGAACGCAAAACAATAACCCCAGTGCATAGCCTATCTGGGTAAAAAAGGTAACCTGGCCTGCGTTGGATTCGCTGACGTTGAATTCGCGCGCGATGAGGACCAGTAAAGGTTGTGCGTAGTAGATGTTCGCAACGATCAGGCCCGTGCAGGTGGCCATGATCGCAATATTCCATTTGCTCAGAGACATGTTCCGTTCATTCAGGATGCAAAGGTACGGCATTCACAGAAAGTGCCGCGGCGGGAAAATTCTTATCTTTAAGCTATGAGTTTCGAGAGCATTTACCCCTTCAACGGAGAAACCATAGCCAGCTATCCGGCCCATACGCCGGATGAACTGCAGGCTAAGCTGAAAGCCGGTCACCGTGCATTCCAGGCCCTTCGCCAGGCACCGCTTTCCCAACGGGCAGAATGGATGTTAAACGCAGCCCGGCTGCTGACGGAGCAGGCCGACAGGCATGCGGAACTGATAACTAGGGAAATGGGAAAAACGCTGAAGGAAGCAAAGGCAGAAGTAGGAAAATGTGCTGCCACAGCCGAATACTACGCCGCCAATATCGAAAGCATGCTGCAGCCGCGGATCATATCCTCCGACGCGCGAAAAAGCTATGCCGCTTTCGAACCCAAAGGCATCATACTCGCCATCATGCCATGGAATTTCCCCTACTGGCAGGTACTGCGGTTCGCTATTCCCAATTTGCTGGCCGGCAACGCCGCCGTACTCAAACATGCCAGTAATGTAAGCGGGTGCGGACTGGCCATTGAAAAAGTATTCCTCGAAGCAGGATTCCCCGAAGGGGCATTCCAGGCATTGCTCGTAGCTTCAAAAGATATTGAACCCATCATAGCAGACCCTCGCGTACAGGGTGTAACGCTTACCGGCAGTACACCCGCCGGCATGAGCGTGGCCTCACTCGCAGGGAAGCATCTGAAGAAAACAGTGCTCGAACTGGGCGGGAGCGATCCCTTCATTGTCCTGAAAGATGCTGACCTTACCACTGCTGCCACTACCGCCGTAAAAGCCCGCATGCAAAACGCAGGACAATCCTGCATCGCCGCTAAAAGATGGATCGTGGATAAAAGCATCGTGGAAGATTTCACGCAACGGGTGCAGGATATCATTTCTTCCATGCAACAGGGCGACCCTTTCCTTCCCGGAACCGACCTTGGCCCCATGGCCCGTCCTGATCTCGCCAAAGACCTGAACAGCCAGCTGCAAAGCACCATCTGGCAGGGTGCAGAGCTCCTGGCAGGCGGGGAAACCAATGGCGCTAACTTCGCTGCCACCCTCCTTTCCGGCGTTAAACCCGGCATGACGGCTTTCGACGAAGAAACCTTCGGTCCCCTGGCAGTTGTCATCACCGCCAACGATGAGCAGGATGCCATCCGTCTCGCTAATAATACCCCCTTCGGACTGGGCGCTTCCATCTGGACGAAGGATCTTGAAAAAGCTGCCCGTCTTGCCCCGCTTATTGAAAGCGGCAATGTGTTCGTAAATGCCATGATGCGGTCGGATGCACGGCTGCCATTCGGAGGCATTAAACAATCGGGTTACGGGCGTGAGCTTTCCATAGAAGGGGTGCACGAATTCCTCAATATAAAGACCGTTTATATCCAGTAAAAACCTTCTCTTTTCCGTCAATACAGTTGACTTTCAACTTCCCACGTTCGTAGTATTTAAGTAAAATTTAAGGGCTCCTGCTAGAAAAGCATAGGGGTAGTTGGTATATTTGGGCGTCCTTAGAGACAGAACCTAACTAATATGCATACGACCGATGTAACGGCAAGGGCCAGCGCATCCAGCCAAGAAGGCCATTTATCCCAACGCCAATTCATCATACGCCTTTCCCCAAAGGTATATTCTCGTTTCCGGGCATCCGTGCCGGGAAGAGTTCTCATGCTGTCAATCTGTTCGGTGAACTAAAACTATGTACGCGGGCTGCCCCGGGTAAAAAAATGCTGTATTGAATATTTGAAACCTAACGTACGAGCTGTGAATTAAAAAAGTTGTAACAGACATGCTGGAACTATCGAAGTTACCTTTGAAAACAAACCTGACTATAACAGACAACAAGGTAACACCCAAACTTGACCTCATTATCCCCTGCTGCAACCCTCCGGAAGGGTGGGTAGGGCAAATGACAGCGGATTTCCGGGAACTGCAGGCACTCATGCCCGGAACAGACATACGCCTGATACTGGTGAACGACGGATCCGTCCGCAACATGCACTCCGTTATGTTGCAGGAACTGACGAACCGCATCCCCGGCATCCGCATCATTGACCACCCCGTGAACCGCGGTAAGGGATATGCATGCCGCTTAGGCGTAGCAGTAAGCGATGCCCCCTATCTCGTGTGTACCGATTACGACTTTCCCTTTGGTGTGGAAGCAGTAAAACGTGCCTTCGACAAATTGCTGGATGGTGTGGATGTAGTAGCTGGCTCCCGCGGGCACCAATACGTTGCACTGCTGCCGCCCACCCGTAAAATGATCACAAGGGTAAACCGCCTGATGAACCGTTACCTCCTCCAATTACCCGTGGCCGATGCGCAGGCGGGATTGAAAGCTTTCAATACCCGTGGCAGAATGGAATTCCTTTCTACCCGGATAGATGGTTTTCTGTACGACAGTGAGTTCGTGAAACGGGCAGGGCGTAATAAAACACTCAGCATACAGTCTATTCCCATCTCCTGCCGGCCCGATATCCGGTTTTCCGATTTCAGGAGTACGGTACTGCTGCGTGAATTTGTTAATTTTATGGGATTACTCGTTAAGTAATGAAGCAGATACTGATCAGCGTTGATGTGGAGGAATTTGATATTCCTGAAGAATATGGCCAGCAGATACCGCTGGAAGAGAAGCTGCGTGTGAGTGAAGCCGGTGTGCGTAAAACGCTGGCCCTGTTTGAGGAATGCGGTGTAAGGGGGACCTTCTTCATTACCGCTTTCTGGGCGAAGCACTATCCCGAGCTGGTTCGCATAATTGCACAACGCCACGAGATTGCTTCGCATGCTTATTACCACGACCGTTTTGAAAATGCAGACCTGCTGGCATCCCGCCTCGAACTGGAAAGCATTTCAGGACAACCCGTTAAAGGCTTCCGGATGCCGCGCCTTAAACCAGTGAGCATAGATGTATTACATGATGCGGGTTACAGGTACGATGCTTCCATTAACCCTACATGGCTTCCCGGGCGCTACGATAACCGGCATATTTCGCGGCATGTACATACCAACGGGCCATTATGGATTATGCCGACCTCTGTTACGCCAAGGATGCGCCTCCCCGTTTTCTGGCTCAGCGTTAAAAACATGCCGCTCTGGTTTACCCAAAACTGTACTACCAGTATTCTTGCAAAAGAAGATTATTTCAGCTGCTACTTCCACCCCTGGGAGCTGGAAAACATCGGCCACTATAAACTACCCGTTTATGTGCGCCGCGTACATGGCAACAAACTGCTTGAAAAGATGCGCAGGTATCTTTGCTGGCTGGGTACGAAAGGTAAATTCGTTACCCACTCCGACTATCTCCGCGAAACCGGGCGGCTCACCATTTCCACCGTCACCTCTGCAGGATAAGCATAGTCTTTCCATAAAGCCTCCGCTTTCTGCGGTGTCATCTCTCCGTCGAACGTAACCACGCGGTAACGCTGTGAATAGGTTTGTCCGGGTACGAGCGGCCAGGGCTTGTTTTTGGTAGGACTGAAGTTAACGAACACCTGTCCTTCCTGGTCCTTTTCCGGCCATATACGCAGTGGCTGGGGAGCGTTGAAGTTATTGGGATCAGACAATACGAGCAATCCGCCCTTCCCGCCTTCCAGCGCACCCTGCATAATGAACCACCGTGCAAGGGAACCGTCTGCATCCTTCCTCGTTTTACCTTCAGAAGAAATGAGCTGGCTGTTTTCGTTATTCCAGAAAGCCGTGCCCCTCATCGCGAAGCCTCCGCCATAGCGGTATTCATTAAGAGTAATGGGTGCTGCGGAAGCACATTGGAGAGTAGAATTATAATCCCAGGTCATATAATCGTCGGGGCGACTGTAAACGATTACTTCCAGCTCTTCTGTCATGGCAGCACGATCAGGGTTACCAATCACCACATGCTCCTGTACCTGCCGGAAACCGCCGTATACCGTGCCTGCAATAAGGTGGTTGCGGGGAGATGATATGGGGCGCACGGTGCCGGAACGCTTCTTCAGGTTCCAGAAATCTACCGTTTTCCCTTCGAACTCCGTATCCGTCCAGGGGTTCCAGATGCCGAGATGGTGGTAATGATCTTTGGGATGGATATTGGTGAGTACCTTTCCTGATGGCGTCCATGCCGGGTGAATAAATCCCCCGCGGCGAAAGGCAGTATCTGCCCCGGCAGGTGGTTCCATGATCGCGGCACGGTAATGCAACGCCGAATCCCTGCCCCGTTCAATAGTAAATCCACCATCCTTTTCATAATAGGTTACTCCATCCTGCGGCGATTTGCCGGCCGAGCCTCCTTTCGTCGTACGGATAAGATCATAGGAACGCTCCTCACCAGCCGGGAGGTCTTTATACATCCGCCAGGTAAGCATATCATCACCGGATTGCAGATAATCCTCTGTCTTTTTCCCGTTCTCTTTACACACAAGCCTGTATGCTACTCCCGGTTCAATATCGAAAGGTATGCGGATGATAGAGTTATGCCGGTCGAAAGCGCCGGATTTAACAGTGATCCTGGCAACAGTTTGCGCCAGAGCGGAGTTGCCCATTATGAGCGCAAGGCAACATAGGACATAATACGGTTTTGCCATATTATAAAAGGTTATTATAAACGAAAAATATGCATTCCTGCCCACATTTACAATAACTGGAAATAGTGTAATTTAGCCTGTATTGAACCCCAAAACCCCCTCATCCATGAAAAAGGATAAAATCATCGTATCCAACAGGAAAGCGCTGGAATCGAAGTATGGCGCCAAATTACCCTCCATTTTGCAAGATCTTGAAGACCTGAAAGCCGCCGATAAAGAACGGGGGCTCGACAGTGTGATCGTATTCCTCGACGATACCAGGGCCATGAAAAGCTACAAGGTAACTGCCGTGAAAAACGCAGAAGATGCCCGCCAGAATAAACGCGCCATCGATGGATTGTACAAGCACTTCCAGCCGGATTACATCCTCATCGCCGGTGCCCAGGACGTAATTCCTTTCCAGCCCCTGAAGAATCTTATTCACAGTCCGGATGATGAAGACGCCATCGTTCCCAGCGACCTCCCATACGCAAGCGACAAGGCCTGGTCAGAAGACCCGTCGAAGTTCGTGAGCCCCACCCGTGTAGTAGGCCGCCTGCCCGACCTGCCCGGCGGTAAAGACCCCAAGTACTTCCGGTCGCTCGTCCGCGATGCTATCGCCAGCAAGCCCGGCAATCAGAAAGATTACCTGAATTACTTAGGGATCAGCGTATACGACTGGCGCCTCTCTACGCAGCAAAGCCTGCAGAACATTTTCGGTAATGCAGACCAGTTACACCTCTCACCCACAAAAGGCCCCCGCTGGACGCCCACGCAGCTGAAAGCCAAAACGCATTTCATTAACTGCCACGGTGCACTGGAAGATGGGAATTACTACGGCCAGAAAGGGGGGAATTACCCCATCTCTCATACATCAGGATGGCTGGAGAAGAAGATTGCAAAAGGCACTATTGTGGCGGCTGAATGTTGCTATGGCGCACAACTGTATAATCCCACCATCACAGATTCCGGTTACCCCAGCCTGGCATCGCAATACCTGCTCCAGCACGCTATAGCCGTGGCGGGCAGTACTACCATTGCTTATGGTCCTACAGAAGGCCAGGGCCTGGCAGATCTCATTACCCAGTATTTCCTCATCAATGTACTGCGGGGTGCTTCTACCGGCCGCGCCTTCCTCGAAGCACGGCAGCGCTTCCTGGATGAAATGGGGCCTACGCTGGACCCTTATGAGATCAAAACGCTTTCCCAGTTCTACCTGCTGGGCGACCCTTCGCTGGTACCGGTAAACGTACCCACTAAAATGCGTGATGTCCGCGAGAACCGGCGGGATAGTACACAAGCTAAAGGCGAGATGCTGGGCCAGTTCCTTGCTACCCCTAAGCAGGTATCCGGCACCACAGAGCCTGCTAATCTCAAGGCTCTCGTAAAGGCCCATAAATTCCCCGGTAAACTAACCAAGAAGGTATTCATAACAGAAGGCGGCACACCTCCCCTCACCCGCGGATTACATGCGAAAGGCGTGGGAGGACAAGTGAAATTTCACGTATATTCGGCATCTAAGTTTCACGGCAAGTTCAAGGAAACCAATGTGTTGGTGGTAAAAGAAAGGGCCGGACAGATATTGGGAGAACGAACATATGTCAGAAGATAAACCAGATAAACTGCAAAAGGTGAAAGGGCGGCTTACGCTGCGCACCTTTGCGAGAACTACCAAGAGCGAAAGCCTGGGTGTGTACCTGGAAACGGAGAACGACTGTTTCCTGATACGCCCGGCTTCCGGCAACCCCTTTATGAATAATCCCCTCGCAGAACTGGCCGGTAAATACATTGAAGCCACCGGCCGCAGGAGTTCCTACGTCTTCTTTGCCACCAAATGGCGCGAAATCCCTGAACCCAAATAATCTTCACCAAGTAATCCAGCTCTTTCCGTTCATGTAATCGGATGCAACCTTACAGGCACAGTTGCTGTCTTTAAATTAAACAAAACTGTCGCCATGTTCCGCCATTCTAATTCCTGGTTGACTGTTTGTTTACTTGCAGTGTTATACCTGTGTACTGTGCCCCTGCAGGCAAACTGTCAGCAAACCAATCGCCTCATGCAGCAAAAAACCGCTGCATTACCCGGTACTTATTACATCTCCTTCAAATCCCATGTAGGCACGTTGCGCTATATGCTGCATATCGACAGCATAAGCGGGATGTTCTTTTACGGGAGAATGGAAAATGATCTGCGGTATAGCCCCAACCGCAGGGATTTCTGTTACATTAAAGGGATCGTAACACCGGGAAAACGTTATGATTTCATCATGAAACCCGATCTGAAGCACGGGGCACCTTACGTTTTATCGTCGTGCAAGCCACATGAATGGCTGCTCAACAACAAGGTCTATTTCTCCTTCCGGGAGGAAGGGATCATCAGCGGTTATATGCTGGTGCGTAACGATTTTGATGCGCCAACGTATAGCTTCTCGGGGATGAAACAGGTACCGGCTGCCGAAGGACCGGTACTAACGAGGAAATGATCAGCTGGTACGGGTGAGCACAGCGCCCGTGCCATTCCGGTCTGCATAATGGATCACTCCATTTTCGATGCGTACGCCACTGGCGATATCTTCCGCGAGGAGGAGCGGCCCGTCCATATCCACGAAATCAAGATATGGCAGCAGATGCGCTACTGCGGAGGTGCCAACCGTACTCTCGTTCATGCTGCCCGTCATTACTTTCATGCCGCGCTGCTTTGCTTCGAGGATCATTCGCCGCGCCGGGGTAATGCCGCCACATTTGGTAAGCTTGATGTTGATGCCATGGAAGTAGCCATGGCAGCGGGCCACGTCCTGCTCCACTATACAGCTTTCGTCTGCAATTAGGGGCAGTGCAGATTTTTCGAATACCTTCTTCATGCCATCCCAATCGGCAGCAGGCATGGGCTGTTCTATGAACTCCACACCCAGTTCCCTGAAGGCTTCTGCATTACGCAGGGTTTCATCCACCCCCCAGGCGCAATTCGCATCCACCCTGAATACTGCGGAGGTATGTTTGCGCAGCTCACGAATGATGGCGATATCATCTTTCGTTCCTAATTTGATCTTATAGATGGGCCAGGGGAATTCCTGCAGCTTCTTCACCATATGCCCCACGGTATCTATGCCAATGGTGTAATCCGTCATAGGATTATCCGAAGGGTCGAGGTGCCATACTTCATACAGCTTCTTGCCAAGTTGCTGCGCATAGAGATCATGTGCGGCAAGGTCAATGGCGCAGAGTGCAAACATGTTATTCTTCAGGCGGGGAAACATTTCGTCCCAGAAAGCTTCGGGTGTATCGAGTGTATAGTTTTCAATAAACGTGCGATGCGCATTGATGGCATCCATGAGCATGGGAACGGTGATATTGTAGTAGGAATTGTCGGCCGTTTCACCCAGCCCGCTGAAGCCGTTTTGCGTAAGTCTGGCAACGAGGAGGGGCTGTACGTCTTTACTTTTCCGGGAGATGGTAAAGGTATGCCGGAATTTGAGTTCAAAGGGATATAATGTCAATTCCATAGGATAAATATACGGCGGAAAGTTTCATTTCCTAGGGCTATGGAAAGCTAACTATGCCTGCCCGAATCAGAGAGCAGTGTATGTATTTTACTGCGGAGAGTTGTGGCTTCCAGCAGTGCTTCCAGCGTGAGGGGCATCCGGTAACGCCAGTACCACGGATATATGGCCGGAACATTGATGCGCTCCCGTGCAGGGTCTTCCGGATGCGGAAGTGAGGTGTCGAGCGACAGCCAGTCCTGCAACTGCAGTATACACCACATGGCCGGTGAAAGTAACTGGCGGCGGATAGCCGGCTCCGTATCTTCCTGCACCTCACTCCGGAGGGTACTCATATCATGGGTGGAAGGCGTAATAACGGAAAGATAGGGAGCATCAGCAGGCGTTCTGCCGGGGTAGCGCGGCATCCTGTCTACCTCCAGGCCTAAGATGCCCAGTCCCGCCATCACTTCAGGTACGCTGTGCGGGATAAGGCCGAGGTCTTCCCCGCAAACGAGCATATTGGTAGCGCTGGTGAGTACCGGCAATTTTCGCATGGCCGACTCCCGCCACAAAGCATCGTGCCGCCGGAAAAAGAATTCGTCAGACAAGCGGCGGAGCAGTTCCTGTTCGGCAAATGGTAAAGACTTAAACGAATAGGTATCCGCTAATCCGAACCGTGGGTGAAACGCACCCTCCACCGGTTCCAGGAACAATACATTTGATACCAGCAGCCGCAGCCCCCTTGCCACTGTGGGCTTCTCTCCGGCAAAAGGCTGCTGTTGCTTCATCCGGTAAAAGCCGGGAGATTCCGCTTCCAGGTATTCCTTCTTAACTCTTTGAGCATCGTCACCAAATACCTGCTGCAGGATGGCATCAGTTATATAGGGCCGGCAATATCTTTCCCGGGAAAACGGGATGCCGGCTGCGGTTAATTCATCAGCAGTAAATGGAATGGAAGGATGAAAATACCCCATCAATGCGCTGGGTGCATGGCGTGGAACCTGCCACAGGCGGAAGAACCCCAGCACATGATCGATCCTGAATGCGGAAAAGTATTGCGCCATATGCTGCAACCTGCGCCGCCACCATACATAGCCTTCAGCTTCCATCTGCTCCCAGTTATAAGCCGGGAAACCCCAGTTCTGTCCTTCTGCAGCAAACTCATCAGGCGGAGCTCCGGCCTGAACCGTCGTATTGAATAAAGCAGGTTGCTCCAATACATCCGCACTGTGTAAGAACATCCCGATGGGTAAGTCCCCTTTCAGCGCTATGCCTTTCGCCTGCAGGGAGGCAACGGCTGTTGATAACTGGCGGTGCAGCTGGTATTGTACGTAGCAATAATATCCCGGATCATCCGTACCATCCCTGCGGCAGCAGAAAGCCGCATAAGCATTCAGCCAGTGTGCTTGTGAAAGCTTCCACTGCCGGAAAGCTTCATCCGGTTTAAATGTGCGGTAAAAACCCCGTAAAGTGGTTTCCTTGAAAGCAAGGGTTGCTTCATAGTCCATCTCCGGCAAATCCAGCCGTTGTTGCTGAACGGTATATCCTTTTACGGGACCAATGGCAGGCAGGTGAATATAGACAGGATGTAATGCAAAGGCCGACACCGCAGCATATGGATACGAATCCTGCCAGGTACGGCTCCAGGTGGTATCATTCACCGGTAACAGCTGAATAAGCCGGATACCTGTGGCAGCAGCCCATTCTCCCAGCAAAGGCAGATCGGCGAATTCCCCGCAGCCCAGGCTCTTCTCCGACCGAAGGGAGAACACCGGTACAGCCACTCCCGCTCCTTTCCACTGCTCCCTTGGGAAACGGGCAACCCCGTCATCAATAGTGGCCGGTCCTTCTGTAAAAAAGGTCCTGTTATCGCCCTGCTCCCATTCCCAGTCGTCTTCCCCGCCAGATAAACAATACTTGTATGCGATGGCCGTATGTAATGGTAACTGTACGTTTGCAGTAAATATCCCGTCTTTTCCGGAGCGCAGGGGAACTGCAAAATCCGGCGCCCAGTTGCCCAGTGTTTCTGCATTACCCAGCAGCCATACTGATTTGTCTGCAGGTAATAGCGGTACTCTTATTCTGAACTGGTAACTGCCTACCTCACCTTCTGCAGCCGGCTCCCCTGCTGCTGTATGCCCTGCAAAAAACACTTCCTGAAAAGGTGCTTTCATCCAGGCTTCTTCATGGCTGCCGGGCCACTGGAAAGTATCCTGTATGGCATAAGCGTCAACGTTAGCAGGGATCTCAACTGTTCTCAATGCCACCTCCTGCCAGATGCCCTCCGATTCCACAGCATACCTGTATTCAATCACGGGATCATCCCATTGCAGCGTATATGCCCACAAGGCATCACCGGCATATTCCATGCCCAGCCGCTGCCCGTTGTCGGGGCAGAGGAACAATTGCTGGCCCCATGTAGAAGCAAACCGGACATAAAAGCGGAGGGTCATGCCCGGAAATTACAAAAAAACAAGCATACCCTTCCGGCCATTACATTTCCTCCCATGGCACACAGCATTCCCTATTGCAAGCCGGTGTCGGATACATTACCTACTACTTTGAATGTAAAATCAATAACTTGTTACTACTATCACACTAAACTGTATTTGAAATAAAATCTATCGTAACTCCGTTTTTACAACCATGATCCGCCTACTTATACTATCCGCCTTCCTTGTAGCAGCATGCTCCAAATCTCCCGGTCTCCCTACTCCGCCGGGTCTCCGGGAATATGTAGTGTTACCATCTGCCACCAGCACAGCTATCTCCACTTACAACGAGCCGCATTATGCTTACATTATCCCCGACGACAAGCGGCGTAACCAGCTCCTCGTTTTCCTCCCGGGCACAGGAGCTGAGCCTAAAAACTACCGCAAGTTCATACGCCTTGCTGCATCCAAAGGATACCACGCCATAGGCCTTATGTATCCCAACGAACCTGCTATCAACCAGATTTGTGCAGGATCTGGCGATGTAACCAGCCACTCCCGCGCTCGTCTTGAAATCATCGATGGTACCGACCGGCATGCAGGCGTGAATGTGAATACCGGCAATTCCATCAACCAGCGCCTCCTCTCCCTTTTACAATACCTCCATAAAGCCCATCCGGAAGAAAACTGGGCACAGTATATTTCCGGTGCACAACCGGCTTGGGAGAAGATACTCATGGCAGGGCACTCCCAGGGTGCAGGGCATGCTGCCGTGATGGGTAAAACCTATCCCCTTCACAGAGCCATCCTGTTTTCCGGTATGGACTTTCTCACCAATGGACTAATCCCCGACTGGGTTCAGAATACTACCCGCAGCGACCGGTTCTATGCCTTGCATCATGAACAGGATGAGCTGCTGGATATAGATATCGTTAAGAACGGCTGGAGCCATCTTGCCATGGGTACTCCTGCCACGGCAGACCAGCCCATTGCACCGGCAAGCCGGGCGCTTACCACCAAAGCAGCTCCGGCAATACTCCTGCCTTCCAGGTTTCATAATATGACAGTGGTAGATGTTTACGCACCTGCTTCCATCACAGATAATGCATGGGTGCATTTCCTGCAGTAAAATGCAGGGCATAAAAAAAGCCCGGAAGCTTACGCTCCCGGGCTTTTTTCTTATTCGCAGTGATCCTTATTTTACTTCTTCAAATTCAGCATCGGTAACGGTATCACCGTTAGCGCCCTGCTGACCGGCCTGCTGCTGTTGCTGTCCGCCCTGTTCGGCTCCGCCATTAGCGCCGCCTTGTGCCTGGGAAGCCTTGTACATCTCTTCAGATGCGGCAGTCCATGCAGTGTTCAGTTCGTTTACAGCGGCATCGATCTGAGCGATGTCCTGGGTCTTTTGCGCTTCACGCAGTTTCTCCAGTGCGCCTTCGATAGGTGCTTTTTTCTCAGCGGGGATTTTATCGCCGTATTCTTTCAGCTGCTTTTCAGTCTGGAAGATGAGGCTGTCTGCCTGGTTGATTTTCTCAACTTTTTCACGGGCGGCTTTATCTTCCGCTTCGTTGGCTTTAGCCTCGGCTTTCATCTTTTCGATCTCATCTTTATTGAGGCCGCTGCCGGCTTCGATACGGATGTTCTGAGATTTGCCGGTGCCCTGGTCTTTCGCAGTTACGTGCAGGATACCGTTGGCATCGATGTCGAATACCACTTCGATCTTAGGCACGCCGCGTTGCGCAGGCGGGATATCGTTGAGGATGAAGCGTCCCAGCGTTCTGTTCTGGCTGGCCATGGGTCGTTCGCCTTGCAGTACGTGGATTTCTACGCTGGGCTGGTTATCAGCGGCAGTAGAGAACACTTCGCTCTTTTTAGTAGGAATGGTGGTGTTGGACTCGATGAGCCTGGTCATCACGCCGCCCATGGTTTCGATACCGAGGGAAAGCGGAGTCACGTCCAGCAGCAGTACATCTTTCACCTCACCGGTGAGTACGCCGCCCTGGATAGCAGCACCTACAGCCACAACTTCGTCAGGGTTTACACCCCTGTTCGGTTTCTTACCGAAGAATTTCTCCACTACTTCCTGGATGCGGGGGATACGGGTAGAACCACCTACCAGGATTACTTCGTCGATTTTGCTGATATCGATACCGGCATCGCTCAGTGCTTTACGGCAAGGCTCCAGTGTTCTTTCCACCAGGCTGTCGCTCAGCTGCTCAAATTTAGCACGGGTCAGTTTCTTCACGAGGTGCTTGGGCACACCGTCTACCGCAGTGATGTAAGGCAGGTTGATCTCGGTCTCCTGGGAAGAAGACAGTTCGATCTTCGCTTTCTCAGCAGCCTCTTTCAGGCGCTGCCATGCCATGGGATCTTTATGCAGGTCTACAGCTTCGTCTTTCTTAAAATCATCTGCCAGCCAGTCCATGATCACTTTATCAAAGTCATCGCCACCGAGGTGGGTGTCGCCGTTGGTAGATTTCACTTCAAACACGCCATCACCCAGTTCGAGGATGGATACGTCGAAGGTACCGCCGCCAAGGTCAAACACAGCGATCATGCTGTCCTGATGTTTTTTATCCATGCCATACGCCAGTGCTGCGGCAGTAGGCTCGTTGATGATACGGCGAACAGTGAGGCCCGCGATCTCTCCGGCTTCCTTGGTTGCCTGACGCTGGGCGTCGTTAAAGTAAGCCGGAACGGTAATAACCGCTTCAGATACTTCCTGGCCGAGGTAATCTTCAGCCGTTTTCTTCATTTTCTGAAGGATCATGGCTGAAATCTCCTGCGGAGTATACATTCTGCCATCTATATCGATGCGGGTAGTGTTGTTGTCGCCTTTTACCACTTTATAGCTCACGTGGCTCTGTTCGTTGGACACTTCGTCGAAATGACGGCCCATGAAACGCTTTACCGACATGATGGTGTTAACGGGATTGGTGATCGCCTGGCGCTTGGCGGGGTCGCCCACCTTTCTTTCTCCGTTCTTTAAAAATGCCACAACCGAAGGGGTGGTACGGCGCCCTTCGTCATTGGCGATAACTACCGGTTCGTTGCCTTCCATTACAGCAACGCAAGAGTTGGTAGTTCCTAAGTCAATACCTATGATTTTTCCCATAATGATAAAATTCTCCTTTGTGAAACAGTGTGTATCCCGGGAGTACCGGGCTTGTCCTCGTATAGTCAATGATTATGCCAACGGATGGCAATATGAAATTATGTCAGTTTCCGCGCTAACTGCTTTGTATATAGATTAAAAGAATGTCTTCCCTTATAGAACACAGTCGGGTGTTTTTTGTTTTCAAGTATGTACACAACCGACATTCATATGAAAAAAACCATGTTACGGTGGGTCATTTGCGCCATGACCGCATCTCCCCTTCTCAGCGTTGCCCAATCCACAGAACCAACCCCCAACAGCCATAGCAGCCTCTTCGGTGGCGGTGGCATGAATTACAGGACCTTCTCTATCGGCATTAACGGCGGTATCACAGCCCCTTCCGTTCTCATTGGCGGCAGCAACGATTTCACCAAATCGCTCATCAGCTATGGCTACGGCGCATACGCCAAATGGCAGATCCTGCATTTCTTTAGTCTCCGGGCCGACTATATGGGCGGCCGCCTCAAAGGCGACCAGAGCCGCGAACTGGGAGACGGCAGCAAACCCAACAGAGCAGTAGAATCTTTCGAGACAAAGCTGAAATGGACCGCCAGCCTCAGCGGGGTATTTAATTTCGCCACTATCAACTGGGCTTACCGCAAACCCATTGCCCAGTTATACGCCTCCGTGGGCGGTGGCCTCGCCGGGTACAGCCCCACCATCAAACCTGCCGGCGGCACGGAAACGGATTATAAAACAGACGGCAACATCCAGGAACTCATTATTCCTGTTGGCGCCGGTATCAAGTTCAGACTCAATGACTTCATGAACCTCGACCTGGGGTATACCATGAACTTTACCGATGGCGACAACCTCGATGGCTTTAAGTACGGTACCGCCAAAGACAAGTTCTCCTATGGCTATGCCGGACTTGAATTTGCCCTCGGTTCCCGCACCAAGCCCCAGCTGCAATGGCATAACGCCCCTGCCGTGATGTACGACGACCTGGCCGCCCAGCGCGACCGCCTTAAGGCCGAACTGGATGCCGCTAACGCCAATAATGCCAAACTGGCCGCAGATGTAGCCAAGCTACAGACAGACAGTGATGGCGACGGTGTTTCCGATATTTTCGACAAATGCCCCGATACCAAGGCCGGCGATAAGGTAGACGGCTCCGGCTGCCCGCTGCCCAAGCCCGAAGTGGTAAAACCACCGGTACAGGTTATTATTACGGACGACGACCGCCGTCTTGTTCGCAATGCCATCGACAACCTGGAGTTTGAAACCGGTAAATCCAACATCAAACCCAAATCTTACGCTTCACTGGATGAAGTAGCCTCCCTCCTCACCCGTAAGAACCTGAGCCTCAAACTGGCAGGCCATACCGATAACACCGGTAACCGTGCGCTCAATATGCGCCTTTCCAAAGACAGGGCCGAGTCAGTAAAAGCTTACCTCGTTGGCAAAGGTGTAAACCCCAGCCGTATCGAAGCTACCGGCTATGGACAGGATCAGCCCATTGCAACCAACAAAACTGCAGCAGGCCGCCAGCAGAACCGCCGTGTGGAATTCACTATCTACTAAAACAATCTGTCAAAAGATAATGACAACATGACAAAAGCCCCTCCGTTCACTCCGGAGGGGCTTTTTGCTGATCCGGCATGCATTTTGTTAAAACATGCATTCCAATTTTAACATATGACAAAAAAAGCCATCTTCCTATTCCTGACCGTATCTCTTTTCAGCCTTACAACACTGGCACAGCAGGTAAAATTCGGTGTAAAAGGAGGTCTCAACATTTCCAGGCTTACCAATAACGACTATGCGAAGAGCCGCGCCGGTATATACCTGGGCGGGTTTGCCCGTGTAGGCCTCACAGAAAACTGGAGCATCCAGCCGGAGCTGGTGTATTCCGGGCAGGGCTATGTAGCCGATCCCCCGATCTTAGACGACTATACGGTAGCCATTAATTACATCAACCTGCCCATTATGGCTCAATATCATATTATCCCCGAGTTCTACCTCGAAGCAGGCCCGCAGATCGGGTTCAGGGTAGCTGCCAGGGTGAAGGACGACGGAAATTCATATGATGTGGGCGACGGATATAAAGGTCTTGACCTTGGACTGGGCTTTGGACTGGGATATGATTTCGATTTCGGGCTGGGTGTGGGTGCACGTTATAATTTCGGTCTTACCGACGTCAGCGATGCACGCGAGAAGCACGCCAATTCCGTTGCCCAGTTTGGTGTAACCTATACTTTCGGCAAATTCAGCATCAGAAAATAATTATAAAGGCAGTAGCCTATAAAACCCACAGCAGCGCGCCGAAAGGCCGCTGCTCTTTTTTTTGCCCCTCCGATCTGTTACCTTTGCCCTCTACAATTGATTTCCATGAGCGTAGTTGCTTCTATTAAACAAGCCGCCGCGGCGGCTGTACAGGCGCTGTACCAGCAGCCTTTCACCGCGGCGGATGTATCCGTAAATACCACTAAGCCCGAATTCGAAGGCGAGTATACCATCGTTGTGTTTCCCTTTACGAAATTCAGCCGCCAGAAACCTGAAGAAACGGCACAGACAATAGGTACCTGGCTGGCAGCCAATCATCCCGGCCTCGTTGCAGGCTTCAATGTGGTGAAAGGCTTCCTCAACCTTACCATCCATGATCAGACCTGGACGGCCTTTGTACAGGGTGCGCATCATAACGCCCTCGTAGGCCAGCAGCCTGCCAACGGCCAGAAGGTAATGGTGGAATACTCCTCCCCCAACACCAACAAACCCCTCCACCTGGGGCACCTCCGTAATAACTTCCTCGGCTTCTCCGTATCCGAGATCCTTAAAGCCAATGGCTATGAAGTGATCAAAGCTAACCTGGTGAACGACCGTGGTATTCATATTTGCAAGTCCATGCTCGCCTGGCAGCTTTTTGCCCATGGCGATACTCCTGAGACCACAGGCAAGAAGGGCGACCACCTCGTGGGCGACTTCTACGTCCACTTCGAATCCATCCTGCGCGACCAGTCTGAACCCATCATCTCCCGCGTACTGGAAGGTGATTTCAGTGACTTTGACGGTGAGCAACTCGAGCGTATCACTAAACTGCATACTGCGCTGCATAAGCCGGAAGTGCAAAACGATAAAGAGAAATCCGGTAAGGTAAAAGACGAAATAAAAGAACTCTCCCGCAACCGCACCGAGATCATGGCACAGGCCAAGATCATGCTGCAGCAATGGGAAGCAGGCAACCCCGAAGTACGTGCCCTGTGGCAAACCATGAACAGCTGGGTATACGAAGGCTTTGAAGCTACTTACAAACGCCTCGGTATCGACTTCGATAAAATGTATTTCGAAAGCAACACTTATCTGCTCGGGAAAGACGTGGTGGAAGAAGGCCTCCGCAAAGGCGTGTTCTTCAAAAAGCCCGACAACTCCGTATGGATCGACCTAACGTCAGACGGGCTCGACGAAAAGCTCGTGCTCCGCGGCGACGGTACTTCCGTATACATCACACAGGATATTGGTACGGCAAGGCTGAAGTACGACGACTATCACATGAACCAAAGCATTTACGTGGTAGCCGACGAACAGAATTACCACTTCAAAGTACTGAAGCTCATTATGCAGAAGCTCGGAGAGCCTTCGGCAGATGGTATTGCCCACCTCTCCTATGGTATGGTGGAACTGCCTCACGGCCGGATGAAGAGCCGCGAAGGTACCGTTGTGGATGCTGATGATCTCGTGGAAGAAATGGTGACAACCGCTGCCAGGTATACCGAAGAACTCGGCAAGGTGAAGGACTTTACGGAAGAAGAACTGCGCGAACTGTACGAGACCATCGGCCTCGGCGCTATGAAATTCTTCCTCCTGAAAGTGGATCCGAAAAAGAAAATGGTATTCAACCCGGAAGAGTCTATCGATATCCATGGCTTCACCGGGCCGTTCATTCAATACAGCCATGCCCGTATCCGTTCCATCCTGCGGGAGTTCTCTTCAGGTGATATGCAGGCGCTTGAAAGCTACCGGCATACGGATGCGCTGCTGCCCATGGAAAAGGAGCTGATCATGATCAACGAGCAGTTTGGCGATGTACTGGCAGAAGCAGGCCGGGAATTAAGTCCTTCCGTGATTGCGAACTACGCCTTCTTACTGGCGCAAACATTCAACTCCTTCTACGCTAAAAAGGAAAGCGGTAAGTATACCTATTCCGTAAGGGATGCGGAAAGCGAAGACAAGCGGAAACTGCGTTTGCAGATCGCATCGCTGACTGCCAATACCATCCGGCAATCCATGAAGTTCCTGGGCATCAGGGTACCTGAAAGAATGTAGGAAATAAGAAACTGCCGAAATGTCAATGACGTCTGTCATTGACATTTCTTTTTGCCCCTAGTGTAACTGCAGCGCCTGATCGCAGATGCGCTGTCCCTTCACCACTTCACCCGAGCATATATAGGATTTCCCGAGCATGAACATGGCAAAAGCGTTCTGCGGTTGCAGCACGAGTATCCTGTTCCACTGCATGGCTGCCTGTGAGTAGTTTTGCTGTTTAAAAAAGGCATGCGCCAGCTGCTGCATGATTTTAATGTCAGAAGGGCGAATCTGCAGTGCTTTCTGGAGATTCTGAATGGCGTCGGCATAAGCGGCCTGTTGCAGGTAGGCCACACCCAGGTTTGCATAAAGATCCGCATCGCCGGAAGTACCGTACCTGGCTGCCATTTCGAATGCGCCGGCTGCGTTTTTGTAGTTTTCCATATTAAAATGCATCATTCCTGATTCCAAATATAAATCTGCTGAAGTACTATCCGTCTTCAGTGCTTCTTCGTATATTCTGAGTGCTGCCGCATAATTTTCCTCCTGTGCATGGAGGCGCGCCAGTTTAATCCGGAGGGCGGGCTGCCAGGGATCATCCCGCAGCGAGCGCTCTATTGCCCTGATGGCTTCTGCAGGCTGGTCTAGTGCCGCATAACTCATCCCTATAATAGCATCCATGGCAGGGGCTCCCCGCTCCTGCGCCCTGCGGGCCCAGGTTAAAGCATCTTCCCACTGCTTCAGTTCAAAGCACACCTCCGCAAGGCCTGCCAGTGCTGCAGGCTCTTCCGGTATTATCACCAGTAATTTCAGGAATTGCTGCCGGGCCAGCTCTGGCTGTTGCCTCAGGCGGTGCAGAATGGCCAGATGAAGATAGGCAGCAGAAAAACGGCGGTTAGCCGCTATAGCCGCTTCAAAACATTGCTCCGCATCATCCAGCTCACCACGCAGCATATGCTGTTCTCCTTTGCGGTATAATTCGGTAGCAGGGTCACCGCTGAAGGGCGGAACCATCACGGCCATGGACGGAATTGCCGGGCCGGCTAAGCATAGGATAAGGATAATACGGTATAGGAACATCTTTCAATGCGCTTAGGCACTGAATCAAATATATATAATTTATTTCATACTAGTAGCAGAAAATGATAAAGGCATCAGGTCGCCGCTTTTAGCGATGGCAATTACCTCCCCGGTTTGCCCGGATAAGATAAGGCGGATGGGGCGGGCATAGCGGGCCTCGTATTCTACCAGCGTTTGGCGGCAGATGCCACAGGGGGCAATAGGAGTTACGGAGGGAGCCAGCTCATTATTATAGCTCACGGCGATGGCAACCACCGGCACGCCGGGGTATATGCTGGAGGCGGCGGAAAGTACGGTGCGCTCGGCACAGATACCTACCGGGTAGCTGGCATTTTCCTGGTTGGTGCCGGTAACCACCTCCCCGTTCTCCAGCAGGGCAGCTGCCGCAACACGGAAGCGGGAATACGGCGCATAGGCAGATGCGGTGGACTGCCGGGCTTTGTCCAGCAGGGCGGCGTCTGCAGGCGCAAGGGCGCTGCTGTCTGCATATGTCTCGAACTCGATAATGTGCCGGGCTTTGTTTTGCATGGAAAGGCGTTTACATAAAAAGGGCAGTCACGCTGCGGTCCGAAAGTACATTTTTTTCGGGATGCGGGCGTGACTGCCATTATATACTGAATCAGTAAAAAGTACCTTATTTGATGGTACGGAAGAGGCGGCTCCAGCGGATGCCGTTTTTACCGTAGCTCATCCAGATCATCCAGGCTTTACCCACGATGTGGTCTTCAGGTACAAACCCCCAGTACCGGGAATCGAGGGAGCGGTGACGGTTGTCGCCCATCATCCAGTAGTAATCCATTTTGAAAGTGTAGGTGGTGGCGGGCTTACCGTTGATGATAAACTCGTTGGGGCCCTTTTCTTCCAGTTTGTTTTCTTCATACACCGCGATGATGCGGCGGTACAGCTCAATGGAAGCACTGTCGAGCTTCACGGTTGCGCCTTTTTTAGGAATGTAGATAGGGCCGAGATTATCAATGGAGTATTTGAATTTGGAAGTATCATGCGGCCAGATTTCAGTGCTGCCGGGATAAACGTTTGGCGTTACACCGGTAACGGTTCCACCAAAGCCTGCGATAGTCCTGGCTTCACCGGGTGTGAGGTTATATTGTTCGCCGGGGGAATGCTCAATACCCAGCTCTTCGAGGCGGATGGGATTAAGATCGCTGTTATCGCTGGTAGCCACCGTGTAGTTACGCTGCCCGTTTGGCGGGGGCGTTTCGGGTGTTCCGTTCACGATCACGATTCCGTCGCGCACTTCGAGGCTGTCGCCCGGGATGCCCACACAACGCTTGATATAGTTTTCACGTTTATCAACCGGCCGGGAGATCACGCGATAGGTATTCCAGACATAATCACGCCCGTTTTTACGAACTTCTTCTGAATACACGGAGTTTTCCTGTATTTCGAGAGCCACGGTATCACCTTCAGGGAAGTTGAATACCACAACATCGTTCCTTTTTACTTCACTGAAACCGGGTAAACGGCGGTATTTCCACTGAATGGCTTCGGAGTAGGCTTTGGTATATTTCGTAAGGGGAAGTGTATGATGGGTAAAGGGCACCGCCAGTGGTGTCATGGGGATGCGCGGACCGTAGCTAACTTTGCTGACAAAGAGGAAATCATTGACCAGCAGCGTTTTTTCCATGGAAGGCGTAGGGATGGTATAGGCCTCGAATATGAAAGTACGTATCAGCGTAGCCGCAATAATGGCGAAGATGGCCGCATCCAGCCATTCCCGCACGGCGGACTTCTTTTTCTTCGGCTGGCCGTCCTTCTTCCTCCAAAAAACCAGATTCATGCGATGTGTTTTAGTTTATTTGATCAACAAATATAATATTCTGTTAATTGTCAGCCCTTTTTTCTCCCGATAAAGTTTTCTTAAAAAAATACCACGTAAGTTACCAAATGAAAACAGCGGTTGAACCACTTTCTTTTTATTTTTGTTTAATTCTATATCCAGAACATTGAACAGCTTCACGATAAAAGATATTGAAAGCCTGACGGGCATAAAAGCGCATACCATCCGCATATGGGAACAGCGCTACAATGTACTTCGTCCCAAACGGAAAGACACGAATCACCGTGTTTATGACAATGGGGATCTGAAGCACATCATGCGTATTGCCTACCTCTACCGCCATGGCTACAAGATATCCAAGATCGTGGGGATGACGGAAGAAGAGATTAAACAGCTTTCTCTGGAGGAAACCGGGCAGAACGGCAACCACCTGCACCAGGTGTACATCAATCAGCTGGTGGAAGCCATGATCGACTTCGACCAGGTCCGTATCGAAAAAATCTTTCATAACATCCTTCTCCGCATGGGCTTCGAGCAATGCATGCTGAAGGTAATATATCCCTACCTGGAGCGCATAGGGCTGCTCTGGCTGGTAGATTGTGTTATTCCCGCCCAGGAACACTTTGCCGCCAACATCATCCGTAAAAAGCTGATTGTGGCGATAGACGGGCTGGATATCCCCGAAAATCCCAAAGAATCCTTCATGGTATTCCTTCCCGAAGGCGAATGGCACGAGATCCCCCTCCTTTTCATGCATTACCTGCTCAAAAAGCACGGCTGCAGGGTGGTGAACTTCGGCGCCAACGTACCGCTGGAAGATCTCCGTTTTTATACCGACCGCAAACAGGTAGACCAGATCTATACCCACATTATTACCAACTACCCCCAAAGGGCGCTGGATAATTTCGTGAAAGACCTTGGCCGCCTCTTCCCCGGCATCCCGGTTACCATCTCCGGCCCGCAGATCGCCCGTATCTCCGTACCTCTCCCTGAAAACGTGAAAGTGCTCCTCTCTATGGACGAGGTGCTGCAGTTTGCACGCCGTAAACCTGTCCCCGCTTCCTGATAATACTTACTTAATGCAGGGTTACTGAAGGGTAAAAGAAGGGTTAATGTATATCATCTGTATATAAAACCCGGTAAAACCCAATACAGTAAAGGTTTTATATACCTGAATACCGGGTACGATATACATTCAGTAAGTAAGGAGTATCCCTGAAGTAGGCCCGGCTATACATAGCATTCCTCATTTACAAGGCATAAAAAAGCCCCGGTCCTGCAAAACCGGGGCTTTAATTATTTACAACAGGTTCTTTTCCAGAATGAGGCTGATTTCAGGGGCGCGGTTCATGATCATGAAATGCCCGCCCTTAATAATCGTATGCGTGGGAGAAACGTACCGCCGCGGGAAAGGCCGGTCGCTGCTGCCATGGATGTGTAATAGGCCGGGAGGCGCCCATTCATTGCTCCATTGCAGCACGTTGTTGAGTGCCCAGCGCATGTAGCGGAGGTCTTTTTTGCCCAGATATGCATCCAGCAGGCTGCGTTCTTCATCGCTCTGACATTGCATGAACAGGCGTACTACAAACTGGCGGTTGGTGAACAACAGCCTGTCTGGCAATGTGCGCAATACCTTACGGGCAAAGTTGTTGTAATATGGCGGCAGCTCAAAACGGTTCTTTACACTGGAAATCAGTACCACCTGCCGAACAGGCATCTGCCTGGCGATCTCGATGCTCATCATGCCCCCGAAGGAAAGTCCTACGAGGATAGGATCGGGGTGCATGATCCTGCGGGCCATGCGCACGGCATATTCCGCAATGGGTTCGTCTGCATTCAGCGGCGTGATCCAGGGGAGGTAATGAACGTCACAGTCGGCCGGGAATACCAGCCGTTCAAACACCCGTTCATCGGCACCAAGACCGCTGATGAGGTATATATGTCTGCGTTCACTCATCTCCACCGGCAGTTTTCCGGATGCCGTAACGCTCCATCTTGTTGTAAAGATGGCTGCGCTGGATATCCAGCGCCTGAGCAGTTTTGGTTACGTTTCCTCCGTTCTTTTGCAACATGAATTCGATGAATATCTTTTCCACTTCGTCGCGAAAGTCGTGCAGCTTCGTTAAAATCAGCAGCTCGTCATTCAGGTAGTGGCTTTTTTTTTGTCGTGGTTAGGCACTACATAATTCTCCACATCATCGGCCGAGATGGTTTTGCCGGAGAGGATCACCAGTCTTTCCACCACATTGCGCAGTTCGCGGATGTTACCCGTCCACTGATGGTTCTGTAATGCTTTCATGGCGTCTTTATCCGCCTGTTTCCTTGCCATGCCGTATTCCGCACACACCAGGTCGAGGAAATGATCTACCAGCAGGGGAATATCATCGCGCCGGTCGTTTAGGGAAGGCACGTGAATGAGGATCACGCTGAGGCGGTGATAGAGATCGAGGCGGAAGTTTTTTTCTTCCACTTCTTTCAGCAGGTCTTTATTGGTAGCGGCCACTACACGCACATCCACACTGATTTCTTTATCGCCCCCTACCCTGGTGATTTTACCTTCCTGCAGGGCGCGGAGCACTTTTGCCTGCGCGCTGAGGCTCATATCACCGATCTCATCGAGGAAAAGCGTTCCGCCGGTAGCCTGTTCGAACTTACCGATGCGTTGCTTCACAGCAGAGGTGAAAGAGCCTTTCTCGTGACCGAACAGTTCGGATTCGATGAGCTCGGAAGGGATGGCGGCGCAGTTCACTTCTACGAGCGGACCGTTTGCACGGTTGCTGTAGGTATGAATCCAGCGGGCTACGAGTTCCTTGCCGGCGCCGTTTTCTCCGGTTACGAGTACGCGTGCGTCGGTAGGGGCTACTTTATGAATGGTATCCTTAATCCGCACGATGGGTGCAGATTCGCCGATCATGTCGGGTGTTTTATTCACTTTCTTGCGCAGCGTTTTGGTTTCTGCCACGAGGGTGGTTTTGTCCAGCGCATTGCGGAGGGTGATGAGGAGGCGGTTGAGATCGGGCGGTTTGGAGATATAATCGAAGGCCCCTTTCTTCACGGCATCTACCGCGGTTTCGAGGTTACCGTGGCCGGATACCATGATGATGGGAACGTCTCCATTTATTTCACGGGCTTTCTCGAGAAACTCGAGTCCGTCCATTTTAGGCATTTTAATATCGCAGAGTACGGCGTCGTAGGTTTTGGCCTGGAACATTTTAAAGCCTTCTGCTCCGTCTGCCGCTTCGTCGATTTTGTATCCTTCGTAAGTGAGGATTTCGGAGAGCGTTTTCCGGATGCTCTTTTCGTCGTCGATGATCAGAATGTTGGCCATAGATTGTCTATTATTTTAAACAGGGCAAAAATAAAGGAAAACGGCCGATGTAGCACAATTCACTTACTTTATACGGCACTGAAATAAAAAAATATCCATGGACGGGGGTTTTAAGCACATAAAGTCTACCAATCTTGTTGGTTTTATCAGTAATTTTAGCCCGACACAGGTAACTATCGTTATGATGCACCAACTACTCGAATTATTGAAACTGCGGCACGCTGCGGCCGGCGTTGTGCCCTATCCCAGTTCGGAAGCTGTCTGGCAGTTCTGCAACGACCTGATCAACTGGCTTTTTCCCGAGCATAGCGGCCGGGTGATGGATGATGCAGCCATTGAGCAGTATGCCGTGCGGCTGGAAATGCAGCTGAACGACCTGCTGATGCACATCCCTACCCAGCTCACCGAGTCTCCCCAGGTGGTAAGCCGCCAGTTTATGGAGATGGTACCCGGTATTTATGCAGACCTGACGAAAGATGCGGAAGCCATCCTCCAGGGTGATCCCGCGGCTACCTGTCTATACGAAGTAATCAGGGCATATCCCGGCTTTGCCGCCATTGCAGCCTACCGGGTGGCCCACGGGCTTCATTTGCTGGAAGTACCCCTCCTGCCCCGCGTAATTACGGAATACGCGCATGCAAAAACGGGAGTGGATATTCACCCTGCGGCAGAGATCGCACCGTATTTCTGCATTGATCATGGAACGGGCATCGTAATCGGTGAAACCACCGTGATAGGCCCGCATGTTAAAATATACCAGGGCGTTACGCTGGGCGCCCTGAGCATCGATAAAACGATGGCCCGCGCCAAGCGCCACCCCACTATTGAGGAAGGCGTGGTGATCTACGCTGGCGCCACCATTCTGGGGGGCGATACGGTAATCGGCCATCACAGCGTAATCGGAGGGAACGTGTGGCTCATCAAATCGGTGGAGCCGCTTTCCAGGATATATTATAAAGCAGACGGAAGTATAAAAGTCACTTAAAAAGTATGAGCTCAGTTTTGGATTTAGTGGGCAACACCCCCATGGTGGCCCTGCAGCGCATCCCGGAAAATCCCGATGTAACTATTTACGCCAAGCTGGAAGGCACTAACCCCGGCGGCAGTGTGAAAGACAGGGCGGCCTATGGCATGATCAAAGGAGCGCTGGACCGCGGAGAGATACGCCCCGGTATTAAACTGATAGAAGCCACCAGTGGAAACACAGGCATTGCCCTGGCCATGATCGCCAACCTCTTCAATGTGGAGATAGAGATCGTGATGCCGGAAGATGCTACCCGCGAGCGCGTGCTGACCATGGAAGCTTTTGGCGCAAAGGTTACCCTCACGCCAAAGGAGCAAAGCATGGAAGGTGCCATTGATTACGCCCATGCACAGGTAGCTAAAGGCGGTTTTCATATGCTGAACCAGTTCGCCAACCCCGATAACTATGGTATGCATTACCGTACTACCGGCCCCGAGATATGGCGCGATACGCAGCATGGCATCACCCACTTCGTATCTGCCATGGGCACTACGGGCACGATTATGGGTGTTTCCCGGTTCCTGAAAGAAGTAAACCCGGAAGTTCAGATAGTAGGCTGCCAGCCTACAGACGGCAGCAAGATACCCGGTATCCGTAAATGGCCGGAAGCTTACCTGCCTAAGATATTCGAGCGGCAGCGGGTAGACAGGGTTATGGATATCTCAGAAGCCGAAGCCCGTGTTATGACGAACCGCCTGGCACGTGAGGAAGCCATTTTCTGCGGTATGAGCAGCGGAGGTGCTGTAGCGGCGGCTGTGAGGCTTTCCCGGGAGCTTACAAGTGGCGTGATTGTTGCCATTATTTGTGACCGGGGCGACCGATATCTGAGTACCGACCTTTTCGGACAATAATTCAACTCTTTATATCATCAACCATCAGTCAATCCGGCCGTGCCTCTTCGGGGGCACGGTTCGCTATTTTAGCCCTGTTTCCCCCTTTCCCTATCTCTTTGTTAACCAGCTACATATACGCATCAAGTCCACCTCATGTCCACCTCACCTCCACCTACTCTCTTCACTTGAAGTCCATTTGCCGTACTGTTGACGCCCTCTTCCCGTACTCTTCCCGTATGCTTCCGGTATTGTTTTCGTACTGCAATATCCTGATGGCAGGTATACCGGGTAGCAGGATGCGGGCTTAGGTAATGGGCATAAAAAAACTGCGCCCCCTGTTGGGAGCGCAGCTGTAAATATGCACTGTAAAGTTGACTTCTATTTCTTCATGTACATTACTTCCTTCACCAGTTTCACGGTACGTTCCACATCGGGGAGGTACAGTTTTACGAGGTTGGGAGCGTAGTGCATGGGAGCATCCACAGCGGTGATACGGCGGATAGGCGCGTCCAGGTAGTCGAAACCTTCTTTCTGGATGCGGTAAGAGATCTCGGAGGATATGCTGGCGAAGGGCCATTGCTCTTCCACGATCACGAGGCGGTTGGTCTTCTTAACAGACTCCAGGATGGTGAACCAGTCGAGGGGACGGATGGTACGGAGGTCGATTACTTCGGCTTCGATACCTTCTTTTGCCAGCTCTTCGGCTGCGCCGAGGGCTACTTTCATCATTTTGTTGAAAGACACGATGGTAACATCTTTACCGGCGCGTTTGATATCTGCTTTACCGATGGGGATGATGTATTCTTCTTCAGGAACTTCACCCATATCGCCATACATCTGCTCGGATTCCATGAAAACCACGGGATCTTCGTCGCGGATAGCGGCTTTGAGGAGACCTTTCGCATCGTAAGGATTAGATACGGAGATCACTTTCAGGCCTGGGATATTGGCATAATAGCTTTCAAATGCGGTAGAGTGCTGTGCACCCAGCTGGCCTGCGGAACCGTTAGCTCCACGGAAAACGATGGGGCAACCCACCTGTCCGCCGGACATTGCCAGCATTTTGGAGGCGGTATTGAGGATCTGGTCGAGGGCCAGTACGGCGAAGTTCCAGGTCATGAATTCCACCACGGGACGAAGTCCGTTCTGGGCAGCACCTACGCCGATTGCGGTAAAACCAAGCTCTGCGATCGGGGTATCGATCACGCGGCGGGCGCCGAACTCATCGAGCATTCCCTGGCTAACTTTGTAGGCACCGTTGTACTCTGCCACTTCCTCTCCCATCAGGAACACCCGTTCGTCACGGCGCATTTCTTCCTGCATGGCTTCTCTTAAGGCTTGTCTGAAGGCTATCTGACGCATTTGATTCTTTACTATATGTTTAATGATGTTCCTTTTTGAAAAGGCAGGGCAAATTTATCGTTTGTTTCCCAAAAAGCAAAGGAATTAGATTTTCTCTATCACCATTGCACTGGCACCGCCTCCCCCATTACAGATCCCGGCTACGCCGAAACGGCCGTTTTCCTGCCGCAGGATGGAGGTAAGGGTAACGATGATACGCGCCCCGGAACAGCCGATAGGGTGCCCCAGTGCCACTGCGCCGCCCCATACGTTCAGTTTTTCGTTGGGGATGCCCAGATCTTTCCCGTTGGCCAGCGCCACGCAGGAAAAAGCTTCGTTAATTTCCACAAAATCCATATCGCCCATACCCAGTTTCGCTTTAGTCAGCGCTTTATTTACGGCCAGCACGGGGGTGGTAGTAAACCATTCCGGCGCCTGGCTGGCATCCGCAAAGCTTACAATACGCGCCAGCGGCTTCAGGCCAAGTTCCTTTACCTTCTCCCCGCTTACCAGTACCACGGCGGCAGCACCGTCGTTGATCTTGGAAGCATTGGCAGCCGTCACCGTCCCGTCTTTCTGAAAAGCGGGCTTCAGCGTGGTCATTTTATCGAAATTCACTTTCTTGTATTCTTCATCGTCGCTCACGGTAACCGGCGTTTTACCGCCTGTGCTCACCGGAACGATTTCCCCGGCGAAGTAGCCTTTGCTCCACGCATCAGCGGAGCGCTGGTAGCTCTGTTTGGCGTAGTTATCCTGATCTTCCCGGGTAATTTTATACTCCGTGGCGCAGATCTCGGCGGCGTTGCCCATATGGAAGTCCTTGTAAGGGTCCCACAGCCCGTCGCGCAGGATGCCGTCGATCACGGAACCATGGCCAAGGCGGTAGCCGTTACGGGCTTTATCGAGGTAGTACGGGATGTTGCTCATGGATTCCATGCCACCGGCCACCACAATGTCGTTATCGCCCAGCATAATGCTCTGGGCGCCAAGCATAATGGCTTTCATACCGGATGCGCATACTTTATTAACCGTTGTACAGGGTACGGTGTTGGGCAACCCGGCGTAGAGGCTCGCCTGGTTGGCGGGCGCCTGGCCGATGTTGGCGCTGATCACATTACCCATGTATACTTCCTGCACCTGCTCCTTGTTTACGCCGGCACGCTCCAATGCGGCCGTGATCACCGTTGCGCCCAATGTGGTGGCAGGCACGGAGGCCAGTGCGCCGTTGAATGCCCCGATGGGGGTTCTGGCTACGGATACGATAAATACTTCTTTCATAACTGATTTTTCCGGGTGTTTTGGTGGAATCTGACAAATATACCGAATTGACCGACTGCCGCCAAAACGCCCGCCGTTCGCTAAAATTCCGTTAAGTTTGCAGATACACTACTACCGGCATTGATCACTCAGAATACCATACAACAGATCCTCCACCGCATCGATATCATTGATGTGGTAGGAGCTTTCGTGAAACTGAAGAAACGGGGCGCCAATTACATGGGCCTCTGTCCTTTCCATAACGAAAAATCCCCCTCTTTCACCGTTTCCGGTACCAAGGAAATCTACAAGTGCTTCGGCTGCGGCAAAAGCGGCAACGCCATCAACTTCGTCATGGAGCACGAAAAGTACTCCTATGTGGAAGCCATCCGGTGGCTGGCACAGCGGTACCAGGTGGAAATAGAAGAAACGGAGGTAAGCCCTGAAGTCAAAGCCCGCCAGCAGCAGGCAGAGAGCCTGTTCATTATCAATAACTTCGCCCGCGACTACTTCGTAAAAACACTGTTTGAAACCGACGAAGGACAGAACGTGGGCCTCTCCTATTTCGAAGAGCGCGGCTTTTCGGAAGAGATCGTACGCAAGTTCCAGCTGGGGTATGCCCTTAACCTCCGGGAAGCCTTCGTCCGCGAAGCGCAGCATAAGGGCTACAACCTCGAATACCTGCAGAAAACGGGCCTAGTCACCGTCCGCAACGATCAGCCGATAGATAACTACCGCGGCCGTGTCATCTTCCCCATTCACAACCAGAGCGGGAAAGTACTGGGCTTCGGCGCGCGCATCCTCGTTAAATCCGACAAGGCTCCCAAATACATCAACTCCCCGGAGAACGATATTTACGTTAAAAGCAAGGTGCTCTACGGCACCTACTTCGCGCGGCATGCCATCGACAAGCACGATGAGTGCCTGCTGGTGGAAGGCTATACCGACGTAATATCCCTGCATCAGGCGGGTATCGAAAACGTGGTGGCATCGTCGGGCACCTCGCTCACTACCGATCAGCTGCGGCTCATCAAGAAGTACACGAATAACCTCACCATTCTGTACGATGGCGATAACGCAGGTGTGAAAGCAGCGCTCCGCGGGCTGGACATGGCCATTGAAGAAGGCCTGAACGTGAAGCTGGCCCTTATCCCCGATAAGGAAGATCCGGACAGCTACGTAAGAAAGATAGGCGCAGAAGCGTTCCGACAGTTTATTCTCGACAACAAGCAGGACTTCGTCCTTTTCAAGCTGCACGTTTCCATGAAGGAAGCGGGCAACGATACCTCCCGCAAATCTCAGCTGGTAAACGAGATCGCGGAAACCATTGCGCGGATCGACAAAGTAGAGGATTTCACCCGCCAGCAGGATTACATCCGCCAGTGCAGCCAGTTACTGAAGATCGATGAAGAGCGGCTGGTAGACCTTGTAAACAAATTCATCCGCGAACGCCTTGCCAAACAGGCGCTCAACGAACCTTCCAATAAAAAGAAAGGCGGTTTCGACGCCCCTCCCCCGCAGGACGACGGTCCTTCCCTCGCGGAAATGTACCCCGAGTACTTCCCCGATGGCGGCGATGCTCCCGCTGCTCCCACAGAGAATATCTTCAACACTTCCGAGCGGCAGGAAAGGGAACTCATCAAGATACTGCTGCGCTTCGGTGATAAGATCTTCGATGAAGAACAGCAGACCACCGTGGCCGATTACATCTTCCACCTGCCATACGATTTCGAATCCCTGTCGGAAAACGAAGTGGTAAAACGCATCCTCCGCGAATACAAGGAATCGTACGACCAGGGCACCATCCCGGATAAAAAGATGTTCCTTTACCACCCCGATGATGAGGTGGCGCGGAACGTGGCCATTATTCTGGAAGACAAGGAAGCCGAGCTGAGCGCGGCATGGAGAGACAGGTTCGAGATCAAAACCGTGTATGGAGACGATGCTTTCCGGCGCGATACCATCAGCTGCAGCAACTACCTCATCATCCGTAAGATCCAGAAACTGATCGCGGAAAACCAGCAGGAGCTAAGCGTAGCCACAGACTATGAAGCACAGGTTCGCTGCCTTGAGATGGATAAGCACCTCAAGCAGATCATGAAGGAGCTTACAGAGGCTGTAGGTACCGTAATTTTCAAGTAAACATCAAGGGAAAACTAAATGCGCTCCCACGTCTCGAACGTGAAGGCATAGGCATGCCTGTCATCAGCAGGATGCTCTTCTGCATGTACGCGCTTCCATTCCGCGGGGTTCACGTCGGGGAAGAAGGCATCGCCTTCGAAAGTGCCGTGCACACGGGTGAGGTAGATACGGTCTACCTGGTTCCACGCCTGCCGGATGATCTCCATCCCTCCTATCACAAAAATCTCTTTCACATCATCCCTCTCCGCAATGGCCAGGGCACCGGCGAGGGAGTTGGTAATGGTAACGCCTTCGGCGGCATAATCCTCCTGCCGGGTGATGACGATATTATGCCGGCCTTTGAGGGGCTTCCCGCCGAGGGATTCCCAGGTTTTGCGGCCCATGATGATGGGGAACCCGTAGGTGGTGTTCTTAAAGAATTTGAAATCGTCGGGCAGCTTCCAGGGAAGCTGGTTGTTGATGCCGATGACGTTATTTTCAGATGCGGCTACAATAACAGAAATCATACGGCAACGGGGGCTTTGATATGTGGGTGAGACTGGTAGTTTTCCAGTGTAAAATCTTCGTATTTGAAAGAGAAGATATCTTTCACATCCGGGTTAATCTTCATAACCGGCAGGGGGAAAGGTTCGCGTTCCAGCTGGAGGCGAGCCTGCTCGAAGTGGTTATTGTACAGATGTACATCCCCGAAGCTGTGAACGAATTCGCCGGGCTGCAGTCCGCATACCTGTGCGATCATGAGCGTCAGCAGGGCGTATGAGGCGATGTTGAAGGGGACACCGAGGAAAACGTCGGCACTGCGCTGGTAGAGCTGGCAGCTGAGCTTACCGTTTGCCACATAGAACTGGAAGAGGCAGTGGCAGGGGCTGAGGGCCATTTCGGGCAGTTCTCCCACATTCCAGGCGTTTACGATGAGGCGGCGGGAGTCGGGGTTCTTTTTGATCTGGTCCACTACGTCGCGGATCTGATCATAGGTTTTACCGTCGGCGCCTTCCCAGCTGCGCCATTGTTTGCCATAAACGGGGCCCAGGTTGCCATCCGCATCGGCCCACTCGTCCCATATCTTCACCCCGTGGTCCTGCAGATAGCGTACGTTGGTATCGCCGTTGAGGAACCACAGCAGTTCGTAAATGATGGATTTAAGGTGAAGTTTCTTGGTGGTAACCATGGGGAATCCCTTTGCAAGGTCGAACCGCATCTGGTAACCGAAGCAGCTACGGGTACCGGTGCCGGTACGGTCCGTTTTATCTGCTCCATGATCAAGGATATGTTGGAGAAGGTCTTTATACTGTTCCATATACACTGCAAACTTAATGGTAAATGCAGAATTCCGGGCCAGTTTTCTCCTGACATCATGTGGATAACCTCATGAATGTGCCCGGATAACAGTACAAATTACAGGATGGATTAATATAACCTAAAAGCTGCACATAAACAAATCTCATTTTTCTCAAATTTCGTTAATCTGCAAAAGTGAGTATGCCCCCACGACGTTACAACAGCATAAACCGGCACGGAGCCTAACATCCGTGTTATAAAGAATTGAAAAACAGCACCTGGAACCGCAAATAGCAATAGCAGCGCCACGAATTGAAAAACAGGACTTATCAAAACAATTAAATCGGGCAGGGGCAAGACAACTATAGATGTATGTAGCAGAAAGGCCATATCAGTATGCCGGAAGCAGCCCGGCAGGACGCAGGTACGCAATTAAGACATATGCAACAGAATCCAGACCCGAAGCAAGCCGGCATTAACCCGCCGGAAGGATGCCATGAATTCACGCGGCTATAGCCCGTGCGAACCCGTATGCATTACCACTACCTGCCAGTAACACGTATTATCAACCTCTAAATCAATTACAACATGCACAACGCCACAGATTCGTAGCATTTCCTGTTAAACCACATTTTTATCAACCTCCTCTATTATCAAACCTCTAAATCGCCAGAACATGCATTTCCTAAAACAATGTACCTGGCTGCTCATCCTGCTCTGCAGTGCCATATCGGCGCATGCCCAGCAGCGTGTAAGCGGCCGCGTTACGGACAAAGAGGGCAACGGATTGCCCGGAGTAACGGTCCGTATCCAAAACACTAACCGCGGAACCGTATCAGACATACAGGGCCGCTTCAGCCTCGAAGCCAATGTGGGCAACACCCTCGTATTTTCCTTCACAGGATACAAAACCGTGCAGCAGGCAGCTTCCGCCGGCGCAATGAACATTCAGCTGGAAGAAGACTTCGCCAACCTGGATGAAGTGGTAATCACCGGCCTTGCCACTTCCGTAAAACGCAGTAACCTCGCCAACGCCGTGGCTACTATTTCCGCCAAAGAGCTGTACGGTGTGGCTCCTGCCCAAACCTTCGACGCTGCACTCAGCGGTAAGATTCCCGGCGCACTCATCACCGCCAACTCCGGCGCTCCCGGTGGCGGTATGTCCGTTAAAATGCGCGGCGTTACTTCCATCTTCTCCAACAGCCAGCCGCTGTATGTGGTAGATGGTATCTTTATCAGTAACGTATCCGTTCCCGCAAACCTCAACATCATCACCGCAGCTTCGCGCGCAGGGAACGAACAATACCAGGATAACCCTTCCAGCCGCGTAGCAGATATCAACCCGGATGATATCGAAAACATCGAAGTACTTAAAGGTGCCTCCGCTGCCGCCATCTACGGTTCCAAAGCCGCAGCAGGCGTGGTTATCATCACCACCAAGAAAGGCCAGGCAGGGCGCACCGTGGTACGTGCCAGGCAGGATGTGGGCTGGACGCAGGCCCGCAAACTTCTCGGCATGCGGCACTTCACCGAACAAACCGCTTTCGATAAAGGCGGCGCCGCAGCAAGAGATGCATTTATCGCCGCAAGAAACGCCGGTAAACTGTTTGATCATGAAAAAGAAATGTACGGTGAAAAAGGCCTGCTCCTCAACACCAATGTAAGCGTAACCGGGGGCGACGAACGCACCGGCGTCTTTTTCTCCGCCAACCGTAAGGATGAAGACGGTATCATTAAAAACACCGGCTATTCCAATAACTCCCTGCGCCTGAACGTAGACCACAAACTCAACAACCGCATATCCGTTGGTTTGCGTGCCACGTATATGAAAACATCGGCAGACCGCGGCCTTACCAATAACGACAACAACTCTGTCAGCTATGGCGTTGCCCTTTCCGCTGCTCCGGAGTATGTGCCCCTGCTGCCCGATGCCAATGGCAACTATCCCCTGCTCGTAGGCGGACAGAACCCCATCGAAACACGCGATAAAATGCGGAACAATGAATCCGTTAACCGCGTGATCACCGGCGGTGAAATCAAGGTGAACCTGCAGGAAAACACCAAAACCAATACCCGCCTCATTGTTCGCGGAGGTGTGGATTACTTCCACCTGAAAACGGAAGCCATCTTCCCCCGCTCCCTTCCATTTATGAAAGACAACCTGGAAGGTGCGTCTATACAGGGTAATACCAGCAACCTCAACTCCAACCTCGCCGGCATCCTCGTAAACCAGTTTGCTGCCAACACCAAACTGAACTTCACCACATCGCTGGGCGCCACGCTGGAAACCAATTACCTCGACCTCATCGTTGCCACGGCTACCAACACCACGCCGTTGCAAACGAACGTAGACATGGCCGCCAACGCCGCATTGCAGCAATTCCGTACCAAATACCGCGATAATGGTATTTTCATTCAGGAAGATGTGCTGATCATGGACGCTATTTCCATTGGCGCAGGTGTACGCTTCGACCGGTCTACCAACAACGGCGACTATAAGAAATACTTCGTGCTGCCCAAAGCATCCTTCTCCTGGAACCTGGCAAAAATGCCATTCTGGAAGATGCAGCTCATCAACAGCTTAAAGATCCGCGCAGCTTACGGGCAGTCGGGTAACGTAGCGCCTTACGGTGCAAGGTTCCTGGCCGCACTGCCTAACAACATCGGCGGCAACGGCGGTGTACTGGTAGATAACCAGCTGGGTAACCCCGACATCAAGCAGGAGAAACAGGCTGAGTTCGAAACCGGGTTAGACGTGAGCTTCCTCAACGGACGGTTAACCCTGGAGGCTACCTACTATAACAAAAACATCTACGACCTCCTCATCCGCCGTAACCTGCAGCCATCTACCGGCTTTACGGCACAGTGGCTCAACGCGGGTGACCTTCGCAACCAGGGTATCGAAATCGGTATCGGTGCCATACCCGTTAACACGAAGAACTTCCGCTGGAACACGCATGTCAATTTCTGGAAAAACAAATCGAAGATCACCAAGCTGCTGATTCCTCCCTTCCCCATGGGCGCCTTCGGCAACTCGCTGGGTAACTTCTATATCGAAGAAGGCAAATCAGCCACCCAGATCATCGGTACCTTGGGCGCCACACCCGGTATAGGAGTGCTCGGGAATTCTGAACCCGACTTCCAGCTGAGCACGCTCAACGAAATCAGTTTCCTCAAAAATTTCAGCTTACGCTTTATGCTGCACTGGAAAAAAGGTGGTGACAACATCAACCTCACCCAGCTGCTGAACGATCTTAACCAGACCTCGCCCGACTATGACGATGATAAGAATGGTAACGGTATTAAAGATGGCGACGACCGCAATACCGCATTCGGTAAAGGCGAAGCCGCAGGATTTGTGCAGGACGCGTCTTACGTGCGCATTCGTGAAATAGGGCTTTACTACGAAGTGCCCGTTCCACGGAACAAATACATCACCGGTGTGAATATAGGCGCATCACTGAACAACTGGATTACCTGGACGAAGTATAACAGCTACGATCCGGAATCTTCCAACTTCGGTTCCAACACGCTTTCCACCGCCACTTCAAGAGGCAGCAACGGCTTGTCTTCCGGTGTGGAAGTAATGCCTTACCCGGCATCGAAGCGCGCCACTTTCCACGTGACTGTAACGTTCTGATTGTTTTAACCGAAAAGAATTTAACATGAAAAAGCATCTGATCATATTGTTGGGATCGCTCATCGGTCTGGCTGCCTGCCAGAAGGGAGAAATTCCCAACCTCAACAGTCCCATCGTGGACGACGCCATACGCAACGGCACCAAGGTCAAGCTCGATAACCTCATGGTGGGGCTGGAATCCGGCACGCGTAACAGTTTAGCCACCTACTACGACGCCATCGGCCTCATAGGCCGGGAGATCTACCGCATGTCTGCCTCAGAGCCGCGGTATACCAAAGAGCTCATGGGCGATGGTGCGCTGGACAATAATACTTTCTACATCACCAACCCATGGTCTGCCCGCTACCGCGTAGTGCGCCAGGGCAATATCATCCACGACGTGGTGGCCAATGCCACTTACCTTTCGGATGCGCAGAAGAAAGGCTATACCGGTTACACCAAAACCATCATGGCTTATCAACTGCTGATGAACCTGAACATGACGTATACCAACGGGGTGCGTACCGATGTGAAAGACCCCAATAACATCGGGCCGTTTAAAGGGTATCCTGAATCGCTGGCCGATATTGCTGCGTTGCTGGACGCGGGTAAGGCGGAGCTTACCGGTTCCGAAATAGCTTTCCCCATTACCATCGGCGCTACCAATGCAGCGGCTGTCATTAAGTTCAACCGCGCCCTTGCAGCTCGTGTGGCCATTTACCGGCAGCAATGGGCAGCAGCGCTCACAGCACTGAACGAGTCTTTCTTTGACCTTAACGGTCCGTTCGAAAACGGGTATTTCCATTCATTCAGTAATAAATCCGGCGACCAGCTGAACCCCTTGTTCCTGCCGCAAAACACCACTTCCGGTGAGTTCAGGGTAGCTACTCCCTATTATGTGGCCCAGATCCTCCCGGGCGACGACCGCATTGCAAAGGCCACACTGCGTACAGAACCAGCCTCCCAGCTGGGGCTTGTCAGCAACCGCGATGTATGGATCCATAAAAGCAATGAAGCACCGGTATTCATTATCCGCAACGAGGAACTGATCCTGATCTATGCGGAAGCTAAAATCCAGCTGAACCAGATACCGGATGCCATTGTGGCTATTAACCGCCTCCGCGTAGATCATAACCTGACGCCTTATGCAGGCGGTATAACACAGGCCGCGCTGATCAACGAAATGTTGTATCACCGCCGGTACTCCCTGTTCGCAGAAGGCCACCGCTGGATAGATATGCGCCGGTATAACAGACTGGCCGACCTGCCCAATCCCCGGCCGGGAGATAAGGTTTGGGAAAAATTCCCCATCCCGCTTACAGAAGGAAACTGATTAGAGGAGAACGATAAAAACAAGAAGGGCGCCCCTGTAAAGAGGCGCCCTTTTTCTTCTACGTAGCAAAAGAAATAAGTATGGTTTCCGTTCAACTCCGCCATTAAACCGGCGGATTAGTATGTGTAAGACGTACTATATCCCGGAAATGTTACAGCAGTGAACAGAATAAAAAAAGCCGCTCCCGGGAAGGAAGCGGCCGTTATTTTACGACAGGACTGTTATAAACCCCTGCGTTTCATCTCTTTACGGATCAACCCCAGTTCCCTGCCCATCTGGCCGGCAATAGAGGTATTCTCCTGTGCCCGGCGGATGAGGTAGGGCATCACTTCTTTTACCGGGCCATACGGCAGGTATTTGGACACACGGTAGCCCGCATGCGCCAGGTTGAAGGTGATGTTATCGCTCATGCCATACAGCTGCGAGAAGCTGACACGGGGGTGGTTATGCGGGATCTTCTTCTCATCCATCAGGCGGGCAGCCAGCATACAGCTGTCTTCGTTATGCGTTCCAATGAATACGGCCAGGGAATCCAGGCGGTCGAGGCAGAAGCGGAGGGCATCGTCATAATCCTCATCGGCCGATGTTTTATTGGGCTGAATGGGGGAAGTATACTCGAGTTCTTCCGCACGCTTGCGCTCTTTTTCCATGTAAGCACCGCGAACCAGCTTGGCGCCGAGGTGGTAGCCGTTAGCCTGCGCTTCTTCCCAGGATCTTTTGAGATACTCGAGCCGGTCGTGCCGGTAAAGCTGGAAGGTATTGTAAACGAATACGTTGTCTTTGTTGAAAAGGGACATCATTTCGTCGGTAAGGTCATCTACCGGCTGCTGCACCCAGGATTCTTCGGCATCTACCAGTACGCTTATTTTAGCTTTGGCAGCGGCAGCGCAGATGGTGCGGATGCGTTCGCGCACGCGGTCGAACTCTGCCTGTTCTTCGGCACTCAGCTCTTCCTGTGCATGGATCTTTTCCAGCAGGGAGAAGCGGGCGAAGCCTGTAACCTTAATGGGCAGGAAAGGGATGTATGGTTTACCGGCGGCATATTGGATGGCCCGGAGGAATTCAGGAACGGCGCGATCGTAATTTTCTTCGCCTTCGAGGGCTTCCACACCATAGTCGAGCGCTACACCTACGCCGTAACGGCCGAGGGCTTCAGCTGCCTGAACGGCTTCCTCGAGAGATTCGCCTCCGCAGAAGTGGTTGAAGATGGTGCTTTTGATGAGGCCTTTCACCGGCAGGTGGAGCTTAAATGCCAGCGGTGTGGCGAAGGCGCCAAACTTAACCAGCCAGGGCTTGCCGATGTTGCTGAATAAAAAATTGGCTCTCTTCAGTTCTTTGTCGGTCATATGCTCAAATGCAATGGCCGTATTCTCAAATGATAATGGTAGTTTTTGTTCCATGGCCCGCAAAGTTAAGGGGATCGGTACGTTGTAAAAAAAACTGTTTTTTCTTATGATCGTTTTCTGACATACAACGTTCAGGATAGCAGGAGGTTGAGCCAATTTTTTATTATATTGTAGCCGGGACAACGTACACCAAATCTTTTATTCCCAACCATGAGTGCACGAATCACGCAAATCAGACGGCCAAGACTTCCACTGTATATGAAAAAAAGGCGTAGCTGGCAGCCCGTTGCCCTCGCGCTGATACTCGTTATGCTCATTGCAGGCGGGGTCTTGTATTACCTCGCAGGCCGTCATCAGCGCAGTTCCGCCATGTTACAGCCCGGTACCCGCTATACCATGTACCAGAGCCGGTATGGGGAACGCAAAGCCGTTCGCCTGCCCGACAGTACCCTCGTGATCCTCAACTCCCGCTCCCGCCTCTATATGCCCGAAGGCTACCCTGCCACCCGTGAACTCATCCTGGACGGGGAAGCATTCTTTTCCGTTCCGCAGGGGCCGCAATTAACGGTATGGACTGACAAACTGAAGACCGTTACACCCGGCGCCACCTTCCGCCTGCACAGCCTCGAATCGCAACAGGGCGCATTTGTTTATGTGCTCAGCGGTGCTGCCCACGTCCGTAAATCGTACCACTCCCCTTCCGATAACCAGCCCGAAGATCTCATTGCCGGACAAAGCGTACTGGCCAATAAAATGATCGATCTGATGGAAAAAGAGACGTTTGAACTGGAAGAACAGCGCGATTGTCTGAATAACCGGCTGGTGTTCAACAATACGCCGCTGCCTGCAGCGTTTAAGAAGATGGAAGACTGGTATGGCGTGGAAATGGAAGTGAAAGGCCGCCGCGGGCCGTCTAAAAACATCAGCGGCGAGTTCAGCAAGGAAAGCCTCCATGAAATGCTCGACGCCCTGCAGGATAGCATGGGCTTTACATACCGCATTACCCGCGACAAAGTCGTGATTAAGTTCTAAACCCCTCCATATCCTCTGAGAAAAGGTCCCCGCAACGGGGAAAGGAAAAGGGTGACGGAAAAGCAATCAGCTTTCACGTCACCCTTTGATATTTTGTGGCCCTGAATGTTACCATTCCCGCTCTTCCACCGGCAGATTGCGGATGAAACTATCGAATGCATCGCCTTCGTAATCGCTGTAAGCACCGTAGGCGTCAATGATATATCCCGCAATACCGTCTTCATTCTCCAGCAGGTAGAGTACTGCCGCATCAGAAGGATTGGAATCCCCTTCAAAACGGTACGTCCGGATGATCTTCATCCCTGCGGGATTATAAATCCTGCCGGAGTCTGTATCCTCCAGCTGCCCGTTTTTCAGAAAGTGCAATTCATGATCGCAGCCTCTTTCTTTCAGTACTTCCATCACTTCAGACAGTGTCGTCATTTCTCCTGGTTTTGTTTCCATATGGCCGTGTTTTAATTCCGTTATTTAATGAAAACAATAGGCAGGGCCAATTGTTTATCAGCTCAGCTCCATGCCTACGCGCTTCAGCAGTTCGAGCGTTTTGCGCACGCCTACTTCTTCCGCGTCTTTCAATCCTTCGTATTCGATGCCGATATAACCTTTGTATCCTGCATCTTTTACAATTTGCAGCATTTTACGGTAATCTGTTTCGGTTTCGTTGCCATTGGCATCAAAATCATGGGTTTTGGCACTAACGCCTTTCGCGAAAGGCATCAATTCCAGTACGCCTTTATAGCGGTCGTATTCCTCGGTGCAGGTGGTGGCAGCCCAGGCTTCGGGGGTATTATCTTTCGGTTCGGTGCGGGTAATGCAGAAGTTACCAAAGTCGGGCAGGGTACCGCAACCGGGTTTACCTACGCCCTTCATCACATCGCTCAGCCAGATGCCGTTGGAGGAGAAGCCGCCGTGGTTTTCCACGATTACATTGATATTGAAATCTTTCCCGAAATCAGTAAGGCGGCCAAGGCCGTCGATCGCTGCTTTCTTCACTTCTTCCGCCTTGCCATGGCCTGCCGCGTTCACACGGATGGAGTGGCAACCCAGGAACTGGGCGGCTTCTACCCACTTATAATGGTTCTCTACTGCCTGTGTACGCTTCTTGGGGTCCAGATCGCCCAGTTCACCTTCGCCGTCGCACATGATGAGTACACTGGTAACGCCGTTATCGTCCGCACGCTTCTTCATGTCTGCGAGGTAAGTCTTATCCTTCGCTTTGTCTTTGAAAAACTGGTTTACATATTCTACCCCGGTAATGCCGTAATCCTTTTTCGCTTTCTCGGCGAAATCGAGGTTAGTCATTTTACCGGACCAGATGGCGTTGTGGAAAGACCATTCTGCCAGTGAGATTTTAAAGAAGAGTTCTTTCGCCGCACCGGCAGTTCCGGTACTATCGGCTTTCGAAGAGTCTGCGTTGCCGGACTGTCCTGCATTGTTGCAGGCAGAGAGGAATGCCGGGCCGAGGGTTACGCCGGCCGTAAACATACCGATCTGGCGTAAGAAGTTTCTGCGATTCGTGGATGATGACATTTGTAAAGATTTGAATGTAATGAAACAGTAAAGACTACACGTGTAACAAACGTAAACGTGGAAGCATCAAACAATTTAAGGAAAAAACGATAAAAAAAAGACTTGGATCATCAGGCCTGTTCCTGCAGCCAGAAATAGTAGTTCTGTACAGCCCGTATCTCTCCGTACCCCACCTCGTTGCCCAGCTGTTCCCTGATACCGGTGAGGCCCTGCCCTCCCGCGGCTTCAATGGCTTTCATGATCCAGGAAAGGCGGCCGCTGTCGGGCACCATTTCCCGGATATCCAGTTCCCCTTTCCGCACAAAATCGGCCAGGTGGCTTTCGATGGTGGATATGGCCAGTCCCCTCCGTGCAGCGATTTCTTCAATGGCCAAACCCTCAGAAAAGAACTGGAGGGTGGCACGCTGGCTGCCGCCGGCATCTGATTTCGCTTTACGGGGTTTAGCCTTTTCTGCTTTATGGTGCATCTGGCTCTGGAGGCCGTGGCGCCGGCAATACGACTGCATGGCTTCGAGGAATGCTGATCCGTATTTGGCCAGCTTCACTTCCCCGAACCCGGAGATGCGTCCCATATCGCTCATTTGTTGGGGCAGGAAGGTGCAAAGCTCTGCCAGCGTGGCATCGGAGAATATAATGTAGGGTGGTACGCGTTCTTTTTCGGCAAAGTTCCGCCGGAGCTGCTTCAGCTCTGCCAGCAGCAAAGGCTGCGGGATATCTTCTCCCTTACGGCCCGGCGTGGTGTTCATCGTGGCACTGGCGGGTGCGGGAGCGGTAAGCTGTACAGGCACTTCGCCTTTCAGTACGCTCCAGCTGGTATCAGTGAGCCGCAGTAAGGGGTACTCCCCGTTCGACTGCCCCAGGTAGCCCAGCTGCATCAGCTCACGGGCATATTGTTTCCATTGCTCTTTACTGATATCTTTCCCGATGCCGTAGGTTTTTAATTCCTGGTGGGCATCCCGCACAGTGGCGCTGCCCCGCAGGAAGTCTACCACATAATTCAGCCCGAAGCGCTCCTGCAGGCGGTATACCGCGCTGAGCAGTTTCTGTGCGGCTACGGTACCATCGGCCTTCTCGTACTGGCCGAGGCATATATCACAGTTGCCGCAGTTATCCGGAGCATCTTCCCCGAAATAGCGCAGCAGGTACTGGCGGCGGCAGGTAATGGTTTCGCAGAGCCCTGCCATCTGCTCCAGCTTACGGAGCATAACGGCCGACTGCTCTTCGTTGCCATCCACACTGGCGAAGCGTTTCATTTTAAACACATCGCCCCCGCTATAAAAGAGTACGGCTTCACTGGGCAGGCCATCGCGCCCGGCACGGCCTGTTTCCTGGTAATAACCTTCAATGTTCTTGGGAAGATCCACATGCACCACAAAGCGCACGTTGCTTTTATTGATACCCATGCCGAAGGCGATAGTGGCTACCATGATACGGATATCATCGCGCAGGAAGCGGTCCTGCCGGTCTTCGCGTAACTGCCTTTCCAGACCTGCGTGGTATGCAGCGGCAGCGAAGCCTTCTGCATGAAGGTCTTCCGCCAGCGATTCGGTGCCTGAGCGGGAAAGACAGTAAATGATCCCGCTATCGTCCGGATGCTGGCGCAGGTATTCTACCAGTTGCTGGTAGTGGTCGCGTTTAGGGCGTATGCTGTAGTGGATATTGGGCCGGTTGAAAGAATTTTCGAACACGGCGGGATTGTGCAGGCGGAGCTTTTCGAGGATATCCTGTTTGGTGATGCCATCTGCCGTAGCGGTGAGGGCTATCACGGGTACGCCGGGGAATTTATCCTTCAGCTGCCCCAGTGCCAGGTATTCCTGCCTGAAATCGTGGCCCCAATGGCTGATACAGTGCGCTTCATCGATCGCAAAGAGCGAAACGTTGAGTCCTGAGAGCCATTGGATGAAATTCGCTTCACCGATGAGGCGTTCCGGCGCCAGGTACAGCAGTTTAATCTGCCCCATCTGCAACATTTGCATAATGGATTGCTGTTCCGCCATCGGCTGTGTGGAATTGAGGCAGGCGGCGGAAATACCGTTTGCCCGGAGGGCATCCACCTGGTCTTTCATGAGAGCGATGAGCGGAGAAACCACTACGGTAAGGCCTCCCAGCGCCAGAGCGGGCAGCTGGTAGCAGATGGATTTACCACCGCCTGTAGGCATTAATACCATCGCATCTCCCCCATTCAGCACATGCTCGATAATAGCCTGCTGATTATGACGGAATTGCGTATAACCGAAATGTTGTTTAAGAAGCGATAACAAAATCTGCATACCCGGAACGAAAATTTAGCTTCCGGGCAAATATAGGATAAAAGGATGTGCATAAATTTAACATGAACAACTACAGGCAGTAAGAATATTTAATTAAATTTATAACGAGAGTCACTCTGCTTCGAAACTAAATCGAACAAACAACACTGGTACAACTGTCACACACATCACACCCAAACAACTGAATTTATGGAACTGCTGGCACCCATTCCTACACTGGCTACACCATCGCTCCAGGAAACCGTTGATTTTTACGTTTCCGTATTGGACTTCACCTGTAACACGCTCGACGAGCAATGGAAATTTGCATCTATCCAGAAAGACAAGGTAACCATGCAACTGGTACACCCACAGGCAAAATTCCCTTTTGGCAGCTCAACACCTTTTGAAGAACCTGTATTTACCGGTGCTATTTACATTCATATGGATGGCATTGATGAATTATGGGAGAAGGTGAAAGACCGTGCAGAGGTATGCTTCCCTGTCCAGAATTTCGAATACGGCATGCGCGAATTCGGGATTTACGACAACAACGGTTATCTGCTCCAGTTCGGCGAGCAGATCAGCGCTTAATACTTCAATGATGATCTGTGCATGAAAGGCCCGATGTCTTTCACGGGCTAACTGCGCCCTGCATATAACGGATACAGCGCGGGTAAGTAATTGCCTTCGCAAAGTACCCCGCAACTTTACCGCATTGCATAAACACCCCCTCCGGGGTGTTTTTTGCTATTAGCGGGTTTGTCTGAATAAGGCAGCCCGGCTGCCATGGGCAGGTATGCTTTTGCTATCACACAGGGATGCTTTGGAAGAACTATATGCCTGCTGACGGGATAATCCGTCGTCTACCCGGATTTAAACCGGGGATAACCCGTAGATAAGCCGCCCTTATATAGGGGCGGCTTATGAGCGGCTTAAGGGCGGGATATAGGCGGCTTAAGGGCGGCTTATCTTATCTTAAACCCAGCCTTTGGATACCATATGCATAGGAGTTAAAGGGAAGGAAAATAGGAACCCGGACAGGGAACGCCTCAAATGGGCACAAGGAATCCCGGCAGGACTCTGACAGGTTTGCATAATAGCCGGCAGAAATAGCATCGCAGATTTGCATACCGTAAGCCAATTTCAGGGTTCCCTGACAAGGAGGTGTAAACCAGTTGCAGATAATTCCCGGAATTAAGATTACAGGAGGATGCAGGCTGTTTAAGAGAGGGTTATGCAAAATACTGATACTCCCCGCAGACAAGGGTTCCACATGAATGAGCAGGGTGCAGCAATACAGCAGTAAGGTTGGTTAGCATGAAAAACCAGATCAGGGCTGGTATGATGGAAATGGCAGGGAGATGGAAGGCTGATGAGGTGTTCGGGGAAGGAGTGTGATCGTAACGCAAACGATGCATATAAGGGCATAGACAGCAGCAGGACAAAGCAGATTGTAAGCGATAAAAAAACCGCAGCGTATAAGCTGCGGCTATTATCCATGTAGCTCACATTCCTTCTGCTCCTGTAGGGTTTTCGAGGACAATGCGTTTATGGAAAATAGTTTTATGGTAAGCGGGCGATAATCAATGTGTTGAAGACAGCAGATTCAGATTTACATAAATATAGTTAAATTCGCTGATTCCATAGATACTTTTTAAAAAAAGCCCCGCTTCCTTTATGAAACCTGCCCTCCTACTTTTACATGGCGCACTTGGCGCTGCTCAACATTTCGACAGTATTGCAACCGTGCTGGAAGACCAGTATGAAATTCACCGCTTCAACCTGCGCGGCCATGGAGGCACGCCGCTGCCCGATGCCCCGCTGCGCATGGAAATACTTACCGAACAACTGATCCAATATATCCGGGATAACAATTTAGGCTCAGCAGCCATATTCGGTTACAGCATGGGTGGCTACATCGCCATGCAGGCTGCCATCCAGGCGCCGGAAACCGTCTCGCGCATACTCACCCTCGGTACTAAGTTCGACTGGACCCCGGAGACCGCCGCCAAAGAAGCACGCCAGCTCAATGCCGGCTTCCTCCGTGAAAAAGCCCCTGCTTTCGTGAACCAGCTGGCAGAACTCCATGGCTCAGAAGCCTGGGAACCACTATTACCCGCCACCGTTGGCCTCATGGAAGCCCTTGGCATGCAACCCCTCCTTACCCCTGAAACGGTAGCCGATATCAATATTCCGGTACGCCTCATGGTGGGCGACCGCGATCATATGGTTAGCATCGAGGAAACACTGGGCATCTTCCGAAGCCTCCCCAACGGCTCCATGGTAGTACTACCGGAAACGAAGCACCCTATCGAGAAGGTCAATAAAGCTGTCCTCATCTGGGAGATCCGTTCGTTTATGACCCTGTAAACCATAAAAAAAGCGCCCCGGCTGGGAGCGCTTCCAATATTCTTCGGGAAGAGGGTTATTTCACAACCACCACCCCGTCTGCCACAATCACAATATCTTTCTTGGGTTTGGTGATCTTTTCGATCTCAGCTTTGCTTTTACCGGCATCTTCCGCGAAATGGCGCAGCCTTTCAACGGAGGTTTCGGTTACTTTGGCATTACCTTCTACCACAACGGTTTTACCTACAATGTTTTGCGGCATAAAGTACCCGTAGTCGGTGAACTTCACCATTACCGCTTCGCCGTTGGTGCGCTCCAGTTTCATGAAGCAGCCCTTCTTCTTACATACTTCCACCACTTTACCTTCGATTTTGCCGGCATATGCTGTGTCTGTACCCAGCTGCTGCTCCAGCGCACCGAGTTGTACAGCTCCCTGAGCATCAATCGTTTTACCATAAGTAACGCCGGGGGCGGCGGGTGTAATATTGGATTGGGCCATTGCCCCGCCTGCAGACAGTATTGCTGCGGCAAAAAGGAAAAGGATCTTTCTCATAAGTTCAGATTAACGTTGGATCCCAAATATACGCCGCATTTTTCCCCTAACATCATTCGGATTTTTTTTAATTGATGACATGTTATAATATATCTTTGTAGTGTAGGAAACTCCTACCGGATACACCATCTGAACACGGGCGTTGCCACGGCGGCGCCCGTACCTTTTACCCTTCCCCGCTGATCTTACTCACCGCTTCTGCAAAAGCTGCCCCTACCGGTATCTCGGCTGTACCGATGTAAACACTGCTGCGGTCTATCCTGTCAACCTGCGTATTCGCCACAATATACGAGCGGTGAACGCGGGTGAATTGTCCTGCAGGGAGTAATGCCAGGGCTTCCTGCATGGAGAGGCGGCTGAGCACTTTACGGTCGGCCGTTACGAATTGCACATAGTTGCCTGCACTTTCCACATACAGTATTTCCGTAAAATTGATCTTAAACTGTTCGTACCCGCTTTTGATGAAGATGTAATCCTGCACGGGAGGGCCTTGTGGCTTGTCAGCCTTCAGGGTGAGCAGGCTGTGTGCTTTGTTGCATGCCTTCAGGAACCGGGCAAGCGAAAATGGTTTAAGCAGGTAGTCGATCGCATCCAGCTCAAAGCTCTGCACCGCATGTTCTGAATATGCAGTGGTGAAGATTGTCATGGGCGGCTCATGCAGGCCCGAGAGGAAATCCAGCCCGGAGATGTCGGGCATTTTGATATCGAGGAAAAGAAGGTCTATTTTTTCACGGCGCAGGTAGTCCATTGCCTCGAAGGCATTGGTGAACGTGCGCTTCAGTTCCATAAACGGCACCTTCTCCGCATGTGCGGAAATAACGGACAGCGCTACTGGTTCATCATCGATCGCTATGGCGGTCATCTTCATGGTCACAATGTACGATTTCAGGCTTTATGAAGTAAAAGGAGTCTCCTTGCGGATGCCCATAATTTGCGGAAGCTGCTGCCATCCGCCTGTTCCCATTCCTCCACCAGTTTGGCAGATTCTCTCCGCCGCGCTCCGGCCGTCATACTAAAGAGGTGATCCATCACTTCCTTATCTGCCGCACCGGCCCCTTCATGATAATGCGCCTGCAACTGGCGCTGCTGCGCTATGGAAAGCTCCGATTCGTTTACACTGGCAGCCGTAATAGCAGCAAGACGTGCATCGTATTCCCCTTTGGGCATCATGAGCTTCGTGAGCAATGGCATAATCTCAATGAGCGTGATGATGAACACGATGAGGCGGTAACGCTGCTTCAGCGGCGGGCGCTCTTCGGTAAGGGTACTCAGTGCTTCCGTTTGTGCAAGGAAGCCGTCGGTAAGCGTGGCGCGGTAAGCGGCCTCACTTACACTGTCTGCTGCATGGATCACGGCCAGCTCCTGCAAAGGTACTTCGCGGAGAGGGCCTGTTTCCGACTGCAGTTTGCGCAGCTCTTCTTCTGCCTTCAGGTATTCGTTCCGTTTTACTTTTGCTACAGTATACTCTCCTATTTTCCCGGAGCCGCCGGTACCGTCGGTTTCACGGATATAAGCGTCTTTGTATTCTTTCACCTGCTTTTCCCGGTCGGCTATTGCTTTATCGTACCCTGCCAGCTGGTTGCGCAGGTGGGTAGTGCGATCGCTGTTAAAGGCCAACTGCTGCTTCCGGAATTCTTCCATCTTCCGCTGCTGGTCCACCACCATCTGGGCCTGTATATCTTTCTGAAAAAGCATCAGCACCACGGGTTGGGAAATGAATAGTCCGATAGTGACTGCCAATACAAGGCGGAAGGCTACCGGAAGGAATTGCGGTTTGCCGTTCCGTTGCATGGCGGCTATGAGACTACGGTCTATACACAAAATGGCGAAGCCGAAAAAGAGGGCCAGTCCTCCGATGAGGAGATCATCTTTTACCACGGTGGAAAAGAAGTACCCCCACGCCAGTGTGGCAAACAGGGCGGTAACGAGTACTGCCAGGCCTATGATGCGGTATCTTTCCCTGTCGGATTTACATTCGGCCAATACTTCAGGATCTGCCGCGGCGAGCCACCACAGGAAGCGGCTCCATCCATCGGGAGGCGTTGGTTGTGAAGGCTGCGTGTTGGTTGGTTGCGTGGTTCCGTTCATGCTGTTGCTGCTGCTTTTTGGGTAGTAATAGTAAGGTGTACGAAGAATTCGGTATTGGTCTGGCGGATAGACAGTTCGTGCCTGCCCGGGTAAAGGTGCTGCAGCCTGTGGCGCACGTTGTTCAGGCCAATACCCAGACTGTTCTTTTCCGGATCATTATCCGGCCTCGGGTGTACGCTGTTATATGCATCGAAGTAGATGTGTTCCGCATCGCAGGAAAGCGATACCACGATCCAGGAGCGGTTACGGAGACTGATACCATGCTTGAAAGCGTTTTCCACGAAGGGGATCAGCAGCATGGGAGCGATGGTGTGTTCATAGCCGGACTCCGTAATATTTACTTCGATCTTGATATCCGGTGATTCCTGTGTACGGAGGCGTTGCAGGGCGATGTAGTTTTGCAGATAGGCTACCTCTTTGCTGAGATGTATCTTTTCTTCCACATTCTCGTGGAGCATAAAGCGCATCATATCCCCCAGCCGCTGAATGCCTTCACTGGTACGGGCGGCCCGCTCCTGGAGGGCGGTGCCGTAGAGGGTATTAAGGGCGTTGAAAAGGAAATGAGGGTTGATCTGGGAGCGCAGAAAGTCCAGATTGGCGGAAGAACGACCGAGCGCCTTCTCCAGCACCAACACCTCATTTTTCTGACGGAGGCGTAAGCGGGTGATGCCCCATGCCAGTGGTATTACGATTATGATTTCCCACATCAGGATAAATACATAGACAGACGCCATGTAGCGGATGTTCGTGGAAATGTCGCACATAAAGCAGGCAGCCACGAAGGTGATAGTGATGATCACCAATGCGTTGGGCGCCAGTTGCAACCACGTACGTTCTTTCCGGAGCAGCGGTTCAAAGAAATAGCGGCTCAGTAGGTAGTAGGCTATCAGGTAGGCACCACCGGCCCAGATGAAAAACTGTACGCGTGCAGGCCGCCTGTCCAGTATAAAGAAAGCGACACATGCCAGCCAGAAGATGATCAGTACGATCATATCTGCCCGCGGCTTAATGCGGAAATAGCGGGTAAACCGGGGATCGTCCATTAATTCCGGCAATATGTTCTTAACCAGCGTATATACGGCAAACCCTAGCAGCCATACAAACATGATAACCGCCGCCCGCCCGGCACACCAGATATGGAAGGCGCTAACGGTGGGGAAATTGGTCTTATACCCATACCACCAGGTTTCCCCGACCATCACCATGAGGAAGCAACTGGCTACCACCAGTGCCCCTGACCACAGGCCTTTGGATATCCGGCCATGTTCCAGGAACTGAGGGGCCACCCAGAAGTTAAGGGACATAAATCCGCCGTATATGGCAGTTACAAACAGCAGTTGGGGCCAAACGGTATGGAGGATAAAATCATAAGTGATTTCAGTACGGCGGAAGCGGTATGCCTGATCACTATATATAGCTTCCTGATCGAAGGTAAGGACCGGGAAAAGGATAATCAGCCATGCGAACAGGTAAAAACCCGTGGCTACCCATATTTCCCCTTTCTGGAATCTTTTCATGCAGGATTTCTTTGATGCAATATTAACAATCCCGGCTCACCCATAGGGGGAAAAGGGATGAAAAGAGCCGAATATGGGACGAAGCTTCCTTTTTTATAACTTTGCGCCCATGTCTAAAGTAAAAGTCGGTTACGTACAGATGAGCTGCTCCGCCTCTAAAGCGGAAAACCTCGCCAAAGCCATTGAGAAGGTGCGCGAGACTGCAGCCAAAGGAGCGCAGATCATCTGCCTCCAGGAGTTGTTCACCTCGCTGTATTTCTGCGATGTGGAAGATTATGAGAACTTTAAGCTGGCGGAGCCTATCCCCGGCCCCTCCACGGAGTCGCTCGCGGATGTGGCCAAAGAGCTGGGTGTGGTGATCATCGCCTCCCTCTTTGAAAAGCGTACGGAAGGGTTGTACCACAACACCACTGCCGTGCTGGATGCCGATGGCAAATACCTCGGCAAATACCGCAAAATGCACATCCCTGATGATCCGGCGTATTATGAGAAGTTCTACTTCACGCCCGGAGACCTCGGCTATAAAGTGTTCAAAACCAAATTCGCCACTATCGGCGTTCTCATCTGCTGGGACCAGTGGTACCCCGAAGCAGCGCGTATCACTTCCCTCATGGGCGCACAGATCCTCTTCTACCCCACCGCCATCGGCTGGGCCACGAACCAGGACGATGCCACCAATACCGAACAGTACAATGCCTGGCAAACCATCCAGCGCAGTCATGCCGTGGCTAACGGGGTACACGTGGTAAGCGTGAACCGTACGGGTTTCGAGCAGGACGGACTCATGAAATTCTGGGGCGGCTCCTTTGTAGCCAATCCTTTCGGCACCGTGCTGCATCAGAGCTCCCATACCGATGAAGAAAACGCAGTACTGGAACTGGACCTTTCCAAAACCGACCGCTACCGTACCCACTGGCCTTTCCTGCGCGACCGCAGAATTGATTCCTACCAACCGATCACTAAAAGATACATCGACGACGAACAATGATACAACCTACGCCGCGCGAACTGGGTTATTACTTCCCTGCAGAATTTCACCAGCATGTAGCCACCTGGCTCAGCTGGCCGCATAAAGAAGCCTCCTGGCCCGGGAAGATCAATACCATCTTCCCCCATTACAGCCGCTTCGTTAAATACCTGGCCGACAGTGAGCTGGTGCGCATCAACGTGGCCGATGAAGCCATGAAAGCATTTGCCACCGGCCACCTGCAAACTGCCGGTGTGAATATGGGTAACGTGGAGTTTTTCCTCCACCCTACCAACGATGCCTGGTGCCGCGATCATGGTCCGGCTTTCCTCATCAACCCCAATGCGGAGAAGAAGAAGGCGGTGGTAGACTGGAACTATAACGCCTGGGGCGGTAAATATCCTCCCTTCGATCAGGATGATATCATCCCCACCCGCATCGCCCGCCACTTTGATCTGCCCCTCTTTGAGCCGGGCATTATCATGGAAGGCGGATCGGTAGAGTTTAACGGGAAAGGCACCATCCTCACCAGCACCTGCTGCCTGCTCAATGAAAACCGCAACCCGCACCTCAACCGCGAACAGGTGGAAAAATACCTGTGCGACTACTATGGTGCAGAGCAGGTACTCTGGGTAGATGAAGGCATTGTAGGCGATGATACCGACGGGCATATCGACGATACCATCCGTTTCGTGAATGAAGACACCGTGCTTACCGTTGTTGAAACCGACAAGCAGGATGAGAACTACCAAATACTGCAGCAGAACCTGCACCAGCTCAAAGCCATGCGCCTCCTGAACGGCAAACAGCTCAATATCATAGAGCTGCCCATGCCCGCAGCGGTGATCTGTGAAGATCAGCGCCTGCCTGCTTCGTACGCTAACTTCTGTATCAGCAATAAATACGTGATCGTTCCCACTTTCCAGTGCGATAAAGACGATACCGCGCTCGATATCATCTCCGGCTGCTTCCCCGGCCGCGAAGTGGTAGGCGTGGATTCTACCGATATTATCTGGGGCCTTGGCAGCTTCCACTGCCTCAGCCAGCAGGAACCTGCGGTGTAAGCAGGTTCATCTCCCAAAAAGTAAAGGCCGTTCCCGCGATAGGAGAACGGCCTTTTTGACACACGTTATAATCATGGATTTTTGGGGTAACATTATAGCTTCTGCGCCTCTATCCGAACCCCTTCTACCGGTTGCCGCCCAAATTCCACCAGCTGGGAAATACCGCCGTAACTGGTGATATTGGTGAAAGTGGCATCCTTCAGCGTCCCCACGACTTTCACCGCGGTTTTCGCTCTGGTATGTACGTTATCGACCTTGATGTTATAGGTTTCTCCCAGAACGTTCATCCGGGAAGACCAATAGTGCTCCTCCCCGATCCGGATACCCGTGGCCGGCCTGATGTCTTCTTCGGTAGAAGTATCAAAGATCCCGGACACCGTTATGTTGTACATTTTGATACCGTCCTGGTTCAGCAGGCGCACAAGGGCATGCCCGCCAATGCATTTAGCCTGCACATTGCGGATGATGATGTTGTAGATATCATCGTTATTACGCGGGAGGCGGCCTCCCACCTGCATACTGGTGCGGGCAGTATCGTTCGGCGTGGCCAGTCCGGTAAGGGCAATCACATCATCGCCGGTAACGCCGGTAATGTTTTCGATCACGATATCGTGGCAGCCTTTGCGTACATCCACACCATCCTGGTTCGGGAATTTATTGGTGTTGGCGAAGTTGATATTGGCCACCCTGCCATATGCGCAACCATGCTCCATGGAAATGGCCCACGCCTGCGTTTCTTCCATGGTAAAACCTTCGATAGTAAAGTGCTGCGTGTCGTACAAGAGGATACCGATGGTGCGGTAACCACTCTTATCGCCCGGCGGATTGAAGTGTGCTTCCAGTCCACCGCTCAGGACAGCATTCCCTTTACCCGTGATCCGTACGTTCCTGTTGGCAGACAGGGGTTGTGTGCGGGCACCTGCGTTGGTGATAATATTATCCGCCGTACCGGGAGACAGGCGAACGAGGCAGTCGTTCAACACCAAAGTAAAATCAGAGGGTACCAGTATGGCACGGTCGATGAGCCATTCGGCGGCTTTGCGTTGCTGGTTCCAGCGTGGAATCTCGATGGCGTTAACTCCTGTGCGCAATGCTTCCCGGATGGCCGCTTCGATGCGCTCACTGTCTGTCCCTTTCCTGAAATCGTTCGGCGTGATGGGATCCGCCATGGCGGCAGCGGACCACATCAGGCACATCATCAATACAAATAACCTCATATCTTTTGCTTGCATATGTTATTGATCGTAACCCGTGTTCTGCGTAAGTTTCGGGTTCAGGCTTCTTTCCCTGAACGGTATGGGAAACAGCACGTTCCGGTCTTTGATCTCATAGTTTTCTACAAGATACCCAACTCCTTTGTATTGTTCCTTGTACGCCCGCATTACTTCCAGCATTGTGCCGGTGCGCAACAGATCGAGCCAGCGGTGGCCTTCGAAGCAAAGCTCTACCCGGCGTTCGTGCTGAATTACCTTACGCAGATCAACTTGTCCGTTATCGGGGGCATCTTCCAGATTAGCGCGCTTGCGCACTTCGTTGAGAGGCTTGATAGCCTCCCCGGTAGCACCGGTTTCATTGAGGGCTTCGGCGTACATGAGCAGCACATCGGCATACCGCAGTACGGGCCAGTTGTTTTTCCCTTCATTGTTGGCGATCGGGCGATCCAGGAACTTCCGGGTATACAGGGCGCCGGTAGTAGCATACCGTTCAATGGCTACCGGGCGGCGGATATCGTCTGCTTCAAAGGCAGCATACAGGTCTTCCGTTCCCTGGTTGGAGCCTGTGGGAAAAGCACCGGTAGTTATTTCCGTACCAGAGCCGAAGGGCGCAAAACGGATACAGAAACTGCTGCCCTCCCCGTTTCCGTTACCAAGATATTGAACGGAATAGAGGATCTCCCGGTTATTGCGGTTCAATACACTGAATACCTGCCCGTAATCATCCAGCAAGCCGTAAATCCCTGCATCTTTCACGGCTTTCAGCACAGGCACAGCTTTACCGAACTGTTTGGTCACAAGGTAAAGTTTACCCAGCAGTGCCTGCGCCGCACCTTTGGGTACGCGGCCCACGTTTGCACCGGTGTAAGTGGGTGGCAAACCTTCTGCGGCGGCTATCAGGTCTGTTTCCAGCTGCGCGTATATTTTAGTCACCGGTTCACGGAGGTAGCTGTAGGCTTCCGCTTCTGTTTTCACCTCTTTCAGGATAAGAGGTACATCACCGAAGAACTGTGCGAGGTGCAGGTACATTAGGGAACGAACGAACAGCGCCTCGCCTTTGTACTGCTTCTTCAGGTTATCGGCCATCGGCACCGCATCAATCTTGTCGAGAATGATGTTGGCACGGCTGATAACGGAATAGGAATTCAGCCAGAGCGCCTGGAAATAGGTATTGTTGTTCAACCATGTTTGCTGATCCACATCCGAATATGCCAGGTTGCCATTATTAGCTTCCGTATTGTCTGACGGTACTTCCGCCACTATAAAGTAGTTGTTGTAATATCCGCGTAAACTGGCGTACATGCCGTTTACGGCGGCTGTCATATCCGATTCGCGGTTGAAGTAATTGTCCCTGTTTACCACTGTGGGCGAGTTCAGGTCTGTAAAATCTTTGCAGCTTTGTGTGAGGCCAAGCATCAGAGCGGCCATACCCAGCAGTTTATATGTATGCGATTTCATCTGCGCTTCTTTTAAGTTCGTGATCAATTAAAACCCGATGTTGATACCCACCATCATACTTTTCGCCAGCGGATAGCTGCCCTGGTCTGCACCCGGCTGATATACCGAAGCTCCGTACTGGCTGGGTTCGGGATTGAAGCCCGGGTACTTGGTGAAAGTGAAGAGGTTCTGTGCTGTGAGGTACAGGCGGGCCGATTGCAGGGTGAACCGTTTAGCCAAAGCATCCGGCAGGTTGTAACCCAGCGTCACATTACGCAGGCGCAGGAAAGAGCCGCTGTGTACTGCATATGAGCTTAATTGTCCTGCTGTACTGAAACCGGCACGGGGGCCAACGCGGGCGTACTTCACATCCCTGTCGGGCTGGTCGGGACGGTAGTAGTTGTTGGCCATTTCTTTCACTGCATTGAACTTACCGATCCACAGCTGGGAGTGGCGGGCGGCACCGTTGATGATGCCATTGCCGAGTGTACCCTGGAACAGAACGCTCAGATCGAAGTTTTTGTAAGAGAAGTTATTGGTGATACCATAAACATAGTCAGGGAATCCATTGCCGAGCAGGGTACGGTCGCCTTCGTTGATCACTCCGTCTCCATTCACGTCACGGATCTTGTAATCGCCTACACCGGAGCCGGGCCATTTGGCGATCTTCGCCAGCTCGTCTGCATTTTTAATTACGCCGTCGATAATGAAACCATAGAAATTACCCAGGGGCTTTCCTACTTCTACCCGGTACGCATTGGGCCAGCCGCCGATGCCGTCGAAGGCATTGAGTGACTTTCTGCCACCGAGGCTCATTACTTCGGAACGGTTATAGGCGATATTGAAGTTCGTATTCCAGGTGAAGGCACCTTTCATATTCCGGGTATTCAGTTCAATTTCGTAACCACGGTTGCGAAGCTTGCCGATATTGGTCTGGAAAGAAGAAGCATAACCGATCACACCCGGCAGATCTTTGGAAAAGAGCATGCCATCGGTTTCCTTGTTATACACATCCACCGTCAGGTAAATACGCTCATTGAGGAAAGCCGCTTCCAGTCCTATACCTAGCTGTTTATTCTTCTCCCAGGTCAGTTCCTTATTCATGTATCCGGTCTGGTATACCCCCGGCACACGCTGATCGCCCAGGCTGTAGTTGGTATAATCGATGCCGCTCATCCAGGTGAAGTCGCCGATATTGGCATTACCCGTTTCACCATAGCTGGCTCTCAGCTTCAGTTCATCGAACAGCTGCTGCCCTTTCATGAAGTCTTCTTCCGTAATACGCCAGGCGGCGGAATAAGACTGGAATACACCATAACGGTTCTCAGGGCCGAAGCGCGACGAAGCATCTGTACGAATGGAGGCGGAAAGGAGATATTTATTCTTGTAATCGTAGTTTATGCGAGCGGCGTAAGAAAGGAAGCTGTTCAGCTCATAACTCAGCGTACCGATCTGTTCGGTAGCGGCAGCGGGGTTATGCACCTGGTCGTTTACGAAGGTACCTGCTTTACCACGCGTGGTGGTACTGTTACCGCTGTAACGCTGCATGGAATAGAGCAGCATACCGCCGAAAGTATGGCCGCCCTGCAGGGTTTTGCTGTAGTTCAGCGTATTCTCCCAGAGCCAGCCGTTAACCCGGTTATTGGCCACCTGGCTTGCGATGCCCGTCAGCAATGGGTTAGACAGGTTGGCGAAGGCCGCGCTGCCATATGCCAGTGTAGAGGGCGTATATTCAGTATACGTTGTAGCACCGGCAGTTACACCTCCCTGCGATCTGAGCTGCAGTCCTTTCAGCGGCTCCCATTGCAGGAAAGCGTTGCTGAGCAATCCGGAATATTGCTGCTTGTTCTCATACAGTTCCAGTACCGCCAGCGGGTTATGAATACCCGGCTCGCTGAAGCCGTACTGTGTGAAAGGCAACACGTTGTTCTGACCATAATCACCGTTAGGCAGGCGTACAGGCACAACAGGCGGCATCAGCATGGCGGCATATACCGGCATATAGGATGCGGGACCGCTCATACCCGGGGCCGGCTTTACATTGCGCGTGGTAAACGAAGGTGCGAAGCTGGCGCCTACTTTTAATTTGCTGCTCAGATCGGCATCTATATTCGCATTCACTGTACCCATTTTATAGTCGGTACCGATCATGATGCCTTTCTGGTTGGTATAGTTACCGGATATGGAGAAGCGGACTTTTTCATTACCGCCGCGGGCACTCACCTGTATGTCTGACATAGGAGCCGTACGGAAGATCACATCCTGCCAGTCTGTATCAGCCAGCTGATCGGGTGTATTGAATACATCCGGGTATTGTTTGTTTTGTGCTGTTGTGGCGTCTTTAGCGTATTGAAGGTATTCGCTTTTGTTCATCATTTTCATGGTGCGGGAAACGCGCTGCATGCCGGTATAAGCATTGACGTTGAAGGAGGTTTTCCCTGCTTTGCCCCGTTTAGTGGTTACGATCACCACACCGTTGGCGGCACGGGAGCCGTATATGGCTGCAGAGGCTGCATCTTTCAACACTTCTATAGATGCGATGTCAGCCACATTGATCCGCTGAAACTGTGCAGCGTTAGGCAAAGGATAACCATCCACCACATACAGCGGATCGTTTGAAGCACCCATGGATCCTATACCGCGGATGCGGATGGTGGGTGCATCACCCGGCATGCTGCCACCTGCAGATTGCACCTGTACGCCTGCTGCAAGGCCGGCCAGTGCATCTCCGGGGTTGGTTACGGGCTGCCTGCTTAGGTCTGCACCGGATACTTTGGCGATGGCAGTGGTAAGTTTGCGTTTGGAACTGGTGCCATATCCTACTACCACTACTTCATCGAGATCGGAGTGGCTGGATTCCAGTGCTACAACGGGCACGCCATTGTCGCCCACTACCACGCTCTGCTCCTTGAACCCTACGATGCGGAAAATAAGCACGTCGCCTTTGGATGCTTCGATCTGGAAGCGGCCATCTGCATTAGTAGCGGTACCGCGTTGCGTGCCTTTAACAAACACGGTAACCCCTTCCAGCGGCTGGCCGGAAGCATCCGTTACCCTTCCTGCTACAGGTACACGCGCTACTGTGTGGCTTATGGCAGCCGCCGTGTTGGATAAAGGTACCGGTGCAGCGGTAGCACCGGCCGTTCCCAGAGACAATACAATCATTAAAACTGCTGATACATTCATAGTGTATGCTTCTAATAAGTCAAAAAAAACTCATGCCGTTCAAAATAAAACAGCTTAACGTGGTGAATAATGTTTCAAGAAATTGGTTGAATTGGCTCACCCCCGGCCTTTTCAAAAATAATTCGTATTCCTTTTTTAATTGGACACGTTGTTATCAAAGTACGACAGCATATTTGCATCGCAGCGGGTAATTCCCAGTACGGAATGTAAATGACAGGCACAAAACATCAGGCCTGTACATCCGGTGCAATCCTTTTATGCCCGATATGCCGGTAGGGCAGCCTGAGCAGATTGCTGGTGCAAAGGCCGGGACTATCGATATAAAACGCTGCAGCGGCAACCGGGTCATATGCCTGCTTGTGCGATACGGCAGCTTTTACGATGATATATTGTGCCGCTTCCGGTGTAATACCCTGCGAACGTAACTGCCCCAGATCCATCGGCGGTGTTTTATGTGTGGTGAGCAGTATAACTGCCTGTTCATTCTTCACGACTGCACAGGGGCCCATATTCACATAAGCGCCGGTGATAGAAGCAAGATGGGAGTTTACATTCTCCAGTTTAAACCGCCCGTCCGTCAGGTTCTTCACCTTACCGCTGAACGCAACGGGTTGCCCGTGAAAAGAATCTGTCTTAGCCCCAATTACTAATGAGACCGATGCGCTCATCCCGGCCTGTATGCATGCCTGTACAGCCAAAGGATCATTTAATATGGCAACAATGCCTTTTTTGCCTGAAGCGAGCAGCGGAGCCAGTATGCCTGTACCGTCGCCCGGGGTTCCGCCACCAATGTTGTCGGATGCTTCTATCAGCAGCACCGGCGTCTGCCGTCCGGTTAGTGCCAGCACTTCTTCCAATACATGTTCTTCCGGGTAAGCATGATACAGATGTTTTTCCAGTTCCTGTTCCAGCGCCCCGAGCCATGCTTCGGCCTCTGCTGCGGAGCCACGGGTGCAGCAGGTGAAACTAAATCCACAGTCTGCAATATCCGCATAGGCGAAGCCTCCCAGTACGTTGATGCAAAGAATTTCCGGATGCGCCTCTTCGATGGCAGCGGCCTTTGCCAGCACGGCGCGCATAGGGTCAGCAGCAGTACCCTGGCCTGCAGGCGGAATGATGTATGGAGTACTGCGGAAAACATGCTGCACGCCATCAGGACGTTCCAGCAGTTTATGTAACAATGCTGCGGCCTCTATAGCGGCAGCGCGGGCATCGGTATGCGGGTTTTTACGATATGCGTACAGGCAGGTACTGTTGTCAATCATCTTTTGTGAAGCATTGGCATGGAGGTCCAATACCGCTACTACAGGAATATTCCTGCCCCGCAGCGCGAGGAATTCCTGCAGCAACTCCAGCAACAGGCCTTCCACATCCGCCGTACCTTCGCATACCATGGCGCCATGCAGCACCAGATAGATGGCATCCACAGATGCGATATGCACTTCGAGTGCGGCAAAGAAATGCTGCCGGAAGTAATCGAACACTGCATCTTCCACCATACCCGAGGGCATCGCCGCCATTTGCACGCCGGGAATTACCTGCCAGTTTCTCTCCCGTGCGTACCAGAGGAACCCGTCCATCGGGGAACCGTTACCTACATTATGCGTGATGATATCATTACCGTGGAAAAGCGCCAGGTCGTGGAAAGCCTGCATACCGGTTCGTTCGTGCAGGAAGGTATGCGTTTCATGAAAAAGTCCGGATACAAAAATAGTGGGTTGCATATGCATCGGTTCAGGATTGAGCCAGTCTGGCAAAAGTGTGATCTATAGCCAGCCGGGTGGCGGCCAGTTCTGCAGCGCCATGCGTAACGCCGATATACCAACGCCCGTCCGGCAAGAGGTGAATACCCTCTTCGAGCATGAACGCCCGGAACCTGGCGAACAGGGCAGTATCGGCTCTGAGCGTATCTTCATAATTCAGGGGCGCCTCCTGCATGCCAAAGTGCATGCTGAACACACTGCCCGCTCCGGAAGTAACCATTGCAATGCCGGATCCGGAAGCCGCTTTCTCAAGATGGGCCCGTAACGCATGACCATATGCGTTAAGTTCCCCATAACAATTTGTGGAGGAAAGCACTCCTATTGTTGCCAGTGCAGCGGCGAGGTTAATGGAGGCGCCGTTGTATGTACCGGCATGGATGGTTTTGCCCTCCCTGATCACATCGAATATATCCTTACGGCCACCCAGTGCCGCCATTGTAAAGCCGCCGGCAATAGCCTTGGCATATACAGACAGGTCGGGCTGCTGCCCGAAGTACTCCCTTGCCCCACCCAGTGCCAGTCTGAATCCGGTGATCACTTCATCAAATACAGATACCACACCGTACTCACGGCAACAGTCTATAATACCCTGCAGGAAGCCCTCCCGCGGCATGCAGCAGCCGGAGTTAGCGAGTAACGGTTCTGTGATGACGCAGGCGATTTCATGGCCCCGTGCTGCCAGCAATGACTGTACAGCTGCCAGATCGTTCCAGGGAAGTACCAGCGTATCTTCAAATTCAGGTGCCGGCTGCCCGCCGCAACCCGGTGTTGGCGTACCCAGTTGCCCTGCCTGTGGTTTGTAGCTGACCAAAACATTGTTCAGCCAGCCATGATAATGCCCTTCGAACTTCACGATCTTTCGTTTGCCGGTATAGGTTCGTGCAATGCGGATGGCAGATTGCACCGCCTCGCTTCCGGTGTTGCTGAAGGCTACCTGCTCCACCCCTGGCAGTATCTCTACAAGGCGCTTCGCCAGAGTTACTTCCAGCGGGTGCTGCGCACCTAACGTATAGCTTTTCTGCAACTGCTCCATAACCGCCTGATTTATGACAGGATGGTTGCTGCCGGCGATGAGCGGCCCCCAGGCGAGAGTGTAATCGATGTACCGGTTGCCGTCCACATCAAAATAATACGGCCCGTCTGCCCGTTCAAAAAACAGCAGCGGCTTCACGTTCCTGCGCATAGAGCTGGAAACGCCGCAGGGAATGATCCTGCATGCTTCCGCATATAATTGTTCAGAATGAATATGTGTCATGTATGCTTTCATTTTATGATGGCCATACGGATGCCCTGTAGGTGGGGTCTGTTTCGCTGAACAGTTCCGGCAGCCAGGCTGCACCTATCCCCGGCCTTAGCGGTGCAGCGATGCCACCCTTCATTACTTCAATATCGGTATCGATCAGTTTTTTATAGGCCACCCGGAGATGCGCACGTACACTTTCCTGGTACACTACGTTATGATTGGCGATACCAACATGCACACCAGCAAGCAGTGTAAGCGGACCGGTACAGTCGTGCATCGTTACCGGGATATTATAGGGGATCGCCATTTCGGTGATCCGGCGTGTTTCGGAAATACCTCCTGCCCAGGTGGGGTCTATCATGATATAATCTGCCCCTCCGGTTTCCAGTACCTGCCGGTAATCGTCCCGCACAGTGAGCATTTCGCTGACGGCAATGGGTACGCCGGCTTCGTCGCGGAAGCGTTTGAGGGTATCCATATTATCGGTGCGCAACACATCTTCCATCCAAAGCGGTTTGATGTCTCTCATCACTTCGGCAATGCGCATGGCGGCAGGCCATTGGAAAAATCCGTGGCCATCCAGCATGATCTCAATATCATATCCTACTTTTTCCCTTACCCTGAATAGCGGGTCCAATGCGGCGCGCAGCTCTTTCCAGCCCAGATGCAATGTACCGCCGGGGCGGTGCGCCAGGGGATCGAGTGCCCACATTTTCATGGCGGTATATCCCTCTTTCACCAGTTCTGCCGCATATTCCGCCGGACGGTATACACTGGCCCAGTTATCTTCAAGCGGCCCATTAAAACCAGCGCTGCCATGCCCCGGCCAGAAGAGTTGCTGCGACAGGCGCTCACCTCCTGCAGAAGCCGGCATGCCGTAACTGGTACCGCCGGCACTGTTGTATGCAGGGAGTATGCTTTGCGTGCAGCCGCCCAGCAATTGCCATACAGGTTGCTGGCAGCTTTGTGCGAGAATATCCCAGAGTGCGAGATCCAGTGCTGAAATGGCTCGCATTTCCGCACCACGGCCACCAAAATTCATGAAGCGCTGATAAAAAAAACGCCAGTGCTTTTCGATATCAAGCGCATTGGCACCGAGAAGCTTTTCGGACATCCAGTCGTGCAGCAGCGCCGCCACTGCAGCGGGAGCGTAATACGTTTCTCCGTGACCGATAATTCCTGCATCGGTATGTACACGAAGCATCAGCAGATGCGAAACATGTACGGTTTCTATCTTCGTGATTCTGATCATTGCTATTGTATTTTTTATCAACCCATATACCATCCGCCATTCACATGCAGCTCATGCCCGGTTATGAAGCGGCTTTGTTCCGATACGAGAAAGTATACCGCATCTGCCACATCCTGAGCGGTAGCACGGAACTTCAAGGCCTGCTTATCGAGGATAAACCTGTCCAGCTCCTCGCGGCTGTCTGTCCAGAATTTGCGTTCCATATTCGTGGGAATGGCACCGGGGCTCACTGCATTCACCCGGATATTAAATGGTCCCAGCTCTCTCGCCAGCGCACGGGTAAGCCCCAGAAGCGAGCCTTTCGACATGGCGTAGGGCACACGGGCATTCCATCCGCCGCTGAGTATGATGCTCATGATATTTACGATTTGTCCGCCGCCAAGTGCTTTCATTGCAGGGCTAAGGGCCTGCGACAAGACAAATGCCGCGGCGGAGTTGATGGTTTGCGTATCGCTGAACGTTTGCAGCGAAACACTTTCCAGCGCGCCGATCGTATCAATGCCTCCGTTGTTGATAAGTACATCAATCCCGCCTTCCTGCTGCAACAGCCTGGCCGACTGGCAGCGCAGTCCGTTGAGGTCTGCCAGATCTCCCGGCAGGAAAACCACCTGCTCTGCACCCACCATTTCATTGACCTGTTCCGCCACCTCCTTACCGGGTGATGCCGGCAGATCGAGCATAAACACGCGGTATCCTTCCTTAGCCAATGTGGTACAGATAGCTGTGCCCAGGCCTCCAGCTCCGCCTGTTACCAGGCATTTCTTTTCCAGCTTTCCGGTGTTATTTTTCATTAATCGTTGCATTAGAGATATTGATCCGATGCAAACAAAAGTATCGCGGCAGCTACATTTAATCAGCCACTATAGTTTCATATCTCGACACTATATTTGTATTTACGCTGCTGAAAACTGCAAACATCTCCACATGCAGCAAACAGGTAATGCGCAGGCATATATACACGCTGCGGCATCAAAACGGAGGGGTTTCTTAATACATGCTATTGATCAGCCGGATGGTTTCTTCTACGAGTACGGAGCCGCCGTTTGGCCCGATGGGAGTGGCAATGGCGCTGTATCCTCCACCTTCTATGGCCAGTTGGGTAGGCAGGTAATCGCCGTAATCATTGCAGAGCTGCACAACAAAAGTATGCGCGGCCTTGCTGCGGCATCTGATACGTACCCCATAGTCCACAAACAATTCAAATGGATTGGTAGCGATCACGGCATCGCCGATGCGGATGACATGCAACGGTGTTGGATAAAAAGGTTGTTCGCGGTGGCGGATATATTGTTCCAGGATGATTTCCTGCTTGCGAAGGATGCCATAGTCGGAGTTTTTATTATCCCAGGGCCCGTATTCACTGATGGCTTCTTTTGTTTTGATATCTGCCAGAAAGCGGTTGAATGCCGTATCCGGCGAAGCAGGGTCTTCCGGCTCGCGGGAGCGGATCTCTGACACTATGGCTTTTGCCGATGCGTATTCCTGATCTGTGACGGTCCTGAAGGGTAATTGTATGGATGTTGCGGTGTGTTTGAACAGCGGCAATCTTTGCCGTTTAGATTCAGCAGCGGGATAAGCCATAATCACTGCGTGTGCAATGCGCTCCCCTATTGCGGTCATTCCCGGCAGGTCCCACATATTAGGCTCGTCAGGCGTATAAGCACGCAGGAGGTTGCGGGGAGATATATCGCCCGCAGCACCGCATTGCGCCAACAGTTGAACACCTTCTCCAAACTGTTGCCGCAACAGTTTTCGCACCACACTCCAGAAATCTGCGGAAATATAGTATTTCGCTTCCGTTACCTGTGAAGGACAGGGCACGTTGATGAATATCCCTGTCAACTGGCTGGCGTCGTTCCAGCAGAACAACAGATCCAGCGCACTATCACTGGGACCTTCGATGCCGGTAAAGTCGGGCCGGTCTGTTGCACCATACATTTCAGCGGAGCCATCTGCATAGCGCACGCGCCTGTTATGCCCTGCTACAGCATATCCCAATGCATTACCCACTGCTGCCGGCCGGCGACGTTGCCAGGCTGCCACTGCTACTGCGTTTAGCTTTTCGAGTAATAGTTGTCCGTAGGGAGTATCAATATCAGGTGCCGGTGCAGAATGGGTATGCGTGGCATTTACAACGAGGAATTGACTGTCGAATTCAGGGAGTGTTGTATGAAGTATTTTCTTTAGTTGCGCAAGCAGCGGTGCAGGGCACCAGATGAGATCGATGGAGATGAGAATGGCCTGCTCCTTTCCGCCGGCGCTTTCCATGGCGCAGGCTGTAGCGGTAAGCGGACTTTCCACGTATTGCGCCGGCCGGCCATAATACTGTCCAAAAAGCACGGCAGAGCCTTGTGGCGTTATATCCTCCACAGCCCATCCCATTAATAGTTCTTCACACTTCATCATAGATACTGCTTTTTCATTTGATATCTCAATGATATCCAATTCAATTGGAAAAAGCAATAGACGACTTCTCCATCAAACACGTTCCGGCACTCCGTTTTTCTCCGGTTGTGATTCCGCGCTGTTCTTACGCCAGAACCGGCCTATCTCTTCGAGGCTCAGCCCTTTCGTTTCCGGCACTTTCTTCCAGGAGAACCATACGCAGGCAGCGCAGATGATGGCGAACATCACGTACACCCCTGCCGCATTGCCAAAACTCCGGGTAAAGTAATCCGTTAAAGAAGGGAAGAACTGTGCAATCAGGAAAGAGGACAGGTACAGGAAAAAGCATACCACTGCCAGCGCCTTGCTACGGATGCGGGTAGGGAATATTTCTGAAACGATGATCCAGCTCAATGGCGCAAAGCCGAGCGTGAATGCTCCGGTACCGATAAACATGGGGATAAGGGTAAACATAGGCGGCCAGCCCTGATAAAGGTTCAACGCCATTACCAGGTGACCGAAAGCCATCAGCGACACTGAAGTGATCAGCAGTCCGCGGCGGCTGAATCGCTTAATCAGGGGGAACGCCAGCAACGTACAAATGAGAATAACCACATATACAGGAATGGAACTGAGGATAGCGCCGGAACCCATGCTCACACCCGCCTCGGCCATAATAGTAGGTGCATATAGCAACATCATATTCACTCCGTTGATCTGCGAAAAGATCATGAGGATCGTACCAATGATAAATGCCGTTTTGATACCCGGCTGAAATACTTCCCTGAACTCCCCACCCACTTCCTGCTGCAGGCCTGCATGTATTTCGGCCAGCTCTTCTTCGGCGCGTTTCCGCCCGTTGATCTTTTCAAGGATACCGAGCGCTTCTCCATTGCGCCGCTGCGCTACCAGCCAGCGCGGACTTTCCGGTATAACCAGTAGTCCTAATACGAGAAACACCACAGGCACGGCTTCGGAATACATCATCCACCGCCAGCCCCAGCCGTCAAACGAAAAGAAATACCCTGCAATAACGGCCAGGTTGATGCCGATGACATTAGAGAGCTGGTTCACGTTCACTAATACACCCCGCATTTGCGGAGGCGCCAGTTCCGCGATGTAGATGGGAGACGACATCATGGCCAGGCCAATCCCTACCCCACCCATAAACCGCCAGAGGCCGAAATCCCAGATGCCCACAGCCACCCCGCTGCCGATGGCCGATATCATAAAAAAGAAAGAGGCCAGCATCATCGTTTTACGGCGGCCCAGCCGGTCGGCACACCATAGTCCCACCAGCGGACCTGAAATAGCACCCAGTATGGCGCTGCTGACCGCAAACCCCTTCAGCGCAGGCGTCAGCGCAAATGATTGTTCCAGCAAAGGCAACGCCCCTGAAATAATCACCAGATCGTACCCGAAAAGGAAGCCGCCGATGGAAGCAACAAGGGCAATTTTATAGATGTAGAATTTTCCCGGTCCATTTTCTCTCATGGTAACAAAACTATCGTTCCATCCCGTGGGAAGCAACACCTATATTTTCTGCTTACGACACTATATTTGCATCACTTTACTATATTTTGTATTTTCAGCAGCAATATAAACGTGAAAGTGATGCAACCAGCCCTTGAAAAGATATTACCGAGCGGAACCTCGTCTCTGGCCGTGAAAAGAGAGATCACCGATTACATGGATTACCCATGGCACTACCATCCGGAATTCGAGATTATTTTCGTGGAGAAGAGTTACGGCATTCGTTTCATGGGCAACCACATCGGCAACTTTACCGACGGCGACCTGATGTTCATTAGTCCTAACCTGCCACATGTATGGCGGAACGACAAGGATTTCTATCAGCATAACGAGGATCTGAAAGTAGACGTTTATGTGATCCACTTTAACGAAAACTCTCTCGGCCAGGGCTTCTTTGACCTGGTAGAGTTCACACACATCAAAAAGCTGTTCCAGCGCGGGCAGCAGGGCGTGCAGATCCAGGGTGCCGACCATGGAGCTATTGCAGAGCTGATTAAAAGCACCTACCGCGCATCCGGCATCGAGCGCCTGAGCCTCTTCCTCAAAACACTCGACAGGATAGCGCATACCAAAGACTATGAGCTGCTATCAAGCCCGGGCTACGCCAACTCCGTGAACGATAATGATACCGAGCGCATCAATAAAGTCATGAATTTCCTCATGAAGAATTACAACCGGGATGTTACCATCGAGGAAACGGCCGCCCTCGTGAATCTCAGCAAAGCCTCCTTCTGCCGGTATTTCAAATCACGTACGAATAAAACCTGCTTCCAGGTACTGAACGAAATCCGGATACTCAACGCATGTAAACTCCTACTTAAAAGCGACATGACCGTTTCCGAAATATCCTTCGAATCGGGCTATAACAACCTCTCACATTTCAACCGACAGTTCCGTCTCATTACAGGGCTAACTGCCAAGGCATACGCCCGTAAATACCTGAAAGAAATCTAGCATACTACGGATTGGACTGCATATTCATCCTCTTACTATCCCCGGCATTACTTCCGTTTCGCAAGGAGGATGGCGGAAGTTTGATACTCCGGTATCCTATACGATACTAACAGAAAGGAGAACCAATATCCTTATCTGGTATAAATGTAAAGTGGCCGACTCAATCTCTTGAGGCGGCCACTTTATATGCTGAATTGAATTACAATCAGTATTTGAAACGGTACGCGAGGGTAGCCGTAAACTGCGTGGGAGGAATGGGGTTGATGCTGTAGTTCTCATGCACCAGGAAGTTGTATTCGTTGGTGATGTTTGACACTTTCGCCATGAGGGAGAAGTTCTTCCAGCTATAGCCTGCATTCAGGTCGAGCGTAGTGTAACCGTCTACATTGAACATACGGTCGGGCTGCGTGGTGGTATTGTTCCAACCCACGGGGCGGTCGCCGGTATAGAAGGCCATTACACCCAGCTTCAGGCCTTTCAGTGCAGTGTTCTGGAAAGTATAGAACACGCTTGCATTGGCAGTATGGTGCGGAGTGTTCACGAGACGGTCGCCCTTGAACAGGTTACCCGGACCGCCTATAGCTTTGGACACGAAGATGTCGTTGTAGCTGTAACCGGCCACCACATCCAGTCCTGCCACAGGATGCCCTGCAATGTCGATCTCCAAGCCGTTGCTGGTAGTACCACCTACGAGGGTTTTGATATTGGTATTGGTGTTATCCTTACCATCTTTATCGAAGGGCGCTGTTTGCGCGAGGTTGCTGTTTTTGATCTTATACACGGTAACGTTGGCAGACAGTTTGCCGCCGAAGAAATCGTTCTTCACACCGGCTTCGTACTGGTCGATCACAGAAGGCTTAATAGGCGCGCTGTAGATATCGATACCGGTATTGGGGGTGAAAGAGTTACTGTAGCTCACGAAGAAGGCCGTGGTGGGAATGGGTTTGTACACCACACCAAAACGGGGAGAGAAAGCATTATCATAACGGGCAGCAGCGGTTTTGGTAATTGCACCGGTTTTGTAATCGGTTCTCTCGGGAGCAGATGTTTCCACATAGCTCCAGCGTACGCCTGCCAGCACTTTCAGTTTCTCGGAAATGCTGATGAGATCCTGGATGTACCCGCCAAAACGGTTAACAGGAGACACCGTGAGGGCATTTGCCACTGCATTGGGCATATCTGTACGCAGCGGGTATTTGCCGGGCTCGTTGAGGCTGAGGGTATCGTAAGTAATACCTTTCGTTGCATCGATGGTAAACGCGGTGGAACCGGTTTTATAACGGTCGCCGTCGATACCTGCGAGGATGGTATGTTTAATGGAACCGGTTTTCAGATGGCCGGTTACATCGAAGGTGGCGCTGTAGTAATCTTCTTCATTGAACTGGCGGCCAAGCGGGCGGCCCAGTTTACCGTTGGTGAACTGCAGACGCTCTACAGAGAAATAGTCTCTTTTATACTTCTGGTAAGAAACGTTGCCGTTGAGGGTCCAGTTATCGTTCAGCTGGTGCTTCACGGTTACGCCGCCGGTGTATTGCTGCGCATTGGCATATTGCCAGGGAGCACCGAAGAAAGTATTGCGGGGTACATCTACGATAGATTTACCGTTGTTGGTACCCACACCGAAATCGGGTGTGAAGTCGTGCTTCAGGTAATCGCCCTGCACCACTATTTCTGTACGCGGACTAACCTTGAACAGCAACGAGGGATTCACGTAGTAGCGTTTGCTGTGCACCTGATCGCGGTAGCTGTTGGCAGATTCGTAGGTACCGTTAAGACGGTAGGCAACCTTGCCGCTGATGGGGCCGTAGATGTCGATTGCGGGCTTGTACAGGTCGTAGCTGCCCACTCTCATGGATATTTCGCCACCGCCTTCAAAACGGGGCTGTTTAGTCACCAGGTTCATAACCGCACCGGGTGCAACCTGTCCATAGAGGATGGCGGCGCTACCTTTGAGAATCTCCACTCTTTCGAGGGAGCTCATTTCGGGGAAGGTACCGGAGTTTACGCGGGAACCGTTTTTAAACATATTGCTGCTGCCGAAGCCGTAGCCCCTTGCAGAGAAAGTTTCCTGTGTGCCGGCACGGGTAGATGCGAGGTATACACCATTCACATTCTTCACCACATCACTGAGGCGCTGTGCCTGCTGTTCGCGGATGGTAGCCTGTCCGATAACGGCTACTGCCTGCGGGAGGTCCATCACGGGGATGGGCAGTTTGCTGATGGTAACGGGCTTATCGTTCTGTGTGCGTTTATCGGTTACCACAACTTCTGAGAGTTGTTTGGCAGTTTCTTCGAGTGTGATGCTGATCTCCAGCCCTTCCTCTGCGGAAATGGTGATCTGCTTTTCCACCGGCTTTAATCCAACAGAAGAAATATAGAGGGTGTAAGTACCGGGTTTAAGATTACGGAGGGAAAAAGTACCGTCTTCTTCCGTGGTGGTGCCTTTATTCTGGCCACGTACCACGATGGTTACAAATCCGGCCGGCTTACCATCTGCGGTAGCCACAATTCCTTTTACGAAGCCTTTGGGCAGGTTTTCCGGGTCCTCTTCAGAAGTAACCGCCTTTACCGCGGTGGAAGATCCTGATGCTGACAGATAGGTGATTTGCTGTGCAACTGATGCCTGGGAAAGTAGCAGCCCGGCGAACATCATGCTGTAAATATGCTTCATTATGGTTTTGAAGTTAGGTTGTGCCGCAAAGGACGGACGAAAACAACCGTTCCCACGCTCCAAAGCGGAAAACCATTTACGCAATCGGGAAAAATGCTGCTATCATGTGTTTCAATCGATTACACCCATACAGGAACGCCTTGAAAAGGTAGGATTTCCCACTTTCCAAGGCGTTTTAGTATGTTTTCAGCCGTATATTCTATGCGGGAATAGGTCCGGGTATCTCCCTTTCCCAGAAACGGTGCTGCCGGATACCTGCTTTAAAGGCTTTTGCCAGCGCTGCAGGATCATCCCCGATAAATACTCCGGGGTGCTCTCCCGCACCGAAATAAGTACCGTCCAGCACATCCGAAGCCGATGCGTCTGCAGCAATGGGCTTGCAATGACGGAAAGCTTCATTGAGGAAGTGCACCGCATCCCCGTTCTGCACCAGTGCGGCGGTGCCTCCGGGTAAATACACTGCGTCAAAGAGTACCGATGCGGCAGTGAGGTAACTATGTTGTACCGCCAGTTCTTTCCCGTCGTCTCCTTCCACAAACCCCTGACGCGTTGCGATCACCTCTCCTTTTGCACCTTCTGCTTCCAGTGCTGCCAGCATGGCTTCCACATTTGCCGTCAGTACCCCATCGGCAGTAAGGATGGCTACTTTCCTGCTCTTAATCGTGTCTTTCACCGTATTCTCCATACTGAGGGGAGCACTGGCAGACAGGTCCAGCTTCACATCTATGGGCTGGTACTCCTGCGGGTCGCCATCTGCAGGCACACTGTGATTGATGGGCTGCTCGGGTGCATCCGGTACGGGGAGGCCCAGAGCATCGGCTACTTTAGTGGCCAGCCCGCGGTCTATCTGTGTGAGGATGCCCACCATCCGTTCCCTTACTTCCACGGTTTCCACTTTCCCCAGCTCAAATGCCAGCGCATTTTCGAGGTGTGTTTTTTCTGCGGGCGACTGGCTATTGTAAAACAGGGTAGCCTGACTGAAATGGTCGAAGAAGCTCTTGCTGCGGCCGCGTACTTTATGGGCTTCGATCCTTTCTGTATGAGAGCGGAAGCCCCCTTCATCCCAACGCGCCTGGAAAGGACAGCCGCCTCCCAGCGAATTAGGGTTGTAACTGGTTCTGCCTTTATTGATCTGCTGGCGCATAGCACCATCGCGCTGGTTGTTCTGTACTTCCTGCAGCGGCCTGTTGATGGGTATCTCATGGAAGTTAGGTCCGCCCAGGCGTATCAGCTGAGTATCCGTATAAGAGAATAAGCGTCCCTGCAGCAGCGGGTCGTTGGTGAAATCGATCCCCGGTACAATATGCCCCACGTGAAAAGCTACCTGTTCTGTTTCCGCGAAAAAGTTATCCGGGTTGCGGTTTAGCGTAAGCCTGCCGATGCGCTGAACGGGCACCATTTCTTCAGGGATGAGTTTGGTAGGGTCCAGCAGATCAAACGGATATTTGTGTTCATCTTCTTCCGGTACTAACTGCACTCCCAGTTCATATTCCGGGAACTGGCCGTTTTCTATTGACTCCCACAGGTCGCGGCGGTGGAAGTCGGGATCTTTACCGGATATTTTCTGCGCTTCGTCCCAGGCAACGGAGTGCACTCCCAGCAGGGGTTTCCAGTGAAACTTCACGAAGGTGGATTTCCCGTCTGCATCAATGAGGCGGAAGGTGTGAACACCGAAGCCCTCCATCATCCGGTAGCTCCTGGGAATAGCGCGGTCGCTCATCAGCCACATGATCATATGGGCGGATTCGGGCATAAGGGAAATAAAATCCCAGAAGGTATCGTGTGCACTGGCGGCCTGCGGCATTTCATGGTGCGGTTCGGGCTTCACGGCATGTACCAGGTCGGGGAACTTCATGGCATCCTGTATGAAAAACACGGGCATATTGTTGCCCACGAGATCGAAGTTGCCTTCCTGAGTATAGAATTTCACGGCAAACCCTCTTACATCACGGGCCAGATCGGTAGACCCACGGGAGCCTGCCACGGTGGAAAAGCGCACGAATACAGGCGTTTCCGCCTGGGGATCTGTCAGGAAAGATGCTTTGGTGTATGGGGCAAGACTATTATCATATACTTTAAACACACCATGTGCGGCCGAGCCACGCGCATGAACGATTCTTTCGGGAATACGTTCATGGTCGAAGTGCGTGATCTTTTCGCGCATGATAAAGTCTTCCAGCAGTGAGGGCCCCCGCTCACCGGCTTTGAGTGAATTCTGATCATCGTTAACGCGGGTGCCATGATTGGTGGTAAGAAACTGATCTTCGTTATCAGTGGTATGCTTCGCCAATTGCTCATTCTTGGCGTCGCCGCCGGGTTTGGATTTTGCCATGTGTGGTGGATTAATGTAAGTGAAGGATGGTTACCTCGGGAAAGGGGTACAATAGGGGTGCCAGAAGACTAACAGCATTGGGAGGCCGTACTCCGCGCAGGGATAGGGTTTCAGCAATTGTTAATAAGTGTGGAAAAGAAGCCACGCCCCTGTTTTTGGGAATTCTTTCAGAATTTCTGGCACGCCACTTGTTTTCACTATCACGAACCAAATCAAAAAGTCATGAATAAGATCATCATCGCAGCTTCCGTTTTGGGCACCGCCGCCGCCGGCATTTTCTGGTACATGAAAAACCGCCAGCGTGCTGATGCAGCCATAGACGATATGAAGACAGCAGCCCGTAATGCTTACGAGCGCGTTAGCAAAAGAGCAGCAGAGGCCAGTCATAAGGCCGATCGTAAAGTAAGAGAATCCCTTGCTTAAAATTCTCTCTAAACAATCATATACCAAAAGGGCCATCACTATTAAACGATGGCCCTTTTGCTTTGTACATACTGTTGCATTCATTCCCTTCAATGGTAACATAATACCACGCCTCTTCCACATTCCTTAATGCCAGTTACTACCGGGATTTAACACGGAACTCTCCCGTGATGTGTTTTACCGGCGGCGCACATGCGTCTGCCGTAACATTGAATGCCCCGATGTCGTAATGGCCTTCCACATACTTTTCTCCGTTCACGTTTTCCACCTTGCTGATGGTAACACTGCCTCCGGCGTTTACATCGTATCCGGTATTGCAGTCGGTATACCCGTGCATCATGGCGCCGGTAAGGCCTGTCAGGTACACGAACTTGGCAGTTCCGGGCAGGGGTTCATTATTCCAGGTATGGGTGCCGGTAGCCACTGCCAGCGTCAGGATATCGATATTAACGCTGTGCCCATTGGGAAGTAATCCTTCAATGTTAAGGATTCCGTCCTGGAACAGGAACCAGTGCTGGTGGGTGGTAAATTCCACACCGCCTACTGTTCCGTAATGCCAGGTATCTTCCACGATACGGATGGGGGCGCGGAGGATCACTTTACCCGTGTTCCCCCTGCCGGGGATTTTACCGGCGGGTATGAAGTGCAGCACATCCACACTCACCCATACGGGGTTCTGCTGGGGAATAGTAGCGGGAGCCGTATAATTGGCGATGCGGGCTTCGGCATTCAGCTGTCCTGCACCGGTCAGTTTCCAGTTCTGAATATTCTTAGGATCGTCCAGCACCGCTTCCTGTGCTATTTCCACTTCGGTACGGTCGAAGTTGAAGGCGAGGTAGTTTTTGGTGGTTTGTACGCGGAGGCTTACACTCTCCTTCGTTTTCACTTCCGGCTTCTGGCGGGTGAGGTAGAACATGGCATAGGGAGCCCAGTCGGAGAAGTGGGTGGTTTCTACCGTCAGGGTTTTCTGGGCGGTATTAATGGCTGTCTTGGGCAGGAAACGCCAGATACCATCGCCCTGCTGAAAAGCCATATAAAGCGCCTCAGGAACCGTGGTTTCCAAATCGTCCTCGTTCCAGGTGAAAGTCATGGTCACGGGTTTGGCGAACTGGAGATTATCGGGGGTAAAGCGGTAAGCCAGTCCCGGACTACCAGGCAGGGTATTGGTGACAGGCTGTACCGAGATAGGGGTTGTAGTGGTAAGGGCGCCGGCGGGTACGGTCAGTTTGATCTTACCGTCGAGGGAACGGAGTACGCCACCCTGGGGGCCGAGTGCTGCCGTAATGGTTGTTCCCGCAGGAACCCCTTTGGGGAATATAGCCCCTTTGGGTTCTTCCGGTTTAACGACAATGTCATCTTCAGAGTTGGGGCTGCAGGCGGACAAATAAAGGCATGCCGCCAGGCAATAAAAGATTCCTTTCATGTGCATGGTGTTTGGAGTCAACTGTTTTTTTTATGATGAGAGCCGGGCAAAATTATCCGTATCCACGTTGGGTTACGTAGGCAGTGATGCCTATTTACTACCCGGAAAGTCTCCCGAAAAAGTTAAGGCAATGTTAAATGTGGGGTAATCCGTTGATTGAAATCATTGCAGATTTATAATTCTGCCCTTAATTTTGGCGAATGAACACCACCATTACACCAAAGAAGGGAACGAACTGGCTGCACGAAATGGACTTTATCGGAATGCACGCGGTACCGTTTTTAGCCTTTTTCACACATGTGACTGCTTTCGACTGGATATTGTGCGCAGTGTTGTACTTCGTGCGCATGTTTTTCGTAACCGGCGGATATCACCGATACTTCTCCCACCGATCATATAAAACCTCACGATTCTTCCAGTTCCTGCTGGCCTGCGGTGCGCAGAGCAGTTTCCAGAAAGGCGTATTGTGGTGGGCGGCGAACCACAGGGTTCACCATAAGCACTCCGATACCCCTGAAGATCCTCACTCTGCCAAGATCTACGGATTCTGGCATGCACACATCGGCTGGATCATGGATAAGGAGCATAAAGAAACCCGCTACGATCTCATCAAGGATATGAAGCATAAAGAGCTGTTCTGGCTCAATAAGTACCACTTTGTTCCGCCGGTAATCCTGGCAGTGGTGGTGTATTTCATCGGTAACAAGGTAAACGGTGCGGGATGGTTCGACTGGTCTGCAGGCCTCTCTACCCTGTTCATCGGCTTCTTCCTCAGCACCATCCTGCTGTTCCACGGCACCTTTACCATTAACTCCCTCATGCATAAATGGGGTAAGCCCAGGTATAAGACCGGCGATGAATCCCGCAACAGTCTTGTACTGGCGCTGGTAACAATGGGCGAAGGCTGGCATAACAACCACCACTACTACCAGCGTGCAACACGCCAGGGCTTCTATTGGTGGGAGATCGATATCACGTATTACATCATTGTGATGCTGGGATGGTTCGGCCTTGTGTGGGATATACACGGGGTACCGGAGAAGATAAGAGAGAATAATAAAGTAACTGCACCTGAAGCATAAAAAAATCCCCCCGGTACTGCCGGGGGGATTTTTGTTTTAGATATCTTCTTCAGGAAGGTCGTGCATCTATAATCCCATAAATAGCATTCGTCCCTATATCTAATTTCCATCCGCATTGATTAAATTAGCTACTATGCAACGTTTCCTCATCCTGCTTTTGCTGATTACCTCCACTGCACAGGCCCAGCAAACCCAGAAGCCACCCCTCCACGGCCGCCACTGGATGGCCATTACCGGTAAGCCTCTTGCCGCTACTGCCGGCGCCGCCATTTTCCAGAAAGGCGGTAATGCGGTAGATGCTGCCTGCGCTATGCTGGCCGCTACGTGTACTATGTGGGACGTGCTCAGCTGGGGCGGGGAAACACAGGCACTCATCTATCATCCCAAAACCGGAAAGGTGATTGCCCTCAACGCCCTCGGTGTTGCGCCCACCGGCGCCACGGCGGCTTTCTACAAAGGAAAAGGGTATGCCTTCCCGCCGGAGTACGGTCCGCTTGCGGCAGTAACTCCCGGCACGCCCGGCGGCATTTGCTACATGCTGAGTGAATACGGTACCAAAAGCCTGAAAGAAGTATTACAGCCCGCTATGGAAATGGCGGCCGGTTATCCGATAGACGCGCAAACGGCCAACAGCATAGAGCGCGGCAAATCATGGATCAAACAATGGCCTTACAGTAAAGCCGTTTTCCTCACCCATCCCGGCGCGGCAAGGGAAGCACCGGAGGCGGGAGAGATCTTTGTGCAGCGCGATCTTTTGGCCACCTTGCAAAAGATGGTGGATGCGGAACAGGCAGCCCTCCGCGCAGGCAAATCACGCAAGGTAGCCATCATGGCTGCGTACGACCGCTTCTACAAAGGAGACATTGCACAGGAGCTGGTACGCGGCACACGCGAACAGGGAGGCCTCATTACCATGGAAGACCTCGCCCGCTGGAAGCCCATCGTGGAAGAGCCGGTGCATGTTCAATACAAAGGCATCGACGTGTACAAGCTTCGCGAATGGACACAAGGCCCCATGATGCTGCAGGCTCTCAATATCCTCGAAAACTTCGATCTCAAAACCATGGGGTATAATTCCCCGCAATACATACACACGGTCTATCAGGCCATGAACCTCAGCTTTGCAGACCGTGACTTCTATTACGGCGACCCGTATGGTACGCTGAAGCCTCCCATAAATGGGCTGCTCAGTAAAGCCTATGCCCGCCAGCGTGCAGCCACCATAGATCCCCTGCGGAATGCACCGGAGGTAATGCCCGGCGACCCCTACCCTTTTCAAAACGAACGCAACCCCTGGAAGCGCTTCCTCGATGTGCGTGCTTCCCTTTCCGATACAACCAAACAACAACAGCCCGGTCAGTTCGTACCAAAGCATGATGCCATTGCCATGCACAGGGCCGACAGTGCGTACCACGACCGGCTATGGCGCGGCACTACCAGCGTGGAGGCCGCAGATGCCGAAGGATGGGTTGTGTCTATCACTCCCAGTGGCGGATGGCTCCCGGCGTGTATTGCGGGACGTACCGGCGTGGGGCTTAGCCAAAGGGCACAGAGCTTCGTACTCGATTCCGTGATGAACCCCTTCAATGTAATTGCCCCGGGTAAGCGCCCCCGTGTTACCCTCACCCCTTCCATGGCACTGAAAGACGGGAAACCTTTCCTCTCCTTTGCCGTGCAGGGTGGCGATACGCAGGATCAGAACCTGCTGCAGTTTTTCCTCAATGTTGTTGAATTCGGGATGACGGTGCAGCAGGCTACCGAAGCGGCCAATATCAACAGTAACCAGCTGTGGCTTTCGCTGGGAGGCACTTCCGTGAAAGACAGGGTTCCCCGCGCAGGCAGCATCTTAGTGGCTTCCAATACGCCAGACAGTACGCGCCTCGCGCTGGAGAGCATGGGCTACACTCTGAGCTTTGCGGCCCGTACCAGCGGCCCCATCAATGCCATCTTCTTCGACCGGCTGCATCAGTCTATCTGGGGCGGTAGCAGCAACCATGGGGAAGATTACGGGATTGGTTGGTAACGGGCAGCGGTATGTTTTTTGATCGTACATTTACTGATATTGTAAAACCTGATTTCCTGTCATAAAATCATGCGGCATGTTAACGATCGGCACCCCGGCTCCGGATTTCACTCTTTATTCCACACCCGGCCAGCAGCATTCGCTGCAGGACTTTCAGGGCCGGAACCTGATACTGGCGTTCTACCCTGCAGACTGGAGCCCGGTTTGTGGAGACCAGATGTCGCTCTACAACGAAATGCTGCAGTTGTTCCGCAAGCACAATGCGGCGCTGCTGGGCATATCGGTAGACAGTAAGTGGTGCCACCAGGCATACATGCAATCCCGCAATCTGCACTTCCCGCTACTGGCCGACTTTGAGCCTAAAGGCGCCATGGCGAAACAATATGGGGCATATGATGAAAAGGAAGGACAATGTGAGCGCGCGTTGTATGTGATAGATGGCAGCGGCATCATCCGCTGGAACTTTTTATCGCCTCCGGCTGTTAATCCAGGTGCAGATGGCATTCTCAATGCTTTGGAAAAGATTCAGGGTAAAAAATAAAACGGTATATGGCTAAACTCACACCGCCTCCAGGCCCGCAGGATCATGCGCGGGGAAAGGAAGGAGCGTCTGTAACGCTTGTGGAATACGGCGATTTTCAATGCCCGCATTGCGGCAGGGCATTCCCAGCAGTGGAAAATATCATTCAGCAAATGGGCCCGGGCCTCCGCTTCATCTTCCGGCATTTCCCGCTGTCGGAAGCGCACCCCATGGCCAAGCCCTCCGCCATTGCAGCAGAAGCCGCGGCAAGGCAGGGCAAATTCTGGGAAATGCATCACGCCATCTTCCAGAACCAGGACCTCCTTTCACCAGAAGCCCTCTTCGCTTTTGCAAAACAACTGGGCCTCGACCTCCAGCAGTTCCGGAACGATATACAGGACCCCGCGCTGGAAGAAAAAGTAGATAATGATTTCGTAAGCGGCGTAAAAAGCGGTGTCAACGGAACACCTTCCTTCTTCATCAACGGACATAAATACAACGGCAGCTATGACGAAGAATCGCTCATGGCTTCCCTCACTTTTTAAACCACCAAAACAAATTTATGAGTTCATTTAACGACCTCCTGGCATCAGAACCCCTCTTGCTCGTTGATTTCTATGCAGACTGGTGCGGGCCCTGCAAAAGCATGGAACCAACCATCCAGGATGTGGCCCATGATATGAAAGGCATAGCGAAAGTAGTAAAGATAAATATCGATAAAAATGAACGGACACCCGCGCAATTCAACGTGTCAGCTGTACCTACATTCATCATTTTCCGGAATGGGAAAGAGGTATGGCGCCATGCGGGTTTGATCGACAAGGCATCGCTGATCCGCCAGATACAACAGGCGTAGCTATAAACAGGGTTCGGACATTTTTATTATCTTGATGGAAATAAGATTCCACATGAAACTAGCCGCCTTTTTGTTACTGGCCGCCCTGTCTGCCAATGCCCAGTCAGATTCCCTGCATAGGCTCGTAGCCGATGGCGCGAAGCCCGTACTGGTATCCAAACAATTCAAATTCACGGAAGGCCCCGCGCCCGACCGGAAAGGCAATATCTATTTCACCGATCAGCCCAACAACTCCATCTGGAAATACGATACAAAGGGAAAACTCAGTCTTTTCACAGACCAGAGCGGCCGTGCAAATGGGTTGTATGTGGACAGGAAAGGGAACATCCTTGCATGTGCGGATGCAGATAACCAGTTATGGTCGTTCTCTCCCAAAGGAGGGCACACCGTGTTGCTGGATAATTTTGAAGGAAAGAAACTGAATGGCCCCAACGATCTCTGGATCCATCCCAACGGAGATATTTATTTCACCGACCCTTACTACCAGCGCAACTACTGGACGCGCCAGAAGCCTGAAATAGAAGGCATGAAAGTATACCGCCTACCTGCAGGTTCAAAAACTGCGGAAATGGTGGCCGATGATATCGTGAAGCCCAACGGTATTGTGGGAACGCCCGATGGCAAGTACCTGTATGTGGCGGATATTGGCGGAGATAAGATCTACCGCTACGAGATTCAGCCCGATGGAAAACTGGCCGGCCGCATCCTCTTTACTTCCAAAGGCGGCGATGGCATAACGCTCGATGAGCGGGGCAACCTCTACCTCTGCGGCAACGGTGTGTTCATCTACAACCCACAGGGGCAGCAGATAGGCCACATCGAAGTACCGGAAAAATGGACCGCCAACGCCTGCTTCGGCGGTAAAAAGCGCAACATACTCTTCCTCACCGCCTCCACGGCAGTGTACACGGTACAAATGAAAGTGAAGGGAGCAGAATAATTTTTACTTAGGAAGAAACCAGATCCCTTTAGACGATAAGGCTACAAAAACCGCATCGCCCTTCCGGTGCTGCGGTGCCGTAGTGCGTACGGTGAGCAGGTTGCCCGGCACCTCTACCACCACATCGTGATAACTGCCGCCGAAAAGCACTTCCTTTACCACGCCCTTTATTGATTCACTGCCATCATTTACCAAACGGAATTGTTCGGGCCGTACTACGAGACTGCGCCCGTTTATTACGATGCCCGGCATAAGGGCAAATACCTTTGCCTTTTCAGGCGTAAAGAGCTGATAATCGCCAAGGAGGCCTGCCGCGTATTCATCCGCAGGCTGGCGGTATACTTCTGAAGGGATGCCCTGCTGCACCAGCTGTCCATCCCGGAGGATGATCAGGTGATCGGCCCAGGGCAGCACATCATCCGGATCGTGCGAAACGAGGAGGCTGGTAATGCCATAGGCTTCGCCCAGCTCACGGATCACGGATTTGAGTATCTGGGTATGAATGAGATCGAGGTTGGAGTAAGGCTCATCGAGCAGCAGGAGCTTCGGTTTGGTAACCAGCAGCCGTGCTAAAGAGATGCGTTGTTTTTCCCCGCCGGAAAGCTGGTCGGTTTTCCTTTTGAGGAGATGGCTGATGCGGCAGATGTCGAACAGCCGCATGGCTTCTTCGTCAGACAGCTGGTTGGCGTATGCCAGCAGTTCCTCCACCCGGTAGTTATTCCGCAGTTCGTAGTGCTGGGAAAGATAGGCTATGCCGGGATGGCCGGGTATGAGCCGGTAATCGGGGCCCAGTACTTTGTTGCCTTCAAACAGTACGGTACCGTCTGCGGGCTGTACCCATCCTGCAATGATGCGCAACAGGGTACTTTTTCCTGATCCTGAAGCGCCCATGATCGCTACTTTCTGTCCGCTCTCCACATTGAAAGACAGCGGCTGCAACTCAAAACCAAGCGCGTCTTTCTTTGATATATCTGAAACTTGTAATAATGTCATATTCCCTAAATTGCCGGCCGGTAACTGCAAAGTGCGTTCCATTTCCGGGATATAAAGAAAAAACATTTCCGGGACTTGATCCTGACCGGGTTTCCGCTTACCCTCCAATACCCGGATAATCAGGATATTGCCAACTTCCGCCCCCTATCCAAAACAGGCATTTAAAGCCTTTTAGCGCCCTTATCCTCCCTAACCATCCCTTTTCCCCGTCCCTCTTCTTTCCCCGCTTTAAAACACTTTTCTCATTCGTTTAAGCAATGTTAAGGAAACCCGGCTCCGGTGGTACTTCATCCTTACTGTATGTATATCGTACCTGTATATTTAGGGTACTTATTCAATACTGCATTGGGTTTGGGGGTTGTTTATATACTGTTTATATACATTAACCCTTCTTTAAACCTTCTTTAACCCTGCAGTAAGGGTGGTTTATTTCCCCCTCAGATCCGGCATCACTTCGTCGGAACAGACCGTCGTTTCACTCCCGGCCGGGAATACTTCAGCCATGAATAACGACATCCCGGCCGAAGTGGCCGCATTGCCCCCTGTAATCAATGTATTTTGCATTCAAATTTTTTTGGATATACCTACAGGCTCCATGCCGTTCTGCGGAACGAAACTTTGACCTCAACCATCTCTCATGAAACCATTCTACAAAATTGCAGCCTGTACGATGCTGCTGCTGTACACGACGGCAGAAGTATCGGCACAGGCCGTCCGTAATGTGCAGTTTACCATCAACGCCGCTCCGGCAAACAGGAAAGCGATCAGTCCGCTGGTGTATGGCACCAACGACCCCTATCCTTACGCCCTTTCCAGCAGGCTGGGTGGTAACCGTTTAACCAACTACAACTGGGAAAACAATGCCAGTAACGCCGGGCGCGACTGGTTCCACCAAAGCGACAACTGGGTACCCGGTACACAGGACGTGCCGCCTGACCAGTACGATGTTACCGGCTCGGCACTCACCGCCTTTCAAAACCGCACCCTTCAACAGGGCGGTTATGGGATTGTAACATTACCTATGGCAGGGTATGTGGCGAAAGACAAGAACAGCACCATTACCGAAGCGGAAAGTGCGCCCTCGGCCCGCTGGGCGCAGGTAATTGCCCGGAAGCCCGGTGGCCAGCTGTCTCTTACACCCGATGTAAACGATAATGCGGTGTATGTGGATGAAGAACTGAACTTCCTCATCACCAACTACGGCCGGTCTAACACCACCAGGGGCGTTAAAGCCTATTCGCTCGATAACGAGCCCTGCCTCTGGTTCGATACCCATCCGCGGCTGTGGGGCCATACCGGCGTTTCGGTGAATTACCTCATGAACAAATCTTACGAAACGGCCGAGCTCATCAAGGAAATGGACCCTACCGCAGAGGTGTACGGTCCTGCACTTTGGGGGTATACCGCATACCAGAACCTGCAGTTCGCTCCCGACTGGGACCAGGTACGCGGCAACTACGAGCTGTTTGTGCATTTCTACCTCGCCAACATGCGTGCCCGCAGCCAGCAGGCAGGCAAGCGGCTCCTCGATGTGCTCGACCTGCACTGGTACCCTGCACAGAACCGCGACTTCGGCGGCATGAGCCCCTTTGATGATGACAACGATGATAACTCAGTAGGCGCACGCCTGGATATGTCGCGCGGATTGTGGGATGATACCTACCAGGAAAATTCCTGGGTAACGGACGCATCCAACGGCAATATATTTCCGGCCCTGCCGAAAATGAAAGCCATGATCGACCAGTTTTATCCCGGTACCAAGCTGGCCATTACGGAATACAGCTACGGGGGCACTTCGCATGTATCCGGCGCCATTGCGCAGGCCGATGCATTGGGTGCATTCGGTACCAACGACGTATACCTCGCTACTTACTGGGGTGGCATCATCGGGTACATCCGCAGCGGCTTCGACCTCTATTGCAATTATGATGGCAACGGCGGCAGATACGGCAACACTGCGGTTAGCGCACAAACCAACAACCGCGCCATCAGCGCCGTATATGCTTCCGTGAATGCTTCCGGCGATGAGCGCATGCATACCATGGCCATTAACCGCAGTGTGCGGGATACAGTGGTGGCTACCATCAATATTTCCGGTGCACGGGCGTACCGCAGTGCAGCGGTGTATGCGGTAGACTGGACCAGCCCGCAGGTACGCCGCCTGCAGGATATCCGTGGCATCACCAACAACTCCTTTGAAGTGAAGCTGCCGCCTATGACGGTTTACCATTTGGTGCTGTCAGAAACCGACCTCACCGTATATCCCTATATCACTAACCTTCGCATCAACCCCGCACAAGGTTATAGCGATGGTACGGCACAGTTCACTATTTCCGCTACCATCACCGATTCCGACGGTGATATGCGCCCTCCCACCGTAAACCTCAGTTCTGTAGGAGGCAATGCCGCCGCACAGCTGATGCGTAACGGAGATAATTACACCCTGCAGTATACCGTTCCCCTCAACACCCCATCCGGCCTGAAAACACTGACCGTTTCTGCGGTAGATGCAGCAGGACATAGTATTTCGGGAGATGTATCGTACCGCGTAATGCGTGAAATACCTTCTTCCGTGATCTGGGATGGCGATGTTATTCAAACCGGTGAAGGCGAGCGTTTCTCTGACCCTAACGACCAGACAGCAGGTACACAGCGCATAGAAAGGCGCACCGATGGCGGTAATGAAGCCCCGTCCAGCCTGTACCTCCGCTTTAAACACGATGTCAATAACTGGGGGCTCATGACCTGGCGGATAGATCCCAGCGCAGCAGGGGCACGCGACGTGCGTGAATACGGTTATCTTGAATTTTACATTCGTTCCAACGCTCCGGCATATGCAGACATAGACTTCAGTTTAAGAGACGCCAGTGCAAACATGACGTTCTCCCGTACACTTCCCCTTAAAGCCAGCGGTTACATTTCCTCCTTCCACCCCACCCGTTACACCAAAGTGAAGATCCCGTTCGATGACCTGTTCGTTGGCACTGGTTTCGACCTTTCTGCATTGTGGCAGCTCAACTTCCAGGTGAATACGGCACAGGATGGTTTTGAAGTATGGATCGATGATGTACGTGCCATTCCGCACGACAATCCCATATCGCAACCCGTGGTGAGCGATGTGCGCATAACACCCGCCGAAGGCTTTGCCGATGGGTTAACACCCATCACGCTCAGTGTTATTGCTACTGATCCGAATAACGACCTGGCTACCGTAACGGCAGACCTTTCCTCTGTAGGCGGTGCTAACAAGCACGCACTCATACTGACCAACGGCCGCTACACGACTACATTTACAATACCTCCTGTAGCTGCTGCCGGCAACCATACTTTCCGGATCACGGCTACTGACCAGAAGAGCAATTCTGCCGAAGCATCTGCCAAATACTACGTTTGGAGCCGCGCCAGCTCGGATGTGCTGTGGGATGGTGATACGAAAAACGAAGGGGTGGCGGAAGCATCCAGCAATCCTGAGTCAAGAATCTTTGTAGCGCAAACAGGCGGCAACAAAGGCCCCATCAGTATGCGAGCGCACCTGCAGCCCGGTCCGGAGCCATATGCTTATGTGACCTGGGATTTTGCGGAGTTCAGAGATGCCCGGATGATTGATGTGCGCCAGAAGCGTTACCTCAACTTCTCCGTACTGGTTCCTAACGGCGGCGGCCGTCAGGATTTTGACCTGCAGATCTATTTCAAAGACCGCTTCGGTGAAAGCACGCAGTCGCTGGGACTGAAAGCCCGCGGCTACATCACTTCCTACACCGGCAATTACCAGAACGTACGCATACCTATTGCAGACCTGCTGAACAACTCTCCTATTGATGCCAGTAAGATTGCATGGATGGGCTTGTTGTCTGAACGCCTGCCCACGCTGGGCACGCATGTGCAGCTCGATGATATTTACCTGAGCGGCACACCTGTTGCCGATGTACAAATTGAATCGCAACCTTCTGCCTGTGGCAACAACGGGCGCATCGAAGTAAAAAGCATTACCTCCACTTCGGGCAACTACCGTTATTCGCTGGCCGGCGGAGCCTTCCAGACCAGTCCTGTTTTCGCTAACCTCGCTGCCGGTACGTATGACCTGCGCATAGAGGGCGATAGCGGATTTGTGTATGTGGAAACGATTGTGCTTTCCGGCGGAACAGGCATGCAGCTGGCATTACAGGTAGATAATGCCGCAGGCAATGTAAACCTTACCGTGACCGGTGGTAGCGGCAATTACACCTACCGCTGGTCTAACAACGCAACGGTGGAAGACCTCGCGAATGTGGTGACAGGTGCTTATACCGTAACCGTTACCGATGCCACTACAGGATGTACCGCTACCGGCACTGCTACTGTTACGCGTGCCGCACAGGTAACTTTCCAGGTGAAAGACGCACAGTGTTTCCCCAATGGAATGATCACCGTGAATGTGGCAGCAGGTACCGGCAACTTACGGTACTTTATAAACGGTGTCATCAATCCCGGTGGGGCAGGTAATAATGTCTTCAACCAGCTGAACCCCGGTACTTATACGATGCGTGTTACCGGCGATGGCGGACTGGATTTCTCTCAGGATGTAACCGTAGGCGGCAACCTGAATACGATGGTAATCCAAAACACGGTTAACCATCACCATGGCAATATCGATATCACCATGAGCGGTGGCAGTGGGAATTACCGGTACCTCTGGTCTACTGGTTCCCGCGGGCAGGACCTCCAGGGCCAGCCATCCGGCAGATACCATCTCGAAGTGACGGACTTTGATACCAAATGCGTAACCGCCATAGATTTTGTGATTACCCGCACCGGGCCTGATGTAACGACCGTTGCAACCGACGCCGACTGTGAAGCCAATGGCACCATTACGGTGAATATGACCGGTGCAAGTGCCGCACCGTACCAGTTCTACCTCAATGGTATTGCGAACCCTTCGGGTATTGGAGAAAGAGTTTACCGCAACCTCGCTCCTGATATGTACGACATCCGGATTACGGGTGCCAACGGGTACGAGAAAACCATGACAGTGTTTGTGGATGGATGGGTGAGCGATGTAGTGGTTACTTCACAGATCAACCAGCAGCTGGGCAGCATTGATGTAACAGTGGCTGGCGGTACCGGCCCTTTCAGTTACCTATGGTCTAACAACGCCACCACACAGGATGTGACGGGTCTGGCTTCCGGAGATTATTGGGTGGATGTAACCGACAATGGATCCGGCTGTGTACGGAGGCAGACTTTCCGGATATCCCGTACTGCTAACCCCACTATCACGTATACCGTTACGAATGCGGCCTGTGGCGCCAATGGCAGGATACTGACTAACCTCAGTGAAGGCACACCTGCTGCATTCAGCTACTTTATCAATAACCAGGAAAATCCTGCAGGTGTTCATACACCGGAGTTCCGCAACCTCGCACCGGGGACTTATTCCATCCGCGTAACGGGAGATGGCGGCTTTACCAACACGCAGAACGTGGTGGTAGCAGGATCGCTGAATACCCTGCAGATCATTGGGGCGGCGGATGAAGACGGTAACATCAACATCACCGTTCACGGCGGAACCGGCAGTTACCAGTATCTCTGGTCAGACAAATCCACCACGGAAGACCTCTACCAGCGCCCTCCCGGTACTTATACCGTGCGTGTTACTGATAATGGTTCGGGATGTACTGCCCAATTCACCATCCTGGTGGCAGCCAGCCGTGAAACGCTGTGGGTGTATCCTAACCCTGCACAGGAAGGCTTCCGGGTGAAATATGTGATACCCGCAGGTAATGAAATGGAACTGACCGTTACCGACCTGTTTGGCCGGGTGCAGTTCCGCAAAATCCTCACGGCAGAGCAGGGCAATGAATATGTGCCTGCAGCACGACTGAACTCCGGACTGTACTTCGTTACGGTGAAATCAGGCAAGCATAAACAAATGCGGCCTGTGATCATAGCTAAGTAACCAGCATCCGATTTATACGCGAAAGGGCCGGCTCAGATAACTGAGCCGGCCCTTTCGCTATTACAAAAAAAACCGCCGTTTCCGGCGGTTATCTATCACACACTACAGGCTTAGTTCCTGTTTCCCCTGTTATTATCGTTACCCCGGGCACTACTGTTACCCCTGCTGGAGTTATTGCCTCTGTTGCCTTTCTGATCGTTGTTTCCACGGTTCTCGTTGTTTCCTTTCCATTCGCGGCGTTCGTTGCCACGGTTGGCGTTGTTATTCCATTCTCTTCTTTCATTGCCGCGGTTTACGTTGTTTTCCCGGGTATTCCGGTCGTTGCCACGGTTGTTATTGTTGTTCCATTCCCTGCGGTTGTTATCCGGGCGGTTGTTATTCCATTCCCTGCGGTCGTTGTTCCTGTCGTTGTTACGATCGTTATTCCGGTTGTTGCCCCAGTCGCGGCGGTCGTTGTCCGGGCGGCTGTTGTTCCAGTCCCTTCGGCCATTATCCGGACGGCTGTTGTTCCAGTCGCGGTGGTGGCTCCTCCAGCGGTCGTTGTCGCGCAGTACGATCTGGCTGTGGTTGTTACGGTAAGGGCGGTATTGTACCCGGTAGCGGTCGTGGTAGCGCCATGGGTCGCGCTCGTTGATCACTACTTTATAGCCCCGGTAGAAATCGTAATGGCGGCAGTAGTCCGGTAAATAGCGGGTTTGTATCCATCGGCCCCCGTAGAAGTAGATATACATCTGCGTCGGGATGTAATAGTACATATCGATATCGGGGAGGAAATAATATTCCGCGTAGTCGTACCCCACGGGGCCCCAGGCGGGTTGAATGCCGATATTGACACTCACACGCACCTGCGCCGAGGCGGAGGACGGAGTTATAGCTGTAAAAGCGGTCATCACAGCCAACAGAATCATTACCCTTTTCATACATGCTGTTTTTAGTCTTAATTGTTAGACTGCCGCGGTTGGCCCTGGTTTAACTGTTAAAGCAGGTTTAACATATACGCCGGCATTACTGTTGATAATTCAAAACCCGTACCAGACTGTAATGTTTTCATATCTCCCGGCGATTCGTTAATATTACGCATCTAATCAATTTACATGAACAGCCTGACCATTGCCCTGGTAGACGATCACCCGGCCATTCTTAACGGATTACAGATGATACTGCAGGGTTTCCCCGATGTATCCGTTATTGGCGCGTACCAGAATGGCGACGAGCTGCTGGACGGGCTGACCGTTCGTGCCCCGGAAGTGTTATTCCTTGATATTCAGCTTCCCGGGCAGGACGGGCTGGCTCTTTGCCGGAGGGTTTCGGCCGATCATCCGGACACACGGGTGATTATTTTTACTAATGTGGAAGACAAGCATACCATCCGTACCGCTTTCCAGAACGGGGCGGCGGGGTATTTACTCAAAACCGCAGGCAGCCGGGAGATCCGGGAAGCCATAGATACCGTGCGTTCCGGCGAGCAATATGTTCATGGAGAGTTGAAAGACCAGATGTTCCAGCAGATCTTCCAGCGCAAGCCCAGCCGGTATGCCCCTACCCTTACCAAGCGCGAAAAAGAGATACTCGGGCTCATAGCCCAGGGGCTGAGTAACCAGGAGATCGCGGAAAAGCTCTCCCTCAGCGTGCGCACCATCGAAAACCACCGCTACAACCTCATGCAGAAGCTGGATGTGAAGAACACGGCAGCGCTCGTCCGCAAGGCGATGGAACTGGGGCTCGCCAGCTAGCTAAGTACTTTTACTCAGTTCCTTTTTCGAGTAATTCATCGGTTAAATCCATATGCACTGGTTCCTAGTTTTGAGGAAACTTCATGACCATGTTGCTTGTGGAAAAGAAAGCCTCCTTTCTCTTACAAATGCTGATAGCCGGGCTGCTGGCAGCCTCGCTGTGCATGCTCGCTTTTACAGTTTACCATACCGGAGCGCCAGGCGGGCCGGCTGCATTACTGGCGCTGGCCGCGGTGATCATTTCTGCCGTGTTACTGCTGCTACCGCTGCAATCGCGACAAACGCCTCCTTCTCCCCAGCCGGGTGCGGAAGTAGCGGAACTGCGGGAGCAGGCGCTGCAGGCAGAGCTGCGGGCACTGAAGGCACAGATACAGCCCCACTTCCTGTTCAACGCACTGAATCATGTAAATGCCAGCATCCCCGCTGAGCAGGAAAGCGCCCGCGAACTGATCGCACAACTGGCAGACACCTTCCGGTATGCACTGGATGCTACCCGGGCAGACCTGGTGCCTCTTGGCAAAGAGCTCTCCTTCCTCCGGGATTACCTCCAGATCGAACAACACCGCTTCTCTTCGCGGTTGAAAATACAGATAGACGCTCCTGAATCCGTACACGCCTGCCGCATCCCGCCCATGCTGCTGCAGCCTATCGTGGAAAATGCCGTAAAGCACGGTATAGGCCCCTGTATAGAAGGCGGCTCGGTTACCATCCGCTGCGCTAAAGTGAGGAACAAACTGCGCTTTACCGTGAGCGATAACGGGGCAGGTTACGACGGAGCGCTGGAACAAATCATGAACGGCTCCGGCGTTGGACTCCGCAATACCGCCCTGCGGCTGGAGAAACTTTATAACGAACCGCTGCATGTGGAACGCAACCCCGGCGGCGGACTTGTATTCATGTTTGATATCCCCTTAAACCCCTGATTCGGTTAAACGGAAATCAGTGATCACAGCGACCGTCCGGCACCTTCCGGACGGTCGTTCTTTTTGGTATTGCCTTCAAAAGGTTACTTTTATGAAATGACTATCGGGAAATACCATCCGTCTGCCCAACTCGCTCCTTTCATCCGGGAATACCTGGTGATTGAAAGCGATGCGGAGATCGTTAACCAGACGATCCCCGATACGGCATTGGTACTTTCCTTCCGTTTTCGCGGGCGCATCCTCCTGAACGATGGCATAGAGTTTTCCGAACTGCCGGATACTGTGATTGGCGGCCTGCGTAAAAGCGCACGCAGCTTCCGGTACGAAAAAGGTACGGGTAACCTGCTGGCTATTTGCCGGGAGGGAGCCATATCTGCCTTTACCCGTATGCCTGCCCATGAGATTTTCGGGCTGAGCATTGGCACGGAAAACCTCTTCCCTGACCATGACCTCCGCCAGTTGATGGAAAGGCTGCAGGAGGCTACCAGTCATACCCAGCGCATTGCCTTACTGGAAGCGTTCCTTATCGGTCAGATGACGGATACCCGGCAGGATGAACTGGTGCTCTCTGCCACAGCAGCCATCCGCAGGGAAAACGGGCAATTGCGCATGAAAGAACTGGCCGGCAGTCTTCACATCAGCCAGGATGCATTTGAAAAACGATTCCGTTCCCTCATAGGGGCCAGTCCCAAGCAATACGCCGCCATTGTAAGACTCCGCAACCTGGTACGCCGGCATAGCGATGCCACCTCTCTTACACAGGCCGCATATGATGCGGGATACTTCGACCAGTCGCATTTCATCCGCGACTTCCGGCAATTTACCGGGCAAACGCCCCGTGCTTTCTTCAGCGGCACCCGCCGTTGGTAAATCAATGATTTTTTACAATTCCCCCTTAGGCGGCGCCAGTAGCTTTGTGAAAAATTCAAGGCTATGAAACAGATATTACCCGCTACCAGTCTGGCCCTTGCGATGTTCCTCGAAACAACACAAGCCTCTGCACAGCAGTCCCATCCATCCTCCCATCAAAAAACCACCAACAGCACTCACATGAGCACCGCACAACAAAACAAGACCATCATCCGCCGGTTATTCGAAGAAGTCATCAACCAGCGCAGGTTCAAGGAATTACCCGCATACATCTCTGACAGCTACACCGGTCCATCCGGGCTGAAAGGAGCAGCAGGCTTCGAAGCACCCATCGCCCCGCTTATCCATGCCTTCCCTGACATTCAATGGCAACTGCAGGAAGTGATGGCGGAAGGAGACCAGGTAGTGGTGAAATGGCAATGGAAAGGCACGCAGCAGGCAGCTTACACATACATACCCGCCACGGGTAACACCATCACCAGCGATGCCATGGCTATTTATACATTGAAAGACGGAAAGGTGGTGAAAGGCCAGCTGCAAAACGACCGGCTGGGCTTCCTGCAGGCACTGGGACAATTACCACAGGATATTGCGACTATATCCGGGAAGCACATTGCAGGAGGTATTTCCTATATGAGCCAGCTCACTGTACCTGCTGCGGCAAAGCCTGCTTTTCTGCAACGCATGCACATTAGCCGTAGCCTGCTCCGCAACCAGCCGGGCTTTATTGAAGATGCAGTGTATGTAAAAGAAAATGATAAAGGAGAAAGCGTGTTTATTACGATTGTGCGCTGGCAGAACGAAGCGGCCCTGCAATCGGCAAAAGCTGCAGTGCAGCAGGCGAATGAAAAAGAAGGTTTTGATCTGGCGGCCTTCCGTCAGCAGCTGGGTATCCGTTCAGAACCGGGTGTGTTTGAAAAACTGGCAGCAGAATAAAAATCCTAAGATGCCATAGAAGCGGAAATTGATTAATTTTCAGGGTTATGGAACAGGATTATTATACCGACCGGACGTTTGACCGGCAAGACTATACCAGCACACCGCTGCCTGCTGTGGAATATGAGCAATGCACATTTCAGAACTGTGACTTTTCGGGGAGCAGCCTTATCAACGCGGTATTTATCGACTGTGTATTTTCCGGCTGCAATATGAGTCTCACCACGATTAAAGGCACTGCATTCCGCGGTGTAAAGTTCCAGGATTGTAAATTGCTGGGCCTCCGGTTCGACGAATGTAATTCCTTCAACCTCTCCTTTACCTTCGAACGCTGCACGCTGAACAATACTTCCTTCTTTGGCCTGAAGATTAAGAAAACCGTTTTCTCTCATTGCCTGGTACGGGAGGCAGATTTTACAAATGCGGATCTTACCGCTTCCTTCTTCACACATTGTGATCTGCTGAATACCACTTTCGGCAACACTATTTTGGAGCAGGCGGATTTCAGGACGGCGGAGCATTACCTCATTGATCCGGAAAGGAATAAGATTAAGAAAGCGAAGTTTATGCTACCCGGGGTACTGGGGCTGCTGGCGAAATACAATATCCAGATAACATAAAAAAAAGCAGTCTGATGAAGACTGCTTTTTTGTTTTATTACCATTCCGTGATTTACTGATCGTTCTTCACATCGTACAGGATAACGAATTCCACGCGCCTGTTACGGGCCTTTCCTTCATCTGTATCATTGGTTGCGATGGGATGGCGTGCGCCGAGGCCCCAGGTAAAGATGCGGTTATCCGCTACACTGTTTTCCACGAGTAATTGCTTGCCGCTCTTAGCCCGCTTTTCCGACAGTTCGTTATTAAACTGGTCGGCCCCGGTATTATCGGTGTACCCGGTAACGAGGATCTTTGTTTTGTCGTACTTGTTCAATACCCCGGCAAAGCGCCCGAAGGTGGGGCGTACTTCGTCCTTCAACTGGTCGGACCCGGTAGCGAAAAGTACATGATGGGGGAAGATGACCTTCACACTGTCCTGGATGATGGAGACTTCTGCCTCATTCAAAGCGCCTTTCAGCTCTTTGTATTGTTTCTTCATGTAAGCATGTGTTCCGCCTGATTTCTTAGATGCAGAGCAGGAGGTTAACAGGGCCACTGCTGCAACGAGCAGGGCGCTTCGGAGATTAACTGCTGGTAAAGTCATTTGCTTGCGATTTGGGCACAAATTTATGTAAATCCCCAATAATCAATGTGTTATGACAATAAACAGCAATATGATAACCGAATTACATAGGTTATTTCTTCAGTGACAGATCTTCCCGGGCGGCCCATGCGGCAATGTCCTGCTTACTGAGTGCGGCAGCCATGAGGTCGGGGAACTTATCGGGGCTGCAGGCGAAAACGGGTATGCCGAGGTTGGAGAGAAACTGTGCGTTGCCGTGATCGTACGAGGGGGCGCCATCATCGTTCAGTGCCAGCAGCACTACTACCTGTACCCCGGCAGCGGTAAGCTCAACTGCCCTTTTACGCATTTCGGCCTCATTACCGCCCTCGTAGAGGTCCGTAATGAGTACCAGCACGGTATCCATAGGGCGGGTAATGATCTGCCGGCAATAGGTGAGCGCGGCATTGATATCGGTGCCACCACCCAGCTGCACCCCAAAGAGGAGTTCTACGGGGTCAGTGAGTTCTTCGGTAAGGTCGGCCACGGCGGTATCGAAAACGACCATTTTGGTCTTAATAGCGGGGATAGAAGCCATTACCGACCCGAATATGCCGGAGTACACCACCGAGGTGCCCATGGAGCCGCTTTGGTCGATACAAAGCACCACATCCTTGAGGGAGTTCCTTCTCCGACCATATCCTACTTTCACTTCGGGGATAATGGTATTGTAATCGGGCTGGTAATGCCGGAGATTTTTACGGATGGTCATATCCCAGTTGATCTCATTGTGCCGGGGGCGGAAGTTGCGCACGCTGCGGTTGAGACTGCCGGTAACGGCCTGTTGCATGGGGTTCTGCAGTTTGCGCATCAGTTCATCCACCACTTTACGCACTACCTGGCGGGCGGTATCCTTCGTTTTGTCGGGGATCACCCGGCTGAGGGTCATGAGGGTGGCTACGAGGTGAACGTCGGGCGTTACGTTTTCCAGCATTTCCTTTTCGAAAAGCATCTGGGTGAGGTTGAGGCGCTTCAGTGCGTCCTGCTGCATCACCTGCACTACGGAGTTGGGGAAGAAGGTGCGTATATCGCCCAGCCAGCGGCTTACGTTCGGTGATGAGGGGCCGAGGCCGCCGCTGCGCTCACTGTCATAGAGGGCTTCCAGTGTACGGTCCATTTGCAGCTCCTTACCTTCGAGCGATGTGCCCGTACCGTCATTTTCCCCGCCGCCCAGTATCAGGCGCCATTTGCGGATGTTGAATTCGTTGTTCATGCGTATCCCAATAAGTTCATTACCACCGGCAGGCTTTGTGCCGCGCGGTGCGAATCGAATGCGTGTTCCTGAATGGATGGAGCGGAAACCATTCCGCTATCACCCTGTTTTACTTTCTCTCCCAGCTTCCTCCTTTCCGAATGGGTGAAGTGCGCGAAGGTTCTGCGCAGCAGGGGCAATACCTGTGTAAAGCTGGATTCGTCCAGCGTGGCTACCCAACCGTTCACCACATTCCATAGCTGAGGATCGAGCAGTAAGAGGGTACCGCTGCCTTTGAGGAACCCTTCCAGCCACGCGGCTGCAATGGCAGGCTCCGTTGCCTGAGACATGGAGAAGTTGAAGGCTTTCACCAGCCCCTCTCCCGTCAGCAACTGGTAATCGGCCAGCAGGCGGGTACTGTAGCCTGCTATAACGGGGGCGGTTTGTCCGCCGTTAGCAACCGTATGCAGCATCTCCTGCCATTCGGCAGTGGAATCGGGATGCTGCAGGAGGTTCACCGCATCATTCATCCGGTACAATAATTCCAGCAGCTGCTGTGCAGCATCATCCGCCACGGCGTTACAGGCATTGGGGAGACTGATACATATACGGGTGATCATACCGGTAGCAATACCCGTTACCATGGCGCTGTCTGTATTCCGCACGTTGCCGTAGCGGCTTACGTTCACCAGTGGCGGTATTACTTCCATGAGCTGCATTACATCGCTGCTGGCGGCAGACAGGTTGTTGAGCAGCTGGATGAGCTTTTCCACTGCAGCGGGTAACTCCGCCGGAATGGTATCCGACAACAGCTGGCTCACGGTTTTCAGGGAACCTGAATGTACGGCCTGGTCTACCACAAAGTTGGAAGCTGCTTCGGCAACGGTGTTGCCCCATACGCCTTTCTCGATCACTTCTATGGTAAACGAGGGATCCCACTGGAGGCGCCATTGTTCTTTGAAGGTACCTCTGCCTCCCACTTCGCTCCTTCTGCCCCATTCTAACTGCAGCAGCAGCAGGCGGTGCAGGAAAACGCTGCGTTCGAGATCGTTCTCCTTGCGGAGGTCGAGCAGGTAATCTTTCCAGTCGGCGGAAGCGGGCAGGCGGAGTTTCTTCTGAAACTTCTCGATGTCTACCTGCAGTGGTGGCTTGGGTATTTCGGAAGGTACCTGTCCCATTTTAACGCCTACAATCAGCTTGCTGGCAATGAGCTGCATCATAACACTTTCGCCGGTGCAGAGTACACTGATGGTGGCTTCGTTCAGTTCTTCCAGCCCTGCTTTAGGTAAGCCGCGCAGGGCTGCCAGTGATTCTGCAAGGCGAACGGCTTCTATGATGTGGGCTACGGAAGTATCCATACTGTTTTCCCGGAAAAGCCGGGCTACGTTGGCCATCCAGCGGGAGCCATCATCGTTGGGATGATGCCATACATGTTCATACCATCCGGGCGATTGTATCCCGGCACCATATCCGCTTTTGTAGCTGAGGCGGTCGTAGCTCCAGGGTGCCCAGGTGCATTCCACCTTCACTTTGGGCAGGCCTTTCAGCAGCTCGTTATCCCCTTTCTGCGGAGGCATATCCATCAGTGCAGGCGCATGCCAGGCGCCGCATATAACGGCTATTTCCGTGTACATTTCCCGCTCTGCCTGGCGGATTACTTTCCGCATGTAAGCTTCACGCAGCAGCTCTTCCCGGTCGTGCTGCGAAGGGGATACTTCCCTGCAGGCCTGCATGGCTTCACCGATGGCGGTGAAAACGCCTTCGTTATCGAGGCGGTGTTCAAACATATGCTCCCACCACTTATCGCTGTGGCCGAATCCGGCAGCGACGGCCATTTCATCCATGGGGTGCATCTTCCTTTCCGTTACTTCCACTTCTTCCACCACCGCATTTTCTACCGGCGCAACATCTGCTCCTGCTTCCTTTGCTGCCGCTTCGTTTTCTATGGCGAAGTGATGCGACAGCGGGAGGTCCATAAACCTTACGGGGATGTTGTGCTGCTTTGCATATTGAATGGCCTGCCATTCGGGAGAAAACTCCGCGAAGGGATAGAACACCGATTTCTTAATATCATCGGCCTGATAGGCCAGTATGGCTACAGGTGGCTTCAGTTCCGCATGATTGGCCCATTGCAGGATCGCATCTGCTTCCGGAGGACCTTCCACCAGCACTATATCGGGCTTTAGCTTTTCGAGGAATGCTTTCACACTCCTGGCAGATCCCGGGCCGTGGTGGCGTATGCCTAAAACGTGTATCGACATAAAGGCAATGTTTTAAACCAGGTCTCTACAGGCCCTGTAAATATCTTTCCATTCGCTCCGGGGCTTCACTACGGTTTCCAGGTACTCCTGCCAAACGAGTTTATCCTGCACGGGATCTTTGATCACCGCACCGAGGATGCCTGCGGCAAGGTCTGCGGCTTTGAGTTGTCCGTCGCCGAAGTAACCAGCCATGGCAAGACCGTTGTTCACTACAGAGATGGCTTCTGCCGTACTGAGCGTTCCGGATGGTGCCTTGATTTTGGTTTTACCATCGAGCGTTACGCCTGAGCGTAGTTCCCGGAAGATGGTCACGATACGGCGGATCTCTTCTATGGCGGGCTTTTCAGCAGGCAGTTCCATTACCTTACCATAGCTTTCCACCCGGCGCTTCACGATATCGATCTCTTCATCCATGCTATCGGGTACAGGAAGGATGACGGTATTGAAGCGGCGCTTTAACGCACTGGAGAGGTCGTTCACCCCTTTATCGCGGTTATTGGCGGTAGCAATTACATTGAAGCCTTTCGAGGCCTGTACTTCGGTATTCAGTTCCGGAACAGGGAGTGTTTTTTCGGAGAGGATGGTGATGAGGGTATCCTGCACATCGGCGCCGATGCGCGTCAGCTCTTCGATACGGACGATCTGCCCTTCCTTCATGGCGCGCATCACGGGTGTTTCCACGAGCGCCCTTTCACTGGGACCTTCAGAAAGCAGCCGGGCATAGTTCCAGCCATAGCGGATAGATTCTTCGCTGGTACCTGCGGTGCCCTGAATGATCAGGGTACTGTTACCACTGATGGCGGCAGACAGGTGCTCGCTTACCCAGCTTTTAGCGGTGCCGGGCAGTCCATAGAGCAGCAGGGCGCGATCGGTAGTAAGGGTGGCCACGGCAATTTCCATGAGGCGGCGGCTGCCGATATATTTGGGAGTGATCTCAAATCCGTTTTTGAGTGTGCCGCCTATCAGGTAAGTGACAACGGCCTGTGGTGTTAACTTCCAGTTGGAGGGGCGTTTGCCGCCATCCTGTTTCTGCAGTTCTTCCAGTTCCTGTGCAAAGAGCTGTTCTGCATGGCTGCGTAAAATCGCTGACATAAGTTGGGTATTATTAGTGGTTTATGGATTGAAATGCCTGAATGGTTTGTCCTTTAAGGGAAAGCAGCTGGAGGATGTGCCCCGCCATTTCCGTCCAGCCGCGTTTGCTGTAATCATCGTCCGGAGAAAAAGAATCCAGTTCACCGGCGATTTTTAATGGCAGCAGATGGATGAATTTATTGTAGAAGCCGCGGTTGTAGTGGTAATGATTGTTGGCCACATACTTCATGAAAGAGCGTGTGATATCCATGCCCCAGTCTTCCTGCTGGTTTTCTGTAAGGAAGCGGATGATACCGTCGGGCATGATGTCGAAGAATTTCACCATGTACCTTTCGCGCAGGTCCTGCGGCAACAGTGGCAGGATATCGTGAAAATACCGTTTATCATCTTTCGTAAAAAGCGGCGCCCAGTCTTCGTTCCCGAAGCGGTAAGCGGCCATGCCCATGGCGGAGAGCAGCTTCTCTCCCGTTTTATTTTTCAGGAAGAGGTCGAAGATAACCGCAGGCTCTTCCTGTAAATGCGCTTCCCAAAAATGCGGGGGAATATATTCTGCCAGCTGATATATCACCATACCATCGGCCGACAGATAATTCTTGTCTACACTGGTATTTCTTTCAATACCGGTTTTGAAGATCTGTTCATCGAAAGCATCCGGTTCTTTTATCTGCAGTACTTTCTTAGACGACAGGCCCAGCATGGTTTTCTCCGTTACGATGCTCACGCAGTGCCGGATGGTGTTCCAATACAGCTGTACTACTGACGACATGGGGATCCTTTTCAGCAGCTTCAAAGCTTCCTCTTTCACCTTCTGGCTCTTTTCCTGCAGGAGGCTTTCCAGCCAGGGGAGGTTGGTTTCGAAAAATGCAGCGGGGAGGTCTTTCAGAAGTTCTGTACGGGTGGCGGCATTCTCTTTCGGCCAGGTATCTTTCAGCCATGCCACGGCCTTTTCGGGATCCGTATGGCCTGCTCTCAGCAATGCCTGTTTACGTTGCTGCGGAGAACCGGTTTCCCATAACTCATCATCCGTAAGGCCGGAGGTAAACTGCCAGTCTTCATTAAACCGTGCCAGCCACTTACCGCGATGCCCAAGGCAAGCGTCGATAGCAGGGCGCAGGGCTTTCTGCTGCATGGCGGTATTGAGTAAAACCGGCAATACTTCAGGCCGGGCAAGAAGTTGCTTTTCCGCGCACAGCTTCAGCCAGAGGGAAAGCAGGCCGGTGCTTTCGTAAAGCAGGATATCTTTCAGCGCCTGATGTGCGATGGGGCTGCAGTAAGCGCTTTCTTCCGGAGGCGCGGGTGTAATAACCGGCGCGGAATGTGTGGCAGGTAAAACACCGCTCTGCCGGTAATTAAAAGCCAGTGCTGCCGATTGGAGGAATTGCTCCTCCCGGTCGATGGCGGGGTTGCTTTGTGTGATGGAAACAGTTTCCTGTAGTTCCGGCGCCATGTCTGCCGGTTTCAGCTGCCGCTTTTCCGTTCCGAGCTGGGCGGTTTGTATGATGTTATTCCAGGAAGGCATGGGGTTAGTTTGTAAGGTGAAAGTATTGGCCGCCGCTCCAAACGCCCATGGGTTCGTATACATGCTCCCTGCCCAGTACGGCCATATCCAGCGGCTGACCGCCACTGATGGAGAGTAAAGTATAGAGCTGTTTGAAATTGTTTTTAATGCGCACGATGTGGCTGTCCTGATCGCAGAGCCACCACTGCCCATCCTGCTGAACAGGCTTCACCTGCTGCACAATAAAAGGGCGCTCTGCATCAAAGGGCAGTTCCCTGTAAATGGCGGCAGAAGCGGCGGATACTTCCTGCCAGCCGCTGCAGGGTGTATATGGTTCCTGCACGCGGGTAGAATGCTGTTCGCGGATGATGGCACGCAGGGGTTGTGCTGATGGGTAAAACACCAGCGTAGCCTGTATGTGCATACCCGGACTGATGGAAAAGGCCAGTCCCTGCCCGCGCACGCTGAACTGTAATACCAGTGCATAGCGTTTAGACTGCGTACCATAGAGCCAGTTGCGCTCTGTGAGCAGACTGTCTTCTTCAATGGTTTGCTTTCCCAGCACGATCCAGGTGTCTGTGATGCCGGGTTGCGCTTTCAGTTCTTCCTGGCTTTGTGTGAAGCCGGTCCAGCTGCGTACATCTTCCAGCAATGGGGCGGGCAGCCCTTCCCGGTTACGGAATCCTGATATAACGAGGTATATGCGTGACAGCTGGTCCATGAACTGGCTTTGCCAACCTTCGCGGTAGAAGTTTAAAGAACCGAGGGTGCGTACCATGCCTGCCAGTCCGGGAGACTTGGCATCTATCATCCTGCGGGCCATGTCCGCGAAGTAAGCCGGATCTTTTTCGGGGATATTAAGGATACCGTTTCGCACGATGTCTTTCATCCAGCGGAGCAGTTCCTCCATTCCGTCTTCCACGCTTTGCTCGCGGGCTTCTTTTCTTTTAGCCTGTGCTGCTTCATCCACGGGTTTGGCGGCAGTTTCTGCTTTCTTTTCTTCCCGTTTAGAGCGTTTATCAATCCATTCTGCTACCCATGCCGGGGCGGTGTTATCCGTGAAAGAAGCGGCCTGACGGGCATGCAGGAGCATGAGGCCGATGCCGTGCTTACAGGGGAATTTACGGCTGGGACAGGAGCATTTGAAAGCGATGGAGGCAACATCTACCTGGGTCTGGTAGGGTTTGCTGCCACTGCCCTGGCATTCGCCCCAGAGGGCTAGTTCGTTGATACCTTTGCTTACCCATTTGGCAGGATTGGCGAGGTCTTTACCCGACTTCCGGGAAGATTCGTCGGGTGCAAGGGAAAGTATCTGGTCTTCTGTTAGTTGCAAGGGATTCTATTTGAAAAGTTGGCTATAGACAAACAAAAAAATACTACGCAAAATAGGTAAAAAAGCAATACCTCCACACTTCGTCAGCATCATTACATATACGTTTATTAGTATTGATTTTGAATGATTTGCAATGTTGTTACGGTAACATGGTGTAAAAGTAGCAACGGTATGCGCAGGGTATCTGCGCAGGCTGTAACTTTTATGTTATAAAAATAAATCTGTCTGAAAGCTTGACTCTTACCTTACGTCATACCCTACATTTGCTGAGAACGGTATAAATCCAAACGATGAACAATTATTCTGTAAAGAAGCTGTCCAGATTAGCGGGGGTAAGTGTGCGCACCTTACATCTGTACGATGAACTGGGATTGCTGAAGCCATCCGTCCGTACCGAGGCCAGGTACAGGCTGTATGGCGATAAGGAGCTGTTGCGGCTGCAGCAGATCCTGTTTTACAGGGAGCTCGACTTTCCGCTGAAAGACATTCTTGCCATTCTGGAAGATCCTGCATTTGACCTGCAGCAGGCATTGGAAGGGCACAGGAAAGCGCTGTTGGCGAAAAGGGAGCGGATAGACACATTGGTTGGTACCATTGACAAAACATTGGTAACACTCAAAAACAACACTATGTTACAGGTAGAAGATTTATACGAAGGCATACCCAACGATAAGATGGAAGCCTACCGTGCCGAGGCCATGGCCAAATGGGGGAAAGACACCATCCTTTCCGCCGAAGAAACCCTCCGCAGCTTCAGTAAAGAAGAGATGCGCGATTTACAAACGGAGCTAAGCAACATCAACACCCGGCTCACCGTAATGATGAACACAGACCCAACAAGCGCACCCGTTCAGGAATGCATTGCCCGGCGGTTTAAGATCATACTGCAGCTGAGCGGCGGTAAAATAGAAATGGGTAAACTGGAGTACTTCCGGAAGCTGGGAGAACTCTATGTGCAGGACAACCGCTACACACCGGTAGATGGCATGCCCAGCCTGGAGCTGGCGCAGTTTATGAAAGCCGCGATGGATCATTACATTGAAACACAGGGAGAATAAACCCGCTACAGCCATGGGCAATTATGCTCATGGCTGTTTTACATCTTCACTTCCTGTATAGTACCATCTGCATTAAAATAAAGTTCATCCAAACACACCGACCGCCGGTGGCTGCCACCTCCCGGAAGGTTTCCGTTGTGGAAGAAAAACAACATCCTCCCCTCATACTCCAATGTAGCCGGACGATTGGTTTCACTATTATCCGCCGGCCCACACACAAAGCCTTTAAACTCCCAGGGACCATGAATATCCCGGCTCATGGCATATCCTATTTGCTCCGGAGTGCCGTGGCCATACAGGAGATAATACCAGTCATTTTGCTTAAACAGATGGCTCCCCTCCATAAAATGCGGCAGGCTAATAGTGGAGATATCACTTGCCAGCCCTGTAAAATCATTCTTCAATTCTGCAAAGTAGCACACCTGGTGGCCCCAGCAGATGTATGATCTGCCATCATCATCAATAAGCACTGTAGGGTCGAGGTTGGCCTTCTCACCCGGCTTACCGGGTAACATATCCCCTGTAATAAGTGCATGGCCTAAAGCGTCGTGGTATGGCCCTTCCGGCTGCAGAGCTTTTGCCACGCCTATGGCTTTACCGGGAATGTGTTGATGGGTAACGGCCACAAACCAGTAAAACCAATCGTCTTTGAAAACAACTTTGGAAGCATACGCATCACCGGAAGCCCAGGTAAAATCCGTGGCTTTCAGTGGTGAGGGATACTCCTGCCAGTCTGTAAGATTGGAGGAAGAAAAGCAAAGCCAGTCATGCATTACGTAATCGTCTACCCCGGGAGGTGGTTCATCGTGGCCGGTGAAGAGGAACACTTTGTTCTGGTGAACTATTGCTGTTGGGTCGGCGGTGAATTTATGCCGGATGATGGGTGTTGCAGACATGGGTTTTCCGTTTAAGGGGATCGCTGCAAGTATTGTGCCTTCCGCCCGATTATTTTACTTTTGCTGCATGAAAGAACAAATCAGCACATTGCTCGACAAACTAAAATCCAATACCCTCACCTTCAAAGAGGTGATTGAATTCATAGAAACGCATTACCAGCATCAGCCTACTGCTTTTAAAAACGGGGCTGCTGTGAATGAGGCTAACCAGAATCAGGGGAGTGCCAAAGTATTTGCTTTCGCACAGCTGAACAACCTCAGCAAGGAAGATACCCTGTACCTGTTTGCGGAACATTATCAATCTGTATTACAAACTCCCGATGCTGCAGATCATCAGAACATCCGGCAGTTCATGGCCAATGGCTGGGACGGGATCGTTTTTGAAGGAGCAGCTTTAGCCGCGAAATAACATAAAGGTATATATATAGCAAAGGCTGCGCATCGTGGATGCGCAGCCTTTGTAGTTTATGAAATTTACAGTCAGAGTTTAACGAACTCCACCCGCCTGTTCTTCGCTTTACCATCTGCAGAAGTATTCCCCGCAACGGGCTGGCTCTCTCCTTTCCCGTCGGTCTGAATCCGGGAGCCTGCTACTGCATAGTTCTCCGTGATATACATCTTAACCGCTGCGGCACGCTTTTGTGAAAGGCTCAGGTTTTCTGCATCTCCCCCATCACTGTCTGTATGCCCGATGATCTTTATTCTAAGTGCGGGATTGGCTACCAGGGCGTCGCCGAACTGTTTGATCACATCGTAGGATGCCGGTTTGATGGTTTCGCTGTTTACATCGAAAAGGATATCGGTGGTGGTGGTTTTACCATCTTCCATCAATTGTTTGATAAGCAGGCTTCTGGCATCGGTGCTGCCGGAAGCGATGCGCACATTGCCTACTATCATGGGCAGTTCAGATGCGGGGATGACGTAACCATTATTGAGGAAAAAGTTATTCCGCATAGGATCTGTCAGTGCCCGGGGGAGGTCTACGATCTTGGTCTGATCCAGGTATACCCTTACGCGGGTTTTATTGATCGCCATGCTTACGCGGAGTACTTTATTGACATAATTACCAAGGGGGAAGTCGTTTTTGTTGCCTACGGCATCCTTCAGGCCGTATTCCACCTCTTTGCCGTGTTTCTCGTTATAACGGCGGATGGTGGTGTAGAATTTATCCTTGTAGTAGAGGTCTTCCCGGAGGATGTCTTTCACCGGGGTGAGGCCGAAATCGATAAAAGGCGCCCTTTTCTCGCCTTCATCGAGGAGTAACAGATCGAACTCGATGGTGCAGTTTTCGGGGAGGGGGCCTTTCAGTACGGGGTTTACTACGGAGTTATGGGAAATCTCGAACCAATGGCCCGGGAACCCATTTACCGTGATGACCCTGCCGGTTCCGGTAGTGTTCCAGTTGGCGGGGAAGTCCATCAGGGCATCTTTCTCGAAATGGTCTTCGAAGATGACCTTGCTGCCGGGTACAAAGTCCAGGAAGCTGCTGCGCTGGCCTACTGTGATGCGCGGGGATGGTGAGGGAGATGATGATGCCTCAGCGGAAGCGGTTGCTTCACTCCCCTCCCGGGTACGGCCGCCACTGCGCTGCTTTTTCTCCTTTTTGGTGAGGGAGCTGTCTATCGACTGCTCTGCTTTATCCAGCCCTTTATCGATGGTACGATCGATTTTCTGATTGGCTTTTTGCCTGGCGCGGTCTTCGATTCTCTTGATGATATCCTGCCCCTGAAGGCTGTAGCAGGTAAAGAAGCAGGTGATCAGTAATAGTACTGCTTTCATGACATATGTTTTTTTGAGGTGGTGGCTATATATTGGGGCTATAATGCTGCTTACGGTTGATTCAATTGCCTTACGGAAATTATGCCAATGCGAATGGGGTATGTAGATATGGACAGATGCTGCTGATGCGAAGGTATGGCATTTTAGAGGTGCAGGCACGGGTATTAATACCCGAATTTTAACTGTTACAACATTCAAAGTATACATTTCAGAGACGCAAAACGCCCTTCTGATGGTACTTTTGCCTATTTCAACTACCAAAAGGATTTTATATTTTTAACTGGCATTTTCCTACTGACATACTGCTGTCATAACCCAGAAAGATCTTTGTCTTATCAAACCAAGTAACCATGAAACCTCTCGTACTTTTCCTAACTATTGCTATCAATGCTGTAATGGCAAACGCTCAACCCAAAAAACCGGACTATATGTTTAATGTGAAACCTTTCAAAATTGATGTACAGCAAGCTGTACTGGACGATCTCCAAGCCCGCCTCCGCCAGACCCGCTGGCCCGACGCTCCTGAAAACATCGGCTGGAATTACGGTACAGACCCCGTATACCTCAAAAGCCTCGTTACTTACTGGCAAAACGGGTACGACTGGCGTAAACAGGAAGCCGCCATTAACAAAATCCCACAGTTTACGGTGGAGATAGACGGCGTAAACATTCACTTCCAGCACATCAAAAGCAAAAGCCCCAATGCCAAACCCCTCCTGCTCATCCACGGATGGCCCGACAACTTCTTCCGTTTCCATAAGGTAATCCCCTTACTGACGGATGGCTACGACCTGGTGATACCTTCCATCCCCGGCTTTGGCTTCTCCGATCATGTTTCCAGCACAGACGACAAGTCGGCTAAAATCTTCGCAACCCTCATGAAAGACGTGCTGAACTACAAAACCTTCTTCGCCGCAGGCGGGGATGTGGGCCAGGGTATTGCCAAATCACTCGCCAACATATACCCTGAAAACGTGAAAGCCATTCACCTTTCAGACGTAGGCTACCCCGATGGCTCTGAAGACTGGAGCACCATGTCTAAAGCAGAACAGGAATTCGGGCAGTTCATCCAGGGATGGTGGTACAGGGAAGGCGCCTACGCCATGCTGCATTCCACCAAACCGCAAACACAGGCATACGGCCTGAACGATTCCCCCACAGGCCTCGCATCCTGGATCGTAGAGAAGTTCAACAGCTGGCGCACACCCGGCGGCACCATTGACGACCACTTTACCAAAGACGATCTGCTGACCAATATCATGATCTACTGGATCAGCCAGTCCATCAATTCCTCCATGCGCACCTACGCCGTAGACCATACCCAGCAGCTGGCATCTTCCAAAAAAGTAAACGTACCTACCGGAGTAGCCATTTTCCCCGGCGATGCCCCTACCCCGAAAGAATGGGCAGAAAGAAAAGTGAACCTGAAACGGTTTACCGTGATGGAGAAAGGAGGTCACTTTGCAGCATGGGAAGCACCTGATCTGTGGGCGAAGGAAGTGAGAGCGTTTTTTGAGAGTGATGCGGTGAAGTAAAAGTGAAACAGTAATATCAGTAATAAAATGGAAAGGGACTGGCCAAATGCATAGTTGGGTCAGTCCCTTTAAGCTCTTATCAGGCAATGTAATTTCCTCCGACAGCAATACAAACTCCTTTGGATGGGGTATCCTTAACTAACGGGAGCAGCTTCTCCAAATACTGGGATGTATCTGGAAAAATATTCCCGCAATGCTTCATCACATATATAGATGTATGTTCCCTTGATACCACGTAGCATCATAGTCTTGTAGATATTGATAATAAAGTTTTTTAACTGGTTGGGATCTTTAATTCCATGCTTCCCATTTTTGTCAAAATAGTGATCTTCCCTAACAATTATTTCTCCTTTCTCCTTATCATAACCTATTTCGTGGCCGAAAATAATACCCGCATAATTCAAATCACATCCCATTACAGTATGAATGCAGCCAACTTCGTTGATGGCATTCGGTGAATTGATCCAATTTTTAGTAGTGCTATTCCACTTCAACTTCAAAGAGCCTAACTCAATATCAAAATCTTTTGGAATAACATTCTTCCTTTTCTTGGATACCCATGGCCATGCAAAACCAGCCAACATTCTGGCTAGTTGTTCCTCCTCGTTTTTTATTCTGATTTGATCGAGCATTTGTTGCAAATCATGAAATACAATGAACTCATACTTCTTGAGCTTAATTTTTTCAGAACTACCGGAAAGTTCGGCTTGTAGCAAACTAGTAATGAACTTTATGTATTTCAGCCCTCCTTTTACTCTAAACTGAGAATAGAGGTATTCGGTTTTTGTCTTTGGCTGATTTTTGAGCATATCAAACACCTCCTGGGGTATGTCTGATGGCTTTATTGATTGGAACTCATCATAAAAAAGAATATTTTTATCCGATCTTGCCAGCACCCAATCCAGCTCATGATTCTTTTCCTTGTCAAAACCCAGCTTCTTAGAAACAGCATCGAAGTCTCCGATATAAGCACCCAGGTTCTTCCTTCTACGTAAGCGGTGAGCTTCGTCCACTAAAATAATATCATAATGATTTTTAGCCAGGTCATTGGGGCTTACTACCATTTCCTCTCTTAGCCCTGCGACATTTCTGAATATTTTTTGAACGGTTGTTCTGAAAGATTCCATGGCAATAACCAAAGCCATTCTGGGATTAGGGTATTTATCCCTTAGTTGGAGCACCAGTTCTACGATAAGTTGATCTTCAGGCCCGAAAATGCTGAAGTTAAAATCGTCTACTGGTGTATGCAGCAACTTAAACAAAAATACAGCAAGTACGGTTTTCCCTGAGCCGGCTCCACCTTCGATTACTATGCTATCGAAGTTATCATCAAGCAATGATCTGAGGATTAATATCAGGCTCTTCGTCTGGTCAGAGCTAAGAGTCTTATATGGTGAGTATTTGAAGAGATCGGAATTTGTTATTTCTTTTAAAGAATGCTTTGCCAGGCCAACAATTCGAAGCGTATCCCAAAGAGCACGAAAAATATTCGTGTATAACTCCTCTTTTTGGTAATAGCTATGATCCGCCAATCCGATGTTTGCATTTAGCAACTTATATTTCCCATCACCGGACATATACTTGATACAATTTGACTCGATATCAAGCGTAGCGGATTTATTGAACTTGTCACCGGAAATCAAAAGTGCTTCATGTAGCTTGCTTTTCTCGGGATGATTTAAGTGATTGGTAAATCTGGTAATGATATCAATAGTTTCACCAACATAAGCTGTAAGTTTCTTATTGCCTTTTTCTGTTAACATGTAAACGACAGGCCAGAAGTCCTCAGCAAAGTGATAATCACTTATCTTCCCGATAATCTCTTTGTCAAAGCTATGCTCACATATTGAATATTCGTTCTCATAATTCATAGGTCATCATATTTTCTGGCGCTGCCTTTTGCCTTATCAACAGGATACTTCAAAGCATTCTTTTGGATTTTCCCGGTAACTATATCATTAATATCAAAACCATATTTATCTGCCAATTGAAGCGCATATGTAAAGATATCCGCAAGCTCCTCCTTCACTTTCTCAGTGTCTGCCTCTTCCGCATTTTTCCAGAGGAATAACTCATTTAGTTCACCAGCTTCAATGCTTAATGCCAGGGCCAGATCCTTAGCATTATGAAACTGGCTCCAGTCCCGTTCCTGATTAAACTGCCTGATGAGTTGTATTAATGAATGCCAGTCGCCCATATATTTGACTTTAGTTAATGTAATTTAAGAAAGAATTTAGAATTAAGGGAATAGCCGTCTCAGAATAAGACAACTGTGATCCTCACAGCCAATCCATAAAAAAGGCAGCTCTGAACGAGCTGCCTTTTTCGTTATATCGATCACTTCCATGAGAAGAACATGATCTCTTCATCCGGTCTCTTCTTCTTCAACGTATCGTCCATATCACTCGTCCAGGTGTAGCCCTGCAGGGTGCTGTGATAAAAGATGACTTTGCCTGACATGATATCGTTCAGCAGGGCAGACATATTCTCCAATACGTGGGGGAAATCCCTCTCTGTGTAAGGGGTGAAATGGGTATGGCATCCGGAGTCTCCGTCGGGGGATTCCAGGCCGAGCGTGTATTCACTATTGTAGGTGCCTATCCATATGGAAAAGTGTCTGGAAGGGCTTTTTAATGAGCAATCCATAGAGCCATTCGCATGTTCGGTGGCATCCGTTAAAAATGCGGGATGATGGTCCTGCAGATATTTCCTGAGTACTGTTGATACAAGCACCTGATCCAGCATATTATTCATTTGCAGGTGCTAAATTAATCAAAAAGCCCCGAGGCAAAAAAAGGCGGCCTGCCGAAGCAAACCGCCCTATCATATGGACAATTTCTCGATTAGAAACGATATCCCACACTCAAACGGAAGTTCCTGCGGGCTTCCACGATGTAGGTGTAATAACCTGCGGCGTTGGCTGCGAGGGTGGCCTGTGTCAGCAGTCTGCGGTCGTCGAGCAGGTTGTTGATCACGAAGCCGATGTTGTATTTACCCAGCTGGTAGTTGAGGCCACCATCCACGCGGAAGTAGTTGGGGATGTTGGATACCCTGGTAGCGCCTACTGCACGCTCTGCCTGCCATTGGATGCCACCAGATACGCCGAAGCCTTTCAGGGCACCTTTCATCATACGGTAGTTTACCCATGCATTGGTGATGTGCTTGGCGGTATTAGGGGTGATGTTACCAACGGTCTTTTTAGATTCCTCGGTAATGGTGGGCGATTCTTTGGATATTTTAGAATCTGTGAGGGCGTAGTTAAGGGTTACGTTCAGACCGGGGGTGATTTCACCGTTAATGTCGATCTCCAGGCCTTTGGTGGTGGTTTCTCCCAGCTGGAGCATTACGGCTTGTCCGCGACTGTCAACCAAACCGGTGCTTGTTTTATCATTCACCCTTTTGATCTGGTAAACGGTAGCGGAGGTGCTGAGGCGGCCGTTGAACCAGTCGCGTTTAATACCGAATTCCATATCATTGCCTTTTACGGGATCAAATGCATTGCCGGAAGAGTCTACACCGGTAACGGGTACGAACGACTGATCGTACAGTACATACGCGCTGGTGTTTTTATCGATGGAATAGCTGAGACCTACGCGGGGAGAAAATACCTTGTCTGTTTTATCGGTTTTACGTTCGCGGCCGGTGGTCATTGCCTGTGTGAAGCGGCCGGCCACGGAGAGGCGCAGCGTATTGTTAAAGAAGCCCAGTTCATCCTGCAGATATACGGAAGCATAGCTTACAGAAGTAATATAGCCGGAGTTGGCGGCACGCTGCCTTACGCTCCTGCTGCGGTCCAGCTTAGGCATAGAATCGAAGGGGATACCATATTGGGGATTGTAGACATTAAAGATCACATCAGCGGGCTTCCTGGGATCTTCGAGATTCGGGAGCCTGATATCGTTTTTCAGGGTACGGAAGTCGCCCCAGAATTTTTTGATACCAAGGTCTACCCCACCGAGGATACGGTGGCGGATGCTGCCGGTATATTCTTCGCCGCTGAGGGAGAACTGGCCGAAACGGTTTTCACCGGCTTCATCGCCCTGGCTCACATAGCGCTTCATATCACCATTCATCTCGATGCTGGACAGCCACATGCTGCTGCCTTCCATGGCGAAGTTGAAATAAGCCACCTGTGCATGTGCTTTCCATTTGTCGCTGAACTCATGGTCGAAATAGAGGTATGCACTATGATCTTTCAGGGTGCTGGGTTCGAGGGCGGGGTCCTGGTAGAAGAAGTCGTTTTTGATATCCTCATCCAGCAGCTTTCTGCGGGAGAAAGTGTAGTTACCGTTACCGAGGTATTTGGATGCCTGATAGGTGTATTCCAGTGTTACGGATGTTTTTTCGTCGAGCAGGTATTTCACTACCGGAGCTATCACGTAACGGTTGTTGTAGTTGTACTTGGTGTGGAAGTCTTTTTGCTGACCGGCGAGGTTGAGCCTGTAGAGCCACTTACCGTCTTTGCTCAGTTTACCGTCGAAGTCGAGCGCTGCGCGGTAGGTGCTGAAGCTGCCCATGCTGAGGTTAACGGAGCTGCGGGTGTTACCGGTAGGTTTTTTGGTAACCACGTTATAGAAGCCGCCGGGTTCACCGGCTGCCAGCATGAAACCGGCGGGGCCTTTAACGAACTCGATACGGTCGATCATGGAAGCATCTTCTGCGGTGGGTCCCCAGCTCTGTTCGATGTTCATGCCGTTACGGAATGCGGGGATCTTGGAGCCGCGCATACGGATATTGGCATATTGGTTATCCCAATGGCCGGTGCGGGTAGCGCCGCTAACGTTGCGGGTGATGCCATCCACCACGTCAAACACCTGCTGATCGGCCAGTACGGTGGCAGATACTACCTGGATGTTCTGGGGAACTTCGAGGATGGGGGTTTGTAAACGGAGGGATCCGGAAACTTTGTCTACTTTATACTTATTCCTTTCACCGTTCACTACCACTTCCTGCAGTTCTGCATGGGTGGCTTCCAGTTCGATATTTACGGATAAGATCTCGTCTTCTTTGAGGTCTACTTCTTTCTCGACTTTGTTATAACCGATGAGGTACACCTGAACGGTGTAGCGGCCTGCATGCAGTTTCCTGAATACATACTCCCCTCTTTCGTTGGTCATACCGCCTCTGTTCTTCTCTTTGAGCTGTAGGGAAACAAAGCCGGCGGGTGAGCCGTCGTTAGTTACCACTTTCACTTTAATGGCGGATAAAGGTTCTACCCCCGCCATAACAGGTAAAGCGCAAACGATAGCGATGAAAGATGCTACCAGGAAGGCTATATTTTTAAATTTTATACGCATGGTCATGTATTAATGAAAAGTTAAAATCTGGCCGCAAAAGTAGCGCGGTGACTATCCATTCCTCCAATCGGATCGGGAAAACAGTTTACGCAATGCGGAAAAAAGAGGTGATGCATAAGGCAACGCCCTGACTACAATACATGTAGCTTCCAACAACAGCGCAGTTACAGTGCTGGTTAGAAGACAATTACTGGTTAATTACTCCGTAGTAACTGTGGGGTAACTAAATATTATATTTAGAGAGAACGTGGACTTGAAGCGAATGTGGGGAGGATCGTGTGCGAAGCCGGTGAAAAGGTGACAGGAAGCAGAAATAGTGAAGATAGCGTGCCTGTGATAAATGGCAATGGCTGGCGGAGGAAGTGCCTGCCGGGTAGATCTGGGGTTCGTATGTTTTGATAGTTAATGATTTATAACAAAATTTCGCTCTTATGGCGATATGCTATTCCCGCTGGATGAGTGGGAGCCCGCTTTGAGCAGGGACTGGCCTGCGTTCGGGGAGATGAGTTAGTTCCTGCAGGGGTTTAACTAAGGTACTAACTGCTTTCTTTGGCTCTTCTTCCACCACCGCTATAATATCAGCTGCATAACTCCTGCGGTTACCGATTGCATCCCCATCTTTAAACTGTTGTACCTGCACTACTACTACCAGCGTGCCTTTACCGGGAACGTTTACCTGCATATCTGCGCCTTCGAAGTACTGATTGCGTCCCTTCAGGGGGATGTTCAGTACGGCAGTATCAGAACCGGTGATGGTGCGGGTGTTAAAGTCGATGCGGGTTGCGATCACTTTGATCTCCATGTGTTCTGCTTTCGCGCAGGCCTTGAATTGCTGTGCTGGGATGTGCAGCTTCCCGTCTTTGGTGAATACGGGCCTTGCATTGATATGGGTATTGATACCTGTGTAGCCATTGAAGCGGAACTTAACCAATGCTGCATGGTTGTGCCTGCCAGCCTGTAGAATTAAACTGTTCAGGCGGTTTACGAGCGCATGATCGGTATGTACGTCCAGGTGCGGCTTAATAGCGTGGCGGATAAGGGCGCCCTTGCGGCTGGCCGCACCGAACCTTTTGGCAGCACGGCGGGTGTTTGCCGTTTGCCTTACTTTTTCCGGCACCGTCCGTAAACAGTGCTTGCCGTTGCGCTTGTAGGCAATGATATTGCCCAGCCTGCCGGTGAATGGAATGAGAGAATCTAAGATTGCCATAATAGCGATTTTTTGTTATCCCTAAAGTTACAAAAGCCGCTACGGAGCTGTGGCTGGGGCAATTGAAGGATATCTAATACCGCAAAATCCTGGATTGAAGAATGTTGAAGGCTGCAAGCACTCAGGGTTGGGTAATTTCTAAAGTGAAGTGCTTCGGGGTTAGAGGATTTCGAAAAGTGAGCGGTTGCGGGAATTCTGATGCAGTTAGAATCAGAGGGGGGGATTGTAAAAACAAAAAACCCTCTGTAAACCTGAGTCTACAGAGGGTTGTGGAGCTGGCGGGAGTCGAACCCGCGTCCAAACACATTCCCGGAAAGCTTTCTACATGCTTATTTCCTTATTGATTTTTCGTGGCCTGGCAGGAACGGAACAAACCAACCTTGCCCTTATCCGTTAAGTTTTTCGATGTACACTCACAGAAACCATGTACACTTATCCATCTGTGGGTTTGATTCGGCGGCGGGAGTCGCAGTAGGACACAATTCCGGCGGCTATAATGGGTACCTAATTTAATTAGGCAGCCATGGCGTAGTTAGATTCGCCAATTGAAATTTGGGTATTCAGATTTACGTGCTAATTATCCAACGCACGGCATGCTTACACTTTCAAAGACCTATGCTGTCAAAACCGGTCAGCCCCGGTGTTTTAGCACCGCAAAGATACAATATTTATTTGATTTATTTTCCTGTCAGCCAGCGCCATATATCCAACCCATTGGCGTACAGCAGCAATGAGAACAGCAATACCATACCCACGATCTGCGCGTACTCCATGAACTTCTCACTGGGCTTGCGGCCGGTGATCATTTCATAGATCAGGAACAATACATGCCCACCGTCTAATGCCGGGATTGGCAGGATGTTCATAAATGCCAGGATGATGCTCAGCAAAGCCGTCAGCGTCCAGAAGCTCTGCCAGTCCCATACAGACGGGAACAGGTTACCAATGGCCATAAAACCACCGAGCGACTCACTCGCCTTCACTTCCTTAGATACGAATATGAGGCGCAATTGCTGAACGTAACCTACCAGTGTGCTGATAGCTTTTGTAAAGCCTGCCGGGATCGCTTCTCCGAAAGTATAGCGCTTCGTTACATAATCGAGGTGACGGTCACTGAAAGTATTCACGCCCAGCTGGCCGGTTTTCGGCAATGTGGGATGTAACGTAATTGTATCTGCCCCGCGTTTTACCGTTAAATCAATCGTACGGCCTGAATCCTTCACCAGCAGCTTTGCCATTTCATGGAAGTATTTCACCTCCGTTCCGTTGATGGCAATAACGGTGTCACCTAACTTCAGTCCGGCTTTGTGCCCTGCGGTTAACCCCTCCTTTTCGGTCATGATCGTATCCATTACGGCCGGAACACGAACACCTGCGATGGGAGCCTTCTTGCGGATAGTGCTTCCTACGAAGCCGTCCTTAATATGAAGGTCCACCATTTGCCCGTCGCGTTTCACCTGAATGGTTTTGGCTTCGTCGAGGATCACGTCTCCGGTAACGTCCCAGAAGTCCTCCGGAACCTTTCCGTCTACCGACACAATCATATCCCCGTCTTTCAGTCCGATGCTGTGACCGATGGAATCCGTGTAAATACCATATTTCACGTTCTGGAGGGGAAGCGTTTTCTCGCCCCAATGCCAGAGGATCATTGTATAAATGAGGAAACCGAGAACGATGTTCACCGTTACACCGCCGATCATGATGATCAGGCGCTGCCAGGCTGGCTTGGAGCGGAACTCCCATGGCTCCGGCGGACGGTTCATCTGTTCCTTGTCCATGCTCTCATCAATCATACCGGCAATTTTCACATAGCCACCGAGGGGCAGCCAGCCAACGCCGTATTCCGTATCACCTTTCCTGAATTTGAAGAGGGAAAACCAGGGATCGAAGAAGAGGTAGAACTTTTCCACCTTCGTTTTAAACAGTTTGGCAGGGATAAAATGCCCAAGCTCATGCAGGACCACGAGGATCGATAAAGAAAGGAGCAACTGGCCTGCCTTGACTAATATTGCGGATGTTTCCATGTATTTGCTTAAAAAACCAGGATTTTTTTGCGAATGTAAGTAATTAGGACAGGCTGTGTATCAACTCTGCGGCATGATCGCGGGCAGTTGTGTCGGCCTGATAATATTGTTGTAAAGTCGGCTTTTCCACGAAAGGCACTTTGGCCATCGTTTCCTCGATCACTTCCGTCATCTGGAGGAATCCAATCCTGTTTTTAAGGAAAGCGTTCACCACTTCTTCGTTGGCAGCATTCATGACACAGGCGGCGTTCCCCCCTTTGCGTAATGCCTCCATGGCTATGCCCAGGTTACGGAACGTTTTCAGGTCTGGCTGCTCGAAGGTGAGCGAGGGATAGTTTTTGAAGGTAAACCGCGGGAAGTCGTTCACCAGCCTGTCTGGATACCCCATGGCATACTGGATGGGCAGTTTCATATCGGGCAGGCCCATCTGGGCTTTGAGGGAACCGTCGGTGAACTGAACCATGGAGTGGATGATAGACTGGGGATGAATAATCACCTCAATCTGATCGGCATGGAGCCCGAAGAGCCATTTGGCTTCGATCATTTCCAGTCCTTTATTCATGAGGGTGGCAGAGTCGATGCTTATTTTGGCGCCCATGCTCCAGTTAGGATGCTGGAGGGCATGGTCTTTCTTCACGTTGATGAGGAAATTGGTCTTTTTGCCGAGGAACGGTCCGCCGGAAGCCGTGAGGATTACTTTTTCCACGCGGGAGAGCGGTTCTCCCTGAAGGCATTGGAAAATGGCGGAATGCTCAGAATCCACGGGGATAATGGGCACGTTTCTCTTGCGGGCAGTGGCCATCACGATATCTCCGGCAACCACCAGCGTTTCTTTATTGGCCAGGGCCACAGGGGTACCCTGTTCCAGCGCGGAAAGCGTGGGGGCGAGGCCTGCGAAGCCTACAATGGCGGACAACATCAGGTCTATGGAGTCCCATGCGGCCACTTCCACGAGGGCGGAAGGGCCGGCGAACACTTTGATACCCTGGTCGAATAAAACATCCTTCACTGCGGCGTACTTGCTTTCGTCGCCGATTACCACGGCGTTGGGCCGGTGCTTCAAAGCCTGCTCTATGAGGAGGGCTTCGTTCGATTGTGCCGTGAGCACTTCCACTTCAAACAGGGCGGGGTGAGCTTCAATCACCTCCAGTGCCTGGCGGCCGATGGAGCCCGTAGACCCGAAAATGCCTATGCGTTTTTTACTCATGATCTGTCTGTAATCTCTCCTTGCGTTTAAATTTAAAGGTTTTTTCAATTGCAGCGTGCGAAAAGGGGCGCCCCGTCTGGTGAGACGGGGAGTTATTACCTATGAAATGCCTGCTGTCAGCGGCCTTCGAGGTATTTGCCCAGCTCGTCCGCAATGGTACGGTCGTTGCTGAGACGGGGCACTTTATTCTGCCCGCCCAGTTTACCGATTGATTTCATATAGTCGATGAACCCGTTTTTGCGTACCGGCCTGATTTTCAGGGTTTGGAGGATATTGCCGGTCAACAGGTCGTTATAATAGATGTTCTTCTCTTGCAGCGCGGCGTCTACCTCGCCGGCGAAGCCGGTGAGGTTACCGGGGATCTCTTCGAATTCCACGAACCATTCATGGTAAGGCAGTTCGCCATTCACCTGAATTTTGGGAGCTACGGTGAACTCGGTGATACGGATACCGTGGCGGTCGGCCACACCCATCAGGCTATGTTCTACCTCCTCCCCGATCACGTGTTCGCCGAAAGCGGAAATGAAATGCTTGGTACGTCCGGTAACAAGGATGCGGTATGGATTGCGGGACACGAACTTCACGGTGTCTCCTATATTATATGCCCACAGTCCCGCGTTGGTGCTTACGATCATAGCGTAGTTCACCCCTAATTCCACTTCTTTGAGGGGAATACGGGTGGGATTGGGAGAGAATATCTCGGTGGCGGGCACAAACTCGAAGAATATGCCGGCATTGGTGTTTAAGAGGAGGCCTTCCTGCTGCTGGGTGTCCTGGTAGGCGAAGAAGCCTTCTGAGGCGGGGAAAGTTTCGATGGTGGTTACTTTCCTGCCGATGGAGTCCATCAGTTTGGCGCGGTAAGGTTCGAAATTGACGCCACCGTGCACGAGGAGGTTGAAGTTAGGGAACAGTTCGCCAACGGATTTGCCGCTGCGGGCCATCAGTTCGTCGAAGTACATCTGCATCCATGGCGGAATGCCGGAGATGAGACGCATGTCCTGATTGATGGTTTCGTCCACGATCTTCCCCAGTTTGGTTTCCCAGTCTTCGATACAGTTCGTTTCGTAGGTGGGTAACTGGTTGGTGCGCAGGTAGCGGGGGATCTGGTGGTTGGCGATGCCGCTGAGGCGCCCTGTGGGGATATTGGCGATCCTTTCCAGTTCGGGGGAGCCGGAGAGGAAGATAAGTTTGCCGTCGAAAGCGGTGGAGTCTCCTGTTTCAACGACGTTACAGAAAACGGCGTTGCGGGAGGTATTAAAGTGGTGATCGATAGATTCTTTGGAAATGGGGATGTATTTCACTCCGCTGGTGGTGCCGGAGGTTTTGGCGAAGTACATGGGGAGGCCTTTCCAGAGTATGTTATGTCGGCCTTCCTTGATTTTTTCAATCCAGGGCCTGAATTGTTCATAGTCCCTGATGGGAACGGCTTGTTTATAGGAATCGTAGGATTGAATATTCTCGAACTGGTGCTCTTTCCCGAACTCTGTTTTTCTACCTGTCTTCAGCAAATCCTGGAGGATGGCCTCCTGGTCTTCCGCCGCCCTCATCATTTCCTTCTTCACCTTTGCGGCGATAATCGAAGCAAATGGTTTGGCCAGCAGTGATTTAAACTTCATGCCCCGTTATTTTAATGATCAACGTAAGTAACAAATGTATAAAAATTGTACGCAAGTTAAGCGTTTTTCAAACGGGCCACAGGCGGGGGTTGCGGGGTTAAAGATGGCTAACGGCTTGCAGACGCGGGCAACGGGCAGATGGTAAACAATTGTTAAAAAAAACTAAAATTGTAAAAAGTCCGTATCTTTGATATGTAATTAACTATTTTTCAAACCGGTAATGGTCCGCATTGGGCTACCCGGCATTAAAATTGCAGGATTTGTTTTGTTGATTAAAAAACAAAGTAATACCTTTGCAGGAAATTATTTTTGGAAATACTATGTTCGCAGTTGTAACAATCGCAGGCCAGCAGTTCAAAGTGTCAAAAGATCAGGAGATCTTCGTTCACCAACTGGCTGGTAACGTCGGAGATAAAGTAGAATTCGCAGAAGTTCTGCTGACTGACAACGACGGTAAACTTACCGTAGGTACTGATGTAAAATCAGTGATCAAGGCTGAAATTCTGGGCCATGTGCAAGGTGACAAGGTGATTGCCTTCAAGATGAAGAGAAGGAAAGGCTTCCGGAAGAAAGTGGGCCACCGTACCCATTTCACCAAGATCAGGATCAACGAAATTGCATAAATTAATAAAGTTATAAAGTACTAATACAATGGCACATAAAAAAGGTGAAGGTAGTGTAAAGAACGGCCGGGATTCCCAAAGCAAAAGGCTCGGGGTTAAAATCTTCGGTGGTCAGGCAGCTGTAGCCGGTAACATCATCATCCGTCAGAGAGGCACTGTGTATCATGCTGGTTCCAATGTAGGTATCGGTAAAGATTTCACTATCTATGCGCTGACCGACGGTGTGGTTGAATTCAGAAAAGGCCGTGAAAACCGGACTTTCGTTTCCGTTAAATCATTTGACACCACTGCGCAGGCGGAAGCCTAATTCAGCGTAGTGTTTGCCATAAAGTTTTTTTAATACCCAATTTTAATTACTAACCCAAAATTCAAAAAACAATGGCAACAATTAAGAAAGCCGCTGCTAAAAAAGCTGCTCCTAAAAAAGCTGCTGCAAAGAAAGCCGCTCCTAAAAAAGCTGCTGCTAAGAAAGCTGCTCCTAAAAAAGCTGCTGCTAAGAAAGCCGCTCCTAAGAAAGCTGCTGCTAAGAAAGCCGCTCCTAAGAAAGCTGCTGCTAAGAAAGCTGCTCCTAAAAAAGCTGCTGCTAAGAAAGCCGCTCCTAAGAAAGCTGCTGCTAAGAAAGCTGCTCCTAAAAAGAAAGCCGCTGCTAAAAAGCCCGCTGCGAAGAAAGCTGCTCCTAAAAAAGCCGCTGCTAAAAAACCCGCCGCGAAGAAAGCTGCTCCGAAAAAGAAAGCCGCTTCTAAGAAAGCTGCTCCCTCTGCTCCTGCAGCTCCGGCCATGTAAGATCGGATTTACAAACTGTAGCATAAAGAACCTCGATGAAAATCGAGGTTCTTTTTTTTGTTAACTTACAGCCCTATGGAAAATTACGTCATCGCTGATAACTTCTCCCTGCTCGCCAAACTCATGGACATCCACGGAGATAATCCCTTCAAAGCCAAATCATTCGCTAACGCAGCATTCCAGATAGAAAAACTTACTGTACCTCTGCAGGATACACCCAGAGATGCCATCTTCCGCATCAAAGGCATCGGAGAATCCACCGGTAAATCCGTGCTCGAAATGCTCGATACCGGCAGCTTCACTGCCCTCACAGAATACCTCGCCAAAACACCGCCGGGTATCCTCGACATGATGCGTATCAAAGGCATCGGGCCTAAGAAAATAGCCACCATCTGGAAAGAACTCGAAATCGAAACACTCGGCGAACTCCTATATGCCTGCAACGAAAACCGCCTCTCTCTCCTCAAAGGGTTTGGTCAGAAAACGCAGGAATCCATCCGCCAGAGCATCGAATTCTTCCTATCCAACCGCGAACGCTTACTCTACGCAGAAGTAGCTCCCTTCGCTAAAGAACTCACACAACTCCTGGAGAAAACCTTCTCCCCCGCCCCCGTTTCCCTCACAGGCGCCTTCCGCCGGCAACAACCGGTAATAGACGAACTGGAAGCCGTGATCGGTGTACCAATAGACCAGGTATCCGAACAATTCCATACACTTGACGGCTTCGAACGGCTCGGCAATAACGACGATTCCATCCTTGTCCAGTTCCGCGACCAGGTTAAAATACGCCTCTATGGCACCGCACCAGAGCACTTCGCTACCAAGCTCTTTACCACTACCGGTACAGAAGCATTCCTCACTGCATTCTTTGCCCGGGAAGGCGCTTCCAACGGTGGCAATGAAACTACCGAAGATGCCATCTTCGCCCGTGCAGGCATTTCTGTGATTGAGCCGGCGCTCCGCGAAACGCCCGACATCCTTCTGAAAGCTGCCGCAGGTAACTTGCCTAAACTCATTCAACCCGGTGATATCAAAGGTATCATCCACTCCCACTCCCAATGGAGCGATGGTATGAGTACCCTGGAAGATATGGCTAAAGCCGCAAGGGATAAAGGTTTCGAGTATCTCGTTATCAGCGATCACTCGCGCTCCGCTTTTTATGCCAACGGCCTCCACCCGGACCGTATCCTCGCACAGCACGCACAGATCGATGAACTGAATAAAAAACTGGCTCCCTTCAAAATCTTCAAAAGCATTGAGGCCGATATCCTGAACGATGGCAGCCTTGATTACCCGGATGAGATCCTCAGGAGCTTTGACCTGGTAATTGCATCGGTACACTCCAACCTGAAGATGCCGGAAGAAAAAGCTATGGCCCGCCTCCTTGCTGCCATTGCCAATCCTTACACCACCATCCTCGGGCATATGACCGGCCGCCTCCTGCTGAGCCGTAACGGCTATCCCGTTAACCACCCTGCCATCATTGATGCATGCGTGGCCAACCAGGTGGTGATAGAGCTGAACGCCCATCCGCGCCGGCTGGATATCGACTGGGAATGGATCCCTATGGCCATTGATAAAGGCGCCATGCTGTCCATTGACCCGGATGCGCATACTATTGAAGGGTACGACGATATCCGTTATGGCACCTTAGCCGCCCAAAAAGGCGGTCTTACTGCAGAAAGGAACCTGAGCAGCTTCAGCCTGTCTGAGCTGGAAACATGGCTGGCAGCACGCCGACAATCCAAAGGAATATAACATGTTATTGAGTGCATTTGCCCTGGCTGTAGCGCCTGGAATCGCCATTATGCTGGCCATTTATGCTTTGGATCAGCGGAACCGCGAGCCGCTGGGCCTGCTGGTCCGTTGTTTCATACTCGGGATCGCCGGCATGATTCTGCCGCTCATTGTGCAAACAATGGCATCCGTTTACGGCTTGCGGGCATCTGGTTATGGTTTGCTCCACAGTGCCTTTTATGCATTTATTGTAGTAGGACTGAGTGAAGAAGGCGGCAAATATCTCGCACTCCGGTATTTCGCGTACCCCAAAAAGGCGTTCGACGAGCCGTTCGACGGTATCGTTTATTCCGTAATGATTGGTATGGGTTTCGCTACGGCGGAGAATATCATGTATGTATTTCAATATGGCATGGCTACCGGCTGGGCGCGGATGTTTATTTCCGTACCGGCGCATGCCTGCTTCGCCATCCTCATGGGCTATTACACCGGCCTGGCGAAGTTCATCCCCCAGCACCGGGGAACTTTACTGTTTACCGGCTTGTTCTGGGCAGTGATATTCCATGGAGCATTTGATTTCTTCCTGTTTATCGGAGACAGCATCTTCCAGGTACTGGCGGCTTTGGTGAGCCTCTACATTGCGGTAAGGCTGTCTATCCGGGCTATCCGGCAGCACAGGGCTACTTCCCGGGAATGGGAAAGGCTTCGGGAAGAAAATGAAAGAGAACAGGAACAGAATCAGGATTGATTTTCAGGAGCTTTATTACTCGTTAACCAAAAATATAGGGCATATCCGATAAATGGCAGGAAGAATACCAGGATGAGCCATTTGAGGTGGTATGGCCTGTTGTTACCTGGTTTTTTGAAGGTGTGCAGCACTACGAACCTGACCACCAGCCAAAGGTGGGCAAGGAATAATATCATGAGAATCAACTCTTCTGTCATGGATTTCCGGCGCGTTGATGACTTTAAATCTAGGAATTTTTTTGGAAGTAAGCGGGAAAAAAAGAGGCCCGACTTGACAATCAGGCCCATCCTCCAAATTAACTAGTAATGCAAAGTGGATATAAAAAAAAGTTGAAGTCTGCAGTTGTATGGTTTAACTGAAAGAGGCCATGGCGGGCCAGTCTCTCTCTGTAAATCTACAAAATTTTAATTATATAGTTAGGATTGCTAAACTATTTCTGTAAGTCGTGCGGAGATTTTTATGACTTGAATTTAGCAGTTAGTGATGTTAGTGGGATGGGGTAAAAAGAAAAGAGCCCGATAAGACAACCAGGCTCGTTTTTCTCCAATTTAGCTTAAGACAAAAATCCCTTATTCCCTAATAAGACTCTTTAAAATGCGTTCTGTAAAGCTGTAAAAGCAAAGGTTTAAAATAGAGCCCGACACGAACATCAGGCTCGAATTTTTCTCCAATTTAGCTTAAGACAACTCTTACAACCAGGTGTTACCACCAGGTTAATATCTTGATGTAATAATAATCGGATTCGGTTTGAAAAGAACTTTGGTTGATTCGAAAACAACAGCCTCACATACGGTGTCAATCACTAATTCAAATCTAACAGAAAAAAATGAACATTCAAAGCGTTTACGTTAGGATAACTAACAATTAACCAAAATTAGTAGCATATACAACAGTTTGAAATTGTGGAAAATACATGTCGTGTATGCCTGTTCGGGAGTATATACGGAACTAGATAAATATTAGATTTGTAAACCTGTATATTTATAAAGCTAATGTATATAATTTTATTGGTTAAAGAAATCTGGGTGTTGGCCTTTTATCTTTTTGCAGGCTGAACCGGTAATTCAACATTAATTCATGCGATCCGCCCTGCATACTCTTCAAATGGGTGGAGGAAGCAAAATCATAGGAATACCCAAACTGGAAGTTCTTAGAGGCCTGCACCTGTATCGTAGCACTGGCCGATTTCTCCGTTCTCCAGGTGCCCCCTGCCCATAAAACGTCTTTCAGTATAAACATGGCATTGATATCCGCCTGTATTCCGGCTCCCCCTACCTGGCGCAAAACCACCCCGGGTTTAAATTTAAGGAAACTGTTAATAGTGGTCAAATAAGCACCATGCAGGTACATATGCCTTTTAAACTCCACTTTATTAACAGACCCTCCCAGATCAAAATTATGGAATGAGGGTGCGGAAAAGCCAACAAACCACTTGTCTGAAAACAACACGAGGCCAAATCCCACATCCGTTTTCCAATAAGATTGATTATTAGAGAATACAGGGTCGTCCGGACTGCCCAGATGCTCGTTATTCTCCTTATACTGCTCCATCCCTCCTTTCAGTCCCATTGCCAGGTATAACTTGTCATCCAGCTTTACCTTTTGAGAAACATTGAGGTGGTATCCCGTCTGGGAATAAATGGTGATCTCATCCTTCAGCGCCATAAAACCGATGCTGGTGCCGGTAGACTTAATAGGCGAATAAAAAGAGAAGGTGGCCGTTTTAGGGGCGCCTTCCATCCCCACCCACTGGTTCCGCATCACCACAGTGGCGCTGCCAAACTCGTCCATCGACGGGTAACCGGGATTGATCACCATCCCGTTGTATTGGTATTGGCCATACAGCGGTTGTTGCTGGGCGGCAGCTTCCCCGGCCGTAAAAAGTACGGCCAGGGAAAGTATCATTTTTTGAATGCCTGTTTTCATCAGAAAATCATTTAAGGCTTATTGAGCTGATTTTAGTACGATATAACCAGTGTAGCGCGTCATTTTTCCGTCTGCATCCCAAACCTGGAGCATGTAGAAGTAAGAACCATCAGGCAGCTGGGTGCCGTTGCCGCCACCTTTATTCGCGATGCCCTTGAACGCGTTATTCTGGTTGTGATAATTGGTAGTCTGGAAAATAGTACCGCCCCAGCGGTTCACGATCACGAGTTCGTTGCGTTTGTATTTCTCGATATTCTCGATCACCAGCGCATCGTTCTTCCCGTCTCCGTTAGGCGATAATCCTTTGTGTACACGCACTTCCATATCCGGGATCACATCGTCGTTCAGGATTACACCCACTGCTACTGCAGCAGTTCCGATGGCAGGAACATTTTGTGCGGAAGCTACTACAGCGCCTGTCAGTTTCACTACGAAATATTCATCCTTCTCTACTATGGCATCTCCATTCACCGGCACTTCGATCACTGCTTCCTGCAGCCCTGCGGCAATAATGATCTGCCTTGTAGCATCCAGGAAATCTTCTGTTGCTTTTGCACGCATCGGATCCTTATCTGCTCCCTGCCCTTCAAATGCATCGGCAAAGGAATACTGCAGGGTGATGGGACGTGTGCTCTTCCGGCTCAGTTCCACTTTAAAGGGCAGCTGGGTCATACCTGTATTGCCTTCTTCAACACGCGCACTGTCTACCGCGAAACGGATGGTGAGCGGATCGTTATCTTTTACTGCCGTGCTTGACTTATCGGCCACACCCAGTGCATATCCCTGTCCGGCGCCAGTGTGGGGCTGGATGGCGAGGTTGATGAAACCATCATCGTCGTTCGTATCATTCTCTTCGGATTTCAGCTGGAAGGTAACCTCTGTCTGGTTCGCCGGCATGGTCACCGTAAGTATGCTGCCGGTTTTCGGTATGGCTGTGCTAACAGTCCGCTGTGCATCGTGCTGTAAATCAATCTTCACAGGAATGGCGGCAGGGAATGCTTCTGATGAGCGGAGTGTTACTGTCAGTGTTCCGCCTTCCGTGATTTCTGCGGGTGCTGCCAGTTCCATTTTTATCTGATCATCGTCCAGCAGATTTACAGTGGCAGTGTTTTGCGCGGCAATAGGCCAGGTGTAGCTTCCCAATGGTGCGGAAGCCGCTGTAAGACGAATCTCCACGGTTTCTGTGCCTTCGAGGATATTATCGTTCACAGGCTGGATGACGATAATGGCTTCTTTCTGTCCGGCGGGGATATCGATGGAGCCGGTCAGTACCTGGTAGTCGGATCCTGCTGAAGCAGTGCCTGTAGTATTATAAGAAACGTTGACAGGTACTACAGTGGTGAGGTCGGTATTCGCGAAGCGTACGCGTACCCTGCCTGAAGTGGCCGGTTCGGAAGCATCTGCTATCTTCTCGATGAGGATGCTTCTGTCGATAGCCATATCATCATCTGCCAGGGTCATGCTTTGAGCGCCACTGGTAGCAATGCTTACAGGAACAGTGGTACCCATATGATCAAAGCTGCCGGAAACCAGTGTGAGAGTTACGGTTTCGTTGCCTTCGAGGATCTTATCATCCAGCACATTCACCGTTACATTTACCCCGGCGTCTCCCGCCTTAATTACCGCAGTACTGGTGAGGGTGGTATAGTCTTTACCCGCAGCTGCGGTTCCACCCATTGTATAGTTCACCGTGATATCCGAAGGAGCCGTACCCGTTGCCAGCTGGATGCGGAAGGTTCCGTGGGTGGAAGGCTCTGATGCATCCACTGTTTTAGCAGCGGTTATACTCAGGCCCGGTGCCGGCTCACCCGGAATGGTAATGAGCGTTGCCGGTGAGAATGTGTATCCTGTTGCGGTAGCCGTAATTTGCAGTACTTCCGCAGGTTCAGTAATCATGTCTGCAATAGCTGTGAGCAGTACGGTTACTTCCTGCTGCCCTGCCCCGATAGCTACCGGGAGCGGTGCTACGAAGAAGTCGGCCGCGCTGGCAGTTTGTGCACCATTTGCGCCAACACTGATGGTAATGGGCACTGCCGTGGTGATGCCTGCCGGGAGGGAGAACTTCACTTTGGTATTGCTTCCTTCATGCAGCACAGTTGAGTCGATGGTAATGGTGATAACCCTGTTGGCAGGAATAAGTCCGGTGCCATCGGCTATCTCTACCGGTCCACCGTTGAAGCTGAAGCCAGCGGGTGCTATGCCTCCTACCTGCAATACTTCCACCGGCTCCAGAATTCCGTCTGCACTGGCAGTGATCGTGAAATCGGCACTGGCAGCTGCCAGCGCAGGGATCGTCACATTCGCCGGAATGGCGCCGTGGTCAGTATCTGCAGCAGTAGATGTAGCATCTGTTTTACTGAGCTGAACGGTAATATTGGTACTGGAAGTGATGCCGGCCGGCAGGCTGAGCCTGAACTGGCCGCTCGCACCTTCAGTTATTTTCGCTCCTGCGGGGAGGAACGAGATCTTAGTATTTGCAGGATCGAGGCTGGTAGCATCTTCAATACTGATGCTGATACCATCTACCACAAATCCGGTGGCGGTACCTTCGAGCTGCAGCGATTCTAATTGTTCGAGGATATTATCCGTAACCGCTCCAATCTCAAATGTTTCCGAATGTTTGCCGGCACCGATGGTGATGGTAGCGGGCAACATGGTATGATCGGAACCGGCGGCAGAGGACAGGGCGTTCTTCGCAATGTTCACCACAATGTTGCTGCCGGCGATATATGCACCCGGCAGGGATACCGTAATCGTGGTTTTGGCAGCGCCCTCACGGATAGTGGATACCGAAGCAATCATTGTGATGTTACCAGTAACAGGCGCATCCTGGATCTTCACTACCACCGGCTTGCTAAAGGTGAAACCACCCGCTGCCGAAGGTATCAGTTCTACCGTTTCTTCGGATTCTATTTTATCATCTGTGGCAGTCTTAATATCAAGTGTTACAGCGCCAGCGCCTGCCGGAATGGTAACCGAAGCAGGGAATCCGCCATCCAGATCATCATCTGCTGCTGCAGGTGCCGCAGAGCCTTGAGCCAGGTTGATCACTACCGGCTGTGTGGAAGTTACGCCTGCGGGCAGACTAAACGTCCAGGTAACGGTTGCGCCTTCAGTAACCGTAGCCGGACCGGTTACGGTGATCAGCTTATTGGATACATCAGTGATCGTAATACCGGCAGACTGGGAAGTCGCATATCCGAACACAGTGGCAGATGCCGTGATCTGCAGCAGCTCATTGCTTTCGATTACTCCGTCGGTTTCTGCGTTTACTTCGAATGTGGCGCTATTACTGTTCGCTGCAATGGTAACCGAAGCAGGGAAACTATAATCAGCCGCAGTAATGGTTGCATTGCTGCCTGCGCCTTTACTGAGCGATACTGTGATGGCTTGTGTAGTTATAATGTTAGCCGGCAGTGCAACTGTCATAGTCACCTTACCTCCTTCGGCAACGGTGGCCGTGGCGGGCGTGAGCTGAAGTGTTTTGTTAGCATTGGTGCCGGTAACATCAGTTACCGTAAGGGTAGCGCCGGTAACCGGGATATTCGGATTGGCCGTACCACCCAGTACAAGTGTTTCTGCAACCTCAAGCAGCAGATCACCATTCGTGCTGAGTGTTACTGTTGCATCTGTACCGCCGGCAGGAATAGTAATGGTTCCCAGTGCGCCATGTTCTGCGTCTGCAAGGGTAGATGCACCGTCTTTAGTAAGCGTAACAATGATATCAGTAGCAGATGTTACCCCTCCCGTCAGCTCAGCTTTAACGATGGTGCTGCCGCCTTCTGCTATCGTTACAGGAGCTACAGAAAGCTTGATACCTGCACCTGCGAGATCGCCATCGGTAATAGTGAAGGCAACAGGTTGGGAGAAGGTGAATCCTGTGGCGGAAGGGTTCAGCGTGAGCAGTTCATCCGTTTCGATGAGTTGATCGGCTTTAGCTGTAAGAGTAACCTCTCCGTAAGGCTGGCCAGCCAGTATCTTCAGTACCGGAATGCCTGTCAGATCAGCAATACCTGCGGTTGAAGAGGCATCCACACCCAGTGCAATGGCAATGTCGCTGGTGGCAGTCACTCCCGATGGCAGGCTGAAACGGTAGGTGATACCACTGCCTTCTGCAACGGTAGCCACAGCCGGACCGGTTACTGTAATATATTTATTAGATACATCCGTGATGGTGATGTTGGACTTATCTGCTGAAGAAAAACCGAATACTGTTCCGTTCGCTACCAGTTCCAGCAATTCAGGTGTTTCAATATTGGCATCGGCAATAGCCGTTACTTCGAAAGTTTTACTATTTGTGTTGGGATCGATGGTTACGGTTGCCGGGAAGCTGTACTCTCCTGCAGTAAGCCCGGCATCGGTACCTGCCCCCCTTGTCAGTGAAACTGTAATTGCCTGTGACGACTGGATGCCCGCTGGCAGTGAAATAGTCATGGTCACTTTTCCGCCCTCCATGATGGTGGCGGTGGCGGGAGACAGCTGCAGGGTTTTATTCGCGTTGGAACCGGTAGCATCCGTAACTGTTATGGTAGTGGCCGTTACCGGAATTGCCGGAGATGCAGTACCATTAAGAATGAGTGTTTCCGAAGGCTCCAGCAGCAGATCGGTATTGGTTGTTAATGTAAAGGTTCCTTCCGTATCTCCAGCACTGATCACGATTGTGCCCGGAGCGCCATGTTCTGAATTAGAAAGCGTGGAGGCCCCATCTTTCACAAGCGTAACCGTAATATCATTCTTTGAGGTTACACCACCCGTGAGGGTTGCTTTAATCACCGTGCTGCCACCTTCAGCGATGCTGGCAGGCGCAGCGGTAAGCTGGATACCTGCGGCCGCGAGGTCGCCGTCAGTAATAGTGAAGGATACCGGCTGCGAGAAGGAGAACCCTGCTGCTGAGGGAACCAGTTCCAGTATTTCAGCAGGTTCTATTTGCAGGTCTGCTTTTGCAGCAAAGGTGATCTCTCCGGAAGTTTGTCCTGCAGCAATTTTCAATGCGGCCAGGCCGGTAAGGTCTGCCAGATCAGCAGTTGAAGAAGCGGCAAGCGCCAGTGAGATATTGATATCGCTGCCTGCGGTTACGCCTGAAGGCAGGCTAAAGGTATATTTGATGTTTCCGCCTTCCGCTACGGTTGCCGGACCGCTCACTGTGATCGTTTTGTTGGATACATCCGTGATGGTGATATTGGAAATACCAGAAGAAGCATGACCGAACACTGTTCCGGCAGCGGTCAGTTCCAGCAATTCCGCAGCTTCGATGTTACCATCTGTGAGTGCAGATACATCAAAAGTTTTGCTGTTGGTATTGGCATCAATAGTTACGGTTGCAGGGAAGCTGTAATCACCTGAAGTGAGGGTTGCACTGCTTCCTGCGCCTTTTCCGAGTGTTACAGTGATGGCTTGAGTAGTAATAATACCTGCCGGCAGTGCCACTGTCATGGTCACCTTCCCTCCTTCTGCAACAGTTGCAGTGGCAGGAGTAAGCAGCAGTGTTTTGTTAGCCGTGGTGCCGGTTGCATCGGTTACCGTAATGGTTGTACCGGTTACCGGTATAGCGTTGGTGGCATTACCTGCCAGCACCAGTGTTTCTGTGGTTTCGAGCAGCAGGTCGGTATTGGTGGCAAGCGTTACTGTTCCTTCAGTTGCTCCGGCCGGGATTACGATTGTACCCAGTGTTCCATGTTCTGCATCGCCAAGGGTGGAAGAGCTTACTTTGGAAAGGGTTACCGTGATATCAGCTGCGGCTTTCACGCCACCGGTAAGTGTAGCCTTGATGACGGTACTGCCGCCTTCTGCAACTCCTGAAGGTGTTGCTGAGAGGGTGATGCCTGCTGCGGCAAGATCGCCGTCATTAATCGTAAATGTTACCGGCTGGCTGAATGTGAATCCTGCAACGTTGGAAGGATTCAGCACCAGCGTTTCGGGTAACTCGATCAGCAGGTCTGGCTTGGCGGTAAAAGTGATATCGGCATAAGGTTCACCAGCCAGGATCTTTAATACCGGCACTCCGGTAAGGTCGGCCAGTGAGGCCGTAGAGGCAGGGTCTGCTGTCAGCGTAATATTAATATCGCTGGTGGCAGTTACGCCGGAAGGCAGACTGAAACGCCAGGTGAGCGTACCACCTTCTGTTACGGTGGCAGGCCCGGTCACTGTAATATGTTTATTGGAAACGTCGGTAATGGTGATGTTAGATACGTCGGAAGATGTATATCCGAATACGGTAGCCGTTGCAGAAAGTTCCAGCAGCTCGGGGCTTTCGATCAGCGCATCGGCCACTGCCGTAACATCGAACGTCTGGCTGCCGGTACCTGCGGCAATAACTACCGAGGCAGGGAAGCTGTAATCATCCGTCGTCAGCGTAGCTGCACTACCTGCACCTTTCGTGAGGGTAACAGTAATGGACTGGGAAGTAGTGATGCCGGCAGGAAGTGCCACCGTCATCGTTACCTTTCCGCTTTCCACGATGGCCGCATTGGCAGGTGTGAGCTGAATTGTTTTATTAGCATTGGTGCCGGTAACGTCTGTCACAGTTATTGTGGTGCCGGTTACAGGGATGCCCGGGTTAGCAGTACCTGTCAGCACCAGCGTTTCCGATGGCTCCAGCACCTGGTCGGTATTCGTGGTAAGACTGAAAGTGCCTTCTGTTGCACCCGCTGCAATGGTAATAGTACCCAGTGCAGCATGTTCAGTGTCAGCTAAAGTAGAAGTCCCGCCTTTTCCAAGTGTAATGGTAATGTTTGAAACGGAAGTCACACCTCCGGTAAGGGTAGCTTTGATTACCGTGCTGCTGCCCTCATTAATACTTACCGGTGTTGCAGACAGCGTAATACCTGCTGCAGCCAGATCACTATCTGTGATCGTAAAGGAAACCGGTTGAGAGAAAGTGAAGCCTGCCGCACCCGGTGTTAATATGAGTGTTTCAACCGGCTCAATGGACAGGTCAGTTTTCGCTGCCAGGGTGATTTCTCCGGATGACTGACCTGCTGCAATCTTCAGTACAGGTAACCCCGTAAGGTCAGCCAGTTCTGCGGTAGAGGCAGCCGCCAGTGCCAGCGAGATATTGATATCGCTGGTAGCGGTTACACCTGATGGTAAACTGAAAGTATATTTAATATTACCTCCTTCAGCTACGGTAGCCGGTCCGGATACGGTAATGTGTTTATTGGAAACGTCGGTGATGGTAATGTTGGAAATGGCAGTGCTGTTATTACTGAATACGGTAGCGTTTGCTCTCAGTTCCAGCAATTCAGCACTCTCGATGAGCCCGTCAGCCACTGCATCCACATCAAATGTTTTGCTGTTCGACATTGCATCGATGGTAACTGTGGCAGGGAAGGTATAATCACCTGATGTGAGAGTAGCCGCACTGCCTGCTCCTTTGGACAGAGTTACCGTGATAGCCTGTGTAGTGATGATACCAGCAGGTAATCCTACCGTCATCACCACTTTACCACCTTCCAATACGGTGGCAGTAAGGGGTGAGATCTGCAGGGTTCTGTTAGCAACAGTACCGGTTGCATCTGTTACATTAAGTGTTGCTCCGGCAACGGGTATCGCGCCGGTAGCCGTACCGGTAAGAACCAATGTTTCCGTTGACTCGAGCAACAGGTCGTTACTAGTTGTGAGGGTAAACGTACCTTCCGAATCACCTGCCGCAATGGTAATGGTACCGAGCGCTCCGTGCTCTGTATTGTCGAGCGTAGATGCTGCACCCTTAGCCAGTGTTACGATAACGTTGCCTGTAGATTTTATACCACCTGTAAAGGCAGCCTTGATCACTGTGCTGGCACCTTCTGCAATGGGACTCGGCGCAACGGACAATTGAATGCCCGCAGCTGCAAGGTCCTTATCCACGATCGTGAAAGATACCGGTTGAGAGAAAGTGAAGCCACCGGTTGCGGAAGGCGTCAGTTTCAGTATCTCAGCAGGTTCAATCAGCAGGTCGGGTTTGGCAGCGAAGATGATTTCTCCGTAGGGCTGCCCTGCTGCGATCTTCAATGCAGGCAAACTGTTCAGGTCGGCCAGGGTAGCTGTTGAAGTTGCATCGTAGGCGAGTGCAATATTGATATCGCTGGCAGCGGTAACGCCCGATGGCAAGGCAAAGCGCCAGGTAATATTATTATTCTCATCAACAGTGCCCGCGCCGGTTACCGTGATGAGCTTGCTGGTTGCATCATTAATAGTTATGTTGGAAATGGCAGTGCTGTTGTTACTGAAAACAATTGCACTTGCTCTCAGTTCCAGCAGTTCGGCACTTTCGATGAGCCCGTCGGCCACAGCATCCACATCAAACGTTTTGCTGTTCGTCATTGCATCAATGGTAACGGTGGCAGGGATTGTATAATCGCCCGATGTGAGTGTGGCTGCACTGCCCACCCCTTTAGATAAGGTAACCGTTATCGCCTGCGTGGTAATGATACCGGCAGGTAATCCTACCGTCATCACAACTTTACCTCCTTCCGATACTGTAGCAGTAAGGGGAGAAATCTGCAGGGTTCTGTTGGCTACGGTACCGGTGGCATCCGTTACGCTGAGCGTTGCACCGGTAACTGGTATTGCGCCTGTGGCTGTTCCTGTAAGCACTAAAGTTTCTACAGGCTCCAGCAGCAGGTCGTTATTGGTTGTCAGCGTGAAGGTACCTTCTGAATCACCCGCTGCTATTGTAATTGTACCAAGTGCTCCATGCTCTGTATTATCGAGTGTGGATGCCGCACCCTTAGCCAGTGTTATAACAACGTTGCCGGTAGATTTGATACCACCTGTAAAGGCAGCCTTGATCACCGTACCGGCACCTTCTGCAATGGGACTGGGCGTAACAGACAACTGAATACCCGCAGCGGCGAGGTCTTTATCCACGATCGTGAAAGATACCGGTTGAGAGAACGTGAAGCCACCTGTAGCGGAAGGCGTCAGTTTCAGTATCTCAGCAGGCTCAATCAGCAGGTCGGGTTTGGCAGCGAAGATGATTTCACCGAAGGGCTGTCCTGCAGCTATCTTCAATGCAGGCAAACTATTCAGATCAGCCACTGTGGCTGTTGAAGTTGCATCGTAGGCGAGTGCAATATTAATATCGCTGGCAGCGGTAACGCCCGATGGCAATGCAAAGCGCCAGGTAATATTATTATTCTCATCAACAGTGCCCGCTCCGGTAACCGTGATGAGTTTGCTGGTTGCATCATTAATTGTAATGCCGGAAGCATCGCCAGATGCAAAACCGAATACTGTACCTGAAGCAGTAACTTCCAGCAGTTCAGCCGACTCAATGAGGGCATCAGTATTAGCTCCTACAACAAAAGTCCTGGAGCCTGTACCCGCAGTAATCACTACAGAAGCAGGTAAGGTATAATCTGATGCAGTGATGGTAGCTGCACTGCCTGCACCTTTCGTCAGCGTTACAGTAATATCTTTTGTGGTGATGATTCCTGCCGGAAGGCCTACGGTCATGGTTACCGTATTCCCTTCATTCACACTGGCTGTAGCCGGTGTAAGTGAGAGGGTTTTATTGGCATCGGTACCGGTAAGGTCTTCGATAGTGACATCCTGTCCCTGAACGGTATAGGTACCTGCTGTTCCACGAATAGCGAGCAGCTCATCGTCTTCCAGCAGCAGATCAGTATTCGTTTGAAGTGTGAACGTACCGGAAGTTGCGTTGGCATTGATATGAATCGTACCCAGCGCAGTATAATCCGCCGGTGAAACTGCTACAGATCCTGAACCGGCATTTAATACCACGTCTATCGCGGTAGCAGATGTGAAGCCATCGAGCGTGGCGGTGATTAAAGTGCTCTCCCCTTCGGCAAGCGTGGTTTTGGCAGCCGAAAGAATGATCCTGTAACTTGCGGGGTCGGTATCTTTTACATTCATCCCAATCCCTTTGTTAAAGGTGAAGTCGGGAGATTGAAGCGTCATTTCCAGTCTTTCCAGTCCTTCCACAGAATTATCCGCCCGGGCGATGAAAGGAACGAGTACAAAAGCCTGTCCTTTTAGTATTGTTGCAGTTGTGGGGTAGCCTCCTGTAAAGTCGGCCCCGGTAGTTGTATTCCCAACTGTTGCCGGAGTAATGTTGAAAGTGATGGGAACGCTGGTGGTTACACCTGCCGGCAGTTCGATGCGCCAGTTAGCAGTAACGCCACCTTCCGCCACTTCTGTAGGACCGCTCACTACCAATGTAGTATTAGCAGCCGTCCGCGACATATCTTTAATAGTTACATTCCCTTTGGGTGATTGTGCGGTACCGAATACAGTTGCCGTACCGGCGATTTCCAGTATTTCATCTGCTTCGATTACATTATCCGTATTGGCATGCAGCACGAAGCTCACTTCGTTACCATTTACCGGGATAGTGGCACTTGCAGGTAATACATACTCAGATGTTAAAAGATCCGCATCACTGCCGCTGCCACGAGCCAGGGTAACCGGAATGGCTTTGGATGTTTTGATGCCTGCCGGGAGGCGTACCCAAACAGTTACGTCACCATTCTCATTTACCGAAGGCGTCTGCGGCTGAATGGTAAGCTTTTTATTATTGGCGTCAGCAGATTGTTTATCATTAATAGTGAAGGTCAGTCCTTCGAAAGTGTAACCGGCAGAAGTACCGCTCAGTTCGAGCGTTTCGGTATCCTCCAGCAACATATCGTCTGTCGCGGTTAAGGTAAAAGGAACCGAAGAGCTACCTGCTGGAATCTTAATGGTAACCGGACTTGTTGTAAAATCATCACCATCGGCGGTGGAACCTGTACCAATGTTCAGTGTGATGGGAATATCCACTGCAGCGGTACCATATTCTAATGAAGCGGTAACGGTAACTCCGGCGGAACCTTCAGTCAGCGTAAGCGGAGTGGCAGTAAATTTAATTTTAGTAGAAGGAGGATCGACGATGTCGATATTCATATTAGCCGTTACGGGAGTTTCTGCTACAAGGGCACTGGCAGTAATCTGCAATTGTTCCGCGCCTTCTACGATCGCATCGGTAACTGCCGTCAGTTCTATAGTTGCACTGTTGTCTCCTTCCGGAATGATGATTTTAGTATCCGGGAAGGTATAATCTGAGGCAGCGGCAGCTCCTGCAAAAGTAAGATCTACCTGCACTGCGCCTTTATGTTTCAGTGTAGGCTTAGCCAGGCGGGCAGTGATAGTAGCATTGGTGCCTTCTTTCACATTAGCCGGGCCTTCTATTATGATAGCGATGTTGTCGGGATCTTGTGCCGTATCATCTATAATACCAAGTGTGGCCGGCTGTGCAGTGAAGCCCACTTTGGCCGTGGTAATCACCAGCTCTTCATATGCTTCGAGCCAAACCGGATCAGTTGGTACAATAAATTTATACTCACCATGCCCTTCATACTCATTAATAGTAATCTCGAAAGGCAGCACAGCCGAGATGTCATTCATATCAGCGGTGGAACCTGCCCCGATCACAATCGGGAAAGTAAGCGATTTCCCGGCCGGGAGGGTTACTCCATCAGATAAAGTAAACCATACTGTCACTTCCGTTTCATTCTCATTTGCTGTGGAACCGCTCATGAGCATCACTTCCACATTTCTACCGTCAGGACTGTCTTCTATTACTAGTCCCGTATTCACCAATACGAAATTACCATCATGATCAGACGCACTGCCTTCAAAGTACCAGTACTCCAGCCAGTCTTCCATGATACCATCCTGGTAGAAATCAATATTGAAAGTAGTTTCCGAACCACCAGCAGGGATGGTAAGGGTGGATGGGAAGGCTGTGCTGAGATCACTCAGTTCCGCGGTATTATTAATATCACCTGTAAGCGGGTCAATTGTAATGGTGATGGGGCTTTCGGTGGTTACACCATCCGGCAGGCTGGCTTTTAATGTTACCGTTTCACCTTCTTTCCCTTGCGGAACGCTCATGGTGATGATGCGGTTATCTGTATTGAGGCCGGTTGTATCCGTGATGGTAATAGTTACATCATGGGTACTTGTTTTGGTGGGGAATACGGCGGTGGCTTCAATTTTGAAAAGCTCGTCGTTTTCCAGTATGCGGTCGCCGGTGGCGGTGATTTCAAATTCAGTATCCCATGCTCCGGCCGGAATGGTAACGGTGGCGGGGATAGCGGAATGATCCGTCAGTTCTGCGGTGGGTGCTACAGCTGCGGTCCTTACCAGATTTACGACAAGCGGAGTAGCCAGGGTGCCGGTACCTGTCATCTTCACTTTCATTTTCACCTTCCCTCCTTCCTTCACAGTTGTAAAGTCAGGCTCCAGGTAAATCCGGTTTTCATCGTCGTCAATAATTGTATAGTCAACTGCATTGTTAGTACCAATGAGTAAATGAGGCGAACATACGAGAGGTTTAATCTCCACGCGGAACTTCCGGTCGGCCTGCACAACGTTGTTCCCTTTAATTAATATATTATCAATCGCCATCACTGAATCCCAATAAATGCCAGGTTCAATGATGATTTTCTTACGTATCACTTCGTAATCAGTGCCTGGCACCGCGTTACCAGGCCCTGGAATGGGAGTGGCTACTACTTCTAATATCTGCGGCAGGTTGAAATATCCCTGCCCGATCTTTAATTCCAGCCCGGTGATAGCATGGTCAGTCAATCCTTCAAGCCCTTCAGGTGCAGCAGAAGCAAAATTAACCGTTACACGGTCGTGCGTAATCGGGTCAAAGAAAGGAGGAGTGGTATTCCAGAGTGTAATGGGTTGATCTGTAACGGTAACACCTGCCATTTCTGCAGCGTCGAAGCCAACAGCAAAACGTTTAGTTACGTGCAGGATTTGGGTGGGCAGCGCTACGATGGATAAATCTACCGCTTTATGTACGGCAATCCCCATGTCGTTTACTGTATTAACAAGCATGTCAGACAAAGTGTATCCAACACCGGTTTTAACATCCCGCGAAGAAAATGGACGGCTGGCGAACGATGAAAAGCAGTCTTGTGTTTTGAACACATGACTGCCTAATGACGGGTTTATACAATCTCCCGCAGCGCGCGTTACACCAACAGTATTGTAAAAGTTAATGTTAGGCCCGGTTGTGTGATGAAATGCATAGTATTCGTCCATCATACTGGGCGTGGTTCCGCTTACGAAGCCTTTGCCGCACATGCTCCCGTTGTTGAATGCAGTTTCTGAAAGGTAGAAATGCAGCCAGTAAGCCCCGCCATACATGCTGCCATCATAAACTCTTTCCGGCGAAGTCACCAGAAAGTCGATGTTGTAATGCCGTGCGCCTGCAACGTAGGTATAAGTAGTACTGATAAAGTATTCCAATCCCCGCGCGTTATGAATGCTGGATTGCGCCACTACCTTCCAGGGGTTGGCAGGGGTTCCATCACCCTTCACTTCCGAGATCTCACAATGTTTGAGATATTGGGGAATGTCCTCAATAGTGTACAGTTTGCCCATTTTCTGCTGGAGGACCAGATAAGTCCTCAGCCCTCCCCGTTCGTACCGTCCCAAAAGAGGGTCGGTGCTATACTGGTCGTAGCCGTTGTGGGTTACCTGGACAGACGTGTCTGTAATTGTAATCCGCAGGTCATTTCCACCCAGGTTGCCGCCTGTGGGGTTGATGGTGACAGGTTGTGCCTGCGCCATGGCCCTTCCGGCAGGAAGGAGGAGGAAGAGAACGATTGCCAGGCCCAAAAGAGCACGGGACGCACGAACTGCCGCTTTCATAGGATAGAATAGGACTAACATAAAAACTTTAAAATTTCTTTACATACATACTTTTTCGCCTGAAACAGACGTTTTGGGTTCCGGAAGCCTGAATGGCCCGTTATCTGCGGGATACTGCCGGCACGAATGCCAAAATCACACCCGGCGCCTCTGGGAAGGCGCCTCTTTCCTACTTACAATGACTCCGGATACTGAACAAATAGGCGGACAGACTCCACCTATCGAAGCAAATATATAATAATTATAATATTAAAACAAGTAATAATTATACTTATTTATCTATATATAAATACGAAAGGCAGGGATATAGCCATTCATTTTGATAGAGATATGAGGGTATTTTAGTTTATGGGAATAGGTAAAATAAAGGTAGCTTTGCAAAAAATTATTGGAATGTCGACTATATCAAAATCCAAAATTGATTTGAGCCTCAAGTACAAAGTAAAAGACATGTCTTTGGCTGAATGGGGCCGTAAGGAAATTCAGCTGGCTGAAGCCGAAATGCCGGGCCTCATGGCACTGCGTGAAGAATACGGTAAATCCCAGCCCCTGAAAGGCGCCCGTATTGCAGGCTGCCTGCACATGACGATCCAGACTGCCGTATTGATCGAGACCCTCGTGGCCCTCGGCGCGGAAGTTCAATGGAGCTCCTGCAACATCTTCTCTACGCAAGATCATGCCGCCGCCGCCATCGCTGCAGCAGGCATCCCCGTATACGCCTGGAAAGGCCTGAATGAAGAAGAATTTAACTGGTGCATCGAACAAACCCTGTTTTTCGGCAGCACCGACCGTCCGCTGAATATGATCCTCGATGATGGTGGCGACCTCACCAACATGGTGTTCGACGTTTATCCCGAGCTGATCCAGCACATTAAAGGTCTCAGCGAAGAAACCACTACCGGTGTTCACCGCCTGTACGAGCGTATGAAAAATGGCACGCTGCCCATGCCCGCCATCAATATCAACGACTCCGTTACCAAGTCCAAATTCGATAACAAATACGGTTGCCGCGAATCCTGTGTAGACGCTATCCGCCGTGCTACCGACGTAATGATCGCAGGTAAGGTTGCCGTTGTTGCCGGTTTCGGCGACGTAGGTAAAGGCTCCGCAGAATCTCTCGCTGGTGCCGGTGCCCGTGTAATCGTTACCGAAATCGACCCCATCTGCGCCCTTCAGGCTGCAATGGAAGGTTACGAAGTGAAGAAAATGAGCGATGCCGTGAAAGAAGCCGATATCATTGTAACCACCACCGGTTGCCGCGATATCATCACCGGCGAGCACTTCAAAGCCATGAAAGATAAAGCCATTGTGTGCAACATCGGCCACTTCGACATCGAGATCGACGTTGCCTGGCTGAACACCAACTACGGCAATACCAAAGTGGAAATCAAACCGCAGGTAGACAAGTACACCATCAATGGTAAGGACATTATCCTCCTCGCTGAAGGCCGCCTTGTAAACCTCGGCTGCGCCACCGGCCACCCTTCTTTCGTAATGTCTAACTCCTTCACCAACCAGACCCTCGCCCAGCTCGAGCTCTGGCTGAATACTGACAAGTACGAAAACAAAGTGTACGTTCTCCCCAAGCACCTCGACGAAAAGGTTGCCCGCCTCCACCTGAAGAAAATCGGCGTGGAACTGGACGAACTCACTTCCGCACAATCCGAATACCTCGGCATCCCTGTCGAAGGTCCCTTCAAACCGGAATACTACCGTTACTAATCACGGTTTTACCGATATCGAAAAGCAGCCTCCCGCAAAGAGGCTGCTTTTTTTATGCAGTCAGTACTATTCATCATCCCGCTAACAGCGCTCATCATTTTTATCCCGCTTCCTGCGATGATCCTCCTGCATAAATCGTAATTTTGCGGCATGACTAAGCTGAGTGTTAACATCAACAAGTTTGCCACCCTGCGTAACGCCCGCGGTGGCAACCTTCCGGATATTCTGAAAGTTGCGAAGGACTGTGAAAACTTCGGTGCGGATGGCATTACCGTTCACCCCCGGCCCGATGAGCGTCATATCCGTTACCAGGACGTACGGGAGTTGAAGCCGCTCGTTACCACCGAGTTCAATATCGAAGGCTACCCCTCTACCGACTTTATGGATCTCGTTCTGGAAGTGAAGCCCGAACAATGCACCCTCGTTCCCGATCCGCCGGGAGTTATCACTTCCAACACCGGCTGGGATACGGTTCAGTACCAGTCTTTCCTGACCGATGTAATCTCCACACTGAAAGCTGCCGGCATCCGGGTATCCATTTTCCTCAATGCCGATGTGAGCAAAGTAGAAGGCGCCAAAGCCGCAGGAGCCGACCGTATCGAGCTGTATACCGGCCCTTATGCGGAAGAATACGCTAACGCACGCACGCAGCCGCAAAACTTCAGGCTGTTTAACGATTATAAAAACACTGCCTTCGCAGCATCAGATATGGGTCTGGAAATCAATGCCGGTCACGATCTTAATCTCGAGAACCTTCGCTTCTTCAAACTGCACATCCCGCAACTGAAAGAAGTATCCATCGGTCACGCACTCGTTTGCGACGCACTGTACTTCGGCCTGGAAAATACCATCCAGCTGTACAAGCGCCAACTGCAGGACTAACGCATACGCTACAAAATATAAAGGGCCGCCTCATATGTTTGCAAAAACACAGAGGCGGCCCTTTTAAAATTGTATCAGCCTGCAACTATCCGCTTACTGCTCTTCCCTCCTACAATCCTTTGTTTGAGGTAATATTATATTGGATTTATTGCCCCAACCTTCATCGATCCTCCATCCATCCTCCATCCATCTTCAGCAATGGCAAGGGTTGATGGAGGTTGGATGGAGGTTGGATGGAGGATTGCAGGTAATTAAATGATATTGAGTGGGTTGTGATATTACAAAAATCACCTATAAAGCAGATAGTATGGTAGTAAATTAACTCAAAATATTTACCGTAGGATGCTGGCTACTCTCATTCCTGTAAACCCGTCAACCTTTAATGTCTTTCCAGCCTGACTTCCGGTAAGATCCATACAACAGATACAGTGCCGAGCCAGACAATAAAGCAAAACAGCACAGCATCCCGAAATATAGACCTCCACTGCCTTTCCCTACAAGCCCCAGTATAAAATGCGCCAGGCCAATAAACCCGGGTACCGTCATTACGAGAACATTCCGCAGCAACCTTCCCGTATTACCGGAGAGATCCGGGGCGGCGGAAAAAGGTAACTCCCGAAGGATAATGAGCGCATAAATCAAACTGATCACCAGCACATTAATAAACCCGACTATCAGGTCCGGAATTATCCGGACTCCCCAAATGACACCTGCAACCAGAGAGATGATAATATAAAATGGTAGGAGAAATTTCACCAGCGCAGCCTTCCATGCGCCAACCAAAACATGACCCGGCGTTTCAAGGGGCGAAACGAAATATACCCAGGCAGCTTTATAATTATCGGAAAAAACGAGGTGAGATAATGCCGTGATAAATACGAAGCTGGTCAGGTATATCAGGAACAGATAGATGGGCGTTTCCCGTATCTGGTCCCAGTTTTTAACTCCCATTCCCCCCTCGGAGAAAAAGAAAACGCCTACGCACATTACGATCACATAAGCTACGGAAGGATATACTTTCAGCTTAAACTCACGCGTGCGGCTGGTTAATAACCAAGCAAGCTCAAACGACAGTCTTTCATGCCCGTTTCTGGTAAAAACACCAGCCACCCTTTTGTAATAGGGTACTCCCCCATCCTCTTTCTTCACCTTTTTCACCACCTGAGGTGCAGTGTCACTCCCCCCCATTGCTGCAATTTTTCGGTTGAAGCTTGGAGCAAGAAAGCGCGCCACCACCCAGAGGCACAAAACAGGCGTCAGGAAAGTTAATGCCAGATCAACCCCCATTCCCGGTTGCCAGCCAACTAATGGCCATGTAAACACACGGGCAAACCACCAGGTAGGCGCAAATGGTAACCAGGGATAATCTCCGTTATTGAACGCACCCTCGATCTCAATGTTCCGCAGCGCCCTTGGACCCAGAAAGTACACGCCAAACATCACAACAGAAAACGCTATCTGCATGGAATTAATCACCTCCTTGAACTTCTCGGCAGAGGTAATTCTCAACACCAGCAGATACGCGGTATTGATAACGAATATAGCCAGGAATGTAAGCAGCAAAGCCAGAAGCCAGAACCACAGCGCAGGTAAAACACCATACAGGATGCCGATAAATATGATCGGAGAAAGGCTCATGGGCACTGCGATCTTCGAAATATGCAAGGCTATATGCAAAAGCCTGCTCACTACAAGGGTACGGTCGCTCACAGGGCGTGGCAGCAGAATGTAGTTATCCCGGGGATCGATCAGCACGAAGGAAAAATCCGTGATCAGTGTAATGCACATGGTCAGCAGATAAGCCGAAAACCAAAGGAAAGATTGTAACCGGATATCATCGCCCACCGAAAAAACCGACAGGTAAACCATCCCGATAAAAAATGAAAGCACCATCGTATAAATGGCGCTGTTCTTTACAACCTTTGTGCTTTGCCGCGATCCCCTGTTGTAAATATTTGGCCTCCGGTCGTCTATCGTCAGCTTCGTGTGCAGGATGATCCGTAGTTGGTCCACATTCACTCCCAGCGCACGCCAAAGGGGGTTAAACAGCGATACCATCGCCAGCATAATCTTATTCATGGGCGAAGTGTATTTATTGCCCGAAGGCGTTCATGAACTGATCAGCCTGTTCGCTCAGCTGTTGTTTACCAGTCAGGCGGGCAAATACCTGTTCCAGTGTTTCCGAACCGGTTTGCTGCAGGTCCCGGAAAGTACTGTCGGCCACAATACGCCCTTCGTCAATGAGCACTATCCTGTCGGCCACCTTTTCCACCACATCCATCATATGAGAGCAGTAGAAAATGGTTTTATGTTCTTTCTTCAGCAGGGTAATGATTTCCTTAACGATGATTACTGCATTGGCATCAAGGCCGGAAAGCGGCTCATCGAGAATCACGATCTGTGGGTTATGCAGCAGTCCGGAAATGATCAGTACTTTCTGACGCATGCCTTTGGAGAAGGTATCCATGCGCTGGTCTTTGTTCTCCAGTAGTCCGAAAGCCTGCAGCATTCGCTGCCCACGCTCTGTAATGATATTATCATCCAGCCCGTAAAGCTTCCCGGTAAAAGACAGGTACTCCATGGGGGTGAGTACTTCGTAGATCTCTGCGTTTTCAGGTACGTAGCCCGTCTGCGCTTTTACCGCCAGGGTACTCTGCCGCATATCGTGCCCCAGCACACTTACTTCCCCTTCAAAATCTCCAAGGAGACCGATAAGTATCTTCACGGTGGTGGATTTACCTGCACCATTGGGCCCGATATATCCGATCACTTCTCCGGGATGCACTTCCAGGTTTATGTCTTTCAATACCTGTTTGGTACCGAAGTTTTTATTCAGATTCTTTATGGAGATAACAGGTTGCATAATTTGTTGTGTTAAGCTGGCTGCATGGTGTGCTGTCAGCGTTTATCGAAAATACCGATTCCCGCCCATTGTTGCAATGAAATACTGCAGCCGATGTGATGAAAGCCTATTGCGCGTTGATACCAGCTGCGCGCATAACGTATCTGAATCTTTTTTACCACAATGCCCACACCCAGAGAGAAACCGCTTAGTCCGCGGCGTTCCGGTAACGACAACTCCTGCCTGCGCAGGTGATTGTAAGCTCCGGTTACTTCAAGATATTTCCCGATGTTCCATTGTGCGGCCAGTACAAAATGCCGGAAAAGATTATCAATGCCACCGCCTCCTGCCCGCAGGGTGTCTCCATTCTCTATCCTGATATCTTCTCTCAGATCGGGACCAGCGTATCTTATATCGAACTGGTGGAGGTGGTGAATGGTGGCAGACAACTGGATAGGCACATGCTCCAGCCGCTTCGAAATACCTATCTGCAGATCGAAAGGCAGGGTGGCATTTTCAGTTGCTGAATATTTGGTGAACTGAGTTCCCATATTCGTGGCTACGAGCCCTGCCTGCCACCCGCGTGCGGTATCGGAAAAAGTTATGCCTACATCGGCAGCAAGCCCGGCAGACCGGTAATCGAAATACCTGGAGCGGATGTATTTGAGGGTGAGACCATAGTGCCATTTCTGAAGATAACGGCGCGATGCGGTTACCTGGAAAGTGAAATCAGCCGGACGAAAGGTGCCCAGCACATTCCCCGTAACATCTGTATGCTGTATATTCCCGTAATCGACATACTGCAGGCTGGCGGCGAAAGAAGTAGCGAGTTTGGGTGCATACATCCCGAAACCTGCATGCCCGTATTTAATCCCCCCGTTGTATCCGGCCATATTTACCTGTAGCTGTCCTCCCATTTCTGGTCGTAACAAGGCAGGATTAAGCAGGGCCGTACTCAGGTCGTTCCCCTGAATGGCAACGTTAACCCCTCCCAGCGCGGTGATCTGTGGCGATGGCGGCAGCTCCAGGAAGCCATACGATTGCCTCCCTCCCAGCACCTGGGCTGATACGGCAAAGGGCAAAAACAGCCATATGATAAGGAAACGGTATTTCACAGGGAGCTTACTGCAGATTTATTGCCGGTAAGTTACGGATAGAAGTACATAAAAAGAATAGAGCCATCCTATCACAGATGGCTCTATTCAAACCCTTAAACAATCAACATGCGCTCACTCTTTTAAAGTGAACATGGTAGCACGGCTGCATCAGGAGTAACGCTCCGTGCGTTCTACCTCCTTAATAACGCAGATTCGAGCACTTGGTTCATTTCGCGCACATAATGAAATTTCAAGCCCTTGATATAATCGGGGTTGATGTCTGCAATGTCTTTCTCGTTCTGCCAGCAAAGGATAATTTCCTTAATACCGGCACGTTTGGCGGCAAGAATCTTCTCCTTGATACCGCCTACGGGCAGTACCTGTCCGCGCAGTGTGATCTCACCCGTCATAGCCATGTAAGGTTTTACGCGGCGGCCGGTAAACAACGATGCCAGGGCAGTAAGCATGGTAACGCCTGCACTGGGACCATCCTTCGGCACAGCCCCTTCCGGAACGTGAATATGAACGGTTTTCTGCTGGAATACTTTCGGATCGATCTTGAAGTTTTGCGCATTGGCCTGCAACCAGCTAAGCGCTGTTACAGCCGATTCCTTCATCACATTACCCAGGTTACCGGTCAGCTTGAGTTCTCCCTTACCGTCGGAGAGGCTGGATTCGATGAAAAGGATATCGCCCCCTACGTACGTCCAGGCCAGGCCTACTGATACACCGGGAGGATTGCCTGTTTTATAGATCTCGTTTGAATATTTCGGTTTACCCAGCGCCTTGATCACCCTTTCTTCTGTCACGGCTTCTTTGGGCATGGTTCCCATGGCCACATCTTTGGCGAGGTTACGCATAATAGCAGCAAACTGCCGGTCCAGCTCACGCACACCGCTTTCACGGGTATAGTTGGCGATCACTTTCTCGATCACTTTATTGGCAAACGTCAGTTTTACATTGGCAAGGCCATGTGCTTCCTTCTGTTTGGGAATCAGGTGTCGCTTGGCGATCTCTACCTTTTCTTCAATGGAATACCCGCTGAGATCGATGATCTCCAGCCTGTCGCGCAGGGCCATAGGGATGGCGCCAAGGTTATTGGCGGTGGCGATGAAGAGTACCTTACTCAGGTCGTACTCCAGCTCCAGGTAGTTATCGTAAAAGGTACTGTTCTGCTCGGGGTCCAGCACTTCCAGCAGGGCGGATGCAGGATCGCCACGGTGGTCGCTGCCGATCTTATCGATCTCATCGAGGATCATCACCGGGTTGGAAGACTTCACCTTACGGATTGTTTGCAGGATACGGCCGGCCATGGCGCCGATATAGGTTTTACGGTGACCACGGATCTCACTTTCATCGTGCAGCCCGCCGAGGCTGAGGCGCGCATATTTACGGCCTATAGCATTGGCGATGGAGCGACCCAAAGAAGTTTTACCAATACCGGGAGGGCCCACAAAGCAGAGGATGGGCGATTTCATATCACCTTTCAGTTTCAGCACTGCCAGATATTCGAGAATACGGTCCTTGATCCGGTCCATACCGTAATGATCATGATCCAGTACTTTCTTTGCCTTTTTGAGGTCGTACCTGTCTTCGGTATAATCCAGCCAGGGCAGGTCCAGCATCAGATCGAGGTGGTTATAAACCACGGAATAATCCGGTGTGCTGGGGTGCATGCGCTCCAGTTTCTCGATGCCTTTGGTGAAAAGCTCTTTCGCTGCTTCCGGCCATTTCTTGGATTCGGACTTGCGCAGCATTTCCTTGATCTCGCGATCGTTGGAATCACCGCCCAGCTCTTCCTTGATAGATTTCATCTGCTGCTGCAGAAAGTAATCGCGCTGCTGCTTATCGAGGTCCTGCTTGGTTTTGTTGTTGATCTTATTCTTCAGCTCCGCCAGTTGCAATTCCATCTGCAGCATTTTCATGAGCAGTTCTGCACGCTGGTGGAGATTGTTGATTTCCAGTATGCGCTGCTTTTCCTTTACATCGCTGTTCAGGTTGCTGGATACGAAGTGAATGAGGAAAGGAGCGTTTTCAATATTCTTCAGAATAATGCTGGCTTCAGAAGGCAGGTGCGGACTGAGTGCAATGATTTGCCCTGCCAGGTCTTTGATTGAAGAAACATAGGCATCAAACTCAGAGTCGTTGTTATCCACTTCATCCTGCAATATTTCGTATTTGGTTTTGAAGTATGGGTCTTCACTAACGATCTCTGTGATTTTGAACCTTTTGCGGCCCTGAATGATGATGGTGGTGCCACCATCTGGCATTTTGATCAGCTTCACGATTTTAGCCACGGTGCCCACTTCGTTCAGGTCGTTCACACCGGGTTCTTCTACGTTACTGTCTTTTTGTGCGACAACGCCGATCATTTTGTCAGTTTTGTACGCATCGTTAACCGCCTTGATCGACTTATCTCTCCCTACGGTAATGGGAAGTACTACACCGGGGAAAAGTACTGTATTGCGGAGCGGCAAAAGGGCCAGCTCATCAGGTATTATGTCTTCTTCCTGTCCATCTCCGTCTTCATTAAGAGGTATGATGGGCATAAATTCCATCTCTTCCTCTGTATTACCCAAGAAAAATGTATTCATCTGTCAGTTTTAAGTATCGGGACAGAATGGCAGGATTCCCCCCATAAATGCCCCTGAAAATAGAACATGGCTATATAGTCAATATTAATGCCATTGCTGCAGGTGTGCCAAAATAGGAAACGCAGGAAGGGGGTGCGGGGTTGCCCCGGGCAAAAAAAAGACCGCCCCGTTTCCGGGAGCGGTCATCGCTCAGTTGTAGGTAAACACTAAAGGGTAATACCTACGCCTAATTGAATAGATTGATTCTTCCACTTTTCGGAGTTGGTACCGTCGGCGATAGTAATATCGTTTACGTTGGACAGGCCGATTACGTAACGGGCGCTGATGTTAACGATGGGGAGCTGGAGCCAGAGGCCGCCTACTGCACCGAAGTCGCCACCTTTAAACGCTTCTTTTCCTTCCTCGAAAACGTTCCGTTTCTTGCTGGTCATGATACTGAACTGGGGGCCTACCTGCAGTTTAAAGCGGGGAGATCCGAGGTCGATATTAGCCAGTACCGGGATGGAAAGATAATCCAATTTCGGTTTATTCTCATTTACCTGGCTCAGTTCGTATTCTGTCTGGAATTCGCCGGTGTTCTTTACTTCAGTTTTGGAGCTGGAGTAGATGAGTTCGGGCTGGATGCCGAAACCTTTCATCAGGTTGATCTGGGCAAAGCCACCCAGATGCCATCCCAGTTTAAATGCGTCATCATATCCGGTACCATCGATCTTGCCCAGGTTGGCGCCACCTTTGATACCAAAACGTACCATTTTTTGTGCTTTGGCGGAGGATACGGTTAAGCCGGTTATAACGGCAAGGGCCAAAAACAGTTTTTTCATATCAGATATTTGTTTAGTGTTAAGCAGCTTATTTTAATCTTGATCTGTTGATAATGAAGCCTTTCCAATTACTTTAAAGACGTGCTTCAGGGCATTTACCCCTACGCATGTTGCAAATTCCATGCTAAAAGCATTGCGCTGCTCTTTATCAGAAAGTTACGCTTACACTGGCGGTGAAATACCCCGCCACACCCGTATCCGGGCCCTGCAGCATTTTAAAGAGGGTGAACGACGGAGATATGGCGAACCTGCCGATGATGTAAGAAACCCGAAGCCCCAGGTCTGCAGCCCGTGGCTTAAAAGCACTCCCGTCGGACAAGACGGTTTCTGTTTCAGTTTCTGTTCCCGGCTGCGGCCCCTGCTGCCCGCCATTACCATTGCCATTCCCGTTACCATTCCCCCGTCCGTTGTTCCTTTTTTCGTTGAACTTTTTGATGGCATTACCGCGGGTAGCGTAGCGGAAGCTCTTCATATTGCTGAAATACCTCGCCGTACCGGTGGTGAGCCCCATCACCGGCATAATAAGCAGCCCGTCGTCTGCCGTGATCACATCCATGAAAACAAAAGGATGCCGCACATCTACAATCACATTGAAATCGCTGCCGCGTTCGTTAGTAATCACACCGGCTTCTTCCTGTCGGTAGCTCCCGAAGCCATAATCGAGGCTCAGGCCCGGCTGCAGCCACCATTTGCGGTAAATGAAATATGCATACAGTTCGTTTTTAATGGGGGTTTGGGGTACATCGGAACTATCTGCATAAATATATCGCGTATAGGAAATTCCGGTGAGCAGGTCGCGGTTTCTCGTATAGTCGTATCCGGCACTGAGGTCCAGCTCAAACCAGGGTTTGCGGTCTGCACCCAGCAGGTAATATGCACCCGCTGTGGCAAAAAGCCCGCTTTTATGCGTGTAGTTGACAGACGGGGAAAGGAATGGCTTCATATCTATAGGCCGGAAAGCATCTGCCGCTTTACCGCCATAAGCGGGGTTATTCCCGAAGCCTAATGCCACGGTTACCTCACTTTTATAACGGCTGTCCAGCAACGAGTCCAGCTCGCGCTCCAGGTCGGCCAGCGTTTGTGCATAGCAGGTTGCTGCCGGGAGCAGCAAACACAGTGTAACGATGATCAGGTTTTTCATCGCCCGCAAGTTAAGGATTCTTAAACAAGCTCGATCACGGTGATTTCCGGCAGGATGCCCACCCGGCCGGGATAACCCAGGAAGCCAAAGCCACGGTTCACATAAAGGCGCTGTTTACCTTCTTCATAAAGGCCTGCCCACTGGCGGTAGATGTATTGCGCGGGGCTCCATTTGAAGAAAGGAATTTCAACACCGAACTGCATGCCGTGGGTATGCCCTGCCAGCATGAGGTCGATATCCGGGTAGGAAGGTCGAACCTCACCGTCCCAATGGGTGGGATCGTGCGAGAGCAGGATCTTGAAGGGAACCGCTTCTGTACCGGCATAGGCGGCCTTCATATCCCCAAGGCGGGGAAAGCGGGGGTTGATGCTCCAGTTTTCGACGCCTATGAGGGCGATCTGGTCACCATCCTTTTCCAGTATCCTGTTTTCGTTCATGAGGAGGCGCCAGCCCATTTTGGCATGGATGCCTTTAAGCGTTTCCAGGTTCTGGGCTTTGAGGCGGGAACGGCGGTTGTTATCATAATCGGGCCAGGGGTAATAGTCACCGTAATCGTGGTTCCCGAGGGTGGAATACACGCCGAAGGGGGCTTCTATCTTGTTGAACACATCTATGTAATCGTCCATTTCAATGGAGCGGTCGTTCACCAGGTCGCCCGTAAAGAGCACAAGATCAGGCTTTTGTGCCTGAATAAGCTCAACGCCGCGCATAACGGCTTCCTTATCGTTGAAGGATCCGGAATGGATATCCGACAGCTGCACGATTTTGAGCCCTTTAAAGGCGGCGGGCAGGTTAGGATAGGCAAGCCGCAGTTTACGGACGTGGTAGTTGTATTTGTTGGAAAGGCCGTACAGGAGGGTGCCCATAAGGGTGCCGCCCAGCAGGAAGCCCGATTTCATAAGGAACCCTGAACGCGACATGCCGTTCACTTCCCGGTTGGCGGTAACTGCAGCAGCTACTGCCGGTGCGGAACGGAACTTTTCCACCACCCACATCACCGCACGGCGGCCATCATCGATGAGGAGGAAGAGAACTACCATCAGTTTTGAGAAGGAAAAGGAGAAGGCGAAGGTGAGGTAGTAAGCACGGGCCTGCATGAACCTTGCCCAGGGAATTTTGCCATAGAAAACGATGGATGCCATAACTACTGCGCAAAGTACCCAGTAAAGGCCGAACACGATTGTCCGGATCCTGGGAGCAGCGTTGACAAGGAGGGCACGGAGGGCGAAAAAGACGTAGGCGTCTATTGCCAGCATGATCAGAACAAGGAGTATGGTAGATAGTAAGTTTGGTCCGGCTCGCATAAAACTTTATGAATCAATGATTTTAATAATTGAAGCAATCGGTGAAATTAGCACAATTGGCTTGTTTAGGATGGCTTCCGTGGTAAAGTAGACGGTTATGTGACTAAAAAATTGCAAAAGTTGCTCAAAAAATGTGGTTTTTCCCCAGCCGGTGGTGTGAATAAATAAATAGGGGGCTTTCCCCATTTTTAGGCGATTCGTTGTATTTTTGTCCGATTAGGTCATAATAATCTATTATTGCAATATGAAGTTCACCTATTACGGTCACTCCAGTTTTGCTGTGGAAGTGAAGGGAAAGAAGATTGTGTTTGATCCGTTTATCACGCATAATGAGCTGGCAAAGTCGATAGATGTCGACCGTATTGAGGCCGATTACATATTTGTTTCTCACGGGCATAATGATCATGTGGCCGACCTTATGGGGCTGGCAAAACGTACCGGGGCTACCGTGGTGGGAGCTTATGAACTCACGGAGTGGGTACAGAAGCAGGGGCACGAAAATGTGCATCCTATGAACACCGGAGGGAAATGGGCATTTGATTTTGGTACGGTAAAATGTACCGTAGCGCATCACTCCAGTGGTTTACCCGACGGCAGTTACGGCGGCAACCCCATGGGTTTCCTTTTTATGACCGGAGAGGGTAATTTTTATTACAGCGGGGATACGGCTTTAACATTCGACATGGAACTGATCCCCCGGTGGGCGAAGCTCGACTTTGCAGTATTGCCCATAGGAGACAACTTTACGATGGGTGTGGAAGACGCTACCATCGCAGCAGAGTTTATTGAATGCCAACGCATTATAGGAGCTCATTACGACACATTCGGATATATCAAGATCGATAAGGCGGCTGCCGTTAAGCAGTTTGAAGCAGCGGGGCTAACCCTGTTGCTGCCGGCAATTGGTGAAACCATCAATGCCATCGCCTGATATCCTATTTAATCCTATTAAACCTGGAATTTAAGACAAGACAATGGCAAGAATCATCGCAATCGCCAATCAGAAAGGGGGCGTGGGGAAAACTACCAGCGCTATCAACCTCGCCAGCAGCCTGGCAGTACTGGAGTACAAAACGCTGCTCGTGGACGCGGATCCTCAGGCTAACAGCACTACAGGGCTGGGCTTCGACCTGCGTAACATCCAGCAGAGTTTGTATGACTGCATGGTGAACGACGTGCAGGCCCGGGATGTAATCCTGGAATCCGACACGCCTAACCTGAAAGTACTGCCTTCGCACATCGACCTGGTAGGCGCAGAGCTGGAACTGATCAACCACCCCAACCGGGAACGGGTGATGAAACAGGTGATCGATGCCGTGAAAGACGAATATGACTTTATCATAGTAGACTGCTCCCCTTCCCTGGGCCTGATTACCGTGAACGCCCTTGTGGCCTCTCATTCCGTAATCATCCCCGTACAGTGCGAGTTCTTCGCCCTGGAAGGTTTGGGTAAACTCCTCAACACAATCAAAATCGTGCAAAGCAGGCTGAATACCGAACTGGAAATAGAGGGCATCCTCATGACCATGTACGACGGCCGTCTCCGCCTGAGCAACCAGGTGGTAGACGAAGTGAAGCAACACTTCGAGGAAAGCGTTTTCAATACCATCATCCACCGCAACACCAAACTGGGTGAAGCTCCCAGCTTCGGAAAGTCAGTTATCATGTACGATGCCATGAGCACCGGTGCAATTAACTATCTGAACCTGGCGAAGGAGATACTGCAGAAGCACAACTTTACCAAGATCAATCAAGAAGACAAAATATTAGCTATTAACGATGACCAATCCGAGTAAGAAAGAGGCGTTGGGGAAAGGCATCCGCTCGCTGTTACAGAACATAGACACAGACCTGAAGCAAACCACCGGGGCATTAGCCGAACAGGTGGTGGCACAGGCTACCGGTATCGAGCGGATCCCGCTTGACCTGATTGAGATCAATCCCAAGCAGCCCCGCCGCGATTTCGATGAGCAGGCCCTGCAGGAACTCAGCCAGTCCATCAAGCTGCACGACATCATACAGCCCGTAACCGTTTCCCGCATCGGTAAGAAATACCAGCTGATTGCAGGGGAACGCCGTTTCCGCGCCAGTAAGATGGCCGGGCTGAAAGATATTCCCGCGTATGTACGGCAGGCTAATGACCAGGAACTCCTGGAGCTGGCCCTGCTGGAAAACCTCCAGCGTGAGAACCTTAACGCCATCGAAATTGCCCTCAGCTACAAACGCCTCATGGAGGAGATCGACCTCACCCAGGAGCAGGTAGCAGAAAGGATGGGCAAGGAAAGGAGCACCGTTACCAACTACATCCGACTGCTGAAACTGCCACCAGATATCCAGGTTGCAGTACGCAATAATAAACTCAGTATGGGCCACGCCCGTACCCTCATCGGTGTTGAAAATGTGGAGCAGCAGCTCTTCGTATTCAGCGAAATCATGAAGAACGGCCTGTCCGTTCGCCAGACCGAAGAGCTCGTACGCAAAGTGAACCAGAACTCCGATAAGGGAACTTCGAAAAAACCGGCTAAAAACCTCCTGCCGCCGGCTTACCAGAAAATCCAGGACAACCTTGCCACGCACTTTGCCACCAAAGTAAACCTGGCGAGGGGAAAAAACGGGAAGGGAAACATCCAGATCGAATTCTATTCTGATGAAGAACTGGACGCCATTCTGGAAAAATTATCAATGTAAGGTGAAAAATAGCGTCCGCTACCTGCTTTACTGCCTTTTGCTCCTGCCGTGTGCAGGTGCTTACGCCCAGGCAGATACTACCGGCAACCGCACGATCATGGACTCGCTGAAACGCCAGGCCGCCGCGCGCGATACCGTGTATGCCAGCGTGGAAGACAGTATCGTCGCTAACTACAAACCGCTCCACAGCCCCCGCAAAGCGGCCTTCTACTCCGCCGTGCTCCCGGGCTTAGGGCAGATCTATAACCGCCAGTACTGGAAGGTACCCGTTGTATATGCCGCCCTCGGTGTATCTACCGGGGTTTTCGTCTGGAATATGGACAAGTACCGCGAGTTCAGGGATGCTTACCGCACCCGTATCGCCAACCGCGACAACCCGGATTACGTGGACCCGCATAAGCTCTACAGCGATCAGGACCTCCGGTACCTCCGCGATGCTTACCGGCAGTATGTCGACTACTCCGTACTGGTTTTTGTGGCGGCATATGCGCTCAATATCGTGGATGCCACTGTGTTTGCGCACCTCCGGCAGTTCGATATCTCCAACGATCTGAGCCTCCGTATCAGCCCCCGCCTGCTCAATAACAGGCAGCTGGGCGTAGGGCTTACCCTCACCCTCAACCCGCGCGGTTCGCGCCAGGGAGGGTTTTCTTTCTAATATTCACAGTATCCATCTTTCTGATATGAAAATCGCATTAATAGGGTATGGTAAAATGGGTAAAGCCATTGAAGCCATCGCCATCAGCCGCGGCCACGAGATCGTTCACCGCATAGACATCAACAGCAGCCACCTCCTGGAAAAAGATCAACTCTCCCAGGCCGATGTTGCCATTGAGTTCACCACTCCCGAAACCGCCTATTCCAACATCCTCAAGTGCTTTGAAGCGGGTGTGCCCGTTATCTGCGGCACCACGGGCTGGCTGGAAAAACTGCCGGAAGTGAAAGCCACCTGCCTCGAAAAGCACCAGGCTTTCCTTTATGCCAGCAACTTCAGCATCGGCGTAAACATCTTCTTCGCCCTCAATAAGAAACTTGCCGAACTGATGGCCGGCCAGACGTCTTATACCGTGCAGATGGAAGAGATCCATCATACCCAGAAGAAAGATGCCCCTTCGGGTACTGCCATAACCCTGGCTGAGCAGATCATTGCACAGCTGCCTGGTAAAAACGGCTGGGTAAACGAGGCTTCGCACGACCCTTCCCAGCTGTATATCCATTCCAAACGCATCGATCCTGCGGCAGGTACGCATATTATTGATTACCATTCCGCTATCGATGATATCACCATAACCCATACTGCACACTCCCGCGAGGGCTTTGCTGCGGGCGCGGTAACGGCTGCAGAGTGGCTGAAAGGCAAAAAAGGCATTTTCACCATGAGTGATGTACTCAGCCTCTAAAACCTGCCGGACCGGTAAAACCGCCGGTTTTTGTTATATTTGTACAATTGAGAGTGCAAAAATCACAGGAGACTACGGAATATGCTGTCTAAAAAAACACAATATGCATTCCACGCCTTAATTTACCTGGCGGAGAATGTCGACAAAGGGCCTATACTAATTTCTGAAATCGCTTCAGAGAAAAGCATTTCCATCAAGTTTCTGGAGAACATCCTGCTGGAGCTGAAGAATGCCGGTATTTTGGGCAGCAAGAAGGGAAAAGGAGGTGGATATTACCTCATGCGTACCCCCAAGGAGATTCCTTTGGCACGCATCATCCGCCTGCTGGACGGGCCAATCGCCCTCCTGCCCTGCGTGAGCCTCAACTATTACGAGCGCTGCGAAAACTGTAAGGATGAAGCCATCTGCGGCCTCCATGAAGTAATGAGCAAAGTGCGCGACGCTACGCTTAAACTGCTGGAAAACAAATCTTTAAAAGATATCCTCACAAGAGAGTAATAACATTCTCAGGGTTATAAGTACAGAGGCTGTATCGATGCGATACAGCCTCTTTTTTTACATTTCTGCCAACCTGGCCTGTCGAAAAGCAATCTGGGATGAAAACGAACTGGAATTTCCCCGAAATGCTAATAACCCATCTACAAGACATAGAAATCTACCTGTAAATCTGCAACTGGAAGTTATCCGGAGTGTGTATAGTCTAAAACAGGGACATCCATTCCCAATGGGTAAAGTTAATGCGAGCCTCTTTTAAGTTACCTTTAAGCCAACCCTAAGCTACCTCTAAGCTACCCTTATATAGGGTATCTCAAAGGTGACTCAAAGGTGGCTCAAAGGTATCTCAAAGGTGACTCACATGACAATTATATGACAATTGGAATAGCAGATATCCTGGCTCAAATACCTGTTTAACCTAATAGTTTCCCAAATAAATTACCTCAGGCAGCGCTGTCACAATTGCCTCCTAAGCACCTCCAAAGCGTCAATTCACACCTCCCAACCGGAAAAATGCCTTTTTAAATGAGCAAATATTCACCCAAATGCGTAGAAAATACTCACTTCTAAGTATTGGAACGTGATTCCCCGCCCGGTACCTTTGTTGCACCGGATGCCACAGTCCGTTCAACGTATACCTGTTGCCATGGAAATAGCGCGCTTGCCGGCTACCCTTTGTAACGTGTATACTTTTGATTTTTACCCGCTTATATTGCTTTCGAAGAGTTTTACCAGATATGACGTTCCCCAGAAAAGTCACCGAAGAGCCCCGCAGGACGGGGCTCTTCACTTTTACAGAAAATTAGTCTATATTTTTTATAGACTTTATGTATTTTTGTAGTCTGGACACTCGGATAAGGATATGAAAGATTTAACGGGCATTATAGCCCAGCAAACAGACATCGCCACGGGAATACGCATATTAACGGAGGAATTTCCGGGAGCAGTGGTTTTTTCCACCTCCTTCGGGCAGGAAGACCAGGTGCTGGCAGACATCATCTGGAAAAACGCCCTTCCGGTGCGCGTTTTCACACTCGACACCGGCCGCCTCTTTCAGGAGACCTACGACCTCATGGACATCACCAGGGCCAGGTACAAGCAGCCGTTCGATGTTTACTTCCCTCAAACCGAAGCAGTACAAAATCTGTTAAAGGAAAAGGGTACCAACAGCTTCTACGATTCTGTAGAGAATCGCAAGGAATGTTGTCATATCCGGAAAGTAGAACCCCTCAACAGGGCTTTACAGGGCGCCAAAGTATGGATCACAGGATTGAGAGCCGAACAGAGCGATAACCGGCACGATATGCCGGTACTGGAGTGGGACGATCACCGCGGGCTGTATAAATACAACCCCCTCATTGGCTGGACCTACGAACAGATGCTGGCTTACCTGAAAGAAAAGAACGTGCCGTACAACAAACTGCATGATAAAGGTTTTATCAGCATCGGATGCGCACCCTGTACACGTGCCATTGAACCTGGAGAGCACCCACGCGCCGGCCGCTGGTGGTGGGAGCTGAGCAAAAAAGAATGCGGATTACACAGTTAGACCAACTTTTAACACCAAGATATGAGTAGCATACAATGGCAATTTCCAAGGGCCCTCGAGGACGAAGCGATTTACATCCTCCGGGAAACCGCCGCACAATTTGAGCGGCCGGCTATCCTGTTTTCAGGTGGTAAAGACTCTATCACCCTCGTGCGCCTTGCTCAGAAAGCCTTCTATCCCGGCAAAATACCCTTTCCCCTCCTCCACGTTGATACCGGGCACAACTTCCCCGAAACCATTGAGTTCCGCGACTGGCTTGTGGAAACACTGGGCCTCGAACTGATCGTCCGCAATGTGCAGGACTCCATCAATCAGGGCAAAGCGAAGGAAGAAACCGGTAAATACGCCTCCCGCAACGCATTGCAGACCGTTACCCTCCTCGATGCCATCGAAGAACTGAAATTCGACGCCTGCATCGGCGGTGCGCGACGCGATGAAGAGAAAGCCCGCGCCAAAGAACGCATCTTCTCCGTTCGCGACGAATTCGGACAATGGAACGCTAAAATGCAACGCCCCGAGCTGTTCGATATGCTCAACGGCAAAATTAATATCGGCGAAAACGTACGCGTGTTCCCCATCTCTAACTGGACGGAACTCGACGTATGGAATTATATCCGCGAAGAAGAACTGGCCATCCCCTCCATCTACTTCTCGCACGAACGCGAGATCATCGAACGCGACGGTATGTACTGGCCTTTCTCTCCCTATCTCAACACCACTGAAGAAGAAGTGCCTTTCCGTTCGAAAGTACGCTTCCGCACCGTGGGAGATATGACCTGTACCGCCGCAGTATTGTCTGAAGCCGATAAGCTGGAAGACATCATCGAGGAAATCCTCGCGGCGAAGATCTCCGAGCGTGGCGCCCGTATCGACGATAAACGATCCGAAGCCGCAATGGAAAAACGCAAACAGGCAGGCTACTTCTAATATTCACCGATAACCGCAACCCAACATATGGACGTTTTACGTATCACCACATCCGGCAGTGTAGACGATGGCAAGAGCACCCTAATCGGGCGCCTTCTGTACGACACCAAATCCATCACCCAGGATAAAATGGAAGCCCTTCAGGCGGCCAGCAAAAGAAAAGGGCTGGATTTCACGGACCTGTCGCTCCTTACAGACGGCCTTATTGCCGAACGTGAGCAGGGCATCACCATCGATGTGGCACACATCTACTTCAGCACTCCCAACCGCAAATACATCATCGCCGATACCCCCGGGCACTTCGAGTACACCCGGAACATGGTAACCGGCGCCAGCACCTCCCAGGTATCGCTCATCCTTATAGACGCCCGCAAAGGCATCGTTGAGCAAACATACCGCCACTTCTTCATCGCATGCATGCTGCGCATCCCCCACCTCGTTGTCTGCATCAACAAGATGGACCTCGTGGAGTATGACGAAGCACGCTACAACCAGATCGTGGAAGACTTCCGGCAACTGCTGCCCGGTTCTTATTACGAGAACCTGGAAGTGAAATGCATTCCCATTTCCTCCCTCTATGGCGAAAACGTAGTGACCCGTACCGAAAAGATCAGCTGGTATAAAGGCGAACCCCTGCTGGAATTCCTGGAGCAGATACAGTTTGACCGGAACGACCGGAACCATCCTGCCCGCTTCCCCATCCAGTACGTGATACGCCCTAAAACTGAGCAGTTCCACGACTTCAGGGGCTTTGCCGGTAAAATAGCCAGTGGCAGCTTTAATGTGGGCGACACCATCGTATCGCTCCCTAACGGACAAAAAAGTAAAATCAAATCCATCGAAAAGTTTGGTGAACAGCTTTCTGCCGCGCATGCAGGCGAAAGTGTTGTCATCACCCTCGAAGATGAGATCGATATCAGCCGCGGCAACATACTCGTACAGGAAGGCCAGCCCCTCCCTGAAGCACGCCGCGAAGTACAGGCACAGGTATGCTGGATGGACCAGAACAAGCTCACACCGGGCAAAACTTACCTGCTCCAGCACGGGCCTACCCGTATCAAATCAAAAGTGCAGCAGATCACCAGTGTAACCGAGGTAACAACCAACCGTGTGGAAGAAAAGAGTGAGATGGGCCTTAACGACATCGGACGCATTGTGCTGAAAACCGCACAGCCCGTATTTGCCGACACATACCAATCCAATCCTGCCAACGGCACGTTCATCCTCGTGGACGAGTTCTCGAACGCTACCGTAGCCGTAGGTTTCGTGGAATAACCTGAACCATCTGTCAACTAAAATAAAAAAGCCGGAGCCATACGCGCTCCGGCTTTACCGTTTATAGCAACTTAGCGTTTCATTTCATATCACTGGCCGTAGCACCTGCCATATCCTGTGGCGCAGGCTGTTGCTCCGGCACCTGGAGCCATACCAGTTTCACTTCCTTCTTATTCTCAGGATTCCTTTTCAGCGTTACCAGCATCCGCTTTTCCGCATTGTAGTTGGAGAACGCAAAAAGAGCCACCTGGCGGTCGGTTTCCGAATTAAATACAAAGTCACGCTGCGGTACGGGGGCCTTACCTTCCAGCGAATAGTAGAACCCGTGGCAATCCCTGATATCGCGGATAGCAGTCTGCCGCGAAGGGTCAGATGCCTTATGGCGTGCATCGAGATCATTGATGAGGATGTAACCGGGGATATAGGAGAACAGCTTGTACTGATCGCCCCACTGGAAAGGCTCATTCACGTTTTCACGGGCTTTGAGGTAAAAGGGCTTCATAATCACCCCCTGATTGATGTGCCTGCGGGGGATGATCCAGCTGTTGGTTTCCTTACCATCGCGGTCGTATTGTACTACCGCCACGTTTGCCAGCACTGTGCTCACCACGGTAGGCGTATTATTCATCATGCGGACGTGGTTATCCAGCTCTTCGAACACGATGCTGTACCCGCCGTCTTTCCTGAAAAACACATTCTGCGGTACGCCGTTGTATTCAGTTTCACTGCCGAATGCTTCCTGCTGCTTACTGTTTACATTCCAGAACACGATATCCTTTGCGAAAGATACATGCAGTGACGGGAGCTGAACCACAGAACTGCGGGTAATGATACGGGCCGTTTTCTTTTCTTCCTTTTTCACGGCCTGCAGTAAAAGCAGCTGGTGCGAAACCGGATTATACTTCACGAAAGCCCCTGTTACAGCGGCTTCTGCAGGAAAGCGCAGATCGTGGAATTTGAAAAATACCATTCCACTGTCGAGCGTGGCAAGTTTCATTACTGCACTGTCGCCCTGCTGGCCTTTATGTTCCTCCATCCCCAGGATGCAGAGTTTTTCTTCTCCGATCACTGCCATATCCCAGTAGCGGAAAGGGGCATTATTTTCGAAGTTGCGGAAACGGGCACGACTGATCTCACGATGGTTGGCGGAGTAATGTACAATCTGGTAACCGCCATCGCTTTCTTCATCGGTATTGAAATACATCCACACCGCATAACTGCCCGAGTGGGGATCGCGGATGATGAGGAAGTCGGAGCTGGCGAGGGTCTTCTTCCGCAGGTCTACCTTCTCCTGTGCCGCTACCACGGTATCTTCTTTCAACAGTCCGGTTTCGGCGCTGATGGTAAGGCGGCGTAATACAGGATAACGGTGAGAGCGGTCGCTGAGGAATATAGCGGCATCGCCGTTACCGGCTTCAAATGCGGCATCGAGGTAAGTGTTCTTATACGCCTTCCAGTCGGTTGCAGAGGGCAGCGTATCGATGCGCTGATGGGCTTTATTGAATAACTGGAACTGCACACCCTGGCGGGGAGTGAAATGCAGGAAGAGCGTATTGCCATTAGCGAGCTGGAGGATGCGCGCATTGCCTTCGCCCGGCTCCTGGAAGGAGGGGCTTTCGGCGATGGTGGTGAATTGTGCGGCGGCCTGCACGGCGCTGAAAGCGAGCAGGCAGAAAAACAATGTCTTTTTCATAGGATTGGTTTGGCAAGGCCGATACAAATATAATCTATTTATAATAAGAAAACCCCGGCAGAAATGCCGGGGCGGTACCTATAGTAGTGTTAAAATGAGATTACATGCCTTTTTGAACCCTGAGGTTTTTGAGCATATCGGCTGTCATTTTCTCCAGATCGAATTCAGGCTTCCAGTTCCAGTCGCGGGAGGCCAGCTCGTCGTTGATGCTTTTAGGCCAGCCATCGGCGATATGCTGCCGGTAGTCGGGCTCGTAGCTGATGGAGAAAGTGGGGATATGCTCACGGATGGCACCGGCTATCTCTTTAGGCGAGAAGCTCATGCCGGACAGGTTGTACCCTGAACGCACGGAGATCTTCGCATTATCGGCCTCCATCAGCTCGATGGTGGCACGGATAGCGTCGGGCATATACATCATGGGCAGATAGGTATCTTCCGACAGGAAGCACTTATAGCTGCCTTCCTCGAGGGCTTCGTGATAGATTTCCACCGCATAATCGGTGGTACCGCCGCCGGGGGCGGATTTGTAACTGATAAGGCCCGGGTAGCGCAGGGAGCGCACGTCGATACCGTACCGTGTATTGTAATATTCGCACCAGCGCTCGCCGGCGAATTTAGAGATTCCGTAGATGGTGGTAGGCTCAATGATCGTATGCTGCGGCGTTTCTTCTTTCGGGGAGTTGGGGCCGAACACGGCGATGGAGCTGGGCCAATAGATTTTATCGAGCCCTTCTTCCTTCGCGATATCGAGGACGTTGAGGAGGCTGGCCATATTGATGTTCCAGGCCAGCAGGGGGTTCTTTTCGCCGGTGGCGCTGAGGATGGCCGCAAGGAGATAGATCTGGGTGATGTTATGCCGGATCACCAACACATGGAGCATCTCCTTGTTCATCACGTCGAGCGACACGTAGGGGCCGGTACCCTTCAGCAGCTCATGCTCCTCCCGCAGGTCGGATGCAAGCACATTCGCGTCTCCATACATCTTGCGCAGGGCCAGTGTCAGTTCCACGCCGATCTGCCCGCAGGCGCCAATTACCAGTATCTTGTCTTTCTTCATATTGCCGATTGATAAAATAAGAGGTCAAATTTAGCTTCAAGTCGCAATATTACCGGAATTACCCATTCAAACAATGACAATACGATAACAATTCTACCCTGAGTGCCCCTTACTTCGTAACGGCTGCATCAGCCATGTCGGGAAATAAGCCTAATTTTGCGCCGTGCAAACGAGTAAGGCACAATTTGAATTGAATAAACAGACTAATAGCGATAGCAATGAAAACTTTAAAAGCATTGTTCAAGGAACAATATCATCCTGAAAACTTTTTCCTTATTGCAGGCCCCTGCGTAATTGAAGACGAAGACCTGGTGATGGGCGTCGCCGAAAAGGTTTCCGCCATGTGTAAACGGCTGAACATTTCCTATGTATTCAAAGCCTCCTACCGCAAGGCCAACCGCACTTCCATCAACTCATTCACCGGCATCGGTGATGTGGAAGGGCTGGACCTGTTGCAGAAAGTAGGTAAAACTTTTAACGTACCCGTTACTTCTGATATCCACTCCGCTGCAGAAGCAGCCATGGCCGCTGCGTATGTAGACGTGCTGCAGATACCTGCATTCCTCTGCCGCCAGACAGACATCCTGCTGGCTGCCGCCGATACCGGTAAATTCGTAAATGTGAAGAAAGGGCAGTTCCTCAGCGGCGAGTCCATGAAATTTGCAGTGGAAAAAATCCACCAGGCGGGAAATAACCATGTGCTGCTCACCGAGCGTGGCACTACCTTCGGCTACCAGGACCTGGTAGTGGATTACCGCAACATCCCTGTTATGAAAGGACTCGGTGCGCCCGTGGTGATGGATTGCACACATTCCCTGCAACAGCCTAACCAGCCCGGTGGTATCACCGGCGGTAATCCGCAGATGATCAGCACCATCGCCAAAGCGGCGATCGCTACCGGGGCCGACGGACTGTTCATCGAAACCCACCCCGATCCTTCCTGCGCCAAATCCGACGGGGCCAACATGCTGCGCCTCGATTTGCTGGAGCCGTTGCTGGAAGACCTGGTGCGCCTTCGCGAAGCAGTGTACAAAAAATAAGTACGAAAGAATTGATCTATAACAAGGCAGAGCACACGTGGTTCTGCCTTTTTTACTTTTTAGTTCGCCGGATTTCCATTAAATTCATAGCACACTGATTCGAATTGCTAAGTTTTCAACCCAAAAACACACCGCACTATGATTCATTTGCATGATTTAAAGACAGGCGATCTCGTGCTGGCACAATTTGAGGAACAGTTAAGAGAAGGCAAGGTCCTGCAGGTAGACCGTGAGCTGGGCCAGGCCTGTGTATTGACCGATCAGGAGAACTGGTATGAGCCAGCCGAACTTTTTCCCATTCCGCTCACCACTGAGCAACTGGTTAAACTAAAATTTAAAAAGGCGGAGGAAACAACGATTAACGGCGCGGCGGAAACTTATGTCCGCGGTCCTTTCTCTGTTACGCTTCATAACGGCAGCGATCCCCGCACCATCCTTCATTACCGCGACGAAACCCGGAACATTGCCGGAGCCATCATGGTGCATGAACTACAGAACCACTATGCGGGGATGACGTTGTTCCATCTCGAATAATACAATTCCTTCTTATGCATAAAAAGGGTGGCTGATTACATTCAGCCACCCTTTCTTTTTTGCCTTTATCCCAATCCCAATATTGCATTATTACACCCTCCCCTACCATTTTGCGACAAATCCGGTTTACAGCCTGTTCAAAAGCTAAAAAAGCGGGGCCACCCGAAGGCAGCCCCGCTTTACAAGGAATCATTGCGGCGGAAACCGCAAAAATCTTTATTTGTGCATTAGCTTTACGGTATCCACGGTAGTAACCTGGCCGAGTACAACCGGCACGCCTAATTTAACGGCGGGCAGGAAATTGGTGTCTGTAGGGAGGAAGTGGAGGTTATAGGCACCTGCGGGGATGCCGCGCAGGAGGTAGCCCCCGTTCAGCGAATAGGTGCTGGCAACGGTGTCTGTACCCACAATGGCGAGTACGGCAGCCTGCACACTATCCGGCAATACACCGCCGCGGATGTTACCGCCTACGGCTTCGAGCACGGTGCGGATAACCGGCTTCAGGATGTATTTACCGCTGTTACCCGCTTTTACGATGGACTTGGCCACGTCAAAATCGAGGGTGAGCTTGTTGATGATACCGGCAACTACCGGCTGGTGGATGTTCAGTTTAAGGCCGGATTGCTGGGCGCTGGGCGTGGTGAGGGCAATGCGCTCGCCTTCGTTGGTTATCAGGAAGTTGTTATCCCCGAGTACGAGGCGGATCTGGGAAATTTTACCGGTGGGTATTTCCGCGTCTACCAGCATCGTGTCTTTGTCATTCACAAGATCCAGCAGATTGTAGGCACCTGCTTTTACACCGGGCAGCACAACCCAGTTCTGATCATCAGCATCGGAACCGTTAAAACGGATCTCTTTCACATCGATCCAAACTTCGGCATAGTCTCCCGGATCGTCAGTAAGGGAGATCTGGAGGCGTGCTTTGTCGGGTGCGCCGTTGGAATCTGAATCGGAACAGGCTGCCAGTGTGGCGATACCACCCAGCATGAAGGTGCCGAGGGCGAGGTTTTTCCAGGTTTTTCTCATCTTGATGTTGTTTAATGGTCGAGCATTGTTAGGTCACTCTTACATCTTTGATGGGATCAAACCGGGAAAGTTTAACGAAGCTTTGGGAAATTTTAAAAAAAGAGATCGGGGCCTGTGGGAATCTATAAATACCGGAGGGGGTTTCTGCGGGCGTTGGTGATGTAGTTCTTGATATTCATCCAGAAAGCCAGGATCATGTACACGATGAGGGGTGAGCCCATTGCGAGGAAGGTGGCATAGATGAAGAAAAGACGGATGCGGGAGGTTGCAATGCCGAGTTTCTCCCCGATGGCGGTACAAACGCCAAAGGACTTCCACTCAACAAAATCTTTGACCTTATTCATATATCAAATTTATTACAATCCAGCAAATTTAACAAATGAAATTGGCAACGTTAACAAGAGTTTTAACTTTAAAAAAAGTCTGAAAATGTTTAACTTCGCCGTGCAAATTTTAATGTAACCGCTCTTAAATTATTTATTTCCATGGTGTTTGATATTGACATGATTAAAAAATTGTATGCGGCACTCCCGGGTAAAGTGGAAGCTACCCGTAAGTTGTTGGGCCGGCCGCTTACACTGGCAGAAAAGATCCTTTACGCGCATTTGTATGAACCGACTACTACACCTTACGAAAGAGGGAAATCCTATGTGGAATTTGCTCCGGACCGTGTAGCGATGCAGGATGCAACCGCGCAGATGGCTTTGCTGCAATTCATGACCTGTGGCCGTGATCAGGTTGCCGTTCCGTCTACCGTTCACTGCGATCACCTGATCCAGGCGAAAACCGGCGCAGCGCAAGACCTTGCCACTGCTATCGACACCAATAAAGAAGTTTACGAATTCCTCTCTTCTATATCCGACAAATACGGCATCGGTTTCTGGAAACCCGGCGCCGGTATCATTCACCAGGTAGTACTGGAGAACTACGCGTTCCCCGGTGGTATGATGATCGGTACAGACTCCCACACTCCTAACGCAGGTGGTTTGGGTATGCTGGCCATCGGCGTTGGCGGTGCTGACGCGGTGGATGTAATGGCAGGCCTCGCATGGGAGCTGAAAATGCCTAAACTGATCGGTGTGAAACTGACAGGTAAACTCAGCGGATGGGCTTCTCCGAAAGACGTAATCCTTCGCGTTGCCGGTATCCTCACCGTGAAAGGCGGCACCGGCTGCATCGTGGAATACTTCGGCGAAGGTGCCGACTCCATGAGCGCTACCGGTAAAGGCACTATCTGTAACATGGGTGCTGAAATCGGCGCTACCTGCTCCGTTTTCGCTTACGATTCCCGTATGGCTGACTACCTGAAAGTTACCGGCCGTACCGAAGTTGCTGCCCTGGCAGACGGTGTGCGTGAGCACCTCCGTCCGGATGACGCAGTAGCTGCTGATCCTTCCAAATTCTACGATCAGGTTATCGAAATCAACCTCGACGAACTGGAGCCTTATGTAAACGGTCCCTTCACTCCGGATCTGGCATGGCCTATCTCTAAATTCGCTCAGGCTGTTAAAGAAAACAACTGGCCCGAAAAGCTGGAAGTAGCCCTCATCGGTTCCTGCACCAACTCTTCTTACGAAGATATCTCCCGTTCCGCATCTCTGGCGAAACAGGCTATCGATAAAAACCTGGAAGTACATTCCGAGTTCACCATCACTCCCGGTTCCGAACTGGTACGCTACACCATCGAAAGAGATGGCCTGCTCGCTACCTTCGACCAGATCGGCGGTGTTGTACTGGCAAACGCCTGCGGCCCCTGTATTGGTCAATGGGCCCGTCATATCGACGATCCCAACCGCAAAAACTCCATCATCACTTCCTTCAACCGTAACTTCGCCAAACGTAACGACGGCCTGGCCTCTACCCATGCTTTCGTGGCATCGCCTGAGATCGTGACTGCACTGGCTATCGCCGGCAGCCTCACCTTCAACCCGCTGACCGATAAGCTGAAGAACCGTGATGGCCAGGAAGTGAAACTGGACGAGCCTAAAGGTTATGAACTGCCTCCGCAGGGCTTCGACGTGAAAGACGCCGGATACCAGGCTCCTGCTGAAGATGGCACCGGTGTTCAGGTAGTAGTATCCCCTTCTTCCGACCGCCTCCAGCTGCTGGAAGCTTTCAAAGCATGGGAAGGTACCGACCTGAAAGGACTGAAGCTCCTCATCAAAGCCAAAGGCAAGTGTACTACCGACCACATTTCCATGGCGGGTCCCTGGTTGAAATACCGCGGCCACCTGGACAATATCTCCAACAACATGCTCATCGGTGCGCTGAATGCGTTTAACGATAAGACCGACACCGTGAAGAACCAGCTGACCGGCGAATACGGCGCAGTACCTGCTACGCAGCGTGCATACAAAGCCGCTAACATCGGCTCCGTTGTTGTGGGTGATGAAAACTATGGTGAAGGTTCCAGCCGCGAACACGCAGCTATGGAGCCCCGTCACCTCGGTGTTCGTGCTATCCTCGTGAAATCTTTCGCGCGTATCCACGAAACCAACCTGAAAAAACAAGGGATGCTTGCGCTGACCTTTGCCGATAAAGATGATTACGAGAAGATCCAGGAAGATGATGTGATCGATATCGTGGGCCTCACTGAATTCACACCCGGCTCTACGCTGACGGTGGTATTGAATCACAAAGACGGCACGAAAGATTCCATCATTGTGAACCACACCTACAACCAGCAGCAGATCGAATGGTTTAAGGCTGGCGGTGCGTTGAACGTGATCCGCGCCCAGTTCGCAGCGGCAAAATAAAAACTCGCTGAAAAGCATATATTACAGGCCGTTCCTCTCCGGGAACGGCCTGTTTTTTGTTCCAAACACCCCAAAATCCTGCGGCTATGCAACCAGACGCAATCAGGAAACACTGGATGACACTTAATCAACGGTGCGGAAGCCCTGCGGCCACGGCACGTCATGAGATCGACCGGCTCATACTCCGGTATTCCACCTTCGGGCGGCATTATCACAACCTCGATCATCTTACCGACCTGCTGGCCCTCCAGCATCAGTATGCTCCGCTGATTCTTGATAATGACTCCCTGCTCTTCGCGATTTACTTCCACGACAGCGTTTACCAGCCCAAACGCAACGATAACGAGCTTAAGAGCGCAGAAGAGGCCATCTTCTACCTCCGGAAGGCCGGCGCCCCTGTAGAGCGCCAGGATAAGGTATATAGCTACATATTAGCTACTGCAGGGCATCAGCCCGCTCTCTCCGATCCGGATCTGGATTATTTCCTTGACTTCGACCTTTCCATACTCGCCGCCACACCCGACCGTTATAAGCTGTATGCCAAAAACATCCGGCGTGAATACCGGATGTATTCGTGGCTGGAATATCGTAACGGCCGAATCAAGGTATTGCAGCACTTCCTTTCCATGCCGCATATTTACCGCACGGAGCTTTTCCGCGGGCAATACGAGCTGCGGGCAAGGCAAAACCTGGAAAGAGAACTGGAAAAATTATGATCCGAAAATTGGCTTCTTCAGCCCGAACCGGCGCACTATACTGAACCGGAGATTACCCGCGCCAAAGGTCTGATAAGCCCTGGCCACAGGAGCGCTGCCGCGCGTGGAAATATCCACATAATGAACACCCACATAGTATTTAGGGGAATTGTACCCTGCCGCAATACGAAGGGTATTATTGAGCTGCCATCCAATACCATGCTCTTTAGCACGGCCATCGTTGAAAGAAAGCACGGTGCGGTTTACACCTGCTGCCAAGGCGAGTGAACCGGTGATGAAGAAGTGCTTCGCAATTACAAGCGTATAAGCATATCCGCCGTTAACCGCAAGACTTATGTTGCCCGACCGTGTGAAAGGCAGGCCTTCATAAAAACCTTCCCCGCGCGGTTCTGCAGGTACCAGTGCAGAATCGCCCCGCATCTGCCATGCGAAGATCTCCGCACCTATTAAAGGTGAACCTGCACTCTTCTTCTGATATTCGTTCTGTAAAAATGCCGCGCGGTATGAGAAGCGCTTATCATTGAAAATGTACTGCGCATGCAGTCCGATATTGGTATTGATGATATCCGGGCGGATGCCATCCGCCTTCACGGAAATGGCGTTATCGAAAAAACGCCTGGTCTCGCTATTGTAATAACCCTGGTAATATTGCCCGTAAAAATCCACGACCAGCTTACGGGTGTAGAGATGTGTCTGCAAATCGAGATATTTCGTTTTGCCGTATTTATCGTTGTCGTTGTTAATGAAAGGGAGGTTAAAGCCGAGGTTAAGACCAATGAACTTGTAGTTGAAGCCCACCCCCACATTGTTATTGGCATTTGGGCGGTAAAGCACCTCTTCGTCCAGCTTCCGGTCGTGCATATCGTAGTAATTATACTTCCGGGAACCATAGATGCGTACCGTGAGATCGCGCGTAAGGTCCTGAACATAAGCACTATCGTTCTCTGTACTGAGCCATTTTAATATGCCCTTATCCTGAGCGCGGCAGAGTGCCGGGCAAAGGAACAAAATCCAGCAAATGGCTTTTATCCGGTGCATCATAAGTGTAACAGTGGTCAGGTATACAACAAATCCTTTAATCGGGCAGTTCAATTACTTCGAGATTTTTAATCTCTCCGTTCAGACACTCGAAGCGCACGAGGGTTTTAACCTTGTGCCAGCCCTGCTTACCGCAGGCACCCGGATTAATATGTAGCAATTGCAGTGCCGGATCAGGAACTACTTTGAGAATGTGGGAATGCCCGGTAATGAAAAGGTTCGGCCTTTTCTTCTGAATATGGGGTTTCAGGGCCGGTGTGTATTTAGGAGGATAACCGCCGATGTGGGTCATCCATACCTTTACTCCTTCGCAGATAAAGAGATTGTGTTCGGGATAACGGATGCGGATATCCTGTCCGTCGATATTACCATATACGGCCTTCAGCGGCTTGAATGCCTCCAGCTCGTCGGCAAGTGCTACGTTACCAATATCACCTGCATGCCAGATCTGGTCTACCTGTTCGAAATAACGGAACACCTGCGGGTGGAGGTATCCATGCGTGTCTGACATCAATCCAATCTTCATCCCGCTAAAATATGGAATTAATCGCCCTGCCGAAGGAAATAATTCATCACCGTTTCGAATACAAGCGACGCTGCCAGCTTAGCTGTGCGGTTATCCTGATCCAGTGAAGGGTTGAGTTCCGCGAAGTCGGCCCCGGCCAGTTTACCCGTGCGCAATACGGTACGGAAGCAATCGAGGAAAAGGGCATCGGGCACCAGTCCGTTATAAGCCGTAGCACTTACGCCGGGAGCATATGGCGCGGCAAAAACATCCAGGCAGGTAGTAAGATAAATCCGGTCGTTCCGCTGGATAAAGGAACGGATAGCCCCAACCAGCTGATCGTGGTATTTCTGTTGAAAAAGGCTGGCGGGGAGATAATCGGCACCGAGTGTAGCGGCCGTTTCGAATAATCGGGGTGTGTTGGAGTTCTGCTGGATGCCGAGGGCGAGGTAATGAAAAGGCCGGCCTTCCTGCTTCCTGTCTTCCGCAATCTGCCAGAACCCTGTTCCAGAGCTGGGGCCCTCTGCGCCGGGTTCCCTGAGGTCGAAATGCGCATCGAAATTAATAATGCCCACAGTTTCCTTCCCGAAGTGGCGGCTGATGCCGCGTTCATGCCCATAAGCCACTTCGTGCCCGCCGCCCAGCACTACAGGCAGGTAACCTGCTTTGAGTATATGCGCCACCGTTGCCGAGAGTGCTTCCTGTGCCATTTCAAGCTGGCGGCCGTCGCAAACAATATTGCCTGCATCGGCCAGCACATGGCCTTCAAAATGTACAGGGAAAGAAGAACAAGCCTTGCGCAAGGCTTCCGGGCCAGCTACCGCACCGGTTCGGCCACCGTTGCGGCGTACACCTTCGTCGCATGCGAAGCCGAGAAAAGCAATGCCTTTCTTCCCTGCGGGAAGGGCGGGCAGCGGATGCTGGCTGAGATCGGTAGGCTGCACCAGCTGGTGCCAGCGCTGCAGATCGGGTTCAGTGCCATCGTTTCTGCCCTGCCAGCTGCCGGGCGTAGTTGGTTGGTAACATACAAGGGTCATGGGCTGTGCGGTTGTATCTGTTGATATTGCTAATATCCTGAAAAATCAGATGCGCTCCCCGTTTTTCCACACAAACGAGGGTTTCAGCTTGCCCTGTTGGTAGAGAATCTCTCTGTAGTCGCTACAGGGGTATGCCTGCAGGTCGGCCGCGGAAGAGCGGATGCCCAGTGCTTTTGATGCACGGATGGTTAGCGCTGCAAACACCTCTGCGGCTGAAAGCCTTTCCGCTGCACTCATCACTGCTGCCTGCATGAGCAGATCGCCCATGGGTGCAGAACCGGGGTTCCAGTCGCTGGCAATGGCCACACAGGCTCCTGCATCCAGCAGCTGGCGGGCGGGGGCATATTTCATGCCCAGCCCCATGGAAGCACCCGGGAGTACTACTGCAACGGTATCAGATGCTGCCAGCCTGCGGATGTCTTCCGCATTTGAAGCTTCCAGATGGTCGGCAGACAAGGCTCCGGCTTCCACAGCTACTGCTGATCCACCGCTGGTAAACTGATCGGCATGCACCGTTAATTGGAAACCCATAGCTTTAGCTGCGGCGAGGAAAGGGCGCGATGCTTCAAAGGAAAAAGCAGTTTCTTCCACGAAAATATCTACCCGCTCCGTTAACCGCTCTTCTTTCAGAACGGGCAACAGATCGTTTAATATCCAGCGCAGGTATGCCTTTTCATCCCCGTCAAAATCCTTTGGACGGATGTGGGCCGCCAGGCAGGTAGTGACCAGTGCGGCAGGCGTGTATTGGTCGGCGGTACGAATAGCACGCAGCATTTTCAGTTCCGAAGCCATATCCAGCCCATAGCCGCTCTTTACCTCAATGGTGGTCACTCCTTCCCTTAAATGCCGGTTGGCACGGGCTACTGTATTTTCCATCAATTCCGTATCGGTAGCAGCGCGGGTTTTCGTTACTGAATCCCATATACCACCGCCTGCACGGGCAATATCGAGATACGACTTACCTGCGATACGCATGGCGTAATCGCGGCTGCGCGTGCCGGCAAAACAGATATGGGTATGGCAATCCACAAAGCCCGGCAGCAATACCATAGGCTCGTCTATCTTATCAATTTCTGCAGTGGGATGCGCTTTGCGCAGTTCTTCAAAGTCTCCGCAGGTAACAATATCCCCTGCATCCACCAGCACCCCGCCGTTGGGGATGATGGTGAGCTGCTCGTCGGAGATGGGGCCTTTTTCGGGAAGCCCTGTTAAAGGCAATATCTGGGTAAATGGTCCGATGATTTTCATGTGGATGCTTTTGGAGGTCTTATAATCCCAGTCCGAACTGGTCGCGTACTTCGAGGGCCTTTTCATATCCTGCGTCTGCATGACGGAAGATACCCATAGCCGGATCGTTATAAAGCACGCGCTTCAGGCATTCTTCCGCACGATCAGTTCCATCTGCCAGCACTACCATGCCTGCATGCTGGGAATATCCCATACCTACGCCACCACCATGGTGGAAGGATACCCATGTGGCACCTCCGGCAGTGTTGCTCATCAGGTTCAGCAAGGTCCAGTCGGATACGGCATCAGAACCATCCTTCATAGCTTCTGTTTCTCGGTTGGGCGATGCAACGGAGCCACAGTCGAGGTGATCGCGGCCAATAACGATCGGTGCTTTCACTTTACCCGTTCTCACCAGTTCGTTGAACAGCAACCCTGCCTTTTCACGCTCTCCCATACCGAGCCAGCAGATGCGTGCAGGCAGCCCCTGGAAGGCTACGCGCTCCTGTGCTTTCTGCAACCAGTTGTGCAGCGGTTTATTATCGGGGAACAGTTCCATCAGGGCACGGTCTGTCGTATAAATATCTTCCGGATCTCCGGAGAGGGCTACCCAGCGGAAGGGGCCTTTCCCTTCGCAGAAAAGCGGACGGATGTATGCGGGTGTAAAACCGGGGAAGTTGAAAGCATCTGCTTCTCCCCCCTCCTTAGCGAACTCACGCAGATTATTACCATAATCAAAAGTAACCGAACCCCGGCGCTGCATTTCCAGCATAAAGCCTACGTGGCGGGCCATGCTTTTCAACGACAGTTGTTTATAGCCTGCAGCATCTTTCACCCGCAATTCCGCAGCGGCTTCCAGGCTCATATTATTAGGCACATAGCCATTGATGGGGTCGTGTGCTGAGGTTTGATCAGTGAGGATATCAGGGATGATGTTATCCTTCAGGAGGCGCTCCAGCATATCGCCGGCATCACTTACCAGACCGATAGAAATGGCTTCTCCCTTAGCCTGTGCTTCGCGTACCCAGGCAATGGCTTCGTCGTAGGAATGCGTCATACGGTCGAGGTACTTTGTGTCGATACGTTTCTGCAGGCGCGTGGCGTCTACATCCGCACCGAGGAAGGTAGCACCCGCCATAGTGGCGGCCAGAGGTTGCGCACCGCCCATACCGCCAATACCGGCGGTTACAAGCAATTTACCTTTCAGATCCCCATTGAAATGCTGACGGCCGCACTCCACGAAGGTTTCATAAGTGCCCTGCAAAATCCCCTGTGTGCCGATATAGATCCAGCTGCCGGCTGTCATCTGGCCGTACATCATGAGTCCTTTTGCGCGGAGGTCATTGAAATGCTCCCACGTAGCCCATTTCGGAACGAGGTTACTGTTAGCCAGCAGTACACGCGGTGCCTGGGGATGCGTGCGTACAATACCCACCGGCTTGCCGGACTGTACCAGTAAAGAATGATCATTGTCCAGCGTAAGCAATGATTGAATGATCTGCTGCAATGCTTCCCGGTTGCGGGCGGCCTGGCCGATACCGCCATACACTACCAGCTCATCTGGGTTCTCGGCTACTTCATGGTCGAGGTTATTGAGCAGCATACGGAGCGGTGCTTCCGTTTGCCAGCTCAGCGCATGGAGGTCTGTACCACGGGGGGCTTTATAATGCGGGTGAGCGGCGTATTGGGAGATAAAGTCATTGATATTTTTCATCGTAAGGATTGTTGTGGTGAATGATGGTTAAGACAGACGGAATTTTTCGTGGTACGGACCGTTAAGATCGATACCATGTTCTTTCGCCGCGGCGGTAGCGGTAGCTACAAATGATCCATCGGCGATGATGGTATGCAGTGCGGCGATATCAATGGCGAAGATGCGGTCCTTCTTTGCAAAGGTCACTTTCTCACGGGCGTAAGCATGCAATGCTTCCAGTACGGGCGTGGATCGGAGCGGCCTCCTGAAATCCATGGCCTGTGCGGCATACAGCAGTTCGATGGCAAGGATGTATTCCACGTTACCGATCACCTGGTGGAGCTTGCGGCCGCTGATGGAGCCCATGGATACATGGTCTTCCTGCCCCAGTGAAGTAGGCACACTGTCGGCCGAAGCGGGGAAGCAGAGTGTTTTGTTCTCCGTTACCAGTGCGGCAGTGGTGTATTGCGGGATCATGAAACCGGAATTGAGTCCGGCATCTTCGATGAGCAGCTTGGGTAATCCGAAGCGCCCTTCGATCATCATATAACAGCGGCGGTCGGAGATATTCCCTATTTCCGCGGAGGCCAGCGTGGCGTAATCCAGCGGGAGGGCCATGGGCTGCCCGTGGAAGTTGCCGCCGGAAATGGTATCGTCTGCTGCGAATACGATAGGGTTATCGGTCACCGCGTTCAGTTCAATGGAGGTGAGTTCTTCGAGGTGCTTCCAGGCGGTGCGTGAAGCGCCATGTACCTGCGGCATGCAACGGAGGCTGTAAGGATCCTGCACACGCCCGCAATCTGCATGCGCTGCCATAATGCCGGAGCCGCTAAGTAATGTATTAAGCCGGTGTGCTACGAGCTGGTTACCAGCGTAAGGTCGAATGGCATGCAGGCGGGGATCGAAGGGCTTGTAGGTACCCATGAGGCCTTCCAGCGAAAGGGCACCTGTAAGGTCGGCCGCTTCGAGAATATTATGCATGCGGGCTACAGCACTCACAGCGAATGAGAGGATGAACTGGGTGCCGTTGATAAGTGCGAGACCTTCTTTCGGGCCCAGTACCACCGGTTCTTTACCTTCCAGCTGCAATGCTTCGGCAGCAGGGATGCGCTGGCCTTTGCGGTAAACTTCGCCCAGTCCGATAAGGGGGAGGAAAAGGTGGCTCAGGGGAGCGAGATCGCCCGAAGCTCCTACACTGCCTTTTTCAGGAACCAGGGGAGTGAGGTGCTGATCGATGTGCCATACGATGCGTTCCAGCGTATCAGGAGCCACACCGGAAAAGCCCTGTGCCAGCGCCTGCACTTTGGTGATGAGCATAATACGGGCGATGGTTTCAGGAATGGGAGCCCCCACGCCAACGCTATGGCTTTGCAGGATATTATACTGCAGGGCGCGGGTATCTTCTTCTGATATCTTGGTATCACAAAGTGGACCGAAGCCGGTATTGATACCATAAACAGTGCGGTGTTCCTTCACGATGGCCTGAACATAACCGTAGCTCTGGCGTACGCGGTCCATTACATCAGCATCGAGTACACCGCGGGTAAGACCTTCGGCAATATCCAGCGCGATGCGGGCAGTGAGTTGTTCTTTTCCGTAATAAAAATGCTGGCTCATAAAGAGATTGTTTTGGTGTTGATGTCCACAGCACGGAGGATGCGGGCGGAAAGCGGATCGTCCGCTACCGAGCGTTCCACGGCACTGATGGCTTCGAGTATTTTTTTGCTTTGCGGATCTTCCTGTACCAGTTCTTCCATGGCCTGGCCGATGGCTTTCCAGACGGGGAGCACCTGGTCCAGCAGCGCAGTACCCTTACGGGTAAGCTCTACCAGCTGGCGGCGCCCGTCTTCTGCACAGCGGGTTGTAGTGACCAGCCCTTTCCCTTTAAGGTTGGTGATAAGCTGGCTAACGGCGGAGTGGGAAACCTCCAGTTCCTGGGCAATATCCATCAGGGTGAGCTGCTTCCCTTCGCTGAGGAGGAAGAACAGGGGGAACCAGCTGGCATCGAAGGAGATGCCGGCGTGGGTATAGACTTTATTTACCTCCGCCAGGAAGTACTCGCTGAGGCGCCGGAGGCGGCTGCCGAATATCAGGTAACCAAGTTTGGGATAGAAGCTCATGTAAATTATATAAGTGCTTATATATTTTACAATATTAAAAAATCCTGCGCATACTGCGTAGAATTTTTTTGGCGGATTATTTCCGCTTCACGTCGAACCAAACGGGGGAAACATCTTCCACATCTCCATTGTAGTTGATGTGCAGTTCCTCGCCTTTTTTGATGGCGCGGCGGGTTTTGATGGACATGGTTTCGGCATCAAAGTCCATTTCATACTCACAGTTGGGATCGTAAGCATGGTTATAGATGGAGCAGAACCCGAGGGCCACGCAGGAGCGGGTTTCCTTTACGCCCCAGAGGAAGATGTAATTATGCAGCTTCGTGGTATCAACAGTTTGGGTATCGCTGTTAGACAATACGAGTACTGGCGACACTTCGATGGTGGTACCTGCAGGAATGGCTTCTTTGGTGAAAACACCGCGGCCTTTTTCTTTTGTCTTCTGTATGTACAAATACGGCTTGATCATAAATGAGTTGGGAATAGATAAGCAGGGCGTAAATTAACACTAATACCAACACTAAGCAAAATAAGCCTCCGTCTTATTATTTTTGCGCTATGATCAACTATAACCCTCGCGACTGGTTTACCTTTATTTTTCGCATTCATACGGCAGATACGGTGAAGAAACTCTTCCCCATGTTCATCGCCATTGCCATATACAGTGCCATTATAGCCTGGCTGGAGCTTTATTTCGTAAGGTCTCAGGTGGAGCGCGACCATTTGAAGAATATTTCGGCCATGCACGGCCTCCTTGGTTTTGTGATCTCCATGCTGCTGGTGTTCCGTACCAATACGGCCTACGACCGCTGGTGGGAAGGCCGCAGGCAATGGGGCACCCTGGTAAACAGCAGCCGTAACCTCGCTATGAAACTGAAAGCCATGCTGCCCACAGGGCATCCCGCCGTGGCCTGGTATGCCCATATGATACCTAACTATGCGTTTGCTTTGAAGGATCACCTACGTGGCGAGCATCACCCTGACAAGCTGGAAGATATCCCTGCCGAAGAACTGGAGCGCATGGGCGGCGGTATACATATCCCTAACCGTATGGCAGTACTCATTCTGGAGAAAGCGAATGAGCTGTACCGCCAGCAGGTTATTACCGGTGAGCAGCTCATCACCCTCAATACACAACTGGAATCGTTTACGGATGTTTGCGGCGCCTGCGAGCGTATCAAGAATACCCCTATCCCCTTTTCCTACAGCGTGTTCCTGAAGAAGTTCATCTTCTTCTATGTAATGACCCTGCCCATGGGCTATGTGTTCGGACTGGGTTACCTCGTGGTGCCTATGGTCGTTTTCATATTCTATGTACTGGCAAGCCTTGAGCTGATCGCGGAAGAGATCGAAGATCCTTTTGGGAAAGACGCCAACGATCTTCCCATGGAGAGCATCTCTCTCAATATCCGCCGGCATGTGCAGGAGATCATGCAGTAATTACCTATTTTCGCGCAAGAGTCAGGATTTATGGAAAATGAAGCTTTACTGGAAAAGTTCGAGCAATTGGCCCGCGATCAGCAACCTCAGGAACTACGTGCGTTCCTGGACGATCAGCTTATCACGGACATTGCCGAGCTGATCTATGAAGATCCCGAACAGGGATCACTTATTATCAATAACCTGACGCTCAGCCGTGCTGCGGCAGCTTTCCGCATCCTGGAGTTCCCTACACAGGAAGAGATCATCCGCGACCTCCCTGCTCCCAAAATTGCCGAACTGCTCAACGAGCTGCAGCCGGATGACCGTACCGCCTTCCTCGAAGAGTTACCCAGCCAGGCCGTTCAGGAACTCATCAAACTCCTGGACCCTGAAGAAAGAAAAGTAACCCTCTCCCTCCTCGGATATAAGGAAAACAGTGTGGGCCGCCTCATGACGCCGGACTATATCGCCGCCCGCGCTCACTGGACCGTGGCCAAAGTGCTGAACCACATCCGGATGTACGGTAAAGATTCCGAGACCATCGACGTTATCTATATTATCGATAAACAGGGTAAGCTGCTCGATGATTTCCGGATCAGGGAGTTCCTCCTCGTATCCCCGGAAACCGTAGTGGAAACCCTCATGGACGAACGCTTCGTGGCCCTCAATGTGAACGACGATCAGGAAGATGCCATCCAGACGTTCCGGCTGGAAAACCGTGTGGCCCTCCCCGTTCTGGACGATAACAATGTGATGCTGGGTATCGTCACCATCGACGACATCCTCTGGATCGCCAATGAAGAACATACGGAAGACATTCAGAAGATCGGGGGTACCGAAGCCCTGGATGAGCCTTACCTCGATATGCCGCTCATGCGACTTATCAAAAAACGGGTAGGCTGGCTGGTTATCCTGTTTATCGGGGAAATGCTGACAGCCTCCGTAATGGCGTATTTTGAAGATGAGATCGCCAAGGCAGTGGTACTCGCCCTGTTCATCCCCCTTATTATCTCCAGCGGTGGCAACAGCGGCTCACAGGCTTCCACCCTCATTATTCAGGCAATGGCATTGGGGGAAATCACTATAAAAGACTGGTGGCGGGTAATGCGGCGCGAAATACTTTCCGGCCTTATGCTGGGTAGTGTACTGGGCCTTATAGGCTTCATCCGCATCATTGTCTGGAACCATTTCTTCCATACCTACGGCGATCATACCGTTCTCATCGGTGCCACACTCGGCGTATCACTGATAGGCGTGGTACTCTGGGGAACCTTCTCCGGAAGTATGCTCCCTCTCCTGCTTAAAAAAGCGGGTGCCGACCCTGCCAGTTCAAGCGCTCCGTTTGTAGCCACACTGGTAGACGTGACCGGACTGCTCATCTACTTCTCGGTTGCTTACATGTTCCTCCAGGGAATTCTGCTGTAATGCATTTCAGAACCGCTTGTGTACCAGGCGGCTCTGGCTCCTGCTTTTGTAAATGATGAAAAGATTGCCATAATCCTTATCGGCTATGCTGTCTATATTGGTTTTGGCATTAAGACTGCGGATTAACGGCAGCAGGGTGTTGCTGTGGCCAACAACAAGGATACGCTTACCCCAGTCATCTCGCCGGGAGATTTCGTACAGCAGAGATTCACCGGTACTGTCTGCCTGATAGGTAACGGTATCAATCCCGAGATGAATGCGGAGGGAATCGCCGGTTTGCCGGGTACGGTGGAAAGGCGTGGCATAGATGCGCTGGATGGAAGAATCCTTCAGGAGGCGGTATAGTTTACCCGCACGCTTTTCACCTTCCGGTGTGAGCGTGGAATCGCGGCCGGGGAACTTCTCGGCATGCCGCACGAGAAAGAAAGTACCGGTCAGAAACGTAGTGTCTTCCGCTACGGGCACCACTGGCCGCTCTTTTACCTTAGCAGGCCCGCAGCTTCCAAGAACCGCCAGCAGGAACGAACCGGCCATCATTTTACGCATCATCGGGTTATCTTGTTTAGTATCTTGTGCATCAAATTATAAAATATCCGCAATCAATCAAAAAACTGCTCCTGTTTAAGAGAATATGCCAACAATCATGAAACGCCTTACGCTACTCGCATCGCTTTGCGGGCCGGCCATCGCCTTCGCCCAGCAGGCACAGCCCCTTTCAGTTGAAAAAATCATGCGCGACCCGAAATGGATCGGCACATCTCCCGATAATATTTTCTGGGGGATAGATGGTAAAACCATTTATTTCAACTGGAACCCTGAAAAATCACCTGCAGACTCCCTGCACGCTATTACCCTAACTAACCACAAGCCTGTGAAAACAGTGCCTTCCGAAAGGTCGCACATACAGGCGTTGCAGAGTGGTACACTGAACCAGGCCCGCACCCGCCTCGTATACACCTGGCAGGGTGATGTATGGCTCCGCGACCTGGCCTCCGGTAAAGATACACGGGTTACCTATACTTCCGACCTGGAATCGGGAGCAGAATTCGGATTCAACGAAAGCCGCATCCTCTTCCGCCGCGAGCGCAATATTTACAGCTGGGACCCTGCTACCGGGGCCACCGAACAAATGACCGATTTTGTGATGGGCGCCAGGCCTCCCAAGCGCAGCGAATCCCTGTCGGATCAGGATAAATTCCTCAACAACCAGCAGCAGGAGCTGTTCCTGGTATTGCGTGAGAAGAAAGCGCAGTCCGACGCCGCCACCGCTTACAATAACAATCTTCCTAAACCACGCTCCCTCCGCTCCCTTTACCTCGACGACCGCTCTCTAAACGATGCACGTATGAGCCCGGACGGAAGGTTTGTCGTATACCGCGTATTCCGCGAGGCCATGGCACGTGGCACTGAGGTCCCTAATTTCGTGACTGACAATGCCTATACATCTGACCTCCGCAGCCGCTCCAAAGTAGGCAGCGCACAGCCCAGCTATGAATCGTTCGTATACGACCGTGAAAAAGATACCTCCTTCCCTATCCGTACCGCGCAAATCCCCGGCATCTACGATAAACCGGATTATGTAAAAGACTATCCCGGCCGCGATACCGGCAAAACCATCAGGCCCGTTATTATCAACGGCCCTTACTGGTCGCCCAAAGGCACACATGCCATCGTTCACATTCGCGCACAGGACAATAAAGACCGCTGGATCATGCTGCTGGACGCCGCTTCCGGCAAACTCACACCGCTAGACCGCCAGCGCGATGAAGCATGGATCAGCGGGCCCGGCATTAGCTGGGGCAGTCTCGGCTGGACCGATGAACAAACCTGCTGGTTCCAGAGTGAGGCCACGGGCTACAGCCATCTCTATACCCTCAATGTCACCAACGGTAAAAAAACTGCGCTCACCAGTGGCAAATATGAGGTGCTGACGGCTCAGCTGTCTAACGACAATAAGCATTTCTACATTACCACCAATGAAGTACACCCCGGCGAGCAGCATTTCTACCGTTTGCCGGTTAGCGGCGGAAAGGCAGAGCGTATCACGGCAATGAGCGGCGCCAATACGGTAAGTATGAGTCCGGATGAAAAGTGGATCGCTTACCGCTATTCCAACTCCAACCATCCCTGGGAAATGTATCTGCAGGAAAATAAAGCCGGAGTTCCCGCGCAGCAGATCACTGATAAAGCTATGAGCGATGAGTTCCGCTCGTATCCCTGGCGCGAAGCGAATGTAATTACTTTCAATGCCCGCGACAACCAGCCTGTGTACGCCCGGTTATATACACCCGAAGCTGCAAAGAAGAACGGTGCCGCCGTAGTATTCGTTCATGGTGCCGGATATTTACAGAATGCACATAAATGGTGGAGCAATTATTTCCGGGAGTATATGTTCCATAACCTGCTGACCGACCTTGGCTATACCGTACTGGATATCGACTACCGCGGTAGTGCAGGCTATGGCAGAGACTGGCGCACAGGCATTTACCGGCACATGGGAGGTAAAGACCTTACCGACCAGGTAGATGGCGCCAGATGGCTGGCAAAGCAGCATGGCATCGATCCTAAACGCATAGGTATCTATGGCGGCAGCTATGGCGGGTTCATCACCCTCATGGCCCTCTTTACCGAGCCGGATGCTTTTGCCGCAGGTGCCGCGCTCCGCTCTGTAACCGACTGGGCACACTATAACCACGGCTATACAAGCAACATCCTCAACGAACCGTTTACCGACAGCATCGCTTACCGCCGCTCCTCCCCGATCTATTATGCGGAAGGCCTGAAAGGCAAGCTGCTGATGTGCCATGGCATGGTAGACGTGAACGTGCACTTCCAGGACATTGTGCGGCTCTCCCAGCGGCTGATAGAACTGGGGAAAGACGGATGGGAGCTGGCCGTATACCCCGTGGAAGATCACGGATTTACAGAGCCCAGCAGCTGGACGGACGAATACAAACGGATCCTGAAACTCTTTGAAAACGAACTGCAGCGCCATTAAGGCGCTGCTTTTTTTTAAGTATATTTGGTAACACCATCCCTTGCAACCTTATGATATTCCGGAGAACACTGGCACTGGGGGCGCTCCTGCTGACCATTTCACTCACTTCCGCAGCGCAGCAACAGCCACGGTACCAGGGCCTGTTATGGGAAATCTCCGGTAATGGCCTACGGAAACCCTCCTACCTCTTCGGTACCATGCACGTGAGCAGTAAACTGGCATTCCATCTCAGCGATTCTTTCTACCACTGCATCCGCCAGTCGGATATGGTGGCGCTCGAAACCAATCCCGAACGTTTGCAGGAAGACTTTTCCAACAGCCGCATGTTCTTCCTCGGCAGCATGGCATCGCGCAGGCCACTTCAGCGCAAAACCCTTCCCGATCAGGCTTTCACCTTATCATCTTATGCAGATGCACTGGAAGCAGGGCTGGCTTACCGCCCTGAAATGATCAACCACCTGTTATACCGCTCCTATGCCATGCAGGAAGATTTCGAGGAAAACACTTTCCTCGACATGTACATCTACCAGGTAGGCAGCAAGCTCGGAAAAAAGGCTGCCGGCGTTGAAAATTTCGATGAATCGGAAAGACTGATGTTCGAAGCTTACCGCGAAGCCAGTCTCGACAGGCAGAACCGCAAACCGGGGCGTTCCGGTGGTTTCCGTAATACTTCCGGAGAACTGCTGAACGATGCTTACCGCAGGGGCGACCTCGATATGCTGGACTCCCTTTCCAACAAACAATCGGAGTCCCCTGCATTCCTTGAAAAGTTCCTGTACGTGCGTAATGAGAATATGGCGCATGCTATTGATTCCATCATCCGGAAGAGCAGTCTTTTTGCCGGAGTTGGGGCAGCCCACCTCCCTGGCGACCGCGGAGTGATCAACCTGCTCAGGAAAGCAGGTTATACCCTCCGGCCTATCCAATACGCCAACCGCGACAGTAAACAGAAAGATGAACTGGATAAAATGAAGGCGCCCGTTCAGTTCAGGGAATATACCGCAGAAGATGGCCGCTTTACCGTGGAGCTACCCGGTAAACTTTTCAACTTCAGCCGCCTCGTTTCTCTCAGCCAGCTGCAATATGCCGACCTCGCGAATGGAGCCTATTATCTCGTGAGCCGGATCAAAACCAACTCCCTCAGCCTGGGACAAACATCTGCGGATGTAATTGCCAGGATAGACAGTACGCTGTATGAATTTGTACCGGGGAAGATTACATCCCTCAAAAAAATCACGGACAATGAAGTACCGGGGTTTGCAATAGAAAGCCGCACCCGCCGTGGCGATCTGCAGCGCTACCGCATCTTCGTTACCCCGCACGAGATATTAATTTTTAAGATCAGCGGCAACGGGGATTATGCAGCCGGGCCGGAAGGCGACAGGTTCCTGCAATCCATCCGCCTGCGGGCTGATTATTCCAACAGTATTGTACCTAAAACACAATACCGTTCCGCCACCGGCGCGTTCAGCGCACAAATACCCGAAGCTCCCTTCTTTGCCAGTACCGTATCCCTTCCAGCTATGACCCTGCGGAATGAATACGAAATGCTGGACCGGAATACGGGCAACAGCTACCAGGTGTCGCGCATTCCGCTGCATAACTTTACACGGCTGGAAGAGGATACGGTAGAACTCTCGTTCGCAGAAGAATCTTTCCGCGCTTCCAAATCCATCAAACACGCTACCACCAGGAAAATCATCCGCTGGCAGGGCCGCGATTGCCTGGAGCAACAATATCAGAATACGGATAACAGTCACACCATTGCGCGGTTCTTCATTCAGGGGCCGCATACCGTGATGGTAACTGCCCGCTATACTAAAGACAAACCGGCAGCAGAGGCTTTCCTTGCCTCCTTCCGGCCGGAACTGGCGCAATACGGCACCATGAAGCAGGAACAGGATACCATGCTTCACTTCACCGTACAATCACCCGTAAAGGCATTGCAGGACGATATGGCTGAAGCCGTGGAGGAATCCCTCAGCTGGGGCCGCGCTTCCGGTGAGGTATCCCGGAATAAGGTGCGCTGGTTTGTGGCAGACAGTACGGGGGAAGTAGTACGCGTATCCGTCCGTAAATACAATCCGTATTATTCGATAGATAGTACCGAATACTGGCGCCTTGTTGAAGGAGACCTCAGTGAAGAAAACGATATGGTGATCGCCTCCCGGGAACGGAAATTTGAGAACGGAGCACACCATTTACTGTTGCAGATGAGAGACACCAACTCATCGCGCGCTATCATGCACAAAGTAATTATCCATAACCATATGCGGTACTGGGTAACGGCATTGATTGATCCGGCTGCCGGTCCCTCGGATTTTGTACGTACTTTCTTCAACAGCTTCCGCGTACTGGGCGATTCATCCGATCAGCAATCTATGTTTACAAAGCAGGGCCCGGCATTGATCCGTGACTTCACATCTCCCGACAGCACTATCCGTTCCGGCGCAAGATTATCTGCTGCCACAGCCAGCTTCCAGGATAATGACGCCCCTGCACTCATACGCCTGATACGTGGCTGGAGCGGGAAGGAAAAAGATTACATGCCATTGAAATCGTCCCTCATCGGCAATCTGGGCACATTGCATCATCCTGAAGTATTGCCTTACCTGAAGAGCGCCTACCTGGCTGCGGAAGACACTTCCACTTTCCAGCAGGCCGTGGCGCGGGCCCTCCTCATGCAGAAAACCACGGAAGCAAATGCACTCTTTAAAGAACTGGTGCTAACGGATATTCCCATCCTCGGAGATGGCGACCGCAGCTACGACTGGTTCTATCCCATGTACGATACGCTGAAGCTCAGCGCCGGCCTCTTCCCCGGCCTGCTGCAGCTCACCGCACTCACAGAATATAAAAGCAATATTTACCGCTTCATGGCTCAGGCGGTAGACAGTAGTGCCCTGGCGCCTTCCGTATACGAAGACCACCTCGGCCAGATAGCTTTTGACGCCCGCGCGGCCCTGCAGGCGCTGGTGGCAGCATCCCAAACGCAGGAAGAAGACCCCGAAGGCAAAGCAACATACGAGGAGGCAGATGATGATGTGAAGCAGTATGCCATACTCCTCCTTCCCTACCGCCATCAGAACCGTAATGCTGCCCGCTTTTTCAACAGCCTCGAGAAACTGAAGCACCCTGCCCAGCAGATTCACCTGATAGCATTGTACCTCCGCCGCGGAGTACCGGTGAAGGATAGTCTGCTCGAAGCCATTGCCGCCCAGGACCTCTATCGTACCGAGCTGTGGGAAGAACTGGAGAAAATAGATCAGTCTGCACGCTTTCCGGAGCGCTACCGCAGGCAGGAGCTACTGTCGCGCAGTGTGCTGATGACAGCACCCGCCTGGGCAAACCGGATAGATTCCGTAGTATATATCGGTAAACAGGCCACTACTTACCGGTTGAAAAAGGGAGTGGTGTATTTCTACAAATGCCGTATCAGGAATCAGGAAGATACCTGGCACCTGGCAGTTAGCGGCCTTCAGCCGGAAGATCCTAAAAAGTTGACTACAAAACTGGGCCTTGTAGAAGTTTCCCTGGAACCCATGGATGTGAAGGCTTCCATTGCTACCCAGCAGGAGAAGCTGTTACGGAAAGCACGCTACAGGAACCGGGAGCGCCCGGTTTACGAATAAACAAACCTGTTTCATGCATAAATTATCAGGGGGATATTGCTACATACATCTGTAGCATTATCCACCTGAAGATTTTTATAAGCAGTTTACTTTACAATCGCTTAATGGCACGCAGAATACCTTCCTTTTCCGCAACAGTTTGCGCCAGTGCATACGCCCGACGGTAATGGGATTCCGCTTTGGCAGGGTCGGTTTTACTGTTGAGTTCTCCCAGCAATACCCAATAAAAATGATTGTCTTCCAGCTGCAGCTTTTCCGCTTCTGCAAGAGCAGCCTTTGCACCATCGGCTTTATACAACGCAAAAGTACGGTTGAGTGCAGCGCTGGGGGAATAATGAATGAAAAGGAGTTCGTTATATAAAGCCAGTATCTCCTGCCACTTCTCTGGCGTATCTTCTTTCTGGCAATGCAGTAAAGCGATCCGTGCTTCGAGGTGATAGGAGCTGATGGAATTGCCTGATGCAGATAGCGCCAGAAACTGCATGCCCTGTGCAATCAACTCACGGTCCCACAGGGTTTCGTCCTGCTCTTCATACAAAACAATTTCTTCCCCGGCCTGTTGCCGTGCTTCAAAGCGGGATGCATGAAAACACATGAGGGCAATGAGTGCATAAGTGCGTGGCTGGGCGGTTACGGGGAAGGTGGTTAACAGCAATCCGAGGCGGAGTGCTTCGAGGCAAAAGTCTTTTTGCAGAATTACATCCTGCGTACGGCTGTAATATCCTTCGTTGAACAGCAGGTAAATGATGTGGAGTACGTTATCGAGACGCGCATCGAGCATATGCTCGGGCGGCAGCTCCATCCGGATGTTTTCGGTACGGAGTTTTTCTTTGGCGCGGAAGAGCCTTTTGTTGATGGTTTCTTTATTACTGAGAAATGCGGCGGCAATTTCATCTATCCCGAAGCCGCAAAGAATGCGGAGTGCAAGCCCTATCTGCGACTCACTGGCGATGGCCGGGTTGCAGATAGCGAAGATCATCCGGAGCTGGCTGTCCTGAATATTCTGTGCGGAGAAGTCGAGGTCGGTTTCCGCTTCTTCCGTATCCATGCCGGCCTTTACGGCCGGGAGTACTTTTTGCTGCCATACATCCCCCCGGCGGAAATGTGCCAGGGTTTTATGTTTGGCTACCACATACAACCAGGCAGCCGGATTCTCAGGCACTCCTTTCTCCGCCCAGTTTTCTGCTGCAGTCAGGAAAGTATCGCTCACAATATCTTCTGCGGTTTCGATATGCTCCAACCCGAACTGGCGGCTGATTACCGCCACCATTTTTGAAAACTCCTGCTGAAACAGCTGATCGATAGTGGTACGTTCCTGGCTCATGGTCACAAAATAAACGGTTCGCCTGCAAATGCAGGCGAACCGTATCTAAAATTATTTATCCCATTACCTGCCTGATCTCCACACTGCCGCCGTAATCAATGGCGGGGCAGCCATGTGCCAGGGTGGTAGCTTCTTCCAGATTTTCAGCACGTATTACAGTAAGGCCTCCCAGGCGCTCGCGGATCTCTACGAATGGCCCGTCTGTTACCACACCTCCCGGTTTAAGCACCTTCCCTGCTCCGGGAATGAGGCGGGTAGGCGGCATGGCCAGCCTGCCCTGAGCGGCAATTCCTCCCAGCCAGTCCTGCCACTTTTTTAAAAGTGCGGCCTGCTCTGCTTCGGGCAATTCAAGATGATCGTATGAAGGCTGACGGAATAATAATGCGAATTCTTTCATGTGATATGTTTTACAGGATACTTGAAATTAAAGAATAAATAGTTCAAACAGCAGCTTTGGTATTTAACATACCGGGCACGTAATTGCCGCCGGTGATACGGAAAGCAATATTGAAGCGGTTGTAGCTGTTGATGACCATGGTGGCGAAGGTAAGCTCCGTCAGTTCTTCTTCACTGAAAATTTCACGGGCTTCTTCATACACATCATCAGGCACTTCACGGTTGTTCAGGCGGGTAATAGCTTCGGCCCAGGCAAAAGCGGCACGCTCACGGTCGGTATAAAGTTCCGTTTCGCGCCAGCCGTCGAGCAATAAAAGGCGCTGGGTGGTTTCGCCCATGGCAAGGAGATCTTTCGAATGCATATCCAGACAGAAAGCACAACCGTTGATCTGCGAAACACGCATATAAATCAGGTGCAGCAACGGCTGTTCCAAAACAGGCGATCTGTGCAGGTAGGCGCCGAGAGAAAATAAAGCTTTGGTTACCGGGAAACCTTTTTCGATGGGATTGAATCTTTCAGACATGATGTTATGTTTTTAATGTGGTGAATTATTTGTTCTATACCCTAATAATGCACGGCTTAATCCCGATTGGACAATCCCGGAGAAATATTTTTAAAAATTATTTTTCCTCCCGCTGCTTTCAATAGCTGTCGATCCGCTTACAACTATGCTTTCATTTCATTTATTCATGATTAAATAATTGTATACAAATGGAAAATTACCTGAGTATCATACTTAATTGCCCGATAAATCTTACATTGAACCCGTTTTTGTTACTTATTTAACCTCTCAACTAACTGTATCCATGTGTGGAATCGTAGCCTATATTGGCCACCGGGAAGCTTATCCCGTAGTTTTAAAAGGATTAAAAAGACTGGAATATCGCGGATATGACAGCGCCGGAGTAGCCCTTCTCAACGGCGGAAAACTGAAAGTATATAAGAAGAAAGGGAAAGTGGCGGAAATGGAAGAGTATGCAATGGGTAAAGATGTGAAAAGCCATATCGCCATTGCTCATACCCGCTGGGCCACCCACGGAGAACCTTCAGACCGTAACGCCCACCCTCACCTCTCCGGAGACGGGAAGCTGGCCATGGTTCACAACGGCATTATCGAGAATTACATGCAGCTGAAGCAGGAACTCCTGAACAAGGGCCACCAGTTCAGCAGTGATACCGATACGGAAGTACTCATTCACTTCATCCAGGAAATCAAGCAAAGCAATGACTGTTCTACGGAAGAAGCCGTGCGTATTGCCCTGAAGCGTGTAGTAGGTGCGTATGTGATCGTGATCGTGGATGAAGATAATCCCGGTACGCTCATCGCCGCACGGAAAGGCAGCCCGCTGGTGATCGGCGTAGGTAAAGGCGAGCACTTCCTTGCTTCCGATGCTTCGCCTATTGTTGAATACACCAAAGAAGTCGTGTATGTAAACGATTATGAGATCGCCATCCTCCGGGCCGATGAACTGATCCTTAAAAACATCTCCAACGAGATCCAGACCCCCTACATCCAGAAGCTCGACATCGAACTGGCGGCTATCGAAAAAGGTGGGTATGATCACTTTATGCTGAAAGAAGTATTCGAGCAGCCGCAAACTATTTTCGATAGTCTCCGTGGCAGGCTGGATGCTAAATCGGGCACCCTCACTTTAGGTGGCCTCCGCGAACACCTCGATACCCTTGCAGCCGCACGCCGCATCATCATCGTAGCCTGCGGCACCAGCTGGCACGCAGGGCTCGTGGCAGAATATATTATAGAAGAGCTCTGCCGCATCCCGGTGGAAGTGGAATATGCATCCGAGTTCCGGTACCGCAACCCCGTAGTAGGTAAAGGCGATGTGATCATTGCCGTGAGCCAGTCGGGAGAAACGGCCGATACCCTGGTGGCCATGGAAAGTGCCAAAGAAAAAGGCGCTATCATCCTCGGTGTCTGCAACGTAGTAGGTTCCTCCATCGCCAGGCTCAGCAACGGCGGGGTGTATACCCACGCAGGCCCGGAGATAGGCGTAGCCAGCACCAAAGCCTTCACCGCACAGCTCGCTGTTCTTGCCATGATAGCCCTGAAGATCGCGCAGGCAAAGGGCAGCATCACCGAACAGCGCTTCCAGCACCTGCTCGATGAACTGCATGATGTATCCGAGAAAGTAGCCACCGCCCTCCTGCTCAACGACCAGGTGAAAGTCATCGCAGAGAAATACAAAGATGCCCGCGACTTCCTTTATCTCGGCCGCGGTTACAATTTCCCCATTGCCCTCGAAGGTGCACTGAAACTGAAGGAGATCAGCTACATCCATGCGGAAGGATACCCCGCTGCAGAAATGAAGCATGGCCCCATCGCACTGGTAGACGAAAACCTGCCTGTTGTGTTTGTGGCTACGAAAGACAGCTACTATGAAAAGATCGTTTCCAACATACAGGAAATCAAAGCAAGGAAAGGTAAAGTGATCGCCATTACCACGGAGGGCGACGCCATGATCCCTTCCATGGCTGATGATGTGATTGTAGTACCGGAGGCCGACGAACTGGTGGCCCCCATCATCTCCGTCATCCCCCTGCAGCTGCTGGCCTACCACATCGGTGTCAGCAAAGGGTTTGATGTAGACAAGCCCCGTAACCTCGCCAAGTCAGTAACCGTAGAATAAAGCGCGTATGAACCATATTGCCAAGATGCCCCTCAGCCAGCTGGGTTATCAGTTCGTTGAAGGGCGCTACCTGCCGAAAGGCCGCGATGAGTATTACCTGCGCGATCAGCAACGCGGCAAAGCCAGTGTGTACCGCAAACTGAAAGCCGGTGAAATCGAAACGCTGGTGCGGAACGATAATACTTCCGACGACTGGAACAACATCTACGTGGATAACGACTTCGATCCCAACCTTGTGCAGCACTGCCAGTTTTATGGTATTGTTCGCATCGGTAAGCTGGAGCCCTACTTCCTCGAATTCCATAACCTGCGGCTGCCTGTAGGACTATATTACAGCACCATCGCCTCCTGCGATTTCGGAGATAATGTGGTAGTTCATAACGTAAACTTCCTCTCCCATTACATTGTGGGGAACGAAGTTATTATCACGAATGTGAACGAAATGGCGGTTACCGACCATAGTAAATTCGGTAACGGCATCGTGAAAGAAGGTGAACAGGAGAATGTAAGGATTTGGATGGAGTTGTGTAACGAGAATGGAGGCCGTAGTGTGCTGCCTTTCGATGGCATGCTCCCCGGCGATGCCTGGCTCTGGACCCGTAACCGGGCGGACGATGGACTGCAAAAGCAATTCAAAGCCTTCACAGAAAAGCAATTCGATAAGCGCCGTGGTTATTATGGCGAAGTAGGCGACCGTAGTGTGATCAAGAATTGTAAGATCATTAAAGATGTAAAAATCGGGACAGACGCTTATCTCAAAGGCGCTAATAAAATAAAGAACGTAACCATCAACAGTGAAGCCGGTGCACCTTCCCAGATCGGGGAAGGCTGTGAACTGGTGAACGGTATTATCGGTTACGGATGCCGCGTGTTCTACGGAGTAAAAGCCGTACGCTTTGTGATGGCCTCCCACTCACAGCTTAAATACGGCGCACGCCTTATCAACTCTTACCTCGGCAACAACGCTACTATTTCCTGCTGCGAAGTACTCAATTCACTCATCTTTCCAGCACACGAACAACACCATAATAATTCTTTCCTCTGCGCGGCCCTTATCATGGGCCAGAGTAATATGGCCGCCGGTGCCACCATCGGCTCCAACCATAATTCCCGCGGGGCGGATGGTGAGATCATTGCCGGAAGGGGCTTCTGGCCGGGCCTCTGCGTGAGCCTGAAACACAACTCCATGTTTGCATCCTTTACGCTCATCGCGAAAGGAAACTATATGAGTGAACTGCATATCCCCTTCCCGTTTAGCCTTGTGGTGAACGATGAGCACGACAATACCCTGAAGATCATGCCGGGCTACTGGTTCCTGCACAATATGTACGCCCTGGCCCGCAACGCCTGGAAGTATATTGACCGCGACCGCCGGACCGATAAAACCCAGCATATCGAATTCGATTACCTTGCACCTGATTCCATCAACGAGGTATTCACTGCGCTGGAGCTGTTTGAAACCGCTGTGGGAAAAGCAATCGGAAAAGACCGTAAAGCCGGGCGCACCCTGCTTACTGAAGAACCACTGAAAGTTGCCGGGATGGAAATACTGGCAGAAGGATGTGAAAACTCCTCCCGCAAAGCGCAACTGCTGAAAGTGGATAAAGCTTATCCCCTGTTCCGCAAACTCGTTACCCTCTATGCCATGCGCAACCTGCTCTGCGAATACGCACGGTTCGGAGGATTCAGCGATCTGCAGGCTTTCCTCAAACAATGCCGCCGCACCCCATGGAGCAATGTGGGCGGACAGCTCATGCCGGAAGACCGCCTGAACGAAATCAAGCAACGCATCCGCAAGAATAAGATCAACAGCTGGGACGCGCTGCATGAAGCATACCGCGAAACCGGCGCCGTATACGACGAAGATAAACTCCGCCATGCCCTCGCCAGCCTGCTGGAACTGCATGGTCTTAAACCATCCGGACTCACACCTGACCTTTTGCACCAATTCCTGAATGATTCTGCAGAAACATTGGGTATTATTACAGTCAATATCCGCAAATCACGCGAGAAGGATTATCAGAACCCTTTCCGCCAGATGACTTACGAAAGCACGGAGGAAATGGAAAATGTGGTGGGTAAGCTGGATGAGAACAGTTTCATCCTGCAAACGGCGGAAGAATTGAAAGCTTATAAGAAACAAATAAAGGACCTGACGAAGAAATGGCAACTGTAAAAGAAAAGCAACGCTGTGGCTGGGCCGGAACAGACCCGCTGTATAACGAATACCATGATAAGGAATGGGGCGTTCCCAGCCACGACGATCATCACCTGTTCGAAATGCTGAACCTGGAAGGTGCACAGGCCGGCCTCAGCTGGTATACCGTGCTCATCAAACGGGAGAACTACCGCAAGGCATTCGATAACTGGGACGCGGAAAAGATCGCGAAATATTCAGAGAAGAAAGTGGAAGCGCTCATGCAGAATGCAGGCATTATCCGGAACCAGCTGAAGATAAGGGGCACTATCGCAAACGCAAAGGCCTTCCTCGCTGTACAGAAAGAATTCGGCAGCTTCTCCAAATACATCTGGCAGTTTACCGGCGGTAAAACCATCCGTAATCACTTTGCCAGTATGAAGGATGTGCCCGCCAAAACGGAGATCTCCGATGCCATGAGTAAAGACCTGAAGAAAAGAGGCTTCAAATTCATCGGCAGTACTATCTGCTATGCTTATATGCAGGCCTGCGGGATGGTAGACGATCATGTGAAGGGATGCTTCAAATATCACCCCTGATCCACGATAATCTTAAAAAGAAAATACCGGCCATAAGGCCGGTATTTTTTTGCGAACGTGCAGCGTTTTTCTGTGGGTTACAATAGACGGTTCGTGTACACGTTTGCGGGTTTTCCAACACAAACTTTATGGGTTCATGGCCATTTCAAGAATGGGCAGGCTGTTCACGAATTCTTTTGTGACAACTTCCACCTTTACTTTGGTCAATCCCCAATGAATGAATCCAAGTTTCTTAGCGGCTGCCTGTGTAAGATCCACGATACGGCGGTTAGCCGCATGCAGCCGGTCGGTAACGCGCACCACTACCCAGCGGTTGTTCCGCAAATTGGTAACCTTTATGAGGGTCCCAAGCGGAAGGGTATTGTGGGCTGCGGTCATTCCATTGTTATCAAAAATCTCCCCGCTGGCAGTTTTCCGCCCGTGAAACTTCTGGGCGTAGTAACTGGCCGTTCCAGTACCCGGCTTCTGCTGCGCCATGGCAGGAATAATTCCCGCCGAGAAGAGCATCAGGGTAGCCAGGGCATACTTCATCACTTTTTTTAATACATTTTTTTGCATGACGCCCAGAATTGGCAAATTTCCTGCCAAAAACCGTTAAAACGACTTAAAAGAGATGTTAAAACCGGGGCTTAAAAACACTATACACTCTCAACCAATCAATTATCTATTAATATTTCGCTTAACGATTTACTGTTGATGAAAGAATGATCTGTCAGGGTTGTGAGGAAGAGGTATAACTGCCTTTGCTCTTCCGGGCTTAAAGGTAGGCCATTTTTGACAATCGGGTCAATGGTGGGGGTTTGTTCTATCCCGTTGGAATAGTGCCGGAAAACGTTGAATATGTCGTAAAAACGGCCATCGTGCATGTAGGGAGGACTTTTTATGATATTCCGGAGCGATGGCACCCTGAATTTGAGGTAATCGCCCGTACTGTTAGTGATCCGCATACGACCGGCATCGTTCAGGGCCGGATTATAGGGAAGCCCGTTGTTCCGGAACGATCCGTCTGTAAACAGCGGCTCTTTGTGGCAGGATGCACATTTGGTTTGAAAAACAACATATCCGCCTGCTTCATCCGGTGTAAAGACAGCCTTTTTAGCGATCACACTGTCGTATTTCGAATTAAAGGAATTCATGGTAGCCATAAACTGTGAGAGGGCACGGAAGAGGCGCTGGCTATTGATCTCCGGCGTTCCGAATGCCCCTTCGAAGAGCGAACGGTATTTCTTATCGGCATTGAGGCGCTCTATCAACCGGCTGAGGTCCTCCCCCATTTCATTGGCATCGGTAATAGGCGTCAGTGGCTGAATATCCAGATGGTTAACTCCGCCATCCCACATAAAATCTCCCTGCCAGATGAGGTTAAAGAGAGAAGGCACCGAGCGGAAGCCCGTACGGTTATCGATACCATGGCTGAGCGGATGATCGAAATGGGCGAAAGCAGCAAACTGCTGATGGCAGAAACCGCATGATATGGTGCTGTCCCGCGAAAGGCGCGGATCATAGAAAAGGCGCCTGCCTAATGCCACGCCCTGTACAGTGGGCGGGTTCTGCGAAAGGTCGTATACCGGTGCCGGGAAATGAGCCGGCAGTTCTATTTTATAGGGTGTTGGCCCCGAAGGACCGTTATTGTCCCCCGACTTGCGGCAGGCCCAGAAGAGCCCCAGGATGAAGCAGGTATAAACCACGTATTTCTTCACAGGTCGGTGACGTTGGTAATACGGAACATGTTTTTATAATTCTCCGATATCTTAAAGGCAGCTTCCCCGGGAGTATGAATGGTAGCGGAAGTAGCGAACGAAACAGGATTAGGCTGCCTGAACCAGGCGTTGAGATCAGCCGAGAAGGTTACTTCAGGCGCACGGTCGGGCGCTACGTTGATGGAAATAGGCGTTTGCAGCCGGAAGTCCTGTACGGCATTGTATTGTCCTTTAAACCCTCCGATATGGAAATTAAGGATGTTATTCGGTGCGGTCGACAATGGAGAGGCACCTTCCATCTTCGCCATGATGTATCCGCTGTTCCAGCTCCAGAACATTCCTAATGCAGGATCGAGCGCATCCGTTTGTGCGCCGCTTACATTCCGGATACTGTCTACCCCCAGTTTAAACCCGATAGCCCGGTATTCTCCCTGCGGTGCGGGTACCAGGAAGGTTTTGGAATCGGGCTTGCTTTCATCCACGAGGTGGTAGGAAGCAGGCAGGCGTAAAATGGAATTATCCATTTTCACGAGGTAGATATTGCTGATGTAGTATTTGAAAGCGGAAACGGTGTAAGCTTCTGCAGAGGGGTTCTGGTATACCGTGGCTCCCAGCGCCAGGGGCACCGTGCCTACCGTATGCTCAAACCGGAGGCGGAAATTACCGTCTTTCCGGATAAGATCCTTTTTGCAGGCCGTGCAAAAGATCAACAACGTGAAAAGGAAATAGCAAGGCTTCATGCGGTGGGGGTGTGATCACTAAGTTACACAAAAAAACGCTGCAAAACCGGAAGGCCCTGCAGCGTTTTCTTTAATGACCGCCAACAAGTTAGCGTGTCTTATATCCTTTCATTCCATAAAACAGAACCACCACGAAGCAAATGAGCGGCACTACAAATGCCAGTGCGGTAGAAGCACTGTCTGCAATGGAACCCATTACGTAAGGCATAATTGCCCCGCCAACGATGGACATGATGATGAAAGAAGAACCTTCCTTCGTACGGGGACCCAGGTTTTTAACACCCAGCGCAAAAATGGTAGGGAACATGATAGACATAAAGAAGAATATCGCGATCAGGGCTACCACTGAAGTGATGCCCATTCCCATCATCACCACACCGCACAGTACGATATTGATCAAAGCATATACTGCGAGCAGCGTGTTAGGTGCAAACTTCCGCATCAGCGCAGTACCGGCAAAACGCCCTACTGTGAAAAGCCCTAAAGCAAGACCAAGCAGGCCTGAAGCTAATTTATCGGTACCACCTTCGCCCCAGTATTCCACTACATAGTTGATGAACAATGCTCCGATACCTACCTGTGCGGCAACGTAAAAGAACTGCGCTACTACTGCCAGTACAAAATGCTTTTGTTCCATCAGGCTGCGGCCTTTTGTATTTGCAGTGTTTTCACCATCAGTAGCCTCCTGGATCTCCGGTAAGCTGGTACGGTAGAACATGAATGCGATGAGCAATACAACCACTGCCATTACGATGTACACGAGCTGCACCGATTCCAGGTTCCCGGCGGATTCCGCTTCGCCGCCATGAAAGAAAAGCGCCATGCCGATATAGGGGCCGAGGAAAGAACCAAGACCGTTGAAGCACTGGCTCAGGTTAAGCCGCTGCTCAGAAGTGGAGGGCTCACCCAGTACGGTAACATACGGGTTTGCCGCAGTTTCAAGGAAAGTAAGGCCTGATGCGAGTACGAACAATGCCAGCAGGAAAAACTCGAAGCTGGCATAGTGCGCCGAAGGATAAAACAGGGCGGCTCCCGCTGCATAGAGCAAAAGTCCGAAGATGATGCCGAATTTATACCCGAACCGTTTCATGAGCATACCCGCGGGCAATGCCATCAGGAAGTATGCACCAAAATAAGCTGCCTGCAGGAGCGTGGAACGCGCCTTGTCGATAGACAGTGTATTCTGGAAGTGCTTGTTCAACACATCGAGCAGGCCATAGGCCAGGCCCCACATGAAAAACAGGCTGGTAACGAGGATAAAGGGAAAGAGAAACTTCTTACCATTGCCCGATGCGGTACCGGTGGAAGAATATTGCGTGGTGGTTGCGGCGCCTCCTGCCATAATTTTGTTTGTTTAAGGTGATATTGGATAACGGGAATTAGCTGATGGAACGGTCGAGGTGGGTATAACCACCATCTACATAAATGATCTGTCCGGTAGTGTGGGAAGAGCGGCCAGACAGCAGGAACACCGTCATATTCGCAATTTCTTCCGACGTGGTCATTCTCTTCTCCAGCGGAATTTTAGATACGATGGAAGCCAGTTTCGCTTTCGGATCGGAAAGGGAATTGATCCAGTTTTCGTACAGCGGCGTCCACACTTCGGCAGGGTTCACGGTATTCACACGTACGGAATGCGGCAACAGCTCCACCGCCCATTCACGGGTAAGGGCGTTGATGGCGCCTTTGGATGCTGCATAACCCGATGTGTTCCCCTGCCCTGTTTCTGCTACTTTAGAGCCGATGTTGATGATGGCTCCTTTGGCAGTTTTAAGATAAGGCAGTGCAAAATGCGCGAGGTTGTAGTAATGCGAGAGGTTATTCTGCAGGGAGGCCATGAAGCGCTCGGGGCTTCCGCTTTCCAGACCAACACCATCGTTGGCACCGGCGTTATTGATCAGCCCGTCGATACGGCCATACTCTTTCACGGTAGTGTCGATCACGTGTTTACAATCTTCTACTTTCCCCAGCTCTGCGCGGATGCCGAAAGCTTTACCACCTGCGGCGCGGATGGCGCTAACGGCTTTTTCATTATCTGTTTCACTTCTTCCTGCTATCACGGCAACGCCGCCTTCCTGCGCAATCAGTTCTGCAATAGCTGCGCCGATACCTTTGGCACCGCCTGTTACGATCACTACTTTATCCTGTAACCCGAGATTCATGTTGTGGTATAAATTTAAGAGATGTTATAAAATGCCGCCGCATTGCCGCCCATGATCCGGGCTTTTTCTGATGCGGAGAGGCTGGCGATGAAGGAATCCACGATCCCTTTCTGCCGGGTGTAATCTGCCGCCAGCAGGCACACCGGCCAGTCGGAGCCGTACATAAGGCGTCCGGGGCCGAAGGCTTCCAGCACGATATCGAGATACGGCCGGAAGTCGGACTCTTTCCAGTTCTGCATATCCGCTTCTGTGACCATGCCGCTCAGTTTGCACTGTACGTGCGGCCACCGGGCTATGCGGCGGATTTGCTTGGTCCAGTCGCCGATTTCTTTCTTTTTGATGTATGGTTTAGCGAGGTGGTCGATAACGAAGGGCTGTTCCGGATGCATTTCCACAAACTGCTCCACGGCGGGCAGCTGGTGGGGGAACACGAGGATGTCGTAAGTAAATCCGTGCTTCTTCAGCGCGGAGATGCCTTTATTGAAATCTTCCCGGAGCAGGAACCTATCATCGGCCTCGCCCTGTACGATATGACGAAAGCCTTTCACCAGCGGCTGCCCTGCCCAGTAAGCGAGCCTTTCTGCTACCTGCGGCGAGCGGAGGTCCACCCATCCTACCACGGCTTTCACGAAATCATTTTCCAGCGCACAATCGAGCAGGAATTGTGTTTCGGCTTCAGACTGATCGGCCTGAACGGCCACGCAGCCATCTATACCGGCGGTTTTAAGAAGGGGTGCCAGGTCGGCAGGCAGGAAATCACGGCGGATGACGTTCATCTCTTCCGTGATCCAGGCGTCCCGCACAGGGTCGAAGCGCCAGAAGTGCTGGTGTGCATCAATTGTCATAACGTTGCTGGTTGCGTGGTTTGTATCAGTTATTACAATGAAAATACCTTATCCATCATCACCCACTTTTCACCGGGTTTGGCTGCGGGGATGGCCTGCTGGTATTTCCACATCAGCGTTTCCCACTCCTGCACTTTCGGATTGGCAGCATCCATGGCCGCCTTCCGGTCAAACGAGAAATCCGCTCCCACTTCCATGATCATAAACATACGGTTGCCCGCACGGTATATTTCACAGGCTTCCACACCTGCACCACGAATGCTTTCCAGGATCTCCGGCCATACTGACCGGTGGTACGCTTCGTATTCTGCAATAAGCGCCGGATCATCTTTCAGATCCAGCGCCAGACAATATCTCGTCATATCCTTATTTTTTCCAGGCTTCCGCCGTTTGTTTGGAAGTACCCAGTCCTTCAATTCCCAGTTCCACCACGTCTCCCGGTTTAATGTAGATCTGGGGGTTGAAGCCCAGGCCAACACCAGCAGGGGTACCGGTAGAAATCACATCGCCCGGGATCAGGGTCATGAACTGGCTGAGGTAAGAAACGACGAAAGGTATGTTGAAGATGAAGTTGGAGGTGTTGCCATCCTGCATGGTTTTACCGTTTAAGGTGAGCCACAGGCGCAGGTTGTGTACATCTTTAATTTCATCCTTGGTTACCATCCAGGGGCCGAGGGGCGCAAAGGTATCGCTGGATTTGCCTTTTACCCACTGGCCGTTTCTTTCGAGCTGAAACTCACGCTCGCTGTAATCGTTATGGAGGGAGTAGCCGGCCACATAATCCATGGCTTCGCTTTCTTCCACATAGCTGGCTTTCTTACCGATTACTACGGCCAGTTCCACTTCCCAGTCGGTTTTCACACTGTTGCGGGGGATCACGAGGTTATCGTTAGGCCCTACCAGCGAAGAGGTGGATTTAAAGAATACGATAGGTTCCGAAGGGATTGCGGCGCCGGTTTCACGGGCGTGGTCGGCATAGTTAAGACCGATGCAGATGATCTTGGAAGGGCGTTGAACGCAGGGGCCAAGACGGGTGCCGGCAGGTACCTGCGGACAGCCGGCGCCATTGGCAGCCCACCATTTTTGCAAACGGGCAATACCGTCAGTTTCAAAAAAGCGCTCTCCGAAATCTTCTCCGAAAGCTGATACATCAAACATACCGTTGTCTGTTGCTACACCCGGTTTCTCTTCACCCGGCAATCCGAACCTGATTAATTTCATATCCTTTGATTATTTAACTGTTTTCATTTGTTTGTACCCGATGCGGCCATTCACGACCTTTACCTGGTAGATATCTTCTGTTTCTCCGTCTTCCATCTCCAGCCCTACCACGCAATGATCATCTGCCACTGCCATAATGTAAGGCTTGGTGCCTTTAGGCGTTGGCAGATCCACATCACGGCGGATGCCGCCGAACTCCATGTAAACTTTCACATTATCCGGAGTAGCATCGCGTAAGTCTACAATAAAGTCTGCGATGATTTTGCCGGAGGTGAGTTGCTTCTTATAGCTCGTTACTTTTTCATAATTATTGATGGCATCACCCAGCCCCATGTCTTTTTCCATATACTGGTAGATGCGCTGCGGGGGTGAAGGCACCCAGAGGATGCGGAGCGATCTGCCATCCTGCGTACCATGGTAATAACGGGTATCGCGGTTGGGCTTGATGAACCCGATCCATACGCTGTTGGGTGCATCCCACAGTACTTTATACAGCGAAGTATCTGTGAGGTTCTGCATCAGCGGGAGGTCGTTGAACGACTTCTCATATTTAAGCGAATCGATGTTCCAGAAGAAGGTAACTTTCGAAGTGTCTTTCTCGCGGTCATCGATTTTCACCTGCAATGTTCCTGCAGGCTTGGCGGGCGTAACGGGCGCTTCGCCTTCGTGGTATTTTTTGCTTTTCTCATCTCCGGAACCTCCGCATGCGCAGAGGGTAAAGAGGAATATGGCGGGTATCAGTTTCTGCATGTATTAGTTGTTCAGTTTGATAAAGCCACCGTCGATCGGGTAATCGCAACCGGTGATGAATCCTGCTTCATCGGAACAAAGGTACAGTGCCAGGTGCCCTACTTCCACCGGTTTAGCCATGCGGCCGATGGGCTGTGTTTTAGACAGCTTTTCAAACATCTCGGCTTCTTTACCGGGATAGTTTTTGGCGATGAACCCGTCTACGAAAGGCGTATGCACACGTGCGGGAGATACACAGTTTACGCGGATACCGGCAGACAGGTAGTCTTTCGCGGTGGAAAGCGTCATGGTCAGTACCGCGCCTTTGCTCATGGAGTAAGCGAAGCGGTCGGGGATGCCCACGCTGGAAGCGATGGAGGCTATATTGAGGATCACGCCGCCGCCCTGGGCTTTCATCTGCCCGATTACGGCGTACATGCAATTGTACGTTCCTTTTACATTGACGTTGAAAACACGGTCGAAGTCCGCTTCGGCAGTATTTTCCAGGTTACCTACGTGGGCAATGCCTGCACAGTTCACCAGTATGTCGAGCCGGCCGGTAGTGGCCGCTACGTTTTTCATCACGGTGGTAACTGCAGCCTGATCCGCCACGTTTACACCATGAACGAATGCTTTACCGCCTTCAGCGGCAATTTCATCTGCCGTTACTTTACCGGCTTCTTCATTCAATTCCAGTACGTGAACGGTGGCGCCTGCCTGCGCAAAAACCTTCGCAACTGCCTGACCGATACCGCTGCCGGCACCGGTAATCACAGCAGTTTTACCATCTAATCGGAACAAACTCATCTTTCTGTTAATTTAAGGGTTCTAAAATACCTCAATTTGAACCAGTATTGCAATTCTTTTTTAGCCTCATTCTGTACTTTCTTGACTATTTTTAAGCAGATCTAAATCGATACTCGTGAAAAATCTATTTATACTAAGCATTTTATTACTATCCACGCGCCTTTCCGCCCAGCAAATACCGCTTAACCAATACGGCCTCGCTGTGGTAAAAGATACGCTGACCTACCAGTCGCTGGTTAAAACAGACCCTTCGCAGGAGCTGGTGCGTGTAACGGCGATCCCTATTGATGTACGCTATGCCACAGACAGTAATTTTACCCGCACCGTGCTATACCCCTACCCGGCCGTTTACATCCGCCGCCCGGTGTATGAAGCGTTGCTGAAGCTGCAGGATATGCTGGAACCCATGGGCCTCAGCCTGAAGATATACGATGGTTACCGCCCTTACCGTGTTACGGAAAAGATGTGGGAAGTGGTGCCGGATGAGCGTTATGCCGCCGATCCTAAAAAAGGCTCCGGCCATAACCGCGGTGCGGCGGTAGACCTTACCATCATTTACGCCAAAACCGGTAAAGAGATGGAAATGCCCACGCCTTATGATGATTTTACAGAGAAAGCGCATCACAACGCCCCCGGTGTAACGGCAGAAGCTGCGGAAAACCGCCTGTTGCTGCGTACTTTAATGGAAGCCCATGGCTTCGTGGCGCTGGAAACGGAATGGTGGCATTATGCACTCAAAGGCGCCATCCGGTTTCCGCTCATGGATATACCGTTTGAGCACTTGCGATAAATTTTATAGTTTAACGGCCTAATAATTACTCGGTATGATAAGAACAACCCTCCTGATGACACTCGCCCTCGCCCTGGGAAGTGCCAGCTGCTCCGCCCAGAAAGGTGGCTGGATCAAGCTGTTTAACGGGAAAGACCTGAAAGACTGGAATGTAAAAATTACCGGTCACAACCTGGACGATAACAACGGTAACACCTTCCGCGTGCAGAACGGCAACCTCGCAGTGTCTTACGAAAACTACGATGCCTTTAACGAACAGTACGGGCATATCTTCCATAAAAAGAAATTCTCCGCCTACCTGCTGGTGATGGAGTACCGCTTTGTGGGCGAACAGGTGAAAGGCGGCCCGGGATGGGCACTCCGCAACAGCGGCGCCATGATCCACTCCCAATCGGCCAAATCCATGGGTAAAGACCAGGATTTCCCTATCTCCATCGAAGTACAGCTGCTCGGCGGTACCGGCAGCGGGCGCCGCACCACGGCTAACCTTTGCACTCCCGGCACCAATGTGGTGATGAATGATAAACTGATCACCGCGCATTGCGTGGATTCCAAAAGCGAAACCTACCACGGCGAGCGCTGGGTAAGAGCCGAAGTACTGGTACTGGGCGATTCCATCATCAAGCACATCGTGGAGAAAGATACCGTGCTGGTTTACGAGAAGCCCCAGATCGGCGGCGGTAACGTATCCAATGCAGATCCTGCCCTTAAACAGGATGGCAAGCTCCTTTCCGAAGGCTACATCGCCCTGCAAAGCGAAAGCCACCCGATCGAATATCGTAAAGTAGACCTGTTCGACCTCGCCCCTTACATGAAAGACAAAAAGAAGCTCGAAAAGAAACTTAAAGAGCTTCAGAAAAGGAAATAGCAAACCAGTTTGCTCAAAAAAAGTCCCGGTTCCCTTCTGAGAACCGGGACTTTTCTATTTAACCCGGGGCGTACCCTTTCAGTTTTCATTTACATCCGGCCGCAAATGCCTGCTTATTTATCAACCTTCCCGCATGTTAGCCCTCTGCTAATGTCAGGACACCGTCATGATAAAGGGTATCCAAAATAAGAGATAAGCCGCCCTTAAGCCGCCTATAAGCCGCCCATATCCCGCCCATAAGCCGCCTCTATATAGGGGCGGCTTATCTACGGGTTATCCCCGGGTTAACTACGGTTTACCCGCGGCTTTACATAATCGTATATCTGACTGTTCCCGGCTGGAACCTTGCTTTGAAAAAGGAGCAGCCCGGGTACTGCTCCCGGGCTGTATTGCTCCTGTTTTCCTCACTCGTATCCATTTGGTTTCAATAAAGGGTTCGTGTTAAGTGCCCTTCTGGGGATGGGGAACACGCTGCGGTCTTTCCCGTCTACCGGTTTATCCCACCATTCGGCGCCAAATCTGTTCCAGCGCACCAGGTCGGCCCGGCGGTGGCGTTCGGCAATGAACTCACGGCCCAGCTCAATCACAAACTCATCGTCTGTAAGTTTAGCGAGGTTGGTCACATAGGAATTTGCAGGCCATGCAGCGTCTGTATAGTTGCGTTTGCGCACAGCATCCAGCAAAGTGGCGGCATCGGCTTTGGCACCTGCGCGGTATTTACATTCGGCCAGTGCGTAATAGATCTCTGCCAGTCTTATTTCCGGAGCGGAATTGAACTGGAAGAAGCCCTGCGACATGGGCAGCCACGGGAATTTCATGAGCCGCACGCCGGAGTTCTCCTCCCCTGTCAGCACCTGGGAGCCTTCGCCCCAGCGGCCATTCGGTTTCTCGGAGAACCTCGCCACCTGGTCTACATAAACCAGCGGCTTGTCTTTGTATTCTTCCGTTCCGTTGATCTTACGGGTACTGTCGAAACCGAAACCTGCATTATTATTCCAGGCATATTGCTGGCCAATCAGGAAGAAACCTTCGTACTGTGCATCTTTGCTGGTGGTGCGGAAGGGTTGCTTGCGCTTGTCGCCCGCAGCATAGCGCTCATAGGGCATACCCAGCTTGTAGGCATACAGTGCTCCATCCGGGTTGCGGGATGGCGTGAGGTGAATACCGTTCCATCCACCCCAGTCGTTATCGAGGGAATAGCGGGCCTGATAGTGCATGGTAGCATTATACACCCAGCCCATTTCGTAAATGTTACGCGCATGGGGGAACTCGAAAATGTTTTCCGGAGAGCGGTATTCTTTCACACCCGAGCGGAAAGGACCGCGGTAATCGGTATCCAGTGCGTAAGTACCATATTTGCCATCAATGATTTCCTGAGCCACGGCAGCGCATTCGTTATACTTAGGCGCACCAATCCATTTTTCCGCATTCAGGTAAAGCCGCACCAGCAATGCTGCTGCACCACCCTGATCCCAACGGCCCTGACGGGTATTCTTAGGCAGCGAAGGCAGTGATTCTTTCAGCTCTTTTTCTATGTACGCAAACACCTGCTGTGGGGTAGACTGTGCCACCAGTTCCTGCGGTGTTTCGTAAATGGGCACGGTGCGGAAGTAATCGATGAGGAAGAGATAGAACCATGCGCGAAGTACGCGGAGTTCAGAAAGGTGATGATTCTTTTCATCTTCCGTCATACCAATGGATGGATAATTCAACGCCTTGATATCGCGCATAATAAGATTGATCTGCGCAATGCCCTGATATGGGCCCGACCATGCGCCGTAGATATGGCCATCATCAGGAGTCCAGGTATGGCGGTGCAGCCGTTGCCAGTCGCCCCCGTCGTATCCGTGGATGCCTTTCTGGGTCCATACCAGGTGGTCTGCGGTAAGCTCCGATAAAAGATACCGGTCGCCATCCCATCCGCACCAGTGGCCATGTTCATAAGGGCGCACCACAGCGGCAATTACTGATTTACTATCTGTATAATATTTATCGGCCGGCAGTACATCGAACGGCTCTTCATCGAGGTTCGTACAGGAGGCGGCGGAGAATATGGAGAGCAGCAAAAGGCTGCCTATTTTGGTTCTGATGTTCATGATGTGAAGCTTTTACGTGATTAGAATGTTACCTGTGCGCCCAGCGTGAAAGTGCGCGAAATCGGATAAAGGCTCAGGTCGCCATAGCCGGGCGTAAGGCCTGTTACACCGATAGCTGTAGGATCCAGTCCGGAATAGCCGGTGAGCGTAAACACATTGCGCACGCTGCCATACAGTCTGAAGCTGCTCACGAGCTTGCCCTGCAGCTTGGGCGTCCAGCCAAGCGTGATGTTATCCAGCCGGAAGTAATCGCCTTTTTCGAGGAAGTAATCAGTAATGAGCTTGGATGATTTGATATGCCCGTTGCGGGTATACGCATCCTGTAACAGGTTAATACCCTGCTCTGCCTGCAGGCCGTAGTACATCTGGTAGAGGTTGATGATCTGGTAATCGAAACGGCCGCGGAAAAAGAGGCTCAGGTCAAATGCTTTATAGCCCAGCCTGTTGCCCCATGCCAGCTCGTAACGGGGGGCACCGTGGCCGATGTAGGTCCTGTCGCGGTCGGCATTGGCACTGCTGTACACGATGGATTCCTTTCCTTCCTGCCCGTCTTTCCACACCATAATCTGCCCGGCATCGTTTACTCCTGCATATTTATACCCGTAAAAGCTGCCCAGTTCCGTACCGGGATCGAGGCGGTATGCATAGCCAGGGTTGCCCGGCGAAGGGAGGCTTTGCAGTTCTCTGAAGTTGCCTGTATACTCCGCATTAGACCATGATACCAGTTTCGATTTAATGTAAGAACCCGTAACGTTGGTGGTGTAAGTGAAATCACCGGTTTTCACCGCATCCCAGTTCAGGGTAAGCTCCACGCCTTTGGAGCTGGTGGTGCCCACGTTCACGAACATATTCGTGTGCGGGAATGCACCCACTGCAACTTCGTAGTTATCGAGGATGCCTTTGCTGCGGCGGTCAAATACATCGATGCTGCCGCTGAGGCGGTTATCGAGCATGGCAAAATCGAGCCCTGCGTTATATGCCACGGCACGTTCCCATGCCAGCCGCGGGTTGAAGTTGTTACCCGGGCCATACACAGAGATCCATTCTCCCGCATCGTTCTGATACATGCCATATTGCTGGTAACGGAAGAGGGCGGTATAACGGTCGAAGCCTGAGCGGCCGGTAACACCGTACGAAGCACGGAGCTTCAGGTCGTTGAAGAGCTTACTGTCTTTCAGGGCAGGCAGGTTGGAGATACGCCATGCGGCAGACAGTGCGGGGAACATACCCCACTTGTTGTCGTTCCCGAATTTGGTATTGCCTTCGTACCGGAACGAAGCGGTGAGGAAGTAAGTATCATCAAAGTTATAGTTGATACGGCCGAGGAAAGCGATCAGCTTTTCCTTGCTTTTCCAGGAGTCCATTCCCAGCCGGCCTTTTTCCAGATTCCAGAGCCCTGCGCCCAGGTTGTTGTAGCCGAAGCCATCGCTGGGGAAGTCGGAGTTTTCTGCCCAGAAGGCCTGGTTATTGAATTCCTGGTAGGAGTAACCGCCCATGGCTGAGAGGTCGTGCTTACCGAATTTGGTGTTATAGTTACCGATCCATTCCAGCGTGTAATCGGCCCATTTTTCGTTCTGGAGGCGTGCGCGGCCTGTACGGTCGTTGGAGATGGATTCCGCCGCTTTAGAGGTATAATATTCCCTTTTAAGCATCTCCCTGCCCTGCCTTGCCAGCTTGAGTTCGGTATTGAAGTTTTTGAGGATGTGGAATTTCACGTTCAGGTCCACGATGGAATAATTCTGATCGGCCCCATTCTCCCTTGCCAGCAGATCGGCCACCGGGTTATAGGTATCGTACCCTGCCAGGAAATTATATTTCGTGGGATCGTTGGGGTCCATGATGGGAATGGTGGGATTCAGTTTTACGGCCTGATTGAAGGCGCCATAGTTCGTGTATTCTTCTTTCACGAAGCGCTGCGACAGGTTACCTGAAAACTCCAGCCGGCCATCGAGCACCTTTTGCTGGAAGTTGGCACGGTAGCCATACTCCCTGCGGTCAGACGCGATATCGAGGCCCTGCTTGGTGCGGAAGTTACCGGAGAGGCGGAAGATGGAATTTTCATTACCGCCGGAAATGGTGAGGAACTGGTTGGTACCGAAGTTATCTTTCCGGAGCAGCTCATCGTACCAGTTGGTACGAGCGCCCTGATCGTTTCCGCGCTTGCGGTCGAGGTACTCCTGGGCCGACAGAATATTAGGTTTGGCGGCCACGGCATCATGTTCTGCATAGCTGTCGTAGGTGAGCATTACCCTACCGCTCTTGCCTCTTTTCGTTTCTACGAGCACTACGCCGTTGGCGCCGCGGGAACCGTAGATGGCAGCGGCGGCAGCGTCTTTGAGGACGGTGATGGAGGCAATGTCCTGCTGCATGATGTTGCGGAGGTCACCACCCGGCATACCATCTATTACGATGAGCGGGGAGTTTCCTGCGCTGAGGGATGCGGCACCACGTACCTGCACGTCTGTAGCCCTGTTAGGATCAGCGGCGGCGGGGTTAGAGATGGTTACACCGGCTACTTTACCATCGATCTGCTGGAGGGGGCTGTTAAACCCGCCCTGAATGAAATCCTTACTGGCAACGGTGGTAACTGCCGAGGTGAGGTTACGTTTGGCCACGGAGCCATACCCAACCACTACCACATCGGTGAGTGTTTTTTTAGACAGGAGGAGTACGATGTTGATTTCCGTTTTACCGGCAACGGGTACTTCCTGCGGTTCGTAGCCGATGAAGGTGACGTTGAGGACGGCACTTTCGTTGGGTACGGTGAGTTTAAATTTCCCTTCACCATCGCTGACGGCGCCGCTGGTGGTGCCTTTGATCTGAAGGGTGACGCCTGCGAGTGGCGCGCCGGAGTCGTCTTTAACGGACCCGGTGATGTTTTTGGATTGTGCGAAGGCCTGCATAAGGGCCAGCAAAATAATTGGCACGGTAAGATACAACGCCCGACTAAATCGATTTTGCAAAATAACGGACATGCCCCGTGGAAGGAGGGTTGCAGTTTTCATTGTAGATATGTTTTAGGATTGAGGAACGGGTCCCTGGGCTAACAAGCGGGATGATGGCGTTAGAAATTGGCGTTTGTCCTGATTACTTTGTTCGATTCATGAAATCAACCGGAAAGATCTTCGCTCCGGTTGCAGCTGGCCTGGCGTGGGCTCGTGAAGTAATGTCACTGTCATACGTGGGTCAATGAAGTTTAGTTTCATAATAATTTCGCTCTGTGGTTTTTCGTTCACTGCCTGGCATCATTTTTTACTTAGATATGGCGCGTGCCGGCGGGTAACAATTTGATCGTCGATGGTTTCTAAATATGGCTTCTATATACTGCGGTTATTTAACCGACCTGCCAACAAGATAAGAAGAAGGCTTCTGGCTTCCAAATTATATTTTGGCCCCTCCGCTCCCCTCTTTCCCGCTGCGCGGCCATTGCAGCATCAAAAAACAGGCCGGGAATATTCTTCTCCCTGTCTCCATAAAAAAACCGGGCTCCCTTTACAGGAAGCCCGGCTGTATCTTTAACAGTTGCTATCGTAAGACTAGAAGTAACCGGGGTTCTGCTGTCCTTTCAGACCGGCATTCGCATCCAGCTCCCGCTGAGGGATGGGCTGGATCGTTCTGTTCTCGGGGTACTTCACGTTAATCGTGTTGCCGCCGCGGCGGATCTTCACGAAATCTTTCTTGTAACGTGTGAGGTCGAACAGGCGCTGCCCTTCAAAAGCAAGCTCTTTCCGGCGCTCCAGCAATACAGCTTCTACCAGCGGGGTACCGGTCAGTGCCGCATCCAGTAAAGCCGCCGGGTCCGAATCTGCCCGTGCAATCACCACGTTGGCGTCGGCAATGGCTTTATCAGATTCTCCCAGCTGGGCATATGCTTCTGCCCTTGTAAGATAAATCTCTGCCAGACGGATCAGTTTCACGTTCTCTTCAAACTTGCGGGTATATTTTCCTACAATGTATGCAGGATTTTCGCCGCTGGAACGGGAGCCTTTGGTAATGAATCCACGGCGTGCATCCGTTGCGGAATAGATATTGTACAGGCCTGCGGTAGACAGCATATCGCCATATCCGCCCTGATCATAGAAATACCCCAGCCAGTCGGTGCTGTTATTATCCGTTGCAGTATTGGCCACTTCAAGGATCACCTCAGGATTGTTCTGCTTCAGGAAATCGCCCAGCATGGTAGATGCAGGGATGAGGGAATAGCGGCTGGAGCCTGCTGCCAGTACATCCGTACACAGCGGCACTACTTTCGCCCATTCGCCTTTGTACAGGTATACACGCGCCAGCAGTGCTTTCGCTGCATATACGTTGAACTTGGCGCGTACGGAAACGCTGGTAGTACGGTTCAGTTTGCTCACTGCAGAATCCAGGTCTTCAATGATGCGGTCGTATGTTTGCTTAACAGTACTGCGCGGAGGTGCAACAATACCGGCCTTTTCAGTAGCAGTTTTCAGTACGATGGGGGCGCCCATGTGTGAAGCATCTGCCGTGAAGTTGTAAGGCTGGCAGAAGTAACGCGCCAGGTCGAAGTACGCCAGGCCACGCAATGCATATGCCTGCCCGAGGATAGAACGCTGCTCTGCAGTATCTGCAGCAGGCAGCTGGAGCGCGGTGCCTTTCTCAATCAGCAGGTTGGCATTGGCTACAGTGATATACAGACTGTTCCACAAACCGGAAGCCATACCGTCATTCGCAGTGGTGGTATAGGTATCCTGGTTGGAATAACGGTTGGAATAGTTGGTGCTGATGTGCGCATTGTCTGACTGCAGATCGGGCAGTACAGAGGCAGTACGGCCATAATAGTTGGCGCTTTGCAGGGCTGAGTAAAGTCCGTTTACAGCGGCGCGCATCCCCTGCAGGTCTTTAATTGCCACGCTTACTTCCGTATTCTGACGCGGTTCCAGCGTGAGGAAATCTTTGCTGCAGGAAGCCAGTAAAACCGTTCCGGCCAGCAGTGCATATATGTTTTTCTTGATAATGCTCATTGTCTTCCGTTTTTAGAATTAAAAGGATAAGTCGATACCAGCCAGCATGGTTTTGAATACAGGCGGGCGCTGATCGAGATCGCCGGTCACCGGTACTTCCGGATCATACTTCAGGCGGTCGTCTTTCACCCAGGTGTACAGGTTGTTGGCACGGAAATATACTTTCACGTTGCCCACACCAATCTTATTAAGCAGGTTGCGGGGCAGGTTGTAAGCCAGTGTAATATCACGGAGGCGGATGTAATCACCGTCGTACAGGAAGCGGGAAGAGTTCTGGCTGGAGCTGCCGGTTTGGGTACCACCATAGGTAACTTTCGGTACATCGGTGATATCTCCGGGTTTACGCCAGCGGTTGTCGTAAGTATGACGGTTGATCTTACCGGTGGCGCTGAATCCACTGGCACCATCGGAGTTGATGAAGCTTCCCCAGCCGTCGTACAGTTTGTTACCGAAGTTATAGAACAGCTGGAAGCTGAGAGAGATACCCTTGAAGCTGAGCGTATTGGTGAGGCCACCGTAGAACTTAGGCAGTGCGGAACCCTGGTTGGTACGTACACCGCGGCTGTAAACGTTCGTGGTTTTGGTATTGGAAGAATCGGAATACCAGAGGGCTTCGCCGTTGGCGGGGTCCACACCGGCATAGCCGATCAGGTAATACTGATAATAATCCAGTCCCTCTTCGCGGTTAAACGTTCCGCGGATAGGCGCGTTCAGTTTGGTGATACGGTTCTTGAGGGTAGAGAAGTTGAAGTCGGTTGTCCAGGAGAAGCCATCGTCGCTTTTGCTTTCGATGTTGCGGGACGACAGTGTCAGTTCCCAGCCGCTGTTCTGCATTTCACCGATGTTCTCGAGGTAACCGGTAAGACCGTTGGTGGAAGAGATCGGTACGTTCAGCAGCAGGTTGGAGGTTGTACGGGTGTAGTACTCCACGGTACCGGTGAGGCGGTTGCGCCAGAGACCGAAATCAAGACCAATGTTAAATGGTTTGTTCTGTTCCCAGGTCAGGTTCTTATTCTCGTACTGGCTGAAAGTAAAGGCAGGATCACCGTTGTATACGGAGTTGCTGCTGTACAGGCCCATGGAAGCGTAATAATCGATATCCTGGTTACCATTCACACCGTAGCTGGTACGGAGCTTCAGGAGCGAGAGGAAGCTGCTGCCTTTCAGGAAGCTTTCCTCGGTGATGTCCCAGCTGGCACCCAGCGACCAGAAGTTACCGTAGCGGTAGTTGGAACCGAAGCGGGAAGATCCGTCACGGCGGAAAGAGGCGTTCAGGAAATACTTCTGCTTGTAATTATAACCAAGGTTGGTAAACACGGATGCGATTGTAGCTTCCTGGATGCTGGAAGAAACTGCAAAAGGCAAACCTGCGTTGGCAACAGTTTCGGTATTGGGCAGGAAGCTTGTACCGGTAGCGGAGTTACTGTTAATAGTAGTTTTCTGTGCTTCGTAACCTGCCAGTACATCCAGCTCATGATCTTCCGCGAAGGTTTTGCGGTATTTCAGGAGGTTGGTGGAGATCCAGTTCAGGTAAAGGCGTCCTGCGGAAGTGCCATAACCGTTGTAGTTACGGCCATCACCGAAGCGGGGATCCCAGAACAGGTCCATATTCGCATAGTTCAGATCGAGACCGAATTTGGTCTGGAAGCTAAGTCCGTTCCAGATATTGTACTGGGCTCCGATGTTACCAAGTGCGGAATAAGTTTTACCGATACGTTTGTTGTTATCAACAACTGCAACAGGGTTGTGGCTGCTGTTGTAAGAGAGGTCGTAGGTACCGTCGGCATTATAGATTTTGAGCCAGGGCTGCAGGCGGTAGAAGGAGCGGATGGGGTTACCGAAAGCACCTGCATCCTGCACCGTATTGGATTTCTGATAACCCAGGCCGATGTTCATATCGAAATTCAGGCGGTCGTTTGCTTTATGCGTAACGGCCAGCTTCGAAGTGATCCTGTCATAATCCACACCGTTCAGGGGAGCTTCTGCTTTATACAGTCCGCCGGAAAGGTAGAAGGTGGTTTTATCATTACCGCCGGAAGCAGAGAGGTCGTACTGCTGGAAGTTGCCTTTACGGGTAAGGGCATCTACCCAGTCGGTCGTATAATTCGGATCGATTTTAAGACGTGTAACTTCCGCATCGAAAGCGGCAGGATCGTTACCCTTGTTAGCCCAGCCTTCGCGGAGCAGCTCCAGCATTTCGGGGGTGGTAAGCGGAAGGTCACTATCGCGGAGGGTAATTTTATTTACGCCATATTGAGCAGAGGCGCTGAATTTGGTTTTACCCGCTTTACCTTTTTTAGTGGTAATGAGGATAACGCCGTTGGCTGCACGGGAACCGTAGAGGGAAGCTGCTGCCGCATCTTTCAGTACGGTTACGCTTTCGATATCAGAGCTGTTGAGGCCCGCGATGGTGTTGGTGTTATAACCGGTGATGTCGCCGGATACAACCGGGATACCGTCTACCACATACAACGGTGCGCTGGAAGCATTGATACTGCCCACGCCACGGATGCGGATGTTGGGTACGGAACCGGGCTGGCCGGAGCCGTTGGTAGCCTGCACACCTGCAATGTTACCCTGGAAGCTTTCCTGAATGGAAGCACGGGGTGCACGGCTCAGCTTTTCTGCGCTGATGATACCTGCAGAACCGGTGAGTGAACGCTTGTTCTGTGTACCGTATGCTACTACCACATACTCATCCAGGCTTTCCTGGTTAATTTCCAGGCGTACGTTTACTTCTTCGCTTTCGCCCAGCGTAACGGTCTGGCTGGTATACCCTATAAATGAAAATGTAAGTTGCCGGGTACCTGCGGGTACTTTCAGTGTGTACTGTCCTGTGGCCGCAGTAAGTGTACCACGGGAGCCGGCAGCTACGGTTACCCCGGGCAGCGGGTTACCATCACGGCTGTCGGATACTTTTCCGGAGATGGTTCTGTCCTGCGCAAACACACTGGCGCCGAGCAGGATCAGTACGGAAAGGAGCGTAAAGAATTTCCTCATGATGAATTTAGATTTTGTGAATGGGATACATATTGATGAGCAATGAAAAGGCTGAATATGCTGGCATGGCGATGCCATTCCGGTTAAACTGATGCAGGTATCCCGCAGGCATTACTATCAGGCAATGCACGGGCTTACCGCTCCGTTTACGGATGGTGTTACGATATAGATTTGTTCCCTGGAAAACGTTGGCTTATTCCCACATCATACTATGGTACCGCGATGCGTAGTAGCATTTGGCATAAGTTAGCACGGCTTAAATAGTGGTGAATTTTACGTTTGGATACGGGATAAATGTCTCTCCTGGTTAATGAATAATACTGCTTTGATTCATAAGTCCGATTTAGATTTAGATTATAATACACTTAGGTTATAATGGCCACCAGCTGCATTTTGATGTAGGATGGAAAGCACTTGGATCTCGATTTACGGGAACCCCGGAATATGCTGAAATGGTTCCCTTTCTAATTATTCGGTGAAAATACTGGAAAATATTTTATCAAGTATAAAACTTCACAAGAAATTTAAAAAAATGTTAAAAGGCCGCACAATGGCGGCCTTTTAAATTATTATAACTATGCATTTCTGCTAGTAAATCTTATTCAATGCATCTACATAAGCGTGTACGCTTGCGTTCACGATATCGGTGGAGTACCCGAAGCCGTAATAAGACTTTCCGCCTTTGTGTACGCGCATGTTTACCTTGCTTACATCTTCGCTGCCGCCGTGCATAGCCTGAATGCTGAACTCATCGATGGTGATCTCGTCATTGATGATATGCTGGATAGCGTTGATAGTAGCGTTAACCGGACCGTTACCTGCCGCGCTTGCTTCTTTCTCTTCGCCATTCACGCGCAGCTTTACGGTAGCCATCGGGCGCAGCGGGTCGCCACATACTACCTGCAGCAGCGTTACCTTAATTGCTTTATCGCCATAGTGGTTGGCATCGCCATCCCCCATGAGGGTAAGCAGGTCGTGATCGTTGATTTCTTTCTTACTGTCTGCCATTTCGAGGAAGCGGGCATACACATCGTCGAGGTTGATCTTATCGATCTTGTAACCCAGTCTTTCGAGGTGATGCTTCAGTGCATGACGGCCGCTTCGGGCAGTAAGGATAATTGCGTTAGACGACAGGCCGATATCTTCCGGATCGAGTATCTCGTAGTTTTCGCGGTGCTTCAGCACACCATCCTGGTGAATGCCTGAGCTGTGTGCAAAAGCATTACGGCCCACGATGGCTTTGTTGGGCTGCACAGGCATCCGCATCATGTTCGACACCAGGTTGCTGATCTCGTAAATGCGTTTGCTGTTAATGCCGGTGGTGTATCCCAGCGCGTGGTGCGTTTTCAGGATCATGGCCACTTCTTCCAGCGAAGTGTTACCTGCACGCTCACCGATACCGTTGATGGTACACTCTACCTGACGGGCGCCGTTGATTACACCGGCAATGGTATTGGCAGTAGCAAGGCCCAGATCATTATGGCAATGCACGGAAATGATGGCCTTATCAATGTTCTTCACATTATCGACCAGGTACTTGATCTTGGCACCGTATTGCTCAGGAAGGCAGTAACCGTTTGTATCCGGGATGTTTACCACTGTAGCGCCTGCGGCAATCACTGCTTCGATCATGCGGGCGAGATATTCGTTATCTGCACGGCCTGCATCTTCTGCATAGAATTCGATATCATCTACAAATTTGCGGGCGTACTTCACGGCGCTCACTGCTCTTTCGAGAATGGCTTCGCGGGTGGAGTTGAATTTGTATTTGATGTGCATGTCAGACGCGCCGATACCGGTGTGGATACGCTTGCGTTTGGCAAACTCCAGTGCGGAAGCGGCGGCGTCGATATCTGCAGTATTGGCGCGGGTAAGGGCGCAGATAACGGGTTCTGAAACTGCTTTGGATATCTCCACCACGCTCTGGAAATCGCCGGGGCTGGAGATGGGGAAGCCAGCTTCGATAACGTCTACACCGAGGGCTTCCAGTTCTTTGGCTACGATAATTTTCTCCACGGTAGTCAGCTGACAGCCGGGCACCTGCTCGCCGTCGCGCAGCGTGGTATCAAATACGTATACTCTATTCTTATCCATGATATATGCGTCAGTTAAATTAGTTAAGGTTTTTCAGCACCTGTGCCCCCATCGCGTCTGTACCCAGCAGCATGTTGTTGGCGGTATGTTTGTTGGCAATGTCCATGGTACGGTAGCCCTGGCGCAGCGTGGCATCTACCGCGCGTATTACGCGCTGGGATTCTTCTTTCAGGCCGAAAGAGATATCGAGCAGCAGCGCGGCAGATAAAATCGATGCCAGCGGGTTAGCGATGCCTTTACCGGCGATATCGTGTGCGGAACCGTGGATAGGTTCGTAGAACCCGATGCTGTCGCCTACGGAAGCGGATGCCAGCATACCCATGGAGCCTGCAATCTGCGAAGCTTCATCGGTAAGGATGTCTCCGAAAAGGTTACCGGTCACCACCACGTCGAAACGCTTTGGATCCTTAATAAGCTGCATGGCGGCGTTATCAATGAACATGTGCTCGGTTTCCACATCAGGATAATCTTTGGCGATTTCCTGCACTACTTCTCTCCAAAGGCGGGAAGCTTCCAGCACATTGGCTTTATCTACAGAGCAAAGTTTCTTACGGCGGGTACGGGCGGCTTCAAATGCCTTGCGGGCGATTCGCTCTACTTCGTACTTATGATAGATCATCAGGTCGGATGCGGTAGCACGGTCTTCACTGCGCTGCTTTTCACCGAAATATACGTCTCCGGTGAGCTCGCGGAAAAACAGGATATCGGCCCCCTGGAGGATTTCCGGCTTAATGCTGGAAGCCTGCAAAAGGTCGTCGAACAGTTTGATGGGGCGAAGGTTGGCATACAGCCCCAGCTCCTTGCGGATCTTGAGCAATCCCTGTTCAGGGCGCACTTTAGCCGTAGGATCGTTGTCGTATTTGGCATGGCCGATGGCGCCAAACAGGATGGCATCGGAAGCACGGGCCTTATCCAGCGTTTCTGCCGGCAGGGGATCTCCCGTAGCCTCAATGGCTACGTGGCCCATGATGCCTTCGTCAAATGTGAATTCATGTTTGTAGTTCGCCGCAATCGTTTCCAGCACTTTCTTACCCCAGGCGGTTACTTCTTGTCCGATCCCGTCTCCGGGTATTACCAGTATTTTCTTTGAGACTCCCATAGATTGTTTTAGAAATTAAAAGGTCGTGTAGTTTCGTATGCTTCGATCTCGTTGCGGAGACTGAGGAGATAATCAATATCGTCGTACCCGTTCAGCAGGCATGTTTTTTTGTAAGGGTTGATGTCGAAATGTTCCTTCTCCCCTGTTGCCTTGATTTCGATGAACTGCTCTTCCAGGTTCACTTCGATGGCGGTGGTAGGTACTTTCTCCACTGCACGGAAGATTTTAGCCAGAAAATCCTCGCTCACCTGCACGGGCAGAATGAAGTTATTGAGTGCGTTGTTCTTAAAGATATCGGCGAAAAAGCTGCTCACCACTACTTTAAAGCCAAAGTCGCCAATGGCCCAGGCGGCATGTTCGCGGGACGATCCGCAGCCAAAGTTCTTGCCGGCTACCAGGATCCTGCCTTTATATGTTTCGTTATTAAGAACGAAATCAGCTTTAGGTTCATTGTTCTCGTCAAAACGCCAGTCGCGGAAGAGGTTTTCTCCAAAACCTTCGCGGGTGGTAGCTTTGAGGAAACGGGCCGGAATGATCTGGTCCGTATCTATGTTTTCTATCGGTAAGGGTACCACGGAGGATACCAGGTTTGCAAATTTCTTGTCCATGTTGATGGTTCGTTTCGGGAATTAAATCATTGCTCTCACATCGGTCACTTTTCCGGTGATGGCTGCAGCGGCAGCAGTCAGCGGACTGGCAAGGAAGGTGCGGGCGTTAGGACCCTGGCGGCCTTCGAAGTTGCGGTTAGATGTGGCAACGCAGTACTTACCTGCCGGGATCTTGTCTTCGTTCATGGCGAGGCAGGCCGAACAGCCGGGCTGGCGCAGCTGGAAGCCGGCATCCTCAAATATCTTATCGATACCTTCCGCAATGGCCTGTGCCTCTACCTGTTTGGAACCGGGCACGATCCATACGGTTACATCATCGGATTTCTTTTTGCCTTTCACGAACTCGGCTACCATGCGGAGGTCTTCGATGCGGCTGTTGGTACAGCTGCCGATGAAAACGTAATCCACTTTCTTTCCGAGGAGTTGGGTGCCGGGCTGAAGGTCCATGTACTGGAGGGATTTGGAGAAGGAAAGCTGTTCTTTCTCTTCAATTTCCGCCAGTGCGGGTATGTTCCCGGTAACGCCCATTCCCATACCGGGGTTGGTACCGTAGGTGATTTGCGGTTCAATATCAGCAGCGTCGAAAACCAGTTCCGAGTCGAAAACGGCATCGTCGTCGGTACGGAGGGTTTTCCAGAATGCGAGGGATTTGTCCCATTCTTCGCCCCTGGGAGCGAACTCGCGTCCTTTAATATATTCGAACGTAGTTTCGTCAGGAGCAATGAGGCCGCCGCGGGCACCCATTTCGATAGACATGTTGCAGATCGTCATCCTTGCTTCCATGCTGAGGCTGCGGATGGCTTCGCCGGCATATTCCACGAAGTACCCGGTGCCCCCTGCCGCGGAGATTTTGGAGATGATATACAGGATAATGTCTTTAGACACCACACCTTTCTTCAGCTGCCCGTTCACCGTGATGCGCATGCGCTTGGGTTTATATTGCAGGATGCACTGGGTGGCCAGTACCTGCTCCACTTCCGAGGTGCCGATACCGAAGGCTACTGCTCCGAAAGCACCGTGGGTGGAGGTATGGGAATCGCCGCACACAATGGTCATCCCCGGCAGGGTAATACCCAGCTCAGGTCCGATCACGTGAACGATGCCCTGGTAAGGGTGGCCCAGCCCGTACAGTTCTACGCCAAACTCTGCGGTGTTGGCCGTGAGCATTTCCACCTGCTTGCGGCTCAGCGCCTCCTTAATGGGCAGGTGCTGGTCGAGGGTGGGTACGTTATGGTCTGCCGTGGCACGTGTTTTTCCCGGTCTGAAAACAGGAACACCCCGTTTGCGTAAACCGTCGAATGCCTGGGGGCTTGTTACTTCATGTATGAAATGTGTGTTGATATACACCGCGTCCGGATGGCCGGAGCGGCTTGCCACGATGTGGCCGTCCCAAATTTTGTCGAATAATGTATTCCCCATGGCGTAATTTGACTTTATTAACCGGGCTTCATACATGCAATCCGACGTAGATATGTTAAATATTCTGTGTCAGGCAGCATTGTCAGTCAAACCCGTATATTTGCTTTTCTTATCGCTTTATTACTTCAAATCTAATCGACACTTTTAAACCTCAGTTCGTTAAATTTGTCAATATTACGATTAGCAACTGTTACCTGAGGCCATTAAACTATTGTAATTCAATATCTTACAATCCTATAACAACGATGTCCAACACGCAGAACGATGCCTTATTCATATTAATAAAAACGCTAACTAAAGCAGAAAAGAGGAACTTCCAGCTGGCTTTTAACCGGGACAATACGAAAGAAGACGTGCTTTTCATACAGCTGTTTAATGCGCTGGACAAAATGAAGGAATACGACGATGAGCAGATCCTCCGGCGCGTGCCCGACATCAAAAAGCAACAGCTCAGCAATATCAAGGCCCATCTCTATAAACACTTACTGACCACCCTCCGCCTCCTGTATAAAACGAAAGACGCCTTAATTGAGCTCCGGGAGCAGCTGGACTATGCCCGGGTGCTGTACAACAAAGGGCTTTACCATCAAAGCCTGAAGATCCTGGCCAAAGCCAAGGTATCGGCCCGGGAGCAGGAAGAGGTAATGCTCTATTTCGAGATCGTGGAATTCGAAAAGCTGATAGAAACGCGGCACATTACCCGCAGCCTCGATAACCGGGCTGAGGAACTGAGTGAAGAGAGCCGTGTCATCAACGAGCAGCTCAATAATGTTTCCCGCCTGTCTACCCTCGCCCTGCGCATGTACGGCCTCTATCTCAAACTCGGCCATGCCCGCGATGAGAAAGACACCCTCATGCTCAAATCCTTCTTCGATACCAACCTCCCTCCCGTTCAGCGGAGCCAGATGAGTTTTTATGAACGCATCTATCTGTATCAGGCGTATTGCTGGTATTACTACATCCTGCAGGATTTCGTCATGTACTACCGGTACACCCAGAAGTGGGTAGACCTCTTCAGCGAATATCCCCATCTGAAGGAAACCGATGTGGACCTCTACATCAAAGCCATGCACAATCTCCTCACCGCACACTTCCACACTATGAACCACGATAAGTTCACCGAAGTGCTGCAGGACATGGAAGATTATATCACTGAAAAAGAAGAATCGCTCAATGAGAATACGCGTACCAATGCGTTCGTGTATCTCTATACCGGTAAGATCAACCGCCACTTCCTCGACGGTACTTTCTCGGAAGGTCTGAAGCTGGTGGCTGAGGTGGAGGAAAAGATCAGTGAGCACCAGCTTACGGTAGATCAGCACCGCGTACTGGTGTTCTATTACAAGATCGCCTGCCTGTATTTCGGCAGCGGCGATAATGATAATGCCATCATTTACCTCAACAAGATCATACAACTGAAGATCGGCAACCTCCGGGCAGATATTCAGTGTTTCGCGCGCATTCTCCATCTTATTGCACACTACGAGCTGGAGAACTACAGCCTGGTGGAGTACCTCATTAAATCGGTGTATCACTTCATTGCCAAGAACAAGGATTTAAGCCTTGTAATGGAAGAGATCCTGAAGTTCCTGCGGAAGAACATGTATGCCAATCCCCGTGCATTACGTACCGCATTCCGCGAGCTGAAAGGCAGGCTGGAAGTGATTGCGAAAAGCCCTTACGAGCGCCGCAGTTATCTTTACCTCGATATTGTAAGCTGGCTGGAAAGTAAGATAGAAGGCATACCGGTGCAGGAAGTTATCCAACAGAAATTCAGGAATAAGGTGCCCCGTATTTAGGGCATAAAAAAGGGGGCCGCAGCCCCCTTCGTTGTTCTTATTACTTTCCTTTCCATTTATAAATTACCATCCCGGGTTCTGTGGTTTCAGCTGCGGGTTCAGGTTCATTTCCTGTAGCGGCAGCGGGAAGAGGTACATCCTGTCGTTCCAGACGCGTGTGGTAATATCTGTATACACCCGGATGCGGTCATTCGCATCTACCTGGATGCCAGCCACCTGCGATGCGGGATACTGAGCCCTCAGCGCGGGCGTAAGCTTCATGCCCACAATGGTTTTGGCGTTATTGATGAGCTCACCGGCTTTCCAGCGGATGATATCATCGAAACGGAAGCCATCCTGTGCCAGTTCTATTCGGCGTTCACGGCGGATCTCATCGATCAATACCGGTACCGTAGGGAAGGTGGAGGCAGGATCTTTTATCAGCGCGGCAATAATCATATGCGGCATACCTACGCGGTCGCGGATCTTATTGATCGTCTGGTTAACCACTGCCTGGCTGGCTTCTCCCAGTTCTGCTTTAGCCTCCACAAAGTTGAGCAGTATTTCTGCATAGCGGACGATGAAGAGATCGAGGGTAGACTGGTTTGCCACCCATTGCACCGGGTCAGGGCTTTTATACTTGGCACTCGCATAGCCGGTAAGTACAGCGGGAATGCGCGGAAGGGTGATCTTATCGGCAGACCCGTCGGCATTCTGCGTTACCACGTAATCGCGGGTAACGATGAGCTGGGAATAACGCGGATCACGGTTAGTACGTTCCTTCTCCGGGGTATCATCTCCCTGATACAGCGGGCTGAGGCTGATGGGCAGTCCGTCGGCACAAAGGATCGACTCCACGAAATCTTTGCTGTAGCTGGGCCATACGTCAGAGATCTGGCGGGTGGCATTGTGCATCGACTGATCTTTCACATAACGACGTGCCATCACGGCTTCTTTATTGCCGCGCAGTTCTTCCTGGATAAACAGGTTCACATAATCGCGGGTAGGTGCTCCGGTTGTGTATATCGCGTAATTTCCGGAGTTCATTACTGCTTCGGCAGCAGTGGCAGCTTCGCGCAGATAAGTTTCCGCACCGGGCAGGCCGCGGTATTTGCGGTAAGTGCCTTCCCAAAGACAGATGCGTGATTTAATGGCATTGGCAATGTCTTTGTTGACGCGGTCCTGCTCAGCGCTCGCAGGCACCGGCAGGTTGGCCACCGCATAGTTGAGGTCATTCAGCACCGTATCCATCACAGTAGCGCGGGGAGTACGGGCGGCAAACAATTCGGGGGAATTCTCATTCAGATCTTTCCCGAACCAAACCACATCACCGAACTGCACTACTTTCCTCCACCACATATAGGCACGGAACAAACGTACTTCGCCGGCATACTTCGCTTTCACGGCCGGAGCGGCATCCGCCCTTTCATAACGCATGAGGAAGAAGTTGGCTTCACGTTCGTTATTCCACGTCCAGCCACCACCTGTATTTGGAACAGTATAGGTGCCTGCAAGGAGCGGTGTACGGTCGCGGGGCACAAAGTTATCGGAGTTATTATCGCTGGTATGGCCCTGTGCGGGAATAATGGTGTAGAAACGGTTCGCGTAAATGCGTAGGTCGTTTTCATTCTTAAAGAACGTGGCTTCGCTGAGACGGTCTTGCGGAAGACGGTCGAGGAAATCGTTATTGCAGGCTGCACCGAAAACGAGGGCGAGCATGGCTGAAGATATGACGAGTGTTTTTTTCATGTGGTTGCTTTTTTTGTTCAACGATTACAGTCCCAGCTGGATGCCGAATGCGATGGTGCGGCTCAGCGGATAGCTGTTGGCGCCCAGCAGTTCGGGATCGAATGCCTTGTGCATTTTAGTGATGGTGAACAGGTTCTGACCCGTTGCGAAAACGCGCAGGCGCTGGATCTTAGCGACACGCAGCCATTCTTCGGGCAGAGTATAACCGAGGGTCACCTGTTTCAAACGGGCATATGCTGCGTTCTGCAGGTATTTGGTCTGCGTCTGGAAGTTGCCACCGCCACCAAAGCGAAGGCGCGGATAGTAAGCGCTGGTATTGTCAGCACGCCAGTAGTCGGTATGATACTCCATCGGCACATCCCATTCGCTTCCAAAGCCCCAGAAGTAGTTACCGCCCGCCATGAAATCGCGCTTGCCTACACCCTGGAAGAATGCCGTAAGGTCAAAGCCTTTGTATTCAACACCCAGGTTCAGGCCATAAGTATAACGCGGTGTGGAGTTACCAATAATACGCTGGTCACCGGGATCGGCAAGGGTGCTGCTGCCGCGGGTGATTTTCTTGTCGCCATCGAGGTCGGCATAACGGATATCTCCTGCCAGCCATTTGCCTGCCCAGATTTGCGTCTGGTTAGTAGCGGCAGCTTCTGCGTCAGAAGTAAAGAAACCATCGGTCTGGAATCCCCAGATCTCATTCCATTTCTTACCCACATAATGCTGGGTGATATTGCCGGTAGGGTTGTTTTCGAAGCGGGTGATCTCTGCCTGATTATCGGCCAGCACGAGCGATACATTGTAACGGATATCACTGCCTATTTTGTCTTTCCAGCCAATCGACAACTCCCATCCTTTGTTCAGCAGATCTGCTGAGTTGCGGGCGGGAGAACTGGTACCCAGCAATGCCGGCAGCAGGCGTCCGGCTGTGATCATGTCTGTCGTTTTGCGGCGGTATATGTCGAAACTGAAGGAGAGCCTGTCCTGCAGGGTAGTTGCATCAAGACCGAAGTTCAGCGTCGTTACTTTTTCCCATGTGAAATCTTCACTCACCAAGGCAGGCGCACCTACAATTACACCAGGGTTGTTACCGAAGAGGTAAGGTGTGGTACCTGTGGGCATGAAGGTGATATACGGATAAGGATTTTCACTCAGCTGGTTGGGCAATGTACCGTATGAAGCACGCAGCTTCAGGTCGTTCACCCAGCTTTTAGCACTGCCGAAGAAATTCTCTTCAGACACGCGCCATGCTGCGGATACTGAAGGAGAGAATACATTGCGTTTACCACGGGCGTAGCGGGAGGTACCATCGTACCGGCCGGTAAGCTGCAGGAGGTACTTTTCCTTGTAGTCGTAGTTAGCACGGAAGAAGCCTCCGCGAACAGCCCATTCCGAAATAGCGTTACCAACTGACCCGGAAGTTGCCGTGGGGTCGTTGTTCGGCGTCAGGCTTTCCAGTGTGGGATCGAGCAGATTACGGCCTGTAGCGCTGAACGAAAGGTTTTGCTTTGCCTCTTCGTTGTAACCTGCCATCAGTTTGATGTTATGGTTACGCGCGAAGGTGGTAAAGTACTCCGTGTATAAGTTAATGGCATGGTAACCGTCGTTAGCAGCCGAGCGGATCAAACGGTCGGGGTTCGTCCAGGGATAGGTTCCTATCAGCCTGCCATCTACCCCATATTCCTTGAATGCTTTGTAATGGATGCTTTTACCTGCACCATAATTATTCCAGGTGAGGTCACCGATAATGCGGAGGTTGCGGAGCAGTTTAACCGTGAAGCCGCCGGTGAGCCAGATGTCGGTCTTATTCTCCTTTACACGGCCATTTTCCGCCATAACGGCAAAAGGGTTCGTGAAGCTGCCCTGTCCTGCCCAGTTGCCATCCGGATGTGTGATAGGCATAATCGGACGAAGGTCACTTGAAATGAACGCGAAATCATTTACACTCGCTTCTGCAAACTGCGTGGCATTAGGGGTATTGTAATCGGAGCGGTTCAGGGCTGCCTTGAAATTAAGGTCGAGCCAGGAAGTGGCTTCCGCATTGAGGCGTAAGGATGCGTTGTAACGGTTGTACCGCTGGTTGGCAGCTTTGATAAGGCCATCCTGTTTGAGGTAGCCAAGGCTGGCAACGTAGGAGATTTTACCGGAACCGCCGCTGAGGGAGAAAGAGTTATCCCACATAGGCGCCCATCCGGGATACAGTTCATCCAGCCAGTTGGTATTGCCTACATAGCGGTATTTATTCGGGTTATTGGGATCCACGTACACCGGCGATGTATTGGCAGGGTCGCGGTAGTAGGCCGCTGCGCGGATGGAATCTTCCACGGTGAAAGGCTCGGAGGAAGTATTGCCGCCATCGGCTCCTGTCCTGTCTGCCTCACGGAACATGCGGATGTAATCAACAGAATTGATGTACTTAGGCATGTAAGTGGCGCGGTTGAAAGAGTATGTGCTGTTAAACGACAGTCGCATGGGCTGATGTTTGTTAGGATTCTTGGTGGTGATGAGGATTACCCCGTTGGCAGCGCGGCTGCCATAGATAGCGGCCGAGCCGGCATCTTTGAGAACGGTTACGCTCTGCACGTCTGCCGGGTTGATGAGGTTGGGGTCCATCACCACGCCGTCTACCAGTACCAGCGGAGCGTCGTTACCGCCCGTGATGGAGCCGGTACCACGGATATTGAAAGTGGCTCCCCGGCCAGGGGCACCATTATTCATGTTCACGTTAAGGTTAGGTACTACACCCTGAAGCCCTTGTGCAAGGTTCACGAGGGGACGGCTTTCCAGCACTTCTCCGCCCACGGAAGCTACGGCACCTGTGAGGTTCGCTTTCTTCTGGGTACCATATCCTACCACCAGCACTTCCTGCAGGCCGGCAACGTCGGCTTCCATGGTAATATCCAGCTGATCTTTACCGGCAACGGGCACTTCCTGTTTCTTGAAGCCCATCATGCTGATCACGAGCACGTCTTCGTTATTGGCTTCGATCTCGAAGCGGCCTTCGGCATCGCTGGCCACACCTTTGGTGGTGCCTTTGATAACAATGGTAGCGCCTGGAACCGGAGCGCCTTTGCTATCTGCCAGCCGGCCTTTTACCCGCTTAAACTGTTTGGCGTCGATGTCGTTGCCGAGTACCACTAACCGGTCGTCCATCACGCGGTAGCGCATGTGGGAGGCCAATACGAGGGACATTACCTCGGGCAGGGTGCCGTTGGTTACTTTAAGGGAAACCGGCGGGAGCTTACGCAGCTCGTCGCTGTTATAGAAGAACCGGTACGACGATTTCAGCTCTATCATGGCAAGCACCTGGCTTACCGGCAGCCGGTCGGCATGAACGCTGATACGTTTTTGCGAATAAACGCCGGCATGCACCTGCAGGAAGAGGCACGTCAGCAAGAAGCTCATCTTCATGATCAGCAAAAGTTGATACAACCGCCTGTTGGCAGTGCGTTTTGTAAATAATTTCATAGATTTGATTGTTAAGTCCAGGCAATAGGAAACCCGTTGAAATCCAAAGCAGACGGATTTCCTGCATACTTATCAAACGGGGAATGTTAGCCGCATTTCCCGTTTTCTATTTCATGACGCTGAGAGGTCAGGAAAATACCAGTGTGGATCCAGGTAGAAATCTCATGTTATTCGTTTTGGTTAGTAAATGGTGATTTTGGTCGTGGTGATTTTGTATCGTATCGGTTTGATCGTGTTCAGGATTTCGAGGATCTGTGAAAGCGGTTCGTTTTCCACGCTGCCGGTGTAGCGTGCCTGTTTGAGTGCTTCGTTGCGGATTTCCACTTCCACATTATACCACCGTTCGAGGCGGCGGGCCAGTACTTCGAGCGGCTCATCATTAAATACGAGCCTGTTTTCGACCCAGGCGCCAGCCGTCAGGGAGCTGTCGCGGCTGTCTGTATCAGCAGCTTTCAGTTCCACCTGCGGCGGCACGGGATCGTTAGCGGGAGCATTTACTACCTTTTTCAACTCCGTTACATTCTGCACGGCCAGCTTTTGCCGGGGTGCAAGGAGGTAGCTTTTCCCATCATTTTTAACTTTTACTTCCACCTTTCCGGAGATAAGGGTGGTCTCAGTCTTCATGTCTGCATCATAGGCCTGGAGGTTGAATTCCGTGCCCAGTACGCGGACTTCCACCGCGTTGGTGGTTACAATAAATGGATGCTCGGCGCTTGCGGCCACTTTAAAATATCCTTCACCATTCAGGCGCACCTGTCGTGTGCCGTCGCGGAAACCTTCTGCATATGAAAGGGAGCTTCCGGCATTGAGGATTACCTCGGTACCGTCGGGCAGGGTAAGTTTCGATTTACTGCCTTTGCGCGTTTGTACGGTGCTCCAGCCTTTATCTTCTGCCTTTTTTCCTCCTGTCCAGAACCATATGCCGGTGCATACAGCAGCGGCAAGGGGTATGGCGGCCAGCCAAAGTTTTCTCCTGCGGGGAATAGCCACTTCCGTAAATTCAGGCAGCTCCTCTTCTGATGTTGCTTCTCCCGCTGCGGTAAAGATCCGGCCCAGCATCTCTTCCTTCCGGGCTTCCGGCTGTATTTCGGCACTACGGAACGATAATGCGCCCAGTAGTTCGTATTGACGGGCCACATCCGGAAACTGTTTCTTCAACAATTCCAGTTCCAGCCGCTCCCTTTCCGACAACGTACCGGACAGTTCCTTGCCAAATAATTCCCAAAGCTTTTGTTCTTGTTCCATGCAGGAAATAATCAGGTGGTTATATAGTTAGACAGGATTTTTCGGCCATCCAGTTAAAGACAGTCAAAAAATATTTTCAAAAGATAATTTACTTGCGGACGAGCGGGATGCGGAAAGGCTTCCGCAGGTCGATGGCCGAGCTGAGTTTCTTCAGGGCAATGGTGATCTGGGCATTTACGGTGTTCACGGAAATATCCAGCACTTCGGCTACTTCGCGGTACGACAGCCCGTCTTCCTTCACGAGTTTGAAGATGAGACGGCAGCGAATGGGGAGGCCGTTCACCGCCTGTTCTATCTGGCGCAGGTTTTCGCGGCTGATGAGTGATTCTTCGGGAGATACCACACAGGGTATAAGGGCGGCCTCATTGCCTTCGAGTTCTTCGATGGGAAAGATGGAACGGGAGCGGTGATTGAGGGCGGTATTCCGGACGGCGGTATAAACGTAGGTTTGAAAATGCCGGATCTCCAGGAGCTGGGAGCGGTTTTGCCAAAGCTTCACAAAAACATCGGCCACTACTTCTTCGGCTTCTTCACGGGAGCGGACGAGGGCGGAGGCGAAATAAATGAGCCGGTCACTGAAATGAGAAAAGAGCTGGCCAAAAGCCAACTGATCACTGTTCTTCGCAATTCGTTCCAACAACTGCTCCATCCGCGGAATTTAATAACCCTGTATGCAAGTTACAGGTCAGACGAACACGTTAGTGATATAATTTTCACATTGAAATCCTGTTTTTTCACCCGAGACCATGTAAAATTTGCCCGTAACCTATTATTAGTCATCCTTCCTGACGGGTAAACGTGGCTATTTTATCAGGCCCTTACAGGAAGTTCCACGGTTCCCCTGATTCGAAGTCCTCACTAACAGGAAGTACTTCGTTTTTATAACGGATGAGGGGGTAACGGTACCTCGATCCGAAACTCCTGTAGGCATGATAAAAGGAATACTCATTTTTAAGTATGTGCAAAAGATTGGAATTCAATTGCTGTTCTGACATATATTTTCAATGGTCTAATATGTGCCAGAAAATCAACACATTCTGCAAATTCTATATACCAAATACCTGCAAATAAGTGTGCAAAAGCCGCTATCCGGTATCCCTGCGCGATCTTCAAAGTTGTTCAGTTCTTTATCCACATATGGGGGTAACTTATGAATTTGTGCAGGGGGTTTGATCATTACATTTGCACACAGTTCTTGACATCGTTGTGCTGGCTTCCGAACGTTTCCGACGAAAGGAATTAAAAGGGAACCGTGTGAAAATCACGGGCAGACGCGCTACTGTAAACCCCTGTAATGCCGGATCTTCCATAGCCACTGTTCCGGGTAATACCGTAACGGGAAGGCTCACCCGGCGAGGGATAGCCAGGAGACCTGCCAGCACTTCGGATAACGTCTAAACCTTCGCGATTCAAGGTGTTGGCTGATGGCCCCTGTTACCTTCCTTACGAGGATAATGGACCTCCGTCTCCCTTCGAATCTCACAAATCAGGCAACTATAACTGGTTAACCATATAAAAAATCTTGTATGAATAACGAGAATGAGATATTACTCAAGGAGAATAAAGACAGGTTCGTACTCCTGCCGATTAACTACCCCGCCATCTGGGAACAGTATAAACGGCATGAAGCCAGCTTCTGGACAGCAGAAGAAATTGATCTTTCCGGCGATTTGTCGGACTGGGCTAAACTGAACGATGGCGAGCGCCATTTCATTTCCCATGTACTGGCATTCTTTGCCGCATCCGACGGGATCGTGAATGAAAACCTCGCCGTGAACTTCATGAGCGAAGTACAGATCCCTGAAGCCCGCTGCTTCTATGGTTTCCAGATCATGATGGAAAACATCCACTCCGAAACGTATGCCCTCCTTATCGATACTTACGTAAAAGATCCTGTGGAAAAAGACCGTCTTTTCCACGCCATCGATACCGTACCCGCTGTTAAGAAGAAAGCAGAATGGGCCCTCCGCTGGATCGAGAACGGCACTTTTGCCCAGCGCCTGGTAGCATTCGCCGCTGTGGAAGGCATCTTCTTCTCCGGCAGCTTCTGCTCCATCTTCTGGCTGAAGAAACGCGGCCTTATGCCCGGCCTCACCTTCTCCAACGAGCTCATCAGCCGCGACGAAGGCCTCCACTGCGAATTCGCCTGTCTCCTTTACTCAATGCTCGAAGGCAAGCTGAGCGAGAAAGAAGTACACGAAATCATCTCCGACGCCGTTACCATCGAGAAAGAATTCATCACCGAAGCCCTGCCCGCAGCGCTCATCGGCATGAATGCCGAACTCATGAAGCAATACATCGAATTCGTGGCCGACCGCTGGATCCAGGCACTTGGATGCTCCAAGATCTACAACAGCGCAAACCCCTTCGATTTCATGGAAATGATTTCCCTCCAGGGCAAAACCAACTTCTTCGAAAAACGCGTAGGCGACTATCAGAAAGCCGGCGTTATGGGCGAGAAAGGAACACAAACCTTCAGCCTCGACGAAGACTTCTAGTAAATACAATCTACCCTCAAATAAGCCATATTCAATTTTTCACCCACTAAATTCATCACACTATGTTCGTTATAAAAAGAGACGGCAGAAAAGAAACTGTCAAATTCGACAAGATTACGGCCAGAGTAGAGAAGCTGTGTTACGGACTGGCGCCGGAATACGTTGATTCAATAGATGTAGCGAAGAAAGTGATCCAGGGACTGTACGACGGTGTTACCACCAGCGAACTCGACAACCTCGCTGCTGAAACCGCCGCTTCCCTGACAACAAAGCATCCCGACTACGCGCAGCTCGCTTCCCGCATCGCGGTGAGCAACCTGCATAAAAATACACTGAAGTCGTTTTCCAAAACGATGAAGAAACTGTTTGAATACGTAGACCCCAAAACCGGTAAAAACGCCGGTCTCCTGGGCGACGACGTATGGGAAATCGTAAAGAAACACGCCGAGATCCTCGACTCTACCATCATCTACGACCGCGATTTCGCGTTCGATTACTTCGGGTTCAAGACGCTGGAGCGCTCTTACCTCCTGAAAATAGATGGCAAGATCGCCGAGCGCCCGCAGCATATGTTTATGCGTGTAGCTGTTGGCATCCATAAAGAGGATATCGACTCTGCCATCAAAACCTATCACCTGATGAGCGAGCGCTGGTTCACACATGCCACGCCTACCCTCTTCAACGCTGGTACACCCAAACCGCAGATGAGCTCCTGCTTCCTGCTGACTATGAAAGGCGACAGCATCGATGGCATCTACGATACCCTGAAGCAAACCGCCAAGATCTCCCAGAGCGCCGGCGGTATCGGCCTCAGCATTCATAACATCCGCGCCACAGGTTCCTATATCAGCGGCACCAACGGTACATCCAACGGCATCATCCCCATGCTGCGCGTGTTTAACGACACCGCCCGTTATGTGGATCAGGGCGGTGGCAAGCGCAAAGGCGCATTCGCCATTTACCTGGAGCCCTGGCATGCAGACGTGTTCGAGTTCCTCGACCTCCGCAAGAACCACGGTAAAGAAGAAATGCGCGCCCGCGATCTCTTCTACGCACTCTGGATGCCCGACCTGTTCATGCAGCGTGTGGAAGAAAACGGCGACTGGAGCCTCTTCTGCCCACACGAAGCACCCGGACTGGCGGATTGCTGGGGTAAAGAATTCGAAGAACTTTACACTAAATACGAATCCGAAAACCGTCAGCGTAAAACGGTTAAAGCGCAGGACCTCTGGTTCGCTATCCTCGACGCTCAGATCGAAACCGGTACGCCTTACCTGCTGTATAAAGACTCTGCCAACCGCAAGTCGAACCAGCAGAACCTTGGCACCATCAAATCTTCCAACCTCTGTACTGAAATCATCGAGTACACTGCGGAAGATGAAGTGGCCGTGTGCAACCTTGCTTCTCTGGCCCTGCCCCGCTTCGTAATCGACGGTAAGTTCGACCACCAGAAACTCTTCGAAGTAACCTACCAGGCTACCATTAACCTGAACAGGATCATCGATCAGAACTATTACCCGGTAGATGAAGCCCGTAACTCCAACCTCCGCCACCGCCCCATCGGTCTTGGCGTACAGGGTCTGGCAGATGCGTTCTTCCTTCTCCGTCTCCCCTTCGAAAGCGAGCCTGCGCAGCAGCTGAATAAAGACATCTTCGAAACGATCTACTTCGCTTCGCTGACAGCTTCCAAAGACCTCGCCATCACCGAAGGCAAATACGCTTCCTACGAAGGTTCGCCTGTTTCCAAAGGCATCCTGCAGTATGATATGTGGGGCGTTCAGCCGTCTGACCGCTGGGATTGGACCGGCCTGAAAGCCGAGATCAAAAAGCATGGCATCCGCAACTCCCTGCTGCTGGCGCCTATGCCTACTGCATCCACTTCGCAGATCCTCGGTAACAACGAGTGCTTTGAACCCTACACTTCCAACATCTACACCCGCCGTGTATTGAGCGGTGAGTTTGTGGTGGTAAACAAGCACCTGCTGAAAGACCTCGTGGAACTGGGCCTTTGGGATAATGATATGAAGAACAAGATCATCTCTGCCAATGGTTCTATCCAGGGCATTCCCGAGATCCCTTCCAATATCAAGGAACTCTACAAAACTGTTTGGGAGATCAAGCAACGTACGATCATCGACATGGCGGCCGACCGCGGTGCGTTCATCTGCCAGTCTCAGTCCCTGAACCTGTTTGTAGACAAACCATCTGCCTCCAAGCTCACTTCCATGCACTTCTATGCCTGGAAGAAAGGCCTCAAAACCGGCATGTACTACCTCCGTACGCAGGCTGCAGCACAAGCTGTACAGTTTACCGTGGAAAAACAGGGCGGCCAGAATATGGTGCCTGTGTTACCTGCAGAAGGTGCCGAGATGGAAATTGTGGAAGGTGCAGTTTGTACCATGGAAGAAGGCTGCGTAACCTGCAGCGCCTAATTAATAAGGCTTTACAGCATTCATTGCAGATAATAAAATCAGGCCCGGGAGCGAATGCTTCCGGGCTTTTGTTTTGCGTATACATTTCACGGAAATTGCGCTCAACCCATCCGTTAAAACCGCCCTTCCGCTCGCTTCTACCGACAGTTTACGGCTATCCTGTTTAACTACAGCCGCTTAGCGGGTAATTTTCCTGCCCCAAATCATTCAGCCCCCATGCTACCCGAAATATTCAACGGACTGGGCCATGTCCAGCAAATGAAAGCGCTTTACCAATCGGTGCGCCAGGTTCATCCATTCCTTGTAAAATGGATTGAAAAAGATTTTAGTTCAGAAAAGATTGATAATGAATTTGTGATGGACATGGTGCTCCATGCCCTGCAATTCCTCGAGGAAGCGTTCGTGCTTTCGCGGGATGAATCTTTACTGCTGAGCAGCGAGCACGGTATCAACAGCAGCATTTCCGATATGGAAATGATAACCCTGTGGATTACCGAATGCCAGACACAACGTAACCTGAGCCGGGCGGAGGCCTCTATCCGGGCAATTGGCTGCCTCTACCGCACCATAGATGCTTATTACTTCGAAAACCAGACCCAGACGGCCGGAGAAATTGCCGGTACAGCCCTCCTTGCAGCTTTTGCAGGCAGCGGCCTTGTAGATGAGAAAACTGCAGCCAATATCAACGAGCTATTTGTTGACCGTGGTGTGGTTACAAAACAGGATTGGATAGAATGGGATGAGATAACCCGGGAAGTGGGGATCGACGGTGCGTTTAAAACCTTTGTGAAGGAACATATCCGGAAAGCTGGTGCGTGACCTGACCTTTTAGATAGTACGGTATCTGTATCAGTCAGCCTGCAGGCTTGGTGCCAATAAGGTCGTTATTATACCGGAGTACCATGCAGACGAAGGGCAGATGAAAGGCAGACGAAGGGCAGACTAGCCGCCTATATCCCCCCTTTTCCACTATGTCAGGATAGAGATTAGCCCAAATCACTAAAGGCCCAAACCGACCCTAAAACACCCATTTGACCCAAAATTACCCTAATCGGAACTATTACTCCCCCAAGCGTAAAAAACGTAAAAAACCAATGGATATTTGGTGAGGATTCCGTATCTTATTATACCGGGATTCACGATGCAGAAAGGCCACCAAGGCCTGATACACCTATTTTTCAATAAAAAACAAACTACGCTATGGCAAGCACGCAAAGCGGCCTCTTGCAGATGCTGGGGCCTACGCAAAACATGAGTATTTACCGGAAGAGAAACGGTGAATACGGACTAAGAAGAAAAGGCAGTCCAACGGCGAAACGGTTCGCCAAAGACCCGAATTATGCACAGGCAAGGATCAACACCAGCGAATTTGGTCAGGCGGCCAAAGGCAGCGCCCTGATCCGTCGGGCTTTCCGTGCCATGATGCCCAAGGTGGCGAACGATGAGCTGCATAGCCGGCTTACAAAAGTCTGTAAAGACATCATTAATTCCGACGCCGGTCATCAGAGGGGCAGCCGCATGCTCATGAACGGAGATCTCTCACTGCTGAGGGAATTCAACTTCAGCCCCACCGGCAAGTTCAGACGGATCGTCAGTATCCCGTTGCAGCATACAGTGGACCGTACCACCGGTACCGTTAGTATCGGCATGCCTGTCTTTGCCCCTGCTGACGCAATCCGGTTCCCGAAGCATGCCACGCATGCCCGGCTGAAGATGGGTGTGGCGGTGCTTAATTTCGAGGAAGAAATGTTTACGTTCGTATCAGCCTGCTCCTCTCCTATCCCCAAGGGAAAGAAACCCATCAGCCCGGAAGATCTTACTGTGCAGATACCGGCCGGAACAAGTGATCCCCTGTTCATTGCGATGGCGGTTGAGTTTTTGACGTTGGAGAAAGGGGCTTTTAACCCTGTACCAGATAGCCAGTTTAACCTCATGCAGCTAACAGGAGTAGACATAAACGCAACCGCCGTAATACAACAAAGTCTCCCGCAGGGCGAAACTTTGGTTGTTACAGAAACGGAAGCGGAAGCTCCACTAAGCCAGTGCTACCCAAAGCTGCATAACGCTAATCTTTCGGAGAATTGCCCCGTGAATGAAACACAGCAGCTTGAGGAAACCAGTGAAAGTAAGATTCCCGATCAGCTCCCGGATCATAACGCCAGCCGTACCCATAGTCGAAAAACCACGACCGAAGCTGTAGAACGGCAGCCCGATAAGCGGCCAGCCTACAGGAATACTTCGTTACCGGAAACATCGAAAATCCGCCGACGGCATTTAAAGGCTGCCGGGAGCCGGAGGGTTCCAACATCCGGATTCGCCGTACGGCATGATGGTGATTTAATCGAACTGGCGCAGCGTGCTGTTGGCCGTGGTGTGCACCGTCTTACGGTGTGCAGGCGCGGGAGGCATGCCTTTCGTCCCGGAATGCAGGGCGTGACAGGTTCGCTGATGAAGCCGGGATAGTACGCTTTGATGGGAATGTTCTCCGGGGGAATGTCTGTTTCCACGGACTAATGCCAACCGCTTTTGAGACTTAATTGCTGAGCAGCTATGCTACATTGGTGAACTGTGTTATGCGGCGTTGGATGTGACATTGGTGAGCTTTAACAGGCAGACTAAAAAGTAAAAAATCGGAGCGCTTACGAACTCCGATTTTCTATGTTTACAAAGTTTATGTTATACCAGTACGCCACATTGGTTGGCAATGGCCTGTTGTTATTACTTATTGCTGAGAGCCCTGTTAAACGCTGGCCAAACCTTTGACTCTCTGATAGAAATCGATTACTTCAGATTCTCTATTCTATTCTCTATTTCTGCCAATCTTGCCTCCACCGCTTTCCGTGCCTTATCCTGCTCAATGATATACAGCGTAAGTTCTTCCACTTTCTGGAGAAGCTTTCTGTTCATTTCTCCGAGGTCCTGACCATCGCGGGCTATATCAGCTGCGGTAGGCATTTCGGGCAGGTGTTTGTTTTCCCGGATATAAAGTGCGAGATCCGAAAGCGGTTGTAGCTGGTAATCCGGCTCGAATACGAAGTCGGGCCAGTTAGCGTTTAGTTTAACCACTGCCTTTGTGAAAAGTGCACTACCGTTTACGGCAAGTTTGTGCCCGTGTGTAACGGGGGTACCGATACCAACTGAGCCGTCTGCTTTTACCACGGCGAGATTGACACCCATGGAATTAATGGCCAGCACATTGGCAGTGTTGATCCTCGTTCCCATAAGGGAGCGCCCATCGAGGATCACAGCGGCTTCATATGCACCGGCAGAGGCCACATCTTCCGACTCGCCTACGAGGTATAAACCGAAAGTATGCCCGGGGTTATAACCACGCCCTTTTATGGAGGGAATATACAGCCCGGCAGCACCTGTAGCGTTATTAATTTCCAGATAACCATTGGCAGAACTCACATTACCTACCGTAAACATTGCCTGACGAGTCCCGTGAGGAACATGAATGTGAAGCTTGCCAGAAGGTGAGGCTGTTCCGAGCCCAAGCATTCCATTTTCATGCAGGCGCATAACCTCAATCATATTCGCACTGCTCAGCCAGTTCTTCAGTGAAAAGATCATGGCGCTGTAACGGTTAGCATCAGCTGTACGCTCCGTTTCAATACGAGCTACTTCTGTACCGGCAACATCAAACTTGATGCCGCCAACTGACCCCATTACATCACTATTACGTGTAAATTTCAGGTAAGATGGCGCCGCATCGCGAATCTCGAAACGTTCGGTGGGATTAGTTGAAGTACCGACGCCGGCAGAGCCTGAAGGAGGCCAATGGTTGCTTTGTGCGTTTACAGACAGGCTAACAAATACGGCAGCCAGCATTAAGGTAAGGGATCTCATTGTCATTTTAAATTGGGTTATAGACTATACAATATATTAAAAATACTATTAGTAAGACTTATTTTTCACTAACCACTCAACCTCCCGCATCACCGCCCCTTCATCCATCGCACCCTGCACAAATTTCCGGTACTTCTTCCCCGGATGAATAAACAGCGTAGCCGGGAGGCTTCCCTTCCACTGTGCATCAATTATCGAAGCGTATTTGTTGGCATTACTTTCTTCCATCCACCATACTTCCCCGGTAAGACCGAGCTTTTGAATGAAAGCATTTATCTGATGAGGATATGCATCATCGAGGTCGAGGCTGAGGTAGATGAATTTGACGCCGGGGTACTTTTTAGCGGCTTTCTCGAAGTAAGGGAGCTCTTCCACACAGGGAGCGCACCAGGTGGCCCATAGGTTCACTACCACCGGGGAATCGGTGCGGTTCAGGCGGGATTCCAGTTCCGCGGGACTTACCCGGGTTACGGCAGCTGCCATCCAGAAGGACCATATCATCACGAATGCATTCATAGATCTTCTTCCTTAAATCCCCAATCCGTCAGCAATCCGTTTCGCTGGGCTTCAGGCAGGGATGGCGTATTATACTGGCCGGCCAGTTGCTTCTGCCGCATGGCTTCGTAAATACTGACTGCCGCTGCCACTGAAATGTTCAGGGAGCGGATGATGCCCATCATCGGGATCACGAAATTGCCATCCGCCAGCGCCCGCACATCTTCACTCACACCAAATTGCTCGTTGCCGAATACCAGCGCCACCGAACCGGTGAAATCGATATCGTAGAGGCTCAAAGCCCCATCGGCCAGGTGCGTCGTATAGATTTTATCGTATTTACGGCGGAGGATGGTTACCATTTCCTGCGTATTGGTATGCTGGTGAACCGTCAGCCACTGCGCGGCACTGGAAGAACTCTTAACACCCCAGCGCTTATGGCGCGGCACTTTGGTAGTGAGTACGTGTATATCCTGGATGCCGACAGCATCGCAGGTACGGAGCACTGCGGAAACATTATGGGGGTCTTCCACATTTTCCAGCACCACCGTAAGGTTGGCCTGACGTTTGTTAATTACCGATAAAAGCCTTTCTTTCCGTTCCGGTGTCATGCCGTTGTATATATTTGTGTCAAAATTAATGAATTTAACTGCTGATATGCGATATACATTCATCTGCCAACAATTAAACATCAACAATAATATCCTATGAAACTGAAAAAGGTACTGAAAGGTATCGGCATCGGACTGCTCGTGCTGATAGCGATCCTGATCGCCATCCCGTATCTGTTTAAAAGCCAGATCATTGCCAGGGTTAAGACGGAACTGAACAAAAGCCTTAACGCCAAAGTGGATTTCAAAGACGTGGATATCAGTCTCTTCCGCCGCTTCCCCCGCCTCGCTGTTGCCCTTGAAGAGCTGCAGGTGACCGGAGTACAGCATTTTGAAGGCGATACCCTCCTCGCCGTTCGCCGGCTCGATCTGGCACTTGACCTGATGAGTGCCATCAAAGGTGAAAATATCAGTATCTACAATGTTTCCCTTCAGCAGCCCCGCATCTATGCGTTGGTAGACGAAGAAGGCCGCCCTAACTGGGACATTGTGAAGCCTGATACCGACACCGCAGGCGCCGCACCGGAAGATACTTCCAAAAGCGAATTCGCCTTCAGCCTGCAGCAATACAGCATCGAAGACGCAGTGATTAAGTACGACGACCTTCAGGGCCATATGCACCTCGCCATTGAAGGACTTAACCACAAAGGTAAAGGCGATTTCACACAGGATAATTTCGTACTCAGCACCAGCACCACCGCTGGCAGCCTGAGCTACGCACAGGGCTTCATCCCCTACCTGCTCAATACCAAAATGGAAATCCTGGCCGATATTCAAATCGATAACAATGCCGGTAAATACTCCTTCAAAACCGATAAAATTTCCATCAACAACCTGAAGCTCAGTACCGAAGGTTTCTTCCAGCTGGTGAACGACAGCTCCTACAACATGGATATCAGCTTCCAGGCACCCAGCACAGACTTTAAAGACATCCTTTCCCTCGTACCCGCCGTTTACAGCAAGGACTTCGCCAGTATCAAAACATCCGGCGCAGCCACCTTTAAAGGCTTCGTAAAAGGCATGTACGCCGGCGAACAGATGCCGGCATACGAGCTTCACCTCGGTATTAAAGACGGCTTCTTCCAATACCCCGACCTTCCCAAGCCGGTGAAGAACATTCAGCTGGCTGTAAACGTAACCAACCCCGATGGCGTTCCCGATCATACTATCGTGGATGTACCACAGGCGCACCTGGAAATGGATGATAGTCCGGTAGACCTCCGCCTGATGATCAAAACGCCCATCTCCGACCTTTACCTCGACGCTGCTGCCAAAGGCCGCCTCGACCTTGGTAAAGTAGGTCAGTTCGTAAAATTCGAAAACGGGACCAGGCTGAGCGGTTTACTTGATGCCGACCTTCAGGCACGTGGTTACATGAGCGCTATCGAGCGGCAGCAATATGAAGCCTTCCACGCAGCAGGTAAAATATCTGTTGCAGATATGGCGTATAAGAGCAAGGATTATCCTGATGGCGTAAACGTATCATCGCTGCTCATGACCTTCAATCCGAAAAACGTAACAGTGTCTGATTTCAAGGGTCAGTATCTCGGTACCAATTTCAATGCAAACGGTGAGGTGAACAACCTGCTGGCATACCTTTTCCAGAACGATGCGCTTAACGGCCGCCTGGCCCTCACCGCCGATCAGGTGAACCTCAACAAGTGGATGGCCACCGGCGAGGCTACTCCGGAAGGCAAGCCTGCAGATACTGCATCCAGCGTACCTTTCGCCGTTCCCAACAACCTCGATTTCACCCTGCAGGCACAGGCCGGCAAAGTGATTTACGATAAAGTGGACCTCAACAATCTGAATGGCACCCTCCTCGTGCGCGATGAAGCCGTGATCATGAAAGACATCAAGGCCAATGCTCTTCAGGGCACCATGAAAATCGACGGCTCCTACTCCACCAAACTCGATAAGAACAATCCGGATATCAACTTCACCTACGATGTGAAAGAGCTGGATGTACAGGAAACCTTCAAAGCTTTCAACACCGTGCAGAAGCTCATGCCTATCGCTCAATTCCTCAGCGGTAAAATGAGCAGCCAGATGACGGTGAATGGTAAGCTGGGGAAAGATATGTCTCCCGTATTAAGCTCGCTCTCCGGCGATGGCAACCTCCTGCTTATCCAGGGCTTCCTGAAGAAATTCGCTCCCATGGATCAGCTGGCCAATCAGCTGAATGTAAATGCGCTGAAAGATATCTCCATCCGCGATATCAAGAACTATTTCGCCTTCCAGAACGGCCGGATGACGGTGAACCCTTTCCGCATCAAGATGAACAATTTCAATATGCTCGTGGGCGGTTCGCATGGCTTCGACCAGTCGATGGACTACACCATGCAACTGGCACTGCCACGAGCATTGCTGGGCCAGCAGGGTAACGGGCTGGTGAATAACCTCGTAAAGCAGGCAAACAATAAAGGTATCCCTGTAAACGTGGGTGATACGGTTTATCTCAACGTGCTGCTGGGTGGCAACATCATGAAACCTTCTGTGAAGACTGATCTGAAAGAAGCTGCCGGCAAAGCAGCCGAAAACCTGAAAGATCAGGCAACCGCTATGGTGAAGAACAAGATCGATACCGTGCAGCAAACGCTGAAAGATTCACTGAAGCATGTAAAAAATGAGGCAGTAAACGCAGCGAAAGATGAGCTGAAGAAGCAGCTCCTCGGCGGGAAAGATACCACCGGAAACAGCGGGGGTATACAGGGCGCAGGCAAAGCTGCTGAGAAAACCCTGAACAATACGCTGAAAGGATTGCTCAATAAACGCAAAAACACCGCAGCGGATTCAACAAAGAACTGAGTTAACTTGTAATAATAAGCGTGGCACACATTGTGTCACGCTTTTTTTATGGACAGCATTATACAAAACCCCTTCTGTAATGCCAGTTTACTGGCCGGGCTGCTGTTCCTGTTCATGGGCCACATGATCCGGCGGTACCCTCCACGCAGTATGAATACCTGGTACGGCTACCGTACTTTCTCTTCCACTATCAATCAAAGCACCTGGAACGAAGGCAACCGCTATGCCGCCTATGTATCGCGCTGGCTGGGCTGGATACTTTTCCCGTTTGGCGTATTAATGGCGTTAATTTTCAGCAGGCAGACGGATGTTTTCCTTTACCTCACAGTTACGCCTGTGATAGTAGGGGCCTTACTGCTGACAGGCATCACGGAGTGGCACCTGCTGCAGGAATTTGATGAAGACGGTGCGCCCCGTAAAAAGGACGGCGGACAAAAAAAGCCCGCCGTTTGATGTATTATTTCCTGCTTAGTACCAGCACCGCAGGTACCGGCCGCTGGCCCGAAGGGTCTGATGGTTTGATGGTATTCTGATCATTGACGTATAATGCGGAAGATCCGCCGCCATCGAGGTTCAGCGCTTCCACGCAGCCGAGGTCGGTAAAGATCTTCGCCATCTCTTCGAAGTTGGCGCCTTCTGCCACACCTTTATTCCGCCCTTCTATCACCATGAGTAATATAGTACCGTCGGCCCGGTAACCAATCGCAGAGCGCGGATGCAGTGCAGCGATGCTTTTACCCATCCCTTCCTTTTCGGTGGTAATGAAAACCTGTCCGTTTTGAACGAGTACCGGTCCGCCGCCTACGGCTTCACGCACCTTCCACTTTTGTGCACCTGCAGGCGTGGTGCTGGTGGGCTCCACATTTTCTACGGGAGCGTTGTATGCGTAGGGCGTTCTTTTCTTTCCCACATTATACACCCAGGCTACATCCGGCCGGCCGCGCTTATCTATCCCGAAAGCCCCGCGGGTAAAATACTTCTTCGGCACGGCATCCGTTGCGGGCTGGGGGTTTACGGCAAACACCTTTCCTTTCTTCACAACAATGTTAAGGTTACTGTTGTCTTTGAACGAAAAGAAGGTAGTGTTCATAACGGCCAGTGTACCCGGGCCAAGGATACTATCGTACTGAATGGGCGTGTAGCGCTTACCGGGAAAAGCTTCCACGGAAAGGCGCAGATTTCCGGCCTTAGGGGAAACCTCGAGGTAATAAGCCCTGAAAGGCCTGCCGGAGATGGAATCGGTAGTTTGATAAACGCGCGCTCCTTCGGGGAGGCCTTCGTTATGCGCAGCAGAAGGCTGCCAGCGTAGTTGCGCCATGGCGGCGCAGGGGAGCATGGTAAGGAAGATCAGCAATGGTTTCATGATCCGAAAAATATAAAAACTATGTAAATAGTTTCCCGGAAACTATAACGTTCAGCCCCTTGTGCAGCGCTAATTTTGTGTTAACAAACCTACCGAAGATGAACACATATCAATTGCAGCTGAACGTTACCCAACCTGTTATTGCCGGCCGGGAAACCTTATTCCAATTCAGGCCCGCTACGCCTTTCCGCCTGCAGGATTCGCATGAGCAGAAAATTCATACCATCATCGTCAGCGACGATCTTAGCTTCTTTACCCACATCCATCCCATCGAAAACGGAAACAGTTATGCAGTGCATGCCGCGCTGCCACATGGCGGCCGTTTCTGGGTATTTGCGGATTATGTACCGGAGGGGCATCATCAGGTGATCGATCGTTTTGAAATACATGCCGAAGGTGATACTGTTCCTTCACATGCTGCCTGTCAACCCCAACTTACTTCCACCGCCGGCGATTATACGCTGGAACTTCATCTTGATCATGGCCCCCTTAAGCAGGGACATGCCATGCTCTCAGCCGGACTTTCCAGAAATGGCACTCCCATCAACCCCGAACTGCTGGAAAACTACCTGGGAGAGAAAGCGCATGCGGTACTGATCCATCAGGAAAGCAAGGCTTTTGTACATGTACACCCCGAAGTCCGCAACGGACGCTTCGTACTCCATGCCGATCTGCCTCATGCAGGCACCTACCGTGCCTGGATTCAGTTCAAAGCACAGGGAACCATCCACACCACCGATTTTGTACTGGAGGCGAAGGAAACGCCTGTAGCGGGGCATTCCCATCATCATGGGCATCATCACCATTAACCCGGTCTGTGGAGCTAAATAAAACGTCTCTAACGGTAATGAAACCGTATTCATGTAGTAATCGTGTGGTATTGCCGTATTAATGGCCTTCTGCAGCATGCTGGAAATGCAGGAAGGCCATTTTCAGTTCAATTGATTTACAGCTATTTAAGAGTAATTTCCATAAAAAAAGCCCGGAACCAATTGGTTCCGGGCAGCTATTTACATTACAGTATGTCTTAGTTGGCTTTTCTGCCGCTGAAGATGTGTTTTTCAGCGTGGTAGGAAGAGCGTACGAGCGGACCGGCTTCCACATAATCGAGGCCCATACCGTAACCAATCTCACGGAGTTCGGCAAACTCATCAGGATGCACGAAGCGGACAACGGGAAGGTGTTTGGGTGTGGGCTGGAGGTATTGGCCGAGTGTTACCACATCGCAACCATTATCGGCCAGGTCCTGCATAGCCTGAACGGTTTCCTCCTTGGTTTCGCCGAGGCCGAGCATTATACCGGATTTGGTACGCATGCCGCCCTGTTTGAGCCTGCGGATTACTTCGAGGCTGCGGTGGTATTTAGCCTGAATGCGGACCTGCTTGGTGAGGCGCTCCACGGTTTCAAGGTTATGAGATACTACTTCGGGGGCTGCTTCAATCACACGGTCCAGGTTATCCCAGATACCCCGGAAATCGGGAATGAGGGTTTCCATGGTGGTTTCCGGGTTGAGGGCACGAACGGCCTTGATGGTGTTAGCCCAGATGATGGACCCACCGTCTTTCAGCTCGTCGCGGTCTACGGAAGTAATAACTGCGTGTTTCACTTTCATGAGGAAAATAGCCTCGGCCACACGCTGAGGCTCATCCCAATCCACAGGTTCCGGGCGGCCGGTAGCTACAGCGCAGAAGCCGCAGCTGCGGGTACAAACGTTCCCGAGGATCATAAAAGTGGCGGTACCTGCGCCCCAGCACTCTCCCATATTGGGACAGTTGCCGCTTTCGCAGATGGTATGAAGCTTATGGGTGTCTACAAGGTTTCTGACCTGTCTGTAATTTTCTCCGATGGGGAGCTTAACTCGCAGCCAGTCGGGCTTTTTCACTCTGGGCGCTACCGGTTCGGCGGCGATTACTGGTAATTCTTGCATCGCAAATCCTTTCTTTAATAAGTGCAAAGTTACTTATTCCAGCGTTTACCTAATTGCAAACCTACATAAGCATTGATAAAGAAGGACTTACTATCCTGATCTACCATTATTTGCACCTTTTTCGTATAATATTCAGCATTTACCCCTACTTCCAGGGCAGATATTACATCGTTGAATTTAGCCCAGTCGAACCGGAAGCCGATTTTGGCATGCAGTCCCGGGTTGATCTTAATCTCGCTCAGGCCTTTGGTGAACCCTCCGGGGCCATAAATGAGCTCTTTATTCAGGAAGTCGGTACGTATTGAGTCGTTAAACTTAACGATTTTCCGGTTGTCGTTATCACCGGCATCGTTCATCAGTTCGAGGTAATAAGGTTTCATGAGGCCCACGGAAATGCCGCCGTAGTAGATGGCATTTACTTCGATACCGTTTTTATTGCCTTTGCCGCCAATGAGCCGCTTCTGGCCAAGGCCGAATTTAGCCTGGTAGAAGTTATTCATTTTACCATACACGTATGGGGCACTGCTGATGTAAAACCCGGCGATCTGGACACCGTAAGAGGAGCGGTCCTGCTTCGGATGTTTCTTTTCCGAAAACTCGAACTGGAAGTAATTTACGATGGTAGCGCTTTTACGGTATCCCAGCTCCATGAAGCCGGTCCACCCGTCGGTATTGAGCCGTGCGCCCAGGGAAAACTCGCGGTTGTAAAGGTTTTCACCTTCCTCAATTTCGCGGAACAGGGAAATTTTCCGAAGCCTTTTCTGTTCTCTTTCCTCCTTTTTGGCAGACCGGTCAGACTGTGCATGCAATGCGAGGGAAGCCAGCAGGAGTATTAAAAGTGTGTTGAATTTTTTCACCGTGTAGCGCAATTATATTTTATTAAACGCGGGATATCGTTTTATGTTTTATTCCTATACAAACATACACAAATTTGTTCGTAGTTGTCCCGGGGCCTGTTGTAGCACAGTACGGGGCAATTTCTTAAAAATACGCTTATTTTTACATCAAAAACCATCCATATGCAAACGGCTGCCATCCTTTATAACGGCGAACTCAGAACATCGGCTACCCACCTCCGCTCCGGATCTTTGATTGAGACGGATGCGCCGGTAGACAACAATGGCAAAGGCGAGCGTTTCTCTCCTACCGACCTGGTGGCTTCTGCACTTGGCTCCTGCATGCTCACGATTATGGGCATTAAGGCGCGCGACAAAGGCTGGAACATCGACGGTACCAAAGTGGGCATTGAAAAGATCATGGGTACTGAACCCCGAAGGATCACCGGTGTGAAAGTGGTGTTCGATTTCCCACAGGGCCTCGACCTGGACGATACAGCCCGCAAGATCCTCGAAAATGCGGCGCTTACCTGCCCGGTGGCTAAAAGCCTTCATTCCGACATTCAGCAGGACGTGACCTTTAACTGGTAAACACATTTCCAAACGAATACGGCCGCCCTTCCGGGGCGGCTTTTTCGTATCACCATTCCTCGTGCCAGCCGGCTTCCCAATCGCCCCAGGCTTCTTCGCCCAGCTGGGTGGCCACCCAGGCTTCATCTCCCAGCACTCCCTTTCCCACCCTGCAATCCAGGCACTTCTTTTCATCACAATACTGCTGCCGCAGCTCTATCAGTGCCTGAGATCCGCTGGCCGTCTTCACTTCGATCCCTTCTTTAGCCCAGGCCCTCAGAATGCGGTTGTTTTCCGGCTCCAGCGCTTTCCACAGTGCCAGTCCCCGGTTACGGTGCGCATCGCTCCGGAGGTACATGCCATAAGCATATAAGAGTGGCGCTACTGCATTTATCAGGATATGCCTGACCGCCTGCCTGCCCATGGTGCCGGTACGAACCGATGGGATATCGAACCGGTAATGATCGTCCCAATACGCTGATGGCCGTACGGAAAGGAGGTTCTCCAATGCCGCAGGGGTTTCATGGTCCTGCATGGCGGAGAATAGATGCTGCTCCTTATGCAGCAAAGCAGCCAGACCGGCGATCCGGATCGTAGGGAAAGATGAGGGGCGCATCCGGAGCCAGTGCCAGTTATGGGGAGCCATGGGTGTAAGGCCGTACTTACGCTGCAGGAAGCGGTATTCATCCAGGAGGGCGCGGTGGTAAGGGTCCCTGGCTTTATCTTCCAGCAGGCCGGCCTGGCCGAAAAGCAGGGCTTCCAGGGCAGGGAGGTTATGGCGGAGGCGGGAAATCACCCGGAAAGGGGTACATGCCATCAGTTCCCGGAAAGCATCTGTATTTACCGGCATTCCAAAGCAGGCAGCCACAGCACGGAGGCATATCTCCTCCCAGTTGGCCTTTGTTTGCCGGAGCCAGCCCAGGAATACCCCGGCCTTCCGCTCCATACGCGTAAGCGTGAGGGCATCCAGCCACTGGTCCCACACGCTGTCGGGCACACGGGCCAGCAGGCGCGAGCAGGGCAGGTCGTCTGCATTATCCATTAAAGCATGGTAGCGCCGGAGGAGGAATTTAGGCACCCGGGGCTGCAGTTCCAGCACGGGGATGCCGCAGGAAGGGTCATCGTGCTCGAATACCACGTGGAGGATCACCTTATCGTATTGCGGATTGTGCTGGTGGCCATGGCGCAACCAGTCGGAAGTTCGGTAGTGCACTTCCACGTTCCCTGCCCATAGCAGGGGGCCTATCCGGATACGGGCGGCGGTAAAATCGGGACCGGCATGGCGGTTAAGCTGGCCGGGATGGAGTATTTCGAGGGGCTCGCCTGTAACGGTACACAGGCGCTCCATGTTAAACCTGCCGGAATACCAGATGAACTGGAGGAGCGACTCCGGACAGAGGGGGGTAACAAACGATTTCATTAAAATAGTATTATAATCCGTTCATAAATTACCATAAAAAAATAATAAAAATCGAAATTCACAGAAGGAATTTGGAAATCTGGCTTTCCTGCCGTTAACTTTGCGGACAGTTCTTTAATATCACTTATCCAGAAAGGCAGAGGGTACTGGCCCGATGAAGCCTTAGCAACCAATTCCGCTCTAAGCGGGAAAAAGGTGCTAATTCCGGCCCCGGATATTGGGGAAAGATAAGTTGGCAGAGATTTTCCTTTTAGCGCACTTACCTGTTGCGATATGCTCTTCCAACCCCCGGAAGGGCTTTTTTGTTTTCATCTGACATAATGTGAACTTTAATTACCTGTACGTTTACAGCGAACGTTGCGGCATTGCCGTTTCGTAAAAACAATGATCAACCATGTCCGTTATCTGCAGGGGTAATGCAGGCGGCGGAGAAACAAAATTGAACACAGATGAAACCATCTACACAACTGATTCACAGCATCCCGATAGATGAACTGACCGGGGCGATCTCAGTGCCTATCTACCAAACGTCTACGTTTGTGCAGGAAAGCCCGGGTATCAATAAGGGGTTTGAGTTCTCAAGGGCCAACAACCCTACAAGGAAAGTGCTGGAAGACCTGATCACCAACCTCGAAGAAGGGTATGCGGGATTCGGCTTTGCCAGTGGCATGGCGGCTATTGATGCCGTACTGAAACTCCTGAAGTCGGGGGATGAGATCATGGCGGTGGAGGATACCTATGGTGGCATCTTTTCCATATTCAACCACATGTTTGAGCGCTTCGGCATCAAGGTCAACTTCGTGGACATGAGCGATACAGACAAAGTGCTGGAAAAGATCACGCCCAAAACACGGATCATCTGGCTGGAATCGCCCACCAATCCAACGCTGAAAATATCCGACATCAAATCTATCAGCAAAATAGCCCGGCAGCATAATATTCTGCTGGTAGTAGATAATACTTTCAGTACTCCCCTGCTGCAAAAACCCATTCCCCTGGGTGCAGACATTGTGATCCACAGCGCCTCCAAATACCTCGCCGGGCATACCGACGTAATTGCAGGCCTCGTGGTTGTAAACAACAAAGCCCTCGCCGACCAGGTGAGGTTTAACCAGAATATTTCCGGCGGCATCCTCAGCCCCTTCGAAGCCTGGCTCACCATCCGCGGCATCGAAACACTGAGCCTGCGGCTGGAGAAGCAATGCGCCAACGCATTAGCCATCGCCCACTGGCTGGCCGATCACCCGGCGGTAGATAAAGTGTTTTATCCGGGCCTCACCACCCATAAAAACCATCACATCGCCCGTAAGCAACAAAAAAGCTACGGCGGCATGGTCAGCTTCTCACTGAAAGATGATCTTATCAAAAACGCCATCCGTATCGTGAACGCCACCAAACTCTTCAAGCTCGCTGAAAGCTTCGGCGGTGTGAAAAGCATGCTGGCCCACCCCGTTACGATGACACACCGCAATATTCCGGAAGACTTCCGCCGTAAGGCAGGCCTCCAGGATTCCTGTATCCGCCTGTCTGTAGGTATCGAAGACGCGGAAGATCTTATCAACGACCTGAAACAAGCTTTAGATAAACTTAACCAGCCTATCGGCAAACAAATTACCGTACTGCAATAAATATGGAACAGAAGACAATCAATCTCGGCATCTTCGGCTTCGGCTGCGTAGGCCAGGGCCTGTATGAAGTGCTGAACAGAACGAAGGGCATCAACGCCAGGATCAAGAAAATCTGCATCAAAGACCCGAACAAGCCCCGTCCGATCGATATGAGCTACTTCACGACGGACCCCAACGAGATCCTCAACGACCCCACCATTGATGTGGTAGTTGAACTCATCAATGAAACCGACGCGGCTTTCCAGATTGTAAGCACCGCACTCCGCAATGGCAAAGCTGTTGTGAGCGCCAGCAAACGTATGATTGCCGAAAACCTGCCCGCACTGTACCAGCTGCAGGTAGAGAATAAAGTTCCCTTCCTTTACGAAGCATCCAGCTGCGCCAGCATTCCCATCATCCGCAACCTCGAAGAATACTACGACAACGATCTGCTCAACGCTGTGGAAGGTATTTGTAATGGATCCACCAACTACATCCTCACCAAAATATTCGAAGAGCACCTGAGCTTCGACACTGCCCTTCAGCAGGCACAAGACCTTGGATTCGCAGAAACCGACCCCACCCTCGACGTGGAAGGCTACGACCCCAAGTTTAAAATCGTTATCCTCCTGCTGCATGCTTTCGGCACCTTCGTGAAACCGGAAGAAGTGTTCAACTTCGGTATCAATCACCTCAATGATTTCGATATCAATTTTGCCCGTCAGCGTAACTGCACCATTAAGCTGATCGCCAACTGCCGCAGGCAGAACGGCAGCGTAAATGCTTATGTGCTCCCCCACCTTATCCGCGAGCATAACCTGCTCTATGATGTATACAACGAATACAACGGCGTACTGCTCGAATCTGCATTCACCGACAAGCAGTTCTTCGTAGGTAAAGGCGCAGGTGGTACCGCTACCGGCTCCGCTGTACTGAGCGATATCTCTGCATTGCTTTACAATTACCGTTACGAATACAAGAAGATCAAGCAGCAAAACCAGCCTTCGTTTACCAACGATGTGCAGCTGAAAGTTTACCTCCGCTTCAAAAGCCCCGACCAGGTAGACCTTGCTTCCTTCTACAACATATCCGAGAAATACGAATCTCCGGAATGCCGTTACATCGTAGGCACCATCAACCTGCAGAAACTGAAAGAAGCCACCTGGCTGAAAAATAAAGATGTGAATTTGCTGGTATTGGAGCAATAGACTTGTCCTGTCCGTCAAACTTAAAGCGGCCCGCATAAACAGCGGGCCGCTTTTGTTATATTTGCAACCAGAAAATAACCCAATCCTTATAACTATGAACGAAAACATGCTGACCTGCATATTCAAATGCATATCAAGAAGCCTTTGGGCGCTAATACCTGTACTGGCAATGACAGCCTGCTCATCAGACAACAACGAGGACCCAAAACCCATCATAGATCCCCTGGAACCCGCTTATCAGCTGGATTATGAAGTTATGTACGATCCCAATAACACCCGGAGAGACACACTACATTATCTGTACAACACCAACGGCACACTCGATCGCCTTACATTCCATACCAAAGCCCTGCATAGTGATACAACGAAGTACATCAACAGGTTCTTCTATGAAGAGGGCAAATTGAAACAAATGCTTTATAGGGAACCTGATGGCAGAATTAGTACCAATTATCTATTTACTAAAAATGGTAATGTGCTTAAATTGGCTGTCCATACTTTAAATATTTTCACCCCGAATGTATTTACATATATCTTCGAAGGTAATAAACCGATGTACCTGGGGGATACAACTTATATTAGCCCCACCCAAAGTTTTGGTTATATCCGTTGTTACTGGGACAAATCTAACATCAGGGAAGAGACCCATTATTATCGCGAAGCAGCAACCGGAAGGGATACTATTCGCAGGTTTTCTTTACGACATACCTATACAGCAGGAAAAGTAAACCCTTACTCTGGAACGGGCATAGCTATGCAAAAGTGGTTTTCTTATAATAGCTGGTCTGATGTTTCAATGTTCAGTGCCGAGCTGATGCTGAAAAAGGAAGAAGTAGACATGGATTATACCATTCCGGTAACCACTGATTTCATCTGGGTATTCAATACAGAGGGTCTTCCAGTTAAAGTAACGAAAAAGCGAACCTTACATAAGGAGCCAGGAAGCCCCTCCTACTATTATGTTCATGAATTTAGTTACAGTAAAAAATAACTGTAGTTCAGAAAAAAGAAAGGGAAGCATCATGAAATGCTTCCCTTTCTTTTTTCTGTTATTACTGCTTGGGCAGCAGAAATGATATGTTCGCTGAGATGCTCTGTTTTCTCCACCTGCCCCATTGCCCTTAAAACATTCGGACGAAGTGCCTGGTCCATGAAATTTGGCTTATAAGTACATTGGGATTTGTGGATATAAATCAGCGAATCTTTGTTGCTATTCAAGGAACTAGAAAAATGCTAAAATTTGGTACCGGGTATTTTCTGATACATATAATCTTTCGCAGTGTTTTCAGTAGCGGGGGAAGTGAAATCCTCACTTAGCCGGGTCATTCTTTCCAGTCTGCCGCCTGTGAGGTAAGATGGTCCGTATGTATTCCGCCAGCGAAGTACCCCTGTGGCCGACTTCCGTTCTTCCCGGATCAGTTCATTATGGCTGAGTGCTGGGAAATATTGCTTTGCATAAATGAAAAAGAACCAGGGCTGAAAGGAACGTGCCAGTGAAGGCTGATCGTTATACGAGTAAGTGGTGGTTTCAGTCAGTATTTTCAAGTCGCCGTTGATGTCGTAGCTGTCGCAGCGGGTGATGTTCTCCCCTTCCCAGGTGAGCGCATAGAACTGGTTACGCGCACCCCCATTTATGACATGGAGTTCTGAGAGCCGGTTACCGTTGTATACGAGTGAGTCGTAGTCGGTGACGGTCCACTGCCCCAGATGATCGAAATTATAGTATTGGATACGGGAAAGCAGGTTGGCGGAATAAACGAACGACCTGTCTACCCGTTTTTGCAGAAAGAAAAAGAAGTAGGTACGATGTGGCAGGCCATTGTTCCAGGTCACTTCCACAGAGTCTTTTCCTGAAGTGGTGGTGGACACATAAGCTGAGGGCTCGCCGGTGGTGTTGTAGTGGAAAACGGTAGACTGCCCGGTTCCTGCTATTTCCGTCAGTTTCCAGACGGGTTCGGCAGGGCGGGGTGTTTGAGGTGCATCCTTTTTACTGCATGCCGTTAGCGCCATTACAAGCGCTGCGGGTAGCATTTTCTTCATAGGTGTTTGATTGTCAATAACGCGATTTTCAGGTGCTACGGTTTCTTCGGTCAGTTTATTGCATTACCGGGGGTAAATATAATGAAATTATCAAATCTATTTATAGGCAGTGACCTGGGTAGATTAATCACATCACAGCCAACCGCTCCGCCACCTCACTCACCGGCAACCCCATTACATTATAAAAGTCGCCGTTAATACCTGCGATCCCCACTGCCCCGATCCATTCCTGGATAGCATAGGCTCCGGCTTTATCGTAAGGCTGGTAGTTGTCGACATAATAGGCGATCTGCTCAGGGGTGAGTGATTTGAAATGCACCTCCGTAGTTTGAGAGAATGCCTGTTCTTCCCCGTTGCGGACAATCACCACACCGGTAATCACGGTATGGATACGGCCACTCAGGCGGCTGAGGATATTAATGGCATCGGCACGGTCTGCCGGCTTGCCGATCACATTACCATCCAGTACCACAATGGTATCTGCAGCTATGATGATATCGTCTGCCGAATAATGTTCCTGTACTGCTTTGGCTTTCTGCCGGGCAATGTGTTCCGGCACTTCGGGAACAGGCATGCCATCGGGCCACGATTCATCTGCAGCACTTACTCTTACTTCGAAGGGGATACCGGCCTGCTCCAGCAGCTGTGCGCGGCGGGGACTCTGGCTGGCAAGTATAACGGGTTTGCGGGAATACATCTTACATGATTTTAAAGAACACCATGGACAGGATGCCGGTCAGCATCACAATCTTGATCCAGGTAGAAATGGAATGGTAATGCTCCGGCTGGTAAGCCTTCGACAGCGGCTTCTGGATAAACCAGGCCAGGGGGAACAGTACGAACAGGCCTACATAGCCCACCGCTGCATACCACCCGCGCATAAACGTTACCGCCATCAGGATCAGCAACAGCACTTCCAAAACGGTAATGAGCACCATGGTGAAGTTCTTCGTTTTCTTCACACCCCAAACGATGGGCAGTGTGCGGCAGCCGTCTTTACTATCGCCGATCATGTCTTCCATATCTTTCACGATCTCGCGGATCATGGAAAGCAGGAAGGCGAAAAGGGCGTAAATACCGATGATCTGTATGAGTTTACGGCCTGCAGGAGACAGTATGGCTTCGAAGCTTTCATAGATCTGCTTCTCATAGAACCCTACCACTACCACGCTCAATGCCGTGAGCAGGGAGATGACCACGTTGCCGATGATCACCTGGCGCTTGAAGGAAGTGGAGTAAAACCAGAGGAGCATGGTGCAGATCACCTGGATGAAGCCCAGGTAAAACTGTCCTATTTTAAAGGCCACGAGGAAACCGATGGATACGCCTGCCATGTTGAGCATGGTATGCCAGGCCATAGCCCAGCGGCGGTTGATGATCTTTTCCACTACCATTTTCTCCGGCTTGTTAACCAGGTCGATATTGATATCGAAGTAATCGTTAATGATATAGCCGCCTGCCGCCACCATGAGGGTGGAGATGCACAGCAGCACGAAATGCGGCCAGGAAAGGGAGGGCTCCAGCCCGCTTTTCTGCAGCACGGGGGCCACTACGCAAAACTGCAACAGCAATTGCGTGAGGGCAATATAGATCAGGTTGGGATACCGGATCATCCTGAAAAAAGCTGCTATGAGGGTCATATGTTGCTTTATATATGGAGTAGTGGTTTATTTCGCGCTGATGCCTTCGTCCAGCTGCCAGTCGCCATTCAGCTTCAGTACTTTCTCGATCACGTCGCGGGCACATCCTGCGCCGCCGTTTACCGGGGAAATGTATTTGCTGATGGATTTGATCTCAGGTGCGGCATCTGCCGGGCAGGCGGGCAGGCCTACCAGCTGCATGGCACGGTAATCAGGGATATCATCTCCCATAAAGAGGACTTCATCCCATTTGAGATCGTGCATGAGTACATAGGTTTCGAGACGGTCTACCTTATCAGACACACCCGTATATACGTCGGTGATACCCAATCCGTTAAGCCTGCTTACCACGCTTTCCGACCTTCCACCGGAAATAATGGCGAGGCGATAGCCCTTCTTTACCGCAAGCTGCAATGCATACCCGTCGCGTATGCTCATTTTCCGGCTCTGTTCGCCACCGGGCAGGAGCTGGACGGTGCCGTCGGTCAGCACGCCGTCTACGTCGAATACAAATGTGCGGATGCGGGAGAAGTGTTCCAATACGTTCATAGCTGTCGTTTCTGCGTTGCCCGGCTCCGGGCCGGTGCGCAAAAATATCTGTTAATCGGGAGACGGCCAATCATTTGTGGAACTGATGAATGCTTTCCGACAGGAGCGGATAGATCTGGGCCATGGACGGGTAATCCACCAACAGGGATTCATGCAGGGCCATGGTCTTTTCATCGTTCCGGACAGCCGGGCCGGTTTGTACATTCTCCGGGGGAAACTTATCGAGCCGCTGAAAGGTTTCCCGTATGAGGGGTGTCAGCAGCCCAAAATCACGCCCTTCGTTTACACAGTAGAATTTGGCGAGGGCGATGAGGTGGTTGGTGAAATTATTACAGAATACAGCCGCCAGGTGCATCTGGAGCCTTTGGGCGGAGTCCATAACGGAAATGGAACCACTGATGCTTTGGGCCAGGGCCATCAGGCGTTTCTGTACTTCTTCGGAAGAGGCTTCCAGCAGCAGGGGGATCTCGGGGTAGCTTTTATTCTCCTTCCGGATGCTCTGGAGCGGGTATAGTACGCCGGTATTGACAGAGATGTTGCTGATGGCCGACAGGGGTACGGCTCCGGCAGTATGTACCACGATGCGGCGGCCAAGGCGAAGATCGTTGTTCAGTTCGGCAAGGGCATCATCTCCCACCGCCAGGAGGTAAATATCGGCTTCCATGTGGATATCCATGAGATCTGCCGAGAAATCGGCTCCCAGGGATTCGGCTAATGCCCTGGCATTATCCTTATTCCGGCTGATGACCTGCTTAACGGGGTGACCGTGAAGTTTCATGAAATGGCCAAAGCAGTGGGCTATGTTTCCGGATCCGATGATGACAATGTCCATGGCGGTTTAATAATATTAAAAATGGATATGTAATAATAGCGTCTTTCGGCGAAAAGGAGATAATATAATAATATGGCGTCTGTTGACTACTATAAATCAAGTATTTAACCTTATCTATTTTTTATATCAACCTACTTTTATATAATTGCACCATTCGGATTTGTAATATTTGTACAAATTTGGCGTAATTACAGAAATAAAAAGGCGTTCATGGCTAAAAATCTCGTGATTGTAGAATCCCCGGCAAAGGCGAAAACCATTGAAAAAATATTAGGAAAGGATTTTGAAGTGAAATCTTCCTTTGGTCACATCCGTGACCTGGAGAAAGATGACATGGGAATCGACATTCAGAATAATTTCAAGCCAAAGTATATAATACCGGAAGACAAGGAAAAGGTTGTCAAGGAATTAAAAAAACTGGTGAAAGACTCTGACGAGGTTTGGCTGGCAACGGATGAGGACCGTGAAGGGGAGGCCATATCCTGGCACCTTTGCGAAGTACTCGGCCTTGATCCATCTTCTACCAAACGCATTGTATTTCACGAGATTACGAAGCCTGCCATTGAAAAAGCAGTGCGTACGCCCCGCCTGCTCGACATGAACCTGGTGAATGCCCAGCAAGCCCGCCGTATCCTTGACAGGATCGTTGGTTTTGAGCTGTCGCCCGTTTTATGGCGTAAGATGAGCATGCGCAACTCCCTTTCTGCCGGCCGTGTACAATCCGTAGCTGTCCGCCTCATCGTAGAGCGCGAACGCGAGATCAACCAGTTTGAGACCGTTAGCAGCTTTAAAGTGGAGGCCTGGTTCCTGTCTAAAGACATCCAGGGCCGTACCATCGGTTTCAAAGCCGAAGGCCCCTCCCGCTTTAAGACCGCTGAAGACGCCGAGAAGTTCCTTACCCAGTGCGTGGGTGCAGGCTATACCGTGAAAGATGTGACCGTGAAGCCCGGGAAAAAATCCCCCGCAGCACCGTTCACCACTTCCACCCTCCAGCAGGAAGCCTCCCGTAAGCTGGGATACAGCGTGTCCAAAACAATGCTCCTCGCACAGAAACTGTATGAGTCCGGGCAGATCAGCTACATGAGAACGGACTCGGTAAACCTGTCCGACACAGCCATGGAAGATATCAGCAAAGCCATCCACAAAAACTGGGGCGACCGCTACTATCAATCCCGCAAATACAAAAACAAGAACGAAAACGCGCAGGAGGCCCACGAAGCCATCCGCCCTACATATATGGAGAACGCCACGGTAGAGGATTCCGATACCAAGCGCCTCTATGAGCTTATCTGGAAACGTACCATCGCCAGCCAGATGGCGGATGCCGAACTGGAGAAAACCATCGCCAAGATCGATATCTCTACCAATCACGAAGAGCTGATCGCCAGCGGTGAAGTACTCAAATTCGACGGCTTCCTGAAAGTTTATATGGAAAGCCGTGACGATGAAGACGCGGAAGAAGACGACCAGGAAGGCGTACTGCCCCCTCTGGCCGTTAAGCAGGTACTGGAACTGAAGGAAATGAAAGCCACTGAGCGCTTCTCCCGCCCTGCCCCCCGCTATACGGAGGCCAGCCTTGTGAAGAAGCTCGAAGAACTGGGCATCGGCCGCCCGTCTACCTACGCACCCACCATCACCACCATCCAGAAACGCGGATATGTGGAGAAACGTGATAAGGAAGGCGTAAAGAGGGATTTCCGCATCCTCTGGCTCAAAAATGATCAGATCAGTAAAGTCACCGACCAGGAAAATACAGGCGCGGAAAAATCCAAGCTGTTCCCTACCGACCTCGGTATGCTGGTGACCGACTTCCTCAAACAATATTTCGACCGGGTAATGGACTATGGTTTTACGGCCCGTATCGAAGAAGAGTTCGATGAAATTGCCGGTGGTAAGAAGAAATGGAGCAATATGCTGCAGGACTTCTACGCACCTTTCCATCATAATGTAGAGGAAACCCTCGAAAAGGCGGAAAGAGTGAAGGGAGAGCGCCACCTCGGTGAAGACCCTGCCTCCGGTAAGCCCGTTACCGCCCGTATGGGACGTTTTGGACCCATGGTACAGATCGGCAAGGTAGAGGACGAGGAGAAGCCCCGTTTCGCCAAACTGAAGCAAACCCAGAGCATCGAAACCATCAGTTTCGAAGAAGCCATGGACCTCTTCCGCCTCCCCCGTGTACTCGGTATGTTCGAAGATTCCGAAGTATCCGTGAACATTGGCAGGTTCGGCCCATATGCACAACACGATAAGAAGTTCTATTCCCTTAAAAAAGAAATGGACCCTTACACCGTGGAACTGGAAGAAGTGGCGCCACTGATTGTGGAGAAACGCACGGCTAAAGACGAACGTACCATCAAGGTATTTGAGAAGGAAAAGATCCAGGTACTGAGAGGCCCTTATGGCCCCTACTTAAAAGTAGGTTTACGCAACTATAAACTTCCTAAAGAGAAACACGATACTGCTGCCGACATCACTGTGGAAGAGGCTAAAGCCATCATTGAAGAGCTGAAAGCCAACCCGCCGAAGAAGAAGGCGCCGCCCCGCAAAAAGAAAGCGGACTAGCCAAAAAATCGTAACTTAAAGACAAGAATCCTTAACACAATCCATTGCACGAAACAAGGGAAATAAACGCGCTATTCCATCTGCTGGACGATCCTGACCAGGAAGTTTTTGACACCGTGGCCAGTAAGATCCTCATGTATGGAAAAGAGATCATCCCCAACCTGGAGCATTTGTGGGAAACCACGGTTGATGAAAATATCCAGGAAAGGATTGAGATGCTGATACACCGCGTCCATTATCACGACCTGCAGGAAGCTTTCAGGGTATGGCATACTGCCGGTTCACAAGAGCTGATCCGGGGCGCCCTGCTCGCTGCGAGGTACCAGTATCCGGACCTCACCGAGCAGCAGGTACACACTGAAATAGACCGCATCAAACGTAACATCTGGCTCGAACTCAATAATTACCTTACCCCGCTGGAGCAGATCAATGTGCTCAACAGCATGATTTATAACTATTTCGGACTGAAAGGGGAAGAAGTAAGCTACCAGCGTAAGAACCAGTTTTTCCTCAACCAGGTGATCGAGTCGCGCAAAGGTAACCCGCTTACCAACGGCATCATATACCAGGCGTTATGCGCTATGCTCGACCTGCCGGTGTATGCCGTAAACATCCCCCGGCAATTCATTCTCGCGTATTTCGATACCTTTTATGATTTTACAGAGCCGGCCGATCCGGGAGATTACCGCATTCTCTTCTTCATCGACCCCATTCAGGGGCAGATTTACACACAGCAGGATGTGGATACTTACCTGAAACGGGTGAATGTACCGGTAAACCCCGACTTCTATAAGCCCCAGAGCAACGCAAGGGTCATCCAGTTCCTGCTGGAAGAAACTGCCAAATGCTTCCGGAACGATAAGGAGCAGTACAAGCACGACGAGTTGCAGAACCTTGCCCGGATACTGGATTAAACAATGATATTACTGCCAATAAAAAAGCGGCCCTGGTTATACCGGGGCCGCTTTTTTTTATATGAAATGCTTTCGTGTTAGCGTGCAGTATAGTATTTCATTGCTTCCGGCATTTTAGCCCTCAGCTGTTCGATACGCTTATCATCGCTCGGGTGGGTGCTCAGCAGTTCAGGGGGCTTCTGTCCACCGCTTGCTGCAGCCATACGGCTCCAGAAGCTGATAGACTCCTGCGGGTTGTAACCAGCCATAGCCATGAAGATGATGCCGAGGTGGTCAGCTTCCAGCTCGTTCTGACGGCCATAAGCCATAAGACCGAGAGGACCGCCCACACCTACCGCCTGCATGAAGATGTTCTGCGCCTGGGGGTTCTTATTGAGGGCAACGGCGCCTGCAATCTGGATACCCTGTGCTACGAGGCCCTGGCTCATACGCTCGTTACCGTGGCGGGCAATAGCGTGAGCGATTTCGTGGCCCATAACGCAGGCAAGTGCAGTTTCGTTCTGGGTAACGGGCAGCAGGCCGGTATATACCACTACTTTGCCGCCGGGCATGCACCAGGCGTTTACCTGTTTATCGTTAACGAGATTGAACTCCCATTGGTAGCTGGCTACTTCGTTGCCCATACCGTTCTGGGTCATGTAGGTGGTAACCGCTTTAGCGATACGCCCGCCAACACGCTGTACCATTTCAGCATCTTTGCTGGCAGTGGCTGCTACGGCTTTGTTCTGGGAAAGGAAGGTCCGGTATTCCTGGAGGGCCATGGATTGCATGGTGGCTTCGGGAATGAGGTTTAACTGGCTCCGGCCTGTGATAGGCACTCTTGAACAGGCATATATCAGCCCGGTTCCGGCAACCAATAACAACGCAATTTTTTTCATCGGGTGTAATAGTTTAGTAGAAAGGATACAATCGCTGCGCATTACATTAACACGTTCATGCGAACGGTTGTTGCGGCGAAATTACCACTTTCCTTAAAGAGTACAATCGTTGTGCCGGATTTACAGAAACCAGGAACTAGAGGTCGTTCCCGTGCTTGTTTTTTCTGTTTTTGAAGAGAGGAACCTTGGATTCGTTACCACTGATCAGCCGTACAATGTTCTTCTGGTGTGTTAAAACAACCATTACTGCCACGGCGATGGCAAAAATGCGGTAATAGATTTCCTGTTCGCGGAAGATGAAGAGAATCAATACCGGAAACGCGATGCTGGCAAGGATAGAGCTCAGCGATACGTAACGGGTGAGGAACAGGATCATAAGGAATACGCCTACGCAGCAAAGGGCTACGAGCGGCTGGATGGCAAGTACCATTCCAAAGAGGGTGGCGATACCTTTCCCCCCGCGGAAACCTGCCCAAATGGGGAAAATGTGCCCAACAACAGCAGCAAGGCCAAGGCCTACCTGCAGGTTAATCATTTGCTCGAGAGAATCGTAAGTAGGGATCAAATAGGCAAGTCTGACAGCCAGTACGCCTTTCAGCATATCCACCAGCATCACGAATGTACCGGCTTTAGGACCGAGTACCCGGAAAGTGTTGGTGGCGCCGGCGTTACCAGAACCGTGCTCGCGGATGTCGATACCGAAAACTCCCTTGCTTACCCACACGGCAGTTGCAAAAGAGCCAATCAGATAGGCACCGAGTATTAGCAATAATTCTGTCATCACAATAAGTTAGAAATGCTAAGTTAGCAATTAATGTGTTAAAATGAATGTAAATTTCACTGCAATAATAAGTTAATTACTCTGAAATCAGTAATTAAAATATGTAATTTTTTCCACATTAGCCAGCATAGAATGAAAGCGCAAGCCAGTGCATCCTCTCTGCCCGCTCCGCGGGACGCAGCCCCTCTGCCAGGGCAGCCTTTACAATTGCAGGTTCGTCTTCTTGCAATATACCACTCAAAATCAATATACCATCGTTTTTGAGCATTCTTTTCATGCTCCCCATATTCGCTAATAATATGTTACGGTTGATGTTTGCAAGGAGTATATCGTACGCACCAATCTCCTCTCCTTCCAGGGTATCTGACTGTGCAAAATGCACGTTCTTCGCCCCGTTCGCTCCCGCATTTTCCTCTGCGTTCTCCACTGCCCAGGCATCAATATCGATACCACGCGTTTCTGCTGCTCCCAACCTGTCTGCCAGGATCGCCAGAATGCCTGTTCCCGACCCGAAATCGAACACTTTCTTCCCTTTGAAATCCAATTCCTTCATGAGCCACACCATCGACCAGGTAGTGGCGTGGTGCCCCGTTCCGAACGACATCTTGGGTGTGATAATTATCTCGTGCTTCACCACATCTCCCATCGGAGCATGGAAACCAGCACGGATACCGCAGAAGTCACCTATCGTCACCGGTTCAAAACTGCTTTCCCACACTGCATTCCAATTGGTTTGTTCTATCGTCTCCTTCGTATATTCCAAACCGTGAGAGCCTGCAAGGCCCGCCAGGTTGTTTTCTTCAAAATCTGCTTCCGGTATAAACGCCACCAGTTCATCAGGCCGCTCTTCAAACCCTTCGTAACCCATGTCGCTCAGCTGAGCTACCAACACATCCCGCAGCTCCTGTGGCGCGGGTATCGTAATCGCGATGTAAGACATGGCCGCAAGATAACGACATTTTTCCGCTGCCTGACCCAAATTTCCTTGGTCATGTCCCATGCTGTATTTATATTTGATATTTATTAAATATAACCTTATCCTATGAAAAAGCTCATCATCTTCGCAGCCCTGCTGGGCGGTGCTTTCCATGCATCCGCACAGTCTACCATCATCCCGCACGAATACGAGAAAAAGGACTCCGTTTTCTACCAGGTGCCCAATGCCGTTCTCATCATCGACAAGCTTGATATTGAGGACTATTTCAAAAACCTGGACACCCTCCTCGTGCAGAAAGCCTACAACAAAACCGTGTTCCGCAACATCCAGTTCAGCCCGCTGAGCCCTGAAGAAGTGCAGCGCCACTATAGCCTTGCCAGCAAATTCTGGACTGCCTCCAAAGCCAATCCACTTAGTTACAGCACGGATAAGATCACGCTTTTCTGGAACGACAATGAAGGTATTATCCTCCCTTATATCGACGAGATCATCCCCGACCTTTTGGAGGCCGGCAAGGTGCAGGTGGTAGACCGTTCTACCAACAAACGCGTGAAGCTTTACAAGCTGGATTATGAAGATGTAAACGGTAAATCTTTCCGGATCTTCAAACTGGAGAAGGGCAAGATACTCTGGCGCGAGAGCGAGGTGTTTATTGAACAGGTGTATAACGCAGGGCGCTAAACGAAAACTGCAGACACTGCCTCATATAATTGAAAAAGCCCCTGGTTATACACCGGGGGCATTTTCTATGTAAGCTATTCACACGATTATTGTTCGTCGAAAACGGGGCCCAGTTCAGGACCTTCGTTCTGTTCTGACTGGGAAGGACGGGGCCCGCGGTCATTACGGTCTCCACGATCACCACGGTCGGGACGGTCGCCACGATCACGACGATCGCCACGGTCTCCACCGCCACGGCGGTCTCCACGGTCACCACCACGATCACGACGATCTCCGCGGTCACCACGATCGCCACGTTCTTCACGTTCGGGGCGTTCTACATAACCTTCGGGTTTCGGCATGAGCACACGGCGGCTCAGTTTGAACTTACCGGTTTTAGGATCGGTGCCTACCAGTTTCACTTTCACTTTATCGCCTTCGCTCAGCACGCCGTCCATTGTCTCAAGACGTTTCCAGGAAACTTCAGAGATGTGGAGCAGGCCTTGTTTGCCGGGGAGGAATTCAACGAATGCGCCGTAAGGCATTACGCTTTTTACTACGGATTCGTATTCTTCACCAACTTCGGGCTGGGAAACGATGCCTTTCACCCATGCAACTGCCTTATCGAGGTTTTCTTTCTGCGTAGCGAAGATGGAAACTTCACCATGCTGGTTAACTTCTTCAATATTGATGGTAGTGCCGGTTTCGCGCTGGATTTCCTGAATCACTTTACCGCCGGGTCCGATAACGGCACCGATGAATTCGCGGTCGATGATCAGTTTCTCCATACGTGGAGCATGCGGTTTCGGTTCAGGACGTGCAGTTTCGATGGTGTTGTACATGCCATCGAGGATGTGCAGGCGGCCCTGGCGGGCTTGTGCAAGCGCAGCGCGCATAACATCCATGCTGAGGCCGTCTACCTTAATGTCCATCTGCACACCGCAGATACCATCGCGGGTACCGGTTACTTTGAAGTCCATGTCGCCGAGGTGATCTTCGTCGCCGAGGATGTCGCTCAGTACGGCCCATTTGCCATCGGAAGCGCGGGAGATGAGGCCCATTGCGATACCGGATACGTGTTTGGGGATGGGAACACCAGCGTCCATGAGGGCGAGGGAACCAGCGCAAACAGTAGCCATGGAAGAGGAACCGTTGGATTCGAGGATATCGGAAACTACACGCACGGTGTAAGCGTAATCGCTGCCGGGCATCATGATCCGGAGGGATCTCATTGCCAGGTTACCGTGGCCCACTTCGCGACGGCCGGGGCCGCGCATCATTTTCACTTCTCCTGTAGAGAAGGGAGGGAAGTTGTAGTGGAGGATAAATTTAACGTAGTTGGAAACGGCGGCGGATTCTACCAGCAGTTCGTCATCGGGCGTGCCGAGGGTAACGGTGGTGAGGGATTGCGTTTCGCCGCGGGTGAACAGTGCGGAGCCGTGAGGGCTGGGCAGCAGGTCTACTTCCATGGCGAGGGGGCGAACCTGATCGAGTACACGGCCGTCGAGACGGACAGACTGATCGAGGATCATGTTACGCACCACTTCTTTTTCCAGTTTGTGGAAGTATTTACCTACGAGCGGGGCGTCTTCTTCAGGGAGTTCGCCGAGGTGCTCTTTCAGTTCTTCTTCTATTTTGCTGAAAGCTTCGCTGCGTTGGTGTTTACCGAGGGCAGATTTAGAAACTTCGAGGATTTTGCCGGAAGCAAAGGCATCGATTTTCGCTTTCAGTTCTTCGTTGGCGTAAGGCAGGTTGAAGGTGCGCTTGGCGGGGTTACCGATAAGACCGCGGAGTTCTTCCTGGGCTTTTACCTGGATGCGGATGGCGTCGTGTGCAAGTTCGATGGCCTTTACCAGGTCTTCTTCCTGACACTCTTTGGATTCGCCTTCCACCATCATGATATTTTTCTCTGTAGCGGCAACGATGAAGTCCATATCGGCTTCAGCGAGCTGTGTACGGGAGGGATTGATGATGAATTCACCATTTACACGGGCGATACGCACTTCGGAGATGATCTCCTGGATGGGAACGTCGGAAACGGCGAGAGCTGCAGACGCTGCCAGTGCGGCAAGAGCGTCGGGCATTACTTCTTTATCAGAAGAGATGAGGGTTACCAGCACCTGAACATCGCAAAGGTAGTCATCGGGGAACAGGGGGCGCAGGGCACGGTCGATGAGTCGGGAAACAAGCACTTCAGAATCGCTCAGCTTGCCTTCACGTTTGAAGAAGGAACCGGGGATACGACCTGCAGATGCAAATTTCTCCTGATAGTCTACGGTGAGGGGAAAGAAAGATTGCCCGGCTTTGGGCTCTTTATTGGCCACCACCGTAGCCAGCAGAATACAGTCTCCGCAGCGAACGGTCACGGCTCCATCGGCCTGGCGGGCCATCTTGCCGGTCTCGATCGTCACTTCGCGACCTCCGCCTATATCAAATTTAACCGAAGTAGGTGTGAGATTCATACTTGTGTGAGGATTAATAAGGTACACATACAAAAAAACTATTCCCAACCAGAATAGTTGGGAATAGCGCTATCAATAAATTCGGATTATTTTCTGATACCTAACTTCTCAATGAGGGCGCGGTAGCCGCTGAGGTTGGTTTTAGACAGGTAAGAGAGCAAACGCTTTCTCTGACCTACCATCTTCATCAGGCCGCGGTGAGTGGAGAAGTCTTTTTTATTTTGCTTCAGGTGAGCGGAAATGCTGTTGATACGCTCAGTTACAAGGGCGATTTGCGCTTCCACAGAGCCGGTGTTCTTTTCGCTACCACCGAATTCCTTGAAAATATTTGCTTTCTTTTCTAAAGTTAAGTAAGACATCTTTGATAAAATAAATTATTACTCGCTATTTTTCCGGTGCAAAGGTAAGAAGTAATATGGCAAGTTCCAAATAGAATTATTAGGAACACCTTTACTGATAACCAATGTTTTATCTATACAAAATTTACTGCTGCATTGTCAGTAACCTGACCGTTTTCCGTACGCAGTACCCGCGACGGAAACTTCTGCAACACAATATAATCATGCGTCGCCATTACGATCGTAGTTCCATCTTCCCGGCAAATGCGGAACAGCAACTGCATAATGCCGTCAGACGTTTCAGGATCCAGGTTACCAGTAGGCTCATCCGCCAGAATCAGCTTCGGCCCGTTCAGCAACGCACGGGCAATATCCACCCTTTGCTGCTCCCCGCCCGATAACTCATATGGCATTTTAAAACCCTTCGTTGCCAAACCCACCTTCTCCAGCACATCCGCTATCTTATCCTCTATCTGCTTCTGATCAGCCCAACCCGTTGCCTTCAGGGCAAACTTCAGATTCTCATGCACCGTACGGTCTGTCAGCAACTGAAAATCCTGAAAAACCACCCCCAGGTTCCGGCGGAGGTAAGGCACCTTCTTCCAGTCCATCTTCGTTAAATCAAACCCCGCCACCTGGCCACTCCCCTCACGCAACGGCAAATCGCCATACAACGTCTTGAGCAGGCTCGACTTCCCCGTGCCCGTTTTCCCGATCAGATAAACAAATTCGCCCTTGTTGATCGAAATGTTCACATCGGACAGGATCAGAGAACTCCCCTGGTAAATATTCGCATTCGTCAGCTGTACTATCGGTTGATCGGCCATTAATTTCCTGTTTTAAAATCCAAAAATAATTAAATCCTTGTCAATGACCCACATCCCTTATTAACTATAAATTTAGTTTGTAAACTAAGAAAATAGTTCTACATTCGTAAAAGCATAGAGCAACTACCAGAAATTGAGACGACCAAACTAAGACCAGACAAGGAATCAGGGACATTCACAGCTACTTTTTAAACCCTGGAGGCGGGACAGGGAAACAACCAAAATACATAGACAGCGCACCCCGCCAAATAAAACAGCGATACAATGAAAACACTGACAAAAGCGGAAGAACAGATTATGCAGGCCCTCTGGGCACTGGGCCCTTCTTTCGTGAAAGACATTATTACCGTGCTGCCGGAGCCGCAGCCGCATTACAACACTGTTTCCACACTCGTGAAGATCCTGGTCGATAAAGGATTTGTAGACTACAAGGCCTTTGGCAAAAGCCACCAGTATCATGCGCTTATTACTAAGGATGAATACAGCAGCCGCACCGTTAAAAATCTTGTAAAAGGCTATTTCGACGGCTCGTTCTCCAACCTCGTTTCGTTTTTCGTGAAGGAAAAAGACATGTCTGTTAACGACCTCGAGCACCTGCTGGAGGAAATCCGCAAATCCAAAAACAAGGAATCATGAGCCCGATCCTCATTTATCTCCTGAAAGCTGCCGTATGCTCCGGCATACTGTTCGCTTACTACTGCGTGGCGCTCCGTAACCAGCGCCAGCACCGTTGGAACAGGGTATACCTGCTGGGCCTTACCGGTGTCAGTCTTTTATTACCCCTGCTGCGCATCCCCCTGCCGGGAGGCACGCCTGACTCTGCTGCGCTGTTCAGTTATTCCGCCGCAACCTTTGAAGTCAGCAACAATACCCCGGGCTCAGGCTTCACTGCTTTGCAATGGGCTTACGTTGCATATGCGGCCATAGCTATCCTGCTGCTGGTACGTTTCGGATATGCCATCTGGCAGCTGCGCCGCCTCATCCACGGAGGCCGAATGCAGGAAGGACCTAATTACCGCCTCGTTCTCCACCCTTCCGTTCCATCGCCCTTCAGCTTTTTCCGTTTCATATTCTGGAACCCCGGCACAGAGCAACATTCCCCGGAAAGCCGGCATATGCTCCAGCATGAGCAGGTGCATGTGCGCAAAGGCCACAGCTGGGATACCCTTTTCATGGAACTGGTAACGGCCATCTGCTGGGTAAACCCGTTCTTTCATTTTGTAAAAAAGGAACTGTCGGTAGTTCATGAGTTTGAAGCCGATGAGGTGCCGGCTGGCAACGGCCAGTCTGCCGAATATGCTGAAAACCTCCTGCGCCAGGCTCTCCACGCTCCTTCCGCCCATTTATTCATTCACCATTTTTCCCAACCTCCTGTAAAACGCAGAATCATGATGCTCACCCGCAACACCCGTACCCGTTATGCCGCCGCACGCAAGCTGATGGCGCTCCCCCTCGCAGCCGGGCTCCTCTTCGCAGTTTCCTGTGTTCAAAAAGATGAAGCCAACATCACCGCACAGGAAAAGCAGGTCCTGAACACCCCCAGCAACGTAATTTTCACGGAGGTAGAGCAACCGCCCACCTTCGCTGGTGGCAGTACCGCCATGAACAAATACCTGTCAGAAAGCATCAAATACCCTGAAGATGCCGTTGAGAATGGCGTTTCCGGCACCATCTTCGTAACATTCATTGTCCGTGCTGATGGCAGCATCGATGAAGTAAAGACGGTTGGCGACAAAATAGGCTCCGGACTTGAAGAAGAATCCATCCGGGTGGTGCGTGAAATGCCCAAATGGAAACCCGGCGTGCAGAATGGCAGAAAAGTGGATGTATTGTTCAACATCCCCATCCGCTATACGCTGCAGGAGGATGAAACCAGCAAAACCACCTCTTTCTGGCCCGTTGAGCAATCTTACTGGCCCGGCAAAAACAAGGAATGTTAACCTGATTTCACTTCATATTCCCCGGCGCCGCAGCAATGCGGCGCCTTTTTTATGCCCGGCAGCCATTACCGGGAAGCCCCCCCTTTACTCCGGCCTAACTGCAGAACAACTCCCTGTTTTAATAAGAGATAAGCCGCCCTTAAGCCGCCTATAAGCCGCCCATATCCCGCCCATAAGCCGCCCCTATATAGAGGCGGCTTATCTACGGCTTATCCCCGGGATATATCCGGGTTTAGGGCGGGTTAGGTATTAGGCAGAATTACCTGAACCTGCCTCATAAGGGGCTTTTGTGCCATTATGGAAATGCTGAACAGGAGCATCTATTTTGAAAGCACATCCGTTATGATGCACCGGTACCTCCCTATTGCCTGTATACTGATCACCTCCTCCTGTTTGCTACGGAGTAATTCAGCATCCTACATCCAAATACAATTGAGGAATACTGCTTCAAGGGAATATGCGCCAATTGCCTACGATGCCCCTCGTATGCCGGAAGCAGTGTATCCCGGCGGGCCCGATTCCCTCCGCGCCTTCTTCATCCGGCATTTCCGATATCCGGCGGAAGCGATCAGGGAAAGTGCAGGCGGGAACGTTACGGTTAGCTTTTATCTGGATAAAAAAGGAAGCATTCATAACATGCGGGTTTGTAGTTGCCCCCATGACACCGGATTGGAAGACGAAGTGCTTCGTGTAAGCCGTAAAATGACTTTATGGGAAGCCCCTGTATTCGAAGGGTATGAATATGCTTCCGTGGTAAACATGGTAGTGTCAATTCCCTGTTATGTACAAAGCAGTGCGAAACAGACAGATCTCCCTCCTGATTATTTTCATGTAAGCTGGAGCACTTCTTCACATATCCATAGCATTTTGTTGCCGCGCTCAAAAAGCCATTATTGCCCATCTATCATCAGTTTAGACACTCCTTTGGAAGACTCACTGGTTATTGCTGAGGACTTTGAACCTATGGAAATCCCCAAAATCCCATACAGTGATATTATCTGCTGCTTTCCTCCAGAGCCCAGATTCCCTGGCGGCGAAGATTCTCTTCGCGCATTTCTGCAGCAGCACATGAAATATCCGGAGGAAGCTTTGGCGCATGAAAAATCGGGCACTGTGTTTGTCCGGTTTACGATCTCAGAAACCGGACAAACGGAAGATCATAAAATCCTTAGCGCACCCATAGGTTTTGGATTGGAAGAAGAAGCGCTGCGTGTGGTGAGATTAATGCCCAATTGGATACCCGGTACATCAAAAGGCAAAGCGGAAAAAACGCTTTACACTTTACCCATCCGCTTCTCAATGGATTAGCCTTGCAAATACAGTTTAAGCATTATTACGATAAGCTAAACCTGCTGCAATAGCGTTCTAATCGCGCTGTAATCGTACTGTACCAATACTGTACCAATACTGCATCTGTACTGAGAACCCGCATATCCTTTGTGCAGCAATGAACACAAAACAACAAGCATCAGGCATCCTGATTGAAAGGAAAGTCTCTTGCCCACAATACTTCACAAAAAAAGCCGGCGGCCCATACGGACCGCCGGCTTCTGCTGTATACTTCAATCTGGTTATTTGTATTCGAAAGTACCGTACTCGCTCTTCACGGTTACTTTTTTCTCCGGGCTTTCCTCTACCCTTCCTACAATCTTCGCTTCGATGTTGTAGGTCTGGCTGATGCGGATAATGTCTTCCGCAATTTCGCCGGGTACATACAGTTCCATACGGTGCCCCATGTTGAACACCTGGTACATTTCTCTCCATTCGGTGCCAGACTGCTCACGGATGAGCTGGAACAGCGGAGGAACAGGGAACAGGTTATCCTTCACTACATGCAGGTTGTTGATGAAGTGCAGCACTTTGGTTTGCGCACCACCACTGCAATGCACCATACCATGTATCTGCGGGCGGAACTGTTCGAGGATGTGGCGGATCACAGGTGCATAGGTACGTGTGGGAGACAGTACCAGTTTACCGGCGGTGATTTGTCCCACACCCGGAATATCTACCATATCCGTCAATGCCTTTTTACCGGAAAACACCAGTTCCTGCGGAATGGCGGGGTCAAAGGATTCAGGGTATTTGGATGCTACGGTTTTATTGAAAACATCGTGACGCGCAGAAGTGAGGCCGTTGGAACCCATACCGCCGTTGTACTCGCGTTCGTAGGAAGCCTGACCCGAAGAGGCGAGCCCCACTATTACATCGCCGGCCTGAATGCGGTCGTTAGAGATCACATCAGCGCGTTTCATGCGTGCGGTAACGGTAGAATCTACGATGATGGTGCGCACCAGATCGCCCACGTCAGCAGTTTCGCCGCCGGTGCTGTAGATACCCATGCCATAAGAGCGGAGCTCTTCGAGGATTTCTTCCGTACCGTTGATTACAGCAGCGATTACTTCGCCGGGGATGAGGTTTTTATTGCGGCCGATGGTGGACGACAGTAGGATATTGTCTGTAGCGCCCACGCAGAGGAGATCATCCGTATTCATGATAATCGCGTCCTGCGCAATGCCGCGCCAAACGCTGAGGTCGCCCGTTTCTTTCCAGTAAGCGTATGCGAGGGAGGATTTGGTGCCCGCCCCGTCTGCATGCATGATATTGCACCACTCAGGGTCTCCCCCCAGCAGGTCGGGGATGATTTTGCAGAAGGCCTGGGGGAATAATCCCTTGTCGATATTGCGGATGGCGTTGTGCACATCCTCCTTGCCGGCGGAAACGCCTCTTTTGGCGTAAAGGTTCTGGTCCACGGTAGTGCTTTGTTTGCGATTAAGATGCAAAAGTATTGTAATCCCGTCAAAACATTTAGATTTGCACGGCGTTTTTGCAAATATGATCGTTTAACCATGCAGGTCCACAGCCAATTAAATAATTTACCCGCATTCCGGAACGCCGTCATCACGATCGGTACTTTCGACGGGGTCCATACCGGCCACCAGCACATTCTGCAGCAATTGCAGGAGGCAGCGGCTGCCTGCAACGGAGAAACGGTTATTATTACTTTCGATCCCCATCCGCGAGAAGTGCTGGCGGGCGACAAATCCGTAAGGCTGCTCACAACGCTCGAAGAAAAGATCTCCCTCCTTGCCCATTGGGGCATCCATCACCTGGTGGTGGTACCTTTTACGCGGGAGTTCTCAGAAATGTCAGCCACGGCTTACCTCGAAGATTTCCTGATCAGCACCTTCCGTCCGCATACCATCATTATCGGGTACGATCACCGTTTCGGTCATAACCGCGAAGGCGGGCTGGAGCTTTTGGAAGCAGAGCAGGAGAAATATGGGTTCCAGCTGCTTGAGATCCCCCAACAGGTGATCCACCATGCCGCTGTTAGCTCTACCCGTATCCGTAAAAGCCTGCAGGAAGGCGATGTGGCGCTGGCCAGTGAGCTGCTCGGCTATCCCTACTTCCTGAACGGCGTTGTGGTACATGGCGATAAAATGGGCCGCCAGCTGGGCTTCCCTACCGCTAACATACAACTGAACGATTACCGTAAGCTGATACCCGCACAGGGTGTATATGCCGTTACCGTGGATACGGGAGACGGGCACCTGCATAAAGGCGCGCTCAACATCGGCACCCGCCCTACCTTCAATGGTACGGAGCTCCGCATAGAAGTATTTATCCTCGATTTTGACAGGGAAATATATGGATCGCCCATCCGGGTCGATTTTCTGGCTTTCATCCGGTCAGACCGGAAGTTCGACAATGTGGAAGCGCTCATCGCTCAGATGAAAAACGACGTGGAGCAGGCCCGGGCCATTGCCTCAAGGCCTTAATATCCTGTATACCAGCTCCTTCATCAATTCACCGTCTTCATTACCGCTGTCCCCGATACCGATGCTGCGCAGGTTATATTGCGCCAGCAGGAGTATGGCACGCTCAGTTCCATCCGGACCGAATTTGCGGGCTGCGGCAGTATAATCTTTCAGGAAAAAGGGGTGCACACCCAGTGCTGCGGCCATTTCCTTTTCCCCGCCTTTGGCACCAAACAGGAGATTGATCTTGGAGAAGTAACCGTATAAAGAAGGGATGACAACCTGGATAGGCGCTGCTTTGGGATTGGCGGCAAAATAGTGGATAATGCGCATGGCTTTGGCCATATCCTGCTGGCCAACGGCGTTCTGCAGTTCAAATACGTTGTATTCCTTGCTGATGCCTACATACTTTTCGATATCGGCTTCATCGATCTTTTTGCCTTCGGGGAGGTTCACCATGAGCTTTTCGATCTCGTTGGCGATGCGGCTGAGATCGTTCCCGATATGATCTGCCAGCATAATGCAGGCTTTTTCTGATATGGCGAGGCCCTGGGAGCGGACGTAGGCTTCCGCCCACTGGGGTATCTGGTTATCGTAGAGTTTTTTGGTGGAGAGCATTACCCCGCGCTCTTTAACGAGCTTGGCCATTTTGGAGCGGCCGTCGAGCTTGCCCTGTTTGTGTGCCACCACGAATATGGTGGATTCGAGGGGTTTATCGATATAGGGTTCTAACTTCAGGAGGTCGCGCATGGCCTGGGCTTCTTTGAGGATCACCACCTGGCGGTCTGCGAACATGGGATAGCGGCGGCAGGCATTAACGATGGTAGCCCAATCGGTATCTTTCCCATAGAGAACGGTGAGGTTGAAGCCTTTATCCGCTTCGGAAAGCAGGTTATGCTCCGCGTAATTCACCACCTGGTCTATGAAGAAATCCTCTTCCCCTTCGAGCCAGTACAATGGCTTGAATTTATTGCTTTTCCAATCTTTAATAATGTCCTGATAATCCATAACCCTTTCTTTTCAATTCAGTTAAGCAACTACTTCCACGCCTTCTTTATCCATAAGGGGGAGGCCCTTAAAGCGGAGGAGGAGCTGGCCCACGGTGAGTACATCTTTCTGACAATATTCCACGATGCGGCGGAGGTCCTTTTCTTCCCAGTACACTTTCCCTACCTGGCTGCCGTCTATATCATCTTTAGGAGTGGGTATGCCCAGTACGGCGGCGAGCAGTTTAAGGGAGGTGTAGTTCCGGAAATCCCCGAACCGCCATAACTGGAGGGTATCCAGGAGGGGCTGTTCCCAGGGTTTATACTGGTGCAGCTGGAGGGGAGCCGGAAGCATGAGGCCATTAATCATTGCGCGGCGGCAAATATAGGGAATATCAAACTCGCGGATGTTATGACCGGCGAACTGAAAACGTTGGATTTTTTGGTGAAATCTGGCAACAGTGTCGAGGAAGCCGGCGAGCAGCTCCTTTTCATCGTCTCCATAAAATGATTTTATACGTAATTGATACTGACCGTTTTCCGTAAAAAAGAAGCCGGCAGAAATGCAGACAATCTTCCCGAACTCTGCGGTGAGCCCGGCTTTTTCGAAGTAGTCAGCAGCAGGATCTTCAGAATCTGGCAAAGTTTTTGCATTCTTTTCCAGCCAGAGCGCTTTCAATTCGGCGGAAAGCTGATCCAACGAAGGTGTTAGCGGAGTGGTTTCAATATCCAGGAGTAATAACTGGTCGAGCGCAACGGTATATAACAAAGCCTGTAATTTTAAAGCGTGTAATTTAGTTAAATTTTAACGTTTCAATTTCGAGGGAAAAATTTTACCCATATAACAACAATCAACTTAACAAAACATCAATCATTATGGCGGAAAACACCTTTAACGCTGGTACGCCCAATCCCGGGCCTGAAAAACCGAAAAGCAGTAAGAACGGCCTGATATATGGCATCCTCATCGCAGCCCTCGTGGGTACCTGGGGTTACATGTATTATGACAAGAGCCAAACCAGCCGGGAGATAGCCACTAAAGAAAATCAACTTGATACGCTGACAGAATCCCGGAATCAGATTCAATCCGAATATGAAGCTGCATCCGCCCGCCTGGACGATCTGATCTCTCAGAACAGCCGGATGGACAGCCTGGTGAAAAGCAAGGATAAAGAAATTGCGGATATGAAAGGCCGTATTACCAGCATCCTCAGCAACAAGAACGCTACTTCAGCCCAGCTGGCAGAAGCCCGCAGGCTTATTGAAGAGCTGAAATCCAAAACCGAAGGTTATGTGCAAACGATCGAGCGCCTTGAAGGTGAGAAGATCGTACTGGCAGGTGAACGTGATTACGCCCGCAAAGAGCGCGACTCTGTAACCACTGTGAAAGACAGCCTCGGCAAACGTGTAGATCTCGGATCTGTACTGCATGCTTCCAATATCAAACTGTCGCCCATAAACCTGCGTAAGAATGGTAAGGAAGAAGTAACCACCAAAGCCAAACGTGCTGATATGATGCGTGTATCCTTCGACCTGGATAACCGTATCGCTACCACCGGCGACAAAGAGATCTACGTGGCTATTACAGCGCCCGATGGTTCTCCCCTCGCAGTAGAAGCCCTCGGCAGCGGCCGCTTCACACTGGAAGACGGTACCGAGAAGCTCTACACCGTTAAGAAAACCGTTTCTTACCAGTCTGGCGGCATCACTCCCGTGAGCATGGACTGGAAACAGAATTCTGACTTCAAACCAGGCGATTACAGCGTGGAAATTTACCAGGACGGCTTCCGTATCGGTAATGGCAAAGTAAGCCTGAAAAAAGGCGGCCTGTTCAATTAATCAGGATATACAATCCAACATTCATAGTAAAAGGGTATGGCTCCGGTCATACCCTTTCTTTTTTCCATCCCTTTGTTAAAGATTGGTTATTGAAGGTTAAAAAATATTAATATTAAAAATAAATTAACTTTCTTTGCGGTGAAATTACGAAACGGCTTTTGATGAAAACCCGGCTTGTGTGGCCCAATACGGTAAATACCTATGCTAACGGAAATGGGAATTGCAGATAGTAAACGAAATTATATGAAGCAATTCGATAATATTATTGACATGGCACAGAATAAAGTAGTTTATGTAATCGACGATGATGAGATTTTCCACTTTATTGTGAAGAAGATGTTTGGTTTACAGGGATGGGATGTTAGGGTGAATTCCTTTCTTTCAGCGGAAGACGCCATTGAGGATCTGAACGATTTTGCCGCCCGCCACCTCCCCTGCCTGATCATTCTCGATATGAATATGCAGCGGATGAACGGGTGGGATTTCATAGAGGCCTTCCGGAAGCTGAAAAGCAAGCTTACGCAGGATGTGCCCATTATAATGTGTTCCTCCTCCATGAACATCCAGGATATGGAAAAAGTGGAGAGAACACCGGAGCTGATGGCTTATATCACAAAGCCGCTCGACAAACACAAAATGAAAGTAATCGAAGAATATCTCTGAGTAGCAGAGAGCTAATACCCAAAAAAGTAACCCATAAAAAAGAGCGGATAATATCCGCTCTTTTTATTTTCAGTAGTTGTAAGTCTTGTTTCGGTTATGCGCTTACCGCCTCACCGTACATTTCGGCACGGAGGTTTCTCACACGCTCATCTGCCAGGTATTCATCGAAGGTGCTGAGACGGTCGATAATGCCTGCGGGCGTGATTTCGATGATACGGGTAGCCACGGATTGCATGAACGTATGGTCATGCGTGGTAAACAGTACAATACCCTTGAAATCCTTCATGCTTTCGTTGAAAGACTGGATGGATTCGAGGTCGAGGTGGTTGGTAGGTTCATCGAGGATCACCACGTTAGGATCCTGGAGCATCATACGGCTCACCATGCAACGTACTTTTTCACCACCGGAGAGTACTGTGGTTTTCTTCATAATCTCATCACCGGAGAAGAGCATTCTGCCGAGGAAACCACGGAGGAAAGGCTCATCCACATCGGTTACGTGCGCAGGCACATACTGGCGGAGCCAGTCGAGCAGGTTATAGTCGCTTTTGAAGAAAGCGGCGTTATCGTCGGGCAGATAAGCTTTGGTAACGGTGGTACCCCATTCGAGCTTTCCGCTGTCGGCCTGCTGGTCGCCGTTGATGATATCGAAGAAAGTGCTGAGTGCCAGGTGGTCTTTGGAAAGGAAAGCGATTTTATCGCCTTTATTCACAGAGAAGGTTACATCGCTGAAAATCTTACGGCCATCCACTGTTTTCTCCAGTTTCTCCACGTTCAGGATCTGGTTACCAACTTCGCGCAGTTGTTTGAAGATGATACCAGGGTATTTACGGCTGGAAGGCTCGATGTCTTCGATCACCAGTTTATCGAGGGCTTTCTTACGGGAAGTAGCCTGTTTGGATTTGGAGGCGTTGGCGGAGAAGCGGGCGATAAAGTCCAGGAGGTCTTTACGCTTATCTTCCATTTTCTTGTTCTTATCGGAGATCTGGCGGGCGATCAGCTGGCTGGATTCGTACCAGAAAGAGTAGTTACCGGTGAAGATCTTGATCTTGGCGCGGTCTACGTCGGCCACGTGTGTACAAACGGCGTCGAGGAAGTGACGGTCGTGGCTCACAACGATCACGATGTTTTCATAATCGGCCAGGAAGTTCTCGAGCCACCCGATGGTTTCAACGTCAAGGTGGTTCGTAGGTTCGTCAAGCAGCAGGATGTCGGGGTTACCGAAGATGGCCTGTGCAAGCAGTACGCGTACTTTGAGGGAACCGCTCAGGTCTTTCATCAGGGTTTGATGCAGTTCTTCTTTCACGCCCAGGTCGCCCAGGAGCACACCGGCATCGCTTTCGGCGGTATATCCACCCATCTCACCGTATTCTGCTTCCAGCTCACCTGCACGCATACCGTCTTCTTCGGTGAAATCTTCCTTAGCGTAGATCGTGTCGCGCTCATGCGCAATGTCCCAGAGCTTTTTGTTGCCCATGAGCACAGCGTTCAGTACCGTAACCTCATCGAACTCGTAGTGGTTCTGTTTGAGGACGGACATGCGTTCGCCCGGGGTAATTTCCACAGAACCCTTGTTCGGCTCAATTTCACCGGACAGGATTTTAAGGAAAGTGGATTTACCGGCCCCGTTGGCGCCGATCACTCCATAGCAATTGCCCTTCGTAAAGTTGATATTCACTTCATCGAACAAAACCCTTTTGCCGAAAGAAAGCGTGACATTTTTAACACTGATCATACCTGGCTGAATAATTTGAAGCCGCAAAGATACGAAATCCCGGGCATATGTCCATGCCCGCAACATCCTTTCCAACATGCGGTTATTGAACATTTTAGGGATATGTATTGTTATCAATAACAATCAAATTTTATTACCATGATCCATGAACTGTCCAAATACTGGGGCCTTGTGGTTTTCCGGGGTGTGATGGCCATAGTTTTTGCCATCCTTGCTTTCCTCTGGCCCGCCCTCACCCTCTCTGTACTTGTTATCTTCCTGGGAGCCTATTTCCTTGTAGATGGCATATTTTCCATTATTCATGGTTTCCAGATCATGAAAAAGGATGAAAGCTGGTGGACGTTCCTGCTGATAGGCCTCATGGGTATCATTGCCGGGGGTATTATGCTGTTCATGCCCGGCGTAACAGCCGTATTCCTTGTAACGCTGGTGGCCATCTGGGCCGTTGTAACGGGGCTGCTGGAAATCATCGTAGCCATCCGCCTCCGGAAGGAAATCACCGGCGAATGGATGCTTATACTGGCAGGGATACTGTCTGTGGTATTCGGCATACTCATTTTCATGCAGCCGCTGGCCGGCGTGGTAGTACTCGCCTGGTATCTTGGTTTCTACGCTCTCTTACTGGGCATCTTCCTGCTTTCTGTAGGCTTCCGTCTCCGGAAAGTGCATAAAAGCTTTGAAGGTCATCATCAAAAACATGCCTGATGGCTGTATCCGATCTAATGTTTTGGTTAAATAAACAAGGGCCGCCCTTCCGGGTGGCCCTTCGTTATTAGTTTCCAGTTAGTTTTTACTTATCGATGCCCAGCAGGTAGAACATGAATGCGTATTGAAGCGCAACGTCCTTCAGTGCTTTAAACCTTCCGCTGGCTCCGCCATGACCTGCTTCCATATTGGTTTCCATCAGCAGGAGATTATCTCCCTTCTTCAGTTCCCGCAATTTAGCCACCCATTTGGCCGGTTCGAAATACTGTACCTGAGAATCGTGCAGGCCGGTAGTAACCAGCATATTGGGATATACTTTGGCCTCCACATTATCGTAGGGTGAATAGGATTTCATGTAATCGTAAGAATCCTTGTTCTTGGGATTACCCCATTCATCGAACTCACCGGTTGTCAGCGGAATGCTTTCATCCAGCATGGTAGTTACCACGTCCACAAAAGGCACTGCGGCAATCACGCCTTTCCAGAGCTCCGGACGCATGTTTACGACAGCGCCCATCAGGAGCCCGCCGGCAGAACCGCCCAGTGCAAAGAGGTGCGATGTATCTGTGAACTTGTTTTCAATGAGGAACTCCGCACAGTCGATGAAGTCGGTAAAAGTGTTCTTCTTCTTAAACATCTTTCCATCTTCATACCATTGCCGGCCCAGCTCCTGTCCGCCACGGATATGTGCGATGGCGTAGCAGAAACCACGGTCGAGCAGGCTGATGCGGTTAGAGCTGAAAGTGGGCTCCATGCTGGCGCCATACGAGCCGTAACCATACAGTAACAGCGGCTGCTTACCGTTCTTTTCGAAGCCTTTCTTATACACAAGGGAAATGGGTACGCGGGTACCATCGTCTGCCGTGGCAAACAATCTTTCCGTTACATATTCTTTGGGATCATATCCTCCGATCACCTCCTGCTGTTTGCGCAGGGTTTTCTCCTTGGTTTCCATGTTGTATTCGTACACGGAATTAGGCGTGGTGAGGGAGGTGTAGCTATAACGGACAATCTTGGTATCCAGCTCTGGGTTAGAGATCACGGAGGCAACATAGGCAGGTTCGCCAAAGTCGAGGTAATGCTCCTGTCCGCCTTCGGGCATGATGCGTAATTGCGACAGCCCGTTCTTTCTTTCGCTGAGAACGATGAAGTTATTGAACAGGGTAAAGCCCTGCAGCAAAACATCCGGACGGTGAGGGATTACTTCTTTCCAGTTATCCTTCGTGGTTTTACCGATGGGGGTTTCCATCAGCCGGAAGTTCTTCGCATCAAGGTTGGTACGCACATAAAACTTATCTCCACGGTGATCGATACTATACAGCAGATCCTTCTGGCGGGGCTGTATCACACGGAAAGCGCCATCGGGTTTAGCGGCTTCCAGTACCCGGTATTCCGAAGAGAGAGTGCTTTCGCTGCCGATATAAATAAAGTCGCGCGAGCGGGTGCGGCCCACCCAGGTGGAGTAGGTATCATCTTTCTCGTAAAAGATCTCCACGTCCTTCGCGGGGTCGGTCCCCAGCACATGCCTGAAAATCCTTTCCGTTCTGAGAGTGGTATCATTCTTTTTGCCGTAGAAGAAGGTTTTATTGTCTTTGGCCCAGGCTACTTCAGTGTCTGCATTGGTGATGGTTTCAGGGTAGAGTTCCCCGGTTTCCATGTTCTTGATACGGAGGTTGTAGAGGCGGCGGCTCACGGTATCCTGCGCGTAAACGAGCAGTTTGTTATCCGGACTAACGTCTGCACTACCCAACTGGAAATACTCATGCCCTGAAGCCAGGTCATTCACATTGAGATATACTTCTTCGGGAGCTGTTTCCGCTCCTTTCTTGCGGCATAGCAGCGGGTATTCCTTCCCTTCTTCGTAACGGATGTAATAGAGGTAACCGTTTTCAGTTACGGGAGCCGTTTCATCTTTTTCCTTGATGCGGCTCTTCATTTCGGTGAACAGCTTTTCGCGGAGGTCTTTCACCGGCGAGAGCATCGTGTCTGTGTATTTGTTTTCTGCTTCGAGATAAGCGATCACCTTCGGGTTCTCGCGTTCGTTAAGCCAGTAGTATTCATCGTTCCGGGTATCCCCGTGAATCGACATTTCATGTTTAATTTTCTCCGCAACAGGTGCAGGCACATTCACTTTTTCCATTTTTTTATCTTTTTGAGCGCAGGCCGACAGCATCACGGCAGCGCATACGGTTAGGGGCTGTAGTCGCATATGAGAGTTTTAGGATACCTGAATGTAAGGAAAAGCTGGAAATAAAACCGGGGCCACCTGGGCCCCGGCTATCGGAAATTATTTGATTTTCATTTTAATGGGATCCCACTCGATCAGTTTCTTTTTGAAGTAGCTTTCGTTAACCGCCAGGGCCGGGCCAGCAGCACGTAAGCCAAAAGCGGCATCTTCCACCACCGGTTTTCCGGTACGGATGGAGTCGAAGAAGTTCACGAAGTGGTCGTACCGGTCGTCGTACCCAGCCGGTGCGTGGTACTTGATTTCTTCTGCTTTGAGCTGTTTACGGTCGGCTTCACTGTACTTAGACATGTAATCCTTTACGAACGCTTCCTGCTCCGATTTGGTGAAAGTGTTATAAGTGTCCCATCCGCCATAACCGGGTGCTTTGGGCAGTTTGTGCTGCTTGATGGTGAAATCGTTCCAGCCCATTTCCATAACGCCTTCTGTGCCAATGAGGCGGGTGTATTCCCCTCCCCCGCCGCCGTCTGCGAAATTCACGCGCAGCTGCATCTGGAAGGCCGGGTGTTCGGGCGTTTCGGGATATTCGAAGATGGCTACCATCAGATCAGGCACATCGCGCCCGTCCTGCCACTGAACAAGGTTACCACTGGCAAAGATCCTGTTAGGGCCTTTGGAGCCGGTAATGAAGTGGAGACCGGTAATGAGGTGTACGAAGAGATCACCGGGAACGCCGGTGCCGAAAGCCTGGTAGTTTCTCCAGCGGAAGAAGCGTACCGGGTCGAAGGGCATCTTGGGCGTGTCTTTCAGGAAGGTATCCCAATCGATCGTTTTAGGAGATGCATCGGTGGGTATGGAATACTGCCAGGCACCGAGTGCGCTGTGGCGGTCTATCTTCGCTTCTACGAGGTTGAGCCTGCCAATATCGCCCGCCTGGTAGCGGCGCTTTGCTTCGGCCATGGCTACGCTGCTCACACGCTGGCTGCCTACCTGCAGGATGCCTTTGGTGCGCTCTACGGCAGCAATCACTTTATGTCCTTCCTCTATCTGCTGCGTCATGGGCTTTTCGCAATACACGGCTTTACCTTTCTGCAGTGCTGCAATGGCCTGGGTATCGTGCCAGTGGTCTGGAGTGGCAATTATTACGGCATCCACATCTTTACGTTCCAGTATCTCGCGGTAGTCGCGGGTGGTCTGGATATGTTTGCCGTAAGTGGATTTGGCTTTTTCGAGGTGGCCGTCGTAGAGGTCTGCCACGGCTACCAGTTCCACACCCGGAACCTTGAGTGCGCAGGACACGTCACCGAAGCCCATGATGCCCATACCGATACCGGCGATACGGATTTTATCGTTGGCGCTCACGCGCTTTTCGGGATTGAGGAGAACCCTTTTTCCGGGTTCTGCTGCTAAACCGGCCAGGGGAGCGGCTCCCAGTAATGCGGCAGTGCTGCCCAGCTGCCTGATGAATTTTCTACGGGAATTGTTTGACATAAAGGCAAGATAACGAAGCAAGGCAGAAAATGCAAGCCGGATGCTGCGAAGAGGCGCCACTACACTGCATCCGGCTGTATAAAATGATCAATGGTCAATCCGTTTGGTGAACGGGGCTGTGCAGCAGGCCGCTGCAATCCTGAAGCAGGGAATCGGGAAATGAAAAGCATAAGGCCGGCCGGGGTTATGATACCCCAGGCCGGCCTTAGCAATTGCCTTATAGTCAGTATGATACGATCTTACTTGGTGAACCCTGCGGAGAAGAGTTCACGGTTCATACGGGCGATGTTGCTGATGGAGATACCTTTGGGGCATTCCGCTTCGCAGGCGCCGGTATTGGTGCAGGAACCGAATCCTTCCTTATCCATCTGCATCACCATATCCGCAGCACGGGTGGCGCGCTCGGGGTGGCCCTGAGGCAGCAATGCCAGCTGGGAAACCTTAGCGGAAGTGAAGAGCATGGCAGAAGAGTTTTTGCAGGCAGCTACGCAGGCACCGCAACCAATACAGGCTGCAGCGGCAAACGCGAGGTCTGCATCATGCTTCTCGATGGGGATGGCATTCGCGTCTACCGCATTACCGGTATTCACGGAGATGTAACCACCGGCCTGGATGATACGGTCGAACGCATTACGGTCTACCGTCAGATCCTTGATCACCGGGAAAGCGGAAGCACGCCATGGTTCTACCACGATGGTGTCGCCATCATTGTAAGCGCGCATGTGCAGCTGGCAGGTAGTGGTTTGATCCCACGGGCCATGTGCACGGCCGTTAATATACATGGAGCACATGCCACAGATGCCTTCGCGGCAATCGTGGTCGAATGCGATCGGTTCTTTTCCTTCGTTTATCAAACGCTCATTCAGGACGTCGAACATTTCCAGGAAAGACATGTCTTTCGAAACATCCGAAACCTGGTAGGTCTCGAACTGGCCTTTATCCTGTTTATTTTTCTGACGCCAAACTTTTAATGTGAGCTTCATAATATGCAGTTTTATATCCCTTATCAAACTTATTTATAGCTACGCTGAGTCGGTTTAACGATCTCGAAGTTCAGCGGCTCTTTATGCAGTTCGTAATTGCTTTGACCTTTGTATTCCCAAGCTGCTACGAAAGCATAGTTTTCGTCGTCGCGTTTTGCTTCGCCTTCAGCATCCTGGTATTCTTCACGGAAGTGACCACCGCAGGATTCATTGCGTTGCAGTGCATCGCGGCACATGAGTTCTCCCAGTTCGAGGAAGTCGGCCACGCGGCCTGCTTTCTCCAGTTCGGGGTTCATTTCATCCTGGCTTCCGGGGATGCGCACATCCTTCCAGAATTCTTCGCGGAGTGCCTGAATTTCCTTAATCGCTTCTTCGAGGCCTTTTGCGTTACGCGCCATGCCGCATTTGTCCCACATGATTTTTCCGAGGGCTTTGTGGAAATGGTCCACAGAGTGTTTGCCCTGGATGCTCATGAGTTTGTTCAGCGTTTCCTTCACTTTATTCTCCGCTTCTACGAAGGCGGGGTGGTCGGTGGGGATAGGTTTGGTATGGATCTCTTTCGCGAGGTAGTTACCGATGGTGTAAGGGATCACGAAGTAGCCGTCTGCCAGCCCCTGCATAAGCGCGGAGGCACCGAGGCGGTTAGCACCGTGGTCGGAGAAGTTAGCTTCACCGAGGGCGTAGAGGCCTTCTACGGTGGTCATCAGCTCATAATCCACCCACAGGCCGCCCATTGTATAGTGTACGGCGGGGTAAATGCGCATAGGCATTTCATAAGGATTCTCGCCGGTGATCTTGGCGTACATATCGAACAGGTTACCGTATTTTTCTGCTACTACGGCTTTACCCATTTTAATGATCTCTTCTTCTCCTACGTTTTCTTCACCGCGTTTACCTGCTTCGATTTTGCCATAGCGTTTGATCGCGTCGGCATAGTCGAGATAAACGGCCATTTTGGAAGTGCCTACGCCATATCCGGCATCACATCTTTCCTTGGCGGCGCGGGAGGCCACGTCACGGGGAACGAGGTTACCGAATGCGGGGTAGCGGCGCTCCAGGTAGTAGTCGCGCTCGTCTTCAGGAATATCAACGGCTTTACGTTCGTCGTTTTTCTTTTTGGGAACCCAGATGCGGCCGTCGTTACGGAGGGATTCAGACATAAGGGTGAGCTTAGACTGGTGATCGCCGGAAACGGGGATACAGGTGGGGTGGATCTGCGTGAAGCAGGGGTTACCGAAGAAAGCGCCTGCTTTGTGGGCTTTCCATGCTGCAGTAACGTTGGAGCCCATGGCGTTGGTGCTCAGGAAGAACACGTTGCCATAACCGCCGGAGCAGATGAGGACAGCGTGGCCGAAGTGGCGCTCGATCTTACCGGAAACGAGGTTACGGGCAATGATGCCCTGCGCCTTCCCGTCGATCTTCACTACATCCAGCATTTCGTGGCGGGTGTATTGTTTCACGTTGCCGAGGGCTACCTGGCGCTCCAGTGCGGAGTAGGCGCCGAGGAGGAGCTGCTGGCCGGTTTGGCCTGCAGCGTAGAAGGTACGCTGAACCTGGGTACCACCGAAAGAGCGGTTGCTGAGCAGGCCGCCATATTCGCGGGCGAAGGGAACACCCTGTGCCACGCACTGATCGATGATACTGCCGCTTACTTCAGACAGGCGGTAAACGTTGCCTTCACGGGCACGGTAGTCGCCACCTTTTACGGTATCGTAGAAAAGACGGTAAACGGAGTCACCATCGTTCTGGTAGTTTTTAGCTGCGTTGATGCCACCTTGTGCGGCAATAGAGTGCGCACGGCGGGCACTGTCCTGGAAGCAGAACACTTTCACTTTGTACCCGAGCTCACCGAGAGATGCGGCTGCAGAGGCACCGGCCAAACCGGTTCCTACCACAATGATCTCGAGTTTGCGCTTATTGGCCGGGTTTACCAGCTGCACAGTGCTTTTATACTTGCTCCACTTGGTTTCCAGCGGCCCTGCAGGAATTTTTGCGTTCAACATATATCCTTGCTTTATGCGATTTGTTTATAGTAAATGTACACGGGGATCACGGCGAAGAGTACGGGGATGATGATGCCGAAAAGCCAAAGACCAACGAAATTGATCATGCCGTTGTACTTCGGATGGTTAAAGCCGAAAGTCTGCATCGCGCTTTTGAAGCCGTGAATCAGGTGGAAAGACAGTGCGATCATACCTGCGATGTAAAGCACCACAAGCCCGATGTTCTCAAATGCAGTCCATACCACCGTGTAAAGATCTCCTACTTCCTTACCGTCGTAAGTGCTGGAAGGAATGTCTCCATAGTGCATAGCCCACCAGAAATTGGCGAGGTGGATCACGAGGAAAATGAAGAGGATGCTGCCCATAACCGCCATTTGACGGCTGTACCAGGAGGAGGTGGAATTGCCGGGCTTAACGGCATATTTAACCGGCCGGGCGGCCTGGTTACGGATGGTAAGCTGAATAGCCAGGAAAGCGTGGATGAGTATCACTACCTTCAGGCCCCAGGCCAATGTCTGGATCAGAGGGTTGTGCCCCATGAAATCCGCATACAGATTAAAGGCCTGTCCCCCGTCGTCTTTCATCAGCGACAGGTTACCGGCCAGGTGCACGATCAAAAATGTGCACAGGAAAAAGCCAGTTGCACCCACCAGCAGTTTTTTACCAATGGAGGTTGAAAAGAATTGCGACCATTTCATAAGATACGTTCTAAGCTTCCTTTAGTATGAATAAATAAGTGAAATGTCGGGCAAATTTATAACATGAAAAATTAAAACCAAATGATAAATGTCACGAAAAATGCTTATTCGAGACGGCGCATCATCCAGTTATCCACGAGATTAAACAAGTGTTGCGGCAGAAAAGTTCGCCATTTGGGTTCATCCAGCAAATGCACGTAATTGTCCAGGCGCGCACTTTCGAACTCCTCCCGCGTTTGTGGGGGCAGGTTCAGGAGAACAATCCACCCCCCTTCGTCCCGGATATCCTCCCACCATTCTTCATAGTAGCAGTCGTCAGACGAATAGAAGTTAAGTACGTTCTCACCAATAAGTATGAATTTGTAAATGCCCTCGCGGGTAAGTATATCTATGATATCCCGCTTGAGTGTCATGATGTTGTTCTCCACCGCATCGTTCCACTCCCCTATCAGTTCTATGATGGCGAAATTGAACTGGTAATCGGCGAACAGTATCTTCATGTAAAGGTTGGGCGCGCCAAAATCATCCCACTGTGGATGAATGTAGTAGTTGTAAACCGTGTTGGTAAATTCGAACTCACTATACTCTCGTCCATAGAACGGGGACTGTTCATCTTCTTCCGCAGCATACAGGTGCCGCCAGTTATAAAATGGTTCTATCTCATGCATGCCGGCAATTTATAGAATTTTTTTATTTCCGGCTTTCAACTGCACGCTTGACGCTGCCATGCTCCAGCAGAAGGCCTTTGGCCACTTCATAATCAGTGAGCTGCAGCTGCTCCATCACCATTTTCACACCACGGTCTACCAGCTTCTCATTACTGAGCTGCATATTAACCATCCTGTTATCTTCCACCCTGCCCAGCTGTATCATGACGGTAGTGGAGATCATATTGAGCACCAGCTTCTGCGCCGTGCCTGATTTCATACGGGTGGATCCGGTCACGAATTCGGGACCTACGACTACTTCCACGGGGAAGTCGGCATGTTCCGATACGGGAGAACCGGGGTTGCAGGAAATAGAGCCTGTAATAATGCCGTTTTCCCGGCAGGCTTTGAGGGCGCCTATTACATATGGAGTGGTACCGCTGGCAGCGATGCCCACCACAACATCTTTATCAGAGATGTTTAACTGCTGAAGGTCCTTCCAGCCCTGCTCCCTGTCGTCTTCCGCATTCTCAACCGCACGGCGGATGGCGGAGTCGCCTCCGGCAATGAGCCCTACCACCAGCCCCTGGGGCACACCATAAGTAGGCGGGCATTCTGAGGCGTCGAGGATACCGAGGCGGCCGCTGGTGCCTGCACCCATGTAAAAGAGCCGTCCGCCGGCCAGCATCTTATCAGTGATGGCGGAGGTTAGCTTCGAAATCTGGGGGATGGCCTTTTCTACAGCCAGGGGAACGGTTTTGTCTTCGTTATTGATATTCGTCAGCACTTCCTGAATGGTCATGGTTTCCAGGTGACGGTAACTGCTCGGTTGTTCTGTGACTTTGGTAAATGCCATAAGGTTAATCTTGTTCTTCGTGATATAATGCCAATCCATCCATGGGATTGCGGAGCACCCTGCCCAGCTGGAGCTCATACAGGCTGCAGAGGGCTTCGAGCACATCGCGGAAGTGGAAGGCTACGCTGCCGGTAAAGTGCAGGGGCACGGTCCAGCTTTCGCGGTATTTATAGATGTGATTGAAAAAAAACTCGTTTAGCCCGTCTTCCAGTATGTTCTCGATCATAAAATGACCGCGGTTCTCAGCCAGGAAGGGGGTGAAAGATGCGAGGAAACGGTTGGGGAGCGGCTTCCGGTATACGTTTTCGAGGATATCTTCCTTATTAACGCCAAATTTCTGGTCAAAGCGGTATCGCAGTTCCCCGTCGAAGGTTTCGTACAGGTAATATTGGAGTACCTTTTTGCCAAGGTAGGCGCCGGAACCCTCGTCGCCCAGTACATATCCCAGGCCCGGGTTGTTCTTTTCGATCTCTTTGCCGTTATAATAGCAGGAATTGGAGCCGGTACCCAGGATGCTGGCGATGCCCGGTTCATGGCCACACAGGGCGCGGGCAGCCCCCATCAGGTCGTGGGTAACTTCAATTTTAGCATGGGGCCATACGGCATGGAGGGCCTTGTGCATGAGTTTCACGTTCTTTTCGGCCAGGCATCCGGTTCCGTAAAAGGCAACCTGGTCAGGCACCACATCCCCCATCTGCGGCAGCAGTTCCGCACGGATCAGCTCTTCTATCTGGATACTGGTCAGGAAATAAGGGCTCAGGCCCTGCGTCAGCCAATGCTGCCGCTGCTTACCGTCCGTCAGGCACCATTCCGTTTTAGTGGACCCACTATCCGCCACCAGCTTTACTTTCGAAGGCATATCCGTTCGTTTATGAAATTAAGATTGAGATGTAGATGTTTTGCTTGTGAATATGTTATTTTTGTCACAAGTTAAACAAAAGGGAGGATTCCCTTCAACGTTTTAAATAATCATATGTCGGACAACAGAAGACTAAAAGTTTGGCTGCCCCTGATGTTTGCCTTCGCACTTGCGCTGGGCATGTATCTCGGGCACAAGATGCCAGCGGCCCGGAATAGCGATTCCGCCAGTTTTTTCCTCAACAGAAGGAGCAGCCTCCAGGAAGTGCTCGACCTCCTGAAATATAATTACGTAGATACGCTGGATGTGGCCTCCATCCAGGAAGAGGCTATAGAAGGCCTCCTCTCTCACCTCGATCCCCACTCTGTATACATCCCTCCGGCCGACGTGCAGGAGGTAAATGAAGACCTCGACGGTAACTTCGAGGGTATCGGGGTGGAGTTCAACATCATCCGCGACACGGTTAACATCCTCAGCGTAATAGCCGGCGGCCCTTCTGACGCCGCGGGCGTTCTGACAGGTGATAAGATCCTGAAAGTAGACGACTCCGTGAACGTTGCCGGTAAGAATATTACTGCTGAAGACATCCGGAAGCTTCTCCGCGGCCCCCGCAACTCTACGGTGAAAACCAAAATGCTGCGCGGTTCCAAACAGGTGGATATCACCATCAAACGCGGCTTGATCCCCCTGAACAGTGTGGATGCCGCTTATATGACCGCTCCCGGGGTTGGCTATATCAAAATCAGCAAATTCGCTGCCACCACCTACACCGAATTCCTCGAAGCTTCCCGTAAACTGGAAAAGCTGGGTATGCAAAAGCTGGTGATAGACCTCCGGCAGAACGGCGGCGGCCTCCTCGATGCAGCCACCCGCCTGGCCGATGAAGTTCTGGAAGGCAGTAAACTGATCGTATATACGCAGGGTAAAAACTCCCCGCGGCAGGATTACAAAACCACCCGCCCCGGCGTGTTTGAGAAAGGCAGTCTGGCTATCCTCATCGACGAAGGTTCTGCCTCCGCCAGTGAAGTACTGGCCGGTGCCGTGCAGGATTGGGACCGTGGTATCATCGTAGGACGCCGCTCCTTCGGTAAAGGCCTTGTACAGGAACCTTTCGAGCTGGATAACGGCGCTACCCTCCGCCTTACCATCGCCCGTTATTATCTGCCTTCGGGCCGCTCCATCCAGAAGAGCTATGAAAACGGCCGCGAGGCTTATGAAGAAGATATTGCCAACCGCTACAGCCATGGCGAGTTCCTGAACCGCGACAGCATCCGCCCCGTGGATTCCAGCCTGCAGTTCAAAACGCCCGGTGGTAAAGTAGTATATGGCGGCGGCGGTATTATGCCAGATGTGTTCATTCCTTTTGATACCACCCGGTATTCGGATGTACTCACGGAGCTGTACAACCGCAACGTATTCGGTGATTATGTTTACCAATATTACACTGCCAACGCATCAGAATTCAGCGGATACAAAGATGCATCTGCGTTTAACCGCGAGTTCCAGGTAAGTGATAAAATGCTGGCCGGCTTCCGTACGCTGGCTGCAGAAGAAGGGGTGAATATGGCGCGTGCCACTGCGAAAGACAATGAGGAGATCCGCACACGCATTAAAGCACTGCTGGCCCGCCAGCGCTGGCGCAGTGAGGGCTTCTATGAAGTGTCCAACGCCGGCGACCCTGTGATAGAACGTGCAGTGAAAGAGCTGCAGGAAATGAAATAACGAATAAACAAACTGCCAGTGCGATCATTGCACTGGCAGTTTTTCTTTTAACCTATACCCTACCCCTCCCATGAAAATTGCATCGTTCATCCTTTCCATGCTTACCGGCACCATCGGCATCCTCTTTAAAATACAACACTGGCCATATGGACCCCCGGATAATGCGGCTCGCACCGGCAATCAGCCGGCCTTTACCGGGAAGCATCCTGTTTATTAGTTTGCATTCCAAACCATCTGCAAAGCAGGCGTAACCTTTTTTGAAATAAATTAATAAGCCGGGCAGGATGTATCCTGTCCGGCTTTTTTATAATTTCAATGCATGATTTACTATATCCTCAGAGTAGTGGTTGCTATTCTGGTTATATACATCCTATTACCTGATAAGAAGAAACACAATTCCAAAAAAGAGTAACGCAGCAGCTAGTAACGCATATAGCGGATACAAAACATCGTAGTTATGAGATAAACTCCAATCAGCCGCAGATAAAATGTGGCATCGGCCATTACATCGGAACGAAGTATGGCCCAAAGCAGCAGAAAATTGAGGACCAGCACAATGGCAGCGCTTCGCATGCAATACTGTTTCCATCTACCTTCTTCCCCACCGGTATCGGATTTCCTGTAAACCAGCCAGCCAAAAGCAAATAAGGAAGGAAGTCCGAATAGCATGGATACGGCCAATAGCAGCACCATGAGCAGGAAATTGAGCGGCAGGCTTCCGGGCATGCGGTCAAAGATGGTAATAATAAAAATAAGCGGGGAAATGGCCACACTGGCCAGCCATATGCGCAGGGCATACCTGAAGGGTGCGGGTTTCATAGGCGTACGGTTCGGTTATAAGGATATCAGTCCCAAAAATAAGGTATCCCTGTTATCGGCCGTATGACATGAAAGGGGGAATCAGCGATGGCGCAGGCGGGCCCGTTCTTCCTCATAATCTCTCCGGAGGTCGCGCAACTCCTGCTCCAGCTGGCGTTTAGCCATTTTCTGCTCCCTGTCGCTGGGGTAAGACCGGTTCCCGAACTCCCTGGTACGGCGGGCACGATCTGCCTCATATGAATCCTTTAATTCCCGGAGTGCATCTTCTTCAATAATATCTTCCTGTACTTCATCCATTTTCTGCTGGAGCACAGCCATTTTACGATCCATATCCGAAGCGGTGGAAGGGTCGCGGATAACGGTGCGTACGGTTTCCATCATATCCACCAACACAGCACGCAGTGCGGCACCATGCTTAGGAGAAGCCTGGCTGAAATCGAGCGTGGCAGGATCGAAGCGGGAAAAAGCGGTTAGGATACTGTCGCGCGTTGCAGGAGGTAATTGCGCCAGGCCTTTGAGATCGGTACCGGGGAAGCGGAATACATAATTCCCGGGATCATATTGGGCGGCGGCGAAGATGTACAGGCTGCAAAGCAGCAGGGCGGTAAACAGGCTCTTTTTCATTTGCTCGGGTCCGTTAGTGAAGTATCCGCACCTAAACAATTGCTGTGCCAAATAAAAGATCCTTCCGGCCAGTGGCGGGAAGGATCAAATGCATTCTCTGACACGATTAGTGTTTATGCGCAGCACTGTCTGCCGGGGCTACCGGAGCAGCGTTAGGATCGGCGTTCAGGGTAGTAGAATCCGCGAGCTGCGTAGAATCAGGCAGTGGAGCGGTTTCTTCTACAACAGGAGCGTCGGTAGAAACGTTGGTAGAATCAGTAGTGTCTGTAGCGTTGTTGTTGCAGGCCGCGAACAATCCGGCGGCAAATGCAAGCAGAAATAATTTTTTCATCTGAGATATGGTTTTTTTATATGGTTTAATACGCCCATTTGCGCAATGACTGTGCCAAACAAAAAAAAATCCTTCCGGTTTGCACCGGAAGGACCATATACTTTCATCAAACGCTGATTAGTGTTTGTGAGTGCTATCTGCTTTAGTGGAGTCACCAGCAACGATTGCGGAAGAATCACCAGCAACGATTGCGTTAGTGTCAGCTGCAGGAACTACAACCGGAGAATCGGTAGGAACAACGGTAGAATCGTTAGAAGTAGTAGTAGCGTTGTTGCAAGCTACGAACATGCCGGTAGCGATAGCGAGTACGAATAATTTTTTCATATTAATGTTTGTTTTAAAACGCCGCAAAGGTATTCAAAATTCCGTTACTACAAAATATATTTTTATGTAATACGGGTAAATTATTTCTTCCTGAAGAAGATTCTGATCGGAACTCCCTGGAAATTAAAGTTTTCCCTGATCTTGTTTTCCAGGTAATTTTTATACGGCGTTTTGATATCATCCGGCAAATTGGCGAAAAACGCGAAAGAAGGCGTATGCATCGGCAACTGCGTAACGTACTTGATTTTGATGGCTGTACCACGAACCACGGGAGGACGGTGGGCTTCGATCGCCTTCTGCATGACCTCGTTCAGCACGGAAGTCTGCACCTTGCGCTGACGGTTATCATAAACCTCCAGGGCGGTCTCTACCGTCTTAAAAATGCGCTGTTTCTCGATTACCGAGCCGAAGATGATAGGCACGTCAGTAAACGGCGCTATACGGTTCCTGAGCTCTTTTTCGTAATCACGGGCGGTATTGGTTTCTTTATCCACCAGGTCCCACTTATTCACGAAAATCACCAGGCCTTTCCCTTTACGGGCAGCCAGGCTGAAAATGCTCAGATCCTGCCCTGCGATACCTTTTTCGGCATCCAGGATAAGGAGGCACACATCGGCTTCATCGAGGGCTTTAATGGCGCGGATCACGGAGTAAAATTCCAGATCCTCGTGTACTTTGGCCTTCCGGCGGATACCGGCCGTATCGATCAGCACGAAATCTTTCTGAAACAGGCGGTAGCGGGTATGGATGGTATCGCGGGTGGTGCCGGCGATATCGGATACGATGTTGCGCTCTTCACCAACAAGGGCGTTGAGCAGCGACGATTTACCCACGTTAGGCTGACCGATGATGGCGATTTTAGGAATCCCGTCGTCTTCATTGCCCGCCTGATCTTCGTCGGGAATGAGGGCGGCTATTTCATCGAGCAGTTCACCAGTGCCGCTGCCTGTCATGGAAGACAGGAAGTGGATGTTATCGAAGCCCATGGAATAGAATTCGGCAGCTTCGAGCTGGCGCTCGTGGTTATCCACTTTATTGACAGTCAGGAAAACCGGTTTGGAAGAGCGGCGGAGCAGGTCAGCCACATCAGCATCCAGATCGGTGATACCGGTGGTTACATCGCACATAAAAATGAGGACGTTAGCCTCTTCCATGGCGATTTTCACCTGTTTGCGGATTTCGCGTTCAAAAACATCTTCCGAGCGGGAAACGAACCCGCCGGTATCTATGACGTTGAATGTTTTACCGTTCCAGTCGGCGATGCCGTATTGCCGGTCGCGGGTAACGCCGCTCACGTCGTCGACAATGGCTTTGCGTTGTTCGAGCAGGCGGTTGAAGAGGGTTGATTTCCCTACGTTCGGGCGTCCTACGATGGCTACTGTGAACCCAGGCATATTATTCTGATTTTAAAATTCTTTGATTAAAGCAATCCGTATTCACGGAGATAATTATCGTTGTCCCGCCATTTGTCGCGCACCTTTACATGCAGTTCCAGGAACACTTTACGGTCGAGGAACTTTTCTATTTCCTGGCGGGCACGCGATCCGATTTCCCGGATGGAGCGGCCTCTTTCACCGAGAATGATGCCTTTCTGTGTTTCGCGGGTAACGACGATATCTGCGGAAATCTTCGTCAATGTTGTTTTTTCCTCGAAAAGGGTTACCACTACGGCAGTATGGTAGGGTATCTCGTCTTCGAAGAGGTGGAAGATCTGCTCACGGACCATTTCTGCCACAAAGAATCGGGTGGAACGGTCGGTGAGTGTATCATCCGGATAATATGGTTCGCCTTCGGGGAGAAGCTGAACGATTTCCTTTTTGAGGAGGTCGATATTCTTCTTCTGAATGGCGGAGATAAAGAGGACGGATTTGGCTTTGCCCCATGCGAGGCACTTTTCCCTCATGGCTTCGATGGCGGGGGCTTCCAGGTTATCCATTTTGTTGATAACGAGGATGGAAGTGCCTTTAAGCCTGAGGGAGCCGAAGAGTTCGAGGCATTCTTCGAGGTTATCGCGGGCATCCATGAGGAGGATGGCCACGTCGGAGTCTTCCAGTGCAGATTTAACTGCAGACATCATTTTCTCGTGCATTTTGTACTTCGGGTCAATAATGCCCGGGGTATCGGAGAAAACGATCTGGTAACCCGGCTCGGTGAGTACGCCGGTAATGCGGTGGCGGGTGGTTTGTACTTTCGGGGAAACAATAGCGAGCTTTTCGCCGAGGAGGGCGTTCAGGAGGGTAGATTTCCCTGCGTTCGGTTTCCCGAAAATATTGACAAAACCTGCGCGATGCATTATGTTGTTTTTTGATACGGTGAACGTAAGCGGGGATGCCGTCCCCGGACGCCCGGGTGCAAAGGTAGTACAAATAAAAAAAGCCGAATGTGGTTCGGCATGATTCAATGGAAGGTACCTTTTCCGGTAATCCGTATGCGTATGTCCGTTGGTGATAAAAAAGCAAATCCCGCTCCGGGAGCGGGATTCTGACTTTCTTTTGTAGCGAGGAGAGGATTCGAACCCCTGACCTTCGGGTTATGAGCCCGACGAGCTACCTCTGCTCTACCTCGCAATGTGGATGCAAAGGTAAGCTAATATTTCTCCCGGCCAAATATTTTTTAACAAAAAGGTCATAAAACCATGACAATTATCCCCTTAAACCTCCTCCTGTCATGACTTACAGGTGCACGAAAATATTTACAAGTTGTACAAATTTGTGTGCCGGCCAATATCTGCCGTTAGAATTTTACCCCATAAGCATGCTTTAATTGGAAAACTTCCTGTGATCCGCACTTCCGTAGCCCTGCCGGTTTGAGCACCCCCTCCCCCAATCCCTAACTTAATCCTGCAATTAAATGCCTTCATCCCAAAAGTCAGAATAATAATTCAAGTTAAAAAGTTGGGGGAAGAACTAAAAAACGCCATAAGTTACCCGTCATCCTGTTGCATGAATCTAAGCCGGAGAGCTTCGTACGTGCCATCTCAAAGCCCGAAGCCTGGGCATATTGCTTCTTTAAACCTTCTTTTGACATTGTGTTACCTGCCTCTAATATAAGTATTAGCGGGGGGAAGCTTTACCAATTTATGGGGAATACATAGGGATTAATCAGGGTATATATAGCCTATGTCTAGCCCCTTATACCCCTATACATAGGCTAAATATAGGCTAAGTATAGGCTATATATAGGCTAAATATATAAGGGTCTGGAAGGAAGTTACAGGCAGTTTACCCCGGGACTAGCCAAGGGTAAGCCTACGGTTGGATATGCGGAAAACAGTCACGCGCTAAACCGGCCACCATTTTTGTCTATGATGTAGTTTTTCCTTTCAACCGGAAATAGACAAATGGAAGAAAAGCTATGCCGGAAGCATTTCTTTGAGATGGCAGATGTGTGGGCTATAGGACAAATTTTGTGAGGGGGGAGTTCCAGGATTAATGACCCGTGTTTGGGCAGGTGGTTGGGGGAAATTGTATGCCTGAGTTCCCAATCCCCGAGGTATTTGATTTGATCCGGAATTTGACCTGATCTACTTTTCCTTTCTGCAAATTACATCATGAACTAACTGAAAAGAAAAGGGCCGCTCTTTGCAGAACGGCCCTTTTGTATTTTAGGAGATCTTCCTATTCGTAGCGAGGAGGGGATTCGAACCTCTGACCTTCGGGTTATGAGCCCGACGAGCTACCTCTGCTCTACCTCGCAATGTGGGTGCAAATGTAATGGAATATTTCGCCTTGCCTAATTTTTATTTTCACAAGCAATCCAGGTGCTTCTGACTATTGCGAAAGTTGCTTTTAAAAAAAACTTAGCTGTTTCTAAAAACCGGGCTGTTACAGGATTTCAGTGATACTGAACCGGGCCTGATCAGAGATGTTTGCAGTGGGGATTTTATATAAAAAAAACGGTTTCCAGATAATCTGAAAACCGTTTCCTGTTGTAGCGAGAAGAGGATTCGAACCTCTGACCTTCGGGTTATGAGCCCGACGAGCTACCTCTGCTCTATCTCGCAATGTGGGTGCAAATGTAAGAGAATTATTCGCCCTGCCTAATTTTATTTTACATTCTTTCGCAAAACAACATTTACCATTCTCACCAAACCTTCTACCAACAAGGGTTGCAATGGAACAAAAATATTTCCCCCAACAATTCAATCACGCATCTGCAAACGTAAAATAGCTACATAGCGCACAAAATAAATTACGCGGACTCGCTAAATATCACCTTCAAAAACATACACACCCTACTCTACTCTACTCTACTCTACTCTACTTTCCACACATACTTCTCCCTTTCCACTCCGTTATCCGGAATGTTTCATAAAACAAGCAGCCAGACCGTTCCAGCCGGCTACTTGTTTGGTATCATATTCGTTTGAATAATTGTTGCTTTAGAATGGCAGCTCTTCCGCTTCGTCCGCATGCATGGATGCTGGCAACGTAACTGCTTCACCTCCATCTCCTGCCCCCTCTGCCGCTGGTTTGTGTTCCGGACGCGGGCCGTGTGGCAGCAGCGCCATGTTCTTCACCAGCATTTTCAACGCACAGGCAGGTGCCCCAGTTTGTGTTGTGTACATGTCCAGATAAGGTGTACCCTCCACATACACCAGCGTACCCTGCAGCAGGTAAGGCCCTACATTCCGCGGTTGCCAGAATGCACATTCCACCCAGATGGTTCTTTCCTGAACTACACCCTGCGGATTCTTGAAACGTTCATTGTGTGCCACACTGAAATTTAACACCTGCTTACCTTTCACTTCATGTAAAACGGCATTCTTGCCCAGATGTCCGATTAATTCAAGCTTAATCATTGTACTTCCGATTTTAGGTTAACAATTAAAAAAAGTTGGCGGTGCGAATAAGTAGAAGTAGTAATGCGTAACGGTTAACAACAAAAGCAATATAAATAATTTTGGTATGCAAAAAATTATTTCCGCTTATTTCCTTTCATGTGGCTAACTTTGCACCAGAATCAGAGCCCGCGCTTTTCACTGCGGCCTCTTTTCACCTCGGGGTGCCTTACTATCAGGCTGAGATCAAACCCGTTGAACCTGACCAGGTAATGCTGGTAAGGAAAGGTAAGCAGCACTTTTTCCTACTTACCTGTTTTTATTGCGATAGTACACCGGTGCGGCCATAATGGCTCCGCTCCGCTATTGGACATGAACTTTAAACAAAGTCTTAAAACAGGACCGATCATGAAACATCTGATGCTCTTTGCCCTGATCTGCTGCACCCTTGCCGCACAGGCCCAAAGATCGATCTCCGGAACCGCTTCCGACCGCCGTACCGGCCAACCACTCAATGGCGCCACTATATCCGTACTGAACGGCCCTTCCGTGACCACCAACGCTTCCGGAAAGTACATTCTGCCGCTCCCTAAACACCAGCCCGCCATCATCCAGGCCAGCTTCATCGGATATGCCTCCCAGAGAGATACACTCCGCCCCGGTACCGCCACCTTCGACTTTGCCCTCACCGAAACAGGCCTCTTTGTAAAGCCTGTGGAAGTGACCAGTACCCGTGCCGGCGCCAATGCCCCTTTCACCAAATCGGAACTCCGCCGCGAAGAGATCGCACGGCAGAACCTCGGGCAGGATCTCCCCCTCCTGCTCAACCAGCTGCCTTCCGTTACCACCAGCTCTGATGCCGGCGCAGGCATTGGCTATACCAGCATGCGTGTTCGCGGGTCGGACATTACGCGTATCAATGTTACCGTCAACGGTATCCCTGTCAATGACGCAGAATCGCAGGGCACCTTTTTCGTGAATATGCCCGATTTTGCTTCCTCCGTTTCCAGCATCCAGCTGCAACGCGGTGTAGGCACCTCCACCAACGGTGCCGGTGCTTTCGGTGCTTCCCTCAACCTCTCCACCAACGAGTTCCGCGAAAAAACTTACGGCGAAGTAAATGCCACATACGGATCCTTCGACTCCTGGAAAACCACGGTTAGCGCAGGCTCCGGGCTGATCAACAATCACTTCACCGTTGACGCGCGCCTTTCCCGCATTTCCTCCAACGGGTACATCGACCGCGCGTCTTCCGATCTCAAATCTTTCTACACCTCCTTCGCATACATCGCCAATAAATCATCTCTCCGCCTCAACGTTTTCTCCGGTAAGGAAAAAACCTACCAGGCATGGACAGGCGCTACAGACGAACAGATCAAAGAAAATGGCCGCCGCTACAATCCTAACGGGAAAATGGAAAAAGGCGGGTTCTATGATAACGAAACCGACAATTACCAGCAGGATCATTATCAACTGCTGTTCAACCACGCTTTCCGCTCCAACCTGCAATTCAACGCCGCACTGCACTATACCCGCGGCCGTGGATATTATGAGAACTGGCGGGAAGATGAGTTGTACACCGATTACGGTGTTACCGGTCCTGATGTGAATGGTACACCGGCTACAGAAACTGACCTGGTACGCCAGCTGTGGCTCGACAACCATTTCTACGGCGGTGTTTTCTCCATCCGGCACGATCTCGGCAAGTTCAACTGGACGGCTGGCGGCGGCTGGAATAAATACGACGGCAAGCACTATGGTAAAGTGATCTGGGCAGAGCTGGGTGGTTTTGATAAAGATCACCGCTGGTATAACCTCGATGCATACAAAACCGACCTCAACGCTTACTGGAAAGGGGAATACGCTGTCACTAACCGGCTGAAAGTATTTGCAGACATGCAATACCGCCATGTAGGATATAAACTGAACGGTTTCCGGAAGAACCCGAATATCCGCCAGCATAAAAAATACGACTTCTACAATCCCAAAGCAGGCGCCACTTTCACGATCAACGAGCGCCAGTACATCTATGCTTCCTACGCTATCGGAAACAAAGAACCTAACCGTGATGATTTTGAAGTGGTACAGGCCGAAGCGCCCAGGCATGAAACGCTCCGCAACCTTGAAGCAGGCTATGTATGGCGTGGTGCCAACAGCAGTCTTACTGCCAATGTGTATTACATGAACTACCGCAACCAGCTGGTACTTACCGGCCGGATCAATGATGTAGGCGCATATGCCCGCACCAATATCCCCGAAAGCTACCGCCTCGGCCTTGAAGTGGAAGGACAATACACCCCCGTTTCCTGGTTTACCATACAGGCTAATGCCGCACTGAGCCGCAACCGCGTAAAAGGATTTACGGAGTACCTGGACGACTGGGATAATGGCGGCCAAACCCCTAAGCGGTACGACAACACGGAAATCTCTTTCTCTCCTTCCTTCATAAGAGGTGCTACTGCCACTTTCCGTCCGTTTAAAGGGTTTTCCGCAGATGTGGTGGAGAAGTATGTAAGCGCGCAATATCTCGATAACTCAGGGGATAAAAACCGCCGTCTCGATGCTTACGCTGTTACCGACATTCGACTCAACTACACGGTGCCGCAAAGCTTCTTCCGCGAGCTGGGCCTGCAGTTCATCGTTTATAACCTGACCGATAAATTGTATGCACCCAATGGATACACCTACGGGTACCTGGAAGGCGGCAGCATGAAAGCAACGAATAACTATTTCCCCATGGCGGGGATCAACTTCATGGCCGGAGTTAAAATCGGGCTGTAATCACCATATCCAAACCAGAACTGAAAAGCCGGCGTTCATAACGCCGGCTTTTTTTATGCCGCACGCATTTCGCCGGGAGTTTTACCGGTCCATCGTTTAAAGGCTTTAAGGAATGCGCTGGATTCATTGTAGCCCAGCATATAGGCAATGTCTTTCACGGAATGGTGGCCGGAGCGGAGGTAATCGAGCGCGAGAGCCTTACGTACTTCGTCCTGTATCTGGAGGAAAGTAATGCCTTCGTCGCGCAGTTTGCGCTGGAGGCTGCGGGCGCTGATATTGAAATTGGCGGCCACGGCTTCGAGGGAAGCAGCGTAGAGGAAGGAATTAGACAGCAGGAACTGGTAGATGCGTGCATGAAAATCCCCTGCAGGCTGCGCACCTGCCTGCAATGCATGTACCTGCTGCAGCAGTATGGTCTGTAGCTCATAATTGGCGGAAAGTATTTCCTGCTGCAGCCAGCTGTTGTCAAAAGTAATGGTGAGGTCTTTCCCCTTTTTCCGGAGCGGGCACCGGAGCACGCGTTCATACTCCCCCGTTTCTGCCACTTCGTAAGGCAATTGAGCCGATACAGGCGCTAACCGGCGCATAAGTAACCCATCCAGCTCATGCACGGAAAATACGGCTAAAAAGGGCGTTAAATGGCGAAAGGTATATGGATGCTCTTTCACTTTAGCAGGATCAGCTACGAAACAAATAGAAAACTGCTTTGCACCATGATGCACCTGCATGCGGAACATATCTGTCAGCAAGGGCGTAAGCGCACCTGCGTGGGCAATGGCTTCTCCGGCGGTGTTACTCGTCTGGATGATTTGTCCTACCACACCCAGGGCCGCCAGCTGCATGGCTTCCCCGAAGTGGAGGCCAAACTGCGGATCGGCCGTGGCATGAGCAGCGTTTTTCCATAAGCTGTTGACCTGCGCAGCGGTAAGCTTCACAATATGTCCCTGTTGTAATATCTTTTCATCGATACCCGAAAGGGAGCATAGCCGGCGTGGATCGGCACCTCGCTGGCCGGCGTAAGCCAGAAGGGCACGAATGAGTTGTTGTTGTAAGTCCTGCATGGCGGAATTTTTCACCAAAATTAGGGCGGCTGAGAGGGAAGTTACGATGGTTGTCGCAAAATGACAATGGTTTGTCGTGTCAGGATAATTCCCGGGGCGGCAGGCCGGAGTACTTTTGTTTCAACAAATCAAAACACAAACACCATGATACCTTTAACCACCACCTTACGCATTAACGGACTTTCTTCCGGCGCTACCGGCCTCCTGCTCACCATTTTCCCCGGCATGGCCGCATCGCTCTTCGGGGTAACTGCCACCCTCCCCTTCATGGCCACCGGTGTTTTCCTGGTCATCTTTGCCGCAGGGGTACTCTTCGTAGCCCAACGCCCTTCTCTTTCCGCCGTTAAATGGATTATTGCGCTGGATATCACCTGGGTAATCGGCAGCTTCCTGGCTATCGCCCTGCTTTTCTCAGCTATCTCCGGTATAGGCTCTTTACTCATTGCCGGGGTAGCCCTTTGGGTAGGCCTGATGGCTTTCCTTCAGCAAAAAGGATTACGGAGTCTGGCCACTGCGTAGTACCGCTGAAACAGAAAAAGGCCGCCTCATTTGCTGAGGCGGCCTTTTTAGTATGGTAATAATGTGTTCCTTATTTCACCAGCGCATCAATTGCTGCATGTACATTGCTAAAGGGGAACCCTGCAATGACGGCTTCCATTTGTGCCTTAACAGCTTCGTTCTGCAGGTTACCGATACTGCCCTCGTGGGTATGGCGGATGTCTGTATCCGGCTCAAACTTACCGCTTTCTATATCGAGGCCCACTTGCTTGTAAGCTTCACGGAAAGGGGTGCCTTCCAGCACCAGGCGGTTCACCACTTCTACGCTGAAGAGGTAGCGGTACTTTTCGTCTTTCAGGATATCTTCCTTAATCCGGATGTTTTCAAGCATGAGGCGGCTCATGCGGAGGCAATCGCGGAGGGTGGAGAATGCGGGGAAGAGATTTTCTTTCAGCAGCTGCAGATCGCGGTGGTAGCCGGAGGGCAGGTTCACCGTCATCATAGCAATCTCATTTGGCAGTGCCTGCAGCTTGTTGCAATGTGAGCGGATCAGTTCCCATACATCGGGGTTCTTTTTATGTGGCATAATGCTGGAACCTGTCGTAAGCTCATCTGGGAAACCAATGAAACCGAAGTTCTGGTTCATGAACAGTGTGGCATCCATCGCCATTCTGCTCACGGTAGCAGCGATACCGGCAAGTGCAAATGCTACCAGTTTCTCTGTTTTACCACGGCCCATCTGTGCATACACCACATTATAGTTCAGGGCTTCAAAGCCCAGGAGCTTCGTAGTCATGGTACGGTTCAGCGGGAAGGAAGAACCGTAGCCTGCAGCGGAACCCAGCGGGTTCTTGTTCACTACACGATAAGCGCCCTGCAGCATAATCAGATCATCTACCAGGCTTTCGGCATAAGCACCAAACCACAGGCCGAACGAGCTGGGCATGGCGATCTGCAGATGGGTGTAGCCCGGCAGCAGGGTATTCTTATATTGTTCGCTCTGCGTTTGCAGCAGGTCGAATAATTGTTTGGTTTCGTTTACGATGCCTTCCAGCTCATGGCGGAGAAAAAGCTTCAGATCTACCAGCACCTGATCGTTACGGGAACGACCGCTGTGAATCTTTTTGCCGGACTCGCCCACACGGCGTGTAAGCAGCAGCTCCACCTGTGAGTGAATATCCTCCACACCATCTTCCAGCACAAAATTCCCTTCTGCGATTTCGCGGTAAATCTTTTTCAGCTCTGCCTGTAATACAGCCAGGTCTTCTGCCGGCAGCAGTCCTACAGACTCCAGCATGGCAATGTGCGCCAGCGATCCCAGCACATCGAAAGGTGCAAGGTAGGCGTCCATTTCACGGTCGCGGCCTACGGTAAACTGCTCTACCGAAGCGAGGGAGGCTTTATCTTTCTGCCAAAGTTTCATACTCATTCCTTTTTTAAAAATCATACTTGCCGAAAATCCGCTCGCGGATGTCAGGCCATTCTTCCCGGAGGATGCTGAAATACACAGAATTGCGTAAATGCCCCGTCCAGGTGATCATGTGTTTCCGCAAAATGCCTTCCTGCGTACATCCTATGGCGAGCATGGCATTGCGGGATTTCTCGTTGCGTTCATCGGTTTTCAGCTCTACCCTGTTCAGGCCCCATGTCTCAAATGCATATTGCAGCATAGCGAATTTCATGGCACGGTTGAGGCCGGTGCGCTGAAAGTCGGGATGGATCCAGGTATATCCTATTTCTGCACGCTTATTACTTTCAGAGATGGCGGCGAAACGGGTGCTTCCGGCAACACGGCCGTTCTGCTTGTCTACCACCGTAAACGGTATAGATTGTCCATTTTCCCTTTCCTTCAATGCAGTCTTTATATAACCTTCAAGCTCTGCCCTGTCGCGGATAGCGGTAGAACCCACTGTCCACATCTCTGGAACGAGCGCCACTTCCAGCAGGCTGTCCAGATCAGTTATCTCCAGCGGCCGGAGCAATACACGTTTATTTTCAAGCGTCAGCTTTTCCATATCCGCTAATTTACACCATTCACGACAGACAGCAGGCGGATGTATGTATCTATGCCCGCGCGTATCTCGTCGAGGTAAATGAATTCATCTGCCGTATGGGAGCGGGCACTATCGCCCGGACCCACCTTTACCGAAGTGGCGGGTATAAGCGCCTGATCGGATGTAGTGGGTGAGCCATACAGTTGCTTCCCCATTCCAATCCCTGCCTGTACCAGCGGGTGTTCAACTGGAATAAAGGAAGGGCGCATTCGCATGGAGCGGGGCTTCACATCGCATCGCACATTGGCGCGGATGGTTTCCAGCATTTCTTCGAGGGTATACTGATCAGTAGCCCGCACATCTACCACAAAGGCACATTCTGCAGGCACCACATTGTGTGCTTTATTGGATGTTTGTATCACGGTTACACTCATCTTTACCGGTCCCAGCGTTTCGCTCACATTGGGGAAGCGGTAGTTCCGGAACCATTGGATATCGTCGAGTGCATGATAAAGTGCATTATCCCCTTCATCCCGTGCTGCGTGGCCTGCTTTACCATGTGCAATACAATCGAGTACCATCAGTCCCTTTTCGGCTACTGCCAGGTCGGTTTTGGTAGGCTCTCCCACGATGGCAAAATCGATCACCGGCAACAGGGGCAGCACGCTTTCGATGCCGTTGACACCACTGATCTCTTCTTCCGCTGTAGCAGCGATGGCGATGTTGTAAGGCAGGTTCTCCGCTTCATAGAAATGGAGGAACGCTGCTATGAGGCTTACCAGGCATCCGCCGGCGTCGTTGGAACCGAGGCCGTACAGCTTACCGTCTTCCACTGCGGGCTCAAACGGATCGCGGGTATATTGCGGGTTAGGCTTAACAGTATCGTGGTGGGAATTGAGAAGGATGGTAGGCTTTGCCGGATTGAAGTGCCGGTTGAGTGCCCATATGTTATTGAGGTGGCGGTTATATTTCACTCCGTGTGCTTCCATGAAAGCAGCCAGCACCGCCGCAGTACCGTCTTCCTCTTTACTGATGGAAGGCGTGGCGATGAGTGTTTTCAGGAGCTGTACGGCGTCTTCATAGCGTTGTTGATTCCACATATAGTCAGCATATTAAGGTGCCGGCTACTGCTTCGGTAGTGTTTCTGCGAAGGTCGTCGGCATGGCCGATCAGCACTTCTTTCACTCCGTTGTCAATAGCCGAAAAGGCATTCTCCAGTTTAGGGAGGATGCCGTCGGAAAGTGCCCCGGCAGCCATCAGCTCCTGGTACACTTCCTGGTTGATCAGGTTGATCACCGAATCATCGTCGTTTGCATCGCGGAGTACTCCTTTCTTTTCGAAACAGAAAATGAGGCGTACATCATAATGTGCGGCCAGAGCCACGGCAAGCGAAGAAGCAATGGTATCGGCGTTGGTATTGAGTATCTGCCCTTTACCATCATGCGTAAGCGGAGACATGACGGGGGTAAGGCCTGCATCCAGCAGCAGCTGCAGCGGTGCAGTATTTACACTACCGGCTGGTACATCGCCTACAAAACCGTAGTCGATATCTTTCACCGGGCGCTTTACTGCAGGGATGATGTTGGCATCTGCACCAGTGAGGCCGATGGCGTTGGCTCCAAGCGATTGCAGCCTGGCTACGATCTGTTTGTTGACAAGTCCGCCATACACCATGGTCACCACGTCTACCGTTTCCGCATCGGTGATACGGCGGCCGTTCACATATTTGGATTCGATGCCCAGCTTGTCTCCTATCCGCGTAGCGATTTTACCGCCTCCGTGGATGAGGATCTTACGGCCGGATACCTGTGCGAGATCGGCCAGGAATTTATCAAGGAGGGCGGGATTGTCGATGACATTCCCGCCCACTTTCACTACAAATACTTTTTCTTTCGCAGCCATCAGCGGTTTTTTAAGATTTCACTGATCACAGCCTGTGCAGCCCAGGTACGGTTGCCCGCTTCAGGGATTACGATAGACTGCGGCCCGTCCAGCACTTCATCAGCGATCACCACATTACGGCGAACGGGCAGGCAGTGCATGACTTTGGCGGTGTTGGTATTTTTCAGGGTATCGTTGGTCACCATCCAGGCAGGGTCGGAATTGAGGATCTTGCCATAGTCGGTGTACGACGACCAGTTTTTCACATACACGAAATCGGCGCCTTCCAGAGCTTCTTCCTGGTTGTGGAAGATCTGCGCTTTACCGGCAAATTTCGGATCCAGCTCATAGCCTTCGGGATGTGCGATGGAGAAATCAACTTCATCCCAGGCGTTCATCCACTGCGCGAAGGAATTGGGAACTGCCTGCGGAAGGGCTTTTACGTGGGGGGCCCACGTCATTACCACTTTCGGTTTCCGTGGCTGTTTCCATTGTTCGCGGATGGTGATGGCATCGGTAAGGCTCTGCAAAGGATGCAGGGTAGCGCTTTCCAGACTGATCACCGGTTTACCCGCGTACTTGATGAACTGGTTGATGTATTTTTCGGTGTAGTCTTCTTCCTTATTCTTCAAACCGGGAAAGGTGCGGATGGAGAGGATATCGAAATACTGTCCCATCACGGCGGCAGCTTCCTTCACATGTTCGGTGGTATTGCCGTTCATAACAACGCCATCGTTCATTTCCAGTGCCCAACCTTCCTTATCGATATTAAACACGACCACTTCCATACCCAGGTTCCTGGCGGCCACCTGTGTGGAGAGGCGGGTGCGGAGACTGGGGTTCAGGAATATCATGCCCAGCGTTTTATTTTCGCCCAGGCCCTTGTCTTTAAAAGGGCTGTTTTTGTAGCCCATAGCGATGTCCACCATTTGTGGCACGCCGGGAACATCCGCAACGGAAATAAACTGTTTCATTAAGCGTGTACCGGTTTTAAAGCTTGTTTGAATGAGGTTAAGAATTGATCTGCCTGATCTTTCGTAAGAGCCAGTGAAGGCAGGAGGCGGATCACGTTCGGCTTTGCTTCGCCGGTAAAGATCTTGTATTTAAAGAGCAATTCTTTCTTTACATGTGCCAGTTCTTCCGGCAGCTCGATCCCGATCATCAGGCCCTTGCCTCTTACTTCCTTCACTTCGGGGAACTTCTTCAGTTCTTCCATAAGGTAGTTACCTACTGCTTCCGCATTGGCGATGAGGTTTTCCTTTTCAATCACTTCCAGTACAGCGAGTGCTGCCGCGCAGGCCAGGTGATTACCACCGAAAGTGGTGCCCAGCATACCGTAGGAAGGTTTGAATTTGGGAGCGATGATGATGCCCCCGATAGGGAAACCGTTGCCCATGCCTTTTGCCATAGTATAGATGTCGGCATTAACACCGGCATGATCGTGGCTGAAGAATTTACCGCTTCTGCCGTAACCGCACTGAACGGAGTCGGCGATGAATACGGCATTATGCTGATCACAAAGACTCCGGATCTTTTGCAGGAATGCAGGAGAAGCTACGTTGATGCCACCCACGCCCTGAATACCTTCGATGATTACGGACGATACTTCGTGTTCTTTGAAAGCGGCTTCCAGTGCAGCGAGATCTTCCCAGGGGAGGAACACTACATTGTCCGTCTCATTCACCGGCGCTACGATCTTCGGATTATCGGTTGCCGCTACTGCCAGTGAAGTACGGCCGTGGAAAGCTTTCTTAAAAGCAATGATCTTCTTTTTACCGTTGTAGAACGAAGCGAGTTTCAGCGCATTCTCATTCGCTTCCGCACCGGAGTTCACCAGAAACAGCTGATAGTCTTCTTTTCCGGAAATCTTGCCCAGCTTCTCCGCCAGCTGTTGCTGCAGGGGAATGTGGATGGAGTTGGAATAGAACCCCACTTTGCTGAGCTGATCCGTCAGCCGCTGCACATAATGCGGGTGCGTGTGACCGATGGAGATCACGGCATGGCCGCCGTAAAGGTCCAGGTACTGCTGCCCTTTATCGTCCCACACATGTGAGCCGAGTGCTTTGGTGATGGTAATATCGTTAACCGGATATACGTCGAATAATTGCATGACTAGTTGTTTTGACTTGTTAGAATACGATGGATTTCAGTTTGAGTCCGGCCGTTTCTTCGAGGCCGAGCATCAGGTTCATATTCTGGACTGCCTGTCCGGAGGCGCCTTTAACCAGGTTGTCTTCGATGGAGTGGATCACCAGTTTATTATCCTGCTTTTCCAGCTGTACGAGTACTTTATTGGTATTCACGACCTGCTTGAGGTCTATCTGTTTGCGGCTGACATGGGTGAAGGGGTGGCCTTCGTAATACGCTTCATACAGGGCGTAGGCTTCGTCGAGCGACAGTGAGCAGTCCAGATAGGAGGTGATCCAAATGCCGCGCGGAAAATCGCCACGCACCGGCACAAAGTGAACGCCTCCTCCGAAAGCAGGCTGTATGGCCTGCAGGGTTCGTCGTATTTCTTTCAGGTGCTGGTGTTGCAGTACTTTGTAGGTAGATATGTTATTGGCCCTCCAGGTGAAGTGGGAAGTGGCCTGCAGGCTTTGCCCGGCGCCCGTGGAACCGGTAATGCCTGTGGTATGCACTTCTGTCAGCAGTCCTGCTTTCGCCAGGGGCAGCAGGCCCAGCTGAATAGCCGTGGCAAAGCAACCGGGGTTGGCGATATTGGATGCCTGTTTGATGGCATCGCGATTAGCTTCGGGAAGGCCGTATACGAATGCTCTGCCGTTCACGGTTTCGCCCAGCCTGAAATCCTGGCTGAGGTCTACCACTTTCACGGAAGCAGCGATATCGTTCTGTTCGAGGAACTTCTTTGATTCGCCATGGCCGAGGCAAAGGAAAAGCACATCCACGGTGTTATCGATCTCACCGGTAAATACCAAATCGGTTTCACCAAGGAGATCACCGTGAACGGCATGGAGCGGATTGCCCACATTACTGCGGGAATGTACAAATGCCAGTTCCACATCGGGATGGTTGAGCAGCAGCCGGATGGCTTCGCCGCCCGTATATCCTGCCCCACCAATAATGCCTGCCTTTCTCGTTTTCATGCCTTTATTTTTTGTTGGATTCGTTCACCTGGTTCCAGATCATCGTCTGGTTACCAAAAATCTTAGAGAAGCCTCTTACATCATCACCGCTCCATCCGCTGTTCATTTCGCCATACTTGCCGAACTTGCTGCTCATGAGGTCGTATGCAGACTCAATACCAGTTACCTGGAAACGGTAAGGCATGAGGTTTACGAATACTTTACCGGTTACGTTAGCCTGGCTGTGTTCGAGGTAAGCCTCGATGTCGCGCATAACGGGGTCGAGGATCTGGCCTTCGTGCATCCAGTTACCGTAGAAGGTAGCCAGCTGATCTTTCCAGGTAAGCTGCCATTTGCTCAGCACATGCTTTTCGAGGGCATGGTGTGCTTTGAGGATCACCATGGGAGCGGCGGCTTCGAAGCCTACGCGGCCTTTGATACCGATGATGGTATCCCCCACATGGATGTCGCGGCCAATGGCGAATGCACCGGCAATAGATTGCAGGTATACGATCGCATCGGTAGGGTGAGAGAATTGTTTATCGTTCACACCGGTCAGTTCGCCTTTCTCGAAAGTAAGGGTAACCTGCTCGGGGGTGTTATTGGTCAGTTGGGTAGGCCATGCTTCTTCCGGGAGCATGCCATTGGAGGTGAGTGTTTCCTTACCGCCAACGGAGGTACCCCAGATACCTTTATTGATGGAGTACATGGCTTTGGCGAAATTCATTTCCACGCCTTTGGCCTGGAGGTAAGCGATTTCTTCTTCGCGGCTGAGTTTAAGGTCGCGGATGGGTGTGATGATCTCTACACCGGGGATCATGATGTGGAAGATCATATCGAACCGCACCTGGTCGTTACCGGCGCCGGTAGAACCATGCGCAACGGCATCGGCACCTACTTCCTTCACGTACTCGGCAATGGCGAGGGCCTGGCTCATACGCTCGGCGCTTACGCTGAGGGGGTAGGTATTGTTTTTAAGAACGTTACCAAATACGAGGTAGCGGATCACTTTATCATAATAAGAGCGAACCGCATCTACTGTCTTGTGACTTTTCACACCCAGACTGTAGGCGCGTTTCTCGATCTCCTGCAATTCCTCTGCAGTAAAACCGCCCGTATTCACGATCACTGAATGCACTTCATAACCTTTCTCTTCGGACAGGTATTTAACGCAATACGATGTATCAAGTCCTCCGCTGAAACCCAGTACAACTTTTCTCATGGTAATTTTTGCTTGTATTTGGTAGTTCGTAAATAGTTTAAAAATTGGTTTAGAGCCATCCGAAGAAGAATCTCTTCCTGGAGGCTCCGGCGCCGCTGCCGCCTGATTTGCGTGCTGCTTTCAGCAAGATGTACTTTTTATACCGCATCCACCGCTCAAAGAGGGAAAAGTTTCCTTTAAATTTCCGTTTCCGGGCATGGGGCTCCACAGCTACTGCTGCTGCGGTTGCAGCGGGCGGTACCTGCTGGGCTGCCAGCAGTTTGGCGGCTCTTTCCTCAATTTCCTTCGCCTTCTCCACAGGATCGTAGAGCATGGCGGTGCAGAGGCAGTTTTTCCGGTTCTTGGACATGAGCACTTCGTAGTTCACACAGCTGCGGCAGCCTTTCCAGAACTCCTCATCATCAGTGAGTTCGGAATAGGTTACCGGTTCATATCCCAGGTCGGAGTTGATTTTCATAACTGCGAGGCCGGTAGTGAGGCCGAAGATCTTGGCATCGGGGTATTTGGTGCGCGACAATTCAAAGATCTTCTCTTTGATAGCCTTGGCTACACCATGCCCGCGGAAGGCAGGGTTCACGATGAGGCCGGAGTTGGCAACGAATTTTTCGTGCCCCCAGGCTTCTATATAGCAAAACCCTACCCATTCCCCAGCTTTGGTGAGCGCGATAACGGCCTTTCCTTCGTCCATTTTCAGCTGCACATATTCCGGGGAACGTTTGGCAATGCCCGTTCCACGCGCTTTGGCAGAAGCCTCCATCTCATCGGTGATGGTGGTGGCATAATGCTTATCATCGGCAGATGCTGCCCGAACGATGATATCTTTATTTTCCAACTTTTTACAATTGAAAATTGTGATGCAATAAATTAATTGAGTATTCCCATTACCGGGACAGGCCCATAACAGTAGTTATGGAAGGGTTACACGACCGGGGTGGCCGCTATCAAATACGAGGTCGTCGGGAAAGGTATCTAAAGACAGGAAACCCAATAGCATGAACACCCTCTTCGAGAGAAGGGTGAAAAGCGAATATGTTGGTATGGGTTGCGATATATTCCAACGGCAGTTCGACGTTAAATTGTGATAAAAATGTGCCTTTAGTTTTAAAGTAAATGCAAAGTTATAACATTATTACATATGCAACCGATTTTTTTTTGACTTAAAAACAAGAAGGGAAACGCAGGCCCAGCCTGTGTTTCCCTTCTCCCGTTCCGGGTGGCCGGATCAGCCTTAGAACACCTTCAATTCCCCTACCGAAACACGGGTATCCTGCGCATTGGCCGGAGCTAGAGCTACGAACTTGATATACCGGCAAGTAGCTGATGATGAAAGCTTTATGTATTGCTCAATGGGATTATTCAGAATATTGGCGAAACTCCCTTCAGATACAGGTTTCCCCCACTCCTTACCATCAGCGCTCAGGTACAGCGCGTATTTGTATACGATTCCACCATGGGTATTTGGCTGATAACCAACACCCTTAATGGTTTCTTCCCGTCCCAGATCCACCACCAGCTCTGCCGGATAGCCGTTCTCTTTAGTGGTCCAGGCACGTGGCGTAGCATCTATTGCATTATCAGCACCGGGCGTCAGCACCTTCCAGTTGGTGGGGGCAATACCGAAGATGGCATCGATCACTACACTGCTGCGCTTCCCGTTTTCCACGAAAGCAACAGCAGATACAGTACCGGAACCAGGGAAAGAGAAAGGTTGCTCATACTTCGGCGATGCCGTTGTTGGCGCCGTTCCATCTGTAGTATAGTGTATCACAGGATCGGGTGATGCGGTTTTGATCGTCACCATCCCCGCTTTATTACGCTGAATCTCAGGATCTGAGATCAGCTCAGGCGCGCGGAACAGAGATACTTCGCTGATTACCGGGCTGGCCTTGGCATCCAGGATGCTCACACGGATGCTTTTGGCGGTAGTGAGCGGCAGGCGCAGGATGCGCTTGTAACCCACCGTTGTTTCCCGGGCTATCTCTTTCCACTCCTTGCCCTGCAGTACACTCACGGAAAACGACCGTACCCGCTGACCAAGGGGGATAAACTCCTGTACGGAAATGCGGTTGAAGGTAACCGGGCTGGCATAACTGAGGGTAATATCCCCGGTAGTTTTGCCGTCGGCAGTAGCCCAGTAGGTATTGTAATTGCCATCAGTAAGGTATACCGCGCTGGTCACAGAACTGTTTTGACGGGTATTGGTAGCAGCAACCCGCGCCTTACGGGCCAGGTTCTCCTTAAAATCCACGTCGAGAGTACGGCGCAGTTCCATCAGGCGGATAGAATCATTTTCATGGATGCGGCCGCGGCGGTCTACCGGAACATTGAGCAGCAGGTTGGCATTGCGGCCCACGGAACCATAATAGATATCGAGGAGGTGCGCCAGGCTCTTCACCTGGTTATCGGTTGTTTCACTGTAGAACCATCCCGGCCGGATGGATACATCGGCCTCTCCCGGTACCCAATGCGTACCATCTTCCTGCCCTTTATTAAGCGTTTCTGTAATACCACCCATGCCAGGCTTAAAATCTGCCCGGTTAAGTGTGCTCCAGTTGGTAACACCCGCATATCCGTTCTCGTTCCCGATCCAGCGGCAGCCGGGGCCGGCATCGCTGAAGAAGATCACGTTGGGGTGGATATTGGTAACGGTGGATTCAAAGAGGTTCCAGTCGTACACCTGCTTTTTGCCATTAGGACCTTCTCCATTGGCACCGTCGAACCACTGCTCGAACACATCGCCGTATTTGGTATGCACTTCCTTCAGCTGGTTAGCAAACACCTGGTTGTATTCAGGCGTACCATAGGCAGGGTGGTTACGGTCCCAGGGAGAGAGGTACACTCCGAAAAGGAGGCCATACTCTTTGCAGGCGGCAGAAAGTTCGGCCAGCACATCGCCCTTCCCGTTCTTCCAGGCGCTTTCGCGTACGGTATGTTTACTGTATTCGCTGGGCCACAGGCAGAAGCCATCGTGGTGCTTGGCGGTAATGATGATCCCTTTCATACCGGCGAGTTTGGCGGTGCGTGCCCACTGGCGGGCATCCAGCTCAGTAGGATTGAAAACCTTAGGATCTTCGTCACCATGCCCCCATTCCTTATCCGTAAAGGTATTCGGCCCAAAGTGGATGAACATATAATATTCCAGCTGCTGCCATTTCACCTGTGCATTCGAAGGCAAGGCGCCTACCGGTTTAATCTCCGGCTGTGCCCATGCTTTGCCCCCTGCCAGCAGGAGCGCTAAGAGAATCACTTTCTTCATATATCAGTTTGTAGACGTAAGCATCTAATATAATATCCTGCCGCTCATTAAGCGAACATTGTCAATATCATGAAAAAGAATGAGAAAATACTATAGAAACAACCCTTCCGGTTTGCCGTCCATCACACGATTGTCAAAATTCATCTACCACTGGCTCCTGAAATAAGCTGAATGCCCTACATTGTAAACCGTTACTCTTTATTCAAAACAATCGAGCAGCTATGAACAAGCACTTGCATCGCAGAAAATTTCTGCGGAATACCATGGCCGCAGGCGTAGGCCTCAGCCTCATGAACTCGCCCGCGCGGCTTTTTGCGGGCATTAAAAAAGATAAAGTAAGACTGGGACTGATCGGTGTTGGCGCCCGGGGCATTGAGCACCTGAAGCTCTGTCTTCACCGCAGCGACGTGGATGTTGTTGCCGTGGCAGATTGTGATAACGACTTCGCCATGCCACTGGTGCGTAAAGAAATCCAGGCGGCTTATGGCGCCAAGCGTAAGGTAGCAGAATACACCAACGGTCCGCACGATTACAAAAACCTCCTCAAGCGGGGCGACATCGATGCGGTGATCATCGCCACTCCCTGGGAATGGCATACCATTCAGGCAGTGGCAGCCATGAAAGCAGGGGTTACACCCGCCGTGGAAGTATGCGGCGCTGCTGACATCCAGGAGTGCTGGGAACTGGTGAACACATCCGAATCCACTGGCATCCCCGTATTTGGCATGGAAAACGTGAACTACCGCCGCGATGTGCTGGCCGTACTCAACATGGTACGCCAGGGCCTCTTTGGTGAGCTGCTCCATCTGCAGGGCGGTTACCAGCACGACCTCCGCGCTGTGAAATTCAACGACGGCAAGCAGTACTACGGCGGCGGCGTGGAGTTTGGCGATAAAGGTCTGTCGGAAGCCAAATGGCGTACCAACCACTCCGTTCACCGCAACGGCGACCTGTACCCCACCCACGGGCTGGGACCGGTTAACAACATGATCAACACCAACCGCGGTAACCGCCTCATGTCTCTCACCAGCGTGGCTACCAAAGCGCGGGGCCTGCACAAATACATTGTAGACCATCCGAACGGCGGGCCTAACCACCCCAATGCAAAAGTGGAATTTAAGCTGGGCGATGTGGTAACTACCCTCATCAAAGCCAACAATGGCGAAACCATTATGCTTTCTCACGACACCAACCTCCCCCGTCCTTACTCCCTGAACTTCCGCGTACAGGGTACTAACGGATTGTGGATGGACGATATCGATTCCATCCATATCGAAGGGAAAAGCAAGCCTCACCGCTGGGAAAAGGCAGGTGATGAGAAAGATCCTGAGAGCTATATGGGTAAGTACGACCACCCGCTGTGGAAGCGCTATGGCAACGATGCTTCCGGTGCAGGACATGGCGGTATGGACTGGTTCGTGATCAACTCCTTCATCGAATCCATTAAACGTGGTACAGATTACCAGATGGATGTTTACGACCTCGCTACCTGGTACGCAATTACTCCGCTGAGTGAGCAGAGCGTACTGGAAGGAGGCACAGTACAGTACATTCCTGACTTTACCCGTGGCAAGTGGATCAACCGCAAACCTAATTTCGCGCTGGACGGAGAATACTAATCCCGTTTAGCAACGTATACAAAAGCCCGTTCCGGATGATCCGGAACGGGCTTTTTTGCATTTCGGAAAACCCGCCGTAACGATGTTTTATTAACGACAGGACCTTCATTTCCAGCTCCCAACCGGCAAACCCGTTGCCTTAACCTGTCTGCTTTTACCCGTTCAGCATCAAATTCCGCTGCTTCAGTCAGTACATCAAGCACCTCGAAACAGGTGCAAATTCCTGTAGGGTGGTCAGAGATTACATTTACATCTAATCTGACCCTGAAGAATAGAATATCAGCCAATAAGTAAGGACCATGCGGCCTATGTAATAATGCAATCACCAGACCATACACACTGGTTGACGATTCATCGCTTCAATCTAAAAACAAACAAATGAGAAAAACGCTAAAAGGCATCCTATCGCTCTTATGCCTGTTACTCCCGCTTGTCATGCAAGCGCAAAATCAAACCGTAAAGGGACGGGTCACGGATGTGGCCGGAAACCCTCTTCCTGGTGCCAGCATTGCAGTGCAGAAAGGCCGCCAGGGTGCTGTGACGAATGCCGAAGGCCGTTTCGAGATAAACGTAGCCCCCGGCAGTAAACTTACCATCAATTTCACAGGTTACAAATCAGCAACTGTTACAGCCAACCCCGCAGAGCCGGTACATGTTGTGTTGGAAGACGACATCGCCAAACTCGATGAGGTAATTGTTACCGGTTTGGCCACAACTGTTAAAAGAAGAAACGCAGCTAACTCCGTTGCCACTATTTCCGCCAAGGAGCTGGCAGGAGCGGCTCCTGCCCAAACATTCGATGCGGCACTGAGCGGTAAGATTACCGGTGCCAACATCGTTGCCAACTCAGGCGCTCCCGGTGGCGGTCTCTCCATCAAACTGCGTGGTGTATCCTCCATCTTCGGTACCATTCAGCCACTGTTCGTTATCGACGGCATCATCGTTTCCAACCGTGCCACCTCCACCGGTATCAACGTGGTAACGGAAGCACAGGGCGGCACCAGTGCTACTTCCGGTCAGGATAACGCCGCTTCCCGTATCGCAGACATCAACCCTAACGACATTGAGAACGTTGAGATCCTGAAAGGCGCATCCGCCTCTGCCATCTATGGCTCCCAGGCGTCTGCAGGTGTGGTAATCATTACAACCAAGAAAGGCCGCTCCGGTAAAACCACGTTCCATGTAGGGCAGGACCTCGGCCTTGTAACTGCACGTAAACTGCAGGGCACCCGTATGGATCTTACTGATGCAGAGATCACTGCAAGAGGAGCCTCCTGGCCCCTTGCCACCGTACGTGCCGCCATTAACTCCGGCAAATTCTTCGATTATGAAAAAGAAGTATTCGGTGAAAAAGGATTCGCACGCAACACTACTTTCAGCATGAACGGCGGTAACGACAAAACTACCTTCCACCTGGCTACCGGCCTGAAAAAAGAAGAAGGCATTGTACGTAATACCGGCTATTCCAATGCTAACGTGCGTCTGAACCTCAATCATAAAATCTCTGATCGTGTTAAGCTCGGTTTCACCAGTTCTTATATGAACACGAATGCTGACCGTGGCCTGTTCGGTAATGAAAACTCCGGTAATACCGTGGGTTATGGCCTGATCGCCACTGCTCCCTGGATTGATCTGCATCCGAATGCGGATGGCGTATTCCCCAATCCCCGCGGTGGTGCAAACATCCTGCAAACCCTTGCTCACTCAGAAAACAGTGAAAAGGTAAACCGCATCCTTACAGGTGCCAACTTTGATGCAATCCTTCAGCAGTCTGCCACATCCACTACCCGCCTGATCGGTCGCGCTGGCCTGGATTACTATCATACCAAATCCATCGCCCTCTTCCCCGCCATGCTGTTCTTCGAAGCTGCTACAGGCGGCCGCAACATCCGTGGTAATACATATGAAATGAACACGAGCTGGGCAGGCTTCCTCGTAAACACCTTTACCCCCGGCGCCGGTAATCTTTCATTAACAACCACCGCAGGTATGACGCACGAGGCCGGCGAATACGATCAGCTGCTGAACGTAGCTTCTCAGCTCATCGGTGCAGAAACCAGTCAGGGCCAGGCAGGTGCTGTAAGAGTACAGCAAGCCCGCAGTTCATATCGTAACGACGGCCTCTTCTTTCAGGAAGAGCTGGCCTATAAGGAGTTCCTGAACCTCACGGCTGGTGTACGCCTGGATAAATCAACCAATAACGGAGACTACAAAAAATATAACCTCTACCCTAAAGCCAATGCCTCCTGGAACATCAGCAAAATGGGACAATGGAACAGCTCAATCGTTAGCGACCTTAAATTCCGTGTCGCCTACGGTGAGAGCAGCGGCTTCCCTACATTCAACAGCCGTTTCACTACCCTTACTGCCACTGCAATCGGCGGAAACGTTGGCTCCATAGGCAGCCTCACACTGGGTGATCCAAAAATCAAATCCGAACGCCAGACAGAACTGGAAGGTGGATTCGACATCAGCCTGTTCTCCGGCAAACTGAACTTTGAAGCAACTGCATATAATAAACTCATTAAAGACCTGCTGGTTGCTGCCGACTGGTATGGCTCTACCGGCTTCGTGGCCAGATGGGTGAATGGCGGTGAACTCCGCAACCGTGGTATTGAGCTCAGCCTGCGTGCTACTCCGTTCAATACCCGTAACGTTCGCTGGAACACTACCCTGAACTACTGGAAAAACCGCAGCCGTGTAATGAAACTCAACGTTCCTGCATTTGATCAGGGCGACAGCTTCGGCGCCGGCCTTGGTACTATCTGGATTGAAGAAGGTAAATCTGCCACACAGCTGGTAATCGAAAAAGCAACCGGACTGGAAGTGATCGGCGACATCGAACCCCGTTACCAGATCAGCTGGTTCAACGAAGTGAATTTCTTCAAGAACTTCACCTTCCGTGCTATGCTGCACTACAAAAACGGTAGCAACAACGTAAACCTGACCCGTTACCTCCGTGATGGTGCCCGCCTGTCGAAAGACTGGAGCGACCTCAACGACAAAGGCGTATTCATGGGCAGGGCCCGCCGTCAGAACCTGGCGCTTTACACCGAAGATGCTTCTTACCTCCGCCTCCGCGAAGTGGCGCTGTACTATCAGCTCCCCATCAAGCCCCGCGTAGTGAACAACGTAACCATCGGCGTATCAGCCAACAACTATTTCACCTGGACAAAATATAGCGGTTATGATCCTGAAGTGTCCAACTTCGGTACCACTTTCGGAACCGGTATAGACGTAGCGCCTTATGCAGCTACTAAACGCCTGCAGTTCCACCTGTCCGTGAATTTCTAAAACATAAAAGCAGTCAGAAAAATGAAACTGAAATTAGCAAGTGCAATCGCAATAATGGCAGGGTTCGGAATGCTCGCATCATGTAAGAATGAGGCCATCCCCAATCCCAATGCCCCTTCGATGGAAGAAATCATCAAGAACCCTACGCTGACACAATTGAACAGTCTTATCATCGGCACGGAAAGCAGTATGCGTAACCGGCTGGAGATTTATATAGATGCGGTAAGCGTACTGGGCAGGGAATACTACCGGCATTCCGGCTCCGATCCCCGCTGGACAGACGTGATCCTGGGTAAAGACGCCACCGTGCTTCCCGCAGGCGGTTTCTTCGCCTCCATCCCCTGGGATTCCCGCTACAACGTCGTTAAAAACTGTAACCTGTTACTGCAGGGGATCGAAAACTCCAAGTACTTCCCCAATGCCAATGTGAAAAACGGTTACTCCGCATTCACCAAAACGATCAAAGCATACCAGCTGATGCTGATCCTGAACGGCACACACGATAATGGCATCCGGCTGGAAGTTACTGACCCATACAATCCCGGCCCGATTGTAACACGTGCTGTAGCCTTGGAGGCAATTGCCACCATGCTGAATGAAGCAGATGGACTGCTGGCCAACGCCGAATTCAGCTTCCCGCTGTCTGCCGGATTTGAAGGATTTGAAACACCCGCTAACTTCCGCAAATTCAACCGTGCCCTTGCTGCACGTGTTGCAGTTTACCGTGAACGCTGGGCCGATGCACTCACTATCCTGCCGAACAGTTTCCTCTCCATGACCGCCGGCGCCAGCCTCACCACTGGTCCCAAACACATCTACTCTCTCGGCACTAACGATCAGGTAAACGAGCTGTTCCTCCAGCAGGATAATGAAGATGAAATTCAAATGGCTCACCCATCCTATATTACTGCTATGGAAGCAGGTGACGATCGTATCGGCAAAGCGCGCCTCCGTGCAAAAGCCATTGCTTTCGAAGATCTGAGTGGTACCCATGAAATGCGCATCTTTAAAACACAGACCGACCCTATCGGTATCATCCGTAACGAGGAGCTTGTGCTGTTGTTTGCCGAAGCAAGTGCACAAACCAACGCGCTGCCTGCTGCTGCCGATGCGGTAAACTTCATTCGCACCAGCCACGGCCTCACCGCCCGGCTCGATCTGGATACAAAAGATAAACTGATCGATGAGATCCTGAAACAACGCCGCTTCTCCCTCTGGGGCGAAGGCCACAGATGGATCGATATGCGCCGCTACAACAGGCTTAACCAATTACCAGTAGACCGTACCGGTGATAAGATCTGGTCACAAATCCCCGTTCCTCTTTCAGAAAATTCCAAGTAAAACACCTCTAATCAATAATCAAAAAGACAGAAGGCTGCCAACGTGCAGCCTTCTGCCATAACCCCAACTCAATAAATACCATCTCTCATGAAGCATTATCTACGTATGGTGCCCCTGCTTGCATGGCTGCTTTGCAGCTTTACAGGCCTGAGGGCCGCCACCCCCACACTGCCTTCCTCCGCTGTGACTTTTAACACCATTGAAGGCAATCACTTAGGATTTTACTGGACCAGAGGCGATGGCGATAAACGCATCGTTATTGCCCGTGCAGGCCAGCCGGTCTCTGCCAGACCTGAAAACGGCAAGTCGTACACTGCCAGCCTCACCTTCGGACAGGGCGAGGCTATTAAGCCCGGCGAATTTGTGGTAGGATATGGTAATATCAACCAGGTAACCCTCTCCGGCCTAACTTCCGGAGTGGATTACTACATCGCCATATTCGAATTCAATGGCGATGGTACTACTACTGAATACCTAACCACCGGGTTCCTCACCGGCAATAAGAAAACGGTACAGGCCCCCACAACTCAGGTTTCAGGTCTGCAATTCTCAAACATTACCGCGAACAAGGCAACCATCAGCTGGACACATGGAAACGGCTATGGTCGCATGATCGTTATGCGGGAAGGCGGCGCTGTAAACGCTGAGCCTGTTGAATTTGTGAATTACAATGCCAACGCCAACTTCGGTTTTGGCACACAGATAGGTACAGGAAACTATGTTATCTACAACTGGTATATTAACCCTCCCCCCACTACTGTTTACCAACTTAAAAACGGCGTCACCTACCATGTGGCGGCTTATGAATTCAATGGCTGGTCAGCACCTGCTTTCGCAAGGCCTGCTGCCACCGCCTCATTCACCACGCTTGCGGAACCTTCCAAAGCACCCACAAGCTTATATGCCGACTCGCGCGACACCAAACAGTTCCGTATACTCTTCCCCGCAGGAGATGGTACCAAGCGTATCCTCATTGGCAGAAAGGGAAGCCCCGTAACCACCGTTCCACAGGATGGCGTCACCTATACGCCCAATATGGAATTCGGGAAAGGGTCTAAACTCGGAACGGATGAATTTGTAATTTATGCCGGCACCGACTGGATGAGTTATGTAACCGGCCTCGAACCCGGTGCCACCTACCATTTCCGTGCTTTCGAATATGAAGATGCCGGTACTACAAATTATCTCACATCCTCCTTCGCGGAAGGTTCGAGCTCCACGCTAATAGCGCCTACTACCGGCATTACTAACTTTACCGCTACAGACCTCCGCGCTTTCCAGCTAACATTGAACTGGACCAAAGGCGATGGTAACAACCGCATCCTTATCGGCAAAGCAAATGCGCCGGTAGATGTAACCCCTGAAGATTTTAAAACTTATACCGGCAGCACCCAGTTTGGGCGCGGACAAGAAATCGGCAATGGTAACTTTGTAATGTTGGATGGAAACTATACATCACAAACTACAATTACACAGCTCCAACCCGGTATCACCTACCACTTCGCTATTTTTGAAGCAAACGGCACTGTAAACCCCATTTACCTGAAACCCGGGCAAACAGTTAGTGCCGCCACACAAGCCCACCCCACCACACATCCCAAAGATCTGAGCATCGACTTGCGCGCGCTCACCACGATGCGTGTATACTGTAACATGGGGAATGGAACAAAACTGCTGGTAATAGCCAAAAAAGGTTCACCGGTAACCGCAGTTCCGGTAGATAAAAAAGTTTACCGGCCAAGCTGGAAATTTGCCGACGGGGAAGAAATTGCTCCCGGCGAATTTGTTATCCATGCAGACACCTGGAACGCTCCTACCGTTAACACACTCGATCCCAATACTACTTATCACTTCCGGGTGATCAACTATAACGAGATTAATGGCGAACCCTTCTACTATACCGCAGCGCCGATGACGGATGGCAGTGGTACCACGATCGATTATGCCCGTCCGCAGGCCAGCAACCTTACCTTCCCGGAAATTACCCATACCGGCATAAAGCTGAAATTCACGGCAGGCGGTGGTAACAGAAGGCTGATCACCTATAGGATCGGCGCACCGGTAGATGTGCATCCCACAGACGGATCCAGCTATGGCGGAGGCCACGGGCTTGGCAACGGCAATTTTATCCTTGGCTATACATCTACCGACGAATACACGGCAACAGGACTTACCGCGGGTACCAACTACCACTTTGCGATATATGAAATCACACCCAATCAATACTTCTATACGCCTGTACCTTTAACCGGCCAGGCTACAACTACCGGCTCTACCCAAACCATCACTTTCCCCGATATGCCGGCCCAGACATATGGCAATCCGGACTTCGATCCGCAGGCCACCGCCAGCTCCGGGCTTCCGGTAACTTATGAGTTCAGCCATACAAATTATGTGGAAATCGTAAATGGTAAAATCCACATCCTGCGCAGTGGTACCATTACGGTAACGGCTAAACAGGCAGGAGACGCCACTTACGCACCGGCCCCGCCTGTCAGCAAAACGCTTACCATCAACAGGGCACCCCTTATTATCACCGCCGTCAATCAAACAAAACCATACGGGGCTAATATCCCCACCCTTTCCGCTTCCTACAATGGCTTCGTTTTGGGAGAAACTGCATCGGTACTCACCAATATGCCCATTCTTTCCACTTCGGCCACTGCAGCTTCGCCTCCCGGTGATTATACCATCAACATCAGTGGCGCCAGCGGAACTAACTATAACATCACCCACCGTACCGGCATCCTGACCATTCAGCCACCGCCACGTACACCACAAACCATCACTTTCCCTACTATTGCTGCGCTTCGTTACGGCATGGCACATGTTACACCTCAGGCAACTGCAACATCAGGATTACCTGTTTTCTTCACCAGTGGCAACACTAATGTAGCCCAGATCGTAAACGGGCAGATCCAGATAAAAGGTGCAGGAACGGCAAAGATCACGGCTAATTGTCCGGGTGATCAAACCTGGGAAGATGCTCCCGGAGTGGAACAAACCATTACCATCAATAAAGCCGACCTTACCATTCTCGCCGAAGATAAGATCATGACCCAGGGTAATGCCGTACCGGCGCTTACTGCACGGTACATTGGTCTTGTTTACAACGAGCAGCCCACTGTGCTCACTACTGCGGCACAACTGGTCACTACCGCCACCAGAGCATCTTTACCCGGCACCTATCCCATCACGGTAACCGGTGCTACTTCCGGTAACTACAACATTACCATGACTGCCGGATCGCTGCTGGTACAGCCTCGTCCTAAACTGCAGCAAACTATCACGTTCGCAACAATCACCGATAAAACATATGGCAATGCTGCCTTTGCTGCCGGTGCCACCGCCAGCTCAGGTCTTCCTGTAACATACCGTACCACCACACCAACTGTTGTATCCATCGCAGGCGGACAAATACGCATCATTGGAACCGGTACTGCAGTGGTTTTCGCAAACCAGGCAGGTAACAACGATTATGAGGCCGCACTGGAAACTTCCCGCACCTTCGCCGTACAACGCGCTCCGCTGGAAGTAAGGGCAGATAACAAAACGAAAGTGGAAGGACAGAACAATCCCCCACTGACCGTTAGATACACCGGGTTTGTAAATGGTGAATCCGCAGCCGTACTCACACAGCAGGCAACACCGACAACGAACGTTACCAATAGCACTCCGGCCGGGCAGTACGACATCTTCCCCGGTTCTGCCATTGCCGCCAACTACGTGATGACATATGTAAACGGGGTATTCACTGTAACCGCAAAACCTAAACAACCACAAACCATCAACTTCCCCACGCTTACCAACGTAACGTACGGAGATGCTGACTTCGGGATTACCGCTACAGCCACTTCCAATCTTCCCGTAAGCTTTACCTCACTCACTCCCGATGTGGCCACTATCACAAACGGACAGATCCATATCCTGAAGGCTGGTACTGTAACCATCCGCGCCAGTCAGGATGGCAATACCGATTACCTCGCCGCAGCTCCCATTGCGCGCAGCTTTATGGTGAACAAGGTACAGCTGACCGTTACTGCGGAAAACAAAACCAAAGTGCAGGGCACGGCAAACCCTACACTGACTGTCACCTACGCAGGTTTCGTGAAAAATGAGAACTTTAATGTGTTCACAACGCAGCCAGTAATCAACACAACTGCTACGCTGCAGTCTCCCGTTGGGAATTATGTAATCCGGGCTTCCGGCGCCGTAGCTGCCAACTACACGTTCGTGTACGTGAATGGCACACTTACTGTGACTGCCCGTCCTAAACAGCCGCAAACCATCAACTTCCCGGCACTGGCAAACAGGCAATATGGTAATGCTGCATTCGCGCTTACTGCTACCGCCACTTCCAGCCTCGCGGTACGGTATGTGAACGAAACACCTGCAATCATCAGCATCAACGGCACACAGGTAACCATCCTGAAAGCAGGCCGCGCATCCATCCGCGCCGAGCAGGATGGTAATAACGACTGGCTGGCAGCCGCTGCCGCCACTCAGGCCTTCGATGTTGAAAAGGCTCCGCTCACCGTTACTGCAGATAACAAAACCAAAGTGGAAGGCACCGACAATCCGGCGCTCACCGTCAACTACACAGGCTTCCTGAACGGAGATGATGCGGGTGATATCCAAACACTTCCGGTTGTAACTACCAACGCTACACGCACTTCAGCACCCGGCAATTATCCTATCACCGCTTCCGCAGCGGTTGCTGATAATTACCGCTTTACTTATGTAGCAGGAACGCTTACTGTTACTCCCCGCGCACAGGCGCAAACAATCCAGTTTGCAGCACCTGCTCCCCGCATTTACGGCGATGCTGACGTGAACCCTGCCGCCACAGCTACATCAGGTCTGACAATCTCCTACACCAGCACTGCTCCTGCTGTAGCCACAATCGTAAACGGGCAGATCCATATTACCGGTACAGGTACAACTACGATTACTGCTGAACAGGCAGGTAATAATGACTGGCTGGCTGCAGCTCCTGTAAGCCGCACATTCACCGTAGGAAAAGCACAGCTCACCATCACTGCAGACAACAAATCGAAAGTGACCGGTACTGCCAATCCTCCGCTGACAGCTTCTTACCAGGGCTTTGTGCTCAACGAGAACGCTGGTGTACTTACCACTCCTGTTGCACTGCATACGCTGGCAAATGAAAACAGTCCTGCAGGGAAATACCCCATCCAAATCACCGGTGGCGCCGCAGCCAACTACAACATCAGGCTGGTACAAGGCATCCTCACGGTTATCAACAAACCGAAAGACGATGTGAAAGCCTGGTGTAGCAGCCGCAGCACCTTACAGATCAGGGTGTATGTAAATGAAGCACAGGGTGCTAATGTGATCCTGTATTCCACTTCGGGCCAGCGGGTATCACAGCTCTACAAACGGCTCGATGCAGGCAGCAATACCATGCAGCTGGATGTATCCCGCATCCCAACCGGCATGTATGTACTGCATATCAATGGCGAAAAAACCAGTCAAACCCAAAACGTAGCGATTAACTAAATAAACAGCCGGGCCTGTGTGGCCCGGCTTTCAAAAATACTCTTCATGAAAAAGACTTACCTGATCCGCAATACCTTCGCCGCACTGCTGCTGGCCAGCGCAGGTGCCGCCAGCGGACAATCGACCGATCCTGTGAACATCACCTCATCCGCCGTACCCTTTCTTCGCATATCTCCTGATGCACGCGCCTCCGGCATGGGCAATATGGGACTGGCTACCAGTGCAGATGCCAACAGCGGCCTGTGGAACCTTGCCAAAACACCCTTTGCAGACAGTATTGGCTCACTGGCGGTGAACTACAGTCCCTGGATGCGGGATGTAACCAAGGATGTGTATATGCTGCATGCCGGCGGTTATTACCAATTGGGCGGAGGTCAGGCTATTTCCGCGAACATCCGTTACTTCAGCCTGGGTAACCTTCCCCTGACGGATCACAATGGGCAGGAACTGAAAACATCTTATCCCCGCGAAATGGCATTTGATCTGGGATACGCACGCAAACTGAGTGAGCGCTTCGGTATCGGTGTGGCTTTCCGCTACATCAGTTCCAGCCTCGTACGCGGTAACCTCAATGCCATCCGCTACAAAGCCGCTATGGCAGTTGCCGGCGACATCTCGCTGTATTATTCCGGCCTCAATGATGAAGGGCAGGGCTTTACCGCAGGTTTCGCGCTGAGTAATCTCGGTTCGCGCATTGCCTATAGAGGCGATTCTGATCAGAAAGAATTCCTCCCTGCTAACTTAGGACTGGGTGGCGCTTATACTTTTGTAATGCAGGAAGATCATCGCATTATGTTAGGTGCTGAAGTAAATAAGCTGATGGTACCTGCCATGGATGATGTAAAGGAATACTATGAAACCGGCGCTATGGCAGCCTGGTTCCAGTCGTTCGGCAACAATACCTGGCGCGTATCGGGTGGTGCGGAATATTCCTATCGCAATGCATTCAATGCACGAGTAGGGTATATCTCCGGTAACAAAAACGAAGGCAGGATTCAGGAGATCACGGCCGGTGTAGGCGGGCGTTACCGCATGGTAGCCATGAACCTCTCCTACGTAGTGCCTTCAGGCAATGGAGCCAACCGCAATCCTTTGTCCAATACACTGCGTATCGGGCTTACGGTAGACCTTGCCCCTCCGCAATAACACAACAACTGTCTCAATAAAAAAAAGCCGGCGCAATTGCAGCCGGCTTTTTTAATACCTGGTGAATATTTTATGCAACGGCTTCCACAGCCAATTCTACTTTGGCGCCGTCTTCGATTGAAGTAATATAGATTTCCGGTGATACACCATAGCGCTGGCGGAACTGCTCCTGTACGAATTCGCAGAAAGCATCCACTTTTCCGGTTTCAACGAGGTTGATGGTGCAACCGCCGAAACCGCCACCCATCATACGGGCGCCTGCCACTTCGGGGCGCTGTGATGCCAGCTGGGCGAGGAAGTCAAGTTCCGGGCACGATACTTCATACAGTTTGCTAAGCCCTTCATGCGAAGCAAACATCAGGGCACCGGCCTCTTTCAGCTCGTTACGCTGCAGATGTGCACAGGCTTTCTCCACACGTTCATTCTCCTGTGTAACGTACAGGCAGCGGTCGTATACTTTAGCTGGAAGCAGGTGTTGCTGTTGCTGTACCTGTGCTGAAGTGAGATCGCGCAGGCTGTTGGCAGAGGGGTATACCTGTTGGAGGATCTTCACCCCTTCTTCACATTGTGCGCGGCGCACGTTGTATTCAGAAGATGCGAGGGAGTGATGAACCATCGAGTTAACAAGTACCACTTTCACTTCTGAAGAAAAACTGAACGGGAAGTACTGATAATCGAGGCTGCGGCAGTCGAGCAGCATCACACTGTCTTTACGCCCGTGCAGGTTCGCGAACTGGTCCATAATGCCGCATTTCACACCGGGGAAGGTATGTTCTGCGAGCTGACCGATTCGGGCCATTTCCATACGGGTAAGATTAAATCCAAGGAGATGATCGAGCGCTACGGCCAGGCCCCCTTCAACGGCAGCAGAACTGCTCATACCGGCACCAATAGGGATATCGCCGGTGATAACACAATCGAACCCTTTTACTTCATGGCCTTTTTGCTGCAGGTGGTAAACCACGCCTTTGAGGTAGTTGATCCAGTCGCCACCGGGTTCAATGTTGTGAAGGGAAAAGGAGGCAGATTCACCACTGAACATGGCGTACGCATTGCAGGTGTCGGTGCCGTTGAGAGCAATGGCGTAGATGATACGCTTGTCGATGGCGGCGGGCAATACGAACCCTTCGTTATAGTCGGTATGTTCTCCGATCAGGTTGATCCTTCCCGGGGAGCTGATGATAATGGGCTCCCTGTTAAAACGCTGGCGAAACTCCTTGGTGGCTGTGGCTATCATTATAAGGGTATATTTTACACCTAAAAGTAATAAAAAACAGGAGTAATCAAAAGGATGCGGGTTTCGCCGGCAAGATTCGCACATGCTAATATACTATCAGAACCACCGCTTTCGCACTGTTTTCGGGCATTTCACAAAGAATTCAATATCAATCATTTGCACTACCATTGTTCGGTCATCCTTCGGTGATCCTTCGGTAAACGGGGTGCTTCCCTGGGGGATGACCGAAGGATCACCGAAGGATGACCGAAGGATGACCGAAGGATGAAAAACACGAATCCGGTAGGATATTAACTGGTTGAAAGGTGACGTAACTAAAAAGGGCCGTCTTACGACAGCCCTTTCGGTATACTTAGCAAAAGTAATTATTTAGCAGCTCTAACCTTACCGATCATATGGCCTTTAAGGGCGAAGAACAGGATGTAGATATAGCAGGGCACCATGGCGTAGAGGAAGGCGGATTTAAACGTAACGCCGTCGGAATGCAGGGCAAAGCCAAGCAGGCTGGACTCTTCATACAGGCCGGTATATATCTGCGGGAGGATGGCACCACCGGCGATACCCATTACCAGGATAGCGGAACCGATCTTGGTGTATTTACCCAGGCCTTCGATAGCGAGGGGGAAGATAGCGGGCCACATGAGGGCGTTAGCAAAACCGAGGAGGGCGATGCAGGTAACTGCAGTAGAACCATCGGTAAGGTAAGCGCCTACGGTAAAGAGGATACCGAGTACGGCAGAACCTCTGAGGGCCATATCCTGTGAGAGATATTTAGGGATGGTGAAGATACCGATCACATAACCCACCAGCATGGAACCGAGTGTGAAGGAGCTAAAGTATTTAGCAGCATCAGCACTGAGACCAACGCTCTTGCCATAGGTACCGATTACGTCGCCGGCCATTACTTCCACACCTACGTAAACGAAGATACAGAGGGCACCCAGCCAGAGGTAAGGGTACTTGCCGAGGGAGCTGCGTGCAGGAACGGAAGCGCCTGAGCTGTCGGTTTCTTCTGCTTCGATTTCAGGCAGGGTAGAGCGGCGGATAAGGAATGCAACAATGAGGAGGAACAGGGTGAGCACGATGTAAGGCATGATCACACGGCCGGCCAGCTCGTCGAGCAGCTGGGATTTAACGACAGCATCGGTAGTAGATTTGATTTTAATTTCTACTTCTGTAGCATTCTTCAGGAGGATGGAAGAAAGGATCAGGGGGCTGATCACACCTGCCAGTTTATTACAGATACCCATTATGGAAATACGCTGTGCAGCACTTTCGATGGGCCCGAGGATGCTCACATAAGGGTTAGTGGCGGTTTGCAGCAGGGAAAGGCCTGCACCCTGGATGAAGAGGCCCACCAGGAACAGGATGAAGCTTTTGCTGTTAGCAGCAGGAATGAAAACGATGGAACCGATGGCCATTACAACAAGACCAATAGCCATACCATTCTTAAAGCCGAGCTTTTTGAGGACTACGGAAGAAGGGAGGGACCAGAGGAAGTATGGGATGTAGAATGCGAATGTAACCATTAAAGCCTGTGAATCAGTCAGATCACACAAAAGCTGAAGAAACTGTATCAGTGAAGCGTTCAGCCAGGTCACGAAGCCGAAAACGGCGAACAGACCCCCAATAATTAACATGGCCTGTTTGTACCCTCCTTCCTGCGGAGCGGTCATAGTAATGGTTTTGCTACTCATTAGCTGCAAAGGTTGATTGTTCAAGAATGCCACGAACATAATGAACAATTCGCTAAATTCATAAATATATTAGCTAAAACGTTTGAGCAATGTAAAATAATGCAACATTCCGAGCAGTTTTTGTCCTTTTCTCAAAAAATTAATTATACATTTAGACCCTAATTTTACCAAAATTTAACGGTATATGTCCACGCCACAAAAACAGGGTACGCATCCATCGTTTTCCGTACTGGTGCTAGTTTTCTTTTTCTGGGGCTTCGTTGCAGCCTCCAACAGCATACTGATCCCGTTCTGTAAAGCGCACTTCGGACTGACGCAGATTCAGTCGCAGCTGATCGACTTTGCGTTTTACGGCGCCTACTTCGTAGGGTCGCTCATCCTCTATTTGCTTTCCGCAATGAAGGGGGTAGATATCCTGAACAGGATCGGATTTAAAAAAGGCATCATATATGGTCTCCTTATCTCCGGCGTTGGAGCCGCTGCCACCATCGGCGCGGTAAACCTTGGTCTGGGTATGGCTGATAAAACTGCTGCCTTCTACCTCATCCTTGGCGCCTACTTCATTGTAGCCCTTGGTTTCTCCCTGCAGCAAACTGCTGCCAATCCCTTCGCCATCCTCCTTGGCGACCCTGCAGGCGGCGCACACCGTCTTAACCTCGCAGGTGGTGTCAACTCCTTCGGTACCACCATCGGTCCCATTATCGTAAGCATTCTCCTTTTCGGTTCCGCCAAAGTATCCGGCGCATCAGGAGATACTGATCTGAGCAAGATCAACATATTATATATTACCCTCGTAGGCCTCTTTCTGGCTGCCGCTGCTATCTTCGCAGCCACTAAAATGCCGAAGGGTACAGAAGACGATCATTTCGAATCTTCTCCCAAAGCCACCCGCTCTCTCCTCGGCATCACCCTGATGTTCGTGGTAATCGCGATCGGAACAGGTGTAACCACCCATCCGCTGCCCTACTTCATCGCCGGTATTATCGGTATCCTCGTGATCCTGTTCTACAGCCAGTTCACCGCCCGCTCTAATGGCGATGGCTGGGGCGCAATGAAATACCCTCAGCTGATTATGGGCATGATCGCCATTTTCGTTTATGTGGGTGTGGAAGTAAGTGCTTCCTCCAACCTCGGCGAGTTGCTGAAAACACCAGGATTCCTTACACTGGAAGGCTTGCATGAATCCGAAATCAGCCCCTATATCTCGATTTTCTGGGGTGGCCTTATGATTGGCCGCTGGACTGGCGCCATCTCTGTATTCAACATTTCCAAAACTGCACGGCAGGTGCTTTCTGTAGTGGTACCCTTCATCGCTTACGCCGTTATCCTCGGTGCCAACGCTATGAAAGGCAATGACATTACTATACTGTATCCCTTCGCTATCTGTATTGTAATCCAGATCGCAGGCTTCTTCTACGGACAGGAAAAACCTGCCAAGACGCTGCTCACTTTCGGTATCATGGGTACTGCTGCAATGATCATAGGCCTGTTCACCTCCGGTGCAGTAGCTACCTTCGCTTTCATCAGCGGCGGCCTTTTCTGCTCCGTGATGTGGCCCTGCATCTTCAGCCTCTCCATTGCCGGCCTCGGTAAATACACTGGCCAGGGTTCTTCTTTCCTGATCATGATGATCCTCGGCGGAGCACTTATCCCCCCGTTACAGGGCGGTATCGCTGACACAATCGGCATTCATTTATCTTACATCGTGCCTGTGGCATGTTTCGCATACCTGGCATTCTTCGCATTACGCGTAAAATCAATTTTAAACTCCCAAGGAATAGACTATGAGTCAGCAACTAGCGGTGGGCATTGATATCGGTGGAACGAACACTAAATTCGGTATTGTAGACCGTCGTGGCAACATCCTTTGCCAGGACCGCATGTCAACCAAAGCACACGAAGAAGTAACCATGTTTCTCGAAGAGCTGCACGGGCGGCTTACCAAGCTGATCGATCAGGTTGGCGGTATTGAGAACATCCGCGGTATCGGCGTAGGTGCCCCCAACGGTAACTACTACACCGGTAACATCGAATACGCTCCTAATCTGCGCTGGAAAGGCATCGTGCCCCTGGCGCAAATGCTGGAAGACCTCTTTGGCCTCCCAACAGTATTAACCAACGACGCCAATGCGGCGGCACTTGGTGAAATGACCTACGGTTCTGCCCGTGGCATGAAAGATTTCATTACTATCACCCTCGGCACCGGCGTAGGCAGCGGCATCGTTGCTAACGGCCAGCTGATATATGGCCACGACGGTTTTGCCGGCGAACTTGGCCACGTGATTGTAGTGCCCGGCGGCCGCCTCCATCCCGGAACGGGCGCACGTGGCTCCCTGGAATCTTACGCATCCGCCACCGGTGTTACCAACACCGCTCTTGAACTGCTGGAAGCACATCCCGAACTGGAAAGCATGCTCCGCAACCACAGCCGGGAAGAAATTGATTCCAAGCTCATTTACGAAGCCGCCATCAAAGGCGATAAGCTGGCCATAGAAATCTACGAGTTCACCGGTAAGGTGCTTGGAGAAGCGCTCGCCAACTTCGTAATGTTCTCCAGCCCCGAAGCCATTGTGCTTTTTGGTGGCCTCACACAGGCAGGCGACCTTATCATGCGCCCCGTTCGGGAGCATATGGAAGTTAACCTCCTGCCCATCTTCCAGAATAAAGTTAAATTGCTTTTCTCCGAGCTCAAGGAAAGCGACGCCGCCATCCTCGGCGCCAGCGCCATGGCCTGGGAAATGAAAGATTAATATCCGTTTTCAAACCGTGTAGTATGAAGAGCAGAAGGAACTTTTTGAAAACCGCCGCACTGGGCGCCGCAGCGCTTTCGCTGGATGGCATACCGGCTGTAGCATCATCCCGCAGCGGCTCAGCCCGTAAGCCTGTCGTAGTATCTACCTGGGACTTCGGTATTGATGCCAACCGCGCTGCCTGGGATGTATTGGGCAAAGGCGGCCGTGCACTCGACGCCGTTGAAGCCGGTGTACATGTGCCTGAAGCCGATCCAAAGAACCAAACCGTAGGCTATGGCGGCTTCCCCGACCGGGACGGCCGCGTTACCCTGGATGCCTGCATCATGGACGAGCTGGGGAACTGTGGTTCCGTAGCTGCCCTCGAGCATATCAAGCACCCTATTTCCGTAGCTCGCAAAGTAATGGAGAAAACACCCCACGTAATGCTCGTGGGCGATGGTGCCCTCCAGTTTGCACTGGAAAACGGATTTCAGAAAGAAAACCTCCTCACACCTGAATCAGAAAAGGCGTGGAAAGAATGGTTGAAAAAAGCAGAGTATAAACCAGTTATCAATATCGAAAACCAGTCGTACGAAGGCAAAGGCACCACGGCATTTAATCCGCTGCGCCTGCCCGGCAACGCCTGGAACCACGATACCATCGGCATGGTAGCCCTCGACGCTGCGGGCAACCTCTCCGGGGCATGCACCACCAGTGGTATGGCATTTAAAATGCATGGCCGTGTAGGCGACTCTCCCATTATCGGAGCCGGCTTATATGTAGATAACGAAGTGGGTGCTGCAACAGCCACCGGTGTTGGAGAAGAAGTGATCCGCGTAGTGGGCAGCTTCCTCGTAGTTGAGCTGATGCGCCAGGGTTATTCTCCCGAAGCAGCCTGCAAAGAAGCAGTGTTGCGCATTGTGAAAAAGAAGCCCGCCAAGGCCAAAGAGATCCAGATCGGCTTCCTCGCCCTCAATAAGAAAGGCGAACATGGCGCTTACTGCCTGCATCCCGGATTCAGCTATGCCTGCACTACCGGAGCCAGTGAAGAAACACTCATCAAAGGGAAATATTACTTTCAGTAAACTGATTACCAGATAATTTGATCGGCTACCCGGCGCCCTGCTGGTAGCCGATCCCTATTTTTGCAAAAAACCTCGACGTTGAAGAACATCACACTGGAAATATGCGCCACCTCCGTGGCCTCCTGCATCGCCGCCCAGGAAGGCGGGGCAGACCGTATCGAACTGTGCGACAACCTCCTCGAAGGCGGCACTACTCCCAGTCATGCCATGATCGCTGCCGTGAGGGAGCAATGCAGCCTGAAGATCTATCCTATCATCCGCCCGCGTGGGGGAGATTTCCTGTACGACGATACCGAGTTCGCTATCATGAAAAAAGATATCGAAGTATGTAAGCAGCTCGGCTGTGATGGAGTGGTAATTGGCCTCCTTACTGCAGATGGTAAAGTAGATTTGCCCCGCACCCGCGAACTGGTGGAAGCAGCAAAGCCCATGGGCGTCACTTTCCACCGGGCTTTTGATATGACCGACGATGCATTTCAGGCATTGGAAGATATCATCGCATCCGGATGCGAGCGTATCCTCACTTCCGGCCAGCGGAATACTGCCATGGAAGGCGCCTCTCTCATCCGGGAGCTGGTTGAAAAAGCCGCAGGGCGTATCCGTATTATGGCAGGCTCAGGCCTCCGCGCACACAATGCTGAAGCTCTCGCAAAAGCTTCCGGCGCTACGGAATACCATTCCACCGCCCGGGATTTTATTGACAGCCGCATGCAATACCGTAATCCCAATGTGAGCATGGGTGGCATCCCCGGGGTGCCGGAATACGGTATTTCGGTAACACAGGCCACAATCGTAAGCGCTATCCGCCAGGGCGCCGAGAAAGGCCTCAATTCCTGATTACCTGCTTTTTGATAAGCACGGGAAGCCCCTCGCTTCCCTTTTTTATGTATATCCGGCAAGCATTTGTATACCCCGGCTATATAAAATCTACTACATGTGTATAAATATTAAACAAAACACCCGTTTCATACACTACTTTTATCCACATTCCTTATTTGTGAAAAAAGCAGCATTGCTGATACATTAAATAAATTTTAAATTAGACCAAACATGAAGAAAGCTCGCTACTTAGCTTTATTGTTGTGTATGGCCCTTGGCGCAAAGGCGCAGGTAAAGGGCGTAAAACACGTGATCCTTATCGGTATGGACGGATTGGGAGCCTATGCGATGGAAAAAGCCGATAATCCCGTGATGAAGCAGATGATGGCAGACGGCAGCTGGTCGCTGAAAGCCCGCAGTGTATTGCCTTCCTCCAGCGCGGTAAACTGGGCGTCCATGATTATGGGTGCAGGTCCTGAACTGCATGGCTTCACCGAATGGGGCAGCAAAACTCCTGAGGTGCAGCCCCGTGAGCTGGACCAGTACGGCCTCTTCCCTTCCCTGTTCACCCTGATCCGCGAACAAAAGCCTAATGCGGAAACTGGTGTGATCTATTCCTGGGGAGGCATTGGTTACCTGTTCCCGAAAAAAGCAGTAAACAAGGATCAGAACTGCCCTACCGACAGTGCTACCACAGAAGTGGCCATCGCGTATCTGAAGGAAAAGAAGCCAGACTTCCTGTTCATCCATTTCGATCAGCCAGACGGAGTGGGTCACGAAATCGGGCATAACATTCCGCCCTACTATGAACAAGTGCACAAGAACGATGTTTTATTAGGGAAGATTCTGCAGGCAGTAAAAGACGCCGGCATGTGGGATAACAGCGTTATCATCTTATCTTCGGACCACGGTGGCATCAACAAGGGCCATGGCGGAAAAACAATGGTAGAGATGGAGATACCCTGGGTATTTACGGGGAAAGGGATTAAAAAGAACAATGAAGTCAAAGAAAGTATCATGACGTATGATACGGCCGCAACGATAGCTTATATCTTAGGGTTGAAAACCCCGCAGAGCTGGATCGGCCGTAACGTGAAGAGCATTTTTAAATAGTTGCGATCCGGCAGAACCCGGCCAGTTGCCGATCCGCCGGATCCCTTTTAACCACTGTATGCAGCGAATTATTCTATATCTGATTTTCTCGGTTGGCGCGCTTACCGCAAAAGCGCAGGTACAGGGCCAGGTCATAAAAGTAATGACCTATAACATCCATCATGCAGAGAACATGAGCGGCAAACTGGACATCCAGGGCATTGCCACCGTGATCCTCGCCACCAATCCTGATCTGGTAGCCCTTCAGGAAGTGGATTCCGCTACCAACCGCATCGGTAATGCCGATATTCTGAAAGAACTGGCAGATGCTACAGGCATGTACATCTATTTCGGAAAAGCCATGGATTATGATGGCGGCGGGTACGGCAACGGGGTGCTTTCGAGATACCCTATTCAGTCGGCCTACACCCTTGCCCTACCCTCTAAAGGGAAAGAAGGTGAGCCCCGCTCAGCCGCGGTGGTTACAGTCCAGCTGCCGGGCGACAGCCTCCTGCGCTTCGCCAGTGCACATCTGGACCATGTGGAAGACCCTACAGACCGTCTTGCGCAGATCCAGCTCGTGCTGGGGCAGCTCCAGCGCTCCACCGTTCCCCTGATCCTGGCAGGCGACCTGAACGCCCTTCCGGCTTCAAAGGAGATTACCCAGCTGAAAGCCCATTTCACCGATGCAACGGAGAAGCTGGGCCCCACCTGGCCGTCCGATAAGCCTACGCAGAAGCTGGATTACATCCTGCTGTCGGGCAAAGGCCGCTGGCATGTTAGCAAATCGGAAGTTGTGGAAGAAACCGTTGCTTCCGACCACCGCCCGGTAATTGCGGAACTACTCATTAAATAATCGTTTGATAAACAAATAAGTTATGCCTCCGGAATTTGACCGGAGGCTTTTTTATGCCCTACCATCCCCTCCATTCATCATTTTCCATATCACTAAAACGTTTTAGCGAATCATTTTCTGTATTTTAGCTTTTTCCGACCGGACTGCATCTATGCCATAGCGCCGGCGGGTGGATTTAAAATAAACAGTGAATGAAAAAATGGATGGTATTGCTGGCTGTAGGGCTGGCATCTGTTGCGCATGCACAGCAAAAAGACTATGCGCATAAAGTAAATCCCTTTATCGGCACAGGCGGCCACGGACATACCTACCCCGGCCCAAGTATGCCCTTCGGCATGGTTCAGCTTAGTCCGGATACACGCCTTAAAGGCTGGGACGGCTGCTCCGGATATCATTACACCGATTCCGTGATGTATGGCTTCTCCCACACGCACCTCAGCGGCACAGGTATTGAAGATTACTGCGATGTACTCCTCATGCCCGTAACCGGCCAGCCTTCCTGGAGCAACGAAGCATACGCTTCCCCCTTCTCTCACGCTAATGAAAAAGCTTATGCAGGCTTTTACAGCGTAAAGCTCGACAAATATGACATCCGCGCCAGTCTCACCGCTACCAAACGCGTAGGACTGCACAAATACGAATTCCCCGCTTCAGCGAAAGAAGGGCATGTACTGCTCGACCTCTACCACCGCGATATCGTAAAGCATTCCAGCCTGAAAGTAATCAACGACTCTACCGTGGTAGGCATGCGTGTTTCCACCAGCTGGGCTAAGGAACAGATACTGTTCTTTGCGATGAAATTCAGCCGTCCGTTCACCAGACATACCGTTGCCCTCGGCGACACTGCCAAAGGAAAACTGAATGAGGCGGAAGGCCGTAACATCAAAGCATACTTCACCTTCGGTGTTCAGCAGCCACTGCTCGTGAAAGTAGCCATCAGCGGCGTGAGTGAAGATGGTGCCCTCAGAAACCTCGATGCAGAAATGCCCGGCTTCGACTTCGACGGTACGCTTGCCGCTGCTACCAGCGCCTGGAATAAAGAGCTGGGTAAAATTGAAGTGAAAGGCGGAACGGAAGACCAGCAAACCATGTTCTATTCTGCACTGTACCACGCCTGCCTCAATCCCAACCTCTACATGGATGTGGATGGCCAGTACCGCGGTACCGACCTCAAGATCCATAAAGCGGAAGGCTTCGAAAACTACAGCGTGTTCAGCCTGTGGGATACTCACCGCGCGCTGCACCCGCTCATGACCATCATCAATCAGCATAAAACCAACGACTGGATCAATACCTTCCTCGCCCAATATAAAAACGGCGGTATGCTTCCCGTATGGGAGCTCAGCGGTAACGAAACTTTCTGCATGATCGGCTACCATTCCGTACCCGTAATTGTGGATGCTTACCAGAAAGGCATTCGCGGATTCGATTCAAAATATGCGCTGGAAGCCATGCGCAGCTATGCGGAAGGTACACGCTTTGGTATGCAGGACTACATCCGCCAGGGTTATCTCAGTATGGATACGCAGCCCGAATCCGTTTCCCGCACGCTGGAATACTCGTACGACGACTGGTGCATCGCGCAGATGGGCAAAATGCTGGGAGACACCGAAGTGTATGACCGCTACATGCGCCGCGCACAATCCTATAAAAACATCTACGACGCTTCTACCGGCTTCATGCGCGGAAAGATCGGCGGCCGCTGGATGACGCCTTTCGTACCCACGGAAGTAAATAACTTCTTCACCGAAGCCAACAGCTGGCAGTATAGCTTCTACGCCCCGCAAGACGTAAGCGGACTGATGAAGCTGAATGGCGGAAGAGAAAAATTCATCTATAAACTGAATCATCTTTTCTCTACAGAAGACAAACTCTCCGGCCGCCACCAGAGCGACATTACCGGCCTGATCGGTCAATACGCACATGGTAACGAACCCAGCCACCACATCGCTTACCTTTTCAATTACGCCGGTCAGCCCTGGAGAACACAGGAACTGATCCACCAGGTTATGAACACCATGTACCACAATGCACCTGATGGTTTGAGCGGTAACGAAGACTGCGGACAGATGAGCGCCTGGTATATCATGAGCGCCATGGGCATTTACCCAGTGCGCCCCGGCGACGGACAGTATGCCATTGGCACGCCCACTTTCGATGAAGTGAAGATCCACCTCGAAAGCGGCAAAACCTTCACCATCAAAGCCCGTAACCTGAGCCCGAAAAACTTTTATGTGAAAGGCGTGAGCGTGAAAAGCGAAGATGGCAAAACAGAAAACCTCCGCATTTCTGCCATCCCTCACAGCACCATCATGGCGGGCGGTGAAATGACGTTCGATATGAGCGGCACACCCGATAAAACATGGGCAACAGGCGCCAACGTTCCTGTAAGTGCCATTACCGAAGATCTTATCGTGGCAGTTCCTTATGCAGTTTCTGCATCCGACCGTTTCAAGCATTCCATGCAGGTAACGCTGAAAGCAGTGGAACCCAATACCGCCATCTACTACACGCTTGATGGCAGCAATCCGGATAATAAATCAAAAAAATACACCGGCCCCATTACGCTGAAGCTATCTGCACGACTCAAAGCCGTGGCCTTCCGCAATGGCAAATACAGCCAGGTGATGCAAACGCCGTTCTATCTCATCCCAACCGACAAAACCATCCAGGTATTGTCTAAGATCCATCCCCAATTCACAGCGGGCGGTCCGGATGGGTTGATCGATGGTATCCGCGGACTGGAAGATTTCCGCCTGGGTGCATGGCAGAGCCATTACCCGGGTGATCTGGAAGCTATTGTGGACCTGAAAGCACCGCGCCAGCTGCAGAAACTGGGCCTCGGCGTGTTGCAGGATCTCGGCTCATGGATATGGTACCCTTCGCAGGTAGAGTTCTTCCTTTCCGACGATGGGAAGCAATTCAAATCTGCCGGAGTGGTGAAGAACGAATTCTCCGAGCGTGAATACGGCAGCTTCATTCAAACACTGAGCCTTCCTGTGAACGCCAAAGCACGTTATGTGAAGGTGGTAGCTAAATCCATCGGCGTAATCCCCGACTGGCATCCCGGCAAAGGAGAACACGGGCATATTTTTGCAGACGAAATAATTATAGAATAGTAATTTGGGAGGGTCAAAAAAACCCTCCCTTTTTTCTATGAAAAAGATCATCATTTTATTGTTGCCCATGCTTGCATGCGGAACTGCTTTTGCCCAACTCTCTCCCGGAGAATTTTCCGAAGTCCGGCTGAACAGCACCTACGTCAACACGATTAAACCCGGCTTCTGGTCGTCAAATTTCCGGTCCGGGCTTATCCATGAATCTACAGGTTCAATTAATTACGGCATTTATGGTGATTCACTCAGCGGGTTCAGATTTCGCTGGCTGGCTCATAACAATACTGCCATTAGTTACAATACCGATGAAAGATTGATTATGCATCTGGATAATACCGGAGTACTGAATGTTAAGACAGGCATCGTATCACCTAATCCCATTTTTGGAAGTAACATTAATTCAAAATATAATAAAGTAGTGATCTTAGGCCCGAATCAGCCGGCAGGTGTTGACAGCAAACGTGATATTTCATTTGAGTTTCAGAATGCAGGTAAAACAATGATCCGTTCTTACCGGGGTGGTTCATGGGATACCTATATGCAATTCCTTACCAATCCGGCTTCCAACGCAGGCTATGTGGATCCTATCGTGCATATGCATATAAACCACGACGGGAAGGTCGGTATCGGTACCACCACTCCCCAAAGTCTCCTGGCCGTTAACGGCGATATCACCGCCAAAAAAGTAAAAGTTACCCAGACAGGCTGGCCCGATTATGTGTTCGATCCTGCCTTTGACCTCCGGCCACTGCTCCAGGTTGAAGCACATATCCTCCGTGAGCGCAGACTGCCCGATGTGCCTTCTGCCACTGAAATTGAAAAGAAAGGACTCGACATTGGAGAAATGCAAAAGATCCAGATGCAGAAAATCGAAGAAATAACGTTGTATCTTATCGAACTGAAAAAAGAAAATGATAAGCTGAAGGATAAAGTAGCCGCGCTCGAAAAAGAGAGTCAGGCGCTAAAGGCTGCTGCATCCGGAAATAAACCTTAAACAGACATGACCATTAAATCGGTATTCCTTTCTCTATTCGCACTTGCGGGCCTCGCTGCCTGCAATACCCGCGGGCCGGAAGGCGCGGCGCCTAAAACGCCCGTACAGCTCATTCCCCTGCCCGCCAGGCTCACTGAAACGGCAGACTCCTTCCTGCTCGACAAGCAAACCGTACTCGTAGCAGCCACAGAGGCCGACCGGCAAACTGCCGGGCTATTCAATGAGTGGTTCAGCTCCCTCAGCGGCTTTGAGTTACAGGTAAAAGATAGTGGCAGCATGAACGCCATCGTGTTCAGCACCCGCCCTGCCGGGGAAAAGGCCATTGCAGAAGCGTACCAGCTTAAAGTCGGGAAAGATCTCATAACCATCGAGGGCGACGATGCAGCCGGTACTTTTTACGGCATGCAAACCCTCATCCAGCTGATGCCCGTACAATCAGCACCGGCCTACTGGCTGCCGGGAGTCAACATCTCCGACCAGCCGCGATTCGCATACAGAGGCCTCCACCTCGATGTATGCCGTCACTTCTTCCCCGTTTCTTTCGTTAAAAAGTACATCGACCTGCTGTCGATGCACAAAATGAATACCTTCCACTGGCACCTGACAGACGATCAGGGCTGGCGCATCGAAATCAAGCGCTACCCCAAACTCCAGGAGATCGCCAGCAGAAGGAAAGAAACCATGGAAGGCCGGTATGCCGACAACAAATTCGATGGTAAACCATATGGTGGTTTTTATACGCAGGAAGATATCAAGGAAGTAGTGGCTTACGCGGCAGAGCGCCATGTTACCGTGATCCCTGAAATCGAAATGCCGGGCCATGCCCTCGCAGCACTCGCAGCATATCCCAACCTGGGATGTACCGGCGGACCGTATGCGGTAGGCACCAAATGGGGCGTGCTCGACGATGTGTTCTGCGCAGGCAACGACTCCACTTTCCAGTTCCTGCAAAACGTTCTGGAAGAGGTCATGATCCTTTTCCCTTCCACTTACATCCACATCGGTGGCGATGAATGCCCCAAGGTGCGCTGGGATAAATGCCCCAAATGCCAGGCCCGTATGAAAGCGGAAGGCCTGAAAGACGGCCATGCCCTTCAGAGCTATTTCATCCGCCGGATGGAAAAGTGGCTGAATGAAAAAGGCCGTCAGATTATTGGCTGGGATGAGATCCTCGAAGGAGGCCTTGCCCCTAACGCTACCGTAATGAGCTGGCGGGGTATCGAAGGCGGCATAGCAGCGGCTAAGCAGCATCACGATGTAATCATGACACCCGGTGGCTTCGTGTACTTCGACCATTACCAGTCGCAGGGCAAGAACGAGCCCCTCGCCATCGGCGGCTTTACGCCGGTAAGCAAGGTATATGGATACGATCCGGTGCCTGAAGGGCTTACACCTAAAGAAGCATCTTACATTAAGGGAGCACAGGCTAACCTGTGGACGGAATATATCGGCAGTCCGGAGCATGCGGAATACATGGTATATCCCCGTGCGGTAGCGCTGGCGGAAGTGCTGTGGTCGCCCAAAGAGAAGAAAGATTTCGACGGCTTCCTCGAAAGGCTGAAGCGCCACCTCCCCCGCCTCGAGAAGAAAGGCGTGAACTATGCCAAGCATGTATTTGAAGTGCGCCCCACCGTGGAGAGCAACGGCAAAAACGGCGTACAGGTACGCCTCGATGCAAAGCTGGATGGTGGTAAGGTTGTGTTTACCACAGACAGCTCGGCACCCGATATGAACGCCACTGCCTATACCGGCCCCATCCCGGTAACCCAAACCGGTACCATCCGGGCTATTGTGTTGCAGGATAGCAAGCCTTATGGCAACGAATGGCAGCAGCGGTTCCTTTTCCATAAGGCGCTGGGAAGAACGCCGGAGCTGCCGCGTACACCGCACCAGAACTACAATCCGGGCGCATTCACCCTTGTAAACGGGATTGAAGGTGTGCCGGAGTTCAACGATAACCAGTGGACTGCCTGGAGCGGCGGTACGGCCGTAGCGGTAGTTGATCTGGGCGACAGCACTCAGATTACGCAGGTGGGCCTCAACTACCTCGCCAACAGGGAACAATGGATTTATCCGCCCAAAGAGATGAAGGTGGAAGTTTCCGAAGACGGTAAGCATTTCAAAGAAGTGCTGCTGCGGAAAGAGCCGGGTGGCAATGGCATAGTACGCTGGCGTGTGGGCCTTACTGATGTGAAAGGGCGGTATGTGAAGTTCACCCTCCGTGCGCTGGACAGGATACCGGATGGTGCACCGGGCAAAGGAGAGCCTGCATGGCTCTTTATAGACGAGCTGATCGTGCAGTAATGAAAAAGCCGGATCTTACGATCCGGCTTTTTTTCTTTCAGACCACCGTTCAAGAGCGGCGGACTTGTTTCTTCATCTGTATGCTATTCGTGACTCAATTAATAAATATTCCCTATGACGCTATGAAAATCTTTATCTGGTGACCCAAAGAGTCCATTTTGCATCGAATTTGTACCATTCCCCGCGGGGGCCCTGCCATTTCCATTCGGGCACTTCTTCAAAGTTTTTACCATCATCGTTGGTCCACCACAACTTCCCTTCCCCTATTTTCAGCCATTTATTCTGTTTATCGGCCCACATGCCTTCTGGTACTTCAGACCAGTCGCGGCCATTGGGGCTCCACCAGAGGCGGGCATTTTTGTCCAGCTTATACCAGTAGCTTTTACCGTCTTTATACGCGGCCCAGGCGCCTGTTCTGGATTTAACCCATTTGGCTTCCCTTTCGGAGGTGATTACCGGCTGGCCAGATCTGTCATGTTGAGAAATACCCATTCCCAGCAGGAAGGTGGCACTGGCTGCCAAAAGGATCAGTTTGTTCATCATGTGGTTTTCGTTGTAAATGATTGGTTACTGACTGGTTATTGAGGTTACCCCGCCTGCCCCGGTGCCGCTCCGTAAGGGAGGTGGTCTGCCGGTTTGTTAACAGGAGGTTGATAGTAATTACGGAGCTGCCATGCATTTGGATTTAAGAAGGAGAAACGGGGCCGGAAATAGTTAATCATAAATTTTCGAGAACATTCCCTGTATTTTATTTAATTTTCCGGCTCGTTTTTGAAAACGCATTAAAAAACAGAACAATGACCATCAATCACCAGGAAATTGAACTGATCGACAGTTTCGAACAGATTTCCGTGGACATCCACCCTGACGCGAAGGAAGGCTCCAAAGCCGTAGCCAGGGAGATCGCTGCTCTTATACGTGAAAAGCAGGCTGCTAATGAACCTGCCGTATTAGGTCTTGCCACCGGATCCACTCCGAAGTACCTTTATGCAGAGCTGGTTCGCCTCCACAAAGAAGAAGGCCTCAGCTTTAAAAACGTGGTAACCTTTAACCTCGACGAGTACTACCCTATCGAACCGGATGCCCTGCAGAGCTACAACCGCTTTATGAAAGAGCATTTGTTCAATCACATCGACATTCCCACCGAGAATTACAATATCCCCGACGGCACTGTTCCCAAAGAGCAGATCAAGCAGTACGCGGAAGCTTACGAGCGTAAGATCGAAACCGTTGGCGGTATCGACATCCAGATCCTGGGTATCGGTAACAACGGCCACATCGGCTTCAACGAACCCGGTTCCAATGTAAACTCCCACACCCGCCTGGTAACGCTGGATAACAGCACCCGCCTCGCGAATGCCTACGAGTTCTCCAACATGAGCCAGGTACCCCGTTTAGCCATTACCGCCGGCATCGGCACCATCATGAAGGCTAAAAAGGTGATCCTCCTCGCCTGGGGCCAGCACAAAGCCAAAATCGTACGCCGCTCCGTAGAAGGCAGCAGCACCGATCAGGTACCTGCTTCCCTTCTGCAACAGCACCCCAACTGCAAATTCGTGATCGATGAGCAGGCTGCAGCGGAGCTTACCCGTAACAAGGAACCCTGGCTCACCGGCGACTGTGAATGGACGCCCCTGCTCACCCGCAAGGCAGTAACAAGCCTCGCGCTGAAGCTGAACAAGCCCATCCTCATGCTCACCGATAAGGATTATAATAACAACGGCCTGAACGATCTGATCGTACAGTACGGTTCCGCATATGAGCTGAATATCAAGGAATTCAACGCTATCCGCGATACCATTACCGGCTGGCCCGGCGGCAAACCCGGTGCACAGCTTCCTAACCATCCGGAACGCTCCACACCGGCAAAGAAACGCGCCCTCATCTTCAGCCCCCACCCCGATGATGATATCATCTCCATGGGCGGCACCTTCATCCGTCTGCACGAGCAGGGCCACGATGTGCATGTAGCTTACCAGACTTCCGGCAACATCGCGGTAACCGATGAGTTCGTTCTCCGCTTTATCGACTTCGCCGTAGGTTTCGAAGGCATGTTCGACATCGACCGCAGCAAAAGCTCCCAGATCCTGGAAGACGCGAAATCTTTCATCGCCAGCAAGAAGCCCAGCCAGAAAGACACCCCTGAGATCCGTGCCATCAAAGGCCTGATCCGCCGTGGTGAAGCGAAAGCTACCTGCCGCTACGTAGGCGTAGGCGACGATCATGCGCACTTCCAGAACCTGCCCTTCTACGAAACAGGCCTCGTGGAAAAGAAACCCATGGGTCCTGAAGACGTGAAGCTGACCGTAGAACTCCTCCGCGAACTGAAGCCCCAGCAGATTTACTGCGCAGGCGACCTCGCAGACCCGCATGGCACCCACAAGGTTTGCCTCGACGTGATCTTCGCAGCACTCGAAATCGTGAAGAATGACGATTGGGCGAAAGATTGCTGGGTTTGGCTGTACAAAGGCGCATGGCAGGAATGGGATATCCACGAGATCGAAATGGCCGTGCCCATGAGCCCCGACCAGATCATGCAGAAACGCCTCGGTATCTTCATTCACCAGAGCCAGAAAGACGTGGTTCCCTTCCAGGGTGCCGACGCCCGCGAGTTCTGGCAGCGCGCTGAAGAGCGTAATGCCAACACTGCGGACATGTACGACAAACTGGGCCTGCAGAAGTACGCCGCCATGGAAGCTTTCGTGCGCTACCACTTCATGTAAAGTCAACTTTAGAGATATGTTTGAGACGGTCCGGGTGCATAACCCGGACCTTTTTTGTTTTATGCACACCTGTGCATAATCCGGCCCGCGCCGCTTCGCGATGATTCATTAACTTTGAATGATATGACATTAACCCTCCTTTTCGTACTGATGGCAGGGCTGTTTGCCGGCGGCCTGGGCGGCTGGCTCCTCCTTCGCCGTTTTTATGTACCGAAGCACGAACTGGCCCAGCGGCTGAGCCGGGAACAGGTAGACGAAGGATATGTAACCCGCGAAATGTACGACAGCACCCTCTTTACACTACACCAGCGCGATCAGGACCTGAAAACAAAGGAAACCGAGATCCGCACACTCCTTGCCCGTGTGGCCGCCGCAGATAAAGAAAAAGAGCAGCTTTCGCAGATGGGAGAGCAATTGAAGCAGATACACGAAAGCAACCGCCAGGAGTTCTCCAACCTCGCTAACGACATCCTCCGCCAGAAAAGCCGCGATTTCCTCGAAACCAACAAGCTTTCCCTCGATCATTTACTGGCTCCCCTGCAGTCGGATATCGGGCAGTTCCGCAAAACCATTGAAGCCACGCGCAAGGAAGATATCCAGGACCTCACCTCCCTGAAAAAAGAAATCGAATCCCTCCAGCAGCTCAATATCCGCCTCAGTGAAGATGCACAGCGCCTCGCCAGCGCCCTCAAATCCGATGTAAAAGTACAGGGCAACTGGGGGGAAGACCGCCTGCGGCTCATCCTCGAATCGGAAGGGCTGCAGAAATACATCGACTACACCAGCGAAGAAGTACACCGCGACCGCGAGGAAGCCCGCAATTACCGGCCCGACTTCATCCTTAAACTGCCCGACGGCAAGCATCTCATTATCGACAGCAAGGTGAGCCTCAATTCCTATGTGGCTTATTTCAACACACAGGACCCCGAAGAAAAGAAGCTCCATATCAAACAACTCGTACGCAGCATCAACGAACATATCGACGAGCTCGGCGCCCGCAACTACCAGCGCCTCGGCACTCTCAAATCTCCCGACTTCGTATTCATGTTCATGCACTTTGAACCCGCCCTCACTTTGGCACTGAACGAAAGTCCGGAAATCTTCAACCGTGCCCTCAGCAAGAAAGTAGTACTGATCACCCCTTCCACCCTCGTAGCCACGTTCAAGATCGTGCGGCAGCTGTGGCAGCATGAAAACAGGGCAAGGAATGTGGACGAGATTTTCCGCCAGTGCGGCCTCCTGTACGATAAGTTCATCCTTTTCCTCGAAGAAATGCAGGGCATGGGAGAGCATATCAACAAAGCAGGCATGGCCTATACCGAAGCCATGAACCGCCTGAAAGAAGGTAAACGCAAGGGCGATACCATTATCGGTAAACTTGAACAGATCAGGGATCTGGATGCTAAAACCACCAAATCCCTGCCCAGAGATATTGCAAATGACATGGACATCCGGTTCCCTGACGACGGACTCAAAGCCATCCCGGGGAATGGTTAAAACCCCGAAGAACAATGATCAACGTGCAACCTTTCTCCCCTGAATATGCGGGGCAGATCTATGATTTCATCCTCCACATCCAGCAAAAGGAATTTGGACTGCCCGTAACCCGAGAGCAGCAGCCCGACCTCGCCGATATCCCTGGTGTGTACCAGCAGGGTATCAGTAACTTCTGGATTGCGGAACATAACGGCCGGCTCATCGGCACCATTTCACTGATGGATCTTGGCGAAGGAAAAGGCGCCCTTCGTAAGATGTTCGTTCACCAGGACTACCGTGGCCGCGAACACGGTGTTGCCCTCCGGCTGCTGGAAGCCCTGAAGGAATGGGCACGAACACATGAATATTCCGACATCTACCTCGGCACCGCCGAAATACTCCACGCCGCCCACCGCTTCTATGAAAAGAACGGATTTGTGCAGGTGGAAAGAAACGTAATCCCCGACGGGCCTTACATCATGCCGGTAGACAAAAAATTCTATCATTATCAACTCTGACACAGCAATGCGCATCCGTATTTTCCAGCACGCATTTTTTGAAGGGCCCGCCGCCATTGCGGAATGGGCGGAAGAGAGGGGCCATACCCTTGAATACACCCGTTTCTATGACAACGATCCCCTGCCCGCCGCGGCCGATGTGGATATGCTCGTAATCATGGGCGGACCGATGAGTGTGAATGAAACCGATAAATACCCCTGGCTCCGTAACGAGATCGCCTTTATCAACGACGCGGTAGAATCCGGTAAGCCCGTTCTCGGTGTATGCCTCGGCTCCCAATTACTGGCTGCCTCCCTCGGTGCCAAAGTATACCCGAACACCGAAAAAGAGATAGGCTGGTTCCCCGTTGCGTTTAAAGCCCCCTGGGCGCCCGATACGCTCACCGTTTGCCACTGGCATGGCGATACCTTCGACCTGCCCGAAGGGGCCGTACTTCTGGCGGAATCGCCCGTTACAAGGAACCAGGCTTTTCAGTTCGGAAACAACGCCGTAGGTCTGCAATTCCATATGGAGATGACGCCGGCTTCGCTGGAAGGTATGATTGAAGCCTGCGGGCACGATCTGCAGGAAAGCAAATGGGTACAAAGTGTCGAAGTACTTCGCCAGGGCCTGCATCATACCAGGGCAGCCACGGCCCCCCTCTTCCGGCTGCTCGATTCACTGGAACAAAATGGCGTACATTAGCATATGGCAAAAAAGGTAGCATTACTGATCGTGGGCGGCGGCCCCATTGGCCTCGCCTGCGCACTGGCAGCGCAGCAACAGGGACTGGATTATGTGGTGATCGAAAAGGGCTGCCTCGTGAATTCCCTCTACCGGTACCCCATCAACATGACCTTCTTCTCCACCAGCGAAAAACTGGAGATAGGCGGTATCCCTTTCGTTTCCAACAATGCCAAGCCCACCCGGCCCGAAGCACTCGAATATTACCGCCGTGTAGCCGTGAGTAAAAACGTCTGCATCCACCTGTTTGAAAAAGTAGTTACCATCAAACCTGCAGACACCGGCTATACCGTGATCACGGATAAAGCAGTGTACGAAGCCGCAAACATCGTGGTGGCTACAGGCTTCTACGATATTCCCAACCTGCTCCGCATTCCCGGGGAAGACCTTCCCAAAGTAACCCACTACTACAAAGACCCCCACTATTACGCCACGCGCAAAGTGATCGTGGTTGGCGCTAATAATTCCGCTGTAGATGCCGCGCTGGAAACCTACCGCAAAGGGGCCGATGTAACTATGGTAATCCGGGAAGAAGGGATCGGGAGGCGGGTAAAATATTGGGTAAAACCGGATATAGAGAACCGGATAAAAGAAGGGAGCATCAAAGCCTATTTCCATTCAACACTTGCAGGCATCCGGGAGCAGGAAGCAGATATCCTTACACCCGAAGGGGTTATCACCATCCCGAACGATTTCGTGATTGCCACCACGGGCTATCAGCCCGATTTCCATTTCCTGGAGAATGCAGGCATCCAGCTGTCGGCCGACGGGGTAAAGGAGCCTGTGTATAACGAAGACACGATGGAAACCAATATGCCCGGCATCTACCTTGCCGGTGTGGTTTGCGGGGGTATGAACACGCACGTATGGTTCATCGAGAACTCCCGTGAACATGCGGATAAAATCATCCGCCATATTGCCGCAAAAACTAAATGATATTGACTTCGCGCTCGAGTACCACGCCGAATTTCTCCTTCACACTGTCTACCACCTTCCACGACAATTCCACGATATCTTCCCCTGCCGCATGCCCGTAGTTAACGAGCACCAGCGCCTGGCGTTCGTGTACGCCTGCATCACCGTTACGGTATCCTTTCCAGCCGGCCTGCTCTATGAGCCAGCCTGCAGCCAGTTTGAAATGCCCATTGGCCAGCGGGTAAGCCACTATGTTAGGGAAGGCAAGTTTCAGTGATTCATATGTTTCGGCAGTTACTTCCGGATTCTTGAAGAAGCTGCCGGCATTACCGATCTCCGCAGGATTAGGGAGTTTGGAAGAACGGATATTGATAACGGCCTGGCTGATATTCCGGATCGTCAGTTCCTTTGCGCCCATACGCTCCAGCTCCTGCTCAATGGCGCCGTAGCTGGTATTGAATACCGGCTTTTTGGAGAGCCGGTAAGTAACATTAAGTATGGCGAACTGATCTTTATACTGATGCTTGAACACGCTTTCGCGGTACCCGAAAGCACAGGCTTCCCGGTCGAACACACGCACTTCCCTGTCGTGCAGATGAAATGCTTCCAGCTCATGGAAAACATCCTTGATTTCCACGCCATATGCCCCGATGTTTTGCATGGGGCTGGCACCTACGTTGCCGGGGATGAGGGAAAGGTTTTCCAGTCCGCCGAGCCCTTTCGCGATGCAGTCCATCACAAACTGGTGCCAGTTTTCACCGGCGCCGGCTTTTACGTACACATAATCAGCATCTTCCCGGATGGAAGTAATTCCTTTGATTTCATTCTTTAAAATGATACCATCAAAATCTTTGGTGAGCAGGATGTTGCTGCCGCCGCCGAGGATGAGCCGGGGCAGGGTGGCGTACTGCGGATCCAGCAGCAGGGTTTCCAGCTGTTCGCGGGAATGGAAGGAAGCGAAATACCGGGATACGGCATCTATACCAAATGTGTTGTAAGGCCGGAGCGAAACATTTTCTAATACCCTCATATGCAAGTGTTCAAATGTCCTATCTTTAATAACGGAACAAATATAATCAACATTCATATGCGGGGAACAGCAATTGTGATCGGGGCCACAGGCCTCATTGGTTCTCTACTGGTACAGGATCTCCTGAAAAACAGCCAGTTCACAAAAGTAAAAGCGCTGCTGCGCAAACCCCTCCCCCTGCGCGACGGGCGGCTGGAGCAGGTAGTGGTAGACTTCACGGATGATATGGCCCTGGAGTCTGTCCTTCACGGCGATGTACTGTTCTGCTGTATCGGTACCACTATCAAAAAAGCCGGCAGCCAGGAAGCATTTAATGCTGTTGACTATGCAATTCCGGTTCGCTGTGGCACCATCGCCAGGAAAAACGGGATCACCCAGTTCCACCTCGTTTCTTCCATCGGCGCACAGGCCTCTTCCAAAAACTTCTACCTCCGCACCAAAGGCCGTACAGAAGCGGCACTGCGTGCGTTACAATTCCCCTCACTCTTTATTTACCAGCCCAGCTTCCTCACCGGCAACCGGAAAGAAGTACGCTTTGGTGAACAGATCGCGATCATGCTCATGCCTGTTTTCAGCTTTCTTATGCGCGGCAGATGGCGCAAATACCGTCCGGTAAAAGCGGAAAATGTAGCCGGTAAAATGCGGGAATTATCAGAAAGCGGGAAAACCGGTGTGCATTACATTCTCTTCCACCAGACTTAACATTTACACACAGTCTACATCCGGGATGATGATGACGGAGCGGAACTGCTTTTCTATAGTGAGCTGCAGGAACATCTCCTTCGCCAGCTGCTTTATTTGCGTGATCTTCTTACTATCCTTCGGCAGCTTAATTAGCATTTCCTGCAGATAGAAACCTCTCACACGGGTTACCAGCGGCGCGGCAGGCCCTACCAGCTGGTGGCCCAGTTGCGGCTTCAGCCAGTTGCCCAGCACCATGGCGGCCTGTTCAACCGTTTGCTGCTGCTTATGCTTCAAAGTAATTTTCATGAGCCGGTAAAACGGCGGATAACCGAATTGCTCCCGCTCCGCGATCTCGCTTTCATACATCTTGCGGTAGTTATGCTCCACCACAAATTGCAGGATAGGATGCCGCGTATTACTGGCCTGGATCACTACTTTGCCTTTCCCGTCCCTTCGCCCGGAGCGGCCGCTTACCTGCTCCATCAGCTGGAAGGCACGCTCGTTCACCCGGAAGTCGGGGTAGCTTAGCAGACTGTCGGCACTGAGGATGCCCACGAGGTTTACATTCTCGAAATCCAGTCCTTTCACCACCATCTGCGTGCCCACAAGGATATCGATCTCCCGTTGTTCCAGCAGCTGGATCATTTTGTTATGACTGTCCTTATTCCGGATAGCGTCGAGATCCATACGGGCGATGCGTGCTTTGGGAAACAGCGCCACCAGGTCTTCCTCGATCTTTTCGGTACCGAAATTTTTTGTCTGCAGCGTTTGACTGCCGCAGGCACCGCATATGTGAATGTAAGGATATCGCGTACCGCAATAGTGGCAGCTGAGCTTATCCTGGTACTTATGATATGTGAGGGATACATCGCACTGTTTGCAGTTGGGTATCCAGCCGCAGGTGGTGCAGATGATAAAGGGGGCGTATCCGCGGCGGTTTTGGAAAAGGATCACCTGTTTCTTATCCGCCAGCGATTGTTCGATCTGCTTGCGCAGCACCGAAGTAAAATTGCTCACCACTTCTTTCAGCGCCAGTTCCTTCTTCATGTCCACGATTTCGATGTCGGGCATGTCTATACCGCCGTAGCGTTCCTGCAATTCCACGAGGGCATATTTGCCCTGTTTGGCGTTGAAGTAGCTTTCCAGCGCGGGGGTGGCAGAGCCCAGGAGTACTTTGGCTTTGAAAAGACTGGCGTAATATATAGCCGCGTCCCGCGCATGGTAGCGTGGGGCGGGTTCGTGTTGTTTAAAGGAAGGGTCGTGTTCTTCGTCGAGGATGATGAGGCCAATGTCGCGGAAGGGCAACAGCAGGCTGGATCGTGCGCCCAGCACAATGCGGATCTCCCCGCTTTTTACTTTGTTCCATATCTCCACGCGCTCGTTGTTCGAGAAGCGGGAATGATAGATGCCTACCTGTCCTGCAAAGTGCTTCTGCAGCCTGCGGATGATCTGTGCGGTAAGCGCTATTTCCGGGAGGAGGTATAATACCTGTTTGCCAGAAGCCAGTGCATCCTCGATGAGCTTTACGTAGATCTGCGTTTTACCGCTGGAGGTAACGCCGTGCAGCAGGGCCACCTGTTTATCCTGGAAGCCGTTCCGAATTTCGGCAAGGGCTTTTTCCTGGGCAGGACTCAGTTCAAAATCAACCAGTGTTTCCAGTTTGCCAAGCGGCACCCTGTCTACCTGTCGTTTCTCTACTTTAAGAACACCCTTGTCTACCAGGCCTTTCAGCTGGGCAGCGGAGGCGCCTGATTTCTTCAGGAGTTCACTTTGTACGACGGCGCCCTGCGACCTTACGAGGTGGAGATATGCCAGGAGCAATTCCATCTGTTTGGGAGCGCGTGCCAGTTCATCGAACAGGGGAGCCAGCGCCTCGTCTGTTTCATATGCGGGGCTCAGGATCACATAGTTCTCCAGTTTGGCCTTATAGGATTCCTTCAGCTCTTCGTAAACGAGGCATACCTGCTTTTCGATGAGTTGTTTAATGACGGAATAGATATCGAGGCGGTCGAGAATGAGTTGTACTTCGCCGATGCGGAGTTCCTTACGGATCTGGAGGGCTTCGGCAATAAGGTATTCGTGGTCGTTGAGATCAGTGAAATCGTCGCCATAGGCGTCGTTATACAGCAGTACCGTTTCGCTGGAGAGCTTGAGGTGTGCGGGGAGGGCGGCATTGAGCACATCGCCTTCGTTGCACATGTAATACTGCGCTATCCATTCCCAGAAGGCCAGCTGGGTGGGGTACACCACAGGGTCTTTATCGAGCACATCCTGGATGGGTTTGGTTTTATAGGCCGAAGGGGGCAGCTCGTGGATGCTTTTCACGATGCCTGCATACCGTTTTGCTTTACCGAGTTGAACGGCCACACGGGAGCCGGGCTGGATGGAACCTTCCATCTCAGGGGGTACGGCGTAGGTGTAATTCCGCGGCAGAGCTAAGGGCAATATGACATCGGCGTATTTCATGCGGGCTGGAGCGCCGGAAACTCCCTGTATTTGCGCAGTTCGGCATCCATCAGGTCATATACTTTCTGACGGAGGGCGGGTACGTCTTCAATGGTGAGGCCTTTAACCGGTACCGGCTCCATAAATACCACGCGGCAACGGCCGGGGTTGAAGCTCATAGGATCCAGCTCGGCCAGGCGGGCGCGGCAATCTACATATATCACGGGCCGGATGGCCGTCTGGGTTTCTATTGCTATACGGAAAGCCCCCTGGTGGAAGGGCAGCAGCGGCTGATCGGAATTGTTGGTAGTGCCTTCGGGGAAGATGAGGAGGCTCACTTTGTGCTGGAGCATGAACATCATATCGCGGACAGACTGTACCCGGCCACGGGCGCTGGAACGGTCTACCGGAACCACTGAACGGCTGTAAATCATGCCGAAAAGGGGCACTTTGGAGAGTTCGCTCTTCCCTAGAGGGCGGAAAGGCAGGGGCATTACCTTAACGGCAAGGGCCGCATCGAGGTAACTGGCGTGGTTAGCGAGGTAAATACAGGGTTCTTTGGTGCGGGGGGTGATCCATTTACGGGTTACGATGATGCCCACGGCCGGGAACCATACATGCGCCCAGAAACGCAGGAAATAGAATACCAGGTTCCCTCCCTTCACTTTTCCCAGGAAAGACACGGCCACGATGGGCAGAAGTATCACGAGCATTATGGCCAGCCAGATCACTGCGGCGTACACAACATAAATGCCCTTCAGGATTTTCGATAATACACGCATAAAACCGGCAAGTTACTGTATCCCGGGGAGCTTTTCAAGGGCGGGCCATACATATCGTTCTTTTCATATATCAATAGCCGGAAAAATCCCGGGATGTCGTACCTTTGCCATCCTTATGACAGGTACAAAATCAGTGGCATTTCACACATTAGGCTGTAAACTGAACTTTTCGGAGACATCCACCATCGGGCGGATGATGGAAAAGGACGGTTTCGTGCGGAAGGAATTTGACGATATAGCAGATGTATATGTGATCAACACCTGTTCCGTTACCGATAATGCCGATAAGGAATGCCGGCACCTCGTACGCCGCATTCAGCGCCGCTCCCCCGGCTCCATGGTAGTTATTACCGGCTGCTATGCCCAGCTCAAACCCACGGAGATCGCCAGCATCCCGGGTGTAGACCTGGTACTCGGCGCTGCCGAAAAATTCAATATTGCAGACCATATCCGCGAGCTCACCAAAGGTGATAACGGCGCCAAAGTATGCTCCTGCGACATTGAAGACGTTAACACCTTCCATTCCAGCTATTCCCTGAACGACCGTACCCGTACCTTCCTCAAGGTGCAGGATGGCTGTGATTATACCTGCTCCTTCTGCACCATCCCCATGGCACGGGGCATATCCCGGAGCGACAGTATCGCCAACGTACTGGGTAATGTCCATGAACTGGCGGGCAATGGCGTAAAAGAAATCGTACTCACCGGCGTAAACCTCGGTGATTTCGGGAAAGGCTTCGAAGGAGGAAAAAGAAGGGAAGAATCTTTCTACGATCTTATCCGGGAACTGGATAAGGTAGATGGTATTGAACGCTACCGCATCTCCAGCATCGAACCCAACCTGCTGACCGACGAAATCATCGATTTCGTGGCACAGAGCAATAAGTTCATGCCCCACTTCCACATACCATTGCAGAGCGGCAGTAACGACATCCTCGCACTGATGCGCCGCCGCTACCGCCGTGAGCTGTATACCGAAAAAGTAGCACGCATCAAGGAAAAGATGCCTCATTGCGCTATCGGGGTAGATGTTATTGTGGGCTTCCCCTCAGAAAGCGATGCCCATTTCCAGGTAACATACGACTTCCTCCACGGTCTCGATATCTCCTACTTACACGTATTCACTTACAGTGAGCGCGACAATACCCATGCCCTCACCATTAACCCGGTTGTTCCCGTTAACGTTCGCAACGAACGGAACAAGGCATTGCGCAACCTGAGCCACAAAAAAATGTCGTTCTTCACGGAGCAGCATACCGGCCAAACGCGCAAAGTACTTTTCGAATCGCACGGGAAAGATGGCATGATGGATGGTTATACCGACAACTACATCAAAATCTCCACTCCTTTCCGCGAAGAATGGAGCAACAGATTAGTGGATTGGGAACTGCGCTAAACTCCCTGTTTCCGTAAACTACCTGGTAACTGTAACGTCATCAAGCGTGATGGGTGTAGTACCCGTGTTCTCGAATAAGAAGCAAACCGTTTTCTTATGCCCTTCCGGTTCAATGCCTGTTGTAAACACGCCGCTGTTCTTACTGAAAACGGCCGTGCCTTTCCCTTCAAGGGTGGCGATGGCAGTCAATGCCCCATTCACTACGGCAACGTCGGAAACAACTGCTTTCACTGTACTTTCTCCCTTCACATGACAGGCTAACTGGTAACGGGTGTTGTTACTGAGGTATACATACTGCATGATTTTTTCGCCGGGCTGCAATACCATCCCTTTGCTGTTGCCGATACCTGCACCGGCTTCAATCCGGCCACTTCCTTCCCATGGGCCCAGGCCCTCCCCTTCTTCAAATCCGGTACCGGGCAGCTCGTTACCATTAGCCAGTGGCCACTGGTAGTAGCGGATGTAATCCACTTCCATATTCACATTACCGTCTGAACCATATGTTCCGAGAAATACATTCATGAAATGGTTCGGGGAGTAGATCTTGTTCTTGTCTGTATACTCACGGATAAGATCCCCATTGATGTAGTGCTTTATACTGGCTGGTGTCCAGAGGATGCCGTGCGTTACCCATTGATCGCGATGGATGTAGCCTTCCGCGATATGCGTATTGAGGTTGCGCAGGAACTTCCCGTTTTTATCTACATGCCCGTGCAGCACAAACTGTGCGTTTATATATTCGAACACATCTATTTCAAATACCTGTCCTTTCGGGCGGATACCTTTTATGCCTTCCACGGCTGTTCCTTCTTCGAGATAATAACGGATATCAGGCCCGGGAGAATCGAACCAGAAGGCGGTATTCAATCCTTTGGGGTTACCGGTGCTGCTTCTTTTCACTTTCACTTCAAAGTATCCGCCACGGCTGTTATCCAGCAGGTTCTCATTGGTTTGCCAGTCGTAGGTCTGGATAGAAGAAATCTTCTGGTTCCCTTTCTTCGAAAACAACCGCACCGGCAGCGAATCACTCACATACAGATCAATAGTGGAACCATTGAGCACATAAGCAGGTTGCGGCAGCGTGCCCGTCTTCATTTCATTACGCGAATCCGTATCCAGATAATTGAGCTGGGAAAAGTAATTGGTTGTCCACTTATTCAGATTAAGCAGGCTGTCGCTGAACTCATCCTGCCAGAATACCTCCATACCGGCAGGCACCGCGCGGGAACTGGGGTTAGCACTTAGTTCCTTCACATCGGCAGAGTCATGTACCCAGGCTTTCCCGGTAGTGGCATTGCCTTTGATGAATTTCCGGCGGCCCTTCCTATCGGAATACTCCAGCCATATATTGTACACAGTTTCTGGCTGTACATTACGGATATAAAAGCGCGAAGCTCCTTCTGCCACCGTAGCATTGGGTAGTTTCGGGCGCTTAGCGCCTGCAGACCAATACAGGCGAACCTTACCGTCAACAGGCTTCCAATCTGCCCGTATCCAGCTGCGTGTGCCCAGCAAACGCAATTCTTCTGCGGGTTGCGGGCCGGTGGCTAAAGTGGTGTGAATATTTACTGCCAGTAAAAACAGCAACGTACAAAGTATCCGTACAAAAGTCATGGCATTCACTTAATGATGGTAAAAATACAATTCCCGGCACAGAGGCCGGGAATTGCCGGGTTTTATAAAGACGACAGTGGGAGCGTTTCTATTAATTGTAGCCCGGGTTCTGCTTCACTATTCCGTTGGTTTCGTCTATTACTTTGCGGGGCAGCGGCCAGTAGCGGAATTCATCTTTGGCGAAAGTAGAACCGGCATCTTTAGCGCGTTTAATGTAAGTACCCCAGCGGATGAGATCTTCTCTCCTGATACCGCCTTCGCACCAGAATTCAAACAGGCGCTCATCCATCAGTTTATTCCTGAACTGGTCTTTCGACAGGTTGGCAGGGAGCCCGCCTAAATCAGCTCTTAACCTCACTGCTTTCACAAGGTTATATGCTTCTTCAGTAGGCCCGGATACTTCGTTGATTGCTTCCGCGAGGGAGAGCAATACATCCGCATAACGCCATACGATGATGTTCACACCATGGTTTTCTCCCGTAGCATTCGGATCTATGCTGTATTTCATGGGGATGGCGCCGATGTAGTTATTGGCTCTTGCATCGAACACGGTACCGTCTGCAAGGGTCCATTTAGCCAGCAGGCGTTCCAGCCGCTTGTCTGCCTGATCAAATTTATCGTATGTAGCCCATGGCATTTTGTAGCCGCCCCATTGCGTGAGCGCTTTGCCGGTAGGGTCTTCATAATTCCCGGGAAGGGCATGTGCCAGCCAGAGGTTACCGGAATTTGCATCCATACGGGTAGATACGGCAAAGAGTACTTCCTGGTTATTCCCGTTGTTGGCATAGGTAAAGATGTCTGCATAATTTTCCTGCAGCGAGTGCCCCATGGTCATCAGGGTGCGGCAGGTGGTGATCACTTCAGTCCACCTTTTTTCGTGCATATAGAGTTTCACGAGTCCCATCAGGGCGGCGTCTTTCGTAAAGCGTCCATAATCGGAACCGGTGAGTTCGGTTGCTTTCGGCAATGCTTCCACGGCTTCTTTAAAATCCTTTTCTATCTGTGCTACCATTTCCTGCTGGGAAGGACGGGGAATAGGCCTGGAATCAGGATTGGATGCCTCTGCAGCATTGAGCCGCAGGGGCACAGGGCCATAGTAATTATACAGGATGGAGGCGTAATGCGCACGCAATGCCTTCAGTTCTCCCACATACCGCTTCTTCAATGCCTCGTTCGCCATGTTCATCCCGCCTATCTTATCGATGGCGATGGTAGCGTTGGTGATGGCTGGCACAAGGCGGGTGTAGAAGAGAAACAGGGCATCGCCGGGGAAAGTTTCTGACAGGTTCAGCTGGTTAAACCGCTCCCATCCGGGCCAGCCCCAGGAACATACCATTTCATCGGTAGAAGCACTGGATTGTGCTACGAGGCTGGGATAACCCACTCCCCAGATAGCATACCCGTCGGGGTTTAGGCTGGAATATACCGCCGTTACGGCGAGCTTGGCATCTTCAGGAGTTTTATAGAAAGAAGTTTCCCCGAATTTATCGTAGGTCACTTCATCGAGCGACTTTTCGCAGGCGGACAGCGTAAGGAGGCCAATTGCCGCCACCAGCAGTTTATTATAGGTCGTTTTGCGTTTCATGTCCGTAGTTTTTTGTTTCAACAGTGATTAAAAACCAATACTGGCGCCGAGGGTAAATGATTTCGTCATCGGGTAAGCATAGAAATTCTGCAGCTCAGGATCAATGCCTTTATATCCGGTGATGATGAACGGGTTCTGTACGTTCACGAACAGACGCGCGGTTTTGATGGTGTTCTGCCGCTGCAGAAGTCCTGCAGGCAGGCGGTAGCCCAGCGTGATGTCGCGGCAACGGAGGAAAGTAGCATCCTCCACCCAGAAGTCGGAGTTACCTGCGAAGCCGCTGTATGCTGAATTCAGGCCGGTAGGCAGGCTGCCACCGCGGTTATCGTACGCCCAGCGGTCTTTCGAAACAGACAGTACGTTCCAGCCAAAGGCGCCCAGCTTAGCGTATACATCGGCGGTATTAGACAGGTCGCTGTTGAATTTCTTCTGGATCAGGCCGTACATGTAAACCGACAGGTCGAAGTTTTTATAGCTGAACTGGTTGTTAATACCGAAGCTGAAGTTGGGAACAGGCTGTCCATTACCGGTAGGATCGTTGTTGGTATGAATCTGCACCATATCGGCCGTAGAAAGCTGTCCGTCGGGCTTACCGGTAAGATTACCGCTGGCATCGTAGCCATTGAGGTCTTTAATGATCACGTCTCCCGGAAGGATGCCCGGCATCCAGGCAGGAGCTTTCATGCCGGCGGGGTCGTAAATACCGTCAGATACATAGCCGTACTGTCCGTTGAAATTACCTTTAGGGTCCACATACTTCGGCAGCGATTTCAGTGCCGCGGCAGAGCGCTCTACCCAGCTGTTGGTGTAATGCGAGAAGTTGATGGTAGTGTTCCAGTTAAGACCGTTCGCATTCACGAGGTTCTTGGACTGAAGACTTACTTCCCAGCCCGTGCTCCTGGTAGTACCGGCATTGGAAGCGAAGGAGGATACAGGGAAGTCGGTAGCCAGCGGTACGCGACTCAGCAGGTTGGTGAAGCGCCTGCTGAAGAAATCAAATGAACCGCTCACCCTGTCGCTCAGGAAGCCGAAATCCAGACCGGCGTTAAACTCCGTTTGCGTTTCCCAGGTAAGATTGGGGTTGGCGATCTGTGCGAGGCGCACCCCGGGCAGATTGGTACCGCCGATCACGAAAGGAGAATTGTTCTCGAAATACGTGAAGGCGCTGCTGCCGATGTTGGCATTACCTACCGAGCCATAACCGGTGCGCAGTTTGAGGAAACTGATGACTGGTACGGATTTCAGGAAGTTTTCTTCCGAGATGATCCATGCTGCAGACACTCCGGGGAAGGTGCCCCATTTCTTATTCTTAGCGAAGTGCGATGCACCATCGCGCCGAACGGAGGCGGAGAAGATGTATTTACCGTTGAGCTCATAAATAGCTCTGGCAAAATACGACTTCCAGATGCGGGTGGAATTACGATAAGAGCCTACGGTCGGGCGCAATGCCGTACCCAGTCCTATGTTGTAATAAAGGAAGTTATCTGTAGGGAAGTGGTCGTTGCCGGCATTGAAACCGTCTTTATCCGTAAGCTGGTACGAATGGCCCACTACTGCATTGATGCGGCTGTTGCCCGCCAGGTCTTTCACGTAGCTGAGCGTGTATTCCGACAATTTGGAAGTAGCATTGTTTTCAAGGATACCTGCCTGCCCTTCGGCTCTTGCACCGTACAGGAAGGTACGGGGGAAGTAGGTGGAGCGCTTGGCCGTGCTCTGGTCGTAACTGAGGCTACCGCGGGCGGTAAGACCGGGGATGATTGTCCATTCCGCGAACCCTGAAGTCAGGAGGCGGCTGGCTTTAGTATCGTCTGTAATAGTGAGGAACGAGAGCGGGTTGGGGGTATTCTGGTAATCGGGATTGATGGGGTAATTGCCCTGCGCATCCTGGAAGGGAATGGTGGGCGGGTGGTAAAAGGCTGCACCGATCATGCCCGAGTTTTCATAAACTCCGGTACCCATGTTGCCATTCTCAGCTTTGGAACCGGTGGCAATCACATTCACGCCTGCTTTAATCTTCTCACCTATCCCCTGCTCCAGGCTAATCTTGCCGGAGTAACGAGTATACCCGGAATGCTTCAGCACACCTTCCTGACCCAGATAGTTACCGGAAACATAGTAGCGGGTTTTGTTGGAAGTACCCGACATGGAAATATTATGCTGCTGGGTAAACCCTTTGCGCATGATGGCATCAATGGCATTAGGCTGCTCCGCCTGTCCATCGATCTGCTGCTGTGTGTATTTGGGCACGAAAGGCGTAACGGTGGAAGGGTCTGTATTACCATAAGGAGCGATCTTGTTGTCGAGCATCCACTTCTCCCGGAGGATTTTATTACGCTGCTCCATGTAATCTTTCGTATCGAGGATATCGAAGTAAGGCAGTGCCTGCTGAAAGGCATGGCTGAAATCGTATTGCAGGCTGGGACTGCCGGATTTCCCTTTTTTAGTTGTGATGAGTACCACCCCTCCGGCAGCACGGGCACCGTAAATGGCGGTGGCGCTCGCATCTTTCAGGATGTCGATGGTCTCAATATCGTTGGGGTTAAGGAAGTTCAATGGAGAGCGGTTTACACCGGAACCACCGTAGCGGGTATTGGTTTCCGGTTCACCGGCATTATCGTTCACGATCACACCGTCTACCACATACAGCGGTCCTTCGGAAGCAAAGGAAGCGTTGCTCCGGATCTGCACGGAAACGCCTGCACCGGGCTGTCCGGTTGTCTGCACCACGTTTACACCGGCGGCACGGCCTGCCAGTGCCTGGGTGAAGTTGGTATTGGTAGCGGTATTGACTTCATTCATTTTCACGGAAGCCACCGAGCCGGTCACGTTCTTACGTTTCTGTGTACCGTACCCTACCACCACCACTTCGTTCAGGGCGCTTTCAGATACCTGCAGGGTGATATCGAGTGTGGGCTCGCCATTAAAAACGATCTCACGGGTTTCGTAGCCGATGAAGCTCACTACCAGCACGCTCCCTTGATCTGCATCCAATTTAAAGTTGCCGGATTCATCGGTACGCGTACCGTTGGATGTCCCTTTTACCTGGATGGTAACACCGGGCAGCGGGCCTCCTTTAGCATCGTGTATGCGGCCGGTTACCGGTATGGCGGCAGGCTTTGCAGGAATGGTTTTGGCAGGCTCCCTGCGTTGCAGGATAATGACGTTCTGTTTGATCTCAAAATCTACCGGCTGGCCTTTAGTGACCATTTCAAGTGCCTGCTGTACACTGCCGTTCACGATATCTGCCGAAACGGGACGGGTGCCTTCGAGATGACTCTGCACCAGCACCAGATCGTACCCGCTTTGCGCTTTAATGGCTTCAAGGGCGCTTTTGAAGGATACATTCTTTAAATGAAGGGTGATTTTCTGTGCCCGGGCAGCGGCCACACTCAGGTGCATAATGCTCAGGAAAAGGATGATAGGCATCACCTTCCTCCATATGGCTCCGCCACGCATGGCAAGCCCCGAACCGCAATGGCGGCTCTTTGGTTGATAGTTTAACTTCATACTGTTTTACTAAATGATCAGTGAGTAATAGTTCGATTAAAGCTGATGTACCTGCCGGTTAAACGGCGCTTATCAGGCAGTTGCTGTCGTGGATGATGTCATGATTGTACAGATTTGGTTGTTTAGCGGAATATTCAATAACGCGATACGGTCACTCGCCGTCCGTTTACTTCGAATTTGATCAGTTTGGTGCTTTGCAGGTAATCCAGCACTTCCGTTATGCTCCTTGAGCGCGACATGGATACCTCCATTTTATCTGCCGGCAGCCCTGCCTCATACACCACTTCCAGGTTATACCACCGCGCCAGCCGTGGCATAATTTCCTGAATGCTTTCGCCGGCAAAAGAGAAGTACCCGTTTTTCCAGGCAATTACATTGGCCGTATTTATGCTCTTCCGGTCTATTTTCCCGGATTGCTGCACCGCAGCCTGCTCTCCCGGGCGGAGTTCCATCTGGCGGTTTACCCGTACGGCCCCTTCCACGAGAGTGGTTTTGGATATGGAAATTCCATCGTAGCTGTCGATATTAAAATGCGTGCCCAGTACTTCCACCCTTTCGCGTTTTGTAACTACTACAAATGGCTTATGCACGTCTTTAGCCACTTCGAAATAAGCCTCCCCGTTCAGCTGCACCTCTCTGTTTTGCTGATTATCGAAGTTTACAGGGAACCGGAGCGATGAACCGGCGTTGATCCAGATCTTAGTGCCATCCGGTAATTGTACCTGGAACTGTTTGCCGTTGGGTGTGATGAGGGTATTATACTGCACGGTGCCTGCCTCGCTGCCCTGTCCGTTAAACACATATACCAGTCCGCTGTCGGAGCTTTTGTTGATCCGGGAACCGTCCTGCTCCCCGATTTGTCCTTTTTGCTGAGCACCCAGCTCCACTTCACTCCCATCTGCTAATACCAGTACCGCACCGCTGCTACCGGGCCTGATGGTACTGTCTGCCATATTACCGGCCGCATTGCTGGAGGGGGATGACGAATGTTGTTTCAGCCAGAAGGCGGCCCCTATGCTGATGAGCAGCAGCAGCGATGCCGCGGCAGCCGTCCATTTGCGGTAGCGGATGTTCCTGTTGTGGCGGACCCTGCTTTCGATAGACCGGAATATGGCTTCGCTTTTTTCCGGGAACGATGGATGTATGCCATCCTGCTTTCCGGCCTGCATGGCATTGCACCAGTCGTTATACAGCTGCAGATCATCTCCGGTAGCCGTACCGTCAGCAACGCGTTCCATTACCCCGAGCAATTCATCTTGGTTCATCATAATCCTTCTTTGGCAGGACCCTTTAGTCCGGGTGTTTGATATATAAGGGACATCAAAAAGGCGGATGTCCCAATCTGTGGCAAAAAATATTTTAAAGCATGTTTGTCCAGAAGGAAAGGCGGCCCAGGTACACCTTCAGTTTTTTGAGGGTGATGGTCATCTGGTTACGGACAGTTTTTTCGGAAAGGCCCAGTTCAAGGCCAATTTCTTTGTTGGAGAGGTATTGTTCCCGGCTCATCCGGAAGATCTTCCGGGCCTGCGGGGGGAGTGTGCCGATAAAATCGTGGATGGCGGCACGGAGTTCCTTGATCTCGATATTTTCTTCCACAAAGTGTTCTGCAGGCGGTGGAACCGCTTTCAGGATATCGGCTTTCCTTTTACTGGAAACGATGTGGCGGGTGAGTTTGTATTTAACTGCGGCAAGGAGGTAGCCTTTGAGATGGTTAATATTGAGTTTTTCGCGGTTTTCCCATAGCCAAACGAAGATGTCCTGCACCACATCGGTACATTCATCTTCATCCATGAGGATATTGAAAGCGTAATTGTGCAGCAGCCCGGCGTAACGTGAATAAATGGCATTGAACGCCTTCCAGTCGCCCTTCCCCAATTGATCTACCAGGGCGCTATCCTCCACACCGTCATATATATTCACTGCTCTCATGATGTATGTTGGTATGCCTGTTCTGATAACAATAAACAGATTCCGGCTGCCCCCGGTGTAGTTGCATTACAGGCCATTCTGACATTAAATATCAGCAGCCCAAATTAGTAAAAAACTACAATACGGCGGCTGGATTCTATGGGTGTAAAGACGGCCGCTCAATTTTTTTCAAAAAAAATTTGGCATTGTACAAAAAGATCCTACCTTTGCAATCCCAACGAACGAAAAGCGTTCACAAAAAGGGAGCTTAGCTCAGCTGGTTCAGAGCATCTGCCTTACAAGCAGAGGGTCGACGGTTCGAATCCGCCAGCTCCCACAAAAAGCCTCGCAATACTGCGGGGCTTTTTTTATGCCCATACGTTTGTATGAGTCAAAACACTTTTCCTTTTTCGGGGAAATGGCAGTTTTCGAAAACCTCTATCCCCCATAACAATCCGCTTCGAAAATATTCAGTCTGACAGCCTTCGGCTTTCGTTGTTCGGTAACCAGTAAGCTGAAGGCATTAGACATCCTCCAATCCGCCCTGCCATAGCACTGGTGTGCATTTCGTACTTTCAGCACCAACAAAAAAACGCATTGTTATGGCAATCTTAGATTCTCTCATTCCATTTAAAGGCCGGCTCGGCAACATTATCTCGTACGAGCGCAACGGCAGGCACTGTTTACGCTCGGTGCCCAAAACCGTCAGACAAACGGATAACACCCGCCGCGCTGCAAAGTTATTCGGCGCCGCCAGCCGCAAAGGCGCCCTTATCCGGCATGCCATTGCTCATGAATTAAATATCTTCCCGGATCGTGTGCTGGTAAACCGCCTCAACAGCTACATCCTGGAGGCTGGCAGAAACAACCACGCTGGCCTGGTCAACTTCCGCTTCAATGGCTACACAGGGCTGGATAAGTACTTCGGCAAACAGGCAGTAGTCACCAAAGACGGCAGGCTGCACATCCCTCCCCAGCACATGCAGGGCTATGGCGATGCCGAACGCATGGAGCTAAAGGTGATTGCTACCCGTATAGACTTCAGCACCCGCACCGTTACAGGAACCGATACAGCCCTGCTTAAAATTAACCTGACCGAACCTTTCCAGCACTTCGAAGGAGCCGATATGCGGGTCAATGTACCCGGTAAAGGCACATTGCTGGTGGTATTACAGTTGCAGCTGTTTAAAGACGATTTTGATATCCGTGACCGGCATTTCGGAGCTGCGGATATTATAGCCGTTGTGGAAGAGCAGGCTCAGCAGTCACCCTCCACCATAGTAAAACCCCACACAAACCCATTTTCGCATGATTTAAGGGTACCCGCCACGCAAACCGTACCTGCTCAAAACAGGCAAACCCTCATACAATGGGAATAGCCCATAGCCATAACAGGGCGTTTTTGTTGTAAGAAGTTTATTATCAATCAGTTTTGAACCCAAATCTACTCGGCAGGCCCTTCCTCCGCCAGCCAATCCCATGTGCTACAGGCGCCCGTTCTTCTCTTTCTCAGCCTGCCACCACCTTCACCCCGCCTCCGCATCACTTCCGCATCGCCTCCGCATCAAGTCCACCTAATCGACGCACTTAATTGCCAGTTCTCCCCTGGTTGTCACGGAGACGACCCGTAGATACCTGCCTGTAATCCTATTCTAATCGTTTGAAAAGACAGTATTCATCCCGGCACAAACCTGTCTGTAAACAAGGTATACTGTAGGTTTAAAGAAGGGTTAATGTATATCAACTGTATATAAAAGCCTGTCAAACCCACTACTGTAGCCGAACAGGGGGCTATTTATATACATACAGTACCCTTACAGTAAGCATTTCTTACAGGTACAGTATCCCAACAGCAGGGAAATGGTTAATAATGTTACGGTACAATTGTAGCTGCAACCTACCCACAAAACAAAACGTCCCGGCGAAGCGGGACGTTACTTGTTAATCGTCGGTTTTAGCAGAATATTAATAGGAAGGTTCTCATTTGATTGTAAAGTCTGTTGAGCCTGGCGCTGCCAGTACATACTGGAAGTGGAAGAAGGGCCGCGCGGTAGCGGTTACCGGTTCTGCAGGTGCATCTTTATACATACTGGTTACTTTCAGCTTGGCATATAATCCGTTGGCAGTGCGCACGATAATGGTACGGTCTGGCCGTGCCCATACGGTGTGCTTCTGCGTAGTGGCATTGTTGCCCCCGATGCCTTTGGTGGCACGCAGGGTACCTGCAAAGTCGTATACGCACCAGCCGGTGGTGGTACCGAAGAAGCCGGCAGTATCGAGGCCTGCGCCGCCGGAAGTGGTATTGAACAAGGCACCCTCGGGCACGCGGGTTACCTGGTCGAACGGTTTATCGATGATCAGCACACCGCCTTTACCCGGACCGCCCTTTCCGGCAGTGGTGTTTTCCGCGGTGTTGGCACCGAAGTTACCCGCTATGGAAGAGTTGGCATTGCCTCCGAAAGAAATATCCCAATCGGCGCTCAGCAGGTTTTTCGGAGAACCGGCCTTTTCCTTTTCAAGGCTGAAATAGATCATGATCTTGCTGGTAGTGGTATCTCCATTGAAATTAGCCACGGTAATCAGCTTGTTGTAATTCCCGGTTTGCACAGGCGCTTTCTCGTCTTTGGAACATGCTGCAAAAATCATTGCCGAGGCCATTACGCCTGCAGTCCACTTAAAAATTTCTCTCATTGTTCTATGCTGTTTGAATCTGCAAGGTCCGGCAAAGGGTTTACCACTTCCGGAAAAAGGGTAACCATTCCCGGAAAGCGTTGCTGGCATTCGCACCATTATTTGCGGAAAGTAAACGTAATATTTACATCTTGCCTTATGCTTTCCGGCTTACAGATCAGATCGGAAAAAATGTAAGTTCATTCGTTTCTCGCTTATCGTCGCCGCGATGTAATTCTTAAAAAGTGCAGGTATATATCCTGCATCATAATCACCGGAAGGCAGTGCATCTCATCGTGATACTGAATATCATCATCACGATATCATCGCTGTTCGAAGTACTGCCCTTTGCATGATTGTTTTCTGTATTTGCACTGGCTTCTTTTTATGTGATGTTAGAAATTTTTCATCCTTCATTACATGATGAAGATGCGTTGCTTTTAACTGAATCAGAAACGGAATAAAGTAGAAAGTCCGCTACCGCAGCGGGCTTTCTACTTTATAACATAAATCACTAAAAAAAATATCTGCGCAGCTGATTGTTTTTGAAATATTTGTCTATATATTTGCACTCCCATCGAACGACAAGCGTTCAACAAAAAGGGAGCTTAGCTCAGCTGGTTCAGAGCATCTGCCTTACAAGCAGAGGGTCGACGGTTCGAATCCGCCAGCTCCCACACAAAAAAGTCCTTGCAGTATTTGCCAGGACTTTTTTCGTTTTAGCCACCCCCAATATCCTGTATCATGTCCATTCCATTTACCACCATCAACTGGAACACCATCGCCCCCACCCTGCACCCCGGAGAAACCGGTAATGCACAGTGGCAAACCATGCAATACCCCGGCCTCCGCCTTCGCATCGTTACCTACTCTCCCGGTTACCTCGCAGATCACTGGTGTGCCAAAGGCCATATCGTTCATTGCCTGCAGGGCAGCTTCGACAGTGAACTGAAAAACGGGGAAACATACACCCTTCAAACCGGCATGACATACATCGTTTCCGACAACGAAAGCATCCACCGCTCCCGTACCCAAAGCGGCGTAACCCTCCTGATCATAGACGGCGATTTCCTTGCCGGGAAATGACAGGTTACCAGATTTAATAAAAATGTGATATATTAGGGAAAGAAACCCTCCTGAAGAGAACCCTGCAGAACCGAGATCTAAAGTATGATAAGCTAATTATTGAATCAGGAAGTTTCCCCTCTGTGATAAAGTTATGGTGACCCGGCACGCACATTGCTCCCCTGAGCAGTGTAGCGGATTTAGTTTGTATGAAGATGCACTTAACCATTTATTTATGAGATATATTTCTATGCTACTCTTAGGGATAGGACTATGCAGTACCACGGCTGCGCAGTACCAGGTAAATCCCATCTACGCTACATCTCCACGGCCAGCCCAGCCCGGAGCGGAACTCAGCAAATGTTTCGATGGCGATGTTGCCACCACTTATCACTCCGACTGGAGCCTGAACGCTATCCCCGATACCGTTGATTTTTACTTCAATGGCGTCAGCAACATCAACAAGATCGAATACGTTCCCAGAACCAGCGGCCTCAACGGCGTATGGCAGAAAGTAGCTCTCTACACACGCAAGGCGAATACCGCTTTCGTGAAAGTGGGAGACTATACCTGGGCAAACGATAACACCATCAAGGTGATCAACCTCCCCGGCAGCGGGGCCGATACGCCTGCCTATGTACGCTTCGTTGTTACACAGGCTACCGGTAACTTCTCCAGCTGCGCGGAAATGAAATTCTGGTCGCCTAACCCGGCGGTTATTCCGGTAGACTGCTCCAACCCAGGCACAGGGCTTGCCGGCCTCATGGATACAAAGATGACGGTATCCAGTGCATCCGTATCCCCGGCAGCTAACAGTGCCGCCGAGGGGATCGATAAAACAACAGACAACAACAAGAGCACCTTCTACCACTCCTCTTGGGCAGGCGGCGGCTTCCCCATTACCATGACCTATAATCTGCAACAGAATAACCGGGTAGACTATATCGTATATACTCCCCGGCAGGATGGCAGTGGCAACGGGCATTTCGGGAATGTGGAAGTATGGTATAAAACTTCCAACAATTCTCCTGCCGTACTGGCCAAATCCGTTAACCTCGGTTTCAGCGGCACGCCTTCCCGCATCACGCTCACTACTCCGCTGGTGAATATCAAATCCGTTATCATTAAAGTACTGAGCGGACAAAGTAATTTCGCCAGCTGTGCGGAGATGGAGTTCTTTAAAAAGAATACCGCATCCGGCAACATTTACAGCACAATGTTCGACAGCCTGTACTCCGCGCTGAAGCCCGGCGTTACACAAGCCCGGATCGATACCATGTCTGTTCCGTTCTTTAAAACACTGGCACAATGCATCTTTAACCAGACGTACAATAAGAAATTCAGGTACCAGTCGTACCAGGTGTACAAAGATGTTAATACATTGGCCGCTTCCCTGAAAACTTCCACCTACAACCCTTTCGAAAACCCGACCGGCATTGCATTTAAAGCAGGCACCAAAGCCGTGCTGTTCGTAGGGCCCACCAATGGTATCACACCTTCGCTCAGGGTAACCGATTTCGGCAATGCTACCGCTATCACCGATCAGAGCTACGCACTGGCGGAAGGCCTGAATGTGATCGATATCACGGCAGACGGGCTTGGTTATATCAGTTACTATAATAACGATACCACGCTGCCCAATATCAACATCCACATTGCCACCGGCAGTGTGAACGGGTATTATAATCCGGTTACAGATACGGATACGGATTGGTTTAAGTACCTCACAAACCAGATCTATCCCACCCTCGATATTAAAGGCAAATACGTAAACCTGAACTATCACAAAGCCCCCATGCTGACGAACTCCGCGCAATCGGGCAGGGCACTGATCGAAGTGTACGACTCCATCGTTAAAACGGAGTACATCCTGATGGGACTGTTCAAGTACAACAAAGTGCCTAAGAATCATATGTTCGCATGGTCGGCCTACAACGGCGGATGGTATGCCGGAGGCTGGGGTGCGCATTTCGACCTCACATGGGGCGAACATGGCCTTACCAATGCGGCCGGTGTGGTAGAGTCGCCCTGGGGCATTGCCCACGAATTCGGGCACGTAAACCAGGTAAGGAACGGATTCAAGTGGACGGGCACCACGGAAGTAACCAATAACCTCTATTCCGTTTGGGTCGATTACAGGATGGGCACCTCCTATCCCGGCTTCTCAAGGCTGGAGAACGAAGCAGTTTCGCCGGACGATGTGCGCCCCGATATCACAGGCGGCCGTATGAATGGCGCTATCCTGCACAGCTGGGTGAAGAAGAGGCACATCATGTCCAACCCCGATGTATTCAAACGGCTGGTGCTTTTCTGGCAGCTGGAATTATACTATCAGGCCGCAGGCGCCAGCAAAAACCTGCCCACCTTACAGCAAAGGCTCACCGGTACACCCGCTCCCGGAGGTACGCAACCCGACGTGGCTTTCTGGCTGGGCGATATGCTGGAGAAAGTACGCAACACCAATGAAGCAGGGCTCACCAATAAAGACTTTATCTTAAACTGTATCATCAACACCTGCGATGTTGTGAAGGAAGACCTTACCGACTTCTTCATAAAATCAGGCCTGCTGGCTCCGATAGATGAACTGGTAGAAGACTATTCACCCGGACAGATTACCATTACCCAACAGGAGGTGACGGCTACTATCAATGCCATCAAAGCCAAAAACTACCCGGCTCCCGTTTCCCCGGTGATCAATTACCTCTCTGCCAATAGCGTGAATTCGTTCAGACTGCTGCAGCCCGTTACCGGTACCGCCGGTACAGGCGTTACCTACAGCAACAATGTGGTAACTGTAGCCGCCGCTCAATGGCAACACGCCGTAGCTTTTGAAACATATAAAAATGATACGCTGGTAGATGTGGCCATCAACGGAACTGGCAGTAACGATAACTCCTTCACCAAAGTGCTGTATCCTGATACTGCCACGGCAGTTTATGCAGTAGGCTATAATGGCGAACGGAAACTGGTATACCCTGCTGATGCACTGATCACCAGCATTGAAACACCTGAAAAAGCTGCGGCAGACCAGTCAGGCGTCCGTGTATTCCCTAACCCTGCCGGTTCTTTTGTGTATGTAGCGCTGGATGGAGATGCAAAGAGAGCTAACGTGCAGCTGCGGGTAACGGATATGGCTGGTAATGTGGTGAACATCCGTGAGGCAAGAGGTGGCGAAACCGTTAAACTGGATTTATCGAAAGTACCGCCTGGTATGTATCTCGTGCAGATCGTAAATAAGTACGGTACTACCACCAGGAAAATCATCAAACAATAACGGTTACCGGAACGTATAAAAAACAATCAAAAAATAAAGGCCGTCTCATTCAGTTGAGACGGCCTTTCTTATTATGCATCGGGCTTCTGTCCGTTGCCTTTGAATATCTTCTTTACCGCGCGGCCCAGTTTATGGAAGTTGCGCAACTGCTCCTGGATGGGCATGAGCGAAATATCTTCGTCCTGCATACCCGGCTCGCTGTTTTCGGCAGTCCGCTGTTCGGGATAGATGAGGATAATATTGTTCTCCTTGAAATGCCGGCTCATTTTTGCCGGTACCCCTTCCAGGTATTGCTGGAAGGAAAGTGTGCCCCTGCGGGCCAGTACCACTACCATGAGATCGTCTGACGATACATTGCGGGCGATAACGAGGAAATCTTCCGGGTTTTCCAATATCCTGAAACCGATCTCCACACTTGCTTTAGCTTCTGTGATAAACTTCTCTATGGCAGTTTGGGTGTTCTTCCCGCAATAGGCTGTGATCTTAGCGCCTGCCTGCTTGGCCAGCAGCACGATCTTTTCCATGTAATGCAGGAAGCCTATTTCGTACTCCGCATTCCGGGGCAGAATAAGCACCAGCTTTTTGGTGGTATTGAGGGGCTGGCTGAAATGACACACGTATACCGTTTCCCACACGCTTTGCAGCACATTATCGGTAGTGGTGCCGAAGATGTTTCCGAAGATGCGGTCGGTAGCGCTGTTCTTCTCGCTCCATGCGAGGATCACGTCGGAGATCAGCAGTTCCTTCACCGCGCGGGAGATGCCGTCGGTCACATTGAGATCAACGCGGGTTACCACCTGCAGGTTGGTTTCCGAAGCAGCAGCGTGGATCAATGCTTTTTCCATAGTTTTATTACTGAGGTGGATCTTTTCGCGCGCCTCTTCATCGTCCTGCACTACCACCAGCGGATACACGGGTGCGTTGTTGCCAGGCTGCTTCACCATCATGGCAAAATCCAGTAGTGGCTCCATACGTTCGGGCTGGGCGATGGGGATGAGGAAGCGTTCCGGTCCGCCGGAGAACTCCGGTTTACGGTCGGCTTCCACAAGTGCCAGCTTACGGCCGGCGCTTTCGGTAACAAAGGAACTGACCATGCAGGTAACGAGGATCAGCACCACGGTACCGTTCAGTACATTTTCGTTGATGATCCCCATATTAAACCCTATCAAAACTACGGCGATGGTGGCGGCGGCATGCGCACTGCTGAGGCCGAAGATCACGTTTCGCTGGGTGGGCGTGTAGCCGAACACGAGCTGTGTGAAGAAGGCCGCCAGCCATTTGCTCAGGAGCGCCATGGCAGTAAGGGAACCGGCGATGATGAGGGCTTCAGGGCCTTTGAGCAGCACCTTCAGGTCCACGATCATGCCTACCGATATGAGGAAGAAAGGAATGAAAATAGCATTGCCCACAAACTCCACCCGGTTCATAAGCGGTGAGGTATGAGGGATGAGCTGGTTGAGGGCCAGCCCGGCAAGGAAGGCGCCGATGATCCCTTCCACCCCTGCCAGCTCGGCAAGGAAAGCGGCAAGGAAAACGAGTGCCAGTACAAATATGAAGTGCGAAGTTTTATCGTCTTTTATCTTCTTAAAAAACCACCGGCCTATCATGGGGAAGCCCCACATTACTACCACAGCGAATATGGTGAGGGAAATGCCCAGCCGTAACCAGAATGCTGTATTGAGGTTTCCCTCCTGCGCACCGGTGATGATGGCCAGTATCAGCAACACTGCGGTATCTGTAATAATGGTGCCCCCTACTGCTACGGTAACGGCCTCGTTCTTGTTGATGCCCAGGCGGCTGGCCAGCGGGTAGGCTACCAGCGTATGGGTGGCGAACATGCTGGAGATGAGGAGCGTGGCCATGAGGTTAAAATGCAGTACATAGGTACACAAAACATACCCCAATGCCAGCGGTATAAAAAAGGTGAATGCGCCGAATACAGCGCTGCGGTGCCGGTTCTTACGGAACTCCGTCATATCCAGCTCCAGGCCGGCAAGGAACATAATGTACAGTAAACCCGCATTCCCGAACAGCTTGATGCTGCCCTGCTCAATAATCCTGAAACCATGATCTCCAATGGCCATGCCCGCCAGAATAAGCCCGATGATGCTGGGGATGCGGAACTTCCGCAGGATGATGGGCGCCAGCAGGATAATAAATAAAACCAGACTGAAAATGGGCACCGGGTCTTTCAGAGGCAAACTCATATTCAGGAGTAAAACCAATCCTTTCATCTATTAATTTTTACATTCCAATGGTTGATGTAACCTCGCACGCTCGGTTTCATGGCTGTTAATTTACAACCATTCCTGCAAACTCCCGGACCAATGCAAAAAAATGTAACTTTACAGAAATATTGAACCGAACATGGATTATACGGGAACAGGCGTATCCGTTCAGGAAGCGGAGGATGTGCTGGTAGAAACCGCGGAAGAATTCCCTTTCAGCCTGGTAGTATGGAATGATGAAGTAAATACCTTCGACTGGGTGATTCTGTCGCTCGTTGAAGTTTGCGGGCACACGGAAGAACAGGCAGAACAATGCGCCCTTATTATTCATTACAACGGTAAATATGCCGTAAAGAAAGGTTCCCTCACCGAACTGAAGCCCATGTGCGAGGCCCTGCTCGACCGTGGCATCAGCGCCACCATAGAAGAAACTGTAGCATCATAAATGCCCCTCTATTATCTCCCTGAAAATGAGCTGTATTTCCCCCCGGTATCCATGTCGGAGCCGGACGGGCTGCTTGCCATCGGTGGAGATTTGACTCCCGAACGCCTCCTCCTCGCTTACCGCTCCGGCATCTTCCCCTGGTACAATCGTAAGCCCATCCTATGGTGGAGCCCCGATCCCCGCTTTGTACTGTACCCGGATGAAATCAAAGTATCCGGCAGCATGAAGCAGGTCCTTAAAAAAGATACTTTCCGCATCTCTTTCAACGAATGTTTCGAAACCGTGGTAGACCGATGCCGTACTGCACCCCGCGAAGGACAGGACGGTACCTGGATCACCCGCGATATGCTCCGTGCCTATACCACCCTGCACAAACAGGGATACGCCATGAGCGTGGAATGCTGGCAGGGTACAGAACTGGTGGGTGGATTATACGGCGTCAGAATAGGCCGCTGCTTCTTCGGGGAAAGTATGTTTGCCGCAGTAAGCAATGCCTCCAAAGCTGCGTTCATCACCTTTGTACAACAATACCGTACCCAGCTGGCAATTATCGACTGCCAGGTACATACCCCTCACCTCGCTTCGCTCGGCGCACGGTTCATCAGCCGCGTCTCTTTCCTCGACACGGTACAGCGGAACCTGGATTAATCTGAATTATTTACGCTTTTTGGTAAACGTGCCTTCAAACGCACATTTAATGCCGCGGTAGGCACCGCAGGCGGTTTCGCTGATGGTAATCTGGCTGTTGGAGAATTTGAAGTCCACAATGCAGCCCGATTGCTTGTCGCGGAACTGTCCGGTAGTAGCGGTCGTGAAACGCCCTGTTCCATCCAGCTCACCCACACAGGCACCCTTATCACGGGTGAAGTGAATGAAGAAGAGGAATTCTTTGTTCGTTTCTCCATCACGGATGGAAACGATGTTGCCTTCGCCGGCAGTATAGTTGGCAGAATACTTATGCTTGCGCGGAAGGGTATCGATGGGATTGAAAAGCCCCGTTACGGAAGGCTCGTTGGAGTTGGTGAGGATGAGGGCCATGCTGCCGTCGGGGTTTGCGGCAAATACATCTTCCCGGGCTACGGCCGTTCCTGTTTCGGTGATGATGCGGATATTCCCCTTTTTATCTACGGAGAACCCTGTTTTCTTGCTGCCACCCGGTATGTAACGGGCTACTAAGTGCCGCTGCAGGAAGGCGCCATTCTTATCATAAAAGCACATCCACGCCGCTTCACCCGATTTGGCACTGCCTTCTACAAGATAGAGCTGCAGATCTTCCGAAAGGCTCACTTTACCGATGGGCCAGAATTTAGGCTTCTCCGCTGCTCCGAAAATGCCCTTCGCCAATGTATCGGGGAGGAACTGTTTCAGGTAACGGGGTTTGAAAGCCAGACTATCCGCCTGTTTCTGCTTCAGCGAATCGGCATTCCACCGCAGCGCTTCCGCAGTGGGGAACTTCCCCGAGAAGTCCGCAAACGTCAGTTCCCGGTCATCTTCGCTAATAGTTTTTTTGGATTTGCAACCTGCCAGTAAGCCGGCTGCCAGAAACAGGATTAGAATGCTCCGCATAGTGATTTGTCGTAATTGGGCGAAAATTAGTCATTAATTCCAAATTTCTTCCTGTTCTTTTACTTTCCCGATATTTTATTTAGATTTGTCTAAATAATATTTTAGAGGATATGAACTTGACGGTAGCGGAAGAGAATTACATTAAGAGTATTTACAAACTGCAGGACGGGAACGCGGTAGTCAGCACCAACGCCATTGCCTACGAGCTGGATACCAAGCCGGCATCGGTTACGGACATGGCAAAGAAGCTGAAAGAGAAGAAGCTGATCGATTATGAGAAGTACCAGGGCATCAGTTTAACCCCTGAAGGCCGTAAAATAGCCCTGCAGATCGTACGCCGCCACCGTTTATGGGAGTGCTTCCTGGTAGATAAACTGAGCTTCAGCTGGGACGAGGTGCATGAAATTGCCGAGGAGCTGGAGCATGTCAGGAGCGAGAAGCTCATTACCCGCCTGAGTAATTTCCTGGGTAACCCCACAACCGACCCTCATGGCGACCCTATCCCCGATGCACTGGGGCGTATTTCCAAAAGCCAGCCGCTGGTATCCCTCGATAAAGCAACGGCAAGGCGGCTGGAAGTGGCCGGTGTATCCGACCAGTCATCCTCCCTGCTCGAGTTCCTCAATGCCAAGGGCATCCGGCTCGGCACCCAGCTCGATATTATAGAAAGATATGAGTTTGATAACTCCGTAGAGGTCAAGATCCGTAATCAGCCCGCTTTTACCCTCAGCGAACAGGTATCGAAGAACATCATGGTAAAATCATTGTAAACCGGCAGCATGCACACGCAGGAATCAAGCGCCTCACTCAGCGAAGTTCACCAGAGTATAGACACCACCCGGCACCAGCCCTCCAAATGGAAAAGGATACTGGCCTTTTTTGGTCCGGCCTACCTCGTTTCCGTTGGTTACATGGACCCCGGTAACTGGGCTACCGACCTTGCGGGCGGCAGCCGGTACGGCTATACCCTCCTCTGGGTGCTGCTGATGAGTAACCTGATGGCCCTGCTGCTGCAAAGCCTCAGCGCCCGGCTGGGTATTGTACGCGGCCGCGATCTGGCACAGGCCAACCGCGAAACCTATCCCGCCCCGGTTAACTTTATATTATACATCCTCGCAGAAATCGCCATCGCCGCTACTGACCTTGCGGAAGTTCTGGGCATGGCCATCGGTATTCAGCTGCTGACCGGGCTGCCCCTGATGTGGGGCGTTAGCCTCACCGTGCTGGATACCTTCCTGCTGCTCATCCTCCAACGCTACGGCATCCGGAAAATGGAAGGGTTTATTATCACCCTGGTAGCCATCGTAGGTACCTCCTTCCTCTTTCAGCTGCTTATTGCCGAACCACCGATGGGCGAAGTGGTAAAGGGTTTGGTACCTGCCCTCCCCGACGACACTGCCCTGTACATCGCCATCGGTATTATCGGTGCCACGGTAATGCCGCACAACCTGTACCTGCACTCTGCATTGGTACAAACCCGCAAGATCAGTAAAACTGAAAGCGGCATCCGGCGGGCGTTGCGTATCAATTTCGCGGATACGGCCATAGCGCTGAACCTCGCCTTCTTTGTAAACGCCGCCATCCTTATCCTCGCCGCTACCGTATTCTATAAAGCCGGGCATACCGACATTGCCGACCTGCACGAAGCACACCGCATGCTGGAGCCCCTGCTGGGCAGTAAAATGGCCCCCATCCTCTTTGCGGTGGCCCTCATCGCCGCCGGCCAAAGCTCTACCGTAACCGGTACCCTTGCCGGGCAGATCGTGATGGAAGGTTACCTCCGCCTGCGCATCAACCCCTGGCTGCGCCGCCTTATTACAAGGCTCGTGGCTATCATTCCCGCACTGATCGTGATCATCGTTGCGGGTGAAGAAAAGATCGGGGAACTGCTGGTATTCAGCCAGGTACTATTGAGCCTGCAGCTGGGCTTCGCCATCATCCCCCTCATCCATTTCGTGAGCGATAAGCAAACCATGGGCGCCTTCGCCATCAAGCCCATCGTGAAAGCTGCCGCATGGCTCATTTCCAGTGTGCTGGTATATCTCAACATCCGCATGGTGTACAATGAGGCAGAAGCGTTTGTAACGTCCGATAATCCCTGGTGGGTAGACGGACTTATCATCCTCGTGATCCTCACATTCGTATTCCTGCTCATCATCACCATCATATACCCCTGGCTGAGCCGCTATCGTAAAATGCGCTCTGCACAGATGCACCCTGCAAATATCTCTCTCGGCAGCCTCGAGAAACCGGTATACAACCGCATTGCCATGGCGCTCGACTTCTCGCAGCAAGACGAGCAGGTGATTGCCAATGCTCTGGCGCAGGGCAACCCGCAAACCGAATACGTACTTATTCATATCGTGGAAAGCGCCTCTGCCCGTTACTTCGGGAAAGATGCCCACGATTTCGAAACGCAGAAAGATCAGGAACAGCTCGATACATACATCCGGCTACTGGCGCACCGCGGCGTAAAAGCTATCGGGCAGCTGGGGTACCGCCACCGTGCCAAAGAAATTGCCCGGATTGTAACCACCGAAAAGGCCGACCTTCTTGTACTGGGCGGCCATGGCCACTCCGGACTGAAAGACTGGCTGTATGGAGAAACCGTGAACTACGTGCGGCATAAGGTTCACATTCCTGTACTGGTCGTACAATAAAAAAGTAATAAACGCATGCGCAACAACGTACAACCCGGAGATGAAAGGCGTTTCAGCCGCCTGGTCCGTCCCGAAGATTGTGCTGCTTTCGACAGCGGCCATGTACATCCCGTATACGCCACCTTCGCCCTTGCACGCGATGCAGAATGGTGCGGCCGCCTGTTTGTGCTGGATATGAAAGATGATGAGGAAGAAGGTATCGGCACACACATAACGGTAGAACATCTCAGCCCCGCGCCGGAAGGCACTACCGTGGAATTTACCGCCATTGCCGAAAGCATCAACGGCCATGAGATCATCTGCTCCTACGAAGCCCGCTGCAACGGGAGGCTGATTGCCAAAGGCCGGCAGGGACAGAAGATCCTTAAAAAAGAAAAACTGGAACGGCTGTTCCAGTCTCTCTCAAATGCAAAATGAATATGTAAAGAAACGCTATAATCCCAGTACTTCTTTCAGTTTTGGATACCCCGTTTTACTCACCATCACCTTGCTGCCATCGCGCAATATGGCGAGGTAGCTTTCTTTCTCGTAAGGGTCTATCCGCGTGATCTGCGCAATGTTGAGGATGTACGACCGGTGTACACGGATGAATTGCTGCGGGTCCAGCATTTTCTCGAACCAGGCCATGGTCTTATTCTTCAGGAACGATCCCTCTCCCGTTACAATCTTCACATAATCATCCGCCGCTTCGAGATAATGGATGTCGGGCACGGGAATGATTTTAATCTTACCGTTTATTTTTACCACCACCCTGTTTTGCTGCATGGGCATTTCGCGGGAAGCATTGTCGAGCAGCTCGGGCGATACTTCTGTACGGCGATCCAGCATTTTCTGGAGGGCTTTGCCAAAGCGGTCTTTGGAGAAAGGCTTCAGCAGATAATCTACGGCACTTACCTCAAAAGCACGGAGGGCGTATTCCTCGAAAGCGGTGGTGAAGATGACCTGCGGCAGCTTGTCTACCAGCTCCAGCATTTCGAACCCGTTGATCTTGGGCATCTGTATATCGAGAAACAGGAGATCGGGCTGGTGTTGTTGTATGGCTTTGAGGCCTTCGAAGCCGTCGTTGCACTCGGCCACTATTTCTACCTGCGGAAAGTCGCGCAGGTATTCCCTGACCAGTTCACGTGCCAGGGGCTCGTCATCTATGAGAATGGTCTTTATCATGCTGTTGCGGTACTTTAATAAGTGTGGTAAAAAGGTTGCCTTCGGCGGAAGTTTCCAGCAGATCCTGCCGGGCAAATAACAGATACAGCCTGCGGCTGATGGAACTAAGGCCGAAGCCTGTTCCCTTTCTTGCAGATTGTGTCAGCTCCGCATCAAAAGGATTGGTTACGGAAATGAAGAGGACATCACGTTCCTGCCAGGCACGTATCCGTATGTTGATGGCATCGATGGTATCGTATAATCCGAACTTGATGGCGTTTTCCACGGCAGGCTGCAGGAGCATGGGCGGGATGTGCAGCTCTCCAGCGCCGGACTCCGTTATCACCTCAGTGGTGAGGCGGTGGCGGAAGCGTACCTTTTCAATGTCGAGGTACAGCTGGAGGTATTGAAGCTCCTCGCGCAGGGGTATCCAGCTTTGATCTTCACGTTTGAGCGTTCCGCGGAGGAAGTCGCTCAGCTGCTGAATCATCTGCCGTGCTTCTTCCGGCCGGATGGAAACCAGTGCGTTGATGGAGTTAAGACTGTTGAAGAGGAAGTGCGGCTGCAGCTGCTGGCGGAGCTTATACAGTTCCGCTTCGCGGGCCATCTTCTCCGCTGCATCTTTCCTTGCCAGTGCCTGCCGCTGATCTTCCATTTCGTAGAGGAAGAAGCTGAGGAAGCCGGTGCCGGTGAGTACGAGCCACCCCAATGCGAAGCGTACGGGTGCGGTGTCTGACAACCATTGCACATACACCGTGTCTTTCGCGAATACTGTTTTCAGGATAACAAGGGTCAGCAGCAGCCAGAGTACGGAGATAACGGCGGTGAGAACGGCCACGTACACATAGCGTGTTCTCACCGGCCGGTAGTAAGCCTGCATCTGGGTGATGGCGGCCACCGCGATGAACAGGAGGATATTATGAATATTGGCGTCCATCCAGGCGTTGGGCCCGTCTACCCCCAGCCAGTAGTGGAGGATGAAACCATGCAGCATGGAAAACAGGCAGCAGGCAACGAGGAACGACCAGCGGAAGGGCTTTTCTTTTAGAAGATGCGTAGCCAATGGTGATCAGATTACCGGATTAAACATTCAGTTCAAACATCTTCTGCGATTGCAGCTGTGCTGCTTTCATTTGCAGGAGCGCTACATAGCTGTTGGCATTGTCGGGCTCCTCCACGCGGGAGTAGATCTCCATACCGTCTTTCAGCTCGTCGAGCGCCAGCAGCTCAGGCACATTGATGTAGCGCCATTCTACCAGCTCTTCGCGCTGGTTACGGAAAGCATACTGTTCCTGCTCTCCGATCTGCACAGCCTTCTTCCAGGCTTCAGGCTTGCTGGTGGCGCTGATGAGGCGCAACTGCTCGTCGAATTGCGGAAGGTGATCGCCTGTGCCGCAAATGATCTGATATACGATCTTGGCAACGTACCAGTACATGTTAAAAGGTTTTCGGTGACTATAAGGATGGATGGATGGAAGGGGCTTGCAAACGATGGTTGAAAAAGGGCGGAAGGAAAGGATTAATAACTTTTCAGATCAACCCCTCCGAATGTGCACGAGCCTTTCAGGATCAGTGTTTTGTTCGAAGGAATGGCCGGAGGAACAATGCGCTTGTCTTCGATACCACCGAATACGGTGTTCACATCTACCCGCACGTCCCAGCTGGAAGGCACTATTATCTCCACTCCTGCAAAGAGCGTTGTGATCTCAAGGAAAACTTCGCCCTCAATATCTGCCTGCGAAAAGTTCAGCTCCGTGCCCCCGAATACCGTGGTCACATTACCGCCTTTGAAGTTCTTTGACAGGATTACTTTATTCGTTCCGCTGAAAATAGTGGTAGCCTGAATGAAGTCATCAGAATTGGCACTATCGTCTGCAGAAAAGATCTTCTCATACTGGCTCTTTTTACTGGTAGACCGGCCTATGATATAAATACCGATCAGGATAAGGATGGTGGGCCATACGAACCTTCGCAGGTTCCAGTCGAACGGCACAATATCGCCTACAAGGAATATACAGCCTACCATGGTTACTATAAACCAGGCAATACCCTGAAACTTACCTTTTACACCCATAATACAGCCTACGGCAATGAGGATCATGGGCCAGGAAAAGAGCCAGTTAGGCAGCTCAAGCCCCATTTTTTTCAGGAAAATGAAAAGACCGATACAGAGAATGATAACGCCGGCCCAGAGACCGCTACCGTTTCCACTATCTTGACGACGATTATAGTTACCCATAAATTGTAGTGTTTGTGATTATTTATGATACAAACATACGGAGCGCATATACGCCGGGCAACAGGGATCAGGCGGGCGGGGGTGGATTTACCGGTAAAAGCGGGGAAAATGCCGGTGAAACCGGTCAGAGTTCCACAATAATGGTTTCACCGCCAAGTTTGCGGATAAGTTGCTGCAGGGCGGCCACCATGGGGTCGGGACCGCAGAGGTAAAAGTGCTGGCTGTAATCTTTAACCTTGTCGCGCAGGTACACCTCATCCACGAGGTGATGGTCGTAGCCGGGGCGGGCCTCATCTGTAAGGGTATTGATGAAATTGGGGCCGAGGATGGAGCGGAGCTCGTCTTCGAGAATGACATCTTCCTGCGTTTTATTACTGAATATCAATTTGTTACTACCAACTTCCCCCTCCTTTTGCAATTGCCTGAAAATGGCAATAAAGGGGGTAATACCGGCACCTCCGGCTATAAAAACCCCTTCTCCCTGGTACTGGATGGCGCCCCAGGGCTCGTGGATGATGAGTTCATCCCCGGCTTTGAGCTGCCCCAGCTGGTGGGTAACACCCTCATGGTCGTCGTAGATCTTTATGGTGAATTCGAGATGGTCCCAGTCGTTAAGTGCCGTAAAAGTGAATGGCCGAAGCTGATCGTCCCATCCCGGCTTGTTAACGGCCACGTCTGTAGCCTGTCCGGGTACGAAAGTATACCCCGGGGGCTTTTGGAATCTGAAGCGTTTTACATCGTGGGTAACGGGGGTTACATCAATAATACTAACAATATGTTGCTCCATGGCGCCAGATTTACGGGTCATACAATTCTACTCCGAATTTAAGTTAATTCTCACAAATCGGGTGGCGGGGACCATTGCAAATGTGTTACCTTTGCGGTGCAATAAAGAAATAGCAATATGCCGGCAGAAAAAATTCAGATGATCAACGGGCAGATCAAGGTTCCTGCCCATCCCATTATTCCATTTATTATCGGTGACGGCATCGGGCCGGATATCTGGCGTGCGAGCGTACGGGTATTTGACGCGGCTGTAGAAAAAGCCTATGGTGGAGAACGGAAGATTGAGTGGAAAGAAGTATTGGCAGGTGAGAAAGCCTTCCAGGAAACGGGCGAATGGCTGCCCAAGAGCACTTTGGATTCTTTGAAAGAATACCTGGTATCCATCAAAGGCCCGCTGACCACGCCTGTGGGTGGCGGTATCCGCTCCCTGAACGTGGCAATGCGCCAGGAACTGGACCTTTACGCCTGTGTGCGCCCCGTTCGCTGGTTCAATAAAGTACCCAGCCCCGTGAAGCACCCCGAAAAGGTGGATATGGTGATTTTCCGCGAAAACACGGAAGACATCTATGCCGGCATCGAATATATGTATGGCACCGAAGGCGCCAACAAACTCCTCAAATTCCTCACAGAAGAACTCGGCGTAAACAAGATCCGTTTCCCGGAAACTTCTTCCCTCGGCATCAAACCCGTATCGAAAGAAGGTACCGAACGCCTCGTTCGCGCTGCTATCAGATATGCCATCGAGCACAAGAAACCCACCGTTTCCATCGTGCATAAAGGCAACATCATGAAGTTCACCGAAGGTGGCTTCAAAAACTGGGGTTACGAACTGGCCGAACGTGAATTCGGTGAATTCGTATATACCTGGGAGCAATGGGAAAAAACCAAGAAAGAACAGGGCGAAGATGCGGCTAACAAAGAAATTGCCGTAGCAAGGGCGCATAACAAAATCATCGTAAACGATGTGATCGCCGATAACTTCCTCCAGCAGATCCTCCTCGCTCCGCAGGACTACTCCGTGATCGCCACCCTCAACCTGAACGGCGACTACATCTCCGACGCGCTGGCAGCAGCAGTAGGCGGTATCGGCATCGCACCCGGCGGCAACATCAACTATGCTACCGGCCACGCAGTGTTCGAAGCTACCCACGGCACCGCTCCCCGCTTCGCTAATACCGACACCATGAACCCATCCTCCGTAATCCTCTCCGGCGTTATGATGCTGGAATATCTCGGATGGAAGGAAGCAGCAGATATCATTACCCACGGCCTCAGCACCGCCATCATGCGCAAACGCGTTACCATCGACTTCTATAAGCTCATGGACGACGCCACGCTCGTGAAGACAAGTGAGTTCGCAGACGAGATCATCAAGCAGCTCTAACAGGCCTTAACACCGATTTTCCCGTTACAATTACGTTTTTTTGAAGGATAATACTATCTTTCGACATTCAAATAACATCATTTGATAGAAAAACGTAATCCGTAACGGGATTTCGTGTCTCATTAAAGACCAAAGACCATAAAAGCATATTGAAGAAAACAAAACATTAAATCGATGTCACAAAAAATTAAAGTTGCAAACCCTGTGGTTGAACTGGATGGCGACGAAATGACGCGGATCATCTGGAAGTTCATCAAAGACAAACTGATCACACCCTATCTGGAGCTGGACATTAAATATTATGATCTGGGCATGGAGCACCGCGATGCTACCAACGACCAGGTGACTATTGACGCTGCCAACGCTATCAAACAATACAACGTGGGCATCAAATGCGCCACTATTACTCCCGACGAGCAACGTGTAGAAGAGTTCAAACTGAAACAGATGTGGAAGTCGCCCAACGGCACTATCCGTAACATCCTCGATGGTACCGTTTTCCGCGAGCCTATCGTGATGAAAAACGTTCCCCGTCTTGTTCCCAACTGGACCGCTCCCATCTGCATCGGCCGCCACGCTTTCGGCGACCAGTACCGCGCTACCGACTTCCTCACTAAAGGAAAAGGCAAACTCACTATCAAATTTGAAGGCGAGAATGGCGATGTACAGGAGTTTGAAGTATACAACTTCAAAGGCGACGGCGTAGCCCTCGCTATGTACAATACAGACGAATCCATCTACGGTTTCGCCCGTGCCTGCTTCAACCAGGCGCTTATGAAAAAATGGCCCCTGTACCTCAGCACCAAAAACACCATCCTTAAGAAATACGACGGCCGCTTTAAAGATATCTTTGAAGACGTGTACCAGAAAGAGTTCAAAGCTGAGTTCGATAAAAACGGCCTCACTTACGAACACCGCCTGATCGATGACATGGTGGCTTCTGCGCTGAAATGGAACGGTAACTTCGTATGGGCTTGTAAGAACTACGATGGCGACGTACAGTCCGACACCGTTGCACAGGGCTTTGGCTCCCTCGGCCTCATGACTTCCACCCTCGTTACGCCTGATGGCAAAACAATGGAAGCAGAAGCTGCTCACGGTACCGTTACCCGTCACTACCGCGACCACCAGGCCGGTAAACCTACTTCCACCAACCCCATCGCCTCCATCTTCGCATGGACCCGCGGCCTGGAGTTCCGTGGTAAGCTGGACGGTAACCAGGAACTGATCAATTTCTGCCACGCACTCGAAGCAGTTTGCATCGAGACCGTTGAGAGCGGTAAAATGACCAAAGACCTGGCCGTTTGCATCCACGGTAACAAAGTGGAACATGGCAAACACTACCTCTACACCGAGGAGTTCCTCGAAGCGCTGGACACAGCACTGAAAGCCAAACTCGCCAAATAATCCAACATTTGAGATATAGAAACGGCCTCCCATTGCGGAGGCCGTTTTTTTTTGTCAGGCACTCAATAAAAAAAGCCCCCTGACACTAAGTACAGGGGGCGAAATTACAAACAGCTAATAGAAGGAAACTAAAACTTCAGTGTATCTGGTTTTAGGGCGTAAAAAGTATCTATTGCCAGGCGCACGGGTTTGTAGCCCGACAGTACGCTTACCGGTTCATCTTCCCGGCAATCAGGCAGCCGTGTTTCTGTTACTGCTGCTCCGGCATCTACCGTTTGCTCCTGGCCGGCAAGATCGGTATATGTGATCCGGGAACCGGTGTGCACGGTATCGGCAGTTGCCCATTGGATGACGAGCGTTTTATCCCCCTCAAACCATTTGGAAACAATACCGCGGTTACCCAGCCCGCTCTGGTAGCGCCCGCCATAACTGCGAACGCCTGCCTTTTCAATGGGTACGGATATATTGCCTGCCCCGTCCTGCGCGTAAATCTTAAAATCATAGGTATCCTCTGCCAGCCCGTTCACGGTGGCCGTCAATGTTTGCGACGGATCGTGGGAAGTGGCCGCCACTTCCAGTGATGATGCTCCACGGTTCCAGGTGATTTTGTACGACTTGATGCTGGGATCTGCACTGGGCTGCCAGCTGAAGCGTACACGCTCTTTGCCAGGTAATACCTCCAGGTTCTTCATCAACCCGGGATACACTTTTTCCTTGCCATTGAGATACTCCCTGTAGTCAGTAGCCTGTTTATCGCAGGCAGGCAAAACGCCCAGCAGGATGATGGCAACGCCTGCCAGGGGAAATGTTTTATGAAGATGGATAGGTTTCATGTGTTTGTCGGTTTTAGGTTATTGCTGGCCCCAGAACGAGATTTCGACCATATGCCAGAAGTTGGTGTTAGACCATGTTTCCAGCACCTGGAAACGGATGTAGCGGACTTTAGGGGAGCCGGCCGGAATGTTGAATTCAAATCCGTTTCTGCCGAATGCCTGATCCTCCGCGGTATTGTCGTAAGGCGGTCTTCCTGACGGTTTAGCAGGGGCTTCATATTCGCCGAGCATCGTCCAACCGGTGAAGCTGCCGTCTGCCGCAGGCCTTTCATTAGTGCCCCAAACGCGCCATCTCTTAGGGTTACCATGCGAGAAGTCGTACCATCCGCCACCACGCTGCCAGGTTTTAAAGCGGCTCAGATTATAGCTCGCACCCATATCGAAAGTGATGTGCTTGGGCAGTGCACCAATTGTGGTAGTGTGGAAACCGGTGCTGTTAGGATCGTTGTTACCATCCCACAGGTAGTGGATAAACCAGCCATAGTCAGAAGGCTCATCGCCCGGAGAGCTCATATCCGCAAACTTGTTCTTGTCGATAAGTTCTTCGAAAAGCGGTGTGATCGTTTCAAACAACGTATCGGAACTGTTGCCCCAGCGGTCTACGATATAAACACCGAACTCACGCGGCTCATTTTCATACCCGCGAACACTGAAACCGATTTGCTCATTAGTAGTATACTGGTTTTCGATGGGCTTAAATTCTCCGTTCTTATCTTTTGTAATTACGATAACGCCGATCTTTTCACGGATGGAATTCACACAGCCGATGAAGACACCGCCAAAGTCAGGTGCGATCCGTACGGTAGGCATCACCAAACGGTGAACAGGCGTTTCGGGGTTCACCTTTACGATCACCGGCTCGGATTCTACTTCGGCACGCGAAACGGTTGTAAGCACCACTTCATATTCTTTCTTCTCGGCAAAGCCGCTTACTTCCACTTTATTGGAGTAATAAGAAACCTGCGTCTGCCGTGTAAGTGCATCGTTGGTTTTATACTTCGCCCTTACATACAGCAGGTTGGAGGAATTGGGCAGCGTATAGGTGATGGTTGCACCGCCGTTATGATTGGTTACCTGTACATTGGTAACGGGAGCAGGCCGGGCGCCGTCTTTATCTGTGGGCTCGTTGAAAGCGTCGTCCTTAAAACAGCTACCCAATACGGTTGCCATGCCCAGCAGGCTCAGCAGCGCGAATATTTTGGTTTGTGAAGTTTGCATCTTGATTGGATTTTAATTGAAAGAAGGAATCCCCGATTACCATAAAGGCGTTTGCACAAGGTTGGGATTTATGGTCAGGTCAGCTTCGCTGAGAGGCCATAAATATTCCCGGGTATTGTATACCGGTGTGATGATCGTACGCGGACGGTAGTAACCTGCCACGCTTTCTTCATACACACTCCAGCCCTGCATGGGTTTAGACAGGTAATCCTTCATTTCCTTCCACCGGCGCATATCCCAGCCGCTCTGGCTTTCGAAGGCCAGTTCAATACGCCTTTCCTGGTGAATGATCTGGCGAAGGCCTTCTTTACTGTTGAACTTCCCGGGGTTATTGGAGAAATTGGCCCAGGACTCTTCCACCGTTTTCAGCTTCGCCCTGTCTCTCACTTTATTTACCCAGGTAAGTGCCTCGGTACGGTTGCCTGTTTCGTTCAGCGCTTCCGCATACAGCAGGTACATGGCAGCGAGGCGGATGCGGGGTACTGCAAATGGTACAGGAAGGCTGCGGGCCAGGAACTCGCTCTGGTAAGGCACGAGCTTCTTGGGCCAGTAGCCGGTGGAGTTCGTTTTAACGATCATAGCCGCACCGCTTACCTGTTTCATCTTACCCTGCACATATTGCTGGTTATCGTCGTCCAGTGTTCCGTTGCCGAACCAGTTGCTGCCGTCGAAGCCAAGGCTGGCGTAGAAGCGGACTTCCCGGTTCATGTTGAGCCCTGCTGTCTGATACCCGTTCCGGATATAATACCTGTGTGCATCGTCGCTGGCACGTGGTACATAACGGTTGGCATAATCCCAGGTCTTGTCTTCGTTGAGAGGAACACCGTTTTTCGTGTAGAACAGTTCAGCGATAGCCAGTGGGGCAGACAGGCTTCCCCAGATCACATCGTTGGTTTGAGATTCCGCTGCCATTTTGGGGATGCAGATATATTGCCAGTCGCTGTTCACCGCATTGGCTCCCCAGATCACTTCGTCGTTGAAAAGGTGCGTTACCGCGCCCTGGAAAGCGAGCAGGTGCATGGTGGAATCGCTCAGGCCGGTAAGATTCGCAGGCGGCACAAAGGGATAAAGTTTTCTGCCAACGGAATGTGCTTCCTCTATCGCCAGCTTACAGGCTTCGGCAGCTAATGCCCATTTATTGGGATCTGCGGTTGGAGAAAACAGTGGTGTATTTTCCTTTGAACGGAAATTGATGTAGTCGGGGTTACCATTGAACAGCGGGCTAGCCTGCCAGGCCAGCACTTCTGCTTTAACGCTCAATGCTGTTGAACGGGTGACCCTGCCCAACTCGCTGGCCTCTGATGTGATGATGCGCGGGAGGCCGGCTGCCGCTTCATCCAGTAATTGCACGATGTAGTTGAAAACGGTATCCACATGCTCCCTTTTCACACGCACTTCTTCGATAGATGCATTCACCGGGAGATTTTTGCGTATTACGGCAATCGGCCCGTACATGCGTACCAGCCAATAATGGTAGTAAGCCTTGAGGAAATTCGCCTCGGCAGTCCACCGCGCTCTTTCGCTGGCAGACAGGTCTACCGGCTTACTTACGTTATCAAGGAAAATATTACAACGGCGGATAGCCTGATAAAGGTTTACTCCCGCATTACCGCCGCTCCAGAAGTTCAGTTCTACAGACAGCACGTTATTTCCGCTGCGCAGCATCCGGAAACCCATGTCTGCATTGTTCTCTACCGGGAACGGGTGCAACAGCTCCCCACCGGTGGTGAAAGCCGGATCGGACCAGGCATAAAAAATAGACTTTTGCATTGTAGCGTAGCAGGTGAACAGGTAATTCTCCGCTTCATTCCGGTTACGGAAAGCGTAATCTACCGTTGCCACGTTGTCAGGCACTACATCCAGGTATTTCTTGCAGGACGGCAGGCTTGCCATTAGCACAGCCGCCACTATCCAGGTACGTATATTGAATTTCATGATTTGCATTTTTAACACACTACAGGTTGACGTTGATACCGAAGTTGAACACTTTCTGCACCGGGTAAGACATGCCCTTGCCGGCCATTTCCGGATCCCACAGTTTGAATGCGCTCCAGGTATGCAGGTTCAGTCCGTTGAAATAGATACGCAGATTCTCGATGTGATAACGTTTGGTGATATGCTTCGGAATGGTATAACCCGCCTCCAGGCTTTTCAACCGCAGGAAGGCGCCGTTACGCATGAACCAGGTGTTGGGAATGGTAACCTTATCTGAAGGCGAGGGCGCGGAGTTGTAGTTATGCGTATGGGATAAACGGGGCATCATGGCATAGATGTTCTGATTCTCTTCCGACCAGTGATTCTCCGCATATGCTTTCAAAATCTGCGCGTTGCCAACGAAAGGCATGGTGCTTTCCAGGTAAGTACCTCCATTGTCTACATCAGATACATCGATGAAGAAAGATTCCCGGCCAAGGCCCTGGAAGAAAGCAGACAGGTCGAAGTTCTTATAACCAACGGAGAAACCTGCGCCATACACCAGCTCAGGTGCAGTGGGCATGCCGATAGGCACCATATCACGCTCAGTGATTTGCCCGTCGCCGTTTACATCGCGATACTTGATGTCGCCACCACGTGTCACGAAGCCGTTAAAGTTCTGGCGGGGTGAATTGGCTACTTCTTCGTCATCAACAAACAATCTTTCCGCGATAAATCCGTATACCTGGTTGATGGAATTACCGATGCGCGAACGCCAGGGTTCATTGAATTTAGGCTCTTCGTATTGTTTGAATTCATTGGTAGCGTACGTCAGGTTACCGCGAACTGCTGCCCATACATCTTTACCGAAGTTCTGCTTGTAATCCAGCGAAAGATCTACACCCTGAGACATAGCCTCGCCGATATTGGCACTAATTCCGGCCTCAAGTCCTGATGTGCTGGGTATGGAAGCACGCTCCTGCAGGATATTGGTGCGGCGCTGGCGGTAGATTTCCCCGATGAAATTGAGCTTATCGAAGAACGATAGTTCCAGCCCGATGTTCGTTTGATATGAGGTTTCCCAGGTTACGTCGCGGTTTTCGTAGTTGGAAATGGATACCCCGTTGCGGGTGTATGCATTATTCCTCCCGAATGTGGCGCCATATCCAGAGTTCATATTTACTTCAGACATGTAGAAGAACCGCTGTGAGCCAATAGCATCGTTACCTACAAGCCCATGGCTCGCACGCACCTTAGCCCTCGTTACCACATCGCGGAGCCCTTCCCACATCCGCTCATTGGAAATCACCCATGATGCACCGATAGTGGGAAAGAAACCGAAGCGGTTGTTGGTGGAAAAACGCTCACTGCCATTGTAACCGAAGTTAAACTCCAGGAAGTAACGGCTCAGGTAAGAATAAGTAGCACGCCCTGCCAATCCCATATTGCGGTAAGGCAGGGAGGTCTGCAGGGTAGTTCCGTCCGTATTCAGCGTTTGCTGGCGGGTGCCAACGAGGGTGCTGCTGATCGTATGATCCCCGAAGGTGCGGTTGTAATCCAGCACCCCCTGCAGGTAAACAAAGGTGGAAATCACCCGGTTGCCTGGTGTAAAGCCAAGGTATTCCGTAGCTTCTCCGGGCTTGTTATTCAGCCATACAAGGCGGAACTGGTCTGTTCTCCTGTCGTAATCTCCCACCTGGTAAAAGAAAGGATTATACTGGCGCACCACGTCGAAGAAAGAATACCGGTTAGTGGTCACCATCCCGCGGAAATTAAGTCCCGGGGTAACGAACGACAGGTTCTGCGTCAACTCTACCTGTGCAGACATACGGGAGCGGGAAAAATTCTTGTATCCGCGGAGCAGCTGGGCGTAAGGGTTAGCGCCAAGGGTGCCGTCTTCCCGCAGTTTGTTGCCGAAAAGAATATGCTTTTCGAATACGGTGGAAGAATCGGGGGTGAAGAACGCCGGGAAATCGACCGGGCTGGTATGCATCACCAGTGAATACAGATCGGTACCATAGGAAGCATCCTGTGTAACCGGGCCAGTGTACTCATCGAAGTTGCCCGATAATCGCACCACCATTTCGGTAGTTTTGGTGAGATTGATATTTACGTTGGAACGGAGCTGGTAATTATCCAGTCTTACATTGTTATTGAAATTATTGACAGGGTTCACATTCAGTATACCGTTATCCCGGTTGAAAGCTCCCGCCACATAATACCGGGCCACTTCACCGCCACCGCTTACGCTGAGGTTGGCGCGCTGGTTATTGGTACGCTTCTTGAAAAGCTCCGCCATCCAGTCTACCGCCGGGTATACGAATTTGTTATCTCCGTTGCGGGTATGGTTGATTTTGTTCTGATCATAGCGCGGAGCACCGAGGGAATCCCTTGTCATGATAGCTTCATTGTAGAGCTCCATGTACGACACAGGATTTGCCATCTCGATGTTTTTCGTAGCCTGGGAAATAGAGTTCTCGAAGCGGAAGTTGATCTTCGCTTTTCCGGCTCTTCCCTCTTTCGTTGTAACAAGAATAACACCGTTGGCGCCCCTTGCACCGTAAAGGGATGTAGCGCTGGCATCTTTCAGGATAGAAAAACTGGCGATATCATCTACCTGCAGCCGTGCAAGGTCTGTGGCCGTCAGTTCCACGTTATCGATAAGGATAAGGGGATCCTGCTTGTAGCCGAAAGTAGTAACACCGCGCACGAAGAAGGTGGCATTGTCCTGCCCCGGCTGACCGCTGCGCTGGTAAGCGATCATACCGGCTACCTGGCCTGCCAGTGCCGTAGTAAGGTTACTGGACGGGATTTTAAGATCTTTAGGGTTTACAGTGGTCACGGCTCCAACAATCGCTTCGCGCTGTTGCTTTTTACCATAGGCGGTAATAACCACGTCGGTCAGCTGGCTGACTCTTTCCCGAAGTACAACGTCTACAGTTCTTTTGCCGGCAAGGGGGATTGTTACTGTCTCAAAGCCCATGAGTGTGAACTGGAGAGTGGCGTTAGGGCTTACATCCAGCACAAACTTACCGTCTGCGTTGGTAGTGGTACCCTTTCCTGTAACGCCTGCTACCAATACGGTAACACCTGGCAGGCGTACACCTAAAGAATCTTTCACGCTACCGGTGATCGTAACCTGCCCACCATTTTCCTGTGCAGCCATAGTTAATGGCAGAAACATAAAAAGCAGTGCTCCTACAAGGAGTTTAAGTAACGAAGCCTTATAATGCAACAAAGAAAGTTCACGAGGCGGGGAAATAACTTGCCCGCCTGGAATGGAGTGAACGTGGATCACTTTCATAGCCCAGAGATTTTAATAATTTGGTTGATTGCGTCTAATGTTGATGCTGTTCGGCATCAAATATAAATCGATGTATTAAAATGAAAAATGGATATGATTGGGGAAGTGATGGATTTTATGCTGATGCGGAAAGGTTTGCCTAAGCGCAAGGGTAATTGATAAAAATATCCTTGTATATCATATATTTGTATACACCGGAACATCGTGCAGCAGGAATAATAAATGGATAATCTTACGGAGATGTAAACTGAAGCTTCATGAAGAAAAAAGATGGTTTCGACGGGCAGCAGGCCGTAGTTATCCCGCGCAAGATCCTCCAGGAGCAATGCGCCCAAAACGATCTGATGGCTGCACTGTACATCACAGATATGGGATACTATCCCAAAGCCAGGTTCCATCACCGCGTGCGGCCAGACGGGGTGGATCAGCACATTCTCATTTATTGCGTAGACGGCAAGGGCAGCGCCCGTTTCAACAGGCAAACTTATTCCGTAAGTGCCGGAGACTTCTTCATCATCCCGCGGAAAACCGCGCACTCCTACAGTGCGGATGAAGCTGACCCGTGGACGATTTACTGGGTACACTTCGATGGGAGTGCATCCGATACCGTGATCCGTTCTTTGGAAAATAAAGCCGAATCGCTGAAAAGCACTGTGCCATGGCGGGATCAGCGTATCACCCTTTTCGGGTCTATATACCGGCAGCTGGAGAATGGTAATGACCTCGACAACATCTTTTACGCCAATCTTTGCTTCGGCCAGTTTCTTGCCTCTCTCCTATTCCCTGAGCGGTACACACCAGACAACCAGGCCGACAGCCGGGAGATCGTGGCTGCCGCCACTGCTCTCATGAAGCAGCAGATCGGCTCCCAGCTGCCGCTGCAGGAACTGGCAAAGTCTGCCAACCTCTCCGTTTCTCACTTTGTACACCAGTTTAAGAAAAAGACGGGATATACGCCCATTGAGTACTTCAACAACCTGAAAGTGCAGAAAGCATGTGAGTTGCTCCTGTATACCGAACTGAGGATCAAGGAGGTGGCAGCAAGCGTGGGCATGAGCGATCAGTATTACTTTTCCCGGTTTTTTACCCGGCTGATGGGCATGTCTCCCAACCATTACCGCCAGCAAAAGGGCGGATAGCGCCTTTCCGGTTGGCATTTTTTTGACAGGCGGCAAGTCCTCAACCGAATTCTTTCCCTATTTTTAGAGCGTAAAAATCAAACCAATCATGAAAAGATTTCAGATGCTGCCAGCAGTGCTGCTCCTGCCGGCACTCGTTCATGCCCAAACCAAGTACACGGTAAAAGGCAAGATCGGGAACTACAATGAACCCGTTAAGTCATACCTCGTTTATTCAGTTGACGGTGAGCAGAAACGCGATTCTTCCTTCCTTAAAAATGGTGAATTCTCTTTCTCCGGCACTGTTCCCGGTATTACCAAAGCAACGGTATTCCTGAACTACGGCCCAAATGTGAGCCGTGCTATTCATCAGTCCGAATCAGTGAAAATCTTCCTCGAGCCCGGCACCATTAACATCAAGAGCGCCGACTCTATGAAGACGGCTACTGTGAAAGGCGGTATCCACACCACCGATCTGCAGGCACTCGATGCACAGATGAAGCCCCTCGGCGAGCGTAACAAAGCCCTCATGGCACGTTACTATGGCTCAACTGAAGAGCAGAAGAAAGATTCTGCTTTCATGTCCGTACTCATGGCAGAAAGCAAGCAAATCGGTGAAGACGAAGATGCGATCATGAAGAAATTCGCTGAAACGCATACCAAATCCCTCGCCGGCCTCGATGCGCTGAAGCAATTCGCAGGTTCTACTCCTGACTACAACACCATCCAGCCCATGTTCGCTAAGCTGGCTCCCGCTGTACAATCCAGCCCCGATGGTAAAGCGTATGCCGAAATGCTGGAAAAAGTGAAAGCAGTTTCCCTCGGCGCTATCGCTCCCGACTTTACCCAGAACGATCCTGAAGGCAATCCTGTCGCCCTCTCCTCTTTCCGCGGTAAATATGTGCTTATCGATTTCTGGGCTTCCTGGTGCGGCCCCTGCCGTGCAGAAAACCCACATGTGGTGAAAGCGTATAACGAATACAAAGACAAAAACTTCACCATCCTCGGCGTATCGCTCGACCAGCCCAATGCAAAAGACAAATGGCTGAAAGCTATTTCCGACGACGGTCTTACCTGGCCCCAGGTTTCCGATCTGGCTTTCTGGAAAAATGCTGCTGCACAGCTGTATGCCGTGCGCTCCATCCCCCAGAACTTCCTGCTCGATCCCCAGGGTAAAATCATCGCCAAGAATCTCCGTGGCGATGCACTTACCGCCAAACTCGCGGAAGTGATCAAATAAGCGTACCACAGATCAATAATAAAGGGCTGACCGGATTCTTTCCGTCAGCCCTTTTTCGTAAGAGATGGTATGTATTGGCAGCAAAATTTCTTTTTACTTCCCCAGCCATTCCTTGAAGCCCGCTACCCTGTCGCGGCTTACTTCCAGATCCACATCCGGCGCAGGCTGCAGATCGAGCTTCAGGCGGCCGCTGAACCAGGGGTGAACACGGCGTACGCTTTTCACATGCACCATCAGGTGACGGCTCACCCGGTAAAATTCCCTGGGCGACAATTGCTGTTCCAGCGTGGCCAGGTTATCCTCCATCACATGCTTCTTCCCTGCAAAGTCGACCGCAAACACGAGCTTCCCTTCTGCATATACACAGGCAAGATCAGCGGTGTTCACATAGTATAGTTGCTGCCCCGTTTTCACGAGAAAGCGTTCTTTGTATTGTGCCGGCTGCACGTATTGTAGCAGCTGCCGGATCTTATCTTCCAGCCCGTTGCCTTCTTCCTGCCGGGGCTGGAAGAACTGGCGGAACTTGGCCAGCGCCTGCCGCAGCTCTTCTTCATCGAGCGGTTTTAGCAGGTATTCGATTCCGTTATTCCGGAAGGCCTGCAGCATGTACTGGTCGTACGCCGTGGTAAAAATGACCGGCGCGGTGAGGGATACCTGCCGGAAAATCTCCAGGCTCAGCCCGTCTGCCAGTTGCACATCCATAAAAATCAGATCGGGCATGGGAAAATGCCGGAACCATTTCGCGGACTCTTCCACACTATCCAGCACGGCAAGCACTTCCACGGCTTCTTCGTGGCGGCTCAATAGTGTTTTGAGCTTCTGTGCCGCAGGGGCTTCGTCTTCTATAATCACCACTTTTATCATGCAGATGGAAATATGGGCAATAATACGATGAACTGATCGGCGGTAATCACATGTTCTACTTCCTGACCTCGCAGCAGGCGAACACGGGAGTTGATGTTCTCCAGCCCTTTGCCTGTAGATGCAACCCCGTGCAGCTTCCGTTGCAGGTTATTAGTGACCACAATCTTTTCCTGCACTACTTCAATCCGCACGTTTAAAGGTTTCGCGGCCGATACAATGTTGTGCTTCATGGCGTTTTCCACTACGATCTGCAGGGCAAACGGTATGATCTTGCGTTCGTGATAAGCATCAGGTACATCTATCGTTACCAGCAGGTTATCTCCGAAGCGGGTTTTAAGAAGATAAACATATGCTTCCAGCAGCCCCAGCTCTTCCTTCACGGAAATGAGGGTTGTTTCCTGTACTTCCAGCATATGCCGGTATAGTTTAGACAGCTGCTGGATGAAGTGCTCTGCCTTATCGGGGTCACTGTGTACTACGGAGCTGAGGGTATTGAGGTTATTGAAAAGAAAATGCGGGTCTACCTGGCTTTTCAGCGCCCTGATCTGCGCCTGCAGGCTCTCGTTCCGCAATTCTTCCTGCCCGTGCATAGAGAGGCGCAACTGCGCCTGGTACCATATTACTTCGTAGATACCCGCGATCAGCAGGGTGTTGATCATACTCAGCACATTCAGATCGGGGTATGGCAGCTGAATATTAGACCAGAACGGAGGTGTTACCCCATTGAAGTTAGACACGGCGAAAGTGAACACAAACATTCCCAGGACGGTGAAGGCAATTCTTTTCCGTGCCTGGCTCAGCAGCGGAAACTTACGCCGGAACTGAATGATGATCCAGCGGTTGCCCATCCAGAAAAGGGCCGTGATAGCCACCGAAAAGGCGAATGCCAGCCAGGTATACCTTGGCTCACGGGTAAACCGCACCCCCAGGTACATGATCGGCGTCAGGAACCCCAGCAGGGGGATGCCCAGCAGTACAAACCATTTGTCGTTGAATCCGAGAGCCGTCTCGTTATTGCGCATATGCCTCGTCTGTTTGCTTTAAAAAGTAAACTGGTAGTTAACATTCGGAAATAAACCTATCTGGTTCACCTGCTTGATCTTGCCGGTTTCCACATCTATCGTGCGGGTGTAGATATTCTTTCTCGCGGTCAGGTTCTGTAAATCTATAAAGAATTTCTGAGTGGTCCGGCCCAGTTCCCAGGTGAAGGAGAATTTCAGGTCGCAGCGGAAATACATATCGTTCCGGAGTGAAAAAGCTTTGTCTTCCTGGTACACTACATACCCCGCAGCCACAGTAGCCTGCTCATTGAACGGGGTATACCATTGCCCGCCGGCTACACTCACCTTACTATCTGCCCCCACACTGAATCCGGGCTTTATCGTCCATTCGCGGCCAATGAGGAAGTTGGTAACGTATTGAGAATTGAAGGCGGTATTACGCCAGATTTTATCGCTGCCCTGATATTTTGAACTGAAAAGGCTCTGGGTAAAGAGGAAATAAAACCCTTTATGCAGGAATTTCTCCAGCGTCAGCTCCACGCCGTAGTTGCGGCCTTTCCCATTGTTGAAAAGGTTCGGTTTATCCGGGAAACCAAAGTCTGCCCCATAGTTCAGCAAACTGAAGGAGGAGGATGTAATTTCAACAGGAGCTTCGTACAGATGCTGATAGTATGTTTCTGCTTTAAAACGCAGGCGTTCACCTAACATCGCATCATAACCCAGTACCGCATGCAGGGCACGGGTGGGTGCAAGATCCTTATTACTGAGCTTTCCGGCCGTTTCATTGAAATACACTTCCAGCTGCTGCAGCTGGCTATGCATGCCCAGCCCCAGGTTGAAAGACTGCTTCCGTGCAAAGTCGTATTTCATATTCACACGCGGCTCTACCTGGAACTGTTCGTTCAGTCCAAAATATTGGCCGTAAACACCTGCGTTAAAAGTAAGATCGTTGTTCACGCGGTGCTGCCAGTTCATCCAGCTTTTACCCAGCCAGGTATTGTTGCTGGTGTTCACGAGGTCACTCAGTTCGGTATCCCCGTCTTTGATTCGGCGGTTCCGCATATCGAGCTGCATACTTTCTCCCGACACACCAACGCTGAACTGGTTGCGCGGATTAAACTTATGATCCACCCGGTAGCCGAAACTGGTTTTCATAAGGTTGTAATCCAGATCCAGTCTCCGCTTGCCACGGATCTCATCTTTCGATTCGAAATTATCCATTTTACTTTCCGCCATAGATACGGCTGCAAAGGCGCGGCCGTATGTATTGGGTGAGAAGTTAAAACTATGCGTAAGCCCTGCCACACCCATATTAGAGGTAGTCAGCACTTCATAATCGCCTGTATTATACAGATCGGTAGAATCTTCTCCGGGAATGAAATGGATATTACTGAGTCCGCCCATGGCAAAGAGGCTGAAGGTGCCTGCTTTTTTGGTAGGCACGTTTACTTTCATGGTAAGGTCCTGGTATTTGGGGATACTTGCTCCTGTTCCAACGTTCAGGCCCAATGCATGCACGGCTGCTACGAGGGAATACCGGTAATCCACCAGGAAAGATGCTCCTCCCTTTTTGCCCAGCGGGCCTTCCACCGCTGCTTCAAAACCATTGAAGCCTACCTGTGCCAGCATTTCGTAACGGTCTTTGTTGCCATTACGCAGGCGCAGATCAAAAGCCCCTGCCAGCGCGTTGCCATAATCGGCCGGGAAAGCGCCTGTCAGGAAAGTGGAGTTGCGAAGGGTATTGGTATTGAGGATGGTAACCGGACCGCCGGTTGCGCCAAAGGTGCTGTAGTGGTTGGGGTTGGGAATATCCACCCCTTCCGCACGCCAGAGCACGCCAGCGGGTGAGTTACCGCGGATGATGATATCGTTTCGCCCGTCGTTGGCGCCCGATACCCCGGCAAAGTTCTGTGCCATCCGCGCAGGGTCGTTTCTGCTGCCGGCATAGCGCATGCCTTCCTCAATACTGAGCTGGCGTGCACTGGCCAGGGCTAATGAACTGCCCGGACCTTCGCTGCGCTTCATGGTGATTTCCGCGCCTTTCAGGGTTATCACCGTTTCAGTAAGCGGAATCTCCAGCACGGTTTCCTTACCGGCGTTCACTTCCACTCCCTGCAGGATCACAGGTTCATAGCCCATCATCGTTATCTGGATGGTATGGCGGCCAACGGGGACTTCTGTAATGCGGAATTCGCCTTTCTCATTGGTAGCGGCTCCCTTGCTGAGTGTGGGTATGGAAATAGCTGCGCCGGGGAGGGGATAATGCGTGGACCGGTCGGTGATCAGGCCCTTTACGGTTTGCCGGGGCAATTCCTGCCCGGCAGCCTGCAAAATGGCCAATAAACACAGGCCCATCGTGTAAAAGAATTTCATCGGGGGTTGTTTTCATGCAAAAGTGCATGCTATAGCCCCCTTAGCAAAGTCCTCCGGTGCGAATCGTAGTATTTACGGAATGAACGGGATTAATGGAAGTATTGCCGTACACGCGCATCTTCTCCATATACATCTTCATAAAACTGCAGCTTCCCGTCGCGGTACTCAGTGGAGAAGTAACGGATGTAGATGGGTAACCGGCGTGGCAGGGAGTACACCCGCTGCTCTTCCCGGGCCAGCCAGGCACGCACACTGTCGGCCATCTCCGGCTTGGGGTCGCTGCTCACCATATACATGGCCAGACTGTCCCATGCCTGCACCCTCACACAGCCATGGCTGAGCGCACGGTTGGAGTTAGCGAAAAGTTTTCTGTTATTGGTATCGTGGAGGTATACGCTGAAGCGGTTGGCGAAGTTGAATTTCATTATCCCCAGGGAGTTATCCAGCCCGTCCATCTGCCGGAGCACATAAGGGAAGTACCCTTTCCCCAGCTTATTCCAGTCAATGGAATCGGGGGAAACGATATTGCCGTGATGGTCCACCACTTCGAGGTTCTTTTGCGTGAGGTAAGCACGGTCTTTCTTGATCTGCGGCAGCATTTCTTTGAACACAATACTGTAGGGCACGCGCCAGTAAGGATAAAGTACGAAGTTGGTCATTACCGAGCTGAGCTGCGGGGTACGGGTTCGCGGAGTTCCCACTATTACCCGCGATTCCAGTACCATGCCGGCAGAATCATCCCACACCTGCAGCCGGAAGGCGGGTATATTAACGATGAGATATCTTGCGGGAAGGGTATCGGGCATTTTACGCCAGCGGTCGAGGCTCACAGCCGCCTGCTCCAGCCAGTCTTTCGGCTGGCGGTTCAGGTATTGAATGGTGCGCTTGCCGGCAACACCATCGGGGTACAGATGAATGTCCTGCTGAAATTGTTTAATGGCTTTTTTAAGTGCTACAGTATCATCCGGGGTATTCAGCAAAGTATCGTAATGGCCTGTTTGCACAAGTCTGGCCGCCAGTTGCCTGCGGAATGCGAGAGTGTCGGTATAATCGGCCGCTATCGTATCCCAGGAGCGGTTGCCGTATTGTTCTTCGTACGCAGCCACACCTGCTTTCAGTAAATGATATTGTTCATGCACGGGTTCCTGTGCCTGTAAAATTTCGCTGATGCGGTTGCCGCTGATGGCATCGCGGAGGAGGGAGTTGAGTACATCATCCGTCAGCAGAGAATCTTTCCGCAGGGCTATACTATCGCGCGGGATAATGCCATAGTGAAGATGGTTAGCGAGTTTGAAGAATGCATCCGTCAGCAGTACATCCGTTTGCGCCCAGAGGGCAGCATCGCGCAGAGCGTCTTTATCGGTATGCCTGCGTTCCTGTGCCGCGAGTAAGGCATTGGAATGGTAGTGAGCGGGGTTCAGTCCATAATGCCGGGCGCTTCCGATCCAGCGGAGCAGGCTATCGGCCTGGGGAATGGCTTCCCCGTTCTTTGACCAGATCGCTTTACCCGCGCTGGCAGCATAAGCCGTCCGCAAAGCGGGTGCGCTGAAAACAGGTACACTGTCTTCCATCCACCCTTCATTCCCGTCCACATACTCCAGCCTTTCCGCTATTTGTTGTGGCACTACTTCATCCAGCTGCTGCACATTCTGCACAACTTCCTGCTGGCGGGGCTTGCCCTTCCTGTTTCCGCAGGCGGCCGTGATGATGATCAGCAACATCCACGGTATGAACTTCAGATACTTCATTCCTGACTCAGATTAAAAATACGGTCGAATGTAGTGATAAAAGCAAATACCGTGCTGCTATGAAAGTGTTATTCCGGCATAATACGGGGAAACCGGCCATAAATACGTATTTCCCGCAAAGGAGAGATGTGCAGAACTTACTGATATACATCATCCATCCCCCATTGGTGATTAGCCGGAGGATGGATGAAGAAACAACTTTAGTATGGAGATTCTGCTGGAGGTTTTACCGGTGCATGGCCGGACTGATCCGCAGATACACCTGGCCGCTGAGGGGTTGTTTTCCATACAAACCATCCAGGGCAGTATTGGCGAAATGAACCGTTCCCTGAGCGCCGATGGCGAGGTTGGTTTTCCAGACGGTGGCCAGAGTTCTGGCATATCCTAACGTAAAGGCATGAACGCCAAACTTATCCTCACCGAATTTGTCTTCCAGCTGCAGTTCGTGGGTAGATTTTTCTACGAACTCGTACCGGCCGTACACTGCGTTCTTTTGCAGCTGAAGGTTACTTTCCGCGAGGAATGCATGCTCACGGTGGCCGTCGCTTTTGGAGTTGAGGCCCCATACAGCGGAAGAAGCAATAAAGCTTCCGGGTTTACGCAGCGGAACGGTATGGATGGCGGAAGCAGTGGTGCGGGTAACATCTTCATCAGGTTCACCAGCCTCCGGGCTTTTTACGAATGCCTGAGAGAATTGCAAAGCCCACTGGCGGGAAGGATTGTAGCTAACGCGATAGGCGTAGCTGTCGAATTTCGGCTTGTCGAAGTTGTAACGGTCCTCATCCGGTTCACGGCCCGTGAAGCTGGAAAACTCTGCTTTCACCTGTTTGTAGCGGAAGCCCAGGGTACCCACACCGAATGTGATATGCGTGGCATCCTGCCAGTGGTGCCCCAGCGGTGCATCCGGATTATTCATGGCCGATACACGGTGCATAAATGCCGGAGCACTGATGGATGGCTCACCGGGGTAACCGAAATACGCGAATACATCCATGTCTTTATTGATGGCATGGGTATACCCAATGCTCAGTGCGGCAAAGAGGTCGTGCGGATGCTGACGGTCTACCAGCGGGCGCCCTTCCCAGGTTTCGCCAGACTGGTACAGCAGCGGGTAACCTTCCCCGCCCATTACCAGTTTATCGAAGCTCAGCATAACCGTAGCGTTAAACAGCCCTTTCTTCCCTACCCGGTGGTTCATCATCCCCATCAGCCAGTTGGGCGCATCAAACTTAGCGGCGCCGCGGCTGCCTTTGGCGGTGAAGTCGGTAGAAGTATAGCGGAGGAACACATTACCATGGAACATGAAGTTGGTACGGTCGTTTCCGGTCATGTACATATACATAGGGCTGTTATCGGGCAGCCAGGCTGTTCCGGAACCATTCCTGCTCATGGGCAGGTTAAGGCTGTAGGCATGCGTCATATTGCCCATGCTGTGCCCCTGGTGCTCCATGGCGGAGGAATCCTTCATCCGGTGCCCGGCATGCGGGTCGTGAGCGGGCACAGTATCTTTCTTCGCGGGTTGCGGCTGGTGGTGCTCATGCTGCGCAAATGCGGATATGGTGATGGCTGAGAGCAAAAGCGTCAGCCCTGCAAATCGTTTCATATATAAGTTTTACTTACAACAATTCTTCTTTGTGAATAGTGCCCCGAGAAACCGGAGTATGCTGTTGATAATCTTCATAATGCGCATTTTGAATGATAATGCAAAGGTAGCCCCGCCTTACCGCCCGGGTGTTATACAATTATGGTCTTCTGTTATAACATTCCCGGCAGGAATCTGACTAAAATCAGGTCACCAGGTGAGGTGGCTCAATATTGTGACTGATGACCGGTTGTAGCTTTCAGGTAAATAACGACGACCTATGAATTTTTCTCAATGGATAGAGCTGACGCACCCGGTAGCGTTACTGATGCTCTGCACCGCAGCCGGATTGCTTCTCATCATCGTATTGCTTGCGAATACGGTCATTTCCGCGATGGATGTTTACCGCGACAAGCATCTCAACAACAATAACAGTCAACTTACCAAAGGGTTGCTGGCCGTGGGTATCATACCCGGCCTGCCTAACGATATGTTTGCCACGCTATCCTCCGTGCTTATACTGGAAGTACTGGTGATCCTGGCCCTGCTGGCCATCCTGCATTTCCTCACCGGCATACGGGTAAGCCGGAAGGCCTGGGTAACCACTTCCATATTATTTGCCGTATTGGGTTACGGGCTCGTATTCGCAGCAGGAAAGCAGGCATCCCGCCAGCCCGTGGTGGCCGAAGCAGCTGCACCTGTACCCGAACCGGCTATTGACCCTAATAATGTGCCCCAGCTCACTGAAGAGGCCGATATTAAGGCCGGGAAGGCCATTTTCAGCGGTAAATGCGGTGTTTGCCATGGCGGGCAGGGACAGGGGCTGGTAGGGCCTAAACTGACCGACGATACCTGGCTGCACGGCGGCAGTGTGAACGAGATCTTCAAAACCATTAAAGAAGGTGTTCCTGCAAAAGGGATGCAGGCATGGGGTAAATCCCTCAGTGATAAACAGATTGCACAAGTGACGGGGTTCATACTTTCCATCAAAGGCAGCTGATAACGATCATCTGTCTGCTTGACCCCACTCATCGCCCGGGCGCGCAATGGCGGATACTTTTGAGGCATGATCAAACAAGCCCAGGAAGTAAGCCACCAATGCGCGCATTGCGGCGAGCCCTGTCCCACGGACGAACAGTTCTGCTGTCAGGGTTGCCAGACCGTCTATGAACTGCTGAACGAAAACGGCCTCTGCCGGTATTATGAGATCAACAACAAGCCAGGCGTGGCCCAGCGGCAGCCGGTCCGGAAAGATAAATTCGCCTTCCTCGACGATGCCCGAACTCAACAGCAGCTGTTGCAGTATGCTGATGAGAAGCAGGCTCACGTTACCTTCCACATCCCGCACATCCATTGCAGCTCCTGCCTCTGGCTCCTCGAAAACCTCCACCGCCTCGACCCCGGTGTACAGCAGGTGGAAGTTAACTTCGCAGAAAAGGAAGCACGTATCGTTTACAGTCCCGATCAGACATCATTACGAAAAATAGCAGAAACGCTCACCAGCATCGGCTATGAACCATACATCAGCCTGCAGGACCTCCGCGCCCGCAAGCCCGCACCCAACCGCAAACTCATTTATCAGCTCGGCGTGGCAGGCTTCTGCTTCGCTAATATCATGCTACTGTCGTTTCCCGAATACTTTTCAGGCGAAGGGCATATGGAAGGCAATATGACCAGGGTTTTCAGATACCTCAATCTCCTTCTCTCTCTTCCGGTCTTCTTTTATAGTGCACAGGCCTTCTATATGCCTGCCTGGAAAGGTCTCAAACATGGTTTCCTCAACATCGACCTGCCGATCGTACTCGCCATCATTGTCACCTTCACCCGCAGCGTAGTGGATGTGCTCTCCGGCACCGGCGGCGGATACTTCGATTCCATGACCGGCATCGTTATGTTCATGCTTATTGGCCGCCTGTTACAGGATAAAACTTACCGGGGCCTCTCCTTCGACAGGGATTACACGGCTTATTTCCCCATTGCCGTTACCGTGATGAAAGACGGGGAAGAAAAGCCTACACAGCTCCCCGATGTCAAAACCGGAGACACCCTGCTCATCCACCACCAGGAGCTCATACCGGCCGATGGATTGCTCGTAAAAGGATCGGCACTGATCGATTACAGCTTTGTAACCGGCGAATCGGTTCCCGTTCGTAAACAGATGGGTGAAATCATTTACGCCGGTGGCCGCCAGCTGGATGGTAATATGGAGATCCTCACCATCCGCGAAGTGGCACAGAGCTACCTCACCAGCCTCTGGAACCGGGAAGAACTGCGCCGCGAGAACCCCGGCAAACCATCCTTCATTCACTTACTGGGGCAATACTTCACCTGGGTGGTACTTACCATTGCCGCGGTTACTGCTATATACTGGGGTATTTACGACAGCGCTAAAATTTGGCCTTCGGTAACTGCGATTCTTATTATTGCCTGCCCATGTGCATTGCTATTGGCGGCATCTTTCACTAACGGCCACATGCTCAGAATCCTGAGCCGCCACCGGCTGTACCTCCGCAATGCGCAGGCTATCGAAAGGCTGGCAGGCATTACCCACATCGTATTCGATAAAACCGGTACGCTGACGGGCAAATCCAGCACCACCGTATCCTGGCATGGCCGGGAGCTTACGCATGCCGAGGTAAGTGCTGTAGCGGCTTTAACCGCTCATTCCCAGCACCCCGCCAGCAGGCAGGTGCGCGAATTTGTAGGGAAACCGGTGATTCATACCATTGACCGTTTCAGTGAGCAAACCGGGCAGGGCCTGCAGGGCTGGGTGCATCAGATGCACGTGCAGCTGGGCAGTGCAGAATATACCGGTGCCCGCGAGCCGGAACATAAGGGAGCAAGCGTAGTGCATGTAAATATCAATGGCGATCATGCCGGATATTATCTCCTCGAACATGCTTACCGCACCGGCATCCCTGAAATGCTGGGGCATCTCCAGCATCATTTTGGCCTTACCCTCCTTTCCGGCGACCAGCCCGGCGAAGCCGGTAACCTGCGAAAAATGATGGGCGATAATGCCACCCTGCTCTTCCGCCAGCAGGCGCATGACAAGCTCGATCATATCGTGCAGCTGCAGGAAAAAGGAGAAAAAGTGCTCATGATCGGCGACGGGCTGAACGATGCCGGCGCACTGCGCCAGAGCGATGCCGGGATCAGTCTTACCGAAGATTCCAACAACTTCACCCCGGCCAGCGATGGCATTCTGGAGGCTGCGCAACTGCACCGGCTGCCATCCTTCATCCGCATGAGCCGGATCAATAAGCGCATTATCCTCATCAGTTTCGTGTATTCGATCGCTTATAACCTCACCGGACTGTTTTTCGCGGTACAGGGCAAGCTGAGTCCGCTTACAGCAGCCATTCTCATGCCCAGCAGCTCTATCAGTATTATTCTGCTGACCTGGGGGATGAGTGAATATACCGGCAGGAGGTTCCTCCGCTGATGAGCATCATCGGACGCTTTGACTCCCATCATCTGTTACGGATCGCCGTCACGATACTTTTACAAAATAATTAACAAAAACACCGAATCATGAGTGTGATCATTCTGCTGCTGTGTGCCAGTCTGGCCGTAGCCATCTTCTTCCTGATCGCCTTTATATGGTCCGTTAAAGACGGGCAATACGACGACGATTATTCCCCCGCCCACCGCATGCTTTTCGACGATAAAACCAGTAAAGAATAAACACCCGTTCATATGTCTCTTGAAAAATTTTCTTACGACAACCGCACCGTCAAATGGTTTGCCTATGCCTCCATTTTCTGGGGCTTAATCGGAATGCTGGCGGGCCTGTGGGCTGCGATAGAGCTGGTTATCCCCGGCGCCAACCTTGGCTTTGCACCCATTACCTTTGGCCGCCTCCGCCCCGTACACACCAATGCGGTGATTTTCGCATTTGTGGGTAACGGCATATTCATGGGGGTGTATTATTCCCTGCAACGCCTTTGTAAAGCGCGAATGTTCAGCGATCTGCTCAGCAAAATCCACTTCTGGGGCTGGCAGGCCATCATCGCCGGCGGCGCGCTCACCCTCTTCCTTGGGTACACTACCGGTAAAGAATACGCTGAGCTGGAATGGCCGTTCGACATTGCCATTACCCTTATCTGGGTTGTATTCGGCGCCAATATGCTGGGTACTATCCTCAAACGCCGCGTCAGCCACCTGTATGTTGCCATATGGTTTTACATCGGTACCTGGGTAGCCATCGCCATGCTGCACATCGTCAACTCTTTCGAGATGCCGCTGTCGCTTCTCAAGAGCTATTCCTGGTACGCCGGTGTGCAGGATGCACTCGTACAGTGGTGGTACGGTCACAACGCCGTGGCCTTCTTCCTCACCACACCCTACCTTGGCCTGATGTACTACTTTGTACCGAAAGCTGCCAACAGGCCCGTTTATTCTTACCGCTGGTCTATCATCCACTTCTGGGCACTGATCTTCATCTATATCTGGGCAGGCCCTCACCACCTGCTTTACACCGCCCTGCCTGAATGGGCGCAATCTCTCGGTACCGTATTCTCCATTATGCTCATCGCTCCGTCATGGGGTGGTATGCTTAACGGCCTCCTCACCCTGCGTGGTGCATGGGACCGTGTAAGGGAAGATGCTGTGCTGAAGTTCTTCGTGGTAGCCCTCACCGCTTATGGTATGGCCACCTTCGAAGGCCCTATGCTCTCCCTGAAGAACGTGAACGCCATCAGCCATTATACCGACTGGACCATCGCTCATGTACACGTTGGTGCCCTCGGCTGGAACGGTTTCCTCACTTTCGGTATCCTTTACTGGATGCTGCCGCGCCTCTTCAACACACAATTATACTCCCGCAAATGGGCCAATGCCCACTTCTGGATCGGTACCCTCGGTATCATATTCTACGCTATCCCCCTCTACTGGGCTGCATTCACACAGAGTATGATGTGGAAACAATTCACGGAAGAAGGGACACTGAAGTATCAGTTTATCGAAACGGTGAATATCATCGTTCCCATGTACGCACTGCGTGCCCTCGGCGGACTGCTCTATGTTTCCGGCGTAATCCTTATGATTGTTAACATCACCAAAACAGTACGCCGCGGCACTTTCATTGCCAACGAACCTGCAGAAGCCGCACCACTGGTAAAAGCAGCGCCTGAAGCCAACAGTAAAGACAAAGGCCACTGGCATAACTGGATCGAGAGAAGACCTGTACAGATGGCCGTATTCAGCCTCATCGTTGTAGGCATCGGCGGTATCCTCGAACTGGTGCCCACCTTCCTGGTACGTAGTAACATACCTACCATCAGCAGTGTGAAACCATATACTCCGCTGGAACTCCATGGCCGCGACATCTACATCCGCGAAGGCTGTTATACCTGCCACTCGCAGATGGTACGCCCCTTCCGCGATGAGGTGGCCCGCTACGGGGAGTATTCCAAAGCCGGTGAGTTCATTTACGATCACCCTTTCCAGTGGGGCTCCAAACGCACCGGTCCTGATCTGGCGCGGCTAGGTGGTAAGTATCCTGATTCCTGGCACTACAACCACATGCTCGACCCCGTGTCAATGTCTCCCGGTTCCATCATGCCGGCATACCCCTGGCTGTTCGACAATCGAATCGACAGAGGAAAAACACCGGCCATGATTAATGTGATGCGCAAAATAGGGGTGCCTTATGCAGAAGGATACGAAGCACAATCCAAAGCAGATCTGGATAAACAAGCCAATATCATTGTTGCCAATCTGAAAAAGGATAAGCTAGAAATCCCTGCCGACAGAGAGATCGTAGCGCTGATCGCTTATCTGCAGAGAATGGGTAAAGACATCAAAGAAACCGCTTCAAACTAATTGCCATGAAATTCATCAATTATCTCAAAAGCATAGAAGACGTAACCATCTACCCGATGGCATCACTGATCATCTTCTCCGTTTTCTTCCTTGGCGCGGCATGGCTCGCCTTCCGGACCGACAAACAAACGATGGACGCCATGAGCCATCTCCCGATCGAAAACGATGCACCTGAAAATAAGTAAGCCCATGAAACGCATTCTCACATTTCTGCTCACCATCATTACCCTGCAGGCATCTGCCGCAGGTGCGCCTCCTGATCCATACGGAGAGCTGTCGCATCCTGTGTCCATCCTGCTGATTTCTATCGCCGCAGGGCTGCTGATCGCCATTTGCGTACTCGGGCATACCGTAATCGGCGCCGTGGATATTTTCCGCGACCGCATGAAGAAGCTACCCCTCATACTGGTACTACTGGCCGTGGGCCAGGGTGCTTTTGCACAGGAAGCTGCTGAAGAAGTTGTGAAAACAGTTGCCGGCCCAATGGTTTCCGGCCTGTCTGACACTACGCTGTATATGCTGCTGACCGTTATTGGTCTTGAAATCCTGGTGCTGCTGTTCCTCCTGCAGGCGCTGCGCATTCTCACCGGTATTCAGGGCATGAAAAAAGCGGCCAAAGCGAAAGCCAAAGCCGTGAAAGAAGCCAAGCCCGGTAAGCCGCGTGTAACCTGGATGGAACGCCTCAACGATACACGCAGCCTCGATGCCGCTTCGGAAGAAGAAGTGGATCTCGGGCACGACTATGATGGTATCCGCGAACTGAATAATCCCACACCTCCCTGGTGGCGCTGGGCATTTTACCTGAGTATCGTGTTCGGCATCATCTACGTATGGCGCTTCCATATTTCAGAAACGGCTCCCCTTCAGCTGCAGGAACTGGCGATAGCAGAAGCACAGGCTGCTGCACAGAAAGCGGAATACCTGAAAAATGCCGCCAACAACATCGACGAAAACACTGTGAAACTGCTCACCGAAGCAGATGATATCGCCTCCGGTAAAAAAGTGTTCGCCACCAACTGCGCGGCATGCCACGGTCCGGAAGGACAAGGCCTCGTAGGCCCTAACCTTACTGACAACTTCTGGGTACACGGTGGTAAAGTAGGCGAGATTTTTTCCACCATTAAATATGGCGTACCGGAGAAAGGGATGAAGAGCTGGAAAGAAGATTTCTCCCCCAAACAGATCGCTCAGCTATGCGCTTATATCCACTCTATCAAAGGCACTAATCCTGCCAATCCGAAAGCGCCCGAAGGCACTGAGGTGAAAGAATAAATTAACAAGGAAGAAAATGGAAGAACACGAAATATTCAGAGACCATCTGGCAACGATCGACGAGAAAGGAAAAAGAAAATGGATCTATGCCAGGCAACCGTCCGGTAGGCTCTATACCGCCAGAACGGTCCTGAGTGCATGTTATTTCCTCCTGTTCTTCAGCCTGCCGTTCATTCACATTGGCGGCAGGCCCTTGTTCCTCTTTAATGTAACGGAAGGCCGCTTCATCCTCTTCGGCGCCGTGTTCTGGCCGCAGGATTTCTTCATCTTCGGTCTCGCCATGGTGGCCTTCATCCTGTTTATCGTTTTATTCACCATGGCTTTCGGCAGAATATTCTGCGGGTGGATATGCCCGCAAACGATATTCATGGAAATGCTGTTCAGAAGGATAGAATACTGGATTGAAGGAGATGCGGCCAAACAGCGGATGCTCAACCGCGCGCCCTGGGATACGGAAAAGATCATAAAGAAAACCGGCAAGCATGCCCTCTTCTTTCTCCTCTCCGTCATCATCGCCAATACCTTTCTCGCTTACGTGATTGGTACCCGCGAACTGCAGTCCATTATAACAGACCCCATGAGCGCACATGCCGCGGGCTTCATTGCCATGATCGGGTTCTCATTTGTGTTCTATGCCGTATTCGCCTTCTTACGCGAACAGGTGTGCACTGTAGTATGTCCTTACGGCCGCCTGCAAAGCGTGTTGCTCGACAAGAACTCCGTGGTGGTTGCCTACGATTACGAACGTGGTGAGCCGCGCGGTAAGTTTAAGAAAGAAGCGAACGATCTGGGAGATTGTATCGACTGCATGCAATGCGTGAATGTTTGCCCCACTGGTATCGATATCCGCAACGGCACGCAGCTGGAATGTGTGAACTGCACCGCCTGTATAGATGCCTGCAATTTCATGATGGATAAAGTAGGGCGGCCGCAGGGCCTTATCCGCTATGCTTCAGAAAACGGCATTGCCCAAAAACAACCGCTGCGGTTTACGGGCAGGCTGAAAGTATATACGGTTATCCTCACCCTCATCGTTACCGCCATCACATTTCTGCTCATTAGCCGCAAGCCGGTAGACGGGTCTATCCTCCGCACAGCAGGGATGCTGTACCAGGAGCGCGGGAAAGACAGTGTAACGAACCTCTACCGCATAAAGCTCGTCAACAAAACGCTGCAGGATGTACCGGTGGAGCTGCGTATAGAAAGCGGTGCAGGTAAAATAGAAGTGGTGGGTATGCCCATCCATGTGAAAGCCGAAGCGCAGGGCGAAGGAACATTCTTTATCGTACTGCCGCGCACTGCCATTGAAAAAAGGAAATCAGTCCTGAAAGTGGGATTATATGAAAACGGTAAACGTATCGGAGAAAAGAACACTACTTTCCTCGGGCCCGTAAGCCAATAAAAAACATACCATTATGAACTGGGGTCATGCCATCATCATCGTATTCGTACTCTTCGCCATAGGCATTCTTACACTCGTTACCCGCAGTATGCAAACCCGCATCGATATGGTAACACCTGATTACTATGCCGAAGAGCTTAAATATCAATCTACCATTGACGCGCGCAACAACACCGGAGATTTGTCCGCTCCGGTGAGCGTGCGCCAGCCGGGCGATAGTATTGAACTAGCTTTCCCCGGCGAGCTGAAAGGCGCGCCGTTGCAGGGTAAAGTACACTTCTACCGTCCGTCCGATTCCCGCAAAGACTTTACCCTCCCACTCACACTCGACGATACCGGCAGGTTGCTGGTGAGCCGTGCGCAGTTCGAGAAAGGGCCATACCGCATAAAAATGCAATGGCAGTTTAACGGGAAGGATTATTTCCAGGAAACGCAATTCTACGTACAATGACCACTGTAATGACCGCCGCATGGCTACTTTCCGGCCTCGGGCTGGGTTTCCTGGGCAGCTTCCACTGCATCGGGATGTGTGGCCCCATTGCGCTGACGCTGCCCGTGCAGCACCTCAGCGGATGGAAAAAAATGGGCGGCATTCTGTTATACAACGCAGGCAGAGTAGTTACCTATATGTTGCTGGGTATGGTATTCGGCTGGCTGGGGCAGCAGTTTTACCTCGGTGGCTGGCAGCAATGGCTGTCAGTTTTCCTCGGCCTGCTGTTGCTGGCTGCAGTGCTCTTTGGCAAGCTGATGCCTTCCATGAAAATAGGCTTCGTGCAGCGTGCGCTGGGGCAGTTACTCAGCCGCCGGAGCACCAGTACTTTATTTGCCATCGGCTTCCTCAATGGCTTACTTCCCTGTGGCATGGTTTACATGGCCATTGCCGGGGCGGTGGCATCAGGAAGCATTTGGGGCGGCATGCTGTTTATGGGCGCTTTTGGTGCAGGCACTTTACCTGCCATGGCGGCCGTAACCTGGTTCAGCCAGCTCCTCGGCCTGCGTGGCCGCAAAGCCATTCGCAGCGCCATGCCTTATGTAGTAAGCCTCATGGCCGTACTGCTCATTCTCCGGGGCCTCAACCTCGGCATCCCATATGTTAGCCCCGAAATGCACCCGCATACAGAAAGAGTTTTCGAAAAATGCCATAAATGATGTGTTATGACCCTGCTTAAAAAATACCAGGTTGCCGCGCCACGCTATACAAGCTATCCCACCGTTCCTTATTGGGAAACAGGTGCATTTCAAGAAAGCGAATGGCTGGAAGGGCTCGGGCCCTCCTTTGCTTCACTGAACGGGGAAGATGGTATCAGCCTCTACATCCACCTCCCCTTCTGTGAACGCCTCTGCACTTATTGCGGCTGCAATAAATACATCACCGTTAACCACGATCACGAAATCCCCTACATCAATACCATCCTTGAGGAGTGGCGGCTGTACCTGGAGTATTTCCCGGAGCGCCCTCGCATCCGCGAAGTACATCTTGGCGGTGGCACACCTACCTTCTTCAGTCCTGCCAACCTCACCCGCCTGCTCAATGCCATCTTTGAAACTGCAGACGTATTGCCCGGTGCGGAACACAGCTTCGAAGGGCATCCCAATAACACCACAGCAGAGCATATGCAGGCTCTCTACGACCTTGGTTTCCGGCGGATGAGCCTGGGCATCCAGGATCTGGATGTCAATGTACAAACCATCATCAACCGCATTCAGCCGTTTGAAAATGTACGCCGCTGTGTGGAAGAAGCACGTTGCATCGGGTACACTTCCATCAACTTCGACCTCATCTACGGCCTGCCCCTTCAAACGCTGAAAAGCATTAAAAGCACATTCATACAGTGCATGCACCTCCTGCCCGAGCGCATTTCTTTTTACAGCTATGCACACGTACCCTGGATCAAAGGCAACGGACAACGGCTCTTCAGCGAAAAAGACCTGCCTGCAGGAGATGAAAAACGCGCACTGTACGAAATGGGCAAATCCATCCTCGAAAATTACTTCTACACCGAAATAGGGATGGATCACTTCACGCTCCCCGACGATTCGCTGTTTAAGGCTGCGGAAAACGGCAGCCTCCACCGCAATTTTATGGGATATACCGACCACCGCACCTCCCTGCTGATAGGCCTCGGCGTTTCCGCCATCAGCGATACCGGTAATGCATACACACAAAATGAAAAGTCCCTCGCCGCTTACCAGGAAAAAGTAAGGCAGGGCAAACTCCCCGTGTTCAGGGGACATATGCTTACGAAAGAAGACCTGCGGCTCCGCGGCCACATCCTCAACCTGATGTGCCGCTTCGAGACCAGCTGGAACCGGCAGGACACTGAGTGCGACGCCATCACCGAAGGCCTCCAGCGCCTGCAGGAAATGGAGCACGACGGACTTGTGGATGTTGAACCCGGTAAAGTAACCGTTACCCAAAAAGGAAAGCCATACATACGCAACATATGTATGGCTTTCGATGCCCGGCTGTGGCGGAATGTACCACAGACCGAATTATTTAGTAATGCAGTTTGATCAGATGTTGTCCAGCGGCCGGCGCTTCTCTTCCTTCAGTTGTTTGAAATGACTCGGCGTAAGCCCCGTCACTTTCTTGAACTGTCCGGAGAGGTGCGCCACACTGCTGTAGCCCAGCTTGTAAGCGATCTCGCTCAGCGTTAATTCGCCATACACCAGCAACTCCTTTACTCTTTCTATCTTTTGCTGTATGATAAACTGTTCGATAGTAGTGTTCTCTGTTTCCGAAAACAGTTTGCTCAGCATGTGATAATCCTTCTGCAGTTTCTGGGAAAGCAGTGTCGAGAAGTTCTCATTCATTTCATCCAGCTCGCCATAGTGCACCGTTTCCACCACAAAGTTCTTGATGGCTTCCACGATCTGCGTTTTACGGTCGTCCAGCAATACAAACCCTTCTTCTTCCAAAGCCTTTGCAATGCGCTGGGTGGCTTCCGCATCCGGATTGGTATCAAGTACTGCTTTACCGAGCGTTACATCCTGCACTTCCTGACCTTCATGCTCCAGCACGTACCGCACCATTTTGATACAGCGCGGGCACACCATGTTTTTGATATGTAATACCGTGCTCATGCTATTTTTTGAAGATGTTATACAAATTATACTCGTAGCGTACGAGGAAGCTTCTGTCCATCATACGGGCCATATCCCCGAATAACTGGGTACGGTAGCTGAGATCGATGCGCGAATTGCTGTTAATGATCAGCTGCACCGCAGGCGCCACGTCTACATAATAACCGCTGCGGAACTGATCGAGGTTTGATTTACCCAGCAGTTCCACATACAGGTTCAGGTTCGTTTGCTTATAGCTTTTATACTTGCGCGGCAGCAGCAGATATCCGGCAGACAGGGAGTAGTTCACTGCATTGCGCGACACGTAAGGCAGGTTATGCTTCATGTTGTTCATATACCTGTCGTACGCCAGGGTGCCCGAAATGGCAAGCTTATGCACCAGCTGCGTGGCTATCACACCAGCACTTACGCCGGAGGTCATGCCATCGAGGTCGAGGTCCTGGTTATTGAACGCTTCGGCGGTATGATCATGGTCTGGCCCCATAGGGGGAGCATAGGCATTATTGATGATGGAGCCTTTTGCGAATGCGGCCATCCGGAAGTGGGAATGCATATCATCGTTGGAAAGAAAACGATACTTGGCATAAAGGCTCGCGCCTTCCGCTTTAAACCGGTTTTCCATCACATTCCCGAAATACCCGCTGGCATGTACCATCAGCTTTTTGCTGATCCCAAACATCAGTTCCGGCTGCAGGCGGTAACCTGTATAGCTGGCATGATCCATGGGATAGAATTTATTAGTCAGCCGTATGCCAACAGAATTGGCGGGCATATTACTGGCGGGCTCAGTCTGTACATACAGTTCCTGAGCCTGCGCAGAAAGCCCCGCGCCTGCAAGGGCGAGGATTATTGTCAGTTGCTTCAGCATGAATAGCGATTAAATAGTAACGTGATAAACCCGGGTACCTGCTCCTTTCTTCCCTTCGCTGCAGCATGCTTCCATTTTACCGGTGTTAATGCAGCTCATTTTGGTGAGGGCAGCGTATTTCTTAAAGGATTTGGAAGGCAGGAAGTCGCGGTCTACAACCGTTACATCCTTTTCACCCGTAAGGGTCTGGGGCTTCACGTTCACGAAGTGGAGGGTTTGCCCGGCAAAAGGAATATGCGCATCGTTTTCCACTTTCACATTGTTGAAATCGGCGGTCATAACCAGTTTGCCTACAGAGAAGCCTGCACCTTCCACTTTCTGGCGTATCTGATCGATATTGACGTTGGCGCCGGGTTTGAAGTGAAGGATGAAGGTGGTGGCATTGAGATCGGTATCGATCTTATCCACGAAAGTCAGGGTTTTAAGTGCTTTCTGGGTTGCGTTGGAGCACATGGCGCAGGTGAGGCCTGCTGCCTGAAGAGAAGCTTTTTTATATTGTTGGGCGGAGGCGGTAAACGTAATGCCGGTCAGCGCCAGCGCAAAAAGAATAGTTTTCATTTTCCTTGATTTGAGGCCATATGGCCGGTTGAATACATAAAAATTCAATAACGGTTATCCTAAAAGGAAACCGCATCAAATCAGGAAGAGGCAGAATTGCTTGTAAAGGGGTATACCGGATAGCGGTGGAGCGTTAATAGGTGCCCATACGGAGAATACGGGTGCTGCGGTAATGGCTGCCTGCCATTCGGGCTGAATCAGCTCCGTAATAGCGGGAGAAGGGGCCGGTAAACCGGTCCCGGCTTTGGCAGCCTGGTGAGAATCGTCGTACTTCACGAAGTGGGCTTCGTCCTTACAGCAATCCCCCTTCGTTGGCATGCCGCATTTGTTGCAGCCATCGTCGTGAGAATCGTGCAGGTCTACCGAAGCCAGTTCCCCCATACAGTAATGCACGTTTACACTGAACCCGCTGGTTATCAGCGTGTACAGCAGTGCAATACAGATAGTGAGGAATTTCTTCATATCACAAATATACGTTTTTCTACGCACTCCGGCCTTAGTTCACGAACCACCAGCGGAGGCCTACGCGGAGCGCAAAGTCGTTGGAAGGGTAAAAAGGCGCATGGAAGTTATTATCCCAAAGGAAGGTATTGAGGTTCTCTCCCCTTACAAATGCGCTGAGCGATTTGATCCGGAAGTGAACGAACGCTGCGATGTCGGGCTTATTATTGATCTGCTGGAAGTTCTGGTATACCCACTGGCCGAGCACGGGCGAATAATCGTCGGCGTAATACGGCGTATTGTATTTCCCTTCCAGGCCGGTATAAAGGTTCAGGTTCTTGAACAGTTTAGCAGTGTAAGCCACCCGGAGGCGCGCCCAGAAGGTAGGCAGCTGCAAAGGGGCAGTACCTGCCAGTTGCTGAAAGGCCACATCACCATCAAAAGTGAAGCTCTTCACATCGAAGCGCTTGTAACCTACGAGCTGCAGCAGGTTGAAGGGCGAGCTGGTTTGGGCGCTGGTAGTGAAGCTGGAAAAGTAGGTGTAATTGGTATACAGGAAGTAATTGGCTGTGATATTGTACTTCAGTTTGCGGTTATCGGCCCTGAACTGGATCTGGGTGATATTTTCCTTACTCAGTGCGTTATTCGTCCACACTTTACCCCTGTCGGTGCCGAAGTATTTATATACATACGACGGTTCGCGGTTCACGTTCGAAGCCATCAGGCTGATGTTACCCAATGTTTCGTTGAGGAAGCGGCTGAGGCGGCCGTTAACGGCATAATCACCCGCATTCTCTCCAACCGGAAAAAGTTCCCCCCTCGCCTGAAGATCCCACCGCTGGTTGCGCGTCTTGTTCCGGTACTCACCATGCAGCCGGAGGTTGCTGAACGATGCCTCTCCTGCATTGAACTGGCCTTTGATGATCTCAAAAGCTGCCCCCACCCTGATGAAGTGGGCCTGGTTACCCCGCAGTGGGAACTGCATGAGCGATACGTCGTTACTCATAATACGCCAGCGGTGCCTTGTGCGGATGGTATCACCTGTATTCACCAGCGGGATATTGAAATCGTAGAAAGTACGGTAGTACAGAGAATCGGGCTGACTGTCCTGGAAGCGGTAAGTATTTTCCGTGTAAGTGAAGGTATGCTCCACCCTGAAAACGGGATCGAACTTATAATACTCCGTTGTATCGTTTACATGTACTGTATCTCCTTTACCCCAGTCGTATTGCTGGCGTACGAGGATGCTGGCTTCCTGGTTATAGCTTTTAACGGGGATGGCAGTGTTAAAGAAGGAGGAAGAACCGGGGTTGGAGCCGCCGAGGCGTACGGGGATAAGCCGCTGCTGGGTATACTCCGGGTTCTTCAGGTCTGCCACATTAACGATACCGCCATTCTCCCCGCCGTTGATCTTGTTGAGATAATAGGAAACGAAGAGGTGATAGCGTTTGTCCTGGCTGTTGTAATTGGCCGTTACATTATAGGTATCGTGGTTCGATGATGCGTTCTGGAAAAAACCAGGGCTGTTGATCTTCTTGTACTGGAAGGAGAAGTTGAACTTCTCGCCCCTGTTCTGGGTATGTTGTACGTTAATGATCTGTTCCTGCTTGGCGCCTATGAGGTAACCCAGTTCGGAATAGGGCCGGTTGGTATTATAGAATTTAGCTTTCTGGTGATTGAAGCCGTAGATATCGTAAGCATGGAACCCTGCGTCGAAGCCGGGTGTCATGATGGGTGTAAATATGAGATTACGGGCAGCGTTCCCGTTGTTACCCAGGGTCATGTAGGAAGCGGGATAGCCGAGGTAGTTCTGAGAAAAGTCAGCGATGGAGGAGTCGATCGTGAAATCGGTAGGCTCGCCGAGGTACCGGAAGCGGAGTGTGAGCGTATCGGGCTCATGATCGTGCTTCGTGGTATCGCGCTGCATGGAGGTATTGCCTCCGCCGCCACCGCGCATGGGAAGCCGGCCGGTATTGAATTGTGCCCTGAGGGCGGTGCCGGTACAAACCAGCAAAAGGAAAAGGATCGAGAATTGCCTCATCGGGATGATTCGTGTAAGGTCCGGCATATGCTACAATTGCCGGGCCAATTCGCTGAAAATATAAGTTAAATGCGGCTCGGCCGATTTGGCTGCCGCCAGTACCTCTTCGTGGGTGATAACGTTTTCCTCTTCCCGGATGCCCAGGTCGGTGATCACGCTCATGGCAAAAACACGGAGACCGCTATGAATAGCTACGATCACTTCCGGAACGGTGCTCATGCCCACGGCGTCGCCACCAATAATGTGCATGAATTTATATTCCGCCCGCGTTTCGAAGGTAGGGCCCTGTACGCCAACATACACCCCTTCGTGTAAAGGTATGTTTTTACCGGCGGCAATGCGTTTGGCTTCCGCAATGAGGACTTTGCTGTAAGGCTCACTCATATCCGGAAAGCGGGGGCCCAGGACGGCGTTGTTGGGACCGCGCAGCGGGTGCTCCGGCTGCAGGTTGATGTGATCGGTGATGATCATCAGGTCGCCCACCCGGAATTTTGCATTCATACCACCGGCAGCATTGGAAATAAGCAGGGTCTCAATACCGAGGGCTTTCATCACCCTTACCGGAAAGGTTACCTGATGCATGGATAGCCCTTCATAATAATGGTACCTGCCTGCCATGGCCACTACCGGCTTACCACCGAGTTTCCCGAGAATCAGTTTCCCGGAATGCCCTTCCACCGTTGCCGGCGGAAAATGAGGGATATGGTCGTAGGGGATCTCCGTCTTATCCGTGATCTCCCCAGCCAGGTTCCCCAGGCCGCTGCCAAGGATGATGCCTACGGCCGGGCGCTCTTTGGTAAACTGCTGTATGTAAGCTTTCGATTCGTTTATCTGTTCCAGCATATCCGGGTTTTATGCCCGGCAAAGTTAATTCTTCGTTGCATATCATCCGCCCTATCCAAAGAAATCCCCGGATTAAAACAATAATTGCCTAAATTAGCGGCCAAATTTGTATTCCGATGAATTTACACGAGTACCAGGCTAAAGAACTGCTGAAAAAATATAACGTACCAGTACAGGAAGGTATCCCGGTTGATACGCCCGAAGCTGCTGCAGAGGCTTACAAGCAACTGAAAGTACAGTTTGGAAACGAGTTTTCCGTTGTAAAGGCGCAAATCCACGCGGGCGGCCGCGGTAAAGGCAAGATCCGTGGCACTGAGCAACGTGGTGTGGCTGTGGGTAAAAACGCGGAAGATGTAAAAACCATCGCCGGTAACATTCTCGGCGGTACCCTCGTTACCATCCAGACCGGCGATGCCGGCAAGGTTGTCAATAAAGTACTGGTTGCACAGGATGTTTACTATCCCGGTGCTAACCCCATTAAAGAATTCTACCTCTCCATCCTCCTCGACCGTGCTTCCGGCATGAACGTGATCATGTACTCCACCGAAGGTGGTATGGACATCGAGGAAGTGGCGCATAACACTCCCGACAAGATTTTCAAAGAAAGAGTATACCCCGGCGGTAAGCTCGAAGCTTTCCAGGCGCGTAAAATCGCCTTCAACTTCGGCCTCTCCGGTGAAGCTTTCAAAAACATGGTGAAATTCGTAACCAACCTGTATAACGCATACGTTGGCCTCGATGCTGCCATGCTCGAAATCAACCCCCTCTTCAAAACCAGCGACGAGAAAATCATCGCGGTGGATTGTAAGATGAACCTGGACGATAACGCCCTCATCCGCCACCCCGAACTCGTTGCCCTCCGCGATATCACCGAAGAAGATCCTACCGAAGTAGAAGCCAGCAAACACAACCTCAACTTCGTGAAGCTCGACGGTAACGTGGGTTGCATGGTAAACGGCGCCGGTCTGGCCATGGCTACCATGGACATGATCAAGCTTTCCGGTGGTGAACCCGCTAACTTCCTGGACGTAGGCGGTACTGCCAACGCTCAAACCGTAGAAGCCGGCTTCCGCATCATCCTGAAAGATCCGAAAGTGAAAGCGATCCTCATCAACATCTTCGGCGGTATCGTTCGTTGCGACCGTGTTGCTCAGGGTGTGATCGACGCTTACCAGTCTATCGGTAACATCAACGTTCCCATCATCGTTCGCCTGCAGGGCACCAACGCTGCCGAAGCTAAAACCCTCATCGAAGAAAGCGGCCTGAAAGTTCAATCCGCCATCCTCCTGAGCGAAGCTGCAGCACTCGTAAACAAAGCAGTAAGCGCTTAAACGAAAGCATTACACATATTTTTCCGGGAAAGGACGGTCTGCATAAGACCGTCCTTTTTCATTATCCGCCAGCCAGTATTCCGCTGGCCCGGCCGCCGTTGTGTCACTCCCTTCAGCGGCACATGGCTGCTGCTCCCCGCATCTCCCGATCAGTTCCACCGCCAGCCCCTGTTCCCCGCCGCCCGCGGTAATTATGCACTCCTGCCCGAAAAAAAGACTACTTTTATAGTCCATCCTTACTTACTGCAAAACATGACGGCTCAACTGTAAAAGCAAGACAGCATGTTACGACTCCGTCAATTCTTCCTTATCTGCTCGGGCGCCCACCTGCCCCTGCTCCGCCGCGCACCTTCCGAAACCAATAAGTACGCCGGTATAGGAGCTACTATTTTCTTTACGGGCCTGTTTGCCGCCATTGCTGCAGGCTATGCCTTATGGACTGTTTTCCGTAATCCCTGGGCCGCCATAGGCTTCGCCCTTGTGTGGGGGCTCATGATCTTCAATCTCGACCGTTACATCGTTTCCAGCCTCAAGAAGCGCGACCGCTTCGGCAAGGAGCTGTGGATGGCCCTCCCCCGCCTCATCCTCGCCGTCATGATCGCTGTAGTGATATCCAAACCACTGGAACTGAAGATCTTCGAACGGGAAATACTCGCCGAACTTACCCTCATGGAACAGGAACAGCGCCAGGCCGAAGACTCCCTCGTCCGCAACGCCTTCACCGCCCGCAAAAGCGAACTGGCCTCCAGGATGGCAGCCCTCCAGTCCCAGATACAGATTCAAACTAGCCGGGTAGATACTTTACAACTCCGTGCCCAGCAGGAAGCCGATGGTACCGGCGGCTCACGCGTTAAGAACCTTGGTCCCATCTATAAAGCCAAGAAAGCCGATGCAGACAGCGCCGCCCTCGCCTTGCAGGCCCTTCAGTCACAACGTGCCGCACTGAACGCAGAAATCACTGCCGACGACGACAGCCTGGCCAGCCGCCTCACCGCCCTTGAACGTCATAAGCCCGATGGTATGGCCTCACGCCTCGAAGCGCTTGGCCGTATCACTAAAAAGAGCGCCCCCATCCAATGGGCCAACTGGTTCATCATGCTGCTGTTCATTGCACTGGAAACTGCTCCCGTACTGGTAAAGCTCATCTCCCCCCGCGGCCCCTACGATGATCTGCTCGATCAGCATGAGTTCACCTTCACCATGCACCGCAAAGAAAAGAAGGCCATCCTCGAAATGGAGACGGAGGCTCGCATCCGCAAAACCGAAGAAGAAAACGCGTACGTTTAGCATAAAGGGGATTTGTTATTCCCCTGAACTTTGCGTACTTTAAACATACTATGCAGGTACATCTCAAAACCATCCATGAAACGAGCGCAGCCGCAGGCTGGGCAGGGCCCCGCAGCCTGGTGATAGACCGTACGCCCCGTGCCGGCGGCCTTGGTATAGGGTTTAGCGGAGAAGAATTGTTTATGATGTCGATCGCTGCCAGCGTATGCAACAGCCTGTACCAGGAAGCAGCGAAGCGAGACATTCCCGTGGCGCATGTGGAGATAATCGTCAATGGCGACTGGGCTGGTGAGCCTGCACAGGCACGCAATATCCGGTACGACGTTAAACTGGAATCTTCCGCGCCCCGCGAAGCGGTAGAAGACCTCATCCGCAGTGTTGATCAGGCAGCAGACATTCCCCTGTCTATCCGCTCCGGAACGCCGGTAAAGCTCAATTCCATCGACGTACTGAAAGGATAGCAGCAACCACCCCTCTGCTTCCCCGGCGGCACCCAGCACCGGAGAGCATTTTATTTACACAAACTTCACAAAAACGACGAATCAACACTCAATATCCTCAAACGCCCATTAGGTCATCAGGCGGGGTATTTGTGACATAAAAAGTTCCTGAAAATATTGGCGTATTCACTTCAATGCTTCAGTGATCCTTCAGTGATCCTTCAGTGAACCTTCAGTCAAACACCCTCAAACCTATACCACCACTGAAGGATCACTGAAGGATGGCAGTAGGATGTCAGTAGGTTTTGCAAAACCCTTTCGAGCTTAAAAGACGCTTATAATGACTAATAATCAATGTGTTAGTATCAAATCTACCAGCTTTTGCCATGTTCTTCCCATGCAAGCAATTCCCTGTTTTTGAAATAATGTGAAAAAGCTTTTTCATTTACAATCTATACCAAATTCAAGCCTTTAGCACGCTGACAACGATTATTTGCATGTTCCATTCCGACTGTTGACAATGGTCTGTAAGTTTGGAAAACTACACTACATTTCTTACATTAACATAAACCCCTATTCAATGCGTACCCCTTATTTCCTCATAGTGTATCTGCTTTTACCGGGCATGTTCCGGCCCGCTTTGGCACAGCAGGACGTAAAGGCTCTGCTTTATTCTGCAGGCCAACAACTGGACGATGCCTTTCAACATTCCCGGCAGGGAAAACTGCTTACATACTATTCCCCGCAGGTGGTAGTGATGCCTGAGTTTCACAACATACTGTATGGTCATAAAAACACCGGGAGTTACTATGCCCATTGGCTGAACCGCACTACGTTTAATCAGCTGAACAGGAAAATTGTGGATGTTCAGTCTGCGGGACAAAATGCCATTGAAGCCGGCAACTATCAGCACAGGTTTGTGAAAACAGGAAGTGACACGGCAACCTATAGTGCCAAATACCTCAGGGTTTGGGACCTTGGGGATAAAAAGGCCCCGCAGATTATAGTGGAAGTATGGGGGTCCGTAAATTGGTTTGAGCGCTCTATATTGCCACAGATCCCTGATTTCCCATCTGCACCGCCTCCCTCTGCTGCTGACAATGAAACAGTATCCCAGATTACGGAACGCAACACGTTAATTAAGCGGTTTGTTACTGCAAGAGATGGAGTATCGCACGCTAAACTGTTTGCACAGGATGCCATCTATATGCCTTATTATGAAAACATGCACATCGGCATCGATAGCGTACATGCGTATTTTGTGCGCCACGAGCGGCCAGACAATCTGACGATCGACTCCCTTCAAATCCTGCATGCCAATATGATAGAGCTCGGTAATGGTATTGTGCTGGAAAATGGGTTTTACAAAGTGCGCTGGCATACGGCAGATGATCCTGCGGGCGGAACCGGTAGCGGGAAAAGCGTAAATGTCTGGAAGAAAAACAAAAGGGGGGAATGGATGATGTTCCGGCAGATGGTAAATCACGATTAGGATACCGGAATCAAAACCTTCAAAGGATACCTTCACAATATTCAGGAATAGATTTGATCAATGTAAACATTATCATGATTTCCCAAGAATTTATGTAAACATATTCAAGGACCAGCCGAAAAGGCCAAAGGCCGATTACAGGCCAATTAGAGGCCGATTACAGGCCGATTAGCGTCTTATGCAACAAGATTTAAGGGGAATACACCGCTGATTATCATTAGATTACAAGGATACGCGGGCAATAATGGGCAGGTTACAAGTAATTTAAAGCATGTAACAATCACATTATAAGCAGATTGCAAGCAAATTTTACCCAGGTTACAAGGAGCATACAACGGAAAATTACGGTTGGGTGTAATCGCTAACCTTGCACAATAGTGTGTCCTGAATTCATTTTATGCTGGTGTTATCCACCACAAGTTCCACTTCATATACCGGGCTGAAGAGGTATACCCTGCGCGTTTCGGTTTCCTCGCAGCGGATGCGCTTCCGGATCTTCTCTCCCCGGCGGAACACACGACCGTCTTTGGTTTTAAATAATTTACCCACGGGAATCGATTCTACGAGGTGGTGGTTTTCCTTCTGGCGGTCGTACCGCATGAGCACGCGCATGAGGCCTTCGTCTGAGCAGGAGGTGGCACCGGGATTGTGAAGGCTCTGGCGAACAGCGTTCTCCACGTCGTGGGGCATATAGCCTTTGCCGATGAACTCGCGGAGGATCTTTGCGTATTCGTTCTTCCATTCGCGGCCGTGGGCGGATACGCTGTGGCCGTAGACAAGAAAGGTGGTGAGATGGGCAATTTCGTGGAGCATCGTGAGCAGGAAGGCGTATTTATTCAGGCCTCCATTGATGCTGATACGGTGGCCTTTGCCCTGGTATGGGTGGCGGTAGTCGCCCAGTACGCTCTGGCGCTCGCGGGTGATGGTGAGATGCACCTTATATTCGGTGATGTATGCGATAACCTGCTCAAAGGTGCCTTCGGGCAGGTAGGCGGCCAATGCCTGTAAAGGATGTTCTTGCTTCAACGGTTACTCTGGTTTCTTGTGCCTGAGGCTGGCGCGAAACAGCTGCCAGGTTTCCAGCACGGTATACACAAGGTAAAAGAACAGCAGGATGAAGATGGTGGCTTTGCTGACCTGGCTCCTGTTGGCAATCACATAAGCCGCGATACCTACCACGCAGAGCATCAGTTTGCTCAGCGTGGAGGCATAAACGGAACGAACGAAAACGTTCGGGTTTTCAGCCGTAAGACCTTTACGGCTGGTGGAATAGCTGACCAGGGTAACGAGCGCGAGCACGATGTTGCCGATCATGAGTATAGGAAAATGCACGCCCATAGCAGCGAGCCATCCTTCCTTCAATATAAACAACGTACCTGTAATGGCTGCGAACACTGCCGCCAGCCAGAAAATAAATTTATCGGTCATGCCTGCTGGTATCTTTTACAATTTGCCACAAAAGTAGGCCTAAAGCGAGTAAAGAAAAAATGATCATGAACAGCGGGAACCCGATGTTCACTTTTTTATCCAGCAGGTAGCCCAGCCATAACGCCACACCGATCCCGGCCATCATCTGGAAGGCCAGCCCGGCATACCGCAGCAGCAGGTTAGACGGTTTCTGTTTCTTCCTGAACGATGGATCTTCCATGTTTTACATCTGCAGTGATTTCAGAAACGGTGCGCACCGGAGGAGCATCAGCCGGGTCCATATAGCAGCGGCCATTGAACTTAACGGTAGGCTCCATTTCAAAATGCGCAGTGTAAATATCCCCTTTAATGAATGCGTTGCCCTTCAGGAACAACAGGTCATCCACTTTAATAATTCCGGTCACTTTACCAAGAATGTCCGCGCTTTGGCAGATCAGGTCTCCCAGAATCTCCCCTTCCGGTCCTACCACTATCTTCGCTTTGGTAGAAACCAGGCCTGTTACCTGTCCATCGATCCGGATATCCCCTTCACACACAATATCTCCCTGAATAGTGGTTCCGTTGCCAATAAGGTTAATGTTGGAGGAAGGCATAATGCTCTTGCCTTCACTTTTCTTACTTTGGTTAAACATAGGTCAGAAGGTTTTTCTTTTAATAAAGATAATCTAAGATAGTGAAAAAATATTTAATAAGTACTATTCTCAACTTTAGGGACTTTCAGCATGGTAGTATCCAGCTGTATGTTGCCGCCGATAACATCTTTAAGGTTTTGCAGGTAGCGGTCGCGGGTGGAAATGGCGCGCTCCAGGGAGTCTGTTCTCATTTTCAGCTGCAGGAATTCCTTCCGCTGCTTCAGGTCGCCATATCCGGGGATGTAATACCGCAGCGGGGTAAATACCACCGTGGCTACTGTAATGGCCACCAGGAGCACAAAAAGGGTGCTCAGCGCCACGTAAACGCTCATGCGGGATAAACGGAAAGCCGTCACCTCCTCATAGGTATCATCGTTCATGATAACCAGCCGGTATTTGTGGTTCAGCCGGTCGAGGCTTCTTCCCTTATTTTTGTCTTCCGTAGCCATATTTCTGCAAAAATGTAAAGATTGAAGAAATTACCGAAATATCCATCAAAAATTCATAATTTGTAAATACGATTTCCGATTTGCCCCAAGTTAGCCTATATACGCGCAGTCCGAAAAAAAATTATCCTATCTTTAAAATATTTTCTCCCATAAAAAAGTTAATTAAGAAGTTATTACCGACCTGGCTTTACATGCATTGTTCTAAAATATCTCTATTACGCACCGCAGTGGTGGGATGGATGTTCGTTTGCGCTGCCACCACTACGGTTTTCGGCCAGGATCAGCCTGCTGCCAGGCCCGAGAAACCCCTTAAGGTGGAAGACCGGCGCCCCCCGTCCGAAAAAATGGCCGCAAAGCCCTTCACCGTCACCCGCCGGGTGGTTCAGAATACCGTGACCCGGTATAACTATTACTATCACGCCAAACTGAAGCTGGAAAAAGTGCTTACCGGCATCAACCGCCAGCGGCAGGATAACTATAATGTTTTTCTCCCCTTCTACCCTTTCACCGTAGATAAACTGAACCTCGATGTCAACGAACTCGACTCCGTAGTTCAGAAAGCCTCCGTAGCCGTTCAGATCCACGACCCCAGGGGCCGGTGGATAGACGATTGCTACCTCCTCGTGGGAAAGGCCTACTATTACAAAGGCGACTGGGAGAATGCCTTCAACACCTTCCAGTACATCAATACCACCTTTGCCCCTAAAAAGAAATCGGAATACAATACCGTGGTAGGCCGCAGTCAGGACGATCTCCTCTCCATTTCCAGCCGCGAAAAAGAGAAAACCTGGTATGCCCGCGAATTCAGGCATAAAGCTTCCCGGAACGATGCCTTCCTCTGGCAGGCTCGTACCCTCATCGAACAAAAGAAGCATGACGAAGCCCAGTCTCTCCTGAACATACTCGAATCCGACCCCTACTTCCCCCGCCGCCTCGACGGGCAGCTGGCCGAACTGCAGGCCTGGAAATTCTATAAACAGGGCATGTATGCAGAAACCATAGAGCCCCTGAAAATCGCTATTAAGAAAGGAAACAGCGGCCGTGATCAGAAAGCCCGGATGTATTACATCCTTGGCCAGCTCTACGCCTACCATAGCAAACCCGATTCTGCCATGACGGCTTTCCGGGAAGTGATCTCCCTTAAGCCGGATGCCACCATCGACTTCAATGCCCGCGTTCAGATCGCCAAAGCCAATACCAGGATAAACGGCGGCAGCCTCGAAGAAAGCATCAAAGCCCTTGAAAGCATGCTCCGTAAAGAGCGCTTTATCTCCTTCCGGGATGCCATTTACTACAATATGGCCGTACTCTGCGCCAACGACGATCCGGAACGTGCCATCGGCTACCTGGAGAAGGCTTTGCGTGTAGAAAGCGCTAACATGCTGCAGAAAACCTTGACTTTTAAGGGGATGGCGGATATCTACTACTTCCGCAAATCCTACCGCGATGCCCAGCGCTATTACGACAGTACCGCCTCCATCATGGGCCCCGATTTCCATGACGCCGAACTCGTAAATGCCCGTAAAGAAACTCTGGGTGCCGTAGCTGAGAAAGTGCAGATCATCCACGACGAAGACAGCCTTCAGCAAATCGCCAGCCTCTCCCCCGCCATGCGCGACTCCTTCCTCGTGAAGCAGGTGGCAGCTATCAAAGCCGCCAAAACCCCGCCTCCAGCCGAAGGCGGCAAAAAAGGCAGCAGCACCTCCGCACAAACACCTCCCGGATTTAACACGAACAATAACTTCAACAATCCCTCCTTTGGCCCCAGTAATGAAGGCGGGGAATGGTATTTCTATAACCAGAATAATAAGTCTACCGGTTTCAGCGAGTTTCGCCGCCGCTGGGGTAACAGAGCTCTGGGTGATAACTGGCGCCGCAGCCAGCAATCCGGAGCCCTTCTTGCCGGAAACAACAATAATACAACTCCCGAAGGGCAGACGGAAAATACAGGCAATACCAACCCTTCTATCGCCGATCTTCCTGCAGACAGCATCAATACCAGCCTCCTCGCAGGCCAGCTGCCCGACACTCCTGAGAAGCTCCAGGCATCCCGTGGCCGCCAGGAAAGTGCTTATTACGACCTCGGCAAGCTCTACAACGATAAGCTGGACGATACCCGTGAAGGTATTTCCACCTACGATACCCTGCTGAACCGCTTCCCGGATCATCCCCGCAAGGTAGAAGTGCTGTACAGCCTGTACGCCTGGCATAACAAGCTGAATCATAATGATCTGGCGTCCAAATACAAACAACAGATCCTTACCCAGCATGCCGGAACCCAGTACGCCAGTATCCTGACACACGGCCTGCAGAATAACGAAGACAAAGCTAAAACCCAGGCAGCGGCTTCTATTTACGAAGCAGCATACGAGGAATTCAGGAAAGGGAATTACGATACTATTTTCGTCCTGCGCAAAATTTCCGACTCTACCGTTGGCTATAGTTCCCTGCAGCCTAAATTCGACCTGCTGGAAGCCATGGCTATCATCAAAACCGGTACGGAAGACGAAGGCAAAGCCGCCATTGCATCCGTTATCACCAAATACCCGGGCGATGCTGCCATCCTGGCACAGGCTAAATCCATCCAGGAAGCCCTGGAGCGCCGCCAGCAGCTGACCGAATACCTCACCAAACTCGAAATTACCCGTGATAGCAGCGGCGTAACGCAGGTAGACGAAAATATCCGTATCCGCTACCCCTGGCAAACGCCGCAGCCGAATATGGCAGATTCCCTGGCCCTCAAAGCCAAACTGGATTCCGCCGCCGCAGCAGCAGCCAATATACCGCCTCCGCCGCCGGCGAAGCCTGTAACACCGTACCAGCTGGGGGCCGAAAAAGCATCCATCCCCCATTTCGTAGTGGTTCACTTCGACCGGGTTTCCAAAGTACTGATTGATGAGGCGGTGACCCAGTTCACCAAATACAATACCGACAAGCACCCGGCCAGCCAGCTGCAAACCAGCACCTATGCGCTGACGCCTACGGAAATCATGGTGATCGTCCGCCTGTTCCCTGATGAGAACAAAGCCCTGGATTATTTCGATGAAATTTCCCGCGTTGCCAGTGAAACCATTATCCCCCGGATACGGCCTACTGACTACCGGTTGTTCATCATTTCACGCGAAAACTTCATTCTGTTAAATAATACCAAAGACATAGACGGCTACCGCACATTCTTCAACAACAACTACATAACGGAATAATATTTGTAATACAAACCAGTAAGCTCATGCAACCCGGCCTATGAAACGCGGGGAAAATGCATATTTTTGCGCTAAACAGACTGTTTCACACTTTTTAACATATGAAAAAATCCGTAAAAATATTATGGGTGACCTTTGGATGCGGGGTGTCTTTATTCCTCATCCTCCTCCTGTTGATCAATCTCCGGATCATCGGCCACATGCCCAGCATGGAGGAACTGGAAAACCCGCGTACAGCGCTTGCTTCCGAAGTGATCGCTGAAGACGGTACAATTATGGGTAAATACCTGCAGGTAGACCGTTCCAATGTCGACTACAAGGATATTTCTCCCAACGTAATCAATGCACTTCTCGCTACGGAAGACCGTAATTTCTACAGTCACTCCGGTATCGACGCCAAGGCTACAGCGGCCATTCCTTTCTACCTCCTGATTGGTAAAAAGCGTGGCTCTTCTACCATCACCCAGCAGCTGGCACTTAACCTTCAGCAGGATGGGGAGGGTAAAACCCGTTCCCGCAACCTGGTAGTCCGCTCTTTCCAGAAGCTTTCGGAATGGGTGATCGCCATTAAACTGGAAAGAAACCTTACCAAAAAAGAAATCATCACGCTTTACCTCAATACGGTTGCATTCGGCGATAACGTGTACGGCATAGAAAACGGCGCGCGTACCTTCTTCAGCAAAGACCCCTCCCGCCTTTCTATTGAAGAGGCCGCTACGCTGGTAGGTATGCTGAAAGGCTCCACACAGTACAATCCCCGCCGTAACCCGGTAATGGCACTTAACCGCCGCAATACCGTAATCGATAACATGGTAAGCGAAGGATACATCACCAGTGCCGATGGCAGTTCTGCCAAAGGCCGTCCCATTGTGCTGCGCTACAATAAGCTCGACCATAACAAAGGCCTGGCCCCCTACTTCCGCGAAGTATTGCGCAGCGAACTGAAAACCTGGTGCAAGGAACATACTAAACCCGATGGTTCTGAATACAACCTTTACCGCGATGGCCTGAAGATTTATACCACCATCAATCCCCGCATGCAGCTGTATGCAGAGGAAGCTGTGGCCCACCATCTGAAAGACCTCCAGAAGCAGTTCCAGCAGCAGGCTAATATCAAGTCCGGCAAAGTATGGAATGGCAACATCGCTTCCAGGGACCTGCAGAACTTCATCAAGGATACCGACCGCTACCGGAGCATGAAGGAAGAAGAAGCTACTGATGAAGAGATACAAAAGGCTTTCAACACACCAACTAAAATGAAAGCCTTCTCCTGGCGCAGTTATACCAATACCGAGATCAATGACATCGATACGGTAATGACGCCCCTGGACTCCATCAAGTATCACCGTGCCATCTTACAGTCCGGCTTCATGGCTATGGACCCTGAAAGCGGAGAGATCAAAGCATGGGTAGGCGGCCCCGACTTCAGGTATTTCAAGAACGACCACGTATATAAAACCACCCGCCAGGTAGGTTCTACGTTCAAGCCGTTCCTGTACCTGTTTGCACTTATGAATGGATTCAATCCCAATACAATGCTCCCCAACGAGCCTGTTACCATCGGCAACTGGACGCTTTCCCGCAACTCAGAAGGCAGTGTGGGCGGCTCCATTTCAATGGCGGGTGCACTGGCCAAATCACTGAACCTGGTGAGCGCATACCTCATCAAACAGTTCGGCGCCAAATCTTTCGCCAATTTCGCGAACGATAAGATCGGCTTCCAGTCCAGCAAGATTGAACCTTATCCGTCCATTGCGCTGGGTACATCTACCCTCTCGCTGTACGACATGCTGAGAGCTTACACCATGTTCCCTGCACGTGGTGTAATCACTACTCCCATATACATTACCCGTATCGAAGACCGTTTTGGTAATATCCTCGAAACATATGTTCCGGAGAAGAAGGAAGTGATCAGCGAAATAGATGCTTATACTATGGTGAAGATGATGGAAGGCGTTACTGCTCCCGGAGGTACCGGTGCACGTATGCGCTTCCGTTACAACATCCCCGGTGAAGTAGCGGGTAAAACCGGTACTACCAACGATAACACCGATGGCTGGTTCCTTGGATACACACCGCAATTGCTTGCAGGCGCCTGGGTAGGCTGCGACAACAACTACCTCCGCTTCAGCAGCACCGCACTGGGCCAGGGTGCTAATACCGGTCTGCCTATCTTCGCATTGTTTATGCAGAAAGTATATGCAGACAAAACGCTTGGCATCGATCCTAAGTCTACCTTCCCGATTCCTGCCAATATGCACAACGATCTGTATTTCAACTACGAGTCTAACATACAGCCCGGTGCAGAAGCGGAAGACGTAGGTAATGGCGGTGCCAGCGACTACGAAAGTGTTGATGTAGGAGCATACGGTGAGCCGGTAGAGCAGCAACCGAAGGAAGCTCCTAAAGATACTCCCAAGGAACAAAAGGATCCAAAAGAAGCGCCAAAGGAAAAAGCCCCTAAGCGCGATGAGCCTCAGCCTTCCGGCCAGCAGCCCAAAGCACAGATGCCTCCCAAACCAAAAAGCAATAACTGATTATAAAAAAAGAGCGTGTATTCACATACACGCTCTTTTTTTATATAAACTATTATCATGCTCATGCAATGAGTAAGATGCCCGTTCAGGTTAATCCTGCTTCACATAAGTAAGCCGGTTATACTTCATGGAATTATCAATCAGCTGGATCGCTATTTTCAAAATACCAGCTTCTGCTTCTGCATCCACTTTAGGGGTATCGTCTGTAGGCTTATGATAATCATCGTGGCCGCCGGTATGCAGGAACAGAACAGGTACGCCTGCTATGAAAAAGCTATGGTGATCACTGCCTCCCTTGCCTGAGCCGTCTGTGAAGAATTTAATGCCACCATCCTGCACACCCTTAAAAATAGCCGGCCATTCTTCTGCCGTACCATATCCTCCAATGCCAACACCGCGTTTGGGATCGTACCTGCCAATCATATCCATGTTCAGCATGAAATGTGCCTTGCCCAATGAATCAATGGGGTAACGGGTGTAATACTTCGAGCCATGCAGCCCCAGCTCTTCACCACCAAAAGCGATGAACAGGAAGTTAAAAGGCTCCTTCACTTCATTACCCTGGTAATGCCTGGCCAGTTCCAGCAGCCCGGCAACGCCGGAAGCATTATCGTCGGCGCCATTATGAATCTCATTCGGATAGCGGCCGTTAAACAGTTCGCCATGCCCCAGATGGTCGTAGTGTGCACCAATGATCACAGTGCGGGCAGCACCGTTGTCGATGAAACCAATCACGTTCTTGCTGCGCAGATTGTAATGATTGCCGCGTGCAAATACGAAGTGCTGATAATACTGTCCTCCGATGGCGGGTTTAAGTCCAATGCTGCGGAACTGTTTCTCCACATACTTCGCTGCTTTCTCCCCTCCTTTTGTTTCGGTACCACGGCCTTTCAGCTTATCCGAAGCCAGGTAACCAACCGTTGCTTTAATGCGCTCAGGTGAAGGGGTGGTTTCTTGTGCGGTGGCGGCTCCTGCTGCGGCCAGCCAGATAATCAATATAGCAATCTGCTTCATACGGGTAAAAATAAAAAAGGCCCCGTTGTAACGAGGCCTTTTTGTGTTATACGGTTGTATTATTTCTTGCGTGTTTTCTGCATTTCAGCCTGGCGCTTCTGCATATCCTCCAGTTTTTCCGCCCATTTGGACTTCGACTGGGGTTTGGATTTATTCGCCTGGATCTGTGCATGGATCTTATCGTGGTTGATGATAAACGTCTGAATTACCCATTGCAGCAGGATCGAGATCACGTTGCTCAGGAAGTAATAGTACGTGAGTGCCGCGGCCATTTTGTTGAAGATACCCAACAGCATGATCGGGAATACGTAAGGCATATACTTCATCACCGGATTGCTCTGGTCGGCCATTCCCCTGTTGTAGAACGCGAGGATAAGGCTCGTGATCGTCATCAGGATGGTGAACAGGGAAATGTGATCGCCATACAGCGGAATATCAAAACCGAAGTTATAGATAGAGTCGTATGTGCTAAGGTCATTCGCCCACAGGAAGCTTTCCTGACGCAGCTCGATGGAGCTGGGGAAGAAGGAGTACATCGCCACAAGGATGGGCAGCTGCAACAGTGCAGGCAAACATCCACCGAGCGGGTTCACACCGGCACTGCGGAAAAGCTTCATCTGTTCCATACCAAAGGCCTGCTGATCGTCTTTATAACGGGCACGCAGTTCATCCAGTTCAGGCTTCAGCACTTTCATCTTGGCAGACGACACATAGCTCTGGTAAGTGAACGGTGCAATGATGAGGCGGATGAAGATGGTGAGCAGGAGGATGATCAGACCGTAGTTGGAGGTAAGTCCACCGAGGAAGTCGAACACAGGGATGATGATCCAGATGTTGACATATTTCACGAAAGCGAAAATACCGGTACCGAGGGGGATGATCTTCTGCAGCTCAATATCCATGGCTTTGAGGGCCTTGTACTTATTGGGGCCGTAATACACTTCGATGGGGAAGGTATAGCTGGCGGCGCCATTGTACGGGATGAAGAGCGTGGTCATCTGCTGGCCAACGATATTGGGGCTCTGCGGTACTTTCGAATGAATGTCGGCAGAAGCGAAGTTATCTTTTTTAGCGATGAGCGTGGTGTTGAAGAACTGCTGCTTGAAGCTTACCCATTGCAGCGGAGTGGCCAGCTTCTTCTCGCTGGTGTTCATCAGCGTGAAGTAGTCATGGTCTTTCTGAGCATCGCGCCAGTGGATCTGGTTGTTCATGCGCTCCTGTTCCATACTGTGCTCCTGGAGGTCTGACTGACTGTTCCACTGAAGCTCGGCATTTTTGCTGCCCAGGACACTCTGCATACCTACCAGGTTAATGGTATAATCTACAAGGTAGCTGTCGTTTTTCAGCATATAGGTATACTCGATGTACTGACCCGGGGTGCTGGTGGAAAGGCGGTAGCTGACAGACTGGCTGCCATCAGGATGCTTTTCAAGGTTACCGGGGGTAAAGAATACATCTGCAGTATTGAGCGATTGGTTATTGGCCAGGGGCACTTTAATACCCTGACGGTTGAACGAACCTTTTTGCAGCATAAGAGGCTGGCCGGCAGAGGATTTGAATTCCAGCAGCTGGATTTCTTTAGGCTGGCCGCCTTTATTGGTGAAAGTGATTTTCACCAGTTTGTTTTCCAGAATGGTGGTGGCTTCGGCGCCGGTGGCCGCGTGGGTAAAGGGACCGTATTCGCTGCTGAGGCGTGCAGAATCATGGGGAGCAACGGCTGCAGAGCTGTCTCCCAGCGCTACAGTCTTACTTTGTTCTGCTTTAGGCTTGTTCAGGTTAGCGATGGAATCCTGCCGGGCCTTTTCGATTTTTGCGTCCTGCGAGCTTTTCTGGTTCCACCAGATGTACCCAACAAGTAGGGCGCCCAGTAACACAAAACCAATGACCGAATTTCTATCCATGTCGAAAATTAAAATTTAAGGAGCAAAGGTAATATAAAGGCGGGTATGATGCATGATTTCTGTTAGCGGAAATGTTAAAGTATCCCGCTAACAGAAATCGTACTTACATCAAGATTAATTTATTCATGTACCACTTTCTCTTCCTGCTGCTTAGCCTTTCCATTCCTGGATTCAGCATAGGTTTTTGCAGCCGCAATAAAGCTAACGAAGAGAGGTGCCGGGCTTTCCACGGTGGATTTAAGCTCGGGGTGGAACTGGCCGCCCACGAAGAAGGGATGACCGGGTAGTTCGATCATTTCCACAAGTCCGGTTTCCGGATTCTTACCGGAAGCCACCAGGCCTGTTTTCTCAAACTGGTCGAGGAAGTCGTTATTAAACTCATAACGGTGGCGGTGGCGCTCAGAAATAGCGGTTGCCCCGTTATAGATGGCGGAAGCCTGTGAGCCTGGTTTCAGGTCGCATGCATAAGCTCCAAGGCGCATAGTACCGCCCATTTTAGTCACTTTCTTCTGCTCTTCCATGAGGTTGATCACCGGATAAGGAGTTTCCGGGTTCATTTCGGTAGAGTGTGCCTCACGAAGGCCCATTACGTTACGGGCGTATTCCACTACGGCCATTTGCATGCCGAGGCAGATACCGAAGAAAGGCAGACTGTTTTCACGGGCATACTGGATAGCCGTGATTTTGCCTTCAATACCGCGGTGACCGAAACCGGGGGCTACGAGTAAGCCATCCAGGTTTTTCAGTTTCTCACATACGTTATCGGGCGTAATATGCTCAGAGTGAATGTTTTGCACTATCACCTTGCATTCATTTACCGCACCGGCATGAATGAATGATTCAAGAATGGATTTATAAGCATCCTGCAATTCCACGTATTTACCGATGAGACCGATGGTTACTTTGGTTTTGGGATACTTCAGTTTATCGAGGAACTCGCGCCATTTGGTGAGCTCAGGCTCTTTCTCAACGGGGAGGTTCAGTTTCTTAAGGGTGATGACGTCGAGTTTTTCCCGCATCATTTCCAGGGGTACTTCGTAGATGGTTCCCACGTCGTTAGCCTCGATCACCGCATCTACCTGTACATTACAGAAAAGCGCGATTTTCTTCTTCAGCTCACGGTACATAGGTTCTTCGGTACGGCATACGATGATGTCCGGATGAACGCCATTTTCACTGAGCAGTCTTACAGAGTGCTGCGTAGGCTTGGTTTTAAGCTCTTTTGCCGCACGGAGGTAAGGGATGAGGGTGAGGTGAATTACCAGGCAATCTTCTTCTCCCAGTTCCCATTGCAACTGGCGAACTGCCTCTACGTAGGGCAGTGACTCAATGTCGCCCACGGTTCCACCCAGCTCGGTGATTACAATATCATATTTATTGTCTTTCCCCAGCAGGAGAATGCGGCGTTTGATTTCGTCAGTAATGTGAGGGATTACCTGAACGGTTTTACCCAGGTATGCGCCTTCGCGCTCTTTGTTGATAACAGTCTGGTAAATACGGCCCGTGGTAACGTTGTTGGCCTGAGAGGTGGGCGTATTAAGGAAACGCTCGTAGTGACCAAGGTCAAGGTCTGTTTCTGCGCCATCTTCAGTTACAAAGCACTCGCCGTGCTCGTAAGGGTTTAATGTTCCCGGATCCACATTGATATACGGATCAAATTTCTGAATTGTCACTTTAAAGCCACGTGCCTGCAATAATTTAGCAAGGGATGCAGCGATAATTCCTTTACCCAATGAGGAAGTAACACCTCCCGTAACGAAGATATATTTTGCCATAAAAACTAAGTTCCTGATTCTTTTACTTGACCAAAGAGGGAAGTGATGCCGGGACTGTAATGGTGGTATCCTGTCAAGTAAATTACTTCCGTAAGGTCATGCAAAGTTACACAAATTTGCTACCCTCCCAAACCGAATTTTCTCAGGAGCCTTAAAAACCGCCCGCAAACCATCCACCATGGCTAGTTTCAAAAATTTCCCGCCGGGAGCTGCGCCCAAACCTTCTTCCACAGCATGCCCCGGGAATTGTCAAAGCATTCCCGTAATTTTGCCCCCTGAAATTCGTTCCATTATGACTTTGATGCCTAAAAAGGCCCATGAATCCCTCATTCAGATGACCGAACTGGTATTGCCCAACGATACCAACACTTTCGGTAACCTGATGGGTGGCCGCCTGATGTACTGGATGGACATTGCCGCTGCCCTGGCCTGCATGAAACATTGCGCCGCTCCGGTAGTAACTGCCTCCGTAGACAATATTTCCTTCGAAAATCCCATTAAACTGGGCAATGTGGTGCATATAGAGGCCATCGTCACCCGCGCTTTCACTACTTCCATAGAGGTACATATGAAGGTTTGGGGGGAAGATCCCGTGATGCAATACCGGTACAAGTCCAACGAAGCGTTCATGACCTTCGTAGCCCTTGACCCCAATGGCAAATCACGCCCCGTTCCGCAAATCATCGCCGAGTCGGAAGATGAGAAGAAACTGTACGAAGGCGCCCTCCGCCGCCGACAGCTCCGCCTCATCCTGGGTGGTAAAATGAAACCTGCAGACGCGAACGAGCTGAAGGCACTTTTTACCGAAGCATAATTATCCAGTCTGAAAAATAGTTGAAGGGCCGCCCAACCGGGCGGCCCTTTCTATTACGTGTTTACGTTATATTTAAGCATATAATCATCTTTTTATGTTAAACACCCAAAGCAATGCCCGCCTGGCCGGCTTCCTGTACCTGATCGTAGTGATAACCGGCATCCTTTCCCTTGGCTATATCCCTTCACAACTGGAAGCATCCGGTACATATGAAAACAACATCCTCCTCCGCTGGGGCATTCTATCCAGCATCATCTGCTATCTGGCCTTCCTGCTGCTCCCCCTCATACTTTACCGCATTTTCAGCCCTTTTAATGAACCACTATCCCGCCTGATGGTGATCCTGGCGGTGGTAAGCGTTCCCATAGCCCTTGTTAACCTGCAACACCGCTTTGCCCTCCTGAATGGAGGTAATGTGAAACACCACCTTGAAATGTACAGCTACGGCCTCCGGATTGTATCCATCTTCTGGGGGTTATGGCTCCTGCCATTCGGATTGCTGGTCATCAAAAGCCGGTTGCTGCCGCGGGTACTGGGTTACTTCCTGATTCTTGGATGCATCGGGTACATCACCAGGTTTACCGGTCTGCTGATGATCCCGGATTTCGGGAACCTCCCGGTTGCAGGTTATCTGACGCTGCCTGCCACCATCGGAGAGATCGGCAGCTGCCTTTGGCTCCTTATTATAGGCGTGCGCAGGCAAACTGCATAAAAAAAAGGAGCGTGCTGCCACGCTCCTCTTATATTGGATCAATCTGATATAAATTTATTCACCTTTGCCCACCAACACGCTGGTCAGTTCGTTCAGCTTCCGTACTTTCTCGGAAAAGTCTCCTTTCAAACGGTCGCGGATGGCGTGCAGGTGGTGCAAAACTGATTCCAGTCCTTCAGGAATGGCTTCATTCAACACTTCTTTGAGTCTTTTGGCAATGGTGGGCGATTTACCGTTGGTACTGATAGCGATTTTCAGATTCCCTTTCTGTACTACGGAGCTCAGATAAAAGTCACACAGCGCAGGGGTATCCGCAACATTTACCAGTACCTTGGCCGCTTTGGCTTTTTCCCAGATGCAGTGGTTCAGTTCCTTATCGGCCGTGGCGGCTATTACCAGGTCTTTCCCAAAAATATCCCCGCAGGAAAAAGCTTTCTCCACCAGTGTAATGTTGGAGTAACCTTCAACAATACCGGCCATTTCAGGGGCAAACCAGGTAGCCACAACAGTCACCCTTGCATTCGGACAGTTATTCAGGATAGCGCCCACTTTCTCGCAGCCCACGTTTCCTCCGCCTACTACAAGAACCTGCAGCTGGTCGAGTTTAAGAAAAATGGGGAAAAGATGGTTTTGCTCCATGACTACAAGTTAAAAAATTATACGGCGAGTTTATAGTCGTCTGCCAGTTTCGTTTGCAGTGCCTGGAACGCTTCGTGGAAGCGAACCACTTCACCGATAACGATAATAGCCGGGTTGCGCAGGTCCTGTTCTTCCGCAATGGCTGCCAGGTTAGCAGCATTGCCCACACCTACTTTCTGGTCGGGCAGGGTACCGTTCTGAATGATTGCAGCAGGAACATCCCCTCTTCCTTTCGCTTCATATACAGCAGCGATTTCGGAGAGTTTGCTCATACCCATGAGTATTACTACCGTGGTATCGGCCTGGATAGCGAATTCCAGGTCGCGGCTCAGCTTGCCGTCCTGCGTAGTGCCCGTGATCACCCAGAAGCCTTCGCTCACGTTGCGCGCGGTAACGGGTATTTTATTGACCCCGGGCACGGATATGGCGCTGCTGATACCGGGAATTACTTCGGTTTCGATACCATATTGCTGTGCTGCGGCAAGTTCTTCCTGTCCACGTCCAAACACGAAGGAGTCGCCTCCTTTCAGTCTTACCACGCTACCGTAGGTGAGAGCGTATTTCACGATCATGCGGTTGATTTCCGCCTGGGTGTATACATGCATACCGGCGCGTTTACCTACAAAGCGTTTGAGGCAATTCTGCGGAGCATGGTCCAGCAGTTCGTTGTTGGAGAGCGCATCGTAGAGGATCACCCGTGCCTGTTGAATGGCCTTCAGCCCTTTCACCGTGATCAGTTCCGGATCGCCGGGACCGGCGCCTACCAGTGTCACTTTCGGATGTAATGTTTGCATGATCGTGTTTTTAAGAATGGTGGTTGATGATTAGGCATTGGCGGCGGCAGACTGGCGGGCAGTGCGATACTGCTGCGCGCGGTCGTAAAACGCTTTGGCCTGTTGGAAATATTGTTTTGCGAAGCTTTCTGTGGGCTCGTGCTGATTGATCTGCAGTACCAGGGCGCGGAAAGTTCCTTCTACAGGAAGCTTGCCGGTTTCCACGAAATGCTTGTCGAAGTCATTGATGATGCCGTGCTGCGTGTTACAGTTCACGTTTTCGTCGAGCAGGATGCTCTTGGCTGTTTGGATGAGGCAGGCGTAGGAATGATAAATTCCATCAGCCCAGGCGTTTTTCGCGAACGATTGTGCAGCCCAGTCCAGTTTCTCTTCCGCTTCAAACAACAGGGTGGCAATCAGGTCGATCATTACACCGGCGCACTCACCTACCCCAATGGCAGTAGAGAATGTTTCTGCCTGTCCCCAGTCGATGAAGTCACCATCGCTCAGCGCGGTAAGATCTGCCAAAGGCTTCAGCAGTTCATAGAAGTACTTCTCACCATTACGGTCGTAGTATTCGTTAAACAGCTCGTTAGACTGGCGGTTGGATTCATAATCGTGCAGCAGGGCGCGAAGTACATCCGGACCTTTACGGCTGGGTACTTTCAATACTTTGTCAGATACACGGCCTTCACCATCACCTACTATGCCGCCTCCGAGGAGTACCTGGAGTGCAGGGAGTACCCGGCCACCACTCTTCAGGGAGGAGCCATGGAAGCCGATGTGGGCAAGCCCGTGCTGGCCGCAGGAGTTCATACAGCCGGATATTTTGATTTTGATATCGTTGTTATAGATCAGATCGGGGAATTCGTCACGGATCACATCTTCCAGTGCCGCGGCAATACCTGTGGAGCTTGAAATCCCGAGGTTGCAGGTATCGGTGCCGGGGCAGGCGGTAATGTCGGCCACAGAGTCGAAACCGGCTGCCTGAAGGTTATTTTCTTCCAACAGGTGGTAAACATAACCCAGATGCTCTGCACGGATGAATTTCAGCAACAGGCCCTGGTTCACGGTTACGCGAACATCATCTGCCACCACAGGAGCCAGTTTTTCTAACAGGGCGCGGGAGGTTACTGAGCTGATATTGCCGAGGGGAACCCGGATGTATGCGCCAAAGTAGCCCGACTGCTTTTGCTCGAAGGTGTTGGTTCTTTTCCAGGCTTCGAAGGCTTTGGGATCACGGATAGTGAATGCCGGCAGTTCGGGATTGGCAGCAGGAGGCACTGTTTCCGGGAAAGCGGCATAATCTATCGGGAAAGTCTTGGATTTGAGGGCTTTATGTTCCTCTTTCACGAGGCGCTCAAATTCTTCGATACCTATTTTCTGGATGAGGAATTTCAGACGGGCCTTGTGGCGGGAAGATCTTTCGCCATGGCGGTCGAATACGCGGAGGAGGCTCTCGATATAAGGAATGAGCTGATCCGTTTCCAGGAACTCGAAGGCCACTTTTGCCAGATAAGGCTGGGCACCAAGGCCACCGCCTACGAGGATTTTAAATCCACGCACTTCCTTACCGTCTACGATGCGGATCTTGGGGATGGCACCGAGGTCGTGCATGAAGGTGAGTGCCGTATCTTTTTCACTGGAGGAGAAGGCCATTTTGAATTTACGGCCCATATCCTGGCAGATGGGGTTGCGGAGGAAGTAACGGAACGCGGCATCTGCGTAAGGCGTAACATCAAAAGGCTCGTTAGGATCGATGCCTGCAGTGTCTGACGCTGTGATGTTACGTACGGTATTACCGCAAGCTTCGCGTAGGGTAATATCATCAAGCTCCAGTTTAGCCCACAGTTCAGGGGTGCGGTCCAGCGACACGAAGTGTATCTGGATATCCTGCCGGGTGGTAAGGTGCAGGTTACCGGTGGAATATTCGTCGGAGATATCGGAAATGCGTTTCCATTGCTGGAGAGACATTTTACCATAAGGGAGCTTTATACGGACCATCTGCACACCTTGCTGGCGCTGGCCGTATACGCCACGGGCCAGGCGGAGGGAGCGGAATTTTTCGTCCGTCATTTTGCCTTCGCGGTAGAGTCTGATCTTCTGCTCCAGCTCAATGATGTCCTTTTCTACGATCGGATTTTCCAGTTCGGTTCTGAAACTTTGCATGTTTAAAGAGTTGCGCGTGATAAAATGGTATTCATAACATTGGCGGCGCCGTGCCGGAAAAACAAAAGCCTCCTGAACAAAGGAGGCTTGTAGTATGTGTCTGTAAACAGATATTTCCTATGTAAGCGCTCCGCCCTAGTCTGTTGAGTTTCCCCAACAGCACCCGCACATATGCATCATCACCTTTGTTATTTCATAACCCATATTCCTATAGAATTTGTAGAGTAATACAAAGGTAGCCGTCCACCCTCACAACGCAAAACTTTTTTTCATAAAAAAGGCAGGGTGTTTTTAGAAAATATCTAACAGGTAGGGGGTCAGGGGTAGTCCGCTGGCCGGTCAGCCGTTGCGTCGCACGCTGCTACGGCGGGATTGAGCTCAGCAGCAGCAATCGGGGCTGTAATCCTCCGGTTATGGGTCATAACTATTATTTATGGGGGAAAGGGCCTTGCCACTGCTGTCTCCCGGCAGGAATTGCGCAGATTAACTGGATTTCAGCCCCACTGCAGTTAAACCAGGGGGCATCAATGGCACCAGGAAATAAAAACGGCTCAGGAAATGGATATGGATAAGGCACGGGATTGGGAACAGGATCTGGTAACAGGTAGCACCAGGAGCAACATCAATGGCACCGGTATATTAAACAGCTCAGCATTCGGACCAGGCATGGGATATGGAACAGGTTACACCAGGTGCAACCTCAACGGCATCAGGAAATAAAAACGGTTCTGGATATGGATATGGATAAGGCACGGGATTGGAAACAGGATCTGGTATCAGGTAGCACCAGGAGCAATATCAATGGCACCAGTATATTAAACAGCTCAGGATACGGATCAGGCACGGGATATGGAACAGAATATGGAGCTGCAACTGGATCCGGTTACACCAGGAGCAACTTCAACGGCACCAGGATACGGATTAGACTCAGGATATGGAACTGAATTTCGAATTGCATCTGGAACTGCAACCGGATCTGGAATCTGGTTATTGACTATAGCCTCCAGCCGCCCCATTCCATTTTACATCACTTACTTAATTAATTCATTTACAACATAATACACCAACATCCACCCAGTACCGGCCTAATTCCCTCCCCTATTCCCTAAAAACCGCGTACCTTTGCGGCGCAAAAAGAGACATTATTTATGATCCAGACGGCGATTTTTGACATGGACGGACTCCTTATTGACTCCGAACCCCTCTGGGGCGTTGCGATGCGGGAAGTCTTTTCCACGGTAGGCGTAACCCTCTCCCCCGAGCTCACCCACCTCACTACCGGCCTCCGTACCCGCGAAGTTGTCAGTTACTGGCATGATTACTTCGGTTGGGACGCCAAAAGTCCTGAGCAGGTGAGTGATGAGATCATCGAAAGCGTTACTGCTAAAATCCTCCGTCATGGCCAGGCTATGGAAGGCCTCGAATATATCCTCGATTTCTTCCGCTCCCGCAACTACCGTGTAGGCCTCGCCTCTTCGTCTCCCATGCGCCTCATCCAGTCTGTACTGGATCATCTGCACATCCGCGATTACTTCGATGCCGTAACCTCCGCAGAGTTTGAAGCTTACGGCAAACCCCACCCGGCAGTATACCTCGCCTGCGCAGCCGAACTTAACACCCATCCGCTCAACTGCCTCGCTTTCGAGGACTCCGTTACCGGCATGACGGCCGCCAAAGCAGCGCGCATGAAAGTAGTGGTAGTTCCAGAAGCACATAAACGCACCGAACCGCGCTTCGTACTGGCAGACATGCAGCTCCCCTCACTCCTCGCATTTGGAGAAGCGGAACTGGAGAAGCTCTCCATGTAGTAACATAAAGTTTGGATAAGAAACGGCGGGCAGTATCAGAGTTCGATACCCCGCCCCTGGATGTATTTGCGGAGATATTCAATTCCAGGTTTACAGTTAGCAAGATTTATTCTCTGCTCTTTTCGAAAACTCTCAATGTCTATAATGCCCTTATACCTCGCAACCTGGCTGCCTTTATGCAAATCATGATAGTGCTCCCAGGCTTTTGTGTTAATAGGCATTGCACCACATAGTTTAGGGTTACAACTTCGTTCTATTTCTGCATGTGATTTCCCGATGTAGATCTGCCTCTTGTCTGCTAATGCTCTGACCCAATGTAGCGCCGTATAAAACAACAGGGTAATCTTCCAATCATCATACTCATCCGGGTGTTTATTGCACAAATCAGCATACAAACGTAAATTATGCCTTGCCTGTCTTATATATTCCTGCATCAGTGTGTTTATAAATTATCGGCCAATTTTCATTCTCATATTTCTCCTTGATTTCACAAGGCACATACTGGAAACTAACAGGATAGCGCTCTGCAACATCCAGCATCTCATAGTCACCCAGCAAAGAACTTAATGCTAATCTATATTCAAATGCATCAGACACATTTTGAATGTAAAACGAAAGTGAACCTTCCTCCGGCTGGTAAACCTTCTCTATGAAGGAATTATGCCGGGAAAGCATCCTACGGATAAGCTCACGGATCAATTTCATATTCATCTCACGTACATCCTTTCCGACAATAAAATCAGGCTGTAGAGCCTCTTTTCCGAACATCTCAATCTTAATGCGCAAAAGCAGATTACTTAACTTCCGCCTTTTAGCTGCAGGCCCTGGCCGCCATTGAAGTGGTTCAATAATTTCAGTAAACATTTCATTGATTTTATGCCGGCAATCTAAATAAAAACCAAACTGAAAAATTTTTCTTTCGCCTGTTTTTCCCTGTTCAAACTGTTCATTTTCAATGGTGGAATATATACCATCGCACTATGAGAAAAAGGATGTCAATATGCTAAAAACAGAAAAGGGCACCTCTCTCCGAGGTGCCCTTTTCAATTATCGTTACCTATCAACTAGAACCTGTAAGTAAGGTTGCCCGACACGCGACGGGGCATTTGTTTTTCTACGGTCGTCCAGCCACCGAAATATTCCTTATCGGCTATGTTATCCACTTTCAGTGCCAGCCTGAATGCTTTCCAGGTGTAAAATGCAGAAGCATTGAACACCGTGTAAGCCGGAAGCGTGAAGATGCCCGTACGGGAATCGTTGGTAATCACGTTCTCGCTGGCATAGTTACCACCCGCACCAAAACCAAGTCCTTTCAACATTCCACCCTGTAAAGAATAGCTGGCCCAGAAGTTAGCCAGGTGCTCAGGACCCGCACTTACCGGCCTGCGGCCTACTGTAAATGCATTCGCTTTCACCAGCTCGCTTTTATTATATCCGTAACCGAAAATGATATTCAGTCCACTAACAGGTGAAGTATTCAGATCTGCCTCGATACCACGGCTGCGCTGGGTACCTTCCTGTACTTCATAATTATAGGTTACACCTTCTTTGATAATGCTGGCGGGGAGCGCAAGGTTATTCACCTTCAGATCATAATAGCTGAGGGTGAAGTTCAGTTTGTTCTTCAGCATGTTCAGTTTCACACCGCCTTCGTACTGGTTAGCCTGCTGGGGTTTGAAGTTACCATCCAGTTCGGGCAGTGGCTGGGTTTTGGGAGCTACGTTCTTGAATCCGTTCATGTAGTTGGCAAACAGGCTCACCTGGTCTTTCACCACCTGGTAAACAAGTCCGAACTTGGGAGATACAGCGAACTGGTTATAGTTACCTGTTCTTTTATTGGAAATAAAGTCCAGTGTGCCTTTGCTGTCGAAGTAATCCACACGTACGCTGGCCATGGCAATCAGCTGATCCGTGATGTTGAGTACATCGGAAACATAAGCACTATAGGTGTATTGCGATTGCTTGTTACGGGTGAAGCCGCTGCTCAGCTTAGCAAGACTTGCATCTACCGACTCCCGGTTCAGCTGGTGGTAACGGGGATCGTTCAGATTCACAGACGATACGGAATCGAAGCGGTTATAAGGTGAGTTATCGGCTCTGGATTGAATGCTGAGGAAGTCGAGACCAAACACTACGCGGTTACGCATGGATCCGATCTTGAAATCACCAATGAAGTTCTGCTGGATACCGGTAGCCTCTGTAGTAGAGTTCTGAGTATATACAAACCGGCTGAGGAGTGTATCGTTCGGTTTGGTAACTCCCTGATCCAGGAACATCACGTACTGGTAATATCCATCGCTTTTACGGTGACTATAAGAAAGGTTGGTCTGGGAAGTCCATTTGCCTGAGAGCTTATACTTTACCTGACCGTAAAAGTTATTGGTGGGGGTATGGTAAGAAATATCGTTGCTGGTGAAGGAACGGTTGAAGTCGATCCCCAGTTCATCCGGTGTACGGAATTTCAGCTGGCGCGTTCTGTTCAGGAATATCATCAGCGGGTTGGTAGCTTCTCCGTTGTAAATCTCTGCATTCAGATCAATGCTCAGCCTGTCACTCAGATTGAATGTAAAGCTGGGAGCCACGAATACCGACTTGCGGAAGCCCGCATCCTGGAAAGAGTTTTCATGATGGTATGCCGCATTCAGGCGGAAGAGTACCGACTTGCCGGCGTTCAGCGGAGCATTGATATCTGCAGTAATACGGTGCAGATCGTAGCTGCCGCCGGTATAAGATACTTCACCGCCAAAATGGTCATACGGCTTTTTGGTGACGATATTGATCAGACCGCCGAAAGAGATGAGGCTGCTGCCGAATAAAGTTCCGGAGGGGCCTTTAATGGTTTCGATATGTTCGATGTTTGCCGGATCAATGGAGCCGTTGGAAATACCCGCAATACCATTGATCATGGAAGGCTGTACAGCAAAGCCGCGCATGGAGAAATATCCTGCTCCGTCGTTCGGACGGCCGGTGGAAGTCCACAGCCTGCTAACGCCGGGAGCATTGCGGAGTGCGTCATCGAAATTGGTAACTACCTGCTCTTTCATCAGCTCAAGGCCCACGGTGTTATACACCTGCGGGTTCTCCAGGTTCTTGATAGGCAGGCGGGCAATATGATCGCTTTCGCGCTTCCCTTTCAGCTGGATGCCTTTTACGATTACTTCGCTGAGCTGGGTATTGGATAATTTCAGATCGATTTTCACATCGGCCGTCTGGCTGGCTACTACAGTTACGGTTTGTTCTGATGTTTCGAAACCTATAAGGGAAACCTGTAGGGTATAGGTTCCAGCCTGCACGCGGCGGATGGTGAACTCCCCTTTCTCGTTGGTCATATCCCCACGGTTCTTGCCTTTGAGCAGCACGGTCACCATAGGAGCCGGCTGGCCATCGTTCGTATACACAATACCGGTTATATCACCGGGTGCCAGCTCTTCAGCCTTTGCCACGTTGGCGCACCCGATCATTAGTATAATTAAGTAGAAAAATTGTTTCATCGTCTTTAATTGATATCGCAAAAATTGGTGGAGAGAAACACCGGCAGTATTAAGCCTGTTACTGGAGAACAAAAATGACCTTTACCAGTGCTCCAATCCGCCGCAAAGTTGCCACATGATCACCGGTGCACAGCGTCGAAAAAGGAATTCTATTTACGCAATCGGGAAAAATAACCATCAAACAATTACATGACAATTCCCGATCCGATTACGATGAAGGATTATACAAACAACAGAAAGGCACCCCTTCCGGGATGCCTTTCTCCATCTTAAAATAATTATGGCTGGTTTTATTTATTCCACCAAACTTTAGTAGCCAGGTTGTCTCCACCCTGTGCGCCAATCGCTGCACGGTAGTTATCCAGGTTCACGGCCTGCTCTTTCTGCGGATAGTACAGCCGTGCCGGGATGCCGGTACCTACGAGGGGCACAAACTTAGAAGCATCCTGCTCACCGCTGGGTACATCGGCCCAAACCACGTCTCCTGGTTTAATCAGCCATGCAGGGTACCCTGTTCGGCGGATCTCAGACCATGCTTCAATCCCCTGCATATACAGCGCCAGGTACTTCTGGGATAATACGTTGGCCTGGCTGGCTGCCGGCAAGGCATTCACATAAGTGTCTGCTGCAGCGCCGGTTATGCCCCATTTTTCAAGGGAAGCACGCACCCCTGCCACATAATCCGCCTGGCTCCAGTTGCGCACCTCGCTCAGCAGGAAATTCACTTCCGCCAGCTCTATCAGCACTTCCGTATAATCGGCTGCGTTCACCAGGGTTCCCGGCAAGCTGATATCTTCCGCCTTCAGGATACTGGCTACCGATGGCAGCAGTCCATAAGGCTGGCCACGGTACTCGCCTTTGTTATTTACGCGGGCATACACTGCCAAACGGGGATCGGCTGCGGTAAACGGTCCCACCTGTCCTTTCAATACATTGATCAGGATGTGTGATACCGAAAAGTCGCGGCGGTTTTCTGTAACCGTATTACGGAACAGCGGCGCCTCATTGGGAGATTTGTTCTCATATTTCAGGGTGGCGTTCTCTGCATTGGTAGTGATCAGCCCGCCGGCAATCGCTTCCTGTATATGTGCTACTGCCACCTGGGGCAGCTTGGCACGGATGCGTACTGCCACACGGAGGCGCAGTGAGTTGGCAAACTTCTTCCAGAGTGCGGTATTTCCTTTGTAAATCCCGTCATAAGCGGCGAAGGTATTCGCGGTTGTCAGCTGTGCTGCTGCTTCCTTCAGCTCTTTCAGGATATCCTGGTAGATCTTTTCCTGAGATGCGTATTTCGGTTTCAGAATCTCCGGGTTGATCTTCAGCGCCTGAAAATCAGGATCAGTATTTCCGTAGGAGCTGTAAGGAATATCTCCAAACACATCTGTCAGCGAAAGGAAAGCGAACGATTTCAGAATACGCGCAATGGCGATCTGGTTCTCGTTCGGCCCTACCGTTCCGGATACTTTTTCTTTCGTCAAAGGATCCGTATTCAGGCGGATGATCTGCTCCAGGTTGTTCAGAGCCTTGTAGGTATTATCCCAGATGCCATCGGCATTGGTACGCCCGATGTCATACCGCGATTCGTTCGTGTACTGGTTCTGGGAAAAGTACTGTGCAAACAGCATGCTGCCACGGAAGTTGGCGTTGGAACCGCGAAGTGCGTCTACCAGCTGCTTCTGCGCTACGGAAATAATAGTCGTCGTAGGCACATCGGCCGGACGGTTGGGATCGGTATTGATATCCCTGAACTTGTCGTCGCTGCAGGCTGCCAGCAAAAGTGCGGCAATGGCGGCGAATGTATATTTCAGAAAAGTAAGTTGTTTCATGTTCATGTCGGTTTATCAGAATTTCACCTGTACGTTTACGCCAAAAGTGGCCGGCACCGGGATGTTGCCCCCTTCGATGCCCTGAATGTTTCCGCTGCTGCTGGTAAGCTCGGGATCCACACTGCGGTTCTGCTGGTAAATGTTCCAGAGGTTACGGCCGTAGCCGGATACACGCACCTGCTGTATTGTTTTATTGCGGAAAGGAATGGTATACCCTGCAGTGATCTCACGGAGCTTCACGTATGTAGCATCGAAGATGCTTTGCGTGGTTGGACCATTGGAATAACCCAGCGCCCAGTTCTCTGCGGAAATACTGGTGGTGTTGGTTTTGGTATTGGAAACGGTGTAGCTGCCATCGGCATTGAAAGTAACATTACCGTTCACGCCGTCAAGCACAAGCCCGTTTTCGCGGATACCGTTCTCTGCAGATTCTTTCAGCACACCGGTACGAACACCTACGCTGTAAGTCTGGGAGAAAACCTTGCCACCTACGCGCCCGTCGATCAGGAAGCCTGCATCAAAACGTTTGTAAGTGAAATGGTTACCGATACCAAACTGCCACTTGGGAAGTACGCTTCCAAGGGGGCGCATCTGCTCTGTACGCAGGTAACCGCCGTTGGCTGCAATCACTTTATTACCCTGTGCATCGTACACGAAATCATAGCCCATCAGCTGACCGAAAGATTCTCCTTCACGTGCTACCAGCGCAATAAGGCTGTTGGCATCGTTGATGGGGAAGCTGGTAACGCCCTGGGTAAGCTCTACCACTTCGTTCTTGTTGGATGACCAGTTGAGGTTCACATCCCAGTTAAAATCTTTGGTGCTAATGGGTACCCCGGTAAGTGTTACTTCGAGGCCTTTGTTATTGATCTTACCTGCGTTAATGAACTTACTGTCGTATCCGAATGCGGTAGATGTGGGGATGTTGATGATCTGGTTGCGGCTGTCGTTGGTATATGCCGTAACATCCAGGCCCAGTCTGTTCTTCAGAATCCTGAAGCTCACACCTGCTTCCAGTGAGGAAGTGATCTCCGGTTTCAGGCGGCTGTTGGCCAGTACGGAGGGGAGTTTATAACCGGGGTTGCCGTTAAACGACTGCACCGCTTCATACACCTGCTGTAACTGGTAAGGGTCTGTATCATTACCCACCTGCGCCCAGCTGAGGCGAACCTTCAACAGATCGAGCCAGGATGCGTTCTTGATACCCTCCAGCTCACTGACGATGAAGCTGGATGATACGGATGGGTAGGCGAAGGAGTTTTTATCCAGCGGAAGGGTAGAACTCCAGTCGTTCCGGATGGTACCATCGAGGAAGAGGAGGTTCTTATAACCCAGCGATACGCTACCGAAAAGCGAGTAAATGCTTTTGTGATAACGGTTCGATTCTATCAATACGCTGTTTGCGTTCTTGAGGTTGTAATACAGGGGGATGATAAGGCCGCCCTGTGTGGTAGCGTTGGAAATAGTACGCTTCTGGTTCATGATGATACCACCTGCGTAAGCGGAAAGCGACAGATCATTCCAGCGTTTATTTGCATTGGCGAGAAACTCGTAGTTGAACTCGCTGAATTTATTGTTGTATTCGATGTAGTTGCTCTGTGAGCGGGAATACACGGCGATACGGTCCTGGTAATCGTAGCCATACAGGTCAGCATTCACTTTGGAACTGAGGTTCAGCCAGCTGTTTACTTCGTAGTTCAGCCCTACGTTACCGTAAAAGCGGTCGCGGTTCTCTTCGAGATAGCTTTCGTAGGCCGACCAGAAGGGGTTATCGATGTATTTGGTAGCACGCCCTGCGGAAGTATTCTCCCAGGTGTTGCGGTTCCATGCACGGGGAGTACCATCGGCACGTTTGTAGTCGCGCAGCTTATCATAATCCACCTGTACCTGGCCCCACTGGAAAGCTTCCAGCATAATGCCACGGTTGGTGGCGCCGGTCCAGGGCCGCCCTGTGCTCTGGTTCTTCACATAGTTGAAATTACCTGTTGCGAGGAATTTCCCGAAGCGGTTGGAACCGGAGAAATTGATGGTGTTACGATGGAGTTTTGAATTGGGAGCAGTACCGCGAACCAGTTTGTTGGTATATGAGAGGCGGAATGTCTGCTTATCGTTACCGCCGCTCACGGCCACGTTGTTGGTGGTGGCGATGCCGGTGCGGAAGAAGTCGGTTGCATCATGCTCGGGATATACCCAGGGCTGTGGGTTCAGGTAATCGGCCTGAAACTCAGGATCGAGGTTGTACCAGTGCAATACGGGAGTGCCGTCGAGCTTGGGGCCCCAGCTTTCGTCCATACCGTAATCCACGAGGTTATAGGTTTTACCGTTGATGGTGGCCGTCTGGAAAGTGTTGGCTTTACCACCACCGTAGAGCTTCTGGCGTTCGGGGAGGCGTACCACGCGCTCCAGTTCCACGCCGGAGTTGATGGTAACATCTAGGCCCTTGCCTTCTTTACCTTTTTTGGTGGTGATAACGATAACACCGTTGGCTGCGCGGGTGCCGTAGAGTGCCGCAGCAGCAGGACCTTTCAGTACGTTCACCGACTCAATATCATCCGGGTTCAGATCCTGGATGGTGTTGCCCACATCCTTACCGGCAGAACCCTGAGCGGTGGTGCGGGTGTTCATATCGGAGTTATCGATGGTGATACCGTCGATCACGAAGAGGGGCTGGTTATTACCGGAGATGGAGTTGATACCACGAAGGAGAACGCGATTGGAGCCGCCCATGTTGCCGCCAACGGAGATCACCTGCAGGCCTGCCACTTTACCGGAAAGGGCGCCAATGGCGTTGGTAGGACGGGTTTGCAACTCTGCGCTCTTCACTTCCTGTACGGAGTACCCAAGTGCTTTTTTGGCGCGCGAAATACCCAGTGCGGTAACCACTACTTCCTGGAGTTGTTTATCGGCCGTGTGTAAAGTGGCGTTGATAACGCTTCTTCCATCTATAGGCAGCACCACCGTTTCCATGCCTATGAGGCGGAACGATACGGCGGTGGCGGTATCGGGGATGGATAAGCTGTAAGTACCGTCAGAAGCCGACATGGTGCCGGAGGAGGTACCAGCGATAAAAACGGTTACCCCTGGGAGGGGCTGGCCATCACCGGAACTCACTTTTCCGGAGATCTTCCTGCTTTGTGCGAATGTAGTCAGGCTCGTTAGCAGCATAAGCAGGGTAAGCTTGTATAAATTTGACATGTTTTTACCCTATTAATTTTATAGACTATATAGGGTGCGAAGGTATTGGATGTGTTAAGAAAAACCTAATAAATTTTAGTTATAGGGCATATAGATAAGTTAAAACGGCTGTTGGCAGTGGGTTTCACGCTGGAGAAAATTGTAGCACCCGGGATTTGTGCAATCATCTTTTGGAAAGATTAGCGTCCGGAATGTATCGCAAACCACTATTTGGTAAGTAATCCTTACGGTATTTTGTTATTGTCATCACCTCCTGAGCTGTACACGCATTGCTACATCCGCTGACCTCCTTCCTGATTGGAGCCTCCCCTATTATTTAATACGGCCCGGTATAGGTCGCTTTCTTATTATAAACCCGTATTGCGGGTAATGCTATCGGGCCCACAGGCTGTACTCCGCAGAAGAGGTTCTCCTGGGGTAAAAAGTCAGGGCCTGAAGGTTACAGGTTCAGTACCTCATCCTGATTCTCTTCTCCCTGAGCAGGAATTGTTATCAACATCCCTTCTCATTTGTCAAGATTTTGGAGGCATCTGTAATGCATGCCCCTACCAGGTAAATGCAGGGCTAAAGCACATTTAACCCGAACATACAGGGGAGATAAGCCGCCCTTAAGCCGCCTATAAGCCGCCCATATCCCGCCCATAAGCCGCCCCTATATAGAGGCGGCTTATCCCCGGCTTATCCCCGGATTAACTACGGTTTATATGCGGCTATACATACTTGTACACTTACTATATACATAACGCTACCCAGTTGTATTCACGGGGCAGCCGGGAATTCCGGGTTTGCGGGGGAAGTGCAGGGATGCGTGGAACCGGGAAACGGGGACGGATATGGATATAGAAGGACGGGAATCTGCGGGTCAGGAAGGACTGGTTTGGAGGTGGGAAGACGGGTATTCCGAATGTAGGGTGAACGGGGATGGACTTGATAGAAGGGGGATGAGGAAATGTGGTAAGGGGCAGTTGCTGTTAGGTTGCGGGTATAAAAAAATCCCTCCGGCATACACCGGAGGGATTTTATCTTATGAGAACAATTCTACTACTCGGCTTTCTTTTCTTCGCCGCCTTCGGATTGTTTCAGTTTTTCTCTGAGTTCAGCAAGCGCGCCCAGGTCGCCCAGGGTGGCTTTTTCTACCTTAGACTGGATGTTTTTCACAGTCTTGCGGGTTTTTTCAGCGTCAGCACGTTTTTCTTTGATGATAGCATCTTTTTCTTCGGCTTTCACTTGTTCCCAAACCTTGGTATGAGAAACCAGAATGCGTTTTTCGTTGCGATCGAATTCGATGATCTGGAATTCTTTCACGTCTTCAACAGCGATTGGTTTTTCATCTTCGGTGCGCAGGTGACGGGCGGGAGCGTAAGCTTCCAGGCCGTATTGCAGTTGCACGGTAGCGCCTTTGTCATCTTTCTTCACTACGGTACCCTCGTGGATAGAACCGATCGGGAAGATGGTTTCGAAGGTGTTCCAGGGATCTTCTTCGATCTGTTTGTGACCGAGGGAGAGCTTACGGTTGTCCTTATCGATACCGAGGATTACTACTTCGATCTCGCTGCCCACTTTCGTGTACTCGGAGGGGTGGTTGAAGCGTTTGATCCAGCTGAGGTCGGAGATGTGGATCATACCGCCGATACCGGTTTCCAGTTCTACGAATACGCCATAGGGAGTGATGTTTTTCACGATACCTTTATGACGGCTTTCGAGCGGGAATTTGGTTTCGATAGTAGACCAGGGATCTTCGGTCAGTTGTTTGATAGAGAGCGACATTTTACGCTCGTCTTTGCTGAGGGTAACCACCACTGCTTCGTATTCTTCGCCCAATTTGAAGAATTCTTTCGCGTTGATGGGGGTAGAAGCCCAGGAGATCTCGGATACGTGTACCAGGCCTTCCACACCGGGGAGGATTTCCAGGAATGCACCGTAATCTTCGATGTTTACCACTTTGCCTTTTACTTTGGCTCCTTCGGAGATAGTAGCAGGCAGGGTATCCCAAGGATGGGGAGTCAGTTGTTTGTAACCCAGGGAGATACGTTTCTTCTCGTCGTCGAAGTCGAGAACAACCACGTTGATCTTCTGGTCCATCTGCAGTACTTCGCTCGGATGGCTGATGCGGCCCCAGCTGATATCGGTGATATACAGCAGACCGTCCAGACCGCCCAGGTCGATGAACGCACCGAAATCGGTGATGTTCTTGATAGTACCTTCCAGCACCTGGCCTTTTTCCAGTTTGCTAATGATGTCAACACGCTGCTGCTCGATATCGGATTCGATGAGCGCTTTGTGAGAAACCACTGCGTTGCGGATAGCCTCGTTCACTTTCACAACCTTGAATTCCATGGTTTTGCCCACGAACTGGTCGTAATCGGTAACAGGTTTCACGTCGATCTGAGAACCCGGCAGGAATGTTTCCATACCGTAAACGTCCACGATCAGGCCGCCTTTGGTTTTGCTGGTAACAGTACCAGTAACCACTTCGCCGGTTTTGTAAACTTCCACGATACGTTCCCATGCACGTTGCATGCGCGCTTGTTTGCGGCTCAGGTGCAGGTTGCCATCGCGGTCTTCTTTCTCAACTACCAGTACTTCCACTTCGTCGCCGATTTTCAGGCCGGGAAGGTCACGGAATTCGTTGAAGGAAATCAAACCGTCGGATTTGAATCCGATGTTGATCACCACGTCGGTTTTGGTCATACCAACGATAGTACCCATCAGCAGGCTGTTCTCGTCGAACACTTTGAAGGTACCGTCGTAAGTAGCATCATATTTCGCTTTTTCTTCAGCAGAATAAGATGTTACGTTACGTTTGTCCACGCTCCAGTCGAAATCATCGTGGGCGGTTTCCACAACAGGGGCCTTTTTTGTCGCTGTTTCTGCCACAGCCGCAGCTGCAGGAGCCTGTTGCTCAGCGTTTTGTTCGTTAATAATGTTGTTTTCTTCCAAAATATAAAGTTTTAAGGGGGCAAAGATACGATAAATCTCCCTTTGAGGCAACTTTATTTGGTCAAAAGTGTTATTGAAAATGAGGGCTTTATGTATACAATGCCCAATTATCCGTTTCTTCCCAAAAAATGGAAAATTGGCTGTGGGAAAGGCCGGCGAGCATTTTTTTTCCTTAATTTTCCGGTATGAACGGATCTACATTCAAAGCGGACATTAAATACTGGCTGAAACAGGAAAATACGGTTAACCATCTGATGATCATTAACATAGCCGTATTCCTCATCGTCAGCATAGTACGGCTGTTCGCCTTCTTCGGCACTCCCTTCGCCACCCCGGCCTTCAATTTCATGGTTAATAACCTGTCCCTGCATGTAGACGGTACCCTGCTTTACAAACCATGGGGGCTTATCACCTACATGTTCTTCCACGTTCACTGGATACATATTCTCTTCAATATGCTGACCTTCTTCTGGTTCGGCAACCTCTTCCGTTCAGAACTGGGTAACCGCCGCGTACTCCCCCTCTACCTCCTTGCCGGCATCTTCGGGGGATTACTCTACGTTGCCGCCTATAACATCTTCCCGCAATCCCCCTACCTCGGCGGCCCCATGATCGGTGCATCGGGCGCCACCATGGCATTCCTCATCGCCAGCGCCACCCTTATGCCCAATATGGAAATCGGCATCCTCGTAGGGCATGTAAAACTGAAATGGCTCGCTATCGCAGTACTGGTCATTAACCTTATTACCGTTCCCGAAGGCAACGTCGGTGGCATCCTCGCCCACTTCGGCGGCGCCCTCTTCGGCTTCGGATACATCCGCATCCTCAAATCCTCCGGCACCGACCTTTGCGCCCCCCTCATGAAACTGTTCGATAATCTCAATAATCTCTTCAGCCGCAGCAAAAGCTCCCCCTCCCGGTCCTTCAAACCTAAAAAATCACCCCTCCGCGTTGTCCGCAACCCGTCAGACGCATCCCATGCCTCCCGGCTCGATCAGCTGCTGGATAAGATCTCGGAAAAAGGGTATAATAGTCTTACCACCGAAGAAAAGCAGTGGCTCCGCCAGTACAGCAACGAAAAGTAACCGTTTAACATCCGATTAACCAGTAGTTCCCGGGAGATACGTACATTCCGGTAATAAAAATCCCGTTGTCCCATGTCCGTTCAGACGATGGTCCGATCGGCCGGCAAACTGATAAAAACGATAATAAAAACGGGGACCAGAGGCCTGCATGATGAAGCCGCCATCCAGAGCGTCGTGTTAGTCAACAGCCTTAGCGTAGCACTTAGCCTGCTCGTGCTATTGATAGGTCCTTTCTTTTATTTGCTGACCGGCAACCCCTACATCGTATATCCTGCCCTTGCGGAATGCATCATTGCCGCTCTTCCTTTATATTTAAATTACACCAACCGCCATACCACCGCCGCACTCGTCACCTTCCTCAATCAATGTTCCGCCGTACTGTATTTCGGGCTTGCTTTGGGCGATGTGTTGCTCCTGCAGCTCATGGTTGTTTTCCTTATCGCTGTCACCTTCCTTATTTTTAAAAAGCCCCGCATCCGCCGCTTCTGCCTCCTTACCGCCGTTGCCGTACTCATTACCCTCGAAGCAGGGCATTACTTCCATATCGGCCAGTTCATTTACCTGGATCCCCAAACCGCGGCCATCTTCCGCTGGTGCTCCATGGCCGGTATGCTTACCCTGATCGTATTAACGGGCAAACATTATGTCCGCAGCAGCGATTTCCGCCGCATCTTCCTTTACCAGATCACCCACGAGCTGCGTACACCGCTCAATGCCGTTATGCTGGCAGGGCAGCTTATCAAAAGGGAACTCACCTTTAAACCCGATGCCCGGCGTATTGCCGCATTAACCGACCATTTGCTGGCAGCGGGTAACAGTGCCGATAATATCCTTGGCAACGTACTTCAACTCGCCCGCAGTGAATCCGGCAGGCACGATGCCTCACAGGCATGTTCCATCGAAGTATTCCCGTTCTTTTCCCAGATCGTTCAGCTCCATGCCGTGATCGCGCAATACAGCAGCATGTCTCTCCGCCTGAGTGTGGAAAATATGCCGCCCTTCATTTCAGCAGACCCCGCCAAGCTGCATGTTATCACCGGCAACCTGCTGGCCCATGCCATTCAGTTTGCGGACCGCAACAGTGAAGTAGGCGTGCTGGTACGCCGCGCGGGCGACCGCTGGGAGATCCGCGTCAGCAACGCAGGGCCGGGTATCACCGATGAGCAACTGGAGCATGTGTTTGAGCCATTCGTTACGCAGGGCAACCTCCAGGTGGAAGGTACCGGCCTAGGACTGTTCATCACCCGTGCCAAAACCCTTTCCATGGGTGGCCGCATTAATGTGGAAAACCAGCCGGGCGAGCGCACCACCTTCATCGTTTCCCTCCCCCTCATCACAACTGCCCCCGGCACCACGCCCAGCCTCCTGCCCGATTCCGGAACGGCAGACGAAGCTCTGAACCTCCATGTGCTCATCGCAGACGATAATGACATGAACAACCTGCTCCTCGCTAAATTCCTGCGCCGTATGGGCTGCAGGGTATCCATGGCGGTAAACGGACTGGAAGCACTCCGCCAGGCAGCACATGCCACGCCCGACGTCATCATCCTCGATTACCACATGCCCGTTATGGATGGGAAAGAAGTGCTGGAAAAAGTAAGGGAAGAAGCGAGCCTCAAACATATCCCCGTTATCATGGCCACGGCCGATGCATACCATTCCACCCGCCAGCTGCTCATGGATGCCGGCGCCACCGCCTTCCTCCAGAAACCCATCAGCTTCGGTATGCTGCAGCAAACCCTCCAGGCCTGCCTGAAATAAAAAAGCCCCGGAGAACCGGGACCTTACTTCAGATCATTTATCAGTAAACGTAAAATCCAATTTTCATCTGCTGCCATGGCAACGGACGGTTAAACCCATGCACTTATCAGCAGCCCCAACAAGATACAGGCCTTCCCTCCTGAATCATACCCCGCTGCACACAAAAGACCGCAATGGGAGATTTTTCTCCGGCTTACCGGCGGGAATTGTCTGCCTTACGTCAGGCAACAGCGGTGAATCCCGCTATGAAATGCCTATCTTTGCCTATCGTATAAGCCATGAAAACATTCAACGTACCCATCATATACCGTAGTCCGCTCATCTCTGCCATTAAACAGCAAAGAAAGCAGCAGGACCGTATGAAAAAAGACTTCACCCCTACCCGCCTGGAATTTGGTCCGCTAACGATTTTGCTGGCCCGGCACTTCGGGTTTTGCTATGGCGTGGAAAACGCAATCGAGATCGCCTTCCGGACTGTAGAAGAAAATGAAGGGAAGCGGATATTTCTGCTGAGTGAGATGATCCACAATCCGCAGGTGAATAACGACCTCCTTTCCCGCGGGGTACAGTTTCTTATGGATACTTCCGGTAAACAGCTCATTCCCTGGGAATCGCTGCATGCCGATGATATCGTGATCATACCCGCCTTTGGCACCACACTGGAAATTGAATCACACCTCGAATCACTGGGGATTGCCCCGCTGAAATACAATACCACCTGTCCATTCGTTGAGCGTGTATGGAATAAGGCCGAACAAATTGGCGCCAAGGAATATACCGTGATTGTACATGGTAAACCTAAGCATGAGGAAACCCGTGCCACCTTCTCCCACAGCCGCTCCCACACCCCCACCATTGTGGTGAAGGATATGGAGCAAACCCACAGGCTGGCAGCGTACATCCGTGAGCAGGTGCCTGCCGAAGGTTTTTATGAAGAGTTCAAAGGCCAGTACAGCGAAGGCTTCGATGTTACCAAACACCTCCAGCGTGTTGGCGTCGTGAACCAGACCACCATGCTCGCTTCCGAAACACAGGCCATCGCAGACTATGTGCGCCAGGCTATCCAGGAACATTATCAGCTGCCAGACGACCGTATTGCCGAACGCTTTGCCGATACACGCGATACGCTTTGCTATGCTACCAACGATAATCAGACTGCCGTAACCGGTATGCTCGACGAAGCAGCCGATCTCGCCATTGTGGTAGGCGGCTACAACAGCTCTAACACCTCGCACCTCGTAGAGCTTTGTGAAGAAAAACTTCCCACTTACTTTATATCATCCGAAGAAAAGCTCATCTCTCAGAACGAGCTGCTGCATTACGATTTTCACCACCAGCAGGAACTCCACAGCACCGGCTACCTCCCTGCCAAAGAAAAGGTAACCCTGTTGCTGACAAGTGGCGCTTCCTGCCCCGATGCTATCGTGGAAGGCGTTATCCGTAAACTGGCCGGTTTCTACGGACAGGCGCATATGGTAGACGAAACTGCCGAGGCATGGTCTTAATTAGACAACTACACTGACTAACAATCTTGCAGATATGAAAAAAGCACCGCTGAACGGTGCTTTTTTTCTTTGGGGGTAATCAAACGCTAGTAATGCAGAGAAAATTAATTTTGGGGCCAGATAACAAACAAGTGATAATTGCTGGTACAAAAGTACTATCGCAGGCATATGCCCGCAACCGGGAATTAATATCCGGTATCGATTACCATATAAGTGGCGGTTGAAAAGTGAAAATCGGAGTGGTGAAAGGGCTATTTAGAAGTGCATGGCCTTTTTGAGGAAGTCTGCCTTACGCCTGCGTGACACTTCTACCTGTGTACCATCGCTCATCAGCGCAAATCCGCCCTCACCCTGAATATAACTATCCATCTGCTGGAGGTTGATAAGATGGGAGTTATGGACGCGGAAGAAGTCCACATCGGTCAGTAACTCTTCAAACTCCTTTAGCGGCTTGGAAACAAGGAGCTGCTTGCGGTCGGTAAAAAATAATTTCGTGTAGTTACCCGTAGATTCACAACGTACGATCTGTTGCACGGGCATAAATACCAGTCCGTTGATGGTTGGCAGCGCTATCTTTTTGTTTGTCTGCTGCAATGTTTTCATATTCTGCAGAAACATTTCAAGGGGTGCCATGCCGGGCTCCGGGCGGTTTTGCCGGCGTTCCTGGAATTTGCGGAGCGCATCCTGCAGCTCCTGTACACTGAAAGGTTTGAGTAAATAATCGAGTGCGTTAAACTTGATAGCTTTAAGTGCGTATTGTTCGTATGCGGTGGTAAAAATAACGTCGAACGGTATGCGGTCGAATTGTTTGAGGAGTTCAAACCCATTCTGGTGTGGCATTTCCACATCAAGGAATACAAGATCGGGGTGCATTTCATCGATGATACGGCGGGCATCCTGTACGCTTTTGACTCCTGCCAGCACAGTAACTTCCGGACACTTTTTAGACAGCATCGTTTGCAATGCATCGATACAATGTTGCTCATCGTCTACGATAATGGTTCTGATTTCGCTCATGACGGAATATTTACTTTTAAAATAAAAACTCAGCCGGCAGTACGATGCGTACTTTCGTTCCTGCGGCTTCGCCTTCCGGCCCGTGGAGGTCGGTGATCTCTACATTGGCGTCTTTCGTATTATTGATTTTACGGATCAGCGCAATCCTTCCTTCCGTTACTTTCATACCCATGGAATTGTGCAGCCGGTCTTTCTTTTCCCTGATTTCCATCGCCAGCTTCCGCCCTATCCCGTTATCGGTTACCGTCACCTCGAGGATTCTTCCGGAAAGGGTAACCGTAATATCGAGCTTTCCTTTCTCTTTCCTGTGAACGAGGCCGTGCCAGATAGCGTTTTCCACATACGGCTGGATGATCATAGGCGGGATAAGTACTTCCTCTTCATTGATCTCATCATCTACAATGATTTGATAATCAAACATATGATTGCAGCGTAGCGCCTCCAGATCGAGGTACAGCCGCAAAGAATCCAGTTCCTTATTCAGCGGGATAAAAGTATGCTGGCTATTATCCAGGATCATCCGCATCAGTTTGGAAAACTTCGTGAGGTACTCAGATGCTTCTTCCTGGTTATTGCTCCAGATATATCGGTGGATGGAGTTGAGGGAGTTAAAAATGAAGTGGGGGTTCATCTGCGAGCGGAGCGAGCGCAGCTCCAGCTGAAGCGTTTGCCGGTTAGCCTGCAGGTTTCGGTGGCGGATGTAAAAGAAACCGCCTACTATCAGCATGAAAAGGAATCCGGCAAGGGCAATCACCAGCGCCAGGTTACGGCGGATGCGCAGCTGGTTGATTTCCTGATCCTGCTGCAGCACTTTGATCTGGTTATCTTTCTTGTGTACTTCATGCAGCGCTTTCATCTGGGCAAACTCTGTACTGGTCCTTTCTTCAAGGATACTGTCCTTATACTGGAGGGAACGCTGTGTGTTATCGAACGACTTTTCAAAATCCCCCGACCGTTTGAAGTTGTCGGCCATGGCTTTATAGCCTTCCTGGAGGATGTAGTTGAAGGTCCATTTATGCCCGAGGTCCAGCGCCTGCTGGATGTATTTGCGGGCTTCAGGGAGCTTCCCTTCTTCATTAAGGAGCCTGCCGATAGAAATGTAGTTCTCCGCCAGGTGCACCTTATCTTCCACCTGCTCGTTGGCTTCGAGGGCTTTCTGAAGGTATACCATGGCAGCTTCCTTATTCCCTTTTTTCTGATACGCCGTGCCGAGGCAGGTATAGCAGATGGCCATACCCGTGTGGTTATTGAGCTGCTGGTTCACAGCGAGGGAGCGCTCGTAGTAATCGATGGCGCGGTCCAGCTGGTTAAGCCCTTCGTAGGCGTATCCCAGGTTACCAAGGTTAATGGCTACCCCAAGGGGGTTATTGCCTTTCTCTTCCAGTTCAAGGGCACGGGTGAATTCCCGGATGGCGGCGTCGTATTTGCCATCGGAAAGGTAAATGTTACCGATGGAATTGATGGCAACCGTGAGGGCGCGGGGCTCATTGATCTTCTCCGCGATCTTGAGCGCCTGGAAGTGGTGTTCGAAGGCTTTCTCCAGCATTTCCCGCCTGCGGTAGTCTACCCCCGCATTGTTGTGAGACACGGCTATAAGGAGCTCATTCTTGCTTTCAATGGCTGCTTTGAGTGCCTGCTCGTGGTATTCGGTGGCCAGGATGTACTGGGATTTGTTGCGGCGGGAGGTGCCGATGTCGTTATAGGCTTCCGCACGGCCTTTCGGGTAACGGAGGCGGCCTGACAGTGCCAGGGCTTCCTGCAGAAAGGGGTTCTCTCTCCCGCTTTTATCGAAATACCGGTACAAACCCCGTGATTTGGAGAGGTATGCATTTACTTTAGCTGTATCGTCGGGGAGGGCCCGGATGGAATCCAGGGTGCGGAAAACCCGCACGGAATCCTGTGCAGATGCACATACCATGAAGAATAACTGCAGCGAGAGCAGGAAAATGGACCTTCTTAGAAACATGCGTTAATGGAGCAAACAGCTTCCACAAGTTAAAATAAAAGTGTGAAACGGCGTTATCCGGGGTTAAATGATGAAGGGGCGAAAGAATTCGCCCCTTTCCTATTAACCGAATACACCTACTGAAAATATGAAACGGGGCGGTTTACGCCGCCGGATCACATTGCGTTTGCAAGCTCGCCAGCCGGTGTGGCATGGCGGTGCGTAATATATTTCAGAGTTCATTGTTATACGGTTAATAGATTGGTCTTTTAACTGGATGCAGTCCGGATATGGCTCAAAGCCTTTGGACAATCACAAAAACCGCTGATTGCTGCAGATGGCAGGTTGCCGGCGGCGCAGCGCGGCGTCCGGGAACATGTGTCAACAAGTTGACTGGCAACAAAGTAGCAGGTTTTTTTCCAGGAATAAGTCACAGGTCCAAAAATATCGGGGCGGCATGTAACACACATGTTTCCCTATTGGGAAAATCTACGCCAAGACCAATAAATAATGCAGGAATTTCGGAGGATGAGGCTAATGAGGTATAGTATAGTACCCTAAAGGTAATAACGTTTTTTTGATATACAAAAAAAATCAGGACGAATGTGCCATGATTGCATCTTCCACCCACTGGCTCACCAGATCGAGCTGCTCGTCCATAGTCAGCTGGCTGTTATCGAGGATAATGGCATCGTCTGCTCTGCGGAGGGGGCTAACTTCACGGTTGGAGTCGATATAATCGCGGAGTTCGAGGTTTTCCTTCACCTCATGTAGGGTAATATTGGGGTTCTTGGCATACAGTTCCTTGAAGCGGCGCTGTACACGTATGGCAGGATCTGCCGTCATAAATATCTTCAGTTCTGCATGGGGGAACACCACGGTTCCGATATCCCTTCCATCCATCACAATACCACGTGCATCTCCCATCTTCTGCTGCTGGGCAACGGCAAACGTACGCACTTCCCGGATAGCTGCCACTTCACTCACTTTCTCCGCTACCAGCATCTCACGGATCATTGGCTCCACGTTCTCTTCATTGAGATACATATCGCTCTGCCCTGTCAGCTGGTTGTAAACAAATTCGAGATGAATGCTGTCTAACGCGGTTTTTACCTGGTAAGGATCCGCCCAATCTATCCGGTGCTGGATAAAATACAGGGTAATAGCACGGTACATGGCACCACTATCGATATACAGATAGTTCAGCTTCGCAGCCAGTTGCTTGGCCAGCGTGCTTTTCCCGCAGGAAGAATATCCGTCTATAGTGATGATGATCTTTTTCAATGCCCGGTATTTAATTAAGCGTAGGTGTAGGTCTTGTCAGACACTGCAAATTTGCTTCAATTCCGGGAATTTACAAAGGATTTTGTTGTTACCTGTCCAGCACTATGATCTTGAAGGTGCGTACCAGCCTGCCTGTTGACCGGTCGTAGAACACGAGAACATATTGCCCCTTCGCCAGGTTATTCACATGAATCGTACGTTCTCCTTCAATGTTATACTGGTTCATCACCTGCCCTACCGAGCTTACAATCTGCATCAGGAGGTTCGACTGTACACCCCGTACCCTCACCTGGAAGGTACCGTAGTTGGGGTTGGGGAATACTTCCAGCTTAAGGAATGGCGGCACTTCACGAATCTCCGATACGCTCTCACGCCCGTTGCGGGACACTGCCCTGATGCGGTAATAACTCCAGCCATCGTAATTGTTAGGATCCACATACTTGTAATCCAGCCGCGTGTTAATATTACCGCCGGGTGCCATGGAAAACAGCTCTCCCACTTTCACAAAGCCCGTATCCTTATCCAATCGCCGCTCTATAATGAACTTCTCATTATTCAGCTCACGCGCTACCGACCACTCCAGCTGCACGAGCGATTCGTTGATGCGGTAAGCGTTAAATACAATAAAAACAGCAGGTGCATACGGCCCATACAACACAGAAGCCTTGGTAAAGTATTCGTTATTCCTGATACCGGTATTGAACCGGCGTACGTGCATGGTTGCATTTCTCAGTGTGCCCGTAGTAGTGATGTTGCCCGCAGTGGGGAAAGCTTCCGGCTCCACATAATCCCAGGCATTGTTCAGGAAGCGGGTTACGTAGGAGGTGGAACGCCAGGTGCTGTAATCACGGCCCTCGTCTTTATCCATGTGCTGGAGGGTGAGGCGCGTGTCCGCAGCATCCGTACGCCCGCGGGCAATGTTCCAGGTCTTATTCGTAAAGTCCAGTTTATTTACCGTACCCGAAATAGCATATTGATAAACACTGTCAAACACCCGGGCGCGGAAATCATCTGCCGGACCATTATACTCTACCTGGAAAGGTGCATATCCCGTCACGGATGAACCGATGGGGAATACCACCTTACCATCTGATCCTTTCACCTGCTCACGGTACAGGAAACCACCCGCAATGGCAGCCCCCGTGATAATAAAAGACCGTTCGCTATAGCCTGTAATCTGTCCGGGGTTACCATTCCCTACCACAAGGTTCCACCCGTTGAGGAACAAGTGGCCGGTAGTGAAATTAAGGGTATGGCGTATTTTAAGATCCGTGAGGTCGGACATGAGCAGCCCCAGCGGATTATTGATATCGATGTTTGGAAAAGATGCGCCCATTTTGCTCACGGCATTAAAGCCGCCGAACACCTGTTGCGAACCCTGATCGCCGTATAGTGGATTGATCCCCGTAAACCGGAAAACTCCGCCCTTGCCGGTAAGTCCGTTGGCACTTTCGTCGGGCATGGAAGCCCCGGAACCATTGTTCCATGATTTGCCGAAGAAGTTAATGACTGCATTTGGCTTTGAACCAATTGCCCCGTTGTTTAACACATTCCCATAAATACTGAAAGATTCTTCGGGATTTACCTGCAAACGCTCTCCCGGTGCGACGTACACACCCTGTTGCGCTTTCGAGAGGAAAGGCAGAAGAAGTAAAGCGATGATGGTTAAATGGCGTTTCATGGGTTCAATAGTTCTATTTGCTGATTACAATCCAGTTGGTGGCTGTAGCCTGCTGCAACATACAGAATGCACCAGTTTCTGTGGCCGACAATGTGACACTGGCAGCGCCATCAATTGTACCTCCGGAAGCATTAACCGTATAGGTACGCGCGATGCCCACCGTGGCACGTCTAACCTTGAAAATGATAATTCTTCCGATCTGATTTACACCGGTTGTTAATGTTAGCGTAAATGCGGCATCACTGATACCGGAAATTGTATAATCATTCGCCAGTATAGTATATGCACCAGTAATAGATTTGATGTTCGCAATCACCATTCCCTGCATACGCAACCTTCCTTCCACCCGCATAGAGTCTTTCACTGCCGCATCTTTCTCAAAAGTAGCTGTGCTTGTACCTCGAAGTGTTCCATCGATAGTGACAGGTCCGTGCGCACTGATATTTCCATCACCATGAAGTCGTAGTCTGGCTACATTGTTCGTACTGAATACAAGGTTCCGGTTGTTGATCATGTTAAAGTTCAAACTATCCGTTCCGATCATCTGTCCTCCGAACTGAATAGTAGCCGGGTGACTGATAAACTTCTGCCATTCCGCCACAGGGAGATTAGCCATAGAGTTTCCCCGGAAGTATGCGTTATGATCATTCAGGTTAAACTGCCCGAAGTATCCGCCGCCTACAGTTTGCAGCATCATGCTGAACCATGCGCCCTCATTGGGGATGGGGTTAGTGGGAGCTCCCAGTACGTCGGTTTGAAAAACTCCGCTGCCCTGGCTTAAGTAACCATTATAATCACGTATTACCTCACCTTCTCCGGCACCTAAGGTGGTTGCATAGTACATCGGTAACCCGCTGCGTTGCTTTCCGGTTATGATCCATTCCGCTCCATTACTGACCAGGCGTAAACTGTAGCCCGGTGCAATGGACAATGTAGGCGAGGCACTGTTCTGACCACGTACGGTATAGGCAGTGAAATTTACATTCGCCGTACCATATGCCACCACTTCAATCGCCCGTCCTTTATAAGTGGCAGGATTCTGTAGTACGAAGTTGGCAGCTGTGGTATTGTTCATAATAACCACACTGTTGGTATCTGCCATTGTAAAGTTCCCTGTTCCCACCACCACGTTGGTAGCGGTTGATCCGTTTACATGCAGGTGCGAATGCGGCAAAGTTGTGTTGATACCGATCTTACGATCGGCAGCGATGCGGGCGGCTTCAGTTCCGTTGGTTTTGAAGATGAGCGGCTGGGCATTGTTGGTACCCAAATAATGTATAGCGGGGTTGATGGATAAATTGCCGGTCGTCTGCCAACCATCGGAGTCGGTATCGCGCATTGCTTTCCATGCGCCGTTAGAGCGGATGTAAACTTTATTTTCTGTGAGATTATATACCATCATCCCCTGCGATGCAGTGTCGAGAGGTTTGGCGGTAAGCGCCATAGATGTGACGCGGGGCAGCAGCAGGCCCTTGCGGGAACTTTCAAGTTCCAGTATCGCATCTCCACGGGTAACTACGGGGTTACCACCGAGTTTAGCCTGGGCTTGTGCATCGTGCCACGAAAGAAGTGTGGCGAAGAAGAGTGATGCGGTGATGCTGCAAAGAGAGAAAGATAACTTCATAACGGCAGGATTAGATTATAAAGGAACGGCAGCGGTAGCCACCGTTCCTTTCAATCAAATATCTATTACATGATAGACCTGGCTACAGCGTGCCATTCGGTACCATCGGAAATTACAGTTACAGTTGAGTTGGGTTCACCGATCTCTACCGCAGCACGGCCACTGATGGTTCCGCCACCGGTTGCTTTAATAGCGATGATGGCAAATTCTCCGGCAACGCGCTCTACCCTTCTGATGTGGTAGATACGGTTTTTCACGGTTGAAGCAGCGGGCAGGAAGATCTCAGTGATCGGGTCTGGTGCACTACCGTCGCCGGAAGTAGCACATTTAACGATCACCATATAATCGTTCGCATCCAGCGTATAGGTGCCGATAGGCGCTACTTTGAACGGAACGGACATAGAACCGTTAAGGTTCAGTTTGGAGGTAGATACTGCACTGCCACCAATGTTCAGCGTATCATCGATGGTTTTAGTACCATTGATTGTCTGAGGCAAAGTAGTGATAATACCACCAGCAGTTGCGCTTGCATCCGGAACATTGAAAGTTACGGTATTGGGTGAAGACACAATGCTAAAGCCATCACCGGTTTTCCCTGTAGCAAAGGTTACGTTACCCGTGGTAGTTTCTGCAGTTACCGGGGTAGGTACTCCGGGGAGCGCAATACCACCGATACCTTTCAGGCCATGAGCCGGCAGCTCCAAAGTTTCCAGGTTATAGTTGTTGTCCGGGTTCAACACTGCTAAATGGTAAGTAGCAGGTGCTGCTGTGCTGTAGGCTACAGGGTTTGCAAAAGTCAGTGCAGCTTCCAGCGTAGTGTTACCTTTAAGGGTAGAAGTTCCGTTAACGGTTGTATTACCGGTAACTGTAGTATTACCTGTAATTGCCGCATCACCGGTTACATTCAGATTGTCAGCAAAGGTCTTATTGCCTTTGAACGTCTGATTCCCGATAGTAACGATACCGCCGTGTGTTTCTGAAGCTTCTACGAGGTGAAGTACCAGTTTACCTTCATCGGCACCAGTCAGGCGCTCGATATAGGCACCTTTAGCGCCACCTACTGCCCCCGTAACTACGTCACCGATTGTGATCCCGGTTGCGGAAGTAATAGTCTGCAGTTTATTCCAGTCAGCAATGGTCATAAAACCATATTGCTGTCCAACAGCACCAGTCATAACCGGAAGTTTCACATCCAGTGTTCCTGCAGGAGCAGTGGGAGGAGCTACCAGCGACGCTACCAGCGCTGTATTATCAGGGGTAACCGTCAGCGTTACATCACCTTTCAGGTTATTCAGGGCGGTTACTGAAGTCAGAGAGAGATTTTTCTTCTGGATAAGACCATCTGCACCAATCATCACCACATCATTCACGCCGACTGCAGCAACAGGAACGTTCGCGTAGGGGATGGTGATGTTACCGTTCGTAGCACTGAACTGCATTACAGGGTTGCTGTTGGCACGCAGCGACAGGGGAACGTTGCCTATGGTACCAAACCAGTCGGTAGCAGCAAGCCCGTCGTTACCATTGATTTTCCAGGGGCCGTTACCACCAGCGTCTCCGGCCATTTTGGTCCAGTTTGCATCGGTAGTACCCACTGCAGTTTTCACATAAAAACCTTCTCCTCTGGGATCAGCACCTGATTTCAGATATACCACCATACCGGGGGTAGCATTGCGATTCTTGAGGATTGTAAAACCTGCGGCATCGAGGCGGGGCAGCAAAAGGCCCTTGCGGTTACTCTCCAGTTCAAGGATGGCGTTGGCATTCACTGTTGCCGGATCTCCACCAATCTTGACCTGTGCTTTCACACTTTCGTAAGAAAGAAATAATACGAGCGTAAAGCCCGCTATACGTAGCGACTTTCTCATAGGTAAAAAGGTTAAATAAAATATACGTTTATAGAGATGAATTTGAAAAAACAAGTCCGGTAATGTGTGATACGATCCATGATAAAATGGACAAATTGCTAATCTGCCACAAACATACATATAGTTTTTGATTAATACGTTTAATCTATAATGTTTTTTATTTAATAAATATGTAATGTGAGATGAATAAATAATAGCTGGTTGATTATCAGCTTATGGCATAAAAAAAGCTGCCGGCTTGTGGCCGGCAGCTTGTATAAAGACTATTTTTTTATTCGTTAAGCTTCAGACTTTTCTGATTTGCTTTTAGAAGGATTCTTCAGGGAGAAGACCAGTTTCTGATTTTCCTTATCGAGATCCGCGATGAGGATATCCCCATTGTGGATGCTCATGTTGAGGATTTCTTCCGCCAGGGGATCTTCCAGGTATTTCTGGATGGCCCTGTGCAGCGGACGGGCACCAAACTGTTGATCATAACCTTTCTCTGCAAGGAAGCCTTTGGCTTCGTCGGTCAGTTCCAGGCTGAAGCCCAGGTTCTGCAGACGGGCCAGTACTCCTTTCATGGTGATATCAATAATGGTGTAGATATCATCTTTGCTGAGGGAGTTGAAGATGATCACATCATCGATACGGTTCAGGAACTCGGGAGAGAACGTACGTTTCAGTGCTTTTTCAATTACCGCTTTGGTGTTCTCTTCTTCATTCACCACACGGTTACCGGTAGTGAAGCCCACGCCTGCTCCGAAGTCTTTCAACTGGCGCACCCCAATATTGGAGGTCATGATAATCAGCGTGTTCTTGAAGTCTACTTTACGTCCCAGACCGTCTGTAAGGATACCGTCGTCCAGCACCTGCAGGAGGATATTATAGATATCCGGATGCGCTTTCTCGATTTCGTCGAGCAGGATCACGGAGTAAGGTTTGCGGCGCACTTTCTCAGTGAGCTGTCCGCCTTCTTCATATCCCACATATCCCGGAGGCGCACCGATCAGGCGGCTTACAGAGAATTTCTCCATGTATTCCGACATATCGATACGGATGAGCGCGTCTTCCGAATCAAACATGTAACGGGCAAGGGCTTTAGCCAGCTCGGTTTTACCGACACCGGTGGGGCCCAGGAAGATGAAGGTACCGATAGGCTTCTTCGGGTCTTTCAGGCCTACGCGGTTACGCTGGATGGCCTTGGTGACCTTGGAGATAGCTTCGGCCTGTCCTACTACGGCAGACTTCAGATCTTCGCCCATGCGGCGGAGCTTTTCGTTTTCGGCCTGCACCATCCGTTTAACGGGGATGCCGGTCATCATGCTCACCACTTCAGCGATAGCCTCTTCGTCGATCGGGTAGCGCTTATGCTTTACTTCTTCTTCCCACACGGCTTTGGCCTTTTCGAGGTCTTCACCGAGTTTCTTTTCAGTATCGCGGAGTGCTGCAGCCTCTTCGAAGCGCTGGCTTTTTACGACTTTATTCTTTTCCTGCTTGATGTCTTCGATCTGTTTTTCCAGGTCGAGGATATTTTGCGGAACGTTGATGTTTTTAAGATGGACGCGTGCGCCAACTTCATCGAGCACGTCGATGGCTTTGTCGGGCAGCAGGCGGTCGGTCATATACCGGTCGCTGAGTTTCACACATGCATCGATCGCGTCATCGGTGTAGGATACGTTGTGGTATTCTTCGTAACGCGGTTTGATGTTGTTGAGGATCTGGATGGTTTCTTCCACGGTTGGAGGATCTACCATTACCTTCTGGAACCGGCGGTCGAGCGCACCATCTTTTTCGATGTACATACGGTATTCATCCAGGGTGGATGCACCGATGCATTGGAGCTCGCCTCTTGCGAGGGCTGGTTTGAAGATATTGGAAGCGTCCAGCGAACCTGAAGCACCACCTGCGCCAACGATTGTGTGAATCTCGTCGATGAACAGGATTACATCACGGTTCTTTTCCAGCTCGTTCATGATGGCCTTCATCCTTTCCTCGAACTGGCCACGGTATTTGGTACCGGCCACGAGGGCAGCAAGGTCGAGGCTAACCACACGTTTGTCGAACAGCACGCGGGAAACTTTGCGCTGAACGATGCGGAGGGCGAGGCCTTCCACGATGGCGGTTTTACCAACACCCGGCTCACCGATAAGGATGGGGTTGTTCTTTTTACGGCGGGAAAGAATCTGCGAAACGCGTTCAATTTCCTTTTCACGGCCTACGATAGGATCGAGGCTGTTGCTTTCGGCGAGCTTCGTAATGTCGCGGCCGAAGTTATCGAGAACGGGAGTTTTCGACTTGGTATTAGTTTGCTTCTGTTTGGAAGCATAGCTTTTGCGTTCGTCTTCGAACTCCTCTTCTCCGGGGTCATCGAATTCCGCTTTCGGATCTGCAGATTTTACGAAGCCCAGTTCGTTTTTAAAAGTATCGTAGTCCACGTCAAATTGTTGAAGGATTTGCGTACAAACGTTTTCTTTATTCTTGAGGATGGATAGCATCAGGTGCTCTGTTTCCACGGTGGGACTTTTCAGTGCCTTTGCCTCCAGCACGGTTACCCGGATCACTTTCTCTGCCTGGCGGGTCAGGGGTAGACTGTTGATGTTCGCAATGTTCTTGCCCGTCTTATCTTTTATCGCCAACTCCACTTCCTTGCGTAACTCATACAGATCAACATTCAGCGCCTGTAAGATCTTTACAGCCGTTCCCTCACCCTCACGTATAATACCCAGAAGCAGGTGTTCCGTACCGATAAAATCATTACCCAAGCGTAAAGCCTCCTCCCTGCTGAACGTAATGATCTCCTTTACTTGCGGTGAAAAATTCTGATCCATTGTTTGTTGATTTTGTTAAACCCTTACGGGGGCATGCTTATACAATATTACCAAATTAAATTGGATTTAGTTTTTATCCTTGCACATTATTGGTTAAGATTTACTTTTGCGCTGAAGGGCCTTGTGTGCTGAATATATCTACGAGAAGAGGGATGTTTACGATTGTATTTTTTACTTCCCCAGTTATGTTCTTCGACGGGTTTCCTTTTTGCCGAATCCTTTTTTTTATAATGTTTTTGAATGATAACATCCGCCTTATGCAATTCAAAATTGATACCAAAGAAAAAATACTGATTTTTAGGCTGGAAGAAGCCAATCTGGATGCTAAAATGGCAGCGGAGCTTGAAAATGAAGTACTCCGCACCCCTGGCCTGGATGGTCTCAACCTCATACTGGACCTGCATTCCCTCCAATCCGCCGGCCCCGAAGCGCTCAAAGCCATATTTACAGTGTACCAGCACCGGTACGACAATGGCCTGTCTGCCGCCGTTACCGGACTTAACAAGGTTTTAACAGCCGAACTCTCCGCCCAATACCCCGAAATGCTCAACATCGTACCCACAGAGGCCGAAGCCATAGACATGGTGATGATGGAAAGCTTCGAACGCGAGCTGGACCTTGGCGATTTATAATTCACTATTTTCGGAATATGTTTGCGGTCACCATACTTGGCAATAACTCGGCCATCCCCACACCAGAGCGGCATCCCACCGCCCAGGTGCTCACCTACAACGATCAGCTCATGCTGATCGATTGTGGCGAAGGCACCCAAACCCAGCTGGCCAGATATAAAGTCCGCCGGGGTAAAATCCGCTATATTTTCATCAGCCACCTCCATGGCGACCATTATTTCGGCCTTATCGGGCTCATTAACAGCATGAGCCTCCTCGGTCGTACAGAGCCGCTCACCCTGTTTGGCCCTCCCGGCCTATGGGAAATCATCGAACTCCAGCTGCTCCATGCCGCTACCACCCTGCGGTTCGAACTGCAGTTCATCCCCCTCACGCCGGAATCCGCCGGAGTCATCCTGCGCGATAAAGACATGGAAGTTAGCTGTTTCCCTACCCGACACCGCATCCCCTGCTACGGCTTTTCTTTCAGCATTCAACGCCGCAAACGCCGGATCATCCCGGAACAGGCCCGTGCATATGAAATACCTTCCGCTTTCTTCACCCGCCTCTCCGAAGGCGACGACTATGAACGGAAAGACGGTACCATCGTACGCAACGACTGGGTAACCCTGCCTCCTCTCCGCGCCCGGAAATACGTATACTGTGCCGACAGCATTTACGACGAAGACCTCATCCCCCATATGCAGGATGCCGATATGGTTTATCACGAAACCACCTACCTCCACGACCTGGTACAGCGCGCGGCAGACCGCTTCCACAGCACCACCGTGCAGGCTGCTACCCTTGCATGTAAAGCTGCTGCCAGAAGATTGCTGATCGGGCACTTCTCATCTAAATACACTGAACTACAGCCTTTCCTCGACGAATGCATTCCCGTATTCCCCCAAACCGAACTGGCCCTGGAAGGAACCACTTATATCATCTAGATAAGCAATACATTAAAATATAATATAATGATATAGTCAATACCTAAAATGGTGTATTGCAGGGGAAATTACATGCTGGTATCTTTAAGCATTAATAATTTTTCCTATAACATGAAACACGCAGCACTAATCGTATTGTCCCTGTGCCTTGGTTCCACTGCAATGGCACAGCAGTACAGCAATGTAACCGACAGCACCGCCATCGTTGACAAGCCTCGTCAAAAAGAAGCAGGAATGTATCGCAACATTCTGAAAACCAACCTCTCCAGTATTGCACTCAACAATTACAGCCTTACCTATGAGCGCATGCTTACCCGCAAGATCTCCGCATCCCTGGGTTACCGCTACATGCCTAAAGGCGCACTTTCAAAAAGCATGCTGGGAGAGAAAGTAATGGATTATGTGAAGGAAGACGGGGATGATGACCTGCAAAACCAGCTGGACAAGCTGGAGATGAGCGGCGGCGCCCTCACTGCCGAGTTCCGCATCTACACCGGCAGCCGTCCGGGTGCTAAGGGCTTCTATGCGGGCATTTATGGCCGTTACAGCAACTTTAAGTACAATTTCCCCTACGATTTCGAGAAGCCCGATAACACCACCACCCTTGTACCCCTCAACGGTAAAAGCAGCGGTATCGGCGGCGGACTTATCCTCGGCGGACAATTCATGATCGCCAAACGTGTGGTGGTAGACCTCTACATCATCGGTGCCCATTATGGTAAAATGACCGGCAAGGTGGAAGGTCTCACCGACCTCAGTGACCTGGATGAAGCCGACCGTACGGAGCTGAAAAATGAGCTGGAAGAACTAATTGAAATCGGAGGTGAAAAAAACATCACTGCCGATGTAAGGAATGATGGTGTTAGGGCAGACATCAAAATGCCCTTCCTTGGCGTTCGCGGCCTCGGACTTACCATAGGTTTCGCCTTTTGATCAGCACTTACCTGTAAAACCCTATACCTCCCGGGCCATCTCGCATAAAGAGATGGCCCTTTTTAATATTTTAACAGCAATTATCACCAACCAAACTATTTCATGCCAAAATAGCATGATTTTTATGCAGACAACTGCTACCGGCTTATACATTTACACAGTTTGGGAGACAGTGCCCCTAATCGCGCACTAATCGCCTTGTAATCGTACTCTAATCGCGCTGTAATCGCACTGCAACAGCGCGCTAATCGCGCTGTAATCGCGCTGTAATCGTACTGTTACCGTACTGTAATAGCGCTGTAATTGTACTGTAACCGTATTAAAACAGCATTAATGTGGTAATCCTGTAGTATTGGCTTAGCCAGTATATAGCATTGTTACAGTAATAAATCCATTCTATTGCCATTGGGGATGATGGGAGAGCTTTTTTAGTACCGGTAACAAAACGTTAGTTGGGATAACCGACATAAAAAAAGCTGACGGCCGGCACATTGCCAGGCGTCAGCTTTTTTGTGTTATCCGGTAGCCGGAATATTACAAGGTGGAAATATATGTTTTAATCTGCTGTTGCAGTCCGTCTGTTACGGGTAATACCGGCAGGCGGAATACATTTTCAACGATACCGGCTTCGTGCAGGAATGCTTTGATGCCGGCAGGGTTGTTTTCCGCAAACATGAGATCGAAGCCCTGGAGCATGCGGTAATGCAGGCTCCGTGCGGTTACAAAGTCACCCGCGAGGGCGGCTTTCACCATGGCAGGGAAATCTTTCGCGAAATAGTTGGCAGCAACGGAGATCACACCATCCATCCCACAGGCAAGCTGCGGCATGGCAACGCCATCATCGCCACTGATAACGAGGAAACCTTCCGGCTTATCCCGGATGATTTGCATACACTGCGCCATATCGCCCGAAGCTTCCTTCATGGCGGCGATATTCTCCACTTCATGCGCCAGGCGCAGGGTGGTTTCTGCCGTCATATTGCGCCCGGTACGGCCTGGTACATTGTACAGAATGATGGGTTTGGGAGATGCGGCGGCAATGGCCTTATAGTGCTGGAAGATGCCTTCCTGTGTAGGTTTGCTGTAATAAGGAGCCACACTGAGAACGGCAGCCGCTTCGTCGAGCGGGCAGCTTTCCAGCCGCTTCACCACATCGCGGGTATCGTAATCCCCTACTCCTACTACCACCGGTACCCGCTTATTCACCTTCTCAAAAGTGAACTTTATCAGGTCCAGCTTCTCTTCGGAAGTAAGCGTAGGTGTTTCGCCGGTTGTACCGAGCGTTACAACGTAATCTACGCCGCCGGTAATCACATGATCGATGAGCCTTTCGAGGGCGTTCCAGTCAATCGCTTCGTTGGTGGCAAAGGGCGTCACCAATGCCACGCCGGTGCCCCTTAATTGTTCCTGTAACATATATCAAATGGTCAATGGCCGCAATGCTGCCTTAAAAATGCAAAGATTGTCAATTGAATTGATTCCCGCAATACGGCCAGCCTGTTTTTTGGCTAGCGCTCTTCAAAAAAGCCCATATTGGAGAATTTATCAATCCGTTGTTCGATACGCGTATCCGGATCAATCTTCTTCAGCTCGGCAAGTGTTTCCTTTAACCGCGCTTTCAGAATGGCTGCCATTTCTTCGTGATTGGAATGTGCGCCGCCAATAGGTTCGGAAATCACCCCGTCTACCAGTCCGAACTGGCTCATATATCCTGAAGTCAGTTTCAGTTCTTCCGCTGCCTTCTCTTTGAAATTCCAGCTTCTCCAGAGGATGGTAGAGCAGTTTTCAGGAGAAATAACGGTATACCAGCTGTTTTCCAGCATAAAGATGCGGTCGCCGATACCGATGCCTAATGCACCGCCGGAAGCACCTTCACCGATAATCACACAGATAACGGGTACGCGGAGCTTTACCATTTCGAAAAGGTTCCGGGCAATGGCTTCGCCCTGTCCACGCTCTTCCGCTTCCAGGCCGGGATATGCACCGGGAGTATCGATCAGGGTAATAATGGGCTTATTGAAACGCTCTGCGAGCTTCATCAGGCGCAGCGCCTTACGGTAACCTTCAGGATTGGCCATACCGAAATTACGCACCTGGCGCATTTTGGTATTGATACCTTTCTGCTGGCCGATGAACATTACGGTTTCACCATCCAGATCCGCAAATCCGCCAACCATCGCCTTGTCATCCTTCACATTGCGGTCGCCATGCATCTCCACGAAGTTCTCTGTCATACGCTCGATATACTCCAGTGTGTATGGGCGTTCGGGATGACGGCTCAGCTGTACTTTCTGCCAGCTGGTTAGATTGTTATAGACCTGTTGCTTGGTGTCGTTGATTTTCTGCTCGTACTCCTTAACGGTAGCGGATACGTCCACGCCGGATTTCTCCCCGTTTTCCTTCAGTTTTTCCAGTTGTTCGTACAGATCCGCAATCGGCTTTTCAAAATCCAGAAATTGCATAAACAGTTTTAAAAAAGGTTAAAGTACTTCATAAAGATAGTAAACCCTGTATTGCACCCAATGGGCTGTTTCGTACAGGGACTTGCATAAAATGACCTTTCCGGGTGTTTGCCGGTGGGTCAGGGGTGCAAATGTAGGATAATTCTCACTATATCAAAATCCCCGCCGCAGGGGCAGGGTTAAACACCGCCGCCAGTTTCTCCGCCCAGCCGGCGTAAATAGCCGCGGAAGGATGCAGTTTATCTTCCACCACACCTTCCGGCCGACCTCCCGTAAGCCGGTATGTTTCAGTGATATTTATGTAAGGCAGGCCCAGCTTCCCGCTGATCTCACGGTTGATGCCATTATACTCGTCTATTTGTTCGCAAATAACTGCTGTATCACGCCCGGCAGCAAAGGGGGTTACCCCCCAGTCCGGGATACTGATTACGGCAACCTTCCCGCCCTCTGCCAATGCTATAGCTTTATTTGCCAGTAGGGTAAACTCTTCTGCGTATTCGTTTTCCGGGAGCCCGCGGTATTGATTATTGACGCCGATTAACAGGGTTACGAAATCGTACCGGGGTAACAACCGGGTACGGTGTTCAAGATGTTGGATCAGCTCCCCGGTGGTCCACCCGGTTTGGGCCACAATTTCCGGTGCATTGATCTGCATGCCGCCGGCACGAAGGAGTTGCAGGGTTTGATAAGGGTAGCTGTCGTACAGCTGAACGCCTTCCCCAATGGTATAAGAATCGCCAAGAGCGAGCCAGTTTTTAGTCAGAGCGGTCATGCTAAAGTTTTTAATACGTCGTGGAATCGCAGCACATCGGAATAAGAGCAATACAAAGGCGCCGGTGCAAGGCGGATAACGCCGGGCTCGCGGTAATCGCAGATGATACCGCTTTCCATCATACGGGTATGAATGGCTTTACCATCTTTCGGGAAGAAGAGTGATAACTGCGCTCCGCGCTCCTCCGGGTTACGCGGCGTAATGATCTCACAGGGCAGTGATGTTTGCCCTAACAGGAATTCGAGATAAGCGGTAAGATCCAGGCTCTTTTTACGAAGTGCGCCTAATCCTGCTTCTTTAAACATTTCAAGAGAAGCTTTCAGCGCTACCATGTTAAAGACCTGCGCAGTGCTGATCTGCCATCCTGCAGCACCAGCCTTCGGGATAAAACCTTTTTCCATGCGGAAACGCGTCTTCTCATCATTACCCCACCAGCCACCAAGCCGCGGAAAGGCAGGATCGTTTCCATGCTTTTCATGCACAAAAAGGCCGCCTGCCGCACCTGGCCCGCCATTCAGGTATTTATAGGAGCACCATACAGCAAAGTCCACCTTCCAGTCGTGGAGCTGCAATGGAATATTACCAGCCACATGTGCCAGATCCCAGCCTGCATAAGCACCCGTTTTATGTGCGGCGGCTGTGATTGCGGGCATATCGTAAAATTGTCCTGTATAATAATTGATCCCGCCCATGAGTACGAGCGCCAGACTGTTGCCTTGCTGTGCGATCACATCGGTAATATCCTCTGTCCGCAACAGCTTCTCCCCTTCGCGGGGCTTCACTTCAACCAGTGCATCATCCGGATCAAAACCATGGAGGCGCACCAGTGTTTCTAGTGCATATTGGTCGGAAGGGAAGGCCCCGGCTTCCATAACGATGCGGTAACGCTCTTTGGTGGGCCGGTAAAAGCTCTGGAGGATGAGATGCAGGTTTACGGTGAGGGTGTTCATGACGGTAACCTCGTCGGGAGAGCTGCCCATCATTTCCCCCAGCGTTTCGCTGAAATTATATTGATAGAAAAGCCAGGGGTTCTTTGCGCGGAAATATCCTTCCACGGCCATGTTCTGCCAGTCTTCCAGCTCCTGCTGAATAGCGGCGGCAACAGAGCGGGGCTGCAGGCCGAGGGAGTTTCCACAAAAATAAATAGCGTCTTTCCCCGCGTGTTGCGGGAAGTGGAATCGGGATTTAAAGCCGGCCAGCCCGTCTTGCTGGTCACGGGCGGTGGCGAATGCGATGGTTGGTTCAAATGCGGTATTCATGACAGCAATATAACGAAAAACCCATCGCGGTCATCTGTTGTATGCCCTGATCACAAACCCTGCCGTATCGGCCTTCACTGCATGCATCTGGCGGTTCAGTTCGGTTACCACTTTACGGAAAAGACTTTCCGAAATGCCGTCTTTCTCCCGTCCGGTAAGGTATACCCTGAAGGACGGGCGGTGGCGTACCTGCGCCAGCATCATGTTCATGCCCGGGAACGTTTCTGAAACGGGGCTGCGGATATTAAGCGTATCATACAAAGGGATAGCCGTAAATACATCGAACACAGGTAATGCGGAAGAGTCGGTCACTTCCCCACGCCGCATACCTGCCGGCACAATGCGCTGTTCAGGATCGTAGAATCGGATGAAGAGCCTGATGGCGGCACTATCGTTCAGGTTAAGGATACTTTCACGCATCGGGCTTATCGTTTCATCCCCTGCCACAATTACAGTCCGTATTTCGAAAGAATCCGGATGTTCAATGAAAGCCTGCAGTTCACTATTCGCGTTGGTATGTTGAAAAGCACGGATACCGGTGGGGTTGCTGTCGTCTATATCAGGCAGCAACTCTGCACGGGCGGCAGTATCGTTGGTATAAAGGAAATAAGCGCCCTGCGTTTTGAGGTATTCCTGCATCACTGCCTTTGCGGATTCAATATTATCCTCATACCGCAATTCACTCTGCTGAGCCATTTTCGCGAAATCAGGTTCATTTTTACCAAACCATTCTTTGCCACAGGTTTTGAAAAGTGCTATCACGGCAAATGCCAGTCCTACCGGAACCGCCCACACGGCTTTACTGTTTCCGGATGCTACTTTACGCAGTTGCTCCGCCGGATCAGGGGTTTCGCTCACTGATTCAGTGGCGGGTTGATATGGATGATTGCGCTTCGCCGCCCAGGCATCCATCCGGGCAGACAGATCGTTGGTAAAGCGCATAAACGTTTCCGCATCGGCAACAGAATTATATACGCTGCCTTTTATGGTGATCCGCCACGTCAGCTTCCTGCCCGAATGCAGGGTAATCCGCATAGATGGCGGTTCCATGGAGAGTGAGCGGCCGGTTACACTTTTAATTTCATCAAACTCAACCCGCCCGAAAAATGCGGAAGTAAAGCTGTTCCTGTCCAGTGTAATTTCATCGTTAGCCTTGCCCCTGGTGAAGAGGAAATAAAAACCGATAGCTATAGACAATAACAAGCCGGTAATCAGTACACCAGCTGAGGTAACAGCAAACCATATAAAAAGGAATACTACAAGGACCGGCGCAAGTACCACCAGCCACAGATATCGCATGGCTTTAGGGTGCTGAAATCTAAAAGTGTATATCATATCTACGGGTTACAAAGGCCACAAAGTAAGGCATAATATCCGGATTTGCAGCGCTTTACAATTATTCTGACCCTGTACGGAAATGTTGCCGGAGAAATACCATCACCTCATCGAAGTGCTTTATTGGTTCAGCATGACCGCCTTCATATATAAGGTGCTGGTGCGGGTATGCAAAACCCGCCTTCTCCATCCGTGCCATCATCTTCTCTCCCATCTCCACTGCCGGAATTATTTCATCTCCTTTTGCCGACATCAGCAGTACGGCACCCCGGATACGTTCCACAGGGATGAGCGAGCGGCGTTCTGCAGCGGTATCTGTAAGCATGGCTTCAAAGGTTTTACGCAGGTTACGCTGCATAAGAAATGGTACGGCTGCATCATTTACCGGTATAAAGGGAAGTTCAGCTCCACTTTTGGTCCAGCAGGAGGTGGTAAACTCCTGTGTATGCCCGGGGAACACGGCATGACTGGCAGAAAGCCCCACAACGCAATTGATATCCGGATAATAGCTACCCAGCAGCAGTGCCAGATCGCCCCCGCGGGAACCTCCAATTACCGCGACCCGCATATTTTGCAAACCGAGTTTCGTCTTTGCCGCTACTATGGCGGCATACACGTCATCGATCGCTATTTTATCCAGCAGCTTTGGGGTGTCTTTACAACCGAAATACCCTACCGCAAGGAAAGCATACCCTTCCGCCAAGAACTGTTCCCGCACCGCTTTCCACCGGCCGGAAGCCCAGGCATTGCCCCCTTCGGAACCACCCAGTCCTACCACCAGCAAGGGCTGCTTTGCGGCAGCATGGTAGAGGATGGCATGGGTATTAGGGGAAGTAAGTGTATCCTGCCCGGAAGCAATGAAAGGGATCAAAAAAAGTGATAATGGAAAAAGAAGGAGACGCATCATAACAGGGTGTGTTTTGATTGTAAAAGTGCGCTGTCTGCTCCGGTTAAAATTTGATCTGGATCAAATAATCACTTCCCGGCCCGTAACCGGCTCAGGGTTTCCTGCGTAATGCCGAGATAGGATGCTACCATTCCGAGGGGGATGCGGTGATGAATACCTTCATAGGTTTGCAGGAAATGGTCGTATTTCTCTTTGGCAGAGGTAAACCGCAGAGAGGCAATCCTTTCCATCAGGTGACCGAAAACCGTGCCCATACTCAGCCGGGCATAGCGCTCCATTTCAGGGAAGCGGTCGAACAGGGAGACCAGATCGCGGGCCGAAATAGCCATGGCGTCGGTAGGCTCGATGGCATCGAGGTAATATTCACCTGGCTGCTGGGTGTAAAAGCTTTTGGGTGAGTTGCACCATTCTTCCTCGGCTGAAAAGAAGTCAGTAATCTCCTTCCCGTCTTTCAGGAAATAGGCCCTTAGCATACCCTCTATGATGAAATAACTCCGGGTGCAGGTCCTTTCCGCATCCAGCACCAGTTCCCCTTTGCTGAAATGTACCGGCTCTAGCACGGCTGCCAGTTCTGCCTTAAGGGTATCGCTGAGGGTGATGTATCGGGAGAAATGAGCGAATACGGTATCCAAGGAGGTAAGGTTTATAGGTTGCTTCCCGAATATAGGATTTCCTGTGGAGTTGTGACCTAAGTCACAGCATCTCCCAAACAGGGAACGGATATTTGCAACATGAAAAGGTTATTTTCACAATGGACAGCCGGCAGGCTCATAAGACTGGGCGCCGGGTTGACCATGTTTACTTACAGTATGCTTATGAAAGAATGGCCTCTGGCAATATTTGGCGGGGCGTTCGCACTGATGGCACTGCTGAATGCCAGCCCCTGCGCTTCGGGAAATTGTCCCGTTCCGCAGAACAGGCACAGGAAGTTGCCGATTTGGTGACAAGACTAAAAAGCCGCCTCATGTTACGAGGCGGCTTTTCTTTTTAAGGCCTTCCCCACCCGCCTTCCCCTTCCCCCTATTGAATCCGCTTACTCAATACGCAGCCCACACACTCATATACAATTAATTATCAACGATTTGACATAAAACATAAAGGAAGGTTTTTATATAAACCAGCGTAGGTTATGTGCCATACCTGAGGAGCCTGAGCAAAGTCATACTTAAATAAGGACTATTTTATCCTTTTTAATCTAAATATCACTTAGCTTTGCGGTGTTTCTCAATTCCCCATTAAAGACATTTTTGTATTTAATTATAACAACGCTAAAAACAACATCATGGAAAACTTAGAAAAAGCAGTTATCGGGCAGCTGGTATCAGACAATTACCGCACCGCTGCCGTATTCAGGAAACACCGTATTGATTTCTGCTGCAATGGCAACCGGACGGTGGAAGAAGCCTGTTCCCAGAAGAAAATCGACCTGTCTACAGTAACCGGTGAACTGGAAACCGTCCTCGAAACCAAACCCGAAGAAGGGACAGATTTCAATACCTGGCAGCCCGATGTACTGGCAATCCATATCGTAGACAGGCATCATAGCTATGTAGCCACTCAGATCCCCGTTCTGCAGGCATACCTCCACAAACTGGCTAACGTGCATGGTTCATCTCACCCTGAACTGATCGAAATATACTCCCTGTTTAATGGATGTGCGGCAGAGCTGACTGCCCACATGAAAAAAGAGGAGACCAATCTGTTTCCCTATATCCGGCAAATGGTAGTGGCAAAGGAGAATGACACCAAACCACACGCCCCTTCTTTCTCAGAGGTATCCAATCCCATAACTGCCATGATGCAGGAACACGACCAGGAAGGCGAGCGCTTCCGTAAGATACAGGCCCTGAGTGATGATTACACGGTACCTCCAGAAGGCTGTAACACTTACCGCGTAACGTATGCCCTGCTGAAAGAGTTCCAGGACGACCTTCACCTCCACATCCACCTCGAGAACAACATACTATTTCCCAAAGCGGCGGCACTGGAAAGCAGCTTTTCAAATACGGAAGCAGCTGCACTTTAAGTAGCTGACAGTAAAATACAGTTAATAAAAACGCAGCCAGGCAGGCACCATGTAACCACGCAGTAAATAACCTTAGCTCAGCCTGAGGCAGCATCAGACAGCATCATTTACAGACGCCGGTTACATTCCGGGATAATCTCCCCCATTCACTACATTCTTTAAGATCCAACGTGGGATTACCACGCCAGCGGCACCACAAGCGCCGGGCTGCTGCTATTGCCAGCACCCACCAATAACCGCTGTTGTTTACTGTCATCAATACCCATGACGGTGGTCATGAAGGATCCATACACTGAAATAGAACTTTGATCTAAATAAAACAATATGAAAAATCTCAGGCACCTCTTCATTTTCGCCCTGGCCACTTCTATCGCAGTGGCGGGTTGCGGTGGCGGACAGGAAAAAACCGGTGATGAAAAGACGCCGGCATCCGAAACACCAGCAGACAACAGCCTTGTTGCAGATAAACCTGCCGGTGCTGTTGACCCTAAAGGCATCGGTAAGTTCAAAACCGTTGAACTGACACACCCGCTCGACGAAGCCATGGTTAAGAAAGGACAGGAAATTTCTGAAGTGAAATGTACATCCTGCCATAAACTGACGGAAGAAAAGCTGGTAGGGCCCGGCTGGAAAGGTGTTACCGACCGCAGAACTCCCGAATGGATCATGAACTTCGTGACCAATGTGGATGAAATGCTGGACAAAGACCCCGAAGCCCAGGCAATGCTCGAACTGTGTATGGTAAGGATGCCCAACCAGAATCTGAAAGATGAAGAAGCAAGGGCTGTTCTTGAATACATGCGCAAAATCGATGGTAAAAACTAAGCATATTCATTCCCGTTAATACACTTTGCATGAAAATTTCTCACTTACTCCTGACGGCTACCGTAGCGCTTGCCGTGCAGAGTTGCAAGATGAAGAGCACCGAATCGGCTGTAGGCGGCGACGCTGCTGCGCGGACGTACGTTGCTCCAGGCAAATACGATGAGCTTTACAACTTCGTTTCAGGTGGTTTCAGCGGACAGGTAGCCGTTTACGGCATCCCCTCCGGCAGACTGTTAAAAGTACTGCCCGTGTTCTCTGTAAACCCTGAAAACGGTTATGGCTACAGCGAAGAAACCAAGGCTATGCTCAACACTTCTCACGGTTTCGTACCCTGGGACGACCAGCACCACCTTGCACTTTCCCAGACAAACGGTGAGCACGACGGCCGCTGGCTTTTTGCCAACGCCAACAACTCTCCCCGTGTAGCCCGCATCGATCTGAAGGCGTTCAAGACCATGGAGATCATCGAACTGCCCAACAGTGGCGGTAACCACTCCTCTCCTTTCCTTACCGAAAACACCGAGTACGTGATCGCCGGCACCCGCTTCGCGATTCCTGTAGGCAACCAGGAATCTGCGCTGGACAACGAATCTTTTAAAAAGAACTTTAAAAGCACCGCGTCCTTCATCGGTATCGACAAAAACACCGGTAAAATGGATGTATCCTTCCAGATCATCCTCCCCGGTATGGACCTCGACCTGAGCCGCGCCGGTAAAGGCCCGTCTCACGGATGGTTCTTCTTCTCCACCTACAACACCGAACAGGCCAGCACCCTGCTGGAGGTGAATGCTTCCCAGAAAGACAAAGACTTCATCGTTGCCGTTAACTGGAAAAAAGCAGAAGAGTATGTGAAAGCCGGTAAAGCCAAAAAGATGGCTACCGAATACGTTCGCAATACCTTCCACGAAGAAACCCACTCCGCTACCACCGAAGTCATCAAAGAAGTGCTGACGCTTGACCCTACGGAACTGAAAGACTTCGTGTACCTCATCCCCTGTCCCAAATCCCCTCACGGCTGCGATGTTGACCCTTCCGGTGAATACATCGTGGGCAGCGGTAAACTGGCAGCACTCATCCCTGTTTTCGCTTACCAGAAATTCGTGAAAGCGATCGAAGACAAGGCCTTTGAAGGTGAGTACAACGGTATCCCCGTTATCAAATATGAAGCTGCCCTCCACGGCGAAGTACAGAAACCCGGCCTCGGCCCCCTGCACACTGAGTTCGATGCTAATGGTAATGCTTACACTTCCTTCTTCGTGTCTTCCGAAATCGTGAAATGGAGCCTGAAAGATCTGAAAGTGCTCGACCGTGTGCCTACTTACTACTCCATCGGCCACCTCATGGTTCCCGGTGGCGACACCAGGAAGCCTTATGGTAAATACGTAGTGGCTTACAACAAAATCACCAAAGACCGCTTCCTGCCTACAGGTCCCGAACTGGCACAGTCTGCACAGCTCTACTCTATTGACGGAGATAAGATGCAGCTGCTGCTCGACTTCCCTACCATCGGTGAGCCTCACTATGCGCAGGCTATCCCGGCAGAAAAGATCAAAGACCAGAGTGTGAAGTTCTTTGACATCAACAAAAACAAGCACCCCTACGTAGCCGCAGGCGAAAAGGCTACCAAAGTGGAACGTAAAGGCAACGAGGTACACGTGTACATGACCGCCATCCGCTCCCACCTTACCCCTGATAATATCGAAGGCATCCAGGTGGGCGATGATGTGTACTTCCACGTAACCAACCTTGAGCAGGACTGGGACATCCCGCACGGGTTCGCTATCAAGCATGCTCCCACAGCAGAACTGCTGATCATGCCGGGCGAAACTTCTACCCTGAAGTTCTCTCCCAAAACTCCCGGTATTTATCCATTCTACTGTACCGACTTCTGCTCCGCACTCCACCAGGAGATGCAGGGCTACATGAGAGTTTCTCCCAAAGGCAGCAATGTGCCCCTGAAATGGCACACCGGCGGCGAGGATACCACCAGGGCGGTGGCAGCTAAGTAATTCTATACCCGAAGCAGTACGTCCTACGGGGCGTGCTGCTTTCTTTATTACCTGCAGTTATGAACAGAAAATTAAGCGCAATCGCTAAAGTGAGTATCGTAGTAGCCATCGGCTGTATTCTGATGCTCTGGTTTGTGCCCATGTGGCGGATCGATCTTGCAGCGCCGCAATACCCGGAAGGTATTTCCATGAATATCTGGATCAACGATGTGAAAGGCGATGTAGAAATCATCAACGGCCTGAACCACTATATCGGCATGAAAACCATCCACAAAAACGATTTTAAGGAATTTGTATACATGCCCATAGCCCTGGGGATCTTTTGCGGGCTGGGAATACTGGTGCTGATCTTCAACCGCAGGTCTCTCTTCTATATGTGGACCGGCCTGCTGCTGCTCATCGCCGCAGTATCCATGTACGATTTCTGGAAATGGGAATATGACTACGGGCATAACCTGGACCCCACCGCTCCCATCAAAGTACCCGGCATGGCTTATCAGCCACCACTGATCGGTTATAAAAAGATGCTGAATTTCGAAGCCCTGTCTCAACCCGATATCGGCGGATGGTTCTTTATTGTAGCGGCTTTATTGCTCACCGGCATGACTGTCTACGAATGGCGTCGTGCGGCAAAATACAAATTATGAAGATCTATATAACGGGGCTGATGCTCTTACTCTTCGCAGCAGCCTCCTGCAAACGCGGGTACGAACCCATCGCCTACGGGAAAGATGCCTGCGCACATTGTAAGATGACCATTATGGACAAGCGCTTTTCCGCAGAGATTGTAAATCAGAAAGGCCGTGTATTCAAGTTTGACGATATCGTATGCCTCAGGGCATTCACTCAGGAGATCCCCGGCAGTATGATCTTCGTGAATGATTATACCGGTAAGCAAGCGGAGCCGTTGAACGCCACTACTGCCGTTTTCCTTCACCACGAAAATTTTAAAAGTCCCATGGCGGGTAACCTCCCTGCATTTGCAGGGGTGGAAGATGCCGCTGCGCTTAAAGACAGTCTCGGCCTCGAATTGCTCACCTGGGAAACCCTGCCATGATACGCATCCTCACCATATTGTCCTTCCTCATGCTGCCGGCGGCCGTTTCTGCCACGGTGATCCGCACCGGGCCAGACAGCCTCCTGCAGCATGTCCTGGACAGGGCACGCCCCGGCGATACGATACTTATCGCCCCGGGTATTTACAAGCAGCACGACATCGTTGTGCGCACCTCCGTTACCATTATCGGGGAAAACTATCCCGTATTCGACGGGGAAGACAAACACCAGCTGTTCATCATAGCGGCAGACCGGGTCAGTATATCCGGCATTACCGTTCAGCAGACAGGCCGCAGCAGCATGGTAGATATGGCAGGCATCCGCCTCCAGAATGTTTCCCGGGTTACGGTCATTAATTGCCGCGTCATCAACACCACCTACGGCATCTATCTCCAGAACAGCAGGAATTGTATCATTACCAATAACGAGATAAAGTCTTCCGCTACAGACGAGCTGCAATCCGGCAATGGTGTACATGCCTGGAAGTCGGACTCCCTGCTAATCAGGGCTAATAACATCTCCGGGCACCGCGACGGTATCTATTTCGAATTCGTAACCGGGTCAGTTATCACCGGTAACAATTCCCAAAACAACGTGCGTTATGGCCTGCACTTCATGTTTTCCCACAACGACACTTACATCCGCAATACTTTCCGGCACAATGGGGCAGGCGTTGCGGTGATGTACTCCAAACATGTGGTGATGGTCAGTAACAACTTTGAAGAACACTGGGGAGATGCCTCATACGGAATATTGCTGAAAGATATCTCCGACAGCAGGATCGAATTCAACCGTTTTGCCCACAACACCATCGGCATTTTCATGGAAGGCAGTAACCGGATTCATATTATGGCCAATGCCTTTACCGCCAACGGCTGGGCCATGCGCGTACAGGCCAGCTGCGAATCCAATACCATCGAAAACAACAACTTCCGGGAGAATTCTTTTGATGTGGCTACCAACGGCACATTGATGCTGAACACTTACCGCAACAATTACTGGGATAAATACGAAGGATACGACCTTAACAAAGATGGTACAGGTGATGTGCCTTACCACCCCGTAAGCGTCTATTCCATCCTTTCGGAAAAGATCCCCACTTCCATGATCCTTTACCGGAGCTTCCTGACCAACATTATCGATCAAGCCGAAAAAATAATGCCGTCCATCATCCCCGACCAGCTGCGGGACGACACACCTAAAATGAAAAAATGGAAACTATGATCCAGATAGATAATCTTACCAAATCGTTTGGCAAGTTCAGAGCGCTCGACGGAATAGACCTTCATCTGGAAAAAGGACAGGCTGTTTCGCTTCTCGGCCCCAATGGCTCAGGAAAAACCACCCTTATTAAATCCATCCTTGGCCTGGTGATCCCCGAGAAAGGGTCTATCACTATCAACGGCCAGCTCATCCGTAATAATCCGGCCTATCGCGCCAACATCGGCTATATGCCCCAGATAGGGCGTTACCCGGATAATATGACCATTGAGCAGGTGATACATATGATCAAAGACATCCGGAAAGAGCAAACGAACTACGACGAAGAGCTGTACCATAGCTTCGGGATAGACAAAATCAAACAGAAGAAGATGCGCACCCTTTCCGGCGGAACGCGCCAGAAGGTGAGCGCGTGCATCGCATTCCTCTTCTCCCCCGACATCTACATCCTCGACGAGCCTACCGCAGGGCTGGACCCGGTGGCTAACGAGTTGTTGAAAGATAAGATCGCCGCGGAATGTGAACGGGGCAAACTGGTGCTGATTACCTCACACGTACTAAGCGACCTCGACGGGCTGACCAGCCACATCATTTACCTGCAGGACGGGAAGCTGATGTTCCATGAAAGCATCGGGCAATTACAGGAACGCACCGGAGAAAAGAAACTGAATAAAATCATCGCTAATATTCTGACCAATGCTGACAGTAAGCAAATATGTATTTCTTGATCTGCTGAAAAACAGGTCTATACTCGTATACACCGCGGTATTGGCTATTCTGTCTTTCACCCTGCTGGGGCTGGATGGGAACAGTGCCAAAGGCTTGCTGAGCCTGCTGAACATCACATTATTGTTTGTTCCGGTGATTACCACCTTGTTTTCCGCCATTTACTTTTTTAACTCGCTGGAGTTCATTGAACTGCTGTTATCACAGCCGGTGAAGCGTACAGGCATCCTGCTTTCAGAATATGCCGGGATGGCATTATCGCTTTCCGCCGCATTTGTAGTGGGGGTGGGCGCTCCGCTGATGGTGTTGTTACCTATAGGGGCTTCTTTTGTACTGATATTGACCGGTGTATTGCTGACTTTCATCTTTACCTCCATCGGCCTACTGATATTCGTCATTTCCCGGGATAAGACCCGTGGCATTGGGGCAGCCATTATTGTTTCGCTGTTCTTTACCCTGCTGTTCGACGGATTGATGATGGCATTCATTTTCTCCTTCAGTGATTACCCGATTGAGAAAGCGGTGGTGGGTATGATAAGCCTGAACCCGGTAGATCTGGCTCGCATCCTTATGCTGCTGCAGCTGGATGTGGCGGTGCTGATGGGATATTCCGGGGCATTGTTCAAAGATTTCCTGGGATCATCTGCGGGCAGTATCTACTCCGTGGTATGTATGCTGTTGTGGATAGTGGCCCCCTTAATGCTGGCATTGCGGATATTCCGGAAGAAAGACCTGTAACCGCTGTATTATTTGGTTTTGATCTGCCGGTTATTGATAACGATCTTTCCTTTACCGGATTCGTTGGCAAGATCCTGGATGGTGGTTTTCTCAAACATCTGACGTAGTTGGGCCTTGATATAGCGGTATTGTTCATGCATGGGGCATGGCCTCGATTCTGAGCATTCTTTAAGGCCCAGCACACATTTAGTGATAATACCATCTTCCCCTACCGCTTCCAGCACAGCGCGTACGGGGAGTTTACGGGCGGCGTCTGTCAGGTAAAACCCGCCGTTAGGGCCACGTACGGAGCTCACCACGCCGTTGTTCTTTGTCAGCAGCTGCAGGATCTTAGCGGTAAAAGATTGGGGAGAATCAATCGCAGTAGCGATCTCATCTATCCCGAGCTTATTGTCTTCCGAGCCTTTCAACGCAATGTAAATGGTAGCCCGGAGCGCATATTCCGCAGATTTTGAAAGCATAAATAGTTGCGATTTGACTGCAAAATAATCATAAAACCCATTCCGCATACGAATCGGCAGTTTCAAACAGCTGGAGCCGGGCCAATAAAACACCTGCAGGCAGCTTTTCACGGATGCTGTTGCGGATGAAAATAAGCAGATTCTCGGCAGAAGGCTCGGCATCCATCACCACCAGGTTCTCCTCTTCAGACTCTGCCGGATGTGCAGCCAGGAAATCAGGAGACACTACCAGCCGGTGATCGAGACGGCGGATGACGGCGTTGTTCACCAGTTCTTTCAGATCACGGAAGTCTAATAAAATGCCCGGCGCCGGGAAATACCGCTCCGGCTCCGCCTCCGCCCGAACCGTAACATGCAGTTGGTACGAATGCCCATGAATATGCCTGCAGGCACCGTTATAACCATGTAAGGCATGTGCCGTTTCAAAGCGGAAAATCTTAGTTACCTGTATCATTTATTTTCTTTCTGCAAAGTTAAATAAATAAAGACTATTTTATCTTTTTTCAATAACTTTACACTGCCAAACCGAAGCAAACATCATTCAGCAGCATTCGTCCAAACACAGGCGGCAGGCTGCATTCCTTCAACAATCCGATTTTATGGTGCATCAATTTCACATCCCTGTAATGGGGCTGGCTTACACAATCGACAGTCCGGTTAAAGTGGCCCGTTTCGGTATTTCCTCAGTAATATCCATCATTGAAGACCGCCTGATCGAGATGATGCGCAAACATTACTACACGGAGCGCAACGAGCCTTATGAACCGATTTCTACCAAAGAAGAAGACTACCGCGCCCGGCGCATCACTGATTACCTCAACCTGGTGAACCGCATGGTACAGGAGCAGGTCGAAAAGTTACGTTCTGCGGCTTTTGAAACAGGGTCGGAAATCGTTAAATATTTTGAAATGCTGCCGGAAGAAAGTACACTGAAGCAGCTATACCTGCAGTTTACCTCCACAAATAATGCAGACTCGCGGTCGACTATCGAAGCGAAGCTGCGCAGCCTCATACAACCGGGAAGCATTGATGTGAACATCATGACCAAAACCGATAAGAATAACTACGGTGCTGATGGCAACCTGCTGGAAGATGGTTCCGATGCTGTGGCAGCATTGCGTGGCTATGCCAACAGTAATCTTACAGGCTCCTCCATTGTATTCTCCGCAGGTATGAATCCCCGCTTATACAGTTACCTTGAAAAGTGCCGGGACTTTGATGCAGACGAGAACGGCGTGCTCCGTAAAAAGGTGATCGTGAAGGTCAGTGATTACCGATCCGCACTTATACAGGGTAAGTTCCTTGCCAAGAAGGGCATCTGGGTAAGTGAGTTCCGCATTGAATCGGGCCTTAACTGCGGTGGACATGCATTTGCAACTGATGGTATGCTGATGGGCCCAATACTCGAAGAGTTCCGCGCCGGAAAGAATGAACTTACCAGCGCACTGTTCCAGCTTTATAGCGATGCACTTGGTAAGCGGGGCGCTCCTGTTCCTGCAGAACCACCGGCGATGTTAATTTCCGCACAGGGCGGTATCGGCACCTTTGCCGAGCACACCATGCTCCGGGAATACTATCAACTTAGCACCACGGGCTGGGGTACCCCTTTCCTTCTCGTGCCGGAAGCTACCACGGTAGATGACAGCACCCTTGAAAAGCTCAGTAAAGCCAAAGCGGAAGATGTGGAGCTGAGTAATAACTCTCCCATGGGTGTTAGGTTCCATTACCTCAAAGGCCTGGATGGCGAAACAGAACGCCTCCAGCGTATCCGTGATGGCAAACCGGGCAGCCCCTGTACGGAAAAACACCTGTCTTTCAACACAGAGTTTACCGAACACCCCATCTGCACCGCCTCCATTCAATACCAGCGCCTGAAGCTCAACCAGCTGCAGAAGGCACAGCTCCCCGAAGCAGAATACAATGCACAGACAAAGCTGCTTTTCAGCAAAGAATGCCTCTGCACCGGCCTCAGCAATGCAGCCGCGCACGTCTACAATACCACGCTCGTTAAAAACCAGCGTTCCATTACCATATGCCCTGGTCCTAATATTGCCTTTTTCAGTAAAGTGGTTTCCCTGCAGGAAATGACGGATCACATTTACGGGCGAACCAATGTGATTGAAGCACCCAACCGTCCGCACATGTTCATCAATGAGCTGCGCCTGTACATCACTTACCTCGCAGAACAACGGCGAAACTGTAATGATGTCAAAACATCCAGGCAGCTGGACGGCTTTCACAGTAACCTCCTGCAAGGCATAGCCTATTACCGTGACATGCACAACAAAGGCATTATCCGCGACGAAAACTTCGCTCCAATGCTGAACGAGGCCGAATCTCAACTGGAAGAAATAAAATGCACCATACCTGCTGCTATCCTGTGATTACCTGCCTATGATCCCTATACCATGAAAAAAGGCCTTGCCGCCAGTGCAGCAAGGCCTTCCCCTTCCTGTCATCCTACTATGCAGGGCTTAAGCTTCCTGAATTAAATAGATTTACATTTCAGTCCCAAATTCGGCCACCCGGTCTGCCCCCTGTGCTGTTTCCGGAAAACAAAGCGCAAATTGCATACAGATAATAATTCCCAGTTATGCAGGAAGAAATATTCACCGTCAGAGATGCCCGTCCCGGAGAGGAGAAAGCTGCCGGACAACTCATGGTATCAGTCTATTCATCGCTCGAAGGCTTCCCCGGCATTTCTGAGCAGCCGGCCTATTATGCCATGCTGGTGAATGTGGGCGAATTCTGTTCACGGCCCGGCGCCTCCTTGATACTGGCACTCGATGCAGAAGGGCAGATTGGCGGGGCTGTTGTTTACTTCGGGGATATGAAGCAATATGGCTCCGGGGGCAGCGCCACAATGGAAACTGATGCCGCTGGTTTCCGCCTCCTTGCCGTGGATCACGAATACCGTGGACTGGGCATAGGAAAGCTGCTGGTGGAATCCTGTATCTCCAGAGCGCGGGAACAGGGACGCAGCCAGGTTATTATACACTCAACGCAGTCCATGAAAACCGCCTGGAAGATGTATGAGAAAATGGACTTCCGGCGGTCAGAGGATCTTGATTTCCTGCAGGGCAGCCTGCCTGTGTTTGGGTTCCGGCTCTTGTTATAGCCTAATGGCATGTACAACAATCCATATTAATTCTTACCATAAAAAAAGCCTGTGCATCACGCACAGGCTTTTAATTTCTTAAGTGAAGTTTGCTTACTGCTGGGCAGGCTGCGCAGGTTGCGCGGGCTGGCCGGCAGGGGCTTCTGTACTTTCCGGAGCTTTATCGATCAGCTCCATGAACTGGTCGAGCTTCGGTGTGATGATGATTTGGGTACGGCGGTTACGTGCCTTACCATCATCGCTGTCGTTGGAAGCAATGGGATTGTACTCACCACGGCCGCCAGCGGTCAAACGTTTAGGATCTACACCATAGGTCGTTTGCAGCGACTGTACCACGGAAGAAGCACGCAGGGCGCTGAGGTCCCAGTTGTTGCGGATGTTCTTCTGACTGATGGGCACATTGTCTGTGTTACCTTCGATCAGCACATCGTAATCGCGGTAGTCTTTAATGATCTTGGCAATCTTACTGAGGGTTTCACCCGCAACCGGGGAAATCTCATAGCTGCCGGATTTGTACAGCATCTTGTCGGAAAGGGAGATATACACCACCCCTTTCAGTACCTGTACGTCCACATCACGCAGCTCTTCGCGGCTAAGGGAACGGGTCAGGTTGTTGGTCAGCACCATGTTGAGCGAGTCGCTCTTGTTCTTGGTGTTCACCAGATGCTGTATGTACTTGTTGGAGGCATTGATTTCATCTACCAGTTTGGAGATGTTTACATTACCCTGACTGGTAGAGTTCAGACATTTATCAAGGGCGGCCTGCAGTGACCGAAGGCCTGCTTTCTGAGAGGCGATCTGCTCTTCCAAACTACTTACACGCGTGGTAGCGCCTGTCAATTCACGTTGAGCTGTCTGATACTTCCCATCCAATGCCCTGTGCTCGTTTTGCAATTCACCATAACTGGTTTGCAGCGCAGCAAATTTTTTATTGCTTACGCAGCCTGTTCCTAATACGGCCAATGCAAAAACTGATGATAATATAGCTATCGTTCTCATATAACAAAAGTATTAAGACTCATACTGTTACAAAGGTTGTACCAGAATAATTCCGGCACCTATGATACTAACAATCAATGCTAAAGAAATGTTCAACCGTGGTAATGTGTTACCACACTCCGTGATACAACGCTATATAGCAACAGTAATCGTCTTAAACATGACTTTTGTCAGGTAATGAGCACCTGCCACCCTACCAGAACACCGTGTACAGTGCAGCCAGTATACCTATAATAATCAGCGCCGCCACTTTAAAGCCGGTGGTGGTCCGGAACATCTCCTTGTCTATCTCGATTGTGGGCCGCGCTACTGATTTAGGCTGTAAAAGGCTCATCACCACCATCACCACTAGCAGCAATCCGAATGTGATCGACATCCGATCGAGGAAAGGGTAATCGGGGAAAGCTCCGCTGGTCCATACCGGGAGGAATTTCAATATGGTTGAAATGGGAATGGTAAGCAATGCGCCCGTAAGTGCTGCAGCAGCCGTGGTGCGTTTCCAGAAAAAGCCCAGCAGGAAAATGGCCAGCACACCCGGAGAAATAAATCCTACATACTCCTGAATAAACTGGTATGCCTGATCGAGCGATCGCAGGGCCGGGGTTACCACAGCCGCAATGAGCATGGAAACAATCACCGCCCATTTACCCGCACGCACCAGCTGCTGTTCACTGGCATCTTTATGGAAAAACTTCTTATAAATATCCAGCGAGAAGATGGTGGAGATACTGTTAGCTTTCCCCGCCAGCGAAGCCACAATAGCCGCTGTAAGCGCAGCAAAAGCCACTCCTTTCAGCCCCGGCGGCAACAGATTCATGAGGGTGGGATATGCGTGATCGGGCTTGATATGCCCTGCTGCGTCCGTCATTTCCTGCTGAAACATCCCGTTCTGGTGCAGTACAAACATCACTATGCCCGGCAATACGGCAATCACCGGCACCAGCAGCTTCAGGAAAGCGGCGAAAATAATGCCGTTGCGGGCCGTCTTCAGATCGGCACCCAATGCCCGTTGTGTGATGTATTGATTACAGCCCCAGTAGCTCAGGTTGTTGATCCACATCCCGCCTACCAGTACTGAAAGCCCGGGCAAATCCTTGTAATATGGATTGCTTTCATCGAAGATCATATGGAAATGCGAAGGCGCTTCTTTTCGTAACACCCACAGTCCCTGGAAGATGTTTCCTCCATAACCGAATTTTTCCGAAAGTAATGACAAGGCAAGACAGGTTGTTACCAATCCACCCACGATCAGCACCAGTACCTGAATTACATCGGTATATCCTATCACCTTCATCCCTCCCAGCGTTACCACTACGGCAAACACGCTCAGTCCTGCTATACACCATTCAAAAGGCAAAGTAGAAATAGAGGTGATGGCCAATGCGCCGAGGTAGATAATGGAAGTGAGGTTTACGAAAACATACACCAGCAGCCAGAACACCGCCATCACGGTACTCACTTTATCATTATACCGCTTCGCGAGGAACTGCGGCATGGTGTAGATCTTGTTCTTCAGGTAAATGGGTATCAGCACCACCGCCACAATAAGCAGGGTTGCGGCTGCCATCCACTCATAGGTAGAAATGGCCAGCCCCAGTGCAAACCCGGAACCCGACATGCCAATGAAATGCTCTGCCGAGATGTTGGATGCAATCAGGGATGCGCCTATTGCCCACCATGTAAGCGACCCTTCCGCCAGAAAGAAGTCTTTCGAACTGGCAGCGGCTGATCGTTTTCTATGGTAGATATAGTACCCGTAAGCGGCAACAACAATGAAATAGATAAAGAAAACTACATAGTCAGCGAACTGCAGTTTATTCATACGCGTGGAAAGGGTTTATGGATAGTTACGGCATCAGAACTTCAGGGTGCCGGGCAGGTATTTAGCCACCAGGTCTTCGTAATAAGGCCGCAGCTTCTTCCAGTCCGGCGGCTCCGGACATTTGGAATAGAGGTCGTATGGATTGAAGAGTTTCACCCACCGCAGCATTTCGCGGTCGTGATCATCGAGCAGTTCACTATAGGCTCCTTCGCGGTGCCAGGCGTAGAAAGAATGGTAACGCAGCATGTAAAGCCCCTGCTCGGGCAGGTAGTCTTTCATCATCTGGTATACATATTCATCGTGCCCCCACGACATATCCACGTTCCTCAGTCCGCAGCCCTGCTTGTAAACACCCGTGGGCGACTGAAAGCGGGGATCTTTACTATCGGGGTTATTTTGAAAGTATTCGGGGTACACCACTTTATCGGAATAGGCGCAGCCTACGGGGAAGGTATCGCCCACCACAGCCCATTGCGGCTCTCCAAAGAGGCAGAGTACTTTACCCATATCGTGCATGAGACCAACGAGTACCATCCAGTCGGGGTGCCCGTCTGCTCGGATGGCTTCTGATGTTTGCAGCAGATGCTGGAACTGGTCGAGGTCGGTATCAGGGTCGGAGTCGTCTACCAGCTGGTTCAGGAAATTAAAGGCTTCCCATACCGGCATTTCCTTTTTATCGAATTTGAGGTAATTGGCTCTTTTCTCCTGCACGAAATCGTAGGTCTGGTAGGTGTGGTTCAACCGGTAGAACTCACGCACTGTATCCCGCTCGGGGGTATCGTAGTTGCGGTATTGGTCGGCCGTTTTCTCCTTTGCGATAGTGTCGGGGTCGGGGTAGCGCTGCAGAACGGCGTCTTCCCATTCATCTAAGCTGTTCAAAGGATTGATTTCGGCCGGTTTAAAGGAATGTTGCGTAGTTCCCATGGCAATTTTTTTTGTAGTTTGAGTTGATGTGGAATCCGATCTATAATTTCGGCTATTTTTGAAGATGTTGTTGGTGTTCCCCATCCCTTTATTTACGAAACCGGTTTCGTAACAACTGAATGCCCGTTATGCAGCAGATCACCATAAAAGCCCTGGCTAGGGAGTTAAACCTCTCTGTTTCAACGATTTCAAAAGCGTTGCGGGACAGTCATGAGATCTCCCCTGCCACCAAAAGCCGTGTTTTGCAACTGGCAGCCCGGCTGAACTATCAGACTAATCCATATGCCAGCAGCCTCAGGGGTAAGAAGAGCAGAAACATCGGCATCGTGATCCCCGAAGTGGCCGACAGCTTCTTTTCACTGGCTATCAATGGTATTGACGCCACCATAAAAGCAAAAGGTTATCATTCTATCATTTGCCTTACGCATGAAGATTTCAGTAATGAGCAGGCGATATTAAAGGAGTTACAGAATGGACGGGTAGATGGGGTGCTGATGTCTGTATCCAGCGAAACCACTTCCGGCAAACACATCCGGGCATTGATGGAACAGCATGTACCCGTGGTACTGTTCGACCGGGTTTTGACGGATATACCCTCCGCCCAGGTAATTACGGATGATATGGCCAGCAGCTACAATGCCACGCAGCATCTGCTCCGCAATGGCTGCAAACGCATTGCTTTCCTCGGCCTTTCGCAGCAGTTATCCATCAGTGCCGACCGCCTGCGGGGATATGAAAACGCCCTTCGCGGTCATAACATTACACCATCTCCCAAACATATCCTTACCTGCACGCCTGATCCCAAAAAGAACATGGCCCTGATAAAGAAGTTATTGCAGCAGAAAGAACGTCCGGATGGAATTGTAGCTGCAGTAGAGAAGCTGGCGCCACTGGTATACCAGGCATGTGGGCAGCTATCCTTACGCATTCCGCAGGATGTGAAAGTGGTGTGTTTTTCCAATCTTGAACTTGCGGGTTTACTGCAGCCCTCGCTTACCACAGTTACACAGCCCGCTTTTGAAATGGGGAAGAAAGCAGCGGAAGTGTTACTACGATTGCTGGATAGTAAGCCCTTGCAGAAGGGGGATATGCAAGTGGTGATTGCTTCCAGGCTCGTGGAAAGGAATTCCACGAACGGGAAGATATGATAAGAAAGTAAATTTCTTTTTGATAACATACGGTTTTGAATTACGGAACACAACGCATTTCACTAATACGATTCAAAAGTATGCACTTCCGTTTATTGCATATAGGCAAAGGGGCCAAATGTTCCGATTTAGGCACTTTTGTGTCAGCTGTTCCTTTCTGTTGGCATAAAACAGATGCAAAAAACAACCTGTATAGATACATGCAGGATTATTATCAGCGTTGTATAGTTATTTTAGGACGAGACAAGACACCTCTATAAAAAATACACTGAGTGCTTGATAAGTGCTTGATAAGTGCTTGATAAGTGCTTGATAAGTGCTTGAAAACCCTTTGATAATACCTTGTCGTTAGCATGTCCTTAACTTGATACCAGCTTGAATAAGCTTAAAAGCGTTTACTGACCGAAGATATCCCGGGAACATTTGTTACATAGCGAAGTAACAGCCATGTTTATTCTAAGAAATATTCTCCAAAAACCGCAGCACCTCTTCCCTTTTTCGGCTGCTTACAGGAATCTGTTCGTTATTCTGCATCTGCAGATACCCTTCGCGGTAATATTTTTTCACGAATTGAAAATTGACGAGCCAGGATTGATGGCATCGCAAAAAACCCGCCGGCCCCAGGATGCTCTCATACTCGATCAAACCTTTAGATACGAGGATCTCCCGCTTGTCTGTCATATAAAAAGTCGTATAGCCCTTATCGCTCTTGCAATACATAATATCCTCTACAGACACGATCTCCATGTATTCTACCCTCTTCAGCGCGAGCCGTTTCACATTCCCTCCGCCCTGCGCACTATAATACTGCCGCGCGATCTCCAGCTGCTGCCGGTCGAACTGCTCCTGCTGCCGGTGCTGGAAACATTTGTCCAGCATCCCCGTAAGTGCCGCTTCATCGATCGGTTTGAGTAAATATCCGAACGCTCCCATGTTCAGTGCCTGGATGGCATATTGGTCATAAGCTGTGAGAAAGATCACCTGGAAATCAATCTCCCCAATCTCATGGAACAAGCGGAAACTGTCGCCGTCTTTCAGCCGGATATCGGCCAGAATGATGTCCGGCTTCAGCGCCGGAATCTCCTTCGCGGCTGTGGCAATATCTCCAGCATGACCCACCACCTGCACATATGGGTTTTCCTGCACTATCTGCAACAGGTGTTTCAGGATACGGACCTCATCTTCGAGTATGTATAGTTTCAATTGCATGGTTGCCGGTTTTAATCTTTGATGACGGGTAGAATGATGTGCACAGTAACGCCGCGCCCGCCGGCACCTGCCTTGTTTTCGATATCGAATCGCGCCCGCTGGCAATCGGATTTGAAAAGCACCTGAATCCGCTCTTTAAGGATCGCCTGGGCCAGCGATTGCTTCTTCTGCACACCAGATCGTTTATCAATAATGCCCTGTCCATTATCAGCTACGTTGATAGTAAGCCGTTCGTCTTTTACTTCGAAGCGGATGGTCAGCATGCCTTTGTAACTGATGTTCCGGAAACCGTGCTCGATCGAATTTTCTACGAAAGGTTGGATCAGCATGGGCGGTATCAGCAGTTCGCCCGGGCAGATACCTTCCGCCACACTTATTTCGTAATCGAAAAGCCCTGCATAACGCATTTGCTGAAGCTGCAGGTAATTCTCCAGGGAATCGATTTCTTCGTTGAGCAGGATGAAATCCCTCCGGCTTTGTTCCAGCACATTCCGTAAAAGCCCCGAGAAAACAGACAGATAGCGGACGGATTCCTTCGTATCGCCGGAAGCAACGAGGCTTTGCAGATTAGCGATAGAATTGAAGATGAAGTGCGGGTTTAGCTGTACCTGCAGTAATTTCTGCTCCATGAGCAGCCGTTCGTTCTCCGATTGGAGGAGTTTATTCCTTTCGTTTAGTTTAACCTGCCGGTAGAGGAAATACAGGAAGCCGACTATGCCGAGGAACACCATGGTGGCCAGTCCGAGGGTCCATCTTTGCTGGTTGATGATTCTTTCATTGAGTGCATTACGGCTGCTCAGGTCGGCGATGTCCCGGTCTTTCTTTTCGGCGTCATACTTTTCATGGATATCAGCGAATTTCACCGCTTCGATTTTCCGGATGTTACGTACTTCGATACCATATGCCGAATCGAGGGCCTCTACGGCGTTTTTCATATCGCCTTTCAATTTATATGCTTCCACCAATCCCTTGTAATAAATCGGCGTCTGCTTCGTATTGGCTTTGCTTTTCGCAAGGGCCATCGCTTTGTGGTAATACTTTATGGCCGAATCGGGGAGCCTGTTGTGGTTGAAACTGGTGGCGAGATTGTTATAGGCGAGCTCGTGGATACGGTTCGTCCGTTCGAGAAAATCCACATAAATCTTGCTGCACGCCAGCGATTTGGCGAATTCCCCCCTTTTGTCGAGTACCATTGCTTCGCTGTCGTACGTCCGGGCAATGGCAACGCTGTCGCCGGTATGGATGGCGAGCTTCCTGGCCAGGGAATTGTACAGCATCATTTTGTCGAAATCGTCCATCCCATGTGCGAGGAGATACGAAACGTCGTAGTGGCGCTGCATCACCACGGGATGCGTATTAAACGGATGTGACCTGAAATGGCGCTCCGCGTATTCGAGGGATTCGCTTTCGTTTTCGTTCTGGTAGTACGCTTTGGCCATGAGATCGTAGAACCGGTAAGTAACCGGACTTTGCAGGCGTTCTGCTTTTTTCATCGCTGCAAGTATCTTTTGCATCAGCTCTCCTTCCACCATCATATTGTTGCGGCTATTGTAATCGAGAATGGTGTATTCCCTGAGCAGGGAAACGTTACTATCCGCCCTTTCTCCCCTCATTTTTTCCAGCTGGGCCATGGCGCTGTCGGGATAGTCCTGTTTCAGGAGAATCCTGGCACGGAAGTAATGGAAAAACGGGTTGGAATTGCTGTCGGGCCGTAGGGAAAGGAGACTGTCTTCGCGGCGCACCGTTTTCCAGAATTGGTCAGACGGCAGTGTGTCCAATGATATAACGATGGAAAGGTAATCTTTCTCCTGCGCCAAAGACTCCTGTTGCCGGGGGACTTTCCGCGAAGGGGAAGGCTCACCGCAGGAAGCGGCCAAAAACAGGGTAATCATCCAGAAGTTAACCAATACCGGTCTTACATTCATCCTACAAAAATTTGTTCTGCCAGAAAACATAAAAATACAATCCGTTCCCTTTAAACGGAGTTTGCCCGGTATAAATGTACTTATCAAGCACCAGATGCGGCGGCACAGTTTCATATCCGCCGGTTTCCGTTCAAAATCCGCCGGGATTCGCTTCATCTCCGCAGGGTTTTCCCAGCCGGGGGCCAATTCAAATATGGCCCGGAAGCCATCGAATATGGATTTCTTTCCGCCGGATATCGGTTTGCCATTGCGCAAGGTGCCGCCGGGGGCGAAATTTGGGCATGCGTTACCTGATAAAACTTGTGGCCCCTGCGCTGCTGCTTTGCGTTCTTTACTCCTTCCGCCAGAAAGACAACACTAGATCCGAAGGGCGCGCCGGCATCGCGTATTACCACTTCTCCCACGTTCGTGACACCACGCAGTCGTCCCGCAAATGGGAAGAAGATTTCCAGCTGGCATTTAGCCCGCAGCAGAGCGTGTACCTGAGCACTACCAAGCTACGGCAAGATTCCATGCACCGTGCAGCCTTCGAAGAAGCCGAGCGTACCAACAGCACTACGGTGAACATGGGCGCATGGAGGCCCGTCACCGATGAATCTGTGTATATCAATGAACAGGAGCTGCTGGTAAACCGGAGCTTCCGCAGGGCCAATTACCTTATCAAAGAACCGCTGGAAGCAATTGCCTGGCAAATATCCACCGAAACGAAACTGCTGCTCGGCCACACCTGCCAGAAAGCTACGGGCACTGTGAAAGGCAGAACCTATACGGCCTGGTTCACCACGGATATCCCCGCCAGCTTCGGCCCCTGGAAGCTGCGTGGCCTGCCCGGGCTCATCCTCGAAGCCTGTGATAACGCAAATCGCATCCGCTTCACCTGCACTCGCATCGAAACGGATACCGTGCTGCCTGAAGGGCTTTCCCTCAATCCGCCTGCAGACGCTACCCATACCACAAACATCGCGTTCCTCCGTATGGAAGCCGCTTACCGCGAAGGGCTACAGGCCAATGCCGGCAGCTCCGACGACATAACGGTCGACAATGCTACCATTAACGGCCAGCAGATGAAAGCAGCGAAGAACAAACCCCAACTCAATTACCCACTCGAATTGCCCACTAAAAAATAATCCTGTTGCGCATCAAAACCCTGCTGCTGTTAACCATCCTTTCCCTTACCACGCCAGCCATGGCACAAAACCCCGCAAATGTAAACGGGATGGTGAAAGACAGCACAGGCAAACCGTTGGCAGCAGCTTCCGTGACGATTATAAACGCTTCCGGAGCCGGTGTTCATTTCACGAAATCGGATGCCAACGGCTCCTTCGAATGTAAATTACCCACGCCCGGCAACGGACTATCACTGAAGGTTACAGCCCTGGGTTACCGGCCTTTCATCCAAACCATTTCCAGTGGCTCATCTCCATTCCTTGTTACCCTTTCCGCATTGCCTACTGCGCTGGCCGGGGTCACTGTAAAATCGAAACCCGGCATCCAGACTTCCGGCGATACGTTGAAGTATCGCGTGGCAACTTTCAAAGACAAGAACGACCGGGTAATAGGCGATCTGATTGCCCGGCTGCCGGGAATCGAAGTAGACGAGAAAGGTAGCATCAGCTACAACGGAAAACGGATTTCCAATGTATACATCGATGGCGAAAACCTGCTCAACGGCCGGTATGGCGTAGCTACGAACAATGTACCGGTGGATGCGGTAGAGCAGATAGAAGTGTTAGAACGCGACCAGCCTGTGAAAGTCCTCAACGGATATGTGCCGGCCGATAACGTCTCCCTTAACCTCCGGCTGTCAGGCAAAGCCCGCGCCACTTCGATCAACACCGGCGAAGCGGGCGCTGGCAACAATGCATACCTGCTTTCCTTCAGCAACCTGGTGCTGCAGCAAAGCATCAAGAGCATCAATTACATCAAATCCAATAATGCCGGCCGCAACCTTCAGCGGGAAACCGCCGATTTGGGCGCTCCCGCCGGCAATGGCAGCGTTTCGCCTCCGCAGCCCCATGCCTACTTGAGTATGACCAGCGAAAACCTGCCCGCGGTTGACGAAAAATATTATCTCCGGAACACCGACCATGCCGTAAATGCCAACGCATTGTTTAAACTTCCCGCAGACCGTGCACTCCGGCTGAACGTAACCGCCCTGGATCTGAAGCGCCGGTACAACGTTTCACAGTCTGTTCAGTACTTCCTGCCGCAGGGAGATACTATCCGGTACCAGGAATCCCAGTTCAATACAGACCGCCATCGCGAATGGCAGGTGCAGGCGCAATTCGAGAAAAACAGTCAGCGTGCTTTCGTGAAATCTTCTACAAGCGTAAATTTCCCTTATTCTTCCGAACGGGGTGATGCCTGGCAAAACGGCCGGTTCATGCAGCAGCGTCTGCCGGTCCGCCAGCAAGGCGCGGGGAACGAAACGCACATTGTGAAAGCCATTGGTGGCGGACTTTTATTGCAATACAATTCGGTTGTAAAATATGTTCATGTAGACGAAAGCCTCTTCGTACTTCCGGGCCTGCATGAAAACCTGGTAAACGACAGCGCGGAATTCCGTCAACTCGAACAACAGGTGCAGACCCGACAGTTTTATGTGCATCAGTCCGCTGCGTTCAACATTAAACGCGGCCGATGGGTGTTCTCGTTTTCGGCGGGCGGCAATTATGAAAGGAACCACCTTCTCTCCGGCCTCCAGGTTACGGACAGCTCCCGGAAAATCTCCAGCGCGGGAGCCCGCTTCCGGAACAACGTCAAATTCGAAAACCTGGGGGTATTCGGCAGCGCCAACGCTACCTGGATGCTGGCTAAAGGAATATTCGTTGCGGAAGTAAAACCTGCGGTACATTTCATTGGATACCGCGTGCAGGCAGATAACCTTGTCCGCAGGCAGGAGAATTACGTGCTGAATCCCACGCTCGATTTCCGGAGGAATATCGGCAGGTACAGCGAATACCAGCTCCGGTACAATGCGCAAACCACCTTCGGGCACGTCAACGATATTTATCCCGGATCGATCCTCGTCAACTACCGGCAATTCAATGCCAACTCGGCACCGCTGCCCCAAACCAATGTTCATTCCGCCATCGTGCGCTTCGCCTACCGGAAACCGATCGAGATGGTTTTCTGGCAAATCATGCTTTCCGCAGAAAGAACTCAACAGAATTTCCTGCAAGCTTTTGTGATAGACAGCGGCATTACCCGCATCACAGCTATGGATTACGATAACCGTCAGTCGAAATACACTTTTAACGGTAATTATTCGAAATACGTCTTTCCTCTTTCTATTCAGCTTTCTGCCGCAGTAAGGGCAGGTTTGCAAACAGGTTACCTGTGGTATAACGGCGATATTTCCCCTTTTAATTCACACAATTTCAGCCTGGCGTTTGCGGGCCAGAAGAAGTTGCTTTTCGGGGCGAAATTGTCTGTTTCGGGGGAAGTGGGAAAAAGTATTTACCGGCTGCGGCCCAGGAAAGGCATTGCAGCGCCCAACACCACGGAATCTGTAAAGGCGAAAGCAGAATGGCAGCAGCAACTGGCTGCCGGAATCTCCATCACGCCTGTATATCAATTGACATCCTACCGCCCGTCCGGGCTGGCCACTATCCACCAGCATTTCCTCGATTGCAAGGCCCGATTCGCACTGCCGAAGAGGAAAAGCACATTCGAGCTGGAAGGCATCAATTTACTGGGGCAGGAAAAATACCGGCAAATCGTTAACACGGCCAACCAGTCGTCTATCCTCGAAATGCCTTTACGTGGCAGAACGATCATGCTGAAGTACTTATTGGGATTTTGATGTTAACCCGGGTTCACCAATACCGCAAGAACAGGATTGCAAGCATATGATAAACTAATCTACTCCTTGCCCGTCCGGGCCATTGGCAATGAAAAAGGGCAATCCTGGTGGATTGCCCTTCATATCGAGCCTGGATAAAGAAATACCGGGTTTTCCCGGGTTTGGGGTAAGGCTGGACATACATCCTCGAAATTCGCAGGATTATCCTACGTAACAGCCGTTGGAATCCATGTGGTTAACAACGTAAGTCACAGCAGTGTCGTACATCGAAACCCATGAAGCGTTGTTCGGACCAGATACCCAAACAACGATGTGATTACCACAGAGGTCCTGGGTCAAAATCGCACGTTGGATGCGGAATTTGGATTCTTTCATTTTTTTGTTGCTAACCACGATGTCATTATTAGTGGTCATTTTCGCTTCCACTTTCTTGTCAGCGGGTTTGGCAGTTTTGGAATCGGCTGCAAATGCGCCTGCGCCCAGCGTAAGGCAGAGCATGGCTAATACTAAACGTTTCATGTTTTCAGTTTTAAAAAGTTAACAAAATTGAATATGTATGCGGAAAATGAGGATGCGCATGGTTCGAATTGCCTTTCGGACGTAAAAATCGGTATTAACGGCAGCCGAATTACCATGCATGTATATTCGTGATTGCCCGGTTGATATTCGTACCAATTCAGGGGAAATTCGCGGGCGCACCCGACGCTAAGGAAAAGCTCCGGTGGATATCGCTGATAATTGATAATAAAAGTCGGACCTGGCTAAAATGCAGAGACCCGCGCATTGCGCGGGTCTCTGAAAGATCATGAGGGTTGGGAGGAGATGATTACAATTATGTCCCTGGGTGTCGTAATCCGATTGCTTTCATCCGGGTTATCTAACTATTGGGACAATCTTTCCTCCAATGTTCAGCTTTGATTCAGCGCCTTCATTTGCCAGTCCTTCAAAAGCATATTAAAACTGCTTGCCTGCAACCGAATACACCGGATCTTCAGTCGAGTCCACTACCTTTTCGGCTTTCGTTCCATTGAATTCCCGAATACCCATCGCGGCATCAATAACGTCGAACACCGGCCTCCCTACGAACGCGCCCATGCCTACGGAGCAACGCAGGAAATAGGCTTTTCCGGCCTGAAAGTTGAGAACCACTTCTTCCCTTTTTTCAGTTCGGGCCCATACCCTGGCTTGGTCAGGATGGTAGATCTTCACCAGATAGCTTCCGCCGTTTTTCACCCGGCATACCATGGAATCGTTGACATGCACGTTGTACTGCACCAAAGCACCGGATCCAGACTTGGGGCGGTATACGCATAATAATGCATACGATGCCGTGTCAGGAAGCAAGGTGCGCATTGCGGAATCTTCAGCAGCCTGTTGTTCGGCGATCAGTGGGGCCAGTTCTTCAAGATGATACAGATCCATGTTCATGCGGTAACAGGAACTCCAGCCATCCGGCGGTTTGATCTGGGTAATCTTTATGATGTTGGCGCCGGCGGCCTGGGCTTTTCTACGTGCTTCGTCAAAGGTTTGCGAGTATCCGCAATTGGTCTTGAAACCTCCGTCCTTAATTCTGAGAGTACCCTTCGATTTAGCGTTGGCGGGTACCTGGCCATCAGTCAGCAGGATTACGACTGAGCTATTTGCCGGGAGTTCCTGCGCTGCAGCCACAAAGGGCACGAGGAGACACAGGAAAAACAATGTATAGGAATATTTCATGCAGACAAATCTAAAAAAACAGGCTGAATACCACAAAACCAGCTTCCTGCCTCAATATGCGCACAGGCAGTGAAGACCAGGGAAGTGATAAGTCTCTTGAGCCAAATGGCCATATACAGTTAAAGATAATTAACATAAGCTAAATGGCACTTCATAGCCTGAAATATTAGACCACGCTTAGCGAGGATATCTGAAAATTCCTGCGGGCGCTTGGCAGAACAATAATCCAACTGGTTCCAGCTGGCCGGCTGCATTTTATATACATAATCCGACATTTCAACGAAAATGTGTTGACTTGCTTCTGTTGATTGCGGAGTTTCGTGCCATCTACCCCAAAAATCTACTATAGGAAATCATGAATTACATGCATATGAAGCACCTCTTTTGGGTTCTTTTCCTGGCAGCCGGATTTGTTGCCTGCAAGAAATCCGGTTCACCCGACGGACAGCCTGATCCGGCACCCCAGCCCCAACCCCAGCAACCGGATATTCGTCCTCACGGTACTCCCGTAGGCACTTCGATCAAAAAAACGATTGGTGCTGCAGGTGGGACCATCGCCGCTACGGGCGGACGGATAACAGTGGATATTCCAGCAGGTGCATTGGCAGCCAATACGGAGATAACGTTGCAGGAAGTGACGAACTCCCTGCCTGGCAGCCCGGGAAAATCGTTCCGCCTGGAACCGGAAGGCATCAAATTCACCAAGCCCATCACGCTGACTATTCCTTACACCGACGCGATGCTGGCGGATACTATTCACCCGGATGCACTGTTCCTCGCCTATCAGGATAAAGCCGGAGGCTGGAGGTTCATGGCCAAATCTCGGGTAGATAAGGCGAACAAGACCGTCAAAGTGGAAACTGATCACTTCTCCGACTGGACGTTGTATGCACTATTCTGGCTGCATGCCGACCTGGACTATTTAACTATCGGGAAAACTACGGAATTGCAGGTACTCTCGATGATGAACGAGCCAGGCCGCCCCGTGGGCGAACATCCGGAGATCGCTATCACCGCTGCAAAAGTATTGGAGAACCCCAACAACGTTAAGAACTGGAAACTAACAGGAAAAGCAGGTGGGACGCTGGAGCCCCGTGGGCTGAAAGCCCATTTCAAAGCCCCGGAAACCCTGCAGTTTGATAATATCTCCAGCGTTTCCGTGGAGATCCACGACTGGGTGCCTCCTGAACTACGGCCCGGCAGATCGAACCCCATACTTACGCTCGTTCAGGACATAACGATCGACGATGGAACGTATTGGCTTTCCACCTACAATAACGTACTTTCGGAAGGGATACCCCTGCGCAATAATGTAATGATCCACGAAGGTGATTTAATCATTAACGGAATTATTGACGCCGAGGAGCCGGTAGACGGCTATACGCTCCAGATTTTCGGGAAAGGATACTCATCCGGCTCCCATCCCTATTACAGCATGGACCTTGACTTAGATGATACCGGGAAGTCGCTGGGAATGAAATTACCCCAGAACGCAGTTACTTATCATGTCGAATGTCCGCCCGAGGAACTGATATGGATTCCTTCCCCGGGATCGGTGAATATCGTAGAAGTGACAACCCAGTTTGGCAGGAAGTACGTTAGGGGAACAGCAACGGGTTCTGTATGGAGGGATGCCGGGGGATGTGAGGCAATCCGCGTAGGTAATTATTCCATCGAGTTCAAGGTAGCGAACCGGTATAATTTTGGTGATTTTGGTATACTGGAACCGATAATGTCCAAAATGATGATGGCAACAATGTTAAAGAAGAGGAAATAATTTTTATGAGATAGTGGAGGTCCGGCTGCTGAGGAGCCGGACCTTCTTTTTGTATCGATCCCCGCCATGCCGCCTGTATACCGTCGGGAATAATGATCCTGTATGAAATGAAGAGGTGTTTAAATACTATCTGCCTCTCTAAACAAAGGTCTTATCCAGTAAGGGACTTTTCCTGTTCTTCAGTAAATCATCTGCTATCGTGATCATGCCTGCATTGTGAGATGCACCCGACAATGCCCTTCCGTACACATAACTTGCGGTGTAGTCCTTCCAGGTTTTACAGCATCCTTTCAAACCGTTATAGCTTTCTTCCAGATACTGTACAAGTTCATTTGCAGTCAGATAATTCATATCAAAGCAACACCTGGCAATAAAAGAAGCCCGTCCATAATTCCATCCTGCATCTCTTACCTTTTCCAGTGCGGCATAGCTTTCAAATAATCCGGATGAAACAGCATCCGGGATAGCGGCGCTGATAGTTCTGTACATCTGGAGATATCGCTGAAACAGATGTTCATTCTCCGGCAATCCGGATTTTAGTATCTCCACATAATTCGCCTTATTGGCATATGCAGCGTATACAACGGCCAGATATGGATCGTTGTTCCTTGTTATCAATCCGGAGAGGATGCTTTTTGCGTCTTCACTATTGTTAATACCCCAATGATCCTGCAGCAATGTCTTGATTTCGCCCTTACTTAAACCTGTTTCAAAAGCGTTTAAGTAGGCCGACTGCTGGGCGGCATACATGGAGCTGACCAATACATAATCCAATTGCTTTCCATGCAGTGGTTGTTTGTCATTCAGCCGCAAGCCCGAGAAAGCACGCATTATTTTCTTCAGGAAACTCATATGGGATTATGCCGTTTTCAAATGAGGAAATCCGGCTTTCAATTCCGCCAGCAGTCGCTCGCCAACCACCTGGTACTTTGCCCTGTCCTGCAGTTGCTTTTTGACATTCATCATATCCGCAGGATCAACCGCATATCTCAGCCTATCATGTACTTCGAGCGACAACTGTTTCCCGTCAACGTCAAAAGTGATGACCTGCACTTTGGGCAAATATTCCTCTGCCTGCTTTGCATACAATCCGAATTGCGCCTTTAATATGCCGCCATCGTGCATCCGGGCTTTTTCCAGGTGAAAATTATCAAAGACTAAATGTTCTTCCATTTCACCGACTGCATCCGTTGTGAAAAAATGCAAATCCTTCCCACTCAGTACCCAAAATGCATCAGTATCAATCCGCTGAAGTTTTATGCCGGTACCAGACAAGGCAAAATTCTTCAGGCCATCGCCCAGGAGGTTTTTCACTTTGTCTGCGGTGCTCTGAGGAATGGATGCAGCACTGAAAGCATCTATAGCCTGCCCTTTCATCCAACCTTTAAGAAAAGAGAAATCCTGCAACAGGAGTTCATTTTTGTATGCAGTGTAATTTCTGCGTTCCTGATCAATGTCAATGTCGGCTTTTGCAGCTTTCTGGCGTTTGTTCATGATCACCATAAACACGATGCCGCCGATTACCAGGGCTCCCGGAATTAAAAACAGTGGGTTCATCTTTCTTGATTTTTCAGTTTTCTATTTTATATAAAAGAATATGCTTATGTAATAAGAGCGCAAAATAGAAATTTTATAACAAAACATTAAATAATAATATTATCTATAGTAATACCCCGCAACGAACAGTGATTATTTCAATACATTATCATAAATCTGGTTCAACAGGTTTTGCCTCATTTTTGAGTTTCTTTGGTCTAGCAGGATGATGATGCCCCAATTTTCAGCCCTATTATAGCATATAATTGAAGATTGTCCCATAGAATCACCTGTTTTCATATAGAGAGTATTTTTGTCGTCCGATACGATATTCGTTCCAAGTCCCATTTCCCTTTTTTCATCTTTATAAAAGATTTTTTCGGTGACGATGGCAGCTTTACCTATGGCGGTTTCCTTATTTAAGACTGCTTTTAAGAATGTGACCATATCAGATGAGCTGGATTTTATCAATCCGGCAGAAGCTGTAATATTCCAGTTGAAAAATTCCTGAATACCTCCATTGGGATTGTGGCCGGTTGTTCTGTTTTTTACATTGAAATCTTTGGTAAACGTATGGGGCATCCGTAATGGCGCAATCATTTTATATTTAATAATTTCACTATAACTTTTACCGTATACTTTTTCCAGTATCTGCCCGAGTAAAGTATAGCTAATCGTAGAGTAACGATATTTACCATAATCTTTCAGTTCACTGCAATTATTGATGATATCGGTCAGTGTTTTTTCAGTGACATTGCTTACCGGTTGCTGAGGGTTTAGTTCAATTAACTTTGCAAAATCTATATCAGGTAGCCCTGATTGATGAGATGCCAGATCTGAAATCCGGATTTTGTTCTTGATATTATTATGCAATATGTATTCTTTGGGAAGGAAGTCGTCAATATAACTATCTACATCTATTTTCCCCTCATTAACCGCCTGAGCAATTAAATTTGAGGTTAAAATCTTGGTGATAGATGCAATTTCGAATATGGAATTTTTATCAATTCTAGTTTGACTTTCAGCATTCAAATTGCCATAAGCGGTATAGTATTCCTCATTGTTTTTGATAAAACCCACACTAATCCCTACTTCAGGATTTTTTTGGTAATTGTTTTTTATTATTGAATCAATTTTTTGGGTAATGTCTTGCCCAAAGGAAAAGCTGCTGATCAATAACAGTACTGCTAAAATTTTTGCTCCCATTTTCATTGTATCGTATTTTATCATAAATTTTACTTCGATACAAATATGGGGAAGACGTTGAACCTATACGACCGGGTAAATGCATTCGGTCTGATTTGTTCAGAAAAATAGGTGTGAATCTTTTCAAAAAAGCGTACGAGTAATTACAAATTACTGTTTTTCAATTCTTTACGATATGACGTTGGGGTATTGCCAGTATGCTTTTTAAATGCAGTGTTAAAGGAGGATTTTGAATTAAAACCAACTTCATACAGAATTTCAAGGATAGTTACCTTACTTTTTGTATCATCCTTTAACATGTTCATAGCCTGCTCTATTCGATAAGTATTAACAAAATCATAAAAATGCTGCCCTATCTGATGATTAATTAAAAGCGACAAATCCCGGACAGGAATTCCCATCTTACCGGAAATATCCTGTATGGTTAGCGAGGGGTTTAGAAAAGGCTTTTCTTCGATCATGTATTTTTTTAATCTCAATATATCCTCCTGCCATTCTCTTTCACCAGCAATAGATTGTTCGTTGCTCTTATCCTCTGCAACAATCTCGGAAACAAGTTTTAGAGATGAATCAATATTTCTGAAAAGGCCCGGGTTATTTAATGCTTTAAATAAGTACCAGCAAATATTGAACAGTCCTAATACAAGGAGCCCGCTCTTTATCCATTCAGAAATATGTGGATAATCAGAAAATTTAAAAATGTTTTTTGCAAGTGCTATCAGATATACAATAGCTAACAGAATAGCGAATTGGAGTAACCAATTGTAAGAATTAATATTTTTCCCTGCATAATTTTCGAGATATAGTTTTTTTGATTTCCTTAATACCCTAAAAACCGCAATAGCATATACAATCATTTGTACATGTATCATAACATGATTAAACTGCAGCTCAATCATGCTTTGACGATTTATGATAAAATGAATTTTGGAAGCAACATCTACAGAATAAAAGCGCGGCAGCAAAACCAGGTTAGCAATTAAAAATGGCAGCAGATGTAGCAGGTATTTGAGTTTAAGCTTGAAATCCGAGTAACAAACGGATAGTACATATAGATAAAAAACGGGAATTTGCAGGAAAGCGAATGAAGCTCTGAACATTCCCAGGTTGGATGGACCATCAACCATGGTATTAAACAAAGGTTCACTAATGTCTATCGCTGTTATCAATAAAAACAGTGCAAACAGGGAATTACTTAGTTTGTTCTTTGTTTTAACGGTTATCAGAAAAACTCCGAGAAACAGCGAAATGAACAACGAGATAGTGCTTACAATAACTAATAAATTTATATTATCCATTCCTTACGCTTGTTTGTTTATCGCTATTTTCAGGCGCTTGATCAGCATACTGGTAATGCCTTTGAAATTCAATATCCGGCCCATGCAAATGTAGAATTTAGATTGACATCACCAGCACAGTTCATGTTTTGTAGAATTTAATGGCACACACACCGCATTGGGATGTACAAAATCCTAAAGGTGGAGGTTATCAGCCGGTTTATCCTTAAAAAATAAGATGAAATTTATAAATGAAGTAAAAGAGATTCTTCCTTATGACAGGGAGCAATATATTGATTATTTAAGCGGTGAAATGCAAACGAAGTGCTGTCGTATGATAGAAAAATTGAGGCTTATGAAAGGTTGCTTAAGAACGCTATTTTGAAATTTGATAGAAAGTCTTTTTGGATTGTTAATCATGATGATAAAGACCTGAAATGGCTACCGAAAACAGGGGACAATTCGATGTAAAAGCATATCGGGGAACATCACTTATTTGTAATAGTTCCGATTTGCCCTGACAGTCGGGTTAAAATATTAGGCAGCTGGCGGTATATCGTCCAGCTGTTTTTCTTTGGCTAAAGGTAGTGTTTCTTCAAAAGTCTGTAAAGGTGTCCTCCCGAA
>NZ_QFFK01000004.1 GCF_003149455.1 Chitinophaga deserti
AGAACAGGGTTTTAATTCCGTCGAATTCGACGGAATTAAACACTATTCTTTCAAATCCCCGGCAATTGAGTTTGCAGCCTTCAATTCTAATTCCGTCGAATTCGACGGAATTAAACCCTATTCTTTCAGATCCCCGGCAATTGAGTTTGCAGCCTTCAATTCTAATTCCGTCGAATTCGACGGAATTAAACCCTATTCTTTCAAATCCCCGGCAATTGAGTTTGCAGCCTTCAATTCTAATTCCGTCGAATTCGACGGAATTAAACCCTATTCTTTCAAATCCCCGGCAATTGAGTTTGCAGCCTCCAATTCTAATTCCGTCGAATTCGACGGAATTAAAACCTTATACTTTCAGGTCTCCGGTAATTGAGTTTGCAGCCTCCAATTCTAATTCCGTCGAATTCGACGGAATTAAAACCCTATTCTTTCAAATCCCTGGCATTTGAGTTTGCAGCCTTCAATTCTAATTCCGTCGAATTCGACGGAATTAGAACCCTATTCTTTCAAATCCCCGGCAATTGAGTTTGCAGTCTCCAATTCTAATTCCGTCGAATTCGACGGAATTAGAACCCCGCACTTTCAGATTGCTGGCAATTGGGTCCTAATTCTAATTACCCCGAATTCGAGGTAATTAAACTCCCATGGCCTGATTAATCCCATCATTCCCTCACCCTAATTGTTGTTTTTTCATCCAAAACCCCTGAAAATGTGATAATTATCAGCTTGTCTAATCCGTCTTCAGTAAAAAGTACCATAAAAGCCCCAAATGTGAAAAGTACCGCAGCCCCTTCTGGCGTACCTTTGTGATGTCATGAAATCTTCCATCCCGGTATACGATATTTGCACCATCTCCGATGGTCACCGCCATCAGGATCTCCTCACAGAGCGCCTGGGCTCGTATCTTAAAAAGAACTACCAGCGCGTCCATCAGCAGCATGGCCACTCTTTTTACCACCTGGTGCTTTTTACCGGAGGTAGCGGGTACCATACCATGGACTTCTCCCGCTTCCCCGTAGAACCCTGGCAGCTGTATTTCATGACGCCCGGACAAGTCCACAGCTGGCACCTCGGCCCGGAAACTGAAGGATATGTGGTGCACTTTTCACCCGCCTTCTTCCAGTCGTTCCTCGCCAACCCGGAATACCTGGAACGCTTCCCGTTCTTCTCCGGCCAGAGCCAGGACCAGGTAATGGCCGTGCCCGAAAAGCTGCGCACCGTCATGATGGCCATCTTCGAACAGCTCCTGCAGGCAGGGGAGGATAACGAACCCGATCTGGTGCGTGCCCTGCTCTTGCAACTGTTCCTGGAGGCCGACCGCCACATTGCCCGCGACGGGGCGGCTGGTGTTCCGCAGCAGAAGCAGCTGGTACTGCGCAACTTCATGGCCCTCATCAACCGTCATTACCGCTCCATGCGCCTGCCCCGCGAATATGCGGAGCTGCTCTATATCACGCCTAACCACCTCAACGCCCTCTGCCAGGACCTCCTCGGTAAAACGGCCGGTGAGGTGATCCGCGAACGTGTATTACTCGAAGCCAAACGCCTGCTCACCAATGAGCAGAAAACGGTGGCCCAGATAGCGGCGGAACTCAACTTTCCTGATAACAGCTACTTCTCGCGGTTCTTCAGAAAGTATGTGAGCCAAACGCCTGAAGAATTCAGAAAAAGCCTAAACAAATAAAACTATGTGTGCCGAAAGAAACGACCATAAGCCCAATGTTATTTTGAGCGCCTTGCAGAACAAATGTCCCCGCTGCCGCAGGGGCCGTCTTTTCACGGAATCCAACCCCTACAAGCTGGGCTCTTTCATGAAAATGAACGAGCGTTGCCCGGAGTGCGGTCAACTCAGCGAACCGGAAACCGGCTTCTTCTTCGGAACGGGATATGTGAGCTATGCGCTCTCCATCGCCCTCAGTGTATCTACTTTCGTGGCATGGTGGGTGCTGCTGGGCTTCTCCCTGCACGACAACAGCGTATTGTACTGGCTGGGTGTAAACGCCGGACTGCTCGTCATCATGCAGCCGCTGCTCATGCGCCTGAGCCGTACCATCTGGTTGTACTTTTTCGTGTACTACGACCGTAACTGGCGGGAAAAACGCTTCACGGCCCAGCCGCACGCGAATTAGTAGCATTTTAACCGATCCTTCCACTATACGCGCATTCCGCACCCGCCCCTTGCCCTTTACCGCCGCAGTTACTATTTTTCAGGTATGATGAAGGGGTTATGGAAAATGATAATGAGCCTGCTGTTGCTCATTTGCGGGATGCGCGGTACCATGCTGGCACAGCAGCAGGCTGTCAGGTTCTCTCACCTCGGCATTGCACAGGGGCTACCCCAAACCTCCGTTTACTGCATGTTCCAGGACAGCAAAGGCTTCATCTGGATGGGTACCAGTCTTGGTATCAGCCGGTACGACGGCTACGGCTTCCGCAACTTCTCCTACGACCCCGCCAATCCCTTTTCCATTCATAGCAACGATCCGCTTTCCATTGAGGAAGATGAACACGGTAATCTGCTCATCGGCTCCGAGCAGGGCCTCGATGTGTTCGATACCCGTACTGAGAAGTTTCACCGCGTACCTGCTTTTGAGGGTACAGCCAAAGTGGCTTACCGGCATGTCAAATCACTTTTCAAAGACCGGAAAGGCCAGTTATGGGCCGGCTCCACCCTGGGATTGCTGCGTTACAATGCCAAAGAACGCCGGCTGCAAAGGGAAATACCCGGCAAGGAAGGACGGTTTCAGCTGAATTATATCGCGGAAGATAATGCAGGTATTCTCTGGCTGGGAGGCTACTCCGGTATCCGGCGCTATAATCCGGAAACACGCCGGATGATCCCTATTCCTGAAAGTCTGGCTAACAACCCTTATTACAATAAAAGCACCCTGCATTCATTGCGGGTAGATAGTGCGCAGAACCTCTGGGCAGGCACTGCTAAACATGGACTTATCGTATGGAACAGGGCTACAGACAGTTGTGAGAATTTCCATGCAGGCGCCGGAGCCAACGCCGTAAGCAGTGATCTGGTGCGGGCCATCGGGTTTCATAATGGGGATGCATGGGTTGGTACGCGCAATGGTGTTTATGTGATCCCCGGCAACAGAGGGGCTATCCGCAACTTTACCGTGAACCGCGACGATCCCTGGAGTATATCCTCCAACTCCATCCTCAGTTTTATGAAAGACAATGCCGGCAGCATCTGGATCGGCACTTTCTCCGGCGGGGCCAGCATCCTGCACCCCGGGAATAATAATTTCAGTTTCATTTCCGATAAAACCAATCCGCTGCCCGGCCTTAGCTACCGGGTAACAAGCAGTATTGTGGAAGACCGCCACGGCCGCTTCTGGATAGGTACGGAAGGCGGTGGCATCAATTACTACGACAGGGATAAGGGCGTGATCCGGCATGTGCGCGTGGGGCACGATCTGCAGCATCACATCAACCCGCAAATGGTAAAATCCATATGTCTGGATGATAAGGATGTGCTATGGATCGCTACGCTCGACGGGTTTTACAGTTACCATACCGTGTCCGGCCTCATGAAGCGCCACCCCCTGAAAGAAACGCCCCTCAATAACCTCGACGAAGTAGCATACAGTGTGCTCACAGAGGGGAACCGCCAATGGATAGGTACTAAGGCGGGATTAATCCTTCGGGAAGCAAACGGTGTATTGAAGCATTACCGCCACCGTAAAGGTGATCCCCGGAGCCTCGTACACGACGATATCAATATCATTATCCGCGATCATGCCGGAGCAATCTGGGCAGGAACCGAAGGCGGACTGGCCTGCCTCCCTGCCGGCAGCGATCAGTTCAGTAATTACAACCTCGAGTACGATTCGGTATATAACAAAAACGCCATCATTGCCCTCTATGAAGACGACCGGCACCAAATCTGGATCGGCACCCGCAATGGCCTGAAGCTGCTCGATAAGCAACGGCGCACTTTCCATACCCTCGATTCTACTTACGGCATGCCCAGTAATATTGTACGGGCTATTCAGCAAGACGGGAGGGGCGATTACTGGATCAGTCAGGACAGGAGCATTACCCGCCTCGTGCTGCGCAAAGCTGCCGGCCCCTTTACCAAAGCGGATGTTGAAATCCGGAACTACCCCATGCAGAGCGGTACCAGCGCCAACGAGTTCCTGGCTGCCAACTGCCGCACTTCCCGCGGAGAGCTGATGTTTGCCGGAAGCGGGGGCGTGGTATATTTTTCTCCGGAAAACCTCGTGAGTAATACCGTACCACCACCCGTGGTGCTTACTACTTTCCTCATCAAGAACCAGCCTGTGGAAATAGGCGGTGAAAACTCCCCGCTCAAAGAATCAGTTACCTGGTCGGATCATATTACCCTTACGCACGATCAGGCTTATTTTACCATCGGCTTTGCGGCGCTGAATTACATCAAGCCCGGCAGCAATCAATACGCCTATACGCTGGAAGGTCTCAGCGGTACGCCGGAATGGAACTACGTCGGCCGCCAGCAACAGGCCACCTACACCAACCTCGATGCAGGGGATTACATCTTTAAAGTGAAGGCCGCCAATAACGACGGGCTCTGGAATGATCATTATACCCAGTTGCGGATAACCATACTGCCGCCACTCTGGAAAACCTGGTATGCGTGGCTCTTCTATGTACTGGCCATCGGAACAATCTTATACGCCTGCTGGAAATATTCACTGAAAACCGCCCGGTTGAAGCATGAACTGGTGCTGCAGCAGCGCTCCGGTGAGAAGGACAGGGAGCTGGCACAACGTAAGCTGTCTTTCTTCACCCATATCTCCCACGAAATCAAAACACCGCTCACCCTCATACTGGCGCCGCTGGATAAGCTGGTAGACCAGGAGAAGGGGAATACCCGTCTGCTCAATCAGCTCATGTTGATGCAGCGCAATGGGGAACGCCTGTTAAGGCTTACTGATCAGTTGCTCGATTTCCGGAAGCTGGAGGCAGGGCATATGCAGCTGCAGGTGATGGAACAGGATGCCGTGCAGCTGGTGAGGGAAGTAGTGCTGTCGTTTGATGCCTATGCCCGCCAGCGCGGTGTGCGGCTAACCCTTTCTGCACAGGAGCCGGAAATACCCGCCTGGCTCGACAGGGATAAGGTGGAGAAGATGCTCTATAATCTTATTTCCAACGCACTTAAATTCACGCCCTCCGGGGGCCGTATCCGTATTTCGGTGAAAACTGAAGGAGGGGAGCTGCTATTGCTGGCAGAAGATAATGGCGCTGGCATCCCGGAGAAACATATCGGTAAAATATTCGACCTCTTTCAGCATTTCAATGAATCCGGTCAGGAAGCTACCGGCACCGGCATCGGGCTGGCATTTACCAAAGGCCTGGTAGCATTGCACCATGGAACGATTGCTGTGGAGAGTACAACCGCTGCGGGCGGCAAGCCGGGGCAAACGTGTTTCCTCATCCGCCTGCCGGTGGGTCAGGAGGATTATCGTCCCGAAGAAAGACTGCTGGCGCAGCCCCCGCAGGAAGCTTTACCTGCACGTGTTATAGCGGAAGAAACGGAAAAGGAAGCAGGGGATGCTGCTGCAGGGAAGCCGGTGATGCTGATTGTGGAAGATAATGAGGAGATGCTGGGCTTCATCGCAGGTCATTTCCGGGATCTGTACACGGTCCATGAAGCGCGGGATGGGAAAGAAGGCTGGCGCATTGCCACCAGCGTACTGCCGGATATTGTTATTTCTGACGTTACCATGCCGGGAATGAGCGGTACCGATTTCTGCCGGCAATTAAAGAAAGACGAACGCACCTGTCATATTCCCGTGATATTGCTTACTGCACGCAGTCCGGTTATATTCCAGATGGAAGGCCTTGAAACCGGTGCGGATGATTACGTGACCAAGCCGTTCAATATTGGCCTGCTGCAGCTCCGTGCCCATAACCTCCTTGTTTCCCGCGCACTCCTGCGGGAGCGCTATAGCCGCGATGTTACTCTTCAGCCAGGTAATATCGCCATCACTTCGGCCGACGAACAGTTCCTTTCTAAAGTAATGCGCTTCATCGACGATAATATCATGGAAGCTTCCCTCAATGTGGAACAGCTGGCCCGGGATCTGAACCTCAGCCGCATTACCCTGCTGCGGAAAATCAAGGCGCTCACTAACCAGTCTACCATCGAGTTCATCCGCAGCTACCGGCTCAAAAAGGCAGCGCAGCTGCTCAGTACCGGGCATAATGTAACGGAAGCGGCTTACATGGTCGGGTTCTCTGACGTGGATTATTTCCGGAAATGGTTCAAGACCGAGTTCGGCAGTACGCCGAAGGAATATGCCGCCAGCCGTCAGCATAACGGGCCAGCAAAGGAAGATTGATCTTTTTCACCGGTGTTTTTGCTGCAAATGAAGGGTGTTTCCGGAGATGCTTACCGTTACTTTTGATGCTATTCAAGATAATGATGAGCCACATGAAACACACCCTCACCGCCCTGGCGCTTGCGATTACATTCGCGGGATCCACACAGGCGCAAACAAAAACGCCGCTACAATACGGTGCCCAAACCACGGAAAAGCGTTCCGACGATGCCATGCAGAAATGGAGAAGCAACCGGTTCGGACAATTCATCCACTGGGGCCTCTACGCCATCCCCGGAGGCGTATGGAACGGTAAAACCTATAACTACGCCGCAGAATTCCTTAAATCCAGCGCCCGTATACCTACCTCCACCTGGGATTCACTGATGTACCAATTTAACCCTAAGGAGTTCGACGCCCGTGCATGGGCTAAAATGGCCAAAAATATGGGTGCCCGGTATATGACCATCACTACCAAACACCACGAAGGCTTCTGCCTGTGGCCCAGTCAATACACCAGTTTTCACATCGGAAACACCCCTTTCCGCCGCGATATCCTCAAAGAACTGGTGGAAGCCTATAATGCTGAAGGGATCGATGTGAACTTTTATTATTCCGTGCTCGACTGGCATCATCCAGACTGGCGGTATGATATTCAGTCGCCGGCAGACAGTATCGCTTTCCGCCGCTTTCTAACCTTTGCGGGTAACCAGCTGAAGGAGCTTGCCACTAATTACCCTACGGTGAAAGCCTTCTGGTTCGATGGTACCTGGGATAGCTCCATCAAGAAAAACGGATGGTGGACGCTTGAAATGGAAAAGATGCTTAAATCCGTACGCCCCGGTATGATCGTGAACAGCCGCCTGCGGGCAGATGATTTCGGGAAGCGCCACTTCGATTCCAATAACCAGCTGATGGGCGATTATGAATCCGGCTACGAGCGCCGCCTTCCCAATGCCGTGAAAGATGTGAAAGTGACTCAGTGGGACTGGGAAGCCTGTATGACCGTGCCGGAAAACCAGTGGGGGTATCACCGCGACTGGTCTGTCAGCCACGTTAAATCGCCGTTGGAGCTGCTGGAAATGCTGGTACATTCCACCTCCATGGGCGGTAACTTTCTCCTGAACTTCGGGCCTGATGGTAACGGCGGCTTCCGGAAAGAAGAGCTGCACATCGCCAAAACCATTGGCAACTGGATGCAGCAACATGGTAATGTGATCTGGAATTGCGGATATGCCGGATGGGAGAAGCAGGACTGGGGATATTTTACCCGTCAGGAAGGCAGCGCAGTGGTGAATATGATTGTGTTCAATAAACCTGTGTCCGGTTTACTGAAAGTGAAGGTGCCTAATAACGTGAAGATTCTTACAGCACGCTCCGGTAATAAAGCCTGGAAGGTGGAAGAGATAGCGAAGAATGAATATTACATTCATTATACCGCCAAAAAGATGACAGGGCCGGAAGTGATTGTGCTGGAAACGGAGAAAGCGGGGCAGCAGGGCGATAAGTACCAGGAAGCTAAAACCTGATAATCAGATTAACATATTGTTTTAGTGAAGGCTCCCGTTTCAGGGGGCCTTTATTATTTGTCTACCACATCTTTGAAAATCATATTGCATTTATCGGCAACGGTGTGGATGATTTCATCCATCTCCTGCGCTATTTTCTCTATACCTGCCAGCAGGGGGAGGTTAGCGGGATCGGTGAGGTTGTCTTTGTTGATAAGCCCTACAACACCCAGCATGGAGGCCACGGGGCGGCGGAGGCTGTGAGAGCTCATATGGGCTACTTTCTGCAGTTCTTCCACGTACACTTTTTTATCCTCGATATCTTCCATGGCGCCGATCATTCGGATGGGGGCGCCTTCATCGTTGTACATGATAAAAACCCTGTCGAAGATGTGGCGGTACTTTCCATCGGCGCAAAGGAAGCGGTATTCTGCGGAGTAAGTATGCCGTTTTTCCTGTATGGCGATTGTAAGACCGGTAGTGATACGGGGAGCATCCTCGGGATGAACATGATGGAGCCACCAGTCTTCTGTTTCATCCGCTTTCCGGTATCCGAATAATGTAGTGAGGTTGTTGTTCCAGTGAATGGTGTTGGAAGAAATATCGTAGTCCCAGATAACGTTACTCGTGGCAAGCGTTACCATTTCGTAACGGTCGAGGGCTTTCTGCAGGCTGAGCTCCTGGTGTTTACGCTGGGTAATGTCCCGTGCAAAGCAGGAAACACCTACAATACGCTGTTGTTTGCGGATGGGGTGGAAGGTGATCTCCGAATAAGCGAGGCCCATTTCTTCGAGTTCCAGGGATTCTTCAATGGTAAGAACTTCTCCGAGCAGGCTGCGGTTATAATATTCGTTCCACCGGTTGATTTCCGCTTCGCTGTCGCCTTTTACCAACGGGCCGCCCACATGTACTTCCTGCCCTTTAAAGATCCGTATACCATCGCGGAAGGCGTTGTTGAAGGCGGTGTAATGCTTTTGATCGTCTACCGCCCAGATGAGGTCGCTGGTACTGTTGATGATAGAATTCAGCAGCAGTTCCTGACGGGAGAGTGCTTCGTAGGCCAGGTGTTTATCCGTCACGTCCGCGATACTGACGATCTCCACTTCGCGGCCTTTATAGTGTGTGCCGAAGGTGCGTATATCTACATAAAGCAGTCCGCCATCCTTTTTAAGGTGCTTCCAGGTGCCGAAATTCTGGAACCCGGTTGTGGTGAAGCGTGTGGCGTCGAGGACCTTCTGTACGTCTTCCTGCGGGCGTATCTGGAGGATGTTCATGGTCAGGAACTCTTCCAGTTTGTATCCGTAAAGGTGGATGGCTGCATCATTCACATCCACGAATTCCAGCGTTTTCTGGTCATAAATCCACATGGGCTGAGGGCTTTCCCTGAATACCCGCATATAGGCCATTTCAAGGGTGCGGATGGAGCGGCGGGACTTGGATAACAATAAAAATAGCAGGACCGAAGACAGGATGATGAAGAGGAAGCCTTTGGCATATTGTCCGCCCAGCATCAGCGACGGCGAATGCTCGGCGAGCCACTGCAGCAGGGAATCGGTTAAAAATATCCAAAGCACACCGGCTGCAAAGTAAATAAGCACCGTGCGGAGTGGCGACAGTAGGTAAGACATAGAAAACAGCTGTTTATCGGGCCATGATTCTCCGGAAATTTACAGAAAATTTAGGCTACATGGCCGTATTGTAACTGTTTGCCACAAAATGAATGCCGTTAGTTCAGGGAATGGTCGATTTCGAGGACGCCTGAAAAGAGCGGTTTCTCTTCGCCGGGCAGGTATGCCCTCACTCTTACCGGCACATATGCCGCGATCTTTCTGAAAATATCATCTCTTTCCAGGGAATGGCATTCCAGCTGAGGATATGGGGCATTCCGGTCGAGCTTCAGGCGGATGGGCAGCGTATGTAAGCCCGATACGATGATGCCGCGCCATGCATTTAACTCATTATCCGGCTTCAGGGTAACATGCCGGCCGCGGAGCGACTGGCGGGGGAGGAACCGGGGAGACGATGGTACTTTAATCAGCAACACCGCTGCCGTCATGGAAAAGTAATACAACAGCAGCGTGAAGAAAACCTGGCTGTTGTTATGCATGACAACTGACAAAGGTACCAGTCCCATCACGGCACAGAGCAATATCATGGCTTTACGCTGGTATATGCTGATACTGGTACTGTACAGCCTGAGCGCGCAGAAGCCGGCGAATAATGCTGCTGGAATGGGATAGAGCGGGATGTACTTGCAGTTTGCCATCGCATCTGATGCACGACCGTCCGTCATGGCTATCAGATAATAACTAACGAAAACAAATGGGGGCAGCGCGGCAATAAGCCAAAGTTTCAGGGTGTACCAAAGGATTGTTTTCATATCGGGTCCAAAGAACGGAAATAATCCCTAACCGGACAATACCCGATGCTGAGTATACCCGTTATGGTAAGTTAAATTTCCGTAGATTTAGGTATGTGGAAGAAATTGCTCATCCTGACAGCTGTTGTATCCGCGGGCGCATGCTCGCCACAACCGTACAAGGCAACGAACAAAGTTTACCGCGCCGAAGCCAAAAAGTGGTCGGGCGTCGTGAAAGCCCAGCCGGAAAATATTCCCATATCTGCCGTAGCCAATCCCGCATGGGCAGGTACTGTCAACTTCAACCTGCGTAAACCTAACTACGTCATCATTCATCATACCGCGCAAAATTCCTGTGAGCAAACACTGCGTACCTTTACGCTGGAGCGCACCCAGGTAAGTGCACATTATGTTATCTGCCGCAACGGTACCGTTCATCATATGCTCAACGATTACCTGCGTGCATGGCATGGCGGTATTTCCAAATGGGGCAGCATCACGGATATCAATTCCTCCTCCATCGGTATAGAGCTGGATAATAACGGATTTGAACCGTTCGACAGCCTGCAGATCCGCAGCCTGCTCGTGGTGCTCGATACGCTGAAAAGCCGGTATAATATCCCAGCCATCAACTTCATCGGTCATGGTGATATTGCTCCCCGGCGAAAGAATGATCCCAGTGTGAAATTTCCCTGGAATCAGCTGGCGGAGAAAGGTTTCGGCCTCTGGTATGGAGATACGGCACGCGTTACAGTGCCTGATAATTTCAATCACCTGCAGGCGCTCCGTATCATCGGTTACGATCTGCAGGATACGACCGCCGCCATTCAGGCCTTTAAGCGGCACTTCGTTCCGGGAGATTCGCTGGGTGCTCCGGCTTCCCTTAATGATGGCTCGCGGAAGATTCTGCTGAGCGTTATGCAAAAGGCGTTATAACCGCTACTTACTAACCCACTTATAATAGAAAAGCGGAGCGAGAGCGCTCCGCTTTTTCTTTTTTCCACGTTACTCACGTACTATATGATTAATAGAACGGATTCTGTTCAAGGTTGGGATTCAGTTCCCGCTCTCCTGTTGGAATGGGCCACCAGTAATCCCTGGTTTTATCGAACTTCCGCTTTTCTTTAAAGGAGCCGTTATGTGTTTTTACATCTGCATTCAACACGGTTTCAGCGGTCATCCAGCGGCGGATGTCGTTATAATAAGTGGCTTCTCCTGCCAGTTCGATTCTTCTTTCTCGACGGATCACTTCCCGCATATCCGCCTGGCCAAGGCCTGGGGTGATGAAAGGCATATTCACCCGTTTACGGATACTGTCAAGGGCAGCATATACGGTGTTGTCGGGACCGGTTGATTCGTTACGCGCTTCTGCGTACATCAGCATAACATCTGCCAGGCGGAGTACTATGAAGTTGGTGACGGACTGGCCGCCTACCAGCGAGGCTTTATCTGTAGGAGGTGTTTCACGATCGTAAATGCTGAATTTCTTCATTCCAAAACCGGTAATGGCAAAACGCTTTTCATCGATCACCGCACCCATGTACGTATCACCCGGGAAGGTGAGGGTTGCGTAAAGGCGAGGGTCCCGGTTGAGGTATGGCTTGGCAGGGTTGAAGCCGGAACCGGCATCGGTGATCTGCAGGCCGTTGCTCATCGGGTAAGCGTTTACCAGATCGAGCGTAGGCGCATTTGTATTATACTGCCGGCAAATCAGATCGAAAGAACTGCCCTGGTTAGGGAACATATACTGTACGTCGAAAATAACTTCGCTGTTGTTCTCATTTTCGGGAAGAAACAGGGAGCGGTAATCCGGATAGAGCTTGTATCCTGCAGCGGCCGCCTGATCCAGTACGGCTTTGGCAGCCAGCTCAGCGTCTTTCCACTTCTGGATATCATTCGTTTTGTTGATCAGCGGGCTTGCTTCAAAAAGCAGCACACGGGCTTTTAATGCCAGCGCTGCTCCTTTGGTTACGCGGCCTTTATCCGTGATGATAGCGTAGCTGTTGGGCAGATTAGCTGCTGCGCTGTCGAGATCTTTCAGGATCTGTGTTACTACCTGGGCACGGGGAGTGCGGGGCAGCTTTTCCTGGGCATCTTCATTGGGAGGGTCCAGGATGAGGGGGGCATCGCCGTAATATGTGGTGAGCAGATTGTAATAAAGGGCACGGAGGAAGTAAGTTTCGCCTTTCATGCGCTTAATGCCTGCTGCGGTCATACCCGGTACGCCGTCCACTTTGGCAAGCAGGGTATTGCACCGCCCGATGCCGCCATAGGCATCCGACCAGCGGGAAACGATGATCCCGGAAGTGGAAGCGCCATGATCACCACGGGCGATAGTGCCGAAGTTGATCGTATTCCCATACTGGTTCGGTGTCATACACTCTTCCCAGAGCGCGGTGGCGTTGTTGGAGCCTTTGCCGCCATAAACCCCATCGTTACGCAATACCGAATAGCAGCTGTTCAGCCAGGCACTTGCAGCTTCGGGCGTTTGCCAGAAGGTAGCTTCCTCATATCGGTCGTTGGGTGTGGTGTTCAGCAGGTCTTTGTTGCAGCTGGTGGATATCATGAGCAGCATGCCGCCTGCGATGGTCCAAATCTTTTGCATATGATCGGTTTGATTGGATTAAAAAGTAACGTTTAAGCCCGCCGTGAATGTTTTCAGCATCGGGTATGTGTACAGATCGTTGCGGTTCGTAAGCGATTCCGGATCCATGTCTTTATACTTGCTGATAGTCAGCAGGTTTTCCGCGTTGGCGTAGATAGACAGTTTGCTGATCCGGATCCTTTCCAGCAGCGATTGCGGGATAGCGTACATAAGCTGCAGGTTTTTCAGACGCAGATAATCCCCACTACGCAGCCAGAAGTCAGACATCTCGGTGAAGTTCGACTGATCGCCGGGAGTCAGCAATGGAAGGCGTGCGTTACGGTTGCTTTCCGACCAGGTGTCGCGCGTCCATTCCCAGGTGGCATTGGCTCCGTTGTTGAAAGGCACTGCCAGGTTAGCCCTGGGGTAAACCTTGATGCCGGATACGCCCTGCCATGCTGAAGTGAGGCTGATGCCTTTGTATTCTACATTGAGACCGAAGCCGTAAGTATACTTCGGCATAATAGAGGAAGCATTCATGATTACACGGTCGTCGCCATTAATGATTTTATCTCCATTAGCGTTTTTATACCGGATAAAGCCGGGGCGTGGGTTGCCCGCCTGCCTTACGTGATTCGTGATTTCTTCCTGCGACTGGAAGTAACCGTCAGACTGAAGCAGGTACCAGGAGTTGAGCGGGTAGCCTTCTTTAATAATGGTGCCGCCGCTGTAAATCACTTCACCGTCGAGGTCAACTACTTTGTTCTTGTTGTAAGACATGTTGCCCCATACGCCATAGTTCACCTGGCGGATGTTGTTTTTGTATTGCAATGTTACTTCATACCCGGTGTTGTCAACTGTTCCCACATTACGCTGGGGGCCTGTTAAATTACCCACCTGTGCAGGGAAGTTCACGGCGCGGAGGATACCGTCGGTACGTTTCTTATACACATCTACCGTTACCGCAAGCCTGTTTTTCCAGAGGTTCATATCAACACCGCCGTTGTAGGTAGTGGTGGTTTCCCAGCTGATAGACGGGTCGGAAATAGATTTTACAGCTGCCCCGGGAACGATGTTGCCGCCGAAGCTGTAGTCTTCCCGTACCTGAACAGAGGTGTTGTAGCTGTAGAGGCTCACTGCCTGGTTGCCCAGCTGGCCAATGGAGGCACGGAGCTTCAGCTGGTCGATGAACTTAGACTGGAAGAAGCTTTCACGGTCGATGCGCCAGCCTGCGGATGCGGCAGGGAAGTAGCCCCAGCGTTTGTTGGGTGCGAAGCGGCTCGAACCGTCTGCACGCATGGTGAATTCAAAGAGGTACTTGTTGTCATACTCATAACCTGCACGGCCGAAGTAAGACATCAGCACATCGCGGGTGGTGTTACCTCCGGTTGAGTTCCAGATAAGACCGGCATCAAGAGCGCTGAGGCGGCCATCGATATAACCTGTCATCGTTGCATCGAACTGGTCTTTATCGAAGTTGTCGTATGCAGAACCGATCATGGCAGTCACATTATGTTTGCCATTAAAGGTTTTACCCCAGTCGAGCGTATTGTAGAAGTGAATTGCCAGATCGTTTTCGTCGGTTTTCCCGTAGCGGGGCGCCGTAGCCGGACTGTTCCAGTTTGTGGCAGCGCCGGTTTTAGGGTTAAAGGTTTGCAGGCGGGGCGTGTTGGTGGTAAGCAGGCCGTCGTATTTATCGACACCGAATTTAATGTTGTATTTGATGTCGAATGGCAGCTGGTATTCGGCGAACACGGTAGCGAGGAAGCGTTGCACGAGCTTGGTGCTTGTGGCGCCATATGCAAACAGGCGCGGGTGCTCCCAGTTGTTGCGGCCTTCCGTACGCATCCAGGAGTTGCCGTAACGGCCGTCTTTCAGCGTATCGGTGAGGATGGGCAGCGTGCGGCTCATGGCTTCCCAGAAGGTATTGTAAGTGGGCTGGGTGTACTGGCGGTAGTAACCGTCGAGCGTAATCCCGGCTTTTAAACGCTTGGATACATTCATGGAAGCATTCAGGCCGAGGGAGTAGTTTTTTGCATGGTTGGCAGGGCCGAACATAATACCGTCACGATCCAGGAAACCAAGCGACAGGCGGTATTGATACTTTTCTGCGCTCCCGGATATGCTGAGGTCATGTTTCTGGATAGACCCATTGTCCAGTGCAATCTTATACCAATCGTTGGCCGGATAAGTGAAAGGATCACTGGCCATGTTTTCTTCATACTCCTTGAGCTGAGCGTCGGTATATTCTACAGCCTTACCGATGTTTTTAAGCGCCTGGTTTTTGGTGCGCATATACACAAGCGGGTCATTAATTGCATCGGGGAGGTAAGTGGCTTTGTGCATACCGCGATAGTAGCTGTAGTTCACTTTCGAAGCACCTTTCCCCTTTTTGGTGGTAACAAGGATAACCCCATTGGCGCCGCGTGACCCATAGATAGCAGCTGCTGCATCTTTCAATACGGAGATAGACTCGATATCGTTGGGGTTGAGCTCGTCCATGGAATACTCGATCCCGTCTACCAGCACCAGCGGGTTGTTGTTGTTGAGGGTACCTACGCCACGGATGCGGATGGTGGAGCGGTCTACCCCCGGCTGGGAGTTGGAAAGGTTCACGAAGAGGCCGGGAGTCCCGGAAAGGGCGTTGGATACGTTGGTAACGGGCCTGTTTTCGAGCTGGGCGGCGTCTACCATGGCGATGGCCCCGGTAAGTGTGGCTTTTTTCTTGGTGCCGTAACCTACTACTACGGTTTCATTGAGTTTCTGCACGTCTTCCTGCAGCTGGATGCTGAGGTCGGTGGCTTTGGTTACTTTCACTTCCGTAGGCAGGTAGCCTATAAAGGAGAGCTTCAGAACGGCGCCAACGGGGGCGCTGATCTTGAATTGTCCGTGCTGGTCCGTGGCGGTTCCTTTGGAGGTACCCTGTATCTGGACGCTGACGCCCATAAGCGGTACTCCTTCGGCCGCGGAGGTTACTTTCCCGGAAACGGGAACGTCCTGCGCGTGGAGCTGGAGGGATGCAAGGCAGAAGATCCCGAAAGCGGCGGCGCGGAGCCGGCGCATGAAGGATGGCTTGGCAAGCTTCATATTCATTGATTTTTAACGTGTTTGAATAGTGATCAGATCTGGTTGATGATAAGAAGGAATAAACCGGGGCGGGCGCCCCGGCCTTGGATGCGTGGTACAGTCATTGTTTCCGTTTATAGTATCAGTATTATATTATATAACGATTTCGCCTTTTATGTTCTTTCGTTTCGTTCCAAAACTAATAAAAATATAACAAAAGCAAAGTATTCGAAACTTTTTTGCAGGATTGGCCGTCTGCCGGGAGGAGGAGCCGCCCCGCCGCCAGGAAAATTTCCCGGGAAAATGTTGTTTATTGAAACAGATGGAATTATCTATGTGCAGGAATTGATAAGCTGTCAGGCCAGTCTGTTCAATTGAACGGAATTTGGAAAAACTGCCGTATTTTGGAGGATCACCAAACAGACTATCGGTAGAAAAAGATTGATATTCAATATACCGTTATGGTAAGTTCTACGTTTAACCGAAATAAAATACCCAATGTCAATGATCAATATCGCGGAGCGTCACAAATTCATTCTGAGCAGATTGTATGAAAAAGGATATGTTAATGTAGTGGAGTTATGTAAGGAGCTGGATGTTTCAGGTGTAACAATTCGAAAGGATCTGAAGCTGCTGGAAGATAAATCACTCCTGTACCGTTCTCACGGTGGCGCCACTATCCAGAACCCATATACGAACGACAAGCCTGTCAATGAAAAAGAAAAGATCCGCCGCGAGGAGAAGCACAGCATCGGTAAGCTGGCCGCTTCGCTCATTGTTCCGGGCGATGCCATCATCATCGCTTCCGGTACCACCGTGCTGGCACTTGCCAAGCAGCTCCAGCCCCGTGGTCCTCTTATGATTATTACATCGGCACTGAACGTAGCACTGGAACTCAATCGTTACCATGAAATAGAAGTAGTGCAGCTGGGCGGCGTTATCCGGAATAATTCCTCTTCCGTTGCCGGCCCCTATGCCGAAAAGATCCTGGAAGATTTCTCCTGCTCCAAACTCTTCCTGGGGGTAGATGGTATTGATGTGGAATTCGGGCTCACCACCACCAGCATCGCAGAAGCACATCTGAACCAGCAAATGATCCGTGCAGCGCAGAAAACCATTGTATTGGCCGATTCCTCCAAATTCGGGAAGCGCGGCTTCGGACGCATCTGCCGCCTCGAAGAAGTAGACCAGATCATCACCGATAAAGGCATCTCCGAACACATGGTGAAATTGCTGGAGGATATGGGAATTGAAGTGGTAATTGTATAATTTTCCGGCTATATATACACCCTTATACCGAACCTATGCCCGAAATTACCCCGCAGGAAGATCTGCTGCAAGATACTGACCTCCGCACTACTACATACCGGCCAGAACTGTTGCCGGGCTGGTTCAAATTTTGCTGGGGGGTAATTATTTTCTACAATGTCAGGGAGCTGATTTCTGTTCCTGGTTTAATTCGCCAGATATATGAAGCGGATGAAACCACCCAGGTTATTCTTGCAGTAACCTATTTTATTTATATCCTCACTTCAATCGCTTTAATAGTTGTGCGCTTTTTGTTTCACAAGCAGGCAGACGCAACTATTAAAGTAGCCATACCAGTCATGATCACAGCTTTATGCTTTGGCTTAATCGCTATCTTAAGCATTTGTTTTGGTGATGCCGAGTCCAGCCCTGCCACTCAGTTTTGGATCGTGGTTCATGAGATTGCGTTGACCGCCTCACTTATACATACCTTCCGTATCCGTAAGAAATGGAGCGAGGCATCTCCGATGGACTAATAACATTTTCTTTCAGAAATGGACTGTACGTTAATCTTTACAATACCTGCTTAATCTATGTAAAAGCATCTCATACCATCCCCGATACCTATAAATATGATACAGCATAGTACTACCGACACCCAGCCCGATCTGATCCCGCATGAAGAATTTAATACTGCGCTACCCCGTGCGTTACTGATACCCTGGTGGATACATGTATGCTTGTCAGTAGTGGTTTTCCTCAGTTTCGTTTTTGGCTCTGTATGTTTCGGGTTAATATTCCAAATGGGAGAAAGGCTCGATGAACCAGCTTTTAGAATCGGGTTCAGTATTGGCATGAGTATAGTTGTATTACTCTGCTACAGTATCACAGCCGGTTGCATCCTGATGTGGTGCCGCTGGAAACATGCTGTGGCTTTTATGATCGTGCAATCTGGTTTTTTGGCGGTTTTTATGGTATTTGCGACAGTAGGTACTATAAGAGACCGCAGCTGGGATGGGCTGGTATTTGCAGTAGTATTTCTTGTGTTCCTGAGCATTCTTACCATCCATCTGTTTAAAGTACGGAAAGAATGGAAGGCCGGTAAACGGAAATGATTCATTGATTCTTGTTCAAATGAAATTACAATCTAACCCTGATACGGAAAAGGATTTACTGAATGAGGAATTTAAACCACCCACCCGGTGGCAACTAATGCCTGTATGGTTTAAAGCCATGAATGCATTGCTTTTGCTCATTGGAGTGATCCATATTTTCAGGCTGATCAGCTATTTACGGATGTATGAATCCGTGTCAGCATTGTTTTTGGACGACAGCTTTTTTTATTATATAATAGCGAGGCAAGTCATTATCATCATTACTGCAGTGCCTGCCTTGTTGTATTTTCTTCAGCAGAAACAGGCAGTTTACTGGGCTATGGTAGTGGGTATCTTACGTACAATCATTTCGCTGGACAGTCTTTCCATTAAAGCCTATTCCGACCTCACTGATTACTTTATGATTTTCCTAGCACTCGCATGGGCAGGCTGTATCGCCACATGGACATATCACGCTTTCAAAATCCACAGGCAATGGGTACAGTCGCAGCGGGATATACTGATGAAATAGATTAAGATAGACATGAGACTTTAAATAAAACAACCCTTTACCAACCCTGAACATTCCGGTTATGACCAATGTTCCACATTCCACAGATCTGCTGCAAAGCCTCCAGGATGCACCACCATTCCGCGCTCAACTGATACCCGGGTGGGCCAAGGCAGTGGCTTGCATTATCCTGTTATTCTCCCTGGTAATCATTTACAGTTTGTTCGAAGCAGCTACAACATCCATTCAAATTGAAAGTGCCACAGCGCTTGCCTGTCATGGTATTGGCCTTATCAGTGGCATCAGCGCTGCAGGGCTCATACTGGAAAGGCGCTGGGGGCTTCCACTTGCCATATGGGCATCGGCAGGTGTATTGTGCGCGTTCGCCGGATTCCTGATTTATGACCTGTTTTTCTATCGCCGTATTTTATGGTCAATGGTTACCATGGAATGCTTTACCATCACAATAGCAGCCTTCTACCTCCGTGCATTATGGAAAGTAAGGCATGCCTGGAAGGTGGCGTTGCCGGAAGCAACACCCGCCAGAAGATTCTTTAAGTAAATTATTCCCTTGTCAGCGTATCCAGCCTGAACACCACATGCCGCACATTCTTACGGTCTGCCGTGTAAGTAATATGCACACGCCCGTCTTTCGCCTGGATCACTGCAGGATAGCTGAATTCCCCTTTATCACCCTTCTCCAGCTGGAGAATGTCTTTCCATGCCACTCCGTCTTCACTGACAGCCACGTTGAGCTTGGCCCGCCCGTCAGACCATTTGCTGCCACGGGTAGTGGGGTTGTATACGATGAGCTTGTAGCCGTTGCTGAGCGTCACCGCATCGGTTCCGGAATTGGGATTGGGCAGCTGTGTGGCCGTCATGGCACTCCAGGTTTTACCATTATCGGCCGACCAGGATTGTACCACGAAGTTGTTTTTACTGCGGCAAAGGAGTTGGAGACTGTCGTGCGGGTAACGGAGGATGCTGGGCTGAATGGCCTGGAACGTATCGTTAGGTACAGCGATATGCGTCCAGTTGTCACCGTTTTTATCGGATTTTTCCAGATGTACTTTCCAGATGTTTTTATCCACGCTTTCGGTACTGGTAGGGTAGAGGATGTCCCCATTAGCCAGCTGGATGGGTTTGTTCTTGATAGGGCCCAGCATGCCATCGGGCAGCTTCTCCGGCTTGCTCCATGTTTTACCGTTATTGGTGGAGTACATCATCATGCCCCACCATTCGCGGGGATTAGGGCCAACCTTGTACCAGAGGAACAGTTTGCCGGCCTTGGTGCGAAACAGCACAGGGTTCCAGCAGGGGTAGCGGAGTGTTTCATTGATGACACCGTTCACCAGTTCCGTTGGCTGGCTCCATTGCCCGTTTTCATATACAGCAGTCCATATGCCAACGTCTTTATGACTTTCTTCCGTTCCACCAAACCAGGCAGCCAGCAGTTTCCCTTTATCCAGTTCCACGATGGTGGAGGCATGCACTTCCGGAACAGGGGGATTTTGCATGATGAAATCGCGTGCATCGAGCTGCGGAATGATCTGCTGCGCACTGGCGGTACAGCAGGCGAGGAGGGACAGGGCCAGAAAGGAACGGAACATACGATCAGTTTTCATGAACATTAGAAGTTCATGAAAGTAGAACATTCCCCCTGAAAATGCCAGCATTATCCGCCTTTGTTTTCCAGCAGACTGTCAACCGCCGAGGTACGGTAGGTAAAGAGGCCTTCCAGCTGGCGCTGAACGAAGAGAGAATTGGCGATATCGCCCAGCCAGCCGAGGGGAACGCGGTAGTGTACGATATCCGTCATAAGTACCCCGTTGTCTTTTTCCTCGAAATGGTGCTGGTGATGCCAGAAGGTATAGGGGCCAAAACGTTGCTCATCGATGAACATGCGGCCATCATCTACCCGGGTAATCTCCGTCATCCAGTACATAGGGATGCCCAGTACGGGCCTGAGGCGGTATTCGATGATCTGGCCTGCATAGATCCGCCCCTGATGTGGTTCACTGATAACGGTGAAGCCCATCCGGGGCGGAGTAATGTGCTGCAGGTTGGCCGGATTGCTGAAAAACTCCCAGGCTACATCCGGCCCTACTGGTAACATTTGTGTTTTACGTATACGGTATGTGCGCGACATACCATAAAGCTAACACATTAGTGCCAAAACCGATTGACCCGGTACCCAGGAAGTAGCAGAAGAATGGAGGCGGAAGGAGGCCATGAGCTGTCCCTTAGGGAGCTCAGTTGCGGTGTAGAAGAAGGATACATTCTGCTGGCGGAGCGCTAATAAATCTTTTACCGGTACGGCCATGCCGGATTGCTTACCTTCGGCATCGGTAAACTTCCATTCGCGCAGTATTTTTCCTGCCGCGTCTTTCACAGTCAGTTTGCGGCTTGTACCGATCTTTCCGCAATGACTGTAATGGAAGGTCAGCTTATCCTGCAGGTTGCTCTCGTCTAACTGGAGCTTATCCAGCTGCATTTCCTGGCCTACATACTGCTCGTGAATGAGTTTGTTGTTCAGGTATACCTTGAAGGAATCCCTGCCGCCACCGGCTTGCAGGGAGGCAAAGGTGAATATTCCCAGCAGGACAGTAAGGGCGCTGAAAAGGAATTTGTGTTGCATGGGTATGTTTTTTCTGGTGATGAAATTTGTACCGTAAAGCACGCAAATCCCCTGCGGCTGCACAAAAGCCTTTGATGTTCCGGCATATCGCCTTGACGAACGGGGCTTTTCCCCGGCTTTTTATTTTGATAATCCGTTCAGTCTACTTATTTTGTAGACTTAAAGCATACATCATGTCAAACAACTCCTTACGTTTCGAAACGCTCCAGGTACATGCAGGCTACCAGCCCGACCCCGTAACCCATGCAGCAGCAGTTCCCATTTACCAGACAAGTTCCTATACGTTCGAAGATGCCAACCACGCTGCGGACCTCTTCCAGCTCAAGCAGTTCGGCAATATCTACACCCGTATCATGAACCCCACTACCGACGTGTTCGAGAAAAGGATCGCAGCCCTCGAAGGCGGCGTGGCGGCATTGGCGGTGGCATCCGGACAGGCGGCCCAGTTCATCGCCCTGCACAACATCCTTCTTCCGGGAGATAACTTCGTTTCTTCCTCTTATCTCTACGGTGGCACCTACAACCAGTTTAAGGTGAGCTTCAAGCGCATCGGTGTGGAAGCACGCTTTGCGGACCTCGACAATCCGGAAAGCTTTGAAGCCCTTATCGACGATAATACCAAAGCCATATATGTCGAAACCATCGGCAACCCCGGCTTTGCCATCCCTGACTTCGAAAAGATCAGCGCCATCGCTAAGAAGCACGATCTGCCACTGGTGGTAGATAACACCTTCGGTGCAGGCGGTTATCTCTTCCGTCCGCTGGAGCATGGCGCCAACATCGTGGTGGAATCTGCCACCAAATGGATCGGCGGCCATGGCAACAGCATCGGCGGCGTGATCGTTGACGGTGGTAATTTCAACTGGGGCAACGGCAAGTTCCCGCAGTTCACTTCTCCAGATGAAGCTTACCATGGCATGAAGTTCTGGGAAGTGTTCGGGTCTGATAGTCCTTTCGGCAACATCGCCTACATCATCCGCGCCCGTGTAACCGGCCTCCGCAGCATCGGGCCTGCACTGGCACCGCAAAACGCCTGGCTGTTCCTGCAGGGCCTGGAAACGCTCAGCCTGCGGGTAGAGCGCACCATCCAGAATGCGCAGGCACTGGCGGAATGGCTCCAGCAGCAACCACAGGTAGAATTCGTGAACTACCCCGGCCTCCCCGGTAACAAGTACCACGAAACCGCTAAGAAATACCTGAAGAAAGGCGCCGGCGGTGTGCTTTCCTTCAAGGTGAAAGGCGGTAAAGAAGCGGCAGACACTGTAGTGCAGGGCCTGCAGCTCATTTATCACCTCGCTAACGTGGGCGACAGCAAAACGCTCATCATCCACCCCTCCACTACCACGCACCAGCAGCTCAGCGAAGAAGAGCAGAAGAAAGCGGGTGTGGAACCGGGACTGCTCCGTATTTCCCTCGGCATCGAACATATCGATGACATCAAGGGCGATCTGGCGCAGGCTTTCGCTAAAATCTGATCATTGTAACGCGTATGCGATAACGGGGCTGTCTCTCTGCGGGGCAGCCCTTTTTGTTAGCTCCTCATCCCGGCAATTCGAAAGTAGCAGTAAGACGGTCAACCGCCAAAGGGAATGTCCGTTTTGGCCATTTTGGCCGTTTTTAGGTAAATATTGCTGTCGATTCCTACGTCCAGACTGCCTTGTTACTGCCTTCGGGCGGCCTTTTTACCCGGTACAGACTGCCTCTACACTGCCTTTAGACTGCCTCCAGACTACCTGTTGACAGCCTTCCACGGCCTTAAGGCTCACCGACAAATTCAGCCGTTCATCCAAATTGAGCGGAAACGATTATACGGGTGCCGTATATTACCTGAAAGATGACTACTCTTATGATAAGGCAAACCACTCTCAGCTGCGCCATGGTAATGGCAGCGCTGACGGCCGGCGCGCAGCAGCTCACGCCCGCCAACATCCTCATTACACCTGAAAACAGGCTTTCCGTTAAAGACAAGGAAATGCGCGAAGCAGTGCGCGACTGGAGCAAGGAACAACTGGCCTCCACCGATTATGCCCGCATTCCCGCGCATCCCTCCGCGGCCATTTTTCCCGGAACGGTAGACAAGAGCGCCGCAAGGGTAACACAAACGGTTTCCATCACGCATAACAAAATCTCCGATGCACTGGTGCCTGTAGTATCCAAACTGAACTTCTCACAGCCCTGGCGCAACAATATGTACAGTACCGGGCTCTATGCAGTTGCCGGGGAGTACATCGAAGTAACAGTACCGGAATCGCTGATCGGGAAAGATGTATGCCTCCAGATCGGGGCACATTCCGATAATCTCAATTTTTGGGTAGCTGGCGGGGAAGACTGGCGGCGCCTGCCCAACATTGTACGGGTTGATACCATCCGCAGGAAATCCATGCGCATCACGTCTCCCTTCGGCGGCCTCATTTACATCACCGCACCGCCTAAATCAGATTCATGGACGGCGGATGTGAAGATAGCCCGCGCCGTGAAGGCTCCGCTCTTCATCGCCGGCAAAACCACGGCTGCAGAATGGCAGGCACAGCTGGCTGCCAGCAAAGCACCCTGGGGCGAGCTGGCTACCGGTAAAGTGGTGCTCACCATCCCCGATTCTATTTTACGGCAGGTAAGCGATCCGGAAAGTGTGTTACAGTTGTGGGATCTGATTGTGGGTGGAGAAATGGAACTGGCGCAGATACCGCAGCCTTTTTACCGGCCGCAGCGCATGGTGATCGACGAGCATATCGGCGGTGGCTTCATGCACAGCGGTTACCCCATTATGATCCACCATTCCCCTTCCAGAAGATTGCTTTCTGCCGATGTAATCGCCAACCCTGCAAAACTCCTGAAAGGCAGCAAAGGCGGCGCTAACTGGGGCTTCTTCCATGAGATCGGGCATAATATGCAGAATAACGACTGGGTATTTGGCGGCACTACTGAAGTAAGCTGTAACTTCTTCTCCCTCTATATGTTCGACCGGTTACTGGGTGGCCGCGACGATGCGCATACCGGTGTGTCTAACGACGAAACTCAGTCTGCCATGAAGAAGTATTTCGCTGCCGGGCCTGAGTATACCAAATGGCAGAAAGATCCCTTCCTCGGCCTCATCATGTTCCGCCAGTTGCAGGAAGCATTTGGCTGGGAAACATACAAGCAGTTCTTCCGGGAATACCAGCAGCTGGCTGCATCCGACCCTTCGGGCGGATATGTGAAAGGCGATCAGCAGAAGCGTAACATGTGGGCTAAAACCTTCTCCAAGGTAAGCGGCCGCAACGTGGCGCCTTTCTTCGAGAAATGGGGCATTCCCATCAGCGATGATGTGGAAAAGGAACTGGCGGCTCTCCCCGGATGGATGCCGTACAACTTCCCGCCGCAGTAATGTTTTATGTGGAAGATTTTGTAAATTGATAAGATTCCACAAACATGAAAACATGAAAGCATTCTTTTCCCTGCTTGCGCTTACAGCCTTCAGTCAGCTGGCCTTCGCGCAGTCGAAAGACGAGCAGGCGGTAGCAGCCGCTGTATCAAAGCTCCGTACCGCTATGCTCGCAGCCGATAAGCCCGCCCTCGAAGCGCTTACAGGCCCTACGCTCACCTACGGTCATTCCAATGGCCGTATAGAAACACAGGCCCAGTTTGTAGACTACCTGGTGAGCGGTAAAGGCGATTTTGTAACGATGGACCTTTCAGATCAATCCATCCTCATCACAGGCCCCACGGCCATTGTACGGCATACGCTGTCTGCAGATACCAACGATGGCGGAAAGGCCGGTCATGTAAACCTGTATGTGATGATGGTGTGGTCGAAGTCAGGGAAGCACTGGAAGCTTATTGGCCGTCAGGCGGTGAAGGTACCGCCCGCATCCTGAGCAGGGAAGTTAAATGAATATCATAGCCCGTTCCGCTGATAGCGGAGCGGGCTTTTTCATGAAAGGTTATCGATAAACCCGAGGAAGGGTGCCACGCTCTGCTCGATCCATTCCGGAGAACTGTTCTGTTCAATATCGTAATACACATAAATCCCCTTATAATCCGCCTTCACATATTCGAAAGTGATCTGGAATGGCGTGGTGAGCGTTTCCATGGTGTATTTGTATTTGCCTTCCGGTGTATAGCCCGATTCTTCGATGCCTGCGGAGATGGCCAGCGCAATCTTCTTCCCGCCCAATTTATAGCCGCTTTTACTGCCATATGCCCATCCGTGGGTCAATACCTCATCGAGCCACTTTTTCAGCAGCGGCGGGCAGTTAAACCAGTAAAAAGGAAACTGGAAAACGATATGGTCGAACGATTCGAGTAGTTGCTGTTCTTTCAGTACATCAATCTTTTCATCAGGATATACTTCGTGCAGGGAATGGATATGATATTTCTCCGGATGCTTTTCAAGCTCCTCAATCCATCTTTTGTTGATCACTGATTTCTCCAGTGCCGGGTGTGTTACTATGACGAGTGTTTTCATGCCACAAAATTACAGTGGTAATACATCGTACGGAAAGGCGCGGCCCGTTGTGTGGTACTATAAAAAATGTAAGTATTGGGCGTAACGGAGTATAAAAAAAGCCCGGCTGCAAAGGTGCGCCGGGCTTTCTGATGAAGTGCAGAGAGGCTTAGTAGCCGGGGTTCTGTACCATTTTCGTATTCTTCATAACCTCTGTCATAGGCAGGGGGAAGAAGTAATGCAGTGGCTGGAACACACGGAAGGGGTTCTTGTCTACCGGGATTTCCTCGTAGGTAAACTTGTCGTCGGCTCCTTTCGTGATCTTCAGGCGCATGATAGTGGTATTCAGCTCCACAGGAGCGGTTTTCCAGCGGCGCACGTCCCAGAAGCGGGAGTCTTCAAGGCACAGCTCCACCGCACGCTCGTTGCGGATAACGCTGTTCCAGTAGGCTTCATCCGTGCTTACTTTGAGGCCATAACGGTTGTCAGCACCGGGCTGGATGCCTGCGCGCTTGCGTACCATGATGATCTTTTCTGCAGCGGCTTCATAATTCTTCAGTTCGATATTCGCTTCTGCATGCATGAGCAATATGTCCGCATAGCGGATGATGGGCATTACACGGTCGGTATTGGTACCGGCATTGGCGGTTGATGATTCGTTACAGAATTTCCGGAAGAACATGCCGGTGTACACCAGACTTACATCCATGCCATCGGTAGGAGCGCCTACATATGTCCATATGGGAGAAGCGGTGCTGCTGGCGTTGGTACGCCATTTATCGCCGTTGTTGATGATCGTGTAAGTAAACCGGGGATCACGGTTCTTGAAAGGTTCTGCCGGATTGTAGCCCGATGCGGGATCAGTGATCGGAAGGCCTTTGTTGGTGCCGAAACGCTTGGCTGCGTTGAGGCTGGGGCATCCGTTTACGTTGCCGTTGCGCGAACGGGGGAGGAAGTTTGCCTCCATGGTACGGTTGTTACCGGCCATGGCAGGGAAAATAAACTCGTCGTTCACGCGGTTGATGAACAACTCATAGAACCCTCTGCCGGGTGTAGGCGCATTGTTTTCCACGAGATTGTACCAGCCGGTGCTGATCACATCCTGTGCTGCATCCAGCGCCCGTTGCCAGCGTGCATCGTCTTTGGTTTCGTAGCCAACCAGCAGCTTTCTGTCGCCTGCGATAGACTCCTGTCCGCCGTTATACAGATCACTGGCGGCAAACATGAGGATGCGTGCTTTGAGGCCCATACAGAAGCCTTTGTTGGCGCGGCCGTAATCTTCGGGGCGCTGATCGCCGCGGGGCGAAGGCAGCAGGTCGCGGGCCTCATCCAGTTCCTTCACCAGGTATTCAATACAGTCTTCGTACTTGGAACGCGGCTCAAGAATGGTCTCATCGAGCGTATAGAGTTTATCGCCGATAATAGGCAGGCCGCCGAAGTGCTGCACCATCGACCAGAAGTACCATGCCCGCAGGAATTTCACTTCACCCAGCAGCCGGTTCTTCGTCTCCTCTGCCAGCGGCAGTTTAGCGAAGTTCTTAATGAAGGTATTGGCACGGCGGATGTTGGTCCACCCGTTGTTATATACTTTTTCGTATGGTGTGGTACGCGTGGCGTTGAGCGTCCCGATCATGAGGGGCACCCAGGCCTGGGTAGCACCAAAGAGGCGGGATACAGACTCGTCAGATCCTTCGGCCAGACTTCCCCCGTTACCATACCGGTTACTGAAGGAGTTGGCTCCCAGCTCGCTGTAGATAGCGGTTACGAAGCTGATGGTACGCACGCTGTCGCTGAAGGTCAGCTCTTCATTGAGCGTACGCACTACCGTTGGGTCCAGCAGATCTTTTTTCGCGCAGGACGCGAGCATGCCTGCACTGGCCATGGCGGCGAAACAGATTTTATAAATGCTTTTCATGTGCTTCCGGTGTTTTAAAAGTTAACATTCAGACCTGCGTTATAGACTTTCTGCGTCGGGTAAACCCCGCCTTCCGTCCTGGAGCTCACCTCAGGGTCGAGGTCGTACAGGTTGGGGCCCAGCATCCAGGTCATCAGGTTGGAGCCGTTGGCGTAGATCCGTACCTGCTGCAGGCGCAGCTTGCTGGTAATACGGCGGGGAATGGTATACCCGATCTCCGCATTGCGCAGCTTGATGTAATCGCCCTTCACCGTCCAGAAGTCCGACGGGTTAGAGAGTGCGTTGCTGATGTTATCCATGGTAGAAATACGGGGGAACTTGGCATTGTCGCGGTTCTCAGGCGTCCAGGCATCCAGGTGCACCTGGCGCAGGTTACCGAAGAAAGGCGTTACCGCTTCCGCAAACTGGCTCAGTACAAAGTTGGTGGCCGACTGGAAGGTAACGGAGAAGCTCAGGCCTTTCCAGTCGCCGCCCAGCGTCATCGCATATTGCGTGGTGGGGGTGTTGGAGAAGCGGTTGTAAGCCATATCGTATGGGTCGATCTTACCATCGTTATTCAGGTCTTTGTACTTCAGATCACCGGGCAGCGGTTTAGGACCCACAGGCACAGGACTTTTGTCCACATCGGCCTGATCGTAATAGAAACCTTCGGTTACATATCCCAGTTCACGGTTGGTAGGCCCGCCCGTCTGGCGCAGCCACGCGTAGGGAGGGTTACCTTCGTCCATGAAGTCTATTTCGTTTTTGGCGACAGACATGTTCGCATTGATACGGTAGCTGAACTGGTTGATCTTGTTCCTGTAATCCATATTCAGCTCAAAGCCGCGGTTAGATACCTTCGCAAGGTTAGAAGGAGGGAGGCCGATACCGATCATGGAACTGAGGCTCTGGCGGGGCAGCAGGATGTCGGTCCTTCTTCTTTTAAACACTTCCGCGGTGAACGACAGCTTGTTTTTGAAGAAGTTCATATCCGTACCGATGTTCCACTGTAATTCTTTCTCCCAGCTCACATTTTCATTACCTAGGATGCCTTCGTAAATACCGTTGAACGCGCGCTGGTTTTCACCGAAGTTGTAGCCCAGTCCGCTCAGGTACACGTGTTCGTAGAGGTATTGGTAAGTGTTATCGATATCGTCGGTACCTGTCATCCCGATGGAGCCGCGCAGTTTCAGGAGGTCCATGAAGGATACGTTTTCCTTGAAGAAAGGTTCCTCTGCGATGTTCCATCCGCCGGATACCGCGGGGAAGAAGCCGTAACGGTTGCTGGATTTGAAGCGGTCGGTACCGTTATAGGCGCCGTTAAACTCAATGAGGTATTTCTTCCGGTAATCGTAGCCGAGGCGGAAGGTGTAGCCACGGAAGTTTTCAGGCAGTGCGGCGCCTTCAGTTTCGGAGAACTGGTTCAGTAGCACCAGTGCATATACGCGGTGGTTGAGGCCAAACGTGGTATCGTAGTTCAGTGACAGCTGCGTATTCAGGCGTTTCTCCACCACTGCAGCAGTAGCGCTGAGGCTATACTTCTCGTCGCGGTACGTATTGGGCAGGAGAGGGGTATATGTCTGATTCTTGCTGTTGTAGATGAATGAGAGGAAGTTAGTGCGTCCGAGGTCGCGGCTGAAGCTCTGGTTGCTGGAATAGCTTACCAGTGCAGAGAGCTTCAGTCCGTCGAGCAGGAAGTTCAGCTTCTGCGATGCGCGGATGTTCACCTGCATATCGTTTTCGAAATCTCTCCTGTAACCGCCTTTCATGAGCCTGCCTACGATGTTGTTACCAGCGCCGTTACCTGTAACCACGGTTTCCGGTGCTGCACCGAGTGTGCCGTCGGGGTTGTAGATGGGGTAAGCCATGGGCGGCAGCGCTTTGTAATCGTAGATCTCGAACCAGATCTTGTTACGGTTGGCACGGCCGCGGGTGTTAGGCTCGTTTTCTTCCCCGAAGTAGCCGGATACATCCAGTCCGAGGTCGAGGGTGGGTGTTACCTGGAAGTCGAGGTTGCTGCGGTAGTTATAGCGTTTGAGGTAGTAGTTCGGGTTCACGGAAGAGCCCGGTTCACGGAAGTCTTTCAGGATACCGTTCTGGTACAGGTGCCCTACGGATACGAAATATTTCATTTTGTCGGAACCGCCGGTGATGCTGAGGTTGTTCTTGGTTTGCGTGGTGGATTTACGCACCAGCACATCCCACCAGTCGATATCGGGGTGACCGTAAGGATCGGTGCCGTTTTTCCAGTGTTCGAGGTCTTCGTCGGTATACTCTTTAGGCAGGCCGTCGCTCACAAGGGCGTTGTTGCGAAGGCGGGCATGATCGTAAGCGCTCAGGAAGCGAGGGCGGATGCTGTTGCCCTGGCGGCCGTAGTTGCTGGTGAGGCGGATCTGTGCTTTACCGCTCTGGCCGCGGATGGTGGTAACTACGATTACGCCGTTGGCGCCTTTGATCCCATATACCGCTGCGGAGGCCGCATCTTTCAGAATGGTAACGCTGGCTACCTGTTCGGGATCGATGTCGGAAAAGTTACCGGTAAACTCTACGTCGTCCACAATAATGAGGGGCGTGAGGTTCCGGTTATTGGAGAAAGTGGAAGCACCGCGGATGAGGAACTCGGCACCATCGCGGCCCGGCTGGCCGGAGCGCTGCATGGCGAGGAAGCCGGGGAGCTTACCCACCAATGCGTTCTGCAGGGAAGCAGTGGGCACGCGGCGGATCTCGTCTCCGGTTACGGAGCTGGTGGCCACGGTATTGCTGAGCTTGGTGGTGCGGCCGTAACCCACTACCATAACTTCTTCGAGGCCTTTCACGTCCTGCTGCATGGTAACGTTGATATCGCTTTTACCGGCGATGTTCACTTCCTGCTGCAGGTAGCCTACGAATTTAAAGATGAGGGTATTGCTTTTGCCGCGGACAGACAGGTTGAAGTGCCCTGTTTCGTTGGTTGTGGTGCCATTGCTGGGCACATCTTTCTCAAAGATGATCACCCCGGGAACCGCTCCGTTGGCGTCCCTGACGGTGCCCCTGACGTTTCTGCGGGCGTCCTGGGCAATGGCCTGGACCAGCATGCAGAGCAGGAGGAGGGTAGTGCATATTTTTTTCATAACGGATGCTTTATTGGATTACCAGCGGGGATTTTGTTTCAGGTTGCGGTTTCTGTACAGTTCTGCCTGCGGGATGGGGTAGAGGTACATCCTGTCAAGGAAAGACATCTGCGCAATCGCCGTGGGCGTGTAAGTGAACGTACCATCGTCGTTACGGATGATGCTGTTGCCATGCAGGCTGCCGTTCAGCACATCTTTCGCGATCTTCCAGCGGCGGATGTCCCAGTAACGGTGCTCTTCGAAGCACAGCTCCACGCGGCGCTCCTGGCGGATGAGGTCGCGCATCTGCAGCTTGGTAACGGATGTGCGGGATACGTTGCCGATATTTCCCCGTGCGCGGATCTTGTTCAGCGCGTCTACCGCTGCCTGCGTGGGGTTGTCGGCGTCATCCGTCAGCGTTTCCGTGAGCGCTTCTGCGTAGTTCAGGTATACTTCCGCATAACGGAACAGGGGGAAGTTGTGCGGTTGTGCGCCCAGTGATGTGGCGGTTTCCGCATTGTACATGAACTTACGGAGGTAGTAACCCGTTTGCGTTTGCGTGAGGTTACCTCCCGGCCGGTCCAGCCCGCCTTCATAGGTTTCCACGGTTCTCCGCATCCATTTGCTGCCGTTGAAGAAGAATACGTTATTGAAACGCACGTCGCGGCCAACGTTTGGTTTGTCGGGATTGTATCCTGATGTGGGATCGGTAATGAGCTTGCCGTTCGTCATACGGAACGCCTGGGCCAGCTCTTCGGTAGGACTGGTATACCCTCTGTGGCCGTGCTGGGTAAAGCCAACCGGACCGTTATTCTGTTCCACATCGCTGCTATTGGCGCGGAGGTAGGAGAGGATGATCTCTTTACTGTCTCGCGTAATAAAGACGTTGATGTAGCGGTTGTTCGGCTCAATAATATGCACGTTGAGGTCGAGCAGTTCTTTAGACACGTCTGCGGCTTTCTGCCAGCGGGCTCTCACGGCGGCGTCAGAAACATCTGCGTAGCCGGTGAGCTCTTTATTTTCCGTGGCAAGATTGCCTGCGTTGAACAGCGGGCTGGCAGCATAGAGGTGGAGCCTCGATTGAAGGGCAAGTACTGCTGTGTTGGTGATACGGCCATAATCTCCGCCCGAAGCAGGGAACTGGCGAACGAGGGGCTTAATGGCATCCAGCTCAGCTGTGATGTATGCCACGCAATCCGCGAAGGTGTTGCGGGGCAGCTGGAGATCGTCGGCCAGGGTGCCGATGCGGTCGCCCATGAGGGGTACGCCTCCATAGCGTTTCAGCAGTTCGAAGTAAGCGAAGGCACGGAGGAAGCGGGCTTCCGCTTTCCAGTAGTCCTTCGTTTCAGTTTCCATCGGCACCTTGCCTATGTTGGCGAGGAATACGTTCACCTTACGGATCTGCGTATACCGGCTCGTCCACACATCATCGGGGTTGCCGAAGGGATCGATGCGGCCGAAGCGCAAATCTTCGATGGAGCTGCCGCGCATGGAAGGCACGGCGTCATCCGTTGCAGCGTCCAGCATGGCGTTGCCGATACGGTTCCAGCCATTGGGCATGTTGCCGTAGATATCGTTCAGGAACTGATCCGCATAAGCGCCGTTCTTGTCTACCGGGTCGAAGATGAAGGAAGAGTCGAGGTTCTCGAGCGGGCCTTCCTCCAGGTTCTTATTGCATCCCACCGTCGCAAACAGGGCAAATGCTGGTATGATATAGATGAGTTTTTTCATGTTGATGCGCATTAGAGTTTAACGTTTATACCGGCATACATCACGCGCGACACCGGGTATCTGCCTGCCAGGTTTTCCGGATCAGTGTCTTTAAACTTCGACAGCGTCAGTAGGTTGGTGCCGTTCAGGAAGAAGCGGGCCGATGCGAGGCGGAGCCTTTTGGCGAAAGTTTCCGGAACATTGTATCCCAGCTCGGCATTGCGCAGCCGCAGGAAGGAAGTATTCTTCAACCAGTAGCTGGATGTTTGCGAGTTGTTGAAGTTGGTTCCAATGGTAAGACGGGGATTGGTGGCGGATGCAGCAGTTTGCGGCGTCCAGCGGCCCAGGTGATGCTCCCAGGCATTGCCCAGCCCGTTGTCCAGGAATTCTGCGATCTGTATGCTGGAATAGCGGTTAGCTGTACCATTCACGAGCAGCGTAAGGTCAAATCCTTTCCATCCGAGGCCCAGGTTCACGCCGTAGTTGATACGCGGCTTTTCGGGCGTGATCATCGTTTGGTCGAATGCATTGATGCGGCCGTCGTTGTTCAGGTCTTTGTATTTGATATCACCCGGTTTAGGTCGGTATCCGTCTATCACCGCGCTGCGGTTGATTTCTTCTTCGCTCTGGAAGAGGCCTTCTGCCTGGTAACCGTAGGTCATTCCCACGTAATCACCGGTACGTACCAACCAGGGATAAGGCCGTGCGGTTTCATCCATGAAGGTGTTGATGCCGTGGCTTACAGACAGGTTGCCTGAAGCATAGTAGTTCAGTTTACCAGCAGTGCCGCGATAAGTGGCGGTAAACTCCATGCCCTTGCGGCGCATCTTGCCGAGGTTTTCCTGCGGGTAGCCGATGCCCAGCAGTGCCGTGTTGGTACCGCGGTTCATCAGCAGGTCGTAGTACAGATCGTTATACAGCTCTGCTGTAAAAGCAAGACGGTTGTCGAGAACTTCCACGTCCACACCCACATTAAATTTGCGGGCTTTTTCCCAGGAAATGTAGGGGTTGTTGAGGCTGCCCTCACGCACACCGGTTACCGCGGAATGCGTAGTGCCGAAGCTGTAGCCCGTGCCATTCACGTAATACTGGTTGTATACGAAATATGCTTCGCCGGAGCCGGAAGTGCGGGCGGAGTTGAATGCTTCGCCGGTAAGACCGTAAGTGGCGCGCAGCTTCAGCATATTCAGCCAGTCCTTATTCAGGAAGTTTTCCTTTGCAAGGTTCCAGCCGATGCCGAATGCAGGGAAAGCGCCATAGCGGCGGTCGGGATGGTAGCGGTTGGTACCGTTGTACCCGATGGCGGCTTCAAAGAGGTACTTCTCTGCATAATCGTACCGGATACGGCCCGCCACACCCATAAAGTATTGCGGCAGCTGGGAGCCGAGGATGCGGTTGTCGTAATTCACGGAAGCGAGGGCGCTGATGTGGTGGTTGCCGAAGCCGCGGTCCCAGCCGAGTTGTGCATCACCATACAGGAAACGCTCGGTGGAGCTGCTTTCCCGGAAGTTGCCCATATCGGTATCCTCACCGGTTTTAAGATAGGTGCTGTCGCCCGTAGCCGGGTCAATGTACAGCTGGTACACGGCGTTCTCTTTCACACGCACGATATACTCGGTGAAGCTGGTGTAGAACGAACCGCCTACGCGGAACCAGAGGCCCTGTGTAATATCACCGAGGTCTGCCTTGATGTTCAGCTCCGCATTGATATCGCGGTTATACAGATTGGCGTAACCGCTCTTCACGGTTTCGCCATAGATATTGCTCTGGTAAGATGCATTGCCGCCGAGTGAGCCGTCTGGGTTTAATACCGGGTAGGCATTGCGCGGGGTGTTGTGGATATCCTGCATGATGGCAGGACCGAAGCCGCCCGGCTCGTTGTTATTCTGAATACGGCCCAGGAGGTTAAGGGAGGCGGAAATGCTGCGGTTGATCTGAACGTCTACATTGGAACGGATCAGGTAACGCTGCATATCGGCGTTGGTATTGTATTTATTGAAGGAAGCCGTTTGGAACGGACCGGCCTGGTTGGTATAGTTCAGGTCCACGAAATAACGCGCATTGCCGCGGGAGCCGGAGATGTTCAGGTCGTACCGCTGCATGAGGGCGTTTTTCTTAAGCACCTCGCTGCGCCAGTCCACATCCGGGTGCCCAAATGGATCGGTTCCGTTGCGGTAATGGTCGAGGTCTGCCTGAGTATACGCAGCAGGCTGTCCGTCGTTGGCGAGTGCTTCGTTATATAAACGGGCATAGTCGTAGGCGCTTACGGGTTTGTAGCTTTTCAGCATCTGGGACGTTCCTGCGCCTGCGGTGAAGGAAATACGCTGGCCGCTGGCTTTATCGCCCTTGCGGGTGGTAATGAGCAGGATGCCGTTGGAAGCCCGCATGCCGTACATGGCGGTGGAAAGGGCGTCTTTCAGCAGTGTTACCGACTCGATCTGTTCGGGGTTAATGCTGGTGAGGTTGCGGGCAGGACTACCATCTACCATAATCATGGGCGACTGGCCGCGCAATTCAGGTGAGAACGTTTCATCACCGGGGATGCCGGGCGTATAGGATACATTGTATCCGGCAAGGCGGCCTGCCAGCATACCTTGTAAACTGGAAGAGAAAGTCTTATTGAGTTCGCGTGAACCTGTCTGTGAAACGGCGGCCACGGAAGTGGCTTTGCGTTGCTGCCCGTAGAGGATATTGTACACGGAATCACTGTCCTGCAGGGAAGGCAGTAATTGAACTGCGAGGTTTTTACCTGCGGTAACGGTGGCTTCGGTGAGGCGGTACCAGGGATGGGAGAAAACGAGTATTTCTCCGGGTTCTGCAGACAGGGAGAAGTTGCCATCGGCATCGGTAACGGTTTGGCCGGAACCGGCTTTACGGCGAACGGTTACGCCGGCAAGGGGTTTACCATAGTCGTCGGAAACGGAACCTTTGATGGAGGCCCACCGTGGACTGGCGCCTGTAGTGGCGCCCGGGCTGTAATTTGCCGCCTGCAGGGGCATAGCCCAAAGACCGGCAGCCAGGAAGCCGGCGCCAGGCAAAAGCAGCAGCTTTCTAACGTGAAATTTTCTCATCAATAATCAGTTTTGACTGGTGATTGTGATTAGCATTTAATAACGTGTTTGGCCGGAACATATAGCCGGCGCATATTTCATAGATTAATCGATTCCCGTAAAGTGGAGGTGCTGTCCTCTGTATCAGTTTGTCGTAAAGCGTGGATCTTCTCTGGTTCGGCTTCGTCACAATGCCTGGCCCTCGGTGGAGAAATGCACAACATTGGTATGGAATTCAGCTGTCCTGATATTATTTTATCATTTTTCCTTTCGTGAAATTTTGGTTGAACCCTCTCGGGCTGCAATCGTTTGCACCGTAAAAGTGCAATCGTTTGCATTTAAGGCCAAATAATAAAATTATTCCCGCATTCCCAAATTTATTTCAAAGAAAATCTTGCGTGTGGGATTGTGTTTGATTGACAATAAGTGTCCCGGCGCCTGCGCTACACGCGGTTTCCGGGGACGAATTTCAGGGATTAGGAATCGATTAACAGGGATATTCCTATAAAAGTTTCATTTTCTGTTCCAGAACCATATTCAAATCATATTATAAACCGCGTCTATTATGAAATGGGTCACCTGTTTGCATCCTAAACTCGACCGTATCGCATGTTCCTGGCTTATCCGCCGCCTGATCGATGAAGAGGCTGAAATACTTTACCTCCCCGAAGGCCGCGTGATCCCTGTATCGAGGTCTGAAAACGCTATTGCTTTTGATGTACCCGGGTCCGATTATTACCTCGGCGATCATTACTGCACCTTCGATATCTTCCTCCGGAAGCACCGCCTGCCCGATCCGGCGCTGCCCGTTATATCGCCCCTCATCCGCAGCCTCGTCACCGGCCGAAACGATGCATCCCCGCAAACTGCGGGCTTCAGGGCCATTGCCGAAGGACTGGCCATGAACATCCCCCCCGGCGATGAACTCACCCGACAGGGCATCATCCTTTTCGACGCGCTGTACAGCTGGGCCAAACAACTTCCCGGCCTCACGCAAACACCGCAATACTCCGAACAGGTACTCATGGAAGTGTTCCACCGCTTCGTGACTCAGAAGTACTCCGACCGTGTGCGCAAACCAATGTGGGTACAGGAGATCGCCGCCATTGTGCAGGATCAGATCGATACCAACCTCACCCTCAGCCTGCCCGACCTCGCACGCAAGCTCAACGCCAATCCGCAATACCTCTCCAACGAGTTTACCCGCGATTTCGAAGACATGACCTTCGGGGATTTCATCCGCAAAAAGCGCATCGAGAAAGCACTCGAACTCATGGAAGAAGAAAAATATACACTCACGGAAATCGCCTATATGTCAGGATTTTCCGATCAGACACACTTCTCCCGCATCTTTACCCGGCACTATGGCAAAACACCTACCGGCCATCTTAAAACCATCCGCGCCCAAAAGAACCGCGAAGTACCACAGGAAACCGTAGAAGAAGATGAAGATTAAAGGAAACGTTTGCACAAATTTATACGCCTGCATACAGGACTTTACCGTCAGGCATCTAAGTTGACAATGCACCGCGAATCTGTCAGCAAAATCTATCGCCCGGTTTTTAACTAAGGGACTGCTCCTTGTTTCTCCTCCGGGCTAATCGCAGAAACCACGCTTCGGGCGTGGTTTTTTGCAAAAAAAAAGACCGGCATTACGCCGGCCTTTCGGATCATGATTTTATGTGCTCCCTATTTTCCGCCCCGGGCAACCTGGAGTCGGTAATTCATAATATCGCGGTCAAACAGGTAAAGGCCGCTCTTATCTTCCCCGATAAGCTCCAGCTTATCGTTCAGGGTGCGGGCCAGTCTTTCCTCTTCGATTTGTTCAGATACATACCATTGCAGGAAGTTATGTGTGGCATAGTCTTTTTCCTGCAGGGCCTGGTGTACCAGGTCGTTGATGCTTTCAGAAACCTTGATCTCGTGGGCCAGGAATTCCTCGAATGCACGTTTCAGGGAAAGGAAGGTGATGATAGGCTGTTTCAGCTCTGGCACCACACCAAACCCGCCACGCTCGTTGATGAACTTGAGGAGCTTCAGCATATGCACCCTTTCTTCGTCGGATTGCTGGTAGAAAAAGTCGGCCACGCCCTGCAGCCCCGGCTGAATATCTGCCCAGGAGGCCATAGCCAGGTATGCCTGTGAAGAAGCTGCTTCCAATCCTACCTGTGCGTTCAATGCGTCCTGTATGGTTTTACTTAGCATAGTGAAGTTATTTAGATGAAAAGTTCACTTCAATGTACGGATTTTTTGCATGGCTACAATGCCAGATGCTTACTTGAAACGGGCTGCTCGAAAAATATTCCTGCCTGCCGGTCAAACGTACCGGTATCATCAGTTGTATAAAACTCCCTGGTGCCCCCCGTACTGCATTTCTCCCTGATCTCCGGATGCCGCTCCAGGTAGTTTTCAAGGCTCGCTGCGGCAATGGTACCCTGCGACAGCAGCGTTACATCCGCAGGCAGGTGCTTCCGTATCTTATCCACCAGTAAAGGGTAGTGCGTGCATCCCAGTACAATGGTGTCAATGTTTTCAGACTGCACCATCAGCTGCCGGATGTATTTTTTAATGAAGAAGTCGGCCCCTTCACTTTCGTACTCGTCATTTTCCACCAGCGGCACCCACATGGGGCAGGCCTGCTGGTAAACGGTCACATCCGGGAAAAACTTCTCTATTTCGATGGGGTAGCTTTGGGAATTGACAGTGCCTGCCGTGCCAAAGATGCCCACGTTGCGGCTGCGGGAATATTCCCCCACGATCTCAGTAGTGGGCCGGATAATGCCCAGCACGCGCTTCTCCGGATCAATGCCCGGCAGATCGTTTTGCTGGATGGTACGCAGTGCCTTGGCGGATGCGGTGTTGCAGGCCAGTATAACCAGGTGACAGCCCATATTGAACAGATGCTGCACACATTCGAGGGTGTAGTGGTAAACGGTTTCGTAAGAGCGGATGCCGTAGGGCGCCCTGCCATTATCACCAAGGTAGATGTAATCGTATTCCGGTAAAGTTTTGATGATTTCCTTCAGCACGGTTAACCCGCCGTATCCTGAATCAAAAACGCCTATAGGTCCTGGTTTCTTCTGCATGCGCCAAATTACGGAATTTTTGCGGTTGCCGGGGTATGCTGCTGTGCCCTGCGGTTAGAGATAAAGAGTGCAGGAACCACCGCCAGCACAAGCAAAGCCGCAGATATATTAAAACTATATTGTAAGGCCAGATGCTCGGCGCCCGTTTCGCTATATCCCTGTCCAAGGTAATAATCGCCCACCTGCTGATGCACGACCGATAATATGGCCACACCGATAGCCCCTGCTACCTGCAGCACAAGATTATTGAGGGAAGATGCCTGCGTAAGCAGCGGGCGCGGCACGGCATTCACCGTAGCCACGGTAACGGGCGTCATGAGGCATCCCAGCCCCAGGCCGCGGATAAGCATGGCAGTAACAATAAACGTAACACTGCTGCCCACATCCATCCGCCCGAAAAGCACCATGGTTACCGATAATAAAAGCAGTCCCACAATTGCGATACCCCTTGGACTATGATGATCTACCCAATTCCCCGCCAATGGCATCATGATGGCAAGGGTTACTGACGCCGGCAGCAGCAGCATACCGGCATTCATCTCGGAGAAATGCATATGCCGCTGCAGTAGGAAGGGCAGGAGGAACACCCCGCCAAACAGCGCCGCAGAGCGTACGGCGGTCACCATCAGGGCCGATACAAAAGGCCAGTTACGGAAAATGCGGATATCATAAATACCATCCCGCCGGTTGCGTTCCCAAAGTATAAAGAATACCAGTGCCAGCACGGCCACTGTGAAGTAAGCGATAAAACCATACAGCGTGGTACTGTCTTTCTCCAGCCGGGATATCTCTAACTGCAGCGTTACCAGGAATGTGGTAAGCAGCGCAAACCCCGGCGTGTCGAAACGCTGTTTCGTTTTTTCCTGTCCGCGCATGAAGCCGAGGTAGTAATAACACATCACGAGTGTAACAACACCTATGGGCACGTTGATCCAGAAGATGGAAGGCCAGCCCAGATGTTCGGTGAGTATCCCGCCCAGCGTAGGCCCGAGGGCAGGCCCTAACACTACGCCAAAGCCCCACCAGCCCATCATCTTCCCCCTGATCTCCGGCGGAAATATATAAGTGAGCATGGCCAGCACGGTAGGCTGCAATGCGCCCCCGCCAATGGCCTGTATTACACGGCTGGCTACCAGTCCTTCGAGGGTGTCAGACAAACTGCAGAGTAACGAGCCGATGGTAAATATGCTTAAACTGGCCACGTAGAGATTAAAGAACCCGATGCGGTTCTTCAGCCAGTTGGTAAGTGGCATGAACACGGAAAAGGCCATCATATAGGCCGTTACCACCCATTGCACCTCATCCATCCTGCTGCCGAACTGATCCTGCATTATGGGCAGGGAGATGTTGACGATGGAACTGTCGAGCGAGGCCATGATGGTCCCGAGCATGAGGGTAATGAGTATGCCGCCTTTAGACCGCATGGGCGATGGCATTGCGTTTTTCCAGCCGCCGCATCTTCCACAGGCAAATGGCGGTGTAGAAGAACCAGAGGGCCGATAAGTGATACAGATCCTGCACCCTGTCTGTAATATGTGCCCCCTGCTGCACAATGCCCTGGTACAGGCCAAGGAACGGGGTTATGGGCAGCATGTACGACACGGCTTTCACCAGTGGCGGCATCTCAGACAGTGGCCAGCTGTAGCCGGTGATGAGGAAGATGGGATAAGTGGAAAACACCATGAGCTGCGTGGCCAGCAGTTGTGATTTAGACAGCAGGCCAATAAAAATCCCCATGGGTATAAGCGACAGCAGGAATATAACGGTAATAAGCGCCAGCTCCCACCCGCTGCCGAGTATCTCCAATTCCAGTACCTGGAAGTTCACGGTGAGGAAGAAGTAAGCGTATGCGCAAAAGAGGAAGAAATAGAACATCCCTTTACCCCAGAGGGCAGTAGATGCATTCCCGCCGGCCATCTGCATCCATTCGGAGAGGGTACCGCGCTGTCTTTCCGCTGCGGAGCCGCCTGCCAGTCCTATAAGCAGTGTTTGCTGCAATATCATGGCAATGAGGCCGGGGAGGAGGAAGGTGCCGTAATCGGAGCGGCTGTTAAACATAGGGCGGTAATCAATATTTACAGGCATCACTTCCTGCATGCTGGCTTCGGTGTTCATGCCTTTCTTTTGCAGGTATTGCAGCCTTACGCCCGCGCCCACGGTAAGTCCGATTTGTGTAATAGCACCCGCCACTTCGCTGGAAGGCAGGAAGCGCGCGGCATTCACCGCCAGCACCATGTTAGCCTGCTGCAGGGAGAGCACTTTTTGCTCCAGTCCTTTTTCGATATACAGAAACCCCTGGGTATGGCCGTGGTACATGCTTTCCTTCGCTGCTTCGAGGTTGGTGCGCAGTACCACGTTCACCATCTGTGAATTATCGATCTGGGTGATGAGTGTTTGAGAAAGACCGGTACGGTCTTCATCCACCACCGCAATGGGCACTTCTTCTTCGGCTTTGTACTGGTAAATGCTGCCGTAGAAGAACACGTATACCAGCGGCGCTAGCAGCAGTGTCAATATCAGGCTGTGATCGGCAGCCACTCTCTTTACTTCACGCAGCAGTAAGCGGAACAGCATGGGCCTGAATTTTATGTAGCCGTTTCTGTAAGAAGAACACGGCAATGAAGAATGTAAAACCTATGAACAGTAGGAGCCGCAACGCTTCCGGCGTGGCGTAGCGCAGGGGCAGCTCCATGAAATACAGTTTGAAGAACGCATCGAGGAAAGGCGTATACGGCATGATGGCGGCATAATACTGATCGTACCAGGGCATGCCCCAGCGCGGAAAGGTGAACCCGCTGAACACAAAGGCGGGCGATGTATAAAAGATGCCGAAATCCAGCGCCAGCATAGTATCCAGCATAATGACAGATACCATGGCGCCGATACCGATACATGCGAGCGCCATAAGGTTGTACATCACAAACAGGTTCCACCACGTACCGGGATGGTATAGTGAAAACACGGGAAATATCACTCCGAATACCAGCACGAAATTGACCCAAGAGGCCATGAGGTGCGCAATGGTTTTACCGGTAAACACAATGCCTGCATTGCCTTTTCCCATTTGAGCCATTTCATGCGCCGTGCCTTCTTCCCATTCTTTATTGAACATCAGCACCGCCACCATAATGATCATCATCATCATGGCCACGGTAACCAGGCCGGGAACGAGATATGTCTGATAATTGTAGGTAGGGTTGTAGAGCGTAAACAGTTCAAGGCTTACAGGCATAATAAGCGCCATGGCCTTACCTTCGTTCATCCCTGTTTTCATAAACTTCTGCAGGTTAACGCCCGACCCTGCCGTGATGATAACGGTAGATGCATCTTTATACACCAGCTTACTGGGAATGAGCGCGGAAGCATTGGTGTACACTGCTACTTTCACGGGATGCCTGCTTTTGATATCCCTTTCCATGCCTTGGGGGAAATGCACGGCGCCGATGATCTTTTTTTCCTGCATGAGCTGCCGCAGCTCGGTTTCGCTGTGAACAGACTGTGTAATATGGATGCTGGGAGTTTGTTCCAGCAGGAAAGTGATCTGGCGGGAAACGGGGGAGCGGTCGTCGTCCCAGATAGCAACGGGGAGGTCTTCCGCCTGTTGTTTATCGAAGATGAGAGCGTAGAAGAAGAACAGGAATGCGGGCATCACCAGCAGCACGATGTAATGATCTTTCCGGGTGAGGATGCGCTTCCATTCCCTTAACGCTATTTGTGCGATGGCGCGGATCATGGCGTAAGCAGGGATGCGGTCATACCCGGCCGCAGGCCCTGTATGGCGGTGACGTTAACAGGTTTCATCTCGATGGTGAAGGTGCGCAGTTCGAATGCTCCCTTTTCTTTCGTGGGTACCCAGTTGGCAAACTCAAGCGAGGGCGCCACGGAGGATACCTGCACATCGAACGTTTCCGGATCGCAGCCGGGCACTTTCACCCTGGCTTTGGCGCCCATCTGGTAATCTGCCGCCTTATCCTGCCGGATGTTGAACCGGATAAAATACGACATGTTTTTCTGCAGCGTCATCATAGGGTAGCCAATGCTTACGATCTCACCCTGGTGGATAACGAGGGAAGAGATAATGCCGTCTGCCGGCGCATGGATGCGGGTATTGTCAGTAAGTGCTTTGGTGAGTTCGTAACCCTGCTCCGCCTGTTTGAGGATAGCGGTGGCGGTTTGAATGATCTCGGGCTGGGTGCCTTTTTCCAGCATCTGCTGGTTCAGCCGGGCAATCTCCATTTCCTTTTTAGCCGCCTGGAAGCGGAAGTGAATAATGTCGCGCTCCGTGCCGGATACCACGCTGTCGTTGTACAATCTTTCCATCCGCTCATAAGTTTTACGGGCCAGGTCGTACTGATCCTGCGCAATCTTATACAGGTTACCTGCATTGGTGATGATCTCGGGGCGGGCGCCTTTTTCAAGGAGCTTTACCTGCGACTGTGCCGCTTCTATGGCGGCTTCGGCCTGATTGCGGATGGCATTGATCTCTGTGGTGCGGAGTACGCCCAGCAGCTGCCCTGCCTTAACGGTATCGCCCTGTTCCACGAACAGGGAATCGAGGCGGCCGGGGAACTCGGCGGCCACGTCTACATACGAAGCATCTACCATGCCCAGGAACTGGTTTTCGGATGAGGGCGACTGCCGTATCAGGAACAGCACGGCAATGCCGAGGATCACGACGGGGATGAGCAAAGCCCAGTATTGTGTGAAGAATCTTTTCATTGTATCAGAGCAGTGATTTGTTGTGGTGTTCCAAGAATATTATAGAATTCCGCGGCGGCGATCATATATCCGAAAAGGGCGGTGTAATAGGCTTTTCCCAGCTCTTCTTCCACCAGCAGTGCCTCGTTCACATCTTTCACGGAAGCCAGTTGTTCGGACAGGCGCTCTTCCACCTGACGGGTGGTGAGCTGGGCCTGATCGCGCGCCTGCAGCAGGCTGTGCATATCGCGTTCCAGCACGGTCACCTTGTTGCGGACTACGGTGGCACCGGCTTCCAGCAGGGCCTGGGCGTTAAAAGACGCGATGCGGGCTTCTTCCACAAGCTGCTTCGTGGCTTTCACGCGTTTCTCCCGGGAGAAACCGCTGAAGAGGTTCCATTGCATTTCCACACCTACCAGCCAGGGTGGCGTGGTTACGGGGAGGTCGCGTTGGTAGAGGTTGAGGCTGGCAATACCGAAGATGTTGGGCAGTTGCAGTGAGCGGCTGGCTTTCACGGTGGTTTCAGCCAGCGAGGTTTTGGTATCTACAGCCTTCCATGCCGGGTTGCCCCGCCAGAAGCCCGGAGGTGGCGCAGCTTCAGGGATGCGGGTATACCGCAGGGTATCGCTGATGAGCAGCATGGTATCCTGCGGGAGCTGCATGAGGCGCTTCAGTTCTACCAGTCCATTGATCTTTTCCAGCTCCAGGTTCGACATGCGGCTGCGGGCATAAGTAAGCGCAACGGTAGCCCAGTTGCGTTGGTATGGGGGGATGATCTCATTTTTAACAAGTGAGGTGGCATACCGCTCGTTGCGCTCCATGGCAGTCACGATCCGCGCCTGCGAGGCCATCATGGCATTAATGTAGAGTATTTTGATGTAGGCAACCGTTAAGGCGAAGTCCATCTGCTTTTCCACCAGTTCCAGGTTCACGATGCCGGCATCGTATTCCGCCCGGGCAATATTGCGGGCCGTAGCGAGCTTGCCGCCGAGGTAGATGGGCTGCCGCAGGGCCAGCGCAGCCGTAAAGTAGCTTTGCTTGCTCAGCGGCGGATTGTAATCCGGGTAAAAAGTATTGATGATCTTTTCGGAAGATGAATATACCGCGTCCTGCACGTTTTGCGGCAGATCGTTCCCGGTAATTTCTTTAAAGATGTTGTTGGCAGTGTTAACGCTCTGCCGCGAGGAACCCTCCACAATTCCGTTTTTCACCTGCTGGAGGTTTACTTCGAGCGGCCGGCTCAGGTAATTATACCCTGCCAGGAGATCGATTTTCGGGAAGTAGGTGGCTTCTTCAGCGGCCAGCTGATACTGCCGGGCGTTGAGGGAGCGGCGGGCCTGTTCTACCGCCAGGTTCTTGTGGCGGGCGAGGCGGAAGCAGTCTTCCAGCGTCAGTTCGCCGGATTGTGCGTGGACTGTTCCGGAAACTCCGGCCAGCAAGCATAGGAGCGTAATGCGTAGGGAGGATGGGCTCATAATCCATATTTTAACAGGAAGCCGCCCGCATTTGTTCGTGACACTCACATAATTATGTGGTTGTTTGCTGCCGGGGAACGGTTTAGTTTTGTGCCGGTTAAACCCCCATGTTTATGCTTCGTAACATTTTCGCGCTATGCCTTGTCATGGCCTTTTTTGCGTGCAAAAAGTCCCGTCAGCCGCAACCACAGCATCCCCAACAATATTTACAGGGTACCTGGACGGGCAGGTACGGTTACTCCTACGGTAATGATGAAGGGGACACTACCTTCGGCGGTTATTTCGGATATTTTGAAATGGATTTTGCCCGCAACGGCGATCTGGTGGTGCGTGATATCGGGAACGGACAGACGATGACCGCCAAAGGGCAGTATGAACTGAAGGATAAGAAATTATATGCCCGGTATAAATATATTCAGGGTAACTCCGAATTTTCATTCCGCGCAAATCTGGAACGCCCCGATAGTTTGGGTGGTAAATGGCTGGTAGGGTACGACGGCCCCACCGGTGGAGAATTCTACCTCAAAAAGTAAAATCCATACTGAAGTAATAACAAGCCCCGTAAAATGCCCTTGCCGCTTTTACGGGGCTTTTCTATTTGAAACCGATTTGGTCTTGATCTGCTATCGTTTTACACTGATGTTTAGAAAATCCTGAAATGGGTTTACAGGTAAAAACAGAAATGCCTGGTATACAGGAATATCAACCTTAGTGTTAATATCGTATCGGAATGCCTACTGACATCCTCCTGCCATCCTCCATCCATCCTCCATCCACGGCCAGCAAAATCAAGGGTTTGCTATAGGTTGGATGGAGGATGGATGGAGGATGGATGAAGGAAGACTGTAAGTTGATTGATAATGAACTAATTGAGAAAGGCACCGTTACAGGGCTGTAACGATGCCTATGATAGTATATTAATTGAAATTAGGGCTATGCTAATGCATCATAGAGTATTTCCACGGGGTGCAAGGCATGAGCGCCGGTTCCGTCTTTGATCTGGTGCCGGCAGCTGGTACCGGGTGCTGCTATGAGCGACTGATTACCTGCTTTACGCACTGCCGGGAAGAGCACCAGCTCCCCAATGTTCATTGACACTTCGTAGTGCTCTTTTTCATATCCGAAAGAACCCGCCATGCCACAGCATCCGGAAGGGATCACATCTACGGTGTAGCCTTTAGGCAGACTGAGGATCTTTTTACTGTGAAGCACCGATGAAAGCGCCTTTTGCTGGCAGTGGCCATGCAGTTTGATGTTCTGCTCCCCGGCACGGAACTGGCCGCTGTGGATAGCGCCTTTGTCCACCTCCATGGCGAGGAACTCATCTATGAGGAACACGTTTTTAGCAAGGGTTTTTGCTTTGTCGCGCAGGGCATCGCCCACCAGGTCGGGGTACTCATCCCGGAAGGTAAGGATGGCGCTGGGCTCAATACCTACAAGCGGAGCATCGGCAGTAACGATATCACCGAAAAGCGACACGTTTTTCTCCGCAAATACTTTCGCCTGGCGCAGGAAGCCTTTAGACAGCAGGGCGCGTGCACTCTCCGGATGGTCTACCGGCGTAACGTCGTATCCCAGCTTCCGCAGCAGCTGAACGGCTTTGATGCCCACATGGGTATCGTTGTAATTGGTGAACTCGTCGCAAAAGAGGTACACTTTCTTTCCGCCGGAAGCCGGAGCCGGGTTACGGCGCAGCCATTTGCGAAGCGTGGTACTTTGCAGGGTAGGCATGGAACGTGCCGGGGCAAAGCCACTGAGCTTCTTTATGAAAGTAGATGTGGCTTTGTTTTTTACCAGGAAATTGTAGATACCGGGCGCAATGGCAGCCAGCGCATTGAGGCGCGAGAAGTTACCGATCATCCTGGCGCGGAGAGGAACGCCGTTGGCATCGTAATAATGCTGGAGGAACTCCATCTTCAGCTTGGCCACGTCTACGTTAGACGGGCATTCGCCCTTGCAGCCCTTACAGGCAAGGCAAAGGTCGAGCACGTCATATATCTCCTCATGATCAAATTTATTCTCTTTGGTGCTGTTGGTCAGGAACTCGCGCAGGATGTTGGCCCTGGCGCGGGTGGTATCCTTCTCATTGCGGGTAGCCATATAACTGGGGCACATGGTGCCGCCGGAAAGGTGCGTTTTGCGGCAGTCGCCCGAGCCGTTACACTGCTCTGCATGCTGCAGGATGGTTTGCTCGGGGAAGTGGAATACCGTTTTGATATCCGGTGCCTTTTTGCCCGGTTCGTACCGCAGGAAGGAGTTCATAGACGGGGTGTCTACGATCTTATGCGGGTTGAAGATATTCTCAGGGTCCCAGGTGTATTTCAGCTGGCGGAGCAATTCGTAGTTACGTGCGCCGATCATTTGCTGTATGAACTCACCACGCAGCCTGCCGTCGCCATGCTCACCGCTGAGGGAACCATGGAACTTCTTCACCAGCGTGGCAATTTCTTCGGCGATGGTACGGAAGAGCTGGTTGCCTTCTTCCGTTTTAAGATTGATGATAGGCCTGAGGTGGATCTCACCACTGCCCGCATGGGCGTAGTGAACGGCGTAGAGGTCGTATTTCTTCAGGATCTCATTAAACTCCGCGATGAACTCCGGCAGATCGTCTACCGCCACGGCGGTATCCTCTATCACGGGAACGGCTTTTTCATCGCCGGGGAGGTTGCTGAGCAGGCCGAGGCCCGCTTTGCGAAGGGTCCAGATCTTCTTGGTATCCTCCCCGAACAGGAGGGGGAAGTGGTAACCGAGCCCTGCCGCCAGCATATCAGCCTTCACCTGTTCGGTGATAGCCGTGATTTCTTCGCGGGTATTGCGGCAGAATTCCACCACGAGGATGGCGCCGGGATCGCCCTGAACGAAGAAGCGGTTTTTACTTTGCTCGATGTTATCCTTGGTGCATTCGAGAATGAAGTGGTCGATCAGTTCGCTGGCGCTGGGTTTGTAGCGCATAGCGATGATATTGGCCCTGAGGGATTCGTCGATGGTATTGAAATGCACACACAGCAGCCCGGTTTCTTTGGGCGGCAGCGGCACTATGTTCAGCTTGATCTCTGTCAGGAATGCCAGGGTGCCTTCAGACCCTGCAATGAGCTTGCAGAAGTTGAAATCCTCTTTACCGGCAGTAAAAGGGGCGGATTCGAGCAGCAGATCAATGGCATATCCGGTATTACGACGGAGGATCTCCGGCTTGGGGAACTCCTTCCGGATTTCTTCCTGGTTGCCGGCATTGCCGAGGATGGTTCGGATCTGTTTGTATACTGCCGTTTCCAGCCTGCCGTCGTTGGCTTCGCAGCGGGCATGGAACTCGTCAGGGGAGAGCGTCCCGAAGGTGGCATCCGACCCGTCGCTGAGGATGGCCTTCACTTCCAGCAGGTGCTCGCGGGTACTGCCGTACACCACGGAGTTGGAGCCGCAGGAGTTATTGCCCACCATCCCGCCGATCATAGCACGGTTGGCGGTGGAAGTTTCCGGACCGAAGTAGAAACCATAAGGTTTGAGGAACATGTTCAGCTCGTCGCGGATAACGCCGGGCTGCACGCGCACCCATTTTTCTTCCGTATTGATTTCGAGGATTTGGGTGAAGGTGCGGGATACATCGGTGATGATGCCGTTACCCACTACCTGTCCTGCGAGAGAGGTGCCTGCGGTGCGGGGGATCAGGGAGGTTTTATGCTGCCGTGCGAAGCGGATCAGTGTTTTAAGATCGGATTCATCGGCTGGGATAGCTACTGCCAGGGGCATTTCGCGGTAAGCGGATGCGTCCGTGGCATAGAGGGTCCGCATGGTATCGTCGGTATACAGTTCGCCTTTCAGTTCCTGGCCTAGCTGTAAAAGCTCGTCTCGCTTGATCATGAATGCGAAATTAATACATTGCCCGGAGCATTAAAAGCACGGAATATTTGCTTTTATGACAGGGATCGCCTGAGGGGGCGGCTGCCGGGGGATTTCCTTAGAAAAGGGTATTCTCCTTAAAGCTCTTCGGCTTACGGATATCCAGGCCGGGGAAGCCCTCCAGCCGCTCTGCAAAATAGGAGGCCAGCTCGGTAACCCCGTCGTCGTTATGCTGGTGGATGAACACATAGGCTTCTTCCAGCCCGTTTTCCAGCCAGAAATGAAGCCGGTTGATCCAATCGTCCGCCCGCTGGAAATCCGTTGAATGTAAACTGTTCCCCACAAACCGGATCATGGCCCGGGGCACAGGGAGGTGCATATGCACCACATCCCGGCGGCCGGCAGTGTCAGTGATTATCAGGCCGGTATTGAGCTTGCGGAAAGTGTCAAAAAGAATCTGGCTGTGGTGTGGGTCGGCAAACCAGTCGGGGTGCCGTAGCTCCACGAAAAAGCGCAGGTCCGTTGGCAGGGAGGCCAGGTAGGTAAACAGCTGGTCTTTCCGGGAAGGGCCGTAAGATTCACTGACCTGCAGGAAAATAGGCCCCAGCATATCCCCGAAGGCAAGAACACCTTCCAGGAAGGCCGTAGTGGCTTCGCGGGCGTTCACCAGGCTACTGTAATGACTGATAGACTGTGGCACTTTAGGGCAAAACCTGAAATCCGGGTTTTTGACCTTTTCGGACCAGCCGGCAATAGCATCCGGCCCATAGATCTTGTAATGTGTGGCGTTGAGTTCCACGCTGGCGTAGGACCGGGCGTATTCAGTGAGGAAGTCTTTTTCGCGGGTGCCTTTGGGGAAGATGTCGCCTACCCAGTCTTTACGGTTCCAGGTAGTGCATCCCAGCCTTATAACGGGTTTGGCTGCGGGTTTTCCCGGCAGGGCGCCCTGGTTGAAGGCGGGCTCTGCGGGCAGCTTGAAGTCGGTTTCGTAGAGGAGAGCCTCATCGATCTGGCCAAATTTCATAGCTGCAAATTATGGGATTTGAGGGAAATAAGCTATCCCGCCTTTTTCCCCTGGCTTTGCTCGTAAGTGGGGCCATACAGCCCGGGTACCTTATTGCCGGTAGCGCGTAAATACACAATCATTTCACCACGGTGGTGGTAGATGTGGTTAAAGAGGAAGCTGCGTGCCACAGTGCCGCGTGGTAAAGGCCCCAGAACAGTGTGGCCGCCTGCCTTCATGGTCCAGTTTTCGGTAAGACTTTCTTCTGTAACGCCCTGCAGCGCTTTCCTTGCCAGTTCCACATTCTTTTCGAACAGCTCCCGGGTAGCTTTAATATCTGAAGTGGAGCCGCGCTCCAAATGGTCGGCAGCAATATCATATACCGATTGGGTGAGGGTACCCGTGTACCAGTAGTAAATGGTAGCGATGTGCTGCGCCAGTTCTCCCATCGTCCACGAAGTGGGGGAGGGTTTGTAGCCGAGGTCTTTTTCAGGAACAGCATCGAGGAGTTTACGGGTGCTGGTTACTTCCTGTTCGAATTCAGCGAGTAGGGCCTGGATAATCATAAGAATGGTTTTATGCAGTTAATTTATGATTTTTCTAAACGCGAAATACTGTGCCAGATTTATTATGATTGTTTACTGTAATGTGTTTGCGGTGATAATTTGATTAAATTGGTTCTATTACTATTACTATGCAGAAGTTCATTTTACTGGATATAGATGGAGTGATGGTTCCTGCTTCCGGATGGAAGCCGGTTGCTATTCATGCAGATGGATTTTACCAGTTCAGTCAAATAGCTCAGCGCAGCCTGGAGTGGCTGTTGGGGGAAACCAATTCAACCATTATTTTAACTACTACACATAGAACGCGATATTCCAGTATCGAATGGAAAGAACTACTGAGCAGGAGATTTCAGGCAGTGAACGAAGTACTAACGCTGGATGATTCCTGTAACCAGCCTATACCGCTACGGTTTTCCCGGCTGGATGATGTGGTAAAATGGGTACACATACATGGTAATGCCAGTTATGTAATACTAGACGATGATTCATCATTACATGCCCTCCCTGACAATATTAAAACCCACTGGGTTAAAACATTCCCCAATATCGGCCTCAACACAGAAGCCGCAGAAAAGGCATTGGAAATACTCCATGCTGCGGTTTAAAATAACAACATGTTTCCGCAATCCACTATCACCCCGTATAGCCCGCTGTTCCAACTAACTTTCCTGATCTTCATATTTTTATGCACGTTTCCTTTGTAATGTGAAGTTTACGGATTAAATTATAATCAGTATGGAAATATTGCACGTCAGCGCGGAATGTTACCCGGCCGCCAAGGTAGGTGGTCTGGCGGATGTAGTGGGTGCGCTCCCCAAATACCAGACGCAGGAAGGGGCCATCGCCAAAGTGGTGATCCCGGCTTACAGGAACGCTTTCCGCGAAAGCGGGAAGTACAGCTTTGAGCTTGTGCATCAGGGCGGGCTGTGGCTGGGGCACGACTGGTTTCACTTCAACGTTTGGAAGGAAAGCGCCAACGCACTGGGCTTCGATTTCTACCAGGTCGATATTCCCGGCCTGCTGGATACCCCCAACGTGTACGGTTATGCCAATGATACCGAAAGGTTCCTGGCTTTCCAGATCGCTGTGCTGGAATGGCTGAGTGAATGGCAACATCAGCCAGATATCATCCATTGCCACGATCATCACACCGGCCTGATCCCATTTCTGCTGCAATACGGCCGCAAGTACAGCGGCATGCAGCATATCCCTGCCGTGCTCACCATTCACAATGCCCAGTACCAGGGGCAGTTCGGCTGGGATAAACTATACCTCATCCCATCGTTCGACCTCTGGAAAAGCGGGCTGCTCGACTGGAACGGTGCCATCAATCCCTTGGCATCGGCCATCAAATGCGCCTGGCGGATCAACACCGTATCGCCCAGTTATATGGAAGAGTTGTACCATTCAGCCAACGGGCTGGAAGGGCTGCTGAATACCGAAAGGTCGAAAGCCCGGGGTATCCTGAACGGTATCGACGATGCCGTATGGGACCCTTCGGCAGACCCCATGCTTACTACGAACTTTGGCATTAAAGACATGACCAAGGGAAAGAAGGCCAATAAACAGGCCCTCTGCGAAGAATTCAAACTCGATCCCGCACTGCCGCTGTTCGTGTTCATCGGGCGGCTGGTAGGCGATAAAGGGGCTGATTACATCCCTGAAGCCGTAGGGCGCACCATGTTCGAAAACCCTGGCAGCTTCAATTGCCTGGTACTTGGCAGCGGAGATGCGCATATTGAATGGCTGATGCAACAGGCGCGGCATATGCATGCTGAACACTTTGGCGTGTATATCGGTTATAACGAAACGCTCAGTCACCGGATGTACGCCGGGGCAGACTTCCTGCTGATGCCTTCGCGTGTGGAGCCCTGCGGTCTGAACCAGATGTACGCCATGCGCTATGGCACTATTCCCATCGTACGCAGTACGGGTGGCCTCCGCGATACCGTCACCGATTTCGGGGACGAAGGAGGTACCGGCGTACGGTTTTTCCAGCCCACAGCGGGCGATCTCCACCACGCCATCGGAAGGGCGCTGGAGCTTTATGGCACCAAAACTAATTTCAATAAAATCAGAAAAACGGGTATGCAGCAAGACCATTCGTGGAACAAAGCCGCCCGGCAATACATGGACCTTTATACCAGCCTCACATAAATCTGAACGTTATGTCTAACGAAGTGATCTCGATCATCCTTGGCGGGGGCGCAGGAACCCGCCTGTATCCCCTGACCCGCAGCCGCTCCAAACCCGCTGTTCCGGTAGCCGGCAAGTACCGACTTGTCGATATTCCTATCTCCAACTGCCTGAATGCCGACCTGCACCGTATTTTTGTGCTGACGCAGTTTAACTCCGCGTCGCTGAACCAGCATATTAAAAACACGTACCATTTCAGTCATTTCAGCAAGGCATTTGTAGACATCCTGGCAGCAGAGCAGACGCCTGACAATCCTACCTGGTTCCAGGGCACGGCTGATGCCGTTAGGCAAACCATCCGCCACCTCGAGAACTACGATTACAAGTACATCCTCATCCTCTCGGGCGATCAGTTGTACCAGATGGATTTCCGGGAAATGATCAATAACCATATTGAGAAGGGGGCGGATATATCTATTGCCACTATTCCTGTGCATGCCCGCGAGGCTACTGATTTCGGTATTCTCAAAACCGATGAGGAAAACTTCATTTCCGCTTTCATCGAAAAGCCGAAGAAAGACCTGCTGCCCGACTGGACCTCGGATACCGGCCCGGAAATGGAACGTGCCGGCCGTAACTACCTTGCCTCCATGGGTATTTACATTTTCAACAAGGGCCTGTTGTACGAACTGCTTACCCAGCAGCCCGATGCCACGGATTTCGGGAAGGAGATCATCCCCAATTCCATCGGTGAGCGCAAGGTACTCAGCTATCAGTACGAAGGCTACTGGACCGATATCGGGAATATCTCTTCCTTCTTCGAAGCCAACCTGGAACTGACAGACGATATCCCCCAGTTCAATCTTTTCGACGACGCCAAAACCATCTTCTCCCGCGCACGCATGCTGCCGCCCGCGAAGATATCAGGCACCACGCTGGAGAAAACGGTGATCGCCGACGGCTGTATCATCAATGCCAGCCGCCTCGAGCGTTGCGTGGTGGGCATCCGTACCCGTATAGGTAAAGGCACTACTATCAGCAATGCATATCTGATGGGGAACGATAAGTACCAGACGCTGGATGAGATCAATCTCGCTAAATCACAAGGCCGCCCGCCCATCGGCATCGGCGACCGCTGTTATATCAACAATGCCATCATCGATAAGAACGCCTGTATCGGGAACGATGTGCGGATCAACGGAGGCAGGCATCTGGAAGATGGTGATTTTGAGAAGTATACGGTGAAGGATGGCATCGTTGTTGTTAAGAAAGGAGCAGTGTTGCCCGACGGCTTTCAGTGTTGATCCGGCGGGCACAGGCTTTAAAAATCAGGCATATGCGCATACCCATCGAACGGCAGAAGACCAAGATTACACCCGACCTTAAACGTGTGGTGGCACGGTTCTTCTTTAATGGTGACGCCCGGGCAAAGGGCGTTATCCTGAAAGTAACTGAGATGTCTGACACGGATGTGGAAGGCGCAATTAATCCTATCCTCCGCGAGTTCTCGCGAAGGCACCGGAACATCACCCGGATCTTTGAGCGGCATGCCGATAAGGTAAAACCCCTCGTAGAAGCACTGGGCCTCGATTTTGAAGGACTGGGCATGAAAAGGAAACTCCTGATCGGGTCTTATTTCACCAACGAGTTTTCCATTGAATCGGCGGCGTTCTTTAACCCGTCTATCGTGGAAGATCCGGACCAGAGCAATCTCGAAGAAGGAGAGAAACGCGTAGTTCTGAGCTTCCGCGCAGTGGGCGAAGGGCACGTGTCATCCATCGTTTTCCGTCAGGCAATTGTGGACCGCGATAACAACGTTACCATTGTTCCGGCGGGGAATTATGTGGACGAACCGGATATAATCCGCAACACAATTTATCAGAAACAGATATTCTTCCAGAACGCAGTCTCCATCCGCCTGCCCGATTCCGTTTTCCGCGAAGTGGCCGCTTCCCTGCCCGATACATTTGATTACGTGGGACTTAAAAAGGTGATCCGGGATATGCAGCAGCGTTACCAGGTAGATCATTTGCTGAAACGCAACCTGGAACGGCTGTTGTGGCTGGCCGACAGCTATTACGAAATCAACTTTTCCCTGGATACTGATATTTCCGACCGGGTGATTTTCCCATATTCCGATGCAGAAAGCAGGGGGATAGAAGATGCCCGTTTCGTGAAATACACCGGCGATACAAGTGGCGTTACCTATTACGCCACCTATACCGCGTTTGATGGAATTACCATCCAGCCAAAGCTCCTGGCCACGAGGGATTTCTATCATTTCAAGATCATGCCGCTGTATGGAGAAGGTGCGCAGAACAAGAACCTGGCGCTCTTTCCCCGGAAGATCAAAGGGAAATACGCCATGATGTCGCGCATCGACGGGATCAACAATTACATCATGTATTCCGATAAGATCAATATCTGGGAAAACCCTGAGATACTTCAAACACCTAAATACCCCTGGGAGTTTGTGCAGATCGGCAATTGCGGCTCACCCATCGAAACACCCGATGGCTGGCTGGTAATCACCCACGGTGTAGGGCCTATGCGTACCTACTGCCTCGGTGCCACACTGCTGGATCTGGAAGATCCCCAGATCGAGATAGGCCGCCTCCGCGAGCCGCTCATCATCCCCAATAAAGACGAACGCGAAGGGTACGTGCCCAACGTCCTCTACAGCTGCGGCGCCCTTATTCATAATGAAGAGCTGCTCATACCATACGGACTGTCTGACTACGCATCCACCTTCGCGACGGTGCATTTAAAAGATCTGCTAAAAAGAGTGAAGGAAGGCTAGCGCAACATTGCGCCGGCCTTTACGCCCGCAGGGCTTGCTTTCCGCAATACGCGTTCGTAAACTGCCAGGTAATCATCTACCATACTATCCACACTAAACCGGGACAATGCCCAGTTGCGGCACTGTTGCCGGTCGATAGCGGCAATATCCGTTACGGCTGCAGCTGCAGTTGCGGCATCCTTTACGAGGTACCCTGTTTCTCCTGATTTAATCAATTCCGGCATAGAGCCACGGTTGTAGGCTATCACGGGTGTTCCGCACATCATGGCCTCAGCCACGCTCAGGCCGAAAGGCTCATCGAAGTAGATGGGATGCAGCAGGGCATAAGCGTTACCTAACAGCCGGTTGCGCTCTTCTGATCCTGCAGCGCCAACATATTGAACACGTTCCCCATCGATATGAGGCGCTATCTGTTCCCGGAAATAAGTTTCGTCCTGTACAATACCTGCCATAATGAGTTTGCGGCCGGTGAGCTGTGCAATGGAGATAGCGTCGTGCGCGCCTTTGTGCGGGTGGAACCTGCCGAAGAATAACAGATAATCTTCCGGCTCAGGCTGGTAATCGAACTGGCGGGGATCAATGCCGTTATACACGGTGGCGGCGTATTGCAGGGCCGGATGCCGGTTGGCTTCGCTGATGGCTACATAATGCGAGATATCGTTATAGCGTTCGAACACGGGTACGATCTTCTCCGAAGAAAAGCCGTGGATGGTAGTAACCATCGGTGTGCGGATGAGGCGGCTGTAAGTAAGGGGGAGGAAATCGAAGTGGTTATGGATGATATCGAATTGATGCGCCTGCTCCATCAGGTTACTGATGTGCATGCATTCCATCACTTTTGCATCAAGGGTACGGTCTTCTTCATACCCCTGCGGACAAACTGCTTCCAGTCTGGCACTCGTGATGGAGTTGGCGGTGGCGAACAACGTAACGTCCAGGCCCCGGTTAACGAGGCCTTCGGCTACGCCGGACGCGATCAGTTCCCATGGCCCGTAGTGCACGGGAGGTGTACGCCAGGCCACGGGGGAGAGGATCGCTATTTTCATTTATCCGATTTTACTGATGATGTTGGTGGAAATGATTGTTGTGCGTACGGGCTTTTCCTGTTTCGGAAGCGCCTCACAGCAGTTAAGCACGGTAAGGTGCGAGATGAAGTACGCCAGCGTTGATTCTGCACCCTGGTTACGGTTAAGTCCTTCGGCAGACAGGCCGTCGCAGCAACCATGTGTTTCATGGTCGTACAGCGGTATGCGAAGCACGTTTTCACCGAGGAACCACTGGTAGCAATGCACCATTTTCTCTAAGTAGGTTGCATCGCCCGTAACAGCATGGGCCTGGCGGTAGAGGAGTACCATGGCCATGGTTTCGATCGCCTGCTGGTCAAATACAGGGCAGGCGCCACCTTCGCAGTGCCAGCCATTGTTGCCCACTGGTGAAAAATAACCATGCACCATGGTGAGGTTTTCCAGGAAGGATAGGCTTTCTAATGCAATTTCGCGCCACCGTTCGTTACCCGTTACTTCAGCCGCATGCAACAAAGCGAGGGGGAGGATGCCGTTGTCGTACGTCATCGACTTCTCATACCAGCGCCATTCCCGGGTGGAATTACGTTCCCAGGCATCGGTCATGGGCAGAACAAGCCGTTCGAGCACATGGAACATACCCTCATCTGCCGGGTGCTGCATCAGATAATGGCATACGCCGATTACTGTGTTGGCGCGGCCGCGCAGGTGCTCCAGCGCATCAAAGTGCTGGATGGAACGGTGGTACAGTTCGTAAGCGAACTCGCGGTAAGAATTGTTGGGGGCAAACCGGATGAGATAGCCCAGTGCCCAGACGGTGCGGCCGAAGGAGTCTTCGGAGCCAACCTCGTCCAGGTACTGACGGCTGAAGCTGAGGAAATTCCGGAAGTTACCCTCCGGTGTTTGCATATAATGGATGAAACTGAGATAAACGGGTAAGAGCTCCGGGCCTTCTTTTCCCTTACGGTATTGCTGCGCCATGAGGAGCATCATCAGTGCCCGGGCATTATCATCCACACAATAGCCCTCTTTCAGATTGGGAATACCGTACTTGGCGTGCTGAACGATACCGGTATCGTCTGTCAGCCGGCGGATGTGGGTAAGGTTAAGCGGAGGTAAAGCCGCTGCGTCGGGCATGGGGGGAGCCAATTGCTTTGGGCGGGGAGTGCTGCGTACTTTCATAGCCAGCTGCAGGTATCTGCCACCCATCCGGCTCCATTGCAGCTCCCGGCCATAGGCGAGCGCGTTTGTTCGGAGTGCCTCCAGTTTAGCCGGCTCGTCGAACAGGGAAAGGATCAGCTGTCCGAGTGCTTCATGCTGTGCAAAGCCGAAAAGCCTGCCACGTCCTTCTGCCAGTAACTCACGGGCATACCAGTAGGGGGTAGACAATACGGCTGCGCCTGCACCCATAGCATAGGTGAGCGTGCCGCTCGTAATCTGTGCCTCACTGAGGTAAGGTGTAACGTATATCTGGCTGCAGGTGAGCCATGCAAACAGGTCATTTTCAGACAGGAACTCGTCGAGGAACATGACATGGTCTTCAACACCCAGGTCTTTTCCCAGTTGTTTTAAACTGTTACGGTATTCCTCACCCGCATGGCGGAGCACAGCGGGATGGGTTTTACCGGCTACCACATACATCACATCCGGGTGGCGCTCTATAACCTGCGGCAGGGCGTTTATAACCGTCTCGATACCTTTATTCCTGCTGAGCAGGCCAAAGGTGAATATCACTTTGCGTTCGCGGAGTGCTTCCGGTACCACCTCGGTACAGATGGTGAGTTTTTCGAAGTCGGGAACACCATGCGGAATGAATGAAATCTTTTCCGCAGGAACTTCATAAATATCTTCAAGGAAAGAAATCGCGAGGCGGCTCATCACGACAACGCGTGCTGCCTGCCGCGATATTTCGCGGACGATGCTTTTCTGTAAATAGGAGGGTGCTTTCAGCACCGTATGGAAAGTGGTAATGAAAGGTACTTTCAGTTTATGGAGGAAAGGGAGGAGGAAGATGCCGCTTTCACCGCCGAAGATGCCGAACTCATGCTGCACTACTACCAGATCAACTCCATTATCATTCACCCAGCTGGCGGCATCCAGGTAATCCTGCATATGGTACTGCCGTACAGTGAAGGTGACTTCGGGCGGGTAGTCATAAACCTGTCCCTCGTCGTTCATGGCTATGACACAAACTTCCGGTGTTGTTTCCTGGCACTTCATGGCCTTGATCAGGTGCTCTGTAAATGTTGCTATTCCGCACTCACGGGGGTAATACGAAGCTATATATGCAATCTTCATAAGATAAATTGTTTTTTCAATGCTATGTGTAGAAAACCGTTCGGGTTAACGTAGATTTTACAAATAGAGCGCCAGATTGTTGTGACAATTCAATCGGGAGGGAGGGGGCTTTGTGATAAGTGGCAGAAATGGCAGTGGGGAAATGTGTAGATTCGTAATGGTTTAATGACGTAAATTCGTGTCCTCAAATTTTGATTCAGTGATTCAACATATCAATCCGGCGATTGCTTTCCATACGATACCGATTGCAGAAACAGGTTACTTCAGTCCTATCATCGCCAATTTCCTCTCCGGACAGGCGCCCCTGCGCGACTTTTACGAATACAATCCGGCCGCTCCAGACTTTGCCATGGCTATGAAGGTGAAGGAAGGGCAGGCCCTCCGCCGGGACATTCTGGCAGAAACCCTCTATCAGCAATACCGCCACCTGGAAATCAGGGAGGAAGTACGCGCTAACATAGGGCTGTTACAGGCTACCAACACCTTTACCGTCTGTACTGCCCATCAGCCCAACATTTTTACCGGTTATCTTTATTTCGTATATAAGATTCTTCAAACAGTCAAACTGTCGCGCGATCTCGCACTGCAGTATCCTGGCAAGCACTTCGTTCCCGTGTATTACATGGGCAGTGAAGATGCCGACCTCGACGAACTGGGCTCCATTTTCCTGGACGGGCGCAAGCTTACCTGGGAAACGGACCAGACCGGCGCAGTAGGACGTATGCGTACGGAAGGATTGGAGGAGATGATTAAATCCATCGGCGACAGCATCGGTTACCTGCCGCATGCCCCCGAGCTGCTGGAAACCCTCCGTAAAGCCTATTTAGGGCACGGAAACATCCAGGAGGCCACCCTGAGCCTCGTAAACGACCTTTTCGGCTGTTACGGCCTCGTAGTGCTCATTCCTGACCATCCCAACTTTAAACGGCAGCTGATTCCCGTCATGAAGGAAGAGCTGCTGGAACAAAGCTCCGAGAAGATTGTCACTAAAACAATCGACAAACTGGCAGCCCATTTTAAGGTTCAGGCTACTCCGCGAGAAATAAATCTTTTCTATCTCCGCGATTATCAACGCGAAAGAATCGTTAAAGATGGGGAAGTGTGGAAAGTATTACACACCCCACTGTCCTTTACACGCGACGAATTGCTCGCTGAACTGGAGGCCAACCCGGAGCGTTTCAGTCCTAACGTGATCCTCCGTGGCATTTTACAGGAAACAATCCTTCCTAATATCGCTTTTATCGGCGGTGGCGGTGAAGTAGCGTACTGGCTCGAACTGAAAGATCTTTTCCATCACCATAAAGTACCGTACCCCGCGGTGCTGCTGCGCAACTCCTTCCTCTGGGTGCGCCGGGAAGAACACGCCCGTCTGTCAAAGCTGGGCCTTTCTCCCGATGCGCTTTTTGAAGACACCGGTCTCCTCATCAGCAAGTTCGTTCACGCCCATACGAACGCCAGCCTCGTGCTGCGCGATGAATATGCTGCCGTGGAAAAGCTGTTTAACGAACTGGAAGAAAAAGCGAAGCAAATTGATATAACACTGGGCGCCAGCGTGAATGCGGAGCGATCCAGGGCTGTTAAATCCATCGGGAAGCTGGAACATAAGTTCCTGCGTGCGGAAAAGAAGAAGTTTGCCTGGCAAACGGAGCAGATACAAACGGTGAAAGACCGCCTTTTCCCTGGTAACTCCCTGCAGGAGCGGAAGGAAAACCTGCTGCCTTACTATGCGGAATACGGGCCGGCGTTCTTCGATCATATCCTGCAATTCTCCATCCCCGTCACCGATCAGTTCATCATCGTAACGGAACTGTAAATCATCAGTCGGTAATCTCGGCCCCGCGAATGGCGGCCTTCTTCATGTCTTTCAGGACGGTATGCAGCGCCTGGAGCTGATCGCGTACATGCTTAATTTCCAGCATTTCCGCACGCTCCGTAGTATGTCCCTGGCCCTGGTTGATCTGCTCCTGCCGTACGGTAATGAGCTGTGTAAGCCTGTCTTCCAGCGAATGGAAGGCGGAAGGCACCTCAGGATCGCTGCCCCAAGTTCCCGCATTTACATATTCAGCCACCTGGTCCATCAGCAGGTTGAGATAAAGGAGGATATCCTTATACTCCGGCCGCTGGTATTCCAGCCGGTGCTGCAGTGCGTAGGCAGATAGCTGGGCGATGTGGCTGGAGAGGGAATGGCTCAGCACCACGAAATGATACAGCTGGGAGCCGTGTTTCTGTTTGCTCTTTGGTTCCGACAGCATCCGCTGGAAAGCGGAGGTAAGGTTGGCCGTGGATACGTGTACATCTTTCCGTGCCAGCTTGTAGGCGATAAGGCTGAAAGGCTTGTCTGTATACAAGTTGGTTACTTCCCGGAGGTATTGCTGGTTGGCAATCATTGTTTTTACCATGTAATCGGGGAGGAAGCGGTATTCCCAGCTGGGCCAGAAGATGTAGTTAAACAGGAAGGCGATGCCTCCGCCGATCACGGTATCCAGCACACGCTGGGTTACATTGTCGAAATCGGCCGGGTGGAGGAAGTGGAGCAGGAATACTATAAATGGTGTCATAAACACCACGCTCGTAATATAATGGTACGTCTGGAAGCTGTAAGCACCCAGAATGCAGATGAGCATGACGGAGAAGATGACCACGTCGTTCTTGGTCAGGTACAGGATGCCCGCGGCACAGAAAGCGCCGATGAGCGTGCCTATGATACGCTGGTAACTACGGGTTTTGGTGAGACTGAAACCGGGTTTCATGATCACCATGATTGTGAGCAGGATCCAGTAGGTTTTGCTCAGGTGCAGCAGGTGCCCCAGCATAAAGCCCGCCACCATCGCCAATGCCGTACGCAGGGCGTGGCGGAAGATGTGGGAATTGAAGGTGAGGTTGTTGCGGAAAGTTTCCACATCGTAACGCTGCCGCGTGGTGAACTTGGACAGCTCCAGCTGATGGTCGAACGAGGCCTCCTTAGCCCTTTCCAGCCGGGTGAGGCGGTGGAGGTTATAGAGGCGCTGGGCGATATGCTCGAGGTTATCGAATATACTGTCGAAGGGAATAAGGTCTGCCCGTTCCCGTAGTGTGGCAAACGACGACTGGTGGGCTTTAAACGCCCTGCGGGATTTTTCCAGCTCTAGTTTAAGGTTCACATGCGGCATAGACCGTAATCCGGCAGATACGGCGATGCCAATATTATCCAGCTCATCGGCAAACTGTACAATGGTGTGCTGCAGCTGTTCGATGACCTGTGTACCGGCGAAGCGCTTTTGAAGAGAGGTATAATCGATCTGGGAGGCCATGAACTGCTCGTGCATATCCACCAGGTCGAGGAAAATGAGCACCATGCTTTTGGAAATGGAGGTGGTTCCCTGCTGGGCGGAGCGCATTTTAAGCAACAGTTCCCGCACGGCTTCCATTTTCTCATTCACGATCACCTGCTGGGCAAGTACATCCCTGTAAGTGGTGGTAATATCTTTTTCGGGGCGGTAGAAGTCGGCCCGGAGGCGGAGGTATTTAGCGGTTTGCTGGATGCAGTCGCCCAGCGTTTGCTGCACCGTCAGGTAAGGCCTGATCTGCCAGAGGAGGAGAGCCAGGAGGGCATACCATATGGAGCCGCTGAGGGTGTACAGGGAAACATGGATGGCCTGTTGCCAGGTAAGGCTTTCAGCCATGACGGATACCATCACGAGGAGGCCCCCCACGCCGATGTTGCCGCCACGGTTGCCGTAAATGAGCAGCATACTGTAAAAGAAGCTGCAAAGGCCTACCCAAACCACGAGTGCCGGGGTGTAGGGCAGGAGCAGGCCCGTGCCGAGGGCGGTGAGGAATATCAGGATGGTGCTGATAATCAGTCCGTTCCGCTTATGAATAATAGTGCCGGGAACATCCGCCAGGGCGGTGCAGAGGGCACCCATGGAGATGGCGATACCTGTGGTGAGGTGGCCGCTAAGACCGAAAATAAGGGAGGGAACAACCACGCTCAGTGTAGTGCGCAGGCCGTTGCTGAAATGGTAACTAAAAATAAAGGCTTTCGCTTCTTTGGTCCAACGTTCTTGCATTGCGGGCAAAATTACGAATAATGCTGGCATCCCCTACGGGAGAATGGGCAGTCAGTATCGATTCGATTGTGAGCGTATTTTGTTCGTTATCAGTAAGATAGTGTATATTGATTACAATTGCAGTGCATAAATTATCCCCATGTGTGTATAAATTCCTTATCCACATTATAGGGTTTGCAACTAACTTACTGTGAATTGATCGAATGCCCCGGATGCCATATCTGAAAACCGCCGCCACGGCAGGCAACCCCGCTCAGTGCTGGAATCAGCAGAATTCGATTATCTTTGGCGGCCAAATCATGGCGGAGGAATGTTCCGGGGGAATGCAATTCCGGGGGATTTCCGATCCATCTTTTTCATTCGTAATCCGACAAATGTGCGTTTAAAAACATTAGAGATCAAAGGTTTCAAAAGTTTTGCGGACAAAACCGTACTGCATTTCGACGAAGGCGTGACTGGTGTTATTGGCCCGAACGGCTGTGGAAAGAGTAATATTATTGACTCTATCCGCTGGGTAATCGGCGAACACAAGATCTCTAACCTCCGTTCCGAAAACCAGGCCGGCCTCGTCTTCAACGGCTCGCGTACCCGCTCCGCAAGCGGTATGGCGGAAGTGAGCCTCACTTTCGAAAACACCAAGAACGTACTGCCCACCGAGTTCACCACGGTTACGATCACACGCAAATTCTACAAAAACGGCGATTCGGAATACCGTCTCAACGATGTAGCCTGCCGCCTGAAAGATATCCATAACCTCTTCATGGACACCGGTGTTTCCACAGACTCCTACGCTATTATCGAGCTGGGGATGGTGGACGACATTATCAAAGACAAGGAGAACTCCCGCCGCCGCATGCTGGAACAGGCTGCCGGCATCTCCATTTACAAAACCCGTAAAAAAGAGGCTAAATCCAAACTGGACGCCACCGAAGGCGACCTTAACCGTATTGAGGATCTCCTCTTTGAGATCAATAACAACCTCAAAACCCTCGAAAGCCAGGCCCGCAAAGCAGAACGCTATTACGAGATCAAGAAAGACTATAAAGAAGCCAGTATAGAGCTCGCCAAAGCTGCACTGGAAGGTTTTAACATCACCTTCCGCGACCTTACCGAGCAGCAACAGCAGGAAACCGACCGCAAAATGGCCCTCGAAGCCGAGATATCGACAGACGAGGCCGCCGTGGAGCAGGATAAACTGCACTTCGTTGCCAAAGAACGCGAACTCCAGGTGCTGCAACGCGCCTTCAACGAACTGGTATCCACTATCAGAACGAAGGAGAACGATAAAAACCTCGCCTCCCAGCAACTCACCTACCTCCGCGAAAGGGAAAAAGGCATCGCCGACTTCCTGAACAATGCGGAAGGGCAACTGAACGGCCTCACCGAATCCATCGCCTTCACCGAAACGCAGGTGGCTGATGAAGCCGAAGTATTCGAATCCATGCAGGACGAGCTGGAAACCCTGAAGGAAATGGTTGACGAGAAGAAAGACCATTTCGCAGAAAAGAAACTCCACCTCGAGAACCTCCGCCGCGATCAGCAGCAATGGCAGCGCCAGCAGTTTGAAGCGGAAAAGAAAGTGGCCGTAGCCGATACCTCCGTTCAGAACCTTCAGCGCGGCATTCAGCAACTGCAGGAGGAGAAAACAAACCGCCAGGCACAGATCCAGCAGCTGGAAGAAGAGAAAACCACCCTGCAGGACTCTTTAGAGAATGCCAAAGAAGAACTGGAAGACATGATTGCCTTCCAGGAAGAAACCAAAGGCAAGATCCTCGCCACGCAGGGAGAAATAGAAGGCCTGCGCGACAAGCTGGTAGATGAAAACAGGAAGCTCGATTCCCGCAAGAATGAATACGACCTGCTCAAATCGCTGGTAGACAGTCTGGAAGGCTACCCCGAATCCATCAAGTTCCTCAAGAAGAACAATGAATGGAACAATAAGGCACCCATCCTTTCCGATATATTTTTCTGTAAGGAAGATTACCGCACCTGCATCGAAAACCTGCTGGAGCCGTATCTGAACTACTATGTGGTAAATAATGCCGAGGAAGCCATTCAGGCCATCCGCCTGCTCGACGGCAATAAGAAAGGCAAGGCCAACTTCTTCATCCTCGATCAGTTCAACCACCAGGCAGGCAGCCTCTTTACGCCTCCGGGTACCATACCCGCGCTGGATGTGGTGGAAATTGATGAGAAGTATAAAGGATTGGGTAACTACCTCCTCGGTAAAGTTTTCGTAGCAGAAAACCTCACCGCCATCAATTTCAGCGAGCTTCCCGAACAGGATGTGCTCATTACCGAGAAATCGGGTAAGATGCACCGCGGTAAGTACAGCATGAACGGTGGTTCCGTAGGCCTGTTCGAAGGTAAGAAACTGGGCCGCGCCAAGAACCTCGAGAAGCTGGATGCAGAGATCCGCGAACTGGAAACTGCCGTGGGCAGCCTGAAAGCACAGCTGCAGGCTAAGCACGACGAAGTACTGGGGTATAACAGTCAGCTGAACGAAAACAAGATCAACGCAGCCCGTGAGCGCGTCAATCAACTGAATAATCAACTTTTCGGCCTGCAAAACCGGATCGAGAACTTCCATCACCTCATTGAGACGGGTAACAAACGCCTCGCTGAAATGGATGCCTCCCTCGCCGCCAACGAGCAATCCATCTCCACCGTGCGTGATGAACTGGACGGCCTGAACGAGCGGGTGCACGGTTTGCAGGATAGCATCGTGGCTGCTGAGAAATCCAGCATGGAAGCAGAGCAGCAGTTTAACCAGGCCAGCGTACAGTATAATAACCAGAACCTCCAGCATACACGCCAGCAAAGCAAAGTGCAGGCACTGCGGCAGGAGCTGGAATTCAAGCGCAAGCAACTGTCTGACCTCCATGTGCAGATCGAAAGCAACCGCAAACAGCAGGAAGATACCGCAGGTAACATCGCCGCTGCGGAAGACAGGCTCACCACTTCTGAAGACGGACTGATAGAACTGTTCCGCCGCCGCGAAGAAGAAGAGAAAGCCGTAAACGAAAAAGATCAGGAATATTATAACTTCCGTAACCACCTCCAGGAACTGGAAAGCGTGCTCCGCTCCAAGCAGAAAACGCGCGATATGCTCGATCAGCAGCTAAACCAGATCAAAGACAAGGTAAACGAGCTGAAGCTGCAGCTGGCCTCTATGAAGGAACGCCTCAGCGTGGAGTTTAAAGTGAACCTCGATGAGATACTGGATGAAGACCGCACCGGCACGCAACCTGTGGAAGAGCTGCAGGCCAATGCGGAAAGACTGAAGAAGCGCCTCGAGAACATGGGTGAGATTAACCCTACCGCCATTGAAGCTTATACCGAGATGAAGAAGCGGTACGAGTTTATCCTCGAACAGAAGAACGACCTGGTAAGCGCCAAGGAATCACTGCTGGCTACTATCCAGGAAGTGGAATCCACCGCTAACCAGAAGTTCCTCGACACGTTCAACCAGGTAAAGGAAAACTTCATCCGCGTATTTAAAGCGCTGTTTACGGAAGAAGACCAGTGTGATATGATCCTGAACGACCCTACCAACCTGGCGGATACCGGTATCGAGATCATCGCAAAGCCTAAAGGTAAACGTCCTGCTGCCATCACACAGCTGTCGGGCGGGGAGAAGACCCTTACCGCTACGGCCCTGCTGTTCGCTATTTACCTCATCAAGCCCGCGCCGTTCTGTATCCTCGATGAGGTGGACGCTCCGCTGGATGATGCCAACGTGGGTAAATTCACCAACATGATCCGCAAATTCTCCGATAACTCACAGTTTATCATCGTAACGCACAACAAGCAAACGATGGCGGCGGTAGACGTGATTTACGGGGTAACCATGCAGGAGCCCGGTGTGAGCAAGCTGGTACCGGTAGACTTCCGGAGCCTCAATTAACGATTACTGCGAATTAAAAATAACAACAGGCGCTTCCATACCGGGAGCGCCTGTTGCCGTTTAATTTCAAGGCCTGAAACAGCCGTATCCGGCACAAAGATTGTACCCCAACCCCCAAACCGGGTACATGAACTTACAGCCGAAAGATGAATTGACGGAGCAGGAGGTAGCGAAAGGCCTGAGAAAGGTGGTATGGGACGGGTTGTTTTCGGAAGCGATGACAACGCTGACGGGTGGTGCGTTCATCATTGCCATGGCGCTGCTGCTGGATGCCAACAACCTGCAGCTGGGGTTAATCGCAGCCCTGCCTACTATGGTAAATATGTTCCAGCTGATCTCCGTGTGGCTGGTGCGGCAGTTCAACAACCGGCGGGCCATTACCGTAATATGCTCCCTGCTTGCTCGCTTTCCCCTGGTGCTGGTGGGATTGGTACCCATTCTCTTTCCCGGATATCTTACCCTCGAACTGCTAATTCCCGTGCTGTTCTTCTACTACCTGTCCGGCGCAATAGCCGGCGCCAGCTGGAATTCCTGGATGAAAGACCTTATCCCCGACAATCAGCTGGGCGCATTCTTTGGCAGGCGCAGTTCGCTCATGCAAACACTCAACGTGGTACTGAGCCTGTTACTGGCATTGGGGCTCGATTTTATGAAAGACTTTTACCCCGGATGGGAGCTGCAGAGCTATGGAGCCATGTTTGTGCTGGCGGGAGTATCAGGAATTATTGGCTCTTCCATGCTGGCAACCACGCCTGAGCCGAAGAAAATAATGCCGCGGGAAAACATCTTTGTCATGCTCCGCCGCCCCCTGCGCGATCCCAATTTCAGAAGGTTGCTGGTGTTCAACTCCGCCTGGGTGTTTGCGGTGAATATCGCTTCGCCGTTCTTCAATGTGTTTATGATGAAAAGCATGGGGCTGCCATTGTCTTACATCATTGGATTCACCATCCTGAGCCAGGTGAGCAGTATCCTCACCATCCGCGTGTGGGGCAAGTTTGCGGACCGGTATAGTAACAAGACGATCATCGCCATCGGGGCGCCGTTATATATCATTTGTCTGCTCGCCTGGTGCTTCGTAGGTATCTACACCTCCCTGTGGCCCAACCTGCTGTTACTGGGGCTAATTCATATCCTGATGGGCTTGTCGAATGCGGGGATCAACCTCAGTCTTACAAACATCGGCCTGAAGCTGGCGCCCACGGCAGATGCCATCATCTATCTTTCTGCAAAGAACATTATTACGGCCGTCTTTTCCGCTCTTGCTCCGCTGGCAGGTGGTTTACTGGCCGATTATTTCACGGGCCGTCACCTGAAAGTGGAAGCGGAATTAGGTGGCCCGCGCTGGACGAAATCCCTCCATATCATAGAGCTGCAGGACTGGAATTTCCTTTTCCTCTTTGGTGCATTGCTGGGTTTTTTGGCGGTGAACCTGTTAGGTAAAGTAAAAGAACAGGGAGAAGTAGAGAAGGATGTGGTGGTGCGTATTATGCGAAGCTCCCTGCGCAATAACCTGAAGGATAACTTCGTGACGGGCAGCCTCATGAACGGATACACGCAGCTGAAAGATGTGTTCAGGAGGAAGTTTTTCTGAGTATGCTAATTGAATTTTTCCACCTGCTACATTCCGGTAATAAAAGTACCGGTTCCAGCAGGATCGGATAACCGCTGATCAATTTTTACATCGTTTTACTTTTCCATACTAACTGAAGGAGGGAAAGATATGTGCTGTTAAAATCATATCAGAAACGCCCATTTCATCCTTCAAGCACTGTTCAGTAATCCTTCAGTCATCCTTCAGTTAAGCATTATCCTTCCCTAAGGGACCACTGAAGGATGACTGAAGGATGGTAGAACAATTAATTCATTTTGAATCAGTTATAAAACGGGCAAATAAAGCAGTTTTGATAGTTTATTAACCCTATAATGCAGTGCGCCCACAGTTACCTGTCTCCCGTCTTCAACAACACAGCTTACCATTGATACTGTTGTTACCCTGCTGCATCGCTCATTTGCCCTTTAGCGCTGTATATTTGCCTGTTACTTCAAATTTTGACTATAGGGGCAGGATTTGTATATTATCGGCTAAATACAATCGATTTCTAAGCATGCAGGGAGGCTTTCATTCAAAGGTTAGTTGGTTTATAGGAATAACCCTCATATTAGGGGCGCTGGCAGCCTGCCAGCAAAACGGGAAAGGCGGGAAGGATGATTCCCTCGCCATGCGCAGGGATTTTGCAGAAAGCCCCGTGCTTTCACCTGCGGAAGCCCTCAAAGCTTTCCGGACTGAAGAAGGGTTTCAAGTCCGGCTCGTAGCCGCAGAACCTCAGGTAATAGTACCCGTAGCCATGACCTTCGATGAACGTGGCCGCATGTGGGTCGCGGAAATGACAGGCTATATGCCCGATACCTCCGGTACGGGTGAAGATATTCCTAACGGAAAAATCGTGATCCTCGAAGATACCAATGGCGACGGTTCTGCCGATATCCGCACCATCTTCCTCGACTCCCTTATACTCCCCCGTGCACTTTGCTTAGTAGGTAACGGGCTGCTGGTAGCAGAACCGCCCCGAATGTGGTATGTTGAGATCAACGGTGATAAGCCCGGCCGTAAAACCCTCGTGGATTCCCTCTATACAGAAGGCGGCAATGTGGAGCATCAGCCCAACGGTTTGTTCCGGGCCATGGATAACTGGATCTACTCCGCCAAATCCTCCAAGCGCTACCGCCTGCAAAACGGCAAATGGCTGAAGGAAGAAACCCACTTCCGCGGGCAATGGGGCATTACGCAGGACGATCAGGGAAGACTTTACTTCAACAACAACTCCGAGAACCTGCTGGGCGACTACTTCTCCCCGGGCCTCGGCCGCATTAACTCCAACCAGCGCCGCGTGGCGGGATTCGATGAAAACATCGTACCCGATAACCGTACATATCCCATCCGCCCGACTCCGGGTGTGAACCGCGGGTATATGAAAGGGGTGCTGGACGATAGTTTGCGCCTCGTCAATTTCACCGCCGCCTGCGGTCCCGTAATTTACAGGGATAACTTCTTCGGGGAAGGCTATAATGGCAACGCCTTCGTGGCAGAGCCATCCGCCAATCTCATCAAACGCAACATCCTGCAAGATAGCAGTGTGTTTGTACGCGGTAAGCAGGCTTATCAGGGAAAAGAATTCCTGGCCAGTACAGATGAGCGCTTCCGGCCCGTAAACCTTTATACCGGGCCCGATGGCGCGCTTTATGTACTGGATATGTACCGCGGCATCATCCAGCACAAAACTTACCTCACGCCTTATCTAAAAAACGAGATCGGGATGCGCGGATTAACCGATCCGCTTAACTGCGGCCGCATCTACCGCATCTTCCCGGAAAACAAAAAGCCGGAAACCTTCCGCCTCAGTAACGATCCTGCTACATGGGTAGCCGCGCTGGATCATCATAACGGCTGGATCCGCGACAAAGCACAGCAAATGCTGACAGATTTAGGCAAATCTGATATGGTTCCTCAACTCCGTGCGCGTTTGCAACAACCGGGCATTGGACGCATCCATGCCATGTGGGCACTGGAAGGACTGCAAGCCCTCACCGCAGCCGACCTTCTGCCGCTGCTGGATGTAATAGACCCGCAATTGTGCAGGCAGGCCCTGGCAGCAGTGCCTTCCGTACTCAACGCCGCTAATGTGGCACTGCTGCGCACCAGACTGGCCGAAGTTGCAACTACGGAACAAACCGCCGCTATGGCAGCCTATGTGCTGCCATACCTCGCCAAATACGATGCTGCAGGGGCACAAACCATCCTCAGCACTATATGGAAACAATTCCCGAACGATAAGATCGTGGCGGATGCGGTAATCAGTAATGTGAAAGACAGGGAACAGGCATTGCTGACTGCAATTATCACCTGGAGCAGCGATACGAATCTGGTAGTACGCCGCAGACTGGAGAAAGTACTGGTGGATATCACCAATCACCGCAAGGCACGGCTCGATGAAGCCCTTGTACGTGAATACCCCCGCGGTAATCTTCTGTTTAAAACCATCTGTCAAACCTGCCATGGAGCAGATGGCGATGGCATCCAATCGCTCGCTCCGCCACTCAATCACTCTGAGCTGGTTACGGGAAAGAAAGAACGCCTCATCGCCATCGTGCTATATGGACTCACCGGTCCGGTGCAGGTGAATGGTAAAGTGTATAAATCTCCCGAGATCAATGGCGATATGCCGGGCATTGCCAGCAACGACGAGTTCTCTGATGGCGACATCGCCCAGCTCCTCAGCTTCATCCGCAATGCGTGGAGCAACAAAGCGGATAAAGTGACGGAAGGCGATGTACAGGCCGTTCGCAGAAAGTACAAAGGCCGTCAGAAGTCGTTTACCATGGAGGAGCTGCAGTAATTACCTACAACGCAAAATGCTTTCCTGTAGCTACGTTGCGGAATTCCCCGCTGTTTTTCTGCGTCTGTATGATATCAAGAATGCCTGCTGCCGAAGCTTCGGGCAGGAGGGGAGCCTGATCGCCGCCCAGTTTAGTACGTACCCAGCCGGGATGTATGGCAGTTACCGTTATTTTCTTTTCTGTTAACCGCTGCGCCAGCATTTTGGTGTAGATGTTCACCGCACCTTTAGACATGCGGTAGGCAGGGCCGTTCATGGCTACTTCCGTAAGCAGCGCCATGTCTGTAGAGATATTCACGATCTGTCCGCCGGGAGGCACCAAACCTACCACCGCTTCGGTGAAAAACACGAGGCCGGTAACATTGGTGGAGAAGGTGTTTTCGAAAGAGGCACGCTCGGGAACGGTATGGAACACATCATCGGCCACGCCGGCGTTGTTCACCAGCAGGTCAATAGAAGTAGCCATGCGGGTGATGGCCTGCTTGCACGCTTCGATGCTGGCGGCATCGCGCACATCGAGCTGGAGACAGTAAAGCTGGGGGTGGCTGAGCGCATCGATGTACCCGGTGCGGGAGGTGCCGATCACGCGGTAGCCCTGACCGAGCAGTTTACCGGCCAGTGCCAGTCCGATGCCTGCATTGGCGCCGGTGATGAGTGCAGTATAAGGTCGCTTCATGAGAGAGGTTTGCGCAAAATTATCCTCCGTAATGGGCCATGGGCTACGCATTATCTCGTAATTTTTCGCCTAAACTTATCTAAGTAAAAATCCCTACCACATAACCATGTGATACGGCTCCGCTAACGCATGCATTTTCAGCACTTGATAAGTAATATTGTGTTAAAGACCTCAAAAAGCCAAATAAGTATGAAGATCAGGCTGGGAATTGCCGACGCTCACCAGGTGATCGGCAAAGGGATAGCGGCCATGCTTTCACCACATTCGCATATCGAAACCGTATTTTCGCTCACGGACTGGCGGGAGCTGTCTCACGAAATGAACCGTGCACCGGCAGACGTGTTGCTGCTGGACCTTCACATGCCGGAACAGAATGTTTCTGCTCTATGCAAGATCATCCGCAGGGATTTTCCGGAATGCCGTATCGTAGGCATGTCGGGCTCACAGGAAGCAGTTCAGGTGAAGCAGGTGATGCGAGCCGGGGCGGCTGGCTACCTGTTAAAGAGTATGGACGAAGAAGGCCTGCTCTCGGCCGTGGAAACGGTGTATGAAGGGAAACAGTATATCGATACCAAAGTAAAATCCATGCTGCTGGAGGATTTGTTTCAGCACAGGAAAAGGGTGCGGAAGAAAGATGTGCTGACGCGGCGTGAAACCGAGATTCTGGAACTGATTGCCCGTGAATTCAGCAGCCGGGAGATAGCGGATAAGCTGTTTGTCAGCCTGCGGACCGTTGATACCCATCGTTTCAACATCATACAGAAGTTGCAGGTAAAAAACGCCGCAGGACTGATCAAGGAAGCTTACAAGCGCGGGCTTGTCTGATTATTTCTGAATGGTGAAATCGATTTTGTCACCTACCTGTACATGGAATTTGTCGGAGAACCCGGCAATGGTTTCCACTACATATTGCGCCGGCTTCAGGGAAGGCACGCCGTCTTCGCTGAGCGGTGTGGTGTATTTGCGGATGGAAACGATTTCTTTGTTAGCATCCACGTACATGATATCGAGGGAGATGTAGGTATTCTTCATCCAGAAAGATTGCTCCTGAGCAGACTCGAAGATGAACAGCATACCCTGGGTATCTTCCATGGATTTGCGGTTCATGAGGCCGAGGGCTCTTTCCTCATCTGTTTGTGCCAGTTCAATATCGATCGTTCTGATCGTATCACCTTTCGCTTTACTGATAAAAGACAAAACGCCTTCTTTGGTGAACACGGGGCCATCGGCTTTAGGTGTTGGAGTAGTAACGCTGGTAGCAGCGGTATCGCCACCTGCGGAGGCGTCTTGGTTCTGTTGCCCGCTTTTCGGCTGGCATGCTGCCAGGTACATTGCGCCGGTGAGGGCCAGTACCAGGTTGAGTTGCTTCATTTTACGGAATTTTGAGGATTGAAGGTAGTAAAAAAGCAAAAGAGGAAAAGCATGGCCTTTCCTCTTTTGGAAATATTAACAGTTCATTCAGTTCGATAGCTCTTCATCGGTGAATTCCACATTGGTGAAATCCGCGATTTCGTTATACACCGTATCGCGCTCAATAGGTGCCCTTCCGGCCTGGCGGATGAGCATGGCCAGCTGGGCAGTGCTCATAGCGGGTGTTTGCTCTTCGGCGCCTGCCATGGAGTAGATCTTGGTGGTATCGTCGATCGTACCATCGAGGTCGTTTACACCGAATGCCAGTGTGAGCTGTGCGGTGCTGCGGCCAAGCATGGGCCAGTAGGCTTTAAGGTGGGGGAAGTTATCCATGTACAGGCGGGCCACGGCGTACATCTTCAGGTCTTCCACGATGGAGGACTCCGGTACGTTTTCCATCTCATTATCCTTGTTACGGAACTTGAGGGGGATGAAGGTGTTGAAGCCATGTGTTTCGTCCTGCAGTTGGCGGAGTTTCTCCATATGATCCACTCTGTGCCAGTATTCTTCGATATGGCCGTACAGCATTGTTGCGTTGGTGACCATGCCGGTATTGTGTGCGGCTTTATGGATAGCGAGCCATCCTTCACCGTCTACTTTATCATGACAGATTTTAGCACGGATATCCGGGTGGAAGATCTCTGCTCCGCCGCCGGGCATGCTCTGGAGACCAGCTTCATGCATGAGGCGCATGCCTTCTTCGGTGCTCACTTTGGCTTTGCGGAACATATAGTCCAGCTCCACAGCGGTGAAACCTTTGATATGAAGATCGGGCCGGTGCGCTTTGATCTTGCGCATGAGGTCCATGAAGAAATCGAGCTGCATTTTGGGATGTACGCCGCCCACGATGTGGACTTCGGTAACGGGCTGGCCATCATACTTCTTTACGATGTCGAGCATTTCATCGATGCTCAGTTCCCAGCCTTCTTCCCTGTTTTTATATAGTTTGGAGTAGGAGCAGAATCTGCAGGTAAATACACAAACGTTGGTAGGCTCGATATGAAAGTTGCGGTTGAAGTACGTTTTGTTGCCGTGCATCCTTTCGCGAACGTGATTGGCGAGGGCGCCCAGCAATCCGATATCTCCTTTTTCAAACAGCACGATGCCATCTTCCTGCGTAATCCGTTCCTGCGCCAATACCTTGTCTGCAATGGTTTTCAGCTGCTTATCGAGAGTTGTAGCTGCAAGGAGGGCGGCAAGCGCCGGTTTCGGTCCTAAGTTCGTCGTCATTTTGCTTTCACTATTTTATAAGTCCTCACCTGTTGGCTGTAAAATAACTTTACAAAGTAAACACCATTTGCCGCATTTACCAAATCAATTGTAACCCTGTTACCGCTCCGCTGCAGCGATTCCCGGCGGTAAACCTGGCGCCCCATGGCATCAAAAACCGCAATACCGCGAAGGTCTTCCGGCCATTGGAGGAATTCGATGAAGAACCGCTCCGAGAAAGCGTTTGGCCATATGAGGATACCTTTCTCGCGGAGGTCCGGATGCACCGGACTGGTGAGGAGCTGAATATTGTCGAGATACACGTTGTTTTCCCAGTTGGAGGTGTTGCGGAACGCCACACGGAAGGGCCTTCCTTTCACAATATGGGTTAGCTCCACGGTGTCTTTCCGCCATTCACCGGCGGCGGGGTAAAACTCAGCATCTGCAGGCGTGCGGCGGGTAATGAGCGTTTCACCCCATTTCTTGTATCCGGTGGGTTCGAAGGTTACGCCACAATCGAAGGTTAGCAACACTTCCAGCGTATCCCACATATTATCGGGGGTATTTACCGGTGTGGTGGTAGCTGCCGAAATGTCGAATATCAGTTTCACCGAATCTGAACCGGATGGGCTCATAAGCGGGCCCAGCAGGTCGTCGGTGGCATGGTTCACATCATAGAAGTAGTTGCGCAGCACTACGGAATGCCCGCTTCCGCTGCCATAATCCGTCCGCTGCCAGGTAAGCCCACGGTCGGGGTTCACGATGGTAAAGCCGGCGGGAGGGAAGGCCGTGCCTTCGAAGCCCTCTGCTGCCGGGTACCCCGCTGGTGCGGCATAAGCCATAGATGAGGTGGCAGTATCGTTATCCGCCTGCTGATCGGCTACGCCGTTGGGCAGGTGGGTATACACTTTAAATTCAAAACTTCCCTGCGCCACGTTGAATGCAGGCAGTGCTACGGTAGTTTGTGCCAGGGATGCCAGGTTGCCGGTCCAGTTATAGGACACGGGCGCCCCGTTGCCCACGGTGTAACGGATCACCACATTGGTGAGCGGTGCGGAGCCGCGGTTTTTCAGTACTACCGAAGGTGTTTGCGAAACATCGCAGAGATAGCCTGAAGGGCGTGTTACAGACAGTATGGAGGCATCGTTGGGCAGGAGGTTCACCGGCTGGCAGCCGTCGGAAAACAGGAGGGAAGTGCGCTGTGTTTCAAGGGAATTACGCATCCGGTCAGACTGGCCGGAGGTAAAGAAATGCATGCAGGCATCGTTCGCATAGTCCATGTAATTCATGTACATGATCCCGGGCGCTGCAGGGGTACAGGCATCGGTGAGTACGCCTGCCGGACAATCATACGTTTGCTCGCTCTGGAGAGGCGTGTCGGCCACCTGGTCGTCGTCGTTGCAGGAAGCGGATTCATCGTTCCCCCAGATGTGATACAGGTGGAGGAAGTGCCCGATTTCATGGGTGAGGGTACGGCCGAGGTTGAAGGGAGCACGGGCAGAACCTGTACTGCCAAAGGCCCTGTAATGCACCACAACACCCTGCTCTTCCGGCACATACAGTTGCGGGAAGGTGGCTACGCCGAGGTAGTTTTCATCCAGCTCGCATACCCAGATGTTGAGGTAGCGGTCGCTGTCCCATGCTGCGGCCCCGCCGCTGGAAGTGTATTTCACACTGGCTGCAGCGCCGGTAATGGGGAAGGAGCGGTTGGAAACGGTGCGGGTAATGCCATTGGTAGGGTCTCCGTCGGGTGTTCGTGCCGCGAGGCAGAACTGGATCTCAGGATTGCCGGTAAGGCCCTGCCATACGGCGGGCACCTGAGAAACATCGGTATTCTGGGCGAGATAGTCGAGGTTGAGGGAAGCGAGCTGGCCGAGGATCTGGGCTTCGGTTACCACCGAAGGGTCGGGCAGCACGATGTGCACCACTACGGGGATGGTGACGCGCGAAAACGTCCGGAAGGGAGCGGGCTGGCTTTTATCGCGGCGCAGCGACTTTTCCATTTGCCGGAGGGTTTCCTGCAGCCGGGGAGCGGAGCGGAGCTTCTTTTCGAGAGCGATATCCGTTCCGCATTTGCGTTGTGCGAAAGCGGCGGTAGACGTGGCCAGCAGGGCGATCAGGATAAAAATGCGCAAGCGGTAGTGGTTATAGGTGATAGTGATATGATCTGACGTAAAAGTAAACAGACGAAACGGTATTTGGAGGGGGCCCCGGTAAAAAGGCGGAATTTCCCGTCCAACAGGCCACATAGCGGCATGGTTTATTCCGTTAGCTCAGTGCCCCGGCTATACACCCGCACATGAGGCAGGCGATGGTTCCGCCGATGAGCGCTTTGATACCCAGTTCCGTAAGGTTTTTCCGCTGATTGGGGGCCAGCTGGCTGATACCCCCTATCTGGATACCGATAGACGCGAAGTTGGCGAAGCCGCACAAGGCGTACGTGGCTATCAGCATGGATTTAGGGTCGGTTATCACCCGCGCTTCCTTCATTTGCGTCAGCGACTGGTACGCCAGAAACTCGTTCAGCACGGTTTTGATGCCCAGTAGTTGCCCTACGGCCAGTATATCCGCAGAAGCTACGCCTATGAGCCATGCCACAGGGGAAAACAGGTATCCCAGCAGCATTTCCAGTGAAAGTGCCTGGTACCTGCCACCGCTCATGGTGGCGATGTAGGGATTGAGATTGGTCTGATCACCTACCCAGCCCAGCATGCCATTTACGACATACATCATGGCGGTGAACACTATAAGCATGGCACCAACATTTACGGCCAGTTTGAGGCCGTCGGTAGTACCGAGGGATAAGGCATCGAGGAAGTTATCGCCCAGTTTCTCTTTTGGAATCTGCAGATCTTTCTGGATGAGGTGGTCCTGTGTTTCAGGGAACAGCAGCTTGGCACACACGATGGCTGCGGGGGCGCTCATGATGCTCTGGCTGAGCATGTGGAGTGAAAAATACTCCTTGGCCAGTTCATCGGTACCGCCCAGCATACCCACATAAGCGGCCATTACACTGCCTGCGGTATTGGCGAACCCGCCTACCATGATACACATGATCTCGGAGCGGGTCATTTTATCGAGGTAAGGCCGGATCATAAGGGGAGCCTCCGTTTGCCCGAGAAAAATGTTGGCGGCGGTGGAAAGACTTTCGGCACCCGAGATCCGCATTTTATTCAGCAGGTAAGCAAACACATACACGATCTTCTGCAGGATGCCGAGGTAGTAGAGGATAGACGACAGGGCCGCGAAGAAGATGATGTTGGGAAGTACCTGAACGGCAAAGATATAAGCCCAGGAGCCGGAAGGATCTGCCAGCTTCCCGAACATGAAATCCGTTCCTTTATGGCTGAGGTTGATAAGATCTACGAATGAGCGGGATACAGTGCTTAAAGAGCGGCGGAATACATCCTGAGGGCACCATTGCAGGTAAACAGACAGGGTGAGCAGGAAGCATGCAGCCAGTACGGTCCATTTCAGTAATTCGAGGGTCCGTTTGGGGAGGTAACGGGCCATGAGGAGGATGGGCACGAGACCAATTGCGAAAGCCACGGCAGGCAGTGGGTATTGCGGACTGCGGATAATACCGAAGAAGAAACCCGCCAGTGCCAGTAAAGCCAGCAGCCAGCTGATGGCATCTGCCTTCAGTTCAAACCCTTCCTTCGACTTCCGGATAACCCTGCGTACGGTGAATACGGTAATGGCTATACCAAAGAATAGCCAGAATACCGGCTGCCCGCCCGCCCGGGTATCCAGCACACCCATGGCAAACATGATCTGGGCTATGAGGCCTATCCCAACAAGTTTCCAGTTTACTGCTCTCCGGTTGTTGCTCAGGAGGTAACAAACGAGCACAAGAAATGTCATGCCCAATGTCCCACGGGCAATATTCTCCCAATGTAACATACTGTTAGAAAGTAAGATAAGGTCAAAACAAGAGGTGATACACCCGGCAAAATAAGGAAAGTAAATAATACTATATTAAAATAGGAATAAAAATAATATCTTTCCGCCGCCGAATTATTTTGAATTGTTTAGTAATGCGATTGTACCTATACCTCATTTGTTTTCTCCTGACATCCTTAAAAGTCAATGCCCAAACTGCCAGCTTTACCGCTCCGGATACAGTATGTGTTGGCGCTCCCGTTACGATAACTGATCAGTCCAGCGGCGCAGGCACCTGGTTCTGGAACTTTTGCTCAGGCAGCCCTTTCCGGACGCCGGTGCTCACTAACCTGGGAAATTTTGGCGCTAATCTCAATGGCCCGGCCCATAGTGTGCTGGTGGAAGATGCCGGCAGGTTCTTTGTTTTCGTAATAAACAACTTTGACCGTAATGTTATAAGGTTGGATTTTGGGAATAGCCTCCTCAATACGCCGACCTCAACCCTGCTTACTCAATTTATCGGTTTCATGCCCGATAATGCGGAAGGTGTACAGGCTGTGGAAGACGCTGCCGGCAAACACCTGATCGTGGTGGGAGGCAACTCCATGTCTGTTCCGAAAATTGTGCGGCTGGATTTTGGCTCTGCCTGGAGTAACACACCTACCGGTGGGGTGGACTGGGGGAATACCGGTAACGTACTTGCTTATCCCTACGACCTTTCAGTTATACAGGAAGGCGGTAGGTATTACGGTTTCGCAACCAATCAGCAAAACAATACCATTACGCGTTTTGAATTCGGCACTGATTTTACGACAACGCCTGCTATGATAAACCTGGGTAATGTGGGCGGGTTCATGTCAGTTCCATATGGAACACACATGCTGAAAGAAGGGCCCAATTGGTATATGTTCGTTGCTAACCGGAACAATCACCTCATTAGATACGATTTCGGTACTTCCATCACCAATCCTCCTACGGGTACCGATCTGGGAACGATGGGGGGGCTGCTGGATGAGCCGCGTGACATTGCCGCCTTCCAGGATTGCGGGCAAACGTTCCTGCTGGTAGTTAATAACGGTAATAATACGCTTGTGCGGGTAGATCTTGCAGGTGGTATAACAGGAGCGGCTACTGCCACCTCCCTGGGCAATCCGGGTAATACGCTGGATTTCCCGGCTTCCATATCTTCTATTTTCAGGACGGGGAACGATCTTAACGCGTTTATCCCTGATGTGGGAACCGGCGGCATCACCCGCCTTACTTTAGGCAGTTGTAATAATTCATCCATTCCTAACTTCACCGGCCAGGCGCCTCCGCCTGTAACGTACGACCAGCCGGGAACGTATACCATTAACCTGATCACTGATCTGGGAACACCCAATCAGCGGAGCTTCTGTAAAAATATAGTGGTACTTGCCCCGCCGGTTGTAGACCTCGGGCAAAACAATATTGTAATTTGTAACGGATCTCCGGTATCGCTGGATGGCGGCGCCGGCCCGCATAAACGCTATAACTGGACTACCGGAGAGAGCACGCAGCTGATCACCGTAAATACTTCCGGCAATTATGGTGTTTCGGTATTTAACGGTGGATGCACCGTAACGGATAATATTTCCATTTCCATCACAACCGCCATTACCACATCAGGCACACCTGTGAACATCGATTGTAATACCCCCGGCGGCAGTGTGGAGGTAATAACGTTGGGAGGAACGGCTCCGCTTACTTTTTCTTTGAACGGAGGCACGGCCGGTACAAATAACATTTTCAATAATCTTCCGGCTGGGAATTACCGGGTGAACATCCTTGATGTTAACGGATGTTCAGGACTATACAATTTCACGATCAATACGGATATGGCCCGCATGATGGCTACCAGCGCCACCAGTACAGACCCTACCTGTTTTGGCCGTAATAACGGTACCATCCTGGCGCAGGTGAGCCAGGGTACGCCACCCTTCCAGTTCGCTCTCGGTGCACAGCCCTTTGGCAATGCGCCAGATTTCTCCGGCCTTGGCCCCGGTACTTACAAAGTGTATATCAGAAATGCTTTCTGTCTGGACAGCCAGCAGGTTACGCTTACATCACCCACGCCTTTGTTACTGCCCTTTGAGTCCTGGCAGGATACCTGTAACCGCCAGCAGGGCTGGGTGCAACTTTCTCCTTCTGGCGGCACACCTCCCTATGCCTATAGCTGGAACGGAAATCCGATCACAGGAACTCAGGTGAGTTTCCTGGGTACGGGTAACTACCTCGCGCAGGCAGTGGATGCCAATGGCTGTGTAAGCCAGGCGAACATCTTTGTAGATAACCTTAGCCGCAGCAGGATCAATATCCTCACCCCTGATACCATTGTAAGTATCGGCGACGAGTTCATGCTGCGGGCTTCCAATGGTACGGATTACATCTGGAGCCCGGTAGATGCAGGAGGTGTTGTATGCCCGATCTGCCCGGAAACTCCCGCCCGGATATTTACGCCTACACAATTTATCGTCCGCACGCTTTCGGGCGCCAACTGTATAATGGCGGATACGGTAAGTGTACTGGTGGATTATTCCACGATGCTGGAAATGCCGAATGCCTTTACACCGAACCAGGATGGGGTGAACGATGTGTTCCGGCCTAAAGCGAAGGCTGTAGTAGCCTTTAACATGCAGATCTATAACCGCCTGGGTAACTTGATATTTACCACCAGCGATCATCGCAAGGGTTGGGATGGTAAATACAATGGTAAGATACAGCCTATTGCTACTTATGTTTATGTGATTAAGTTTGGCTTCTGGCAGCCCGATGGGAAACTGTTCATGTACGATAAGAAAGGTACGTTTGACCTGATCCGGTGATAATAAAAAGAATCTCCAATAAAAAAGCCGTCCCGGATAAACAGGACGGCTTTTTTAATATGTTCAAACCAGATTAGAGGTTTGCCTGAATTTTCTTATCCAGAACTGCTTTCGGAGCGGCGCCCACTTGCTTGTCTACCACCTGGCCGTTCTTAATGAACAGGATAGCGGGGATGCTGGTGATGCCATAGTTCATGGAGACCTGCGGGTTGTTATCCACGTTCACTTTACCGATGTTTACTTTGCCATCGTAGTCTTTCGCGAGCTCTTCGATAACCGGACCGATTGCACGGCAGGGACCGCACCATTCTGCCCAGAAGTCAACCACGGTCAATTTATCCGAGTCAAGAACATTGGATTGGAAGTTCGCATCTGTGAATTCTAAAGCCATTTTTTATAGATTTAAAAGTTTATAATTTAATGATTGGTGAATTGGTGATGATGTATACTCAAAAACCAATCCGATGTAAAACTACTGCATTTTTGGCATCCCATGATATAGGATTTCTCTACTTACTTATTGGCAATATCTATCCACACATCCAGATCTGGTTGTGTATCAAGCCATTGTGCCAATTCGTCATTCATCTCAATATGCTTATTGAAGGTGTGCATACGTACTGACAGGTTTTCGTCCCGATCCACCAGCTGGAAGTAAATTTCGCTTTTACCCGGGTTTCGTGCCACATTGTCTGCCAGGAAATCAATCATCTCCGAAGTCAGGAACTGGGGCATCGTAATAAGGCCTATTTTCTTCGTCTGGTTCCTTTTCACTTCCTGCAGCAGCTGCATGCTGTTAATCTTGAATTCGTACTCGTTTTCATTGAAACGCCGGGGTTTGAACCCACCGTTTACATACAGGCACAGCCCCTGTTTGAAGTAATTGGTGAATTTCAGGAAGTCTTCACTCCACAACGCAAATTCGAACTTGCCGGAATAATCTTCCAGCGTCATGATGCCGAACTGCTTATTGTTTCTGGATATGCGTTCTACGGCACTGCTGACGTATACGGCCATGCGGAAATCTTTCGCTTTACCCTTATTATTATCCGAAACGCCGCTGATTTTGTTCTGATATTCAGTGACGTCGGACAAGGGGTTCATATGATAATGCCGCAGTTCAAACTTATAATCATCGAGGGGATGGCCGGATATATAGATGCCGGTTACCTCACGTTCGTTGTTCAGTTTAATGGTCAGCGGCCATGGGTCACAGGGCGGGATCTTCGGTGGAACTATCTCCGCCATCAGGGTATCACCGAACAGGCCGCCTGAAGAGGAGTTTTCCGCAGATACCTGTTGTCCGAATTTCACGATCTTTTCCAGTCCGGTGGAGTTGTCTCCATCGGGCTTATGGAAATATTGTGCCCTGTGCATTTCAGGGAAGCAATCGAGCGCGCCTGACATGGCCAGGGCCTCCAATGACTTTTTATTTACCGCACGCTGGTTTACGCGTTTGATCATGTCGAAAATACTGGCGTACGGGCCATCTTTCTCCCGCTCCTCGATCACACTCTCGATGGCAGCTTCACCCACGCCTTTAAGACCTGCGAGGCCGAAGCGCACCTGGCCTTTGCGGTTAACGGCAAAGCCCTTGTAGGATTCGTTCACATCCGGCGGCAATACATCCAGCCCCATGCGCTTACATTCTTCCATGAAGAACGTGATCTTTTCCATGTTGCTGGCGTTGTTCAGCACGGAAGCCATGTATTCGGCAGGGTAGTGGGCTTTCAGATATGCGGTCTGATATGCCACAAAGGCGTAGCAGGTAGAGTGAGATTTGTTGAATGCGTAAGATGCGAATGCCTCCCAGTCGGTCCATACCTTGTCGCACATCTTCAGGTCATGCCCATTCTGTTTGCAGCCTTCCATGAACTGGGCCTTCATTTTGTCCAGTACCGCTTTTTGCTTCTTACCCATGGCTTTACGGAGGATGTCCGCATCACCTTTGGAGAAGTTGGCCATCTTCTGGCTGAGAAGCATTACCTGTTCCTGGTATACGTTGATCCCGTAGGTTTCCGCGAGATATTCCTCCATCACCGGTACGTCGTACGTTACCGGCTCCAGACCATGTTTACGTCGGATGAACAGCGGGATGTACTCGAGCGGGCCCGGACGGTACAAGGCGTTCATGGCAATAAGGTCAGCGAATTTATCGGGCTTTAGTTCACGCAGGTATTTCTGCATACCCGGACTTTCAAACTGGAACGTGGCGTTGGTTTCTGCACGCTGGTATAATTCGAAGGTCTTTTCATCGTCGAGCGGTATGTTGTCGATGATGATATCGATACCATGATTCTTTTTGATCATTTGCAGGGCGCCCTTAATGATGGTAAGGGTTTTGAGCCCCAGGAAGTCCATCTTGATTACGCCTGCGCTTTCAATTACGTTACCCTCGAACTGGGTTACGAGGAGGTCGGAATCTTTGGCGGTGGTAACGGGGATAAGTTCAGAAAGGTCCTGCGGGGCGATGATGATACCCGCTGCGTGGATGCCCGTATTACGTACGGAGCCTTCCAGTACGCAGGCTTCGCGGAGTACTTCGCCCTGGAGGTCTTCCCCTTTGATAAGGTCGCGGAGCTTCTTCACGTTTTCGATATCCTCAGGGCCGAGGCCTTCCTTATCCTGCAGGCTCTTATCCCCTTCGAGCGGGGCGTTAAAGATCCTTGACAGCTGGATGCCGGGTTTATCGGGAACGAGTTTGGCAAGGGCATTGGAATCCTGCAGGGGCAGGTCCATTACACGCGCCACGTCTTTGATACTCATTTTGGCGGCCATGGTACCGTAGGTGATGATCTGCGCTACCTGTTGCTTGCCATATTTTTCTACCACATAATCGATCACACGCTGACGGCCTTCGTCATCGAAGTCCGTATCAATATCCGGCATGCTCTTACGCTCGGGGTTGAGGAACCTTTCGAACAGGAGATCGTACTTGATGGGGTCGATGTTGGTGATGCCGATGCAGTAAGCTACGGCAGACCCTGCAGCCGATCCGCGGCCCGGACCGATGAATACTCCCAGTTCACGGCCCGCTTTGATAAAGTCGGACACGATGAGGAAGTAACCGGCGAATCCCATTTTCTCGATTACATCCAGTTCGAAGTTGAGCCTTTCTTCCACTTCGGCAGTGATCTCGGCATACCGGCCGCGGGCACCTTCGTAGGTGATGTGGCGGAGGTACTGATCCTGCGTAAAGAATTCTTTGGGGATGGGGAAGTTGGGCAGGAGGATATCGCGCTTCAGGTCCAGCAGCTGCACCTTATCCACGATCTCATTGGTATTATCGATAGCCATGGGGAGATCTGCGAAGAGCTTCGACATTTCATCCGTGGACTTGAAATAGAACTGGTCGTTATAGAAAGCGAAACGTTTGTTTTTGGTCGTCACATCGTCGTCGGAGAATTCCTTCATGGACGGTGTGCTTTTCTTTTCGCCGGTGTTGATACAGAGCAGGATGTCGTGTGCATTGGCATCGGCCTGATCCACGTAGTGAGAATCGTTGGAGGCGATGATCTTCACATTGTACTTGGCGGCGAAGCGCACTAGTACTTCATTGACTTTTTCCTGTTCGGGGATGCCGTGGCGTTGCATTTCAACGTAAAAGTCTTCCCCGAAAATATCGAGCCACCATTTGAATTCCTTTTCACCTTCTTCTTCTCCTTTTTTGAGGATGGTTTTGGGAACGGAGGCACCGAGGCAGCAGGTGGTGGCGATGAGGCCTTTATGATATTGAAGGATCAGCTCTTTGTCGATACGGGGATATTTGCCGTAGAGGCCTTCCATGTAACCGAGGGAGCAGAGTTTGATGAGGTTGCGGTAACCTTCATCATCTTTAGCCAGGAGTACCTGGTGGTAACGGATATCTTTTTCTTCGCGGGTAAACTGGCGTTTGTGCCTGTTTTCCACCAGATAAAACTCGCAGCCCACAATAGGCTTCACTTTCAGGCGTTTATCTTTTGGATCTTCAGGGTTAAGCCGGTGGTTATAGGCTTCTGCCACAAACTGGAAAGCCCCGAACATGTTACCGTGGTCTGTGATGGCAAGCGCGGGCTGGTTATCGCCCATCGCTTTTTTGTAGAGCCCCTTGATATCGGCGGCTCCGTCCAGCAGCGAAAACTGTGTATGCACGTGCAGGTGTGAAAACTTCATCGTCGGATCTTATATTGAGGTGATTTTTTCAGCGATTGCCAAAGGGCAAAAATCGGATTTTTTTTATATTGCAGCCAATTTAAAAAAAGACGGAATGTTGAGAAGAACGGGAAAATGGATGTTTAGGATGTTACCTGCAGGTGCTTTAATGCTGGGAAGTTGTGCTATGCTGAAGAAGCAGCCACAGCAAACAACGGCGCAAAAGCCTGTGGAAAACCAGCAGATGGAGTTCATCGACGGCATTGCTGTTACCCGTGATCCCAAAACCTCTTCCCATACCGGTAAAAACCGGCCAACCCGCCTCCGTGAAAACCCGGGGCATGTAAACAGCATTGAAGAAGCCCGCTGGTGGCAGTTTAAATATGCCCAGCTCCTCGATCTGCCCGTGGAAAACGTGGTAAATGAGAAATTATTTGGATTTATAGAAGAATGGTGGGGAGTGCCTTATCGCATGGGGGGCAGTACCAAATCGGGTATCGACTGCTCAAATTTCGTGAATACCCTCATGTCTGCAGTATACCAGATCAACCTGGTGGGTAATTCCGTACAATTGTTCAACCAGGTGAGCCGATTGGCCAAACGGGCCGAATTGCAGTCGGGCGATCTGGTCTTCTTCGCCATCAACCGCAAGAAACGGATCTCACATGTGGGAATTTACCTCTATAACGACCGTTTTGTACATGCCTCTTCCAGTAACGGGGTGATGATCAGCGATCTGCGGGAACCTTACTGGGTAAGGTATTACGCAGGTGCAGGACGCATCAATTAATCTTCCGCGCAAAAATATTCAGCTGCTGCTCATATTCCCGGCCACAATCGCCCGGTACGAAGGGGTGCGCCACATTATCGGCCGCTTCCTTGATATAATATTCAAACCCGCTTTCTTTCAGGATTTCCAGCATATGGGTAAGCTCATGGCTTTTGCCGATCTGCCCGTGATATTCGAGGAAAAGGCAACGCACATTGAGGAGATACGGGGCACAGTCCAGTATTACCGGGTATTCCGCCCCTTCGATATCGATCTTCAGGAAATCTACCGGTTGCTGTAAGAGATCGGCCAGGCGGCGGCAGGGAACAGTGATAACGCCTTTCGCATTCTCCTGGATACGGCTGCCCTGGCCACCTGTAGATTCAAAAGTGATGCTGCCGGTGTGTGTCCATACCGCTTCCCTGAAAATTTCCGTCCCGGTAAGCTGATTGTCGTGCACGTTTTTTGTAAGCAGTTCAATGTTATGGCTATCAGGTTCAAAGGCCATAATCCGCGCTTGCGGGTATAGCCGTTGGAAATACAGCACGCTGAGGCCTATATTGGCACCGCAATCGATAATGAGCGGAGCTTCAGAGCCTGCCTTAAAACGGTAGATCTCTTTGGTAATGATCTCATCGAACGAATGCAGGAGCTCCCAGGATTTGGTGAACCATATCCTGCCGCTTTTCCAGCTTATATGCTGCAGGGGGCCCTGGGGCAGGTGTTTCAGGTATTTGACCGTCCAGAAAGAAAGCTTTTCGCTGCCGGAATTATCTGTTCGGAATTTTTTAAGAATACCATTGACGATTTGCCCCATTATGGAACCGGAAGATGCGTTGTTCGAGGAGTTGGCCATGTAATATGATCGATAAATATATCTTTGCAAAATATAGCTTTTACATGAATAAACCGAGGGTTTCCATATGTATACCGGCTTACAAACAGCCGTTGCTCCTGGAAAGATGCCTGCACAGCCTGCGTTTGCAGGATTTTACATCCATTGAAGTCATTGTTACCGACGATTCGCCGGACGAGGCTGTGGAAGATCTGGTGCGGGATTTCAGGACAGGCTTTCCGCTGCGGTATCAGAGGAATCCCTCTCCGCTGGGTTCCCCTGAAAACTGGAACGCCGGCCTAAGCCTGGCAACAGGCGAATATGTAAAGGTCCTGCATCACGATGACTGGCTGCGGAGCCCTCAGGCAATAGGATTATGCGTTGAAGCGCTGGACAGCCGGGCCGATGCCTCCCTGGTGTTTTCCACCAGCGTGAACGTATACCCCAATAACAGCGAAACTTTCAATACCACTACACCAGCTCAGCTGGAACGGCTGAACCGCCAGCCGGCATCGCTGCTGCTTGGCAACTTTATCGGCGCCCCCAGCACCGTGCTCTTCCGCCGGTATCCCGGCCTTACTTTCGATCCCGCGCTTAAATGGCTGGTTGATATTGATTATTATATTGAGCTCCTGAAGCGGGGACCGGCCATGCACATTGAAACACCACTCGTAAATATTGGTGTGCATGAAATGCAGATCACCAATGCCGTGCAGGGTGACCCGGACGTGGTGCTGCCGGAATGGTCGCATGTATTGAGTAAAGACCCTGCTTTCGCGAAGCAGGGATGGAAGATGTATGACCTGCTGTGGAGGATGTTGCGCAACTTCGGTATCCGTAATCAGCAGCAGCTGGAAAAATATTGCAAGGGTACCCCGGTACCGGCCGTTTTCAGGCAGATCGTTGGCGCACAGGCTAAGGTACCTGTAGCAGTGCTCCGTAACGGGCCGGCTTCCAAAGCGGTGATGTCAGCCGCATGGGTGCGCAGCTTATGGCTTTAATTTACTCCTGATAAATTTATTGAACGCCTCGGATACATCGTCTGACAGGCGGAAGATGAGCACCGCACTGCCATACAGTACGGTAAAGGCTGCCGTGCGGAGGATAAGACTGATATAGAAATTGGATACATCGATCAGCTGAGACACCCAGTAACAGGCCAGGCCAAGCAGTATGATGTAGAGCGTACGTAGTGAGAAAGGCTGCAACTGGAATCGGAAATACAGGAAGCTGAAACGGATAATTCCGAATACGGCGGCAGAAAGTAAATTGGCCATGGCATTCCCTTCAATACCGAAAAGCCGCAGGAACCAGATGTTGAGCGGAATGGCCACGGCCCCAGCAGCAAGATTGGAATAAAACTCCACCCGCCAGTAGTTAGAAGTGCCCGTAACCTGGCTGGCCACCCCAAAACTCATATCCATCACCGATTTCATGCCCAGGAACAGGATCACCGGCTTACCCGCATAGTAAATGGGATCCAGCTGAAGGATGCCGAATGCGTTATCTACATTGAGCCATATCAGTCCGAAAAGTAACACCGCATAAGTGAGCATGGTATTGCTGGAACGGCGGTATATGCTGCCAATAGACTGCATATCACGGTTCTTCCATGCAGCGGCCAGTACCGGAATGGCGATGGCCACTACGTTGCGCTGCGGCAGCAGGATGAGCGTGCTGATGTAGGTGCTAAGTTCAAATACAAATCCGAGATCCAGCCCTTTCTGGCTGGAAATGGAAAGGTTATCGATATTGGCGGCTATCACGTTGATCACCGAACCGATGTACAATGTGGCGTTGAAAGTAATTAACTGTTTCGCCAGCCGCCGGGTTACGTTGCTGATGGAAAAAGAAAAAACAAGATCGCCCTGCCGGTACAGATACCGCAAAAGCAGGAGCAGAAGCACGCCGTAAACAATTGAGATAAACTGCACATAACGCCCCAGCGAGAGTACTCCGAAAATGAAAAGAAGGCTCAGGATCAGGTATTCCACCCGAAGACCCACTTCTTTCAGCAGGATGGGGTATACACTCTTGTACTGGTTATAGGAAAAGTTTTCGAATGCGGAAAACAGGAGGAAGAAAAGTGAGAAGGGAATGAGGTAGAAATAGTAATCCACCACATAGGCGCTCTTGGTGCCGAATTTGCGGATGATGAGATCCTGGAAGATCAGGAAGCCGGCGGTACACATGAGGAAACCGATGCCACAGAGGATGAGTACCAGTCCGAATATATCGCGTTTGGGGGCAGGCAGCTGATCGCGGTACCAGGGGTAGAACTTGTTCATCACGGTAATGGATCCGAGGTTTGAAAGTGCAAATACAATGGTAGCCACGCTGATAAAGAACCGCGTTAGCCCCATCACATTCGGATCTACGAGTTTGGCGCCGAGGATCGTAGTGATTCCCCCGATGCCAAATCCAATGAACGTAATGATAGACGTACGGATACTCTGACTGCGGATAATTCCCATATTTCTTCTTTCAAACTTAACGGCGAATATAGAATGATTTTGGATTGCCGGACGAAATATTAACTTTGATTTTTAAACCTGTGCCGGATATCCGTACAGTTTAATTTATCCCTGATCCCCATGCCATTCCGGAAGATTTTATGGTTTTTCCTCTTCTGCTTCCTCCAGCATACTGTTTCTGCCCAATATGCAGACAGGGGCACGGGTAAGCTGAAGCCCTATATCTGGTGGTTCGACTGGAATGGGTTCACCGTTGCGGACGGGGCTTCCAAAACCTTCACTACCCACGATGGCATTGTAGTCACGATCCGTTTCAGCAACGTTTCAGGGGCAGGCCTCCGGCCGGATATTATGAACACCTGGAATGGCGCGGTGCTGCATAACCTGTATGATTTTACCAACTCCGCCATTCAACCTGCTCTGCATAGCGTAGCCACAAACGTTACAGCCCGTTTCGATATGGAGGTAACCGCTACAAGGAATGGTGTGGCGATCCCCTTTACATTAATTGCAGCCGATGCGGAAGGTTCCGTCTCAACGGAAGTAACGCATTTCACCACTTCAGGCGGCCCCTGGCAAGCGGTGGAATACTTCACCAATATACCCATGCCTGTGGGCCCGCTTTTCGGTTGCAATACCCAAACTATCGAGATCTCCAATACTTACGGCGGCAGTTCAGGAATGGGACAGAACCCTATGATGGCCACATATTCCAATGGTACGGCACCCCTGCGGGTCAATTCCACCCTTCAAAGGGCTTCCAGTGCCACGGGCGGTATGGCCGTCACTTTTGGGATATTATCGCCCATAGACCGGGGGGATCTCCCCGCATCATTCCCCACAGCCCAGCATGCGATCGCTTATTCCGCCATAAACGGCTGCAACCTCACACTGCCTGGCCCGTCTCTGGTACCGGCATCCGACCTGCATTTCGGCAGCATCATCGCAGATGCGGATGCCGTTGAAGGCATCGATGATAATACCGACGGGGTGGATGAAGACGGGATCTCCGTATTCCCCGACTATAACGGCAGCACAGGCAACTATACCGTTAACCTCACACTGGTGAACCAGACCTCCGCCACGGCTTATGCCAGCGGATGGATGGACTGGAATATGGATGGTACATTCACTGCTGCAGAAAGGGTAGTGGTACCCGTGCCGGCAGGTACCAATCTCGCATCATTCAGCTGGACAGGCCTTCCTTATTCCCTTGCAGACGGGGGCACCATCCGTTGCGGCTTCCGTTTCAGGATTGCAGGAACAAGTACTGCTGTCGAACAGGCCGGTGGATTTGCTGCGGATGGGGAAGTGGAAGACTATTACCCGCAGATCGTTCAAACCTGTAATGTTACGAAAGTGAATGCCGGCACGGATATGGCCATATGTATGGGCCGTGTTGCCCAGCTGCAGGCTACGGGGGCACTTACCTACCGCTGGGAACCCAATCCGCGGTTATCGGCCCTTACTATCCCGAACCCCACGGCCAATATCACCACAAATACCTCCTTCTTCGTATATGCGGAGCATGCCAACGGCTGCAATAGCCGCGATACGGTAGCGGTACGCGTAGATGCCCTCCCGGTACTTAATGTAACCCCGGACAACTTTACCGTTTGCCAGGGAACTCCCATCACTTTTACAGCGACGGGTGCAGATAATGTAAGCTGGAGCGACTATACAGGCGCCGCTGTAGGTACGGGTAATACGCTGACGGTTACCCCGCAGCTCTCTGCGCCCTATACCGCCGTTCTCCGGGAAAACCTCTGCGGCCAAACCGCCACTATCACGCTCCCCGTAATGGTAACGCCCCGCCCGGTGGTGGATGTTACCCCGCGTAATGCGGTCATTTGTGAAGGGCGCCAGGTAACCTTTAACGCTTCAGGCGGAGGAACCTATACCTGGGCCGATGGGCAGCACCATGTGGTAGGCACGGCCAGTCAACTGGTGATGCAGCCTGCTGCCAGTGGTAATTATACGGTGCGGATTGTAAATACCTTATGTGCAGTGTCGGAATCCTTCAACCTGTCGGTAACAGTAAGGAAGCCGGGCAGCATGTCTGTTACCCCGGCGAGTGCAAATGGTTGCAAAGACAGCCGTATCTCATTTACCGCCAGTGGTATGGACGAAGCCATATGGGAAACGGAAGACGGAACGGTGATAGGCCCGGGGGAGAGACTGGTGACAGACATCACGTCCAGCACCGCCTATCATGTAACGCTCCGGGATAATGTATGTGGTACGGAACAGCGTGTGACCCTTCCGGTTACCATGCGCCCGCCGCCGGTGCTCAGTATTATCAAAAGCAACGATATTAATTGTATGGAAGGCAGTGCCACCCTGACTGTGTCAGGCGCAGCAGCCTACAACTGGCTCCCGGCACCGGGTATTACGGATCGTGCAAACCCTGTACAGCAGGTTTCTCCCACCGCAACCACCAAATACCACGTGGCAGCGACAGACTACTACGGATGTACCAACAACGATTCCATCACGGTAGCGGTATCTTATACAGGGCCAAGGCCGCACTTCCAGTTACCCAATGCATTTACGCCCAACCGCGATGGTATCAACGATTGTTTTGGGGTAAAAACTACCGGTCCGGCTACGCGTTTCGAACTGTCGGTTTTTGACCGGTGGGGTAATGTTGTATTCCGGACGAATAAAGCCAACGACTGCTGGGATGGTACTTACAGGAATGTACCGCTCGATATAGGCACTTTCGTATATGTGTTGCGTATTGAATCGGAATGCGGCCCGGTAGAGCGGAAAGGAACGGTTACTTTGATCCGCTGATCGGATTAATGATCGAAAAAGGATAATTTTGCGCCAAAACCAAGCCATCTTGATCCTTGTTCAATTAAAAGGCGGGCTGGGCAACCAGATGTTCCAATACGCCGCAGGCCGTACCCTCGCCCTGCGCCATAATGTTCCGCTATTCCTGGATAAGGGAAGCTACGAGCCCCGGCAGGAAGGGATGTATGGGCTGGATGGATTAAAGATCCGTGCCGGTATTGCCACAGAAGATATGATCCCGCATCCCGGCTTCGCCGGTAAAGTGTTTAACCGGCTGGCGCCCGCATCCATGCGCACCGTTTTCCGGGAAGAGCATTATCATGTAGACCCCGCCTTCTTTTCCCTCAGGCCCCCCGTTTATCTCAAAGGATACTGGCAAAGCTGGAAGTACTTCGAGCCATCGGCATATGTGATACGGCAGGAGTTTGCTTTCAATATTGATTTCCCTCCCGCAATACTGGCCAAAGCGGAAGCATTGCGTAACAGCAACAGCGTGGCCATGCACTTTCGCAGGGGGGATTATACCAGTAGTGCTGCGGCTACCTACCATGGCATCTGCGAGCCGGAATACTACGAAAGGGCGGCAACACGCTACCCCGGCGCAACTTTTTATATATTTACCAACGATCCGGAATGGGTGAGCAACAACCTCCCGGCAGGAATATCTTATGAAATCCTGAGCGGATCGCTGAGCAGTACGCAATATGAAGACCTTTTCCTCATGAGCAGCTGCCGGCACCAGATCATCGCCAACAGCAGCTATAGCTGGTGGGCCGCCTGGCTTAACCGGTACGAAGGCAAACAGGTAACCGCCCCGAAAAAGTGGTTCCTGGCCGAAGGGATTAACGATGCAGACCTTGTTCCTGCAGACTGGACCAGAATTTAAAGCAACATGGCAACAGCACCGCTTATCTCTGTCATATTACCCGTTTATAACGGCGGCCCCTTTCTCCGGCAAACGCTGGAAGCGCTGCTGGCGCAAACACTGGGAGATTTTGAGCTGATCGTGATCAACGACGGGTCTTCCGACGATAGTGAAGCTATCATCCTTTCCTTCAACGACCCCCGCATTCAATACCTCCCGCAAACCAATCACGGTTTTATATTCAGCCTCAACCGCGGCATCGCTGCCGCAAGGGGCAAATACATCGCACGGATAGATGCCGATGATGTATGCCTCCCCGAACGCTTCGAGCAGCAGGCCGCCTGGCTCAATAACCATCCGGAAACTGCTGTTGTAGGCTGTTTCATCACTTTCATCGATGAAAACGGGAAGGTAACGGGCGAGTGGCCGGAAGACAGGGCCTGTGCCACCAATGCACAGATACGGGCCAAACTGCCTTATGCCAACTGCATCGCCCACCCCGGCGTAATGGCAAGGGCAACGGTGTTACGCGAATATCCGTACCGGAAAGAACAGCAGCATATCGAAGATTACGACCTCTGGCTCCGCCTGCAGGGCGACGGGAAGGTGATGGAGAAAGTTCCATTACCATTGTTGCAGTACCGGGTACATTCCGGGTCAGTAACCGTGTCGGTCATTAAACGGAGTAACATCTTCCTGCGCCATTTTCATTGTAAAAGGCGCTATCTGGCATACAGGGCCGTGCAGGGGAAGTGGAACCGGTTCGATTGCCGGGTATTTGCCGGAATGTGCCGCGATGGTATGATCGCCTTTGTTAAATTCCTCAAACAACGTAACGCTCATGTTTAAACTGTTCATCCTCAAACGGCGCCTCGAAGCCCTTGTGATATTCCCCTTTGCATTGCTGGGGCGGATGATTGCAAGGATGCGGCCCCTGAAAGGTGAACACGATATCTTCCTCTTCTTCCCGTTTTACCATGTTGGCGGTGCGGAGAAAGTGCATGCGCAGATCACGCAACTGTTCCCCGGGAAACGCATCCTCGTTTTCTTTACAAAGAAGTCGCAGGGAAGCGCATTGCTCGATGCTTTCAGGGCGCCCAATGTGGAGATCAGGGATATATCGGAGTATACCGATAATAAGTTCATGTACTGGAACAACCTCATCTGGAGGGGCATAATAGCGGAACACATCCGCAGGCAAAGCAAAACACCGGTGGTCTTCAACGGCCAGTGTAATTTTGCTTATAAACTCGCGCCCCATCTGCCTCGTGAAGTGCGGCAGATAGAGCTGATCCATTCCTATTGCAGCTTTTCCTTTATCCGCATACCCTTCCTTCCTTTTTATGAAACTTCGGTGATGATCAGCCGCGACAGCATCCGGCAACATCTGGAACTGTATAACCGCTACCGTATTCCGGCAGCGTATGGTGAACGGATACGCCTCATTATGAATGGCATACCCATTCCTGAAGAAGTGGCGCCGCTCCGGGAACTGACTAAGCTCCTGTATGTGGGCCGGGGAACGGAAGAGAAACGCCCCTGGCTGGTGGCAGCTATTGCACAGGCAGCAGGCGAGCAGGCCGGCATGCTGGGCCCTGTTGAAAGCGCCATCCCCGATGAACTGAAAATGAATTGCCGCTTTTATGGAGAGCAGTCGGAAGCAGAAGTGATAGACACCCTGTACCGAAAGCACCGCATCATCGCCATTACATCTACCCGCGAAGGTTTTCCCATGGTGATCATGGAAGCCATGGCAAGGGGCCTCGCCGTACTGGCTACCGATGTGGGGGATATTCCGTATCATGTGGCGCATGGTGTAAACGGATGGCTTATTTCGCATAACCAGTCAGAAGCAGCTATCGTGGCAGAAGGTGCACGCCTCCTGCAGGAAGTAAAGCCGGAAGTACTGGCCGCCATGCGGGAAACGAACATCGCCTACGCCCGCGAACATTTTAGCCTGGAAGCGTTTGCTGCCGCTTACCGCAGCCTTTTGTTGAATTGATATGAAGCCATTATCCGTCATTATCATCACTTACAACCGGCCCGAAGATCTCGGGTTGCTCGTCCGCAACCTTACCACCCAGCAAGGGGCGGGTACACTGCTGGAAGAAGTGATCGTTATCAATAACGCCTCCACAGCCGATTACAGTGAAGTGAAAGCCTTCATGGCCGGGTTCCCTTATTTCAGATACATAGATTCCCCTGAAAACCTCGGTGTGGCCAGGGGGCGTAATCTCGGCATCACCATGGCCAAAGCGCCTATACTCGTTACTATCGACGATGATGCCTGGTTCCGCGACGATACCGCACTGCAGACAATCGCCGGCGCATTTAACAGTGGATACCTGCCCGATAATCATGCCGGCATCCTCTGCTTCAAAGTACTCTACGCCAGCACCGGCCATATGCAGGTGAACGCTTTCCCGCACAAGCAATTCAAAAAATATCAGAATAAACCGCACTTCCTAGCACCTTATTTCATTGGCTGTGGCCATGCCATCCTGAAAGAAACATATGAAGCGGCGGGATTGTACCCGGAAGATTTCTTCTACGGTATGGAAGAATACGATCTTTCGTACCGGGTGATCGACAAAGGATATTCCATCGCTTACTTATCCGACATTGTGGTGATGCACAATGAATCTCCGCTCGGGCGCACACCCCATGCCGATAAGATGCGCATGCTGTGGGTGAATAAAGCGAAGGTGGCTTACCGCTACCTGCCGGGCTTTTGCTATGGAAGCACCGCCTTCATGTGGTCGCTGGAATATCTGAAGAAAACGAAGTGGGACTGGAAAGGATGGTGGAAGGGATGGAAAGCCATTTCCGGGATACCCCGCCATAACAAACGTACCCCTGTAGGCACGGAAGCCCGCAACTATCTCCGTAAAACGGAAGCGCGGTTGTGGTACTAGGATACTGAACATTATAACAAGCATATTGAACCCGGCTTTCAGAAGATGGCCGGGTTTTGTTTTAAACACTACGGCCCGGTAATCGAAAGACTACCGGGCCGTGCTTATTGCAATGTGTTGAATGCTTACTTAGCAGTTTCCTTTTTGGCATTCGCCTTACGCTGGCGGATGATCTCGAAGGCAATGGCAAGTGCCAGCAGTACCAGCATGGTAATGGAGGATGCCGCAGTGATCTTGTTACCGAGGTAATAAGATTCCGGTTCAAACTTCATCACGATGGCATGATTGCCCGCAGGGATCTTAGCCGCGCGCAGCAGGTAGTTCACCCGCAGGATCTCTTCTTCCTTCCCGTCTACCGTCAGTTTCCAGCCGGCAGGATAGTAAATATCGGAGAATACTGCGAGGCCGGCTTTACTGTTGGAGCTGGTGTAATGCAGCTCATTAAGACCGTATTTGGTGAGTTTGATATGACTGGCAGAATCTTTCCCGGGAGTGAATCCGTTCAGGGAAGGACGGAAGCGCTCATCGATTACCGCAGCATGGTCTGTAGGCAGGCTATCCAGGGTTTTCATTTCCACGTCAGCATTCTTCGCCCAAACGAGGCTGTCCACAAACCAGGCATTGCCCAGCGCTGCGGGGTTCTGCTGGTAAGAGAGCTGGCCCTGCTGGGTCTGGAAAATAACGTATTTGGTATTGAGCATGTTGATGACGCCCGGGGTGCCTTTGCTCAGCTGGTGCTGGATAAGGTCCTGATAAAGGGCGAGCTTCACAGGGCTGTAACCGCCTACACTCTTATGGTGGTAGGAGCTGATGGCATCTTCGAAACGGGCGGTATTGAACACGCGGTAGTACGGATCGGGATCTTTTTTGATCTCGGTATCTACCGGAGAAGGTGCAAAGATGGCGCTGTAATCAGATGGTGTTACGTAGTTTTCTTTATCAAGATAGCGGTTAGAAATCCACATCTGGTCGATGGCAACGAGGCCTGCCAGGATAGCCAGTACAGGCGTAGCAGCCAAACGGCCTTTCAGCCATGCCCAGCAAAGCCCGAATGCGGCGATGATGAATACAAGGCTCCGGAGGGCATCGATCCGCAGCAGCGAAGCACGGTCTGCCTTCAGTGCGGTGATCAGCTGGTTGAGCATTTCCTGATTATCTCCCACAAACTGGCTGAAGTATTGCAGCGCAAAGTCTTTACTGTGGGTGAAGGAGAACATACCGAAAGAACCGAGCAGGAGCAGCAGGGCGAGGCCGCCGGTTACATACAGTGCTTTTTTAAGGTTCTTTAAAGCCAGTACTTTATCCTGCGCATCATTGATGAGCTGGTTTAAACCCCAGCATGCAAAGAAAGGTACGAGCACCTGCGGAATCACGAGGGCCTGTGCCGGTGCGCGGAATTTATTGTACAGGGGAAGATGATCGAACAGGAAGTAGTTGATGAATGAAAGGTTATCGCCCCAGGCGAGTATCACACCAATGATACAGGCGGCAACGATCCAGCCTTTGTTGAAATCTTTTACGATAAAGAGGGCGAGTACGAAGAAGAAAAGGATGATAGCCCCCCAGTACACACCGCCGTCGGTCATAGGCTGGCCACCCCAGTATCGCGGCATCTGCTCAATCAGCTGATCGGCCTGCGACTGTGGTACGCCCATATTCACCAGTTGTTTATGCATTTCACCATTCCCGGGAAGCGGGCCGGTGGAAGGACCGCCATACAGGTTAGGCGCCACGATGGTAAGTGTTTCCATAATACCTTCGCTCCAGTTGAAAGCATAGCTTTTATCCAGACCGCCTTTGGTTTTATCGCTTTCTTGACCAGCTTCGGGGGTAAGTTCACTATGGCCGCCGCGCATGGTGTATTTACCAAACTCGGTGGTGGTCCACAGGGATACTGTGCTGGGCAGTACCGACAATATACCGAATCCCACCAGCATTCCGGTGGCTTTCAGGAATTGAGGGAGTTGCTTATTGCGAATTGCATTTACGAGGTAAGCGATGCCGATGCAGAGACAAACAATCAGCATATAGTACAACATCTGGTAGTGCCCCGATGTGATCATGAGGCACAATGTTATACAGGTGATGATGCCGCCGATAAAGTATTTACCCCGGTAGGCGAGGAGGATGCCAGCCAGCAGCGGTGCCATATACGCAAGGGTGAACATCTTGGTATCGTGACCTGCAGCAATGATCATGGCGTTATAGGAAGTGAATCCAAAGGCTATGGCGCCCATTACGGAAATCCACCACCGGAAATTCATGACAGAGAGCAGGAAGTAAAACCCGATCATGGCGAGGAAGTAAAAGTTCACAGGCTTGGGCAGACCCAGCGTAGCAATCTCGTGCAGGTAATATGTATAGTTATCCTGCGACATGTAGATCTGATACGTAGGCATCCCTCCGAACATGGCGTTGGTCCATATGGGATTGATGCCGGTACTGTCGTGGTAAGCACGTGCTTCCTGCGACATGCCTTTCCAGGATACGTTATCGGTCTGCCGCAGTTCCATGCTATCCAGCACGGGCGAGCAGAACAAAAACGCCAGTCCGAGGAAGATCAGGATGGCATACACATGTTTCAATAGGCCTTTTAGCCAGCTTTGTTGCATCGGGTTTTTCCGGTTTAGTTTTTAAAAGAATCCAAAATAACTGTATTTTATCCGAAATTTCAATATGAGGCTCGTCCGCTTTCTCATAAAATTGAGCTTTATCTGTAATATTTGCTTCCTGCTTGGCTATGGTGTTCGTATGATGGGCGATCCCGAAGCATGGAGCTTTCTTACCAAACACATTACCATACTGGGCTGGCTCGTGGCCGCCCCCCTGAATATCATCACGATCCTCACCGCCATCGTTATGTTATTACTGAAAAAGGTACATTTTGCAGAGATTCATCCATATGTATTTGTTTTGAATGTTTTAATATTGCTCATTCAACTGGTTTCCCCCATATGATTACCAACATCCTGAAAGATAAACCAACCCGGGTATTTGTAATCCTGGCCGGCATTTTCGTTGCCAATGCCCTTATCGCGGAGATTATCGGTGTCAAGATCTTTTCCCTCGAGGCCACTTTCGGCCTCAGTCCGGTCAATATCATGATCTTTGGCGATGCCTACAGCTTTAACATGACCGCCGGGGTGCTGCTATGGCCCGTGGTGTTTATCATGACCGATATTATCAATGAGTATTACGGGGTGAAAGGCGTCCGCTTCCTGTCGTACCTTACTGCCGCCCTGATCGCCTTTGCATTCATCATCTTTTCCGTCGCCATAAGGCTGTATCCTTCAGATTTCTTTGTGACCAGTAAGGTAACGGCCGGTGTGCCGGATATGGATAAAGCTTACGGACAGATCCTTGGCCAGGGTTCCATGATCATCATCGCTTCCCTCACGGCTTTCCTGTTAGGCCAGCTGGTAGACGTGCTGACGTTTCATAAGATCAAGAAACTGACGGGCGAAGGCAAGATCTGGCTGCGTGCCACGGGGTCCACGCTCGTATCCCAGCTGATCGATTCGTTCGTAGTGCTGTTCTGCGCTTTCTATCTGTTCCCTATTGTTGTGGGCGAAAAGGAGATGGCATGGCCGCTGGGGCTTATTATCAGTGTCTGCATCATTAATTACATCTATAAATTCACGGTAGCCATCGTGCTGACGCCGGTGATCTATTGGGTACATGGTATCATTGAAAGGTACCTGGGCCACGATCTGGCGGCGGAAATGAAGCGGGCAGCCATGAACAGGTAAATATAAGCACATGTCTAAGTTTACGGTCCGTGTATACGGGATCATGATCAATGAAAAGAAACAGGTGCTCGTGTCTGACGAGTACATCCGTGGCGGTTATTACACCAAGTTCCCCGGTGGCGGCCTCGAGTTTGGAGAAGGTACGCTGGAGTGTATGGTGCGGGAATGGAAAGAAGAGCTGAACCAGGATGTGGAAGTGGTGGAGCATATCTATACTACCGATTTCTTCCAGATTTCTGCATTCGATAATGTTAACCAGATTATTTCCATTTATTACCTCGTGAAGCCGGTATCAGCCTTTGTGGCACCGTTACTGGATACGCCTTTTGGCTTTGCCATTCCGGAGGGTGCAGATCAGGTGGAAGGGGTAAGATGGGTGGATTGGGACGCGTTTTCCTCAGCAGCGGTTACCCTGCCTATCGATAAGGTGCTTGCAGATATCGTAAAGGCGAAATACTAGAACCACTTTTTCTTCATGAAATACCAGCTCATAACGATGGCGGTGATGATCGCTATGGTTACGGGTATGTAGAATGCGTACTTGGAATGGGCGTATGGGATCTCTACGTTCATGCCATACACACTGGCCACGAGAACCGGCAGGGTGAGTACGATGGTGATGGACGTGAGGCGTTTCATCACGAAATTGAGGTTGTTGGAGATGATGCTGGCAAAGGCATCCATGGTGCTGGAAAGGATGTTGGTGTAGATATTGGCCATTTCCAGCGCCTGGGAGGTATCTACGATAAGGTCATGCAGAAACTCCTTTTCGTCTTCGTTAAGGCCCAGGAAGTTGGTACGTTCCAGCTTCATGAGCAGGAGCTCGTTACTGCGGAGGGCGGTTACGAAGTACACGAGGCTTTTCTGGATCCGCATCAGGTACAGCAGCTCTTCGTTCCGGTTGGAATCGTATAGTTTTTGTTCGAGGAGGTTACGGCGCTGGTTGATTTCCTTGAGGTAATCGAGGAAGTTCATCACCACTTTCTCAAAGATCTTCAGCACCATCATGTTCCGCTTTTCGGGGTGGCGGTTGTGGAAGGTGTTGAGGAATTTTTTGATAGCAGCGTTATCGAACGAGTTTACGGTAACAATCTGGTTGTGGGTGAGGATGATCACGATGGGGATGGTAATGTAGTAGGCATCGCTTTCGTTGATGGAATTGTTTTCCGTAGGGGTTTTGAGAACGATGAGCTTTACATTGTCTTCCAGTTCATACCGGCTTTTTTCGTCGATATCGAGGGAGTCGGTCAAAAAGTCCAGCGGAATATCGAGGCTTTCCGACAGTTGTTCGAACTCGGATTGCTTTAGCGGCGGGGTAATATTAACCCAGGCGCCGTTATCCGGTTCCTTGATTTCAACAGTGCGGGAATCGATATTTATGAAGTACTGGATCATCCGGGCGCAAAGGTAACGGAATTAATCTACCAAAAGCCGGGGGGCTAAATATTAATATTTCCTTCAAATACAGGCGTGGCGGGGCCGCAGAGCCAGATGTCCTCAAAGTTACGCTCGCCCGTCCGCAGGAACCTTACTTCCAGATGCCCGCCCAGGGTTTCCACGGGAATGGCGTATGAACCGGCTTCGTTGGGGGAAGCGGTAAGTGCTGCGGCTGTAACACCTGTTCCGCAGGAGTAGGTCTCATCTTCCACACCACGCTCATAGGTGCGCACGAAAATGCCTTTATCCAGTTCCTGTACGAAGTTGACGTTGGTGCCCTTTTCCGCGAAACGCTCGTTGTAGCGGATGGCCCGGCCTTCTTCATATACATCCACTTCCTGGATATCCGTTACGAAACGTACGAAGTGGGGAGATCCGGTATTGAGATAGAAATAGGTATTGCCGTTTTCCACCAGGTCCACATCCTGCATTTTAAGCTCCACCCAGCCGTTTTCCCGGAATTTGGCATCATGCTCACCATCAACGGCGATAAAGCGCAGGGTTTCGCCCGGGATGCCCATATTACGGGCAAAAGCCGTTAAGCAGCGCCCGCCGTTGCCGCACATACTGCCTTCGCGGCCGTCGGCATTGTAGTACTTCATCCGGAAATCGTAGCCGTCCTGCTGTTCGAGCATCATCAGCCCGTCTGCCCCGATACCGAAGCGGCGGTCGCACAAATGCTCGATCTGTTCGGTGGTAAGCCCGGAATAAGCGCCATTACGGTTGTCAACAATCACGAAATCGTTCCCTGTTCCCTGGTATTTATAGAAATGAATCTGCATGATAGTGCAAAGTTACACATTGTTCGCGGAGGATCAAACGGTGATAAGCGGCAACGCTGTGGCAATGAGTTTTTCTACCGCCACATTCCCGTCTGCACTGAATTCGCCCCGTACACGGTTGGCTACTATGGCGCTTAGGGAAAGACAGCGGTGCCCCAGTACGCGGCCCAGCCCGTATATACCGGCCGTTTCCATTTCGAAGTTGGTGATATGGCGGTTCTCGAACCGGAAGGTGCCCAGCTGATCGATCAGTTCGGGATGGGAGAGGGCGCCGCGGAGAACACGCCCCTGCGGTGCGTAAAAGCCCGGGCAGGTAACGGTTATGCCTGTATGAAACCCTTCCCCGAAACGTTCCAGCAGTTCAGGAGCAGCTTCAAAGAGGTAAGGCCTTGCCGCATGGGGTTGTAAGCGTACCTGTCCGCGGAAGGCTTCCAGCAGCTGAAGCTCTTCAGGTGTATTGTGCCAGGTGTAATATGGCAGCAGGTTATCCAGCCCGATGGCGTGGGAGGAAGCCACGAAGCTGTCTACCGGTATATTCTCCTGCAGGGAGCCGGAAGTTCCGATGCGTACGATGCGCAGGCTGGTCAGTTCTTCTTTCACCTGGCGTGTCTGGAAATCGATATTGACGAGGGCATCGAGTTCGTTGAGCACAATGTCGATATTATCGGTGCCGATACCGGTAGAAACGACGGAAACGCGTTTATCGCCGAAGTAACCGGTATGGGTAACAAATTCGCGGTGTCGGTATTGCCCTTCGGTGCGGTCGAAATGTTTGGAAACGTGCTGTACTCTGTCGGGATCACCTACGGTGATGATGATATTGGCAATTTCTTCCGGTTTTACGTCCAGATGATAAACTGCCCCGCGGGCATTGAGAATCAATTCTGATGCGGCTATTCCTGTTGACATACCTCGTTTTTTTTTATCCGTAATCAAATATCTTGTAATCAGATTTGGCAAATATCTAAAATTTACTACTTTTGCAGTCCATCAAAAAAGGATGGAAACAAAAAAGGTACCGTGGCCGAGTGGCTAGGCAGAGGTCTGCAAAACCTCGTACAGCGGTTCGAATCCGCTCGGTACCTCTTCCTCTTCGCAAACCCGCCTTAATGGCGGGTTTTGCTTTTTCAGGATGTGCCGGCGCTGCAGTAAAGTTCACATCTTTCGGCATATACCATACCAATGCACTGCAAATCTGCTTCACGCAACATCATACCCTGTTAAAAATAAGCTTCCCTACGGAACAACAAGCGGAGGATAACAAAGGTTTTTTCACCTTTTCAGGGTCGATTTGGATTTCACCAATCTGAACGGCAGGAATTGAACATCCCTAACGTTCAGCATGTTATTTATACAGGCTTTAGCAGGTATCTTTACATGAAATGATGCTCCTGTAGAAGTTATTTTCCTATAATTGCAGGCAGCTGTAAATATCTCCTTTTCAGCTTTCCGGTGATATTATTTTAGCAACCTCAGATACGCATCAAGTCCACCTCAAGTCCACCTCAAGTCCACCTTTTATCCGCACTTAACTTCAGTTTCACCCGGTATTGACCCGGATTTCACGCCATGTTGCCTGCCGCTAACCCCCTTCAGGTAAGATACCATCAATTCTACCGCTATCAGAAACCTCCCCCAGGTGGGAACCTCTTAATGACTCCCCTGTCTGACTAGACTGATCCCATATTTATACGCTACTGTAGGCTTAATAGGTACTTACTGTATACTTAAAGTATACTTAATGTATATAAAACGTATCGAAACCCTTTGCAGTAAAGGGTTAGGTACCATTACATATACATAACAGCACAATACAGGTATCCCTGAAGTATATTTTCTGTTGCCCAATAGTAGTCCTATGGTATTACATAAACTTTCAATTACTTTCATTATTTCTTCCAAATACTTTTGTTTATGTAAAAAATGTACTATTTTAAGGTTAAATAATATTGAATCAGCGGCAGATCAGCTTAATTCCCGAAAACTTACCAATTACTTAACCGTGCAGATGAATCCGGAGGCCCGGCACAGGTGTATTTTAGGCAAACGGTCATGTGAACCCGGAAACCCGGATATCTTTTAACCCGTTAAAGCGACACATTTTCAAACCCTCAATATCAAATTCCATGAAAACAATCCTGAAATTGACCCTCACGGCCATGTCCCTGTTATGCCTGCCCATGTTGCTCAAAGCACAAAGCAGCAATATCGTTGATGTCATGAACGCACAGAAAGAAATGGACCGGTTGAAAGCCGGCAAAACTGATCCCTGCAATACATACATCATCAACGGAATGTCGTCCAGCTCCAATGGACTGGGTGGTGGAAGCACCCTCTGCAACCACCCCTACGATTTCGATGATTATGTGAACACCTTTCAGGCCACGCTGAACCAGCCGTTCTGGGTAGGCGACATCACCCTGCATTACCAGGTATGGGATGGCTTCGGCAACATCGTTGCCAGCGGCAACATCTACAATTTCTCAGAAACCAATGCCTACGCTTTACCCGCATCCATGGCGGTAGGGTATTACAGCATCATTGCCACCGTATCGGTAAGCGGTTGCCCGGAAGAGAGTGAGTATTATGAATTGGGAATTGAATACGCGAATTGCGGCGGGAAGTAACGCAGTTTTTCATTTGATAGCAAAGGGTCGCCTCCTCCTGGAGACGGCCCTTTTTGTATGGTGGGCAGCACAGGATTCGAACCTGTTGTGTTTCCATGTTCCGGTTTTACAGACCGGTGCCACTCCTCCGTCGTGGCGGGCTGCCCATTATCATCGCGGCGGTTCTCGAAACCCGCATTTGAACAAGGCTATGCAGCCTCACCTAGATTCCCTGTTATCTCACGCGATGATTTTACAATCGCATCCGGATATGATGAGCAGTGTACTTCAAATTCGTACCCGCTCACCCGGAATGGTGCCCCTGGTGGGAGTCGAACCCACAAAACTCCTGATCCTAAGTCAGGCGACTTTCCCAGTTTGCCTACAGGGGCTTAAAAACAAAAACGCCTCCCGAAAATAATCCAGGAGGCGTTTGAATATCTTTCAACTGATACATCTATAACACCGCCTGTTCTCTCCAAAAGGAGAGGATTAGACCAAATGCGTTATATGATGTTTGTTGTTGCATGATGCAAAAGTAGGATAGCAAATTTGAATGCGCAAAGTCCAAATGACAAAGTAGTTTGGTCCTACACGTATGGGATACGCTTACGTACAAACGATAGAAAGCCCGTGCGCTTACGCGTCACGGGCTTTTCGGGTTCAGAGTAGCATCTACCGTTGGCAGATTTAGTTGTTATTTAGTTGTGTATACGTCAATTTCTGAAAGGAAAGCTTTCTGGATAGGCCCTGCCAGCGCAGTTACGCGCAGGTAACGCCATGTGGCGGAGGAGGGCACGGGATAGCTCTGCGCAGTACGGGTGGTGGGTACGAATGCGAGGTTATCCCTGAGGATGGTCCAGGCAGTACCGTCGTTGCTGCCTTCCAGTTTGAACTTCGTCATACCGTTTGCATCATTCTGCCTGGCAATGATGTCTATGGTTACGAGGTTGATGGCTTTCTTCATATCCACGGTAATGGAGTGCGGGTAGGGCAGCACGGTGGGGCAGCCCTGTGAACTCCAATATGTGGCGGTTTTACCATCGAGGACTAATCCTGCAGTGGCGGTTTCGCAGGTGGTTTCTTCGCTGGATGCGGTGGCGGTCCACCCTGCACGGTCGGCTTTTACGACAGTGGATTTATCCTGGAAGAAAACGGCGTCCGCCTTACCGCAACCGGCGGCAATAATGCAGGCGAGGAGATATAGATAGAGATGTTTCTTTTGCATGCGTTACGGATTTTGGGTGAGGTTCGGGTTCACCAGGCGCTCGCGGTTAGGGATGAAATAGATCACCCGGTTGTCGGAGGGCAGGATGGTTTGCTGGATATTGGTGCTGGGCGTGTTGTTCAGCGAATGCGTGCCGGGATAGTTCCTTTCCAGTGCACGGTTGTTCCTGAACTGATCGTAGGCACGGTGCCCTTCAAATGCCAGCTCCAACCGGCGTTCTTCTAATACGGCATCCAATACTGTTTTACCTGCAGCGGTAAGACTGGCGAGGGTATGCAACGCGGTTCCTGTAAGTCCTGCACGCTGGCGGAGGGTATTCAGGTCATCTATTGCCAGTTGGGCGGAGCCTGCTCCCTGTTTGGCATAGGCTTCTGCACGGATGAGGTACATCTCCGCAAGGCGCATGTATACAGGAGAGCTGAGGTTTACGAGGCCTTCCTGGTAATTGTACTTGTTGATGTAATACATGGGCGTGTTGGGATTGAGGCGCGTGTTCATCCGCACATCAGGTACCGGTGCCGTATAAGGCCAGGAAAGCACGCCGCCGGCGGCATAGGGAGATATGAATGCATGCCGCAAATCGGCAGGATGCTGATCGAGCAGGGCCATGTATTCGGTAGAGGCATATATCTCACCCCAACCTGTTTGTCCCTGACCCCCTTCGCTGAAATACATGGAGCCAATAGCGCTGAAGTCGCGGTTCTCGGTTTTAGTATGACGGATGCAGAAGATGGTTTCTTTATTATCCTCCGGAACTCCCCTGAAATAGTTCTTGTACGAATCGCCGGTGAGCAGGTTGTAACGGCCTGAATTAATAACGAGGTTAGCGGACTCGATGGCTTTGGCATTGTTCCCCATGTAGAGGTAAACCCTTGCCAGCAGCGCCTGTGCTACTTCTTTCGATGCGAAGTTATTATTCTTCTTTTCTGTCAGCAGTTCAGTTGCTTTTGTAAGATCGGCTATTACCTGGTCATATATTTCTTTCACGGAATTGCGTGCGGGCAGCTCTGTGGTAGTGCTTTCCAGTACGAGGGGAACGGCTTCGTTGGCGCCGTTACCCTGTGTATAAGGCCTGCCGAAGATGCGTACGAGGTTAAAGTAGATCATGCCACGGAGGTAAAGGTTTTCTCCCTTCAGCTGGCGCATGCCGGGGGCGGCACCATCCGGTGTGAAAGCAATCACCTTGTTGGCAGCATTCACCACGCCGTAAGATTGCCGCCATACGTTGTTGACGTGCGACATATCTACCAGGTGCGTATAACGGTAGGCGTTAGATAATGCATCGGAAGATGTTTGTGCCTGCGCAATGTTATCACCCTGGTATTCGGTGAGGAAGTGAATGGAGCGTACGTAATCCGCGTTTTTGAGTACTGCGTAAGTGCCGATGGTGGCGGATTTAACGTCCGCCTCGTTTTTCAGCGCGTCGTCTTCGTTCTTGGCGGTCGACGGCTCAAAGGTTTTTTTGCAGGCGGAGGCTACCGTAAGGGCAAGCGCGCCGGCGAGGAACAGGAAGCGGTATGTTGATGTCATTGTTCTCATTTTTAGAATCCGATGTTTACACCCAGTAATATTTTCTTGCTGATGGGGTATTTGGTCCCGGAAACACCTTTGGTGAAGCCGTTGGCGTTCACGAAAGATACTTCGGGGTCCATGCCGGAAAAGCTGGTGCCCGTCCACAGGTTATCGCCACTCAGGAAGATGCGTGCACTGCCGATCTTAACGCGGCGCAGTAGAGACTCCGGCAGGTCGTACCCGATCTGTACGTTGCGCAGGCGGATGTAACTGCCATCTTCGAGGAAGCGGGAGGAAGGCTCGTTGGATGCCTTGTTACCACCCAGCAGGGGCTTGGGATGCGTGGCAATATCTCCCGGTTTGCTCCAGCGGCTCCAGCCTTCTGACAATACCATCTGGTTGTAGCTGTCGTAGATACCGTCGGAATCAAAGAACTGGCGGGAGCTGTTGAATACCTGGTTGCCGTATACAAAGTTGAAGAAGGCGCTCATGTAAACACCTTTGTAACTGAAGGTATTAAGCATACCGCCGGTGAACTTGGGGGCTGCGGATGTACCGGTATATTGCAGTGTAGCGGCGTTGTAGCTGTTGGTATAAGTGAGATAGGTTTTTCCGTCTGCATCAGCTACCACACGCTCCCAGAGCGGATCGCCCGTGGCAGGGTCTACACCCGCCCAGATGCGCATATACCATTTGTCCATATCCTCGTTGAGGCCTACCGGCTGGTTGGTACCCGGACTGGCAAACTTATCATTGCCATTGAGCTTGGTCACCTTGTTACGGTTCAGCGCAAAGTTGAGGCTGGTTTCCCATTTGAATTCACCCACGAGGTTCTTGGTGTTCAGGTTCAGTTCCACGCCACGGTTGCGCATAGATCCGATGTTTTCCATGACACTGGTATAACCGGTTGTGAGCGGCAGGGGGCGCAGCATGAGCAGCGACTTGGCCTGTTTGTTATAGAAATCTGCATTCAGCTCAATACGGTTGAAGAACGAGATCTCCAGCCCGAAGTTGTTCACCATGATTTTTTCCCAGGTGAGGTTCGGATTGGCTTTCTGGAAGGGGAAAGAACCGTTTTGTCCGGCATAGGAAGCCGTTTGATCGTATTGGTACAGTCCGAGTGCCTGGTAGTTCAGGATGGGCGGGTTACCCACGGTACCATGGCTGGCACGTACTTTCAGGAATGTAATAGTTGGGTTGCCTGCGAGGAAGTTCTCGTTGCTGAGGATCCAGGAAGCACCCACCTGGTAGAAGTTACCACCGGGTTTGTTGTTACCGAACTTGGAACTGATATCACGTACGAAAGAGGCGAGGAAGAAGTAGCGGTTATCGAAGTTGTAATCGCCCTGTACCAGCCATTTCTGGAAGCTGTATTCATCGCGCCCGCCGGTGGGGGTAGATTTCGCTTCTGTTGCCGTACTCATGGCAGTCATACCCGCAGGAAGCCCGCGGCCGGTGATGCCATTGTTATCACCATAGTATTTCTCTGCTTCCCCGACACCTAAAACGGAGAGGTTATGATCGCCCCAGCTGTTTTCGTAACGGAGACGGTTAGAGCTGAGCAGCGTGTTGCTGTAGTTAACGTTGTGGGCCAGGTAACCTTTGTCTGCGGTTCCTTCTTTGGAACGCTGGTCGTAGTACTCGGTGGATTTGTAGTTGTAAATGTTGGCGCGGTTATAAGTGCTGAAGGTGAGGTGCTTCGTGATGGCGTAATCGAGGTTAATGTCGCCGTTGAAGGTCATGGCACGGTTATAAGACTGGTTGTATTGCAGCGAATACAGGAAGTTGTGCTGATCACGGCCCAGCCATCCGGTGCCGCTGCCGAAGCGGAGTGAGCCGTCGGCATTATAAGGCTTATCCCAGGGAAGATTGGTGTAAGCACCATAGAGCGTGCTGCTGTGGTGGTTGTTGGCTTTTTCGTAGCTGCCGTTGAGCAGTACGGCCATTTTAATCTTATCGGTCAGCTTATGGGTGATGTTCGCCCTGAAGTTGTAGGCCGATTTGCTGTTGGTGAGCAAGGTGCCTTCTTCTTTAAAGAATGTACCTGCGGTATAGAATTGTGTTTTTTCACTGCCCCCGGAAGCCGAGAGGGTATAGCTCTGCGTCATAGCGGTGCGGAATGCCACATCCAGCCAGTCGGTATCCGTATTCAGCACGGTGTCTGAACGCGTGGTGAATGTTTTCTGGTAATCGTAGAGATCGCGGCTGTTCATGAGTTTGAAGTTGCCGTTGTCTGCCTTATTATAGCCTACTACGGTGTTAAACTCGATGCGTGTTTTGCCTGCCTTGCCCTGGCGGGTGGTAACAATGATAACGCCGTTGGCTGCGCGGGAACCATATAAGCCCGTTGCTGCCGCATCCTTCAGAATGGTAACGGATTCCACATCGGTGGGGTTGAAGGAGCCGCCGATGTTACCGTCTACCACAATGAGCGGGTTGGGGCTGCCTGCGAGGGTGCCCTGTCCGCGGATAGTGATGCTGTTACCCGCAGCAGGGTCGCCAGAGCCGGAGCTCACCACCACACCTGCGGCCTTACCCTGGAGGAGGCTGGAAAGACTGTTGCTCGTTACGTCGCGGAGCTTCTCGCGAGATACGGTGCTTACGGCGCTGGAGAGGTACTTCACGTTTTTGGAAGAATAGCCTACTACGGTAACGCCTTCAATGTCTTTACTGGCGGGTATCAGCTGCAGGTCGAACGATGTTTTGCCCTGCACCGGTACATCGCGCGATTCGAAGCCGATGTAGGAGATGAGCAGGTGCGCATCGTCGGGGATATTGCTGATGCTGAATACACCATCGGCATTGGTGGTAGCGCCGCGGGTGGTGCCTTTTACCTTGATGGAAACACCGGGCAGTGGTACACCGCGGTCGTCGGTGATACGGCCCGTCACATTAATGGGAGGGGGCATATCGGGTAACGTTTCAACCGGTTTGCGCGATATGATGATAACTTTATCCTCGATGGAGTAATCCAGCAGCTGGCTGCGGAGCACTTCTTTCAGGAAGGCTTCCAGGGGCTGGTTGGTGGCGCTGATGTTGATGGTGGCGCCATCGGCCACTATGCTTTTGTTATAGAAGAAAACGTAGCCCGTTTGCTTCTTGACAGTGGCAAATACCCGGGCGAGAGGTACATCGCGGCCGGTAAAAGTGATGGTCTGCGATAGGCTTTTTGCGCTGACATGCATGCACAGGGCAAAAAGACAAGCGGCGGTTAATTTCATCGTATTCACGATTGTGGTGAAGCGGCTGCTCCGGTGCCTCCCGGAACCGTGCCCCGCCTTACATAGATTTTGGCCTGCCTTCCGGTGGGGGCACGGGAAGACATTCTTACAAAAAGTCCAAAAATTCATACTTTTGTAAAGGTTTAAGAGTGGAGTAAATAAGAAGCTTGTTCCAACGGGCTATGCTGTTTATCCGCCTGAACTTATTCGAGGGAAGTGCTGCAAACACTTCCCTTTTTCGTTCTGAAGGGGACAATACCTTGCCTCACCGTCGTCGACGGTGCTTTGCTGAGCGTACTAACATGGCATTATGTTTCTTTCTGCGTGGTTGTTGCTGTTACCTTGATAATTGCTATTTCTGTTACACTGTTACGGCAATACTATCAGCCGTTTCTTATCCTCTTCGATCCTGAATTTTATATTGACTTTGGTTAATATCTTCGTTACCTGCGACAGTTGCAGCGACTGGGGTAGTTCGCCTTCAAACTGCTGGTCGGGCACATTGCCTTCGTAAATCACTTCTATATCGTACCACCTTGCCAGCTGGCGCATTACTTCGCGGAGCGGGGCGTTCTGGAAATTGAAGTAACCTGATTTCCAGGCTGTCACCTGATCCAGATCGGGCTCTACAATAGTCATGCTGCCGTTTTCATGCGGAATGCGGGCCTGCTGGCCGGGAGTAAGCACTCTTGAGTTATTGCCATTGCGGACGCGTACAGAACCTTCCAGGAGCGTGGCATTGATGTGCTGCTCATCAGCATATGCATGAATATTGAACTCGGTACCCAGAGCCTGAACATCCGTTTGACCATTAATGGTCACAAAGAACGGGTGCTTCGCATCCTTCGCTACTTCAAAATATGCTTCACCGGTCATTTCCACCCTGCGTTCACTGCCGGTAAAGGCAGTAGGGAAGCGGAGGGAAGATCCTGCGTTCATCCACACCTTAGTACCATCGGGCAGCAGCAACTGAAACTTACGGCCGCGGGGTGTTGTCATAGTATTATATGTGATGTCTGCCGCCTGGGCAGCATCATAGGCAAGACGGCCGTTCTGAAGTGTGATCTGAGTTCCCTGCTGGCTGGCTACCAGTCCATTGCCCAAAGAGTCCAGCACAATCTGCTGGCCGTTGGCCAATGTAAGAATGGCGCCTTCTTTACCTGGGGCAACATCGGGCTGGCGGTTCTCCTTTGCAATGGGGGTATTGCTTCCTTTCCACAGCTTCATACCGGCGGGGATGGCGATGGCCAGTGCCAGTACGGCTGCTGCAGCATACCACCAGAACATCCTGCGCACCGGGGTGCTGTGCTGGCGGTGAAGGATACGGTTGGTGATGGCATCTTTGGTTTCGTCAGACATGGCCATGCCGGGGCGCAGGTTATCCCATGCTTCCCTGAGGGCAGGAGTAAGGGCTTCTGTGCCCTGCCTGTCCAGCAGTTCAAGCAACGCTTCCTTATCGGCGTCGGTAGCCTGGTCGCTCATCCAGCGGTCCAGTAATTCCTGCAGTCTTGACGAATCTGTTTGCATAGTGGTATAATAGGGACAACGGTAAAAAAGAAAAGGGGCTACCGCCCGGGAATATTTTTCAGGATTTTTTTCAGAAAGATGAAAAGATGCAGATGGCAAGCAGGGTGGAGATCCTGCTGGTTACATACCGCACAATGGATTGTGTGGCGTACTGGATGTACTTTTTAACGGTTTCACGGGAGAGCTGCATTTCCCTTGCTATCTCATGATACTTCTTGCCACCCCTGCGGCTTAGCAGCCAGGCTTTCTGCTGCTGGGAGGGCAACTGGCGGATGGCTTCTTCCACTATATCAAGGTCAGGCTCCTGGGGTGGCGGCACATCTTCTTCCCCCCGCGCCAGCTCCCATTCCAAAGCCCGCTTCCTTTCCCGCATCATTTTCTTGATGGCGTTAAGGGCATGGTTCCTGGCGATCACGAACAGGTAATTACGGAAATTACGGACTCCTGCCAGCGCTTCGCGGCTGATCCATATCTGGAGAAATATATCCTGCACAACTTCTTCTGCCAGCTCACGGGATTTGGTGAGTTGCCAGATATATGCATATAGATGGTCGGCATATTGACGGAACAAGTCACGGAATGCAGCTTCATCCCCTCGGGATACTGCCTGTAACGTGTCACTGATATCTACTACCTTGGTTTGCAACGCAGCGTGCTTTGTTGGTGACTGTAAACATATAAAAAAAGCCTGATGCGGAGCGCATCAGGCTATCGAAAAATTACAATACCATCAGAGTTTGCGTAACCAGATATTCCGGTAGCTCACGAGATCGCCATGATCCTGCAAGCCAATTGGCAGATCGCCATGCTTTTCGTAAAAAGGCTTGCCGATGTAGAGGGTTTTACCAAGCAGGGCGTAATTGTTCTGTACCAGCACACCATTGTGCAGTACGGTAACGCGCGCGGGCGATTCCACCGTGCCATCTGCCTTAAAGCGGGGGGCGGTATAAATTACATCATAAACCTGCCATTCTCCCGGAGGGCGGCATGCATTGGCTAATGGAATAGCCTGCTTGTAAAGGCTGCCGGCCTGGCCATTGGAGTAGGTCTTATTATCATAGTTATCAAGCACCTGCAATTCATATTGCTCCTGCAGGAAGATACCGCTGTTGCCGCGGCCCTGGCCTTCTCCTTTCACTTTGGAAGGGGAGCGCCATTCGATATGCAGCTGGAAGTCGCCGAAGGAAGCCTTTGTTTTGATACCTCCCTTGCCCGGTGCCACGGTCATAGCGCCGTCTTTAACAACCCAGGGGGCTGCGGAGCCGTCTTTATCAGAAACCCAGCTGCTGAGGCTGGTACCGTCGAAGAGCACGATAGCGTCTGAAGGGGCGCTGGTACCGGTACCGGGAGTTACTTTGGGCGGTACGGGTTCCCATACTTCAGTGTCCTGTGGTTTGGCTTCCTGTGCGGAAGCATGGATAGCGGGCGCAAGAAGGGCTGCGCAGAGCATGATTTTCGTTGTCCTGTACATATCGGTTATTTGGGAAGTTTGTAATTGTTGTGATACTCGGGTGTGATAAGGGCGTTGGCTTCTTTGTTATTGAATTTGCCTTCATAAGGCCGCCAGTAGATCTTTTCTCCCGTTCGGAAGGCAATGTTACCCATCTGGGCATTCACCGCCACGTTAGCACCGGTCCGGATGTCGCAATGGAGGTCATCCAGCTTGCGCGACTTAATCACTTCCAGCCAGTTTTTGGTATGCTTATCCAGCCCGTTATCGTTTGCTTTCACGCGGCTGATGCTTTCCATCTTATCCTTTTCACCGATCACTTCCCATCCGCCACGGTCCAGCACCAGGGTGCCGTTGTTACCGATGAATGCGATACCATGATCGCGTCCATATGGGCCGCCGTTGATACCTGTTGCATGTTCCCACTGCATATTGAACCCGTCGAATTCATATACGGTGGTAAGCGTATCGGGTGTTTCGGCAGCATCATCCGGATAGGCGAATTTACCCCCTGCGGCTATGATGCTTTTAGGATTGGAGGCTTTCATACCATAGAGGGCGTAATCGATGAGATGCACGCCCCAGTCGGTCATCAGTCCGCCGGCATAATCCCAGAACCATCTGAAATTGAAATGGAAACGGTTGGCGTTGAAGTCGCGCATCTGAGCCGGACCGAGCCAGGATTTGTAATCCACTCCTGCGGGAGGCGTTGCGTTAGAGGCAATCGCTACCGGTTTCATCCAGCCCATATAAGCCCATACTTTCACGAGGCGTACTTTCCCCAGTTTGCCGGAGTGCACATATGCGATAGCATCGTTAAAGTGGTTCATACTGCGTTGCCATTGCCCTACCTGTACCACACGCCCGGATTTCTCCTGTGCGTTTACCATAGCGCGGCATTCAGCGATGGAGTTGCCGATGGGCTTTTCAACGTATACGTCTTTCCCGGCAGCGCAGGCATCTGTCATCTGCAGGCAGTGCCAATGGTCGGGGGTACCGATCACTACGGCGTCGATGTCCTTATTTTCCAGGAGCTTACGGTAATCGCTGTAAAGTGCGGCTTTCTTACCGGTCTTCTTTTCCAGCTCACCGGCGCGCCTGTTCAATACGTTGGAGTCAACGTCGCAAAGGCCTACTACATTGGTTTCGGGATGTTTTAAGAGGGCATTGAGGTTGCTCCAGCCCATACCATTTACACCGATCACCGCAATATTGACGCGGTCGCTCGGCGCTATGGCGCGTAACGAAGAGGGCAGGAAGGCCGACCCCGCAAGGAATGCGGAAGTGTTGAACAAGAAGTTCCTTCTGTGCATGTTTTCATGTTTTGACGTGGAAAGAAATCGAAATATAGAGACAAGATAAAAAATTCCCGTTATAGTTCTTCGTCGTCTTCCGGATCTTCCGTTGTACTGAAATTCATCATGGTGCCCAGCAGGTCGGAGAAGCGCGTAGCATTTTCGAGCGACTTCTTACTAAGCAGCGAATGGGCGGCCAGTCCGTGCAGCACCATTTCCATCATCAGCAGCTTTTCTTGTTTATTGGCATGTGGGAATTGCTTTCCTACCAGCTCTTCCAGTCCGGATACCTGCATCAGTGCCTTGGCATAATCCTTATCAGAAGCATCCTGCAGCAGCTGAAGGGCATTGCCCGCATCAAACCACTGGATCACGGGGCGGTAGGGGTTGGTATCCGGTCCGCCGGCTTTACGTTTCTTAAAGGTTTCCGGGTTGGGGAAGTATTGTGCGAAGAGGGTGCGGAGGCTTTTATCCAGCAGGTTGAGGGCTACCTGGAGGGGGCCTTCCTGCTCGCCTTCGTATACCAGCTCAATTTTACCGGTGATGGCGGGTACGATTCCCTGCAGGTCACTTACGCGGACATATGTCTTAGTCTCATTATTCAGGAAAGTGCGCCTTTCCGCAGCACTCACCGCATTTTCGAATGCAGCGATGGTTAAGCGGGCGGATACACCGCTTTTCTTGTCTACATACTCACTCGCCCTTGCTTCAAAGGCCACCTGTTCAATGAGGCGCTTGATGAGGTCGGGCATGGTTACTTTACCCTGCTGCTCTGCATGCACGGCGGCTTCCTGCTCAGTAATGAGCAGACTGTTTTCCAGTGTTTTAGGGTAGTGGGTAATGATCTGGCTTTCTATCCTGTCTTTCAGCGGTGTTACGATGGCGCCGCGGTTGGTATAGTCTTCCGGGTTGGCGGTGAATACAAAGAGCATATCGAGCGGCATGCGCACTTTAAAGCCCCTAATCTGGATATCGCCTTCCTGGAGGATGTTGAACAGGGCTACCTGTATACGGGCCTGCAGGTCGGGCAGCTCATTAATGACGAATATGCCGCGGTTAGAGCGGGGGATGATGCCGAAGTGGATCACCCTTTCATCTGCATAGCTCAGCTTCTCATTGGCCGCCTTAATGGGGTCTACGTCGCCGATAAGGTCGGCAACGGATACATCCGGCGTGGCGAGCTTTTCGCCATAGCGGGCTTCGCGGGGGAGCCATTCTATGGGTGTTTTATCTCCCATTTCTGCTACCAGATCGCGGGCGTAGCGGGAGAGGGGCTGGTAGGGATGGTCGTTGACTTCGGAACCTGCTACAATGGGAACGAATTCATCCAGCAGGTCTATCATCTGGCGGGCCATCCTTGTCTTTGCCTGGCCACGGAGGCCGAGGAAGAGGATATTGTGCCGGGAAAGCAGGGCTCTTTCCGTGTCGGGTATCACGGTATCGTCGTACCCGATTATACCGGGAAAGGTGCTTTCCTTTCTTTTGAGTCTGGCGATAAGGTTTTGTCTGATCTCTTCTTTGACGGACTTCATCACGTGTCCGCTTTTCTTCAGCTCGCCGAGCGTCTTGATTTTTTCCATGTCTTTATAACTTTTTCCTTTTTCCGTTTTCGAAATCGTGGAACAGGAACTGCCCCAGATGGTCGGTACCGGAAAAAAATGCTTTACCGTTGTTGGTTTCCGTGAATTCGTTTACGAATTGCTGCAGCCAGGGATCGGTGGCTACCATGAATGTGGTGATGGGGATTTTCAGCTTCTTGCATTGGGCGGCGAGGTTGAGGGTCCTGTTCAGGATCTTCCTGTCCAGCCCGAAGCTGTTTTTATAATATTGCTTACCCTGTTTGAGGCAGGTGGGCTTCCCGTCGGTGATCATAAAGATCTGCTTGTTGGGATTGCGCCTGCGGCGGAGGATGTCCATCGCCAGCTCCAGTCCTGCCACGGTATTGGTGTGGAAAGGGCCCACCTGGAGATAAGGGAGGTCTTTGATCTCTATCTGCCAGGCGTCGTTGCCGAAAACGATGATATCGAGGGTATCCTTGGGGTAGCGGGTGGTAATGAGTTCGCTCAGGGCCATGGCCACTTTCTTGGCGGGCGTGATACGGTCTTCGCCATAAAGGATCATGGAATGTGAGATGTCTATCATGAGGGCGGTAGACGTTTGCGTCTTGAAATCCGTTTCCCGGATCTCCAGATCGTCCTGCTGCATGGAAAATACATCGATGCCATGGTTGATCTGCGCGTTGCGGATGGAGGCCGTCATATCGATCTGCTCCAGGGCATCCCCGAAGGCATAGGGCCTCGTTTCAGCGTTCTGCTCATCGCCCTGCCCCGATTTACGGATATTATGGTCCCCGATGCGGGATTTCTTCAGCTTCCCGAATATTTCCTCCAGCGCCCGCTTCCGGATGGTTTGTTCCGTTTTAGCGGTGATGGAGATAGTGCCTTCTGCCTCGTTGTCCCGGAGGTAACCTTTGTCTTTCAGATCCTGAATCAGATCCCCTATGCCATATTCCTCGCTGGTAAGCTGGTATTCCTTGTCCAGTTCGGTTAGCCATTGGAGGGCTTCTGATACATCGCCACTGGTGTAAGTCAGCAGCTGGGTGAAAACATCCAGCAGCTTTTCGAACGATGGCCCGCTGTTGTCTGACGGGTTAAACCGGGTGAATATAAACCCTTTCATAGCGTACTAAATTACGGAAAAAGGGGATACAGATTCGTTTGTCACGGAACGATCAGGCGGGCAAAATACTGCCGTTTATCCCGCTGTGCTTGTAAATATCGACAGGGTCGTGTATTTTGGACACTATTACAACGGTCAATTTAAAATACACGTCTATGATCTCAATTCGAAAGTCACTGCTGTCGCTCGGTATGGCGGCTTTGCTGTTTGCACAGCCCGCCCTGGCACAGAAAAAGGAAGCTAAGCTGGGCTGGAAACTCGGTGCGCAGGCGTATTCCTTCAATCGTTTCACTTTATCCGAAGCCCTCGACCGGCTGGATTCCTGCGGACTGCAGTTCGTGGAGTGCTATCCCGGCCAGACCATTGGCGGCGGTATTGAAGGGAAAATGGACTGGCGGATGGATGCAGCTAAGCAGCAGCAGGTGAAAGACTTACTGAAGAAGAAAAAGAAGACCCTCGTTGCGTTTGGTGTGGTATCGCCAAACGGAGAGGCAGAATGGAAAGAGCTGTTCGAATTTGCGAAAGCGATGAAGATCCAGATCATCACTTCGGAGCCCCGTGTGAAGGATCTGGATGCTGTGAGCCGCCTGGCAGACGAGTACAAGATTAAAGTGGCCATCCACGACCACCCAAGGCCCAGCCACTACTGGCACCCCGACACTGTGCTGGCAGCCATCGAAGGCCGTAGCAAGTACCTGGGCGCCTGTGCCGATATCGGTCACTGGGTACGTTCCGGTCTCGATCCGGTAGAGTGCCTGCAGAAGTTGAATGGCAAGGTTTTCAGCCTGCATATCAAAGATCTGCATGAGAAAGGGCCCAAAGGCCACGATGTACCCTGGGGTACCGGCGTATGCAACATCGAAGGCGTACTGGCTGAGCTGAAGAAGCAGAACTTTAAAGGAGTTTTCAGCGCAGAATACGAATACCACTGGGATCGTAACTGGCCTGAGATCGCCGAGGGCGTGAAGAACGTTCGTGGTATGATCGAGAAGTTATAAGGATTTTTACTATTTTGAAGACGCCGGGCATTATGTCCGGCGTTTTTTATTCCCCTTATCTATGTACCTTATATTGATCGTTTTCTACCTGATTCTGCTATTAGTTCCTGTTTCAGCCATTACTTTATTGCTGTGGTGGATAGTTGCCCTTTTCTTTCACAATAATCGCGAAGCCCATGCCCGTGGTCTTCAATTTCTGACTTACTTTGGATTTGTATCTGGCGTAATACAGCTTATTGCATATTTTCTTGCGGAGAAAGGCCAGGGGAAGGTTATTTTGTATCCAATCCTTTACATGGTACTGTGCTTATTAGTGATCCTGGTACTACTGCTGTCACGGAAATACGCAAAACTCTGGGGGAGCTTTATTGTCTGGCTCATGATGATCGCAACAATCTGGTTTGATGAGATATTAGATAGATGGATAATGCCCATTATCAACCAGGATTACTGGCCTGTAGCATGGTCTGTAACTACGGTGGATTTTACATGGGGAATGGTATTTATACTTTCATTGATCCTAATAGGAATTACATACTGGTATGCGATGAAAGGTAGGAAAGAGGCGTAGCGCGCGCCCTGATAGGTGAAGATGAGGTATTCAGCATAAATTAAAACCGGTTACCCCTTACAGAATCATACCGTAATTAAGTTAAATTTAGTATGCCGGGTATTTGCCCGCAGTTGATATATCCCTTACCCCATGGAATTTTTATTCACTTTTTTAGATCCCCGTGCCATGATTGCGGCACTTGCCTGGGTTTTTGCTATCTGGATGCTGGTAGTCATCTTTGACAAGGATATCCGGAAGAATCGCCCCAGGGGACTTTATTCCCTTTACCTGATGTCGCTTATCGCCGTATTGCTGCATCTGCTATTGTATACAATAACTTTATCAAGGGGATTCCGCACGGATTACGATTTTATATTTTTCGAGTATGAATTAATAGGCGGCGTCATGATACTAAGTATTGTATTGGCTGGCTGGCATAGAAAAGTGTGGGCAGGATTATTGACGACCGCCATATTGTTTTGCCTGGATTACCGGGCTGAGATACTGGGAAAGATTGCAGCTCCCATCTTTGATCCGGATTATGGACAAAGAACCTGTGTGACTACCGACCCCGCTTATCACCCCGTGGCATTTGTGATATTAACTTTAGCATTATTGGTGCTTACATTTCTGATGGCCTTCAATTTTAAGCGCCGTGTTACTGAACCTCCATCCGAAGATGAAGCAGATAGCTGAAACATACATCTGTGGCTGATGACAGACTTCTTTATCCTTCTTTTATAAATTCCCCATACGCATGTACCTGCCTTATTCCTTCATTAATTGCCTCAAACTATTGTTGCCAGCCTGTGCTTTCGCTTATGCGGCTTTTTTTTATGCTTACCAGCTATGCACAGTTTAGTTACCTCCGCGCCAGGAGTCTTACTATTATTGCCTGGGTGGCCTGGGCAGCGGTATTAATACTTTTTGTACCACTTCTGATACTTGCTGTCAATTTCCCGTCGTTAATACTAACGCTTGAATGGTTATGGATGTTATTAGTTCCCCATATGATGCTGTATATAATGCTTACTAAGAAACATCTCCGCTTTGGATGGGGTATGCTGATGCTGGCTATCCTGGTATTATTGAGTACGCAGGAATACATTTTGTACTATTGGATTGCACCATGGTTGTATAAAGATTATCTCCCGTCTTACTGGTCGCTGGGTGCTTTTAACTGGCTTATGTTTGGCGTGACTGCGTTGGTGTTGATATTGATTATACCGGTTATAGGCTTGCGCTTCAATCCACAAAGGAAGCAGTAAAGCGGATGAAATAAAAAAAAGCCGGTTGACATATCGTCAACCGGCTTTTTCTATGGTAGTATAGCTTATTGCTTTTTAGGAGAATCCTGTGGAGCAGGGGCGGGAGCATTCCCGAACTGCTGGCCACCTTCTACCTGGCGGGCACTGTCATTACCGAAGTCCTGCTGCCATTGTACCAGCATCGCTTTGAACTGTTCAGCACGACGGGCATCATCCTGCAGGTCGTTCGTGAATTTGGAAGCAGGGAGGGCGCGGTAGTAGCGCATTTGCTGATCCAGGTCTTTCACGATCTGACCGGTGATTTCCTGTGCTTTCTTCTTGTCGCCGGCGAGGTAGTAAGCGTATACGATCTCCATGCTCCAGAGGTTGTGCATGTTACCGGGCGAGGTCATCGCGTAGGGCATATTACCGGGGAGGAACATCGTATCCTGACGGCCGAGGATGTTGAGGGCTTTATCTTTCTTGCCTTCCTTCACGAGCGCTACGGCCACTTTGGTATGGGCGTTACGAACGGTCTGGAGCATACGGCGGTTAGGCTCGTCGAAGTACACACCGGGTACATTTACACTGCCATACTGGAATTTCTCCATAATGGTGCTGTAAGCGCGGTTGGTATTCACCTGATCGTTCAGGCCGGGCAGCATCTCGTCGGTAGTCTGGCGGCGGGTGGGCGACAGGCGGTAGGTAAGACCTTCCACAGAAAGGAAATCATTAAAGCCAAGATCTACGGGAGAAGTGAAGTAGATGGGGCGTTTCCATTCGTTGGTAGCGATGATGTCGTATACGGCGAGGTCGTTCTTGAAGATCATTTGTTTGCTGATCATGAACGGAATCTGTGCTTCGATACGTGCGCTGTCGGCTACATCTACAGTACCGTTTTTCAGTACGGTGGCCTTATCTACCGGGATGAACAGTTTCTGCGTGGGCAGGTAGTTCACTTTCTCACCGGTGTTCAGGGGTACTTTGGCAGCATCGCTGTCGTCTCCGAGGAAGCCGATCACTTCTTTCAGGTTGTAGAAGCGGTCCTGCGGTACTTTACCATTGTCGAAGAACATTACGTAGTTGCGGTTTTCGCCACGGTATTGTTCAGATGTAAGGGTCATGGGGATGGCAGGGCTCTGGTTGGTAGCATTGCGTTGTTGTTCAATGTACCAGTCTACTCCGAGGAGGCTCAGGTTAATTACCCTGATATCCGGACGGATGCCTTCCACTTCCTGTGCGTACCACAGCGGGTAAGTATCGTTATCACCCACGGTAAAGAGGATGGCGTTGGGAGCGCAGGATTCGAGGTAGTCTTTTGCTACGTCGCGTGCAATTACTTTTTTGGAACGGTCGTGATCATCCCAGCCTTGCTGTGCCATCAGCACGGGTGCGGCAAGGAGACTGATCACTACCGCCAGTACTGCTGCGGCAGGCACCTTCCGTTTTTCGAAGAAGGAGTAGATGCTCATTACACCGAGGCCGATCCAGATGGCGAAAGCGTAGAAGGAGCCTACGTAGGCATAATCACGCTCACGTGGCTGGTTACCTGCCTGGTTGAGGTAGAGTACGATGGCCAGACCGGTGAAGAAGAACAGCAACCCTGCGATCAGTGCGTCTTTCTTGTGGCGTGAATAATGGAAAAGGAATCCAAGTACACCCAGCAGGAAAGGCAGGAAGAAGAACGTATTGTGGGCTTTATTGTTTTTCAGGCTGTCGGGCATTTCAGACTGATCGCCCAGCATGAGGTTGTCGATAAACGGAATACCGGATACGGTGTTACCATCACGCGGGTTACCGAAGCCCTGGGTATCGTTCTGTTTACCTACGAAGTTCCAGCCAAAATAGCGCAGGTACATGAAGCTTACCTGGTATTTGAGGAAGAAGGTGATGTTGTCAGCGAAAGAGGGTTTTTCACCATCTCTGAGGCCGAGGAATGCTTTGTAGTAATCGGCATGGCCCTGGTCATTGGAAGCGTCCCACACGCGGGGGAACAGCATCATGTCTTCAGGCTTGTATACAGGTACCTGCTTTTTACCGGCTACGATGTATTTGTTACCGGCGCGGGCGTAGATGTTATTGGTTTCTTTATAAGACTCCGGGCGGGCGGTGAACACCTGGCCATAGATCAGGGGGAAATCGCCATACTGTTCGCGGCCGAGGTAGCCAACGAGGGATACGGGATTGTCTACATTGTACATGTCCACAGTCGGGTTGGCCGAGGAGCGGATCATGGTGGTGATGTAGGTGGAGTACCCCATTAGGAGGAAGAAGATACAGGAGTTGACGAGCTGAATGGGATGTCTGAGCCTGGCGTAGTCGAACTTCTTTCCAAACAGCTGGATGATGTAAGGAAGGCCAAGTACCACTAAGGCGAAGATCACCCGTCCTGCTTTGGCTGCGCCGCTGCCGCCTTCAGGGAAAGCGGGGATAACCAGTACAGTGGCAACGAGGATGAGGGGAGCATACAGACCCACCTTTGGTTTGAAGTAACCTACTACAAGGAGGGCGAGGATGCCTACGAAGTAGAAAGTGAAACCGGAGAAGAAGGGCAGGCTGAGGGAGTTTACGAAGTAAACGTCCATCATACCGGCTACTTTAATGGTATCCTGGATAACGAACTTCTGAACGGCACCGGTGATAAGGCAGCCGATTACAAAAGCCCAGAAAGCGCCGCTGGTGCTGATGTTTTTGCTTTTCCGGAAGTACCAGATAAGCACCATGGCGGGGATGGTCAGGAGGTTGAGGAGGTGGACACCGATAGAGAGGCCCATCAGGTAAGCGATCAGAACGATCCAGCGGTCGCCGGATTCGGAATCTGCCGCATGTTCCCATTTCAGCATGGCCCAGAAAACCACGGCGGTGAAGAGGGAAGACATGGCGTATACTTCACCTTCCACAGCGGAGAACCAGAAAGAGTCGGAGAAAGTATAAGCCAGGGCACCTACTGCACCGGCACCCATTACTACGATGAGCTGGGCCTGTGTGAGGATACCACCGTTCTGGGTATAGATACGGCGGGCGAAGTGCGTGATGGTCCAGAAGAGGAACAGGATGGTGAAGCCGCTGGAAAGCGCACTCATGATGTTGATACCCAGTCCTGCGCTGCCGGGAGCAAAGGGCAGGGTAAAGATCCTGCCGATGAGCACGAACAAGGGGGCGCCGGGAGGGTGGGGAACCTGTACTTTATAGGCCGCGGAAATAAACTCGCCGCAATCCCACAGGCTACCCGTGGCTTCCATGGTCATTAAATAAACAATACAGGCGATGATGCACACGACCCAGCCTGTAATGTTATTAATCCTGTTAAAATTCATAAGTCGATTTTAGATAATTCCGACAAAAATAGAAAATCTAACCAATTAAGCTAATTGGCGGAACAGTTTTAACTTTTTATAAATACTTTAACAAATCTACAAGTTTGCGGATGCAATACGATCCAGGCTCCAGGCTTCCGGTTTAGCTGAGAACCAGGGCTTTATGGTAGCCCATGTTTTGGCAAACAGATCAGAGTGGCGGTAGGCATCAAGTGCATCGGGGCCGGTCCAGGTACTGTAGGTGCAATATACTCCGGGGCGCGACCGGTCTTTCCAGAGTTCCAGGTGCGAGCAGCCGGGGAAGTGGCGGATATCGTCCCGGAGGGTCCCGAACAGGGATTCAAAGGCCGTGCAGTGGGCATCGGCGAAAGTAAGTTGTACGATTCTGATCATCATTCGAAGAGGATTCTGACGGTCTGGTAGAACGACAGCTGTTGATAAGCCCCCTGCTGGAGCTGGTCTCTTTTAAAGCCCTGGAGGCCAAAGAGCCCGGCGGCGTTCCCTTTGTTCACGGCTATCTCGAGGTAGCCGGCGGCGTTAAACAGTGCGAGCTTCTGGCCTTCTGCCACATCTGCATAAGTTTCGCTGAGCTGGGTGATCATCTCATCGCGGCGGAAGAAGATGGCAAAGCGGCGGCTGTTACGCTGGGCGTGGAACTGTTCGCGGGTGATGTTGACGATTACGTTCTCGAAGTTATCGATATGGAGGATTTGTCCTTCGATATAATCTTCCCCGGTGAGGGGTTGCAGGTTATTCTTCACGACAATTTCAGGCGCCGGTGAGCCGAACTGGGCAGGTGTTTCCCCGCCGAAAAGCCGTGCCAGCATACGGGCCATTACGCCTACGATGCCGAGGGTGTTCCGTATTTCTGCGGATTCCAGGGAGATGCGGTGTACTTCTTCGGGCATGCCGCCTGTGATCATAGTGATGAGCCCGTTATCGGCACAGCAGATGTACTGCCCCTGGTGGCGGGCCAGCAGGATGTGATCCGTTTTACGGTCGAATAGGTTATTGAGCACGAGGTGTACGGTATCTGCCGGGAAGTAACGGAAAGCGCTGCGGCAGATGTAGGTGGCCTGCGGGAGGTTGAATGGTGAGATGTGGTGCGAGATGTCCACGACCTGGGCAGTCGGACAATGCTGCAGTAGCAGGCCCTTTATGGCGCCTGTCAGGTAATCCTGCAATCCAATGTCTGATGTCAGCGTAACGATGGGCATAATGAGTTCAAACGAAGCTCTTATCTACAGGGGTTTGATTCCTGCAAAGTAAGGCTTTATTTCAGTGCAATGATGAAAAAAAAGGAATTAAATAAAACGGTGCAAAAGCGGGGCCAGACTCGTCAGGAGAGGGGCGAACCGGGTTCTTTCCGGAAGTGGTTGAACACCAGTTTGTCCGTTAGTCCGGGGAGTAGTTTACTGAGGAAAACGGTTAGCTTGCCCTGCGAAGTCAATACCAGCGTCCGTTTTCGTTTAGCGATGGCCCTCAGCGTGTGTGCAGCCACGGTATCGGCACTCATAAGGCTCCCTTCGTCGAGCGGGGTTTCCTGCTGGGAGCGCCCGCTCTTATCCAGCGCGGTGTTCCTTATATTGGAAGCAGTGAAACCGGGGCATATCCACATCACGTTGACGCCTGTATGCAGATTTTCAGTCCTCAGCGCCTCCAGGAAGCCCTGCATGGCGAATTTGGAGGCCGAATAACCCGTTCTGCCCGGCAGGCCACGGTAGCCGGCAATACTGCTCACACCCACCACAGTCCCTTTCTGTTCCAGAATGGAAGGGAGGGCGTACTTGGTGCAATACACAGTGCCCCAGAAATTAATATCCATCAGTGTTTTCAGGACATCGGGTTCCGCATCCCTGAAAAGGGCGCGCATACTGATGCCTGCGTTATTGATGAGGATATCGATCTTCCCGAACTTTTCCAGCACACTCCCTATAAAAGCTTTGCAATCCTCCTCACGGCTCACATCGGCCCTGAACACATTCAGCGAAGGTACCTCTGCCCGGAGGGCGAGAAGCGTTTCCTCCTTACGGCCGCAAACTGATACGTTTGCGCCTGCACGGACGAATGCCAGGGCTAATGCCTTGCCTATACCGGATGTGGCGCCGGTGATGACTACGGATTGGTGCTGGAAGCTTTGCATGGTGCAAAAATAATGGGCAGAGCCACAACAGAAAAAAAATGTTAGACACAGTGAATAAATAAAAATCTGCGTGGGCGTAGGTTTTTCACGATTATTTAGTATAAAACGCTGACCAGCAGCGGCTATCAGTACTTCAACTTTTACTTGAAGCAAGCGCATGGCCCTTTTGGGCGTCATATTCATGCATCACTCCGGGGTCAGGAGCGTATATGCAAATCTCAGCGCGTTAGTGGAGGTGCGCAATTAAATGTGAGGTGGTTCCCCCCGGAGAAAGAACCACCCCTTTTTTTGAAAATTTTTTTCGCTTACGCGGATTTATCAGTGACTATGACCACTTTCTTCCCCGTTCGTCATCTTCGACATGAGGTCGGTAGCCCCTTTTACCACAAATTGTGCTCCTGCATCCACCCCGGCCGGCAGCGATACTTCCGTATACCCGTCTTCCGTTACACCTGCCATTACCGCCAACCGCTTAAAGTGGTTTTTAGCCTTCTCCGCCACAAACACATACTGCCGTTCGCCTTCCATCACCACGGCTTCCGCAGGCAGTGAGGCAACCTCCGCTGCGCCCGTTTCCACCCAGGCTTTGAGGAAAGTACCGGGCATCATCTCCCGGTCTTCCCGGTCGAGGTGGCAATGCACGCGTATGGTTCTGTCCCGGTCTATTTCCCGGCCTATGAGATGCACAGTGGCAGTACGTTCTTTTGTTTCGTTACTCAGCAGGAAGCGCACCTTCCGGCCGATCTTCAGCCGGGGAATGTCTTTCTCAAACACCGTCAGCTCTGCATGCAGGTGTTCGGTATCCACGATCTCGAACATGGGCTCGTTTGCAGGCACATATTTCCCGATGTTGGCGTTCACTTTGGTTACATAGCCACTGATGGGCGCCACGATGGGGATGGCCCTTACGATGTTGCCCTTATCCAGCTCCGCGAAATGTATATGAAGGAGGGTCAGCTTCTGGCGCAACCCTTCGAGCCTGACCTTCAGGGTTTTCCGCTCTGCATCCGTTTTCTGGAATGTCTTCTTTGCGGTTACTTCCTCACGGCTCAGTTCCTCCTGGCGGACATATTCCTGGTCGAGGAAGCCCAGCTGGGTTTTTGTTTCGAGGTAATCCTGCTGGAGCTGGATGTAATCGGGGTGCTCCATTTCGGCGATCACCTGTCCTTTCCGGACCCATGAGCCTTCCAGCAGGCCGGTATTGCGCAGGATACCGCCATAGGGCGTGGATACGCTGAGCATCTGCTGGGGAGGTACATCCAGCATACCGTTTACTTTTATGCTGCCGCTGAGCTTACGGGGCTGGAGGGTTTCCAGGGTAAGCCCGATGGTTTTAGCCTGTGCATCGGTGATCTCCACTATGTCTTCTTCATGTTCATGACCCTGCCCTTCTTTTTCAGGTGCCTTTTCGGCTGCTTTCTTATCAGCACTGCCGCAGGCGGCGGCGAAGAAAACGGTCAATATTAAAAGGTATCGTTTCATGTTGGCGTTATTTGTTACCGGCGAGGTATTGCAGATGCAATACGCGCTGGTTGTAATTATTCAGGGTTTCGAGGTGGGTGGTTTGTGTTTCCATGGCGGTACGCAGGGTTTGCAGGTATTCCACATACCCGATTTCCCCGCTGGCATAGGCTTTACCGGCCTGCACGGTCATTAATTGTGTTTGCGGCAACAGGGAAGCATTGTAGTACCGGAGCGATTCTTCGAACTTGCGGGCTTCTCCCATACTTTCACGGAACATACCATTATAATTCTGCTGCTGCTGCTCATACCGGAATGCGGCCGCCTGCTGGTGCAGTCCTGCTGCTTTAATTTTCGCAGCCTGAGGTTTAAACCATAAAGGGATGGCGATGCCCGCCTCGAAGCCGTTGAAGCGGTCAGACTTAGTAGCCATAGCGGCACCTGTTGCGTTCATGGGCGTGCCAATGAGCGTTTGGGTGAAGAAGCCCACGGTAAGGTCTGGCAGCATCTTATGTTTTTCTACCTGTTTCCTTTTTTTCGCCACTACGGTTTGCTCCCTGAACCATTGCAGGCCGGGGTTTTGTGCAACGGCGGAACTGTCGGCCCCGGCGTTCAGTGCTTCCAGGGGATGTATGGCTACTTTCACGGGAGTTTCGCTGTGCATGAGGGTCTGCAGCCGGGTTTCGTATATCCTGATATCGGCTTTCACCTGTTGCAGTTGCGATAAGAGCAGCTGGCGCTGGTTTTCGGCAGTGGTTTTCTCCAGCAGGTTGCTTTCCCCGGTTTTGAGCTTAACGGCTGCCGCATGCGCAAATCGTACGTAAACGGTATCCTGTTCTTCCAGCCTTGTTTGCAGGGCATGGAGGTATTGCAGCTGGTACCAGGCTGCTTTCACCTGGTATACGAGGTTGTTTTCATCAGATGCCAGCTGCAGCTCGCTGCTCCTTACATCGGCTCCTGCCAGCTTTGCCTGTGCTCCCAACAGGGTGGGGAAGGGTATCTGTTGCGATACATTGATGTTGTTATCATTCCGCACATAACTGTTGTATTGCCCCCTTTGCAGTGTAACACTGGTTTTGGGGATATCGAGTGCGGTAGTCTTCAGCTGCTTCCCGGCATTGATATCTGCACGCGATGCCTGCAGGCCGCGGTTTTGCGTAAGGGCTTGCCGGATACAGGCTTCTAACGGAAGACCGGGTTCCTGTGCGGATGCGCCTGCCGGCCATGCGAATGCCAGCAAGGGTAGCCACAGTAATGTTTTTATAGCCATGGGCTTACGTTTGATGCGTTCAAAATAAATATAGATAATGGGCAGTACGATGAGGGTGAGCAGGGTGGAAGATGCCAGCCCCCCAATCACCACGGTTGCAAGCGGTTTCTGTACTTCCGCACCGGCAGTGCCGGAAAGCGCCATGGGCAAAAAGCCCAACGATGCCACGGAAGCCGTCATCAGCACCGGCCGCAAACGGATACGGGTGCCCTGTAGTACTACTTCCTCCAGATCGTCCATCCCTTCTTTCCGCAATCGTGTAAACTCTGCAATGAGCACGATCCCGTTCAGCACGGCTACACCAAACAGTGCGATAAAGCCTACGCCTGCAGAGATGCTGAATGGCATGCCCCGCAACACCAGCGCCAGTACACCGCCGATGGCCGACATGGGAATGGCCGTGAATATAAGCACTGCATGTTTTACACTATGGAAAGTGAAGAACAGCAACAGGAAGATGAGCCCCAGTGCAAGGGGCACCGCTATTGATAAACGTGCCTGTGCTTCCTGCAGGTTCTCGAACTGTCCGCCGTAAGTGATGAAGTACCCCGGGGGCAGCTTCACTTCGGCATTTATCTTCTCCTGCACGTCTTTAACCACACTGGCAATGTCGCGCCCGCGTACATTGAACCCGGTGATGATTCTCCGCTTGGCGGATTCGCGCTGTATCTGGTTTGGACCGGGCTTAAAAGTAATGTCTGCCAGTTGTGTAAGCGGTACCTGCCGCCCGTCTGATGCACTGACGAATACGTTCCTTACATCGTCGATACTCTCCCTGCTGGCCTGGTTGAACCGTACCACCATATCGTACCGCTTTTCGCCTTCGTATACCAGTCCGGCCGACTGCCCCGCGAATGCCGCGTTGATAGCCTGGTTGGCCGTGGCAACGTCGATGCCGAACTTGGCAAGCTGGTCGCGGTTGAGGGATACCACTATCTGTGGTAAGCCGGTTATTTTCTCGAGATACAGATCTTCCGCGCCGGCAGTCTGCGATACAATGGCGCCTACCTGTTCATTGAGGCGGGTAAGCGTGGCCAGATCTTCCCCGAAAATCTTGATCCCCACATCCTGCCTTACACCGGAGATCAGCTCGTTAAACCGCAGCTGGATGGGTTGTGAGAACCCGAAGTTCACACCGGGAATGGCATCGAGGGTATGCTGCATCTTTTCCACAAGGTCTTCGCGGTTAGCGGCGGAAGTCCATTCGGATTTATCTTTCATGATCAACATCACATCGATCGCTTCCATGGGCATGGGATCGGTAGGGATCTCTGCCGAGCCGATTTTACCGATCACTTCCAACACTTCCGGGTATTCCTTCAGCAGCAATTGAGACGCCAGGTTGATCTTGTCAATTGATTCCTGTAATGACCGGCCTGTGCTGAGCCGCATTTCAATGGCGAGGTCCCCTTCTTCCAGCGTGGGGATGAACTCTCCACCGAGGCGTGAGAAGGTGATGAGACTGGCCACAAACAATACGATAGCGATGAGTGTAACCATTAACTTATGGCGCAGGGCGCCACGTATAATCGGATTATATACGCGCTGGAGAGCATCCATCATCCTGTCGGAAATGGTGTGTTTATGAGAGATGTTTTTATTGAGGAACAGGGCGCTCATCATCGGCACATAGGTGAGCGAAAGAATGAAGGCGCCGAGGATAGCGAAGCTCACTGTTTGGGCCATGGGACGGAACATTTTTCCTTCAATACCTACCAGTGCAAGGATGGGGAGGTAAACGATGAGGATGATGATTTCCCCGAAGGCAGCCGCATTACGGATCTTGCTGGCGGAAGTGAATACTTCCTCATCCATCTGCTGCTGGTTGAGCCTGCGCACTTTACTGAGCCCGAGATGATGAAGCGTGGCTTCCACAATAATCACCGCACCGTCTACGATCAGCCCGAAGTCAATGGCGCCAAGGCTCATCAGGTTGCCGGAAACACCGAAGAGATGCATACAGATGATGGCGAACAGCATGGCCAGCGGGATCACCGAGGCTACGATAAGCCCTGCACGCAGGTTGCCGAGGAAAAGTACCAGCACGAAGATCACGATGAGGGCCCCTTCGATGAGGTTGCGGCTTACAGTGGAAAGAGCCCTGTCTACCAGGTGGCTCCTGTTGAGATATTCCCTGATTTCAACACCTTCCGGCAGCGACCCGCGGATCTGTTCAATACGTTTCTCCACGTCTTTCACCACGATGCTGGCGTTTTGTCCTTTCAGCATCATCACAATACCGCCTACGGCCTCGCCGCTTTTTTTATCAGTGTTATGCACTAAAGCGCCATAACGGATAGCCGTACCGAAGCGTACTTCAGCAAGGTCGCGGATGAGGACGGGGAAGCCCTGTGTGGTTTGAGTAACTGGTATTTTGGCGATATCGTCGAGCGATTGTATGAGCCCTTCGCTGCGGATAAAATATGCGTTGGGCTTTTTATCGATGTAAGCGCCGCCGGTGTTTTGGTTGTTTTTTTCCAGTGCGGTGAATACATCGTTTATACCTACCCGGTAGCTGGCGAGCTTGTCGGGATCGAGGGCTATTTCATATTGTTTGAGGAACCCGCCGAAGCTGTTCACTTCTGCTATGCCGGGCGTGCCAAGTAGCTGCTGGCGCACGATCCAGTCCTGAATGGTACGGAGTGCAGCGGCATCGTATTTGGATTCGAAACCGGGTTTTGGATCAATGGTGTATTGATAAATTTCACCCAAACCGGTGGAGATGGGCGACATCTCCGGAGTGCCGATGCCTGCGGGAATGCGGGCTACGGCTTCTCCCAGCTTCTCGTTGATCTGCTGGCGGGCCCAGTAAATATCCACGTTATCATGGAAAACGACGGTAACTACAGAAAGCCCGAACCTTGAAATGGAGCGGATCTCTTTTAGTTCCGGAATGGTGGCCATGGTTTGTTCCAGCGGGTAAGTGATGAGTTTTTCCACTTCCTGCGGGGCCAGCGATGGACTTTGCGTAATTACCTGCACCTGGTTGTTGGTGATGTCCGGGACGGCATCCACCGGCAGGCGGGAAAGCGCATAGATGCCCCAGGCGGCCATGGCGAGGGTCAATAGCCCGATGATCAATTTGTTCTGAATTGAAAACCGGATAATCTTATTAAGCATTGTTGCAATTGGGTTTACAGGCGCACACGGGCATACGGATGCGTATGGCCTTACACGTTAGACTGAATCAAATGGAGCGTATCTGTTTCAGGAAACCCTTGGCGGCTGCCAGGGAGCGTTGGGGTAATCGCGCACGGGCGGACAAACAAACACTTCCGGAACTACCGGGAGGGCTGCGGTGCGGGAAAAATACAAAGTAGTGTGTGGGAGAGAAACGCTGACGGCGCAGCAATAGCATGCGCAGAAAGGTGAACAGAGATCAAAGCAGTTGGCATGTTCCGTAACCGGCAGGTGAACCGCGGTTTGGGAAGTTTCCTCATGGTCATGCGGAGCACCGTCTGAACAGGGCGTACCTGCACAGAGGAGTATCCAGAAACTGAGGAATAAGCACAACGCTTTCATACCGGCAAAGCTATTGAAAAAGGCTAAAGGGCGGACAGGAATTTTTACAAGGTGGTTGCATTTCAGGAGCCGCTGTTAAGGTACGCTGCGATCTTTTTGCGGATAAAGGCTGCTTCTGCGGCAGTAGGCTTTCCATGAAGGGCTTTGCGGTAGTGCAATAAGGCGGCAGGCACATCGCCACCATCGGCGTATATCCTTGCCAGCCCTGCATGCAAGAGGTGATGGTGCTGCATGAAAGGATCGCTGCGGAGCAATTCCAGCATTTCCAAAGCCGCACGTGTTTGGCCCGCGAAATGCAGCGCAATGGCATGGTTCAGTGTTACAAAGGGCGACGGGGCAATGGTACCCAGCTGTTTGTAAAGGCCTGCTATCTGCAGCCAGGGCGTTTCTGCAAAGGAATTTGCGGTGGCGTGGAAGTAAGCGATAGATGCTTCGAAGTGATAAGGGCTTTCGCCGGGAGAGGCGGCAGATTGTTTGAGGTAATCGGTTGCCACGCGGATCATGTCATGATTCCAGCGGCGGCGGTCCTGCAGTTCGAGTTCAAGCAGTTCGCCCATATCGCCGGTACGTGCATCCCAGCGCGAAAGCTGGAAGAGCATAAGAGCGTACAATGCTTTGGCATCAGGGATACGGATGCGCGCGCGGCGGATGGTTTCGCGGGTAAGGCTCAACGCATCTTCACACAGAGTTTCATCCAGCATCTTCCAGCCTTCGGTGAACACGATGTAGAGCACTTTCAGTGTAAGCTGCACCTTTTCTGCACTCCACCATACAAAGCCCGAGCGGAAAGCGATATCTCCCGCCTTCAGTTGCTGCCGCTGGCGGTACAGGACTTTAGACACACTGTCGGCCTCCATTCCCAGCAGTTCCCCGATTTGCTGTACCTGCAATCCGAAAACATACCGTAAAGCCGTAATCAGCTGCACTTTGGGCGGGAAGCGGGCGTGCATGCAGGCGAAGAGGAGCCGCAGCAGCTCAAGGTCGCCGTCTACCGGCGGACCTTCAGGCGCCGGGGCGGAGGGCAGGTGGGTAAGGGGGATGACGGTGCTTTTGCGGGTATGCCTCCTCCGGCTCATGTTGCGCACAGTGGCATACAGCCATGCTTCCGGATGATCGGGGATACCGTTCTTCCAGGAAGCAGCGGCGGAAGTGAATGCCTCCTGCACCATGTCTTCCGCATCAGCGAGGCAAAGCGAGCCATCCATCAACAGCAGGTGGCTGGTCATTTTCCCAAAGCTTTTGCGGTATATCCGCTGCAGGAGGCTTGTCAATTGCATTTCAGGCGCATCAGGCATAGATCATCAAAGGTCGGACTTCTATGGCTATTTTATCGTCCTGCAGCGATGGGCAGGTAGCAGCGATACGGGCAGCTTCTTCCAGATCGGCAGCCTGGATAAGGAAATACCCGCTTACAGACTCACGGGCTTCGGCAAACGGTCCGTCGGAAGCGATGTGATTTTTAGTGATATAGCGGGTATCCGGCTCCAGGGGTTCACCAGAGAGGAGGTTTCCGCCGGCGGCAAGTTCTTCGGCCCAGGCGGTCATAGCCGCGATATCGGCCTGTAATTCGGCTTCATCCATCTGGGCGAGCCGGGCCAGGTCTTCCCGGATGAGGAACATAAATTTTTTCATGGGTTGCATTGTTTTTCAATATAGTGCCTCCCGCGCCAATAATCCGGACAATCTCCCGCAATTATTTTTTCACTGCTTCCGGGATAATGAACCCTAACGGCAGGGTAAAGGCAGCCATGCTGTAATGTATATGTTTCCCTGGTATTTCACTACCTGGTCCGCCATGGCATTGGGTTTGGGTGCCATTTATATGCTTTTGATATACAGTAACCCTTCTTTAACCCTTCAGTAACCCTTCAATTGGGGGGCTTTTTCTATACCCAGCAGGCAATTTAATTCATGGGTTACTTCAGGAGAAATCCGGGGTAAGAGACGGGATAATGGTGGTTGGGCAGGAGGATAAGTCGCAGGTAATTTGCGTATAACCCGTAGTTAAGCCGTAGATAAGCCGCCTCTATATAGGGGCGGCTTATGGGCGGGATATGGGCGGCTTAAAGGCGGCTTAAGGGCGGCTTATCTATGCCGGAAGTTGACCTTTGCTATGGAGAAATGTTGCCTTTGGATGGGAGGATTGGCTGGTGAAGATCTTTTTTACGAAGATGCTGTGGGGGTATATGTGGCTGTAGTCTTTTTGGAGTGTTGGATGATAAGCTAATTGCCGTATAAACCGGGCAGTTTGTAAGGATGTAAGGTGGTTTGAAAAATGGGTTATAACCCATCAAAACCGGAGTGGAAGGTGTTTTTCAGGGAAAGGGAGCTGGCGGTCAGGCTTGCAGTGTATACGGTACGGCGTTGCCATAAACCTGGATAGTTTGTCGGATAAATGTGCTGCGGTAATTGGAAATGTTGGTTAGCCGGAGGATCGTTCCTGCGCTAAATCTGGCCAATAAAGGCGTGTAGCATGTGTCAGCGAAGCAGATTTACTGCCTGTTTAGGTGTTTTTTCCTGATACGGGATTATCTCAAAGCTGTACGAATTTATCAGTACCATGGAGGCTTTCAGACGTTTATTCCCCGCCTGAATACTAAGACTATAGTTGTCTTGTAGCTTTCATTTCCCATTATGTAATGCTTCATTTCTAGAAATCGTTGCCTATACAGTGGTTCAGCTTGCTAAACATGTGCCTTTTTGCATTCTTTATCAATTGAAATCGATTTCTTAAATCGCTGTAATCGATTGTTGAAGCCTGAATAGGTGAAATGAATTTATCTATCCTTTCATCCATTTTAAAAAACTTTCGTTAACATTAAAATAATGTGGGAAAAGAATGGGAAATAAAGACTATTTAATACATTTAAACTGTCATTAGGATCAAATACCATATGATTTTGATAGACTTTTAAGAAACTTTAACATTTGACGTTTAATTTGTATGCAAAACACCCTCTATGCTTGACGGGAATTATCTGCCGATGTATCTTTCTATCCAACTTGTATATCGTCGATCGTATTTTCCGCAGGAATGGATGATAATCCCTTCATAACACAAACCACGTTTTAACATGTATTACCATTCAACCAATTCTGTATTTCACAGCCCCGGCTGACATCCCTTATACCTGATTTTCCAACGGCCCCGCTAATGGTATGTTGCAGTAACCACTAGAATACACGAATCACTAAATCACTGCAGGGCGAAAAAGAACCGGATGGAAAATCGGTTTAGCATAAAGGGTTTCACACGTTTTTATATCAGCAGACAGTTTTGACGGCATACTGTCCATAAGGCCTTAACTCCGGCCTGCCCTGGCCATGCTATGCCACTTCCCGCCATTGCTTGCGCAGTAGCGGGCAGGGCATCTTATTTCACGTATAAAAACCAATTGCTCCACTATGACATATTTCTACCCATGCTCCCGCAAGAGACAGGCCTTCCTGCTCGCGCTGCTGTTGATGGGAACCGGCGCCGCCGCTCAGAAAAAGGTCTTCGGTAAAGCAGACAGTACAAAGTCTGCCAGTCCCGAAGCCGCCGAGCGTATGCGGCATCTCCCCGTTTCCGCTCTCGACAGTGCCGGTTACATCCGGAACACTGCCATGATGCTCCATCAGCAAGGCGCCACCTCATCTCCCGATCTCGATCAGGCACGCAAACTCCCTTACTTCAGTGTTAACTCCATACTGGCCGGCCGTGCTACCGGTGTGGATGTCCGCATCCCCAGTGCAGAACCCGGTAAACGCAACGCCCTCTTTATCCGTGGCGCTTCCGGCCTGCTCCTGAAGAATGGTGATGTTTTCGCCGCGCAGCCCCTGTACGTGATCGATGGCATGCCCATTCAATATGATCATGCTTTTGCTTACGACATCCAGCGCTTCGATTTCAACCGCATCGGTACCGAAATCGATCCCCTCGCGTTTATTGATGTAAACGACATCCGCACCATCCAGGTGCTCAAAGATGCCGGCGCCTCCGCTAAATACGGTCCCGCCGCTTCCGCCGGTGTCATCGAAATATCTACCCGCGGCCCCCGTATGGGTGAGCTCCGCGTGGAAGTAAACGGGTATGCAGGCATGTCCCTCAAACCCTCGCAGAAAGTAATAAACGGCCGCTGGGAACGCGACTTCCGCATGCCATTCTACGATAAATACGCCACGGCCGAACAATACCGCAGCTTCCCGGCTTACCTGGCAGATTCCACCAACGCCCAGTATTACGGCGCGGCCGACTGGGATGAATCTTACTACCGCAATGGCTGGATGACCGGCCTGCACGCGGGCGTAAGCGGTGGTACCCGCCTTGCCAGCTTCCGCTTCGGGGTTGGACAGTCGACCCAGCAAGGGCAGGACAATACCCTCGCACGCCGTTACAACGTGAACTTTGGTATCAACATCACCCCGGTGAAAAGCCTCGACTGGAGCACCTACCTCAGCGCAGGCATGATCAACCGCAAGCGTAACCAGTCGCTCCGCGACCGGATGGGTGATCAGGATTATATCCTTAACCTTGACAGGCCGCCATCCCCCAACAAATCGTTGCTGGATGAGTATTACGGGTACCTGGAACAGGGGGTGGACCGCAACCGCAATACCAATGTGCGGGTGCTGAACAACCTCACGTATACCTTTGCGCCCTGGCTGAAATTCAACTCCCGTTTCTCCATCGATTACGGCCAGAATTTCCGCGACCTCTTCATGCCCCGTACCATTAACGACGGCAACAACTTCGCTTCCAACTTCGACGGATTGCAAACCCGCATGACGTTTGATAACTCACTGGAGTTTGCACGCTACTTCAATAAGCACCACCTCACCGTTACTGCCGGACAGTACAACCAGTGGGACCGCTGGCGCTATATGTACGGTAAGGCTTACCGCGGTAAGAGTGATTACATCAAAATCTATCAGCCCAGCAGCCCCGGTGATCCTAATAACGGATCGCACAACCTCAGGCTGACAGCCAACTTCAAAGACCGTATCCGTGCAGCGCTGGCCAGCTTCTATGGCAATATCGGTTACAGCTATGCAGACAAATACCATGTATCGCTGTACCTCCGTCAGGATGGAAGTTCTTACATCACGGAAGACAACCGCTGGAAAATGTTCCCCACTGCCACTGCATCGTGGGATATTTCCAGGGAAGATTTCCTGAAAGATTCCAAAACGCTGAGCACACTGCGTTTACGCGGTAGCGCCGGCAGAATGGGGAAACTCTTCTCGCTCGACTATTATAGTGGCGGCCCGGTATACAATGTGGAGATCGGCTGGGAGGGTACGCCTAACCTGTCTACCTACAACGCATTCCCCGTACTCAACGCTGCTTATGAACTCGGTTATGTGGCTCCCGGTATCGGTTGGGCATATACCGATCAGCTGAATGGCGGTATTGATTTCGGATTCCTTAACGACAGGATCAGGGCATCTGTGGATGTATACGCCCGCACTGACCGCGACCTGCTGCTGAAAACACCCGTTACACAGGAATATGGTTATTCCGGTATGTGGCAGAACGGGATGGATATCCGCAACTCCGGTGTGGAACTGACACTGGAAGCTACCATCCTGAAAAACAAAACTTATGCATGGTCATCGGCCCTCAATGCTTCTTTCAATCAGAACAAGCTCCTGGCGCTGCCCGGCGGGCAACAGAGCGTTGTGCTGAACAACAGGAAGTTTGAAGTAGGCATGCCGGTAGACCGTTTCTGGGTATTGCAGAACGAAGGTATTTATGCTACGGATGCCGCTGTGCCCGCGGGTATGAACTATCAGGGCATACCCATGAAAGGTGGCGACCCGGTATGGATCGACCGTAACGGAGATAACACGATCGACGATAACGACCGCATCATGGAAGGCTCCCACAACCCTAAGATTCAGGGCGGATGGGCTAATACCGTGAAGTACCGCAATATGGAACTAAACTTCCTCATGAGCTATGCATTTGGCCGTAAACTGATCAACGAAAACCTGGCTGCGCGTTTTGATTTCGCGAACCGCGAAGGGGCTGATGATATCGGTGCGGTGAAGGAAGTATTTTTCTGGGCAGAGCCGGAAGGCGACCTCGACCGCATTCCCCGCTACAACCCCTGGAGCCCGGTAAGTCCTTACCAGGTAAACCAGACGCTGTTTCTCGAAGATGCATCTTTCGTGCGCCTGCGCTCTGTCACCTTTACCTATAATTTCCAGTCGGCATTTCTGAAGAAGCGTGGTCTCGACCAGCTGCGTGTATACGCAACCGGTAACAACCTCTTTACCTGGACGAAGTACCGTGGTGGAGATCCTGAAGCTTTCAGCTATCTGGGATACGATCAGGGCGGCTACAACTGGGCGCAGCCTAAGAGCTTTACGCTTGGCTTCAACTTACAGTTCTAATGCAAAAAAGCAATCTCATGCGAAAAATATGGATAGGCGGCCTGCTATTACTGATGGCCGCCGGTTGGTCGTCCTGCAAAAACATGCTGGACATCGAAAGCACCCGTGCGGTAACAGAGGAGAATATGTGGGCCTCGAAGAACGATGCGTGGGCCGGCAGCTTCGCCTGTTACGGGCTGCTCCGCGCAGCCATGTGTAACGAAAACTCCTTCTGGGCACACGGTGAGCTCCGAGCAGGACATTTTACCATTACCAAGCGTGGCGACCTGCAGGCCGTTCGTAAAAGCCTGCTTACATCCAACTACGCTACCATGGATACCTGGCGCGACTGGCGTAAGTTCTACGCCACCATCGCTCAGTGTAATATCGCCATCGCCAAACTGCCGGGCATCCCGGCGCTCGATGAGCGATATTCCTCCACGGAAATGGAGCTGGACCTTGCACAGGTACGTTTCATCCGCGCGTTTACTTACTTCTACATGGCCCGTATCTGGGGCGATGTTCCGTTGATTACGGAACCTACTCAGGGCGACTTTGCAACAGTGCCCCGTACAGCACAGGATGAAGTACTGAATTTCGCGTATAACGAAGCGAATACTGCAATTAACAAGCTGCCCTGGCAGTTTGACGGTGTGAGCCCCGAGCAGCCCGGTAACTACCGCGGGCAGGGTGTTAGCCACTGGCGCAGCATCCTCGCTACCAAAGGCGCAGGCCTTACGCTGATGGCACATATCCGTGCCTGGCAGAAAGATTATCAGGGCGCACTGGATGCCCTTACCATCCTGCGTAACAACCAGTCCAAAACCGGCTATGCCCGTGTATCCATCACCGACCTGGTGAGCAATGGCGGTACTTTCCGTGGCAGAAGGAATGAGAATATCCTGCAGATGGATATGAACTTCGACCACGCCGAGATCTCCACCACCGGCCAGATTGAAAACTGGACGCTCCGCGCACCTGACGTAGCGAAGAAGGAAGCAGAGATATACGTGACCAAAGACAGTATCCTCAACATCTTCCCGCAGGCATCCGACCTGCGCATCAGCAACTTCTTTACCGACATGGGCTCCATGCAGCCGATGTTCTACAAGATGAAAATGCTGAACGATGCGGTAAAGAACCCCACACTGCGGTTCTTCAACTCCGCCATCGTGATCTTCCGTTATGAGGAGCTGCTGCTGCTGGAAGCGGAATGCCAGGTGAGGCTCGATAATCCCGGTCCGGCCCTGACCATTCTGAACGACCTCCGCGGCGGGCGTAACATTACGCCGCTGGTGAATACCCTCACCAAAGAGCAGATGCTCGAGGAGATATTCCAGGAGCGCCGCCGTGAGCTGATGGGCGAAGGATGGCTGTGGTACGACCTGGTGACCTTCGGGAAAGTGACCGAATATACCGGTCTCTCCGAAGCTGATATCCAGAACGGCGCCATCTACTGGCCTATATCCCGCGCTGCCCTCAGCCTCAATCCCAAACTCACCCAATTTAATTACTGGAAGTAAAAACCGGATATATGAAAAAGTTTTCCTTCAGTATTCCCGTTATTGCCGGCGCGCTGCTGGCCACAACGTTCTCCTGCGAAAAGAAGAACGTTGAATTCCGCGACATGCGCCCGGTAACGGAAGTGAACATGTCTACCTACGACTTCATCAGGAACGCCAATAAAGGCGGTCTTTACGATACACTCATTTACCTGCTCGATAAAACCGGTTTGGCCGATAAGCTGAAATCCGGTAAGCTCACCTTCTTCGTGCCACAGGATTTTTCCATTCAGGCTGCCATGTACGATCTCAACTTCACCCGTGAGAAGCGTGGTGAGCTGGGTAACTGGACGGTAGACAGTGTGCGCCTTGGTATCTGGGATACCCTGCTTTCCCGTTATATGCTGGAAGGCAATTATACCCTCGATACGCTGCGTTATGCCGATGGTATGAACCTGACAACCCCCTATGGTTATGAAATGAACGGAAAGGCCATTATAACCACCGCTTCCGGCATCGAAGGGGGCGGCTCGTCCGTGATCCAGTATTCCGATAAGAACAACAGCCGTATCATGAAAAACTGGGTACTGGCTACAACGGAATCTGCTAATCTCAAAACCACTACGGGGATCGCGCACATGCTTGAAGCCAAACATATCTTCGGGTTTTCCTCCTTTACGCCTATGGCATACCCGCCTGTGCGCCGTCCTTATTTCGAACAGCCACTGGGCCTTCCCGGGCATATCGAAATCGGATACTACGACCGTGGCGGGCTGGGGCTTGCGTACCAGGATAACGACGTGGCGCAGAGAGGTACCTCGCCTTTCCGTAAAGATGAAGGTGTGGACCTGGACAACTGCAGCGAAGGTTTGTACAACACCGGGCATACCAATATCAACGAATGGGTGAAGTTCACGGTGAAGATCAATTACACCGGCTCTTACCGTATCGCCTGCATGGTGGCTTCTCCAAACGACCATGGCCGCCTTCGTATTGAACTGGACGATGTGAACATATCCGGAAGCATCGTGGTTCCTAAAACCGGCGGTTATCAGACCTGGAGAACAGTGGAAGTTCCCAATGTTCAGCTGGTAGAAGGTGAGTACACCCTCCGTCACTTCCTCGAAACAGGTGGTTATAACGCAGGCCGTTTCGCCTTCCTTCCGAACGACCGTGTGCCTTACAATATCCAGCCCCACAGCATCCCCGGCGAGATCTTCGCTACTGAGTTCGACTATGGCAGGTCCAATGAGTCTTATTTCGACAGCGATGCAGGCAACAAAGCCAACGGAAAAGCGGAGCACCGCGTGTTTGAAGGGCCCGACTGTGAAAAAGTGAACGAGGCAACCGGCACCTACGCCATCAGTCATGGTGTGAAAGGGGAGTGGCTTACTTATTCCGTGGATGTGAAACAAACCGGCGATTACAAGATCGTGTTCCGCACCAGTGGCACCGGTACTGCCGGTAAGCTGCACATGGAAATGGATGGTGTTAACATCACCGGCAACGTGAACGTGGTAGCCACAGGGGCTTACGCCACCTATAAAGACCTGGAAGGCCCTGTGGTACATCTTACGGCAGGCCGTCATATCCTGAAATATGTGAATGACAATGCCGGGTTCAACGTGTACAAATTCAAATTCATCGCCCAATAAAAACAGTCCGAATGCAAACGATTAACTCACGGGAATGGAAGCGCCTTTTTACCGCCGCTTCACTTTTTACCCTGCTGCTGGGCGCCACCGGCTGTTATAAGAACCTGCTGCCTGAGGAAAAGGATCACCTCAGCAACAATATGAACTATACAACGGAAACGTTTATAGCCAACCTCGGTAAAACCAATGTATTCATCAACGTGTTTAACGCCGATTATTCCACCCAGCCGCTCGAATTCACTATCGAGAATGTGCGAAAAGGCGATAAGCAACCCGCGCCTTTCCTGCGCGACCTGGTGGATACCCGGCAATGGAAAACATGGTACAACGGAACGGAGAAAACCATCGCGGAGATAGAAGCGAAGACCTTCGTGCAGAAGCGCCCTATCCTCGATATCCGTCCCAATTCCGGCGAAATCATTTTCTGGAATGTGGACTCTTTCAAAGTGCCTTATGATATGTATTACTTCGATGTGCGTGTGAAAAACAAAGGAGGGGAGCGCCTGTTTACCAACCTTACGCTGGACCTGCGCCGTCCAAAGCCATACGATCCTTACATCTACGATGATATCACCGGCATACAGAAACCACTGAACAGCGGCGGCGTTGTGAAAGCGCATGACGTGAGGAACCTCCGCGACTATCAGCAGCGGGTGCTTACGAAAGACAGTGTGGACGTTTACTTCGTGAAAACCGGCAATGCGAAGAACACCGTATCGTTCCGCTTCTTTAACCGCGATTCTACCGTGATCCCGCTTACCGTATTCGATATGCAGCGGTGGGACAGCCTGTATTATTACAGCCCCATGGCCGATATACGGGTGAAGTTCGGATTCAACCAGCGGTTTGACAGAGACAGTACCATCGTTACCTATGATATTCCCAATCCTTTCCCGGTGTTGACCGATGTATCCGGCGGGCTGGATATGGCATCGCTGTATTTCGATTATAAGCGGGTGAATTTCGGCCGGCAGGAGCTGGGCTTTGTGGCGGTTAGGTTCGCCATACTGGAGCCCGGAGAATGGACCGTGGCCGTTAAATTCAGGCAAACGCCCAAATTCGAAGACGACTGATATCGTAAACACCAAGTAAAAAAGAAACTGATATGCGAAATATATATCTAAAAGCGATGGCGCTGTGTACGGTCTTCCTGCTCTTCGCAGGCAGCATCGCCCTGGCGCAGCAAAAGATCACCATCAAGGGTAAGGTGACGGATGCGCAGTCGCATTCCGGCATCCCCGGTGTCAGCATCCTCGACGCCACCCTCAAAAAGGCAATCGCCATTACAGATCAAAATGGTAACTATTCTGTAAGCATAGAATCTGACAGGTCCCTGCTTTTCCGTTTTATCGGTTATGAAGATAAAACCGTAAAAGCCAACAAAGCAGAGATCAACCTCACCATGGCTCCCGCCGAGAAATACCTGAAGGAGTCCGTGATTGTAGGGTATACCACCCGCAGCAAGGGTTCTGTAACCGGCGCCGTATCCATGATCGATAAGAAGGATATCCAGGATGTACCTGTAGCCAACCTGGAGCAACTGCTGCAGGGTAAGGTGGCAGGGATGAATATCCAGAATATCAGTGGCGCCCCCGGCTTCGGCGGTTCCATCAATATCCGCGGTATCTCCCAGCTGAACGTTACCGGTAGTGGCGATGAGGCTTTCCTCTCCAGCTCCAACCCGCTGCTCGTGATCGATAACGTACCCATCGACTATGATGGCGGCATCGACCAGTCTATGCTCCAGCCCGGTGCCGCTACTGGCCCGCTGGCATTGCTGCCCCCGGAAGATATCGAGTCCATCGAAGTGTTCAAAGATGCGCAGGCCGCATCTCTGTACGGCTCCCGTGGCGCCAACGGTGTAATCGTGATCACCACCCGCCGTGGTAACTCTGCCGTTCCCATCATCAACTTCAACAACAGCATCTTCCTCAATACCCCGCCTAAACTGCGGCCAGTATGGGGTGGTAACCTCGAAAGGGACTTCCGTACCTTCACCATCCTCAATTACAGTGAATACGACTTCCTTGCCAAGATTCAGCTGGCTACTGCCCAGTTCATCACAGACAGTCTGAACGGTTTTTACAATAACAGTACCGACTGGCAGGGGCTGTTTTACCAGAAAACCATCAACTCCAACAATAACCTGCAGATCAGTGGCGGTAATGCGAAGATGAACTATAAAGCCAACCTCGCTTACCAGATGAACCAGGGTATTATCAAGAACACCGGTTTCAATAAATACACGGCCAACATGCAGCTGAACCTGCAGCCCAACGACAGGCTGCGTATCAGTGGCCAGCTCTTTGGTGCATTGGGTCAGAAGCAGCGTGGTAATGGTGGCGGTCTCACCGGTAACGGTGCGGGTAACGCCTTCTCCAGCTCCCTGCTGCCCGGCCCCTCGCACTTCCTGGAGTTCCCAGAACTGAGAGCTTATCTCGAGAACGTAGATGATAACAACACCGTGAACATCCGCTCATACCTCAGCGTGGAATATGAAGTACTCAAAGGACTACGGCTTACCTCAGCCACGTCTTACGACTACTACACCGATACCCGCGACCGTTTCAACCAGGCCTTCAGTAACAATAACCAGACAATGATCTATGGTTTCGTTTCCCGCAGGGGAGAGCTGAACACACGTAACGGTCTTGTCTACAACTTCACCACCAATCCCGAAAACAGTGAGAAAGCGCACAACCTGCTGGTGAGTGTGTTTACCGAAGCCAATATCAAGGAGCGGGAAGATCATATCCGTGATATGCGGAATGGTCCGAGTGATTTCTACTGGGGCCCCCGTGGCTACAGCCCCCGCTTTTATCCCGGTAACCCGTGGAATAACGCCACAGGGCATAACGTGAACGGTACGCATGAAAGCGCCACCTTCCACGCACTGTCTTATGCCGGTGTGATCTCCTATAACTTCCGGACCAAGTATAACCTTGACCTCTCATACCGTGCAGATGGTAACTCCAACTCCGGTACCCAGAGCCGTTATTCCATTAACCCGTCTATCGGTGTGCGGTATAACTTTACCAAGGAATCCATCTTCCAGGATTTGAACTTCATCGATTACGGTTCTATCCGTGCTTCTTACGGTATCAACAGCCGCCCGGCTTCTACCCGTGTGAACTCCCTGGGCTACTACAGCATTTACTCCGACTATAACAACAACCCCGCCATCGGGCCTGACTGGGGTATTATGCCCAACCCGTACCTGCAGTCGGAAAAGGCTTTCCAGTACAACTTCGGGTTTGATGCGAGCGTGCTCAAAGGCAAACTCAGCGTTACTTACGACACTTACTTCAAAAAGTCTTACAACATCCTGCAGGATCAGTTCCTGTCTGACGTAAGCGCTTATAACAGGATCCAGGTGAACGGTGGCGCCATCGTGAACTATGGTCATGAGATGGTGATATCAGCACGGCCTTTTACATCCGCAAAAGCGGGTGGTTTCCAGTGGAACGTGTCTGTAAACGGAGCTATTGCACGGAGTGTGATCACAGAGCTGCCCGCAGGCATTCAGATGTCGCGCTACAACGATGGCGGTCCCTTCTACATTGACCTCGCGCGCAAAGTGGGCCGCAACCCCATGAGCAACTACATCTACCAGACAGAAGGTATTTACCAGTACAATAGTGAAGTGCCGGTAGACCCCATCCGTGGTGTGCGTTACAAAACCGGCCGTGGTAATGGTACTACTTACTTCCAGGCAGGCGATCCGCAGTGGCGTGACGTGAACGGGGATTACTTCCTCGATGACCGTGACGACAATATGATTTCCGGTAACCCTGAGCCGCTGATCGTTGGCGGTCTCTCCAATACCTGGAGCTACAAGAACTTCTCCCTGAACATTTACGCATCGTACCTCGCCAAGCGTACCATCATGAACACGGCCATGACTGCCCGCCTCATGAAGCTCACACAACCGGCGAATATCGAATACAGCGGAGAGCTGGGAGGTTCTGTGAACATCTATGACCTCGACAAAATCGATTACTGGAAGAACCCGGGCGATAAAGCCAAGTATCCCAACATTTACTATGTATGGAGGAACGGACAGATCCAGCCATTCCGAGCAGACCAGACGCTTTGGGAAGAAGACGGGTCTTACTTCAAGATCAACCAGATCACGCTGGGTTATACCTTCCGCGATTTTGCATTCATGAAGAAAGCCAAGCTCCGTTCGCTGCGTGCATATGCCACTGCATTCAACGTAGCCATCTTCTCCAACTATTCCGGCCCGAACCCGGAAAACGTGAGCCAGCTGGGCCGCGACAACATCAATGGCTATCCTTCCGCGCGGAGTTATACCGCGGGTTTTACAGCCGAGTTCTAACGAAGAAAAAAACTGATTATGAAAAGGTGGTTTAAAATATGGTGTATAGCAGGAATTGTTGCGGGAGCCGGACTGAGCGCCTGTAAGGGTTTCCTGGACGTTAAGCCCAACGACCGTTTCACGGGGGCAGATTACTGGAGAAACGCCGATGACGCCCAGATGGGTGTGAACGCAGCCTATTCCCAGATGCGTGACCAGTATACCAAATGTATACAGTACAACTTTGCGGACTTCCGCCCCGGGAACTATGATTTCTGGAATAAGACCAACTTCAGGGCCATTTCCCAGAACCTGCTCCGCAGCTCACTGGTAAGTGGTACCGACGGTACCAATGTGCCCCGTGAATCGTGGGAAACCTGGTACCGGTCTATTGCATCGGCTAACCTGGCGGTGGTAAGGATCAACGGAATGACATCCGACCAGATAGGCGATGTGCAAAAAGAGCAGCTGGTAGCGGAAGCACGGTTCGTCAGGAGCTTTATTTACTATTGCCTTGTGCAGAACTATGGTAACGTGCCTTTCCAGTTCTCACCCTATGAGATAGACATGAAGCCGAAAATGAACCAGGTGCAGATTCTGGATTCCTGTATCATAGACCTTCGCAAAGCCGCTCAGGTGCTCCCCGTTGCTTACAACGACCCTACTTACCGGGCCGTACGTGCAACCAAAGGGGCCGCGCTTACCCTCATCGCGCACATGTACATGTGGCAGGCCGGGTTCGATAAAGCCCGCGCCGAAGAGCTGAACCGGAATGCTGCTAACGCTTGTAAGGAAGTGATGGACCTTGGGGTATATAAACTGCTGCCCTATACGGAAGAAACCATGCACGACATCTTCAAGGGCCGTTCCGAAGAAGGGATCTGGGAAATTTCCATGGATGTGAACTATGGCAACGTAACCGGTAACTTCCTTGCCCAGTGGGTACTTCACCAGCCCATCCTTGGCACCGCTACCAACCTGTACGGCGGCCTGGGCAGTGAGATCACCATTAAGCGGGAATACATGGATATCATGTACCCTCCCGGGGAATCCGACAACCGGTTCACCCTTTGGTTCGATGATCCGTATAATACGGTGAATCCCCAGTCGCAGATGTTCCTGAAATTCTCCAGTGTGTCTGACCCCGTAGCACGCCGCTTCGATGCCAACATGATCATCTTCCGGTATGCCGGCCTGCTGCTGCTGCGTGCAGAAGCACTTGCCAATATTGGTGATGATGATGGCGCACGTACCCTGCTTAATGAGATCAGGCTCCGTGCACAGGCTTCCGATTACCTGGGCGCCGGTGGCCAGCCATTGAAGGATGCGATATTCCTTGAAAGGGTAAAAGAACTCTGGGGTGAAGGGCATCGCTGGTACGACCTCGTTCGCACCGGCCGTGTAACCGATATCTCCCAATGTGAGAATGTACTTACGCAGGATGAATTTGACCGTGGCGCCTGGACATGGCCCACACCCATCTCCGCCATGCGCAAGAACCCAAAGATCACCCAAACCGCCTATTGGGCACAATAACCCGACAAACATGATGAGTATGAAAAAAATATTCGCCTGCATGTTGTTCCTGGCTGCCGGATGCATGCTGTTCTCTTCCTGCAAAAAGGATGAATACTATAAAGACGGAGGCCTTGCCAACCCGATCTATAACGGCACTATATACGATTACCTGACCGAGAAAACACTGTACTTCGACAGTGTAAAACATATCATTGACCTGGCAGGCATGAAAGACATGTTTACCAATGATACCATTACTTTCTTCGCCTTTACTGACGACGCCATTAAAGCTGCGATGGACGATCTCAACGCCCAGCGCTTCATGAACCAGGAAGATTCGGTGAAAATGGAAGACCTCGGTGCCGAAGTATGGAAACAGTTTATCAGCATGTACATCCTTCGCGGCAAACGCCTCGCAGGATCGTTCCCCCGGATGGCGCGTGATAATATCCGTGCATTCCCCGGCATCAACTATATCATGCTGAACGGATACATCCTGAACATCGGCCTCGAATACACGAATTACCGCGGTGTGGAAGCCATCGGTCCCAGGATTCTCTACCTGACCGATGTAACCTTCGACCCCAGGGATTTCCGTAATAACAGTAACGTACGTGTAGCTTCCAGCGACATACAGCCCCGTAATGGCGTGATACATGCGCTTACTTACCTGCATGTGCTCGGCTTCCGCGGCGGTGAATTCAGACGCGTGGCGCTTGATTATTTAAGGACCAATGAATAACCTAACACTCATGACACACAAGATATATCTGGGAATGCTGTCGCTGGTGATGATCGCCGGTATGGCAGCCTGCACAAGGGAAACGGTGAACAGCGACGGGCGGAACCCATATGGGGATCCGGTACTGGCTTCCATCATCTTCGCGGAAAACGCTGTACGCCCTGCCAAAGGCTTTGTGAACGATGAAGTTCTCGTACGCGGAACAGGGTTCCTCAAGCATAAAGACAAACTGGAAATCTCCTTCAACGGCGAAAAAGCCGAGATACTGGAAGTGACGGACTCCGCCGTTAAGGTGCGTGTTCCTGCATTCGCCAGCTCCGGTAACATCAATGCCAAAGTAGGTGATGAATTCTATTACGGCCCGTTCTACAATGTGTTCGGTCCGCTGCAGATGGATACCGTGTTTCCCAGCCTGCGGGGTGCCAACGCCATGATCAACACCATCATTGCAGCTAATGACGGGAAGTGGCTCATTGCCGGCCGTTTCAATAACTACGACAATGCCAATAAGACCGGCGGTGTTAACCGTATGGCCCGCGTATTGTCTGACGGTAAGCTCGATAACGATTTCGAGTACGGATGGCAAACCGGCCCGCAGGGCGATGTGAATGCCGCCGTTTACCTGCAGAACGAGCAGAAGTTCCTGGTGGCAGGATACTTCAACCGCTATGCCCGTACGCAGAACGTGTACAGTATTGCACGGCTTAACTTTAACGGAACAAATGACTCTGCGCTGATCGAACTGCCTTCGCAAAACATGGCAGTAGGCTCTTCACTGGCTGGGGGCGTTCGTGGTACCGTGTACAACATGCACGTACTGCCCGACGAGAAGATCCTGCTGGTAGGGGATTTCCGTTACTATGTGAAGCCCAATTACAACCTTACCTCCAGCATCGGGCTGGATTCCATGCATCTGGATTCCACTTTTGTACAGCATATGATCCGCCTGCATCCCGACGGGGTGCTGGATACATCCTGGAACTACGACCTCCAGGAGCATCGTGGCCTCAATACCGTGAACGGGCGTATCTACAAATCGGAAGTACTGCCGGATGGTAAAATTCTCATTGCGGGTAACTTCACCACTTACCAGGGACAGCCTGCACCACGTATCGCCCGCCTGAATGCGGATGGTACACTGGATGCATCCTTCAATCCCGGTTCCGGTGCCGATCTGCTGATTTATGATTTCTACATTCAGCCCGACGGGAAGATCATCGTGGCAGGGGGCTTCAACCGCTTTAACGGGGTGTCGGCCAACAGAGTGGTGAGGATTATGCCTAATGGTGCGGTAGATCCCGGGTTTAGCGTGGGTGCGGGGCCTGATGGTAACAAGATCGACCAGATCGGCCTGCTGCCAAATGGTGCCATCATTCTCACAGGTACTTTCCGGAAGTTCGGGAACCTCACGCGCAATAACTTCATTGTGCTGAATGCGGATGGTACGGTGCATCCCACATACAATACCATTGGCGGCCTGCGGTATGCCACCGCGTCAGACAATGGTTCGGTGACGGAGATACTGCCTGTACAGGGTCAGAAAGCGGTAATGATGGTGGGGAATTTCGATATGTTCGACGGCCGCCCTGCCAACAGGATCGTGAAGTTAGTTTTTGAATAAAGCACGTCTGTAGGGGACAATAAAGCAAAAAGCCATAAGATCTGATCTTATGGCTTTTTTTGTTGCGCGGGGCGATTATTACTGCGTTTGTTATTTCCGTTACGGGAAGGGCCTTTTCTGCCTCCTCCTCCGCCTCTTGGAGGTCCGCCGCCACGGTGACCACCTCCGCCACCTCCACCGCCTGATTTGCGGGATCTGGGGGTGTATTCGGGAACGGGTCCCAGCTCGGGGGGCACAGTGGCTTTTACAACCGCGTGGCCCAGGAGCTCTTCGATGCGGGAGAAACGGCCCTGTTCCTTGGGACTGATGAATGTATACGCGGTACCGTCTGTAGCGGCACGTGCCGTACGCCCGATGCGGTGGATGTAATCCTCCCCGTCGTTCGGTACGTCGTAGTTGATCACCAGGTCAATATCTTCGATATCGATACCGCGGCTCAGGATGTCTGTAGCCACGAGTACGTTGGAGCGTTTGTTCTTGAAATTCAGAAGGGCCTGCTCGCGGTGGTCCTGCTCGAGGTCGGAATGTATTTCCTCCACAGCGAATTTAGCGCGGCGGAGCACTGCTGCCAGTGTTTTTACATTCTGCTTGCGGGAGCAGAAAACAATTACGCTTTCCTTCGGGCGGCTGGTGAGGATGTGTTTAACGAGGGGCACTTTCTGCTCTTCATGAACCACAAATGCTTCCTGCTTGATGCGTTCCGGCGGTTTGGAAATGGCAATATTCACCTGGATGGGATCCTGGAGGATTTTCAGGGCGAGCTTGCGCATTTTATCCGGCATGGTAGCGGAGAAAAGGAGGGTCTGCCTGTCTTTCGGGAGGAAGGAAATGATCTTCTCGATATCGTCGTGGAAACCCATGTCGAGCATGCGGTCGGCCTCATCGAGGATGAGATATTTCAGGCCCTTCAGTTTAACATAGCCCATGTTGAGGTGGGCGATCATGCGGCCGGGGGTGCAGATAACCACATCGGCCCCGGTGGAAAGTGCTTTCTTCTCAATGGCGAAAGATGCACCGTCGCCACCGCCATACACCGCAATAGAGCTGATGTTGGTGTAGTAAGACATGCCTTCGAGTGCCTGTGCGATCTGAACGGCCAGTTCCCGGGTAGGAACGATGATCATGGAATTGATCTGATGGTCGTCGTGCGTATGTGTGAGAAGATTCTGAATGGTGGGAAGCAGAAAAGCGGCCGTTTTACCGGTGCCGGTCTGTGCCGAGGCGATCAGGTCCCGGCCGGATAAAATGACGGGGATAACTTGTTCCTGAACCGGTGTAGCGGTTTTGTAGCCCATCGCATCTATACCATCCAACAGATCATCGTCAAAATCAAATTCGTGAAAATACAATGTATATATGCTTTTTAATATAGGTAAAAAGTAAAGATAAGCATAAATCCGGCACTGCGGGCACGATTCATCATTAAATCCGCCACAAATACGGTTTTGCCAGCATGATAAAGCCGGAAGCTGCTATGGCAGCGCTTCCGGCAGGGTATAGGGATGAAAGGACGGGTCAGGGTGCGGGCGGTATTTGCTGCATGGCAGCCAGTACCTGCGTATGCTGTGCCCGTTGTTTGCTGATACGGCGGCCGCGGAAAAAGAGGTACAGGTTGAAGAACAGCATAACGCCCAGGTAGATGCAGAAGCCGCCCAGTTTGGTGCTCAGTACTTCCAGCATCGTTTGCTGTGTAGCCACTTCCCGCCCGATGGTCATGATGTAAAAAGCACATCCCAGATTCAGGAGGTAGAAGCCTGTTTCGAACAGTTTGTTGGTAGACAGGGCGATCTCTGCCTTGCCGTTGAAAATATCCAGCATAAACACTTTACTGTTTTTGAAAAGCGTGCGCGCTACAAACCAGGTGAGGAATATAACCGCCGGCAGGTATACGAGATAGGCGAGGAAGTGATAATTGGTCGTCATGGTAAGTGGATTTAGGAATGAGGTATTGTTTGTTGTTTTTTGCCGATGTAGTAAATGGCCGCCATGTTGCAGTAATGAATGAATGCCAGTGTGAGGATGATGCGGCCCGTCATCACCGTTACGCTCGTCAGCAGCCCCGTCCAGTTCTCCACCCGTTCCCAGGTACTGATCATTACTGCAGCATACCCCAGGTTAAGGAGGTAGTACCCGGTGAGCAGGAGGCGGTTGATGGCATCCGTTAATGATACATTATTCTGCAAAAGGTGGAGGATGAAGGCACGCCCGTTGCGGTAAAAGATCCAGCCCACCCAAATGGTGACAAAACCTGTGATGCAGCCATAAACGAGGTAAGCCAGCGTATTCATAGTTTTGTTGTTTGACAGATCAAAGGTATATGATGATATTGAACTTTCAAAATGTATTGAAAGAAAAATATATTGAGGTGGTATAGCATGAATCCGTTTCCCGTAGTTTTTGATCCGTTTCCCGTACCAGCGGGATGGGGAGGGGTGCTATCTTTGCGGCGACAAAAACAACATCATGAAAAAGTTAACCCTGCTATTCCTTACAATCGTTCCCTTGATCCTGCTCGCAACCGCTGCAGGCAAGCGTTCCAGCCGGATGAAACATCCCGCTGCAGTGCAGGCTCCCGTAAAAGAGACTACTACGGCCACCAGGCCTTTTCATATCGAAGGGAAGGTATTCCGCCTGCCTGCAGGTATCTCACTTGTAGAGCGTACCATGAAAGGGCACGACGCTCTGGACTGCTCCTGTGAAACGGCACACCAGGTTCAGCGTTATGGCGATGGCTGCTTAGTACGCCTTCGCTTCAGCCTCCGCAATCATACCGCAGCAGATGTGAAAGTGACGCTGCCTGCCGGACTGGTATTCCTGAATAAGTACGACCGTTCCAACGATGCTTTACTGGCGCGGCCGGTTGTACTTACGGTACCTGCGGGAGCTGTGGTTGCTTATCACCTCGACCTGTTCGGGCTGAACGAGTCTATCCCCACACCTGGGCCGGAAGGTCCTTACCGTTTCGGTCCTGTATCCGGGAACTACGATCTTCAGGCGCTTTTAATGACGCTGGAGAGCAAATCCCTGGCCGATGTGCATAGTCTTGCCGTTGCCCAGGATGCCATATGGGAGGTTACAAATGGCCATATCCTGAATGCGGCCCTGGCAGGAAAGATTGCCCGGCTGCCCTGATGCCGTGTGAAAAATCAAAAGAACTGAGCACGATAACTGCCGGTTTTTGCCGCAGCGGCCGTTCCCTTCCCGGAGCGGCCTTTTACATTCCGCAAGGCTTATCCATGCAGTTAATATCCTACCAGAATCAGCCCTTTTTGCCAATATTCATCCTTCGCTCATCCTTCGGTCATCCTTCGGTCATCCTTCAGTCAACCCTCAGTTCAAACCACCCCCAGCCGAACTTTGACTAAAAGATGATAGTACAGTGAGTTGATTATCAGTTAATTGAATAAAGTTCATATGTGTGCTTAAATGCGCGTTTCTGATATTATATTAACGTGTTTTGGCTTTATTATTAAGTGAATTGAATGACGGTTTTAATACCGCCACTTTTTTTAGAAAGGAGTAACGGTTGAGGTTGATGAATTGCTCTTATAAGGAAACCTATTCTTTTACATCAACCAAAACCCCTGCTATGCCTGGAATTTTACGCGTCCTGCTGCTTTGCAGCCTTTTACCGGCCGTTACCCTTGCGCAGTCGCCTCCCAAAAGGGAACTACGCGGCGCCTGGGTGGCTACCTACCTGAATATCGACTGGCCCAATAAGACACAAACACCTGCCCAGCAAAGGGCTGCATTCATTGCCATTGCCGATCATCACCGTGCCACAGGCCTCAATGCCCTGTACATACAGGTGCGCAGTCAGTGCGATGCCATGTACCCCAGTGAACTGGAACCCTGGTCTGCCGACCTTACCGGTACTCAGGGCGCCCCGCCTTCCACCTTCTGGGACCCCATGGCTTTCGCCATCGAAGAATGCCATAAGCGCGGCATGGAGTTCCACGCCTGGATCAATCCCTACCGCGCCGTAGGTAACTCCAACAACCTGCCCGGCTTCGCAGCTACCCACGTAGCTAAAGCGCATCCGGAATGGCTCCTCAGCCAGGGTACCCTCCGCGTACTGGATCCCGGACTGCCACCCGTTCGTGATCACATCTCCGCAGTGATCACCGATATCCTGCGCCGCTATGATGTGGACGGTATCCACTTCGATGATTACTTCTATCCCCCTAACGCACCCGCAGGCACCGCGCCTTATAACGACTCTGCCACCTTTGCGGATTATCCGCGTGGGTTTACCGTGAAAAATGACTGGCGGAGAGATAACGTGAACCTCCTCATTCAACGGGTATATGACAGCGTTAAAACCATCAAGCCCTGGGTGAAATTCGGTGTGAGTCCTTCGGGTATTTACCGCAACAGCACCAATCCTGAAATCGGGTCACCTACTGCAGGACTGGAACACTACACCACCCTTTATGCAGATACCAAACGCTGGCTGCAGGAAGGCTGGGTAGATTACATCATGCCACAGGTATATTGGTGGATCGGGCAACCGGGTGCCAACTATGGTGTAATCGTACCCTGGTGGAATAATCAGGCAGCAGGCCGCCATATTTACATCGGCCTCGCCGGATACAAAATGGGTGATGCGGCTGCCGGTGCAGGATGGACAGACTCCACCCAGATACCCCGCCAGATCAGGATGAACCGCAGTCATGCCAATGTATATGGCCAGTCTGTTTACAACACTACCAGCATGCGTGTTAATACCCGCAAAGGCTTCCGCGACTCCCTGCGCCTGTTTATGTATGCGAAACCTGCATTGCTGCCAGCTATGAAGTGGCGCGACAGTATCGCTCCCGCTGCACCTTTCGGATTATTTGCAGAACAAACAGGTGATGATGTGCGCCTCTTCTGGTGGCATAACGGAGATCCGCAGGATCAGCAGAACCGCGCGCGTCAGTTCGCCATCTATCGTTCCACATCACCACAAATAGATACCAACTCGGTAGACCAGCTGCTGGCTATAACGCCGGTTGATTCCATCGGGTATACGGATACTTCCGCTTTACCCGGCACTACCTACTATTATGCTGTAACGGCGCTCGACCGTTATCACAATGAAAGCAGCCGCTCCGCGCTGGCAGCTAACCTTGCGCCCACTATTCAGGGCCCGGGTAACCAGTGGCTCTTTGGAGATGCAGACTGCAGTGCCCCCATACCCGATTACCGCGATTCCGTTATGGTGGATAATCCTGAAGGGGTAACCATTGAGCAGTATCCTGTTCCGGGCAGCCTCGTAAGGCACAATGATCCGGTACACTTTATCGCTACCAACCTTGGCGGGAAGTCTGATACTGCTTCGATGTTCGTTCAGCTGAAAGATACCCTGCCGCCGCAGTTGAGCGAAATCACTCCTTCACCTGCATTGCTGCAAACGCCTAACAATAAAATGATTACCGTAGGCCTGGATTATACGGTGACGGATTGCAGTCCTGTGCAACGTACGGTGACTATTACCAGCAACGAGCCTGATTCCGGCAGCCCGGATTGGGAAGTGGTGAATGAAAACACTGTGAAGCTCCGCGCGCAGCGTAACCCGCTTGGCAACGGAAGGGTGTATACGATTACGGTTACTGCAACCGATACTGCAGGACGTTCCAGCGTTCAGACCAGTTATGTACTGGTGCCGTCCAACAAACCGTGGACGCATGGTAATGGACTTGCCGCTACCGTGTTGCCGAATCCTTCCTTCCATCAGTTTGTGCTGGTGCTGGTAAGCAAATCGCAGCAACCCATCAATATCCGTGTGTACAACAGTGCAGGTCAGCAGGTGGAAGCCCGTCAGGGACTTGCACCTAACAGCACCGTAACGCTGGGAAGCAATTACCAGCCGGGACTTTACTACATCGAAATCATTCAGTTTAACGTGCGCCAGGTCATTAAAGTGGTGAAGCTGGGGCAATAAGGTGTCTCTATCCGGAAATGTAGAACAAAGCAGGGCTGTCCATAAGGCGGCCCTGTTTTCATTTCCACTTAATCGCCGTATATTCCGTACATGCAATTTACCCGTCGGGAACTGGGCGTTGCGGCCTTCGCTGCCATTACCGCCTTCTGCGCTTATACCGCCATCTTTTCTTTCCGGAAAGCCTTTAACGTAGGGGCTTTTGCGGGGCATACGCTTTGGGGTATGGATTACAAAACGGTGTTGGTAGTATCGCAGGTATTTGGCTATATGCTCAGTAAGTTTTACGGCATCCGTTTTATTGCCGGATTACAACGGAAGAACCGGCATTGGCTGATACTGGGGCTTACAGGAGCAGCCTGGATGGCATGGGCACTCTTTGCCATTGTGCCGCCGCCTTATAACTGGTGGTGCCTTTTCCTGAATGGTTTTCCGCTGGGGATGTTGTGGGGTGTGGTATTTTCTTACATCGAGGGGCGCCGTACAACGGATATGATCAGTGCCGCACTGGCCGTGAGCTTCATATTTGCATCGGGCCTTGCCAAGAGTGTGGCCCAATGGGTAATGGAAGGATGGGGGATAAGTGAATACGGAATGCCCTTCGTGGTAGGTTGTATTTTTATGCCGGCACTCATTGTATTTGTATTGCTGCTGGAGAAGATTCCGCCTCCGGGGGAAGATGATAAAGCACAACGGATGGAAAGGTTGCCAATGCCTGCTGCAGACCGCAGGGCGTTATTAAAGCGCTTCTGGCCGGGGATTACGCTGCTGGTGATCGTTTATATCCTTGTTACCATCCTGCGCGAAGTGCGCGACAGTTTCATGGCAGATATGTGGCGCTCTTCAGGAGAACCCTTTCAGCCGGGTGTATTCGCAGGTACAGAAAGCCTAATTTCCATCGTTATCCTCATTATGATCGCTGCCATGAGCTGGCTGCAGCATAATTTCCGTGCTTTCTTTGTTACCCAGTGGATCATGCTGGCAGGCTTTGCACTCACGCTTTGCGGGGCTATGCTCTTCTCCGCCGGACAGCTGGGTATGTATGCCTGGATGCTCATAGCGGGACTGGGCCTCTACATGGTGTATATTCCTTTCAACAGTTTGTTGTTCGACCGCTTCATTGCCGCGTTCCGATTTACGGGGAACGTAGGTTTCCTCATCTATATCGCAGACTCCTTCGGGTACCTTGGCAGCGTAGCCGTAATGCTCACCAAAACCGTGTTCCGGCTGGAAGTCAACTGGCTGGATTTCTATACCGGACTGGTGAAGATAGCAGGAGTGATTGGTTTGCTGGGTACCGCACTGGCCATGTACTGGTTCCGGAAGAAGTACCGTGAGAGCGTTGCGCAGTTACAGCACCCAAATCAGTAAAAGGGTAATTAATGCAGGAAGCGCCTGCACGAAGAAGATGCGTTTTGTAGCGGTGACAGCTCCGTAAATACCTGCTACGGCCACACACAACAGGAAGAATACCGCCACATGCTGCTGCCAGGCAGGATCGTGGATCCATACGCTCCAGATGAGGCCGGCTGCCAGAAAGCCATTATACAGCCCCTGATTGGCCGCCAGCGCTTTGGTAGGTTCGAACATTTCTTTGGGGATCTGTTTAAATACTTTGGGCGCCTTGGTGGTCCAGGCAAACATTTCGAGCCAGAGAATGTACAAATGCTCGATTGCGATCAGGGTAATCAGAATAAGAATGATGATTGCCATAGGGGGTGGTGCTTGTTTCCTTCAATTTACCCAATTTAATGCCGGATTGTTCAGTCCCGGGAATAAAAAAGCCGGTCCCCCCTTTATTTCGTTATGATAAAGAATTTCTTTTTCGGGCTTTTGGCGGGAACGAGCGTTTTAATGGCTTCTCCGGCTTCCAGTGAACGGTCGGCCTCAATAAGACTGGCGCCGCCTTCTATCACCGCGCGGTAAGCTTTGGCACGTTCTGCTGCATCCGGAAGCTTGTCGTAAGTAGGGGCAGCAGATATCATGCACATAACGCCCCGTTTGTTAAGGTTGGCATACAGCGGCTTCAGCTCAGGTTTATTATCCGGGCCAACATAGGCCATGATATGCGACCAGGGGATGTTTTCCTGTTCATACTCTTCCAGCGCTTTCTGTGTTTTTACGAAGGCTTCGAATACGATCTCCTTATTGCGCTCGTGATACCATTTTGCTTCTTTAGCGGAATGAACAGTTACCATTACATGGCCTTCCGCTTTGTTTCTACGGATGATATCGGCCGTCATCTGGAAAGGAACATCCTTTTTATCGAGGATGAGCACGGTTTTGCCGCGTGCCCATTTGATAGCCTCTTCCAGTGTGGGAATCCGGAAATCAGTGAGGTTACCTTCTACATCTTTCAGGCGGAGCTGTTTCAGTTCGGCAAGGGTATAATCACCTACTTTACCGGTACCATTTGTGGTGCGGTTGAGGGTGGCATCGTGCATGAGAACGATCACGCTGTCTTTCGTCAGGCGCGGGTCTATCTCGAAAGTGGCAGGTGTGTATTTAAGGGTGTTTTCCAGTGCTTCAATACTGTTTTCCGGAAAGCCTTTGTTGATGCCGCCGCGATGGCCGCTTACGAAAGGAATATCGTTGCCGGTGTATTTGAAGAAGGAGCGGAGCTCTTTCGCGTTTTTTATCTTCAGCACATGCAGGCCGGATTGGGCAAAGGAGCCGAATGCGCAGCAAAGTATTGCGCTGCAGAAGAGGATTCTTTTCATGCTGTCAGAATTTGGCATTGAGGTGTTGTAAGGTGAAGGCGCCATCCGTATCGAGGGTGAACATGGTGACAGAAGCGTTCTCCTGTACCAGCATCCGGTAATTACGAAGGGGCATGCCCAGTTTATAAGACAGGTATAGTCTGTTGACGCCATTGTGTGCGGCTACGAGAATATTACCTGTGGGATGTTTGCGGTGTATATCGAGGAAGAAGGCATCTACCCGCTCCACGATCTCTTTCCCGTTTTCGCCGGTACCGCCAGCGCGGAAGCGGTAGGGATCTTCCATCCACCTGTGCCAGTGTTCAGGCGCTTCTGCAATGAATTCCTCTTTGGTTTTATGTTCCCATGCGCCAAAGTCGGCTTCAATCAACCTTTCATCTTTGCTGACATAAGCACCCGATGCGATATTAGCCGTCATGAAAGCACGTTCCAGCGGGGAGGAGTACACCCCGTCGAAAGCGATGTCTTTCAACTGATCGCGAACAGCCTCTGCCTGCGAGATACCTTTGGCGGTAAGCGGAATATCGGTACGTCCGCAATAGCGGTTATTGTCTGCGTTCCAGGCGGTTTGTCCGTGGCGGAGGAGGTAAACGTTAAGCATATCCTTTGTCTTTCAATTTTTCCCTGAATAACTGGTAACCTTCTTTATAAGCTTCGGTGAGGCCTGATTCCGGCAGAATGGTTTTTTCGATGTGTGCCATGGCTGCTGCGGCTTCAATGATGCTGCTATAATGCGTTTGTGAGGCGGCAAGGATAGCCGCCCCTGCGGCACCGCTTACTTCCTGCATCTTATGAACGGGCACTCCCAGTACAGATGCCCTTATCCTGAGCCAGAGACTGCTGTTGCTGGCGCCACCTGCTGTGTAAACTGCTTTCACGGTTTCCCCGGAAAGCGATTCGATCATCTCATATGCCATCTTCTCGATGTAAGCCACACCTTCCATACCAGCCGCGAATTTCTCCGGGCCTTCCAGGTCTGCTGCGGCAAATGCTTTTGCCTGCGGTGCTATGAACGGGAAACGCTCACCTGCCTGCTCCAGGGGCCAATACAATTTCCCTGTGGGAATGAGTGCTGCGGCCTGCTGGTTAAGTTCTTCCAGGTTGATTCCGAAATGCTTCGGTATCCAGTCTGCCCCGGTATTGCTGGCGCCGCCCGGCATCCAGTACCCCTGCGGGTGGCGGTGGTTGTATAACCTGCCAAGCGGGTCGTGTACAGGCTTTTCCGTTACCCCTTTCACTACGAGCGTTGTGCCGATGGTAGTGTTCCAGGCGCCGGGTGTAACCGCACCGGAAGCAATCTGCGAAGCACAGCCGTCTGTCATCCCTGCCGTAACAATTACGTTATCGGGCATTCCGGGCAGCTTTACGGTTACTTCTCCGATGGGTGCTCCCGAGGGTATAACCTGCTGCAGCCATTCGCTTTTAAGTGGTAAATGGCCCCAAATATATTCCGGCCACCGTTCGTTTGCTACGTCGTACCCGGATTTTAACACATTGGTAAAGTCGGTGACGTTGAAGTTGCCTGTCAGTTTACCGGTAATGAAATCTGCAGCGTGAATGAATTTATATAACCGTGCAGCCTTTTCCGGGAACTGTTCCGCGAACCATACCATTTTAGGTAAGCCGCTCGTGGTGTTGAAAGCCGTGTAGCCTTCCGGGTGGTATTTTTCCGCAAGGGCTTTACAGCGCTTCCCTTCTTCTGCCTGCCGCCCGTCGCTGTACATGATAGCTGGGTGGAGGGGCTGACCGTTTGCATCAATAGGAATGATGGTGCCGGAAGTGCTGGTTACCCCTATAGCACGGAGCTTCGCGGCAGCGGGCTGCTGCAGGAGCCTGGTAAGCAGTCTTTCACAGGCAGCCCACCATTCATCAGGCGATTGCTCCTCCCGTGAGGCCCCGCTTAACGGAAAGTGCTCACTATGCGATGCCAGCATATGGCCATGTTCATCCGTGAGAATGGCCCGGGCGCCCTGAGTGCCCACGTCCAGTCCGATAAAAGTATGTTCCATGAATGATTGCTGTTATTGTGGCGGATTAGTTCATATTCCTGAAGTAATCCCGCGTTTTTTCCCATTCCGCATAAATAGCGGCATAATGCGCTTCTTCCTGCGGATGCACAGTTTCAATGGCGGCATCCATCTGTCCGTCTATACCCAGTGCCTCGTTACAGATGAGGGCACCGCCTACTGCGGAGGATTGCTGGAAACCGGTACGCATCTGTACCTTTTTGCCGGTGAGGTTGGCGATCAGCTGCCGGAGGGTGAGACTTTGCAGTCCGCCTCCGCAACCCCAGATGTAATCGGGCTGGTGGCCTGCTACTTCCGCGAGGATCTTGTAGTTCTTCACGATAGAGCAGGCAATGTCTACCATCGTGGCCCATACAAAAGAGCCGCGCGTAAGCAGGTGAGACACGGGTGCGGGGAAGATGAAGCCGCCCCTCGTGAGGGATACTTCTTCATCGGCCAGCAGGGAACCCAGACTGGCCATGCAGAAGGTATGCCGGTTGTCTGCCAGTTCCTTTTCGATCACATCATATCCTTCGTTGGGATAAAAGATTTCTTTCAGGCGCTGGTAGTTGAGGCCGGTAACGCCTGCATTTGCTTCAAATACAAAGCGTTCCTGCACAATGTCTCTGCTGGTCCAGGTGCGCTCTTCGGTATCGAGGGTATATTCCCCGGTGAGTTTAACGATGGGAGTGGTGGTGCCGGAAACGATGACCATGTCATCTACCGCCGGCCGCGTGCTTTTTATGGCCAGCTGCGTGTCTCCGCCGCCAACGATTACGATGGCTGCAGGAGCTATTCCCAGATCGCCTGCCACTTCGGGCCTTACAGGTCCCAATATGGAAGCGGAAGTGCGTAACGACGGCAGGAGGGAAGCCTGCAGGCCGAACATTGCGCAGAGCTCATCGCTCCATTGCTGTTGTGCCACATCGAACAGGAGGGTTTCTGAAGCCTGGGAGTGTTCGTATTTGGCGATGCCGGAGAATTGGTATTCCACCCAGTCTGAAATACTGAGGAAAGTAGCGGTCTGCTCCCAGATGGCGGGTTTCCTTTCACGGATGCCCACCAGTTTGAAAGCGGAGAACAGTGAAGTAGGGTAGCGGCCGGTGAGCTGATATACGCGGCTTTTATCACTGAGGATGGGTTCCCATTCCCGGCCGCGGTGGTCGATGTTGGGAAGGCCTGTGAGGGCCTTGCCTTTTGCATCGAGGAGTACGATGCCTTCGCGTTGACTGGTTGCGGTAATAGCGCGAATCTCCGCATGGGGCGCTGTAGCGAGGGTCTGCTTTGCAAGGCGGAGAATCTGCTGCCAGAGGGCATCAGGATCAAAGTGCAATGCGTCTGGATAAAGCGGGTCCTTTTCGTACCGGATGTCTTCACGGGATACACCGAGTACCTGTCCACCGGGAGTGGCGATGGCTACGCGCACGTTGCCTGTGCCGATGTCTGCTATGATGTATGCGTCTTGTTTAACCATTGACGGGAGTTGGAAGGATTTGTCTGTTAGCCAGTTCGCGTATCTGCCGGTTTCCGTTGGCGAACCACTGCGTAAGGGCCTTGTTCATGATGGCTACGTGATGATCTTCTACTTCAAACGTTGCCCCTGCAATATGCGGTGTGGCAATTACATGCGGCTGGTCGATGATGCGGTAATCGGTCTCATCCGGCGGTTCGTTGTCGAACACATCCAGTACGGCGCCGCGGATAGCCCTGGTTTCCAGTACCGCGAGGAGATCTTCTCTTTTCACCACAGCCGCACGGGCGGTATTCACAAAAATGGCGTCTTTTTTCATCAATGTCAATACGCTGCTGTTGATCATGTTCTTCGTTTCTTCGGTAACAGGCAGATGAATTGATACCACATCGCTGGTAGCGAAGAGTTCTTCAAGGCTGAGTTTAGTATAAGCAGGGTCGTATTCCGTTACGTATGGGTCGAAGAACTGGATATTACAGGGGTAATTCCGGATCATGCCTGCAATGAGCTGTCCGATAGCACCAAAGCCCACCATACCCACGGTTCTGCCTGCCAGTTCATTGCCTTTGAAGTGCAGATAAGAATCGTGTGCACCGGCCTGCCAGTTGCGGCCTTTCAGCCAGTCGATCCCCGGGATGGTATTGCGCAGCAGCATGATTACGTTGGAGATGAACATTTCTGCTACCGCCTGTGCGTTACGTGCAGGGGTAAAGAGTACCGGGATGCCGAGGGATGTTGCTTTGGCAACGGCCACATTGCTGGGGGTACCGCGGCATACGCCTATGAACTGCAGTTTCGGGAATGCTTCTATCACTTTGGCAGTAACATGGTCGTGTTCCGTGATGAGCGCATCAGCTTTGGATTCTGCCAGCAGTTGAATCAGTTCACTTTCGTTCCAGGCGCGGCCATGAGGTTTCCATGGACGGTACACGGTTTCTCCGAAAAGTTGCTCTACTTCCTGAATGCCTTGCTGATGGTAAGGTGCTGTGATTAAAATGCGCATGCTATATAGATTGAATTGCTTCTGCGGGTTGTGTATAGTGAATGGTTTTTGCGTTGTTGGGAAGGGTGATGAAACGGGTGATGATGGCACTGATGATGTATAGTCCTGCCAGGATCCAGATCACACCTTCTTCACCGGCACTGCCGATAAAGAGCCCTACAATGGCGGGTCCTACAAACACCGGAAGTCCTGCCCCAAGGTTAAGAATGGCCATGGCGGCGCCTTTGTCTTTCTTCACCAGCGAGGGTACAAGTGCGGTGAGGGGAACATATCCCGCCAGCAGTGCACCCCAGAGTATACCTGCCAGCATCACTGCCCAGTAGCTGCCTTCCCAGATCTGCGGGGCGTAATAGAAAAGTAATGTGCTGAGTGCGCAGCCTACGCCGCCAAACCACATGATGGTGTTGCGCCAGCCGAAATGGTCGCCCACGAAGCCGAAAATGAGGTTGAAAATGATATTGGAGGTGAAGATGGTGCCCCAGATGGTGAGCCACTCCGTGGTATCGAATCCATGCCTTGCCATGTACATGGGCAGGAAAACGGGGAAGGCGAATTGAGCGGTGGTATTGATAATGCGAACGATACCGCCAAGCAATACTTTGGGCTCTTCTTTCACGATGGTAAGCCCTTTAATGAGTTCCTGTACTTTGGAACCACCGTCTGACTGCCGCGCAGGTTTGCTGCGGTTGAGCAGGAGGGCGAGTACTGCACCGAGGAGTGCCCAGAAGAGGGAGGTCCACAGGGTATTGAGATGCCCGAACTTGGTGATGGCCCAGCTGGAATAGTAAGCACCCAGTACATTGAGGCCGCCTGTGAATACGAACCAGAACCAGCCTACTGCACGGCCGAGCTGCTGCTGTGGACTGCTATACGCAATCCATACCAGGAAGGAATATGCGAAAAGCGGGTACCCGAAGCCGCGGAGGGCGTAGGTAAACAGCATTACGGGTACATTCAGCTCCGGCATGCCCAGGCCTACAAAGCCTACGGTACCGAGGCAATACAATAATAAGCCGAGGGCCATGGTGCGGCGCACGCCAAATCCTTCGGCCATTACGCCGGAGAACCATGCGGAAATGGCGATGGTGATGCCATAAACGGTAAACAGGGTGGCGGATTGCTGAATGGTCATGCCGTGATCGATCAGGTATGGGCTTAGCCAGCCCTGCTCAATACCGTCTCCCATCATGAAGATCATTACACCGAGGTAGCCCCAGATGAGTTGGCGTGGAATGCCTGCTTTTTCTAAAGTGGTCATTGTTATCAGTTGTTCGTGGAAATAAAACGTAATGGAATTGAAACTTCCTAAAAGTAGAAATTAAACTTAATTAAACAAATATTAATTGAAATAAAGTTAGTCGGGTATCTTAATGTGCCTTGCAAATCAATGGTTAACATTAATATAAAGGATGCTATTGCCGTTTGTAATCCAAAAAATGTACATTTGGTGAAAGATAATTTAACATTAAGAAAGCCGCCACGCATATGAACATCACGGAAAGGCACCAGCTGATTCTGCAGGAATTACAGGAAAAAGGGAAAGTAGACATTCAGGAACTGAGCGATATGCTCCAGGTATCCGGCGTCACCATCCGGAAAGACCTCAAGCTGCTGGAGGAAAAGAAGCTCCTCTTCCGCACCAAAGGCGGCGGATCTACCCAGAACCCCTACGCCATAGAGCGCCCGATCAATGAGAAGGAATTTATCCGCATGGAAGAAAAGAAGAAGATCGCCCGTGCTGCTATGGAACTCATCGGCCACAACGATTCCATTATTATCGGCTCCGGTACCACCGTATTCGAACTCGCCCGCATCCTCCATCCCTCCAAACATATCACCGTTATCACCCCGGCACTGAAAGTAGCCCTCGAACTCTGTAACCGTCCGAATATAGACGTGCTGCAGATAGGAGGCCTCATCCACCAAAGCTCCTCTGCCGCCGCAGGCTCCTTTGCGGAAAGATTACTGAACGATATTTCCTGTGGGGTATTGTTTGTAGGGGTAGACGGCATAGATCCGGAGTTTGGACTTTCCATCACCAACCTCGCAGAAGCAAGCCTGAATATGAAAATGATCGGACTGGCGCAAACAGTTGTTGTAGTGGCAGACAGCTCTAAATTCGACCGCCGTGGCATAGGCCGCATCTGCAGCCTGGAGCAGGTAGATTACATCGTTACCGATAACCAGGTAGATTCCGCTACGGTGCAGATGCTGCAGGACCGTGGCGTGAAAGTGATCCTCGCTTCCTGAATTCCCAATATTAAATACGGAAATTGAGTATATTTACGCACTTTCGTTTGTGCGCAGTTTACTTATTGGACAGTTTTGCCAACGGTTAACAGCCATCAGCGCATATTAGCAGCATATTCCTGGTATTATTAAGAGCAGTCGGGCGCATTCCGGATCCATTCCCGGGGCAATATTGCTGTGCCCGATGTGGCAGGCTTGTCCTGGTCATGAAACTGAAATGCACCCTGCCTGCAGGTATTATGTCATTTTATTAAGGACCAGGTATGTTCCGTATCCTCTCTTCATTCAGCCTGCGGCCGCTTATTCCGGCCGCTGTAATAACCATCGTGTGCTTTTCCGGATGCGGGCAGCAAAACGCCCGCCGTGCTGCTACTGCACATCAGCAACTCATAAAAAGCGATACTGCTCCTGTACGCGCTCTCCTTCGTTCCGCTCAAAGCATTCCCGATTCAACACCCGGTGTTGCCATGGCACTGCTGGATTCCGTCCATCAGTTAAGCATTGCTTCCAACGATACCTGGAGCACAGGTATGAGCCGCTATTATAAAGCGCAGTTACTCTTCGATACCAGCGGTTACCTGCCCGGCAGGGAATTGTATGCCAGTGCGCTGGAATCACTGCTGGCAACAGACAGCCTGGAAGATGCCGCTAAAGCCGCTACAGGGATCGGTAATACCTTTCTGCAGACCGGTCCGCCGGATTCTGCCGTAAAGGCATATATGCAGGCGCTGGACTTATTCGCCAAAGCTAACAAGCCTGATAGCCGCGCACAAACATACAGCGGACTGAGTACGGCTTTCAGCCAGCTGGGGCAACGGGAGAAATGTCTGGAATATTCCGGGAAAGCGGAGCAGCTTTTCCGCACCGCCAGGGATACGCCCAACATCATCCGCAGCATGATCAACCAGGCTACGCAACTGAACTATCTGTACCGTTATGAAGAATCAGTACCCATGTATCTGCGTGCAGTAGCGCTCAGCGACCAGTCCGGGTTTGTGCTGGGGAGGTTTTACGGGCGGCTTGCCATGGGGGATTATTACACTACGCAGTTTAAATATGATTCTGCACTCATCTACCTGCGGGCGGCAGAAAAGGTAGTGGCGGAAAACACAGTTGCCAAGCAATACATGAGCATCCTCTATGCCACCATGGGCCGGGTGTATTACATGCAGAAAGTATATGCCCCATCGCGGGCTTACTTCGCCAAGGCCGTGGAGATCTCAGGGCAGCTGGGCAACCTCGAAATGATGATCAAGCAATACCGCGTGTTCACCAAAGTGAACATACTGCTGGGATTGAAGGAGGAAAGCCTTAAAACCTACGACCTCTATACCGAATACCGCGACAGTATGCAGGATAAACAGGTATCGGCTTCGGTGAACGAAATGGAAACGAAATACCGTACCGCGGAAAAGGATGTGGAACTGGCCCGTAAGGAGCTTGACCTCGCCCGCCAGCAGCTGGATATCCGTAACCGCAACACAGGGCTGTATATACTCACCGGTATATTATTGTTGCTGCTTTCCGGTGGCGGCGCTTACCTGATGCATGCCCGGCAGAAACAACAACTGGCCGCGCAGAAGATACTTACCCTGGCACGTGAAGCAGAACTGGAAAAAGCACAGGCAGCCATGGAAGCAGAAGAAAAAGAACGTGCCCGCATTGCCCGTAACCTCCATGATGGCGCTGGTTCCATTCTCTCCGGCGTTAAACTCTATCTCTCTTCCCTCGAAAATCAATACAGAGAACTGGCTGGCTCCAATGCCTACCGCGATACATTAGGACTGCTCAATGAAGCAGTTACGGAAATCAGGGAAACATCCCACAACCTCCTGCCTAAAATCCTTCACCTCGACGGACTTCATACCGCCATCCGCGACTATTGCAGCAAACTGGAAAGAAACGAACGCTTTGAACTCGAATTCCAGTCGTATGGTTCCCCGGTACGGTATAACCATGACTTCGAACTCATGGCCTTCCGCACCTTCCAGGAGCTGATCAGCAATGTGATCAAGCATGCCGATGCCACGCATGTACTGGTACAACTAACATTCCGCTCCGGCGCCTTTTCCATGACGGTGGAAGACAACGGGAAGGGGATCAGTACGCAGGAGATATCGGACGGTATCGGGATGTTTGGCATCCGCTCACGGGTGGCTGCTTACAAAGGAACGATGGATGTGGATTCCTCACCGGATGGTACATCCGTCAGCCTCGAGTTTCCGGTTCCGGCAAACATATTGACTTAAGACATATTGTGTTACTTCATTTTACTCTCTTCATTACCATGCAAAAACGCCCATTCCAAAACCTGACATTACTAAAGAGGCTTGCCGCCGCACTATTGTGCCTGCTGCCGCTCCTGTCAAATGCGCAAACGCTTCCGGAAATTCACCGGAGAAACCTCACTAAGATCGAACATCATAAGGAAGATACGGCCCTCGTGAAATTACTGGTAGACTATGCCATTGATCTACAGGAGGTCGATGATGATACGGCCATGATTGTGCTGGACAAAGCCCTTGCCATAAGCCACAAACTGAAATACGATGGTCAGCTGGGGATGATCAATTGCGCCCGGGCTACCAGCTTCATCAATCTCGGGCAGTTTGATTCCTCACGGGTGTATTACAGGATAGCGCTCGGATACATGATTGAAGACGGGAACCATACCTATGCCGGCATTTCATGGACCGGCATCGGCAATGTTGAGCTACAGACAGGCAGGATCGATTCCGCAGCGCATGCATTTCTGAACGGACTGGATTACTATCGCAAGGCAAAGGATACTTTCCGGCTGGCGGACGGATACAATGGGCTTTCCATTGCATTCAGCCAGATGGGGCAGTTGGAAAAAAGCCTGGGGTATCTCAAGCAGGCCGATTCATTATACATGAACAAGAAAGATTCCATGAACCATGTGAAAATGCTGATCAATATGGGGGATAAATACGGCCGCCTTGGCCGCCCTGCAGAAGCAGCAGTTTCATTCCGGGAAGCCATCCGCATCAGTGACCTTTCCCGGTTTCAGTTTGGTCGTTTCTACAGCCGCGTAGCCGTAGGGGAACTGTTCGCCAATAACAAAACGCATTTAGACTCTGCACTGTTATTCCTCCGGCAGGCAGAAGAAATTGCTAAGTCTGTGAACATCCCTTCTCTATACATCAGTTCCATGCAGGTAACGTTTGGTTTGGCCCATTTCGAAGCGGGGCAGTATTCCATTGCACGGGAATACCTGCTGCGTGCAGAACCTGCTCTTCGCGAAGTAGGGCATGTTCAGACACTGATGCAGCATTTTTTGCTGCTTACCAAAGTGAATATGAAACTGGGACTAAAGAATGAATCCCTGTCAGCATTAGGCAACTATATCATGTACCGCGATAGTGTCCAGAAAACGGATGTGACCGGAAAAGTAAATGAACTGGAAACGAAATACCGCATGCTGGAAAAGGATAAGTCGCTTGCAGACCAGCAGCTGGCCATTACAAAGAAAGATCTGGAGATCCGGAATAAAGGCATGATGATGACCGGACTGGCCGGTGGACTACTATTGGTGTTGGCACTCGCAGCCGGACTTTTCATCCATTTCCGGCAGAAGCAGCAGCTGCAGTTACAGGAGATGCGCTTAATGCAAAAGGAATCCGAACTGGCCATGGCGAAAGCCACTATGGAAGGGGAAGAGAAAGAGCGGGCCCGTATTGCAAGGAACCTCCACGATGGTGCAGGCTCCATCCTGTCTGGCGTGAAATTGTATTTATCCTCGCTGGAAACGCAGTACAGTGAACTTACCGGCTCAGCATCGTACCGCAATACCCTGGGGCTGCTCAATGAAGCGGTTACCGAGATTCGGGATACATCACATAACCTGATGCCGAAGCTGTTGTTTGAAGACGGACTGGATGCTGCTGCCCATGCTTATTGTGATAAACTGGGCCGCAATAATGCTTTGGAATTTGAATATCAGTCTTACGGTGAGCCCATGCGATTCAACAGTCATTTTGAGCTGATGGCTTACCGCATGCTGCAGGAGCTGCTGGGGAATGTGATTAAACACGCGGAAGCTTCGCATGTAATGGTGCAGCTGAATTTTAGTCCGGATGCATTTTCCATGACGGTGGAAGATAATGGAAAGGGGATAGGTGAGCCGAAGGAAGGGACAGGGATCGGACTGTACAGCCTGAAAGCCCGTGCAGCGGCATTCCGCGGAACGATGGAAATAGATACTTCACCGGATGGTACATCCATCTACCTGGAGTTTCCCATCATACCGCATACCGGCCCGGCCGCCGGCAGCAACTAATCAGCCATGTCAAATCTGCTTCATACCATATTCCGCTACTGCCTGACAGCAGTTATCTTCCTGCAGGCAATACCGCTGCATGCGCAGTCTGTCAGGGAATTGCAGGAAACGCACCGTAAAAGGATTGCGGAAGCTGCGAGTGACACGGCCCGGGTAAACCGGCTTATCAAATACTCCATCGCCCTGTTCGATGTGTTGCCCGATTCCGGTTATGCAGTTACGCACGAAGCACTGGCGCTTAGTCAGAAGGCCGGATATGTGTATGGCATTGCACGGGCTAACCAGATGATCGGGCAGCTGAGTCTTTTCGCTGGCCTGTATGATTCCAGCAGAAGGGCCTTTGGGCGTGCGCTGGATGCTTACCGGCAGATCAATGACAGTGCCAACATCGCGCGGGTGCTGACAGGCTTTGGATATAATTATATTGAGTCCGGGAAATCGGATTCCGCTGCGGAACATTTCCTCGCAGCCATTAAAATGGTGCCTTATGAGGATTCACTGGTAAAAGCCCATCCCTATAACGGGCTATCCCTCGCGTTCTTTAACATGGGTCAGCATGAGAAAGGTTTGTATTACAACCGGGAAAGCGGGCGGATGTATGCCCTCCGCAAGGATACCGGTAACTGGATCAGGATGATCATCAACCGGGGCGATCTCATGGAGGATATCAACCGCCTGCCGGATGCCCTGACAGCCTATCACGAAGCCATGCAGCTGAGCGACCTTAAAGGCGATGCCCTCAACCGGTACATCAGCCGTGTGGGGATCGGAGAAATACTTTCCGCCAATCCTGCAAAGAAGGATTCCGCCCTTGCCTACCTGAAAGCGGCGGAAAAAATATCCCAAACAATACAGATAGTGCCCCTGCACCAAAGCACGCTCTACATGGCACTGGGCAAAGTGTATTACACTGCGGGCGATTTTTCCATGGCGGAACATTATGGCAACGAAGCACTGGTGTATACCCGGCGTTCCGGGCAAGTGTCTGCACTGATGGAGAACTTCCTGCTTTTGACGAACATTTACATACAGCTGGGTAAAAGACCAGCATCGCTGGAAGCACTGGCGGCTTATGTGATGTACCGCGACAGCCTCCAGAAAACCGATGTGGCCACGAAAGTAAATGAACTGGAAACGAAATACCGTACGCTGGAAAAAGATAAATCGCTGGCAGAGCAGCAGCTGTCGATCACGAAGAAAGACCTGGAGATCCGCAAAACAGGCCTGCTGATAACGGCCCTTGCAGCAGGACTTATACTGCTGATGGCCCTCACCGGCGGATTGTACCTCCATTACCGGCAGAAACAGCAGTTACAACAGCAGCAGCTGCATTTGTTGCATAAGGAATCGGAACTGGCTATGACGAAGGCAACCATGGAAGGGGAGGAGAAGGAACGCGCCCGCATATCCCGGAGCCTGCACGATGGTGCGGGAGCTACCTTGTCGGGTGTGAAACTGTACCTGTCTTCCCTCGAAATGCAATACAGGGACCTTTCCGGTTCCACATCCTACCGCGATACGCTGGGATTGCTCAACGATGCGGTGGCAGAGATCCGGGATACATCGCACAACCTCATGCCAAGGCTCCTGTATGAAGAAGGACTGGATGCCGCCGCCAGGGCTTATTGCGAAAAGATGGGCCGTAATAATGCATTGAAGATCGCTTATTATTCACTGGGCGAACATGTGCGTTTCCATCGGCCTTATGAACTGATGATCTACCGTATGCTGCAGGAGCTGCTGGGGAATGTGATTAAACACGCCGCGGCAACCCACGTAATCGTTCAGCTCGAATGCCGGCCTGATCTCTTTACCCTGATGGTGGAAGACGATGGGAATGGTATGAGCAGGGAGAAAGAAGCCGCAGGGATAGGATTATACAGTATCAAAACCCGTGTGGATGCATTTCAGGGATATACGGATGTACAGACTTCTGATGAAGGCACCACCGTAAGCCTCGTGTTCCCGGTACACTTACTCATTACGGGATAATTGATGCTGCCTGCCTTGGTTGAATTTTGCTTTTGTCTGACCGTTTTTTAGCATATCCCCGGTTTGAAAACCATCCTGCATTGTCCGGTTCATAATTTTTTATATTATTGTTAACACATGGGGATTGACAACGCAGCACCAGACCACGAACCCAGCCTTGTCATTCACCACAGCCACGATTAGAAAAAGCGTTACACGTATGATCTGATACAATTATCATTCAAAATCGAGCAACAGGTACTACCACTTTTACCTGCCGCCGCAGCAGCCCGGCAGCATTTCTATTGTCTGATTATTAAAGCCACTTTGAATCGCAGTCAGTTTCCGTTACCAACAGGTAACTTTTTTTAAAAACCCAATTACAATCGATTGAATCTTTGCTTTGCATGGCTTTAAAAAAGCTGTGCGGGAAAGCTATATGCCTTGTATTTCTACCATTTTTCCTTCCACATTTTAATAACTGATCAAATGAATGTTAAGATGCTAGACCGCTTGCTAAAAAGATGCCTGCTGGCCATGGTGGCCACCTGCATGTATGCCGCAGCAAGCGCCCAGTCAGTAACAGGCCGCGTTACGGATGTAGGGAACGCCCCGCTGGCAGGCGTTTCAGTTCGCAGCAGCGATGGCGCTAAAGCCACACAAACCAATGAAAAAGGCGAGTTCACTCTCGCAGTAGCTGCCGGAACCGTCCTGAAACTGAGTTACATCGGCTTCAAACCGCAGGAAATCACTTACAACGGCAGTCCTTTACAGATCATCATGGAACGGCAGGCGGAAACGCTCGTTACCGACGTGGTGGTAATAGGCTACGGCACGGCCCGCAAAAAAGACGTGACCGGCACCACCGCCCGCGCTAACCTCGCAGCTTTCAAAGAATCCCCCAACGTCAATATCCTCCAGTCGCTGCAGGGTTCCGTACCCGGACTGAACGTAGGCGCCGTAACCAGGGCAGGTACCAGTCCTTCGGTAACCATCCGCGGCCGCACTTCCATCAGCGGCACCGCCAACCCGCTCATTGTGCTCGACGGGATCATTTTCCGCGGTAACCTCAACGATATCAATCCGGCAGATATTGCCTCGGTAGATGTACTCAAAGACGCCAGTGCTACAGCCATCTACGGCTCCCAGGCTTCCAACGGGGTACTGCTCATGACCACCAAAACAGGCCGTGCAGGCAAAAAGCCCACTGTCTCCTACAATGGTGCACTCACCCTCTCGCAGGTATCCAACAAGGATATGCTGCCCATGAATAAAGACGGATTTCTGCAGTTTGTGGCCGACCGCTGGATCAGCGAAAGCCGTACCGGTACCGATCTCACCACGCCCAATCCCAACTGGGATGTGCTGAGCAGGCTCTCCGCAGAATCTGCCAAAGGCTACCAGGCCGGCAGGGTTACCAACTGGTGGGATCTGCTCACCAACAGCAACCCCCTTATGCAGAACCACGATATCAGCATCGCCGGGCGCTCAGAAACTACTTCCTACTTCTTCTCCCTCGGCTACACCAACCAGGAAAACGTGGTGGTGAACGATAACTATAAGCGGTACAGCTTCCGTGTGAACCTCGAGAACAAGGTTACCAGCTGGCTGAAAGCAGGTGTGCAGGCAAGCTATGGTATCAGCGATTATTCAGGCGTGTCGCCCACGCTGAACAATATCATGCGTTTCACTCCCTACCTTCCGGCCTACGATTCTACCGGCAAGCCCGTGCGCCTGCCCGATGGCTCTATCCTCAACCCGCTCCTCGAAACGGAACAGAAAAACTTCGACAAGCGCCGTAACCTCTTCGGCCTGTTGTATGCAGATGTTACCATCCCCTGGATCAAAGGATTGAATTACCGCATCAATTTCGGCAACAACTATATCACGGAGCAGCAGTTCAACTTCAACCTGTACGGCGCCAACTTCACCGGCAGCGGCAGCAAAATGAACTCTTCCGAGTATAACCAGACGCTGGATAACATCTTCAGCTACCGCAATGAGTTCGGCGACCATGGCATCAACGCCACGTTTGTATACGGTTATGAAAAGCGTAACTACGAACAAACCAATGCCAATGCCAGCAACTTCGCCAACCCGGCTCTCGGATATAACAGCCTTGAAGCGGGCCAGCCCAGCCTTCAGACCGTGAACTCCGATGCCTGGAAGGAAGCGAGCCTGTACCAGATGTACCGCCTCATCTATTCCTACAAAGACCGCTACGTACTCACCGGTACCGTCCGCAACGATGGTTTCTCCGGCTTCGGTCCTGAAAACAAAACGGGTGTGTTCCCTTCCGCCGCCTTCGCATGGCGTATTATTGAAGAGCCATGGGCTAAAGAAAGACTGGGACCGGTTGATGACCTGAAGCTCCGTGTGAGCTATGGCTCCAACGGTAACCGTACTGTAGGCCGCTACCAGACCCTTTCCCGCATGAACGCTTCCGTAGCCAACGGTTACCTCTTCGGGGATAACGCACTGGCGCAGCAGGGGCAGGGCATCGCCAGTCTTGCCAACAGCGGGCTGAAATGGGAAACCACTAAAACCCTCAACTTCGGGCTCGACTTCTCCCTCTACAGCGGCCGCCTCTCCGGAGAGGTGAACTACTATACCGCACAAACCTCCAACCTGCTGTATACTGTCAACATTCCTTCCATCAACGGGCAGACCAGCATCCCCTTCAACATCGGTAAGCTGGATAACAAAGGCATAGAGCTGGCGCTGAACGGTACACCGGTAAGGAACAAAGATTTCAGCTGGGATATCAACGGCAGCTTCTCCCTCAACCGCAACAAAGTGGTGAGCATTACGGGTATCGATGCGAATAAAGACGGGCGCGAAGATGACCTCGTGTCTTCCAAAATCTTTATCGGCAAGCCATATGGCGTGGCGTACGATTACAACATCATTGGCATGTGGCAGGTGGCGGATCATAACGCAGGCATCATCCCCGGCGGCTTTACCTACGGTACCTATAAAGTGGAAGACGTGAATGGGGATGGCAGTTACACTGCGGCGGCAGACCGTAAGATCCTCGGCTACTCCGACCCCTCTTACCGGTTCAGCATCCTCAACACACTTCGATACAAAGCGTTTGAATTTAAAATGTTCGTGAACTCCATTCAGGGTGGTAAAAAGTACTACTACGGCCAGCCGGGTACCACATTACCCAACCCGGATAACATGCGCTATAACAACTTCTTCAAGTTCGATTACTGGACGCCGGAAAACCCTAATGCCCGCTTCCGCCAGATCGGTTATTACACTACCGCCCTCGGAGAAACGTTTTCGCCTTATGTACAACGGAGCTTTGTACGGCTGCAGGACGTAACGCTTAGCTACACCCTGCCTGCCTCCATCACGCAAAAGCTGAAAGTGAACCGGCTGAGCGCTTACCTCAATGGCAAGAACCTGCTCACTTTCACGGATTGGGATGGCTGGGATCCTGAAACGGGTACCGGTCTCGACATCTCGGCTTACCCCGTGCTCAGGAGCTATACTGTTGGTTTAAATGTTGAATTCTAAACACCGAACGCATGAAAAAGATTATCCGATACGGCTGCATGACCGCACTCGCCATTATGTCTGCCGCCAGTTGCAATACCAAAGAATTTCTCAAAGAGGAACCGCTCGATTTTTATACGCCCGACAATGCGCTTAAAACCAGTGCCGATTTCCAGTCGGCCGTGAATTACCTGCACAACCGCATGAGGCATATCCTGTTCGGCGGCATCAACCTCGATGCGAATTTCTCACTCCGCTATGCTACCGACTTTGCCGTGAACGCCACGGATTACAATCCGCCGGTGAAGCTGAACGATTATAAGAACACCATGGTGCCCACGTTCAACGTAGTGGAAGTGATCTGGCAAAACGTGTATACCGTGATCTCCAACGCCAATGTGGTGATTAACCGCGCACCCAAAGCCACGGGCCTTTCCGAAGCTGATCGTAACCTCTTTAAAGCACAGGCCCAGTTCTTCCGTGCATGGGGTTACAATATGCTCGCCAACCTCTACGGCGGTGTGCCCATTATGACGGAAGAAGTATCCGTGCCGCGGACTGATTATGTTCGTGCCACCCGCGATGAGGTGTACCAGCTCTGCCGCAAAGACCTTACAGAAGCCATCGCTTTTCTGAAGAATGTGGAAACGGTGAAAGATGGTGCGGTGAATAAACAGGCGGCGCAACATCTGCTGACGGAAGTACTGATCTCCCTCAAAGCATACGACGATGCCATTGCCACTGCCACACAGGTCATCAATCACCCGGCGCTTACACTGATGACGGCCCGCTTCGGGCGGCGGTCTGATAAACCCGGGGATGTATACCGCGACCTCTTTGAACTGAACAACCAGAACCGCACCAGCGGTAATAAGGAAGGGATCTTCGTTATCCAGACGGATTACCTGAACCCCGCATCTCCCGCACGCGATGTGATTCAATGGGCTATTATGCCCAATATCACCAACCTGCGGGTGAACACTTCCGTGAACGGGGCGCCGCCAACCAGTCAGCCAGCCATGCTTGGCTTTAACGATCAGCTGGCAGGACGGGGCATTGGCTGGATACGGCCTACCAAACATTTCCTGTACACCATCTGGGGAGACCCCAACGATATCAGGAACAGCGAGTACAACATCGTCCGCGATTTCAGGATGGATGGCGTACCGGCCAATTCCGATGCATATGGCAAATGGTATGTGAAAGACGGCTTCAAAGCTAAAGCCACCAACTTCAACGATACCATCCGCAACTGGTACCCCATCCTGAAGAAAGCCACTTTCTCGGAAGGCGACTTCCCCATTGAAGTGATTCAGAAAGATGCGAACGGCAACCCCATCATGTCTCCCTTCGGCGGCCGCATGCTGTTTAACGCCAGCGGCGATGTATACAGCAAAGATGCTTACCTCATGCGCCTTGCAGAAACCTACCTGCTGCGGGCCGAAGCGTATATCCGCAAAGGTGACGCCGGCAGTGCTGCCACCGATATCAATAAAGTACGCGCCCGTTCTAATGCTGCGGCTGTGAATGCAGGGGATGTGAATATGGATTACCTGCTCGATGAAAGACTGCGGGAATTGTATGTGGAAGAACTGCGGATGGTGACGCTGTGCAGGATGGGACTGCTGTACGACCGCGATAAGAAGTACAACGAGAAGTCGGGCCTTACCATTGAACCGTACCATAACCTCTGGCCGATTCCTTTCTCGGAAATAGAACGGAATACAGACGCGAAAATTGATCAGAATACCGGATATAAATAATAGTTTGAAAAATTCAATAAGACATCCGCAGGCCTGCAGGGGTTTGCGGATGTCGTTTTTATGGATAATCTGATAATTACGTAACTTCAGTGCCGCATGAGAAGACCCAGCAGAAAACCCGGAGAGCCCGATGTGAGCTTCAGGCAGCGAATGGCAGCATTGAAAAATCTGCCTGCTTTTTTCAGATTGGTATGGCAAACCAGTCCATGGATGACTACCTGGAACATCCTGCTCAGAGCCGTACAATCGGCCACGCCATTAGCATTACTATACGTCAGTAAACTTATAATAGACGAGGTGGTTCGCCTCACGCAAACCCATGGGGATACGGGTTACCGTTATCTCTGGGAGCTGGTGGCGGTGGAATTTGCCCTCGTGATTATTTCCGGTGCGCTGGGAAGGGCTATTGGCCTGGTTGATGGTTTACTGGGCGAGCAGGTAGCCAACCACACTTCCGTGCGCATTATGCAGCACGCCGCTACGCTCGATCTCGATCAGTTTGAAGATTCCGAGTTTTATGATAAGCTGGAACGTGCCCGCCAGCAAACCGCAGGCCGTACCGCCCTGCTGAGCCAGGTACTCTCGCAGGTGCAGGATGTGGTGACCATGATATTCCTTGCCGCAGGCCTGCTCACTTTCAGTCCCTGGCTGATATTGTTACTCCTCGTGGCGGTACTCCCTTCTTTCTTTGCAGAAACGCATTTCAACGACCGCTTTTATGCATTGGCATGGGGAGAAACATCAGCCCGCCGCGAACTGGATTACATCCGCTTCCTCGGTGCCAGCGATGAATCGGTGAAGGAAGTGAAGATTTTCAACCTGAGTCAATACCTCGTAAACCGTTTCAGTCAGCTGGCCAGTAAGTTTTACCTCGACAAGCGGCGCCTTTCCATCCGGTACAACATCTGGGCGGTGGTGTTTTCACTCATCGGCAGCGCGGGGTATTATGCGGCGTATGTTATTATCATCCTTCAAACTGTACGCGGCCAGCTTACGATTGGCGACCTCGCTTTCCTCGGCGGTTCCTTCCGTCAGTTGAGAGGTGTGCTGGAAGGGGTGCTGATGCGATTTACCAGTGTAACGCAGGGTGCCATATACCTGCGCGACCTCTTCGAGTTTTTTGAGATACAGCCCCGCATTACCCATCCTAAAAATGCCCGTCCATTCCCGAACCCCATCCGCGAAGGATTTGTGTTTGAGAATGTAGGTTTCAAATACCTCAATTCCACCCGCTGGGCTAACCGCCATCTGAGTTTTACCCTGCATGCCGGGGAAAAGCTGGCGCTGGTAGGGGAGAACGGGGCGGGTAAAACCACGCTGGTGAAGCTCCTGGCCCGCCTGTACGACCCTTCCGAAGGCCGTATCCTGCTCGATGGTCATGATCTGAAGGAATATGACCTCAACGAGCTGCGCATGCAGGTAGGCGTCATTTTCCAGGACTTCCAGCGGTACCAGATGACCTTCGCGCAAAACATTGCTGTGGGCAACATCGCAGAAATAGAAAATGCTGCGCGGATAGAACAGGCGGCGGAAAAAAGTATGGCCGACATGTTGTATCCCCGCCTTCCCGGTGGCTTCGGGCAAATGCTGGGGCGCCGCTTCGCTAATGGGGTGGAACTTTCCGGTGGTGAATGGCAGAAAGTTGCCCTAGCCCGGGCCTACATGAAAAATGCCCAGCTCCTCATCCTCGACGAACCTACTGCCGCCCTCGATGCCCGTGCGGAATATGAAGTTTTCCAGCGCTTCGCGGATCTTACAAGAGGGAAGTCTGCCGTGCTCATTTCGCACCGTTTCTCTACCGTCCGCATGGCCGACCGCATATTGGTGCTGGAAGGCGGTGAGCTGCTGGAAATCGGTACGCATGAAGAGCTGATTGCTAAAAAAGGGCGGTACGAAGAATTATTTACACTACAGGCAGCCGGTTACCGGTAAACTGATCATAATCATATTTCGGAAAACGATTCCGGCGTAGGTTTGCGCCATGGAAAAACAAGCATCCGGGCAGCAGCATGCCCGCTCCATCAAACGTTTCCGTATCATCGCCTGGCTCGAAGGGATTTCCTTCCTTGCCATCCTCTTCATTTCCATGCCGTTGAAGTACATCTGGGAGCAGCCCTGGCTGAACCAGCAGCTGGGTATGGCCCACGGCCTGCTCTTTGTGCTGTACGTTGTACTGGTCATTGAGATGAAAATGGTGCTGCAATGGTCCCTGAAAAAGACCGCCATCGCCATGGGTGCTTCCATAGTACCCTTCGGAACCTTTTTCATCAACGAAAAGTGGATCCACCGTCCGTAGTATTCTCTATCTTTCTTTAGTATATTTAGGCAAGCAAAAAAGGGCTGTTTCTTCTGAAACGGCCCTTTCTCATTTTACTTTTAGCATTATAGGGGGCATTTATGCCATCCTTCTGCCGTACTACCTTCACCTTTCCTCCGGTCTGCTTCCACAGCTGATGCATATTTACTTCAGGGTTACTTAAGGTTTACTTAAGGGTTAATGTAGGTATAATGTAGGTATGCGATATTCAAAAGTATCTATAACCCTTTACTGTATTGGATTTCACTAAATGTATACCCTATGTTTAGTACAATGTTACGCTCTTTATATACATGAATGCGAGTATTGTATCAGTATTTAGTTAAAATATAATCACTTTAAATGGGCTTGTTCAGATGACCTAAAGTAAGTACCCATTAATTACCCATTATGCGCCTTGTAAGCCATGATTAAACTATCATGATCGCAGGTGACAACCCGGAATAAAAAAAGGCCGCTCCATGGTATGAAGCAGCCTGGTGAATGGTTGAGTATGCTTTGCATTACATTGCAGGCTCGTCTGCACTGGGGCCGTAGCTGCCGGGGATGGGCACATCCAGCAGGCGGAGGTATACTCCCAGCTGAGCCCTGTGGTGCACAATCTGGTTGTAAGCCATGCGGATCACTTCCGATTTGGGATTTACAGCATGGATCTGGTCGCCGGTACGCAGCGTCCAGGGTTTGCTGAAAGTAGATTCATCTGCGCTTTCGAGGCTGGTACGGCCTTCTTCCAGTGCCTTTTCATGAATATCAAGAAGGTCCTGCGCGCTGCTTACAGGTGTGGGCGTCCAGTCCATACCGGCAAAATCCAGCTCATCGGTTTCTATAGCCATCTTTGTCCAGGTGGGGAGCTCTGCGATATGGGTGGCAAGCGTACGTATGTCCATGCTTTTGGGATGCGGGCGCCAGTCCAGTTTATCGGTAGGAATACGGCCCAGCATTTTGCGGGTGGTTTCGGCTTCGCGGGCCATTTCTTTCAGCAGTGTGGGAATAGTTGCCATAATAATCAGGTTTTTATTGGTTTGATGAAACAAAGATGCGATGGGGGTTTGACAGCCTTATGTCAGCAGGGTTCAACTTTTTTTCTGTAGATTGGGAAAAATTATGTGCTCCATGCGTATTGCTGTTTTACTGTCACTCCCGGTTATGATGATCGCCTGCCAATCGTCTCCTTCCAATCAGCAGGCTGCTGAAAGCGAAGCCAGCGCGCATTGTTACCGGAAAGTAACCGGGCGCGACACCTTTGTTTTACAACTGGTGGTGAACGATGGAGACGTAAAAGGGGTACTGGAATATGATTTTCATGAGAAAGACGGCAACACCGGAACGGTGGATGGCGCTTTGAAGGATAATATTTTCAGGGGCACTTACCACTTTAAAAGTGAAGGTGTAACGAGCGACAGGCCCGTTATCTTCAAAATGATGGGCGATCAGTTGTATGAAGCCCTGGCGGATAGTGCCGATGCCAATGGCATACCGGTATTCGCGGCAGAAGATGCGCGTTTGCGCTTCGATCCTTCTCCTTACACTAAAGCAGCCTGCGAATAGGCTTTTACAGCGGACAATTTTCGTGGTAGTTGATGAGCTGGATGGGTTTCTTCTCCATCTCGAAGCCGTCGTATGCCAGTAAGATCTCATCGAGTACGGCATGGATCTCTTCCGGATCGGTGAGGGTTACGAGGCGGCTGCGGTATTCCTTGATGCCGGGGAGGCTTTTCAGGTACGTGAGGTAATGGCGGCGCATGTTGTAAATGCCTGCCACGGGGCCTTTCCATTGCAGGGATTTCACCAGCTGCTGCCTGCATACCGCTATGCGTTCTGCCACGGTAGGTGCGGGTAATTCTTCGCCGGTATTGAGGAAGTGGCGTATTTCCCGGAAGATCCAGGGATAGCCGATGGCGGCGCGGCCTACCATGATCCCGTCTATTCCATAACGGTTTTTATACTCCAGTGCTTTCTGCGGACTGTCGATATCCCCGTTTCCGAAGATGGGAATTTTGATGCGGGGATTGTTTTTGACTTTGGCGATGAGCGACCAGTCGGCCTCGCCCTTATACATCTGGCAGCGGGTGCGGCCGTGAATGGTGAGGGCTTTGATACCGGCATCCTGGAGCATTTCTGCCACGGTTTCGATGTTTTTGGTATCATCATCCCAGCCGAGGCGAGTTTTAACCGTAACGGGCAGGGAAGTGGCTTTAACGACGGCGGCGGTGAGCCTTTGCATCAGCTGCATATCTTTCAGCACACCTGAGCCGGCGCCCTGGGCTACTATACCTTTAACGGGGCATCCGAAGTTGATATCGAGGAAATCGGGCTGGGTAAGATCTACGATATGGGCGGCCATGGCCATGCGCTTTTCATCGCCCCCGAACAGCTGTACGCCTGCAGGGCGTTCTTCATCGAAGATATCGAGCTTGCGGCGGCATTTGGCGGAATCACCGATAAGCCCTTCGCTGGAAATGAACTCCGTATACAGGAGATCGGCCCCGTTTTCCTTGCAAACCACCCGGAACGGCGGATCGCTCACGTCTTCCATGGGTGCCAGGAGAAGCGGGAATTCCGGCAGCGTTATATGTTCGATTCTTACCATCGCGGCCGCAAAATTACGAAAAATCAGGTATTCCGGCCTTTTTCACCGGGATAGAGGTACTGCACCGTATCGCTCTGGATACATTCTTTAGTCCGCAGGTCCATGGCGGTGAGCTTTCCATTGAACCCGGCGCCGGTATCCACATTCCATACGTTTCCGGCATGCATGGGCATGAACTGGCCGTAGTTGATGGTAGGGGTATGCCCGATGAATATTTCACTGAAGAGTCGCAGGCGCTTGGGATAGCGGATATCCGTAGTACTGAGCTTGGGATCGAGGGAGAGGGCCATTTCCCATAAGGTACGGTCCCACATGTAGTTATACTGATACCGCTCGTAATCCGGGCCGTGCATGGATGCGAAGCCGGCATGGATGTAGAGGCGGTTATGCTCGTCTGTATAAAATTGCCGCATGCGGCGGTAGAAAGCGAGGTGTGCCTTGCGGACTTCGGGCGTCAGCTTTTCATAGCTGGCCACCGTAGCCTTTCCGCCATGCTGCAGCCAGAGGTCGGATGCAGGTTCCCCTGCCAGCCACGATTCGCACCAGGCATCGTGGTTACCACGGAGGAAGATGCAGGTACAACGCTGTTCCAGCTCCATCATATAAGCGATGGTTTCGGCGGACTGTGACCATCCGTCTACATAATCGCCCAGGAATATCAGCCGGTCGCCGGGGAGGGGATGTATTTTTTCTATGATCTGGTGCAGGGCTTTATAAGCACCGTGAATATCGCCTATCGCAAAGGTTCTGCTCATGTGGCAGCGAATTTACGCTATTTGCCGTTATCCTGTTTGTTACGGAATGGAGTTAAAAGGGTATACACCGATATATCGAGGTATTGGCCCTCGAAATACTGCGCTTCCCGGAAAAATCCTTCTTTCACAAACCCTGCATGGTTCAGCACTTTCTCGCTGGCCACGTTCACCGGGTCAATAATGGCTTCCACAGAATGCAGGCGGTACGTTTCAAATCCATGATGGAGCACGGCGGCAAGGGCTTCACGGATAATGCCTTTACCATGATAACCATCGTGCAGCATATATCCCACCTCTGCGCGGTGGGCAGCCGCATTCAGTTTCACATAGCCGATCACGCCGATCACTTTATCTTCTCCTTTCAGCGTAATACCCCAGTTAATGGCCTCGTTCTGCTCCGCCAGTTTCAGGAACCTGTCAATCAGTTCCTTTGCATCTTCGATAGAAGCGGCCCGCGGCCGGGGAATGAAATGCATCAGGGATGGATGGCCACGGAGGTAAAGGATCTCGCTGGCATCGCCATGATGGATTTGTCTTAGAACCAGCCTGTCTGTTGTGATGTCGGGAACCGGGGTGAGTTGAAACGTAAGCATGCGGCAATTTAACGCAAATCATGCTTCCATAGACAGCTCTTTCTTGTAATTGGTGAAATTCTTCCCCGAAGCGTTCTTAAAGTATTTCGAGAAGTGCGATTTGTCTTCAAACCCCAGGTGGTACGCGATTTCCTTCATGGAATAGTTCTCCCGGTGAGTGGCCAGCATGCGTGCTTCCGACAGTATCCTGCGGCGGATGTGTTCGCTGGCTGTTACGCCAGTCAGCTCCTTGAGGGTGGTATTGAGGTGGTTGGCAGTAACGTGGAGATTACCGGCGTAATCGGTCACTTTTTTGAGGAGGATGAAGTGCTGGTCGAGCTGTGCGAGGAACTGCCTTACCAGTCCGGTTTTACGGTCGGCGGAATATCCGGTACGCGGAGCAGGCAGGCAGCGTGCTATCTGCCGCAGGAGGATCTTGAGGTAATCACGGATCATGTCTAAGCGGTAGGGCCGGTCCGATTCCCATTCCGCGCGGATGAGCTGCAGCAGTTCAAATACCTCGTCCCTTTGTGCAGGCTCTACCTTCAGCACCGGCTTGCCTGCCGCACCCTGGAGGCATAGTTCGTATACGAGGGGGATGTAATGGATGAAATCGTGGGTGAAAGTGAAGGAATGCCCTCTGGCATCGCGGGAGAAAGCGCCCTGGCCTGATGCGGCGCTGCGGATGAAATAGAGGCCCTCGGTTTGTGTGGTGCTGCCTTCGAATAAACAGGCCCCCTGGGTGAGATGCACCAGCTGAATTTCGTTGGAAGCGCCGCCGGTTCGTGCCGGTAATGGTTGCAGACGGAAGGATTCGTTATGACTTGGTTGCATGGGATTGGATTTTGGCAGGATAGAAACGATTGCTGTGCCAGAAGTACATCCCTTCTCTGAAACTCCCGGCAGGTAAGGGTTTTAGAAGTTGATGGCAGTTGTTCGAAATGATCCGGTCCGCGAAATGCCGGTGCCGCCACGAAATATCATGGCACAGGCCGTTGTGGTTTATTATCTTCAGCCCATGAAGCACTGGATCTGCACCAGCCTTCTCCTGCTCGGCGTATTTTCGCAGGAGGTGGCCGCACAGCGTAAGAAGCCCGCGGGCAAAAAGCCGAACATCATCCTCATCTATGCCGATGACCTCGGCGTAGGGGAAGTAGGGGCATACGGACAACAGAAGATCAAAACCCCGCACCTCGACCGGCTTGCCGCGCAGGGTATGAAGTTCAACCGGTTCTATACCAGCACTCCCGTATGCGCTCCCGCACGCTGTATGCTCATGACCGGCCGCCATGGCGGGCATAGTTATATCCGGGGCAATTATGAAATGGGAGGTTTTGCCGATTCGCTGGAAGGCGGACAAATGCCCCTCCCCGAAAACACCCTCACCGTTGCCCGTATGCTCCGGCAGGCAGGTTATAAAACAGGGGCAGTTGGCAAGTGGGGTCTCGGCATGCATACCACCACCGGCGATCCCAACAAACAGGGCTTCGATTATTTCTACGGATACTACGACCAGAAGCAGTCTCATAATTTCTACCCCACACACCTCTGGGAAAACGGGCAATGGGATAGTCTTACAAATCCTCCCATCTACGTACATAAGGCTCTGAACCCGGCTGCTGCTACGGATGAAGATTTCAATCAGTTTAAAGGAAAGGAATATGCTATCGATAAGATGACCGGCAAGGCGCTGGATTTTATCCATCAGAACGCTTCCGGTCCTTTCTTCCTGTATCTGCCTTTCACATTGCCGCATGTATCGCTGCAGGCGCCTGACAGTGCCGTGCAGGCCTATGTAGGGCAGTTCAATGAGAAGCCCTATTATGGCAACAGCGGTTATGCTTCTGCAAAGTATCCCCTCAGCACCTACGCCGCCATGATTACTTACCTCGATACGCAGGTAGGCATTATCCTCGAAGCCATCAAAAAGCAGGGGATAGATGGTGAAACCATCATCCTTTTTTCCAGTGATAACGGCGCTACTTTCAATGGTGGTGTGCAGCCTGCATTCTTCAACAGCGCAGCAGGCCTGCGCGGCTTAAAAATGGATCTTTACGAAGGTGGCATCCGCGAACCGCTTATAGTACGCTGGCCCGGGAAAATACCCGCCGGCAGTACATCATCCCTCATCTCCGTACAATACGACCTGCTGGCTACCTTCGCGGATATCGCAGGAATCCCCGTTCCGGAGAACGATGGTATTTCATTGCTCCCGGAAATGACGGGTAAGTCTTCCAAAACGGCCTCCCGCGAATACCTCTACTTCGAGTATCCCGAAAAGGGTGGCCAGCTCGCCATCCGCATGGGTAAATGGAAAGCAGTGAAAACCGGCCTGAAGCAGGACCCACAAAAGCAATGGGAGCTCTATGACCTCGATACCGACCCCGCAGAGCAGCGCGACCTTGCAGCGCAGCATCCGGCACTGCTTACCCGGTTCGATGCTATTGTGAAGAAGGAGCACCGTCCCGCCCATATCAGGGAATGGGAGATGCTGGATGTGAAGTGGCCGAAGGAAGGGAAGTAACAGCCGGAGCAGGATGCACCGGGACAGTTGATCCCGATGATTTTTTATATTGCGCGTAATGAAACGCGTATTCTTCCTTTGCAGCCTCTTTGCCGCACTGCAATCCTTTGGTGGGCAACCTGCCAGCCTTCGCTGTGAGCATCTGGTCAATCCTGTCGGTATTGACGCTACGCAGCCACGGTTTACCTGGAACCTAAGCAGCGGAATGCAGGCTGCCTGCCAGGTAACAGTACGATCAGGTTCTTCCATCATCTGGACTTCTCCTGTCATACACACAGATGCCGGCTTCCTCCGGTATGCAGGGCCTGCATTACAACCGTTCACCGCTTATGAATGGACGGTAACCGTTCATGATAAAGATCAATCCACTGCTTCGGCAACGGCAGGATTTGAAACCGGTATGATGCAGCAGCGGGAGTGGAAAGGCGCGTGGATCAGTGATGTGAATGATGTGGACCTTAAGCCCGCAGCACTTTTCAGAAAAGCGTTTAAAGCAACAGGGAAGATCCGCAGCGCCAGGGCCTACATCGCCGCCGCCGGTTTATATGAACTGTACATCAACGGCCAGCGTATTGGTGATCACCGGCTCGATCCCATGTACACCCGCTTCGACCGCCGCAACCTATACCTAACCTGGGATGTAACCCAACAGCTGCAATCCGGTGAGAACGCTTTGGGCGTGATGCTGGGGAACGGTTGGTATAATCATCAGTCTACCGCCGTATGGGATTTCCATAAAGCCCCCTGGCGTGCAAGGCCCGCTTTCTGTATGGATGTGCGTATTACGTATGAAGACGGGCGGGTGGAGACCATCTCCACCGGTAAAGACTGGAAAACCACTACAGGGCCGGTCATCTTCAACAGCATTTATACTGCCGAGCATTACGATGCAAGGCTGGAAAAAGAAGGATGGGCTGCTGCCGGTTACAATGATAAAGACTGGAAAAACGTACTCCTCCGCGCGGCACCTTCCCTGAACGTTACCGCTCAGGCCATGGCTCCTGTAGCTGCCTGCGATACCCTCCCTGCCATTACGTTCCGTAAGTTCAGTGATACGCGGTATGTGATCGGGCTTGCCCGGAACATCTCAGGTGTTTCGCAGATAAAGGTGAAAGGTGCTGCGGGTACAGTATTGCGTTTGCGCCATGCAGAAAGGCTGGATTCTTCCGGGCATACCGATCAGTCTAACATCGACGTGCATTACCGGCCCACGGATGATAAAGACCCTTTCCAGACAGATATATTTATCCTTTCCGGGAAAGGGGAGGAAACATTTATGCCGCGCTTTAATTACAAAGGCTTTCAGTATGTGGAAGTGGAAAGCAGCCAGCCGGTGGAGTTAAAAAAGGAAAGCCTGACGGGATATTTTCTTCACAGCCGCGTGGCGCCTAATGGATTTGTAAACACCTCCAACCCGGTGATGAATAAGATCTGGGAGGCTACCAATAACTCTTATCTCTCTAACCTCTTCGGCTATCCTACGGATTGTCCGCAGCGGGAGAAAAATGGTTGGACGGGCGATGCGCATCAGGCCATAGAAACCGCACTCTATAATTTCGACGGCATAACCGTTTACGAGAAATGGCTCAACGATCATTTCGATGAACAGCAGCCTAATGGCGTACTGCCTTCCATCATCCCAACTGGTGGTTGGGGGTATGAATGGGGGAACGGCCCGGACTGGACCAGTACCATTGCCATCATCCCCTGGAACATCTATCTTTTTTATGGCGATACCACGTTGCTGGCACGTTCGTACGACGGTATCCGCCGCTATGTGGATCATATCACAGACATCTCTCCATCAGGCATTACCACCTGGGGCCTGGGCGACTGGATACCCGTTAAATCCAAAACACCGGTTCCCTTCACATCCACAGCTTTTTATTATGCCGATGTGGTGATACTTGCCAAAGCGGCGAAGATGCTGGGTAAAACGGCAGATCATGCTAAATACACTGCACTTGCCGCATACATCCATCAGGCATTTAACGACCGCTATCTGAACCGTGCTGCCGGTATCTATGGCCAGGGTGTGCAAACCGAGCTGAGTGTGGCATTGTACTGGGGGCTGGTACCGGATTCCCTGAAGGCCAAAGTAGCGGCCAATCTGTACAAAAGGGTAGAAGCAGATAATTTCCACCTCGATGTGGGCCTCATTGGCAGTAAAACCATCCTTAATGCCCTCAGTGAAAACGGATTTGCCGATGCTGCCTGGAAGATAGCCGCGCAGGAAGATTATCCCAGCTGGGGCTGGTGGATGAAGAACGGGGCAACCACCCTTTACGAGAACTGGCCCATCAATGCCAAAAGCGATATTTCCCTTAACCATATCATGTTCGGAGAGATTGGTGCCTGGCTGTATAAAGGCGTGGGCGGGATATTCCCGGATGAAACGAAGCCCGGTTTCCGGCATGTAAAAATGATCCCTCACTTCGTGAAAGGGCTCAGTCAGTTTGAAGCGCATCATGATGGCCCTTACGGCCGCATTACCTCCTCCTGGAAGCGGAAGGGCCGTACCGTACAATATACCCTTACCATTCCGCCGAATAGTACCGCCACCTTACAACTGCCGGGTAAAGATGCCATAGCAGCAGGACCGGGTACGCACAGGTACGAGGTAAAGGAATAAAACGGGGGCTGGGTCAAAAAAGCATCTGTTTATATCAAAACGATGCAATATGTATTGGGCTCTGCGCGGTATATTCACGGTATGACCCGTATGATTTGCCGGCTGTTGCCCGTTTTATTGCTACTCATTGATCTCCAGAAAGCGGATGCGCAAAGCACACCGCCTCCTTCCCGTGTTACTGATGTATGGATCGTGGTGAAGAGCCACTTCGACCTGGGGTTTACCGACCTGGCCGAGAATGTGTTTGAACGTTACCGTACCGAAATGATGGATAATGCCCTTGGGGTAATGGCTGCTAACCGGTTATTGCCGGCAGAGCAGCGTTTCGTATGGACCGTTCCCGGCTGGCCTCTTTGGGCGCAGATGCTGGGACCGAAACAAACACCGGAACGAAGAGCTAAAATTGAACAGGCCGTAAGGGAAGGCGCGCTTGCTCCGCATGCCCTTGCGTTTACAACCCATACGGAATCACTGGAGCCGGAAGAAATTGTGCGGGGTATGGGCTATGCTGCTCAGATTGCCCGCAAGTACGGCCGCCCTTTGCCTGTTGCCGCTAAAATGACGGATGTTCCTTCTCACAGCTGGGTAATGCCAACCATTCTGCGGCATGCCGGTATCAAATTTCTACATATAGGCGTGAACCCTGCCAGTCAGTACCCCCGCGTACCACAGTTATTCTGGTGGCAGGGGGCCGATGGTTCAAAAGTATTGTGCGGTTATACCATCGATTACGGCAGCAGTTTATTACCTCCTGCAGACTGGCCCTGCCGCAACTACCTGTCGATGATTATGGCTGGTGATAACCATGGTCCTCCCAAACCGGAGGATGTGGAGAAATGGCGTAAAGAATATGAGACCAAAATGCCCGGTGTTAAAGTGCACTTCGGTACCCTCGACGATTTCGCCAATGCAGTATTGGCAGAAAAGCCACAGCTCCCTGTGGTACGGGGTGATATGCCGGATACCTGGATCCATGGCCTGATGTCGATGCCGCAGGCTACCATCGCAGCGAGAAATGCCCGTCCGCTGGAATCCTCACTGGAAACATTCGATTCGCATGTAAAAGCCTGGGGCATTACTACCGGTGATGTTACCGCGCCGCTGGAAAAAGCATTTGAACAAAGCCTGCTGTATGGTGAACATACCTGGGGCATGAATGCAGAATATGGCCCACGGAGGTTGTATGGCAACGACTGGAAGAAATGGATGGCCGATCTGGAAAAGGAACCGCTGCCACCCGGTGGAGACTATTCCCGTTTGCCAAGAGGCAGCAAGCGTAAATGGATGCAGTCGTACGAAGATCATGCGGGTTATGCCAAGAATGCCGCAGCTATCGTGCATCATGAACTGGATGCAAGGCTTCAGCAACTGGCAGCCGCTGTCAGCAAAAAAGGGGTGTTGATTTACAACCCGCTCCCCTGGAAACGTTCCGGCATGGCTGATGTGAATGGCAAAAGTGTTTTTGTGGCAGATGTTCCGGCCAACGGGTATACAACCGTTACTATCGATACGCAGCAGGTACAGAAACAGGCTGCTGATGTTTTGGAAACACCCTACTTCCGCATCCGTTTCGATCTGAAGAAAGGAGGGATCATTTCCTGTATAAACAAGGCCGATGGCAGAGAACTGGCAGATACCTCATCCGGTTACGCTTTAGGGCAGTTCCTGCATGAAAGATTCAGCACGAAAGAAGTATACGACCGTTTTTTCTATAAATACTCCCGCATACACGATGGCTGGGGACTGAACGATATCGGAAAGCCGGGTATGCCCGATGCTTCTGTTATACCTTACAGTACCTACACACCGGCTTCCTGGAGCATGGAAGCAACTACATCAGCATCGGAAGATGTGGTGAAACTGACCGCACTGGAAACTGCTGGACTGGCAAACGGTTATTCCATTACCTTTTCATTCCCCAAACACAAACCATATATCGATGTGAGCTGGGATGTGAAGGATAAAACACCTGAAAAGCATCCTGAAGGCGGATGGCTTTGCTTTCCGTTCAGGGTAGAGGATGCCCGTTATATGATGGGCCGTCCGGGTGCGCCTGCAGACCCCGCTAAGGATTTCGTGGAAGGCACCAACCGTCATTTGCAGGCCGTAAGTACCGGCGTGCTGATTACAGGCGCTAAGGGAGGAGCAGGTGTTTGTCCCATAGATGTACCGCTGGTATCATTGGGAGAACCGGGCCTGTGGCGCTACAGCCAGCAGGATGTGGCACGCCGGCCATCGGTGTTCGTAAACCTGTATAACAACATGTGGAATACCAACTTCCCGTTATGGCAGGAAGGCAGCTGGCGTGTAAGGGTGCGGGTATGGCCGGCAGGTGAGAAAGACGGGGCTAAAGACCTGGCTGTTCAATCCTGGGAAGCACGCCTGCCATTGATGGCCATTGCCACGCAGGGCGGCGGGAAACTGCCTGCTTCAGCAGATGGACTGGAAGTATCCCGGAAAGGAGTACTGGTAACTGCTTTTGGTAAAAGCGCACTTTCCGGTGGCAAACAGGCGCTGCGGTTATGGGACCAGTCAGGAGAAGGTGGAGTGGTTACCGTCCGTTTCCCGCGTTCCATGAAATACCGTACGGCAACACCTGTAGATCTCCGTGGTGAGAGAACCGGGCCGCCGGTACAGATAAAGCAACAAGTGCTACGTTTGGAATTGCAGGCGTATGCACCCGCCAGCTGGTTACTGGATTAAAGTAATGGTGAAATGAAAAGCCTGCCGTGCACGGTTCTGGCAGGCAGGCTTGCGGTTGCCAGGGGTAACTGGCATGTGAGGGGTTTTCAAAGTAATTCCTTCGCGTGGCGGATGTTGCTTTTGATGGTTTCCCATACTTCTTCGAACTCGCCGTTCAGCATTAGTTTCGTCATAGTGGCTGCCATGCCTTTTACCTGTGCCAGCTTTATTTTAGGCGGCATGGCGAGGGCATTGGGATCGGTCATGATATTCAGTAATACGGGGCCGGTTTGTTGGAGGGCCTGTGCGATGGCATCCGTTACCCGGTCGGGCTGCGATATGGTGATGCCGGGTATTCCGTAAGCCTGTGCCAGCATAGCAAAATCAGGATTGTGCATGTCGGTTTGCCAGTCGGGCAGGCCGGCTACTTCCATTTCCAGTTTCACCATGCCCAGCGAGCGGTTGTTAAACACTACGATCTTTACAGGTAGTTTGTATTGGGCAATGGTGGCAAGATCGCCCGTGGTCATGGAAAGCCCGCCATCGCCGCACAATGCAATTACCATACGCTCAGGCGCACAGAGCGCGGCACCTATGGCCTGTGGTAATGCGTTGGCCATGGAGCCATGATTAAAGGAACCCAGCAGCGCACGGCCACCGGTAGAAGATATGTACCGGGCCGCCCATACACAGGTCATACCGGTATCTACTGTAAATATTGTATTGGGCGGAGCCTGATCATCGAACGTGGCGGCTACGAATTCGGGATGGATCTTGTTTTCGCTGCCGATATCTTTTACATAGGACTGCAGGCGGTCTTTCACCTTTTCATATATCTTCAGTTCATCTTCCAGGAAATCTTTATTGGTCTTTTGCTGCAGCAGGGGCAGCAATGCGGCAATGGTTTCGCGGATGGTGCCATGAAGCCCCTGGTGCAATGCGGCTCTGCGGCCCAGCCGTTCTGCCTGTGCATCGATCTGGATCACGCGGATATTATCGGGCAGGAAAGGCGTATAGGGGAAATCGGTGCCTAACAGCAGCAGGGTATCGGCATGGTGCATGGCATGATAAGCGGAGGGGAGCCCCAGCAGGCCGGTCATGCCTACTTCGAAGGGGTTATCGTGCTGCACGGCCATTTTGCCCCGGAAAGAGTATCCTACGGGCGCCTGAAGGGCATTGGCCAGGTCCAGCACCTCGGGGTGTGCACCGGTGGCACCTATGCCACAGAAGATGGTGACTTTCTCACTGGCATTTAATGTTTCCGCCAGCTGCGTCATTTCCTCAGATGATGGGATGATGCCGGATTGGGTGAGGAACAAGGAGTTGGATGTTTCTGCCTTTACTGCATCCTGTTCCGACACATCGCCCGGGAGGCCAAGTACGGTTACACCGTTACGGCTTACGGCAGTTTGCATGGCCATCTGCAGCATACGGGGCACCTGCGCGGGCGTGGTTGCCATTTCGCAATAATAACTGCAATCGCTGAAAAGCTTATGGATATTGGTTTCCTGGAAATACCCGGTGCCGAATTCCCCGGTAGGGATGGCGGAAGCAATAGCCAGCACAGGAGCGCCGGAGCGGTGTGCATCATAAAGGCCATTGATGAGATGTACATGGCCGGGGCCACAGCTTCCCGCGCAGCAGGCTATCTTACCCGTCAGCTGGGCTTCTGCTCCGGCTGCATAAGCAGCGGTTTCCTCGTGCCGTACATGGATCCACTGGATGCTGCCGTCGCGCCGGATGGCATCGTTGAGATGGTTGAGACTGTCGCCCGTGACGGCGTAAATCCTTTCCACACCTGCGGCGCGGAGCATTTGTACGATCTGTTCAGCTACGGTTTGGGCCATGGGATTATTCGATTTTCTCTGTTATAACAGGATTTAAGCGGAATGGTTCTCCCTGATTGGCACTCTTCAGGGTAAAAATCTTGGTAAGCGCCAAGATTTATGTTGCGGGCATAGGGCAATTTTGTGCCGTTAATAAATCAAATCTCATATAACATGAAGCAACAAAAAACACTCCTCATCCTTTCCCGCATTTATATTTTCTTTTCTGCGGCCAGCTTACTGTATGTGAGCATCATGGCATTTTTCAGTCCGCAGGCTGTGATGGATCTCGTACAGGTAAAGCTGCCTAACCCCGATTCTTTCAGTTCCATCCGCGGTGTTTACGGCGGTGTGGGCTTAACCATTGTAATTATGCTGGTGCGCTGGGCGCTGCGTGATCAGAAGCAGGGCCTGGTATTCCTGACCATGCTGTGGGGGTTCTATGCTTTATCGCGCCTGATGACCCTGGGCATTGAAGGGCCGCTTGGCGCATTCGGGCAGCAATGGCTCATGACCGAAACTATTCTCTTTGCCTTTGGAACAGTGTTGCTGCTGTTCCAGATGAGAGCCGCCCGTTTAGCAAGGGCGTAAACGATCTGCACATAGGCATGTGTGCGGAGAGATCCATACCGGCGGGCGCATGGCCTGCCGGTTTTTTTATTTGCATATCACTGCTGTATAATAGCGCCCATGCAAAAAAAGCATTGGTTATAATCAAAATCGGCCAGCATTCCTGTTGGGGAGGAAGATAAATTACAAACCGGACCATCCTGCCCGATGCAGGGACATTTAACCACATACCATATGAGAAAAGTTCAGCATGAAATTCCGCCTGGTGAAGTATAAACCGGTTTCACGGTACTATAAACATCTAAAATGTCCGGGTTTAAAATTTCAAAGCAGTCCACGTGATCGTTGAAACAGACAATTATCTGCATAGGGTAGCAGATGGCGACCCCTCCGCCTTCCGCCAGCTTTTTGACCGATATTCCGACAGGGTGTTCGGGGTAGCCATGAATTATACCAAATCGCATACTCTGGCCGAAGAGGCCGTTCAGGAAATATTTCTGAAGCTATGGACAAAACGTGCCTCCCTGCCGGCGATTGTACAGCTGGAATCCTACATCTTTATCCTTGCCCGCAACCATGTCCTCAATGTGCTGAGAGGCATCGCCCAGGAAAAAGCCTATTTACGTGAACAGCTGCAGACCGCAGTTCCGGAAGGGCCGCCTGCTCCGGCTTCCCTCGTTATGCGCAAGCAATCCCTCGAAATACTGGAAGCGGCGCTGCAACTCCTTCCGGCTCAGCAAAGAACCGTATTCCGCCTCACCCAGCAAATGGGGTACAGTCTTCCCGAAGCAGCGGCGGAACTGGGGCTTTCCCGCAATACTGTCCGCAATCACCTTGCCCGTGCCATGGCCTTCCTGCGCAGCCATGTAAGCAAACAGGAAAACATCATTCCGCTTATTTTATTATTTCCTGCAGAATTTTCTTCCTGGCACTGGTACACTTTGATGTAACCCGTGTCTTTATACCTGATTACATACCTGATGGTTCATGAATGATACTAACCGGGAAACTCCGGATTTTAATGTTTTGCTGGAGAAATATCTTGCCGGCAGTATTTCGGAAGAGGAAACCGGAATGATGTTCAGCATGCTGCCCGACAGCGAAAAGGAACTGGGAGACCATCTGATGGAAGCCCTGCATTCAGGCCGGTTCGACGGGCAAACGGATGCTGCCCTGCGCAACCGTCTCTTTGCCCGGTTACCCATCCACCGGCAGCGCCGCTTTCAGATAAACCGCTGGTGGCAGGCCGCCGCAGCTGCTGTACTAATAACGGTAGCAGGTACTTTGATCTGGACGGACCGGCATGCTGAGGTAAAGCAACCACAGGTTGCCGAAACGGTACCCGTCATCCCTGCCGGCAATAAGGCTGTACTCATACTGGGGAATGGCAACGTTATCCAGCTCGATAGTGTGGCTAATGGCACACTGGCGCAACAGGGAGGCACATCCGTATCTAAAGTGCACAGCGGCCTGCTGGCATATGGCGCCAACGATCCTGCTGCAGGCGGCACGGTATACCATACCATCGCAACGCCGAAAGGTGGTACCTATGCCGTGGTGTTGCCGGACGGGAGTAAAGCCTGGCTTAACGCCGCATCATCTATCCGCTTCCCCACTACATTCGATAATACAAGAAAGGTGGAAGTAACGGGTGAGGCATATTTCGAAATAACGAAGCATCCCGGTTCCAGGTTTGAAGTTTTGGCAAAAGGAACGAAAGTGACGGTTCTGGGAACGAAGTTTAATGTGAAGGCATATGCTGATGAACAGTCCACAAGAATCACACTGGTGGAAGGATCGGTGCGGTTTGCCGCAGGGCGCGACAGCTCACTGCTTAAACCGGGTGAGCAGGCTATTGCGGGAGATAACCAGTTCCGGATAGCTCCGGCAGATATGGAAGCAGTGCTGGCCTGGCGGAATGGGATGTTCCATTTCGATGACCAGCCCCTTGCTGACATTATGCGGGAGATAGGCCGATGGTACGATGTGGAAGTAAAATATTACGGCAATACCGCCAGCCGCCGCTTTACCGGCATTATGCGCCGCAGCGGAAGCATTGATGATGTGCTGAAGTTCATGCAGCTTGCCGGTATCAGCAGCGTAATAGAAAACCGGACCATTATTATGAAGCAGTAAAATCAATTTCACGTATACAGGCATGACCCAAAAAAAACCGTTCCATGAGGAAGACGGAACGGCTGACTATTGGGTGATGCCGGCCGGTTAAGCCGGTAATAAACAATTGTTGGAAAGTTTATTTATCAAACCCAAGTACCGCAACGATTTGACAGTGGCGGCCTAAAACAAATGTATGCATTTACAACCAAAGTCGTACCGGCCCGGAGGGTACGGTAAGCGCTTCATTTCAAAATTAGCCATGAAACTAACAGGGGCATTATTATTTACCGGGATCTGTTTGCAGGTAAGCGCCAGCAGCTTCAGCCAGCAGGTTACCCTGTCGGGGAAGAACCTGCGGCTTAAACAGGTATTCCGGGAAATCAACCGGCAAACCAGTATGCAGTTTTTCGTAGAAGATGAATTGTTGAAAGATGTAGGTCGAATTGATGTGGACATCCGTAACAAGCCGCTGGATGCCGCACTTAAAACCTGCCTGGAAGGGCTTGCACTGGACTATGCCATATTGGACAGTACCATCGTCATCACCAGGGCGGTGCCTCGCCCGCAGGCGCCGCCAGGCAGTGCCGAGATCGCTGTCATCACCGTTAAAGGTACGGTGACAGACGAGCATGGTATACCACTGCCCGGCGCCACGGTAAAGCTGAAAGGCACGGCCAAAGGTGTTGCCACTGATCCATCAGGGCGTTTCTCCCTCGAAGTGCCAGACAAAGGTGCCGTGCTGGTAGTGTCTTACATCGGTTATGAACCGAAGGAAGTAGCAGTAACCGGCACCGCCCCCATTTTGGTGGCGCTGAAACCGATCGAAGGAAAAGTGGAGGAAGTGGTGATCGTGGCGCACGGCCGGCAAAAGAAGTCGGAAGTGGTAGGTGCTGTTACGACCATCAAGCCCGCCGAGCTTAAGATCCCGGTAAGTAACCTAACCAATGCACTCGCCGGGCGCCTGGCAGGTGTAATCGCCTTTCAGCGCAGCGGTGAGCCGGGCTTCGATAATGCCGACTTCTTCGTGCGCGGCGTTACCACCTTCGGTTACCGGAAATCGCCCCTTATCCTCATCGATAACATCGAATCTTCGTCTACCGACCTGGCAAGGCTACAGGTAGATGATATCGCCAGTTTTTCCATTATGAAAGACGCTACAGCTACGGCGCTGTACGGCTCCAAAGGGGCAAACGGGGTAATACTTATTACCACCAAGCAGGGGCAGGAGGGAAGCGTTACCCTGTCTTTCCGCGCAGAAAATTCCCTCTCCCAATCTACCCGCAACGTTGAGATGGCAGACCCTATCACTTATATGGAACTGGCCAACGAAGCCATTTTAACGCGCAATCCACTAGGCGGACTGTTGTACTCCAAAGATAAGATCGAGAACACCCGCAAGGGCCTGGACCCCGTTGTGTTCCCGTCTACAGACTGGCAGAAGATGCTGCTGAAGAATTCCACCAACAACCAGCGCTTCAACCTCAGTCTCAGTGGCGGAGGCAAAGTGGCGCGGTATTATGTATCCGGCTCCATGAACATCGACAATGGTATCATGAAAGTGGATAAGAAGAATAATTTCAACAGCAACTCCAAGCTCAAATCCTATTCCATCCGCAGCAATATCAATATCAACCTCACACCCACTACGGAAATGACTGCAAGGCTCTCCGGGAGCTTCGATGATTATAACGGACCGCTGAAAGGAGGCGCCGATATTTATGCGCAGATCATGCAATCCAACTCCGTATTGTTCCCGGCATATTTTGATCCTACAGACGAAACGCGGTATGTCAAACACATCATGTTTGGTAATGCATCGGAAGGCAGGTACAACAACCCTTACGCCGACCTTATGAAAGGTTACCAGGAATCCAACCGCTACAACATCAATGCGCAGATCGGGCTGAACCAGAAACTGAATTTCATTACCCAGGGCCTGTCTGCAAGAGGAATGATAAATGTGCAGCGGAACGGCGCATTTTCAGTATCGCGTTCCTATAATCCGTTCTATTACATCGCCTATAACTACGACTATGCTACAAAAGGCTATTCCATCCGCCCTATTAACCTGGAAGACGGACAGTCGGACGCACCGGCCGGTACAGAATACCTGGGATATGAAGAAGGGCCTAAATCCCTCTCTGCAGATTTCTACAGCGAGCTGGCGGTGGATTACAGCCGCACATTCGATAAAGTGCATAGCCTGGGAGGCACGCTCGTTGGCATAGCAAAGAGCAGTCTTACCGGTAATGCCGGTTCCCTCCAGGGATCGCTGCCCTTCCGCAACGTTGGACTTTCAGGGCGTATGACCTATGTTTTCGACGGCCGTTACGCCGCCGAGTTCAACTTCGGATACAATGGATCAGAACGTTTCCATAAATCCCACCGTTTCGGGTTCTTCCCGTCTGCAGGCGTGGGATATACCATTTCCGAAGAGCGGTTCTGGGAACCCTACAAAAGCTGGATCCCCAAGCTGAAGCTGCGTGCCACATACGGACTTGTGGGGAACGATGCCATCGGCGACCCTACAGACCGTTTCTTCTACCTTTCCAATATTGATATGAAAGCCTCCGGTCTGGGTATGACCTTCGGCACCCTGAAGAATTACTCGCTGTCGGGCATCGGTATTTCGCGGTACGCAAATAACGACATCACCTGGGAGCAGGCCATGAAAACGAATATCGGATTTGAAATGTCGGTGTTGGGGAAAGTGAACATCGATATGGACATCTATCGCGAACAGCGTTCAAACATCCTTATGAACCGCGCATCCGTACCCTCTACCATGGGCCTTTCCGCAGTATCCCGCGCCAATGTGGGTAAGGCACATTCCCAGGGGATTGATTTTGCGCTGGACTTCACGCACCAGTTCACCCGTAAATGGTGGGCAAAGGGGATGGCCAACTTCACCTATGCTACCAGTGCGTTTGATGTATATGAGGAGCCTCAGTATAAAGAGACCAATAAACTGCATACCGGCCGCTCACTTAGTCAGCAATGGGGTTATATCGCCGAGCGCCTTTTTGTAGACGACCTCGATGCCAGGAATGCGCCCCGCCAAAGCTTTGGGCCATATGGAGGCGGAGATATCAAGTATCGCGACCTGAATGGAGACGGACAGATTACTGAGCTCGACCAGGCACCTATCGGTTTCCCTACCACACCGGAGATAGTATACGGCTTCGGCGTGTCATCGGGCTTCGGAAGGTTCGATTGCTCTGTCTTCTTCCAGGGCCTGGCCCGCGAGTCGTTCTGGATCGATGCGGAAAAGACTTCGCCCTTTATTGGTGAGCAAAGGCAATTACTGAAAGTATGGGCCGTTAATCACTGGAGCGAAGACAACCGGAATATCTACGCACTGTGGCCCCGTATGAGCATCGGTTTGAATGAGAACAATATCCAAACCAGCACCTGGTTCATGCGCAACGGCGCTTTGCTGCGGATCAAATCTGCGGAAATAGGGTATACGCTGCCTGCGCATATCATGAAAAGACTGCGCCTCACCAATGCCCGGTTTTATGTGAACGGAAACAACCTCGTCACTTTCAGCAAGTTTAACCTGTGGGATGTGGAAATGGGCGGCAATGGACTCGGGTACCCTATTCAGCGGGTATTCAATGCCGGCGTGATGCTGTCACTCAAATAACCCCTGCAAGTTCCACAACATCCTGACATGAAAAAGATAATTACCATGAAGATCATACGTATACTGCTGCTGGCCTGCCTGGCAACAATGGGGTCCTGCAACAAGTTCCTTGACATCATCCCCGACAACGTGCCCACGCTTGATCAGGCATTCCAGCTCAGGGCCACTGCTAAAAAATACCTGTTCACCTGTTACTCATATATCCCGCAACTGGGCGATGTGAGCAGCAATTATGCCATCCTCGGCACCCGGGAGATTTCTTCGCCTTACCCCGGCTCGCAATCGGGCATCCGGAATTCCATCATAGAGCTGGCATACGATTACCAGAACATTGTGAACCCCATCGCCAATTACTGGAGCGGTGGCGGGGACAGGGGCGGTACCCCTATGTTCGTGGCCATCCGCACCTGCAACACTTTCCTTGACTACATTCATAAAGTGCCCGATATACAGGAGCACGAACGCAAGCGCTGGATAGCCGAAGTAAAAACGCTGAAGGCATATTACCATTTCTGGCTCCTCCGGATGTATGGCCCGATTCCGATCGTGAAGGAAAGCCTGCCCATTTCTGCGGATGTGGAAGAAGTGCGGGTGAAACGGCAACCGGTAGACGAAGTGACGGCTTATATCGTGCAGTTGCTAGACGAAGCGAAAGCTGATCTTCCGCTTATAATTACCAACCAGCGGGAAGAACTGGGCAGGATGACGCAGCCTATAGCCCTCGCTATCAGGGCGTATACACTGATGCTGAATGCGAGCCCGCTTTTTAACGGGAATACTGACTATGCCGGGTTTGGCCACCAGGCTGGGCAGGCTTTATTCAATCCCAACTTCAGCCCTGAGAAGTGGACCCTTGCCGCCAAGGCCTGTGAAGAAGCCATCGCCTCTGCACATAACGCGGGCTATAAACTGCACCGCTTCGTGAAACCATTCGACCTGAAGGATATCAGCGATTCCACCCGCATTTGCATGGACATACGCGGGGCAGTAACGGAAGAATGGAACCCCGAAGTGATATGGACGCTCACACACAGCACTACCGGCAGCCTGCAGCGGCTCTGCGCTCCGAGGAACGATGTATATTCCTACACTATTTCACTCTGGGCAGCCAATATGAAAGCCTGCGAGATCTTCTATACCAAAAACGGGGTGCCCATCGACGAAGACCCTTCCTGGGATTACGCCAACCGTTACACCACGCTTAAAACAGTTCCTGCCACACATCGCAGTATCCTGAAACCGAACTATACTACCTCGTCTTTTAACATCGACCGGGAATACCGTTTTTATGCCGATCTCGCATTTGATGGATCGTCGTATTTCATGAAGCAGCGTTCCAGTGAAGACAACCTGCTGTACATTAATACCATGTGGGGTTCATCATCTTCCAACGGACTTTCCCGCACTTCGTTCACCGGTTACTGGCCTAAGAAGATCGTGAGCTGGAAAACGAGCGGCGATGGTGGTTCTTATGCGCCTGATGCCTACGCCTGGCCCGCAATCCGCCTGTCTGCCCTCTACCTCATGTATGCAGAAGCGATCAACGAGACCGAAGGCCCCGGGGGAAAAGCTTATCAGTATCTGGACAGTGTACGCACAAGAGCGGGGCTGAAAGGCGTGGTGGAATCGTGGGCCAACCATTCCCGCAATCCTTCGCGGCCTGCTTCCAAAGAAGGGCTCCGCGGCATTATCCAGCACGAAACCATGGCCGAATTTATTTTTGAAGGCGAGAATTACTGGAACATGCGCCGCTGGAAACGGCTGGACTATATGAACCGCCCTGTTACCGGCTGGGACATCCAGCAGAATACCCCCGGCATGTTCTACCGGATGCGTACGCTGTATACACCTAACAACACATACCGTGAGTACCTGGCGCCCATCGCGGAGCATGATCTCAACGTAAACCCTAACCTGGTGCAAAACCCGCTGTGGTAATCCCGTTTTTCCAACTTCAAACAATGTATCATGAACAAGCCATTCCGTTTTATTACATATAGCCTGCTGCTGATGGCCGGTATGATTGTATCCGCCTGCCAGAAGCAAACCGGCACCGACAGGGAACCCATTTACAAAAACGGTAAAAAGCCTTCGCCCGTAAAGAACGTACGTGTTACCAACTTCCCGGGAGGCGCTACCATTGTGTACGACATCCCTTCCGAACCGGAGATACTCTATGTACAAGCCGATTTCAGGATCAACGCTACAGCATCCCAACAGGTGAAATCATCCTATTACACCGATACCATTGTGGTGAAAGGTTTTGAGCGCGAGGGGGATTATAAAGTAACGCTTTCCGCCGTGAGCAGAAGCGAGGTAAAGTCTGACCCCGTGGAAGTTACCGTTCACCCCGGCATCCCGCCCTATCAAAGTGTGAAAGCATCGCTCAAAGTGTTCGGTGATTTCGGCGGGGCTAATATTGCATACGAAAACCCGACAGGAGGGGAGATCGCTATAATATCTCTCGTGGATACGCTGGATAAAGGCGAATATGTTTACACCCATTACACGAAGAATACCGCAGGGAACTTCTCCGTGCGGGGCTTCCGCTCGGGCGACCGTAAATACGGCGCCTGTGTGCGGGACCGGTGGGGCAATACTTCCGATACCGTTTGGGAAACTGTTAGGTCCATGAACGAAGTGGAGCTGGACCGTACCATCATGAACGAGCTGGTGCTGCCCGGAGACCAGACGGCCTGTTGCGGCTCCAATCTCAATGTGCCGCTCCGGAACCCTTACCGCGCTGCTGATTATTCCTTCTACGGTGTTAAAAATGCTAACGATTCCATGCCGCCGCGCATCACGATAGACATGGGCAAACCCGTAGTGCTGAGCCGCTTCCGGTATTATATGCGTAAAAACGGTGGTGCCGAATTCAGGAACGGTACGTTGCGCTTCTTCAAGCTCTATGGCAGCATGAACCCCAATCCCAGCGGGGCGCTAGATGGCAGCTGGACGCAGATAGGCGGCGTATATGAACTGGTGAAGCCTTCCGGTTTACCATACGGCCAGCAAAATGCGGCTGATTATGAGGTGATCGACAGTGGCTCCGAATTTACCATGCCGCTGCCTGCCGTTCCCATGCGTTACTTCAGGCTGGTATTGCTTGAAACTTTCAGCGGTGGCCTGGGAATGGAAATTTCCTCACTCAAGTTCATGGGAGATTATCTGTGATCCCGATTCCTGATTTTAAAACGATCCGAATGAATAAAAAATATTTGCTGCCGGTGATGGCAGTTATACTGATGGCGGCCTGTACCAAAATGGACCACGCCTATGCGCCTTACCTGGAAAACGGCGAACTGTTGTATCCCGGTGTGCCATATCAATTGGAAACACATTCAGGGAGAGAAAGGGTGGAGGTACAATTCACCCAGTCGAAGGATCCCAATATTACCAAATACATCCTGTACTGGAGCAACGGCCAGAAAAACATGGAAGTGAGTCCGGATAAGCAGAATGCTGTGATGAAAGTGATCATACCCGGACTTGCAGAAGGCGATTATACGTTTGATATCGTGGCCGTATATAAATCTGGTAATACCTCTACGCCAAAGTCTGCCATCGTGAGCGGGAAGGCGCTGGGCAGCAGGTTTGAATCAGAACTCTTTATCCGGAAGATACAGGCGTCTAACAGCCGGAAAGGCTTCGCGCTCCAATATTTCGAGACCGATGCCACCTGCAGGTATACGGATGTGACGTACAAAGATGCAGGTGGAATAATGCGGAAAAAACGGCTTACCGGTACTACTGCCCTGTTTGATACGCTGACGGATATCCATCCATCGGCCGTTTCTCTCATTTTCAGGACGGCCTATGTTCCCGCAAAATGTATTGATACGTTCTACGCGGAAGCTACAGTGCCTGTTAACCCGGCCTCCGGCAGCTTTGTTTGCACCGGCACGATGGTGGATTATACGAGTGCATCGCTCACCGGTCCATACCCCTGGAACGTTACATTGCGCCAAACGGGTGCACGCACGCTGGAACTGGTAGACGATGACCAAACGCATGACGTGTTCCACAAAATACTCAATGGTGGTTCTCCTTCGTACTACGGTTCTTTTGGCCTCGTATTTACGACAGACGCAGACAATAACATAACCGGCGTGGTGAACAAATACGGCCAGCCTGCCTCCAACGGACGCTCCGCCGAGCTGGACCCTTCCGGCATAAACAAATACGACCCTGTTACGAAAGTGTTGCAGGTGAAATACTGGATGAACCAGCCCGGCTCCACACACCGGACCCTGTTCGATGAAACGATGACTATGAAGTGATTAGGCTTACCGTCAATAAATTAATTGCCGGTTGCTGCATTTCCACTAATTAATATGTCGATTATGATAGTCCGCAGGCATCTGTCTGCGGACTATTTAAATTTCCGGTATCTATATAAGGGGATCAATACATACCAGAGCGTAAGCGATCTGCACATAGGTATGTGTGCGGAGTGATCCAAACTGCCGGGGGCATGGCCTGCCGGTTTTTATGTTTTCAGCGGGAGAGATTGGGTAGCTGTTATTGTTAAGGAATTATGAACTGTTTAATGGCTGTTATTTGAAATGCTTACGGAGAGAGGGTTAAATAGGATGGTAAAAATGCAGATCGTTTTTCAATATTAATAAATCATCAATTCTCTTCATGGCTGTATCCGGGAATAGTGGAATGCATTTACTTGCGCACAACCCAGATAGTGAGAACCCTCGATATGCCTATCAGTTCCCGGCAACCGTATCTGCGCTTCCCTGAAAAGGGCGCAGCACCCGGATTGCAACAGATCACCCGGCAGATACCTGCCGCTTATAAATCACTTCTTTACCCGTTTTCGGAAGCATGGATGGAATATTCTCCCACTGCGGATATCCTGCACCAGGTATTGCACATAAACGGATATACGGTTTGCAATCATATGTTCATGGCACATGAAAATGTAGTGCTTATGCCTGAATCGCCTGAGGCTGTCAATGTGCTGCATTTCATGCTGAAAGGCAGCATCCGCTGTAATGTGGAAGGGGCAGGCGCCCTTTGGCTGCGGGCAGGGCAGTTCGGCTGTTTCTCCATCAACGGCGGCGTACATGAAGCCTGGCTGGAAAAGGGGCAGGTATATGAATCTTTCCACATCGATATTTCCCCTGCAAGGCTTACGGCACTGGCGCCCCACCACCAGGCTTTTCGTTTGATGGAATCCGAAACGGATACTGCATTTGTAACCGCAGGTACGGGCATTGTGCCTCAGAGTGCTTATGCACATATTGAAGGAATACGCAAAATGCATCCCGGGCATGGCATGCATGAAGTAGCCCTGTCGGCCCGTATTGATTTGCTCATTGCGGAAACACTTCCGGAAGCGCAGCATAACGGATGGTACGGGCATGAGGGCGACGAAGCACTGTTTGCCACTATCCGCGCCTACATGCTCCATCACCTGGCTGAGCCTTTACTCAACAGTGATATTGCCAGCACTTATTGTATCAGTGAATCCAAACTGAAAACAGGCTTTCGTCAGCGTTTCGGGGAAGCTCCACAGGGCTGGGTGCGGCGCATCCGCATGGAAACTGCTTCAGAGCTCATACGCAACAGCACCTATACACTTCACCAGATCGCTGCCATGGTTGGGTATGCAGATTACAGTAATTTCTCCCGCCGCTTCCACGCGCATTTCGGGCATCCGCCCAGTTACCTGAAAAGACAATAAAATTGTCTTTTCGGCTATTTTATCTTTTTGTTAAATCATGGAAATTTATAGAGGAGACACAGGTGTTCTTAACCCAATAAGTATGTAAATATCGAACCGAAGCTTTAGACAAAACCCTTTACAACCCGAATTTCCATGACAACAGATACGCTGGAGCGACTGCAGCGCATAGACCATCTTATCCGTACCAAAGCCACGGGCACTCCGTCGAGGCTGGCAGAGCGGATCGGTGTATCGGAGCGTTGCCTTTATAAATACCTGAATCTCATGAAAGATTTCGGGGCGCCCATCAAATTCTCGAACGTGCGCCAGAGCTATTACTATGATGAAGACGGATCATTTATTGTTTCATTCTTTTTCAGGAAGGAAACAGGTTCCACCATCCTGTTTTTGTTCATTTTAAATTGTTGATCTATGCCTACAGTAACTGTCAGCATCCTGCCTGATGAAACCGTTGTGCCCCGGAAAGCCGAGAAAATCGGAGGTAAGCGTATAGGGTTCTATTACATCATCCTCAAAAGCCTGAAAGAGAGCAGGAAGAACGATGTGGTGAAGTGTTTGTATATCAAAAGTTTTACCCGTTTTGGTTACTGCGTTATCAAAGAAGGGTCGCAGGGTGATTCGAAAGATAAGAATGGGCGGGATATTCAGGACAGGCTGAGGTGGCAGCGGGAGCTGCATAAGCAACTGGGAGGGGCCATCCGGTTGCCAAGACTGATGGGGGAGTTCGAGGAAAACGGGAATTACTATCTCGTGATTGAACATATGAAAGGGAAGCCCCTGTATGATATTATCCGGCGCAGCCGTTCCCTGCGACAGGATTTACTGAATGGTAATGAGGAAGGAAGGAAAGTGATGCGCTACCTGCGTGAGGCAGTGGCTATCCTTGCATCGCTGCACGGAAAGCACATCGTACACCGGGATGCTACGTTGAATAATTTTATGGTCACAGCAAGCGGAAAGGTAGCGGTGATTGATATGGAATTAAGCTATTCAATCAGCGAGCATTTCCCGGAACCGCCTTTCGCGCTGGGTACATTCGGATATATGTCGCCTGAGCAGGAGGCAATGGCATTACCTACTGTTAAGGAAGATGTTTTTGCCGCAGGGGCCATGATCCTGTGTGCATGGAGCGGTGTTTCTCCGTATAAATTTACGGGGATGTCATATGAGTGGCTGGAGTCGGCCGTTCATTTTTTTGTACCTGATAAGCACATTGCATCATTGATCCTGCGCTGCATGCACCCAATGTCGGATGAGCGCCCCAATGCTATGGAACTGCTTGCTGCACTGGATGCATATAGTAAAGCGCCCCGGCAAAAGCAGGTAATCCAGCGGCGGAACAGCTGGTCGCCGGCTGCGGTGCATGATCTGTTAGCTTCGGGGATATCGGCACTGGGTAGTCCGCTGCTTTGCGATGCGGAGAAGGGGTGGTTTGCAGAACATATGACCCAAACGCCGGAAAGTGCTAACGGTATTCAGAAGGCCTGGTACGCCAGTTTCAATCGCGGAGTATCAGGCACATTGTTTTTCGTTGCCCGTGCAGCGGGTGCAGGCCTCGATGTTTCCGCGCTTACCACACCCATTGATCAGGCGCTCGGTATGATCCGGAATAAGTACGTTGATCGACTGGATAATAGTAATAATGGCCTTCACTTCGGGTCGGACGGAGTGGCTTATGCCTTATCTGAAACGATGAGCCAGGGGCTGCTGGGAGCTGAAGAGGCGATGCAGGCGCATTGGCCTGATATGTTGGCTCGTGTGGCGGAGAGTAAACATCTTATTGACGGACTGGCCGGACAGGGAATAGCGCGCCTGGCCTGCTCCCGCCATACAGATGTGCCCGGTGCGGGGATTATAGCAGCATTGTTGTATGAGCTTCAGGAAGAGAACGGTGGCTGGAAATCGAGGAGCAATAAGATAAGGCCTTACTTCACCAGCGGGATTTCCGGAATTATTTATTTCCTGCTTTGTTATTACCAGTCTGCCGGCGACCATCAGGCACTGAATGCCGCAATACGGGGCCTTCGTTATCTTACTGCCCCCCGGCAAAGAAGGAAGATATTTTCCGTTGCATGGAAGAAGGAGAGTACCGGGTTTTCTGATCATACCTGGAGCGAAGGGAGGACGGGCATTGCGCTGGCATATCTGAAAGCATGGGAAGTAACCAATGATGCTAAGTATCGCAGCGTAGCGGAAGAGTTACTGAATAATCAGGATGAAAGTGATGTGTGGAGGAGCCTGGGTTTATACAATGGAGTTGCCGGAATGGGTGAAACTTACCTGGAGGCCGCCCGAATCCTGAAGGATGAGCAATACCTGGTAAAAGCCCGCAATATGGTAGAGGTATTACTGATTTCAGCAAGGCCGGGGAGCCATGGTGCCAGCTGGTTTGTAGAGAAAGAGCGGCATCCTGTTGCCGGGCTGATGGTTGGCCAGTCGGGTGTTTTGCATTTTATGCTGAGAGCACTTTATCCCGGCAGGTTCGGATTTCCGGGATTGACCTGATCATACCCGGCACGGGGAAATAACCAGCGCCCTCCCTCCCTTAATATGGGAAGGGAGCTTTGTATGCTGTCCCTTTCTGGCCCTTTGTATAGCAGCCCTTCTCCTGTAGTGCCATCTACCAGTACCAGATTTTTAACTGAAAGCATTTTCCGTAACGCTTCCAGTTCGGGCTTATTTAAGGAAGAAGGAGATGGTTGTATCAGTGGCCGGGAACCTCCCGGTATAGCAGCAGCAACCGGCCATTGCGCCTGACCCTGCCAGCCGCATTGGACGATTGCGGTATTACCGATTTTTACATGAGCTTTCTTTGTCAGCAGCCACCGCTGTAATTCCATGTTACCGTCGAAAAGGATGGTGTATTGACTTACTGAATGATCACCGGCAGGTGCATATGGCGGCTGGTCAGATATCCATGTCCCGTTCATATGCTGCGCTTCCCGGAAACCCGGCAGGAAATGAAGGTACCCGATTTTCTTCGATGCGTTCGTTTGCAGCCCATACAGCCACCATAGCAGCCGGATGCTTTCTGCACTGCCGTCAAGACAATTGCCCAATACAACCAGATGGCCATCGCCATAAGACCAGCGATAGGCATCATTGATAACCCCCAGTTGCCGGAGTATTTCTGTAGTGGCGGCAAAGTTGCCGGGGATGCACGACATGATGGCCAGCTTACCCGGCTGAAACCAGAACGTAGGGTCACCCATGCTGTATTTTAACCGGATGGAAAAAGCGCCCGGTGCTTTCGGTACATCTGCCGTACTTATGGATATTTTAATAGCTCTTGACATTATTTTTCATTTAAACGGTACCCACGGAAAAACTCACGCAGATCTTCCCTGACGGTATGGGGCAGGGCGTCAATTTTACGGACCACTTTGCCTTTCGATAAATAGAAGAATGCCGGGTTTTCCCTGTATAGTTTACGACTCCCTGCCACATCTGTACTGTCATAGATCAACACGCCCGGTATATCGGGGATGCCCTGGTGGCCTGCGCTTCTGAAGTAGCCGCGGATAGATTTACGGCCGCCGTCGATGGAAAAAACGATGTAATGATTTTCAGGGATGTTCCCCCGGAATGCCATGATGCTGTCAATAGTTTTATCCCGGCAGGAAGGGCAGCTGGCTGCGAACGGCAGGATCATCACTGCAAGCGTGTCCTTACTTAACAGCGAGTCTGCTACAATCCCGGATAGTTCAACGGCCAACTCCTGCTGCCGGGCTGTGCTGGTAATTGTAGTATCGCGTGAAGGACCACTGGCAGATGTATTGCATGCTTCAGCCAGCCATAATAACAAAAGGAGAATCAGGCTATTTTTCATACGCATGACGGGCAGTTGGGTGGTGATAGTATTCCAGCCGGATAAACGGGATTTCATATTCATTTTTAGGCTGAATCCGGGCATATATGTGCCCGTCGGGAGTGAAGAGGAGTTCCTTCACCTGAATGCCATCAGGTACGTCCGATTCACCGATAATGCGGAATCCTTTGTCGAGGATCAGGAAGCGTAGCGTACCGTTGACCCTTTCCCTCCCGGATCTGACGATACGGAGATATCGCTGATGGAATGCATCGTAGTAAATTCCTGTGTATATAGCACTGTCCTGAGAAGCCGGGGTATCATCTGTCTGGTCGCCCGCATTGTTTTGCAGGGAAGCAAGTGCCGGCCGGGCCTGATGCCCGCTCCTGGCATACCAGGCATTGTGCAGCTGACCCAGATCGGTTTCATAGAGCATCGTATCTGCAGGGAAATTAAATACAAAGCTGCCGCTGGCATTGATGCAGAAATTGTAGCGTAGCAGTTTGTTTTCATAGCTGTTTCCCTGATATGTATCCGGAAGGGGATAATCAGATGTTACCGTGCCTGTTTGCTGATCGGCGATCCAAAGCACCCGCCATTGGCGGAATGCCTTTCGGGAGGCGCTGCTAATATCAGGGTAGCGTGACAGGTAAAGCTTCCCGTTCCTGATTACAGGCGGGTGCATGGGTGATATTTCCGGTTGCATCCCACCGTTGGCTTCAGCATAGAGCACCTTTTTGTGCACTTGCAGGGAACTGTCTGTCAGGTAAAAAGCATTTTTAGACAGCAGGAAGATGCTGTCGTACGTATGCAGGTATGCGGAATTGATAGAATTGGCGGAGAATACATTCCTGAGCAGGATTTTATTCATCAGCCGGCATGAGGGATATTGATATTCAAGAATGCTTTCTGATCGCTGGTCGAAGAATGCAATGATGGTTTCCCCATGCTGCTGCCGGATACTCCAGGATTCGATATCGCCGAAAGAATCTTCGTCGAGGGGAAAGCGGAGCGTATCGGCAGCAGGTATAATCGCCAGTGAGTCAATGGATGGTAGCCGGACATGCGTAACAGGAGGTTTATACCCCCGGTCTGCACAGGAAGGCAACATCATGAACGCCGCAAAGCAAAGGATGACCGAGCGCATAATGTAAATAAGGGTTACATCCGGGACAGGCAGATAACGCCTCCCGGGGGAGGCGTTATCATTACCGATAATTGATTAGAGGGTAGTTTGGGTACCGGTGTAGTTCAACCTGTTCTGAGTTACAGAATTAACTCCGGCAACAGAAGTAGCAGAAATGCCTACTGACCCAACTTTAGTTTGCGTCCAGGTGCAATTAGGGGTTTCTCCTGCTTCAGCTTTACGGCAGGTTCTGTCACTGGCACCCTGGCCGGTAGAGTTGGTGAGTAAACCATTGTCTACACGCGCATCACCTGCAACAAGTTTCTTGGCAGGAATAAAAGCGGCAGTTACTGCAGATGCTCCCAGCAGTACAAGACCGATCATTGAGTACTTTTTCATGTGAAAAGATTTTCGGGTTTTGAAATATGTTTTAAAACAATGGCCATTGCTGATTTCTTACGAAATTATTCTTACCTACTGTACATTTCGTTCAGTACCTGAAAATTCAGGAAACAAAAAAGCCCCGCTGCGGCGGGGCTTCATGCGATACTGTTGCGGTGAATGATAAGTAATCAATATTGTACAGGTAGCGTATGTTGCTTTCCATCGGCTGTAATACGGTAATACTGACCATTTTCGATGAGTAAACCTTCCACGTCACCACTGGCATGATGAGTATCTGCATTAATCACCTTCCCGTCATAAAAAGCGGATACATCAGGTACCACTGTATGCCCGGTAATGATACGTTGCACGCCATAGAATGAAAGTGTTTTATTGATTTCTTCAATTGGAGTGCGCACCGTTTTGTTTTTACCCGGATAGTAGCCGCGATACCAAAGTGGTGAATCTTCTGTAAGGTGCAGTTGCTTTTGGATGGCAGTTTGAGCCGAATCATGCGCTCCAAATAGGAGAAATTGGCGGCTCAGCTGGTTGCAGGAATCAATGGAAAGTTGCTGATTGTTTATAGCCGGACTGATTCCTCCATGAACAAATAAATGCGATCCGATCTTCTCTACCATATTCCTGCTCCGGAGCCATCGCCCCATTTCAGTTTGTACGCTCAGTAACTCATCGTATCCAAGATGCATCTGCTTTGCATTGTGGAGGTACTTGTAATTCACATACCTGACATCGTTATACAGATTAATGATTTCATGATTGCCAAGCAGGAAATGGACGCGGCCACCTGCCTGTATCGCTTCGTCTTCCAGCTTGTATAATAGCCAGAGGCATTCAGTAACCTGTTTGCCCCGGTCCATGAAATCGCCATTCAGCAGCAGGTGATTGGTGCCATATGTCCAGTTGTATGCTGAATCTATTACACCATGCGCGATCAGGAAACGGGCCATGGCAGGAAGGTTGCCTTCCATATCGGATATCACCAATAATTTACCGGGTTGGCGGTATTGGGATGGTGGCGGGGTAATAGCTGCTTTTACCGGTATCCGGAAGAACTGGCCGGCTACATGGGTGGCCGCCTGTACATAGCCGGGTTTACGGTGGAGGAGGGTGTCAATACTGACCCTCGAAGCCAGGAGGTTGTAGATGAATGCGGTATCGCCGGCGTAGTTTATATACGGTCCATCGTGTAACTGAATGAGGTTTTCACGAATGGCTTCCAGGATGGCGGTTGTTGTATCATTAACATTCGAGGGTAGCATAGACCGTATGTCCCGGCTATATCCCTCCTTATAAGGGGCTATCACCCATGTACGACCCGGTGCAGCTTCGTGGAAGGTTTGCATATAGTCTGTCCGGTCGTTGGTTGCAGGGGCATATAGAGGTGTAATGCCCGGTACTATTTTGATACCAGACTTCCAGGTTTCGAAAGTCACATTTCCGGTTACAGTTGCCAGCCGTACATGTGGGTTGCCGGAGAACTCTTTATTGATAGCATGGAACAACGGATCAGAAACATTGCCAGCCGGGTCCGCTTCTGCCAATACCAGTATTTCAGGCTTTTCTTTGTTCAGACCTATAAATCTGCCATCAGCATCCTGTAGTTTGAATCCAAAAACCCGGCCCTCTATCAATTCGTACCTAAGCATTTTCATTTCTTCCAGTGTTAGTTCTGACAGAATACTTTTGTCAGTAACCTGATGCTTCAGTTTATCACGAACTTCTTCAGCGAGGGCAAACTTACGGGTACGCAGGATTTTATCAGAATACAGGAAAGCCATGAATTGATCTTTCAAGGCCGGTTGCAGAATAGAATCGCAGTCATCCAGCATTCTTCGCAGCATGTGTGATGAGGCGTCTGCTTTCATGTCGGCGCTGGCAGTGTCCTGGTCGAAATGGTAATAGAGGCATCGGCTTTTGAACATGCCGTAATATGATTCCGGAACAGGTATCCAGGAAGACTGACTGAACAGCCATTTTAGATTTTTGTTATAGATCTTTTTCTCATACAGTTTGCGAGTGTCGGCATGTGTTATTCCCAGTTGCTTTTTAATATTACATAAATGCTGAAATGCCCTGTTCCGGTCACCTTCCACAACAGCAAGGAAACTTATGAAATCCAGCTCCCAGTTAGCCTCAGGGTATAACTTCCGGTACTTGTCCAGCGATTGTTCAACGATAGCGGCTTTTTGATCACAATAGGTATTCCATTCAATGAATCCCTGCAGACTTTTCGGTGCCTGGGGGCTTTGTAATTGCCTGAACAGGGGAAATACGGTTTCATAACGGAACCTGTATTTTTCACTTCCCGGGCCGGTAATGACCAGTGCCTGGTTCTGATAGGTTATCTGCAGATCGTCTCCCGGATGTATGTACCATGCATAATATTTGTCGTCAGGTGTTGTAATGTTGATCTGCATGGGTTTATCCACTTTCAGGTTCCAGGTTGCAGCATTCTCCCCTTTCGGAATGGCCAGTATTTTTTCGGGTTCTAATCTGCTATAAAAGAATGCCGGTGTATAGGTAATTTTCATTTTCGGGGCGGTTTGCCCGTCAGGTACTTTAACCTTGATCCTGATTACAGGTAATGTAGGTTTTTCATGCCCTGCTGCAGTGTGGGCGCAGGCAAAGAAAGAGCAAAGCAATAAAGTAAATATTCGATTGATCATGTTGGATTTATTGATGTTTTAGTAACCGGGATTCTGTACTACAGATGGTGCGGATACATCCAGTTGTGGAATAGGGGCGATGGCCCGGTTGTCGGGAAAGGGGAGTGTGGCGGCTTCAGGCACACTGGGGTCTGTACGTACTACAGGCATTTTCCAGCGGAGCAGATCAAACAACCTGCTGCCTTCAAAAGCCAGCTCTTTATGCCTTTCCATACGTATAGAATCCATTAATGCTGTGCCTGTTGGGAATACTGAAGTTGCACCGGGTTTTGCCCTGAGGCGGATCTGGTTCAGGTATTCCTGTGCGATGCCTGTCTGCTGTAAGTTGTATGCAGCTTCCGCGGCATTGAGCATTACTTCTGAAACACGAATAACGGGCATGAAGTAGGCACTGGACTCAGGCGTAACACCGGGTACGGCCCCTGCAGGGAATTTAATGATATTCCATCCGTTAACTCCCTGTTCCACCCACTTATTCCGTACATCTGTTGTATCGCTTTGCAATGCATTGGTGATATCAGCTGTGGCAGTGAACATAATGGCCTGTCTGAAAAATACTCCGGGAAAAGATCCGCCACCCCGGTATTTTAATGCTTCGCTGGTGCCAGGAAGAAGCTGGAAGTATGATTCACTGCGTGAAAGTTGCAGATTGCGGAACATATCGTCGGGGTACCCCTGATCCACCGTCAGTAAGGGATGCCCGTCTAGCGCTTTCTTCGCAGATTCAAGAGCAGCAGTATAATCACCTGAATAGAGGAATACCCGCGACAGGAATGCGTATGCCAGCTCACGGCTAACGGTGGTATTACTATCACGAATGGGCTGCAGTATCCCTGCTGCCTGCTGAAGATCTTCCCGGAGATAACGATAGATGTCTGCCACAGGTTCCCTGCCTTTTACCGGCTGGCTCCAGTCTGAGCCGGTAACATATACGATACCGGGGTGGGTACCTTGTGGGGTGAAGTTATATGGCTGGGCAAGGAGGTTCACAAGCAGAAAGTGAGAGATAGCACGTATTGTTAGTGCAGATGCTGTTAACTGGTTTGCCTGTGCCGTATTTTCATTCTTCAGCTCCGCCGTTTTCTCCAGTACATAATTCACATTCCGGATCACACCATAAAAACGGTAGGCTAGCAGGTTTACATTATATTCCCCACCAGTGAAGTAAGTGTTTGTTTCTGGTGTTGCCTTCATTTTCCATGCATAGATGTTTAAGAAGTAATCCATGCCGGAGATGGTTTTAATATTGTCAGCAGCAAGATCTGCGTAGTAGCTGGCACATTCACCATATGCATTACTGAGCTGAAGGTAGCAGCCTCTGAGCAGTTCCTCACAGGCATTCAGGCTGGTAGTGTATGCTTCCCGTGCAACTCTGTCTTGCGGAGGGGAATCAAGGAACGATTTCCCGCAGGAAATGGCAAGAGTATAACAGAACATTGATATAATGAAGAGGTATTTCATGGTGCGCATATTTTAGAATGAAGTATTGAGCCCGATGGTGAAGGTGCGGGCATTAGGATACACAAACCCAACCATTCCGACCGGGTTGATGTTATCGGGGTCAATTCCTTTAGCCGGTTTCCATACTGCGAGGTTGGAGGCTTGTCCGAATACCTTTAATGATTGCAGGTGCCAGCGTTGCATGATTTCACGGGGGAAGTGCCATGATAAGCCTATCAGCTGCAACCTTACATAGTCCGATTTGAAGAGGTACCTGCTGGAGTTCTGTGTGCCGCCCTGAGTATTGCTCAGCTTGCGTAACGGGTTGTCAGACACATCTCCCGGTTGCTTCCAGCGGTTGGCAACTGCTGTGGGAGCATTTAAGAATGCATAAAGGCCATCGGAATAAAAAATCCGGTTTTGTTCATTGTAAATATGCCCGCCATACTGGTATTGGAATTGAATAAGAGCACTCCATCCTTTCCAGGCCAGGTTGTTGGTGATGGCTCCAAAACCTTTCGGTTGCGATTGCCCAAGAAACTGCTTAGCTGCTTTTGTATAGTCGCCCGTTGGTTTGCCGGATTCATCGAGCCATTGAGGGCTTCCGTTTTCCGGGTTGGCGCCTGCCCATATGGGTAAGTAGAATGAATTGAATTCTCTACCTACCTCAGCTGCCATTAAAGGTGTTGCAAGCTGTGATCTGAATTGACCGTTGGATTTAATGAGTTTGTTGGAATTACGGCTCCAGTTGCCATACAGGTTCCAGCGTACTGCTGTTTCCCGAAGTATATCAGCCTTCAATGATACCTCTATACCACTGTTGCGCATATCACCTATATTGTCTGCCACAAAGTTGAAACCGGTATAGCTGGGAAGCGGCTTGTCAAAGATGATGTTTCCAGTAAACTTATAATAGTAATCACTCTCCAGGTATATCCTGTTATTCCACATACCTGCCTGTAATCCCAGATTCCACTGCCTTGTTTTTTCCCACTGTATGGAGGGGTTACCAGGATAGTCTCTTGGCATTAGTGCGGTAGATCCGAGATAATAATTCACATTCATTTCATGATAGGGCAGGTTTTGATTCAGCGCGGCCGCATTACCGGCAATGCCCAGGCTTCCTCTCAGTTTAAGGAAGTTAACTACCGGGAGTAACGACTTTATAAAGTGTTCTGAGGAAAGTATCCATGCTGCGCCTACTGAGCCGTAATTACCCCAGGGGTTATTCTGACCGAATACGGAAGTGCCATCTCTCCGCCAGCTTCCGGTCAGGTAATATTTTTCGCGGAAATTGTAGTTGAGTTGTGCGAACTGGGATAAAGTGTTTTTCTTTTGAGTGTTACCAAAGGTGGAGGAAAGGCCGTACCCCTTACTGAATACATCATTCAGGTATGGACTTGTATATTGGTCGAAACCCGTTGCGGTAAGGCTGGTGATTTTCTGTTCCTGAATTTGCGCCTCCTGGGATATTAATATGTGTAATTGATGATCCCGTGCCAGTTGTTTGCGGAAATGAAGGGAATTGGTGGAAATAATGCTGCTTCTGCGCATGTCGTAGTCACTCAGCTGTCCATTTCCAATCATGTTGAAAAGCGGGCTTATTTTCTGTTTGGATTCCGTTTGCATAAAGTCGATACCAAGGATTGACTGGAAACTGAAATACCGCAGAAATGTGAGCTCCCCATTCAGGCTGGAAATGCCCCGGTATGCGGTATTACGGTTATAATTGTATTCTGCCACGGCAACCGGGTTCATGGTATTGCCACGGTTCAGGTTAGCGCCCCAGGTAAAGTTCATTTTATATGCTCCATTATCCAGCCTGTTAGGAAGGAGGGGGGAAATAATATCGGTAAGGCCCAGTCCGGTTGTCTTTTCATTGTTGTCGGCCAGTGATTGTTTGTTATATGAGAGCAGGGTGCTGATTCCCAGCTTCAGCCAGTTTGCAGGCTTATTGTCGATGTTTACGCGCAGAGATGTGCGATCGAACCCTGTGCTGCGTACAATCCCGTCCTGATGTGTATGTTCGAGATTGATGTAGTATCGCTGCGTGGGCGTTCCGCCGGAAATAGAGAGATTGTTGGCGACGGTGAGTGCGGGTTCACGGTAGATAAGCTTCTGCCAGTCGGGTGTGTCGTAAAAGGAAGTATCTGTACCATTAACCCGGTAAGGGAGTTTTTTATACAGATCAGCACGGATGGCTTCATCCGTCCATGTGGCAGGGTTAGCCTGCCGGTAGGTTTCGAACAGCAGATCCAGGTATTCTTCCCGGTTCATTAGACGCTGACCGGTGGGTGGCCTGAAGCTCAGATCAGTCTGGTGGTTGAACGTAAATCTTGTTTTGGATACACCGCCTTTTTTAGTTGTAACGAGGATAACGCCGTTGCTTGCTTTAGAGCCATACAGGGAAATGGCAGCTGCATCTTTGAGAACGGAGATCTCGGCTATATCGTTGGGGTTAATCTGGGATAATGGATTCGAAAGCGGCGTTAAGGGGCTGCTTAAGCTCATTTGTGTATAAACATCCTGGGTTACCGGTATGCCATCAATAACAATAAGCGGATTCCTGACAGAGGTGCCTCCCAGTGCTTCCGTGCCTGTAGATATACCGCGGACGATCATATTACTGAGCCCGCCACCGGGCTGGCCGGTACCACCAGATACTCTCAGTCCGGGAACGAGCCCCTGGAGACTTTTGTCAAACGAGCGGTTGGGTAAAGTCTGAATCTGTTCACCTTTTACCACGCTTACTGCGCCGGTGGTTGAGCGTTCAGTGGCAGTTCCGTAAGCCACAACTACCGTTTCATCGAGCTGACTTACACTGGGCTTCAGGCGTATGATGATTTTGTCATCGATACCGAGTTCAACATCTTCAGGTTTGAAGCCGGTAAACCGTGCCTGTAATACCGCTCTGCCGGGAGGGATGCCTGTAATGTTGAACTGTCCGATTGCGTTTGTAAGTGCGCCGATATTCGTCCCCTGAATCTGGATGGTAGCTCCCGGAAGGGGTTCGCCTTTTTCTGAGGTTACTGTGCCTGTAATAGCCCTGGCAGCAGGTAGTTTTTTCACTGTAGGGGAGTTCTTCAGGACAATGGCCTTTTCCATGATAGACCAGCTGATGCCGCGGGCGGCAAATAATTGTTGTAGCGCTTCTTCCAACCGTACAGCCTGCAGGTGGATGCTTATTTTTTCCTGTAGCCTGATGATGTCTGTATTGAACATAAAATATAATCCTGTCTGATCTTCAATAGACCGGAGGATGGATTTCAGTTCTGTTTGATGCGCCTTCAGCGTTACTTTGTATTCCGGTTGCGCAGCTGATACGGAATGGTAAAGGCATAGTAAGGCACATAGCATTACGCAACTGCGTAAAGCCTTGGCTGGAGTTAGTTTCATGAGGTTCGGTTGTTAAGCGTTAGTTAAGGATGTGGTAGCATTTTATTCTCGGAACATTCGCGGTTTTCTATAAGACAGGAAAAAAAATAGGTCGGGGTAACGTTGCAATTTGAACTTTATGTTAACCCTGATGTAGTATTTTAATATCGTATTTTCAGATCCTGATTTCTGCTCCCGGTTTAGCGGGGATTTTTCTCCAGCGTTAAGTTTATTTTATCATTCAACGGGCCTGTGCCGGACACCAATTATCGCAGTAATTTGGCCGGCCGGTTGCTACAAAATATGCTATGACCTCAGCAGATCTGCCCAATGAATTATTAATTATGTTGCAACGTGGAGATGCCAACGCATTCAACCACGTTTATACCGCCTACCGTAAATGGCTGTGGGTAGCGGCTTTGGGCATGCTGCAAAACGAAGCAGATGCGGAAGAGGTAGTGCAGGATTTTTTCATGGACTTCTGGCAAAAGGAAAGACAGCGTGCCTTCACCGATATAAACCATCTCAAGGGATTCTTATACATCAGTATCCGCAACCGCTGCTTAAACAGGCTGGAAAAGGATAAGGTGTTGCGCAAACGGCAGTCTGACCTCTCGTTTTTATCCGGACAGGTAGAAGCTACCGACCCTGTTGAGGAAAAGGAGCTGCGCGAACGGCTGAAAGCTGCTATTGGCAAATTACCCCGTGTTCGCGGGGAAGTTTTCAGGATGGGGTATCTGATGCACCTTTCGCGCAGGGAAATAGCGGGAGCATTGCGTATCAGTGAGGAATCCGTTAAGAAGCATATGATGCTGGCGTTGCGCGATCTGCGCGGCATGTTGAAATAACCGGCGTACCGTTCACCCGTGCGCGCCGGTTTTGTGTTTTTTGTAATAGCATGAGCATGGCAGATGAATATTTATTGCAGTTAATGAGCGAGAAGCTGGCAGGAATTATTTCGCCGGAAGATAATCGGTTGCTGGAAGAAAGCATCCGTACTAACCCCGCTACCCGTCAAGCCTGGGAAACTTATTGCGCACGCTTCAGTGAATCTGATATCCGGGAGGGCTTTTCCCGGGCAGATGCCATAGCCTGGCAACCTCTGCCGCTCCGCAGCCGCACTTTCCGTAAAACTATCATTTACATAACATCCGCTGCTGCTGTAGCCGCAGGTATCTGCTTCTTTATCTTACGGCCGGCCCCTGCCGCAGCTCCGGATACCGTGACTACCGGTGTGCGGCTGGTGATGGCGGATGGCCGTGAGCTGCATGCGGAAACGGCCCCGCAGGTAAATGGGGTAAAAATGGACAATACCGGCCTGCAGGTAGATGAGGCTGCGGTTACCGCCCCTTCTGCTGCCATGAATACCCTGTACGTTCCCCCCGGTAAATCGTACCGCGTAACACTGCCGGATAGTACCACTATATGGGTGAATGCTTCTTCCACGCTGCGCTTCCCCTCAACCTTCCCAGGTAACAGCCGGAAAGTGGAGCTGACGGGGGAGGCTTATTTTGAAGTAGCGTCGGATGCGCAAAGGCCGTTTATGGTGGAATCGGGCGGGGGAGAGGTAACCGTGCTGGGTACATCATTTAATATCCGCGCTTATGACGCCGGAACTGGCAGCGTTGCGCTTATAAGCGGGGGCGTGAAGGTCCGCTATGGTAACCGGGAAGTGATCCTTTCCCCCGGCCGGGAAGCTGCCTGGTCGGATTCGGAGGACCTGGCGGAAAGGGATTTCAGGAAAGAGGAAGTTACCGGCTGGAAAGATGGTGCCTATTATTTCGATGATGCCCCGCTAACTGCCATTGCGGATGTGATCCGGCAATGGTATGGAGTGGAGGTGCGGGTTACCGGTGAGGCCCGCTTTTCAGGGCGGCTCGACAGGCAGTTGCCCCTTGCCGCATTTCTCCGCCAACTGGAAGCCACCGGCACATTCTCACATGCCACTCTCCCGAATGGCACAATTCAACTCACCGCCAGATAAGGTTATATTTTTTACCGTCTGCCCCCTCATTCTATCCGTTCATGTAGGTTGTACACTAAGCCGTCAGGCCTCCCTGGCCGCCGTTTAGCTAAAAGATTTTGCCAACTGAATCCCGCCCGTGACCGGCATGTCAAACGTTTTCATGCTAAAACGATATAGCCGCAGGTCAGAGGAAGGGGCAGCGGTACGCTTTACCACCTGTGGAATTTCATTCCCAAACCTAATAACAATCACTATTTTGAGCGACTATGGTACAAAAGTCAAATCGCAGTTTTGTAAGCCGGTCAATGATCGGCTTTTTGTATGCATGCGGCGCCGGCATAATGCTGGCTCAGCCTGCTGCGGCGCAGTCCGGTAAATGGGCACTGACGGATCTGTCTGCCTTCCGCCAACCCGGCGGCACCTGGCAGATCGCAGGCGACGTTTCCGGCAAAATCAATAAGCCCAATGCCCTCGAAACCGTTAAAGGTGCTGGCGTACTGGTAAACCTCCCCGGTAAAAAGCAACACGGACAGGATCTCTACACCAGTGCCGAATACGGAGATATCGACCTCGAACTGGATTATATGATGGCTGCCGGCTCCAACTCCGGCATCTATTTCCAGGGCCGTTATGAGCTGCAGCTGTTCGACAGCTGGGGAAACCCTGCTCCCAAAGCCACTGACAATGGCGGTATTTACGAGCGGTGGGACGATAGCAAGCCAGAAGGCCTGCAGGGCTACCAGGGTTATGCTCCCCGTATGAACGCCAGCAAGGCCCCCGGCCTGTGGCAACACCTGAAAGTATCGTTCCAGGCTCCCCGCTTCGATGCTTCCGGTAAAAAGATTGAAAACGCCCGCATCATCCGTGCCGTTCTCAATGGCGTGGTGATCCACGAAAACATTGAGCTGGAAGGCAATACCCGTGGCGGCAACGGAGCAGAAGCTGCCAAAGGCCCCCTGCGCATCCAGGGCGATCATGGTGCTGTAGCGTTCCGCAACATTACCATTACCGATTATTCTACTCCTAAGCCTTCGCTGACTGGTCTGGAATACACCGTATATAAAGCCGCCAATCCGCGTGAGTTTGACCCGGCAACTGCCAAAGCGGAAGCTAAAGGCACCGGTACATCCCTCACGGCCAATGCAGGCCCCTTTGCGCATGGCTACCAGCTCCGTTACACCGGTAAGCTCTCCGTACAGGAAGCCGGTGAATACAATGTAGGCGTAGCTGCCCAGGGCGGCGCCGCTGCATTGAAAGTAAATGGTAAAGAAGTGGCAGGCTTCGGTGGCAACGGCAGAGGTAAGGTTACCCTCCCGGCTGGTGCTTCTGATGTGGAAGTGCTCTATGCCCGCACGGGCGACTGGGGCGCACCTTCCCTCAACCTGCTCGTTTCCGGTAAAGGCCTGCGTGAAACCGTTTTCGGTGACCCCGCACAGCCCGATGATACCGATCCCATCCTCCTTGAAGCAGACCAGACTACTTTACTGCGCAGCTTCATGGATGTGCCCGGTGCCGCCAAGGTAACGCACGCAGTATCCGTTGGCAGCCCTGAAAAAGTACATTACACCTACGATCTCGATAATGGCATGCTGATCCAGGCATGGAGAGGCCGCTTCCTCGAAACCACCCCCATGTGGAACGATCGTGGTAACGGTACTTCCCGCCCCATTGGCGCCCTTCAGCGTTTCGGTAATCCTTCCTTTGCTCTCAACCGCCTGGCGGATGCAGACAAGGCTTGGAGTGCAGATTCTGCAGGTACCAGCTTCCGCCCTAAAGGATATGTGCTGGATGAAAAGGACCGTCCTACCTTCCGCTACCAGATCTTCGGCAGCAACGTGTCTGACGCTATCCGCATTCTGCCCGACGGTTCCGGCTTTACCCGCGACCTCGAAGTATCTGCCCCGGCAGGCGACCTCTACGCTAAACTGGCAGAGGGTGCTAACATCGAGCAGGTGGAAAAAGATCTGTATGTGGTGGATGGAAAATCCTTCTACCTCCGCCTCACGGACGCCGGCGGCGCCAAACCCGTTGTGCGTACTTCCGGTAACAAACAGGAACTCATCGTTCCCGTTCGCGGCAAGCTGAGCTATTCCATCCTTTTCTAAACCATCGACTGAATTTTCGCAATGAAGCATATAATTAAAAAAGCGGCGATGTGCCTGCTGCCACTGATGGCGCAACTGTCTTCCTCCGCGCAGGAAACGCCGAAAGAAGAAGACTATTTCCGCATCCTGAAAGTAAGCGCACCGGAAGGTACCCTGCTGGAAGTTGGCGGCCTCACCGTACTGCCTAACGGCGACCTTGGTGTGGCAACCCGCCGTGGCGACGTATTTATCGTAGAGAATCCCGGCAGCCGCCGCCCGCACTTCCGTAAGTTCGCCAGCGGTCTCCACGAGATACTCGGCCTCACTTACAAGAACGGCGACCTTTACTGCGCACAGCGTGGTGAGCTTACCCGGCTTTCCGATACCAACAACGACGGTAAGGCAGACGTTTATGAAACTGTTTACGCCTGGCCGCTTTCCGGTCACTATCATGAATACAGCTTCGGCCCTAAACTGGCGCCCGATGGCTCTTTCTTCGTATCCGGCAACGTTGCTTTCGGTAACGAAGAATGGTGGCGTGGTGAAAGCCGCGTTCCCTGGCGCGGATGGGTGATGCACATCTCTCCCGATGGCAGCCATATGGAGCCCTGGGCTACCGGTATGCGCTCTCCCTGTGGCCTTGGTATGATCGACGGTGAACTGTTCTATTCTGAGAACCAGGGCGACTGGATGGGTTCCGGTGGTATCTGGCAGGTGAAGAAAGGCGACTTCGTAGGTCACCCCGCCGGCCTCCGCTGGTCAGACATGCCCAATTCTCCCATCAAACTGAAAGAAGAAGATTTATACAAACAGGTAGACCAGCGCCGTATCCGCAACGCGGAAGGCCGTATGGTGAAACCTGAGAACGTGGTGAACGAAGAATTCAAAACGCTTTACGAAGTGAAGAAAGCCATCCCGCAGATCAAACTGCCGGCTGTATGGCTGCCTCACGGTGTACTGGGTATCTCCAACTCTGAGATCCTGCCGATTCCTGAAAACACATTCGGACCTTTTGCCGGTCAGACGCTCGTGGGCGATCAGGGCCAGAGCAAGATCATGCGTGTGGTACTGGAAAAAGTGAAAGGCGAATACCAGGGTGTGGCGTTTGATTTCAGAACCGGCTTCCAGTCGGGCGTACTGCGTATGGCCTGGGGTAAAGACGGCTCGCTGTATGTAGGTGAAACCAACCGCGGATGGGGTTCTGCCGGTGATGCCAACGAAGGTTTGCAGCGCCTGGTGTGGAATAACCGCATCCCCTTTGAAATGCACACCGTAAAAGCCATGCCCGATGGTTTCGAGATCACGTTTACCATGCCGGTAGACAAGAAATCGGCTTCCGACCTGGCATCTTACTCCATCGAAAGCTTCATTTACAAATACCACCCTGTTTATGGCAGTCCTACCGTTAACCCCGAAAAGTGCGAAGTGAAAGGTGTGAAAGTTTCGGAAGATGGTATGAAAGTGCGCCTCATCGTGAACAACCTGCGCCAGTACTACATCCACAATATTTCTGTAGATGGAGTGCGTGAGAAGGATTACTTCTATTCCGCCGTGCATCCCAACGCCTATTACACGCTGAACAACATTCCTGACGGCGCTAAGCTGGCCATGAGTGAAGTGAGCACCCGTAATTCCGCGAAGGAAGCTGAAGCAGCTGCCGCCAAAGCGAAAGCCGCTGAAGCCGCTAAGCCTAAAACTGCCGGCAGCAAAACCGCAGTGAAGGAAGGTGAAACCGCAGCCGTAAAAGCCGCGCCTAAAGTGCCTACTTACGAAGAAGTGAAGCCCCTGTTGCTGAAGTACACCTGCGCTGCCTGCCATAATGCAGACAAGAAGCAGGTAGGCCCCGCATTCAAGGACATCGCCAAGAAGAAGTACACCAACGAAATGATGGTGAAGCTGATCTACAACCCGAACCCGGAAAACTGGCCCGGCTATGCTACCGAGATGCCGCCAATGCCCCAGGTTCCCCGCGCCGATGCTCTCCGCATCGCCAGCTGGATCAACTCACTGAAGTGATAATTTAATTCGGAATGCAATACCCCGCGGCGGAAGACCTTCAGGTTTTCCGCCGTTTTTTTTTTCTCAAAATGAGACTTTTTTTGTCACCGGATACACCCCTGGGGGTATGTTTTTGCATTATAGTTATGACCTACCTTAAAACTGCTTAAGATTTTTTTCTCCAAGTTAACTTTTGCGGGCTGAAGAGAGCCCGGGCAAGACGTGTTGCTAACTATGAGAACCCCGTTTTACATTTTTTTCCAATTTGCTTCAGGCAATTCAGCGACCGCAATTTGAACCGTTTAAAATCAATGTGGTATGGATATGCCTTTACTGCCAACCAAAACGCTGTGGATTGATTCTCCGCCTGTGGAATCATTACCAGTAGCCAGCATGCCCAAAGATCAACTGAAGGGCCTTTTACCTTTCGCAAGGATATATGTAGACAAAAATGATGAGGATAAGGATGACTGCAAAATTGTAACTCAGGAGGTTCCCCTGGGGCCTATTTCCATGTGGTTTCACCATGTAGCGCCCAAAGCATCCATGATCCTGTTTCCCCAGACACCATTCCGTAATGTGATCCTCCATGTAATGCTCGGCAGCCCCGTTCGCGTACTGATGGGAAATGGCCGGCTTACCGATCTCCGGAACCAGCGGATGGATCTTTTTAACCTGTTGGATTACCTCAACACCGTTCCGCTGGAAGAAGGGCAGTGTTTCGACAGCTTCCATATCAATTTCAGGCCAGATGCAGCCCCTGAACTGATCAGGCAGTTTCCTGAACTGAAAGACCTCATAACGGAGGATATCCTGAAGGGAGAAGGGCGGCTGAACACCCGGTCTGTTTTCTTCAACGAAGTGTGCCAGCGTACACTGAAACAAATCCTCTGCTGCAAACAGATAGGGGATACGGCAGAATACTTCCTGCGCAGGCAGGTGGTGAACATCCTTACCGTTTTCCTGCGTACCATGCAGATGGGCAGTGCAGCCTACCGGCTGTCTACCAAAAACCGGTTGAAGACTGCCGCCTGCTACCATTTTCTCCGCAGGAACTTTACCGGCCAGCATTCAGCGGAAAGCCTTTCGCAACGCTTTTCTCTAGAGCCTGATCTGCTGGAAGCCTGCTTCTGCGCCCGTTATGGCCGTACCATCCAGGAATTTATCCTCGACCGGCGGATGAATGTGGCGTATCATGCACTGATGCGGACTAAAGCGAGCTTTTCCACGATTGCCGCGGATACGGGATTTGAAACCGTGGCGGCCTTCCGGATTGCTTTCAGAAAATATTACAGGGTAGAGCCCGTGCACCTGATAAAGGCGCAGTAAGGCACACCATTTCCTATGATAAAACCAGTATAGTATCCGGGTCCCGGATAGCTATATAAGGGGCTTGTCCGGCAGGACAACCCCTTTTTTTCTACACGTAAGCTCCTTTCTTACAAACAATTCGGGGGGAAACAGGGTTATTATGTCAGGTTACATGAAAAACGATCTGATGTGTAAAAAACCTCATTTCCGCACCCTCTTACTGCTCGGGTGCGTATTAACCGTATCCGCCTCCGCGCAGCAACAGCCTACTTACGAACAGTTGGGAGACCGCTACTTCGTGACCTGGCAATACGCCAAAGCCGCCCCGGTATACGATAAACTGGCCCGTCATAAAAAGGCAAAGCCTTATGTATTTTACCGCCAAGGTTATTGCGCTGAAATGACGGGTAACGTTCCCGGTGCTATAGCCGCTTACCGTAACTGTCTGACCAGGGACCCTGCGGGCGACAGTCTGTGGATCCGCATCGGCGACCTCTTCAAAACGCAGGAACAATACGACTCCGCCCGGCAGGCATATGCCCGTTACCCCGGAGGAGGCCCACAGGCTGGCAGGGTGAAGGTGCGAATGGACGGATGTGATTCTGCACTGGTATGGCTGGCCAGCCCCCAAACGGTACGTATAAGGAACGAAGACCGTATCAATACTACCTTCTCCGACTGGGGCGCTTTCCGGCACCAGCAGCAGCTGGTATACACCTCTAATTTTAACCGTCTCAACAGTATAGACCAGCGTATTTCCCGGCAAACGGATGAGCCTTACTTCGCAGTGTTCCGCTGGAACGATGCCAAGGCCGATGCTAACCGGGTGAATGTGGATGATCTGGCGCAGGTACTGAATGTGAGCCGCTTCCATGCAGGCCCCGTAAGTTACCCGCAAATAGGAGATACGGCATACCTTACCGTGAGCCGCCCCGGCAGGCCTGAGAGCGAAAGGATGGGGTGGAAGCGTGCGTTGAGAGTGGGCACCCGGCGGCTGGAGCTGTTCCAGATATCAGGAGAAACTATTACTCCATTCCCTTATAACGATCCCGCGCATTATTCCACCGGCCATGCAGCCCTGAGCCCCGACGGTAAAACGCTGTACTTCGTATCTGACAGGCCGGGTGGTTTCGGAGGTACCGATATCTGGTACACTACCCGTGGTGCCAATGGCGGCTGGGAAGCTCCGGTGAATTGCGGGGCTGCTATCAATACAGTAGACGATGAACTGTTCCCCGTATTCCAGCCCGATGGTGCACTCACTTTTGCCAGCGAAGGGCATGCGGGCATGGGGGGACTGGATATATTCCATACCACCGGCAGTTTAACCACGTGGACTACGCCGCGTAATATGCGCCCGCCATACAACTCCGGCCGTGATGACTTTCACCTGATCGTATCGGATTCACTGAATGGATATTTCGCATCCGACAGGCCGGGTGGTAAAGGCAGTGATGATGTGTATACTTTTGCTATTATCCCCCCGCCGCCACCGCCACCTCCTCCTCCGCCACCACCTCCACCGCCTCCGAAGAAAGGCGAGGTGTTTGTGCTGAAAGATCTCTACTACGACTTCGACAAATACGCCATCCGATATCCGGACGCCACGCATGTGCTGGACTCGCTGGTGATCATTTTAAGGGATTACCCCACGATGCGCATTTCATTGGAATCGCATACAGACAGCAGGGGTAATAATGCCTACAATATGCGGCTTTCAGAACGCCGTGCAGAATCTGCCGTGCAGTATCTCGTACAGCAGGGCATAGCGCGGGACAGGCTGGAATGGAAAGGATATGGAGAATCGAAACCGGTGAACCTATGTGTGGATGGAATGCAGTGTACGGAAGAAGAACATCAGGCTAACCGCCGTACCGAAGTGAGGATACTGTCGGAATAAAATCTGTATTTACTATAAACGCACAAAAGGCCGTCTCAATCACATGAGGCGGCCTTTTGCATTTGTAGCAATCAATAAAGTTGGTGCTAATTCCTGTGATTGGCTTTCAAAACTCAGGCATTAGGCTTTTGCTGCGTGGCAGCACGCAGGCGGGGATACCATCTGCGATACGCATACCAGGTGAAGGCTGCGGTGAGCAACAGGGGCCAGATGTTGAGGAAGAACATGAGCACGGCGCGGAAGCCTTCCAGCCCGTTACGCAAAGCGAGCAATGCATCTGTCCAGAAGTAACTGCGCGCCATGCGTTCGGGATCGGGAACGATGCTGACGATGGCCAGATCGGGCTGGTGGAGGTACACAGTGAGGGTGGAATATGCCACCTGATTGTCGATACCGAGGTTTTCGATAGTACGGGTAATCGCGCCTCGCTGCGACTCTTCTTCATACTGGCGAACATCCAGTTCTTTGTTTGCTTTTGTGTGATTCAAGGGGCGGTCCTGCGTACGGGCGGCATCGTTGAGGAGTTTGTTCTGCAGATGGGTGAGGGCCACGTCTTTGTCGCTGCGGGTACGTGAATCAACAAACACGGCCATACCCGTCAGTGCATTCACTACAGAATCCATCATACTAACCGGAACGCGTAAACGCATAGTGGCTTCCGGCGAGTACCAGGATACGCGGCGCAGGGAATCGCTGGTGTAGCGTGCGGTGGTCTGGTGGCCGGGAGATTGTTTGATATCACTTTCTTCCACGATGCCACCGGCGCGGGTTACGAGCTGTTCCATGCGCACTGCGGTTTGCACCACGTTGTCTACACGCAACCGGAGATCCGCAGTTTTAATACGCTTTTCAGGAATGGCGGATGCAGCAGCAGTTGTATCTTTCGCTGCCGCAGCATCAGCAGCTTCCGCAGGTGCAGTAGCCTGAGTGTCGGCGGAAGATTCGCTGTGATTGTGCTTGTAATTGCCTGCACAGGCATAGAGGGTCAGTACGGGCAACAGCGCGGCTGCCCACAACATGGAATGACGTTGCATAGAGTGGTGGATTTACCCTTTATACGCAACGCCTCAGAAAAGTAACCTTAGCGAAATGTTAAAATCAGTTGCGGGCCTGAAGGCCGAATACTTTGGCGAGCAGCCGGAACGATTCCATCCGTTCGTCCTGGTTCTCTGCGATGGTGCTGATCACTGCTTCGTCTACTTCATACGTTTCGCACATAGCGGTGATCTTCGCTTTCACTTCTTCCGGAGATCCGCACACCATACGGCGGCGGTTGTAGTTCACACGCAGTTGTTCATCGGGCATGTATTCCATGTCGCGGATTTCCTCGTAGGAGGGGAGGGCGGTATCGCGGCCACGTTCTATCTGCATGAGGCGGTAATCCATGATGGTTTGCCAGCGCTCTACAGTTTCCGGACTTTCGGAAGTAAACGCGAATATGCCGAAGTTGGCGAGGGGAGCAGCGAGGGTGGCGGAAGGTTTGAATTCTTTCCGGTATTGATGTACTACCTCGGGCCCGCCGCTGGGATTAATGAAATGCGCGAAGGAAAGCGCGGTACCGAAGTGGGATGCCACGCTGGCACTGCCGCCTGAAGAGGTGAGCAGCCATATGGGCGGAGCGGTTTCCGTTTGCGGCATGGCCTTCACTTTTTCGTACAGCGTGCCTTCGGGCGCATTATCGGTCAGGAAATGCTGGAGGTCCATGATCTGCTGCACAAAATCCTTATCGCTGAAAGTGTTCTGCGGATTAAGGATGCGGGAAGTGAGGCGGTCGCCACCGGGTGCACGGCCTACTCCCAGATCGATGCGCCCGGGAGCAAGGGCTTCCAGCATGCGGAAGTTCTCTGCTACTTTCAGGGAGCTGTGGTTGGGAAGCATTACTCCGGCGGAGCCGAGGCGGATGTGTTGGGTATGTGCGGAGAGGAAGGCCAGCAATACCTCCGGTGTAGAGCCGGCGATGGTGGCAATATTGTGATGCTCCGATACCCAGAACCGGGAATACCCCAGTTGATCTGCGAGTTGTGCCAAAGCCATGGTTTCCAGCATGGTGTCTCTTACAGTGCTGCCGGTCCGGATAACGGACTGGTCCAGCACACTCAATTTTATCTGCGTCATCTGCTGTCGGGTTAAATCCTTTCCGGCAAAACCGGGGTATAAATGTAGGATTTATGGAGGATTTGGGGATTAACCGTTTTTTCCTAGATTTACATTGAACCAGACAACCAAAATTTAAGATCGCATGGATAGCAATCTATCCGGGGCGGAAGTGCTGGAACGGATGAAGAACGGCGACGAGCAAGCTTTTGCAGCTGTTTACCGGCAGTATCACCCGGCCCTCTATCTCTTTATTCTGCGTTATTGCAAGGTTCCTTCACTGGCGGAGGATCTTGTGCACGATGTTTTCCTGAAAGTCTGGGAAATCCGCCACCGCATCCAGCCCGATCTCCCTTTCGGCGGTTATTTATACCGCATTGCCCGTAATCATGTATTAAAGACCCTTCAGCGGGCTGCTACCGACCGCAACCTGCGGGAGCAGATACTTTTCCAGCTGAGTGCCGTTACAGGCAGCCAGGCGGAACAGGAAGTGCAAAGCAGGGAATACGACCGCCTGTTCCATGAAGCCCTGAACCAGATGCCCCCGCAGCGGCTGAACGTGTTCCGCCTCTGCCGGCAGGAAGGGCGCACCTACGACGAAGCCGCGGCCATACTGGGTATTTCCCGCAATGCGGTTAAGAAGCATATGGTGCTGGGCATGCGTTTCATCCACGATTACATGTTCCGCTACGGCGGTATTTCCCTCTCCCTCGTTTTCTATTACAAAAATTTTTTTCCGGACGGGGTACCCTCTTTTTAATTTCCGGGATATAATATACAGGTACCACGTTAAAGGCGCCTGCTGATATGTCTACATCCACGGACCCGCACGAAAAACTGCTGCAACGATACCTCGACGGCCAATGTACGCCCGAAGAGGCGGCCATGCTCATGGAATGGCTCCGGCAAACCGGCTCGCATCGTAAAGTGCTGCTGCGTATGCAGGAAGAATTTAATGAACTGGTATCGCAACACCCTGAAATATCCCCTGAGATCAGTCAACGGATGGAAGCCCGGCTGCTGCAGAGCATCCGTGGAACCAAAGTACGCCGTATGCCCGTCATCCGCTGGGTTGCCGCCGCATCGGTACTGTTGCTCCTGGCTGCAGGGGGCGCCTTCTTCCTTTCACGCCCTGCTAAGCTTCCCCCTCAAACGGCACAAACCATCACCCGCTCCGCTGCCGATATAGCCCCCGGTTCCAACAAGGCAGAGCTGACGCTGGCCGATGGCTCGGTGGTAACGCTGGACAGTGCGGGTAACCAGGTGATCCGCCAGGGAGAAACCACCGTTCGCCAGCAGAACGGACAATTACATTACTCAACGGGCGGCCAGCTGACGGCTGCAGGTTACAATACGCTCACCGTTCCCCGCGGCGGGCAGTTCCACATCGTACTCCCCGACGGCAGCAGGGTATGGCTGAACTCCACTTCTAAGCTCCGTTTCCCTACTGCATTTCATGAAACCCAGCGCATTGTGGAGCTGGAAGGGCAGGGGTATTTCGAAGTGAGTAAAGACGCGCAAAAGCCCTTTATCGTGCAAACCCGTTCTGCAAAGGTGGAGGTACTGGGTACCGGGTTCGATGTAATGGCATACTCCGATGAAAAGACCATGAACACCACCCTGGTGGAAGGCGCCGTGAAAGTGAAGGAAGTGCGGCTGCGCCCCGGCCAGCAGGCCCGGCTGGAACATGCCACAGGCAACATCACCGTAGCCCCGGCAGATGTGCAGCATGCCATTGCATGGAAAACCGGCTTCTTTGAATTCGACAACGCCGATATCGACGATATCCTGCGCCAGGCAGCGCGGTGGTACGATGTGGATGTGGTGTATAAAGGAAGACTGAAGAACTTATTATTCGGCGGGCGCATCAGCAGAAACCTGCCCCTGTCCGAACTGTTAAAAATGCTGGAGGCCAACGGGGCCAGGTTCAGCATGGAAGGAAGAAATCTCATTGTGCTTTAGCATATCTCTTTACCATTCAGCAACTTAAACCAAAACTAAACGCATCGTTATGAAAACACATTCTACCGCATGAAACTAACGGACACCCTGCATTAAAAAGCCGGAAGCGCTCGCAACACTTCCGGCACGTTCAGGCTGTCCGAAAAAAGACTTCTACAGAACTTTTATCTCGTAATTCCCAAACACTGCAAAAGTATGAAATTTAACTTTAGCGGCGGAGCTTCCTTTGTCCGGTTTGTTCGCGCTGTTTATCCCGCATTCCACGTAGCCCATAGGTTCGGGCCAGGTAAGGAAAGCTTCGGTAAATTCTGCATTGTTATGAAACTCACCACCTTTTTGCTGCTCGTTGCCTGTCTGCAGATCAGCGCCAAAGGATTGTCGCAGCAGATCACCCTTAAAGAGCGGAATGCGCCCCTGAAAAAGGTGCTGAAAGAAATATCCCGTCAATCAGGGCTTTCGATCGTGTACGACGAAAGTTTGCTCGCCGGCACCAGCCGCGTAACGATCGATATCCGTGAAGTACCGGTTAAACAGGCAATGAACCTGCTGCTGCTCAACCAGCCCGTGGGCTTCACCATGGAAGGACAGAAGATCGTTATCCACCCCATGACAGGCCCCGCCCCCGTGGCAGATACCACGATCCCGGTAAGCGGACTGGTAACAGACATTAAAGGGGGGCCGCTGCCCGGTGTTACCGTGCGCGTGAGTAACTCCACCGTGGGCACCACTACCGATGCTAACGGCCGCTATACCCTCCGTGCACCCGGTAAAAGCGCACAGCTGGTATTCAGCATATTAGGCTATACCTCCCGCACCCTCGTAACAGACGGCGGTACCCTCAACGTGGAGCTGGCCCTCTCCGAAACCTCCCTCACAGAAACAGTGGTGGTAGGTTACGGCACCCAGAAGAAGGCGGTGGTAACGGGCGCCATATCTTCCGTACGCGCCAAAGATCTGGAAGGCATGCCCATCAACCGCGTGGAGCAGGCACTGCAGGGCCGTACCTCAGGGGTGGTAATCGCTTCCAACTCCGGCCAGCCCGGTTCCGCAGGTACCGTTCGCATCCGCGGCCTCACCACTTTCAACAACAACAACCCGCTGTGGGTGGTAGATGGTGTGGTGGTAGATAACGGCGGCATCGGTTTCCTGAACCAGAACGATATTGAATCCATACAGGTACTCAAAGATGCCGCTTCCCAGGCTATTTACGGCGCCCGCGCTGCCACAGGGGTAATCCTCATCACTACCAAGAAAGGACGCGCAGGAAAGCTCCTGGTGAACTATAACGGTTATTACGGTGTGTCTGCCCCGGCCCGCAAGCTGAAGCTGATGGATGCACGGGAATATGCCACCATGATCAACGAAGCTAATGTGAACGACGGCGGTACCCCCACGCATGCCAATCCGGCTGCACTGGGTAAAGGGTCCGACTGGCAATCCACCATCTTCAACAACAGCGCCGTTCGCCAGAACCATGAGCTGAGCATCAGCGGCGGCAGTGAGAAGTCTACTTTCTATACTTCCTTCGGTTACCTTTCGCAGGAAGGCATCGTAGCCAGCGATATATCTTCCTACAAACGCTTCAACGCAAGGCTGAACTCAACGTATAAACTGACGCCCTGGCTTACGTTCGGGGAAAACGTAGGGTATTCCTACGACCGGTCTGTAGGCCTCGGCAATACCAACTCCGAATTCGGCGGCCCCCTCAGTTCCGCGATCAACCTCGATCCCATCACGCCCATCGTGGAAACAGACCCGGCTAAAATGAATGCCAGTCCGTATAACAACGCCGGCGTACGCAGGAACGAACTGGGACAGCCCTATGGTATCTCCTCTACCGTAACACAGGAAATGTCGAACCCGCTGGCGTACATCTCCACCCGTTTAGGCAACTACAACTGGGGCCACAACATCGTGGGCAATGTATACCTGGAGGCAGAACCCATCAAGGGTTTGAAAGCACGGTCTTCGGTAGGGTCTAAACTGGCCTTCTTCGGGCACGACGATTTCTCGCCCGTGTCTTACCTCAACTCATCCACCGTGCGAAGCATTGCGATCTTCAACCGCCGCAACGCCAATATCTTCTTCTGGAATATTGAAAACACGCTGTCTTACACCCGCGATTTCAACCTTCACAGTGCCACTATCCTCGCTGGCCAGGGTGCCTACAAGGAAGGCGGTGAACGTTCTACGGAAGTGTTCTTCGACGATGTGCCCGCTACTACTTTCGAAGAAGCATCCCTCAACTACAAGGTGGCTCCTTCCAAACGCAGGGCCGATGGCGGCGAGGGTATCGACCACCTCGTGTCTTCACTTTTTGCGCGTGTGAACTATAACTACGATGAAAAATATATGGCCGAAGCCATCATCCGCCGCGATGGTTCTTCCCGCTTCGGCGCCAATAAGAAATACGGCGTATTCCCTTCGTTCTCCCTCGGATGGGTTCCCAGCCGAGAAGGCTTCTGGCCGCAGAATGATGTGGTGGATCTGCTCAAGTTCCGTGGTGGTTACGGTGTGGTAGGCAGCGATGCCATCGGCGATTTCTCTTTCCTCCCCACCATCGGCAGCGGCCGTAACTACACCATGGGGCCTGGCGCAGACGGGCTCGAAGGTGCCAGTCCGAATGCTCCCGCCAACCCCGATCTGAAGTGGGAAGAAACGCATCAGACTAATATCGGGTTTGAAGCATATCTCTTCAAGAAACTGAATGTACAGTTCGACTGGTTCAAGAAGAACACGAAAGACATCCTCATGCAGCGCAGGCTGCCCTGGTACGTAGGTTCCGTGAGCGATCCCAACGCCAATATCGGCGGTATGGAGAACTCCGGCGTGGAACTGGAACTGTCTTATAACGAAGAGATCGGCGACCTCACGCTGAATGTGGGCGGTAACGTAAGCTGGATGCGTAATAAGGTGACTTATCTCGGTGAGAACCGCACCTTCCTCTACCTCGGCGCTGCATCGTTCCAGAACATGGGGAATATTACCCGCGCGGAAATCGGCCGTCCGTTTAACGCATTCTATATGTTCGAGCACATGGGCATCTTCCAGAATCAGGGAGAGATAGATGCTTATGTGAACAAAGGCGGACAGAAGATACAGCCCCTCGCCAAACCCGGCGATTTCAAATGGAAAGATATTAACGGAGACGGGCAGATCACCGACGACGACCGCGATTACATCGGCAACCCCATGCCTAACTGGACGTACGGTATGACCATCAACGCCGCATATAAAGGCTTTGATCTGGTGATCTTCGGACAGGGAGCAGCAGGCAACCAGATCTTCCAGGGGCTGCGCAGGCTCGATATCCTGAATGCCAACTGGCAGCAGAAATCGCTGGACCGCTGGCATGGAGAAGGCACATCGAACACCCATCCGCGCATGACTTTTACCGATGCCAATAAGAACTATTCCCGTGGCTCGCAGTTCTACCTGGAAGACGGGGATTATTTCCGCATCAAGATCCTGCAGCTGGGATATACATTGCCTACCGTGCTGGTGAAAAAAGCCGGTTTCGAAAGAGTGCGTGTACATGTGATGAGCGAGAACCTGCTCACTTTCACGAAATACACCGGCTACGATCCTGAGATCGGTGGCGGCATCCTGAGCATCGACCGCGGCATTTATCCGCAGGCGCGCACGTTTATGTTCGGCCTCAATTTTACCTATTAACCGCAAAAGAAGACTGACACATGAAAGCGAAATACTTTCCCATCATATGCACACTGGCTGCCGGTTTAACACTTGGCTCCTGTAAAGACAGCTGGCTGGATCCCGCGCTGCGCGGTACCAACCTCGAAAACAACTTTTATAAAAATGAAGGCGAAGCGTTTAAAGGGCTGGTAGCAGTGTACGACGTAGTAGGCTGGCAGGGCGGGGGATACGTGACCCGCACCGGTATGGCCGATGCCGCTTCCGACGATCACTTTGCCGGTGGCGGTGCCGCCAACGACGTGAACGATTTCCAGGTGATGACCCGCTGGGATCTTACACCGGAGATTGGTCCGCATAACGACCTCTGGCGCAAAGGGTATTCCGGCGTATTCCGTGCCAACAAGCTGCTGGAGAAACTGGGCAGCGTACCCATGGACGCGAATAAGAAAGCGCGTTTCATTGCCGAATGCAAATTCCTCCGCGCTTATTTCTATTTCGACCTGATCAGGATGTTTAAAAACATCCCCCTGCTGCTGCAACCACTGGATGTAAACCAGATGTTTAATGTTACGCAGGCACCGCCCGCGGATGTATGGGCGCAGATCGAGAAAGACCTGAAAGAAGCCATTGCCGAAACCAACTTCCCCGACCGTATACCGCCCACCGAAGAAAAGGCACGTGCCACCAAAGGCGCGGCGCATGCATTGCTGGGTAAAGTATACGTTTACCAGAAGAAGTGGGCCGAAGCGGCTGCGGAACTGGCACTGGTGAATGGTACACCCGGCGTGGAGAATCCCACTTACGGATATAAGCTGCTCACCAACTTCGGTGACCTGTGGAAATCTACCCTGCCTTTCAAATTCAACCAGGAATCTATCTTCGAGATCTCTTACACCAATACTTCGCAGGGTGTGTGGGACTGTGTGGCCTGTACCGAAGGCAACGTGCTTAACATCATGGTGGGCCCGCGCAGCTACAACCGTTTAACACCCGATGCGCCCGATTACGTTTCCGGCTGGAGCTTCCTCACGGTAACCAAAGAGCTGTATGCGCTGATGAAAGACGATCCCCGTTTTCCCTATACCATTGCTGACCTGAAAGCGCTTTCTGCAGCGGGTAAGGCATCGTATTCTCCGGGGCATGATGATACGGGGTACTTCCTCGAGAAGTTCGCCGGCCGCGTGTCTAACCGCGTACCGAGCGGAACGCCTGAACTGAACTTCCCGCAGAACCTCTACGATATGCGCCTGGCAGATACCTATCTGCTGGAAGCGGAAGCACTGGTGATGAATGGCGGCGGCGGTGGTGCGGGTACCCGTGCCTATGCGCTCCTGAACGCTGTACGCGCAAGGGTAGGGCTTACACCGATTGTAGCCACGATCGATAACATCTTCCTCGAAAGAAGACTGGAGCTGGCAGGAGAAGGACACAGGTTCTTCGACCTCATCCGTACCGGCAGGGCGGAAGATGCTTTGAAATCACGCGGCTTCAATCCACAGAAGCACTACATCTTCCCGATTCCTTTCAACGATCTGCAGAGCACGAAAATGGAGCAGAACAAGGAATGGGGCGGCACGAAGTAATCCATCATCACAAAACAAGTCCACATGAAATGCATTCCATATATCGCAGCGATATTACTCATGGCCGCCTGCACACCTGATTCCGGCGGGGGCGACCTCGGCCCGCTGCCACAGGTTTCCTTTACCGCCATGCCCATGCAGGGCAAGCCCAACAAAATCATCGTTCAGAATACCACACCCGCTACCTTCCAGTGGCGCTGGTTTAACGGTCTGGGCGCTGCATCCGTAGGCAACCGTTCTAAAGACACGCTGACGTTTGCTAAGAAAGGAGAATACGTGATATCACTACAGGCTTTCGGCAAAGGAGGTTTTGCCACCGCATCGCAGAAAGTAGTGATCGCCAACGATGCACCTAAAACTGAAATCCTCAAAGGAGGAGATATGGAAGCAGGCGCCAATGCACACTGGACCATCCTCAACACCGGCGGCATGCAAACCGGCATCCAGTTCGTGAATGGTAAACTGGTATTCACCAATACAGACGCGGGCTCCAACGGCGCTATTTACCAGGCGGTAACCGTGAAGAAGGATGTGGAATACACCTTCTCCGCCAATGTAAAAGGCAGCGGCGCCACCAATACCTGGTTCGAAGTGATCATTGGCACGGCAGTACCCGAGCAGGGGAAAGATTACAGCGGCAACAAATTCGTGTCGCTCAATACCTGGGCGGGTTGCGGTAAAGTACCTTTCGACGGCGACATTGCCGAGATCGGTTGTGATGGCTCCGGCACGGGTAAGGGTGGTGTCATTAAGTTCACTACTGCCGGCACCATTTACATCGTGATTAAAGCCGGCAGCAGCGGGGGCACGCTGGGCACCGGCGGTATTGCCATGGACAATGTGAAATTTCTGGAAGAACAGTTATAATTTAACCCGACGGGGCCGGATGTACCGGTCCCGTTTTTTCCCAAGTTTACATGAAAACGATCCACTTTCTGCCGATAGTGCTCATTGGCCTGCACATGCTTGCCTGTGGCGGCAAAAACAATCAACCCGCACCGGCTCCCTACATCCCGCCATCACCGGTGGATAAGAACTGGGCCTTTGAAACCACTCCCGCATGGGCCGATGAGTTTGATTACAACGGTTTGCCCGACCCCGCAAAATGGGGCTACGACCTTGGCGGCGGCGGATGGGGTAACAACGAGCTGCAGTATTATACCGATAAGATTGATAATGCACGGGTGGCCAACGGCCTGCTATCCGTAATAGCCAAAAAGGAAGACATGGGCGGCCGCAATTATACCTCTGCCCGCCTCGTGTCTAAAGGCAAGGGTGATTTCCTGTACGGGCGGTTCGAGATCAAAGCGAAGCTGCCTCCGGGTAAAGGTACCTGGCCCGCGATATGGATGCTGCCTACAGACTGGGCGTATGGCGGATGGCCTAAGTCGGGCGAGATCGATATCATGGAGCATGTAGGCTACGATCCCAATAAAGTACACATGAGCGTGCATACGGAAGCTTACAACCACAGCATCAGTACACAGAAAACCGCTACGCGCACCGTGGAGAAAGCCATTGGTGAGTTTCATGTATACCGGGTAGACTGGACGCCTTATGCCATCCGTGGCTATATCGACGGTACGCTGCTCTTCACTTTCCTGAACGAGAACAAGGGCTATGCCGCATGGCCCTTCGATAAGAAGTTCCACTTCCTCCTCAATATTGCCGTAGGCGGAAACTGGGGCGGACAGCAGGGGGTAGACGACAGCGTTTTCCCCGCCACCATGGAAATCGATTATGTACGCGCGTATAAAATGATTGATAAATGATTGTTCCAATAAAAACCTTTCTGCTGGTACTTATATGCTGTGTATGCAGCTGTAAGGGCAGCGACGGCCCTTCGCCGGGTCCGCAGGGCCCTCCGGGGCCCGGTCCTTCAGATGTAGCCCTGTGGCTCACAAAGGGCGATAAATCAGCTCTATTCGCCAAACAGAATGTTACCCTCAACTTCGGCACGCAACTCAATGCATGGCCTAATATTACGGTGGATGAAGGACAAACCTACCAGGAGATCGACGGGTTTGGTTATACCCTCACCGGCGGCAGTGCCACACTCATCAATGCATTGCCCGAAGCCCGTAAAGCTGCTTTGCTGGATGAACTGTTCCGGTGGGATAGTACGCATATCGGCGTCAGCTACCTGCGCATCAGCATAGGCGCATCAGACCTGAGCGCTACTACCTTCAGTTACAACGATATCCCTGCGGGGCAGACAGACCCCACACTTGCCGGGTTCTCCATTCAGGCGGAGAAGGCCGATCTCATACCGGTACTGAAAAGAATACTGGCCATCAACCCGCGTATTAAGATACTGGGTTCGCCATGGTCGCCACCGGTGTGGATGAAATCGAACGGGAGTTTCAAAGGCGGGAAGCTGCTGCCGGAGCATTATGCGGCATACGCACAGTATTTCGTGAAGTATGTGAAAGCCATGCAGGCAGAAGGTATTGCCATTGATGCCATTACCCCGCAGAACGAGCCGCTGCATCCGGGGAACAACCCCAGTCTGGATATGCAGGCCAATGAGCAGGCCGATTTTATTGGTAACCACCTCGGCCCTGCGTTTCGCGATGCGGGTATTTTAACTAAGATCATCTGTTACGATCATAATGCCGACCGGCCGGATTATCCGGCTACCGTACTGCAGGATGCCAAAGCCGCGCAGTTTACAGACGGGTCGGCCTTTCATCTCTATGGCGGCCCCATTACCGCACTCACGGAAGTGCATAATGCTTTCCCTGACAAGCATATTTATTTCACGGAGCAATGGGTAGGCGGCCCGGGTAATTTCCCGGAAGATCTGAAGTGGCATATAGCCAACCTCATCATTGGCGCACCCCGAAACTGGAGCCGCAATGTGCTGGAGTGGAACCTTGCCGCCACGGCAGATTATAAACCGCATACACCGGGTGGTTGCACCACCTGCCTCGGTGCGGTAACAATCGGGAATGATTACACGAAGAACGTGGCGTATTACATTATTGCCCATGCCGCCAAGTTCGTGCGGCCGGGATCTGTACGTATTGCGTCTAACATTCCCGGTACACTGGAGAATGTGGCGTTCCGTACGCCCGACGGCAAAAAGGTGCTTATTGTACTGAACAGCGGCAATAACACGCAGCCGTTCAACATACAGTACAAGGGCAAACAGGTGACCACAGAGCTTGCAGCCGGTGCTGCAGGTACGTATGTGTGGTAACCTGAATTAACCTGTGTGTTTGGAAGGTTGGATAAATGGTAACGAAAGCCGGGACGCAATTGCGCCCGGTTTCTTTTTGCCTATAAGTTGAGCCAGTACACCAGTTTCAGCACCAGCGCCCTGTTTTTGACGTAAAAGGGTTCGGGCAGGTAGTTGTCGGTATACACGATGAAAAGGTCGGAAGCGGGCCTGTAACGCCACTGGAAGCGGGTATTCACGTTCATGTTCTTCATCTGCTCGTTGTATTGTACAAACCCGGTGAAGAACAGGGTATTGGTCATGGTAACATCCACACGCGGCCCCACCAGCCAGAAGCCATTATTACCCCAGGGCTTCGGCAGGTTCAGCTGGTTGTAGTTGGCGCTCATGGCAATGCTCACATATGGCTGGAAACGGTAGCCCAGTTCACCCGTAGCAGTAAAGCGTTTACCACCGGCGTAATAACCGCCGTAACGGGCGCTGAGGGCGTAGGTAAGCAGGCTCTGCGGCTTAGACACATAATCGGCCCCTACAGTGTTCCAGCTGTGTTTGGAGAACGCCTGCAGGCTGTCTTTCCCGAGATTCAACGGATCGAAGGGCTGCAGCAGCTGAATATAGGTAGTGCTGGCCCATACGTTCAGCGTATTGCGGGCGCGCCATACCATGCCGTAGTTCAGCATCAGCTCGTTATCCGTTCTGTCCATTTTATCGGTGAAGAAGTTGGTAGACGTAAGCTGCGGCCCATGGCTCAGCAAAGCACCCGATTTCGGGAAGAAGAGGCGGGTGGCGGTGGGTGCGAAACGGATGTAGCCCGTACGCGGAACGTAGCCCACTTCCGCTTTATAGTTCCTGCCCACATATTCATGCTGCCAGCCAATGCTCCAGTTCTTACTGGTGTATTGCAGGTTACCGGCATGCGCCCAGTCGTTGCTGCTGAGGCCGGGCGAGAAGGATTTTAATACCAGCGCCTTACCCGTCCAGAAGTTATTGGCGGAAGCGAGGTTGTATTCCATCCCGAAGTTGCGGTTGTAGCGCGTGTACACGGGATCTCCGGGTTGTACCTTATCCGGATTGTAATTGATGGATTCTTTGTTGATGAGCAGCATGCCAATGTTGGAGCGGGAGAACACCCGGCGCTGAAGGGCTGCCACGGTAAAGTTTTGCGCCGGCAGCGAGGTGGCCGACTGCTTACCCGTTTGCATATTCATTACCCCCAGCCGCCAGTTGCGGTTCAGTTTACCGCTCAGGCGTGCCCCGAAGTGGATGGGTGCGCCCAGCCCGATGCGCCTGCTGAAGAAGGGGCGGAGGGTGCTGTATCCGAAGTTGGTGAACTGGTCGCCGTTCTCGAGGAAGAACTGGCGGCGTTCCGGGAAAAAGAGCTCGAAGCGGTCGAGGTTCGTTACCTGTTTATCCACGTCTACCTGCGAGAAGTCGGGGTTTACGGTAAGGTCGAGGTTAAGGGAGGATGTGATCGCAATTTTAGCATCCAGTCCGGCATCGCGGCGCCATTTGGTAGGGGAGCCTGCATCGTAATTCTTATTGATGCCACCCAGCACGTAAGGTATGAGCGAAATATTAGGACCGGGATTAGGCGGAACGGTATCCCATTCCAGCGTACCGGTATATGCCAGTGATGCAGAAGGGAACTGCCGGGGCACGGGCGCCCAGCTGCTCTTTTCCGTGGTTTTGAGATCGTTCCTGCCGAAGTTGATACCCCACTTCGTGATGCCTTTCTTATACCGGATGGTTTTGAAGGGGATGGATGCTTCGAAGATCCATTTGTCCGGGTAGTTTTTTACTACGGAGGTCCATTTATTATCCCAGCTGAGGTCTACTTTACCGCCGTCGTACATGAGTCCGTCCCACTGAGCCCCTGCGGCATTGGCGCCGAAGGTGAAGCCGTTGGTCTGATCATCGAAGGGGTCCATGAACAGGAGGAAGTTATCGTTCTTGAGGAACGAGAAATCGCGGCGGAGGCTTTCCACCATATAAGGGCCGGGAGCACCGTTGTAATTGACTACCAGTAAGTAAAGCTGCTGGTTATCATATGCCATTTTCACGTAGGTACGCACATTGGCGAAGCTCGTGTCCATGGGGAGGATCATGAAAAAGTTGGAGGCAGAGTCTGCATCCCGCCAAGCCTGTTCGTCGGCTATACCGTCGATCTTAATGGAAGAAGTAGCCTTTCGCATCTGAAGGCGGTACTGATCGTTCTTTTTCTGTGCTGCTGCCTGAAGGGTAAAAATGCACCCCAATAAACATGGAATAATTCGTCGCAATGTGTGATGTGTTTCCGGGTTAGGGCGGCTAAAGTACATAAAAGGTGCCCGGGTTGCATCTCCGTTCATGTAAAAAGGGTGGCGTGATGGAATGGGGAACATCAGAAACTGGAAGTACCCGGCAAAAAACGGAGCAGGAATTGCGTAAAGTAAACAGGAAGAGTGGGGCTACAGTACGGCGTGTGGCTGTCTACAGTACGTGAACAATACGTGAAATGGCAGCCGATCACGGAGATGTGGTGGACATGAGGTGGACTTGATGTGGACTTGATGCGGTAACGAGTTGGTATTGAGGTGGTTGGGATGGCATTCCGGCGTGTGCGGTTCGGGTGGCTTCCGCCCGGGATGATTTAGTGGTTTTTAGACTCATATCGTTTGATAATGAGTCGTTTATGGTGAAATGTTCCATTTGAGCGGTCACTTCTTCACATTTGATGATAGTTGCTGATTGAGATATTGTATGGCTTATTGAAGCATAACCCGTGCCGGATCCGGAGGTGAAAATGGGATGGGGAGAAATTCTTTAGAAACCTGTATAGTTTAACGACGAAGATATAAAACGAAAAAGACCGGCTAATGCCGGCCTTTTAATCCTCTACTGAAAACACTCACACGATTCTTTTCTTACACACTCACGTTCTTCTGTTGATTCTTAACTTAAATCGTCTCGTTATATATCGTCTTTAATGTAAACGCTTTTGAATATTCATCGAATCTCGCCAGTTCATCGTTGCTGCGGAATTGCATATCGAGCTGCTGATGGAATTTACCGTTGTCGGGAAATGCCCGTTTCAGGTTGCCGATTGTCAGTTCCATTACATCACTGCCGGGCTGTGCGCTGAAATAAAATTTCGTTTCTTTGATTCTGCCTTTGCCTTTCGAAGTTTCCACTTCACGGCTGTATATCGGGAAGCCCGCGGCATCCAGGATTTTGTAGGCATTGTTACCAACAAAACGGTAGTCCTGCTGATGTTTGTCGCGATACCCGTATAGAACGTTTTTATCGAGCAGTATTTGTTTATCTCCGTTCACCACTTTCACTTTACCATGCTGGAACGGAACATCTGCTTTAATCTTATGATGTGCGGCACCGTAGCTTACTTTTCCTTCTGCAAAATCTTCCGCCGAAAGATAGAGGCCCGTTTTACCGGATTGTGCTACAGCCGGGAGGCTGAGAACACCTAACATAGCGACGGACAAGGTCAGGAACATACGCTTCATGCTGTACTGTTTTGGTGTAGTGCAAATTTACTGCTGAAGGGTTCCGGCATCTATGATAAATGTCATGCCTGAAAGGCTTTTGCTTTTTTTTAACAAATCATTTATGGAAAAGGATAAAATAGTGCATCCGGAAGGTAAAATAGCACGGCATGATACAACGCACAGCACTTTTTCTCATAGCATTTACCGCGCTGGAAGCTTCCGCACAGGAGCCCCAGTACACCGGTTCCACCATTAAATCCGTAACCGTTTACAGCCAGGGTGCGGAAATGTTCCACACTGCCAAAGTATCGATCCCCAAAGGCGTGAGCCGCGTGGTGGTGGGCAAAGTAGCGGCCCGGATCGATGAAAGCAGCATACAGGTGAGCGCTCCCGGAGCGGTAACCGTCATGTCTGCAGGATTCGGCAAAAACTTCCTCCCGGATGTGGTAGAAAAACCTGCTTTTAGGCAATTGGCAGACAGTCTGGAGAATGTGAAACTGGCCCTTTCCAAACTGGCGAATACCCGTAAAGCGCAGGAAGGTACTTTAACATTACTGGATAAGAATCAGGCGCTCAGTGGCAACAACGCGAATGTGGCAGAGTTAACGAAGCTGGCAGACTATTACGCCGCCAAACAGATTGAACTGCGCAACAGCATTTTTGCACTGGAAGAAAAAGAAGCAAAGCTGACACAGTTGCGCACCCGCATCCTGCAACAGATGAAGGAGCTGAATGAAAACCCGGAAGCCGCCGGCGGACAAATCGTACTGCAACTGATGGCGCCCGCCGCAGTGAGTGGTACGCTGGAAATCCGTTACGTGGCATTGGATGCAGGCTGGAGCACCAACTACGACCTGAAGCTGGAAAATATCTCCAAACCCCTGAAACTGATGTATAAAGCCAACGTGCGCCAGCAAACGGGCATCGACTGGAAAAATGTAAAGCTCACGCTGAATACGGGTAACCCTTCCAACAGCGGGATTGTACCTGAACTGTCGACCTGGTTTTTACAGGAGCAAATCAACCATACAGTATTTAGGAAGGGAGTAGCCGATGCTATGTATGGCTCGCGTGCACTGGAAGAAGTAGTGGTAACAGGACAAGGCCTGGAAGGAAAAGTTGCAGGTGTAAAGATCCGTGGCATAAGCACCATGGCCGCGCCTCCTCCTCCGCCTGCAGCAGTACCTGCATCCATCGTGCAGCACCAGACCAGCGCCAGCTTTGATATCGATATCCCTTACGACATTGCGGGCAATGGTGAAAACCATTCCGTGGTGCTGAAAGAAATGGATATGCCAGCCAGCTACCTCTACTATTCCGTTCCTAAGCTGGATCAGGATGCATTCCTCATGGCGAATGTGACAAATTTTGCAGCCTATAACCTACTGCCCGGTGAAGCAAATATCATGATCGGTAATCTGTATGCCGGTAAAACATGGATCAACCCGCAGGCCACGGAAGATACGCTGAAAGTAAGCCTCGGCCGCGACCGCCAGGTGGTGATCCGCCGCGAGCTGATGGCACAGATGAGCGGCACCAAACTGATCGGCAGTTCCGTTCGGAAAACATATACCTACGAGATCAGGGTACGGAATGGAAAGCAGGAAGCCGTGAAACTGCAGCTGAAAGACCAATACCCCATCTCCACAGATAAAAACGTGGAAACAGACCTCTCTGAGTCTGCCGGGGCCACCGTAAACGCAGAAACCGGGGAACTGGTTTGGGATCTTGACCTGAAACCGGGAGAATCCAAAACATTGCGCCTTACCTACACCGTAAAACATCCGAAAGGAGTACAATATCAGGGTTTATAAACGAGCCTTTTCATGGGCGGACGCGCGGGAGCAATCCCGCGCTTTTTTTATCCCCGGAAGGAGCTGATTATCTATGCATTAATTACCCCCAGGGGGGATTTGTGCCGGAAAAGGAAGGAGTAAAGGAGGGTTACTGTAGGGTAAAAGAAGGGTTAATGTATATATACTGTAGGTAAAATGGCACCAAACCCAATACTGTAAAGGCATAGTACCCTATTTATATACATTAGGTACCCTTTAAGTACCCATTGAGTACCCGAAAAATACCCTTTCAGCAGGCTATAATCAGGGGAGGGGAAAGGTGGTAAGAACCCGGGAATTTTCATGGTTTGCAAGGATATTCCCATTACATTTACGTAGCTAAAGGACCTTGGTTCGTTAACCCGTAAAAAGCATCTAAAAAATTCATTCGAACAGGATATGAAGTTACACATCAGGCCAGAAACCGCGGCTGAGTTCCCGGCTATCTATGAATTGAACGCATTAGCCTTTGGACAGGATAATGAAAGCCGGCTCGTTGATAAACTGCGTGATACCCCGTTTTTTATTCCGGAACTTTCCATCGTGGCATATGCAGGTGAGTACCTGGTAGGGTATATTTTGCTGACACGTTTGCCATTAAAAGGAGACGATGGATTGACTTACGAAACCCTAGCCCTGGCGCCCGTTTCCGTGACTCCTGCTTTGCACCAGATGGGTGTTGGCGGCCAGCTGATCCGTCATGCTTTAAAAGAAGCTTCGGCATTGGGCTTTGATTCGGTAATCGTATTGGGGCACCCTGAATATTACCCGAAGTTCGGATTTGAAAAGGCATCCGGATTTGGCATACGCACCTCCTACGAAGTACCCGATGAAGCATTTATGGCGGTAGAGCTGGTGCCCGGCGCTTTAAAAGGAAAAGCGGGGCAGGTAGCATACCCGAAAGCATTTGAAGAAGTGGGATAGTAAATTAGTATGTTCCTATACATCAGAAAAGCCGGTCAGGATGCTCCTGCCGGCTTTCTTCGTTCTGGATGATTCCCGTTCTGGAATGTTTTATGGCGCGGCTTCCAGGCACACCAGCTTCCCGTCCATGGAAGAAGCGAGTACCAGGTTGCCGGTAAGTGGCTGTACGGTGTTTACAAGGCAGCTGGAGAACTGGTGTTTCCAGCGGATTGCCCCATTAGTGGCAGAGAGCGCCGTAACAAGGCCGGATTGTCCGGCGATGAATACGGTACCGTCTTTCTCCATGATAGGACTGGGGCAGATTTCGTACCCCAGTTGTACGGGTGACTGCCAGATGATTTTACGTTCCCCCGCCCGGGCATCGAATGCGAGAATGTTTCCCTGCATGGATTTGGCATATACATGGGCACTGTCTTCCGACTGACCCAGCGATTCGCGTACCCACTGCTGATCATCGCGGTGGCGCCATACAGTGTTGCCGGTTTCAGTGTCTATAACGGTCATATACCTGTCTGGCGATACGATCCATGCACGGCCCATAAAAGCCACGGGCCATACCGCTGCAGGGGAAAACATGCGGTTGGCGGCCCCGTTGGTCCATTCCCATGCAGGCGCGCCCGTTTGGGCGTTTAATGCATAAAACTGGTTGCCCCAGGTGCCAAAGAGCACTTTATCTCCGTACACCAGCGGCCGTGTTTCCACAAATCCCTTTACGCCGGGGTGGTCCCATACCTGCTCACCGGAACGGATGTTCCAGGCCCTGCAATGCCCGTCGGACCCCGCAATGATAGCCAGCTCACCGGAGCGTGCGGGAGATGATACTATTGCCATTCCGGTTTCTTTTATCCAGGCGCTTTTGCCGTTGGAGAGCTTCAGGCAGTACACTTTTCCGTCTGAACTGGGCACCACTACATGATTGGCGTGTACAAGCGGGGTAGCGTAGATTTTACCGCCGGTTTTGTAACGCCAGCGGATCTTGCCGGTTTGCAGGTCGGCCGCTTTAATATCGCCATTGGTTGTAGTATAAATCACTTTGCCATCTGCAATGGCAACTGCACTGCCCATATCCCCGTCTTCCTGTATCTGCCATTTTATTTTCACGTTAGGGAAAGAATCGTTCACACGTTTGGCCGCATCATCACTAATAGGGGGATAGTTGGCGGAAGCATTGGCAACAAGCGGCATACGGTGCCATGCAGGGCGCGTTTCCGTAGCCGGACGGCGTTCTTCGAAAATGATGGAATCGCGCAGAACGGATACCAGGTTATAACCACCCACCGCATCTTTTGCGCGGAGGTTAGAACGGCACATAACGTTGGGGATGGCGGTACGGGTATAGATGCGGTTGGCATGGCCATGACCGCAAAGCATAAGCTGTACGTTTTTGGTGCGGAGCATGCCGTAAACATCGAGCCAGTTATTCAGTCCTTCGTCGAGGGGATAATGGTTGATGTAAACAACAGGCATGGCGGCAGGTGTACGGTCGAGCGTTTTGCGCAGCCAAACCATGTTTTCACGGGGTACCTGGCCGGGGCCCATACGCATATTCGGGCCGCTGTTGGTACCTATGAAGCGGTAGCCTTTATGATCGAATTGAAACGTTTCGTCACCAAACACGGTGCGGAAGGAATTACAGCCGCTTTCCGACCATTTGGTATCGTGGTTGCCGGGTATGATGTGCCAGGGCTTCCGCAGCTGGTCAATGGTTTGTTTGGCCAGCTTCAGTTCCGCATCGGATCCAAACTCTGTAACATCGCCTGAAAAGATTACGAAATCGATCCCGGGGAGCTGGTTAAGGTCGCGGATGGTGCGTTCCAGATCTTCCAGACCGGTTTGTACGCCTACGTGTGTATCGGTTACGAGTGCGAAGCGGAACAGTGTATCCTGTGCGGCAGCCGCCCCGGACAGCAGCAATGCGCCGAGGAGCCATACAAAGCATGTTTTCATGCTCCCCAAGATACCACGCCGCTTCTGGAAATAAAAAGGGGAATGCGGTAACGGCAGGGAGGCGGAAGATTGTCTGTGCCGCCTGCAATAAAAAGCCCGCAGCCGTAAAAGCTGCGGGCATACTATCTGATGATGTGATAATTACCGGTTACTTCTGCGGATCATGGCAAAGTTCACCACCCACTGGAAGGCGATGAAGCCGAACAGGTAGATGATGGACCAGAGCGTGAAGGGATCGCCTGTAATAAAGCCGGCAGCGATGGCGGCTATGGCCATGGCGCCCAGTCCGTAGATGTATAACTGCATCAGCAGGGGCTGTTTAAAGGTTTTGTTCCGAACGCTGAGGGGGATCATGTAAGAGATACCCGCGTAGGTCATCACCAGCCAGCCTGCACCGCCGGTGGCAATAAGACCGATGGCACCAATAACGGCCACAGCGGCACTTACTGCCACACCGTTGGATGCGCTGATCTCTTTCTCGTCGAGCATGTATTTACCGTACCGGTTGAAGCGGAGGAACAGGTTGGAGACCGGTTCCATGATCCAGGTGGTGAAAGCGAATGCGATGAGGATATACACGATGGGCATCAGGTAGGGAGAAAGTTCCGGGTTAGCCTGTGCCGTGCGGCTGAGCAGCTTTGTGATGAGGTACAGGCCGATAATGAATGCCCACTGGAACTTCTCAGACATTTTGGCCATGAAGAAAGCGTATTTCAGGAAGAGGCGGTACACGAGGTAACGGCTCTTCAGGGCTTCTATCATACCGGTTTGCGCCATTTGCATGGAAGGGTCTATCCGGAGTGCTTCGCGGAAGTGTTCCAGTGCTTTTTTAGCATCTCCTTTTTCGAGGAGGCCCCAGCCGTAGTTGGCGTGGGTATATGGGTTTTCCGGATCATGCCGGAAAGCGTCTTCTATGCCTTCAAACGATTCTTCTTTGCGGTTCAGCTTCAGCAGGGCCGTGCTGCGGGCATTGAGGGCGTATACGTTCTCAGGGTCTACCTGCAGGGCCTGTTCTGCGTACGAGAGGGCTTCGGTGAACTTCTTCCGCTGGTTCAGCAGCATGGCATACATGGCGTAGTACCCGGCTTCCTGCGGATCGAGGCGGATGGCTTCGCGAAGGTCGGCCTCGGCAGCATTGAAATCCTCGTTATTGAGGTGGATGCGTGCGCGCTGGTAATATAACCGGTCGTCGGCAGGGTCCAGTCCGATGGTGTCGTTCACGATCTGTAACGCTTCGGCATGTTCATCCATCTGGATCTTTACCTCCGCCAGCAGTCCGAGGGCGTTGGTATCCATGGGGTAGCGTGCCAGCGTTTGCTGGATGGCAGTTTCCGCTTCGCGGTATTTTCGATGCTGCAACAGGTATACAGCGCGTTCAATCAGGTTTTGATCCATGTCATTTCATGTTTTTCAGGTACAGGAGGATATCGTCGTACAGCCCGGCCTCATTGGCATACAGGGCAAAGTTCTTGGCTACGGAAAACCATTCGCGGGTGCTGGCACGGTGGCGCTTTACGGCACTGAGGAGATCCTTTGTGCGGATGGGTTGCGGCACACCGTCTTTGAATGAGTCTTCCAGTTTAGCTTCCACCGCCATATCGATCACGGCTTCAATATCTGCCCCGGAAAACTCCGGCATCTGTTTGCTGACGGATTCGTATTCGATCTGCTCCACGGGCTTGCCCTGCAGTTTTTTCTGCAGCATGGCGGTACGCGCTGCCTGATCCGGCGGCGGTACAAATATCATGCGGTCGAAGCGGCCCGGACGGCGGAAAGCAGGATCCATATGCCAGGGCGTATTCGTTGCGCCGAGTATAAGGATGCCGGTATTATCATATTCCACACCATCCAGCTCCTGCAGGAACTGGTTGATCAGCTGCCTGCCTGCGGATTGCTTCATATCATTCCGGTTAGCGCCAATGGCATCTATCTCATCGAAAAACAGTACACAGGGTGTATTGTTACGGGCATATTCAAATATCCGGTGCAGGTTCTTTTCGCTGTTGCCGAGGTACATATCGAGGATCTCGTTGAGCCCTACGTTAATGAAGCGGGCGTTCACCTGTCCGGCCGTTGCCTTTGCGATCATGGTCTTACCGCAACCGGGAGGGCCGTAGAGGAGGATGCTGCCGCCTGTCTTTTTCCCGTAAGCCTTGTACAGTTCAGGGTGCTGCATGGGGCGTATGATCTTCACGTCGATTTCCTTCTTAACATGATCCATACCGCTTACATCCGTGAAAGTGATGTCGGGCTTTTGCATGAAAGTAGTGAGCTGGTCGTCGTCATAATCATCCTCATCGTCGGATACATCGCCTGAATAGCTGCGTACCCTCAGCTGGTTATCCAGCTCGGGATCGGAGAATTCGGGATGTATGTCGAGCAGCTGCTGATAGGTACGGATGGCAGTATCCATATCGTTTTCCTTCAGCGAGGAGCGGGTATAAAGCAGCAGCACATCCAGGTTATCGGGCTGGGTGCGCATGAGATCTTCGAGGATCACGTTGCAGGTGGCGTAGGCGCCTTTGCGGTAGTATACCTTGGCAAGGCCTATGAGGGCTTTATCGCCGGGAGCTTTGCCGAGTGCTTCCCGGAATTCCTGCTCGGCTTCATCGAACCGGTCCATTTGCAGGAGCGTTTCGGCAAGGTGGAGCCGCAGCGGCACATTGTCGGGCGAGTATTTTAGTGCTTCGCGAAGACTATCAATCGTTTGTTGTGACATAATGGTGAAAACAGGGATATGATCAGATCAATAAAACATCAATTCTGTGGGCCATCACGATATTGGAATCGGGCGACCATGAGAAAACGGTGAAATTACCGTCCTGCGAGGCTACCAGTGCCTGGGCATCGCGCTGGTCGTATACGAACTGCGCGGCAGAGAGGTGCCTGGTGCCGCCGAGGCGGGATGGGTGCATGAGCATGGGCTGCTGATCGGTAACCGGCTCTGTGAGCAGTATTTCCTCTACAGGATGGGAATCTCCTGCGCGGGATATTTTGGTACCGAAAGCCAGCAGCTCGTGACGGTCGTTGATAACGGTGGCGCCATCTACGGCGGTGAGGCCGGTGATGTATTCCACTTCGCGGCGCAGGGCGTTCTGCCAGTAGATTTCACTGGTCGCCTCCCCATCCTGCCGGATCAGGTCAGACACGCCGCTGAATGCCGGATACACCGGGTATTGCAGCGGGTGAACGATGGAGTTTTTCCATTTATCCTGATTATACGGTGTAACGAGGAGGGTGCCACCACGGCGGTGTGCCCGCATGGATACTGCGATCTGAATAAGCACATTGATCGGGTGGTTCCACAGGGGAGAGGCATGGATGCCGAGCAGGGAGGTGAGCATATTGGGGCAGTCTGTACGGATGCCGCATTGCTCATTCACCACCTTCACGGAATCGCCCTGCAATACGGCCACGTTAATAAACTTGCCGAGACCTGCTGCGCGGCGGTGCTTCACTACGAGGAGGCCCGGTTCGGAAACATCCAGTACGAAGCAGTATTTCGGGAGCGATAAGGTGGTGCCCCAGATATACAGTTCCCCGTTTTCTTCCCAGATACCCACATGTACGCCGGCACGTTCCACACCGGGAGCGAGTTTGGCGAGTACTTTAGGAGTATAGGGCAGCCGGTGCTCGAAAAGCAGGGGTTTGCCTGCCTCTGAGGGCTGCAGGTAAGCGATGGATATGCGGGTAGGATTGCCTTCCTCTTTCCGTAAACTGGCCCAGAAAGCCACGTCGATGATCTGCTCTATCTTGCGTGCCGTGGGCACGCTTGCCAGTCCTTCGTCTTCCTGCTGCACTCGGGCTTTATCCTGATGCCGCAGGAAATGCGCTTCTATTGTTCCGGCTACATTTGCAGCTGCCTGGTAGGTGCTGCCATTCTTCCATTCCATAAACACGTTTCTTGGAGGTGCTAATTTAGACATTTCCGGGGCAATCGGGCCATTTCCCTCCGGCTTTACCGCAAATGGCAGGAATGCTGCCCCGCATACCTTACCCAAACCAGTAAATTATGGCCGGTTTTGCATCTTTAGCAGGATACCGCATATATTTTTAACTATCTTGTTTTTCTATCGCCGACTTTCTGTCATGAAGAGTGCCATCAGCCTTATTTCCTGTCTGCTTCTTGCGTTGGTTCCCGCACTGGCACAAATCCAGCAGCCTTACATCCTGAACGGCTCCGCTACCCAGCAGAGCTGTAACTGCTATGTGCTTACGCCCGACCAGCTGCAATCCAGCGGCTCTGTGTGGAATAAGAACAAGATCAGCCTGCGGCAGTCTTTCGATTATACATTTGAAGTTAATCTCGGATGTAAAGATCAGAGCGGGGCGGATGGTATTGGTTTCATCCTGCAAACGAAGGGTACCAACCTTGGCGGCATCGGGCAGGGTATGGGGTTTAAGGGGATCAGTCCTTCCGTGGGCATCCTGATAGATACCTGGCATAACAGCGGCGAAAACGATCCTGCATTCGATCACCTGTCTATCCAGATAAACGGTGTGTCTGACCATCATCAGCCGGAAAACCTCGCGGGGCCTGTGCAGCTGATAAATGGACAGGATAATATAGAAGATTGTAAGTGGCACCTGTTCCGCATCCGCTGGAATGCCACCACGCACCAGCTCGATGTATGGGTGGATGGTGCACTTCGGGCTACCACGGTGAAGGACCTGGTGGGAGAGGTGTTCGGAAACGACCCCATGGTGTTCTGGGGATTTGCCGGAGCCACCGCCGGAGCATCCAACCTGCAGCAATTCTGTGCTGCCCTGCATCCCGATTTTCAGTTCGATAACGGGCAGATACTGTGCGATGGCACACCCGTTACTTTCAGGGATAATTCCAGCACATTCGGGACTATTACAAGATGGTACTGGGATCTGGGGGATGGTACTATTTCCAGGGACCCTTTGCCGCCGGCGCATCTGTATGCAAAAGCCGGATTGTATGATGTGAAAATGGTGATTGAAGACAATAGTGGATGTATTTCCGATACCCTGAAAAACACCGTAACGATAGGGTCGTATCCGGTACCCGCCTTCTCCCCGGGGAAGCTGTGCCTGGAAGACGTATTGCAGCTCAGGAATGAAACGGTTATCGGAGTAGGATCTCCCGGTAGCTGGACCTGGGATTTCGGCGGCGGGAAAACCAGCAGCGCTAAGAACCCTGTGGCGCCATATACGGTTCCCGGTACGTATCCCGTGAAGCTGGATGTGGTGAGCCTCGAAGGTTGTGCAGCCAGCATCACGCAGAACGTTACCATTCATCCTTTCCCCACTATTGCCGCCACAGCTGCGCATGCATGTATAGGAGAACAAACGATCCTGCGGGCCGAAAACCTGACACCGGCTATTCCCATGGCAGGGTGGGCCTGGGAAATACATAACCATGATACCCTTGTCAGGAAGAATACTTCTTACCAGTTTACACAAAGAGGCAAATATCCCATTACGGTGCAGGCCGTCTCCACAGAAGGATGTAACGCGCCGCCGGTACTGCTGGAGGCAGTGGTAACGGATATCGGGCTGGAAGCAGGGCGCGATACCACTATTGCCCGTGGGCAGCCCCTGCAGCTGCATGCCATTACCAACGGCGATAACCTGACTTACCAATGGTGGCCTAACGTGGCGCTGAGTGATGCATCGTCTCCGCAAACGATCGCCGTGCCGGATAAAGATCAGTTATACCGGCTTACCGTACGCTCGCCGGAAGGTTGTGTGCAGGAAGATGCGCTGATGGTAAAAGTATATTCCGGCCCTGAATTCTACGTGCCTACCGCCTTTACACCGAATAACGACGGGGTGAACGACCGCTTCCGTGTCATTGCCCCGGGCATTCCGCAGTTATCCTTTGTACGGGTGTGGGACCGCTGGGGAAGGATCGTGTTTGAAACACGCGCCCTCTCAGACCCGTGGAACGGGGAAGTGAACGGGAAACCCGCTGCTGCGGGAACGTATGTGTGGATGGTGGAGGGAACGGATTATACCGGCAGGAAATTCAGCCGGCAGGGAACAGTAACCCTCATCCGCTGATTCCTTATTTTTGCAGCATGTTGCAACTGAAAGCTATTCACCATATCGCAATCATCTGTTCGGATTACGAACGCTCCAAACGATTTTATACTGACCTGCTCGGGTTTACCGTAGTCGCGGAGCATTACCGCGCAGCACGCGATTCCTGGAAGCTGGATCTCGCTTTAAACGGCACTTACACCATCGAGCTTTTTTCCTTTCCTGATCCGCCGCTACGTGTGTCCTCGCCGGAAGCGAGGGGGCTTCGCCATCTGGCATTTGCGGTAAGTGATGTACATGCCGCTGCAGCGCACCTGGCCGCAAATGGTGTTACCTGCGAGCCGGTACGTACAGATGAGTTTACCGGTAAACAATTCACTTTCTTCTCCGACCCCGATGGTTTGCCGCTGGAGTTCTACGAAGCCTGATGGGTATTAACCCAGCAATGCCGCAGGGTGCTTCCAAGGGCCGCGGTAGGGGCGCTGGAGTAAGCGGGTGGCTTCCCGGTCGTTCACGATAATCCTTTTGGATGGATCGTATACCACCGGGCGGCCGGTTTGCATGGAGATGTTTGCAAGGATGCAGCTGGCGGTACTGATATGCCCGTCTTCAATATCTGCTACCGGTCTTCCCTTACTGGTAATGGCTTCTAGGAAGTTCAGCATATGAAGGCGCGTGGCAGGGGCGGCATTCAGCTCTATGCCTTTTTCATTCACATCTTCAGGGTACTTCTCTTTTTCAAATACCACATCTTTGTGGATGGGTTCTCCCTTGCCTTGCGGGGTGAAGTCGTAAGACATGGTGCTGGCTCTAAGGGTGCCTTTCTCCCCATATAACGTAAATGCCCAGGGGTATTTGGGATCTGCAGGCGTGCCCCAGGTGCGGTGCTGCCAGGTACAGTTGAGTCCGTCGTATTCAAAAATGGCGGTCTGCGTATCCGCGATATTGGATTTGCCTTCTTTCTGCACATAGATGCCTCCGGTAGAACTGATGCGTGTCGGCCAGCCCAGTGCCAGCATCCAGCGCACGGTGTCAAACATATGAATGCACATGTCGCCCATGATGCCATTGCCATATTCCATGAAAGTACGCCACCAACGGGTATGGGGCATACCATCAAAAGGGCGCATCGGGGCAGGGCCCGTCCACATCTCATAATCGAAATATTCCGGAACGGACTGTACAGGTGGGTTTCCGTTGGCACGCATATGATAGTAACAACACATTTCCACATGGGAGATCTTCCCCAGTAATCCGGCATCAACAATATTCTTTTTCGCATCTATCAGGTGCGGGGTGCTTTTGCGCTGGGTGCCTACCTGAACCACTTTCCCATATTTCCTTGCTGCGGCAACCATGGCTTCACCTTCCAGTACATCCACACTAATGGGTTTTTGCACGTATACATTAGCGCCGGAGCGTACTGCTTCAATGGCCTGCAGGGCATGCCAGTGATCAGGTGTACCTATGAGCACGATGTCCATTTCCTGTTCGCTGAGCATTTTGCGGTAATCGCGGTAGAGGCGGGGTGTTTTACGGGAGGGCTGGCGTTGGGCTACGAGGGTGGCGGCTTCCTTCAGCAGTTGTTCATCCGCATCACAGAGTGCCACTACTTCAACGGGGGCTACCTGTATGAGGCGGAAGAGATCGCTTTTGCCGTACCAGCCTGTGCCGATGAGGCCTACGCGGTAGGGCTTGGATGGGTTCACAACATCGAGTCCGTATGCACCCAGTGCAGAAAGCGCAAGGGTTGCGGTAGCGCCTTTGAGGAAGTGGCGGCGGTTAATATGGAAAGTGGTCATTACGTGGAATTTGAGATTGATGTCCTTAAAAATAATTAATTGCGGGTTGGAATGCAAGTAAAGGAGATTCGGTTGGTGATCCCGTAAAAAAATAAGCGGTCACCGTAACCGGCAACCGCTGTTCTTTAATTGTGCTAAAGGGGATCGTATATGCTAATCATCAATCATTGCTAATCTACTTTATCCTTCGCCGGTTCATTCCGCTCAAAACCTGTGTAACCCTTGTTCTGGTTGATGACACCGGTGGTATTCGCCTGTATGGAACGCGCAGGTACCGGCCAAAGCACGTGGTACGGGCTGATCGTGTATTTATCTCCATGGTTCGTTACGATACCAAGGCGGTAAAATGAGTTCCTTTCCATAATGCGGTCGTAGAAGAAGTTATCATCCGAGAAGCGGTCCATCGAGTAAGACTTTCCATTGTAAGCAGGTTGCCCTGTTCTGGCGAAGATCAGTGAAATGCGTGTCAGCTCTGTCTTGCGAGGCTCTTCGAAGTAGAGTTCCCGGGCACGTTCATCGAGGATGGTGCCGATGGTTACCGTGCCTGCGAATGGAGCACATCCGGCGCGGGTGCGTACCTGGTTAAGATCATCCGCGGCAAGGCCCAGCTGACCTTTCCAGTAATAGGCCTCCGCACGGAGCAGGTAGGTTTCCGCAAGGCGGAAGATGTACCAGTCGCTATGACCGCCCTGCATGGGAGAGTTTTCCGTATCAGGGATAAAGATCTTGTAATGAGGCCATCCAAACCAGCAGCGGATGGTATCGGTGCAAAGCATACCGCCTGAGCTGTTGAACAGTTGCAGGGGCTTCATATAATACGGATCGTTTTTCTTCTTCAGTTCAGGATCGTTGTACACGAGGTCTTCCATGTTCATCCAGTTGCCCTTGGCATGCCGGAGGTCGTTGGGGTCGTCCCAGATCTCGTACAGGCTGTAAGGTGTAGGCCTGCACCGACCGATGCCGCGGCCATAGAGGTTGCTCTGTACAAACTCCGGACTGGTATTATCGTTGGTGCCTTTCAGGCCGGAAGGAGTGTTGATGTTAGAGCCCCAGAAAGGTACTGCCTGCCGCATGATGCGCATGCCGCCATCGAATCCGCCATCTCCGAACCTGTCTATTACGAGGAAAAGGCCTTCTTTGTTTTCTCCCAGCGATTTATTCTCCGGCCGGTGCAGATCCCAGATCACATTCTTTTTAGTGGAACCAAAAGGCTGGCGCATGAGTGCATAAGCTCCCCCGTTGATGATTGCGGAGGAGGATGCAATGGCATCGTCAAACTTCCCGAGTGCAAGGTTTACCTTGGTAAGGAGGTGCAGCACGGCTCCTTTGGTTACTTCGCCCCGGTTCACATTGTCGCTCACCCATCCTTTGGCGGAGTCAAGGTTTTCTTTAATATAATTCAGGATCACGTCGCGCTTCACGGAATAGAAATCCGTGCGGGGCACGTTTACTTCCTTCATGGGTGCGGGAACATCGCCAAACTGCATGGTGAGGCGGTAATAGCGGAGGGCGCGGTGGAAGTAGGCGGCACCTAATATGGCATTGCGTTCGGCTGTGCTGGCATAGGTGGCATTGTCGATACGGGAAATAACGGTATTGGCGTATTTAATCCCTTTGTATCCCTCGTTCCAGTAATGATAAATACGGGCGCGGTCGGCACTATTCTCATTGGCGCCATCGGGGGTGATGAGGAGGTTGAGATCCTGTGGCGGGCCTGATTTATCGGTAACACCTTCCACAGCAACTTCTGAGAAAAGCATTTCTGTAAGGATGGGCGGGTTATCGCCGTAATATTCGATACGGGCGTTGCGGGCACAGGCTACAAGCGCAGCACGCATAGCATTGGCATCTATGAACGTTTCATCCGGCTCGTAGAAGGAGAGCGGTTTGGGTGTGAGCCAGTCTTTGTTACATGCCGGCGTAATGGTCACGGAAGCGGTCAGCGCAGCCAGCAGTGATATATGAGAAAGGTTTTTACGCATGATGATAAAGTTTTACCGGTTTAGAATGTGGCATTGATGCCGAGCGTGTAGTTCCTGGCGGGTGGGGTATTGCCATATTCCGCATCCCAGAACATCCAGTTGGGCTGGTAAACGGCGGCATTGGCCACGTTGGCGTACACTTTGAAGGTGCCGATACCTGCCCGTTGTAACAGGGAGGATGGTACCGTGTAGGCGAGGGCTACCGTACTCAGGCGGATGAAGGATGCCTTGCGGTAGTTGGTGAACGATAAGCTGCCGTTGTTCGAGAACAGGCGGGCATGATCATCGATCTGGTTTTCGGGCGTCCAGTATGGGATCACGTAAGAGTTCTGACGGTCAATGAAACCGGTGTTGTTCTTGGCCTGATTGTAAGGTTCCATCTGGCCCCAGTTGCTGTACAGCATGAAAGAGAGGTCGAAGTTCTTGTAGGTGAATTCGTTGCGGAGCGTCCACTGGAAGCGGGGAGCGCGGTAACCGATAAACTGGCGGTCGTCGTCTGTAAACTTACCATCGCCGTTGGTATCCTGTAATTTGAAGTCTCCGGGCTTAACACCATACTTTGCAGCTTCTGCAGCTTCTGATGTTTTCCATACACCGAGTACTTTCATATCCCATACCTCATCGATCTCACGGCCAATAAACCAGCGGTTGGCGCGATCGTCCAGCTCCTTGTAAGTAACATTGCCGTCTTTATCACGTACGGGCATCGGGCCGTAGAGGCTTACGATCTTGTTGCGGTTCAGGGTAAAGTTGAGGGTGGTATTCCACTGGAAGTCGTTCTGTTTGATGTTCACACTGGTAAGCCCGAATTCAAATCCTTTTACCTGTACTTCCCCGAGGTTATCGATCAGGCTGGTGTAGCCCGTTACGTCAGACACGATGCGATTGATGAGCAGGTCGGTAGTAATGCGTTTGAATACATCGATGGAACCAGACAGCCGGGATTTGAACAGGCTGAAATCGAGCCCTACGTTGTAGGAAGCAGTTTTCTCCCACTTTAATTCCGGGTTGGGCATACGGTTGCCATACAGCTGCGTTACGATCACGGTGTTGCCGTTGGGCATGATGTACTGGTATTTGCCGGTGGTAAGATCGCCCAGCGTCTGGTAGCGGCCGATATCACGGTTACCGTTCACGCCCCAGGTGAGCCGGAGCTTACCATAATCGAGCCACGGCAGGTCCATGAAGGATTCTTTGGTGAATACCCAGCCCAGCGCTATAGCAGGGAAGTTTGCCCTGGGGTTACGGACACCGAAAGCGGAGTAACCGTCGCGGCGTAAAGATGCTGTGAGGAGGTATTTCTGTTTGTAGCTGTAGTTAATACGTCCCATGAGTGCATCGCCCGTTGCCAGGGAATCGAAGCTGCTGATAATGGGTTTGATGCCGGAACTGATATCGTGCCATCCGAGGTTATCGTTGGGTGCAAAGCCTTCATTCTCCATCTGGTTGCGCCAGCTCTGGTATTTCTCGCTGTTGTAGAGGAAGGTGACATCGAAGTCATGATCCCCGAAAGACTTGTTCCAGCGGAGGATATTATCGAGCTGCCAGTTGTAAAAGTTTTCCTGGCGGCGCACGGCATACCCTTTACGTGCGGCATACCTGAAATCCTTCGCCATATTGTGGTTGAAGTAGCGGTTCCATTCGAAGTTGGGCGTGAAGTTCACTTGGTAGGAGAAACCCCATCCCAGGTCGCCTTTGGCATAGAGGCTTCCAAACAGTGTGTTGTATTTCTGCTGGCGGTCGGTATATACATTGTTGAGGAAAGGATTGGTATTATTGCCCACATCATCATTGGGGCTGTCGCGGAGTGTAACGCCGTCGTCTTTATACTTCTGTCCCCATGGCGATGCATTGATCATCTGGCCCCAGTCTACGGGTACCTGGCTCTCATCGCGGTCGGCAAATTGCATATTCACGCCTACAGTAGCCCATTTGGCAGCCTGTGCTTCTACATTGATGCGGGTACGGAATGTCTTGAATTTATCGCCTACGATCACGCCTTCGTTATTGGTGTAGCCTGCGGAGATGTAGTAGGATATAGCATCTTTTTTGCCGCTGATGCTCACCGTATGATCATGCCGCATGCCGCGGTGGAACATCTGGTCGTACCAGTTGGTTTCATTGCCTGATTTGTAATTGCGTACTTCGAGGGAGAGGAGTTTCAGGCGGTTGAGCCATATGTCTATAGAATCTCCTTTTGCACCATCATAAGCTTTCCATTGGTCGATGGTGATGCTGGAAGGCAATGTACGAGGGTCGTCGAAGCGGTAAGGCTGTGCATTGGCGTTCATGCTTTTAAGCACATCGGTACGCCATTTCACGAAGCCGGCGCCATCATAGAGCGGCTGGTTCATGGCGAGGGTAGCCATGCCGATATTACTGTTGAGGGTAATGGTAGGTTTTGCTTTCGTGCCTTTTTTGGTGGTGATGAGGACCACGCCCTTGGCGGATTTGGCGCCAAATACCGCAGCAGAGCTGGCATCTTTCATCACATCGATGGTCTGTATATCATTTGGGTTGATATCGCTCAAAGCACCGGGGTAAATCACACCATCTACCACCAATAGCGGTGCGTAGCCTGCATTGAGTGAGGAGCGGCCGCGTACTACGAGATCGCCGCCACCTTTTGCGGAATTGGAGGAGGTGACAGACAGGCCGGGAATATTACCTCGCAGCGCATCCTGTACGCTGGCGGGGTTTTCATTTTCCAGTTTGTCTACTTTTACCTGTGCTACCGCACCGGTAACATCTGACTTTTTGCGGGTGCCATAACCCACTACCACCAGCTGATCGAGCTCAGTGGCGTTGTCTTTGAGGATGATGTTCCAGCTGGTGGTGGAAGCTACGGGAGCTTTGAAAGACTGGTACCCGATGAAGCTGAAAACCAGCACGGCATTTTCAGGTACGTCTTTGAGGCTGAACCGGCCTTCTGCATCGGAGGTGGTGCCTTTGGAGGTGCCTTCCAATGCAATTGTTACGCCGGGAAGTGCGCGGCCAGACTGGTCTTTAACGGTTCCGCTCACATCTTTATTGAAGCGGGCGTGGTTTTTGGAATCGGTTGCATGCATGCCGCTGGCAACAGGAGTTCCGGCTGATAACGCGAGTAGCAGGGCGCAGCAAGCCGGGGAGGGCCAATAAAGGCTCCTTCCGATACGCATTGTCATGGTAGATCAGAATTAAAGATTTAGAAATGGTAGTATCGACGTGTTAGTGTTAAATGTTCTGTGGAATCCTAATTAGAGTGGCGGGTAACTAATACCAGTTTTTAACGTGAAAAATAAATTACCGTAAACGTGATTTTTCAATGTTCTTTTACCAAATTAGTATTTGCAATCGATTTAACTTTACATGAAGGGTGAAAAAAATCTATTACAACGTTTGAAATCGTTTTTTTGAATTATGAAAAGGGGCGTAACGATCAAAGATATCGCGAGGAAATTGAATATGTCGGTATCGACGGTTTCAAAAGCATTGAATAACGATGCCACTATCAGCAGCTATACCAGTGAACGGGTGAAAGCGCTGGCCAGGGAGCTGAACTATGTTCCCAATGAAGCTGCGCGGCATTTTAAGCTGAACCGCACGTTTACACTGGGGCTTATATTGCCGGATATCCTCGATCAATACTATGCTTTCGCGGCAAATGGCGTGGAAGCAGGAGCGGAAGAGAAGGGATATCATGTAATGCTGGCGCAGTCGCGGGAAGATGAGCAGAAAGAAGAGCGCATTATCGATCTTATGATCCGCAACCGGGTGGATGGGGTGGTAGCCGCTATTTCCAAAACACGGACGGATATGGCGCCTTATCAGAAGTTGTTGTCCATAGGGATACCCGTGGTTTGTATAGGCCGGGAACCTGCTGCACCGCAATTTGATTTCGTATCGAGCGATAATATAGAAGGCGGCCGGCTGGCTACTGATTTCCTGATCAGCCAGGGCCACCGACATATTGCACACCTCCGCGGACCGGAAGGGATGCGTACAGGAGAGGCGCGTTACCAGGGTTACCTCCTTGCGCTGGAACAGCATGGTATCCCCCTGCGGGAGGAACTCGTGGAAGAAGTGGATTTTACGCGTGAGAACACCGATGCTGCACTGGCACGTATGCTGGCACTGGAAACACCACCTACGGCAGTATTCGCTTTTAAAAATTACGTAGCGCTGGATGGCATTGCTTACTTAAAGAAGTATCATCCGCATCTTGTGGATAAAATGGCTTTTACCGGCTTTGGCAACCTGCCCATTCTCAGCTATCTCGATCATAAACCTGTGGCTTCCATTGAGGAAGGGTCCAGAGAAATGGGACTGGAAGCCGTAAGACAGTTATTTTCACGGATCAGCGAAACGGAAGGTGAGGCACCTTCGGCCAGGTGCATTCAGCTGCCCTGTAAGCTGGTGATACACACTTAACCCAAATCATACTATGTTATACGAACTGCAGGCCCGCGCCGAAATGGAATCCTGGAAAGTCCGCATGCGGAAAGCTCCGGGTGTCATGCAGCGCCTGTCTAAAACCCTGCAGGTACGCATTAACCGCATTATCCCTGAAAAGGTGCATAATGCCATTACGGTTACCATTAAGCAAATGGTGCGCGGAGTGCTGTATGGTTCGTCTTATACGGTGCCTGATAAACAGGAATACCCTTCATTTGCAGATATGGAGACGGCAGTGCGGAAGCGGGTTGATTTTTATAAACATACGGCTGCCGCAGAAGGTGGGGTAACCGGTGCGGGAGGGATATTGCTTGGACTGGCGGACTTTCCCATCCTGCTGTCAATGAAACTGAAGCTGCTGTTCGACATAGCCACAATGTACGGTTACAATGTGAAAGATTACCGGGAGCGGCTGTATATCCTGCATATTTTCCAGCTGGCGTTTAGCAGTCAGGATCACCGCCGGCGGGTGTTCGCACGTATGGAGGACTGGGACCTGCAGGTGGCGGCTTTACCAGAGCAGGAAGAATCATTCGACTGGCGCACCTTCCAGCAGGAGTACCGGGATTACCTCGACATTGCTAAGATGGCACAGCTCATGCCGGTGATTGGCGCTGCAGTAGGGGTCGTGGTGAACTACCGGCTGGTTACCAAACTGGGAGAAGCCGCCATGAATGCATACCGGATGCGGTTGCTGCGGTAACTACTGAAAATGTATCCTTATTCATGAAAATACATCTCATACGTTTAACTATCGTTCTTTTACTGGCGGCCTGTCAACAGCCGGAAGCGCCTGCTGAGGAGCCATCATTATATTCAGAAGAGCAGGTGACTGCTTTCAAATATTGGCTGAAAGCTACGCTATCGAGGCTGGATGTGCAGGATGGGGTCACCTATACAGTAGGGGATGATTCCCTGAACCTGAGCATCCGCTGGCCGGTGGATACTATGGTAACCAGCGACCGGTGGGCCGATTTGCCAAAGCTGTCGGCTATATTAACCATGCTGGAGGAATATGAGGAATATCCCACACCTCCTTTCAGGATCAGGTATATTTATCTGAATACATATGTCATTTCCCCGGTTGCTCACCTCTTATATGAGGAAACCGATGAATTGGAGAATATGATTGTTACAACACGTGATACGAGTATCGAATACAGTTACATTCGTGGCCGGTTTTCGGAAAAGATAACGAAGGTTCCGCAGGCTGGGGGAGATACGTTGATTCGCCGCACCCACTTTCTTTGGGAAGGTAACAGGCTGATTAAAAAGGATTACTGATTTAATTAAGGCTGCAGGTTGAGAGATGCTTTGCCGTTGGATGTATCGAATGGAACAGAGCTATGGGCGTGAGTAATGATCCATTGACCGGCCCGGAGGGTGTAACAGACGGTTTCCCGCCACCACATATCAAGTTTTCCTGCCTGATGGGTTTGGGCAACAATGTGGTTGAGGGTAGCGCACCAGGCAGTGTTGTTTTCCTCACCTGCATGCAATACCCTGATTTCAAAATCAATGATCGTGGCCAGCGTTCCGAACCACTCCTGTAACCGGCTCCTGACAGCATCCAATCCATAGTGCTGTAATGGCTGTACCACATCGAAAACGATTACCTGTGGATGATAAAAGGCAATAACGGATTCTGTGTCACGGGATTTTACAGCCTGTTCCCTGGCTTTGATGGCTTGTATGAGCTCCATGTTTGAGGTGATGGTGTGCTGGATACCCTCAAATATCTTTCCAAACCTATAATGGGGCAACTGTGGTTTCCGGACTTTGAAAGATGTATTGCATAAGAAAGCATTATATACGGTTGGTCAATAGAAGCTCTCTGACTGTTAGTGCCAAGACACTGATGGTCTATTTAAGCTCTTTGGTCAGAGCGGATGGTGTGCAGGTCTAACATTAATAGGGGGGGACTGTTCCCTGCCTATGAGGATGTTTAATTTCAGGCACGATAATCTGTAGGTGGGCAATGGGCAGATCCCTGACTGCTGTTTCCAAAAGCTTTGAATGTGTAATTAAGCTCTTGGGTCAGAGTGGATGCAGAGTAGGCCAAGCATTACAAGGGATACCTGTGGTGCTTGGCTTTGAGGTTGTTTTACATCAGAAACAATTACCAGCGTGGGGTGATAAAGTGTAACAGCGTAGCCCTGACCGGCTCTCTTTCTAAAATAATCAGAAAAATATTTGCGTAGTTAAATAGCTACATGTATATTTGTAGTCAAGTAACTACTTATTAGCAACCTGACTATTTGTAACTCATCCTAAAAACACACTGTATGAATTCCCAGATCGATAAGTACATCAGCAGAAATCCGCAATGGGAGAAAGAATTGGTAAAGCTGCGGAAGATAATCCTGGATTGCCATCTGAACGAGGAATTGAAATGGGGCGTGCCCTGTTATACGTATGAGGATAGTAACATCGTTTTGATGCATACTTTCAAGGATTATTGCGCATTGTTGTTTCACAAAGGCGTATTGTTGAAAGACCCTGAAGGTATTTTGATTCAGCAAACAGAGAACGTACAGTCTGCCCGGCAGGTGCGGTTCACAAAAGTTGCTGATATAACGAAGCTGGAGAAAGTGTTGAAAGCCTATATTTTTGAAGCTATTGAATTAGAAGAATCCGGCGCTAAGGTACCTTTCAAGAAAACTGCGGAGTTTAAAATGCCGGATGAATTCAAAAACAGGCTGGAGGCTGATGCTGAATTGAAAGATGCTTTTGAAGCCTTAACTCCGGGCCGCCAGCGCGGATATCTGTTACATTTCTCTGCCGCCAAACAATCCAAAACACGTGAATCGAGGATCGATAAGTATATTCCGTGGATCATGGAAGGGAAAGGACTGAATGATGAGTAGGCTCCCTATCCGCGCCGTCTCTTATTTTCAATGCCAATATAGCCGTCAGGATCGGCAGTATCATACTCAGTAATGCCATTTACCGTGGATGCTGCTATGTAAAGTGCTGAATGATGAGTAGGCTAATCATTCTTGCTGTCCCTTATTTTCAATGCCAGTATATCCGTCAGGATCGGCAGTATCAGATTCAGTAATACCATTTACCGTGGATCATTGAAGGCAAAGGGCTGAATGATGAGTAGGCTAATCATTCGTGCTGTCCCTTATTTTCAATGCCAGTATATCCGTCAGGATCGGCAGTATCAGATTCGGTAATGCCATTTACCGTGGATCATTGAAGGCAAAGGGCGGAATGATGAGAAGTCTACCCGTCCGAGCGGTCTCTTATTTTCAATGCCAATATAGCCGTCAGGATAGGCAGCATCAGATTCAGTAATACCATTTACCGTGGATGCTGGAAGGTAATGGGCTGAATGGTGAGTAGGCTAACCTTCTGTGCTGTCTCTTATTTTCAATGCCAATATTGCCGTCAGGATAGGCAGCATCAGATTCAGTAATACCATCTGGCAAAGATTCAGGAAGAATTCCCGCAACTCTTTCTTTTCTTCCTTCATTAACGCATAAAGTTCCAGTTGCTCCTTCCAGCTAAATGTATCTGTGTGGCCGGGACTCCTTGTATCGTCAGATGGCCTTCGGAATGGCAGTTGCAAATTGCGAACATTTGCATCAAAATCTTTTACAGTAAGAATGGTTCCTATTCCGGTAATAGCAACGAATATTATCATAAGCCCCAATGCAATTAACCGGAACCGGTGTTTCTGTTGTGCCGATGATCGCGTAAGGGCAGAAGGGTTTTCCAAACCAATGGACATACTATAAACTTACTTCGGTTACATAAAAAATGAGTTAGACTGGTGAAGCAACCGGTTTAATGCGCCTGATGGTTTTAGCATATTCCAGTGACGGGGCAAGTATCTCACGCGCCCGGTCGGCTTCTACATCAAGAGCTACAATGATTCTGCCATTAATGACTTCATTTAACGCCCATTCCAGTAAGGCAATCGCTTCCGCGCCCAGATCGGTGGTGTTCCTTAAATTAGATTTTCTCAGCAACTCTTTTATATAAGCCCGGTCGTAGCAAACACAGATTTCCATAATTACTGTTTTGGTGATTAATATTCCTGCCTAATCTAAGTCTTAATCCAATTCAAAAAATTATTTACCGCTTATTCAGCCTGTTCATTTTTCAAAATGGTATATACTTCATACATGCATAAATTTTCTGTTCCGTTCCCTGCAATTCCTCTTTGATTAATTCCCCCTTTTCACCGAAATTCGCGCCAGATATGAAAGTCTGTATTGCGGAAAAACCGAGTGTTGCACGCGACATCGCAGAAGTGCTGGGCGCCAAATCCCGGAAAGATGGGTATTATGAAGGAAACGGGTTCCAGGTTACCTGGACCTTCGGGCACTTCTGTACCCTCAAAGAACCGCACGACTATTCCCCGCACTGGAAATACTGGTCACTGTCCGATCTGCCCATCATCCCCAATCAGTTCGGCATCAAGCTGATCGAGAATGCCGGGGTGCAGAAGCAGTTCCGTGTTATAGAAACCCTCGTTCAGGCATGTGAAGAGGTGATCAACTGTGGTGACGCCGGGCAGGAAGGGGAACTCATCCAGCGCTGGGTGCTGCTTAAAGCCAAATGCACCGCTCCCGTAAAGCGCTTATGGATTTCGTCGCTCACAGAAGAAGCTATCCGCAATGGCTTCCAGTCCCTCAAAGATGCCGCCCAGTACGATAACCTGTATGCTGCCGGAAGCGCCCGTGCCATAGGAGACTGGCTGCTGGGTATGAATGCCACGCGCCTCTTCACCAAAAAGTTCGCACAGGGTAAAGCTGTACTCTCTATCGGCCGTGTGCAAACACCCACCCTTGCCATGATCGTGGCACGGCAAAAGGAAATCAACGCCTTCGTATCTGCAGAATACTGGGAACTCAAAACCATCTATAAGAAAGTAGAGTTCACGGCTGCCATCGACCGTATCGTGCAGGTGGAACGTGCCGAGAAAGGACTGCTTTACCTCAAGGAACACCCTTTCGAAATCACCTCTTTCGAGAAAAAGGAAGGAAAAGAAGGCAACCCGCGCCTGTTCGACCTCACAGCCCTCCAGGTAGAAGCCAATAAGAAATACGCCTATTCGGCAGATGATACCCTGCGTTATATACAGAGCCTCTACGAGAAGAAACTGGTAACTTACCCCAGGGTAGATACCACCTACCTCTCGGAAGACCTCCATCCCAAGATCGCCGGTATCCTCAAAGACCTTACGCCATACGCTGCCCTCGTGGCGCCGCTGCTGGAAAAGCCCATCCCGAAGCTTAAATCAGTATTCGATGATAAGAAGGTAACGGATCACCATGCCATCATCCCCACTGGTATGTACCCGGAAAACCTGCACCTGGATGAAAAGCGCATATACGACCTCGTGGCCCGCCGGTTCATAGCAGCCTTTTACCCGGAATGTAAAATCTCCAACACCACGGTGCTGGGGAAGGTAGGACAGGTGGAATTTAAAGCCACCGGTAAGCAGATACTGGAGCCGGGCTGGAAAGAAGTATATGCCAACGATGCTCCCGCTCCCAAAGATGGTGATGAGCCTGCGGAAGAAGGGGAGAAGATCCTTCCTGTATTCGAAGTGGGGGAGAGCGGTCCGCATACACCCCGGGTACATAAAGGGAAAACCTCACCTCCCAAGCCCTATACGGAGGCTACGCTGCTCCGTGCCATGGAAACCGCCGGTAAACAGGTGGAAGACGAGGAGATGCGCGAAGCCCTGAAGGATAACGGCATCGGCCGGCCGTCTACACGCGCCAACATCATCGAAACACTCTTCCGCCGCAAATACATCGAGAAAAAGAAGAAGAACATCTTTGCCACGCAAACTGGTATGGATCTTATCGATACTATTGAGAACGAGCTGCTCAAAAGCCCCGAACTCACCGGTACCTGGGAGCGTAAACTGCGCCTCATGGAAAAGGGGGAATATGCCATGGATACTTTCCGGCAGGAGCTTACAGACATGGTGATTGCTCTTATCCGTGATGTGAAGAACAACACGGGCAAGTCCATTTCCATTGCTTCGGAAGCACCGCCCCAGAAAGAGAAGGATAAAGATGCCGCCCCTCCCAAGCCAAGGGCACCTAAAAAAGCCGCAGACCCCACTGCCGCAGTTTGCCCCAAATGCAAGGCCCATCCCGTTAAGAAAGGTAACACCGCCTACGGATGTGCCAACTTTGCTGCCTGCGGCTTCAAGGTTCCTTTTGAAGCTTTCGGGAAAAAACTCTCCGACAAGCAGCTGGAAGATCTCCTTACCAAAGGTAAAACCGGTAAAATCAAAGGTCTTGCCACGCCACAGGGAGAGCAGGAGGGCCGCATAGCGCTCGACGAACAGTTTAACCTCATCATCCAGGCTTCCTGATTATTTTTACAACCATCTGCGAATCTGCGTGTTATAGAGTAGTGAGCCGGTAAGCCCGGCTGCCTAAAATCGCTATGTATGGCAAAACACTACCCTGTTTGCTTGTTATTTTTAGCCATCCTCCTATGTGAAAAGGCCCAGGCACAGCAAGATGTGCAGTTCAGCCAGTATGTATTCAATATGTTGAACGTAAATACCGCCTACGCAGGCTACCGGGGAGGCACCAGCTTTAACGCTATTTACCGGCGCCAGTGGGAAGGGGTTCCCGGTGCGCCTAAAACAATGGGTGCTTCCATCGACTGGCTGACCCCTGCCGCGGAAGACAGAATGGCGCTGAGCGCTAACTTCCTCCACGAAGAATTAGGCCCGCAAAAAACCACTTCTTTTAATGTTGGGTATGCCTACCGCATCCCGCTGGATGAGTCCGGCGCCAAACGCCTTTGTTTTGGCATCGGCGGGGGCTTTACGCAATACCGGCTCGATGGTACTGTTCTAACCTATGTGGATGAACATGACAACAGCATCCCTGTTGCCAATGCCTCCCACCTGGAGCCGGATGCCAACTTCGGTGTGTTTTATTACACCCCCACCTGGTATGCCACGGCTTCCATCAATAACCTCCTGCAAACTACGGGCGTTAAAGGCTTTAACTGGAACGATGATTACTTCCGTACCCTTGAGCGCAAACCCCACCTGTATCTGGGTGCAGGTACCGTACTCAGCCTGGCGGAAAACTTCAAACTGAAGCCTTCCTTTCTCTGGAAAGATGATTTCAAAGGCCCAAGCAACGTAGATCTTTCCTGTTTCCTGCTGATCCATGATCTGGTATGGATAGGAGGCTCTTACCGTACAGGCGTGAGGATTTGGGATGCTTCCGGTAAGGACATGGACCTCACCAACCGGGATGCTGCTTCTGCCATGGTAGAGTTCATGGCTGCCAAATGGCTCAGGGTTGGTTATGCATATGATTTCACGACGAGCGGGCTCAGGAATTATCAATCCGGCTCGCACGAAGTTTCCATCAGTCTGTTCATGCCTAAAAAAGGCAATAGAGAAGTAAGTCCAAGATATTTTTAATGGGTTAGCTGGTTACCATGCAAACTGTTGCCGGTCTGTTCAGAACAAGGTTGTCTGGATAGGCCGGTTTTTTTGTTTGGAAGCTTTCAGCAGGGAAGGAGCAGGGAGTTGCACCTGTTGCTGCGGAACAGGAAGGAGTTTAGGAACCGGAGCTTCCGACGGATTGATATGGAATACCGGTGTTTCCGCATAGCGGCCTGCCACCACGATCTCGGTGCCATTGGCATGCCGGGTAAAAAGGGAATGTACAAGTTCGGGATCGTTATTATCCTGCGAGAGGTGAGACAGCAGCACATGGCTCAGGTGCCTGGTGCGGTGCTTCAGAAATACTTCAAGGGCTTCATTATTGGAAAGGTGGCCATGGCCGCCCCTGATCCTGTTTTTCAGGAAGATGGGATACCGCCCTTTGTCGAGCATTTCCGCATCGTAATTAGTTTCCAGGAAAGCGGCATGGCACATGGAGAAATGATGTGCCAGTTCACCACAGGGCCGTCCGATATCGGTAAACACTCCCACCCGGGCCTGTCCGCATGAAATAAGGAAGCTGTGCGGGTCTGCCGCATCATGGTACTTGACGAATGGCTTAATCTGCAGGCTGCCTATTTCAATAGGTTCCGCGGCGGAAAATGTTTTCCCTGCCAGCTGCATACCACTGTGGCGGAGGGTAGCTTCGGTGATATATACAGGAAGATTGTGCTTTTTACTCAATACGGGTATTCCGCGGATGTGATCCACATGCTCGTGGGATACGATGATGGCTTTTACTTTTCCCATATCCAGCCCCAGCCGCTCCATACGGCGCTCCGTTTCTTTACAGGAGATACCTGCATCCACCAGCACAGCCTCCTGGCTGTTGCCGATGTAATAACAGTTTCCGTTACTGCCTGAATTGAGGGATGTGAAATAAAGCGACATGCTTTGCAAAGAAAACGAATTCAGTGCAAATCACCCGCGTTTTGATTCAATAGCGTGTCAGCAGGGCAATGTCGCCCAGTTGGCGGAGAGCCGGCTGGTCCGTGAAGTATACACGCCCTTTCTTGTCCACCACTTCCCAGGCGATGTCGTTCACGATATCATCGTTAATCCCCGGTACGGTGGCATCCTGCGCAAATTCAAACCCCTGGCGGGTAATGCCGATAGGCTGGCTGAAGTCGTTTTTAACCATGAGCAGCTCTCCCCGGCCTTCTCTGGCGGCGCGGTAAATCTCCTGCATATCGGTCAGCACCTTGCCACTGGGGATGCCTGCCAGTAATTCGTCTATGGCAGCAGCGCGGCGGGCTTTCTGCAGATCCTTCACAACCGGCCATGCCTTATCCGACAAATAATGGATATCGGCCTTTCCCGCGTCTATGGTGAAATGTCCGGAATATATCAGTGGCTGGTCTGCTACTTCCAGCAGATAATCGAAATTCTCCCGGGTGGAAGCTACGATGATCTCCAGCGGATGAACGGACTGTACGGCTATCATGGACTTATCCACCTTATTCAGGAATTCACGTACCTGGTTATCGATCTTCTTTGAATCGCTGCGCGCCTGGCGGTCGGTGATATAGTGCGGGTTTTCGCGGAAGGGGAAGCCATGGAGCGAGACTTCGCCATAGATACGGTCGTTCAGTGCTTCGTACAGTTCTACGCCCGACTGGCTGAGGTGGAGGATGTAATAGTCTTCGGAGCGGTTGTAGGCTTTGATAATATCGCGGAGGGCAAATTCTTTGTCGAGGTACACTTTATTTTCCACAGGCGGCCACATGGTTCGCACGAATTCTGCTGTGTTGGCAGAAACGAATACATACAATCCGAAATCATTGAGGCGGTTATCGATCTGTGACTCGATGGAGTGGAGGTTTTTCAGCAGCAGTTCCACGCTGCGGCGGTCATACTCTTTCAGCAGCCGGCTTTCCGCTTCGTTGATCAGGTTCTTCAGCAGGATGGCGTCCTGTTGATTGTCGGGGTGTGTGCGGTGGGTTTTCAGGGCAATGGAAATACATGGCCCTTCCTGGTGTTGTGCCAGTTTATGCATTTGCTCTTTTAACATGGGAATTCGGATTGTTCTGAAGGAGAACAACCTATCCATACATTTTGTTCGTGCGGTCAGGGATCAGCGGGTTTGACCGTCGCCTGTAACGATCCATTTCTCTGTTACGAGCTTTTCGAGGGCAAAGGGCCCGCGGGCATGGAGCTTCTGGGTAGATATGCCGATTTCAGCGCCCAGTCCGAATACCCCACCGTCAGTAAACCTCGTGGAGGCATTAACGTATACAGCGGCAGCGTCTACTTCCTGCTGGAAGCGTTCACCCAGCGCCGTGTTTTGGGTAAGGATGGCTTCGGAGTGTTTGCTGGAGTATTTACGGATATGGGAAAGTGCTGTTTCAGGACCGTCCACCGTTTTCACGGAGCACTTAAAGTCGAGGAACTCACGCCCGAAATCGGCTTCAGTGGCATGCTGCAGATGCGGATATCCGGCTTTCGCGAGGATGGGATATGCATTTTCATCCGCGAAGATCTCAACGGCGTAAGCGGCCAGTGATGGTGCCAGCAGGGGGAGGAACTGTGCTGCGACGGATTGGTCAACTATCACAGTGTCCAGCGCATTGCATACCGACGGGCGGCTTACTTTGGCATTGGTGACGATCTTAGCGGCCTTTTCGAGGTCGGCAGTGCCTTCCACATAAGTATGGCAAACGCCTGCGCCGGTTTCGATCACCGGTACGCGGGAGTGCTGGCGCACGAAATCGATCAGTGACTGGGAGCCGCGGGGGATGATAATGTCTACAAATTGAACGGCCGTGAGCAGCTCGGTTACGAGGGCACGGTCGGTGGGCAGTAATACCACGGCGTCTGCATCCACTGCATTGGCTTCGAGCGCCCGGCGGATGAGGGATACGAGGATGGTATTGGTATAGAAAGCGTCTGTTCCGCCACGGAGTACGGCGGCGTTGCCGGAGCGGATGCAGAGCGCTGCCACATCTACCGTTACATTGGGGCGCGATTCATAAATAACACCCACCACACCCAGCGGGGCGGTTACCTTACGTACGAGTAACCCGTTTTCCAGCACTTTTTCTGACAGCAGTTGCCCGGATGGGTCTGGCAGCAAAGCAATGTCGTTCAGGCTGCCGGCGAGGTCGGCGATACGTGCTTCGTTGAGCAGCAGGCGGTCTTTCCGGGGATCACCATCCGGCATCTGGTCGAGATCCTTTTTGTTCTCTTCCATAATGGCGGTGGCATTTTCCAGCAGGAGAGCGCCAATTCTGTGCAGGATGGACTGTTTTACAGTATCACCGGCAGATTTAACGGAGCGGGAAGCCTGTTGTGCTTTTTCGAGCAGGGGTATGATGGTGGACATAATTGTTGTTGTTTAAAGGATCACGATTTCGTCGGCATGGGCCACTTCTACGTTCTTTTCACGGTTACCGCCGCTAATGGCTTCGGAGCTTACTTTGGCACGGGCAACGGCAAATACCTCTCCGGATTCGCCTGCAATTTCGATCACTTCACCGCATTCGAACTTCTCCAGAACTGTCTTTACACCTACAGCGAGCAGACTGTGCCTTTTTTCGAGGGCTTTCTGTGCGCCGGCATCTACCTGTATCCTGCCGGTTACAAGGCTGCCGCTGGCCAGCCATTTGCGGCGTGCGGGCATGCTGCAGGGCTGGGAGGGGCACAGTGTTCCTGTTTTCCCTTCCGTAGCAAGAGCAATGCCATCCGGCGTGCCGATCCCGAATATCACTACCTGGATGCCCATCCGGGTGGCCAGGCGGGCGAAGGTCAGTTTCGATACCATACCGCCAAGGCCAAGGCTCGATTTGCTGGTGTCGGCCAGAGAAAAGGCGGCTTCGTCGATTACGGGGATAACCGGTACGATCTTCTTCGAACGGTCCAGCACACCACCCACACTGGTGGAGAACAGCAGCATGGATGCACCGAAGCCTACGGCAATCAGGGTAGCCAGTTCATCGTTATCGGAGAATTTCAGCTCCAGGTCACTCACCACATCGTTTTCATTGGCGATGGGGATGATGCCACTGGCCCAGAGTTCTTCATATGTTTTATGAAGCTGGAGAAACTGGTTGCGGTTAGAGAAATGGCTCCTTTCGCAGAGGCTTTGCGCCACGGGGATGCCGTATTGGGCGAAATACTGGGTATACTTATTAAGCAATAGCGGGTTGCCGATGGCGGCTGCAGCTTTCCGCTCGCTGATGGTACCTGTATATTCTTTCAGGAAACGCTTACCTGCAGCAACGGCACCCGATGATACCAGTACCACATTGTAACGGTCATGCACTGCTGCCACCTGCTTGGCGATCTCCGCTATAACGGCCTCATTCAGCTCCCCATTGTCGCGGGTAATGGAGGCGGTACCAAATTTTATGACGAGAATCGGTTTGTTCGTATTTTTCATGCGGGCATAAAAATATTCAAACCCGGCCGTTTCTGCAAGCAGCAATATGGAAGCAGTGGTTGGGTGAGGTCTTTTTGCTGCCGGATGATTCATTGCGTACCGGGCCAGGCCAGCATGCTCATGGGGCTGCAATTTCGGTGTAGTGCAGGAAATACGGCATAGGCCACAGCCTGATGCAGCGGTAGCATTAGTGGTAACGGTATCGGTATTTATGGGGTTTTTATCTGCAGCGATTTTGCTCTGATGGCAACTCGCAGCTGTCGAGGAAAATGCTTACGCTTTGACGGTCGAAGCCCGGCAGAAACAACCGGTCGATGCCAACCAGCTTATCTTTCACCATTTTCAACAACCTGAATTCATAAAACATCCGGGTCAGTGATGAAATACGCACTGTTTGTTTCAACTGCTCAAGTACCGCCATGCCATCAGCTACCGTCAGATAGTCGACAAAGCAGAGTGGGCCGCTGGGCGTGATGTAGAGAATGCGTGATTGCATGATGAATAGGTTTTTCAGATGATCAGAAGAGTATTTGTAGCCTTTATCAGAATAGCGTCGGAAGTTTCAAGATAACACTTTTGTGGGAGATTGCGGCTGTTTTTAACAGAACTTTAGAGCTGTTTGATTTGTTGGGTTTGCACCCATCAGTTATGCTAATGTCTTTAGTTAATATTGCTAAAAATATTAGTAGTCATGTATGCAGTTAACCACCGGAACGGCTTATCTTTTTACGCCGTCCGCGATACCGGAGAGATCAGCGTTCCCTATATCTGGACCCCGCTGAAAGCAGGCTTCCCTTCGCCCGCGCAGGACTATATGGAAGAAGACATTGACCTTGTTAACCTCCTGGGTATGAACAAACCCTCGGTTTACATTGTGCGGGTAGATGGTACATCCATGACGGATGCACATATCCCTGACCGCAGCTACCTGGTGGTAGACCGTTCCCTTAAACCCATGCCTAACGATGTGGTGGTGGCTGTCCTCAACGGCGAGTTCACCGTTAAAACCCTCGTGAAATCATCTTCCGGATGGATGCTCTATCCCGAAAACGCCATGTACGACCCCATCGTGATCCGCGACAGCGATACCTTCCAGGTATGGGGTGTGGTGGCACAGGTAGTAATAGACCGGAAGGAAATGCGCCTGCGTAAAAGATAATGCCATGGTAGAGCTGGAAGAAATAGCACTGGAAGGGCTCTTTTACCGCAACGGTAAGGTGATGCAGATCCGCGAAGAACACTTCGCAACACTCAAAACGCTGTTACCCGAGCTGAAGGCCATCCCCATAGATCCGCAACGCCTCTGGAAACTGGGCTTTTCACGGTATGTTAACACGGGCGTCAGTTATAAAGACTGGCAGGGCGTGCGCCTCTATCTCAAACCCGCTACCCTCAACCGGTGGATGGTACAGTTCGACGGCGTTCCCAAAGCGGGTTTTCTCCTGTACATCCACCAGGTGCAGCGGCTGTGGTACGATCTGTTTCAGGAACATCTGTACCAGCCCCCTAAAGCCAAAGCGGAAAAGCGGCATGTGGAGCAGGGAGCGGGGTACAGCAGGAAGCTGGTGAAAGATCATGCCATCTCGCATTACAAGAAATACGAGATCACTGTAACCCAGCCGGCCGATCAGCCATACTACTTCACGTGGGACTGTCGCCTGCTGTTCCGTACCGGGCAGTATACCGTGTGGCGGGTCGATGAAAAGAGCCCATTATTTGCCCTCGGAGGCCGTAACTGGGGCCTTACCCTGCTGTTTGGTAACGCGGGCGAAGAAGAGCGTATTCAGGCCGGGAAATGGCTGAAGGCTTATATGCAGGAAAAATAAAACCCTCCAGGGCCGGGGAGTATACGGCGCCGCGCCCGGAGGCGCCGGACCCTGGCCCGTTTTTAACAAGGCAGAATGTGTAATGAGTATATTTTGAAGCAATCCACCGGGTCCCTGATCGCAGGGACCCGGCTTTTTTATGCCCCGCGCCGTTTACCTGCGGAAACGAGCAGTACAATACCCGCTATGGCGGCAATACCGCCGGCATAGGTAGGCCACCCGATCCAGCGGTTTTCTTTCTTCGTGATCTCAATCGGGCCGGCGTCGAGGATCTCTTTGTCGGTTTCCACGTAAAAGCCGCGGAAAAGGATCATTACAATGCCAACGATGATGAGAATAATACCTAATGCTTTCATAATCCGTGTTTAAGATTATGGGGCAAAGGCTGTGCCACGGGAAATGTGTGGATTATTTGCGCGCCATGAGCCGGAGGTGCTCCGAACTGATCGTCTGGTAGGTTTTGGGGGTAATACCTTCCACTTTCTTGAACATACGGATAAAGTAGTTCACATCGGTAAACCCGCACAGCTCGCTCACGCGGCTTACGGAATTATCGGACTGGCTGAGGAGGCGCTTGGCAAGGGTAATACGCTCGCGGTTCACATATTCCAGCGGCGTAATGCCAAACTGTTCACGGAACCAGCGGAAAAAGAGGTTACGGCTCAGGTATGCCTTTTTGCTCAGTGTATCCACGGATATGCGCTCGGTAAGGTGCTCACGGATGTAGTTGAGTACAAAGTGCTGGCGGCTCTGGTTATTGCTCACGGCTGATTCAGACATCACCTGCGTGAGGTGCTGGCTTTGCATGAGGCGGATGAGCAGTTCCTTCAGGTTAAGGTCGGCGAAGATGTCTTTACTGTTATCAGCACTGCAGCAGATGCGGATGAGCTTATTGATCAGTGCGGATATCTCATCGTCGTTCTCGAAATGGTATTGGTTGAAACGAAGCTGCCAGGTGCGCCGTTCATCGGGCGACTGGTAATAGCTGTTCAGGTATTCGATGGTGCCACGCACATACAGCGCATCGATGGCGAGGGCAATACATTGAGTTGGATTGTCGAAGGAGGCTTCCGGGAAGTCGATCTCCATCTTTTCATTGGCGGGGTAGATCACGGTTTCGCCGGGGAGATAGTCGAAGCTGGGCTGGTTGGGCAGATGCATGACCTTTTTGCCGCGAACCATACTGGTGATAATGAACTCATTGAATTGCATGGGAACGGCCCAGGCGGTTTCGAAACATTCAAATACGTTCAGTTCACAGTTGTTGAGGTTAAAAACGCGACGGTTTTCCACCAGCGTTTTCAACATTCTGGAGGGCATCAGCTCAATATGCTCTAACAGGTGTTTTCGGGCCATAGCGATATCTAACTATTTCAAAATAAGGGATTTTTCCCGAATGTGGCATGAAGTCAGGTACAATCGTGCTAATAATCAGTACGAACGTAAAGGAGTATTTCTCTTTTTTATGTGAATTTAGCATCATGATGTTCGAGGGCATGCAGCATAATCCTATGACAAACATCAGCGCGGATTTCTTGTTCTAATACTGTCTACTATGACTAATCCCAGAATTGTAGCCGAGGAACCGGCTGTACAATTAATCCGGCAACTTGTTACACGTTTTGGTCCGTTGGAATTCCGGATCAGTGGAAGTTGTGTCGAAGGCTTTGTTCCCCATTGTATTCACGGCAATGAAGCGGAACAGGCAGAAAAACGTTACCCTTACGGAATGGTGGAAGGATGCCCCGTGTATATCCTGAACGACCCGCCGTCCGGCGATCAGTCGTATTTCGTGTTAAGTATTCAGAAAGGAAAAACTACCCCCGGCTCCCTGGAGGCTCCCGGGAATGTACGTTTCTCTCTTTCTAAAAAAGTATGGAAGCATGAAAACGCAGTAAGCCCGCATATGTTCAGTTACCTTTTTGGCTACAGCGGCAACTGGGGCTGATTTTCGTACCTTTGCGCGGAAATTTACACGCATGAGGGAAGACGCTCAATACAGAAAAAATATCACTCCCGGCATCGAAGTCGGCATTATCCTGAAGAAAGACCAGCGCAGTGGCAGGGTTACCTACGGCATCGTCCAGGATCTTCTCACTACCGCGGCTTACCATTCCAGAGGAATTAAAGTAAGGCTGGAAGATGGACAGGTAGGACGGGTAGTGGAAATTCTATAACAAACGTTGTTTGTCCGCAACGGAAACCATGCTTCTGGCAAACGGATTCAGCCCGTCACTTTTGTGGCGGGTTTCCGTTTTTAAACTTCCCCCGTATTCTGCTGTTATGTACATTATGACCCATATACAATCCATCCGCCTGCTGGCAGCATGCGCCCTCACGGCCATTACCATGCAGGCCTGCATCAAATCGGAGCCGCCCAATCCCGAGGCGGACATTGAATCCTTCACAGTCCCGGATTCCCTGCTCACTGGCGATGTATTCATCGATCAGTCGAACCGTAAAATCCTCCTCTATCTCGATCCCGAAGCATTCGACAAAGGCGTGGCCCCTGTCATCACCACCACTAAAGGTGCTAAAGTATCACCCGCTTCCGGCGATTCTATCTTCTTCACCGGACAGGATAACGTGTACACCGTTACTTCCGCCAGCGGCGAAAACCGCAAGCAATACACGGTAGAAGTTGTGTCTATCGGGGAGTGGGACTGGCAGTTCGAGAAATGGCTCATCCATGACAAGGATAAGTACCAGTATGTGATAGAAGAAGACGGCGGCCAGGTATGGTCGTCGGGCAACCCGGGCGTAGCGCTTAGCGGAGTACCCAAACGGCCGGATGGCTATCCGTTACGCGCCACGGAAGATTCTGAGTCGGGCACCTATGCTGCGGAGCTGGTCACGCTGAAAGGTACCGTACTTTCCAACCTTGTAGGCATCAAGCTCTTCGCCGGTTCCCTGTTCCTTGGCAATTTCGATGTGAGCAACGCCTTCCTCGAACCCCTGAAAGCCACCCAATTCGGACAGCCCTTTACGGGTAAGGCTACACGGTTCACAGGGTATTACAAATACACTCCGGGCGCCAGTTATCAGGACAGGGAAGGAAACATCCTGCCGGGTGTTACAGACTCCTGTGCCATTTACGCCGTACTTTATACAGGCCGCACGCGGCTGGATGCTACCAACATCCATACTTCCGAACGCATCGTTGCTACCGCCAGGCTGCCCGATGGTTCCGGCCGCGGTAATTTCACCCGCTTCGATATTCCGTTTACATACATCCCCGGCCGTTCCGCCACCAAAGAAATGATGATGGCCATCGTGGCCTCGTCCAGTAAAGACGGAGATCAGTACCGCGGCGCCATTGGCAGCAGGCTCGTGGTCGACAGTCTTGCCATCATCCAATAAACTACCAGCATGAACAATCGCATCATCATACTTTTCTTAGCCATTATATCCGCCACCGGCGTACAGGCACAGCACCTGGAGCACCGCATACAGGCGGGCTTCAACATAGGAGCAACCGCACCGGTAGGGCTTCCCAATACTATTCGTAAGATCAATTCCTACCGTCCGGAGTTTTGCCCCTCCCTGGGCTACGAACTTTCGTGGCGCCCCGCGAAAGCGTCGGAATGGGGAGCGGCCGTTGGCGTGAAGCTCGATTACAAAGGCATGACCACCAAAGACGAGGTTATGTATTTCCATACCATGATCACCATGGAAGATGGTTCCGGTAAAAGCGAGTTCGAAGGCGCTTTTACGGGGAAAAATAAAACCACCGTCCGCAATGCGTATGTTTCTTTCCCCATCAGTGCCACCTATACGCCGAACGATAACTGGCGCCTGCACCTGGGAGGGTATATGGCCTGGCTGTTCAGCGCCAATTTTTACGGCAATGTAAGTGATGGCTATATCCGCAATGGGGGCTCACTGGGCGAGAAGGTGAACGTCAGCGAAGCAGAATTTGATTTCGGAACGGATATGCGCCGCTTTGATGCGGGACTGCAGGGCGGAGCCGAAAGAAGGGTAGGTAAAAAGCTCCGGGTAATGGGTAACCTCTCCTGGGGATTAAGGCCTGTTTTTCCCTCCGATTTCAGGGGAATGGACTTCCCCATGTATAATATTTTCGTTACGCTGGGGGTAACCTATCGTATCTAGGCATAAGGATTGTAGATTTGCGGATATGAACACATTTCACATCCGCTATCAGAGCCACGACATCCCGGTCACGCTGGAAGAAGAGAACCTTTTTCTCGTTACACTGCCGTGGAAAATGCTCTACCTTGTGAGGAAAGAAGACAATGAAGGTGCCACGCACTGGTTTGAAGAGGGAGCAGACAACGAAACGCCGGAAACGAAGGAAATCGGTACAGCTATAGAAATGACCGGCCGGGCAAGCGAATAACCGTTTCGCTTCAGCCCCATCAACAGCGCATGCAGTAACCTGTATGCGCTGTTTTTATTTTACCCCCTTTCTGAAAAAATATTTTTGTGTAACCGATCGGTTACCTATATTTGTAACCGATTGGTTACATAAAGCACCGTAATTATGAGAAGAGACGTATTTCAGGCAATATCAGATCCTACAAGGCGAGACATCATCCAGCTGCTGGCAGGCACCCCGCTGCATTTGAACGCGGTAGCGGAGCATTTCCCCATCAGCAGGCCCGCAGTATCCAAGCATATCCGGATACTGACCGAATGCGGGCTGATCGTTATCCGCCAGCAGGGGAGGGAACGGTTTTGCCATGCCGACCTCGGGCCATTGAAGGAGGTACGCGACTGGACGGCCCAGTATGAAACCTTCTGGACTCAGAAGCTGGATGCACTGGGCGATTTTTTAGCACAGCAACCGGAATAATTTCATTCTAAAACCTAACATAAAAACGCATATGAAAAAAGAACCGCTGATTGTGGAACGTACCTACCCGGCTACGCCACAGCAGGTATGGGATGCCATTACCAACCCTGCTAAAATGAATCAATGGTATTTTGAAATGAAAGGCTTCAAAGCCGTAAAAGGCACGGAGTTTTCGTTCGACTGTCCTCATGAGGATACCGTGTTCCGCCATCTCTGCGAAGTTACCGAAGTGGTGCCGCAGCAGAAGATCGCTTACACCTGGCGGTATGCAGATTATCCCGGTAATTCGGAAGTAAGCTGGGAGCTGTTCCCAGAAGCAGGTGGCACCCGCCTTGTGCTGACACACACCGGGCTTGAAAGCTTCCCGCAGGATCATCCTTCGTTCGTACGAAGCAGCTTCATGGAAGGCTGGGATCATTTCGTGAACAAGCGCCTCCCGGCATTCCTGGAGGAAGCTACGGAAAAGGTTACACAGTAAAAGGAAATGCCGGCTTTAAGGGCCGGCATTTTTTTTTAGGCTGACTAGGCCGTCTATCAACATGGTAATTTATTTCACAGTTTCTTCCACGGTTCCGCAGGTCAGCATTTCGTCGCCGAAGTAGGGATTGCGGATGTCTTTGGATTTGCTGATCCAGCGGCCGCCTTTATTGTCGAACGCCATGGGGCAAAATTCCACATGCAGCTCTCCGCTGTTCATGCCCGAAGCCTTTACCAGGCCGATGAATGAATCATTCAGGGAAGAGTAAGCAACGCGCTGTGCATTGATATCAGCAGCTGCGCCAATGGCTTTAGCGCTTTCCGCGAGTTTACCGGATGCATCTGCAGCAGGAGCGCCTACTTCTATGGCGGCGGCTGCTACTTTCGCGCCGGATACATCGCCTTTCACGAGGGCTTCCGTCAGTTTCTCATAATGTTCCAGCACTGCGTTCAGCGCATCGTTTTTCAGGGAAACGGTAGCGGCAGCAGCAGTGGTTACGGTGGCGGTGGTGTCCTCCGGTTTCGTTGCATCTGCCTGTTTAGGGGCGTTTCCGCCGCAGGCTGCCAGTGCCATCAGGGCGGCGGGAAGGATCCATTGTTTCATGTGTCAGGTGTTTTTTGAATGATGAATATGATGATTTTTTCTTAAACGGGTTGTTTTCCTCTCTTTAAAATGTATTCGCTGTACAGCAGATACGCGCCCGTTACCACTACTTTTTCTCCTTCCTCCAAACCTTCCATGATCTCTACGGAACGGTTCGTTTCCATACCAATACGCACTTTGCGGGGCGTAAACGTGTTCTTCGGCTTTTCGATCCAGATGTGGGCCGTGGCGCCATCCCGGATAACTGCGTCTATTGGCAATTGCAATGCCTCGCTGCGCGATTGTACGGGCAATACCACCGTTGCGGCCATACCCGGCTGCCAGCGCGCATCCGGGTTGCGGATGCTGCCACGGAGCTGAAGCGTTTGCTTACCTGTTTGCAATGCAGGATACACAAAATCTGCCTGTATCTCCTGCGGCTCGTTTTCCCAACCCGGCACTGTTACCTGCAGCGTTTGCCCTTTCTTTATCAGCGCTGCTTCTGCAGGATAAATATCTGCTTCTACCCACAACTGGCTGTAATCTTCCAACTGCAATATTACGCCGCCTTCGGAAATGTATTGTCCTTCGGAAACGGAAAGCTGCGTAACCAGTCCGCCCTGTTGTGCGTGATACGTTACCAATGGCCGTGGTGCGCCGTCTTTCAGCAGTTGTGCGATATCGTTTTCACTTTGGCCATAACGCTCCAGCTTCAGCTTTGCGCCTTCCGCTATCTGGCGGAAGCGTGCATCATCAGGGAACTTACGCACCTGCGCGGCGGCCAGCAGGTATTCCGATTGCAGCGTGGCGAGGTTTTCGGAGTAGATGGCATACAATGCCTGCCCCTTACTTACCTGCACGCCGGTTTCACGGATATACAGCTTATCGATCCGCCCTGCAATGCGGGAGGAAATTACACCGGTACGCTGCGGATCGGGCATAAGCCGTGCATTGAGACTACGGGTTTGCGTAAGCAAACCTGCACCGGCTGCTGCCGTGGTGATGTTACCCAGCGCAACCTGACTATCCATCAGCTGCAACGATTTATTGGTGTTGTTCTTATCGAAAGGAACGAGGTCCATGGCGCAAACAGGGCATGTGCCCGGTGCGTTCTGTATGACCTGTGGGTGCATGGGGCAGGTGTACGTTTGGGTGGCTGCCGCGGTTTTATCGGATGCCTCACCGCATGCCGCGAGCAATACCGCCGGCGATGCGGCTGCAATGGCGATGGCTCTGAGGAAATGTTTTCTTTCCATATGCTTTCAGTTATGGATGTGATGGTTGGTTATTTGATTCCGGCCGGATGAATCCTTCACTGTCTGCGATATACGCGGCGTTGGAAGCGATCCCTTGCACATCGCTCAGCAGCTGCGTCATCCCGCCCGCCTGTGCCCCGGTTCGAACCGTAACGGCGCGGTAGCCGGATGGCCCATGCTGGAATACAACGGCTTCCTTACCAAGCCGGATGAGCGCACTGTTAGGCACCCAGCTGCCTTCTTTGAAGAGAACCGGCAGGTAGGCGGTGAGTAATTGGCCTACCGGGTATTGCCCGCTGAGATACACCCTCGCCCTGCTGAATTTTTCACCGTTGGCATACAATGGTTCCATGGTGCCGATGGTTCCGTTCCGTAATTCACCTGCTGTTCCCATACCGCCGATGAGTAATCTGCTTCCGGGTGCTGCTGCGGCGGCTATATCTGCCGGCAGTGCAAACTCGGCGATCATGCGGCCCGTTTTGTAAATGGTGAAAATGTTCTGCCCGGCAGATACGTATTGCCCTTCGCGCAGCATCACCGGTGAGGCTGCAGGAGCAGGCGCAGCAGTGGCGGCAGCAGGAGCGGCGGCGCTCATATTGGCCATACCATCACCTCCGGCGGGTGCTGCTGCCGGAGCGGAAGATGCAATGGCTGCGGCGGCTTCTTCAAGGATATAGCCGTCGGCGTTACTATAGAGCGGAATGGTTACGCGCACCTGTCTGCTATGGAGTACTTCCCGCACGGTGCTTTCGGGCATGCCCATGAGCAGCAGCTTCTGTTCGGCGGCTTTTTCCATGGCGGGGTCGCCGCTGAGAGCGAGCATTTCCCGCTGTGCGGCCACCAGTTCGGGTGCGTATATTTCCAGTACCAGCTGGCCTTTGCGAACGGGCTGGTAGTTGTAACGGATGTGCAGCTTTTCGATGCGGCCTGCTACACGTGCGGGCAGTATAGCCCTGTCGCGGTTATCGTAGCGTATCACGCCGGGCGCTTCCATCACCACGATCCTGCTTTGCGGACGGGGGTAAAGCAGCAGCAGCGAATCAGCGTTCTTTCCGGAAGCGGCTTCCTTTGTTGCGGAAGGCGCTCCGCTGCCGCAGGCTGCCAGTACAGCGGCCATAGCGGCCACTGCGATATTAACGGTATAGCGCTTTTTCATATTCCACAATCATTTCGTAACGTTTCAATTTTTCGTCCAATACACCGGCCTCGGTCATCGTCAGCGCTTCCCAGGCGTCTATCACGGCGGGGAGTTGCAAACGGTTTTCCTGGTAGGCGGCGAAGCCTGCATCGAGCGCCTTGCGGAGGGAGGGGATGATCACGGTTTCCATAGATGTGATCCGCCTGTCCATCTGCCGGATCTCCGCCTGCATGCCGTACAGCATTCCCTGCGTTTCCTGCAGCATGGCGCTCCGCTCGTTTTCCATAGCGGCAATGTTCTGTTCCATGGATTTAATCTCGGAACGGTACATGCCTCTCGACCATGGCGCTATAGGTATGCTGAGCATGCCCATCACGCTGTAAGCCTTTGGCATGGCTTTATCCAGCGGTACCATATGATCGAGGCGTATGCGGAAGTCGGGTTTCTTCTCCGCCTGCATGGAGCGGATGCCCAGCTGCATGGTGCGGATGTTTTCTTCCATCTTCCGGATGTCGTAACGTGCTTCAGCGATGCTGGCAGTATCGTGCCCTGCAGCGGGTGTGAACTGTGGTTCCCAGGTAGTGTCTACCGTAAACTCCGTCATACCCGGCTGGTTCATCAGGCTGTTGAGCCACGACCGCGATTTGATCACCGCGCCTTCTTCCATGCGCAGCATATTGGCATTTTCTTCGAGCCGGGCTTCGGCTTTGAAGCTGTTACCGAGCTGCGACTGGTTATACGGATACCGTAGTTTTTCGATCTCCAGCATCATCCGCATAATCTTTTCGTTGCGGCGCAATACCTGTTGTTTCCTTTCGGAGATCACCCAGCTGTAATACAGTTTACGGGCCTGTGCGCGCAGCTCGTTGAGTGTAACACCCCGTGCCGCGGTTTCTGCATTACCCTGTGAGGCGATGTAGCGCTTGCGGGCCTGCAGTTTGGCGGGGTTGGGAATATCCTGCTCCAGCTGCAGCATCAGGCTGCCTTTGTCGCGCCCGTCCATGATCATCTGCCCGGGGTAAGGCGTCATGAAAGTTCCCACACCGGCCATGGGCGCCATCCAGGCGGTAGCGGCATCCGCACTGTGGCGGTAGCCTTCTGCCTTTTGCGCATAGCTCCGGAGCAAACGGTTGTTGCCGTCGATGCGGGTGAGGATACTATCGAGCGGCAGCTGTTGCGCCACCGCTGCCTGGCTGCCCAAAAGCAGCAGGATGCTAATGGCCGGAAGGATGTATTTCCAGCTTGCCGTATTTACGTAATTCATATTCTTTCGTCATTAGGAAGATGAGCGGCGTTACCAGCAGAATGTGTGTGGAGCTGGTGAGCACGCCACCGATCATGGGTAATACAATTGGCTTCATCACATCGGTGCCTACGCCGCCTGCCCACAGTACGGGTACCAGGCCGAAGAGGGATACGCACACGGTCATGAGCTTGGGGCGGAGCCGTTTGGCTGCACCGTGTATCACATATTCACGCAGATCGTCGCGGGTAATGGTGGCGGAGCTGTTGCCTTTGAGTGCAACGAGTTGCTGCATGGCATCATTCAGGTAAATAACCATCACGATCCCCGTTTCCACGGCTATACCGAATAGTGCGATGAACCCTACCGCCACGGCTACTGAAAGGTTGGCCCCCCAGATCCAAATGATGTAGGCGCCGCCGATGAGGGCGAATGGTACGGTGATCAGGCTGAGGAATGCTTCCCGCACAGAGCGGAAGGCGAAATAGAGGGAAGCGAAGATGATCACCAGTACGATGGGTGCTATCCACAACAGGGTGCGCTGGCCACGTACGAGGTTCTCATATTGCCCGCTCCATTCGAGGAAATACCCCTGCGGCAGTAAGCCTTCCTGCCCGCGGAGCTGCTTCATGGCGTCTTCCACGGTGCTGCCCAGGTCGCGGCCACGTACGTTGAAGAGTACGGCGCCACGGAGCATAGCATTATCTGAGGTGATCATGGGCGGACCGCTCTCCAGTTCCACATCGGCCACCGCACTCAGCGGTACTTCCCCGAAAGCGGGAGAGGCCAGCGGTATACGGCGGATCTGGTCAAGGCTGTTCCTGTAATCCTGTGCCAGCCGCAGACTGATGGAGAACCGGCGCCTTCCTTCGATGGTGGTACCGATAGGTGCCCCGCCCAGTGCGGTTTCTACGGTCTGGTTCACGTCGTCGGCACTGAGGCCGTAGCGTGCCAGATCGTTCCTGCGGATATTGATGCCGAGATATTTACCGCCGGTTACAGGCTCCACATAGAGGTCTGTTACGCCGGGTGTGCCTTCCAGTGCCTGGCGTACCCGTTCGGATACACTGGCTATACTATCGAGCCGCTGGCCGTATACTTTCACGCCTACGTCTGTCCGGATACCGGTAGAAAGCATATTGATCCTGTTGATGATGGGCTGCGTCCACCCGTTTACCACACCGGGTATCTGAAGCAGACTGTCCAGCTCACGGATGATGCCTTCTTTGTCTTTCCCTTCCCGCCATTGATCTCTGGGTTTCAGCATGATGATGGTTTCGATCATACTGATGGGGGAGTTATCGGTTGCTGTACTGGCCCTGCCGGCTTTGCCCAGCACTTTATCTACTTCAGGTACCGATTTGATGAGGCGGTCCTGCACCTGCAGGATGCGCTTGGCTTCTGTATTGGAGATGTCGGGCAGGGTAACGGGCATAAAGAGGATGCTCTGCTCATCGAGCGGGGGCATAAACTCTGTACCCAGACTTTTCAGCAACGGTATAGCAATCACTAATGCCGCGATGTTGATGGCGAGCGTGGTTTTGCGCCACCGCAGTACTACGCGGATAATGGGTTCGTAGATACGTTCGAGGGTGCGGGTAACAGGGTGTGCACTGTCGGGACGGAACTTTCCTTTCATGAAAATGGAAATGAGTGCCGGCGCCAAAGTGATCACCAGCAGGGCATCCACGATCATGATGAACGTTTTGGTGAAGGCCAGCGGGTGAAACAGCTTGCCTTCCTGCCCGGTGAGGAGGAACACGGGAAGGAATGAGGTGATGATGATCACCGTCGCAAAGAACACCCCGCGCGACACCTGTTTGCCCGATTTGGCGATGATATCCAGCCGTTCTTCTTCACTGATCCAGGAAGGTTCGCGGCGGAATAACCGTTTTATGAATTTCATGATGCGTTCGGTTTTTGTTCGGCCTGCCACTGGGCATACCGTTCGGATAAATGTTTGTACGCGTTTTCACTCATGATGATCCCATTGTCCACAATCACACCAATCGCGAGGGCAATGCCTGTGAGCGACATGATGTTGGACGAGATGCCGAACGCGTTCAGGAGTATAAAGCTGGCGGCCAGCGTAATGGGGATCTGGATGAGGATGCTCAGCGCACTGCGCCAGTGGAAGAGGAATACCAGTACCACCAGCGATACCACGATCATTTCTTCGATCAGCGTGTGCTTGATGGAGCTGATGGATTCGCGGATGAGTTCGCCACGGTCGTACACGATATCGAATTTCACATTGGCAGGCAGCCCGCGCGATACTTCTTTCATCTGTTCCTTCACCCGTTCAATCACTTCCGCCGCATTTTCTCCATACCGCATCACCACGATGCCGCCTACACGTTCTCCTTCACCGTCCTGGTCAAAGATGCCGAGGCGCGGCTCACCGGTCATTTGTACGGTAGCCACATCGGCAATACGTACGGGCGCACCATTCACGTTTTTGATGGCGATCTGTTCCATATCGGTGATGGAACCCAGGTAACCGGTGGTTTTAATGATGTACCCGATATCGCTCATCTCGAACTTGCGGCCGCCGGATTCGTTGTTGTTGCGGCGTACGGCTGCAATCACATCGGCCGGGGAAAGGCCGTAGTAGAGGAGCTTATTGGGATCTGCTGTAACCTGATATTGCTTCTGGAAGCCGCCGAACGAAGCGATTTCGCTCACGCCTTTCACGTTTTGCAGGGCGAATTTGATGTACCAGTCCTGCAGCGCTCTTTGCTCGCCAAGGTCTACACCCGGCGCCTCCAGGGTATACCAGAGGATGTGGCCTACGCCGGTACCGTCTGGCCCCAGTTGGGGTGTTACCCCTTCGGGGAGCGTGCGGGAAGCGGTGCTGAGTCTTTCCAGTACACGTTCCCGTGCCCAGTATACATCGGTGTCGTCTTCAAAAATGACATAGATGAAGCTCATGCCGAACATGGAAGAGCCGCGTACATATTTAATCTGGGGGAGGCCCTGCAGGTTGGTTACGAGCGGGTAGGTGATCTGGTCTTCCACCAGCTGGGGGCCGCGGCCCATCCATTCGGTGAATACGATCACCTGGTTTTCGGAAAGGTCCGGGATGGCATCTACCGGGTTTGTTTTTACGGCATACCATCCCCAGCCGAACAGTACCGCCGCCAGTATCAGTACGGTGATACGGTTGCGGACGGACCATTCAATGATCCTGTGTATCATAAGAAAGGGATTTATTAGTTACGCTCGTACCGGCAGCAGCCTGGCAGGTTCTGGTATACGGAATCGGTTGCTTTGAAAGGACCGGAATCGTGCCCGGCCTGTGCAATCTTTTTCCGTACATCATCTTTCTTAACAGTGGCCGAATCATATTTCACGGTCATTGTTTTTGCTTTTACATCCCATACGGCGCTGGTTACACCGGGGATCAATGCTGCTTTTTCAATACGTTTTTTACACATCCCGCAGTTACCGGAAACGGTGAACGAATCGGTTTTTACTGACTGGCCAAATGCAGTTTGCGTGGCGAATATGGACAAAGGAAGGGCTAAGAAAGAGAGGATCTTTTTCATGATGGGTGATTTGAAATGTTGTAAAATCGGATCGGGTTGGTTATTGATACGAAACGGTTAGGGGAACCGGTATCAGATCCGGAAATGGCAGTGGAGAATATGCGCGGGAACAGGCGGCAGGGGCGGGGGAGCGGTTGCTGCCACAGGCGCGGGGGAAGGGATTTCGTACACCGGTAAGGTGGCTACGGGAAAGGCGATGGCCTGGGAAACGGCCAGCATATCCTGCACGGCCTTGGCGGCTACCTGCTGATCTTTCTCGAGCTTAACGGTGTGGTGTACATCTTTGCAGCACTTTTTGCAGCAGGAGTCGCCGCATTCATGTGCTTCCTCATCATGCCAGAGGCTCACGTCCACCAGCTTTTCCATGCAGTAGTGCATATGGAAAGTGGCGCCGGTAGAAGTGCTCACGTAGAGCAGGGCCAGTATGACAGTGAGGAATTTCTTCATGCTCCACAAATGTAGGCGACCGCTTCGGCAGAAGTGTTACATAATTTTGCAAAGTTTTATATTTCTCCTACATGATGCGTTTCAGGCGCACTTCGCGGTAAATTTCAAACGGCACTTCCCGCGCGCAGGCGGTACCATCTTCCTTACAGTTCAGTTTAAGCTGCAGCTTTAATCCGTTTTCCATCACAGCTTCGCGGATATACCCGCCTTTACGCTGCAGTGTACTGCGGATGATAAAATACTCCCTGCCATACTGGAAATTCATCAGGCCCTGCCCGGCGGGGAATTGCATCTGGAAGTTGTTGAGCGTATCTCCGGCAACGGGCTTTTCCATGCCCGGCAACAGGAACTGCAGGCAGGGAACCGCCGGCGGCATAAAATCAGTTTGAAGCCGTATCGTGGATTTGCCGAGCCCCGTCATTGCCACGGAAATTTGGAGGCAGTCTTCTCCTTTGAGAATGGTAGTGCCATTGGCAAAATCTCCTTTAACCGGGTAATGTTTGGCCAGCCGCATACCAGGGCGCACGAGTTCGGTAGCGCGGGATTGTTTACCCACGGCTACATAGAAAGTGTTGAAATCCGTAATTGCCCCGGTCATTGCGGCATTGCGCAGGGGAGGCATGGGTAAGGCCCCGCTGTCGTGCAGCGATATGCGGTAAGCCGGTGTAGCCAGTGCATCGGCCGTATGATCTGTTGTATCTCCTTTTGCAATGCTGCGGTTAGACAGCCAGCGCACTTCTTCCCAGGGCACCCCGGCACTGTCCACAACGGTGATCTCACAAACGGCAACGGTTACGGCGTTTAAAGTGCCATTACGGTAAGCGGTAGTTTCCAGCTGGTATTTATACCGTTCGCCGGTCCGGTAAGTGCGTTTTACGGGAGATTGGGCAGCAGCAACTGCCGGAAGCAGGAACAGGGCAAGGCATAAGCGCATATAAGCAGGGTTGAGGGGGATAAGATGATATTTCTTAAAGATACGAATCTCCGGAAAGCGGAACAGCCTCCGGCAGAAACCCTGAAAACATACTGTAAAATACTGTCAACTAATAAAATTATTTATGTGCATAATTGTGCAGGCTCAGGCTGGTTCACCGGCATCCTTCCGGCATGGTTCAGGGCAGCTTATTCCGTAAATAAGGCATATTTCCGGAATAGATAAGCCGCCCTTAAGCCGCCTATAAGCCGCCCATATCCCGCCCATAAGCCGCCCCTATATAAGGGCGGCTTATCTGCGGCTTAACCCCGGGATATATACGTTTTATTGACAGCTTATGTATACAATAAGGATAGCGTTGACATTCAGTATACAGGGAAGAAGGATGCGTATATCCGGGAAAAGGATCTTCGTTATATTGCAGCACTAATTTTTTATCCGGATGACGACAACGCAGGAATCAACGAACCAGACCGTGATCAACGCCACGGTGGCATATGTGAAACAGGAACTGGCCGGCGCCGAAGGGGGGCACGACTGGTGGCATATTTACCGGGTATGGCAACAGGCCCGGCAGATTGCGCTGCATGAAGAAGTGGACACACTGGTGGTAGAGCTGGGGGCGCTGCTCCACGATATCGCAGATTCAAAGTTTCATGGCGGGGATGAGGAGATAGGGCCGGCTAAAGCTGAGGCCTTCCTGCGCGGATTGGGCGTCAATGAATCAGTAATTGAACCCGTAACCCAGATCATCCGGCATATATCGTTTAAAGGCGGTAATGAGGCACGTACGTACTGGTCGGCCGAGCTGGCTGTGGTACAGGATGCCGACCGGCTCGATGCTTTGGGGGCGGTAGGCATCGCAAGGGCATTCAATTACGGAGGGTTCCGTAACCGTGCGCTGTACGATCCGGAAATTGCGCCGGACATGCACATGTCGAAAGAAGCCTATAAAACTTCGGCTTCCCCCACCATCAATCATTTCTATGAAAAATTACTCCTGCTGAAAGACAGGATGAATACCCCCACCGGCAAAGCCCTCGCCGAAGAGCGCCATGCCTTTATGGAACTGTACCTCGCACAGTTTTACCGGGAGTGGAACGGACAGGTGAAATAACCTACACTACGGTACGGCAATATTTCCTCCGGTATTCCTGGGGAGTGAGGCCCGTTACTTTTTTGAATACGCTGCGGAAGGTTTTGAGATCGTTGTAGCCTACGTCGTACATAAGGCTGCTGATGTTCTGGGCATTGCTTTCGAGGGCCTTCTTGGCCGATTCTATTTTAACACGCTGCAGATATTCTAAGGGGGTATTGTTGGTAGCACTTTTAAACCGGCGGATGAAATTGCGTTTGCTCATGCTCGACTTCTCCGCAATCTGCTCCACCGATATGGGCAGGTGATAGTTTTCTTCGATGTACATCTGTGCACGGAGGATCTGATCGTCTTCATGCCGCCGCTGCCCCTGGAACACCATGAAGTGCGCCTGGTTCACGCGGTCGATGTCGATGGAGAAGATCTTGCTGAGTGCCACGCCCATTTCTTTATGACAGAATTTCTCCACCATGTACAACACGAGGTTGAGGCTGGAAAATGCGCCTCCGCTCGTGTAAATACCGTCTTCGTCGGTAATCACTTTGTCTGACAGTACTTTGGCATCGGGGTAGCGGGTTTGCATGTCGGGGATGGCCTGCCAGTGGCTGGTGCAGGTTTTACCGTTCAGCAGGCCGGCTTCGGCAAGGAAGTAACTGCCTAAACAAAGGCTGGCTACTTCGGCGCCCATATTCCGCATGTCCGACAGCCAGGGGGCGATGCCTGCGTTTTTGGCCAGTACCTGGTCGGGCCGGCCGTGAAAGGCGGGTACAATCACAAGGTCGGTGTCTTTTACATCTGCCATGGATTTATAGCAGAAAAACAGGGCGGGTACATTCAGCTGTATGTGTTTCACTTTCTCACTCACCAATTCCACTTTGAAGGGAGGCTCTTTGCCCGCCTGAACCGATAGCGCATTTGCGCCTTCAAACACATCCAGCACGCCGGCAATGGCCGAGAGGATGGCTTCTTCATAAATGACGAGGGAAACAGTTTTCATGGTGTTTTGTGCATTAACGCTGGTAAAGTTAATGGATTACCCTGTCACAAAACACCCCTCTTTTTGGCGCAGATCCGACCTGCCACACCAACATATTTGTATGATTATGAGGGTGTTAATTAGCTAACGCATTGATATGTAATGGTACGGAATGATGGCATGAAACCCGCCTGTCGCAAATGCCCCTGTTAATGTAATTACTGTCTTGTTTGCGGGCACAGGGGTATAACGCGCCGGGGCGCCCCTTTCGCAGGAGCGCCCCGGCCTTTGGCGTGAAAGCGCCTTATCTCGCAAAGAAATTATAGAAGTTGAAATCGGTCATTGGTGCATCTTTATATCCCAGTCCGCGCCCGATTGTCACGATCTGCCCGCGGTGGTAGGTACTGTGGTTGAAAACGTGGAGCCCGTACTGCACCAGCGGCCGGAAGCCTTTTACCCAGGGGGAGTCGTAGAACAGTTCGCCGGTGGCGGCATCATCTTCCAGCGTATCGGTAAAGGCAACGAGGCGTTCGGAGGTTTCCAGCAGTCCGTCGAGGATAGATTCGAAATCTCCTTCATAATGATCGGTATCGATCGGGTTATATTCTTTCTGGCAGATCATAGACAGCCAGTAATGTTCCGTGGCCCAGATGTGCAGCAGGGTGGCGCGTATGCTGCTGAAGCTGGAGGGGATGGTAATGGTCATATTCTCATCGGGCTTGGTACGCAGCCAGTTGGTGAGCGTGGTATTGGCCCAGAGGTTATAATTGGCGAAGTCCTGCAGCAGGGTGGATACAGTCATGGTGGCGGGTGCGGTAGCGAAAGCGGTTTGCATAATCTTGGTTTTTTTGTTTGTTAAGTCAAAGGTCCTACCCCGAAATGACAACAGTGTGTCAGCAGGAAAAAAGAAAAAAAAGATATTTTTCTGCTGACATAAGGTTGTCACAACCCCGGTGTTGCTTTGCATCAACAAACAAAACACCATCACTATATGAACACTACTATCCAGGCTGCGGCCTCCGTATTAACACCCGAACAGATCCGTGCCCACTGGCAGGGCCACCGTGGTCTTACCCGCCGTGTGATCGATGCTTTTCCTGAAAAGGAGTTATATGAATACAGCATCGGCGGCATGCGCCCCTTTGCCACTATGGCCATGGAATTGACGCTGATTGCAGCAAAAGGTATTAACGGCTTCCTCACCAATAACTGGGACGAGGCTACCACCGAATCGATTTCCTCCCGCGTGAAAGATTATACTCCTCCGGCTACTAAAGCGGAGCTGTTGCAACTGTGGGATGATGTTACGGTAGAAATTGACCGTATTATGCCCCAGATCCCCGTTGAGCGCTGGAATGAGGTAGTAAACGCCTTCGGCTATGGGGAACAGCCTATGTACGGCTCCTGGTTCTATTTCCTCGATAATGAGAACCATCACCGTGGGCAGGGGTATGTGTACCTCCGTTCCCTCGGCATTGAACCGCCCCCGTTCTGGGACAGATATTGAACCTGACGAACTATGCAATAACAGCAGGAGCCTCCATGTGGAGGCTCCTTTTTTTATATCTGAAAGTTAAATGGTCAATGGATCAGCGTATTTCCGGTTCCAGCATCATATCGGGTATCTCCACGGTTGTTGTTCCATAATTACCGGTTACAATCTTCATGGGTATTGAGCGGCCGCGCCACATTTTGGCGGTATTGTCGTAGATGGTTACGCGCCTGGAATAGGTAATGCCAGGTTTCCCCCACATGGTCATTACGGTATCCAGCGGGCCCTTATTTATTTTAATGACGTTGTCGAAGAAAAGTGGCTGCACATCGTTTTTGCGGATAATAAGGCGCAGTTTAAAAGGATAGTACCGGGTGGCGTATACTTTTAAGTTATTCTGATGGCTTAACTGTATGTATTCTGCCGGACTGGTAATGATACTATCGTTGAGTGGGGCCTGAACCATATAAGTGTATTTCATATTGGCCCTGTACCGGAAACTAAACCTGCCTTCTGCATCTGTTGTAGTCTGCATGCTGGTATGGCAAATGGGCCAGCCTCCGTAGGCATCTTTACATTGCCTGAGTATCACAGTGGCATGCGGGATTACGGAATCGTCCTCAAAATTCATGAGCGTTCCGGATACTGCCATTTCCACCTTGGGATCTTTCTTCCGGCAGGATGAAAGGATGATGATGGAAAGGCCAGATAACAGGAGGAAGGTTACATACTTTTTCATGTGTATGATTTGGAAAGATGGTCTGCTAATAATATTACGTCATCTAGTTACCGGCAACAACATCATATCTTCCACTTCACGGTTTAAAAATTTGCCATGGTTTGTTTCGGGACAGGGTTATGCGTCAATTCAAAACTGGCTGCAGTTCCATGTCCGGGATATCAACTTTAACCGGTTCGCGGTAAACGGAATCGAAAGCGATCGGTACTCTTTGTCCACGGAATTTCTTTAGAATATTATCGTATGCTGAAATCTGCACCTTATATGTCTGATGCATAGCGCCCCAAAATGTTAAGATGGTATCAGCAGGGCCTTTCGGGAAATTTTTATTGAAAACATGAAGAGGTCCGAGGTTGTTTTTCCTGACTATCACGTGAAGCCGGGAAGGGTATCGGCGCGATGCATACAAATTTATACTATCAACCGAAGATCTATGAAGTGTAACCGGCGGGTGGTGAACTACACTGTCATTCGATTGAAGCTGTAACCTGAGCGGACGGTTATATTGATTGAAATAGGATAACTCAAATTTTCCTTCTGCATTGGCTTTGGTTGTTTTCCAGACCAGAAACTTAGGGTCGTTCGCATCCCGTGCATGCAGGAGTATAATGGTGGCGTAGGGGATAGGCTTACCGGTCAAGGATTCAACCGCGGAGCCATTAATCAGCGTGCGATTGGTCTCCTTGCGGCAGGCACCAATGGTAAGCAGAGCCGGAATAGCCGCTGTTAGAAAGGTCGCTTTGATAAAGGAATGGGTGTGCATGTTTTTGGTTGATTACAGTTTGGGTAATAACAGCATGTCAGCGATTTCGTGCGTAACGGAATTGGTCTGATCGCGGGAGAAGGTCAGCGTCACTTTTTGTCCGCGAACATAACCTGCCACCGAATCCATTACTGCTACTGTGATAACCCTTGAATAATCCGGATGGCCGAAGAAAGTGAATGTCGTATCATGTATTCCGGCACGCAACTGATAAGGACTTACCCAAACAGGACCTTTAAATGCATTCTTCCTGATTATGAGATGCAAGTTGGTTTTGGCCAGTTTGAATGCTGTCATCTGAACCTGGTACTTCTCCCAGTCGGGGTGCGTTGCTGCTTTGTAGGTGTCTGATTTAAGAGAGTCGCTTTGTGCTATGGTGAGATAATAATCAGTTTTTTTACGGCCTTTGTAAGTGAAGCTGAAAGTGCCATCGGGCCTGGTGAGGGTTTCCTGTATTACTTTACAGTCCTGCGCTCCTTTGCGGGGGCATTGCTGAAGCCGGATTTTAACATTGCCCAAGGGCTCTTTTGTTTCTGCTTCCCGCAGTATCCCCTCTACCGTTGCAGACAATATGGGATTGGATTTCCGGCACGATGTGAATGCCGTCAGCACTAAGAACGTAAGGAAAGAAAGGGAGTAAAATACTTTCATAAGCGGTGGTAACAGGTTAAGGAATTGTAACTGAAACGGGGCAGGAGAGAAGAATGTTACATTTTTTACAGATATTGTCCTCACAAACCCACCATGCCATGCAGCTACGGCCTATATTCTTCCTGATCCTGAGTGTTTCTTTCCTGAAACCTGCCGTTCATGCCCAGCAGGCTCCCATCAGCGTGCAGGATGCTCCTTTAAGAGTTGTGGTAGCAGGCATATCCCACGGCCATGCCGGGTGGATATTAGGGCGGATGGAAAAGAAAGACGTTATCATCACCGGTATCTGGGAGCCGGATACGGCCCTTGCCGCCAGCGCAGCCCGGCAGTATAAGATCCCCGCCTCCATGTTCCACCGCAATCTCCCGGCCCTGCTGGATGAAGTAAAGCCCGAAGCAGTACTGGCTTTCGGATCGGTATTCAGCCATCTGGAAGTTACGGAAGTGGCGGCACCAAGGGGGGTGCATGTGATGGTGGAGAAGCCTTTGGCTGCCAGTCTTACCCATGCCCGAAAAATGGAAACGCTGGCCCGGAAGCACGGCATCCTCCTGCTCACGAATTACGAAACGAGCTGGTACCCATCGGTCCATAAATCCCTTCAGCTTTCTTTGGATAGTAACCAAACCGGTACCCTCCGCATGGCGCGTTTCAACCACGGCCACCAGGGGCCTAAAGAGATCGGATGCAGTAAGGAGTTCCTGGCCTGGCTCACTGACCCCGTGCTGAACGGAGGCGGCGCCCTGGTAGATTTCGGATGCTACGGTGCCAATATCATGACGGCACTGATGAAAGATAAAGCGCCGGTGTCTGTTACCGCGGTAACCCGGCAGTTTAAACCCAAAGTTTACCCTAAAGTAGATGATGATGCTACCATTATCGTAGATTATGGCAATGCACAGGCCGTTATCCAGGCTTCCTGGAACTGGACCTTCAACCGGAAGGATATGGAACTGTATGGAGACAAGGGCGCTATTTCAGCACCGGAGGCTGCCACGCTGGTGCTCCGTAATACCAACGGCAGGCAGGAGCAGCGTACCATCAGCCCGCAGGAAGCGAAGGTGATTACCGACCCCTTCGTGTACCTGGCCGCGGTAGTGCGCGGCAGGGAAAAGGTAGCTCCCTGGAGCCTCTATTCCCTCGAAAACAACGTGATGGTGGTCCGCATTCTCGAAGCGGCTAAATTGTCCGCAAAAAGCGGTAAATCAGTAAAACCCTGACAACAGGCATGACATTTGCCTGCGATTGAAAACGGATGTTAACAAATCGACACCTGAATTTGTAATAGTATTGGATAAAATGCAGCACATGGAACCGAACGATCAACCGGAAAAGCCACTCATTTCCAGTAAGGTAGATGCTTTCTTTCTGAGCATTTACGATGTTTTCCGATTTATCATCCGCTTTTTCCGGGAAGTGCTGCGGCCCCCGCTGGAAGTACAGGAGTTTATCCGCCAGTGTTTCATGGTTGGGTATAAATCGCTCGCACTGATCAGTCTTACCGGGTTCATCACCGGTCTCGTATTTACCAAGCAAAGCCGCCCCTCCCTTGCGGAGTTCGGTGCCACCTCATGGCTGCCTTCCCTTATCAGCATCGCCGTAATACGTGCCCTAGCACCCCTCGTTACTGCGCTCATCTGTGCGGGAAAGGTAGGTTCCAGTATCGGGGCCGAGCTGGCATCCATGAAAGTGACGGAACAGATCGATGCCATGGAGGTATCGGCCATCAACCCGTTCAAATACCTCGTGGTAACCCGCATCCTCGCCTGTACCGTGTGCCTCCCGCTGCTGATGTCTTACACTGCCGTGGTGGGTATGATGGGTTCGTATCTCGATATTCACCTGAACGAACAAACCAGTTTCATCGCCTTCCTGAACAAGGCCTTCGCCAATATATCCTTTCTCGACCTGGCCTCGTCCTTCATCAAATCCGTCTGTTTCGGATTTACGATAGGGGTGGTGAGCTGCTACCAGGGCTTTAATGCCTCGCAGGGCACCACGGGTGTGGGAAAGGCGGCCAACGTATCCGTAGTAATATCCATGTTCCTTATATTCATCGAAGAGGTATTGATCGTACAGATCGTGAACTCTATCCGGTAAAAACAACGTATGAAACCATTTACGCCAGAAATAGATTGGAACGATAAAGTCATCAGCGTCCAGGGGCTATACAAATCCTTCGGAAGCAACCATGTGCTGCGCGGCGTGGATCTCGACCTGTATAAGGGCGAAAACATCGTGGTACTGGGGCGTTCGGGAACGGGGAAATCGGTACTCATTAAGATCATTGCAGGCCTGCTGAAGCCCGATGCCGGAACCGTCAACGTTTTGGGGCAGGAAGTTCCCGAACTGGGATCAGCCGAGCTGCGCGAACTGCGGCTTAAAATAGGCTTCTGCTTTCAGAACGGCGCCCTGTACGATAGTATGACCGTCAGTGAAAATCTGGCCTTCCCGCTTAAGCGGAACAATCCTAAAATGTCGGCCGACCAGCGCCGCCGGCTCATTGATATCGTGCTGGATGCGGTAGGCCTGTCGCAAACAATCAACCAGATGCCTGCAGAGCTCTCCGGCGGCCAGCGTAAGCGTATTGGCATTGCCCGTACCCTTATCCTGCGGCCCGAGATCATGTTGTATGACGAGCCCACTGCCGGCCTCGATCCTATAACCTGCACAGAAATCAATTCACTTATCAACGAAGTACAGAAAAGATTTAAAACCAGTTCCATCATCATCACGCACGACCTTACCTGCGCACGCGCCACAGGTGATAAGATCGCGGTAATGAAAGAAGGTGCATTCATCCGGAAAGGGGATTTCGACGCAGTGTTCTCCGAGAACGACGACGAGCTGATCCGGGAATTTTACGATTACAATTTCATTCAGTAAGCCATGAACGATAAAAGCACAAAAAGAGGGGTCATTGTAGGCATATTTGTATTTGTCGGTATGCTCATTTTCTTATCGGGGATCCTCATCCTCGGCGGACAAAAGAAATCCTTCATGTCCAGCCTCGGCGTCATTGCCGTGTTCCACGATATCGGCGGCCTCGCCAAAGGAGACAACGTATGGTATTCCGGCGTAAAGGTGGGCACCATCAAATCCATCAGCTTCCTGGGGCACGACCGTATACAGGTGCGCATGGAAATTGAGAAACGCTCCCGCGATTTCATTCATAAGGATGTGACCGCTAAGGTAAGCTCCGACGGGCTGGTAGGTAACAAGATCATTGCCCTCACCGGCGGTACTGCCGGCGTGCCTCCTGTGGAAGACGGCGATACCATTGCCGTGGCCACCTCCATCAGCAGCGATGAGATCATGGAAACCCTGCAGGTAAACAATAAGAGCCTTGTAGAGATCACCGGTAATCTGAAAACCATTACGAAGAAGATCGCTGAAGGAGAAGGTTCCCTTGGCAAACTGATCTCCAGCGATACGGTGTACAACGATCTGAAAGGCGCCATCGCCAGCCTGCAGCGCACTACGCAGAACACCAGCCGCATCACCGAGAACCTTACGGATTACACCTCCAAGCTGCAACGCAAAGGCTCGCTGAGTAACGACCTGATCTCTGATACGGTAGTGTTTTCAAAACTGCGTGCCTCGAGCGGACAAATCGCTTCCGCCGCCAACCGCATGGATAGTGTGATGAATAACCTGCAATCTGCCAGTGCCAGTGTGAACAATAACCTGCAAAGCACTAAAACGCCGGCAGGCCTGTTGCTGAACGATGAGAAAACAGCACAGTCGCTCAAAACCACTATTCAAAACCTGCAATCAAGTACTTACAAGCTGGATGAGAATATGGAAGCACTGCAGCACAACTTCCTGCTGCGTGGCTTCTTCCGCCGCCGTGATAAAGCAGAGCGGAAAGAGCAGGAACGTCTGGAGAAAGAAGCAGAAAAGCAACGGAAAGATTCTATCCGCAACGCGCAATAACGTACCTGTAACTGTTTTCTATAATAGGAACGGCCACCTCCTGGTGGCCGTTCCGCATTTCAGTTATTCCTTCTTTTTCAGCAGCGCCATGGCCAGCAGCATCAGTGCCACGCCGCACCATTGCAGGAGCGTCACTTCTTCCTGCAACAATATACTGGAGCACAGGATTGCAACGGGCAGTTCGGCAGACATTACCAGCGCACTCATTGTTGCCCCGATCTTCGGGATGCCTTTCGCAAAAAGCAATGGCGGTATAATGGTGCCGAATAGAGACAGGAAGGCCGTCCATTTCAGGATACTGTTACCAGGTGATGGGTTAAAGGCCAGCGTTTTCGCATTTACAATGGCAATGGCGATAGCGGCCCCCGTCATCATCACAGCACTTTTCCGTACCGGCGGTACATCCTTTGCCGTGCGGCTGTTGGCCACGATGAACACTGCATACAGCAGGGCGGAAAGCAATCCCAGCACTACACCCGTGCGGAAGCCGGGCTGTATCTGTATTGCATTGCCGGGCTGCAGGGTGGAAAGTATGCCGGAGGATAGGAGTGTGCCGGTGAGAATGAGGGCAATGCATTGGAGTTGACGCCGGGTGGGCGTTTGGCTGAAAAGGAGCCAGTCGAGCAGTATACCCATCCATACGAACTGCATCAGTAAAATAATCGCCAGCGAAGCGGGGATGTATTGAACGGAGGCGTAATAAACAAAAGAAGTAAGGCCGATGGATGCGCCGGTGGCCAGGAGTTGCCAGCTGAGCCGTAAGCGCACCTTTTCGTACAGCAGGGAGATGATCCACAGCACGCACATGCCCGCCAAAGCCTGCAGGAAGGCAATGTGTGCAGGGCCATAACCTTCGCGGTAGGCGAGTTTAACGAATGTGGAGAGCATGCCGTAGCTGCACGCGCCGGCAAATACCATGAGCATATATCTGGTCATTGTTTTCGGGTTGGGGGATGCGGTACATCCCGGATACAGGTGATGCTCCGGCTCAAAAGCCGGAAATGAGGAATAGACGGGCATGGTAAAGCCGCGCCTGTTAATGAGCGGGAAATGCTGTATCAGACAACCCTTGCGGGAATAGCGGGATCATGCTGCACCGGATGGGCAGCCATTCATAATAATCGCCGGATGATCATCTGCAGTTACAGCAGATGGGCGGGAGGAGGTGTGCTGGGATAATGAAATTGCATGTTGTGTGAATGGTTTCGGGTTACAAGATACTTAAAAATGGCAAATGCATCAGTAACGCGCCGGCATGGGAACGTTGCGGTTGTACTTTTTGCGGTATTCAACCGGGGAGAGGCCGGTGGTTCTTTTGAAGAGGGTACGGAAGGCCTTGTTGTCGGAATAGCCTACTTCAAACATCACTTCAGTGATATTCTTACGGCTGGTCTCGAAGCCTTTCTTTGCCGCTTCTATCTTCACCCTTTGAATGTATTCGGTAACCGTATTGCGCGTGGCTTTCTTGAAGCGCCTTTCAAGGCTGCGGCGGCTGATGGCGAAATGCGATGTCAGCTGGTCTACCGTTATGCGCTCCGCGAAATTCTCTTCAATATAGGATTGAATATCGCGTACGGAATCATCCGGATGGTCTTTCTGTCCGGTGAACATAATGAAAGCGCTCTGGCTGCTGCGGTCTATTTCAATGGCGAAATATTTCGACAGCAGGATGGCCATATCACGGTTGGTATATTTTTCAACAAGATGAAGCAGGAGGTTGAAAAAGGAATTGGCGCCTCCGCTGGAATACGTGCCCTGCTCATCGGTGATGATACGGTCGGGTACCAGTTCCACATTGGGGAACATATCCCGGAAAATGGGTTCAGACAGCCAGTGGGTGGAGCATTTCTTGCCATCTACCAGTCCGGTTGCTGCCAGAATAAATGCGCCTACGCAAAGACTGGCCACTTCCGCACCGTTTGCATGCTGCTCCCTGATCCAGGGCAGGAATGCGCTGTTGGTGTGAATTACTTCATCCATATCGCCGTTAACGGCGGGGATGATGATGAGGTCCGTTTTGCGGATATCGGAGATGGTAGCGTCCGGCTTAACGGTGAAGAACTTGTCGTACACCTGTGCTTCGCTGTTCATGCCTACCATTTGTACGGTAAACAGCGGATCTTCCCCTGACTGTAGGAGAACGTCGTTGACCTGCGAGAATACGCGGTTGGAGCCGTCTATACAACCCAGTGCTACTGCGCCCTGGGGAACGAGGATGGAGATGTGCTTCATAATTCAAAAATAAGTGAAATAATTGGCGCAATACACCCCGTATTTTGCCTTTTTTGCACCCCGTACTTATGAACCCGGAAGACTATTTTTGCGTTATCAAATCCTCCACATGGTAGAAGTCTTTAAAACCGACGTAGCTTCGTCAGCAACCGCCCGGCAGCTTATTACTGCTATTGTGCAGGAGCTAAACGGCTGCCGGGCCAACTTCGACCTGGAAGACTGTGACCGCATCCTACGCGTATGCCGGGAGACTGGCCCGGTGGATGCGGAAGCGGTGATAGCCCTGATGCGCCGGTATGGATATACGGCACAGGTGCTGGAGGATACGGTTATTCCTACTTTTACACCATAAAACCTGCTATCATGGCACAAATGAATCCTTATCTCAATTTCAACGGCACCTGCGCGGATGCATTCGAGTTCTACAAATCCGTATTGGGCGGCGAATTCGCTCCTCCGGGTATTATGCGTATGAAAGATCAGCCGCCGTCCGAAGAGCACAAGGTAGACCCTAAAGACGCTGAGCTGGTAATGCATGTGGCTTTACCCGTAGGCAGCAACATTTTGATGGGCAGCGACTGTCCGCCGGCCTGGGGCCCGGTGAACCAGGGCAACGCCAGCGCTATTTCCCTGACTACAGCCGATGATGCGGAAACCAAACGTGTTTTCGATGGCCTTTCCGCCGGAGGTAAAGTAACCATGCCGCTCGCACCTACATTCTGGAGCCCTTCCTTTGGGATGTTTACCGATAAGTTCGGCATCCAGTGGATGGTAGGGATGGAACACAAGCAATAATTCCGTTACTGAATCGCAACAAGCTATTTAAAAAGCCTCCCGGTATGCGGGAGGCTTTTTAGTTGTTTAGCATGTAATGGTATCCCATGGCCGGATGTCGTTTTCTTTAAACAGGGTGTGGCGCGCGATTAGATGTTGTACCACTTACCTTCAGGTCACCGGCAGGGGATTGCTGGAGACATTGCCGTATTTTTGCAGTTCAAACCGGAACAATGGAATTAGGAATCAGCTCATTCGGAGAAATCAGGCCGGAAGGTGTGGCAGGCGGAGCCCGCGCGTCTTTCCTCGCTATGCAGGAACTTATTGCGGAAGCCCGTATGGCCGACCAAACGGGGCTGGATGTGTTTGCCCTCGGGGAGCATCACCGGCCCGATTTTATCATTTCCGCCCCTGAAGTAGCCCTTGCAGGTATTGCGTCTGTAACGGAACACATCCGGCTGTCCAGCTCCGTTACGGTGCTGAGTTCTGCAGATCCCGTGCGTACCTTCCAGAACTTCGCCACACTGGATCTTGTATCCGGCGGCCGTGCGGAGATCATGGCTGGAAGGGGTTCCTTCACCGAATCGTTCCCACTGTTTGGCTATAACCTCAGCGATTATGACCAGCTGTATATCGAGAAGCTGCAGATGCTGCTGGAGATCAATGAAAACGAAATCATTACCTGGAAAGGTAAATTCCGCGCCCCGGTAACCAACCGTGGCGTATATCCCCGTCCATACCAGGCGTCTTTACCGGTATGGGTTGCGGCGGGTGGTACGCCTGCTTCCGCAGTGCGGGCAGGTAAGCTGGGACTGCCGTTGATCGTGGCTATCCTTGGCGGGCGGCCCGCACAGTTTGTACCTTTTATGGAGCTGTATAAGCGAGCGGCACAGGAAGCGGGGCATGATTTGTCTAAACTGCAGTTCGGAATCAACAGCCAGATGTATATCGCGGAAAATTCCGAACAGGCGGCCGATGAATTCTGGCCTTCTTATGAAGCACTCATGAACCGTGTGGGGCTCGACCGTGGCTGGCAGCCCATTACCCGTGAGCAGTTCGAATACCTCCGCCTGCCCGATGGCCCGCTGTTTGTAGGCAGCGTACAGGAAGTGACGGATAAGATACTCTACCAGCATAAGCTATTCGGGCATACCCGTTTCCTTGGCCAGCTGGTGAAAGGATACATTGCTTCCGAGAAAGTGCTGCGTTGTATTGAATTGTTCGGTACACGGGTGGCGCCTGCAGTGCGGGAAGCGCTGGGTGTGCCTAACCGTGTGTAGGGACTTGACTGGCCGGGGATAATTCCATACCTTGCATGAGATCAAAACAGGAAATGGTGTCTTCCTGAACCAAACCGCTGCACAACAGCTGATGGCGCCTGCAAATATTAACCGGCTATGGCCGGAGGCATCAACTATTTGTAGGTATGAGTATTAAAAATTTCCCCGCTAATTTAAAATCCGGATTTTTCCCCGCATACTGGCTGCTGATAGCCATCCCTGTTTCACTGGCAACCGGTTTGGCAGTAGCCTTATTCCTTGCTTTATTAGATTTGGTTACCAGCACCCGTATCGACAATCCCTGGCTGCTCTATTGCCTCCCTTTCGCCGGGATTTTCATCTGGTGGATGTATAGCAGATACGGCAAAAATGCCGGCGCGGGAAACAACCTCATTATTGATGAGATCCATGAGCCGGGTGGGGGAGTACCCTTGCGGATGACGCCGCTGGTGCTTATCACCACCCTTATTACCCATCTCTTCGGCGGCTCTGCCGGCCGGGAAGGTACTGCAGTTCAAATGGGCGGGAGCCTTTCCCAGCGTATTGGAAAATGGATGGGGATGGATGAGGAAGATACGCGTATTATTCTCATGATGGGTATTGCCGGTGGTTTCGGGGCTGTATTCGGAACACCCATAGCCGGAACAGTATTCGCGCTGGAAGTACTGGCCATCGGGAGTATGAAAGATTTTAAGGCGTTGATACCCTGTGCCTTCGCCGCATTCCTTTCCGACCAGGTTTGTCTATTCTTAGGAATCGGGCATACACATTACAGCATCTCCTTTCCCTTTACTTTCAGCTGGCTGCTGCTGGCACAGGTACTCGCAGCAGGGGCCGCATTTGGTCTTGCCAGCCGTTTCTTTTCGTTCCTTATTCACCAGATTAAGGATACCTCGGGAAAGCTCTTTTCCGGTGCACCCTGGCTGGTTCCCTTTGCCGGTGGTTGCATCGTGATCGCATTAACTTATCTGGCTGGTACGCGCGACTATCTCGGCCTTGGCGTATATGCTGCTGCTCCGGAAGGTGTTTCCATCGTGAATGCATTTACAGCAGGCGGAGCGGATGATTTCAGCTGGCTGTGGAAGATCGTTTTTACTGCGGTAACGCTTGGTATGGGCTTTAAAGGGGGAGAGGTGACGCCGCTGTTCTTTATCGGCGCTACACTGGGCCATACTATAGCAGTTTATTCCGGCGCCCCCATCGATCTTATGGCGGGCATCGGTTTCATCGCTGTATTTGCCGGGGCCACTAATACGCCTATTGCCTGTACACTCATGGGCGTGGAGCTGTTTGGCGCGGAGCATGTCGTGTATTTTGGTGCGGCCTGCCTCATGGCATATTTCTTTAGCGGGCATTCCGGTATTTACAGCGCACAAAGGATCAATATTCCTAAATTTGGGCACAGCATAAAAAGCAATAAAAAGTAAACACTGCACTATTACCACCATGAAAACTACCAATTACTTTAATACTTTCATCGAAGTGGCGGATGATTGTCCGGCTGCAGAAGGCGAAGTACCCACCGCCAAAGGTGATAAAGTAACGATCGCATCTTATCAGTTCGATATGATCATGGCGCATCCCTATCAATACACTTCCGACGATATCCTTTACAACCAGTACGCCGATAAGGAAGGCCTCAAAGGCCAGGCCCGTAAAGACGGCCGTTCCGAATATTTCCAGATTGGCCGTGCCTGCCTGCGCGCATCACCCTTGGGCAAACGCTATGGCTGGGGCATTCATTACGATGAAGAGGGCCGCATTGCCATCTATGCCAAAGGCACGCCGGAATACGAGCGCTTCAGTAAAGATGCGAAGCTGCAACACACCAAAGCCATGCGTTCTAAAAAAGCCTGACTCAGGGTATCCATTTCCGCAACTGATCTAATTGCTCCCTCGCCTGCGCCACGCGGGCCTGCCTGCTTTTACCTGCAAGAGAAAGCACATCGCAGAGGAAGTCGAACAGTCCTGCATCGGCCTGCTTTATAGCAGGGTGTGATGGCTGCTGCGATGCGTTCCGGTATGCGGTTTCCACTTCAGTGAACCCGGTGGCTGTGGGGTGTAATAAATGCAGCCCCAGCAGCAGATGCGCTTCTGTCATGTATTTGCGGTACGCCTGCCCGTCGAGCGGGTCTGTGGTATGTTGACGGTGTGCTTGCAGTATATCGCGGAGGGCACCTTCCGTTATGGATTTAGAAGGACCTTTTGCACCGGTGAGCGTTAAGGCATTTTGCACGAGGTAGTAATAGCCCAGGCTATACGCTTTGGTACTGTTGGCGTTAACCTCCGCCGCTTCGCGGTAGCAATCTGCCGATGCCCTGTATGCCGCTTTCTTAGCCTTGCCTTCGCTGAGGAATGCCTTGCGTTTATAAGCGCTTCCCAGCAGGTGCAGCCTTTCCGCCGTAGCACCCATATTGCGCAGGAAGCTGATATCGCTGATGATGTGATCCGTTTGTTGCCGGAAGACTTCTCTTTGCAGGGGATCGGTATGGAAGGCTTCGTTTGCCTGGTATTGCTGCATAAGGTGTGCGAGCCGCACGGCGCAATATCTTTCCACCGTAGCCCCTGAAAAACTGGCCGGCTCTGCCTGTAGTAACTGCGTAAACAGACCTATGGCAGGTGCGTATTCCTTTAGACTGGCATACAGCAATGCCTCCAGCTCAGTAATGGCAGGGGTGCGGATCTTATTCTCATCTACCCGTCGGCAGATATCTTCCACCTGTCTTAAAGTATATTGCGGATCACCATCACCGAGGTCGAGGGTGGAGAGGATGTTGGATAACAGTATTTCTGCATCATCCGCCAGTAGCAGCGGTCCATACGATTGTGCGGCGTGGCCGCGCGGTTCCATCACATAAAACGGATCGCCATAACACTGGTAAGCGCCCCAGGTATTAGTGCGGTGGCCATGCAGGTCAAAGATATGCCTGCGGGCTGCTTTCACGGCATCGCCGAATGCTTTCCCTTCAAACATCCCTTCATAAAACTTCTCTGTAAAATCCAGTGCGGCTGCATCATCTACCGCCCATCCGGCCACGATTACTGCGCGTACACCATTGTTGATGAGCTGTGTACCGAAGTTAGCGGCCAGCTGATACCTTTGCTGGTGCAGGCTTTCCGCGCCGCTATCCATTGCCCCGAGGAAGCAGCAGTTCACGAATACGAATTCCGGAACGGTTGGTATCTGGTGGAGATGGGAAGTGTTCAGGCAGGTATCTGCCCCAATGAGCATCCCGCTTTTGAGGATATTTTCTGTATCGAACACGCCATGCCCTGCGAGGTGAATAATCTTGTAATCGCGTGCGAAGAGGGTAGAGAGGATATCAGCGTCTGATGCATTGAGCAATGGCCAGGTATTGTAAGCCTGTGCTTCCAGCAGCTGCTGTACTTTGGCCCCTTCGTGCCGGGCGCCGGGGAGCTGGCTGCAGGTGCCTTTCAGGTCGGGGTCTGCTACGATTAATGCGGTGCGCGATACTACGGGATTAATGCGGATGCGGTAGTCGCGGGTGGCCAGCTGCCGCACCATGCCTGCGCTTACACTGAGGGGGAGTGTGTCCGTCAATGCATCCTGCAGCAGTTCCCATGGGTATGCTGCAGTTTCCGTGTCCACGATCCAGTTGATGTTGCTTTGTCGTTTTACCTGCTCTTTAAAATCGTTGGGGATGAGCATTTCAAAGATCGACTTTGCCAGCTGGGGATTCCAGCGGTTTTGTCCGCTCATGGTATTCAGCAGGGAAAGTATACTGCTTCGGGAAATGTGCAGGATGCGCTCTTCTTCCCGCGCTGCGTCGGTAGACATGGTGAAGCGTAGCCCTCCATTGCCGTCTGCATTCTCTCCGTCGTTCAACTGCCGCACCTGTATGCGCGTCCACCAGTCGCTGGTATTATCGATCAGCATACGCTCCCTGCTGCCGGGGCGCTTCACGATGGCGCGGTTTTTCCAGAGCACATGCAGCTGTTGCTTCTCTTCTTCCGCAATATGGTTAATAGCCATAAAGCAGCTCATGGCACGGTCGCGGAAGAGTTCTATAAATTCTATTTCGCCAATGGTGACGGCATTGTCGTAGTTATCGCGGATCTTATCATTGGCTTCCTGCACCCCGGTGATCACGGCGCGTACGGCGCTTTCCACGCTTAGTCCGCCGTAACCGCAACCTATGGCAAGTGTGCTGAGGCCTACTGTACGTTTATTGGTTGCCACGGATTCCGGCACCGCAATCGGACTGTTAAATATCGAAAGATATTTGAGTACAGCTTTCTCCACGGTTTGCGCCAGCAGCCAGGGCGTTAGTTCTCCCTGCCTTCCCAGTCCGGCTACGATGGCTCCTTTGAAAGGAGCGGGCTTTTCCACGATAAAGGTTTCGCTGCTGCCGTTTTCTCCGGGATATAAACCCAGGCCATGGCGCCTGGCCAGTTCTCCCTGCAGATATCTGTTTATAGATTTTTCAGCGGAGAAAAGTCCGTCGTTCAGGAAGTGCCCTACCAGTACCGGGTGCGCTGCAAATTTCAGATCACCGTTGCTGAGAGAAACGGTAACAGGCACCGCACCTTCGCGGTATACGGTGTCTTGCGGGAGGCCCAGCATGGAACGCTCCAGGTTTTCGGGAGAGAGACCGAACGATACGGCGGCTTTCTGGGGCTGGCTGCTTCCTATACCTCTTACCACCGGCGGATCGTTACGGAGCAGGGTAGTAGCGCCTGCACGTAATATTTCCTTGATGGCGGTAAAGAGGCGCTTATCGCAGGGGAGCGCGCCGTAAGGCACATCGGTGAAATATACATCCCGGGAAGCAGTGAAGGAACCGGGTAAACTGTCGGCCCAGGGAGCACTGCCGTCTCCGGCAGCTGTACCGGTGAAGGTGAGGCGCCCGTCTGCTTCCATGCGGTACCCGTCGGGTGTGAGGTGGCCTGCGGGTGATTGGCCGGCTATATAGGCGATACCATCCGTCCTGCAGTTTTGCATGCCCTGCATCACATCATCCCGGTATTGCCGGAACAGGGCAAGGTGTTCTTCAGAAGGCAGGGGCCATCCGGGCCTGTGCAGGGCAGTGCGGAGTTTATCCCAGGTGGCTGGGAGGGCATAATCAGTTTGTTGTGTTGAAAAAGGCAACAGGCAAAGCAGGCCGGGCAGCCCGGCAAATACTGCTGTTAATTCCGCGGTGGAGTGATGGAGATCGAGCCCTGCCAGCTGGCGGATCACTGCATCTTCTCCAAACAGTAATTGAGGGATTCTGTAACTGCCTCCCAGTGGACTGCCCAGCAGCAGTGCGCTGCAGGGGAACTGCGCGCGTAATGCTTTCCATTTTTCCCGATGGCGGTATACCAGCTCCCGCACGAGGAGGCCGCCAGTGCCATGGGCTACCAGTTGAACCTGGTGGCCTTCCTGAATTAGGGATTGCACCTTTTCCGCCAGCAGAGTTCCCGTTTCTACGGGTGAGCGGCGCCAATCGTAGGGGAAGGTGAGTACGTCGTGTGTATCTGACAGTGCATCTGCCAGCTGACTGTATGCAGATGCCGGAATAGCGTCGGCAACAATGCCTTCGTTTTGCATGGAGAGTTCCGTAAGTCCTCCTTTCAGCAAAGCCTGATAATCTGGCCAAAGGGTTTGCCTGCCATCGGTAAGCCAGCTGCCTAACAGGCCCGGTAAAAGGATGGCAACAGGTTTTTGCCCGGTTAGCTTATTCCTGATCAGCTTACCGCCTGCGGCAATACCTGTGCGCAGTGCATCGCCTTCCATCTGTGCGCCGGTACTGAATCCGGCTACAGTGGCATTGCCATTGTACTGCAGCGCCAGTAAAAGTGCGGAGGCGGTACCGTTGTTGGAGAAGTAATTGAAATGACTGGCGTTTCCGCTCTGATCGAGGAAGTATTGCACATGATGCGGCATCCGCCTTGCGCCGTTGTACATGGATGCGGTATCCACCACCAGATCGTTGCCGGTGCGGAAATACAGTTTGCCGAGGATGGCGGTTAATCCGCGCCAGCTGGCGCCAATACGGCTCTGGCCTGAAATGATGTATAAGGGGGAATCGATGAGCGTGGCAGGTTCGGGGTTGTTCAGCGCACGGATGAAGGGGGAAGCGGGCTGCTGGGCTTCCAGTCCGGGTAAGGCCTCCGGATCTCCCTTGGCAGCCACCAGTGCGCCCAGTAATGCCTTAAACGCCTGGTACACCGGATGGAAACCAGTAGCCATACCCAGCAGGTTCATGATCACGTTGCAGTAATGATCCAGCCGCTTCGAAGCCAGTAAGGTACCGCTGGCAGGGCATGCCACCCTTACGGTTTTAGCGACCCGGATGCTTTTGGCGGTAAGGGTATGATCCAGTAATTGAATGGCGGCCATGTCAGCCACGCGCTTATGTTTGGCGAGGTATTCTTTTTCCAGGGAATGAAAGCCGGGGGATTTACTTCCGGAATAACGGGCAAGGATATCTCCCAGCAATCCGCCGCGGGAGTGGGTGACTACATGCAGCTCAGCGCCTTCCGGCAGTAATGCCGCCAGCTCTGCCACGTTCTCCAAAGGCGACCGGGTAAGCGTACGGTGCTGGAAGGCCAGTATCCTCGGCCCATACATCCTGCGCATGCTTTGCCAGATATCGGTGTTACGCAGGTCCCCGAAAGCCCCTGCAAAGCTGGAGGCTGTGCCATGGAGGAATAGCAGGTAAGGTGCGCTTTCTCCTGCGATCAGGGTGCATTCGTGTAATGTGAAATCATCTGCAACGATGAATAACCCTAACTGCTCATCTGTTTGCCGGTTCTCCAGTTCTGTTGCCAGATCGCGGATGGCGGGAGCGGCCGCTTTCTTCACGAACACCTCCAGCAGTTTAACGGCCAGCATGGGCATTACGCCCCGCTCCGGGAGGTCGGATGATAAGGTGGCGGGCAGGCGGTAAAAGGTGTTGCCGTCGCGCTGCTGTACGGCCGTTCCGGGGAAGAGAGCTTCCAGCGAAGGAGGGTCGCAGAACCATACGGTATCATCGTCCAGCGTAATGGAAAGGATGTGCTCATCCGTAACGGGGATGATATGCTCTTCCTGCGTGCCGCGTGCTGCACCGGTTAGCAGATAGGTAGCCTGATGGTCGAGGCCGGGCACGCTGTTGACTGACTGGCTGCGCGTGCCATGGAGATGCAATTCGTTAATAGACATGTTCGTTCGTTTCCGGTAAACGGGATACTTTTTTTGGGGTCCTTATTGTTCGTTATCGTTTCCTATGGTCCGGCCATGCAAGGCGCACGGCCGTGGGGTTATATTGTGCTGTTTCGATTCATACGTTATTTCATGGTACGCGCAGCTTATCGGGCTGCCGGGTGTAGGGATGCAGGACATGGTAAAGGGCTTAAATACTTCTATTCAATCTGAAGTGAAATTAGTCAATTCTTTCCATAGCCACTAATGAAGAAGGCCCGCCTCCGCCCGGTGAAGGGGAAGACAGGCCGCAGATGAAAAGCCCGGATGCAATCGTTACCTGCTTTGCCGGGCAGAAGGGGTTCCTAATACGGATGCCGGCTTTATCTGGTCGTAGGGTACTACGCCCGTTTTTTCCGCCCACTGGAAATAGGCGGACGACAATTCATTTACCACCTGGCGGTTTTGCTGTGCCACATCAATGGTTTCGCCACGGTCGTTTTCAAGATCATACAGCTCCCAGCGGTATTGCGGGTAGCCGGAAACCAGTTTCCATTTACCCTTACGCACGGCACGGTTACCGGCACGTTCCCAGAAGATGGGTTGCTCCCGGCTGATTTCCTGCTGGCTGAACAGCAGTTTGGATAGGCTCACACCCGGCAGGGGATTAGGCGAAACGCCCTGATAGCTGGCAGGGTATTTCGCTCCTGCTACGTCGTAGAAGGTAGGGGCCAGGTCGATAAGGTGCGCCGTTCCCTTTGCAATGGTGCCCTGCGGCACTTTGCCAGGGAACCAGGCAATAAACGGACTGCTGATGCCACCCTCATACATATTGTTCTTAAAAGCCCTGAAAGGGGAATTGGACACATACGACCAGTTTTTGCCCTGCGACTCGAAAGAGCCTGCAGTACCTACCGGACCGGTATTCCGCCCCGCTTTAGGACCCCAATGGGCCACATCTTCTGCCGGAGCGCCGTTGTCGGAGATGAACACGATGAGTGTATTGTCATCTTCTCCAAGAGCTTTCAGTTTGGCGAGCAATTGCCCTACGCCCTGGTCCATCCGGTCTACCATAGCAGCGAACACTTCCATTTTGGCGGTCCATAGCTGCTGCTGGTCATAGGTGAGGTTATCCCAATCCGGTACGCTGGAATCTCTGGCGGCAATGGTTTGGTTGGGAGCCAGCAGCCCCAGCTGGCGCTGGCGGGCGAGGCGCTCTGTACGGAGGGAGTCCCATCCGATGTTGTACCGGCCTTTGTATTTGGCAATATCTTCCGGTAAAGCCTGCAGCGGCCAGTGAGGCGCGGTATAAGCCAGGTAGAGGAAGAAGGGTTTGCCGGACTTGTGCTGCTCATCGAGGAACTGCACGGCATGACTGGTAATCTCGTCCGTGAAGTAATAGCTGCCTGCTTTAGGCTTCACACGTTTATTGTTTTCAAGCAATACTACCGGATATTCACGGCCACCCAGCGGCATGGGTTCCGGGTCAAAGTAATTAGCTCCACCGCCGATCACACCATAGAAGCGGTCGAAGCCGCGTTGTACCGGCCAGGAGGTACTATCGTTCCCCACATGCCATTTGCCAGACAGCAATGTGCTGTAACCATTCTGCCGGAGCACTTCACCGATAGTGAGGCTCTGGCGGTTGAGGTAACCCTGGTAAGCAGGGAGGCCGAGGTTTACATCAAAATACCCTACACCTGCCTTATGCTGGTATTGCCCCGTAAGCAGGGATGCCCGGGTGGGAGCGCAGATGGAATTGTTGTAGAACTCCCGTAACCGTAATCCTTCATTTGCCAGCCGGTCGAGGTTAGGGGTGCGTATCTCGGAGCCGTAGCTGCCGAGGTCGGAATAGCCCATGTCGTCCACCATAATGAGGATGATATTGGGCTTTTTAGGTTGTTGCTGGGAGAAGAGCGGCGCGGCATACAGCAGCACCGCCAATGATAGCCATGTTTTTTTCATCTGGATGTTGCATTGTTTTAGCGCCTGCTGCCGGCAGCGGGCTGGTTCTGGAATGGGCCTGCGAAACCGGAAGGGCCTGAAGGCTTGATCTTTTCATACTCCACCACGTCGTTATTCTTCGCCCAGTTATCGTATGCGGCAGACAGCTCGTTCACGATACCGGGGTTTTGCACAGCGAGGTTATTGGTTTCCGCACGGTCGGTTTCTATATCATACAATTCCCATTTATTGGCAGGGTAGGATGATACCAGTTTCCATTTACCGCTGCGTACCGCACGGTTGCCGGCACGCTCCCAGAAGAGGGGTGTTTTACGCTCGATTTCCTTTTGGTTGAAGAAGAGGCCTGCAAGACTGGTACCTGCCAGCGGATGCGATGTTACCTGCTTATAAACGGTGGGGTATTTCGCCCCGGCAATTTCATAGAAGGTAGGCGCCAGATCAATCAGGTGTGCAGTACCACGTGCAGTGGTGCCCGCTGCAATCTTACCCGGGAACCATGCTATGAGCGGGGAACTGATTCCGCCCTCATACGCCGTAGCCTTATATGCCCTGAAGGGTGTGTTGGATACATGCGCCCAGCTTTGCTCCTGGTAGTCGTAGGAGCCTGCAGTACCGATGGGACCGCTGTTTCGCTGGCGCTTCCTTCCGAAGGGGATGAAGCCGCCCTGTGCGCCGTTGTCGGAGATGAATACAACGAGTGTATTGTCGTCCTGCTTGAGGGCTTTCACTTTGTCGAGGATCTTTCCGATGCCCTGATCCAGCCGGTCGATCATAGCAGCATAAACTTCCATCTTCTTTTCCCATAGTTTCTTTTCGTCGTACGTCAGGCTTTCCCAGCGCGGTACTTCAGGGTCTGCAGCTATCGTTGCATTGGGTGCTATGATACCAATCTGTTTCATGCGTGCGATGCGCTGCGCGCGGAGGGAGTCCCAGCCGATGCTGTACCTGCCTTTATACTTTTCAATGTCTTCCGGCTGCGCCTGCAGTGGCCAGTGCGGGGCGTTGTAAGCCACGTAGAGGAAAAAGGGTTTCCTGGAATCCTTCTGCTCATCGAGGTATTGCACGGCATGCCCTGCAATTTCGTCGGTAAGATATTGCCCCGGTTTCAGGCGTACGGGTTTATTATTTTCTACGAGCATTACCGGCGGCGCTTTATCGGCATACGATCCTATGTCGAAGAAGTTGCTGGCTCCGCCTATGAATCCATAGAAGCGGTCGAAGCCACGCTGGTTGGGCCAGCTGAGGGAATCGTTCCCTACATGCCACTTGCCCGACATGAGGGTGGTGTACCCCGCCTGCTGCAGTACCTCACCCAATGTGAGCGATGAGCGGTTCAGATAGCCCTGGTAAGCAGGCAGACCGAGGTTTACATCGAAGTAACCGATACCGGCGCGGTGGTTGAACTGCCCGGTCATTAGTGAGGCACGGGTAGGGGCGCAGATGGAGTTGTTGTAGAACTCCCGCAGCTTAAGGCCTTCGCGGGCCAGCCGGTCGAGGTTAGGCGTTTGGATCTCGGAACCATAAGGCCCGATGTCGGAATACCCCATGTCGTCCACCATAATGAGGATGATGTTGGGTCTGCGGGTATTTTGCGATTGGGCCGGAGGTAACAGCGCCAGTAATGCCAGCGCGGTGAAGAGAACGATTTTCATGTTTCGTCAGTTATTAATCCATAAAGGGTCCTGTTTCAGATTGGGGTTGAGGTTCAGCTCGCGCTGCGGTGTGGGGAAGCGGATGTGCTTCGGCGCGGCGAGCGTTTTACCTGCGGCATGTAATGTGCGCACGTAGTAATCCGGTCCCCTGCGCACGAGGTCGAACCAGCGCTGGTATTCATACACCAGCTCCTTCCGCCTTTCCTGGAACACGCTGTCGCGGAAATTAGCGGCACTCAGTGCAGGAGCTACATCTTTCAGTTTAGTAATATGTGCGCGTTCCCGCACTTCGTCGATAGCTTCATATGCTGCTGCTGTGGGGCCCTGCAATTCGTTGACAGCTTCAGCATAGATCAGTAATACTTCTGCATAGCGGATTATAGGCAGGTTTTTAGACGATTGCCCCTGGTTGCCTGTAGCGGCGGGGTCATAATATTTGTGGAGGTGTGGTTCGAAGGTATATGTTTTTCCGTCTACCGGGCTCACCATTTCCGTAATAAACGTAACTGCCTTACGGGTATCGGTGCTGCTGAAGCTTTCATACAGCTTTCCCTGCTTGTGGAGCGCATCGGCATAATCGCCATTGATACCGGGTACTTCGTTAGGGGCGGAGCGGCTGCCCAGACTGTTGCCCTGATACCCTGCATTGCCGAGGAACTGTGCGGAGAAGATATGCTCCTTCCCGTTTTTGGTAGCAGTATTGAAAACATCCGCATAGTCATCAAATAGTGCGTACCACTTCGCATCAATCACCTCTTTACTTTTGGCGGCTGCATTGGCCCAGTCTTCTTTGGTGAGGTATACCTTAGCCAGCAGCGACTTTGCAGCGCCTGAGGTGGCCCGCCCTATATCGTTCTTCCCATACACGCCGGGTGCGGGGAGGTTTTCTGCTGCCTGCAGGTCGGTAATGATCTGCTGATACACCGCTGCAGCCGGACTTTTCGTCACATACAGCGCTTCGGGCGACAGGTCCTTCGGTTCATGCAGTACGATGGGGACATCTCCAAACCAGCGTACCAGGTTGAAGTAGTGCAGTGCGCGGAGAAACTTTGCTTCGTTGGTGAGCCTGGCCTGCAGTACTGCGGTTATCTTCCCGTCAGGAATTACGGCAATACGGTCTATGGCAATGTTGGCAGCGTTGATGGCGTCGTAACTCTGCCGCCAGAGCTGCTCCATACGGTCGTTGGAAGCATCGTGCGTTAGGCCGGATATGGCGCGTACATGCGCATTACGGGCACGCGGGCCAGCTTCATAATCATCCGTCGCCATTTCCACACCTATCTGGAAAAGACTGTTATACAGCGATTGACCTGTTTCATAGAGTTTACGGTAAGTGGCCACAACAGCGGCATCGGCCTGTGCGCCGTCTTTATAGAATTCCTGCGTAACGAGCTGGGAAACGGGCTGCTCGTCGAGACTGCTGCAGGCCGAAAGCCCCAGCAGCAATACGGGAAGGATATATCGTTTCGTGATGTGCATATGGTTGCGTTGAATGGATTAGAGAGAAATTTTCAGTCCGCCGGTGAATGTTCTGGATACCGGGTAAATGCCCTGATCGGTGCCTGGAGAAACATTGCTGCCGGAAGTCACTTCCGGGTCAAAGCCCGTGTAGTTGGTCCAGGTAGCAAGGTTCTGGGCAGACACGTATAATTGAATGGATGAAATCTTACCGGTGATATGCTTCGGCAATGTATAAGACAGTGATACGTTTTTCAGGCGGATAAAGGAACCGTCTTCAATGAAACGGTCACTGAAAACCGGTGCGGGGTCCAGCTTGGCACGGGGGATGGTTTGGCTGGGGTTCTCCGGCGTCCAGCGGTCGCGGGCGGAACCTGCTGCATTCTGCTGGCCTGTAAACAGTTCCAGTGATTGTAAGTTGCCGTTAAGGATCTGGTTGCCTAATGAACCCTGGAAGAATACGGATAGTGCGAATCCTTTCCAGCTGAAATTATTGCTCAGGCCAAGAATCACATCCGGCTGCGCATCCCCTATAATAGTTCGGTCTGCCGCAGTGGTGAAAGTACCATCACCATTGATGTCTTTATAGAGCCTGTCGCCGGGCTTGGGCGCTGCACTGCCGGTGAACTTCCCTTTGGTATGCTCTTCACCGGTTTGCAGAATACCATCTGTTACAGTGCCGTAGAAGCTGCCTAATGGCTTGCCTACCTGTATGATGTAGCTGCCGCTGATGTAAGACCGTGCGCCATTGCCCAGAGAAAGCACTTCGTTCCGGTTAATGGAGGCGTTGGCATCAGTGGTCCAGGTAAATTCTCCAAGGAAGTTCTTGCTGCTCACAGCCAGTTCCAGCCCTTTGTTGGATACGGAGCCGAAGTTCTGGAGGGAACTGGTTTGTCCGCTGGTCCAGGGGATCTCCACACTCAGCAAAAGATCACGCGTCTTTTTCTGATAAGCATCCAGTGAAACACTGAGGCGGTTGTCAAAGAACCCGATATCGATACCGGCATTGTATTGCACGGTGGTTTCCCATCCCAGTTTATCGTTGGGCAACCTTGAGGGCGCAAAGCCTGTGGCAGTAGTACCGCCGAAAAGATAAGTGAGGCTGTATAATGTAGCGAGCGACTGGTATTCCCCGATCTCCAGGTTACCTGTTGTCCCAAAACTGGCACGCACTTTAAGATCACTGATGTTGCGGGAGAGGTTCTTGAAGAAGGGCTCGTTGCTCACGCGCCAGGAGGCTGCGGCAGAAGGGAAGTAGCCCCATTTGTTGCCTTTCCCGAAGCGGGAAGAACCATCGGCACGGATGCTTGCGGTGAAGTAGTAACGGCTGTCGAAGTTGTAATTGACACGGCCCAGCCAGGAATGCAATACCCACTTACTGGCTTCAGACCATGGGCGTAGCAAAGTGGCACCGCTCTGCAGGCTGTTATAAGACAGAGCGTCTGACACAAATTGCTGTGCGCCGGTACGTACCACATCACTGCTGAACTCCTGCTGGGTAAAGCCTCCCAATACATCGAAGCTGTGTTGCCCGGAACGGCGGGAGTAGCTTACGGTGTTTTCATTCAGCCAGGAGTAACTGGTGTATTCCCCCCGGCCTGCGTTGCCCTTGGTTGGCAGCCCTTCGTAAATGGTAGCGGGGATGTAGTATTTCTCCTGTGTGTTGTTCACATCGGTACCGAAAAGGACTTTCACCTGTAGCCCTTCCAGTACTTTAAAATCTGCGAAGGCAGTTCCAAAGAAACGGTTGGTAGTGGCTTTGTTCTTTGTTTCGTTGATACTGGCGATGGGGTTGGCGAAGATGTTCTCGAAAGGATTGCGCAGGGTGTAGCTGCCGTCGGCTTCATAAATAGTGGCGGTAGGCGGCATAAAAAGCAGGGAGCTTACAATGCCGGAGGGTGCTACATTAGCGTCGGACCGGGAAGCGGTGATATTAACACCCGTCTTCAACCGGTCGAAGGGCTGTGCATCAATATTGGCGCGGATGCCGAGGCGGTTGAAGTCGGTGTTGCGGATGATGCCATCCTGCCTGAAGTAGTTGCCTGATAGGTAATAGCGTGTTTTGGCAGTACCGCCGCTAAGCGTGAGCTGGTGGTTTTGCTGCGGCGCACTGCGGAAGGCAGCATCCTGCCAGTCGGTACCATTTCCCACACTGTCTATCTGCTGTTGTGTGAGGTACTGAAACTTCCCTTTGGCGGGTGTTACATCATACAGCACATCGTTGCGCAGCTTTGCAAAGTCTCTGCCATTGAGCACATCTACTTTTTTACGGAGCGACTGTACACCATATGTTCCTTCATAGGAAAGCGTACTTCTGTCTGCCCGCCCTTTTTTGGTGGTGATGATCACCACGCCGTTGGCGCCGCGTGAGCCATAGATGGCCGTGGCGGAAGCATCTTTGAGGATGTCGATGGATTCAATGTCGGAAGGGTTGATGCCGGAAAGCGGATTGACAGGGGTGCCGGTGATGGTGCCCGCCGTAACTGCGTTGTTGTACACGGGAAATCCATCTATCACATACAGCGGTTCGTTACCGCCCTGTATGGAGGCCCCGCCGCGGATGCGGATGCTCACGCCGCCGCCGGGCTGTCCGGATGTTTGGGTGACCTGTACACCGGGAGCGGCGCCTTTCAGGGCCTGATCGAAAGAGCTGACGGGTTGTTTCAGCAGCGGGCCGGATACGGAAGCGATAGCGCCTGTCAGATCGCTTTTCTTCTGCGTTCCGTATCCGATCACCACCACATCATTCAGCTGGCTTTGCGCGGGCTCCAGCGGAATCTCGATCTGCCCGTTCTCGACGATCACTTCCGCTTTTCTATACCCGAGGGAAGTAATAATTAATGTATAAGGGAATGGCTGCCCCGTTACGAATGCGAACCTGCCTTCGCCATCCGTGAGCACACCGTGCGTAGTGCCTTTGATCTGCACGGTGGCGCCGGGTAAGGGCTCCCGTGTTTTGGCATCTACGATACGGCCTGTGAGCCGTGAATTAATAAGAGGCTGCGTTTGCGCATTGCCGGATATTGCTGCCAGCAGCAGCAGGGAAAAGACCGCGGTAAACAGGACCGGCCAGGCATGCCGGTGCCGCGGCATGGTCGGTAAACTTTTGAACATGCTATGGTTGATTAGTGATACGACAATAAAGAGCCGGCCCGCCATCGCGGGAACGCGGCAGTTCAGGGCATACGAAGGCTGCCAAAGCCTGATGGCTATGGTAACTCAGCTATGTATGCATTCATCGGAACGGTAAAATATCACCGTTGATGCATTCAGGGACGCATGACCCTACATCGGGGGGAAGTGAAAAGGAAAGCTGACATGTGTTGGTTTTTTTGATGGTCCGGTCCGGTGATTGCAGATTGCCCACGGATAGCCTGGTTGGTCGATTTCTGATTTTGCTATCTTCTGTTCCTGATACGGTTTCACCGGAAGTATGGATCAAAGATAATACATAATTTCAAATAACCTACTATTTCAGTAGACTAATGGAATATTTAAGTTTTAAACCCTAAAGGTAGTTGCTGACTTCAAGGAGGTTGCCATCAGGATCACGGAAGTATACGGAGCGGATGGGGCCGGTGGCGCCGGTGCGGATCAGGCCATAGGAGAGGATGTGAACGTTGTGATGCTCCAGCGTTTTTTTAACGGTTTCAAGGGGTGTGTCGGTAATGAAGCAGAGGTCGGCCGAGCCGGGCAGGGGGAAGGTGGCTTTGGGTTCTGGTTCAGCACCATGCTGGTGGAGATTGATTTTCTGATTACCGAAACGCAGCGCTTTGCGGCCCTCGCCGAACGTTGTGGTTTCCATGTCCAGCACTACGGTGTAGAAAGCGCAGGTAGCGTCAATATCTGCAACGGTAAGCACCAGGTGGTCGAGGCGGAGGATGTTCATGATATCAGGTTGAAGGTTAAAACTGTTCGCCCCACTCGTGATCAAAGAGCTTGCAAAGGATGGCTTCGCGGCGGCGGTAAGATTTACGTATTTCTTCTGCTATATTTTCTTCTTCCATTTCTTCTTCACTCACAAAATACACGGCTTCTTCCGGTGGTTCATTATCCGTGGCAATGAGGGAATACCAGAACTCTTCCTGCAGCGATTCTATCTTGTATAACGCATAACCGTACACGCTGAGGGCCTGGCCAATGTAATCCATGGCATCTTCCTGGTCATCGCCATCCCGCATTTCTGCGAGTTGTTCCATTTCGGCGGAAGCGAGTATATCCATATCGGGGTATACCTGTTGGAGGCGGTAGAGTACTTCCGACGCGTTTTCCTTCCAGGGTGCGGCGGCGATGGGCAGGTTCGACAGATTGATTTCCCGCATAAAACCGGTTTAGTGAGATGGTAAAGGTAAGATGAGCGGGGATAATGGCCAAAGCGGCTTTTTTACAGCACGGCGTTTATGGCAAACAGGCGGCTGTCGCCCGCATCATTGTCTGCCACCAGGTGCAGGAGCAGTCCTTCCGGCCGCACTTTCTCGAGGCAGATCCCTTCTATCTTCTGCCCGGCGAATACGGGGGATACGGATGGCAGGTTGATCATTTCATCGGGTGTTACCGTTTCTTCCCGGAGCTTTTTACTGTAATCGCGGATGCAGGCCAGGTAGCTGTCGCCGATGATACCGTCGTCGTAAGTACTGGCAGTGGCTTCGGTGGTGAACGTCATGAGCAGGAGGTCGCGGCTGGGGATATAGCAGAGGTCAGACACGCCGCAGAAGCCCCGGCTGTTTTCAGGGAGGGTAACCTGTTGGAAATGGGGGAGATCCGCACCTGCAGGGTTCCAGCAATCGGCCCTGGCTATCACTAAAGTGTTGTGGGGCATACCATGATGCCCGCGGTTTGCCAGGATGAGGCGGTTACCTGCCATGGCAGCCCCTTCGATATTGATCTCGGGAAGCTTCTGGGAAAGCAGGTCCAGGAAATCATCGGCATAGCGGGTATATACGATAGAAGTGTCGCTGTTCCGGAAGGGCAGTGGCACGAGTATGATCTGCTTCCGGGTGGGCAGGCTGGCGGAGCCGAAGGCAGCCAGGTACAGGGCCTGTTTGTGCTTCATCACCACAGCCGATTCCAGGTCGGCCTTTTCAGGTTTGGGAATGCGGTACTGGGGATGTTTGAACAGGGTAACGGATCCGGCTGCACGGTACTGCGCATCGAGGATACGCATTTCGCGGGCATCGTCGCCCACTACATACAGGCGCCCGTCGGTAAAGGCAAGCGCTGAGCCGGATGGGAAATCCGTCAACTGCAGTTCGCGGAGAAGGGATATTGCGGGCTGGATTAGCATATCTGTAAATATACATTATTCACCCCAGAGGGTGATGACTAAGCTGCGCGGACCGCCACTATCCCGGTGTTCACAAAGATATATGCCCTGCCAGGTGCCAAGGGCGGGCTGTCCGTTACGTACGGGGAGCATCACGGAACTGCCCAGCAGCGCCGCTTTCAGATGGGCGGGCATATCGTCGGAGCCTTCGTAGTCGTGCTCGTAATCCGGATCGTTTTCGGGAACGGCTTTGTTGAAAAACATCTCAAAATCGCGGCGCACCGTAGGGTCAGCGTTTTCATTGACGGTCAATGAGGCGGAAGTATGCTGGATAAATACCTGCAGCATACCGGTTTTGATCTGACGGATAGCGGGGATTGCCCGCAATACTTCTTCTGTGATGAGATGAAATCCCCTGCGTTTACCCGGCAACCGCAGCATTTCCTGGTACATCTTCATGGATAGGCAGCATTTGTGTGAAAGCCCAAGATAGGCAATGTGGCCGGGATTCAGTAACGCGGCCCGCCTATTTGTAACTCCACCACATTCAGCATAAAGGAATTTACAGGGGCAACAAATTCGTTGGAGATGATTTTGGGCTGGTGGGGTTTCTGCCAGACTAGCCGGTATTCTGCCGTGTATTCCCCTTCATATTGCGGGAATTTAGCGATAAGGATATCACGGGGGTGAAGATAATTATGGGGAGCTCCGGTGCCGCAATACGAATTCCAGCCGGAGGGCTTTTCCAGCTGTATCCATTCATTCTTTCCATTCCGTATTTCCAGCCACATGTATTTCAGGAAATTATGACTGCCGAGGTAAATGGCAGAATCAGAAATATTTTGCAATGTAACCATCATGGCACGGTACGGCACTATAGAATCTGTGATGCGGTATGGTCCTGCAGTGTCATGATTCAAACTAAAATGTTCTATTTGAATTTGTGTAGCGGCGGTATCTACCCGGATGGTCATTTCATTTCCTCCGAAGGTACGGGCAACGCAACAGGAATGTGTGTCACGGATATTGTACCTGCGGAGTGGCTTGCCAATGGCAATACGCCCTGTATCCGGACCGATGTAACAGATATAGTAACCTGCTTCTGCATCAAATGGCATGTATCGCTCCGGCCGCGTCAGCATCGTATCTGTTACCGTATATCCATGGCCGTTTTTGACTTTTATCTGAAAGGAAGGCTGGCAGGAAATAAAATAAATGAAGCTCAGGAATAGAAGGGCACGTTGCATGGCTGGATTTTCCTGATGATGCAAACGTGCCTCACTTCCATAAATCCTCGCTGGCAATATGTTGGCATCGTGGCCCATTTTCGACCCCGGTACAGTCCCGGAAATGGGCCTGTGAAGTTGCAGGCTGTAAAATCGTGCAGGGAAAATGGTACACTCTCAACGTAAACCAGTCCCGGAAATGGCCCCGTAAAAACGCATTATTCATCCTAAAACCCCACTTTCTGTATCCGTTTACTATCCCCACAATACAAAATCCTTCAATTAAGGGCCATAAAGCCGCTTAAATGGGGTGGATGTTAATCTGGCCTGAAAGATGATAAAGAGACCGGAAAAAGAGCGCTTAAGTGCTATTGAGGCATATTGGCCATAAGGTGCAGTGAGGCCGGGAGGGATATGGCGGATGGGAGACGGAAACGGGATAAGCATATACGCTGGTTTTCTCCCCATTCAGTAAGGGCTATAACGCCAGAGTTGCCACGCAGTTATTCCGCGTCTCCTTCAGCACTAAGGCAGGGCTCCGGTACAGTTACTTCACGTTTACTTCAGGTATACTTCAGGGATGATGTACCAGGTATGTACTTTTTAGGCATTTTGCATTTTTACAGGGGGCTCGAAATTTACCTGGCTCATTTTCGGGCCGCGGTTAATTTCAGGCCTGAACAGCCCTCACTTCTTTATCCAGCCCAATGCCTAAACGGATCGCACTTTCCACCGCATTGTAATGATTCTCTTTATTGAAAAGTGAGAAAGGTTTCTTCGGAAAGAGGCCCGGCTGCGCGAGGAACCTTGGCTGCGTACCCCGGTGTTTCTGCGCGGCATGCACAAGGAAGGGATGGCAGAGATACACCGTACCTGCTTCCCCGGTAGCCAATGCCTGCGGCCGGTGGGCGGTATGACTCACTTTCTCTGCGATCTGCAGCGCGGTAAGCCCCTTGTCTCCATGCGGCCGCAGCATCTTAGCCACATCCAGGTGCGATCCTGCACGGAGGCGGGTAGGCGCATCGTTTTCTCCTATATCGGAAAAAAGGAAAAGCATCAGCAGCGCACGGCCTTTGGAATGGAGGTTAGAACGCCATTTGAAGTAATTCCCCGGGTCTTTGGCGGCTTCATATCCGGGAAAGCTCACATCCACATGCCATCCGTCGTCCCCCGTATCTTCATTACCGGGAAACCGGATAGGGAAGGTGCCCACACTCTGGCGCGGCGCCCAGCGTTCGGGCCCTACCAGCTGGTCGAATGCGGCATGAAGTACAGGTGTATTGGCGGCTTTCACGAATGGTTCCTGCGTATGTTCTCCCAGCCATACAACAGGGGCCTTCCAGTCGGAAGGAGCATCGGGCCGGAGGTTCATCTCCTTCCACAGAATATCCTGCGCTTCCAGCGCCAGCTCGCGGGGGAATGCGTTACTGAGGCGAACGTAGCCTTCCGTAATGAATTGCCGGATATCGGCGTCCGATAAGGGAAGATTGGGTTGCTGCATATGGCATGGTTTATATTCTAATTTACGCATTTGCTGCTAAGGGAACAACTATAGCGTGGGTTTTCAGCCTTTCCACCATGCGAGCGCATGCTGTTCGGCCGCTTTCACGAAATCATCTTTGGCGGCATTGTATTCATTGGTATCCCCGTATTCCCGGGTAGCTAATTCGATCTTTAATGCGGCATATGCCTCTGCCATGGCAGCATGCGAACGGAGATAATCCCTCAGCGCCACGTGCCTTTTCCAGTGATAGGTATGCCGCACCATCACATGGATATTAACGAGTGAAGGTATCGGCCCGCCGGTAACAAAAGGGTCGCCGATGTCAATAAGGGAAGGCGGTGTTTCGCCCGGAGGCATGCCCAGCTGCGCAAAGAAGCGTCGGTAGGGCATGGATGGTTCGTATTTGCGGAAGTAAGTGTAACCGCGGTTCGTTATCGGCTCAATGGTTTTATCCAGCAGCTCGTCGGATGCAACGCCTACCAGTATATCGATCACCGGTTTGGCGGCAAGCCCGGGTACAGAGGTGCTGCCGATGTGGTCTATTACGGGAAACAAATGCCCGATCGCTTCCGACAGCACGCGCTGGTGCTCCGCAAAGCTATCCGGCCAAAGGGGATCGTATGGAACGATAAGGACCTTCATGTATCAGCTGTTTTCAGCATCTTCGGCGATCATGGCAGCATACACTTCCTGCACATATTCCTTGTTGGCATTACCCCACTGATCCATAGCCGCAATCAGCGGAAGGGCAGATTCGCCTAAAGGCGTCAGGAAGTATTCCGCTTTCAGGGGGAAGCTGCCGGTGGTTTCTTTGCGGATCACCTGCAGGGCTTCCAGCTCGCGCAGGTGCATTTGTATTACGCGGGAAGGAGCTTCGGGGATTTCGCGCTGCAGTCCGCTGGGCCGGCGGATGCCTCGGGCAATACTGTCTATTATGCAGGCACGCCATTTACCGCCCAGTATTTTATTCGCCACATTAATACCGCAATCCAGGTTCTCGGAAATCTTCTTTTCGTACATATACGCTGCTTTCCTGAAAGGTAAGAATTTTCCTGCTGAACAGGGTTTGCCCCGGGCGTATAGGGAACTTTTTCTCCCTACCGAATCTTTTCTCCCTTATTGTTCAGGCTTCAGTTTCACAGCACCTTTGTTCCATCAAAAACAACGAAAAATGAAACAGAATGCAAATAAGGCCGCAGCAGTGCTGGGTCTCGGTATGATGGGCGCCACACTGGCAAAATTGCTCCTTGAAAGCGGATATGATGTAACGGTTTGGAACCGCAGCGCGGATAAATCTGCTCCGCTGGCTGCACTCGGTGCAAAGGTGGCGCCTTCTCCGGCAGATGCCGTAAACGCCGCAAGTGTGATCGTAATGTGTGTGCATGATTATGCCGCCGCTAACGCCATCCTTTCGCAAACGGAAAAAGCCTACTGGAAAGGCAAAGTATTCGTTCAGCTCACCAGTGGCAGCCCTGCCGAAGCAGACCTGGCCGAACAATGGACGGAAGCCCTTGGCGCCGGATACCTCGATGGTGCCATTCAGGCCGCTCCCCAGCAGATGGGCCGTCCGGATACCCCTATCTTCATATCCGGTAAAGCCGCAGCATGGGAGCAGGCGCTGCCCGTTCTCAAAGTATTCGCCGGCGCACCGGAATGGCTGGGTATCTCCGCCGGACTCGCATCTTCTGTAGACCTTGCCACCCTGTCGGGCATCTACGGCACGCTGATGGGCTTCTTCCACGGGGCACGAATCATGGAAAATGCCGGTTACCCGGTAGATAAATATGCCACGCTGCTTACGGGCATCCTCAGCACCTTCGGAGACTTTATCAATTATGAAGGACAGCTCGTTCACGAAAACCGCTTCACCAAAAGTGAAAGCCCCATGAGCATTTCGGTAGACGCGTCTGCGAGGATATTGCAGCAGGCAAAAGATGCAGGCATCAACCGTTCGTTCCCCGAATACCTGGCTGGCATGTTCAGGCAGGCTGCCGATAAAGGACTGGCTAACGAAGAACTGTCTGCCATGATCAAAGTGCTGCGTGGATAAGCAGTTTGTTAAAACAAGATTGAAGCCTGTGCCATGCACGGGCTTTTTTCTGTCATGAATTTACTGTCCGGCTATCTCAATTTATCTTGAAGCAGGGTGTTCCGCTTATTTATAGGAAACCTCAAATACCGCTCATCTATAAATTCCCCGGCAGGCACAATTAGATTCCTTCCGGTCGGTTTACCTGGTTTTACTTCTTTGAACGGTATGTGCCAACCGGGATATCAGTCATTTAATATGTTGATTTTTAACACTGAAATGGAAGAAAATGCCGCTGAAATGATAATATCCGATTCCGGGCCGGTAATCCCTGATAATGAAGCGGGTATTAGAAAAGGGAGGATCGGATGTCCGAAAATGGACGTTTTGAAATAAATGGTAAGCGCTTACGTAAAATACGTTTGCGGGAAAGTGAATTTGGTTGATTTTCGCGGAACATCATTATCCAATAATTACTACCCCCAATGAAGCGTCGATTTCTACATGTTGTTTGCAGCAGGATGCTCCTGATTTTACTCATCGCCTGTCCGGCTGCCCTGCTGGCCCAGGAAAGTGGCGATATCCACGGAAAGGTATCCGGTGGCGAAGGCTTCCGGCCGGAAGAAGTAGTGGTGCAGCTCCTGCATGCAGCCGATAAAAAGCTGGTGAAGATGGAGTATGTGAATAAGGAAGGAGCTTTCAGCTTCGGGAAAGTGCGTGCCGGCCGTTATGTAGTGGCCATTCAGCACCTTTCCTATAACAGGTACCTCTCCCCGGAATTCACCCACAGCACTGCTACAGACCTCGGCGGCATCCGCCTGGAATCCGCCACCCGCCAGCTAAAGGAAACTAATGTGGTGGCACAGAAGCCTTTCATCCAGCAACAGTATGATAAAACAGTCATCAATGTTTCCAGCTCCATCAGCGCTGCAGGCAGCAATGCGCTGGAAGTGCTGGAGAAAGCCCCCGGTATTTCAGTAGACCAGAACGATAACATCGCCATGAGAGGCAGGCAGGGTGTGCTGGTGATGATCGATGGTAAACAGGTGCCCATGTCTGGCCAGGACCTCGCCAATTACCTCCGCAGTCTTAATGCCGCGCAGGTAGACCGTATCGATCTCATCACCAATCCATCCGCCCGCTATGATGCCGCCGGAAACGCAGGTATCATCGACATCCGGCTGAAAAAGGGGAGGAGTAACGGTACCAATGGCACCGTAGGCCTCAGTTTAGGTTATGGCGCCTATCCCAAGATCAATCCCAGTTTCAACATCAACCATAAGAAAGGAGCCTTCAATTACTTCGCTTCCTACAATTTCAACCACCGCAAGGATTATAATGACCTCAACATCCACCGTAAATTCTTTACCCGCGATGGCGTGGAAACCGGTGGTAACGATTATGATAACCTCTTCAAGCACCGATTTAATTCCCATAACGCCCGTGCGGGCATGGATTATCAGCCTGACGGGCGTACTACCATAGGCATTGCTGCGAATGCTATTGTGAATGACGGCAAAGTAACGTCAGACAGCCGCGCCCAATCCTTCGACGGGGTACAGATGCCAACGGGGAAGTTCAATACACTCGGTAATAACGATCTTCACCGCCGCAACTACAGCGTAAACATCAACGCCCGTCGCCTGCTGGATACCGCCGGCCGCGAGCTTACCGCCGATCTGGACTATGCCCGCTATGGCAGCTGGGAATACCAGAACTACCGCACATCTTATATGGATAACAACAGCGTTCCCGTTCGCTCAGACTTCCTCCTGTTTGGCGACCTCAGCGGCGATCTCGATATCTATTCCGTAAAAATGGATTACATCCACCCCGTTGCGAAGTGGGGCCTCAAACTGGAAGGCGGTATCAAAAGCAGCTGGGTAACTACGGATAATGACGTCCGTTTTTACGACCGCAGTAACGGTACCGATGTGCTGGCTGCCGATAAGAGCAACCGGTTTATTTATAAAGAGAATATCAACGCTGCGTACCTCAACGGTTCCGGCAAACAGGGTAAGCTGAGCTACCAGTTTGGCCTCCGCATGGAGCACACCGAGTCTAAAGGCCGGCAGGTAATCGGTGAGCAAACTTTCAAACGGAGTTACGTGCAATTGTTCCCCAGCGGCTTTGTGGGCTACCAGTTCAGTAAGCATCACGATCTGGGGGTAACGATGAGCAGGCGTATCAACCGCCCGTCGTACCGGCAGCTGAACCCTTTCCGCGTGTTCCTCGACCCGCTTACTTCTTCAGGCGGCAACCCCGAGCTGAACCCGGAAATCACCTCGTCATACGAACTGGTGTATACATTCCATGAAGCATATACGGCAAAGGCAGGGTATAGCAGAACAAAGGATAATATCCTTATGATCCTGGCGCCGGATAAAGAACCGAATGCCATCCTGCAAACCAACCGCAACCTCGCTATCTACGACTATTATCATATTACCCTCGGCATACCGGTTACTGCCATCAAATGGCTGAACAGTAGCAATACCTTTGTTGCGTATTACGGTAAGTACCGCGGTTATGTGGTGGAAACGGATCTCAATGAAGGGCGCGTAACTTTCACCGCCAACTCCAGCAATACCATTACCCTGAATCCCAAAACTACGCTCGAAGTAAATGGTAATTACCAAAGCAGCAGCTGGTACGGCTTCCTGGATGTAGCCAGCTCTTTCCAGCTGGGCCTGGGAGCGCAGCGGCAGATCTGGAATAAGAAAGGATCGCTGAAACTGAATGTGAGTGATGTGTTCTTTACAAGCCGCACCAAGGCATTCACTAAGCTCACGGGTTATTCCGAAGCCTTCCGGCAGTTCAGGGACAGCAGGGTGCTGACTGCCACGTTTACCTATCGCTTCGGCGGACAGGCACAGGGCGGCCCGCGTCGCAGAACCGGAGGTGCGGAAGAAGAGAAGCGCAGAGCCGGATAAATAATTTCCCCAATACCTGCTATGGGCCCTTGCACGGGAGATCATTCTCCCGCCGCAGGGGTCCTTTTTTATGGCTCTACTGCAGTCCGCGTAACCGTGAATTGCACGGCAAGTTATCAAGTCGGGGCATTTCAGAACAGTACGATTTCATTCCGTTGGCCGGAACCCTCATCTCACATGGGTGGATGCGCAGTTTTTTAGGTAAAATGTACCGCAACTCATAAAAAAGGATATTTTTAAGGCATGAATATCGTCCATGAACTGGAAGAACTGGCGCTCGCTACCCGACTGAAAAGATTGGGTGAACGCCTGTCCCAGGATGTTAGCCGGATTTACAAAGAATCCTCCCTCGATTTCGAAGCCAGGTGGTTCCTTATCCTCGAGTTGCTGAGCCGCAGGAAGGCAATGGGCATCACAGAAATATCCGAAGCTTTACAGATCAGTCACCCCGCAGTAGTGCAACTCGCAGATCAGATGCTGGGCAACGGATTGATGAAAGCCGCACCCGATCCGCGCGATGCCCGCAGGAGAATGCTTTCCCTCAGCGCCAGCGGTAAGCATATGTATAAACGTATTGGACCTATGCTGAAAGTAATCAGGGAAGAGAACCGCAAATGGCTGCAGCAATCCGGTGGCGATCTGCTCCGCATTCTGGGAGAACTGGAGCAGTCGCTCGATAGTAAAAGTATGTATCAGCGTATCCGCGACGGACTTGCCAATGAAAGTTAAATGGTATTTCAGGCAGGAGCGCCTGCTGCAGCATCTTCCAGTTCCTGAATAATGATCTTCATCTGTTTCATCATAGCCTGCATGGCACGTCCGGCTTTTTCTTTGTCTTTGTGGTTGAATAACTCAATCAGTTCAACCGGTACCACCTGCCACGAAAGCCCGAACTTATCTTTCAGCCAGCCGCAGTGGCTTTCCTCTCCGCCATCGGCAGTCAGCTTATCCCAGTAATAATCTACTTCTTCCTGTCCTTTACAGCTGATGGAAAGGGAAATGGCTTCTGTAAACTTAAACATAGGCCCTGCGTTCAGTATCTGGAAGCGGGAACCCATTAACTCAATTTCCGCCACGAAGATCTTTCCGGCATTTTCACCTGCCGAGGCATCGTAATGATTCGCACTTATCAATTTAAAATCAGGGAAAACGGATTTGTATAATTCCAGTGCCTCATCGGCGTTGTAGTTAAACCAGAGGCAGGGGGTGATCTTTTGCATAACATGCGGTTTTATTAGTGAGGAATGTAACTATGCAAACCTAGGCAGATTCCGGTTATTGAACCCAGTGTAAACGCGCCAATTTAAAGGGGAAATACGACAAGTTGCTATTCCGGTTTTTTGATGTAAATCCCACTAACTATCATTATTTTCATACCCGATTTCACAGCCCCCTGACATTTTCATCCGGCACACGGAAGCCATAAACCTAAGCTATATGCACGCATCACAACCCAATATTACCCGGCAGGTACGATTCCTGCAGGTATACAGTCTTGCCCTCACCCTCATTGTGGCCCTGATGGCCTGGCATGTCTTTTTCCGCCCGGTAACGCATGTGAGGGAGCTGAATGCCGAACGGATCAATATCCTCGAAAAAGATGGTACTCTCCGCCTTGTGATCTCCAACCGCGAACGCCAGCATCCCGGTATCGTGGATGGAAAAACATTGCCCCCGCGCGACAGGGGAGCCGGTTTTATGTTCTTCAATGATGAGGGGGATGAATGCGGCGGTTTTGTGTACTCAGGAGAAAAAGGCGCCAGTGATATGGGCTTTTCGCTGGACCAGTACGCCAATGACCAGATCCTCCAGCTGCAGTATGGCGATGAGGTACGCGATGGCGCCCATAAAAGGCATTACGGGCTCAAAATGTGGGATCGTAATGATGAGATGACTACCGGGAGGCTCATGAAGATAATCGACTCTTTAAAAGCCTTAAACGACACGGCATTGATCAACACCACCATTGCCCGTATGCGTGCGGAAGGGCTCATTGGTCCGGAGCGCCTCTTTGTCGGTAAAACCGATAACCGCTCCGTAGGACTATTCCTTCGCGACGACCGCGGCCGGCCGCGCCTCACTATCGGGTTAGACTCCCTGAATAATGTAATATTCAATACCTATGACTCTGCCGGTAATGCGGTGCCGCTGAGAGCAGGAGGGTAAAATCATATCAAAACAGGGTATTTCAGCCTTCAACGATCCTTCAGTGATCCTTCAGTCATCCTTCAGTGAAACATATCCCTTCCCTAAGGGACGACTGAAGGATGACTGAAGGATGGTCGAACAGTTAATTGAGGGTGAATCAGTTATAAAAATGGCAAAATTGGCCAAAATGGTAGTAAATTAACACAATCCCTAATCTGTAAAATATGATCCATTGGCTTATAAGCGCCATTCTCACCATTACCATCTTCCCCCAGCAGGAGGATGTGGCGCTGAAATCAATTGTAACTGCAGGGAAAGCAGGAATTGTGAAGCACTATGCTACTAAAACAACCCGGCGTGAGCTTACTTACCTCGGTTCGGTTAAAGTGAATGGAAAAGTGGCTTACCACGTGGTATCTGAATTCCGCCAACTGAAAATGGCCATCACCTTGCGGGGCTATAGCCATGTGATTTACTGTACTGCTGATGGCAGCGCGATCCGTTCCTATGATTTTGGAATGCCGGAAGAATTACCTTTTGCATTACGCAGCAACACCCTGCACCAGAAATACAGGGATGAGACCCGCCTCGTTGTTGACAGTATTATGCTAACCAAGGCGATTCCCGACCAGCTGGTAACTGCCGGGGCCGGAAGGATATATGAGGCTGACTGAACCCCTAAGGCTGAAAAGCAGGTGCCGAGAAGGCAAATAGCGGCTGATAGTGTTCCACAACAGGGAAGGGGTCGTAAAACTCGTGGAGGAGGGCTTTCCATTCCTGGTACAGGGGGTGTTCCCGGAAGCCTACGGTATGATGCTCCACCGATTCCCAGTTTACCAGCAAAATGTAACGGTTAGGTTTTTCCAGACAGCGGCGCAGCTGGTGGCCCGCATATCCGTCCATACGGCTGATGATACGCTGGGCTATCTCGAAATTATGCTCAAACGCTTCCACTTTTCCGGGAATTACGTCGAGGATGGCAACTTCCAGTATCATGATTGCTATGATAATTTGGAAGTAATATATGAAAAAATATCAATAATTAGGCTTCTATCAGAATGGCTGACGGGAGACTGTACTTTTTCAAATGCATCATCAGAAAGCTTTACATTTGCGGTGTGCAGCATGGGTATGAGCCGGATAGTCCCTTCCAGCGCAGGTATTGTAAAACTGGCATCCGATTTGTTTACACGGTGGAACAGTAACCAAACACAGGGCCCCCGGATCATCCCCCCCCGACAGACGAGTAAGCCTACTGAAAGATGAACAGATCAACCGAAGGAATGACGGCCCCTTCACCGATGGAAATAAACTCATATGCATTACCGACGCTTCAGGGCCTTTCTATTATGCAGTGTTTTGATGTTGATGTGCTCCGCAGGGAGCTTCGGTCAGTTGAAACATATCAGGGAATTGCAGCATTCCCTTACAACCATCAAAGATAGTCTCGCTTATACCGATGTACTGAACGAACTGGCGGATTATAACCATTACCGTCATTGGGACAGCGTTCTCCACTACGCAGAGTTAGCCCAGGGCATTGCCGAACGCCACGAATACCAGCGCGGCATTGCAGGGGCACTCACAGGGAAGGGCGTGTATTACATGACCCGTAATAACTACCTCTCTTCCCGATTTAATAATGACGCACTGCGCATGTACCGTAAGCTGGGCGACAGTATGCGCGTGGCGCTCCTCCTCAATAACATCGCCATCAACTTTATATTCGACGGCAACTACACCAAATGCGTAACGCATTTATATGAAGCCGACCGCGTAAGCCGTCTGGCTAAACAGGATACCGTGCGTACCATCGCCCTCCTGAACCTCATCGATATAGATACCACGCTTTCCAAACGCCAGCGCGATTCCATGCTCATTACCGCCCGGAGCATCGCTGAGCGCCTGAAGGATGAAGTAATGCTCAGCGTTTGCCACCAGCTGGAAGCCATGCGTTTATACGATGCCGGTAGTAAAGAAGAAGGGCTTGCCCGTATGCATGAGATACTGAAAGAAGCGGAGGCCGAAGGCAATTACAGTAACATGGCCTACATCTACAACGATATCGGCCAGATGATCCTGCAGATGGGAGGCGATACCACACATGCCATAGAATATTTTACGGAAGGCCTGGCAATTGCCCAGCGGCAGCATTTCTTTTACATCGCCAGTTTGCTGATGCCCCAGCTGGCCTCCCTTTATGAAAAAACCGGCAATCCGGCAAAGGCTTATTATTATGCCCAGCTTCAGTTGGATCAGGCGGCTACTCAGGCTGCCGAGCTGCAGGCTTCCGGGTTCACCTATCTGGATTATCTTAATAATGAGCGCAACCTCCGGGAAGCGCAGGCCCGCCAGTCGGCCCAGAAGCGTACGATATATCTGCTCATCCTGTTAACCATCGTAACTGCAGGACTACTCTTCTTCCTCTACCGTTCTGAAATCGCCAGCCGGAATATGGCGCGTGCACAGCAGCAGCTGCGGAGAGAAACGGAAGCGCGCAACCGGGAGCTGGAAGACTGGGATCAGTTCCATAATATGCTCATATCCGTGATGGCGCACGACCTCCGCGCGCCCTTCGCCAGCATACTCAGTATTACGGAAGCTTTCAAAGTGATAGACCTGCTCTCACCGGAAGTGATTAAAACCATGATGGGCAGCCTGCAAAAGACTTCGGAAGACAGTATCCGGTTCATGGAAGGCCTCCTTTCCTGGATCGCATCCAAGTGTAAGGCGGGGAAATATCAGGCGGAAGTATTCATGATGGCAGATGTGGTGCGGGAATCCAACCTCTTCTTCACGCAGGCGCAGGAGGATAAGAATGTTTGGCTGGAGCTGGACGAGAGCCTGGAGAAAGAAGCAGTATTTGCAGAAAAGAATATGCTGGGTTTCATCTGCCGGAATATCCTTCACAATGCAACCAAATATGCAGCGGCTGGCAAGCCCATTACGGTGCGGGCCTTTTCGGAAGGGAATAGTGTAATCACAGCCGTTACCAATCACGGTAAGGAAATGACCGAAGCGGAGATCAGGAAGATATTCCAGCCCGAGCAGGCGGTAATGGCGAAGAAAGAGGGGCTGAAGGGAGCGGGCATTGCCATGATCATCAGTCAGGATATGGTGCAGCGTATGCAGGGCCGTATCTGGGCGGAAAGTGAACCGGGCGTGGGTACTACCTTCTATTTCTCACTGCCCAAGGCAGTATCTGCGGAAAAAACAGTGGCGGTATAAACTTATTTCACTCCTTTGATCCAATCAAGTATAGCGGCTTCCAGGCCGCTTTTTTTTGTTGCCACATCATCCAGACTGGTAATGGTGATCATCCTCCTCCCATCTGCATAACTACCTTCCAGCACGCCGTGAGCATCCTGTATACGTGCACCGGTAGGGAATACAAGCAATATCTGATCAGGTTTACGTAGATGCAGCACCACAATGTCGCGGGCGTAGGTTTTAGGGTCAAAGGGGGCCATATCGCCGGAGTAAATGAAACAGGGGGAGTTCCATTTCACTTCTTCGCCTACGGCCTCGTGCGCACCCAGAATAGCCTCGCGCAGGGCAAGAATGACCGGTTTGAGGGGATGGTTCACAGCATCAATCAGTTCGGGAACAGTGAGGGTTTTGGAAGTCTTGGCCATAACATGGGTTTAAAATGAAAACATCCCGCCGTAAAGCAGCAGCTTACAGGCGGGATGAATATATGCTTTTTCTGACAGATCAGAGTTGCGCCAGTACCTGGTCGCCCATGGCGGTGGTGCCGAGGATCTTGTCTTTCGCGGTTTTACTGTCGGCAATATCACCGGTGCGGTAACCTGCTTTCAGTACTTTATCCACTGCGGCGATCACGGCTTCGGATTCTTCTTTCATACCGAAAGAGATATCCAGCAGGAGGGCGGCGGAAAGGATAGATGCCAGCGGGTTGGCAACGCCTTTACCGGTGATGTCGTGCGCGGAACCGTGGATAGGTTCGTATACACCTGTACCATCACCAATGGAAGCGGAGGCCAGCATACCCATGGAGCCGGCGATCTGGGAGGCTTCATCTGTGAGGATGTCACCGAAGAGGTTTGCAGTAACCACCACATCGAAGCGCTTGGGATCTTTGATGAGCAGCATAGCCGTTGCATCCACGAACTGGTGTTCTACTTCCACGTCAGGATACTCGGGGGCAATCTGCTGGATTACTTCGCGCCAGAGGCGGGAGGTTTCGATCACATTGGCTTTATCTACAGAGCACAGCTTTTTACGGCGGGTGCGTGCGGCTTCAAATGCTTTACGGGCAATGCGCTCTACTTCGAAGCGGCTGTATTCCGCAATGTCGTAGGCGGTGTCGCCATTGTTTTTACGGCCTTTCTCACCGAAATAGATATCGCCGGTCAGCTCACGGAAAAACAGGATGTCTGCTCCACGGAGGATTTCCGGTTTAATGCTGGAAGCTTCCAGCAGCTCGTCGAATAATTTGATGGGGCGCAGGTTGGCGTAGAGGCCCAGCTCTTTGCGCATTTTCAGCAATCCCTGCTCAGGGCGCACCTTTGCCTTAGGATCGTTGTCGTACTTGGGATGCCCTACCGCACCGAAAAGCACGGCGTCGGCTTTGTGCATCTTCTCGAGCGTTTCTGCCGGCAGGGGATCGCCGGTGGCTTCGATAGCCGCATGGCCCACGAGCGCGTGGTCGTAAGTGAAGGTATGGCCGAACTTAGCGGCGATCCTGTCCAGTACTTTCTTGCCTTCGGCAGTTACTTCCTGCCCGATCCCGTCGCCGGGAACGATTAATATATGCTTTGTTGCCATTCGGTAGGTATTGTTCTTTTACAGTAAGTTCAGCATTTTTTGCGTGGCCTTGATGGCGGAAACCGTCTGGTCACTGTCGAGCCCGCGGGTTTTAAACTCACGCTGACTGGCCAGCCGCCAGGTGATCACCGTTTCGCAGAGTGCATCGGTTTTACCGCCGGGAGGGATGCGCACGGTGTAATCCGTGAGTTGCGGCAGGTCTTCTTTCCTTTTCTTATACACCTTTTTCAGTGCGTTCATGAAGGCATCGTACTGGCCATCGCCCTGTGCATGTTCCTCGTATTGCTCGCCTTCCACGCTGATTCGTATGGTGGCAGAGGGTTTAAGGTGCTTGGCGTGGGTGAGTACGTAATCTTCTATCTGCACCTTTTGCTCGATGGTGTTACTGTCGAGGATATCGGAGATGATATAAGGAAGGTCGGCCTGTGTAACCACTTCTTTTTTGTCGCCCAGCTCTATGATCTTCTGCGTTACCCTGCGAAGATCTGCTTCCGACAGCTGGATGCCCAGTTGCTGAAGGTTGTTTTCTATATTGGCTTTCCCGCTTGTTTTGCCCAGTGCATATTTGCGCTGGCGGCCGAAGCGTTCGGGCATGAGGTCGCTGAAGTAGAGTTTGTTTTTCTTATCGCCATCGGCATGGATGCCGGCGGTTTGTGTAAACACGTTTTCTCCCACCACCGGTTTATTGGCCGGTACACGGATGCCAGAGAACGTTTCCACGAGCTTGCTTACGCTGTAGAGGGATTTCTCGGCCACGGCGGTTTTCACCCCGGGCATAAAATCGTTCAGCACGGCGATGGCGCTGGCGAGTGGAGCATTTCCCGCTCTTTCACCCATACCGTTGATGGTGAGGTGTATACCGTGTACGCCTGCACGCACGCCTTCCAGCACGTTTGCGGTGCCGAGGTCGTAATCGTTATGCGCGTGGAAATCGAAGTGGAGCTTTGGATAACGCTGCACGATCTCCACGAGGTAGTCGTAAGATTCTGCGGGCGTCAGCACACCGAGGGTATCGGGGAGCATCACGCGCTTCACAGGCTGGGTGGAGATGAAGTCGAGGTACTGGAACACGTATTCGCGGGAATGCCGCATACCGTTGCTCCAGTCTTCGAGATACACATTCACATCAAGCCCTTTCTTACGGGCTTTCTTAATGACTTCCGCGATATCGGCAAAGTGCTGTTCCGGCTTTTTCCTGAGCTGGTGGGTGAGGTGGTTGAGTGATCCTTTGGTAAGCAGGTTCATCACTTTGGCACCGGTTTGCTGCATCCATTGAATGGATACGTCGCCATCCACGAAGGTGAGCACTTCCACACGGTGAAGGAGATCGTTGGCCTTCGCCCATTTGGTGATGGCCTTAACGGCTGCCATTTCCCCGTCAGATACGCGGGCCGAAGCCACTTCTATGCGGTCTGCCTTCACTTCCGTCAGGAGCAATTGAGCAATGGTTAATTTCTCCGAAGGGGAGAAAGAAACGCCGCTCGTTTGCTCACCGTCGCGAAGCGTGGTGTCCATGATCTCAAGATAGCGCTGGGCAGACATTTAGTATTTGCTTTTGTCGGCGAATACGCGGATCTCATCCTTCATCGCCTGTAAGTAATCGATATCATCGTACCCGTTCATCAGGTTATGCTTCTTATAGCTGTTGATGTCGAAAGATTCGCTTTCGCCGGTGGCGGCGATGGTGATGGACTGCTGCTCCAGGTTCACGGTGATTTCCGCTTTAGGGTCAGCTTCCACAGCGCGGAAGATCTTATCGAGGAACGCCGGGCTTACCTGTACGGGCAGGATACCGATGTTGAGGGAGTTGTTTTTGAAAATATCCGCAAAGAAGCTGGATACTACGCAACGGAAACCGTAATCATATACTGCCCAGGCCGCGTGCTCACGGGAACTGCCGCTTCCGAAGTTCTTGCCGGCTACGAGGATTTTGCCGGAATAGATTGGGTTGTTGAGTACGAAGTCCTGCTTGGGAGTGTTGTCGTTATTATAGCGCCAGTCGCGGAACAGGTTATCGCCGAAACCTTTGCGCTCTGTAGCTTTCAGAAAGCGCGCAGGGATGATCTGGTCTGTATCTACGTTCTCGATGGGCAGGGGCACTGCGGTGCTGGTGAGAACGGTGAATTTATCGTAAGCCATTTTTTTGTGTCTGTTGTGAATAGAAGAATGATTATGCGATCAGGTCTCTCGGGTCGGTGACTACACCGGTTACCGCTGCGGCTGCTGCAACGAGCGGGCTCGCCAGCAATGTTCTTGCTCCGGGGCCCTGACGGCCTTCGAAGTTGCGGTTGCTGGTGCTAACGGCGTACTTACCGGCGGGGATCTTATCGTCGTTCATGGCGAGGCATGCAGAGCATCCGGGCTGGCGCAGCTGGAAGCCGGCTTCGGTAAGGATGTCGTAGATGCCTTCTTCACGGATCTGTGCTTCCACGATGTGTGAGCCGGGAACGATCCAGGCGGTAACGTTATCAGCTTTCTTACGGCCTTTCACGATGGATGCAAAAGCGCGGAAGTCTTCAATACGCCCGTTGGTGCAGGAGCCTATGAATACATAATCAATTTTCTTCCCGATCATGGCATCATTTTCATGGAAGCCCATGTATTCGAGGGATTTCTCGTAGCTGGCTTTGCTGCCGCCCACAACTTCCGCGGTGGGGATGCGCTGGGAAATACCGATGCCCATGCCCGGATTGGTGCCATAGGTGATCTGCGGCTCAATGTCGGCAGCATCGTAGTTATATACCACATCGAAAGCAGCGCCTTCGTCGGTTTTGAGTGTTTTCCAGTAAGCGAGGGCAGTATCCCAGGCTTCGCCCTGGGGAGCTTTTTCACGGCCTTTAATGTAGGCGAAGGTAGTTTCGTCGGGTGCGATCATGCCGCCGCGTGCGCCCATTTCGATAGACATGTTACAAACCGTCATACGGCCTTCCATGCTCATTTCGCGGAATACCTGTCCGGCGTATTCAATGAAGTATCCGGTGGCGCCTGCAGCTGTGAGCTGGGCGATGATATAGAGTACAACGTCTTTAGGCGTTACACCTTTACCGATCTTGCCATCTACATTGATGAGCATTTTCTTCGGTTTGGGCTGCATGATGCACTGGGAGGAGAGTACCATTTCCACTTCTGAGGTACCGATGCCGAAGGCGATGGCGCCGAAGGCTCCATGGGTGGATGTGTGGGAGTCGCCGCATACGATGGTCATGCCCGGGAGGGTGATACCGTTTTCGGGCCCTACCACGTGAACGATCCCGTTTTTAGGATTGCCGAGGCCCCAGTGGGAGATGCCGTATTTGGCAGAATTGGTTTCAAGCGCTTTCAGCTGGTTGGCAGACAAAGGGTCCTGAACCGGAAGGTGCTGGTTAATGGTTGGAGTATTGTGATCCGCAGTGGCGAAGGTCTTGTTCGGGAACATTACCTGGAGCTTACGGTTTTCGAGCCCAAGAAAAGCCACGGGGCTGGTTACTTCGTGGATAAAATGCCTGTCAATGAAAAACACATCAGGCCCGTCTTCAATTTTCCGGACTACATGCGCATCCCATACTTTGTCAAATAATGTAGCGGGTTGTTGGCTCATTTTTTACGATTTATGTAATGTAACTGTAAAATTGTTAAAAAATATTTACATTTTCTCGATTATTTCTGCGAGTAATCTAAGAATCAGGGCGATTTGACAAAATAATGAAGAAACTGTCAGTTCATGGGTGTCATGAAACTGTAAATCGAGGGGCTGGTTATTGTTAATTAAGTCGTGAACTAAGACCGGGGTATATTCTTTGTGGGGGAAATGAATAGAGTAAGGGTGTCATATATAATGGGTACATATTCCCATATATGGTATCATCTGTTCTACATATTGTGAACTGATTATGATATATGGTGTTACTTTCTCGAATCCGATTAAATCTATTTAATTTCCTATGTAAAGTAGAAAATTTGTGAAAGACAACCGATATAATGCAGTCAGGACATTAATCAAAGCCAGGGAGATAAAAAAATTCACAGATATCTTCGAGATCATCCCCGTTACGATTGTTAGCCAGGATGCAGGGATACATAAGAACACGCTTTACCGTAAAGTGAAACTACCAAATCTCCTGACCATGGATGAAGTTTTAAGTCTTGCCCGGGCATTTGAAATTGAAGTGCCTGACATCATCCCTGTAATCGTTCAGAGTATTTCCGAAAATCAGGACAAACGAAAAGGTATCGTAAAAGATATGAAAAGAATGAACGGAAGAGGTTAAATACCGAATCCGGTTTCTGTTTACCCGTGCCCATCTTCTGAATTAGCAGCTTTTTAATGCAAACCTGGCGCTATCTGCCAGCGTACTGACAAGTAAATATTTTATCCAATTTACCGCACTTAATTTTTTCTGTGTCTTCAATAATCATATAGGGGAGGACAGACTCTGCGCGCCATGATTCAGCGTTGCAGTATCTCACATGAATATATCTTTGTTGACTCCAAAACCCCCCTTGAACTACACGAGACCTGCGTTCTTCGCAGGTTTCGTTATGAAGCCCCGGTCGCAGGAATTGAAATGCCACGCTGATTTACATTCTTCTTACTCTTTCAACTGCCGAACCGGATTCGCAAGGGCCGCGGAAATAGTTTGCCATGCAATAGTGACCAGGGTTACCCCAAGCATACAGGCGCCTGCCAGTAACAATAAGCCGGGCTGCATATCGATCCGGTAAGCGAAGCCTTCCAGCCAGCGTTCCATCAGTATCCATGCGATGGGCAGTGCCAGCAGAACAGCTACGCCCACAGGCCTCAGGGCATCCCGCACCAGCAGGAGCATCAGCTGCCAGGCTTTCGCACCCAGCACTTTGCGGATCCCCATTTCTTTGCCACGGCGCTCAGCCGTAAAGGCGGTCAAACCAAATAAACCAAGACAGGATATTAAAACCGCCAGCATGGTAAAGTACTCCGACAGCCGCGCTGCCCTGTTCTCAGCCAGGTATTGCGCTTCATAATCTGCATCCAGGAAGCTGTATTCGAAAGGCAGCTGGGGATTCCAGCGCCTGAATAGTGTAGTTATGTGAGAAAGCGTGGCTTTGTTATTCCCCGGCGCCAGCCGAACCATAATAGTATTATACAGCGGTTCCAGGCGGATCACTACAGGTTGTATGGTTTCATGCAACGACTGGAAATGAAAATCCTTCACTACACCGGCCACTTCTACAGTCCTGGCGCCAAAAATAATTTTGGTACCTGAAGGTGCACTCAGGCCCAGGGCTTTCACGGCAGCTTCGTTCAGGATAATGCGGCCGGTATCTGTCGGGAAAGCGGCGGAAAAACTACGTCCTTCCTTCATTTGCATGCCCAATGTTTCGAGTAGTCCGTTTGAAACCTGCATAGAGCGGAACATTACCGTATTCTTCTGCGCATCCGTTACACCGATAGAGGCTGCTCCTCCCAGCACGTGCCCTACAACCCCGCCTGCATTCACCACACCAGGCGTGCGCCGCAGTTCGGCAAGGAAAGCCTCTTTATGTGCGGCAATACCTCCTTCAGCTTCAAAATGTATCACCTGTTCCCGGTTGAAGCCGGGGTAACGGTGTTGTACGTACGATAACTGCCGGTGCATCACCAGCACGCCCACTATAAATAAAACAGACAACGAAAACTGGAATACCACCAGTGCCCGGCGTGCCCATTGTCCGCCTGCCATTCCGGGCAGCTTACCTTTCAGCACTGCCACCGGATCGAAGCCCGACATATACAGCGCCGGGTAACTTCCGGCCAGCAATCCCGTTACGAGAGCGATTGCCGGCAGCATAAGCAGCACCCTGGTATCAGCAGGGAAGGAGAGTTGTTTTCCCGTGAGGGTATTGAATGATGGAAGTAACAGGAATACGATTAACAAGGCAATACACAGTGCGAGGAAGCTCATCATCACCGATTCCCCCAGAAACTGAAATGCCAGCGTGTGCCTGCCTGCACCCATCGATTTGCGGATTCCCATTTCCTTCATACGCGTAGCAGAACGCGCCGTGGAAAGGTTCATGAAGTTGATACAGGCAATGAGGAGGATGAAGATGGCAATGCCGGTAAAAAGCCGCAGGTAAGTGATGCGGCCACCGGATTGTATCCCGTTTTCGTATTGATCAAAAAGATAACCATCCGCAAACGGACGGAGGAACATGTTCCGCGCCGTACCCTGACTGTTCCCCTGAAGCATCCTGCTGATATCCTTATTCAGCGCAGGGATGGATACTCCGGGAGCTGTGCGTACATATGTAAGGAACGGACCATTACTGTTGCTGCTGTTCAGCGTGCCGGTGATCTGCATGATGGTTTTAAAAGCATCAAAAGCAAACACCACATCGAAATGACTGGAGGCCGGTGCTGCAGGCTGACCGAACACCCCTGAGATCACGCTTTTCCTTTTTGTATCATCGATCTGCCATTCCAGTGTTTTACCCATAGCCCCTTCGGGCGACTGATACAAGCTCACTGCCAGTTCCCGGGAAATAACCACACCATTGGCTCCATTGAGCGCAGAAGCGGCGGAACCTGCAAGGAAAGGGTAGGAGAAGAGCCGGAAGTAATCGCCGCTGGCAAAGATGCCCGGAGTTTTAAGCACTTTATCACCTGAAGACACCAGCACTTTTGAGAACCACGACGGTGGTGTACTAACCGCAGCCAGACTAATGCCGGGAACATTCGCTTTCAATGCCTCGGCCAGCAGGGCAGCGGTTTCCGGGGTTGTTCGAATGCCTTCACTATGCTGCCGGTGCTCCATTACCTGGAACAGCTGGCTTTGCTGGTCGTGGAAGCGGTCGGTAGCCCATTCACCGGATACCCAGAGGAAGATCAGGATAGTTCCTGCCAGTCCTGCCGAAAGCCCGGTAAGGTTGAGCCAGGTAAACAGGCGGTGCTTCAGGAGGTTGCGCCAGGCAATTTTTAGGTAGTTCCGCAGCATAAAGGAAGTATTAAGCAAATGGCATCCCGCGAAAGGGATGCCACAATATCATGCATTGCTTCCAAAATATATACGTATAATCATTTAAGTTATGTGTCCGGTATTGTACAGGTAGTTGTCCGGATTATGACAGGTGATGTTACTGAGAGTCGTACTTCCGGAACCAGCGGTCGAGCAAGTCTTTTTCTTTTATGGATGCATCCTTTTCCCAGATCTCCATCAGCATACCGGCATTGGGTTTGGAATAGGGCGGCGTGTGCAACCGCATCAGCTCCCGCATACCTGCATTCACCCGGGCTTCTCCCATTACCAGTGTCAGCGAATCCATGGCGAGGGCGCCTTTCTGATACGATACCCAGAACTGGTCTGCTGGTTTAATAAGGGGGAGGTCGTTCCCGCTGCGCATACCGAGATAGAGCTTCCTGTCTGCCGCAAGGTACTGGAGGTGTTTTGCGCGGCCGTAGCCCTGTTCCAGTACACGCCCTTCAATATGTTTGGCCATTGTTTCCGTGAGGAATTTATAGGAGGAATCACTACGCGGCGTCAGGAGATCAGCCCACCATTGGTGTGCGGTTTCGTGGGCGGCAGTGGTGAAGGCGAAGTTCACTTTCGCCGTATCACGGTAATCGGCCGTGAACAGGACCTGCTCTTTGGCAAACATTAATCCCGGATAGGCTGTAGCGGCGCCGGGGTAGTGGGGGATTTCAGCCATCACCAGTGTAGCATTGGGATACGGCGCGTAATTGGTTTCGCAATAATCCATTGACGCACGCATGCCTTCCAGAATGGCAGACAGGTTGGCGGTATGGGCAGGATGATAATACACTTTCAGATCACGACCTTTATGCTGCAGCGTTTTCACTGCATATCGGGCCGAGCTGATGGCGAGCCCTTCCGTAGCCAGACCTTCCGTTTCATACCGGAAATGCGCCTCTCCATCCGCCTTCCAGCTGCGGATGAGCTCCCCGGGAGCCAGGGCTGTCTGGTCTTCAGCCGTAGTAATGGTTGTGCGGTAATGAATGAGATGGTATTGACTGTCGGGCATGGAAAAAACAGTTACTTCCGGCAGCTGTGCCTCAGCCCTTGCATTGCCCCCTTCCAGTGCATAACCTGCATTGTAACCAAAATAGGGAAGGTACTTACCGAACTCAATGTAACTGCCATTCCGCGCCACAGCATGCTCACTGTTAAACTTAACAAACCCAGAACGGTCTGCCTCCAGATGGAATGCCACACGCATGGAATCTCCCGGCTGAAGGGGCTTTGCCAGCAGGTGCCGTATTACCTGGAAGCGGGCGTTATCTTCAATCACCTTTGCATTTGAAATAATAAGATCCCATTGCTGTACTTCCGGACTCACCCCGGTTAGCAGGGTATCAATAACCGCTGTGGAATTGTTGCGGATGATGTATTCCCCATCTACCGAATATTTCCCGGAATTCGGAAACAGGTGGATGTGGGTAGTGACGGCGGTGATATCAGGTGTATGTTCCGGTGCGAGGGGAAGGAAGGTTTTCTCATAGCCGATACTCCATTTGTCGGAGGCATCATTACTGGTATAGTGCCCGTCTGTATGCATCCGCTTGTATATGTAGCCACCGGTGGATAGGAAAACCAGTACACATGCCGGTAAGGCAATTAATGCAGCGGGTTTCCATCCCGATAACAATCCTTTCAGGCCCTGCTGCCAGGCCTTTATGGTCAGTATTGCCATTACGGCAGCCAGTGATCCCCAATACAACATCTTCCATCCAAATACCAGCGCTATACGCCCAAACCCATCCATGTCCGACCATTTGAAATCAGGTGGCAGGGCATAGCGTAACATCGGATGCTCCGTACCGAAGCGTGATCCGAATAATACGGGCAATATCACGGCAAAACACACCAGCATACCGGCGAATTTGTGTCTTACAATGGTGAGGATAAATACGGCCAGTACGCCATGCAGGGCAAGGGGAAATGCCGTGTACCAGTATAATGAGGCAAAAACACCCCATTGCAGCGGTAAGTCACTATAAACTGATTGAATCACTATGCCGATGAAGATATTTACGGTCACCAGCACCACAGCCATCACGGCCAGGGCGCCACATTTACCCGCCCAAAGTAATGCGGGTGGTAAGGGGGTGCTTTGAATGATACCATCTATCCGGTAACTGCGTTCACTGAATACCAGCTCGGCGGCGTAGAAAATAATGAGCAATATGGCGGGGCGTACGGCCATCAGGTCCTGCACGATTTGCCCGGTTCCGGCGAGAGACCGGATACCGTACATGCCTGAAAACAGGGAGCCCTGCAGTTCCACGGTCATGAGGAAAGTCCATAATGCGAGTAACAGGAGAAAAGGTACATGCAAACACACAGCTTTTACTTCCAGCTTTAACCGGGCGCCGAATGCTGAAAGGAGGTACGGTAAACCGGATGTTTGCGTATATACGGTAGCGTAATGAACGGGGATCACATCCTTTTCTTTTACTACCTTTTCTTTAGTAGCTGCAGGAGCCGTATTAAGCCGGAAGGCGCGGTAGCATAGCAGCAGTATCCCTGTGGCCAGCAATGCCCAGACAGAGCGGTTAAGGAGCAGCGTGCCGGTGAGGGGGAAGAGCTGCGTATTCCGCTGCGCGTCGGTCCAGTTACGGGTGCCGCCAAAGAAGGGGGCAAGCCCGTAAGGGTCTGTGAGTGCGGGGAGGATTCCCTGTCCATCGCCGGTGGAGCTGGCCAGCAGGGGCGATCCGCCCATAATGGAAGCCGCAAGGTAGAGGATGTACAAGAGTACGCCCCCTGCATATACCGCCTTCGCATTCCAGCTGCGCATGGCAATACTGAAAAGGATTACACAGGTAAACAGCACGTTGGGCAAACCGAACACCAGCAAAGGGTGCAGGTAATTTTGCAATTGGAAAGCCCCGCGGTAAGCATTGCCCAGTGTCATACTGCCAGCCCATATACCAATTGTGGCGAGGCATAACAGGCTAAACACTGCCACAAAAAGTCCCGCGAATTTAATCCCGAAATACTGCGCTTTGCGGACAGGCGTTGCAAAGATGAGCGCATCCATCCGGTAAGCTTTATCCCGCAGGAGCGGACCGGCACTGAAAACAGTGGCGGCGAAGATGCTGCAGAGCGATAACAGGCTTACCACTACAGTAATAGCATACGGTGAATTGCGTAGTACCCCGTCGCCCCCGAAATTACCGCGTACCGTAACAAGCCCCAGCCCAAAGAAAGCTGCCGCTGCCAGCCACCAGGCAATTTGCCGGAAGTGATATCCGGTTTCGAAAGTGAGTAGTTTAGTTAGCATACCACCGCCTCCTTTTCCGGGCGCATGGCTCCGTCCAGTGCTGCGAAATAGACCATCTCCAGTCCGGGTGCAATCGGTTCAAAACCTTGTCCGGGTTCCGTATCAGATAATACGAATACCTGTTTCCGGCCTGCGGAAAGCCTTACGGATATTACGTTCCATGCCTGCTGGTGCGCCGCTACGGCGTTGTTTTCTACCGTTTTGCGCCAGAGCCTTCCACGGAGGGAATCCGTCAGCTCAGCGGGTTTGCCGCGGAGGATGATACTGCCTCCGGAGAGGATCGCCATATCCGGACAAAGGTCATGCACATCTTCCACGATGTGGGTGCTCAGTATCACTACAATGTTTTCCCCCACTTCGCAGAGCAGGTCGTGAAAGCGGTTACGTTCCAGCGGATCGAGGCCTGCGGTAGGCTCATCAGCAATCACAAGCTGGGGATTACCCAGTAATGCCTGCGCAATTCCGAAGCGCTGCCGCATACCACCGGAAAAGGTGCTTACAGATTGCTTGCGGACGTGGTAGAGGTGCGTTTGCTGCAGCAGGGAATCCACCTGTTCGCGGCGTTCTCCGGCATGGGTAATGCCTTTCAGCACGGCGAGGTGATGGAGGAGGGAGAGGGCGGAGGTGCGGGGATATACGCCAAAATCCTGCGGGAGGTAGCCGAGGCGGCTGCGGAGGAATGCCGGCTGGCGGAGGATATCGGTACCATCGAGCAGTATCTGTCCTGCATCTGGCGGTTGCAGTGTGGCGATGGTGCGCATTAAGGTGGATTTACCGGCACCATTCGGACCAAGCAGGCCGAACATGCCGTTGGAAATGGAAAGCGATATTCCGTTCAGCGCGGTAACCGTGCCATATCGTTTGGTAAGCTGGTGAATCTGGAGGCGGGACATATCAGTCGTTTTTAATGTACCAGTAAATTATCCGCTTCCTTTCCGGCAGAAAATTGAATATGCCGAACACATCAGCGCACATGACGAAGGGTATATATTCCGGGATTTTATGGAAGCCTTTCTTTCGTCATCAAAACCAGTGCGTTCGTCATTATCTTTTGCCCAACATCCTGAGATTGATTTCTTTTAACAGGCATGATAGAAACAGCACAACCGGAAAACGGACTGATAAATATGCGGCGGCTGGAGTACTGCCTGCTGGCCGGGTGGGTTGCCTGGGTGGCAGCCATTTATACACTGGAAGCACCCGGCGGCCGTTGGGGAATGTATTTCCTGCTAATCGCACTGGTGGCTCTGAGCCAGTTACCTGTCATCATATATATTCAGCTGCGGAGCATCTTCGCATCACGCAGCCCGTGGCAACAGGTATTGATATGGTTACTTTTGCTGCCTGCGGCACTGTTCAGTCTGGCTTTGGGCATGGAAAGCCTCCACATCCCCGGGGTTCTGAACGGGTGTTTCGTTATCGCGGCTATTGGAACCATGGTGCTGGAAGTGGTCGTATTACTTCATACCCTCGCACGACGAAAGGCGGGGCATACCCGCTGGTTCAGGCGCATCAGTCTCGAAAAGGCCCTGATGTTTACCATTGCCCTGATTGCGGTAACGCTGGCGGCAATGGCCGTGTCCAGCATGGATAATCCGAAGTACCACGAAACGGGCTTTCTGCTGATAGGGTTCGAGTTCAGTCTTCCGGCGATCATCCGCCATTGGTGGACCTTCATTTCCTTCGCCCTGCAGTTCACTTTCATGTACGCCTGCGGGTACCTCTTCTTCTTAATCAACAGCCGCATACTGGTGGCGCAGGTGTTACGCAGATATGGTATCGTGTTTTATGCCGGAGGGCTCCTGGCAGTGGCGGGACTTTGCTACCCCATAGTAGCGCAACTGCTGCTGTGGCTGCCAATAAATCAAACGCTGGGAGGTATCTTCCATTCCAATCCCTTTGTGATGGAAAACGCATTCGCAGCCATCATGATTATGCTGATCAGTTTACCGTTGGTAGTGGCCCTCCAATGGGGAAGGCAGAACAGTAAAATTGCAGCGTTGGAAAAAGAGAAAGCGCAGGCAGAGCTGGATCTGCTGAAGCAACAGCTGAACCCCCACTTTTTCTTTAATACGCTGAATAACCTGTATGCCCTGAGCCTTACCCAATCCGGGAAAACACCGGATAGTATCCTGCGTCTGTCGGAGCTGATGCGGTATGTGATTTATAAAGGGAAAGAAGCAGAAGTGAAAGTGGTGGAAGAAGCGCAATACCTCGAAAACTACATCGCCCTGGAAGAGATCCGCCTGAAGCGGCTGGCCGATATCCGGTTTGAGCAGAATATCCGGTTTCCTGCACGTACCATTGCCCCGCTGTTGCTGGCAGTGCTGGTAGAGAATGCCTTCAAACACGGGGTGGAGCCTTCTGCTGAAGGGGCCATGTTGCATATACAGCTGTATATAGACGACCGGCAGCTCCGTTTCCGCTGTGAGAATTCCTTTGAACAGGGAGTGGAAAAAGTGCCCGGCATAGGCCTGGGTAACCTGCGGCGGCGACTGGGTTTGTTATACCCCGGACGGCATTCACTCCAAACCGGCGCAAAAAATCATACATTTATCGCGGAACTTATCATTGATTTTCCATGAGTTTGCAATGCCTCATAGTAGACGACGAGCCCCTTGCGCACGACGTTATCCTGCAATACGCCCGCGATGTTCCTTTCGTGGAGATCGTTGGGCAGTGCCATCTGGCTACGGAGGCGCTGGCTTTCTTGAACCAGCGTCCGGTAGACCTTATTTTCCTCGATATCCGTATGCCGCGGCTGAACGGACTGGATTTCCTGCGCACGCTGCAGCACCGCCCCCTTGTGATCATCACATCGGCATATGAAGAGCATGCGCTGGAGAGCTTCGAGCTGGAAGTGTGCGATTACTTATTAAAACCCTTCCGCTTTGACCGGTTCCTGAAAGCAGTGAACCGCGCACAGTCTATGTACAATATGCGGCAGCCGGGTGTGCATCATGTAACGATTACAGAACCGCAGGGTGTTGTAGTTACGGAAGCGCCGGGGCATCTTTTCATTAAAAGCGACCGCAAATGGGTGCAGGTGGAGCTGGAGCAGGTGCAGTACCTGGAAAGCCTCGGCAACTACGTGAAAGTCTGGGAAGCGGAGCGTTTCCTGCTCACCCCGCGCACACTGCAGAGCTTCGAAGAGCAATTGCCGCAGGAAAACTTCGTCCGTATCCATAAATCTTTCATTCTCAACCGCCGCTATGTTCGCGCCATCGAAGGCAACATCATTCACCTGAAATCCGGAAAGCAATTACCCCTTGGTAAGAATTATAAGCATGTGGTGAAGGAGTTGTTACAATAGCAATTTATCCTGAAATCCGTTAAACAATTCCTGTATTGGAAGAACTTTACGCATCTGGTGAAGGAGTTGTAGCAATAGCGTATCTTTAATAGCATTACCTATGGATATAATCCTCGAAATACTGGCAGAAGTATTGATCCTCACGATCTTTCAATGTCCCGGCGCATTTATCCGTTGGGTGGTGACAGGTTGCAGGCGACCGTTCAAAGAAGTGCTGGCCGATGATAGCTACATTAATGGGACGATTGGATTAGTTGTGATTGCATCCCTAATTGCCTGGATAGTTTTATAATTCCATTACATATTAACACCTATGAAAACTTACCTGTCTTTCTTTACCCTCATCTTGTTATTACTTTGTATCAGTCCCCGCTCAAGTGCCTGCGATTGCCTCATGAAACCCGTAACCGTGAATGCGGATGAAAGTAAGTATGTGCTGATAGTCCATGTTACGAAAACGGAAGATGAAGCAGAAGGATATTACAAAGGTAGCAAAGCCACTGTGTCCGTAAGTGAAGTTTTGAAAGGAGATGTAAAGAAAGGGGAGGTGCTGGCTTTTAAAGACAAAGATTTATCTAATTGTACCTTCCTTTTTGAGGCAGGTAAATCCTACCTGTTATTTGCTTACCGGCAAGGAGATAAATACACCGTTTATCGCTGTACGCACTCCGATGAGTTGGTTTAGCCTGTCTAAATAAAGTAGCCATTTCCCGGATTCAACATTCCACCAATCTATACTGAACTTATCATGAAACCGGGGTGAAGTAAAGAAAAACCGGCCGGGAAAGGTACGTTATGCTCCTTATCCCGGCCGGCGATGTATGAAATGAACTGTATTAATTGGCAGACATATCCCTCCAGCCAGCTGCTTTTTTCTCAGCAATGGCCTTTTCCTTCTCTTTTTCCGCATCCGGTTCGTTGATGCAGGTCTTCACCTCAATCTGGCCTTTTGTGCCCGATTTACCATGCCGGATGAAGATTTTAGCACCCGAGGCATTGATCTCCCAGAACTTCTCCTGTTTGCCTTCGCCACTCAGCAGGCGAACGGTGCCTTCGGGTAATGCGTCTTCTTTTAAGGGGGAATTGCCGTTAACGGTGGCTTGTTTACCAAGGCGTTTCAGGATGTCTTCCGTTACTTTTTCCGGTTCGGAGAGCCAGTCTTTCGCGTAAACGGTCATAGTACGCCAGCCGAAGGTTTCCATCACCGCGGGGCGCTGGTAGTATTGTTCGAGCACATTATCGTGCTGGTACCAGGCTTCATCATCCACCTGAATACCCAGGGCATACTGCACATCATCCGGTCGCGCCTTCACTGCCAGCGAGCAACGGAAGCCGCTCTGGCCTACCTGTTCGGTAACGGTGAGCCCTTCCTTCTCCAAGGCCTCCCGGATCTCCTGCAGCACCACGGTATCCCCACTCCGGAAGCGGCCTTCGGGGCGGGCGGTGGTTAAGCCATCAAGGACAGTACGCGCCTGTTTCATATTGCCCGTGCTCACCTGCTCGGCATATTGCAGGAACCTCGACAGGAAATTGGCACCGGGATTATAGAGATTGGTGATCTGCGAATGACGGATGGTACTCACGATAGCCATATGCCTCCGCGCCCGGCTGAAGATCACGTTCAACCGTTTCTCACCCCCTTTTTTATTGATAGGCCCGAAGTGCATGGACATTTTGCCCCTGGCATCCGGCGCATAGCATACGCTGAGGATGATGATATCGCGCTCATCGCCCTGCACGTTCTCGAGGTTCTTCACGAACAGTCCCGTAAACTGACCGTTTTCCGTACGGGCCACGGCTTCATCCAGGAGATCGTCGAACGCAGGGTCCTGCTCGGCCAGCTTTTCCAGTGCGGCGTTTATAGCACCCTGCTGCTCCTGCGAGAAGGCAACGATGCCGATGCTGTCTTTCGTCTTTTTAGATAACAATTCCCGCACAAGGTGGGCGATATAGGTAGCTTCAGCGATGTTGCCGCGTTTGGCGTAAACACCCTGTGCAATATGGTGGAAACTGATACTCCGGTCGAACAGCGCTTTGATATTGAACATGGCGTCAGACGGTGCCGCCACACTAATGGGCTGGCGCTGCACGGCATGCTCGCTGCGGTCGGGGATCGTCAGCAATGCCGCATCGTAGAAGGCGTGGTTGCTGTAGCTAATAAGAGTTTCGAAATGACTGCGGTAGTGCCATCCTAACAGGTAACTGTTCATTTTACGGGCACCCTGTGTAAGGAGACTGTCGGCATCCGCGCTGAGCAATTCATCTTCCACCAAATCCGCTCCCAGATCATCTGGGTCGCCGGTGCGGGCGGAGAAGAAATCAGTAGGAGGCATCTGCTTTTCGTCGCCCACAATAATAGTTTGCGGAGCGCGGTACAAAGCAGGCACACCTTCTTCCAGCGTGATCTGCGAAGCTTCGTCAAATATAACGGCGTCAAAGAAAGGCTGATCCAGCGGGAAGGCATCGCTCACGCTCAGCGGGCTCATGAGCCAAACAGGCTTCAGATCCAGCAGCACCTTACCACTGGGGCGGGAACAGAGTTCGCGGATGCTTTTATAACGCATGGATTTAGAGAACTCATTTTCGAGGATGCGGCGGCCTTCCATATAGGTTTCATCCGTTTTCTGGCTGCGCTGCACATTATCGAGAAACTGGCGGCGGATGTTGGCACGGATGTAAGCCGCATTGAGCTGCAGCAGTTCGCTGTAACAATGCTTCACTGTGGCCACGGCCTGCTCCACTGCAGAAGCGCCTGCCTGTGCAAAGGCCTTATTAGAGCGGTACAACTGGCGGAGCGATTTACCTGCCATACCGGCTTCCAGCTCTCCCGGCGTCCAGGGCAGGCGGCGGAGGGCGGATTTGAAGTCGGCCGGCAGTGCTGTGTAATTACCCATCACCGGCAGCAGTTCTTCCAGCGCAGGAGCGTTGAGGCGGATGCTTTCCAGCAGGTCGGCCAGCTCACCGAAAGGCTGAGGGGCCGGGTCGGCAAGGGTTTGAGACAGCAGCGTTTCCAGCTTTAGCAGGGGTTCCTGCAAAGCAGCAAGGGTACGCACTGTATCTGAAGCCTGCGGATGATGCAGGAGGTATTGCAGTGATGGCTCGTTCAGTTTACTGCGGAGGCGCTCCACCGCGAGCCAGGTCATTTCTATCTGTGATATCTGGTAATCCGTTTCAAGGGCTTTCCGCGCCTGTGTGGCATTATGGACAGCCTCATACTCCGCGCGCAGCTGTTCTAAAACGGTTACTGCGGACGGGGGAACCGTGCGGGCGGAGAAGTCGTATTGTGTATTAAGCGCTTTCTTCAGTCTGCGCCATTGGCCGGAAAGGAAACGCCAGAACGAATCTTCGTACCTGCGCGCTATCTCTATCCCCGCAAGGGTATCTTCCACAGAAAACTTCTGATGCCAGCCGGTATTCTGCGCGGTGGCTTGTTCGGCCACTTTCTGCAGAGCCTTCACTTCCGCCAGCCGTCTTTCAAACGTAATGGCATCCGGATGCTGCGGGTCTACCAGCCGCAGGAGCCCTGCATTGGCTAAAGGCAATAATAATGTTGCCTGCAGCACCAATGCCTTCAGTTCATTCAGCTTACCGGCATGTTCCCGTGCAGATTCCAGCGTTTCCAGCAGGGCAATGCTGTTACCGGTGAGTTGTTTCAGCGTAGCGATTGGCTGGGGGGAAGAGAAGATACTTTCATGCACCCGGCTCAAAGGGTGACTGGCAAACACGGGTTCTGCACCGGTTTCCTCCAGCGCCTGTCCCAGTTGCTCCACCACATTCCCATACTGCAGCCATTGCAGGTAACCCGGCACTACTTCCTCCGTTTCCGCATCCGTAGCGGGGATCAACGGTTTCAGGGAAAGCAGCCGCTCTATGAGGGTACGCACCGGCACACCGGCAGAATCGGTTTCCCCGGCATGGGTGTCATGGAATTCCTGCAGCAGCTGCAACTGACGGCGCAGGTTATGTAATAATGCATCCCGCTTAACAGTGATGGAATGAAGATCGGTATCCGGCTTCAGGGCCGCTTCGTAACAGCCTTTCAGGTCTTTTATAAAAGCCCGTTTATCACCCTGACTGTCATGTATATACGAACAAAGCTCAGAAAGCCCCTGCTGCTGCAGGCGGTGAAACACCACATCGAGCGCAGCGCGCTTCTCGCATACAAACAGCACCTTTTTACCCCGCGCTACAAAATCTGCGATGAGGTTGGTGATGGTCTGGCTTTTACCGGTGCCCGGAGGGCCCTGGATGATATAGCTTTCTCCTTCGCGGGCCTGCAGGATGGCACGCGTCTGGGTAGGATCGGCCTGTATCACATGGAACCATTCTTCAGGAAGCGCGGGCAGTTCCGTTTCTTCCTGCAATGGCCGGGGTTGGTCACTGAAGAGATGATCGAACACGCCGTGGCGGTGGTGCTGCTCAATGGCGGCGTTATAGTCGCGCACGAGGCTCATCTTCTTGTAATTGAAATTCCCCAGCACCATCTGGCAGGTATCAAACTCCCAGCGGTAAGGGTTGGCTTCCGCTTCGGCCCACTCAAACAATTCCTTTTCCGTTACTTCATCTTTCTCAGGGGCAGGCTCCTGTGGCTTTGGCACTTCGGCACCAGCCGTCTTCTTCCGGTATTGTTCCGCAGTTTCCCTTGCTTCTTTGTAAATGAGGCGGATGCGTGGCTTGCGGAGGTATTGCAGCACAATTCCCCTGTTGGCACCTTCCACCTGGCGGCGGATGTGTTCGCAGAAGGTTTCCGGCGTCATCTCTTCGAGGTCCACGCTGTCGGGCAGCTCTATGCCGAAGAGTTCACGCAAACGGTTCGCCAGCACAGGGTTTACTTCTGCATTATTATCGGTAACGGTGAGTACGTATTGATCGCCACCGGTTTGTTTCTTCTTCTTCAATTCAACTGGCAGCAGTAAAAGCGGACTGTGAATGGTTTCCTGCGGATCTTCCGTGAGGTTATGCCATTTCAGGAATGCCACTACCAGCTTCAGTTGTGAGAAACCAAATTCCTGCACATCACGCTGCGCTTCCAGCCTGATCTTGTTGAGAACGGGCGGGAGGTAGGGATGATCTTCGAAGCGGAGATATTTATTCAGGGGCAGATCGCCCATGGCAATTACTTTGGCTTCGATATCACTGTTCCAGGTAAAAAGCAGTTCAGACCGGATGCTCTGGTGATGCAGTACCATGGGCACGCTGCCGAAGGTAAGGTTGGCGAAGCGGGAATTGGCTTTATAGAACAGCAGCCTGTTACGGCGGCTGATATCGAATAAACGGTTACGGAGTTTATGGAGGATGAACTGCTGCTTCTCACTCCGGTCGTGCGTAACCCATCCTGCCACCTGTGCCAGATCGGTTTGCTTTTCGGGATCAAAGTCGCGGTAGTTTTCGAGGCGGTGGATGGCTTCCTGCAGATCGCGGGTGCGCTGGCTGCGTTCCAGCTCCGTCATTTCCGTGATGAGGGTACCCAGGGCAGGGTGCAGGGCTTTATGGAGAAGAGGACGCTCCCGCTGGGCTACCAGCACGGGCAGGTTGAGCGGGTCGTAAAGGTCGAGTCCGAGGGCAAGGCTTGCCAGCACAAGTCCCAGGCAGAAGATGTCAGTCTGCTCATCATGATGCCCCAGCAGCATTTCGTAACTGCGGTATCCGGGGATGTAGGCGGCGTGGCGCAGGGGTTTATCCGTATCGGTATGAACCCGGAGGGATTCAGCGGCCTGTCCTTCCGGGAGCCTCACTTTATCGATCACCTCAAAATTAGGATTGTGCCCGTCGAACAGCGCCTGCACTTTCCCGGAGGCATCCAGTGGCGGATGTGCCGCGGAAGCATCGAGCAGGAGGGTCCGGGCGGTGGCGAGGATGGTGGTATCGTTGCCGAAAGGGGCCACCATGCCTTCGTTATGCAGGGCCTGCACATCGCGGAATAGCGGCAATACTGCCGCAATAACATCGTCGGTGGTGTATGGCCCGTGCTGAAAAGCAGTTTGCAGGAACTGCCGGAAAGAGATCGTCGTCAAAGTAAAAATTTAGCGCCTATGGCCGGGGGATTCAGTTTCCGGCCGCTCAAAAATACCCATTTCCCCCGTGTCAGAAAACCTAAAACGCCTGCATTTTCCGCCTCCATGTAAATTCTTTCGGCTTCGTTGCATCGCGTTGGGCCACGGTGGGCCGTCCGGCTAATTTGCATGAAAAAGAAACGGATATGAAAACGTTTTGCCTTTTATGCCTGACAGGGCTGTTAGCCACCTATAACGCCAACGCGCAGCAGATTATTGGCCGCGTGACAGACAAAAGCGGCCGTGGCCTCGAAGGGGCCAGCATATCCCTCATAGGTACGGCCGACGGCGCAACGGCAGACAGTACCGGCCGTTTCCGCTTCGGCACTGCTTCACATCCCCCTTACCGGCTGACCGTCAGCTACATCGGCTACAAAACCACCACAGCCGATGCCAGCGCCGGTTCGGAAATCAAAATCGTGATGGGTAAAGACCCATCTACTTTACAGCCGGTGGTCATCTCCGCAGGGGCCTTTTCCGCCGGGGATAAAAACAAAGGTGCAGTCATGACCGCCATGGATGTGGTATCCGTAGCCGGAAACGGGGGCGATGTGGCCAATGCGGCCCGCACGCTTCCCGGGGCACAGCAGATAGGTGAGCGCGAAGGCCTCTTTGTACGGGGAGGCGCCGGTTCAGAAACGCGCCAGTTTGTAGACGGAACCCTCGTTCCTTCTCCTTACTTCGCCTCCATGCCCGGCCTGCCGCAGTTTAACCGGATATCCTCACCTTTCCTGTTCGATGGGATCGTTTTCAGCACGGGAGGATACTCCGCCGCATACGGACAAGGCCTCAGCGGCGCACTCATCCTCGAAACGCAGGACCTCCCCGAGAAATCATCCGCCGTAATCGGTATTTCGCCCATGGTGGCGGTAGCAGGCGTGCAGAAGCTGGCTAAGAACGGGAGGAGCAGTCTGGGCCTCAGCACCCGCTACATGACCTGGCACTACTACGCCAAAGCAGTACCGCAAAATCCCGAATATGCCACCGGCCCGGCCTATTCCATCACCGAAGCCAATTACAGGCAGAGAACAGGTAAAACCGGCATGTTGAAGGTTTACGCCAACTTCGGATACCATCAGGCTGAACTGTACCGCGAAGACATTGACAGTGCGGCACTGCTCAACCGCTTTGCTTCTACAGACAGGAACCTCTACCTCAATATCAGCCACAGGAGCCGCCCCGGTAAAAACTACCGCCTCGATCTGGGAGCTGCACTCAACTACAACAGCGCCGATATCAGCCGCGGCATGGTAAACCGTGATAAAACCACCACCCATCCGGAAGGCCCCGTCTTCGCCGGTAAGTTCAGCGAGTACCGCAGCCGTGAACGCTCTTTACAGGGGAAAGCCGTACTCACCCGTTACTTCGAAGGCGGGCACCTGGTTCTGGCAGGTGCGGAAGCGCAGATCGGGGAGATGGATGAACTGTATGCAGGATTCGCGGAAGGTGAATGGCGCCTGCATCATGCAGTGGCACTCCGTACAGGGGCACGTTGGGAGTATAGCAGGCTTTCCGGTAAAGGGAACATAGCACCGCGTGTGAGCCTGGCCGTAAGAACCGGTACTTATTCCCAGATCAATGCCGCTTACGGTATTTACTACCAGCAGGCAGAAAGGCGCTGGCGGATGGAGGAACCCTCACTTCCGCAAGCCAAAGCATCGCATTACATCCTCAATTACACAAGGAAGGAAAACGGAAGGATCTTCAGGGCGGAAGGGTTCTACAAACAATACGACCGTCTCCTGAAAACATATCCTTCCACCAATATGAGCGGCAGCGGATATGCCAACGGACTGGAAATGTTCTGGCGGGATAAGAAGTCGGTTCCCAACTTCGATTACTGGATCAGCTACAGCTACCTCCATACCCGGCGCGATCATCTCGACTACCCGCTTCCGCTTCAACCTGATTTCGCAGCACCGCACACACTGTCGGTAGTAGCCAAACGGTTCTTCGAAAAGATAAGTACCAATGTAAACGTGTCGTGGTCCCTGGCGGCAGGGAGGCCCTACTACGATTTTACTCCTGACCATCAGATCCGCCAGCAGGGCACCACACGGGCGTATAACGTAGTGAACCTCGGCTTTGCACATATGCTGTCGCTCTTCCCGAAATGGAAGCAAAAAGACTTCACCGTAATTGCATCTGGCATCAACAATGTGCTGGGAACCAGGCAGGTGTTTGGTTATGATTTCAGCTACAACGGACAAACGAAATCACCCATCACACTACCGGCTACACGTAATTACTTCATCGGCATATTTATGAGTCTGGGCATCGACCGGACGGAAGATTACCTCAACGATAATTTGTAACAAAACCCATAACATGAAAAAGATCATCACACTGGCTGCTGCGCTCTTTGTACTGATTACAGCGCACGCACAAAGCTCCCCGCTCGAAGGGGCCGTATCCCAACTGAATGCCGCACAAACACTGGCAGCTTACCAGGAACTGGCGAACACTTTCCAGCGGCAGGCTTCGACAGACGCTAAATCTTGGCTGCCCCTGTACTACGCCGCCGTCTGCAACATGAAGCTCGCCTTCCTGCAAAAAGAAAAGGCCATGGCATTGAGCGCCATAGCCGAAGAGCAGATCGTTAAAGCAGAAGCCCTCGTGCCTGCAGGTAACACCAAAGACCTGGCCGAGATCTACACTGTGAAGAGCTTCATAGAACGCAGCAGGGTAGAGGCCGACCCTATGAGCAACGGGCGCAAGTACGGGCCCATAGCGGGTAAGTACCTCGCCAAAGCCCGGCAGCTGGACCCTCAGAACCCGCGCGCCCTGTACCTCGACGGTCACATCAAGTACCACACACCAGCGCTGTGGGGCGGTGATAAAGACAAAGCCAAAGCACTGTTCTCCGAAGCCATGCAGCATTTCAACCAGCCACCCGCATCCACTGTGGCGCCACAATGGGGCAAAGCCGACTGTCAGAAAATGTTGTAACCATTCACCGGGAGGGAGGCACGCCTTCCTCCCGTAATACGCCTTATCATGAAAGCATCTACCGAACGCAAAATCATCCGCTGGATTCATATCCTCTTCAGCATTCCCATCGTAGGATTCATTTACGGTCCTGTAGCTGAGCTGCCCGAAGCTGCCAATGCAGTGCGCTTCCTGTTCTTCCCGGCCATTGTACTTTCCGGCTTATGGCTGTGGAAAGGCGCATGGATTAAAAAACACTTGTTAAATTAGCAGCCATGGAAGCCTTTCTCAGAAAATACGCCCTCCGCATCGCCATCACCGCCATGTTCGTGGTCATTGCCTGGACGATCCGCGAAGGCCTGCGCCCCATGCCCCTCTCACAGCATCTGCTGGGAAGCATTCCTGTCATTATCATCACTCAGTCATCTGGACGGTGCTCACCCTCATCCACCGCCTGCTCGATAAGGTATTCCCTTTCACCAAAAGCGATGTAGGCCGTGTGTTCCTGCAGATCGCCATCGGCACCCTGCTTATCTGGGGCATCCGCAGCGCAGTGTTCTATGTAATCCAAAACTCCTTCCGGATCAATATCGACCCGCTCACCTCCGCCATGGTAGCCACCATCAATAACTTCGTGTCTATCACCATCAACATCGCCCTCATCGGCCAGTATTACGCACGCCGCTGGAAAGAGGGGGTGGTCAAGGAAGAAAGGCTGGAGCGGGAGAAAACCCAGCTGCAGTTCCTACACCTTAAAAATCAGGTAGACCCGCATTTCCTGTTCAATGCATTTACCTCGCTGGACAGTCTCGTACAGTCTAACCCGCCACTGGCGTCCCAATTCATCCGCCATCTTTCCAAAGTATACCGCTATGCATTGCAGAACCGGGACAAGGATGTGGTGATGCTGGAAGCAGAACTGGAGATGCTGCAGCATTATATTGCTTTACAGAAAATACGATTTGGCACCTCGCTGGAGATTGATATTGAGATGAATGAAATGCCGGTGGAGAAGGGCATTGCGGCTGTCACACTTCAAATGCTGATAGACAATGCCATCAAACACAACGAAGTACATGCGGATCATCCCTTACGGATCAGCATATACGTTAAAGACGATTACCTCGTTATATCGAACAACAAGCAGATCCGCAGGCAGTTGGCGGCTTCTGATAAACAAGGTCTTCAGCAGCTGAAGCAATTGTATACTTATCTTTCTGAGCGGGAAGTGAAGGTGGAAGAAGACGAAAACCGGTTTACCGTGGCACTGCCGCTGTTATAAAAACGAACCCATGAGAATACTGATTCTGGAAGATGAACCGCTTGTAGCCACGCACCTGATAAAACTGGTAAAGGAGCTGGAACCGGCATGGCAGATACTGGGCCCGGCAGCCAGTTTGCGGGAAGCCACGTTACTCATGCAGGCAGGGCCTGATCTGATTCTGGCAGACATCCAGTTGTCTGACGGCATCAGCCTCGACCTCTTCCATCACCTCCAGCCCGCCATACCCGTCATCTTCACCACTGCTTACGATCAGTACGCCATCCGCGCGTTTAAAATAAACAGCATCGATTATCTGCTAAAACCCGTTGATCCCGAAGAGCTTGCCGCTGCCTTCCGTAAATACGCTTTACTGCGGGATAAATATGCCAGTCCGCAATTTATGGGGGAGATCATGCAGTTTGTACAGAACCAGCAGCAGAAGCAGCTTTTCAAGGAAACGTTTACCGTGCATTCCGGTAAAAACGTATACATGTTCCCGTTATCCGAGATAGCGGGCTTTTCTAAAAGTGAAGTAATATATCTCCATCATGCCGATGGCCGCCAGTGGATTACCGACTTCCGTTCCCTCGACGAGATCGAGGAGCTGCTGGACCCCGTGCAATGCTTTCGTGCCAACCGGCAGTTTATCGTGAACCGCGCATATCTCGCTGGTTTCAAAACAGACGATACCAGCCGCCTTACCTTACATTTCAAAGCAGTGAACCTGCCAGCCGTGATGGTTAGCAAGGATAAAGCCGCAGCGTTCCGCGCATGGCTTAGCTGATCTAATTGGTGAATTGGAGTTCGCTGAGGCCGCGGTACAGGCCTTCAGACCGGCGCATGAGCTCTTCATGCGTACCCGTTTCCGCTACCTGCCCCTTATCGATCACCACGATCATATCTGCCCGGCGAACGGTGCTAAGGCGGTGAGCGATCACTATTGAGGTGCGGCCTTCCATCAGTTTCTCCAGCGCTTCCTGCACCAGCTTTTCTGATTCGGAGTCTAAGGCAGAAGTAGCCTCGTCGAGGATGAGGATGCGCGGGTTCTTCAGCACCGCCCTTGCAATAGCGATACGCTGCCGCTGCCCGCCCGATAACTGAACACCTCTTTCACCCACAATGGTATCGAGGCCTTCGGGGAACTGGCGGATGAACTCCCAGGCATTGGCCTGCCGGGCGGCATCCATGATGGCTTCCTCATTGGCAGAGGGGTCGCCATAGGCGATGTTCTCCCGGATAGTGCCTCCGAAGAGGAACACATCCTGGGGCACAACGGCCATCTGGGAACGCAGGAGGGAGAGGTCGTACTCCCGGGTGTCCTGTCCGTCGATATAGATATGCCCGCTTACCGGGTCGTAGAAGCGTAATAAGAGGTTTACGATAGTGGATTTACCCGCCCCGCTGGGCCCTACTACAGCCACCTGCCAGCCGGGTTCGGCATGGAAGCTGACATCGCGCAGTACGGGAAGGTCTTTCCGGGAAGGATACTGAAACCCAACGTGCTGGAAGCGGATTTCCCCGCGGAACTGCGGGCGGCGATCGGCGGGAGGCAGCAAATGAATATCTTCTTCCGGCTCATCCAGAATTTCCAGCAGGTGCTCGGAAGCACCCAAAGCACGCTGGATGCGGGTGAAGATTTCTGCCAGTCCGCTAATGGAGCCACCAATGAACCCGGAATACAGCACAAAGGAGAAGAGGTCGCCCACGGCGAAACCGTCTCCGATCATGAGCACCCCTTTCCAGATAACGGCTACCATGGCACCGAAAAGACCGAAGATGAGGAAGGAAACGAATAAGCCCTGGTATACTCCGGCCTTCATGCCTGTTTTAGCTACCTCATCCGTTTTGGCACTGTAGCGGCCTATTTCAAAAAACTCATTGGCAAATGCTTTTACGTTGAAGATGCCTTGCAGGGTTTCTTCCACGATGGTATTGGAATCCGCGATCTGGCCCTGCACCTGTTTACTGAACCGGCGGATGAATTTCCCAAAAACAACTGCCAGGATGCAAATGGCGGGTACAATGGCCAGCATAAAGAGGGTTAGCTTCCAGGAGGTGTATGCCAGCAGGGCAATACCGCCTACAATCACGATCACCTGCCGGAGGAATTCCGCGAGTGTAGTGGTAAAGAGGTCCTGCAGCTGGGAAATATCGGAGGAGATGCGGCTGTTCAGTTCTCCCACGCGCCTTTCAGAAAAGAACTTCATGGGCAGGCGGATGAGGTGCCCGTAGGTAGCCTGGCGGAGGGCTGCCACGGTTTTCTCGGTAACAGACACAAAAATGCGGATGCGGAAAAAGGAGAAGATGGATTGCAATGCCAGTACGGCCACCAGCATCATCCCGATGCGGTTGATGTGCAGATGAAGCTCCCCGGCCTGGCCAACGTTGATAAGATCGCCCAGCAGTTTAGGGAAAGCAAGACTGGTAGCGCTGGAAAGCATCAGCATGATTAGCCCAAGGGCAAACTGCCAGCGGTAGGGTTTGGCGTATTGGTATAATCGGGATACTTTCCGGATGCCTTCGAACGAGATCTTTGCGCGCTTTTGCTGTTGCTCCATACAATGAAATTAACGATTCCTGCCGGAGTAGACGGACGAGCGCGGGAAATATTGTATCAGGGGGGAAATTAAGCCCCGGGTTATTCGAACTCCCGGAAGCCTTTGTGCTGTGCCAGCTCCAGCATTTCTTTATCTCCGGAGGAGTCGCCATAGGCGTAGATCGTCTGGTAAGGGGTCAGTTTTACCGATTCGCGGATGCGGCATACCTTTTCATCGCCATTGCAGTTTTTACCCTGCAGCAGCCCGGTAATACGGCCATCCTCAATGGCAAGGCGGGAGCCCAGAACGGGCACTCCCAGTTTTTCGGCCCATGGGCGTACCCAGTTTTCGGCGGAGGCGGTAACGATATATACGGCATGCCCTTCCGACTGGTGCCAGGCTATGGCGTTCACTGCTTTGGGGCGCAGCAGCTCCGGCAGGCGCTCCCGGCAAAAGGCGTCGCATTGCTCCTGGAATGCCGCTACGGGGGTGCCGTTGAAGTAAAAACGCAGCACGATCTCTTTCATCCGCTGGTTGCTGATCACCTTCATTTTGAACAGCACCAGCAGGGGCGATAGCAGGGCCATGCCGGCATATAATGCCGCCTTGCCCTTATGGAACCGGATGATCTCGAAAAGGGTGTCTTTCCGGGTAATTGTGCCGTCAAAATCGAAAAAAGCGATCGCCTGCTTCACAGTTTCTTCTTTTTGAATATGGGTTCCGGGATATTACGGATAATCGTCATGATATATCGCCAGAACCACTTGGTATACAATACGTTCTTCTTATTCTCCGCTGCCTTGTAAATATCTTCCGCCACCTCTGCCGGCTGGGCCGTGAGCAGTGGAGGGAGGGTAAGGTGCTCCGTCATCTGCGTAGCCACGAATCCCGGCTCTACGGTCATCACATGCACGCCGGCATGCCAGAGGCGGTTACGCAAACCGGAAAGGTACGCTGTAAAGCCTGCTTTGGCACTGCCGTAGAGATAATTGCTCATCCGGCCCCTGTCTCCCGCTACGGAGCTGATGCCGATGATGGTACCCGTACCACGGGCTGCCATGCTTTCTGCAGCAATATTGAGGACAGACACGGCGCCTGTGTAATTGGTATTGATAATGCGGGAAGCCTCGTTCCAGTCCTGCTGCCCTTTCTCCTGATCGCCCAGGTAACCGAACACGCAGATAACAATATCGGGCGGGGTGGGGAGCGACTGGTAAAAAGCGCCGTGGGATTCGAAGTTAAGAGCATCGAAAGCGTGTACGGTAGCTGCGATCCTGTGGCGGATACGCAGGTCCTGTTCAAGGGGGCGCAGCTGGTCGGGGTTCCGGGCTGCTAACTGAAGGGTATGGCCGGCGGCTGCATAGCGGCGGGCAAGGGCTACGGCCATATCGGAACCGGCGCCGAGAATGAGTACGGTAGGCATATCGTTCGTATCGGGTCTGCTATTACCCGGCGTTGTTTGATGCGAATTGAAAATTGAGCCTGTCTGACTGTGCGGAACGGAATTTACCATCGGGGTTCCATTCCTTTACGATCTCTTTAAAGCGCTGTGCATTGGGGTAACTGTCCCAGAATACCCGTTCCTGCATCCGCGCATCCTTAGTAAGGTAAAGGCGGCCGCCGTATTCGAGCACCAGTGCGTCCAGTTCATCTAAGAAAGGGAACAGCCCTTTACGCACCGGGAAGTCGAGCGCCAGGGTATAACCTTCCATGGGGAAAGATATGAGATCATCCTGCGGCCCGAACGTCTTCAGCACAGCAAGGAAAGATCCCCATCCTTTATCACTGATCTTTTTCAGGATAGCCACCAGTCCGTCTTTCTTATCCATCGGCAATACAAACTGGTACTGCACGAAGCCATCTTTCCCATAACCGCGGTTCCAGTGAAGGATGGCATCCAGCGGATAAAAGAATGGCTCATACGGCACTACGTTCTCGATCACGCGCCTGGTATTCTTGCCGTAGTAGAGGGCGTTAAACAGTTTAACGGTGAAGTTATTAAGTACGAAGCCGGGCAGGTTGAAGGGAAGCGTGAGCTTCATTTTATTGGGTAACGTAAGGGGTGCCTGTGCGGCTTTGGCATTCAGCTGCTGCTTTGTAGCGTGTTCGCCAACGATGAGGATGCTCCGGCCAAAGGAATCGCCTTTCTGCAGGCAATCTATCCAGGCCATGGAGTACGTATAATGTTTGTGTTCTTCGAACAGCTGAATTACTTCGTCGAGGTTCTTTGCTTTGATCTGCTTCTGTGCTATATAGGCCGTTTCAATCTTCTTCAGCCTGAACTTTACGGTGGTGATAACACCGGTGAGGCCCATACCGCCGCAGGTAGCCCAGAAGAGATCGGTTTCCGTTTCGGGAGAGCAGGTAACCATTCCCTTGCCGGTGAGCACGTTCATGCAAATAATGTGATTGCTGAAGCTGCCTTCGGAGTGGTGGTTCTTGCCATGTACATCAGAAGCCACGGCGCCGCCGATGGTGATGAACTTGGTGCCCGGTGTTACGGGCAGGAACCAGCCGCGGGGAACGATGATGTCGAGGATCTGGTCGAGCGTGAGGCCCGACTGGCATTCGAATATGCCGTTCTCTTCATCGAACAGTATGGCTTTATCGAAACGCAGGGTGGATATGCTGTGCTCTCCGAGCGAAGCATCGCCGTAACAACGGCCATTCCCACGCGCAATAATATGATCGTGTGAGTTAACGTACTGCAACAGTTGATCCTCCGAAGCGAAGGATACTTCATCACAGTCTAAAGCGGGATAATTGCCCCAGTTTGCTATGCTTTTTCGCATTATTCAAAAAAACTTTTATTCGTCGGTAAATAAATGATCACATAAAAGCTAAGGATCCACAGGAGAATGGTCAGTTGAATAAAGCGGTCTTTGTATAGGATTTTGGTGGGAGAACCTGTGTCGTTATCGACATAAGTTATTTGCAAATATCGTAATAATCCGGCAATAACAAAAATGCTGGTATAGTAAAGACGGTAGGTTTTGAAGTGTTCCATCGTTACCGGGCTCATGGTGTACATGAGATACGACACGATGATAACCGCAGAAACCAGTGCCAGCGAAGCGTTCAGGAAGTCGAGATTGTAGCCTTTCGAAGCTTTGCGCATATCTTTCCCCGACTGGATTTTCAGCAGCACATCATCCCGCCGTTTAGCGATGGCCATAAATACAGCCAGCAGGAACACCATGATGTTCAGCCATTCGGATGTAGCCACTTCTCCCGCAACACCTCCGGCTTTCACACGCAGTACAAACCCCGCTGCCAGAATGAGGATATCGAGAATGGATACATTTTTAAGCCCGAAGGAGTAACCAAGGTTCAGGAGGAAGTAGATCCCCAGTACAAACATGAACTTGAAGCTGATGAAATATGCCCCCACGAAGCCCAGCGCCATCGCCAGTACGAAAACTGCCAGTCCGGCTGCAGGAGACACTGCTCCGGAAGCTAAAGGCCTGTTCTTTTTCTCGGGATGCGCCCTGTCTGCCTCAATATCCTTATAATCATTGATGACATAGATACTGCTGGCAACCAGAGAGAAACAGCAGAATGCCAATGCCAGCACCTGAAGTTTTTCCACGTCGAAAATCTCGCCAGCAAAGAAGAGAGGAATAAAAAGGAAAAGATTTTTGGCCCAGTGTTTTGGCCGTAGTAGTTTCAAGTATTGCACGGGGATTGACAATTAACAGGGCGTAAAATACAATGTTTATCAGGAAATGTCGCTAGTTTTGATGGTTTAAATTAAAGTTACGGTTATTACCTTTACCCAGAAACAATCCCAAACATGGCCAATCCCTTCCTGACCCCACGCCGGGCAATGGTATTAGAATGTCTCATGATCGTAGTACTGGCCTGCGTGCCACTGTTTGCCACATTCCCTTACCGGGTAAACATCTTCCTGTCGTGGGAAGGCGCTTACCGTCTATCAGAAGGCCAGGTGCCTTACCGTGATTTCGGATTGCCGCTGGGCTTCGGTTACTGGCTGGTTCCCGCTCTATTCTTTAAGCTGTTCGGCCCCGCCCTCATATCCCTCGTGAAAGCGCAGGTATTCCTCAATATCGTGGGAGGCCTCAGTTTCAGGTACATAATGAAGCAAATGCGTGTGCCCACTGCCGTCAGGGTACTGGCCGTGCTGGTTTTCATCCTGTCTTATTCCTTCGTCAACTTCTGGCCCTGGTATAATAATACCGTAATCATTTACCAGCTTGCAGGACTCGCGTTCCTGTTACGCGGTCTCGAAAGCGGCCGCTGGAAGTGGCCGGCCCTTTTCCTCGCAGGCGCCTTTACCTTCCTCAGCTTCTTCACGAAGCAGGACGGGGGAGGCCTTGCCATGCTGCTGGCCCTTGCCCTGCTGGGATACCATACCCTCAATACCCGCCGCTGGCAGGAGCTGGCCGGCTTCCTCGGCAGCTATGTGCTGGTAGCCTGCATCTTCATCGTTCCCTTCCTCAGCCATGGATTCGGATACTGGTTCAACCACGGGCAGCCTCCGCATTCCTCGCGCCTGTCGTTCATGGATATCATCGAAGTACTCCTCATTGAAACGCAATGGATCAAGTTCTACTTCGCTCTGTCGGTAATACTGATGATCCCGGCACTGAAAGCGCCGCGTGCGCTGTGGCAGAACCGTGGACTGATGCTTTTCTTCCTACTTACCATCGGCATCCTCGTGGAAGCAGCGCTGTTCCAGGTAACAAGTTATACGCCTCCCGATAATAATATCTTCTTCCATGGCTTCGCCATCGCGTTCATCCTTACCCGGCTGTATGATCTTACAACCGTAAGGTTCGATGAATGGAAGCCCTTCTTCGCCGCAGCCGCAGTGGTATTACTGTGGTGGTCTGCCAGCTATTTCAAATACATCTCCCGCATTCTGTACCAGCTGAATCCGCCAGTGGCCACGGCTCCCGTACCCGGCGGAGAGAACGTGGTGAACAGGCATAATTACATGGTGAACCTGGATACAACGGATGTGCCCACCAGCGAATGGACCTTCTCCTCCCTCCCGGAATTCCGCAAAATCTATATGCCGCCTTCCACCGTTGCGGGCATCGACCGTATCATGGCGCTCCCTGAAGTAAAGAAAGGAAAGGATGCTAAAGTACTGAACCTCACGGAGCTCACCCCGCTCGACCACGCCATAGGCTACACGCAGGAAACCGGTCATAACATCCCGTTATGGCATCACCTCGGCGTAGGCATGTTCAATGCACAGCTGGAGGAATACGTACAGAAGGTGCGCAGCAAACATTATGATCTCGTTATTTATGAATATGCGCCTACGCTGAACAACTTCTTCCCATGGGCGCTGCGCACTGAGCTGCAGCAGAATTACCGACAGATAGATTCGTTCCATGCGCCACGGAGACCTACCAATGCCATGATCGAAGTATTTGTCAGGTAAGGGCAGAAGCGTAGCTTTGCGTGCCGGGTATGCCCGGCCTTAAACCATGCAACAACGTTCCAATAAAGCCAAACTAATACTGGCACTCAGTCTCGTTTACGTACTGTGGGGTTCCACTTACCTGGGCGTAAAGATCGCTACGGAAGTGCTGCCGCCTTTCCTGCTGTCTGTTCTCCGCTTCATACTCGCCGGGAGCCTCATGCTGGGCATTGGGTTCGCAGTGGAAAAGACGCGGCCTACCAAATTACAATGGCGTAATGCCGCCATCATTGGCGTACTGCTGATAGGGATCGGTAACAGCTCAGTGGCTTTTGCCCTGGCTTATATGCCTTCCAGTCTTGTTGCTTTGTTTATTGCTGCCTTACCGGCATGGTTCATCGGATTAGACTGGCTGTTCTTCAGTAAGAAGAAGCCCTCGGCGCTTACATTCTGCGGACTTGCCCTTGGATTTGCCGGCCTCTTCTGCATCTTCGACCCTTTTTACCTCCTGCACCCCGATAATGTGGTCCGTAATTACCCGCTATGGCCTGTTGCCGTACTAACGGCAGGTTCCATTGCCTGGGCTTACGGCTCCCTGCTTAGCCCACGGCTGGATACACCTCCGCAGCTAACGTCGTCGGGCATACAGATGCTTTCCGGCGTGGTGGTGACCGCGCTATTGAGTGTAATACTGGAACAAAAAGACTGGCAAACGGTGGGAGAGATGACCAGCCGTACCTGGCTGGCGATAGGATACCTCGTGGTATTCGGCTCACTGGTGGGGTATACGGCCTTCAGCTGGCTGGTGAATAACGCGCCGCCGCAGGTTTCCGCTACCTATGCATATGTAAACCCCGTAGTGGCGGTGTTCCTGGGCTGGGTGTTCCTCGATGAAACACTGGCCCCGCACGCTATGGCAGGATCCGCTGTTGTAATTGCAGGGGTGGTGCTGATGACCACCCGGAAGAAGTAATTATTTCGCCAGCTCCACCTCAAACTTAATTACATCCCGGTGGGCGAGGAGGGCATCGTTCATGGCGGTGAGGTGGGCAATGGAGCCGGTAAGCTCGTATTTCCCTTCGTACACGATCAGTCCCGTTTCCTTTTCAGTGGATTTGGTGGTGGAAATTGCCAGTGTCCGCAGCCGGTAAGACCCGAACAATTCAATCATAGCCTCCGGCGAAAGGGTGTTTTCCGCATACTGGATGGCGTAGTACCGCCGTTCGCGCTGACGGCTGATGATCCGTTCCGCGTAAGAAAATCCCCATAGTGTAAATAAGGTGAAGAATACGGCAAAGGCCGCGAGGTCGTATTTGCCCACTCCAATGGCCATACCTATGGCGGAGGAGATCCAGATAACCGCGGCTGTCGTGATCCCGTCTATGGTAAAACCTCCCCGGAAAATAACCCCGGCACCGATGAAGCCTACGCCGGTGAGGATGTTGGAGGCGATACGGTCGCCCGACTGCAGGCCCCCGAAATGTATGCTCAGGATACTGAACAGGGCGGAGCTCATACAGATAAGGGTGATGGTACGCACCCCGGCCGCCTTGCGCTGTACTTCCCTTTCCAGCCCCAGCAGGAACCCTGCCAGCATGGCAACGGCCAGTTTAATGATCATCGGGTATTCGATATGGAATTCGCTCATACGCTTTTAACAGGTTTTAGGTACGGGGAGGTGGTTCACCGCTATGAGGCGGTCGAGCCGCAGCTCCCTACCGGCCTCGGTAAGCAAAAACTCTGCCTTGTTACGGACATAGAGGTCGCGGATGACGGCAGTTTCTAAATGAGGCTGCCCCGCCTCATCCAGGTATTCGAGGGTAACGGGCTCCCGGAGGGTGGCCCAGGCTTCCAGGCGGTCGTAATAGTTGCAATCTATGGGCTGATACGAAGGATTTTGGGCATCCATAAAAAAGCTTTGATTTTTTAATCCCGGCTGGCCTATTTTTGCAGCTCAGAAAACAGGTAATCTATTAAAATAAACCGGAATGTTAGAATCTGCATTTAAATTTCCGAACCAGACGGCCTTTTACAAAGGTAAGGTACGGGACGTGTATACCATCGCTGATAAATGGATGGTAATGTTTGTGAGCGACCGTATCTCGGCGTTCGATGTGGTACTTCCCCGCCCGATCCCCTACAAAGGTCAGGTACTGAACCAGATTGCGGCTATTATGCTGGATGCCACCAAAGACATCGTGCCCAACTGGGTTAAATCCGTACCCCTGCCCAGCGCTACTGTGGGCCTGAAATGCGAAACCTTCCCCGTGGAAATGGTAGTTCGCGGTAACCTCACCGGCCATGCCTGGCGCACCTACAAAAGCGGCAAACGCGAACTGTGCGGTGTTACCCTTCCGGAAGGACTGAAGGAGAACGACTACTTCGCTTCTCCCATCATTACCCCCACCACCAAAGCCCATGAAGGCCATGACGAAGATATTTCCCGCGAGGAAATCATTTCTTCCGGCCTGGTGAGCAGGGAAGACTACGAGAAGCTGGAGCAATACACCCTCGCCCTGTTCCAACGCGGGCGTGAGCTGGCAGCTAAGCGTGGCCTCATCCTGGTAGATACCAAGTATGAATTCGGTAAGATCGGTGATACCATTTACCTGATCGACGAAATCCACACCCCCGATTCTTCCCGCTTCTTCTATGCCGAAGGCTATGAAGAAAAGCAGGCCAAAGGCGAGCAGCAGAAGCAGCTTTCCAAAGAATTCGTGCGCGAGTGGCTCATGGAAAACGGTTTCCAGGGTAAAGAAGGCCAGCAGGTTCCGGAAATGACCGACGCATTCGTTGCCAGCGTAACAGAACGCTACATCGAGTTGTTCGAGAACATCACCGGCCAGCAGTTCAAAAAAGAAGACGTAAGCAAGGACGATCAGGAAAAGATCATCCTCGAAACCCTCCAGAAACTGGGTTAATAAAAAAGGGAGCAGCTGAACACTGCTCCCTTTTCATTTTTATGCCATCTGCATCATGGGCACGCCCCGCCGGAAAGGCTGGCGCTTCCAGTACGTCAGCGAGCGCCATACCCATTCCAAAGGCCCGAACAGGAAATACCGCAGCCAGATGTTGCTGTAAATAACCTGAAGCATCCACACGCCGCCTACCACGTAATACAGCTGGTATCTTTCCAGCGCACCATACCATCCCAGTCCGTACCCGTAGAAGAACAATCCGCATAATAAGCTTTGCATGAGGTAATTGGTGAACGCCATTTGTCCGACGGCGGCCATTCCCCTGAAGAATCCCTTCGCGATTCCGGCTTTAAATATCAGCATGATAAGCCCGATATGCCCGAGCAATACCAGCACCCGGCGTATCTCGTACCAGGAGAGGAACACCCTGTCTGCCAGGCGCGTCACATCAAAACGGATATTGAGCACTTCCCGCATTTCCCAGTATTGAATGGAAAGCCCCAGGGCATAACCGGTTAACATCAGCACGGTATAAAACTGCCGAGACCTGGCACCGGTGAGTACCCCCGCTTTGAAGAGCGCCATACCGAGGAAGAAGCAGATGATGAGGTCCCAGTAAAATAGATCGTACGGCGAGAAGTTCTGGAAATGGGCGTTTCGGGGAACCGACCAGGCCATTACCCGGAAGTAGTTACCACGCATTTCCGCCACCTGTTCCGCATCTTCTTTGCGCTGGGCTTCGGGGGTATGCTTCTTTTGATGCTCTTCCCATGCTTCCTTCTGTTTCTCCTGCTTGGGGGTCAGTTTTACCTTTTGTTTTTCCAGCACGAGAGCCTGTTCCCCTTTGGCACGGAGCTCCTTTTTCTCATACAAATCGGCCGTAGCCATGAAGGTGCCTATCAGCAAAGCCACTGCGGCAATGATGAGCAGGGTACGGGATTTCAGGCGGCGAAAAGGGTAGAGGAGCATACCGCCAAGGGCATACACGTACAGCACATCGCCCGACCATAGCAGCAGGTTGGCATCAATGATACCAAATGCAAGGAGCCAGAGGAGGCGGCGGTAATAGATGTCTGCCGGCGGTGTAAGGGGATCGGTCCTTTTCTCCAGGCGGTCCAGCAGCAGCACGCAGCCTGCCCCGAAAAGCAGGGAGAAAATACCCCGCATAGTGCCTTCAAAAAAGAAGCCCGTTACCCACCAGGTGTAGTAATTAGGGCCTGAAAGCTCGTTATGGAGCAGCAGGTTTTCGCCACGGTTATCGGGGAACCCGAACATGAGGATGTTCATGAGCAGGATGCCCAAAAGGGCAATACCGCGCAGACTGTCGATGATCTGCAAACGGTCGGAGGCGCGCAGGGGTGAGGCGCCGGGTATAGTTGGCATATAGCAAGGTTTGAATAAAAGTAAGCCGCCCTGCCGTTCCGGAAAAATGAAAATGATGAGTGTTACTGGTCATTCCCTACATTTGTATAGCTTTTATGAAACACCTTGCAGCTTTAAACAAATACTTCGTTCAATACAAGTGGCGCTTCCTGTTGGGGATGCTGTTCACCTCGGTCTCCATCGTATTCAGCGTTTTCCAGCCCATCCTGGTCCGCCAGATCTTCGACCTGCTGGAGCAGAACCTGAAAAGTTACCGCATGCTGAGCGATACCAGCCTGAAAGGCGCCTTCCGCGCCGTGTTCAGCCAGACCCTGGCATTCTACGGCCTCTCCATTCTCGGCCTGGCACTCCTCAGCGGCTTCTTCATGTACCTCCAGCGCCAGACGCTCATCGTCATGAGCCGCTACATCGAATACGATCTGAAGAACGCCATCTACCAGCAATACCAGCGGATGGATCTGCACTTCTTTAAGCTGAACCGTACGGGCGACCTTATGAGCCGTATCACGGAAGATGTGAGCCGCGTACGGATGTATGTTGGTCCTGCGCTGATGTATGCCACCCGCACCATCATCATGATGGTGATGATCATCTGGCTCATGTGGGCCGTAAACCCCATGCTCACGCTGTATACCCTCAGTCCGCTGCCCCTGCTGGCGCTCACCATTTATTCCGTAAACCGCATCATACATAAGAAAAGCGAACGCATTCAGTCGCAGTTATCGAACATCACATCGGTAGCGCAGGAAAACTATTCCGGCATCCGCGTGATCAAATCGTACGTGCAGGAAGAAGCCTCTGCCGGGCATTTTGAAGAAGCGAGTGAAGCGTATAAACAGAGCAGTATCAGTCTTGCTAAAACCGATGCACTATACCAGCCCGCCATGGCCCTCATGATCGGACTCAGCGTGATCCTTACCATCTTTATCGGCGGTATGCAGGTAATCAGGGGGAACATCACGGTGGGGAACCTGGCGGAGTTTGTACTGTATGTGAACATGCTGACTTTCCCGTTCTTCAGTATCGGCTGGGTAGCTTCCATGATACAACGGGCGGCCGCTTCGCAGCAGCGTATCAACGAGTTCCTGTTACTGGAACCTCAGATCCGGAATGCGCCCGATGCCAGGGAAGTGAAGCTGGGCGGGGATATACGCCTGAACAATGTGAGCTTTACGTATCCGCATACCGGTATACAGGCATTGAAGAATTTCACCCTGCATATTAAACCCGGCCAGAAGATAGCCGTGATAGGCCGTACCGGTTCGGGTAAAACCACGCTGGCGCAGTTACTGCTCCGGATGTACGACCCGCAGGAAGGCGCTATCCAGATAGACGGAAATAACATCCGCGAGCTGAAGCTGAACAGCTTACGTGAACAGATCTCTTACGTACCGCAGGATGTGTTCCTGTTTTCCGATACTATCGCCAACAACATCCGATTCGGGGAGCCGACCGCTAATGACGAAGCGGTGCAACAGGCAGCGCGGCAGGCATCCGTAGAAAAGGATATCCTGGGCTTTCCGGAAGGTTTCCAGACGGTAGTGGGAGAGAGAGGGGTAACGCTGAGCGGAGGGCAGAAACAACGCGTATCCATTGCCAGGGCGCTTATCCGTAAGCCCAATATCCTGCTGTTTGATGATTGTCTTTCTGCGGTAGACGCCCGTACGGAAAAGGAGATTATCGGTAACCTGTATGCCTACCTGAAGGATAAAACTGCCATTATCATTACCCACCGCATCTTTTCACTCTTTACGTTCGACAAGATCATTGTGCTGGACGAAGGGCGGATTGCAGAAATGGGTACGCATGAAGAATTAATGGCAAAAAACGGCTATTACGCAGAGCTGTATGCGCGTCAGCAAACAGGTGAAGAAGAACGTGTAAGTGAGTAATTTTCACAGGGTTGTAAACTGCTGTAATGCCCTCCTGCGCGGAATATAAGATGAATTTTGAAAATCATTTAAAAATATTTTGATATTTGTAAAACAATAGTATATTTGTTGATTATTGATCACTCAAACAGGATTTGATTCGTTAACACTTAAATCTATCAACTGTGGCGTACGAAAACAACAATCAACAGGAAAGAAACAATGACAGCATCTTTTCCAAGAGATTGAAAGCGGGCAAAAGGAGAACTTATTTCTTTGATGTAAAAACCACGCGCGGAAACGACTACTTTCTCACTATCACAGAAAGCAAGAAACGTTTCAACGATAATGGCTACGACAGGCATAAAGTATTCCTGTACAAAGAAGACTTCAATAAGTTCCTCAATGCCCTTACTGAAACTATCAACTACGTAAAAACCGAGTTGATGCCCGATTTTGACTTTGATGCTTACAATCACGACTATTCCGACTCCCGTGAAGACGAGCAGGACACCGATGCCCAGGAAGCCGTTGCCGCTGTTCGTTCCGAAGTAGCCGCCGCTGCAGCTACCGCAGAAGCAGAAGCACCAGCTCCTTCTTCTGAAGACGTGGACAAATGGTAGTTTCTTTTTCTTCTCTCCCTGTCAACGATAAAGAAATTTCACCTCCGCAATTCGCGGAGGTTTTTTTATGCCTTAAAGCAGGGTTACTGAAGGGTTAAAGAAGGGTAAAAGAAGGGTTAATGTATATAAAACGTACTCAAACCCAATACAGTGATGGAAAAGCACCCCTTTTATATACATTAAGTACCATTACACCTACTATTCCTTTACACCTCTTTTAAGCTCCTTTTACTACCTATTAACACAAATACCCCCTGGGATTCTCCGAGGCCGTTATTCGAATCCCAAATGCCGTTCCTGACACATTTGTTTGCATACTGGAATGAGTTGGCTGGCAAACATCCTCTCCTTCATTCTCCGGCAGCCCGGAAAGAATACGGTAAACCGGATACATTTCCGATACAAAGCTTAGCGGTTAACGTGGTGCCCCCGAGGCCGTTACTTCAATAAAAAACGCCGTTTCTGACGCGTTTTTTTGTATCTATTGATGAACCTGCCGGCAGGGGAGTACTTGATCAATTTCCGGTAGCACGTGGGAAAGACGGTTAACCCATTGCTCACCCGGCTCAAAACAAAACGGCGGCCGGGGATCCCCGGCCGCCGTTATAAATATTAAAAACGCCGTTATTGACGCATTTGCTTGTATTCGTTTATCAAACCATTGGTAGATGAATCGTGCGAAGTCACTTCTTCATTCTCCAGCAGCTCGGGCAGAATGCGGTTAGCCAGCTGCTTACCCAGCTCAACACCCCATTGATCGAAGCTGTAAATGTTCCAGATAACACCCTGCACAAAGATCTTATGCTCGTACAAAGCCGTGAGCATACCCAGCGTGCGCGGCGTGATCTGTTTGATAAGGAACGAGTTGGTAGGACGGTTACCACTAAACACCTTGAAAGGCACCAGCTCTTTCGCAGTACCTTCGGCTACCACTTCTTCCTCCGTTTTCCCGTTCATCAGCGCCTCCGTTTGTGCAAAGAAGTTAGACAGCAGCTTGGGATGATGATCGCCAACAGGATTGTGGCTGATGGCCGGTGCAATGAAATCGCAGGGGATCATCTTGGTACCCTGGTGAATGAGTTGGTAGAAAGCGTGCTGGCCGTTTGTACCGGGCTCGCCCCATACAATAGGGCCCGTCTGCCATTCTACCGACTTGCCGTTGCGGGCTACAGACTTACCGTTACTTTCCATATTCCCCTGCTGGAAATAAGCCGCAAAGCGGTGCATGTATTGGTCGTAGGGAAGGATGGCTTCGGAAGCGGAATCGAAGAAGTTACCATACCACAGGCCAATAAGCGCCATGAGTACGGGGATGTTATCTTCCAGCGGCGTGTCTTTGAAATGCTGGTCGGCCGCATGGGCGCCACCGAGAAGGTCGCGGAAGTTATTATACCCCACGGTTAATGCGATCGACAGTCCGATAGCGGACCACAGCGAGTAACGGCCGCCTACCCAGTCCCAGAAAGCGAACATATTCTTAGGATCGATACCGAATGCGGTGACTGCTTTCTCGTTGGTAGAGAGGGCAGCGAAGTGGAGGGCGATGTCTTTTTCACTGCCGCCATTGGCCAGGAACCACTCGCGCGCGGTATGTGCGTTGGTCATGGTTTCCTGTGTGGTGAAGGTTTTGGAGGCGATGAGGAACAGCGTTTCGTCGGCCTTCACTTTCTTCAGTGTTTCCACGATATGGGTACCGTCTACATTGGATACGAAGTAAGGCTGGATGCCTTCTACCCAGTAGGGCTTCAGGGCTTCGGTCACCATTACGGGTCCGAGGTCTGAACCGCCGATACCGATGTTTACGATATAACGGATCTTTTTGCCGGAATAGCCTTTCCACTCACCGGAGTGGATGCGGCGGCAGCAGTCTTCCATCTGCGCCAGCACGGCATTTACTTCGGGCATAACGTCTTTCCCGTCGAGCATAACGGGTGTACCGGAAAGGTTACGGAGCGCAGTGTGGAGCACCGCGCGGTTTTCGGTGACGTTGATTTTTTCAGCGGCGAACATTGCAGTGCGCGCTTCTTCCAGTCCGCATTCCTTTGCCAGCTCTACGAGGTGGTGGAGGGTGAGGCCTGTTATGATGTTTTTAGAGAAATCGAACAGAATGTCTTCCAGCCGCAGCGAAAACTCCTTAAAACGGTCGGGGTTTCCGGCGAAGAGGTCGCGCATGGGCGTTTCACGCATTAATACGGCGTGGGCTTCTAATTCCTGCCAGGCATGTGTGGCGTCGGGCTGTACGTTTGGGAACATGATACGGGCTTTTAATTTGATGCGCTCAAAAGTACGGCGCGGGATCGATAGTTGGGGAGGTTTTATCAAACAAGACTGCGCTTTCTCAGCAGCTGCATGATAACAGACAGGGCCAGCACCGCCATAATTATGGTGCCCGCAGCCACGATGGGAGGGGAGTCTGAACTGGCAACGGCATCCCGCTTGAGGATAATACCGTAGAATGCCCATATACCGGCAATTCCGTACCAGATGTTATTGAAACGGAAGATCATGAAGAGGCCGGCCAATGTGCCAAGCATCATGCAGATGATGGTCCAGTACACTCCGCCAACGCCGTAGCCCGTCCACCCCATAGCCACGCCAAGGGCGGTGATATTGGCCAGCAGGGCAATAGTGATCCATCCGAAATAAATGCCGAAAGGGAAGAAGATAAAAGCTTTCTCTGCCAGGGACGCATCGGGATCTGCGATCCTGAAGCGGGCATGGATGCGGGCAAGGGTGAAGAGGATGAATGCCATGATGAGGACAGACAGCCAAATCAGGTCGTAATGCCATGCGAAGAGCCAGCAGGCATTACCAAGACAGTTCAGCAGGAACCACCGGCCCATACACGTCATTACACGGGACAGTTCCGCATCATGATTAGGAGCAAAGGCAAGCCAGAGCTGGTAGCCTGCAAAGGCGAGTAAACCGAGGTAAATAATACTCCATATACTGAATGTAATACCCGCAGGGGTAAAAAGATTCGGGTAACTGTCAGACACTTCACCGGTAGTGCGGCCATTCAGCGTTGCAGTGTTAGCCATTACATTTACACCGATAACCACCAAAAGGGCTATCAGATTGAAGAAGGCCTGCTGCCGGTAGTGAAGTATGCTCGTGCGGGTTTCCATGCGGTAGGGTTTAGAATGACAATCTCGCGCAAAAATCTTTCCAAACTTAATTTACGCATTAAAAATGAATTGATTAGCCAACGATTTCCATTTTCGTATTTCGTTAATAATAATTTATCTTTGCGGACTTATGACAACAGAACAAGTTAAGCATATGAGGGACCGTCTCTACGTCCTGGGAGGTTTTCTTTAACGTCCAGGACCGTATTGACAAAATAGAAAATGATAAGCAAATGACCCTGTCTCCCGGCTTCTGGGACGACAACGAAAGGGCGACCGCCATCCTCAAAGAAATCAAGGTTAACAAATTTTGGGTAGACCTCCACGATGCAGTTAAAAATGCCATCGAGGACAGCGCCGTATTGCTGGACTTCCAGAAAGAAGGCGAGGCTACCGAGGAAGAAGTAAACCAGGCTTATGCCAATGCCCTTACGGCTTTGGACGAGCTGGAGTTTAAATCTACCCTCAACCAGCCGGAAGACGAGATGCCGGCCGTGCTCACCATTAACTCGGGAGCAGGCGGTACAGAAAGCCAGGACTGGGCTGAGATGCTTTTGAGGATGTATCGCATGTACGGAGAAAAGCAGGGCTGGAAAGTCAGTGAAATCGACGTGCAGTATGGCGACGGTGCAGGTATCAAATCTGCCACCCTCGAATTCGACGGGGATTTCGCATACGGACTGCTCAAAGCGGAAAGTGGTGTTCACCGGCTCGTTCGTATCTCACCCTTCGATTCCAATGCCCGCAGGCATACCTCCTTCGCATCCGTTTTCGTTTACCCGCTGGTAGATGATACGATTGAAGTAACGGTGAACCCTGCAGACCTGGAATGGGAGTTTTACCGCTCCGGTGGTAAAGGCGGTCAGAACGTGAATAAGGTGGAAACCGCGGTACGTTTGAAGCACATCCCTTCCGGTATCATTATCGAATGTCAGCAGGCACGTACGCAGGGGGAGAACCGTGAAAAGGCGCTCACCATGCTGAAATCCAGGCTGTATGAAGAAGAGATCCGGCGCCGTGAAGAACTGAAGAACGCTACCAACGCCAACAAGCGCAAAATCGAGTGGGGTTCCCAGATCCGTTCCTACGTGTTCCATCCTTACAAAATGATCAAAGATCACCGTACAGATTTCGAAGTCGGCAACGTTGGACCAGTAATGGACGGCGACCTCGGCGGGTTCATCAAGGCTTACCTCATGATGCAGAAAGAAGACGAAAAAGGCTGACACCAGGCCTTCGTGAACAATATTGATAACCGAAACAACAATCTAAGCCATGCATAACGCTTATTTTGACTTTGCAGCACCAACCAACGAGCCGGTTCTTACTTACGGTCCCGGCACCCCCGAGAAAGCAGCACTGAAAAAACAGCTCGCCGCATTCAAAGCCGTGGAAATGGATATTCCCATGTACATCGGCGGTAAGGAAGTGCGCAGCGGCAAAACGGTGGATATCCGTCCCCCGCACGAGATCAAACATAAACTGGGTCATTTCCACGCAGGAGATGCCAGCCATGTTAAAGAAGCGATCGCATCCGCACTGGCAGCACGCCAGCAATGGGCCGATACTCCCTGGGAACAGCGCGCCGCCATCTTCCTGAAAGCTGCCGAGCTCCTCGCCACCAGGTACCGCGCACATACCAATGCCGTTACCATGCTGGGCCAGAGCAAGAACGCCTACCAGGCAGAGATCGACTCCGCCTGCGAACTGATCGACTTCCTCCGCTTTAACGTGCACTACCTCACCGAGATCTACCGCCAGCAACCCGTTAGCTCTCCCGGCGTGCACAACCGTATGGAATACCGTCCCCTCGAAGGATTCGTACTCGCGGTTACTCCCTTTAACTTCTCCGCCATCGGCGGTAACCTGCCCACTTCCGCCGCCATGTGCGGTAACGTAGTGGTTTGGAAACCCGCTAATACAGCCGTTTACCACGCCAGCTTCTTCATGAAAGTACTCATCGAAGCAGGTCTGCCAGACGGTGTTATCAACCTCGTGTATGCAGACGGGCCTACCATCGGCGACATCTGCTTTGCACATCCCGACTTTGCAGGCATTCACTTCACCGGTTCTACCGGCGTGTTCCAGACCATGTGGAAGACTATCGGCAACAACATTTCCAAATACAAGACCTATCCCCGCATTGTTGGTGAAACAGGCGGTAAAGATTTTGTACTCGTACACAAATCTGCGGATGTTGACGCTGTGGTTACCGGTCTTGCCCGCGGTGCTTTCGAGTTCCAGGGTCAGAAATGTTCCGCTGCTTCCCGCGCTTACCTCCCCAGCAATATTGCTGAAGAGATCAAGACGAAGCTGGCAGCAGAGCTGAAGACCATGAAAATGGGTACTACGGAAGACTTTACCAACTTCATCAATGCCGTGATCGACGAGCGTTCTTTCGACAAGATCGCTACCTATATCGATAATGCGAAGAAAGACCCCAAAGCGAAAATCGTTGCGGGTGGTAACTATTCCAAAGCAGAAGGCTACTTTATTGAGCCTACTGTTATCGAGGCACTCGATCCTAAATATGTGACCATGTGCGAAGAGATCTTCGGCCCTGTGCTCACTATTTACACGTATGATGCGGACAAGTTCGAAGAAGCCATTGAACTGGTAGATGGTACGAGCGAATACGCCCTTACCGGCGCCATCTTCTCGCAAGACCGCTACGCGCTTGAGCTGGCTACCAAGAAACTGGTGAACGCCGCAGGCAACTTCTACCTGAACGATAAACCTACCGGTGCGGTAGTAGGGCAGCAGCCATTCGGTGGTGCCCGTGCTTCCGGAACCAACGATAAGGCCGGCTCTCAGCTGAACCTGTACCGCTGGCTCAGCGCTCGTACCGTGAAGGAAACACTCGTTTCTCCCACAGATTACCGCTACCCCTTCCTGAAGGAAGCGTAGTATGGCATACATCTTACACGAAAGCCGCCCCAAAAGGGCGGCTTTTTTTATGGCGCTGGCATAAATTATTCAGCAATAGAAGACAACCGTTGCTTTGTCATACAGGGTGAGAATTATTATAACAAATTCATTATCAAACCATAATAACTACGGGATAACCCGGTCTGTTATCCCTCCGCCAGCAATGACCATGGGCTGCAGGTTAGTTATATACTCCTGAAAATCTCCACCTCAAGTGCGCATCAAGTCCACATCAAGTCCATCTTTTGTCCGGGGTTAATGGCTGGTTCCCTTGTAGTTTCCTCGTACATGCCCCGTAGATACTACATAGATATTAACAGGATAACTACTTGTAATAAGCTTATAACTCCTCTTTCGTCTCTCTTAATACTGCCTGTTACCCCTGAAAAGGCTCCTGCAAAAGCACTTTCATTCCTGCCGGTTTAACCGTAAATCCCTGAATTACATACGGGGTATAAAAAAAGCGCCCCATGCGGAGCGCTTCTTCCAAATTTCGTACTGTAAGATTTACAGCTTCTTTATCGCTGCGAGCGATTCCTCCACGTGCTGCGTTGCCTGGCTCATGGAATTGAACTGGTGAACTACGGTGCCTTTACGGTCGAGCACGTAAGTGACACGGCCGGGAAGCATCATGGTTTTGGGAACACCGAATAGCTTGCGCACTTCGTTTTTCTCATCTGCCAGCAGGGTGAAGGGGAGGTTATGCTTCAAAGCGAATTTCTTGTGCGATTTTACATCGTCTGAACTGATGCCTACCACGGTTGCGCCCGCATCGGTAAATGCGGAGAAGCTGTCGCGGAAAGTACAGGCCTCTTTGGTACAGCCCGGCGTATCATCTTTCGGATAGAAATATACCACCACAGGCCCTTTGGCCAGAGCATCCGCCAGGCGGAAGGTATGGTTATCCTGATCCTGGAGAGAGAAGTCGGGTACGGTTTCACCGTTTTTGATCTGGCCCTGGGAATCGGAAAAAAGGCCGAACAGCGCGAAAGTAAGGAGCATGGTTTTAATGATTTTCATGGCCGAAACGATTTACCCGTCAAATGTACGTTAACCACCCGCTTCGGCAATCATTTTTTATTCCGGTCCTTCATCCTTACTTTTGACTTTTAAATTTCATTTCATTTGAAATCAATACTGACAGACCGGCAACTGGCGATTACGATCGAAAGGCTGAGCCACCAGCTGGTGGAGAACCACCTGGACTTCCGGGACACGGTGGTGATCGGGCTTCAGCCGAGGGGCATCTTTTTGTCGGACCGCATCTACCGCCACCTCCAGGCGCTGGTGCCCTCCGCCAATATTCCCTATGGCAAACTGGACATCACTTTTTACCGCGACGACTACAACAGCGGTAAAACCCTGCATCTCCCCAATGAAACCGACATGGATTTTTCCATCGACAATAAACGGGTGATCCTGATCGATGACGTGCTGTACACCGGCCGTACCATCCGTTCCGCCATGGATGCCATGCTGGATTTCGGAAGGCCCGCCAAAGTGGAGCTTTGCGTGCTGATCGACCGCAGATTCAGCCGTGAACTGCCCATACAGCCCGATTATACCGGCCGTACGATCGACGCGATTATTACCGAGCGCGTAAAAGTGCTCTGGAATGAACGCGATGGTAAAGACGAAGTTGTGCTGATAGCATAAAACCCATATATTTGCACCTTAGAATGTCACTGTCTGTTAAACATCTGCTGGGTATACGTGAACTGACACGTCAGGATATAGAGCTCGTATTTCAAACTGCTGATCAATTCAAGGAAGTATTGCAGCGCCCGATCAAGAAAGTACCTACCTTGCGGGATACCACCATCGTTAATGTATTTTTCGAAAACTCAACGCGAACGCGGCTCTCTTTTGAGCTGGCGGAAAAGCGCCTGGGTGCCGATGTCATGAACTTCTCCGCTTCGGGATCTTCCGTTTCCAAAGGAGAAACCCTCATCGATACCGTTAACAACATCCTGTCCATGAAAGTGGATATGGTGGTGATGCGGCACTCGGCTACAGGAGCGCCTCACTTCCTCGCAAAACACATTAACGTTCCAATCGTAAACGCCGGCGACGGTATCAATGAGCATCCCACACAGGCCCTGCTCGATGCCTTCTCCATCCGCGAACGGCTGGGCAGCGTGGAAGGCAAAAAGATCGCTATCTGTGGCGATATCATGCACTCCCGCGTAGCACTCTCCAACATCTACTGCCTGAAGAAACTGGGCGCTGAGGTAACCGTGGTTGGTCCGCCTACGCTGATCCCCAAACACATCGGCAACGCCCTCGGCGTAAACGTATCTTACGATATCAAAGAAACGCTGAAATGGGCAGATGTGGCCAACGTGCTCCGCATCCAGCTGGAACGCCAGAACATGCCCCTGTTCTCCACCCTGCGCGAATACTCCCTCGCTTACGGGGTGAACCGCAAGCTGCTGGACAGTCTTGGTAAAGACATCGTGATCATGCACCCCGGACCCATCAACCGCGGCGTGGAGCTTAGCTCCGACGTGGCAGATTCCGGCCAGAGCATCATCCTCGACCAGGTAGAAAACGGGGTAGCTACCCGCATGGCCGTCCTCTACCTGCTGGCTAAAAAAGAGAATTAATACCGTTCAAAATATTCTTACACGCTCCCGGCTCCGCCGGGAGTTTTTTTATTCCTAAAACAGTAAATTAGGGCATGCGTACCATTTTACTCCTGCTTGTTTCCAACGTATTCATGACGTTTGCCTGGTATGGCCATCTGAAAGACACGAGCGTACCGCTCTGGAAGGTAATTCTCGTGAGCTGGGGCATCGCCTTTTTCGAATACTGTTTCATGGTGCCCGCCAACCGGATGGGGTACCTGGACGGGTTCAATGGTTTTCAGCTGAAAATGGTGCAGGAAGTGATCACCCTCACCGTGTTCTGCGTATTTGCGGTGATCTGGCTGAAAGAGCCCTTACGCTGGAATTATCTCATCTCTTTTTCACTGCTTCTCGGAGCCGTGTACTTCATGTTCAAGAAATAATAAATCCCGTCCCATGCTTCGCGTGTTATTCACCGCTTTTCTCGCCCTTCCGGCACTGGGTGCCCTTTGCCAGCAATCCAACAACCCCATGAAAACCCCGCTCGACCGTAAAGTGGATTCGCTTGTGCGTGCCGCTTTTACGCAGAAGAAATGCGTGGGGCTCATGATAGGGGTGATCGACGGCAATAAAACCTACACCTATGCCTATGGGGAAACCGCTATAGGCAACGGTCAGCTGCCCAATAACAATACCATCTTCCAGATAGGCTCCCTCACCAAAACATTCACCGGCATCCTGCTGGCGGATCAGATCGTGCGCGGTAAGGTGAAAGGGGAGGATCTCATCTCGAAATATGTACCGGACACGGTTAAACTGAACTGGTTCGAAGGCAAGCCGGTTACCCTGCTCATGCTGTCTAACCACACTTCTGCTATTCCGCGCTGGGAGCCGGTCATGAAATATCCCGGCTTTTCGGCCCAACAGCCATATGGCCACTTCGGACTGCCCCAGCTATATGATTTCCTGAACCAATACAAGCCCACAGAAGCCCCCGGCGTGAAGTATGCTTATTCCAACATCGCCGCAGGCCTTTTAGGGCAGCTGCTGGCGCGTAATGAAGGTATTTCGTACTGGGAGTTGCTGAATAAAACCATCCTCCGGCCGCTTAAGATGAAACATACCGGTATCACGCTGGATGGCAATCAGAAAGATGGAATGGCGCAGGGGTATAACATGGGCCGCAAAACGGAACAGCCCTGGGTACTGAGCGCATTAACGCCGGCCGGAGGGATCACCTCCAACCTGACGGACATGCTGCGGTATGCCAGCGCCAATATCAACCCCGGCAAGGGCAAACTGGGTGATGCCATATTGCTGAGCCATGAGGAAACCTTTAAGGACAAATCCGCCAGGATGGGCATGGGCTGGCATATCATTACCGGCAATGGGCATACCGTGGTGAACCATGGCGGCCAGACCGGCGGATTCAATTCCCATATCACCATCGAACGCGCAGGACAAAAAGCCGTGGTCATATTATCCAATCTGGCTGCAGATAACGGGATAGGCTGGCCACTGCAGGCGTACCTGATGAAACAAAAGACTGATAAATAGACCATTACGGGAAGCAGGATTTAATCCACCAGCGGCAACCCAAATGCTTATATAATCCCTATTTTTGACGACTGACAAAACCGGTAACTACTTCATGTTGAACTTTAGAACCCTCGCAGGGTTGGCTACCGCCTTACTGCTGGCTGTTTCCGGCGCTAAGGCGCAAACTGCCCCGGTGATGCACGCAGCCGATATCCAGCTGCAGCTCCAGAAACTGAACACCCTCGGCAGCGTACTGTACGTAGCCGCCCATCCCGATGATGAGAATACCCGCCTGCTGGGCTTCCTGGCACGAGAAGGGAAATACCGCACCGGATACCTTTCCCTCACCCGTGGTGATGGGGGACAGAACCTCATCGGCAACGAGCAGGCAGAGCTGCTGGGCCTCATCCGCACACAGGAACTGCTGGCCGCCCGCCGGATAGACGGGGCCGAACAGTTCTTTACCCGCGCCAACGATTTCGGCTTCTCCAAGAACCCCGAAGAAACCTTCACCATCTGGGACCGTAAAAAGGTGCTGGGAGACGTAGTGTGGGTAATCCGCAAGTTCCGTCCGGATGTGATCATCTGCCGCTTCCCGGCCGACAGCCGCGCCGGCCATGGTCACCACACCGCATCGGCCATGCTGGCTGCAGAAGCTTATAAAGCCGCTGCAGATCCCAATCAATATCCCGAGCAGCTGAAGGATGTACAGGTATGGCAGGCCAAACGCCTGCTGTGGAATACCTTCAACTTCGGCAGCAACAATACCATCTCCGAAGATCAGTTCAAGATGCAGGTAGGCGCCTACAACGCGCTCCTCGGTAAGGGCTACGGCGAAATTGCCGCCGAAAGCCGCAGCCAGCACAAGAGCCAGGGCTTTGGGGTACCATCCGGCCATGGTAACGCCACCGAGTACTTCCAGACCATCCTCGGTGATGCTCCTTCCAAAGATCTCATGGATGGTATTAATACCACCTGGAACCGCGTGCCCGGCACCGATGCCATCGCCCGCCAGATTCAGGCTATCATCAAAGACTACCGCGCAGAAGCACCTTCCGCCAGCGTACCCGCTTTGTTAGCTATGCGTAAAAGCCTGCTGGCACTGCCCGACAGCTACTGGAAAACCCAGAAGCTGAAGGAACTGGAGCAACTCATCATCGGCTGCTCCGGTCTCTGGGCCGAAGCTTTCTCTTCCACCGGCGAAGTAATTCCCGGCGGCCCCATGAAAAGCCAGCTCCAGATCATCAACCGCAGCACCGTCCCCGTACGCCTCGAAAAAGTGACGTACAACGGTACCGAGAATACCGCACTGGCAAGGGATCTCGCGTTCAATGAGTTCAATACCATCCCCGCCGATTTCCCCATCCCTGCGGAAACACCCGTTTCGCAACCCTACTGGCTGCAAGACGCTCATCCGCTGGGCACCTACATCATCCGTGATAACGGTATGGTTGGCTACCCCGAAAACAAACCTTCGCTCACCGCCACCTTCTACCTCCGCTTCGGAGACCAGACCATCACAGTGCAAAGGCCCTTCATTTACAAATTCACCGATCCTGTGAAAGGGGAGGTGTACAGTCCGCTGGTTATGGCGCCGCCCGTAGTGGCTTACCTCCAGAACCAGGTATACATTTACACACAGGCTGCCCCGCAGGCAGTTCCCGTTAAGATCCGTGCTATTCAGCCGGGCGTTAGCGGTACAGTAAAGCTCCGCCTGCCGCAGGGTTTCACGGCCGACCAGCCCGCTATCCCCTTCACCCTGAAAGAGAAAGGGGACGAAGTGGAAGTGGTATTCCAGGTAAAACCGCTGAAGGTAAACGGCCAGCAACTGACCGATACCATGAGCGTTGCCGTAGAGTTTAACGGAAAGGAGTACACGAACAGCATGACGGTGATCGCTTATGATCACATCCCTGCCATTACCTTGTTCCCGCCAGCGGAAGCAAGGCTCGTTACCCTGAACCTCCAATACAACGGCAGGAACATCGGGTACATCCCCGGTGCGGGTGATAAAGTAGCGGAAAGCCTCCGCCAGATCGGTTATACCGTAACCCTCCTTGGTGAGAAAGAGATCATGCAGGGTAACCTTTCCGGATACGATGCCATCATCACCGGCGTGCGTGCTTACAACACCCAGGAGCGCCTCCGCTACTGGCAGCCGCGCTTACTGGAATACGTGAAAAACGGCGGTACGCTGCTGATCCAGTACAACACCAACGGTGGACTGGTTTCCAACCAGATGGGGCCATTCCCTTTCACGCTGTCGCGCGACAGGGTGACGGATGAAACCGCTGCCGTATCCTTCCTTACACCGCAGGACAAACTGATGAAATATCCCAACGCCCTGACCACCGCAGATTTCAACGGATGGGTACAGGAGCGTGGATTGTATTTCCCGGCTAATGCCGATGGACAATACGCACAACCTTTTTCCATGAAAGATCCCGGTGAGAAAGATATGACCGGCTCCACCATCGTGGCCCGTTACGGCAAAGGGAAATACGTATATACCGGACTTTCGTTCTTCCGCCAGCTGCCTGCGGGCGTGCCGGGCGCATACCGTTTATTTGTGAACCTGATCGCTAAACAGGACTGATTATGAGCATGAGAAAAGACAGAGTTACGATTTCAGCAGGGCTGTGCATCGCTATCGGGCTGGCCATCGGGTTTCTTATCAAACGCGTCCATATCGGGCTGCTGATAGGCCTTGCATTAGGACTGCTGGGAGGCGGATTGTTGTCCAAACGCAATAATGATGGAAGATAAACAAACAAATAAACCACCCTTGTTCAGCCGCTGGCGCTCCTGGTACATCCTTGTATTAGGATGGCTCGTGGCACTGGTTGTTTTCTTTTACTTCTTTACCAAACACTTTTCATGAGTTATGCCGACTGGGCTGTGCTGGGGCTAACCCTCACCATCATTATCATGTATGGTGTCTGGAAAAGCCGCGGCCAGCAAAACCTCGACAGTTACTTCCTCGGAAACCGTTCCGTTCCCTGGTACATCGTGCTGCTCTCCATTATGGGCACACAGGCCAGCGCTATTACGTTCATCAGCGCACCCGGACAGGCATATGCCGACGGTATGCGGTTCGTGCAATACTACTTCGGGCTGCCCATCGCCATGGTGGTTATCTCTGCTGTGTTTGTACCCATCTACCACCGGCTGAAAGTCTATACGGCGTATGAATACCTCGAGAACCGGTTCGACCTGAAAACCCGCACCCTCACGTCGTTCCTCTTCCTGCTGCAACGCGCCCTTTCCACGGGGATCAGTATCTATGCACCGTCTATCATCCTCTCGTCGCTGTTAGGATGGAATATCTACTACACCAATATTTTCATGGGCGGGCTGCTCATCATTTATACCATGTACGGCGGTACCAAAGCGGTATCGTATACGCAGTCGCTACAGCTGGGTATCATCTTCGCGGGGATGTTCCTGGCGGGGTATATGGTGGTGAAACTGCTGCCGCCGGAGATAGGTTTCTCTGAAGCATTGCACGTTTCCGGGAAAATGGGAAAGCTGAATGTGATTGTGACGGACTTTGACCTGAAAGACCGCTACAACATCTGGAGCGGGGTCATAGGCGGGTTCTTCCTTGCCTTATCGTACTTCGGGACCGACCAAAGCCAGGTAGGGCGTTACCTCACCGCCCGCGACCTTACCGAGAGCCGTATGAGCCTGCTCATGAACGGACTGGTAAAGGTGCCCATGCAATTTCTCATTATGCTGATAGGCGCGCTGGTATTCGTGTTTTACCTGTATTTCAAAGCCCCCATCAACTTCAACGAAGGCCTCATCCGCCAGGTGCATCAGTCGGAATATTCCCCGCAGATGCAGGTACTCGAGCAACGCTACGATTCGCTGGACGGTGTGAAGCAGGTACAGGTAAAAGCCCTGGCAGCCGCGCTTAATACAGAAAACGAACCCGTTATCCGCGATGCACAGGCCAGCCTGAAAGCTTCAGAAGCCGTGTCCGACAAGATCCGGGGCGAAGCCAAAGACCTCATCAAAAAAGCCAATCCCGCTGCGGATACCAACGATACCAACTACATCTTCCTGCACTTTGTGGTGAACAGTTTACCCAAGGGGCTGGTAGGCCTGCTGATCGCCATTATCTTCCTCGCATCCTGGGGCAGCATCGCGGCAGCGCTCAACTCGCTGGCATCCACTACCATGGTGGATGTGTACAAGCGTATGTACAAGCCCAATGCTACGGATGAGCAATACCTCCGCGCTTCCAAATTCTGGACGCTGGTATGGGGAGTGTTTTCTATTGCCGTGGCCTTGTTTGCTACCAACCTGGGCAGTCTTATCGAAGCCGTAAACATCCTGGGCTCGCTGTTTTACGGTACCATCCTCGGGATCTTTGTGGTGGCGTTTGGCATGAAGTGGGTAAGGGGGCATGCGGTGTTCTGGGGAGCACTGCTGGCAGAGCTCGCAGTGATCGTGGTTTATAAGCTCGACGTGGTTTCCTTCCTCTGGCTCAACCTCATAGGCTGCGTACTGGTCATGGCTTTTGCTGCCATCCTGCAGCCTTTTATGAGTAAACCGGCAAACAATACACCTGCCTGATTGGCGGATAAGCTATAAAAAAAGAGGATGCCCCAGGTGAGGCATCCTCTTTTTTTATGCAGTGATTGCAGATTACAGGGTGGCCATCAGTTTTTCGTTGAGGGCTACGTAATCGTCGTTCTTAGCAGCTTTCGCCAGCTCGGTGGATTTGGCGGAAGTGGCTTTGGCACCGGCTTTATCACCTGCTTTCGCCTGCATGCGGGCTTTCTGGTAGTACATCCAGAAGGCTTTGGCATTGTTAGGCTCAGCCAGGGCGGCATCCATCCACTTGATAGCCTGGTTCACATCGCGGCCAGACTCAAAGTAGTACATGGCAGCCTGGAAGTAGGGCTTCTTGTCGGTTTTCATGCCTTCTTCGATAGAGGCCATGATCTTACCGTCGATATCAGCGGTGATTTCAACAGGGATCATGATACGGTCCCACAGGAACATCATGGTCATGGCACTGGGGCGAACGTCGCCGAAGGTGATCATGAATGATTCGATAGGGAAGGGCAGTTCCTGCGGCTCTGCTGTAAAGCGGGCCACATCTTCTTCCTGTTTGTAACCATCAACACCCCAGTTTTTCAGGCCTTTGTTGATGATGATTTCCCAGCTGGTATGACCGGGGATGGCGTAGATCACGTATTCGCCGGCGGGCACGGGTTTGCCGTTCAGCTTTACGTCTTCACCAAATTTAATACGGGTAGCGGCATTGGCTCCCATGCGCCAGATCTTGTTGTAAGGCACCAGGTCGCCCATAATGGTACGGCCTTTCACCGCAGGGCGGGAGTAGGTTACTTCAACAGCAGACAGGGCAAAGTCCTGCTTGATAGTCTGGCCAGGGCTGGGCGCAGGCATTTTTACCTGTGCCTGGGCTGTAACGGACATCACGCCGAAAGCCGCGGCAGTGAGGAACGCGGATAGTTGTTTCATATTGATTTTGTTGTTTTGTATGAATAATTGCGTATTCCTTATTCGATAAGCCCGTTCCGGAAAGCATATAGTACCAGGCCCACGGTGTTCTTAACACCCAGTTTTTCCAGCAGCTTCTGCCGGAGGCCTTCCACCGTACGGGGACTGAGATAAATCTGCTCGGAGATCTCCTGCGTGGTCTGTTCACCGCAAATCAGCTTCAGCACTTCCAGCTCACGGTCTGTCAGCTGCACTTCATTCTTGAAAGTAGGCTTAAACTGCTGCTTGTTTTTATGCAGTACTTTTTTGAGGAGGGCCAGGTTCACGTTTTCGTTGAAATAGAACCCTTTTTCGTAAGTGGTACAGATGGCTTCGTAGATTTCTTCAGGTTCACTGTTTTTGAGCAGATAGGCGTTGGCGCCGTTTTCTACGAGGTGGACGATGAAGTTATCGTCTTCATACATCGTCAGGATAATGATTTTTACGTGCGGGTATTTTTCCCTGACTTTGATGGTGGCCTGAATACCGTCCATTTTGGGCATCTTCAGGTCCATAAGAATCACGTCAGGCTGCTGATCCTGCATGATTTGCAATAAATGTTCACCGTCTTCCGCTTCGAATACGACGTTGATGTTTTCGTAAGGGGTGAGGGTATTGATGACCCCGCTCCTGAAAATCTTGTGGTCGTCTGCGATTGCGACCTTTATCGGCAGCAGCATACTTATTTTTTATTGATGGCTAAGCAACAGGCTGATAGTTCTCCACCTTGATTTCGGCAACTGTGCCTTTAGGTGGATTTTGTACAAAGGTGATGTTTCCCCCGATAATATTCAAACGGCTTTCAATATTTTTTAAACCCAGGTGGCCCGTCTTATGCCGGGAGCTCTCAAAATTTTCGATCAGCTGGCCGTTTCCGTCGTCTTCAACACGTATGGTAAGGAGCTGGGGGGTGCTTTGATAGGTTATCAGTACTTTATCGGCTTCGGCATGTTTGAGGATATTGTTCATCAGTTCCTGCACCACGCGGTACACGTTCAGGGCCTTTTCCCGGTCTACCGGGTAAACACTGCCATCTGTCCGGAACTGGATGGCGATCTGCCGGTTCTTGTTCATGATGCTGGCGAAGGAGTCTAACGCATGGCTGAGACCGAGGTTTTCGAGGGTAGTAGGGTGGAGGCTCTGGGAGATGAACCGGAGCTGCTGGATGATGGTATCTGCGAACTCCTTGGTTTCCTTGATCTTCTCTTTTTCCCCGTTGCCGGCAAGTTGCTGGAGGTGGTTGAGGCTGAGTTTGAGGACAGACAGCTGGGCGCCCACTTCGTCGTGGAGGTCTTCCGCAATCCTTTTCCGTTCAATTTCCTGCCCTTTGAGCACGGCCACGAGGCGTTCTTTCTGCAGTTGAAGGTCTTTATCCTTCAGAATCAGCTTATACTGTATCACCTGCTTTTGTTGTAAAACCACCATGATGACCACGAAAATACCGAGGCTCATCATAACGATCGTACCCGCCAGAATTAAGTGCAGCGTGTTCATGATCTCGCTCTTTTGAGTTTTTGCAGCCCAATATAAAAAACAATCACCTGAATAATGCCCGAAACCCAAACGAGGCCCTGTATTATCCGGAAAATATTGATGATTTCAGGGCCGGGCTTGTCGTTTAAAAGGATGTTGAAAGAAAGATAAAGGAGGAAGCTGCAGCAATGATACACAAACAGGCCTGAGTTAAACCAGAATGCCGGGATGGATGTGATAAGTATGGAGCGTTCAATAAGCGATTCGTCGCGCACGAGCTGCATAAAGAACAGGATACCGTATACGATAAGCCAGAAGGTTCTGAAGGCAACGAAGATGGAACTGAAGCCGTGAGGGCCTCCGATCCAGAAAAAGTCAAGGGCAAATACAAGGGTGGTGACGGGGATCAGCCATCCGATAAACTTTTTGGTAAAGGGCTTTTTGAGGACTTTTCTATAATAGAAAGATAAAATGTAGAAACCGACCAGGGACATGATGGAATGCCAGGCGAGGTTGTGTTTAAAAATGCGGGAAAGAAGATCGGCTCCAACGTTCAGTATCACGATATAGATGAGATACACGTAAATGAGACGTTGTTCTTTATCGAACAGCCGGTAGTTTAAAGTGAAGGGGATCAAAAGCAGGACTTCGATCCCCATCATAAAGTAAAAAATATAATGATGCAGCGGCACTTAATTGGCTTTATCCGTTGGATTCGTCGGTGTCAGAGTTCAGGGGGTTTGCTGTGGCGCAATCGAAGGGGCACAGCACTTCGCTGGTGAGAATGTCGCTGTCGCGGGGACCGGTATCTTTATCCAGTGTGCGGGTAGCAGGGGTAAGCATATCATCGCCATTTGCATCGGTAGCAACCACAATAAACTTCTTATCGCGTTTGCCATCGCCATCCATGTCAAGACCATAATACACCCGGATACCTACAGCACCTTCTTTAGACAGCAGCTGCTGCAGCTTTTCAGCACCAAAGAACTGAGACATAACGGGATCCTTGTGTTTCTTTCGTTCCACCTGGTCTACCCGGTACTCCTTCGTGAGCTTTGCGCCCTTTGTGAGGGAAATGAACTTTCCGCTCTCTTTAGTGAATTTAGCCATTGTAAATTTTTTGCGTTAGTAATAATGAAACTGAAAATATCGCGGGTAAAATTATCATAAAAATGCAGTTCTCCTACTCACCGGGTATAAATCCTTTTTAAGGCTGTTGGGCATTGAATATCAGGAGAAATTACTGCCATTGCGGATTTGGGGCAATAGTGGCGGAGCGGGGAGAGGGGGATTATCCGTAATACCACTCCCAAAATGCGTAGAAGTACGCATTCGGTATTTCGCGGGGTTGAACGCTTGATTAAGGAGTGAATTCTCTCAACCTTTGCGATGTGGACTATTGACCATGTAGACAGTGCAACAGAAGGCCTTTCTACCATAGTTTGTTTCGTTAGTATGCAGAGGGCAGCCGGTGCCCCCAAACCGGTAGTAACACAGCGTAACCCCCAAAATGTAAAGAACCAAAAGTGAAATCGCTATGAGTTACCTTTTAATTGGCAACATCTCTGCGTTGATCTGTGAGGAGTGTATGGAACCCCTGGCCGACGCGCGCATCAGGATTTACCTGCCCGAAGGCCCACACGACCCCGATGTTCTGGCCCGCGGTATCTTCAAAGATCTGCACCAGATCCCCGGCACCGAGGTAAGGGCCAAATCGGACCGCCTCCTCGCTGAAGCCGGACTGGACAGTGACGGAAATTTCTCTCTGTCCTGGGACGAGCTCCACCTGTTCACCGAACCGCTGGAACTCGACATCTGCCTCAACAGTGTGCCCGGAGCACGCAACACCAGAGATGGAAGGGCACAGTATCATCTGAGCACCTTCGTGCCACATTGGAAAAGAGACCGCGACAAGTACCTCGCCGCTTTTGCGTACGTGGTACCTGCCGAAAAATGGTCTGCCATCCGCCGTGATTTTGGCGCCTGGGCCGTTGCCGGAACCGTCCGCCATGCAGACACCGGCGAAGCCCTGAGAACTGTCAGAGTCGAAGCCTACAACGCCCTCAACGATCAACTGCTGGGCCGCGGTTACACCAATGAGCTGGGTAAGTACAAACTGTACTTCTCCCGCGATAAGCTCACCGGCAGCCGCATGATGCAGATTATCCGCGATGGACGCTACGGTATCTCCGACTCACCGGACGTCTACTTCAGGATCTTCGACCGCGGTATTCCCGTACTCGAAGAAGACAGTTCAAAAGCACAGCGCCCGGAAAGACTGCGGATCGCCCACTGCTCACGGCAGAACCTGCAAGCCAGGCCTGCAACCCAGCCCCGAAAACCCGGCACCTTCACCGGATGGATCAACGGATTCATCTCCGGAAAGGTTAGACCCCAGCATAAGGGCCGGTATGTTTCGTATTAGTACCGCCAATGTTGGAAAGCCCCAAATATCAACAAACAGCTGCCCGCCCCCCAAGTCTCAAAGGGTGGCTGTTTTTTCTTTCCCAACGTACAGACAGATCCCTATACATCCCCAACCCGGCAAGGTCACGAGACCGCCGGGCGTTATACAAGCCCTCATCCTTCAGTAAATAACCATGATTGTTTACCGGTGAAATCCCGGATGGAACTGCACCAGCATATCCCGGAGGTACTCCCGGTTCAGATGCGTATAGATCTCCGTGGTGGTAATACTCTCGTGCCCCAGCATCTCCTGCACCGCCACCAGGTCTGCCCCGCCTTCCACCAGATGCGTGGCAAAGGAATGCCGGAAGGTATGGGGAGAAATGTTCTTTTTAATATTCGCCATCATGGCCAGCTGCTTGATAATGAGAAAGATCATTACCCGCGTTAATCCCTGGCCCCTCCGGTTCAGGAACAGGATATCCTCATGCCCCTTCTTTATCTTATAAAACTGCCGGTACTGCTGTATATATATATTAATATGCTCCATGGCCGTTCCGCCGATAGGAACCAGTCTTTCTTTATCTCCCTTCCCCAACACCTTTATATACCCTTCCGTAAAATGCAGCTGACTCAGCCGCAGTCCCACCGCCTCACTCACCCTTAACCCGCAGCAATACATCGTTTCCAGTATGGCCACGTTGCGCTGCACAATATCAGGGTTCTTGTTTTTGGGATCGAGGGAAGGCACCAGGGAGATGATGAGATCGATTTCTTCCACGCTGAGGAAGTCGGGCAGCTTACGCGCCGTTTTAGGTGCCTCCAGCAACTGGGAAGGGTCGTGAGGGATAAGGTCTTCCAGCTGGAGGTACCGGAAAAAGGTACGGATACCGGAAATCATCCTTGCCTGGCTGCTGGCCGTCATACCCAGCTCCGCCGCCCAGCGTACGCATCCCTCCAGCTCCGTCAGTGTAATGGCATCCGGCGATACAGGCTTCTGCGCCTGCACGAGGTAACGGGTCAATATCCGCACATCCCGCTCATATGCTTCAATGGTATTTTGCGACAGCGACCGCTCTACCCGCAAGTGCGCCCTGAACCCGTTTATCGATGCATCCCACATATCCGTAAAAATAGCGGAATGATTTCACATATGTCTTTGTATTAAACAATTGTGCTATTTAACCCTCCTAAATTGGATAAAACACCCATAAAAACGCGGCTTCTTGAATATAATTCACAAATCAGTTTGAATAATTAGAAATAAACGAAGGAAAAACTGCATTCTTTTACTACTTTTATACCCGCTGATTTTTAGCATAAATGTTAAATTGATTGTCTGAACTTACCACAGTTATGTCTGATTCATCGCTCAAAAGGATACACAAGCTGTTAGTGGCCAACCGCGGCGAGATCGCCGTCCGGATTTTAAGAGCAGCATCGGAATTACGGATCAGAACCGTAGCGATCTTTACTTATGAAGACCGTTACTCCCTTCACCGTTACAAGGCAGACGAAGCCTACCAGATCGGGAAAGACGATGACCCGCTGAAACCTTACCTCGATATCGAGGGTATTATCCACCTCGCGAAAGCGCAGGGGGTAGATGCCATCCATCCCGGTTATGGTTTCCTGAGCGAGAACGTTACTTTCGCACGCCGTTGCCGCGAAGAGGGTATCATTTTCGTAGGTCCCGATCCTGAAGTAATGGCCCAGCTGGGAGACAAGGTAGCCGCCAAAACACTGGCGCGCCGTGTAAACGTTCCCCTCATCGAAGATTCCCAGGTGAAGCTGGAAGATGTCGAAACCGTGAAAAAGGAAGCCCTCCGCATCGGCCTCCCCATCATCCTCAAAGCTGCCTCCGGCGGCGGCGGGCGCGGTATGCGGGTTGTCCGTGAAGAAAGCCAGCTGGAACGCTCTTTCCTCGAAGCAAGGGGCGAAGCCGGAAAAGCTTTCGGCGACGACACCATCTTCATCGAAAAGTTCATCGAAGAACCCAAGCACATCGAAGTGCAGCTCATGGGCGACAACTACGGCAATATCGTGCACCTCTACGAGCGCGACTGTTCCGTTCAGCGCCGTTTCCAGAAAGTTGTGGAGATCGCGCCTTCGCCCAACCTCCCGCAGGAAACCCGCGAAGAAATATATAAATACGCGCTGGCCCTCGCCCGCGAAGTAAAATATAATAACGTCGGAACCGTGGAGTTCCTGGTAGACCGGCAGAACAAAGTGTACTTCATCGAAGTGAATCCCCGCATCCAGGTGGAACATACCGTTACCGAAGAGGTAACCGGTATCGACATCGTACGGTCGCAGATCCTCATCGCCAAAGGCCACCATTTATCAGACCCCGAGATCTTCCTCAAGAACCAGGACGATGTGCGCCTCAATGGCTTCGCCATCCAGTGCCGCGTTACCACCGAAGATCCGGAGAACAACTTCACCCCTGATTACGGTACCGTGATCGCTTACCGCAACGCGGGAGGCTTCGGTATCCGTCTTGACGAAGGCAGCGCCTATTCCGGCGTAAAAATCTCCCCCTTCTTCGACTCCATGCTCGTGAAGGTAACCGCTTCAGGCCGTACGCTTTCAGGCGCGGCAGGAAGGCTGCACCGCACGCTGAAGGAGTTCCGCATCCGCGGGGTGAAAACCAACATCCGCTTCTTAGAAAACGTAATTACCCACGATACTTTCCGTAAAGGAAACTGTACGGTAGGCTTTATTGACCAGCATCCCGAGCTTTTCAAGCTGTCGCCCATCCGCGACCGCGCCACGAAAACCCTCATGTACCTGGCAGACGTGACGGTAAACGGGCATGTAGACGTTAAAGGCAAGCATGACGGCCGCAAGTTCCGGGTACCTCACGTGCCTTCCTTCGACCCGCTGGCACCCGTTCCCGAAGGCACCCGCAACAAGCTCATCACCATGGGCCGCGAGAACTTCACCCAATGGCTCCGCAACGAAAAGCCGGTATACTTTACCGACACCACCTACCGCGATGCTCACCAGAGCCTCCTCGCCACCCGTGTGCGTACCAAAGATATCCTCGCCGTTGCAGAAGGCTACGCCCGCAACAACCCGCAACTCTTCTCCATGGAAGTATGGGGCGGCGCCACCTTCGACGTAGCCATGCGCTTCCTGCACGAATGCCCCTGGAGAAGGCTCCAGCTCATGCGCGAAGCTATGCCCAACGTGCTGCTGCAGATGCTGTTCAGAGGCTCCAACGCCGTAGGCTATTCCGCTTACCCGGAAAACCTCATCGCCAAATTCATCGAGAAAGCGGCGGAGAACGGTATCGACATCTTCCGCATCTTCGATTCCCTCAACGATATCGATGCCATGACGCCTTCCATCGGCTTCGTGCGCAACAATACCACCTCCCTCGCGCAGGCCGCTATCAGCTACACCGGCGATATCCTGCACAAGGACAATAAGAAATACACCCTCGATTACTACGTTTCCCTCGCCAAACGCCTGGAAGACGCCGGCGCACACATGCTCTGCATCAAGGACATGGCCGGTCTTCTCAAGCCACAGGCCGCCACCGTACTGGTAGGCGCCCTGAAAGACGCGGTGAAACTCCCCATCGTACTGCATACCCACGATACCGCTTCCGTTCAGGCCGCCACTTACCTGAAAGCCATCGAAGCCGGCGTGAATGCAGTGGATTGCGCCATCGCATCCCTGAGCGGGCTTACCTCACAGCCTAATCTCAATGCCATGGCCGCCATCCTCGAAGGCCACGAACGCAGCCAGCCCATGAACTTCGCTTCCCTCAACGAATACAGCAACTACTGGGAAGATGTGCGCGAATACTATTACCCCTTCGAGTCAGACATGAAGGCTGGTACCGCACAGGTTTACGAAAACGAAATCCCCGGCGGCCAGTACTCCAACCTGCGCCAGCAGGCGGAATCGCTCGGCCTCGGAGAAAAGCTGGAGACCATCAAGCACAACTACGCAGTAGTGAACGATCTCTTCGGCGATATCGTGAAAGTAACGCCCAGCTCCAAAGTAGTAGGGGATATGGCGCTGTTTATGACAGCGAACAGTCTTACCGCTGCCGATGTGATGGACCCCACCCGTAACCTGGCGTTCCCCGCCAGCGTTCAGGGCTTCTTCAAAGGAGAGATAGGCCAGCCTTATGGCGGATTCCCCAAGGAACTGCAGAAGATCGTACTGAAAGGACAGGAGCCGCTCAACGGCAAACCTAACGCACACCTCGCTCCGGTTGATTTCGACAGCGACTTTGCCGCCTTCCAGCTTAAATACCCTTACGCTGAATTCCTCGATTACCTCAGCTACCACATGTTCCCGAAAGTATTCGAAGAATATTATCAGCATGCACAGGTATACGGCAACGTGGAGGCCATCCCTACACCGGCATTCTTCTACGGACTGAAGCTGGGTGAGGAAATCCTCATCACACTGGGCCAGGGTAAAACCATTATCGTAAAGCTCCTCTATGTGCTCCCTGCCGATGAAAGCGGCATGCGCACCGTAGTGTTTGAGCTGAACGGTTATACCCGCCGCGTGCAGGTGCGCGATCGCTCCGTGAAAAGCGAAGTACCCACCAATAAAAAGGTGAGCAACACTGCCAGCGAAGTAGGAGCCCCGCTACAGGGCAAACTGTCGAAGATACTGGTGAAAGCCGGAGACAGCATAGGTGCCAACACCCCGCTGTTTATCATCGAAGCCATGAAAATGGAAACCACGGTAACGGCAACACGCGACTCGAAAGTAAAATCCATCCACCTGCGCGAAGGCACCATGGTGCAGCAGGACGATCTGGTGGTGGAGCTCGAATAGTTTTTATTTTTAAGATTGGTTTAAGGCCTTCCGGAAACGGGAGGCCTTTTTTTTATGCCCGGAAACCATCCCCGATCACTTCACGCATATCACCCAACCGCCTGCCATTCTTATCCGACATCCCGCAGCAGGGTGCTTCACCACTTTAGGTCAGTCCGGTATATTTATTACACTACAACCCCGAGCCCATCCCTTCATACGATTCCTTAACCCTTTAAAAAACCGTAATGCACAAACAATTATTGACCCTATGCTGCATGGCAATGCTCTTTTCAGCCTGCCACAAACCTGCCAGCCTGAAACCTGAAAAATCTCAACTACTTAAAGACCAGAAAATGTCGGCCCTTTCGGAAGAAGGAGATCCCATGCCCGAAGGCACACCCGATGACACACCAATAGCCGAAACGTCTATCGGTTCTGCAGGAGGAGAACTTACCAGTACTGACGGTAAAATAAAAGTGACCATTCCCGCCGGTGCGTTGGCCACCAGTCAGAACATCAGCATCCAGCGGATTAGCAACACCAATCCCATGGGAGCCAACAAAGGTTACCGCCTGTTACCACATGGCCTCCAGTTCGCACAACCGGTGACTATTACCTTCAGTTACGATGAGAAAACCATGAACGGCACCCTCCCCGAAGCACTGGGGATCGCTTTCCAGAACGATGAAGGTGTTTGGTGGGCATTGCCTGTGGTGACAGACACCGCCGCGAAAAAAGTTACTGTAAACACCACCCATTTCTCTGACTGGAGCCTCTTTAAATCCATGGAGTTGCTGGTTTTTCTGCCCAAAATACCGACATCGGGTAGTACCCCCATGTATGTATTTTGTGATGACGATTTACTTGCGCCCTTACCAATAGCCGGGAAAGCCATACGGGAAAGGCAACTGGCCGCAGAGCCTTATATCGTAGAATGGTTATTACTGGGTAATGGCCTTCTTACACCTTACGGAGCCGAAGCAATATATACGGCGGCCGATTATGTAACACCTCCGGTCACCGTATCTGTAGAACTCAGTCCGAAGGATGGGAAACAGTATATACTAAAGGCCAAAATCGAAATCGTGAAGCTTCAAATGCAGGTCAGAGTAGACGGGGGCGCCTGGAAAAGTTATCCGGCAACAAAACCCGCCTCATACATTGATGATTCCTGGTATATGCAAAACGTGTCAAGACCCGGTGCCTGGGATTTGCTGTACATCACGGCCAAAGTACCCAAAAGTGGTGGCAGAGCGCCACTCTCTGACTTCAACTTTGTACTATGGGATAATTCTCCCATGAAGCTGGGCATCTATTACAAAGAAACAGAACTGGGGCCTACACTGATCAGTCCGGGTTTTATTGAAGTGTCGGCAAACGAAGATGAAGATCAGTATATCTTCGGCAGGTTCGAAGTGGAGAAAGCCGGAGAGACCTATAACCCAACCGTTACGCATAAATTGGAAGGCTTCTTCCACGTGATGAAGGCGCCATAATGTTGTATTTTTAATATGGGCGAAAAGCCTTCCGGAAACGGGAGGCCTTTTTTATTCATTCGGCTCCCGTAGAACACCATCCACCATTAAGCCACTTTATTTCACTGCTGAGAAAATACATTTCATAAGTTTGGAAACGCAGCTGAAGACATCCGCTCTATCTTCCCGACCACCCGCATGTACTTTTGTAATTGCAAAATCACAAAGCTCATGCTATTAAAAAGAATAGGGATTATCTGCATGGCCATCGCCTTTCTGGCAGCATGCAAAAAATCCGATACTCCCGGCACAGAAACGCCCGGCCCCAAGCCCCCCAAACCAGATGTGGTAACACCGGTTGGTACACCGGATAATTCACCAGCTGAAACCGAAACTATCGGCGCAACGGGTGGACAAGTATCTTCCCGGGACGGTTATCTGAAAGTGATCATCCCGGCCGGGGCATTCACTTCCGACCAGCAGGTGAGCGTCCAGCACATCAGTAATAACTGTCCGGGTACCCACGGCACGGCTTACCGTGTACTTCCTGAAGGCGTCACCTTCGCCAAGCCGGTAACACTCCAGTTCAGGATTAATATGACCGATAGTACCCACCTTGCCGTGGAAACTGCAACCGCGGCTTATCAAAACAAGAAAGGCGTCTGGATGGCTATGCCCAAAGCAGTAGTAAATGCCGAAGCCCGTACCGTTTCAATTGAAACCACACACTTCAGCGACTGGACCGTAATATCCGGCGTAATGGTTTCCGCTAACCCCGGACTGGTAATACCGGGAGGCAAATCGAGGCTGATCGTTTACTATGCGGAAGACCTGCTGGCACCTCTGGTAAAAGAAGAAATACCGGTACCCGGTTTTATCGAAATGCCCGGCTCACTTGTAAGCAACTGGAGGGTATCGAACGGACTGGGTACTGTTCAACCGGAAGGAGGGAAAGCAACCTATACCGCTCCGGAATTTAAACCAGATGCAGCCCAGGAAACTGCCACTATATCCTGTGATGTAAAAAGCGGAAGTAATACTGTAACGCTCAATACCAAAGTGACCACCACCCATGGTTACATCTCCTTCAGTGTGAACGGTGGAAAAACCCAGATAGTACACAGGGGCGTGGCGCAAAGGTTCAGGTACAACCTGGGCGGCGGGCAGGCAGGCCCTGTCTATACAGCCATTTATGGCAACGCTACACCCAGCACGGCCAGCGCCCCTATCTGGATCGAATGGCCGCTCTCTCTGGGAACAACAGGAGCCTGGCTCTGGAAAACATTTAACCCTGATCTGGTAAGAATTCACTTCAAATACAATGGGGTATATTATGATTGTTCTTATCTCCCGAATCAGGGCGACAGAGATCTTGTAATAAGTCCGGGTTACCTGAAGGTTTATACCGACCATACGCATGACGGGTATTACACGGGCGAATTCGAAGTGGAAAAGGCCAGTCCTACGGCCACAATTTCCGAGAAATGGAGAACCATTCATATTAAAGGGAAATTCCGTGTGCCTACGAAAGTGGATATCATTTCTCCTGTTCCATTTTAAAACTATCCCGATATCTATATAGTGATAGTGATAATTGCTAAACAACAGCGCTCCCGTAACAGGGGGCGCTTTTTAATTTAATGCAACCCGTTTCCCGTCATTTCAGCATTATACCTTCCATTTCAAACTTCCGGGCTGGCATACCGGGCAATTTATGTCGCATCCTGCCGGCAAAGGCTGCCGCATGGGTGCTGCACAATATATTTTCGCTCCGATTTAATACCATTAATAACCCAATCAATCAAAAAAAGAAGCTATGCGCATTGCTTACATATCCCTCATTATGTGCTGTGCCACCATCTTTGCAGGATGTAGCAAAAGTAACGGCCCCGGCGGCGGAGACGACCCCAATCCAAATCCACCGGGTGAAGATAACCCTCCGGTTATGACCGGTAAAGGAGTCCCTGACGGATCAGCTGCAACACAAAAAAGCATAGGTGCTGCCGGAGGTACGCTTACTTCGGTAGACGGGCTGCTTACGCTTACGGTTCCTGCCGGAGCATTCACGAGCAATCAGAACGTCAGCATCCAGCGGATCAGTAACCTAAACCCCTCAGCGGCCGGCCCGGCATTCAGGTTACTGCCGGAAGGCGTCACATTCGCCAAACCGGTTTCCATCACCTTCAAATGCCCGGATACTGACTCCACCATCTTCGCCCCGGAATACCTTCGGGGCTCCTATCAGAAAGCCAATGGCGGCTGGTGGAAGTTACCGGGCACTATAAATACAACGGCTCGAACCGTTACCGTGCAGACAACCCACTTCAGCGACTGGAGCGCCGTGAGCGACCTGAAGCTGGTGATAGAGCAGCCGGTACTTCCCGCGGAGGGCCGAAGCGGCCTGACCGTTTATTATGATGGAAATCCAGCACCGCAACCAGGCCAGGAGTTAGCGATATACCTGCCGAAGTTGTTACCTGAAACATATGTAAGACGATGGAAAATAGAAAAAGGAGGAGGAAAGCTGGTAAGCAGAACTTTCAAAGAAAATCCTATTAGTTTTAGGGCAGACCGCCCTGTACCCAAGCCTCCCAATGATTTGACCACTATATCCGTGGAGGTACAGCCTGATCCGAAGGACCCTAAAACCGTTAAGCTTCAGGGAAATATCCGGACCACTTTAGGAATGCTATTGCTTAAAATCAATGATGGTAACGATATTGAGTTTATCGCAGATTACGCTGTGTATGATAACACTGGTTACTGGAGGATCAATGCCCGTACCGAAAGCTGGGGTAATGCATTAGTGATACATTGGCCGGTCGGAGTCGGCGATTTTCCATTTTCGATTAACCCGCTGACTAAGAACCCCGGTGTAACCGTTACTTATAATGGAAATTCGTATGGGTATACTTATGAAACGGAAAAGGAGGTACTTCCGAGCCCTGGCGGAGTATTCTGCAAGAACACAGGTACCGGGGACGGTTATGTAAGGGGAGATTTTACCGTAAGTAAAGCCGGTAATGTACGCGACCCGAAGCGCACTGTAAAGATCACAGGCTCTTTTGCCGTACCCAGAATTAGGACAGAAGAACAATAAGCTTTTTCATAAGCCCCCAGTCCGGGTAATATTACCCTTACGGGCATGGGTGAAACGTATGTTTATATCCGTGGAACGTTCAGCACCAATAAAGCGGGCATCTCCACTTCCAATCTGAAAGTGCATACGAAGATGGAAGGGAAGTTTGCCATGTTGAAACAGCCTTAATTACCGGCGTTCCGGTTTAGGATTTATAGATCAGAAGGTGAAAGAAGGCTCCCTCACTGGGAGCCTTCTGCATTCCGGAACTGCTTACAGGGGTATTTTATAAGCTTTACAAAGCTCTTCATAACTGAGGCTGCGCGGGTTCATCTGCCGGCCGCTGCTCACACCGCCGGGGATGATGACATAGCGGACGGAATTGGTAGTGGCAGGAATACCGTTAGGAATAATGTCGCAGATAACACGAACTTTTCCCAACGTAAGGGCCGACTGAAAACGGTATTGCACATCGGCAGCGCCAATGTTATAGTAAATGCTCGGCAATTGTTTGATGGAGCCCGGTCCATCCGGGTCAGCAACAAATTTGGCGAACACGATCACCGTGCCCTGATCGAGCACCTGCTGGGTTACGCCGGCAGCAGCCATGTCAAAGTAATATGTCTTTTTACCGGAGCCTGCTGATGTGGTGGATGCAACCCAGGGGCTGGTGGCCACCCAGGGCGAATACATCACGTTCGCGGTTCCGGGAGGACCGGGGTCGCCTTTCTTGCAGGAAAAAACGGTAATGAGGAAAAGGGACAGGAGTCCTGAGATAAGAGGTTTCATACAAATGGTTTTAAAATCGTTGGATAAGGGGTTTCATGAAAGTACGCCGGCTACAATTCTCCTGCAATCGTATTAATACGTGAAATACCTAACAGCCATTCTTTATGCAGAAAGGCCCCTTTTTACAGGGGCCTTCGCAGTTAACAGGGGGTATCCGTTAATAGGGAAATTGACAGCTTTGCTCCGCTCAGATGCGGGATGATGATGCAAAAATAGGGCAGGGGCTACTGCCTGGGTATCGTATAAATACCTGAAATAAGGGAAGGGCGTAAAAAAAACGCCCCCGGGAACCGGGAGCGTTTTTCACTGAATGCGTTCAATATCAGAACTTCTCCAGGCCGGAGAAGAAGAAATTGCCTTCGATAGCCGCGTTTTCGTCGGAGTCAGAACCGTGAACTGCGTTACGGCCGATAGACTCAGCGTAGATCTTACGGATAGTACCTTCCTCAGCCTGAGCAGGGTTGGTAGCACCGATCAGTTTGCGGAAATCTTCCACTGCGTTGTCTTTTTCCAGGATAGCTGCTACAATGTGACCGCTGCTCATGAATTCAACCAGCTCACCGTAGAAAGGGCGCTCTTTGTGTACAGCGTAGAATTCGCCTGCTTTCTCAGCGGAAAGACGGAGTTGTTTCATCGCTACAATGCGGAAGCCTGCTGCGCAGATCTTGTCCAGAATGCCGCCGATGTGACCGTTAGACACAGCGTCGGGCTTGATCATGGTGAAAGTTTTGTTGCTCATATTGGTAATTAGTCGTTATACGTGAGTTATTGCCTTTTTGCGCCGCAAAAGTAATCACATTTTGATTACCCGTAAAAAATTTTGAAATTCTGGCTCAAATGGTGAACTTCGCACTTCATTTGCCTAAACGAAAATGAGCCGCCCGCAAGGCGGAAGCACCTTAAAAAAACATAGTTTTTGGAATGAAGCCGATAGAGGACATTAAGCCGCTGCTCGAAAGCCCCAAAAAGGTAATCATCACCATGCATCAGAAACCTGATGCCGACGCCATGGGCTCTTCGCTGGCCATGTACCACTACCTGCGGCGCAAAGGGCACGATGTTACCGTAATTTCTCCCACCAATTACCCCGACTTCCTTAAATGGATGCCGGGTTGTGAAACGGTCCTCGATTTTGAATCGCAGAACGAGAAAGCCCTCAAAGCCCTCACAGGCACTGAGATCCTTTTCTGCCTCGATTTCAACGCCATGAGCCGCACCAAAAACATGGAATCCCACCTGGAAAAGCTCCAGTGCGTGAAAGTCCTCATCGATCACCACCTGGAACCCCAGCCCGTTTTCGACTTCGGCGTGAGCGACACTACCGCCGCCTCCACCGCCCAGCTCGTTTACGAAATCATCTACCGCCTCGGTGATGAACATTATATTGATAACGACATTGCCCAGTGTATCTATGCCGGTACCATGACCGATACCGGATCGTTCCGCTTCGCTTCCACCAGCGCCCGCGTTCACCGTATGGTTGCCGATCTGCTGGAAAGAGGGCTGGAGCACGAATACATCCACCAGGCCATTTACGATAACTTCCTCGAAAACCGCCTCCGCTTCATCGGCCACAGCCTCCTGAACCGGATGGAAGTGTTTTATGAAGCCAATACCGCCATGATGGCCATCCCTTACAGCGACCTGAAAAGGTTCGATCTACAAACAGGGGATACAGAAGGACTGGTAAATTTCCTTTTATCCATCCAAGGCATTAAATTAGCAGCGCTGATCATCGACCGGAACTCGGAAGTAAAGCTGTCTTTCCGCTCCAAAGGCAATTTCGACGTAAATACCTTTGCGCGGAAATACTTCGAAGGAGGCGGGCACTTCAACGCCTCCGGAGGCCGCAGCTCCGATCCGCTCGACCGCACCGTGCAACGCTTTATCAAAGCCATGCACGAAAACGAAGACATTTTGCAATAACCTGGACGGGCCAATTAACAAAGGCTTGTCCCACACACGTTCATAAACTCAATCGTTAAGATGAAAACAAACAATCTGTTACTTGTTGCGCTGGGAGGCCTCGCTTTGGCCAGCTGCGGTAAAAGCGGCCCGAGAAAGACCCCGGGTGGCATTGACTTCACCGTTCCTAAAGAAGGTAAAGGCGATAAGCTGAAAGAAGGCGATACCATCGTGGTTCACTTCTCTTCTTACCTGAACGACTCTCTCCTGATGTCTTCCCGCGAGCAGGCACCTACCGGTATGCCCCTCGTTCTGCAGAAATCAATGAACAAGTACGATCTCATGGACGGTTTCGCCATGCTGACTGAAGGCGACTCCGCCGTGTTCATGCTGCCTGTAGACTCCATGCCGCAAATGCCTCCCATGGCTAAGAAAGGCGACATTATGAAAGTTGCTTTCGTAGTAGACAGCAAGTACTCTTCCGCGAAACAAAACGAGAAAGACGAAAAGGAAATCGCTGAATACATCAAGAAAAACAACCTGAACACCCGCAAATCTCCCAAAGGCGTTTACATCGCTGAGACTGTTGCAGGTACAGGCGCTCAGGCTAAAGCCGGCGACGAAGTTTCCGTGAACTACACCGGTAAACTGCTGGATGGCACCAAGTTCGATTCCAACACCGACAGCACCCTGCGCCCCGGCATGCCGCTGGAGCCCCTGAAATTCAACGTAGGCGAAGGCCGCGTGATTGCAGGTTGGGATGATGCACTGGCTCAGCTGAAAGTTGGCTCTAAAGCCACTATCGTGATCCCGTCTTCCCTCGCTTACGGTCTGAACGGCTCTGGTCCCTTCATCAAACCGAACAGCATCCTCGTTTTCGACGTGGAACTCCTGGACGTGAAACCCGCTGCTGCTCAGCCCGCACCTGGCGCAGTTCCCCCGCCGCCCCCGGCACCTTCCAAATAAGCAATAGATTGCCTATATGCAAAGCCCGTCCACACCAGGACGGGCTTTCTTTTTAACCTGTAAACCAATATTTTGCAAAGCAGTTTCCCAAATGGGGAATGGAAGTAAATTAATTCCAATAAAAAATAAGATGAAATTTATAAAAGAAGTAAATGAGATTCTTCCCTTCGACAGGGAACTTTATATTGATTACTTACTCGGTGAAACTCAGTCACCTGTAGTGTGGTATGGTGCTTCGTTTCAAATATCAGCTAATAGCGAAGCGCAGACAAATGTTAGAAAAACTGAGGCTTATGAAAGTTTGCTTAAGACCGCTATTTTGAAATTTGACCCAAAGTCAATTTGGATGGTTAATCATGATGATAAAGACTTGAAATGGCTGCCGAAAAAAGGGGCCAATTTAAGTTCCTTGAGAGCACTATTCGATCAATATGGAGTTCGTTATGAATTTAGCGGTGCATTGATATTTACACAAGACGAATTGCTGGCAATCTTTCCGGAGTTAATTGCATATCCGCGTGTTGCTGCGCAAGTTGATGGACGTCTGTATAAAGATTTGGATATTACACACAATACACTACCGTTAGTGATTAAGATATCAGGTCATTTTAATATTGACTTTCTGAGTACGGATTTATCCTTTTTGAAAGGGCTTGTGAAGGACTTGTCCGATGAAACATTCGATGTAAAAGCATACCGGGGAACATCACTTTTTCCTCCTCCGGCACCTTCCAAATAAGCATTAGATGCCTATACAAAAAGCCCGCCCCACCAGGACGGGCTTTCTTCTTACCCCAACACCAAAACCCTCCCAACAGGGGCATTTATGCCAGCTTACCCCAAGTTTCCTTCACCGTACCTTCACGTCAGAAGCACAGTTACTCCGTTGTTACTTCACATATACTTCAGGGTTACTTCAGGTATAATGTAGGGGTAATGTAGGTATAAGGTTTTCAAAAGTGCCTCTAACCCTTTGCTGTATTGGGTTTCAGAAAAAGGGTACCCACTGTTTAGTACAGTTTGACGCACTGCCAACTCAGAAATGAGAGTATAGTATCAGAATATCGTTAATTAAATATCATTATTAGCTATTTTGTTTAGCAACCCTAAATAAACTTGCCTTTTTCAGACTTTAAGTACCCTTTAAACCATGCTCTAGTTATCATGAAAACAGGTTTTAATGGCTTTTTTACTGCCTGAAGCAATAGGATATGGCACTAAAAAAGCCGCTCCACGGTAGTGAAGCGGCTTTTTCTATGTTGGTAAGTCCAAATTCAGAGGAATTTACGCCTGACCCGTTCATCAGGCACCATACAGGCATCCATCTTCCCGAACCAGCGGTAGCGGTTACGGGCTATCCAGTCGTACACCGCATTCCGGATAAATGCCGGAACTATGATAAACGCCCATAAGAGGCTCACAGGGAAGCCGAGGTGCCTGGCGGTATGCAGGGCTGCTGTGCTCTTTAAACTGGCTCTGTTGCCTTCTATTAGCACGAAAGAGTCGGTCTTGGAAGGGTCTATACCATGTTGGGCCAGTAAGGCCTGTCCGGCTTCGGATTGCAGGGGCGCAAAACGGAAATGATCTTTCCGGTCGTGCCGCAGTACGAAGTTGACGCTGCCATTGCAGAAACGGCAAACGCCATCGAACAGGATAATGGCCTTTTCATCCATTAGTGGATACCGGTATAGTTATGCGGCGTAATGGCTTTCAGCTCTTTCTTCAGCGCAGCGGTGATCTTCAGTCCGTCGATGAATTTATGCATCGTTTTCTGCGTGATCGCCTCTCCGCCACGGGTCAGCTCTTTCAGCGCCTCATAAGGCTGCGGGAAGTTCTCCCGGCGCAGCACCGTCTGGATAGCTTCCGCTACCACAGCCCAGTTGCTCTCCAGGTCTTCATGCAGTTTGGCAGTATTGAGGATGAGCTTGTTCAGGCCTTTATCGAGGCTCTTCAGCGCCAGCAGGCTATGCGCGAAAGGTACACCGATGTTGCGGAGTACGGTAGAATCCGTAAGGTCGCGCTGCAGGCGGGAGATAGGCAGTTTAGCGGCCAGGTGCTCGAACAGAGCATTGGCGATACCGAGGTTACCTTCGGCATTCTCGAAATCGATGGGGTTCACCTTGTGCGGCATGGCGGAGGAACCTACTTCGTTCTTCTTGATCTTTTGCTTGAAGTAGTCCATGGAGATGTAAGTCCACACGTCGCGCGCAAAATCTACCAGCACATTGTTCACACGCTTCAGCGTATCGAACTGGGCTGCAATGTTATCATAATGCTCGATCTGGGTGGTATACTGCATACGCTGCAGGCCGAGGTTGTTATTCACGAACTTGTTACCGAACTTCTCCCAGTTAATAGCAGGGAATGCCACGTGGTGGGCGTTGAAGTTACCGGTAGCACCGCCGAACTTGGCTGCGAAGGGGATTTCGCCCAGCAGCTTGATCTGGCCTTCGAGGCGCTCCACGAACACCTGGATCTCTTTGCCGAGAATGGTGGGGGAAGCGGGCTGACCGTGTGTGCGGGCCAGCATGGGGATGGCTTTCCAGTCTTTCGCCAGCTTCTTCAGGTGAATGATGAGGTTGGAGATGGCAGGGAGGTATACATGCTCAATCGCATCTTTCCAGAGCAGGGGGGTGGCGGTGTTGTTCACATCCTGGGAAGTGAGGCCGAAGTGAACCCATTCCAGCTTGTCTTCCAGTCCGAGCGCTTTCAGTTCATTCTTCAGGAAGTATTCCACGGCTTTCACGTCGTGGTTGGTTACTTTCTCCGTGTCTTTCACCAGCTGGGCCTGCTCCACGGTAAAGTCGCGGTAAATAGCGCGCAGGGCGGGCAGCTTGGCTTTGGGGAGGGTGAACAGCTTCTGTTCGGACAGGGCGATGAAGTATTCCACCTCCACCTGTACACGGTAACGAATCAACGCATATTCGGAAAAATAAGGGGCCAGTTCTTCGAGCTGGCCTCTGTAACGCCCGTCTACCGGGGAAATAGCAGTTAAAGCTTGTAATTGCATCATGTTATTATTATCCTGTCAGTAAAGCCCCCGGTTTATCCCAAAGCAGGTAATTACGGGAATTACTTTAATTTAGCAGGCTCAAAATTACAGAAATTGGAACGGAAAGTAAAAGTAGCAGCAGTAAGTTATCTGAATACGAAGCCTTTGTTGTACGGATTCAGGGAACACCCGATACTGCGGAACATGGAACTGACGGTGGATTACCCGGCTAAAATAGCCGGTCAGCTGATAGATGGAACGGTAGATGTGGGGCTGGTTCCGGTGGCAATTATCCCGAAACTGAAGGAATCTCATATAATTTCTGATTTCTGCATCGGTGCTGAAAGTCCGGTTGCGTCCGTATGCCTCTTCAGCGAGGTGCCCCTGCAGGAAATAAAACGTATTTACCTCGATTATCAATCCCGCACCTCTGTAGCCCTGCTCAAAGTGCTGGTTCGCGAATACTGGAAACTGGATGTGGAACTGGTGGAAACCGCCGGTGAATATGAAGGTCTGATCAAAGGATCCGATGCCGGGCTGGTTATCGGCGACCGTGCCCTTCGCCAGCGCCTTATTTCCCCCTTCATCTACGACCTGGCAGAACATTGGATCCGCTTTACCAGCCTGCCTTTTGTATTTGCAGCCTGGGTGAGCAACAAGCCGCTGCCTGTTGAGTTTATCCAGCAGTTCAACGATGCCAATGCCATCGGTATGAACAATATCCCCGCCATAGTAGCGGAAAACGCTTATCCAGCTTATGACCTCACGGTGTATTACACCCAGAACATCAGCTACCGCCTTACGCCTTCGAAGCGGCAGGGACTGCAGCGTTTTTTGAGTTACCTGCAATAATACCGCTGGATTTGCTTAAATTAGGATAGAAGCAAATCTGTCAGTATGAAGATCGCCATCCTCGGGTCGGGCGACGTTGGGTTGACTTTGGCCGCAGGCTTTCAGCAGCGCGGCCATCACGTGATGATCGGGACCCGGCACACCCAAAAGGAAGGCTTGCAGCAATGGCTGGCGGAAAACTCCGCCATCTTAGCGGGCACCTACTCGGAAACCGCCGCTTTCGGGGACATCGTGGTGCTATGCACCGGGTGGACCGGCACCAAATCCGCCATAGAGCTGGCCGGGATCTGGAATTTCAAGAAAAAGATTGTGATAGACGTGACCAATCCGCTCGACGGCCAGGGGCCCGACACGGAGGGGCGTCTGCATTTGTCTACCGGCCATGCCAAATCGGGCGGGGAGCAGGTGCAGCGCTGGCTGCAGGATTCGCACGTTGTTAAAGCCCTCAATACCATCGGTAATCAAAGCATGGTGGAACCCTCTTTTACAGAAGGCACACCCGCCATGTTCATCGCCGGCAACGACGACCTCGCCAAACTGGCCGTAACAGACATCCTGGGGCAACTGGGCTGGAAAGATGTGATCGATACGGGAGATATTGCCATGAGCCGCCACCTGGAATCCATGGCCGTTGTATGGTGCGCCATCGGCTTCCGGAAAGGCATCTGGAGCCACGCCTTCGCCCTTCTCCGCAAATAGATCAGGCCGCTGCGGCCGCACTTTTATGCTTACGGAACGCCCTGATGGCCAAAACTGCGCCCAGAAGGGTAAGAATCGAAGCCATCACGAAAGGCGCCGCCGGAAAGTAGACCGGTGCCCCTTCCTGCGTGCTGAAGTGGAAAAGGCCCGTCATCAGTAACGGCCCTATGATGTTCGTTAAACTGATAAGGCTGGTAAATGTACCCTGCAGCTCCCCCTGTTCATTGGGCGGTACCTGGTTGGAGATCACGCCCTGCAGGCTTGGCCCGAATATCCCTCCAAGGCCGTATAGCCCCAGGATCGGGAACATCATCCATCCTTCCTTAGCCAGGGCAAAGAGCAGGAAAGAGGTACCGTATATAAGCAGCCCGATATATACCGCGCGGTGATACCCGAGCTTCGGCAACACGATACGGATCAGCCCGCCCTGTACGATAATAAGCATCAGCCCCGCGAAGGAAAGAGAATATCCCACCATCGACTCAGACCAATTGAATACAAACATGGTATAGTACGTCCAGTTACTCTGAATGGCGTGAATAGCCGTATAGATAAGGGCTACGGAGCCCAGCAGCGGGTAGATGTACCGGTATTTCTTCATTTGCTGCAGCCCGCCCCAGGGGTTGGCACGCGTCCATTCAAATGGCCGGCGGTTCTCGGGTTTCAGCGACTCGGGTAGGATGAAATAGCCATATATCGCATTCAGGAGGGAAAGTCCTGCCGTAAGGAAGAACGGCGCCCGCAAGCCCCAGGTATGGCTGATCAGTCCACCGATAACCGGTCCCAGCATAAAACCGATACCTACAGCCATGCCCAGCAGTCCGAAGTTCTGGGCGCGCTTTTCAGGGGTACTTACATCGGCGATGTAAGCGGAGGCGGCAGTCATACTGGCGCCAGTAATCCCGATGAATATCCTGCCTACGAACAGCCAGAAGATGTTGGGCGCATATGCCAGGAAGAGGTAATCGATCCCCATACCGGCCATGGAAAGGAGTAATACGGGCCGCCGGCCGTACTTATCGCTGAGGCCCCCAAGGATGGGGGCAAAGAAGAATTGCATGAAGGCGTAGGCGAAGGTAAGCCAGCCACCGTACCACGATGCGTCGCTTTCATTGCCGCCGATCAGTTGTTCGATCAGCTTCGGCACCACGGGCATGATGATCCCGAAACCAATGAAGTCGATTAATAAAGTAATGAAAATGAAGGCCAAAGGGCCCGAGAAACGCCGCATATTGTGGTGAAATTTGCGCAAATCTACAGGAATAGGGCCGGGAATGTACCCTTAAATGACATACGTCATTCGTGGAATGATGTTTGCAAAACATTCTGTATACCAGCATTGTTTCACTTTAAAACCCTTTATTATGTTACGTTGGGCAATTGTTTTCTTCATCATCGCCTTAGTGGCGGCTATATTTGGATTCGGCGGTATCGCAGCAGGTGCTGTGGGCATCGCTAAGATCCTTTTCTTTATTTTCCTCGTGTTGTTCCTGGTTTCCCTGATCGGCGGCCTTATGCGGCGCTAAGGGAGCGTTTCCTGCATGGAAATGAGCTGTATTGCATCCGGACAGGCCGCAAATGCTTCGCGCAGGCGGTCGCCATGCGTATCGGTGATAAACACCTGCCCGTAATCGGGCTGCAGCACCAGTTGAATTAACCGGGAAACCCTTTCCTGGTCCAGCTTTTCGAAAACATCATCGAGCAGCAGGATGGGAGGGAAGCACTTGTGCGCACGGATCGCCTCGTATTGTGCCAGTTTAAGAGCAAACAAAAAGCTCTTGCGCTGGCCCTGCGAGGCGCTCGTTTTCATGGGATGCTCGTCCAGCAGGAACAACAGATCATCCCGGTGGATTCCCTGCGTGGTACGCTGCACCTGTTTATCCCGGAGGCGCGACTGGGCCAGTAAAGTAGCGAAAGGCTGCTCGTGCAGCTGGCTGTGGTAGCGGAAAGCCACCGTTTCATGACTGCCGGCGAGGTAATCGTAGCGGTCCTGCACCTGGTCGATGAATGCGGGGAGGAAAGCCTTGCGGGCCTCATACACCGGCGTGCCGTGCTGTACCAGCTGTTCATCGAAGATATCGAGGAGGGGATCGGGCGAGTGAACCATGGAGGCCATGGTTTTCAGCAGGGAATTACGCTGCTGAAGTATTTTATGGTAGGCGAGGAGATGATCGAGGTAACCGGGTACGAGCTGCGACAGGAGGCCGTCCAGCCACTTGCGGCGGTCTTCACTGCCGCCGAGGATGATCTCCGCATCGTCGGGCGCAATCATTACCGCGGGAAAGTGCCCGATATGGCGGGAAAAGCGTTCGTAAGGCTCATCGTTCAGGGCAATGTCCTTTTTTCCGTCTTTCACCGTACACACAATTTTTTCTTCCTGCTGATGGCGCAGCAGGGATGCTTCGAGCCGGAAGCCGTTCATGGTATACTGAATGTTCTGGCTTTCGGCGGTGCTGAAATAGCTTTTGGTGAAGCAGAGATAATATATGGCGTCGAGCAGGTTTGTTTTGCCTGAACCGTTGCGGCCGGTGATGCCAACAATACGGGAGCTGAACCGGAAGCTGCGGTACGAATAATTCTTGAACTGTGTGAGTGCTATAGTGGATATTGTCAACAAGCTGTCTGATCTGTTTGATTCCCCGGAAGCCCGTATGCCATAAGCAGTTCGGACATCCTTCTGCAAAATTGCTTGAATTTGCAGATTTTCCTGTTATATTTGCGAACAAATTTAGAAATAGTGCAAACTTTAACAGACGTGAAAACGAAATTCACCAAAGAGACATATCTGTACTGGTACGAATTGATGCTGTTACTGCGTCGCTTCGAGGAGAAAGCAGGGCAATTATACGGAATGCAGAAGATACGCGGTTTTTGTCACCTGTACATCGGCCAGGAGGCAATTGCAGCAGGGGCGATGACTGCCACTAAACCCGGCGATAAGTTTATCACCGCATATCGTGATCACGCACTGGCGATCGCGAAAGGGATTTCCGCCAAGGCCTGCATGGCCGAGCTGTACGGTAAAGCTACCGGCTGCTCTAAAGGTAAAGGCGGTTCCATGCACTTCTTCTCTAAAGAACACGGCTTTTTCGGCGGCCACGGTATCGTAGGTGCTCAAATCGGCACCGGCGCTGGTCTGGCTTTCGCTGAACAATATCTGGGTACCGATAATGCTGTTCTGGCATTCTTCGGCGACGGCGCTGCCCGCCAGGGTATGCTGCACGAAACTTTCAACATGGCTATGCTGTGGAAACTTCCCGTAGTATTCATCTGCGAGAACAACCACTATGCAATGGGCACCTCTGTTGAACGTACCTCTAACGTACTCGACATCTACAAACTGGCAGATGCGTATGAAATGCCCGCCGATTCTATCGACGGTATGAGCTGCGAAGCTGTACACGAAGGCATCTCCCGCGCTGTGACCCGCGCCCGTGAAGGCGGCGGACCCACCCTGCTGGAAATCAAAACATACCGCTACCGCGGCCACTCCATGTCCGACCCGGCTAAATACCGTACCAAGGAAGAAGTGGAAGAATACAAAGAAAGAGATCCCCTGACTATCGTAGAAAAAACACTGCTCGACAATAAATGGGCTACCGCTGCTGACATCGAAGCTATCACCGAAAGAGTGAAAGCAGAAGTGGAAGAATCCGTGAAATTCGCGGAAGAAAGCCCCTGGCCGGATGATAACGAGCTGCTTAAAGACGTATACATTCAGGAAGATTATCCCTTCATCGTAGATTAATCAGATCCCTGTCTACCTACTTATATTATTTATGCAAACAACCATGGCAGAAAATAAAGCAAACACCAAACAGCCCGCAACGGCAGTGAAAAACCAGGACTTTGACCTGCAGGCTACTGCAGACAGGGCTACTGACTTCTACGGCAAGAACAAGAATGTTATCAACGCTGTTGTAATAGGCTTTGCAATCGGCGTAGCCGCATACTTCGGTTACAAACGTTTCGTAAGCCAGCCTGCAGAAGAAAAAGCGCAGGTAGCCATCTTCCAGGCGCAGAATTTCTTTGCGGCCGACAGTCTGAGCAAAGCGCTCAACGGTGATGGTAACAACTACGGTTTCCTTCAGGTGATCGATAAATACGGCAGCACTAAAGCCGGCAACCTCGCTCATTACTACGCAGGCGTTTGCCATGTTCGCCTCGGTGAATTCCAGAAAGGTATCGACCAGCTGAAAGAATTCAGCAGCAAAGATATCGTTGTATCTTCCATCGCAAACGGCCTCATCGGAGACGCTTACATGGAACTCAACAACGCAGCTGACGCCGTTAGCTACTACAAAAAAGCAGGCGCTTCCGACAATGAGGTTACTTCCCCCATGTACCTGCTCCGCGCAGGCCTGGCACTGGAAAAAGCCAACAAACCCGACGAAGCGAAAACTGTGTATCAACAAATCAAACAAAAATACCCCCGCTCCAACGAAGGCCGCGAAATGGAGAAATACCTGGCGAGATTGGGCGAGGTGAAATAACCCGGGAAATGTCCGTATACAATCAGACTTTACTCAGCAACACTGGCATTCTTCCACTGGAGAATGCCAGTGTTGTTATAGTATCAACAGAATGGAACGATTTCATCACCAATGAACTCGTTGCCGGCTGCGAACGCACCCTCGAATCAAATAAGATCGCCTTCCGCACCCTCACCGTGCCCGGCGCTTTCGAACTGCCTTTCGCCTGCAAACAAATCTGGGAAAATACCCGCGCCACCGGCGCACAGCCCTCTGCCATCATCGCTTTCGGCTGCGTCATCCGCGGAGAAACCCCTCACTTCGATTACGTATGCAAAGGCGTTACCGACGGCATCCTGCAGCTTAATCTCGAACTTCCGGTACCCGTCATCTTCGGCATCCTCACCGTAAACACGGTAGAACAGGCTACAGAACGCCTTGGTGGCGCACATGGCCACAAAGGTGAAGAAGCAGCACTCACCGCCATGAAAATGATCGGATTTCAACGGCAGTTGGCCAAAAGTGCCTTATAATGACGAAGTTAAAGGCAGCATACTTTAACTGAACCCCGTAACTTCGTCTGCTCATTACCCAAACAGATACCCATTAGCATGAACGTACATCTTTTCATACCGTGCTTCGTAGACCAGCTATTCCCGGAAACCGCTTTCAACATGGTGAAAGTACTGGAGAAACTGGGATGCACTGTGCATTACAATACGGAACAAACCTGCTGCGGACAACCGGCTTTCAACGCAGGCTACCAGGACGAATGCCGCTCTGTAGCCACCAAGTTCCTGAAGGATTTTCACGTGTATGATTACATTGTAGCCCCCAGCGGCTCCTGCACAGGATTTGTACGCAACTACTACGGAAAGCTTTTCGATAATTCCGCCGCTCATAACGATGTAAAACTCCTCCGTAAGAACCTCTACGAATTCACCGAATTCCTCACAGACGTTCTCAAGGTTACCGACCTCGGCGCCACCCTCGAAGGCGTAGGCACCTACCACGATGCCTGCGGCGCCCTGCGCGAATGCGGTATCAAGGAAGGTCCGCGTAAACTGCTGGCCAACGTGAAAGGACTTGAGATGCGTGAAATGGTGGAGCCGGAAACCTGCTGCGGATTCGGCGGCACCTTCGCCGTGAAGTTCAAACCCATCTCCCTCGGAATGGGCGAACAGAAAGTTAATAACGCAACTGACTCCGGAGCCGATTACCTCATCTCCACCGATCTCAGCTGCCTCATGCACCTCGACGGCTACATCCGTAAACACGGACAAAACATTAAAATCATGCACATCGCGGACGTACTGGCCAGCGGCTGGTAACCCGCCACAATAAAAGATTCTGAATGCAATATTGGTTAGTGAAATCGGAGCCCTTCAAATATTCGTGGGACCAATTCGTGAAAGATAAAGTGACGTTCTGGGATGGAGTCCGCAACTACGCCGCCCGCAATAACCTGCGCAGCATGAAAAAAGGCGACCAGGTGTTGTGGTACCATAGCAACGAAGGACTGGAAATCGTCGGCATCGCTAAAGTGGTAAAGGAATCCTATCAGGACCCCACCACACCCGACCCCGCCTGGCTGGCGGTAGATCTCGCACCGGTAAAGAAGCTTAAAAAGCCTGTTTCCCTCGCGCAGATCAAAGCGGAGAAAAGTCTTGCCACGATGGACCTCATCCGCCTCGGCCGCTTATCGGTAGGCACGGTGAAGCCCGAAGAATTTGAGAAAATCATGGAAATGGCGGGCATGTAAGCCTGCCATTTCTTTTTATATCTTTCTTAAACCCGACGCAACATGAAACCCAAACTGGTCGTGCTCACGGGCGCAGGCATCAGCGCAGAAAGCGGGCTCCGCACTTTCAGGGACTCCGACGGTCTCTGGGAAGGCCACGACGTTTACGAAGTAGCTTCTCCCAACGGCTGGGCTAAAAATCCCTCCCTCGTGCAGGAATTCTATAACCTCCGCCGCAAAGATGTACTGGCCGCCAAGCCCAACGCAGCACATATAGGCCTGGCCGAACTGGAAGAATGGTACGATGTGCGCATCATTACCCAGAACATCGATGACCTGCATGAGCGCGGCGGCTCCTCCCGCGTGCTGCACCTGCATGGCGAGATACTGAAGATGCGCAGCGAGTATGATGAAACGCTGTTGTTCGATATCGCAGAGGATATCCAAATGGGGCAGCTGGCCCCGGATGGCGGACAGTTCCGCCCGCATGTGGTATGGTTCGGGGAAGATGTGAGTATGATACAGCCCGCTGTGCTGGAGATCGTTCAGGCCGATGCGTTTGTACTGATCGGTACCTCACTGAATGTGTATCCCGCAGCCGGCCTCGTGAATTACCTGCGGGCCGATGTACCGAGGTTTATCATCGACAAAAAGATTCCCCCCGTAAGTGATTCCGCGAACTGGACGCTGATCGAAAAAGCGGCCACGGAAGGGATCGCGGAGCTGAAGGAATTATTGAAGTTGTAATACAGTATTTGTATAAAACAGGAAAGGCAGCACATGATGTGCTGCCTTTCTTATTTTGAATGAGTTACCGTGTGCTAAGCAACTTCACGGAAATTAAAAATCTCTTGCGTGAACATATTTCGTTCGCTAACCGGCCGCTAATCGTACGCTAATAGCGCTGTAATCGTACTGCAATCGCGCTCTAATCGCGCTGTAATAGCGCTGCAATCGTACTGTAATAGCGCTGCAATAGCGTTGTAATCGTACTGTAATCATACGCTAATAGCGCTGTAGTCATACTGTAATCATACGCTATCCATACGCTAACCGGCCTGTTACAGTACAGTAATTGGCCTGTAACAATATCCGGTCTTTTCCGGCCAGCAATATCACGTTAACTAATAAAAAAAGCCGTCCCGATTAAGCCGGGACGGCGCGTTCTTTCACATGTTCAACCTCCTCGATAAGGAGTAGTCATAGGAAAATGACTTGATCCAGGTATGGGGCTGGTTGAATCTTTGGCCGAAGTGTAATGATTTGTGTGCTCAATCGAAAGTTTCCTCGAACCTGATATCGAATTCCTCCAGTTCACGGAGGACGGGGTTATAGATGTCTGGCATAACGGGGATCTGTAGTCCTGTGAGGCTAACCTGTCCGGAAAGGACCAGTTTGGCCATAATACCCAGGGGCAGTCCAACTGTTTTTGCCATAGCGGTGCGCAGGTTATCTTCACCCTGCACAATCATATAACTGGATAATTTAGTGGTCATGTTCCTGCGCTCGAACTCGATTTCGTGCAGCATTACGATCATGTCTTTATCTGTTGGCTCCATTCTCAGGCGGGCTTCGAGAACATGCTGCAGAACACCCGCATTGGTTTGTTCCCCTAAGTTAATCAAATCCCCGTTCAAAATGCCCAAATATTTCAGTTGGCGGATCAGTTTGCTCTTGCTGCTGACGCCGAGGAACTGGGCGATGTTTTCTTCGTGGCTGAGGGAGTCATCGACCTTAATGTTCTGAGATGCCCAGGCGAAGTAGGGGACCTTGTCGGTGGGGTGCTTTTTCTTATCGTCCGTAAGCCCGAGGCGTACGAGGGCGTTCCATCCTTCGCAGAAATCGGGGTAGCGGAGGGTGGCGCGCATGAAGGTAGGCACGTTAGACAGGTTGTAAATATCCGTATAGTTGAGGGAATCGCGGTTGGGGTACCAGGCGAGCTTGCCGAGGCCGGGTACCTGGATGGTTTTAGACTGGTCGAACAGTTGTTCGTATTCCACTTCCTTCACCTTGCCCTTTTCGCGGTATATGGCGCCTGAGGAGCCTGCCAGCACAATGTTGCGGGCGTTCCAGGAGATTTTATACTGCCAGGGGTTATCGTTGCTTTCGGGGGAGATGAGGCCGCCGCAATAGGAGCGGAAGCAGGATATCTGCCCGCCTTTCTTTTCGATGGAGTGGATGAGTTTCATGGCCGACATGTGATCGATGCCGGGGTCGAGGCCCATTTCGTACATGAAGAGGAGGCCTGCCGCTTCAATTTCCTTTTCCAGTTTACGGATTTCAGGATCGATGTAGGAAGCAGTCAGGAGGTTCTTTCCTGCTTCGAGACAGTCGCGCGCAACCACGATGTGGAGGGCGGGGGGCAGGAGAGAAATCACGAGATCGGTTTCCCGGATGAGTGGCTGGCGCACGGATGCGTCTTTCACGTCAATAGCCGCCGCAGTGGCGTAATACGACTTGCCTATCTTGGATTTGATCAGCATCAGGTCGCTGTCTACTACCGTTATGTGCCATTTCTGCCGGGGCGCATTGGCCAGCAGGTAATCGATCAGAACAGTCGCTGACTTGCCGGCGCCAAACAATAGAACATGCTTCATATGAGACTCTATGGTTAAAAACTACCAAACGAAAACAATAAATTCCGGCGAATGTTCAGATAAGTATGGTTTTCCCGAAACTCCCCGAATTGCTTGCATTCGATTATAAGGGTTGATTTTCATAGGGTTATAAACAAATAGCTTGCCAATTTGAAATCGGCTGGTATATATCTATTTTAAGATATATAGAACATTTACCGGAGATGACGCGAAAGTAGGATAATTCGGCCATTTTTATTCACATTCCGCCCCCAAACGGCCTTAATACGGCTCAAATTCGTTATATTTGCTCTTTATTTAAGGAGACAGAAAAACCTGTAAACCAATAACATAATGATAGAGAACACGGACAATCAAGGCAATCAAAAGGACGGTAGAATTGTTCAGATCAACATTGAGGAGCAAATGAAGACTGCGTACATCGACTATTCCATGTCGGTGATCGTGGGCCGCGCGCTGCCGGATGTAAGGGATGGTTTTAAACCGGTTCACCGCCGCGTGCTCTTTGGCATGCATGAATTGGGAAATACACACAACAAACCTTACAAGAAATCTGCCCGTGTTGTTGGGGACGTAATGGGTAAGTATCACCCGCATGGTGACTCTTCCGTGTACGATACGATGGTACGTATGGCCCAGCCATGGTCGCTCAGGTACATGCTGATCGACGGGCAGGGTAACTTCGGATCCATCGACGGTGACATGCCTGCGGCCATGCGTTATACGGAGGTGCGCCTGCAGAAGTTTGCCGAAGCCATGCTCGACGATCTTGAAAAGGATACGGTAGATTTCACACTCAACTTTGACGATACCCTCCAGGAGCCCCTGGTGTTGCCCACCCGTATTCCCAACCTGCTCGCCAACGGCGCTTCAGGTATCGCGGTAGGGATGGCCACCAACATCATGCCCCACAACCTCAGCGAACTGATCGACGGTCTTACCGCCATGATCGCTGACCGGAACATTACCGTTGAAGAACTCATTAAGCACATCAAAGCCCCCGACTTCCCGACCGGTGGTATCATATACGGTTTTGAAGGCGTTAAACAAGGCTTCGAAACCGGCCGCGGCAGGGTAGTAGTTCGCGGTAAGATCAATTCAGAAACCTCTAAAACAGGTAAGGAAAAGCTCGTTATCTACGAACTGCCCTACCAGGTGAACAAGGCCGTTCTGCACCAGAAAATTGCACAGCTCGTAAATGATAAAGTGATCGAAGGCATCTCCGATGTACGTGATGAAAGCGACCGCGAAGGCATGCGCCTCGTGATCGATCTCAAACGCGAAGCGATCCCTAACGTTATCATCAACCAGCTTTACAAATACTCCGAACTGCAAACCTCTTACGGTATCAACAACGTGGTACTCGTAAAAGGCCGTCCCCGGATCATGAACCTCAAGGAACTGCTCGAAGAATTCATCGAGTTCCGCCACGAAGTAGTGACCCGCCGTACCCAGTTCGAACTCCGCGAAGCAGAAAAGAAAGCCCACATCCTCGCAGGCTATCTCATCGCACTCGATCACCTCGATGCCGTTATCTCCCTCATCCGTAACTCCGCCACGCCCGATGTAGCACGCGAAGGCCTCATGAGCAATTTCGGGCTGAGCGAGATCCAGGCCAAAGCCATCCTCGAACTGCGCCTCCAGCGCTTAACAGGCATGGAACGCGATAAGATCCGCGAAGAACACGATGAAATCATGAAACTCATCGACCGCCTGAAAGAAATTCTGGGTGATGAAGGTCTCCGTATGGAAATCATCAAAACCGAACTGGAAGAAGTAAAGAAGAAATTCGGCGACGAGCGTAAAACCGAGATCCAGTACCTGGCAGCGGAAATGCGCATCGAAGATATCATCGCTGAGGAAGATGTGGTAATCACCATTTCTCACCTCGGATATATCAAACGCACCTCCGCATACGACTACCGCCAGCAGAAACGCGGCGGCCGTGGCGCCATCGGCGGTAAAACGAGGGATGAGGATTACATCGAGCACCTGTTCGTTGCCTCCACCCACCATACCATGCTGTTCTTCACAGAGAAAGGCCGCTGCTACTGGCTGAAGGTCTACGAAATCCCTGAAGGAGAAAAAGCCAGCAAAGGCCGTGCAATCCAGAACCTTATCACCATCCCGTCTGACGATAAGATCCGCGCGATCATCGATATCAAAGACCTGAATGATAAAGACTTCATCAATAACCATTACATCGTGCTCTGCACCCGTAATGGTATCATTAAGAAAACACTGCTGGAAGAATTCAGCCGTCCGCGTACAAACGGTGTGAACGCAATCACCGTAAACGATGGCGACCAGCTACTGGAAGCTAAACTGACCAACGGTAACAGCGAAATCATGATGGCTGTGAAGAGCGGCCGCGCTATCCGCTTCCCTGAAAATACAGTGCGCGACACAGGCCGCGGCGCCATCGGGGTACGTGGTATTGAAGTTGATAATGAGAAAGATGAAGTGGTTGGTATGATTTGTGTTGATAAGGAAGATAAGACGAAAACCGTGCTCGTAGTTTCCGAAAAAGGATTCGGAAAACGGACCGATATCGAAGAGTACCGTATCACCAACCGTGGGGGTAAAGGGGTGAAAACTATCAGCGTAACCGAAAAAACCGGTCCGTTGATCGCCATCCTCGATGTTACCGAAACCAATGACCTCATGATCACCTGTAAATCCGGTATCACCATCCGCATGGCGGTGGGTGATGTTCGTGAAGCAGGCCGTGCCACACAGGGCGTAAGACTGATCCGCATGGATGAGTCCGACGAGATCGCCGCAGTAGCCCGCCTCGATGAGCAGGAAGAATTAGAGGCCATTGTAGCAGAAGGTGAAGAAGGAATTGAAGGAGCAGAAGGTACCGTATTAGCGGAAGGCGCAGAAAATGAAGATGCCGGTGAAAACACCGAAGCTGCCGGAGGCGATGCGGAAGAAGCACCTACAGAAGAATAAACCTCTAACAATTAACGATAATTATTTAAAAACCTGAGCCACATGAAAAAACTATTTGTAACGCTTCTCTTTTGCGGCGCCGGATTTGCAGGCATGGCGCAGAAAGCAAAAGTGAATAGTGCAGATGAATTCCTGAAGAACGATAAAATCGACCAGGCGAAAACGGATATCGAAGCGGCCCTTGCTCACGAAAAAACGAAAGATGACGCACGTACCTGGTATGTGAAAGGCAAAATTTATGAAGCCCTCGCTACCAAAAACAAAAGCGCAGCCGATGCGGAAGTTGCTTTCGAGTCCTTCAAAAAAGCACTCGAACTCAACCCCAAACTGCCGGAAGCACTCCTGGAAATGAATAACCGCATGTTCAACGTGTACGCCACCATCGGCAACGCCGGTTATGGTAACCTGAACGACCAGAAGTGGGATTCCTCTTTCACTTACTTCAAAAAAGCAGTGGAAGTGCGCGACTATTATAATGGTAAGAACCTCGGCGGTACCATCCCCACCGATACTGCCATGGTATTCTACGCCGGTTACGCTGCACAGCAGGCTGGTAAAAAAGACGATGCGTTCGATCTGCTGAAGAAAGCTGCCGACCTCCAGTTCAAAACTGAACCGGCCCTCTACGTTGTGCTCGCACAACAGTACGAAGAGCGTGGCGATAACGCTAACTGGCTCGGTACCATCGAAAAAGCCAAAGGCCTCTTCCCGGCCGACAAGCGCTTTAACGACATGGAAATGCTTTATTATTCCAAAACCGGCAAAACCGACGATCTGCTGAGCATGCTCGAGAAGAAAGTGGGAGAAAACCCCAGCGATTTCAACCTCGTGCTCGACTACGCCATCCGTCTCGATAACGTAGCCAATCCCCGCGACGAGAAAGGTAACGATGTTGCTAAGCCCGCCAACTACGACGCGCTGATGAACAAAGCAGAAGAAGCGTACAAAAAAGCTCTGGCCCTCAAAGCCGATGATGCTACCGCTAACTTCCAGCTCGGTGCCCTTTACTTCAACCGCGCCGTTGCCAGCAATAAAGAGCTGAACGCTCTCACCAGCAAGGAACAAACAGGCCCTAAAGCGAAAGAACTGCAAACCAAAGTACAGGGTCTTATGGACCAGGCACTGCCTTTCTTCGAAAAAGCTGACGCAGGCTTCACCGCCATGGGCAGCAACCTCGAAGCAAGCGACAAACGCACTTTCGAAAGCGCACTGTACGCCCTTCAGAAAATTTACGCTATCAAGAACATGAGCGATAAAGTAGAAGTAGTGAAAAAGAAATTGGAAAGCCTGTAAGCAGGTTTCTCCCAATCAGAAAAAGGCAAGGGGCAACCCTTGCCTTTTTTGTTGCCCCAAACTTTCCCCCGCCACCCAAACTGCCGCAATATTTCCACAGTACTGTTATTACGCAAACAAGTAGGTAATTATAATGGAATTCAATGCATTACGCTGTGAATCAACGGTTCTTTTATTACCGGTAATAATATATATAGCCCGAATAGCCGTTGGCATGGTAATTATCCTATGTAGTTGAAATACACGCATTTGATTCACATAACCATATCAAATCCTTAAATTATGGTCACACGAACAAAACCTACTGACATGCAGGAGAAACATCACGAAAACATGCTGATGAAAGATGCCAACCGGCAGGAGCGTTACGGAGAACAGGAATTTAACGACGATGCCAACTACAAGTTGGAAGGATACGATGAAAATGAACAGGACGTAAGAGACCGGCGCAATCAGCGTGAAGCGGAATTAGCAGATGGCGACGCCGCCGCTCATGGTGAAACTCCTAAAAGAACTCCCAGCAGAAGGGGCTTTGCTGCCATGGACAAAGAAAAACAACGCCAGATAGCCAGTAAGGGAGGCAAAGCCTCTCATGGTGGTGGCCGCAAACCCAGCAAACCGCGCTGAGGCACATAACTGAACTGGAAAAGCGTGTATCAGAAACGGTACACGCTTTTTTTGTGCGCAGCAGTAATTTACCTACTTTGTCATCCAATCCAACCTCTTATGAAAGCAGTAGCAGTCAATCAATTCAAAAGCATACCCCAGGTGATGGACCTTCCGGAACCCGCCCTGAAAGATGGTACCATCCGCATCAGGCTCGCCGCGGCAGGGCTCAACCCCTTCGACTGGAAGCTGGTAGACGGTATCCTTGAAGAACAAATGCCCCACGTTTTTCCCCTGATCCTCGGGGTAGACGGCGCAGGCGTAGTGGAAGCCGTTGGTGCAGGCGTAACGCGCTTCAAAGCGGGCGACCAGGTATACGGCCAGATGCTGCACAACCCGGTAGGCGAAGGCTCATACGCAGAATTCGTGACCGTTCCGGAATCAGCTGCCATCGCCATAGCCCCGCATTCCATATCACTGGCTGATGCTGCAGCACTGCCCACCTCAGGCATGACGGCCATGCAACTGATCGAACGGTCGGGCCTCACAGCTGGTCAGAAAGTATTGGTGATCGGAGCCACGGGTGGCGTAGGGTCTTTTATAACACAGATCGCTAAGGAAAGAGGCATCCATGTCATTGCCACCGTATCGGACGATGAAGCCGCTGCCAGGATAAGGCAACTGGGTGCAGCAGAAACCATCAATTATAAGACTGCCCCGGTAGAAGAGCAATTTGCCGGCGGGGCCGACGCCCTGTTCGACCTCGTAGGTAATAAATCCGGCTTTGAGAAAATGCTGTCACTCGTTAAGAAAGGCGGTAAGGCATATACCACTCAGTTCGTAGCCGATAAAGATCACCTCCACGAACTGGGCCTGAAAGGCGGCAACTTCGAAACCAAAGGCTCACCCGCCTCCCTGGATGCCCTCCGCGATCTGGCAGACAATGGGAAGCTCACCGTACCGGTAGACCGCCGCATTCCCCTCGACCAGGCGCCTGTAGCCATTGCAGACAGCCGCACCGGCAAAAGCAAAGGCAAAACGATCCTCCTCATTAACGAATCGTTGGGTTAAAACTCATATTTATAAACGCCGCCGCGGCACGGGAGCAATCCCGGGTTGCGGCGGTGTTGTTATTTACCCAGTTCTTCGCGGGACTTCTTAGGCAACTTGGCCACTACCAGGTCGTAGCTGTTCTTTACCCATTCGAGCAGCAGGCTGTCAGGAATGGAGCCATCGAACAGGATGGTGTTCCAATGCTTCTTGTTCATATGATACCCCGGCAATACCGCTTCATATCGCTCCCTCAGCTCCTCTACTTCTTCAGGATCACATTTGAGGTTGATGCTTTCAAAAGAGTTGACATCCACAAGGGCGAACAATTTACCCATTACGGTAAAGACGAGTGTGGTTTCCCCGAACGGAAATGCTTCAGCGGTGCCGGGCAGGGAAAGGCAGTAGGTTTGCAGTTTCTCCAGATTCATACCCGCAATGTACGAAAACTCCCGGCTGGTCGAAAAGTGCTTTTTATAGATAGGAATCCTCACTTTTAAAAGCACCTCTGCATACTGATTATTAAACAAATAACCCGGCGAACCTTATATTTTACAGGAAGCTAAGATGCTGTAAATCAACTCTTGCTTACAATTAAATGTGAAGTAAGTCCTGATTATCAATCTTTTATTTAGTAAGTAACTTGAAGTATCTGGATGCAAAAAATTAAGGACCAGTTTATTACCTTACAGCACTAAATCTTAGTTTTACCTGATAATCCCTGTATCCACCCCGAAAACAGCCTCCCTAGGGGCCGAAAATGGCCTACCTGCTGAGCGCCGCAGTACCGAAATTTACAGCGGTGGATTTTCGGATTATTGTGGTGAAAAGCGCTATTTTAGTTCGCCATGAAAACCGAAAATGTGAATCCCGGCGTTCCCACCTGCATGCAATTTTTACCTATATGAGTACATTAAAATCCATTTTGATCCCAGCCATTACCCTCGCCGCAGGACTTGCCGGAGGCTATTGGTGGGCCGATTCCAAATGTGGTGGTGGCGGTAAACCGCACCCTACAGACTCTTCGGAGTATGTCTGCAATTCCCAAACCATCGTGCCGGAAGATGCACTGATGACGGTAGACACTGCCTTTAACATGATCGCCCGTTATGGAGCCAACCTGCCGCCGGATTCCGCGCACACCCGGAGCGTCTGGTTCTCTACCGAGCGCATCCATGCATTGCTCTGCGTGATGCAGCGCGATAAAATGAGCGGTGTACGGTTCTACCTGGCCAACTATGCAGATGAATACCTTCTCCCGAAAGAGGCAGGCACCATCGGCCACATTCCCATTAAACCCTACTGGGGGCATACCACCTTTGTAATGGTAACCACCCGCGAGGAAAAGGACAAACACATAGACCACATCCAGGTAACCCCGGACAACCGGCCTACCAAAGGCATGATCCTCACCGGATTCCCCGATGAAGACGATCCGGAAAACAATGGTGAAATGTGCCCGCCGCCTAAAAACTGCTTCAACCGCGGCGCACTGATGCTGGCTCCCAATGTCGACAGCACTAAAAAATACATCTACAAATAATGCAATATCTGACCGTCAATACGGTAGCCGAATGGATCTGCTTCCTCACCGCCCTTGTCTGCCTCCGTGGCGACAAGGACCCGGTGTGGAGGCGGTTTCCGTTCTACCTCCTGATTGTGTGCCTCGTGGAAACCGGCGGTATTTACCTGAGAACCGTGCTCCAAAAGCCGAATGCACCCCTATACAACATCTATATGCTGGCGGAATGCTTCGCCATCACTACCTTCCTGTACCATATGATGAAGCCTTACGGCGTCCGGCTATGGGCGCCCATTGCCTGGGGAGTAATATTCCTGGCCGCATGGCTCACGGAATCCTTCAACGGCGGCTTTGAATCGTATTCCCCCCAAACGGCCATCCTGCTTTCCATCGTAATGGTAGTAGGCTGTTTGTACTACTTTTACCTGGTGCTCCGCAGCGACGAATACGTCCGTCTTTCTGCCCATCCGCCTTTCTGGTGGGCCAGCGGAACGCTCATGTTCTACTTCGGTGGTATTGCCACCTACATCTTCTTCCAGTATCTGATGGAAGCTTCTTCTGTTGAGGGCATCCGCTTTTCACTCCGTTATGTTATTTTTAAAGTGCTGAACGTGCTGCTGTACGGCAGCTGGACTTACGCTTTTATATGCAGGTACCGTCAAACGAAATAATACCCCTGATCGGGTGGGTGAGTGCCATCTTCCTCATTGCCCCGCTGTTTCTCATCGTGTACGTCAGCGTATACAACTCCCGGAAAAAGAAGCACCAGGAAGAAACAGAGCGTATGCGCCATGCGTTCCGTACCGAACTGATGCAGACGCAGATGGAGGTGCAGGAACAAACCCTCAAAACCATCGGGAACGATCTTCACGATAACATCAACCAGCTGCTGGGCCTGATGACCATCACACTCAGCGCCGTTGACTTGTCTGATAAAGACAAAGCTGCAGAGAAGATCGCGGCGGCAGAAGCACTCGCCAGGAGGTCTATCCGCGAGATCCGTGCCCTGTCGCGCCTCATGCACGGGGAGGAGCTGGTAGGCAAGGGGTTACCCCATGCCATCGCCTTCGAGCTCGACTGGCTGGAGAAATCCGGCAGGTACCAGATCCACCGCACCGGCTGCCTCACCGGTATGCCCAAACATCCGGAAACGGAGCTTTTCGTATTCCGCATCTTCCAGGAAACCCTCCACAACATTATCCGTCATGCTAACGCAACTACGGTTACCGTAGAGCAAAGCTGGCAGGATCAGACGCTGACTCTCAGGCTCATCGATGACGGCGCCGGCTTCGATGTGGAAACCGCACTCGCCCAGCCATCGGGCATGGGACTTCAGAATATCCGCAAAAGAGCCGCTATGATAGGGGGCTCGGCCGTTATACGGTCCGTTCCCGGTAAAGGATCTTCCGTCACCATCACCGTTCCCAGATTAAATCCGAACCATGCAACATAACACCATACACATCGCTATCGTAGACGACCACACGCTTTTCCGCCAGGGCCTCACCAGCCTGTTGTCAGAATACCCGGAAATTAAGGTCGCATTCGAAGCTGCCAACGGGGCCGACCTTAAAGAACGCCTCGCCACCACCACCGCGCCCGACGTAGTGCTGATGGATATCAACATGCCGGTGATGGACGGATACGAAACCACCCAATGGATGAAACAGCACTATCCGGATGTTAAAATACTGGCCCTTAGTACGTTTGAAGACGATAAGCCCATTATCAAAATGCTCAAGAACGGGGCAGGGGGCTACCTCGTAAAAGAATCCCGCATTGCCGATGTGGTTACCGCTATCCGCACCATTCACGAACAGGGGTATTTCCTCAACGAGCTCATTTCTGCCAAGATGCTCCGCAGCATCCAGGATAACCCTACACCCGGCGCCCTGCAAGTGCAGCTGAGTGATAATGAGATCACTTTCCTCAGGCTATGCTGCTCCGAATTGACCTACAAGGAGATAGCCGCCGAAATGAAACTTAGTCCGCATACGATAGACAACTACCGTCAGGAACTCTTTGACCGGCTGGCCATCAAATCCAGAACGGGCCTGGTACTCTTCGCCATTAAAAACGAACTCTACGCTCCATGAATACACACCGCTGCATATAAAGCAGCCGTGAAAGGTTACAACTAAAAATCCCCGGTCCTGGTATAGGGCCCGGGGATATATTTGTTTGCATGGAGTTTGTAAACCGGCGCAGGAGAACCTGCGCCGGTGCTCGTTTCATGTGTTACTAAGTGAAAACTGAAGTAATTAAATAGGGATCAGAGGACGTAAGAATGCAATCAGACGACAGATGCCAGCATCCTGGGCTCCATAAATCCGGCCGGCACCCTGGCTACAGTATACCAGGCGCAGTCGGATTCGTATTTGTACGTACAGAAGCCTGATTTCCAGGCATTATCCAGTTCGAGAAAGATTTCCATGTTGGGCTGGGGCACAGCATTGCTGAAACGGGGCGCCAGATATGGCACCCCCATAATGATCAGCACATTAGGGAACTCCACGGCAGCAGTTACAGGCATGGAGAAGCAGTACCCTTTGAGATACGTGATCCCAAAGGAATGGGAGCGCGTATTCGCCAGTAACTGGCCGGTACCGGTAAGCTGCCGGGTATCAGGACAAACGCTCAGTGAGATATGCAGCACCGGGGCACCGGGCTGATTCACGCCAATATCCATCTGGACGGCGAACAACCCGTTATGGGCTGGAGCTTCAATGTGAACGGTCTTTAGCATAAGAGAAAAACGAACATTCAAATATCTAAAAAGACCGAAGGCTGTAAAAGGCTGTTTTCCCCCTGAGAAAGGGGGAATTTCAGCTTTTCCCTTATCAAATGCCGGATAAGATGGTTGAAATGTATGTCTGCAACCGCTAATCCTTTACCGGATATTGGTGCCGGAAGGCGGAATACTAAACTCCCGAACGCGTTCTTACATGAACGCCGACGGGGGGAGGACGTATCGGTATTGATAACCATTGGCCTGATCGTGTCGGCTGGTTGACTGCATACAGATTTCACCGGGCCTGATAGTATTCAGCAAATACTGAATGTAGACGTGCGGCAGGCGTACCATCGTACCCGTTACCATCCGGGAATAAAGACCCACTTATCCTTTATTGACTATTCCGTTCAGATTCATCGCTGTTCACGACTATTCCATTCAGCATTGCTATGCTGGGGGCTATCGACTTTCAAGGCGCCAGCCTGAGAATATGAAGTATGTAATCCGCCGGTAGTTATACCGGCGGATTACGATTACAATATCTGAAAATCAATCATTTAATCCAGGTACTTGGGATAAGCAGGCCTGTGGCCCAGCAACCGGGCTATGGGAGAAAGTACCCCAAAAACCACCCGTTGCACCGGGTAGGCGGGCTTAATCATGCGGATTACCCCGGAGAAGCGCTTCATCAGCATGGATATCTGCAGGATACCGGGCATGCCGTTGGGCTTGGTTTTCCCATCTGCCGCAAGGCCCATCAGGGTTTCGAAGAATTCTTCCATGTTCAGGGCGGGGCGGGCCTGCCAGTTGATTGTGGCCGGTATGGAACCATGGTTCCACATGGCATGCGGGGTATTAGGTGGAATTTCCAGCTTATCACCGGGTTTAAGCACCCGGGCAGCACCATTGATTTTGACCGTCATTTCACCGGCTAAGATCTCAAAATGCTCGGTTTGTACAGGATGGTAATGCATGGGCGGCTCCACAGAACCGGGTGCATAAGTCGATTCCATTTCCAGCAGTTTACCGGCCGTATCAGCAGCAGTTTGCAGGAAACGGATTTCCTGACCGGTGAGGGGATTCCTGATTGTTTTGTTCTTGTAAGCCATGGGGAGATAATTGGGGTAGGCAAAAATAGATCGTTTTCCTGAATAGCTTTCAGGGATGTTAGATCATCCACATGAATATGCGGTTTGTAGAAAGTACCATTAAAGAGGCTTTTGAACTAAAGGAATTGTAAGAGGTAAGAGGACGGGAATTGGGTGTAATTCTATTTAACATAACATAAATTATAGTATATAATTGGTAAAGTGAAAGAAGGGTAAAAGATCAGTATCAATGCCTTATAGTTTGCCATATCTTGCCGGAATCCCGAAGCAGATCCGTATACGCGATTCTCAGCGCCTTACTGAATGGCTTAAGGATAAATCCGGGGTTTCTGCGCTGAAATTGATGACAATACCGGCGAATAATTCAAGTAGAATTTCAGGGGTTAAATGTTTCGTAATCAATCTGCCGAGTCAATTTATTTAATGGAGATATTAATACTGATCCAACGTCAAAAATCCTGCCTGAGATTGTCATATATCCGGGAAAAATCCAATTTTCTCCAAATATCGCAATCTCAGCCCCCTATCGGCCCTCACCCATAAAAAATACCATAAAACCCCGCCTCTCCGTACTGTTCCGTATTCCTACCGAATAGTAAATGCATTGGCTAAGCCATAGCCGGGGTAGCCTTACGGCAGGATTAAGGCAATTGTCATGCAGGGATTGGCAATTGTCATTACAGGCTGAATTAGTTAGCATACCATATTGGGAACGTATAGCGGTCAGGCTTTGGGGACAGCTGATTTACAGGTCCTTAGGCAAGGGGTTTCATAAAAAAAGCGGGTAGATCGTCTCCGATCCACCCGCCTTAAGTAACAAAATTGGATGTACAGGTATTTTACTCGATGAGCCCCCTCGCCTTCAGCTGAGCCGCAGCTTCCATGAGCATGGCTCCGGATAACTGGGTACTCAGGTCGATCGTGGAGCCCGTAGCGTTCCATTTGCTGCCGAAAAGCACCTGGGGCCTTACCGTGGCCTGCAGCCAAAGCGTTTCCGCATTCACTTTCAGGAAGCTCACGAACTTGCCGGCGTCAGTAGCCGGGAGGTTGCCGTCGGTAATGAGCAGCAGCATATAACGCACCAGGATGCCTTTAAACAGCCCGCCATCACCACCGCCTTCGTCTTTCATCACGTTACCCTGTGTAAGGTCGCCCGTAAGGGAATTATTGGCGGTTTTAAGCGCGTCGTTGAGGTACACCTGCTCACCGGTGATCTTATACAGCTCCACGGCTGCCCCAATGTAAACGCCCTGGTTATACGTGAATTTCCAGTTCTTATTGGTGCCCGTACCATCGAGGCCATCCCAGACAAGCCCGGTTACCGGATCAACCAGGTTGTTTTTCTGCCATTGGTAGATCTTACGAGCCCAGTCCAGATCTTCCGGGTTGCGGTTCAGCTGATACAAACGGGCGGCAATGATACCGGCGGGCGCATTGGCCGGGGTATTTTTGTTTTTCCGCTCTTTGTTCCAGTAAATGCCGCCGCCCCAGGTATCGTCCCAGCCGCCTTTGATATCGGTCCACAGTAACTCCGCCACAGCTTTGTATTTCGCATCGCTGGTCACTTCAAAGGCCCGGATACAGGCCAGCGCCATCCATTCCATATCATCATAGAAATGATTGATATAGGTGTTGCCGTTACGGGTTTTCATGCCTTCCAGCAGCTCGTCCATCCGTGCTTTCACCTGCGGATCGTTCTTACGGATATAGGCATCCAGCAATACGTCGAGCGCATGGGCATTGCGCCAGTAATGGAAAGTATTCCCGCCGGTGTGGTTCTCATTATAGTACTTACCGGAGGCATTATAGAAATTGGCGACCAGCGAATTGTAAGACGAATCTGCGATCGACGGCCAGTTGTATACGTAGTTCTTTTTACCTGCACCCGGGCCCGGACCATCATCCACCGGCTCTTTCAAACAGCCGGAAAACGATACGGCCAGCAAAACCAGCGAGGCACTATATTTAATGATTTTCAGCATGTTGTGCGTTTGTTATTTAATAATCACTTCATGAGTATACGCCTTATCCGTCCGGAAGTACACATGCACGTCACAGGCTTTGGTATCTACCTCGGTTTTGAACTTGTAGCAGTAATTCCAGCGGTCGTTGTTGGTAATGGGCTTCAGTTCCCAGAAGGCAGCGGGCGTTGTGGAAGTAGGCCGGTTATTGTCGGCATTGGAGCTGCCGAACCATTCCTGTCCATCGGCTCCGGCGGCATTCTTCACATTGAGGCGGAACTTATAACGCTCGTCACGGCCCCAGCCTTCCTGTTTGAAAGTGATGACTTTATCGGTGAAAGTCCAGGTACCGTTGCTGGTGTAATTAAGCTCATACATGATCTTATCATCCGGCGCAAACCATAAACCGATGCCCGTGATCTCCGTTACGGTAACGGCGGCGTTGTTGAAATCGAGCCGCAGGCGGTATACTTTTGTAGCCCCGGCCTGCGTGGATTCACCCCCTTCACGGATAAGGCCATTATCGAGGGAGAACACGTTGGGTGTGCCGCTGTTACGGTCGGTAAACTTGTACTTACCGGCTTTCAGGGAAGTATAGATCTCGAAAACACCGGCCGTTACGGATTTGAGTTTCTGGGCTTTGGAGAGGTCGGCCCCGGTTTCGGTAGCATCCCCGGTCAGGAATACATCCACCGGAATCTCGGCGAAGCCGTTCGGCCGCTCTACTTCAATAACCCTCGTTTCTTTAGCCGGCTGAATGTTGAACCCCTTGGAAGCCAGGACCGTCCATTTCAGCTTACCTGTCCCAAGTGCGGGGATGCCTGCCTTACCGGCCAGACTGTTCAGGTCTTTATGTGACAGGTTCAGCTTATTCTGCACCCCGCCGCCATCGGAAGGTATCCGGGCAATGGGGTTACTGAAATCCCCGCTTTCCTTATCGATGGCCACTTCATAGAGCACCAGCGAGCCGTCTTCCGCACGGGCCTGATCCCATTCAAAGAGTACGGTGGCACTGGTGGCAGGCTGTAGCTTGGTGAATTTGTTATTAACGGGGGCGGTCAGCTTTTCCACCGTTTTGATATTGGTGTTGAGCGAATATTCGTCCTTTTTGCACCCGCCGGCCATCAGCGCAGCGAGCATTGTAACCATGGAAATGTATTTATACATGACAGTGCGATTGAGTTAGTTTGAAATGATTTACCATTCGGGATTCTGGCCAAGGTTCTTGTTCTGGTCGCGCTCGGCGGTGGGTACCGGCCAGAGGTAATGCTTCGGGTTTTCGAAGCGGCGGTTTTCCACGATGATGTACCCGTTAGGATCCCTGTTGAAAGCCCCGGAACTTACTTTGATGCCGCGTACCGGTTTGGCCAGTACGGTTTGCGCAGTTTTCCAGCGGCGGATGTCGAAAGCGCGGATGCCTTCAAAAGCCAGTTCCGCCCTTCTTTCTCTCCTTACGATCTCCCGCAGGATTTCCTTTGTAGCGCCGGCCGGGAATTCTGTAGCCCCGGCATCGGTAAACCCGGCACGGATACGGAGTGCGCGGATGGTCTTGTTCCAGGTATCGGCATCCAGCTGGCCTGCTTCATTCTTAGCCTCCGCAAAGCCCAGCAATACTTCGGCATACCGGATCATAGGCAGATTGAGGCCGGAGTTATAGTTCGGTGCCGTGGGATCGTAATGCTTCCGGAAGTAGTAACCGGTGGGTGAAGCTCCCTGATCATCGACGCTGTTTGTAGCGGGGTTGGAACCCGGCTGTGTGAGAATGGTTTGGGTACGCCCTTCGAAATCCACGATGGTTGCACCATGATGAATAATCGTGGCATTGAACCGTGGGTCGCGGTTGGTGTAGGGATCGTTTTCATTATACCCGGAACCTGCTTCGCGGATGCCTTTCCCGTTGGTCATGATGTAATCGTCTACCAGGTCCTGCGTAGGTACGAGCACACTCCTTAACAGGGCTACCGTTTGCGGCAGGAAGCTGCGCTGGGTGCTGTAAGTGCGGCCGCCACCGTATTGCAGATCGAGGATCACTTCATTATTGAATTCATTCGCTGGTTTAAACAGGTTGGCGTAATTGCCTAATAATCCGTACGTTCCGTTTTGCGTGCCATTCATCAGCAAAGCATATTCCTGTGCGGCCAGGTCCCATTCCCCTTTCCAGAGGCGCACCCTTGCGGCCAGGGCGATGGCAGCCCCACGGGTAATACGGCCCCTGTCTTTTTCCGCATAATCCACGTTCACCGGAAGGTCGGCCCTGATGGCAGAAAGCTCATCCAGCACAAACCGGATCACTTCATCCCGGCTGGTGCGGGCAATGGTGCGGGAGGCATCTACGGAAATGAGGTCTATATAGAAAGGCACGCTTCCGTACCAGTCGGCCATATTGAAATAAGCCCATGCGCGGATGAACCGGGCTTCGGCCACTATCCGGCGGCGAAGGGTTTCATCCATTTGGGGAACTTTGGTGATGTTGAGTACTACCACATTACACTTGCGGATCGCCCGGTAATGGTATCCCCATTCTTCGCGGACCCTTGCATGCGAGGGGTCGTAACTGCCTCCGGCAATGAGCGATACCCCGCTGAAACCGCCTCCGGCTACATAGGCATTATCGCTAAGCGCCTCGTTCCCGAAATAGAACCCGTCGCCGTACATATTCTCATAGCAGCTGGTGAGCGCATCCAGTGCATCCTGTGCATCGCGCCAGTAAGCTTCTTCCGTGAACTCCCTTGTGTTGGGCTGCTCCAGTTTGCGGCAGCTGGCAAACAGGGCAATACAGGCTATGGTGAAGATCAATTGTTTCATAACGATGTGTTTATCAGAATTTGATGTCGAGCCCAAACGCGTAGGTGGCCGCGTTGGGATAGTTACGCCCTGCAATGGCATTGTAGTTGGAGAAACCCATCTTATCGTCGTACTGGGTAAACTCAGGATCTACCCCGATTTCCCGGAAGCGTTTAGGCATAAGGGTAAGCATGTTCTGCCCCGTGAGGTAGAAACGCACTCCCTGTATCCGCAGCCGGTCCGTAACCGATTTGGGCAGCGAGTAACCCAGCTGCAGGTTCTTCAGGCGTATGTATTTGGTATCGAACATCCAGTAATCGGAATAAGCGAAGTTGTTGGCATTGGCAGTACCGATGGTGAGCCTTGGATAGGATGCACCGGGATTGTTGGGCGTCCAGCGGTCGAGGTGCTGCACCATGGCATGGTCTTCATTATTATGGAAGGCTTCCACGATATCGCCGCGGAGGAACTGTGAGCGCTTACCCACTCCCTGCCAGAACATGGTGAAATCGAACTGCTTCCAGGTAAGGTTGTAGTTGAGCCCGAAGGTATACCGGGGGAAAGGATTGCCGAACACGAAACGGTCGTCGGCATCTATCACCCCGTCGTTATTACGGTCTACATACCGTATATCACCAGGCATCACCTGCTGGTTGAAAGCAAACGGTACTTTAGGCGCACCCTTCAGATCGTCGAGGTTCTGGTACAGCCCGTTGGACTTATACCCGAAGTACGAAGCGATGGGGAAACCCTCGCGGATGATGTAGCTGAAGTCGGACCCGCGGATGGATTCCTGTCCGAACCGGAGTACTTTGTTCAGGTTGTCGGACACATTGCCGCTGAAGGTATGGTTGAAGGCCCCGGTTTTGGCACGCCAGGTTACGGTTACTTCCCATCCTTTGTTCATCACCTCTCCGGCGTTCTGCAGGCTCGATCCGATCCCTGCTGTACCGGGCACTTCCTGGAAGAGGTAAATACCGGTGGTACGCTTATCGAAATAATCGAAGGAAACAGACAGTTTGTTATCCAGGAACTCCGCATCTACTCCGTAGTTAGCCATAGCGGAAGTTTCCCATTCCAGCAGCTCGTTATAGGGTGAGAAGTCGGCACCGGGATTGGCGGTATTGTTAAACGGATATTTGTTCGGGTTGATGGACACACGGGCCAGATAGTTGAACCCGCCGATGTTGGAGTTACCCACCTTACCCCATGAATACCGGAGTTTGAGGTTGCCGAACTTATCCCTTACATCCTGCAGGAAAGGCTCGTCGGTAACCCGCCAGCCCAGAGAGAATGCGGGGAACAATTGCCAGCGGTGGCCGGGCGCCAGTTTAGACGACCCGTCGTACCGCCAGGTGAACTCTGCGAGGTAACGGTCTTTAAACACGTAGTTGAACCGGCCGAACAGGGAATTGAGTGCAAAGAGATTGGGATTCACCAGTTCGTTGTATGTACCGATGGTGGCATAGTCGAGGGTGCCATCGGGCTTGGGGATGTACCCGCCGCCGATGCTCCAGTCGTCGTCCAGGTTGGTGGTACCGTAGCGGGTAGCGCGCAGGCCGTAATATTCATTCACCGCATCGCTTCTGCCGCCTACCTGTAGTTTCACGTAATGGTCTTTGGCGAAAGTGTTTTCATATTCCGCGGTAGCGTATACGTTGGTGGTGAGGTCTTTATACTGGGCCATCGACTGCTGATTATAAATCGGCGGATTGGCCGTGGTATAGTAAGGAGCGTAGCTGTATTTGTTCTGGCGGTAGTTGTGGCTGTTGATGGTATAGTTCCCGGACGCATTAAGGTTAATCCTGAAATGCTTCAGGGGAGTGATGGTTACATCTACCCCGCCCAGCAGGTTATCGCGCTCGGTGCGGTTGTACCCGCCATATACCAGTTGTGCAATAACGTTGTTACTGTTGAGTGCCGGTACCACGAAGTTGCCCAGCGAATCCTTCACGGCATAGATCCTCGGGGTACGCATGGCATCGCGCATAAGGATACCGATATCGGCCTGCTGGCGGTTGAACCAGGATTTGCTGTAGGCCATGTTCACATTCACCTGCACATACTTGCTCACTTCCACGCTCACATTGGCGCGGGCGTTATAGCGGCGGTATCCGAGGTTAAGATCATCGGGCACATATTTGTTGGCCAGCATGTTCCCCTGGTTCACATATCCCAGAGAGATAAGGTAGCTGGTGCTTTTGCCGCCGCCGGTTAAACTCAGGCTGTGGTTTTGCTGGGGCGTTTTATCCCGGATCATTTCTTTCAGATAAGCCGGTTCGGAACCCCTTGTTTTCCAGTGACTGATCTGTTCCGGTGAATACTGGGGTGTTTTCCCTGAGTTTACAAGCGCCTCGTTTTTGAGGGTCATGTATTCCCAACCTTCCATCTGGCGGGGTAATGCGGTAGGTGTTTGCACACCGTACATCCCGTTGTATTGCACGGAGGGCCGCTGATCTTTGGTGCCGCGTTTGGTGGTGATGTAGATGACACCATTTGCCGCCTGCGATCCGTAGATGGCGGAAGAGGCCGCATCTTTCAACACGGAAATGCTCTCCACATCATAAGGATTGAGGTTCTGCAATCCGTCTTTACTCGTCTGAACCCCATCGATGATGATGAGCGGAGCGTTGTCAGTAAGGGAGCCTACGCCGCGGATGTTGAGGATAAGGGAAGCGCCCGGCTCAGCGGTACCCTGTTGCAGGGTGAGGTTGGGCGCGGTACCCTGCAGGGCCTGGAACATATTGGTAACCGGACGGCTCTCAATATCCTTCGTTGAAATGGTACTGATAGCGGCAGTTACCTGTCCCTTTTTCTGGGAGCCGTATGCCGTGATCACTACTTCGTTGAGCGCTTTGGTATCGGTACGGAGCAGCACGGTAATGTCTGTACGGCCGCCGATAGGAACTTCGGAAGGGAGATAACCCACGTAGGTGCAAACCAGTGTTCCGTCTGCATCGCCAGCAGGTATCTGTAGGGAGAAGCCGCCATTTTCATTTGTCACGGTGCCGATAGCAGGATTGCCTTTGAGGCGGATATTTACTCCGGGGAGACCTTCGCCGTTTTCGCCCACCACCCGGCCTTTAACGGTGATGTTTTCCTGCTGCCCGAACACGGCGGCTGTTACGTTTCCCTGTTTCAGGATGATTTTGTTACTGATAAGCTCATACCGGATGTTGAGCGGTGAAAGGAGCATGTCGAGGATCTCGTTGAGCTGCCTGTCTTTCACATGCAGCGTAATCTTCCGGGTGATGGCGATCTCGTCATTGGAATACACGAACACATAAGGTGTTTGCTGTTCGATTCGGTCGAGGACGGAAGAGAGTTTCTCGTCGCGGACCTGTAAACTGAGGCGGTTTTCCGTTTGTTTCCGGGGATTGTCCTTTGCCTGGTCCATCGATTGGCGGACGGTGCTGGCTGCCCATGCTTCCTGCGCGCGGAGGTCGAGCATACACAATAGTGCAGCACAGAAGGCGGCGGCGCGGAGCAACGAACGGAAAGGACCCGGCTTGCATAGCGGTCTTACTTTCATAACGTTTAAATGTGGTGATAAAAGGAACGGTGCTTATTCACTGATCAGCAAAGTGCTGTCGGTGATCGTATATCGGAAATTTTTAGATCTGGAGAGGTAGAAAAGGATTTCGGGCAGACTGTTGTTCCGGAATGCGCCGGTCATCCGGTAATGTCGGGGCGCATCGGAATCGAATTGTACTTTCTTCCCGAAGGTCCGTTCCAGTTCGCGGCAGATATCTTCGAGGGATGCATCGCGGAAAACAAGCCCGCCGTCTGTCCAGGCACGGTCTTCTTCTCCGGAAGTGATGGCTTTTTCCGGCCGGGTGTATTCATCGTTCCAGGTAACTTTTTCATCGGGGGTGATGTAAAAGGTGTCTGGCTTACGGTCGGCATCGGTATATTTTGGAATGAAGGCTACTTTGCCGGTGGTAACGGAAGTTTTAACAGGCTCGTTATCGTAGGCGCGTACGTTGAAGGAAGTTCCCAGCACACGGATGGTGCCTTTGTTCAGGTGTACGGTGAATGGTTTACCGGGATCGCTGGTTACCTGGAAGAATGCCTCGCCGGTGAGGAATACTTCACGGCTGTTTGGACCGAAGTTTTCGGGGTAAGAGATTTTGGAATCTGCGTTGAGCCAGATTTTGGAACCGTCGGCCAGTTCGAGTACTGCGCGGATGGCTTTGGCGTTCTGGCGGTGCATCCAGCGAACGGTATCAGTTTCCGGGTGGAAGGCGGTGATGTTGTTACTGCCGGCCGAAGGCCCCCATAAAGCCCAGATGCTTCCGATGAGGAGGAGTACTGCTGCTGCGGCGGCGTACCACCAGTAGCGGGCCCCTCTCCTGTCTGAAGTGGATGATGCAACGGGTTCACCTCCACGAATCCGTGCCAGGGTGCGCTCCAGTGCCTGCTCAGTGCCTGCGCTGGTATGGAGCGGGGCGTTGTTGCAGTAGCGCTGCAGGAGCTGGGCACGGGCTTGTAATGCAGGGTCTTCCGCGAGGAGGGATTCCAGTTCGCGCAATTCCGCTTCGGTAGCCTCGTTAGCTAACCGGGCAGCCAGCAGCCGGGTGATTCTTTCTTCGTTCGTCATCATACTACATGGGACCTGTTTGCTTTTTCCGGATACATGGGGCGGTTACCTCTGAAGGATATACCCCTCAGCCCCGGAATAAAACATTAATCTAAAAGTCAAATACATTTTCGCTATTAATGGATGTTCCCTGCTTCGTTCTCACTTAACATAACCTACACATCTTATTGATCATCAATACCTGATCCTACCTATTGACCACTATCTGCTCAACTTCACTTAGGCATGCACCCTTCATGGGTTAGGCTTCCAATTTCACTGATCATAGTTTTCGCCCTGTTTGGCTCTTCTTCCAACCTTCACTTTGGTGCTTTCGTGGGCATCTTTAATCCTAAACACTTTATTATCAATTCATCCAGGGCACTCTTTCCATGTAAGCCGTTTTGCAAAACCTACTGACATGCTACTGCCATCCTTCAGTGATCCTTCAGTGGTGTTCAGTGGTGGTATAGGTTTGAGGGTGTTTGACTGAAGGATCACTGAAGGTTCACTGAAGGATGATTGAAGGTTTATGCCTTTTTATCCCAGTTTTTCCCCATGACCTTTCCATCAATTTACCCATGCCTCCGGTTTGGCTACATTTCAACCCGCATCAGCACTTTACCTCCTTCCTCCTTACAAATACCTTATTTAATATTTACGCCTGTATTACTTCTTATTTACAGCAGGGCAACTTAAAGTATATCTACCCTTATATTTTACTATACATTAGTGTATAAGGCCCGCTACTACATTGGGTTTCAGTACATAAAACCAGCCTTTACCCTTCTTTATACCTTCTTTATACCTTCTTTATCCCTGCAGTACCCCTCCTCTTCCCCCACTCCTTCCCTACTTTACTTACCAGTGAATATTTTCAATCCTGTAATGGAATATATTCAACTACCTACAACCAGCCTTCCATTATCAACAGGAGCAATCCAATGGCCGGGGGCAGTTTCCCCCCGCGCCGGAGCTTTTCCGGAAGGCAGGAGCCTACTGCTTCGTGGAGCCGGCGAATGGCACGGAACAATTGCGTTTCCACCGTCCGTGGAGAAATGTTCAGGATCTGCGCCACTTCCTTGTACCGGAACCCTTCTTCCTTGATCAGCCGGAACACTTTGCGGCACTGGTCCGGTAAACGGTTCACTTCGGCATCCAGCAGCAGCATCATCTCTTTCCATTCCATATCACTGCCGGGATCACTCCCGTTAGCCAGCTCCCATTCCCCGTTCTCCAAAGAAGTCACCCGCATATTGGAATACTTCTCCAGGTAATGATAAGCATGGTTCCGTACCGCTACGAACAGGTACACTTCCAGGTTCACCACTTCCATGAGCTGCCCGCGCTTCTCCCATACCTTCACAAATACGTCAGACACCACCTCTTCCGCGGCTTCGCGGGAGTGCACATATTGCATGCAAAAACGTAGTAAACGGTCATACAGCAGCCTGAACAGCGAAGCAAAGGCCTGTTCGCTGCCATAACGTGCAATTTCCGCTTGCAACTCCCGTATGTGCTGGTTGCTGTCTGGCATATGCCCTATAACTGTTTTGGCTGATGGAACGGCGTGGAGACCGTTGTCAGAGAAAGGACCGGTAATTATGGAAAATTACTTACAAGAAGTGAAAATAAATTTTGGACGGCACTTCTGGACATAAAAAAAGGCGATGGATTGCTCCACCGCCAATATAAAAATTGTCACTCTCAGCCTAATTTAAGCAGCTTTGCGGTTCTTCTTGGGCACTGCGATTTTCGCAGTAGCCGTTTGACGCAATTTAATAATGCCCACAAAGTGCATCGCACGCATTACCGGGTAGGTAGGATCGAATTCGAACCACTTCTTAGCGAAGTTGGCACTGTCTTTATGCTTGTGGTGGTTGTTCTGGAACAGCTCACCCAGCAGGAAGATACCCCAGGGTTCTGAGTTACGGGAATGGTCTCCGTTATCGAAGTTGCTGTAACCATATTTGTGACCGCACCAGTTCACGATTGCACCCTGGATAGGGCCCATCAGGAAGTGGATCGGCAGCAGCAGGTACAGCCACCAGGTAGTACCGGCGAAGATCACGTAAAATGCAATGTACAGGGCAATCCACGTAAGACGGGTTGCACGGTGGTCGCCGAATTTATCCATAGCAGCCCAAACAGGCAGCGGATCTTTCGTGAACTGTGCATCCGGCAGTTTTTTACCGCTTAAGAAAGCAGCATATATTTCGCGGGTATGGATCATCATATGCCATACGTCCTTAAAGAAATGCGGGCTGTGCGGATCTTCTTTGGTATCGCTGAACTCGTGGTGCATCCTGTGCATCACGCCGTAAGCACGGGGGATCAGGTAAGAAGAACCCTGGAAGAACCAGGTGCAGAAATAAAATACGCGCTCCCAACCTTTACTCGCATCATACATCTGATGGGAAGCATAACGGTGAAGGAAAAATGTATGGAAGAATAAGCTGAGAAACCAGTGTGAAAAAAAGAAGATCAGTATCGCAGTCATGTACACCTCAATTTTAGTGTTGAAAAGATTGAACCGCAAAGGTAAACCATTAATCCCGGCTTACCTAATTATACGCAGGCGCGCGGAAAATTAACCCCTTCTTAATGAATATTTTAAATATTGATGCGTGCCCCTATTCCACCTCCTCTATCCTAACCCGCCTAAGCTCGAGCGTATTAAGCCCGTCGCTGCTGAGCCCCAGCACATTAGGCTGCCTGAATCGCATCACCATATCGTAAAAAACAGGGATCACCGGCGCATCTGCCACAATCATCCTGTCCATCTCCTGATAGAGCTTGTACCGCAACGAATCATTCGTTTCCCCCAGCGCCCTTTCATACAGCTGATCGAATGCCGGATTATTGTACCGCGTATAGTTCGGCGGCGCAGGGTTTTTACTGTAAAACATCGCCAGAAAGCTTTCCGCATCCGGGTAATCGGCTATCCAGCTGGCCCTGAAAAACGGTACGGCTGATTTCGCCACCATATCAATCAGCGGCCCGCGCTGCATCACTTCCACCTGCACTTTAATACCCAGCTCCTGCAACTGCCTTGCCGCATAATCTGCCAGATCCGCATACAGCGGTATCGACACCAGCGTCATTCCCGGCATCCCCTTCCCGTTCGGATACCCCGCTTCCGCCAGCAGCTTCCGCGCCTTCACCGGATCGTAGTGATATCCCCGCACTGCCGCCGTATCGAATGAGGGCAGTCCTGCCGGTACAAAACCCGAGGTGGCCGGGATGCCTTTATTGTTTCGCAGATAGGTGATCATCTTCACGCGGTCGAACCCATAGTTCACCGCCTTGCGCACCCTTACATCATGCAGCGGACTATTCTTCACCCCGGGCTTGCTTTCATCCATCACAATCCCGAAATACTCCGTATTCAGATACGGTGTTTTCATCATCACAATCTTCCCTTCCCACTCCTTTTTCAAGGTGCCCTGCCGCGTAATCACTTCGTCTTTAAACGTGGCATCTATTTCATTGATAAAACTGAGCTGGCCCTGCCTGAACAGCAGGAACTCCGTACCCTTACTGTCTACAAACGATATCTGTACGGCATCGAGATACGGCAGCCGCTTCCCGGATGCATCGGTTTCATGATAGCGGGGATTTTTATGCAGTACCAGCCCCTGCCCTTCGTCCCAAAAATATAACTGAAACGGTCCGGTACCCACAGGATGCTTGCGGAAATCCTTTCCGTAATGTGCTACTATTTCTTTCGGCACCACGCTGCAATATTGCATACAGAGGATGCCCATAACAGGCTGGAAAGGTTGTAAGAGCGTAAGCCGGAAGGTACTGTCGTCTATTGCGGTAAATCCCGTTTCCGGGTTTACTTTCCCGTTGAATACCCAGGCGCCTGAAGAAGCAGTGGCGGGGTCCATGAGGCGTTTAAAACTATACGCCACATCATCCGCAGTCATTCTCCTGCCTTTGCCGCCGGGGAAGATGGGATGATCATGAAAGAACACGTCGGTACGGAGCTGGAATGTATACTCCCGCCGGTCGGGCGATACCTCCCAGCTTTTAGCGAGGGAGGGCCTGATATTGAGCAGGCTATCCGTTTCCACGAGTGTATTGAACACCTGGCGCACCGCCCACACAATAGCCTGATTTTTAGCGAATGCGGGATCGAGGGTGGGGATTCCGCCTTCCTGGTTATAGCGGAACACCATTTTCCCGCTGCCGCGGCGCTCGCCGCAGGCGTAGAGAAGTACAAGCAGGAAGAATACGGAATATCTCATAAAACGGAAGCATCAAGGTAATGAGAATTCGGGGGAATGACAAGGCTATGCAACCGTCCGTCAAAAAAAGGGCGTTGCATTTTCGCCAATTGAAATATATTGCCGTTTAAACTTACCCTGTTATGACGAGGCTGCTGCCTTTCCTGCTGACTTTGCTCTGTGTTACCAACGCTTTCAGCCAGCAAAACCGTTTCTCCCGGCAGGATACCCTGCGCGGTTCCCTCGGCGCCGGGCGCACCTGGTGGGATGTAACCTATTACGACCTTTCCCTCCGTGTGCTTCCTGAAACCAAATCCATCGAAGGCACCAACGTGATCCATTACCGGGTAACCGGTGAGGGAAAGCAGATGCAGATAGACCTCCAGCAGCCTATGGAACTGCAGAAAGCCGTGCAGGACGGGAAAGAACTGACCTTCACCCGCGAAGGCAATGTTTTCTTCATCGATATACAGGCCGACCAGCCCAAAGGAAAGCTCAAACAGATTGCACTCACTTTCGGCGGTAAGCCCCGCGAAGCCAAAAACGCTCCCTGGGATGGCGGTATCGTCTGGAAAAAAGATTCCCTCAACCGCCCCTGGATCGCCAGTGCCTGCCAGGGCCTCGGCGCAAGCGTGTTCTGGCCCAATAAAGACCATCAGAGTGAAGAACCGGATTCCATGCGGATAGCCGTGAACGTACCTGCCGGTCTCACCAACGTATCCAACGGCCGCCTCCGTTCCAAAAAGACAGAAACGGATGGCACCACCACCTTCACCTGGTTCGTTACCAATCCCATCAACAACTACGACGTAGCGCTCAACATCGGCCACTACGCACATTTCTCCGATACTTTCAAAGGCGAAGCCGGCACGCTCCCCCTCGAATTCTGGGTACTGGATTACCACCTGCCGGTAGCCAAACAACACTTCGGCGTCACGAAGCCCATGATGCAATGCTTCGAGCACTGGTTTGGCCCCTACCCTTTTTATGAAGACACGTACAAGCTGGTGGAAACGCCTCACCTCGGCATGGAACACCAGAGCGCGGTAGCGTATGGCAACCAGTATAAAATGGGTTACCGTGGCAAAGATCTCTCCGGCTCCGGATGGGGACTGAAATGGGATTTCATCATCATCCACGAAACCGGCCACGAATGGTTTGGCAACAACATCACCACCAAAGACATTGCGGATATGTGGGTGCATGAATCGTTCACCAACTATTCCGAAACCCTTTTCACCGAATGCCGCTATGGCAAAGCCGCGGGTAACGCTTACCTGCAGGGTATCCGTAAAAACATCGCCAACGATATTCCCATTACCGGACCATATGGCGTTAACACGGAGGGTTCGGGTGATATGTATTACAAAGGCGCCAATATGCTGCATACCATCCGCCAGATTATCGGCAATGATGAGCGCTTCCGCCAGATACTCCGCGGACTGAACAAAACCTTCCGCCACCAGACAGTTACCGGTGCGCAGGTAGAGGAATTCATCAATAAGAAATCAGGTATCAACTTCGATAAAGTATTCGCACAATACCTCCGTTATACCCAACCTCCCGTGCTGGAATACAGCATCGGGGGCGGACAATTAAAATACCGCTGGGTAACGGATGTAAAGGATTTCGATATGCCATTGAAAGTGAAGGCAGGTGGCAAAACACTTACCCTGCAGCCACGTACGGAATGGAAAACGATGCCGTTGAAAAACGGATCGGCCTTTGAAGCAGACCCCAACTACTATGTGATCCTACGAAAAGTATAATAACGATTCCATGTCAACCCTGTTCCCTTATCCTTCCGGCGTAGTAACGCCGGAAACCGAAACCTATCTGTTGCTCGACAGCACACAGGATTTTCTATTTGCCGCTAAACGGTTCATCGACCTCACAGAACATCCCGGGAAGGATGCATTTGCTTATTGCCAGCAGGTACGCCCATTGCTGACGCAATTGTATGCAGCCGGACTGCACTTGCAACCCATTCCCAAAACCGATGTGGAAGATGCCGATGATATTGAAGATCCGGCTTTTCACAATATCGGCATCCTGCTCAGCGATCTGGGCATCAACACTTATTACTGGGAGGCATACAATCCACTCATCACGGCCATGGAAGAGCCTGAACTGGGGTTGGGCTGGCTGGCAGACGACCTGCAGGATATATATGAAGATCTGAAGCGGGAGCTGCATGTGATCAAACAGGCACGCACTTCCGCCGAAGTGGAAATGGCCTGCCGGACATTGCATCTCGGCTTCCAGGGGCATTGGGGCAACCATTGTGTGAATGCCCTGCGCGCCCTGCATTATCTGCGCCGCGATAAATGACCGGAGAGATATTTCTGTAAGAACTTCCCGGTAACGGAATGTGGATCTGCGGCCAGCGCAGCAGGTGTTCCTTCAAACACCACTGTGCCTCCTTCGCGCCCCGCACCGGGGCCCAGATCAATGATATGATCCGCCTGACTGATCACATCGAGGTTATGCTCTACTACAATCAGCGTATTCCCCTTATCCACGATGCGGCTGAAGATCTGCAGCAGCCGTGCCACATCGCTCATATGCAGGCCCGTAGTAGGTTCATCCATGATGAACAGCTGATCCTCCGCTTCCTCTAACCGCATGGCCAGTTTAATACGCTGGCGCTCCCCGCCGGATAAGGTAGACAGTGGCTGGGAAAGGGTAAGATAACCAAGCCCTGTATCCCGCAGTTTTTCCAGCATGGTGCGGATGGCATCAGCAGCTGAGAAAAATACGATGGCTTCATCTACAGTCTGATGCAGTGCTTCATAAATATTTTTACCGTTTAAGCGGTATTGCAGTGCTTCCTCCGTGTATCGCTTACCGCCGCATTCTTCACACGTGGTGGTGACGGGGTCCATAAAAGCGAGGTCGAGCGTGATTTCACCCAGTCCTTTGCAGACAGGGCAACCGCCTTCGGAGTTGCTGCTGAAGAGCGACATGCGTACTTTATTCTCTTTAGCAAACATCCCCCTGATCTCATCAAAGATCTCCGTGTACGAGGCCATATGGGAACGCCGGGTACCAGTTATAGGCGATTGGCTGATACGGATGGCGTTGGGTACCTGTTTGGGTAAAACACCGTTAATCAGACTGCTTTTACCTGAACCAGCCACACCGGTAACAACCGTCAGTACTCCTTTCGGAATTTTCACGCTAACGTTCTTCAGGTTGTGCAGCCGGGCATTCCTGATGCTGATCCAGTTATCAGGAATTCGCGGTGTGGAATTAATGCGGGGTTTACGGTTCCAATATTGTGCGGTCAAGGTATCGGATTCCCTCAGTTCATCGAGGGGGCCTTCGAACACGATGTTCCCTCCTTCCGTTCCTGCATGGGGCCCCATGTCCACAATATGGTCCGCTACGGCAATCACGTCGGGGTCGTGTTCCACAACGAGAACGGTGTTGCCTTTATCGCGCAGTTGAAACAGCAGTTGATTGAGCTGGTGTACGTCTCTGGGATGAAGGCCGATGCTGGGCTCATCGAGGATATACGTCATATCCGACAAACTACTTCCCAGGTGCCGCACCATCTTGATACGTTGCGACTCGCCGCCGGAAAGGGTTCCGGTTTCCCGGTTGAGTGTGAGGTAGTGCAGCCCGATGTCGATCATATGCTGCAGCCGTTCGTTGACAGCCTTTACCATTGTGACGGCCTGCGGATGTGTTATTGCAGCTATGAATTCCGCCAGCACAGGAATTTCCATGGCAGCGCAATCCGCAATATTGTATTTACCGATGCGGCAGGAAAGCACCTTATCGTTGAGGCGTGTGCCTTTACAGGCCGGGCAATCGCCCCGCGTCAGTACCTTTTCAAATGCTGTCTTATGTTTGCCTGACAGTTCTTTTGAATCTTTGGCGAGGTAGCTCCTTCTGAACCGGGGCACGATACCTTCATAGAACTTCTGTGAGCGTGGCCAGCAGGGCAATGGATCAGGCAGTTTCAGTTCATCGGCATACAGCAGGTTGTGCCATTCTTCTTCCGTATAATCTTCCAGTTTCTTATCCGGGTCGAACAGGTTGGAACAGACGTAACGGCTGAACCGCCAGCTTCCCCTTGCGAACGTAGGGAAAAGTATGGCGCCTTCGTTGAGGGATTTTGAAGTATCGAAAAACTGATCGGTATCCAGTACCGAAACCTTGCCCAGCCCTTCACACTCCGGGCACATGCCGTTGGGGTGGTTAAAGGAAAAGATATCGGAGTAACCGATGAACGGCTGTCCTATCCGGGAGAAGAGCAACCGCAGCAGGGTGTATATATCTGTAGCAGTTCCTGCGGTGGAACGTGCATTGCCGCCAATGGGCTTCTGATCGATGATAACGGCGGGTGATAGATTAGACAGCTCCGTGGCATCGGGATGCCCGTAATGCGGTAGCCGGTGGCGGATAAAGGCCGGGAAAGTCTCGTTCAGCTGCCGTTGCGATTCTGCCGCAATGGTATCGAATACGAGTGATGATTTCCCTGAGCCGGATACACCGGTAAAAACAGTAATCCTGTTCTTAGGGATGCGCAGGGAAATATTCTTCAGGTTATGTTCCCTCGCTCCTTTGATGATGATATGTTCTTTCCGCATGGTTTCCTCCGTTTGGAGGAAATCACTTCAATTCCCGTACCGTTATCTGAATCTGGTCTTCCATTTGCCAGCGTTCGCCGGATATGTGGAGGGTATCACCTGGTTTGGCAGTGCGGAATTGCATGTGATCGTTAAGGTTAGACATTGAAATGGTGGCATAGAATACAGAGTCCTGCGCGGTTTTGATCTTCGCGGTATATCCGTCTTTCCCTACAATCACTTCCTGTACTACTCCGGTAACGGGCGGGGGGCCATCTTCCACAGGTATTTCTTCCACCGGCTTAACCGGTGTGGCCGGTACCGAATCTTTGGAAGATTGTTCTGCCGTACCGCTGTTGCAGGCCGTCATGGCTATCATTGCAGTTGCGGCAAAAAAGGTTACGAATTTCATAGTCAATGGTTTAAGTCCCGGAAATTAAGAAAACTTTTACAAAAGAAAAGGCCGCACCAATAAGTGCGGCCTTTCGGAATATCAATATGAGACACTGTTAATCAAGTGTAGGAACAAATGTTCCGCCCCAGTCCTTGTTCTGAACAAGTTTAGGGTTACGGTCGATCCAGTCGCGGTGCAGCGGGAAGAAATAATACGTATCAGGTACTGTATTTACTTTCACACCGGTGCGTGGCACCTGCTGCAATACATAACGGAAATTGGATTCCGTGAGAGAATTGGCAGCAGCGAGGCCTGCGGCTTTCCTGAGATCCATGTCTGTACCGTTTGCTTCGATGGTAATGGCTTCCAAACCGTATTTGGTGGTATTGTTCAGCTTGCTGAGCATACGCAGGCGGCGGAGGTCCCAGAAGCGGTGGCCTTCGAAGCAGAGTTCGATGTTCCTTTCATTGAGGATTGCCTCGCGCATCTGTTCACGGGTAGTGGCTACAATTCCATAATTACCATCAACACCGGGTTCAATACCTGCGCGCTGGCGGATAGCTTTCAGGATATCCATGGCTTCATTGATACGGCCGGTTTCATTGGCAGTTTCTGCATAGTTGAGCATCACTTCCGCAAACCGCATCAGCACGAAATCCACATCATATTGCAGTACCTGTGCTCCTGTGAGGCGCAGCAGGCTGTTTTTCAGGATGAAGAAACCCGAATAGCGGTCCATGTTGGAAGAGTTAACGGCAGCTGCAGGATTAGTCCCGAAATCGTCCAGCGGGTCAGCAATACCCAGCATGGTATACAACCGTTTATTGGTTTTGCCGCTTACCGGATAGTTCTTACCATTCCATACAATGGCTTTGTTGAATCGGGGGTCGCGGTTTTCCCAGTAGGATTGCTGGAATACTGCTTCGGTTTTGTGATAAGCACTTGTAGGATCATTATACAGCTTTCCGTCTTTCATGGGGAAAGCTTTGATGAATTCCCAGGTGGGTACCGCCGAAGCAGGGCCGCGGCTTTCTGAACCGGGGCGCACACCGTTATCCCAGTTCGTAACCTTGCTGGGGTATTGGTTGATAACGGGGAACACGGTTTCAGGGCCTCTTTCAACGATGGTGATATTGGCGTAATCGTCTACCAGCTTAAAGCCTTTCGCCTTCAGATCGTCATATGCCTTTTTATTGGCAGTATACGCAGCAGCCCAATCCGTATTGTTCCATGGATTGGAAGAATGGAACTGGGGAGAGGCTTTGTAGAGGAGAACTTTCGCCTTAAACGCCAGTGCAAACATATCATCGATTTTACCATAATCGGCAGACGTTGGCGTGTTATACTCCGGCAGCAGTGCGATGGCATCGTCAATATCTTTGATGATAAGATCAAAGCATTCGGCGGTGGAGTTACGGGGAATGTAGAGGTCATCCGTAAAACGGTCCTGCGGTACTTTCAGGTAAGGCACACCGCCATGGTACATCACCATTCTGAAGTAGATATAAGCCCGGAGGAAAAGCGCCTGGGCGGTGATGCTTTCCTTGGCAGCCTGCCGCAGGTTACCTTTCTGCACATCAATGATAGCCTGGTTGATGAGGCGGATGCGTCCATAGTCCCACAGCTTAAAGTTACCGTTGTTGGTAAGTATAAGATCCTTGGGCAGGGCGATGCCTATCACCTGTTCGGAAAAGCGGTCTTCCGAAGGGCTCCAGTTGCCGAACACCGTATAAATGTTGGCGATGTATGCATTGGCCAGGTTTTCATCGTTCCACACCTGTTCCGGTTTGTAGGAATTGATGTCTTCTATATCGAGCACTTTTTTGCAGGATGCGAACATTCCTGCGGCAAGTACTATAGCTATTACTGTCTTTTTCATGATCATGCTTTTTTAGAACTTAATATCTGCGCCGAAGGTGAACGCTTTCATGACAGGATAAGAATCGTAGTTCTTCTGTTCCGGGTCATGGAATTCTTTCATGGCGGATAATGCGAACAGGTTGGTTCCGTTGAAATACAACTGGGCACTGCTCAGGCCAACCTTGTTAAGCCAGCTTTTCGGAAGGTTGTATCCGAGGTTCAGCATCTTCATACGGAAGTACGCGCCATTGCGGATCCAGAAGGTAGATGCGGCTGCACCTGCTTCCTGCCAGCCGGAGTTACCTACAGGACGGGGATATTTTCCATTGGGAGTTTCCGGTGTGTATACATCACCTGCCCAGATGGGATAATATGGGCGAACAGTACCGCCATGCTGGCGCATACCGCCACCTTCCTGGTTGCTGATGATGCGGTCGTAAGATGTAACGCCCTGGAAGAAGGTTTGTAATGCCCAGTTCTTCCACGATACATTGAGGCCCAGACCAAAGTTTACACGGGGAGTGTTATTGGTAGAGAGCAGATCCACATCGTTTGCATCCACCTTTCCGTCGGGACCGGGCGAAAAGCCTGCGCCACGGATATCTTCATACAGGATGGCGCCGAGATAAGGCTGGCGGCTAAACTGTGTGAATCCTTTTGCGATCAGTGCATCCAGCTGTTCCTGTGTGCGTATGATGCCGGCAGATTTGTATCCGATGATCCTGTTCTCCGGACGGCCTACCCTCGACTCGAAGTTGCGGTTACCGCCTGGTGCAAATAATGGAGATTCGTCGTACACATCCCAGCGGTCTCTGGCGAAGCCTACGTTACCTGTAACGGAATAGCTGATTTTGTTGCCAAAAGCTTTATCACGCCATTCGAGGGTAAAATCGGCCCCTCTCCAGGAACGTGCGGCATAGTTCTCAGGTGCGAGGTCCATGCCATAGGAATCCGGCAGCTTCACATCGCGCTGGCCGAGGATGTCGGTTTCCTTACGGAGGAACACGTCTGCCGTACCGATCAGCCTGTTTTTAAAGATCACGAAATCAAGACCGGCGTTATAAGACGATGTGGTGGCCCATGTAAGATTCGGATTGGGTGTAGGGCCGGGACGGATGGTGGTATACAGCCGGTCGCCATACATATACGTTCCGGAGTTCTGATAAAAAGCATTGAACCTGAAAGGTGCGATACGTTCAGCCACAGTATTCAGGTCATTACCCGTTGTACCGTAAGAGGCACGCAGTTTCAGCTCATCGAAGAAGCTGGTGGCGTTTTTAAAGAAGCCCTCTTCTGAAATGCGCCATGCGGCTGATACCGAGGGGAAAAAGCCCCAGCGGCTGTTAGAAGGGAAAAGGGTATTGCCATCATAACGGAAAGAGAATTCCGCAATGTATTTACTGGCGTAATTATAGTTCACACGGCCGATCCACGACTGGCGGGCGCCTACTTCTTCCCATGCACTGGCATCGCGGAACATTCGGTCAGAGGAATAAGCGAAAGACTGATCCAGGTTATCTATGGGAACCGGATTCTCTGCGCGGGAGGTTGCACCATACCCACCATTCTCGGCCTGCTCAAATACAGCCAATGCATCTATAGCATGTTTGCCAAATGAGCGGTTGTAGTTCAGGAACCAGTTGAACTGGTAGCTCCACAGCGTAGAAAGCCGGTAATCCAGGAAAGGCTGGTTCTGGCTGAAGTTGAAGATAACAGTCTTATCCTCGCTGGGCGGGCCCGGGATGAAACGGTTGCCGGAAGGGTCGGCAGGGATGAAGGAATAAGCTTTCTGATAGGTCATGTAGCGTTTGCGCATATAATCTTCCGCTACATAGTTGCCCACTACTTTGGATGACAGGCCTTTCACGTATTTATCGAGGTTTATGTCGATACCGAGAATGGTATTCAGGTTCCTTTTGCGCAGATTGATATAGCGGTCGCCCACCACCTGATCGATCACATTCCACATTTGCCAGCTGCCCATTACAGGCTGCACGGGATACGGGGTGATATGGTCGGCCGGCTGGCCGTTGGCCGTGAGGTAGAACGGATAAGTTTTAGGCCAGTTGAAGGTAACACGGTAGATATCGGAGATATCGTATTCATCATCGTTCTCCGATCCGCCGAAAGGCCAGAAGAAGCGGTCCTGGTTTTCCTGGAATGCGGAGATGTTGAGGTTAACCTTGATCGCGTCCGAAATCTTAGCGGTAACATTCGAGCGCATGTTTACCTTTTTATGTTCGAGGCTTTTGTAAGACCCTTCTTCGCTGCGATAGCTCAGCATGGAGTAGTACTGGATACGGTCGCTGCCGCCCGATACGCTGAGTGAGTGGCGCATGCTCCAGGGATTCTGCCAGATGAAGTCGTTAACGTTATATTCCTTATCCTTGAAATAGTCGAACTCACGCTGGCTGTTGGGCAGCGGTGTTTTCTGGAATTCAGCCACCCTGTTCTGGTAAACGAGCTCGTCCGTAGCATTGGTCTTGTCGGAGTGGAGCGTCATAGTAGGGCGGTTGGTTGTGTAGTTCGACTGGAAGTTGAAGATCGGTTTGGAGCTGGTACCTTTCTTGGTGGTAACGAGTACAACCCCGTTTCCTGCGCGGGAACCGTAAATGGATGCTGTAGCCGCATCTTTCAGGAAGCTCATCTGATCTACTTCTGCGGCTTCGAGAGCGTCGAATGCTTCTTTGTCGCGTACCACACCGTCGATCACGAATAACGGGTCTCCGAAGCTGCCGCGGATGCGGATGCTGGAAGAGGCGCCTGCGAGGCCGGAGGTATTTGTTACGTTTACACCAGGAGCACGGCCGGCAAGTGCGTTGGAGAGATTGGAAGGCGCCAGGTTTACCAGCTCTTCTGCCCTCACTGCGGTAACCGCACCTGTCAGGTTTACTTTCTTCTGGGTACCGTAACCTACCACTACCAGTTCATTCAACCCTTTCGCAGCAGTGGTCATAACCACATCAATGCGCGACTGTGAGCCTACTGCGATCTCTTTGGTATCGTACCCTACAAAGCGGAATACGAGGATTGCGCCGGTGTCTGGAACGTTGAGGGAATACTCTCCGTTGGGATTGGTTACAGTGCCGGTGGTGCCGCCTTTGAGGGCAATGGTAACGCCGGGGAGGCCGCCTCCTGTGCCGTCTGTAACACGGCCGGTGATTTTCCTGTCAAATGCTGCGGCCTCATATGGCGCGCGGGCAATGCCGGAAGTGGCAAAGCCCATCAGCAGGCAGGCAGAGAGTGCGGCCGGGACGAGCCCCGTGATGCGCCGTACCGCCTGGTTGCAGCCATGGGGCCGCAATGATTTCGATGGATGGAATAGCATATCGGTTTGATTTGTATATAAGCAAAAAAGATGGACATGTGATGATTTCCCTAATGTCAGGGCCCCCTTGAGTAGCATATCATAACGGTTCGTTTTTATACACGGGTACGTTACCGCAATCGGTTGCAGGCATAGCAGTGGCGATCGGCGTTATACACGTCGTTTTACATTCTTTTTAAAGGGTAGATTACCGTAAATGGTTATTTACGCGGCGCTTACTTCCGTTCATGGAAATGATACGCCGCTCTGTCAGACATATGCCTCATACTTTCGATTCGATTTGTTCCTCTAAAAACGGTGATAATCATTGGCCTGCGCATATTGTCCTATGGCACATAAGCTGATGTTGATTACTGGTTGCCGGGCATACAGCTTCCGCGGCGAATGCATAACGGTTTAATTCAAGCCTGGTTCACTGCTGCATGTAACGGTAAATACTAGCTAATTAGGTAGTGATACTGTGAAATGTTCATACTTCGATTCGATTTGATCCTGTTAATTGAATAATTGCCTTTCCGAAATTATCTGTTCGGTTTACAGCTTAATGCTCCTGGTTTCACGGGTTTCCTCTCACTGCTGTGTTTTCAATAATATGATACGGATGTTCCGATTTGAAATTGGTTTTAATTACTGTTCCTTACAAATATATCAGATATACTTTCTTTTTTTTCTTTTTTTTAACATCTCTTTTAACAACTATTTTAACTTCAATAAAATAATTGCAAAAGGCCCGTTTCCGGGCCCTTTGCTGCAAGTTGGCTGTTATGTATGGTTCAAGGGTACAGGAGGTATTTTTTCCGCATCTGCTTGTACTTACTGAGGCCCGGCTCCCAGCTCTTCCTGATCTCTGCTTCACTTACACCGGCTATTATCTGTTGCCTGAAGGCGCTTGTGCCCGCAAGGAATTCAATGCTGCCCATTGCCGGGCTGTAACTCCTGTCGAAGAACTGCGCTTTGTTGGGATAGGCTTTGTACATCTCAATCATCCAGCTGATGTTGATCTGCCCGCGTTTGCGCCAGGGGGTAATATCGAATGTGCGGAGGTCGAGGCCGTAGCAGGTCTGATCCTTATGCAAAGGTGATTCGCTTTTACCGGGGATGCTTTTAGGCGTGAAAGTGAAATCATACTTCCCTTTCAGCGCAGGCGCTCCCAGTATCGTAAAAGGCATCATCGTACCGCGGCCCTGGCTGATGATGGTTCCTTCAAAAAGGCACAGGGAAGGGTATAATACGATCGATTCTGCGGTATTGAGGTTGGGCGATGGTGCTACGGGCAATACATAATCCATATCGTGCCGGTAATTCTTTACGGTAATCACTTTGATGTTGCACTTCTTCTTATTGCGCATCCATCCCTGTCCGTTGATCATACGGGCAAATTCACCGATGGTCATGCCATGGGTGATGGGAACAGGATACCGCCCGATGCCTGATTCATGTTTCATATCCAGTACCGGCCCGTCTACATACCCGTTGGGATTAGGCCTGTCGAGGATAATGAGCGGCTTGCTGGCGTCTGCACAGGCTTCCATAATCTCACGGAGGGTATTGATGAGGGTATAGAAACGGCAGCCTACATCCTGCAGGTCAAACACCATCACATCGATAGCGGCCATCTGGGCGGGAGTAGGCTTACGGCGGTTACCGTAGAGGGATACAATGGGAATACCGGTTTGGGGATCGATCTCGTCTGCCACCTCTGCCCCATTGCTGGCGTTGTTGCGGAAGCCATGCTCAGGCCCGAAGATGGTTTTGATCTTTACGCCCAGCGAAAGCAGACTATCTACTATCGGGGTGTTGCCGATAATGGAAGTAGGGTTTACCATCATCCCCACCTTTTTACCTTTCAGCAGGGGGAGGTATGCCTTCACCTGGTCGGCCCCGGTGATGATGGGCTCATGCGCACGGGCGGATGGTGCTATAAACAGGCCGATGGCCAACAGACTTACGATCAATGGTTTCATACGGTTGTATTCTCTTTCCATAAAGACAAACTTAATGCCTCTTACCGTTATTTCGCTGTTAAATGAAACAAAAAGGGCGCCCCCCTCACAGTGGCGCCCCTTGTACACATCCGTTTTGATTGCTACAAAACTAGGGAAGCTCTTTCAGCCAGGCCTCTGCATAAGCGCGGGCGGCCTTGATGGTTTCTGGTCCGGCACGGAAGCACATCTTCCATTCCCGGCTTCTTTTTTCCAGTAAGGGATCTTCAAAAATCATTTTATTACCCTTCTTCACCAGCGGGGCGTTGAAGTCGATATCTGAGGTAAGTGTCAGGAAAGATTTCAGTCGCAGCTTCAGCATGCCTTCCACCGTTCCGGGATAGGTTTGCTCGAACTTAGCCAGTTCGGCTTTGAATGCGGCTGTAGGCGGGCCGGGCACTCCACCTGCGATACCCTGTACATAGACCTTATGCATTTTATGCTTCGGGTCTTTCAGGATATCGATCATGTCTTTCATGGCTTTAAGTGCGGCAGCGTAGCCTTCTTTGTTTTCAGGCTCAGCGGTTCTATGGAGTTCTTCCATATCCTTGTAATCCTTCTCACTCTTTTTAATGGCGGCTCTCAGTTTGCCGTTCGCATCCTGCGGGGCTTCTTTCTCCCAGCCTTCCACGTAAGCTTCCTTGTATTCGGGAGACATGACGTAAGCCTTGATGTAATCACCCATTTCCTTCACCGCGGCAGCACGTTCGCCTGCAGGGATCTGTTTGGCTTTGTACATGGCAATGAGGTCGAGCTTACCGGTGTACATACCGCGGGAAACGGCCTTTTGGGCATCTTCGTCAGATACGCCCAGCCGGGAAATGATGGTATTGGTGGTGAAGGCTACGAGGCCTACAGTTAATGAAGCGATGATAATTTTTTTCAGCATGGCGATATATGTTAGGGGTTACCAATACCCAAAAGTAGCCACCTGCCTGTATCCCGCAGCACAGATGCGGATAGAATGGGAATTCCGGTGATCGAAGTGGCGGAATGCCCCCTTGAAACGAAAAAGCCCCCCAGCCCGGGAGCGGGCCGAGGGGGCATATATACGTGTGTAACACCAGGAAAGAGATGTGCCTTTAAGGGCGTACCGGTTTGGTTGTACCAAAGCCCCCTTCTCCCTTGAACCAGCGGCCCGCCTGGCCAGTGAGCCAGAGGTAATAATCGCTGGCCAGTTCGGGATCGAGGCCAATGAAGCGCCGGTCGCCATGCAGGGGCAGCTCCCCTTCCCTGGCGCATTTATAGATGGCCGTGCCTTCGTCTATTTCGTCAAACATGGCTACGTATAGTGAGCGTGCGCCGGAGATCTTAGCACCGGCTACCTGCTGCCAGAGGAAATCGCCTTTCAGGCGGGGGATGCTGTTGTACTGCGCGGGATCATTTTTCAGGTTACCCCAGCTGAAGCCGGGGAAAGCCAGCGGCACATAGGTAACATTGTTGGTTTTACACCACTGTATATCCGCCGCCAGCTCCACGCCTGCCACCTGTGCATAGTTACCGCTGCTATAGCGGCCTACGGCCCATGGCATAACGATGTCGCACTTTCTGATGAGGGAATGCAGGCCGGGATTGTTCTCCGTATCGTTCCGCATACTGCGCCAGTAGTATGGCACACCCAGCATAACGGATACGCGTTTCTCAGGGCCTTTCAGCTTGTCTACCAGCGCATCCACATTAGCGGTGGTATACCTGCGGTTATCGTTAAAGCCTACGCCCCAGATCACTACCAGTGGCTTTTTATTATGCCGCAGGTAGGTGGGGTTGGCTTTATTGTCGAACAGGTTGAAGATGGTTTGCAGTTCTTTCCAGTCCTGTTCCAGATAGGCTACATCTTCGGGCGCACATCCGCTGAGGTCGTACATCACGCAGATGGCACGACCGTATTTCTTCGCCGCCTTCAGTGCGTTTTCCAGTACTTTATTGAAATGCCTTTTGCCTTTGGGATTGGTGTTTTTCACCTCACCCACGAAGCGTTGCATAAACACGCCGTCTATCCCGTAATCCTTCATCCATTTGAAGTGGAGATCTACCGTGGATTCGTCGTACGGACTATACATATAAGCATCCGACCCGTCGGCATACTTAAACGGTGTTTTGTACTTCTGTGTGTATTCCGTCATGTCCGGGTAGAAGTCTACCGCTGAGCAGCCGGGTTTAAAACCACCGCAGGAGCCTAAGCCGAGGTGGTACCAGCCTCTTTCGGAGCCATCACCTTCTGCGGCAAACCAGCCCTGGTAACCTGCCATCACGAGGTTATCGTATGCCGTGTAGAGGCACCCGGTTTCGTCGTACACGATTTCCTTAACAGGAGGTGGCGGCGGTGGTTCCTGGCCACGGGAGCCGCCGTTCTTGGAGCAGCTCATGGCGATGAGTACAATCGCGGATAAAAGAATGGTTTTCATATGTGATGCTGGAGCGAAGTATGCCTGCGGAGACAAGCGCCTCCGCAGGCAAAAGGTTTACAGATCAAAAGCCACGGCTTTCGCATAATTGGGTTTGGACTCAGTAGCGTCTATCAGCGCACCGATGCGGAAGTAATACGTTTTCCCCGGCTTCAGGATATCCCGGATGTTAGGAGCCTGCAGATCGATGGTGAGTGTATATACATGCGCCGGATCGGTAACGGCATTGATTTCCTGCTCAGCCGCCGTAAGCCTTAAGGGCTCCCCTACCCTGAAATCACTATGCGCATACAGTCCTATTTTACGAACGTTGTTCGTTACCTGCTGCTGCAGGCTGAAGGTGGCAGTTACAATGTTACCGTTCCTCGTAATGGAAGGGTTTACGATGCGGATGTATGGCGTAACGCTGAAATCCAGCTGGGTGCGCCCTGCTATCCTAACGTCCTGCGGTTCTACAGGGATGAAGTTGCCCCTAACAGGTGCTACAGAGTAACTATTTTCGAACAGCAGCGAATTTTCATACGCACCATCTACTTTAAAAATGAGCCACTGGGGCTGCACGTTTTCCCATCCATGTTCTTTGATCTCTACTACCGACCCGCGGATGATATCCTGCTCCAGCAGTGTTTTGGTGCCGGCATCATAGATGTTACCGTATAGCGTGGCCGTTGGTCCGTCGTAGTTATCTTTTTTGCAGGCTGTAAATGCGATGAGCAGCATGCTTAAAATATAAGCGGTTCTTTTCATAATCTTAGTTTTTACAGATCAATACTGCGGGTTTTGTACCAGTCCATTCCCCGCGATACCGGGGATGTAACGGTAGTACGAGCGCTCTGCGAATGTTTTCGGGTTGCTGTTGGGTACTACCACGCGCACAAAGATGTATTTGACGGCGGGCAGTGCGCGGAGGTCCTGCAGGGGCAGGATGGAATGCAGCAGCCGGTTGTTGAATTCGGTATGGAACTCCCGGCGGCGGATGAGATCCCAGAAGCGTTTGTTCTCAAAAGCCAGCTCTACCCTCCTTTCGCGTTGCACTGCTGCTGCAGTAAGCGGGATTGCGGTAGTGTGTGCAGCACGGCGGCGGATATCATTCAGTGCCTTGGCAGCTTCTGCAGCATTACCCGTTCCGCTTTCCACTACGGCTTCGGCATAGTTGAGCAGCACTTCCGCATACCGGAACTCTATGAAATCGGTAGTACTCTGGTTCCAGCCCGCCATTACAGGAGCGTTCTGGTTCATGAACTTTTTGAAGGAAAAGCCTGTGCGTGTGTTGTTCCCGCCATAAGAATCGAACCCTGAGTACTGCGAGGTATTAGCGGCACCATACGTGTAATAGGTAGTACCGTTAATCGTAGTTTCCGCTTTGGTACGGATCACGGCCTGTCCGTTTGGCTGCACATATCCAGCCTGTATAATAATAGGCGTGCCTTTCCAGCCTGTACCGGGGAGGATGGCTGTGCCCCAGAGGCGTGCGTCTCTCCCTTTGAAAATATCGTTCGGAGAATCGAACTGGAGGTAGTGCAGGCTGGGATTGTAGCCGCCATAATCCGTCACATCCCCTTCTGTAGTGGTTACCACGGGCGATGCCAGGCCGGGCCTGTCGTACCGCTCGTAGGTATCTACCAGATCCAGCGTGGGGTTCATACGGCCGGGGTGCGGCCATCCGTTGGCAGACTGTGCGGGCTGATACCAGATGTCGTAGTTATGGCCGGTGAAGTTACCGGGCAATGTGAACCCTTTGATAAGAATGGTTTCCTTATCACCACCGTTTGGATTCTGAAACAGCATGCGGTAGTTCTCCGCCGCTTCTTCCGGGGATGCCGGTGTAGCGCCGTACAAAGCAAATACGCCTGATTGCATGATGAGCTCGCTGGCCTGGATGCAGGCGGTGTAATATCCGGCAGCATCGGCGGCCGTCATACCCACCAGCTTATCGGTTACCGCAGTCCCCGACATGGGTGCGCGGTTCCAGAATTTGGCTACTGAAGCGGCATGCAGGGCAGCGCGGGATTTTAAAGCGGCAGCGGTGTACTTCGTAGCCCTGCGGCTCTTCCCATCTCCCGGTTCGAGGTTAGCGATGGCCTGATCGCAGAGCTCCATCACATAATCCCAGGTTGCCTTTTCGGTACTGCGGGGCACTTTAAGGGCCTCTACATCGCCGGTGTATTGCTGGGTAGCCTTAATGAGCGGAACGCCGCCATAACGCTTCGCCAGTGCGAAATAAGCGAAGGCTTTAATGAATGCGCTCTCCCCTGTCAGCTTCTTACGCTCGGTTTCTATGATATCCAAAGTAGGAATGGCATCAATGAGCAGGTTCACATCGCGGATGAGCTTGTAACCCTGGTCCCACCAATGGAAATCACCATCTCCCACAAAGTCGCCGAATTCGGAATGCACGGCTTCGTCGGTAACCATGGCTGGTGCAAAGCCCCCGTTATTAGGGTCCTGATGGTTCTGGTTGAAGCCGGCACGGAAGAAAGCGAAATCTTCCATGGGCAGCTGATAGTATAAGTTGGCCATGTACAGCTTCACACCTTCGGGGTCGCCGAAGAGGTCTTTGGCCAGGATCTTGTCGGTAGGCTTGAGATCCAGCACGGACTTGCAGCTGAAGAGCAGCAACACCATGAGGCATGTCAATATTTTATGGTAAGTCTGCATAAAGTCCTGTTTTAAAAGTTTGCGTTAAGGCCGAAGTTGTAGGTGCGCATCAGCGGATAGTTGAACCCGGCGTTGAAGAGGCCTTCCAGTCTTTCCGGATCAAACGGTTTCACAAACGAATCGGCGAAGGTGAACAGGTTGAAGCCGCTGGCGTATACACGGATGCGTTCCAGTCCTGCTTTGCGATACAGCTGTGCAGGCACGGTGTAACCCAGTTCCAGGCTCTTCATCCTGAGATACGATGCATTACGGCGCCATACGGAGCTTTCGGCATACATCATACCCACGTTGTGGTTGAAGCGCGTAGCGGGCCATTTACCGGCGATCCACTGACTGTTGGGATCGTATGGATCGGCCTTGTGCCAGCGGTCGAAGAAATACGCCGGTGTATTGCCACGGAAGGCCAGCACTTCTGCATACACTTCACTGAAGCGCACGGTGTACATGGCAGCGCCCTGGAACAGGAGGTTCATATCGAAGCCCTTGTAGCTTGCCCCGAGTGAGAAACCGTAGTTGATCTTGGGATTCTTGCCGCTGGGGTTCTGGTTATCGTTGGTACCGTTCTGGCCCAGCCAGAGGGGCAGCAGATCACCGTCGTTGATCACCCCGTCGTTGTTCACGTCTTTGTATTTGAAATCGCCGGGCAACTCGCGGGAGTTGGCGAGGTCGCCACCCTGGAGGGGGTACTTATCTATTTCAGCCTGACTGCCAAACTGCCCGAGGTAGGTATGCCCCCACACGATATCGTTGTACCGGTCGGTACGCCCGTTGCGCCAGCGTTCGTAACTGTTGCGCGGCAGGTCGCCTTCCTGGTAAAGGTTCATGATGCGGGAATAGTTGAAGTTGGCGGAGATGTTGTACTGGAATTCCCCGATGCGGTTGTTATGCCCCACCGTGAAATCGAAGCCCTGCACACGGTCGCTGTTGAGGTTCTCATCAGGAAGAGAGCCGCCGAAAGTATTGGGTAAGCTTACATTCCTACGTGCCAGCAGACCGGTACGGTTACGGCGGTACACATCAAACTCTAAGGTGAACTTGTTACGGAACAGTCCGAGATCGATACCGATGTTGATGATGCGGGAAGTGAACCAGGTCAGTTTCTCGTTGGTGATACCGGGAGAAGAAGCGCCGCTGGTGAGCGTTCCGTTTCCGAACTCATACGATCCGCCGCCTTCCGTGGAGAATCCGGCGATGTACTGGAAAGGTGCGCCCGCATCCTCTCCTACCAGTCCATAAGATGCATCCAGTTTCAGGTTGGATACCACGGGGAGGGCTTTCTGAATGAAGGGTTCTTCAGACAGGCGCCATCCGCCCGTAACCACGGGGAAGAAGCCCCAGCGCCGGTCGGGATGATAACGGTATGAACCATCTTCCCGGAATGCGAATTCCACGATGTATTTGCGCTTGTAGTCGTATGACAGGCGCCCGATGTATGAGAGGTTAGCGAATTCGTTTTCCATACCGGAGTTCTCCATACGGGCGCGGCTGGCGCGGTCGATCTGATCATTGGTATAGAAATCATAATACCTGCGCAGCCCTGCATCTCTGCCCCAGTATTGCTGCTGTTCCACTACGAACGTGGCTGCCACGTTGTGATCGGCGAAGAAGGTGCGGTTGTAGTTAGCCTGGCCCTGGAGGGTAACGCGGTTGCCATTGCCGTAGTTATTGGAGATAGAGCCATTGGCATCGCGCTGCCGCTCGCGGAGGTACTGACCGTTTACGTATTTGTAGAGGTCGTACGATTTGCTGAGATCTTTGTTGGAATAGCTGGTAAGGTCGTATGCTGCCACGCCGCGGAGGCTTAGTCCTTCCACGAAAGGCACTGTGTAAGTGAGGGAGCCGGTGGCCATTACGTTGCGGGTAACGCTTTCGTTATAGCCTGTGATATTACGCTGACTGAGGATCACCGGGTTCTGGTTGCTGGGCGCCACCACGCTGGGATACTCGGGATTGTTGTTGGCATACACCCTGTCTGTAGGCAGGGAAACGCGGGTGCCTTTAAAGATGTTGAAGAAGTTTTCTCCCGGCACGGTACGGTTATCGTACCGCCCTGCGATAAGCAGTTCTGCCTTCAGGTTGGGGTGCAGCATGGTGGTGATGTTGGAGCGCAGGTTGAAGCGCTTGTACCACATATCGTTGCTGCGCAGCAGGGAATTCTCGTCTGCATATCCGAAGCTGAAGAAGTACTGTGTTTTATCATTCCCGCCGGAAGCAGAGAGGTTATGCTGTTGCTGCATGGCCGTGTTCTTCATGGCGGCGGCGTACCAGTCGGTGCTTTCATAACCGGGTGCGCCATCTATCCATTTCTGCAGTTCATCTTTGGGTAAGTAAGGGGTGCCTAAGCTGAAGATGTCTGCCTCGTTCCGCATCTGCAGCCATTCTCCTGCGTTGGCCATACGCGGTACGTCGGTAGGTTTCATAACACCAACCACGCCTGCATAATTGAAGTTTGCTTTGCCGGAGGCGCCTTTCTTGGTGGTAACGATTACAACCCCGTTGGCAGCACGGAGACCGTAAATGGCGGCCGATGCATCTTTGAGGAAGCTCACGCTTTCGATATCGTCCGGGTTGAGGCGCTGGAATTCATTGGCGCCATCGCGGGCGATACCATCGATTACGAAGAGCGGGGTCCCAAAGCCGCGGATGTTGATCATGTTGTTGAAGGTACCCGGTTCACCACCCAGCTGGCGGATCTGGAGTCCGGCCACTTTACCCTGCAGTTTTTGGGCAAGACTGATATTGGTAGTGGTCTGGATTTCTTTGCCGGTAATGTTGCTCACGGCGCCGGTTACCACTTCTTTCCGTTTTACACCATACCCTACCACAACCACACCGGCAAGCTGCTCTTCGGTGGAGTTAAGGGTAACATCGATGACGGTGCGGTTGCCGATGGTTTCTGTCTGGGTAACCATGCCGAGGAACGCGAAGGTGAGCGTGGTGGCATTGGCAGGCGCCTGAATGAGGTATTGCCCCCTTGCGTCTGTTGTGACGCCGTTTCTTTTACCGGCAGCGTCGGTGGTATAGACGCTCACGCCGGGCAGCGGGGTACCGTCTTTCCCTTCCTTCACCTTACCGCTGATCGTTTTCTGTTGTGCGATCAGGTGGAGGGGAAGCAGGAAAAGCAGCATCAGTAGTACATGGATTTTCTTCATAACGTAAATGTTTTCATGCTGTTCATATTGGAAAGGATGATGTTCACTCCTGGAATAGCCGGAGAGGCTACAGTGGGGAGGCTACGGCGGAAACTTGTTTGCATAGTGCATAAGGGTTCGTTGATCTTGGTGAAAAAATGGCTGTTCAGTTTACTCTGCGCCCCATTGTTTGTTGGGCAGCGGTCCCATTTCCAGCTCAAGGTGCCCGCCTGCGGTAAGCTCGGCATGGGTGAACCAGGGCCTTGAAAGTGGTGCTCCGTTGAACCGGGCGCTTTGGATGTACTTGTTGACGGTGGAACTTTTGGGTGCGGAAATCCGGAAGGTTTTACCGTTCTGCAAACGGATGGATACTTTCCGGAACACCGGGCTGGAAATAGTGTACTCCGGAATCCCCGGCGTTACCGGGTAGAAACCCATACTGGCGAATACAACGAAGGCCGACATGCCGCCGCCGTCTTCATCGCCGGGGATACCGAAGATGTTGTCTTTAAACCATGTGTCCAGCAGGAAGCGGGTATGCTTCTGCGTTTTCCATGGGCTCGACGTGAAATTGTAGAGGAATGGAATATGAAAACTCGGCTCGTTGCCCATGGAGTATTGCCCCACAAGGCCCGTGGCATCAGGAAACCTGCTCCAGAATTCGTACTTGGAACGGTCGAGGCCTTCGCGGAATAAACCGTCGAGGCGTGCTTCAAAGGCTGCTTTACCACCGTTTAGCAGAATGAGGTCGGGGATGTTTTGCTGTACCTGCCACATGTAGGTCCACCCGTTGTTCTCATCATAATACTCCCGGCCGCCCATACCACCGTCGAACTTGGCATCGATGGGTATCCATTTACCGGCATCATCTTTCGGCAGGAACATCTTCTTTTCCGGGTGCCAGAGGTTACGGTAGTTGAAGCCCCTTGGTGCGAAAAGAGCCGTGTCGGCATGCTTACCCAGGTCTCCGGCCAGCTGGGCTAAAGCCCAATCATCATAGGCGTTACCCAATGTAACCGCCACGGCCTGCCGCTTCTCGAAGCCGTGCACTTTCTCTTCCGTTTCCTTTGCACCGGGAGCCAGTGCGGGGAAGTATCCTTTCTGATGATAGAAATCGTCGAGTGGGGTTTTATCACCATTTCGCCAGGGCAGCATGGTGGCTCTTACGGCGTTTTTCCGCATACCGGCATACGCTTCCTTTATATCGAAATTGCGCAGTCCTTTCCGCCATGCGTCGAGGATCACAACGGAAGAATGGAAGCCGTTCATGCAGGCATGGTCTCCAAAGAGTACCGGGAAGGTGGGCATCCAGCCGCTTTGATGGTACATTTTTACGTAAGACTGCAGCATGTCTTCCTCCCCTTTCGGATCGAGAATAATACGGAGGGGGTGATGTGCCAGGTAGCTGTCCCACGACCAGTCGTCTACATAAAAAGGCCTGTCTGCTTTTTCCACGCGCTTGCTGTAACCGGAGTAATATTGTCCATCTTCCGTTACATCGGTCATCCTTTCATAGCAGCGGTACAGGGCGGTGTAAAATGAACGGCGCTGTGCAGGGGTACCGCCTTCCACGGATATTTGTCCGATGGTACGGTCCCATACATCACGGCCTTCGTCAACAAACCTGCTGAAAGCCACGCCCGCCACTTCCTGCTCAAAGTTCTTTTTAGCCTGTTCAGGACTTACATAGCTGATGGCATAACGCAGCTCAACGGTGCGTGCGGTGGCGGGAAAGGTAACCGCTGCGCGGGAGGTTTCCTGCAATACCGGGGTTACGGGTTCATTGAAGGCACCGTACATGTACACCTTCACATCGCCCTGCCAGGTTTCCATACCGCTCACCCGGTTATCGGGCAGCAGCTCCCAGCGCGACGGGCCGGGATTATACACGCCCAGTAAAAGCGTTTTGCTGCCGGCCTGCGGGTACTTAATTCGGAAGATGCCTGTTTTCTTCCCGGCAGTAAACTCGACCGTGATTTCCTCATCGATCAGGTAGGTGGAGTAATACCAAGGACGGTTGATTTCCAAATCATGGTCCCAGGTAAGCCGTTCGTTCCATCGTTCCGGAGCCGGAGGCTTTACGGAAGGTTTAATAGAAAACACCTGGCCGAGGCGGTGAGATACGATGTTGAGGGGGAAGCTGGAAATCTGATCGTCGAGCCAGTCTTTCCGCTGCGGCGTAAACCTGATCATCTGATTAGGCAGCTGCACGGTGGGCCGGGTTGGTTCCAGCAGGGTGCCTACTGACCCGATGGTGGGATCTATGCTATTCAGGTGTTCAGGTTCGGAACCTTCCCTTGCATGGCATGCCGCCAATGCCCAGGCACCCGCCAGCAGAATTTGCATCATTTTTTTCATGAACGTCGTGGAATGGTTTGATGATGATGCAAGTAACCCGGCACCCACTAACAAACCCATTAACGATTCCACTAACAGGGAAATTAATTTTGAAATACTTTACAACTTGTTGGTTTTATAGCATTAACGATTATATTAATTTCATCAATCCATCCCCTTTTCTTCCTGTAAAATGAAATTAATACCCTCTTCAGCTGGAATAACCTGCTACTTCCATGCGTTTATTCCTCATTTTTTTGTTCCTTTAAGACGGATCGGATACAGAACATGTAGAAGTGTAAAACAGACATCCACGTAATCACTCAACCAAGATTTGCCGCCTCCCATGAGGAAGTATATATATTGTATTATTGCCTGTTTGTGCCAGGGGTATGTAGCGATGAGCCAGTCGCACGGACTGGAGTTTTCCAGCCACGAAGTGGTGCCTGAGCACCGGACGGCGCTCGACCTCACACCCGGTACCCCTTACTGCCTGAAAGGCGGTAAAACGGAGATCGCGTTTCAGTTGGCGTTCCGCCCTCATTTAGAGACTTATTTCGGGTATATATTAAGGATGCTGACGGAAGACCGGCAGAACATAGATCTGGTGTATAACCAGCGTACTATGACCATCCACTTCGTGATCGGAGAAAAGATTACAGGCAGCGCCCCGCTGGACAGCTCCCTCCTTGCGGGTGAGTGGCTGCAGTTAAGGGTGGTGCTGGATGAAGCCTCCGGCACGGCATCGTTCTTCTTCAATGGCAAGCCCGCAGGCAGTGGTAAGATGCCGTTTGTAAAAGGTTCCTGCTGCCGCATCTTCTTCGGGGCTATCAAACACGAAGGCTTCCAGACGCTGGACGTGCCTCCAATGCGGCTCCGTGATGTGAAGCTGCTTGAAAACGGTAATACAGCCCGCTTCTATCCCCTCTCCGAATCATCCGGTCAGGATGCCCGTGATATGGAAAATGGTGTGCCTGCCCGTGCGGCCAACCCGGTATGGATCAAGCCAAGGCACCAGCAGTGGGAGAACCGCCTTACCCTTTCCACCTCCGGTACACCCAGCGTAGCGTTCAATGACCGGGACGATCTCCTGTATATTGTGACCGACGATTCCCTGTTCACTTACTCATTCCGCAACGGCGCCCTTCAGGCGAAGCAGGCGGTGCGGGGGAATACAATTCTTCCGGCGGGTAACCAGTCGGTATACGACTATCACCGTAACCGGCTGCTTAACTTTTATATAGATGAAAAGAAGGTAGCGGAGCTAACGCCCGGGGCAGACAGGTGGTCCAATACCTTTCATGCTACGCTGTTGACCGAGTGGTGGCAGGCGAATAAGTTCTACTCTCCAATGGATAGTAGTCTGTACGTCATAGGTGGTTATGGCCAGCTGCATTACAAGAATAATGTACAGCGCTACCGGTTGCGTGAACAACAGTGGGATTCGGTGCCTGTTTCCGGTGATCCCTTTACGCCGCGCTACCTTGCCGGACTGGGGCTTAATGCTGCCGGCGATACGGCTTTCATCATTGGCGGCTATGGCAGTAATACAGGCGATCAGGCCGTGAACCCGCGATTTACTTATGATATGCTGGCGTATAGTGTACGGACCGGGCAGTTTAAACACCTGTATACCCTTCCGCAGCCGGAGCATCATTTCTGTTTTGCAAACAGTCTTATCATTGATTCTTCGAGTCATGAATATTACGGACTGATTTACCCTACGGATCGTTTTCAGTCGAGTCTCCAGCTGGTGCGTGGCTCTTTGTCGAAGCCGGAGTATCAGTTGATGGGAGATTCCTTGCCTTACCAGTTTTATGATGTGGGATCTTTTGCGGATCTGTATTACAGTCCGCTTAGCAGGCAATTGATAGCCATTACCATCTTCAACGGGAAAGACAGTGTGGCCAATGTACGTGCCTGGTCGCTGGACTTTCCGCCCAATGCCCTGGTGCCCGGGGTACCGGTGGCGCCTTACAACTGGAAATACTGGCTGTTGCTGATTCCTGTAGGGCTTGCGCTGGGGTTGTTCCTGAAGAAGCGGAAGAAGCTCCCGGCAGTGGAGGTACACCGCGATGTTCCTGCAGACATCCCCATGGAAAGTGCGCCCAGGTTACCGGAGCGTTCTGCCATATTCCTGTTCGGGCAATTCGAAGCTTTTGACCGGGAAGGGAATGATATCACCAAGCAGTTTACACCACTGCTGAAGGAACTGTTGCTCCTGCTGGTGGTGTATTCCCTGAAAGACGGGAAAGGTATTGCTTCAGAATCGCTTTACGAGGGACTGTGGAGTGATAAATCGCCCAAAGATGCCAAGAACAACTTTTCTGTGAACCTCGTGAAGCTAAAGGGTGTGCTGGAAAAGATAGGCGGCTTCCACATCGGCAAAGAATCAGGCCGCTGGAAGCTGGAGGTGCTGGAAGAATCGGTATACATCGATTATGAAGCCTACATGAAGCTGAAGCATGCGCCGGTTAAAGCAACGGTATCCTCCTTATTGGCAATTGTTCAGCGCGGTGCCTTCCTGCGTACAGCCCATTATGAATGGCTCGATGATGTGAAGTTCGGCATAGCGGGAACGGTTACGGACATACTGCTGAAATACATGACCCAGGCCGATAAGCATACCGAGGCCGATTTTATACTCCGCTGTGCCAATGCTATATTCCTGTTCGATAACCTGAATGAAGAAGCCCTGGCCTTCAAATGCCGTAGTCTTAACCACCTTGGCAGGCATAGTCTTGCCCGCGATGCCTATGAGAAGTTCGCCAAAGAATACCGCGAGAGCTATGGACAGGAATATGGAACACCGTTTGTGGAGGTACTGCAGCATTAAGGATGGCAGAAACACCCCCATAACATCACACAAACTGCTACCCTGCGTGCTAAACAATAGGGCTACTTTTGAGGATAATAACCACAAAAACATTCGTGTATGAAAACCAGGAAAATATGGGCCAATTTCGGGGTGCAGGATTTAGCACGCACAACAGCATTTTATACGCAGCTGGGATTCACCTCCAACGGCTCCAACGACCAGCTGACCAGCTTCTTCTTCGGGGATGATAAGTTCGTTATTCACTTCTTCCTCAAAAGCGTGCTGGAGCCCGCCATGTTTGGCCCCATCATAGATTCCCAGTCAGGCAATGAAATCATCTTCACCCTTTCCGCCGACACTAAGCAGGAAGTGGACGAATGGGAGAAAGCGGTCCGTGCTGCCGGGGGAACGGTGGTATCTCCGCCCGTGGAGTTTGGGAAGGGGTATTACGGCTTTGTGTTTGCGGACCCTGATGGGCATAGGTTTAATGTGTTTTATATGTAGGGACGCATTCGAATACAGTGGCCTCGGCTCCTACTCTATACAAAGATTCTATTACTATCCCTGATCCCAATACCTATGTCACAATTCCTCATCTTTAAAAGGTACAATACATCAAAGGAGTCCGCGGAAACAATAGCTTTACTGGAGAAGCATCGGATACCCACGGAGTATGAAGAAGAAATCATCCGGATGGATAAGATGCTTCTGATCATAACCTTGATCTACGGCACCTCGTTAAGATTGATTCCTCCGACTTCCCCAGAGCAGATGCCCTGCTGAAAAGTCAGATCACGTATCTGCTAATAATGTGAAGTCTGATTAGACAATAAGCTTAATTAATTGATGTGTAGTAATAAACTAATTCTTAGTATTAGTATTGGCCAGCCCCTTAAATTTAATAACAAATTCCATTATCCAATAACCATGAGATGATCCTTCTTCTATAAGCTTTTCTAAGAACCATATATAAGATTCAAAGTCAGTACTATTTAGTTTTAACTCGTTTAAATGGTAATTATATAATCTCAATGCTAATTGCTCGGCTAGGGTATGTTTATAAAGTGTGAATTTATCACTGTCACAATTTTTTAGGTGGGTAACTAATTCGATGAAGCAACTGGGCAGAAGCTCTTTGTCACCAATTGTTGCTAGTAAATTTATTACTTGGACATAAGGAGGTTTCCCATAAAATTCAATTTGCTTTTTAAAAAAGGACCCCATCCCTTTTAATGGTGGCCAATCTCTGGCATCAGATTTCCATTCAATATCTAAGAAAAGGCTATAGATAAATATTTTATGCGGTAACAATTTATTATTTGTTGCTAAACTTTGCCATAACAATTGGAAACGCTTTATATGTATGTGTAAATTATCATTATCCTTATACGTGAGTTGATCCAATTTGAAAATTATTTTCTTAAATGTATCCATCCAAAATTGATAGTACTCAGGAATAGTATCAGTAATGATAAGATTAACCCCATAATTCTCAATTTTCTTACAGCATGTTAATAGTAAAGGAATTCCTGAGCTTTCTGCACTGAACAAAAAAATACCCGCAAATTTTTCCTTTAGCTTATAATTCAGATCTGATATTGAGTTATCACTTCCATATTTTCTACTTTCACTTTTATCCTTTGCTTTATCAAATTGAAAATATAAATCATGCAGTTTTAATAAGTATTGTTGTGTTAGCTCGTTTGGTTCATCGTCTGGAATAAGATCAATTGCTGTTAGTTTACTCCAATTATGATATCGTTCAAATTGTATTTTATTCATTTCAATACTTACTTTATTTGATAATACCATTTCTATGTAAGTATTTACAATTTGAAGCTCTTCTTCATTAAATGAGTCATCATAGACATCTAATGATCGAGGCTGGTCTTTGACATATTGTGCCAAATTGATAGCGCCTTTCCAAATAAGTAATGCATTCTCAGGATCAATCTTCCAGAAATATTTATGATAACCTTCTAAGAAGTGTTCAAACATTACGTCGTTATTACCTTTTTTATTATAGGCAATTCGGGCAATAATCCTTATGATACTTTGTTTTACTTTACTTTCAATTTCTTCTAATTCTAGCAGTTTGGGAAGAATTGCCAATGTTGCGTCAATATCATAAATGTGATATTGGGTTATTCCTAATAAGCTACTATTGGAAGTATTAGAAAGATTGTTTGATATTTCGATCAAAATTCCTAATATCCACTTTTGTTCAATTTGTGACAACGCTTGCCAATGATAAACGCCATGATAGGCTAATAGACCTGGAGCATAAAATACAGCTTGGTCAATAATTGATTGATAGTATATGTAGATATCTCTCCATTGTGCTACAGTAATATTAGTTTTGTTCTCGCGTGCCTTCCTTAGGTCATTAATAAAAGATGCTTTTTGATTTCTCGTGAATAAAAATTCTTCATTACTTTTCACCATTTCATTTACGTCATTACGATATGCGGGGCCAATAGTATTATAAGTATTCCCATTTATTTCTCCCTTCTCTTTTATTTCCCATGAACGAAGATCAATATCATACAATAACTGTATCCAGTTTAGATCATTTTGGTTCGAATTTTTAAGCATTGTATCTATAATATTATAGATTTGCTCTTTGTAAGCCCCATTATTAATACAGTAATCAACAATAAATGATCTTAGACCTGCTTTATACTTCAAACGGTGAGGAAGCTCTTTTGATTTCATCCGTTCATCTATAAATATTTGATCTGCCATAATCAAAATAGGATTTCTATAATCATCTATATATCTTTGGTTTTCCCATTTGTATATAATAGGTTGATCAATTAATGGCAACAGGAGATTTTCAGTTTGGGCTGGAAACGCTTGAACAATGCTTGAAATGATTCCAACAGTAGAAATGCATTTGCTTTTTGTATACATTTTCCACATACTTGATAATAGTAATTCTTGATCTTTTCCAGATGCAGCTAATTCATACAGATATTTCTCTAAAGCCATTGTTACAGACTGTAAAACATAAGGCATAACTGTTGCTGATCCTCGATACATTTGCCACAATTCGTAACTTCCAATGTGAGTAACAGTGGTTTTATCTGGCAAATTAAATGTTACGCTGGTAATTTCGTCTCGATTTTTGAACCTGCTATTTATGTAATGTTCTGTACTATAATTCAATAATTCAATGATAAAGTCTAATGTTATATTAGGGTGATATTGTAATAGCCAGTATATTGGAGTTTGTAAAGCGCTTACTGGATTGCAACTATTTTGATAATCTTTTCTTAGTCCAAATAGCCGTTCTATTTCCAAAGTATTTTCATCTGAATATCTTGCGAGTTGCGCAGTTATACCTGTATTTTTAATTGATTCAGTTGGTTGAGGTTTGCGGTACCAACGGCTACGCGTTAAGTTGATTAATTGATTAGGTAAGAATCGAGCTAATTGTCTGCTCGTCAAAGCAGAAAGTGCTGTTGAAATGAAAACATGGCGATATTCTTGCAGGTATTCTTGCTTTTTCTTAATCTCGTCACTGCTCTTCGTTAATGTTTCTAACCATGTTATAACTTGTTCCTTAATACCGCCTGTGAGCTTAAATATTAATTCGATAGATCTTTTAACATTTCGTTCATTTCCAAAGTTGCCATTGTTTAATTTAGTTGTATAGTTTTCAAATATAAAAAGTATTATCTCCCCAGCCTCAATATGTCCTTCAGGGAGTGTATCCGACTCATCAATTAATGTACTCCATTCAGAAATAACATCTTGCATTTTTTCATAGTGTGATAAACAAATAGTGTGCAGATATTTATGCATGAATTGAATTACAGAATACCACCCATATCCAGTTGGAACTAAAATATACTCACCTTCATTTTCGATTCTTTGCTTACAAGCTGTTCTCATCACGTGTGTGATTTCAAAAAGAAGGCGATAGTCGTTATTTGCTAAATGGGAAATATTGTCATGAAAGTATTTCTCACAATGTGGAGAGTTTAATACAGCTATCAAGGAAGCTTGTCTCCAATGTTTATTGTTGTTATCACTTTCAATACTACGGGTAAAATAAGCGATTTTTTCCGGGGATTGTTGTGCAATTGCGTCGGCTACCCATAGCCTATAAGCTCTTCTCATTGCTGGAGAATTTCCTAGGGAATCAAAAAAAATGGAATCTCCAGTTTTATTATCAAATATTCTATCAACATGTCTAATTAAGGCCCAATCCTCTAATACATCGTGAGCTAAGCTATATTTAGGATGATTTTTATCTTTAATAATTACATTCTCCTTTACTAGTTTTTCCAGCGCCTCCGGGTCAGATTTACCTGAGTCAATATAAGATACCATTTTACGAGAACGATTAACAGCTATTTCAATAAAAGCTTCTCTTCGTTTTTGTGGTAGGCCATTCTTAAATTCTTCAAACTTGTTTTCAACTATTGCATCCCAAAGTAAAGACTGAAGGTCTGTCGTATTAATTATACTATAGTCTGACTGACCTGAAAGCATAGCTGTGTTAATGAAATCCAGATATTTAGGTATTCTAACTAATTCTCTGATTTGTATGTTGTCAATTGCACTTTTAAGTCGAGGCAATGATTCAGTAATTAAGCTTAGATCTAAATCAGTTAAATTTTGTATGAGTAACTCCCCATATTGTATGTTACTAAAGAATCGTAAATGAAGAATACTAACTAGGCTCTTCCTACAACTTATTATTAACTTAACATTTTTACTTTTACTAAGTACATTTAATAGTTGCTTAAATGCCAAATCTTCTCCCTCCAGTAATTTTTCAAATGCATCAATATATACTATAAAGGAATTTTGTAAGGGAAAGAAGGAGAAAATTTCTGCAACAGTATTTTGAATTCCAGCGCTTCTAAACCAATCTCGTAATTGACCACTCCCCAATTCCTGTGCTTGCAAAGCAATTGTAAAGACTTTCTGGTTAAGATTTGTAATCTCTATTAAACTTTTGGCCACTGAACTTTTTCCAACTCCAGGATCACCTGTTATTATTAAAATTTGCTCGTTGCAGAACATTTCTATTGCTTTCTCAATTATACTTGTTCGGGGTAAATGCTTTCCCCCAATATTATTTTTAACAACTTCTAAGACAGACATAGATTCTCTACTAATTCGCAAAAGTTCATTTTGCAACTTATTAGTTGAGGCTGGATTTAACTTATTCGTATACTTCTTAAGACTATTTTCCTTACTTATTCCTCCTGAAGCGTTTTTATTGGCCATCTCTTGATAAACTTCATTCCATATGCATTCAGCTGTTTCAGATTCATAATACCTGGAATAATCTAATAGCGTCAGAATATTGGACTTGGTTACAGAAGTTTGTTTATCTAAGTCGTATTCTAGTATTTCAAAACAGCGAAAGAAATTATGTAATGTTTCTGAACTTACTGTGGGATCATATTCTCTTATGGTATTTAGAAAATTGTCATAGTATTTTTTTTTGGCACTGATACGGAATACCTCATTTTCAAAATCAATATAACTGTCTTTGTTTTTTGCCCAATCTAATATCTGTGATAAATGAGTTTTAGTCTCAATTGACCAAGCACTGCTAACTATAAATATTTTGTCTACTATTGGATTAAAAAGATCTGAATTTTTAAAGTCTTTCCATGCCGAAATAAGAACTTTCTTAAAGAGTGGGTTTTTTGATGATATTGTAATTAAATGCTTTATCTGTACTAGTATTTTATAACTATATGCATTATTCTCACAGCTCAATAAAAGATCATCTGTTTCATAACCTAAAGATCCACTTTGCTGTTTGAAGCTTGTTATTCGTCCACCTTCAAGTCCTGGGATATGGGACCCTAAAATAAATGAAATGTAATATGCAGTCTGGATGGCTATTTCAAAATTTGTTCCGCCACCTCCTTGAGAATATACATTGCTATTTATGCTCATAATATTAAAATAATATAAATTCGAATAGAGTATTCAATATGTATTAAGCAATTAATGAAATTCTAATGAATTTATGAAGGTGAATTTGCGTGAGAATGAATTGATTATTTTGTATTCATTTGCTTCAGATTCATTTTTCCTTAGGCTACCCTATCCCCATTAAAATCCACTATGTACCGCTTGGTCACCACCTCTTCCTTCCACTTGTAAAGTGTTTTCCTAATAATAATACGCCCCTCACTCACTTCGAACTCCACAATATCTCCGATATTGAAGCCTGCTTTCTCAAGCCACTGGCCTGAAACATTAATAAAGGGAACTACTTTCTCTGAGGGCTTACGGGTTATGGTAAGCCTGCGTTTAGAAGAAGACTGCTTCATGAGGTTAACAATTATTATGACTTAAAATTACATAATGTAATGAAACAGCTATTATCGTTCGTCATTATTTAGTGTGTATAACTACTGATAATTACTAACAATCACACCTATTTAATATTAATATATCTTATAATACAGCTGATCTCTCAGTTTTGCCTTAGATAAGTACTTTACTTTAAACCATTGTTTATATGACTTTCGGACATCGCGTTGCTGCAGTACGTAAGCAACGAAACTTAACCCAAAAAGACTTCGGAGCAACTCTAGGAATCGTACAGGATGTTGTTAGTAAATACGAACGGGATCAAATGGTTCCTTCTATTGAGACTGCCGCCAAATTCGCCAAAGCCCTCAACGTTTCGCTCGACTACTTAATCCTGGGAGATGCCCTCCCTCCTGCTTATGGCGAAGACGCGTACCTGCAGATTGCCCGCCGGCTGGAAAAACTATCACCAGAAAACCGGGAACACATCATCGCAGTAATAGAAGCATTCAGTGCAAAACAAAAAATACAGGAACTATTCCAATAGCTAAGGGCCTCAATAATTGAGGCCCTTAGCTATTGGAACATCTAATGTAATATCGATTGAAGCATTTTCTACAAATAAGAAAAGCAAAAACTAGTATGCCAATTTCCAGATGCTACCATCTTCAAAAGCGACTTCATAAGGATATGCAATCAGAATCTTTTTGCCGTCTTTGCTGAGCACACTCCAAACTCCGGACTCGGTTACTCCTGGCCTTAATAAATCATCCGTAAAACCGTTACCCCATCCATTATCTAATGATCCCATATCAGCTGGTTCATTAAACGCGTTTTCACCATACCATTTAAATCTGATTGCTGAAATTTTCTTTTGACTTACATTTTTGTATTTGAGAGATACATCTTTGTAGTTTGAATACTCTTGTGTAACAAACTTTGCATTTATTACTTTTACTGGTGCTTTATAGAGGCCAAGAGTGTCATACTTTGATCCAACTCCATTTCTTTCTTCTATGCTTTCATTCCTTGCATTACTAATGGCATTTGGTAATTCCTTTATGTTATTCGAAACATCTTCTAATAGGCTATCCTTTTTCAGAAAATGTACTCTGTAAGTGATATCTTCTCTTTTACTGTTAAGTAATTTATAGCTAATGGGTTGATCCAAATATGCACTTCCGTATTTCGATTTCATATCTTTATACACTTTTTCAGAAATCTGGAAGTACTCGTATGCTTTTAAGTATGCAGCAGAGTCACTAATAGCATTGAAAACTTTCTCCTCTTTTGAATCTTGTACGTAATAATATTTTTTTGAACTATTGCAGGCAATCACAAGTAAAGTAATAAATAAAAATAGGGGTACTTTCATAAGTTTCTTTTTTACACATTTCAATTTAATAAAAAAATTGAATGGTAGAAAAACTTGTTTTCCTTGACGCACAGGGTACTTCCAGCTTGTAAAATCCTTTAACTCAACTTCATTATACCCTTCTTAAAGTCTAATAATGAACCCTGTAGAAACCGGGCCCCAATAAAAACCTACTTCTATGAGTAGAAAACTTTCTTTTTCATTACATCTTTAAACTTTAACCCTGAAATAACAACACCTTAATTCAAATAGAAATGAGTCGAACTTGGTTACAAATACCAGCCCTCTTCAGTTGCTCCCTCGCCTCGTCTAATTACTATTGAACCAACTTCCGGGGAGCCTGCAACCCTTGCTTAACCCTCTTTAGTCCCCATGTTACCTGCCGGTAATCCCAGTGAAAACACCTATATACTTAGCCTATATATAGCCTATACTTAGGGTATGTTTAGCCTATATATAGCCCTATAAGAGGCTAAGTATAGGCTATACATACTTATAATATAAGCTATTTAACCCCTATACGTACTTAGCGCATCTTTATGGCAAGAAGTAATCTACACTATGTCTAAAGCGCAATCAAACCTTGATTTACCTGCTATACTGGGTAACCTGAGCGCCTACCGCAGAAGGGGCTCAGACAAGCTGATCCTCCGGCGGCCCGGCGGCTTTTCGAAGAAGCAGTTCCAGAATGACTCTGGGCTTGAGGCTACGCGGAATAATATCTCCGACTTCGGCGGGTGCAATAAAATGACGAATGCCTTCCGGCATGCTATCAGTCCATTGCTTCGATTGGGAGATCCGAACTTTACGGGGGCGTTAAACCAGTTGTTCAGGATGATACAGCGGAGGCCTTCCGGCACATTACGGGGCGTAAAAAGCATCCTCCTGTCGCAGAACCGGGGTATGGTAAGCGGGTTTACATTGAACAGGGACCGTCCGTTTGAGGGTATTCTCCGCGACTATATCCCTGTTGAGGTAAACAGGGAGCAGCTGACCGTCACCATAGCCCTGCCGGCACTTAGTCCCGGCATCAACCTGCGCATACCATGGGAGGCACCGTACTACAGGATAATCCTCTCGCTGGGGATTGCTGGTGATATCATTTATGGTGAAAGGGGGTTTGAAAGCACATACTCAGGTCCCGGATACGGGCGCTTAGCCCAAACTGAATGGTGCCACCAGGAGGCGGATGCCGGGCCAACCCAGCTCAGCGTACAACTGACTGGCCAGGTAATACCTGATAGCGCTTCATTAATCGTGGGAATAGGCATAGAAATGGGCATGCCGGATAAATACGGTGAGATAGTACACGTGAAATACGCAGGGAGCGCAAAGGTGCTGGAGGTGTTTTGATCACCCGGCCATATCGGATTCAGAAAGTGGCATGGCAAACGGCGCGGCAGCCTTGTGGAAATTCATTTTGGGACGTATACAGATTTGAAATACGAGATTAGCCCTTCATTTAGTATGTCCATTTATGCTTTTTTATGGGTTACTTTAGCTTTCTTCAGGACATTGTATGTTCTGATCATTTGGGAAAAAAGAAGCACCTTTTCTTTGTCAGAACGATAAATATTTCTCCGCAAACGTTCCATTTCATTTGCAGAAATGTCAATTTCCTCCTTGGTCTTTTTTTGATCGGATTTATTGTTTTCAGACATATTCATTCTGTTTGAGAGATGCATCAAAGATAACGTTTTTACCATATTTACGTAATTAGTAGTAGCAACGTGTGCCCCCTGTAACGGCTGATTTTATTACAATTCAGGGTAGCTTTTAATCTGACTTAAAAGAAAATCAGGGAAGATATAAGGAGGCCTTGTATATTCCTGGTCAGGATCTGGATAATATCATGCAGGCACCTGTACCAACCTGCCCGCATTCGTGTTTGCGTAGGTCCGTAAAAGATTGAGGATGAATTCGTTCTCAGGGTATTGGGTGAGCCAGTCTTTGAGCATCACCGTATCCGATACCGCCACATCACGCGGAACGTACCCCATCCCGTAGAACTTTCCTTTTTCCATGAGGATGCAGCTTTGCTCGGTGGCCTGGCGGCCGGCGTCGAGGATGAGGAACGTGGGTTGCTCCAACTGCAGGGCTTCTATGGCTTCCAGCACCCGTTTATTGTACTTTTCCGGCTTTTCCTTCTTTTCACAGGCGCCTTTACAGGTTTTTTCGGCTATACCGGTGCAGGGATCCGGACTGGTTTGCAGAAAGCAAAGCTTTGGACAGAGCTTGAAATCGCGGATCAGCTGGCGGAGGCGGGTATGGCCTTCGGCCAGCAGGTTGAAGGCGAAAATGGGATTGCTGTACTTCCTGCGCTTCTCGATGGCCAGGCGAAGGTAGCCCTGCTGGTCTTCAAACGTATAGAACCCGAATTTCGATTCCACACGCTTCTGCGCATTGTTATATTGTGGCCACAGACGCCTGATCTCTATGGATTCCAGGATGAATGCCATCAGCTCGGTGCCGGTTTTCTCGAATGTAATGGAATGGATGTTCCGGAGGAACTCCTGCCGCTGGCGGCCGGCGCTGTTGCCCGTAAAATGACTCGTTACCCGCTTGCGGATGTTGCGCGCCTTGCCTACGTACACCACTTTTCCTTTTTCATTATGGAAATAATATACCCCGGGGGTAGATGGCAGATCGTCTACATACTCCTGAGACAGGTGCAGCGGAAGCCATTTGTCTTTGGACCGGGCGGCGAGCGCCTGGGCGATGTGGCCCAGCTTATCGGCTGCCAGCATCATTTCAAACAGGCGAACGGTGGCTCCGGCGTCTCCGGAGGCACGGTGGCGGTTCAGGATTTCTATATTCAGCTGGCGGCAGAGGTTGCCGAGGGAGTATGAGGGGAAGCCGGGGAACACTTTACGGCTGAGGCGTACGGTACAGAGTTTTTTGGCCTGCAGCTTATAGCCGCAATGGTCCAGCTCATGGCGGAGGAAGGAATAGTCGAAATTAACGTTATGGGCGATGAAGATCTGCCCCTGCAGGAGGTTGAAGACGTGTTCTGCGATATCCTCAAAAAAGGGGGCATCAGCTACTGATTCGTCGGTAATACCCGTTAGTGCCTGAATATACCGGGGAATGGGTATACCGGGGTTCACCAGTGTTTCGTACTTTCCGGTGATTTGCATCCCATCATGCAGGAAAATAGCTACCTCCGTAATCTTCCCCGCGCTGGCGTGCCCGCCGGTGGTTTCGATGTCAACAATCGCATACATAGGGCAAATATACTGCATCATACGCAGTGTATTTGCGTACCCCATACCTGTACTGCGGGAAATACTCATTTTCAAAAACCGGTACCACTACGCATATGTTTCAAAAATCGCCGTGATATTTTTGCAGCCGTAAATCCCCAAACGTCATTAAAAAAATCGCCAACATGAAGAAAATTGTTTCAACCCTGCTGCTTTGCTGTGCACTCACAGGAGCCTATGCCCAGATGAAGTTAAACGTTGTACAGGCAGGTATTGGATTTGGGAACTCGCTGGATTATGCTTCCGGCGCAAAAGGGATGCCCACCCTTAATTTCACCTACGAGCGCATGTTGCCCTTCAAAGCGGGCCCCGGTACCTTCGGCGCAGGTATTACTGCTTCTTACCGCAAAGTAACCTGGGAAAGCACCTATCTCGATTATGAAGATGTGGAAACCCGTGCAAAATGGAAACACAGCAATGCTATCGTAGCACTGCGCGGTGCTTACCACCTCAATTCAGATGTTATAAAAATCGAAAACCTGGATCTCTACGGCGCAGCTCAGCTGGGCGCACGCTTCTGGAGCTCCAAATATACCGCCTCCGGTGATTATGGTGAAGGGCTTAAAAATTCAAAAGAAACCGATGTGCATTTCGGCCTGGTAGCCGGTGCCCGCTACTTCTTCACGCCTAATTTCGGGGTGTATTCCGAAGTGGGTTATGATGTAACCTGGATCAAAATCGGTATAGCAGGAAGATTCTAATTTTTAATACGGAACCTAAAGACTAAGTAAAATGAAGAAAATCGTAACAGCAGTCCTATTGATCTGCGGCTCTTTTGGTGCAACCAAAGCACAGGATCAGAAAAATTACATTCAGGCAGGTGTTGGCTTCGGCAGCACCTACAATTATGGTAATGGCGTAAAAGGTATGCCCACCCTGAATTTTACCTATGAGCGCATGCTGCCTTACAAGGTAGGCCCGGGTACGTTTGGTGCCGGTATTACCGTTGCTTACCGTAGTGTTAAATGGAAAGATGCTTTCCCTACTGAAGATTATGGTGACTACAAGCAAAGCAACATGGTGATTGCCCTGCGTGGTGCATACCACCTGAATCCTGAAATCCTGAAAGTGGACAACCTGGATCTGTATGGTGCCGTACAGCTTGGTGCCCGTCTTTACAAAGCGAAGTACACTAAGGACCCCGTGGATGCGCCGTTTGCAAAAACCAGCGATACCAATGCACATTTCGCCATCATCGCCGGTGCGCGTTACTTCTTTACACCCGGCTTCGGCGTGTATTCTGAAGTAGGGTACGATCTGGCCTGGATCAAACTGGGTGTTGTAGGAAGATTCTAATATCAACCGCTATATTTTTATCGTTTCCTAACTATTTCTCCCGGCAGGTGACGCCGGGAACTAAGGGCAGCCTGCTCCCGGCAAGGGGGTGGGCTTCCTTTTTTCAGGGCGGTGGTGCAGTATTTGCATCTCATCCGGCATGGAATGGACACAACTTATCTTCGAAAAACTGAACCGCTGGGGACAGGCAACCATCAAAATGCTCCCCAACCTGGCACTGGCCATCGTTATCTTCGTGGCTTTCTATCTTTTGGCAAAGCTCGTAAAGCGCTTCGTATACAAACTCTCCTGCCGCATCTCGGATAAAAAAGCCATCAGCAACCTCTTTGCCGGCACTGCCTATTTCATCATCTTCAGCATCGGCCTGTTTTCCGCACTGGAAGTACTGAAGCTGGATAAGGCAGTATCCTCCCTGCTGGCAGGTGCGGGTATATTAGGACTGGCACTGGGCTTCGCTTTCCAGGATCTTACGTCGAACTTTATTTCCGGTATTTATATCACTTTCCGCAAGCCTTTCGATACGGGGCACGTCATAGAAACCAACGGTTTTATTGGTACGGTGGAAGATATCCAGTTCCGGTCTACCACCATGCGCACATCCGACGGGCAGCACCTCATCATCCCGAATAAGGACATCTTCCAGAAACCCATCATCAATCATTCCCTCACTACTGAGCGCAAAATAGAACTGCACCTGCTCATCCCCTTCAATAAGGAACCGGCGCCTGTACTGGATGATATAGTTAAAACAGCATTGGGCGTGGTTAACCAGCTGAAGGGCAGTGTGCGCAAAGCGCCGGAAGTGTGGTTCGAGAATATTGAAGGCGCCAATATCAAACTTATGGTAGCGCTGTGGGTGAGCAACAATACGGATGTTTCGTTCAATAAAGCCCGTCACCAGCTGATTCTACGGCTGCTGGAAGTGCTTCGGCAGAAACAACTATTGCCCTGATTCCCCGTCAGTAGAACCAATTACCCACTATGTAGGACCTGCGCCCTACCCTTTCCTGCTGTTTGCAGGGTGGATAGGTGGACCGGTATTTGCCGCTTAAATGGGAAATCATCACCAAAACCGTTTTACCATGCAACATTCACCAGAACCGCAAGACAAACGGGTACCCGCAGGAAATAATCCCCTTAACACCGATTTTCGCCCCGGTGGCGAAGATGAAAAGTGGCCGGAAGATCCGCAGACGGAAGCATTCGAAACGGAGAACGATCCCGATGCACCGAAAGAAGATCCTTATAGCGATCAGGAAGAAATCGGGGATGTCGACAGCGAATGGGAAGCAATCGTCATGGATTACAAAATTTATTAGAGAACATATCTTATTGAATAACCATTAAACATCTATCACAATGAAATCGACGATCACTCCCCTGAGCCTCATCCTCGCCTTTGTGGTGTTTTCGATGACGCAAGCCTGGAGCAGCACGGCCGGCACCGCTGCCACCGTGAATACGGATGCAACAATTAGCTGGACAGACACGGTACCCCAGCAACCTGGCGATACCACTCCGAAGAAAAAGAAGAAGAAAGACAAGAAAGAACACGATACAACTAATCATCCGAAACCAGACACGTTCCGTACACTTAATCCATAGCATACAGGATGTTCGGGATTACACGAAAATGGCTGTTTCCGTAAAGGAGACAGCCATTTTTCTATGGGTTAGTGATCCGGAGATTTGCTCCGTAAGGCTTAACCGTGTGCAGTGTTATCTGCCACAGGAGTACCTTCCAGATGCTGTTTGAAACGTTTGATATCGTGCCTTACCAGCTGCGCGAAAGCAGGGTTCATCAGCCTTGCCAGCGTGGCCCCCATAAAGCCTGCGGGTGGCCGGTAAGAGAAAGTAACGAGTAATTCCGTACCGCCGTTTTCCGTATCCCGGAAGCGTACTTTGCCTGCATTGGCTATTTCCGCCCCTTCGAGGGAACGCCAGGAGAGCTCTTCGCCGGGCTTGTCTTCCGTGATCTCTGCATCCCATTCCAGCGTCATATTGCCGGCCAGTTTGATGGTCCAGTGCGAATGCTTCGCATCGAGCACCTCCACATCGTGCAGGTGCGCCATAAACAAGGGCAGGTTACCCAGCTGGCGCCAGTAGGCAAACACCTCACTTCTGGGCCTGTCTACTATCAGCGACGTGCGGATATTTACCGCGCGGGCATGTTTGGGGCGCTGCTCATCTTCGATGGCTGCGGTAATGGGGCAGTTGCCGGAAAGCCCCCTGTATAACAGATACCCGCCTACCAATATGCGGCCCAGGCTGCCGAGGGGCGATTGTTTGAGGTTGGCGACACCAAGATACAGCAGGGAAGCACCTGCTGCGGAGGATATGATCCTGCCGGTTTTGGATACGTTGATGACGGTCGATTTTTCGTAAAGTGAGCCCGCACGGGGACGGTTATTATTTTGACTCATATGCTGATTTGAAACAGAAATACTGCAGTTATAACAACGGGGATAACAGCAGTGTTCGGAAATATTGGTGATTTGGGTGGTTTATCCCAGCTGATGTACACCCCTGTTCCGCGTTAAATGCTGTCCTTCTGCGATTTCTTCGATCATTTTGGCGCAGAAAGCGGGTAAGTCTTCCGGACTGCGGCTGGTTACCAGTCCATTGTCGGTCACTACTTCCTGGTCTGTCCAGTCGGCCCCGGCGTTAATAAGATCCGTTTTTATGGAATGATAAGAGGTCATTTTCCTGCCCTGGGCTATGCCTGCTTCGATGAGCGTCCACGGGCCGTGGCAGATGGCTGCGATGGGTTTGGCTTCTTCCGAAAATCCTTTTACGAATTCTACGGCGTCTTTACTGGCACGGAGCAGGTCGGGGTTCATAACGCCGCCGGGGAGTACCAGAGCGTCGAAGGATTCGGAGGAAACTTTGTCTACCGTGGCGTCTACATCATATTCTCCTCCCCAGTTCTTCTCTGCCCAGGCTTTCACCTTGCCGGATTTCAACGATACCACGGTCACTTCCGCGCCCGCGTTCTTCAGGGCTTTCACCGGTTCGGTAAATTCGGATTCTTCAAATCCGTTTGCCACCAGTACGGCTACTTTCTTGTTCTGCAGCGTTTGTTTTTCCATGACGTTTGTTTTTAGCAGGTTGTTAAAGACAATACACTGCAAAAACAGTTCCAGCCGGTATTAGTCGCCTTTGCCAAGTTTCAGTTTCACCTTCCCGTCTTCCCCGTCTACTGCATGGAGGTTCACCACTATGCCTTTATTGCGCCTTTTGCGCAGTTCTTCGGTATCTGTTACCAGTTCATCCTTTTTAGGATTGCGGAGGGGTACTTTCAGCTTGATATCGGTGCCTTTGGGCATGCCATAGGTACCTTCTATTTCAATGTTCAGCACGCTGGAGGCGATGAGCATGGGGTGTATATAGATTTTGTTGCCTTTGATATCGAGGGTATTGCTGATGTTATCGAACGTAATATTGCTCATATCCCGCTTGCGGAAAATGTATTTGCCAACATTCATAAGCGGTTTGAAATCGAGCAGGGCGCCACGGTTGAGGTTAAAGGTCACCGATCCGTTCATGGAATGGGGCTGGATGCTGATATCTTCCTTCATCCCTCCCGTCATTTTCGCTTTTGCGGAAAAAACACCCCGCAGGTTCTGTGCAGTAATACCATCCTGCCCGAAGTTCTCAAAAGCGTGAAACAGCTGGTCTACCTGCACCTGCCGGATGTCTGCATCCACATTAAACCGGTCGCCTTTCGCCTGCTGGAGGATGGCGCCGCTGAGCAGCATGGTTCCGCCAACGGCAGAAAGCCCTATCTTATTAAACCTTACACCCTCCTGCCCCATCTGCACATCGGCCTTTACGTTGCTGGCGTTGAACTTGCGGTAGCGGACCTTATCCAGCGATACCAGCATGTGTACGCTGGAAGCTTCCAGCATGGTGTCCAGCTGGCGCACGAACCTGGCCCGCATGTGTTTGTTATGCCTCGTTTGGGCGTGACTTTTATGTTTGACCCTGCGCCCGAAAAGCGACTGGAATTCGTTGAGGTTGATGAGGGGGCTGCGCACGTTCCAGTTCAGCACGAGCTTTTCCGGTGCGGCAAAATACAGGTTCAGTATGTTGAGGATACTACCGTCCATTTCCACGGTGCTGGTGCCCGACTGCGCGCGTATGTCACGCAGGTAGAGGTTGCCTTGTGTAAATACAAGCGTGGCGTTACAATTGGATACCCCCATGTTGCGGGGAACGTAGGTGAATGCACCGTTGCGGATGCTCACGGAGCCTTCCAGCGAACCGGCGATGGTATCTTTCTCGTCCCATGATCCGGCGTATTGCAGGTCTACAGCTGCCTGTCCTGCCGTGAAGGAGAACAGGTGCGGGTCGAGGGCGTGGGTGAGGCGTACCAGCGGGAAGCTGGATTTGAAGCGCCCGGTAAGTACGGGTGTTTTCAGGTTCACTACGCGGATGGTATCTGCCGTTACGGGTATGCTGTCGTATTCAGCGGAAAAGCGGTATACACTCAGCCGGGAATTGGCATCGTTATGCCCCTGTCCGGATACCAGTTCATTCAGGAATGAACCGTCGAAATTGACTTTATGCAGTGCGAGGTTGGCGCCGGTAAGGGTGTTATCACGCACCTGCCAGGAAACGTGTACATAAGGTGTATCGCGGTATTTCATATGCCCGCGGATCTCTGCGTTCACATTCAGGGGCTTTTCCATATCGATGGGCGACAACTTGGCCGTGATGTTCGGCGTTACGAGCGAAGTGGCGAATCTGAAAGGGATCTCGTTTGCCTGAATGTTGAGGCGGAAGGCAGGTGGTTGTTCAGAGAACACGAATGCACCTTCCAGCAGCACGGGCTGTTCATCGAAGCGGATGGTTTGCTGCGGAATGCGGAGGATCTTGCTGGAAGAGAGGTATTGCAGGTCCATAGGGCCTGAAAGTGTTTTGTTCTTCGCATAGCTGCCTTTGGTGGTGTTAAACTGCATATCCTGGATATGTATCCGGGGATCGATGCGGGCCTGCCATCCGGAATCTGTGGTATGCATGCGGCCATCGAGCTGTTTTACATCGAAGCGGAAGAACTTCATTTTCTGCTTGTTCTCCAGCGTGAAGCGGATATCCTTCAGGGCAAATTCCCTTATTACGGGCGATTGCTTGCTGGCAGTGGTGTCTTTCTTTGGTTTGCCCTGTAGCAGATATCCGTTGGAGTAACCAAGACTATCGGTATAGAGATAAATATCCCCGTTTTCGAGGCTTATTTCGCGGATAGACACCTGTTTGCGGATGAGGGCGAAGGTGTTCACCTTCACGTATACTTCACTGAGTTTGAGCAGCGCGTGTTGGTGACGGTCGTACATACTATCTTTCAGCGTCACATCCTTCAGGGTTACGGATATCTGCGGGAAGCTGCGTATGAGCGAGGGTTCCATATCGCGGATCACGAGGTCGCCATTGAGGCGGTCGCTCAGCTGGCGGTTGATCTCAGCAAGGATATCGGCCTTGCGGCTGCGGATAACAAGCGCGAGAACGAGCCAGAGAACGATAACCAGTAACACGAGGCTACCGGCGGAGAGCAGGGTAATTCTTAACCAACGGGGCATGTATGGGCAGTCGATTGTTCAACTAATAAAACATTTTTACTTCGTAAATTGTTGCAAATGACATTTAATTACGAATTTGGGCACATGTTAGCCGTATTCATTCCCGTAGCCCTGGTGCTGTTTCTGTTCTGGTGGTTTTACCGCCGCAGGAAGCCGGCCCCCGGCGCAGTTCCCGCCGATACGCGAAGTTTGCTTGATCAGCATGTACGTTATTACCGCCAGCTCACTGAGCCGGAGCAGCAGCGCTTTGCGGATGAAGTGGAATCGTTCTTAGGCCATGTGCATATCGAAGGCGTAGGTACGCCGGTAGATGATCTTGATAAGGTGCTTATCGCATCAAGTGCCGTGATCCCCATCTTCAGCTTCCCCGGCTGGAAGTACCGAAATCTTACCAACATCATCCTCTACCCCGATACTTTCGATGAACATTACCAGTTCGAGGGCGACCGCCGCAATATCCTCGGTATGGTAGGCACGGGGCACATGAACGGACAAATGCTGCTATCCCGCAGCGCCCTGCGGACAGGGTTCTCAGAACACAGCGGGCAGTCCAACACCGCCATTCATGAGTTCGTGCACCTCGTAGATAAAACGGACGGGTATGTGGACGGGCTGCCAGAGTCTCTGTTGCACAACAGCGCCAGTCTTCCCTGGCTGCAGGTGATGCATGAAGAGATCCGGAAGATCGAAACCGGCCACAGCGAAATCAATCCCTATGCGGCCATGAACCAGAGCGAGTTCCTGGCGGTAACGGCAGAATACTTCTTCGAGAAGCCGGAAAGCATGCAGGAGCATCATCCTGAACTATACCGGTTGCTGAGCCAGATGTTTAAGCAGGATCCTGCTGCCAGGGAGTCTTAACTTCTTATTCCAGTCCCATCGTACGCTGTACCGCACGGCCTTTGCTGATGCGGCCTATTTCTGCTATCAATGCTTCTTTGCTGGCGGCGGTAACGTTCACCAGTGCAAAGCGGCTCCGGGTGGTAAGGGCGTTCCAGCGCCATTCAAACTGCGACGCCGTTTGCAGGGAACCGTTATCATACCACCAGGCGGTATATAATCGCTCGGCTCCTTTTTCAAGGGTGCTGGCGAACATTGATATGCCACCGATTTTTTCTTCCTTCACTTTCTTGAATGCAAACCCGCTCCCCTGCCAGCATATGGTGGGGTGATGATCGGTATAATAGCAATCCTTAATCTTCTTGATATATACCAGCGCACCTTCGTGCTCCAGCTTGGTTACTTCATCTTTCAACGGGGTGACGGCATAGCCCTCTATAGTTGGTGCCTTTGTGGCAAATATGATTTCCCTTGGCAGTGTGGTTTTATAAGCCAGCAGGAAGATACAGGCCGCGAGGGACAAGTGCGCCTGTAATACCATGTATCGCGGATGCGGTGGATGCACCGGTCGCTCGGCAGGTACTTTCCCGAAACGGTTCACGAGGCGTGGCGCGAGGTAGAATACGGGTACCAGTACATACAAACCCAGACAGAAAATCCCCATCACATCATGCATGATATTATCCGGCAGGATGTGGAACTGCACCAGCAGTACGATGCGGAAGAGGTTGCTGCCGGTATTGAGGAGGAGGATGAAAGCCATCCATGCCAGCAGCAGATAGATAGGCAGGCTTTTACCGGTTTTACGCTGGGCAATACCGATGGCGGCGATGCCGCAGAGCAGTGCGGTAATCATCATGCTGAGGCCCATACAGGCGGGGTCTACAGAGAACTCCGTGCCGTTCAGCATGAGCATGTTGCCTTCGGAGGTAACATCCCGTCCCGCCAGCTGCAGTATGCCGCCGGCGAGCCGGGTGAGGTGTAATCGGATAGGGAACGTAAAAATGTTAGTCACATACTGGAACACCGGCGCCATGAGCATCATGGCCATCATGGGGAGGGTGTTAATCTTTCCGAAGAAGCTGTCTGCCAGGAAGCAGAGCGCCAGCACCAGTGTGGCAAAGAGCATTGTTTTGGCCGGTATGATCCAGGCGAGCAGGCAGCAGGCCAGGGCTGCGTAGAAGTAACGAAGACTACGCTTCTGGCCTGCGTCCGCCCGCAGCACGACCGGCACCGTCGCTGCGCCGAGGATAAACCCGTTGGAGCCCCACTCCATATAATCATCCAGGGCATACAGCGCGATGCCGGCGTACAGGGCCGTCCATATCAAGGCTGGTATTAAGCGTTGTAGACGGTCCATCTGCGGCGTTTAAGGTATATGGATACGGATAAAACTGCGATAATGATCAGCGCCCATTCATGCGGCTCGGGCACAGCGCCGGTACCGTTGATGGAAGCATTCTTCAGACTGTTGCCGGAATCTGCGATACCGAAACGGTCATAATCTTTTTGTGTTTCGAGGACGATGAGGCTGCTCAGCGGCGAAACCACATAAGCTTCCTTCGCCGCCGCCACCAGGTGCTCCTGCCCCGTGCTGCCTGTGATGAGGCCCTTGCCGGTTTGCTGGAGGATGTGGTTGTAGGCGAAGAGGCGCATGAGGTGATCGGGTGCGGTGCCGGTGGCAGAACTGTCGGCCCGGCGGGTGATGGCTGCACCGGCTTCATGGATCACTACTTTGTCGGCGTTTTCTGCGTCTTCCGCAAAAAGGCCTTTGTTGAGGAGCATTTTCAGGTGATCTTCCGTGCCTTTTTCATACCGGAAAGCGCGGGAGGCTTTGAGGCTGGTGAGGTAGGGAGAGAGTTCGTTGCTGAGGTTGAACAGGCGTATTTTAGGGAATGAAGGATCTGCAAGTTTGGCTGCCAGTTTCTCACGGAAGCCGCTGCCTTCGAGGTCGGTTAGCATGGGAGAAGCACCCAGACTTTTCGTGACAACGATGGCTCTTGCGGGGTCGGCAATCTGATGGAAAGGGAACAGGCTGAAGCGGTCGTTCAGTTGTTCGTCGAGGATTTCGAGGAAGTTGTTGCTGGTGACGGTCACGAACTTATCGCCTGCGTATGCTTTAACGGGAATGTTGCCGGCCATGTCGAGGATATGGGCAATGTCTGATGTAGACCATGCATGGTTGACATCGAGGTAGATGGCGGTGGTGGGTAAGGTGGTGCGGTTGATCTTATACGGTTCTATCGTGTAAGCATTGCCGTTGAAAGCGAAGGTTTGCGGCTGCAGGGGGATGTCTGCCAGTTCCAGCTGCCAGTCGGGCTGGTACCCTCCTTCCCTTTCGAGCAGCGAGCCTTTGCGGGAGAAGCCGCTGGGCCTGCGGTCTGTAAGTTCGGTGCCTTCGGTTTCTATGCCTACGTATTCGGTAGCGCGTTTGAAAACGGGGCCGCGGAAGGCGATGTTTTCGTAGATCATCTTACCATCATGCGATTTAAGCGGAGCGGTGATGCCGATCTTGAATATCCTTGATTCTTTGGGCAACACCGGGAATACGCGGACGGACACCGTGTTGCCTTCCTGCCAGCGTACTACAGACGGGTCGCGCATTTCCACACCTACGATGGTTTTGTAGGCGGTATCTGCTTTCTCTTTCGTGGTGAGGATGGCCTTTTCTTCTTTGCCGTTGATCCACAGGGAAAGCGAGGTAACCACGCCGCCTTCGGGCAGTTGGAAAGAGTAGATGCCCTCCCCTTGCCGCCATTCGCCTGCGTTGCTTACTGTCAGCGTTTTTTCAGTATAAGCGATATGCTGCGCGGGCCAGAAGCGTATTTTGGTATGTACGTAAGTGGTAGAGAGCATATCGCCCGACCAGAGGCGTTCCTGTGCTTCGTGGCGGCCATCGTAGAGGGCTTCGAGTATTTTAATGCGGTCGTCTTTTTCAGGCCGTAAAAGCGGGGCAACGCTGCTGGCGATGGTTACAAGCGGGTCATGAAACTGCCGGTCACCGAAGTTGCGGCCGGGCATGTCGATTCCGAAGAAGTCTCCCATTATCCTGGATTGCTTGTAAACCAGATCTGTTTTGAGAACGCGGTCTGTAATGAAGCCGGGCTGTACACGGCGGCTGGTTTCTACCCAAGCGGGCAAGTTGTTCCCTCCTTCAATGGCGGAGCGATTGTAAATCCGGTTAATCTCCTGCACCCTATTGCTGTACATTATACAGAAAACGGTGATGATGATAAGGGAAAGCGCCACCCCTATCAGGGCGGGCTTTCCCATTTTCAGGCGTCGAATGGCGGCGATGGTGCTCCAGAGTAACAAAGCAGGGATGAAAGTGTGAAAGCCGAGGCCCAGCGCTAATGTACCGGCCAGGCCAATAAGGTAAATAGGTACGAGGTATAAAGCGAGGTATGCAAATAAAGAACAGGCCACTCCTGCAACGATGCCTGTAGCGGTGCGGGCCCAAACGGGCATCATATCAGCATAGCGGAAAGCGAGCAATGAAGCGCCGGTAATTAAGAGTAAAACGGTCATCCAGGGCGTGGTTTCTTCAAACACGGAGATTTCGCGGTTGAGGGCGTAGCAGCTGATAAGGGCCGAGAGCAGCACTACCGTACCCATATCTCTCCGGGAAGGATGATTCCTGTCGGTAAACCAGTAGCCAAATAAACCGGCTAATGCGATACCGGCATGCACTACAAACAGTGCGAACATCACGCCATCGCGGGGTGCATGCATGGTGCTGCCAATGAAAAATAATATGAGGCTGAACATCAGCGCGGAGAAGTACCCGAGGTAGCGGTAATCTGTGAGTCGTTGTTTAAGGGATAGTTCTGTTTTCATGTTTGAAAGTACTTTGTAGTTCAAAGTGTAAGGGTGAAAAAGAAGGGAGTTGCCTCCCTTACTTTCTACTTTGTAATGCAAAGTAAATTCAATTATCCGGATAAAACAATAGCTGTTATAAAATTTTCCGTAACCGGTTTGGGTCACGCTTACAGCAATCCTTCCACTTCCACTTTAATCACGGAGGCGATATCGTTGGTGCCTTTTGCAGGAACGGAGATCGTGGTGCCTGTGCCGTTCTTAACCGCAGTCACCTTGCCATTGGCGCCTATTATGCCGGCTTTGATTACTTTGCCGGAGAGGCCTTCCACTTCCAGTTTCCCGTTTGTTGGCCATTGGAATACAGAGAGGTAAAGCGTGGTGGAGTTTTTGTTTTGCTTCTTCGTTACACGGCCCCAAGCCTGTACGGGCAGCGGACTGGCCTTGGTGCCATAGATCGCTTCGCCGTTTACTTTCATCCACTCCCCTATTCCTTTCAGGCTTTGGATGCTGGCTTCCGGGAAAGTACCTTCTGCAGTGGGGCCCACATTAAGGAGGTAGTTGCCTCCTTTAGAGGCGATATCGATGAGGTTGCGGACCATGGTTTCCACGGATTTCCATTTGTGGTCGTAGCTTTTGAAGCCCCAGGTGCCGTTCATCGTCATACAGGTTTCCCAGTCTCTGCCATCGAGCTCGCTGAGGTTGGGGATCTTCTGTTCCGGAGTTTTATAATCGCCCTGGAAGTTGGGGCGTTTGAGGCGGTCGTTGGAAATGATATTGGGCTGCAGCTTCAGGACGGCATCCAGCTTCTGCGCGGCTTCGTCGGTCATATTCGTGGGGGTATCCCACCAGATAACCGCTACATCGCCGTAATTGCTGAGCAGTTCCCGTACCTGGGGTACTGCCACCGCATCAATGTACTGCTGGAAGGTTTTGGTTTCCTGTGCAGGGTCCCAGTGGCCGTTGTGCGCTTTGGAATAAGCGTTCACGGCGTTGCTGTCGGGGTTCGGCCATCCTTCATGCATTTCCTTCCGGGCAGCGGAGCCACCGGGGTTATTCCAGTCCTGCGCCTGGCTGTAGTAGAATCCCAGCTTAATACCATGCTTGCGGCAGGCTTCTGCGAGGGGTTTAAGGAGATCTTTCTTGTAAGGGGTAGCATCTGCAATATCCCATTCCGAGGCTTTGGAATCGAACAGCGCGAAACCGTCGTGGTGCTTGGCGGTGATCACGATATATTTCATGCCTGCATCTTTCGCCATTTTTACCCATTGCTCCGCATCGTATTGCGTGGGGTTGAACTGTTTGGCATACCCCTGGTATTCGGCCACGGGTATCTTGCTGCGGTTCATGATCCACTCCCCGCCACCGCGGTTCATGGGGAAACCTTTATAAGTTCCTGCGGGTACGGCATACACCCCCCAGTGGATGAACATGCCGAAGCGGGCTTCGCGCCACCATTGCATGCGGGCGTCTTTATCGGATTGTTGAGCGAAAAGGCTTTGTGCGCCAAGGAGCGCAGCCATCAGGAGAGCAGTTTTCTTCATGGAATTCGTATTTAGTGCAAACGATTGCACAATGGCAAGTTCGGATAAATATAAACGCTGCGTTAGGGGAATTTTACCGGATGGTGATGTTTTTTTAACGGGAGGTGGTGAGCACTTTGCCGAGGAGGATGTCGCGGTCGTGTTGTGAGCCCACGGTAAATGTGTGCTCCCCGAAGGCGGAGAAGCCTTCCCGTTCGTAGAGGGCACGGGCACGCGGGTTATGTTCCCATACCCCCAGCCAGATGGTGCGCATGTTGCGTTCCTGTGCCAGTTCCGTAGCGAAGCGGAGCAGTTGCCTGCCAATGCCCTTGCTTTGCCCCGTTTGGAGCACATAGATCTTTTCCAGCTCAAGGGCCGGCTCGGGTAAAATGGTGCCGTTATCTGGCTGTTTGTTGAAGTTTAATTGCATGAGGCCGGTGAGGGTACCGGCTTCTTCCGTTACGTAGTATTCGGTCCCCTCCTGCCGGAAGGCTTTTTCGATAGCGGCAGGACTTTTATGCGCTGCCATAAATGCCTCGAAATCTGCAGCCGGATAGGCGCTGCGGAAGGCATCAGAGAAGGTTTGGTGTTCGAGCGCAGCCAGTGCGGGGAGGTCCGTTTCTGTGGCGCGGCGGATATACGTGTCCGTCATACGCGCAATTTATGCTATTTTTGCACCGGAACCTCAGAAATCATTATGTGGAAAACCTTGCTAGTCATACCCTTGTTAATAACCGTACAGGCATCTGCCCAAACGGTGAAGCGCGAGGATTTTATGATCGACAGCGACCCCGGGGTGAAGATATTCGTCCGGGAGATCACTGTTAAGAAACGTAGCCGTAAGCCGCCCATCCTGCTGCTTCACGGCGGAGGTTCCGGCGCGGTAGCCTCGTTCGACCTTCCCGTGGAAGGCGGCTCACTCGCCGAAGATCTCGCTAAAGAAGGGCAACATGTGTTCATCATGGATGCCCGCGGCTGGGAATCATCTACCCGCCCGGATTACGACACCCTCCGCCGCTGGACCATCACCGCATCATCCGCCGAAGTATCGCACGACATCCATGCCGTTATCGACTTTATCCGCGAACGCACCGGAACCAAGCAGGTAACACTCTTCGGCTGGGCTACCGGCGGCCAATGGATGGGTTACTACTCCTGCATCTACCCCAACCGTGTAGCGGCTCTCATTATGCTGAACAGTTTGTATAACGAGAAAGCGCCCTGGGATTTCACGATCCCCTTCCGCTCACCGCTCGATACCTCCCAATTCAACTACGCCTCCTCCCCCGTGCTTCGCCGCGCCACCAAATCCCAGCTGCTCGACAACTGGGACCGCTGCATCCCCGACAGCAACAAAGCCAACTGGCGCGATCCTGTACTGGCAGAACTATATGGTAAAACCTCCGTAGGCTTCTATACAGACAGTATCCTGGCAGTACCCGGTGGTTACCGCGCAGAAGCGTTCTACACCGCACAGGGCAAAGGCCAGTGGCATGCAAAAGACATTCTCGTTCCCCTCCTCTTCATCCGCGGTAAATACGACAACTGGAGCCGTCCGGAGGACCTGCTGGCTTTGCAGTTACGGTTAGTGAACAGTCCGCGTAAGCAGTTCGTAACCTTACCTGAAGGAACGCACCATGTATTCCTGGACAGGCCGGAGAAAGGGCGTGCGCAGCTAATTGAGGAAATTACGAATTTCAATGTGCGCCGTAAGTGAGGATGAATGAGTTGCGAAAAATATTTTCATGTGAAAATTTGGAACGGATTAATTTATTCCTATCTTTGCAATCCCAAAACGAAACGGGAATGATTCTGTAGCTCAGTTGGTAGAGCAATACACTTTTAATGTATGGGCCCTGGGTTCGAGTCCCAGCGGAATCACGGAAGGCGCTAGAGATAGCGCCTTTTTTGTTTCTATACTCCAATACTCCTCGGTTTTACAGAAAATAATTTTACATAAAGTGCCAAAGTCACTATTGTTGATTTACGCTGTCATCCCATTTTACTGAATACTTTCAAATTCATGATTTCAGTTCTTACTTACCGTTCTTTTGAAGTTTAAGGAAACAGTTTTAATGATTGGTATTTACTATTTTACTTTCAACAGTTTTGCATTGATGGCTACGATAATCGTGCTTAAGCTCATCAGCACGGCTCCCATAGCCGGGCTCAGCATGAAATTAGGGTAGAGGACTCCCGCTGCAAGTGGAATTGCGATTACGTTATATCCTACTGCCCAGGCAAGGTTCTGAATCATTTTGCGGTAAGTCGCCTTCCCGAAAGAAATCATTTGAACTACATCTTTGGGATCGCTGTTCACCAGGATTATGTCTGCAGTTTCGGCGGCAACGTCTGTTCCGGAGCCCACAGCAATCCCTACATCAGCCATCGCCAATGCCGGAGCATCGTTAACACCATCACCGGTCATGGCTACCACTTCTCCCTTATCCTGGAATTCTTTCACTTTTTGCTGCTTTTCATGTGGCAGCACGTTCGCCAAATAACCATCCATATTGAGTTTTTTTGCAACCGCTGCGGCTACTTTCTCATTATCTCCCGTTAAGAGAAATGACTTAATTCCCATTGCCTTCAGATCGGCAATGGCTTCTGCCGCGGTTTCCCGGATGGCGTCGGCAAAGGTGATGATACCTGCCGGCGCATCCCCGATAAGAATGAAATTCACCGTATCGGTAGACTGATCTATATCTTCCGGTATAGCCGGTAGCGGCATGTTATGCTGCCTGAAGTAATTAGGGCCGGCCGCCACTACAGTTTTACCGTTTACAGTTCCTGTAACTCCGATACCCTGCATGTACCTGAAATCCGACGAGCTCCATAATGTGAGGTTTTTATCTTTCAACTTTTTTATCACGCCGTGTGCGATATGATGCTCTGAATTCTGTTGGATAGCCGCGGCATACTGTAGTAATTCATCTTCCGTGAATTGTAGATTCAAAGAAATAACCCGTTGTACTTCATGAGATCCTTTGGTCAACGTACCGGTTTTATCAAATATGATTGTGGTCAGCTTGCGGGCATTTTCGAATGCAGTTCGATTACGGATGAGAAGCCCATGCACAGCAGACATCGTAGTAGATATCGCCACAACCAACGGAATAGCTACGCCCAGCGCGTGTGGACAGGAAGTTACCATCACAGTTACCATTCTCTCCAATGCAAAGGAAAGCTCATGCCCGGCCGTCAGCCAAACTATGAAAGTAACAATACCGACGCTGATGGAAATGATAGTGAGCCATTTCGCCACCTTATTCGCAAGGTTTTGCGTGTTGGACTTGGTGCCCTGCGCGGATTGCACCATGTTTATCACTTTGTTGAGATAGCTATCCTTTCCTGTGCCTGTAACCTGTACTCTCAGAGCGCCGTCCCCATTCACTGCACCACCAATCACCCTGGCGTCTTTTCCCTTTTTAACAGGAAGACTTTCACCGGTTAGCATGCTTTCGTTAACATCAGAGCTCCCCTCCAGAATTACACCATCGGCAGGTACTTTTTCTCCAGGTTTGATAAGAATCACATCCTTATTCTGCAAATCCTGAAGTGGTATGTCAGTTACCTGACCGTTACGGTCCACATGCACATCGGCAGGGAGCAGAGCCACCAGTGACTCCAGCGCCCGGGAGGCGGCCATTTGAGATTTCATCTCCAGCCAGTGGCCCAGTAGCATAATATCGATCAGCGTAGCCAGTTCCCAGAAGAAATCCATACCCCGCAGGCCGAACACCACTGCAACACTATACAGATAGGCAGTGGTAATGGCAACGGCAACCAGAGTCATCATACCCGGGTTCTTCCATTTCAATTCCCTGATCATTCCCACCAGGAAAGGCCAACCTCCATAAAAGAAAATAAAGCTGCTCAAGACGAGTAGCACATATTTATCACCGTTGAAGGTAATTGTAAAGCCAAGCCACTGCTGGATCATATGTGATAATAGCAGTACAGGCACAGTAACTGCCAGGCAAATCCAGAATCGCATCAGGAAGCCTTCTGTGTGATGCCCCGCATGTTCGTCATGCCCGGTAGTACTATCGTGCTGTTTATGATGTGCTGGTGTGTCTGAGCCCATAACTGCATGGTCGTGCCCGGCATGCGCAGTATTCTGGCGGGAAGACTCATTACCTGCACCATGGTTGCCATGATGCTCATGATGGCTATGCTCGTCTTGCATACTTTATTTTTTGAAGGTTACGGGGAATTCGATACGGATTTTTTCCCAAGTTAATGCAACTTTACCGGACGGGTATTTAATAATAACGGAATCCGACCCGGTTAACCCGGCTGCCGCCGATTTTATGCTTCGCAATATGACTGAACGAATTGTGCCCATGGGTACCTGGCGGCTAGCACCGGGCTCCCCTCCTTTACGGGCAAAGCATTGCAGCCAATGCCCGGCAAAGCCACGGGGGAAGTTGTTCATATTTAATTTAGTCAGCGATTTGGCCGGATGCGAATGATCACAACCTCTCCATTCAGCATTCAGAAATTTGGGAAATTGTAAATATCCCTTGAAAATCGATGGGAAAATCGGAAATTGCCAGGTACCAACATTGGAAAAAATGGCAAGAAAAATTACCAGCGGCCCTATCAGAGATAAAGAAAGAACCAAGAATAAACTTTTAAAGGCAGTCGGCGCTATTTTGAAAAAAGAAGGTTTTCCCGGATTAAATATCAGCAAGGTAGCTTCGAAGGCAGATGTGGACAGAAAACTTATTTACGAATACTATGGAGATTTAGAGAATCTTGTACAAGCGTATTTGAATAATAAGGATTACTGGAAAGTTAACCTGGTGAATATCGATGAAATAATAGAAGGAAGCAGGGAGGATTTCGGCAAGCAGATCGCCTATTCTGCGTTAGAGGGCCAGTTTGATGCTTTAATGGCCGATAAAGAAATGCGTAAGATAATCACCTGGAGCTTGTGTGAGAATTTCAAACCATTGACGGATCTGAATATGGAACGCGAACGCCTGGGCGAAGCACTTTTCAGCAGTATCAGTGATAATTTTTTCAAAGATAAAGAAGTAGATATCAGGGCCGTACAAGGACTGCTGATCGGGGGCGTTTACTATTTAACGCTTCAGGCCAAAATGAGTGGACAGACTATGTGCGGGATAGATATCAACACAGCGGAAGGAGAGGAAAAAATAAAGAAGACCCTAAAGCAGATTATTGAATGGGCTTTTTCTTAATGGTGCCAGCGAAATTATATATTCCCAAGCCCAGGGCGCTGGAGCCAATTGTGCCATGTAACCCGGTAATTGTTTAGTTTCTTTTCCTGCTATCCATTTGATTATTTCTGTGGCATTCTTCATCAGACAGTCTTATCGGACAAAGTTTTTTACTACCGCAGGATTGCCTTTCTCAACGTAAATATCAACTTCAGTTGCCGGCAAAATTCTCCCTGGATGAATCAGGTCGTTTTTGTTTTTTTTAACAAAAACGCACGTGTGTTGAATTATGGGTGTAGAAAATACCCCAGGCCCGCCCGGGGTATTTTGAAGAAGGGAACCCCTCCTGCTGCTCGCTATCAAGATTGAATTTTAATCTTTGTTCTGGATCTGTATGCGATTATAGACCATGAAAGCAACCATTGCTGTCTGCACCAGCAACAAAATCATGTTGAGCTACACCATACATTTGAGAGTATGTTGCAGTGCTGGGGCCTGATACGTAAATAATCCACATGTTACCACATACGTCTTCAAAGAGGAACCTTCTCTGGATACGGAGAAAACCTTCTTTGGCTTTGCTTTTGGTAGTGGATACGATGAAATCGTTTTTGTTCTCTTTTGAATTTGATTTTAATGCTGCCTTCTTGGTTACAACAGGAGAGGTCGGTTTGGGAGTTGAATGGTTTGCTGAACCGCTAAACCAAATTGTTGTGCAAATTAATACACCAAGTAGATGTTTCATGTTTTGTGTTTTAAGTAATGAGTGACAAACAAAATCTATCAAGTGGCAGAGGACGGTGTTACATCACCTTCTTCTGAATGCGAAGGTAGAAATTAAATATTAAATCACACAGATGTGAAATAATAACCTGATAAATATTGATTATAGTATAAGTGTTATGGATTAATGGACATTATATTATCTATCGTTTGGTCGCATCATTTTTTTTCATCTCCACTACCAGAGAATTTTTCTATTAACCATATAATTCTCCCCCACCGGAGAATTTTTCGGTAAAGCCACTGTCGCCGCTGCTGCTTTGCCCTGCTTCCACAGCCATGTATTCCTCCCGGTATCAGCGTAAGTATATCATCGGTTTTGGTCCATTTTGTTGTAGCCGCCCGCTATCGAAACGAATAGTTTTATCCCCGGAAATAGTTGATTGCCCCGTAATAGCCGCATCTGATAAGGTAATCCCACGTAAAATGCCTATATTTGGCGTTAATGCAGGATCTCTACTACATATTAACTGCAGCCTCGTTTACAAATTATCCGGGGGCTTACGCCAGCGTTCATCAACTGCCTGGCAAAGCGTACTTCTATTCCAACTTCAAAGACTTCTATACTTTAGCCCCCGCCTGTTAATACTCGCTAAGGACGGGGGATTCACATTTTAAATTCCAGCAATTGCAATCGTATCGCGTGGCTACACGGCTTCCGCTGATCCGGTGCTTTATGCCTGCCTTTTCCGCCGATGACAGCGCGCATCGCGACAGGCAAACTATTTTCCAGACTTCACGTAAAATAATACACCCATGCAAATCACTCATAAAACACAACCCATCATACATCAGGACGATCATGCTATTCTTCTCGGTTACCTCGGTACCGATGCCACAGCACCACTGGAAGACAAACTGAAGCAGGCTAAAGTAGTTCCGCAGGACGAGTTCCCTCGCGACGTGGTGCGCCTGCATTCCCGTGTAACCGTCCGCGATAAAATGGCCCGTATGAACTTCACTTACAACATGTCTTTACCCGGCAGCAACCATTCCGTAACCTCAACTATCGGAATGGCCATACTGGGATTGCAAAAAGGAGAAGAAGTGAAACTAGTACAGAAGAACAGCAAGAAATATTATATCGTAATGGAAGTATCCAATCCAACCACCTAAGTTGACATAAAGTACGAAAGCCCCGCCAGTCAAAGGACTGGCGGGGCTTTTTATGGTTATACAGCCTATACTGCCATGGTACTTATCAAAAGTTCCCACCTACATCTACCACCCATATTCCTTAATTTGTAGCAATAAGCGCCACAAATGACGGGAATCAACACCTTATTATCTCACCCACCCGCCTGGAAGAACCACAGGATAGGCCTGGTAACCAATCACGCCGCATCCACGGTAGACTTCCGGCCTGCCCGGGAGGCACTCCTGACGCAAGGCTTCAACATCACCCGGCTATTCTCCCCGGAACATGGTCTAGAAACCACCGGGGAAGATGGCAGGGAAATGCCCGACGGAATTGACCGCCTCACAGGGATTCCGGTAATCAGCCTCTACGGCGGCAAACTGGCGCCTGATCAAAACGACCTTTCTGATATAGACATCGTTCTATTCGATATCCCTGACATCGGTTGCCGCTTCTACACCTACCTCTGGACGATGACCCATGTCATGGAAGCCTGCGCCGCCCACAGAAAGTACCTCGTGATTGCAGACAGGCCCAATCCCCTCTCCGGCAGGCTGCACCTCGCCGAAGGCCCGTTGCTGGACGAAGCCAACTGCAGCAGCTTTATCGGGAGATGGAACATCCCCCTGAGGCACAGCTGCACTGTAGGTGAACTGGCGCTGTATTTCAAAAAAATCAGGAGCATGGAGCACAGCCTCCAGCTGGAGGTAATCGCCTGTCAGAACTGGCAGCGGACGATGTTTTACCCCGACTGGAGTTCATCTTTCATCCCAACCTCTCCGGCTATTCCCTGTTTTGAGTCCGCTTTACTGTATCCGGGTATGGGCCTGCTGGAGGCAACCAACGTCAGCGAAGGCCGTGGTACGGCTACGCCTTTCCGGGTTGCCGGCGCTCCCTGGATGGATGGCCCACGTATTGCGAAGTTGTTCAATGCTTATCATCCCGAAGGCGTGTATGCAAGGCCGGTAAATTTTACTCCTGCGGAAGGTAAGTATCAGGGGCAAAAATGCAGTGGTATCATGCTGCATGTCCAGGATCCGGGTGTTTTCAGGCCTGTCAGGAATGGTTGGTTGTTGATACGGCTAATCCGGGATCTCCACCCCGGTCATTTCTCATGGGCGCCCTACCCTACTTATGTAAACCGCGCCGGAACCCGGCATCTGGATCTGCTTTTGGGGGTAAAAGATGCGGAATCGCTGGTGGCCGCGAAGGCTGAAGGCGGATGGGAAGATATCGCAAAGTATACGGCCCCGGGAGACTGGCCGGAAAGGATCGCACCGTTCCTGCTATATTAAAACTATATTAGCTTACTTTTTGACCATATATGAACACCTACCACTTCCGTTTTAATAACAGCAGGAAATCCTTAACTATTCTGCTATGGTTTTTCGTCACGTTGCTGACTGTTACACTTACCGTGAGTATTTTAGTGGTACGGTCGAACCGGCATCTTCCCGGCTGGCTATTGCTGATCTCCTTACCATTAATGATAATTGCTATTTACAGGCTGGTTGTAGCGGCTTCCCAGAGGCAGTCGGAAGATACGGTTACATTTAGTGAAGAAGGCTTTACCAGTGCCTGTTTCGGTGATGCATTGTATGCAGAGATACGCTCCATTCAGGTTCCTGCCCGGCAGATCTCATTGTTAGGGGGGCAACAATACGACTATTATAAACGTACCGAAGCCGATTTTCCGCATCTCGAATTTTCAATCACAATGGGCAACGGCAAAACATTACATTGGATATTAGGCGAATGGGGTAGTTTTTACAACTCAAAAGAAGACTTTTCCGTTTTCTTTAACTTTCTCACCGCGTTAACCGATCAGCTGTATCAGCTTCATCACCCTAACGAACCCTATAACAGCTATCTGAAAATTCTCGACGATAAAGGTTCCTGGGAAAAACGGGGTTAATACCTGTGCTTTATAACCCCCGTTTACCACTTTCAATGGCAATGAACTCCGGCAGATAATTGGGGGTACATCCTTTTGAAACCTTATCCCCTTTGTAAAGTTTTGTTGTTTCTCCAATGGCAATGCAGCGGGCGCGGTATTGTTTATCATATATGCCAATCCACCCCGCTGTGAAATTCATAGCCCATTGCACAGCAGGGTCTTCTTTGGCAATGTTGGCTTCTATTTGCGTTAATAATGCCGGTGTATTGGCTGGCGGTGTTTGCCCTGTCCATCTTAAACGGCCCTGATAGTACCAGAATGTCCGTCTTTGTAAGGCAGACTTGCTATTCTCCCACGATTCAATCAGTGCAATGGTTTTCTTGTTTTTCGTGAGTTGATTGGCCATGAGCCAGTCCATCAGCTGATTTCGCTCATCAACCGGATGGGTATACATATCCTTGTCAAGGTCATTGATCAGTTCTTTTGAAACAAGTTTATTATCCATGATTAAGATCGCCAGCATCCTGGGAAGGAACTTGCCGGCAGACCATAATTCCATCGCCAGCCCGTGATCCGTTTTAATGCGCTTGGCAATGTTCCGTATGTCTCCGAGTTTAGTATTGGCGGTAATTTGTTCCAGAATGGTGGTTGCGCTTGAAGATAATTTCATGGCAATCTTATGATTTGTTGATAGATGAATAGGTTCCCCGGCCAGCGGGTACTTCAAATTTAAAACATTTTCTTCTATGCTCCACTCCCTCATGCCGGATTAAGGCTAAGCATAAAAAAAGCCACACATGGCTGTGAGGCTTTCTATGAAAACTGCAATCTTTTGTTACAAATGCCTGTCAGCTTCGTTTATTTCAAGATCATTGATACTTGCGTATCTTTTTTCCATTAAACCGTTCTCGTCAAACTCCCAGTTCTCGTTACCATAGGCCCGGAACCATTTTCCTTCTTTGTTTCTATACTCATATTCAAACCGCACTGCTATTCTGTTTTCCGTATGTGCCCAGTATTCTTTCTTCAATTTGTAATCCAGTTCGTTATTCCATTTATTCGACAGGAATTGCACGATTTCCTCGCGGCCATTAACGAACACATTCCGGTTACGCCACTCGCTGTCGATGGTGTAAGCCAAAGACACTTTCTCCGGATTTCTTGAATTCCAGGCATCTTCTGCCATTTGGATCTTTTGTTTTGCTGACTCCAATGTAAATGGAGGTAAAGGATGTTTCTGTTCCATAATAAAAAGCTTAGATTAAACTGTTCACGATTCTTTTGGATTTGTTGACCAACTCATTCGATTTGAAAAGCTGGCTTTCTATAATTGAACTTTCAAATAACATGTAGATGTGTGCCGACAGCAGTTCATCCCCCAGTTCCGTATCGAAGAACTGCCTGAGGTCGCTTTTATGTGCCTGGATAACAGCGAGTATGGCGTCCTGCTCTTTGGATATTTCTGATAAGATGTTCAGAAAGCTGCACCCCCTGAAATCTTCCTTTTCATTCATGTGAATGATGAAATCAAAGGCATTTAATACGCGCTTTTTAGTGCTTTTAGACTTAGAGACGAAAGCCATCAGTTCTGCAAACCAGTAATCATGTCTTGTATTCAGAAAGGCCACACACAGGTCGTCTTTCGACTTAAAGTGCTGGTAGAAGCTGGCTTTGGCAACATTGGCTTCGCTGATAATCTGGTTAATCCCGGTGCTGTTGTACCCCTGCTGGTGAAACAGGGCAGTAGCTGTATGGATTAATCTTTCCCTGGGAGCGTTCATATCCTTATGCTTTATGAATACAAAAGTAGCGTATCCTAAACAAACAGACAAGTCTGTCTATGTATATTTTTTATTTAACTATTATTATGGATGTGAGCGTTCAATTTTTACCGGCCCCTTTGCACTTTTCTAGGAAAGCAATTATCTTTCGGCAAACGCCATTCTTATGTATAAAGTCCTCTCCACTTTAGTACCGTTTTTATTCCCGGTGGTTTCCTCTTTTGCGCAGGATAGTCTTTACGCCCCGCCGGCCCTCCGGAAAGATCTTCAGTTCATCCGGAGTCAATTGTTTAATGCGCACGCCAATCCCTTCTCCCAGCTTACAAAAGAACAGTACAGTAAGTATCTGGATTCGCTGGAAGCAGGACTAACCACGCCATTAAGCCTCACTGCATTCCGGGATAAGGCTGCCACAGCCCTCCTGCCCCTGGGCGACGAGCATGCCGCCCTTACCGTTATAAAGCCAAAAGCTGATCGCAAAACCCTGAATTACGCAGACAGTGTGCCTACAAACATCCAGTATCGCCGGTATGGCAATACGGGTTATATCTTCGCAAGATCGTTTGGCACCAGAGGTAATCAGGACCTTCCTGTATACGAACGTTGTATAGACAGTATTTTCGTGCTGATAAGGCAGGATGGTGTAAAGCGCCTGCTGATAGATGTAAGCAGTAACGATGGCGGAGCTTCTGCAGTAGGCAGTATGCTGATTAACCGCATCCACAGTAAACCTTACCGCTCCTATTCCATGAACTGGAAACGGAGTAATGAATACCTTGCCACCATAAAATCGTGGGGTATTAAAGATGAAGTGTATGAGAAAACCGCACCCGGCGAAGTGTTGCATGCATCCTCCCGCAGCATAACCCCCGATGAAGTGGCTAACCGCTTTAAAGGAAAAGTGATGGTACTTATCGGCCCCGAAACATTTTCAAGCGCCATCCTCTTCGCCACACTGGTGCAGGATAACAAGATAGCCCGCCTCGCAGGAGAATCTCCGGCCACCGGCCACCCCACCCATTTTGGAGAAATGTATTCCGTTGTGCTGCCTAATACCGGCCTGCAACTGCGCTTTGGCGTAAAGGAATGGATCCGCCCGGCCGGTCGGGATGCCGTTAATAAACTGGTGCCCGACTTTCCCTGTAAGCTCCCTGCTGATGGGGATGTTGGTAAGCTGATAAAGCTGCTGCCGTGGTGAGGCCAATACAGGCCCATCTATTATTTGGTGCTACTTTTTAAGACTAATGCCCCAGTGCGTGCAGGCGCCCTTCCTTCGACTCAGGAGTTTCACACATTGGGTTCCGTTGCGTGAAGGATAGCGGTGATATGAAAGGGGAAGTTGTACTGTCCCGCCACCATGCGCTGCAATAAACATTCCCGCAATCATGATAAGTAAAAAAAAATATTCTTCATTCAAAAAAAAAATATATCTTGGATTATTATGCTTGAGGCGATAACGGAAAATTGAAAACCCTGTGAACTGTGCATTGTTATCCCGTGACGAGAATGTTGTTTGTATATTGATAAGTTAATTTGACGTTATGATGATCCATTTGCTGTTATCTATTAGCCAGCCGGACATTTCTTGCATTCATCATTTTCCAGCATTGAATTATTTCGGGCAATCCCGGGGAATCAATCATGTACTTCTACCGTGACTTGTACCTATTATATAACGGCGTATTTCCCGCTACAACCCATGGCATTTTCCTAAATCGCCGGAAGTATCCCCCGATTGGAAGGCGCTTTGTAAACCTTACTTATCGATAAGCACCATAAACCCAAATTCATCACCCAGTTAAAACCCAATTATGCTAAGAAAGATTCAGCAGTATTCTGCGATCCTGGCCATTTGCGTCTTTCTGACCGGCCTTGCGATTTCGATGTCTTCCTTTACCTCCTCTTCTTTCCTGTCATTTGACGAAGCAACCTTCGACGATACCGGAACTGATACGGGCTCAGGTTCGGGCGGTACAGTGCCTTCCGCATGTCCTGAGGCTACTATTACAACGGTATCCGGTCAGACCAACAACGTAACTTCCTGCAATTGTACCGTATCTGTGTACTTACAGGTTGGTTGGAACCCGCCTAAATTTGAGCTTAAAACGCTTACATTTAAAGGCATTCAGAATTCATGCAATTCCGGATCGGAGAGCCAATCCTGCGACGCATTTGCCTGCTCTTCCACCCAGACGGGCGGCGGCTCTGGTAGCGGCACCGGCACAGGCACCGGCTCCGGTTCAGGTTCTGGTTCCGGTTCCTGATCCACCTCAGCATTGAGGTAAATGTAATCACCTGCCGGGACTGATGCCTAGGAGCAGTCCCGGCATTTTAACGCTCAACGCCAATCTTATGCATCCATTCCTGAAAATCACTATTCCCGTTATGTTGGCGCTCCCCTTTTTTTCCTGCCAGACCTCCGGCACCAAAGAAGCGGCCACGATTCAGATCAAACCCGTCTATAACGTTCCCCTGCAAAAAATGATGCTGGAAATGCCCCGGTGGAAATTATCCGGATTTATTGATACCATTTCATACATCGTACTCAAACCTACCGAAGCATCCGGCGATTTCGGGGAGATATCGAAGATCTATTACACCAGTAACCGCATCGTGCTGCACGACCGCCAGCTTGCCCGTGCAGTTTTCCTGTTCGACTACGAGGGAACGCTTCAGGGAAAGATCAGTGAAACTGATATTCCCGGCGGGTCAGGGGCCGTAACCGATATCAGTGTAGATCCGGAAACGGAGCAGATCGGTATTTACAGTGCGGTCAATAAAAAAGTATTCTTCTTCAGTAATGAGGGCAATCTCCTGCGCGAAGTGCCCATCCATGGTTATTTCGCCACCTTCGAAATTACAGGCAGCAAGGGTATGCTCTTTTACCGCGAAATCCAGAAGTCGGTACCCAAAGATCCCTATGATATGCAACGACTTTGTTTTTTCAATACCGACGGTAAATACCTGAAAGGCTGGTTCAAAGGTGCCCGGAACACCAGCATACAGGTACCCACAGAAAGGCCTTACCTGCGTGTAGACCCCATCAGCAGGGAAGTGCTGCTGGAATCGCCCGATTACCGGTCCCTTCTGCGTTTCCGGCCTGAAACCATGGTATTGGAAACATATGCAGATGTACAGCTTGGCAAGACAGATGTTGAAAAGCGGATCAACGGCGCCAAATCTTATGATGAATACCTTTCCCTCACCCGGAAACTTCCCCGCATGTCAGGCGTGCCGCTGATGTTGCCCGGCTTCCTTTTCGGCCAGTATACTACTGCAGACAACATTATATGCGGCTACAGCTATCAGTTTAGCGACAGCGTCTCCACTTCGTTCTACGACATTGAAAACGATATTGACTCCATCCCGCTGAAAAATTCACCAGCCAATGGCACCAATGGACAACAATTGTTTCTCTCCCTCGATAACATGATTGCTTTCAAAGACGAAGTGCTGCCCGAATCCGCCAGGAAAGCGAAAATCGGTAACGCTGCGCCTTTCCATACCATTATTGCCCGCCTTCACCTGAAGAAAAAACAAAAAGTATGAAGATAGTCACCGGCATCCTTCAAATACTGCTTTGCCTCGTTGTCATCTTATCTGTATGGGGCTACCTCGCATTGCGCAAAAATGCAAGTGCGGCCCTTGCACAAACGGCAACGGAAAAGAATGAACTGGTGCAGTCACGAAAAGATATCCTGAGCGCCAATTTCAACGCCCAATTTAATAATAACCGCCCCGCGCCGGATTCCGTTGCCCTATATGACATTGCCACGGGCCAGCAGCTAAATATGCCTTTCCTGGTGCTGCCCACCATGCAGCCTCCGCTTTTTCTCCGGATTGATAACCGGTATTGCGTAGATTGTATTGATACCAGCCTTGTAATACTGCGGAGCATCCGGCAACAATATGGAGACGCTTTCCGGTACTACATCATAGGGTCTTTCCCGGATGAGCGTAACCTCCGCTTTTACCTGTCGCAAAAGAAGATCGGAGAATCGGCGCAGGTACTCACTGTTCCTGAAGGAGGCCTGAGTTTGCCGGCAGAAAACGCCCTTCAGCCGTATTTCTTTACACTGAATGAGAACCTGCAGATCCAGGATTTCTTCTTCCCTGTAAAGTCGGAACCGACCTACAATGCTGCTTTTATCCAAAGCCTTTCCAAATATTTACACAACTGATGCAACTCATCATGAACACTCATCGATACTCGCTTATTTTGCTGGCGGGTTTACTGACGGCAGACGTAGCCGCTCAGGTTACCTCCACACCGGTAACTTTACGGATCGATCCGGCACAATCACAGGGTGCGCCCGTTTCCTCCGTATTCGAATCCGTGGAGTTCATCCCGTTGGAAACAAACCGTGAAAGCCTTTTCGGCCAGATACATTCCATGCGCGTCATTAAGGACCGGTTCATCATTCACGATCGGGAAACCAATGCTGTGCTGATCTTTGGCAGCGACGGCAAATTCCTGCATAAGATTGCCGGGAGCCGCCTCGGAAAGGGCGGCACCCATCGCGGTACCATCAGCAGCTTCAGCGCCGACCCGGAAAACGCAACTATTCTGCTGAAGGAAGGAAGCCGGCAGTTTTATTACGGCACCGACGGGAAATTCCTGCGGGAAGACACGCTCGGGTTTATTAACAGCGAAGAAGCACCACTGGGGCAGGATGCGGTAGCGCGGGTACTGTACGATCCCGGCCCGCAGTATCCCGATACAACATGCAATGAGCTTTTCGTAACAAGGGGCCATTCAGTTATTGCCGGATATTTCCCGTATCAACGGCAATCGGCGGAAATACACCCCATCGATTACATACATATTTCACATGCTTCATTTTACCCGGCAGGGATGAATGGGGCATATTTTTTCACCCGGCCGTATGATTACAATGTATACCGGATTTCAGCAACAGGGATGGATACCGCTTTCCGGGTGAAACTGCCGCTGCAGCATACGCTGCCGCCCGGTTTCTTAAAAGATCCGGCGCTGAAGAATACGCGCTTTCAGTATCTGATGAATCATCCTGATTTCGTATTTCATATCGGGAACGTTTATACATTCGGCAACCTGTTATTCTTCAAGCTGGCCACCGTTAACGGGGGATTGAAACATAACGATTCTTTCGTGATGGAACTGAACAGTGGCCGGCTCGTGTCCGTCAACCAGTTGATACCGGATGCCGCTTCCCACTTCCTGCCCGTTACGGACGACGCCAATGGCGTAGAGTTCGTAAACAGCAATTTTCTCGATGCCAGCGAGGGATATCTTTATACGAATTATGCAGCTGTCACCCTATTCGGTTATCAGGCGGAAAGCGCTTCCAAACAAGCGGAATATCCTGCAAAGCTCGCCTCCTGGTTCCAAAAGGGCAATAAGAAAGCCAACCCGGTTATCATTAAACTTAAACCCAAACAACAACTGTAGCGAATGAGATGGATACTAACCATCCTTGCGATATTTGCAGCCACCCCGGTATTCGCCTGGCAGGCAAAACCAGTGCCTGCCGGTGAGGTGCGAGGCACGGTCCGGGATCCGGCACGCAATTTCCTGCTCCGTGGCGCAACATTGGCGGTATACCGTGTTCAGGATTCGTTGCTGCTCGGTTTCCAGCTGTCCAACAGTTCCGGCGAATTTTCCTTCCGGCAGTTGCCTTCCGGTATACCGTTGCGGTTCGTTGCCAGTTATGTAGGATACACCGACGCCGTGAAAACAGCTACCTTGCCGGCGCAGGGCGGTATGCTGGACCTGAAGGATTTTCTCCTGGAATCTTCTGCCACCCGGCTGAAGGAATTCGTTGTACAATCCGTTCCACCCGTACGGATGAACGGTGATACCCTGGAATTCAATGCTGATGCCTTCAGACTCGATTCTTCTGCCGTGGTGGAAGATCTGTTGCGAAAGATCAATAACGTCACCATCTGGGGAGATGGAACCATTACTGTCAACGGCCGGGAAATATCCCAGGTGCTCGTAAACGGAAAGCCTTTCTTCGGCGGTGCCACAAAGCTGGCCACCCAAAACCTGCCGAAAAACTCGGTAGACAAAATACAGGTGTACAAGCAGCAAACGAACAATGGTAATCCTTATGATTCCACATCCGTCATGAACATCCGGCTTAAATCCGGCAGAACTGCAGGTAAGTTCGGTAAAACGGGTGCGGGATATGGTACCGGAGACCGCTTTGATGCAGAGGGCAGTATCAGCCTTTTTAATCCAAAAATGCAATTATCGCTCGCCGGGGCCGCCAACAACACTAACCGGGATGCTAACGATATGACGGCGCTACTCAACCAGCAGACTTTCCGCAGCTCCGGTGTTACCATGGACATGCAGCCGGATTTCAGGCGGAAAGGGCGCAACGACTTTTACGGTGGCGGCGCTATGTGGCAATACGACTTCCGCCCCAACGCCGGTGCGCAGGAAAAAAATCTCCTGTCTTCCAACTTATTCATACGGAACGATGCGCTGGATGGGCGATCCGATCTGGAATCCACCACACAACTGGCGGCAGACAGTCAGCTTGTGCAGCGCTCCGTTTCCCGCACATTTACGGACAGGACGCGCTCAACCTTTGGCGCGCGCTACGAAAACGTACTCCCCCACCGTATCTTCTACCTCACACCAAGCCTTGAATATAACCGCCTGAGCAGCAGGCAGGAAAATACGCAGTCGGCCGCTATACGCGGGGAAATACAAAGCACCGGCTCCAACCGCTCCGGGCAGGAACAAACCTATAAAGGGGCCGGATTTCAGGCATATTACCAAAATACTGAACCGGGCGAACGTTTCCGCAACTTCAGGCTGCAGTATGACCTGCAGGCGGGAGATCAGCAATCAGATATCCATCAGGCTACCATTTTCCGGCCCATTGCCACGCCTGGTAACGGTATCGACTACGACCGCAAGTACAACAGGTCCGTGCGGCACATGTACCATACACTAACGGCTGCATCCGGCAACCTTACAATAAAGCAGTTGGGAGGCATCCAGCTCAGCCTGCAGAACGAATTGGGCATACAGTCAAGGAATGAGGATCAGGTAGTGACGGATGTACGATCCGCAGGCGGGCACCCGGTAATCAACTACGGATTAACGCACCGTTCGGAATTCACATCCCTGAACATCATTCCGGGATTGTATATGCAAAAGTCTTTCTATCGGAAACTGACGAACAGATACGAACACCGCTGGCTGCTTCGTGGAGGTGCAAGGATGCAATTTTACCGGCAGGAGCTGTCATCCAACCTTGCATTCCGGAATTACGATAAATCTTACAGCAGCCCGGTGCCGGAGGCTACGGTTGAATACCAGCGTTCGGAATATGGTTCCTACAGCGACTGGTACCGGCTAACGTATAAAAAAACCAATCAGTTCCCGGAGCCGGAGCAGCTGGTTCCGCTGGCAGACAGCATCCGAATTTATTACTTCGATGCCGGCAATCCGTTCCTGCGTCATTCGGAAGACCATGCGGTAACTTTCACGCTGGACAAATTCATGCAACGCCGGCCTAATGATTTCACGTACAAGCTGGCGGCTACACTCGGCCTGAGGGACCGGTATATGACAGACAGTTCGCTGACAGACAATACCGGCAGAACGACACGTTACATCGTGAATGCCAACGGATACCGGTATGGCCGGTTGTCAGGGGAGGTTATCAAACCAACAAAGTTTAACCGGAACCTGCTGAACTCCCGCCTCCAGTCGCAATTGCAGTTGTCGCATATCCCTTACTTCGTTAATAGCATCCGCAGCAACGCGCTTTCGCTCAGCCATCAGCATACCTTCCTGCTGGAATATGCACATACAGACCGGTGGGCGGTGCATATTTCCCAATCAGCCGCATTTTACCGTGCGAAACAATCGGGGCTGGAGCAAACGGTATTGCGGAACAGGAATTTCGCTACCCAACTTAGTGTAAAAGCGAATGCAGGAAAGCGCCTTTCATTCGACAGTAATGTAACGTACAACCGGAATGCGTCTTCCGCCTTCGAGGCCATCGGTTACACGATATGGAATGCCGGAGCCACCTGCAGGTTCCTCCGGGGGAACAATGCAGAGATCAGGCTCCATGCACTGGACCTCCTGCGGCAGAACACAGCCGTTGTAAACACCGGTTTCGGCAACAGGCTGACGACCGGTACGGAAAACGTGCTCACGCAATATTTCATGCTGTCGGTAGCCTATTATCCGAGACAATTCAAACACAAATAGTCCTTTCGATATGGAAACCCTATCGCTCCGCCTATATGAGACCCCCGCCCTCCGACTGCCCGTTAAGCTGGCGCTGGCGGCGGTGATGTTGGCCATCGTGGCATTCATTTATGCCCCCGTCACTACGCTTGATTTCTCCAACCCTGACGACGACTGGATGCTGATCAAATATGAACTCGTGCATCCGGCGCAGTTCAGTATGGCTTACCTGTATGAAGTATTCACCAGCTTTAACGATATTCAGTATTCCCCTCTTAACACACTGTATTACTACGCCCTCTACAGTATCAACGGGTATGATCCTTACTACTTTCACCTCGGCTCCCTGATCGTTCATATGATCAACATCCTGCTGGTGCACCTGGTGGTAAAAAGGGTGATGGAAGATTTTGAACTGGCGCAGGCCGGTATTTCCGCTGCCATTATCACTTTTATCTGGGCGGTGCATCCGTTGAACGTGGAATCGGTTGCCTGGATCTCAGCATCTAAAGTGGTGTTGTTCACGATGTTCACCCTGTTATCCACCTATTGCCTGATGCGGGGCATGGATGGGAAAGCCGGTTGGTTGGCGGGGAGCTTAGCATTCCTTGTAATGGCATGCTGCTGTAAGGAACAGGCGATTATAGTGCCTGTAACGGGATTGTTGTACGCAGGCTGCCTGCGGCTGCACCGGGGGCTTCCGTTATGGAAGATGAACGGCGTCATTTATGGCCTGGCCCTTCAGTTGATCGTGTCAGTGACATTCGGGTTGATTGCCCGGAAAGCCAACGTAGTATTGAACACGCAGTTGGTACCCATCATCCAGTATGATGCATTGCAGCGCGTGCTGCTGTCGTTCTATTGTCTCAGCTTTTATCTTACCAACGCATTCGTTCCGCTCAACCTGCATTATTTTTATCATTTCCCTGTTAGCCCCCACGCGGCTTTCCCGTTCACTTACTATTTATATGCAGTGGGATTGACGATGCTTTCAGCCGTGGGCATCTTTTTGCTGCGGAAATCGCACTGGCGGTATTACATGCTGTTCTGCGCAGGGTACTTTTTCCTGCACCTTGTGCTGGTGCTACATATCATTCCCATGATGCGATCGTCTATTGTAGCAGACCGCTACATGTACCTGCCGCTACTGGCGATGCTGCTGGCTATCGTTCCTTTTTGCGTCAGAATGCTGGAACGCAGGGGGAATATATGGCGGCTTGCAGTGGCCGTGGGATTGTCTGCTTACCTGACGCTGCTCTGCCTTTACAGCCATCAACTCGTTCAAAACTGGTCTAAACTTAACCTGGCATCATGATAAAACAAACCCACCGGTCCGTATGGATACTTTCCATCCTTGTTGTCATCATGGCATGCACGAATATTTTCGTGTTACTGGCAAAAGGAAAATCGTCACCACCGGTAGCACTGGTTGTGCTGCCCGGGAAAATCGTAAAGCTCAACCAGAAAGCCGTCCGGCAGACGGATCCCTGGAATAACTATCCCCTCCTTGCGGGCCTGGTTAACGGCCGGCCGGTTGCAGCTTCCACATTGTTGCAGGATACTCTCGGCCGGAAGCACCTGCTGGCAAAGATCGCTTCGCAGGAGGCAACGCTTTTCTTCCGGTGCACCACGCCTGAAAATCACATCATGGATGAAGTGAGCGCTGCCGCCCGGCGCGCCGGATTGCGGCTCGTACTCCTGACGGATACGGTACAGCGGCGGCAGGCGGCTTATCAGGCACTTGTGGCACAGTCTGCATCTGCCATACCGGTATACCGCCTCGGCACACCGTTGCAGAATGCCCTGGAAGACGCGGAGCTGCCCTATCTCTTCGCATTGGATAAAGATCTGGCCATGCGCCATGTTTTTATTCCCCGGCCAGAATTGCAATGCGTCACCGAAAGCTATGTTGAACAACTGGCCTCGCACAAGCGGCCTTAACATTCTACACCCTTCAATCTATCCCCAATGCATCCCCTGTTACCGAACCCGGAATCCCACGCTGCCATCGGCCATGTAACCGGCCTGAGGCATGAAACGGAGTATACCGCGCCGAGGCTGGGCATCGTAGTGCCCTGTTACAATGAAGAAGAAGCCATCCCATACACCATCAACACATTATGTACCCTGCTTGAACGGCTGCAGGATGAGCAACGCATCAGTTCAGACAGTTTTATCCTGTTTGTAGACGACGGCAGTAAAGACCGCACTTTCCGCCTGCTGCAACAACATAAACGGGATTGTTACCGGGTACTCAAACTGTCCAACAACCGCGGTCATCAGTTTGCATTGCTGGCGGGGCTGCAGTATATGACAGACAAGGTCGATTGCTCTATCAGCATTGATGCGGACCTTCAGGACGATCTGAATGTGATCCCTAAAATGCTGGATCTCCATCGGGAAGGCTACCATATTGTTTGCGGTGTACGCAGTAACCGCTCCACCGATGGCCCTTTCAAAAGAATGACTGCCTGGATGTTTTATAAGATCATGGACAAGATGGGGGTGACGCTGATAGAGAACCATGCAGACTTCCGGCTGCTGTCGGCCAAGGCGCTGCAGGAAATCGCCCGGTACAAGGAATCCAACCTTTTTCTCCGTGGCATCTTTACCGTGATTAACCTTCGTCTTGGTACCATTTCATATACGCAGGGCCCGCGGCGGCAGGGCAAAACGAAATATCACTTAGGCAAGATGCTTTCGCTCGCCGCACGCGGCGTAACAGCGTTCAGCAGCGTGCCCATCCGGATGATCACCTTCCTTGGGATAGCGGTATTCCTGTTTTCCATACTGCTCAGCATCAATGTATTGGTCGTTTATATGCGGGGTGAAGTGGTGCCGGGCTGGGCATCTATTACCCTGCCAATGTACTTCTTCGGAGGACTGCAATTGCTTTGCCTCGGGGTGATCGGGGAATATGTAGCCAACACTTACACGGAAGCCAAACGCAGGCCGCATTACCATATTGAGGAAGTACTTGAATAAACGCAAAACCAATAGTATGAAAACTGATATCGTTGTACATGCAGACGATTTCGGCCTTTGTCCGGAGATCACACAGGCGATCCTAGCGTGTGTAGACGGCGGTTCCGTTGGCAGCGTCAGCGTCATTTGCAACACACCTTATTTCGGGGAAGCTATGCAGTTGTTGAAAGCGCAGCCGGGCCGTTGCGTTGCACGCCTGCACCTGAACCTTGTAGAAGGGGAACCTGTGAGCCATAATGTTCCCGCACTTACGGATGCTTCCGGACGGTTCCGGCATTCCTTCGCCGGATTGTGGTGGCGGTACACGTGGTCTGGGCGAACAGGAAAGAAGCAACTGGCGGAACAGGTAGCGGTGGAATTGGCCGCTCAAATAGACAAGTACCTGGCCGCCTCGCCGGATGCGGCAGTGGCGGTAGACAGTCATACCCATGTACATATGATCCCGTTTGTATTCCGTGAACTGCTGCGCCTAACGGAAACGAGGCCCGTCTCGTTCATCCGGTTGCCAAGGGAGCGGTTTTATCTCTCGCTCCGCAGCTGGCAGCATTACTGCAGTCTCAATATCGTGAAGCACCTCCTGCTGAACCGGCTTAGCAGGAGTGCGAGGGCATCGCTAATGGCTGCTGACATTGGTCATAATACGTATTTCATCGGCGTACTGGGTACCGGGAGTATGACGGCAGATAGCATTGAGGCGGGTATTAAAGCCCTCCGTGGCAAAGTGGGCTCTTCCGTGGAGATCCTGCTGCACCCTGGCGGTGTAGCGAATGCCGGGCGGATCAACTGGCCAACGCAGCCGGAATTCGCGCGTTACTATACGGCACCGCAGCGTTCCCGGGAAGCGGCGCTGGCGAAAAGCGATCAGTTGAAAAAAATCCTATCCGCAACGTTATGAGAATTTTCCTCGTCATAGACGAAACCAACTTCTATCAACCTGATTTTGTGGCGGCTTTGCTGCGCAACAGGCAATACGAATATGTTGGGGCCGCATTGGTGACGGACATTCCGCGCCAGAGCAGCCTCAATACTTATCTGAAGAAGAATTACCGCTTCCTCCTCCCTTCCGAAATGGCGCGGCTCGCCTGGAAACAGGCCCGCTTCAGTTGGCTAGATTGGTTCGGCCGCAAATCTGAAGGCGGCCCTTTCTATAGCGTCAAATCCGTACTCCGCCATTTTGGTATTGAATACTTCGAACCCGGTCAAAACATTAATCTCCCTCAACATACCGATCGGATCAGGAAGCTGCGGCCAGACGTTATCCTGAGTTCAAACTCACTGATCTTCCGAAAAGCAATGCTTGAATCGGCTCCCTGCTGCATCAACCGGCATAGTGCGCTGCTGCCCTCTTACGGCGGGTTGTGGCCTGTATTTCAGGCACTGCGTAACAAGGAAGCCAGCGTTGGGGTCACTGTACATGAAATGACGGAAAGGATTGACAAAGGGAGGATTCTCGGACGGGTGGAGATACCGGTGGAGCCGCATGATACCGTAGATTCCCTGTATATCAAATGCTTTAAATACAGCGCAGAAGCCTGTTTTATGGCGCTGGAGAATATCCGGAACGGCGTAAAGCCCCTGCCTGATGTTCATCCCCCGTCTTACTTCAGTTTCCCTGACAGAGGGCATTGGGAAGAATTCAGGCAGCAGAACAGAAAGTTTATCTAACACCTGGCATCTAAATATTTATTGGATGTATGATACTATTACCACTACCCTAAAGCGGCAGATGCGCCATGTTCATCAGCGGGTATCTCACCTGCGCCGGATAAAGCAACTCACGGAATTTTTGGCGCCCATGTTCGCATCACCACCCGGCGTACCATCGCAGCATTGCCTCGATATAGGTTGTGGAGACATGCAGCTTTCTGCCGGCATCCATAATATGGCGGGTAACACTACCTGGCAGTGTATTGATTTACACCCGCCCCGCGGTACTGCTGCGCATGCCCAATACCAGCAATATAACGGACAAACGATTCCATTTGCAAACGGAGCATTTGATGTGGCCCTGCTGGCCGATGTGCTGCATCATGCGGAAGATATACCCGGCTTATTGCGGGAAGCGGGGCGGGTAGCGCACCGGCTGGTTGTTAAGGATCATTTCGAATACGGAAGATATTCCCGCGCTGTATTACAGGCGATGGATTTTTATGGGAACTGGGCAAATGGTGTGCCGGTGCCCGAAGGTTACTTCACTCCGGAAACCTTCCGGATTGTATGCCAGCGTCTTGGTTATCGCGTGGCGGTCCAGCATACGGGTATAGACCTGTATGCGCACCTGCCGGTTCTCGGGCGGATCCTGCGCCCTGAATGGCAATTTATTGCCGTTATTGAGACGCGCCCTCCTGCCTGATATTCATGAACAGCTGGCATAGGTTCAGAAACATACAGGCTACCATCAATTGAAAGCCAAACAATAACAGGAAGCCTGAGGGCAGAATTGTCTTAAACGTTACCGAGGGGTCAAGCGAGCCATAATGGCGTTCCGCCCAGAATTGCAAGGCCTGTGCCCCCAGCAGCAATCCACCTGCAAACAATACCATGCCGCTCCAGAAGCCACTGGCAGACCTGATATAACGGATCAGCCGCTGATGCCGGCCATGCACCCGGAAAATGCCCCGCAGTTCCCCCAGGTACCTCCCCAGTAATGAAAAGAAGCACATCTGCAGCCCGATGCCGGCCAATATCAGCGTATAGAACTGCGTGTGTACGCCGAGCATAAATCCGGGAAAAGCCAGGTCCCGCACGGTCAGCAGTAAAGCCACCAGAACACCTGCTGCTGCAAGGAGCAGTCCGGGATAAAAGAACAGCCACCGCGGGCAGAACAGTAGCAGGAAGCGTAAATGCCGCCAGCCATCGCGCCAGGTATTGAGATGCGGTTTGCGGCCCGGGGCATCAGGATACAGGCGGGTGGGCACTTCCACGATTTTCAATCCCTTAAGTGATGCTTTAACGATCATCTCCGACGCAAATTCCATCCCGGGCATTTTCAGATCCAGCGCCTCATATGCCGATTTTGAAATTCCCCGCAGGCCGCAATGGAAATCTCCTATCCCTGCTTTGAAGAATAACCTTCCGATGCCCGTCAATACCGGGTTGCCGAGGTAACGGTGCAGGAAAGGCATAGCATCTTTTTCAATCCCTCCAAGAAAGCGGTTGCCGATTACGAGGTCTCCGCCCCGCTCATGCGCTTCCACGAACGGCTGAAGATCGAGGAAGTCGTAACTGTCATCTGCATCGCCCATCACAATGAACGATCCTTCGGCCAGGTTCATCCCATGCATCAGCGCCATACCATAACCTTTCTCCGGCGCATGTAGCAACCGCACGCCTTCTTCAGCCGCAATATTGAGGGAGCCGTCAGAACTGCCGTTGTCGGAAATGATGATCTCTCCCCGGATGCCGGAAGCAGCAAGAAATGCCTTTGCTTTCCGAATACATGTCCTTAAGGTACGGGCTTCATTCAGACAGGGAATAACAATAGATAATTGCATGGGGATTGGGTTATTGAACATGTGGCGGGATTTTGTATACGATGAAAGATGGGTTGCGGTAAACGGTTTGCAGGGAATTGAAAGGCCGGTAACGTAGAAAGGCAGTGTCTTGCTGATAAAAATTGTTACCGCCTGTTCGAAATACATAATATTGCGCGGAGCGAACGAGGGCCAATGGATTGTTGATTACGACCAGCGAGCGCCTTTCCGCATACAAATGCATGGCTCGTGGGCGGAAGAATGCGATTACATCCTTCTTATCCGTTTTTTCCTTTATAAACCGGAACATATCGCGGCTGTCTTTTTCCATAGGCCCGGCCATAACAGCCGGTGAGGCAAGGTTTCTGCGTATATGTATAAAGTCGGAATGCAGGTGAAGGATCAATACGAAGATTGCCGGAATGAGCACCACCGCTCCCAGCCATTTTAAGCGGGTAGCCGCAAGCTGCAATCCTGCGGTAGCGAAAAGCAGGGCAAACGGAAGAAAAGCGAACAGGTAGCGGTGTTCTCGGAACGGCCATGCCAGCAGGATCACGCCCAGTTGCACCATTACCGCCGCAGGCATAGCTGCCGATGTGCGCAAGCGGTACAGCCCCGTCAACATACACACGAAGAACAAGGTGAAGAAAAGAATGTATTGTTTGAATCCCGTCAGCATCCAGGTGAGTTTTGCCGGGTAATACTGCCAGTTTTCCCGCAGGGTATCGAGGCTGCCTATGCCGGTTATTTCCATATGGGATGCAAATCCCCGCGGCAATAGCGCCCCTGCAAGGGTATCCAGTAAAAACCACGTTGCGGGCGGAATGGAGACCAGCATAATCTTTTGCCACCGCCATCCGCCATCCGAAAAGTCCTGTCTTGCGGACCATACCGCATAACAATAGGCAGGCAGCAGAACAATACCTTCTGTCCGGATGAGAAACGTAAACCAGGATAACCCTCCAAGGATTATTGCATACCGCCAGTGCTGCCGCCTGAAGAATCGTTCGGCACACAGCAGAGAAAGTAGCATCAGCAACAGGAAAGGGAATTCGGTCAGTACGTTGCTGGTGTGATGGAGATAGAGGTTGTTGAAGGCCAGCAACAGCATCCCGGCAAATGCCCAGCTTTTCGGGATAAAACGCCGGGCCAGCAGATAATAGCATCCCATTGCTAATACGAAGAACAGGCTTTCCAACATCTTCAAAACGGCAAAATCCGGCCCGGCAATACTGATTACCGGTGCCAGCATTATGGGGAAGCCCCATGGGTATGCTTCCGGGCCAAATTGCATATCAGATTGCCTGACCATGAAAGTGTTTTCTGATACCAACTGAGGTACTTCTCCAGACAGCAGGGCCTGGGCCTGGTGAATGTACAGCGCGAAATCATCGCCCCAGTTATGACCGGGTTGGTGCAGCAGCATGCTGGAAATAAAAGCAACAATGAGCGCGAGGCAAACCGCATAGTCGATAATGGGTACGGGGGAACGAAGCAAAGCCGTCTTTTCAGTTTTCATAGCATAGTGTAGCCGGCTCCTTGCAGGGCCGGCAGTTTTATCGGGTTCAGGAAAATCAATCGCTACTATTTTACCGGTTCGGGTAGACCGGTGGTTATCCACCTTACATCAGGGTAAACACACTTATCATACTTAACTAAAATAATAAAAAAAAATGAGGGCAATGCAATTGTGAAGAAAGATTTTGCTTTCAGGATTGGAGCAGGCACACTATCAAAGCGTTATCACACCGGCAACCCGTAACTCCGCAGCTCCCCTTCCCCGGTGGTCAGCAGCAGCTGGTTATGTACGATCATTACATTGATAATGTTACTGCTGTAATCATAGATGTAATCCGGGTTAGTGGTTGCATTACCATCGAGGTTATAAGCCGTAAATACAATCCCCTCAGGCATTACCTCTGCCCTGCAGCGCAGGTCCTTTCTATCCAGGAGTAGCAGTCTTCCGAACTGGGAAACGATGAGGATGCTATTGTCATCCACAAAGAATACGCTGTAGTTGATATTATCGGGCTCTGCGGCCGGAAAATCCTTACTGCCATCGAATATCGCATCCTGATCCTGCTCCGCTACCCGGGCGATCTCCGGGAAGGAATAAATAACCAGCGGACCATCATAATGCGGCGCCATCACAAACTCCTTACCCGATGGGGCAAAATTGCCCATGATCATATCTGTACATTGCGGTAGCCCGGTGAGGGAGATAGTGCCGTCGTGGAGCTGTACCTGCATGAGGAAGGATCTGTCCTGGCCGGCGGCGGCTTCGAGGAAGATGGTGTTATTGTCGGGCGTGGCGTGGAAGGCATAGGTGTACTGATGGCTTTCCAGCAGCGGGTAGGTAGCAATTACTTCAAAAGTAGCGGCATCCATTACCTGGAGCTCGTCCGTTTCGTTGTTATCTCCCGGCAATACATACCAGATCGTTTTATTATCTCTTGCAAAGAAACAGGCCGCCCCAAGGAACCAGCCCCAGGAGCCGTGGTTCACCGTATGTAATACCGCATTCCCTTCTGCATCCAGTATCCGCACATCGTTCATACCCGCTATGGCCATCAGGCGGCCGTCGGATGAGGCCGACAGCTTGCTGCTTACATAATTGGTATGCTGCCCTTTAATGATCTTCTCCCAAACAATCTCCAGTCCGGCACTCAGCTTAGTAATAAGGGGCTGACTGGCAAAATTCATCAGTATCTCTCCTTCCGGCAACGGAACTACATTTACCGGGTTGGCTGTAAAGGTGAGTTTGCTGTTTAAAGGCAGGCTTATATGCGGAAATTGACTCATATCACTTAATTATTCAGCCGCAAAGGTAATACACAATCAACTTTTTTAGCACCCTGCAGCTAATCAATATCGTACTGCTGAGCAAGGCCTGATACGAATGGGGTTATTTTATACTATATTCGTTGCGAATGGCTGGAGAAGCTATCAGTTTTAATCAGTTGTATATAGATTATCTTTAAGACACTATGAACTCATCCCACGTATGTAAGAATTGCGGGAAAGCCGCGGCAGGTAATTTTTGTTCCCAATGTGGTCAGTCATTCCATGAAGGCAGGATAAATGCGCATTATTTCCTGCACGATATCCCGCATTCCATCTTCCACGTGGATAAGGGCTTCTTTTATACGTTCATCTCCCTGTTTACCCGGCCGGGAAGCATGATTAAGGATTACCTCGATGGTAAGCGGGTGAAGTATTTCCGGCCGTTTGGGTATGTGATCATCATGTCCACCATCTGCACGTTACTGGTGAAACTGATTGCTGCCGGTATTTCCAGCACCTATTTAAAGTACAATCCCGGTTTTGTTCCGCATGAGAAAGAAGGCTTTTTTAACCACTACTTCAGTGTTTTCATATTCCTGATGATCCCCTTTGCCAGCGTGATCACTTACCTGTTTATGCGCCGCGGGAAGTACAATTTCTGGGAGCATTTCCTGATCAATACCTATATAGCCGCACAACTCAATATCATGCAGGTATTGGTATACCTGGCAGGATGGATCATTATGTTGTTCACCCATAGTTTTGGCGAAATAGGCTACGGCATATTTATTCCCATATTCATGACGGCTTTCCTGTTCATCTACGGGTCGGTGTTTGGCTATCTCATGCGGGATTCCTACAGCATGAAATGGCTGGTGCCGCGCTTAGTAATCATGAACACCTTTCTCTTTTTCCTGTACTTCTTCGGGTTTCAGTTAACCGGTACCATGAAGCCATGGTAAGCTACCAGTTGCGTTGTACTTTTAAGGTTCCTTTGATGCCGGTAACGCCCACCTGCTCTCCGGTAGCGGTTTTGATGATACCTGCCTGATCTATGGCGAATACGCCCGTTAGGTATTTCTTTCCGTTTTCTTCAATTTCCTCTACTGAGATAAACCCTCCGCTGTCGCGGGTTTCATTTCCATCATCATACACGGAAACATACATTTTCTGAAGACCGGGCTCGGCGTATTCGAAGGACACGCTTGTTTCCTCCTCTCCCGGCATCGACCAGGCATAAATTCCGTCAGTCTTTTGCCCCGGCTTCCTGGGTATCAGGAATACGATCTGTGGAATGTCTTCCGTTATCCGTAAGCTGCCAATGGTAAACTTCCCTGTTTCAGGTACGAATGTAGCCATGCCGGCATAGGTGTGCCAGGGTTGATTGTTGATGCTGATGTTGATCCCGTCTGTGATCAGGTAAATGGTACTGATTAGCAGCACCTGTTTGCCTTTTACATTCAGTTCCAGTGTAACAGTTGCAGTGGTAGTATTCCCGGAAACCTTATCCGGCGCCACATAACGGGCTTCGGCGCCCTTTCCTTCCAGTTTCCCGGGGCCCTGTAAGGTCCATTTTACCATGTATTTGGACTCTATGAGTAAGGGTTCACCGGTTCCGGCATTGGGGGCTGTGAGCGGAACAACCCAGTCGTCTCCCTGAGTGGGGTGTATATAACGAAGACCGCGCAGGGTAACGGTTTCTCCCAGTCCGATGGTTTTAACTACCGGGGATAACTCCATGGAGGCAATAAAAGCCCAGTCGCTGAAATGATTGGTCTGTACGGATATCACTTTCCCGTTTTTATCATTCAGGGTGCCACCGGGGCAGATCCATTGTCCTTTTTCGTTTTGGGTGGCTATTTCAATTCCGTCGCTGTTACTCAGGCGGGACAGGTATTTTGCGTAGTTAAAGCGCACGGTAACCGGCTTCTTAAAGGATTTGCCATGAGGCGTAAGCCGGTAACTGTTCCCAATACCACTGATGGCGGTATTGTGCAGGGGTTGAATGCCTATTTCGGTATCGGAATCCAGGGCGCCTGCCGGAATTACGATTTCTATATTCCCGTCCGCACTGCTGAGCACTCCGCCTTCCACGCCTACCGTTTGGGTAAGGAGTTCGCCGGCAGCTTCACCTATGGGCCTTGCTACCACCTGCACGCCGGGCGGTTCTGCAGGCAGGCTTTCCGTCTTTTTACAGGCAAACAAACTCATTATTATCAGCCAGAAAGGCAACGAACGTACTGCTGTGATATTTTTCATAATGTAGCTCAAAGTAGGGCAAAGCTACTATCATGGTTGCTTGCAGAACTACGTGTTATACTGAGTTTGGGAATTACGTGTTAGCAGGAAGTAATGCAGCATTCTTCCGGATAATCCGGATCAACTCATACGTATAAACGAAGCCGCCCCGGCAGCAACGCCGGGACGGCATTTCGTTTTGTAATTACACCACTGAAACCGTAAGCGCACCAGTGTTCCCGGGAAGATCAGTAGCCGTAGCTATGATTGTTAAGTCTTCCAGGGCTGCGTGGGCCTGTGTTGCGGTATAGATCCACTGTGCCAGGTGAATGGGATCCAGAATGGCATTCCCTTCTTCCAGCAGCTGGTTCGTGGAGGTCACGTAGATGCTTACCTTCACGGCTACTACCCTGAAATCGTCTTTTGCATATACAACGATGGCAGAACCGGGAGTGCCATTGTAGCTGGAGGTATTCACCTTTTTAACTACAGGCGCTTTCAGGTAATCGCGTAAAGCCATGTTGTAGGCATTCTTTCCAGGAGGAGCTTTCTTCTGATACTCTTTTTTCAGTTCAGCATTTTTAATTGCCCCGCTGGCGTATATGGCTGCAGATTCGAAGTATTCTCGCCTTACCAACTGAGCTTCCGAACCTTCTGCGTTCGGATTTACGCTCGGCATTCTGGCGATAATGGTGCTATTGCCATGTTTACGATAGATAAACTGTTTACCTACGTTTCCTCTTGCTCCCCTTACGAGGAGGTTTTCGTTAATATTTGCCATTTTAGATTGTTTTTAAGTTGTGTTAAAAAAAAGTTTGTTTTATGCCGGTGCCACATCAGGAGAAGGTTTCCGGGGTCACTCCTCCCCGTATGCCTGAGTGATGCTCCCTTTGTAGCGATCGACAATACAAAAGTATCCGGATAGATAATCCCTTAAAAAAGTTTGTGACGGAACTCGATAAACCTTGTGCTCTAACTCGATAAAACTTGTGACAAGATGAATTCTATCCTGCTTTTTTGCCCATATTCTTCCTTTTTATCCATTTTTCCTGCCTTCATCATCTATCCTTCATCCATCCTTCATCGATCCTTCATCCAACCTTCATCCAACCCTTGCTGTGGCTGAACATGGATGAAGGATGGATGAAGGATGGCAGTAGGATGTCAGTAGTAAATTTGAATTGGTATTTTCCTTATATTTGAATATAACCCCTTAATGTTCAATGTTTAACACCCATTTATATCGCTTATGATCAACCAATCTTTTTTTGTCTGGGATGAAGGCAAATACGTAAGATTAAATATGTCGGAAATACTGATCATTGTTATCTGGCGTAATTATGTCAGGTTTGTTGCCCGGGATTATATCCATACTGTACGCGCTACCCTTGATGGTGTGTTAAGCCAGTTACCAGAGGGCATGTTTGCCAGAACGCACAAGTCTTTCGCAGTATCACTACTGCATTTAAGGGAAGTGGAAAAGGACGAGGTTAAAGTATCTGTACCGGATTTCAAGGAAACAGATAAGGGCGCCGCAAAAGTAGATGCGTTTCAATTGCAGGAAGATAAGAAGGAAATAGAAAATATAGGTTCGATTACAATACCTGTTTCAAAGCAATATTATGCAGATCTGGTGAGCAAACTTACCGTACTTAATAAAGGGTATACCAAGGCTTCGCAGCCTCAGCCTGATACGGCTACTGAGCCTTAAACAGCTTAATCGTATAATCCAGTAACTGACTACCACCAGGTTCCCCATGCCCCGGGATCACTATTTTTACATCGGGATAAGCCTTTTTCACCTTCTCAACGGTAGCAGACCACGCTTCCACATTGGCATCGCCCAGATAGCCTTTGGTGGCCTCCAGCTCCTTTATGAGGCAACCGCCGAACATGATATGCTCGCTCGGGAAATACCCCACCACATTATCCCGGGTATGGCCTTCCCCGAAGTACCTGGCTATGATGTTCTTACTGCCCACTTTGAGTATCAGCGAATCTTTGAAACCATTTTCAGGAACGGCATACTTATTTTCTTTCGCCAGTGTTATGGTTTTGACATTTGCGTAAGAAGGGATCTTATGGTCATGAAATGCTTTCAGTCCACCCAGACAGTCGTCATGGAAATGCGTAGGAATAATAGCTTTGATGCTGCAGTGAAGCGTACCCTTTATCCATTTGATCAGCTCGTCTGCAGACTTATCTCTGGTAGGCGTGTCAAATATAATGGCTTCTTTACTGTTGCTAACGATCAGCCCGTTGCAGGGAACATTGCCGAAGTCCTGTGTTTGTAAGAAGGAAGTGTGCTGGTAAGAGTTTGCGGATATCTGTGTTACAATCAGATCGTCTGACTGGTACACTACTTTGGGTTTGAAATCCTGTGCGGAAGCGCTCAGTATCGTAAAGGAGAAAAGGAAGATGAACAGTGTTTTAAGCATGGCTATCGTTTTGTCCGGATGGGTTATTGGGTGGCTTAGGGGTTAAAATTAAGGAGTTTCCGGGAAGCCCACAAATAGAAAAAGGTACGGAAAGCCGTACCTTTTTTTGTTTACATCAATTTATCAATCAGTGTTTGTTGTGTTTATGGTTTATCGAAATCCAGCGTCCTGGAAAGCATCCTGCCATGGCCTTTCAGCACCAGCTTATTGGGATATAGCTCTACGATGCCGTAGGCGTTCTGTCCGGCGGTTTCCACCATGCCTTCAACCACTACCACCGGCAGCGTACCCTCATAGCAGAACGCGCCGGAATGGTGGTGCCCGGCAATCAGGGCTTTCACGCATTTGTAACCCGCTACCATACCGAGGATTTCCCGGTCGTTTAAGGCCGTCAGCCCTTTGGCGCAGCTCATGGGGTGGTGTGAAAAGATCAGGACAGACTCCCCTTTCTTCTGGGAAGCCTTCAGCTGATCTTCCAGCCATGCCAGCTGTGTGCTGCTGATACCCCCGTTATAGTCTGCCGCCTCGTGGCCGGTAGCGGCTTTGTAATCGGCATACATCTGCTTCAGTGCCCCTTCCTTCCAGGTACCGGCTACATTGGCGTAGCTGGCCACTTCATTCGTGTTCAGCATAATGAACCGCCAGTTGCCCTTTTTGAAAGAGTAGTACTCTTCGGGCATGCCCAGCTTATCATGCAGTTGTTTGTTATCCTTTACCCCGGCGTAATCGTGGTTACCGGGGGTATTGTAGACCTTTTTATCGAGCCTGCTAAGCGATTTGAGTACGGTGTCGAGGTCTTTGGGATTCCGGTCAATGATATCGCCGAGGTTTAGCGTGAACTGCACCTTTTGCTGGTTGATAGCATCCACGCAGCTGTCGAGCTTGGCGATGGAATTACGGTAGAACCGCGACCCTCTGGGTTCGCAATCGCAGTACTGGATATCACTGATCAGTCCAAAGCGTATCACCTGCTTTGCGGATTGGCCGTAGCAGAGGTTGGCGGCCAGCAGGGCCATCAGGAAAATGCAGTAAGAAGAGATTCTTTTCATGACTTAAATATAAGTGCCAATTTACCGGGATGTATTACCATCCCGGATTGGGTGCCAGATTAGGATTGAGGGTGATTTCGTTCAGGGGGATGCACTCCAGGTAGTCGCGCTTCGGATTAAAGCCATAACCATTCGGCATTTGCTTCACAAAAGGATCAATGAAGCCTTCGGCATCGGTTTGGTATTTGATGGTGATGCCTCCCCAATCCGCAGCTTTCAATGGATACCCCAGCGGACGTTTACCCTTTACCAGTTTATGCGCAGCCCAGCGCCGCATGTCATCGAACCGGAAGCCTTCAGAACCCAGTTCCACGGTGCGCTCCCGGCGTATTTCGAACAGCTCGTCGGAGATGGCGTAGCCGTAATCCGCGAAGCGCTGGCTGTTAGGGTCTTGTTGTGCTTTGAAAGCCGGCATGCCCGCCCTCAGCCTTAGCAGGTTGATGGATTTGGCGTAGTCCACGGCTTCGCCCAGTTCAGCTTTGGCTTCTGCGTAATTGAGCAGGGCTTCCGCATAACGGAATATGATGGAGCCTGTTTCGCAGCTGGTATTCCAGGATACGCCGCTGCCGGCCTGCGGGTCTTTAGGATCGTTTCCTTTCCTGATCTGGAAGCCGGTATTGTTGAGCGTTTCACCGGATTTATCGAGGAACGGACGGGTAAAGGTTCCTTTACCAAAACTGTTATCCCACATAGTAGCGCCGGGTACCCAGATGGTTTGGGCCAGTCGGGGATCGCAGTCGGCTCCTATCCTGCTGAGGAAGTCGTTTCCTTTTACGGTTTGGGCAAGGGTGTGATAGTTATAGGGGTTACCGTCTTTGCCTAAGTAGTTATATACCTGCTGCATGGTCATGCTGATGCCTGCGGTTCGGTCGGATACATAGATCTGGAAAGAGTGCGACATCTGCAGGTTAGCGGAAAAGGCTTTCCAGAGCAGTACTTCTTTGCTGGCAGATTGACTGGTCAGCGAAAACAGTTTGCAGTAATCGCTTTCCGGCTGGCCATTGGAGTATAGAGACAGTCCATATACCGGCTTCATCAGCTCCTCCGCAGCATCTACTGCAGCACGGAAGTATTTGGCCGGTGTAGCGCCCGGCGTGCCAAACGCTGTGCCGGCGTGGTACTTCTGCCAGCTACCTTCATAGAGGGCTACCCTCGACTTGAACAAAAGAGCCGCTTCTTTGGAGATCCTGTTGTTGCCACCGGTAATTGATTTAATGGTACCAAGATACTCGATAGCCTTATCCAGATGCCATAGGATGGAATCGGTTACCAGCACCCTTGAGTCTCTGGCTTTATACAGATCTTCAGAATCCATTTCCAGCGGGTGAGTGTACCAGGGCACATCGCCATATGCCTTTACCTTTTCGAAATAGAACCATGCTTTGAAGAAATGCGCTTCTCCTACATAGTGTTTATATTTTTCGAAGGGTTCTTTACAGCGCTGGTAGTTCTTGAAGAATACGTTCACGCTTCTGATGTCCGTCCAGGTCCAGTTACCGCCGGATGTTACCGGCTGGTTGGTGCCATTCCACAGGGTGCTGGGTGAGGCAGATATCTGTACATCAGAGCCTCTGAGGCCATCCCAGCCAATATGGCCGAGGTAGTTACCCAGCGTGTTGAATGCGGGTAATTTGGCATAGAACTGAAGGGTGTAGTTTTCGAGGTCTTTCGCAGTTTTCCAGTATGCGTCGTTTTCTATGTCCGTGAGCGGCGGTTTATCCAGCAGGTCTTTACTGCAGGAAGCGCTCATCATTAACAGGGCGGCGGAGAATATATGTATGAGATGTTTTTTCATTGCTTACGTTTTAATATCTGGCGTTTGCCGTGTGTTTAAAATGAAACATTTAAGCCAAAAGCCCATATCGCCTGCGCGAACATGCTTTTACCGTCTCCAAACTCCCCTGCGGAGGCAGTTTCAGGATCGAAGCCTACCGGCAGTTTAGACATGGTATAGATGTTTTCACCGGAGAAGTAAAGGCGGGCCCTTTGCAGCCTGATCTGTCTTAACACGGCAGCGGGTATCGTATAACCCACCTGTACGTTCTTTAACCGTGCAAAAGCGCCATTCTGTAAGTAACGGGTTTGTGTCTGCTGGTTTTTGAGATACTGCGTACCATCGCTATACGGGCGTGGGAAGAAGGCTTCGGTGTTTTTGCCTAAGCCGGAATAGGTGGTCGCATCTTCGTCGCGGTAGTAGTCCATATGATGCGGGAACAGCGAAGACTGGTTCCACCTGTTGAAGCCCCAGTAGATGTTGCCGCTTAGCCACAGATCGCGTTTGCCGGTACCCTGAATAAACACGGACACATCAAAGTTTTTATAATCGGCGGTAAGGTTCAGGCCAAACTGGTAGCGGGATGTGTTGTTGCCAATCACTTTCAGGTCGCCATGATCATTCACGGTATTCTTGCCACTGTTAATGACGCCATCGCCATTGAGATCGCGGTATTCCACGTCGCCGGTGCGCCATGTCTGGCCATTGATGAATTTCTGATAGTTTGATGCATTGATCTCATCGGCACGTTTCTGATCTTTAATAAGCCCAACGGTTTCATATCCCCAGATCTCCCCTGCCCTTTTGCCGGTGTATTCGGTAGTGAGGATGCCGGTAGGATTGGGATACTTGCTTACGATGTTCAGGTAATCAAACACGTTGCCGGAAATGGAATACGAGAACTCATCGCCCACCTTGCCTCTCCATGTGAGCGTAAGGTCCCATCCTTTCGTTTTAAGCTCTGAATTGTTCTCTCTTGGCACAGCTGCTCCCAATACTGCGGGGAGTGCTTTTGCGGGGCCCAGGCGGTCGAACGTGAGGCGCTGGTAGTAATCGAATGCCACCTGCAGCCTGTTCTGTAGAAAGCCCAGTTCTACCCCCACGTTGGAGGTTTTAGAGGATTCCCAGGTAAGGTATGGGTTCACGAGGTTGGGAGATGTGGTATAAGCCGGACGGCCGCCATTGATCATCCAGTTGAGGTTGGTCTGTACCCCCAGCAATGCCAGGTCCTGGTAGGCGGCAACGCCCTGGTTGCCCAGCATACCCCAGGAAGCCCTCAGCTTCAGGTTGGATACATAAGGGCGCATTTCCTGCCAGAAGTTTTCGCGGGATACGTTCCAGCCGGCGGAAACGGATGGGAAGAAGCCCCATCTCTTGCCATCGGCGAACTTGGAAGTACCATCGTAGCGCACGTTGGATTCCAGCAGGTATTTATCGTCGTAGTTGTAGTTAAGCCTTGCAAAATAGCCTTTGGTGCCCCAGTGGGTTAAGGCATCGGTTGCCTGCATATCGCCGGTGGCCGTGGTGATGGAAGGCACTTCCGGAGAAATCAGCCCCCTTTTCATACCGCTCAGGTAATCGTATTTGCTGGATTCCTGCTGGTAACCGGCCATCAGTTCCAGGTTATGCTTCATGCCTAACAGGAGCTTGTACGAAGTGTACAGGTTCACCGCCTGGTAATTGGTGCTTGATTTGGATTTGGTGATATAGGACGGAACGGTGAGGGATATGGGCACCATGGTACCATCCACCTCATCTTCGTAGGCTACAAGGTTCACACCATCGTAGTCGTTGGTGCCATAATCAATGGAATAATCCGCGTTGATGGTCCAGTTCTTAGTCGGCTTTATCTCTGTGGCCAGGCGCTGCATGAGGGTGTTATCCGTCAGCTTCTGGTATCCCGCGCGCATCTGCGGTACGCGTGACAATTGAGAGTACGCACCGTTGGGCGATTTCAGGAATACTTCCGGATGCGTTCTGAATATCTGGTGAATGATCATGCCATAGCCGCCTTCACCGTTATAGATGGGGCGGTCGCGTACAATGTTGGATACGCGGGTGTTGGAGCTGATCTTCCACCAGCTGGCGAGGTTAGCATCCAGCTTGGCGGTGAGGTTATAACGGCGGTATTTATCATCCACCATCTTCAGCGAGCCTTTCTCATAGGCATGGCCTGCTGAGAGATAGTAAGAGATATCTTTAGAGCCACCTCTTACAGAGAGGTTTTCCTGGGTCCTCATACCGGAGCCATAGTGAATGTCTATCCAGTCGTTGTTACCATTGGAAAGCTGGTAGGTCGACCATTTAGTGGGATTGGTAGCATCCGGCACGGTTTCCGGCAGCGTAGGATCATTGATATAAGCCATGATCCTGTCGATGGTGGATTCTGCAAAGAGGCGTGCCACACCCTGGTTGTCGTGCATCTCGTTCATCGCCCTGGCGAAGGTGTAGGAATCCACCATGCGGGGTTTGCGGATAATAGTGGTAGGACCGCCATTCGCCGAAAACTCCACCTGTGGCTTTTGATTGGATTTGCCTGATTTGGTGGTGATGAGCAATACGCCGTATGGTGCCCGGGCACCATAGATGGCGGAAGCCGCGGCATCTTTCAGGACGGTAATGTTTTCGATGGTGTTGGGATCGAGGGTATTGATATCGCCCGCGGTACCATCGATGAGTACGTAGGGAGCGCCCTGGCCGCGAATCTGGATGGAAGGTGCGGCACCGGGTTCAAATCCGGAATTGCCGTAGTTGATTTTCACACCGCTTACAGTGCCGTACAATGCCTGTGATACGTTGCTCACCGGACGGTTCTGCAGCTTCTTCCCATCCACTACTTCCACAGCGCCGGTAAGGTTGGCTTTCTTGCTGGTGCCGTAACCTACTACTACCACTTCATTCAGTTTGGTGTCTGAAGATGGCGCCAGTTTAATCATCATGGAATTATTGTTCCCTTCTTTCAGCAGCAGGTTCATTAAACGGTGCGTTTCATAGCCCATGTGGGAGAAGCGGAAGGAGTAGCGTGAATTAGCCACCAGCTTCGCAAAGGTGAAGATGCCGCTGGTATCGGTAACGGTGGCGTAATGTTGTGTGGAATCGGCATCACTTTGGACGTACACATATACGCCAGGTATAGGGGAAGATGTTTCATCCAGCACTGTTCCCGTAACAGTTGGATTCTTCTGAGCCATCAGACTCATGGGGAATAGCCATAAGAGTAGCATGCACACGCCGCTTAGGCAGCGTATATTCTGTCTGATTTTCATACAATGTGTTTAGAAAATAATTGTTAATTAGGAACTACTTCATAACCTGGTAACCGGCCGGTATTTCAACTGTTTTCAGTTGGTTCATTTTGCATATGATTGCGAGTATTTTCCCGGGGGCATCGCCTGTTGAGAAAGTACCTGTGAAATACTTGCCTTTAATATCGTTTTCTACATACTGAATATTGATAGAGAAGCTTTTTTCCATTTCCATGAATACCGTTTCCAGCGGCTCGTTTTCATAACTCAGCATCTTCCTGCCGACGGTAGTTTTTACCGGTTTGGCGGTTTCGCCCTGGGCCGGACTGGCGGCTGCACTGGATATCTTCACGTTTCCGCCCTGTACCTGTGCTTTCAGGCCGTTTACGGAAGTGATAATTTCGAGGATGTTATTAAGGGAATCTTTCCCGGTGAATTTGCCGGTGAAATACATTTTGCCAAGTTCGGCAGGGTTATATTCTATGTGCTGATGAAACACTGCTTCCAGCTGCTCAAAGGCTTCGGGGAGCGATACGTTGTAGAACTCCAGTCCGCTGCCGGTGCTAACCCTGCTGATGGATGCAGGTACTTTGGTGTCTTTACCCGTGCTGTTGAACGATTCATTATTAAGGGAGGCAATAATGTAGTTGGTGGAGCCGGCATTGATGATGCACTGCTTACCGGGAGAGAGTATGGCTGGCGGGAGGTTGGCGGTGTTCTTTAAAGGTTTCACCAGCACCTTGCCTTCATACAGTCTTACATTGACTTTCCCGCCTGTTTGATCCACGATAAACTTTGTTCCCAGTGCGGTGGTAGAGATATTCCCGGAGAGGACGGTGAAAGGCTGTGTAGCTTTGGCTACATCAAAACCGGCTTTGCCTGCAAGCAGGTGGATGGTCCGCTGTTCACTGAAATCCGTGTTATATTGAATGGTAGCTCCCGGGTATAGCGTTACGACAGATCCGTCGTGCAGTGTCACTTCCATGACCTCGGCGGTGAGGTTTTCCATGGTGCGGGTGGAGTCGGGAGATGAGAAGGTGTTTGACCAAACCTGTCCGGGAGTGCCCCGCTGGCCGCTTAGGTATAATAAAGCGGTAACAATCAGCAGGATTCCCGCGGCAACGGAGCCCCATTTCAGGAGGGAGCGTACTATAGCGGGCTTGCGGGTGCGTCCGGCTATGCCGTGCCATATTTCCTGCTTTAACTGATCATCTGTCTGTATTGCAGGATCGCCTGCGGCAGCGCTCTCCCACTCTTCCGGGTGCAGCAGCTCCTGTACCAGATGCGGCTCTTCTTCCAGTATTTGTTCTACCAGCGCAGCTTCTTCAGCGGTACATTTGTTTGCAAGGAATTTCTTGATCAGTTCAGTTTTATCCATAACCCGGTATTGCTACTTCACCTATAAGTACGCTGGGTTTGGACAAATTCCCTATCCTCAGGAAAAATAATTTGTTTCGGAAAGAACGGCCATGTAGATTGCGGTATGCAGGATTTTGCGGAGTTGCAGGTTGGCTTTATGTAGTTGGTTGTCAATAGTTTTAGTGGAAATACCCAGCAGGGAGGCAATTTCTTTATAGGAGTAGCCGTGGATATGCTTCAGTTCGAAGATCTCTTTCCTGCGGGGAGGGAGAGACTGGAGGGCATTATATATGTCTCTCCGGATCTCACTGTTTTCGAGGCTGGTATCGAAATGGGCCAGTTCGGGTAAGGTTTCGGGTAGCACGAGGCGGGCGCGGGTGCGGAGTTCCTGCCGGAGCCAGTCAATGAATATCTGTTTGGATTTGCGGAATATCTGTTCGTTGAGTGAAACCTGGTCGGTAAGCTGGTGCTTGTATTTCCAGAGCTTGATGAAAACCAGCTGGGTTAAATCTTTGGCAGCGTCGTTACTACCGGTTTTCTTAGCGAGGTAGATATATACCTTCTCCCAATACATCTCAAAGACGTCATTGAAAACCTGAACATCGCCTTCCTGTAAGGCCCTGACGCTATTAATATCCATATTAACCGTGTTGGTCACAAGTTGGTGTTAATTGTGAAAGCTAATAACTACCTGCTGTCATGAAATGTTGAACCTTGCTTAATGCGTTGAATGCTACTATCAGTCTATACATCAGATTTTGGTGTAAATCCGGTACGGGAATGTTAATCTTTCGTTTCTTGCCAGTATATGCAGGTATTCAAAAGTAGGTAATTAGCTGATAAAATTATTCATTAAAACCATATTTGCAGAATATACGGAGCCTGATAACCATTTGGTAACGTTGTTGCGGGCCCGTTTCAGGATAAGGAAGCGGATGCTTATATTTGATGGTAACAGATAAATTGCACGTTATGGAACACAAAGCCCTTTCTATCCGGCCATTTATTGGCGCCAGGGATTACGATATCTCCAGGAGCTTTTACCGGGACCTCGGTTTTCAGGAAACCATCCTTACCCCGAAGATGTGCCTGTTCACCAGCGGAAAATTAGCTTTCTACCTGCAGGATGCTTATGTAAAGGATTGGGTGGATAATACCATGGTGTTTATGGAAGTGAAGGATGTGCGGGAGTTTTATAGTGAACTGCTGGGCCTGAACCTAAACGTTAAGTATGAAGGGGTACGGTTAGTTCCCATCCGGGAAGAGAACTGGGGAAGGGAATGCTTCCTGCACGACCCATCCGGGGTGCTGTGGCATATCGGGGAGTTTTCCTGAGGCTACGCACTCAGCATGTAATCCAGTATAGGTGCGCACTTTTCCTTACAGGGTTTGTAATAAGCGCCATGCTTCCAGGTGGCCGATTTGGGAGATAGTCCCCACCAGAATTCCGCTAAAGCCAAAGGTTCCATACCATGGCGGAAGGCATGTTGCAGCAGTTTAGGTCCTGCACACTCCCCTGCTCCGGCCGGCGGCTGTTTATAGCCATGCGCTGTGAAGATATCGATCAGATTCTTATAACGCCCGGCCCTGTTACTGAAATTATAATGCTCCATGAGCTTACGCTGCAACTGCGTGGAATGTGCTTTGCGCAGTTCCTTTAATTGTGATATCTCCGCTTCGTGTTTAAGGGCATCTTCCTGTTCGAGGGTGGTAATCTCTGCATTTATTGCTGATAAACGGAGCATACCGGTATTGAGGAAGCCACCGTCTTTCAGGCTGTCGAATACCGGTGCAACAAACTTATTATGATGGTTGCCATTGGCCAGTTTACCGGAAAAGGCAGACAGGTAGCCCAAAGTTCCGTCTTCCGTACGCACTACCAGCACACCGAACATCTTCCCGATTACCGTACCGCTGCCATCATTGTCTAAACCGAAATTGTGTTTCCACTCATTCTGCACGGTAAGGTGTTCCTGTAACGAAGCAATGGCGATTTCGCAGAGGGGGTGAATTTCATCATCAGGGTTAAAGACGATACCTGCAGCCATAGCACCAGCTGCTTCCTGATCCTCAAATGGGCAGAAAGCGGAGTTTGTTAATTGAACCTGGTCAGTAATGGTTTGATGGCTATCGTCACCGGGAACGGTCATATACACGCTTATAAAGGCGCAAAGTTACGGGATTTTAACTTCCTGCGGGGTAACGCCGGGCCCAGTCGGAGTACGTGAGTTCGAATTTACTTTCCCCGTTGGCGTAGCTGCCTGCGGGCGACCAGCCCTGGAGGGTATAGAACCGTTCTGCCCGGGTATTGGGAGCGGTTCCCAGCACCAGCGTGCTTTGCGTTTGCCCGAAATACCATTCCAGCATCAGCCGGTGCAGCTCCTTTCCAATTCCCTTTTCGGCAAAAGCCGGGTCTACGAATAAGGCCCATACGCTATTCTCCTGCAGGTCTACAATGGAAAAGCCTACCACCTGTCCATCAGCCTCACATACCCAGCCCTTCCCTTTTTCGGTGATATAATACGCCACATCTTTATCCGGAACCAGATCGGGGTTGCTAAGGGTGTTCTCTTTTACCAGGTGCCTCACCACCTGCATCTGTTTAATATCCGTGAGTGCTGCAGTTCTGAAGTTTGTTTGCATAAGTTGATTGGGGTTGCCCCTAAGATACATAGTTTCACGGGGAGTGGCATAGAAGGGCGAATATTCAGTTATTTTTTATATATTCAGTTAGCAAAATGAAGAGAATGCATATACTATAAGTGAAATTTGATAACCTCAAAAGTATTTCCCGGCTATGAAAAGAATTCTACTGATTACCTTTTTATCAGCAGCCACTCCTGCCGCATTTGCGCAGCGTTCCATCCAGGTTTCATTAGGTGGCGGCATTAATAACACCACTTCTACTTTAAAAGACAAAAACTTCCTTGGCAATGGCGCAGCTGTACAGGCGGATGTGTTTATCCCCTTTTTAAGTAAAAACAATAGCAGGGTTGAACTCGGTGTTATTGCCGGAGGCGGTTTTATTACCTCCCGCAACCTGATGCCGGATATTGCCAGTCAGCAGGCGCTGTATAAACTGCATAGCGGCAGTTTGAATATTACCAACACCCGTAGTGGAAAATCAGGCGCTACAGGCTGCATAGGGTTTGCCGGATTACAGGCCAATTTCAGCATGGGCCCGGTTACTTTGTCGCCCTCCTTCAGTGGCGGCTATTTTGCTTTAAAACAGGGTGGATTTACGCAGCAGGCAGTATTAGAATTGAACGACGGATCGAAGCAGACCATTTCACTGTGGGACATGGCGGAAGAAAAACAGACCGGTTTCGTAATGATCCCCCGGTTAAAGGTCAGCCATCGTATCACCCGTTCCTTCAGCGTGTATGCTTCGGCAGCTTATAACACCGGTGGTGAGGTTAATTCCGTACAAAGGAGATTGAAACCGCAGGGCGGGTTTAAAGAGGATAACACTTATGAACCCGGCCAACTGATTTCCGGAAAACCGGTTGATCAGTCCGAAGCCACGCATTACCGCGCAGTCACTTTTACGGCAGGGGTAAGTTTGCTTGTAAACGGGAAAACGAAGCGCCCCAGAGGGAAAGTGACGAAGCCCGGTGGTAATGGACTGGCTGTATCAGATTCTACAAAGAACCCGCTATATAATGAAGGGGGCCATTCAGCTGTTAATCCCCTGGCCGGAATGGCAAAGCCCGGCAATCCCATTGGCGGTATTATCGTGAAAGGCGGCAAGAACCCAGGCGGTAACCTCCTGGTGGTAACGAGTAACGATAATGGCCGGATTGAGCTTAAAGGCCTCGAAGCAGGAGATTACTTATTTACAATAACTGCACCTGATAGTCCTCAGGGTGAAATGGCACGACCCGGCAATCCCATTGGCGGAATTATCGTGAAAGGCGGAAAGAACCCCGGCGGCAACCTCATCACAGTAGCCGGTAATGGTAACGGACAGGTTGAATTCAAAGGCCTCGAAGCGGGAGATTATGCCTTTACATTAACAGCGCCCGATGCTCCACAGGGGAAAACTTCAGAAATGGCGCGGCCCGGGAATCCCATTGGCGGAATCATCGTAAAAGGCGGCAAGAACCCCGGTGGCAACCTCATGGTGGTGACCAGCAACGATAAAGGTGAATTTGAATTCAAAGGCTTAGCCGCAGGCGAATACCAGTTTACCCTTACTGCCCCGCAAGAGAAAAGCAGCGGGCAGGGTGTAAAACGCGGCGCTTCTGAAATGGCGCGTCCCGGCAATCCCATAGGAGGCATTATCGTAAAAGGCGGTAAGAACCCCGGTGGCGGCATGACGAACCTGGGCGTTACGGGCGATGGTGTAATTCGCTTTGAAGTGCTGGAGGCAGGTGATTATAAATTCCAGATACAGGCACCCGGTAATAGTTCGCAACCCCGGACTGAGTATGAAAGATCCGGGTTGAAGGATGTTCTTAAAACGAATGTTTAAAAAACTGTAATAGTTCCTGCATAATCAGCTTGCGGGATTCCCAATAACAGAAAGGCCTTCTTACGAAGGCCTTTCTGTTATTGCAGGATTGTAATTTTCTGCTAAAAATGCTGCGGTACCGGGGGGAAGTTCTTAACGGGTTTTGTTTGTTTCAGGTAACTGAATATGGCGTTGAGATCTTCATCAGTCATTTGCGTATAGTTTGTCCAGGGCATTGGCGGTAGCAGCGTGCGGCCTTTTTCAGCACCTTTCAGTTTACCATGGCGCATGGCGGTTTTAAAATTCTCAGGAGTCCAGTTGCCGATGCCGCTTACATCGCTGGTGATATTTAAAGCGAAACTGATACCCCATGGCCCTGCGGCGGCTGTCATATCTTCATTGAACTGCGCAATGCCTTTTTTAGCCAGCGCTGTGTCAAAGGCCGCAAGGGGGCGGCTGGAAGGGTAGCCGGAAAGCTGTGTCTCCGGAATTACTTCAGGCCCCATTTTACCCATCCGTTTGGGAGAATGACAATCATTACACCCCCCGATGGTTACCAGATATGCTCCCCGATTTACCAGGGCGGCGGAATCTGAAGCCGTGCTGCCGGGGGGATCGTTATTTACTGAATTGCAGGAAAAAAGCAACGCCATTAAAGAGCAGGCTGCAAATGCTGAAGTAGGGATTAATTTATTCATAATTGTTTCCACGTTAGTTGACATGCAAAATTATTCCATGGCATCCTGAGCTGCAGGTGGAGGATGACGGAGTCGTAAGTTGTAGCGCGCCAACCGTGGAAATCTGTGTTTAAATGGAAACGGCTCTATTTGCCAATCCAGTCTTTGAATTCGGATACCTTATCCCTGCTCACGATGGAATCTTTGTCAAAAGCAGGAACGAGATCGAGGTGCAGCCTGTTTCCCGGGAAGTTCTCTATTGTTTTGACGGATTTTATGGATACCAGTGAAGAGCGGTTGATCCTAAAAAAATCAGCGGGCTCCAGCATCTCTTCCTGCAGTTCTTCCAGGGTATAATCAGTTATATACTTACCGTTTGCGAAGGTTTTGAAAAAGGTAATCCTGCCTTCCCGAAAGAAATAAGCGATTTCTTCCGTTTGTATGCTCACCAGCTTATTCCCGGATTTTACCAGGAAGCGTTTACGGTATTGATGCTTGTCAAGACTTTCCCGAAGGTCGTTTAATAACTGCTTAACATTCACAGCAGGGGCGGTTTGGCGGGCGTAATGCGCCTGAATGGTTTTGTGCTTGTTTAATGCCTGAGCCAGTCTTTCGGGTTCTATGGGCTTCAGCAGATAGTCTACACTATTTACTTCGAACGCACGCAGCATATACTGATCGTACGAAGTGGTAAAAATAACCGGACTGTTTACTGTGACCTGGTTGAAGATTTCAAAGCACTGCCCGTCTGCCAGCTCAATATCCATAAATATCAATTCCGGTGCCTGATGCTCCTTTAGCCAATGTACACTTTCTGCAATACTCCGGAGCGTTGCAACAATCTCAATGCTATTGTCTGTTCCGGCAATCATTTTTATCAGCCTTTTAATGGCAAGATTTTCATCTTCAATGATAATTACTTTCATAAGTAACGGGATTTATCAGGGGAAGCGTTACGGTAAAATACTGGTCGCCGGGTACTATCGTAACACTGCGTTGAGATAGTAACTGGTATTTTCGCTGAATATTCTGCAATCCTATTTTATTAGACTGTACCGAAACAGATTTCGCCTGCTGGTTATTATGGACAACCAGTTCTTCGTTATCGTTGGTATATACCTGTATAATTAGAGGATTGGTTTCCATAATTACATTATGCTTCACGGCATTCTCGATCAGCATCTGTAGGGTGAAAGGCGGGATCTGGTAATTGCTGTATTGCTGAGGGATATTGATATCCAATTGAATGGCAGCTTCATATCTTGTTTTAAGCAAATAAAAGTAAGACTTCAGAAATGCTACTTCCACATGCACGGCGGTAAGTTCATGTTCGTTGTTCTGTAGCAGGTATCGGTAAACCCGGCACATTTCATATAAAAAATCCTCGGCTTTCTGCTGGTCTTCGGAAATGAGGGCAGATAATGAATTCAGGGAATTGAAGAGGAAATGAGGATTCACCTGGGATTTCAGGTTATCCAGTTCACTTTGCAGAGAGGCCTTCTTAGACTTCTCGGCTTCAATGAGGGATGACTTCCATTTCTTTAACAGGTAAGTGGCTTCGAATACTGCTGTGGCAATTATATTCAATATAATACCCGCTAAAGTGATACTGGCAAATTTTTCAGGCATGTAAGGCTTCCCTGCCGCACTGCAACACATCAACAGAATAAGATAGTTAATGAGAATGGTAATGGGTATAAATACGGCCAGTGTTACCAATACACGCCGTGTAGTCTGATTTACTTCAGGCAAGTAACTCCGGATAATGTATCCTGCTTTTGAATGTATGAACCAGGATGCAGGCCATACTCCCAAAATGATTGCTGTAGTGGTAAGGAAAATGCCCGGATCAGTCACATACGCTTTCCCCCAGATAAGTGCGGCGAGGATAAAGTAATAAGGCAGTACTATCAGGAGCACGCTAACATCATATCGGGTAAGCCTGTTACTACTCACTGCATTGGTGAAACTGAAAGCGGTTTGTTTTGCCATGTCCCGGCAAAAATAGGGAAAAGGCGATAGTTTGTTACCTCATCCCCCGGTAAAGCCGGCACCGTGCCGGTGGTTAATACGGTGCCGGCAGCGATTGTAACGATTAAGACATCCGGAATAACGATTCGCGCATCCCCTAAATTTTACCTGCCCGCCTTTTATTTTCCTTTGCATTCAGTATTTACCCCGGAAAAAACACAAGCATACATTTTATGAAGCTAATTCCTTCCTTCCTACTATTGACTTTCATCTCATTGTTCATGGCCTGTAAAAAGTCTCCGGCCGAAATTGAGGACCAGGTTATCAAACCGGTAAAAAGAAACGCCGGTGCCATTGTGGGGCCGGCCGTAACCAAAACTATTGGTACCGGTGGCGGTACTTTGCAGGCAGATGGTGTGCAGCTGGTTATCCCCGCCGGAGCTGTAAGCGGACCAGTCAATTTCAGCATTCAGCCCATTGAAAACACATTAACGGGAACGTCGCGTAACGCATTCAGGCTCCTGCCGGAGCATGTTCAGTTTAAAAAGCCGGTAACGATTGTATTCAAATATGATGCATCGGAAACCATCGGCACCTCTCCTGCCCTGCTTCACCTGGCATACCAGGATTCGACGGGTTTCTTCCGGATGATCATGGATACGGAAAGGAACGAGACTGCGCGTACACTTACGGTAAATACCACCCACTTTAGTGACTGGACTTACGTTGAGTCCCTAAAAATAGAAACGGATCGCAGTGAGTTAATAGTTGGTGAGCAGGCGCATTTAAAGCTGATGTATCATGAAGTTTTGCTTACCTCACTGGAGAAAGACCCGCCGATTGGAGCATATGTAGAATACAATATCCGGTCGCAGATACCACGTATAAAATGGAAAATGGGCGCAGGAGCAGGGAAACTGAAGCCGGATGGTATCAATTGCCTGTACACCGCTCCCGCCTCACCGTCTGCCGTAAACCCGGAGCTGGTGAGTGTTTACGTTCCTGTGTGGAATCCGGTGAAGAGAGATTACAGCAGGCAGGCCATCCTGACCATTCCACTGACTATTATGGAAGACGAATTCCTGGTCTATACAATGGATGGTATCGTCCATAAAAACAAAACAGGTGATTGCCCTGCTGATGAATGCCTCAGAATGGAAGCGGACAACTTTTACATCAATGCGCAAATGAGCGGCGGTCAGTTTATCCTGATCCGTTTGCTGGGAGAATCTTTCGGGCAACGCTCCTACCCTTACGGACTGGATGACGATCAAAGTTATATCCACGTTGGTGGAATGGGAGAATGGGATTGGGTGACCAGTAAAACGCCCTGCCCAACCTGCGAATTGCAACATTCTTCGGGGGGAGTAACCATTACGCGGTACGATGCAGTTGGGGGCTATGTGGAGGGTAAATTTACCGCAGAGGTATGGTACCAGGACGGTAGTTACAATCCTCCAAAGAAGGAAATATCCGGCCAGTTCAGGTTAAAACGAAAATTATAAACTGTCGGCTTCTTTACCCAGGTTTGACCAGGTCCGTTTCTATACCCGATGAATGAGGAAGGTACGAGCAATCGTACCTTCCTGCATTAAAGCCTGATAATTAATGCCGATAGCACTATGTAATGCAATTATTTCTTTTTAGGCGGAGGCGGCGGCATTTTGGGAGGCTGCTGCTCGTACTGATACATCAGGTTGATCTTACCATCTTTATCAAACCTCCATATTTCATGCAGTTCTTTAGCCGTTTTCCGTCCTTTGGCATCAGTTGAAATCTCACGGGTCCATATCAGTACCCATTCCTCATTGTTATCCCTGCTTCTGAGCGGTACCCAGGCATGCACAGAGTCAACTACAGTGCCCATTTGCCCCCTTACCTTGTTGGCCATCAGGATAAGGCTGTCTCGGCTTCCGGTAAACATAGAACCATCGGAAAAGACCATGGTGTCTGATTCCGCGAAATAGTCCTTTGAATTGTTCATGGTGTTGTTGTCCCAGTTCTTGTACATGTTGAGGAGCGTCATTGCGTTTTTAGGATCACCGATTTCAAAATCGGAAGAGTAATCCGGCGTGAAAGGATAATTAACGACCTCCTTTTTTACCGGTTCGGTTACGGGTTCCTTTCCGGCATCTGACTTCGATTTGTCGGTGCCCGTATTGCAGGCTGTTGCCAATGCAAGGGCCGCGAAGAGATACATCTTTCTCATAAAAGAAGTTTTCTAAGTGTTGAAGAATGGATAGGATAAGGTTAAAGAAGAGGAGGAGGAAAATGGAAAGATGTGGAGGATATAACTATCTCTAAGTTAAGCATTTTCAGGGGCAAGTCAATAAGATAGAGACTGGCTGGGAATTGAGGTTGGATATATTGATTGTCAGTAGGTTAAATTTATAAACCTGCCCCTGATTAATAATCCTGCTATTATTGGATGCATTCGTGTCCCCATCGGGAATATTCGTTCGTCATGGTATTAAACAAAAGATATTATGATGAAGAAGACAGCTTTGCACATCATTTCCAGCGCCCGGGGGAGCGCATCCTTTAGTAAGGGCCTGAGCTCGGCCATTGTTGACCGGTTAATCAGTAAGCAGGAAATCGATACCGTCATTGAAAGGGACCTTACCCGGGAAGCGCCTCCCTTCCTGAAAGGCAACCTGGTGGGAGCGTTTTATAAAGACCCGCGCACGGCCGATGAGGAGGAACGGCGCTTACTGCAGTATGCCGATTCCGTAGTCAGCGATGTAAGTAATGCCGATGTACTGATATTGGGTACTCCCATGTATAACCTCGGCATGTCGGCCTTGTTAAAAGCCTGGATCGACCAGCTGGTCCGCTTCGGGATAACGTATGGCTATGATGAAAAGGGCGTCAGGAAAGGGCATCTGAATGGCAAAAAGGTGTATCTCGCTATTGCTTCCGGGGGCAGGATGGCAGACTGGGCGCCGGATAATGAGTTCATCTCATCCCACGTGAGGGCGGTGTTTAATGCGTATATTGGCGATACGGAAGTGCATACCCTCCGGGTAGAAGGTACCGCCATGCCGGGCTTTGAGGCAGATTATCAAACCATTGTAGCTAACTTATAAAAGAAACAGAACATGAAAGAATTTGCATTGATATTCAGATTAAACGATATCGCCGACTTTAAACCTTCTCCCGAGCAGATGCAGGAACGCATGAACTGGCTGGCAGGCATCGTAGCACAAAATAAACTGGTTGACAAAGGGAATACCCTGCTGCCCACACCCGGCAGCGCTCAGACGGTTAAGCCGGGTAATGTGGTTACAGACGGGCCATTCACGGAGATCAAGGAATTCGTAGTAGGATTTGTGGTGGTCAGAACTGCGGATATCGATGAAGCGGTGGCCCTGGCCAAAGAGAACCCCATATTCAAGATTGGCGGCAGTATTGAAGTGAGGGAAGTATTAAAACAAGCCTAGTTTGGATCAGCCAAAGGTACATACCGAGCTGCTCCCCCATTTATTCCGGCAGGAATATGCCAGGATGACGGCCTTACTGTGCCGTCATTTTGGTTTGGAGCATATTGAACTGGCGGAGGATATTGCCAGTGACACTTTCCTGCGCGCTTCCGAGAACTGGGCGCTGCATGGCATCCCGGATAACCCGGCAGCCTGGCTGTATACCGTGGCAAAGAATAAAACGAAAGACCATCTCCGGCGCCTCTCCAACTTTGAACACCGGGTAAAAGACAGTATCCGGCAGGATGAAGCCTTATCGGAACCAGATATTGAAATAGACAGTAAGATTATAGAAGACAGTCAGCTCGCGATGATATTCGCCGTCTGCGATCCATTAATTGCATCGGAAAGCCAGATATGCCTGGCGCTGCAGGTGCTGTGCGGTTTTAGTGTGGAAGAAATCGCCAATGCATTCCTGGCGAAGAAGGAAACCATTAAAAAGCGGCTGCATAGAGCCCGGGCGGATCTCCGCAGTGGTAAGTTCCAGTTGAATGCCCTGCAGGAGTCGGCCATCACTTCCCGGCTGGATACGGTATTGAAAACCTTGTATCTGTTGTTCAATGAAGGATACTTTTCCAAATCGGGCAGCCAGCTGATCCGCAGGGAGCTTTGTGCAGAAGCGGTGCGGTTAACCCTGCTGCTGACAGGCCATCCCTCCACTAATACCAGCCAGGTGCAGGCGCTGCTGGCCCTGATGTGCTACCAGAGTTCCCGGCTGGAAGCGAGGCTGAATGCCAGTGGTGAGGTGATCCTGTTTGAGGACCAGGATCGCCAGCTGTGGGATCAATCGCTGATAGACAGGGGGAATTTCCACCTGGTGAACGCCTGTAATGGTGAGGAGGCCTCGAAGTATCACCTGGAGGCAGCCATTGCCTACTGGCATACCACCCCTACCGGAAAAAACAAATGGGAGCAGATATTGCCGCTGTACACGCAGCTGCTGCAGCTGGCATATTCGCCGGTAACCGCGCTGAACAGGGCTTTTGCATATGCAAAGGTGTATGGCAACCAGGCTGCCATATCAGCCGTGCATAATCTGAATCTTACGGAAAACACCTACTACCATGCCTTGCTGGGGAATCTTTATACCGGGATCGATAAAGGCAAAGCGATGGAACAATATAAAGCGGCTATCCAGCTGAGTACGTCCCCGGTGGAGCGGCATACGCTGTTGCAGGAAATGGGGCGGGTTGCAGGGAGCGATTTATAATCAAAAAATGATACTTTTAATTTCCTCCTTACAAATGGGCGGCAATTAAAAAAAGAACTGATGTTTCATATTGCGGGAATCATCCTTGCTGTATTTCTTGCTTTACTGCTTTTTACCAAAAAGGGTAAATCCCCGGCAGATCTGATTTTAGCGATTTGGTTAGTCGTAATCGGACTTCATTTACTCTGCTATTACCTCCTGATTTCCGGTGATTTTGTTGCATTCCCGTATCTATTGGGAATGGAGATACCATTACCCCTCATTCATGGCCCGTTTTTGTATTGTTATGTGGCTACGCTTGTGGGGCAACGCAATAAAAGACTGCCCGTATATATTCATTTTATTCCTGCGTTGGCAGCTTACCTCCTGCTGTCGGGCTTTTTTGTATTGCCATTTGCGCAGAAGATCTATGTGTATCAGCATCACGGGCTGGGTTATGAAAAACTCACTTCCTTTATCCGGCTCCCCATTATTCCATCCGGGATCATTTACGTGTGCTGGTCGCTGGTATTATTAAGAAGGCACCGTTTGAATATAGCCCGGCAATTCTCCTATTCTGAGAAGATCAACCTGAACTGGCTGGTGTACCTCACCATTGGTATGGGAGCCATCTGGCTATCCATTATATTCGGAAATGATATTTCCACCTTCTTACTGGTAGATGTGTTTATTCTGTTTATCGGGTATTTCGGTATTAAGCAGGTAGGCATTTTCTCCAACCAGGAGGCCGGCCGTCCATTGTTAGCGGGCGCATCCTTACCTGTTGAAACAGTAAAAGTGGAGGTTCCCCCAATAGAAGTTGAACCCCTGAAATACCAGAAAACGGCCATCGATCCCGACCTCATGTCAAAAATCCACCAGGAACTCACGCTCCTGATGCAGACGGAAAAGCTTTTCCAGGAACCAGAGCTCAACCTGGATGGATTGGCCGCCCGGTTAGGCGTTAGCAGCAATGCCCTTTCCCAGGTCATCAATACCCTGGAGCAAAGGAACTTTTACGATTATATCAATGATTTCCGCGTGGAAGAATTCAAGCGGATAGCCCTGTTACCCGAAAACAACCAGTATACCCTCCTTTCCCTGGCCTTCCAGGTAGGCTTCAATTCCAAAACATCATTTAACCGGAACTTCAAAAAGGCAACGGGCCTCTCTCCCAAAGAATACTGCCAGCAGCATAAGATAAACCCTTCAACCGAGGACTGAATCCCTCCCATCCTGCCTTTTGGAACGTACCACCGGGCATTTCTGAGCGACCACCTTACGTTTTGGAGCGTTCCGCAGCCGCGGTTCTCCTTCTTTTGCACCTAAAAACAAGATGGTAAAGAAGGTTCTATGGCTCCTGATGGCATTGTTGTCGGTTTTTATCGGGTTGTATCCCAGCCAGTTCTTTATGGCAGAAAAGAAGGCAGGCATATTAAAGCTCAAACCCGATGCTCTCTTTTTAAATCCCTTTTGGCAGGCTGGCTTTTATGTGCACATTATCCTGGGCGGACTGGCACTCCTGATCGGCTGGGTGCAATTCAGCAGTTGGATCAGGAGCCGGAGTCTGCAGTTCCACCGGCTAACTGGCAAGGTGTATGTGACGGCGGTGCTGCTGAGTGCCGTATCCGGCTTTTATATTGCGTTTTACGCTTCCGGTGGAGTTCCGGCCAAATTGGGCTTTATGACTTTAAGCTGTGTATGGTTCTGTACCACGGTCATGGGGTACATCCGTATAAAGAACGGGCAGGTGGAGCAGCATAAAAACCTCATGATCTATAGCTATGCCTGCTGCTTTGCAGCCGTAACCTTAAGGCTGTGGATGCCTTTGCTCATTAAAATCTTCGGTGATTTCGGTACGGCGTACAGCGTGGTGGCCTGGTGGTGCTGGGTGCCGAATCTGGCGGTGGCTTACCTGCTTACACGAAAACGGGCTGTGGCGATCTCCGTTGAGTACTAAATTGAATAGTTATAACAAGCAACCCACGTATTGCGCGGGTTGCCTGCCAGTATTATTTCAGTATCCTGGATGCCGAAGTTGTCTTAATAAACAGAATAGCATCAAAATCCACTCCGGGCTTAATGGGACGTGCCCTGCTTTCCGTCCAGTTCGCGTAGATATTGGTGATATCCCTTTGCTGGTTGGTGAGGGGATTCGGTGCTTTGTTGAAGGGGATGTAGATGGTAGGGTGACTGGCCTTTGAGAACATCTCGGAGAACGATTCGCCAGGAGCTGTAAAGTCTTTTGATACCAGGCCCTCATCTTGGGAGATGACGGTTACGGAGCCGTTGAAAGTGTCAAACCCCAACACATAGAACTGCGCACCATATTGTTGCTTTACATGATACCCCATTCCCCGGTATTGGGCAATAATGGTATCCTTGGCGATATGGATATTATGTGCCCAGAGGATGGTTTTTTGTTTGTGTTTGGATTGATCGGCGATCATGTTCTCCGCCATGAGCCTGTCGCGGTTGAAAGGGTCTCCGGCGAATTCTTCCCGGTCAAAGCCGTATATGCTTACCTTTTGGAAGGCGGGCTGCCTGTTGTTGTATTGCCTGATGGACTGGAATAGGTGGTAGATCTCTTCGGTGTTGTATAAGACCATATCCTTCATAATTACCTTCAGGTCACCCGTTCCGTTTTGTACATATGCATTTACCGGCTCCAGGAATTTATCCTGCATCTCGAAGCCTATACGCTTATAACCGAGGTGCGTAATGAGGTAGGAAATGATGCGCTGCTTTTGATTGTAGAACTCCCTGGTGCCGTGGGAGGCTTCACCCAGGCCGATTACGAGGTTATGCTTTAATTCTGATTTCAGGAAGTGGAGGTCTTCGGTGGACTGGGCAGTGTCTGGCTGCAGCGGGTATGCGTTTTCATTGATCCATTTTGTAGTGGCATCCTGGGAATAAGTGGTTATGCCAACGGAGATCAGGAGCATACTGATAATCATACATCTACTTATCATCATGATTTTGTGTTGAGCTGGTGGGTTTTGAATAATTACTTCGATAGGTAGATACAGCTCTGTATGATTTCCATAAAATTAACCGGTTATAGCCCGACCTATTCCAGCCGGAAAGAGACTGGCAGGGTAAATAAAGTAGTAGCCGGAATGCCTTCCAGCTTGCCTGGCGTCCATTGTGGCATGCGTTGCACTACCCGCATGGCTTCCTCATCCAGTAAGGGATGTATGCTTTTGCGCACATATGCATTGGTGATGGCGCCTTCTTTGGAAACGGAAAAAGTAACAAATACGTTCCCCTCTATGCCGTCGCGCATGGCTTTAGTGGGGTATTTGATCATCCGGTACATATAGCGCCGTAAGCTATCGAGGCCGCCGGGGAACTCGGCTGTTAGGTGATACACGAACCAGGTGGTATCTTTCCCTTCTGCAGTGAAGCACTGCCCGGCTTTAAACTCCCCGTTTTCGTATATATCATCTCTCCTGCGGTTACCGTTTTCCCAATAGGTAATATGGTGGCCGTTCAGCTTTCCTTCTTTGTAAATCCTTTCGTCTTTCAGCTTTCCGGCTTTATACGTTTTGGACACTCCGTGCAGTGTGCGGGGGGAATGATATGGCTGGTAGTTTACCTCCATCTCCAATGTACCATCTATCGTATAGCCAAGCACCTTAGTTTTCGAAGTGTCTTCCCTGTCCTTCATGACCAGCTGGTAAGAGGCTGCAGAATCCCGGGAAGATATAATCTTATTGTTTTTGGATACCCAAACGGTATCCTGTGCAAGAGAGGCAGAGCATGCGGCCAGCGCAATGACTAAGGCGGATAAAAGCTGCTTTATCATAAGTAAGGTGGCTAAACAGGCCGTAATATAAGTAAAATGGATACGTGGGTTGTACGCTTTGATAAATACTTAATATTAGGTATTTGGTAGTATTATTCAAATGGTACTTTTGTAACTTATTAATAATTAGAACTATGCTTTTATCCTCTTACTTATTCCCCAAAAGGAACCCCGGTTCGAAAATGTCCGTCCCGGCAATGGTTTTGGTGCTGTGCTTTTTGGTGGCAGCGGCTGGCTGCAGTAAGAAAAGCGGTCCCGGTGAACAGGCGAAAAGTCAGGAAGAGCTGCTGGCGGAGAAGCGCAAAGCCGATGCCGTTTACAACAACAGCATCACGCCCGGAGTAGGCAATGTGTATTATGAGGAAAAACTCATCCCCAACGCTCCCAATCAGCTCGTATACAAGCTCACGTATAATGAGGATACACTGGCTGCCTATGGCAAGATCAATGGCAGCGGGCAACTGCAATATCTCACTTCCACCGTACTGGCCAAGAAAGGAAATGCAGAATTACTGGTAACGGAAATGTTCCCAGAAGTATCCAAAAGCCGGATGTATTCCATCATCAACGGTAAAAAAGGAAAGATCGTGGTGGAGATGAACCACATCTCCCAAACCCGGGTGGCCATGTATGTGCTGGACTTTAACTGGGAAACAGGAGCTTCAACGGTGATTTCCCAAACCTATTTTGAAAACGGGAAGCAGACGGCGAATTTCAATTCCTTTAAGGAAACCGGAGAGGAAAAAGACCGGGTATATAACTGCGATGAACCGCAGCCTTCGGATGATATGAACAAGTCGGTAGACAATACGCTGGATTACTTCCAGTGCGGTGGCCATGCGTACGACAGCTACCCTGCCCTTGCCGCCATCAAAGCCGCCATTTTAAAGAGCATTGAAGCCGTTAAGAACGCTACCCAGTACCAGAGCAGCCAGCAGGAAGTGAAAAGCATGGAAAGCAATTACAACTACCTGAATTCGATATTCAAAAGCATCAGCGGCAAGGTATCCGGGTATAAGTTCGAGAAATCGATACTGGCAGGGTATTTAAGAAGTCTGGCAGCAGAAATCGCGGAGCTGAAGGCCAAACTGAGGCCCGATGTATCGCTCAAGCCGTTTGTAGAAGCCTCTGATCTGCAATATGATGAGGTGACTGATAATGAGATCAAACTCACCTTCACGCTGATCGACAACTCAACGGGGCTCCCCTACACCAAGAAACCCATAGGCATTGATATGGCCTTTGTGATACCCGGCACCAGCGAAGCGGTGTATATGGAAACCAAGTTCACGAATACCGCTAACGGTTTGATCACCTTTAAACTGGACCCTACTACCCTCCCCGAATATGAAAAGTATACCAACCTGACGGCCAGGTATGCCTTCTCCGGCGACGACTGGAACCCCAGCGCGACTCGCGACATTACCTTGAAATTCATCAAACCTAAAGTGGTAATGGCTGATGGTAGCGCCATCCCCCATCAGTTGATGTATACCTCCGGAGATAAGAAGGTATTTAAACTGGTGAATGAAGATGGCAGGGATATCGTGGTTAACTACAACAACGTGACCCTGAATAATTCCAACGCCAAAGTGCGGTATACGATGATGAAGGGTACTTCTGATTTCGACCTTACTTTACACAATGATGAAACTACAGACCAGATAACCCGGCTGGAGGTTGTTTACAAGAATAAGATCATCCAGGTTATTTCTGCGTACGTAATGCCTCCATGCGGATCGGCACCCACCATTACTGGCGTAACTTATGATTGTTCTCCAAGTGGTATTGCTATTAAAGTGGCGTTTAAAGCCGACGGTGCGGGCATATTACCCTACGGAGGCAGCGGGGCATGCGATATGACGGAGACCTGTTACCCGGTGAGGTTGTATTTTTTTAGTCCGGGTGCCAGTCAGTTTGAGATTGCGGCTAACGGATACCGTGTGGAACTGGTGTCAGGTACAGTGAATGAAGGTGTAATAGCGATTTATATTGCGGGCTGTATATCAGGGAAAGGCCCCCGGGAAAGTTTAGACGCCAATTACCCCAATTATCAATGGAAAGTGCAGGTGATGAACCGTTGTAACAAACGGAGTGCGATGGTATCTCTCTAAGTAAAACATACAAAATGGCTACCGCAGCTTCTTACTGCGCAGGTAGCTGACAAGGGCGCCCGGGTTATCGCTTTGCATACCCTGAGCGCCCTTGCCAATTACGGCATCCCACTCATCAGGGCCTTCGGAGGAGGATTGCGCATCCAGCCAGATGGCGATGTTATGCTTACGGGCTACCCGCAGCAGCGCTTCGTCTGTGATATTATCCAGTACAGTAACGGTTATAGTATCGAGGAAGGCTTCCATTTGGGTGGGGGTGGTGAATGTTTCGGGCAAGCTGGTCATGAGCGGCATTTGCGGGGCAATAGCTTTCCAGGCATGATATTGTTCGATCTTGTTGAGGTAAACTATTACCTGCTTCTCCATCCCGGCTGCCTGTATTTGTTTCCAGGTTTCCGCTACATCCGCTTCCTTGAAATCGAGGTAAATATGGATCTTTCCCTTTGCGGCAGCGAGGACTTCCGCAAAAGTGGGTACCTGGTATACTTTGCCGTTTTTGCTTTTGAGGGGCTGCTCCCGGAGTTGGGCCAATGTCAGCTCTGCCACCTTTCCCTGTTGGGGAGTGGTTCTGTTCACGGTGGCGTCATGCATGAGGATGAGGTGCCCGTCTTTGGTGGTGCGCAGGTCCAGCTCGGCATAGTCGGCCCCGCATTGGTAAGCGGCTTCAACGGAGGCTACCGTATTTTCCGGAACAGTAACATGGTTGCCGCGGTGGGCGATAACAACCATTTTATTTTTGCAGGCAGGGAGTTTGGGCGCTGTTGTTTGCGCCATCAACAATGTGTGGAATATCAGGGATGCTGCGGAAAGTACAAGCGTTTTCATCTGGCTGTATTTAGGGGGGTGCGGACAGGGTTTCTGTTAATATTTCCTAATAGTATAAAAAAGGTCTGGATAATCGCGGATATTTTGCATAGTATGCAGTAGAATTAACTTTTCCGGCCCGGCAATTGTAATATGTATACTATACATTAAGAATATTTCAGAAAAGCCATCTTCTTCGGGAAGATATTGGTATATCATTAAACATCCTTGCGTATTCAAAGCATGCTCAATACGCAAATAGTCCGGCTCGCTTTTCTTGCATGTTAAAATATTAAATTTCAGTACGTTTTCGGAATTAGGCTGTAAAGACCGAAATTTGAATTGTTCCGAAACGTGTAAAAGAATTCCAAATGAAAGACGGTAGAAGAGAATTGGTTCGTTTTGCACCAAAGGGTAATAACAGTTTCATTGAAATGGTACAGGGAGAGGTAAATAACTACTTCCTTTCCAATAATATTTCTCCATATGCCACTACAGGCATGTGGGTGAAAACGGTCATCATGCTCTTTTGCTATTTTGCCCCGCTGGTTTTAATGATAACAGGTGTTGGCGCAAACAGTGTGTGGCTGTTCTGGGGCTTATGGTTCCTGATGGGATGGGGTATGATTGGTATCGGAACTTCTGTGATGCACGACGCTAACCATGGCACCTACTCCCCTAAGAAAAACATCAACAGCTTTATCGGGTATATTCTCGAGGTTATCGGCGGCTATACAGTAAACTGGAAGATACAGCATAACATATTGCATCATACCTACACTAACATTTCCGGGCTGGATGATGATATCAACGGCACCAGATTGCTGCGGTTATCTCCCCAGCAGCCCCTGTACCGCATTCATCGTTACCAGTACCTGTATGCCTGGTGTTTGTATATGATCATGACTTTATACTGGATGACGGCAAAGGATTATATCCAGGTACTCGGTTATAAGCGGCACGATCTGCTGGTTAAGCAGAAGATATCTTTCAGGAAGGCCATCTTCCAGATCACCTGGTACAAAATGTTTTATTACAGTTATATTCTCGTACTGCCCTTGTTGTTTTCCGGACAGCCCTGGTACTTTGTACTGGTGGGTTTCCTGATAATGCATTTTACGGCCGGCCTGTTCCTCTCCTGCGTTTTCCAGCCCTCGCATATCATGCCCTCTTCTGCCTTCCAGTTACCTGTTACAGTGAACGGGGTGCATCATATGAAAGACAGCTGGGCTATTCATGAACTGGCCAATACAACAGACTTTGCCCCCCGCAACCGTTTCCTGACCTGGTTTATCGGCGGGCTGAATTTCCAGATAGAGCACCACCTGTTTACAGACATATGCCATGTGCATTACAGGAAAATTGCCCCCATTGTAAAATCTGTGGCAGGTAAGTTCGGTTTGCCCTACAATGTGCAGCCCACCTTCCTGAAAGCCCTGAAAATACATGCCCGGATGCTCCGGGATCTTGGGAGGAAACCGCGTTAATACAAGCAAAAAACTTAAACAAATAAAAAAAGGTGCGGATTATCGCACCTTTTTGCATTGTATTCGTTCAGGTATAGGCTATTATGCCGGCAATTGCTCCTGCAACTCCTGCTGCAGCGCCCGCTCCTTTTCCAGTTTGGTAATCAGTAAAGACTTAATCACCGTAAAGCAATAATCCCGCGCTTCTGCGAATGAAATACCATAGCTGCGTTCGATATCCCGGATATCTTCCGGGAAACGGGATAGCAGCTGGTCGTAGTAATTATCCAGCACTTCATTAGATGGCATCTGGAAATCCACCTTCACCTGGAACCTCCGGAGCAGCGCTTCATCAATCACCTCCGGGTGGTTAGTGGCGCAGATCAGTAACGACTTTTCAGGGTAATAATCGATGAGCTGAATGAGGGTATTTACGAGGCGGCGCATCTCTCCTACGTCTTTATCGTCTGTACGGGCCTTGCCGATCTGGTCGAATTCATCGAGGAAGAGCACCGCATTTTCGCGGGCTGCTTTGTCGAACACCAGCTTTAAGTGCTGGGATGTTTCACCAATACGGGCGCTTACGATATTGCTGAGGTTCAGAATGAAAATGCTTTTGTGGAGGGCGTTGGCCAGCGCCTTGGCCGTCATGGTTTTGCCGCAGCCGGAAGCACCGTGCAGCAGCAGCTTATTGTTAACGGGCAGGCCGTACTTGTGCAGCTCGGCTATGAATTGGTGTTCCCTGATGAGCTGAAGGCACATCTTCCTGCTGCTGTCGTCCAGGAAAATGCTCTCCAATTGCACTTGTTCCCTGTCTTGAATAACCAGATCCATTACGTTCATAGCCTGCAAAATTCGGAAAATATATTGATTGGGGAATTATTTCATTCCCGCACACTTTCCTGTCCGGAACCGGACATATTTACCCGTATTTACAATGTTAAACTACAGATATACAAAGCGTTATATTGCTGGCATAGCCCTTGCGCTCCTCCTTTCGTAGTTATCAGTGCTGTAGATGCTCCCTTCACCTAAACCGGCTGGCATGTTTTATAATTACCTCCTGATGGCATGGCGCTCCATGATAAACGACCGCCAGTTTTCCCTGCTCAACCTGCTGGGCCTTTCCACCGGACTGGCCTGCGCTTTACTGATCTGGCTCTGGACTGTAGACGAGCTGTCGGCAGACCGCTTCCACACCCACAACGCCCGTTTGTACCAGGTAATGCAGAACGTACGCCACGAGAACGGTATAGAAACTACCCCCAATACGCCGGGCCCGCTGGCTGCCGCGCTGAAAGCAGGCTTTCCCGAGGTGGAAGATGCAGCCACGGTGGTAACACCATCCTGGTTCTCTGCAAAGGCGGTGATTGCCCAGGGCGATGCCCGCATGAAAGCCAGCGCACAGTTTGCCAGTGCCTCGTATTTTAAGATGTTCTCCTACCCCATTCTACAAGGCGATGCAGCGCGGATATTCAGTGGTACCCGCGCCATCGCTATATCCGACGAACTGGCGGCACGCCTGTTTCCCGGTGTAGACCCCGTTGGCCGCGTGGCCGACTTCCAGCTCAATGAATTTGGCGGCCAATATGAGATAGCCGCGGTGTTCGCACAAACGAAACATGCCAATTCCCAACCGTTCGATATACTGCTCAACTACGACCTGTTCCTCGAAAAGCGCCCTGCCATGAAGGACTGGGGCAACAGTGACCCCGCTACCTATGTATTGCTGCGGAAAGACGCTAATACTACGGCCTTCAACGAAAAGCTGGGCAACTTCTTCCGGGAGCGGGAACAATCAGACGGGCGTACCTTGTTTGCCCGGCGCTATGCCGATCAATACCTGTATGGCCAATACCAGAACGGTGTGCAGGAAGGCGGGCGTATCGCTTATGTAAGATTGTTTACGCTGGTGGCGGTGTTCATCCTCATCATTGCCTGTATCAATTTCATGAACCTCTCTACCGCCAGGGCTGCCAGAAGATTAAAAGAAACCGGCATCCGTAAGGCGGCGGGTGCTACGCGCGGGCACCTCGTGCTGCAGCACCTCAGCGAATCGTTGCTCATGAGCTGCTGCGCGTTGTTGCTGGCCCTGTTGTTCATCTGGCTATTGCTGCCGGTATTTAACCAGTTTACCGGTAAAAGCCTGGAACTGAAGCCTGAGCTGCCGCTTGTGTTGACGCTTATCTCCATAGCACTGATCACCGGTTTGCTGGCAGGCAGCTATCCCGCGTTGTACATCTCCCGGTTTCGTCCGGCCATGGCATTAAAAGGGATATTCGTAGCGGGTAGTAACGAGGCCCGGGTGCGGAAAGGACTGGTCATCTTCCAGTTTGCACTGTCTGTGGCGGCTATCTGCGCAGCACTCGTCATCTACCGCCAGGTGCATTATATCCAGAACAAACACCTGGGGTACGACCGCCGCCACATCCTTCACTTTGAAATCCCCCTTGAATTCGACTCCGCAAAACTGGCCGGCGCGGAAAGCTTCCTGCACGAGCTGCGGCAGCTGCCCGGTGTTACCAGCGCATCCAGCTACGGGCATAACCTGCTGGGGCAGCACGGTGAAGTGGGCGATCTCCAATGGCCGGGGAAGCCTGCGGGTAAGGGCGTGAACCTCGCCAATCTGGAAGTGGGCTTTCATTTCCTGCAAACTACGGGCATCCGCCTGAAAGCCGGGCGCTACATGTCTGAGAACGCCAATGCACAACGGGAAATCATTTTAAATGAGACGGCCACCCGGCAAATGGGCCTGAAAGACCCCATAGGTAAAACGGTCAGGCTCTGGGACCAGGACCGCCAGATTGTGGGCATTGCGGCCGACTTCAACTTCGAATCCCTCTACAACAACGTAGGTCCGTGCTTCTTCCAGACATATCCCGTAATGCCCAACATCATCGTGAAACTGGATAATACAGATCAGCCCGCTACCATAGAGGCCATCAGGCAGAAATACGATACCTTCTTCAAAGGACTGGTGTTCGACTTCCGTTATATGAACGACGAGTACCAGGCCATGTATGCCTCTGAGCAACAGGTGGCGGTATTATCCCGCTACTTTACCGGTCTTGCCATCCTCATATCCTGCCTCGGACTATTCGGTCTTGCAGCGTTCACTGCCCAGAAAAGACAGAAAGAGATCGGCATCAGAAAAGTACTGGGCGCCACTGTGAGCGGCGTAGTGCTATTATTATTGAAAGACTTCCTCAAACTCTTACTCATAGCGGCCCTCATTGCCTTCCCGATCGTATGGTATATTATGCGCGACTGGCTGGATGATTTCGCGTACCGCGTGCGCTTCGGCGTGGATGTGTTCCTCATTGCAGGCGGAACGATGGTGTTGATTACGTTACTCACTATCAGCTTCCAGTCGGTAAAAGCCGCGCTGGCCAACCCTGTAAACTCCCTGAAGCAATAAAAAGTAAAGCAGCTTCAATCTTTCGACTGAAACTGCTTTTTCGCTTTTATCAGATGCTGTTACTTAATGGAATACCTGATACCGATATAAAACTCCCTCCCTCTCGTAGGCCCCCAAACCGACGACAGATCGAAGTGCGGCCCGAAAGGATTCTCTGCATTGATAATGGGATTAGGCTGACGGTAGTTGCCGATGTTCTCGCATCCTGCATAAAACTCCAGCGTATTCAGCCGGAAGGTTCCCTGCATGTTCACCGTGGTATACGGATTAGAGGCTGAAGGCCTGCGGTATGGTTCCGGATTGCTTTCTGTGGAAGGCAGCCGCATCTTGTCGAACCAATGCGCATTTACATCTGCCTGCCATTTGTTGTTACGCGTGCGGTAAGAAACGGCAGACATGAGCCGGTTACGCGGATTGAAAGGCAGCGCCACTTTCGCGCCGTTTTCTTTCCGGTATACATCGAGGTAATTATAGGCGGCCCTTACTTCCAGCTGCTGCTGGAACACGAACAGCGCATCCACCTGCACCCCATTGGATCGGGACACACCATCGAAGTTGCGGATGATGATTTTTGAGGGATCCATATCATAGTCCGGGAAGAACTGGTTTTGGAATCGCGTTTGATAAAAGTCTGCGCTCACCGTTCCTTTGGTGATGCCTTTCTCAAAGCGCCAGGTATGGCTTACACCCCAGTTCATGGCTTCTTCCGGCCGCAGGGCTTCTGTGAATACGATGTTGCGTGAGCTGGTGAGAATGACGGGCTGTTCACTGAAAAGGTTCACCTGCCGCCAGCCAGTGCCTGCCGATGCACGGAAGGTATGGTTGGGATGGAAAGCATATTTCATCATAGCACGCGGCGTGAAATACCAGCCTTCCTGCTGGTGGCGGTCCATTCGCGCGCCGGTGATCAGCACCACCTTATTATCAGCCCAGTTGAACATATTCTCTGCGAATACTCCGGGAACACGTAACTGTGTAAAGTATTTGCCTGCGTAGGTTTTGGAAGGATCTGCCACTGTAAACCGGATATCTTCCTTCACATCCTGATAACGGTAGCTGACGCCGTATTTCAGGAGGTGCTTGCTCCAGTTTAGTTCGTGCTGCAGGTTGATGTAAGCCATCTCCTGTCTGCCGGTATAGGCCAGCGTGCCGAACCATGCATTCTGTTGGTGGATGGAGCCGGAAGTGGCCAGTGCTATGGCGTGCTTGTCAGAGATCCGGTAGTTCAGTTTGGCGTAGGCTTCGGGTTGGTTGAAGGTGACGTACTGGCCGTAGACCGTTCCGCTGCCTTTATCACCATTACCCTGGTAGGCCTTTTGTCCGCCGATGCGCTGCTCGTTCACGAATCGCAGGCCGAACTGGGCGCTGAGCCCCACTTCTGCATCGTTGCCATACTTCCATTTGTTATAGGCCATGTAGCGGGTGAGCAGTGGCAGGTCGAGGAAGCCGTCTTTGTTACCATCGATACGTGCGGAAGGCTGCACGGAATGCAGTGCCAGCAGTGTATGCCATTTTTTGCTTTTCCCTACGGCTGTGGCTGCGCTGGCGTTGAGGTGTTTTTCCCCGAAGCTGTTGATATAGGCGTTCAGGTGAAGTTTGTTCGCCTTATCGGGGTGCCGAGTGTCGAGATTGATCTGGCCGCTGATGCTTTCGTAGCCCTGCAGCACCGATGTTGTGCCTTTAGACACGTAGATGTTCTCCACCACCGTACCTGGATAGGTGCTGATGCCATAGGTGTACGTGAGGCCCTGAATCATGGGAAGCCCGTCGATAAGGACCTGATTGTACACGCCGGACAGTCCGAGGATACGCAGCTCCTGGGAGTTGGTGACGATGTTGGTGGTTTGCGGCTGCACGCTGGCCGTGGTGCCGAAACAGCCGGCAAGGTCGCAGCAGGCTGCTTTGCTCAGCTCCTGCTGGTTGATGACTTCCAGCTTATTAACGGATGTGCCGGAGATAAAAGCCCCGCGGCGGTCGGTGACCGTTACGCCCGTGAGATCGGTAGCTGCCCGTTTGAGGGTAATGCTCAGGTAGGTGCGCCCGTCCCACACGATGGTATCGCTCCGGTAGCCGGAAAACGATGCCACGATCCGTTTATCGGATGCTGTGGTGGCCTGCAGTTCGTAGACGCCGTTCTCATTCACGGTGGCAACGGTGCCACCGGTGATCCACTGAACGGTACCTCCGGGCAGGATTTCCCTGCCATCGCCCGTTTCACCAAATAGTTTGCCTTTGATGGTTTGGGCGTGGAGGGTTCCGGTAAGCAGGAGCAGCGGTAATAATGCGCGTAGTATCATTGCTTCGCTTCTTTGGCCTTCTTCTCCTTTTTCACGCGGTAGGGCGTGGTAGATTTATCGTCGCAGCCGGGTGTTTTCTCGATTGTCTTGTGGATGAGGTCGAGGGAGATAACGTCTGCATTATACAGGATGGTGAAGGCGGAGGAACCGGAAGCTCTTTTAGTGAACTCCACGGATTCGATACCGTCCTGGTTGATCAGTTGCTTTTTGATGGTGGGCATATCGCCATCGCAGGTGAGGTTGATCACCTGTACAAGGGCCTTCTGCGGCTCGTTGGCTTTGGTTTGAGCGGAGGCAGCGGGTACGGCAAAGAAGAGGCAAATAGCCACGGTAAGAAAAGAGAATACGCTTTTCATGATGAATTGATCAGTTGTAAGAATAATAAATACATGCATTCAGATGCTGCATGGTATGCAACATCATTACAGGCCTTTTCAGGCATAACCATTTATGGCATCATGAAATGCGGGGCGGCTGCCAGAAGTCGGAAGCCGGTGGTGTAGGAAGAAATGCGTTGCCGCAGAATTGATAGTTTGTAGGGGCAGGATGCGGCGCGTTGCCGAGTGAGATCTCCTGCGTGGTAACCCATGCATGGATGCAGCAGGAACAGAACTGGAAGGGATTACCTTCGTTGGAGCATCCTTTTTCTTCTTCCTGCTCATCAGAGCAGGGATCGTCTGAAGGCTGATCGTGCTGGCAGCAACTGTCTGCCGGCTCACTGGCAAAGCTGGAACCGCCTGCTGAGGCACATACCACAACAAGTATCAGTAAAAAGCTTATCCATTTGGTGAGTTGGCGCATCGTTGGGATTGAGTTGCTAAACCAAATATACCAAATATTACGATATAATCAGGGGTTGCAATAGAAGCCATGGTACTGTGTTTAAACAGCAGCGGAGTTATTCCTTTTGCATCCGGAAAATGGGGGATTCGCCTGCTTCCAGATCCAGCGTGATCGTATACCTGCCTGCTATGACCTGAATATCGGCTCCGTTCTCTTCCAGTCCTTTCCCGCCGGGAGCAGCGCCGTAATTGATGGTCCAGTCGTTGTTGAAACGGAACTTTATCACGCCGTCCTGCAGCTGTATGTTCGAGGCTGTCCAACTGCTATGTTTCCCGTTAACCGGCAGCATGGGTACATCCGGTCCGGACCATCCTCCCGGCAATGCGCTTCCTGCAATACCCCAGCCCGCATTGGTTTTGATGCCCACATGCCTGCGGCCTTTGCGATTCAGCAATACAGTGTCGTAAACACCAGCTTTTTCACCCGTGAATTCCAGGTAAGCATCTGTACCGGCAACATGGAAACGCCCGCTGGAACCGGCCATCAGGAGTACGGGCTGCTGACCGGAGATTTGTGCCACGAGGCGCTGCTGCACACGGGAGATATACAGCCAGCGGTCTGGCTCCAGCTGGTAGGTGCCTGCAATAGCCTGTAATCTATCTGCATCTACCTTTTCATTGGCGGGCATTGGAATACTCTTTCCGGAAAGCAGCTGCATAATCCCCTCCTTTATCACCGGGAGATCGAAATTCTCTGCATTGGCGAGCAGCACAATGCAGGTATTGCTTTCCGGCATACGTACCAGCAGGCTCCGGAATCCGGCAGCACCGCCGCTGTGGCTTACGACCTGCTTGCCGTTAACCGTTTCTATGAACCAGCCATATCCGTATGAATTGTGATTTACACTATAAGCTACCCTTGTGCCTGCCTCAGAAATAATGCGGTACGCCTGCATTCCTTCATGAAACTTAAGGAGATCCCCCACTGTACTCCACACTCCTCCCGACGACCGCAGTTCCTCCTGCGGATATAACCGGGCTTCTTTACCCAAGCCGGGGTACAGCAGCCGGTAGCCTGTGGCTTTGTTGGCAGACTTTAACTCACGGAAATCCAGCCCGCTTTCCTTCATCTTCAGCGGCCGGAATATACCGGCATCCAGTGCTTTATCATAAGGCAATCCGGTTAGTTTTTCTATAATAAAGCCCAGCAGGTAATAGCCTGTATTACTATATTGCCATTGGCTCCCCGACCTGAACCCCGGCCTGCGGCCAGAAAGAAAGCGTATCATTTCTTCCTCCGACTGCGTTGGCATGGAGTAATCATTGTTGTAGGGGTATATTCCCGAAGTATGGGATAGCAAATGCCCTATAGTAATTGAATCCGCGGCGGGAAGCGAGGGATAGAACCGGGAAAGGCGGTCGTCAGGCGTGAGTAGTTTCTTTTCTATCAGTTGCATGACCAATACCGCTGTCATGGATTTGGTGATGGAATAGATGGGATACTTCGTGGCTGCGGTGTTCAGCGCTCCGGAGGTAATATTGCTATAGCCATAGCCCTTTGCCAGTAAGGTTTTCCCTTCCACTGATATCAGGACAGATCCGTTGAAAAGTCCGGTGGTATGGCAGGCCTTCATGTATTGATCCAGTTGCGCGGACAGATCGCCTGCCGGGATGGATGGCTGTTGGGAGAATACAGGCCGTGTTCCGGATATGAGGCATACAAACAACACAATGGTTTGCAATGCCTTTCCAGCCGATGGGATGTGGATCATCATTACTGTTTGAACTTATGCAGGATGAGGAAGTATGCCCCGAAGCTGGCAGACAGGCAACCGGAAAGGATGGCCAGCGAATGCATACCCAGCGGCATCGTATAGTAAATGATGGTACATGCCAATGCAAGGCCCGCGAAAATGACGGCCCATTTGGCAATATTGAATTTACCGGAATGTGCATCCTGGCTTAACAGGCTGGTAATAACAGGTTCGGGAAGACCGCTATCGGTTAGTTTGTTTTTAATCCTGTATTCCAGCAACTGGCGGGAGAATGCCAGAATAAAACCCAGCACCAGCGCCGCAAAGCCAATGGAAGCGCAAATATGGATGACTTCCATGTTGATGTAAGGCCCCTGGTTTCCCTGTGCCATTGCGAAGTGAGGAAGTGTTATCCCTGCAAATAGTATGTACGTATGCTTCATATTTACTGTTTGTAATAATAACTGACAAGTCAACCCTGATCCGGTTGCAAAGTTTGACTGCTTTTTATCTGCCGTATCATTTTCCGGTATCCATTTATCTGAATCGCTGACAGGAATAATCCCAGTACAACTGCTCCAATCACCAGTAAAGCCATTGCCGCTCCTTCCATGAGAACTACCCTGTTAAATATGCCGGGTGTACCCAGGAACAACGGGATGCTAATGGCTGCGATTAGCAGTATGCCTGCAACGGTCCACTGTATGGCAAAAACAGTAGCAGAAGGCCGCTTCCGCGGTAGCTTAGCCATTACGGCATCGGCCACATGGAAAGGAGGTTCCGGAATGGGTTCGCTGAGGATGTTAAAGAGCTGGCGGTATTGCTGCACCAGTTCCATACATTGCGGGCAGCCATCGATATGCGCATGTTCTGCACCCGGTGGCTGCAATGCGTAATCCTGTAACTCCGTATCGGTGGGATGTATGTTCATAAAGCTTCTTTGTTTTGGTAATGTTTGGTAAGATGTTGCTGCATAAGCTTTCGTGCCCTGTAGAGATAGCTTTTAACGGTGCCTTCCGGCAGATCGGTGATTTGGGCGATTTCAGTAATGCTCATATTGGCCTGGTGGTACAGGGTGATAAGGGTGTTATACAAAGGTGAGAGTCTGGTTATGGCCTGCTGTAAAATGAAAGTAAGTTGCCGTGCTGATAGTAAGGTAAGAGGGTCACCGGCAGCCTCCGGGATATCGGCCGCTTCGATGGTAGCCGGGGCTATCAGCGGCAGGCGCTTTTTGCGCAGGTGGTTAACGCAGGTGTTGTAAGTGATCCGGGCTATCCAGGTGGAGAGCTTTGCCTCGTACCGGAATCCGGAAAGGCTGCGGAATGCTTTCAGGTACACGTCCTGAGCGATATCCTGCCGGTCTTCCCGGAGGGGTACCATGCCACTGATGATGTGTATGACGAGCTTTTCCGTCCGTTCCACGATGATGCTGAAGGCTTCCCGTTCGCCCTCGAGCACACGGTCGGCCACTTCCCTGTCGGACCAGTTATGGTATTGATGGTTCACGAGGTAAATAGACACATGGTAAGGGAAACGGTTGCAGGAAGTAAGATAGAAATTTATTCCGGCCCTGAGGGGAGTAAAATGGCTACAATCCCGGGCATTCAGTATATTTGCTCATAGTAGTTATGGCTTTGCAAATCAATGTTTTAAGAATATTGTGTTTTTTGTTTTGGCCTCAGACTGCTTTCGACTATTGATTATCAGCAAGCAATGGAATTACAGATAATACCTACAGATTTATTGACCGCATTTAAGGCATCTACAGACGAGCAGGCTTTGTCTGAAGCATTTAATGCATTGGTAGATGCTGAAATATCAAATGCAGGTTTCAGTTTCTATACATCTGTAGCATCAGTATATTCCAGTAAGATTGAAGGTGCAGATATTGAGCTGGATTCCTACATCAAGCACAAACGCTTTGGTGTAAAATTCCAACCTGATTATACCCGTAAGATCGATGATCTCTATGCCACTTACCAATTCATTAAGGATGCTCCATTTGACCGGGCAACCCTGGTTGATGCGCACAAACTGTTAACCCGCCATATTCTTCCCGCTTCCACACAAGGGAAGTTCCGGAATCAAAACATGTATGTTACTACTGCAGATGGCCGCATAGAGTATGTTGCCGCCTCCCCTTTCTCTGTGGTGACAGAAATGGAAAAGTTGTATGCAGATATTACCACCTTACAGGCAGCGCAGCTGTCCATCACTGAAACGTTCTTCTTTGCCAGCATGATTCACCTGGTATTCGTAAAGATTCACCCGTGGGCAGATGGTAATGGCCGGAGTGCCCGTTTGCTGGAGAAATGGTTCCTCGCAGTAAAGCTGGGCGAAAAAGCATGGTTCGTTCAGTCAGAAAAGTACTACTACGAACATCACCGTGCATATTACGATAACATACGGGCATTGGGGCTGGAATATGAAACATTGGATTATTCCAAAGCTGGTCCGTTTACCCGCATGTTAACCGCTGCAGTAATGGGTGATGGGGCTCAGCCCGGCAGGTAATGCTCCAGAATCTTCCCGCTTTTATATTCCGTGGTGCCTGCGAGTTTCATGGGTTTTTGTGCGCTGAAGATGGGCATGCCTTTCCCGATGGCTACCGGGTTCCTGAAGAAGTAGAATTCATCTACCAGGTTCAGGCTGATGAGGGAGCTGGCGAATTTGGCGCCGCCGTAAACCATGATGTCTTTACCGGGTGTTTCCTTCAGTGCTTTTACCACAGTAGCCAGATCTCCGTTCTCCATTTGGGAGTTCCTTCCTTTAATGTCCTTCTGCGAATGGCTGAAAACGATCTTGTGGAGGTCTACCATGCGTGTGGCCAGGGGGTATTCTTTGCAGTCGGGCTGGGTATCTACTACCTTTTCCCAGTAGTCAATAAATCCGCGGGACATTCCGCGGCCCATCAGCAGGGTGTCGCAGCTATCTGCCAGATCGATCACTTTCTGTAAACCTGTTGGGTCCAGATCTCCGGATAGCCACATCCAGTCGAGCTGGCCTTCCGGTCCGGCTACGAAGCCATCGATGGTCATTTGCATCTGTAACTTGAGTTTTCGCATAACGGTAGTTTTTTAGCGGGTGTTTAAACAAAGTTAGGCTGGAAGAACGGCACCGTTTAGGGGGATATACGACAATAAGGAGGCATTTGGCGACGGAGGCCGGGCGGGCAGGTACAATAAAAAACACCTGCAGTAATAGCAGGTGTTCAATATATTAAACGTTACGGAGTAACTGTTAATCGATTCTTTTAACGTTGAGCGCGTTGAAACCACGCGGCGTTCTTTCCCGGGTAAATGATACCCTGTCTTTTTCTTTTACAGGCTGCAGCAACTGGTTGGTGTGAAAGAAGATACTTTCCCTTGAGTTGGTGTCGTCAGTAATAAATCCGAATCCCTTGGTGGAATTAAAGAAAGAAACAAATCCGGTTCTTGTGGTTTCTTCCGGCGGCCGTTGCTTTACTTTAGCCATGGCAGCCAGCTCGTGTAACGGAATGCTTTCAGTGCCTGCTTTTGGAGCAAAGGGCGTGAGGTTTCCGTTCTCGTCTACGAAAGCCAGCATTTCTTCAAGGCTTTTGCCTTTGTCGTTGTTGGTCTTCCGGTACTCTCTTTTCTCGGCCTTGTCTAATTTCGCTTTCGCTTTTTTGTTATTCTTTTCCTTTTTTGAAAAAGTTTCACCCATTTTGTACTGTTTTAGTGATGCCGCATTATTGCGATAAAGAAACTTTATTTGAGAAGGTTTCTGCATGGTGGTTATTCCCTGCAGAAAACCTGTCGATATCAGTCTTAGTAGCCTGAGTAGCGGTTGCGCTCTACTTTAGGCCTAGCCTCGTTTACAGTGATGTATTTAGCATCGAGGTTGGTGTTGTTCAGTTCCCTGATGGCTTTTTCAGCATTGTCAGTTTCGGGCATTTCAACAAAGGCGAAACCTTTGGAACGGCCTGTGTAGGCATCAATAATCACCTTAACGGAACGCACTTCACCATAAGAGGCGAAAACCTTGCTGATTTCTTGTTCGGTAGTCTGGCTACTCAAATTGCCGACGTAAATGTTCATAATTAATAATTTTAATGAGGGTTATTCGGCAGCTGGAAAAGCGTAGACTGAGGAAGAAGAGGAGTTATCCGGACTAATTCAGAAGTAGCTGAGGCAGTGGCCTGTTGCAATTGGGTAAAGATACAACTAATTAACGACATTACCGGCCTTATCTTGAACTTTGCCCCTGAAAGCACCTTACCAGTTGTATTCATGTGTGGGATTCGTTATATTTATTCATATCCCCATAAATGGTACTATCTGCGCTCATCCCACGTTTCATGGCCACAGGCATCGTGCTTCTTACCCTGAGCACCCTTCCCTCTTACGCCCAACACCAACAAATTGCTGCGATTGACAGTATCCTGACCGCCCAAACTGCCAAAGACCAGTTCTCCGGTGCCATCCTTATTGCCGACAGCTCAGGCATCCTATTGTCTAAAGGCTATGGCTGGGCAGACAGGGAGCGTAAGGTGAAAAACACCCCTGATACCCGTTTCTCCCTCTCTTCCGCGTCTAAAGTATTCACCGGTACGGCAATTACCCTGCTTGCCCGGCAAGGGAAACTGCAGCTTTCCGATACGGTGGGGATGTATATAAAAGACTTCCCCGGCGGCCAGCGCATCACCATCCACCAGCTCCTGACCCATTCCTCTGGAGTAGACGATTTCTTCAAAGCACCCGGGTTCAGTTACAAAAACATCCGCAATTGCACCGATATGCTGCCCTTCCTCCGCCAGTTGCCCCTTGCCTACCCTCCGGGCGACAGCTGCGCTTATTCCACGGGCGATTGTATTGTGCTGGGCGCTATCATTGAAAAGATCACCGGGAAGCCCTTCCCCGGTTATATCCAATCCGCTTTCATTGACAAACTGAACCTTCAACATACCAGCTTCACCCCCTACTGGCAGCTGGATTCCACGCAAAGACAATTCGCCATCGGCTACCGTAAAACTCCAACAGGCTACACACCGCTGGCGTACAACTACGATCAGGGATCTATCCCCTTATCTGCCGGAGGCGCCTGGAGCAGTGTAACCGACCTGTACAGGTTCAACAAAGCTGTATTTTCCGGGGAGCTGACGGGTAACGACCTCCTGCGGCAGATGACCGGCCGGCATACCACCCAATGGGAAAACACTTACTTCGGATATACCTGGATCACCAGTGTGAAGAAGGGGTATCACAGCATTGGTCACCCGGGGGATAGCTCCGGCTGGCATGCCATGAATGAATACTATCCCGGTAGGAAGTACATGATCATTCTGCTCACGAACTTCGGGAGTGTGGACCAATACGCGCTCACCAATATTTTTGAGGAGATGTTGTTCAAGGATGCCCGGTAAGGATCAGGATATGCAATACAGCAGCGATGCCATGACGGACTTCACCTGCTGCAGCGTGCTTTCATCCGTAATCTTACCATCTTTCACCTTCGCTTTCACAAAAGAGATCAGCAGCCGGGAGGCTTCCGGCAGGTTGGCTTCTATCACCAGCAGCGTACCCGTGAGGGAGGCATGCGCCTGCTCGCCCATAGACGAGGCAGTGATGAGAGCCACCGGCTTTTTAGACAGTTCCATGGACGACACCAGCCAGTCGAGCGCGTTTTTCAGGCTGCCGGGAACGCCCATGGCATATTCAGGGGTGCAGATGAGCACCGCGTCTGCCGCGCGCAGCTGCTCCCAGAAGGCCGTTACTGCAGGGGGCGGCGTGTTATTATCCAGGTCCGGGTTGAAATGCGGGAGGGTTGACAATCCTTCGAAGTGGGTGATGTTTACCGTTCCGGCATAAAGTTCCGCAATGATATGGATCAGCGTGTGATTGGTGGATTGTAGCCGGGTGCTTCCGGAGATGGCGAGGATATTAACGGGCATCAGGGGTGATTTATGAGGGTACAAATGTATCCCAATTAAGGAGGATTACGGGCAATTAGTTATCTTTCCCCTATGAAACCTGTACCGAATAAATTCAAACCCACATTCCGTATGAACAAAGCTCTACTTTGGACGGGCATTGCCCTTTTCGTCCTTGTTATTTTCTTCTATACCTCCTGTACCCGTATTGATGCCGGGCACGAAGGCGTAAAAGTACAGATGTATGGCAGCGATAAAGGCGTGCAGGATGTTTCCCTTGTAACAGGCCGCGTGTTCTTCAATCCCTTTACGGAAGAGGTGCACGAGTTCCCGGTGTTCGTACAAACGGCAGACTACGAGCCTTTCACCGTGAACGCCAAAGACGGGTCGGTATTTACCGTAGACCCAACCATCACGTATAAAGTGATTGCCGGTCATTCCCCCGCGATTTTCCAGAAATACCGCAAAGGCATCAAAGAGATCACTTCCACCACGCTCTACAACTACGTGCGCGATGCCTTCCGTATACAATTCAATGAATTCACTACAGACAGCATGATATCTAACCGGAAAGGTTTTGAGAACGCCGTGCAGGCCCAGCTTTCTAGCGAACTCACCAAGGAAGGCTTCCACCTGGAGCAGCTGACCTCCGGCATCCAGTACCCCGAGAGCATCACCCAGGCCATAGACGCCAAGAACCGCGCCGTGCAGCAGGCCATGCAGGTGGAGAACGAGCTTCGCGTAGCGGAGGCTAACGCCCGCAAACTGATTGTACTGGCAGAGTCGGAAGCCAAAGCTAACCAGCTTAGGCAGCAGTCGCTCACCCCGTTGCTGATTCAGCAACAGTTCATCGAGAAATGGGACGGGAAAACGCCGTTGTATGGCAACTCGCCTGTGATGTTTAAAACAGTTCAATAGCACTTATTTTCACTACCCTATCCCCTACCTATGTCACAATTCCTTGCCTTTAAAAGGTACCACACCGCAGAGCAGGCCGCGGAAACTATCTCCCTGCTGGAGAAGCATCAAATTCCTGTGGAGTATGAAGAAGAGGTGATCCTGATGGATAAGATGTATTCCGGACAGAACTTCGACCAGCGGCACCTGGTGAAGATTGCTTCCACCGACTTCCCTAAAGCCGATGCCCTGCTGAAAAGCCAGATATCTGTATCTGCCGATGATGTGGAGCCTGATTATTACCTGCTATCCTTCACTACGGAAGAGCTGAAAGAGGTGATCATCAAAAAAGATGAATGGGGTGATTATGATTACCTCCTTGCCCTGAAGCTCCTCGAAAAGCGGGGTATCTCCTACACGCCGGAGCAGTTGGAGCAGCTGGGCACCACCCGCATTGAAGCGCTTTCCCAACCGCAGGAGTTGCCGCTGATTTGGCTGCTTATTGGGTATGGTTCTCCCCTGCTTATTTTTACCTCCTTATTCCTACCATTTGCTTGGGCATTCTCCTTCCTGGGCTTCTTTATCGGTGGATTCGTGATGGTAACAAAGAAGACCCTGCCTGATGGGAAGCGGGTTCATGCCTTTACTGAGAAGACGCGGAAGTTGGGGATGTGGATGATTGTATCCTGTGTAGTATTGACTGTTGCGTGTTGGACGGTGTTGGTGAAGGGGTTGGGGTGATTACGCAGTAATTCTAGGTTTTAATTAAAAATCCTCTCTTGTAAAAGCTTGTAAGGTTTTGAAGTGGCGGAATTCTAACTAAATGTTTAATCCCATATAGTGAAACATTTATTTAATAAAGTCACCTTGCTTTGAATCCATTATTAACAGCACTCTAATTAATTCTGATCTTGTAATGAAGTATGATGTTTTTATTTGCCATGCTAGTGAAGATAAAGATGATTTTGTAAGACCGCTAGCTGAAAAGTTATCGCAACAAAATATAATTGTTTGGTACGATGAATTTTCACTATCCATAGGCGATAGTTTATCTCAGAAAATTGATGAAGGGCTTGCTAATTCACATTTCGGAATTGTTGTTCTAAGCCCTAGTTTCTTTAGAAAACCATGGGCTAAGCGTGAATTAAGTGGTCTTACTGCAAGAGAAATGATAGAGAACAAAAATCTGATTCTCCCTATTTGGCATAGAGTTGAAGTAAGTGATGTTTTGATGTTTTCTCCTTCATTGGCAGATAAAAGAGCTGCAAATTCCGCAAATGGGATCAATTCGGTAATTCGTGAAATAACAAATAAAGTCAAACCAAATGAAAGCCCTTTAATTGTAGCTCGTGATTTTCTATTGAGTTATAATTTAAATCCACCTCCAATATCGGATGAATGGTGGTTTGATCTTATAGAATATAAGGAGTTTTTAAAGTTTCCTGATATAAATGCTGGTAAGCGCTGGATTTTTCCATTGCCGTATCCTGATGATGAGCGAGGTCGTCAAAGAGGATTAAATATTGCATCAACGTGCTTGCAAATAGACTGGTCATTTGAAGGTGAAGAATTAAATATCTCACCAATAACTCATCCAGAAAAGGTTCACGAATACATAAGGCGATGGCCTGGCTTATACGAATGCTCGAGGCAAAATGCAGAGACATTAGCCTTATATGTCCCTCAGATTACAATTCCTGGTTTTGATTCTGGCTTTGAAGATGTATTCGATGAGCTTATGAATTCAAGTAGTAAAAAATCGAATATTATTTTTAGTTATGGCGATCATGAGACCGTTGATAGCAAGAAAGCATTATGTGCAGACATTATTGCATTTAGGCACCCGGAGTTTGGTAATTATACAAAAAGGGAATTGGGAAGGTGGTACTTTACTGCACATAATACGGCATATTCTCGTTCAAATTTGAATGTATTTGAGGGGTTAATTTGGTTATTAAGTGAAAATGCCAACTGGTTACCCAATAATTATCGAAATTTACTAATTGAAGGTATTTTATCTGATCATATATGGGCTTCATCTAAAATCGGTTACTACTCAAACTCATTTTTATGGGCATTAAGAAGTTGTGAACGAAATCAGTTCACGTTAAGCAAAGACTTACTATTGAGTTTAACCGATTTAGTAGAAGAGACTTTAAGAAAAATTAGTATTGTAACAGACCCTAAAAAAATTGTCAAACGACTATTAGAAATTGATATAGTTTCACATTACTATAGTAGCAAAGAGAAATTGTAATTCTAAGTCATTTTTTTCATGCGGTTGCTAAAGTATGCTTTTGAATTGCTGCCACATCTAATTTTTCAATAATACTTACTAAATATTCCAGATGATCTAATATGTAATAGTTCCGATTTGCCCTGACAGTCGGGTTAAAATATTAGGCAGCTGGCGGTATATCGTCCAGCTGTTTTTCTTTGGCTAAAGGTAGTGTTTCTTCAAAAGTCTGTAAAGGTGTCCTCCCGAA
>NZ_QFFK01000005.1 GCF_003149455.1 Chitinophaga deserti
TGCTTCAAAAAATCGTCTGATAAAAAATCCTCTGCTTTCATTATTCTGTGTAAAGTTTAAAAGTAAAAAAATCGGAGCTCTTACGAACTCCGATTTTCTATGTTTACACAGTTTTTGTTATAGTGTCGTGAGATTAAAAAGCAAAACTTGGATTTAACAGCTCTATTGTAGACTTCATTTTCTATTTAACCTCTAAGAAATTGTCAGCACTGATACAAAATTGAAAAAGTCTTTGTAAGTAAGGTTCAACATTTCTTCCTTTTCCGCTACACAACCCGATAACAATTGATCATCAATTTGTTGTCGGGTTTTTTTATTTCCAGTCCTCATCTTTGAAATTGTCGTCAAAATCGTTCTGGCCCACTGTAACTCCATAAAAGTCGTTTCCGATGAAGACGAAATTTTTGATAGATGCGCCTTTAAATGCAATTCTGTCTACTAAGCAATCTTGTATAGCAGCATTTGTTAAGTCTGTATTTCTGAAGTCAGCACACTTCAAACTACAATTTTGGAATCGGGTATTTTGAAGATAACTTCTAACCCAAGAGGTGCTATGGAAATAACATTTCTCAAAAACAGCGTTTGACAAATCCAATTCATGAAACTCATGATCGTCCAGATCCAATTCAATGAAATGGCGTTGCCCCTTTTTATAATGCAAAAGGAATTCGGATAGGTTCATATTTAAGTAAGTTAACAATGCTTAAATGATGGCAAAGATAATGTCCGTCAAATCCCCAAGTGTTCAAACAAGCTCTCTCTCTAAATAACCCGATAATAATTGATCATCAATTTGTTGTCTGGTTACTATTTTTTATATTTAGATGAAAGTTTAATCTTTAGAAATCTACTTCCCCTAATTCAATTTCCCCAACCTTATATCCCAATTCCCTGGTTGCAATTTCTTTTATCGATTTAACCCAAACTTCCCATTCTTTAGTGTCCATAAGTGCGGTAAAGTGAAGCCCTCCAGGTTCAACAGATGCAGTAATATGCTTTTCATTTTCATTGAAACTAAACCAATACGGAATACCTCGTTCGCCATTTTCGCCACCTGTCCCGTACCCAAGCCAATTTTCAAGTCGCGCATAGATTAACGGTACTTTATCCCAAACCTCATTAGGTGCTTCATATCTGATATTTAAGATCATTTCTTGAAGTTCCATTGTTGTAGAGTTGAATTATATAAATGTAAGTTATGAATACTTTATATTGAATGGAGTAAAGTGTCAATCACCTTTTTCAAGACGCCGCCAATCCTAAAAATTGTTAAAAGAAGCTTTCCTCCTCACTTCAATCAGAAAACTTTTAGTACGCCAGGGAGCTTTTTTGTTTTAGTAATTTTATCCATCATGAATCAACGTGGAAAAGATTTCTTAATGAATTAGATGCAGTTGGTAGCAACCCTTATTTGGAGTCTTTTAAAAACGCTGCAGGCACACGCCACATTTAGTTAATCAGGATTTACTTATTTTACCTTCGCAAAATTCACCCTATGAACTTTTTAAAAAAATGGTTCGGCAAAGAAAAGAAAGATGAGCCACAGGAGCCAGCATTAAACTGGATAGCACCTACACAAAATCCCTGGGGTATACAGCTACTGGATCTGCGGCCCATAACAAAGAATATGCTGGCCACCTCCACCGACCCTCAGTGCGCTACAAATGCTGTTTCTTACCAGGCCGAGGATGGATTAACTTTTATTGGCATGCAACCGGAAGACAGCACTGAAATTTCATGCAACATTACCATTCCCATCGATACTATGTTGGCTCCCGGCGTATTATTCAATCCACAAACCATGGAGCATAAATGGGCAATATATTACTACCAGAACACCTTGATTTTTGTAAGGAGCTGGCAAAGACAGGTATACATTACCGCCCAAACAGCTCAAGTGGATAATGCCCTTGTAATTACATCGATAAAAGGCAGTATTAATAATGAAAGCGCCGCGTTTACACGAAGGCTGGTGAAGTATTTGTTGATAAGCTACTGCATTGAACAGGTGGTGCCCGCTCCCTTACCGCCCGAATTGGCTGATTCACCGAATGATGCAGCCCTGTGGGCGTTTTCTACCTATGGGGATATGGCTGAGGTAGGTGTTTTTGATGAAAGTTTCGACCCACCTGTGGAGCAACCGTTGCGCTCTCACTCACTCCTGCATATCGCAGTGGCCAGAGGGGATTTTGAAGAAATTGAAAATCAGGTTAAAAACGGACTTCCTTTACATCTGCTGGCTAACGACGGCCTCACGCCTTTGCATTGGGCTATTGCGGTTGAAGAAACGCTGGTGCTGGAAAAACTCCTGACGTTGGGTGCAAACCCCGATGCTCCATCTGCAGAAGGTGCTACACCGCTCATGAATGCCGTGCAATACAACCGCGTCGCACACTTAAACCTGTTGCTGCATGAAGGCGCCAATCCCAACGCTACTGATAACCGTGGTTTCACCTCCCTTCACAGGGCGGCTGAAATGGGGCACCTCGAAGTACTGCAAATATTATTGAAGAATGGAGCGAATAAGGATGTTGCAGCCCACGGGCACACAGCGCTATCGCTGGCAACCGAACGGGAGCATCCTGATATTATAAGTGCATTGCAATAACCCTTTCTTCTTTACTTTAGATTTCACACATGGGAATTATCTCCTGCATACGGGGCTGGAGATAATTCCCATGTGTTTCATAGCTTAGTATTTTTCCATTAATGTGCCCGACACAAAAGGGCAAGCCAACAGGCCTGGTAAATTATCATTGCAGAAATTAAAATTGTCAATCGCAGATACAGGGGGATAAAGATGAAATCCCCATATACCCCAACTTTCGAAATCCTCTAACTCCAGTAGAATCTGCCTTCGAAATTATCCAATACCACTTCCATTGCTATTTGACAATAGTTAATTCGTAGTAAATCAGCATTAAATATCCTCCAATCCACCCCTGAACCCCATTTGTACGTCTTACGTATATTCAACGACAACAAAATTTTTTAGTAATGGCAATTTTAGATTCCATGATTCCATTTACCGGTAAAATCGGTAATATGATCTCTTACAAGCGCAACGGTAAACACTGTTTGCGTAGTGTGCCTGAAAATGTCAGGCAAACTGATAACACGCGCCGCGCTGCAAAGTGGTTTGGCGCTGTAAGCCGCAAGGGTGCCCTTATCCGGAGTGCCATCACTCCCGAGCTGGACATTTATCCCGACAGCTACCTCGTGAACCGGCTGAACAGCTACATTATGAAGGCAGGGAGGAATAACCATGCCGGCCTGAAGGATTTCCGGTTCAATGGCTACGCCGGGCTGGAAAAGTTCTTCCCGCAGCCGCCTGTATTCTCTAAAAATGGCACTATGCGCATCCGGGCGCAGCGGTTGAAGGCGTATAAAAATGGCAATAGTATTGCAACGCAGATGGAGGTAAAACTGATTGCCTCCCGCATCGACTTTGCAACCCGCAGCATTACCGGTACCAATGCAGTAGTGATGACCATCGACCTGGAGCAGCCTTTCAACGGTGCAGATATGTCGATAGAAGTACCCGGGAAAGGAACACTGCTGGTAGTGGTACAGGTAAGGCTGATTGGAGAAAATGGTGCTGTCGGTGACCGGAAGTGGTTTGCCGCCGATATCCTGGCGGTTGTAGAAGATCAGCAACCCGAATTATCCCTTCCCCAAGCCCAACCTCAAAAGAAATTATCCGCAGTACCTGCGAAGGCTACCCGCAAAGCCGCTTCTTCTCAAAACCAGAAAACGGTCATCCAACGGGAATAGCGTAGCGCCATTACTGAATATTTTGTTGTAAGAAGCTCATTATCAAACAATACGGAACCCCAATCTAAGCGGCAGGCCCTTCCTTCGCCAGCCTTACCTATGGGCAGCAGGCGCCCAATCCTCACTTTATATGCCTGCTACATGCTATACCTCACCTGCAACACAAATCCACATCACCTGCACATCACCTCCGCATCAAGTCCACCTTATCGACTCATTTACTTAATAGTTACTACGTAGGTAATACGGAGTTAATATCTGGATACTAGCTTGTAACTGCATTGAATATCCCTTTTTTATGTTCCCATTAACCCCTCAATAAGGCTCTACTTGCATCTTTGTAGATATTCCACTATTTTACTTTCAGCAACCAGGAAATAGCCATAGTGCCAACATCCACCGTATTATAATGTTTATGAAAAAAGTCATTTTAACCCATCTGGCCGTAGTGTTTACCTTACTGTTAACGGCCATGGCAACAAAAGCCCAGTCCGATAGCTGTAACTGTACGGAGAATCTGAATAAAACCATCCGGGAAACCGAAGCCAATTACGCAGGTTATCCCGCAAAAGTGAATGCCACTTACAAGCAGCTGGTTACCACCCTGCAATCAAAAGCCGCCTCGGTTGCTGAGCCTAAAAAATGCTTCTATCTCATTCGGGAGTATGTGAAATTCTTCAGGGATAAACACTTTATCATTTCTTACTCCAATCCGAAAGACTTCGATAGCGTTGTGACCCCGTACTCCGGAAAACCTGTATTGCCAATTGAAGGGATTTGGATGAGTGCCGATAGTTCCACCAAAATCGCTATTCAGAAATCGGCCAACGGCACATTTGAAGCAGTCAAGTATGAATCATCTGCCGATAACTTCCCTAAAGGCTTTGTTTATTTTACATTAACACCCAAAGGGAGCCAATATGTAGTGAAGAAGTATGATGCATTTGTGAGCACCGATTTTCCCGCCAAACAAACCGGGAACCTGCTGCGGATATGGAACCATGCAGTGTGGGGGAAGGTTTTTCCAAAACAAATGACGGCAGCAGAATCTGCAGAACTCGCTACCTGGAAGAATAATAACAACGGACTCGCTTTCAAAAAAATAAACAGCGATGTAAGCTACCTGAAGGTGCCGAGTTTTTATAATAACGACAGCAGGATCCAGCAACTGGTAGCTTCCGCAGACGCTGCCATCAGAAGTACCAGATACCTGATCATAGACCTGAGAGGTAATGGCGGCGGGAATACGGGTTGGGTTAACTTACTCCCCTATATTATGACGAATCCCATCGTTCAGCCATTGGCTTTGCTCCGTGTAACTCCCGCCAATGTTCAACATAAACTGCCGGAACTGGAATATTTTGTGAAGAACCCTATCGACGCCGCGTATAAAAAGTATTTCCCGGATGAGGTGCTGAACACCTACAAGAAGGCGTATGCGGAACTGCCCGTTACCAAAGAACAATTCTATCCCATACCGGCAGTTACATTTCCGCTGGATAGTATAACCAAACAACCTGTTAAAGTAGCAGTGATAATTGATGGCTTTTGCGGCAGCTCCACCGAATATTTCATTTCCATGCTTCGCCAAAGTAAAAAGGTAACCACTTATGGTGCAAACACCATCGGCATGATGGATTATGAAGGCATGTCGAATCCAACCGCGTTACCTTATAGTAAATTTATTCTTACAATTCCTATCGCTAAATCCAGCTGGACGGATACCAGGCCAATTGATCAAACTGGTTTTGCGCCGGATGTACCGGTGAGGCTTCCTGAAAGTGAATGGATTGATTTTATCGTGAGTGATTTGCCGAATAGATAGTGGAGTAACCTGATTCACCCGGGCTTAATGGGACAAACCCCAGATGTTATTTGATGTAGAAAGTTGTGAAGTAGGTTAGTTAGAATGATTTGTATAATTTCTGGCAGAATATACCGACAATGAAAAATATCCTTGTACTTATCCTTTTGTCTTTATCCTTCAATCTTTCAGCGCAGGATAAGCAAATGTTCAAAGCAGTTAAAATTGACGAAAAGACAAAACTGGTTGGGATTTATTCTGATTTTCAGAACAGGAAATATGAGCAGTGGAGTTTTCTCATAGATGACCCTGCAGCAATAAGGCAGGCATTAAATGAGCTTGTGGTTGGGCCAGAGGTAACAAATATGTTCGAGATAAAATCATTTCACGTGGTTCTTGTTCAGGATAATAAAGATGTTATGGCCTGGATGATTCACCCATCTTTGAATTGTGCTTCTTATGACGGGCATACTTATAAATTCGATCTAAGGAAGCTGGAAAAACTCTCGAAGAAATATCCTGCTAAGTTCAGAAGGGAAAGTATAACCTTTTCTTCTCCAAAAGAATACAATCAATTTTTAGCCAGGCAAAAAGCAGGTAGTAATTTCCTGTATTCTGATAGCCCAATGTTTGAATACGAAGGCAGCTTTGAAATACAGTTCCCCAGAAACAAAAAATTCTCCAGTCCTAAAGCGATTAGCGAATATTTGACCCCGATTATCCAAAAGATTGTTAGTGAGAATGAATATAGTATCAGTTATGCGCTGAATGAAAAGAATTCAAATAATCAGGATCAATTTACCATGGAGATTGCCGGTAGCAAGAAGCTATTTGAAAAGCTGAAGCTGGATGGATTGCAAAAAAAGAACTGGACTTCAACGAAAGAGATCGGGTATTTTTACTATGGTAGTAAATGAGTCAGGAGGATATATTCCCCGGACCTGCCTGGAATGGCCATATCCTTTGCGGAGTTTTTATACTTAGGAACCTTAATTTATTTCTCCCCCAAATAAATACCCCACACTAACGCCCCATATCCTGCTTTTCTGAGACAACCAGGGATGCGGCTCCACATCCGTCAATCCGAGGTGGTAACTGCCGCTGATAATTACCCCTGCATGCAGTTCATAACCTAATGTAAACCCGGCTGCAGCATTGAAGGGCCGGAGGTATTGTTTGTGTTTGATGGCGGCATCGTAATCCCGCTGCTTATCAAGGAAAATCACCTTTTCCTCCGGAGCTGTGTAATTCACATAAGTTCCATTCACCCGGCCTTTTATACCATATGATACTACAGGCCCCACACCTGCAAAGAGCTTCCCGGCACCGAGGGGGTATTTAAACAGGAAATTAAGCGGCAAATCTACATAGTGATACCGCGTTTTGATGTGGGCATCCAAAGGGCCATCGGCCGGACCGGGCACATATCCATCCGCATTAAACCCACGGCTGGAATATAACAAAGCGGGCTGAAGGGAGAAGTATTCCCCAATTGCCGCGTCCATCACAACGCCGGCATGGATACCGTTTACGGAACTATAGCTAAGGCCTTGCTGGTAATAACCGGTTTCCATTTTAACACTGGTATGATTGTAACCGGCTTTAATACCAAAACGGATCTGCGCCCGGGTGGCCAGTGCGATTGCTGATAAGATCGTGAGGAGTAAAATTCTTTTCATGGGAGAAGGGAAGTTTAATATCCATGAAACGTGTCGGTATTTCGAATGTTACCGGCGTAATATTAAGTTAACATAGCTGGTATTTTTTGTATCTTCCAATACATGCATCAAACGGATGCCCGTTTGTAACCTGTGCGTTTAGTAAACCCGGAATCCCTGATTTTTATACACCCTTAATACTATCACTATGCACATGTCAAAAATCCTCCTGCCGGCAATATGCCTGCTGACCCTTGGTTATTTTGTTACAGGAAAATCCCATTCTGCCAGACAATTAACAGCGCAGGCTGCACGCATCGATTCTGATGGAGATGGAGTGGCCGATGCGCAGGACAGATGCCCCAATACTGCTGCCGGTGTATTAGTGGGTCCAAACGGTTGCCCCATTTCCGGCCAGGGCGGCCCCGGAGATCTTGATGGAGATGGCGTACCGAATGAACTGGATCAATGCCCGGGAACGCCTGTTGGTGCTACGGTAAACAGTATTGGCTGCACCATTCCCGGAGGTGGTAACCCCGGCACCGGAAGCCCGGAAGATCTGGATGGCGATGGTGTACACAACGATTATGATGAGTGCCCCAATACGCCTGACGGGGTCATCGTTCATGCCAATGGCTGTCCCATAGACTGATTTATTTACCCACCGGTGGCGGAGCCGCTGCCGGTGCCTTTTTCCTGCGGAAAAACATTTCCACTCCCACAGTTGCTATAATCCCCAGCGTATAGGCAATAATATCCTCCCAGGCAAAGTAATTACCGATGATGATGTTGGCAGCGCGCGAATGTGCCAGCCCCAGCAGCTTCACGATATTGAAATACTGCGCAGTTTCCACGAGATAAGAGAATATCAATACCCCCGTTGCCACAGGCACCACGCCCGCCTGCAGAAAGCTCCTCACAAAACAATATATCAATACCACCACCAGGAAGTCTCCCACGTAAGGCCGCACGAAATCATCATGAACATACAGGGCTATCAATACCTCCACCAAAAAAATCAATACAGTAAGGAAAAAGTAAAAACGGCTGAAACGGAATTGCATAGGTAATCTTTAATTGTAGCCAAAGCACTTAATTCACTTTGTAGTGCAAAGTAAAGTGATTAACAGCAGTAAACCAAATATCCGTGGCGGGAGGAGGGAGGGTGTTGGAATGCGATTTGATCCTCAACCGGTAGTATTCCGCCGTCTGCAGGAACACTATTAATGTTAACAACCATATCAAAACTCCGCATATGAGAAGCAAAGCAAGTATCAACGGCCATTCGCTGCATCCCATGCTGGTCTCTTTCCCCATTGCCTTTTTCACCGGCACACTCGTTTTCGACCTGCTGGGCTGGGCTACGGGTAAAACTTTCTACACCGAAATTGCCCCGGTTCTCACTATTGCAGGGCTTATCACTGCATTGGGCGCTGCCATTCCGGGAGTGATCGACCTGATGCATACCGTTCCCCCAAAGAGCTCCGCGAAGCAGCGGGGTATTAAGCACGGGCTGGCGAATGTAGGCGTATTACTGCTGTTCGGCATTGCGCTGTGGTACCGTATGCATTGCGATACTCCCAATACGGCCATCATCTTATTGCTGGAAGTGGCAGGAGCCGGATTGTTGTTGATAGCGGGGTGGATGGGTGGTACCCTGGTGAGCCGTAACCAGATTGGTATCGATCACCGCTTTGCCAACGCAGGGAAGTGGATGGAGTTTCACTTCACATCAGAAAATGGGCGTGTGGAAATAACCGGGCACCAGGTATTGAAAACCGATCAGATGATGCTGGTGCATGTGGATGGTAAAAGAATCGTAGTGGCTAAAACGGAACATGGCTTTGCGGCTTTTGATGATCATTGTCCGCACAGAGGCGGCTCCCTTGCAGGTGGTACCATGATCTGCGGTACGGTACAATGCCCATGGCATGGCTCGCAGTTCGATGTGGAATCAGGGAAAGTAAAGGCCGGTCCGGCTAAAGCAGGTATTCCTGTGTACGCACTGCAACAGGTGAATGACAGGCTGTATCTCCAGCTTCCCTGATGGAGTGATCAACGCCTTCTTTTAGAAATGTTTTCATGAACCCAGATGGCTTCCTGCTCGGGAGAGATGTCGTCCGTTTGGGAGATCATCCGGCTGAAAGTGTCGCTGGCATTGTCGTACGGCTCGCTTTCATCGAAGTAGGGCCCGGCAACGCCCAGCATCCAGCCAAATTTGGAGGCCCGGTTTGGGGCATGGGCTTTAAAGCGGAACACTTCATAATGCACAAAATGCTCATTCTTTCCGTCGAAATCGATGGTCACCGTTTGCAGGTGCTCCATTTCATCGGGGATGGCATCCAGCTCGGTAGGGAACTCCAGCCAGTTGGCGAGATGACTTTCTGCGGCCAGTACCCGTGTCAGGTATTGTTGCGGGAACAGGTGCTTCCGGTCATAACTATGCAGCAGTTCGTACGCCATAATACGGGTCATCTTATTGGCGGCGTAAGGAAGTACATCATGTGAGTCTAACTCCTTCCCGTTTTTGAGTTGTTCGTGCAGCACAGCAATTCTGTCGTACCGCAGTTTCACCATTTTCCGGTGATATGCATATACCTTCAGATAACGATAGCCCGCGAAAGAAAGCAGTAATACGAACAGGGCGCCTAAAATGATAAGAAAGACTGTCATAAGCTTTGGTACAAGGGATTGTAACAAGTATACGATAAACGGGGGTAGGAATCAAGGGGAATTATGGCTGTTTTTCGGGCTCTTTACGGGTGCTGTCTGCCGGTAGTATGGAAGGGGCCGCCACCTGGGTGGTGTCGCGTGTTTTGCCGGTCAGCAAACTATCGGCCTGCATGGCGGTAATACGGGTTGCAGGGGCCGATGTTTCCTTGGTGGTATATTTTCCCATCTTCTCCATATCCTTCCTTTCCTTCTTACTCCAGAGGTTTTGCGGATGCTTCTCCCGCCGGAGCCCGTCTTCGAACCTCGATTCCGCACCCATCCTCGGAGGCTGGTATACACGCTCCTTACGCTCAAATGCGCTCCGGAAACCACCGCCACAGGCCGATAACAACATGGCAGACAGGACGGTTAACAACAGGAAAAGCCGCATGGTAAAAGATTTGGGTTATGAAGCTGATATGGTTACACTGCCTCTTATAAACGCGGTACTGCCTCCGGCTATTGTCTGGGTGCCGTAAAACTATGGACGCTTAGCTATTGATTTTCAGATATTTTGTAAATTATTATGCATTTAAAAATGGTCCTGATGTTGTTGAAATTTGCACATACCGAATACTATGATACGGTAAGCGCTCAACGGATCCGGTTGTTTCCTGCTGCGCAGGGCAATCAGTTCATCTGGGAAGGAGACGGGTGGGAGAAGAACGGGGAATGGCAGATAGAAGCGCGTGAGGGTACGAACATCCTGCATGTGGGGTTTAACTATGCGCGGGAAGAAACGTACCGGTTAACGGTGCTGGATGAAGAAGCGGAAGGGATTGGTGCATTCCGGCTGAAGAATGAAGCGGGGAAGGAGTGGACTTTCCATCCTGTTGTGCATTAAAACAGGGTAGCTGCTTCCAGTATCTGCCAGCTGCCTTCTGCTATCTCTGCTTCCAGCTCCCCGAAATCCCAGCCGCAATACCCGATGAAGATTTTAAGGTCCTGTTCCGTAAGGGTACCGTTGTTGATCAGCCGTATGGTGGTTTTGAAATCACCGCCAAGAAAGTTACCTCCGCCTGCTTCCGCGCCATCGGGGATAAGGTCTGCCCTGCGGTGCAGGAAGTAAAGATGCTCCCGGTCTACCGGGCCTCCCAGGTGCAGGGGGAATGCTTTGCCGTGCCTGAACTCTTCCAGCTCATTGAGCCTCCGCGGAAAAGGCTGGTTCACCACGAAGCCCATGGCCCCTTTCTCATTGTGCTCGGCAATGTAAATGACGGTTTTTTCAAAAACGGATCCGTCCAGTAATCCGGTGCTGTGCAGTATGGTACCAGGACTCATACCCTAAAGGTAAGACGCATTTTGTCAAGTGGCAGTACTTGTATCATCCCATCCTCTAAAACCGTTGAATTGCCGGAGCCAGTTTAATACGTAGTGCCTTTCATAACTCATATTCACATCTATGGTGGTCCCTGGTTCAAGGTTGAGTACATAGCATTCGCGCAGGTAAGCGGTAACGTATTCATTCACCATGTTTTCATCATACACTACCGCCAGGTTCCGGAATTGCAGATCTTTCAGGAACCAATCCGTACTGTCGTAAATATCCGGCATGGTATCTACGAATTTTTCAACAACATGGTCAGCATCTTCCCCGTCTATTTCATACAACCCGTCAATAACACGGAGTGCCCAGCCGAGTGTAATGGCAGCTTCTATCCGCCACGATAATCGAATGCTCTCATTTTCACCGGCTTCCGGTGCTACGAGGTACGCTTTCTCCGATGGCGATACATCGTTCCATAACCCTTCCCGCAGAAACCAATCGCGGGTATGGGTACGTTCTCCCGGATGGGTGGCTGCATATGCAATACCATAAAGAATAATGAGGCGGCGCCCTGCATCGAGGGGGCTGCGGTAGTTTTCCGGGGAATAGTCCGGGTTGTAACGGAAGGTATCGTTTAAGATACCAAGCGAGCGAAGGCGGATGGCGATTTGCTGTTGACGGGCTAAGCGTTTATCGGCAGGCATAGGGTAGGAATAAAGAATTAATTTAATAAAAACTTTTCCCTTTCCCGCATGTTTTCAAAAGATGATCAGAACAAAACGTATTTATGAGCCTCCGGCGCCTGAGGATGGTTTCCGGATACTGGTAGACCGCCTCTGGCCGCGCGGTATTAAGAAAGAAACGGCCCGGATTGATTTATGGGCTAAAGAGGTGGCGCCTTCCACGGAGCTGCGCCAATGGTTTCATCACGATGCAGGCCATTGGGAGGAGTTCGAAAAGCGCTACCGTGCTGAGCTGAAGGCCTCTGCTGCCGTAGATGCCCTCCTTGCGGAGATCCGTAAGCATAAAGTGGTAACGCTGCTGTATGGTGCCCGCGATGAGCAACATAACCAGGCTGTTGTGCTGAAGGAATTACTGTCTAAGCACTAATCACCACGCACAATCTGCGTATCATTACGTATTTTTCAGCAATCAGTATTGATGTTGTGCCGAAAGGCAGGGCTCGGCATAATCGAGGATATTGCCAAAAGCATAATCATCCAGCTGGCGCTTTACCTTGTTGTAATCGACATGCACGGGCACGTCCATTACAAAATATCCAGATCCTGTAGTGGCAGTTTCACAACCCAGATCCTGGAATATTTCATGGAGGGTAGGCGCATCATTTGCATGGTCCATCACAAATACCTGGATGGTTGAATTGCCCGAGGGGGCGAGCATACGCCTGAATACGAGTACGGCATCCGGCCTTTCCGCCGTGGCCTGCACAATGTCTCCTTTTGCGAGGCCGGGTGCATATAACGGAATGCCGGCGATGCGGTAAAGTCCTTTCGATGCGTCTACTGGCAATGCCTGTACGGTTTCTGCAGTTTCATCGCCCGTTACTTCGCTGAGATAATACAGCAGCAGGGGCACCTGTGGCATTTGCTGATCTTCCATTCGTTTGGGTTTATGGCGGCAAATTACATTATTGTACAAACACAGCTCAATTTTATACGTATGGATTTGGAAAAATATCTGACAGTTTGGGGATTACAACGCGATGGGGAATTATTGACTACCCATAGCAGCCACTTATTACCGGTGCTTTATGAAGGCAGACAAGCCATGTTGAAAGTGGCTGTGGAGAACGATGAAAAGCTCGGTAATGAAGTGATGGTATGGTGGAATGGAAACGGGGCTGCGCATGTATTACGGCACGATGAAGAAGCGCTGCTCATGGAGCGGGCTACCGGCACAGGATCTCTCTCGGGAATGTCCCGCTCAGGGAACGATGATGTGGCCGTAGAGATACTTTGTGCTACTGCAAAGCGCCTTCACAGTATAGATCAGCCACCGCCGGATGGTATGATACCGATGGAACGGTGGTTCCGGGATTTGTTCCTGCACGGGGAAAAATATGGAGGCGTTATTGCAGAAGGTTTGCGGCTGGCACGCAGGCTGGTAGTGGAAGAAGTGGAGAAGTGCGTGCTACATGGCGATCTGCATCATGATAATGTGCTCGATTTTGGAGAGAAAGGCTGGCTGGCCATTGACCCTAAGAAGCTTTATGGCGACCGTGCATTTGATTACGCCAATATCTTTTGTAATCCGGATCAGGCTATCGCCGGAGACACTGGCATTTTCCTCGAGCGCCTACAGTATATCAGTACCACCGCAGGCATTAACCGACACCGCCTGCTGGAATGGGTGCTGGCATGGGCAGGCCTGTCTGCCGTTTGGTTCCTGGAAGATAATATGAAGGCCGATATTGATCTGGCCGTTGGCGCCATGGCACTTGCAGAATTGAATAAATAGTGCAGTTGAGTCACTTTATCCGTCATTTTATATAACCGGTTGTAACAATTTACAGGGAAGCCCGTTTAAAACATTAATTTTGCACCGCAGCATAGCAGTTCCTCACTGAAGGGATTGCTATTTTTTTTTGATGCTGTCAAAGCTGAAGAGTGCCCCAAACCCAAAAATGCCTAACATGAAGCGAAACCATCTGCTAGTGATCATCTGTATGATGTTAACCACAGTACTGTCCTGTAAAAAGAAGGACAAGGTAGAAATTGACCTCAACAATGCCAAAACCCCTGAAATCACAGGATTCACCCCCGGGCATGCCGTGCCGGGCACAACAGTTACCGTAACCGGTAAAAACTTTTCTACCAATATCCCGGAAAATGAACTGCGGCTGAATAATGAACGGATGTGGGTAAAAACGGCCACTGCCACAACCCTTACTTTTGATGTGCCATTTGCCGCTACTACCGGTAAGCTGAGCATCACCATCAACAACAAAACATTTACTACTACCACTAATTTTACGGTAGATCCGATTCCTGTAGGTATCTCCACCATTGACCCGCTGGAAGGGCCTTTCGATACCGAGGTTACCATTTCCGGAAGAGAATTTCCCGCTGATCCGATAGTAACCATCAACGGGGTAATTGCCCCGCGTGTATCCTGGAGCTCACAGCAGATCAAATTCAAAATCCCTTACAATACCGGCCTTACCAAGCATAAGATCAAAGTAGAGGGTGATGGTAAGAATTACGAGTCTGCCCAGGAATTCACCGTTACTGCTCCCGGTAAATATGCCAAATGGACTGAACTACCACCTGTTGGCAATGCACCCACTACCAACTACTTCCCGCATGGCAATGCATTTGTTCATAATAAGAAAGTATACTGGGGTTTTTCTGCAAAGTTGACCGGTGGTAAGGATATAAGCTATGGCGTGTTCGACCCTGCTGACCGTGGCAAAGGATGGCAATTCTTTTCAGTAAACGGCCTTCCGGAAGGTCTGCAAAGTACATCCGTAAGTGTACTGGGAGATAAGATGTATATCGGAAACGGGATTCCCGTGCCAGAGAATAGTAAATGGTGGTCATTTAATCTCCTCACAAAAGTGCTCGAACCTGTAACCCGGTTCCCTGCGGCGCAGGCTTCCATGGGCATTGCCTTTACTTTTAAAGGTGTTATGTATGCAGGCAGCGGATTGGGAGATAAGGATATTTATGCTTTCAATCCTGCTAATAACGGTACCTGGACCAAAGTTGTGGACGATCCCTATGCACAGATAGATGGTGGTAATGTTGTGGTCCTGGAGAATGAAGTGATAGTAGGCAGAGCGCTGAAAGCGATGATGAATGTGAGGGAGGCTGTGTATAAATTCAGCATTAATAACACTACTCCACAATTAACCCAGGTGGCTAACATTCCGGATGGGGGTCAGGTACCATCTCAAAGGATGCCTGCTTTTGCCCTCAATGGGAAAGTATATTATGTGATCAATAAGAGAGTATGGGAGTACGACCCGGCACGTAACGCCTGGCGTATGGTGATAGAGGATCAGATAAGCCCACTTATCCGGCACACGGTTGTGATTGATGGTAAGTTGTATGCCTGGACTGCCAGAGGTGTGTTCTACGAATTCAGCTTTCTTCCATAACCCTGTTTAAAGAAGTTGAAAGAGAAAGGCGCCGCATGTTACATGCGGCGCCTTTTTTATGTGGTTACTTTTTAAAAAGCAGATGGAAAGATATTTCCCGCCTTGTTCGGAAACCCAGTTTCTCATACAGCCTGATGGCTCCTGTATTATGCCCGGCCACATGCAGGAAGGGCGTAATTCCTTCTTCGCGCTGTCGGTTCACCAGTCCTGCTATCAGCTGGCCGGCATATCCCCGCCCGGTAAAATCAGGATGGGTACAGATGGCGCTTAGCTCAGACAATCCGTTTAACCGCATGCGTTCCCCTGCAATAGCCACCAGCTGTCCGTTTTGCCGGATGCCCGTATAACGGCCCATCCTGTAGGTTTCGGGCATGAAATAGCCCGGTTGTACCAATTGCACCAGCGCATACATCTCACCGGCATCTTCCGGCGTAAGCTGTTGGATGGAGAAGGAAGGATCTGGCGCATCCAGCGGAGATTCACTCACCATCTGAAGGCACACCAGTTCTTTACGGACTTCCCAGTTATCCTGCAAAGGAGGGAGGCTGCCGATCAGGAAAAAGGATTCACCTGCAGTCAGCAGTTCATTCAGTTCCTTACCACTGGCTGCATCGGGTTGCGCCAAGGCTGCAAACGGTACCACTTCCGGGAAGTACCTGGCTGCATTTCCCGATTTCCCTGCCAGGTGGCGCTGCACACTGTTGAGGGCATGCCAGGCAGGGTTATCGAGCAGGGTAAAATCAGGTTCGTTGTGCATAACGCAAAGATACGTCAGGAGAAATACCGTTCCACCGGAAAGCAATGAACATCAGGTACTTCGCGGAAGGAATCGGTTGTGTAAATTTCATCTACATTTTCGATGGTAGTGCCTTTACTAAAAATGCCATGACTCACTGCGAGTATTACGCGCGCAGCTCCTTTTTCTTTCAGTAGTTTGGCCGTACCGGCAAAAGTGCCGCCCCCGTCACAGATATCATCCGCAATGATGCAGGTTTTTCCATTCAATGTGGTGGCGTTGGTTTTAAATCCGGATAAGGCGCCTGTATGCACATCCCGCTCCTTCATACATTCCACGATATCTGTAGTGCCAACATATTTGGCGAGGGAATAGATCTTTTTCAATGCACCGCCGTCGGGGGATACGAGGGTTATTTGTTCCCCGGGCCGCTGTTGCTGATAGTGATCCAGCACATCTTTCATAAAACGGTGGTTCTCTACGGCATAAGCACGGTCTACCAACGCAGTGGTTACTTCGGAGTGCGGGTCAAAGATGCGTACTTTCCGGAACTGCGCCTGGTTCAATACAGCTGCAATCACTTTCAGGGAAAAGGGTTCTCCCGGGCGCATCACCCGGTCCATTCGTGCTGCGGTGAGATAAGTAATATCTGCCCGGATGTCGGAAAACTCCAGGTGAGAAAGGGCCTGTTGTGCAAACAGGAGCAGCAGCAGATCGTTACCATCATTTAACCGGGTAAGGATGCGTACCGGCGTCTGCCTGTCCTGATCCGCAATAGCGGAAGCATTGATTTTAAGATGCGGCTGCCCGTCGGGGAAGCGCATCGTTTCTACCGGTATATCCGATTTATCAGGGTGTATGAGGTGAAGCGTCAGCATGGTGTTGCATTAAAGGGTTCGAGAAATTGCGGTGGCACGGCATCAGTAAGCCAAACGCCATTGTCGCTCAGATGAAAAACATGTCCCTGCCTGTGCATGTCGCCACTGCGGACCAGCAGGATTACCGGTTTGCCTCTGCGTGAACCTACCTGTGTGGCGGTATGGAGGTCTGCACTGAGGTGTACGTGCATGCGGTCCATTTTTTGAAGCCCGCCGGTAAGGATGGGTTCCATGAACCTCTGCACCGTACCGTGGTACAGGATATCGGGCGGTTCTACCGCCGGGAGGTCCAGCGATACTTCCACCGAATGCCCCTGCGAGGCCCGGATGGCCGACTGGTCGGCATTGAGTGCAAAGCGTTGTTTGTCGTTGGTGCGTACGATCTCCAGCAGTTCTTCACGTGAGATCTTTTTACCTGCGGCAGCGCACTTATCCAGCAGTTCAGTTATGGATGCCCATCCCTGCGGATCAAGCTGCAGGCCTATCTTTTCTGGCTGGTGGCGCAGGATGAGACTGAGGAATTTACTGTTATGTTTATGTGGGTCGGAAGACATTTTCTTTTGGGTTTAAGCCAATATTTCAGCGGCCCGTGGTTTTAGTTCCAGTTCCAGGTTGGCCTGGATGCGGGCGCGGATATCGGCGAGGGTATATTCTACGGTAATTGTGCCGTCGCGGAAAACAGTCTGCAGTTCTCCCCGGGCTTCTTCTTCCCAGGTGCACTCGTCTTTCATTTCCAGCTTGCCGGTTTCGGGATTGATGTATACCTGTAACAGTCCTTTGGCGGAATTCTTGGTGCCATCGTCTGTTTTGGGAGCTTTGAAGATGTTGCGGCCTACACCGTTGATTTCGCCATAGGTTGCTTTCATGGCGAAGCCGAAGGTGTCGCGGGTTACGTATTCGTAAGTAAAGGAACCGATACCCAGCACTACGTTGTAGCTGGCGAAGCCTTTTTCTTTCAGGCGTTCCAGTATGGCTTCCTGGCGCTCGGTGGTAATACTGTCTCCATAAATAAGGCCGATGTGACCATCCAGCAGTTTAAAGCCGCGCGGGGTAATAGTGCCGCCGAATATCTCCCACATGCATTCGATAGCGCCTTTAAATTCAGGTGTGCCAACAGGAGCGTCAGGATCTCCGGCAATGATTTTTACCGGGTCGCCACTATCCGGACGAATCACCACTTTCCCATCACGCGCCAGTATTTTCTCTTTCAGTTGCGGGAGGAAGTCGGTGATCACCTGCCAGAAGTCCCAGGTATCACTCACAATGGATACGATACCTGCCGGGTATACTTTGGTGATGAGCCTTTCGAAAGTGGCAATCTCACCATCTTCCGTGCCCATACACATTACACTGTGCTCTGTGGCTGGAACAGAGCCGCCTACCAGCTCTTTGGTGGCATCAGCCCCGTAATACTGTTCCAGGAAGTCGATGGCAGGAATGGTATCGGTTCCGGCAAAGCTCAGCAGGTGACCGGCCCCGCTCATAAGAGCGTCTTCAATTCCACTCATGCCGCGGAAAGAGAAGTCGTGCCCCTGCCAGGGAATGAAGCTCTTGTCTTCACCCACTGTTTCATCTGCATAGCGGGTAAAGGTTTTAAGATAACGGAATGCGGTGGTGGCGGAAGTGGATGGCTTCCAGAGCACGGCGCTCAGGAGTGTTTCCAGCATATTGGTGAGCCAGAAGAATTCCGGTTTGGTATTGCGGATGGTGAAAAACGGTACGCGCATGGGTACCAGGCTCCCTTCAGGCAATGCCTTGATCTCAAGAGGCAGGTATCCGAGGTCGTGCAGGTCGGCAATGTGCTGATAGGGGATACTGTCTTTCCCGAGGTAGTTATCCATACGGCGGGCGTATTGCGCCAGTACTTCATCTTTAGGCAGTCGGAAGAATTGCTCGTTGAACTGACGGATGAGGTACTCCTTCATGAAATACTGCAGTCCGAAGAAAACCATTTCGCGTATGTCGGCATCGCGGGATTTGCGTGGGGTTAGGTTGGAATATACAAGGGTGGTGCCTTCCGGGTACTGGAATTTGTGGCCCACTTTGTAGCCGTCTTTGAGGAGGATTGGAGCGATGTTCATAACTAAAGGTTTAAATGAAAATGCTGCGGTAACAGCTTTTTGTTGAAATTATAATAATCTGCAGGCCTGTTTTGGAGGCCTTCCTTTTTTTCGCCGGTGAGTTCTACAAAACCGGCATCGAGGATTTTACGGCGGAAATTGCGGCGGTCAATAGAATGACCGAGAATGCATTCATAAAGATCCTGCAGCTCGGGCATGGTAAAATTTTCATCCAGCAGTTCGAAGCCAACGGGCTGATAGAGGATTTTGGCACGGAGGCGTTCTTGTGCAGCAGAGAGTATCTGCCGGTGGTCGAAGCCCAGTACAGGAATATCCGTTACCGGGAACCAACGTACGTCGTTAGCCATTTTTCCTGCCACAGCTGTTAACTTACCCTGGCTTACCAGTGCAAAATGCGCTACTGATATCACCCGGCCCCGGGGATCGCGGTTGGGTGTATCGAAAGTATACAGCTGTTCGAGATAGATGGAACGTAGACCCAGCTTGGTATCCAGTATCCTGCGGCAGGCTTCTGCCAGTGTTTCTTCCAGCCCTACAAACGCTCCGGGGAGGGTCCAGCCATTTTTAAACGGGGCCTCTTTCCGGTTAAGCAGGAGTACTGACAAAGCCTTATCCTGGTAACCGAAAACCACCAGGTCGGTGGCCAGCGCCGGATTTTTATATGTATGAAATGCAGGCATTTTCCGTTTGCGTTATTTTGACACAAACAAAGACTATTTTCTTCATTTCACCAAATAATTCTCTCCGGATAAAACTCCACTGCGGTGAACGTGTTGTATAGATGAGAGGGATTGAGTAATTTTCGGGCTGATGTGAATGTATCACCTGTGAATGTTCCAATAGTTAGCATCAGAAATTTCCAATGAGTATCAGCCAGATCCATACCTACAACATTATCCTTGCATGAAAACGTGTGTATTATTCCTTAAGTTGATCCGGTGGCCGAACCTGATTATTATTTTTCTTACGCAGTGGCTTTTTCAATACTGTGTGATCCGTCCATTATTACTGGAAGCCGGTCTTCAGCCACAGGTAGGCCTCTCAGAATTTATCATGATTTCAATGGCGTATATGCTGGTAGCAGCCGCGGGGTATGTCATCAACGATTATTTTGATTTGAATATTGATACGGTGAATAAGCCCGATAAGGTATTTATCACCCGGGGCATCAGCAGGGGCGGAGCATTGGGAGCATATGGCGCGATGAATATTGCTGCCATGGTGCTGGCTGCATTTGTCAGCCGTTCCCTGCAAAGCTGGGCACCTTTGTATTGTATCCTGGGCTGCGTGGTGCTGCTGTTCGGATATTCTGCTTTCTTTAAAAAACGGTTCCTCATCGGTAACATCCTCGTTGCGGGTATTTCTGCTTCGGCCATGCCGGTACTGTCCCTTTCTGAAGCAGGGGCAAACGGACTGTTCCCCGAAACCTTACGTTATATCACCCTTTATACTTTCATCTATACCGGCTTTGCATTCATTATTTCTTTTGCACGCGAGCTGGTAAAAGATCTGGAAGATGTGGAGGGCGACCGTCAGTATGGCGGCCGCACCATGCCCATTGTATTGGGGGCACGTACCGCACATTGGATTGTAGCAGGCAGCCTTTCCTGTGTGATCGGTGTTATTGCGGCGCTGCAACCCTTCCTTTGGGCACGTGAGGGCGCTACGCCTATGCTGTCGCTGTATTCCATTTGTCTGGTCATGCTTCCGCTGGCATGGATACTCCGGAAAGTATTCGGCGCCCGGGGCGGGAAAGATTACCATCAGCTCAGTACATATATCAAGCTGGTGATGCTCACCGGTATATTATCCATGTTATTTATCCAGTTCATGATTCTCTGAAAACCGGTCAATGAATATATTTCAATTCGGGAGTAGTGTTGTGTCTACCGTGCTGCGGGTAATGTCTGAGCGGAAGAAGGAGGCCCCCCGCGCGGAGGCGCTTCTTTCGAAGCTGGAGGCACAATTTGGCGGACGCCTTCCCGAAGAAGCACGCCGCAAGGTGATTGTGAGCTATAGTATTTACCAGCCCATGATCATTGATGCGTTTACGGCCCTCCGTGGCCGCGCCTCCACTGAGGAGGAGAAAGAACGCCTCATCCTGTATTTTATCTGCAGCGGCGCCTTCGACGATTTTATTGACCGTAACGAACTGAGTGCCGAGGATCTCGATCTTATCTCTTTTCAGCCGGAGAAATTCCAGCCCCGCCGTATAGAAGAGCAGCTGTTTTTACATTGCCACCTTGCTTTAAGGAATTACGTGCGCGACCAACAGGCGTACGACCAGGCGGCCCGCGGCCTCTTCCGTGCACAGGTAGATTCCGCTAAACAATCATTATCCACACCCGTACCGGAAGATGAATTGCTCCGCATCACACAGGAGAAAGGCGGATATGCCGTGCTGCTGTGCCACTTCTACCTGAATCACGACGCTTCGGAAGCGGAGCGTACCTGCTGGTACCGCATCGGGGGGATTATCCAGCTTACCAATGATTTATTCGATACCTGGAAAGATCTGCAGGCAGGCATGCAAACGCTGCCTACCCGCATGCGTGATGCACGTGCCTTCGGGGAATTCTTTTCCGGGCTCACCAGCGATATGATGGCTGCCGTGGCCGCCCTTCCTGTGCCGGAAGCCCGAAAACGCCCGTTCCTGCTTCGCATGATGGCGATCTGCTCTTTCGGTGATATGGCTATCCGCCAGCTGCGCAACCTCCAGGGCGATGCGCCCCTGCTGCCTGAGCTGGGCACGCTACCCCGGAAAGCACTTATTATCGATATGGAAAAACCCGCCAACATCTGGCATTGCATGCGCTTCACCTGGCAACAATGCCTTGCCGGCAGCCGCATGATCTCTGCCGCTAAACCCCTCCCTGCATGACCTTCCGGAAAATAGCCTGCTTACTTTTCATCCTTTTATATGCATTGCCTTCCCCGGCGCAGCGCGATACCCTCACGGCCAGGCTACTCCGCGAAATCGCAGCGCAACAGGTCATGGCAGACAGCTTCTACTTCACAGGAATGTTCCCCAGTATGCGCTATTACGGCAGTCCGGGCGGGAAAATGGAGCACGATAACAACGTGTTTTTCACCGGGCTCATCGCCATGACATTAGGCGAATTGCAGCAGGATCTTTCCGGGGCCGACAGTATCCTTTGCCAGCAGATCCGCTCCCGTGCCCGCACTTCGTTCCCATACTTCCGCCACCGCTCAGGCCGCAGTACGTATAACTTCTGGAAAACCAATCCCCGAACGGTATTTCCCAACTCCCGTTTTCTAAACCTATTCGTAAAATGGCACTCACTGCCCGATGATATCGACGATACATCCATCCTCCTGATGGCGATGGAAGCAGATTCTGCCACTGCTCGTGCGGCAAAGGCGCTCATGGCACAGCATGCCAATACGGTAAGCTATGGCGTGCGCAATACGTTTAAAAAGTACAGAGATATCCCGGCGTACTCCACCTGGTTCGGGAAAAGTATGCCTATAGATTTTGATGCCTGTGTATTGGCCAACACGCTGTATTTCATGCATGTGTATAATATGGCAGACGGCCGGGCCGATAGTGCTTCCGTTCAATTGTTGGAAGCGTTCATCCGCAACCGTGAGTACATCTCGCATCCCGCTTATATTTCCCCGCATTACGCCCGCTCTCCCGTATTGATCTATCACTTTGCACGCCTTATAGGCCGCTTCCCCATTCCGGAACTGGTACAGCATAAAGCGCAGCTGGCGGAAGATGCAAGGCTGCTCATGGCTGCTTCGGAAGATGATATGGATAAAGTAATCCTGTCTACCGCGTTGCTTTGGCTGGGGGAAAAGGCGCCTGAACTCGATTTGACGGGTATCAACACCAATGGCAGCTTCGTGTTCTTTGTTGCAGGGTTCAATTCATTATTACCGAATCCCTACAAGCGCATGTTCTCCGGCTATCATCTTATCAGTTACTATTACCGGTGCCCAGCCTACAACCAGGTATTGCTGTTGCAGCATCAGTTGCTACGGAAGAAGCTACAATAAAAGCAAAGCCCCGGAGATTCTCCGGGGCTTTGCTGTAAATATCATGTAGCTGTGTTTATCAGGCTACGGGGGGCGTTTTGCCCAGTTCTTCGATTCTTTCACGGCTGGTGTTTACCTGCGCACGCAGATCGCTCAGCAGGGAATACAGCCCAAAGTAGGTACGATTGATGTACAGCGAATGCCGGCTGCCACGGGCCACCTTCGATTCGCGGACTTCCTTCAGGTTGTAGAGATAATCCATGTAGGCATAAATCTCGTTGAAATAGGCTTCGTCACCGAAATCGAAATCCTGCACGGTGAAGGGCAGTGTTAGCATCCGGATCATTTCCTGGAACAGCCCGGAGAAGAACACGATGTCTTTCTCGGTATCACTGGGGTGTATCATTTCCAGCTGCGTATAGATCTCGCGGCGGCGGGCTTCATCTGCCAGCACCTCCTTATCGGTGAGGTGGAAATAATTGACGTAAAAATCTTCGGGGATCTCTTTCACACAACCGAAATCGAAGATGCCCACCGTACCGTCTTCCCGCAGCAAAAAGTTACCGGGGTGAGGGTCTGCGTGTACTTTACGGAGGTGATGCACCTGGAACTGGTAGAAGTCCCACAGGGCCTGGCCGATCTTATTCCGCACTTCCTGCGTGGGGTTCGTTTCGAGGAATTCTTTCAGGTGCTGGCCATCCAGCCAGTCCATGGTAATAATCCTGTCAGACGAAAGCTCCGGGTAGTACCGGGGAAACACCAGATTGGGGATATGTGCGCAGCTGGCACTCAGTTCCTGCGAGCGGCGGAGCTCCAGTTTGTAATCGGTTTCTTCCAGCAGCTTGGTTTCAATTTCTTCGAAATACTTATCCATATCCACTTCGTTCATGCCCACGATCCTTACGGCAAAGGGCTTTACGATGCGGAGGTCGGATTTAACACTGCTGGCCACACCGGGGTATTGGATCTTCACGGCCAGCGGGTGACCGTCTTTTTCCGCTTTGTGTACCTGGCCGATGGAAGCGGCATTGCTCGCTTTCATATCGAACTGGTCGAACAGCCGGGTAGGGGATTGGCCAAGTGTTTTGATGAAGGTGTTGACAACCAGTGGGCCTGATAACGGTGGTGCGCTGTACTGGCTCATGGCGAATTTGGCGGTATATGCTTTGGGAAGCATGCCACGGTCCATACTGAGCATCTGCGCAACTTTGAGGGCGCTGCCTTTCAGGTGGCTGAGGGTGTCGTAAATATCTTCCGCATTATCCTGGTGAAGCTGCTCTTTAGACACGGATGGGTCCATGAGCTTGCGGGTGTAATGTTTGATATAGTTGGTGCCTACTTTCAGCCCGGTAGTCACGAAGCGGCCGGCCCGCTCCACTTTGCCGGTGGGGAGGTGTTGTTGTTCTTTCATAATGGTCGCTATTTCCGGGTGAACATGAATTTACCGAAATCGATCAGACTGTCGATCGTGTTACTGTGAATCAGCTCAAAGCTCAGGTTAACAGCCTTTTCAATGGCTGCATCCGTAAGCTCGAATTGTTCACTTCTGTCGCCGATCCAGTATTTGAGGACAAACAACGCCTGTACCCAGAATCCGTGTACGTATTGGTCGGAAATGTATTTCCTTTCCCTGATCTCGGAAGTGAGGTAACCTTCCTTAATCAGCCCGGAAGCGTAATCGTAAAATGCGCGCTTGAAAGTAGAAAGCTGCCCCAGCTGGCTGAGCGGGAGATGGGAGCGGCGGTACTGTTGCAGGATGTAGCTCCTGTCTTCTTTCAGTTTTTGAACCCAGAGGAAGTAGAAAGCGAGGAGTTTTTCCCGGGAGGTATACTGCCGGTAAGTTTCATCATCTTTCAGCTGGTCAACCGTTTGCTGGAAGTATTCCAGCCAGATGTCGGCTTCAAGGCTGTCGAAATGGCTGTAGTGCTGGTAAAAGTCCGCCTCCGGCACATCGAGGATTTTGCAGAGTGCGAATACGGAAACAGGCGCCTGGCCGTTTTCGAGCCAATAGCGTTTGTACGCATCGCGAATGGATTGTTTTTCCATGTTTCTTTTTGTTTAAGAAAATGAATCGAAGGGGGAGGAACGGGTTATGATGCAAAATTAAGCCGCCATGCAATACGCGCATCAACTGATGTGGAAAATATTTTGGAGAATAGCTGCAAATCCTTGCCCGTCAGGCGTTTGAGGTAAAATGTTAATTTTTTCCAAAAGGCCGGGAAGGGAAAGTATAGTAACTTGAAACACTAAACCCGTAAAACATGGAAAACAGATTCGCCGGATTGCGCACCGTCATCTACCGCGTACCGGACATTCAGGCAGGGAAGGAGTGGTACCGCAAAGCCTTTAGCACGGACCCCTACTTCGATGAGCCTTTTTACGTTGGCTTCGAGATAGGCGGCTACGAGCTGGGCGTGCATCCCCTCGCCCCCGGCGAAGCCCATCCCGGCACAGGCGCCGTGGAAACCTACTGGGGTGTGGAAGATATCCATGAAGCTTACAATTACCTCCTTTCCCTTGGCGCCACCAGCCACGAAGCACCGCGGAATGTGGGCGGGCCTATCGAAACTGCTACGGTAACCGACCCCTGGGGCAATATCATCGGGTTGATTTACAACCCCTTGTTCAAAGTGAAATAATACAAAAAGGGCGCTGTGGAAAGCGCCCTTTTTTATGGTTATAAAGCTGAAAATATCAGGATGCCGCAGCCATCTTACCGGGTTCCGGCTGTTGTTTCACCGCAGCCGCTTCCGCCATTACCTGGCGGTTGAGGAAATACATCATGATCATCGTAACCGTTAATGCCACGGCTATCACATACCCCAGTACAGGATAATGTTCCAGGTAACCCGTTTCTGTGGAATGCACGATGCGGCTGGCAGCCACGGCAGCAATACCGCCGGATAACTGTTGCACCGCGGCATTCACACTCATAAAGGAGCCCCGGTCCTGCAAAGTGGGCAACGAGGTCATGGTAGCCTGCATGGGAATGATCCGGGCAAAAACGGCCACCATCATCACCACGTTAATAAGCATGGCAAGGTAAAACGGTGTTAGGCCGCGGTTGGTGTAAATGATCACCATGATGAGGGTTACGGTACTGGCGGCGTAAAACACATTGGCGCGGCCCGCTTTGTCAGACAGGCGCCCGATGAGCGGGGAGGCTATGAGGTTGGCCAGTCCGGATGCCATAAACAGCAGTGTTACATCGTGCTTGGCAATGCCCATGTTGTGTTGGGAAAATGCGTTGCCAAAGGGCATGAGCATGTAACCGCCCGTGGCAATGAGCACGGTGGTGAGGAAAGCCAGCCGGTAGCGCGGGTTTTTAACCGTACTGCTAAGGTGGCGGAAAGCATTTTTCTCGGTGTTCTTGCCAAGGTGGCCTGTAATAGGCTGCATGTAGTAGCCGATGGCGGCACCTAGAAGGGTACCAAAGGCGGCAATCATCCAGAAGGGGAAGTGCCAGTTGAACCGGATTGCCAGTTCCCAGCCTATGGGCACGCCAAGGATCTGGCTCAATGCCAGCGCCATCTGGGTGTAGCCCATCACCCTGCCGCGCGTTTCCGGGCGGAAGAGGTCGACTATAATAGCCATGCCGATGGAGCTGATCACCCCGCCAAAAAGCCCCGTTACAATACGGGCAGCCAGAAGCGTGGGGTAATCGTTGGCCAATGCGCAGAAATAGGTGCCGAGGATGAAGCCGGTGTAAAATAACATGAGCATCTTCTTCCGGTCGAACTTATCGGCGAAGCCTGCCGCCACAATGGCGGAAATACAGGCACTGAAAGGATAAGCGGCTACTACAAAGCCAAACTGCTGAGTGGTGAAATCGTGGAGAAGGATTTCTCCCAGCGGGTTCAGCACCATAAAATCAAGTACCACGGTAAACTGCATGAGTGACAATAGCACGATCATCAGTACCTGGTATCGGGTAAAAATCGGTTGTTTAGGAGCGTGTGTTTCCATTGAAGCGTTGAAAATCGTAGTGTGTGTCTGAATAAAAATCAGTCGGGCAGTTCTTCACAGAGGTAGCCGCACGACTGTATCCGTTCTATAATTGGTGATGGATCAGGATTGCGGGTTTCGATGCGGAGCACTTTATCGGCATCTTCCCGGTCTACCGTCCATTTGTGAAGTCCCGGCGTTCCCTCGAGCGCGGGGGCCACCTGCTGTAAGTCTTTCTTGAAACGCAGGTTGGTCCGGAATACGAGCACCTCCATTTCGGGTGCGGTTGCATAAGCCTGGTTCATGATGATGGGTTTTGATGGTTAAATGGTTAGGAAGGAATCGGATCAGGCTTCAGGGCTTTGAGCACCAGCTGCAGGGTCTGCTCCATGGCTTCTTCAGTAAGTACGAAAGGTTGATGGCCAAAGGTTTTTTTCTGTGTATGGAACTTGATGAGCTGATACAAAGGCGCGAATGCCAGCGACCAGTACACCTCAAAAGGCAATTCGATCAGCTCTTTCCGCGCAATGGCATTATGAACGAACTTTCCCATTACATCTTTGAAGGTGAGATAGATCTGACCAGATACCTTATCGTAGAGGTGGGAATACCGCATTTTTTCGATGAACTCCACATCCAGCGGGTGCTGCATAAAGTGATTGGCACGGTTCTGCCACTGCTTGCGAAGCCCGTCCGCGAAATGCATGTCAGGATCAAAGTCGTGAAGGCTTTCCCGTAACATGGTATCAGCCACGCGGATGGTAGTCTGAATAATGAGATCTTCCCGGTCCTTGTAATAGATGTAAATGGTGGCGGGCGATACACCTGCCGCCCTGGCAAGTTTATTCACCCCAAATCCGTCCAGCCCTTCTTTAACGATCATTTCGATCGCCTTTTTATGTAGCAGGCATACTTTGTTTTCATCCCTTGGTCGAACCATGCTACAAAGATAAGTGAGCGATCGCTTACTTTAAAAATGAATTTTGGAACAGGATGGGTTTAAAACTTTTAATTTCCTGAAAACCATGTAATTAATTTCAGGCAGAAATTGACAAACCTTATTCATCAACTATTAACAGGCAGTAAAAGTTGTAAGGGGGAGGATGCAAAAAGAAAGGGCGACCAGGTAAGTAAGGTTTTACTTAATGGTCACCCTTTTATGCTTTGGCGTTCCCTGCAGCTTTCGGCCGTCAGGCAGCGCGTCGTATAAATTCTGGCTACACCCCGCAACAGCACTATCGGCTGCAGCGCGACCGGGCTGTCGCGGAATGCGGGCTGGTAAAACCGGCCCTTCGGCCAACCGGTTCGCGGGCCGGTATGGCCTGTCGGAAAATAATAAGATACGCATGCAGCGATCGCATGCCTGTATATCGGATGGTCCCCACCGGCGGCCGGTTGCCGAACGCCTGGGTCTTGGAAACTGGTAGGAGTAAAGGTTTACCCAACCGTCCGGTGAGAATTAATAAATAATTGAAAAGGATTGTAATACAGAACGAATCAGCAGGGCGGGTGGAAGATTGCGCCTGCGGTGGGAGAGAGATAACGGTCCGTTACCCAGCCGGTAAATGGTTTCGCCAGATCGGCGGACACTTCCGGACGGGGGCTGTCTGCCAGCAGAACAATATCCTGCAGCTTCAGCGTAATAGGGGCGGACTGCATCTGCTGCTCGTCCGACAAGGCGTTCCCGAAAGCGGCGGCCATAATCTTCGCGCAACCGCAGTCCTCCGCAAAGTCGCGGTGGTCGATCACGTAGGCGCGCACCATACACTTCATGTACCCGGATACCCGGATTCCGAAGTGAACGCTGACAAGCGCCAGAAGACATATGGCCAGAAAGGAACGCAAAGCATCCTAAATATAGTACAAAAAACAGAAATGTGAACAGCGATTTTCCCGATCGCGCAATTCTTTTTCCCGATATGATCAATTGGCACACCCGGACTGTCGCATTTTTACATTCTATTATAGCTCCACATGAGAAAATTAGTAGGGAAATTTCACCTCTGGCTGGGACTGGCTTCCGGGTTGGTAGTATTCGTTATCAGCGTCACCGGATGCCTGCTTGTTTTTGAGTGGGAGCTTCGCAGCATTTTCAGTAAAGATTGGTTTCATCTCGATGCACCTGCCCAATCTGCGCAGGTGGCTCCACTTGCACCGTCGGCCCTCAGTACCATCGGTGAAAAAGCATTGGGCGGCGGTAAAAAGGCACAGGGTGTTATATACGGCGGGAAAGATTACAGCTCTGTTGTCCAGTTTTACGGCAGGGGGGATGAAGACTATTACCAGCAGGTGTTCCTGAACCCCTACAACGGCCAGGTACTGAAAGTGTGGGACGCGAAGGACGATTTCTTCCGCATAGTGCTGGAAGGGCATTTCTACCTTTGGTTACCCCATCATATTGGCCAGCCCATCGTCGCAATCTCAACCCTTATATTTTTAGTGATGCTGATCACCGGGCTGGTGCTCTGGTGGCCGCGTAACAAAGCCGCCCGTAAGCAACGCTTCTCCGTGAAGATGGATGCGAAGTGGAAACGCAAAAACTACGACCTGCATAACGTACTCGGGTTTTATGTGATGAGCATCGCAGTAGTGCTCGTGATAACCGGGCTGGTATGGGGTTTTGAATGGTGGAGCAATGGCTTGTACTATGCCACTACCGGCGGTAAATCGCTCAGTGATGCGAAGTACCCCGTGTCAGACACTGCTCTGCTTACGCCCGGGCATTCGCTGGCGCAGAATACAGATATCGCCTGGGAAAAAGTATATGCCGGCAGGCCGAAAGGTGCAGGCGTATCCCTGTATTTTGCATCAGGAAACACAGCACCCATCAGCGTTACGATAAACCACCGGCCGGGTACTTACTACAAAACCGATACGTATCTCTTCGATCAATATACGCTGAAGCCCCTGGAAGCATCAGGCCCGTACGCAGGAAAATATGAAAAAGCAGGCGTAGGCGATAAGCTCCGCCGCATGAATTACGACCTGCATACAGGAGCCGTGTGGGGATTCGCGGGCAAGCTGCTCATGTTCTTTGCCAGCCTTATCTGCGCCAGCTTACCCATTACCGGATTCTGCATCTGGATGGGCAGAAAGAAGAGAGCGAAGAGGTCTGTACCAAAGAAGGATAAGGCCGTTCAGCCTGCGTTCTCTTAAACTCTTCCCCTTTCCTGCCAAAAAATGCTGTAAGTTTAGCGAATGAAAAATACAGCTGCCTACTGGCGGGATACACTACAACTGACACAACACATCGAAGGCGGCTCTTTCCGAGAAACTTACCGGGCACCACTGGCCATTCAGCCGGAGGGTTTTGCCGGACCCAGAAGCGTTTCTACAGCCATTTATTTTCTGCTGGAAGACGGTGATTTCTCCGCTTTCCACCGCATCGCATCCGACGAGATGTGGCATTTTTACGATGGCACCTCCCTGCATATTTATGAGATCAGGCCCGATGGTACTTTGCATGTACACCTTCTGGGCAGGAATCTCCGCAAAGGTGAACAGCTGCAGGTACTTATCCCCGCAGGCAGCTGGTTTGCATCCAGCGTGGAAGAAACAGGAGGCTACTGCCTCGCAGGGTGCACCGTTGCGCCCGGTTTCGATTTCGCTGACTTTGAACTGGCTACCCGTGCCGATCTTGGCGCAAGGTTCCCGCAACATGCACAACTGATTGCTTTACTGACCCGCAAGTAATAGAAACTGCGGTATTTTTATGGGGTAAGATGTGTATTTCTTGCCCGGATTTTCTATTTTTCAGGTTCAATGATATAAGTTATGAGCAGAAGAAATTTTCTCCGTCAGTCCGCCATACTTTCCTCCGCAGCACTCCTGCGCCCCGCTCTCTCCTGGGCTACGGCCGATCCGTTCCCCGTTGTAAGAGTGCCGGAAGCGCAGCGCAAGTTTCGCAGCAAAGCCGTGGAAGACGCCATAGCCGCCGTACAGAAAGGTGTGAAAGATCCCGAGATGGCCTGGCTGTTCAACAACTGTTTTCCTAACACCCTCGATACCACGGTGGAATACACCACCATCAATGGCCGGCCGGACACCTATGTGATCACTGGTGATATTGACGCCATGTGGCTGCGCGACAGTACCGCACAGGTATCGCCCTACCTGCAGCTGGTATCGAAAGATAAAGACCTGCAGCACCTCATTGCCGGGGTGATCAACCACCAGGTGAAATGTATTCACAAAGATCCTTACGCCAACGCGTTCTATAAAGACGAGAACAAACGCGGAGAATGGGCCAGCGACATCACCGATATGAAGCCCGGTATCCATGAGCGCAAATGGGAAATCGATTCGCTTTGCTACCCCATCCGCCTCGCTTATCTCTACTGGAAAAAAACGGGAGACACCTCGCCCTTCGATGAGGCCTGGCAAACTTCCATTTCCCTCACCGTGAAAACGTTCCGCGAACAGCAACGCAAAAACGGTCCGGGTCCATACACCTTCCAGCGCAATACTTCCTGGGCTACCGACGGGGTGCCCCTGGCTGGTTACGGCTATCCCGTAAAACCGGTGGGCCTTATCTGCAGCACTTTCCGCCCCAGTGACGATGCCACGGTATTTCAATTCCTCGTACCGTCCAACTTCTTCGCCGTTGTAAGCCTCCGCCAGGCGGCCGAGATACTCACCGCGCAGAAGATGGATGCAGCACTGGCTGCAGAATGCCGTGCACTGGCTACTGAAGTGGAAAGCGCACTGAAGAAATATGCAGTAACCACGCATCCGCAGTTCGGTAAAGTATATGCATTCGAGGTAAACGGTTTCGGCAGCTACCACCTGATGGATGATGCCAACGTGCCAAGCCTGCTATCACTGCCTTACCTCGGCGCCGTAGCTCCGAACGATCCCATTTATGCTAATACGCGGAAGATGATCCTGTCTTCCGAAAACCCTTTCCATTTCTCCGGAAAAGCAGGGAAAGGGATTGGCAGTCCGCATACGGGAATGGACCGCATCTGGCCCATCAGCCTGGTGATGCAGGGGCTTACGAGCAAGAACGAATCGGAGATCCGCGAATGCCTCCGCATCCTGAAATCCTGCCACGCAGGGAAAGGGTTTATGCATGAGTCTTTCCACAAAGATGATCCTTCCAAATTCACCCGTTCGTGGTTTGCATGGGCCAATACTATTTTCGGAGAGTTTATCTGGAAAGTATACACCGAACGCCCGCATTTACTGCAATAATTGATTTACATTTAGTTATTCACGTACCGACCCCCGAATATGGAGCGCAAGCCTGATGCAAACGCATATTTTATTACACGGTGGCAGTCCCAGATAAAAAAGGGATTGTTCGAATACATCATTATGCTGCTGCTGCAAAAAAAGGAGCGGTACGGGTATGAGCTCATCAGCGAGATTAAAAAACTGGCGGATATGGATATCGCCGAAGGCACTATTTATCCCCTGCTGAGCCGCCTTAAGAAAGAAAAACTGGTAGAATCGAGATGGGTGGAAATGGATGAGGGCGTACCCCGCAAATATTACCAGATCACCGATCTCGGCAACGAATATCTCGAAACCATGTATCAGTACCTTGGCGAACTGATGCAGGCCATTACCGACCTGAAGCAAGTCTAAAAAATATCCGGCAGATGAACGGCGAAAAGAAATATATCCTCTCTCTCGATCTCGGCTCCAGCGCTGCCGGGGCAGTGCTCTTTTCACGCGAGGGGCAGGTAGTGATGCATTTGCAGAAAGAATACGAAAAGTATTATCCGCAACCCGGCTGGATAGAAGTAGATCCGAATGAGATCTGGTACACCATGCTGTCTGTAGTGGAAGAACTGATCGCTACCGCAGGCATCCAGGCCGCAGATATTGCCGGTATCGGCATCGCCAACCAGCGCGAAACCACCGTGATATGGGACCGTGAAAAAGGAGAGCCTGTATACAATGCCATTGCCTGGCAGGACCGGCGCACTTCCAAACTGGTAGACGAATTCCGTTACCAGGGCTTTTCCGGACTGGTGCAACGTAAAACCGGCCTCATCCTCGACGCTTATTTCTCTGCCAGCAAAATCTCCTGGATCATCGATCACATTCCCGATGCCCGGCTCCGCGCTGAGCAGGGTAAACTGGCCTTCGGTACCATCGATGCCTGGCTCATCTGGAAACTCACAGGCGGTAAAGTACATGTAACCGACTTAACGAACGCTTCCCGCACCATGCTCTTCAACATCCATACTTTGGAATGGGACGAGGAGCTGCTGCGGTTATTTAATATTCCCCATCAGTTATTACCTTCCATCTGCTCCAACAGCGAGATCATCGGGCATACCCAATCCGGATTGCTGGATGCCGTGATCCCCATTGCCGGGGTAGCGGGCGATCAGCAGGCGGCTCTTTTCGGGCAGATGTGCCTGGAGCCGGGTATGGTTAAAAATACATACGGCAGTGGGTGCTTCGCACTGATGAACACCGGCAGCAAACCCGTTACTTCCGATAATCACCTGCTCACCACCATTGCATGGAAAATAGGAGAGGATGTGACCTATGCACTCGAAGGCAGCGTGTTCGGCGGCAGCTCCGTTTTCCGCTGGATCCGCGACGGTCTCGGCCTGATTGAATCCACCGCGGAGATAGAAGCCCTCGCACAAACGGAGCCGGATAACGGCGGCGTAATGTTCGTACCGGCGCTTTCCGGTTTGGGTACCCCGCATTGGGACCCTTATGCCCGTGGCATGATCATCGGCATTACCCGTGGCACCTCCTCCGGTCATATTGCCCGGGCTGCCCTCGAAGGGGTGGCACTCGGCATAGCCGATGCGCTCGATGCCATGGAAAAAGACAGCGGCCGTGCCATCCGTGAACTTCGGGTAGATGGTACTTCCGCTACCTACGATTTTTTCATGCAGATGCAGACCGACATCCTGCAGTACCCCGTGATGCGCCCGGCAGTTATGCCGGCCAGTGCTACCGGGGCAGCTTACCTCGCAGGCCTCGCCACCGGATTCTGGACCCTGGAGGAGATCCGGGAGCAATATACCATCCAACGTGTTTTTGAACCTGCGCAGCAGCCGGGCCCCGCCCTCCGGGAGCGGTGGCAGAAAGCCGTGGCAAGGGTCAAGAACTGGGACTTCTAACCGCATGGTTCCGCGCGGCTGCTCTGGCCGGCGGACGGGGTACAGACGATTTACCGCATATATAAGACAAGGGAACAAATCCCCCCTTGCCGCGTTAATATCATAAACCCCTGACATGCAATGATCAGAACATTATTCCTGGCAGAAACTGAGATTTCCCGGAAATAGCGGGTAAAAACGATTAATTTTGCCAGTATCGGAATGCGATGTATATTGTATAATAATGCCTTGAATCCAATAGCGACAAATGAACCGTTTAGAACAACTGCAAAAAATCGGGGAAACCAGCGAGTGGGATGTAATAGTGATCGGCGGAGGCGCCACGGGCCTCGGTGCCGCGCTCGAAGCTGTAACCCGCGGATACAGAACCCTTCTCCTTGAACAATCTGATTTTGCCAAATCCACGTCAAGCAAAGCTACCAAACTCCTTCACGGCGGCGTCCGTTACCTGGCGCAGGGCGATGTTGCCTTGGTTCGCGAAGCCAGTATAGAAAGAGGGCTGTTACTGAAAAACGCACAACACCTTTCCCAGAACCTTTCCTTCGTCATCCCCGCCTATAGCTGGTGGGAAGGCATTTTTTACACCGTTGGCCTTAAAATGTATGACTGGATGGCCGGCCGCCTCAGCCTCGGTTCCTCTAAACACATCTCCCGTAAAAAGACACTGAACCTGCTGCCCGGCCTCAAAGAAGACCACCTCACGGCTGGAATCCTCTATCACGACGGCCAGTTTGATGATGCCCGCCTCGCGGTAAACCTCATGCAAACCATCTACGACAAAGGCGGCGTGGCACTCAACTATATGAAAGTAACCGGTCTGGAAAAAGACGGGAAAGGACAGCTTGCTGTGGTAAAAGCCAGCGACACCGAATCCGGCAAATCCTACCGCTTCAACACCAAAGGCATTATCAATTGCACCGGCGTGTTCGTAGATGATATCCTTGAAATGGACGATCCCACCATCAAGCGTAAGATCGTAGCCAGCCAGGGGGTACACCTCGTGCTCGACCGTTCGTTCCTTCCCGGCGATAATGCCCTTATGATCCCGAAAACATCCGACGGCCGCGTGCTCTTTGCCGTGCCCTGGCATAATAAAATAGTAGTGGGTACAACGGATAATCCCGTAAACGAGATCAGTCTCGACCCCGTTGCCATGGAAAAAGAAATTCAGTTTATCCTGGAAACTGCAGGCCAGTACCTGGAGAAAACCCCACAGCGCAGCGATGTGAAAAGCGTTTGGGCAGGCCTCCGCCCGCTGGCCAAGCCTGAAAAGAGTGAGAAAACAAAAGAGATATCCCGTAACCACAAGATCATGGTAACGCCCTCGGGCATGGTCACCATCCTTGGTGGTAAATGGACCACCTACCGTAAAATGGGGGAAGATGTGGTAGACAGGCTGGAGAAAATAAAAGGCTGGCAGGCTACTGCCTCCGTTACCCGTAACCTCCCGGTACATGGAGCAGCCGTAAAACTCAACGACAGCGACCCCTTATATTTCTATGGTGCCGATGCCGCTACGGTAAAAAGCCTGAATAATGGTGAGAAAGTACTGAGCGAGTCGCTGGGTATCATCAGTGCACAGGTACTCTGGGGAATCCGTTCTGAAATGGCGCAAACCGTGGAAGACATCCTGGCCCGCCGCACCCGTGCCCTGTTTCTCGATGCCGAAGAAGCCCTGCGCATAGCGCCTGAAGTAGCCAGGATCATGGCTGCCGAAACGGGCAAAAACGGAGAATGGGAAGCAAAGCAGGTACGTGATTTCCAGCATCTGGCTAAAACGTACCGGCTTAGCTGATAAAAATTACATCCACTTCACTTTATCTTCAAGAGGCTTTACGCGCCGCCCGGTGCGTGGAGCCTCTTCTGTATAACCCAGATAAAGGAATCCCATCACCTTGTCTTCATCCCGCAGTCCGAAATAATCCTGCATGGCGGGAGAATACGTCATTCCGCCAGAACCCCAATACACCGCGATGTTCTTAGCGGTAGCCGCGAGCCAGAGGTTTTCAACCGCACAGGCAGTAGCCGCTACTTCCTCGATCTCAGGGATTTTCGGATTGGCGCCGCGCCGCATTACCACGGCAATTACATGGGAAGCGAGGTCGCCCTGCGATTTCAGCTTGTCGTAATTGCCCGGGATATACTGGGCAGCAGGGGTGTATTGCTTGTACAATTCGGCGTGGTCGGTACAGAACTGCTGCACTTTGTCGCCACTGTACACTACAAAATACCAGGGCTCTGTGAGGCCGTGGGTAGGTGCCCAATCGGCCAGCTGGAGCAATTCACGAATGGTTTCGTCGTCGATCTTCTTGCTGTTCATAGCCGTCGGTTTTACCGTGCGGCGGTAAAGGATGATGTCCTGTATATTGTTTGTCATGCGTTGGTTTTACTGAGTTGTTCTTTTAATGCTTCCGGAAGGCGCGCTACTTTGCGGGCTTCATAATCGAAGCATACCATTCCGGTTTTAGCTTCCGCGATGAGGGTGAGCTGTCCGCCACGGAAGGTTGATACGCGGTAGAAAAGGTCGAAGCCAACGGAGGAGAACTCGTCTGCCGTTACTTCAACTGTAAGCTGGTCGCCGTAAAAACCCTCACCTTTATAGACGATGGCGGCATCGGCCATGATGAGTGCTGTGCCAAGGGCTTTCAGCTCAGTAGCGCCGAATGAAGCGAGGTAGCGCATACGTGCTTCCTGGAGAATAGACACCACGGCATCGTTCCCGAGGTGGCCGCCATAGTTGATATCCGTAATGCGGACGGGCAGCTGGGTAATGAACCGGAAGGTTTCCGGCATATCTATTTTAACTCTTGCCATTGTTATCCTGCAGGAAGGCGATCAGCTTTTTGAAAGCTTTGGCCCGGTGACTGAACTGGTTCTTTTCGCTGAGCTCCATTTCTGCAAAGGAGCGGTCGCCACCCGTGGGGCGGAAGATGGGGTCGTACCCAAATCCCTTACCGCCCGATCTGCCTGGGAGGATCTCCCCTTCGGCAACGCCTTCGAACTGGTGCTCCTCTCCGTTGAGGAAGAGGCTGATAACAGTGCGGAAGCGGGCGGTGCGTTGTGCATTCCCTTCGAGTAAGCGGAGCACTTTCTCGATGTTATCGTCGGCACTTTTGGCTTCGCCGGCATACCGGGCAGAGAGCACGCCGGGCTCACCGTTGAGCGCGTCGATCTCAAGGCCGGTATCTTCCGAGAAGGAATCTTTACCGGTCATGTTATAAATAGTGAGCGACTTCTCCCTGGCGTTTTCTTCGAGGGTAGGGTGCGGCTCGGGGATGTCGATGTCAATTCCGGCTTGCCGGAGGGTGACGATAGAGAATTGATTGCCCAGCAGGGAGCGGATCTCTTTTACCTTATTGTCGTTGTTAGTCGCAAAAACAAGTTCCATATGATCATTTAAATGCCGAATAATTGTTTGAGGCACATCCAGAGGCGGCCTTTGAGCGTTTTGTCAGTTGCAATGAGTTGCAGGTCGTCAGACATCAGTACGGAGATGCCCTGATAGGTGCCAATCCGGTATGTTTCCATAGGAGGAAGGCCCAGTGCTTCCGGTGAAATGGCGAAGTAGATCACCTGCCGGGCGGGTACTTTAGACAGGAAATCCTGCAACCGGATGCCGGGGTAATTTGCCGTATTTATCAATGCAACATCCTGCATCCCTAGCTTACATGCATTTAAGATATTAGTGAGCAAATTGAACGTTTCCTCGCTCAAATAAGCTTCCTTTTCATTTTGTATCAGCAGCAGGATGTTTTTTTGATTTTCGCCTAAATATTTGACTTCAGGCACGGCTTTCGGTTCCGCGCGAACGGCTGTAATTTCCTCCGGAATGATAGGCTGGTGGTACATTTGCGCCAACAGAAACGGGTCCAGCTGCAATCGCTCAAGGCTCATAAATATTATATTAATGCTTCAAGTGATAATCCCATGTGTGGGAAAAAACGTTTATTTGCGGATCGTTCGGTGGAACGGAAACATGCAAATAAGCGTGTAAAAATATTGAGATAAAATTGATTAACCATGATGGCAGTAGAATATCCCACCGCTAAATCTACCGTGATGGAAGAAGCGAAGCGGAGGATTAAGGTAACGAAAACCTCCCGGAGCAGCCTTCCGGAGGTAGACTTTGAGCACCTGGTATTTGGTAAAAAATATGCAGACCACATGCTGGTGGCCGATTTTGATGGTAAAGAATGGTCCAATGCGGAAATCGTACCATTTCAGCCCTTTACCGTAAGTCCTTCCAATGCCGCCTGGCATTACGGGCAGGCGATCTTTGAAGGTATCAAGGCGTATAACGATCAGCAGGGGCATCCCATGATCTTCCGTCCTTACGATAACTATGCCCGCTTCAATAAAAGCGCCGAGCGCATGGGGATGCCCGATGTACCGGAATGGCTGTTTGTAGGCGGGATGGCTATGCTGATAGACCTCGACCGGGAGTGGGTACCCTCCAACGAAGGCTGCTCGCTGTACCTCCGGCCTTTTATGATCGCCATGGATGAATTCATCGGCGTCCGCCCTTCGGATACTTACCGCTTTGCGGTGATTAACAGTCCCTCGGGCCCTTACTTCAACAAACCCATCCACCTGCTGGTGCAGGATAAATACATCCGTGCTTTCCCCGGCGGTGTTGGCTATGCCAAGGCTGCGGGTAACTATGGCGGGGCTATGTATCCTACTATGCAGGCCCGGAAAGACGGGTACGACCAGATACTGTGGGTAGACGGGGCTGAGTACAAATGGCTGCAGGAGTGTGGTACGATGAACGTATTCGTTATCATCGGGAACCGTGCGCTTACGCCGGATCTTACGAACGGAACGATCCTGGCGGGGGTAACCCGGGCCAGTGTGATTGACGTGCTGACCGATATGGGCCTGGAAGTGGAAGAACGCCCGGTATCTATAGAAGAAGTGGTGGCAGCCTGGCAAAATGGTACCCTGCGCGAGGTGTTCGGTACGGGTACTGCAGCCAGTGTGGCCTATGTGGAGCAGCTGGATTACAAAGAGCACAAGATCAGCCTTGATACCAGTAAATATGAAGTGGGCCGGGAAGTGATCGAGCGGCTGGATGCAATCCGGACGGGCAAAGCTGCCGATGAGCGCGGCTGGAATTTCAAGATCGACTAATTAACAAGTTGTTTATAGCGTTAAGCCGGGTTATGGAGACATAATCCGGCTTTTTTTATATCATTCCCCCGCCAAACTGTTGTAAATCAATATCATTTTAAGTTGGAAGCGCCTCCTGCCAAGAGGGCTGAGTCCTGTTATTAATAATATGTGCCTGAAAATGACCGGTGAAAATGGAGATTGCAGGCCTGAATACATAAGGAGTGGGGGCGGGGTGCTTGTCCGGAAAGATGAATCGTATTATCTTTGCGGCCTTATGACGCTTCCGGCTTTCAAACAAACCCTGCAGTCTGCACTGCCGCCCGCTGGCTTAACGCCGGCACAGTTGGCGATGTGGTGGGATGGAAAGGGGGATTGGGACCGGAGCCACGACATTGCGCAGGAGGATCATTCCCGTTCAGGGTCGTGGGTACATGCATATCTTCACCGGAAGGAGGGGGATGCGGGTAATGCGGCGTATTGGTATGCGAGGGCAGGGAAGCCTGTGTTTCGTGGCACGTTGGAGGAGGAGTGGGATCAGTTAACGGGAGCGCTCTTGTTGGAGAATCCCTGATAATTGACCGATTTTCGGAAAAAACTTCCTTACAATTTTGTAATGTAATAGGGAAGTGATACCTTTGCCCTCCCAAATTCCCCTAAGGGAAATTGGTTTTCATTGTAAATCAGCAGTAAAATATAAACTAGGTAAGAATGCCTACAATACAACAATTAGTAAGAAAAGGAAGAGAAATTATCCGGGCCAAGTCCAAATCCAGAGCGTTGGATGCTTGTCCGCAGCGTCGTGGCGTATGCACCCGTGTATACACTACCACCCCTAAGAAACCGAACTCCGCGTTGCGTAAGGTTGCGAAAGTAAAGCTTACAAACAAGGTGGAAGTGATCGCTTACATTCCGGGTGAAGGCCATAACCTGCAAGAGCACTCAATCGTACTGATCCGTGGTGGCAGGGTGAAAGACCTTCCGGGTGTTCGTTACCACATCGTTCGCGGTTCCCTCGATACTGCTGGTGTGAAAGACAGGAAGCAAAGCCGTTCCAAGTATGGTACTAAGAAGGAAAAGGCTAAAAAATAATTTGTAATAAATAGTTGAAATCTTTCAATAAATGAGAAAGCAAGCTGCGAAAAAATTACCCCTCGCTCCCGATCCAAGGTTCCAGGATAAACTGGTTACCCGATTCGTGAATAACATCATGGAGCAAGGAAAGAAAAGCATTGCCTACCGTATTTTCTACGATGCTGTAGACCGTGTTAGCCAGATCACTAACGAAAACGGCTACGAAATTTGGAAAAAAGCCCTGACCAACGTTACGCCTGCCGTAGAAGTACGCAGCCGCCGTATAGGTGGTGCTACCTTCCAGATCCCTGCTGAAGTTCGTGCTGACCGTAAGGTGTCTTTGAGCATCAAATGGCTGGTTCGCTACGCTGGTGAAAGAAATGGTAAGAGCATGGCTGAGAAACTGGCGAACGAAATCGTTGCTGCCAGCAAAGGTGAAGGTGCTGCTTTCAAAAAGAAAGAAGATACCCACCGTATGGCTGAAGCCAACAAGGCTTTCTCCCACTTCAAGGTATAACCATCCCGTTTTTAAGACGGTTTGTAAACATATCAAAGGCTGGTCCGGTTTCCCCGGATCAGCCTTCATGTTTTGTGGCATTTCCAATTATCTCACTGAATGATAACTTAACCCCTTTCGACTAATACTTCATCTTTTTCATGTTTTAATAAGGAGACATGGAATCAGAAACCTACGCTTGCCAACCCATTCGTTGCCTAACCTCGATTTCACATATGGCTTTAATAGTTTAAGATTATCAAAGGAAAAACTGGAAAAAGAAATCAAATTAGTTGAAGTTGGTGAGTGGAATACTAAAATAGATTTTAGCAAAGACGAGTTTTTTGTGAAGAAGCTGAAGACCGCTGAAGATATACGACGAAAGGTAGGGTTTCCTGACAAAAAGCTGTTACCTCGATAAGAACTAATTTTACCAGCATAAACGCATCAGGCTGTCGGTTATCCGGCAGCCTGATGCGTTTTTAGTAGCTCCTAATTCTGTGTAGAAGTCACTAAAGCAGCTTCTATTACGATAAAAAGCCGCCTCGTTAAGAGGCGGCTTTTTATCGTAATAGAAAATCTTACTTCACGTTCACCAGTACTTTGATCAGGCCTTTGCCGGAAGGCAGCTCCTGGAGCGCTTTTCCAAGTACCTGGCCGGTTTTTACCTTGTCCGGATCCGCTTTCATCGCATATCCTGGTGTGCTGGAAGTTACGAGAAGGTCGCCACGGGCAATTGCACCACCTTCGTCACAAACCTTTGTAGGTATAACACCTACCACACCCATGGGTACCTGCCCTTCGATGTCGTCCGTCCCTTCCTGTTCTGTCAGCAGTACACCCGGTTTAGTTGCGTAAACACCTGCCACAAGAGTGGAATAAGCCTGCGAAGATTTCTCCATCATACGGTCTGTATGTGTGGAAATCACCAATACATCGCCCGGTTCATAATCAGTCAGCGTACCGTGAACATCAAATGCTTCCGCAATGTCAGCACCACTGTTCTGTGTACCTCCGTTAAAGAAACCACGGCCTGCTTTGTTTACCCTTGCCACGTTTGCCCCTACGTTCCTGTACACTGCAATGTTGCCGGAAGCCCCACGGTGATCTACCAATAATGCAGTACCCGTACCGTCGTTGCGGATATCCACAGTAGTCTGGCCGTTGGCAGTATTGAAGTTGGAGAAACGACCTGCACGGCCGGTACCGAAGTTGGGCGTCCAGCCATAGATCGCAGTACCGGAACCGTCTGCATTGGCTTCTACCGCATTACCGTCATTGGCATTGGCAACAATACCTTCCCCTGTACCATTCGTAAGCGCTATCAAAGCGGGGCGGGGGTTGGTTGCATTTGAGACATAGAACAAACCTCCGGTACCGCCGGTTCCGTCTGCACGGCCATAAACGCCTGCAGTACCGAAATTGGCGAAGATGGAGTTCACCACGCCCACTACCCCTGCAGAGGTACCTTGCGCATTATCCACTATGAATTCTCCGGCATTACCGTTACCTACTGTCTTAGCAGTCACTACCGGGTTGTCATTATCTTCATTGAAATGTTCGAACCGTCCTGCGCGGCCGGTAGCAAAAGTGGGTACCCATGCATACATGGCAGTACCTGCACCGTCAATGTTCGTTTCCACACCATTGCCATCTTTACCGGCATTGGCAGTGATGGCATTACCATTACCATCAGTCAGTGCAATAAGTGAAGCACCGTTTCCGGAAGGGTTGGAGGCATAGAAAAGCCCTGCGCGGCCACCTGTACCTGAAGAGATACCGAATACACCCGCAGCACCGAAGTTGCCGAAGATGGTATTTACTTCTGCTCTTACGGCAGCGCCTACACTGTTCGTATTATCCAGCACGAATGAGGAAGCATTCCCCAAAGTATTATCAGGGATATTACCATTACTGTTGGATTGAACTTCAAGGATATTGGCTTCGGTATTGGTCTGGTTGAAGTTTTCGAACCTGCCTGCACGGCCGGTACTACCGCCCACACCTACACGGCCATATACTGCGATAGCTGAATTGGAAACGTCTGTACCAATAAATCCATGCACACCATATCCACCACCATCATTGCGGCCTACTACCGCACCGGCGATGTTGCTGGTAGTACGGCCCACTACAGCTTCTCCGCCGCCGGTATTGTCTCCCACCAGACCTGCACTGGTTTGACTACTTGTCATACCCTGTACCCCAAACCCGTTGATGGTGTTAGCAAATACACCTTTGCCATTCCCGGTAGTAGATACACTGATCACATTACCGTTACCTACTGTAGATGTAGAGAGTACAACATTATTGTTTGCATTGTTGGCAATTGAAATATTTGCAGCAATACCGTTATTACTGGTTGCGTTAAGGCCTGTGCCTGTATTGCTGTTAGCATACACACCAAAGCCATTGGCGGAAGCATTGCCGTACACACCAAGGCCGTTAGGAGTGGTGCCATATACACCCCATCCGGAGCCATTCTGTGAACCCCAAACACCAATCCCTAATCCACCGGTACCATTGTTGATCCCGCGCACGGCAGAAGAGAAGCCGCCCGGTGCTGTTGAGGTTATAATGCCGCGTATGCTTGCAATGTTAGATGTAGTGGTATTATTAGCACCTTCGAGAGAGGCACCATCTCCATTATTGGTAATTGAAAAAAGCGTGGCAGCATTGTTTTCCACCGCAGCGTAGGGAAGGGTAAGCCCTCCGCCTCCATTGTTGTCTGCCGAAGGCGCCCATTCAGTTCCTGAATATTTCAATACCTGGCCAGCAACCGGTGCTGTCAGGGAAACAGGAATAGTCTGGATTTTAGCTACTGAAGGGTTAGGGTATGTTCCCGAGAGATCCCCGCCTGCTGTTACTCCATTGATGTCACCAGCTGGTCCGGCCGGCCCTTGCGGGCCTACAGGGCCTGAAGGACCAATCGGGCCAATAGGTCCGGCGGGACCCATAACACCTACAGGACCTGCAGGCCCAACCGGGCCTTGAGGTCCTACAGCACCAGTTGCACCATCAGCACCTGCGGCACCTGCTGCACCTACCGCACCAGCGGGGCCTACAGGACCAATAGGGCCAGCAGGGCCTTGCGGCCCGGCAGGACCGGCTGCTCCATCGGCTCCCGTTGCACCTACAGCACCTGCAGGACCTACAGGACCAATGGGTCCTTGCGGGCCAACTGGTCCGGCTGCTCCATCGGCACCTTTTGCGCCTACAGCACCTGCAGGACCTACAGGGCCAATAGGTCCTTGCGGACCAGCGGGACCGGTTGCACCATCAGCTCCTGCAGCACCTGTTGCTCCAACAGGACCCATTGCACCGGTAGCGCCAACAGGTCCCTGGGGGCCAACTGCACCTGTAGCACCAACAGGCCCTGCGGGTCCCTGTGGTCCTACAGCGCCATCTGCACCTGCAGGTCCAACTGGGCCTATGGGACCGGCTGCACCAACAGGCCCTGCGGGTCCCTGTGGTCCAACTGCACCATTAGCACCAGCAGGTCCAACCGGTCCAATGGGGCCAATAGGTCCGGCAGCACCTGCAGGTCCGGCAGGGCCAATTGGGCCGGTAGCTCCGTCAGCACCGGTTGCGCCCATAGGTCCGGTTGCTCCTACCGGCCCGGCAGGGCCAGTAGCTCCGATTGCGCCGGCAGGGCCGATTGGACCAATTGGTCCGATAGGACCTACAGGACCGGCAGGCCCAGTAGAGCCGGCAGGTCCTGTGGCTCCGGTTGGTCCTACGGGACCAATGGCACCGGTAGCACCTTGTGGTCCTGCAGGTCCGGCAGGACCTTGCGGGCCGGGATTACCGTTAGCCGCGAACAGCGCAAACGGAACACTCAACAGTTGTTGTGTTCCGAGGGTTACAAACCCTCCTCCTGTATTTACTTCTACCTGAAGAAACTGGTTGGCATTGGCCCAGGGAACTCCTGCGAAAGTGCCGGAAACCGCAGTCCCGCGGCCTACCTGCAGTATAAAGAGGCCAAGTGCGTTGGTAGCTGTGTTATGCGTTTCCTGATATTGCACAGCGCCATTGGGGCCGCCGCCACGAACAGAAAAGCGGACGCTCAGTGCCTGATTGGCTAAAACGGTACCGTTGCTGTTACGCGCCACAGCCTGGTAGTTGATACCCGACAATGCGTTCTGGGCATAGCTCCCGGAAGCGATTGCAAGGCAGAGTATAAATAAGTATAAAGTTTTTTTCATGGTGATCAGTTTTTAGGGGTTTTCTCTTTTGGCTTGTCATAATGCAGGGAAGGCTCTTTGCCTTGTGCTGCCGGGTCAATAATAGCGGGCGCTGCTTTTGCTGATTCGCCGGCTTTAGCTTTTTGGGCAGACTCAGCGGCAGACTGGGTGCTGGGAAGCTGTCCTGCAGCAGCAGGCGCCTGTGCTTTAGCCTTACGGGCTCCCGAATTGAAACTGCGGGGAACGCCTCCTCCGGTGCCGTTTCCACCGGGGAATATATGTTGCCGTAGTGCATCCTTACTGGTGATGAAGGCTTCTTTCGGTTTAGGGGCAGTGATAGTTAACTGTTTCGGTATACCATCCTTGAAGAGGCTGGCCTTGACGCTGCCTCCGGTTTCAGAAGCTTTGGCGGATGCCTGCGAATGTGCATCGGAGAATGCGGCCATCAGCAAGAGTGGGATGAAAATGAAAAACTTGTACATGGAATTGGTGCTTTATGTTAATAAGGAAAGGTTACGTTATTATTTATCCCTGAAGGGAGTGTACATGAGCGTGAAGTTGAGACTCTTCCTTTGGCGTAAGCTTCCGCCTACTGGGAGGAGGTAAGCAAAATCGAGCTGGAAGCCCTGTACCCTTACACCGAAGCCTGCCGAGAACTGCTGACGGTTCCCCTTTGCAGGATCTTCATAGAAGTATCCGGTTCGCACGAAGAAGTTGTTTTGGTAGGAATATTCTATTCCAGCAGCGAGAGAAAACTCGCTGAACTCTTCGCGGAAGCCGTCCGGCGCATCGGTGAAGGAAGTGAAGATGGATTCCACCACACTCCTGTCGGGGTCCTTACCGCGGTCAATCTCGCTGGTGGGGTTACCATCGGGATCGAGTTTGTATACCGGAGGCGTTGGCACCAGCAGTTTGTTGACATCTGCGGCGAGGGTAAACTTGTGATCTTCCGTACGAACAAAAGTGTACCCGCCACCGATACGGAGGTTCATGGGGAGGAAGGTTTTCTTATTACTGTCGTCGGTGTAAGATAGTTTGGTACCGATGTTGGTGAAGCTGATGCCCCAGGCGTACCGGTTATTCCCTTCGATATGATTGGCATATTCTTGTGAGTAGAGGCTGATATCCCCTGCCACAGCGGAGGCTGGCTTCTGCAGCTGTCCGTTGTAAGTGCCGTTGCCCAGTTCGCTTCTGATGTACCTGGCAGTGACAGCAAGGGCGAATGCGGAACCCAGCTTTCTGGCGTATGCGAGATCTACGGCATATTCCCTGGGCCTGTACTGCTGAAGTACCATGCCATTATCATCGCGGAAGGTGACGTCACCATAATTGAAATATTTGACGGCAGCGCCAAGGCTCTGCTGTTCGCCCCAGGTTTTAAAGCCTGAGATGTAAGCCATATGCGTTTTTTTATCGAGCAGGTCCCACATCCAGGGGGAGTATGAAACGCTGGCGCCCCATTCCCCTGCGAAGGGAAGTTTGGCAGCGTTGGCGAACATGGCATTAGCGTCCGGCTCAAGTCCTGTAACGGCTCCACCGGTAGCGCTGCTCCTGGCATCTGGGTTAATAAGCAGGAATGAGCCGCCGATATTATGGGGCTGACGAGCGCTTTTCTGGGCCATCAACGGATGTACCGCCAGCAGTCCCGCAAGCACGAGGATCCATTTGAGTTGCTTCATGGTAGACCAGTTTAGGCTATTGAACAATAAGTTTTTCAGTGAACACGAACGCGTTAACCTTCAGGATGACGGTATAGATGCCAGCAGCCAGTTTATCTACGGAGGTGGGAATGACGACTTTGCCGGGGGCATAGTTACGTACGTCCTGGTAGATGACCTGTCCTGCGGTGTTCATCAGCAGGAAGGTGACGGTGGCGTTAGTCAGGAGACTGAACTGGATCTTGAAGGTTGTGAGCGCCGGGTTTGGAAATAGGGAGAAGTCCAGAATGGGGTTACCTCCCGGAGCAAGTGGGGGGAGGATCTCCGGTTGCTGGAATCCCTGGGTGAGGAGGATGGGCCCTGCGGAGAGGGGCGAGATGGCAGCTTCCCCGATGGTATAATCGAAGTGGATGCCCCCGATGATGCCTGAGCCTCCGGAGGATGCGGTTACCTGCCTGACCAGCACAAGCTGGGAGCGGGCAGGCATCCATGAGATGGCCAGGAACATGGCCAGTAACAGGTGCTTTGTAAAATTTGATTTCATAGTTAAACACAGTAGGTGAAAAGTGAGAAATGATGGATATGCAATACAGGAATCATCTGCCGTATATATCCAAAATGAATACATCGGCAAATTGATAACGGGTTATGCGCTTATTGCAAAGACGGTGTAATAGGTTCTTAAAAAATGTACTGGTTTACCCAATAGGATATACAGTGTGTTCCCGAAACATTATTTCTTATAGGTATGGCGACAAATGGCCCAGCGTATGCTGTTTGCGCGTCTTTCAGTACGATGGTTAAACTGGGAAATAGATCTTGGGGTAGGGCTTCACGTTAGAGTGAAAGCACTAATTGTATTGCAAGATATAAAAATGTAAACAAATAACAATAGGTGACTTTTTTCATCTGCCTGAGAGCCAGTGGAAAGAGAAGAAAAGGCTGCCCCTGAAGAGGCAGCCATACACAAAAACCATACATATACCCTTGCTCTCGTCAAAAATGTATGTTAGTACGGTTATATCAGTTAAGTTGAAAGCAATTATTTAACGTTTACAAGTACCTTGATTTTACCGGTACCGGAAGGCTGTTCCTGCAAGGCTTTCCCGAGGATCTGGCCATGTTGTACCTTTTTCATATCTGCTTTCATGGCGTAGCCTGGCTTGCTGGCGGTTACGAGAATATCGCCGCGTTTGATTGGGCCGCCTTCATCGCAAACTTTAGTGGGGATTACGCCGACTACCCCCATTGGGATCTGGTCGGTAATGTCTTCCACACCTTCCGTTTCTGTTAGCAGTACACCGGGTTTGGTGGCATATACACCAGCAACGAGTGAAGAATATGCTTCGGAGGATTTCTCCATTTTACGATCGCTGGTAGTAGAGATCACCATTACATCTCCCGGCTCATAATTACTCATGGCGCCCTCCACGTCAAATGCCTCTGCAAGGTCGGCACCGCTATTCTGGGTACCACCGTTGAAGAACCCACGGCCGGCGGAGTTGATCCGCGCTACATTCACGGTACCAGGGTTGCCGGATTTAAAGAGTGCGATAGAACCATTACTGTGTTGCTCAACTGTGAGTACGGGATTAGTATTACCTGTGTTGAAATTCACAAATCTGGAAGCACGCCCGTTACCGAAGTTAGGTATCCAGCCAAAGATTGCACTGCCCGTACCGTCTGCGGTGGCTTCCACTCCGTCGCCGCCATTGGAGGCATTGGCCGTAATACCATTGCCGTTACCATCTGCGATGGCAATCAGCGCAGGACCATTACCGGCAGGGTTACTGGCATGGAATAAACCTGCAAAACCACCGGTACCGGAAGAAATACCATAAATACCTGCTGTTCCAAAGTTGGCGAACTGGGAATTTACTTCACCCCTTACGGCAGGAGATGTACCTGTCACTCTATCTACCATGAAATTACCTGCGATACCATTACCTACAGTTTTGGCAGTAACTACATCGCTGGTATTGTTTTCATTATAATGTTGGAACCTTGCCGCACGGCCGGTAGCAAAGGTGGGTACCCATGCATAGATTGCATTGCCTGCACCATCTATATTGGTTTCCACACCATTTCCGTCCTTACTTGCATTTGCTGTGATCGCATTACCATTACCATCAGTGATCGCAACTAATGAAGCACCATTGCCAGCAGGATTCGAAGCATGGAACAGGCCTGCGAAACCACCCGTTCCGGATGAAATGCCAAAGATGCCAGCAGCACCGAAGTTGCCGAAAATTGTTTTTACTTCCGCTCTAACGGCTGCGGCCACACTGTTGGTATTATCAACAAGGAAAGATGATGCGTTACCCTGTGTGTTGTCAGGGATATTACCGTTACCATTGGTTTCCACTTCCAGCGCGTTGCCTGTGGTATTGGTCTGGTTGAAGTTTTCAAATCTGCCTGCACGGCCGGTACTATTATTCAGACCTATCTGCCCGAGTACACCTATCGCATTACCTGAGTTATTGGTAGCTACGAATCCGCGCACACCATAACCACCGCCATCATTACGGCCTACAACTGCACCGGCTATATCACTTGTGGTGCGGCCTACTACTGCTTCGCCCGCGCCATTGTTGTCACCGATAACACCCGCGCTTGTTTGGGCACTGGTAATGCCATGAATGGCAAACCCTGCACCGGTAGAGGAAAATACACCCGCACCGTTACCTGTAGTCGTTACGTTAACTACTGTTCCGTTACCCACAGAATTGGCAACGATCACATTGTTATTGTTCGCATTGTTGAAGATGCTGAAAGATGCAGGTATACCGTTGTTGCTGGTAGCCTGCAGGCCAGTGCCTGTATTACTGTTAGCATATACGCCAAATCCATTAGCGGAAGAGTTACCGTATACACCCAATCCATTCGGTGTTACACCGTACACGCCCCAGCCGGATCCTGCCTGTGATCCCCAAACGCCAACACCCAATCCGCCTGTACCGCTATTAATACCGCGAACTCCGGAAGAGAAACCTCCCGGGCTGGCACTTGATACAATACCGCGCACCGCTGCAATGCTGCTGGTGGCGGTGTTATTAACACCTTCCAGTGATGTGCCGTCGCCATTGTTAGTGATGGAAAATAACGTGGCAGGATTGTTCTCTACAGCTGCATAGGGGAGTGTAAGCCCTCCGCCCCCGGCATTATCCGCAGCGGGTGACCATTCAGTTCCTGAAAATTTCAATACCTGACCTGCTACCGGAGCAGTAATGGCTACCGGAATTGTTTGAATACGGGCAACCGAAGGGTTAGGGTAATTACCACTGAGGTCTCCTCCGGCAGGGCCGTTAGGAGGGAGCGTAGTGGGGATTACTCCGGGTGCTATTTTGGCCAGCGTTACAACGCCATTGGCAATTAATGGATTGGGGTAGGTTCCGGAGAGATCGCCACCCGCTGCAACACCATTGATGTCGCCCGCAGGTCCCGCTGGTCCTACAGGACCGGCAGGCCCGATGGGTCCAATAGGTCCGGCTGGGCCCATAGCTCCCACTGCACCAGCAGGTCCAACAGGTCCGGCTGGCCCAACAGGTCCTACAGCACCGTTAGCACCGGCAGGCCCAACAGGACCGATAGGTCCTATGGGTCCGGCTGCTCCAACAGGTCCGGCAGGGCCAACGGGGCCTACAGCGCCATTCGCGCCGGCAGGACCAACGGGTCCTATGGGGCCGGCTGCTCCAACGGGGCCTGCAGGGCCAACGGGGCCTACAGCGCCGGCAGGACCAACGGGTCCTATGGGTCCGGCTGCTCCTACGGGTCCGGCAGGGCCAACAGGTCCTGTTGCACCATCAGCACCGGCAGGTCCAACCGGTCCGATGGGACCTGCTGCTCCTACGGGGCCGGCGGGACCAATAGGTCCAACAGCACCGGCAGGTCCTACAGGTCCAACGGGACCGGCAGCTCCAACAGGTCCGGCAGGACCAGCGGGGCCTTGCGGGCCGGGAGTGCCATTAGCAGAGAATTGTGCGAAAGGCACACTCATCAGCTGGCTGGTACCGAGGTTAACGAATCCGCCACCGGTGTTCACTTCCACCTGGAGGAACTGATTGGCGTTACCCCAGGGTACTGCAGCGAAGCTTCCGGTTACCGGAGTGCCACGCCCCAGCTGGAGGGTGAAGAGACCGATATTGTTAGTAGCGGTGTTATGTGTTTCCTGATATTCTACAGCGCCGTTTGGCCCGCCGCCACGAATGGAGAAGCGGACGCTCACTGCCTGATTGGCCAGTACTGTTCCATTGCTGTTACGCGCCACCGCCTGGTAATTGATACCGGAAAGCCCGCTTTGCGCAAAGCTTCCAAGGGCGGCCGTCAGGAAAAAGAAGAGGAGGTATAGTATTTTTTTCATGGTGCTCAGTTTTTAGGAGTTGGGGCCTTGGCTTTATTTTCAGTAGGTTCAGTTCCCTGCGCATTGATATCGAAGGGTTTGGCTGCAGCTTTTCGTGCATCTGCATCTTTGTTTTTCTGTGCGGCATCCGCAGCAGATACGGTGGATGGGAGCTGGTTACCCTGCGCAGCCGAAGTATTTGCCTTGCGTGCGCCGGAGGTAGCGGCCTTGGTCGTAATGCCATTGCTTCCGGGGAAAATATGCTGTTTCACCGCCTGAGGGGAAGCCAGTGTGGCTTCTTTAGCCTTAGGTGCTGCTGCCTGCTGTGCCCTGATTTTCGCGATAGCCTGGTCGTAATCACTGAACATACGGTGACGGATGCTCTGACCTTCGCTGGCCTTCCTGTCTGCCTGCTGCGCCCGCACTTGTGTAAATGCAGCCGTTAACAGGAGGATCAATGTTATAATTGTTTTGTTCATGACGAGTGCTTTATCTGTAATAAGGAAAGGTTACGTTATTATTTATCTCTGAAGGGCGTGTACATGAGCGTAAAGTTCAGGCTCTTCCTTTGGCGTAAGCTTCCGCCGGTGGGGAGGAGGTAAGCAAAGTCGAGCTGGAACCCCTGTACCCTTACACCGAAGCCAGCCGAGAACTGCTGACGGTTCCCCTTTGCAGGGTCTTCATAGAAGTATCCGGTACGCACGAAGAAGTTGTTCTGGTAGGAATATTCTATTCCCGCCGCGAGGGAAAACTCGCTGAACTCTTCGCGGAAGCCATCCGGCGCATCGGTGAAGGAAGTGAAGATGGATTCCACCACACTCCTGTCAGGGTCTTTGCCGCGGTCAATCTCGCTGGTGGGGTTACCATCGGGGTCGAGTTTGTAGACCGGTGGTGTTGGCACCAGTAGTTTGTTGACATCTGCAGCGAGGGTGAACTTGTGATCTTCTGTACGCACAAACGTGTATCCGCCACCGATACGGAGGTTCATGGGGAGGAACGTTTTCTTATTACTGTCGTCGGTATAAGACAGTTTGGTACCGATGTTGGTGAAGCTGATGCCCCAGGCGTAGCGGTTATTCCCTTCGATGTGATTGGCATACCCTTGTGAGTAGAGGCTGATATCGCCTGCCACAGCGGAGGCAGGCTTCTGCAGCTGTCCGTTGTAGGTGCCGTTGCCCAGTTCACTTCTGATGTACCTGGCGGTAACAGCAAGGGCGAATGCAGACCCCAGCTTTCTGGCGTATGCGAGATCTACGGCATATTCCCTGGGCCTGTACTGCTGAAGTACCATGCCATTATCATCGCGGAAAGTGACATCACCATAATTGAAATATTTGACGGCAACGCCAATGCTTTGCTGTTCGCCCCAGGTTTTAAAGCCTGAGATGTAAGCCATATGTGTTTTTTTATCGAGCAGGTCCCACATCCAGGGGGAGTATGAAACGCTGGCGCCCCAATCTCCGGCGAAGGGAAGTTTGGCAGCGTTGGCGAACATGGCATTGGCGTCCGGCTCGAGTCCTGTAACGGCTCCACCGGTAGCGCTGCTTCTGGCATCAGGGTTGATGAGCAGGAATGAGCCGCCGATATTATGGGGCTGACGAGCGCTTTTCTGGGCCATCAACGGACGTACCGCCAGCAGTCCCGTAAGCACGAGGATCCATTTGAGTTGCTTCATGGTAGACCAGTTTAGGCTATTGAACAATAAGTTTTTCAGTGAACACGAACGCGTTAACCTTCAGGATGACGGTATAGATGCCAGCAGCGAGTTTATCTACAGAGGTTGGGATGACGACTTTGCCTGGGGCATAGTTGCGAACATCCTGGTAAATGACCTGTCCTGCGGTGTTCATCAGCAGGAAGGTGACGGTGGCGTTAGTCAGGAGACTGAACTGGATCTTGAAGGTTGTGAGCGCCGGGTTTGGAAAAAGGGAGAAGTCCAGAATGGGGTTACCTCCCGGAGCAAGTGGGGGGAGGATCTCCGGTTGCTGGAATCCCTGGGTGAGGAGGATAGGCCCTGCGGAAAGGGGCGAGATGGCGGCTTCCCCGATGGTATAATCGAAGTGGATGCCACCGATGATGCCTGAGCCTCCGGAGGATGCGGTTACCTGCCTGACCAGCACGAGCTGGGAGCGGGCAGGCATCCATGAGATGGCCAGGAACATGGCCAGTAACAGGTGCTTAGTAGAAAAATGCTTCATAAAACAATGGTTATGTGATGGTTTTGAATAAACTGGGTAATGGCTGCAGGAAATACCGGTAACGAAGCAAATAGCGATCTGGTTGACGGGGTCTCTTCAGTTTGCTGCCTATTGATGCCATGCTGCTATTATCCGGAGCGGCTTGGCGCCCGGGCAATGGTTACTGTATAAACGGTTCATTTTTAATGGAAACGGGGTCACTTCAGCTTTCGACGATGTAAAACTAGCCAAAAAACCATGGGGGGGAACGGGAAGCGGAATCCATTTCATTTCTGGCGGTTTTAGGCGGATAAGCGGCAGAATCGGGAAAGGAGAACGTTTTTAACAATTTGGCAAAACAGGACTACTTTATTTATTGATAGAAATTGATTACCTTTGCCCCCCAAATTGCATTACTTATAGTCATTTTACTTTTATGGCAGACTTAAGATTTCAAAGAAACTTTGGTATTGCGGCGCACATCGATGCCGGTAAGACCACTACCACTGAGCGTATCCTGTATTACACAGGCAAGACTCACAAAATCGGAGAGGTTCACGAAGGAGCCGCTACCATGGACTGGATGGCTCAGGAGCAGGAGAGAGGTATTACCATCACATCTGCTGCTACTACCTGTTTCTGGAACTTCCCTACCAACCAGGGTGAGAGTTTGCCGGATACCAAACAGTTTAAATTTAACATCATCGATACCCCGGGCCACGTGGACTTCACCGTGGAAGTAGAGCGCTCACTGCGCGTACTCGACGGTCTGGTTGCCCTGTTCTGCGCCGTATCCGGTGTTGAGCCCCAATCTGAAACAGTTTGGCGTCAGGCGAACAAGTACCGTGTTCCCCGTATCGGTTTCGTTAATAAAATGGACCGTTCCGGTGCTGACTTCCTCAACGTGGTTAAACAGGTAAAGGAAATGCTGGGTGCAAACCCCGTTCCCCTGACCTTGCCCATCGGCGCTGAAGATCACTTCAAAGGCGTAGTGGACCTGATCACTATGAAAGGTATCATCTGGGACGAAGCTGGTAAAGGTGCAACCTACCAGGAAATCGAAATCCCCGCTGATATGAAGGAAGAAGCGGAAGAGTGGAGAGCTAAACTCGTAGAAGCAGTTGCTGAATACGACGATACCCTCATGGAGAAATTCTTCGAAGATCCCAATTCCATCTCTGAAACTGAAATCCATGAAGCAATCCGCAAAGCCACTATCGACATGGCTATCATCCCGATGATGTGCGGTTCTTCTTTCAAAAACAAAGGCGTTCAGAAAATGCTGGACGGCGTTTGCCGCTACCTGCCTTCTCCGATGGATGTTGAATCCGTAACTGGTACCAACCCCGACACCGGTGAAGAAATCACACGCGCTCCTTCAGCTAAAGAACCTTTTGCTGCTCTCGCGTTCAAGATCGCTACCGATCCGTTCGTAGGCCGCCTCGCATTCTTCCGGGTTTATTCCGGCCGTCTGGACGGTGGTTCTTACGTACTGAACACCCGTACCGGCAAAAACGAGCGTATCAGCCGTATCATGCAGATGCACGCCAACAAGCAGAACCCTATCGATTTCATCGAAGCCGGTGATATCGGAGCTGCTGTAGGTTTTAAGGATATCAAAACTGGAGACACCCTGTGCGCGGAAAACAGCCCGATCGTACTGGAATCCATGTCCTTCCCTGAACCCGTTATCCACATCGCTATCGAGCCTAAAACTCAGGTAGATGTTGATAAAATGGGTATGGCTATCGCCAAGCTGGTAGAAGAAGATCCTACCCTCAAAGCGAAAACCGATGAAGAAACCGGCCAAACCGTATTGAGCGGTATGGGTGAGCTTCACCTCGAGATCATCGTTGACCGTATGCGCCGCGAATTTAAAGTGGAAGTTAACCAGGGCGCTCCCCAGGTTGCTTACAAAGAAGCATTCACCCAGAAAGTTGAACACCGCGAAGTGTTCAAGAAACAAACCGGTGGCCGTGGTAAATTCGCAGACATCCAGATCGAGATCGGACCTGCTGATGCAGAATGGCTGAAAGAAAACGAAGGCAAATCCTTCCAGTTCGTGAATGACATCTTCGGTGGTTCTATCCCCAAAGAGTTCATCCCCGCAATTCAGAAAGGTTTCGAGCAATCCATGAACAATGGTGTTCTCGCAAACTTCCCCCTGACTTCCCTGAAGGTTCGCCTGTTCGACGGTTCGTTCCACCAGGTAGACTCCGACGCAATGTCCTTCGAGCTTTGCGCCAAATCGGCCTTCCGTGAAGCTGGCCGTAAAGCGAAACCAGTTCTGCTCGAGCCTATCATGAAAGTGGAAGTTACCACACCCGACCAGTACATGGGCGACGTGACCGGTGACCTTAACCGCCGCCGTGGTATGCTGGAAGGTATGGAATCCCGCAATGGTGCACAGGTAATCAAGGCTAAAGTGCCCCTGAGCGAAATGTTCGGTTATGTAACCCAACTCCGCTCCCTGTCTTCCGGCCGCGCAACTTCCATCATGGAGTTCTCTCACTATAACCCAGCTCCTAACAACGTTGCCGAAGAGGTAGTTGCTAAGATCAAGGGTAAAGTGAATGCCTAATCAGCCACAAGTTGATAGATAGAAATAAGAAAAAGGGCCCCGGCGTAAGCCGGGGCTTTTTTCATACCCCCGATCCTGTCCAATTGGAAGGTTTCACTTTCATATTCACAGATAATCTGCTGGTAAATCCCGCTTTTTCTGAATTCTGCTGCTGGCGCAACCCTCAATCTTTCTGGAGGTAGCCTCCGGCCTTTGGCATTTATCGGCCCTGAGGACCTGAAAGTGACATGGACACGTGCTAATCGCGCTGTAATCGCGCTGTAATCGCGCTGTAATCGCGCTGCAATCGCGTTGTAATCGCGCTGCAATCGCGCTGCAATCGCGCTGTAATAGTACTGCAATAGCGCTGCAATTACGCTGTAATCGTACTCTAATAGCGCTGTAATCTTACTCTAATCGCACTGTAATCTTACTCTAATCGCACTGTAATCATACTGTAACCATACGCTAATCGGCCAGTCATTGCACTGGGTCTAACTTGCAATAAGTTTATACTCATTGTTGGAAATCCTGGTAGAAGTGGACAGTATTCCAATACTTTCCCGTTCAGGTTTACAGGGATAGATTCAATTGGTTGGGGCTTTATCGAATTGAAAATACTTTAGAGTGTAGGTGAAATAAATGACAGGGTTAAATTAATCTGTTGATTTTTAATATGGTAAGTGCAGCAGGTTTTGTGTTTTTACAGGAATGAAACTAAGCTAAACTACTTAATCCGGCAGTTTGGCCAACAGCCCACATTGTAACATCAGTACCCTGATCTCCGTCTTATCTCCAGACAGCTGTTCGCTCTATGCTGTATTTGTTGTAATCACCTCAAACCATCGCTTTATGCGCCACATCCCCATGCTGGCCGCCTTCGTTGCGGCCATGACCCTCTTTTATGCCTGTAAAAAACGGAATACAGGCGATCCTGTTCCCAAAAGCACACTGACCTATCGCAGTCTTGCCGACGTTCAGGTGAAAAACCTCCAATCCTTCCATCTTGACCTTGACCTGGACGGCACCCACAACGTTTACCTCGCGCTGGCCGTTACCGGAGGAGCCGAAGGCATGCGTGGCAAGTTCTTTGCTGCCGGTATCAACAGTACTAAGGTGTTGGTGAAAAAGGATACCACTATTTGCCTGCAGCAAAATGAAGTCATGAAAGGTGTTGCACCCCACCCGCGCGACTGGAAAGGCATGGAATCTTACCTCGTGGAAGCCTTCATCCCCGCCGCCACGCCTAATGACACAGTTTGGACGGGCGACTGGCTGGGCGTTAACCGCAAATACATTGGTGTGCAGTTTATGAAGGATGAAACCCCTTACCTCGGCTGGATCTGTGTGTCAATGGATCGTACCAACCTGGCGCTGATCCTGCATGGATGCGCCTGGCGTAAGCTGAATGAGGGCGAATTGCCCGCTGGTAAGATGCCCTGATTAATTCGGGTCGCTGATCTCAATGATGCGTCCCGGGTTGGCGTCTGTACAGATATAAACCCTGCCGTAGGGCGACACGCACAGGTCGCGCAGGCGGCCATAACGGTTGGCGAACCAATTCGCCGTTGAAGCAACGCTTTGCCCGTTGGACGAAAGTTTCAGCTGGTGAAGCGTTGCGTTTTTAAGGCTTAGGACGAGGAGGGAGTTCTTCCAGCCGGGAATACGGTCGTGGTTGTAGTAATCCAGGCCGCACAAGGCGAAAGTGCTGCCTCCGGTAGACCAGATGGGCGGTTTGACGTTGTTGGCATTGCAGAAGGTTATTTCCCCGCCATTGCAGGGCCCCTGTACATTGGGCCAGCCAAAGTTCCTGTTTTTCTCAATGATGTTCACTTCGTCTTCCGTATTGGCGCCATGTTCGGAAGCGTATAAGGTATTACCGATGAAAACCAATCCCTGTGGGTTTCGGTGCCCCAGGCTCCAGAGATGGCTCCCGGCAACGGGGTTGTCTGCCGGGATGGAGCCGTCTGCCCGGAGCCGCAGTACTTTACCGGACAGGGATGCAGGGTCCTGCGCAGCATCAGCATTGGAGGCGTCGCCGGTGGTGATGTAGAGCATACCATCAGGTCCAAACAGCAGCCGGGAGCCATTGTGGATTCCGGAAGCGGGGATATTGTCCAGCAGTATTTGAGGGCTGGAAAGCGTGTTGTTCCGGTATTCGTAGCGGACAACCTTTTCGCGGTATGGCGATCCGTAATTGTAGACGATGTACACAAACGGAGATGTGTTAAAGGATGGGTGGAGTGCCATGCCGAGGAGGCCGCCTTCGCCGTTGGGTACGATATCGGGTAACGTTAGTAGGGGAGAGATTGCTCCGGTTTTAGGGTTGACACGGCTGATACGGCCGTTGCGCTCCGTCATCCAGATGAAATTGTCGGGGCCCCATAGGATTTCCCAGGGGTTTGAAATGCCGGAAGCTACCACGGTCCGGATCTTATCAGTAGGCCAGTCAGGATCTTCGGGTGCGGGGTTGGGGTTAGGATTAGGGTTGCTTTTTTTGCCACATCCTATGGAAATGGCAAGGAGCAGCAGGAGGGCTGAAAGGACTGTTTTCATAGACCTGATTTTTTATAAGACCGGTTAAGAGGCTGCAAATTGCCTGCCAGTCAAAAAAAATCATCACACATTTCAACCTTTTCACAATCGGGATGTTAAGTTTATGTTTATTGTATTCATAATCAAGCATATCCTATCTATCCCCACCTGGAAATTTTAAGGCAAGCAAGCAATTTCATCAAAACCTCATATTATGAAGAAAATCGGTTACCTGGCCCTTTTCCTGGCGGGCATATTGTGCACGTCCCAAGCCCAAGCGCAGACCCAGAAAGGAAACATACTGGTGGGAGCGAACCTGGCCAACATCGGCGGCACTTTCCAGGATGGTGGCAGTACATTCAGCCTGAATCTTACACCCAAAGCGGGATGGTTTATCAGAGACGATATTGCGATTGGTCCGGAGGTGAACCTCGGCCTGCTAACAGGCAATGGTTCCACCCGTTTCAACTACGGTATTGGTGCATTTGGCCGTTATTACATCAAAGACAAGCGGATTGAGCTCCTGAACAAAACCCGGTGGTTCCTGGAAGCAAATGCCGGATTCAATGGTATTAATACCAAAGCCGGGGATCAGGAAAGCACCAATACCAACGGTCTTGGTTTGGGCTTCGGGCCTGGTCTGGCTTATTTCATAACGCCGAATATCGCACTGGAGGCATTGCTGAAATATAACCTTACAGTAGGTTTCGGCAGTTCAGTAACGGCGCATAATGTGGGACTGAACCTGGGATTCCAGATCTATCTCCCCAGCGCCAAAGCGCGTCAGACCATCAAGGAAACGAAGATGGCCCGTTAACGGCATACACTAAAACAGAAATAATTCAACCCCATCGCGAGGGGCCGGCAATGGTGAAAGCTATTGCGGGCCCTTTTTGCTTTGTGGGTAAGGGTTATTTAGGCAGGTCGAACCGTATAAGGAGTTTGTGTTTAGCTGTAACAGGTTTACCATCGAGGTAAGCGGGTTTCCATCTGGGCATTTTTTCCACTATGCGGATGGCTTCTTCCTCGAGTCCATATCCGATAGCGTCACCGGAAGTATAAGCGTGGGCTACAAAGCCGTTGGAAAGTACGGTGAATTCGACGGTTACAGTACCTGAAATGCCGGCGTTGCGGGCTTCTTTGGGATATTTCAGGTTTTTACGGATGAAATAGGCGAGGGCTTTGCCGCCCCCGTTGAACTGAGGCATATTTACTTCAGGGGTAGGTACATCGTATGGTTTGCAGAGGGTGTTGCCGAGGTGGAGGTTGATGGGGAGGGAGAAGCGGATATTAACCGGGCGTTCGTTGAGGTAGCCCGGGCGCCAGTTGGGCATGGTAACGAACATGTCGATAACAGCTTTGTCCAGATTCCTGAAACCGGGCTCCATGATGGTGATATCGGTGAGTTTACCGGTAGTCTGGACGGTGAAATGGACGTTTACAACTACGGAGGTGTCGTTGCGGAGGGAGATGAAAGGAATTTTGAGGTTGGTGTTGATCCATTGGCTTAACTTTGCGGGGCCTCCGGGGAATTGTGGCAGTTCATCGGCCTGGAGGGCATTGAGTTCATCTTCGCGTGTGGGAGCGGGAATTGTGTCTGATTGGGCGAAAATTATGGATGGGAGGAAAAGAAAAAAGAGGAGCAGGCGGAGATGCATGGTAAAGTGGAATTAAGCGTTATAATGGCCTGGGTATAAGATGGTTAAATTGGTGTTGAAGTGCTCTGGGAATAAGAGGGCGGCCATTAAAACTATGGAAAGGTGGTGAAAAAGTCAATAATGTGGGGAAAATATCCTCAAAATTTATTTGTGGGGATAAAAAACTTACTTACCTTTGCCCTCCCAAATTGAGGGGTAATAATAGAAGAAGTTCATTGCATATGTCTCAGAGAATTAGAATCAAGCTGAAGTCCTACGATCACAACCTGGTAGACAAATCTGCCGAGAAGATCGTTAAAACCGTGCGAAACACGGGCGCCGTGGTAACAGGTCCTATTCCTTTACCTACAGAGAAGAAAATCTTTACGGTGCTGCGTTCTCCGCACGTGAACAAGAAAGCGCGTGAGCAATTCCAACTGTGCACCCACAAGCGCCTGTTGGATATTTACACATCTTCTTCCAGAACTGTAGATGCGCTGAGCAAGCTGGATCTGCCTTCTGGTGTTGAAGTGGAAATCAAAGCGTAAGAGAAGAGGGACCTCAGCAAGGGTGGGCAAGTATGCCCGCCTGAGGTATTTTATGACGACATCATTAAATACAGGCTACGCCTTCCGGGTAGCCGCCCAATAGCATTTAAACCGCTCATCCTGAGGATAGCTAGAGATCCCTCAGGCGCTGGGCTAAATTATATAACAAAATGAAAGGTATTATTGGTAAAAAGATTGGCATGACCAGCATCTTCGAGGCCAACGGCAAACAAACCGCCGTTACCATCATCGAAGCTGGCCCCTGCGTGGTTACCCAGGTGAAATCCCAAGACACAGACGGGTACGACGCTGTTCAGGTTGCATTTGGCGAAAAGAAAGCCAAAAACACTCCTAAAGCTGAACAAAATCACTTCGCGAAAGCACAAACTTCCCCTAAACGTTACGTTACTGAGTTCCGTAATCCGGACACTGCCGTGGCTAAAGCCCTCGGAGAAACGCTCACCTGCGAGATATTCGCTGAAGGTGAGAAAATTGACGTTGTAGGTACTTCCAAAGGTAAAGGTTTCCAGGGCGTTGTAAGACGTCATGGTTTCTCCGGTGTGGGTGAAAAGACCCACGGCCAGCACGACCGTCAGCGCGCTCCGGGTTCCGTAGGCGGTTCTTCTTATCCTTCCCGCGTATTCAAAGGTATGCGCATGGCAGGCCAGATGGGTGCTGAACGCGTGAAAGTGAAAGGCCTGAAAATCGTTAAGATTTTCCCTGAGAAGAATTATATCCTGGTAAGTGGTTCCGTTCCCGGCCACATTGGTTCAATCGTTTTAATCCAGAAGTAACATGCAGATCGATATTTTAAATATAGAAGGTAAGAAAACCGGTCGTACCATCGAGCTTCCTGAGGAGATCTTTGGTGTAGAACCGAACAATCACGTGATCTACCTGGCTGTTAAGCAGTACCTCGCCGCTCAGCGTCAGGGTACCCACAAGGTAAAGACCCGTGCTGAAGTGAAAGGTGCTTCCCGCAAGCTGCACAAGCAAAAAGGAACCGGCGGTTCCCGTAAAGGTAACATCCGTAACCCGCTGTATAAAGGTGGTGGTACCATCTTCGGACCCAAGCCCCACACTTATGACATCAAGCTAAACCGTAAGGTGAAGGATCTGGCGAAAATCTCCGCCCTGTCTTCCAAAGCCAAGGAAAACGCGATCATTATCGTGGAAGACCTGAAGCTGGACGCTCCTAAAACCAAACAGTTCAAGAGCATCCTCGCCAACCTGAACATCAATGTTGAAGGCAAGAAAACCCTGGTGGTTCTGCCTGAGTACAATGACAACGTATACCTGTCACTGCGCAACATGCCTACTGTGGATTCCACTGTACTGAGCGACGTGAACACTTACGAAATCATGAACTCCAACTTCCTGGTGTTGACGGAGAGCGCAGCCAAAATCTTCAGCGAAGACGAGACTGTGGTAGAAGCTTAATCAATTCAATCAACAAGGCCGGTTTCAGCCCGGCGAACTATAAAAAATAAAACAGATGAAACTGTCTGATGTTTTAATTAAACCGGTGATCACTGAGAAGGTGAATAAGGCGACTGAAAAGTTCAACCGTTTCTACTTCATTGTTGACAAGAAAGCCAACAAACTGGAGATCAAGAAAGCTGTTCAGGACTTTTACGGAGTGACTGTAGCAGAAGTGAACACCATGGTAATGCCCGGGAAGAACAAGACCCGTTTTACCAAAGCCGGTTTTATCTCCGGCCGTAAGCCTTCTTACAAGAAAGCAGTGATTACACTGGCTGAAGGAGAATCCATCGATCTGTATGCTAACATATAATATACCAGTGCCGTTAGCGGTGTAAGCCGTTAACCTGGATGTATATACAGATCAATTAAACAATAGTCTATTAAATCTTAGAATTAAGTAGAAAATGGCACTGAAAAAATACAAACCGATTACAGCCGGTACCCGTTGGAAGATCGGGAATGCTTTCGCAGAACTGACCTCCGACACGCCTGAAAAGAGCCTTCTGGCTCCGGCAAACAGAACCGGCGGTAGAAACGCACAAGGCCGCAGATCCATGCGTTATATCGGCGGCGGGCACAAGAAACAATACCGTATCGTTGACTTCAAGCGCGACAAGACCGGTATTCCCGCAACTGTAAAAACCATTGAGTACGATCCAAACCGTACCGCGTTTATCGCACTGCTCAACTATGTTGATGGTGAGAAACGTTACATCATTGCTCCCCAGGGCCTGCAGGTGGGTGCTACCGTAGTAAGCGGTGCAGCAGCTGCACCTGAAGTGGGTAATGCATTACCGCTGAAAAACATGCCGCTGGGTACTGTAGTTCACAACATTGAACTGCAGCCGGGTAAAGGTGGTGCGATTGCACGTTCCGCCGGTGCCTACGCACAGCTGAGCAACAAGGAAGAGAAATACGCGGTGTTGAAAATGCCCTCCGGTGAACTGCGCAAGGTACTGAACACCTGCATGGCAACCGTAGGTACCGTTTCTAACTCCGACCACGCCCTGCAGTCCATCGGTAAAGCCGGTGCGAACCGTTGGAGAGGTATCAAGCCCCGCAACCGTGGTGTAGCGATGAACCCTGTGGATCACCCGATGGGTGGTGGTGAAGGTAAGTCCTCCGGTGGTCACCCCCGTTCCAGAACCGGCAAATATGCTAAGGGTCTGAAAACGAGGAAGTCTCACAAGAGCTCTGACAAGCTGATCATCAGCCGCAAAAACGGTAAAAAACTTTAATAACGTCTAACGCGTTCCCGTTCCGGGTAAAACCGGGACGGGGATGGTAAATAAACTAACAACATGGGTCGTTCCATTAAAAAAGGTCCTTACGTAGACATTAAATTAGAAAAGAAGGTTTTCAAGCAGAACGAAGGCACGAAGCGCGCGGTTATCAAAACCTGGAGCCGCCGTTCTACTATTACGCCTGACTTCGTGGGTCACACTTTTGCTGTTCACAACGGTAATAAGTTCATCCCTGTTTACGTAACTGAGTTCATGGTAGGTCACAAACTGGGCGAATTCGCTCCTACCCGTAACTTCAAAGGGCACGCAAACAAGAAAATGTAGTCACCGGTTTTGAGGTTTCCCGTTTTCGGTTCCGGTTAAAGGATAACAACGAAAGGACGAAGGAAACAGAGAGTACCGGACGCTGAAACAAGAAACTTAATATCACTCAGAAACAAATAACAATGGAAGCAGTAGCTAAGCTGAACAATAATCCTACCTCCACCCGCAAAATGCGTTTGCTTGCAGACCTGATCCGCGGCCTGGATGTAGAGAAAGCTTTGAATATTTTGAAATTCCATCCCAAACACCCTAGCACTCCGCTGGAGAAACTGTTGCTCTCCGCAGTAGCTAACTGGAAAGTGAAGAATGAAGGGGCGAGGGTAGAAGATGCTAACCTGTACGTTAAAACGATCTTCGTTGACGGCGGCCGTATGCTGAAAAGAATGCGTCCTGCTCCCCAGGGAAGAGGGTACCGTATCCGCAAACGCAGCAACCACGTAACGCTTGCTGTAGATGGCCGTCCGGTTCAACAAGGTTAAGCAAACTGTAGGAAAAATATATTTAAACTCATAGACAAATAAAACCAGAACATGGGTCAGAAAACAAATCCTATTGGTAACAGGTTAGGTATCATCAGAGGATGGGACTCTAATTGGTATGGCAGCAAAAAAGACTATGCTGCTAAACTGATCGAAGATAACAAGATCAGAACTTACCTCAACGCGCGTATCAACAAGGGTGGTATCTCCCGTGTAGTGATCGAGCGTACCCTGGGTAAGCTTATCATTACCATTCATACCTCCAAACCTGGTATCATCATAGGTAAAGGCGGTAACGAGGTGGATCGTATCAAGGAAGAGCTGAAAAAGCTTACCGGTAAAGAAGACGTACAGATCAACATTCTGGAGATCCGTCGTCCTGAAATCGACGCCACTATCGTAGCTGAAACTATCGCTAAACAGATCGAAAGCCGTATCAACTATAAACGCGCTATTAAAATGGCGATTGCTACCGCACTGCGCATGGGTGCAGAAGGTATCAAGGTGAAAGTAGGCGGCCGCCTCGGTGGTGCTGAAATTGCCCGTTCCGAAGAAATGAAGCAAGGTCGTGTTCCCCTGCACACATACCGCATGGACATTGATTATGCATCTCTCTTTGCACTGACCGTTTACGGTAAGATCGGTATTAAAGTATGGATTTGTAAAGGTGAAGTGCTGGGTAAGCGTGATTTGAATCCTAACGCAGTCTCCGATAAGGCAGAAGGCGGACGTCCGGGCGGCGAACACCGTGGTGGTGATCGTGGTGGCCGTGGCGGCGACAGAAGGGATAATCGTGGCGGCGGCGGCGAGAGAAGAGGCGGTGGAGACCGTGGCCCGCGCAAATAACCTGAGCTGATCGATATTTCATTAACAACAACTTTTTAACAACATAAACGATGTTACAGCCCAAGAGAACGAAACACAGGAAGATGCAAAAAGGCCGCATCAAAGGGAATGCGAAACGCGGTGCGCTGCTTTCTTTCGGTTCATTCGGCCTTAAAGCATTGGAACCTAAGTGGATCACTGACCGTCAGATTGAAGCTGCACGTGTGGCGCTGACCAGGCACATGAAACGTGAAGGTAACGTGTGGATCCGTATTTTCCCCGACAAGCCGATTACGGCAAAACCGCTGGAAGTGAGGATGGGTAAAGGTAAAGGTGCTCCCGACCATTGGGCGGCAGTAGTGAAGCCCGGTCGTATCCTGTTCGAAGCAGACGGCGTGCCTTTACAGGTAGCCAAAGAAGCGATGGAACTGGCCGCACAGAAGCTTCCGATCAAAGTTAAGTTCGTAGTTCGCCGCGACTTTGTTGCATAACCGGACGCTGAATTTAGCCGAGCTTAAACAAACCTGATAACCAGAAACAAAATAATAAACGATGCCAAAAGCAAAACTGGATCTTAAAAGCCTGAGCGATCAGGATCTGAAAGACAAACTGTCTGAAGAAGCCCTGCGCATGAAAAAGATCACGTTCAGCCACGCGGTAACGCCGATCGAAAATCCCATGCAGATCCGCTTCATGAGAAGAGAGATCGCCCGCATCCAGACTGAACTGCGCAGAAGAGAACAGGGATTCTAAACTATTAGCATTCACCATTTCCGCCAGAAGGCGGTAAGGAAGTAAATAAACTTTCAACAATGACGACCGAAAGAAAATTAAGGAAAACCAGGATCGGGGTAGTATCCAGCAACAAAATGGATAAGACCATTACCGTGAACGTTGAACGTAAGGTAAAACACCCGATCTACGGTAAGTTCGTAAAGAAAACCACCAAATTCATGGCGCACGACGATAAGAACGAGTGCAGCATTGGTGACACTGTACGTATCATGGAAACCCGCCCGATGAGCAAGAACAAATGCTGGCGCATGGTGGAAGTGATCGAAAAAGTAAAATAATTATTTATTTGTTTCAAGCTGCCGGCAACCGTAAGGCCCTGCAGCCTCTGCTAAAACAATTACAAACGCATTACGATGATACAACAAGAATCAAGGCTGAACGTAGCAGATAACAGTGGCGCGAAAGAAGTGCTCTGCATCCGCGTGCTCGGCAACTCCGGCCAGGACTATGCAGGTGTAGGCGATAAGATTGTGGTGACCGTGAAAGACGCTATCCCCGGTGGCGGTATGAAAAAAGGTACCGTAACCAAAGCTGTTATTGTAAGAACGAAGAAAAAGCTCCGTCGCCGTGACGGTTCTTATATCCGCTTCGACGACAACGCCGTAGTATTGCTGAATAACTCGGATGAACCGCGCGGTACCCGTATTTTCGGTCCGGTGGCCCGTGAGCTCCGTGATAAAGGATACATGAAGATCATCTCCCTGGCGCCTGAGGTGCTTTAAGGAGTCGACATAGGATTTCGGATACAGGATTAAGTTGTTAGGCATAAGGTTGTTATATATAGTGACAGGCTTTATGTGAATAACTAAATTCAGTATCCGAAATCTTTGCATATCTTTGCAGCCCGTTTCATAAAACGACATATATTTTAATCAAGCGAGACCCAAGTTTTGCTTGGCGTATAAACAAACAAACAGATGAAAACTAGATTTAAGCCTAAGTTCAACATTAAGAAAGGCGACCTGGTTGTGGTAATATCCGGTGAGGATAAGGACCGTACCAAAGCGCGCAAGGTGTTGGAAGTCATCGTTGACGCAACCAACCCGAAAGTGCTGGTAGAGGGCGTGAACATCATCACCAAGCACACGAAACCGACTGCCCAGAATACCAAAGGTGGTATCGTTAAGCAGGAGGCTCCCATCTCCCTCTCCAACGTAATGTTGTGGGATGCTAAAGCTGGTAAGGCTACCCGTGTTAGCCGTCAGCGGGAAAATGGTAAAGTAGTTCGTATCGCTAAAAAATCAGGGGAGGTAATCAAATAATGGCAAACACATCATATAAGCCCAGGCTGCAAACCAAATACCGCAACGAAGTGGTAGCAACCCTGCAGAAGAAATTCAACTATAAGAGCGTGATGCAGGTTCCCCGCCTGACTAAGATCTGCCTGAACCAGGGGATCAACGGTGCAGTAGGCGACAAGAAACTGGTAGACATCGCGGTAGACGAGATGACCCGCATCGCTGGTCAGAAAGCCATCGCTACACTGTCCAAAAAGGACATCTCTAACTTTAAACTGCGTAAGCACATGCCCATTGGTGCGCGTGTGACCCTGCGTGGTATCACTATGTACGAATTCCTCGATCGTCTGATCGCTGTATCCCTGCCCCGCGTACGCGACTTCAAGGGTATCAATGAGAAAGCTTTCGATGGCCGTGGTAACTATACCCTGGGTGTGACCGAACAGATCATCTTCCCTGAGATCGACATCGATAAAGTGACCAAAATCACTGGTATGGACATCACTTTCGTAACTACTGCCCAAACCAACGAAGAAGCTTACGAGCTCCTGAAAGAACTGGGTATGCCGTTTAAGAACATCAAAAAAGATAATCAATAATAACACATGGCAAAAGAATCCGTAAAAGCCAGACAAAGAAAGAGAGAAGCCCTGGTGGCCCGCTTTGCTGAAAAACGCGAACAGCTGAAAGCTGAAGGCGATTATGCAGCACTCGACAAACTGCCCAGAAACGCTTCTCCCGTTCGCCTGCACAACCGTTGCCAGCTGACCGGTCGCCCTAAAGGTTACATGCGTCAATTCGGCCTTTGCCGTAACATGTTCCGCGACATGGCACTGGCAGGTAAAATCCCTGGCGTAAGAAAAGCTTCCTGGTAAGATATACCCGGAAAGCCTCCCGAAGTTTTTTGATTCCTATCTATATCGATTGGATATCGCATTGTACACATTTACAACTATTTAACAATGGTTACTGATCCAATAGCAGATTTTCTGACTCGCATCCGTAATGCCCAGATGGCAAACCACCGGATCGTTGAAATTCCAGCTTCCAAACTGAAGAAACGCATTACCGAGATCCTGTACGACAAAGGTTACATCCTGAAGTACAAGTTCGAGGAAGACAACAAGCAGGGCCTCATCAAGATCGCTCTGAAATATGATCCCACAACCAAGGTTCCTGCTATCCAGGACCTGCAAAGGATCTCCCGTCCCGGTCTGCGCCAATATTCCAAACCTGAAGACTTCAAACGTATCAAGAATGGTCTTGGCATTGCAATCATCTCCACTTCAAAAGGTGTGATGACCGATAAAGACGCAAAAGCACAAAACGTAGGTGGCGAAGTAGTTTGCTACGTATACTAAACATATTCTAATCCCGCCCTTACCAGGGCGGGATTACGGCATATCTGATTATTAAGCCTACTATACGGGCTGAACCCGGATCTGCCGCTCACAACAACATAAACTGACAAACATGTCACGTATAGGCAGAAGCCCGATTAAACTGGCAAGTGGTGTAACGGTTACCGTTAGCGCTACCAACGAGATTACCGTAAAAGGTCCTAAAGGCGAACTTAAAAAGGCGATCGACCGCGATATTAAGGTGGAAGTGAAAGAAGGTGAACTGATCGTTACCCGTCCTACCGACCAGATCCGTCACCGCGCCCTGCATGGTCTGTACCGCGCTCTGATCGCCAACATGGTGACCGGCGTAACCGAAGGTTTCAAGAAACAACTGGAACTGGTAGGTGTGGGTTACAAGGCTGCGCACAACGGTCAGCTGATCGACTTAGCTTTGGGCTATTCTCACAACATCATCTTCGAAATTCCTAAGGAACTGAAGGTGAACACTGTAACCGAAAAAGGTAAGAACCCGCTGATTCAGCTGGAAGGTATCGACAACCAGCTCCTTGGCCAGGTTGCCGCTAAGATCCGCAGCCTCCGCAAACCCGAGCCTTACAAAGGTAAAGGTGTTCGTTACAGCAATGAAGTTGTACGTAAGAAAGCTGGTAAATCAGCCGGTAAATAATCTCCGGTTCCTGCACTGCGCGGCGTAATCCGACAGCAGGAGGGAACCCGGTCATTTTCAAAACTGAGAAGTAAACATGGGAATCCTGTTCCGATGTTTACTTTACAAATAAAGTCCCGGCAGCATCGGGAGATCAAATACTTAAAGTAATGATTACAAAAGCAAACAGAAGACAGAATATCCGCTACCGCATCCGTAAGAAGATCAGCGGAACTGCACAGAAGCCCAGACTGTCCGTATTTCGCAGCAACTCGGAGATTTATCTCCAGCTGATCGACGATACCACGGGTACTACCCTGGCATCTGCATCTTCCCGCGATAAAGCGCTGGCAGGTGTGACCGGTACTAAAACCGAGAAAGCCAAGCAGGTGGGCGCAGCCCTGGCGGCTAAGGCAACTGCCCTGGGTTTGACCCAGTGTGTGTTTGACCGTTCCGGTTATCTCTACCATGGCCGCGTTAAGGCAACTGCTGACGGCGCGCGCGAAGGCGGTCTGCAATTCTAATAAAACTGATATCGTAATTCTTATTAAATAATAATGGCAAAGAATTTATTCAATAAAGTAAAAGCCGGCGATCTGGAACTGAAAGAGAAAGTTGTAACTATCAACAGGGTTACTAAGACTACCAAAGGTGGTCGTACTTTCAGCTTTTCCGCGCTGGTGGTAGTGGGTAATGAAAATGGCGTGGTAGGTCACGGTCTTGGTAAAGCCAAGGAAGTGCAGGAAGCGATCACTAAAGGTATCGACGATGCAAAGAAGAACCTGATCAAAATCCCCATTCACCACGGTACTATTCCCCACGATCAGCTGGCTAAAGAAGGTGCTGCTAAAGTGCTTATCAAACCTGCTGCTCATGGTACGGGCGTAATCGCCGGAGGTTCCATGCGCGCCGTTTTGGAAAGCGCGGGTATCACCGACGTACTGGCGAAGTCCCTCGGCTCCGCTAACCCCCACAACGTGGTGAAAGCCACCTTCAAGGCACTCGGCATGCTGCGTGAACCTATTCAGGTAGCAAGAACCCGTAACGTGTCCATGAAGAAAGTTTTCAACGGATAATCCCGGGCGGATATAATCCCGGTACCGGAGGGCAGGCCCGCCGGAATCCGGAATTCTCTAAAGGAAATATATCAAAGTAAAATGGCAAAGATCAAGATCACCCAGGTAAAAAGCGGTATCGATCGTCCTGAACGTCAGAAACTGACCCTGAAGGCTCTCGGACTGAAGAAAATGAACAATACCGTTGAGGTTGAAGCCACTCCCCAGATTCTGGGCATGGTTCGCGCCGTGCACCACCTGGTAAAAGTGGAGCAAGTGAACGCATAATGTAAAATTTTTATTTTTACATTGGGCTTTCTACTTTTTTGAATTATTATTGTAAAAGCGAGCGGTTGATTTCCGCGCAAGTAAAACAATTACAGCAATGAGTTTACATCAAATCCGTCCTGCAAAAGGCGCAGTACATAAAGAAAAACGCCTTGGCCGTGGCGAAGCGTCCGGTAAAGGTGGTACTTCTACGAAAGGTAACAAAGGTGCTCAATCCAACACCGGCTATTCCAGCAAACGTGGTCACGAAGGTGGCCAGATGCCTATCCAACGTCGTCTGCCCAAACGCGGTTTCCATCCGATCAGCCGTGTTGAATATAAAGTGTTCAACCTCGGCCAGCTGGATACCATTATTGAGAAATACGGCATTCAGGAATTCAGCCTCGAGAACCTGTACATGAATGGCCTCATCAGCAAAACCGACCAGGTGAAAGTTCTGGGCCACGGTGAACTGAAGAGCAAAGTAACGCTGAAAGTTAACGCAATCAGCGAGAAAGCCAAGGCAGCGATCGAAGCAGCTGGGGGTTCTGTGGAACTGGTTTAAGAAATTACGATAGAGAAGGCGCCTACGGAGTAGTGCGTCTTTTCGAATTTTACACGCGTTATAAACTCTTATCTTCCTGTGAAGAAATTTATCGAAACCATAAAGAACATCTGGAGTATTGAGGACCTGCGTAACCGCATTCTCACTACGCTGCTCCTGGTACTGGTATACCGTGTTGGTTCCTATATCACCCTTCCCGGTCTCGATCCCAACGAGCTGGCTAAATTCTCCGAGTCTTCCCAGCAAGGTATCCTTGGGCTGTTTAACATGTTTGCCGGCGGGTCTTTCTCGCGTGCATCCATTTTCGCCCTCGGCATCATGCCCTATATCTCGGCGTCTATCGCCATTCAGCTCCTCACGATCGCTGTTCCCTATTTCCAGAAATTACAGAAAGAAGGAGACAGTGGTCGGAAAAAGATCAACCAATACACCCGTCTGCTCACGGTAATCGTGACTGCATTCCAGGCCAGCGCATATGTTGCGTACCTGAGAACGCAATCCGGCGGCGCCCTCATCCCCGCTTACGGCGGCTTCATGTTCTGGCTGTCTACCACCGTGGTGCTGACTGCCGGTACGCTGTTCGTTATGTGGCTGGGTGAAAAAATCACGGATAAGGGAATCGGTAACGGTACCTCTATCATCATCATGACCGGCATCCTCGCCCGCCTTCCCGAATCCCTCCTGCAGGAATTCGCACTGCGCACCGGCGGTGGCGGCGGTCTGCTGATCTTCCTCGTGGAACTTGCCATGTTTATCCTCATCACCATCGGACTTATCCTCCTGGTACAGGGAACACGCAAGATCCCCGTGAACTACGCCAAAAGAATCGTTGGTAATAAACAATACGGTGGTGTTCGCCAGTTCATTCCCCTTAAAGTGAATGCTGCAGGTGTTATGCCCATCATCTTCGCCCAGGCCATTATGTTCATCCCGGCCACGGCGATTGGTTTTGCTACCCAAAGCGAGAACGCTTCCGGCTTCATCCGCATCTTCAGTGATCACACCAACCCCTGGTACAATGTGATCTACGCAGTGCTCGTTGTCGTGTTCACGTTCTTCTACACCGCGCTCATTTTCAATCCCAGCCAGATGGCCGATGAAATGAAACGCAATAACGGGTTCATCCCTGGCGTAAAACCCGGTAAATCTACCGCCGATTACATCGGTGCAGTAATGGACCGGATCACCCTCCCGGGCTCTGTATTCCTGGCGGTTGTGGGCATCATGCCCGGCATAGCTGCGGCATTGGGTGTTAACACAGGCTTCTCCACCTTCTTCGGCGGTACCTCACTGCTGATCATGGTAGGTGTAATCCTCGATACCCTGCAGCAGATCGAAAGCCAGCTGCTCATGCGTCACTACGACGGTCTCATGAGCTCCGGCCGCATCAAAGGCAGAACTTCTCCCGCCAACGCTTAATCGCAGGCAACACATATTTAGCAGCCATCCTGAACCAAGCGGCAGGATGGCTGTTTAGTTTACGGCAAGGCCGTATCGGCAATTTTTGTTAATTTTGCATGTTATGATTCATTATAAGACAGCCGAAGAAATTGAGCTGATGCGCGAAAGCGCTCAACTGGTGAGCGCTACACTCGCGGAAGTAGCCCGGCAGCTGAAGCCCGGCATGAGCACACTGGATATCGATGCCATTGCGGAAAAGTTCATCCGCGATCATGGCGCGGTGCCTTCCTTCAAGAATTATAAGGGTTTCCCCAATACCTGCTGTATTTCCGTAAATGAAGCGGTGGTACACGGTATACCCAATACTTACGTGATCCGGGAGGGTGACCTGGTTTCTGTGGATGTGGGCGTTTTCAAAAACGGCTTCCATGGAGACAGTGCCTATACTTTTGCCATTGGCGAAGTGCCTGCACATATACAAAAACTGATGACCGCTACAAAGGTGGCCCTGAATAAGGGGATCGAGAAAGCGGTTGTTGGCAACCGTGTGGGTGATATCGCTTACGCTATTCAGGACTACCTGGAGAAGGAAAGGGGCTACGGGGTCGTTCGCGAGCTTGTAGGGCATGGTTTGGGGCGCAACCTTCATGAAGACCCGCAGGTGCCTAATTACGGCCGCAGAGGCAGCGGAGCAGTGCTTAAAGATGGACTTGTGATTGCAATTGAGCCGATGGTGAATCTGGGCACACGTGAAGTGGAGTATCTGGAGGACGGATGGACAGTTGTTACGCGCGACCGGAAGGTGTCGGTACATTACGAACATACCGTATCTGTGAAGAAGGGGAAGGCTGATGTGCTGTCTACTTTCGCGGAAATTGAGGCCGCAGAGCAGCAAAATCCGATGTTAGCGGGTGCTGTGGCGCAATAATAGTCACTAAGGGTACGATATTTACGATACATATAAGATCCTGTTTAGCAGACAGTTGTTTCATTATGCACAACGGAGGAGGGGAGTTTATCCACAAACCGGATATTTATTAATATAAATTGCCCTAAATTTTTCTGATTCAGAAACTTTTATGGTATCTTTGCATTCCTAAAAATTTTTATGGCGAAACAGGCACTGATTAAACAGGATGGTATTATTCTCGAAGCCTTATCTAATGCAATGTTCCGGGTGAAACTGGAAAACGGGCATGAGATTTTGGCTACCATTTCTGGGAAAATGCGGATGCACTATATTCGCATCCTGCCGGGAGATAAAGTTGGGGTGGAAATGAGCCCTTATGATTTGAGCAGGGGTCGTATAATTTTCAGGTATAAGTAAGAAAAATACACTAGTAGATTTATAACTATTGACTCATGAAAGTAAGAGCTTCCATCAAGAAAAGAAGTGCAGACTGCAAGATTGTTCGCCGCAAGGGTAAATTGCTGGTGATCAACAAAAAGAATCCTCGTTTTAAGCAACGTCAGGGATAATCGCATCTGTTACTCATTATAAAGACTAATAAATTAAACAATTAATATGGCACGTATAGCCGGTATTGATCTTCCTAAAAACAAAAGGGGTGAAATTGGACTGACCTACATCTTCGGAATCGGTCACTCTACTTCCGTATATATCCTTAACAAAGCGGAAATTGATCTGAACAAGAAAGTAAAGGATTGGAATGACGATGAGCAGGGTGCGATTCGTAACATTATCAATGCGGAATTCAAAGTAGAAGGTCAGCTTCGTTCTGAAGTTCAGATGAACATCAAGCGTCTGCTGGATATCGCCTGCTACCGTGGTCTCCGTCACAGGAAAGGTCTGCCGGTTAGAGGTCAGCGTACTCGTACTAACAGCCGTACCCGTAAAGGTAAGCGTAAGACGGTTGCTGGTAAAAAGAAGGCGACAAAGAAATAGTGATAGAATCCCTGGTCTGCTTGTCCTCCGTCCAAATCCGGGAGGCGGCGGCATAAAGGGTTTTTATAGACATCCGGGTTTGGAACTTCATAGTTGGAATTATAACGAATTATGGCAAAAGCAACGAATTCAAAAGCTGCCGCTAAAAAGAGGGTAGTAAAAGTGGACAACTTCGGAGATGTACACATCTCTGCGAGTTTCAACAACATCATCGTAAGCATCACCAACAAACAGGGTCAGGTTATTTCCTGGTCTTCTGCTGGTAAGATGGGCTTCAAGGGTTCTAAAAAGAACACTCCTTATGCTGCTCAGCTGGCTGCTTCCGATGCCGCGAAAACCGCCATCGACGCAGGCCTGAAAAGAGCTGACGTGTTTGTGAAAGGTCCCGGCGCCGGCCGTGAAAGCGCTATCCGCGCTATCGCGAACAGCGGTATCGAGGTTACCCTGATCAAGGATGTTACGCCGCTGCCGCACAACGGTTGCCGTCCTCCGAAAAAGAGAAGGGTATAGTCATCGAGATATTCCGATACGAATTATCCGGTACAATTCAACTTTTGTACCGGTTAATTCGTATTCGTAATTGATATTTTATTACATTTATTATTAACCAGTGGGTGCACGATCGGATTTTAAGATTTTTAAATGAGCGTGCACCGTAACTAAAAATCTGCACTACAGAACATGGCAAGGTACACAGGACCAAAGACCAAGATCTCCAGGATTTTTGGAGAGCCCATTTTAGGAAATGGCAAGTATTTAGGCAAAAACAGCAACCCTCCCGGTCAGCACGGCGCACAGCGCAAGCGCAAACAACTGGGTGAGTATGCACAACAGCTCAGAGAGAAACAAAAGGCGAAATACACTTACGGTGTACTCGAGCGCCAGTTCCGTAACCTCTTCGAAGAAGCTAACCGTCGTAAAGGCGTTACTGGTGAAGTATTGATCAAACTGCTGGAAGCACGTCTGGATAACACCGTGTTCCGCATGGGTATCGCTCCTTCCCGCCCCGCTGCCCGTCAGCTCGTTTCCCACAAACACATCACTGTAAACGGTGTAGTGGTTAACGTACCTTCTTACCAGCTGCAACCCGGTGATATCATTGGCCTCGAAGCCAAATCTTCCGGTAACACCGCAGTTACCAGCCAGGTACGTGGTAAAAACCCCAAATTCAACTGGATCGATTTCAACGAGAAAGAACTGAGAGGTACTTTCATCGCTTATCCTGAAAGGGAGTCTGTTCCTGAGAATATCAAGGAGCAGCTGATCGTGGAATTGTACAGCAAGTAATAACGTGCCAGCCATCCCGGTATCCGGGGTGGCGTTGGCCGTAGAATATACCTTAAAACTCATAAATCAAGCATATCAATGGCAATTCTTAATTTCCAAAAGCCTGACAAGATCGTTTTGCAGAAGTCTACCGACTTTGAAGCTCAATTCGAATTCCGTCCGTTAGAACCGGGTTATGGTGTGACAATTGGTAACGCGCTCCGCCGCGTGCTGTTGTCGTCTTTGGAGGGCTATGCCATTGTGGGTATCAAGATCGAAGGCGCTGATCACGAGTTTGCCACACTGAAAGGAATTACGGAAGACGTTACTGAAATCATCCTCAACCTGAAACAGGTTCGTTTCAAGAAAATCGTTGAGAATGAAGTAAGCAGCGAGAAAATCCAGATCTCAATCAAAGGCAAAACCGAGTTCAGGGCAGATATGATCGAGAAAGCAACCAACTCTTTCCAGATCATGAACCCCGAACTGCTGATCTGCACCCTGGATCCTTCCGCTAAGCTGGATATCGAACTGACCATCGGCAAAGGCCGCGGTTACGTTCCGGCTGAGGAAAACAGACCCAAAGATGCAGTGTTTGGTTACATCGCGATCGATTCCGTATTCACGCCCATCAAGAACGTGAAATACAGCATCGAGAACACCCGTGTGGAACAAAAGACCGACTACGAGAAACTGATCATGGAAGTGGTTACAGACGGTACTATCCATCCGGAAGAAGCGGTGAAACAAGCTTCCCGTATCCTTATTCAGCACCTGATGATCATCACCGATGAAAACATCAGCTTTGATACCAAAGACACTGAAAAAGAAGACGTGGTTGACGAACAAACCCTGCAGCTCCGCAAGATCCTGAAAACTCCTCTGGAAGATCTGGATCTCAGCGTACGTGCATTCAACTGCCTGAAAGCTGCTAAAATCAACTCCCTGAGCGAACTGGTTCAGTACGAACAGGAAGAACTGATGAAATTCCGCAACTTCGGTCAGAAATCCCTCAGCGAAATCGAACAAGTGCTGGGCGAAAGAGGCCTGCATTTCGGTATGGATCTGTCCAAACTGAAACTCGACGAAGAATAGTAATTTTTTAGTACATCACGCTCCCCGTCAGGAGGGCGTGATTTGCATTTTATAACAAGTACCTCGCAATTCCTGACACGGTGCGGGGGAAACCAAACAAAAAAAAGTCATGCGTCACGGAAAGAAATTGAATAAGCTGAGCCGCACGTCCGCTCACCGCAAAAGCCTGATGAGCAACCTGGCCTGCGAACTGATCAGCCACAAACGTATCACCACCACCCTGGCTAAAGCCAAAGCGCTCCGCGTTTACGTTGAGCCCCTGCTGACCCGCGGTAAAACTGACGACACCCACAACCGTCGTATCGTTTTCTCCTACCTGCAGGACAAAGAAGCTATCCAGGAACTGTTCGGCACCATCAGCGAGAAAATCGCCAGCCGTCCCGGTGGTTACACACGTATCATCAAGCTTGGCAAACGTATCGGTGACAACGCCGAAACTGCACTGATCGAGCTCGTTGATTTCAACGAAATCTATGGCAAAACTGCTGAAGCTGACAAAGCACCCGCTAAAAAGACCCGTCGTGCCGGCGGTAAAAAGAAAGCGGAAGGCGCTGAAGCAGAAGCTCCTGCTGCAGAAGAAAAAGCTGCTGAATAGTTTTCTCAACAAACTATACCGAAGGGATAAGGCTACCGCCTTATCCCTTTTTTTATTTATAGGAATTCCGACAAGAAACGTACTGCATTACAATAGTTGCTGATCAATCCGTGCAGTTAGCCTTTGCAATAGTGGAGTAAGCATGCTTCGGTCTGCAGTGACAGACGGAGATATGTTGGTTTTGTATATATAGTAAAAATACTTAATTTAGTGGCGCCGGCACCTAACGCCCCATTCCTATGAACTACATCAACTGCCAGCACTGTGGAGAATACAGTGCCCTGAAGTCAGAATACCTCACCTTCTGCGACCATTGCGGCAAGAAATATCCCATTATTTATAAAGATTGGCTGATTCAACACCCGGAGGGCAACCTGGACAGCTATGGATTGGAATTTGGGATCTCCGGAGAAGAATTTGCATCCCGGGAACGCAGGAAAGAGCGTAGATCTGGTTTTAGCGGACGGCGGAAAGTGACGCTGGCAGTCGGTATTGTGTGCTTTTTAGTCTGCACGGGTCTAAGTATGCTGTACGGCCCTTACCTGATGGCTTTTTTCCGGGAGCCTAAAGTTTCACCAACATTACTGGAAGCGGATCGCTGGCGCACTTTCCGGGGAAACATCATCCGGATGCAGAGCCCGCTTTCCCTGAAGCCGGAAACACAGGAAGATCTTCCCAATATGCGTAAGAAAGCCTTTGAGGCAGGGGGAAAGACGGATGGCATCGTTATCCGGATGGAAGAAGTTATTTACCTGTCCAAGGCCAGTATAAGCCTGGAAGAGGCAGCCCATTACATTGCACGGGGGATGGAGACAAGGCCGGGCATTTCACGATTCAGCTATACATCACATACTGTAAATATTGGCGGAGAAGAAGCACTCCTGCAGAAGGGGACCTATGCCCTAAGGGAAGCAGGACCAATGGCATTCAATAGACTTGTACTCGTTCGTGGGGGCAGTTCTGTACAGCTGATTGTAACCCATTCTGCCGATGATTCTGCAGGGAAATTGGCGGCTGACAAAATCATGACTTCCGTTCATTTGAATTGATCTGAAAAAACTGCGTGAAATTCAGAATCATGCCCTAACTTTGCAAAGTTTTAATCGTCCCTAACAGGACATAAAAAAGAAAGGGTAAGAAGAAATGCCGCAGACTATCAGATCTACACAGCCTGCCATGCTGTTGCTCGAAGATGGCACCATTTTTCACGGTAAAGCGTTCGGTAAAGTAGGAACGGCTTCCGGGGAGCTTTGTTTTAATACCGGGATGACTGGTTATCAGGAGGTGTTTACAGACCCTTCCTACAAAGGACAGGTGCTGATCATGAACAACTGCTACGTAGGCAACTACGGCACTAAAAAGGAGGACGTTGAATCCAGCGCTGTGAAAATCAGTGGCCTGATCTGCAAAAACATTGCGTCCAACTACTCCCGCAAAATGGCTGACCAGTCGCTCGCCCAATTCCTGGAAGAGAACAACCTGGTAGCTATTCATGAGGTAGATACCCGTGCGCTGGTAGCCCATATCCGCAATAAGGGCGCCATGAACTGCATTATATCTTCAGAGATACTCGACGAGCAGGAACTGGCTAATCGCCTGAAGGAAGTGCCTTCAATGGAAGGACTTGCCCTTTGCGCCGAAGTATCCACTAAAGAGCCTTATTTCGTAGGAGACCCGAATGCCGAGATCCGGATTGCGGTACTCGATAACGGGGTTAAGCGCAACATGCTTAAATGCCTCTCTGAAAAAGGAGCTTATCTGAAAGTACATCCCACTAAATCCACTTTTGAAGAGTGTGAGGAATTTAAGCCGCATGCTTACTTCATTTCCAACGGTCCTGGTGATCCGGCTCCGCTGACATATGCTGTAGATACGATTAAGAAAGTACTGGCCGCTGAGCGTCCCCTCTTTGGTATTTGCCTGGGGCACCAGCTGCTGGCGATGGCAAATGGAATTCCAACCTACAAAATGCACCACGGTCACCGTGGCCTGAACCATCCGGTAAAGAACCTGCTGACTGGTAAATGTGAAATCACTACACAGAATCACGGTTTCGCTATCGATGGAAAAGCGGTAGAAGCATCTGAACACGTGGAAGTGACACACATCAACCTGAACGATAATTCAGTGGAAGGTATCCGGATTAAGAATAAGCCTGCATTTTCGGTACAGTACCATCCGGAAAGCACGCCTGGTCCGCATGATTCACGCTACCTGTTCGACGATTTCTTTACGATGATCCGCGAGCATAGCGCTAAATAAGTATACATCTTCTGAGAAAGATATAGGAAGAGGCCTCCGAATAGGGGGCCTTTTTTTGTGCACTTACATGTGGGGGAGAGGGGAGTTGTTAAATAAAGACGGTCCTGAGGAGTCAGGACCGTTGCATTTTAAAATTCCACGTTATGAAAACTAGCGAAAGGTACTATGCGGTTAAGCACAATACCCACCTTGTCTTTTCATTACATGACAATAATAGGAAAAATTCAGCGAGATCAGCTTTTAAAAGGGGCTTAAGTTTTCTTGAAATAGAGGATTTTAAAATGCAATCGGTTGGATGTGGATGAAACTATAGGAGAAAAAAAATACGGCTCTGTGATCAGAGCCGTTTGCCTTTATAAATTCCACGTTATGAAAAACTGATACAAAAATATGTTGTTTGGCTAAAACGTTTTAGTTAGTCGCCGATTTTTTACATAATGTTGATAATGCAAAGGTCGCGCCATTTTCCCATTTGTCAAAATTATACAAGTTAATTTTTTGCTAAGCAGGTTTAGAAATTTGTCTAACATGTATGATTAATTTTACAATTTGTTATCATTTCACCTTTGCGTCCCGATTACACAGTAAAAATAGACATAAAATTCAAATTACAAAGCATAAAACTTGAAAATTATAAAACGATAACTGGAAAAACATTATATAGAATTAAATATAATGTGAAATATGCCTTCTGCTAGGCCTTCCAGCTCTCCTTTTGCAAAAACATGATTTTTATCAGTTTTTGAAATTTGATGTTTTTTTAACACAAACTGACATGAATTGCTGACAGTTTAGCTTCGCCCGGGATATACTTCCAGCGCTTTTGACAGGGTAGTCATCGCCTTATCGATGGATTCCAGGTTGAGAACATACGCAAAGCGTACTTCCTGCTTACCCAATCCAGCTGTGGCGTAAAATCCGGTGCCGGGAGACAGCATGACGGTTTGTTGTTCATAGCTGAAATCCTCCAGCAGCCATTGGCAGAATTTATCTGCATCATCGATCGGCAGTTTGGCCATAGCGTAAAATGCTCCACCCGGATTAGGGCAAAATACCCCCGGTATTTCATTCAGGCGTTTTACGAGGAGATCCCGGCGGCTTTTATATTCTGCTTTAATTCCGTCGAAATAATCCACGGGGAGGTCCACTGCAGCTTCTGCAGCAATCTGAGCGAAACTGGGCGGGCTGAGGCGTGCCTGCGCGAATTTCATCACTGAATCAAGCAGCGTTTTATTGCGTGTTACCAGGGCGCCAATACGGCCGCCACAGGCACTGTAACGTTTGGATATAGTATCGAACACAACAACATTGTCTTCCAGTCCTTCGACCTGCAGGGCAGACAATGTAGTGCCATCGTAAGCGAACTCACGGTAAGCTTCGTCCGAAAAGAGGAAGAGGTTATGTTTTTTACAGATATCGCGGAGGATGTTCAGCTCTTCCGTACTATAGAGGTAGCCTGTAGGGTTGTTAGGATTACAGATGAGGATCGCCTTGGTTTTAGGCGTGATCTTCTGCTCGAAATCAGCAATAGGAGGCAGGGCGAAGCCGGATTCTATACCTGAAGTAACCGGAACAACCTTTACTTCTGCTTCCACGGCAAAACCATTGTAGTTAGCGTAGAAAGGCTCCGGAATAATTACTTCATCACCCGGATCGAGGCATGCCATGAAACCGAAAATGATCGCTTCGGAGCCACCGGTGGTAACGATGATCTGGTTATGATCCAGAGAGATGCCAAACCTGTCGTAATAAGTGGTGAGCTTACGGCGGTAAGATTCGTTTCCTGCGCTATGGCTGTATTCGAGAATCGGGAAATGGGAATTACGCACAGCGTCGAGGACGGGCTTGGGCGTTTCGATGTCGGGTTGTCCGATGTTGAGATGGTAAACCGTAACTCCTTTCTTTTTAGCTGCTTCTGCATAGGGAACCAGTTTACGGATCGGAGAGGGCGGCATGATCTGGCCGCGCTGACTGATTTTCGGCATTTGGTGTTGGTTTTAGCGAGGCAAAGGTAAGGCAACTCGCTTGTTATAATTGGTTATAAAACAAAAATGCCTCCCGATTTGATCGGGAGGCATACTATCGTGATGATTTTCTCTTAGTTTTCGACTGTACCGGTCAGGAACAGTTCTTTCTCCTGGTCAACTCCCTTTAACTTCAGGTAGATCGTTTTCATCGGCTTGCCTACCGCATTTGCGCTGTAGGTAGCAGTGATATTACCTGTTTTGCCGGGGAGGATAGGTTCTACTGTCCATTTAGGCGTGGTGCAACCGCAGCTGGGTTTAGCCGCTTCGATCAGCACGGGCTCTTTGGAGATGTTAGTGAACTCGAAAGTTACGGTAACGGGTTTATTCAGCTTGGTTTTACCGAAATCAACGGTTTCTTTTTTGAATTTCAGTTTGGCATCAACTGCATGGGCCGTTCCGCCTCCATTCTGTGCCTGTGCCCACAGTGAAGTGGTTACCAGTAAAGTTGCAAATAGGGATACAACGAATTTTTTCATGATAACATTGGTTTTTAAACGATTGGTTAAACATTTACGTTTCTACCAGTTTCCAGTTCAAATTTACGGCCAAAAACTGAACCGTGCATATCAAGATATTAAAAATTTCTTAAAAATTTAATTTTTGCACGTTGCGCCCAGTCATTTACCCATTCATCAATTTCCCCTACATTTGTGCTTTAACCAGGATGGCATGATCGAAAACAACGAATTAGCTATGAATATGCAAAGCCAGTTGTCATTTGAGGAATTCCGCAGGGAAGTTTTAAATGATTTCAGGCTGGCCTGTATCAGCAGGGAAGTGAGCCTGCTGGGCCGCCGGGAAGTTTTGACCGGTAAGGCCAAATTCGGGATATTTGGCGATGGTAAGGAAGTGGCACAGATCGCGATGGCCAAGTATTTTAAACCGGGCGATTTTCGGTCGGGCTACTACCGTGATCAAACGTGGGCTTTCGCTACCGGCGTTTCCAATGTTGAGCAGTTTTTCTCTCAGCTTTACGCGGATCCGGACCTGGAAAACGATCCGTTTTCCGCCGGCCGTCAGATGAACTCGCATTTTTCTACTCCTAATATCGATGCAGACGGTAACTGGCTGCCACTTACTGCGCAAAAGAACACTGCTGCAGACATGGCGCCAACAGCCGCACAGATGCCTCGGGCACTGGGCCTTGCCTTCGCTTCCAAACTGTTCCGTGAAGTACCGGAACTGGAAGGGCTGACTCACCTGTCGCACAACGGTAATGAAGTATGTTTCGCTACTATTGGCGACGCTTCCACCAGCGAAGGTCATTTCTGGGAAACAGTGAATGCCGCCGGTGTTTTGCAGGTACCGCTTTGCATATTCGTCTGGGACGATGGTTATGGTATTTCCGTTCCTCGCAAATATCAAACTACTAAAGGCTCTATCAGCGCCGCACTGGAAGGTTTCCGGAAAGGGGAGCAGACTAACGGGCTGGAAATATATAATGTAAAGGGCTGGGATTACGCCGGTTTATGTGAGGTGTTCGAAGAGGGCATTCGCAAGGCGCGTGAAACCCATGTACCTGTTCTCTTTCATGTGGAAGAGATCACCCAGCCGCAGGGGCACTCCACTTCAGGCTCCCATGAGCGCTACAAAAGCAAGGAGCGCCTGGCATGGGAAAAAGAATTCGACTGCAACATTAAAATGCGCCAGTGGCTCGTTGAAAATGCGCTGGTCGATGAAGGAACGCTCCAGGAAATAGAGGCAGAAGCAAAAGTGCTTGCCCACGAAGGCCGTAAGAAAGCCTGGGAGAAATACATTGCTCCCATCCGCAGCCAGGTGCAGGAACTGTCAGGCATTTGCCGCCAGATCATTGAAGAGGGCCGGGCCGATGTTGAATTTGTACAGCATACCATCCAGGAACTTACCGCTAACCGCGAACCACTTCGCCGGGATGTCCTCAAATCTGCTGCGCACATACTATTCCGTCACCCGCGCGACTTCTCTCCTGCAATAAATGAGCTCCAGTTGTTCTACGACAACCAGCTCGTGACTGAGAAAGAGAATTATAACTCACTTTTATACGCTACCGGCGCCAACTCCGCCTTAAATGTTCCGGAAGTACCGGCACAGTATGCTGATGAAGCTCCTGTAATCAACGGTTATGAAGTACTGAATAAGTACTTCGATCAGCTGTTTTCCGATAATCCCCTTGTATTTGCTTTTGGTGAAGATGTGGGTAAGATTGGAGACGTAAACCAGGGATTTGCCGGTCTTCAGGCCAGGCATGGCAAAACCCGGATTTCCGATACCGGTATCCGTGAACTCACCATCATGGGCCAGGGAATCGGTATGGCACTGCGGGGCCTTCGTCCTATCGCTGAAATCCAATACCTGGATTACCTGTTGTACGGCCTCCAGCCCCTTAGCGACGATGTTGCTTCCTTGCAATACCGCACCCGTGGAACCCAGTTCTGTCCCATCATCGTTAGAACCAGAGGTCACCGGCTCGAGGGCATCTGGCATTCAGGAAGCCCGATGGGTATGATCATCAATTCGCTGCGTGGTTTCCATGTTTGCGTACCCCGCAACATGGTTCAGGCTGCCGGTATGTACAATACGCTTCTCCGGGCACACGAACCTGCTATTGTTATTGAATCCCTGAACGGCTACCGTTTGAAAGAACGTATGCCTGAAAATATCGGGGAATTTACGGTTCCGATGGGAGTTCCTGAGATACTGCACGAAGGATCAGATATTACTATCGTATCCTATGGCAGCACGCTGCGTATCATTGAAGACGCCATGCAGACCCTTTCAGGGTTGGGTGTTTCCTGCGAACTGATCGATGTACAAACGCTGTTGCCTTTCGATACCGGCCACTCCATCCTGGCTTCACTTAAGAAGACCAACCGCATTCTGTTTGTAGATGAAGACGTTCCTGGTGGTGGTACTGCTTATATGTTCCAGCAAGTTATGGAACAGCAGGGCGGTTATCGATGGCTTGATGTGGCACCCCGTACCCTGGCTGCCCAGGCGCATCGTCCGGCTTATGGATCTGATGGAGACTACTTCTCCAAGCCTAATGCGGAAGATGTGGTGAAAGTGGTGATGGAAATGATTCGCGAATAGCAAATCAACTTATTGATAATCAAATAAAGGCATGTACATTGTATATGCCTTTTTTGCGTATAGCAGGTAATTTTTTGACAGGATAAATGCCAATGCGGCAGCAGTTAGCATCTGTTATACCAGATTCCCCCGGGGAACATTTTTCTCTAAAGCCCAGGCAACAAGCCCGGCGCAAGAATTGTTATAAAAACAAATATGGAATATAAGGACTATTATAAAATACTGGGCGTAGACCGAAAGGCTGGTGCAGACGATATCAAAAAAGCATATCGCAAACTGGCCGTCAAGTATCATCCGGATAAAAATCCTGATGATAAGCTTGCCGAGGAAAAGTTCAAGGAACTGAATGAAGCTTATGAAGTGCTGGGTGATGCGGAGAAACGTAAGAAGTATGATGAGTTCGGTGAAAATTGGAAATATTACGAGCAGCAGGCAGGGCAGCAGTCAGGAGATTTCGACTGGGGACGTTGGCGGGCACAGCAGGCTGGCGGACAGTCATATGGTGGAGGAGATGAGATGTTTGGAGATGGTGGGCAGTTTTCTGACTTCTTCGAGCATTTGTTTGGTGGAAATTTCAGAAGCCGAGCTCAGCAGGGGCGCTCCCGTACCCGACGTGGCGGCGACCTTCATGCTACCATGGATATAGGGATTGAGGATGTTTACAGTGGGGCAACGCGGCAAATCAATGTGAATGGTCAGAAACTGAATCTGAAGATTAAAAAAGGTACTACTGACGGACAGGTGCTTCGTTTAAAAGGCAAGGGGAATCCGGGCCTGAATGGCGGAGAAGCAGGTGATTTGCTGATAGAAATGAACTTGTTACCGGGTGCAGGATATGAATTAAAAGGTAAGGACGTGTATCTGGAAGTGCCGGTAGACGTATATACTGCTGTATTGGGTGGAAAGGTTCAGGTACCCGTACCGGGGAGTGCAGTGCAGCTGACGATCCCGGAAGGTTCTGATAGCGGGCGGTTATTCAGATTAAAAGGTAAAGGCTTACCTGTGCCAGAAGGTGCTGCGGGTGAACCGGGCGATTTTTATGTTCGGATACGCATTACCGTGCCGCAGCAACTGACTGAAGATGAGAAAGCACTTTTCAGGAAGTTGGCCAACAGGGAAAAATAAACCTGCATAAAATGGATAATTATGTTACAAACAATTGATTATCTGGAAGATATATTGCGTCAGCAACATCAGGCAGAAGAGGAGTCTTCGCCTGGATTTTATGCAAGTGAGCTGCAGGAAATGTTGGGATATACTGAGGAGGCAATGCACAATGCGCTGGTGCGGGCAATGCAGGCCTGCGCAGCTTTGAAAATGCCGTTATCATTGAATTTCCGCAGAATTTACTGCTGGCAGAGTGGTGAGATGTTGGAAGACTGGCAGCTGAGTAGATTAGCCGGGTATTTATTAATTGTTAACAGCGACCCACGTAACCCCGCCATAGCACAGGCACAGTGGTTCCTCTTCAGGAAAAGCTATTCATTCTAATTCATAACTATTTTATTATCAGTCTTTTATTTGTTCATTACCCGTCGGCAATGTTCAATGTTTATTCATTTTCCATTTGCTATTTATTGGTTAATGGAAATAGATAAATTGCATGCATAAACAAAATGAAATTGCTTAGACGGTTCAAATAGGCTGAAAATGGGGGGCCGTTCTGAAAAGAGCGGCCTTCTTCAGTTTACCCGGTTTTTAAACGAATTTCCCGATACCGGATTTAAAGATAGTGTCCATATCCTCTGAAAGATTTCTCTGCGAACCTGGCTTGGTTTTTAAAAAAGTCTTTTAACCATAATCCATTGATTGCCGGGGCAACCTACCGGAAAAAACAAGACCAGGTTTTCTTCTTTTTTTTAACCCTCTGCATCGTTTTTCTCCTCTTTAGACAAAAGCACATATATGTGTTTGTTGACCATTTCTTGATATGCGTTCTATTAGAACTTGAGGGGGAACAACCAAAATTAATTTTAAATGTAACTGACTTATGGAAGCTAGATGTATCAGATGCAGCACCATTGTTCATTCACACAAGCGGCTTACTGAGATCAAATGCCGTTGCGGCGGTCAATTGCAAAGAATGCGTTTTATAGGGCTCATCGAGGGTTTGCACCCTTTGGGTAAAGAGCACAACATGGAACTGGGAGGTAAGCTTTGTTACGGTACTTACCGGTCGATCTACGGCAATTTCGTGATCGATAAGCTCAATAATGTGTTTCATAAAGTGACACTATTGCGGTGAGTTTTTAAGGCGCTTGCCAACATCCCGCAAACGCATAACATATCCTTTGATTCAATCCCGAAAGCAGCCAAACTTTCATCCTGAAAAGGAAGCAGGAAAGCTCTTGCTTACCGAAGTACAACGTTGAATCATGCCGCTCCGCTATCATGAAGCGTTAGAAAAACAGTGAATATCAGATGCAGTTTTTGGAGTAAATCACATATATACCTAAGTGTATTCAGGTAACACCATTTTTGTTAACCAGCTTATTACCTGTGCGTTCCAATACGCATAAGGAAGTTAGTCTCTTTTGTTTTATCCATTGATTTCGCTTGAAGGCAGATTTGTAAGTATCTGCTATGAAACATATCCGTTGTTTGGGTTTTGTTTTTCCAGCCTGCAGTCAACAGGCCTTTCAAGAATGAATAAAGTATTCATTCCATGTTGATGTTTATGCTTAAAGGGATCGGATGATTCGCCGGACAGGCGGATTGTCCGGTCCCTTAGTTTTTACACGGTAAAATCGATGAAAGAATAAGGATTGTGCGGTTTAATTCATACCACCTTGATGGAGGAAATGTTTATTTTTATTCCTACACTAATTCTTATTTTATGAAGATGGTTGTTTTGGACGGATATGCACTTCAGCCCGGGGATTTATCCTGGAACAGACTGGAAGCTCTCGGAGACTTAACCGTTCACGATAGAACGTTGCCGGAGGACGTGCTGGAACGTGCACGCGGGGCTAACATCCTGCTTACCAATAAAGCCCTGATCCCTGCTGCTGTCATCCAACAACTGCCGGATCTTCAATACATAGGAGTCATGGCAACAGGTTACAATGTGGTGGATGTAGCTGCTGCGCGGGAGAGAGGGATTGTTGTCACAAATGTTCCGGCCTACAGTACAGCATCCGTAGCCCAACTAACTTTTGCACTTATCCTGGAACTCTGTCAGGCAGTGGGGCTTCATGCGGATAGCGTGCGGAAGGGAGATTGGGTAAACAGCCCGGATTTTAGCTATTGGAAAATCCAACTTACAGAACTTGAAGGGAAAACGCTCGCCATTATCGGCTTTGGTCAAATCGGGCAGGCAGTGGCCCGTATAGCATTAGCATTTGGCATGCGCGTTATTGTGAGTCATAAACACCCTGAACGCGATCGGATGGAAGGGGTAACATTTACTGATCAGGACGCTTGTTTTCGTGAAGCAGATGTCGTGTCATTACATTGCCCGCTAAACGAGGCAAATAAGGGCTTCGTAAATGAGGCACTTTTGGCTACGATGCGCCCGAGTGCTTTTCTCATCAACACCAGCCGCGGACCGCTTATTCAGGAAACTGACCTGGCGGATGCCCTGAATAAAGGTGTGATTGCCGGTGCAGGACTGGATGTGTTATCAATGGAGCCTCCACAGGCAGGTAATCCACTCCTGACTGCCCGCAATTGTTACATTACACCTCATATTGCCTGGGCGTCCCGTGAAGCACGTGGCAGATTGCTGAATAAGGTGGTAGACAATGTACAAGCTTACCTCAATGGAGCGCCGCAGAATGTGATTGGCAGGTAGATCAATAGCTGAGTATCATATAAGCAGAAAGGCCCGCAATTAGCGGGCCTTTCTGCTTATATCGGTTAAGCGGTTATTTCAGGTTGTGGAATACCTGCTGAACATCATCATCCTGTTCCAGGCGGTCTACCAGTTCCAGTACTTCTTTCGCTTGTTCTTCGGTCAGCTCTACGGTGTTAGCGGGGATGCGTTTTAACTCGGAAGCGATTACTTCGAGGCCTTTTTCCTCCAGTGCCTTAGCCATGTTGCCGAATTCGGTGAATGTGGCGCGAACAATGATATTGCCTTCGCTGTCTTCTCCGATTTCTTCCAGGCCGAAATCAATCAGCTCCAGTTCCAGCTCTTCCAGATTCTGGCCGCCGTTCTTTATTTTGAACTCGCCCAGCCTGTTAAACATAAATGCTACAGAGCCGCTGTTTCCAAGGCTGCCGCCGCACTTGTTGAAGTGCATGCGTACGTTGGCCACGGTGCGGGTAGTGTTGTCTGTAGCAGTATCCACCATTACAGCTACGCCATGTGGTGCATAACCTTCGTATACAACTTCCTCATAATCTGTCTTGTCCTTACCCAACGCACGCTTGATAGCTGCATCTACCCTGTCTTTAGGCATGTTAACGCCTTTGGCGTTCTGAATGCAGCGACGGAGAGCGGGGTTGTTATCAGGGTCCATACCGCCCTGTTTTACCGCCATGGCTATTTCCTTACCGATTCGGGTAAATTGTTTGGCCATGCGGTCCCAACGGGCGAACATGGTATGTTTTCTTACTTCAAATATACGTCCCATAGTGTTTGAAAGAATTTGACATTACGGTCCGGCAGGCCGGGCAATAAGGTGGGTGCAAAAATATTAAATTCCCGGCATATCCGGGTTCTGCCGGAAATAAAAATCCCGCCGGAGGCGGCGGGATTTAATATAGAAACAGATGTTTTTACGGTTTGTTGTTGCCCAATTTGCTATTGTGGCGGCTGTATGTGAAATAGATCAGTAGACCGAGACCCAGCCAGATAGCGAGGCGGCCCCAGCTTTCAGGGGGCAGGGAATACATGAGGTAAGTACATACGATTACGCCCATGATGGGAACGAATGGTACCAGCGGAGTTTTAAATGCACGGGGAAGTTCCGGCATTTTTTTCCGCATGATAAGCACGCCGATACAAACCAGCGAGAAGGCGAACAGGGTGCCGATACTTACCATGTGTCCCAGATCGCTCACAGGAACCAGTCCGGAGAAAAGGCTTACGAACACCATGAAGAAAATGTTCGTTTTCCAGGGAGTGCGGAATTTGGGATGTACTTCGCTGAAGAATTTAGGCAGCAAGCCGTCGCGGCTCATGGAGTAGAACACGCGGGACTGACCCAGCATCATTACCAGGATTACGGAAGTATAACCCGCAAGGATGGCAATAATAAGACCTGTTTGGAGGAAATCGTACCCGGTTTGAGCAAATGCTGTAGCAGCGGGTTTGGCATCACCGGCGAATTGTTTATAGTTCAGCAGGCCCGTCATTACGTGGGCGAAGAGCACATAAAGAATAGTACATATCACCAGAGATCCCAGGATGCCGATGGGCATGCCTTTCTGGGGATTTTTGGCTTCCTGGGCAGCGGTGGATACAGCATCGAAACCGATGAATGCAAAGAATACCACTGCGGCCCCGGTAGCTATGCCCGTCCAGCCGAAGTTCTCGTATTTACCGGTGTTAGCGGGGATATAGGGATCGTAATTGGCAGGGTCGATATGGCTCCAGCCGAGTACGATGAACACAATTACTACGGTTACTTTGAGGATTACCAGGAAGTTGTTCATACCTGCAGATTCGCGCGTGCCTTTTATCAGCAGCAGAGACAGCAGGCAAACGATGATTACAGCAGGGAGATTGAAAATGCCACCACTGATAACAGTTCCATCACTCAGATTTACCGTTTCCCAGGGGGAGGCGGCCAGCTGGTGAGGGATATGAATGCCAAATTTATGCAGTAGCTCCAGCAGGTATTTTGACCAGCTTACGGCCACGGTGGCTGCACCAAGGGCGTATTCCAGTACCAGGTCCCAACCGATAATCCAGGCGATGAATTCGCCCATTGTGGCATAGGAGTAGGTGTAGGCGCTACCGGCAACAGGGATCATGGAGGCGAACTCTGCGTAGCAAAGACCGGCAAATCCGCACCCTACTGCGGCCAGAACGAAGGAAATGGTTACTGCTGGACCAGCGTTTTCAGCTGCAGCGATGCCTGTAAGCGAAAAAAGTCCGGCACCGATAATGGCGCCGATACCCAGCGCAACTAGCGCCCCTGAACCGAGCGTCCGTTTCAGACCCTTCTCTGAGTCTGCTGCTTCTCCGAGCAGAACTGACATCGGTTTCTTGGCAAAAAGGTTACTCATAAAATTGAATAGAAGTTGATGGTTGATACTAGGAAACTAGCGGTTAGATTTGTTTTCAGATCGCCAAATATAATGCGTTCAGGGAAAAACCCACATTTTATTTTATATACGAGCGGTATGCCCTATCTGCGGGAATTTCGCCTGAGAACCTTATTTTTGGGCAATTTTTGTCAGGTCTAAACCTAAATCACCTCTATTTCATGATGAATAAAAGGAAGGCAAGCATCACCGCCCTTATCGTGCTGTCGATCGTCGCAGTTTTGCATGTAATTGATTTCAATTTTGGGAGTGTGGCTCCGTTTTCGACGGATCCCGAGCCTCTCCGCAATGGTGTATTTCCCCCGTACTTCCTCCTGATTAGCCGCTGGATCGCTGTGGCAGCGGTTGTTTGGTTTGCCATCACCAAAAAGTCCCTCACCACCTGGATCCTTGTAAGTATGGTGATCGGCGGTGAGCTGGGGTACGACTGGCCTGCTATCGGTATGAACTTCCAGGTACTGAGTAAAGTTTTCCTGCAAATGATCAAAACGATCATTGCGCCATTGCTTTTTGCAACGCTGGTGGTGGGTATTGCAGGGCACTCCGATATTAAGCAGGTGGGCCGGATGGGTTGGAAATCACTGGTTTATTTCGAAATTGTTACAACTATTGCATTGTTTATAGGCCTTGCAGCCATAAATATCTCACAGGCAGGGGTAGGTGTTCCGCAACCCCCGGCCGGGCATGAAGTACTGCCGGCCACGAAGCCGCAGAACTGGCAGGATATCATACTGCATGTATTCCCAGAGAATATAGCGAAGTCCATCTATCACGGAGAGATCCTCCCGATTGTAGTGTTTAGCGTGATATTCGGGATCGCCCTGCTGATGGTGAAGGAAAAACAGCGTCAGCCTATGCTTGATTTCTGCGGAAGCCTTTCAGAAACCATGTTCAAATTCACCAACATCGTCATGTATTTTGCACCGGTGGGCGTAGGGGCTGCCATTGCTTATACGGTGGGGCACGGTGGCCTTGATGTGCTGGGGAACCTGTTAAAACTCCTTATTACACTATACGTAGCACTGCTTGTGTTTGTACTGGTTGTGTTTGTGCCGGTAGCCCTAATTATTGGTCTTCCCATCAAAAGGTTCATCCGGGAGATCTCCGAGCCGGTATCTATCGCATTTGCCACAACCAGTTCCGAATCTGCGCTGCCCAAAGCCATGGAAGCTATGGAACGGATGGGCGTGCCGCGTAAGATCATTGCTTTCGTGATGCCAACAGGGTACAGCTTTAATCTTGACGGGTCTACCCTATATCTTGCCCTGGCCTCCGTATTTGTTGCCCAGGCAGCTGGTACCCCGCTTACTTTCGGGCAGCAGATCCTCATGGTGTTTACCCTGATGCTTACAAGTAAAGGTGTGGCCGGCGTTCCGCGTGCCACTTTAGTTATCATTCTTGGTACGGTGGCCTCTTTCCATCTGCCGGTATGGCCCGTGTTCCTCATCCTCGGTATTGATGAGCTGATGGACATGGCCCGCACTTCGGTAAACGTGATAGGCAACTGTTTGGCGACAGCCGTGATCGGGAAATGGGAAGGAGAGGTCGACTTCAAGAATCTTCCTCCTGAAAGCAAGGCCTAAAGGACATTTCAGGAAATATTAACTTCCTCTTGACATATAAAAGTTTATTTTTAGCCGCTCAAATTATTGAGTATAAACATCAGCATGGACCAGATCATTGAATTTTTCAAGCATTTAATCAACCCCGAGTGGATCATTGAGAACGGAGGTTATTACCTGATTTTGGCGATCATTTTCGCTGAAACGGGCTTGTTCGTGGGTTTTTTCCTGCCCGGAGATTCACTGCTTTTTGTGGCAGGTATTTACGGAGAACGTTTAGCAGAAAGCTTTTTCAATATGCCCCTCGTAGTGGCAATGACCCTTATTGCCATTATGGGTGTACTGGGTAATATCGTAGGATACTGGTTTGGAAGAAAATCGGGTCCGATCCTTTTCAAAAGAAAAGATACCTGGCTGTTTAAGAAGAAGCACCTCTGGCAGGCAAAAGAAGTATATGACAAATATGGCGGAGGCGCCATCTTCGTGGCCCGTTTCCTCCCTGTTGTGCGCACCTTTGCACCTATCATCGCAGGGATTGTGGGAATGGAACGCAAGAAATTCATGTTCTATAATATCATTGGTTCCTTCACCTGGGTGTTTTCCCTGATGCTGGCCGGCCACTTCCTCGGAAAAGCCATCCCCACGCTTACGGATCACCTGGAATGGATCATCATCATCATCGTAGTACTGACTACCGCGCCGGTACTCTATAAGCTGGTCTTCGGCAAATCGGTTATCCACTCACACTTCGATGAATTTGGTAATCCGATCGAGGCGCCAAAGGAAGATGAAAAAGAGAAAGAGCAGATAAAACCTTAATAAATTTTGATATTTGAAGAGACGCAATAAATTTGCGTCTCTTTCTTTTTACAGAAAGCCCGTATCAACCAAAAATCAGTCCTCTATGAATTCCGCCGCCAACAAGCCCGTAAGGCTGCTTAATGCCGCAGTGATTGTGGCCTCTCTCGGTTACTTCGTCGATATTTATGATCTGTTGCTGTTCGGTATTATCCGGATCAAAAGCCTTACCTCGCTGGGTGTTTCTGCAGCGGAAATAGATTCCGTGGGTATGTGGCTCATCAATATCCAGATGATCGGGATGCTGATCGGGGGAATTATCTGGGGCGTTTTGGGAGATAAAAAGGGCAGACTGTCTGTTTTATTCGGGTCTATACTATTATACTCCGTCGCCAATGTGGCAAATGGAATGATAGGAGGGGAGAATGCCATTTTCTGGTATATGGTTTGGCGCTTTGTGGCAGGCCTGGGACTGGCGGGAGAGCTGGGGGCAGGTATAACGCTGGTAGCGGAAGTACTCCCGAAGGAAAAACGTGGCCTGGGAACCATGATCGTGGCAAGTGTGGGGATCTCCGGTGCCGTAGCGGCCTATTTTGTATCGGAATACTTCGGAGACAACTGGCGAATTTGCTACTACATCGGCGGCGGCCTGGGGCTTGCACTCCTGATCCTTCGTATTAGCGTAGTAGAATCGGGGATGTTCAACCAGATCCGGGACACTGGCGTGAGCCGGGGGAACTACTTCAAGTTTTTTACAAATAAAGAACGCTTTTTCCGTTACCTGAAATGTATAATGATCGGATTGCCAACCTGGTATGTGGTGGGCATACTCATGACTTTTTCAAATGCATTTGCGGAAAAGATGGGAGTGCAGGGTCCAATTAACCCAGGGAAGGCCATTATGATATGCTACGCGGCACTTACTTTTGGAGACCTCGCGAGTGGCTATCTGAGCCAACTGATGCGTAGCCGGAAGAAAGTGTTGTATATCTTTTATACCCTTGTCCTCATTAGTGTGGTGCTGTATTTCAACATGTACGGTGCCAGTGTGGGGCTGTTCTATACCATTTGCGGGATTATGGGCTTCAGTGTAGGTTTCTGGGCAATATTCGTTACTGTGGCGGCGGAGCAGTTCGGGACCAACCTGCGGGCTACAGCGGCAACTACAGTTCCCAATTACGCCCGGGGCATGCTGCCGGTTATTTCTCTCGTTTTTGGCGGTTTACAGTCTGCCGGTTTAAGCTACCTGCAAAGCGGGCTGGCTACCGGGGTTATCTGCATCGTTCTGGCATTTGGGTTTGCCTATTCCATGGAGGAAACGTTTGGGAAAGATCTGGATTATGTGGAGGAGTAACGGCTGGTATTGATCAGTCGTATGAGCTAAGGATCTTATCCAGCAGTTTATTCAGCTGGGCTACTTCCTTTTCGTTCAGCGAGTTCTTCAGGGTATCTTCCAGCACTGATATTTTCTCGTCGATTTCCTTCAGCAGCTGGAGGCCTTTGGCGGTTATTTTCACATCTACTGCGCGGCGGTCGGCTTCGCAGCTTTTCCTTTCAACCAGATCGGCTTTGCGGAGCCTTTCCACGAGCCGCGATACATCGCTCATTTTATCGAGCATTCTTTCCTTCAGTGTGTTTATGCTGGCGGATTTGGGATGCTGGCCACGAAGTATGCGCAGGATATTGAACTGCTGCATGGTGATATCGTATTCCCTGAAAAAATTCTGGTGTTTGCCAATTATCCAGTTGCCAACGAAAATGAGGCTTACAAGACCTTTATGGTGCTCACTGGTGAAATTTCGGATGGAGATCAATTTTTCAATATTGGACATATGCGGCGATAATATCTTGCAATTTAACGGATTGGCAGCAATCAGGAAAAGTTCACGGGTTCCTGGGCGGCCGGTTACTGTTTAACAAATTCGAGTTTTAACATGATACTGACCATTTTATCGACCACCATTCCGCCGGCTTCGGTGAGTTTGTCCCATTGCAGGTTGTAATCGAACCGGTTGATGTAGGTAGTGGCTTTAAAGGTCGCGGTTTGTTTTTTGCCTTCTGTGGCAATGCCCCCGTAGGTGACATTAAATTTGAGGCGGCGGGTCACATCGCGGATGGTGAGGTCGCCTTCGAGCTGGTACCTGCCTTCGGTGATACGGCGGAAGGAGGTGCTTTGGAAAGTTATTTTAGGATATTGTTCGGCGGCGAGGAAATCGCCGGATTTAAGGTGGCTGTCCCGCTTATCATCTCCGGTATGGATACTGAAAGCGTCTACCTGGAAGCGGATACTGGCATCGGTGAAATCAGGTTTAGGGGCGGAAATTTCGCCATCGAATTCCCGGAAACTGCCTTCCACTTTGGAAATAACCAGGTGTGTAACGGAAAATGACACGGACGACCGTTCGCGGTCTGCTTTCCAGACCGGAGTTTGTGCAATCGAGGCCAACGAAGAGCATAACAGTATGGCAAACAGTAGCTTGCTCATGATATGGTTTTTGGGACCGGTGGTGATTTTAGTTGATATAGCCCGTGCCAAAGGTACGATAATCAATGATATGAAACGGGCGGCGGGGGTATTGAAAAAGGAAAGCACCTGCTGCCAGGTGCTTTCCGTAAAATGATGAGCCTTTATCAGGCGGGAGCTTTCATGTTGTCGAGCACGTCCATTACTTCTTTCACGTGTTTGGCGGAAGTATTGAGGAGGGCTTGTTCGCTCTCGTTCAGGTCGAGTTCGATGATTTTCTCGATACCGTTTGTACCGAGTACAACGGGAACGCCGAGGTAAATGTCTTTCAGACCGTATTCGCCGGTGAGCCATGCGCAAACAGGGAAGATGCGTTTTTCGTTTTTCACGATCGCTTCTACCATCTGAGCTGCAGCAGCGCCGGGAGCATACCAGGCGGAGGTGCCGAGGAGGTTCACGATTTCGCCGCCACCAACTTTAGTGCGCTGGATGATTGCGTCGAGCTTGTCAGCAGCTACCAGTTCCGTAACGGGGATACCGGCAACGGTTGTGTAGCGGGGGAGGGGAACCATGGTATCGCCGTGGCCGCCCATGAGGATGGCCTGAATGTCTTTCGGAGAGCAGCCGATCTCGTCTGCCAGGAAAGCGCGGTAGCGGGCGGTATCGAGGATACCTGCCATGCCGAACACCTTGGAGCTGTCTTTCTTCGCGGTGAGGAAAGCGCAGTAGGTCATAACATCCAGCGGGTTGGATACCACAATGATGATGGCGTTGGGAGAATGTTTGGTGATATTCTCGGTAACAGATTTAACGATATTGGCATTGGTAGAGATCAAATCGTCGCGGCTCATACCGGGTTTACGGGGGAGGCCGGAGGTGATCACCACCACGTCGCTGTTGGCGGTTTTAGCATAGTCGTTTGTAACGCCGGTCACTTTCGTGCTGTAGTAATCAATCGGGGCTTGCTGCCAGGTGTCGAGTGCCTTTCCTTCCGCAGTGCCTTCCTTGATATCAAGCAAAACTACTTCCTGCAGGAAATCTCTGTGGGCCAGCACGTTAGCGCAAGTTGCGCCCACATTTCCAGCTCCTACAACAGTTACTTTCATCGTATCTGAATATTTTAAAAAGGTGAAGAATTATTTGGGTAACAAAAATAGGATATCGGAACCGTAATTTCGGCGTTAACTGCTAAAATTTCCCCTTTGGGAGGCCCCGGGGGAAAATTTACAAATGCTTTAACACGGTGTCCAGTTTAACCGTACCTTCGTAATTCGCTTCCAGCTGGCCTTTCCTGTTATAGAGGTAAATACCGGGGAAATTTGACAGGTCGTAATAAGATACGATCTGCCGGGTAGGCTCAGCGGCCATGATGATGTTCGGGTAATTGGCGATCTTATACTGATCGTACCAGGCCTTCATCCTGTCCAGCTTGAAAGGCGTAATCATAAGGATGTTGGCTTTTTTAAATTTGTCGATATTTTTGAGGATGTCTTCCGTCATATGAGCGCAATGGTCACATTCCACACTGAAGAGGAATACCATGGTAGGCTTGCCCTTGGGCAGGTCGTTTTTCGTAAAGACCTGACCGGTATAGGCCGTCAGGGGAAGAGGAGAGATGAAAGTGTACTGTTTAAATGGTGGTAAATAGCCGGAAGATTGTTTTTCATGAGCATGATTATGCCCGGATTGGGCTTTTAACAACGTCGGGAGGCATAAAATCACTAATAACCATGTACGCATCATTATATTTGTTTTATTGTTAAAGTAAATAGCCGCGCAAGCGGTTCGACATCAAATCTATACCGCTTTTGTGGGAAATCCGGCAAGATTTGTTTGTTCATATTCTAAAATTTTTACTTTTGCAATCCTTAATGTAAATTTTTAACTTTAAATCATAGACCTTTTATGGCTACCACCGCAGATATCAGAACAGGATTAATCATTAAGCTGGATAACAGCTTATATTCTGTTGTAGAGTTTGGTCAGAACAAAACCGCCCGTGCAGCAGCCAAGGTATGGGCCAAATTGAAGGGAGTAGACAACAGCCGTTCCATCGAGCATACCTGGAACTCCGGTGATACCATTTACCCTGTCCGTGTAGAGAAAAAAGCGTACCAGTTCCTGTATAAGGACGAAAGCGGGTACAATTTTATGGATAAAGAAACCTTCGAACAGATTGTGGTAGGCGAGCAATTGATTGACGCCCCCCAGTTCCTGAAAGACGGCGACGAGGTTTCTATCGCTATCAATACCGAAACCGAACTTCCCATGGGAGTGGAACTTCCCGATAAAATCGTGCTGAAAGTAACCTATTCCGAGCCCGGCATGAAGGGAGACACTGCTACCCGCACGCTTAAACCTGCCACCGTGGAAGGCGGTGCCACCATCATGGTACCCCTGTTCGTGAATGAAGGCGAGATGATCCGGGTTAACACCAAAACCGGCGAATACATCGAGCGCGTTAAATAAGAGCCATATACTATTCTCATATCCATCAATTCGCGAACCAGCACATTATTTAAACCAAAAACTGTCTACATGGACTTTAAACAGATTCAGGAGCTGATTAAAATGATCAACAAATCAAATATCAGCGAACTGAGCATTGAGCAGGATCAGTTTAAGATTACTATAAAGCAGAAAGACAACGAAGTACAGCAGATCGTAACAGTTCCGGCGGTAACCACCGTTCAGCCGGCAATAGCAGCCCCTCAGCCCGTAGCACAAACTGCGCCTGCCGCGGCCGCTCCTGCTGCCCCTGCTGCTGGTGCTCCCGCAGCCGCCAGCAACCTGATCACCATCAAATCTCCCATGATCGGTACATTCTACCGCAGCGCAGGCCCCGGCAAACCGAACTTCATAAATGTTGGTGATGACGTGACTCCGGGTAAAGTAGTTTGCATTATCGAGGCCATGAAACTGTTCAATGAAATCGAAAGCGAAGTAAGCGGAAAAATCGTGAAAGTACTGGTGGACGATGCTTCACCCGTAGAATACGACCAGCCGCTGTTCCTTGTAGAACCGTAAGACATTCTATAACGGTTGAAGGTTGTAAGGTTGCTTGCAACCTTTTCCTTTTGCTGTTTTTTATAACACTATTTGCTAAACATGTTCAAAAAGATATTGATCGCCAACCGTGGCGAGATTGCCCTGCGCATCATCCGCACCTGCAAGGAAATGGGGATCAGGACAGTGGCAGTTTATTCAACAGCGGATAAAGACAGCCTGCATGTCCGTTTCGCTGACGAAGCCGTGTGCATCGGGAAGCCGCAGAGCAGCGATTCTTACCTGAATATCCCTCACCTGATGGCTGCCGCTGAGATCACCAATGCGGACGCTATCCACCCCGGTTACGGATTCCTGGCTGAAAATGCCCGCTTCGCAGAGATCTGTGGTGAACATGGCATCAAATTTATCGGCCCCACTCCGGATATGATCCGCAGGATGGGGGATAAAATGACCGCCAAGGAAACTATGATCGCAGCCGGTGTACCCGTTATCCCGGGTTCTGAAGGCCTGCTCGAAAGCGTGGAAGAAGCCCAGAAACTGGCAAAGGAAATGGGTCTCCCCATCATCCTCAAAGCTACTGCCGGTGGTGGTGGTAAAGGTATGCGCGTGGTTTGGGAAGAAAGCGAGCTGGAAAATGCCTATGACATGGCTAAAAACGAAGCCCGTGCTGCATTCAGTAATGATGGCATCTACATGGAGAAATTCGTGGAAGAGCCCCGCCATATAGAAATTCAGATCGCCGGTGACCAATACGGTAAAGTATGCCACCTCAGCGAACGCGATTGCTCCATCCAGCGCCGCCACCAAAAGCTGGTGGAAGAATCTCCCTCGCCCTTCATGACACCCGAGCTCCGTGAAAAGATGGGTGAAGCCGCTATCAAGGCTGCTTCTGCTATCAACTACGAAAGCGTGGGTACCATCGAGTTCCTGGTAGACAAGCACCGCAATTTCTATTTCATGGAAATGAACACCCGTATTCAGGTGGAACACGGTGTTACCGAAGAAGTAATCAATTTCGACCTCATCAAGGAACAAATCAAGATCGCTGCCGGTATCCCCATTTCCGGAAAGAACTACTTACCACAGATGCACGCAATTGAGTGCCGCATCAACGCAGAAGATCCCTATAATGATTTCCGCCCTTCACCGGGTAAAATCACCGTCCTCCACACGCCCGGAGGCCACGGTGTGCGTGTAGACTCCCATATCTACGCCGGTTATGTGATCCCTCCTTACTACGATTCCATGGTTGCTAAAGTGATCGCCATCGCGCAAACACGCGAAGAAGCTATCAATACCATGGAGCGTGCCCTGTCTGAGTTCGTGATCGAAGGGGTGAAAACCACCATTCCTTTCCATCAGCAGCTCATGCAGGACGAGAACTTCCGTAAAGGTAACTTTACCACTAAGTTCACTGAAGGCTTCAAACTGCAATAAGCTATTATCTAACTATAGCAAAAAGGCCGCTCCGAAAAGAGCGGCCTTTATTTTACCCATTCAACACCTATACCATTGGAATTCTCTGTCTTTTTCAGCGTTGGTACCCTATTCGTAAACGTGGGCCTGATCTGGCCCTGGCTGATCTTTCTCTTCATCTATGTACGCTGGGTACGCCGTAAGGAAGTATAGCCCTTCTATAGCCGTAAGTAACAAGTACATGCCGCGCTAAAGTACCCCGAAGTTTACTCCCTCCTGCTTCTCCCATTTGAGCAGCAGGACTTATTGACTCCGTTTAGTATTAGAAGGAGATTACTACCTTATTACAAGGTTATCAGAAGGTATTAAGATACCGTAAGGGTACAGTAACGATGCTGCTACGATACTGTAACTTCACTGTAACTGTACAGCAACTATACGGGAACACTACCGGAACTATGGACGTAAGGTGGAGATGAGGTGGAGATGAGGTGGACTTGATGTGTAGATGTAATTGATTATGAATAACTTATAGTGCTGGTAAATTGTGAGAAACGATCATTTAATGTAGCGTTTCAACTCATTGATAGTCAGTTGATTATTGCATTATCCGTTGTTCAGGGAAACCTTTCCACATAAAGCAGGCGGTTGCCAAAAGGATCGTGAAGCGTTAACTCCCAGGCACCATAAAATGCCTCCTCCAGTCCCGGACGATTGTATTTGTATTGCTTTTCCGTGAGTGCGCTGTGCAACTCGCGCACGCCTTCCGTTTCTATGAATACTTTTGCACCGGGTGTACTGTCTCCATGATGTTCAGACAGATGCAGCGTTACGTCTTCGCGGGAAACCTGCATATAAAGCGGCGCATTTTCATCGAAGCGGTGCTCCCAGTCGATCTGGAACCCCAGCCAGTCAATGTAGAACTCTATGGCTTTGGTTACATCGAAAATGCGGAGCACGGGTATAACTTTAGTTTGCATGGAAATGAGGGTTGGGTGTAACTCAAATGTACGGTTTAAACGGCAGCGGCCTTAAATGGCAACGGGCCATCCCTGCGGACGGCCCATTGCATTAAACCTTAAAAAAACCTTAGTTGGATTGTATGTCGATGAAAAATTAATACGGTTTGTATCTTGAAGCGCCTTAGCGTTGAACTGCTGGTGCAGCGGCTTTTTCCTTCATCATTCTTTTCTTACGCTCGCCGGATCTGTGTTGTAATCTTTCCTGCTGGCGCCATTCGTTGTATTTGGAGAACTTCTCTTCGCCCAGTGCCAGTTTTACTTTCTCGAGGCGTTCATTGTGGAGGGATTTCATTTTGTCCCTGCGTTCGGATTTGTCTGCGTCTTTCAATGCCATCGCTTTGGTCATATATTCCTTGTTGATGGCTTTCAGATCAGCGCCCTGCTGTTCAGAAAGGCCCAGTGCTTTTACTGCAGCTTCGCTACGGTCGTGCCTTTTAAAGCCTTCGTGTTTACCGTCCCGGGCCAGTTTCCCGTCTTTACCATATTTGCCGTGGTGACGGCCTTTACGATCGGCCAGCTGCTTTTGGTTATCCTCCCATTTAGAGAATTGATCCTTATCAAGTACGCTTTGCATCTGCTCTTTGCGGGCAGACTGGAGAGCATCTGTTTGGGCCTTACGCGTTTCTTTAGTGAGATTTTCATCTTTGCGGAGTTCTTTCAGTCCGTCGATATACGTTTTATTGATCTCACGGATTTTCGTGGTCTGTTGTTCGGTCAGTTTCAGGTCGGGTTTAGCGGCCGGTTTATCCTGGGCATAAGCCAGGGAAACGCTTCCGGTCAGCAGTACCATCCATACAAATTGTTTCATCATGGCGATTGTGTTTTTTAAATAGACGGCCATGGGAATCCGAAGTTTAACGGAGGGGTCATAAAAGTTTGTTAATGGCGGCATGGAGTGCGGCAGGGTCGCGGGGCCAGGGTGCGCTGGCAGATATCAGTTTCCCGTTCCTGTCTATTAGGAAGTAACTGGGATATCCTGTAGTACGGTATTTTTTTTCAAAAGCATCCTGCATATCGTCGGGCAGGCGGTAATGCACTACGGCGGGGCCGGTCATCTTATATTCCCGGATTGTTTTCTGCCACGCTGCTTCAGGGGATTTAATGGCGAGGTAAAGGAAGACAACGTCTTTATCCGCGTATTCCTTTTTAATGCCGGGCATATACTGCATCATTTCGAGGCAGGGACTGCACCAGGTGCCCCATAGGTCGAGGTAAATCACTTTGCCGCGGTAGGGCGTGGTGATGTGGGCGAATATATCTTCGGGCGTTTTCAGATCAGGAAATTGTCCATAGAAGCGGGTGCTGGCCAGCATCTGATCGTCGGAAAGCAGGGCATTGAGTGCATTGTTGCGGCGGATGAGGTTGTTGAGCAGAACGGTGTCCTGTACTTTGGTACGGAGTTCGGCCAGCTGGTTATCCTTTAAGGTGCTGCCCTCCTTTAAATAACGGGCTGCAAACCATATTTCTGTGATCTCTTTCTCTCTCGGGTGGTGGATCCTCGTCTGGTATATGGAATCTTTGTCGAGGTTCAGGGTACGTGCCTTACCATTGCTATAGTTGCGAAAATCGCGGTGAACGATGATGAAGTTTTCTGAGAGGTGGCCGCTGTTGCCATTTAATGCAATGATGGAATCCAGGAAACGAAAATGTATTGCTTCTTCCTCTGGGGAGAGGGCTGCTTTTTCTTTGAAATACAGGTATTGCGTTAGGGGCATGGCCGTCTCGTAGATCATAGTGGCACGCAGGTATTGCATGGTACGGGGCTCAGGCCGGTGCTGCTGCTGCCAGGTGCTGAGGTAGCGGAGGTTATCGCGGAGTGCATTCCGCATGGTATCGCGTAATACGGGAAGTGTGTTAAACTGTTTGAACCATTCCGAGTAGGTATAAGGAGGGGCATTCCGCTTTCCATACTCCCGTGAAAACTGATGGAGTTCGTTATGCAGGCGGGCGTTGGCGCCGGAATAGCGGAAGGAAGCATCTTTCAGGTCTGCTTCGAAGTAAATGGTTTCACCGGGGATGGCAATGGTTCTTTCTTTGAAGCGGGAATCATCAATCGCCATATCAGTTTCGGCCAGTAAAGGTAAGGTGAGGGTAAATCGGCCGGCCGGATCAATGGGGGCCGTGTGGTGGACGATCTTGCTGGAGATCCAGTCCATGAATGTTACCTTAAACAGGTTGCCGGGGGCGTGCCGGTAGTTTTTGTAAATCCCTTTGATAGTGATGGAATCGTTCCGGAAATGCAGCGGCCCGAAAGGGGCGGGGTCTTTACGGTTTTCAACATGCAAGGGTTTTTCAGACTGCTGGGAAAACACGGACAGGGGGCTGCTTAATAACAATAAGAGTGGCAGGATTCTGAACATTGGAGTACAAGTTTTATCCAATATACAATAATCTACGAATATTTCGTAGATCGGAAAGGATTATCTATAAAAAAAAGAACCCCCGGTGAATACCGGGGGTGATCATACACCAAAACAATCTTACGGTTTTTATCGCAAGAAAAGCAGCTCTCTGTATTTGGGAAGACCCCAAATCTTGTCATCCACCAGGAACTCCAGTTTATCGGAGTGGTAACGGATGGTGTCGAAGAACGGTTCTTTGATCTTCTCGCAGTAGTCGATAGCTTTCTGACGGCTGTCTTCCAGTTTGTTGGCTACTTTACGGGATTCGATCATTGCCTGAACGTTTTCGCTGATGACATTGATGTGTTCAGATATCTTTGTTGCGATCTGGCGTTGAGCTTTGGAAGCGTCGTCGCCGAAACCTGCATCTTTCAGTCCTTTAATGTTTGTGAGCAGTTCGTTCTGGTACTTCACAGCTGCGGGCAGGATGTGGTTGGTAGCCAGGTCGCCGATCACGCGGGCTTCGATCTGAACTTTCTTCACGTAATCTTCGAGAAGGATTTCGTGACGTGCGTGCAGTTCTTTCTCGTTGTAAACGCCCATTTCAGTAAACAGTTTGGTCGCTTTAGGCGTAACGAAAGCGTCGAGTGCTTTCGGGGTGGTTTTTACGTTGGCAAGACCACGTTTTTCCGCTTCTTTCGCCCATTCTTCGCTGTAACCGTCACCTTCGAAGAGAATCTTCTCGGAATCTACGATGTTTTTGCGGAGAGTTTGCATGATGGCGATTTCTTTTTTCTCGCCTTTTTCGATCAGGCTGTCCACGTCTTTCTTGAAATCCACCAGGGTTTTAGCCATAATGGTGTTCAGAACAGTCATGGCAGAGGCGCAGTTGGCGGAAGAGCCTACAGCGCGGAACTCGAACTTGTTACCGGTGAACGCGAACGGAGAAGTACGGTTACGGTCGGTATTGTCGAGCATCAGCTCAGGAATATGACGGTGGAGGTCCAGTTTCAGGATAGCCTCGTCCTGCTCATCGAATTTATTGTTCACGCGGGATTTAACTTCCTGCAGAACTTCGTAGAGGTATTTACCGGTGAATACGGAGATGATTGCGGGAGGAGCTTCGTTGGCACCGAGACGGAAGTCGTTGCTCGGAGTAGCGATGGCAGCACGCAGCAGGTCAGCGTAATCATGAACGGCTTTGATGGTGTTCACGAAGAAGGTGAGGAACATCAGGTTGGTTTTCGGCGTTTTGCCGGGAGCCAGCAGGTTCACACCGGTATCGGTAGCGAGTGACCAGTTGTTGTGTTTACCTGAACCGTTGATGCCTGCGAAAGGTTTCTCGTGGAGGAGCACTTTCAGTTTATGGCGTTTGGCCACTTTGCTCATCACGTCCATCAGCAGGGAGTTGTGGTCAACTGCGATGTTTACTTCTTCGAAGATGGGAGCGCACTCGAACTGAGCGGGAGCCACTTCATTGTGACGGGTTCTCAGGGGGATACCCAGTTTGTAGGATTCTTCTTCGAAATCACGCATGTAAGCGTATACACGCTCAGGGATAGCGCCGAAGTAGTGATCTTCCAGCTGCTGGCCTTTAGCGGGCGCGTGGCCTACTACAGTGCGGCCGGTAAGCAGCAGGTCGGGACGGGCGTTAGCCAGACCTTCGTCGATCATAAAATATTCCTGTTCCCAGCCGAGGGTGGCGGTAACTTTGGTAACGTTTTTATCGAAGTAGTTGCACACGTCAACTGCAGCTTTGTCGAGGGAGGAAAGAGCCTTCAGGAGGGGCGCTTTGTAATCCAGTGACTCGCCGGTGTAAGCTACGAAGATGGTGGGGATGCAAAGGGTTTTGCCGGTGCCCTGCTCGATAATGAAAGCGGGAGAGGAAGGATCCCAGGCGGTGTAACCACGGGCTTCGAAAGTAGCGCGGATACCACCGTTAGGGAAGCTGGATGCATCAGGCTCCTGTTGAACGAGGGCATCGCCGTCGAAAGTTTCGATGGAGGAGCCGTCGCTTTTAATAGTAAAGAAGGAGTCGTGCTTTTCAGCGGTAGTACCGGTAAGAGGCTGGAACCAGTGCGTATAGTGGGTTACGCCTTTCTTCATTGCCCAGGATTTCAGGCCTGAAGCGATCTGTTCGGCCATTTTACGCTCGATCTTATTGCCGCCCTTGATGGAATTCATCAGGCTCTTATAAGCCTCGTCGCTGAGGTGTTCCCGCATTGCTTTGCCGGTAAACACGTTGCTGCCGAACACGTCGGTGATCTTGCCATTCAGTTCTGGCTTTACTTTGAAGTCAACGCCGGTCAGATTTTCCAGCGCTTGAAAGCGTAACGATTGCATGATGTGAAAAATTTTATACAAAAAAACGCCAGTTTGGTTTAAAATGCAAGCAAAAGGTCAAATTGTTACCAAAAAATTGCATTTGGCCTGAAAAAACACCTTATTTTTAATTTTTGGCCAAATATTCGAAGACCCGAACCCTTAAAACTGATATATTAAAAAATACATAATTTGTATGTAGACGTTTACAGGCCTTTCTTGTCTATTGATAGAAAACTATGTAGTTTTGCATCTTCTTTTATAAACCTTCTCAATTCATGCAAACGACCACAGTTGAAACCGCAGAACAGTTAGGACTGACAGCAGACGAATTTGAACGCATAAAATCCATCCTGGGCCGCACCCCCAACTTCACCGAACTGAGCATGTACTCTGTAATGTGGAGCGAGCACTGCAGCTATAAGAATTCCATCGTATGGCTGAAAAGCCTGCCAAGGGAAGGAAGCAGGCTGCTGGTGAAAGCTGGTGAGGAAAACGCCGGCCTCGTGGATATTGGTGACGGCTGGGCCTGCGTGTTCAAGATAGAATCGCATAACCACCCCTCCGCCCTTGAGCCTTTCCAGGGCGCAGCCACTGGCGTAGGCGGCATCCACCGCGATATCTTTACCATGGGCGCACGCCCCATCGCGGCACTCAACTCCCTCCGGTTCGGTAATATTAATGATAAAAAGAACCAGCACCTCCTGAAAGGTGTGGTACACGGTATCGGCCATTACGGCAACTGCTTCGGCGTACCCACTGTTGGCGGTGAAGTATATTTTGAAGACTGCTACGGTACCAACCCCCTCGTTAACGCCATGAGCGTTGGCGTACTGAAAGTTGGTACCATGGTTTCCGCCACCTCCCACGGTGCCGGTAACCCCGTATTCATCGTAGGCTCCGCTACCGGGAAAGACGGTATCGGCGGTGCTTCCTTCGCTTCGGCAGACATCACGGAAGAATCCGCCAAGGATCTCCCGGCTGTACAGGTAGGCGACCCCTTCCAGGAAAAGAAACTCCTCGAAGCCTGCCTCGAAGTAGTTAAAACCAATGCGCTTGTTGGTATGCAGGACATGGGCGCGGCGGGCATCACCTGCTCTACCGCAGAAATGTCTGCCAAAGGCGAACATGGCATGATCATCCACCTCGATAAGGTGCCTACCCGCCAGCAGAACATGAAAGGCTGGGAAATGCTCCTTTCCGAAAGCCAGGAACGCATGCTCATCGTGGTACATAAAGGCCGCGAGAAAGAAGTACTCGACATTTTCGAGAAATGGGACCTCCACTGTGTTCAGATCGGTGAAGTAACCAAAGAACCCATTCTCCGCTTCTATATGAATGGAGAACTGGAAGCAGAAGTACCTGCTGAAAGCCTCGTACTCGGTGGCGGCGCCCCCCAGTATCACCGTGCTTATGTAGAACCTAAGTACTTCGAGAAAGTAAAACAGTTCGATATCCAGAACGTTCCTGACGTAGCCGATGCGAAGAAAGTAGCCGAGAAACTTGCGCAACTGCCCAACATCGCTTCCAAACGCTGGGTATACACGCAATACGACAGCATGGTGGGCACTGCCAACGCATCCACCAACGCTCCTTCAGATGCATCCATCGTAGTGGTAAAAGGCTCTAAAAAGGCACTGGCGGTTACTACAGATTGTAACTCCCGCTACGTGTATGCTGATCCTCACAAAGGTGGCCAGATCGCGGTAGCAGAAGCAGCCCGTAACATCGTTTGCTCCGGCGGCGAACCCGTTGCTATCACAAACTGCCTCAACTTCGGTAACCCCTACGATCCGGAAGTGTACTACCAGTTTGTACACGCCATCCAGGGTATGGGCGAAGCCTGCCGCAAGTTCAATACCCCTGTTACAGGTGGTAACGTGAGCTTCTACAACCAGTCGCCCGACGGCCCCGTGTACCCCACGCCTACCATTGGTATGCTCGGTGTGCTCGACAGCATGGATCAGCGCATTACCCTTGATTTCAAGAACAATGGCGACCTCATTTACCTCGTAGGCCGCAGCTATAACGATATCAGCAGCTCTGAATACCTCCACAAGCTGGTAGGTGTTGAACTCAGCCCTGCTCCCCACTTCCAGCTGGAAGAAGAGCACCGCCTCCAGGCTGCTATCACCAAACTCAATGCTGCAGGACTTCTTCAGTCTGCACACGACGTGAGCGAGGGCGGCCTGTTCATCACCCTCCTGGAAAGCGCCATGGCAGGTAAAGCAGGTTTCGATGTACATACCAACAAAGACTTCCGTAAGGATGCTTACCTCTTCGGTGAAGCACAGTCCCGCGTGGTGGTTTCCATCAACCCGGCAGACAAGGAGAAATTCGAGTCTATTCTCCACGGCCTCCTGGATGCCAGCGCCACTTCCGTACGTTTCGAACTGCTCGGTACCGTAAAGGGCGACAGCATGATCGTAGATGGAGAAAACTGGGGTGCTACCGCCAGCTGGAAAGTGAAATACGATACGGCTCTCGAAAGCCATCTGTAATATTATCGCATCAGCGAACGAAAGGGCTGGCCATTTGGCCGGCCCTTTTTTTGTCCTGACACTGAATAGAATAACTGCGGCATCATTGCAGCAATTCGTTCTAACTTGTTCATTCCGTGCAAAAACCTATTCATCCTTTTAAACAAGTAACCATGCAAAACCCACTGGCAGCATTATTCGCTGTATTAACCCTGTTGTTGGCCGTTGCCTGCAGTAAAAAAGACAAAGTATCAGATTCCGGCGCAACCCCTTCCCCAAATTGCGCATCCTGTGGAGAAATGGCAGGCCTCAGACCTGGCGAGAAGCTCGTCACTTTCAAGAAAAAAGATGGAAATACAGTTACATTGATCCAGAGCGGCAACCGGTATAAACTGGACCCGGATGTTTATCTGAGCGATAAACAAGTAGCTATCCTAAAAGGCGAAATTAAAACTGATAGTAATGCCCGTACCGCTGGGATACCTGGTTTCATTCAGCTATGGACTGGCAGAACCGTATACTATACTCTTCACTCAAACCTTGCCAACCCGCAGGTTGTGCTTAATGCCATTGCGCATTGGCAGGCAAATACAAATCTGCAATTTGTTCAAAGAACGAATCAGCCCAATTTCATAGAGTTTAAAAATGATGAAGATGCCTGCTGGTCGTATATAGGAATGATAGGAGGGTTGCAGGTGGTGAACATAGGCCAGTCTTGCTCTGTTAGCAGCGCAATTCATGAAATCGGCCATGCTATCGGTTTTTATCATGAATTATCGAGAAGGGACCGTGATTACAATGTAAATATAAACTGGGCTAATATTCATCCGGACTGGCATTCCCAGTACCAGACATATCTGGAAAGAGGCCTGCAGGGTTTCGAAACTGGCAGTACAATGGATTTTAACTCTGTCATGATGTATGGTTCCAGAAACAGCAGCGCACTAAATACCAGTATACCGGTATGGACAGATAAAAACGGGAATGAGTATACCCGTAGCAGCTCCCTTTCTGCCGGCGACATAGATTTGTACAACCTCCTTTACAATCCGCCATATGTAGATATCGTGGAAGTGAATAAAAGGCGTGTAACTACTCCTGAAGGGCGTGGATGGGAATGGGAGGCTGAGCTGAGAGTGTATTCCAACTCTTCTGCTACTACTCCGGTTAACTGGCCACATCCGCTGGAGATTAGCGTCTGGGTCCATGAAAGTAACTGGGACGGGTCTTATTATACGTCCTATCAGCAAGTCTGGTTACAACCTGGGCAACATACCGCTCCGCTCGGTTTTGGTTGGCAGATAAATGGCGCGCAGGGAGAATACTCTTATAAGCACACCGCAGCCACCCTGTACAAGTAAGCGGCGCTGATTACCGAAATTTGCACGGAAAAACGGGCTGATCGTTAAGGTCGGCCTTTTTTTATGCGCAGTAGATCCTTATCCAAATTCCATAAACCCAATCCCCCCATCCGTTAATTCCCTCCTGCCACAGCCATTTCTCCTCCCTAGCTTGCGTTCAGAAAATCACCCCATAAACCCTTGTACAGTTATGAAAAATACGTTTGTATTGCTTTTGACATCTGCCATTATCACTTTAGGTGCCTGTAGGAAAGAAGGCCCTGCAGGCCCGGCCGGTAAAGATGGAAAAGACGGGAACGCCAATGTAATGGCAGCGAAGTTTACAACGATGGCATCTACCTGGAAGTACCCCGGCCACTACGCGCTCGATTATGGCAACAACCAGGTGAAGCTGCATTTCAGCAAATACATTACCAAAGAAATACCGGAAATCACGAAAGATGTGGTGGATAACGGATTGGTACTGGTGTATATGATCCCGAAAGGCGTTCACAACTGGATGCCGCTGCCCCTCTCTTTCCAGGCCGCTTCTCCTTCCGATGTGGTACATAACTTCGCTTACGAATACCGCCAGGGTACACTGACTATCCATTACTACTGGACGGCCAATACCACCGGTAAGCTGGTACCCGACGGACTGGAAACCACGCTGATGCCTTTCTATAATTTCCGGTACGTAATCGCTTCCGGTATTATGAGTGAAAAGCTGAAAGAGTCTGGTGTAAATCTGAAAGATGAGCAGGCGGTGAACCGAGTGTTAGGCGGTCTTTAACTTCTTTTGCCTGGACAGCCATTTACGGCGGTACCAGATCAGAATGCCCGAGAGGGCAAGCGCACCTGGTGTTAAACCGAGCAAACTATAGAGCACTTTAAGCGGAATGCCGCCGAAGTTCCCGAAATGCAGGGGCTTTACGGCGGCGTTCCATTTTTCGGAGGCGGATGCCTGGCTGAAAATAACTTTCTTCACCACTTTGCCACTGTCGGGAGAAAGGGAAACGGAAGTGCCGTATTCCCCGAAGATCAATGACTCGCCTGCGTTACCGAGAAACAGTACAGGCCCGTTTTCCGCCCGCGGAGGCCTGATGCCCATAAGGGTGAAACCGGGTATTTCCGAATGCGCTTTCTGCGCGAGGTTATCGTAGTCAATCACCTGCGCCACTGCAACGGAAGGGGCTTTCTTACCCACGCGTGCACCCACTACTTTCCATTGAATAAGAATGCCGGTGATCACGATGAGGAGATTAAAAACCAGCGACCATACGCCAACAATGCGGTGCAGGTTCCTCCACCTGCGGCGGCGTACTTTCCATTCAATTTTATCACGGAAGGTGAGCACTTTCAACAGGTGTTTACGGTATACGTAAAGCCCGGTTGCAATGGCTACCAGCATGAGCGTAGCCATGAACAGGATGATGATGGACCCGTTGCGCCCGCTCAGCAGGGTGAAGTGCAGATAAAGGAGCATGCCGGTGAAATAGTTCTTATTGCCACGCGTATGAAGTACTTCAGCGGTGTAGGGATTTAAATAAACGTAGACTTTGTTTTCGGCACTATACTCCGCCCGCATCACCATGCTTTCTTCGGGCGATTGGGGCATACGCTGAAAAGTCAAATAAGGGTTGCCGGGCAGGGCTTTGGTACCTGCGCTGTAAAGGGTGTTGAGGGGGAGCCGCTCACCTGCAGGTTTCACGGTGAAATGATGGCTGTTCAGTGCATGATCGATCTCGTCGCTGAATACGAGCAAACTGCCCGTAAAGCTTAATAGCAGGAGGAAGCCCCCTGCTATTAAACCTGTGATCCGGTGCCACCGGAATATCTGTTGTGTTAATGCCATTAAAACTGATAAGTATACTGTAGGTTGAGGCGGACGCCGTTCCCCTTCACATAGTTTTCGTTACGGGCGTTCCACTGCGAAGTTACGGTATAGTAGTCTTTATTGAAAAGGTTATCTACCCCGAGGGAAATACCGCTGTGCTTGTCAAGCTCCAGGCTGGAGAACAGGCTGAAGATGGCGAAGCTGTTTACAGGCCCCTGGCCGTAAGAGTATTTACCGTTGGCGCCGGGTTTAAAGCGGTCGCGGGAAAGGGCCTGCAGCATTTGCAGGCGCAGGCTCCAGCGTTCAATGGGATTGTATTTAACGTAGGCAGTCACTTTGGTAGGAGAGATACGGTCGCCGCCAATGTAGGTGTCTTTCTCGTCTTTATAATTACCATTACCGTCTTTGTCGATCTTACCTTCCACGAAAGAATAAGAGCCGCCGGCGCTGAGGTTCTTCAGGATGCGTGCATCAGCAGCGAATTCGAAGCCGTACACTTTCTCAGGATTTCTTTCAATTTCAAACCTCCCATCTATCTCCGTATATGCGGAGCCGAGAGCCGATTTGCTGATGTAGTAGCTGGCTTCGAGATTTACAGGGCCAAGGGTGCTGGTAGCACCTGCTTCGTAGTTATGGGCAATCACTGCTTTGGTTTTCAGCAGGGAAAGAGTGTTCTCTTTTGCAGAGCGCAGGGTACGGCCCAGGTCGGCAATGGAGAAGCTCTGGGAATAGCTTACAAACGGTTTGAAATAAGACCATTCGTTGTAACGGAGGCCAGCGTTATATACCAATGCGTTGTAGTTAAGAGAGCCGCCTTTTACTGCTACTCCGCCTACATTGTATTCGCCGGTTGAATTGTTTTTGCTGATGATGGTAGTGAAGTCAGGCACATCGATGTTGATGTTCTCGAAACGTGCACCGGCTTTCAATACCCAGTGGCGGTATAAGGTGGTTTTCAGCTGTGCATAAGGTGCGTAGTTACGCATGTCCATTTCAGGAACCCAGGTGCGGCCGTCTACCAGGTCCTGGTTGGTGATATCGTTCATGAAATCAAGACCGTACACTGCCTGCAGGTCTACGTTTTTACCGGCTCTGATGGGGCTGCTCAGGTTAATACGCAAACCGCTCTTTTTGCTGTTGATCTGCGATTGTCCGCCGCCGCGCCACGAATCCACGAAGCTGTAGATGGTGCGGAAGCGCTGTGCATATACGTTCACATCGAGGTCGGTACCACCGATGATGCCTTCACTGCTCCAATGCACGCTGGCATTGTGGTTATACGGAGTACCTTCTGCAGCACCCGGACGTTTACCCGGAACGCCGATAGCGGCAGAATCAAGGTATTTACCTGGTTTGAGGATATAATCACTTTTCTGCTGGCTGCCGAAGAAGTTGTACATCAGCTCCACGCGGTTTTTCGGGTTAATGGTATAGCCCACTTTCGCGAAGCCGTTCCAGAGCTGCGTTTCGCCCAGCCCGTATTCGGGGGAGAGAACTTCGCCGTTAGCGTCTTTATAAACACCGGTTTGCTCGTAATGGCCGGATACCACGAAGTCGAATTTACCGGCTGCACCGGAAAGGAGCTGTCCCAGTTCAATACCTGCGGTATGCTGTGCGCTTTTCAGCTGGGTGGTAGCGCCAACGGTGGTTTTACCGCTGAGGGGCTTGCCCTGCTGGCCTTTTTTGGTGATGTAGTTGATAAGGCCACCGTCGGACCCGTTACCGTAAATGGAGGTGGCGCCTTTGATCACTTCCACACGCTCGATGGCGGAAGGGTCGATGGTGCGCATATCGCGGCCGCCTGCACGCAGGGGAGTGGATTGCGGGATACCATCTACCATCACAAGGAGGTTACGGCCGCGGAGGGTCTGGCCGGTATTACCGGTTTGGTTACCGCTGAAGCCGAGGCCTGGAACGGTAACCGCCAGGATGTCCATGATATTGTTACTGATACCTTTCTGTGCTTCCAGTTCGCGGGGGCCAACGATGGTGATGGAAGATGGTACTTCGTCCAGCGTTTCTTTACGGCGGCTGGCGGAAACCACTACTTCGTTGAGGTCACCGTTGGATTGGAGGGTGATATCGGTAATGGTGGTGTCTGTAGAGAAGTGGGCGGGTTGCTCGAGGCTTTTCTGCCCTACGCCGGAAATACGGATTTTATATTCTCCCTGGGGAGCCGCGAGTATAAAGGTGCCGGCGCCATTAGCCACGGTACCTTTTTTAAGGGAAGGAATGCTGATATTAACGAATGGAACGGGCTGGCCCTGCTCATTGCGGACTGTGCCCCGGATAACACCCTGCTGCGCGAAGGCGCCTGTTGCGCCGGCAGTCAGGACTGCTGCCATTATAACTGATCTCATGCAAAATTTAGTTAAGGAAAAAGCTGCGCAAAGTTAACCCTGGCCTCCTCTGCGCTATTTACGCAATCGGGAAAATCATTTACGAAATCCGGAAATTCTTTGTGGGCAAGCGTTTGAGGGTCAATTATATGAGAACGGCAGTTTTAACAGCTCCTTAACGAAATACAACCTTTGTGTTATAGCTGCATACACGCAGGAATGCTATTTTTGGAAAGCTTGTGAATGTTATAAAAGTACACGTAAATGTGACATAAACACAAGTCTCCCAACTCTTTGCATAAACTGACTTATCATATTTATTAGAAAGGGCGCTTGCCGTCCCTGTTCTATGATAGCCTTAAACTTTTTATTACCATGTCCTACTGAACGATCGATTCTTAAGATCATGTATTACACCTAGTGAAAGAACGATTTGTTTGCATGGGGCTGACTAACCATCAGCCCCCTTTTTTTGCCCCGGCCTCTCCGGCAATGGATATGATAACATGGTATTACAAGCTTACAACGGGCTAATACAAGCCTGAAACATGCCTGAAACATGCTTATTACTTCCTTATTACTACCTTATTACAAGGTATTGTCAAGCACTTAACAAGCACTCAGCAAGCACTCAACAAGCACTCAGCAAGCACTCAGCAAGCACTCTGAAAGCACTTACCATGCACTCAGCAAGCACTTTTCAAGCACTCCGGGTAGTTATTAACAGGCCATCTCTAAGAGGTTACCTGGCTGGATACGGGAAATAAAAAAGCGCTCCTCTTGCGGGGAGCGCTTTCTGCATAAGAAATGCGGTTTATATCACCGGAATTTCCGCTACTGCGTAAGCCTTTGCATCAAGCTTGGCTTTAGTTTCCGTGAAAGCTTTGAGCGTCAGCTCAATATCTTCGTCGGAGTGTGCCGCGGTAGGGATTAGGCGGTAAATGATCTGTCCTTTCGGGATAACGGGGTATACCACGATGGAGCAGAAGATGTTGTAATTCTCACGGAGGTCAAGGCACATAGCTGTTGCTTCCGGAATATCGCCCTGCAGGTAGATCGGCGTAACCGGGGAGTTGGTACGGCCGATGCTGAAGCCTCTGTCGCGCAGGCCCTGTTGCAATTTATTAACGTTGCTCCAGAGCTTGGCTTTCATTTCAGGATGTTTGCGCATCAGCTGTACGCGCTTGATGTGACCGATCACGAGCGGTAAAGGAATGGATTTGGCGAAGATCTGCGAGCGCATGTTATAGCGCAGGTAGTTGATGATGGCTTTATCGCCGCTCATGAAAGCGCCAATGGAAGCACCACTTTTCGCGAAAGTGTTGAACAGCAGATCGATCTGGTCCTGAACACCCTGTTCTTCCCCTGTACCGGCACCGGTTTTACCCATGGTACCGAAGCCGTGGGCATCGTCTACCATCAGTCGGAACTCAAAGCTCTCTTTCAGTGCTGCGATCTCTTTCAGTTTACCTTGGTCGCCGGCCATGCCGAAAACGCCTTCGGTAACTACGAGAATACCGCCACCGGAGGTTTTGATGTACTCGGTAGCACGGCGGAGCTGCTTTTCGAGATCTTCGATATCGTTATGTTTGAACACATAGCGGTGCCCCTGGTGCAGGCGCAGGCCGTCGATAATGGAAGCGTGGCACTCGGCATCGTACACGATCACGTCGCGACGGTTACAGATAGCATCGATGGCGCTCATGATACCCTGGTAGCCGTAGTTGAGGAGTGTCGTATCTTCCTTACCCATGTACTCGCTCAGCTCTTTTTCCAGCTGCTCGTGGTAATTGGTATTACCGCTCATCATACGGGCGCCCATTGGCGTGGCCAGACCGTAATCTGCCGCCGCCTTTGCATCCGTAGCCCTCACTTCCGGGTGGTTGGCCAGGCCCAGGTAGTTGTTAAGGCTCCATACGATCTTTTCCTTGCCCCGGAAATTCATACGGGGGCCGATCTCGCCTTCCAGCTTAGGGAAAGCAAAGTATCCATGGGCACGCTCGGAGTGCTCCCCGATCGGTCCCATATGCTTCAGCAGTTTCTCGAATATGTCCATGTGATGATTAAAATGAAATTAAAATTTGACCACAAAGGTATTAAAATATTATTTTTTGTAAACTTAGGTTACTTTTACACCCTATTTTTTCCACGTCAGAACGGACCATTGTAATTAAGAACTAATTCAAAGCAAAATATGAGCCGTATTAAATTGCTCGCCGTATTCCTGTTAATGGCGGCACCGGTAGCTTTTGGTCAAAAAGCCACCGCGCCAACCAATGGCTTCCCGCCAAGCTACGGGAAAAAAGCGCAGAATCATGTAGCCCGCCCGAAACTTGTGGTGGGAATGGTAGTAGATCAGATGAGATGGGATTTCCTCTATCGTTACTACGACCGCTATACCAATGACGGGTTTAAGCGCCTGATCGGTGAAGGTTTCTCCTGCGAAAACACCCTCATTCCTTATACTCCCACCATCACAGCATGTGGCCACACCTGCGCCTATACCGGCTCCGTTCCGGCTATCCATGGTATTATCGGGAATAACTGGTACGATAAGCAGCTGAACCGTTCCATGTATTGCACGGAAGATTCCAATGCAGTATCTGTTGGCGGTAGCGATGCCGCCGGCCGTATGAGCCCTAAAAACATGCTCACCACCACCATTACCGATGAGCTGCGCATTGCCACCAACTTCCGCAGCAAAACGGTAGGTATCGCCATTAAAGACCGCGGCGCCATCCTCCCCGCAGGCCACAGTGCCACCGCGGCATATTGGTATGATGGGGTTACCGGTAACATGATTACCTCCAACTTCTACATGAACGAGCTGCCGGCATGGGCAAACGCCTTTAACCGCCGCCAGCTGCCACAGCAATACATCTCCAAACCCTGGACTACGCTCTACCCCGTAAACACATACGTGCAGAGCACGGCCGACGAAAAGCCTTACGAAGGCCGTTTCAAAGGGCAGGACAATACCTCTTTCCCCCACGAAGTGGCAGGCACCGCAGGTAACGCTTTCGGTATCCTCGCTTCCACACCCTTTGGTAACACCTACACCCTCGAATTCGCAAAAGCAGCGCTCGAAGGCCACCAGCTGGGCCAGGGCCCTGTCACCGACTTCCTCGCAGTGAGCCTCTCATCTCCCGACTATGTTGGCCACCAGCACGGACCTAACTCCGTTGAAACGGAAGATACCTACCTCCGCCTCGATAAAGACCTGGGGGAGTTCTTCAAATACCTCGATCAGAAGGTAGGTAAAGGCCAGTGGCTTTTCTTCATCACCGCCGATCATGGTGTGGCGCACGTTCCCGGCTTTATGCATGAGAACAAAATGCCCGCCGGAACCTGGGATGATGGCGCTATGGTTAAAAAGCTCAACGCCGCTGTGGAAAGTGAACTGGGCTTCAAAAAAGCCATCATCGCTTCCTATAACTACCAGTTCTGGCTCGATAACGAAGGACTGGCAAAAGCCGGTAAACTTGCTGAAGCCAAAGCTATCATCCTCCGCGAAGGCCTGAAGTTTCCGGGTGTTTCCAACATCTTCGATCAGCATGCACTTGGCTCGATTGCCCTGCCAAATCCGCAGCACCACATGGTAACCAACGGTTACAATGTGCTCCGCAGTGGTGATATCATGCTGATACTGCAACCCGGCTACTTCGACGGGGGTAAAACCGGTACCACCCACGGCCTCTGGAACCCTTACGATGCCCACATCCCGCTAGTATGGATGGGTTGGGGCGTAAAGCCGGGTAAAACCAACCGTACCACACATATGACCGACATTGCGCCCACTGTGGCCGCCATGCTCCGGATTCAGATGCCCAACGGTAACGTAGGCCATCCCATCACAGAAGTTTCCCACTAAGAAATATTTAGGAATATAGTGCGCCCCTGTCCATTTAGGCAGGGGCGCTTTGTTTTTCATGCACTTACACATGGGTATTAAACCTTAAAAATAATTCCTGTACATTTGGTTCATGTCAGGGATCACCTATCAGATAGCGGGGCGTATTGCCACTATTACCCTCAACCGTCCGGAAAAGCGGAACGCACTCAGCGGAGCCGTTGTAAGGGAACTGCGCGAAGCATTTGCACAGGCGGAAGCCGACGAAAAGGTGAAAGTAGTGGTGCTGGCCGCCAATGGTAAAGCATTTTGCGCCGGGGCAGACCTGGATTACCTCCGCCAGCTGCAGCAGTACGATTTTGAAGAAAACTATGCCGATTCCCGGGAGCTGATGCAGCTCTTCCGCGAGATATATGCCCTTAAAAAGGTGGTAATTGCGCAAATTGAAGGCGATGCCCTTGCCGGAGGCTGTGGGCTCGCTACGGTGGCGGACCTCAGTTATACCGTACCGGAAGCCCGGTTCGGGTATACAGAAGTGAAAATAGGGTTTGTACCTGCCCTGGTGAGCGTGTTCCTCGTCCGTAAGGTAGGGGAAGGCAGGGCCAGGGAGCTGATGCTTACCGGCAGCCTTGTACCGGCCGCCACGGCGGAAAGGTATGGCCTCATTACGGCAGTGGTGCCGGCAGATCAGATCAGGGCACATGTAGCCGCCATTGCAGAGGGCCTGTGTACCGACGCATCTTCTAACTCATTGACTGTTACTAAACAACTGATAGCCGCAGTATTCGATAGCTCACTCGAAGAAGGGCTCGAAGCGGCAGCCCGTACCAATGCCGAAACCCGGCGCCATCCGGATTGCCAGCGGGGCATCAGCGCATTCCTCGATAAACAAAAGCCAATATGGTAGAGGGAAACAGCCGTTTGGCACAGATTTTTCATTTATACCTGTATCTTAACAATCATTCTAGTATTATATGCGAAAACTGACACCTATCCGCCTGCTGATGTTGGCCACTGTACTGGCCGCCTGGCTGCCGGCATCGGCGCAGCGGACCATTTCGGATGCCAAAATCACCTATAAGGTGGAAATGCCGCCCGAGCAATTGCAAATGGAGGCCATGTTCGCCGGCAGCTCCATGGTTCAGTACATCCGCGGCCACCTCAGCCGTGTGGATATGAACTTCAACATTGTGAACTACATCTATCTCATTAATACCCAGAAAGAGGATGTTATTACCCTGATGGACAATCACGGGGATAAATACCTGATCCGTACGGATAAGAAATCATACGAAGAAGATGTGAAGAAATATGCGGCCATTGTATTCGCGGACCAGTCCGATACCCGGGAGATTGCCGGTTATAAATGCCGTAAAACCATCGGTACCATGCCCGACGGTGTAGCCTTTGAGGTATATTACACTACCGATATAGTGCCCGAGAACCCCTATTACAACCGCCGTTTCCAGAACCTGAAGGGGATACCCCTCGAATACGAGATCATCACCAAATCAGGCTCTAAAATGCGGGCAGTGGCCACCAAGGTAGACCTCAGTCCCGTACCGGCCTCTATTTTCGATGTTCCCCGCGGATACCGGGAGATCACTTCGGAAGAATTGAAGAAGATAAGAGGGTAACATCCCGATAATCAACATATGACTAAAGCTGCGGAGTAATCCGTGGCTTTTTTTTATAACCGGAGGGGGTGCTTTATGCCATTCGGCATTCAATCAGTGTCACTTTTCGCTTGCCAAAAAGCCAATAATTGTTCAACGATCCTTCAGTGATCCTTCAGTGAACCTTCAGTCAAACACCCTCAAACCTATACCACCACTGAGCACCACTGAAGGATCACTGAAGGATGGCAGTAGGATGTCAGTAGGGTAAAAAGGATCACAGAAGGGGAAGGGATATTTTGATTTAGGTCTAAGTAGTTGGTTTAAAGTAGATTAAGGGAGGAGGGGGATAGGCTGGAAATGAAAAAGGCCGCCTTTCGGCAGCCTTTCCATAAAATCTCTTTTCAAAAGAAACCTTACCCTTTTCTGATAGGCAGTTTAACCTGGAAGTGATGATACTGCATTTCGGGTACAGTATTCACCTGCGGTGCTACCTTGGTGGAATAGGGGAGGATATAGGTAACGTTGCCTTTCCTGATGGTCATGGTAGACCTTACATTTACGGCATTGTCAGAGCTCAGGTTGAATGTTTTGCTGAGGAAACCGCTGGTTCTGGAGCCGGCATCGAGACTAAGGCTCGTTTTGGGCATGGTGGAAAAGCGATAGGGTGTTTCCGTTTTCTTCGACTTGTCGTTATTGTCGTTGATTAATTCGGGGTCAACTACGCCAATATCATGGGCATGAACCCGGATGGCAACAAGCAACAACGTACCTGCCAGAAGACAAGCCAGTGAAACTGTGCGCATTATGATTTTGATCGTTTTCATTATAGTGCAAATATACGATTTAATTATCTATCATAAGATAATCCTAACGCAAGATAAGCAGAAACCTTAAGAAAATGTTAAAAAATACATAAGCGGTACCTGTCTCCCTGTTTGGTGGCACTGGTAAATTCCCATATATTTACATTAATGAATCACGACTTCCCATCATTTAATGAGTTTAACGAGGATTTTGAAGATTTGAGGGACTTGCTTCAGCAATTTGAAAATCTTAAGGAAGGGCGCTCACACGCCTTTCTGGATGAAGATTCTTTCGAACAGATCATTGACTATTACGATGAGCACGACGAACTCAATAACGCCCTCCAGGCGGTAGAGATCGCCATCGAGCAGTTCCCCTTCTCCTCTGCACTGCTCCTGAAGAAATCAGCACTTCTTATAGAAACCAAAAAATACCGCGAAGCCCTGGCGCTCCTCGAAAAGGCCGCCCTGCTCGATTCCAACGATATCAACCTGTACATCCTTAAAACCGATGTATACCTCGCCATGAATCAGCACGAAAAGGCCGCTGCCCTCCTCGAAGAGCAAATCAAACACTTCGATGGGGAAGACCGGACAGATCTGTTGCTGGAACTGGCCGATGTGTATGACGACTGGGAAGAATTCGAGAAAGTGTTCGACTGTCTCAAAATGCTCCTGGAATTTGACCCCACCAACGAAGAAGCGCTCCACAAGATCTGCTTCTGGACGGAGTTTACCGGGCGCAACGAAGAGAGCATCCGCCTTCATACCAACATCATCAACGAGCACCCTTACAGCCAGCTGGCCTGGTTCAATCTCGGAACTGCCTATCAGGGTCTCAAACTATACGAAAAATCCATCGACGCCTATCAGTACGCCGTTGTAATCGATGAAAAGTTCGATTACGCCTATCGTAACATGGGCGACGCTTACATCCGGCTCCGCAAATACAACGATGCCATCGAAGTATTGCAGAAGCATCTGGAGATCGCCAAGCCGGAAGATGTGATTTATGAAGCCATTGGCCACTGTTACGAGAAAATGCGCAAGTATACGCAGGCGCGTTATTACTACCGCAAGGCCGTGCATCTCAGTCCCAGCGACGATAAGCTGTATCTCAAAATCGCCAAATGTTACATGACGGAGGAGAACTGGGAAAACGCCGTGCGCGCCCTGCAATCGGCCCTCCGCATCAATAAACAAAGCGCAGAGTACAATATTACCCTTGGCCAGTGTTACCTCGAGCTGGGGATGGATAAGGAAGCCCTCGTCCAGTTCCTGAATGCGGTACGCCTCCGGCCATCGAACACTTCCGCCTGGAAGGAGTTCATCCGCGGGCTTTACCTCGCGGGCCATACGGACGAAGCCATGGTTCAGCTGGATAATGCCGAGGCCAAAGTAGGCCGCAAGCCGGTTTTCATTTATTACCGGGCCGCCATTCTCATTGCCATGGGCCGTACGAAAGACGGATTGCTTCACCTCGAAACCGCCCTGCAGCTCTTCCCGCGGCAGGTAAAGCGCTTCCTGGAGCTGGATCCCTCTATTCTGCAGCATCCCATAATCGTGGAATTGATTGGCCGGTACAGGCGTAAACGCTGATCCTCGTCATTTTTTGCCTCGCTATCCGTATTACTTCTTATTTTTGCCGCGGTTTTTTATTTTGTTACAATTTAAAAGCCAACCAGCATTCCATTTTAGAGCAGGCACCGCTCTGAAAGGGGGGAATCGTAAAAGACACATTTTCCGATACTTAGGGAGAGGTGATGACCATTCAGAAGAATATAAACCGTGAAAAATGAATTTTAATCTCACGCAAATTCCGGAAAGAACCAGCAAACCGCGTAGCCATGGCCTCACCATGGTGATGGATAAAGGTCTCAGCGTAGAAGAAGCAAAGAATTTTCTGTCCGCCGCCAGTCCGCATGTGGATATCGTGAAGCTCGGCTTCGGAACCTCTTTCGTAACGCCCAACCTGCGTACCAAAATAGAAATGTACCAGGCCGCCAATATACCCGTGTATTTCGGAGGCACGCTTTTCGAAGCATTTCTCATCCGCAACCAGTTCGATGAATATGTTCGCGTGATCAAAGACTATGGTATCAGCTACATGGAAGTGTCCGATGGTTCTATCACCATCCCGCACGCGGAAAAATGCGGATACATCGAGAAGCTGACCAAGCATGGCCTTGTGCTGAGTGAAGTTGGCAGTAAAGATGCAGAGCACATTATTCCTCCCTATAAGTGGATCGAACTGATGCGCGCCGAACTCGAAGCCGGCTCCACATACGTGATCGCAGAAGCACGCGAAGGCGGTAACGTAGGTATTTACCGTGGCAGCGGTGAGGTGCGTGAAGGTCTGGTGCAGGAAATCCTGACACAGATCCCCGCAGAAAAAATTATCTGGGAAGCGCCGCAGAAAGATCAGCAGCTCTACTTCCTGGAGCTGGTAGGCTGCAACGCCAACCTCGGCAACCTTGCCCCGCATGAAGTAATTCCCCTGGAAGCTATGCGCGTAGGACTTCGTGGAGATACCTTCCACCTGTTCCTCGACAAAGAGTAACCAGTATAACTTATCAAAGGCCAGGACGCAGGTGTGCCCTGGCCTTTTTCAATTACCGGAAAATCTATTCACGTGCGATTATTCGGCCTCATCGGCTTCCCGCTCAGCCACTCCTTCTCGAAAGGATTCTTCACGGAGAAATTCTCCCGCGAAAACATCGCCGGCTGTGCGTATGAAAACTTTCCTATTCCTGATATTTCCGCGTTTCCCGCCCTGTGGGAAGAGAACCCGGCACTGGAAGGTCTCAATGTCACCATCCCCTACAAACAGGCTGTAATGCCCTATCTGGATGAGCTGACGGATGCTGCCAAAGCCATCGGTGCAGTGAACTGCATCCGTCGTGATGGTAAGCGACTTATCGGGCATAATACCGATGTACTTGGGTTTGGACGGTCACTTCAGCCTTTACTGGCTCCTGATCATACCGATGCTTTGGTACTCGGTACCGGAGGGGCAGCACTGGCGGTAAAGTATGCGCTGAAACAATTGCATATCCGGTATTCGGAGATCAGCCGGAGCGGTCCGGTTACTTACGAAGCTATCACTCCTGAACTGATGCAGTCGCACAAGCTCATCATCAACACCACCCCGCTGGGCATGTACCCAAATACTGATGCCGCTCCGCCACTGCCGTACGAACATGCCGGTACTGAACACCTGTTTTACGACCTGGTGTACAATCCGCCGGAAACATTATTTATGAAAAAGGGAATGGAACGCGGCGCAGCTGCCAAGAACGGGTATGAAATGCTCATCCTGCAGGCAGAAGCTTCGTGGGAGATATGGAACAGTTAAGTTCACTATTCTACTTAAAATATTAAAAAACCTCCGGGGAGATGCATTACATCCCTGGAGGTTTTTTTGTATTTGCTTCGTTGAAATTATTTGTACTCCGGAATTTCTTCCAGGTTCATATATACCGTTTTCCCTTTTTCGCGGGCTACTTCGAGCATATAATCCGCCCCGGCAGAAGCGCCTCCTATCCTTACCACACCATCACAGAAATCGATCAGGTTAGCAGCTATGGGATGGAAGATTTCGTTGAAAATATCATCACCCATGACTTTGGAACCTGCTTCTTCAATCAGCGGTAAAGCCACCCATTCTCCCATCATGGGGATGTGCCCGCGGCGGTATACTGAAAGGGAAGCGCTGGTCATCTGTTTAACATTGGCTTCGATTAATGCCGGATCATCATTGGTGCCGCTGCGGTAGGGGCCGGCTACCAGGATCATTTGTCTTTTCATGCTGGGTGTGGATTTGTGGGTTCAATAAATCCGGTCAAAGTAAACACATTAGATTGGAAAGGATTTGTTAAAACACCTAATTTCGATGAAACGCTCCAAACATAACCCATGGAAAAACTTACCATAGCCACCGCACAATTTGAGAACCGCAGTGGCGATAAAGCATATAATCTGCAGGTGATAGATATGCTGTCTGCAAAAGCTTCCCGCGAAGGGGCACAGGCCGTGGCATTTCATGAATGCTCCATCACCGGATACTCTTTTGCCCGGCATCTCGACCGTGCACAAATGACGGATCTGGCAGAGTTTATTCCCGATGGTCCCAGTATCCGTAAGCTGCAGGAAATTGCTACTAAAAATGATATCGCCATCCTGGCCGGACTGTTCGAAAAAGATGCTGATGATAATCTCTTCAAAGCATATGTATGTGTGGATAAAACCGGGCTGAAAGCGAAATTCCGGAAGCTGCATCCGTTCATCAATCCTCACCTCACACCGGGCAGTGAATACTGTGTATTTGACCTGTACGGCTGGCAGTGCGGCATCCTTATCTGTTACGACAATAACGTCATTGAAAATGTACGAGCCACTCGGCTCCTCGGTGCGGAAATATTGTTTATGCCGCATGTAACCATGTGTACACCATCTACCCGTCCGGGCGCAGGATTTGTAGATCCTGAATTATGGCATAACCGTGAAAACGATCCTACTTCACTGCGCCTCGAATTTGATGGTATGAAAGGCCGCGCCTGGCTTATGAAGTGGCTGCCCGCGCGCGCATACGATAATGCGATGTATTGCGTATTCTCCAATCCCATCGGGATGGATGATGACCAGCTCAAGAACGGCTGCTCCATGATCCTTGACCCATTCGGTGATGTGATCGCTGAATGCAGAAAGTTAGGAAACGATCTGGTAACGGCCACGCTCACACGGGAAAAGCTTACGCAGGCAGGCGGACATCGTTACATCCGCGCACGCCGCCCTGATCTGTATGGCAGCATCATTGCACAGCCGCATACGCCTGAACAGAAAGTGGTGTGGATGGATAAGAAGTAGCGCATACCGCTACACTCAGGCTTTTGGCTTGATCAGGTAGTACATGCAGGTGGTGAAGAAGTTGCGGATGAAAGGAAGTTTTTTCATCCAGCCGAATTGCTCGCGCGGCTGCAGGTTAAACTTGTATTTGTAAATGGGATTGATGAGGTAGTATTTCTTACGGGTAATATCATAACCGGTGCGCGCGGCGATTTTCTCGAAGCGCTCGATAGAAATACCGGTATCTACCAGTTCCATCAGTTCTTTGATAGTGCCTTCGGTTTCACCGGCCGATTTGAGCAGTCCGCGGTACAGCGGGCGCGGCAGCAGGTGAATATAGGGGAGGAAGCTGAGTACTTTGCTCTGGCAGATCTGCTGGTGGCCGCCGTGGGGCATATACCAGGGCGGGAAGCCGAAGTAAACCTGTCCGCGCGGCGATAACAGTTCTTTCAGATAAGCAATCAGTTTATCCTGATCAGGAATATGTTCGATGGCATCTTTGAGGATGATGAGATCGAAGGAGTGGCGGAATTCGCCGAAGAAATCAACGTCGTAAATGTTTTTGGCGATCAGCTGCAGCTGTCCGGCCGTTACATAGTTTTCGAGGAAGCCTTTGGCAAGTTCGATACGTTCGGGCCAGAGGTCTACCCCTACACACTGGCAGCCCTGTTCGAGGAAAGGGGTGAGCACGCCGCCTTCTCCGCAGCCAATTTCCATGACGCGGAGGCCTTTCATATCCGGGAATTCCTGGAGAATGAATGGTAAAACGTAGTTGCGGGAGTTCTCTACCTGCTGTTGATATCTCAGATTTGCATCCGAGTGCTGCTTGAGTGCCATGAGTTAAAAATTGCGTGAAAATATATATTTTTTTCAAGTGTCGGCACGCTTACCTCTGTTTCGTTACATTTGGAACGGTTTTAGTCTTATTACAGCATGCTCAAATTGATGTTGATTTGCCTGGCGCCGGTGCTCCCGGTTATGGCACAGCAAAAACAGATCGTAAGGGTAGAGGCGGATTATGATTCCACGTCTGTCGCGGAATTGTATAGTTCTACCCGCATCGGGCTGAAGGTGAAGTATTCCGACAGTTCGGAACGCCGGACGGCAGGTTTGCTGGGAGGTGATATCCGGTGGAATCAGGTAACGGTGGAAACGCCGCATGGCGAGGTCCGCAACGGTGTGCTGCAGTTTTCCCGGAATGCAGCCCGGCCGGATAATTACCTGCTGCGGCTGCAGGTTTCATTTGCAGATCATCCGGGGAAAAGGTGGGAGGCAGGGCTTCAGCTGCCATACCTCACCGGTATCCGTTTCAGGCATTATGCCGACAGTCTGAAGCGTGGCATTCATTTCTACCTGAATGTGGAAGGTATATACAACAGTGGCCGTATTTATCCCTTGGATACGGCGCGCATCCGCTTTTCTGCTGATCAGGGACAGATACTCGGGCAGGATCTGCTGATACCTGCAACCGATACTATTACCCGGGATATCCGGGTAACGGCAATATACCGTGGTGATAGTGCCATGCGGATAGAAACGGTTATTCCGGTGAAGCAATTGCCCGATGATGAATCTCTGATTAAGACGGAAAGTGAAGTGCTGCAGGGTACGCAAAAGAAGAAAAAGCGGCGTCAATAAATAAATTAGCAGCCTTGTAATACAGTGGAGGAGAAGGTTTTGGCGTGTTAGCCGTGAAGCGTAACAGAAATTATTTGCAGGATATACTGCTTTGCCTTACCTTTGCAACGGCAAGTCTTATACGGTCAGCTCCTGCTGAACTCCCCCAGGACAGGAATGTAGCAAGGGTAGGTGGTTGAAGCGATGCGATATAAGTAACTTGCCACTTTTTTTTCCCCTCTGGCAAGCTTTGTCTCCTCACATTCTCCTTTTATTTTCCGAAATTAGTTTGTTGTTTTGCACATCGCAAACACTGAAATACTAAATCTCTTTTTATGAAATTCTTTATTGATACAGCTAACCTGGCTCAGATTCAGGAAGCAAACGACCTCGGCATACTGGACGGTGTTACAACCAATCCCTCTCTCATGGCCAAGGAAGGTATCAAAGGCGAAGCAGCCATCCTGAAACATTACGAAACCATTTGTGAACTGGTTGACGGTGACGTAAGCGCCGAAGTACTTTCTACCGATTTCGCCACTATGGTGGAAGAAGGTAAGAAGCTCGCAGCCATTCACCCCAATATTGTGGTGAAAGTGCCGATGATTAAAGACGGTGTTAAAGCCATCAAATGGTTTACTGATAACGGTATCCGTACCAACTGTACGCTCGTTTTCTCCGCAGGCCAGGCTATCCTTGCCGCTAAAGCAGGTGCTTCCTACGTATCGCCTTTCATCGGCCGTATCGACGACAGCTCCTGGGATGGTATCGAACTGATCGCTCAGATCGCTCAGATCTACAGCATCCAGGGCTTTAAAACCGAAGTGCTTGCCGCTTCTATCCGCAACGCCCTCCACATTGTGAAATGTGCTGAGAACGGTGCCGACGTTTGCACCTGCCCCCTCGATTCTATCCTCGGCCTCCTGAAACACCCCCTCACCGACATCGGTCTGGCTAAGTTCCTGGAAGACGCGAAAAAAATGTAATAGCACATTACCTTAATATAAAGGCCGTCCGGTTCAACCGGGCGGCCTTTTTTTATGCAGTGGAAATTTTTTTTACTTTTAGAATATTCCTAGTATCTTACTACCTCGTAAAACTAGGTACCACGTTAGACAATACATTTCATCATATTAAACAATTAGCCAGAACAGTTTCGCATGGAAGCAAAATTCATCATGGCCCTGGATCAGGGAACCACCAGTTCCCGAGCCATCTTATTTGATCGCGGGGGGAATATCGTAGCCGTTGCCCAGAAGGAATTCAAACAGATTTATCCCCAACCGGGATGGGTGGAGCACGACCCGAACGAGATCTGGTCTACCCAGGCCGGCGTAGCCGCCGAGGTAATTGTAAAAGCAGGGGCCAGCGGCGATGAGATCGCTGCCATAGGCATTACCAACCAGCGGGAAACCACCATCGTGTGGGACCGTAAAACGGGTAAGCCCCTGTACAACGCCATCGTCTGGCAGGATCGCCGTACGGCAGCTTATTGCGATGAGCTGCGGGCCAAAGGCCTTGCGGAAGACATCCGTTCCCGCACCGGCCTGATCATCGACGCTTATTTCTCCGGCACCAAAGTGAAATGGATCCTCGATAACGTGGAGGGGGCCCGCGCCCGAGCCGAAGCTGGTGAACTGGCTTTCGGGACGGTAGACTCCTGGCTGGTATGGAACTTCACCAAAGGAAAGCTGCATATCACCGACGTGAGCAACGCCTCACGCACCATGCTGTACAATATCCACGACCTGAAGTGGGACGAATCCCTGCTGAAGCTGATGGATATACCGGCTTCTATGCTCCCCGAAGTTCGCGCATCCAGCGAAATATACGGACAAACGGAAGCTACCCTTACCCCGTTCAATATTCCCATTGCAGGCATCGCAGGCGATCAGCAGGCCGCTCTCTTTGGCCAGATGTGCATTGAGCCGGGTATGGTGAAAAATACCTATGGCACCGGCTGCTTCATGATGCTGAATACCGGCGAAAAAGCCATTACTTCCGGCAATAACCTGCTCACTACTATCGGCTGGCAGGTAGACGGGAAAACCGTTTACGCCCTCGAAGGCAGTATTTTCATAGGTGGTGCCGTAGTACAATGGCTGCGCGACGGTCTCGGCATTATCCGCCACAGCGCCGATGTGGAAGCTCTCGCTGCTAAAGTGGAGCATACAGACGGGGTGTATCTCGTGCCTGCATTTGCCGGGCTGGGAGCGCCTCACTGGAATCAATATGCACGCGGTACCATCGTGGGGATGACCCGTGGTACCAAAGACGCACATATTGCCCGCGCCGCGCTCGACAGTATCGCCTATCAGACGATGGACGTGCTGAAAGCCATGGAAGCAGATGCCGGTATGCCTATCCGCGAGCTGCGGGTAGATGGCGGAGCTACTGCCAACAACCTCCTCATGCAGTTCCAGGCTGATATTGTGGGTACGGACGTAGTGCGGCCCAAAGTAACGGAAACCACCGCGCTGGGTGCTGCTTATATGGCCGGACTGGCCACCGGGTTCTGGGACAGTATTGAGACCATCCGCAAGCAATGGCAGGAAGATGCCTGCTTTAAGCCCGAAATGGCTGACAGCGAGCGTAACCAGCTTACCAAAGGATGGGCACGTGCCGTTAAGGCCGCTAAAGTATGGGCTGAAGAATAATTCCAATATCCAGAACTGATCAAAAACAATTCCCGACTATGTCAATTTTTCTCGCAGAGCTTATCGGCACGGCGCTCCTGATCATCCTTGGCGACGGGGTGGTGGCTAACTGCCTGCTCAACAAAAGCAAAGGCCAGAACGGCGGCTGGATGGTTATTACCATGGGCTGGGCCATGGCCGTTTTCGTAGGCGTATTTGCCGTAGGAGCATACAGTGGCGCGCATCTCAATTCCGCAGTTACTATCGCCATGGCTGCTGCCGGCAATATCACCTGGGATCAGGTGCCTATGTATGTAGGTGCCCAGATGCTGGGAGCATTCCTCGGCGCATGTGGTGTTTATGCCGCTTATAAACAGCATTTCGACATCACGCCCGACGCGGATGCCAAACTGGGTATTTTCTGCACGGCACCCGCCATCCGCAGTACTATCCCCAACCTGGTAACAGAAATCATCGGTACGTTTGTCCTCATTTTCGGGGTGTTTTACATCGCCAAAGGTGATGTGGGCCTCGGTGCCGTAGATGCACTGCCAGTAGCACTTCTTGTACTGGGTATCGGCCTGTCACTTGGCGGTCCTACCGGCTACGCCATCAACCCGGCCCGCGATCTCGGGCCCCGCATTGCACACGCAATTCTGCCCATCAAAGGAAAGCGCGACAGCGACTGGGGATATGCCTGGATACCCGTTGTGGGCCCAATTATCGGCGCATTGCTGGCTACCGCCCTGCACCTCGCCCTCAAGTAGTTTCGATCTTTCAAAAACATACACAACTAAGCACGGCGCATCCCTTCCGGGGTGCGCCTTTTTCTTTGCAGGCCAATCAGTCAAACGACTGTTTTAACTGTAATATATCCCGGCTAACGTGGCCTGATTCCTGAATAATTATGTCTATATTTTCAAATCTTTCATTTTATCCTGAAAGTTTTGTAATTTTGAGAATTGTTTCGGTGGTATGGCATTTGTGGCCAAGGTGTTGTACCATCCTAAATGCACAAACCATGATACAACCGAATTTACCGGATTCAACACTTCCCAGGGTCGTGATCGTTGGCGGCGGGTTTGCCGGGATCAATCTTGCCAAATCACTCAGAAAAGCCCCTGTACAGGTGGTACTGCTCGACAGGAACAACTATCATCTCTTTCAGCCGTTACTTTACCAGGTAGCAACTGCAGGTCTTGAGCCGGACAGTATTGCTTTCCCCCTCCGTGGCATCTTCAAAAACCAAAAGAACTTCCACTTCCGCATGGCAGAGGTGAAAAGTGTGGATGCTAACAATAATGTACTGGAAACCAACATTGGTGATATCTCTTACAGCTACCTCGTGCTTGCCACGGGTTCCAATACCAATTTTTTCGGCAACAAAATGATCGAGGAGCACGCTATAGGCATGAAATCGCTCATTGAAGCCGTGCAGATCAGGAATTACGTGCTGAAGCAGTTCGAGGAATCGCTGCTGATCTCTGATGAGGCCTCCATCCGTCCCAAGCTGAACTTCGTGATGGTAGGCGCCGGGCCTACCGGGGTAGAGCTGGCAGGGGCATTCGCAGAGCTGCGGAAATATATTCTCCCGAAAGATTATCCTGAGCTGCCCATCCACCTGATGGATGTGTACCTCATTGAAGCAGGGCCCCGTGTACTGGCGGGCATGTCTGAAGTAACGAGCAAAAAAACAAAAGCATCACTGGAGCATATTGGTGTGAAAGTGCTCACAAATGTGGCTGTGAAAGATTATGACGGCCTTACGCTTACCCTGGGCAATGGGGAAACCCTGCAAACGCAGTCGCTCATCTGGGCGGCGGGTGTTAAGGGAATGTCTATACCCGGCCTGCCGGAAGAAGCCATGTTGCCCAACGGCCGCGTGCACGTAAACGATCTGAACCTAGTAAAAGGCACACAGAATATTTATGCCGTAGGTGATATTGCCATGATGGTGAATGATGAGCGTTTCTCCAAAGGGTACCCTATGGTGGCTCAGGTGGCCATGCAGCAGGGGAAGCAGCTGGGCAAAAACATTGCACACCAGCTGAAAGGGCAGGCGCAGAAACCTTTTAGATACAAGGATCTGGGATCTATGGCCACTATTGGCCGGAACCGTGCGGTAACTGAGTTTGCCGGCATCAGGCTGAGCGGCTATATTGCCTGGATAGCCTGGATGGTGGTGCACCTGCTTAATTTGCTGGGCTTCAGGAATAAGCTGGTGGTGATGATCAACTGGATATACCGGTATTTCACATACGACCGTGGTACGCGGATTATAATCAAGCGCGGCGCGGCAAACATTGTAAAATTAAGACAGTCAATTTATCAATCCGATCCGCAGGTGCCGGATGTGCACCCTGTGCGCTAGCGCTGCCTGTTAGTGAGGGAATTCATACAGAGCATGCCTACCAGTTCATCGTGCCGCCCGCCGGGCGTGCGGTAATAAACGAGAATGGTGTAGGCATTTTCTGTTTCCGGAATCAGATCGATTTCAGGTTAATTATCGCTGCCTGTTAGTGAGGGAATTCATACGGAGCATGCCTACGAGTTCATCGTGCCGCCCGCCGAGCGTGCGGTAATAAACGAGAATGGTGTAGGCATTTTCTGTTTCCCACCAGTTCCCTTCCGTTAGTTCCGTGCTTAAAACGGAGTTGCGGTTGGTGCGGTCTACCAGTCCGTACACGTAATTGTAGTAGCCCTGTTTGAGAAACAGTGCGCCTTCATAAGCTCCCTTCTCGCCGTTCCAGGTCATTTTATTACGGTCGTTCGCTTCATATTGGGTTAGCTCACCGAAAATGTACATATCATAACCGGCAAAGGGTTCTTTCATGGGAAAGGAGAAGTTAACACGGGCGTAATCCCCTTCGAACTGGATATTATAATCTTCGATAGTAGAAGGATCGAACATGCCATTGATATCCCGGAGGTATTGGTAGATCTGGTTATCGCGTGGTACATCGGGCATTACGTTGATCACGGTACCATTGCGGAGGTATTGCGTGTTTTGAACGCGCTCCGTTTGCAGGCGGAAGCTCCGGAGATCAACCCACCTCCATTCTTTCATTGCAGGGAAAATACAATCCTGCTCCGCGTTATACTCAATCACATCGCCCTTGATGAACATAGGTTTGATGTTTGTGATGGCATTATCCCAGCGGAAATTCTGCTGGATAACGATCTTCACCTGATCAAAGGGGTTCTGGACATTGAGGCCTTTCGTATTGACGGAAACATTAATTTTCTGGGAATTGCGGAAAAACTTCGGGTTGGTTGGCTGGGAGATCCATCCGGCTACCCCCGCCTTGCTGTTGATGACCATGAGGCGGCGGGTAAAGGCCAGGCGGTTGGTATCACCATCGAGGTAAACTTTCAGAAGGTAATTGCCTGACCGTGTGGGCGTTGAGTTAGCGCTGGGGATGCGGGCCTTGTAATGCACATACTTTTGCAGGGCTACTGACGAAAACCGGTAATCGCGGATCTGTACTTCCGAAAAGCCACGGAGGTAATCGATGGTATTAACCTGGGCAGGCGTCCAGTCTGCATTACAGAGCTGAAGGGTATAAAAGTAAGATTTGATCTCGTTTTGCAGATCATCGAACTGCAGCTCGAGCTGATCGCCCGAATTGAGGGATAATATGGGAAGGCCAAGCATTTCGCCGGGCGGGGTCAGCTTCACGGTAGCGATGTTCTGGTGGTAAATATGGTCGGGCGTGATGCTGTTAACCTGACCATTGGCGCCGGGGAAAAACAATAATGCCGCCAGGGTGCAGCAAACAAATGCGACTGTCCTCATAGCTGTAATTTACAATGAATTTCTAAAATGTATAAATTCGCGCCATGCGCATCTCCATGTTTATTGCCGGAAGGATAGCTTTTAACCGTTCTTCCTCCTTTTCACGGTTCATCATCAACATCGCAATGGCGGCTACTGCATTCAGTGTTGCGGTGATGATTATCGCCACGGCAATGATCAGCGGGTTTCAGCAGGTGATTTCCGATAAAATCTTCAGTTTCTGGGGGCATTACCATATCACGGAGTACCGTGAAACGGGAGGGCCCAATGCCGAACCGAGCCCTTTCCCGGAAGACAGTGCCCTCGAAAAGCGACTTTCCGCTATCCCCTTGGTGAGTTCCGTCAGCCCTTTCGCCACCAAGTCAGTTATCGTTAAAAAAGGCCGGGAAACGGAAGGGATGATATTTAAAGGGGTAAACGGCGGGCAGGCGCTGCCGTTTATTACGGAAGGCCGTGCCACCCGGGCAACCGACAGCGGGTATGCTCCCGAGGTTATTATTTCCGCGAGCACTGCGGCATTACTGAACCTGAAGCTGAACGATGCAATTATTATTTATTTCATGCAGGGCGACGGGCAACAGCCCCGCGCGCGGAAGCTTACCATCTGCGGCATATACAAAACCGGTATCGAAGAATATGATAAAACCTATATCGTAGGGGATATCAACCTCATCCGGCGGCTGAACGACTGGGCGCCCGATAATATCGGGGGCTACGAAGTACACCTCCACCGATTTCGGGATATGGACGCAGCTGCCTCCCTCATCAGCGACGAAATCAGCGATGCCGAGCTGGGGATGCGCAGCATGCAGGAGATTTACCCCAATATCTTCGACTGGCTGGGGCTCCAGAATAAGAACGAGACTATTATCCTTATCATCATGACCATTGTGGCCGTCATCAATATGATCACAGCCATGCTTATCCTGATCCTGGAGCGTACCAATATGGTAGGCATCCTCAAAGCCCTTGGTACGCGGAACACTTCCATTCAGGGCATATTCCTTTACCAGGCGGGGTACATTGTAGTGGTGGGCATCATTATCGGGAATATTCTTGGGCTGGGCCTGGCTTTACTGCAACAATACACGGGCTTCATCCGGTTGCCGGAAGAGTCATATTACATGTCGGTGGCACCAATCGCCATTCAGTGGTGGAAAGTGGCACTCATCAACGTGGGTACGCTGGCAGTGTGCGTATTAATCCTCATCATCCCGTCTATGCTCATCCGGAGGATTTTACCGGTGCGGGCCATTCAGTTTAAATAAGCAGTCTTCCGCAGATAATACCTGCTGCTACGGCTGCATTCAGTGATTCGGCCTGGCCGATACGCGGAATGGTGATATGATGGCTGCTGCGGCGGAGCACTTCTTCGCTCAATCCGCGTGATTCGTTTCCGATGAGCAGGATGCCTTCCGTTACTTTTTTAGTGAGGGTGATATCGTTGCCATGAAGGGTGGCGGCATAGGAGGGGAGGGCGGCATGTTTTTCCAGGAACTGGGGGATATCGCGGATGATAACGGATACCCGCTGGAAGCTGCCCATAGTAGCCTGGATGGTTTTGGCGTTGTAAGCGTCCACACAATCGGGTGAGCAAACGATCTGGCGGATGCCAAACCAGTCGGCTATACGAATGATAGTACCGAGGTTGCCGGGGTCCTGGATGGTTTCGAGGGCGAGGGAAACGCCTTCCGGAACAAAATCGCGGGCAGGCGGGATATCGGCGAGGGCGAGGGCACGGTTGGGAGCGGAGAGGGAACTTAGCTGCCGAAGGGTTTCAGGTGTTACTTCCAGCACTTCCACTGCTGCGGCCTTTTCGGCGAGTGCCCGGTTATCGAGCAGCCACTCCCGGGTAGCGAATATAGTCTTCACGCCAGCACCGTTTTCCAGCAACTCCTGTACGATCTTATCTCCTTCAGCGACAAACTGGCCAAATTTTTGACGGTATTTTTTGTGCTGTAGTCCGGTAATATATTTAATTTGCGCCTTTGATAACATAGGGTCAAACCTACGTGAAATCCGGCATTCAGCCAACATGTCCCGCCATGGCGGGAGCGGCACTTACCCGTTAATTCAATCTTACAGTGAAGAAACCGACATACCCATCCACTTCCGGATTACCCCACCAGCGCTTGCTCTGGCTAATGGTATGCCTGTTTCTGACGGCCTGCTCCAATACCCGTTACCTTCAGGAAAATCAGAGCCTGCTCGTAGATACCGATGTGGAAGTGACCGGGCCGGTTGCTTCCAGCGAAAAGAACGATCTGAAAAACGACCTGTCATCCCGTTCGCTCCAGCTGCAGCAGCCCAACCGAAAATTCCTGGGTTCCCGCCTGAAGGTGTGGCTTTATAATCAGAAGAATTACGAGAAAAAGAGTAACTGGTTCTGGAACCTCATGCTCAGTGAACGGAACCTGGAAGCCCCGGTGATTTACGATTCGGTCAAAACAAAGGAATCTGTACAGCGCATGGTTGCCTATCTGAATAACCAGGGTTATTTCTATGCAACCATACAAACGCGGCAAAGCGAAAGCGGCCGGAAAGCATCCGTTACCTACGATGTTAATACCGGTAAGAATTTCATTGTCCGCAAAATCACTTACGATATTCCTGATTCCGCCATCGCGAAGGTAGTGAAGGACGGAGAGCGGCTGTCGCTCCTGAAAACGGATGTGCCCTACAAGGCATCTGACCTCAGTAGTGAAAGGGAGCGCCTCACCCGTCTTATCCGGGATGCCGGGTATTACAAATTCAACCGCGACCTGGTTATTTTCACGGTAGATACGCTGAACAAATCGCTCTTTGTAGATCCCCTGAACCCCTTTGAGGTGATGCCCAACGTCATCCGGGCAGACGAGAAACCCACGCTTGATGTGGAAGTGGCAGTTGTACCCCCCGAAGATTCCGCCAGCGATCAGACCAAACTTTTCTTCCTCAACAAGATTATCGTGTACCCGGACATGGCCCTGCAGGAAAGCCCGGACGATACTGCATTCAATACTACCGAAACACGCAACTTTACCATCAAATACCATCAGAACATCGTAAGGCCACGGGTATTAGCGCGTGCTATTCAGTTGCGGCCAAACGAGCGGTATTCCACTTCCAACTACAGCAATACCATCAACCGCCTGTACGATCTCAACCTTTGGCAATTCGTGAGCCTGCAGTATAAAGATGCTAAGGATACTGTGCAGAAGCTGGATGCCTACATCCAGTTATCACCCCGTAAAAAGCAGGAATTCAGCACCAACTTCGACGTAACTACATCCAACGATTATGCTGTTGGTAGTGCCATATCAGTGGGGTACCGTCACTTCAACCTGAACCGTGCAGCCAACGAGCTGCATATTACTGTTAAAGGCGGTATCGAGCTGCGGAACCAGAACCGTGTGGGCCTTTCCATGCAGGCGCAGGAATATGGTGTGAATGCAGATTATGTATTACCCCGCTTCGCACTTCCGTTCCGGGTGCGGCAGAATTACAAGTCTACCGCCAAAACCCGTATTTCAGCCGGGTATAACAACCTTCGCCGTATCGATAAGTTCAATATCCGTACGGTAACCGGGGCATTGGGTTATGAATGGAACGAGTCTATTTACAAGCGCTGGAACGTGAAGCCCTTCAACCTGAACTATGTTGGCGTAACCTTAACGCCTGAGTTCCGGGATACGGTGGTAAAGGAAAACCCTTACCTGCAGCGCAGCTTCGAGCCGGCATTCATTGGTGGAGAAGCAGTAGTGTATACCTTCAGTAACGACGATATTTTTCATAAGAAGCAAAATACTTACTTCCGTGCAGCCCTTGAAGAATCGGGAGCCTGGCTGGAAGGGGTGAACAGTTTGCTGAATGTGATTACCAATAAGCGCGATAATCTTGAGACAGCCGCGAATGTGAAGATCTCGCGGTTTGTGCGGCTGGATCTGGACTACCGTCATTTCTGGAACTACAACCGCAGCAGCGTGGCAACCCGGGCCTACCTGGGATTAGGCCTGCCTTACGGGCAAAGTGATGTATTACCTTATGTAAGGCAATTTACATCGGGCGGACCTAACAGCATCCGCGCATGGCGCCTGCGTACACTGGGCCCAGGTTCTTACCGCGATACATCTTATACCGCTACAATATTCCCGGATCAGACTGGGGATATGCGCTTCGAAGGGAACGTGGAATACCGGTTCAACATTCTCCGCTTATTTGGCGGAACCATGATGCTGAAAGGAGCTACCTTCCTGGATTTTGGTAATATATGGATGCTGAAGACAGACACCAGCAGGCCTGGAGCGGCATTTAAGCTCATGAATATCTATCAGGATCTTGCCATCGGCACAGGTGCTGGTGTGCGGCTGGATTTCAGTTACTTCGTGATCCGCCTCGACTGGGGCATACCCCTCAAGAAACCTTACCCCACCCAGAACAGCAAAGGCTGGTATTTAGGTGAATGGACGCTCGGCGAAGGCCGCTGGCGCCGCGACAATATCATCTGGAACGTAGCGATCGGCTATCCGTTCTGAGTTTCCTGCATTTTCTTGTATTCCTCGATGAATTGTACCACATCCATGGCGTCTTCCAGTTTGAAGGGGCCGATGCGAGTACGGCAAAGGCTGCTGAGGTAACCGCCACAACCTACTGCTGCACCGAAGTCATTGGCCAGCGAACGGATGTATGTACCGGTGCTGCATTCCACTCGGAAGTGTACCACGGGTAATTCCACCGCAGTAATTTCAAACGCATGAATCACGATGGAACGGGGCTCCACTTTTACTTCCACACCTTTGCGGGCGAGGTGGTAAATGGGCTTGCCGTTTTGTTTGATGGCAGAGTGGATGGGAGGTAACTGCTGAAGAGGGCCGGTGAATTTGTCGGCAATTGCCTGCAGTGCGGCTTTGTCCAGCTCAGGAACGGGCTGATGGTCCTGCGGTTCTGATTCGAGGTCGAATGTAGGGGTTATGGCGCCTAATGTAAAGGTGCCGGTATATTCTTTTTCTTTCGCCTGATATTCATTGATTTTCTTGGTCATTTTGCCGGTACAGCAAATGAGGAGCCCGGTAGCGAGAGGGTCCAGGGTACCGGCATGGCCGATCTTGGCTTTGGTGGTATTGCGGATCTTGCGGACAACGTCGAACGAGGTCCAGGTCAAGGGTTTATTGATCAACAGCACAGCGCCTTCCTGAAAATTCGGTGTTTCTGACATGGCGCAAAGATAATAAGTTTTATTTCCCTCCGTTTGTCCCGCGCGATTTCCGCACCGCCATTACCGTGATCATGGAGGCCATTACCGCGATGAACAGGAAAGAAATCCGTAACCCTGAAGCCTGTGCAATGAACCCGATCAGCGGAGGCCCCAGCAGAAAACCGAAAAAGCCGAAAGTACTTACTGCCGCAAGTGCCATGCTCTGGCTCATCGTTTTACTACGCCCGGCTTCACTATACACAAGGGGAATTACGGTAGACACGCCAAGGCCTACCAGGAAAAAGCCCAGGGCAGAAAACCATACTGTAGGGAAGGCGACTGAGAGTAAAAGGCCGGACGCTGCTAATATACCGCTGCCTTTCAGCATACCGAGGATGCCAAAGCGTTTGGTGAGCCAGTCGCCGATAAAGCGCCCAGAGGTGGTGGCAGCAGTGAAAGCAGTGTACCCGATGGTCACCTTTCCCGGATCGGCCTCTACTACCTTCGCAAAGTATACCCCGCTCCAGTCGTACATCGTGCCTTCGCAGATCATGCAGCAGAAAGCGATGATGCCCAGACTGATGAGGGTTTTATCAGGTTTCACAAATATTGGCTGATGGCCGCCGGCGGTTTTGGTATGCGGCAGCGCGTTCCGGAAAGAAAGGATGACCAGTAGCAGTGCTGCACCCGCCACCATCATGAAGTGCTGGGAAGGAGGTGTACGGAGGGTTACCATCAGCGTACCGATCCCGGCACCTGCAAGCCCCGCAAGGCTCCATACGGCATGGAAGGATGACATGATGGACCGGCCATATAATGCTTCCACACTTACAGCCTGTGTATTTACGGAGATATTACCCAGGTTACCTGCGAAGCCAAACAGGAAAAGGACGAACCCGAGTATCCAGGGGTTACCTGCCTGGCCGATGCAGAAGAGGAATACGGCATACAACACCGCAGCTAATATCATAACCGGGCGGCTGCCGGAGCGGGTTACGAGCCAGCCTGCGATGGGGAGGGAAATGAGAGCGCCAACCGGTATGCAGAGAAGAAGGCTGCCGAGCGCGGCTTCGCTCAGTGCAAGGTGTTCCTGTATCGCAGGGATGCGGGAAGCCCAGGAAGCAAAGCATAATCCATTTAAAAAGAAAAAGGCCGCGACAGAAAGCCGGGCCTTATAACGATTGATATCATTCATGAGCAGAAAGGCTGAAAACTTTTTTGGTACTCCTCCGTCAGCTGTGCAATGATAGATTCCACCGGCTCAATGCCGTCTACCATCTCCACGCTTTGTCCTGCACTCCACAATTGGTTATAATAATTTGGTTTGGTTGCTTTCTCCAGCATTTTCATGCCTTTGAGCTGTACCATCATCTTGAAATACTTCTTTGTACGCGGGTTGCGCGACAACCATTTCTCCCAGTTGCTTTGTTTGTAGCCAAGTTTCTGTGCGGCCGGGGTATTGATGATGTTGCAGGGTGTACCGGAAAGGCGCTCGGTAAGCACGATGTCTTCCATGCCATGATCCACGATAGCCTGTTTGTATTCATCGCTCACATTGGCTTCGGGGCTGGCAATGAAACGGGTGCCGATGGAAACCCCATCAGCACCTAGTACCATGGCACTGGCCATTTGCTTACCGGAAGCGATGCCGCCTGCCGCAACGATGGGCATGCCGGGGAAGGCTTTTTCCAGAGCGGGGATGAGAACATGCATAGGGTAGGGGCCGGCGTGGCCGCCTGCACCGGAGCATACGGCGATAAAACCGTCGGCACCAACCTGTGCTGCTTTCTGGGCGTGCTCAAGGTTAGTGACATCGCAAAAGACTTTGGCGCCATAGGAGTGGGCTGCGTCGATGACTTCACGGGGATTGCCGAGGGAGGTGATGTAAAACGGAACTTTGGCTGCCACGCAGGCATCCAGGTGCTTTTTATAGAGCGGGTTCGTTTTTTGAACGATGAGGTTTACGCCGTAGTTACCGCCGGGGTGGGCGGCACGGACGGCGTTGAGCCTTTCCAGGAGGGCATGCAGCTCGCCTTCCTTCCGGTAGTTGAGGGAAGGGAAGGTGCCCGCGATGCCGCTGCGGATGGCGGCGCTTACCATGGCCTCGTTGCTGACGAGGAACATGGGAGCCATAATCACGGGATGCCGTATGCCCAGCAGGTCTGTAATGGGATGGTTCATGTTGTCAGGGATGGTTTCGCTTGGGTTTGTAATTGGCGCGCCACGTATTTGCCCAGGATGTCGAATTCCAGGTTTACGGGGTCGCCGGGTTGCAGATGCCGGATATTGGTATGTTCGAAAGTATATGGGATGATGGCAACTGAAAATGCATCGTCGGCAATATCAAATACGGTAAGACTGATACCGTTGAGACATATGGATCCTTTTTCCACGATAAGCGGGGCGAAGGAGGGGTCGAATCCGAACCGGAATACCCAGCTGCCGTCCTGCGGTTCCACAGAGCGGCAAACGCCAGTTCCATCTACATGGCCCTGTACAATGTGCCCGTCGATCCGGCTGTTGAAGACCATGGCCCTTTCGAGGTTCACGGCCTGGCCGGGGCGGAGGGCGCCGATATTGGTTTTCTGCAGGGTTTCTGCTACGGCTACGGTAGTGTAGCGGTCGGCTTCCACGGAGGTGACGGTAAGGCAGACACCATTATGAGATACGCTCTGATCGATCTTGAGTTCGGAGGCCAGGGGTGATTGGATAGTGAGTTCCAGGTTGCCGCCACCGGGCCTGGCATCGGCTACAATGCCCATTGTTTCTATTATACCAGTAAACATAATCCCACAAATTTAATGGAGAATTGCCGGGGGAAGAAATGGTGATTTAATTTTGGAAATAAAAAAGGAATACTTATCTTTGCCATCCGTAAAAATATACTGTAAAACAGAATAAAGGATAAATATGTTAATCATCGATTCCAAAGATTGCGAAAACATTGACAAAGCGCTCAAAAAGTATAAAAAGAAATTTGAGAAAGCGAAAATTCTGCTGCAACTGAGAGAGCGTCAGTCATTTACCAAGCCGTCTATCCGTCGCCGCACACAGGTGCTGAAAGCAGTTTACAAACTGCAGGTAGCGACCGGTAAGTTCGATCAATAATTCGATACTGATTCTTTTCTATACACGAAATTGATGATTGTAAGGAATGTTATATCTTTACAATCATCAATTTTTTTGTATTGGATCAAGCGCACCTACCACCTCTGGCGCAGGACTTCCTCGCCTACCTCTCCCTCGAAAAGCGGTACTCACCGCATACGGTGCAATCCTATTGCCTTGATCTCAGCCAGTTTTTTACCTATCTGCATGACGAATATGGCGGTATTCCCTTCGAAAGCGTAAAGGCTTCGCATGTACAGTCGTGGCTTGCCCTCGGTCTGGAAGGTCGTAAAAAGGCAGAAGATGCCCATAAACGGGCGCAACCGCCTGCAATGGCTGTTACCATCCGGCGGAAGATGTCGGCCCTTAAATCCTTTTATAAGTACGCATTACGCAAAGGCGCGGTAAAGCAAAGCCCGATGGCCCGTGTTTCGGGACCGAAACTTCCTGGCCGCTTACCCGTGTTTGTGGATGAGCATGTGATGGAGCTGGTGGAAGCGAACCGTGCAGGGGAGGATCTCCCGCTGTTCGGAGACGATTTTGCCGGTAACACGCAACGGATCATTTTGCGCCTGCTGTACCATGCCGGAATCCGGCGTGCGGAGCTTACCGGGCTGCGCGACAGGAGTGTGGATTTTTCCAACGGGCAAATGAAAGTGCTGGGTAAGGGGAATAAGGAACGCATTATACCGCTGGGGCCGGCCGTGCTGGCAGAATTGCGCGAATACATAGCACGGCGCGATGAACTGCTGCCGGGTTATACAGGCGAAGCGCTGCTGTGCCTGCAAGACGGGCGGGCGGTGCAGCCATGGTATGTATACCGGACGGTGCGGCGTGCGCTGGAGCAGGTAACAACGCTGAAGAAGCGCAGTCCGCATGTGCTGCGGCATACGTTTGCGACGCATCTGATGAATAACGGGGCGGATATCAATGCGGTGAAGGAGTTGCTGGGGCATGCAAGTCTGGCTTCAACCCAGGTCTATACGCACAATACGATAGAGAAGCTTCGGCGGGTGCACCGTCAGGCGCATCCGAGGGGATAGTATCAAAACTTATATTGACAGAAAAATGCACTAAGGAGAAACAGTTCTTCGGGTGACGTGCGTCATCTTATGAGGGGATAAAAGGGGTTAACATTACACTATGGTCATTTTAACAAAATTTTTAGTGGGTCGCATAGAGCTTTGAGTTGGAAGTTTGTGTATATTAGTAATACAGTTCTTTATATAAAAGACGCGCCTATGATGAATGACTACTAATTTGAAATCAGATTGTTAAATGTTAAATTTTAGTGCTATGAATGTTCAAATTCAAACTGTGCGTTTTGATGCTGACGCCAAATTAATTGATCATGTGAATAAGAGAATCCAAAAACTATCCACCTTCTATGACAAGATTGTACAAGTAGAAATTTTCCTGAAGTTAGATCAGTTAGCCCACCAGGTAAAAGACAAGATTGCGGAGATCCGCGTAAATGTACCCCGCCATAGTTTCTTTGTAAAGCATGAGAGCAAATCCTTCGAAGAGTCCTTCGATCTTGCGTTTGATAGCCTTGTAACCCAGATTAAGCGTAAGAAGGAAAAGAATTTACATTAAAATCTCAAAATAATTTTGGAAATATTGTTCTCTTTACTACCTTTGCCATCCCGATTCAAAAAGGGATCGGCGAAGGTAGTAAAGTTCTTTGCTGTAGGGCATTTTAGCCGACTTTAGGTAGTTTGGAAAAATGTTTTCGGAGTGAAAAAAAATATTTGGTTTATCAAAAAATTCACCCTTATTTTGCACTCCCTTTTAGCAAGAATGTTAAGCTTTTTCTTGACAAAAGAATGCCAGCATAGCTCAGTTGGCCAGAGCTACTGATTTGTAATCAGTGGGTCGGGGGTTCGAATCCCTCTGCTGGCTCGAAAGTTATTTAAGTTGGGCAGGTTCCAGAGTGGCCAAATGGGGCGGACTGTAAATCCGCTGTTTCGACTTCACAGGTTCGAATCCTGTCCTGCCCACCATTATTTTGTTAAGCTTTGCGCTTTATGTGCATGGGGGGAATTGAAGAGATGCAAGGCGATGTGCGGGAGTAGCTCAGTTGGTAGAGCGACAGCCTTCCAAGCTGTAGGTCGCGGGTTCGAACCTCGTCTCCCGCTCTTAAAGCACCATCAACGCTGTTGTAGCTCAGGGGTAGAGCACTTCCTTGGTAAGGAAGAGGTCGTGAGTTCAATTCTCATCAACAGCTCACAAGATTTCGGATGCTGGGTGACCGGAAAACTCCTTCTGGGAAATTTCCGTGGCCGGTATCCGAAATTCGAAGTTTAACTCAGTCGGTAAGCTCAATGGATGAGCGTTTCGCATGTAAGCGAAAAGGAGCGGGTTCAATTCCTGCGGCGGGCTCCAGTTTGTTAAGTAAGTTTTAAAACAACTATAAAGCAATAAACTTTACAAACCATCTTAAAAAAAAATACAATGGCAAAAGAAACCTTCAAGCGGGATAAACCCCACGTTAACATTGGTACCATTGGTCACGTTGACCACGGTAAAACTACCTTGACTGCTGCCATTACTACAATTCTGGCAAACAAGGGCTTGGCTGAGAAGAAAGGTTATGATGAAATTGACGCGGCTCCTGAAGAAAAAGAAAGAGGTATCACCATCAATACAGCACACGTAGAGTATCAGACTGCAAATCGTCACTATGCTCACGTTGACTGCCCTGGCCACGCTGACTATGTGAAAAACATGATCACCGGTGCTGCCCAGATGGACGGTGCTATCCTCGTAGTAGCTGCTACCGACGGTCCTATGCCCCAGACGAAAGAGCACGTTCTGCTCGCTCGCCAGGTAGGTGTTCCCCGTATGGTTGTATTCATGAACAAAGTAGACCTGGTAGACGACGCCGAACTGCTGGAACTCGTTGAAATCGAGCTTCGCGAACTGCTGTCTTCCTATGGTTTCGACGGTGATAATGTTCCCATCATCCAGGGTTCCGCTACCGGCGCTCTCGCAGGCGATCCCCAGTGGGTTGGCAAAATCGAGGAGCTGATGGAAGCTGTAGATACTTACATCCCCATGCCTCCCCGTCCGGTTGATCAACCGTTCCTGATGTCTGTGGAAGACGTATTCTCTATCACCGGTCGTGGTACTGTTGCTACCGGTCGTATCGAGCGTGGTCGTATCAAAGTTGGTGAGAACGTTGAGATCGTAGGTCTGCAAGCAGAATCTATGAAATCTACCTGCACCGGCGTTGAGATGTTCAAAAAACTGCTGGACGAAGGTGAAGCTGGTGACAACGCCGGTCTGCTCCTCCGCGGTATTGAGAAAACTCAGATCCGTCGTGGTATGGTTATCTGCCAGCCCGGTTCTATCACTCCGCACACCGACTTCAAATGCGAAGTTTACGTACTGAGCAAAGAAGAAGGTGGCCGTCACACTCCTTTCTTCCAGAAATACCGTCCTCAGTTCTACTTCCGTACTACGGACGTAACTGGTGAGGTTGAACTGCCTGCAGGTGTTGAAATGGTTATGCCTGGTGATAACATCGGTCTGACTGTTAAACTGATCCAGCCGATCGCTATGGAAAAAGGTCTGAAATTCGCTATCCGCGAAGGTGGCCGTACCGTAGGTGCTGGTCAGGTGACTGATATCCTGAAATAATCAATCGGTAGTTTAACTACTGAGAAAATAAAAAAAAGCCATCAGTTCTAACACAAGTAATCTTCCAAAGATTATCTTTACAGACGGTGAAAGTGAAAGATACTGATGGCTTATACACGGGCATGGTGCAACGGTAGCATACGGGTCTCCAAAACCTTTGATCTGGGTTCGAATCCTAGTGCCCGTGCTGATTAAAAATGTAAATTGCCGGAAAGTTAAATTGCAGATTTCCATTAAAAAAATCCGCAATTTCCCTTGAAGGCAATTTTTATCGTTCATAACAGGATTGTTTTTTAACTTCAGTCCCTAGAAATTTTCAGCATGAACAAAATCACCAACTACTTCAGAGAATCCTACCACGAACTGGTACATAAAGTATCCTGGCCTACCTGGCAGGAACTGCAGTCCTCCACCATGATCGTTCTGGTCGCCACCATCATCATCACACTGATGGTTTGGGGTATGGACACAGCTTCCCACCTGGTTTTATCGCAATACTATAAACTGTTTCAATAATGGATGAAGCCCAAATCCCCACTCAGGAAACCAAATGGTACGTGCTGCGCGTGGTGAGTGGCAAGGAGAAGAAAGTAAAAGAATATCTGGATATCGAAGTACGCCGCAGCGACTGGGGCAACGTGATCACTCAGGTATTTCTGCCCGTGGAAAAAGTTTATAAAGTGCAAGCCGGTAAAAAAGTAATGCGCGAAAAAAACTTCTACCCCGGTTATGTGATGATCGAAGCCATCGACGGGAAAATGAATGACGAAGTGATTCAGGCCATCCGTAACGTTTCAGGCGTGATCCACTTCCTCGGTAAAGAAAAGCCCATCGCTCTCCGTAAAGCCGAAGTCAATAAAATGCTCGGTAAAGTGGATGAGATCTCCGATCAGGGCCTCACCATGAGCGAACCATTCATCGTCGGCGAAACCATCAAGATCATCGACGGACCTTTCAACGACTTCAACGGTGTCATCGAAGAAGTACTCGAAGACAAGAAGAAACTGAAGGTTACCGTAAAGATCTTCGGCCGCGCCACACCGGTAGAGCTGAACTTCATGCAGGTAGAAAAAATCAGCTAATACTGGTTTTACCATATTCAAGAGGTTGCCATCAAGGCAGCCTCTTTTTTTATGCCCACAATTCGCAAGAACAGAGTTCATAGAAGGATGATGGGAATTTAGCCTGTATACCCCAAAAGGAACACAGTATTGTAAACGGACTGTACCTGGACTATAAACCTTCACTAATTAGGCTGCAATCGCGCTGTAATCGCGCTGTAATCGCGCTGCAATCATACTGTAATAGCACTGTAATCATACTGTAGTCATACTGTAGTAGCGCTGTAATCGTACTGTGGCCATCTTCTAACCGTATTATAATGGCCTCTAACCATATTGTAACAGTATTGTTACGCATTAAAGCAGTACCGGCGTAATAATGGTGAAGTTGCAGTGTATTGGGATACTGCCATTTGCAGGCTTATTGGAGTAACAAAAAAACGGCCGCGTTACCGCAGCCGCATAAAATTCTTTAAGAAACCAACGCCTTATTTCCGGGTTAGTTTCATTTCCATACTCTTAAATTCTTTCCCGTCCTGCATCATGTACATCTCCATCCACTGCGTGTTGTCGTCAACCCATTTGAAAACTTCCCGAACACCCATCGGCTTACCAGTGGGGTCAGTGGATGTTCCGGTAAGTGTCAGCGTCCGGGTAGCTTCATCCAGCTTGCCTTCCAGGACCATAATACCAGTACCCATGTTGTCGTACCAAATGGATTGGAAAACCTTTCTGGCATTGTCGTAGGCGGTTATACCATGCCCTTCGAATTGCATGCCTCCCATATCTCCCGTATGAACTGTTTCCTGGTAACGGTCACCAAGAATCATACGATTGGTACAAGAACCTGTGGATTTAGAGGAAGGCCCGTCTGGCGACATCCAGAATGTGAGGTCAGTATTCCATGTACCATTACCCATCGCCATCATTTTATGCATGGGGCCTGGCGTCATGTAATCCATCCAGGCTTTCTGGGCGGCTTCGTCCTGTGCTTTGACGGATAAGAATGTACTGCAGACAATTGCGATAAACAAACACGTGCGTTTCATAACTAAGGGGTTTAAGACCATGAAGTTACGAAATACATGTATCAGCAACTTTTGCCTGTTGCCACACGCAATTATTGCATGGGCTCGAGGCAAACAGGGGAAGGGACCTCGATAGCAATGTTCGTGTCTGTGAGAAGCCCGGTTTCTGCATTCCTTTTAAATATCGCAATTACCCCGCTTTTCTGCAATCCGCAATAGAGGAATGCACCATCCGGCGAAAGACAGAAATTGCGTGGTTCCTTGCGCCCGTTGAGGTCCTGGTGGCCGGCAAGCTTCAGTTCATTCCCCGAAATATGGAAAATGGTGATATGGTGAACGTCGCCACGGAGGGAAGTATACAGGAATTTGCCATCAGGAGACAGGTGGATATCAGCACCGCTGAAATTATCTCCTTTATAAGAAGCAGGCGCGGCGGAAACGGTTTGCAGGGGAGTAAGGGCACCGTTCTGGTAGCGGAAAGTCTGTATCTGGCCTGTCAGTTCGAGGACAACAAATAGCAGTTTGCCATCCGCGGAGAACGCCATATGCCTGGGACCTCCCCCGGGAACGGTGAGGGCAAAGGGCTGTTTGGCTGGTGACAGGGGGCGGTTGGCGTGACCGGGTTCGTATTCGTATACATAGATGCGGTCTGTCCCTAGGTCTGCAGCAAGTACTTGTTTTCCGTCGGGCGAGAAGATAGCCGAATGGGCATGCGGGGCTTCCTGGCGCGATGGGTTTGGACCATTGCCGCTGAAAATCAGCCGTTGAATTGCCGGCCGGGGGATACCGGTGTTATCGAGCGGGAATACAGCGAGGCTGCCTCCTCCATAATTGGAGACGATGAGGTAGCGGCTTTGCTCGTCAATGGAGATGTGGCATGGCCCGTTGCCCGCGGGTTGCGGGGATCCGGCAGGAGACAGGCCCGGGGTATTTGACCCGCCGACGGATTCAACGGCGTATGCCTGAATTGTACCAGTTGCTACTTCAGAAACGGCATAGAGCATTTTATGCTTTGCGGAAAATTTGAGGAATGAGGGGTTTTGGATACCACTAAAGCCACGGAGGCCCCTGGAATATGGTGCTTTGTCCAGCATGATCATGGCGTGGATGCCATCTTTAGAGGCTTCGGAATAGGAGCCGGTAAAAATCACGGTGTTTTTCATGCGTGGGGAGATGTTTTCTGGTGATTGAAAAAGAAGCGAAAAAAAGAGAAGCAACATTACAAAACGGGTTTTGGGGGATAAATTTAATGAAAAGCGGGGAGGGATGGGGAGAAAATAATGGAAGAAAAGCGGGTGACAGAGGAAATCCGGGTAAAAAGAGGTAACTTTGCAGACCTCGGCCATAGAGATATATCCCGTTCATTTACAGCTCCTTAGTCATAAAGTAAATTTCCTATCCCCGTATAATAGCAAAAAAAATGCCGAAGTCCAAATATTTTTTGCGAATCAATTAAATATTACCTACCTTTGCATCCCCCTTAAAATGTCTTTTAACGACGACTTTTGAGTTTTGGGAGTTTCATCTTCCGGGAACGGAAGGGGAGACGTTTAACCAAATTAAAAACAACACAATGGCAAAAGAGATTGCAACGTATGTGAAATTGCAGGTGAAAGGCGGCCAAGCCAATCCCGCTCCTCCGATTGGCCCTGCTTTGGGTTCGAAAGGTGTGAACATCATGGAGTTCTGCAAACAGTTCAATGCCCGTACCCAGGATAAAGTGGGTAAGGTATTACCGGTATTACTGACTGTTTACACGGACAAATCCTTCGATTTCGTTATCAAAACTCCTCCTGCTCCGGTTCAACTGCTGGAAGCAGCGAAGATTCAGAGTGGTTCCAAAGAGCCTAACCGTAACAAAGTGGGTAAAGTATCCTGGGCGCAGGTTGAAGCTATTGCGCAGGACAAGATGCCCGACCTGAACTGCTTCACGCTGGAAAGTGCCATGAAAATGGTTGCCGGTACTGCTCGCAGCATGGGTATCACCGTAGACGGTAAAGCTCCCTGGGAAAACTAAATTGTTCACCCTGTGTAAGCAGGAACTAAGTAAAACATTCTGAAAATGGCAACGAAAAAAAGAAAAGTAGCTGATACGAAGGTGGACAAGAATAAGGCTTACAGCCTGAAAGAGGCTTCCACCATTGTTAAAGATATTAACTGCACCAAATTCGACTCTTCTGTCGATCTGCACATCCGCCTGGGCGTTGATCCCAAGAAAGCTGATCAGGCCATCCGTGGTTCTGTAACGCTTCCTCACGGTACTGGTAAAACCAAGAAAGTACTGGTTCTTTGCACGCCTGATAAAGAGGCTGCTGCGAAAGAAGCTGGTGCTGATTTCGTAGGTCTGGATGATTTCATCGCTAAGATCGAAGGTGGCTGGACTGATGTAGACGTGATCATTGCGACTCCCGCAACCATGCCGAAAATCGGTAAACTGGGTAAGATCCTGGGTCCCCGTAACCTGATGCCTAACCCTAAAACAGGTACTGTTACGAACGACGTAGCAGCTGCTGTTAACGAGGTGAAAGGCGGTAAGATCACTTTCAAGGTAGATAAAGCTGGTATCATCCACGCTTCTATCGGCCGTATTTCTTTCGCACCTGAGAAAATCGAACAGAACAGCCAGGAGCTGATCAACGCGATTATCAAGCTGAAACCGGCTACTGCGAAAGGTACTTACCTGAAAGGTCTGAGCATGGCAGCGACCATGAGCCCTGGTATCGTAATCGACACTAAATCTGTTCAAAACTAATTGACGGCCGTTGGTGCCGGAGCCGAAAGGCAATGAAGGCAGTAAGCAGTCAATGTTAAACAAATTGCAATGAACAAAGAGCAAAAAAATGAAGTGATTGAGCTGCTGAAAGGCAAGTTTACTCAATACAACAACTTCTATATCACCAATACCGAGTCTCTGTCGGTAGCGCAGGTGAACCACCTGAGAAAGGTTTGTTTCGACAAGAACGTGGAAATGAAAGTGGCGAAGAATACCCTGATCAAAAAGGCCCTTGAAAGCCTGGATGGTGAGAAATACCAGGGTATCTACGAAGCACTGAATGGCGTTACTGCCCTGATGTTCTCCGACAGCCCGAAAGAGCCTGCATTGATCCTGAGCACTTTCCGTAAGGCAAATGCTAAACTGGAGAAACCCGTTCTGAAAGCTGCATTTGTAGCTGACGAAATTTATCTGGGCGACAACCAGCTGGCTAACCTGGTGAAAATCAAGACCAAGAACGAGCTCATCGGCGAAGTTATCGGTCTGCTGCAATCTCCTGCTAAGCGCGTAATCGCTGCCCTGCTCGAGAAAGGCAAGAAAGAAGGTGGAGAAGCTCCTGCAGAAGTAGCAGCTCCCGCAGCCGAGTAATCGGTTACAACATTGGCTTCCAAGTCACAATATATTCAAATTCAACAATTTAAAAACATTTCAAAAACATCATACAATGGCAGACGTAAAAGCATTAGCTGAACAATTAGTAGGTCTTACTGTTAAGGAAGTACAGGAACTCGCAGACGTTCTGAAGAACGAATACGGTATCGAACCTGCTGCTGCTGCAGTTGTTGTAGCTGCTGGCGACGGTCCCGCTGCTGCTGCTGAAGAAAAAACTGCATTTAACGTAGTACTGAAATCTGCTGGCGCAAGCAAACTGAACGTTGTTAAGGTTGTAAAAGACCTGACCGGCCTCGGTCTGAAAGAAGCCAAAGAACTGGTTGACGGCGCACCGAAATCAGTGAAAGAAGGCGTTAGCAAAGCAGAAGCAGAAGATCTGAAAGCGAAGCTGACTGAAGCTGGCGCTGACGTAGAAATTCAGTAATTCTTTGTTTAATATACATTCTTTTTAAGGTCAAAAAGTGCTCCGGTACTTTTTGGCCTTATTCCCTTTGGGAACGTATCTTTTCCAGCATGACCGGCAAACGGGAAATTACCTGCCGTGATGGTTGAAATACAAGAAATTGGATGTTTTTGGCAAAGAATCGTTAATTTCCCTTATTCAATACAAGTCATATTAACTGCTAACTTCGAATATGTCTCTAAAAAAAGCCCAAACTAACGAAAGAGTAAATTTTGGAAAGATCAAACAAGTTGCTGAGACACCGGATCTGTTGGCTATCCAAATCCAATCTTTCAAGGATTTCTTCCAATTAGAAACCACACCAGACAAGCGTAACAACGAAGGCCTTTTTAAAGTATTCAAGGAAAACTTCCCGATCACAGATACCAGAAATATCTTCAATCTGGAATTCCTGGACTATTTCGTGGACCCTCCGCGTTATACCATCGAAGAATGTATTGAGCGGGGTTTGACGTATTCCGTTCCGCTGAAAGCGAAACTTCGCCTCAGCTGTAACGACGAAGAACACGTCGATTTCCAAACCATTGTGCAGGATGTGTTCCTCGGGAACATTCCCTACATGACCCCCAGGGGTACCTTCGTTATCAACGGCGCAGAGCGGGTAGTAGTATCCCAGCTCCACCGTTCGCCCGGTGTGTTCTTTGGACAGTCCGTGCATCCCAACGGTACCAAGATCTACTCTGCAAGGGTGATCCCTTTCAAAGGTGCCTGGATGGAGTTTGCGACAGACATCAATAACGTGATGTACGCTTACATCGACCGTAAGAAGAAGTTCCCGGTTACCACCCTGTTAAGGGCTATCGGCTATGAAACAGACAAGGACATCCTTGAGCTGTTCGGTATGGCAGATGAAGTAAAAGCAGACCGCAAAAATCTTGAGAAATACGCCGGCAAAAAGCTGGCTGCCCGCGTTTTACGCAGCTGGGTAGAAGATTTCGTGGATGAAGACACGGGCGAAGTAGTGAGCATTGAAAGGAATGAAATCGTGCTTGAGCGCGACTCTATCCTCGACGAAGCGAACATCGAACTGATCACCGATATGGGTGTTAAATCCGTATTTGTGCAGAAGGAAGAAGTGAGCGGAGACTTTGCCATCATCTACAATACCCTCAACAAAGACACATCAAACTCCGAACTGGAAGCCGTTCAGCACATCTACCGCCAACTGCGCGGTGCCGATGCGCCGGATGATGAAACAGCAAGGGGCATTATCGATAAATTATTCTTCTCCGACAAACGTTATGATCTGGGCGACGTAGGCCGTTACAAGATCAACCGTAAACTCGGACTGCCGACACCGCTCGATATGAAGGTGCTCACCAAGGCAGACATTATTTCGATCATTAAATACCTCGTGCAGCTGACCAACGGTAAAGCGGAGATCGACGATATCGATCACCTGTCTAACCGTCGTGTACGCACCGTGGGCGAGCAACTGTATGCGCAATTCGGCGTAGGCCTGGCGCGTATGGCCCGTACCATCCGCGAGCGTATGAACGTTCGTGACAATGAGGTATTTACTCCGGTAGACCTGATCAACGCAAGAACACTTTCTTCCGTGATCAACTCCTTCTTCGGTACCAGCCAGCTTTCCCAGTTCCTGGACCAGACCAACCCCCTGTCAGAGATCACGCACAAGCGTCGTATCTCCGCACTCGGGCCCGGTGGTCTGTCCCGCGAGCGTGCAGGCTTTGAGGTGCGTGACGTACACTACAGCCACTACGGCCGTCTCTGTACCATTGAAACACCTGAAGGTCCGAACATCGGTCTGATCTCCACCCTGTGCGTACACGCCATGGTGAACGAGATGGGCTTCATCGAAACACCGTACCGCAAGGTAAACAACGGTAAAGTAGATATGAACAAGATCGAGTACCTGAGCGCTGAAGAAGAAGATTCCGTTAAAATTGCACAGGCCAACGCTCCGCTCGATGAGAAAGGCGCGTTTACCGGCGATAAAGTGAAATCCCGCGAAACCGGTGATTTCCCGATCCTAGACCCGGGAGAAGTAGAATTCATGGACGTAGCTCCCAACCAGATCGTAGGTTTGAGCGCTTCCCTGATTCCGTTCCTCGAGCATGATGACGCCAACCGTGCGCTCATGGGATCGAACATGCAACGTCAGGCTGTTCCGCTGATCGCTCCGCAGGTTCCCATCGTGGGTACCGGCCTGGAAGGTAAGGCTGCACGCGATTCCCGCCTGCAGATCACTTCCAAAGGTAAAGGTGTGGTGGAATTCGTTGACGCCAACGAAATCCACGTTCGCTACGAGCGCGACGAAATGCAGAAACTGGTAAGCTTTGAAGATGACCTGATCATCTACCAGCTGACCAAATTCGTTAAAACCAACCAGAGCACCTGTATCAACCTCCGTCCCGCCGTTAAGAAAGGACAGAAGGTGGAAGAAGGGGACTTCCTGACAGAAGGTTACGCAACCCGCGCCGGCGAGCTGGCACTGGGCCGCAACCTGAAAGTAGCGTTCATGCCCTGGAAAGGTTACAACTTCGAGGATGCTATCGTAATCTCCGAACGCGTAGCTAAAGAAGACTGGTTCACCTCCATCCATATCGACGAATATGAACTGGAAGTGCGCGACACCAAGCTGGGTGAAGAAGAACTGACTCCGGATATTCCGAACGTGAGCGAAGAAGCCACTAAGGATCTGGATCAGAACGGTATCATCCGCGTAGGTGCTCACATCAAGGAAGGCGATATCCTTATCGGTAAGATCACTCCCCGTGGTGAAAGCGATCCTTCTCCGGAAGAGAAACTGCTCCGCGCGATCTTCGGTGATAAAGCTTCCGATGCGAAAGATGCATCTCTGAAAGCACCCCCGTCTACTGAAGGCGTGGTGATCGATAAAAAACTGTTCTCCCGTGCTAAAAAGGACAAAAACTCCAAGACGCGCGAGAAAGCAGCTCTCGAGAAACTGGAGAAAATTCACCAGAAGAACGAGGAAGATCTGCTCGAAGTATTGATGAGCAAACTGCTGACCCTGCTGAAGGAAAAAACTTCTGCCGGTATCACCAACACCTACGGTGAAGTACTGATTTCCAAAGGCTCCAAGTTCTCCAACAAGAACCTGGCGAATGTGGACTTCCAGAACGTTAACCCGCTTGGCTGGACTACCGATCAGGATACCAACGATCAGATCAATACCCTGCTCCATAACTACAACATCAAGTACAACGAGGAGCTGGGCCGTTATAAACGCGAGAAATTCAATATCTCCATCGGTGACGAACTGCCTGCAGGCGTACTGAAACTGGCGAAGGTTTACCTGGCCAGCAAACGTAAGCTGAAAGTAGGTGATAAGATGGCGGGCCGCCACGGTAACAAGGGTATCGTTGCCAAGATCGTGCGTGACGAAGACATGCCGTTCCTGGAAGATGGTACACCGGTAGATATCGTACTGAACCCACTGGGCGTACCTTCCCGTATGAACCTTGGTCAGATCTACGAAACCGTACTCGGTTGGGCAGGTCAGAAACTGGGTGTTCGCTTCGCAACTCCGATCTTCGACGGTGCCAGCACCGAAGAAATCGCGAGCTACATCACAGAAGCGAAACTGCCGAGCTTCGGCCACACTTACCTGAGCGATGGCGAAACAGGCGAACGCTTCCACCAGAAAGCAACAGTAGGTATCATCTACATGCTGAAGCTTAGCCACATGGTGGACGATAAGATGCACGCCCGTTCCATCGGACCCTACTCTCTCATCACGCAACAGCCGCTGGGTGGTAAAGCCCAGTTCGGTGGTCAGCGTTTTGGTGAGATGGAGGTGTGGGCACTGGAAGCCTACGGTGCGTCCAACATCCTGCAAGAGCTGCTCACCATCAAGTCCGACGATATCGTGGGCCGTGCGAAAGCTTACGAATCGATCGTTAAGGGCGATAACATCCCGAAAGCGGGTGTTCCTGAGTCCTTCAACGTACTGATCCATGAGCTGAGAGGCCTTGGTCTGGACCTGAAATTCGATTGATAACTGTATTCAAGTGAGGCCTGGCCGGTGTAAAACCGGCTCAGGCCTCCTTCAGATATCGTCGTAGCGAAATGCAGGAGTAACCGCGTGAATGTTCAAATGATAAGGAAAAGGAAACCTGAACTGCCGGCTTCACGCAAGACATTGAGTTTTCTTTAAACAACATACAATGGCCATCAAGAAAGAAAATCGTCCCAAATCAAATTTTAGCAGCATTACCATCAGTCTCGCTTCACCGGACACCATCCTGGAGCGTTCTTATGGCGAAGTGCTGAAACCTGAGACCATCAACTACCGGACTTACAAGCCGGAGCGTGATGGTTTATTCTGCGAAAGGATCTTCGGTCCTGTAAAGGATTACGAGTGCTATTGCGGAAAGTATAAGCGTATCCGTTATAAAGGCATTGTGTGCGACCGTTGTGGGGTAGAAGTGACTGAGAAGAAAGTACGTCGTGAAAGAATGGGGCACATCCGCCTGGTGGTGCCTGTTGTACATATCTGGTATTTTAAATCATTACCTAATAAAATCGGTTACCTGCTCGGCATGAGCTCCAAGAAACTGGAAACTATCGTTTATTACGAACGTTATGTGATCATCCAGTCCGGAGTGAAGCAGGAGAAGGGCCTCAACTATGCAGATCTGCTGACTGAAGAAGAGTACCTGGATATCCTGGATACCCTTCCGAAAGATAACCAGCTGTTGCCTGATGAGGATCCGAATAAGTTCATCGCGAAGATGGGCGCAGAAGCGGTAGAAATGATGCTTGCCCGGATCGATCTGGACAGCCTTTCTTACCAGCTCCGCAACCAGGCTGCTACGGAAACATCCCAGCAGCGTAAAGCCGAGGCACTGAAACGCCTCAGCGTGGTGGAAGCCTTCCGTGATGCAAATGGCCGTGTAGATAACCGCCCGGAATGGATGGTGATGCAATACATCCCCGTTGTTCCGCCGGAACTGCGTCCTCTCGTTCCCCTGGACGGTGGCCGCTTCGCTTCTTCCGACCTGAATGATCTCTATCGTCGCGTAATCATTCGTAACAACCGTCTGAAACGCCTCATCGAGATCAAGGCTCCTGAAGTGATCCTGCGTAACGAAAAACGTATGCTGCAGGAAGCGGTTGACTCCCTGTTTGATAACAGCCGTAAATCCAACGCCGTGAAAGCGGAAGGCGGACGTGCGCTGAAATCACTCTCCGACGTACTGAAAGGCAAGCAAGGCCGTTTCCGTCAGAACCTTCTCGGTAAACGTGTGGACTACTCCGGTCGTTCCGTTATCGTGGTAGGCCCTGAACTGAAACTGCATGAGTGCGGCCTTCCTAAAGATATGGCTGCGGAACTGTTCAAACCGTTCATTATCCGTAAGCTCATCGAAAGAGGTATCGTTAAAACCGTGAAATCAGCGAAGAAGCTGGTAGACCGGAAAGAAGCAGTGGTTTGGGACATCCTGGAGAATGTACTGAAAGGTCACCCGGTGATGCTTAACCGTGCTCCGACACTTCACCGTCTTTCCATCCAGGCATTCCAGCCTAAACTGGTGGAAGGTAAAGCGATACAGCTGCACCCGCTCGTGTGTTCTGCGTTCAACGCTGACTTTGACGGTGACCAGATGGCGGTACACGTGCCTTTGAGCAACGCCGCGATCCTGGAAGCACAGCTGCTGATGCTGTCTTCACACAACATCCTCAACCCGCAGAACGGTACGCCGATCACCCTTCCTTCTCAGGACATGGTTCTTGGTCTGTACTACATTTCCAAGGGTAAAAAATCCACAGAAACCGAAATCGTGAAAGGTGAAGGCAAAGCCTTCTACTCCGCGGAAGAGGTGATCATTGCGCACAACGAAGGACGTGTTGACCTTCATGCGAACATCCGTGTTAAAGCTGATGTACGTAAAGAAGACGGCACACTCGAACGCAAACTGATCGAAACCACTGTGGGCCGCGTAATCTTCAACCAGCACGTTCCTAAGGAAGCAGGATATGTAAATGCCCTGCTGACGAAGAAATCACTGCGTGAGATCATCGGCGACATCATTAAAGCGACTGACATTCCAAAAACCGCGAAATTCCTGGACGATATCAAGCAATTGGGTTTCCGTACGGCATTCCGTGGTGGTCTGTCCTTCAATATCAATGACCTCATCATCCCCGACGCTAAGCAGCTCATGATCGACGGTGCTGCCGGCGAGGTGGACGAAGTGTGGGATAACTACAACATGGGTCTTATCACGAACAACGAGCGTTACAACCAGATCATTGACATCTGGAGCCGTGTGGACACGAAAGTGACCGAGACACTGATCCGCGAACTGGCATCAGACAAGCAGGGCTTCAACTCCGTGTACATGATGCTTGACTCCGGTGCACGTGGTTCCAAACAACAGATTAAACAGCTGGCCGGTCTCAGAGGTCTGATGGCTAAACCCCGTAAGAGCGGATCTTCCGGTTCCGAGATCATCGAGAACCCGATCCTCTCCAACTTCAAGGACGGTCTGAACGTATTGGAATACTTCATCTCCACGCACGGTGCCCGTAAAGGTCTTGCGGATACGGCGCTCAAAACGGCGGATGCCGGTTACCTGACCCGCCGTCTCGTAGACGTTGCACAGGACGTGGTTATCACCGAAGAAGATTGCGGTACCCTCCGTGGCATTGCAACTTCTGCGCTGAAAGATAATGAGGAAGTAGTAGAACCACTGTACGACCGTATCCTTGGCCGTACTTCTCTCCACGATGTGTTCAACCCTGCAAACGACGAAGAACTCTTTGTTGCTGCCGGCGAACAGATTACGGAAGAAATTGGCCGTAAGATCGAAGAAAGCACGATCGAAACAGTTGAAATCCGTTCCGTACTCACTTGCGAAAGCAAACGTGGTGTGTGCGTAAGATGTTATGGTAAAAACCTCGCTACCGGTTACACGGCACAGCGTGGTGACGCCGTGGGCATCATCGCTGCACAATCCATCGGTGAGCCTGGTACACAGCTGACACTTCGTACGTTCCACGTAGGTGGTGTGGCCGGTTCTGCTTCAGTAGAATCTACCCTGGCTGCGAAATTCGACGGTACAATCCAATTCGATGGTCTCCGTACCACTACCTTCGAAAACAACGAAGGCGAGAAAGTACAGGTGGTTATCGGACGTACCGGTGAGTTAAGGATCATGGATGTGAAGAATGATCGTCTCCTTATCACTAACAACATTCCTTATGGATCTACCCTGGTAGTGAAAGATGGTCAGAAAGTGGTGAAAGGTGATGTGATCTGCACATGGGATCCGTTCAACGCCGTTATCGTTTCTGAAATCGCCGGTAAGATCCGTTTCGACAGCATCATTGAAGGTATCACCTTCCGTGAAGAAGCTGATGAGCAAACAGGTCACCGTGAGAAAGTGGTTATCGAAACAAAAGATAAAAACAAGATCCCGTCGCTCCTCGTGGATGGTAATAAGGAAGTTAAATCCTATAACCTTCCGGTAGGCTCCCACATCATCGTGGAAGAAGGTGTTAGCGTGAAATCCGGTCAGGTGATCGTTAAGATCCCGCGTGTGATCGGTAAGCTCCGCGACATCACCGGTGGTCTGCCGCGTGTTACCGAGCTTTTCGAAGCACGTAACCCGAGCAACCCCGCTATCGTATCTGAGATCGACGGTGTAGTAGCATTCGGTAACATCAAGCGTGGTAACCGTGAGATCATCATCGAAAGCCGCGAACAACATGTGAAGAAGTACCTCGTTCCGCTGACCCGCCACATCCTGGTTCAGGACGGTGACTTCGTGAAAGCAGGTACCGCACTTTCCGATGGTTCTATCACTCCTGCGGATATCCTCTCCATTAAAGGTCCGTTCGCCGTACAGGAATACCTGGTGAATGAGATCCAGGAGGTTTACCGCCTGCAGGGTGTAAAGATCAACGACAAACACATCGAAGTGATCGTTCGCCAGATGATGCGCAAAGTAACCATCGAAGATCCGGGAGATACCCGCTTCCTCGAAGGCGATACTACCGACAAGTTCGAGTTCTTCGAAGAAAACGATCAGATCTTCGACAAGAAGGTAGTAACCGAAGCTGGTGAATCCGCTACCATGAAGGCAGGTCAGATCGTAACGCTCCGCCAGGTGCGCGAAGAAAACTCCGTACTGCGCCGTTCCGATAAGAAACTTGTTGAATACCGTGATGCTGAAACGGCTACTTCAAGCCCGCTTCTGCTCGGTATCACCAAGGCCTCTCTGGGTACGCACAGCTGGATCTCTGCCGCATCCTTCCAGGAAACAACCAAAGTACTGTCTTCCGCAGCCATCAACGGCAAAACGGACGATATGCTTGGCCTGAAAGAGAACGTTATCACCGGTCACCTCATCCCGGCTGGTACAGGTCTGAGAGAATTCGAGAACATGATCGTAGGCTCCAAAGAAGAATACGACATCCTCGCATCTTCCAAAGAAGTGTTCCAGTTCGACGAAGAAGAATAGGTTTATACCGATCTATATTCCAAGGCCGTCCCTTTCCGGGACGGCCTTTTTTTATGCTACAATCACCACCCTCAGCTATTATTAAGTTCTCATTAAAAACTAAAGTAACCCCTTTGAATTATCCGTTCGCCACCGTATTTTGTAAGCTTATGTAACTGATTTGAAAGCAGAACATAATATTCCGTAAGTTGTTGAAATATTCAATCAAGCATAGAAAACACAATACCATGCGTCTACGTTATCGATTCATGATCCCGGCATTACTGGCCGCTGCGGCGGTGAACGGGCAGGCTCCCGCGTTTCATTTAAACAATTACACCATTCCCAAAGGGAAATCCGGTGGGGTTATCGGGCAGGTATTTACCCCTCAGGGACCAGCTGCAGGAGTGAAGCTGGCGGAAGATACCTCCGGCCTGTTTATGATCGGAAAGAAAGGAGAAGTGAAACTGAAGAAGAAGAAAAGCATCCATGAAGCTTCTGCTGTTCAATATGCGGTAACGCTGGAGCTGGGCGGACAGAAAGAATCTTTCATTTTTGTGAAAGACGACTTCGCACGCAATAAGGTGGTTGCACACCGTGGAGCCTGGAAGCATACTGCAGGCAGCCAGAATTCCATTACCTCCCTCCGGGAAGCATCCCGCCTGGGATGTGAAGGCTCAGAATTTGACGTGTGGCTTTCCAAAGACGGGGTTCCCGTTCTTTCCCACGACCCCCATATCGGCGGTAAAGTAGTGGAAGAAACACCATTGGCTGAACTTACTACCATCGAACTGAAAAACGGCGACCGTGTGCCTACTTTTGAAGAATACCTCGAAGAAGGTATGAAACAGAATGTGACCCGCCTCGTTCTGGAGCTGAAACCCTCTAAAACCGGCCGCGGCGAGCAACTGGCACAAAGCTGCTACGATCTTATCCGCAAGCATAAATCGCAGGCCTGGATGCTGTACATCAGCTTTGATTACAATATCTGTAAGAAACTCGTAGCACTCGACCCGCATGCAAAAGTGGCCTACCTCAATGGCGACAAAACGCCTGCCCAGTTAAAGGCAGACGGTATCTGGGGATTTGATTATAATTCCAAAGTGATTGATAAAGACATGAATATCTTCCAGGAGGCAAAGAAGAATAATGTAACCGTAAATATCTGGACGGTAAACGATCCTGTCCAGATGGATACTTATTTAAAGGCAGGAACCGATTACCTGACCACAGACGAGCCGGAAATTGCACTTGAAAAGGTGAAAAAATAACCAGGAGAAGGGGGGCGATGCCTCCCTTTTTCGTTTTTACGGGGGGAATGCCCCGCAAACCCTTGCCTATCATATCTTTCCACTATTTTCTTTTTAACGTTTTTTTATATCCCAAAAATCTTATTTTAGCCGCTGCAAGAAATACTAAATTATATCCAAGCGTAAAAAAATCTACCGATCAACATGCACACCCGTCAACTTATTGTGAAAAATGGTTTATTTCTGATGGCTATAGCCGGCGTATTTGCGGCCTGTCAGCAAAACAACGGCAAAACGGCTTCTACATCCGGCAAAGATTCTTCCGTGCAGTCTGCCGGCGGCGGGCAAAAGCTGGCCTTTGTAGATATTGATTCGCTGGAAGCACACTACGTTTATTTCAAAGACAAGAAAACTGAGCTGGACCGTAAGAAGGAAGCTGCGCAGAACGAAATTGCCAGCAAAGAACAGGCACTGCAGAACGAACTGCGGGTACTCCAGCAAAGAGCCCCGACTATGACGCAGGCAGAAGGTCAGGCCGCTGAAGCTACGCTCCAGCGCAAGGCTCAGCAGCATGAAGCAAACCGTCAGAACCTCATCGCGCAACTGCAAACACAGGAAGCACAATTTTCCGAAGATCTGCAGAAAAGACTTGAAGAAACAATCAAACAGGTGAACGCAGACAAGCGTTATGCTTTCATTTTCTCATACCGTGCAGGTGCATCCAACATCCTTTACAAAGACGATGCATATGATGTTACGGAAGAAGTGATCAAAGCGTTGAACGACGCGACTCCCAAAAAATAATTGAACGATTTCTACGTTTGATCCCGGTGTAGCTACCGGGATTTTCTTTTATCAACCATTTTATCAACCTCTTCATGTCCAATCAGGAACATTCTTTCAAGCCAACGCTTAGTCTCGTTGATGCCACAATGATCGTGGCAGGCTCGATGATCGGCTCCGGCATTTTCATTGTTTCCGCCGAAGTAGCCCGGTCTATGGGCTCTTCCGGGTGGATGATGGCAATGTGGGTGCTGGCGGGTATCGTTACACTTATTGCGGCCCTTAGTTACGGGGAGCTTTCCGGGATGTTCCCGAAAGCCGGCGGACAATACGTATACCTCCGCGAAGCCTACAATCCATTTATCGCTTTTCTCTTTGGCTGGACGCAGTTCGGTGTTATCCAGACAGGCACCATTGCAGCCGTGGCCATGGCATTCGCCAAATACCTCGGGTATCTTGCCCCGGGATTGGGAGAAACCAACGTGTTATTTAAAATTCCATTGGGAGGGTGGGCATTTTCGGTCAATATGGCCCAGATAATCGCCATACTTTCCATTGTGCTCCTTACCTGGATCAATACAAAAGGTGTTAAAAACGGGAAGATCATTCAGACCGTATTTACTTTCACCAAGCTCTTCTCCCTTTTCGGCCTGATCATTTTCGGGTTGCTGATAGGAGCAAAAGCTGAAATTTGGAACGCCAACTGGACCAATGCCTGGGAAACTGCCAATCTCAAGATGGTGGATGGCCAATTGGTAACCACAGCGCTGAGCGGAATGGCCTTCCTGGGTGCCATAGCTGTTTCCATGAAAGGGACCCTGTTTTCCAGCGATGCCTGGAACAATGTGACCTTTATAGCCGGGGAAATCAAAAATCCCCAGAAAAACATCGGTCGGGCGCTTTTCCTTGGCACTTTCATCGTAACGATTATCTACGTATCTGCAAACCTCATGTACCTCGCTGTACTGCCTTTTAACGAGATTGCCTTTGCGGAGCATGAAAGAGTAGGGGTTGCAGCTGCGGAGCGAATTTTCGGCCCCGGATTGGGCGCTACGGCCATTGCAGTAATGATCATCATCTCTACTTTTGGCTGTAACAACGGCCTGATCCTCTCCGGCGCCCGGATTTACTACACAATGGCAAAAGACGGCCTGTTTTTCCGCAAGGCAGGCGAGCTTAACAAATTTGACGTGCCCGGCACCGGCCTCTGGATTCAGTGCCTCTGGGCCTCGTTATTATGCCTTTCCGGTAAATATGGCGACCTGCTGACCATGGTTATTTTCGGCGTACTGCTGTTTTACGTGATCACCATCATTGGCATATTTGTACTGCGGAGAACCCGGCCTGATGTACCCCGGAGCTATAAAGCCTTCGGATATCCCGTTCTCCCTGCCATTTATGTGCTAGTAGCCCTTTCACTGGCCGTGCTGCTGCTCATTTATGAGCCTGAATATGCAGTTCCGGGCCTGGGTATCATCCTCTTAGGCATACCCTTGTATTATGCCGCCAGGAAAGAAGTGAAGTAGTTTTGTTTTTTCGGACATAAAGCCGCGCTGCCATTATGGTTGCGCGGCTTTTTTTAATACAGAATTTTCACCACTGCAGGAATAATACAGGCATGCGGCGTAATTTAGACTTAGAAGACCAGGAAATGCCAATTTAGCAAGACAGCGACCCAGATTGTAACCCTGAACGCATTCCTGAAAATTTATTTAACCAGAAAGGCACGGAAAATCTCCACTTTGGATTTTCCCATCAATTATATCTGACTATTGTTGCCGGCACTGTTGCGGGCGTCTCCAACATGCCGGCATCATATGGTCACCGGAAGGTTTCGTTTGTTTCGGAAGAAAATCGAAGCCCTCTTTAGAGTACCATTGAAAGCCTACACAATTGCATTCTCGAACATTCACATGATTTTATGCCCGGCACACTGTTTCCACAGCGTGCTTTTTTATTTACATTTGCTGCATGTTTACCGCACTTTGCATCGAAATTTTTGACCAGAGCATCCGCGATTACCATGTGGCAGACGATATCCACCAGTCGGCCCGGAATCCTTATGAAAACGCCTCCATCGAACATTTACTCTATTCCAAAAACTGGATTGATACAGTGCAATGGCATCTGGAAGATGTTATCCGCAACCCGGCCATCGACCCCGTTAAAGCACTGGAAATGAAGCGCTGGATCGACCGCTCCAACCAGGAACGGACGGACATGGTGGAGTATATCGACAGTTACTTCCTCGATAAATACAAGAACATAATTCCGGCACCCGGCGCCGCAATCAATACTGAAAGCCCCGCCTGGGCCATCGACCGCCTTTCGATCCTGGGTTTGAAAATCTGGCATATGCGCGAAGAAGCTACCCGGGCCGATGCTACAGAAGAGCACCGCCAGGCATGCAGCCGTAAGCTTGATGTGTTGCTGGAGCAGCAGCGGGATCTTTCCAAAGCGATTGAGGAGCTGCTGGAAGATATCTCTAAAGGCCGCAAGTACATGAAAGTGTACAAGCAAATGAAAATGTACAACGATCCTTCGCTCAACCCTGTACTGTATGGGCAAAAAAACGGACAGTAAGTCCACCCTCCTGGCCGTCCGCTTCAGCGCCATGGGCGATGTGGCCATGACCATTCCCGTTATGAAGCAGGTGCTGGACACCTATCCCGATCTCACGATCGTTTTCGTCACCAATAAAAACTGGGGTGCGCTCTGTAAGGGGATTCCCCGGCTGATTTTCGTACCTGCCGACCTGAAAGGTGAGCATAAGGGTGTTAATGGCCTTTTCCGTCTTTTCCGCTCAGTTCGTGCGCAGTATCCCGGTATCCGTGCCATGGCTGACCTCCACCAGGTGCTCCGCAGCCAGATACTTCGTTCCTTTTTCCGTTTATCAGCTGTGAAAGTAGCTGTGATAGATAAGGGCAGGGCAGGGAAGAAGGCTCTCACCCGGAAGGAAAATAAAATCCTCCAGCCTCTTACAACGACTATCAACCGCTACCGCGCCGTTTTCGCACAGCTGGGTTACCCGGTGGATGCGAATGCTTCAGGAACATTCCCCCGTGCTTTATCCGGTAAACAGCAGATCGGCATTGCACCATTTGCCACTTATCGTGAGAAAACTTACCCCATTTCCCGCATGGAAACTGCCATCCGCCAGCTGCGCGAACAAACGAAGGCAGATATCCTGCTGTTTGGCGGCGGTAAGGAGGAAACTCTGCAACTGGAAGCCCTGGCATCACGTGTGGATGGATTGCAGGTGGTAGCCGGAAAACATTCTCTCGAAGAGGAATTAAGTATCATAAGCGGTCTTTCTGTTATGGTTAGTATGGACTCCGCTAACATGCACCTGGCTTCACTCTTCGGGGTACCTGTAGTGTCTGTATGGGGCGCTACACACCCTTCTGCAGGATTTATGGGATTCGGCCAGAAGGAAGAGAATGCAGTGCAGCTGGACCTGTATTGCCGCCCTTGTTCAGTATTCGGCAGCAAGCCCTGTTTCAGAGGAGATCATGCCTGTATGGAGGAGCTGGCACCGGAGCACATTGTGGATAAGGTAATGCGGCTATTATAAGTTGAAAGGCTTGGTATCAGTGAGTTTCAGTGAAAAGTTTTCAAAAAACCGAACAATTTTTTTGCAGAAATAAAAAAAGTTATACTTTTGCAATCCCAACGAACGGTGCCCGATAGTATAATGGTAGTACGACAGATTTTGGTTCTGTTTGTCTAGGTTCGAATCCTGGTCGGGCAACAAGGGAAAATCCGCAATAGTTTTATCACTGTTGCGGATTTTTGTTTATAGCGGGATTGTAATACGCATTCAATTCAGCCTGTCTGAAATAGAGAACCTCCTTTGCTCCGGCACTTCTCTCACTTATTATAAATGCAATTACTTTTCCCTGGAATATAGCTGATGCAACTTGGTTAATTTCAAGAAGTCAGTAATAAGTCGCGCCTCTTCAACATCAATATACTGTCGTGTCATCTTTTTTTAAATGTCTTTTCTCTGCAGGAAAGTAAGCCCGGTATACCTCTTCCAATCTAAAGGCCAACCGCGATCCCAGGTCATTATTATTTTCGAAAACTTCTAACGCCTGATGAAAGCTGGCTTAGGGATTATTTAACCCCACTTCCATCGTCTTTTGAAATCCTGCAAAGTGTACTGCGGTAGTGCTAAATATTCTTCACTGCATTCAAGCCATCGTTTTGTTGCGTGTTACGTATATTCAGGTATAGCAGGAACTCATTGTTTTGGTAATCTTATAACGCTCCATGCTCAAATCGAACAACCGAACTTTCAATGGGAATAACATATCGCCATAAAAAAACTACCCGGCAGGCCAATCCTCCGGCATTCAGTGTTATGTGATACAGAAACCTGATCATCCCTTTATCTGTCTGCTGTCATCTTAAGCCGACCTCCATATCATCTCCACATCAAGTCCACCTTTTGTCCGCAATTGACTGCCATTTCACCCGGTGTACACCCCGAGTTCACTTCGTGTTCCATCCCTTTAGCCTAAATATTGCATATTGATTACAGGAAGATAAGCCAGGGTCACTAGCTTAAATGTTCACCGGTTTATGGAAGTACCAGGTTTCTGCATCTATTCAATATGCGCACCTTCCTGATTATCCTTTCTGTTTTTTTTGTGGGTATTGCCCATGCACAGACCGTAGGTAACTGGCCATTACCAGCAGGTTATAGCAGGATAACACAACCGACGGCTTCGTTTGGGGCATGGCTTCGAAAAGTACCTTTGAAACAAAGTTCTACCGTATATCTTTTTAATGGAGAGAAGAAACGAAACCAGTCGGCCCAGGTGGCAGTCCTCAATATATCAACCGGTAAGAAAGATCTACAGCAATGTGCAGATGCAGTAATGCGTCTCTATGCGGAATACCTATATGCCACTCAAAAAACGAACCGTATCAGTTTCAATGCCACCGATGGTACAGTGTTGGATTATGCTGGCTGGCAACGCGGCACGCGCTGGAAGTTGCGCGGCAGTAAACTGATGAAAGTTAATAGCGGTTCACCATGTCAGGGAAGGCAGTGTCTCGAATCTTACCTCGAATTCATATTCTCCTACGCCGGAACTATATCTCTGAAAAAGCAATTAAAAACTGTGCAGAATGTAAAAGATGTAATCCCGGGTGATGTATTCATTGAAGCTGGTTCCCCGGGTCATGCGGTAATTGTAATGGATGTGGCTGTCAATCAACATGGACAAAAGATGTTCCTGCTTGCTCAGAGTTATATGCCGGCTCAGGATATCCATCTGCTGCGGAACCCTTCCGCTTCCAATGCCTGGTACCCATTACCTGTTGGAAATTTAGTTACCCCTGAATGGGTGTTTGGAAAGAGCAGTGCTTTAATGCGTTTTGCGCAGTAGTTAATAGGACAACCCGATTTCCTGTGTCCAGTAATTGCTGATGCGGGCGATACAGGTTTCTTTCAGGAGCGGGTTCATCATGGCCAAACAATGCGACTTGCTACCCATCCACCCGGCTACAACAGTTTTTTCAGTTAGTATCCCCAATGCCAGGTTTTCCGCATAAGACTTCCAGTTGTAACCCATTTTCCGAATACGGTCCCCACCAGTGCTTCCGTTCTTCCCGGTATGACTCATATAAATGCTGTCGTTCATCTCCTTGCTATGTAACCATGCCGCTTTTTCCAACCTGATATTCCATGTCAGGGGTGGTGCGGGTGGCATCCAGGTATCACCACAATTACAGCCTTTACTGCGGTAAGCATTAATCAGCGCCAGCATATTTGCGCTATCTACCCGCGGGTTCATAACGAATGTAGAGTCTTTAACTATAAAGTTTGTTGTGGAGGAGGTGCCATTGGGAGGAATGAATTCTTCGAGTGGTTCTTTAGTACAGGCACAAAGGATGGTCAGGCATGCCGTAATGCATGCGAACGTCAGATTTTTCATACAACACTTTTGAGAATGCTGCCGGTGGAACGGGCATCAGCCGGATAAAGCTGTATCTCGCAGGCATGCGAAAGCCAGTCTGCCGGAGCAGTCGGTTTCAGTAAAGGATTAATTGGGAATGAAGACGGAGGTTATAGTTTGTCGGTGTATTGGTTCGGGCCGGGTGGCGCATCAACTTTGCATCAGTGCTTTCTTCAATCTGATACAAATGTAAGTAACCGGTAAAACCGGTTCAATGACCATCGTCAATGGTCCCGATGATCGTAAGGAGAGGGGAGATGCTTGCTTTACGGTTGTTTTTCGCCTGCCTGAGGGCGTTACCTGGTTGACCTGTTAGTACGGGTTATTTGAAATGCAGTTTTCCTTTATCGTCGAAATAGTATCTGATGGCAGTTGTGCTTTGAAGGTTATCGAGGAATACTTTAACCGGCTTACGCTGATTGAGTAAGCCGCTGAATGCCTGCTCTGCAGCCTCCGGGTCATCGATTACCACTTCAATTTCATATGCTCTTTGCAGCACCGAGGCTATATTGCGCAGGGTGGTTTGCTGAAAGTAATACTTATTGTTTCGCCAGCTTGATACTACCGATTCATCGAATGTTCCGGTAGTAAGGTTGCCATTTTGCAATGAGGCCTGCTGGCCGGGGCGTAATGTAACCTGCCGGCCATTAGCTTCCGCACGCACCGCACCATACATGAGGGATAATTGTATGGCTGACGGGTCGTAAGCCTGCAGATTAAAATCGGTCCCCAGTACGGTAACCGTCATGCCCTCAGTTTCTACAACAAATACCTGTTGCGGGTTTGCCTGTATCTCCATCCAGGCTTCCCCTTTGAGGCGGATTCTCCTTTCACTTCCCTGGAAACTGCCAGGAAAATCGAGTACGGAAGCGCTATTGAGCCATATTTTGCTGCCGTCAGGAAGTACTACCCGGTAGGTGAGCCCGGGTGGAACAGTCAGCCGGTTGAGGCCGGATGTGCCTTCGGCAATGGAATTAATTCGGAGTACCTGACTGTCGGCTTCCGCCTGCCAGCCTTTAATAGAGCTGGTCCCTGATGAGTGAGAAAGATCCACCGTTTGGCCGGATGTGGTCGACAATGTAACGCCTCCGGTTGCCTGTATTGCAGTTACGTGGCTAAGCTGTGTCCGGGAGGGTGACAGCAGCCACCAGATGCATCCTGCCAGCAGGGCTGCTATGGCTGCTGCGGCGAGTACTGCACGCAAAGGTCCTGAACGCTTTATTGAGATGGGGGCCCAGGGTTTATGATCCAGCCGCCTGAATTTATTATCAATATCCTCCTTACTGAAGGTGGCACACATAATATCCCAGCTGGCCCTGATGGCAGGGTCTGTCTGGATAAGACGTTCCAGCTCTGCAGTTTCTTCCGGCGTTGTATCCCCTGCAAGCCGCATCGTCATCAGTTTGAATATATGTTCTCCTTCAGTCATCATCATGTGAAATACAATTTTTCCGCTGGTGCGGAGTAAGCTTAATACAAATGCCGCAGCAGCCCGCGCAGGTTTTTGAGCGCCAGCTGCATTTGCTTCTTGACGGTTTTTTCGCTGATATTCATTTCTATGGCAATTTCACGGCGCGATTTATCCTCCTGGTAAGCGGAACGGAAAACAGTACCCTGCCGGGGCGGAAGCTTTCGGATAGCATCTTCCAGCGACCTCCCCAGTTCCTGTGTTTCCATTTTGTATACGGGGTAAGTAACGTCTTCCAGCCTATCCGTGAGCATGGCTAGCCTTTTGCGCCGGGTATCGGCAACTGCCATACGGTTGAGGCAACGGTTCCTGATGGCAATAAAGAGATAATTACGGATAGCGTCTCTGCTGATGGCAGGTATACGGAGATATAACTGCCGTTCCCAGCAATCAGTGAAAAACTCCTGTACCAGCTCTTCCGCTTCCTGCTCCTGCTGAAGGATGGCGGTAGCCGCAATGAGCAGCCATTTGCGGTAATGACGGTAGAAGGATGCGTATTCGCCGGTTCCCTGCTGTAGATGCAACAGCAGAGCCACCTCGTTGCAAACGTCGGCCATTCGGTATGGGTAAGTTGCGGTAGATAATAAGTGGAGCGTATACACATTAAAAGTAGGGATATTTTCTGATTGCCAGCCCTCCAATGAGTTTGTGAAATATTTTTTTATGGTCCGTTTACTCCCCCGGCTTCCGGATCCGGTATTAGTGAGTATACCATTTGTTTCCCTGTTACCATTTAAGACAGCCAGACATGATTTCTCCGCTTCTTAGCTAAGCTGTTCGAACCACTATTTGATACTTGCTGTCATGAAACTATTCTACTGTTTTGTTTGCGCATGGCTCCTGTCGTATACTGCGCAGGGGGCCGCCTTACGCCAGGCAAATGATCTGGTAACCCTGGATGCCGTACGCATGCCTTTGCGGGATATTTTCCGGGAAATACATAAGCAAACGGATTTGCGTGTTATGTATGCCGATCGCCTGGTAAACGATTCCGAAACCCGGACCATCCGTTTTTACCGCACCAAAGTCCATGATGTTTTTACTGCCTTGTTTAAAGGAAAACCCCTTGAGTGGGAGCTGCGGGATGAGGTCATTATCCTCCGGCCGAAAGCCTCTTCCATGGGCACTGTGGCTGATACGGCTTATAACCTGCGGGGGCAGATTACGGATCCGGAAGGGCGTGGTCTTGCCGGGGCTACCGTGTTAGTGAAAAACACCACACAGGGCAGCACCACCGATGGGGAAGGCAGATTTCAGATACCGGATGTACCGCGCGGAGCCATATTGGTCGTCAGCTATACGGGATTTCATCCGGCAGAGTGGAGTGTGCGTAACAGCGCTGTATTACAACTGGCGCTGAAGCGCGATGTCCGTACTATCAATGAGGTAGAGGTTTTTTCCACAGGTTATCAGGAAGTACCAAAGGAACGTGCTACAGGTGCGTTTGAGTTCGTTACAAATGAACAGGTAAACCGTAAGCTGGGCCCTGATGTTCTCAGCCGGCTGGATGGGCTTACTTCCAGTATTCTGACAGACCGGAACAGGCTACAGCCCGGTGTGGATGGTGTTCAGCCCAGGAATCTTCGGTTACGGGGACTGAGTACTCTTACTACTTCCATTGAAGGGCCGCTTATCGTCCTGGATAATTTTCCTTATGAAGGAAACATGAATTCCATCAATCCTAACGATATCGAAAACATTTCCATTCTGCGGGATGCGGCGGCTGCTTCCATCTGGGGAGCTAAGGCTGCCAATGGTGTCATCGTTATTACCACCAAAAAAGGACGGTTTAACCAGCCGTTGCAGATCTCACTGAATGTAAATACAAACGTATTACTGAAGCCGGACTTGTTCAGGTATCCTGCCATGTCTGCAAGCGATTTCATTGGAGTGGAAAAGATGCTCCACGGCCGTGGATTTTATAATACGGCAATACGCCGCAACCGTGCAGTTTCAGCAGCAGTGGAAATATTCCAGCAGCGGCGGCTGGGGCAAATATCTGCAGCGGATTCTGCTGCAAGGATGGATGCCCTTCAACAGCAGGATCTTCGCCGGGATATTGACAAATACGTATACCGGAATGCTGTTACCAGTCAGTATGCAATTAACCTGAATGGCGGCAGCGACCGTATCCGGTATGCAGTTTCCGGAAGCTTCGATATGGCACCCAGTTTTGTGCGTGGAGAAGCTTTGAGGCGGGTAGCATTAAATACCGACAACCAGTTCAGGCTCACCAGTTTTCTGTCGTGGCAGCTGGGTATCAGATATTCGGAGATTGGCACGAAAGGGAATAGCCTGGGGCAATTCGGCAACCTGAATTTTACACCCTATACGCGGCTTGCGGATGAAAACGGTAACCCGGTTACCTATGCAGTTGAACACCGCGAAGGTTATACCGATACCGCTGGTGGAGGAAAGCTCCTCGACTGGAAATACCGCTTTTTACAGGAAATGCGGAATCAGGATATTGGCTCCACAGAAAAGGAAATTATTGTGAATACAGGTTTCCGTGCGGATATCACAAAGCATTTGACGGCCGATATTCAGTACCAGTATCTAACAGGGCGCATGCATCGGTGGAGTATTAATAATCTGGAAAGCTATGCACTGCGAAATCTTATCAATCTGTTCACCAATCTCGATACAGATATCCCGGCATACCGCCATCCCATTCCTGTAGCAGGCCGGCGCGATGATACCTACGCACAATGGAAGTCGCATATGGCGAGGGCACAGCTTAACTACAGGCAGGTTTTTGACGGGCGGCATCACATTAATGCATTGGCCGGAGCAGAAGTCAGAGAGCGGAGCCTGGATGAAGAATCTGTGCAGGTATATGGATACAATGAGAGCACGCAGGCAACCGTACCGGTTGATTATATAACGCCTTATGAGCAGTATGGCGGACGCGGGGAACGGAGAATTCCCACCATACTGATGCCTTTCAGAGGCACACTCAACCGCTTCGTTTCCTATTATGCCAACGCCTCCTGGAGTTACGAAAACAGGTATGTGTTTACAATCAGTGGCAGGCGTGATGCTGCCAACCTGTTCGGCGTAGCTACGAACGATAAATGGAAACCTTTCTGGTCGGCGGGCCTGGCATGGAATATAGCAGAAGAAGCATTCTGGAATGCTCCGGCAGTAGAAGTATTGCGCCTGCGGACAAATTACGGTTACCAGGGGAATGTCAACAATACATTATCACCTAATATCATTACCCGATTTTCTGAGCAGGTAGATCCGCGTTTCGGAGCAGGGGATTACCGTATTCTGTCGCCCTCCAATAAAGATCTGAGCTGGGAACGGCAAAAGCAATTCAATGTTGGAATAGACGGGGGCTTTTGGAAGGGAAGACTGAACGTTTCGTTAGATGTATTTACAAAACGGTCTGTCGATCTTATTTACCAGATTTCTATGGAGCCTTCTACCGGTCTGGCTTCTGCGAAAATGAACGCTGCATCCCTCAAGGCTTCGGGGCTGGAGGTGCTTGTTAATTCCATAAATATAGACGGCCCTTTCCGATGGGCAACAGAATGGAGGATGGGTACGGTTCGTAATAAAGTGCTGGAGCTGGATGAGCATTATAATCCGGAACTAATAGCCAACAGGGTTGCGGGTCAAAACTCCGGGCGCTTCCCGGTAAAGGGACGGGATCCGTTTGCACTGTATTCCCTGCCATTTCAGGGGCTGGATGCGGAGAATGGAGATCCCATCGGCTTACTGAACGGGAAACCCTCACGGGATTATACTGCGATCCTGAACCAGCATGCAGATTCAGCACAGCTGGTCAATCACGGATCATCACTGCCACGGATTTTTGGCAGCCTTACCAATATTTTCTCATGGAAAGGTATCTCACTGATCGTAGCGCTGCAATACCGCTTCCGGTATTCCATACTTCGTAACACCATCAATTATAGCCAGCTGTATTCCTCAAATACTACGCACCCTGACTTTGCACGGCGCTGGCAGCAACCTGGTGATGAAAAAAAGACGACTGTCCCTTCCATGCCATATCCTGCTAACAATACCCGTGATGCATTCTATGCTATGACAGATGTTAATGTATTTAAGGGAGACAATATCCGGCTGCAACAGATCCGGATGGAGTACAGTTTGTCACTGGCAAGGCTTACGCGGCAAACAATTAAGCGGGCTACTTTTTATGCATCCGGAGAAAACCTGGGCCTTGTTTGGCGTTCAGATAAAGTGAATGCCGACCCGGATGTGCAATATGGTAATAATGCTTACCCGATGCCGGCACGGATCGGAGGGGGCATAAAAGTTGACTTTTAAAAAGTGAATGCATGAAAAACAGAATATTATACTGCGCCATTCTTTTAACATTCACAGTTGCCGGATGTAAGAAATACCTGGATGTAAAATCTGACAGCACTACATCTACGATTGAAACGGCAAACGATCTGCTGATGTTGCTCAACTATGAGAATCTGCATATCACCAATTGTCAGGGCCTCGCAGCAGCAGATGAATATTATGTTCCGGAAGATGCCTGGCTATCCGTTCAGGAGAAAGACAGAGAAAATTACAGCTGGAATTCCCAGATGCAATTTTACCCGGGTTATATCCGGCTGTATGAAAACGTCCTCTATGCGAATATCATCATCTCTAATGCAGACAAAGTGAAGGTTAGTAATGAGCAACAACGGGCGGAGATAAAAGGTATGGGGCTTTTCCTGCGGGGATATGCTTTTTTGCAGGCTGCGGAGTTATATGCAATGCATTACAAAGCAGGCAGTGTTGATGAAGCGCAGGGGATCGTATTGCGGCTCGATGAAGAGCAGGGTACCATCAGCCGGAGGTCTTCACTTATAGAAACTTACCGGCAGATAACCAGTGATTTGGAAGCGGCACTGCCATTACTCCCTTTGAGCGCACCGTATAAAAACCGGCCCATAAAGGCGGCAGGTTATGCACTGCTTGCCAGGTTGTATCTGCAAACGGAACAATATTCCCGTGCAGTGGAAATGGCTTCTGCTTGCCTTGCGCTACGTCCTCAATTGCTGGATTTCAATAGTCTGAATGAAGGGGATGCGTTCCCTCTGGGACAATTCGCAACCAATCCTGAGATTTTGTATTTCCAGACAGTGGCTGATAACCTTATGGTTACCTATGATGATGTGCCGCGTGTTGACACGGTTTTACGGGCGATGTATGCCCCCGGCGATTTACGGGGCAGCCTGTATTTCCGGATGTTATCTGATGGTACCGAATCATTCAGAAACAGCTATTCAGGTAGTTTCAGGCCATTTACGGGCATTTGTACGGATGAGGTATATCTCATCCGCGCGGAGTGCCTAGCCCGGGAAGGGAAGGTGCAGGAGGCTATGGATGACCTGAATACCCTGCTTTCCAAGCGCTGGCGCCCGGAAGCGTTTGTTCCGGTAACTGCAGGCAATACAGCGGAAGCCCTTCAAACCGTACTCAACGAAAGGAGGAAGGAACTGGTATTGCGCGGAGTACGCTGGGCCGACCTTAAACGGCTCAATACAAACCCATCCACCGCAGTAACCCTCACCCGCATGGGTGGTGGTTCAACATTTATACTTTCCCCGAACGATAAGCGGTATGCACTGCTGCTGCCGCAGGAAGTTATCAGCCGTACCTCCATAGCACAAACGACCAGATAGTCAACAATCAAATACACTTATATGAAGAAGCTAGTCATTACAGCCTGGATCCTGCTTACCGCTATATACGCCAGGTGTCAGCAACACCCGCCGCTGGCAGAAGTAACAAACTGGAGCAGAACCGCTGCAGTACTTACCCCCAGATGGTGGCCACATGTTAAGGATAAAGTGAAAGACCAGCTGACACCGGAGGATTTTAACCGGCTGGCTACCTATAACCCCTGGGAAAGTAAACCACCGCAGATGTCGTGGCATCATTCCGTGTATCTGGCAAAAGGAGACTCCGCCAGATTCATCAGGAAAATGAATGAATTGAAATGTTACCTGATTGCCAGTTATACCAACACGCTGGATTCTACAAAACGTTCTGACCAGGTAATTCTGAAAATACCTTACGAAGAAAACCGCCATTGGAATGATACCGTGAAATGGGATGTGGTATATGTCGTAGTCCCGAAAGAATATGTAAGGATGAAGTAAAAAATAAAAACCGCCATTGAAATTAATCAATGGCGGTTACTTGCTGATGTGGAAAATCAGGGAGTTTTAATGTCGAGAGCAGGGCTGTCGGCCAGTTCGTTATCGAGCGGGTGAGTAGAACCGCCGGGCTGGAGATCTTCAGCATCGATCGCATCTTCTACCTGCGTGTCGCTGATAATGCCATTGGCATCTTCAAGGGAAACCCAGTTGAATTTACCGGTACCGGATACACGGGAAGCTGAGCTCAGTACATCGTAGCTCGCAGCCAGGTAATAATTACCAGTGCCTTTGTAAGACAGGAAGTAAGTAGCACGGGTAGAAGTCGTGAAAGAGGAAAGGGTGATGGCAAATACTACCGCTGCCAGGGCGAAAAGATTCCGTTTCATAATAGTTGATTTTTTTAGAATAATGCCTACTCTATTGAACAGGGTTTTCGGCATACCACCTGCCGCCGGAAACCGGCGTTATTGCGCAATGATGTCATGTTTTTTAAGAGGGCGCGGGAAGTAACGCAGCACAATTCCCGCAACTGTAAGTACAAGTCCGCCTGCTGCCAGATAAAGGACATAGAAGCGGCTGATATGATTCAGGAGTCCGCCAAACATAGCCGGTGTTCCCGGATGGAGCCAGGCCACTACTGATAATACTCCAAAATATGCCAGCGAAAGCCCAAACCCTGCTGCCCTTGTAACCGGGAAGAACAATAGTACCGCAGCCAGCAGCTGCCATCCTGCAATTCCCCATGCCAGCCCCAGCCGCGGGGCTTCAACTGGTGTATAGAATGCCAATACATTTACCGTTGTCTGAATCTGCACAATATTGCCAATGGCACTATGCAGGAAAAAGATCAGCAGCACTGCGGAAACAATATCTGCAACTGCGCGGGGGCGGAGGAAAGCGGGCATTACAATGTCTTTTAATGGTTGGTAATCGTTGTATCAGTTTTTCCGGTGGCGGACATTGTAAAGTTCACCAAACTTATAGGAAATGTGGTGTAGTATTTCAATTATTTAGGTGCAGTTTTTCATTATTTTTTTTATACCGACGGAATGCCGCGGGAGACATTCCGTAATGCCTGCGGAATACCCTTGAGAAGTAATGCCTGCTGGTAAACCCGCTGCGGGCGCTAATTTCATCCATCGTCAGCTGCTCCTGCCATAGCATATCCCGCCCCGCTTCCACACGTATCTGCTGAATAAAAGCAGACGGTGTCTGGCCGGTTACTTCTCTGAACCTGATCGTATAGGCATTTACATTCAGCCCCGCCATCCTCGCCAGCCGCTTCACACTGATAGGGTCGGCATAGTTTTCACGGATATGCTGCAAAGTGGCGCGGATGCCTGCAGGCTTTGTGGCTTCCTGGTCAGTTTCACCCAGCAATTGCTGCACCATTGTTGTGATGGCAGGTATACCACCGGCGGTCCATCCTGCGCGGCGGATATTACCAAGTATGGTTCGCGCTGCTGCCGATAATGCCACTTCCGTCATATTGATATCCCTCTTCTCCGGGAAAGCAATACAACAATATTCATATTCACCGGCTGGAATTTCGGTAGTACTGCAGGATTGTAATTGTTGCCATACAGCATAGTGGGCTTTGATACGGAATGGCGCTGTCAGCACCGTTCCCCTGATCCCGATACAGAACACCAGTATGGGGCCGGGAAGTTGTATATGCAGCGGGGCAGGCTGATGTAACAGCAGGTGCACCCAATACAGGGAAGCTCCCGGTAACGCAATGCTTCGCGCTGCGAGATGGCCGGCAAGGGTAGCGTCGGTATAAGCTGCTGCAGGGCCTTCCGGGGTATGGTGCCCTTCAGGTACATTGGGTTGCAGCCGGAAATGGAGGTACGGGTAGCCGTTCATTGTCTGTGCTTTAATGGTGGTTTTCCTCTGTAAGTGTAGCTGACAATAACGGAACGGATTGTACGTGGAATAACTAAGTTAACAGCATGGAATGCAGCAGCATTGCAGTGAAATCAGACTGCCATTGCTTAACACCATAAAAAAACGCCCGCCGTTACCGGCGGGCGTTTGCTTCTTTTGCTTATGCCTCAGTAATAAAAAGTATGTTCGATGGTGCTGTTAAGCTGCGGATCGGCAGGGTAAATGACATTCGCTGTGCGGTGCATCAGGCGGTCGTTCTGAATGGCATAAGTGATCTCCCACCGCCTTTGCATAACAGCAGAACCACCGGGCTGTTGTATCCATTCGGAGAACTTAACGGGCAACCGGTCCAGCTGAAAGAGCAGGGCAGGATTGTACAGTTCGTAATTTTCCAGATCCAGCTCAGGTTCGGAGAATACCCAGGGACTGAAAGAAAACGGAGCGCTCCATTCATGTATACGGATGGCGCGCATTACACCATTGGGCTGTGTGCTGGAGATGAACGCTGGGAGCTTATGACCATCGTAGGAATATACGATATCGCATACCTTACGCGGCCCTGCCTCGGATAAACCGGACCGGAGGATGCCGGAAAGCAGGCTGTCGGACCGGTAGGTGAAGTCATATTGCCTGCCGGTGGGGTTGATAAGGTGCCTGCTGGTGATGCGGCTGATCCTGTCGTTGGTGATCACATATACGCCTTCGGAAAGGGAGTTTTCAGTGGTAATACGTGTCAGCTTCCCGGCTGTGTAATGGTAATCCACATCCACGGTATCTTTTGTGAGGGTATTGATGGCATGGAAATGCCGCAGGGAACTGTCTGTATGCCAGGCGTACTCTATGCGCACGGGGAACCCGGCTATTTCCACAGCTTTCAGCAAATGCCCTTTTACCAGCCGTGCCATACTATTACCGGGGCGCGGAGTTTCGGGTGGATCGGGGAGCGGGTCAGTTTTTTTTGTGCAACCGTGGGTTGCCATTATGGCGGTCATGAAGAGAAGAAATGAAGCGGTTTTCATATAAAAGTTTGGCTTTATACCCTCTAATCTAGCCCATTCCATAGGGAAGGAGAAGGGGATTCGGACAGACCGGCCGTATACCCGGCTAAATTGTATAAGTAACAATCCTAATGCGAAATGACAGCATTACAGGAATTTACGTATCTTTGTAAAGTTTTTTTATTCTCCTGGAGCTACAATTCGAGCATGTCCTTCTCTTTAATTTGACTTCCAGGTTGTTATCAACGTTACATAAAATCATATCATTTGTCATTCGAGAAATTAGGCCTCATTTCACCCATACTTCGCGCACTGGAGACACAAGGCTATAGTACACCTACACCCATCCAGGAACAGGCAATCCCTGTGGTGCTGGAAAAGCGGGACCTGCTGGCGTGCGCTCAGACAGGTACGGGGAAAACCGCAGCTTTTGCGATTCCCATCCTTCAGCTTTTAACAAAAGAAAAAGAGGCTGCCCAGGCGCCCGACCGTCATATCAAAACGCTTATTCTCACGCCAACACGTGAGCTGGCTATCCAGATCGCGGAAAATATCCGTGACTATGGAGTACATACAGGCATCAAACATCTGGTGATCTTCGGCGGTGTATCTGCCCAGGCACAGATCGATGGACTGAAACGCGGTATCGATATCCTGATCGCCACGCCTGGCCGCCTGCTGGATCTCTGGCAACAGGGGCACATTAACCTGCATTATATCCGCCAGTTTGTGCTCGACGAAGCCGACCGTATGCTGGATATGGGCTTCATCCACGATGTAAAACGTGTGATCACCAAGCTCCCGGCTAAGCGGCAAACGCTGTTCTTCTCTGCTACCATGCCCGACGAAATCGCGGGTCTGGCCAATTCGATCCTTTCCAATCCTGTGAAAGTTGCGGTAACACCCGTTTCTTCCACAGCAGAAAAAGTAGAACAGCAGCTGTTTTATACAGACAAGAATAACAAACGCAAGCTCCTCGTTCACGTATTGCAGGATGCTTCCATCATAAGCGCGCTTGTATTTACCCGTACCAAACACGGGGCCGACCGTGTAGCCAAGGATCTGAATAAAGCCGGCATCACCGCCAGCGCCATCCATGGAGACAAGTCGCAGAATTCACGCCAGCGTGCACTTACCGATTTCAAAGCAGGCCGCATCCGCGTACTGGTGGCTACCGACATTGCTGCACGTGGTATTGATGTAGATAACCTGTCGCACGTAATCAACTACGAGATTCCCAATGTGCCGGAAACTTATGTTCACCGCATTGGCCGTACAGGCCGTGGTGGAGCAAGCGGTATCGCACTTTCTTTCTGTGAAGATGAAGAAAGACCATATGTGAAAGATATTGTGAAGCTTATCAAACAGCAGATCCCTGTAGTTACTGACCATCCGTTCCCTGCTTCGGAAGTACCGGTTCATCAGGCACCCGCAGTGCAGTTGCGCCAGTCTTCTTCCCAGCAAAACTCCGGCAGAAAGAACCAGCAAAAGCGGAAATGGCATGGCCGCCCGCAGCAGGACAGACAGAAAATCTAAAGCGCCCCACAGCGCAAAAATAAAGCGACCGGTACTCTGTAATTACGGAGTACCGGTCGCTCTTTTTATACCAGTTTACAGTTCTACATGCACATTTGCCTGGTCCCACTCTCCACGGTTGGGCATGGGCTTGCTCGTGGCGTTGTAACCTGGCATGAATGCCACATACCATGCTTTGGTACCCTCATCGTACTGGAGACCATAAGTGTCAGAACGGTTGGGGCCATGTACTTCCATTTCAAGGGGACGTCCGTCGGCCAGTTTTGCCTCTATTTTATAGATACCGATGGGGAGGTTGTTGATATTGCAGTCCAGATGCTTGTCACCTATTTTCTGCCGTATGGTAAACGTACGCGTTTCCCCATACATCATGCCACCCGCCGGTGTTAATTTAACGATGATCTCGCCATTCATTGGCAGTGCACCTTCCGGGCTCCACATGTCTTCATACACATCCCAGTTCAGGTAAATAGACCCACCGAAGTAGTTGTTACTTAGCCAGGGCCGGTGTTGTACATCGGCAAGGTTAGCGGTACCATGGCTGAGGGCGATCCAGTGTTTCACCCCGCCTTTGTCCATCGTGTAAACAGGTAATGTGGTATCTGCAGCAAATAGACTGATAGGCACGGGCTTTTCTACATAATTTACAGTTACATATGCCTGGAAGAATTCCGCTGCACCTTCAAAAGCTATTTCATAATAACCCTTCTCGTTAGTTGTACCGGTAGCCACGGTAGTTAGCCCTGAAACACGCACGCGCAATCCAAGAAATGCACCTTCTATGGGGTTGCCGGAAGCATCGGTCACATACCCGCGTACCTTTTTAGGTTTAGGTTGCAGTTTGGGGAATACGGGGCGGATGGTAGGCAAGCCTTTTAGTGCGATGGCGTAATTGGTATTGGGCCCCATGGTAATGGTAGTGTCGCCCTGCAGTTTAGGAACTGTTACGATAGTTGGTACGCCTTCCTGGCCTCCGGGGTTATCGGGGTCGTTGGGGTTTGGCTTGCTGTCGCTTTTAGAACATGCCATACAGCATACCAGCGCAACAATGCACAGTGAAGAGATCCTTTTCATATTGATGATGATTTTGCGCGAAATTAATTACGTAACTATATCTGTATTCACTTACGTAAGCAAAATGCATATTGGTCCCTCCGAGCAGATTATTGTTGTGTTTGAAGTGTATGGAAGTTCAACTGAAGGTAATCGCTGATTATACTGCCCTACCGGCAATTTATCAGGTTGAAATGCCGGGTATTTTTACTCAGAAAAGTTGTCAATAAGGAAGCGTAAGGCTTACTCTCTGATTAATCCCGCGTATTAAACGTGGTAAAGGAATATCCAGGATATACCAGCACATTTGTAAATTTTGAGAAAGGTTGCCTGTTGCGGGTTTTACCAGAGGAAGGCGGTAAGTCCAAGTCCGAAAGTGAAATGATTGAAGCGGACTTTTTCCTGCCCGATATTCTTGTAAAGGAATTTTCCTTCGTCGGTTACATCATCCACGATATCGATATCGAAATCATGATCAGAGTCGAAGTAAGCGCCATATGCTTTGACGCCTATGTTGCGGGAGATCCTTTTCTGGATACCGATGCCGGCAGACCAGCTGAAGGTGCCTTCGGGTTTATAGCGCAGGTAGGGGAAGTCGTTTCTCTCCAGCAGTTCCTGCCAGTCGGGATTCAGGCGGAGCATCACATTTCCGTCGGAGCCGAGGGAGGTACCCGCGAGTGCTTTACCGGTGATGAACCAGTTTTTGGGGAGTGGAATACTGAAAAAAGGCCCTGCATGCAGGTAACGGATGCCCATAGGCTGGGTGTAATGGCCATCGCTGATAACGGTTACATCGGGGTCGGTGATGATAAGCCCGTCGTCATTGATAGGGAAGCTGGTAAAAGCAAATTCAGCCCCTGCGCCGATGTTCCGGTGAAAGAACCAGGCGCCTTCCGCTCCCATATTAAATCCACGTTTGGCAGAAACACCATTTACATTACCGGTGAGATCCTTGGTGGTAGCGATGGCGTAACCCATGCGGATCTCGATGAAGCTGGGCTTTCCGTCTACCGGTATGGGGTCTTTATGCAAAACAGGTCTTGCGCCTTTGTCGCGGTAAATTCGGTCGGCTATGAGGTACCCCACTTCGGTGGCCAGTATACCGATACCGGCGCCTGCCAGTACATCTGAAACCCAGTGCCGGTTATTAAGCTGCCGCCCGATAGCGGTGCCTGTGGCAAGGGTGTAGCCTGCCACGCTGTACATGGGGTGGCGGTACTGCCCGTATTCTTTATGCAGGAAGGTGGCGTTCATGAAAGAGTTGGCGGTGTGGCCGGAAGGGAAGGAGTTGCGCTCCGATCCATCGGGCCGTTCCACTTTCGCGGTGTATTTGATCCCGTTCACCACAGCGCCCATTACAACGGCAGAGAAGGCGTAGGATACGAAGGCCCTGCCAATGTGGTTCTTTCCTTTCACGCCGGCCGCATTCAGCCCGAAAACGGCCAATGCGGGCACGTATTGCATATAGTCATCAAAATGGTAACGGAAAGTGGGTATATAGCGGTTACGCAGTTCCCTTACATTTTTACGTTCGCCCCATAATGCGGCGCTTCCGGCAAAGAGTACAGCAGGTACAACGGTGATATTCACTGCCCTGGAGTCCCAGAAGCCACGGGCTTTCAGGGTACTGTCGTTCAGCTGCTGGGAACGGGCGGGGGAATAGATGGCCAGGAATGCGAGGAGTACTGCGAACTGGCGGAATAGCGGAATATAGGATGATGGCATCATGGGCAGGATGGAGCTTTAATAAACTGGCTTATCAACAAATATAAGAACAGAAAGTTTAGCTTAACGGTACCGGTAGTTTTCCCGGCATTTGCAATTGCCGTTTCCTTTCCAGCCAGGAGGTATAAATGGTATGGAAAACCGCCAGGATAATGGCCCCTTTAAACATCCCGGTAAACCCCCATGCGGCGAGGCCGCCTACCACACCGATAAACAGGACGAGGAACGGTAATTTGCCACCGCTTTTGGCAATGAGCACCGGTTTAAGCACCGCATCCACCACAAGCACCAATGCACCGTACACAGCGAGGAATACTGCCAGCCCCGTATGCCCCTGTACTACGGCCCAGATGACCAGCGGGAGCCATACAAAAAGCGGCCCGATCTGGATGAGCACGAGGAAGAAAATAACCGCCGTTAGCAGTACCCTGAAATGTATGCCGGCAATGGCCAGACCTATGTACGACAGCATACTGGCGATAAACGCCGTGCCCATTACACCGATGGATACCCCGCGGATGGCGCTCAGGCATGCCTGGATGAGGGTATGCGCATCCCTGCGGCCAAAGAGGTGCCGCAGTACGTTTTTAAGGGGCAGGAGCGATTTGGGGCCGGTAACCAGTAGAATAGCCGATACCAGGATACCCAGGATGCACTGCAGGGTAGCCCCTAGGATGCCGGCACCACCGCTCAGCAGGTGGTGCAGTACGGTATTGAGCTGCCGGTCGTGCCCCACAATGGTTTCCCTTGGGTTGTTGCGCAGGTGTTCCCAGAATTCAGTGAGAGAATCTCCCAATAAGGGAAGGGAAGCAAGCTGCTCCGGGAGAGGCGGAAGTCCATGTTCCCTGACATCGGTAGCAAAGGCCAGCAGGTGAGCGGCATTCCGCCCAAGGGCGCCGATGAGGAAAATGAATGGGAGGGCCACAATACCCAGCAGCACCAGGCTATAAATGATGGCAGCCAGTTTCCTGCGCTGGCCCAGTCCGCGGCTCAGCTGTTCGAAGGGGTGTGCCAGAGAAACTGCAAAGATGATGGCGAAGGTAAACACCCCAAAAAACACACGGAGCACATCGTAAACTGCTATAAACAAGGCCAGTAGCAGCAGTAGTACGAGGATGGTTTCCACGGTATTTCGGGAGGAAGGGTGGTGCTGGAGCGGCATAAGGTAACTTTCTCCCATCAACAATTTCAGGGGGCAGAGGGTTCAGCTGATAGAATTTTGCCGCGAAAGATTTGGTTTTCACTGGAATGTTACGTAATATTGCAGCCTCTTTACAGAGTTTTTTGCCCAATAGTATAAGGGTAGTACATCAGTTTCTGGATCTGAGTGTCGTGGTTCGAATCCATGTTGGGCAACGAAAAGAGGGAAAATTATCGATTGATAGTTTTCCCTCTTTTTATTTACACACTGTTCCATTTTACCTACTTAATGCAGTCCGGAAACAACTGTGTTTTTATTCCCAAAATGAATACGGCAAACCAGTTATTTTTTCAGCAATGTTAATTCTGCTACGACCGGTAAATGATCTGAACTAAGCACTCCGTACAGCACCGAAAATGATTTCACCGCAAAATCTTCTTTACCCCGGAATAAAATATAATCGATCTGATGAGCAGGCTGTGTAGAGGGGATTGTTTTATGTGTTCCGGGCTCTCCACTGTCTACCCAGCCATATTTTTTTAATTTCTCTAATTCAACGCTGGCGGGCTGCGCATTTAAATCTCCGGTAAGGATAGTGGGAATAGGAGCAGCCTGAAAAAATGCCTCTTCAATCACATCTACTGTGGCAAGACGGGCCTGTTTAGACCCTATTGTTTTCAGCCAGTCAAAATGCGTATTGATCAGCCTCACTTTACCCAGCTTTGATGATTTCTTCGAAAAATCTATGGTGACAGACATCGCCTGGTACCGGCTTGAGCTGGCACTGGGTATAGAATGATTACCGTCATATACGAAAGGATACTTACTGAGGACCGCGTCTCCATATCCATCCATTTTTCCAAGGGACGGGCCAAATACGAAATACATATCCGACAGTTTTCCCAGTTCTGCAGCCATGGCAGAGTCGCCTATTTCCTGCAGTCCAACGATATCAGGCGCCGTTTGTTTTATCAGAGCGGCAATATCCTTCAAACTATTCTCTTTATTCATACCCACGCAATAATGCGTGTTATAGCTCATGACTTTAATCTGGCCAATCAGTAAGGTGGGAAACGCAATTAACAGGGGCAAACCGCTGTATAATAAAAGCATCCTGGCGATGGTGGAAAATTGTTGACTGGTCATAGAAGTTTTGTTTTGATATACTCGAACCTGTACCCGGAATTGGATACCCGAAGTCAACAGTTAATTTACAAATAATAAATTAAGTTTAGTATAACAAAACACTTTATAATAAATATTTCACCCCTTTTCCAACTACACACCACTACTTCGCCGCAATAACACCCCTTTCGCAGAATCCGCCAGCAATACCACACCTGCCGCCAGCATGATTAAATCCTTCAGTACCAGTCTTCCGGGTGCGGCAAGGTAAGGGAAGCCGTGATGGGCACCGCCAAGGTCAGGGACCCATGTTTCCGGGGTGGTAATCAGGAAAGACAGTGTTCCCACACCCATGATGATCGTCAGTACAGCACCTGAGGCACCCAATACCGGGTTTGCCCTGTTCAGCAGCAGGAGCGTTCCCATCCCCATCAGCAGCAACCCAAGGCCATAAGAATATCCATATGTATTGTTCGTATGATGCCAGGCAATGTTTTGCTGTGATACTTCACCTTCTTTGTTACGGTGCTGGCGGTATTCATCAGGATGGTGGTAGAAAAAGCGCATGAAAGGACTGTTCGCCACAAACGGCGTTACACCTTCGGCTTCATAAGGCACAAATTTTAATGCCCCGATCCAGATTAAAATAACGGAAACTGATATACGTAATAGCCGGATGCCGGCTTTGTCCAGGCGGGCTGCATATGTAAGCAGGGTATACAGAGATTTCATGTTCCGAAGGTACTCCGGTACCGCCCGGGGAAAAATGGCAGGATGTCGCCAAAACATGGACAAATCAGACAAGGATCGTAACCCCTACCTGCTGGCGGAATTCCCTTGGTGAAACGCCCGTCTGTTTCCGGAAAAGGCGGCTCAGATACAGTGGATCGTCGTAGCCCAGTGCAGTGGCGATTTCTTTTACGCTCAGGTAGGAGAAATGCAATGCCCGTTTAGCTTCCTGCACAACCCGCTCTGTAATGAGCGCCGACGGTGTTTTGGACAGGTACTTACCAGTGAGGCGCGAGAGGGCTTTCCCGGAAATATGCATGGCGGCAGCATAGTCAGCCGGTTTTTTCCATACTGTAAAATGCGCTTCCAGCAGCTGGTGAAACTCTTCCAGGCGTGGACCCGCATCCGGTGGGAGCTGTGTGAGGGTTTCCTCGATTTGCCTGCATTTAACACGGGTGGCAATGATGAGGATGATCTTCAGATGAGCGATAATGAGATCTTCACGTGCAAGATCGTCGTTACTGGTCATGGCTTCGTGGAGAAGCCGGATATAATTATTTGCCGGAGCAGCCTGTTCTTCATCCAGCGGAACGAATGGAGGGGTATAGATGTTGTTGAACAGTACGCCGTTGCAGGCCACTTCGTGCCGGTGCTTTTCGATGCAATAAAAATCACCATGGAAGCTGAGATGACTGCCGGAAAAGTCGCCATGAAAAGAATATTCCTGGTAAGGAGTAAAGAACAGGAGCACAGGTGCCTGCAGCGTAAAACTGGTTTGCCCGGTTTCCAGCACTGCGGTTCCGGTACGGAGGTGTACTACACAATAAAGCGGCACTCGTTGCCAGCCCGATGTTCCGTCGATTTCCCGAAGGCTGGCGAGCCACGCTCCATCTGCCACGCGCCTGATACCATGAACCGTTTCCATCCGGTAAAGATAATGACTCATCAACTACTAAATCCTTTCTGATTAGCACTGTTTTTTGACAACCCGGCCATCGTTCCATCAAGCTCAGCTGCACTCACTTGCATTGATTAATGGTAACCCCTTACTTCGCAATAAGCCGTTGAATTACCTTAACAATTACCATATGCTCAAAACTCCGTTCTCCATAATACTCCTCCTGATTACCTATGGTTCTTTTGCTCAGCATATTCAAAAGAACAGGCTGGATACATTACTCAGGAAAGCTGAGCAAACTCATTCTGAAGCATTGATCGTATACCAGGATGGGCGACTTGTTACCGAGAAATATTTTGCTGCCGGAAATGCATCCAAAAAGATTGAAGCGATGAGCTGTACCAAAAGCATAGCAGGCCTTGCAGTTGCCTGTATGCTGACAGACGGGCTGATAGACAGTCTGGATATCCCCGTTTCCACCTTCTACCCGGAATGGAAGCAGGGCAGCAAGCAGTTTATTACCCTCCGGCACCTCGTCAATATGACTTCAGGCATCCAGAACGTACCTAATACCGGCGTGGAAATTTATCCCAGTAAAGATTTTGTACAGCTGGCTCTTGCGGCAGAACTCAGTGCAAAGCCCGGAGATGTATGGAGCTACAACAACAAATCACTGAATCTGATGGCAGGTGTGATCGCTAAAATAACGGGTAAAAGAATGGATCAATACATAGGTGAAAGACTATTTAAGCCATTAGGTATTACGGATTTTACGTGGTCGCTGGATAGTGCCGGCAATCCGCACGTAATGTCCGGCTGCCAGATCAAAGCCATTGATTTCGTAAAGTTGGGGCTGCTGACATTGAACAATGGGCAGTATAAAGGCAGGCAAATAATAGCACCTGAACGGATCCGTGAAATGTTAACACCCTGTGTTCAGATGCCGGCGTATGGTATGTTATGGTGGATCGATTATTCCAATACAACACTCATTATCGACGATAAGCAACTGGAAACATTCAGAAATGCAGGCGTGGATCCGGGCTTTATATCCAAAGCGGAGCAATTGAAAGGCCGGTTCGATACGAAGGAATACCAGGCAAAGATCATCAGTGTACTGGGTGCTGATGCACAGGCGGTCATTAATGAAGCCCTGGCAGCCAAAGGATTACGTTTGGCAAGGCGGGAATATAGTGGCATTAAAACCTATCAGGCCAATGGTTATCTGGGGAATTACATTGTTGTTGATCCCGGCACTAAGATAGTTGCCGTAAGAATGATCTCTTACGACAGTTACGAAGTGGATGAGGATGGATTCGGCGACTTTAAGGATATGGTTCTGAGTCTAACGGACCATCAGGCTACCCCCTATGTAAAGTAGGAATGAAGTACCCTTCAGGACAGTCTGGCCCCGGGGTTTGGATGCTTTAAAGTAGGGATAAAGAGGGGTTAAAGAAGGGTTACTGTATATCAACTGTATATAAAATGGGGGGAAACCTGCTGCTGTATTGATTTAGGGACCAATTAATATACATTACAGTACTATAGGAGTAAGGTTAAAGTAGCCCTGCACCAGGTTACCAGTATATAAGGTACAAATAAGTATGCGTGTGCCGGATTGACCGACCCGGGGTTCGAATCCATGCAGGTAAGGCAAATTGGAATGGTTAATCCTGTAACCGGTTTGCCGAATGATATTATACAAACTCCCCGGAAATTTTACACGTGAATTTTAGCAGAAACTACATTTTGCTAACGATGGAATGCCCTGCCGTAGAAGGTTTAGGGCATTTTTTATTCCATTTGCTTATGGTATATATACCCAAAAGTTAACAAACGACTAACGAAATGCCATTCCTTTATTGATGACATTTAGGCCCTAAAATGAAAAAGCCGCTACGGGAAGGTAGCGGCCTCATTTATGAACAAAAACGATAAGGGCGATAAGGTGAGATTACTCATCCACATCGTCCGGTTAGCAACGGAGATCGTCCGGTTATTGATGATTCTCCAGTTGTTACCCTAAACTATCACCCTCAGGTCTTTGACCTGGGGGTATTTTTTATTCATAAAGATTTTTATGATGTTTGTTTGTAATCAGTTTTGTCCACAGCTGTGCGCGGGACAGTGCTATGTTAACTGGGTTTACATTTTCCACTTGCATCAATCGTAATTCTTCGGATTGGATTATTTCTTCATCCTGAGATGTATTGTATCAAATTGCTGTATTGCATTCACAGAATGAGATGAAAACTTTCACATTACTACGGCAAACTTACTATACCAGTCATTATTTCTGTTAATCAGCTGATAGTATTTACAAAGATTAGATAAGAATTAACAAACCTTATGTTAAAGCGTTGAAAGTCAATTGTATTAATTCATATTACTATTGTACAGTGCTGTAATCTTTCATAGAGAAATGCCCGGTTTTAATGCCTAACCGATTGTTTATCAAAGATTCATCAGCATTCTTAGCTGGCAGGGGCGGGAGGGAAGTATTGCAGTTTCACAAATGAATTACTTCATAAAACGAAACCCGGAATGGCACGCATTCCATCATTTTTATACATCCGTTACCATCAACAAATCTCCCATCGCCGTGTTTATCATAAACACAACCGTTCCTCCGGCACCGGGAGCCATCACTCCCCATCATACAGACATCTCCGGGGGATGCGGCTGTCTTACATTTGAAGCACAATCATTCATCGTATGCAACAACTCGTTACCGGCATCCATCATATCACCGCCATGTGCAACGGCTCTCAGGGCAACATCGATTTCTACTGTGGTATCCTGGGCCTCCGCCTCGTGAAAAAGACCGTCAACTTCGATGCACCTGATGTGTATCATTTCTACTACGGAGATGAATCCGGCGCTCCCGGCAGCATCATCACCTTCTTCCCGTTTGAGGGCATCATCAAAGGCCGCAGAGGCAAAGGGATGCTCAATACCACCACTTTTTCCGTGCCCCTTGCTGCTTTGGATTACTGGCAGCAACGGCTGCAACGCTTTAGTGTAAATGCCAAACCTCCGCAGGACCGCTTCGGGCAGGAAACCTTCATCTATTTCGAAGACCCCGATGGTCTCGGTCTCGAACTCGTGTTTAACGACAACGATACCCGCCCGCCTTTCAGCTACGGTCACATCCCGCTGGAGCATTCCATCAGGGGATTCTTCTCCGCCGAAATCTGGGAAGAGGGCTATGAGAAAACCGCGGAACTGTTGACAGGCCAGATGGATCATACCCTCATCTCTCAACACGAAAACCGCTACCGCTTTGCAGCAGTAAATACACCGGGCAATTATGTGGACGTGCTCTGCTCACCGGATGCCCTCAAGGGCCTCAGTGGAGGTGGCACTGTGCATCATATCGCCTTCGCCACTCCCGATCACGATAGCCAGACTGACGTACGCAAGCGGCTGATGGAAAAGGGTGTTAATCCTACTCCTATCCTCGACCGCAGCTATTTTACATCCATCTATTTCAGGGAGCCGGGTGGCGTATTATTTGAAATCGCTACTTCCGGACCGGGCTTCGCAATAGATGAAACACCGGATCATCTGGGAGAAGCGCTCCGGTTGCCACCGCAATACGAGCCCATGCGGGCGGAACTGCTGGCATCGCTGCCTGCAGTTTCCGTTAATATTGATCAATTCCGTTAATCCGTAACTTTCCCGGTATGCACATCAAAAACATCATCACCGCCGGTACTCCTATAGAGCAAGCCTCCCGGGCACTTATCATGGTGCATGGAAGGGGAGGGTCTGCAGAAGATATTCTTACGCTGGCACCTATGCTGGCCGTAGGGGATTTTGCTTTGCTGGCCCCGCAGGCCAATGGCAACTCCTGGTACCCGCACTCGTTCCTCATGCCGCAGGAAGATAATGAGCCCTGGCTGTCTTCGGCCCTTGATGTGCTGGCTGCTACCGTGCAGGATATTGTAGACGCGGGCATTTCACATCATAATATCTGCTTCACCGGCTTTTCACAGGGGGCCTGCCTTACCCTGGAGTTTGCTGCACGCCATGCCATGCGCTATGGCGGCATCGTAGCATTTACGGGTGGCCTCATCGGTGATCATGTTCACCGTTCCAATTACACGGGCAATTTCGGGCAAACACCTGTATTCATCGGCAGCAGCGATCCGGATATGCATGTGCCGGTGAAGCGCGTACATGAAACCGAAACTGTGTACCAGGATCTTAACGCTAACATTTTCATCAAAATATATCCTAATATGGGGCACACTATCTCTACCGACGAAATCAATATCGCCAACGAAAAAATATTCGGCAAAATGTAAATATGCTTATGAAGAAAGAAAAAGGCCTGTCTGTGCAGACAGGCCTTTTTTATGCAGGATTTACTGATTCAGTTTTTCCTGGAACCGTTCCAGGTATTGGGCTACATGGTAGCCATCCATTAATGCATGATGCACATGTACGGATGTGGGCATCACCCGCCGGCCGTTCTTTTCCGACATCCTGCCGAAAGAAATCTTAGGACAGGAATCCGGGAAGGAAAAGCTGCGCGCATGTGAAATGGCAGTAAATGCCAGCCAGGGCAGCGAGGAATAATGGATGACGTTTTCACCGGAAACGGCAGGTACTAACCCCACAGCAGCCTGAACCCTTGCTATTTCTGCGGTAGCGGCAGGTAGGAAATCAGCCATGCCGGCATGGTAATCCATGTATGCAAAACCGAAAGTGCCATCAGGTCTGTTGATGGTAGGGGAGGCATGCACTGCATCGTATATCCATACTTCTTCGCCATTGATACGGTAGCGGAATGGCTCCGTTTCATTAGCAGCTGCCAGAGAGCAGTGAAGGTAATGCAGGAAGAAGGAATGCCCTTCCGCCTTCGCTTTTTCATATGCAGCAGTACAATCAACTTCCACGGTTACCCCGAAGAATGGTTCCTCGAAACGACGGAAGAAAGCGAAGTGGTCCTTGCGCGGCCATTGGGATATATCGAGTTGCTTTTTCATGACAGCAGCAGCGGTAAAATCTCAGGAATAGCGATCACCTGCCGGAAGTTTTCGTGCTCCACCTTGTGATCGATTATTTCATGCGCCCAGGTGGTATGGTAGGGGATGTGGATGGCATGGCCGCCGATGGCGAGCACGGGCAGCACGTCCGACTTCAGGGAGTTACCTATCATGAGGAAGTTTTCGGGCTTACAGTCGAGATGGCGGAGCAGTTTATTATAATCCTTTTCTCCTTTCTCGCTCATGATTTCAATATGATGGAAGTAATGCGACAGTCCGGATTTTACCAGCTTGCGTTCCTGATCGAGCAGATCGCCTTTAGTGGCCACTACGAGGCGGTATTTCCCTTTCAGTGACTGCAGCACATCTTCCACCCCTTCCAGCAGTTCCACGGGCTTGGCGAGGAGCTCTTTACCGTATTCGATGGCTTTATTGAGTACTTCCGGATTGGCATTGTTGCCGGTTACGCGGAGTATGGTTTCGATCATGCAGAGCATGAAGGCTTTTACGCCATAGCCATAAAGGGGAAGGTTCTGCATTTCCGTACGGAACAGCTCCTGTGAAACTGTGTGGTGCGGCAGATAATCTTCCAGCAGTGCGCAGCACTTTTGTTCTGTTTCCTGGAAGTATGGTTCATTCACCCAAAGTGTATCGTCGGCATCAAAAGCGATGGTAGTAATATGTGTCATATGGAGGGCAAAGGTACGATTTCGTTGTTACAAGAGTACCGCGGAAAGCGCCAGTACGGCGAGGAAGGCGGTGATGCCCATGAGCAGTGTGGCTACGGAATATACTTTGAGCATGGGCTGCATTTCAAGTCCGGAAAACTTGCTGATCACCCAGAAGTAGGCATCATTTGCGTGGGAGATGGCCATGCTGCCCGCACCCAGTGCCAGCATACAAAGCAGGCGGCCCTGCTCACTATCAAGCCCCAGCCGCGGCAATAACTGATTTACAATAGCGGCTGCAGTGATGATGGCAACGGTAGATGACCCCTGTGCGGTTTTCAGTAATACGGCCAGCAGGAAAGGGAAGAAGAGTCCGAGCTGGCTGAGCGGCAGTGCATCGGAGAGGTGAGTTCCCAGGTCTGTGGTGGCCAGTATGGCACCGAAAGCACCACCAGCACCGATGATAACAAGGATGCCACCGGCTTTTTCCGAAGCTTCCAGCATCAGGCGGCTTACTTCCGCCTTTTTCCACCCCGTACCGGTATACAATGCCAGCAGCACGCCGACAGACAATGCCACTACCGGATCGCCCAGTATCTGCAGCAGGCCCGAGCCATGCTGCATTTTGGTAAATGCGCCGAGAGCAATGAGTAAAATGGGAATGGCTATGGGGAGGAACGCTTTCCAGGCGGGTGTTGCAGGCAGAGGGGCATCTTCTTCAGGTGTATGTTCTGCAGGGCCTGCCACTTTTTTTCCCATCCACGAAGCCCACCAGCAGCCAGCAATGGCGGCGGGTATAGCTACGGCGGTGCCCATCAGAATGAGCCTTCCGATATCCGCGCCAATAGTACCCGCAGCAGCTGTAGCACCGGGGTGGGGCGGTATCAGGCAGTGCACGGCATATAATCCCGATGCAAGGGAAACTGACATTACCAGCAGGGGCGCACCACTACGGCCGGAAACCGAACGGTTCAGCCCGCTGAGTACGATATATCCGCTGTCGCAGAAAATGGGGAGGCCTACGATGAATCCTGTTATGCCCATAGCGGTTGCTGCCCGCTTTTCTCCTACCAGCTTCAGGATAGCGGCGGCCATTACACGGGTGGCACCGGTATGTTCGAGGATCACGCCGAGCATGGTGCCCAATACAATGATGAAACCAAGGCTCTGCATAATATGCCCGAAACCCTCTTTCATTACAGAAATGATTTTCGGGAACGGCAGTTGCACACCGAGTCCTACAACAAAACAGGCGAGGAAAAGCGCGAAGAACGCATGTACGCGGAATTTTACTGTCAGCAGTACGATCAGGCCGATACCTGCCGCCAGCGACAGCAGTACCTGGATGAAGGAAGCAGTCATACCACAATATAAGCATTAACCCCGCTGCATGTACCCCCTTATATCAAATCGAAAGCCTGTGCAAATCGCGTGATGTCGTAGCTGGACTGTGCATTCAGTTTGTTTTTGATATTGCGCCGGTGTGTAGCCACCGTTTTTTCGGAGATATTCAGCTGTACAGCCATTTCTGCCGAGTTGCGGCCCAGGCCCATAAGCGTGAGTACTTCCCGCTCGCGGTGGGTAAGGCCGGCAAAGATGTGTTTGTTGGCACGGAGAAAGGTATTCTCATCGAGCAGGCGGTTTACTTTCGGGTTGATGTAATGCGCCTGTTCAACGGGTAATGCAAATGTGATGCAATGTGTAGGGGTGCCGGCTTCATCGCGGTAAAAGATGCGGGTGGCACCGAGGTACCATTGCCAGGGATCTTCAGGTGTAGCCCGCACCTGGTGGAAGAACGAAACGAAATCGCGTTCCTGGTTCTCCTGTATCAGCTGCATGATGCGCGGAACGTAATCGTCCATTTCCGCCGGGTTGAAGAACCGGTGAAAGTATTCGATACCCATTTCCTGTAATGCAGGCAGATTGGTCCGGAGGAGGCGCTGCCCCCATGGAGACATATATTCCACCGTTTGTGTGGGAATGTTGTGTATGATGATAACGGCCGGCAGGTCTTCACTGATCAGCTCGAGTTGTGCAATTTTGGTTGACAGGTCCATGGTAGGGATGCTCATGTGCCCGCAAGATACACAGAAAGCTAGACGTGTAAAATACCTTCCATTACAATGGTAGAAGCACCGCTGACCCAGATCCCCGCGCTGGTGACGCGGAACCGCAGTATGGATGGCTGCTGTAGTTTTACCCCCTGCAGGATGGCGTACTCCTTGTCTTTATGAATATATCCTTTCTGAAAAAGGTATCCGCCGAGGGGGCCTGCCGCTGAGCCCGTAGCTGCATCTTCAATGCCGCCGGGGTGGAAGAAGCGTGCCTGGGCTATCTGCGGGGTATCTTTATCCGTTAGGGCGAAGCAGTAACAGCCCTGGAAGCCGTAGCCTGTGGCGATATTCTGGAGTGCGCTGCCGGAAGGGCAGGCGCGGTTAAGGGCATCTATATTGCGGAGGGGCACCATGAGGTGGGCTACTTCCGTAGTAACAACAGTAGGCTGCCAGTCGAACAGCTTTACATCATCCGGCTCAAGCCGTAAAGCTGCGGCAATATCTTCGGCGGGTACGGTATTTCCACTCCGGGCAGGTTGCTGCAGCATACCGATGAAAGGGAGATCGTTGCTGTTGTTTTCGATATGCAGCTGAATGCGCTTGTCTTTCATGATAACAGAAGGCGCGCCTTCCTGTACGCGGAACACGTTCATGTCTTTCAAAACTGCGAGACATACTGCGCCCAGCAGGTTGTGGCCAGCACCGCTGATTTCGCGGCCCTGGCGGTTAAAGGAACGCACACGAAGGGCTTTGTCTTCTTTCGAATAGTGCATGAAAGAAGTTTCGACATACGCGAACTCACGGGAAATTTGCTGATAAAGGGAGGTTTCCAGCGGTTTGCCGGTTACCACTACAGGTAAGGGATTGCCTTTAAAACGTTCATTGGTAAAAACATCGAGAACATAATAGGGCATGGTGTTCTGTTCGGATTTCATAGCATTCTCACTAAATATTCTATCAAAAAGTTGGCCCTTAAATGTACAATGTTTTATGCATTGCGCAGCAAAAAATACCGTTATGCGAGCGATAATAACTTGTTGCGCACCAACAAACAAGCACCGATTACACCTGCTTTTTCACCAAGGCGGGAAAGTACCAGCTGGGTGTCGTTATTGACAAGACTGAGAGAGTATTTATTGATGGCCGATTTGATGGGCAGCCTGATGATATCGCCGGTAGTACTCATGCTGCCGCCGAGGATCACCAGCTCGGGATTGAAAAGATTGATGAGTACTGCTATGCCTTTACCCAGCTTTTCCCCAATCTCCGCCACCAGTTCAATGGCAAGCATATCATCGTTGTTAGCGGCTTGTATGATATCTTCCAGTGTTACCTGCTCGGGCTGTTTGTGTTTCCGCATCACCACTGTTGAGAACCCGCCACGCAGCTTCTCCTGGAAGTTCCGCACAAGTGCCTGCCCCGAAGCTTCCGTTTCAAGACAACCTTTCTTACCGCAATGGCAGATCAGTTCATTATTGAAAAAAGGGATGTGCCCGAATTCACCTGCAAAGCCGGATTTGCCGTAGTAGAGCTGTCCGTTTATGAGGATGCCGAGGCCAATGCCATGGTCGAGGTTGATGAAGAGTACATTCTTTTCCTGGTTAACGGTGCCGCTGCTGAATTCTCCATAGGCCATAGCGCGGGAATCGTTTTCGAGGAAGGTGCGGATACCTACTCGGGATTCGATCACCCTGCTCAGGGGCTCTTCGTTGAAATGGAAAAAGCTGTAACTATAGCCGGTAGCGTAGTTGATACGGCCCGTGAGGTTTAAGCCCATACCCAGGATCTTTTCGCGGCTGATGGGCAGTTCGTCTATAAACTGCTGAATGATCCTGCAAAGCTCATCGAGCGATGCGGCGGTGTTCAGTAATTCATACGGTATCTTCTCGGTGCTCTTTACAAGGTTCTCCTTAAAGTCGAGCAGCCCGATGTTGATATGGAACTTCTTTACTTCCACCCCCACGAAAAAGCCTGCATCTGGCGCCATGCCGTAAATATTGGGCTTGCGGCCACCGGTACTGTCTATTTTGCCGTAATCGTTTACCAGTCCTTCCTGCAGCAGATCGTTCAGCAGGTGGGTGACCTTTGGGGTGGAGGCATTAATCTCCCGTGCCAGATCGGCTATCGTGGCATTGTTATACTGTGTGAAATAGGCGAGTATCTTCTTCTTCAGGCTCAGGTTTTTATACGCAACCCCGCCGAGGTTTTCACTGTTCAGCTCTTCAAAAAAAGTAGGTTGACCCATATATGCGTTTTGGGAGGATTCTTCTGTCCCGGTTGATGATATCAAGATACAAAGCTATTCTTTTTAAAAAAAAATAAAAATAGAGAAGAGATATAGGGCTATCTTATTCAAATAAATTAAAAAGGGGTTGCAGATGGATAAAATTTATTGTTATTTAGGCGGATACATTCACGTCATGATAAACTTATTGAAGAAAGCGGCCCGTATTGGCTGGCTGCTCCTCCTCCCTGCCTATCTCCTTGCACAGGAACAAACAGACCTCCTTATCGTAGGAGGAGGCGCCAGCGGCACCATGGCCGGTATACAGGCATCCCGGATGGGTACAAAGACATTAATAGTTGAGGAAACGTCCTGGCTCGGTGGCATGCTTACCAGCGCGGGTGTAGCAGCCATCGATGGAAACCATCGCATGCCTTCCGGTCTCTGGGGAGAATTCCGCCAAAAGCTGTATGATTATTACGGTGGAGCGGATAAAGTAGCTACAGGATGGGTGAGCAATACCCTCTTTGAACCGCACCGGGGCAATGCTATACTGAAGGAGATGGCCGCGGCGGAGAAGAATCTCCGGATTGTCTTTAACACGCAATTTATTTCTGTCCGTCGTAATGGTGACCGGTGGATGGTTACGGTGAAAGAAGGGAAGAAGTCCCGAGAGATCTCTGCCCGTCTTGTCATCGACGCTACCGAACTGGGTGATGTTATGGCGGCTGCCGGAGCTAAATATGATATCGGGATGGATAGCCGGAGTGAAACGGGAGAAGCACTTGCCCCTCCAGTGGCAAACGACATTATCCAGGACCTCACTTACGTGGTAGTCCTGAAAGATTATGGCAAAGGGGCGGATAAAACCATCGCCAGGCCTGCAGGATACGACCCGGAGCCTTTCCGCAAATGTTGTGATATCTCTGATCCTGCATCGTTCGATTCACCGCAGAGCAATTGCAATATGATGATGACATATGGCAAGCTGCCCAACAATAAATACATGATCAACTGGCCGAAGTACGGCAACGATTACTACCTCAATATCATTGAAAAAACACCTGCACAGCGTACCGAAGCCCTGAAAGCCGCGAAGCTTCATACCCTCCGCTTCGTGTACTACCTGCAAACGGAACTGGGATTAAAACATCTGGGCATTGCAGATGATGAGTTCCCCACGGCAGACAGGCTGCCTATGATCCCTTACCACCGCGAATCGCGCAGGGTAAAAGGCCTGTCGCAGTTAACGGCTAATCACGTAGCGAACCCCTACAGCCAGGCTCTTCCCTTATACAGAACGGGCGTAGCGGTAGGCGATTATACCATCGATCACCACCACGATAAGAATCCGGATGCCCCGAAGATCGACTTCGTGAAGATGCGGGTACCCTCGTATAATATCCCCCTCGGTGCATTGATCCCGCAAGGGGTGAATGGTATTATCGTGGCGGAGAAAAGCATCGGCGTTACCAATATCGTAAATGGCGCCACACGCCTGCAGCCTGTGGTAATGGGAATAGGCCAGGCGGCTGGTGCACTGGCGGCAGTATGCCTCCGTAGCGGGCAGGAGCCCCATGCAGTGGATGTACGTGCCGTACAGCAGGCTCTGCTGGACAGCCGTGCTTACATCATGCCTTATTGCGACGTTTCGCCCGATAACCGGCAGTTTGCTGCTATTCAGCGCATCGGGGCGGCAGGGGTACTGCGTGGCAGTGGGGTGCCTTTCCAATGGGCGAACCAGACCTGGTTTTATCCGGAAAGAGAGATTTCGGGGTACGAGCTGGTAGAAGGTCTGCGTCCTTACTTCCCTGTGCTGAACACCTGGTGGAGTGCTTCCGGCCAGCCACTTACCGTTACGGCTATACTGGAGATCTTTAAAGCTGCGGGTACTTCCGTTACATTGGAGATACTGTCAGATAACTGGCAGCAGCTGGGCCTCCCCGGAAAACCGGCTGGTAATACCGTTCTTAACAGGGGCGCAGCGGCAGTGCTGACCGATCATTACCTGCAGCCATTCCAGCGCACAATTGATTTCGGGGGGAATATTCAATAAATCTCAACCATGGTTATGCATACATTAAAACTGATTGCAGGGCTTAGTCTCCTGACCTCACTGGGCGCAAGTGCCCAGCAAATAGACAGTTCTTACGCCAACGATTACTATAAGGGCCGGATGGAACTCTTTGCAACTTTTCCGGAGCAGCGCGGTGCCATCGTTTTCCTCGGTAACAGTATTACAGAACGCGGGGCCTGGGCAGAGCTGCTGCCCGGTAAAAAGATCGTAAACCGTGGTATCGGGGGCGATAATACTTTTGGTGTGCTGGCGCGCCTCGATGGCATTATGGCCACGAAGCCTTCGAAGGTCTTCCTCCTGATTGGTATCAATGATCTTGGCCGGGGCCTCCCGGAATCAGTGATCCTTGCCAATTACCGCCGTATCCTCGAAAAACTGGCTACCACACTGCCTAAAACGAAAGTAATGGTGCAAAGCGTATTGCCCATGCATGAATCGAAGCTGCCTGCCTATCTGAAAAACAAAGCAGATAAAGTGAAGTCTCTGAACGCGGGTATTCAACTGCTGGCGAAGGAGTTTGGATACCCATATCTCAACCTGCACGAATGGGCGGCAGATGAACATGGGGAACTTAAATCCGGCTTCACTGGTGATGGTATCCATATTACACCGCCGGCATATGCTGCCTGGGTAAGCTGGCTGAAAGAAAAAAAACATCTGTAGATCCCGGAAGTAGCCGGGAGGTTGTTTATTTTTGAAGCATGAGGATATTTCTGATGCTGCTCCTTTGCAGTACGGCCCTAAGGGCCCAGGACCGCATCGATTATGCGGTGAAAGACCAGGACACCCTTTATATGCTGCATTATGCACCTGAAGGGCAGGGGAACGGTATAACGGTGATGCATGTACACGGTGGCGGTTTTTCCGGAGGCTCTCCGGCAGGGGATCAGGCTTTTGCCAAAGGTCTGCAGGCGAAAGGCTATAATGTATTCTCCATATCGTACCGCCTTTTCCTGAAAGGCAGCGATTTCGGATGCGGTACCGCCACACCGGTTAAGCTGAAAGCCATCTCCACCGCTGTGGAAGATGTGGCCGATGCCTCGCGGTACCTGATTGAGAAAGGTGCATCGCTGAAGGTAAACCCTTCCAAATTATACCTCTCCGGCAGCAGTGCCGGGGCCGAAGCTATCCTGCATCTGCTGTATAATCCCTTTGCCGCATCCGATAAAGCGCGGTACAGTTATTTTGCAGAGAAACAACGCTTTAAAGGTGCGCTCGTTTTTGCAGGGGGGCTTGTAGACATTAATCCTGTTACTACTACCAACTGGGTGCCCACGCTGTTTATGCATGGTACCACCGATGAACTGGTGCCCTATGGTACTGCAGCACACCGCTTCTGTAGTGCTGATCAGCCGGGCTGGATGATTATGTTCGGTGATAAAACGATATTCGAAAAGGGGAAGAGGATGGGGAAGCACGCTCTGCTCTACACGTATGTAGGCCGTGGGCATGAAGTGTCTGGCTACATGAACCGGGAAGTCCCTAAAATAGATCAGTTCCTCCAGAGCGTTAACAGTGGTAAACCCATGAAGGCACTGGAGATCATTGTTCCTAAAGGGAAATAATTACTTGTTACGATAAATGAAAAATCCGGATGCAGGAAGCATCCGGATTTTTTTATCCTTTATGTCAGGTGGTTCAGTTATTATCGGAGCCGCCGGGGGAATGCTCACGGGCAAATGGAGTGATGTCGAATTCCACATAGGCACTGGTACCTTTACCCGGACTGCTGTCCCATTCGATGATACCGCCCAGTGTTTTAACGCGGTTGCGTAAAGCGGTAAGCCCCATACCCGCCTGCGTGGTGTCGAATCCCTTCCCATCGTCTTCCACCGTAATATTCAGCACCATTTCCACCTGTGTGAGCTGCACCATGATCTGTGAGGCATCGGCATGCCGGATGGCGTTATGGATCAGTTCCTGGGCAAGGCGGTATACGGCCAGTTCGAAGTTGTGGCGGCAGCGGGAAATATTGCCCAGCACATGGCAATCGATGCGGATATTCCCATACCTGCCCAGGTTGCCGCAATACCTGCGCATGGATTCGCCCAGTCCGTATTGCTCAATCATTTCAGGCATGAGGTTATGGGCGGTTTTCCTGACCTCATGGGAGGCTTCGTCCAGCAGGTGCAATGCGTTGCCGAGTCCTTCGGATTCCGGGAGGCCGGGCACTGCCTGGTACACCATGCTGAGGTGCATTTTGATAGCTGCCAGCATACCGGCTATGCCATCATGGAGATCTCCCGCTATGCGGGATCGTTCTCTTTCTTCTCCGGCCATGGCTGCTTCCAGCAGTTTTACTTCATTCTTTTCTTCCTGTGTCCTGAATCTTTCCTGCTGCAGCCGCTGCCGTTGCCGGCTGATCCATACGGCAGCTATCAATGCAATCAGTACAATACCGCCAATAGCGGAAATGCCGATGAGCTGGTTGTTTTTTTGCTCTATGCGCAGTTTGCCTTCTGCCAGCGCCGCATCCTTCCGGGCGCTCTGGTGGCGTACTTCCATTTCATGGATGGTGCGGATGTGTTTGTCGCTCAGGATACTGTCGGATGCTTCGCGATATCGGAGGAGGTAACGATAGGCGTTGGGATAGTCGCCCGTTTTGGCATAATGCAACTGCATTTTATGGTACACATCCACACGACTTTCTGCAGAACCAATTTTCTCTGCTATAACCAGGGCATCCTCCAGCAGTTGCTTTGCTTCGGCGGGGTTGCCCATTGCCAGCTTAATACTGGAAACGATGCAGAGGATCTTCACTATTTCGAACTGGTTATTGAGCAGTCTGGCTTTATCGAGCGCAATATTGGCATAATACTGTGCGGAGTCGTGCATGGCAATGCGCGAATAGTGGTCTGAAAGATTTACGGTGGCAATTTCTATCAGGTAATCATCTTTCCGCAACCGGGCTATTTCCAATGCCCGCAGCTGCCGGATGAAATTCTCGGCAGGTTTCTTCAGTTCATGGTACACCGCCCCCTGGTTTACCAGGGCCTGCGCCAGGGTGGTAGAGTCCCCCGCTGCCAGCGATAGCTTCTCCGCCTCTTCATAGTCTTTCAACGCCAGCTGGTAATCCATCATGGATGAGTGTACCCTGCCTTTCCCGATATAGATGTTCCTTTTTTGGGGCTGCATATCATGCAGGTCGAAAAGGTCGAGGGCGCGCTGGTAATTGACGATGGCACTATCGTACATCGTCATATACTGGTACGTGTTGCCCGTACTGTTATAGCAGGCACAAACGGACCAGACGTCTCCGATCTTGCTGTAAAGCGGTACAGCTTCCGCGAAACACTGCAGGCTGCTGTCGTACTGCCCCATATCAGCATATACGAAGCCCCGGTAATGGAATGTTTTGGCCAGGCCACGGGTATACCCGGCAGTACGGCTGGCGGTGGCTATTTTACGGTAGGCGGCTATTGCGGCCTGCTGCTGGCCGTTTTCCAGTATCTCTGCTGTATCGAGCATCCGCTCTATGTAAACGGAATCCTGGCCATATGCTGCTACGGAAAGGAGCGACAGGAAGAAAAAAAGTTTGCGGAATATCATAAGTACCGGTATCGCATACAATATTAGTGATTCACAAAAATTGGGGTGTACGTGTTTTACGTAGATATAAAAATACGTTTTACTGCCGGGATCATGGTAGTGCCGGCGGATTAGTTTTGCAGAAAAAAGAAAATGAAAAAGATGTTGTTCACCCTGATGGGTATTGCAGTAATGGCTGCCGCGGTATCCTGCAAAAAGAAGAAAGATGAACCGGCAGCGCAGGTATCCAAAATGCTGATTGGCACTAAATGGAAAGTGTCTGCACAAACAGTGTCTCCAGCCATAGATCTGAATGGCGACGGACAGGCTGATACAGATGTATTTGCCCTACAGCCGGCCTGTTCGAAAGACGATTACCTGGTATTCAGCGAAGGAGGTGCATTCCAGTTCTATGAAGGAGCGGTAAAATGTACAGAGGAAAACCATACCGCCGGCACATGGGTACTGTTTAACAACGACAAATCTATCCGCATTACAGACGAAGACGGTACTTTCGAAGCGCAGATACTGAGCATCAGTTCGGGCACGCTCTCCTATAAATTCAACGAGGAGATTAACGGTCAAACCGTTACCATTACAGAAACCCGGGTGAAATTATAATCAGCGTTCTTTCAGCTTGTTGAGATTGATCTTGAATGTCTGGCCTACAGGCAGGCTCTCGTCGAGGATTACCACATGGCGGGGGCCCCATTCTTCCACTTTATCTGTGGCAATGATATAGGACTTATGAATACGCACGAAGCAACTGGCGGGAAGGAGTTTCTCCATTTCCGCCGTTGTTGCGTTTACGATCAGGCATTTGTTTTCCAGGTAAACCTTCACGTAGTTGCCCATACTTTGTACGTAGTAGATATCTGCGGGGTCTACCGTGGTTTGGGTGCTACCGGTTTTTAGCACCAGCGGCTCTACGGCAGGCTTTTCCACCGGAGCTTCCTGTTGCAGTATTTTGTTTACGGCTTTAAGGAAGCGGGGGAAGGAGATGGGTTTGAGGATATAATCCACCACATCATACTCATAGCTTTCCAGCGCAAATTCACTGTATGCGGTGGTTAGGATGATCTTGGGGCGGGTGGTGCCCAAAGTCTTGAGCAGATCGAGGCCGCTCAGTTCGGGCATATTGATGTCGAGGAACACTACATCCACTTTCTCACGATGGAGGAAGTTGGCGGTTTCCATGGCGTTGTAGCAATGGCCCACCACCTGCAGGGCTTGTACTTTTTCGATATGCGCTTCCAGTACGTAGTGGGCGCCGGGTTCGTCATCTACGATCAGGCAACGGAGTGTTTGCATGGCGGTCGAGCGTTAATTGCAATTCGGTATAATAAATATTGTTTTCTTCGTAAGATATCAGCGTGTGGCGCTTGGCGTATGCCAGGGCAAGCCGCTGGCGAACGTTGTTCAATCCCACGCCCGTCGAAGATACGGATTGTTTGTTGGACGGAACGGTATTCCGGATCTTCAGCAGCAGTGTTTCCCCCTTGATTTCCAGCTCTACTTTTATATACGAGGCCGACATGCTGGAGGGAGCGTATTTAAAAGCGTTTTCCACGAACGCGATAAGGATAAGCGGGGTGATGAGCAGGTCTTTTTCATGCCCTTTCTTCTTAAACGTTACCTGGCAGCGCTGCCTTACCCTTGCCCGCTCCAGGTGTACATAGTTGCGGATAAACTGCAGCTCATCTTCCAGCGGCACCAGTTGCTTACGCGAGCTTTGTAGCTGATAGCGCATCAGTTCTGATATGCTGAGGATGAGTTCCGGCGTTTTATTGGGATAGCGGAGGCTTACACCGTACAGGTTGTTAAGGGTGTTGAAGAAGAAGTGAGGGTCCAGCTGGCTCTGGAGGTATTGCAGCTCTTTTTCCTTCAGCAGGAGGGAGTTGCGCAGCTCCATTGTTTGCAGGGTAGCCCCGCGGTAGAGGAACCACATACCCACACCTATGAGGAGGCAGGCGGCACCAAATACAAGATCTCCCAGCCACAGCACGTTATTATCGGTCCTGAACACATACACCCGCAAGGTGTAGGTAACAGTGGTTACTATGGCCAGCCAGCCCACTACAGCCCAGATGTATTGCCAGTACTGGCTTTTATGGATAAGCAGTTTTAACACGAATTTGTTGTGCAAAACGCACATCACGTAGATGTATGCCAGTGATACACTCTGGTATACAAACAACCGCACATTGCTCAGTGGCTCGTACTGAAGGTTTACCAGCACGTTCACTGCCAGGAGCACGATGAGGAACAGCAGGTTCACTACAAGTCCGTTCTGGAAAAAATTTCTGAATGCCATACGGACGGCAATTTAAGACGAACCGGCCGTATTCCGCACCCGTTTTCTGATGTCCCGCATTCGTCATTTCCTGCATTTGGTTGATCACTCGGCACTTGCGGGGTTTCCGGTTTCGCTGCACCTTTGCACCGACCTCACCGCCATGTATACCTGACTATTAGTTTGTTAACTACATCTCAAACGGGCCGGCAGGGCTGCTGAAGAAGCAGTTGCGCCGGCCCTGTTTTTTCTCAAAGGCCTTCAGAAGCTGAGGTTTATCATGTTTTGGGAATCCCTGTATAAGGTTAGAAAGTTGGGGGAAGAAGATTGCATTCAGCAGTAGCTTACATGCTGTTACAAGTTAGAATGAAGCTAATATCCAGGTAAGATCCAGATAAGAACAAGGGTGTTTGACGGGTGGGGAACGAGTCTTCATGCACTCAACATGCACTCAACAAGCACTCAACAAGCACTTAACAAGCACTCTTGATGCACTCAACAAGCACTCCGGATGCACTTTTAATGCACTCACCACTATTCTAAAACCGGAACAAATAACCCAAAACGACCCAAATCGGAACATTTGGCCCCTTTTCCTTTTTGGAATGACCAGGCAGGCATACTTTTGAATCATATTTACAACAAGGCAGGTCTAACCTGCCCTAACTTAATCCCGCATTTCATGCAGCAGCAATTTACCATCATCGGAGGTGGCATAGCCGGGCTAACAGCAGCCATAGCTTTAAGGCAGAAGGGGATAGACCCGGTGATTTTTGAAGCAGCTCCCGAACTGAAGCCTGTAGGGGCGGGGTTAGGGCTGGCGGCCAATGCTATTCAGGCATTGGCAGTGCTTGGCATCGAAAAAGAGATCATAGCCAAAGGGCGTTTCCTCGAAGGCTTTTCATTCCGTACTGAAAAAGACACACTCCTTGCCCATACCGATACCACCGCCATCAGCCGGGGCTTCGGGCAGGACAATTTCGTTATTCACCGTGCCGATCTTCACGAAGCATTGCTTGCCTACCTTGACAGGTCCCGTATCCATACCGGGAAGGCCCTGGCTTCCGTGGAACTCCATGGCCGGTCATTACTCCTCCGGTTCCGGGACGGCAGCGAGCATCTCACGGATTACCTCATTGCTGCAGATGGTATTCATTCTGTTGTGCGGCAGCATGTACTGCCCGGGGTAACCCCGCAGTACGCAGGGTATACCTGCTGGCGTTGTGTGGTGCCCGATGGGCCTGCTGCTGCAGAGGAAGTGGAAGAAATACTGGGACCTGCGGGGCGTTTCGGGATTGTGCCCCTCAATGATGGTAAGGTGTACTGGTTTGCCTGTGTAAACGCCCCGGCCAGGGACCCGGAGATGAAAAACATGACCGTTGCGCAACTGAGGCGCATCTTTTCAGGCTATCCTGAGCGGGTGCAGGCATTATTGCAGGCCAGCGAGGGGCTCCCGCTCATCTGGGGCGATATTACAGACCTGCCTGTCTCTCACGAATACGTTCATGGGAATATTGTCCTGATCGGTGATGCTGCCCATGCCACCACGCCCAATATGGGGCAGGGAGCCTGCCAGGCTATTGAAGATGCCGTGATCCTGGCTGCGGAAATTGCCCGGCATACTGACCCCGGGATGGCCTTCCGGGTATTCGGGAAGCGGCGCCTCTCCCGTACCCGTATGGTGGTAAGGCGCTCCCGGATGATGGGGAATGTGGCACAATGGCGGCATCCGCTCCTCCGGGCATTGAGGAATACCCTGTTCAGGATGACGCCTGCGGCAGTCTTTAAACGGCAGCTGAAAACGTTATATAACGTAGATTTGTCCTGATATTAGATATTTTCTATCAAACAAGTATGTGAATGGTAATTTTTCAAAAAAATGGCGGAAAGGTTTGAAATCTGAAATTAGTTCCTACCTTTGCACACGACTTCAAATCACACATGAACATTACCGTACATACACATCATCACCATACTTGCCAGACCGGTAAGCAGGGGATGCTGTAAGTGTACTAACAACAGATATTCACCATAAAAGGCTTACCGTGTACCGGTAAGCCTTTTTTGTTTCACACAGGAATCGAATCATCATGAAACTGCGAATTGCCATTCAGAAATCAGGGCGCCTGCACGAAGACTCTATCAAACTGCTGAAAGAATGCGGGATAGACATCAACAACGGCGTAAACAAACTCAAGACAGAGGCCACTAATTTCCCGCTGGAAGTATTCTTCCTGCGCGACGACGATATTCCGCAGTACGTGGAAGACGGAGTGGCCGACCTGGGAATTGTGGGAGAGAACGTAGTGCTGGAGAAGAATTGTCCCTTGCAAACGGTAGAGAAGCTGGGCTTCGGCAAATGCCGGCTGGCTATGGCTGTACCAAAATCCATGGAGTACAATTCCATCCGCGACCTGCATGGCAAACGCATTGCTACCAGCTATCCGGTGATTGTAAACGATTTCCTGGGTAAAATGGGTATTGAAGCGGAGATCCACGAGATCAGCGGCTCCGTAGAGATCGCCCCCGGGATAGGACTGGCAGAAGCTATCTGTGACCTCGTAAGCAGCGGTTCCACCCTGTTCATGAACGGCCTTAAGGAAGTAGAAACCGTGCTCCGCTCCGAAGCCATCCTCGTAGCTAATAACAAGCTCACCGATGATCAGAAGGTGCTCCTCCGCAAACTGGTGTTCCGCATCCAGGCGGTGAAGAAAGCCAAAAACAATAAGTACGTATTGCTCAATGCCCCTAACGACAAGCTTTCCGAGATCATCGGGCTGCTGCCGGGCATGAAAAGCCCTACGGTTCTGCCGCTCGCAGAAGCCGGATGGAGCTCTGTTCACTCCGTACTGAATGAAAATGATTTCTGGGATATCATCGAAAGCCTGAAAGCCGCCGGTGCAGAAGGCATACTGGTAGTTCCCATCGAAAAAATGGTTATCTAAAAACACCGCCATGCAAATCATCCGATATCCCGAAAAAAATACCTGGAGCAGCCTTTTGCAGCGGCCTGTACTGGACAACTCACAGCTGGAAGCTACCGTATCTGCGGTGCTGAAAGATGTGAAGCAGTATGGTGATGAAGCCCTCCGCCGCTACACCCTCCAGTTCGATAAAGTACCCCTCACCAGCATCGCCGTACCTGCTGAAGCTTTTGAGCTGGCAGACAAGCTGCTGGGAGAAGACCTGAAATCTGCCATCCGCACCGCTGCTGCCAACATAGAAGCGTTTCACCGTGCACAGGTAGAGGATGTGACCGTGATAGAAACCATGCCCGGTGTACAATGCTGGCGCAAGCCGGTAGGTATCGAAAAGGTAGGGCTGTACATCCCCGGAGGCACTGCACCTTTGTTCTCCACCATCCTGATGCTGGCCATCCCGGCCCGGCTGGCAGGGTGCAGTGAGATCGTATTGTGCACGCCTCCCGGTAAAGACGGAGTAATCCACCCTGCAGTACTCTGGGCCGCAAGGTTCACCGGTATCAGCCAGGTGTTCTCCATCGGCGGGGTACAGGCCATCGGAGCCATGGCCTATGGCACGGAAACGGTTCCTAAAGTGTATAAGATATTCGGCCCCGGAAACCAGTATGTGACCTGTGCCAAACAACTCGTAAATGCCGCCGGTACTGCGATTGATATGCCTGCCGGGCCTTCAGAGGTAGCGGTATTTGCAGACGATTCCTGTGTGCCGGCCTTTGTGGCCGCGGATCTGCTTTCGCAGGCGGAGCATGGGGCAGACAGCCAGGTGCTGCTCGTCACTACTTCCGAAGCCGTAATTGCTTCCGTGGAAAAGGAAGTGGCTGCCCAGCTGGAGAAGCTCCCCCGCAGGGAGTTCGCCGCCAAAGCACTGGACAATAGCAAACTGGTTCTGGTACGCGACCGCGACGAAGCGATGGATATGCTTAACGACTATGCTCCCGAGCACCTTATCATGGCTTGTGAGAACGATGAAGCCCTTGCCACCAGGGTCGTTAACGCCGGTTCCGTGTTCCTGGGGAACTATTCCCCCGAAAGCGCGGGAGATTATGCCTCCGGTACCAATCACACCCTGCCCACCAATGGCTATGCTACGGCGTACAGCGGTGTGAGTGTAGACAGCTTCGTGAAAAAGATCACTTTCCAGCGCCTCACCCGCGAAGGCCTTCAAACCATCGCCCCGGCTATTGAAGCCATGGCGGAAGCAGAAGGGCTCGATGCACACAAACAGGCCGTTTCCATCCGCATCCGCTACATCCAAAACGATTCATCTTTCAAGTAATACGACATGTTCGATCTGAATTCACTTTTAAGAGACAATATTAAACGGCTCACTCCTTACTCCTCCGCCCGCGACGAGTATAAGGGAGAAGCGTCCGTTTACCTCGATGCCAACGAGAATAGTTTCGGCTCCCCGCTCCCGGTAAGCTACCACCGCTATCCCGATCCGCTGCAATGGAAGGTGAAATACCGCCTTGCGGATATTAAAGGGGTACCCCCGCAGAACATCTTCCTCGGTAATGGCAGTGACGAGGCCATCGATATCCTGTACCGTGCATTCTGCCGGCCGGGGATCGATAATGTGATTCTTTGTCCGCCTACCTACGGCATGTACGAAGTATCCGCCAATATCAACGATGCCATTATCCGCAAAGCCTCCCTCACGGAAGATTTTCAGCTGGATCTGGAAGCTATTGAAGCAGCTATTGATGAGAACACGAAGTTGATCTTCATCTGCTCTCCCAACAACCCTACGGCAAATGCTATTGATAAGGAATCAATAGAAATGGTGCTGAATAACTTCGATGGTATTGTGGTGGTGGATGAAGCATATATCAACTTCAGCAAACACAAATCCCTCATTCAGGAACTGACGGAGTATCCCAACCTCGTGATCCTGCAAACACTCTCCAAGGCCTGGGGCCTGGCAGCATTACGTATGGGTATGGCTTTCGCCAGTGAGGACATCATCAATATCTTCAACAAGATCAAGCCGCCGTATAACATTAACCAGGCCTCACAGGAGCTGGCGCTGGAAGCGCTGAATAATGTGGAGCAGGTGAATGCGTGGATCAAAGAAACTGTAGAAGAAAGAAACCGGCTGACGGGCGAACTGGAGAAACTGGCCATTGTAGAAAAAGTATATCCCAGTGATGCCAACTTCCTGCTCGTTAAAACGACAGATGCCAAAGGCATTTACGGCAGTCTGGTGGAGAAAGGCATCATTGTCCGCGACCGTTCCAAAGTAGAACTCTGCGCCGGATGCCTCCGCATTACCATTGGTACCCCGGACGAGAACGTTACCTTATTGCAGGCCCTTCAAAACATCACCCGTTAAATGAAACGTGTACTTTTTATAGACCGCGACGGCACCATGATCCTGGAACAGCCGCCAACCTATCAGATAGACAGCCTGGAGAAGGTGGTTTTTTATCCCAAGGTGTTCAAATACCTGGGAAAGATAGCCGCTGAGCTGGATTATGAACTGGTACTGGTATCTAACCAGGATGGGCTGGGCACCGGCAGCTTCCCCGAAGAAACCTTCCACCCCGCACATAATCATATCATCAACACCTTTGCCGGTGAAGGCATCGTATTCTCCCGTGAGCATATCGACAGAAGCTTTCCTGCTGATAACCTCCCCACCCGCAAACCCGGAATCGGGATGCTGAAGGAGTATTTCACGGAAGGCTACGATCTCGCTAATTCCTTTGTGATCGGCGACCGTATTACTGACGTGAAGCTGGCACAGAACCTGGGTGCCAAAGCCATCTGGCTGAAAATGGATGCCAGTCTGGGTGCTTCAGAAACCACCGGGGAGGAGGAACTGAAGGATGTGGTAGCACTGGAAACAACCGACTGGGCAAAGATCTATGAGTTTCTGAAGATCGGGCTCCGTACGGTAAGCCATACCCGTACCACTAAGGAAACCGATATCCGCATAGAACTGAACCTCGACGGTACGGGTAAAGCCGATATTCAGACGGGCCTTGGCTTTTTCGACCATATGCTGGACCAGATTGCCCGCCACGGGAGCATCGACCTGAAGATCCACGCCAAAGGCGACCTTCACATCGATGAGCACCACACCATTGAGGATACCGGTCTGGCACTGGGAGAGGCATTTGCCATGGCCCTTGCCGATAAGAAAGGTATGGAACGCTACGGCTTCTGCCTGCCGATGGACGATTGTCTTGCACAGGCGGCCATTGATTTCGGGGGGCGCAACTGGATTGTGTGGGATGCGGAGTTTAAACGGGAGAAGATAGGGGAGATGCCTACGGAGATGTTCTTCCACTTCTTCAAATCCTTCTCTGACGCGGCCCGTTGTAACCTGAATATCAAAGCGGAAGGTGATAACGAGCACCATAAGATCGAAGCGATCTTTAAGGTATTTGCCAAAGCAATTAAAATGGCGGTGAAAAGGAACCCTGATAATATGCAGCTTCCCAGCACCAAAGGGGTACTCTGATCATGACCAAAATAAAATTTGCATTTTTCGGGAAAACAATCCATCTTTGCCTTCATCATGCAAATGAACAACACATACAAACTTTGGTGGCACGCAATGGATATCTCCGCTGTGTAGCAGTGCCATGTTTGTATTACAAATACTTTAAAGAAGGCTCGCTGTACACAGCGGGCCTTCTTCGTTTTTGGCCGCATCCGATTAAATAAACTCGAATGAAAAAAATTCAGGTAAAAACACAAAACAGGCAAATGCTGGCGGACGTATTCACGCCGGTAAGCATTTACCTCCGCATCCGCGACAAGTTCCCCGGCTCCATCCTCCTGGAGAGTACCGATTCCAATGCCGGAGACAACAGCTATTCCTTTATCGGCATCAAGCCCATTGCCGGCATTGAAGTCACTTCCACGGACGTATTCGAGTTCAAGTACCCCGGGCAGCCTGTGGAGCGGAAAAAGCTCTCCGGCCGCAACGAGGTACTCCGCGAAATGGATGCCTTCCTGAAAAGCTTCGAGTTCCCGGATGAAACCAACGGATTGCCCTTCGGGAAAGGACTTTACGGATACAGCACTTACGACTCCGTACAGTTCTTCGAAAAGATCGCTTTCCGCAAACGCCCCGCCGCAGGCAATACCATCCCCCTTATGCGGTACCGCTTCTACCAGTATGTTATCGCTATCAACCATTTCAAAGATGAAATGACACTGATAGAAAACCTGGTAGAAGGGCAGGATTCAGAGATGGATTACGTGGAATCCATCATCCGCAACAAAGACGTTCCCGCCTACACCTTCTCCGCCAAAGGCGAAGAAACCTCTAACCAGACAGACGAGCAGTATATGGAGATGGTGGAGAAAGGCCGCCAGCATTGCTTCCGCGGCGACGTTTTCCAGATTGTACTGTCCCGCGCCTTCCAGCGCAGCTTTGCAGGAGACGAGTTCAATGTTTACCGCGCACTCCGTTCCATCAATCCATCCCCCTACCTCTTTTACTTCGATTACGGCGATTATAAACTGATGGGTTCCTCTCCCGAGGCGCAACTCATCATTAAAGACCGCAAAGCGGTGATCCATCCCATAGCCGGCACTTTCCGCCGCACGGGTAACGATGAGCAGGACGCCAAACTGGCTGCCGAGCTGCTCGTTGACCCTAAGGAGAATGCCGAACATGTAATGCTGGTAGATCTGGCCCGTAACGACCTCAGCCGGCATGCAGCAGATGTGGAAGTAGAAACCTATCGCCAGATCAAATACTACTCCCACGTGATTCACCTGGTGAGCGAAGTAACGGGCAAGCTGCCGCAAGGTTCCAGTCCGTTTGATATACTGGCAGCCACATTCCCTGCGGGTACCCTTTCCGGTGCGCCCAAATACAAAGCCATGGAGCTGATAGATACCTACGAACCTACTTCGCGCGGATTCTATGGTGGCTGTGTGGGCTTTGTTGGTTTCAATGGAGACTTCAACCATGCCATCATGATCCGATCCATGCTCAGCCGTAACAACACGCTGTACTACCAGGCAGGCGCCGGTGTAGTGGCCAAATCCGTTGCCAGCTCAGAGCTGCAGGAAGTGAACAATAAACTCAATGCATTAAAACTGGCCATCATCAAGGCGCAAAATATCTGATAATGAACATCCTGGTTTTCGACAACTACGACTCATTCACATACAACCTGGTTCACCTCGTAGAAAAAATTATCGGCGGTAAAGTAACCGTTGTCCGCAACGATGAAATAGCGCTGGATAAAGTGGACGCATTCGACCGGATTATTTTGTCGCCCGGTCCGGGTATCCCGGAAGAGGCGGGATTGCTCCTGCCACTCATCCGCCAGTATGCCCCCACTAAATCCATCTTCGGCGTTTGCCTTGGCCAGCAGGCCATCGGTGAAGCCTTCGGTGCAAAGCTCACCAACCTTTCGGAAGTGTACCACGGTGTGGCTACTCCCGTTAACGTGATCTCCCGCAGCGGGCGCCTCTTTAATAATCTGCCCGACGAGCTGGAAGTAGGCCGTTACCACTCATGGGTAGTGGATGAAAAAACATTGCCGGCAGAGCTGGAAGTTACCGCCCGCGATGAACATGGTTATATCATGGCCCTTCAGCATAAGAAATTCGATGTCAGCGGCGTACAGTTCCACCCGGAGAGTGTGCTTACACCACAGGGAGAACAGATACTGCGTAACTGGCTGGGGCTTTGATATCCTGATTGGCTCACTGTTATAAAAAATCATCCCGATGAAAAAGATACTCAACTACTTATTTGAACATAAAACCTTCACCCGTGAAGGCGCCCGTGAGATCCTGACAAGCATCTCCAAAGGTGTATACAACGAAAGCGAACTGGCGGCCTTCATGACCGTGTTCCTCATGCGCAGCATCACCATCGATGAACTGCTGGGCTTCCGCGATGCATTGCTCGACATGTGCGTACCCGTTAATCTCGACCAGAACGTGCTCGATATCGTAGGCACCGGAGGCGATGGTAAAAATACTTTCAACATCTCCACCCTCAGCTGCTTTATTGTGGCAGGCGCAGGCGGAAAGGTGGCCAAGCACGGCAACTACGGCGTGTCTTCCATCAGCGGTGCTTCTAACGTTATGGAGAATTTGGGCTACAAATTCAAAAGCGATGCTTCGAAGCTCAAACAGGAGGTAGACGAAGCAGGCATCTGTTTCCTCCATGCACCCCTGTTCCACCCTGCACTGAAGAATGTAGCCGGTGTGAGAAGGCAGCTGGGAGTGCGTACATTCTTCAATATGCTCGGCCCGCTGGTAAACCCCGCCTTCGCACAGCACCAGCTGATCGGTGTGTACAGCCTCGAAATGGCAAGGGTATACAACTACCTTTTCCAGCAAACGGATAAGCAGTTTGCCATCATCCACAGTCTGGACGGTTACGATGAGATTTCCCTGACCGGCGATACCCGTATAATCACCAACCGTGGTGAGCAGGACTGGACGCCGGAAGCACTGGGCAAGCGTAAAGTAAGCGCCAGCGATATCTATGGCGGCAACTCTACTGAAGAAGCGGCTAAGATATTTGTGAAAGTCCTGAAAGGCGAAGGCACCTGGGCGCAGCATTCGGTAGTAATGGCCAATGCCGCTATGGGATTGTTCTGCCTCGAAAAATACCCCACTTACGACGAGTGTTTCCAGGCGGCTGTAGCGTCGCTGGAATCGGGAGCGGCATATAAATCATTCCAAAAACTGATTGCCCTGCAATGAAAAACATACTCGACAAAATCGTAGCGCACAAGCATGGCGAAGTAGCGGAGCGGCAGAAGAGCCGGAGCGTGCAGGATCTGGAGAACGCATCCATGTTCAGCAGGGAAGCCCTTTCCCTGAAGAGCTTCCTCACCCAGCCCGGCAGGAACGGGATTATTGCGGAATTTAAACGGCAATCCCCTTCCAAGGGAGTTATCAATGCCACTGCCACCGTTACGGATGTAACTACGGCGTATGCCAGAAACGGAGCATCCGGACTGAGCGTGCTCACGGATACAGCGTTCTTCGGCGGATCTATGGACGATCTCCAGCAGGCCCGGGCAGCGAATAACATTCCCATTCTCCGGAAGGATTTCGTGATCGGGGAATACCAGATAGTGGAAGCAAAAGCCATAGGGGCGGATGTGATATTACTTATCGCTGAATGCCTGACGAAGGAAGAAGTGAAGCATCTTGCACAGTTCGCCCACAACCTGGGGCTGGAAGTTTTGCTGGAAGTGCATACTGCTGATCAATTGGAAAAGATCACCCCACACACCCACCTTGTAGGCATCAATAACCGCGATCTGAAAACTTTTCAGGTAGATATTTACCGTTCCATGGAACTGCTGAAGCAGATCCCGGACAGCTATCCCAAAGTAGCAGAGAGCGGGATGGACGATCCCAAAACCATTGTGCAGCTGCGCGAAGCAGGGTTCAGCGGGTTCCTGATAGGGGAGCATTTCATGAAGGCAGAGAATCCTGCGCAGGCATTTGAAGCATTCACCCGTCAACTCGCGGCGTTATGAAAGTGAAGGTTTGCGGCATTACCCGCTCTGAGGATCTGGCAGCCCTGGTAACGCTGGGTGCGGATTATGCAGGGTTTATTTTCTACCCTAAATCCCCCCGCTTTGCCGGAGATAAGATTTCCGGGAGAACGGTACGGGAGTCAGGGAACGGTAAACTCCTGAAAGTAGGGGTGTTCGTACAGGCCGATCTGGCTACCCTGCAGCGGACCATCGGCGACTACGGGCTGGATATGGTGCAGCTCTATGGGGAATACACCCCGGAGCTGGTTGCGGAAGTGAAGAAGCTGGCCAGGGTGATGAAAGCAGTGTCCATACCGGAAGGTGCCACAGAGCTGCCCGTTCCGCAAGAGGCGGAATATGATTACCTGCTCTTCGATACCGCCGGCAAAGGCCATGGCGGAACGGGTAAGAAGTTCGACTGGAGCCTGTTTGAAGGATATACCGGTAAAGCCCCTTACTTCCTGGCGGGAGGAATAGGGCCGGATGATGCGGAAGAATTACTGCGATGGCGGGAGCCGCACTTGTTTGGTGCGGATGTGAACAGTAAATTTGAAACTTCGCCCGGAGTGAAGGATATGCGCCTCGTGGAGGCATTCATCAAACAAATCAAAAAATAACAACACATGGATATTGCCATCAATACATCGCAATCCAGGTATCATGTCAACGAAAAAGGCTACTATGGCAATTTCGGGGGCGCATATATTCCTGAAATGCTCTATCCCAACGTGGAAGAGCTGCGGGAAAACTATCTGAAGATCATGTCGGAACCTGCTTTTCAGGAAGAATTCGAACAACTGCTGAAAGACTATGTTGGCAGGCCATCCCCTCTGTATTTCGCCAGCCGTCTCTCCGAAAAATACAATACGAAGATCTACCTGAAGCGGGAAGATCTGAACCATACCGGCGCCCATAAAGTAAACAACACCATTGGCCAGATACTTTTGGCTAAGCGCCTCGGCAAAAAACGCATCATAGCAGAAACCGGTGCAGGGCAGCATGGCGTGGCCACGGCTACCGTATGCGCACTCATGGGCCTGGAATGCATCGTTTACATGGGCAGCATCGATATTCAGCGCCAGGCACCTAACGTAGCCCGTATGAAAATGCTCGGTGCAACCGTGGTACCCGCTACCAGCGGTTCCCAGACGCTGAAGGATGCTACCAACGAAGCAATCCGCGACTGGATCAATAACCCTGTTGATACGCATTATATCATCGGTTCCGTTGTAGGCCCGCATCCTTACCCGGATATGGTGGCCCGCTTCCAGTCTGTCATCAGCGAAGAAATCAAAAAGCAGTTACTGGAGAAAACCGGTAAGGCACTGCCCGATTATGTGATCGCCTGCGTAGGCGGCGGATCTAATGCGGCAGGGGCTTTCTTCCACTTTACAGATGATGAAAGCGTACAGCTGGTAGCTGTGGAAGCAGCGGGTAAAGGCGTACACAGCGGCTTCTCCGCCGCTACGTCTCAACTGGGTAAGCCCGGTGTGATCCATGCCAGCAAAACACTGCTCATGCAAACAGAAGATGGCCAGATCGTGGAACCACATTCCATATCCGCCGGTCTTGATTATCCCGGCGTAGGTCCCCTTCATGCACATCTGTATGAATCCGGCCGCGGGAAGTTCCTGAATGCTACCGACGACGAAGCCCTGGCAGCTGCCTATGAGCTGAGCCTGCTGGAAGGCATCATTCCTGCCCTGGAATCGGCCCACGCCCTCGCCAAGCTGAAAGACCTTCAGCTGAAACCTGACGACGTTACCGTAGTATGCCTCAGCGGCCGCGGCGACAAGGATCTGGAAACCTATATCAAACACCTGAAATAACGGCATATGAACCGCATCGACCAGCTTTTCGGCAATAAGCCCAAAGAAGTGCTCAATATATATTTCACCGCCGGGTTCCCTAACCACGGTGATACCCTTACTGTTTTGCAGGCATTGCAGGACGGCGGGGCGGATATGGCGGAGATCGGTATGCCCTTCTCCGACCCCCTGGCAGACGGGCCCGTGATACAGGACAGCAGTACCCGCGCCATTAAAAACGGCATGCGTATTTCCGTCCTCTTCGAACAGCTCAAAGGCTTCCGGGAAAAGATCCACATTCCCGTGGTACTCATGGGCTACATCAACCCGGTACTGCAATATGGCGTGGAGAACTTCCTCCGCAGCTGTCAGGAAGCAGGCGTGGACGGACTCATCCTGCCCGACCTGCCCATGGACGAATACGAAACCGAATACAAACCGCTTTTCGAAAAATACGGCCAGCATCTCATTTTCCTCGTAACACCTGAAACCAGCGAAGCCCGTATCCGCAAGATCGACTCGCTGAGCAGAGGGTTTGTATACGCAGTATCTTCTTCCTCCACCACAGGAAAGGATAAAGACATGAAGCTGCAGGAAGATTATTTCCGCAAACTGCAGGATATGAAACTGCAGAACCCTGTACTGGTGGGCTTCGGCATCCGGGATAAAGCAACATTCCAGACGGCCTGCCAGTATAGCAACGGCGCCATTATCGGCAGCGCGTTTGTAAAAGCCATCGAAAACAGTGCTAACTTGCAGGAAACCGTTCAGGCGTTTGTCCGCAACATCAAACAATAGAAATGAAAACTGCCATCCTGAAGTATAATGCCGGTAACACACAATCCGTCCTCTTTGCCCTTGAAAGGCTGGGAGCAGAAGCCGTGGTTACCGACGATCCGGAGGTGCTGCAATCGGCCGACAAGGTGATCTTCCCCGGAGTAGGGGAAGCCAGCACAGCCATGGCCTACCTGCGTGAGCGCAAGCTGGATGAAGTATTGCGTAACCTGCAGCAGCCCGTTCTGGGCATCTGCCTCGGTATGCAGCTCCTGTGCCGCCACTCCGAAGAGAATGATACTCCCTGCATAGGAGTGTTTGACCTCGAAGTGAAGAAGTTTCAGTCGCCCGGAGGGAACCTGCTGAAGATTCCCCAGATCGGCTGGAACAATATCACCGGCCTGCACAGTGTTATCTTCGAACACGTTTCACAGAACGCTTACATGTATTTCGTGCACAGCTATTATGCGGAACTGGGCCCTGATACCACTGCCATCGCAAACTATGTGATCAACTACAGTGCTGCATTGCAGAAAGATAATTTCTACGCCGTGCAGTTTCACCCGGAGAAGTCGGCAGACGCGGGTCAGAGCCTCATCGAAAGCTTCCTGAAACTGTGAGCCTGACGATAAGAGATATCACCACAAAGGATACGCTGCAGCTGCGGCGCGATGTCATGTACCCGGACTGGCCCCTCGAAAGAGTAACCCTTCCGCATGATGCAGACGGCCTTCATTTCGGCCTATACGACGGCAACCGGCAGGTGACCGTCGTTTCCCTTTTTATCAATGGCCATAAGGCCCAGTTCAGGAAACTGGCCACGGCGAATGATCAGCAGGGGAGAGGGTACGGAAAAATGATGATGGCCCACCTCGAAGCAGTATGCCGCCGTAACGGGGTTACCTCGCTATGGTGCAACGCCCGCGAAAGCGCCATGGGCTTTTATAAAGCGCTGGGATACAAAGTAACCAGCGGCATTTTTTACAAAGACAATATTGCATTCCTCACCATGGAAATAAACCTTCAGTCTGCTGCTCCTGCATTCACCATCATTCCCGCCATCGATATTATCGACGGGAAGTGCGTGCGGCTCACGCAGGGAGATTACGAACAGAAGAAGATCTACAATGAAAATCCGCTGGAAGTAGCGAAAGAATTTGAAGACGCCGGCGTAAAGCGCCTGCACCTGGTAGACCTGGACGGGGCTAAGAAAGGGCAGGTAGTAAACTGGAAAGTACTGGAAGCCGTTGCCGGGAAAACCGGGATGGTGGTAGACTTTGGTGGTGGCATCAAAAGCGATGACGATATCCGCGTGGTATTTGAAGCCGGCGCTAAGCTGGCTACTATCGGCAGTGTAGCTGTAAAGCAGCCCGATCTCTTCTTTAGCTGGGTGGAGCAGTACGGAGCGGAAAAGATTTTCCTCGGTGCCGATGTGAAAGATGAAAAGATAGCCGTAGGCGGGTGGCTGGAAACTACCGGCGTAAGTGTATTCGACTTCCTCCGGGGCAATATGGAGAAAGGGGTAAAAGAAATATTCTGTACCGATATCGCCAAGGATGGTTTGCTGCAAGGCCCCAGCCTCGAACTATATAAAAAGATCATCGCTGAGCTGCCCGGCATCCGCCTTACTGCCAGCGGTGGTGTAAGCCATATAGGCGACGTGGAAGCACTCCGCGATGCAGGCCTCGCCGGGGTCATCATCGGTAAGGCCATTTACGAAGGCCACATTCAAATGTCTGAACTGAAGAAACTGTTGTAGCTATGCTCACAAAAAGAATCATACCCTGTCTAGATATCAAAGACGGGCGCACCGTAAAGGGCATCAACTTCGAGAATATCCGCGACGCAGGAGACCCCGTTGAACTGGGAGCACTTTATGCCGCACAGGGTGCCGATGAACTGGTGTTCCTCGACATTACCGCTACCAACGAGCGCCGTAAAACCCTGCACGAACTGGTAACTCAGATCGCTAAGCACATCAATATTCCGTTTACCGTTGGCGGTGGCATCGCTGCTGTGGAAGATGTAAGCGTATTGCTCAGTGCCGGTGCCGATAAGGTTTCCGTAAATACTGCTGCCTACCGCAATCCACAGCTGCTCAACGATCTGTCTAAGGAATTCGGCAGCCAGTGCATTGTACTGGCCATCGATACCCGGTTCGAGGATGGCGACTGGTTCGTGTACCTCAACGGCGGGCGGGTGAAAACCGATACCCGTACGGAAGACTGGGCACGCGAAGCCGTGGAGCGTGGAGCAGGAGAGATCCTACTTACTTCCATGAACAACGATGGTACCAAGCAGGGCTTTGCACTGGATATTACCGGCCGCCTGTCCCGCAACCTCAATGTACCGGTGATCGCTTCGGGCGGAGCAGGTACTATGGAGCACTTTGCAGACGTTTTTGAAAAAGCAGGAGCAGACGCAGCCCTCGCGGCCAGCATCTTCCACTATAAAGAAATGGAAATCCCCGATCTGAAGAATTACCTCTACCAGCGGGGTGTGCAGATCAGGTTCTAGTATTATTTAATTATTGTATATTTAAATCGTGGAGAGGCCATGGAAGTAAATTTTTCTAAATCCCCCGACGGACTGGTACCCGCCATTGTGCAGGATGCCATCACCCGTAAGGTGCTGATGCTCGGATATATGAACCAGGAAGCGCTGGATAAAACGCTTGCTGAAAAGAAAGTAACCTTCTTCAGCCGGTCTAAAAACCGGTTATGGACGAAAGGAGAAGAAAGCGGGAACTTCCTGCAGCTGGTGAATGCGGAGGTAGACTGTGATCAGGATACCCTGCTTTTGAAAGCCAATCCTGTTGGCCCTGTTTGCCACACCGGTGCAGATACCTGCTGGAATGAAGTAAATGAAGACGATGGCAATTTCCTGAACCGGCTGGAACAGGTTATCCGCCAGCGGAAAGATAATCCGACAGAGAAATCCTATACTGCTTCCCTCTTTGCCAAAGGCATCAATAAGGTAGCGCAGAAGGTAGGGGAAGAAGCGGTGGAACTGGTGATTGAAGCGAAAGACGATAACAGGGATCTTTTCCTCGGCGAAGCTGCCGACCTGCTTTTCCATTACCTGATCCTCCTGCAGGCAAAAGGCTTCACACTGGAAGATGTAACCACGATCCTGAAAGAAAGACATAAAAAATGAAACGAGTATTAATCCTGCTGGCAATGACTGCCGCTTATTCAGCGCAGGCTCAGTTAAAAGTAAATGGTACGCTCACAGGCGCTCAGGGAAAGAAATTGTATTTCCTGAGTGAAGATGGCAAGTATACCGATTCCACCGTGCTGGGAGCAGCAGGAAAATTCTCTTTCGCCACCCCCGATAAACCCGCTCCCGAAGCGATGTATGCCCTTTTCCTCGAAGGGATCGGCGTACCTTCACTGCTGGTATGCGACCAGCCGGAAATAGTGATTGATATAGAGGCGAAAGACTTCCCGGTGGCTAAATCCCTGAAAGCCGGCCAGCAAACCCGCTGGACGCAGGAATATCATAAAATGATGCTGCCCCTGCAGCTGGAAGCACAGGCGCTGAATGGCGAGGCGCAGCAAATAGGGCAGGATGAAACCGTTAAACAGGAAGCCTTCCGTCAAAAAGCCGCCGCATTTGATGCAAAGCTCAAAACAGCAGCGAAGAACTTCGTTAAAGAGCATCCTAAAGCCATGGCCAGCCTGTTTCTCCTCTATGGCGACCTCCAGAAGCGGCTTACCAGGCATGAATTTGCCAACCTGTTCAACGGGCTGGATCATAGCGTGAGAAGCACCCCGTTCGGCAAAACCGTAGCCATGACCCTGGCAGGTGAGGAAGCCAATAACGCTCCCGTTCAGGCGCCTGATTTCTCTCAGGCCAATCCGGAAGGCAAAATGATCAGTCTCTCTTCTTTCCGCGGAAAATATGTGCTGATCGATTTCTGGGCCAGCTGGTGTGGCCCCTGCAGGCAGGAGAACCCGCATGTGGTAGCAGCCTACAACAAGTACAAGCATAAGAATTTTACCATTTTCGGGGTAAGTCTCGATGAAGATAAAGACGACTGGCTGAGGGCCATCAAACAGGATAAGCTCACCTGGCCCCAGGTGTCTGACCTCAAAGGCTGGGGTAACGCAGCCGCCGCCATGTACAATGTGCGCGGAATTCCTCAAAACTATCTCCTTGATCCTAAGGGGAATATCATTGCAGCCAACCTCCGTGGGGCCGCGCTGGAAAAGAAACTGGCAGAGGTACTTCAGTAACCGTTTATCAAAATGGGCTTGCTTTTCGGGCCCGGATTGGAGACCTTTGCATCAGAATCTAAACAGTCACCATCATGAAGAATTGGATACTTGCAGCCATGCTCCTGGGCCCGGCTGCAGGGTTGTTTGCACAGGATAAGCAGGACGAAAAGATCAAAACCTACCCGTTTACTGTTTCCGGTACCGTGGGCCAGCAGGCTTCCCCTACCAAATTTTTTCTCCGCATGCGAATTGGCGGTGAGTTTGTTATCGACAGTGCGGTGGCAAACGAAGGTAAATTCTCCTTTAAAGGCAGGATTCCTGAGCCACAGCAGGCACAGCTCTTTTCCGTGATCCCTGTTACCCCGGAAGCTCCGGGCGGCAGGAAGGAAGTAGCCCTCCTTTTCATCGGTAAAGGAACCACCCGTGTTCATGTACCCGCTCCCAATCAGAAAGCCGCTGCCGATGGTACTCCTGAACAGGATGCCTTCAATAAGCTGAACGATCTGCTCCGTGCCGTGGATAAAGACACCGAAACGGCCATGAAGGAATACCGTAAAGCCCGTGAATCCAAAAATGAAGCAAAAGTGCGCAAAGCCGAAGAACGCCTCGAACAAATCGATGCCTCCCGGATTGCCATTATGCATAAATACCTGAAAGATAATCCTTCCAGCCCCATAGGCATGTACGTACTCAACGCCGTTGCCGGGTATGAACTGGATGCAGATGTGGCGGAGCCTCTTTTTAAATCGCTCTCCAAAACCGTTCGCCGCTACCCCTCCGCAAAGGAATTCTCTTACCGCATCGATCTTGCAAAGAAAATAGCCATCGGCCAACCCGCGATCGACTTCACCCAGAACGATACCACGGGCGCCTCCGTGAGCCTGGCATCTTTCAGGGGTAAGTATGTACTGGTCGATTTCTGGGCCAGCTGGTGCGGCCCCTGCAGGGCAGAGAACCCTAATGTGGTGAAAGCGTATGAGCAGTATAAAGAGAAAGGTTTTACCATCCTCGGTGTATCGTTCGACGAGAAGCAGGACCGCTGGAAGCAGGCCATCCGACAGGATAACCTTACCTGGACGCACGTATCCGACCTAAAAGGCTGGAAAAACGAAGTGGGTAAGCTGTATGGCATCCGCGCCATCCCCCAGAACGTCCTCATCGACCCACAGGGCAAAATCATCGCCCGCAATCTCAGGGCTGAGGAACTGGGTCGCAAACTGAAAGAACTCCTCCCGCAATAGGATCTTACATAACTTTTGAAAGAGCTCCGGAAGTATCAATATACTTTCGGAGCTCTTTTTTTGTGCCTTGTCAAAACCTGTAAGTCACCCCCGGGTTTAAGACCTCCTAAAAGCGTGACATTACGTCATCTAATTGTCATGTGAGATACCTTTGAGATACCTTTGAGCCACCTATAAGCCACCTTTGACATACCCTATAAGGGGGTATGATATAGGTAAGTCACTTATAACTGATTTATAAGTTTATAATCCTTTTACTTCTGGTTTTAAACCTCTTTTTACTGAAGGGTACCTGCTTAGAATCAGGGTCTTGTAAAGGTGTGACTGCCTCTTTCCTTACCGGGGCAAAAAAATAATTTGTTATTCTACGAATGTTTCGTAGATTTACGATAGTATCGTAATTATGAAGCGGATTTTCGGGTTGAATATACTTTTACTACTCTTCGGCTACGTTCATGCACAAACGGGATTGACGTTGCAGGGGACAGTGAAAGATGCTTCCGGCAAACCGCTTCCATTCGCCAGCGTGTTCCTGAACCAGACCACGATGGGTGCGAGAACAACAGAGGAAGGAACATTTGTGATTCCTAATGTGCCACCGGGGAGGTATGAAGTGATTGCTTCGTACCTGGGTTATGAGCCGCTCATGCAGCCGGTGAACCTGGAAGGAAACAGAACGATGGCCATTGTGCTGCAACAGAAACCCGGGGCGTTGAAAGAACTGGTGGTGCGGCCCGATAAAGACAGGGAGTATTACCTGCGGCAGTTTAAAGACATTTTCATAGGGCAGGGGGCCTTTGCGAAAAACTGTAAGCTGCTGAACCCGGATATTGTGGATTTTGAATTCAACCCGCAATCCGGTGAACTGAAAGCGAAAGCAGATGATTTCCTGGAAATCGCCAATGCATCGCTGGGGTATAACATCCGGTTTTTGCTCATCCATTTTCAATATAGTCCGCGTACGGGATATTCAATGTACTACGGCAACCCCCTGTTTGAACCCATGAAGCCGCGTAACAGATCGCAGCAGAAGCGTTGGGAAAAGAACCGGGAAAAGGCTTACCATGGCTCTACGGTTCATTTTTACCGAAGTTTGGTAGCCGGTAACCTGAAGAACGAAGGCTTCACCATCCGGAAGCTGATGCGCAGGGAAAGAGAGCGGAACAGTGTCATTAACGCACCGGCAGATTCAGCGATGGGCATTATTCCGAATAAGCGGCTGTTCTCAAATTCAGTGAGTTACCTGTCGCGGCAGGAGTTGCCGGCAGACAGTGTTTTCAGGAAGGATAGTACAGATTTCGTCCTCCATTTCAGCGAACACCTCTACGTGGTGTATGGAAAGGAAAAAGAGGAAAGGCTGTACCTGGAAAAACAGCAGCGCGGGAACGATAAGCCGGGGGTACAGGTATCCCTGATGAAATTGCTGGAGCCTGAAGTGCGGCTGGACCGGAATGGTAACCTGGAAGCCCCTATGAACGTCATTTTTGAACAATACTGGGCCTGGGAAAAGCTGGCAGAAATGCTGCCGCTCGACTACAGGCTATAAAAAACGCAAATTCACTACCAATGGAAAAACTTACCAAACAGGAAGAAGCCGCCATGCAGGCTATCTGGAAAGCCGGGAAGGGATTCGTGAAGGATTTCCTGGAATCGCATGCCGACCCGGTGCCTCCTTACACCACACTCGCCTCTACCATCAAGAACCTAGAAAAGAAGGGATTCGTGGAATCGAAGAAGATTGGCAACGTGTTTGAATACGTGCCTTCCATCGGGGAGGAAGAATACACGGAGAAATTCATGAACAGCTTCGTGAAAGATTACTTCGAGAATTCTTACAAAGACCTTGTAACGTTTTTCGCGAAGGATAAAAAGATTAGTCCGGATGACCTGAAGGAAATCATCCGTATGATCGAAGGAAAATAATTGCAGCACCTATAACCCGCAAGCATGTCAGTACTTTTTATTTATCTGCTCAAGGCTAATATCGCACTTTGCCTGTTTTACCTGGCCTACCGGCTGGGCCTGCGCCGGATGACGTTCTATACGCTGAACCGCTTTTTCCTGCTGGGCGGTATTGCATTCTCATCGCTATTCCCGCTGGTGGATGTAAATGATTTTTTCTCCCGGAACGAGACGCTTGCCCTGCAGGTAACCAACTATGTCCCGGATTGGACCTCCCTGCAGCAGGTGGAAGCTTTTACAGTATGGACGCTGTTGGAATGGACCTTCTGGGCCGGGGTAGCCGTAATGACGATACGCCTGCTGACGCAGCTGGTATCACTGGCGGTACTGCATTTCAGGACAGAGCCGGTACGTATGTTTGATACCGAGGTGCGGAAGATGAAAGGCCCCCTCACGCCGTTTTCCTTCTTCCGGAAAATTTATATCAACCCCGATCTTCATTCGGAATCCGAACTATATTCCATCGTGAAGCACGAACAGGTGCATGTGAAAGAATGGCATACGGCTGATATCATGATGGGGGAGGTCAATAATGTTTTTTACTGGTTCAACCCCGGCGCCTGGCTCATGAAAGGTGCGATCCGTGAGAACCTGGAGTTCCTGGCAGACAGGGCTATTCTCAGGAGCGGCATCAACCGGAAGGCTTATCAATACAGTCTCATTCAGGTGAATACGGCGCAGCATGCGGCCGGTATCACCAACAGCTTCAATTTATCCCACATTAAAAACCGCATTTTTATGATGAACAAATCCCGGACTTCCGGTGTCCATTTATACCGTTACGGTGTGCTTGGCAGTATCGTATGCGCCCTGCTCCTGACCCTGAACTACACCAAAGCCGGTGCAGTTGTGAATAATGCGCTGAATGAAGTGAAAGTGGCCCTTATCCCTGAAGCCAAAAAGGAAATTACGTTAACTGTTGCCGATACCACACCAGTGAAAAAGATGGTGGAGAAGCCGGTTGTGGAACAGAAGAAACCTGCAAATGGATCCATTATAGAACTCAGAGCCGACAAGGCACCGGTTAAAGGTGCCGTGAGCGGTGTGAGGGTGAGAAATTCCAATCTGATTACCGTTGTAGGTGACGCAGACCAGAAGCCGCTGATCGTTATCGACGGGAAACCGAAAACGGACATCAGTTCTGATAATCCCCTTACTGATATGGACCCCAACGATATTGAATCTATCACAGTGTTGAAAGGTAGTTCAGCCACTGCTTTATATGGTAAAGGAGGGCAGAACGGGGTGATACTAGTAACCACTAAGAATGGCCGTGCAGAACGTATAAAAGAAGTGAAAACCATGACGGGATATGCTACATATGTTACAGATACTGTGATGGTACACAGGGTGAATGCAGTAAGTGCGGATGGTAAACCTTTGAGCTATGCCGGTGTTAAAGAAATTCGTAAAACTGACACTGATTATACCGGTTTGTATAAGAACCTTGTATATAGTGTTGTAAGGGAGCAGCCCAAAGATCCTGCTAAACGATTATATGAAACTTACTACTCCGTTACGCTCAAACCTGATAATAAAGCCAAAAGTAGCAACGAGCACTACAATGCAGTAAAGGGTGCAGCTACTGATACTGTGCGTACTGTGATGGTGACAGGGTATAAGACGCCGGTGAAAAAGTCTACTGTGCAAACTGAGCATTATCCAAATCCAACCGACGGTAATGTAACTTTCGCTTACAGCCTGAGTAAACCGGGAAATGGAAGTATTAGGGTAACTGATATGAAAGGCCGGGAAGTATACCGTAAATCCATAAACGGATTAAGCGGTAGCCAGAAGGAACAGATCAACCTGTCAAATCAGCCTGCAGGTACCTACATCCTTACCCTGGTACATGATGGCTCTACCATGACATCCCGTATCGTGAAACAATAAAAAAAAGCAGGCCTCCGGGAAACGGAAGCCCGCTTTTGAATATCGGACAAAAGGCAGCCTGCGGGCTGTCTTTTTCTATTTACGGATACTTTTGGCGCAACGGAAACCGAGGTTGGAAAGGCCCGATGAAGGGGTGGTTTTCATACGTGCGGTAACACGGTAGCCACGGCAGTATTCATCGCTGCACATAAAAGAACCTCCACGGATCACGCGCTTTGGATTGGAAGGATCGTCCGGGTCATTGGGAGTGTTGGGGCCGGTAGGGTTATGAGATTCAGCTGGCATGGCAGCGTAGCTCTGTGCATCGTACCAGTCTGCCGTCCATTCCCATACGTTGCCGGACATATCATACAGCTGATATCCGTTTGCCGGGAAGGATTTAACAGGTGAGGTACCGTAAAAGCCATCGGTTTCAGTATTCTCGTAAGGGAAGTGCCCGTTCCAGATATTGGCTTTTGCCTTACCTGTTTGCGGGTGTTCCATCCCCCAGGGATAAAGCTCCGCTTTCCGGCCTCCGCGTGCAGCGTATTCCCATTCTGCTTCAGTTGGGAGGCGCTTACCGGCCCATTTAGCATAAGCCTGCGCATCTTCCCAGGAAACATGTACAACGGGGTGATTGCCCAACCCTTTGATATCGCTTTCCGGTCCCTTGGGATGCTTCCAGTCTGCATACAGTTCAAAGCTCCACCATTGGCGCACATCGCGGAGATCTACGGGGCCTTCGGTGGGTACGAACACCAGCGATCCGGGGATGAGCATAGAGCTGTCCGGCTCTTCCGCACCGGGGGGCAGGGAGGCCATCAGCTCTTCTTTGGAGATGGGGCGCTCTGCCGTAGTGATGTATCCGGTAGCGGCTACAAAAGCGGCAAACTCGTCGTTGGTAACCTCATGGGCATCGAGGTAGAAGGAGTCCAGTTGAATGGTGTGTTGCGGGTACTCGTCGGGCATGCCGGTATCATCGTCGGCCCCCATTTTAAACGACCCGCCGGGGATGAGGATCATGGGGTTGAGCTTTTCGATGACAGGCTGAACGGGCGGCTGTTGCGCCTGTTTGGCCGCGGGTGCCTGGCAGGAGCCCAGCAGTGCGCAGATGGCAGTAATGGCTGGTAACGGATTCCGGTACATAATAGATGCAAAATTAGGCAACTGCATTGTTAAATTGTTAAATTCCTTTTAGCGCCCTGCCGCTGAGGCATAATCCGTAAATTGAATCATTATGTCTATTACGCGCGCAGATTTCGGGACAAACTTCCGGTGGGGCATCGTTATTTCGGCTTTCCAGAACGAGGGTGCCCACGATGCCGACGGTAAAGGTCCAAGCATCTGGGATGCATTCACCGGCCGCCGTGGAAAGATCAAAGACCGCAGTCATGCCCGTACCGCCACGGATTTTTATACCCGCTACCTCGACGATATACTGCTGGCCAGAAGCCTGGGCTTTGATGTATTCCGCTTCTCACTCTCCTGGCCCCGCATCCTCCCGGAAGGTACCGGAGCCGTTAATGCCGCAGGCATCGCTTTTTACCACCGGGTAATAGATGCTGTCATCGAAGCCGGTATGGAGCCATACGTTACGCTTTACCATTGGGATCTGCCGCTGACATTGGAGAAGAAAGGGGGATGGTGCCACCGGGGTACGGTACATGCCTTCGAAGCCTATGCCGCCATCTGCGCAAAAGAGTATGGGAAAAAGGTGCGTAACTGGATCGTGCTCAATGAGCCTTTCGGCTTTACTTCGCTGGGTTACATGCTGGGTGTGCATGCGCCGGGTAAATTCGGACTGTCGTATTTCCTGCCTGCCGTGCATCATGTGGCGCTGGCGCAGGCCGCAGGAGGGAGGGCCATCCGTGCAGAGGCACCCCAGGCACGCATAGGTACCGCTTATTCCTGTTCGCAGATCATTCCTTATGCGGATAATGATAACGACCGTGCCGCCGCGCAAAGGATAGATGCTTTGTTTAACCGCTTGTTTATTGAGCCTGCATTGGGGATGGGATACCCCTCGGAGGTGTTCCCCCTGCTGGCGCGTATAGAGCGTCGTTATGCCTTGTGGCGCGACTGGGACCTGCTGCCTTTTGATTTCGACTTCATAGGTATTCAGAATTACTTTCCGCTGGTGGTGCGTTACAATGCCTTTATGCCTTATCTCAACGCCACGGAAGTGAAAGCCCGCCATCGCAAGGTGCCCACTACTGCCCTGGGCTGGGAGATAAGCGGAAATGGCTTGTACAGTATACTGCAGCAGTTTGCTGCATATCCCGGAGTAAAGGAGATCATCATTACTGAAGGCGGTGCCGCTTTTCCCGATGTGCATGACAATGGGAAGATCCACGACCCGGCCCGCATTGCATGGTATGAAGAATACCTGCGTGCCGCCCTGCTGGCAAAGCAATCGGGCGTACCTCTCACCGGCTATTTCGCCTGGACGCTCACGGATAACTTCGAATGGGCGGAAGGGTATAATGCCCGCTTCGGTTTGGTACATGTGGATTTTGAAACACAACAGCGTACCATCAAATCGTCGGGCCGCTGGTTCGGGGATTGGCTGGAAGGTAAGGAGCAAATCTCCGGCGGGCAATAGCAAACCGAATTTTTGGGGTTGCCGTATAAAGGTTTAAGAGTGGTTTGCCTGATTACCCGCCGGAGCGTTTTACAATTCTTTACGTTTATAGAACCAGTTGTCGCGCAACGATAAATGCAGCACAACGTTGAAATAGTTTTCCTGTACAAGTCCTTTGGCTGAACGTCCACGCTGACCGCCTTCAAGGCCCAGGTAGTATCGCAGGTGCCCCGTTCTGGTAGGGATGGATACGCCGGCAGAAATACTGAAATCTTCCAGTGGCTGCTCTTTCACTGCTATATAACCTTTATGGAATGCAGCGCCTGCCTGTATGGCTATGCCTTCTGTTTCGCGGCCGTAATAATCCATCCGCTTAAACATGTATTCCAATCCTCCTGAATAACGTTCGGAGTTCTGATATTTGAAATCCGCTTTGCCTGCATTGAGTCCTTCCCATTTTTGCAACCGGTAATCGGCCAGCCAGGTGATGTTACCGCTGGTGGCAGACAGGCCTAAGCCCAGCTGGGAAGGCAGCCTGTATTCAGCACTGGTGCTTTTCTCCTGGTACAGAATAGTTTCGTCGGACGACCGGATGGAGAAGTCGCCTTTGCCGCTAAGCGTAGTGGCAAAACGGTAAGTGGCTCCTGCTCCGAGTTGCCACTCGCCGATTTTACCCTGGTATTGTAAGCCTGCCGTAAAATTGAGGTTGCGGTAGTTTTGATTGCGGGACGTGTGTACTGCGTCGTTCGCGAGACTGTCTACCGTTGTTATAGGTCCGAATACAACGCCTGACGAAAGCCCGGCACTGAAATTCTTCGTGATACGTACGGCGTTGCTGATATAGAAGCGGTTCAGTCCGCCGCTGCCTTCCACTGCATTGCGTACATTTTCCGTGGTGCCTTCGATGGCGGTGGTATTGAGCATTTTGTAATCTACCCGGCTGTAAGGCATTAGTCCCGCACTGATACCCCAGCGTTCGTGTACTTTAAACCCGATGGCGAACCGTTTAAAGCCGATATCTCCGGCAGACTGGGTATTGTTGCTGCTGTTGTATTGAACGGATTTGCCTGCCATGCTGGCTTCGAAATAAAACATCTGCATGGGCATGGCGCTGTAAGATGCAGGGTTGAGTTCATTGAGGAACTGCCCCGAAGGCCGTGCGATGCCTGCGCTCCCTACACCGAAATTCCGGCTGTAATCGCGTTCTTCGATGTCACCTATGCCGAATGCAGAGTAGAGGGAATTAACCCCTTTCTGTGCGGCAACACGGCTTGTTGTCAATAGTACTATGGAAAGTGTGATATAAATGCGCATCATTGGTATAACAGGTAATAGATCTTCAAATAAGCCCGGTATCCTTCATATTTCGTATTTCCCAGCACCAGGCGGTTCAACCGGGAGTAATAATCTCCCGCAGAGGGTATCACCAGCAGCCCGCGGTAATCTGCCGTACCGGCAGCAACCATGGCCTGACAATAAGTGGTCACATCGTAGGTGTACCGCGTTTTTTCAGGATACAACAGGTCAATAGCGAGGTTACCGTATTGATAGCCCGATGTGGTGGCAAGTGTATCCAGCACAACCTGGTTTTTATCCACAGGGCATAGCGTTACACGTTCAGGCAAAGCATATAGCGGATAGGTACCGCCAACAGGAGTGAGCACCAGTTCCGCCTGCATAACACGGCCGTATTTCCCCAGTTCTTTCAGTCCCGGGAGGGAAGGGAAATCGAGCCGGATAACAGTGCCTGTGATGGATTGCATCCATGCACGGTGCCCTGCATCGGTACTCAGGAGGCCCGCAGGACCGGTGACGAGGCCGGCCAGCGGGGTGTTACTCCTGTCAACATGCACTTCGTTGTATTGTAAAGCCGGATTGCTGAGGGGGAAGTCGATGGTATGTTCCTCGATCTCTGACGTAGCGATGTGATAATGCAGGCGCATCACCACAGAACTGTCTGTAGCCGGTATGCGGAATATCGCCGAACCGCGGGTGGCTTTCAGCTGAAGGCCTTTCATGTAATCGAGGAAGAGGATGTCGGTAGAAACGTCTTCCGATTTGATACGGATCTTTTCCATCAGTGTGCTGCCGAAATCGTTACGCAGGCGGAGGTGGATTTTTTCACCGCTGCGTGGCAGGATGGAAAGCGCTTCCCGCGCCATGGGGGTGGGGAGAACAGGGTAAACCTGGTGAGTGAAGAACTCCTCCTGGTCTTCATCCAGTTCGAGGGGGCGTGCCAGCTGGTAAACAGTCCATTCCTGATCAGGCAGGGTATCGCCATAGGAATAAGTATCCGGCCGGAGAATGAGTTCGATGGAATCGAATACCGCACGCTCATCCAGTTCCGGAAAAGAATTAGGGCGTGCGATGCGGAAGTTGGAGGCCACATCGGTACGGCCGGTTTCCGGATCATTGTAACCTCCGATCATAAGGTAACCCGTTGCGGAAGCGGGTACGGAATCGAGCTGTATGGTCCGCATCTCGATGCCTACGGTATCGATGAGTGAGTAGTGGACGTTGCCGCCGGGAGCTGCGTCCTCATAAGTAAAACCGCTTTTGTCGCATGCTGCAATCCCCGTGAATGCGGCCATCGCAATTAGTTTCCATTTCATATCGCCGCAATGTTAATCACCGGTGCGCACGGCCGGCGGGGGAATATGCGGCTGCGGTTATTTTGTCGATCACTTCCTTAAATCTGCCGTCCAATGCCTGAAACAGTCCGGATAACGGCATTGTGGTACTGAAAGATAAAACCGGCAGACTGGCAGATGAAAACACGGGATCCATCCGATGAGGCGGCAGTTCCGTCTATTTTAAAGTACCTGTAACATTTCGCCGGATAATTTTGACCGGGTTAAAACAACTATTTGTATGCAGAAAGGAAAACTATTCGGATGGATGCTGGCGGCCGTAGTGTTGTCGGCATGTTCTAAAAGCGACGACTCGGAAGATGAGAACAACGGAAACTGGAAAGAGCTGCCAGAGATGTCGGCCTCACCACGTTCCGAAGCAGTCTCGTTTGTTATAGGAGACACGGCTTATGTAGGTACAGGGTTCGACGGCGAAAAACAGCTGCGCGATTTCTGGAAATACAATCCTGCCAATGGATGGAGCCAGGCGGCCTCACTACCTGCTGCCGCCGCCGCCCGCAGCAGTGCCACCGCTTTCGTGATCGATAAGCACGCTTACATCGGTACCGGATTCGATGGTAAAGTGCGCCTCAATGATTTCTGGAGCTACAGTCCTGAAACGGGCAACTGGTCAAAGAAAGCATCCCTCATAGGCCCGGACCCCTCCATTAACCTCGCCCGCCGCGATGCTGTAAGCTTCACCCTGCAGGGTAAAGGTTATGTGGCCACCGGTAGTGATGGCAGCGGAACGAAAGACGTCTGGATGTACGATCCCGCATCCGATAAATGGCTTACCCGTCAAAGCTTCGGAGGCAGCAAACGCACAGAAGCCGTTGCTTTTGTACTGGGGCAAAACGCATACATCGCCACCGGAACCAATAACAGTGAACTGAAGAATGACATGTGGGTATATGATGCGGCCACCGATAACTGGACGCAGAAAAACAAAATAGCCAACGTAACTGATGAAACATTTGATGACGAGTACAGCATCGTAACCAGCCAGGCTGTTGCATTTTCCGTCAATAATAAAGCCTATGTGGTAACCGGGACAGGTAACGGTATCAGCAAAGCCACATGGGAATACGATGGTGTAACCGACCGCTGGACGAAAGTGCGGGATTTCGAAGGTACTGCACGATACAGTGCAGTGTCTTTTGTACTGGGTGGGAAAGGCCACGTAGCTTCCGGCCGCACCGGCAGCCTTCAGCTGGATGATATATTTGTTTTTGAGCCCAATGCTACCTACAACGAAAATGATTAAGCAGTCCATCGCATTACTGCTCATACTGGCCGCGGCCTGCTCCCAGTCATCGTGCCGGGAGCAGCCGTACCGGCTGGTTACAGAACAGTCGTCTTCCGGATGGGCCTATCGCATTTCTTTCAAAGGCCGTCCTATGATTTACCAGGCGCATATTCCAGCCATACCGGGCTTTCATCCCTTCCGTACGCAATCAGACGCCCGCCGCACCGGAACGCTCGTACTGCAAAAGCTCAAAGGTGGCAGCATACCTTCACTGAGTTTGCACGAGATCGACAGCCTGCAATTAACATGGTAATTTTAACACTTGCTTAAGACTCCGGAAACCTGTTTTAACACTTGGTTAAGACTAATGTGATGTAAGTTTACCGCGGCTTCACACCTATGATCAGTTGGAGGAAAATATTAAGTAACCGGCTCGTCGTAATCTTTTTGCATATAGCGGTTTGGGTGTTGCTGTTCCTTTTTCCATTTTTTATGTATCGCATCCGGGTAGATCATCAATTGTTCTACTGGAAGGAAGGAGTGAACACGCTGTTCATCGTCGGACTGTTTTATTTGAATTATTACGTATTGATTCCGCGTTTCTTCACGCGGCAGCGCATTGGCATATACATCGGCCTGGTGGTGCTGCTGCTGGCAGGGATCGGAATGCAGCAGGCATTGGTTGAGTATAAGTTTATGCAGCTGATGATGGCGCGAAGCGACAGTCCGTTTATGATGACTTCCCACAGGGCGGGAGCCATGGCTGTAACCATTCATGCGGTGCCGGCTGTACAGTTGGCCGACCAGGCAGGGCCTGCTTTTCCGGTTCACTATGTGAGTGATACACTGATGCCTCCGCCGCGGGGTATGATACGCGGAATGCGGGGAGGGAGAACGTTCGGGATGTTCATGTTCCAGGATATCTTCCGCAAGTCTGTCACGTTTACATTGCTGATGCTTTTCATGGGCGGGTTTATTAAAATAGCCCTCGAATGGTTTAAGAGCGAGCAGCAGAAGGAAGTGCTGAAAGTAGCGAACCTCAATGCTGAGTTACGTTTCCTGCGGTCGCAGATCAATCCTCATTTCCTGTTTAACAGTTTGAATACCGTGTATTCCCTTGCACACCGGCAAAGCCCTGAAACAAAAGATGCATTGGTAAAGCTGTCGAACATCCTGCGGTATATGATATACCAAAGCAACGAAGACAAGGTGCAGTTAACAAACGAAATACGGTATCTGGAAGATTATATAGATATGCAGCGCCTGCGCCTGGCTAGCCACATTCCGGTAGAGGTCCAGGTTACCGGCGAAGCTGCCGGGTTGAAGATAGCCCCTATGCTGCTGATACCTTTTGTAGAGAATGCGTTTAAGCACGGCGTGAGTTATGAAGAGCCGGCATGGATACATGTGGTGCTGGATATTTCGACGGACGGGGCGCTGCACCTGAGCGTCCGGAACAGGCTGCTGTCGAAGCGGGTAGCGGAGAAAGGAGGGGTTGGACTGGGGAATACCCTGAAGCGGCTGGAACTGATGTATAAAGATGCACATACGATCACAATCAGAGAGCAAGCGAACGAATTTATTGCAGACTTAAAAATTGCTTTGAAACATGATGAAGTGCATTGCGTTGGATGACGAGCCGCTGGCCCTGGAGATAATCTCCGATTTCGCTGCAAAAGCGCCATTCCGGATGGAGCTCATGGCCTTTACAAATGCTTCGCAGGCATTGAAGTACCTGCAGGAAGAACCGGTGGATCTTATATTTCTGGACATCAAAATGCCGGATATCACCGGTATTCAGTTCCTGAAATCACTGAAGCGGCCGCCCATGGTAATTTTCACTACGGCTTATGAGGAATATGCGCTCGACGGGTACAACCTCGACGTGGTGGACTACCTCCTGAAACCCATTCCCTTTGAACGTTTCATCAAAGCAGTCACTAAGGCGGAGGAATACCGTTCCATCACTTCTCCAAAATCTTCCGACACGGATTATATCTTCGTCAAAACCGAATACCGCATCATCAAAATAAACCTTGAAGACATTTTATACATCGAGGCCCTGAAAGATTACATTAAGATCTACACGGCCAGTCAGCCCATACTGACGCTGAAAAGTCTCAAATCCTTTGAGTCGCGGTTGCCGAAGGATAAGTTTATGCGTGTGCACCGGTCCTACCTCGTGGCAATGAATAAAATCAATTCCGTGGAACGCAATACGGTGATGATCGCCAACCAGTCGATCCCCATTAGTGAAGGTTACCGGGATAAGTTTTATGATGTGATTACAAGGTATTCTTAGCGTTGACGGCATAGACCTGATTTTTACTTCAGCATGATGTAAATAAAAAGAGTCCGGTGAAACTTTCACCGGACTCTTTTTTGATATCGGAGTTTGAACTTAGATCAGTTCTTTCAGTTTGCTTACTACTGCGTCTACTTCTTCTTTCGTGTTGGTGTGAGCGAAGGAGAAGCGTACCGCGATGCGGTTGGGATCGCTGCTGAGGGCGCGGATTACGTGAGAGCCTGCGTCTGCACCGGAAGTGCATGCGCTGCCGCCGGAAGCACAGATGCCATTGATATCGAGGTTGAACAGGAGCATTTCGCTTTTCTCTGTTTTAGGGAAAGACACGTTCAGCACCGTGTAAAGGCTGCGGCCATGGAGGTCACCATTGAATCCTGTACCGGGGATGTGTTTTTCCAGCTGTTCTGCCATGTACAACCGCAGGTCATTGATGTATTTGCTGTGTTGTTCATGGTTTTGAGTGGCCATTTCCAGCGCTTTGGCAAAGCCTACGATACCATACAGGTTTTCGGTACCGGCGCGCATATTACGCTCCTGAGAGCCGCCCATGAGGTAGGGCTGGATTTTCACATTCTCATTGATGTACAGGATACCAACGCCTTTAGGACCATGAAACTTGTGGCCTGCCCCATTGATGAAGTGAACAGGCGTGTTGCGAAGGTCGAAAGGGTAGTGGCCAACAGTTTGTACAGTGTCGGAATGGAAAATGGCATCGAACTCCTTACAGAGGTTACCAACAGCATGGATATCGAGCAGGTTACCGATCTCGTTATTGGCATGCATCAGGGATACGAGGGTACGCTCCTTGCTTTCAGCGAGGAGGCGGCGCAGGTCTTCCAGATCAACATGCCCGTTGGGGAGCAGCTTTACCCAGGAGAGACGGATCTCTTCCCGGCAATAAACGTGCTCTACGGTGTGGAGGGTGGCATGGTGCTCGATGGGGGAGCTGATGATGTGACGGCATCCCAGATCGCGGATGGCCGCGTTAACTGCTGTATTGGTGCTTTCCGTACCGCCGGAGGTGAAAAATATCTCCCCGGGATGCGCGTTCAGGATCTTCGCAACGGATTTCCTTGCGTTTTCGATACCCAGCCGCGACTCACGGCCGTATGAATAAATGGAGGACGGATTGCCGAACTTTTCTGTCATATACGGCAGCATGGTGTCCAAAACTGCCGGGTCGAGTGCCGTGGTGGCGGCATTGTCGAAATAAATTCTTTCCAAGGTCGTGCGGGTTTGGTGGTTTTTGATTAAAAAAGTGCCACAAAATTAAGGAATTAGGGACAAAGAAAAACGGATGGCAGTTAATTCCGCCATCCGTCCATCCATATGTAAGTCTATAGGAATTATATGAATTCCTTAATATCCTGCATGATTTTACGGGCAATATTGTCGGCCGTGGTCTCATTCTGGCTTTCCGCGTAGATGCGGATAATAGGCTCAGTGTTGGAAGTACGCAGGTGTACCCAGTCCTTATCGAACTCGATTTTCAACCCGTCTTCCGTGTTCAGGGGCTGGTTTTTGTACTTACCCTTGATCTTTTCAAAGATCTCCTTCACGTCGATGCCTTTGTCCAGCTCGATCTTGTTTTTGCTGATGAAATAGTCGGGGTATGAGTTACGGAGTGCTTTCATGGTCTTTTTGCTCTGGGCCAGGTGGCTCAGGAACAGGCCGATGCCGATGAGGGCGTCGCGGCCGTAGTGCAGGTCAGGAACGATGATACCACCGTTGCCTTCTCCGCCGATCACGGCATTTACAGCTTTCATTTTGTTCACCACGTTCACTTCTCCAACAGCAGAAGGATGGTATTCCCCGCCGTTTTTAAGGGTGATATCCTTCAGTGCCTGGGTGGAACTCATGTTGGATACGGTGTTTCCCTTACGGTGTTTCAGTACATAGTCGGACACTGCCACAAGGGTATATTCTTCGCCAAACATGCTGCCATCTTCACATACAAAGCAAAGGCGGTCCACATCAGGATCTACTGCAATACCGAAGTCTGCCTGGCTTTTATCCACCTCATTGCTCAGAGCGGTGAGGTTTTCCGGCAGGGGCTCGGGGTTATGGGCGAATTTGCCGGAAACATCATCGAACAGAACGGTTACTTCGTTTACACCCAGCGCCTTCAGAAGGGCGGGTACAAAGATGGCGCCGGTGGAGTTCACGGCATCAACCACTACTTTAAAGTTAGCAGCAGCGATGGCTTCCCGGTCTACAAGGGGGTAATTCACCACCAGGTCGATGTGTTTCTGGAGATAGGAATCGTCTTTCCGGTACGATCCGAGCTTATTTACGTCTGCAAAGGTGAAATCTTCACGCGCAGCGATGTCGAGCAATTCGGCGCCGTCGGCACCTGAGATAAACTCGCCTTTACTGTTGAGAAGCTTCAGCGCATTCCATTCGCGGGGGTTGTGGCTGGCGGTAAGAATAATGCCGCCGGCTGCCTGTTCGAGGGGAACGGCGATTTCTACGGTGGGGGTGGTGCTGAGATCCAGGTCCACTACGTCAATGCCGAGGCCGTTGAGGGTGGAAACAACCAGTTGCTTTACCATTTCCCCGGAAATCCGGCCGTCTCTTCCGATCACCACTTTCCTGTTCTCCGCGTTCTGCTTCAGCAGCCACGTGCCGTAAGCCGCGGTGAACTTCACCACGTCTACTGGGGAAAGTCCTTCGCCGGGCTTGCCGCCTATGGTGCCGCGAATTCCCGAAATTGATTTAATCAGTGCCACTTTATTGGATTTTTTTAGGATGGCAAATATAATCGATTCCGTACTTATCGGCTCCGCTAATTTGTCAGGTCCCGAAAGCCTCCCGGGATGTTGCCGCATTTAGTGTATATTTGCCGCTACGTATAAAATTTTACGGGAATATAACTTTAGCGAATAATAAGATACTAAGATGATGCAGCTTTGGTCGCGGATACCCAGATACATCCGGTATATTTTTACCCAAACACTGTACCTGTTCGGTTTCCTCGTGGCGTGGCGCCTGATCTTCTTCTTTTTCTTCTTCACCACCACTGTCAGGGAAAGCGGGGTTATTGCCCGTGCCTGGCACCTCGGCCTTAAATTCGACATGCGCCTGGCCCTCATCTGCATGGCCCCCATCGCCCTGGCTGCTTTGATTGCGCGCGACCGGTTATTCGGCCCGGGATGGCTCCGCAGGCTTCATTTCGCCTATTTCTTTGTGTTATATGTGTTTCTGACCTTCTTTTATGTGACCGATCTGGGGCATTACAGCTACCTCGGCATCCGTATAGAACCGTCAGTTACCAGGTTCCTCGCTGATGGGGAACGCGGTACCAATGCCCGTATGCTGTGGGAGAGCTATCCCGTCATCAAAAGCGCTATTGGCATATTGCTGTTCCTTGCTTTCGTTATCTGGAGCTACCGCGCCATTTTCCGCCACTTTGCCCAGCAGGAAGGAGTGCCCGTACGGCCCAAGGCTTTTGCCGCATGGGTTGTTTTCCTCGTTATCGCCTTCGGAGCCGGTATTTACGGCAATATAGCCTACTTCCCCCTGCGCTGGAGCCAGGCCATGTTTACACGCGATAATGGTATCACCTCACTCAGTCTCAATCCCGTTACATATTTCTTCGCCAACTTTTCGGTGAAAGACGATACGTTTGATGCAGGCCTCACCCGGAAGTATTATACGCCCATCGCGGGTTACCTCGGGGTTGACCAGCCTGATTCCGTCAACCTTAGCTACGCACGTTCCATTAAAGGCAATACGGTGGCCAAACGGCCCAATGTCATCATCGTAATGCTCGAATCGGGCGGAGCGGCCATGACATCAATGTTCAATAACCCTGTTAAAGCCACCCCCAATCTGCAAAAGCTGGCAGATGAAGGGCTCTTTTTCGACAACTTTTATGTACCCGCCATGAGTACCGCCCGAACCGTGTTCGGCGTTACCACGGGATTGCCTGATATCTGCAAGTTCAAAACCGCTTCCCGCCACCCCGGCATCGTGGATCAGCGTGTGATCATGGATCAGTTTGCAGGCTATGAGAAATTTTACCTCCTCGGAGGGAATACCAACTGGGCCAACATCCGCGCCGTTTTTACCAATAACGTGGAAGGTATCCAGATCTTCGAAGAAGGCTATTTCAAAGCACCGAAGGCTGATGTATGGGGTGTTTCTGATTTTGATCTCATCAGCGAGTCGGACGAGATTTTCAGGAAAGCCCATCAGGAAGGCAAGCCCTTTGTGGCATTCCTGCAAACGGCAGACAATCATGAACCGTATACCACTACATCCGGGAAAGGCGATTTTAAGAAAATAACGGAGAAAGAAGTAGATAAAGCCGCTTTCAAGGCAGCCGGCTGGCTGTCGGTAGATCAGCTGAATGCCATGCGCTACCTCGATTACAATGTGGGTTACCTGATGGAGCTGGCAGAGAAGTCAGGATATCTCGATAATACTATTTTCGTGTTCTTTGGTGACCATTCGGCGCGCCTGAATCCGTTCAAACACATGCCGTTGCCGGAATATGAGATGGGAACCTTCGTGGATCATGTACCCTGTATTATATGGGCACCCAAACTGGTGGCGCCTAAGCGTGTAAGCAGTATGACGAGCCTGCTGGATGTTTATCCCACGGTGGCCAGAATGGCCGGAGTAGACTATACGAACTACACCATGGGCGTGGATATGCTGGATACTACCTTTGCCGGGGAGCGCTATGCTTTCGTGACTTATAACCGGGGAGAGAACTATTATGGTCTAATGGGGCGCAAATACTTTTGTGAAATAGGGGTAGAAAGCGGGAAAATGCGCTTATATGACCTGGAAGTGAACCCCATGGCCGATATCAGTACACAACAGCCGGAAATTGCGGAGAAACTGGATAAATTAACCCGCGGGTTTTACGAAAGCTCCCGATATTTGATGTTCAACAATAAAAAACCGAAATAATACGCCTGTAGCGAAATGGAAGTGCCGAAACAATGGTTTAAAGACTGGTTTAATTCACCGTATTATCACCTGTTGTACAACAACCGGGATGAGCGGGAAGCATCTGCTTTTATAGACAAGCTGGTAGGTTACCTGCGGCCGGAACCCGGCGCACTGATGCTGGATGTGGCCTGTGGCCGCGGAAGGCATGCGAAGTACCTGGCAGACAAGGGGTTCAACGTTACCGGTATCGACCTTTCCGAGGAGAGCATAGCGGCAGCGCGGAAGCTGGAGAACGAGCACCTGAGCTTTTTCCAGCACGATATGCGGTTGCCCTTCCGTATTAACTACTTCGATGTCGTTTTCAATTTCTTTACCAGTTTCGGTTATTTCGAAACCCGTCATGAGAACGATAATGCCCTGCGCACACTGGCTAACAGCCTGAAGCCGGGGGGGAGACTGGTACTGGACTACCTGAACAGCCCCTTTGTTGAATCGCACCTGGTGCCCAATGAGATAAAGGAAAAAGATGATGTGGTGTTCGATATTCACCGGGAAGTGTCTGGCGGAAAATTCCTGAAGGAAATCCGTATCCTGGATCGTAAGAAGCTGTTCAGGACTACTTTTGCTGAGCGTGTTTCCGCCTTCACGCTTGCTGATTTCAGGGAGATGTTTGCATTGCAGAAGCTGGAGATCACCGATGTTTTCGGGGATTATCATTTCAATACTTTCGATGAGGTGCAGTCCCCGCGGATGGTCCTTATCGCCCAAAAACCGCTATCCTGATGGGAACATTGCTCACCTGGGATTTAACCCTGTTTTTCACAATCAACAGTAAATGGGCGACCCCTTTCCTGGACAGCTGGCTGCCCTGGATGCGGGAACCTTATCTCTGGGCGCCCCTGTACCTGTTCCTGATGGTTTTTGTAACCTATAACTGGGGCTGGCGCGGATTCTGGTGGATCGTGTTTTTTATCGTGACCTTTGCCCTTTGCGACCAGGCAAGCGGTTTCCTTAAATCTGCAGTGGGCAGACTAAGGCCGGGGAACGATCCGCATATTGCCCCTTATGTACGGGTGATGGTAGGGTATTATCCGCAAAGCGGAAGTTTTACATCTTCTCACGCGGCCAACCATTTCGGGCTGGCCACGTTTTCATTTATAACCCTGCGGCCTTACATCCGCCGTTGGGCCTGGCTCCTTTTCGTTTGGGCTGCCGTTATCTGCTACGCGCAGGTGTACGTGGGCGTTCATTACCCGACCGACATTCTGGGCGGGGCGCTGCTTGGTATGCTGGCGGGCTCTCTCAGCGGAGGGTTCTTCCTCAGAAGGGTGGGACTGGAGCCATTACCTGAAAAAACAACATGAACATAGCTTATCTCATACTCATCCTGGCCGCTACCATTGCCGGCGGTATGATCCCTGTGATCTTTAAAAGGATTAATCCCGGATTGCCCATCTATCTGCTGGCATTTACCGGGGCGTTCCTGTTTGGTGTTACGATCATGCACCTGCTGCCTGAAGTGTACCACGAGCTGGGGCATTCTGCCGGTATATACATTGTGATCGGCTTTTTCCTCCAGGTGTTCCTCCAGCAGCTAAGCCATGGCATGGAGCACGGGCATACCCATCTGCCTCAGGCACACGGCCATCATCATATAGCGGTAACCCCGCTGCTGGTAGGCTTGTCGATCCATGCCTTTATGGAAGGTATCCCCCTTGGGTTCAATTTTGAAGACAAATCTGCCCTTCCTTCCCTTATGCTGGGAGTCATGGCGCATAAAGTGCCTGAATCCCTCACGCTCATCACTGTGATGATGCATGCGGGGCAGTCGCGCGCGAAGCTTTGGCGGATACTCATCATATTCTCGCTCGTTACTCCGCTTTCTGCCATGCTTGCCAGCTGGCTGGGTGCTGAGTCAGAGGCTATTACCCATTCCCTCATTTACATTGTGGCGCTGGTTATTGGCGCGTTCCTGCATATTTCCACGACCATCTTCTACGAAAGCGGAACCAAACACCATGAACTGAGTGGGAAAAAAGTGCTGGCCATCGCAATTGGGCTGGGTTTGGCATTTGTTACACTGATATTTGAATAATTAATTATTTTTAGGCTTTATAAATTATGGAAGTCGTCATTATCCTCGTCCTCATTTTGCTCAACGGTATCTTCTCTATGGCGGAGATAGCCTTGGTATCCGCAAGGAAAGTGCGTTTAGAAAACGCAGCCAAGCAGGGGGACGAAAAAGCCAGGGCAGCCCTCAAGCTGTCCAACAATCCGGACACATTTTTGTCTACCGTACAGATCGGCATTACGCTGATCGGTATTTTGACCGGTTTATACTCCGGTGAACAGCTGAAGGAAGACGTGAAAGGTTTCGTGATGCAGATGCCCTCGCTGGCAGCCTACAGTAATGGTATCGCCACAGCCATCATCGTAATCGGCGTAACATATTTCACCCTCGTACTGGGAGAGCTGCTCCCCAAAAGGATCGGGCTCGCTAATCCCGAAGCAATTGCGAAGATCGTGGCCAGGCCCATGTACTTCATTTCCCGCCTCACCTTTCCATTTGTATGGCTCCTGAGCAGGTCTACCACCTTCCTTGTAAAGGTGATAGGGCTGAAGCGCTCATCCGACAATAACGTTACGGAAGAAGAAATTAAGGCCATCATCAGCGAAGGCACTTCTTCGGGAGCTATTGAGGAAACCGAGCAGGAAATCATCGAAAGGGTGTTCCACCTGGGTGACCGCAACATTACTTCCCTCATGACCCACCGTACCGATATTGTGTGGCTGGATGTAAATGAGGATGTGGAAAGCTATAAAAGGAAGATCAAACAGGCCCCGCACTCCGTATACCCCGTGTGCGAAGGACAGATCGATAATATCCGTGGCATCCTTACTATCAAGGATTTATATGCCGCCGGTAATGTTGTTGTACTGAAGGAAATCATGAGGAAGCCCCTCTTCATCCCCGAAAACAATACTGCCTACCAGGTGCTGGAAAAGTTCAAGGAAACCCAGATTCATGCCGCATTTATCGTGGATGAATACGGTACTTTCCTTGGTATGATTACCCTGAACGACATCCTGGAAGCTATCGTAGGCGATATGCCGGAAACCGGGCAGGACGATTATAATATGATTTTAAGGGAAGACGGGAGCTATCTTGTTGATGCTCAGATACCATTCTACGATTTTCTCTCAGAATTCGATATGCAAGACCAGATGGCCGAGTTCGAACAGGAGTTCGATACCCTTGCCGGCTTTATTCTCCACCACCTCGAACATATCCCCCAAACCGGCGAAAAGCTGGAATGGCGCAAATTTACCTTCGAAATCATCGACATGGATGCACACCGTATTGACAAAATATTGGTGACCCCCCCTGCGAATATTGAAGAAGAGTAATAACTTTACATCCCGAAATGCCGTGGCTAATGGCATTTCGGGATGAAATAGCCAGACCGGAACCAATCGCGACAGGAAGCCTACATCCTTGTAACATTATTGCAACTAGTTGAATGCCAAAGGAGTATAGTAACCCCTGCACGAAAGTAAAAAAATGAAAGATTGGATATTAGGAAAAAAACATCTTTATCTTAATTTTGAGCACTTTTTTACATAAACAAATAATTTAATCTAATATAATGGTTGTACTAGGAAGTAAGGTGCTTTCTTTAGAAGAAGTGCAAAGGGTCTTGTTTGAGGGGGAAGAGTTGGTGCTCGAAGAAACAGCCGTACAGCATGTGAATGACAACTTCGAGTTTCTGAAAATATTTTCCGAGAAAAAGCTCATTTATGGTATCAATACCGGTTTTGGCCCTATGGCCCAGTACCGGATACCGGAAAAAGACACGTTTCAGCTGCAATATAACCTCATCCGCAGTCATAGCTCGGGAGCTGGCAAATGCCTGGCACCCATTCACACCAAGGCACTGATGATTGCCCGGCTGAGTTCATTCATGCAGGGCTTTTCAGGTGTTCATACTGACCTGGTATATCTCCTGCGCGACCTCATCAATAACAACGTTTACCCCTGTATATACGAGCATGGCGGCGTAGGCGCGAGTGGTGACCTCGTTCAGCTCGCTCACCTGGCACATGCACTTATCGGGGAAGGGAATGTTTTGTTTGAAGATGAAATCAGGCTGGCATCCGATGTATTTGAACAGCTGGGGCTTCAGCCGCTGAAGGTGCGTATCCGTGAAGGACTTGCACTCATAAACGGTACCTCGGCCATGACGGGCATCGCCCTGGTGAACCTCATCGAAGCCCGTAAACTGCTGCTCTGGAGCTGCTCACTCAGCGCCATGATCAATGAAGTAGTGGAAGCATTCGATGACCACCTCAGCTACGAGCTCAACATCGTAAAACGCCACAACGGTCAGAATAAAGTAGCGGAAATGATGCGCGGCATGCTCACCGGCAGCAAAATGATCCGCCACAGGCCCGATCACTTCTATAAAGAACTGGAAGAAGAAATATTCAAGGATAAAGTGCAGGAATATTATTCCCTGCGCTGTGTTCCCCAGATCCTCGGCCCTATATACGATATCCTCGTACAGGCCGAAACCATCATTGTAGGGGAATTGAACTCTGTGAGCGATAACCCGGTGGTAGACCACCGCCAGCAAAACGTTTACCACGGAGGAAATTTCCACGGCGATTATATTTCCCTGGAAATGGATAAGCTGAAGATCGCCATTACCAAATTATCCATGCTCAGCGAACGCCAGTTAAACTACCTCATGAACGATAAGCTGAACCACAAGTTCCCGCCGTTTATGAACCTTGGCAAGCTGGGCTTCAACTTTGGCATGCAGGGCGTTCAGTTTACCGCCACCTCTACTGTTGCTGAGAATCAGACGCTTAGCTATCCCATGTACCTGCACAGTATCCCGAACAACAATGACAACCAGGATATTGTGAGCATGGGCTGTAATGCGGCACAGCTGACGTATAAAGTAATTGAAAACACCTTTGAAGTACTGACGGTACAGGTGATGACTTTGCTTCAGGCGGTAGACTTCCTCAACTGCCAGGACCGTCTCGGGGCCTTTACCTCCAAGATCTATCAGGACATCAGGGCGATTTTCCCTAAATTTATTGACGACGCTCCCCGCTATGCGGACGTGCAGCGCATTAAGGCTTACCTCATGCGGCACGAACCGGTGGTGGCAGAGCCTGCGGCAGAGAAAAGGAAGAAATCTTCCGTTCAGTAATTATTCAGGAATACAAGCATAAGAAACAACACTACGGATGAAATGCGCATTGATTACAGGAGGTTCCCGGGGTATCGGCAGGGCGGTATGCATCAAACTGGCTGAGCAGGGATACCACATCCTCATCAATTATAAAGGTAATACGGCCGCGGCAGAGGAAACCCTCGAAGCCGTGCGCCAGAAAGGTACAGACGGTACCCTGCTCAAATTTGACGTAGGGAACGAGAGCGAAGTGAATACTGTGCTCGGCGCCTGGATCGAAGCCAATAGAGACAAACAGATTGAAGTGCTGGTGAATAACGCCGGTATCCGGGAAGATATGATGCTTTTCCAGATGTCGACTGAAAAATGGAAAAGCGTGCTGGATGCAAGTCTGGACGGATTTTTCTATGTCACCAAGCAGGTGCTTACAGGTATGCTGCTGAAACGTTACGGCCGTATCGTGAACATGGTATCGCTTTCCGGTCTGAAAGGAACGCCCGGCCAGGTTAATTACAGTGCCGCCAAGGCTGGCCTGATAGGGGCTACCAAAGCCCTGGCACAGGAAGTAGCCAAACGGAATGTGACCGTTAATGCCGTGGCGCCCGGTTTCATCCGGACGGACATGACAGAGGGGTTGCCCGAAAAGGAGCTGTCTGCCATGGTGCCCATGCAACGCTTCGGCACTGCCGAAGAAGTGGCGGAAGCAGTGGCTTTCCTTTCTTCGAAAGGAGCTTCGTACATCACGGGAGAAGTGCTGAACATCAATGGCGGCCTTTATTCCTGATCAGGGTATCTAAAAGCAGCATAACAACAGTAAAGCAAAAGGAGCCCCCGCGGGTTCCGGGATTATAACTCAACACAGCGCATGAACAGAGTAGTGATCACAGGTATAGGTATTTATTCCTGTCTCGGTAAAAACCTTGAGGCGGTAAAGGACTCCCTTTTTCAGGGGCGTTCCGGCATCGTGCTGGATCCGGAGCGTAAGGCTTTCGGGTACCGGTCGGGGCTTACCGGGTGGGTAGACAGGCCGGAGCTGAAAGGTATGCTGGACCGCCGCGCCCGGCTTATGATGCCTGAACAGGCCGAATATGCCTATATGAGTACCCGTGAAGCACTGGCAATGGCCAAAATGGACCAGGATTTCCTCGACTCACGGGAAGTAGGGCTCCTGTTCGGAAACGACAGCTCCGCTAAGCCTGTTGTAGAAGCCACTGATATTATCCGTGAGAAAAAAGATACCATGCTCGTAGGCTCAGGTTCTGTTTTCCAGACCATGAACTCTACCGTGAATATGAACCTCGCCACCATTTTCCGCCTTAAAGGTGTGAATTTCAGTGTGAGTGCAGCCTGCGCAAGCGGCTCTCATGCCATCGGACTGGGCTATATGTTCATCCGCTCGGGTATGCAGGATGCCGTAATTTGTGGAGGAGCCCAGGAAATCAACCTGTACGCCATGGGTAATTTTGATGCTATTGCCGCGTTTTCCGTAAGGGAAAGTGATCCCGCAAAGGCATCCCGCCCTTTCGACCGCGACCGCGACGGCCTGGTGCCAAGCGGGGGAGCAGCCACCGTGATCCTGGAAAGCCTGGAATCAGCCCGGCGCCGTGGAGCCACTATTCTGGGAGAGGTGATAGGTTATGGTTTTTCCAGTAATGGTGCACATATCAGCAATCCCAGTGTGGAAGGTCCAACCCGCAGTCTGGAAATGGCACTCCGCGAAGCCGGGATTCAGCCGAAAGACATAGGATATATCAACGCACACGCTACATCCACCCCCGCAGGTGATGCCAGCGAAGCAAGAGCCATCCATTCCGTATTTGGCGGATGCAATACCCCTGTAAGCTCTACCAAGGGAATGACAGGGCATGAGTGCTGGATGGCGGGTGCAAGTGAGATCGTTTACTCCATGCTTATGATGCAGCACGGATTTATGGCCCCTAACATCAACTTTGAAAATCCCGATGAAGATTCAGCGAAACTGAACATCGTAACGAATACGCTTAATAAGAACTTTAATATATTTTTGTCTAATTCCTTTGGCTTTGGGGGAACAAATTCCTCTCTCATTGTCAGGAAATGGGAATAATTCATACATCTGGCCACTGTTGGACGGTTTTTCTATAATTTTGTCCCGCAGCCCTTATGCGAACCCAGGGATGCATTAAGACAGCTACTAACCTATATCTGGAACACTTAAGTTTATGGAAATCAAGGAGATCATTCAAAAAACCAATGCTTTTCTGGCGGAAGAATTCGAAGTTTCCCCCGAAAGCATTACCCCCGAGGCCGAACTGAAGGCCACGCTGGAATTGGACAGCCTGGACTATATTGACCTGGTAGTAGCCATTGAGAACAACTTTGGCTTTAAAGTAAAGCCGGAAGATTTTCAGGGCATTGTTAGCTTCCAGGACTTTTATGATTATGTTATTGAACGTGTTAAACAAAAAGAACTGGTATAATGCCATCATGGCAGGGTAAATCCAAAGGAAATAAGCTAGGATACCGGATCTTCATTGGCGTAATGCGTTACGGAGGCGTTGGCCCGGCTTATTTCCTGTTGGTATTTGTTGCAATCTATTACTGCCTGTTCTCCTATAGCACTACCCGGTCTATGTACCGGTTTTTTCGTTATAAGATGGGATACAGCCGGTGGCGTGCTTTAACCTCGGTTTACCGGAATATTTATATTTTCGGTCAGACGTTGATAGACAAAGTGGTCGTAATGGCCGGAATCCCCAACCGTTTCAGCTTCGATTTTGATGGCGAGGAACGGCTTCACGGGATGGTCCACAGTGGTAAGGGCGGTATTCTGCTCAGCGCGCATCTGGGCAACTGGGAAGTGGCAGGACATCTTTTTACCCGGCTGAACACACGGATTAACATTGTGATGTTCGACGGGGAACATGAAAGAATCAAAAGTTACCTGGAAGGTGTAACGGGCGGGAGGCATGTGAATGTCATTGTATTGAAGGACGATTTATCGCATATTTACGCCATTAATGACGCGCTGAACAAGCAGGAGCTGGTTTGCATGCATGCAGACAGGTTTCTGGCCGGTAACAAAACTGCAGAGAAAGTATTTTTGGGAGAAGCGGCACGCTTCCCCGTTGGGCCTTTTCTGTTGGCATCCACTTTCAGGGTGCCTGTTTCGTTTGTGTTCGCGTTCAAGGAAACCGCTAAGCACTATCATCTCTATGCCACTGATCCCAAAGTGTACCCCGCAGCAAAGCAGGGTGGAATGGGCCAGGCAATGGAAGATTTTGTAGGCGTCATGGAAGAAATAGTGCGGAAGTATCCGCTGCAATGGTTCAATTATTATGATTTCTGGTCAAAAGACTGACAATACGCATATGCATCAGGAAGATATTACCGAATACATCCCCCAGCGCCCGCCGATCGTTATGATCAGCAGACTCGTAGAAGCGGGAGAAAAGAACATCCGCACCGAGCTTGATGTGGCGGCGGATAACGTGTTTGTGGAAAATGGCACGCTTATGGCACCCGGGCTCGTGGAAAACATAGCACAAACCGCAGCGGCCAGAGTAGGGTTTCTTGCAAAAAGAGACAATGTACCTGTACCGCTCGGCTTTATCGGAGCAATTCAAAATTTAGAAATACTCGAACTCCCGCCGGCGGGAGCTACTTTACAGACAGAAATCCTTATTACCCATGAACTCTTCAACGCCACTGTGGTACAAGGTTCCGTTCAGCTGAACGGTCGTACCCTGGCGAAATGTGATATGAAAATCTTCATAGCCAATAAATAAAAAAACAAGAGTTACCATGAAACTGAAAAATCTCGCATTGCCCCTGATCGCTTTCGCCCTAAGCGCATCTTCGGCAATTGCCCAAAGCAGCAAAGACGTATTTGATCCTGAAGTAAAATTAACCTGGATCGGCCTCGACTGGACCAAAACCCGCATTGTTGGGGATGCAGCCGCCAAGGCAGATCAAATTGTGGACAAAAACTTTGTAGAAGTGAACCAGAAAGTGGTAAACGAATACAAAAAATTCGACGTGGCAAAAGCTTTCCGCCGCAGCGAAGTAAGCACTGATATTGGACCGGTTAATAAAAGAACCACCAAAATTGATGCAGACAACCTGCTGTCCGACAACTCTGACGATTACCAGCACCTGAAACCTGAAGATATCACCACCCTCGTTAAAGGGTTCGATTTCAACGGTAAAACAGGCATTGGCATCGTTTGGTTCGTGGAAGGTATAAACAAAACCAAGAAGGAACTTTCCGCTTATGTAACCCTGGTGGACATGAAAGCGAAGAAAGTACTTTTCACCGAGCGTATGACTGGTAAGATGGGAGGTAAATTCGGCATGGCATTCGGCTATGCGAATATGTACCTTTCCGGCGTGAAATCCATCCTTGACGACATCGAGAAAGACAAGTACAAGGAATGGAAATCCAGCTACGGCGGATAATTTAGATGACAATTTTTAAACTTATACATGCAACCTGTATTGAGCGAAAAGGCGGAAGTGCTTGTCCGGTTTAATGAAGCAGACCCGTTGGGCATAGTGTGGCACGGCAATTACATCCGGTATTTCGAAGATGGCAGGGAAGCCTTCGGCGCGAAATACAGGTTGCGTTATCTCGACATTTTCGCACAGGGATTCACAGTTCCTGTGGTGAATGTGGAATGCAATTACAAACGGCCATTGCGCTACGGCGACCGTGTGCTGGTGGAAACACGTTATGTGCCCACCGATGCTGCGAAGATCCGTTTTGAATACACATTATACAACGCCGAAACCCGCGAAGTGGTTTGCACGGGTGCTTCTGTGCAGGTATTCCTCGACAAGGAAGCCGATATCCTGCAACTGACCGTTCCGTTGTTTTTCGCGGAATGGAAAAAAGAGTGGGGGCTGTCATGACGAAGGTATATGTTGCTGCTGAGAACATTGTATCACCCCTGGGGCTTACTGCACCGGCTAACTTTGAGCGGCTACTTGCCGGAGAAAGCGGTATCCGCCGCCAGCCCGGAGGTTTCTACGCTTCTGCCATGCCCGATGAGCTGCTCCGGCAGCCTGTACTTGCAGCAGGGCTGGAAGGGAATACCCGGTTCGAACAGCTGTTGTGCCTGAGTATTTCTGATGCACTCTCACGTACGAAAGTGCCCATTGGCGATTCGCGTACTGCTTTCATCCTGTCTACCACCAAAGGCAATATTGCCTTGCTGGAGCAGGGTAAAGCCGGTTCTGCAGACGCTTCCATGCTGCTGCATGCTACCGCTGCCCGCATTGCCGGGATAGTTGGGGCAGCGGCTAAACCTATTGTGGTAAGCAATGCCTGTATTTCAGGCCTCCTTGCCATTCTGATCGCCCAGCGCCTCATCCGTGCCGGGCAATACGACCATGCCGTTGTTTGCGGAGCCGATGAGCTCACGCGCTTCGTGTTGTCGGGCTTCCAGTCGTTCCAGGCCGTTTCCGACGAGCCCTGCCGCCCTTTCGATGCTGCACGTAAAGGAGTGACTTTAGGGGAAGGTGCCGCAACGGTCGTCTTAACAAAGGATACAACATTGTTGCCGGAAGGTGAATCCGTCCTCCTGGGCGAAGGCGCTTCCAGTAACGATGCCAATCATATTTCCGGTCCATCGAGGACGGGTGCGGAACTGGCTTCTGCACTCACTTCCGCTATGCGCCGGAGCCGCCTGGAGCCCGCGGATATTGGGTTCGTTTCGGCGCACGGTACCGCCACGCTGTACAACGATGAAATGGAAGCCAATGCTTTCCATCTTTCGGGATTGCTGCAGGTACCGGTTAACAGTCTTAAAGGCAATTATGGTCATACTCTTGGTGCGGCCGGTCTTATTGAGACAGTTGCCGGTATTTATGCCATGAAACATGGTGTAGTGTTACCAACCGCCGGCTTTGAATCATCCGGAATCAGCCATCCATTGATGGTGAGCAGTCATTTGGAAAAACGCCCTATGCAGCATTTTCTCAAAACCACATCAGGTTTCGGGGGATGCAATGCTGCTATGGTGTTTAGCAAAGTGACATTGTAAACGAATTAAAACAAGCAGATCACGCATGAACTTTTTTACGAAGGAAACGAAAACCGCATTACAGGCGAAGGAGCAGGCCCTCTGGCTGGCTTTTGCACCCATCGCTTTCCAGGCCTCCAAGGCGCTGAGAGATATGGGCGTCCTCAAAGCCGTATCCGACACAGGCATGCAGGGAGCCACCATCGAGGAAATCCTCGAGCATGTTAAACTGTCGCGCTACTCCCTCCGCGTTTTGCTGGAAGCTGGCCTCGGCTTGGATATGCTGCTCGTTAACGAAAAACGTTACACGCTCACCAAAACCGGTTTCTTCATCCTCAACGATCCTCTTACCCGTATCAATATGGACTTCTCGCACGATGTGTGCTATAAGGCCATGTATCACCTGCAGGACAGCCTGGAAGAAGGGCGTCCGGCGGGATTACAGGAACTGGGCCCTTGGGAAACAATTTACCAGGGTCTTTCCATCCTGCCCGAACCTGCCCGCACCAGCTGGTTCAACTTCGATCACTACTATTCCGACCTCGCTTTCCCCAGCGTGCTTCCCATCGTATTCGAGCATAAGCCCAGGAAGCTGCTCGATATTGGTGGTAATACCGGTAAATGGTCCATGGCATGCGCAAACTATGATCCGGATGTACACGTGACCATCATGGATCTGCCCGTGCAGGTAAATGTGGCGCGCCAGAATATTGAAGCAGCAGGCCTGCAGGACCGTGTATCCTTCTTCGAAACGAATATTCTTGATGAAAGCCTCCCGTTCGCGAAAGGCTTCGATGTGATCTGGATGAGCCAGTTCCTGGATTGCTTCTCAGAAGAGCAGATCATCAGCATCCTCCGCCGTTGCCGCGAAGCACTTAACGATGGCGGAAGTGTGTATATCCTCGAGCCTTTCTGGAACAAACAGCAATTTAAATCTGCCGCGTTCTGCCTCCAGCAAACGTCGCTTTACTTTACCGCCATCGCCAACGGCAACAGCCAGATGTACCATACAGACGAGTTTTATGCCTGTATCCGTGCAGCCGGTATGGAAGTGGTGATGGAAAACAATAACGTAGGGCTCAGTTATACGCTGCTGCGCTGCGTGAAAGCATAAGCAATTAAAAACCCTTCCATATGCAAACTGAAAAGGTGGATGTATTAGTGATTGGCGCCGGTCCCTCCGGTACGGTAGCCGCATCCATAATCAACAAGGCCGGCTATTCAGTAAAGATTGTAGAAAAACTGAAGTTCCCCCGTTTTGTTATTGGCGAGAGCCTTTTACCCCGATGCATGGATGCACTTACAGAAGCCGGCTTCATTGACGCCATTTCTGAAAAAGGTTTCCAGAAGAAATTTGGAGCAAAGTTTGTCAAACAGGGCAAAATTTGCGACTTCACCTTTGCAGATCAGCACACCGCCGGATGGCAATGGACATGGCAGGTAACCCGTGCCGATTTCGACCATACCCTGGCCCAGACAGTAGAGAAGATGGGCGTTCCGGTGGAATATGAGACCACCGTAACCGGCATCGTTTTTAACGGCTCCGATTCCGTTACCACAGTAGAAGATGTGAACGGAAACAAGAAACAAATCGAAGCCCGCTTTATAGTTGACGGCAGCGGCTATGGCCGTGTGATCCCCAAACTGTTTAACCTCGAGAAAGAATCTGTTTTACAACCCCGCAAAGCATTATTCGCCCATACGAATGACGTTCGCCGTTCTATGGCCGACGAACCTAACCGCATCACTGCAGTTGTGCATGAGAAAGGCGTATGGATCTGGATCATCCCCTTCTCAACCGGAGTAACTTCCGTAGGGTTTGTGGGTGAGCCTTCCTTCCACGACCGCTTCTCCGGAACGCCTGAAGAAATGTTCCGCGCCATGCTGGCCTCAGAACCTTACACTGCCGAGCGCTTCAAAGATGTGGAGTTGGTTTTCGAACCACGTAAACTGGAAGCCTGGAGTGCAACCACCGATAAATTCTATGGCGAAGGATTTGTGCTCACCGGTAACGTGACCGAGTTCCTGGACCCGATTTTCTCTTCCGGCGTTACACTGGCCACAGTTTCTGCCCAAACGGCAGCTAAACTGGTGATCCGCAAACTACAGGGGGAGAACGTTGACTGGCAGAAGGACTATATGGAGCCTACCATGCAGGGCGTGAACGTATTCCGTTCCTATGTAATGGCCTGGTACGAAGGTACGCTCGATACTATCTTCTTCTCCAAAAATCCCGATCCCCTGATCAAACAGCAGATATGTTCCGTTTTGGCAGGATATGTGTGGGATCAATCGAACCCCTACGTGAAACAGCATGAGACTGAGCTGAAAAGGCTGGCCCGGCTGATTGATCTTACGGAAAAATTAAACGGGGGATCCGGCAACTAATGAGCCAGCAGGGCATATATATCAACGCAACATGTATTATCCGCCATCATTCGGTGGATAGGAACGGGCAACCCGTATACGCGCATGAAGTGCCTCAGGCCGACCTGCAGGACTTCCTCCGCGGGCTGTACGACCGGTTTAGCGGACAATATCCCAAGTTCCATAAAATGGACCTGCTGTCGAAGCTGGGATGGGCGGCTACGGAAATACTCCTGCAGGATATGCCCATGGATCAATATACTCCCGAAGATACCGGCGTAATACTCGCCAATGCAAGCAGCAGCCTGGATACGGACGAGAAGTATTTCGACACTGTGCAGGAGATTGCCAGTCCGGCGTTGTTTGTATACACGCTCCCCAATATCGTAATTGGAGAGATCAGCATCCGACACAAGTTTAAAGGTGAGAATGCCTTTTTCGTAGCAGAGCGGTTCGATATACCATTTGTAACCGGTTATGCGGCGCAACTGCTGGAAAGCGGTGCCGTAAAAGCCGTTGTTTGCGGATGGGTAGAACAGTATCACGCCAGCCACGAAGCGGCATTTTACCTGATGGAAACAGCCCCGCGAGGCATGGCATTGCCATACAGCGCGGAAACAGCAGAAAAATTGTACAGATAATATGGAAAAGTTGATGCAGGATCTGAAAGTACAGATCATTCAACAGTTGAATTTGCAGGAAGTGAAACCTGAAGACATTGGTGATGACCAGCCCCTTTTCAAAGAAGGCCTTGGGCTCGACAGCATTGATGCATTGGAGCTGATTGTTTTGCTGCAGCAGTATCATAACATCCGCATTGCCAAGCCTGAAGACGGACCGAATATTTTCTATTCCATCCGTACCATGGCAGAATACATCACCGCAGAGAAAGCGAAGCAGGCATGATGACGGGAAGCGTATGGATAGCAGGCGGCGGCGTCATTTCCGGCATCGGCCGGAACCTGGGAGAGTGCGTGGCTTCATTTGAAGCGATGCAGCCGGGCATGGCGTATATGCAGCACCTGCATTCTGCGCATGCTCAAACATTTCCTGTGGTGGAAGTGAAAGCCGGTAACGATGAACTGGCGGCTATCGCCGGAATGCCTGCACACTGGAGCCGTACAGCCCTCCTCAGCCGTATTGCCGCGCAGGAAGCCTGGGAAGCCTCTGGTTTGGGAGATATCAGGCAATACCGTACAGGCTTCGTTTCTGCCAACACCGTTGGCGGTATGGATAAAACGGAGGAATTCATGGAAGCCTTCCTTACAGGCTCCTCCAAAGGGAAGCTGCGGCAGGTAGTGCATCATGAGTGTGGCGCAGTAACGGAACTGGTAGCCGATGCCATGGGGGTACGTCATCATGTATCCACCATCAGCACGGCCTGTTCTTCAGGTGCTAATGCACTCATGTATGGTGCCCGTATGATCCGTGCCGGGATGCTGGATGTGGTGATAGCCGGAGGCACAGACGCATTGACGCGCTTTACGCTCAATGGTTTCAATACCCTCATGATCCTCGATCAGCAGCAATGCCGCCCATTCGATGATACCCGTACCGGACTAAACCTGGGCGAAGGCGCCGGTTATGTGGTACTGGTGTCAGACGCCGTGGCGAAGGAAATTAGACCATGGTGCCGCCTTTCAGGATTCGCCAATGCCAACGATGCCTATCATCAGACGGCTTCATCGCCCGACGGGATTGGTAATTTCATGGCTATGAAAGCCGCACTGGAAATGGGCGGATTACAGCCTGAAGATATCGGTTACATCAACCTGCATGGTACCGGAACGCAGAATAATGACAGCTCGGAAGGTCTGGCTATTTCAAGATTGTTTGCTGGCGGGGTGCCGCCCGCAAGCTCTACCAAGAGCTTCACCGGGCACACACTGGGAGCCAGCGGAGGTATAGAAGCAGTATTTTCTGCGCTGGCCCTTCGCGATGGTATCATTTATCCCAACGCCAATTTCTCAGTTCAGATGCGTGAGCTGGCCTTTTCGCCTGTTACTGCATTTTCAAGAGGCAACAATCTGCGGAACGTGATGTCTAACTCGTTCGGGTTCGGTGGTAATTGTTCCAGCCTGGTTTTTTCAAAGGAATAACATATGAAACGAAGCATATGCGGAGTTCCTTACCGGCAAAAATGTCAACTAAGAAATAACGGATGAAAGCATTCATACAAGGAGCAGGGTGCGTATCTGCACAGGATAGCAACGTTTTTCCGGGCGAAGTCCGGAATTACGAAGGCGACCGCCTGCCCGTGGCCGACCCGGATTATAAACAGTGGATCGATATCAAACAGATCCGCCGGATGGGCCGTGCCATTAAAATGGGCGTTGCGGCTTCCCACATGAGCCTCGAAAGCGCGGGGATCAAAAATCCCGATGCAATCATCATGGGTACCGCTTACGGATGCCTCGCTGATACAGGCGTTTTCCTGCAGAAGCTCGTTACCCAGCAGGAAGATATGCTCACCCCCACTGCTTTCATTCAAAGCACACACAATACCGTAGCCGGGCAGATCGCATTGCTGCTGGGATGCCACGCTTACAATAATACTTTCGTTCACGGGGCATTCTCATTGGAGAACGCCCTGCAGGATAGTTTGCTGCTGCTGGCTGAAGATCCTTCACGTAACATCCTTGCCGGTGCTACTGATGAGATCACGGATTATTCACATACTATATTACGCCGCTTCGGCCTGTATAAAAACGCCCATACTTCAGAGTTGCTCCAATCACAATCGCAGGGCACCATGGCAGGGGAGGGCGCGGCATTTTTTGTACTGTCTGCCGGCAAAGGAGAGCATTCCATCGCACAACTGACCGCGGTAGACATGCTGTACCGGCCTGCCAGTGAAGCGGAAACTGCGGAACACATTCGTGCGTTCCTGCAGCGCAACGGTCTTCAGCCTGCCGATGTGAGCCTCCTGCTCACCGGGCGCAATGGAGATACCACAAACGACCGGTATTACGAGACTGTGGAGCAATCCATGTTCAGTAACACCCCTGTTGCCGCATTCAAGCATTTCTGCGGAGAATATCCTACTGCCGCAGCTTTTGGCGTATGGTTGGCTGCCGGAAGCCTCCGGCGTGGAAGTATTCCTGAAGAAGCAATGGTGAAAGGCCAGCCCCCGGTGCAACCGGAGCGCATCCTTATCTGGAATCATCATCACGCAAAACATCACTCACTCATCTTATTGGAGAAATGCTGAGGCTTTTAGTCATAGCAGGCGCAGTGGCCGCTCTTGGCGTCATCATTGCGGTATATGGCGGATGGGAAGCAACACCCCTCTGGATGGTGCTGTTACCCGTTATCATTGCAACCGGATTCGCAGCATGGGGTGCAGTTAATGTCAGGTCTAATTACTTCGTACGTACCCACAGTAAAGGAAAGAGTACTGATAAATCGGTCTCACTTTCTTTCGACGACGGGCCGGTTACTTCATTTACTCCCCAGATCCTGGATATCCTCGCACAGTTCGACGTAAAGGCTGCATTTTTTTGCATAGGCCACCGCGTGGAACAGGAGCCTGGCATCATGAAAAGGATCACGGCGGAAGGGCACCTGGTGGGTAACCATAGTTTTTCCCACAGCCCGATGTTTGACCTGCAGCATTCTTCTGCCATGCGTACCGATCTGACAAAAGCTAATGAGGCTATTAAATCCGCAACGGGCCTGCAACCAAAACTATTCCGCCCTCCGTATGGGGTTACCAATCCCATGCTCGCCCGTGCGATCAGGAAAAGTAAACTGATTGCCGTGGGTTGGAGCATCCGCTCGTTTGATACCGTTATCAAAGACGAAGACAAGCTGTTCGAGCGTGTAACAAAGAAGATCGAAGCGGGAGACATTTTCCTGTTCCATGATACCTGCGCGGCCACAGTGAAGATTTTACCCGCCCTGATCAAGCAGTTGAAAAGAGACGGGTTTGCCATCAGGCGATTGGATGAACTATTAAATATTCCGGCTTATGCGTAGATGGATAATTATGATCGCGGCGTGTTGCCTTGCTTTGCAGGCTGTTGCACAAAACGGGTTTAAACCGGTCTCCAACCTGGAGCAGTTTAAACAACAATTTGCGCGGACTGCCCAGCAGACACAGTCGATCAAAAGTGATTTTGTGCAGGAGAAGCATCTCAGCCTGTTGTCTGACAAGATCACCAGCAAAGGTAAATTCTGGTTTAAGAAAGATAACCGTGTGCGGATGGAGTACCAGTCGCCCACCTACTATCTCATGATTATTAACGGGAAGAATGTTCGTATCAAAGATTCCCGTTCCGATAAAAGCATTTCTACCGGCGGTAATAAGCTGTTTGAACAGATCAGCCGCATAACGGCCGATTGTGTGCAGGGGAATGTGCTGAACAACAGGGATTTTACGGCTAAAGTACTGGAAAGCGATAAGCAATACCTGCTGCAGCTGACGCCAGTTGCCAAAAGCATGAAGGAATTCTTTTCCACTATCGAGCTGCTGGTAGATAAGAAAGACCTTGGTGTAACGAAGATAGTAATGCACGAAGCCTCTGGTGACCGTACTGAAATGATATTCACTAAAAAAGAACTGAACGCCGCTATTCCGGATGAGATGTTTGCTGTTAAATAGCTTGCTGCTGCTGGGCCTCGCGTCCTGCAGTTCGGCCTACAAAGGGCTGCAGCGCACGGAAGGCGATGCGGGAGCCTGTCTGCAACGGTTTCGGCCGCAGATAGATTCCCCGGTTTTGTATAGCACCCAGGTGGATGTTCTGCAGCACCATTTATCCGGACTATTGTATTTCAGGCCAATGGATAACGGAAGCATGCGGGTGTTGTTTATGAGTGAAATGGGAATGAAGTTCTTCGATTTCGAGTTTACCAAAGGCGGAGAGTTCATTAAGCATTACATGTTGCCGAAAATGGATAAGAAAGCAGTGGTAAAAACGCTGCGGAAGGATTTTGATATGGTGCTCATGCGCCGCGATCCTGCAACGGCAGTCACATACACCTGGAACGGACTCCGTTATACCGCATTCAGCCTGCCGAAAGGGAAGATTTATTATATCACAGATGAGGCATGTACGGAACTGGTGCGTGTGGAAAATGGATCTCGCCGCAAGCCTGTGGTGGAAGCCACACTCCGGGCATACCGTAATGGCGTGCCGGATAGTATCGATATCAGGCATCATGCCGTCAAATTCAACATTTCATTACAACGCGTAGAAAAATAATGTTAGCAGGAAAATTTTATACCGTGGTTTCGCAGGAACAGCCTGCAGAACAATCCGTTCACACACAGATTGAGTGGAACGGAGCGCATCCAATTTTTGAAGGCCATTTCCCCGGACAGCCTGTGGTGCCGGGTGTGTGCCAGATGCAAACCATTCAGGAGCTGCTTTCCGCTTCCATCGGGAAAAAACTGATGGTGGAAAAAGTGGGCAATATGAAGTTCCTCAATATGATCGACCCCCGCGTTAACCCGCAGGTGACCGTGGAAATCAGTTATACGGTGGAAGAAGGAGGATATAAAACGACAGCGGTCATCAAACATGAAGGCACCACTTTCCTGAAGTTTCAGGGACGGTTTAAGTAATAATGGAGCAGCAAGGCACATACGATTTACAGTTCAGGGAACGCAATGTTTGCGTGCTGATACCCACCTACAACAACGCAGGCACTCTCGGGGCCGTGCTGGAACAGGTGCTGAAGTACACGCAACAGGTGATTGTAGTGAACGACGGGTCTACTGACCATACTGCTGCCGTGCTGGAGCAATTCCCGCAGGTAAACGTATTGTCTTACCTGCCCAATCGCGGCAAAGGCATCGCGCTGCGGCGGGGATTCCGGTATGCTACTGAACAGGGTTATGATTTCGCTATCACCATGGATGCAGACGGACAGCATTACGCCAGCGACCTCATCACTTTCCTTGAAAAGGCCGACCGCAGCGATCCGGCTATTCTCATTGGTGCGCGTAACCTGCACCAGGAAAACATGCCCGGGAAAAACACCTTTGCCAACAAGTTTTCCAATTTCTGGTTTTACGTGGAAACCGGGCTGAAAGGGCCCGATACGCAGTCGGGGTACCGGCTGTATCCGCTTTTTGCTATGAAAGGGATGCGTTTTGCCTGTACGAAGTATGAGTTTGAGATCGAAGTACTGGTACGCAGCAGCTGGAAGGGTATCCGGATAGGATGGGAGCCGGTGGGCGTGTATTATCCTCCTGCAGAAGAACGGGTTTCGCATTTCAGGCCATTCCGCGATTTTTCCCGGATCAGCGTGCTGAATACAGTATTAGTAACGATCGCGTTTTTGTATATACACCCCCGCAATTTCTTACGGTTCATTTTTTCGAAAGACGGGTTGCGGTACATCTGGCGGGAGCAATTGCTGGCTGCCGGTGAAAGCAATGGGAGAAAGGCTGCCTCGGTAGGGTTTGGCGTGTTTATGGGGATTTTCCCGGTATGGGGCTTTCAGATGCTTATTGCCGTGGTGATCGCCGCTTTGCTGCGGCTGAATAAAGCCCTGGTGCTTATCTCATCCAACATCAGTATCCCGCCTATGATCCCCTTCATACTGCTGGGGAGTATGTTTATGGGGCGCTTTTTTGTGGCGGAAGACACTACCTGGCTGATTTTCAGTAAAAACATTACGTTCGAAGATGTGCAACAGCATCTTTTTCAATACATAACGGGCAGTATTACGCTGGCCGGGGTAGCGGGGCTGGTAGCAGGACTCGTTACCTATGCAGCGTTATCGGTATTCCGGCGAAAGCGGGCCGCGGCGCAAACCTAAAAATGATTCATGGGCACCTTTTTTATATCGATCTACAATTTCTTTAACGCCCGTAAATGGCTGCTCTGGCTGTTTACGGCTTTCCTTTTTTTATCAGCCGGCTTCTTTGCCTCAAAAGTGAAGCTGGAAGAAGATATTACGCGTATCCTGCCGCAGGATCCCAAGATCGACCGTCTCAACCAGTTCCTCCGCAATTCCAAATTCGCGGATAAACTGGCGGTGATCATTTCGCAGAAAGACAGTACCGCAACCGCCAATCCCGACAGTCTTACCCTCGCCGCGGAACAACTTTACACCGGGCTGCAACAACCGGCTATTGGCCAGTACATCACTACGGTAACAGGCAAAATGGAAGATACGCTCCTGTTCAGCCTGCTGGGCCGGGTTCAGGCCAACCTGCCTTTGTTCCTAGAAGAAAAAGATTACAAAACACTGGATTCACTTGTGATGCCTGCCCGTGTGGCCGGTACCATGGAATCGAATTACAATACCCTGATCTCTCCGGCGGGCATGGTATTGAAGAAGTCCATTGCCGCAGACCCGCTGGGTATTACCTGGATCGGGATGAAGAAGCTGCAACAGCTCCAGGCCGATGACGCCTGGACGCTCTACGACGGCTACCTCATGAGCAAAGACCAGCGCAATATCCTGGTTCTCATTACTCCGAAAAATAGTCCCAATAAAACTGACATCAATAAGCGGTTCCTCGGTGAGCTGGATGTGCTGATAGATTCCGTTTCCACTGCCAACCCTTCCGCTTCAATCACTTACTTCGGGGCAACGGCCGTGGCAGTGGGGAATGCAGTGCAGCTCCGGCAGGACACGATGCTCACTCAGGGCATTACCGTACTGTTGCTCATCGTACTTATCGCCGTATTTTTCCGGCGGAAGCGTGCACCACTGCTGGTAATGATGCCTGTGGTGTTCGGGGGGCTTTTCTCCCTCGCAATGGTTTGGTGGATACAGGGTGGCATTTCAGTGATTGCACTGGGTGCGGGCTGTGTGGTATTGGGAGTAGCGGTGAATTATTCTCTTCACGTTTTCAACCATTACCGGCATCTGCCAGACATCCGACTTGTACTGAAAGATCTTGCCATGCCCATGACGGTGGGCAGCTTCACAACAGTTGGCGGCTTCTTCTGCCTGCAATTTGTGAAATCGCCCATGTTGCAGGACGTTGGTCTTTTTGCTGCCTTCAGCCTCATTGGAGCGTCCCTGTTTTCGCTTATCATTCTCCCGCATTTTATCGTATTGGGCAAGGCGCCTGCGAAGGATGTGCATGTTAAGCATAATATCATCGACCGTCTTTCCGGGTGGCGTCCCGAGCGCAATAAATGGCTGGTATACGGGATACTGGCGCTTACCGTAGTTTTCTTCTTCACAGCACAGCGCGTCCGTTTCGAGAGCGATATGATGAAGATGAACTTCATGCCCGGCAAACTGAAGGAAGCAGAAGCAAAGCTCAACCGCCTCAATGATTATACCGCGCAAACAGTGTACATGCTTTCCGAAGGCGCCAGTCTTAACGAGGCCCTCGAAAGGCGTGCGGCGGCAGATACTGCGTTAAGCAGGCTCCTGGCTGGTGGTGCGCTGAAGAAGGCAAGCGGGCCGGGCGGACTGCTACTCTCCGAAGCTGAGCAAAAAGAACGCATCGATCGCTGGAAACAATACTGGACACCGCAAGCCATAACCTCCGTCATGACATCATTAAGGCAGGAAGGAGCGAAATACGGCTTCAAACCGGAAGCATTCAGCAGGTTCCAGGAACTGATCTCTCAGGAGTATTCCGTTACCACTCCCGAAACCTCACCCCTGATGGACCTCCCTGCTGTCAGCGACTTTGTAACACTGCAAAACGGAAGCGCTTCGCTGTCAGGTATTTTAAAAGTAGACCCCTCACGTAAGGAAGAAGTATATGCAGCACTCGATGCATTGCCCGGTACAGCGGTAATTGATAAGCAATACACAGCCAACCGGCTGGCCGTCATCATCCGGGATGAGTTCAATACAATCGCCTGGATGACTTCTGCACTTGTATTCTTTGCCCTCCTGTTGTCTTACGGACGAATAGAACTGGCACTGATCACGTTCATTCCCATGGCTATCAGCTGGGTATGGATACTGGGGATTATGGGGATGTTTGGGATACCATTTAATATCGTTAATATCATCCTTTCCACCTTCATATTCGGTTTAGGGGATGATTACAGCATCTTTACCATGGATGGACTGCTGCAGGAGTATAAAACCGGCAGCAAACATCTTCCGTCTTTCAAATCATCCATATTTTTCTCTGCTATAACTACCATATTGGGGCTGGGCGTACTCATCTTCGCACAGCATCCTTCCCTGAAATCTATTGCACTGATTGCCGTGATAGGTATCTTATGCGTAGTGGTTACTTCACAGGTTCTCATTCCTTTCTTCTTCAATTTCCTGATTACGAACCGCGTCAGTAAAAATCAGCGCCCGCCGTGGACGCTCTGGAGCTGGTCGAAGTCAATGTTTTCTTTCATCTACTTCGCGTTTGGCGCATTGGTGCTTACGATGATCGGAACCATCATTATCAGATGGAATCCGTTCAATAAAGAAAAGGGTAAAAAGATATATCATAAACTGCTTTCGAAATGTACATGGAGTGTTCTGCATGTAATGGGGAATACGAAGAAGGTGACGATGAATGAAGCGAAGGAGGATTTTATAAAGCCTGCCGTCATCATCAGCAACCATCAATCGTTCCTCGATATCCTCATGTCTACGTCCATGCATCCGAATGTGGTGCTGCTTACGAACCAATGGGTATACAATTCCCCTGTGTTCGGGCAGGTCGTGAAAATGGCGGATTACTATCCCGTTGCGGAAGGTGCGGAGGAGGGTATTGATCACCTGCGTAACCGTGTGGAGCATGGTTATTCCATTGTAGTGTACCCCGAAGGCACGCGCTCGAAGGATACGAGTATCAAACGCTTCCACAAGGGCGCGTTTTACCTGGCGGAAGAACTGAAGCTCGATATTATACCTGCTGTGATCCATGGAACTGCCTATTGCATGTCTAAAGGAGATTTCCTGTTGAAAGACGGTACCATGACAATGCAGATACTCCCACGCATTAAGTATGGGGATCCTGCATGGGGGGAGGGGTATGCTGCCCGCACCAAATCAGTTAGCCGGTATTTCCGCGAAGCATACCGCCAGCTGGCCGAATCTATCGAAACACCAGCCTATTACCGCGAACAGCTCATCTATCAGTATATTTACAAAGGCCCCGTGCTGGAATGGTATATGCGCATCAAAACTAAGATGGAGCGCAATTACGAAGATTTCCACCGGGTGTTGCCTGAAAAAGGAGATATCATGGACATTGGCTGCGGATACGGATTTATGAGTTATATGCTTCATTTTGTAGCACCGGGTCGCAATATGCTCGGGGTAGATTATGACGCAGATAAAATTGCCGTGGCGCAACATAGCTACATCCGTAACGAACAGGTACAGTTCCGCGCGGCCGATATCACACAATACGAAATTCCGGAAAAAGACGCCTACGTGATGCTGGATGTACTGCACTATCTGCAGCCGGATCAGCAGGCGGATCTCATCCGCAGGTGTATGGACAAAATCCGGCCCGGTGGCATCATCATCGTGCGCGATGGCGACTCCGCAATGGAAAAGAAACACCGTGGTACAAAGCTGACCGAATTATTCAGCACGCGCCTGCTCGGGTTCAATAAAACTGCCAATCATCCCTTATCCTTCTTTTCATCCGCTACCCTGCGCCAAACTGTGGAAAGCCATGGCGGTACCATGGAACGGATCGATCAGACGAAATTTACCTCCAATGTTGTTTTCATCATCAGAAAGTGTGAAGCGAATGCATAACTACGATGTAGTCATAGCCGGAAGCGGTCTTGGTGGCCTGGTTTGCGGAGCGATCCTCAGCAAGAATGGCTTCCGTGTGCTGGTGCTTGAAAAAAATAAACAGCTGGGCGGATGCCTGCAAACTTTCAGCCGCGATAAAACCATCTTCGACTCAGGCGTGCATTATGTGGGCGGACTGGAGCCGGGACAGAACCTTTACCAGGTATTCCAGTACCTCGGTATCATGGATAAACTGAAGCTGAAACGGCTGGACATGGATTGCTTCGATCGTATCGCTTTCGCGGACGATCCTAAAGAGTATAAAATGGCGCAGGGCTACGAAGGCTTTGTGCAAAACCTGTTGCAGGACTTCCCCGGCGAAGAAAAAGCACTGCGCGAGTATTGTGACATGCTGCGGAACATCTGTGCCAAATTCCCGCTATATAACCTGCGGATGGGCGAATTCGGGGAGAAGGAAAGTGTATTGGGGATGGATGCCGCCGCCTTTATAGACGGGCTGAGCAGTAACCGCAAGCTCACACAGGTGCTGGCTGCCAATAGTTCGCTCTACGCCGGCGTGCGGGGTAAAACACCCATGTATGTACATGCCCTCGTATTGAACAGCTATATCGAAAGCTCGTGGAAATGCCTGAACGGCGGTTCACAGATCGGGAAATGGCTCACCCGCGTAATCATGGAAAACGGCGGCACCCTGCTGAAACATAAAGAGGTGAAGCGCATCGTTGCCGAAGGGCACGAAGTGCAATACGTGGAAACTGCCGATGGAGAAAGATATTCCGGGAAGAATTATATCTCCAACATCCACCCGGCCAATACGCTGGATATGCTGGAGAGTGATGTAATCCGGCAGGCATACCGCAGCCGCATCAAGAATCTGGAAAATGGAAATGGTGCGCTGATGGTTAACGCTGTGCTGAAGCCGGGTTACTTCCCGCACATGAACTACAATTTCTATTATCATGATGTGGATGATGTATGGTGCGGGCACGACTATACCAGTGAATCGTGGCCATACAACTACTCTATGTTCATCACTCCGGATACGAAAGACCAGCGTTTTGCTAACGGACTCTCAATTCTCGCATATATGAACATCAGCGAGCTGGAGCCCTGGAAGGATACGTTTAATACAGTATTGAATGAATCATCGCGCGGTGCGGATTATGAAGCATTCAAGAAAGAGAAGGCGGAAAGATTGCTGGATGTGGTGGAGCGCCGCTTCCCCGTACTCCGGCAGTGTATCCAGAGCTATACAGTGGCTACCCCACTTTCTTTCCGTGATTACATCGGTACTTCAGACGGATCGATGTATGGTGTGCTGAAAGACTGCAACGATCCGCTGCGTACTTTCATCAGCGCCCGCACAAAACTGAATAACCTGTTCCTTACCGGGCAGAACCTTAACCTGCACGGCATCCTGGGTGTTACTATGACTGCTCTGCTTACCTGCGGGGAATTACTGGATATGGAAAAACTTTTGCACGAGATAAACGAGGCGTAAACAATGGCAAAGAAGAAGAGCATCTGGAGGAGAATAGGGCGAATCCTGCTATATATAGTTGGATTCTTTGTGCTGCTGTTTGCAGGTTTATTTATTTACCTCTGGAGTGTGGCGCGCATGCAGCCGCCAGCTGTAGCGGATCAGAGCAGCCTGCAATGGCAACGGAAGCAGCTGGATTCATCGGCGTATACACTTGGCAACAACTGGTTCCGCAAAAGTAAAAGCGGGCTGTATGAAATGTATGTGGAAGGCAAGCCTTTCGAAAGAGGGGTGGTATATGGAAAACTAGCGGAAGAACTGGTACAGCGCCAGGAAGATCATTTCGTGGAGCAAATAGGGAAGATGATCCCTTCCCGTTCGTACCAGCATTTCCTGAAATACCTCATCGGCTGGTTCAACCGGAATATGGACAAGCACGTCCCGGAAGAATATAAGGAAGAGATCTACGGTGTTTCCTTCTCAGCCTCGCCAAACTATGGATTCATCGGCACCAATTACCAGCGTATCATGAACTACCATGCCGCGCACGACATCGGGCACGCATTGCAGAACCTGGCGCTGGTGGGATGTACCTCTTTCGGTACCTGGAACGACCGGTCGGAAGACAGCTCCCTCATTATTGGCCGGAACTTCGATTTTTATGTAGGAGATAAATTCGCGGAAGACAAGATTGTAGCCTTTTACCGCCCGGAGCAGGGCCATCCCTTTATGATGGTAACCTGGGGCGGATTTACCGGCGTGGTTTCCGGGATGAATATGAAAGGGTTGACCGTAACCATTAACGCTGCCAAAAGTGAGCTTCCTTCGGGTTCAGCCACACCGGTATCGCTGGTGGCGCGGGAAATACTGCAGTATGCAGGTAATATTCAGGAAGCATATGCTATTGCTGCCAGAAGAAAAATGTTCGTTAGCGAATCGTTCCTCATCGGTTCCGCGGCAGACAACCGGGCGGCTATTATCGAGAAAACACCCGACAGTCTTGCTCTCTACGATCCCCGTGGCAACGAGATATCCTGCGCTAACCATTTCCAGAGCCAGTCACTCGGGGCCTCCGAAGCCAACAGGGAGCAACTTGCCGGCAGCGCTTCGCCTTACCGTTACAAACGCCTGCAGGAACTGCTGGCAAGGAACGGGAAGAACAGTGTGGCCAAAACAGTATCTATCCTCCGCGATCAGCGCGGGCTGAATGATGCCGATATCGGGATGGGGAATGAGAAAGCCCTCAATCAACTGATCGCCCATCATGCCATCGTCTTCAAACCAAAAGAACTGAAAGTCTGGATATCCGCAGCCCCCTGGCAACTCGGGGAGTTCGTGGCATATGATCTCAATAAGGTTTTCGCCATGAAAGGCCTCTCGTCTGATCATGAAATCTGCGACAGCAGTACTATCATCCCCCGCGATTCCTTCCTGCTTACAGACAACTATCGTAAATTCACGGACTTCCGCCGCCTGAAACTCGCTGTTATGGATGGGGAGGAAATTGATGTGAAGCGCATCACTGCTGATAATCCAAACTATTATCACGCATGGGTGCTGGCAGGAGATTACCTGTTTAAACGGAAGCAGTTCAGCGAAGCGAAGCAATATTACCAGCAGGCGCTCACGAAAGAGATAGCCACCGTTCCTGAAAAGGAGCATATCCTGCGCCAGATTGAACAATGCAATAAACTCAAATGACAGGCCTCGGAACAGATATAGTGGAAGTAGACCGCATTGCGGACAAGATCGGAAAGAATCAGGGCTTCCGCGAGCTGGTGTTTACACCACTCGAGATCGCGTATTGTGAAAAACAGGCCGGTAAATACGAAAGCTACGCCGCCCGCTTTGCTGCCAAGGAAGCCTTCCTGAAGGCACTGGGTACGGGATGGGGTGGTAGTGGTATCAATTTCAACGAAATAGAAGTGCGGAATAACGAGGCCGGCAAACCTGAGCTGTTCCTCATCGGCAACGCCGCACCGCTCATGGAAGGCATGCAGGTATTGCTGTCGCTTTCGCATGTGAAAACCATAGCCATGGCCACCGTGGTCATCCTTTAACAGTCAGATTTATGTACATACCAGACATAGAATTGCAGTCGCCCGCCGCCATCCGGCAGTTTCAGCACAAGGAGCTTCAGCACCTGGTGGGCTATCTCCGCCAGTTTTCCCCCTTTTACCGGGAATGGTTCGCCACGCACAATATCGATACCGATGCCATCCGCTCCCTCGACGATCTGGCCGGCCTGCCCACTGTTTCCAAAGAAGATCTGCAGCAGCGCAACTGGGATTTTCTCTGCGTGGATAAAAGCAAGATTGCGGAATATACCTCCACCTCCGGTACCCTGGGCCGCCCTGTGATAATTCCGTTAACAGATAAAGATCTTAACCGCCTCAGCTATAATGAGTTCATTTCTTTCAGCTGTGCCGGTGGTACTGATGAAGATATTTACCAGCTCATGCTCACCCTCGACCGGCAATTTATGGCCGGAATGGCGTACTACAACGGTATCCGCAAGCTGGGTGCAGGCGTGCTGCGTGTGGGGCCGGGCGTGCCTTCCCTGCAATGGGAAAACATCAAACGTATAGAGCCTACCGTGATCGTTGCCGTGCCTTCGTTTATCCTTAAACTCATCGCTTTCGCGGAAGAGCATGGTATTGATATCAATGCTTCTTCCATTAAGAAAGCCGTCTGCATCGGGGAAAACATCCGCAATACGGATTTCTCTTACAACGTGCTGGGTAAGAAGATCACGGATAAATGGAAAATAGACCTCTTCTCCACATACGCATCCACGGAGATGCAAACCGCCTTCACCGAATGCCGCCAGGGCAGGGGAGGGCACCATCATCCCGAACTATTGATCGTGGAACTGCTCGATGAGCAGGACCGTCCTGTGCCTCCAGGCGCTCCCGGTGAAGTGACCATCACTACACTGGGGGTGGAAGCCATGCCCCTGCTGCGTTATAAGACAGGTGACATTTGCCAGTATGATGCAACACCCTGCAGCTGCGGGCGGCAAACGCTCCGCCTTTCCCCGGTTATCGGCCGGAGGAAGCAGATGATCAAGTATAAAGGCACCACATTATATCCGCCTGCATTATACGACCTGCTGAGCGATATGGAAGATGTGAAAGAGTTTGTAGTGGAAGTGTTCTCCAACGAAATCGGTACGGATGAAATACTCCTGCACCTCCACCCCCGCGAAGAGTCGGAAGACGGCGACCGCAGGATCAAGTCTTATCTCCAGGCCAAGCTCCGTGTAATACCGCAGGTACGTTACTGTGCCATGCAGGAAATCATGCGGATGCAGATGCCGGAAGGCAGCCGCAAGCCCGTCAAGTTTATTGATAACAGGAAATAGATCAGAAGGTGAAAGCTGTTGCGGAAGCGGGGTTGTCCAGCTTGGTACTCTGCCGGCGGTCATTCACGATCACATGAATCATGTGGCTCTGTGTTTCATGCTCGGCATACAGGATATCGTTTCTGATATCCAGTTTGCGGAAGGGAGCCAGCGGTGTGCATTCAAGAAAACACCAGGTTGCATCTTCCGAAATTTCATATCCCATATAGCGGAGAGATAACGGTTTGCCGTCGGCCGTCAGGAACAGGTGCTGGCGGAGGTAGCGGGCTACGAGGGAGTCTGCCGCGGTACGGTCTTTCGGTTTAATGATATCCAGCGGCTGTCCCGAACGCTTTTTCAGGGCATTCTCCAGATCGTCGGAGAAGATGCGGCAGCTGACTTCCAGAGACTTACGGGGAGCATTATACCTTACTTCCGTGACACTCATGTAAAAAGGATGTACTGCGCTGATGAACGCAGGCAGCCACCATTTAAAAAGCAATACTCCCATCGGCCCTAAAAAATTTTGATATTTACCGTCAACTGATTATCATTACGAAGTTACACAAAAATCTATGCCATGCAGGAGTTCAGCATGTATTTCGAAGAAGGCTGGCAACATATCGCTGATCTTGGAGGATACGACCACATTTTGTTTATCATGGCGCTTTGTGCAGTGTATCTGATGAACGACTGGAAGAAAGTACTGATCCTTGTGACGGCTTTTACGGTGGGGCATTCCATCACACTGGCGCTGAGCGTTCTCAATATTGTACGTGTTTCTACTGACCTGATTGAGTTTCTGATTCCCGTGACCATTGTGATCACTGCGCTGGGAAATGCACTCAGGGGAGGGAAAGAGCCGGGGCGTGTGCAATGGAATTATTTCCTGGCGCTGTTTTTCGGCCTCATTCACGGACTGGGCTTTTCCAATTACCTCCGCAGTATGCTCGGCACACAATCCGACATCGTGCAGCCGTTGCTGGCATTTAACCTGGGGCTGGAATTCGGGCAACTGATTATCGTAACCATCATACTCATCCTTTCCCAGCTGATCATTCAGATCGGGAAAGTATCCCGCCGCGACTGGACTATCTTTTTGTCTGCCGCGATATTCGGTGTAGCATTTGTGATGAGCATAGAAAGAATTGGCATTTTACTGGAAAAATAAATCGAGATGAAACTTCGCTCCATTTTAGGAAGTATCCTGGTAGCGGCCCCGCTGGTGACCCTGGCGCAAAACCCCGGCTCTAACCACGGTAACCGCTTCGAACAGCTGGGCTACCTGCTCACTGATCCCAACATGTACCGTTCCGCTTCCGGGGTTCCCGGGCCTAAATACTGGCAGCAGCGGGCGGATTATGACATTACCGCTGAGCTGGACGAGGTGGCCAGGAAGCTGACGGGCTCGGAAACCGTTACCTACTACAATAATTCTCCCGACCCGCTCACCTACATCTGGCTGCAGCTGGATGAGAATGAGCACGACCCGAAAAGCGACAACAACAGCTTCGACGGCAGCACCATGAAGGATAAAATGAGCAGCGGGGCTATTAACCGCCTGCTGGGCATGGAGCAGGGGCATGGTGTAAATATCACGAAAGTGACGGATGCCGCTGGCAAACCGCTTCAATATACCATCAACCAGACCATGATGCGCATTGAGGTGCCACAAACGCTGGCTCCGGGCGCCAAAATCGTCTTCAAAGTGGATTGGTGGTATAAGATCCCCAATCGCATGACGCTCGGCGGAAGGGGCGGATATGAGCATTTTCCGGCCGATGGCAATGATCTGTATACCATGGCACAGTGGTACCCCCGCCTGGCCGTGTATTCAGACTTCCAGGGCTGGCAGAACAAACAGTTTACCGGCCGCGGCGAGTTTGCCCTCACTTTCGGCAACTTCAAAGTGAAAATGACCGTTCCGGCAGATCATGTGGTAGGTGCTACCGGTGAATGCCGCAACTATAAGGAAATGCTGACCCCTGCACAGTTCCAACGCTGGCAGCAGGCCCAGAAAGCGAAGGAGCCCCTCGAAATAGTGACCCTCGCCGAGGTTCAGTCCGCCATGAAAAGCAAATCTGACCGTAAGAAAACATGGATATACGAAGCCACCAACGTACGCGACTTCGCATGGGTGGCATCCCGCAGGATCGTGTGGGACGGTATGGGCGTGGATATTGAAGGGAAGCACGTAATGGCCATGAGCTACTACGGCCCCGAAGCCTATCCGCTTTACCGCCGTTATTCCACCAAAGTAGTAGCGCATACGCTGCGTTCCTATTCAAATCATACAATCCCGTACCCCTATCCCGCCGCTATTTCCGTAGAAGCAGCCAACGGTATGGAGTACCCTATGATCTGTTTCAACTACGGCCGTGCGGAAGCAGATGGCACCTACAGTGAATCCACCAAGAACGGGATGATCGGTGTGATCATCCATGAAGTGGGCCACAACTTCTTCCCCATGATCGTGAACTCCGACGAAAGGCAGTGGACCTGGATGGATGAAGGGCTGAACACCTTCTGCCAGTTCATGGCAGAGCAGGAGTGGGACAGCAAATTCCCTTCCCGCCGTGGTCCTGCACACCACATCGTGGAGTACATGAGCATGCCGAAAGATAAGCTGGAGCCTGTGATGAGCAATTCCGAGAACATCATCATGTTTGGCCCCAACGCTTATGCCAAGCCTGCCACAGCGCTGAACATCCTCCGCGAAACCGTTATGGGCCGCGAGCTGTTCGATTACGCTTTCCGTGAATACGCCCGCCGCTGGGCCTTTAAACACCCCACTCCCGCAGATTTCTTCCGTACAATGGAAGATGCCTCTGCTGTAGACCTGGACTGGTTCTGGCGCGGATGGTTCTTCGGCACCGAACCCGTAGATATTGCCATTGACAGTGTAAAATGGTACCGGATGGATACGAAAGACCCTGCCGTAAGCAATAAAGCTGCAGAAGATGCCGCGAACCATGAAAACACACATATTGCTCAAACCCGGAATAAAGAACAGGGGGTAAAGTATGTGGTGGATCAGGATACCAGTCTGCAGGACTTCTACAGCAAATGGGACCGCTACGCCGTTACACCCGGCCAGGCTGCCGCATACCAGCAATTGCAGGCCTCCCTTTCCCCGGAGGAAAAGCGGCTCTTCGAAAGCAAAAAGAACTTTTACGAAGTAACCTTCAAAAATATCGGGGGTAACGTTATGCCTATTATCGTAGAATGGACTTTTGCCGATGGTACAAAGGAAGTGGACAGAATTTCCGCATACATCTGGCGGCACGACGAGCAGCAGGTGACCAAAGTATTTGCAAAAGATAAGCAGGTGGTGGCCATCCGGCTCGATCCTTACCGCGAAACTGCTGATATCGAGGAAAGTAATAACAGCTGGCCCCGCCAGGCCACGCCTTCGCGGTTCGAACTGTTTAAGGCAGAGCGCGCTGCGCGCGGTACTTCTACCGGAGGTAACCCCATGCAGCAGGCAGTACGGCAATAACAGGAATAAAAGATATTCTATCAGCCCCGGCGTTATGCCGGGGCTTTTTTAGCCCTAAACCTTTTGCCCCTGCCTGAGTGCTCTCTGAGTGCTTGAAAGTGCATGGAAAGTGCATGCTGAGTGCTCTCTAAGTGCTTGAAGAGTGCTTGTTAAGTGCTTAAAACCCTTTTAAAGAGCCGTACATCTTATCTGGACGTTAACTTGATCTTATCTTCACCTTAACTTGATATAGCTTAAAACTGCTTTAAAGGCAATGTTTAAAATAGAAAAGGTGCGGGAAACCGCACCTTTTTGCTTTTGGTAAACAGTGAACAAGGGGTTTACAATTTCGAAATAAGTTGCAACGTCTTCAGGTCAAACAAATGGATTTCATCCTTGTCAGTTTTATCGTGTTTGCCGTTGTTGTTGGTATCGTAGTACCCCGTAACCACAATAGCGCCCGTTTCCCGGTGGATCGTCCAGAATGAAGAGAAGAACTTGTCGTCCGTGAGCTGCGTTTTCTTCTGTCCGTCAGTAGAAAGTACGATCAGCTGCACCGGATCGTTCCAGTCAATCCTTTTGTTGTTATCCAGATTTACAGTTTGGGCTGTAAGGAGGATGAGGTTGATGCCTAAAGTATCCAGCTTTACCTGTTCCCAATCCCGGAGGTAGGCGGTTTTCGGAAAATCGACCCGGTTGGCCTTTCCGGTTTTGGTATTGATGAAAAGCAGGTGCTCACCATGGGAAACGCCCATTTTACCCACATTATCGAGGCTGGTAAGCACATATTCGGTACCTGTTAAGGGCACTAGTTTACTGAAACTGATGTAGTTATGCTTGTCTTGTGCTACGGCTCCCGCAGCGGTAAGCAGCAGGCAGAGTACAGGGATCATGTTTTTCATTGATAGTCAGTTTTAGGATGGAAAAAAACTGCGATGTCGATGGAAAGACGACCGGGAGAGGTAAAAGTTGCAAGGAAAGTTTGTCTGGGGTAATGTCAAACCTGCTGACACCCTCCTGCCATCCTTCAGTGATCCTTCAGTGGTGGTATAGGTTTGAGGGTGTTTGACTGAAGGATCACTGAAGGTTCACTGAAGGATTACTGAAGGATTACTGAACAATTAATGATGAGTCAAACGGGTTGACGGTTTTATCATACCTACTGACATCCTGCTGCCATCCTCCATCCATCCTCCATCCATGTCCAGCCACAGCAAGGGTTTGATGAAGGTTGGATGGAGGATGGATGAAGGTTTGATGAAGGATCGATGAAGAAAGGGGGAGGTTCGATGAACAAAAGTCGCTTCATCCCAGGGTTTACGCATGCTCGTCCCAGGTTTCAGGCAATGACGTCACAAACTTTTATATCGTGTGCTGCATTCCCCTACTTTTGAATGGTTGGTATCGGATTGGTAGAAACGAGTAGGGCCGGCTCTGTTAGAGCAGGCCCTGTAAAAGGAAGTTAGCGCAGTATTCAGGTGGCGCCGTCTTTTTTGTCTTTGTTCTTTTTTTTGTCGCGGCCGGCATCGCGGAGGGCTTTGGCGATGATCCATTCCAGCTGTCCGTTTACGCTGCGGAATTCATCGGCAGCCCAGCGCTCGAGGGCTTCATAAGTGGCGCCGTCGAGCCGCAGTACAAAAGACTTCTTTTGTTCTTTTTCGGCCATGGATTACGAATATAAAGATCCTGTATTGAGAACGGGCGTAGCTGATTTTTCACCACAGAGCACTACCATGAGGTTGCTGACCATGGCGGCTTTACGTTCTTCATCGAGGGTTACGAGTTGTTTGCGGGAAAGCTGTTCCAGTGCCATTTCCACCATGCCTACAGCACCTTCCACGATCTTGGAGCGTGCGGCAACTATAGCAGTAGCCTGCTGGCGTTGCAGCATGGCGCCGGCAATTTCAGGGGCATATGCAAGGTGACTGATACGTGCTTCGCGAACGGTGATCCCTGCAGCGAAGAGGCGCTCATTCAGCTCCTGCTCCAGCAGCTCGTTCACTTTTTCCCCGCCATCACGCAGGGTGATTTCGGCGGTTTCGTCTTCCATCTGCTCGTAAGGGCAACTGGTAGCCAGGTGGCGCACGGCGGCTTCGCTTTGTATCTGCACATATTGCTGGTAGCCTTCCACTTCAAATAAAGCTTTATAGGTATCACTCACCTGCCAAACGATTACTGCGGCAATTTCGATGGGGTTCCCCATTTTATCGTTCACCTTCAGCGTTTGACCGTTCAGGTTATTGGCGCGGAGGGAAATGCGCTGGGAACGGTACAGGGGATTGATCCACAGGAGCCCGTTTTGCTTCACGCTGCCCACATAACTGCCGAAGAAGGTGAGCACCCGGGCATGGTTGGGATTTACGATCATGATGCCTTTAACGACGAAAATAAACGCGATACCCAAAATAGCTGCCATGATCCGGAAACCGCTGCTTTCGGACTGAATACCGGCAATAAGGCAGTAACCACCGGCCAGGACAATGATGATGGCAAGGATGAATGCTAAGTAGCCGGATACCGGCGTAGAGACTTTTTCCATGGTACGAGGTTTATTTATTGTGATATCATTTTGATATCAAATCTAAGGGATTAAATTCAGATTTCCATATGGGTGTGTAAAAAGAACATGAAGGGGCGGTGGGAAAAAATGCAGCGGGAAAAAATGTTTGAAAGTGTGGGAGATTTACTATTTTGCCCAAGAGGTTAACCGGATTTGACACGTTAGAAGAATAGAAAGAATTACAGCTAAGCCAAAATCGATCGCATTTTATCAACCGAAATTTTTTATGTACCAAAGCTATTCAGACGAGCAATTGTTATCCCTTTTGCGCAATGGCGACGTAGCGGCGTTTAACGCTATCTACGACCGGTACAGCAGGCCGTTGTACCTGTACATACTCAGCAAAACGGACAGGGGGGAAACCAGCAAGGATGTACTCCAGGATCTCTTTACCACCTTATGGGAAAAGCGCACCCGGCTGGATGTATTGCAATCGCTCCGGTCTTACCTCTACCAGAGCGTGCGTCACAAAATCATTGACCTGTACCGTAAAGACCTGACGTACCGCAAATACCTGCAGCAACTCATAGAGCATTTCGATGCACAGCCCCATAACATCTCCGAAACATACGATTACAAGGCCAAGGCCGCCGAGGTTTTTGAAGCCATCAACCGCCTGCCGGAAAAGATGAAAGAGATCTTTATGCTCAGCAGGTTCGAGAACCTCAGTATTGAGCAGATCGCCTCCAGGCTGGAGCTTTCGCAGCAAACCGTTAAGAATCAGATATCCAAAGCCCTGAAAATCCTCCGCACGCATTACACGCAAACCGATCTGCTGACCGTGGCGGTAGTGCTTTCCATCCTCCCTTAAAAAAATCTTTCCTTCCGATGGTACTTTTTTTTAGCCGGTGCGACTTACCTGTATCACCAACTAAAAAACGATCGCCGTGGAAATTGATCAGATCCGAAAAGTCCTGGAACGGTATACGCAGGGTAAATGCACCGAGGAAGAAGTGCGCATCATCGAGCAGTGGTTTGCCAGTGTAAACCGGCACCGCAACGCGATGATACAGGAAGAGTTTCTGCAGGAGCAGCTGGAAGATGTGAAGATGCGCCTGCAGGACCATATAGCCACATCCGGGGCTCCTGTAATTCCCATGCGGCCACGGCGCTGGCGTACCTGGGCCATTTCCGGTGCAGCCGCCCTGATGGCAGGAGCCATCGCTGTTTCCTTCCTTTACAAACCAACGCCTGCTGATCATCCACAGAACCCGGTCCATACGGCGGTACAATCTCCTGTGGCTAAAACCAACCGTGTAGTGCGCAACGGGTATGTTGAGCTATCCACGGCGAAAGGGGCTACCGAAAAGATTGTACTTGCTGATGGCTCCACGGTGAACCTCAATGCCGGCTCCCGGCTGCGTTATCCTGTAAGTTTCAGCGGTCCCGACCGCAGTATATATCTCGAAGAAGGCGAGGCTTTCTTTAAAGTGGCGGAAGATCCCCGCCATCCGTTCATCGTTCACTGCAACGGTGTTGCCACCACTGCACTGGGAACTTCCTTTAACATCCGCTCCTATTCCCGCGAGCAGCGCATCACCGTGGCGTTGCTGACAGGTAAAGTGAAAGTGGGCCAGGCCAACCAGCAGGATGCGGTGATTCTGTTGCCAAGCGAACGGCTCAGTATCGACCGGAATTCGATGGAAGCCGCCAAGTCTACTTTCGAAAGAGAAGATGATATCGTAGGGTGGAAGCATGGCATACTTGCGTTCAGGGACGCCTCATACAGCGAAGTTGCCACAGAGCTTGAAAACCGTTATAACGTAACGATGGTGAATGAAACGGGGAATGCCGACTGGACGTATACCGGCTCTTTCAGAGATGAGAGCCTGCAGGAGATTGTTGAAACTATTTGTCAAATTAAAAACATCAGCTACACACTGAAAAACGACACTATTTTCCTTACCCGCAAAAACTAGATGTATGAAAAAATGCCTACACCTTGTGTTATTGGCAGGTCTTGCGATGGCCATCGCACTGGCGGCTCCTTACACCGCCAGTGCTCGTGCCGAGTCGCAGGGTACCCGAAACATCAGTATCACCATCCAGGTCAAGAACAAGAACATGGAGGAGGTGTTTACTGAAATTGCCGCTAAGACAGGTCTCAGTTTCCATTACGACAAATCCGATCTGAACCTCCGGAAGAAGATCAACCTGAACTGCGTAAAGCTGCCTTTGGAAGAGGTGCTGAACCAGCTCACGGAACAAACCGGACTGAAATTTACGAGAAAAAACAATAAGATTATTGTAAACCTGGAACAGGCTGCCACAGGCATTATAGCTGTTCCCGGCAAAGCGGGCGAAGAAGCCCGGGCGGACAAGGAGATCCGCGGAACGGTAAAGGACGCCAACGGTAACCCGCTGCCCGGGGTCACCGTTGTGATCAAAGGCACCAACAAAGGCACCCAAACCGTAGGGAACGGCGGCTACACCGTTAGCGCAAACCCCGGCGATGTGCTCGTATTCCGCTTCCTCGGCTTTACCGCTCAGGAAGTAACCGTGGGCAGCGGCGATGTATATGATATTGTTTTAGAGGAAAATACACGGGCTCTCAATGAAATCGTAGTTACCGCCCTCGGCGTGCAGCGTAAATCCAAAGAACTTGCCTACGCCACTCAACAACTCAATAACGACGATCTCTCCCGCGTAAAAGACGCGAACGTGATCAACAGTCTTGCCGGCAAGGCTGCAGGCGTTACCATCAACCGCAGCGCTTCCGGCCTCGGAGGTACCGCCCGCGTAATTATGCGCGGCAATAAATCTACCCGCGAAAATCAGCCGCTGTACGTGATAGACGGGGTGCCTATGGCAAATTTTTCTCCCTCGCAACCCGCAAATGCATACGGCCAATCCGGTGATATTCAATCTGGTGCAGGGCGCGATGGCGGCGATGGTATTTCCAACATCAACCCTGACGATATCGAGACGATCAACATCCTGAAAGGAGCTTCGGCCGCCGCTCAATACGGCAGCCAGGCCGCCAACGGTGTGATCGTAATTACTACCAAACGCGGCCGTGCAGGCAGAATGCGCATAGATTACTCCTCGGATTATACCATGGAGAAAGTGATGCTGTTGCCCGAACTGCAGTTCCGGTACGGCCAGTCGGTAGACCCCGGTTCAGGTAACCCCCTTTCTTCCAGCTGGGGCGCCAAAACCAATGCTACAGACCATGTGAAAGGATTCTTCAATACCGGCGGCACCTGGACGAACGGCCTTTCCGTTAGCGGAGGCAACGAAATCGCTCAGTCTTATTTCTCCTATTCCAACACCAGCAGCAAAGGCGTTATGCCCACCAGCCGCTTTAACCGCCACACCTTTAACTTCCGCGAAACACTGAAGCTGCTGAACGACAAGCTGACCCTCGATGCAAATATCACCTTCATCAAACAGGGGGCACGCAACAGGCCTGTAAGCGGACTTTACTTCAACCCGCTCACCAGCGTTTACATGTTCCCCCGCGGGCTCAATTTCCAGAAGTATAAAGACGAGTTTGAAGTGTTCTCCCTCAAGAGGAACATGATGACGCAGAACTGGTGGAACATCAACACCGATCTCGATCAGCCCGGAGAAGAAATTCTGGCCAACCCTTACTGGATCCTGAACCGTAACGTTCGGGAAGAAGAACGCTACCGCGGCATGGCTTCGCTCGCTATTAAGTACCAGTTGCTCAGCTGGCTGTCTGTTCAGGCACGCGGTAACTTCGACCGTTCTTACGACGAATACGAAATGCGTATCAACGCCAGCACCCACCTTTCTCAGGCGGCGCGCAACGGCCGGTACACGCTGGAGAAAGAATTCAATACCCAGCTGTATGGCGATCTGATCTTCAGTTACAACAAAGAGCTTAGCAAAGACCTGAAGCTTTCCGGTATCGTAGGCGGCAGCATCACGGATTTCCGTACCCGCGACCGTGTGCTTAACGATAACAACGTAGGCCCGCTGGACGGGTTGTTCTCTCCCAATATTTTTCAGCTTGCCAACATAGATCCTGCAGCCATGACGGTGCAGCAGGGGGTAGACCGTAAGCAGGTGCAGGCCCTTTTCGGCAGTGCAAACCTGGGTTTCAAGGATTATATCTTCCTCGATCTCACCGGGCGTAACGACTGGTCGAGCACCTTCGCTTACACCCCTACCATGAAGAGCGGTTACTTTTATTATTCTGCCGGTCTTACCGCTGTACTCAGCGAAATGGTGAAATTGCCTGAGGCGATGAGCTTCGCCAAACTACGCCTCTCTTATGCCAAGGTGGGTAACGACCTGCCTGCGTATATCAGCCGGCCTGCCACTTACAACTACCGTATTCTGGGTGGTGTGAAGCAGCTGAGCTTTAATAACCGGGTGCCTCATCCCAAAACTTACCTTCAGCCGGAAGACAACCGCTCTTTCGAAGCCGGACTCGAAATGCGTTTCGTGAACGACCGCATCGGGGTAGATCTTACCTGGTATAAGAACAATAACTACCGTCAGTATGTAGAGATTCAGGCCCCTCCGGGTTCGAAATACTCGCTCTACTACCTCAACCTTGGTAACATCCGTAACACAGGTATTGAGGCCATGCTGACGCTCGTACCCGTTAAAACGCGCGATTTTACCTGGACATCCAATATCAACCTTGCTCATAATAAGAACAAGGTGGTAAAACTCTCCGATCCTAACCTTGTGGAGAAGTCGGTAATCTTCCGCCTGACCGAACCCGGTTCCAACATGTACGCTTCCGCAGTGGAAGAAGGCGGACAGTGGGGGGATATCTACACCCAGGCAGTGGTGAAACGCAATGCCGCCGGGCAGATAGTGCTGGGCAGCAATAACCGTATCCAGGATTCTACCAACTCCGGTATCCTGTATGCAGGCAGCCCCAACCCGAACTTTACGCTGGGATGGAACAATAAGCTCGACTACAAAGGCTTTAGCCTGACCTTCCTCTTCGATGGCCGCTTCGGTGGTAAAGTGATGAGCATGACGCAATCCGTACTGGATGCGGCAGGTGTGAGTGAAGCCAGTGCAGCAGCACGTGATGCAGGTGGTATCAGGCTGGAGAACGCAATCGATAAAGACGGAAAACCTTACACCGGCCTGTACGATGCAAGGCAGTACTATGAAGATATCGGTGGCCGTAATGGTAATGGTGATATGTATATGTACGATGCCACAGCGATCCGCCTGCGGGAGCTGGCCATCAGTTACCAGGTGCCGCTGAAAGGCAAGATCGTCCGCAATCTGCGTCTCGGCCTTATCGGCAGAAACCTGTTTTTCCTGAAGCGCGATGCGCCATTTGATCCGGAAGTATCAGCAGGGGGCGATAACCGCCTGCAGGGTATAGACATCTTTGGCCTGCCTGCCACCCGCAGCTTTGGTGCAAGCCTGAAACTGGGACTTTGATCTCCGTAACCTAAAAAAGAAAAGAAAATGAAATCGTTCAAACATATCATTTCCAGACCGGCAGCACTCACCGGCATCGCGGCCCTTCTCACGATGGTCGCCTGTACCAAGGGGTTCGAAGATCTGAACAAAAATCCCTATGGTGTTTCCGAAGAGGAGCTGAAATGGGACTACCAGCACATTGGTGAGCCCTTCAAGCAAATTCAGCGGAGTATCTATGTCAGCAACCCTACCTGGGTATATCAGGTACAGCAGAACCTTATGGCGGATATCTTCTCCGGGTACATGACACCGCCTAACCCATTCGGTAACCTCAACAATAACAACAACACCTATAATCTGCAGGATGGCTGGAACGTGACCCTCTGGGGCTGCGCTTACGGCTCTTTTACACCTTCGTCCGAAAGCTCCGTAATGCCCGTGTGCGATTATGTGGAGAACCTGACGAAAGCAGATAACCAGGGCTTTTATGCATGGTCTAAAATTCTGAAAGTGCTTACCATGCACCGGATTGCGGATACTTACGGCCCTATTATTTACACCAAGTACGGTAAGGTGAATGCTGACGGCAGCGTGGATTATGATTCCCAGAAAGATGCGTATTACGCTTTCTTCGCGGATCTGACGGAAGCTGTTACCATCCTTGCTAAGTTGCAGGCAGACGGTGCGCCACAGTCATTCACGAAGTTCGACTTGTCGCCCTACGCCGGTAACTATGGTAAATGGGCGAAACTGGCGAATACTTTAAGGCTGCGCCTGGCCATCCGGATAGCTGCGGCTGATCCCGGTAAGGCGAAAACGGAAGGCGAAGCTGCGCTGGCACATCCGATTGGCCTGCTTAGCGCCACTGAAGATGATTTCAACATTAACGTAACCCCGGTGGACCACCCGCTTTTCAGTATTTCCGCAGGCTGGAAAGATACGCGGATGGCGGCTCCCATGGAATCGATCCTGAAAGGGTATGCTGATCCCCGCCTCGCGAAATTCTTCGCTACCTCCACCGAATTCCCGGGCGAGTATAAAGGCATCCGGCAGGGCGTAGCCATGGCAGGAAAGGAGATATATGAAAACTTCTCCGCACTGAACCCCGACCTGCTTTCTAACCGCAGGATCCAGTTCATGACGGCTGCAGAAGCATGGTTCCTCAAAGCTGAGGCTGCCCTTAATAAATGGGCGGGCGCCGGCAATGCAAGGACCAACTATGAGAAAGGTGTGGAAACCTCATTTGCACAGCATGGTGTATCTGGTAAGTATGCAGATTACATTCAGGATAATACCAGCACGGCTGCGCCTTATGTGGATCCGAAAAACGCTGCCAACAACATTCCTGCAGGTAACCCATGGCTGAGCAAAATCACTATCAAATGGGACGATGTGGCTACAGATGAAAAGAACCTGGAGCGCATCATCACCCAGAAATGGATTGCGCTGTTCCCGGAAGGGCAGGAGGCCTGGACGGAATTCCGCCGCACCGGATACCCGAAGCTTTTCCCGGTAATGATTAACAACAGCGGAGGAAAAATCTCCACAACGGAGTTCATCCGCCGCGTAAACTTCGTGAATACGGAGTATGAAACGAACCCGAAAGGAGTTCAGAAAGCAATAACCTTACTAGGTGGCCCCGATAACGGCGGCACCCGCCTCTGGTGGGACAAGCCATAGCAATAAATAGACATAGCTCATCTTAAGAATGACCGGCCGGCCCATTTGGGCCGGCCTTTCTTTTACTAAAACGTTTAGCTGGGAGATTTATACCGGGCAATAAGCTGCCTGCCGCGCCGGCAGGGCGGATATGAAGGGAGGTAAGGGAAGGATAGTAAATAAAGAGAATGCGATCAGAGTGCTTCTTTCAGACGTAGTTCGTTCTTGTACTCTTTCGGAGTTTTTCCTACGATTTCCTTGAAAAAGCGGTTGAAATTGGAAAGGTTCTTAAACCCGCAGCTGTAGGCGATTTCGGCGATAGACCAGTCTTCCTCAGTAAGCCTTTTACAGGCATGGCCGATGCGTACCTCGTTCAGGAACTGCACAAACGATTTTTTGGTACGGTTCTTAAAGAAGCGGCAAAACGACTGAGGGGATAGGTTGGTGATGCTGGCAACGTCCTGCAGGGAAATTTCTTTCGAGAAATTGTTCATGACATACTTGAATACCTCGTCGATCTTGTGGTTGTCTTTCACATTGTAAGCATGCGAATAACCGGTGGAGGCAAGGTAATAGTAGTCTTTCGTCTCGGAAAGTGTTTTAAGGATTTCAAGCAGGGAAATGATCCGTTCGAGACCTTCTTTGCGGGGAAGGGCAAGAATCTCGTCTTTCAGCTTCTCCTGTGTACTGCCGATGATTTTCATACCACGTTGGGCGCGGTGGAAGAGATCGGTAAGCGCTTTGGTTTCCGGAAGGCCATAGAATTTGTCGCCAAAGATGTCTTTGGGAAAATAGATCACGACGGAACGGGCTTTGAGCGACTCGTCGTTGCGGTGGTATGCCTCGTCGTTGTACCAAACGTGTGGTATGTTCGGACCGAGGAATACCATATCGCCTACGTCGAAGCTTTCGATGCTGTCTCCCACGATGCGCTTCCCCTGGCTTTCAGTTACATAAACCAGCTCGCATTCCGGGTGGAAATGGAATGGTGTGTTGAAATAGGGATCGCACCGCTCGATGATGGTGATCTGATTGTCGGCAAAGGCCCCCACTTTAATGAGAATGGGTTTCATATTTGCTTCCTTATATGATTAAGTCCTGTGAAAAAGCAGGCAAGGTTTTTTGCCATTTTAATTTCTATTCTGGCAAATTATGAAATTTAGGTTAAAAAAATACTAGTCTAGTTCAATTTCACTGAACTTTTTTGTTTTGACGGAATTTGTGTAATTTGTCATTGCTAAATCGTTTGAGCGCATTCGCAACAACCAAATATGAAGGGGATCTCCATTAAAGATATTGCCAAACAGGCTGGCGTATCGCCAACTACGGTGTCGTTCGTGCTGAACGGCAAAGCCCGGGAAAAGAGGATCAGCGAGCAGGTAAGTAAGAAAATCCTGAAGCTGGCTGCTAAACTCAAGTACAAGCCCAACCAGCTCGCACGCGGCCTCCGTACCGGCAAAACTAAGACCATAGGACTTATTGTAGAAGATATCGCTAACCATTTTTTCGCCAACGTTGCTAAAATAGTGGAGGAAGAAGCAGATAAATTCGGATATAAGGTGCTGTATGGCAGCACTGAAGATAACCTCACCAAAGCCCGCGGGCTGCTGGAAGTGCTGGAATACCGGCAGGTAGACGGCTATATCATTACTCCGACTCCGAACCTTGATAAGGAAATTGAGATCCTTAAAAATAGCCGGAAGCCCATGGTACTGATGGACCGCTATCTCCCCCAGATACCGACCAATTACGTAATGGTGAACAACTTCCAGGGCGCTTACGATGCGGCTGAGTACCTGCTGAACCTGGGGTACCGCAAGATTGCATATGTATCCACCACTTCCGAACAGATACAGATGAAGGAGCGGATTAACGGGTTTACGGCGGCTATGAAAGCGCACCGCGCGGCTTTTCCCCGGAAAATGATCAAAAAGATACCTTTCTCCGCTACTAAAGAAGAAGCAGTAGAGCAGATCATGGAATTCATCAAAGGGGCTTCCGGGTTGGATGCCATCTTCTTTGCCACCAACTACCTGGGCGTTTATGGAATCGAATCTATCAAAGATCTGGGGCTAAAAATCGGGGAAGACCTGGCGCTGATCAGCTTCGATGATCACGATCTTTTCCGCCTGCATACACCCGGTATTACCTGTGTGGCACAACCTATACACGACATCGCGCATAACCTGGTGCAGGTATTAATGAATGAATTAAATCAGCAACAGAACCAGATCAACCAGGTTGTCTTACCCGCCACCCTTATCCGCCGGGAAAGCTGCCGAAAGCGTTCAAAGGTATTGGCAGAGTAGGATAGTGTAACAATTACACACCAATTGGAGCGAATCGGGATCTTATCCAGTTTTAACAGCTCATAAAAAGTTGGTGTGTCTTTGTTGGTTTTTCTGGAAAAAAGATATAAGTTTGAGTTGTAACAGTGAAGTCGAAAGAGACATTGAGCAGTAACAGATAGTACAACATTAATCTAACAGACATTTTGGACTTTCATGAAGAACCCACGTAAAGGTTCTTTTTTTAAAAATGTATCGCTAAAACGTTTTAGTGAGAAAATGTAAAAAAGCGTACATTTGAGACAGATTCAACCAGGATCTATAGTATAATCCCATCCATTTTTGTGTGCGTTATGACAGAGAGAGCGTAAGAAATCCGAATCAGTCGAGTATAATATTAATTATTCAGTGAACAGAATCTAGACAAAGAACAGATCGGGCATTATTTAACAGATAGTGAACAGAATTAAACAACGAACAAATCGGGTTATTATTAATGTATTCTGTGAACAGAATCTATACAGTGAACAGTTAATAGTGAACAATCAAAATCAACAGAATCAAATTTATTTTCAATTTATTTAATGAGGTAACAACCAGAATCAGACATTGACTTTGCAGGCGCATCCCGCATGGATGCAAGTATAACTTTATTTCCGGCAGTGAACAATTGACAGGAAGCCTTCTTATGCCCCTGCATAGCGTGTAACACCTTATACAGCAACTCACACTAACCAAAAAAATGAACAATGAAAAGATCGCTGCTACTGATTGCAGTTCTTTTGGCTGTTGCGTGCCAACAAGTAAATGCGCAAGCCAAGAAGACTGTCACTGGTACGGTAAACGACGCGAAGGGCGGTTATCTCCCGGGCGTGACCGTCAGTGAAAAAGGAACAAAAAATGGCGGAGTTACCGACATGAACGGGAACTTCAACATTAAAGTAGACCCCAACGCCACCCTGGTGTTCTCTTTTGTGGGGTATTCAAAAAAAGAAGTAGATGTTTCTTCCCGTACAACCGTTACTGTTTCACTCGAAGAGGATAACAAAGCCCTCAGTGAAGTTGTGGTTACTGGTTTCGGTCAGAAGAAATCCACCCGCAAAATCTCCTATTCCATTGCGGAAGTGAAAGGCGAAGAACTTGTTCGCGCAAACAACTCCAATCTTTTGAATGCTTTGTCCGGGAAGGTTTCCGGCGTATTCGTGAATATGGGGAACTCCGGCCCGATGTCTTCTTCCACCATCCGTATCCGCGGTAACGCCACACTGTCTGCCAACGCGCAGCCGCTCGTAGTTATCGACGGTGTGATCATGGAACCCGGTATCACCGGTGGCGACAGCTGGGGTAATTCTCAGGATTTCGGTAACCAGTACAAAAACCTGAACCCCGAAGACTATGAGAGCGTAACCATCCTGAAAGGTTCTGCTGCCAGTGCCCTCTACGGATCTCAGGCTCAGAACGGTGTGCTGCTCATCACCACCAAGAAAGGCCGCGCACAGAAAGGCCTTGGTGTAAGAGCCAGCCACACCGAAAGCTTTGATAAAGTTTATAAAACTGTTGCTACACAGAATGAATTCGGCGCTGGTATCAGTCCTACTTTCTCTAAAGATGCGAATGGTGTAGATCAGGTAGATCCCGCCAACTTCTTCTGGAGCTTTGGCCCCCGTTTCAATGGGCAGAAAGTAAAGGATATTGACGGCCGTATGATCGACTGGACAGCCAAGCCCAATAACCTTCTCGATGCATTTTCCACCGGTAAATTCGTTAATACAAACGTAGCGATTGAAGGTGGTAGCGACCGTAACTCATTCCGTGCTTCCTACAACAATCTGTACAACACCTATATTACTCCCGGTACATGGCTGAAGCGTAACAACTTCGCCGTGCGCGCCACGCAGAAAGTTTCCACGTTCCTGAACCTGGATGCAAGCGTACAATATACCATCTCTAACAGCAAAAACCCTGTTGCACAGGGCAGCGGTAATAACCCTGTATTTGCATTGGTGTATTTCAACCCGCGTAACTACGACACCAAATACTGGATGAATAACTACCTGGACAGCACCGGTGGTGTAAGCCGTAACGATCCCTACGGGCTGGGTTACCTCTGGTTCGACCGTGAGTATACAGACATGCGGCAGACAGAGAAAACACTCCTCGCTAACCTGGACATTACAGCCAGCATCACACCCTGGCTGAACCTGTTGGTTCGTGCCAACATCAACGATGCAAACACAGAACGCGAAACCAAAAACTGGGGCCGTGGCCTTGGATGGTCTGGTGGCGATGGCAGATATGAAGTGTTTGAAACCGGCCGCCGTAACACCCGTATTCAGGGCTTACTGTCTGCCGATAAACAACTGAATGAAGACCTGGAACTTTCCGTTTCAGTAGGTGGTGAAAGCCAGCGCTTCGAGCCGGCTAAATTTGCCCGTGCTTATACTAATGGTGGTCTCAGAACCCCCGGTCTCTTCTTCCTTGGCAACTCAATCAATGCTGTTGGTGCAGATGCAGGTATCGAAGATCCCCGGGCCTATGGTACCAGCAAACGTATTGATGCTGCTTACCTGTATGGCGACCTTACCTACAAGGGTATGCTGACACTGAACTTCAGCGCGCGTAACGACTGGAACTCGACCCTGCTTTATCCTAAAACAGGAAAAGGCGACCATAGCTACTTCTATCCCGGAGTAGGCCTCAGCTACATCTTTACAGAATCACTGAAAGGTGTAGATGCAATGAAATGGCTGTCTTACGGTAAACTGCGTGCCAGCTACGCACATACCGGCCAGGGCGTAACTGCCTGGGAAACCAGCCGTGGTTACTACCGTTATCTCAATAACTACAACTGGCCCGACGGTTCATTTGCCCGTTACGGATTCGACGGCAGCACATTGGGCAGCCTGAACATCAAACCGATGACCACTAAAGAATGGGAATTTGGTGCAGATGTACGCTTCCTGAATAACCGCATTGGAGTAGACTTCACCTGGTATAAGAAAAATACTTTCGACCAGCTGCTTCCGCTGCCAGCACCAGTTGAATCCGGTGTTAGCTCCGAGTTCATCAATGCCGGTAATATCCAGAACAAGGGTATCGAAGTATTGCTGACACTGGTACCTTTCCGCACGAAAGATTTCGAGTGGAACGCTACTATCAACTACACCCGTAACCGCAACAAAATCATTGAACTGGCCGATGGTGTTGCCAGCTTCCCGCTGGAAATGGCATTTGGTGCTGACATGACTTCAGTTGCCCGTCCAGGTAAAGATTACGGTACCATTATCACTGGCTACGCTTATGCAGAATACCAGGCAAAAAATGCCGATGGTACTCCCAAGTCGCATGCCAGCAACGGTCAGAAACTGCTGAAACAAAATGGCAGCTATTACCGCCGCTCCGAAGTAGGCCAGCCCGACAAGGAACTGGGTTCCATGATGGAGAAATACCTCTTCGGTACTACTAACACCCTGCGTTACAAGAACTGGATGCTCGGCTTCCAGATCGATGGCAAGATCGGTGGCCTGATGGCTTCCGGTACGCATCAGTATGGTTCCACCAACGGTTCCCTGCTGAGCACACTGCCCGGCCGCAGCGCAGCATTTGGTGGTCTTACCCGCAAAACATTTGATGCAAATGGTAACGTGACCGGTACTTTCGATGACGGTATTATTCCTGAAGGTGTATTTGCCGATGGTATCAATATCAAAGCTCCTAATGGCCAGACCTACGATGTGAGCGGCATGTCTTATAATGAAGCAGTGAAACAGGGTATCGTACAACCTGTAAGCGCCCGCATTTATTATGCACGTCTCACGCAGTGGTCTACCGGTATCCGCGAATACTCCACTTTCGAGAACAGCTGGGTATCTCTCCGCGAGATTACAGTAGGCTACAATCTGCCGCAAAGTTTTGCTAACAAGATGAAGGTACAGAACATGCGTCTTAGCGTAACCGGCCGTAACCTTACCTATCTGTATAAGACAACTAAAGATGACATTTTCCCTGAAGGCGGTTTCCTCAGCAACCGTAACGCAACCTTTGCCGAATACGGAGGTCTGCCTTACGTAAGAAGCTTCGGTGTTAAACTGGACGCCGCATTCTAATCCGGAATAATGTTATCATCTAAAAAAGAAACACATGAAACTGAATAAAATATGGATGGCCGCGGCGATTGCAGGTACTGTGGGCGCAACAGCGTGTAAGAAGGAAGGGTTCATTTCGTACAACACCAATCCCGGCACAATCTACAACCTGAAACCAGAAGAGCAGTTCGCCAATGGCGTGGTTGCCACCTTCGAAGCGGATTTCGAATACTTCTACGATTACTACCGCATCATGATGCCGTGGATGCAGTACCATACTCCCCAGAACGGTAATGGTAAAACGTTTATGTCTGAAGTAGGTAACTTCAACCAGCGCCGTGGATATTTCTACAGCCGCGTAGGTAACGTACTTACAGATGTACAGCAGATCATAGACGCTATGCCCGCCGGGGAAAAGGACAAATACCAGCACGAAAGAGCGATTGCCACCATCCTGAAAGTGTATTACGCTGTATACACCACAGATATCAATGGCAGTATGCCTTACACCAATGCATTCCAGGCCCGTTATGGCGGTACTATGACCCCCACTTACGATAACCAGCAGGGATTGTATAATACTTTCGAAAACGAGCTGAAAGCTTCCATCAACACCCTCAAGACTGCATCCGGTCAGGCCTCTTACGGTAATGCCGATATGTTCTACAAAGGGGATGCCCAGTCATGGGTAAAGGCTGCAAACGCACTGCGTGTACGTATTGCCATGAGACTGATGAAGCGTGATGCCGCGAAAGCCAAATCAATAGCAACAGAGGCTTTGGCCAATGCCGGCGACAACTTCGGCAGTAATGCCGATAACCTGGATTTCGTTACTTCTTTCGAGCACACTGGTTCAGGAAACAACTGGGATCCGACAGGAGCCATCTTCCGTGCGCCTAAAGCAATGATTGATTTCCTGTATTCCACGAACGATCCTCGGTTACGTATGATGTTCCAAAAGAACTCCTATACCCAGGAAAACTTCGATCTGGCAAAAGCGCAGGAAAAGCTGCCTCCCACTGCAGTATTCAATCCCCGCCAATATGTTGGCAGCTTTGCATCTCCTGATGCCGCTGCTGATCCTGCAAATGCTAAATACTACACCACCCGGACCATCCGTAAGAACGGTGCCGACCTGGTGCTGGATACCCTCAGCCGTATACAATATCGTCTCTTCTGCCCAGGATCAAATGGCGGAACCGGTAAAGTTACTTTCCCGCTGCTCACCTATGCTGAACTATGCTTCTACCGCGCAGAGCTCGCTGTACGCAGTGTAGTAGGTGCTCCCGGAGATGCGGAAGCCTGGTACGAGAAAGGGGTGAAAGCTTCCATGGCATATTACAGCCAGATCGCTAAAGACGCGGCGGTAGTAGAATTCAGCGAGGCTACCGGTGCTGAGATCGATGCAGCCTACAATGCTCCCAAAGTGAAGTGGGCAGCAGCGAATGGTCTCGAGCAGATTGCAGTGCAATCCTATATCAACTTCTTTAAACAGGCTAATGAGGGCTGGAGCGTTTACAAACGTACCGGCTACCCCAGTGCCACTTCCACCATCTTCCCCTGGGAAAGAGTGATGGCAGACGGAGTTGAGCAGGTAATGCCACGCAGAGCGATTTTCGGTATCCCTGTATCTACAGACCGTAACTACGTTAATGCGAAAGCCGCTTATGACGACATGGCCAAAGATCCGGAATTCGGACAAGGCCCTACCGACATCCTCGGCCGCGTTTGGTGGGACAAGAAATAAAGATTGAAATTTGAAGAAAAACTCCGGTTCCCATGAGCCGGGGTTTTTCTTTTTCTTACATTGAGAAAGGATGAAATCCGGAAGCTTAATATTCTTACTGTTGTTATGTTCGGCATTCGCAAGTGCTGCTGATACCCTGCGTTTGCCGGTTGCCCGCCTGCGTACTCTGCATGGCGCAGGAGGGGAGTTTAAAGCCGGAAAGGAAGGTACCGTAGTGGTACTTCTTGCTCCGGATTGCCCCTTGTGTAAGAATTACGCTCCCGTACTCCGTGAGTTGCATACCCGTTTCCCGGGTGTGAAAGTTTATGGGATCGTACCCGGCAAAGTATATAATGCCGCAGTTGTAGCAGATTTTGCCCGGAAATATGATATTCCTTTCCCCTTATTGCAGGACCCGGCGCTGTCAGTTACCAGATCGCTGCAGGGGATTGCAACACCTGAAGCCTTTTATTTTGCCTCCAATGGCGCACTCGTATATCGTGGGATGATCGATAACCGGATGGTGAGCCTTGGTAAGAAACGCCGCCTGGTCACCGAAAAATTCCTGGAAGATGCAATTGCCCGCAACCGCACAGGGCTTACCGTTGTTACGCGACGTACGGAACCCATAGGTTGCCTCATCAATGACTATTAAGCCCGTTGTAATGATGCTCAGAAGCTGCCTCAGCCTTATGCTGCTTTTCACCTGTACGCTGCATGCCACCGCGCAGGAAGTAACCTTCAACAAGGATATAGCCCCTATTATCCACCGGAATTGTACTCCCTGCCACCGGCAGGGCGAAGCCGCACCTTTCCCGCTGGTTACTTACGATGATGTAGCCCGCCGTGCCACATTTATCCGCGAAGTAGTGGAATCAGGCTATATGCCTCCCTGGAAGCCCGATGCAGCCTATCGCAGCTTTGCACATGAAAGAAAACTAACCCCTGAAGAAATTTCACTCATCAGCCGGTGGGCACAAAGTAAAGCCCCTGAAGGCAAAGGCAGTGTAAAACCTCCAGTCTTTGTAAGCGGAACTCTATACCACCGTGCACCCGATCTCACACTCAAAACTGATAAGCCCTTCCTCGTGAAAGGAGATAACGAAGAGCGCTTCATTGTTTTCAAAATACCTTTCGAACTGGCAGATTCCATGAATGTGGAAGCACTGGAGTTCGTTTCCAATAATAAAAAAGTAGTACACCACGCCAACTTTGCCATTCATCCTGTAGAAGAAGGTATAGATATTCGCGGTACCGCCCCGTATGTGGATCTTTCCGGCGAAGACCGCACACAGTATGATCAATACCTGCCCTATAAAAAAAGCATGACCTATTATGGCGGATGGATCCCCGGGACTACCCTGGAATCGTACCCTGCAGGCATGGGATGGGTGATGCCTAAACGGGGAGTGATCCTGCTCACGGTGCATTTTGCACCTTCGGGGAAAAATGAGGAAAGCATTAGCGGAGTGAACCTGTTTTTTACAAAAAAGCCCATAGCCCGGAAGGTGAAAGTGATCAGTATTGGCAGTGGCGGGGTAGGAGAGCGGGACATTGAGCCTTATTTCATGATCCAGGCAGATTCTGTGAAAACCTTCACCGTGAAAGTAGCTACACCGGGAGATCAGAGCCTGCTGTATATCTGGCCGCATATGCACCTGCTGGGTAAGCGTTTCAAAGCCTGGGCCACTACCCCGCAGGGCGATACAGTGCGCCTGGTAGATATCCCTGACTGGGATTTTAAATGGCAGGAAATTTATCGTTTCAAAAACCTGATTAAAGTGCCCAAAGGCTCTGTGCTTACGGTGGAAGGTACGTACGACAATACATCTAAAAACCCGAATAACCCCTTCAATCCGCCGCGGATGATCTTCGCGGATGGTGACATGAAAACCACGCAGGAGATGATGACCATGCTAATGGTATTTCTACCCTACGAGCCCGGCGATGAGCAGCTGATAATAGATTAGGTGTTTAAACGCATACTATTTACACATGCACTGGTATTATTTTTACCAGTGTGAAGGTCCTGTTAACCAATTATCAAAAAAAAGTTAATTTTTCTTTTGGTTGTACGGCAACTTTAACTAAGTTGCATCCGTTCGTATAGTCGAACTCAACTTGTGCGTGAAAATGAAAAGTGTCCCCTGATTTGCCACAGGTTTTTTTTATTAGTTAAATGCTAAAACGTTTTACTGGTAAAGGAAACAGAGAAAAAGAAAGGGGCGGGAGTGAAGAAAGCTGCACAGGTTTTTTCGGAACCATTATGCTAAAACGATTTATTGATTATTGAACAGTGAACAGGGTTAACCAAGCTGACTAGCCAATTTACCAGGAAGCCAACACCCTCCCATTATTATCAGCCGCATAATTAACAGTATGTAGACCGGCTTTCCACGCCGGATGGAATTGTATTGCCATGATCGCTTGTCATGCGCTCCGGGAAAGCATTTGCGCTTCCCCTGCCGCAGACGTCGATCAGACGATAAGGATATCTATTTTTTCATATTTCATGTTTTCTCATTCACGTATCACTCAAATTAAAATCTAAGGAAGCTATGCGAAGAATTCTTCTGCTTGCCACGTTGCTGTTATGCTGCTTCGCCCCACAAGCCTGGGCGCAGCAAAAGAAAGCAGTTTCCGGCTCGGTCAAAGATGCCGCCGGCACACCGCTCCCCGGTGTAACCATCCTGGAAAAAGGTACTCCAAATGGTACCGTTACTTCCGGCGACGGGTCTTTCAAGATCAACGTCGATCCCTCTGCCACGCTGGTATTTACATTCATGGGCTACTCCAATCAGGAAGTACCCGCCTCCGCTTCGTCGTTCAACATTGTAATGAAAGACGATCAGCGCAGCCTTAACGAAGTAGTGGTTACCGCCATGGGCTTCAAGCGCGAACAGCGTAAACTTGGTTATGCCATCACCGAACTGAAAGGCGGTGAAATCGCCAAAACCAATTCCATTAACCCGGTTGCCGCCCTCCAGGGTAAAGTTGCCGGTGTGGAAATTTCCGGAGCTGCAGGCGGCCCTCAATCAGCCAGCCGTATCGTACTCCGCGGCGCTAAATCCCTCGATAATAAGGACCAGCCTATCTTTGTGGTAGATGGTACCATCTTCGAGAACGAAGTGTCTGACAACGCGGTAAACTTCGGTAACGTACTGAAGAACCTCAACCCTGACGACTTCGAAACCGTTACCGTACTGAAAGGCGCTGCCGCAACCGCACTCTATGGTTCCCGCGCCATCAACGGTGCTATCATCATCACCACCAAGAAAGGTATTTCCCGTAAAGGCCTCGGTGTAGACTTCAGCCAAACCGTTCAGTTCGAACAGGTTTACCGCACACCCATTGCGCTGCAAAACAGCTATGGTGCAGGTTATAACCCGTTCTTTAATAAAAACGGAAATGGTGAGAATGTTGTAGAATGGGCTGGTGCATTCAGCTTCGGTCCTAAAATGGACGGCAGCATGGCCCGCATTATCAACGGTGATCTCGTGCCTTTCGCTTCCATGCCTAATAACTGGAAAAATACTTACCAGACCGGTAAGTACTTCAATACAAACGTTGCCGTAGAAGGTGGTAACGAAAAAGCGAACTTCCGCTTTTCCTATTCCCACCTCGACAACAACAGCGTAATGCCGAACAACGGATTTAACAGAGACGTATTCGCCCTCAAAGCTTCTGCACAGCTCTCCAAACGTCTGACTGCAGAAGCAGGTGCAACGTATTCTGCTTCCAAATCCAGCAACCCTACCCGTCAGGGCGGTGATTATACCAACGAGAACGTAGGCCGTAAATGGATCTACATTTTCCCGCGTAACTATGATCCGGGTTACTGGCAGGCACGCTACATGGGCCCGAACCCCGGTTCCGGCGACCTGAACAGCTACCTGGGCCAATACCCCGGTGCTGACTACTGGTTCTCCCTGGAACACGACGACTGGACCCGTAAAGAGCGCCTGTTCATGGGTAACCTCTCCCTCACAGGTACTGTTACCGACTGGCTGAAACTCGTTGCCCGTGGTAACTTCTCCAACGAAGGCCGCGACGACGACCGCCGCCAGCTGGGCTGGGGTCCTAAATACTCCGGTTCACGTGGTTACTTCAGCCTTGCAGGTCAGAACAGGAACCAGTATACCCTTACAGGTATGGCCATGATCACGCCGAAGATCAACGATGATTTCACAGTTGCAGTGAACCTGGGTGGTGAAATGTGGCGTTCCGATATCGGTACTTCCTGGAGCTCTAACACAAACGGTGGTCTGCGTATCCCCGGTATGTTCTCCCTCTCCAACAGTGTGAGCCCGGTATCTATCAATGCTTCTAAACTGGCTCCCCGTTATATCAACTCCCTGTTTTTCGCAGCGAGCTTCACTTACAAAAATGCATTCTTCCTGGATGTGACCGGCCGTAACGACTGGTCGTCCGCCCTGGTTTATATGGACGGTTCCGGAACACCTTCTTACTTCTATCCTTCTGTGAGCGGTGCATGGGAGTTCACTGAATCCTTCAAATCCAGCATCCCTTCATGGCTGACGTATGGTAAGCTCCGCGCTTCTTATGCACTGGTTGGTAAAGACATGGGAGCATGGCAAAATAACGAAGGCTATATCGCAGAAAATACCAACTGGAACGGCGCGCAGGGCCAGCCCCCGCTGACCGGTATTTACCAGCCTGGTACACTGCCTAACCGTAACCTCGTTCCCTCTATGGCGGGATCTGTGGAAGTAGGTGCTGACGTTCGCTTCTTCAACAACCGTGTTGGTGTCGATGTTGCCTGGTATCATACCAATGTACGCGACCAGATCCTGGAACTCGCAGTTGCAAAAGAGTCCGGTGTTGAAAGACGTTTTATCAACGCTGGTAAAATGCAGAACAAAGGTATTGAGATCGCCATCAACGGCCGCGCTATTGATAAAAAGGACTTCCAGTGGGATGTAACCCTGAACGGTAGCCGCAATACCAATAAAATTGTAGAACTGTATCCCGGTGTAAAGGAATTTATCCTTGGCAGTGATCAGGATGTGAACGTAGTTGCACAGGTAGGTTCCGCTTACGGTACCCTTGTAACTCCTTATGGTTATACTCCTTATTATGGTGCTAATGGTAAATCAAACGGTTTGCCCACGATTTCTCCCAACAACTCCGACGTTCGCTACAAATTCAAACGTGGCAACGCAGTGGTAGGTAACATTACGCCTGATTTCAACCTTGGCCTGAGCAACAACTTCCAGTATAAAAACTGGAGCCTCGGTTTCCTCGTACAGGCTAAAATCGGTGGCGATATCTTCTCTGCTTCTCACCAATACGGTACCGGCCGTGGTACAGTGGCTTCCACTATCGAAGGCCGCGATGCCGAACACGGTGGTCTGGCCTGGACTGACTCCAAAGGCCGTAGCCGTAACGACGGTATGATCCCCAATGGTGTGTTTGAAGATGGTTATAAAGTGAAAGTGAATGGCAATGATGTGGACCTGGGTGGTATGACTTACCGTGATGCTTACGACAAAGGTTATGTATCTCCGCTGAGCCCTTATGAGTATTACAGCATGGTGGGCGACTGGGGTATTGGTATCCGCGAGGCTTCCGTATTCGATGCGTCTTATATATCACTCCGCGAAGTATCTATCGGTTATACCATGCCTGCGAAATTCGCAGAGCGCCTGAAGCTGAATAAGGTGCGCGTAATGCTGGTGGGCCGCAACCTGGCTTACCTGTACAACAAGCTGCCTGATAACATCAATCCGGAAAGCATCCGTAACAACGCTACTTCCGCATTCTCTGAGTACGGTGGTACCCCGTTTGTCCGCAACATGGCAGCCACTATTCAACTTGGGTTCTAATCAACAAAAAAGTTAACAATGAAAAGTTTGCATAAATTAGGCATTGGCACCCTGGCGTTGGCTACATTCGCAACCGCCTGTACCAAAGACTTTACAGATACCAATACCAATCCGAACATCAGCAAAGACATCGTTGCGTCCATGCTGCTGACCACTTCGCAGAAAGCAATGGTGGATCGTGATTTCGACTGGTTTTACGAACATTACCAGTTCCTCATGCGCTACATGCAGTATACCGTGAGCTATGCCGAAGGCAATAACTCCGGTATGTTCTCCAACCCGCGTGTGAATGAATATTACCATGCATTCTATACCAGCATCGGCCGTAACCTCGTTGAGATCGAGCGTATCGTGAACAACATGCAGGGTGAGGAAAAGACCCGCTGGTCGCAGGTAGCTGCAATCGCGAAAATTCACAAAGTATACTCCGGTTTCCGTGTTATGGACGTAAACGGCAGTATTCCTTATACACAGGCGCTGACCGCCCGTTCCGAGGAAATCATGCTCCCGAAATACGATTCGCAGGAAACCCTGTTCAATGTGTTCGATGATGAGCTGAAAGCCGCTATCGCTGCACTGACTGCTACGGGTTCATTTGAATCTTACAACGCTTCTACCGATGTGTTCTATAACGGTGATGTGAAGAAATGGGCAAAAGCTGCCAACATGCTTCGCCTGAAGCTCGCCATGCGCCTTTCTAAACGCAATCCGGAAAAGCTGAAAGCCATCGTTGCAGAAGTGATGGCCAGCCCCGCAGGAGTATTCACCAGCAGCGCAGACGAATGGAAATTCGTTTCCAGCAACGACTTCGCCCGTGGAGGTAACTGGAACGCGCAGGGTTCTGCCACCCGTGGCAGCAGAAAGCTGATCGATTTCATGTTCGATACACAGGATCCCCGCCTTGGGCTCTTCTTCAAAAAGAACGAATTCACCGAAGCTACTTTTAACCGCCTGAAAACCGGCGGAGCATTCCCGGCTACTGCGGTATACAATCCGCGTCAGTACGTTGGTTTGCCTGAAAGCCCGGATGATCGTAACCGTCCTGAATATGCCCAGCTGTTCGGTGTGAAATCCTACGAAATCACCGAAGGTGGTAAGAAAGTAACTGTAAGCGTGGATACGCTTTCCCAGTTCCAGAACCGCCTGTTCGACCTCGGTTCCGATGGTAATGGTAATGGCCAATACACGCAGCCGTTCATTTCATATGCTGAAGTTTGCTTCATCATGTCTGAACTGGCCGTAAAAGGAATCATTACCGATGACGCTAAAGCCTGGTATGATAAAGGGGTAACTGCTTCTGTAAAGAGCTATGACGCTATGGCTAACCTCGCCAAAATCGTTGATTACGCGGCTCCTACTGATGCTGCCATCGCAGCTTATCTGGCTCGCCCTGCTATTGCATTTACCGGTACTAACGACGAGAAACTCGAGAAGATCGGCATCCAGCAATATCTGAACAGCTTCAAATCACCATGGGAATCATGGGGTTACTTTAAGCTGCTCGGTTATCCTAAAGTAGGCGGTATCCTGAACCGCACTGACTTTATGGTAGGTGGTTTCCGTATGGAAACTCCGCGCCGCTGGCCGCTGCCTACTACCAACTTCAACCAGGCTAACCGCGATGCCGCGATTGCCGATATGATGAAGTCCGGTGAATATGGTAACTCGGTGGAAGATATCACCGGCCGTGTTTGGTGGGATAAAAAATAGCCTCAGTTACGTATGATCATAATAAAAAACCTCCGGATGTATGTCCGGAGGTTTTTTTATGGAAGTTTAAACTATAAGTCTTTCAATCAACTGGTAACTTTCAAAAATACCCTATTGAATTGCGCTAATACCGTTTCAATGCTGTATGCATGCCACACTAATACCGCGCTAATACTACGACTATACTGTTACTATACTGTTTTAATGCGGTTACAATACGGTTAGAAGCACTTTTTCCCAACTTTAATATCAATTTCGCCTGTATTCATTAACTCTGATTGTGTGATAAATTAAATATTTGTGCGAAAATACTATTGTAGCAAATCTTTGATTTCGCTCAGTTTCATCAGGGCCTGCACGGGTGTGAGGCGGTTGATGTCTACTTCGGTGAGCTTATCACGGATAGCCTGGAAGGTATCGCTGTGACTGTCGAAAATGCTGAGCTGCACTTTCTGTACCGGCGCGGCAATCTGTTCCATGGGTGCTTCAATATGCTGGCTTTCCAGCTGGGAAAGGATCTCATTGGCCCGCTTTATAAGCATGGGAGGCATACCTGCAATCTTAGCCACATGTATACCGAAGCTGTGACGGCTGCCGCCGGGTGCCAGCTTGCGGAGGAAGATGATCTTATTACCTACTTCCTTATTCGTGATATGGAAATTCTTCACGCGGGAGTGGGTGTTCTCCAGCTCGTTGAGCTCATGATAGTGCGTGGCGAAAAGAGTTTTGGGCCGGTGCTCCGTCATATCATGAAGGTATTCCACAATGCTCCAGGCAATGGAAATACCGTCGTATGTACTTGTTCCCCGCCCGATTTCATCGAGGATGATAAGGCTGCGCGGGGAAATGTTGTTGATGATACTGGCGGTTTCGTTCATCTCCACCATGAAGGTAGATTCCCCTCCGCTCAGGTTATCACTGGCGCCTACACGGGTGAATATCTTATCTGTCAGCCCGATCTCCGCAGCAGTGGCGGGCACAAAGCTGCCCATATGCGCCATGAGGGTAATGAGCGCTGTTTGCCGCAGCAGGGCCGATTTACCCGACATGTTGGGACCGGTTAGAATGATAACCTGTTGCCCCTCGTGATCGAGGAGTATATCGTTATTGACGTAGCTGTCTCCCGGAGGCAGCCCCTGTTCAATTACAGGGTGGCGGCCTTCTTTGATATCGATATGATAGCTGTCGTTCACCACAGGCCTGCGGTATTTGAACTGCAAAGCATTGTGGGCGAAACACAGGAGGCAGTCGATGCGGGCAAGCGCCTGCGCATTGCGCTGTACGGGCACGATGTATTCCTGCAGTTCGAGGATCAGTGCGTCGTACAGTTGTATTTCGAGCGCCATGATCTTGTCTTCCGCACCGATAATTTTCTCTTCGTATTCCTTCAGCTCCGGTGTAATGTAACGCTCGGCGTTGGCAAGGGTTTGTTTACGGATCCAGGTTTCGGGAACCTTGTTTTTATGCGTGTTGGTAACTTCGAGGTAGTAACCAAACACATTGTTGAAGGCTACTTTGAGTGAGGGTATACCGGTGGCTTCCGATTCTGCCTGCTGGATGCGGAGCAGGTATTCCTTACCGCTGGAAGCTATAGCCCGGAGGTCGTCCAGCGTGGCATCTACCCCTTCCCGGATAACGCCGCCTTTGTTGGCGAGTACGGGTGGATTGTCTGCCACCTGCTGCAGGATTCTGTCGAGGATAGGCCTGCAGGGGTCGAGCTGTTCCTGTAGCTGTCTTAACAGCGGGTCGGTGGTATCGGAAAGCAGGGCAGAGATGGTTTCCACTTCCGTCAGCGCCTTCGCCAGCTGCATCACTTCACGCGGATTGATCTTCCGCAGGGGGATTTTAGATACAAGCCTTTCCAGGTCGCCCACATTGCGGAGGTGCTGCTGGAGCTTACTGGTGAGTTCGGTTTCACGGATGAGGGTTTCCACCGCGTCGAGCCTTTCATTAATCTTTTGAATATCCCTGAGGGGAAACACGATCCAGCGTTTGAGCAGGCGCGCACCCATAGGGGTCAGCGTATGGTCGAGGGTACCGATGAGCGTTTTACCCTGTTCCACTGTGCTTTGGAGCAGTTCGAGGTTGCGGATGGTGAATCGGTCCATCCACAGGAAATCGTCCTGATCGATACGCTGGAGACTGGTGATATGCTGCAGGTTCGGATGTTCGGTGTCTTTAAGATAATGCATGGTGGCGCCTGCGGCAATGATGGCCTCGTGCATTTCCTCCACACCGAACCCTTTCAGGTTGTGTGTCTCGAAATGTTTCAGGAGGATCTCGCGGGCATAGGTACCGGTAAATATCCACTCATCGAGGTTATAGGTGTAAAACCTCGATCCAAAGGTCTGGCGGAAGTGCTTTTGTTGCTGCCGGGCGAAGATGACTTCGGCGGGGCGGAAGGATTGAAGGAGTTTATCGATGTATTCCACGCTGCCCTGGGCGATGTAGAATTCGCCCGTAGAGATGTCGAGGAAGGCTACTCCAGTAACTTCACCACCGAAGTGAACGGCCGCCAGGAAGTTGTTCTGGCTGTTTTCAAGCAGTTTGTCATTGACTGCCACGCCCGGGGTCACCATTTCGGTTACCCCGCGCTTAACGATGCCTTTCACCATTTTAGGGTCTTCCAGCTGGTCGCACACGGCTACGCGGTGACCGGCTTTCACGAGTTTGTGGAGGTAGGTGTCCAGCGAATGGTGCGGGAAGCCGGCCAAATCCACAAACGTGGCAGAGCCATTGGCTCTTTTGGTGAGAACAATTCCAAGGACTTTGGACGCGATTACCGCGTCTTCATTAAACGTTTCATAAAAATCTCCTACCCTAAAAAGCAGCACGGCATCCGGGTACCGAGTTTTGATGGATTTGTGCTGCATCATCAGGGGAGTTTCTTCCGATTTGCTTTTAGCCATGCGGCAAATATAGTGAGCCGGGCGCTAAGGCGGATGGAAGGTGGAAAAAATGAGGGCAATATGCCCCCTTAAAGTATCTTTGCGCCATGCGGAAGTTACAAATGGACGAACTGGGCCGGAAATCAGTGGCAGAATTCAAAGCGGCGGACAAGACGCCGCTGGTGGTGGTGATGGATAACGTCCGCAGCATGCATAATGTGGGTTCTGTGTTCCGTACGGCCGATGCATTCCTGCTCCAGGGTATTGTTTTATGTGGATATACCCCCGTGCCTCCGCACCGGGATATCCAGAAAACGGCCCTTGGTGCTACAGATACTGTGGAATGGCAGTATTTCCCCACAACCGTTGAGGCGGTGGAAGCCCTGCGGGCCGAAGGGTTTGCTATCATCGCCATCGAACAGGCCGCCAGCAGCGTTATGCTGAATAATTTTCAGCCAGCAGCGGGGAAGCCCCTCGCGCTGGTGTTCGGTAATGAAGTTTCAGGCGTAGACCCTGCCGTAATGCAGCTGGCCGATGGCTGTATTGAAATACCCCAGCTGGGGATGAAGCATTCCCTCAACATCTCTGTAAGTACGGGGATCGTGATCTGGGACCTGTATTGTAAACTGACTAAAGTAAAATAGCTCATGGCAACAGACACAATCCGGAATTACCTGTCGCTCGTAAAGTTCAGTCACACTATTTTCGCCATGCCGTTTGCACTGACCGGCTTTTTCCTGGCAGTGACCTGGGCCGGCGAGCCTTTCAGCGTGAAGCTTTTATTGCTGGTAGTGCTCTGCATGGTATTTGCACGGAGTGCGGCCATGGCATTTAACCGCTGGCTGGATGCGGAAATCGACCGCCGTAATCCCCGCACGGCCAAACGCGAGATCCCCGCTGGTATAATCAGTGCCTCCAACGCCCTGTATTTCGTGATCGGCAATGTGATCCTGTTCATGGGTACCACCTGGTTTATCAATCCCCTTTGTTTTTTCCTGTCACCCGTTGCGCTGATAGTTGTGCTGGGGTATAGTTATATGAAACGCTTTACCGCCCTGTGCCATCTCGTACTGGGCGTGGGCCTGTCGCTGGCGCCAATCGGTGCCTTCCTGGCCGTAACGGGCTATTTCAGCCTGCTGCCGGTATTGCTGAGTGTGATGGTGCTGTGCTGGGTGAGTGGTTTCGATATAATATACAGTCTGCAGGACGAAGATTTCGACCGTTCCCAGGAGTTGCACAGCATTCCTGCCTGGCTCGGTAAGGCCGGAGCGCTCCGCTTTTCGGAAGTGCTGCACGTAATTACTGCAGGCCTGGCCGTTGCTATCGGGCTGATGGGCGACTTTCACTGGATGTACTGGATAGGGGCAGCCGTATTTATCGTTATGCTGATCATGCAACACCGGCTGGTGAAGCCCAACGACTTGTCGAAGGTCAATATTGCATTTATGACCACCAATGGTATTGCCAGTGTGGTATACGCCGTGTTTGCCATCGCAGATATGTTCATTTTCAAAAACTGACGAATGCCGAGAATAATGGCCATAGATTATGGCAAGAAGAGAACCGGACTGGCGGTAACCGACCCTTTGAAGATGATTGCCAGCGGGTTAGGTACTGTTCCTTCGCATGAGCTGATCCCGTTTTTGAAGAAATATTTCGCTGCGGAAGCGGTGGAGCTGATCGTGATTGGCATGCCCCGTAACCTGGATGGCTCAGCCACAGATGCCACTGCGCTGGTGAAAGAGTGCATCCGCATTCTGGGAAAGCATTTCCCGGAGATGCCCGTGAAGCAGGTAGACGAACGTTTTACCTCAAAAATGGCCTTTCAGAGCATGCTGGACAGCGGGCTGAAGAAGAAGGACCGGCAACAAAAAGGGCTGGTCGATGAAATAAGCGCCACCATTATCCTGCAGGAGTACCTCCAGTTCAACGGTTGACGGCTTGCGGGAATTTCTTAAATTTGCATTTTCCAACAGATTCAGTATAACAATGATTTTACCAATCGTAGCCTATGGAGCCCCTGTGCTCCGGGAATTTTGTCCGGACATTACGCCCGATTACCCTAACCTGCAGCAGCTCATCGCTAATATGTGGGAAACCATGTATGCATCCAGTGGGGTAGGCCTGGCTGCGCCCCAGATCAATAAGCCGATTCGGTTATTTGTGGTAGATAGTGCCCAGATTATTGATAACCTGGAAGAAGGAGAAAAGAATGATTTTCCCGGAGATAAGGGCATTAAGCAGGTATTTATCAATGCACATATTGTAGATACAGACGGAGACGACTGGGCATATAACGAAGGTTGCCTCAGTATTCCTAAGGTACGTGAAGATGTATACCGCCCGGAGAAGGTAACCCTGCGGTATGTAGATGAGAACTTTCAGCCGCATGAGCAAACATTTCACGGGGTAACTGCCCGCGTGATCTTCCATGAATATGATCATATAGATGGTAAACTGTTTATTGACTACCTGAAGCCCCTGAAGAAAAGGCTGATCAAAAGCCGGCTCGATGATATTTCGAAAGGGAAAGTGCGGGTGGATTATAAGATGGTTTTTCCTAAATAATAGTGTCCTGAAAAGGGTACAAAGGTCCGGCATTAAAAAATATATTTATGCCTGATAAATTGATATTGTAATATTTTTTATTATTTTAGGGCCACTATTTCCGAATCCAACACTTGGGAACTTCTAATACATATACCGAAATTGAACTGGTGCAGGGCCTCCGCGCTCGGGACCAGCAGATATTCGGCTACCTGTACGATCATTATTCGCCAGCGCTCTACGGCGTGGTGCTGAAAGTGCTCAATGATGAAAATATTGCCAGTGATGTATTGCAGGAAGTATTTTTAAAAATCTGGCGCGGGATAGAAAAGTATGACACAGAAAAAGGGCGTCTCTTTACCTGGATGCTCAATATTGCCCGTAATACTGCCATCGATACCCTCAGATCCAAAGCGCATAAGCTCGATCAAAAAATCCATGAACTCAACAACGACGTATATCTACAAACAAGTCAGCTTGCAGTTCATCCATCCGTGGATCACCTTGGCCTCACCAAAGTGCTGGAAAAGCTGAGTAAAGAACAGCGGACGATTATTGACCTTGCCTACTATAAAGGTTGTACTCAGGAAGAAATCGCCAGAGTGCTTGATATACCTTTGGGCACCGTCAAAACGCGCATGCGCAATGCGATCATTCAATTGAGGACTATTTTAAAACAGATGTAATTAGCAAAGTGGACGTTCAACGTTACATATCATCCGGTATCATCGAAAGCTTCGTAGCCGGGCTGGCAACCGATCCTGAGGTTAGGGATCTGCACAGCGCTATGGAGCAATCGCCGGAGCTTAGAACCGCAGTAGACGCGGTTCAGCTCGATATGGAAACTTATGTCAACCTGCAAAGCATTCAGCCGCCTGCCGGCGTGAAAGACAAGCTGTTTCTTCAGATTAATAATGACCAGTCCTCAGAAATGACGGACGTTTTGGCTGCCGGCCCGGCCCCAGCATACGAAGTAGAGGTTCCCCGCGAACGGAAACCCCTTAAACTCGTGCATCCTGCATGGAGAGTAGTAGCTGCCGCTGCCATCGTTGGGCTCATTGCCTGCGGGTATTATATCAACCAGCAGGCCAGCCAGGATAATGAATGGAAAACTAAATATGAAGCCCTTGTCAACGAAAAGGAGACAATGCTTGCTGAACAGAAAGTTTTCCAGACCCGTATGGAAGAAAGTGAGCATATGCTCGCTACCATCCGTACCATGAAAATGGTGCCCATGTATACCGTAACGCCTACCAGGCCCGGCCTGCTCGCTACTGTTTATTGGGATCCCAAATCACAGGAAGTACTGCTTACTGTACATAATCTCCCTGAACCTGCGCCCGATCAGCAATACCAGCTGTGGAGCATCGTCAACGGTAAACCTGTGGACGCCGGCGTGTTCGACATGAGCAAAGCCACCGGAGGTTTCCAGAAAATGAAAGCCGTTACCAGTGCCCAGATGTTCGCCGTCACCCTCGAAAAGAAAGGCGGTTCCCCTACACCAACACTCGCGTCCATGTTCGTGGCCGGTAAAGTGGCCGGCTGATGCATCCCCTTCAGGCCCGATTCTTGCACATGCCTGACAGGAAATACTTACTTTTGAGCAATGCGAAAAATCCTCCTGATCTTACTAACCCTTCCCGCCATATCCGCTTCCGCACAGGATACCGCACGATATAAAGGCATGACCGTCAATCTCGACGAGCATGTTGTAAAAGCCAAACGTGTAGGCTTCGACGTAAACGGATTCATCCGCCGCGTAGAGGAAGACACTACTTTTTACCGCGCTTTCAAGAATCTCCGCATAGTAGGTTTCACTGCCGAAAATGATATCAGGATCACCGACCGTAAAGGCGGTAAAACAATCGCCTCCCTCGTATCACGCACCCAACAACAGATGCAGAACGGCTGCCGCAGCATGCAGGTGCTAACCGAGAAAACTACCGGCAATTTCTACGACCGCAAAGGCGGCTACAATTATTACACCGCCGAGCTGTACGCGAACCTGTTTTTCACGAAAGGTACTGTTTGCGGAGACGAGAGCGGCCCTGCCAAAGGAAGTCTGGCCCGCCATCGCTCACAGCTTAAGCAGCTCATCTTCAACCCCGGAAAACCAATTACAGGGGTGCCGGTTGTTGGCAGCAAAGTAGCCGTTTTCGATCCCCATCTTATGCGGTATTACGATTTCAGCGTCACATCACATGCACTTGCAGGTGTGGATTGCTATGTTTTTAGTGCAGTTATGAAGAAAAGCCTCAGCAGCATCGACCGTGCCGAGATCGTGTATGATGAGCTGATTACCTGGTTTAATAAGGAAACGATGGAAATAGTTGGGCGTAAGTATTCCCTGTCTTACAAAACCCTCATTTTCGATTTCAATGTGAAAATGAATGTGCAGATGACTAAATCCGGAGATCTCCTGCTGCCTGCTCTCATTACGTATGATGGTACCTGGAATGTACCTTTCAAGAAAAGGGAAACGGCCGTATTTACCGCACGCTTCTCAGAATTCAAAAACTGATATCGCCCTCTTTCCATAAAAAAATCCCCCCGGTTCTGCCGGGGGGATTTTTCATTTTACAGCTATCTTTTAGCGGATGAGGGTAACGGTACCCTGCTTCCGGTAATATTTCAGGTTTGCCAGGTCTACATACTCCACGATCCATACATAAGTGCCAACATCGGCCGGGATGCCGTTATAAAATCCGTTCCAGGCCACCTGCGGATCTGTGGTATGGAACATGAAATTACCAATTCGGTTGTAGATACTGAGCTTATACTGACCAATTTCACACCGGTATTTAGGCCGGAAGAAATCATTGGTACCATCCCCGTTCGGAGTAAAGCCGGTAGGGAAGTACATCACGCAATCGCAGGGAGCGAAGCTTACGCGGATAGAATCTACCGCCCTGCCGCAGGCATTTTGTGCTACAACAGCGTACCAGCCGCGGGTAGTAACGGGGAAGGTGGATACAGTGGAACTGTCTTGCCACTTATAATTACTCCCCCCGCCAAATGGACGAAGGTTCAGTGTTTCGCCAAGGCACATGAGTGTGTCCTCACCAAGGTACACCCGGAGAGAATCCTCAAATACAACACGAATGGTATCCTGCTCTACACACCGCCCTATCTGCACCCGCACACTATAATAACCGGTTGAGTCTACGTAATAGGTAGCCTGATCGGAGCCGTCCTGCCAGCGGTAATTGCCGGTGCCATGGTCGGCAGATAGCACAAGAAAGTTGCCCTGGCAAAGGGAAGTGTCGTTACCCAGGCTAAAGTCGCGCAGGCGGCTGTATTGTACTTCGATGGTATCTATAACTGAACAGATGTTATTGATGTTAACGAACACTGAAAAATTACCGCTCCGGCGCACAGTGATGGTGGGGGAGGTGGCACTGGTGCTCCAATCATAGGCGGTAGCGCCGGGTCGTGCCGCATTCAGCAAAATGGATTCGCCGGGGCAGAGCAGGGTATCGTTGCCAAGATTGAAAGGGTAGGGCGCTCCTGCGAAGGTGATGGTGACATCATCGGTATAATCACCGCAGCCATCTACCGTAGCGGTTACGCGATAGGTGCCTCCAGTTCCGGAAGCCACGATAGTGGGCGTTGTTTCCCCTGTACTCCAGACGTATGTGGCGTTCTGAGCCGTAGCATCGAGTGTGAAAAGTTCGCCGGTACAAAGTGTTCGGTTAGGCCCCAGATCGATGGTTGGAATGGGGGAGATGAACAGGTTCACCGAATCTATTTCGCGGCAGCCGTTGATGGCAACGTGATAGGTAGCCATTTCTGTAGCGGTGAAAGTATTGGTGCCGGGCACGGTATCCTCAAGATAATACCATTCATAGGTAGCACCGGGTATGGCAGGAGCGGTAAGTGTGATATTGCCGCCTTCGCAGATAGTTATATTCTGAGGCCCGAGGTCGATGTTTTGTCGCGGTACAATGGTGATCGACTGTATGGAAATATCCTCTACCCCGTTGCGGTATGCTTTAAGGGTGACGGTGTAAGTGCCGGGCATTGTATACCGGTATTTGGCACCGGTGATGCGGTTACTGGAATCTTCGGTGTTTACCGGAGGGCTCACGAAATACCATTTCACGGAATCTATGCCGGTGGTATCGTCGGTGATGGTGAAAGCAACGCTGTCGTTAAGGCAGGTGGTGTTCCAGGTAAAGTTGGTGAGACGGGGGCGTGCGGCGGCGGAAAAAGATACAGCCACCAGGAGAAATAGCAGGAAGAGGTGAAGCGTCCTGAAACGGTTGAACATAGGAACCATGACACCGCTAAATTAGCGGAATTTCTGATATGTAGATTGTTTTTAATAAAATAATTAGCCCCCGGGCTTTAAGGGCACGGGAGCTGGTAATTTAAAATGACCGGGATCAAAAATCAATGACCGGGCTGGAGGCTTCCCAGATTACATTCAACTGTATATGCCATTCAGGTTTTTCTTCAGTTGGCGTAACAGACAGTGCATTACCACTAAGAATAGTTGCTTTGTTTTTGGTGGCAGTCACATTCGGGATAACCTTCGTGTTCAGGACGGTGCCTGTTCCTCTTTCTTTAACAATTACTTTGACTTCGTAATGTGGTGCGGCAGAAGGTAAAGCATATGCTGTATAAGTATTGCCTGAGGATTTTGAGAACCGGAGATTCAAACCACCCCAGCTGGGGCTGGCGCTGTTGTAATGGAAATTATTGTGTGCTCCGAAAGCAATAACTTCAATATCCTTGTTGTCTGCTTCCAGTGCAGCGGCATCATTCACCCGTACTTCGATTTTACTCATGTATCTGTCGAGGCTGATATTTGCCTGGGGTACTTCTCCGGAGGAAGGAACAATCAGGTCAAATTTTTTGAAGAACTGATCTTTCAGCGGATACAGGAAATCTTGATTATCCCAATTGTAGGAGGCTCTTAAAGTTCCCAGTTCCGGACCAGATCCCATAATTTCTCCATCGCTGATAATCCTGAGAGAGTCAATAGATGCAACCATCAGAATGGTATAGCTTCCTGGTAAAAGAGTATCCTTAATTAACCCGAAATTGAGGCCGGAATTGGCAGGGGTTTGATGTTTGAGGTGTACTTTATTTCCGCTGGATTTTTCAAATGCGAAATAGTAAACATTGGAAACTTTTTCAGACAGCAGGGAGTCTCTGCCCTGGGCAGTTTGATATTTTCTTCCACCGGGAGTAGGCAGGACTTCCTGCTGCCGCAGGAAGTCTGAAACATTGAATTGAACAGCTATTTTTTTGTCAGATACAACAGAAGGCTCCTCCGGGGCAATTTCCTTCTTGCAAGCCAATAAGGCAAATCCCAGTATACAGGCTGAAAATAAAATCTGTCTCATGATGATAATGTTTTTAGTGGGTGATTAAGGAATATATTTTTTAGAGGCGGGGTTGTTTAGTTTTGGCTTTTACTAAACAACGTTTCATATTTATTCTTTAAAATTCAACCACGATGTCGGAATTCCAGTCCTGGTTCAAGTGGATGTCCCAGTTGCCATTAGAGTTGGAATTAGCGCCGGTGAGGTTGCCTGAAATAATCGTACGTTGGTTGACTCCAACGGCGATATTGCTCAATGTTTTGGTGGAGATGACTGCGCCGGTTGATTTATCCTTTACCTTGATAGTAACATAGAGATCATTTTTGTTAAGAATATGACCTTCATACCGGGTTGCAGTGATGCGAGAGAGTGTGGTCATGGGCAACTCCATTTCCCACTCAGACTGAAAATTACTTACATGGAACCGATGATTCAGATTAGATACAGTTACAACTACTTCCTGGTTATTGGCTTCCAGTGCTGCACCATCCAGCACATTCACTTCAATTTTACCAGTAGCACGGTTCAATGTTGTTCCTTCAATCACATTCGGGGCTCCGGGAGTAACAGTGAAATCAAACATTTTTGCATAAACATCACCTAGCGGAGCTAAAACACCATACTCAATGTGAGGTACCATCCACATATAAGTTCCTTCAACATAATTAACGGAGTCTTGCGCTGCAATTAGCAGAATGGTATAATTTCCTGCAGGAAGTGAATCGCGAATAGAACCAAAGGTGATGGGATTAACATTAACAGACTGTCGGATCTGCCGGATAAAAGTATGATTGGGCTGCTGGAATACACCATAGATGATATGCGATACTTTATTAGACAGTAAAGAATCTTTTGCCTGTGGAGATGTATTCCGTGCCCCAGGCAGTGGCATCGTTTCAACTTTTTTAATGAAATCAGATACATTGACTTGAATCGGGTACTTTTCTCCGGAGGGGTAATATGTTTCTGGAGCTTCGGTTGATTGCTTTTTACATGCAAAGAAAAACAGGGCTGTTGTTGCGATGACGCAAAGGGTTTGTTTCATAAGTATTGAATTTTTAGTGAAAAATTGTTGAGAGTAATGCATTCGATAACAACTGGGCATAACACGTCCATACCACATGCGGGCATAAGCATGGGAGTTACTGCCGACTTTGATGACCGTCAGGATTTTACTGACATCAAAGCATTAGTGCAGCAAGGAATATGTCATCAGTTTAATCGGACATTTTGCGGCGAATGTGACATAGGGCTGCATTGGGTTCGGGCGCATGCAGCGTAAAGGATTTATTTTCATTTTGAAATTGGATTAAACACAGGCAATGACAAACATGGGTATCCGGGATATTTTATTTCATGTCAATGCTAAATATTTCGTCAACCTATTAATACGAATAATTACAATAGATATTGTAGGGAAGATGAATTGTGTGGGAAATAAACTTCACGGGTTACAGTTATTAAAGGTAAATCGGTTATCATGTTGTAAAGGTAAACCGATACAACGCAACCTACCTGCGCAGTACAATATTTTGAGAAAAATTCCCGGCTATTTCGTGTAGCCGGGGGCGAGACGGAAGGGGAGTTAATCGTGTTGGAGGAAGGGAATAGTTGGAACTGTATAGTTCAATGCACTGGTAGTGCCACAAGTAATATCAAGTGTAACGCCGGTGATTTTATCCGCCCGGGAAGATGCGAGAAAAACTGCTGCATTGGCGATGTCATCCATCATAGGCATCTTCTTCAGCATGGTGTCTGCTTCCAGCTTATGCAGGAATTCTTTCACTACATCACCTCCCTGTTCTATGGCCTCACGGAAAGGGCGGGAGTCAGGCGAACCTCCTGAACGGATGTTTACCACACGCACACCATAAGGCCCCACTTCTGATGCGAGATTACGAGTCAGGCTTTCAACTGCACAGCATGCAGGACCAAATCCACCAACATGCGGATACCCTATACCTCCCGGCGTAGCCGTTAACGTGAGTATAACGCCGGATTGCTGCCGCATCATCGCCCGTGCAGCTGCGGTACATGTAAGAAATTCCGTTTCCATGGCTCTCCGCAGCGGCCGCAGGAAATCTTCAGGATCCATATCCGTCAGCGGCAAATCCTGCCTGTCTTCCCAGCCAATAGCATTAAATGAAATATCAACACGTGGCAAGCCTGCCAGATGCTTTTCTATAGCCACAGCATTTAGCGCATCCACAACTGCTGTATGACACTCGCCTCCGACGGCACGAATGGCTTCCGCCTTTTTGTTCACCGAGTCCGTATTTCTGCCGGTGAGGTACAGAATGGCGCCTTCCTGTGCAAAGGCCTGCGCGATGGTTCCGCCGAGGGAGCCTCCGGCGCCATAAATCACCGCGTTTTTTCCTGATAACATCATGTGGGAAAATTTACCCGAACCTAGTCATATTACAGGTACCAAAAGGAGTGCATACATGACATATTCCGGGGCCTTTTGAGACAAATAAACCGGTTTGGACTTTATATGGCTCATGCTCTAACAGCTCCTCCTTGTTCTAAATGGGTGTCTTAATCTGTTTAATATCAATTTATTATCCACCTCCATGATGCAATCTCGATCACAATATTGATTTGATAGCACATCTTCGACATTTCTGGAATTACAGCGAAGCCGCCTCCCGGTTTTTAAACAGGAGAGACGGCCTCGTTCTTAACCGTTGTTAAAACTCCAGATCGATATCATCGTCCCATTCATCATTCAAATGAAGATCCCAGGCGGTGGGGCCGAAAAGACTACCAGTGAGGATCGTTTTGCGGTTAGGGGAAATGGTAACCCCTGGAATGGGTCTGGCCAGTACCACTTCTCCGTTTTGCTTATTCCGCACATTGATCCATACCTGGTACGACGGACTGCCGGATGGGAAAAGGAATGCTTCAAAAGTTCGTGCACCTGTACGTGGCACAAGGGAGTTGTATGGTAAGAGGTTGGGAGCAGTGCCACCGTCCCAGTAATAAAATTGCCAGGTGGGGTATATGAAGATCTCAATGTCGTAGTTCTGTTGGTAAATAGCTTCGGCGTCTTTTATGTTCAGCACCACCTTACCTACCATACGTTCCAGCTTTTGCGCATGCACGATGGCAGGAGAGTCCGGAGATACGGAATAGGCCACTGCGGCAACGAAAATATCGCCAATGGGATCGAGTACATTGTTTTCTCCCATCTCATGTCCGAATCCGCGGAGCGTTCCCAGGGTACTGTCGAACCGGAGCGGGTGGGTATAGGCCAGAAAACGGAAGATATAGTGGCCGGGCAGCAAAGTATCCCGAATGCGGCCGAAATCCGCAGCTGGCGTAAGTGAATCTTGGTGGATGGTACTCACCGCTATGTTATCTTTTATGGCCTGGTAAGTGATATAGTTGATTTTTCCGAGAGAAGAATCTCTTGCGGCATCAGGGCTTCGCCGCCCGCCGGGCAGGGTTTCATATTGCCGGAGAAAATCGGCCACACTGAACTGGACAGGAACAGGATCTGATTTTTGGGTAACAGGTTTTGGGCTCTCCTGCATTGCGTTTTTATGGCAAGCGGAAAAGAAAAGGAATAGCGCTAGCAGCGCAGGCTTCATTTTTTTCATGTTGTTTGCATTGAGGGTGTTATAAATGGGTTGTTGACAGCATGGTTCAATGATTCAATGCAATTCGGTAATAGGGATGTGTTCATTGTGGGTTAAAACGGGTTTGAATATACGAATGAATGAGGTAATGGGATCGCAGTACAAATACTATCTTTAAGCCACTATTAGCGTCCCGGCGGCACCCTTCCTTTGCGGGACTTCTGTGTAATTTGCTTATTTTTAGGTCTATATTCCCTGTAACTGCATGAAATTCATCCGATTCACTATCTTTTTTTATTGTTGCATTTGTTACACCACATTCCTGAATGCACAGACACGCTGTGTGGAAGTATTTCACGCGAAATATGGCGGCCCGGGAAGGGACGAAGGCCAATCCGTTGTATATACCCGAAATGGTAATGTTGTTGTGGCTGGCAATTCCAATTCCGGTGGTGCAGGGGGAACAGATGGATTCATTATGAAGCTCAACCCGGCAGGCAATATTGAATGGTCGAAATTGTATGGTCAGGCTGGTGATGATACCCTGTACCGGATAAAACAAACGCCTGACGACGGATTTATTGCCATAGGAACATCCGTTACTGCAATGTCCCCTGGTGGAGCACTTTGGATAATGAAAACCGATGCAAATGGTACCGTTTCCTGGAACAGGAAATTCAGCGCCGGTATAACCGATAGTCTGAAAGGCATCGAAGTGCTGCCGCTCACTGCAGGCGGGTATGCTATTGCTGCCAATATAAACGATAGTTCGGCGGTAGCCGATGTATTGGTGATGCGGCTTAACAACGCAGGAGATATAATGTGGTCTAAGCGGTTCGATGAAGGAAATGATGAAGGAGTGCTCGCTATGACTGAATCTTCCGGTGAGCTATATATATCCGGGTATACGAGTGGCGATTACCGTGATGCCTTCCTGATGCGCATGAACCTCGCAAATGGAAACGTAAGCGCGGCCCGCAAGTTTTCCGCGACTCCGGGATGGCACGAAGAAGGTGCATCAATTGAGGTACATCCCGGCGGGATCAACCTGACATTAAAAACGTATAAGCCATATGGTAATTTAGACGAACCCAATCCGGAATTCTCTCTGATAATGATGCAGCTCGATGCACAGTGGAATATTACAGTTTCTCCTGTTAAAAGTGAGATACGACCAATAAGGGGCAATGGGCGTGTAACATATGCCCGGATTATACCTGTACCCGGAGATGGAGTGCTGGTTGGTTACCACAGCGATTATATTTTTAGCAACGGAGGAACAATCTCGCATGTGGACAGAACAGGGCGGCCAGCTGTAAATGTAGGTTATAACCATCAGGAAGGAACCATGATGGATGTGGATTTGATGGAAGATTTTGGATGGGTGGGCACTGGCCGAAACCTTGAAGGAACGGATAATGTAGACATTGCAGTAACCAAAGCAGATCGTACGGGCAAAGCAGGCCAGTCTTCCTGTGAAGCCTGGCCATACGGCCTCTGGAATACTAATAATGTACTGGTAGCTAACCTTAATTATACATGGAGTTCTATACAGTCGACACCACCTTTGGCAGACGCCGTATTGCCAGCTGAACAGGCAGGCTTGTTTGCCCGGAATTCGGGGGGGTGTGCTGCTACACTATGCAAGCCGTTACGCCCGGCCGGGTCGGGCGCCGCCTGCACAAAGGGCATGTTTACGCAGATAGCAGATAACTTAGAGACCAGTATGTTTGATGGGGTCAGGATGGACGATGGTGATATTCTTACATTGACTTATCGTTTCTTTCATTCCTCCTACATATTTCCGCAGCTGGTGAAAGTTAAGCCAGATGGTACTATCCGATGGGCGAAACATATCGTGCTCGATCATTCGATTGGAGCTACCAAGTTTGCGCAACGAATGCTGAAACTGAGCGATAACACTATACTAGTATACGGGTATGGTGCACTGATGAAAATAGATCAGAACGGTGATGTGGTATGGTCTAAGGAAGTTCATTATCCATTCAGCGGCACTTACGGGTTTAACTCCGCAACAGAGGCGGAGAACGGGGATATCATACTTGGGATAGCGAATGGCCTCATGCGGATAGACGGTGCTGCCGGAAGTGTGGTTTGGGAAAATGCTATCGACTTCCAGGGACTGAATCCTTTTTACCGTGGACTCATTTGCGAAAACGGTTCTGTTTTTCTGGCATTGGAATATGTTCGCCAGCATCCTAACGGATATTTAGCAGTGGCACGCTTTAATGCGGCCACCGGCGGGCTGGATTGGGTACGCCAGTTTTCCGTGCCGGGAAAGGAATTAGATGCATTTCATTTGAAGAAATCCGGAAATGAGCTGACGCTTGGAATAGGATTATACAGCGAGATTTCACTGTTTAACTGGGATTATCGCGTGGGAGCTGTACGGCTCAATTCGGAAACCGGAGCGCAATTGGGTGGATGGAAGCTTGCAGATAAACAACTTGTGCGGCCATATAGTCATCAGTTCATCGGCGAAACGGTACCTGCCCACATGGATTCAGCTCCGGGAGACTCGCTGATCTTCGCCCATGAAACCTATCAGGGCCGCGATACCGCTATCAGTATCATGAAATTTTCTAAAGATGGTAAGCTGGCCTGGTCACGTAAATACATCAACCTGAAATCACATGGTATTACAAGTGCCAGGGCTGATGGTGAAGGAATACTATTAACCGGCAATTACTTCCCCCTTAAATATCATGAAAGCGCGAAAGAAGGTATCATTATGCGTACCGACCGGAACGGCGTGATCGAAGGAGCAACTGCAGGCAATTGTTATAGTGTGGAGGAAACCGGAACTATTGTATCCTTAACTCTGCAGGAAGATGTACCAACATTGCTCGGTGCCTCCCCAATCAGCGTGGGCAATATCGTACCGGCAACCGTATATACCGATCCTGTTCCGGCCGTGTTTGCTGTTCCTTCGTGCGATGTGCCTACTACTTGCGGTAGCATCAGTATTACCGGACCTGATAAAATTTGCGATCTTTCTCAGACTTACACTTACCGGGCCAACAAAGCTTCCGGCTGCCAGGAGCCTGTTTCCTGGTCGGCAGATCCCACAATGGCGGACATCATTTCCCAATCAGACGGAGAGCTTATCATTAAATTCAAAAAGGAAGGCGCCACAAGCATTACCGGGAGTATCGACGGCGGCTGCAGGATAATATCCGGATTTGTGAATGCGGAAGTAGTGAAATCTGCAACTACTGCAGTTCTCGGGGCAGACAGAATTATATGCGAGGGCAATACAGTGGTGCTGGACCCGGGCGATGGTTTTGCTTCCTATCTCTGGCACGACGGAAGTATAACCCGCAAGTTAACCGCATCGGCACCGGGAGATTACAGTGTAACGGTTACGGATAAATGCGGCAATACATTTGTTGAGGAAATCACCCTCCTGCCGCAGCCCGATTATGCTTTCAGCATTGGCCCGGATATCAGGAAATGTGTGGAAGCAAGTGTAATAGTTGATATACCACAGGGCTTTAACAATTACACCTGGAATACTGATTTTAATAAAACATTGCAGGGTAATCAGGCTACACTGTTTCCCGATCAGGATACTGTTTACATACTTACTGCTGAAAAAGATCCGGGTTGCTTTGTGCGGGATACGGTACGTGTTACTATGATCCTGCCAGAGAAAATAACTCTTGGTGCAGATATAAACCTTTGCGCAGGAGATTCCCTGCTGCTTCAGGCACCTTCGCGTTTCAACAATGTAGTATGGAGTACTGGTAACAGTGAGCATTCTTTCTATGCAAAAGCCGCCGGCCGCTATACGGTGCAGGCGATTGACCCGCAAGGCTGCGCAACCTATGACACCCTGATAATTGGTGCCATACTACCCGTTCCGGTTGTGGGCTTGCCACAGGATGGTATCCTTTGCGAGGGAGGAAGTAAAACATTACAGGCGGGTTCGGGAGTTTCCTGGAACTGGAGTACTGGTGCACAAACGAATGCCATTACTGTTAATCAGCCGGGTAAATGGTGGGTTACGGTAACAGGTGCAAATGGTTGTATTGCTGCCGATACAGTAGAAATAGCACGATTTACTAACCTGCCAGCAGGCTTCCTTCCCGGTGATATGGAAATCTGCAGGCAGGCAAGCTACACCCTTCAAAGCTCAGGCAATTTCTCATCTTACCGCTGGAGTACGGGAGATCAGTCTCCTGCCATACCTGTCCGCCAGCCGGGTACTTACTGGCTGGAAGTGACTGATTTCAACGGCTGCCGGGGTCGGGAGGAAGTAACTGTGACAATGAAGGATTGTATTACAGCAGTATGGTTCCCCAACGTTTTTACCCCAAACCGCGATGGACGGCATGATTTGTTCAGGCCCGTGGTTAAAGTGGTGCTTACATACTATCACCTGCGAATCTTCCACAGGTGGGGTAATCTGGTCTTTGAATCCAGAGATCCGGCTAAAGGCTGGAACGGGCTTGTTCAGGAGCAGCCTGCAACGGCAGGAGCCTATGTGTGGATGTGCGAATACCAGCTGGCAGGAGAAGAGCGAAAGCAGGAAAACGGAACGCTGTTGCTGATGCGTTAAATTCACCCAACAGGAAGGGCAGCCACATGGCTGCCCTTCCTGTTTACTTTAAGTATTTACTACGCATTCAGCGTCATATATCAATCTTCACTGTTCCTTCTGTACCTTCTCCATTTCTCCAGCACTCCGGTAAAGTCTGCAGGGAGCGGGCTTTCAAATTGCATGTGCTGGCGGGTACGGGGATGGATAAAGCCCAGTGTTTGCGCATGCAGGGCATGACGCGGCATGACCTCGAAACAGTTATCCACGAATTGCTTGTATTTGGCAAAAACGGTTCCTTTCACAACACGGTCTCCACCGTAAGTGTCGTCGTTAAAAAGCGGGTGGCCTGTATGCTGCATGTGTACCCTGATCTGGTGTGTACGGCCTGTTTCCAGTTTGCAGGCGATAAGGGTTACGTAATTGTGGCGCTCCAGTACTTCGTAGTGGGTGATGGCTTCTTTGCCATATTCCCCGTCGGGGTAAGCATCCATGATTTTGCGGAAACGCTGGTGCCTGCCTACGTGGGCCACGATAGTGCCTGCATCTTCCTCAAAATCGCCCCAAACCAGGGCTATATAGCGGCGTTCTACGGTGTGGTCGAAGAACTGCTTGGCAAGGTCGGTCATGGCTTTATCAGACTTCGCTACCACCAGCAGGCCGCTCGTGTTTTTATCAATCCGGTGTACGAGGCCGAACCGGGGGATGGCAGGTTCTACGGCAGAACGGTCGTTTTCGTCGCCAAGGTACCATGCCAGGGCATTTACGAGGGTGCCTGACGAATTACCGCAGCCGGGGTGCACCACCATGCCGGGGTGCTTGTTCACCACCATTACATCATCATCTTCATACACGATATCGAGCGGGATGTTTTCAGGCTTTATTTCGGCAGTTTCCGGGTTACGGGTGGAATATACGATGAGCCGGTCCAGCGGGCGGACCTTATAATTCGCTTTTACGGGCTTATCGTTCACGAGTACCATGCCTTTTTCGATGGACTGCTGTACCTTATTCCGGGTGGCGCCCTCTATGCGGGCCTGGATGAACTTATCGATACGCAGGGGTTCCTGCCCCTTGTCTACCACAAGGTTCACGCGTTCGAATATCTGTTCGCTTCCTTCGCCATTATCGAGTTCGTCTTCCAGTTCCGGCATGTGATCGGTCATCGGTAAAAATTTTTGCAAAGATACTTTAAGTTATCTTTGCAGGCGATGAAACAGCAGATAATCGTGAATGATCTGGGGCAGATCCCTTACCGGGAGGCCTGGGACCTGCAGGAAAGGCTCCTCCGGGAGAATACAGACGCCAAAGCCGCCGCCCGGGCGGCAGGGGAGGGTGCAGTTGCCGAAACCCGCCATCACCTGCTGTTTTGCGAACATCCCCCTGTATATACCCTCGGTAAAAGCGGCCATCCGGAAAACCTCCTGGTGAGCAGTGAAGCGCTGGAAGCCAAAGGCATCCAGTTCGTGGAAACCAACCGTGGGGGCGATATTACCTTCCATGGGGCAGAGCAGATTGTGGGGTACCCCATCATCGACCTTGAAAGGTTTTATACCGATATCGGCCGCTACCTGCGCAACCTCGAAGAGGTAATTATCCGCACTATCGGGGATTTTGGACTGAAAGGGGAGCGTTCCAAAGGGGAAACCGGTGTGTGGCTGGACCCTCAAACTCCGGGGCGGGCCCGTAAGATTTGTGCGATGGGGGTACGCTGCAGCCGTTGGGTTACCATGCACGGCTTCGCCCTTAACGTTAATACCGACCTCTCTTACTTTGAAAATATCATTCCCTGCGGCATCCAGGATAAATCTGTGACTTCCATGCAAAAAGAAACCGGGCGCGCATTGCCTGTGGAGGAAGTGCGGGCCCGGATCGTATACCATTTCGCGGAAATCTTCGGCGCAGAAATGGTGGAAGGCGCCTTATTTGCAGCAAACCGTTAACGGTAGCTCAAAGGAATATACAGGTTCCATTTCTCCAGCAGTTTGCCATTCTCGAAAATCTCGAAATCAAACCAGCCTGCATGCATAAAAATGGCCTTCTCCAGTATTAGGAAAGGCTCGGATACATGCTCCACCTCAAACAGGAACACGCCTGTAGGCTCGTAAAACTTCACCTGGTACTTCTTCTGCATCGCCATCGGCAGCTTGATATTGATATTGCCGTCGGCAGTAGTGTAAATGTAATTGGATGGTTTCCAGGGGATAACCTCTTTTTTGCCATCTTCTGAGGTAGTAGTCATCGTAGGTATGTCCTGCGCGCCGATCTTGGTATCGCCCGCAATGGAGGTATCTGCCGTGGCCAGTACTACTTTGGAGTGCAGGTAAGTGTTATTCTTGAAGAGAATAAACAGGCGGTAATAGTTTTTACCGGGGAGGGGCTTATTATCGAGGTAAGCATTGCGCTGGGTAGCCGGGTTAGTGGCGTAGCCGATGGTCGTGAAGTTCAGCACACTGTCGAGCGAACGCTGTACACCGATCTGCACGGCATTAGGGAACCCGGATATCCAGTCGAGCTGGATCTTTCCGGTTTTAATCAGCGCCGAAAAGTCGGGCAATACGGGCGGCACGGCTTCCTGCGCTTTGGCGGCAGAAAAGGCTCCCGTTAAGAAAATCATCACGATAATGCATCTAACCGTCTGCTTCATACAGTACATCTGTCTAGTCTCTTAAGTTGGCAAATTTAGGATCTGAACGCCAAATATACGCTGCTGTCCTGTAAAAGTCTACTGAACTGCCCATCCTTCACCAGAACCTTGCCAGTATTGGCCTACAGCCGTTAAAAATGCAAACTTCCTTGCGGTAATGAGGCATTTCCCTGCAGCCCTCCGGTATGTATCAGCAGTATTTTGCTTCCGGGAGGAAATTCTCCTGCTGCTGCCAGTTTCCGGAAGGCGAGCACCATTTTTCCGGTATATACCCGGTCAGTAGGAATGCACGTTTGCCTGAAAAAATCATTCATTTCCGTTATGAGCTCAGGGGTTACCTTAGCAAATCCGCCTTCATGATAATCATGCAATACTTCCCATTCAACCATTTCCCCCTTCAGCAGGCCGCGGATCTCATCATCCAGTGAAAAAGCCCCTTTCAGCGCTGAAATCCCCCAAATCTCCGCTCTAAGCCCCCGCTTACCAGCTCCGTTTATTAGTCCGGCCAGGGTAGTACCTGTACCAACGGCACATAAAACGTGTGTATACGGGCTGAAATCCCCCAGTTCAAGGATGTCTTCACACCCTTCTGCCCCGGCTTCATTTCCACCCCCTTCCGGGATGATACAGGCGCTTTCCAGCAGGGGAAGCAGGTCGAGCGGCGCCCGGGTAACATCGCCCTTTTTCAGGGCATCGTATAATTCCCGGGGAACGTGGAGGATATGCATACCCAGCCCGGCTGCATCCCTGAGGGTTTGGGATGGAACGGCCGGTGCCTCCCCCCGCACAATCCCTGTAACGGGTAAACCCAGCAATTTGCAGGCTGCAGCGGTTGCATGCAGGTGGTTCGACCATGGCCCGCCGAAGGTTACAACCGGACGGGAGCCGGCTGCTTCAAGATTACGCTGCAGCTTAAACCATTTATTGCCCTGCACCAGCGGATGGATACGATCCAAACGCAGCATGGCTGCCTGGAGGTTCCCGGGCAGCCATGCTGTATTGAATTGTTGCAGTAAGTCTTTAGTGGTAAAGTGCATTCCGCAAGTTAAGGCTTTGTTTGCCTTTGAGTCCGATTGTTACCTGCAAAATGTCTCCCCCGCCTGCGTCGAAATACTGCACGCGGATGCGGTGGTAGCCTTTACGCAGGGGAACTATACCTGTTTTTGCAGTTGCTGCATGTTCACCGTCGTTATTCACAACCTCTTCGTCATCGATGGTCACGATGGAACCATCGTCGGAAACCGAGCCTACTTCATACACACCGTCTTCTTCCACTTTCACATATCCTTCATACGTTACGCCAAATTCGGGGTGGCGCTGGAATGCACGGATAGAGAAATCGTTCATTACACCGGAAGTGTCGGCATTGCCACTCACTTTTGCGGCCGAAGGGAAGGCCTTAAAGTAGCCCTGGAACTTCACGCCTTTACCAGTGGGCGTTACACTTACCGCAGGTTTATACGATTTGCGCGTGTAGGTGTTGCTGTACACCGCACTGCTGCGGCCGGATTCAGGAAGGGTTACGATGTATTTGAAGGTAATGGTTTCGTCGGGTTTCGGAGCTATGATGATGGGTGCGTTTGCTACAGGGCTTTGCGCTGTAGGCGTGGTGCCATCTGTGGTATAACGGATCACTGCACCTGCCATGGGAGGCTCCAGCTTCACTACGGAACGCTGTGCGGCGTTCTGGATGGAAGAGGCGCCTACGCCTTCGCCACCGCCGCTTGAAATGTCGGCCATCACGGTATTTTCTGCACCGATAGCTTCAGGGATACGGAAGTTCACGCCACGTTTGTCGAGGTCGTACAGAACGCCGCGCATACGCTTCCGGAAGTCGGTGTAATCCTTCTTATCCTTTGGCGTCCAGGTGATTTCCGCGAGCGCGAGGGCGCGGGGGAAAGTGAAGTAGTCGGATACCGGTCCGGAGGGTACGTATTCCGTCCACACGTTGCCCTGCACGCCTATGATATGCTTCTGCTCTTCGGGCGTGAGGTCTTTAGGGAGCGGCTCGTAGCTGTAAACCTTTTCCAGTGGCAGGTAACCGCCGATGGCGAGTGGCTCAGCCGAGGGAGCGCCCTGGTAATAGTCGAGATAGAGGTAGGTGTTTGGCGTCATGATTACGTCGTGACGCTGACGGGCAGCTTCTTTGCCACCGGCCTCACCCCGCCAGCTCATAACGGTAGCGTCGGGCGCAAGGCCTCCTTCGAGTATCTCGTCCCAGCCAATGATCTTGCGGCCTTTGTTATTAAGGAATTTCTCCATCCGGCGGATGAAATAGCTCTGCAATTCGTGTTCGTCTTTCAGGCCCAGCGATTTAATGCGCGACTGGCATTTGGCGCATTCCTTCCAGCGTTCTTTCGGGCATTCGTCGCCACCTATATGGATATACTGGCTGGGGAAGAGGGGCAGTATTTCAGTAAGCACATCTTCAAGGAAAGTGAATGTTTCCTCGTTGCCGGCGCAGAACACTTCGCGGTGTACACCCCATTTGGTAGACACTTCATAAGGGCCGCCAGTGCAGCCCAGCTGCGGATAGGAGGCGAGTGCAGCCTGTGCGTGGCCCGGCATTTCGATTTCGGGAACAACCGTTACGAAGCGCTGTGCAGCATAGGCTACAATGTCTTTCACCTCTTCCTGGGTGTAGAAACCGCCATGCGGTTTGCCGTCGTACTTATTTTCGCTGAGATGGCCTTTGTTGGTCTCCTTCCTTTGCGAACCCACGGTGGTGAGGCGCGGGTATTTCTTGATCTCTATGCGCCAGCCCTGATCTTCGGTGAGGTGCCAGTGGAAGCGGTTGAGCTTCAGGGAGGCAATCACGTCGATATACTGTTTGATGTACTCCACGGGCAGGTAATACCGGCCTACATCGAGCATTACACCGCGGTAGCCGAAGCGCGGCTGGTCTTTGATGGTTACAGCCGGCAGCACCACACCCAGCTTTGTTTTGTTGCGGGAGATCTGCTGCAGGGATTGCAGGCCGTAAAAGAGACCAGCTTCATGCCCCTGCACCACCGCTTTCCGGTTGGTGACGGTGAGCTGGTATCCTTCATTGGGCAGGTGATCGTCGTCGGAGAAGATTACCTGTGCGTTTTGCATAGTGCCTTTTTCGAGCTTCAGGCCGAAATTGGCGTCGAGATAGGAGGCATAGAGTTTTGCCATACGCTCGGCGGTTTCGCTGTTGGCGAAATACCGGGCGGATGTGCCCTGCAGGGTCAGCGTTCCCGTTTTCTCCTCCAGCGAGGCAGGGGCGGGAACGATGTTCACCTGGGGTTTAACCGTCAGTTGCGCCGATGCGGCGAACGTCAGGCACAGGGCTAAAGTGGATAGGAGCGTTTGTTTCATCTGTGCGTATTTATGCTGTGGAATTGACTGCGTTGGCTATCCCTGCAATCCTCCCTTGCCGCGGTACAGTTTCACGGGCTTGTCGAGCTTCAGTTCCAGAACAGTCATGTATTCATCCTGCACGTTTTCAGGCACGGTGATGTAAACAAGGCCGGGCACAGGGCTCCAGCTGATTTTGCCTACGATCTTATGCGACAGTTTAGTGCCATTGCCAACAACCGTAATGTCTTTGATCTGGTTGTCGAGCCCTTTCACCATGACTTGTCCGGTTACTTTGCCGGAGAGGAAGAGGTATAATGTGGTAGAGTCTTTACTTAAAGTAGTAGGTCCATAGAAGTGGCCCTGGGGGATGCCTCCCAATGTGCTGAAGATGGCGCTTTCGTGCTTCTTGTTCCATTTGCCCAGCTCGCGCAGTACGTTTACCTGCTCAGGGGGAATGGTACCGTCTGCTTTCGGGCCAATGTCAAGGAGCATGTTACCACCATTGCTGATAGCGTCGGCGAAGATGGTGATTACTTCATATGGTGTTTTCCAGTTGGTATCCTGCGGCTGCCATCCCCAGTTGTTGTTGATGGTCATGCACAGCTCCCACCATTCGAAATGCGGGCGCTGAACGGGGAAGTTCTGTTCCGGCGTGTCGTAATCGCCATAGCCCATAAGGCGGCCGTTGATGATGGTGTTGGGGTTATGGGTGGTGAGCATTTTGCGCACTTTCTGCGCTTCCCATTCGTCAGCACTGTGTTCCCAGTCGCCGTCGAACCACCAGAGGTCGGGATTGAACTGGTTCATGACTTCTGCCAATTGTCCCTGGTAGAATTGCTGGAAGCGTTTCCAGCGCTCGGGGTCGTCTTTAACCTTATAGCGGCTGCTGTCTTTGAGGAATCCGGGATAATCGTTGCTGGTCCAGTCGATCAGCGAGAAGTAAGCACCGGCTTTGATGCCGCGCTGGCGGATGGCCTCGAAGAATGGCGTGAGCACGTCGCGTTTGGCGGGTGTGCTTTTGGCGGTGCTGAGGTCGTTGAACTTCGTGTCCCAGAGGGCAACACCGTCGTGGTGTTTGGTGGTGATCACCGCATACCGGGCGCCGGAGGCGGCGATAAGGTCTGCCCAGGCCTGGGGATCGTATTTGTCAGCGGTAAAGCCTTTTATCTGTGCCATGTAATCGGCATGTGAGATCTTTTTGTTATGGAAGCTCCAGCTTTCATCGATCCCGTTCACGGAGTAAATACCCCAGTGAATGAAGATACCAAGCTTGGCGTCGGCGAACCATTGCATTTTCTCCCTGATCTCATCCGGCTTCGTTTGCTGCTGCTGTTGAAGAGGTTGCTCTTTCTGCTCCTTCGGTCCCTGTTGTGCGCAGGAAGCAAGCAGCGATGCCATGGCTCCCGCCAATACTAGTTTTTTCATTTGAAATGTTTGTTAACCTGAAAATCATGTTCACTGTTTCCCCCGTTCCCCGTGGCTTATCATACATAGGTGCTGGCATGAATGGGGGTGCTGCTCCCGCAGGAGGCAGGCTTACAAAAATAGACGGATTCAATAAAAACGGCGTCTTTTTTGTATAACCGGTCGAAAAAATAAGGATTTAACCGGTTTGGGAAAAATTTAATGTTTATTTTTAGCCCCCGATATTAATTCGACTTGACATTATAAACTAATATCAGCTAATGCAACCGACTTTATTGATCCTGGCAGCCGGAATGGCGAGCCGGTATGGAAGTTTGAAACAGATCCAGCAGTTTGGCCCCAGCGGTGAAACGATCATCGATTACTCCATCTATGACGCTATACGCGCAGGGTTTGGCAAGATCGTATTTATTATCCGCGAAAACTTCGCTGAAGAATTCAAAGAGATATTCGAGCCCAAACTGAAGGGAAAAGTGGAAACGGCATACGTTTTTCAAGATATGAAAGCCTTTACGGATGGCTTCGAAGTACCTGCAGACCGTACCAAGCCCTGGGGTACCGCCCACGCAGTGCTCTGTGCGAAAGATGCCATCAATGAGCCTTTTGCAGTGATCAATGCAGACGACTTCTACGGCTACGACGCTTTCAAAAAGATGGCGGAGTTTCTGAAGGACGAGTGCGACTCTAACCGCTACAGCGTAGTAGGGTATGAGCTGGGCAAAACCGTGAGCGATTACGGTTCCGTTTCCCGTGGTGTATGCGAAGTAAACGACGCCGGCAACCTCGCTGGTATCGTGGAGCGTACCAAAATCACCGTGGAAGATGGTAAGATCGCTTATGAAGACGGTGATGTTAAAGTGGAACTGGGCCCTCAAACGCCGGTATCCATGAACTTCTGGGGCTTCGATCCTTCTGTGTTCGAAGTAAGCGAGAAGCTCTTCACGCAGTTCCTGGAACAAAATCTCTCCAATCCTAAATCTGAATTCTTCATCCCCATCGTGGTAGATTCCTTCATCGCTGCCGGCCTCGGCTCCGTGAAAGTGATCCCTACCAGCTCGCAATGGTTCGGCGTTACCTATAAAGAAGATGCGCCGGGCGTGCAGGCCTCTCTGTCCGCACTCGTAAACAAGGGAGAATATCCTGACAACCTCTGGAAATAAGTAAAATGGTACATACCGACATCCTTAGCGCATTCGGGCTTCAGCCCGCCGAGTTCTCCATGCAGAAATTCGGGAGCGGACATATCAATAACACATTCCTGCTGACCGGGGAAAACAACCAGCGTTACATCCTCCAGCGGATCAATACCTACGTTTTCCGCGAGCCGGATGTGATTGCCCGCAACCTGAAGCTGGCCGGCGATTACCTCGACCAGCACCATCCGGAATACCTCTTCATCAAAGCCATTCCCACAAAGGAAGGGGAGGAGATGTATCAGCACGGGGAAGAATACTGGCGCATGATCCCCTTCATCGCGGATTCCACGTCGGTAGACCAGGCAGATAACACCCGCCAGGCATACGAAGCGGCGAAGCAGTTCGGTTTGATGGCTCGCATGTTTCATGGAATTGACCTGCATGAGTTCAGGGCATCTATCCCCAACTTCCATAATCTCACCCTGCGCTACGCTTCCTTCCAGGAGGCCATCCGTACGGCGAAGGAAGAAAGGAAGGCATTTGCCGAAGCACTCATCGAGCAGTTCCTCCGCTACAGCGATATCGCCGTAACGTTTGAGTCGCTTAAAACCAACCCTGAGTTTACCGACCGCCTCATGCATCACGATACCAAGATCAATAACGTTTTGCTGAAGAAGGATACCTTCGAAGGCATCTGCGTATGTGATCTGGACACCCTGATGCCCGGTAAGGTAATTTCCGACCTGGGGGATATGGTGCGTACCTATGTATGCCCCGTATCGGAGGAAGAGCGTGATTTCAGCCAGATACAGGTACGGGAGGAATATTACGAAGCCCTTATGAAAGGATACCTCTCAGAAGTAGGCAGTACGCTTACCGAAACTGAGAAACAACACCTTTTCTATGCCGGCAAGTTCATGATCTATATGCAGGGCATCCGTTTCCTGACAGATTACCTGAATGGTGACGTGTATTATCCCATCAAGTATCCTGAGCATAACTTCAACCGTGCGAAGAACCAGCTTACGCTGCTGGAGTGCCTCATCGAAAAGCAACCTGCGCTGCAGGCGGTGATCGATAAGTGCCTCGCTTCCTAAAGGAAACGTATATATTATAGGGAATGCCCTCCTGGTAAAGCCGGGAGGGCATTTTTTATGTTAGATGGCGTGCGGGTATATTGCGGTATTTTTGAAATTTATCCAAAATATAGCTGAGTTATTTCGATATTCTTAAAAAACGGAGTCGGGATTAATTTTTCTCAAAATATTGAGATTTGTGTTGGTTTTTATTTTCAACCCTTATACATTTGTGTAGATAACAAAAAATCATCAGCACCTCCATGTGGGTAAACAAAGACAATAACGCAATCAATCACATCGTAGCTCAGCTCAACTGGGCCATTACGCTCGTCGTGATCGTCGTTGTCATTATTACCCGCCAGCCAATTGGAGGATAGACCAGCGTGTATAATAATAACAAACAATAAACGCCTTCCTCCACCGGGAAGGCTTTTTTTTTGGGTACGCAAATTCCAATTTTTATGTATAGCTATTACAACGAAAACACGATTCTTTACTTTAACGGGGCTTTCCAGAAAGCCTCTGAGGCCAAAATCGACTTGTACGGCCAGTCGCTGCACTACGGATACGCAGTATTTGAAGGGATCCGCGCATATAAAACCGCCAGCGGGGAAGTGAAGATCTTCAAGGCGAAAGAGCACTTCGACCGTTTTAAGCGCTCCTGCGAACTGATCCACATGCCGTATGACTTCAACAACCAAGAATTGATCGACGCATGCTATAAGATCCTGGAATTGAACAATATGGAAGAAGCGTACATCCGTCCGCTCGCCATTTGCCCTCCCAACATGACGCTGAAGGCAGCTGAAGAAACGCACATCCTCATCTGCGCATGGGAATGGGGTGCTTACCTGGGCGAGAAGCTCCTCCGCGTAATGCTTTCTTCCTACCAGCGCCCGAACCCGAAAGCGTTCAAAATCGAATCCAAATCTGCCGGTCTGTACGTAAACTCCATCCTCGCCTCTCAGGAAGCGAAGTCCAAAGGTTTCGACGAAGCACTGCTGCTGGATATCGACGGCTTTGTGGCTGAAGGCCCCGGCGCCAACGTATTCTACGAGAAAGACGGTACTATCTATACACCCGCCCCAGGCAACATCCTGCCCGGTATCACCCGTGCAACCGTAATCGAGATCTGCCACGAACTGGGAATACCCCTGGTAGAGAAACAAATCACTGTGGAAGAGCTGGAAGGCGCAGATTGCGTGTTCTACTGCGGTACCGCTGCCGAAGTGGTAGGCTGGGACAGCTTCAACAACAAAGGTTTTGCCAAACCCTGGGCACAATCCCTCGGTAAAATCATTCAGCAGGCTTACAAAGCCAAAGTGCTGGAGAAAGAATTCGATAAAGCAGCTATTCCTGCCTGATATTGAAGGAATTCCCCTGCCGGCAAGGATCCGCTGGCAGGGGAGCCCCTTCCTCCCTCCTGAAAGCGTTACACAGCCGTTGAATGGCGTAAACGCTTTTCTCTCCAACCCTCACCCATAGCGGATTTTGGCTCTCAATGCCACCTTTTGAAGACCGGGAGCAGCCGAATTATAGGTTTGAATTTCACGCGCCCCGGATATAATTTCAACGATAATTTAATATTTCAGACAGCCGACAACGGTATTTAACCGATAGATCATGGAGTTAAACAAATACAGCAAAACGATTACGCAAGACCAGACGCAGCCGGCCGCCCAGGCCATGCTGTACGGTATTGGACTGACGGAAGGTGACCTGAAGAAAGCACAAGTGGGCATTGTTAGCATGGGCTACGATGGCAACACCTGTAACATGCACCTGAACGATCTGGCGAAAAAAGTAAAAGAAGGCGTTTGGGCTAACGATCTCGTAGGCCTTATGTTCCACACCATTGGCGTATCCGACGGCATTAGCAACGGTACCGATGGTATGCGCTATTCCCTCGTAAGCCGTGATCTGATTGCTGACTCCATTGAAACTGTTTGCGGCGCTCAATATTATGACGGCCTCATCACCGTGCCCGGCTGCGATAAGAACATGCCCGGCTCCCTGATCGCCATGGGGCGCCTTAACCGCCCTGCCATCATGGTATACGGTGGCTCCATTGCCCCCGGTAAATGGAAAGGACAGGACCTCAACATCATTTCCGCCTTTGAAGCCCTCGGACAGAAAATGGCCGGCAACCTCGACGATTCCGATTTCAAAGAAATCATTCAACATAGCTGCCCCGGCGCCGGCGCCTGTGGCGGTATGTATACGGCCAACACCATGAGCTCCGCCATCGAAGCCATGGGTATGAGCCTCCCTTACAGCTCCAGCAACCCTGCCATCAGCAAGGAAAAAGAAGAAGAATGCCTCGCTGCGGGTAAAGCCATCCGCCTGCTGCTGGAGAAAGATATTAAACCGCGCGATATCATGACCTTCGAAGCGTTCGAAAACGCTATCGTAGTTATCATGGCCCTCGGCGGCAGCACCAATGCGGTGCTCCACCTCATCGCCATCGCAAGATCGGTAGGCGTGAACCTCACCATGGACGATTTCCAGCGCCTGAGCGACAAAACTCCGCTCATCGCTGACCTCAAGCCCAGCGGCCGCTTCATGATGCAGGACCTCCACGAGATCGGCGGCGTGCCCCTGGTAATGAAATACCTCCTGAAAAAAGGAATGCTCCACGGTGATTGTTTGACCGTTACCGGTAAAACCATCGCGGAGAACCTGGCTTCGGTACCCGATATCGAATTTGAGCAGCAACCCATCATCGTGCCGCTCGAAAAGCCGCTGAAAGCCAACGGCCACATCCAGATCCTGTACGGCAACCTCGCCGAACTGGGTTCCGTGGCTAAGATCACCGGTAAAGAAGGGGAAGCCTTCACCGGTCCGGCCCGTGTTTTTGATGGTGAATTTGAATTGATCGCAGGGATACAGAATGGCCGCGTAAAAGCAGGCGATGTCGTCGTTATCCGCTACGTAGGCCCCAAAGGCGGACCCGGCATGCCGGAAATGCTTAAGCCTACCAGCGCGATCATGGGCGTTGGTCTGGGCAAGAGCGTTGCGCTCATCACCGACGGCCGTTTCTCCGGCGGTACCCACGGGTTCGTGGTTGGGCACATCTGTCCTGAAGCCTACGACGGCGGCACCATCGCGCTGGTGAACGACGATGACATCATCGAGATCGATGCGGTGAATAACGTGATCAAAGTACATGTGTCGGACGAAGAGCTGGCAAAACGGAAGGCGGCATGGAAACAGCCTGCCCTCAAAGCAACGAAAGGAATCTTATTTAAATACGCTAAACAAGTTAAAAATGCAACAGAAGGATGTGTTACCGATGAAGAGTGAAGACTCTGATAAGCGGGAAGCCGCCACGCCCGAGATCATCACCGGTGCGGAAGCCGTTATACGGTCACTGATTGCCGAAGACGTGGACACCATTTTTGGTTACCCCGGTGGTGCTATTATGCCCATCTATGATGCCCTCTATGATTTTCAGAATAAAGTACATCATATACTGGTACGTCACGAACAGGGCGCCACGCATGCCGCTCAGGGTTATACCCGTGCCGGTGGCAAAACCGGCGTAGTGTTCGCCACTTCCGGCCCCGGCGCAACCAACCTCGTAACAGGCCTCGCAGATGCTTACATGGACTCAACCCCCATGGTATGCATCACCGGCCAGGTTGCTGCTGTGCTCCTCGGTACCGACGCTTTCCAGGAAACCGACGTGATCGGCATTACCACGCCCATCACTAAATGGAATATCCAGGTTACCCGTCCGGAAGATATCCCGGGCGCTATCGCCAAAGCTTTCTATGTAGCGAAAAGCGGCCGCCCCGGTCCGGTACTGGTAGATATTACCAAGAACGCGCAGGTGGGTAAGCTCGATTTCCAGTATAAAGCCTGCGATTATATCCGTAGCTACAAACCCGTTCCCGTGCTCGACATGGAGGCTGTGCAGAAAGCTGCTGATGTGATCAACAACGCTAAAAAGCCTTACATCCTCGCCGGCCACGGCATCCTCATCTCCGGTGCGGAAAAACTGCTGGTAGAACTGTCTGATAAAGCACAGATACCTGTAGCATCCACACTGCTGGGGCTCTCCGCCATGTCTACATCGCATCCCAATTATGTGGGTATGCTGGGTATGCACGGTAACTACGGTCCTAACATCAACACCAACGAAGCAGATGTGATCATCGCCATAGGCATGCGGTTCGACGACCGTGTGACCGGCGAAGTAAACAGCTACGCCCGCCAGGCGCAGATCATCCACATCGAGATCGATAAAGCTGAGATCAACAAGATCATCAATGCCGACGTAGCGGTACATGCCGATGCGAAAGATGCCCTTACCGCACTGCTCCCTCTCATCAATAAGGCGGATCACGCAGAATGGCTGGAAACCTTCCGTGCGGCAGACCGTATGGAAGAAGAGAAAGTAACGAGAAAGGAACTGTACCCTACTGAAGGCCAGCTTAAAATGGCAGAAGTGGTACGCCTCATCTCCGAACAAACCAATGGCGAAGCCATCCTCGTAACCGACGTAGGGCAGCACCAGATGATCGCCAGCCGGTATTACCGCTTCAAGAATCCCAACACCAACATCACCAGCGGTGGTATGGGCACTATGGGCTTCAGCCTCCCGGCTGCCATGGGCGCCAAAGTAGGTGCGCCGGATAAAACAGTGGTGGCGGTGATTGGAGACGGTTGCTTCCAGATGACGCTGCAGGAACTGGGAACCATTTACCAGACGCAGATCGGCGTTAAAATCGTAATCCTGAATAACAACTTCCTTGGAATGGTTCGGCAGTGGCAGCAGCTGTTCTTCGACAAGCGCTATTCTTCCACCGAAATGATCAACCCCGACTTCGTGCAGATCGCGAAAGGGTTCTTCGTTCCGGGCCGGAAAGTTACTGAGCGCAGCGAAATAGCCGGTGCCGTAAAAGAAATGCTCGACACTCCCGGCGCTTACCTGCTGGAAGTAGTGGTGGAACAGGAAGATAACGTATTCCCAATGGTGCCCGCAGGCGCACCGCTCACATCCATCCGCCTCGAGTAGTTCATTAACCATTAACAGGACCAACAATGCAAAAAGAATATACAGTTACGGTATACACAGAAGACCGGTGCGGGATCACCAACCGCATCACCGTGATCTTCACGCGCCGTGGCATCAATATCACCAGCCTTACCACCGCCGAAACGGAGGTGCCTGGCATCTATAAGTTCGTTATCACCGTAATGAGCAACCGGGAATTGCTGGAGAAAGTGGTAGGGCAGATAGAAAGGCTCATCGAGATCCACCGCGCTTTCGTACATGACGAAGACGAAGTGGTATACCAGGAGCTGGCGCTGTATAAAGTATCTACGAAAAGCCTTCACAACGGCGATATCGAGAAGATCATACGCGACAACAATGCACGCATCCTCACCATCACCCCCGATTACTTCGTACTGGAGAAAACCGGGCACCAGCAGGAACTGATCGGCATGCTTCAGAAACTGGAGCCGTACGGCCTGATCGAATATACTAAAAGCGGAAGGGTGGCCATCGTTAAATGGAGCCGCCGCTTCCACGAACATCTCAAGGATCTGAGCCTGTTGGAAGCAGACAACCTGAAAGATTAATTTATCAGTAACACAAACATTAAAACTTTTTAAACAACACTATCACAACATGGCAACCATCAATTTTGGCGGGGTTCTGGAAGACGTAGTAACCAGAGAAGAATTCCCCATGGAAAAGGCAAGAGAAGTGCTGAAGAATGAAACTATCGCTATCATCGGATACGGCGTACAGGGCCCCGGCCAGGCGCTTAACCTGAAAGACAATGGTTTCAACGTGATCATCGGTCAGCGCAAGAATTCCAAAACCTGGGACAAAGCCGTTGCTGACGGATGGGTACCCGGCGAAACACTCTTCGAAATCGAAGAAGCTGCTCAGAAAGGCACCATCATCCAGTACCTGCTCAGCGACGCCGGTCAGATTCAACTGTGGCCGACCCTGAAGCCGTTCCTCACCAAAGGTAAAGCCCTGTATTTCTCTCATGGCTTCGGTATCACTTATAAAGAGCAGACCAATATCATTCCTCCGGCTGATGTAGACGTTATCCTGGTTGCCCCTAAAGGTTCCGGTACATCTCTCCGCCGCCTGTTCCTCGCAGGTCAGGGCCTGAACTCTTCCTTCGCCATCTTCCAGGACGCTACCGGCCACGCTCGTGACCGCGTTATCGCCCTCGGTATCGGCGTTGGTTCCGGCTACCTGTTCGAGACCGACTTCAAGAAAGAAGTATTCTCCGACCTCACCGGCGAACGTGGTACCCTCATGGGTTGTATCCAGGGTATCTTTGCTGCGCAGTACCAAACCCTGCGTAACAACGGTCACTCTCCGTCTGAAGCCTTCAACGAAACCGTGGAAGAACTCACTCAGTCTCTCATGCCCCTCGTTGCTGAGAACGGTATGGACTGGATGTACGCCAACTGCTCCACTACTGCTCAACGCGGTGCGCTGGACTGGTGGAAGAAATTCCGTGACGCTACCCAGCCTGTATTCGACGAACTGTATGCTTCCGTAGCTGCAGGTAAAGAAGCACAGCGCTCTATCGATTCTAACGGTCAGGCCGACTACCGCGAGAAGCTGAATGCTGAGCTGGAAGAGCTTCGCAACAGCGAAATGTGGCAGGCAGGCGCAGCAGTGCGTCAGCTCCGCCCCGGCAAATAATAAAGCCACAAAAAATAGAATATGAAAAGTACCAGGAAAATGAAAGGAGCCGGCTGCGGCGGCGTTTGCTTGATTTGAAGCAGGTTCCTTTCCACCCGGTACTTTTCTTTTTTATTTTAACCAACCATCATAATGTCTCAAGTTCTCCATACAATCGATACGCAGCAGGTTTTAGCAGCCGCCGCAAGGCTGAAAGGCGTAGTTACCCGCACGCCCCTCACATACAATACCAACCTTAGCAGAAGATATCAGGCCGATGTGTATCTCAAAAGAGAAGATATGCAGGTGGTACGCTCCTATAAGCTCCGCGGAGCTTACAACATGATGTGTACCCTCCCTCCGGAAAGCCTCGCCAACGGCGTTACGTGCGCCAGCGCGGGCAACCACGCACAGGGCTTTGCATGGTCGTGCCGCCGCCTGAATGTAAAAGGCGTTGTGTTCATGCCCATCATCACTCCAAAGCAGAAAGTAAACCAGGTGAAAATGCATGGGGGCGACAGCATCGAGATCCGCCTCGTGGGCGATACCTTCGATGATTGCTCCGCCGAAGCCCAGGCTTTCACCCGCGATCATAAAATGACTTTCATCCCCCCGTTCGACGATCTGAAGATCATCGAAGGGCAGGGTACCGTTGGTCTCGAAATCCTCGAAGAGCAGCAGGATATCGACTTCCTGTTCATGCCCATCGGCGGTGGCGGCCTCGCTTCCGGCGTAGGCGCTTATTTCCGCACCTTCAGTCCGCAGACAAAGATCATAGGCGTAGAGCCGGAAGGCGCCCCTTCCATGCTGAAAGCACTGGAAAACGGCGGTCCGGTTACGCTTCCGGAAATAGACCGCTTTGTGGACGGTGCAGCCGTTAAAAGAGTGGGCGATCTCACCTTCAGTATCTGCCGCGATGTGCTCGATAAAATGAGCCTCGTGCCCGAAGGGCGCATCTGCTCCACCATCCTCCGCCTGTATAACGAAGACGCAATAGTGGTAGAACCCGCTGGCGCCCTCTCCATAGCGGCACTCGATGATTTCCGGGAAGAAATCAAAGGGAAGAAGGTAGTGTGTGTAGTAAGCGGCAGCAACAATGACATCGACCGCATGCAGGAAATCAAAGAGCGCTCCCTGCTCTATGAAGGCCTCAAGCATTACTTTATCGTGCGCTTCGCCCAGCGTCCCGGCGCCCTGAAGGAATTCGTGAACCATGTACTCGGGCCAGATGATGATATCACCCGGTTTGAGTTTATCCAGAAGCATAACAAGGAAACCGGCCCGGCCCTGGTAGGGGTGGAGCTGAAGTTCCGGGAAGATTATGACAAGCTGCTGGCCAACATGGAAAAATACAATGTGCATTATACCGAACTGAATAAAGACGACAATCTGTTCGGCTACCTCGTTTAGTATTGGTTCAACCTATAGTAGTAGTGTTAAGTCCCCGGTCGATTGATCGGGGCTTTTTTATGTTTTTATATAAACATTTGTAATTCAATTAGATATAGTTTTTCCCTGCTGACATCCTACTGCCATCCTTCAGTGATCCTTCAGTGGTGTTCAGTGGTGGTACAGGTTTGAGGGTGTTTGACTGAAGGATCACTGAAGGATCATTGGAGAATTAATGCTGTTTAAGTTAGAAATGATGGCACAATATCCCCCTTTAACCAGCATTGTCTTATTAACGGAGTATTCATACATTCGCAATATGCTCAGTTTTTGGGAAAAGCAAAGTTTACTCGCATACGACTGCATCGTAATCGGCAGCGGCATCGTGGGCCTGTCCACTGCTATCAGCCTGAAGGAGAAATACCCTAAAAAAAGGATCGCTGTACTCGAACGCGGACTTCTGCCTGTAGGGGCCAGCACCCGCAATGCCGGTTTTGCCTGTATCGGGAGCCTTACAGAGATCCTGGACGATCTGGCATATATGCATTCCGATGATGTGGTGAAACTCGTCCAATTGCGCCGTAAAGGCCTCCAATTACTGCGTGCCCGTATCGGAGACGACCGGATGCATTACCGCGAGCGGGGCAGCTACGAGCTGATATCCGAAGCAGAGATCCCGGCACTGGACCGGCTCGATGAAGTGAACAGCCTCCTCAGCCACATCCTCCCCGGACCGGCATTTACCATGGCCGACGACAAACTTCCCAAAACAGGCATCGTTGCAAGGCATCTGGTTGAGAACAACTTCGAAGGGGAATTAAATACCGGTATGATGATGCGCACCCTTATCGACCTCACCCTCGAGCGTGGCATAGAGATCAAAACCGGATGCGAAGTACTTGGGATTGATGAATCCCCCACCGCCGTAACCGTCAGGGTAGCCGGCGGACTTTCTTTTACAACACCTTACCTGGCAGTATGTACGAACGCCTTCACCCCGGCGCTCATCCCTAACCTGGATATTGCCCCCGGGCGCGGGCAGGTACTGGTGACCGAACCTGTGAAAGACCTCCCTTTTAAAGGCGTATATCATTTCGATAAAGGATATTATTATTTCCGTGAACTGCAGGGCCGCGTGCTTTTCGGCGGCGGGCGCAACCTCGATCTGTTAGGGGAAGCCACTACCGAACTGGAACTCAATGCGGTGATACAGGCCGACCTTGAAGAAAAGCTCCGGACTATTATATTGCCGGGGCGCGAAGTGGCCATTGAGCACCGCTGGTCGGGCATTATGGCATTTGGCAGTACGAAAGAGCCAATTATTAAAGCACATTCAGCACGTATATTCCTTGCAGTGAGAATGGGAGGGATGGGCATCGCCATCGGTTCCGAAGCCGGTCGCATGCTGGCAGCAATGATTCCGGCATAAGATTATCGCCAATAATGGTGTTTATTTCGCCCCCGCTTGTATGCAAAGGGGGCATGCAGTATATTGTTCAAGCAACGTTTACGGTTATGAAAAAGATCCTTGTACTCATGATGGTGCTGGGGAATTCGGCCCTGGCGCAACAGTCACCTCTCACACTCTGGTATTCCAAACCAGCCAACAGATGGGAGGAAGCGCTGCCCGTAGGCAATGGCCGCCTCGGCGCCATGGTTTACGGCCGTACCGGTAAGGAAATCCTCCAGGTGAATGAGGAAAGCGTATGGGCAGGCGTTAAATTCAATGATGCCAACGCCGATGCCGGTAAATACCTCGACACCATCCGCCGTCTTATCTTCGAAAACAAAAACGCGGAAGCTTTCGCTATTGCCGACAAACATTTCCTCGCTACCGATGGCGGTAATCCCGCCCGCCCTGCCCGCAGCTTCCGTTCCAACCAAACGTTGATGAACGTGAACATCGACTATGGTTTCGGAGAAACAGAGCAGTACCGCCGCAGCCTGGAACTCGTTTCCGGCGTAGCACTTACCACATTCAGCGCCAACGGTGTAACATACAAACAGGAAGTGATCGCTTCCAATCCCGACAATATTATTGTTGTACATATCAGCGCTTCCAAACCGGGCGCTATCAATGCCGTGCTTTCCCTGACCCGGCCAGATCCCCGCGATACATCCATGCAGGTAAGGGACGCGAAGGTAACCGCCGTTGGCCGGCAGCTTGTACTCGACGGACAAATCATCGATAAAAACGATAAAGAGAATAAAGGCCCCGAAGGTGCACATATGCGTTTTGCGGGCATCGTACAGGTTGTGCCTTCAGGTGGTACTGTTGCTGCAAAAAGCGGTACCATACATGTGAAAGGCGCCGGTGCGGTAACGCTCTATATTCAGGGCGCTACCAGCTATAATGCCGTGAAGCAGGACCTCGATCCCGGACCGGCAGTAGCTATGACCAAAGCACGCCGCCTGCTGACAGCTGCTGCGGCAAAATCATACGCAGCCATCAAAGCAAAGCATATCGCGGATTTCAGTCCCATCATGCAACGCGTTAGCCTTGACCTGGGCAATTCCCCCAATAGCGAACTGCCTACAGATGAAAGGCTGATGGCTGTGAAAAAGGGTGGTACGGATGTAGACCTTATGGAATTGTATTTCCAGTATGGCCGTTACCTGCTGCTGAGCAGCTCCCGCGGTCCGGGTGTATTGCCCGCCAACCTGCAGGGCATCTGGAACCAGCATATGGATGCGCCCTGGAATGCCGACTTCCATACCAACATCAACCTGCAGATGAACTACTGGCCTGCGGAAGTGACGAACCTGTCACTCACCACAGTCCCGCTGTTCGACTTTATGGACCGCCTCCGCCCCGAAGGGCGCATCACCGCTAAAAAGATGTACAACGCCCGTGGCTGGGTGGTGCATCACTGCACAGATGCGTTTGGTAAAACCGGTGTGCAGAACGGCGTAGGCTGGGGTACCTTCCCTATGGGCGCCAGCTGGATGTGCCTTCACTTCTGGGAACATTTCGCATTTACACTCGATTATAAATTCCTCCGCGAAAAAGCATATCCCCTCATGAAGGAACATGCCGAGTTTGTGGAAGATTATCTGATAAAAAGTCCGGAAGGTTACCTCGTTACCTCTCCCGCCAGCTCTCCCGAGAACCAGTTCGTTCACCCCGTTACCGGCAAGGCCACTGGTCTTACTTACGGGCCTACCATGGATAACCAGATCATCCGCGAGTTCCTTTCCAAATGCGTAGCCGCTGCACAGGCACTGCGTACCGACTCTGCCGATGTGGTGCGCTGGGAAGATATTATCCGCCAGTTACCACCTACCCGTACGGGGAAAGACGGCCGTATTCTCGAATGGATCGATGAATATGCAGAAGTGGAACCGGGGCACCGCCATATCTCTCATTTGTTTGGCCTGCACCCCGGTACACAGATTACGGAACAATCGCCCAGTCTTTTCGAAGGCGCCATGCGCACCCTTACGGGCAGGCTGGCTAAAGGCGGCGGGCATACGGGATGGAGCCGTGCATGGATCATCAACTTCTACGCCCGTCTTAAGCAGGCAGACAGTGTGTATAACAACATGCAGGCCCTGCTGGCCAAAAGCACCCTGCCCAACCTGTTCGATACCCACCCGCCCTTCCAGATCGATGGTAACTTCGGCGGAACGGCCGGTATCGCGGAAGCGCTGCTACAGAGCCACGGGGCTTATGTGGAACTGCTGCCCGCCTTACCTGCACAATGGAAAACGGGAAGTGTGACAGGGCTTTGTGCAAGAGGGGGCTTTGAACTGGATTTGACGTGGGCGGAAGGAAAGCTGACCGCCATCACGCTGCGCTCTACCACCGGACGGAATATTGTACTTAAATACGGACAGCATTTATTACCGCTATCGGTTGAAAGAGGAAAAACCGTACAGGTTCCGGTAGAGCAGTTACTCTGACAAATAAACAAGCAAGTATATGATGAGAAAATGGCTGAAGCTCCTGGTATGGGCGCTGCTGCCCGCCACCGCTATGGCGCAGTATAAGCCCACGTGGGAATCGATCGACAGCAGGCCCGTTCCCGCATGGTTCGAGAATGCGAAATTCGGGATCTTCATTCACTGGGGAGTGTATTCCGTACCCGCATGGGCACCGAAAGGGGTGTATTCCGAATGGTATCAGCAATGGCTGCAATCCGGTAAAACTTATGGTAACGGACAGAACGGTACTACCGCCGTTCTCGATCATCACAACAAGGTATACGGAAAGGATTTCTCCTATTACCAGTTTGCCGACCTCTTCAAAGCAGAAGACTTTGACCCCGAGGCATGGGCCAAACTGTTTGAAAAATCAGGCGCCAAATACGTAGTACTCACTTCCAAGCACCACGATGGCTTTGCCCTCTGGCCCAGCAAGGAAGCCACCAAAGCCTTCGGGCGTCCCTGGAACGCGATGGACGCCGCTTCCAAACGCGACGTATTGGGCGACCTTACCGCTGCAGTGAAGAAAACACCGGTGAAAATGGGCTTCTACTATTCCCTCTACGAATGGTACAACCCCCTGTACTCCAGCGGGAAGTATAATGAATATGTGACCACACACATGATCCCTCAGCTGAAAGACCTCGTGAACCGTTACAAGCCCGACATCGTTTGGCCTGATGGTGAGTGGGATCAGACAGACAGCACCTGGCAGTCGCTCGACTTCCTCACCTGGCTGTACAACGAATCGCCCGTGAAAGAATCTGTTGTGATCAACGACCGCTGGGGTAAAGGCATCCGTCAGAAGCACGGTGGTTATTTCACTACAGAATATGAAGTAGGTAAAACATTCACCAGGCCATGGGAAGAGTGCCGTGGTATGGGATACTCCTTCGGTTACAACCGTAACGAAGATATCGAGGATTACAACAGCGCACAGTCGCTCATCTACCTCCTGCTCGATATTGTGAGCGGTGGCGGTAACCTTCTGCTCGATATCGGGCCGGATGCGCATGGCAAGATTCCCCCCATTATGCAGGAACGTTTACTGCAGATCGGCAAATGGCTCGACATTAACGGCGAAGCCATCTACGACACCCGTGCCTGGAAAACACCCGCACAGTGGACGGCCGGCAACCGCGAGCAGCCCAAGCATACTGGTTATGTAAGTGCAGAAGTACTGCTGAAGCAAACCGTAGACCCCGCACCGGGTTATGCCCGCAAGGAGCTCTTCTTCACCCGTAAGGGCGATGTGGTGTACGCCATTGCTCCGGTAATGCCTGTTGGCACACTGGACATCAACGGCGTAACACCGGCTGCAGGCACCACTGTACAGCTGCTGGGGCACCCCGGCAGCCTGAAGTGGACCAAAACCGCGAAAGGCATCCGCGTTACCGTACCGAAGCTTTCTGCAAAGGAAACGCCCGGAGAATACGCCTGGACGTTTAAGGTTACCAAAGCCAGTTAATTGATAATGAAGTATTTAAGTCGGACGGGTAACCGCCCGGCTTTTTTTTATTTATATTTTTAACTGTAGAATTAACAATTAAAAATTTGTTGCTATCTTGACAAACTAATCCACTTCACGTTATACTGATACTAATATGAATCACAAACTTTTACCGTACGACTACATCGTATTTGCGATTTACTTCGTAATTGTGGCCGGTTACGGTTATTACATTTACCAAAGAAAGAAGAAGGCGCATGCCGACACGAAAGACTTTTTCCTTGCCGAAGGCTCGCTGACCTGGTGGGCTATTGGCGCATCCCTTATTGCCTCTAACATTTCTGCCGAGCAGTTTATCGGTATGAGCGGCTCCGGCTTTAAAATGGGCCTGGCCATTTCTACTTACGAATGGATGGCCGCTGCCACGCTGCTGGTAGTTGCGGTCTTCTTCCTGCCGGTTTATCTCAAGAACAAGATTTACACGATGCCGCAGTTCCTAAGCCAGCGGTATAACGGAACGGTGGCCACTATCATGGCAGTGTTCTGGCTGTTGCTGTATGTGTTCGTGAATCTTACTTCCATCCTGTACCTCGGTGCCCTCGCGGTATCCACCATCTCCGGCTTCAGCTTTACGGCCTGTATGATCGGGCTGGCGGTATTTGCCATCATCATTACGCTGGGTGGTATGAAGGTGATCGGTTTTACGGATGTGATCCAGGTGTTCTTCCTCATCCTTGGTGGTCTCGCTACTACTTACCTCGCACTCAACCTCGTATCTAACCACTTCGGCGGTGTGCTCGATGGCGGAAATACGCTGAATGGTATGTGGGACGGGTTAGGATTACTACGGCAAAAAGCGCCGGAGCATTTCCATATGATATTTGAAAAAGACAATCCGAACTATAAAGACCTTCCGGGTCTGGCAGTACTCATCGGTGGTATGTGGATCGTGAACCTCAACTACTGGGGTTGCAACCAGTACATCACACAACGTGCGCTGGGTGCCGATCTGAAGACCGCACGCAACGGCCTGCTCTTTGCCGGTTTCCTGAAACTGCTCATGCCCATCATCGTAGTACTGCCCGGTATCGCAACCTATGTACTGTGGAAGAACGGTATGTTCCAGCAGGAAATGCAGGTGGTGGTAGATGGTGTGGCACAGGTGAAGCCCGACCATGCTTATCCCATCCTCCTCAATCTGCTGCCTGCAGGCCTGAAAGGCTTGTCATTCGCGGCACTCACCGCTGCCATCGTGGCTTCCCTCGCTGGTAAAGCCAACAGTATCGCCACCATCTTTACACTGGATATTTACAAGAAACACTTCAAGAAAGAAGCTTCTGAAGGTGAGCAGGTGAATGTTGGCCGTATTGCCATCATCGTATCCTGCATCATTGCCGCTATCGTAGCACCCGCACTGGGCAACCTCGATCAGGCGTTCCAGTTTATCCAGGAGTATACCGGCTTCATTTCTCCGGGTGTATTCGCCATCTTCATCATGGGCTTCTTCTGGAAGCGTACCACTGCCGCGGCTGCACTGGCTGGCGCTGCACTGGCCATCCCGCTGTCGGTAGCCCTCATGTTCATCTTCCCCGACCTGCCGTTCATCAACCGTATGGGCTGGGTGTTTGTGATCATCGTGGCAGTGATGGTGATCATCAGTCTGATGGACCCAAAAAGCAAAAACAATCCCAAAGCGCTCGATATCGATACCTCTATGTTCAAGCTCGCTCCCGGCTTTACGGTGGGTGCGATCATCATCTGCGGTATCCTGGCGGCTTTGTACACAATTTTCTGGTAGTATTTACCAATAGCATCTTTTTCCCACGTCTGCGAATATGTCATTTTTACTAGGTTACGATATTGGATCTTCTTCCATCAAGGCAGCGCTGCTCGATGCATCGAGCGGGCGCTGCCTTGCTACTGCCACCGGCTCCGACGAAGAGCTGCGCATCCGTGTTCCCAAGCCCGGCTTTGCCGAACAGGACCCGGAAATGTGGTGGGAAGAAGTAGTGAAAGCCACCAGCCGCCTGCAGCAACAGCATCCCTTCGATGCCACTGCCGTTAAAGGCATCGGTATTGCTTACCAGATGCACGGGCTGGTGTGTGTGGATGAAAAGCTCGCCGTACTGCGGCCTTCCATCATCTGGTGCGATTCCCGCGCTGTACAAACGGGAGACGAAGCTGCGAAGCAATTGGGCAGTGATTACACCCTGCCGCACCTGCTCAATTCTCCCGGTAACTTTACCGCCTCCAAGCTGCGGTGGGTTCAGCAACACGAACCTGAGGTGTATGCGAAGATCCGGCACATCATGCTGCCGGGCGATTTCATCGCCATGCGCCTCACCGGTGTACCGGCCACTACATTGTCCGGCCTTTCAGAAGGCATCTTCTGGGACTTTGCAGCGGGCAAGGTGTCGGATAAACTGTTGCAGTTGTATGGCATCGATCCCTCGCTGCTATCGCCCATAGTGCCCACATTCGGGGAGCAGGGGCGTGTTACGAAACAGGCTGCAGCATTGCTTGGGTTGAAAGAAGGAACACCGGTTACTTACCGTGCCGGAGACCAGCCTAACAATGCCTTTTCACTGAATGTGCTGCAACCCGGAGAAGCCGCTACCACTGCGGGCACTTCCGGAGTGGTATATGCCGTGGGCAGTGAGCCGGCGTATGATGCAGAGAGCCGTGTAAACACCTTTATCCATGTGAACAATACAGCTGAAGAAAAGCGTAACGGCGTGCTCATGTGCCTCAATGGCACGGGCATCCTCAACAGCTGGCTGCGGCAGGTATCGGGCGGTATACCGTATGATAAGATGAACGGGTTGGCAGAACAGGCACCTCCCGGTGCGGAAGGGCTGCGGGTGTTTCCGTTTGGGAATGGGGCGGAAAGGATACTGGCCAACCGGCTCCCCGGCGCCAGTGTACAGGGCCTCGATTTCGGGATACATTCACAGGGGCACTTACTCCGTGCAGGTCAGGAAGGTATCGTGTTCGCTCTCGCTTACGGGATGGACATCATGCGCGAAATGGGACTTAGCTTCAAACGCGTTCGCGCAGGTAAGGCTAATATGTTCCTCAGTCCGCTTTTCCGCGAGGCATTCGCAAATACAACCGGTGCTGAAATTGAATTATATAATACCGACGGAGCGCAGGGCGCGGCAAGAGGAGCAGGCGTTGGGGCAGGGGTTTTCTCTTCCTTTAAGGAAGCCTTCCGGGGGATGGACTTACTCGAAGCCATTGCACCGGATGCCCGTGTACAGAGCGCTTACCAGGAGGCTTATGCCGATTGGAAGATCAAACTTCAGCAAATATTATCGAACCGATAAAACTCATATTCCATGCAGATCATTACAGGAAACAAAACGTATTTTCCCAATGTGGGGGCAGTGAAATTCGAAGGCCCCAAATCCGACAATCCTTTTGCGTACAAATGGTACGATGAGAATGCTACCATCAATGGCAAAACACTCCGCGAGCTGTTCAAGTTTGCCGTAAGCTACTGGCATACCTTCTGCGGCACCGGCGGCGATCCATTCGGCCCTGGTACCAAAGCGTTTCCCTGGCTTACCGCCAGCGATCCCATCCAGCAGGCGAAAGATAAGATGGATGCAGCGTTTGAGTTCATCACCAAACTGGGTGTTCCTTACTATTGCTTCCACGATATCGACCTTATCGACGAAGGCTCCAGCATCGCTGAGTATGAAAAGCACATGCAGGCGATCGTTGATTATGCAAAAGAAAAACAAAAAGCCAGCGGCGTGAAACTGCTCTGGGGTACCGCTAATGTGTTCAGCAATCCGCGTTACATGAACGGCGCTTCCACGAACCCCGACTTTTCTGTGGTAGCCTACGCAGGCACACAGGTGAAGAACGCCCTCGATGCCACGATAGCTCTCGGTGGTGAAAACTACGTATTCTGGGGCGGCCGTGAGGGTTATATGACGCTGCTGAATACCGACATGAAACGTGAGCTGGACCACCTCGGCCGCTTCCTCACCATGGCGCGCGACTATGCACGGAAACAGGGCTTCAAGGGTACCTTCTTCATCGAACCCAAACCCTGTGAGCCTACCAAACATCAATACGATTACGACAGTGCCACAGTGATCGGTTTCCTCCGTGAGTATGGCCTTGATAAAGACTTTAAGCTGAACATCGAAGTGAACCACGCCACCCTCGCCGGCCATACCTTCCAGCATGAGCTGCAGGTAGCGGCAGATGCGGGTATGCTGGGCAGCATCGATGCCAACCGCGGCGATTACCAGAACGGATGGGATACCGACCAGTTCCCCATGAACCTCAACGAGCTGGTGGAAACCATGCTGGTGATCCTTGAAGCAGGCGGCTTTGCCGGCGGCGGTGTGAACTTCGACGCTAAGGCACGCCGCAACTCTACTGATCTGGAAGACATCTTCCATGCACACATCGGTGGTATGGATGCATTTGCACGCGCCGCCTTTGTGGCCGACCGTATGCTGCGCGAATCACCTTACCGCCAGTTCCGTAAAGACCGCTACGCTTCTTTCGACGCTGGTAAAGGGCAGGAATTCGAAACCGGCAAGCTTAGCCTCGAAGATCTGCGCTCCTTTGCCATTGCTAATGGTGAGCCAAAACAAACAAGCGGCCGTCAGGAATGGCTGGAAAACATCATCAATCAGTATATTTAGGGCAAAATCGAAGCATGGCATTCAGTATATCGCATAAAGAAGAGAACGGCTTTTCCATTATCGCACTGCAGGACGATGCAGGGGCGGAAGTACAGATCATCCCCAACTATGGCGCCCTGCTGCACGCATTCAGCGTGCCTCACGGCACCGGCTCCCTCAACCTCATCGACAGCTACGCCAGCGTGGCGGACCTGCAGGCGGGTGTTCTGGGCAGCTTCAAGAGCGTAAAGCTCAGTCCGTTTGCGTGCCGTATTAAAGACGGTACGTACAACTGGCAGGGGAAGGATTATACCATCCGCAAATCACCCATCCACGGCCTGCTGTTCGATCAGGCTTTTTCCCTCATAAAGGAAGAGGCAACAGACAGCTTTGCGGAAATCTCCCTCGAGCATCACTATAATGGTGATGATCCCGGATATCCGTTCCCTTACCGTTGCGAAGTACAATACCGCCTGCTGCCGGAGCAAACCCTCCAGGTTACCACGGCAGTTTTTAACCTGCATAATGCTCCCATCCCCCTGATGGATGGCTGGCACCCGTATTTTACCACCGGTACCCCGGTAGATAAACTGGAACTGCAGTTTACCAGCACCTCCATCGTGGAGTTCGATGAAAAGCTCATCCCTACGGGTAAGGTGCTGCCGTTTACGGAGTTTAATGCCGGTAAAAGCATGAACGGGGTAAGCCTCGATAACTCTTTTATGCTGGATTTTGAAGCGCCTGCACCTTTGTGTACGCTTACGGACCCGGAAAAGAAGATCCGTATCGAGTTCTATCCCGATAAAAGCTATCCCGTGCTGCAGGTGTATACCCCGCCGCACCGGAACAGCATCGCCGTAGAGAACCTGACCGGAGCTCCTAACGCCTTTAATAATGGAATGGGACTGGTAACGGTGGAAGCGGGTACAAGTGTCATTTTTCAGACGGCGTTGAAGATCAGCGGGCTCTAATTGCTGTTTGGCACAGACTTTGGATTTATGGCATAACCCCTTCATTGTTTAACATGTAAATTGTCATGCCATGGACATCCTGATGATCAAGGACCGGTGGAGCGAGATCAAGTCTAAGCTGAAACAGCTGTTTGCAGACCTCACGGAAACGGATCTCTCCTATGAGCAGGGGAAAGACGACCGCCTCATCCGCCAGATTCAAATCAAACTCGGTATAACGAGGGATGAGGTCATATCACTGATCCGCTCCCTTTAACCAACGAAACTGCCGCAATTCCCGGGGAAGCGATTCCTTCGGGAATTGCTTTTTTATATTACATTCGTGTCATAACTATTTACCGGACGCAAATGTTAGAATTGATATGAAAACCACCAGATTGTACTTGATAACCATGCTTCTGACCTGTTTGGCGGGAGTGGCAGCATTGCCTGCAATGGCACAGAATGAAACGCCTGTGACCCTTCGGGGACAGGTAACCAGTTCCGACGGAAAGCTGGTTTTATACCCCGCCACCATCCGGAATAAGAAAACCGGTGCCCGCGTTTTCTCCGACCAGGGAGGCTACTACCGCATCGCCGCCCGGCAGGGAGATGAAATCCTGATATCATTCATCGGATATGTGTCTGACAGCGTGAAGGTCGTTAACCTGGCAGGCACGCAGGTATCCAACGTACGCCTCAAAGCCCGCGAACGCTTCCTGCCCCAGGTAGAGATTTCCGGGAAATACAACGCTTACCAGCTCGATTCCATGGCCCGGTACGAAGAGTTCAGGCCTTTCCTCGAAGCAAAAGAACAAACACTGGTGAATACGGAAAAGCGGACTCAGGGTGGGTTCGGCGTGGTGTTCAGTCCCTTTACCCGCGGTTCCAGAAGCCAGAAAGACCTCCGGAAGTTCAAAAAGTTGTACGATGAGAATGAGGTGAACCAGTTTATTGATTACCGCTACTCCAAAAGCTTTGTAAGCTCAGTAACCGGTTTTAAAGGCGACTCCCTTTTGCAGTTTACCCAGATCTATACACCCAGTTACAATATGCTGCGCACCATTAATCAGGAAGACCTGATCATGTGGATCTCCGTTCGGGCCAAATTATGGCGCCAGAACCCTGCCGCCCGCATGAAAGAAAACGACTAACAGCTTTACCACATAAAAAAAACGGCTGACCTTCTTACAGGTCAGCCGTTTTTGTTTTCATAAGCTTAATTCAGCCGCTTCACTTTAAAAAGACCTTTGACCGTAGTGGTGCCGGTAGTGGGCGGGGTAGTGAATATAAAGTATCCTGATTTCTGCAATTGGAATGTGCCGATGATCCAGCCACCCACATTGCCGGTTTCCATTACTTCCACCTCTCCGGGGCTGGGTACTGCCTCTCCGCCTGCGTTGTAAACCTGTGCGTATGTTTTAGAAGTGCCGATGTTGAGGAGGAAGAGGATGTTGGTAGCATTCCAGGCAAATTTCCCGGTGCTTTTGCCATTCCATTTTACACTGGCGGTTGTTCCGTTCTGATCCGCCATCACAAAGCTTTCTCCGGTAGTGATATGCCCGCCGGCATTGCCATAGGTGGTATAATCACCACCTGCGATGGATACGGAAATACCTTCCGGTGCAGTGAATATGCGGGCCATGACCATACCCACCGCTTTGCCTTTGGATTTGATGTTGACTATGGCCAGTGCGGGATTCACAGCCGGTATCTTGGCGGGAGCGGTGTATTTGCCGGTATTCCCTGTTCCGGCCAGCGTGCCGCTGCCCTGAAGCGTCCATTCACCAACGAACTTAGGGTCCAGCAAAGTTTTAGGATCTACAAGGGCTGCTTCCTGGCCTTCTTTGGTGAGGGGAACGAGCAGATCGTCGTCGCTGCCCGGGAGCACGTATTTTACAGCAAGTGTAACCTGCTGGCCCAGATCAGCTACAGACAGGTGTGGTTCCAGTGAAATAGCTTCAAAGAAGCTCCAGTCGGAGAAGTGGGTGGTTTTCACTTCAATGGTTTTTTCGGCTTCCCTGTGTACTGCGCCCTGGGCGTACCAGATACCATCCGCTTTCTGGGTGGCTATGCCCAGTGCTGAAGGTATGGTGCCGTTGAGGTCTTCCTCCGTATACTTAATCTGCAGCGTAGCGGGCTTTTTGAAAGTCAGTGCTTCTGGCTGGAGGCGGTAAGCAAGCCCTTTGCCACCGGGGGTGGTATTGGTAATGGGCTGAATGATAAATTCCGTTTCATTTTCTATTGCACCAGCGGGGAGGATGAGGGTGAGGCGGCCCCCGGGATATTCAATGGTGCCGCCGGCAGCACCGATCTTTTTACGGAATACGGTACCATCGGGAGTGCCTTTGGCCTGAGGGGCGCCTTTTCCGTCACTGTTGCCGTTTCCATTGCCGTTTCCGGGAACCGGGTCAGGATTTACGGGTTTGTCTGGGGAGCATTGCATTAAAAGTGTGGTTGCCGCGAGTAGAAGGGGTAAAAACAAAAATCTTTTCATGATTGCATAATAACTTTTAGAATGGGGCAAAGTTAGAATGCATGAAAAACCTGTATCTCCGTAAAAACCCGTATTTCTACACTTAAAGCGAAAGACCGGCTGCTTCGGGGGTAATCCCTGTGCAGCCGGTCTTTCTATTTTTCATTTTTCAATCGCTTAGTTGTACACTTTAACCATATATACGAATTCTTCTACTTTACGTGCCTGTTCCACGCGGGGGAGGCCGGAGAGCTGATTTTTCTGTTTGAGGTCTTTGCGGTTGAATTTTTCTTTCGGGAGTTCTTCGAGCAATCTTTTCAGGTGGCCGGATTTTACCGCGAAGGCGATGCCTTCTGAGGTAGACTGGCGGCCGGTGATGATGCCGATGAGCTCACCGTTCATATCGAGGAGCGGAGCGCCGCTGTTGCCGGGTTTAACGGGGATGGAAACCTGGTAGGCCAGGGTATCGCCATTGAAGCCGGTTTGCGCGCTGATGTAACCCATCCCGAAAACGATCTCGTCGCGGGGGTAGCCCATGCTGAACACTTCCTGGCCGAGGCGGGAAGGCTGCATTTTGAGCGTATAGGGGAGCGGGGCGGAGCGGAAGTTGCTGTCGGCCACCCGGAGAACGGCCAGATCGCTGGACACGTCTTCGAATACGCTAACGGCTTTGAAAGCCTCGCCTTTGTTGTTTTGAAGATAAATGGAGTCGGCTCCGGCTATTACATGGTAATTGGTGACCATATAGCCGTTGCGGCTGATGGCGAAGCAGGTGCCGCCATACGTGCCGGGGTTGGCCGGACCGGTATTTTTACTGTTGATATCGCGGATGATGGCGTTCTGCGAGCGCTGGATGTTGTTCAGCACACGGCGTACGTCTTCATACTTATCGGTGATGGAGTTTTTAGCGGAGCGCTGCATGATCGCCATTGTAGCCATGGAGGTAATGAGGGCGATGGAAGCAGCTGCGGCTATAGAGTACCAGGTACGGCGGCGGCTGGTAAGCGGCACCACGGGGGTGGGGGCCGGTTGGGCCGGTGTAATGGCTTTGGGGTGGATGGCGTTCATCCGGGAGCGGAAATCCTGCCGGGAGCCATGTGCCCTCAGCTGGGAGAGGAACGCCTCATGGCTGGAAACTTCCCGCTGAAGGGCGGGGTCCCGGCGCAGGAGGGATTCAAACGCTTCCTTTTCCGGAGCGGTCATTTCACCGTCCAGGTAGCGTTCTATTTCCTGTATTTTATGTAAATCGTTCATCACAGTATTCCTGCTGGCTTTATTATATGTTGGTAAAAAATAGTTTCTTCAGACGCATCAGGCATTTGTACTTCTGGTTCTTGGCGTTTTCAGCATTGGTGTAGCCAAACTGTTCCGCAATGTCCTGCATACTTTTCCGGTGGATGTAATATTCCTCCAGGATGGTTTTGCAGGGTTCCCCGATCTTCCCCATGGCGGCTTCCATCTGCCGGAACTGCGCATCTTTTTCGAGATGTGCCTCCAGCGCATCGGCTGCATCGGCAGATTCCTCTACATCTTCCGGGAGGGCAGTGCTGGCAGGCCCGCTCTGGAGCTTTTTCAGCCACATCCTCCGGCAAACGGAATAGAGGAAGGTCTTTAACCGGGAAGAGAGTACAAAATTCCCCTCTTTTGCCTTTTCATATAATACAATCATCGCCTCCTGGAAAATGTCCTTGGCATCGTCCGCCGACCCATTGTGCTGCATGATCATCCTCGCAACCATGGGATAATGCTCTAAATAGATGGTTTCTAAAGCTTTATCGTCATTGGCCGCTAATCTGTGCAGTAATTCCTGATCCTTTTCTATGTGCAAAAGATTATTCACTGATTAATACGGTTTGGGCAGGTTTAGTAACCCAAAGTAGGCAAAATAAATTTTTTTTCATTTTGCGGGTTACCTTTCTTCTGATCCGGGTATAAAGGTTAAATCTCATTTCAAATAAACCTTAAAACGTATCAAAATGAAAAAAATTGGTTTCCTCGCTCTCGCACTGGGTCTGTTCGTAGCTGCTTGCAACAACGCTGGTACTGCAACTGAAAATGATTCTACTAAAGCTGACAGCCTGGTTCAGGACGCTACTAACGCAGTAGACACTCTGAAACAAGTTGCTGATTCTACCCTTCAGGTTCTGGACTCAACTGCTGCGAAACTGGATTCTGCTGCTAAACACTAATTTTAGGCAAGCATAAAGGATATTCAATCCGGCCCCGGCGTAATGCCGGGGCTTTTTTTTGTTCTAAGTGCCTCAAAAATAGACCCTTAGCACTTGCAAAGTGCTTGAAGAGTGCTTAAATACCATTTGAAAAGCCCTTGTTCCGGATCAAGTCAAATTCCTGGGGAGTGGGAACTCAGGCATACAATTTCCCCCAACCACCTGCCCAGACACGGGTCATTCATCCTGGAACTACACCCCCTCACAAAATTTGTCCTATAGTACACACCTGCCTTCTCAAGAACTGCTTCCAGTATAGCTTTTCTTCCATTTGTCTATTTCCGGTTGAAAAGAAAAAACTACATCATACACAAAAATGGTGGCCGGTTTAGCGCGTGACTGTTTTCCGCATACCCAACCGTAAGCTTACCCTTGGCTAGTCCCGGGGTAAACTGCCTGTAACTTCCTTCCGGGCCCATATATATTTAGCCTATATATAGCCTATACTTAGCCTATATTTAGCCTATGTATAGGGATATAAGGGGCTATACATAGGCTATATATACCCTAATTAATCCCTACACATTCCCCATAAATCGATGAAGCTCCCCCCTGATAACACTTATATTAGAGGCAGGTAACACTATGTCAAAAGAAGGTTTAAAGAAGCAATGTGCCCAGGCTTCGGGCTTTGAGATGCCACGGACGGATCTCTCCGACTTAAATTCATGCAACAGGATGACGGGTAACTTAACTTTTCAACTTGATCCGTTATCATCAACAGGAGCCGGCCAATAAACAGGATAAATTATTTGCTATAGCATACAAAACACCCTTTTACCATCTATGAGAATGAGATTATTTGCTGTTTTTTGAATTCTGTCTAAGTAAATTGGCTCTTTGTTAGAAGAAATTTATATTTCATCTCCCCTGTTTGAGAAAATAAAATCCCTCCTTACTTTTGTTTCATCAAACAACGCAAACACATTATCTGATGCAACAGCATACTTTTGGATACTTTTACGGCTTTTACTTTTTCTGGTACCAGAATTAGGAGGTTCGTTTTTTGCTGATCCAAACAGATAAAAAAATATAACGGGCCTCCTGCAAAAGGGGGCCTTTTCTTTTTACAAATTATGCAAACCGGTAAAAGCCAGATATGTCACAGAAACGATTTTATGCCTGCTATTTTTACTTTTTCTTTTACGCAAAAGAAAGCGGGACTCTCTTGTGACAACGGTTCGCCGGTCAAATGAACGAAAGGGTCCCGCCACAAGCGGGGCCCTTTTTATTGCTCAACAGAATTTTAAACATCATATATGCGCATCGCGATCCAGGGATTTGAAGGGTGTTTCCACCAGATAGCCGCCCAGAACTACTTCGGCAAACAAACCGCCATCGAGGCCTGTGCCTCCTTCTCGGAACTCGTCCGTAAAGTGAAGAACGGGGAAGCTGAAGTGGACGCCGGCATGATGGCCATCGAAAACTCCATCGCCGGCAGCATCCTGCCTAACTACTCCCTGCTCAAAAACTCCGGCCTGCACATCACCGGTGAGCTGTACCTGCAGATCAATCAGAACCTTATGGTACTCCCCGGGCAAACGATCGACGATATCCGCGAAGTACACTCTCACCCCATGGCACTCCTGCAGTGCATGGACTTCCTCGCCCAATACCCGCACATCAAGCTGGTGGAAACGGAAGACACCGCACTTAGCGCCAAACACGTGAGCCAGAAGAAACTGAAGTCTACCGCAGCCATCGCCGGACAGCTTGCTGCCGACATCTTCGGGCTGGACATTATCGGCCGCAACATCCATACGGCTAAAAACAACTACACACGCTTCCTGGCAATTTCCCGGAATGGCGTGAAGACGCCTGCTGATGCTAATAAATCTTCCGTATATTTCCAGACTTCCAATGAGCGGGGAAGCCTCGCCCGCGTGCTCACCATGATCGCGGAAGAAGGCATCAACCTGAGTAAGATCCAGAGCTTCCCCATACCGGCGAAAGAGTGGCATTATTATTTTCATGCCGACATGGAATTTGATTCCCCCGACCACTTCCACCAGGCGCTCGAGAAAATCGCGCCCCTCACGGAGCAGCTGACTGTACTGGGGATCTACAAAAAAGGCAATACGCATACCTGATACCAACAATAATCTAACACCAATGCAACCATCCGTAGCCAAACGATTGCAGCATACCGAGGAATACTACTTTTCACGGAAACTCCGGGAGATCGACGACATGAATAAAGCCGGCGCCCGTGTGATTAACCTCGGCATCGGCAGTCCGGATCTTCCCCCGCACCCCTCCGTTACCGCAGCACTTACAGCATATGCTGCCAAACCTGATACGCATGCTTACCAGGGTTATAAAGGCATCCCCGCACTGCGGCAGGCCATGGCCGGCTGGTACAACCGCTTCTACGGTGTTACCCTCAACCCGGATACCGAAGTGCTGCCCCTTATCGGCTCCAAGGAAGGCATCATGCACATCTGCATGACGTTCCTCCAGGAAGGCGACGAAGCGCTCATCCCGGACCCCGGATATCCTACCTACCGCTCCGCGGTGCAGCTTTCCGGCGCTACGCCCGTGACCTACACCCTCGAAGCGGCCAACGACTGGCAGCCCGACTTTGCCGCACTGGAACAGCGCGACCTTTCCAAGGTAAAGCTGATGTGGGTGAACTATCCCCACATGCCTACCGGATCCCAGGCTAAGGAAGATACTTTCGAAAAACTCGTGGCCTTCGCCACCGAACATAACATCCTGCTTTGTCACGATAATCCGTACAGCTTCATCCTGAACGACAGGCCCGCCAGCTTACTGGCCACGCCCGGCGCTAAAGAAGTAGCCCTGGAACTGAACAGCCTCAGCAAATCCGGTAATATGGCCGGATGGCGTGTGGGTATGCTCGCCGGCAAAGCAGAATTCCTGAACGATGTGCTGCGCTTCAAATCCAATATGGACTCCGGCATGTTCCAGCCCGTACAGATGGCCGCTGTGGCCGCACTGGAGCTGGGGAAAGACTGGTACGACGGACTGAACGCCATTTACGCCGGCCGCCGCAACAAGGTATTTGAACTGCTGGACCTTATCGGCTGCACTTACGACCGTAACCAGGTGGGTATGTTCGTATGGGCGCAGATCCCTGCGGGGTATGCAGACGGGTTTGCCGTGAGCGACGAAGTACTGCAGCAGGCACATGTCTTTATCACCCCCGGCGGTATTTTCGGAGAAAATGGTAAGGGCTACATCCGTGTGAGCCTCTGCCGCGACGAACAGGTGTTCGCCGAAGCCATCGGCCGGGTACAGGAAAAAATTACAGACCGTAAAAAAGCCCACGTATGATAGCAGCGGTAGTAGGCGTAGGCCTCATCGGCGGCTCGCTGGCCCTCAGCCTCAAAGAGCGGGGAGTAGCCAACTGGATCATCGGGGTGGATCATAGCACAGATAACCTGGCAAAAGCGAAGGAACTGGGCATTATCGACGAAGGCTCCACCCTCGAAGACGCTATGGAGCGTTCCGAGCTGGTGATCATGGCCATCCCGGTAGATGCCATGCTGGGAACTATTGTCAGCATCCTTGATAAAGCAAAGCCCGGACAGGTAATCATGGACGTAGGCTCTACCAAACATAAATTACTGCAACTCGTTGCCGGTCATCCCAACAGAGGTCGCTTTGTTGCCGCCCACCCGATGGCCGGCACCGAGTATTCCGGCCCCGAAGCAGCAGTAAGAAACCTCTTCTCCGGCAAAACCATGGTGCTTTGCGATGTGAAGAACAGTGATGAAGATGCGCTGGAAATGGTGGAAGCGATGGTAGATAAGCTGAGCATGCGCATCGTGTACATGAACGGTGAAGAGCATGACCTGCATACGGCCTACGTATCTCATATCTCCCACATCACTTCTTTTGCACTGGCATTAACGGTACTGAAGAAAGAGAAGGAGCAGGGCAGGATCTTTGAACTGGCCAGCGGTGGTTTCGAATCTACCGTGCGCCTTGCGAAAAGCTCGCCGGATATGTGGGTACCCATCTTCAAACACAACCGTAACAATGTGCTGGATGTGCTGGACGAGCATATCCGCCAGCTGGAGCAGATGAAGCAGCTCTTGCAGGCAGAAGACTACGATACCTTCTACAAGCTCATTCAGAAGAGCAATAAAATCAGAAAGATTCTGAAGTAATCACCCTTTTCAATAACTAACACATCACGATAACAAAATGGAACAGATCTTAGCAAAAACAAAATTCGCCGATCCGGCTTCGGACAAGAAGCCGCTGATCATCTCCGGTCCCTGCTCTGCAGAAACGGAAGAACAAGTATTGGCCACCGCCCTTGCGCTGGCAAAAACCGGTAAGGTAGATGTACTCCGTGCCGGTATCTGGAAGCCACGTACCCGTCCGGGCTCCTTTGAAGGAATTGGCACCAAGGGCCTGCCCTGGTTGCAGAAAGCGCGTGACCTCACCGGCATGCCCATCACCGTGGAAGTAGCTACTGCCAAACAAGTGGAAGATGCGTTGCACTTTGGTGTAGACATCCTCTGGATCGGCGCCCGCACCACCGTAAACCCTTTCTCCGTTCAGGAAATCGCTGACGCGCTGAAAGGTGTAAAAGTACCCGTGCTCATCAAGAACCCCATCAACCCCGACCTGGAACTGTGGATCGGTGCGGTGGAGCGTATCCAGAAAGCGGGTATCGAAAAAGTAGGCCTCATTCACCGTGGCTTCTCCAGCTACGGTAACACTGAATACCGCAATGCCCCCATGTGGCACCTGGCGATCGAACTGAAACGCCGTCATCCTGAATTACCAATGATCTGCGACCCGAGCCACATCAGCGGCCGCCGCGACATCCTACAGGCAGTAGCCCAGGAAGCCATCGATCTGGATTACGATGGTCTCATGCTCGAAACGCACGTGGATCCTGATAACGCATGGAGCGATGCCAAACAGCAGATCACTCCCGAGAAATTCGGCGAAATGCTCGACAACATCACCTGGAGACACGAGCGTACAGACCATAAAGATTTCAATACTGCACTGGAAAAACTGCGTAACCAGATCAACGGTATCGACGACGAGATCCTGCTGCTGCTGGGTAACCGTATGAAAATCGCGGAAAAAATCGGTCAGTACAAAAAAGATAACAACATCACCATCCTGCAAACCAACCGCTGGAACGAGATCCTCGACCGTGGTATCCGTGCTGGTGAGAAACTGGGCCTCAGCAAAGATTTCATTGGAAAATACTTCGACGCTGTTCACCTGGAATCCATCAACCGTCAGAACAAAGTGATGAACGACTAAGCCAATATTTTCCGGTACGAATATGATACAACAAACTCACCGTTTCCAGCAGTCATCCTGCAATTATTACCTCGGCGGAAGCCTCGCCCAACTTGGGGATTATGCCGACAAATCAAGGACTGTGCTGCTGGTAGACGAAAATGTGGACCAACATTACGGGCATCTTTTCGCCGGCTGGAAGAAGCTGGTGGTGCCCGACGGGGAAGATCACAAGACGATGGAGGTGATGGAACAGATCATCGACGGGCTGATAGAACTGGAGGCTGACCGTAAAACAATGCTCGTGGGCATTGGCGGCGGTATGCTGACAGACGTTACCGGTTTTGCCGCCAGCATTTACATGCGCGGCATTCCCTTCGCTTTCGTTCCCACTACGCTGCTCGCGCAGGTAGATGCTTCTATCGGCGGGAAGAACGGTGTGAGCCATGGCATGCATAAAAACATGCTGGGTACCATCAATCAGCCTTCCTTTATCCTGTTCGACTATTCGCTGCCTTCTACCATGCCTGAAGGGGAGTGGTGCAACGGATTCGCGGAGATCATCAAATACGCATGTATCTACGACGAAGATCTGTTCACTTACCTCGAAGCCAATAAGGACAAAGCCCTGGCGCAGGATGTGGAAGTGTTGCAGTACCTCGTTCAGCGGTCTGTAGAAATCAAAACAAAATTCGTACTGGAAGACGAGTTCGAGAGCGGTGTACGCCGCTGGCTGAACTTCGGGCATACGCTTGGCCATGCCGTAGAGAAAATTGAGAACATCGCCCACGGTAAAGCAGTGGCCATCGGGATGGTAGCAGCCGCTAAGATCTCCGAAAAATACAACCAGCTGCCACCCGAACAAACCAACCGCCTCATCCGTTTGATCAATGATTACCGCCTGCCGGTGACCATGGATTCCGACAAGGAAGCGGTGTTCAACATCTTCCGGCTGGACAAAAAGCGTGAAAAAGACCACATTCATTTCGTGCTCCTGAACAGGATCGGTGAGGCCATCACCAAACCGATCCTGCTCGATGAGCTGAAACAGATCTTACAAGAAATATAGCCATGATAGCAACGATACAACCCGGCACCATCAGCGGCAACGTGACCGCCAATCCATCCAAGAGCGCCATGCAGCGCGCGGTGGCGGCGGCGCTCCTGGCCAATGGGAAAACGGTTATCCGCAACCCGGGCCTCAGCAACGACTGCCTCGCCGCATTGGAAGTAGCCGAAAACCTCGGTGCCATGGTAAAGCGCGTAGACGAAGAGATACACATCACCAGCAAGGGAGTGGCTCCTTTCTACGACGAGATCAACTGCGGGGAATCAGGCCTCGGCATCCGGATGTTTACACCCATTGCCGCACTGGCCGACCGTAATATCACCATCAGCGGCCATGGCAGCCTCGTTACAAGGCCCATGGATTTCTTTGAAGCCGTACTTCCCCAGCTGGGCGTACAGGTAAAAAGCAATGGTGGTAAACTCCCCCTCGATATCAAAGGCCCCCTCAAGGCAAAAGACATTACCATCGACGGTTCCCTTTCCTCCCAGTTCCTCACCGGCCTCCTCATGGCCTTCGGAAGCGTGGCAGAGAAAGCAACCATCACGGTGGATAACCTGAAAAGCAAACCATACATTGCACTCACACTGCAACTGATGGAGCATTTCGGAGTGAAGGTGCGCAATGAGAACTTCGAAAAATTCCATTTCGAACGCGCTCAAACTTACCGCGCCTGTGAATACACCGTGGAAGGTGACTGGAGTGGCGCTGCTTTCCTCCTCGTGGCCGCAGCAGTGGCCGGCAAGGCGGAAGTACATCACCTCAATACACAGTCTGCCCAGTCAGACAAGGCCATTATGGAAGCCCTTGAAAAAGCAGGCGCCGACATTCTGCCCGGTATGTTCACCATCATAGTGGGTAAAGGCGGACTGAAACCTTTTGAGATTGATGCTACCGACTGTCCAGACCTCTTCCCTCCGCTTGTGGCACTTGCAGCCAACTGCAAAGGCACCACGGTTATTAAAGGCGTAAGCCGCCTGGCGCATAAGGAAAGCGACCGTGGCCTTACCCTTCAGCAGGAATTTGGTAAAATGGGTATCCGTATCGACCTCGATGGCGATATCATGCATGTACATGGCGGCACCGGTATCAAAGGAGCGCGCGTAAGCTCGCACAACGATCACCGTATTGCCATGGCCTGCGCCGTTGCAGCCCTCACAGCCGATGGCCCCGTGATCGTGGAAGATGCGGAAGCCATCAACAAATCTTACCCCGAATTCTACGACCATCTGCAGCTCCTCGGTGCTACGGTGGCTATTGAAGGGGAAACCGTAAAACACTAAACAACATGAACAGTTTCGGCAGATTATTCAGGGTGAATGTATTCGGAGAGTCGCACGGGGAAAGTGTGGGCGTCAATATCGACGGCGTTCCTGCTGGTATTCCGCTGCGGCAGGAAGACTTTCTGGCCGACCTGGAGCGCCGTAAAGGCGGCGCACGGGGCACTACACCACGGAAGGAAGATGACCTGCCGTTCCTGAAGTCAGGCGTGTTCAACGACCATACTACCGGCGCCCCGGTAACCATCCTTTTCGAAAACAATAATACCCGCAGTGCAGACTATGCCAAGCTGAGGGAATTTCCCCGTCCGGGGCATGCAGACTTTGTAGCGTCGAAGAAGTTCGGCGGATTCGAAGACTACCGTGGCGGCGGGCATTTCAGCGGCCGCCTTACCCTTAACCTGGTGGCAGCGGGCGTTATTGCCAAAAAGATACTGGGTAACAGCATTTCCGTTAAAGCAGAAATCACCGAAGTAGGTGGCATCGCCGATCCTGAACAGGGACTGGAAGAAGCCATTAAAGCGAAGGATTCTGTTGGCGGTATCGTAGAGTGCAGGGTAGATGGTTTACCCATCGGATGGGGAGAACCTTTCTTTGATTCCATAGAGTCGAACCTGGCGCATGCGGTATTCGCAATTCCTGCAGTGAAAGGTATTGAGTTTGGAGCAGGATTTGCCGCTGCAAAGATGAAGGGCCTCGAACACAACGATCCCATCATTGATATGGAAGGCAAAACCGCTACCAACCATGCAGGCGGTGTAGTAGGAGGTATAACGAACGGGAACCAGCTGGTATTCCGCATCGCGGTGAAGCCTACATCATCCACCCCCAAAGAGCAGCAAACGCTCAATATCACTACCGGAGAAGTGGAAACCTTTTCCGTAAAAGGCCGTCACGACCTCTGCATTGCCCTGCGCGTGCCTGTAGTGCTGGAAGCCGTTACCGCTATGGTACTGGCCGACTTTGCACTGCTGGAGCAACGCCGCCCCAGGGTGTTTTCCTGAGCATTACACCAAACTTCATAGATTCCCGGATACTGCGAGGTGTCCGGGATTTTTGTTTTCAGGAGGCCCCGATAAAATTTTTTTAAAATAATTAGTCAGCCCTTCACCCTTTTTTTAACCATATCAGCCTGTTTTATAACAAGGCCGCCATCAGCGCCGACATGGGAAAAATCGTATGTAGAAGAATCCGGCGGGTAGTATCCTGCCACACGCATATAGCCATAATCGCCGATGAATGTAATAAATCCGGATATTTTTATACTTTGTACAACCGGGGACAACAGTACAAAGCAAGGTATGCATCAACCGAAATCAGGTGAAATTGTTTCGTTCGAGGAACAATTCAGGCAGCACTATTTATTATTGTGTACAGTGGCATATTACATCGTGGAGGATAATGACGCCGCGCGCGACATCGTGCAGGATTTCTTTTTGTATTGCTGGAATAAACGTAACGACATTTCAATTAATTATGGCTTTAAAAGTTATGCGGTAAGAGCCGTAAAGAATGCTTCGCTGACCTATATTCAGAAGTCTGGTAAAGTAAAACTGGACGAGATGAAAGTGATTGAGCGGCTAAGTGAATATTTCCCCGAAACGGAAGACGATGAAGAGGATTTGCGGCACGATGCACTTTGGGCCGCCGTATCGAGGTTACCTGAACAGCGGCGGAAAATATTCCTGCTGAGCAGCCAGGATGGCCTCCGGTACAAGGATATTGCCGGTCAGCTGGGCATTTCCATCAACACCGTAAAAACACAGATCAAACTGGCGCTGCAATATTTGCGGAAAGAGTGCGGATGGATGATCAGATTGATAGCCCCATTAATTAGCTTGTTATATGCCTGAAAATAAAGACGATCAGAATATTGACTGGGACAAGCTCACAGAGCTCTACAACGGAGAGCCGCCTGCTGGCGGGCTCACGGATGAGGAATTGCGTGAACTCGCGGCGGTCAGGTTCATGAAAGCGCAGCTGGCTCAGCGCAATGTGCCCGTGGATGAACGCTGGAGGCAGTTTGAAGCCGCCCGCCGGAGGGTGCGCGTGATAATGATTTTCAAATTCGCATCCGCAGCGGTAGTCCTCCTTGCCATAAGCATTGGCGTATGGATGATGCTGCCCGGTTCGCAAACCGGGGAACAGGGAGGGCAGCTGGCCAATGCGGCGCCAGAAGGCAAAATTAGACTGAAAATGGGTGACGGCCGGACGGTGGAACTGGGGCAGGATACTCAAACCATACAGCATGGCAGCCTCGCACAGGTACATGCCGATACCGCGGCACTAATGTACGCCGCAGGTGATGCAACGGCGGCTTCTTCGCAGATGGATGAATTATATGTGCCGAGAGGGCTGCAGTTCAGGATCCAGTTGTCTGACGGTTCCAGGGTGTGGCTGAATGCAGATACGAAACTCCGATTCCCTGCTGTGTTTAGCGGCGACAACCGCGAAGTGCATGTGGAAGGAGAGGCTTTTTTTGAAGTGAAAGCCGATGCGGCGCATCCATTCGTTGTTCATGCGGGCGGTAACAGCCTGCAGGTATTAGGCACATCCTTTAACGTGAATACTTTCGACCAGACCGTTACCACTACCCTGGCTACCGGCCGCCTGCTGGTAACCGCCGGCGCAGGCAGGGAAATGATCTTACCCGACGAGCAAACTGTCTACAAATCCGGCAAACTGGAAAAACAAGCAGTAGATACCCGGTTGTATACCGCCTGGAAAGACGGCGACCTGTTTTTCGAAGACGCCACGCTCGCGGAGATATGCCGTTATTTAGAGCGCAGTTACGATTATCATTTTGAATTCGACGATGCTTCATTATCATCGCTCCGTTTTACATTGGACCTTCGCCGCCCCGGGCATCTGCAGGAGGCGTTGAACCTGATCCGTATTAGTATGGATAATATCAGCTTTAGTGTACAAAACAGGACCGTCCGGGTGGGGAAGATATCCGGCCGGTAATCAATAACAATAACAAGGGGAAACACCGTCAACCAACTATCGGAATTTACTATTAAAAAATCTGCATTCGTATGATAAAGCGTATGGATTTGATCTTTCTGCGGAAAGACAGGCCTTGCCATGCCGCATGGTTCTCATGCATCCTGCTGCTGGGCCTCCTGCTAGCCACCGGGAACAGTTTCGGACAAAGCGGGGGCATCCTGTCCCGGAAAGTCACCTACAAGGCCAATAAGGCATCCATGAGTAAAGTGCTGAAGGAAGTCCGCATTCAGACGAAGGTGCGGTTTTCTTATAACAGCGAGCTGGTAGGCCGCCAGCAGCCGGTAACAATCCAGGTAACGGAGGTAAGCCTCCGCGAATTCCTGCAACAGCTCCTCAGCAATACCAGCCTGCAATTCACGGAGGAGATGGGCGGAATCGTAATCTATGAGAAGCGGCCGGAGGTGGTGAACAAGCCGGCCGACACGGAGTTGTCTGTAGTATTCCGCGGCCGGGTCACCAATACTTATGGCGTTCCTCTTTCGGGTGTAAACATCCGCGGGTCAGAATCGCGTGAAATGACGGTAACAGGAAACGACGGCGTTTTTATGCTCATGGCAAGAGACAAAGAAACGGTGAATTTTTCCCTCATGGGGATGAAGTCTGCCACGTTCAAAGCTTCGCCTGTCAACAACAATGAGCTGGTATTGATCAAAATGGATACGATCGCCCGGGATATTCAGGAAGTGGTGGTGAATGGTTACCAGAAGATCGATCCCCGTTTAGCAACAGGCTCTTACCTGAAACTGAGCGCTGCGGAAGTGCTGCAGCCGGGCGTGCCGTCTATAGACAGGATGCTGCAGGGTAAGGTGCCGGGTTTAACGGTGATCAATAATTCGGGCGGTGTGAATGCTAAAGCAAAAATGCGCATCCGCGGCACGTCCACCCTGATAGGTAACGCGGCCCCGCTGATCGTGGTAGACGGAATGATCCGTCCCGATCCCGTGAATATTTCTTCAGCGGTGCTGAACAACCTGGTGTCGGCACAATCCAACGCCAATTACGAATTGATGGGAAACGCCATCAGTGGCGTGAACCCTTTTGATATCGAAAGCTTTACTTTCCTGCGTGATGCCGCCGCTACCGCCATTTATGGCTCGCGGGCGGCTAACGGTATAATCGTTATTACCACCAAACGGGGGAAGATAGGGCAGATGCAGGTCAACTATAATTCAAACATAAGTTTTCAGGCTATCCCCAATTATAACCGCATGAAACTGATGAACTCGAAAGAGCGCGTAGAGCTTTCGCGGCAACTGGAAGCTGATGAAACCGTGTACTCCCGGTTCAACGCCGGTTTTGAGGAGAAGCTGTCCTACGAAGGACTGCGTTATGCATTGTATAGCCGGGAAATTACGGAGGAGGAATTCAACCGCCGCGTAGCTGTGATCGAAACCCGTAATACCGACTGGTTTAAAGTCCTGTTCCGGAACCAGGTGAGCACGCAGCATAACCTGAGCATCAGTGGCGGTACAGGCAAAACCACCTACTATGCATCGCTGGGCTTCGCAGCTAATAACGGTGCCGCTAAACTGGACGGCAACAAACGCTATAACGCCAGCCTCAACATTCATTCCGAACCCACCAAACGCATAAAGCTGGACATTACCATGAATAGCTCCATGACCAGCGCTACTGGTTATTTCGATGGAGTAAGCCCGCTGAGTTATGCGCTTACCACCAGCAGAACGCTTGATCCGGACGTATTTTATCCAATCGCTACCGGGCGTACAACGATATCGGGTACGCCGAGTGTTAACCCATACCTGCCGGTTGAAAAAAGTACGTTCCTCTATAATACAGGACACGAAATAGCACATACAACGAATGAGAGCACAGTACGGTCTACCAGTATGAACCTGGCGCTGGATTATAAGATCGCCAACGGATTTTATTTCAGGAACCAATCTAATATCATACTGGATAATGCAGACGGCTTTTCCTCTGCAGATGAGCGGTCCAGTTATGTCACCAAACTAAGGGGATGGGCCATGGGCGAAATTCCTACCGAGGCTGCAAAAAATTTCTCGATACTGCCAACAGGCGGACTGGCTTATATCAATAAATCATCGGCTATGTCGCTGGGAATGCGAAACAGCCTGGAATATACCAGATCGCTGTTCGGAGACAGGGATCAGTTCAATGTTTCGTTGGGTAGCGAGATCCGTAGTGAGAGAACGGAAGGGTATAGCTCCACGCAGCCGGGATATTTCCCGGACCGGGGAAGATCTTTTTACGCGGCGCCTATATCCCAGAGCACTTTTAGCCGCCAGGAGATTACCGATAAAGTGAATAACATGGTATCCTGGTATGGTACGGCAGCTTATAACCTTCGCAACAAATATATCCTGAGCGGCACGGTCAGAACAGATGGTTCGAACCGTTTCGGGCAGTATTCCAATTCCCGGTTCAGGCCTAACTACAGTATTTCCGGACGGTGGAATATTGCATCGGAAGAATGGTTCCCGACAACCGGAATATTGAGTAACGCACAGATCCGTACTTCCTACGGTACACAGGGGAATCTGGTGGAAGCTGTAGGACCGGGGCTGATCGCCACATACGGGAACACAGGTACTGCTGCTACTGCCATAGCGGTGCCATTGCTGCGAATCAAATCTTTGCCTTATCCGGACCTGCGTTGGGAGAAGACGCGCCAGTGGAATATCGGCGCCGACGTAGCCTTGCTGAATAACAGGGTAAGAGTGAATGTTGATTATTATACGAAAAGATCCATCGATGTGCTGGACAGGGTGCAGATCGCATACGAATATGGACAGGCCATCATGTATAAAAACGGGAGCCGGTTATATAACAAAGGCCTCGACGTCATGGCAGCCGTTGACTTGATCAGGAATAAGAACACCACTTTTACCATGACCTTCGTTTCGTCGAGGAATACCAACCGGAAGGATAAGGAGAATGAAAGTGAAAATTACGCCGGCTTCTTCAATGGAAGCGGGCACATCCCCGGTCGGCCTATCTCCGGGTTCTATTCCTATATCTACACAGGATTGGATGCTACCGGGGTACCAACTTTCGCGAATATGGACCTGCATCCGAAAACCGGTGACCCCGAAAAGTTCCTGGTCTATTCCGGACAGCTGGATCCTAAAATAAGCATGTCCGTTTCTCCTACACTTACATACAAATCATTTTCGCTGACAGGGATGTTTTTCCTGAGCCTGGGCAGTAGTAAAAGATTGAATGCTCCATTCGAACGGACCACTGTAGGACAAGGGGTGCCGTCTCCCTTTACGAATATAAGCCGTGATTACCTGCAGCGCTGGCGTAAGCCCGGGGATGAAGCCCATACCGATATTCCGGGCTTAATTGGTTATGATAACATGGGCACTAAGTTAAGGTATATCGAAGTACCATACCTCGGCCCCGTTGCAACAACCGGCAGATCTGTTACTTATCAGTTCGAGCCGCTCATGATGTATGGGCTTTCAGACGAGTGGGTCGTAAGGAATGATTACCTCCGGTGCAACAATATCTCCATGAATTATCGCATCCCGTCAGCTTCGCTGAAGGCAGTAAGGGTTAAAAACCTGTCGGTAGGACTGGCAGTCAATAATGCATTCACCATTGCCAGTAAGCAACTGAACGGTCAGGATCCGGAAACGGATGGAGTAGGCACCGCGGCATTGCCTATTACAAGGCAGTTCGTATTCAGCCTGAATGCTGCATTTTAACTTGATCCATTCAATTTGATATTGTATGAAGAAATTGATTTTAATCGTTGCGGCAGCATGTTGCCTGGTATCCTGTAAGAAGTTTCTGAGTGAAAGAGCGCAATCAGACATAGTTCCGGAAACAACCGAACATTACGGGGAGATACTTTTTTCAGACGGGTATCCGGAACGATTGGGGCCTCTCCAAAGTTGGGCGGTTTACCTGGACGATGATGTGGAAGCCTATTATTCCTCCGCGATCGGCATTCCCGGCGTGGCAGATATCGCGGCGCCCATATTCCAATGGCAGCCTAATTACCCGGAGCTTGCATTGACGCTATCGTCCAACTACAATTTTAACGCATGGATCGTCTATTACCGCACGATCCTGGGTGCGAATGTGGTGATTGAATATATAGACGGGGCAAAGGGCAACGAGGCAGACAGGCGCCGGATCAAAGGAGAGGCATATGCGCTCAGGGCGTTCTATCACTTCATGCTGGTGAACCTGTATGCAGCTCCATATAATGATTCCACCACTACACCCGATAAAATGCCGGGAATCCCCATCAGGACAACAGCCGACCTGTCGGAAACATTCCCTGCACGCAATACCGTAAAGGAAGTGTACGAACTGATAGAGCACGATCTGGACAGCGCTATTTCTTTGCTGAGCGATTACAAAGGGATCAGGGATAAAACGCGCATGAATTACCTGGCGGCGAACTTACTGGCCAGCCGCGTTTACCTCTACGAAGAAAAGTGGGACAAAGCTATTGCACATGCAGACGAGGTGTTGGCGTATCAAGCCGGCCTCATGGATCTGAATGCCTGGGGAACCGTGCCCGATCCGGTTAACAAGCCGGTATTGGGGATCAACAATGTAGAAACGGTTTGGACATATGGATCGGAAAAAGAGAAAGCGCCAGCACTGTTCGCGCAAACGTTCGATCTGTCGCATAACCTGGTTAATACCTTTGAAGCGTCCGACTTACGGAAGCAAATAGGAATGTTCGTCAATCCGCCTGAGCTGAAACCCTATATAGCCCCGGATTTTTCCCAGCAAAAGTATGCCACCAACCTTGCGGTGCCCTATCAGAACGCACCCTCCTGGCGGATAGCAGAGGTGTATCTCAACAGGGCGGAAGCATATATCCAGAAGTATAAAACCACTGGCGAAGCAAATGCGGCCAACGAGGCGCTGAGCAGCCTGAACACGCTCCGCTCCTTTCGTATAGCAAGTGCGGCATTTCAGAACTGGACGCTCGTGCCGGCTGCTCAATTGCTGGAAATGTGCCGTGAGGAGCGCCGCCGCGAATTGTTCCTCGAAGAAATGCACCGCTGGTTCGATCTGAGGCGTTATGGCATGCCGGCCATAGAACACATTTACCGGCCGGATGCTTCCACTACGAAAATATTCCGGCTGGAGGCAAGGGATAAAATGTATGTGCTACCATTGACCGACCAGGTTATGAGCCGCAACCCGGCGCTTACGCAGAACCCCCAGTATAACGGCACCCGCATGCCGCGATAAATCCAGTTAAACAGTCAAAAAGAAGTTTTATGCGAATATATTTCCTGATACTTTCTGCAACTATTTTGATCGCCTGCAACAAAGAAGCTGCGCTCACGCCTTCAACACCTGCAACGGTGAACCTGCTGCCGCAGGGCAACAGCAGCTACGACGATTCGATCATGGCCTGCTACAATCAATACAAAACTTATATTCTGTACCGCTTTACCCAGGGCGATTATGGTTACGGCTACATCATCCGGAAAGCCGACAGTGCATTCAACGCCAATCCGGTTTACATCAGTCCGGTATTGCGTGCGGTGTACGATAATATCATCAATTTTTTCCCTGAGCCGTTTCTGAAACGCACCATGCCATACAAGATATTGCTGGCTTCCTATATCGGCGCAGGAGCTACCCGCAGTGTAACCGGGTATGATGCCACACATGCCAGTCTTACCATCGGGTGGGCAGACAGTACGCTCATGCAACTGGCCACTCCCGCACAATTGAAGGCTTTCCGCGTAAATATGGTTCGCGCTTACCTGGACCGGGCGTACCGCGCCACTTCACTGCATGTACCGAACGAATTCCTGATCAGCATGCCTGCAGGATATGATTACCTTACGATTAATACAACCCTTCAGAAAAATCAATGCGGCATCATTGAACCGGTAGGCCCGAACCTCAACGTAACTACTGATTTCCTGGGCTATCTGCAGGCAATGATGACGAGGCCGAAAGCAGAAATAGAGAATGCTTACTTCCGGCCTGCAATAGACAGTAAAGGTCTTTTCAAGCGGAAATACGGTATCGTAGTCAATTATTTCAAATCCGAGTTCGGATTCGACCCGCAGGAACTGGGGAATAAATTCTGATCGCCGTCATTCATCATTTTTTCCTGTTCATGAATCACCCTATTTAGTTCTCCTTTCGCCTGTTTAACAACTGATTATTCCGAATTAAAGCATTTACATATGAAGCAATTTAAAAGAGGGAAACCCCTCTTAATGACCGCCTACGCCCTGTTGGCAAGTGTTGGAGCCATTGCGCAGTCGCCGGAAGATCCGAAAGCCATCCCGGCATTCCGCAGTGCCGCCATCAGGTCTATGCTGGACAGGGTGCAACAGAAGCACTATCAGCCCAGAGCGTTGAACGATACTTTTTCCATCAACGTCTGGAAGCGCTACATCCACACGCTGGACCCCAACAGCGATGTGTTCCTGCAGGAAGACATTAAACTGCTGGAACAATACCGTACACAGATAGACGACCAGTTGCTGAAGGCAGACCCTGCATTCTTCGAAGCGATCCTGCAGATATATGCCAAACGCATCGCTGAAGTGGAAGCTGACTATAATGCGTTGATCGCGCAGCCTTTTACCTTCAGTAAGAAAGAAACAGTAAAGCACATCCGGAAGGAAGAACCGTTTTCCGCCACGAAGGGCGAACGTAAAGAGCTTTGGCGGAAACTGCTGACCTGGCACGTGCTGAAAAACTATATGGATATCGCCGTTGCTGCAGACAGCAACGCACTGGCTAAAGGCTTCAGTACAGAAACCGAAGTAAAAGCACGCGGGAAGGTGAAGAAGTATTTTGATGAAGCGTTCCGTGTATTGCGCACGCAACGCGGCGTAGCGGAAAAGTTTGACCTGTACCTGAACGCTGTGGCCCTGGAATTTGATGCGCATACGGGATTTTCCGGTCCGCAGGACCGTGCACTGACTGAAATGCTGAACAAGCGGTATTTCGGCCTTGGCATAGAGCTGGAGATCAAAGACGGTGAATTCTATGTGAAGCGCCTGCTACCGGGAGGACCGGCCTACATGAGCGGCCTGATCAAAGAAAGCGACCATATTCTCTCGATCGGTGACGAAAAGGGCAGGTTGCAGCCGGTAAGCGGTATTTCCAACAGCGCTGTCGTAAATATGATCCGCGGGGAGAAAGGAAGCACCGTAAAGATGGAGTTGCAGCAACCCGGAGAGCAGGCCCGTACGGTAACCGTAAAGCGCGAAGAGATCGTGGATACGGAAAACAAGGCGAAAAGCGTGGTGATAGAAAAGGACGGGAAGAAGTTCGGGCTGATCAGGCTGAACGACTTTTATATCGATGCTACCGGTAAAAAAGGTGGCGCCGCAAACGATGTGTTCCGGGAACTGTCGCGCCTGCGGCAGGAAGAAGTGGAAGGCCTAATCATAGACCTTCGCGGCAACCCCGGTGGATCGCTGGATGAAGTGGTACGTATGTGCGGGTACTTCATCCCTAAATCGGCCATATCCTGGTTGAAAGGCCGGACCGTTTTGAACCGTTACGGCGTAAACAACGAAGAAGTCATGTATACGGGGCCATTGACCGTGATGGTGGATGAGCACAGCGCATCGGCTTCAGAGATCTTTGCTGCAGCCATACAGGACTACAGGAGAGGGTTGATTATAGGCACCGCCACCACTTTCGGTAAGGGTACCGCCCAGCAAATGCAGAATTTGGGTAAAATGGGCGATACAGCTAAAGGCATTCAGAATGTGCGTTATGGAACCTTGCGCCTTACGATGGATAAATTTTACCGTGCCTCCGGCGCATCTACCCAACTGAAAGGCGTTAGCTCCGACATCGTGCTGCAAACGGCCATGTATACACAGTCGGTGATGGAAAAAGACTATCCTTCCGTAATGCCTTATGATAGTGTAGCCGTACCGGCGATAACGCCTGCAATTCCCATCATTGAATATGAAACCGTGATCCGTAAGGCGAAGGCTCGTATTGCCAACAGCCCGGTGTTCACCAGTGTGGAAGCAGCCAGCCACCGGCTGAGGGAGCAACTGGCAAAGCCTGCAGCCCTGGATCTTGATACTTATAAGGAGCAGCACCGCCAATGGTACGGCGAGGTCAAAAAAATCCAGTCGCTGCGGGAGTTACCTGCCGGCCAAAGATTACAGGTGGTACTGAGCACCGATCGTGAAATCAACCCTGCTTTCCGCAACGATGCGGAACGCGAGAAAGTAAACAAGGATTGGCTGGAAAGGATTTCGAAAGATGTGTATATCGCCGAAACGGTTACCATTCTGGAAGACATGATCGCCAACCCTGCACCAGCTACTAAAGCAACCATCAACAAACAATAATACTTCCGTTCACTTAATGAATTAACCATGAAGAAAGTAATTGCAGGCCTCCTGTGCCTGGGCAGCATTACCGCATTGGCGCAGGACAAGCGGGTGAAATTTATAAACGAACCGCCAGAACCGGCCGCGGTGGTAACAGCTCACCTTGAGCAGACGAGAAATGGGGATACCGTTTACCTGTACGAACCTTTTTCCGGAGACACTGCGATGGGCATCGTTAAGAACCACCGATTCCAGATGCGCATGCCAATGCAAAAGGGGGGCAGCATGTATATCATGCAGATCGGGCATGTGGCAGAGAAAGATGCTGCCGTAGTTTATCTCGAAGACGGGAAAATGGATATCAAAGGCAAAGGCCGCAATTTTGATGACGCAACTTTTTCCGGTGCCCCGTATGTGAAGGAATGGCAGGAAGTTAGCAAACTCACAGATCCCTTCACCGGCGACGGCAAGTTGCTGGCCGCATTGCAAAAGAAATATGGTGAGGCAAGAGCTATCGGTGACGAAGAAGCATGCGATACAATATTGAAGGAAGCAGGGGTAGTGGATAAGCGGATGAAAGACAGGTTGAAGGAATGGATGACTAAAAATCCCAATTCAGGTGTGTGCGGGTATATTATGACGGTATACTTCGGCAGGGACAGGCAATTCTTCGACTCCATGTACAACAAGCTGGGCGATCACGCGAAATCCCAGCGTATTCTCATGCGGCATAAGTACCCCGGTAAAGTAGATCCGCTTGGCGTTACATTATCGATAGGAGAGGGCGCTGCCGTGAATATTCCCGGTAAGATAGCGAACGGCGCCGCCGCTCCGGATTTTGAAATCCCTGACGTATCCGGCAAAATCGTGAAGTTGTCCGATTTCAAAGGCAAATATGTATTTATCGATTTCTGGGCCAGCTGGTGCGGTCCCTGCCTCCGCAAAATACCGGAAGTGAAGAAGTTACAGGAGAAATACAAGGATAAAAACCTGGTTTTCGTAGGCGTATCGCTGGACTCCAAACGTGAAGGATGGGAAAAAGCCATCGCCAAATATGAGCTGAACTGGGTGAACGTATCTCACCTCAGGGGCTGGGGAGAACCGGTTTCTGCAAAGTTTGGAGTGAAAGCCATTCCGTCTAATGTGTTGATTGATCCGGATGGAAAGGTAGTAGCCAACGATCTGTCTGATGAAACGCTGATGAAGCTGCTCGAAGAAAAACTCAAATAACCATTTCCTGCAGGCAACAGTAATACAACTGTTGCCTGTTTCATTCCATAAAAAAATTATAACATGAAACGCATCATACAAATATTATTGCCGTTGATGCTGCCGGTTTGCTGCTTTGGTGCAGACGGCTTCGTCATCAAAGGAAAAGTAACCGGAATTCTCAACGGTTATGTTGAAGTACAGGGATTGAGCAAACTCGATCTGGGAGCCATGCCTTTCCCTGAAAAAGTAAAGATCGTGAACGGGGAATTCACTTACGCCGGCCATATTGACCGGCCGCAACTGGTAAACCTCAGGATCAGCACCAAGCTGGTGCGGATGCTTTTGGAGAACGCTGAATATGAAGTGAACTGCAGCTTTGAAACACTGGGTACCGACAAGGTGAAAGGTGGGAAGATGAACGGGCAGTACTGGGCCTTTTCCAGCAGCGGTATGAGCCCAATGGAGTACCTGCAGCAAAACGTAGGCGATGAATTCAGCGCATGGATAGCGTATTCATTCATCAGGGAGAAAAGCGATGTGGAAGCAGTGGAGAAACTGCTGACTATTTCTGATAAAATCTCCCCCAATGGCCAGTTGTTTATGAAAAGGGTGGAAGCACTTAGGAAAGTAGCGCCCGGCGTGCCTTTTCCTCCTGTGCTCAAACTGGTGGATCCCAGCGGCAAACCGTTCAAAATGAGCGATATGGCCGGTAAGTATGTAGTGCTCGACTTCTGGGCAAGCTGGTGCCCTCCCTGCATCGCTTTCGTTCCCAAATTGCGTGAACATTACAATAACTTCAAAGATAAGAATGTAGTGTTCGTCAGCGTTTCGGTAGACGAGAGTACAGAGAAGTGGAAAGGCGCGATGGAAGGCCTGCATATGGAATGGACGCAGGTGCTGGCCGAAGGCGCATTCAAATCAGGGGAAGGCGTCAGGGCAATGCTGAACATCAACACGATCCCTTACCTGATCATTGTGGATAGGCAAGGTAAGATCGCCGCACTCCTGAACTATTACGAGAAAGAGAAGATGGGTGAGGTATTGACGAAGCTTGTTCAATAACATCCGGTATTCGTTTCCATAGCAAAAGCCGCCTGCATACAGGCGGCTTTTGCTTTTACCGGTGGAAGCCCGACAAAAAAAGGCTGACCATTACATGATCAGCCTTGCGGGTTATAAACTTCCTTCTTCAGATTATTCTTTCACGATTTCCAGCAGCTCCACATCGAATACGAGTGCGCTGTTGGGAGAGATCTTCGCACCTGCCTGACGCTCGCCGTAGGCAAGGTCGGAAGGGATGAAGAGTTTCCATTTGGAGCCTACGGTCATCAGCTGCAGGGCTTCTGTCCAGCCTTTGATGACACCGTTGAGCGGTAATACGATAGGCTCACCACGATCGATGGAGCTGTCGAATACAGTACCGTCAATCAAAGTGCCGCGGTAATGTACTTTCACTTTATCCTGCAGGGAAGGCTTTGCACCGGAGCCGTTGGTCAGCACCTGGTATTGCAGCCCGCTGGCGGTAGTGTTGATACCTTCTTTGGTTTTATTGGCAGCAAGGAACTGCTCACCTGCGGCTTTATTCTTAGCGGCTTTTTCGAGCTTTATCTTTTGCAGATAATTGCTCACCACGCCCATACCCTTTTCAGTGGTAATCATGGCGGAATCGCCTTTATAGATGTCTTCAATGGCCTTGAAGAAGAGCTTCAGGTTGATGGAGTCGAGCCCCTGCTTTTTCAGCATCTCGCCCATATCGTTCCCGATGGTGTAGGAAACGGAGTCGAGTGTGGTAACCATAGTCAGCGGCGGCGGAACTTCCGGGCCTTTCTTCTTTTTTCTTTGGCTATAGGCGGCTTGTACGCTCATTAAGCTCAGCACACAGATAAACAGGCTTTTTCTGGAAATCATACAGATACATAAAATTTGTAGCGCAATATAACCAATTATTTTATCCGGCTCCAGATTTCGTTCAGGGGGTCTCCGGCGGTGCTTTTACCGCTGTGGTGCCATTTCCCGTCTTCCACCTTCGCATCAAACTGTACCGCTTTCCCTACCCGGTTATTATCGCGGGAAAAGAACTCGATATTTTCAGTGTATTTACCATTTTCGAACGTATAGGATCCGCCGCCGGTACCGAAGAATTCCTTCGTTTCGGTATTCATGGCTATCCACTGGAAGCGGCCTCCGGTAAGTACTTTCAATGTTTTACGCGGACCGGGCTTCATTTCCGAGAACTTCCCTTCGTTCATACGCCCGGTGATGCGCCAGGTACCGGCAAGGTCGTTCGCTGTGCTGGGTGCCCTTTTCCAGCGGAGCACCATACCGTCGGGGAGGGTTACTGACAGTTGGTCGCCGTTATGCTGATAGGTCACTACCTGCGTCTGGCCTATCATTTCTTTGTCCATACTCGAGAACTCAAACGTACTTGTCATTTTCCCTTCTTCGGTTTTATTGGTACCGCCGAAGGTGCCGATAAATGCAGTGGGAGTGAAGTGGGTGACGGAGAAGTAATCGTCCTGAATGAGGAGGATGGCCGTGGTATCACTGGGAACTTCAGGCGTATAAACCCAGGCGCCGTTCACGCCGGATTGTGCGTACCCTGCCATAAGCAGGACAGATAGGAATGCTGTGAGCAATGCTTTCATAGTTGCGTATTTTAAACGTGGTGGATGATTTATTTGCTGAGTACCGGCAGTATTATCCGCGAAGCATGGGTGTTGTTGTGCCATATGCTGATGTCTGACGGGGTGAAGTCTTCCGGTTTTGCTTTGTAAATATCCGTAAATATCTGCGGATTCCTGTCTGCCAGCGGAAACCAGCTGCTTTGGATCTGGATCATCAACCGGTGGCCCTTTTTGAAGGTATGCGCCACATCGGGCAGGGTGAACTTCACGGGCGTCACTTTACCAGGTACAAAGGGAACCGGCTGCGCGAAGTTTTCACGGTATTTGCCACGCATCACTTCGCCCCTCACCAGCATCTGGTAGCCTCCCATGGGGTAGGTGGAGGATATGTAGCGGGAATGAGCAGTAGGAGCGGCGGCTCCTCCATAGCTGAATCCGTCAGGGAATACATCGATCACTTTCACCACGAAGTCGGCATCGGTAGTAGTAAGGCTCACCAGCAGGTCGGCTATTACGGGGCCTGCAAGGGTCAGGTCTTCCGTGAGCGTATCGGTCTGGAACACCAGCACATCGGGCCTGCGGGCGGCAAAGCGCTGATCGTCTGTCATATAACTGATGGTACGGGTATGATGTACATCCTCCGTGTAAGGTACCGGCCTGGAAGGATCGCTGGTATAACGGCTGTAGGCTTTGCCGGAGGCGGGCTTGCTGTACTGCATCTTTCCGCCGGGCTGAAGGTAAATGGCTTTCTCCTGTACGCCGGCAGCGGGCCATTGGCCGAAGGTACGCCACTGATTTTCTCCGGTGAAGAAGACGGTAGCTTCGGCAATGTCCTTTTCAGGCGCGCCAAGGAGGTGCTGGTCGAAGAACGGATGCTCAATATGCTCCTGGTACCATTCGGCGGTATTGGCGCCGAACTGTACGTTGCCGAGGTATTTACCGTCATCGGTAGACCACTGCCCGTGATACCATGGCCCCATCACAATACGGTTACTGATCCCGGGGTTCTGCTTTTCGATGGCCTGATAGGTGGCCCATGCGCCAAAGCAGTCTTCGGCATCAAAGGTACCGCCTACTACCAGCATGGCGGGGCGCAGCTGCTTCAGATGGGGGCGCACGTTACGTGCTTTCCACCAGGCGTCGTAGTTGGGATGGCTATAGAGATCTTTCCAGAATGCGATGCTGTCACCCATCAGCTTTGCGATCTGCGGAAGGGTGCCTGCTTCGAGGAAGAAATTGTAATTATCCATGTTGGTGTAAGGGTAGCCGGTGGGCCCAACCGTGGTAGGATAGGGGCGCGGCTTGCCGAACCCGCTGTAGAAATCGAACGCGTCATTCAGCATGAAAGCACCGTTGTGGTGGAAGTCGTCGCCAATGAACCAGTCTGTCACCGGTGCCTGTGGACTTACGGCTTTCAGTGCGGGGTGATGGCTCAGGGATGCCATGGTGGAATAAAAACCGGGGTAGCTGATACCGGAAACGCCGACGTTACCGTTGTTATCGGTTACGTTTTTCACCAGCCAGTCGATGGTATCGTAAGTGTCGGTAGATTCATCGGTTTCGTTTTTAGCGGGAGCAGGGTTATAAGGCCTTACATCCGTGAATTTGCCTTCGCTCATCCAGCGGCCGCGAACATCCTGTTTCACGATGATGTATCCTTTGCGGAGGTAATGGGCAAAGCTGGCGCGCATTTTAGGAAATGTGCCGCTGCCGTAAGGTGCACAACTGTAAGGAGAGCGCTCGAGGAGGATGGGGTGTTTGCCCGGGGTATTTTTGGGAGAGAACACCACGGTGAACAGTTTGGTACCATCGCGCATGGGGATCTGTACTTCCTGTTTGTTGTAATTTTCCTGCAGCCAGGAGGGCTCGTGCTCCTGTTGGGCGAAAACGGCGGAAAACGCCATCATGGCCCCGATGAGGGCCAACATTGGTTTAGACATGTCTTTTAATTGATCGTTATAAATATAATTCATCTGCCGCAGATGACACTATTTTGCCTTAACTTCCATGCTAAATTAGCCACTATGCCCAGACCCTTACCCACCGAGTACGCCGGGTATTACGATACATATATCAGCAAAGTACCCGAAGAAGATCTTATCCCTGCATTCCGTAAACACACTGCCGCTATGCTGGCATTCCTCAAAAAAGTTCCTGTTGTTCGGAGAACTTTTGCTTATGCTCCCGATAAATGGACCGTTAAGCAGGTATTGCAGCATATCATCGATGCGGAGCGGGTGTTTGCCTACCGTGCCCTGAACTTTGCCCGGAAAGATGCTAACGAGCTGCCCAGCTTCGATGAAAACGAATTTGCAGAAGTGGCACGTACCGAGCACCGCGATTGGAACGATATGGTGGAGGAATTCCAGTTTGTCCGTAATGCATCCGATATATTCTTCCGCAGCCTCAACGAAGAGGAGCTTTCCCGCACCGGAATAGCCAGCGGTAAGTCCGTTAGCGTCCGCGCACTGGCTTATATCACCCTTGGCCATGCCATCCATCACATGGAGGTGGTGAAAGAAAGATATCTGTAGATCAAATTACTATCATTTTCTACCGGCAAAAACCGGTAGTATTACGGAAATTATCCACGATGAAAATTAGCTACGCCATCGCCGCATGCCTTATTGCGGGAACGACGGTCCTTGCGCAGGAAGCGCCACTCTGGAAAGCGTATGCCTCCGCATACCGCGAAGGCAAAACCAGCACCCTGCCCGATTTCTCCTATGCAGGGTATCATTTCTCGGAAAAGAAGCTGCCCGATCCGGCAGCGAAAAAGCAGTTCAATGTTACGGACTATGGCGCTAAGCCAAACGATGAGGGGTATGATGATGCGGCTATTCAGGCTGCCATCCGTGCCGCAGAGGCAAACCCGGGCGGTGGCGTGGTACGCTTCCCCGCAGGGCGCTTTCTCATATGTCCGGACAACGACAAGTCCAAAAAGATCACCATCCAAAAGTCCGGCATCGTACTGCAGGGCGCCGGCAGCGGGGAGGGTGGTACCGAGATCTTTGCCACTAACATGAGGATCGGTACCCGGCAGTTCCGCTTTGAGCCGGAACATCGTACTACTAAGCGCCTCGCCGTTATTACCGGTAAGGCAGAAAGCGGCGGGCATTGGGTAACCGTCGCAGATGCATCGGCCCTCAAAGCCGGACAGGATGTTACCCTCCGCCATAAAAGCGAAGCCTTCACCCGCAGGTACTTTGCTCCGCAGGAGTTGCATAAAGACTGGACCCGCCTCTTTGGTAACAACGGTGGTATGAACATCCAGGAGATCCATACCATCGCTGAAGTGAAAGGTAACCGCGTCCGCTTTATCAATCCCCTGCACATCCCCATTGAGCCGGTGGAAGGGCACGACTTTATACTGGAAAGCTACGAAGCGCTGGAAGAATGCGGAATTGAGCATATCCGTTTCACCGGAAACTGGAACAGCTATCCGGAAGAGTTTGTGCATCATAAAGACAGTATCCACGATGCCGGATGGTGTGCTGTGGCCATGGAATATGTGAAGGATTCGTGGATACGTTCCTGTACGTTCAATGACTGGAATGAAGGCGTGTTCATCCGTGCAGGGTACCGCATCACGCTTATCCATAACACCTTTGGTGGTAAGGGCGGGCACAGCACGGTGCATGCCCGATCGGGGTATGGTGTGCTGGTGAAGATGTGTGAATTTACTTCATCTCACCATGGCCCGGGAACCGGCTATACTGGCGTTAATACCGTAGTTACACAATGTAAAATGGCGGTAGATCAGAATATAGACAGTCACTCCGGCCAGCCTTACGCCACCCTGTTCGATGATATCCGTGGCGGTGTATTCCGTAATATAGGCGGGCCGCAGCCGGGCTTCCCGCATCATGGGCGCGATCTCGTATTCTGGAATTTCTACCACCGCTCTACCTGGGACTTTACCTATGATTTCTGGGACTTGCAGAAGCGGAAGAATCATACCTTCGCGCAGCCTGTATTTGTTGGCTTCCGTGCAGACAGGGACATTCGTTTTAAGAACGAAGGCCGCAACGAGCTGCCCGGTAAGGAAGTGCAGCCGCGCAGTCTTTTTGAAGCGCAGCTGGCATTGCGTTTGAAGGAAAAGGCGCTGAAAAAATAGCTTCTTCCCATTTTTCATTTTCGCTTCATCTTGTCGATTTATGTTTGCATGGATAACATCAAATTTTAACCATCAATCGACATTTATGAAAACGAAAGGAAAAGTATTCTTTGCGGTATTTATTGCAATGGCTTCAGCCGCATCGGCGCAGCAGGTTACTTCCAGGCAGCAGGCGGTGGTTCGTGCCGGTGGGGAAGTACGTGCGGAAAAACAAGGTGTGAAAGCGGGTACATCGGTGCAGGCCGAGCATTCGGCCGAAAAATCAGTGTCGGTGCCGGGAGATGTGAAGGCCGCTTCGAAGTCAGGTGTAAAGACGGAGCAAAGTGCCAGTGTAGATACACGGCCGGTGTTGAAAGAGGTGAAAAGTGGCGTAGAGTCAGTGAAAGGTGAGATTTCGGCGGTGAAGGAGGCGGGTGCTGATGCGGTTAGTCAGGCGGCTGCAGGCGCGGAATCTTCGGTAAATGCGGCGGTGCAGGTGAAGCAGGAGGCTTCGGCTGCCGTTGGATCCGTTGGTGGCGAACTGCGTTCCGCGACAGAGGCCGGGGCACTGTTGGAAAGCAATTCGAAAGGCGGACAGGTGCCGCAGCAGGTGTCAGGCGTTTTAGATGGTGGAGTAGAGATGGTGCAGAAGCCGATTGCAGAGGCGAATGGGCTTGTGAATGGCTCGTTAAAAGGTACGGCGCCGGTAAAAATAAATACGGCCGGAAACGTAAGTAATGTGATGAAAATCAACGTTTCTCCGGTAAGAGCCCAGGTGAAGAGCATTACCGCCGGGCGTATCAGCATATTGTAAAATTAAACCTCAGCAGGTTTATGCAGTCTTAAAAAACGGCATAGACCTGTTATTTTTACCCAGATGCGGAGGTTATTAGTTCCCACATGTTTAATGATTGTGTTCATCGGTTTGTTTCGTCCTGCTTTCGGACGAAGCGGGCCGTTGCATACCAATACACCGTTAGATTCGATCCCGGCTGCCAGTAAACCGGGGGAGAAAAATCCGCAGATCCCGGAAAGCAAAACGGTGCCATTGCAGGAAGTCAAAACGGCGCCATTGCCAGACATTATAAAGGAAGTGCCAAAATCGAGAAGAAAAATAAAACCTATAGCCGTACCGGCGCCGATGCCGGTGAAGCCGGTCCGGATCATCCGGCCGGGAGCGATCCGGAGGGTGATCAGGGTGGTCGGTTAGAAAAGTAACCATATGAAAAACTTATGCATACTAGCCATATCGATATGGTTGACGGGGATTTCCGCACGCGCGCAAGACAGTTCGGACGTCAAATCTCCGGCGCTGACGCTAACGCTGGCGTTGACGGGGATGAGCGACGCGAGTTATTATGGGCAGAAGGCGGAAGTAAGGGCTCCTTACATTGCAGGCGTCGCGCAACTGAAAATGCGCAGCGGATTTTACTTTACGGGCATGGCGTACCGGTTGTTGGATGACAGTACCTCGGCAGTATCTGCGGGGAGCCTGGGCGTAGGGTATGCTTTTAAACTCGGAAAGAAATGGTCGGCCGACCTGAGCTACAGTCATGCCTTTTACCCGGAAAATTCTCCCCTGTTACAGGCAGCGAGCCCTGATAACGCGGGAGCTTCCCTGCAGTATGAATATTGGGCCACGTCGGCAATCAACGTAGATTATAATTTCGGAAAGGAGCAAGACGTGTTCGTGACTTTTTCCACGGAGAAACTGATCCGGCTGGGAAGCTTCGCCGCAGGAAAAGATCTGCTGGCCGTTACACCTTCTATCGACATCACGGGCGGAACCCAGCATTTTTACGATACTTATGTAACGGAGAAGCGTTACCGTGACAGTGTGTTGGGGATTCCATTGCCGGTCATACCCGGTATACCTGCGGGAGGAAGCTCTTCTTCCGTCTCAACGGTTGAATCTACGCGGTTCGATATGTTGTCGTACTCGTTGCGTATCCCATTGTCCTACACCCGTGCACATTATATGATCGAGGCTGCTTACCAGGCTTCAGTGCTTGGAAAAGCGGCACAGGTGGGAGGAGGAAGGACGAATCATTTTTTCGGATGCAGTGTTTATTATCAATTTTGATATGACGAAAGTATTGATCGTTGAAGACGAGGTATTGATTGCCCGGGAGATGGAACAATTCCTGCGGCAATCGAGGTACCATTGCGACATCGCTTATACGGCTGCACAAGCGCTTCTCAAGTTGGAAGACAATAGCTATGATTTCCTGCTGCTCGACCTTGGGTTGCCTGATAAAGACGGGTTGGCGCTGTTGTACGAAGCCAAGAAAGACATGCCCGATTTGTCATGCATCATTTTGTCGGCCCGGGGCCAGGTGGAAGACCGGATCCGGGGGCTTGACCTGGGTGCGGACGATTACCTGCCGAAGCCGTTTTCGTTGCCGGAGCTGCACGCGCGTATGCAGGCGGTTATACGCCGTAAATACGGGCTGCGCGAGAAACTGGTATCGCTGGGGGAGTTCCAGATGGATTTGGGAAGCGGGCAGGTGTTGCATGAAGGAACGGCGGTGCCATTGTCTAAAAAGGAGACAGATGTATTGAGTTACCTGTTGCTGCATAAGAACCGTCCCATCACCCGGATGCAATTGAGCGAACATATCTGGGGGAGCTACGCCGGCGAAGACTACGACTCCAATTACATCGACGTACATATCAAGAATATCCGGAAGAAACTTGCTGCGAAGGCATCGACAGAATGGTTGCAGACCATCCGGAATATCGGCTATAAAATCTGTGTCTGATCATGAGGTTGCGCACTAAGCTTACATTGTTCATTACGTTGTCCAAACTGGGCATCGTGACCTTGTTCGTTTTGGCGCTGCCTTTCCTTGTAGAAAGGATCGCCTTTCAGTACAACGATTACTACCTTCAGGAACAGAAGAAGAAAGTATTGAACGTGATCGGGAAGAATGGCCTGGAATATTACCTGGCCGGCGAAAGGGATTATGGCAGCTATACGATGCTGAAAGAAGAGTATATTTCCCTGGAACCGACAGACCGGCGTAATGCAGGTGATACCATCGCTACATTGCGCCGGGTGGTGGAAAACGACACGCTGACATACCGGGTGCTTACCCATCTGTTTACTTATGAAGGAGCAACGTATATGTTGGAAGTCGGCAAAACGGCGGCTTCCATCGGACAATACAACCGTCCTTTGCAGAAAATGGCTATTTACCTGCTGGCAGGATTGCTCTTCACAACAATTATCCTGGACCTTATTTACACACGTATCCTGCTGAGGCCATTGGGAGACATCATTCGCAACCAGCTCCTCGCGCGAAAATTCCCTTTCAAAGACGATGCGCCGAAAGTTAAAACGACCACTGCCGATTTCCGGTATCTGGACGATTCCCTGTCCGGGCTTATGGATAAGGTAAGGGAGGCTTTTGACAAAGAGCGGGAGTTCACCGCCAATGCTTCGCACGAGCTGTTGACACCCATCAGTATCCTTCAGCATAAGATCGAGAACCTCATGATGGACGAATCGGTAGGAGACCAAACGCAGCAAAAACTGGGAGCAATGATGAACACCGTTCACCGGCTCCGAAAAATCGTGCAATCGCTGCTACTGATCTCACGCATTGAGAACGACCAGTTCCCGCGGGAGGATCAGTTCCCGCTGTCGGAGTTACTTAAAGAGGTGATGGAGGAATTGGGGCACCGGTTGGAAGAAAAACAGTTGCGATTCCATTTAAGGGTGAACGGAGCTGTGGCGGTGGACATGAACCGGGACCTGATCTTCCAGCTCTTCCATAACCTGGTCAATAATGCCATCCGTTATAACCGCCCGGGAGGCAGCATTTGGATCCGCGATTCTTTAGCGGACGACGGCAGTTATTCCATTACTGTGGAAGACTCGGGGATCGGTATACCTGAGGATTCGCTGGAAGCCATTTTCGGGCGGTTCCGCAAAATCGGGGCAGGCGAAGGTGTGGGATTAGGATTGTCGATCGTGTCTTCCATCGCGAAGCATCATGAGATATCGTTGGAAGTGAAATCCGAGGAAGGAAAGGGCGCTGCTTTCGTTGTGTTGTTTCCGAGGGCGGGCATTGCAAAGGCGTAGGAATGTATTGGGCTGCATCTTGGTTCGCAGTTCGAAATTCGTGATTTGAAAGGTGATACGTCTGTCAGCTCTTCAATTGCTGCCTTGTTTCTGCGAACAAAGACATTATACAACCGGCCGGTAGAGCAGCGTTCCCGGAAACACTACACCGGATTATCAAAGCCCCAAAGAAAATTGTATTTCCCTTTATCATAAGGAATTCACTAACCGCAATTAAAAAGGCCGCCCATAACAGGCGGCCTTTTTATGTTAGAAGGGCGGAAGGCTAGAAGAAGAAATCCATCATACGGTTACCATCCCTGCGGCGGTTGCTGGGGTTTTTAGCGCCGAACTTGTTGAAGTTATAGGTGAGCGACAGCATAAAGTACTGATCCACCATATTGGTCCGGGTATCGAATGTACCCAGTTCGGAAACGGTGCGGCGGATGTTCGAGTTCTGATGGAAGATGTCGTAAGCATACAGCTTAACGTTGGCAGCCTTCTTCATGAATTCGTAACCCACTGCAGCATGGTAGAGGGCAATGCCCTTTTTGAAACCGGGAGCGATGTTGGCGTTGTAGTTATAGGAGAAATCGTTTTCCACAAAGAAGTTCTTGGGCCAGTACAGTGTACCGCCAACTGATACCCGCTGGGTGAAGTTGGTGGTTTTTACATTTGTACGGTTGTTGGTAACCTGGCTGTAGGAAGGGCGGTAGCCTACTGTCACGTCCAGCAGCTCTTTCCAGGAAAACGAAGTATTGAAATTGGGACTGACACTGAGGTTTTTACTGATGTTTTTATACACTGCCGTATCGCCCCGCTTGTTGTTGATGTTCGAGAAGTTAACGTTGTTGGAATAGCTGACGAAACCACCCCCATTCACGCGGAACTGGTAATCTTTTTTCACTTTATTGTAGCTGGCATTCACATGGCCATTCATGTTATACGCACCGTTTACGTTGATGGTTTGGGTAGACTGGCTGCCGTTTGCATTCACTTTAGTAATGGTGGAGAACTGATTGGTAGTAGGGCGGAAGCCAATATTGGAGAAGATGCCGTAGCCCTTGGGAGAAAACTTGTTGAAGTTGATCGAGAACATCTGTGAATAAGATGTTTTCAGATTCGGATTACCGATGCGTACGCTCAGCGGGTTGCTGTTATCTGGCACGGGCTGCATCTGTTCAATAGAAGGCTGCTGGGTATTACCGTTGTAGGAGAACGAGAGCTGTGCTTTATTCGGCAACGTATAGCTGATGCGGGTGTTAGGGTTGAAATTGGTTTGCTCCTGCCTGAACTCCCGCTTGTCGTAAAACGAAATGTTTTCAAGGGTATTATAGATCATACCACCGCCGATGGTAGCATGGAACGTCTTCTTCTTGTTACTGTACTGGAAGTTAAGGTTGGGTTGATGAGAGGTAGTTTTGTTATTGAACTTGTTGGAGTACAGGCTGTCGAGGTCGGAATAGCCTTTCAGGTCTTCATCGAAGTTGAAAGTTTCGCGGCGCGAGTTATTGATGTCATGTCGGAAGCTGTATCCGGCATTCAGTCTCCAATTGTCATTAATGGGGTGTACATAGGTGATGCCGGCTTCGTAGTTTTCCCTTTTAGCGGAAGTGATACTGCGCTGATCCAGTACGCTGGTAGAATCCAGCAGGTTATTGACGAAGAACTGCTGGTCGGAATAGTTGAAAGCATTGCCGGTATTGTCTCCGAAATTACCGTTCAGTCTTATGCCGATGCTTCTGCCTTTCTTGTTCAGGATGCGCATCACATTTACATCCATCCCGAAATTGGTTTGCTCATCTCTGGAAATATTGCGGCCATTGCGTTCGTTCGCTTTATCTTCTAAATCCCGGAAGGTAGTTTCAATACTGCTGGTATTAGAACTCTGGCGGGTATTGTTGTACCGGGGATTGATGGTCATGGTGGTTACGGAGTCCAGCGCATATTCGAGGTTCAGGTTCAGGCTATGCGTCTGGTTACGGCTGTAGCCGTCGCGGTTGCCGAGGATGCTGCGGCCATCGTTATAGCGGTTCTCGGATATCGTGTTGAATTTTGAGTTGGTGTTGTTCCATTGGTAGCTGGTGTTCGACTTCAGGTCTTTGGCCCATTCATCATTATAGTTCACGCCTGCCATGGAGGTGGTGCGGATACCATCGCCTCCGCCTCCGAAGCTCAGGCCATTTACGCTCATTCCTCCGCTGCCTCCCATGGATATGGACATGCCGCCACCCCGCATGGGATTTGCTGCTACCACTTCATTCATGGTAAAGCCCATCCTGTTGAGGTTGTTGGAGGAAGCGATGACGCTGATCTGGCGGGGCCCGTTGAAGAAACTGAGCATACCGCTGGCATCGTATCTTTCATCGGTACCATATCCTCCGGTGATCCTACCAAAAAGGCCCCTCTTCTTATCGGGCTTCAGGGTGAAGTTGATGGTTCTGTCTTCCCCGTCCTTTTCTATGCCCATTTTTGCTTCCTGCTTGGTTTTGGTGTCTACCACCTGCACCTTGTCCACGATGTGCGTAGGGAGGTTCTTAAGGGCGATTTTTGGGTCGTTCCCAAAGAACTCCCTGCCATCAACCAATATTCTTGAAACTGCCTTCCCGTTTACCGTGATCTTGCCTTCGGGGTCTATATCCACCCCGGGCAGCTTTTTCAGCAGCTCTTCCAGTACGGCGTTGGGCCGGGTCTTGAAGGCATCGGCGTTAAACTCAATCGTGTCTTTCCTGATACTGATCGGCGGCCGGTTACCTGCAATTTCTACCACACCCAGTTCCTTTGCTGCCATTGCAAGAGGGATGCTCCCAAGGTCGGTACCACGGTCTGTTCCAAGGGTTTTAATCCAGGTGCGGTAGCCGGTGTAGGAAATAAGGATGCGGATGGGCTTGTTGGCGGGGAGGCCCGTTAAGCGGAATGCGCCTTTTTTGTCGGAAAGGGTATAAGTGATAAGACTACTGTCTTTAGGATCCTGGGCGGTAATGGTGGCCATTTCCAGGAATTCTTTACTGGCGGAGTCCGCCACGGTGCCTTTCATCTCCGTTCGCTGCTGGGCGGTAGCAGCGGTGAAGCAAATCATACAGAGTGCGATTGTCAGGAATAGATTTCTACGGTACATCGGGAACAATTGGTTTCTAAGACAGCAAATTACGAAAGATTCGTAGATAAACGAATTCAATAGTTAAAAGATGCATGAACGGAAGAATTCCACACGCCAACGGCTGAAATTTATAAGTTGAGTTGATCATGATAAGAAGCTACACGGAAACTAGCCAAAGTTTAGCCTGAAACAAGTAAGCGGGAAGGAAGGGGGGAAGTCAACATACTTGCGGACATGGTACAAGAAGAAGGCGGCCCGGTCAGTAATTACTTACTGCCGGGCCGCTCCTGGTATGATTCAATAAAGCGTTGCTGCTTATGCCTCGGCTTCTGCGTAGGAGCTGGTAGGCTCGCAGGTGCAGATGAGGTTACGGTCGCCGAAGGTGTTGTTCACACGGGATACGGAAGGCCAGAACTTGCTGGTTTTCACGTATTCGAGCGGGAACGCGGCTGCCTGACGGCCGTAAGGGCGCGTCCATTCGTCGGCGGTAATTACTGCCTGAGTATGGGGTGCATTTTTCAGCACGTTATTGGCTTTGTCTGCTTTACCTTCTTCCACGGCACGGATCTCTTCACGGATGGAGAGGAGGGCGTCGCAGAAACGGTCCAGCTCAGCTTTATCCTCGCTTTCCGTAGGCTCGATCATGATGGTGCCCGCAACGGGGAAGCTCATGGTAGGAGCGTGGAAGCCGTAGTCCATCAAACGCTTGGCCACATCTTCCGCTTCGATGCCTGCTGTGCCTTTGAAGGGGCGCAGGTCCACGATGAACTCGTGGGCGCAGGTACCGCTCACGCCGGTGTACAGGATGTCGTACGCATTTTCGAGGCGCGCTTTCATGTAGTTGGCGTTGAGGATGGCGTATTCAGTTGCTTTCTTCACACCGGCACGGCCCAGGAGGCGGATGTAGGCGTAAGAGATGAGCAGGATGGATGCGCTGCCGAAAGGTGCTGCGGATACCGCGTGTGCCTGTTTGCTGCCGTTGCCTGTTGCCTGAAGGTCTACGTGACCGGGCAGGAACGGTGCGAGGTGCTTGGCCACGCAGATGGGGCCCATGCCGGGACCGCCGCCGCCATGAGGGATAGCGAAAGTCTTATGCAGGTTCAGGTGACAAACGTCGGCTCCGATGAGTCCGGGGGCGGTGAGGCCTACCTGTGCGTTCATGTTGGCGCCGTCCATATATACCTGTCCGCCGTTGTCGTGGATGATCTGGCAGATCTCCTTCACGCTTTCCTCATACACACCGTAGGTGGAAGGGTAGGTGATCATAACACCGGCGAGGTTGTCTTTGTGTTGTTCCGCTTTGGCTTTGAGGTCGGCCACATCGATGTAACCGTTCTCCAGTGCCTTTACGATTACCACTTTGTAGCCTGCCATTACAGCGGAGGCGGGGTTGGTACCGTGTGCGGAGATGGGGATGAGGATCACGTTGCGGTGCGATTCGCCACGGCTGATGTGGTAGTTGCGGATGGCGAGGAGCCCGGCGTATTCACCCTGTGCGCCGGAGTTAGGCTGCAGGGAGCATGCGTCGAACGCAGTGATTTTGCAAAGGTAATCGCTCAGTTCCTGAACGATCTGGAGGTAACCGCCTGCCTGATCGGTAGGGGCGAAGGGGTGCATTTTGCTCCAGTGGCTCCAGCTCAGGGGGATCATTTCGGTAGCAGCATTCAGTTTCATGGTGCAGGAACCGAGGGAGATCATGGAAGTGTTCAGCGAAAGGTCTTTATTCTCCAGCCATTTGATGTAGCGCATCATTTCTGTTTCGCTGTGGTGGCTGTTGAATACAGGGTGCGTCAGGAAGAAGCTGGTACGCTGCAGGCTGGCGGGGATACCGCTGGCCGCGCTTTCCACTTCTGCTTCCGTGAGCTTGCCTGCGCCGAATACAGCGAGGATAGCGTTGGCGTCATCTACCGAAGTAGTTTCATCCACAGAAATACCCAGCTGTGTGGCGGATACTTTCCGGAAGTTGATACCGGCTGCATTTGCTTTTGTATGCAGTGCGGCGGCGTCAGTTACAGAAAGGGTAATGGTATCGAAGTGACCGCTGTTCACCGCCTGTACGCCTGCTGCAGCCAGTTTGGCTTTCAGGGCGGAGGTGATCAGGGATGCTTTAAGGGCGATTCTTTTCAGTCCTTCCGGGCCATGGAACACGGCGTACATGGCAGCCATGTTAGCGAGGAGGGCCTGGGCGGTACAGATATTGGAAGTAGCTTTTTCGCGTTTGATGTGCTGTTCACGGGTCTGGAGCGCCATACGGAGGGCACGCTGGTTCTGTGCATCCACGCTCACGCCGATGATACGGCCGGGGAGGGCACGCTTGAACTCTTCTTTAGTGGAGAAGAAAGCAGCGTGAGGGCCGCCGAAACCTAAGGGAACACCAAAACGCTGTGCGCTGCCCATAGCGGCATCGGCTCCCAGCTCACCGGGAGGGGTGAGGAGGGTAAGCGCCAGCAGGTCGGTAGCCATGGCTACGAAAGCGCCGGTAGCGTGTACGTTGTCGATGAAAGTACGGTAGTCTGCCACGGTGCCTTCTGCGCCGGGGTACTGCACGAGGGCGCCGAAGTAAGTTTCGTCGATGGCTGCGGTTTCGTAGTTACCGAATACCACTTCGATGTTCAGCGGCATGGCGCGGGTGAGCACCACGTCTTTCGTTTGAGGCATTACGCGCTCGTCTACGAAAAATTTACCACGGCTGATATTTTCATGATCCTTGTTCAGTGCGTTGAAGAACATCGTCATTGCTTCTGCCGCGGCGGTAGATTCGTCGAGCAGGGAGGCATTTGCGATGGGGAGGCCGGTAAGGTCGCTCACCATGGTCTGGAAGTTCAGGAGGCTTTCCAGACGGCCCTGGCTGATTTCAGCCTGGTAGGGGGTGTACTGGGTATACCATCCCGGATTCTCGAAGATGTTGCGTAAGATCACGCTGGGCGTGATGGTGTCGTAATACCCCTGACCAATGTAATTCTTGAATACCTTGTTTTTCAGCGAGATATCTTTCAGCATTCCCAGGTAAGCATGCTCGCTCATCCCTTCGGGGATAGCCAGCTCATGCTGCATCCGGATCGATGCGGGCACCGTTTTGCCCGTCAGTTCATCCAACGTTCCGATTCCAATCTTTTCGAGCATTGCACGGGTTTCCGCATCATTGGGCCCGATGTGGCGGCCAATGAATTCATGCTTGAATGTATTCAATAAATTCATGATGTAAGCAGGTATTAATTGAAAGAATGCGCAAAGCTATGATGTTTTTCCACAATGGCCAAAACGGGCACTCTACAGGGGATACAGGACTGATATAAGCGGGTTGTTTCAACGGTTGTTTGTCACAGAATTTTCATCCCGCAGGATTATCCTATTTTTGCGGCAAATACCGTCAATGTCAGTAAGCCTCACCGATTGGGAGAAAAGAGCAAAAGAACAGCAGAAACCGAACAAACAGTTTTTGCAGAAAATGCAAACGCGTAAAGGGAAAGGTGTGGAAAAGCACCTGCCCGGCTTACATGATGAAGCCTTTTCGCAGATCGACTGCCTCTCCTGCGCAGGCTGCTGCAAGTCTATCAGTCCCCGGTTCAAAACCCCGGATATCAAGCGCATTTCCAAACACCTCGGCCTCCGCGAGTCCATATTCATCGAAACATACCTCCGGCTGGATGAAGACGGGGATTATGTGATGAAACGCAGCCCCTGCGCATTCCTGGGGGAAGATAATTACTGCAGTATTTATGATGTGCGCCCGGGCGACTGCCACAATTACCCGTATACCGACAGCTACGAGTTCCTCAAGCGGCCCAACACCACGCTGCTGAACAGCACGATCTGCCCGGCCGTGTTCTACGTGCTGGAACGGCTGAAATCCATTATTAAATAAGGAAAGGTTACGCTTTCAGATCCAGCTTGCGCATAGCGGGGGAGATGATGTAGGTGGTGATAACGATGCCCAGCGTCATGCATCCGCCGAATACAACAGAGCCTACCGGGCCCATGATCCTTGCTGCCACACCGCTCTCGAACGATCCCAGCTCGTTACTGGAACCGATGAAGATGGAGCTGACGGAAGATACCCGTCCGCGCATATCGTCGGGCGTTTTGAGCTGCAGGATGGTTTGACGGATGATCACGCTGATACCGTCCAGCATACCGCTGCCGAAGAGTGCGGCTAAAGAAAGCAGGAAGTTTTTGGATATGCCGAACAGGATGATGCACAGCCCGAATCCGAATACGGCTGCCAGCAGTTTAATACCAGCCCGGGTTACGATGGGTTTGTGGGCCAGTACCATCACGGTAAGGAAAGCGCCTATGGCAGGGGCGGCACGGAGGGCGCCGAAGCCTTCTGGCCCTACTTTCAGGATATCGTTGGCGTAAATGGTGATCATGGCTACCGAGCCGCCGAAGAGTACGGCGAACATATCGAGGGTCATGGCGTTGAGGAGCACTTTCGTGTCCCATACAAACTTCAATCCTTTGGTGAGGCGTTCCTTCACCGATTCTCCCATTTCTTTATAATGTACCGGCTTCCGGGAAATCTGCAGGATGCAATAGAATGCTACGAGTATCCATGCCAGTACGAGGAGCATAGACCAGTGTACGCCGAAAGCGGCAATGCAGAGTCCGCCCAAGGCCGGACCGGCAATGGCGCCTATCTGCCATGCGGAAGTGCTCCAGGTGGTGGCGTTGATGTAAAGGCTGCGCGGTACGAGCAGGCCGAGGAGGGAGAAGTTGCTGGGGCTTACAAAGGCGCGGATCACGCCGCCGCAGCAAACGAGGAAGTATATGGATATGAGCACCCATGATTTGGGGACGCCCTGCATGAGATCATCCCAGGTAAGGAGGAATAACCCTGTGCCCACTACGATGTATCCTGCGAGGCATTTCAGTACCATGCCGCGTTTCTCTTTCTTGTCTACGATATTACCGGCGAAGAGCGCCAGGCAAAAGGCGGGAATGAACTCTGCCAGCCCTATAAGGCCCAGGTTCAGGGGATCGCGGGTGAGCATGTACACTTTCCATTCTATGATGGCGAACTGCATGGCCAGCGCGAATATGAGCGCGAAACGTATGACCAGGAAGTACCTGAATTCTGTGTTCCTTAACGATGCGTAAGGGTCGTTCCGGGGTATGGCAACATCATCCAAGCGATACGGTTTTTTATTCCGTGCCAAAGGTAAGCGTTTCCGGTTAAAAGCTTTTCCTTCCCTTCCTTCAGAATTTTAGCAAACGATTGACGGGAAGCATTATTTTTATCCGTCTAAAATTCCATGAAAGTATGAAGCTAGTAACATCGTTTTTTTCAGGTGTGCTGACGATCTGTGCCCTTAATGCTTCCGCACAGGAGGTAAAGCTGCAACTGGTGACCGACCAGGTGCAGTCGCCCGTGTGCATGGCTGTGCCGGGCGACGGGTCCAACCGCCAGTTTGTTCTCCAGAAAGAAGGCCGCGTATGGATCATCCAGAACGGCAAACTCCTCGCCGAACCGTTTATCGACGTAAGTGCCGATATGGTGAAAGTGAACCCCGCCTATGATGAAAGGGGCCTGCTGGGCATGGCTTTCCATCCCCGGTTCAAACACAACGGGAAGTTCTATCTCTATTACAGCGCACCGGTCGCCAACCCGGTAAAAGGAAAAGTGAACCACAAGTCCGTGGTTGCGGAATACCGGGTAACCAAATCTTCCGGCAATATTGCCAGTGCTTCCACCAAACGTGTGGTAATTGAATTCGACCAGCCGGAAAGCAACCATAACGGCGGCGATATCATCTTCGGCCGCGATGGCCTGCTGTACATTGCTTCGGGCGATGGCGGCGGCGGTGGCGATAAGCACGGTACAATTGGTAACGGGCAGGACCTGACCAACCTGCTGGGGAAGATTCTCCGCATTGATGTAGACGGCTCGCCGTACAGGATACCGGCAGATAATCCATTTGTTAAAACAGCAGGAGCCAAAGGAGAGATTTGGGCGTATGGCCTTCGTAATCCGTGGCGTATTTCGTTTGACAAAGTGACCGGACGCCTGTTTGCCGGAGATGTGGGGCAGAACAAGTATGAGGAAGTGGATATCGTGACCAAAGGCGGTAATTACGGCTGGCGGATCATGGAAGGGTACCACGAGTTCAATGTTCCCGCCGGGGCCGATAAGTCTAAACTTATTGAGCCTATCCATGAATACGACCATAGCGACGGAATCAGCATTGCCGGCGGATACATCTATCGTGGCAAAGCCTTGCCGGCGCTTACCGGGAAGTACATTTTCGGGGATTACAACGGTAAAACCTGGACCCTTACGCAGCAGGGGCAAAAGTGGACCCGGCAGGATCTGCAGTTTGCCAATAAACCAGCAGGTAACCTGCAGCTGTTAAGCTTTGGCCAGGACGAGGCCGGTGAAATATACCTGCTCGTGACAATTGCGGGAACTTCCAATAAAGGCGGAGTTTACAAGCTGGTAAAATAGGACGAACCTGCCATTCCGGCTTATCAATGGCGGAGCTGGCAGGCCAGCGGTAAGCCGGAATGGTATATTGCACGGTTTTTGACTGAAAGAATATGTTAAAACGAATACAGGCCCTTATTACACTGAGAATTAGGCTTATATTTGGTTAGAGAATCCACAGGCGGCCTTGTGCCGTCTGATTTTGAAAATATCCGTAATAGATACAGGGTTATGAAGTTGAAAATGAAAGCGGTTGTACCGATACTGCTCATCGGCATATCGGCAGGAATATTTGCCTTTGCAAAGATCGGCGCGAATGACGACCCGCCCGGAAGATACCAGACGATCATGACCCTGGTGGGCCAGATCCTGAAAGAAGGCCATTACCAGCCTAAGAAAATCGATGATGCTTTTTCCCGTGAAGTGTTCACGAAATACCTCAAGAACCTCGACGGTGAGAAGAAGTTCTTCCTGAAAAGCGATATCGACGAGCTGAAGAAACTGGAGAACCATGTGGATGATGAGCTGGAAGGCGCACCACTGGATTTCTTCAATAAAAGCACAGAGCTGATCAAGAAGCGCACTATCGAAGTGGCTGCCATCTATCCCGAAGTGCTCTCCAGGCCCTTCGATTTCTCCAAACCCGAGAAGGTAGACCTTGACCCCGATGCTGCACAATGGCCTGTAGACGAAGCCGCCCGTGTGGAAGCATGGCGCAAGGCCCTCAAATACCGCACCCTCGAAAAGTATGCAGATCTTATCACCATCCGTGATAAAGATAAATCCAATAAGACCGACGCTCAGCTTGAGGTGGAAGCCCGCGAGAAAGTGAAGAAGGTATACGACCGCTACTTCGACCGGCTGAAGAACCGTACGAAGGAAGACGACCGTTTCGCCCTCTACATGAATGCCATCACTACCACGATGGATCCCCACACCGATTACATGCCCCCGCTGGAAAAACGTTCGTTCCAGGAGTCTATGTCTGGCCGCTTCTACGGCATTGGCGCTCAGCTCCGGGAAGAGGAAGGACGTATCAAGATCGTAAGCATCGTAACCGGCAGTCCCTCCTGGAAACAGGGCCAGCTGAAGGCTGATGACGTGATCCTGAAAGTAGGGGAAGGTGATAAAGAACCGGTAGACATCGGCGGTTTCCCCGTTGAAGAAGCCGTTACCCACATCCGCGGCTCCAAAGGCAGCGTGGTGAAACTTACCGTAAAAAGCGTGGATGGTACTGTGAAAGTGATTCCCATCGTAAGGGATGAGATCAAGCTCGATGATGTATTCGCAAAATCTGCCGTTATCAACGGTCAGCATAAGATCGGTTATATCTACCTCCCTGAGTTCTATGCCGACTTTAACGACCGCCAGGGCGCTTTCTCCTATGACGATGTAGCAGAAGAGATCCGCAAACTGAAAGCTGAGAAAGTAGATGGCATCATCCTCGACCTCCGCTTCAATGGTGGCGGTTCCCTCCCCGACGTTATCAAAATGGCAGGCCTCTTTGTTCCGGAAGGCACCATGGTGCAGGTACGTTCCCGCTCCGGCGAAGTACAGCAGCAGCGCGACCGTGATAAAGGCGTGGCTTACGACGGCCCCCTCGCTATCATGGTAAACGAGTTCAGTGCTTCCGCTTCCGAGATCATGGCAGCAGCCATGCAGGATTATAAGCGTGCCGTAGTGATCGGCAGCCCCAGCACCTTTGGTAAAGGCACCGTACAGCGCCTGCTGGACCTCGATGCTTTCGTGAAAGGCGACGCAGGCGGCAGCCTCGGCGCTATCAAGCTCACCGTACAGAAATTCTACCGTGCAAACGGCGGTTCCACACAGCTGAAAGGCGTGGAGTCTGACGTGGTGCTGCCTTCTCCCTACTACGAAGTAGGCGAAAAGAAAGATAAAGACGCCCTCAAATGGGACGTTGTTCCTAAAGCAGATTATGCTGCATGGAGCGAACCGGTAGATGTGGCACCGCTGAAAGCTAAATCTGCAGAACGCATCGCTAATAACGAAGCGTTCCGTATGATCAACGAAAATATCGCCACCCTGAAAAAACTGGATGAGCAGAAAACCTATTCGCTGGATCTGAACTCTTATAAGGCAGACCAGAAAAAGAATGCCGCAGCGCTCAAACGCTACGATTCCGTAAACGATAAGGTGAAACCGCTCAATATCAGCAGCCTTCAGGCAGATCTGCAGAAGATAGGAACCGACACCGTGAAACTGGCCCGTAACAAAGACTGGCTGAAAGCACGTAATAAAGATCCTTACCTGAGCGAAGCGGTGAATGTGATGAACGACCTGATCATGCAGCAATCGTTCCCTAAACTGAAGAATAACTATACGGATGCTAAGGCCCCGGCCCCTAAGCAATAAGTATATCGCATTAATAGAAAAGGGTAAAGCACCGTTGCTTTACCCTTTTTTCATTTTGGCTGATGATAGATTCTCTCATTCTGATTTTATGACCCGGCTGCGCGGCGATATGCCGTTTGCGTTGATGGCCTCGATTTGGAAATAATAAGGCAGCGTGCGGTCCATTCCCTTGAAATAATACTCGTTTTTACTGTGTACCATGATGCAGTTGTACAGCTTATCCGGCGCGGTGCCGAAGTAGATGTTGTAAGCATAGGCATCTATTGACGGCGACCATTTAATCCATGCGCTGCGCTTGTCTTTTTCCGTGCGCAGCACCATAAAGGTGTTCACCGTATCTGGCTTTGCCCCATGGCCGGTGCCAAAGGCGCGTAAACCGCTGATGGCAAACCTGCCGGTTGGCATGTGTACATTCTCAAGTCTTATATAACGCGTTTTAACGGCCTTTTCCAGCTGGATGTAGTCGTGCGGCACATCGGTACGGTTACGGCTCTTATCGGCCAGTAAATGCCACTTTCTGCCATCAGGAGAGTACAGGAGCTTATACTGATGATAGGTATCGGTTTGTTTGCCGAGGAACTCCGCGTCCTGGTCGGCGTAATTGATCTGGATGGCTTCCACGGTGGAGAGGGCGCCCAGGTCTGTCTGTATCCATTCTCCCGCGTTGCCGGTGGCGGCGCTCCAGTAGGTTTTAATGTCTTCATCCACGGCAAAGTTGGGAAGGTTCGCTCCTAAGGTGGAGGAAACGGTAACGGGTTGCTGATAGTTCAGCAGCATCCATCCGGTAAAGCGCTGGTCGGCATAATGCGGGTAATCCCCGAAAGCCGTGTTACAGTACATTACGCCTTCTTTATCGAAGCCTGCAGGCCACAGCCCCAGCCGCCGTTCAAAGTTGTTCTTTACGGATATGGCAATGGTGGAGATGTGCCACCACTTCCCGGCTTTATCCTGGAAGGTGGCACCATGCCCCGCCCCGCGTGCAAAGCCACCGGGTTTATAACTCACGGGATCGGGCTGTGGGGTAAACGGTCCTAACGGACCTTCACCTACCACCACACCATCGGCATACCCGGAGAATTCGGTACCGGGAGCGCCGTATTGCAGGTAGTATTTACCGTTGTGTTTCGTCATCCAGGCGCCTTCGATGAAGGGATCGAGGAAAGTGTTATCGCTGTACTCGCCGAAGCGCTGCCATCCGTAGCGCCAGTCTTCCAGCAGGTACATTTCCTTCCGCGTGCCTTTAGGGGCGAAGGTTTTGCGGTCCATTTCCACGCCGTAAAGCGGGTAGCGGTTGCTGCTGCCGTTGTACATGTACAGCTTTTCGTCGTCATCCACAAAGAAGGCGGGGTCCCATCCGCCGATCTCCAGTGAGTCGAGCGCTTCTTTCCACTCGTTCCCTTTGGGATCGGTGCTCATCCAGATGGGGAAGTTACTGCTGTAGGTAGAGCCGAAAACAAACAGTGTATCGCCCATGGCCCAGGCGGCAGGGGCACAGAGCTCGTCGTACACCTTATGCCAGGGCTTGAGGAATTTGCGGGAAACGAAAGTCCATTGCAGAAGGTCGGGGCTATGCCAGTAGCCCCACTGGTTAGTGCTGAAAAGGTAGTAGTCTCCTTTGAAGGGAACGATCACCGGGTCGGCCGTGGCCCTGTGTTTCCCCCATTCCGCAAAATTGGGGATGGGGGTGTACCCGTAATCGAGGTTCATCGGGTTGCAGTAAGTGTTTTGAGCGGATGCTTCTACGCCTGTGAGCATCAGCAAAGCAATAAGCGTTTTGCGCATGATTACTGTAAATGCGGGCTTTGAAACCCTAAATTGGCCAATCCCGTCTTCACCTCCGGACAGCTCATGAACAATTGCCAGAACAGTTTGCTGCGGTGGTTTTCTATCATCACAATAATAGGTCCCTGGTCGATGGCGAGGAAGGAACTGGCATACCAGCCGGTTTTGGGAGCAAAGGCATCAATGAACCCGTATTCTTTCCAGAGCTTATCGCCCAGTTTGTAATAGAAATAATCCAAAGCCATGCCCGATTGTTCAGGCGTATAGGGAAAAGATGCCAATGCAGCTGTGGGAGCGATCACTCCAACATCGTTGGTGGGTGAGCTGGCGGTGTACCCGTCTTTGATATCGCTGGCGGTGAGGCCCCATATTTTATCGGAGTACCCGCGTGCCTGCGGATCGGCCTTACAGTAGTTCCAGTTGATGAGTGCGTGGCGGGTATTTTGCTCCCAGTAATCGCCATAGGCATCCTTCAGCCCGTTGGGATCGAGGCCGAGGAAGGAATAGTGGGCGAAGAAGAGCGGGCCGCCATAATCAGGACCCAGGGGAAGGGTATGATTGTAATATACTTTGTTGCTGCGCATGGCTCCGTTGCGCGCCCATCCATCGTCGTATACCGATCTGGGGATGGCGTGGGTGGGGGAGGATGCTGCCAGTACGTAGGTGATGAGGCATTCGTTCCAGCCGGCGATGGGCATGTTCATGGCCCAGCCTTTATCGGCACTCCAGTGCCAGTAGAGCTTCTGTTCCCCGTTTTTACGGAAGAAGTTCCATTCCACGGCGTGCCAGATATCGTTGATATCCTGCCTGAGCGCGGCTTCTTCTGCACCGGCGCCGTTAAAGAACTGGCGGGCGCAAAGCAGGCCCTGGATGAGGTAGGAGGTTTCTACAAGGTCGGCACCGTTATCGTTGGGGCTGAATGGAATGGTGGCGCCGCTGGCGCCGTTGAGCCAGTGGGGGAAGGCGCCGTGGTAAGCAACGGCTTTGGTTTTTAGAAATGTTGTCATCTTCTTCAGCCGGGCCAGTCCTTCGGCACGGGTAATAAACTGGCGGTGTACGCCTGCAATGATGGCCATTACCCCGAAGCCGGAGCCGCCGGAGGTAACGATATCGCCGGAGGTATTGCGTTCGCGGGATAGACCGCTTTCCGGATGCCCGAAGTCCCAGAAGTATTTGAAGGTTTGCTGCTGCACTTTGGTGAGCAATGCTTCGCGGGTGATGCGCGGGAATTTGTCGGCCGTGTCCTTTACGGGCCCGGGCCCTGGTGCGGGAGAGCCGTCGCCCTTGCCGGAGCAGGACGACAGGCTACCCATTAACAGGAAGGCCCAGAGTAGGGGCTTAAGCATGGTTGCGGTCTAACGTTTGTTGGTGAATAATGATTTAACGTCGGCATCAGAGATGGCAACGGTATATACTTTAAACTGGTCGAGCATACCGGAATAGCGCTGCATCCATCCGTCTACCGTAGTGCTGAACACACCGGCATGCTGCTGGAAGCCGCCAATCACGAACTTCATGGGGTCTTTAAACTCCAATGGTCCCAGCGGCTGGTTGTTCTTCACCCGGTTGGCCACCCCTGCAGGCAGTGCAATTTTATCGCCGTCGAGGAAAGCACTGAATACGGAGGTAGCGGCATCGTACCGGAAAGCAAGGTGGCGCCATTTGCCGTACATGTCGGGCAGGCGGTTAACGCCGTTGTTGTTATTGAACTCTACCCAGTTGTCTGCAAACTTGAATTTCAGCAGCATGGAATTATCTGCCGCATCGCCATTGCCTTCGATGAGTGCGAAGAGGTTGCCCCAGAAGTCGGAGGAGCGGCCCAATACAAACACCGTTTGCGCACCGCCGGTATGCTTCTGGGTATTGATCCAGAAGGCAACGGTGAAGCTCGTCATGGAGCCGATCTTTGAACCGGCGGCATACACCATCATGGCGTTGGACGCGCCTTTATAGGCTTTGCCGTGAACACCGTCCACGTAAGTTACGTTGGTAGGCACGCCTTTTTCGTAATAGATACTGTCGATAGCGCTGTTCTCGAACCAGAGGTTGCGCTGGAGCGGACCGTTCAGCTTCGCCGTATCATCCGGAATAATAACCAGTGGCGGCCTTTCCATCTTCTGGCAGGAAGCAAGCCCTGCCGCGGCGATGCATATGGTGAGGAGGAATTTATGGATAAACATGATTGTGGTCGTTTAATTGGATCAATAATCAGGATTCTGCTTCAGTACACCGCCGGACTTGTCGATCTCCGGCTGGGGGATAGGCAGGTAGCGGTTGCGGGGCTGGTAGTTTTTACCCAGCTGTGCAAATACATCTTCCGCAATGCCCCAGCGCACCAGGTCGTAGAAGCGTTCGTGTTCCATACCGAATTCCACTCTTCTCTCGTGGCGGATCTTCTCACGCAGTTCTGCCTGATCGGTAGTTACCACTTTGGGTAATGTACCGGCAGGAGCTCCCTGGCGTGCGCGGGCACGGATCATTTCCAGCCAGTTCAGTGCATCGGTTGTATTGGCAGCGCCGCCCAGTTCGTTGGCTGCTTCTGCTGCCCAGAGCAGTACATCGGCATACCGGATAATGCGCATGTTTAGCCAGCGCCCTGCACGGGGAACGCCGCCGCCCATGCTGTTACGGATATTGGGGTGCGTGTATGCCTTGCGGTTGTACCACTGGCCGGTGAGCCCTGCCTGTGAAGTAATGGTGCCGTTGATGCCATACGGGTCGGGAGCATTGTTGGCCATGCAGGTGTATTCTCTGCGCGGGTCGCCGGGTTCGAATGCATTGTACAGGTTTTCGGTAGGCAGGTTCCATCCCCAGCCAAGATCCCAGCTGCCGGAGCCGCGTACGCCCTGGTAGTTGGCGTACTGGATGCCGAAGTCCTGCGTGGCGTTGTACAACGCCTGAATCTCGAAAATGGATTCTATGTTGTTTTCTCCTTCTTCGGTGAATACTTTCCAGTAAGGCTCGTATAGCCTGTAGGTATTGGAGTTGATGATTTCACGGCAGGCGCCGAGGGCAGAGCCCCAATTGCCGCGCGTCATCCATGTTTTGGCGTGCAGTGCTTTCGCGGCCCATTTGGTGGAACGCCCGATGTAGGTAGATTCCCATGCTGCGGGCAGCACGGTACCGGCTTCCGTAAGGTCGGCATCGATGAGGGCGTATATCTCGGCTACGGGCTTCTTGGGCACGTTGCCTTCCGCGGTGGTGGTTACAATGAAATCGATCTTGGGAATGTCTCCAAAGGCACGAACAAGATTGAAGTAAGCATATGCGCGGATGAATTTGGCCTCTGCACGGTTTACACGCTCGGAGGGTTTGGGGTCAGAGATCTTATCTACCGCACCTATCACATCGTTACAGAGCTTTACCAGTTTGTAATGATCGCCCCAGTAATCGTTGAGCAGCCAGAAGTCTCTCAGGTAATTGAAATCATCGAACATCTGTTCTGCAGGTACGCCATCGCTGGCGATGCTGCCTTTCATAGCATCGTCTGACCGGATGCTGTGCACGGCGCCGAACTTCACGCCGGAGCATCCTTCGGTACGGAGCCCTGCGTAGATGGCCATTACCTGGCTTTCGAGGGCGCTGAGCCCCAGATCGTCCTGCGTATACTGGCCCAGTGGTTTGCGTTCAAGGAATTTGCTGCAGCCTGCTACACCGATGCTGAGCATGAATATGGGAAGAATGATTTTTTTCATGTTGCGGCAGTTTAAAAGTTAAGGTTGACGCCGAAGGAATAGATGGCGGGCAGCGGATAAGATCCGTTGTCTACCCCGAACGATGTGGAGGTTCCTCCGAACTCAGGTGTGTACCCGGAGTTGCGTTTGAACGTTTTTACGTTCTGTGCGTTCACGAACACGCGCAGCGATTGCATGTTGAGCCGCTGCAGCTGCTCTTTGGTGAAGCTGTAACCCAGCTGGATATTGCGGATACGGAAGTAACTGCCGTCTTCGATATTGTAAGTGGAATTGAGCGTGTTATTACCACGGCCGGTATGGAGGATAGGCTCCCAGTTGGAGGTGCCCACGCCATGCCAGCGGTCGAGGCGGTAAGTGGGGTAGTTGGTTTGTGTGAAGGTGCTGATCTTACCCCAGTTCCGGAAGATCTCATTACCATATACGCCCTGTCCTTCCACACCGAGATCGAGCTGCTTGTAGCTGATGGTAGCGGCAATGCCATACGTGAAATCGGGCGTGGGATTGCCGATCATGGTACGGTCGTCGGTATTGATCTTGCCGTCTTTATTCACATCGCGGTATTTGATGTCGCCGGTTTTTACTTCACCCAGTTCGCTCACGGGAGATTTCATGATCTCTTCCTGCGTCTGGTAAATACCGTCGTGGATATAGCCGTGGAAGTAGCCGATGGGGTAGCCTTCCTGCGTCCAGGAGGGGTCGGAGATGATGTTGAAGCCTTTGCGGTTGAGGGCTTCCACTTTGTTTTTGATGGTAGTGAGGTTACCGCCGATGCTGTAGCTCCAGTCCTGGTTAATCTTATCATTCCAGTTCAGCATCAGTTCAAACCCTTTGTTAGACACGGTTCCCGCGTTCTTCATTTCACCCACGCCGCCGGATACACCGGTGGAGGGGAGAATCACGAGGATGTCTTTGGTGAGCTTGTTGTAATAATTAGCTTCTGCACGGAGGCGGTTGCGAAGCGTAGTGATCTCGAAGCCGGCTTCCCAGGAGCGGGCAGTTTCCCAATGCAGGTCTTTGGCTACAAAGTATTCCGGCTGCAGGGCTACCACGATGTTTTCACCGAACACACCGGAGTTGGCGCCGGTGAGGCTCGGCCATGCGGGATAGCGGCGGTCGCCCACGTTCTGGTTACCCAGCACGCCGTAGCTGCCTTTGATCTTGAGGTATTCCATCCACGAAACATCTTTCAGGAATGGTTCTTCACTGGCTACCCAGGCCACGCCTGCCGCAGCAAAGTGCTGCCATTGGTTGCCCAGTGCCTGGAAGGCGTTGGAGCCGTCCAAACGGTAAGAGGCATTCAGCAGGTATTTGTTTTTGTAGTTGTAGAGCCCGCGGAAGAGGTAGGAGAGCGTAGCCATATCCCATGCCTGGCCGCTGCCACGGAGGGTAGTGCCATCACCCATATCGCTGTTGGCGAACCAGTAGCGGTGGTTGTGGGGGATGGGGCGGCCTTTCTGCTGCTGTACGCTGGCCTTTGTATTCTCGTAAGAGTTATAGTAAGTGGTGAAGCCTGCCAGCGCCGTAAGGTTGTGGTGCCCGAAGGAGCGCTTATAGGTAAGCAGGTAATCGCTTTGTACTTTGGTGTAGATATTCTGCTCCTGGTTGATGGAAGCGGTTTTTACCACTGAATCCCTGCGGGAAGTGAGTTCCGGATTATAGAACGTGATAGTAGGAGTGAAAGAGCGGTTGTTGTTGAACCCGTAATCCACATAGAAAGAGGAACGGAATGTAAGATCGCGGAACAGCTTCAGTTCTGCGAACACACTACCCAATGCGCGGTACTCGATGTTGTGTGCAATATTCTTCCGCAGTTCTACGTCGTACATGGGGTTGAACACCTGCGCACGCTGGAAGCTGGGCATGGTATGATACAAGCCGTATTCATCGTTGTATACGGGAGCGATGGGAGCCGCGGTGATGGCGCCGCCCACATCTTTGGTAACGGGCAGCTGCGCACGGTAGTCGGAGAAGCTTACACCGAACTTCAGTGCTTTGGTCACCTGCAGCTCATCGTTCATATTGATGGTGATCTTCTGCAGCTTTTCGTGTTTGATAAGTCCCTGCTCAGTGGTGTAACCCATGCCTACGTAGAGTTTGTTCTTTTCCGTGGCGTTGCTGATGCTGAGGTTATTATAGTTGAGGATACCATCCTGGAAGATCTCATCCTGCCAGTTGGTATTACCCTGCCAGTTGGAGTAATCATAAGCGGGGTTGCCCTGGTTGGCCAGCTGTTCGTTGAACATGGTCTTGAACTGCGCCGCGTCTGCCACTTTGATGCGGTCCACCACTTTCTTGATACCCACCGTGGAGTTGAGGTTGATGACGGTTTGACCAGCTTTCGCCTTTTTGGTGGTGATGGTGATAACCCCGTTGGCTCCGCGTACGCCGAAGATGGCGAGGGAGGAGGGGTCTTTCAGTACGTCGAAAGATTCGATGTCGGCGGGGTTGAGGAAGTTGATGTTATCGTTGATGATCCCGTCTACCACATAAATGGGTTTCACGCCATTGATGGTGTTGGTACCGCGGATACGCACATCCGGGTCGGTGTTCATGCGGCCGTTGTTCACGATGGTGAGGCCGGGCACCTTGCCCTGGAGGGAGCTCATGGGGTTGGCGGAGGGTTTATCTGCCACTTCGCTGCCTTTAACGGAAACGATGGAACCGGTGAGGTCGCGCTTCTGGGCGGTACCATAACCGATTACGATTACCTGTTCCAGCTGCTCCTGTGCCACGGCGAGGGTGATGTTGATCACATTCTGGTCGCCTACGGTTACTTCCTGCGGGGTGTACCCGATGAAAGTGATCTGGAGCACCGAGCCTTTGGGGGCGTTGATGGAGAACATACCGGTAGCGTCTGTGATAGTTCCCTGGGAAGTGCCTTTAATGCGGATAGCCGCACCGGGGATGGGCGCACCGTCTGATCCCGTAACGCGGCCGGTAACGGGGGCCATGGCTTCGGCGGTGGGCTTTCTTTTCAGCACTATGAGGCGCTCGTTCACGAGTTCAAATGCCAGCGGCGAATACTGAAGCATACGTTCCATCACGGAGAGTACATCGGCGTTTTCGGCAGATACATCGACCCGTTTCATCGCGTTCAGCAGATTTTCATGGTACAGGAACCGGTAACCGGATTTCTGTTCGATGGCGTTCAGCACTTTTCTCAGATCGGCGGACTTCATATGAAGCGTGATCCTGTCCTGCGAATAAACCCCGGCGGAAACGTGGAGGAAGCCGGTTAACAGGATGGCAGCCGTCAGTTTCATCATAACAGCAAGCTTTAATAGGAAATGTTTTCCCGGGAGCCCGGGAAAAATCCTGCTCTTTTTCATATATTTTTACATTGAAACGGGTTGGATAATGGGCAGCCCTCAGCTTACCAGGCTGGTAGTTGCCGTTAACATGTTCGATCCAGGGCGGGGTTCCGGTGCAAACGGAGCCTCGCCCTTCTGCTTTTCTGCTAGGTAGTGTTGGAAATTGGCATACGGGTGAGTTTAGCTTTTGGTTTTAATCAGTCACGTGAAATAATAATTTCGGTTGCTTCTATCCTGTAACGGAATGGCGCCGTAATCGCCAGTGCGCGGAGCGCCTGCTCTACAGACTCTTTCTCAAACGAGCCGGTGAAGCGTAATTGCGCAGTTTCCGCATCTTTAAACCGGATGGGGATGTTGTACCAGCGTTCCATTTTGAGCGCCACGGCGGTGAACGGCTCATCGGTAAACACCAGTTTATTATCCATCCAGGAGGTTTCGGCCAGACTACTGTCTGCAGCCTGATATTGCAGTGCGCGGATGGCCATGATAGGCTCGCGTTCTTTTTGCGGTGTGGCGGCAGGGGCGGCAGCTTCGTCGCGCACCACAATTTTCTCATTGGGCTTCAGCAGGAACCTTTCTGCCGGCCTGCTGCTGAGGGATACTTCTATACTGCCCTGCAGAAGGGCAGCTTCTGATGATTGATCATTGGGGTATGCACGCAGGTTGAACCGGGTGCCGAGCACGCGGATGTTCATACGGCTGGTGCGGATGGTGAAAGGCCGCTCGGGGTCTTTGGCCACGTCGAAGAATCCTTCGCCTGCCAGGGTCACTTCTCTGCCGGCGCTGCCGAAATCGCGCCCGTAAGTGAGCTTACTGCCCGCATTGAGCCATACGGTAGTACCGTCGGGCAGCTGTACGCGGGTTTTATTGCCATATTTAACAAATACTTCGCTGGGGGCCGCCGCTTCCGGACTGCCCTGTTTAGAACGGATGAGCCAGGTAACGGAAAAGAGTACAATGCCCGCTGCGGCTGCCCAGGCGGCATAGCGCTTCCAGGGGCGGGGGCGTACTGCTTCCAGCAGGAAAGGCTCTTCGGCTGCGTGCTCCATTTCAGGGATGCCCGCCTGCCGCATCCGCTCCCGGTGCCGCTCCCAGGCTGCTGCAGTGGCAGCGTCATCAGCAGGGGCTTTACGGGGCCAGAGGTCGTTCACAGCCTGCACGGGGATGTGCAGCTCCGGATGGGAACGCAAAAGATTGTCCAGCTCCCGCAGCTCTTCCTGCGAAGCTTCGCCAGACAATTTCCGGGCTATTAATTCCCATATACGGTCTTCTGTTTGCATAACGTCGGTGGTTATACATATAGATCCCGTTAAAGGAAGAATCTACTAAAGGGAAATCAAAAAAATATTTGAGGAATCTGTAGAGTGCGGGTAATCAGTCTTTTATCGTCTTTTTCAAGTTCATCTTCAGCGCCGTTCCGATCTTCTGCAGGGCAATAGCCAGCTGGTTGTCGATCGTTTTGACGGAGATGTTCAGGATCTGGGCCACTTCTTTATACCGCAACCCGTCTTCCCGGATAAGCTTAAACACCAGCTTACAGCGGGGAGGCAGCTGCTGGATGGCCTGCTGCGCCTGGGCGGCCATTTCTGCGGTAAGGAGGGCCTGCTCAGGGTCGGGGGCCGGACTTTCAGGCTCCATCACCAGATCATCCAGCGATACGGAGGCCTGTTTTTGTTGCTTGAGGAGATATTTAAGGGAAGCGTTGCGGGTGGAAACGTAGAGGTATACTTTCAGATTCTCGATGGTATCCAGCTGGCGGCGGCGCTCCCAGATATTGATGAACACGTCAGACACGGCTTCTTCCGCTGCTTCAGCTGATTTCGTGAAAGCAGTGGCGAATTGGAGTAAAGGTTTGTAGAACCTGTTAAAAAGTTCCCGGTAAGCCGCTTCGTCGTCGTACAACGCAATGCGGCGTTGTAATTCCTGTGTCGTCATAAACGTGGGATCGGAGGCCGGGACTGCGGGGCGGGAGGGCAGTCCGGGCTAACACAAGTTAAGGTTTTTCCAGCAGGATGTCGATCACCTTCCGCGTTTTGCGGACTTTCATCTTATCGGGTACACTGGCAAGGATTTCTTTCCGGAAAGCCTCTATCAGCGCCTGTTTGATGAAGTAGCGGTGCGTCACCAGGCTGATCTCGCGTACCGGCTCGGGGGCCTTAAAGAAGCGGACCATATTCATTTGTTTGGCCGACAGGTCCTGCAGGCTCAGTTCTGGCAGAATGGTGTATCCCTCGTTCAGTTCCACCATGCGTTTCAGCGTTTCCACACTGCCGGTGTTGTATTCGAGGTTCTTGAATTCACCCATACCGAATTTATCGTGGCATATATTAAGTACCTGGTTGCGCATGCAATGGCCTTCGTTGAGCACCCAGATGTCTTTTGCATCCAGCTCGCCCGCATCCACCAGTTTCTTTTCGGTTAGCTTATTGCTTTTGGCGGCGTAAATCACGAAGTTCTCATAGAACAAAGGATGCTCTTCGAGGTGCTGGTTGTGCAGCGGGGTGGCGAGCAGTCCGCAGTCGAGCTGTTCCTGGCGCAGCAGGGTAATGATCTGTTCGGTGGAGTATTCCCATACCTCAAGCTTAACCTTAGGGTATTTCTTCAGGAAGGAAGTGAGAACACGGGGCAGGAGGTAAGGAGCGAGGGTGGGGATGATCCCTACTTTGAGGGTGCCCTGGATTTCCTTTTTACGGTCGGCGATGATTTCCCGGATACGCGCATTTTCTTTTAGTATGATGCGTGCCTGGGCTATAACGGCAGCCCCTATTTCTGTGGGTACTACCGGCAGTTTGCTCCTGTCGAAGAGCTTAATGCCCAGTTCGTCTTCCAGCTTTTGAATCTGCATACTCAGCGTGGGCTGGGTCACAAAGCACTTCTCCGCGGCGGTCACAAAGCTCCGGTGCGTATCTACCGCTACTACATATTCCAGTTGAACCGTTGTCATGATATTGGTAAAATCTATTGCAAGTTACGGGAGTATAGGGGTATCCCTATAAAAAAATTACGAACGGCTTTTGACCGTTCGTAATCCATCAGTAGTTTATCGTATGCCGGAGATTAGAATATCCGGTAGCGGTATTTGATTTTATCGACGTTGAGGAGCAGCTCACGCATGTTAATGGAAGCCTGTATTTCCTGTACGGCTTCGTTTTTCAATCCGCGGAACTCGTTCTGCTTGGCTTCCACGATGGCCCGGTCGGCCAGGGCGTTATCCTGTGCGAGGCGGAGGGAGTGGTTCACCTTGGTGTAGTAGGAGTCGAGCAGACTGAAGTATTCGTTATACAGGTTCTCAAAACGTTTGGTCATGAGTACGAGATCTTCCAGCTGGTTATTGGCTTCCTTCAGATTGGGATTATCGCGGAGGAGGCCTTCGTAGTTGATCTTGCCGCCTTTGGTGTATTGTGCTTCCATCTTGGCGAAAAAGTCTATCACTTTATCTTTCCTGAAATCGATGAAGTAATCGTTCAGGGATTCGGCGATGGTTTTATTGCCACGGGCGGGCAGGGGCATTTTCAGTACCTGGGAGGTGAAGGCCAGGTGGTCGTACATGTTATCCTGCAGGAGGGAGAGCTGGTCTTTATTAAAATTCAGCCCGAACTCGAACTTCTGGTTAGCGTCGTTGAGCGCGGTGTAGTAGATCACATATTTATTCAGCTCCTTCTCGAATTCCTGCAGCAGTTTGTGGTTGATAGCCTTGTTGGACTGGCTCACGCTGTGGAGGAAGTTCATCACCGAGCTGGCGATGGCCAGCGGGGGAGTGAGGGAGGTGAAAGATTTAAAGATGGGGCTGTTGATGATGGATTTGGTGGATTCCACCAGTTTGGTATTACGTTCGTTCTTATCGTTTTTACCTTTCAGGATGATTTTTTCTACCAGTTCCACAACACGGTCGCTGAGGGAAAAGCCCAGTTCTTTACTTTCGGGGTTGTTCAGCGAGGTGATGAAAACGTCGAGGTTGGAGGTGGTGGTCCTGGATTTGAGGTCGATTATCTTCTTATTGAGGAGATAGTAGGTTTCAGCGGCCTGGATCAGGTTGTTCTTGATCAGGTCGTATTTGGTGATATTATCCAGTTCCCTGCCCAGGGAGAGCTGTTCGATGGCTTTTGCGTTCTGTTTGTCGCTGTCGGCCACTTTCTGGAGATCTTCCATTATTTTCTTGATGGTCGTATCGGCGCCCTTTACCTGCGGCGGTTTGAGATCCGGCTGCGGGGGTGTAGGGTCTTGCGCAGATGCGGTCAGCGTCACAAATCCTGTCATCGCAAATGGCATCATCCATCTGATTAGCTTGAGCATGCTTGTAATGTCCTTTTTATGTTAAGAAAACCTTAAAGAAAATATAATGCCAAAAATAGTTCCAACATGTAAAGATAGTGATAAATTTTACTGTATAACCCATAGTCAATAAAAGCGGATCATCGTATTAGCCCTTTTTTATACCTTTGGCGGCTGAATTACCCCCGGTTTCGGGTTAAAACATATTGACATTGAGCATACGGCATCAGGCGGCACTGGCGAAGAAATTTATCCGTTATTATTTAACGGCGGGCAACCGGCACGATGTGCATTCGCCATTCGTTTTTACTCTGGTAGAGGAAGTGCTGAATAAAAAAGGCTTCCTCCCGGCATATGAGCCGGTGGAGCTGTTGCGTACCCGCCTCCTGCAAAGCAGTGATGTGGTGCAGGTGACCGACCTCGGTGCGGGATCACTCACCGGTGCTTCCAATACCCGGCGCGTCCGCGATATTGCACGGCATGCAGCCAAGCCGCCTAAATTCGGCCAGCTCTTTTACCGCCTTGTGCAGCACCTCGGCGCCCGTAATGTATTGGAGCTGGGTACCTCCCTGGGCCTCTCCACCGCCTATATGGCTTCTGCCGGGGCTACGGTGCATACCATAGAAGGGTGCCCGAATATCGCTGCACTGGCTAAAATGAACTTTTCGTCCCTCGGACTGGATAATATCCGCCAGCACACCGGCAACTTCGATACCGAACTGGCAGGAGTATTACAGCAAATGCCCCAGCCCGATATCGTGTATATAGACGGTAACCACCGCGAAGAGCCCACGGTACGGTATTTTGAAGAATGCCTGCCTTACCTGCCGCCATCCGCCATCGTGATATTCGACGATGTTCACTGGACGCCCGGGATGGAGCGGGCCTGGGAAACGGTGAAGGCCCATCCTTCCGTAACCACTACCATCGATCTGTTCTTTATCGGCATCGCCTTTATCAGTCCGGATTTCAAGATGAAACAGCATTTTACCATTAAATTCTGAGAAAACCGGCGTAAATTCCGGTATGAAATATCCGCCTTTCGTGCCCGCTCATAAAAGCGACGAAGAAGCCATTAAGCTGCTCCGGAAAACGGAGTGGTCCAAAGCCCGGCCTTATGCCATGGCTTTGCTGGAATGGCTGCAGGATATCAACTCTCCCCACTTCAATCCTATCTACAATTACCTCATGCCCTACATCCACGAGCTGGGTGCGGAATTTTGTGAGGTGTTCCGGTCAGATGATAACATCTGGAAAACCAATTGTATTTACCTCCTCGAAAAAGCCCGTGCTCCGCTGAGCGACACTAACCTGCTGGCATTGCTCATGCGCATCGCAACAGACCCCACCCCCGGTGAGATCTGTGATGACACAGCACAGGCCGCCCGCGAGCTGGCGGAGGAATGGAACCTGCTGTAGCTACGGAACAATCGTCGTGAACAGATATGTTGCCAGAATCACCAGCAATACAACCCCCTGCTGGATGTTGGTGCGCCCAGCATTGAAGGATATGCTGATCGTGAATAGCGAGAGCAAGAGCAATAAAGTAGATTTCGTATCGATACCCAGTGTTACATCAAACCCGGCGATGATGGATACCAATGCAACGGCGGGTATGGTAAGTCCGATAGATGCCAGTGCGGAACCCAGTGCCAGGTTCAGACTGGTTTGCAATCTGTTTTTACGGGCGGCGCGGATAGCAGCGAGGCCTTCCGGCATGAGGATCACTGCGGCGATGATGACCCCTACAAGTGATTTGGGGGCGCCCAGGTCTACTACAATACCCTCGATGGTGGGCGATAATTTCTTAGACAGCAGCACTACAATGGCCAGTGAAAGCACGAGGGTAATGAGGCTTACCACCATGGTGAGCCTTGTAGGCGGCGCGGCGTGATAATCTCCCTCGTTTTCTTCCGGCAGAAAGTAATCCCGGTGGCGCACGGTTTGTACCGACACAAAGCCACCATACAGCACCAGTGAGATGATGGCTACGAATATGAGCTGGCTGGAAGAATATACCGGTCCGGCAGCGCTGGTGGTGAAATTGGGCAATACAAGCGTGAGTACGGAAATGGCGGTAAGCGTCACCAGCGCGGCGCTAACACCCTGTTTGATATAGATCTGTTCCTTATGCAGATAACTGCCCCACAGCAGGCAAATCCCGATGATACCGGTATTGATAAGCATAATGGCGGCAAACACGGTATCGCGGGCCAGCGTGGTAGAGCCGGCACCGTCTTTAGACAGCATCATGGAAACGATGAGCGATACTTCTATGACCGTGATGGCGAGAGCGAGGATGAGGGTGCCGTAGGGTTCGCCCACTTTATGGGCTACCACTTCGGCATGGTGTACGGCAGACAATACGACGCTGATCAGGGATATACCCAGTATGGCGGCAAACCATCCTCCTATATTTTCACCCGCAAAAGCGAGGAAAAAAGCTCCGATTAATGGGCTTATAAGCGACCAAAGGGGGAGCGAGATGTTCCATTTGCGGTAGAGTAAATTTTTATTTGGCATGGCGTAAAATAAGTAAATGAGGCTCCCCGTCACATTAGAATTACCTTAAAATTTGGGAGATGGCTGCTAATATAACTGATAAGTAGGGCCTTTTGTTGAAGGGAAGTTTGTAATATGGGGAGATTGTGATATGTTTGGGCGTGTCCCGTGCCCATGTTGTGACCCTGATTTATTGAACTATACAACCCCTTACAACTATGTCCCCACTTTCCAGCACCAAAAGCCTCATATGGGGGTTACCCATTTTCTTCGTATTGCTTGCGGGCTTCCTGATATATGTGAACGTCCGCGAAAACATTCTTGAGCGGAGCCTCAGGGAAAACCATGCCCTCACTACCGGAACCGTCGTGGAAATCGACGAGCGGGGCGTTAAGAAGCGCGACCGGATCACTTATCATTACACGTATCAGGGGAAAGCTTATGCTGCTGTGCGCTGGCTGTTTGTTCCGGAAGAATGGAAATCCATAGTACCGGGCCGCCCGTTGCCTGTTGCTGTAGATACAACTGATCCTGATAATAGTCTCTTGTTGCTTTACCGGCAGGATTTCGAGGGGTTCCATCTCCCGTACTCCGATAGTCTTAAATACTTTGTGTACCCTGATGAACGTTAATCTGCGATAAATACAATCGATGAAAGCCATTATCCTAACCATATCCAGCACCTTTTTCACCCTCTTCGCCTCAGCCCAGAGCCGCGACCAGATCGTTCAATGGGTGAAAACCCATCAGGCCGATACGCTCATCACCGCCTGTGCCCTTCCATTCGAGATCAGCATTGGTTCCCCGCAGGATGACAGTTACATCCGTAATTATGACCAATTGAAAAAGAAGTTTGAGGCCCTGTTTAAGGCCCGCACTTTGGAAGACTGGTTTAAAAGGGGGAAGAAAACGGTAACGAATGACTGGATTAAGTATGAAGTGAAGCATATAGAGAATGGGGAGGTGAAGTCTGAATCTGTTATCGTGTTCTCTTTCCGTATAGGTAAAGATGGGAAATACAAGCTAAACCGTATTATGATAGCAGGTTGATAATTGTACTTGTTGACTAGGGGTACAATGCAGTTTCAAGCTTATTACTACCTTATTACAAGCTTATTACCGGGTAGCATCTACGTAGCATGTACGCGACAACTACGGGTGAACCTGCAATTAAGTTCGGAGATGAGGTGGACTTGATGCGGAGGTGGTGCGGAGGTGGTGCGGAGGCGGTGCGGAGGCGGTGCGGAGTTGGGGTTTTACTGATGGCTGGCAGGAAAAGGGAAGATCGGGCACCTTTGGCCCATGGCATTGGCTGGCGGAGGAGTGGCCTGCCGGGTAGATTTGGGTTCCATATTGTCTGATATTTAATTAGTTATAACAAAAACTCTCCATTATGGCGATTCGCTATTCCCGCTGGATAACCGGCAGCCCGTTTTGAGCGGGAACCGGTTTGTGGATGATGGTGCGTGGCGGGTAAGAAAGATGCCTGTGGGGATTAGAAGATATGTTTACCAATTGCTTTGGCTGGTCTTCTACAACGGCGATGATATCTGCTGCTTCGCACTTCCTATCGCGGATGTCAAAATCGTCGAAGAACTGCTTTACCTGTAATGCTACTACCAGCGTGCCTTTACCGGGAACATTCACCCACAGATCCCCGCCATCGAAATCCTGGAAGCGCTCGTTCAGATCAATGCTCAGCACGGCAGTGTCTGTACCAGTTATAGTACGGGTACTGAAATCAATCCGGGAAGCGATCACCTTGATCTCCATACGGACGGCTTTTTTAAATCGCTGAAAGCATTGCGGGGGAATATGGAGCCTGCCGTCTTTAGTGAATACCGGCGGCAGGCCGAAGTACTTGCTTAACCCGGTGTAACCATTGAAGCGGAATCCTTTCAGGCCTGCGTGGTTGTTTCTGCCTGCATCTAAAATGTAGCTGTTGAGGCGGTTAACCAGCGCACGATCGGGGAAGATGTCCAGGTGCGGCCTGATGGCATTGCGGACAAGAGCGCCTTTACGGCTGGCTGCGCCGAACGTTTTAGCAGCACGGCGGGTGTTAGCAGTTTGCCGCACAGTTTCAGGAACGGTGCGTAGACAGTGTTTACCGTTTCGCTTGTAGGCAATGATATTGCCGAGCCTTCCGGTAAAGGGGATGAGAGAATCTAAGATGGCCATAATATTGAGTTTTTTGTTATCCCTTAATATACAAAAAGCGCACCGGAACCGTGGGTGATTGTCATTAGAAGATATTCAATATCAGTGCATTAGGCGTTGTTAAACGTCTAAGGCTAATCGTACTAAAGCATAGATATTTTCGAACCAGGGAGCTTTGCGGTTTAGCTGTTTTCGAAAGTTGGGATACCTGAAAGGATCTTTCTTTGGTTTATGCTGGTATAAATCAATTGCTTAAGTACCTATAATAAAACTTCCGTATATTACCCTGATTTTTTTCCCTATACCCGGCCTGCCGATGAAACCATTATACGCTTTGTGTGTACCCGTTTATGCATTGATTCACTGTACCATAGTTGCCTGTGGAATAAACTCCATTTGGATGGATGCTCTTTCTCAATGGGATCCGGAATTTCAAATTAATTTATCAAATACAACAGCATGAGTTTTCAGCAAAACGATGCAAGTACTTACACGATAAGCATCCGTGAAAACGGAATGTCTAAAATGACATTGCAATCAGTGGATACGGATGATGCAGTAAAAGCATTTCAGGAAGTGGGTATCGATAATTCGGTAATAGAAGAACTGGAAATCCTTAATTCCCCGAAGCTTCAGATTACATCTCTGGGGGCTTTTGCAAAGTTAAAGGTGCTGCGGTTGAAGGGGATGGGGAGCCTTTCTTCTCTGGAAGGAGTGCTGGAACTAATGCCTTCTCTGCAAACGCTCGCTCTTGAAGAAACGGAACTTACCGGTCCGGATCATTTGTATTTGCTGAAACATCCTGCATTGAAGAATTTACAAATGGTTTTGCCAGCGAAGCATCCGAAGAAGCAGATGTGGGCACATTTGAGTATGGCAATGGAAGTTCCTATTCTAAAGAAACAAATATTGCAGCAGGCAGCTGCGAAGAAGTAAATTGTATGGATTATTTTTTAATACCTTTCATCATTTTGTTTGATGTAATCGTACTGCATCATGTTGTTTGGAAAGGTCTTCGGGATGTACGGTAGTTCCGGAAATTCAGGAAGTCTGGTTTGACGGCCACCGGAGTAGTGATTGATTATCAGGTTGAAGAAAATGAAGATAATGAGCGAAGGTATGCACGTGTTGTAGAGTATAATACAGGAGGGAGTGTGGAAATTGTATGAGGTTTTCCTGGCCGGTTAGATTTAATATCTTACATATCATCACATATCCGGTAGGGCGAACGTTTCATATTCGCTGGGGATTCTTACGCGGGTATCCCTTTTTTCATACTATCATAGATTCAAAGGTTAGTTATGTCTTTCCGTAAGTATAGGAAATTTTATATTTTCTGTTTCTTCTCAGTTTTTGCAATAGTATTAGTAGTAATGAAATTTCAACATACTGATACAAAGCCTGAATATATCGACGTTTACGAAGGTAATATTCGGAAGTTTGATAAACTCTTTGCCATTTTAGATAAAACCGCCAGGCAACATACAGATGTTGAGGAAATGACTTTTTATAGGGAAATTAAGAGGTATAAAGAATCTGTAAAAAGAGTTGCTGATTCAGTGTCAGTAGTGGAGAGTATAATGCATAAGTGGGACAGTGAAACGTTTTGGGATATTATGAGAGATCTTGATATTCGCGAACTTGAATTTAAAAGGGGCAATATTTATATCTGGTTTACCGGAGAGGGACCTTATCACATTTTTCATGCCCCAACCGATACTTTAGTAACAGGTAGTTATCGTTTGGATGAAAGAACGTATATAGTACTGGATCTATAATGTTGAAAATATTATTTGTCTGCCGGAGATTAATTATTTATCCCTGCAAGTGCTAACTGCACATCTGACGTAGGAATACGTCCGGAAGGGGATAAAAAAGGGGCTGAGCAATTGCTCAACCCCCTTATCCGATCTTTCCGTTCCCTGCGCCGGCATTACCCGGATCAGGTGGTTAAAGGTATGTATCTCAGGCTCTGAGTTAGGCCACCCTTATTGGGAAAGATGGAATTACTTCAACTTGTCTTTTTCTTTCTGCACCATTTCAAGATGTGAACGAAGCACGGGCACTTTCCCTGCAAACCATGCCTTGATATCCGGGTCTTCTGATTTGTCTGCTGCTTTTTCGAATAAGTCTATTGCATCTTTATGTGCTGATTCGAGCTTGTCTACAAAAGCTTTATCAAAGTCTTTGCCTGTCTTGGTAGCAATGTCATTAATATCTTTCTGCTGCCCGTCGCTGATAGCCGTGGGTAACATAATGTTCTTACTGGCTGCCAGGTCCATCAGTTCTTTGTTAGCTTTCTCATGATCCTGCACCATATGTTTGGCCAATGCTTTCACCGATGCGGAAGATGCCTTGGTTTGTCCTTCCTGTGCGAATTTTACTTCAAATAATCCGTCTTCTGCTGCTTTTACCACTCGTTTTGCATCATCTCCAACGGAATCGGAAGGTAATACATCACGGTTAACGTCTTTAGCCATATCGTCCGTAATACCAGTGTCGGAGGGCATGGTGGTGTCATTGTTGTTGTTGGTGCCCGCGTTATTACATGCTGCAAAACCAATAGCCAGCGGGAGAAAATAAACAAAAATGCGTTTCATAAATCTGATGTTTGGGTTCAGGTGCTATAGTGAAAAGATTGTGCCACCCATTTTTCTCCTGCTGTTAGCCCTCCGTTGCGGAAAAGTGTGGATTTTGCTGCCCGTAGTGTATTCTCTGTTCTATGTATAGTTATTTTTTATATATTTGAATAGAGATTCAACGCCCTATCCTATGATATTCTGGAAATACCTGGCTTTTTTGCTGGTACATCTTCATTTCAGCGGGCCTGAAAAGCACTATAAGTTTCCCATAGCTGAGTTTTCGGCGCATGTAAAAACTGCCGAGTGGCTCATCGAATACGACAGTGCCGCCTGGCGCCTTTCCGATACGGTTACACATGCCGATATGGACCTCCTGCAACGCACGGGAAAGGAGTGGTTCGTGTACAAAGGTCGCGATAGCATGTGGTATGGTGCCTACGGCAAGTTTCAGGATACCGCCTACGACCTCGCCATCCATTATTGCATCAACCGGCAGGATTCTATAGAACTGGTGACCACACCACCCGATACCGCCATGATGTGCAGTGTATCCCGCGGTATACGCAAAGCTTACAGGAATGCCGGCGTGATGCTGGGGCGTTCGTATGTGCGGATGAATAAATTCATTCGGCTAAACGGCGACCGCAGTATTTCCATCTGGCTGTTACCGGCCCTTCAGCCGGCAGAGGTAGCCATGTATGGCGGGGAATTCCATTACCGGTTCGATGAAAAAGGCGAGCAGCTACTTGAACGCCAGGAATATTACCGCGGGGGCTTTAAAGGCTTCCGGCTGAATAACGGGAGAGATGTGAAACTGGAATATGAGGATGTGAAATCCCCTACGCTGGGAGCCGTCTATTTCGCACTGCGTTACCGTAACCGTTTCCGTGAGATCCGCATCGAAACGCTGGAAAGCCACAGCCTGCTGGTATTCAACCAGGTCAGGGGATATTATTGGGAACATAAGGAGCGGAAATAGACCAGTCCGGAAAATTGTTAACATTCCAAAAAGGTCCGGTAATTGCTTAAATTGGTGGTATGAGACAATTTTTACTATCCTTACTGGTGATGTGTCCCTTACTTACCAGTGCGCAGGGCTTTGAAGCCCGCTGGTTCAGCCGCGGCGGCGAATCGCTCCCATACCGCATCCTCCCGCCGGCCGGGTATAATGCAGGTAAAACCTATCCACTTATCATCTTCATGCACGGCATTGGTGAGCGCGGGAATGATAATGAGAAGCAACTCATTCACGGCAGCAAAATGTTCCTGAACGATACTTTGCGCCAGCAGTACCCCGCTTTCGTGGTATTCCCGCAATGTGCTGATAACACCACCTGGGCACCCATGATGGCTAAACAGGACAGTGCAGGCAACAGGATCTTCGAGTTCCCCGCTTCCCTGCCGCCTACTGCACCCTCCCGGCTGCTGTATCAGCTGATCGATAGCCTTATGGCTTCCGGAAGCGTGGATACAAAGCGTTTATACGTAGGCGGTATGTCTATGGGCGGTATGGGTACATTTGATATGCTGGCACGTTTCCCTGCGCGTTTTGCAGCCGCTTTCCCGATTTGTGGCGCGGGTAATGAAAAGCTGGCCAAGCGTTATGCTAAAAATACAGCAGTATGGATCTTCCATGGAGCGGATGATAACGTGGTACCACCTGCCTCCAGCCGTTTGTTCTTCGAAATACTGAAAGAGAAAGGAGCAGATGTAAGATATACGGAATACCCTGGTGTGGGGCACAACAGCTGGGATAATGTATTTACAGACCCTGAGCTTTTCCCATGGCTGTTCTCCCATCAGCTGAAATAAAAAAAGCTGCCCTAAGGCAGCTTCCACTCTCACAATAACCGGATTGATCGTTAACGAGGTATATACACGCCCGGAGCATTACGCTCCGGGCGTTTTTGTTATGCTTTAATGGCCTGCATGGAGGCTTTGGCGGCTTCCACGGTAAAGTCGATATCATCCTGCCCCAGTGCGTGGCAGATGAACCAGCTTTCGAAAGCAGAAGGGGGCAGATATACACCTCTTTCCAGCATGGCGTGGAAGAAGCGGCGGAACAGCTCGTTGTTTGCGCCCGAAGCAGAGGAAAAGTCTACAATGGGATATTCAGCGAAGTGTACGCTCATCATCGACCCAATCTGGTTGATCTGGTATACGACACCCGCAGCACCAAAGGCTTCGCGGAGACCGCTTACCAGTGTATTGGTTTTTTCTTCCAGCTGGGTGTAGATATTGGGATGGTCAGCGAGGGTTTTCAGCAAGGTGTAACCCGCGATCATGGCGATGGGGTTACCGCTGAGGGTACCTGCCTGGTATACTTTACCCGCGGGAGCAATGTGCTCCATGATCTCACGCCTTCCTGCGAAAGCGCCTACGGGCATACCGCCACCGATGATCTTACCGAAGGTTACGATATCGGCTTTCACATTGAACAGCTCCTGAGCCCCGCCTTTGGCTAGACGGAAGCCGGTCATCACTTCATCCATGATAAACACGATACCGTTTTTATCGCAGATGCTGCGGAGGCCTTCGAGGAAGCCTGCCTGCGGGAGGATGCAGCCCATGTTGCCCGCAACGGGCTCCACGATGATGGCGGCTATCTGATCAGGGTATTCGGCAACCAGTTGCTCTACAGCGGGGAGGTTGTTGTAAGGCACGCTGAGCGTGTCTTCTGCAACAGAAAGCGTTACGCCGGGTACGGATTGTATGCCGAGGGTGGCCACACCGCTGCCTGCGCTCACGAGGAACGGATCGGCATGCCCATGGTAATTCCCTTCGAACTTAATGACTTTATTGCGGCCGGTAAACCCGCGCGCAAGGCGCAGGGCGCTCATACAGGCTTCGGTACCCGAGTTCACCATGCGCACCATTTCGATATTGGGCACCATGCTGATGATCTGCTCCGCCACGGTGATCTCCAGTTCTGTAGGAGCACCAAAAGAGGTGGAGTAGGTGGCGTATTCCTGAATAGCTTTCACCACCGGCTCATATGCATGGCCGAGGATCATGGGGCCCCAGGAGTTGATATAATCCACATAGCGGTTACCGTCCACATCATACATGTAAGCGCCTTTGGCGTGCTGCATGAATACGGGTGTGCCACCCACACTGCGGAATGCGCGTACGGGAGAGTTCACGCCGCCGGGGATCACCTTATTGGCCTTTTCGAATAATGCTTGGCTCTTTGTAAACATCGTTGCAGGGTTTTATTGGTTTAACAGGCGTACTGCATCTTTGGCGAAGTACGTGGCAATGAGGTCGGCCCCGGCACGTTTGATGCTGGTGAGGCTTTCCAGGATAGCCTTTTCTTCATTGATCCATCCCATTTTAGCTGCTGCCTTGATCATGGCATATTCGCCGCTTACATGGTAGGCGCTAACAGGAACGGTTACGCTGTCTTTGATCAAACGGATGATATCGAGATAAGCCATGGCGGGCTTTACCATTACGATATCGGCACCTTCGTCCACATCCATCAGCGTTTCGCGGAGGGCTTCACGGGCGTTGGCGTAATCCATCTGGTAGGTTTTCTTATCACCAAAACCGGGAGCGGAATCCAGCGCATCACGGAAAGGACCGTAGAAGCAGCTGGCGTATTTGGCACTGTATGCCATGATACCGGTTTTGGTAAAGTTATTTTCTTCGAGGATGTCGCGGATAGCGAGGATGCGGCCGTCCATCATATCGCTGGGGGCTACAAAATCGGCTCCGGCTTCGGCATGGCTGAGGCTCATACGTGCCAGCACTTCCACGGTTGCATCGTTCACGATTTCTTCGTTCTCAACGATTCCGTCGTGGCCGTAGCTGGAAAAAGGATCCAGGGCTACGTCGGTCATCACTACCATGCCCGGCACTGCATCTTTCACGGCTTTAATGGCCCGCTGCATAAGCCCGTCGGGGTTTACGGCTTCGGTGCCTTTGTTGTCTTTCAGTTCATCCGCACATTTAATGAACAGCAGCACGCTTTTAATGCCCATGTTCCAGAGTTCTTTTGCTTCCTGCACGGTACCGTCGAGGGAATAACGGAAATAACCGGGCATGGAGGAGATCTCTTCTTTCACGCCTTTGCCTTCCACGATGAAAAGGGGGGCAATGAAATTAGCAGGGGTCAAAATAGTTTCCGCCACCATCGCACGGATGGCAGGGGAGGTGCGCAATATTCTGTTTCTTCTGATCATCACTGAAATATTTAAAGGTTCGTCTGTTACGGTTTTACCCATTCTCGCGGCTTCAGGTACTCCAGCAGCTCCGCTTCCGGACTGCCCGGTGCGGGGTGATAGTCGTACTCCCAGCGTGCGCGGGAAGGGAGGCTCATGAGTATGGACTCTATGCGCCCGTTGGTTTTGAGGCCGAACAAGGTGCCACGGTCGTGGATGAGATTGAACTCCACGTATCGGCCGCGACGGTATTCCTGCCAGTTCACCTGCTCTTCTCCATACGGCGTTTCTTTCCGCATTTCCACGATGGGCAGATAGGCTTTCAGGAAAGCGTTGCCATTGGAGAACTGGAACTGCAGCAGATCTTCGGCAGTACGCTCCGCTGTTGGACGGAGGTAGTCATAAAACACGCCGCCGATGCCGCGTGCTTCATTGTTCCGGTGCTTGTTCACAAAATACTCATCGCACTGGCGCTTGTATTGTTCATAATACGCGCCGCATGCATCCTTGAAGGTACGGTGAAAATGATTGCCGTCTTCCCCGGTAATGTAATACGGGGTAAGGTCGGCACCGCCACCAAACCAGCTGTCCTGCACCTGCCCGTCTTCCCCATACAGCTCAAAATACCGCCAGTTGGCATGTACGGTGGGCACGTAAGGGTTTTCGGGATGGATAACGAGGGAAAGGCCGGCTGCGAGGAAGCTGCTGTTATCGGGCACTTTAAACTGCTGAGCCATTACGGGCGGCAGTTTGCCACTTACCACAGAGGTGTTTACGCCACCTTTCTGGAATACGTTACCGCCGGAGATGACGCGGGTAATGCCCCCGCCGCCTTCGGGACGGTCCCAGCGGTCTTCCCGGAACTTCGCTTTGCCATCCATCTGTTCCAGCGCAGCGCAGATCTCGTTCTGCAACTGGTGGATGAAGGGGATGAACCGGTCTTTTACGGACATATTATGCATAGTTCTTAACGGCTTCGATGAATGCTTTGGCATGATCTACCGGGATATTGGGCAGGATGCCGTGGCCGAGGTTCGCAATGTAGCGCTGCGGGCCGAAAGCGTCGATCATGGCTTTCACGGATTTCTTTATCTCCGGGATGGGCTTCATGAGCTGCGCGGGGTCGAAGTTGCCCTGCAGTGTAACTGCCGGACCAGCCATCTGGCGCGCCAGGTGGGGCTTGATGCACCAGTCGAGGCCGAGGCCCTGTGCGCCGGTGGCAGCCATCTCTTCGAGGGCAAACCAGGCGCCTTTGGCGAATACTATTACCGGAACGGTGCCCTGGAGTGCGGCCACGATTCGGCGGATGTATTGGAGAGAGTATGTTTCAAAGTCTTCCGGACTGAGGAGGCCGCCCCATGAGTCGAAGATCTGTACCACATCGGCACCTGCGGCTACCTGCGCTTTGAGGTAGGCGATGGTGGTTTCGGTGATGCGGTTCAGCAGTTCGTGCGCGGTTTCAGGCTGGGTGTAGCAGAATGCCTTCGCTTCGTCGAAGGTTTTGGAGCCTTTGCCCTGAACCATATAGCAAAGGAGCGTCCAGGGGGCGCCGGCGAAGCCGATGAGGGGAACGCGGCCGGCGAGGGTCTGCTTGGTGAGGCGCAGGGCGTCCATCACGTAATGCAGGCTGTCGTTCACATCAGGGATATGAATACGGCTGAGGTCTGCTGCTGATTTGATAGGCTGGGGGAGGATGGGGCCCACTTTTTCGATGAGCTGCACTTCCATGCCCATGGCCTGCGGCACCACGAGGATGTCGGAGAAGATGATGGCTGCGTCTACACCCACCTGGTCTACCGGCATTACGGTGATCTCTGTAGCCAGCTCGGGCGTCTGGCAACGTTCGAAGAAAGAGTATTTATCGCGGAGTTTGATGTAATCCGGTAAAAAGCGGCCGGCCTGGCGCATCATCCACACAGGGGGGCGGGATACGGGGCTGCCCGAAAGGGCCTTCAGCAGCAGATCGTTCTGTAATCCGTTCATTCGTTGCTATAATTAATGTTGTCAAAATAATCGATGGCAGTTTGAACCAGTGCCGGCACAGATGCCTCCTGGCTGATAACCGGCTGTATGCCGGTGGCTTCTTTTACCGCGCCCCCGGTAGTTTCCCCGATGGCGAAGTACACGGTATGCCCGTTGGGGCGGTTATGGAGGAAGAAGCTGCGTACGCTGCTGGGGCTGAAAAACAGCACCCCGTCGTAGCTTTCTTCCAGCAGGGCGGGTGTTTCCACCGTTTCGTATACGATATGTTCTTCTACGGCGATGTTGTTGGCCAGCAGGTGCCCGGGCAGATCGTTCCTGCGGATATTACCGCAAAGGAATACGATTTCTTTCACGGAACCGTCGGCCACTATACGCTTTGCCAGCTCGAGGGAGCTGATGCCGGTGCCGAGTATTTCCGAACCGGGAATGGTTTTTTCGATGGCTTCGAGGGTAGCACCGCCCAGGCAGTATACCTGTTGGCCGGCCGGCTGCCCCCAGAGGGCTGTAACGGCTTTAACCGTATTGGGACTGGTAAACACCAACACTTTACCGCCCTGTGCTATCGCTTTGAGGCGTGCTTCCAGTTCGGGTGTGCGCACGGGGAGTATGTCGATAAAGGGCTGGTCGCGCAGGGTGATGTTCCTTGCGGTGGCCAGCAGCCGGAGGGAATCGGGCAGCTCTTTGGTGCTTAATATGCGGTGCTTATCACTGGGCATTTCTGATGGCTTGAACAATAATATCGCCGCCCCTGGCAAGAATTTCCTGTGCTGCATCGTGCCCGGTACCTGCTGCTGCCGAAACTGCAACGCGGCGGGTGGTATGGAGCGATTGTGAGCCATCGAGGCTGCAGAGGCTGCCTTCGAAGATCATTTCACCGTCGCTGATATAAGCGTAGGCGCTGATGGGGGTGGTGCATCCGCCGAGGAGGGTGCGCAGGAACGCTCTTTCCTCTGTAGTGCAGATAGCGGTATCAGTATGGTTCAGGAGAGCGAGTGCCTCGCGTACAGGCGTATTATCTTCCCGGCAGGCGGCTACGATAGCGCCCTGTGCGGGGGCTGGTATCATCCAGTCGAGTTCAATGGAAGTGGCGGGGCGTACGTTGATACGTTCCAGTCCTGCTGCGGCGAAGATGGCGGCGTTCCAGTTTTCGGCTTCCAGTTTTTCCAGGCGTTTGATAACATTGCCACGGAGGTTATGGAGTTGATGATTGGGGAAACGGCGGAGCCATTGCGCTTTCCGGCGGATGCTGCTGGTTGCGATATTGGCGATTGAAGATGGATTTTCGAGGAAGGAAGTGTCTCCTTTGTAAACCAGCAGGTCCTTTACCGGACCGCGTTCAAGGATGGCTGCGTTAACCAGCCCCTGTGGCAGCTGCGTGGGTACATCTTTGAAGGAATGTACGGCTACGTCTATTTTACCGGCAAGGAGCGCAACGTCGAGGGTTTTGGTAAAAATACCCTGGACACCGATCTCGTAAAGGGGGGTAACGAGGTCGATATCGCCTTCGCTTTTAATGGGGACGAGTGCTACTTCGTGACCTTTTTGCGTCAATAAATCTTTCACCAGATTAGCCTGCCACATTGCGAGCTGACTATCCCGTGTACCTATTCGGATCATCTTGTCCATTATGTTTTATTCCTGGTTATTGCCGGTCTCGAAAATCTCACTGATCATGGCGATGTACTGATCGCCCTTTTCGGATTCCTTGCGCACTTTGCCGGCCATGAGATTGATCATTTTCTGGATGATGCGGGAAGATACTTCCTCGATGTCTTCCAGGTTATATTGTGCGCCGTTCTTTTGCTCTTTTATTTCGCGGGCGTGGATCTCGGTGAGTTTTTCCTTTACCGCTTTGAGTACTACGGCATGCTTGCGCATTTTAAACCAGTAGAGGAACTCCTCCATGTGCTCTTCGATGATGGAGATGGCTTTGGGTACTTCGTTCAGCCTGCGGGCGAGGGTTTCGTCCTGAATCTTGCTGAGGTCGTCCACGTTCACCACTTCCACATGACCAAGCTCACGCACGTCTGCAGCTACGTTGAAGGGGATGGAAAGGTCAATGATAAGCTTGGGGCCGGTACCTTCCATATGTTTGCGGAGGATGGTGGGCTGGGGGGCGTTGGTAGCCACCAGGATCACGTCTGCCGCGCGGAGTGTATCATCCAGCTGCTCGTAGGGTGCGTATTTCAGGCCGTGTTTACCGGCGAAGTCTTCCGCTACGGCAGTGGTACGGTTTACGAGGGTGATGTTACGCGCGCCGGTGTATTCCATCATGTTCTTACAGGTGTTACGGCCTATTTTGCCGACGCCGAGAAGCACGATGTTCTTTTGTTGTATGTCGCAAACCTTGCTTTCAAGGAGGCGTACGGCGGCGAATGCTACCGATACGGTGCCCGAGCTGAGGCCTGTTTCGTTCTTGATGAGTTTGGAAACCTGGATTACGCTGTTTACGAGCCTTTCCAGAAAAGTGCCCACACACCCGTTTGCTTTCGCAAACTTAGCTGCGCCTTTTATCTGGCCTATGATCTCGTAATCGCCAAGTATCTGGCTGTCCAGCCCGGTGCCCACCTGGTAGAGGTGGCGTACGGCGCCTTCGCCTGATTTTACGTATGCCAGGCTGTTGAACACCTGCAGGTTGCCGCTTGCGGCATCGCAGAGCAGGCGCATCAGATCGGCAGGATCCGCTGCGAAACCGTATATCTCAGTGCGGTTGCACGTAGAGAGTACGAACAGATCGTTCATGCCTTCGGCATGTGCGGATTGTAAAAGTTGCTGATATTGGTCTGGGTTGATGGCGAATAGTCCCCGGATCGCAGCGTCAGTTTTCTTATAGTTGATCCCAACGATATGAAAATGTGATATGTCTTTAGGCTGATTGACCTGCATGATTTTCTTCTAAGCTTCCGGGTGCAAAAATACTTGCATACACTTCAAAACCACGTCAGAGGCTGTCACCGGTATGTCATTTCTCCCTATGGTGAAAGCCATTGCCAAAAAATGATTTAGATCAGTCGGCCGTGTTCCTTTCTCCTGCTGCATTGTAACAATCGCATGACGTGGGGAGATGACGGGTGTCATGCGAAAGTCTTTGTCCGTGGCTGGTTGCAAGAGATGAATCTAACAATTTAATGACAGAGCATGAGGAAGATACCTGTAAAAGCATGTACTTTTGCAGGAATTTTGACGAAAGAAGATTTATGGTCGCAATATCTGATACCGCCATCGTGCTCATGAACCTCGGTTCGCCGGACTCTACTGCCGTGCCCGATGTTAAAAAATATCTCCTTGAATTTCTAATGGACAAGCGGGTGATCGATTATCCCTGGCTCATGCGCAAGCTGCTCGTGGGCGGAGTGATCGTTCCGCGCCGTGCGGAAAAGAGTGCCGAGGCTTATAAAAGCATCTGGTGGGAAGAAGGTTCCCCCCTCATCGTGCTCACCAAACAACTCCAGAAAGCGCTGCAGCACGATCTGGAGATGCCTGTTGAGATCACCATGCGGTATGGCAACCCTTCACCGGAAGATACTTTCGATAAACTGGTAAAGGAGCATCCCGGCCTTAAGCAGGTGATCCTTGTACCGCTTTATCCGCATTATGCCATGAGCAGCTTTGAAACTGCGGCAGTGTATGCGGAAGAAATTTACCGCAAAAAGCGCTATCCCTTCGAACTGAAAGTGATCGAGCCGTTTTACCGCCATCCTGATTATATCCATGCCGTTGCAGAAAGCATGCGCCCGTATGTGGAGCAGGATTTCGATCATCTGCTCTTCAGCTACCACGGCGTACCGGTGAGGCATATACGTAAAGGAGACCTTACAGGCAACCATTGCCTGAAGGTGAACGACTGCTGCCATGTGGATTCCCGCGCACATAAGCAATGCTACCGGCACCAGGTGACGGTTACTGCCGAGCTGGTAGCGAAGGAATTAGGTATCCCGAGAGATAAATGGAGCGTATCGTTCCAGAGCCGCCTGGGCCGTGAGGAATGGATCAGGCCTTATACCGATGAGCGCCTGCGTTCCCTTCCCGGAGAAGGCGTAAAGAAGCTGCTGGTGGTCTGTCCGGCTTTTGTGTCTGACTGCCTTGAAACACTGGAAGAGATCGCCGTGGAAGGTAAGCATACGTTTATTTCCAGCGGGGGCGACAGCTTCACGATGATCCCCTGTGTGAACACGCATCCGGAATGGGTGAAGGCGCTTGGCATCCTGTGCCGCGAGAAAATGGAAGTAGCAGCGGTGTAAAAACTGCTGAAGAATATAAGTGAAGAAGCCGGCGTATATGCGCCGGCTTTTTTTATGCAGCTTAGAGGGGAATGGGGGATATTAATTCGGCCGGACCGGATTTTTTCACTAAATTCCGTCAGCTAAATTCCAACACTGATGATCTTGGCCGTTCTCAAAGAAAAAGTAGGAGAAAACAGGGTATCGCTCGTTCCGGAAGTCGTGAAGCAACTTGTTCAGCAACAGGTGGAAATATGGGTGGAGGAAGGCGCTGGGGCTGCGGCATTTTATCCGGACGATAGTTACCGGGAGGCCGGTGCAGCCCTTAAATCCCGCAGGGATATTTTACAGGGAGCGGATGTACTGCTCACTATTCGTCCGCCGGAAGCGGCAGACTATGAGCAGGCGGCCGCGGGTAAAACCTGGGCCGGTGTTTATCAGCCCCTCTACCATCCCGGCCTTATGCAGCAACTTGCCGCCCGGCAGTTCACCGTTTTCAGTCTCGATTCCATCCCCCGCACCACGCGCGCCCAGAGTATGGACGTGCTCAGTTCCCAGGCCAACATTGCAGGTTACAAAGCAGTTTTACTGGCCGCATTTACCTACAGCCGTTATTTTCCCATGCTCATGACCGCCGCGGGCAGCATTCCTCCGGCGAAAGTACTCATCCTTGGCGCCGGGGTAGCAGGCTTACAGGCTATCGCTACCGCACGCAGGCTTGGAGCCGTGGTGGAAGTATTTGACACCCGGCCGGCAGTGAAGGAAGAGGTAATGAGCCTCGGGGCCAAATTCGTGGAAGTGGAAGGCGCAGCCGATGCTTCTGCCGCCGGAGGCTATGCCGTAGAGCAGAGTGATGATTTCAAACAGCGGCAGGCGGCCCGTATCGCGGAAAGCGCTGCTAAAGCGGATATTGTAATCACTACCGCCCAGATACCCGGTAAACCGGCTCCCATATTACTGCCTGCAGCTGCCGTGGAAGCCATGCGTACAGGGAGCGTTATCATTGACCTCGCTGCCGCTACCGGAGGAAACACTGCCCTCACAAAGAACGGGGAAACCGTGCTGCATAAAGGCGTTACCATCATTGGAAACTCCGACCTGGCAGGCACGGCACCTGCGGATGCCAGCAAACTCTACGCGAAAAATATGCTCAACTTCCTGAAGCTGATGATCGGTAAGGAAGGGCAGTGGCAACCCGATTATAAAGATGATATTGTACAGGGAGCCTGTATTACCCGGGAAGGGCAGGTGGTGAACGAGCGCGTAAAACAGCTGCAGCCCGCAGCCGTATAATATTTCAACCCATTCCAACCGAAAGAATATGACCGCAATCCTGGATTTTCTGCAACTCCACATCGAGATGGTATACATCGTGATACTGTCAGTTTTCTTAGGGATAGAAGTGATCTCCCGGGTACCTTCCGTGCTGCATACCCCTCTTATGAGCGGCGCCAACGCCATTCATGGTGTGGTGATCATCGGCGCCATCATTGTGATGGGGAAGGCTGAAGCGGATAACTACCTGGCCCTGGTGCTGGGTTTCCTTGCCGTAATACTAGGTACGCTGAATGTGGTGGGAGGTTTTGTGGTGACAGACCGTATGCTGGAAATGTTTAAAAAGAAGAAATAGCCCATTATGCCCGGATTATTGACGCTCGCTTACCTCATCGGCTCCATCACGTTTATCGTGGGCCTCAAGATGCTCAGCAACCCCGCTACCGCCCGCAAAGGCAATCTCATTGCGGCGGCAGGGATGTTTATCGCTATTGCAGGAACCATCTTTCTATATGAAGAAGATGGCGCACGCCTGCATAACTACGGCTGGATCTTCGGCGGCCTCTTTATCGGCACCGTAGTTGGCGTGCTGGCTGCCAGGAAGGTGAAAATGACGGCCATGCCCGAAATGGTGAGCCTCTTCAACGGAATGGGCGGCGCCTGCGCCATGCTCATCTCCATCGTAGAGTTCGATCACCTCACCAATGGCACCACCACCATCAGCATTACAAAACTTATAAAAGATGCAGTAGGGCAGGCGGCGCTCTCCGGCGATATCAGTATCGGAGAATCCTTTGGCAACCCCACCGGCAAATACCTCATCATTCTGCTGGGGCTTATTATCGGCACAGTTTCCTTCGCGGGAAGCATGATCGCATGGGGTAAGCTGAATGGGAAAGTGAAAGACTTTTCCTTCAACGGCCAGCACATCGTGAACCTCGCAGTGCTCGCCGCTATCGTCATTGCATCTGCCTGGCTGCTGTATGATGTGCACCAGCAATTCAACAGCGGAAACGGCGGGTGGACTTCCTACCCATCCAATACCGCATTGCCGGATATACAGTTTCAGAGCATGCGGGATACCGGGCTGATCAATACCCTGTTTTACAGCATCCTTGCACTGTCTGTCGTATACGGAGTGATGTTCGTGATGCCCATCGGCGGGGCAGATATGCCGGTTGTGATATCATTGCTCAACTCTTTCACCGGTGTGGCTGCGGCCTGCGGTGGTTTCTTATACGATAACCCTGTAATGCTCACGGGCGGTATCCTTGTAGGTTCCGCAGGTACTATTCTCACCATCCTCATGTGTAAAGCCATGAACCGCTCCCTGAAGAATGTGCTCATTGGCTCGTTCGGCGGCAGTACGGCTGCAGGTGGCGGGGCAAAAGTGGAAGGCAATTACAAAGAGATCAATATTGCAGACGCCGCTGTAGTGATGCGGTATGCCAGCAAAGTAATGATTGTACCGGGCTACGGCCTCGCTGTTGCGCAGGCACAGCACGTTTGCCACGAGCTGGAAAAGCTGCTGGAAGAGAAAGGGGTGGAAGTGAATTACGCCATCCATCCTGTGGCAGGGCGCATGCCGGGGCATATGAACGTGCTGCTGGCGGAAGCAGATGTGCCGTACGAGAAGCTGGAAGAGATGGAAACCGCCAATGCCGCCATGGCTGCTACAGACGTGGTGCTGGTACTGGGAGCTAATGATGTGGTGAACCCTGCTGCCAAAACGGATCCTGCCAGCCCTATTTACGGTATGCCCATACTCGAAGTAGAACTCGCCAAAATGGTGATCGTGAATAAGCGCAGTATGAAGCCGGGATACGCCGGTATTGAGAACGCACTGTTCTTCCAGCCTAAAACTTCCATGTTGTTTGGCGATGCCAAGTCGGTGCTGCAGCAGCTGGTAGCGGAAGTGAAAACGTTATAAATCTTTACATTTGCGGAAAATTAAACTGTGCCAGCATTACCAAAGGCATTTACGGATACATTGATAGGTCTTCCCGGGTATAACGAAGCCGCGTTCCTCGCGGTGCACGATTCCCCGGAAAGGATTACCAGCGTTCGCCTTCAGCCGCAAAAGGTGCAAAGCATCAAAGCTGTATTTCCCCAGCTGGATGCGGAACGCGTACCATGGACTACAGGCGGTTATTATCTTTCTTCCCGTCCTTCTTTCACCTTCGACCCGCAGTTTCATGCCGGTGCTTACTACGTACAGGAGGCCTCTTCGATGTTTTTGGAAGAAGCCCTGCGGCAAACGGTACCTTCTTCGGCTCCACTCAAAGCCCTCGATCTCTGTGCTGCCCCCGGTGGTAAAAGCACACTGCTGCAGGCTGCACTGCCTGCAGGGAGCCTTCTTGTATCCAACGAAGTGATCCGCTCCCGGGCCGCGCTGCTGGCAGATAACCTGTCGAGATGGGGAACGGCGGATGTAGTGGTCACCAATAATGATCCCCGCGATTTCTCGCGCCTCGAAAACTTCTTCGACGTAATGGTGGTAGATGCTCCCTGCTCCGGTTCGGGCCTTTTCCGCCGTGATCCTGATGCGGTACAGGAGTGGTCGTACGATAATGTGATACTCTGCAGCCAGCGCCAGCAAAGAATCCTGGCCGATGCATTGCCTGCCCTCAAGCCCGGCGGCACACTCATTTATTCCACCTGTTCCTATGCAAGTGAAGAAGATGAGCAGATCCTCGACTGGCTGATGGAACATGAAAACCTGGTATCCTTACCATTGCAGATACAGGAAAGCTGGAATATCGTTCCTACGGAATCCCCTGTACATAAGGCATCCGGCTACCGTTTTTACCCTGATAAAGTAAAGGGCGAAGGACTGTTCATTGCCTGCTTCCGGAAGGAGGGTGATGCGGCTGTTCCTAAAAAAGGAAAGAGTAAATTCAGTGAGCTGGCGAAGAAAGATGTGGAGCGTGTGCTGCCATGGCTGAAGCCAGACGTGGATGTGCGCATGATGGCGCACGATGGTGAGGTGTTGTTATTATCACCTGCCGTAGCGGAAGAAATGCCGCTATTGCAGCAATTATACATCCGGAAAGCGGGCGTGAAGGCTGGACAGCTTTCTGCCAAAGAACTGATCCCCGACCATCAGCTGGCGCTCAGTACATTGATTTCACCCGAACTTCCCGGAACGGAATTAACTTTGGAAGATGCATTGCATTATCTTCGCAAGGAAGACCTGCGCCTGGATGCTGTCATAAAAGGCTGGGCGCTCATGCGTTTCGGAGGCATGAACCTGGGATGGGCCAAGATCCTCCCCAACCGTGTCAACAACTACTATCCGAAAGAAATGCGCATATTAAAGTCCGGCATGCCGGAAATATAATACAGACGGGTGTTCCGGCGTTCTTGTGAATGTGCATAAACCGCGTGGATATTTACTTTCCACGCCCGGCAGCAGAAATTGGATGGAAACTTTTATATTCGTTCCCTTAAAGTATTAGTAAATATGTTAAAGTCAGTAATGTTGGGTGTGTTGATGGCCGGTACAATAAGGGTAGCCGCACAGGATACGCTTTTGATACAGGGCGCTTCGCCCGATCTCTATTTGACACATTCCGTGAAGAAAGGAGAGACCTGGTACAGCCTGGGAAGGGCTTACGGCCTGAGCCCCAAAGAGATTGCGGCAAGGAACAAGATGGATATGGCAACAGGGCTCAGCCTTGGTAAAGCAGTCCTCATTCCCCTCAACAAGAATAACTTCGTGCAAACGAAAAGTGCCGGCGCAGGCGTGCGCCCGGTATATCACCGCGTTGCTGAAAAGGAAACCCTCTACCGCATACATGTCAATTACGGCAAAGTGCCGCTGGACAATGTGCGCGACTGGAACCGCCTTACCGGCGATGGTGTACAGAAAGATGCTTTCCTGATCGTAGGTTATGTGAAAGGCAGCGGCCAGTCGGCAGTATTGCCCACAGCGCCCGTACCTGCACCAGCGGATGTGGCGGCAGCTCCTGCTCCCAAACCGGCTGAAACCAAACCTCAGCCAGTACCGCAGGAAACCAGGCCTGTAGTATCTTCCAGTCAAACGGCGGCTCCTGAATCCAAACCCAAATCACAGGCTCCTGCTCCTGAATCCAAACCGGTAACGCCTCCCAGCCAGCCGGCAGCTCCGGAAACAAGGCCAGTGGAGAAAGCGCCTACCAGCCTGGGCCGTACGCCTGAGGTACCGGAAGGCGGGTTTGAATCATCTTATAATCAGCAAACCGGAAACGGCCGCGATGTAACGAAAGAGAAAGGCCCCGGTTCATGGTTTAAAAGCAATGCAGTAGTAGGTTCAGGTAAATATTACGCCCTGCACAACGCCGCACCCCGCGGCACCATCGTAAAAGTGACCAATCCCCTCAACGGAAGGTCTGTTTACGCCAAAGTGCTCGACGCTATTCCGCAACTGAAAGCCAATGCCAACCTCATCATTAAACTGAGCGACGCCGCTATGGATGCCCTCGGTACCAACGAAGGCCGCTTCTATTGCGAACTGAGTTATGAAGACGTGAAGTAATCGCAACCTTAGCATAAAAAAGGGGCGCCTGGTATCCAGGCGCCCCTTTTTACTTTCAGCAATGCGGTTATTCGAAACGGAAACCCCGCAGAAATTCTTCTGTCCCCATCTTCTTCTTCCCTTCCAGCTGTAACTCCAGCACGTTGAGGTAACCGCCTTCTGCAGCGAATTTGAGGTATGTTTTCTTATCGGAATGCACGCTGCCGGGTGCCTGGTTATGCGTGGCAGGTTCCATTTCCGCTTTGTAGATTTTCAGTGTTTTGTTCTGCAGCATGGTGAATGCTGTGGGGTATGGACTGAGCCCGCGTACCAGGTTGTAAACCTTCTCCAGCGGCAATTCCCAGTTAATACGGCAATCGTCTTTAAAGATCTTGGGCGCATGCTTCAGTTCACCTGCTTCTATTTCCTGCTGGGGCTGGCCATGGAGGTTGCCTTCTTTCAAAGCAGCTACGGTGCGGAGGAGTGTTTCAGCACCGGCCTTCATGAGTTCATCGTGCAGTTCACCCGCGGTTTCATCCGGCCGGATGGGTACTTCACTACTGAACAATACATTACCCGTATCGATTTCGTGCTGCAGTTTAAAGGTGGTAACCCCACTGCGTTGCTCCCCGTTGATGATGGCCCAGTTGATAGGCGCTGCACCACGGTACTGGGGCAGGAGGGAGGCGTGTACATTGATGGTGCCGAGGGGCGGCATGTCCCACACTACAACGGGCAGCATGCGGAATGCTACTACCACCTGCAGGTCGGCTTTATAGGCGCGCAGTTCGTCGAGGAACGCGGGATTCTTCAGTTTTTCGGGTTGCAGCACGGGTATGTTGTGCTGTACAGCATATTGCTTAACGGCGCTTTGCTGCAGTTGCAGGCCGCGGCCGGCAGGCTTATCAGGCGCCGTGATCACGGCTACCACATTATATCCGTTCTGAACCAGTGCATCGAGAGAGGCAACGGCGAAGTCGGGCGTGCCCATAAAAATGATTCTCATGGATGCAAATGTATTCAATTTAGAAATCGGTATACAACAGGTATTTCTTCCGTATGGCGGCAAATTGCTTCAGGCCGGGTTCCCAGCTTTTGCGGATAGCCGCCTCGCTAAGGCCCTGTTGTATCTGCTGACGGAGTTTTGCACTGCCCGCCAGCTTGTCGAAGAAGTTATTGAAGAAGCGTGCTTTTTCCGGGAAAAGCTGATATGCGTTGAGGATAAAGCTCAGATCAATCTGGTCTGTGAGGGGATCAGTGATGGTGAGATCGTACCCGTAACACAGCGAATCCATCAGCACCGGAGATTTAGCACCCGGCACGCTGCGGGGTGTAAAGGAATACAGGTTTTTGGGCAGCAGCGGATGGCCATACACCTGGAAGGGCTTATCCGTTCCGCGGCCGAGACTGAAAACAGTGCCTTCGAACAGGCAGGTGGACGGGTAAAGGTAGATGCTCCGCATGTTGGGCAGGTTTGGCGAGGGCCGCACCGGCAGCTGGTACATGGTATTGTGGTCGTAATTTTCGCAGGTGATGACGGTGATGGGGCATTTGATCTTCCCTTTCAGCCAGCCTTCCCCGTTGAGCATTTGTGCGTATTCACCTACTGTCATACCATGAACCGTAGGGATGGGCTGCATGCCTACGAAAGAGCGGAAGGCGGTATCGAGTATGGGCCCGTCTATGAAATGACCGATGGGATTGGGACGGTCCAGGATGATGAGGGATTTCTTATGCTGAGCGGCAGACACCATCAGTTCTTCCAGCGTGGAAATGTAGGTGTAAAAGCGCACCCCGGCGTCCTGCACATCGAAGATAAGGACGTCCACATCGGCCAGATCTGCTGCATCGGCCTGGCGGTGTTTGCCGTACAGGGAAACGATGGGCAGACCGGTACGGCTGTCGCGGCTGTTATCAATCTTCTCACCGGCATCGGCCATTCCGCGGAAGCCATGTTCCGGACTGAATATTTTGGTGATGTTAATTTTCAGGGCAAGCAGGGAATCCACCAGGTGGGTTTGCGGGCTTATCATGGAGGTCTGGTTCACCAGCATGCCCACCCTTTTTCCTTTCAGGAGGGGCAGGTAAGCTTCGGTGCGCTGTGCGCCGGTGCGAACATTTGGCTGCTGTGCAGTGGCGGTTAAGGCCAGGCAGCTGATGATCAGTATATTCAGGATATATCGCATGCGAAATTGTGTTGGGTGCAACAAAATAAGGTGGCAAACCGTAAATAAAAAACAAAAATTGTACCTTCACCTTCTATTATCTTATTTTAAATATTTTATATGCAACAAGTTAAGACCGGCGATACCGTTCGCGTGCATTACCACGGGCGGTTAGAAAATGGCGAAACCTTTGATTCATCCGAAGGAAGGGACCCGCTCGAGTTTAAGGTAGGCTCCGGCATGGTGATCAAGGGTTTTGACAACGGTGTGCTCGATATGAAACCCGGAGACAAGAGAACGCTCAATATTGCCGTTGAGGAAGCTTACGGCCCTAAAAGCGAAGAGCTGATCATGGAATTCCCTAAAGAGAACATCCCTGCAGATCTCAATCCCCAGGTTGGTATGGACCTGCAGATGAGCAACCCCCAGGGCCAGGTGTTCCCTGTGAAAGTGGTAGCCATCACCGACGAGTTTATCAAGCTCGATGCAAACCACCCGCTGGCTGGCCAGCCCCTCGTATTTGAAATTGAACTGGTAGAGATCGTTTAATCCGGTTTCTTACTCATAAAATTCCTGAAAGTAAAAAGTGGTCCGCTGCTTTTTACTTTCACTTTTTATACCCATATGGAACATAACTATGCATACTCCGTCACCGACCGCTTCCTCCGCTACGTGACCATCGATACCCAATCCGATCCCCAAAGCACTACATTCCCTTCCACTGAGAAGCAAAAAGACCTGGGCCGCTTGTTGGTACAGGAATTGCAGCAGATCGGCATCGCAGACGCAGAACTGGATGCACATGGGTATGTATATGCCACCATTCCCGCCACATCCGATAAGAATGTTCCCGTCATCTGCCTCTGTGCGCACATGGACACCGCGCCCGATTGTTCGGGTAAAGACGTGAAGCCCATCCTGCACCGTAAGTACGACGGAAAAGACATTGTACTGCCCGACGATCCTTCGCAGATCATCTCCGTTCAGGAACATCCGTACCTGTCGCAGAAGATAGGCGACGATATCATCACTGCCAGCGGTAAAACCCTGCTGGGGGCAGATAACAAAGCCGGTGTGGCCGAAATCATGGATGCCGCACAATATCTCATCCAACACCCCGAAGTGCCACATGGCAAGATCCGTATCCTCTTCACGCCCGACGAAGAAGTAGGCCGCGGTGTGCAGCATGTGGATATGCAGAAGCTGGGTGCACAGTTCGGGTATACCCTCGACGGGGGAGAGCTCGGTGCGCTGGAAGATGAGACATTTTCTGCCGATGGGGTTAAGATTACCATTCACGGCGTAAGTGCCCACCCGGGTGCCGCAAAAGGCAAACTGGTGAGCGCCATCAAGATCGCTGCGGAGATATTGCATTCGCTGCCCAAGGATATCCTCAGTCCGGAAACTACCGAAGACCGCCAGGGCTTTATCCATCCCGTGCGGATAGACGGTATTACGGAGAAGGCGGAGATGGAATTCATCATCCGCGACTTTACCACCGCAGAGCTGGAAGGGCATGAGTTTTACCTGCGCAGGATCATGGAAAACGTGGTGGCAAAGCATCCCGGAGCTACTGGTGTTTTCGAAGTGAAAGAGCAGTACCGTAATATGAAAGAAGTACTGGTGAAGTTCCCGGAAGTGGCGGCCAATGCGGAAGAAGCTATCCGCCGCGCGGGTGTGGAACCATTGAAGATGAGCATCCGCGGGGGGACAGACGGTTCAAGGCTTTCCTTTATGGGCCTGCCCTGTCCGAATATTTTCACAGGGGAGATGGCACTGCATTCGAAGCACGAATATGTGAGCGTACAGGATATGCAGAAAGCCGTTGATGTAATCATTCAGCTCGTCCGTGTATGGGAAGAGCGCGCCGTATAATTTATTGCCGGTGAATGCGTTTTTATTATTACTTTGATCCCTTGTTTATACAAAACGAACATAAATTAAATACATGTTGCTAGGACTCGTAACGCTAATGCAGGATTCGCTGCTGCTGCCGAAGGCCGACACAGTGGCAACGGCCGCTCAACACGCCGCCACCGCCACGCAGGAAATGAAGCTGTGGGATATGATTGTAAAAGGCGGCCCGCTGATGATCCCGCTCGGGGTACTTTCCGTGATCGCCATTTATGTTTTTGTGGAAAGATACATCACCATCTCCCGCGCGGCTAAGCTGGAAAGCAATTTCATGCCAATGATCCGCGATCAGATCACTTCCGATAATATCAGCGCTGCCCGCTCCCTTTCCAAGAACACTGCCGGCCCTATTGCCCGCATGATCGATAAAGGCATCCAGCGCATCGGTAAACCGGTAGACAGCATTGAGAAATCAATGGAGAACGTGGGTAAACTGGAGATCTACAAAATGGAAAAGAACCTCGTGGTACTGTCCATCATCGCCGGTATCGCCCCCATGTTCGGATTCCTTGGTACCATTGCCGGTATGATCCAGACCTTCTTCAACATCTCCCAGACTTCTGATATGACGCTCGGCGGCATCGCAGGCGGTATCTATGTGAAAATGGTGACCTCCGCAACGGGGCTTATCATCGGTCTGGTTGCTTATGTAGGTTACAGCTACCTGCAGGCGCAGATCGATAAGGTGGTGAACAAGATGGAAGCAGCATCCGCTGATTTCATTGACGTGCTCATGGAGCCGGTTAAACGATAAATTCTTCATCAGAAACTGAATCAATCATGAATTTGCGGAGACGAAGCAACAGGCATGCGGAAATGCACAGCGGCGCACTGAACGATATCCTGTTCATCCTGCTGCTGTTTTTCCTGATTGTCTCCACCCTGGCCAATCCCAACGTCATCAAACTGGCGTTGCCGAAGGCTACTTCCAATACCAAAGCCAAACAAACGGTGGTGGTAAGCATTGATGCAGCACAGCGGTATTTCGTAGGCACCAGTCCTGTCAACTTCAATGAGCTGCAGGCTGCCCTGGCCGCCAAGCTGCCCGCAGGTGAAATAGACAATACCATTGTTATCAATGCGGAAGAAACCGTGCCTATCGGCAAGATCATCGAAGTGATGGAGATAGCACGGCAACTGGGTGCTAAAACGGTGCTGGGTACGGCGAAGCCGACTAATACACCAGCGAAGTAATTACCGGAAAATCAAAGTAGCTATACTGGAACTGCACCCGCAACGGTGCAGTTTTTTTTATGCCCCGCGCTTTGTGGCACGCACCATCCTGTCTTTCCCGAACATATCCTTTTTCAGGTTTACATCCGCAAACCCCTGTTTCTCCAGTTCGGTTTTTACCTCCGGTCCATAATCTTCATGGATCTCGAAGTAGAGCTTTCCTGCAGGCTCCAGTCTTTCCTGTGCCAGCTGGCCAATGCGGCGGTAAAACAAAAGGGGATCATTATCGGGCACAAACAGGGCGTTGGAGGGTTCAAATGCATGAACGGTAGGCTGCATGCCTGCCTTTTCTTTTTCGGGGATATAAGGCGGGTTGCTGACGATAATATTGAGGCAGGGGAGTACTGCGGCCGCCTGGGGGGCCAGTACATCCTGCTGCAGGAAATTTACAGGGGTATGCTGGAGCTGTGCATTGCGGCCTGCTACGGCGAGGGCGCCGGCACTTACATCCATAGCCCATACATCGGCCGCCTGCCAGTGTTTTTTAAGGGCGATGGGGATGCACCCGCTGCCGGTTCCAATGTCCAGCAGGCGGAGGGCGGGCTGGGCCGGATGGTCGAGCAGTACCCATTCCACCAGCTCCTCCGTTTCCGGGCGGGGGATCAATACCTGGTCGCTCACAATCAGTTCCATGCCGTAAAACCAGCTTTTCCCCGTAATGTGCTGGATGGGCCTGCCGGCCAGCAATTGTTCAAGGGCATCATTGTATTGCGATTCCTGTTTGGGGGAAAGGTCCATATCCTTGTGCACGATGCGGTCCAGCTTACCCAGGCCGGTGAGATGTTCCATAAGAAGGTGGCCTATATTGGCAGCTTCCCGGTTGTCGTACAGGGGGCGGATGGCATTGATCAGATTTGCAAATGCAGATTGGATGGTCATGTTATACGGCAAAACAGCGGAAAATAGCCGCTGAAACGATATTTTTGCAAACATATCATTTACGACGCAATGATGAACCACCACCCGCACGAAATTTTTATGCAACGATGCATCGCCCTGGCACTGAAAGGCGCAGGTCATGCCGCCCCCAATCCTATGGTGGGTGCCGTGCTCGTGCATGAGGGTGTCATCATTGGCGAAGGCTACCACCACGCCTTCGGCGGGCCGCATGCCGAGGTTAACTGTGTGAACAGCGTGCCCCCGGAATTGCAGGACCTCATCCCGCGGTCGGTTATGTATGTTTCCCTCGAACCCTGCGCCCATTTCGGTAAAACACCGCCCTGTGCCGATCTTGTAGTGGCACAGCAAATCCCCGAAGTGGTAATAGGCTGCGTGGATGCCTTCTCCAAGGTAGCGGGCAAAGGCATCGAAAAACTGCGGGAAGCCGGTATTAAGGTAACAGTAGGGGTGCTGGAAGCGGAATGCAGAAAGCTGAACAGGCGCTTCTTCACTTTCCATGAGCAGCAGCGGCCCTATGTGGTCCTCAAATGGGCGCAATCGGCAGACGGTTACATGGCCCCTCCCGGCAGAGAACCCGTCCGCATCTCCAACCCTTATGCCGACCGCCTTGTTCACCGCTGGAGAACGGAGGAAGCGGGGATTATGGTAGGAACACAAACTGCTTTGCTGGATAACCCGCGCCTTACTGCACGCCTCTGGCCGGGTAAATCACCCATCCGTATCATGCTCGACCTCGACCGGAAAGTACCCGGCAGTCATCATCTGCACGACGGAACCGTTCGCACACTGATCCTTACAGCGGATGAGATCAACCGGGACCAGCCACTCGTGCCGCAGGTGCTCGCACAATTACATCGTGAAAATATCCTGAGCGTGATCGTGGAAGGAGGCGCTGTACTTTTGCAGCAATTCATCAGCGGCAGGCATTGGGACGAAGCACGCGTTATTACAGGACAGGCGGCACTCGGGGGCGGACTGCCCGCTCCGGTACTTAAACACGCCCTTATGCAGGAAAGCAATTATATTGCCGGCGACCGGATAGACACATTTGTGCCGGACACGGTTTAAAAACAGGAAATGAACGTTTATTATACGATTGAGAAGAAGTCAGTAGCCGAATTCAAAGACAGGGGCAGTAAATTCCTCGCTTTCGCCTTCCCGGTGAAGAGTGCCGAGCAGGTGAAGGAATGCCTTCAGGAAGTGAAAAAGGAACACCCCAAAGCCACACACCACTGTTACGCTTACAGGTTGGGAACCGACGGTATGCAGTTCCGCGCGGTAGACGATGGAGAGCCTGCGGGCTCTGCCGGTAAGCCTATTCTGGGGCAGATCGACAGCAAGCAGCTCACGGATGTGCTGGTGGTGGTAGTCCGTTACTTCGGTGGTACCCTGCTGGGTGTGCCGGGCCTGATCAATGCATACAAAATGAGCTGTGCGCTGGTGCTTCAGCTGATCCCCGCGGTGCAGAAGAATGTGGAAGCGCGCTTTCAGCTGATATTCGACTATACGATCCTCAACGATGTGATGATGGTGGTGAAGCAGAATGGATGTACAATTGCAAAGCAGGACATCCAGCTGTTCTGCAGTATGGAAATAGGTATCCCCAAAGACAGTCTGGACCTCACTTTGCTGCGCCTGCGCGATATTTACAATCTCGAGATCAAGGCGCTGTAGTTACGGCAGCGCCGCTTTCAATTCTTTCACGGTAACCCCGAACAATTTCTTCGTGATTTCACCGAGGTGCTTTTCGCTGCCCTGCAGATGGATGGTGCGGTGGAAGTGTTGCATCCTGCCTTTGGGCTTCAGGAGGGCGGCGGGCGAAGCGCTTTGTATTTCCATGAAACGGCCGCGGGCATAAGGGTTTTCAGGACCGTTGTTGCGGATGGTAAGTACTTCTGCCCGGTTGTCTTCCATGGTTTCGCCCAGGTAAAATGCCAGATTGCGCGGCAATGTGAACTGCACAACTGTGAGTACTTCACGCTCCGGGTCGTACAGGCCCACATAGTTTAATGCGGACGATTGTTTCACACCTATTTCTGCAGAGAGGTTCCCGTCGGCCCTGAAAAATGCAATATTGTTTTTAATGAGGAAGCGCTCTTTAGGCAGGGCTGCGCTGTTTTCCACTATACCGCCGGGGCGGAGGGGAATGATGGCAATGGATGCCTGCGTAACGGGGAATACGCCGCGTATGCGGATGGAGGTGGTGCCATACGCCGTATCCCAGCGATGGTCGCCGGAATTGATGATGATGTTATCTGAATGGAAACCAACAGCACGCATGTTCCGGTGAATATCGGCGCCGAGATAATTATGCAGATCGCGGCGGGAGAGGAGGGAGATGGTGCGGGAAACAGAAGTATGTAAAGTGTTGCCGTTTTTACTTTGTATGCCGATAGCACCTTCCAGGACGGTGATACCCTTGGCGGAAGATACCTGTTGCAGGGTTCGGGTGGAGGTTAGTGCGGGTGGTGTGGCTTGCTTAGTAACGGAATCTCCGTTTTCGGAAACTGTTGTATCGATGACAGGTGTGGGTTCCGGGCCGAGGAGGAAGCGGTCTTCACCACCGTAGGTACTGAATTCATCAGCTTTCCCGTTTTCGATGGTGCTGTAATTGAGCCAGCCGAAGCTGCGGCCGTTTTCTTCTACCGAAGAGGTGATGACGCGGCCCTGCCATGCAGGGATGATGGCGATGGCGGATTTACTGGTGCTGTCTTTCAATACGGCCGGCTGTGCAAATTCGCGGAGGAAAGTAATATCTTCTGCGAAATTATCGGGCCGGGATATGGTTTCTCCTGGTTGTTCAGGCGCCTTTTCCGGTTTGGGACTGTTGTTGCATGCGCAAAACAGGGCGATGGAGCAGGCGGCCAGTGTGAATTTATTCATATGCGGAAATGGTCTCGCTGGCAATAATTGTACAATGATAAAGTAATTTCTTTAATAACGGTAAGTGCGCATTCTCAGTATGGGCGCGGCTTACGGGGGATGCGCCTTTACAGGCGAAACTTTTTTTTAAGTTTTCTGAGAATATTATTTGCTGAATTGAAACTGTTTCCTATTTTTGCAATCCCAAAACGGACAAGCGGAAGTAGCTCATTTGGTAGAGCACGACCTTGCCAAGGTCGGGGTGGCCGGTTCGAGCCCGGTCTTCCGCTCAGAAAAAGAAGCCTGATTGCATAGCAGTCAGGCTTTTTTGTTTATGCTTGTTTCTATCCGATTTAATTCCCCGTCTCTCATAAATACATCCTGACAACCTAAGTTTCGAAAACTTCTAACCCTGGTAGAAGTGACAATCGAAAATATCCAACCTTACTTCGATTGCCATTGCACAAACTGAAAATGGGTCGCAGTCGCTTTAAAAATCCACGAATACACCCCTGTCACCCCTCTTGTGCGTCTTACGTATATTCAGTTACAACAAAAAAGTCCTGTAATGGCCATTTTAACTTCAATTATCACTTTTTCAGGTAAGGTAGGCAACCTCATAGCCTACAAGCGCAATGGTAAATACTGTGTGCGCACTGCCCCGGAAACCGTCAGGCAAACGGCAAATACCCGCCGTTCCGCCAAATGGTTCGGTGCTGCCAGCCGCAAAGGCGCCCTTATCCGCAGCGCTGTTGCGCCTGATATCGACATCCTCTGCGATGGCCACGTCGTGAACCGGCTTAATAGTACCATCGTAACCGCCGGCAGAAATAACCACGCCGGGCTGAAAGGCTTTAGGTTCAACAGGCACGCCGGTATAGAAAAGTTCTTCCCCGGGCAGCCTGTCTTCTCGCAGAATGGTAAACTTCACATCCCCGCGCAGAAGCTGCAGGGCTATGGAGATGCTGTAAGAATGGAGTTAAAGATCATCGCCACCCGGATCGACTTTACCACCCGTAGTGTTACAGGGATGGATGCAGACGTGCTGCACATCGACCTGGAGCAACCTTTCGCAGGAGCGGACCTGTCGGTAGACGTACCCGGTAAAGGAACTTTGCTGGTGACTCTTCAGGTGAGAACCTTCCTGAAAGACGGTACCTCCTATGACAGGAAGTATAATGCTGCGGATATCATTGCAGTGATAGGGGATCAGCCCCGGGAAGCGCCCCTTCCCAAATCGCGTCCCCGTAAGAAGCTGCTCCTCCTGCCGCCGGAGCTTCCACAGCATACGGCTCCCGCCAATAACGGTCAGGATCAAATGCCCCGGGAATGACCCACAGCCATAAAAGGGATATTTTGTTGTAATTAATTCATTATCAAATAATATGGAACCCCAATTTGCCCGGCAGGCCATTCCTCCGCCAGGCATTGTCATGGGCTGCAGGCATCCGGCCTTCACTTTACATGCCTGTTATTTACTATAACTCACCTGCAGCTCAAATAGACATCAACTACACATCAAGTCCACCTTTACTCCATGGGTACTGGTAGGTTGCTGCTATGTTACCGGTAGGTTGAAGGATAGTTACAGGCATATTGAACCCTGTTTAAAGCCTCTTTTAACCCTTCATTATCCCCCTTATAAATGCTCTTTTACACCGCTTTTTCCCATCTATGCCTCAATGTTGTATTCCTATGGTTAAAATGGACTAATTGCCTTGTAATGATGAAGCTTATTTGCCGAACGGTTTTAATGCATAAATGCATCTATCCAAACTGACGAAAATCATCCCGGGAAAGGGCTTAAAAGTGGCCATTCAGGGCATGAAAAAAGCCGCACTGTGCAGTGCGGCTTCTATATTTTTAATCCGGAGATTATTTGTATTTCGGGCTGTATTGGGAGCTTTCCGGTACAGTTACTTTCGGTTTTTTGTATCTGTGTTCAGACAGTTTATAGCAACCGCCTAATACAAAACCCAGGATACAAGCCAGTTTCAGGTAAAACAGGAAACGGGAGGAAGATACCCAGTCACGGGTGAAGTCATTCTTATTTTCAACTGTATGCTCCATATACATTTTTTTCGCTGTGCAAACTTACAAAGTATATTATCAAATCCCAAATTACCGGGTTATTTCTTCCCCGGCTTGGAGAGTTCGGAAAACTTGCGGCGGTTCAGGAAATAATACCGCCAGATCATGATGCCATGGAATACTCCCTGCAGATCAAAAAGCCGTTTGCGGGGCAGTGTGTCCGTCAGTGTTTTCTCCACTTCGCGGCGCCAGCGGTAATAATCGCGGTAAGCACGGAAGATGGCCATCATATCTTTCGGTTTGCCGGCCGCCAGGCTTTTAGCCGCTGCCAGCATATCCAGCACCAGGCGCTGCGAAAGGATGATCCATTGCTCCTGGAAGTGGAGGTTTTTACGCAGCATGATCAGGTTGTTCCGGAAATTGAGATAAAGCTTCCGCGGATTCCCCTGCGGCAGGCTGCCCCCGCCAACGTGGTATACTACCGACTGTGGACAGTACCCGATCCTATACCCCGCCCGCTGCAGCCGCCAGCAAAGATCAACTTCCTCCATATGCGCGAAGAAATAGGGATCGAAGCCGCCCATTTCAAAATAAGCGGCAGAACGGATGAAGAGCGCTGCACCGCTGGCCCAGAAGATGTCCTGCGGGGTGTCGTATTGTCCTTTATCTACCTCCGTTGTATACAGGATGCGCCCGCGGCAGAAGGTATACCCGAGGATATCCATCCATCCGCCTGCAGCACCGGCGTATTCAAAGCTTTCCCGGTCGTGCCACGCACGCAGTTTAGGCTGGCAGGCAGCCATATCCGGATTGGCCTGCATATGTTCTATAACAGGTGTTATCCAGTTGGCTTCCACTTCCACATCCTGGTTCAGGAGCACGAAAATATCTGCCTTCACATGCCGGAGGGCCTCATTATAACCGCCTGCAAAACCACTGTTGGTAGCGTTGCGGATGATCTTTACAGCTGGGAAGTGCTGTTGGGTGAAGGCCACACTATCGTCGGTAGATGCATTGTCGGCCAGGTAAATTTCCAGATTACCGTACACAGACGCACACACGGAGGGCAGAAACTTCCCGAGGAAATCTCTTCCGTTCCAGTTGAGGATAACGACCGCTACCGATGGCAATGCTGACAAAAGGGTATGTTTTGGCTTTAAGTAAATTTTTAGCGTTGCAAATATGCAACAAAGCCTCCAAATATTACTAAATTAGTTTATTATTAAGGCTTGCAGTCTTTATCCAAATCCTGATGTTTAGACAATTTACCGGTTGGAAATTTTCCCTGATCGCAGTGGCGGTCGTTATAATTGTAACGACCATCTGGTTTGTGAATAACCTCTCCGAAAAAATACAGCAGGAAGAAACGAAGAAGGTGGCCACATGGGTAGAAGCCAACCGCGAACTGCTGCAAGCCTCTCCCGATGCCAATCTTAACCTGGCCGTGGAGATCGTGACTACCAATACCACCATCCCTCTCATCCTCACCAACGAACAGGGCCAGATCATCGACCACCGCAACCTCGATTCGCAGCAGGTGGCCAAAGACACAAATTATCTTGAACGCCAGCTGGAAGGCTTTAAGCGCCAGCATCCGCCATTTGTAATGGCGGTGGATAGTCATTCCAACAACTACATCTACTACGGCGATTCCCTTATTCTGCGCCAGGTACGTTACTATCCTTATATACAGCTGCTGGTGGTAGCGCTGTTTATCGGGCTTACATTATTTGCACTTTCATCCACCAACCGTGCCATCCAGAACCAGGTATGGGTGGGCATGGCGAAGGAAACCGCGCACCAGCTGGGTACGCCATTATCATCCATGGAAGCCTGGGTGGAACTGCTGAAAGAGCATGAAGAAGTGCGGCCCCTGGCCACAGAGCTGGCCAAAGATGTAGACCGCCTTAAACTGATTACCGACCGCTTTTCGAAAATAGGCAGTGTGCCCAAACTGGAAGAACGCAATGTGGTGGAGCAGGTAGCCTCCATGATGGCGTACATTAAGAAACGTGCCCCGCAGAAAGTGAACTTCTCACTGCAAACGGCGGAGCATGAAGTAACGGCCATGATTTCGCCCACATTGTTCGACTGGGTAGTGGAGAACCTCCTGAAAAATGCGCTCGACTCTATGGAGGGGAAAGGGCAGATACAGATCGTTATAGAAAACCATCCGGCACACCTTATTATCGATATTTCCGATACCGGAAAAGGGATTCCCGCACGCCTGCAGGAGAAAATATTCCGTCCGGGGTTCAGTACCAAGAAGAGAGGGTGGGGGCTGGGCCTGTCGCTGGCCAGGCGTATCATTCAGGACTACCATAAAGGGCGGCTGACGGTGAAATCGTCTGAAGTAAACAAGGGTACCACGTTCCGGATCTGGCTACGGAAATAAATTTATTTGGATATTTACGAAAAGGCTTTATTTTTGCATCCCCAACAACGCACGCGGAGGTGGCGAAATTGGTAGACGCGCTACTTTGAGGTGGTAGTGCCTGAAAGGGCTTGGGAGTTCGAATCTCCTCTTCCGCACGAAGCACCGGCTGGTTTCCAGTCGGTGCTTTTTTATTATTGCATTTATTAATATTTGTACGTATATTTGTACTCAAATACGTACTTATGAGAGTTGTTAACTATTCAGAGTTTCGCAGTAATCTCACTGAAAATTTAAATGCAGTCAATGACGATAGAGAAATTGTTGTAGTTGCCAGATCTCAGGGAAAAAATGTTGTTGTAATGGATTTAGACGAATATAATGCATTGCAAGAAACCTTACATTTGACAAGTACCAAGGCTAACCGTAAAAGACTAGAAGAAGCAATAACGGAAATGAATAAAGGAAAATCCGTTAAACATAAACTAATTGAAAAATAGTTATGGAGTTAGCGTGGCAAACCCATGCATGGGAAGATTATCTTTATTGGCAACAACAGGACAAAAAAGTGCTACAACGCATAAATGAACTGATTAAAGATGCAATGCGGTCTCCCTTTAAGGGTATTGGTAAACCCGAGCCACTTAAAGGAGATTTGGCTGGATATTGGAGCAGGCGGATAACCGATGAACATCGCTTGGTATATGCTGTCAAGGAAAAACGGCTGCATATTTTACAGTGTAGATTTCATTATCATTGAAGGGATATCAATGGAAACAGGAAAAATATTCTTCAGATTATTCCGATAAATGATCAATTTATCAGAAAAGAAACTATTTTTGCGACCCTGACAACAGCGGAGGTGGCGAAACTGGTAGACGCGCTACTTTGAGGTGGTAGAGCCCGAAAGGGTGTGAGAGTTCGAATCTCTTCCTCCGCACTATCACCGGTTGATTTTCAACCGGTGATTTTTTTTGCCCCTCATCCACGAACTGGAAAATCGGCTAACTTTACCACCGCGCAGATACTATGCGCACCAACGCCTGTAACTTGACCGCAGGCTAAATCATGTGAAATATGGGAACAAACGTTAACTGCCCCAACTGCGGGTCACAGTTTGTCATGGAAGATGCCATGGCCGCCGAAATAAAAAAGGACCTCCGTGGTAAAATGGAATCCGAATGGCGCAAAAGAGTGGAAACCCTCGAAGCCCAGAAGTCGGAAGTAGAACAGGCCAAACAACAAATAGTTCTCGAACGCCAGCAGGTTTCGGCCGAACGCCAGCGCCAGGAAGATGAACTCCATAAACGCCTCCAGTCCGAAAAAGCAAAATTGCAGGAAACACTTGGTGAACAGATCCGTAAAAACGTATCGGCCGACTTCGAAAACCAGCTCAACCTCATGCGCGAAGCCCAAACTGCGAATGAAGAAAAGCTGAAAGAAGCACGCCTCCGGGAGCTGGACTTCCTCCGCAAAACACAGGAACTCCAGAACCGCGAACAGGAGCTGGATCTCATCATGCAGAAGAAGATCATCGAAGAACGCAACCACATCGCAGAACAGATACGCCGCGAAGAATCGGAGCGTAATAACATACGGGAAACCGAATACCAGCTGCGCCTCCGCGAAATGGAAAAGCAGCTGGAAGATCAGCGCCGCCTCGCGGAAGAAATGCGCCGCAAAGCCGAACAGGGCTCCATGCAATTGCAGGGCGAAGTAATGGAACTGGCACTGGAAGAAATGCTCCGCTCCGCCTTCCCTTTCGATGCCATCAGCGAAGTAGGTAAAGGCGTGCGCGGTGCAGACTGTATCCAGACCGTGCGCAATCAGTTCGGCCAGGAATGCGGCCGCATTATTTATGAATCCAAACGCACGAAAGACTTCTCCCGCGAATGGATCGAAAAACTGAAGGCAGACATGCGCTCACAAGGCGCCGACGTGGCCGTACTCGTAACACAGGCCCTGCCGAAAGACATGGAGCGCTTCGGTGAAAAAGACGGCGTTTGGATCTGCACTTTCACCGAAGTGAAAAGCCTTACCTGGGTACTGCGCGATGCCATCCTCAAAGTATACAACGCCGTAAAAAGCCAGGAGAACAAAGGCGATAAAATGCACCTGCTGTACCACTACCTCACCAGCGGTGAGTTTGCGGAACAATGGAGCGCTATACGCGAGGGTTTCCGGTCCATGAAGATGTCTATCCAGAAAGAACGCGAAGCCATGGAAAAGCTCTGGAAAGCCCGCGAAAAACAACTGGAGAAAGTACTGCTCAACGCAGCCCACATCAAAGGCTCCATCGAAGGCATTGCGGGAAGCGATTCGGTAGACCTCCAATTGCTCGATGATGCAGCCGAAGCACTCCTTGGGACGCCCGACGGTACCAACGACTAATATTTTCAAAATAAATGTTATATAATCCTTGCACCGGGGCATTTCCCGACATACATTTACTGCATGAATAACCACACGTATCAATCCGTTATATTCGACCTGGGCGCTGTGCTGGTAGACTGGAATCCGCGTTACCTGTATAGTAAAGTTTTTGCCACGCCGGAGGAAACGGATTACTTCCTGGAAAACATCTGCACATCCGACTGGAACGAGATGCAGGACGAAGGCCGCAGCCTGGCAGACGGAACAGAACTGCTCGTGGCGCAGCATCCTGCTTTCGAAGCACAGATACGCGCGTTTTACGGCAGATGGAAGGAAATGCTCGGGGGAGATATTCCCGGTACGGTGGAGATTCTGAAAGCACTGAAAGACAGTGGCCGTTATAAATTATACGCCCTCACCAACTGGTCCAGCGAAACATTTCCCATCGCTATCATGGAATACCCCTGGCTGCAGTGGTTCGATGGTATTGTAGTATCAGGAAAAGAAAAACTGCGTAAACCGCATGCGGCATTTTATCAGTTACTGACAGATCGTTTCGCGGTCGACAAATCGCAGGCCATCTTTATTGATGATAATCTCCGCAATGTTCAGGGTGCGGAAGCATTCGGTATCGAATCTATCCACTTCACTTCTCCCGAACAACTCCGCGAAGCACTCCAATCCCGCGGAATCCTCACCGCTGCTGCGTTACAGCAACAATAGTAATATTCCTCCCTCTTTTCATATCATCGTATTTTCATATGCAAGCCGCCGTCATGGCGGCTTTGCTTTAACATTTCCTTTAGTCAACTTTAACGTTTTTATGGTAAACGGCCGGTAACATTCATGCGTCTATAGCGTTGAATAGTAAACAGGCCGGAACGTGAAAATGATAATGTGTGAAGAAGCAAAGAAATGCATGCCCGCCTGCAGCAGTAACGGGCAGCATTTCCGGCTATTTGACTATAAGGAAATAAAATAGAACACATATGAAAAAGACAGGACTGATGTTAAGTGCGCTCGCAGTAGCAATGGTACTCATCAGCAGCTGCCGCAAGGAGCCGCTGAATGACATGACCGCCGACGAATCGCGCATTTATGTGACCAACTACGACGAGAAAGCTGACTTCACCTCATTTAAAACGTTCAGTATAGTGGACTCTGTTGCGGTGATCAGCAACCGGGAAGCATCCAAAAAAGAATTGACGCAGTACGACAAGCAATTGCTTGCCCAGTTGAAATCCCAGATGCAGTCCCGCGGCTACACACTGGTAGATAAAGCGGCTAAGCCCGACCTCGCCATGAACGTAAGCCGTATCGATGTTACCAGTACTTCCATCGGGTACAATCCCGGTTACTGGGCAGGCTTCCCCGGCTATTGGGATGCAGGCTACTGGGGATATCCCGGGTTCAATTACTGGTTCCCCAGCTACTACTCCGTTTTCAGGTACAATGAAAAATCAGTGGCCATCGACCTGGTGGACCTGAAGAATGCCAAATCCGGCAACAACCAGCTCACAGCCATCTGGAATGCCATGCTGCGCGGTACCGGTGTTTGGAATGGCAACAACATCGATAGCATGGTTAAATCCATCTTCGATCAGAGCCAGTATCTGAAAACCACTCTTTAATACGGGTGGGATTTTGTAACAGACAGGTAATGTTAAAAAAACGAACGACATGAAAAGTATTAAAGCAATTATAATGGGCCTGGCCATCATCGCCGGCGGTACTGTAGCCGCTCACGCACAAAGCCGTCCGCCCCTTTCCGTAAATATCAATTATTCCGCAGCACAGCCCCTCGGATCCCTGAAAGACTATGCGGATAAAACCAGCTTCCGCGGATGGAACGTTGGCGTACAGTATCATATCAATGATCAGTTTGCCGTAGGACTGAAAACCGGTTTCGCGGATTACTACCAAAGATTACCCCGCGCCGTGTACCCCGGTAAAGGCGAAGACATCTCCGCCGTACAAACCCGTACACTGCAAACCATCCCCATCCTCGCCACGGCACAGTACACCTTTACCAAGCCCGACGCAGCCGTGCTGCCATATGCAGGCATCGGTATCGGTACTGCCAATATGAATTACGAAAAGTACTGGGGTGAGTTTGTAGAGAAAGAGAATAAGTGGGCGTTCCAGGTGAGCCCCGAGCTGGGTATCAACGTACCCTTCGGAAAATACTCACCATTTATGTTCAACGCCAGCGTGCAATATAATTATGCGCCTTACAAGCAGTATGAGATCAAGAATTTCAACTCAGTACAGGCTAACATAGGTTTGAAGTTCCATATCCAGTAATAAGGACCACCAATTAACGGAACATGTGAAGTGGAGGGGCCGCCGTAAGGGCGGCCCCATTTTTTTGTACCTACTGCACTTCGAAGAAGGCTTCGGAATATTTTTCGCGGACGGTGCCGTCTGCATCTTTGTAGATATACAATGCCTGCAGCCCCAGCTCAGGATGTTCGCGGATAAAGGCCAGGCCTTTTTCTACTCCGAGGAGGATGAGGGCATTATCGAATGCATCGGCCGTCATGGCATTGGGTGCCGTAACGGTAACGGTGATGATGTTGTTGTGAATGGCTTCGCCGGTTTTGGGATGGATGGTGTGGGCAAAGCGGGTACCGCCTTCATCGAAATAACGCTGGTAATTACCGCTGGTGGCTACCGCGCGATTAGTAAGGCGGAGCCATCCTTTTTCGGGCCTGGCAGTATCTTCCTGCCGGCGCTCGATGCCTACCGTCCACGGCTGGTCTTTATCGTTATGCCCCATAGCCATCAGCTCGCCGCCCACATCCACGAGGTAATTACGAATCCCGCGCGACTGCAGGAACCTGGCTATCACATCCGTGGTATAACCCTGCGCAATGCCATTGCAGTCGATCTCCACACCGGGTTGCTTTTTCAGCAGGTATTTGGAGCGGATGAGCAGCTTATCGTAGCCTACGCGCTGTAACGTGCGCTGAATCTCCGCATCGGCCGGTTTGCCTTTCTGATGGCGTACCACGCCAAAGCCCCACAGGTCTACCAGTGGTTTAACGGTGATATCAAATAGTCCGCCTGTAATGCGGCTTACTTCCTGTGCTTTGCGGATCACGGGGCGCATATGTACGTCCATCACTACTTTCTCTCCTTCGTTAAACCGGTTGATGAGGGAGCCGGGGAGGTAGAGGGAAAGAGAGCGGTCTATCTGCCGGAAGAGGGATTCCACTTCGGGGCGGAGTGAAGTAGTGTCTTTACTCAGGTATTTGACCATGTAATAGGTGCCCTGTGCTTTACCGGAGATGGTAACGGTTTGCTGTGCTGCAGTGTGCAGACCGGCAAGTAAGCATGCTGCCAGAATAATGCCCTTCATGCGCCCAAAATAATAAAAGGTCATGAGAAAGCATTGAGACCGGTAATGTCCATACCGGTAATGAGCAGGTGTACTTCGTGTGTGCCTTCGTAGGTGATCACGCTTTCGAGGTTCATCATGTGCCGCATGATGGGGTACTCGCCGCTGATACCCATGGCGCCGAGAATCTGACGGGCTTCGCGGGCTATATGCGTAGCGGTTTCACAGGCATTGCGCTTGGCCATGGAAATCTGTTCGGGAGTGGCTTTATCTGCATTGCGCAGCACACCCAGCCGCCAGTTGAGGAGCTGCGCCTTGGTGATATCGGTGATCATTTCCGCCAGTTTCTTTTGTATGAGCTGGAAGCCGGCTATGGGGCGGCCAAATTGTACGCGCTCTTTCGCATAGCGGAGTGCCGTGTCATAACAATCCATCGCTGCACCTATGGCTCCCCATGCAATACCGTAGCGGGCAGAGGAGAGGCAGGAGAGGGGGGCTTTCAGTCCGCGGGCGCCGGGGAGTATATTCGTTTTGGGTATGCGTACGTTGTCCATCACCAGCTCGCCGGTAGCGCTGGCGCGGAGGCTCCACTTGCCTTTGGTTTCAGGCGTGCTGAACCCTTCCATGCCTCGTTCCACAATTACACCGCGGATCTTATTCTCCGGGTCTTTGGCCCAAACCACGGCAATATCTGCAAAGGGGGCATTGGAAATCCACATTTTGGCACCGCTCAGGCGGATGTAGTCGCCATCATCTTCATAGTATGTGAGTAAACCGGCCGGATTAGAGCCAAAATCAGGCTCTGTGAGGCCAAAGCAGCCCATGAGCTCACCGGTGGCCAGGCGGGGCAGGAAGCGCTGTTTCTGTTCATCGCTGCCGAATGTATAAATCGGGTGCATGACGAGCGAACCCTGAACGGATGCCGTGGACCGGATACCGCTGTCGCCCCGCTCCAGCTCCTGCATCATGAGCCCGTACGCGATATAGTCCATTCCGCCGCCACCGAAATCAGTGGGGATGGTGGGACCGAAGCAGCCCAGTGCCCCCAGGGGGCGAAGGATGTGTGCGGGAAACGCTGCACGCTGGCAGCAGTCGTCTATGATCGGGGATATTTCTTTCTTTACCCATTCGCGCACGGAATCGCGCACGAGCAGGTGTTCGGGAGATAATAGTTCATCGATGGCATAATAATCGGGCGATTGGAAAAGGTCCTGGTGCATGGCTTAGATTTTTGCTTACGTCCGAATTTACGGAATTACGCCAAAGTTGTACCTTCGGCCCGCAAATCTGTGATATGGCCAAATTGATACCTGTGTTCCTCCTCGGGGTTTTCCTGACGTTTGTGATAGCCAGTTTTTCGTCCCGTTTGCAGCAGCATAAAGCAAAACGGAATATTTCGGCCGTAACTGATACGGTGGCCAAAACCACTATCGTTCAGCAATACTGGATGGTATTTTTCAAAGACGGGGCCAATACAAAGCAGGATCCCGCATCTGCCGCGCTGATCGATGAGGGGCATATCCTGCACATCCGCCGCCTGGTGGAAGACGGGAGGATGATCCTAGCGGGCGCTTTCGCGGATTACGATGCCATGCGCGGCATGTATGTGCTGAAAGCGGCCGACAGCCTGGAGGCCGTTTCGCTGGTGAAAGGCGATACCGCCGTACTTACGGGCAGGCTGCAGTTTGAAGTAAAACCCTGGTGGACGGCCCGCAACTGTCTTTTCAAATAAACTCCCCTGAATGCAAAAACGCCCCCTTCCGGGAGCGTTTCGCTATGATTTCCAATATACTTTTACAGATAAGTGGCCATTTCCTGCTGAAGGGCGAGGGCGGCATTACGCGCGTCTTCCGCAAACTTCTCATCGTTACCTGCATAGATAACGGCACGGCTGGCATTTACCAAAAGGCCCACATCACCGTTCATTCCCTTTTCGGAAATATCTTTCAGGCTGCCTCCCTGCGCGCCCACACCGGGTACGAGGAAGAAGTGGTCCGGTACGATCTTGCGGATGGCAGCTACAGAATCTGCCTGGGTGGCGCCTACTACAAACATCATATTGTCCGGCGTGCCCCAGGAGGCGCAGGTACGGATAACGGTTTCGTAGAGCTGGCCGTTACCTGATGGTTGCAGCTGGAAGTCCTGGCTGCCGGCATTGCTGGTAAGCCCCAGTACGATAGCCCATTTCTCCTGGAAAGCGAGGAAAGGCTCCACACTGTCGCGCCCCATATACGGTGCAACCGTCACGGAATCAAAGCCATAGGTGTCGTAGAATGTTTTAGCGTAGTAGGTGGATGTGTTGCCGATATCGCCACGTTTTGCGTCTGCAATGGTGAAATTGTCTTTAGGGATGTATTCCACTGTGCGCTGCAGGCTCTCCCAGCCCCGGATGCCCTGGCATTCGTAGAAGGCCGTATTGATCTTGTAAGCCACGCAGAGATCGCGGGTTGCGTCGATGATGGCTTTGTTGAAGGCGAACATCGGGTCGGGGTGAGAAAGCAGATGACGGGGGATTTTGTGCATGTCCGTATCCAGTCCTACACAGAGATACGATTTCCGGTCTCTGATGAGCTTCACCAATTCCTGTCTATTCATAATATATTTTCAGTTAGCGCGAATTTCCGCCATTTTTATCAATTCCGGATTTTGATTTTCCAATTTTCCTTCTTAATTTTTCCACCATCCACGATTTCCGAAAAACTGAATTCCATGAAATTTTACTTAACATACGTCTTTTCCGCACTCCTCCTCCTGTCTTTTATGCAATCGAATGCACAAAAGAAGGGGATGCCCAAAATAGGGGTGGCAACCTCGATTGATAACGACAGTTTACTGGCCGCCGCCGGGTATACCTACATAGAAGAAGGCGCCCGCAAACTCTTTGCCCCCTCCGTTCCCGACACCGCCTACCGCCGTACACTGGCAAGGATTAAAGCCATGCAGCTGGAAGTGGTGACCTGTAACCTCTTCCTCCCCGGCACCATCCGCCTCACCGGCGCCGAAGCCGACGAGAAAGCCATCCTCGGGTATGTAGACACCCTCATGCAACGGGCTAAGGAAGCAGGGGTGCGCATCATCGTTTTCGGCTCCGCAGGAGCCCGCAAGCTGGCAGAAGGACAGGATTCAGCCACCGCCATGAAAGAACTGATCGCCATTTCCCGCAAGATGGCCGCAGTGGCAGCTAAACACGGCCGCATCATCGCCATCGAGAACCTGAACGCCAAAGAAGATAATTTCATCAACAGTCTGGCCATCGTCACCCAAATCGCCAAAGCGGTGGATCATCCCAATTTCAGGATCACGGTCGATATTTACCATATGCTCCGCGAAGGGGAATCGCCAACGGCCATCGCCGCCGCCGCGCCTTACCTCGTGCATTGCCACATAGCCGAAAAAGAAGGCCGCCGCGCACCGGGCACTTCGGGGGAAGACTTTAAGCCCTACCTCGCCGCCCTCAAAGCCGCAGGCTACAAAGGCCGCATCACCATGGAATGCGGATGGAAGAACATGCCGCAGGAGTGCCGCCCGGCTCTGGATTACCTCCGTAACCAGCTCGCCGCCGTATACCAGTAACCAATAACAACACGATAAAAACATTCCACTATGACTATTAGCAACAAGAACCGCCGGGAATTTCTGAAGCTTTCCATGATGGGAGGCGCCGGCGTGGCACTCAGTGCCATGGGTATGCCTGCCAGCAGCTACGCACGCATTATAGGCGCCAACGATCGCGTAAATGTAGGCGTTGTAGGCTTCTCCGACCGTTTCCGCCAGGCGCTGATGCCTTGTTTTCTCAACAATCACAAAGATCTGAACTTCGATATCATCGCCGTTTCCGATATCTGGAAGCGCCGCCGGGAAGAAGGGAAGTCTGTACTGGAAGGCAAACTCGGCCATTCCGTACAAGCCTGTGTGAACAACGATGAACTGTACCGCAACAAGGATATCGATGCTGTGATGATTGCCACGGCCGATTTCCAGCATGCCTTTCACACTATTGAGGCCGTGAACAATAAGAAAGACGTGTATTGCGAAAAGCCTTTCGCGGAAACGATGGAAGATGCGCGCAATGCCCTCAAAGCCGTGAAAGCTTCCAAACGCATTTTCCAGGTAGGCACGCAGCGCCGTAGTGGTGCAGGGTATCATGCGGCCGCAAAATTCATACAGGAAGGTAAGTTCGGGCCTATCACCATGGTGGAAATGACCTGGAACGTGAACCAGCCCGGCCGCTGGCGGAGGCCCGACCTCGTAAAGGATATCCGCCAGGCCGATGTGGATTTTGCCCGGTTCCATTGCACCCGTCCCAAAGAAGCATGGGATCCCCGCAAGTATCTGGAATACCGCCTCTTCTGGCCTTATTCCTCCGGCATCTTCGGCCAGTGGATGACGCACCAGATCGATACCGTTCACTGGTTCTCCGGACTGGAACACCCGCGCAGCGTGGTAGCAGGCGGCGGCATTTATCAGTGGAAAGACGGCCGTACCAATGCGGATACGCTCACGGCTGTGCTGGAATACGGCCCTCAAAACGATCCCGCATCGGGTTTCCAGGTGGTGTACAGCTCCCGCTTCCATAACTCCGCCGGAGGTACGAAAGAATTGTACTACTCCAATGGCGGCATGATCGATATGAGCACCAATAAAATCTCTTCCAACGGCGGTCTCCGTGAGAAAGAAGCCAGCGCCATGGGCCTCAAAGCCAACCTGCTCCCGGATATGGATCTGTCCAAAGCAGCAGGCTCTGTGGAAAGCGGCGCCAATACCGGAGGAGACGATACCACCAATGCCCACGTCCGCAACTGGATGGAATGTGTGCGCAAACAGGACGTGAAAACAAATGCTCCTATCGAAGCGGCCTACAGCCACTCCATCGCGCTCATTATGGGCACGGCAGCTTACCGTACAGGGCAGAAAGCCACGTTCGACGAAGCAAAGCAGGATGTGATGGTAGGAGGAAAGGTATTTACACTCTAATCGTTTAAACCTAACCTATAGGAAAAGGCAGGCTGGGCAGTTTCTACTGTTCAGCCTTTCTTCTTTTAACCATTTCCTCCGCTATCTCCGCTGCCTGCGAATCACCGGAAGCTTTCAGCTGGTGGATGATCTCGTGGTAATCCCGGTCGTTACGGTTCTGGCTGAGCTTAAAACGCGTCTCCACCCTGTCCAGCGACATTTCAAAGCCGGTAATGGCGCGGAGGTTATTCTGTAAAGACTTTTCGGGGATGTCAGAAATGTGAACGGGGCATTTGGAAGAAGACTCGTATTTGTCCATCAGTTTGGTGAGAGAGTCTGTCAGCTCTGCTTCGGTGAGGATGCGGAGTTTACCGTAAATGTGTACTGCTATGTAGTTCCAGGTAGGGATTTTTTCCTTTTCGTACCAGGAGGAGGAGATGTAAGCGTGGGGATTGGTGAATACGGCGAGGAAGGTTTGGCCGGAGGTAAAGTCCTGCGACTGGGGGTTATCGTTGGCGATGTGGCCTCTCAGCACAAAGGTTCCCGGTTCGGTTTCTTCGAGTTCAACGGGGATGTGAGTGCCGAAGGGCTCCCCGCCGTGGATGCTTACCAGGAGGGCAAAAGAATGCTTGCGGATGAATTCGGATACGGTGTTCCAATCGTTTTCCTGGAAATATTTGGGCGTATACATGTTGGCAGGTATGAATAATTGAGATAATATTGTTACGAATTCAAATCCCTGATGCCATGGAAGCAACTGTTCCGCGGGTTGAGCCTGCCGAAACGCAGGAGCCTGCTTTTCCCGTTATCGTCAAACGTATTCAATCTTCACTGATCGATGTTCTTTTTATCATCCTGTTAATGGTGCCTGCTTCGCGGTTGCTGGATGCGCTGGGCGATGGGGCTCCTGAGTGGGTGAATATCGCCATTTTTATTGCGCTTTGGGGTGTTTATGAACCGCTGGGCACGGCCTTCGGATGTACGGTCGGCAATTGGATTACAGGGATCAGGGTGCGCCGGGCGGAAGATATCCGGAGAAAGATCCCTTTATGGGCGGCGTTTATCCGGTATGCAGTAAAATTTATGCTCGGCTGGCTGTCGTTTATCACGATCCACTTCAATCCCGAGCGCCGGGCCATTCACGACCTCAGCGCCGGGAGTGTAGTGGTATTGAAAAATTCGTTGCCTTAAACGACGATCTCTACGATTTTCGTGGGCTCCACGTTGGCATTACGCATGGCAATGCTGCGTGCGGTAGCTCCGGCGAAGTCTGCAAAGGCTTTCTGTGACACGGGGTCGTTGCCGGATATTGCCGGAATGCCCTCGTCTCCGCCTTCACGGATGCTCTGTACAAGCGGGATCTGCCCCAGGAAGGGGATCTCCAGCTCTTCAGCGAGGCGCTTACCGCCTTCTTTCCCGAAAATGTAGTATTTGTTGTTGGGCAGTTCTGCAGGCGTAAAGTAAGCCATGTTCTCCACCAGGCCGATGATCGGCACACGGATCTGCGGACTGGCAAACATCGCGATACCTTTCTTGGCATCTGCCAGCGCCACATCCTGCGGAGTGGTTACTATCACCGCACCGGTAACGGGTACAGACTGTACGAGGGTGAGGTGAATGTCGCCCGTTCCGGGAGGCATATCTATCACCAGGTAATCCAGCTCGCCCCAGTGAACATCGCTCACGAATTGCTTGAGAGCGCTGCTGGCCATGGGGCCGCGCCATACGATAGCCTGTTTCTCATCTACCAGCAGGCCGATAGACATGAACTGGATACCGAACTTCTCCATGGGAGCGATCATCCCTTTACCATTCACGTTTACCATCATGGGTCGTTCACCACGAACGCCGAACATGATAGGAACGCTGGGGCCGTAAATGTCTGCATCCATGAGGCCTACCTTCGCTCCGTCCTTTGCGAGGGCCAGGGCGAGGTTGGCGGCAACGGTGGATTTACCTACGCCGCCTTTACCGGAGGCGACCATGATGATATTCTTGACGTTGGGAAGAAGGGCCTGCCCGTCTTTCCGGTTGGTACTAACATTGGCCGTCATTTTAACTTCTACTTCTGCTTCCTTGCTAACGAGGTGGTGTATGGCATTTACACAGGCATTCCGGATCATGTCTTTCAACGGACAAGCGGGTGTGGTAAGCACCACGGTGAACTGCACTTTATTTCCGTCGATCTCAATGTCCTTCACCATGTTGAGGGTCACCAGATCCTTGCCCAGATCGGGTTCTTCCACATTCGACAGCGCCTCGAGGACCTTCTCTTTTGTGATCATAAATTGTTGTTAAATTTGATTGCGATCAGCAAAGTTAACCATAAATGAGGTTTAATTTGTCGCTTTTATATTGGACATTGCGGGCAGTATCCTGTATCTTAGTACCTACATGTATAGAAATCTTGTCATACTTTTTTCCCTGGTGTGTTTGCCGTTATTTGCTTCTGCACAATTCAAAGCATTCAAAGACAGCATTATACAAATTTCCGGTATAACCATGACGGCAGACAGCCTTCGGGCCGTACCCGCAGTGAGTATTCTGGTAAAGGGCCAGGGCCGTGGAACCATCTCCAACAGCGTGGGGGTTTTTTCTATTGTTGCTTTTAAGGGGGATACCCTCTCTTTCAGCGCCGTGGGCTTCCGCAGGAAGGATTACAAAATTCCGCTGGACCTCCCCGGCAACCGTTATTCCATGATCCAGCTGATGGCGGAGGATACCGTATATCTGACCGAAACCATCATCAAACCATACCCCACACGCAAAGAGTTCGAAAAGCTCTTTGTGAGCATGGATATCCCCAACGATATGTATGAGATTGCCCGAAAGAACAACGAGCAGGCCAAACTGCGTGCAATTGCGCAGGGCATGGCTATCGATGGAGGCGGGGCGTATAATGTGTTCATGCAAAAGCAGCAGCAATCGCTGTACTACGCAGGCCAGGTGCCTCCGCAGAATATCTTCAACCCCCTTGCCTGGGCACAGTTCCTGGAATCCTGGAAGCGGGGCGATTTCAAAAGGAAAGATTAACCTTCGCGGCCCGTTGCCGCCTTTTTCCTAAATTGCCGCATCATTCACCAAAATTGTACGTTATGCAGAAAGTAGCCGTGATCGGCGCCGGCACGATGGGAAATGGCATTGCGCACGTGTTTGCGCAAAACGGGTTCACCGTTCACCTCATCGACGTGGCGCAGCCCGCGCTCGATAAAGCCCTCGACACCATCGTCCGCAACCTTAACCGGCAGCTCGCCAAAGAAATTATCACCGAATCCGTTAAGCAGGATACCATCGCCAACCTCCATACCTTCACCGACCTTGCAACCGGTGTAAAAGATGTAGACCTGGTAGTGGAAGCCGCTACCGAAAATGCGGATCTCAAACTGCGCATCTTCCGCGATCTGGATCAGTTCACCGCTCCCGGCACCATCCTCGCCACCAATACCTCTTCCATTTCCATCACTAAGATCGCTGCCGCTACTTCCAAACCCGGCAAAGTGATCGGCATGCACTTCATGAACCCCGTTCCGGTTATGAAGCTCGTGGAAATCATCAACGGTTATGCCACGGAAAATGAAGTGACGGATACGGTACGCGAGCTCTCCCTCAAACTGGGTAAAGTTCCCTGCATCGTAAACGATTACCCCGGCTTTATTGCCAACCGCATCCTCATGCCCATGATCAACGAAGCCATCCAGGCTTTGTATGAAGGCGTGGCCGGTGTGGAATCTATCGACACCGTAATGAAGCTGGGCATGGCGCACCCAATGGGCCCGTTGCAACTGGCCGACTTCATCGGTCTCGATGTTTGCCTTTCCATCCTCCGTGTATTGCACGACGGGTTCGGCCAGCCGAAATACGCGCCCTGCCCGCTGCTGGTGAACATGGTTACCGCAGGGCACCTTGGTGTGAAGAGCGGCAAAGGATTCTACAAATACGAAGGCGCAGGGAAAGATCTCGTCGTGAGCGACCGCTTCCGCCAGTAATGATATTGCCATAAAAAAAGTGACCCGCCGGCAGTTTAAATCGCCAGGCGGGTCTTTTCATCAAATCCCACATCAAAGTTCTGTTATTGCTGATGCCTTGCGGCAGACTGATAGAGGTTGAGTTGTAGCTTTTCAGCGATGTATTGAATGGCGGCCATGGCTTTCACGCTGTTGCCCACAGGATCGAGCGGGGGCGCAAATGCGGCTATGGCCATCTTCCCCGGTGCCACGGCAATTACACCGCCGCCTACTCCGCTTTTACCCGGCAGGCCTACCTTATACAGCCATTCCCCTGATGTAGTATACAATCCTTCCATAGACATGGCTGCCAGTACTTTCGGCACATATGCCTCATTCAGCAGCCGTTTACGTGTAACAGGGTTCACACCTCCGTTAGCCAGCATGCCCGCCATCACTGCCAGATCTTTGGCGGTAACGCCCACAGAGCATTGTTTGGTGTAGCTGTCGCAGGCATCCAGCGGGTCGGCCCACATATGCCCATATGCTTCCAGAAGCATGGCAATGGCACGGTTGTGCTGATTGGTGGCGGCTTCTGATTTATACAGTTCTTCAATGAGCGTAAGCGGCCGCCCGGCCATTTCACTGAGGTAATTTAAAACGTTTCGCCATTGGGCATCTTTATTATGCCCTTTCACCATACTGTTGGCCGCCATGGCCCCCGCATTCACGAGCGGGTTCTGTGGCGAGTAACCTTCCAGCTCAATGGCGATGACGGAATTAAAGGGCATACCCGTGGCGTTAACGCCGATGCCATGCATGATACTGTCCGGCCCCACTTCCATCATGGCTTTGCAGAGTACGAATGCTTTGGAAATAGATTCGATACCGAACTCATATTTCGAATCGCCCACTTCATACACCTTCCCGTCTGCCGTTACGATTGCAATGCCAAAGAGGTTGGATGGTACGTTGGCGAGAAAGGGTATGTAATTGGCGTTGGCACCACCGGGCAGGTTGTTGAACTTCGCATGCGTTTCTTTCAGGAGCGCGTTCAGATCCTGCGCCGGCAAGGCAAGCGGGATACATACAACTACCAGCAGGTTTAGTAACAAACGTTTCATTGTCGCACGTTTTTGAGGTTTAGAATTTGAACATGGCAGACAGCTGCAAACGATGATTGTCTGCATGCAAACCGCTTTTATTGTTCAGGTAACCGTACAGATATTCTATGCCCACTTTCATGAACCCGTTGGGGTACCAAAGCAGGTTGCCCACGCCATAATGTGAAAAATGAAATGCTGCGGGCGGCTGGTAAGCTTTGGGCCTCAGCGTGAGATAAGCCCAGCCAACAGTGGTGCTCCACTTATCCGACCACCAGTGGTCGTAGAAACCCATCACGCCCAGAGCCGGAACGGTATTGAGCTTCCGCTCGGGAGAATGATAAATGGCATCATACCCGTTGCCGCCGATATCATTGAAGTAATTGGCGATCCCTTCACCATAGGCTGCCTGGTATACGATGTTGTCTTTATTCTGAAACTGGAAGCTGCCGGTAAGGTTCACACCCCAGCCGGGCGTGCTTTTGCGGTCGAGCGCAGGGGTTTCATACGTGAGCGGGTGAAATGCCCCGGCGAGTTTGACGTGATTGCCCGTACCCCAATCGTGCCGGATACTGACTACCGCATCGGGCAGCTGCTGCAAACTGGCATATCCGCTGTCTGCAGGCAGTGTAATGTTACCACTGGGCTTTTCGAGCGACAGGGCGATTTTCGTGTGCTGCCCCACCGGTTGTGTATACCGTACCTGCACCTGCCGGGAAAAGATCATGGCATTCGGGCCATAATAATCCAGTGTATTGGGAAACACATCGATGTCCATGAAATTAGACCAGTATTGGCCTGCCCCGAACCTTCCATATTCTCCCCATGCATGACGGAGGCGGGGAGTGGAAGAACCGTCGGGGTTGAAGAGATCGAATTCCAGAATGGTTTTCAATGTATTCTTTCCAACAGGTACAGACCCGATGAAATTGAAACGGGTTTGCCGGATGGAATAGGAAGTACTTGTTTTATGATCGTTGGGGATGAGGATGGCGCTGGGCTGGAAGGCATCGTGGTTGGTAGTGCGGTGGAAATCGTGAATGGCATCGAACTGTACGAAGCCGCCGATTTCCAGGGACACACCTTTGTTATCGGTCACCACAAAGCCGCCATATCTGCCGGATTCGATTGCGCTTCTTGTTTGTGACCGGGCTTCGGGGTCCATGCGGTTTATACGGAATTCCAGCCGCCGCAGCCTGGCGTCGAGGGAGTCCAGGCGCTTTTGCGACTGAGGGTCCTGGGCACCGGCATGCCTGAAAGTAAGCATGCCGGCCACCAGGAGCGCACATCTTGCCGCCTGCCACATTATCTGTCGCATATTCATGCTGTGCGTATTAGGTGAATCAGGTTCTTGCAGGTGTTGGTTTCTTTTTCACGGAAGCGCTGATGATAAATGGTGCCGCTACGAAAACCACGGTTCCGATGCCCACCACGCCCACATAGAAGGCCGGACTACCCACCGGCAATTGCGTTGGCGGGAAGAAGGCTACCACGAAGGAGAACGCCACCGCCAGGAACCCTATGCCTGCAATGAGCCACATACCGGTATTGCCCCCCGGCACTTTATAAGCACGCACCAGGTCGGGCTGGGTATACCGCAGCTTAATGGCCGAGGCATACATGAGCATGTACATGATGAGGTACAGCCCGATGGTAAGGGCGCTGAGCAGGAAGAAGGCCACGTTTACATCATCCATGATAAAGTAGAGGCTGGATAATACAGACACGATGCAGCCCTGCACGATGAGGATATGACTTTGTACGCCGTTTTTATTGGTATGCGCGAGGAATGCCGGCAGCTGCCCGTCTTTGGCTGTCCACAATAAACCACGGCTGGGACCGGATATCCACGACATCACACCCGCCAGTACACCAAATGCGGTAAGGGCGCCCATTACGTTAGTAACCCAGGGCACGCCGAGGCGGGCAAACTGCTGGTCGAACGCTACTAACAAACCGCCCTGCAGATCGATCTGATCGTAAGGCAGCATAGCCGCCATACCAAGAGACCCCAGTGTGAATAGTCCGAAAGATATCAATGCAGCGAGGAATATAGCTGCCGGGAATTGCTTTTGCGGATTAGACAGCTCCTGTGCATGTACCGCGTGTACTTCCACCCCTGCAAACAGGAGGAGGATACCAGCGAGGAAAGCTATATCACCCATGCCATTGATGCCGGGAATGAGGCGGGGATGGATGCGCCCCTGCACTTCATGTACCAGTGAATGCTGCTCTGCCGGAACATTCAGGAACTCCAGCGGATTGCCGGATGCCAGCCAGATAGCAGCCAGCACAATGATGGTAACACCCGGTAGTACAGTACCGATCAGGAAACCCTGGCTCGATATTTTTGAAACGATGTCGGTTCCCTTAAAGGTGATCCATGTGGCGAACCAGTAAATACCGATGGAGAAAACGCCAACGAATGTACCGTTCAGCGCCAGCTCCGGCCGGCCAATCATATATGCGATACCCGCTGCGGCAAATGCCAGCACGGTTGGGTACCATACTACGTTCTGAATCCATTGCAGAAAAATAGCGAGGAAGCCCAGTTTCTGATTATATGCTTCCTTCACCCAGGTGTATACACCGCCGCCTTTAGCGGCAAAGGCGCTGCCCAGCTCTGCGCCTACCAGTGCGGCAGGCATGAGGAACAGGAAGGTGGCGAAGCCGATGTAGAAAAACATCGTCAGTTCTTCTTTCGCCATCATGGGCAAACCCCGGAGGGAGATCACCGCCGCAGCTGTCATTAGTGCCAGCTGTACGGTGGTGATCGATTTATTTTCTGATGCCATGTTGTAATTGTTGATGAGGAATGGGATGTGCAGTTTAGTGGTGGTAACCGCCGGATTCTTTCTGCGTGGCAGAAGAAGCTACCGGGTGGTTGGTGAAGTACTCGATACTGCGTTTCACATCATTGATGAACAGTGCGGCCATATCGCGGCTGAAGCCGTGGCGCACCAGTATCCGTTGTATCACCACATCCTGCATATGTGCAGGCAGGGGATATGCGGGCACCTGCCATCCGCGCATCCGCAACCTGTCTGCCAGATCATACAGCGTAAAGCCGGGTGTTACCCCATCTTTGATCTTCCAGCTGGCGCCGGGTAAACCGCCTCTGCCATTGTAGAAGAGCGTAAACAATCCCAGCTTCTCGATTTCGTCAGCGATATACTGGGCATGACCGAGGTTGGCTTCCTGCACTTTCTTATACCCGTCGCGGCCAAGGCGGAGGAAGTTGTAGTACTGGGTAATGATCTGTCCGCCGGGGCGGCTGAAGTTCAGTGCAAAGGTGGGCATGTTGCCACCGAGATAGTCTACGTAAAAGATGAGGTCTTCGGGAAGGTCGGCCCGGTCGCGCCAGATGATCCAACCCACGCCTAATGGAGAAAGGCCGTACTTATGGCCGGAGCCGTTGATGGATTTCACGCGGGGGATGCGGAAGTCCCATACTATTTCAGGGTTTACGAACGGAGCAATGAAGCCGCCGCTGGCGGCGTCTACATGCATGGGGATATCGAGCCCGGTTTCTTTTTGCAGTTTATCGAGACGGTCGCCTATGGCTTTTACGTCTTCATACATACAGGTAAACGTAACGCCGAAGGTGGGAACTACACCGATTGTGTTTTCATCACAGGCAGCGGCAACATCTTCGGGGTTGAGGGTGAGCTTATCGGGGCTCAGGGGCAATTCGCGGATTTCCACATCGAAGTAACGCGCGAATTTATGCCAGCATATCTGTACGGCGCCGGTGATGATATTGGGTTTGCTGGTATCTTTCCCTTCTTTTTTGCGGCGGTTGCGCCATTGCCATTTAAGTGCAAGGCCCCCCAGCATGGCGGCTTCTGATGATCCTGTGGTAGAGCAGCCGATGGTGTTTTCTGCATCGGGCGAATTCCAGAGGTCGGCCAGCATGTGTACGCAACGGTTTTCTATCTCGGCCGTTTGGGGATACTCATCTTTATCGATCATGTTTTTATCGATCGTCAGATCCATGATCTGATGTACTTCCGGCTCTACCCACGTTTGGCAGAAAGTAGCGAGGTTTTGCCGTGAGTTACCATCCAGCAGCATTTCGTCCGACACAATTGCATAAGCATGCCTGGGGTCCATTTCCACGCCGGGGAATTTGTATTTCGGCGCTGAGATCGTCAGGTCTGAGGAAGCATACACTGCTTCTTTAAAGAAGCCCCGAACCGCGTTTTTTTCATGTAATGCCATGTTACGTTATTTATTGGATTAAGGATATACGGTTACTTCAAGGCATAGCTACGCCGGGCGCGGCCGGTGCGCATGCTTACAATAGGGTGCAGTGCTGATGTTCGGAAAGGGTTTACTGATTGATTAACAGGATTAAATTGGAATTTGTTCAGCGGCAGTTGGGGAGCAGGAAGGGAAGATGATAAATCGTGACGATTGTGCTATTGGGCAAAGGAGGGGCAAAGGATTACCGTACCACTTCCAGGGAAAGCGGGTCAGTACAAAAATTTTTAGAGTCAGTATCAGGGAGATTTTAGCCCGCGTATTTTTCGCGGTATTCTTTCGGGGAGAGGCCTACCATTTTCCGGAACAGCTGGCGGAAGGCCTTGGCGTCTTCATATCCGGCCTGTATCATAACGCCGGTGATATTGTCCTGTCTTTCTTCCAGCAACTTCTTTGCGGCTTCGATACGGATGCGCTGCAAATACTCGATGGGGGTTACGCCGGTGGCGGATTTGAAGCGGCGGATGAAGTTGCGGCGGCTAACGGGCAGGTCGTGGATCACTTCTTCCACCGTTACCCTGTCCTGGAAACGCTCTTCCATGCGTTGTTGCGCAGCAGTCACGAGCTCGTCGTTATGCGCGCGGGAAGGCAGCCAGTTGGCGAAATAGGATTGCTGCGCACGGTCCATATCAATGGCGAATACTTTCGCCGTGTAAATGGCCGTAGTGCGGTTGCAATACTTTTCCAGGATGTGCAGGAGCAGATGGAAAGTGGATGTGGCGCCCCCGCTGGTGTAAACACCACGGTCGTCGGTCACCACCACATCGGGGTCCACGATTACTTCAGGGAAAATGCGCGACAGCGCTTCTACGGCTGTTACATGCGTGGTAGCGCGGCGGTTGTTTAACAAGCCTGTGGCCGCGAGGAGGAAAGCTCCTGTACAGCAGCTCGCTACTTCGGCTCCATTGGCGGCCTGTTGGCGTACCCAGGGCACAAAGGCCGTATTCTCCCGTAAAAAATCTGCAATGTTCCCCGGTCTGAATGCGGGAATTATCACAAGATCCGATGCGGTAACTTCCTCATGCGAAAGAGGCTGATACTGCTCGTCAGGGAATACAGCCGTTTCGTCTTCCGGATGCCTGATAAGGCGGATGTCGAAATACGGTAAGCCGGTGTTTTCCTGATAATAGTGATTTACGGTCTGAAATACGTCCAGGATTGCTGCGATACTGATGGGCCTGTAATGCTTCGTGAGTAGTACGGATAGCTTTTTCATAAATGGCATTGGCGGATGAACATCGAAAATACTGTTTTTTTCCGGCACATGCAGCCCGTATCCTGTGGCATCCTGAAACAACAATGGCACGAAAGGCCCTTCTATGCTGGGTTTTAACACATCATTCCGAACCCTGCCTCCAATAGGGAAGCCGGCTGATCCAGCCGGCTTAACCCGTTTTTCATACATAATTTTTCTTTACCGGCGTTCCCTTTTTGCCGGGGCCGTCTGAAACTCATGCCCGCAATAAACACAGTGGGTAAGCCCTGCCTGTTTGCTCGAACGTGCCCCGCATGCCGGACAATCCCTCCCTTGCTGAGGGGCTTCATTTTCCGGCGGTGGCAGTTTCAGGTTTTCAATAATCTCCAGCGGTTTGTGCTTTTCTTCCTTCATTTTCCTGGTGTTTTCGGTTCTTCTAATGGCTACTTTCCAGACTATCGGTGTCTATCCGCTAGTATTAATTGTTTAAATATATTAAAAATATACTAACTGAGTAATCTCCTTGATGAGCGGCAAATATGAAACCATAAAAAAAGGCCGTCTCCGGAATGGAGACAGCCCTTCGGTTTTTTACCATGGGAATGGTATATCAAATCCCTGCAGCCGTTCGCCTTGCGGTTTCGGCCAGCAGTTCATCGAGATATACGCGGTCCCTCCATTTCCCTCCGGAAACGAGGCCGCGGATTTTCTGTGTGTTGTGAATATCCTCCAGCGGGTTGGCATCCAGCAGCAGGAGATCGGCATGCATGCCGGGGGCTACCGTGCCATAACCTTTCTTGCCGAGGAATTTAGGTCCGTTTATCACGGAAGCCTTCAGCGCCTGCTGCGGCGTCATTCCATAACGTACCATCAGGGCCAGCTCTTCGTGAAGCGCCAGGCCGGGATAGCAATAAGAGTTGAGGTATCCCGCATCAGTACCCGCGAGGATCATTACGCCTGCCTGCTGCAGATCGGCCAGCACGGCAGACGATTTTTCGTAGTTCGCCTTGCGGAATGCAATTGCGGCAGAATCGTGTTTCATGATGCTGTTTACACGGCCGGCATAGGTACTTTGCAGTCCTTTACCGATGTAACGCAGGTAATCATCGTTGCGGCGGTCGTGCTTATCCCAGTACGACAGGATATGCCCGAGGCTCAGCGTAGGTGTTACCGCCACGCCTTTAGACGCCATATAGCGGAACATTTTCAGTGCTGAAGCTTTATCGTAAGTGCTGTTTACTTTATCGGTGAGCGCGCGGCCCTTCAGCTCGCCGGAAGCTACTTTGCGGCTGATGCTTTCTTCTTCCGAAGATCCGGCTTTCAGCAGGTAAGTGATATGCTCAATAGAGCTGATGCCTGCATCCACGATTTCTTTCATGGGAATGGCGTAAGGCACGTGCCCTGAAATAACGAATCCGCGTTTGCGTGTTTCCCGGATGCTTTCGAGATAAAGATCCGCTTTCAGTGTGTTATCCGTGATCTTCACGAAATCCACTTTCAGTCCCTGTAAAGAATCGAGCGCTTTGCCCAGCTCTTCTTTCGTACCGATTTCTATATCGCCTTTCCACACAGATTTATACCCTTCCAGCTTAGGCCCGGAGGTGAAGATGTGCGGGCCTTCGAGCAGTCCTTTAGCAACAGAATCGCGCCAGGGGAGTACAAAATGACTGATGTCTGCAGCACAGTCGCGCACGCCGGTAATGCCATAGGCCAGCATAAGGGGCAGCAGGTTACGGTTTTCGTGGGCAAGTGTATCGCCACCGCCAAAATGCATGTGGTTGTCCCACAGGCCGGGCATAATGAATTTACCCGTACCGTCTACTTCCACAGGTGCGGCGTGGCGTAATTTGCTGGCAGGTGTTACGGCAATAATACGCCCGTCTTTCACCACCACAGCCTGGTTGGCAGCGGTGCGGCCACGTTCCACGTCGATCACCGACACGGAGCGGATGATAAGATCGGCCGGAGCTTTCTGGGAATGCGCGGAAAAGAAGGTTCCCGAGAGGAAAAGGAAGAACAGCGTTCGTTTCATCCTGTGAAAATACACCCATGCATTTTGCTGCAATGGTACTTGTTGAAACAATCCCGGGACTTTTAAAAGAAGCACTTTCCCCGTGGATGTATTAATTTCACCCCGGTATTTAAATAACAGTGAATAATGAAGCGATTCGGATTGATGGCGCTGCTGGCAGCAGGTATAACTGCACAGGCGCAAACGCAGCGGGTAAATGTAATACCCGCCCCCGTTCAGTTACAGGAAGCAGCGGGACAATTTACCATTACCTCCCAAACGGTTATTTCCGCAGATCCGGTGTTCCGGGAATCGGCGGCATTACTGTCGGAGCAATCGGGCATTCCGCTGCAGGGGAAAGGAGCGCAAACCGGCAGTATCCGCATCCTGAAAGAAATACTCCGTAAACAGGCCGATAGTGCTGCCTACCGGCTTGTAATAGACCCGCAATCAGTAAAAATATACGCCTCCGGCCGTACCGGTGCGCTCCATGGCATTTACACACTGCTCCAGATCATGGGCACGCAGGCCAACCAGCGGGTATTACCCGCAGTAGCGATTGCAGATGAGCCGCGTTTCAAATACAGGGGGCTGCACCTGGATGTGTCGCGCCACTTCTTTCCGCTGGAATTTGTGTATAAGTACATAGACCTGATGGCCATGTACAAAATGAATATTTTCCACTGGCATATTACCGATGGCGCAGGCTGGCGCCTCGAAATCAAAAAGTATCCCGCATTAACGCAGAAGGCTGCCTGGCGCACACATGCCAACTACATGGAATGGTGGAAAAGCCCGCGCCATTATCTGGAAGAAGGCCATCCCAATGCCTATGGCGGTTATTATACACAGGATGAAGCCCGTAAAGTAGTGGCTTATGCGGCTCGCCGCGGCATCACGGTGATCCCGGAAATTGAAATGCCCGGCCACTCTGAAGAAGTACTGGCGGTGTACCCGCACCTGTCCTGTGCAGGAGAGCCTTATAAACAATCAGAATTCTGCCTCGGGAACGACAGCACATTTACTTTCCTCGAAGATGTACTGCGCGAAGTAATGACCATTTTCCCATCTCAATACATCCACATTGGCGGAGATGAAGCCGATAAATCTCACTGGAAGAAGTGCCCCAAATGCCAGCGCCGTATGCAACACGAGCATCTGGCTAATGAAGAGGCATTGCAGAGTTATGCTGTGAAAAGGATGGAGAAATTCCTCATCGCCAACGGCCGCAAGCTGATGGGCTGGGATGAAATTCTGGAAGGCGGTCTTGCCCCGGAAGCCACTGTAATGAGCTGGCGTGGTGAGAAGGGTGGCATTACTGCCGCTTCTGAAGGGCATGATGTGGTGATGACACCGGGTGGTTACTGTTACTTCGACAGCTACCAGTCCGACCCTTCCACAGAGCCCCTCACCATCGGCGGTTATCTGCCGCTGTCTAAAGTCTATTCCTATGAGCCTGTGCCGGCGGAGCTATCTGCAGATAAGGCACATCACGTACTGGGTGCTCAGGCCAATGTGTGGGCGGAATATATGCCTACCACCTACCAGGTGGAATACATGGTGTTCCCCAGAATGCTCGCACTTTCGGAAGTAGTATGGTCGCAAAAGGATAAACGCAACTGGAACGATTTTAAAACAAGACTGCAGGCACATTACCGCCTGCTTCAACGCAAACAGGTGAATTACTACCGCCCGTCGGTACAGCTGGAACCGAAAACGGTGATCGATACGGTGTGTAAGCTAACCATCGTTTCTTTTGAAACAGAACAATACCAACCCGTGATCCGCTATACCCTCGACGGTACGCGCCCCAATGCAGCATCCGCTTTATATACTGCTCCGGTAGAAGTGCCGGGTACCGCTCAGCTGACGGCCGCAGTTTTCCGTGATACCATGCTGATGGGGCGCCCCGTAACAGTGCCGGTTCATTATCATAAAGCAATCGGCAAAACCGTCACATACAACGCTCCATGGAGCGGCAGCTATCCCGCACAGAAAGCGGCCACGCTGGTGAATGGTTACCGCGGGTCGCTCACCTACGGCGACGGACAGTGGCAGGGCTTCCTCGGCAAAGGACTGGATGTAACCATCGACCTCGGTACTTCGCAGCCACTGGAAAGCCTGTCCATCGGTTTTATGCAGATTACCGGCCCGGGTGTATATATGCCAACAGAAGTAAAAGTGCAGGTGGCAGATGACCCGAAGGCATTTGAAAGCATACCTGCCATCACGGTGGCGAATGATGTACCGCCTTCCCACGAAAAGCTCATCTTCAAAGATTTTAGGTTCGTTCTCAGTGGGCAGAAAGGCCGTTACATCAGGGTGAAAGCTCCGGTGCAGAAGGGTTTCCTGTTCACGGATGAGATTATCGTATATTAGAAGTATGAATTACAAAACCCTCGGCAGCAGCGCGCTGCAGATCAGCGAAGTGTCTTTCGGGTGTATGTCGCTCGGGATGGATGATGCGGATAATGCACGCATCATCCATCGCGCTGTGGCGTTGGGAATTAACTTTTTTGATACGGCAGACCTGTATGAGAAAGGCTTCAATGAAAGCTCCGTTGGTAAAGCATTTAAAGGAAAACGTAAAGACGTGATCCTGGCTACCAAAGTGGGCAACCAGTGGCGGCCCGATGGTTCGGGGTGGGACTGGAACCCGCGTAAATCCTACATCCTGGAATGTGTGGAGAAAAGCCTGCAGCGTCTGCAAACGGATTACATCGATCTGTACCAGTTACATGGCGGAACCATCGATGATCCGATAGACGAGGCCATAGAAGCATTCGAGCTGCTGCAGGAGCAGGGTAAAATCAGGTACTATGGCATATCATCCATCCGGCCGAATGTGATCCGTGAATATGCACGAAGGAGCAGGATCGTGAGTGTGATGATGCAGTACAGCCTGCTGGACAGGCGTCCGGAGATGTCGTGTTTGCCAATACTGGAACAGCATAACATTGGCGTACTGGCACGTGGAAGCCTCGCCAAAGGATTACTGGCAGGGAAGCCTGCCGTGGATTACCTGCACTTAACGAAAAAGGAAGTAGAACATGCGCAGGAGGCCATCGCGGAAGTTTCCGGCACACATCGCAGCCCGGCACAGTCTGCTTTGAAATTCGTGCAGATGCATCCTGCTGTGACAAGTGCCGTTACCGGATTGCGCACGGTGCATCAGCTGGAAGATGCGGCATCGGCAGCTCCCCGCTTGAATGAAGCGGAATACGAGATGCTCACTGCCAGCGTGCCGGTGCGGGAATACGATCAGCATGTATAGTTTTTAATTACCCTATATGGAAAAGGCTGACCAGTTAAACTGATCAGCCTTTTTTCTTATCTGTACATTCACGTGATTTATTTCAATAAGCCCTGCCGCTCCAGCGCCTGTACCAGCGACTTCGTATAGCTGCGTGAGAAATCTTCTATACTGCCTGGGTTGATGGATTCCGACTGTACGGAAAACAGCAGTGATTCCGTTTGCGCATCATACATATTGCTTTCGAGGAAATAGGTTTTATCGGTAGTATAATATCCCGGATTGTACATGGTGGGGTACCAGTAATTGTAATATCCCCAGAAGCTGCCGTACCAGCCCCAGGCGGGGTAGGGGGCATAAGGTCCGGAGCCGGGTACATAACGGGTTTCGCTGGTTTTATCTACAACAGCCATCGTGAAAATGGCATCGCATCCCAGTTCACGCACCCTGTTAAGGATAGCTTCTTTGGAAGGCACGTTTTCTTTGGTGAAGTTGGGAGGGAAGATGTCTCCGCTTTTAATGGCTTTATAGCCTTTGTTCTGTGCCGCTGCTGCCAGGTTGTTTTCGATCGACTGCTTGGCGCCTACATTATGTACCATGGCTGCGATGAAGATAGTATGATACGTTTTCTGAGGGGCGTCCGGGGTTCTCCAGAAATTAGTGACCTGGGTTGTAGTACCACAGGCGGATAGCAATACAGCTGCAAAGAGGGTCAAACAGTAAGAAGTTTTCATGGTTTTGGTGCATTTAGTCTTCCTATGCTAACAAGACTTAACAGGAATTGTTTTACTTCCCATCCGTACGGATGTATTCACTCATACAGATGGGAAGTACTATTCATTGATATTCAATATCTGTTGTGCTATTTCGCCTGCCATAATGCATCTGTGAACCAGCCCTTTTCGTCTGTAAAGTTTCTTATGGGTGTAAATCCGCAGCTGGCAGCCAGCTGAAGAATACCTTCAGGCGTATATTTCTGCGATATCTCCATGTAAATGGGCTCATCTTTCCGGAAGCGGACAACGGTGCCGCCGATATGTACTGCCTGATCGCGGAGGCTGATCAGGTAGCTTTTACAGGCTCCTGTACCGGGGTCGTATGTAGGGTAATGAAGAAACTGTTGTGTAAGGAAGTCAGCATCCAGCTCCCGGTTAATGCGGGTAAGGAGGTTGAGGTTGAAGTTGCGGGTAAGGCCCTGCTTGTCGTTATACGCATCGAGGATGAGGCGCGGGTTCTTCTGAAGGTCGAAACCGGTAAGCAGGAAATCGCCGGGGCGCAGCTGTCGCCGTACTTCCGATAAGAATCCGGTGGCTTCTTCCGGCGTAAAGTTACCGATGCTGCTGCCCATGAACATTACCAGTCTGGGTTTGCCTGCAGTTTGACCTGATTGGGCCAGCATCTCCATGTATTCTCCATTGAGGCCATGCACTTCGAGGCCGGGCAGGACATCAGGAAGTTTATTTTGCAAATGCCGGATGATGTTGCCCGAAATATCGATGGGGTAATAACGGTGCCCCATACCTGCACGCATCCATTCGCGCAGCAGGTGTACGGACTTGGAAGCGTCTCCTGCGCCCAGTTCCACAAGATCGGCCTGGGGAACTACTGCACGGATGGTGGCAACTATAGCGGCCGATTGTGTTTCGAGGATTTCCATTTCGCAGCGCGTGAGATAGTATTCTGCACAATGCATGATCTGCTGAAAGAGGGCATCGCCGGTGGCATCATAAAAGTATTTCGACTGCAGCCTTTTCGGGTGGCCCTGTAAGCCTTCCAGCACGTCGCGGAGAAAAGCCTGGCGTGCTTTTGAGGCAGGCGGGGCCATAATGGCGGTTACTGTTCTCATCGGTTACGGTTTTAAGGTTTTAGCCAGCCGGATGCCTGTCAGCTGCCAGCGTAAATGCGGATGAAAGAAGTTGCGGTATGTATGCCTGCTATGGCCTTCCGGTGTGAAGTCGGATGCGCCGCGCAGTACTTTCTGGTTTACCATGAATTTTCCGTTGTATTCACCTACAGGGCCTGCCACCCGTTCGAAGCCGGGATAGGGGAGGTACGCACTTTCCGTCCATTCCCAGCGCCTGCCCCATCCGAAAAGATGTGACGCCGCTTCCCATTCAAACTCAGTAGGCAGCCGCATCCCTTTCCAGGCAGCAAATGCGGCAGCTTCATAGAAGCTGATATGCGTAAGGATATCGCCTGGCACAACTGGCACCACGCCCTGCAGGGTGTAATGCATCCATTGGCCGTTTTCCTGATGCCAGTACAGCGGGCAATTAACCTGCGTGCGCTTCACCCAGTCCCAGCCTTCGGCATGCCAGTAGGAAAATTCCTTATAGCCGCCTGCTTCCATGAATGCGAGATAATCACCGTTGGTGGCCAGACTGTTTGCTATCGCATAAGGCTGGAGGTATACTTTATGGCGGTTCAGTTCATTGTCGTAACAGAAGCCTTCTCCTTCAAAGCCAATTTCGTAGACTCCTTCCTCCATGTTAATGAACTTTTGCTTTACCACGGTTTGCGGCGCAGGAGGCTCTTCGAGGTTGTATGGGGGAAAGAGGGGGTTGTGGCCGAGGATGTATTTGATATCTGTCCATAACAGCTCCTGATGCTGCTGCTCGTGCTGGCAGCCGAGGGTAATGAGTGTTTCGGCTTCTGCTGATAAAGACCGGGATAGCAGCTGCTCCATGGCAGAATCCACATAACTGCGGTATTTGTAGATCTCCTCTACCGTGGGGCGGCTCAGGTTGCCCCTGTCTGTCCGGATCACACGGGTACCGAGGCTTTCGTAATAGCTGTTGAACACGTAATTGAACATGGCATCGTATTCCGTGTAGCCAGGCAGGAATTTTTTAAGAATAAGGGTCTCAAAAAACCAGGTGGTGTGGCCGAGGTGCCATTTAGGCGGACTCACATCTTCTACAGGTTGTACCACATAATCCTCTTTTTGTAGCGGGCGGCAAATCGTTTCCGTCCATTTCCGCACCTGCAGGTAATGCCTGGCAAGCGCGGAGGGAGTGCTTACTTCTAACATGTCAATTTTTTTGCGTATTCAGATAACGAGTGAGACCGGTAATGGAGCGGATGCCGAATTGCGCTGCCGCTGCTTCCCGCATCATCAGTGCATATGCGTTGTTGAAACCAATAGGCTGCATCCAGCGCAGCCCGTATTGCTGTTCGAACCGGTCGCGCACAAAATTGTAGGCGCTGTCTTTATTTCTCAGATTCTCCGTTAAAGGCTGCTGTAATATCACGAGCAGGCCGGTGCCGGTATATTCAGGATAGAAATCAATCTGATCATTCGTTAATGCATCAAAACAAATTTTCGTGCCACCTAGTCCTGTTTTGGAAGAAATTGACAATTCTGTGTTTCCTTCCACCAGCAGTTTATACATTTCACAGAGGATGTATTGCTCCGTGAAGATCTTCGAACCCATTCGCACCACACCTTTTTTCCCATGCCTTTGCGGTTTCAGGAGGCCCTGTTTGTCAAGAAAGTCGCGGGCTACGGTGGCAGGACTTTCATGCAGGAAATCTACCCGGTAGTTCAGGTATGTCATTACCGAATCGTTGATACGTCCGGCCAGCAGGTCAAGCGCCGGACCCAGTTCCGGGAAGCGCTCCAGTGCATCCTTGCGGACTACAGGGGCGGCGTAGTATGGCGGGAAGATGTGCTGATCATCGTCGAGGATAACAAGGTTATATGCCCTGATGCGCCCGTCAGTACTATATCCGCTCACCACATCCAGTTTCTCTTCATGTAAAGCCTGGTACATCACGGCATCGTTGATGACAACGGTGGGGATGCGCAGGTGATATATACGTTTAAGTCCCAGCCATCCATCTTCCCGGCCCATGAATTCAGGCGTAAAGCCCGCCAGTAATTTGCCTTTGGCAGCAGGCGTCATGGCGGAGAGGGCAAACACAATCACTGCTGCAGCACCTGCCCAGCGGAAATGCCGCATGCTGAGCTTTTGTGCGCGCGACAACAGGAAGTCGAACAGGATAGCCAGTAACGCAGCAGGAATAGCACCCGCAAGTATCATGTTGGTATTGTTCAATGCTATGCCTCCGAAGATGAATTCTCCCAGTCCGCCCGCGGCAATATACGCTGCCAGCGTAGCTACCCCCACATTGATGACGGCGGCAGTACGTATGCCGGCGAGTATTACCGGCATGGCGAGGGGCATTTCTGCTTTAAAGAGTACCTGTCCGTTCGTCATGCCCATGGCAACTGCCGCTTCGCGCACCGTGGCATCTACCCCGCGGATGCCTGTATAGGTATTGCGGATGATGGGGAGTAGTGCATACAGGAATAATGCAAAGATGGCAGGCTTAGGGCCAATGCCCAGTAACGGGATAAGGAAACCCAGCAATGCAATACTGGGAATAGTTTGCAGGACTCCGGCAAACCCGAGTATCATACCCACCAGCTTCTGCTTCCGGGCGATGAGGATGCCCAATGGCACACCCGCAAGGATGGCGAGGGCAACCGATAATAAAGTCAGATGTATATGCGTGAGCGTTTGCTCTAGCAGTTTGCCCGACTGGCTCTGGAGGAATTGCAGGAAATCGTTCATGGCGCCTCGGTTTTACCGTGAAGGAATGCCGCCACAAAATCGTTGGCAGGGTTCTGCTGCAGTTCTTCAGGCGTGCCGGTCTGGATGAGCCGGCCTTTGTCCATGATACCGATACGGTCGCCCAGTTCTAGGGCATCGCGGATATCGTGGGTGACCATTACTACGGTTTTGTTTTTGAACTCGTCCAGCTCATTAAACTCCTGGCGTATATGTGCGCGGGTAACAGGGTCGAGGGCGCCAAAGGGTTCATCCATTAAGAGAACGGGAGGGTCTGCCGCAAGCGCTCTGGCAAGGCCTACACGCTGCTGCTGGCCACCACTGAGCTGTGCGGGATATTGATGGGCATGCGCTTCCCAGGAGAGGCCCAGTTTCTGCAGCAGTGCTTCGGTACGCTGGCGGATGCGGGCTTTATCCCAACCCAGCAGTTTAGGTACAATGGCGATGTTTTCTGCCACGGTATAGTGCGGGAAGAGGCCATATTGCTGCATCACATAGCCCATTTGCCTGCGGAGGTCTTCCGGACGGAAGGTGCGGGTGTCTTTCCCCCGGAAAAATATCTTTCCGTTATCGGGGTCCAGCAGGCGGTTGAGCATGCGGAGGGTAGTGGTTTTACCGCTGCCGCTGGTGCCCAGTAACATGAGGCGCCCGCCTTCAGGAACGGTGAATGATACATCCTGCACCGCAGGGCGCCCGTCAAAAGCTTTATAAAGTTGGCTGGCTTCAATCATGTGATGGACATAAACAGGTTATTAAGGGACTCTGAAAAGGTGGGATGGGCGAATACTCCATCGCGTAATTGCCGGCAGGTAAGGTTACCCATCATGGCCATCTGTAAAACCGACATGATCTCTCCACCGGAAACGCTCACTATGGCAGCACCCAATATCAGTCCGGTATCAGCATCTACTATGGCTTTCATCAATCCCCTTGTTTCTCCTGATTCAATACCGCGTGCCACTTTCGTAAGTGGCAGTTTAGCAACAAGGATGTTCTTCCCCTGCTCCCTTGCTTCCTGCTCTGTAAGCCCGATACGGCCCAGTTCCGGATCGGTGAACATGCAATACGGAACATGCCTGTTGCGGATGGAAAGTTCTTTATTTTCCAGGAGATTCTGCCATACGATAACGTAATCGTTATATGAAATATGTGTGAATGCAGGCCCTCCTTTCACATCGCCCAATGCATAAATACCGGGAACACTGGTTTCCAGGCGGTCGTTCACAGCAATGGTACCATTTTTTTCTGCATGAAGCCCTGTTTGTTCCAGTTGTAAGTCTGCAGTATTGGGTGGCCGCCCCGCTGCTATGAGTATGTGGCTGCAGGTGATGGTGCGCGTTGCTCCGTTCTCCGATACTTCCAGCCGCAGGTGCCCGTCATCGGATGTCACCTGTTTCAGTTCGGCACCAGTAAGGATAGTAATGCCGTCTTCTTCCAGTATTTTATGAATTTCCGCAGCAATGTCTTCATCTTCTTTCCCCAGAATCCTGTTACTCTTTTCCAGCATGGTTACCTGCGATCCGAACCGCCGGTACATCTGCCCCATTTCCATGGCAATGTATCCCGCACCGAGTATGAAAAGGTGCTCCGGTACTTCCGTGAGGTCGAGGATGGTGGTGGAGGTGAGATAAGGAACGGTGCTGAGGCCTTTTATGGGTGGTATAGCCGCACTGGCCCCTGTATTGATGAATATATGTTCCGCGTGCAGTGTTTCGCCGTTTATTTCCACCGTTTTCATCCCGGTGAATACGGCTTTGCCTTCCAGATAATCGAGGTTGTCGGTTTTGGAAACTGCGCGGGTGAGGCCGTCAAAAGATTGTTGTACTACTTCATCTTTTCGCGCTTTTATTTTAGAGAGATCAGGGACGGTGGAGGATAAAGTGATACCGAATTCCCGGGCACGGCCAGCCATGTAGCATATGCGCGCAGCGCCTATCATGGTTTTGGTAGGGGTACACCCGTCGTTTACACAGGTGCCGCCTATCCTGCGCTGCTCTATCAGTGCGGTGCGCCAGCCGGCACCTGCCAGCTTCCGCGCAAGCGGGGTACCTGCCTGACCGGCCCCGATAATGATGGCATCGTATTTTTTCATGTTGAAAAAGGGTTTTTCAGGCGCTGTAAAGCTCTATAACAAACTGCGCCCTTACAATGTTCGGAACATGGTTTCTGTAGGCTCTCCAAAAACCGTTCCGCCTGACGAGTATCAGTTGCTGCCTGACGCGTGTCATTTCCCACATTTCCCACCCTTTCTACATTTGCATTATACAATTATTGCAAACGAAGTAACCGCTTCATACATACCAGATAGCCGCCTTCGAAAGGGGGCGGTTTATATCCGGAAAAACCAGACCCCGCAGGAACAACCGATGAATGAAACAACGAATGAATATATGACAGTATAGCATAATACGGTTGTTTCAGGGGTTCATTACAAAAAAATCAGTGGTGTTGTTTTGTTATATATGTACATCCGGCAGGCGCTTCAATGAAACGCAATTTCTTCCAGCCTGCCGGGCTCAAGCAATGTAATAACGGGGCCTTTGATGGCCACCAGTTTTTCCTGCTTGAATTCGCCGAGCGTACGGATCAGTGATTCCGTTGCAGTTCCGGCGAGAGAAGCCAGCTCATCCCTGGCAATGTTAACCTTATACTGGCCGGTGCCCTGGTGGTATTTGTTCCGCAAATGCACCAACGCACTGGCCACTTTTTTGCGCAGCGTATCATAAGCGATCCCTACCAGCCGGTTTTCCTTTTCCGTTAGGTTGCGTGCCAGCATCCGCACAAACTTCTGAAAGATGAGTGGCACCCGCTCCAGCATTTCTTCCGCATCATTCCTGGGTATCAATGCCAGCTCCGTTTCATCCATCGCAAGGGCCGTTGCTTTATACCGGTCTTCTTCCAGCAGTGCAATGTATCCGAAGAAATCGCCCTGTTTGTACAGGCTGATCAGCAAATCTTTCCCGTCTTCATGCGTTTTAATGGTTTTCACTTTTCCTGAGAGGATGTAAAACATGTACCGCGGTGTTTCACCTTCCCGGTAAATCACCTCATGGGGTGCGAGGCGTACGGTATTACGGTCGGTGATAAAAGCGCGGATGATATTCCGGAAATCAGTTTCACTGGCAGGATTAATGGCGGCAGCGTTCTGCAGGAGCAGATGCCGTTTCTCCAGCCGCACGGCAATGGTTTGTAATACTTCCGCTCCGGAGAAGGGACGTATCATCACATCATCGGCCCCCAGTTGCATGGCTTCCCTGAAGCGATGCGGGTCCCAGGCATCCAGCAGGAGGATGAAGGGCACCAACTGCAGCGGGCCTTCCTGCTGCATCACATGAAGCACGCCCAGCCCGTCTACCCCCGGCATATTCATATCACACAGCACCAGGTCGGGCGGGTGTACGCGCATGCGGGAAATACCTTCCTGTCCGCCGGCAGCCTGCGCTACGGTATAACCGGCAGATTCCAGTAAGGGGGCGATACTTCCGCGTTTGCGGTCTTTCTTTTCGATCAGGAGAATGGTAGGCATGCCATAATAAACAAAGCCCTTGCTGCATTTGTTGGCCGCCGCGGATTTGCCGCATTGGCGGCAATAGGCTAAATTTAGTAAGCAAAACCCACCGTTATGATGACCGTTTCCGAAGCTTTCTCCGCCATGATGCGTGCCGCCCCGGGGTTTGGCGTTACTACCGTGCTGCTCGAAGCTGCAGAAGGCCGTGTACTGCGCGAAACGGTGCATGCCGACAGGCCGCTGCCGCCATACGACCGCGTAACCGTAAACGGACTGGCCATCGCATTCGACAGCTACGCCCGCGGGCAGCGGGTATTTGGCTCCGGAGGCATACAGGCGGCAGGGATGCCCTGCCTGCAGCTCGCTAACCTGGCCGATGGCATGGAAGTAATGCGTGGCTCCGTAATGCCCGAACTCACCGATACCGTGGTACCCTTCGACCAGCTGGAAGTAACGGAGCATGAAGGGTTCAGAAGGTTCACCATCACAGGAGATGTGGAACCGGGACAGCATATCCACCGCAAAGGTGCCGACGCACATGCCGGCAAGCCCCTGCTGGAGCCGGGCATCAGGATAGGCCCCGCAGAAATAGGCATCCTCGCCGGAACAGGGAAGGCGGAAGTGAAAGTAAGCGCTTTGCCCAAAGTGCTGCTGGTAGCCACCGGGAACGAGTTGGTGGAAGTGCGGAACAAACCGGAGCCCCACCAGGTACGTATGTCGAACGTATTTAGCCTGGCCGCCGGTTTACAGGACATGGGCATCCCCGCAGATATAGTACACCTGGCCGATGAGAAGCCGCGCATGGCAGATGAATTACTCCCCATGCTGTACCGCTGCGATGTTATCATTTGCACAGGCGCAGTGGGCGACGGACGGTTTAACCACCTCCCTGAAATACTGGCCGAAGCAGGGATGGAAACTATAGTGGACGGGATAGGGCAGAAGCCCGGAAAACTGATCCGCTTCGGAAAGCTGCCGGGAGGCCCGGTAATATTTGCCCTTCCGGGAAACCCGCAATCTGTCATGACCAACTACGCTCGCTACATCCGCCCCTGGCTGGAAGCCTGCCTTGGTTTACCACTCCGCCAGCCTGTAATGGCCCTGCTGTCGGAAACACTCACTTTCACGCGCCCCCTCGAATACTTTATACCCGTTAAGCTCGCCCTATCACCGGAAGCAGTATTGCTGGCACAACCTATTCCGCATATGGGCTCCGGCGACCTCTGGGCACTCACCCATGCCGATGGTTTTATGGCGCTTCCATCAACTTCAAACGTTTTCGAAGCCGGAAATGCCTTTCCCGTTTGGATATTCAGGCAGAATTTTCCAACTTGACCATCGCATCTAAACTTCCACTTCCATGCCGATGGAGCAAACCATGCGCTGGTTCGGGCCTAACGATCCCGTAAGCCTGCGCGATATACACCAGGCCGGTTGTACCGGTGTGGTAACCGCATTACATCACATTCCCGTTGGTGATATCTGGACGGTTGATGAGATCGAAAAGCGAAAAGCCCTTATTGAAGCTGCGGGCATGCGCTGGTCGGTAGTGGAAAGTCTCCCGGTACATGAACACATCAAACAATCTGCGGATAACGTACAACAGTATATCAGCCGGTATAAAGACAGTTTGCATAACCTCGCCCAATGCGGAATTAAAACGGTTACGTATAACTTTATGCCGGTGATGGACTGGATGCGGACGGATGTCAATTATGAACTGCCCACGGGCGCACGCGCACTGTACTACGACAGGGCAGCCTTCATCGCCTTCGACCTCTTTCTCCTGAAGCGCCCGAATGCAGAACAGGATTATTCCTCTGTAGAGATTAAACTGGCAGAAGCCAAATTAAATACGCTTTCAACATCCCAACGCGAAACACTCTTTCACAATGCCCTGCTGGGCCTCCCCGGCAGCGACGAGCGTTTTACCCGGGAGGGAGTGCTCTACGCACTGGCGCAATACGCTCAAATCGATGCAGATACCCTGCAGGAAAACCTCTTTGCCTTTCTCAGTGAAGTAGCGCCGGTAGCCGAAGAAATTGGTATGAGTCTCGCCATTCATCCGGACGATCCCCCTTACCCGCTGCTGGGCCTCCCCCGCATTGTAAGTACCGAAGCGCAGCTGCAGGCCATACTGGATGCAGTGCCCGTTGCTGCAAACGGACTATGCTTCTGCACCGGCTCTCTCGGCGTGCGGGAAGATAACGACCTGCCCGGTATCGTGGAGCGGATGGGAGACAGGATTCACTTTATCCACCTCCGCAACATCCGCCGCAATGGCGGCGGAGATTTCTACGAAGCCAATCACCTCGATGGGGATGTTGACATGTTTGCTGTGGTCCGCGCCCTCACCGGTATCATGCGCAGGCGCAAGGTTTCATTACCCATGCGGCCCGATCACGGGCACCAGATGCTTGATGATCTGGCAAAGCAAACCTATCCCGGCTACAGTGGTATTGGCCGGTTAAAAGGACTTGCAGAGCTGAGGGGGCTGGAGCATGCTTTGCTCCGGTTTTAAAACATTTTCCTATCTTTGCGTGCATTCTTCCCAACAATCTGCCTTTTAATTTATTGTATTACCTGATGTTGTCCTGAACGGTGAATAACTGTTTGGTGTAACTATTATTTCAAAACCTTGCTTTGAAACGTTCTGCTTATTTATCACTGATCCTCATCCTGGGGAGCCTTACCGCATTGGGCCCCTTTACGATTGATATGTACCTCCCCGGCTTTCCCGCCATCGCGAAAGATCTGGGGGTGGATGTATCGGAAGTGGGGCTTACACTCTCCAGCTATTTCATCGGTATTTCACTGGGCCAGCTGTTATACGGCCCGCTGCTGGACCGCTTCGGGAGAAAGAAACCCCTCTATGCCGGGTTGCTCCTGTATATAGCGGCATCCATTGGCTGTATATTCTCCACCTCGCTGGATAGCCTTATTTATCTCCGCTTCTTCCAGGCAGTAGGCTCCTGTGCTGCTGCTGTAGCCGCTATGGCCATGGTGCGCGATCTTTTTCCGGTGAATGAAAACGCGAAAGTGTTCGCATTGCTCATGCTGGTAGTAGGCGCTTCGCCCATGGTGGCCCCCACTATTGGCGGGTATGTAACCAGTTCCATTGGCTGGCATTCCGTGTTTACGATATTGACAGTGATGGGCATCGCTTTGCTGCTGGCATGCATCCTCTGGCTGCCCGACAGCTTCAAGCCAGATACTACGCTTTCTCTCATGCCGATGCCAATCATTAAGAACTTCTGGTCGGTGTGGACGGTACCGCAGTTTTATACCTACACCCTCACCGGTGCGGTGGCTTTCTCTGCTTTGTTCACGTATGTTTCCGGTTCACCAAAAGTATTCATGGAAGTGTTCCACCTGTCGGATAAAGCGTATGGATGGATATTTGCCGCACTGAGCGTGGGCTTTATCGGGGCCAGCCAGGTAAATACTTTGTTGCTGAAACGCTTCAGAAGCGAACAGATTTTGCCGGTTGCTTTAACTGTTATGACGGTAGCCTCCATCATATTTGCACTAGGTGCCTGGCAGGGCTGGCTGGGCCTGGGTGGTACCATTGCCATACTGGCCGTGCTGCTCAGTTCTCTTGGCTTCGTGAATCCCAATACCGCCGCATTATCCCTCGCGCCTTTTGCGCGGAATGCGGGCACAGCATCATCCCTTATGGGAGCATTGCAAATGGGGGCAGGGGCATTGGCTTCTGTATGTGTGAGCCTGTTTAAAGAAAATACTGCATTGCCCATGGCTGCATGTATGGCTGGTGCTGCTTTCTTATCGTTGTTAGTCCTGCTGATAGGAAGAAGCAGGATCGCTGCAGCCAAAACCGTAAATGCCTGAAATACTGCCACATCACGGTAACGGATATATCCGGCAGATCAGCTGTAGTTAGTTTGTCATAGGTAGTACTGTGGAATTGTGTTACATTCGGATAAAATACTACCCCACATGCCTGCAAATCTCAGCGTCATCCTCACGGGCGCCACCGGAATGGTCGGAGAGGGCGTTCTGCTGGAATGCCTTGATAATCCGCATGTAGATAAAGTATTGATCATCAACCGGAGTCCTTCCGGAATAACACATCCCAAGTTGCGGGAAATCATTCATGAGAATTTCTTCAACATCCGTCCCATAGCCGATCAGCTGGCAGGGTATAATGCCTGCTTCTTCTGCCTCGGAGTTTCCTCCGTGGGAAAAAACGAGCCGGAGTATTACCGGCTTACCTACACGCTAACGCTGCATGTGGCAGAAATGCTGGCAGAGCGTAACCCTGAAATGGCTTTCTGTTACGTATCCGGCTCCGGCACCAATAGCTCCGAGCAGGGCCGCGTAATGTGGGCACGAGTGAAAGGGAAAACGGAGAACGATCTGATGAAGCTTCCTTTCCGCGCTGTGTACGCCTTCAGGCCCGGGTTACTTAAAGCAACGCCTGGGCAAAAGCACCTGTTGAAAGCCTATAAGTACATGGGCTGGATGTTCCCATTCTTCAGAACACTCTTCCCCGGGTTCGCCAGCACCTTGCAGGAGCTGGGCAAAGCCATGATCGAAGTATCGCGCAACGGATATTCTTCAAGGGTTATTGAAGTGAAAGATATTCACAAGCTGGCTGCCATCAAGTAATCACCAGGCTTCCTGAGTAAGCTGCCGGTTGGCGTTGGTACCTGCGAGGTGGCCTCCCATAGCGGCCATATACAACTGGTGCAAACCGGGATGTGTGAGGTCACCCGCGGCAAATACACCAGGCACCGTAGTGTCGAATGCTGCACCTACGGTTACCACACCATCAGGACTGATATCACAACCCAGTTGCTCCGCCAGTGAATTATGAAAGCGCAGTTTCTCCGGACGGTAATACACCGCACCTGCCGTTAGTTCCTCCCCATCTTCCAGTTTCACTTTCACCCCGCTGCCGCTTTTCTCCAGCGATGCAATGGCAGCAGTTTTTACCTGGTAACCCTTCTCTTTGAATTTATCGAAGGTTGCTGTACTGATAGTGCTTTCTCCCTGTGTGAGGAAGGTAATATCGTTATGCCAGTTGGAGAGTGTAATGCCGTAATGTTCCGCCGCTTCACCGTTAGCGATCACGCATACGGGTTGATGGCGTACTTCCCAGCCGTGGCAATACGGACAGTGGATCACGCGGCTCCCCCACAATTCCTGCAGCCCCGGAATGTCAGCAAGGTCATCCTTCACACCGGTGGCGAGTATTACTTTCTTCGTGGCATATTGCACGCCGTCCTGCGTTGTGAGCAGGAAGCCGCTATCGGTTTTTGTGGCAGTGGTAACATATCCTTCCTGGAGCTTTACTGTTTCGTAAGGCACCAGCTGCTCCCGGGCAATGCGCAGCAGTTCTGCCGGCGGCGTACCGTCACGGGTAAAGAGGTTATGGGCATGCCCGGCAGGTTTATTGCGTGGGGCGCCACCATCGAGTACAAGCGTATGCCGCATGGTACGCCCCAGAGTAAGGGCCGCACTAAGGCCTGCGGATGAGCCGCCGACTACTATCACTTCGTAGGAATTGTTATTATTTGCTACCATGTTGCAAAAGTAGTGATTACAGTATACGGACCATTGTGTTAATGCCGGTCATAATTGTACTTTTCACGGATTAAGGAAGGTGTTCCTTCCGGATTCCCAGCTTTTTCATCTTGGAATGTAACGTGGTAGGCGGCACCTGTAGCAGTTCTGCGGCTCCTCCGGCTCCCCATACACGGCCATTGCATTTTTTGAGGACGCTCAGGATGTGATCGCGCTCGTTTTCAGTAATGGTTTTAATGCGGTTATCGGTAACGGGGGCGGGAATATGCTCAGTTTGCCGGAACCCGGGGAGTATTACTTCCTCGATGTTAGGCCCCCGGCTGAGCAGCATGCTGCGCTCTATCAGGTGCTCCAGTTCCCGGATGTTGCCGGGCCAGTGGTACTGCTGCAATTGCGCCATAACCTTATCTGTAACGCCTGTAATCCTTTTCCCGGTTTTCTGGTTGAAGACGGATATGAAGTGTGCCACCAGTGCCGGAATATCTTCCGACCGGTCGCGCAGGCTGGGCAGTGTGAGGGGGAATACGTTCAGGCGGTAATAGAGATCGAGCCGGAAACGGCCTTCTGCCACCTCTTTCTCGAGGTTGCGGTTGGTAGCGGCAATGAAGCGCACATTGATGTGAATGGGCGCCCTGCTGCCGAGGCGTTCTATTTCCCGTTCCTGTAATACGCGTAATAGTTTTGCCTGCAGCTCTATGGGCATTTCACCGATCTCGTCGAGGAATACGGTGCCTTCGTTGGCTTGTTCGAACTTACCGGTCCTGCGGTCGGCCGCACCGGTAAAAGCGCCTTTCTCATGGCCGAAAAGCTCAGATTCTATGAGCGATGCCGGCAGGGCAGCACAGTTCACTTTCACGAAGGGCTTGTTTCGCCGGGGAGATAGCCGGTGAATGCAATCCGCGATCCTTTCTTTACCGGTACCACTTTCTCCCAGAATGAGGATCGAGGTGTCGATAGGGGCTACCTGCGACAGGTGGTCGAATACTTTCAGGAGTAAATGACTGCTGCCCACGATGCCATCGAACACCTTCGCCTGCTGTGCTTTTTTAACAACCGGGGTGTTTTCCGTAGCAGGTGATTTGCCGTTGTTGTCATCTGTAAGTGCAGCCAGCAGATCGCGCTGGCGCTGGCAGATCTCCTGATGTATGGGCAGGTAAGCTTCCGGCATTTTACTGAAGAAGTGCAGCAGGCAGGTATCGCCGTTTTGCAGCAGGCAGGGATATACGAAAGATGATTGCAGCCGGAACGATTTTGCCAGCAACTGCAGGAAAGGAACATTTCGTTGTTCCTTTACAAATGCGGTACCATTAAAGATCGCAGGTTGTTCCCATGACTGCGATCCCTGCAACTGCGCCAATGCTTCCGGCTGCTGGCCGGTAATGTTCCCCAGTTCAGGAAGGCCCAGCTCCTGGTATTCGTTGTAGCCTATGCGGCGGTAGTCGCGGAGGTGGGTAAACTGTCCTTTGCGGCGGAAGCTTACAGACAGGTATTCGAACGGGATGTAAGGCTGCAATGCCATACCCGCCTGCAATAGCCGCTCTTCCGTGGTGCCGCCTGCGGTTTGCAGTTGTGCAAGTGCTTTACGCAGCACCTTCTCTCTCCGCAAATGTGATTCAAGGCTGTTTACATGCCTGAAACGCGCTATTTCCAGCGTGGCCAGCACATCCCTTTCCCGGAATGGTTTCACGAGAAAGCCGTAAGGCTCTGTGGCTTTTGCGGCCGTAAGCACATCCTGGCTGGAGTTGGCACTGAGGTAAATGAATGCTATGTTGGCTTCACGCAGTTCATGGGCAAGGTCGATACCGGTTTGCCGGCCTTTGAGGAATATATCGAGCAGCACAAGGTCGGGTTTATCCTGCAGGATCATTTCCTGCGCCTGGGGTACCGAGCGTGCGATGCCGGAAACCCGGTAGCCGTTCTTTTCCAGCATAAGCCGGATATCGTTGGCTTCTACAAACTGATCTTCTACGATCAACACTTTTTCGTTCATACTGCGAGGTTTTCCTGGTGAATGGACAATACCGGGTGGGCAAACGTGTCTTCCGTAAACCGGATATGAATCACGGTGCCCTGCCGGCTGTGGATGCTGAACTGTCCGCCGAGGTCATTACTAAGACCTTCCATAAGGCTCATGCCCAGCGAGCGGCTATGTCCCGGATCAAAATCAGGCGGCAGTCCCTTACCATCGTCGGCAATGGTAAGTGCGTAATTACCGCCTGTTTCCTGTTCAAGCGTTATGTGAATAATACCTTCCGCGTTATTGGGATAGGCGTACTTGATTGCATTGGTGATAGCCTCGTTAAGGATGAGGCCCAATGGCACAGCCTGCGATACATCGAGCTGGATGGGTGCGATGTTTAACTGAAGGCGTATGCGGCGGCCGGCGCCGAAGCAGTCGAGCAGGTAATCCGTCAGTTCATGGATGTAATGCGGCATGTGGATGACGCCTACATTATCGGACTGATACAGCTTTTTATGGATGAGAGAAATGGCCTGTACGCGGTGCTGGCTGTCGCGGATGGCACCCAGCGCAGCATCGTTCTGCAGGTAAGCGCTCTGGCTGTTGAGCAGGCTCATTACGATCTGCAGGTTGTTTTTCACCCGGTGGTGTATTTCTTTCAGGAGCCATTCTTTTTCAGTGAGGAGCTTTTCCAGCGAAGTATTTTTCTGCCCTATTTCCACCTGTTTGATCTTCAGTGAACGGTTGTGCTTTTGCTTGAGGCGGTAACCGTTGATGAGCAGTCCGATGATGACAAGCAGGAGTGCCGCACCGCCAAAATATACGTTACTGATGATCCGTTCCCGCCTCACCTCGCTTACTTTGATCTGCGACTGCTTTTTCAGTACCTGCATACTTTTCTCTTTCAGGAGAAGGTCCTGGTCTTTCCGTTCCGCATCGCGGGTAATCTCTGCCTGTTGCAATGCTGCCTGTTGCAGTTTGGTTTGCTGCAGCAAACTATCGCGCTTCAGGATCAGGATGCTCTGGTTACGCAGTTTGATCTCCTGCAGCTGTGCCAGCAGCGACTGATCCTTTTTCTCCGTAGCATATTGAATCTGCAGTTCCGAAATCTGCCTGCTTTTGGAAACGTTGAACAGGGAATCGTTATAATACTTGAACCACTGGTAATGCCCGATGGCCTGCCGGTAGTTGCCCAGCGCTGAATCGCACTGGAACAGCATGTAGTGCGCGTTGTTGGTAAGGGCAACACTGGCAATATCAGCCCTGAAGCGGATGGCTTTACGGAGGTGCTCCGCTGCTTCGGTATACTTCTGTTTATGGAGGAAAAAACTACCGGTATTGAAATGCAGGAGGGTATAGAGTTTATCGCCAACACGAATGTTGTCGAGGTTGTCGATGGATTGCATGAAGTATTTTTCAGCAAGATCGTTTTGCCCGAGCGCATGGTAACTTAATGCAAGGGCGCCCTGCAGCAGTCTTTCGGGATAGAAGGAGCCAGGCGGGTGCTCGCGGTATACCTGCTGAACGAAAGCGAGTGCTTCTGCAGGGTTGCGGTGCCTGATAAGGGATTCTGTAAGTGCAATCACAGCATAGTAGTCGACGTTAATACCCCTGTTGTGGGCATTCTTATACACTTTCTGATATGCCTGTATGCTGTTTTCGTACTGCCCCAGGTCGTAATAAATATCTGCCAGCCGGGTATGGAATATTTTGATGTCGGAAGTGTCGCGCGCATGTTCCGCCATTTTGAGGCCGGTTAAAGCATATTGTAAAGCGGCGCTCATATCTCCCCGCAACTGGGCAAGGAAGGCGAGGTGGCGGTTGAGTTTATAAGCCACAGGGTGCATATTGGCATATTTCTTAGACAACTCCAGCAGCAAGGCCCTTGCTTCATCCGGCCGGGCATCTTCCCGGAGGTAACTGGCTTCTTCCAGGGCCGTTTCAATTTCATTTTCTTTATCTCCTGCCATGGCATTGTATTGCCTTGCCTTACCATAAGCTGCTGCTATGAGATGGTAGTTGAGCCGCTGGCGGCGGATGCTGTTGGCGTAATACACCCATAGATATGCGATCATGGTAATGTGCCGCTTTGCCTGATAATGTGCGAGGGCCAGGTCTAAATACTTCCTGCCTTTGTCAGGATCACCCATCATGCAATACGTTTTACACAGTTCTTTCCAGGTTTCTACCCGCATGGTATCCCGGCCAAGAGAGTCTGCTATCCGGAGGGCTGTGCTGAAGTAATTGACGGCAATACTCAGCTGGTTGGGGTCGAAGGCGGGGAAGCCCGACTGGTATTGCCGCCCCATATCCACCAGCTTCCGGTAACGCGCTGCTCCGTTTAGAGAGGCGGGGAGGCGGGAGGGGGTGGAAAGCACTACATCTGCCGCTTTCACCAGGTCATTGGCGCGGGTGATACCGTTTTTATTACCTGCCATGCTATACCCTTCTGCCGCCAGCTTTCCGTAATAGCGGGCACTGTCTGCATTAAATGGCGGATTCAGGTGCCAGTTGGCCAATATCATACATATATCGCCCTTATAAGTGTTTTTCAGGTGAGGAACATATTGCTTGGCACGGGTATGCTGGCCACGATGGAGATCAGCATATGCCAGTATATAAAAACTGCGGTGCTCCAGTTCAAGTTCATTCCGCTCACGGCCCAGGCGGATGGATTGCCTGGCGTAAATATCCGCACTGTCAAGATCAAGAGCGTTTCTTCCGGAGTTCCTTGTAAGATAGTCGTAACTGATGCGGTGCAGTAAGTGAACTTTACTGCCTATTGGTACTTCTGGAAGCAGGGCTACGGCGGCGGCAAGTTGTTTGCTTTCCATCAAAGCGGAAATGAGTGCCATGAAGCTGGCATCTGTGATGCCCGTCAGTTTTTCCCGTTTACCGATGGCGATAGACTTCTTCCCATACAGCACGGCAGAGTCCAGATCATACCTGTGTTCTCCGGGCTTCAGGGTATAATGGTAGCAAAGGTTGGAGTAGATGGATGCTTCCTGTTCAGGTGCAAGGGAAGGGGCCAGTTGTGCAGCCCGCCATGGTGTTTTCATCTCTATCCACAGGTTGGCTATGCTGTATAGTATCCACATATACCTCTCCTGGTAACCGATACGGATGGCCAGCTGGCGGCTGCGTTCGAGGAAGTGATACGCACTGTCCATATCCGCTTTTGCTTCCCCGGGTTTAAGCATATAATATTTACCAGCGTCCAGTAAACGGACTACACGCTGGGAATCACTTTTTGCATTGGTAATGGCATCACGGACGGCAGCGGCATTTTGTGCACAGGCACTTCCTCCGTTTACCAGCAGCCAGCATAGCAGTAACCATGCTTTCAGAAGAAGGCCATATGTATTGGAGTGACTCATTCTGCTGCAGCTGCTTTTAAAGGTGATGTTTGCATGGCGGGAAGGGCGCTCTCATCCTGCAGTACTAACTCATGCCGGAGGTAGTTTTCTGTCTGGAACCATATATGGATTTCAGTACCTCCGTTGTTGCGTATGGCGAAGTGGCCGCCCAGTTCACTGCTAAGCCCTTCCATGAGGCTCATACCCAGTGAGCGGCATTGGGCAGGGTCAAAGCCTTCCGGTAAGCCTGTTCCATTGTCTTTAATCGTTAACGCATAATACCCTTCCGCAGTTTGCTCAAAAGTAATATCGATCAGCCCTTCCCGGTTACCGGGGAAAGCGTATTTGATGGCATTGGTAATTGCTTCATTAAGGATAAGGCCCAATGGCACCGCCTGTGATACATCGAGCTGAATAGGCGCCACCTCAAGCCGGAAGCGCAGGTGCCGGTCTGCATCAAAGCCCTGTATGAGGGAATCCACCAGTTCATGTATGTAATGCGGCATGAAGATGAGCCCTACATTATCGGACTGGTACAGTTTCTTATGAATGAGTGAAATAGCCTGTACCCGGTGCTGACTGTCGCGGATGGCGGTAAGGGCTGCATCGTTCTGCACATAGGCACTCTGGCTGTTGAGCAGGCTCATCACGATCTGCAGGTTGTTCTTCACCCGGTGGTGTATCTCTTTCAACAGCCATTCCTTCTCGCCCAGCAGTTTCTCCAGCGACAGGTTCTTTTGCCCGATCTCGGTTTGCTTTTGCCTTAACGAGCGGTTGTTCCTTTGCTTCAGCCGGTAACCGTTTACCAGCAGGCCTATGATGATGATAAGCAATGCCCCGCCGCCGAAGGTTACGTTGCGGAGCAGCATTTCCTGCGCCAGCTCACTTTCATGATATTGATATTGCTGCTTCAGCAGCTCAACACTTTTACTTTTCAGCTTAATCTCCTGATCTTTCTGCAACGCTTCTTTAATGCTGTGCTCCTGTTCCAGTTGCGCATGTTGCAGCATGTTCAGTTGCAGCAGCCCCTGCCTTTCCAGCAGGGCAATGTGCTGTTTGCGGAGCTGTATTTCCTGCGCCTGCACCAGCAGCGACTGGTCTTTCTGTTCCGTTTCATACTGGATGTTCAACTCCGATATCTGCCTGCTTTGGGCGATGCTGAACAGGGAATCGTTGTAGTATTTGTAAAGCTGGTAATGGGCGATGGACTGCTCATGACGGTTTTCCGCAGAATCGCATTGGAACAGCAGGTATTGTATGTTACGGGCAAGACTGATCCCGGTATGGCTGGATTTGTTGGTGGCTGCATTATTAAGATGTTCTGCAGCGCGCCGGTACTGGGCGTTTTCGAAATAGAATTTACCGATGTTGTATTGCAGCAGGCTGCCTACTCTGGCGGTGATCCTTTCCAGCTTCATGTTTTTGATGGATTGCTGAAAAGCTTCTTCGGCCTGGGTGCGTAGGCCCATGGCATGATAACACCTGCCGCAGGTGCCTGCCAGCAGGATGCGGGAGTAGTGGTCGTTAGGAGCATGCGCCCTGCTGGCTTCTTCGAGAAAGTCCAGTGCTTCCTGCGGGCTCCGGTGTTCTATGAGCAGTTCTGCCAGCATGAAAGCGGAGGCATAGTCGAAGAAGAAGCCGGGCTGCCGGTGAAGGTCGAGGCTGCTGCGGTACAGGCCGATACTTTTTTCATAATCGCCAAGGTCGTTGTAGATCTCTGCCAGCCGTACTTTGGCTGCTTTTACCTGGTGCCGGTTATTTTGCAGTTCCGCCTCCCTGAGTGCTGTAATGGAATGCCGGAGTGCAGTGGTGTTATCTCCGTTTTGTTGTGCTATGCCTGATAGGAACTGATAGATCCTGAATGCATCCTTATGCCTGTGCGGTGGGAATTGCTGGAGCAGCGTATCCAGCAGAGCGTTGGCTTCGGCTATGCGGCTGTCGTCAAAATAATTACGGGCCTCTTCCAGCCCGGCTTTCAGGGCGCTGCTGTCATTTTTCGCAAGGAGGAAGTAGTGCCTTGCCATACGGTATGCAGCTGCTTTCTTCGCGAAATTATACCGCGATACATAATGTACATCGCCCGCATATTGCCAGATGGCAGCTACTGAAGCCGTATGGTTTAGCTGCAGCTGCTGATCTGCAGCCAGCCTGAAGTAGTTCCAGGCAAGGCCCGTAAGCCCCGTTTTGCAATAATAGTTGCCCAGCTGCATCCAGGCTTTGTAGCGGTAGTTATTATTGTTGATGGAATCCCCTAATTGCAGTGCGCGGTGTAAGCAGCCAATGGCGGCAAACATGAGGGGATCATCCAGCAGGGGGCCGGGTATGGCATATTTAGCCGCGGTATCCCACCAGGCCTGGAAGCGGCGGTCTGCAGGTAATTGACGGATAAATGCTTCACTGGTTTGCAGCAGCCGGATGGCTTTGTCCATTTCTCCGCATTTGCGCAATCCTTCAGTGTTTTTAACGGAGCCGTATGCATTCCGGGATAGCTGCATGTAGCGCTGCGTACTGTCTGCAGGGTCTCCGTACCGGAGCGATTCCAGGGCCGTCCAGTAGGCTACATGGCCCAGCTGCTCGCCGCGCAGGAGTGGGAAGTAGTAAATACCCGGCTTGCATCTGCCGGCTTCCATATCCGTCCGCGAAAGGAGGTAGGCGCAATCGCTGATGGCTTTGGGGTCATTCAGTTGTTTTGCCAGTTCCATGGCGCGGTAAGCAAACATATAGGCCGTATCGAGGTCTTCTTTTTTTTCTAATTCCTTTGCCCGGTAATAGTTACCGATGTTGTAAAGTATCCTCACCTGCGTGGCGGGCGCCACATCGGGGAGCATGGCGAGGGCGGCGGGAAGGTCGCGGTTGTCTGTCAGCGCAGTGGCCAGTGTTTCGTTGATATGGGGGATGTAGAAGTCCTGTCCGGTTGCCTTAGCCAGTACGAGTGCCTGGCGGCCATACATCACGGAGCTGTCGAGGTCGTATTTGTACTCCCCGTTTTTAGTGAGAAAGGCGGAAGCGAGGAAAACGGAAACGATGGTTTGCTCGCTGCTGTCCAGCGCCGGGAGCAGGGCTACCGAATGGGAGATATTGCCGGCCTCAATATGTACGAGGCACTGATAAAAGATGCAGCGGGTATATAGCCGGAGGTAATTGTTTTTGATGGCCAGTTTTCGCGCGTCTTCCAACACCAGCAGGGCGCTGTCCATATCGTTTGGCAGATTGCCGGGCCTTGTCAGGTAATGTTCGCCGAGGCGTATGAGGTAAAGCGCCCGGGCGGTATCATTGGCCGCGGCGGCTACGGAGTCGCGCAGATGCGGACCGTCCTGCGCGGAAGCCGGCAGGTACAGGAGGGCGGTCAGGCATAGCATCAACAAAGTGCGCAGCATACTGTTCATTAGATTCGCCAGTTCATAAAACAAGCCAAAGCCGAAAGTTTTCCTGCTTATCCCGGTACGCCATTTGGGGCCGGTGTGCCCGTGGGGGCGGGTTGCCGGATTGATTGGTGATGATGTAGATTTAACGGGACAACGATTTACCATTATCAAGATACCACTTTATTTCGTTGCGGAAAGAAGCAGACCACGAAATTTCGTTGTAAATGGAAGGCCGGACAAAGGTGCGGGAGAACAAAATTCCGGGCATGGTGTTGAATTAAGGCTATCGGACAGAGAATATGCCCTGCAAAGGCATGGTAGGTGAAAGACATGGGAGCGATGATTGGTTTTCCGGGATGAAAGTACCACTTTATTTCGTTGAGCCGTTATGGATTGCAACGATATTTCGCTGGCAATATCCGGTGAGAAAAGTGGAAACCCTTGCGGGATAAGGAGTTGATATTATGGCACCCCATTTGGCAAAAACCTCAAAACAACCTATATGAAAACGATCGTTTTTCTCACCGGCTGCTTCGTTCACCACTCCTGCTGGGACGACTGGAAGGCTTATTTCGAAAAAGAAGGTTACCAGTGTATAGTTCCGCCATGGCCTCACAAAAGCGAGCCTGCGCCTGTCCTGCGCGCACGTCATCCCGACCCCGCCATTGCTTCCATCCGCCTGGCCGATCTGAAGAACTACTTCAGTGATATCATTTCCAGCCTGCCCGAAAAGCCCATTCTTATCGGGCATTCTTTCGGCGGCCTGCTGGTACAGCTCATGCTCCAGCGAGATATTGCTGCGGCAGGGGTGGCCATCCATTCGGTGCCGCCGGCAGGGGTGCTAACATTCGAGCCATCCTTCTTCCGGTCTACCTGGGGGCCGCTGGGCCTTTTCACTTCCGCTTCCAAAACCTTCCTCATGTCGCTGTCCCAGTGGCAGTATGCATTCACGAACGGGCTCAGCCTCCGTGAGCAGCAGGAAACATATGATAAGCTGGTGCTTCCCGAATCCAAGCGTTTGGCGCGCGACGGGCTGGGGAAGGAGGCGAAGATCGATTTCCGGAAGCCCCATGTGCCCCTGTTATTTGTGGCCGGAGAAAAGGATCACATCATGCCCGCATCCCTGAACCATACGAATTATAAGAAATACAGCCGCAGCGAAGGGGTATTGGAATACAAGCTTTTCCCGGGTAAAACCCACTCCGTGCTGGGGCAGCGTGGCTGGGAGGGGAATGCCGCGTTCATCCATCAATGGCTGAAGAAAAATGTATAAAGGCATATGATATTAGTTACTGATAGTGTAACAGTTGTAGGTTAAACGAACCAACCGGAATAGTCCTGTTCCGGTTTTTTCATTTAATTTCGCGCCGGGCCGCCATGGTGTGCCCTCCGGAATGTATGGTAAAGAGCAACACAAGGCAGGAAAAGCGATGGAAGGTTTTCGTTTATTCGTTCAGGGATGCGTTCAATGCACTACAGGCGAACGATCCTTTACGGATGGCGGGAGCCACGGCGTTTTTTACCACCTTCGCCCTGCCGGCCATCCTCGTCATCATCATTCAAACCCTGCGGCTTATTTTTGAGCCGCGTATCATCTCCCGCCAGTTGTTTGGCGAACTCCGGGAAGTGATTGGTCCCGAAGCTACCCACGAAGTAGTGGAAACCCTCCAGGCATTCAGGGGCATTGCACAAAACTGGCTCATCGCAGGTGTTGGGTTCGTATTCCTCCTGTTTGTAGCCACCACCCTCCTGAAAGTAATGACCAGCTCCGTGAACCAGTTGTGGAGCCTCCGGCCCGTTGTACGGGGTAATTTCAAACAGATCATGGTATCGCGCCTGAAAGGAGTGGCGCTCATCCTGTGTACGGGCGTGCTGTTCGTAATCGGTATCGTGGGCGATTCGGCCCAGGCATTTATCGGCGAATACCTCACCCGGTACTGGCCAAACGTTGGCGTATACTACAACAGCGTTCTGCAATACCTCCTTTCCCTGCTCACCGCCACCCTCTGGTTTGCACTGGTGTTTTACCTGCTGCCCGATGGCAGGGTGCGCTGGAAGATAATTTTCACAGGGGCGTTTGTAACGGCGGTGCTTTTTACGATCGGGAAAATCGTACTCCGCTGGCTGCTCACGTACAGTAATATCAACAGTATTTACGGGGCTTCGGCCTCTACCGTATTATTGTTGTTGTTCGTTTTCTATGTTTCGCTTATCTTTTACTACGGGGCCACCTTTGCCAATGTATGGGCCAATGCCAGCGGCAAGCCTATCCAGCCCCGGAAGTATGCTATCAAATACCAGTTACAGGATGTGGAGCCGGAGTAGTGGGGGCGGACTTTGACGGTATGGTTTTTCTTGTTTACTTTTACAGTCGAAATTCGTATACAAAATACCCATGAAGACAGATTCCTTAGCGAATAAAGTATATGTTGACCTCCGTCGTCAGATTTTATCCAACCAGCTCGTTCCCGGAATGCGCCTCAAAGAAGATGAGTGGGCGCGTAAGGAGGAAGTGAGCCGGATGGCAGTCCGTGAGGCCCTTACCCGCCTTTTGGGCGAAAATCTGGTGGTTTTCGGGGAAAAGGGCGGCTATTTCGTAAAGTCGATGACCCCCAATGACATCCGGGAGATCCGCGAACTGCGGGAGCTGCTGGAGCTGGGTGCCCTCCGCCTCCTGCACCAGAAACCCAACCCCGCCCTGTTCGATACGCTCGACAAGATCTGTGAAGACTTTACCGCCATGGTCGAAAAAGGCTACCTCGGCGGCGCCTGCGATGCAGACATGAAGTTTCACGAAACCCTTATCTATGGCGCCTGCAACGCCAAGCTCATGGAGCTGTACCAATACAGTAACATCCCGCTGTTCCATATGAAACTGGGCAAAATGCTCATGGACGATTACGCACAAACCGACCGGGAGCACCGCCAGATCGTAAGCGCCCTCCGCAAGCAGGATCTCAAGCTGGCCCAGGCAACCCTGGTGAAGCACCTCGAAAGAGGGGAGGAAACCGCCCTTGGACTGATTTAAACGACTTACACGATATCCGGGGCCGGAAAAGGACAAAAATCCTTTCCCGGCCCTTCTTTTTTGGCATAATTCTTCGCTTACAGCTGCCCCAACCCTCCGCTAAGCACTCCGCCTCCTTTACTGCTCAATTCCTTAAGATTTATGGCTCCTCCCGGGTTCAGAGAGGCCGATCGTATACCTGATAGCAGGATAATCCGTAAATAACCCTCCCTTAATCCGGGGATAACCCGTAGATAAGCCGCCTCTATATAGGGGCGGCTTATGGGCGGGATATGGGCGGCTTAAAGGCGGCTTAAGGGCGGCTTATCTCTGCTTTATCCAGCCCTTTAAAGTGCCTTATCCTGGAAGTATGCCCGAAGCTTCCCCCGGTAATGTCTTCCGCCACGGGTTTTGATCCCTCAGGAAGGCTGTTTTCCCGGCAAAAGAAGATTACCGGAAATTCCCTGAATTATTTTTTTGTTTACAAAAGAACCATATATTTGTAGACATCGTTATGAAGACGTGTACGTACCCGGGATTTGTTCAAGAGGGGTGGATGCCCGGGAAATTACCATCAGACCAGCATTAGATTTTAACATACCGTCATGAGAAACACCGCTTCGGGCGGAGGGGCATCGCTATGCCTGTTACCGGCCCGATCGGATGTGAAACCAGCTTTTTTAATCGTCATTTTATTAACCAGCATCATGAAAGGAAGACAGCTTTACCTCTTTGGGTTATTTGTTGCACTCGCCGGCCTCTTTTCCACAAGGCCCGCACTTGCCCAGGATGCCCGCGAAATTAAAGGGATCGTAGTCGACAGCATCGGCAACACCCCGCTTCCTGGCGTCACCATCTTCGTTAAAGGCACCAGCAACGGCGCCGCTACCACTCCCGCAGGAGAATTCACCATCCGCGCTGCAGACAATGCGGTACTCGTGGTATCCTATATCGGGTACGACAAAATTGAAGTACCCGTAAGCGGCCGCTCCAGCATCCGCATCGTTCTCGCTCAAAGCAAAACCATGCTGAACGAAACGGTGGTTATCGGTTACGGCACCATGAAAAAAAGTTCGGTAACCGCCTCCGTTACCAAAGTAGAGAACACCATCCTCGACCAGGTGCCCGCCGGCAGGCCTGAAGCCGCCCTCGTTGGCCGCCTTGCCGGGGTAAACATCTCCCAGAACCGCAGCCAGCCCGGCCAGGCTCCCACCATCCGCATCCGCGGCGCCAGCTCTATCGACGCCGGTAACGAACCCCTCGTGGTGATCGACGGTGTACCCGGTGGTAACCTCGGTATGATCAATATGAACGATGTACAGTCTATCGAAGTACTGAAAGACGCATCGTCTGCCGCCATTTACGGCTCCCGCGCCGCAGGTGGTGTAATCATCGTTACCATGAAAAAAGGCTCGGCAGGTAAAACCCGCTTCAACTTCAACGGCTTCGCCGGTATTTCAAAAGCAAGGGTACACGACGACTGGATAACCGGTCAGGAGTATTACGACTATGCCGTGAAATTCCAGAACCGCGAATGGCTCTGGGCCAACCCCGGCGCCGATGTATCTATCCCCGTTTGGGGCGATGCCCGCAGGCCCGCTACCTACCAGGTGAACCCCGTTATCAATAACGGTGCAAACGTGATCTGGCAGGATGAAGTGATGCAAACCGCTCCTATTCAGAGCTACAACATCTCCGCAAGTGGTGGTACTGAAAAAATGACTTACTACGTGTCCGGCACCTATAAAGATGAAGTGGGCACTGTACAGAATACCTGGTTCAAAAGCTATGGCGTGCGTGCCAATGTAGATGTAAAAGCCAGCAAAAACGTGACCATCGGCTTTATGCTGAACCCCTCGTACAGCAAACGCCGTTTGTCTGAACGTGTGGTGAGCGATTACGCCAAGATCCCCAGCTTTGTAGAAGGGAAACGTGCCAATGGTACCTACCCCCGTCCGCGGGATTACTGGTCTGCCGTGGTGTCTGGTCAAACCAGTCCTGCTGCGATCCTGAACGGTACATTCAGCTATGGCGCTACTTTCTCCAACCTCGGTGAAGGCTACCTGAAGATAGACCTGGCCAAAGGCCTGTCTCTCCGCTCTTCCGTAGGGTCGGCCATCTCTTATAACAATTCCGATTTCTTCCAGACAAGCTACGCCCTGTCTACCTTCCAGAACAGCGGCAGCGATATCGTTACTTCCAGCATTAATATGCTGAACGAAAACGTACTGAGCTACAATACTTCCTTCCGTGGCGGCCATGAGCTTTCAGCCATTGCCGGTGCATCGTACCAGAAGAACCGTTCGAAAGGCTCTTATATGTATGCCGTTCCCAATTCTTATGTGAACGAAACCATCCATACGCTGAACAATGCGGTGATCGACCAAACGAAGTCTTACACCGCCAACTCCGCATGGGGCCTGGTATCTTACTTCAGCCGTGTTCATTATGGCTTTAAAGAAAAGTATCTCTTCTCTGCCTCTATCCGTACAGATGGCAGCTCCCGCTTTGGCCCGAATAACAAATGGGGTTACTTCCCCTCTGCTTCCGTGGCCTGGCGTGTGAAACAGGAAGAGTTCATGAAAGGCATCACTGCTATCAGCGACCTGAAAGTACGCGGCAGCTGGGGTGTTACCGGTAACTTCAACATCGGCGACTTCCAGTACCTCGGGCAGATCAAAGACGCAGTGTATTCTCCCAACAATGGGGTGATCAAAGGACAGGCGCAGTCTAACTTCGAGAACAACAACCTCGGCTGGGAAAAAACCAAAGGCTGGGATGTGGGTATTGAACTGGGCCTGTTGAAGAACCGTATCCAGATCGTGGCCGATTACTATAGCAAGCGCACTTACGACCTGCTTTATAACGTATCCGTTCCCTCCACTACCGGCTTTACCAGCGGCCTTACCAATATTGGCGACGTAAGCAATAAAGGATTTGAAGTAGAACTGACAACCCGCAACATCGTAGGGCCTAAGTTCAGCTGGCAGACTTCCTTCAACGTGGCTATGAACAAGAACCGTGTGGAAGATCTGGGCGGTGTAACCGAGCGTATTACGCCTGATGCGCAGGGTATGTCCTGGATTCTGAAAGTAGGGGAGCCGATGTTCTCTTACTACGGTTACCGTGCAATTGGTGTGTATAAAGATGCGGAATCACTTTCCAAATATCCTTCTCTCGCAGGTACCAAGCCGGGTATGCCTATTTACCAGGATACCAATGGCGATGGCAGCATAACGCCCGCCGACAAGGAGATCCTTGGCAACTTCCAGCCCAAAGCCATCCTCGGTATGGTGAACAACTTCACGTACGAGAACTTCGACCTGAGCATTGCCATGCAGGCTTCCCTTGGTGCTAAAATGTATAACTACGAAAACCAGTTCTATCAGGGTGCGCTCCTCGGTGCTATGCGCCGCTCGCTCGTGCAGGACCAGTGGTGGTCGGTATCTGATCCCGGAAACGGACGGATGCCCGGCAGCGCCCTGTCTACCCTCACCCGCCAGGCCGGTTCTGATATTTATATTGAAGACGCCAGCTTCCTTGCAGTACGCAACATCAACCTCGGCTACACCCTGCCCGACAATGGTATCCTCAAACGCGCAGGCATCAACTCTTTCCGTGCTTACCTGTCGGCCAGCAATCCTTTCATCTTCACGAAAAAAGGATTCCACGGTTACAATCCGGAAGGTACCACGCTGGGTGAGATCAGCGGTATCGGCAGCAAGCCCGGTTACAACTCCGGTTCTGAGCCTGTCAATCGTGTGTACGCCATCGGTTTCAACTTTAACTTCTAATTGCCATCAGTATGAAAAGAATATTTTTCTCGTTGCAGGCACTGGCCATTTTGCTCGGCGCAGCCGGCTGTCATGATGCCCTGCTGAACATGGAACCTGAGTCCATACTGACCACCACTAATTACTTCCGGTCTTCTTCCGAAGTCAATAAAGCCGTTATCGGTATATACAGCAACCTGCAGGCACGCCGCATGTCGGACTATGTGCTGATGGAAGCGCCTTCCGATAACCTGTATATGTCTACCAACTCGCCTATTGCAGGTGCAGGTGATATCGATGGTCTTACCGTTACGCCCGATAACAACGTGGTGGCGGGTTTCTGGGAATCGAACTACGCAGGTATTTACAGAGCCAACCAGGTGCTGCTGAATATTGATAAGCCAACTGATTATACCGGTAATGCGAAGAACCAGTTTATCGGGGAAGCCAAATTCATGCGCGCCCTGTTCTATTTCGATATGGTACGTGCCTTTGGCGCAGTGCCCCTCGTAACCACACAGATTTCTATTGAAGAAGCCCGCAACCAGCGCCGCGCTTCGGTAGATGATGTGTACAATCTCATCATCTCCGATCTGAAGGATGCAGTGGATAAACTGCCCCTCGCCGCCGCTATGGAAAAGGGCAGGGCTTCCAAAGGTGCGGCTACCGCACTGCTGGGTAAGGTATACATCTACCGGAAGGATTATGCGAATGCGAAGGATCTGCTGAACAAAGCAGCCAACGATTTCGGATATAACCTCGTGCCCAACTTCGCTACCATGTGGAACCCGGCCACGGAAGATAACAGTGAGATCATTTTCACCATGAAGTATGTGGAAAGCGTGAACGGACAAACCCTGTCTACCGCGTTCATCCCCAACGGCGGTGTGTACAACATCGTAGAGCGCGGGGTGGAAACTGCCTTGCCTTCGTGGAGCCTTAATAAGCTATATGTAGCAGGAGATAAGCGGAAGGCTAATACCATCACGGATCTCGTAGTGTCGCCCACGGCACCGAACGATCCGCCTGTCTTCTATCCCTATGTCAGCAAATTCGCTAACAAGCATCTGTACAATACTTCCGGTCTGGATATTCCGGTGATCCGGTATGCCGATGTGCTGCTGCTGCAGGCGGAAGCACTGTATAATACGAACGATAAAGCCGGGGCGCTTACCGCGCTGAACAAAGTGCGTGAAAGAGCTTTCGGTGATGCTTCGCATAATTATACCGCTGCCGATATCGCTGCTCCGGCAGACTTCCTCGACAAGCTGCTGCTGGAGCGCCAGCTGGAACTGGCTTTTGAAGGGGAGCGCTGGTTCGACCTTGTGCGTACCGGTAAATTCCTCACGGTAATGACGAAGGAAGAGCGCCTGTATGTACCGGCCAACAACGCTGCTCAAACCGTAACACTTACGCCGCAGTCTTATATGGCAGTATTTCCTGTTCCGCAGCGCCAGATTGATCAGTACAATCCCGGTGTGATGGATCAGAACGAAGGATATAAAAAGTAAAGTAAGAAAGGATGAATGACCGTTTCACTTCCGCACTGTGTTTGAAAGGTACGACGCTGATGTGTTGTGCGGAAGGGAACATTTGCATTGGATTAAGTTAAGATGACCACAGGCCGGGAGAAGTACCTCCCGGCTGGTCATTATCCGGCAGGAGCAGTATTGCATCCGCGGAAAACACTCACCGGGGCAACTCACTAAAGCAGCAGCCGGTGCAACTAAGAAGGAAAGTTAATTTTTGAATATAACCGTTACAAGTTTATGAATGCATGGCCCAAATCATCCGCATTATTACAGGAAAATGAAAAATGGATCCCTGGCGGCGTAGTATCGCTGAACCGCAAATCCGAACCTAACATTTGCTTCGTGAAAGGGAAAGGCAGCCGTGTCTGGGACCTGGAAGGCAACGAGTACATCGATTATCAGGCGGGCTTTGCCGCTGCATTCCTAGGGCATAACGACCCCGATGTGAACCGTGCTGTGGAAGCAACGCTGCATGCAGATTCACTTCTTATGAGCGCCGGCCCCACCAACCTGGAAGGCATCTTTGCCGAGCTGTTTGTAAAGCATGTGCCTACGGCAGACAGTATCCAGATTACCACCACCGGCTCCGAAGCCACTTATCACGCCATCCGCATTGCCCGTGCCGTTACCGGCCGCGACCATGTGATCGTGATGCAGGGCGGTTACAATGGCTGGCACAACGATGTGGCCTGCAACGTAATCAGCCCACTCAGTGAAATCGGTGCAAGAGTGAGCCCGGGAGAATATCCGATAGACGCCCTGTCTGCCGGTATCCCCACCAGCCATCAAAGCCTCGTGCATGTGGTGAACTACAACGACATTGAATCTATCCGCTATGTGCTGAAAAGATATCCCGTAGCCTGCCTCATCATGGAGCCCATCCTTCAGAACGTGGGCATCCTGAAACCGCAGGAAGGTTACCTGCAGGCGGTACGCAAACTGGCGGATGAGGAAGGTTTCCTGCTTATCTTCGATGAAGTGAAAACAGGCTTCCGGCATGCCCTCGGCGGGTACCAGTCTATCGTTGGCGTACAGCCCGACCTTAGCTCTTTCGGTAAAGCCGTGGCCAATGGTTACCCTATGGGTGTAATTGCAGGGAAGAAGGAGTACATGGATTACTTCATCCACCCCGAAAAGAAAAAGAGGGTGCTCATTGCAGGAACATATAACGCGCACCCGCTTACAACTGCCGCGGCTATTGCCACGGTAGAAAAGCTGGCAGATCCCAAAGCGGATGTATACGGCCATGTGGAGCGGCTGGGTGCTACGCTGGAAAAAGGACTGACTGAGATCTTTACCAAAAAGGGTCGTCCTTTCCAGGTGGCGCGGCAGGGATCGGCATATTGCGTATATTTCATGGACCATGTTCCCGTGGATTTTCATGATATTGCCAATCACCACGATTTCGCTTTCGATAAGCAGTACCGGGAAAGGCTCATCAGCGAGGGGATCTTCAATTTCCCCACGCCTATTAAACAAGGCAGCATTTCTTACGCGCATACCGAAGCGGATATTGCGGAAACACTTGAAAAAACTCAAAAAATCGTTGCGGCCATATGAAAATAACGGCAATAGAAACGCAGGTATGCCATGCGCGGATGCGTAACTGGATTTTCGTGAAAGTGATCACTGACCAGCCGGGACTTTATGGCTGGGGCGAAGCCACGCTGGAATGGCATACCCGCTCTGTAGTAGGCGCCATTGAAGATATTTCGCAATTGCTTATCGGGGAAGATCCCCGCCGCATCGAATATCTCTGGCAGATGATGTACCGCCAGCACTTCTGGCATGGCAACGGCATCGTGCGCGGCACGGCCATTTCCGGCATCGACCTCGCCCTCTGGGACATCCTCGGTAAAATACATAACGTACCCTGCCACGAACTATGGGGCGGCCGGGTGCGGGATTACATCCGCTTATATTGCCACCTTGGCGGTGGTAAGATGGAAGACTTTTACGAAACCCGTGCCGATGATGCCAACCGCTTTGGCGAACTGGCAAAGGCGGCTGTGGAAGATGGTTTTACCGCCTTCAAATCCATGGCGGTTCCTGAAACCATGCCCCTCGAAGGCATGCGCCCTATCCGCTATGCGGAAGCATGCGTAAAAGCCATGCGCGATGCGGTAGGGGAGGATATCGATATTATGGTTGACTGTCATGCCCGGCCCAGTCCGCTGATGGGTATGCAGTTTGCCAAGGCATTGGAGCCATATGGCCTGTACTTCTTTGAAGAGCCCTGCTGGCCCGAAGCCATGGATGATATCGCCGCTATCCAGCGTGCGGTAAAAACACCTATCGCCAGCGGGGAGCGCCTCGTTGGTATCGCAGCCTTCAGGGATATGCTGGAGAAACGCGCAGTGAGCGTGTTGCAGCCGGATATCACCCATTGCGGCGGACTGAGTGAAGCGCGTAGAATTGCCGCACTGGCAGAAGCTTACCGCGTGGCCCTGGCGCCGCATAACCCGCAGGGGCCGGTAAGTACTGCCGCATCAATAGAGCTGGGCTTTGCCACACCATCTTACGCCATATGTGAAAGCGTACACAGCGATGTGCCCTGGCGTGAGGAAGTGGTGAGCGAAGGATTTGTGGTGGAGAAGAAAGGCCGCATCGTGAAGCCCAATACCCGTCCGGGTCTCGGCATCGAGATCAACGAAGCCGTGGTAAAGAAGCATCCCTTCCGGCAGGAAGTGCTGCAGCGCTCTTTCTATGCAGACGGGGCTGTGGGCGACTGGTAAAAGATAATTTTTCAAAACATTCATATGTTCAACGGTACAACACTCGCAGTCAGCGGTGGTTTGGGAGACATTGGGAGCGCTGTGGCGATGGCTTTTGCCGCGCTCGGTGCAAACATCGCCATTGGCGACGTATTGCCGGAGGACAAAGCTGCGCCCCTGCTCATAGAACTCGAAAGCAAGGGCGTAGCTGCTCATTACACCCGGGTAGATGTAACGGATGCAGCGGCGGTGGATCAATGGATACTTACCGCCGAAGCAGCACTGGGGCCCGTGCGGATGGTGGTGGCCAATGCGGCTACCGTTACCCTCGCCGGACTGCTGGATGTTACGGCGGGTCAGTGGGCAAGGGAGATAGACATCAATCTCAATGGTGCCTTCTATCTTACCCGCGCAGCCGCCCGCAGGATGCTGGACCTCGAACTGACGGGCAGCATTGTGTATGTAGGCAGCTGGGCGGCAGAAGCCGTTCACCCCGGCATTCCTGCATATGCAGTATCAAAAGCGGGTATGCGCATGCTGAGCAAGAGCATGGCGCTGGAGCTGGCGCCTCATGGTATTATGGTCAATGAAATTGCACCGGGGTATGTAGATGCAGGGGTGAGCCGGCAGGTTTGGGAGAAAGCTCCCGAGCAGCGTGCCGCCGCAGCATTGAAAACTCCCGTCCGCAAACTGATCACTCCCGCGGAGATCGCAAGGGAGATCGTTAAGCTCTGCGATCCGCAAAACCGCCACATCACCGGCGCTACGCTGCTGATGGATGGCGGCCTCAATTTATTACGCTAAATAGTATTTCCTTCCATGCACCGTTCTTCCACAGCGCCCCAGCATCCTGCAGCCTTTGCCGGTATTATTGGGGTGGCGCAGAGAGATATCACACCGCCGGTTGGCATCTTCGCCCGTAACTGGGGCGCTGCAAAGCACGATGTGGCTTCGGGCGTTCACCGTCAGCTGATGCTGGTATGCACTACTTTCCGTGATACCGATGCAGGCGAGCCGCTCGTACTCATCGGTGCGGATCTGGGATGGTGGAAGAGCGCGCAGGATGAGCGTACGCTCCGCGAAGGCATTTTGCAGGCACTGGGGCTGGATGCTTCCCGCCTCATGTTCTGTCTTTCCCATACCCACGCCGGCCCCGGCACCTTCAGTGAAGATGCAGGGAAGCCAGGTGGAGAATACATTATTCCCTTCCTGCAGCATGTGCAGGCCATGGCTATTGAAGCCGCAACGGAAGCACTGGAATCCGCCTTACCTGCTATCCTGAGCTGGGCTTACGGGCATTGCTCCCTCGCCGTAAACAGGGACCTCCCCGAGCCGGGAGGTAACCGGTATGTGGTGGGTTTTAACCCATCAGAAGCGGCAGACGATACCCTGCTGGCCGGGCGTATCACGGATGGGGAAGGGCGTGTGATGGGTACGGTCGTCAATTACGCCTGTCACCCCACCACCCTTGCATGGGACAACGCACTTATTTCACCCGATTACGTGGGCGCTATGCGGGAAACGGTAGAGTCGGCCACCGGTGCTCCCTGCCTTTTTCTGCAGGGTGCCTCCGGAGAGCTTTCGCCGAGGGAGCAGTATAGTGGCGATACCCGTCTGGCCGACCGTTATGGCCGCCAGCTGGGGCACGCTGTGTTATCAGCCCTCGACGGATTGCTGCCCGCAGGAAAGGAGCTCGTATACCAGGGAGCCGTGGAATCCGGTGCGCCCCTGGGTATCTGGCAGGAAGAGGATTATGCCCCTTCTGTCGATTTACAGGCCCAAATGGAGGTTATCTCCATGCCGTTGAAGGATCTGCCCACGCTGGCAGAGATCGAGGCATTATGGGCTTCCTGTGAAGACCATGTGCGCAAGGAACGCCTTTGGCGGCAGCGGGGTATCCGCAAATCATTGGGCGATGGTACACATGCAGACATGCCCCTTTGGGTTTGGAAACTGGGAGGCGCTTTCCTCGCCGGCCAGCCTAACGAAGCCTATTCCGCCTTCCAGATTGATTTGCGGGCTCAACTGGCGCCCGCAGCCGTAGCGGTCATCAACATCGTAAACGGCTATGCGGGCTATCTGCCCCCGGCCGGTCATTATCAGCGCGACAGCTATGCCGTATGGCAAACGCCCTTCCGCGAGGGAGGTCTTGAACTGCTTACCCGCACCGCGCTGAACATTTCACATCAACTGAACATCCCTGCATGAATCTCCACTTAACTGCCATGGACGCCGCCATTTTCGGCGTGTATATTCTGGGGGTAATAGCCCTGGGTATCTATGCATCCCGTCAGAATAAAAAAACGCGCCGCGATTATTTCCTCGCCGGCGATAAAATGTCGTGGTGGATGATCGGGGGCAGTATCATTGCCGCCAACATCAGCTCCCACCACCTTGTAGGCGCCATGGGTATGGCTTACAACCGCGGCTTTGTGGCTATCGCCATGGAGTGGGGCGCCATCCTGCTTGGCTTCAACGCATTACTCTGGATCTTTCTGCCATTCTATATCCGTAATGGTTTTTACACTGTGCCCGAGTTCCTGGAACGGCGCTTCGGCAGCGCAGCCCGTTCCACTTACGCCGGGCTTATCCTGCTTACGTATGTGCTGGTGGAGATCAGTGCCGTATTGTATCTCGGCGCACTTTCACTGCATTCGCTGTTCGGGATAGATGTGATGACCTGTGTGGTGATCCTCGCCGGGTTAACCGGGGTGTACACCATCACCGGCGGGCTCCGCGCCGTGATCTGGACGGAGATGTTGCAGCTGGGTGTGCTGGTATTGGGCGGTATCATTCTTACATACGTAACGGTTTCCAAAGCAGGGGGTATTTCTGCCGTGCTGGAAACTTCGAAAGACTGGGATCTCATCCTCCCGCATACCGATGCCGACTTCCCCTGGACCATGTACCTCGGCGGACTTGTTTGTATCAGTGTATTTTATTGCGCCACCAACCAGTTCCTCGTACAGCGGGTGCTGGCAGCCAAAAACGAATGGCATGCGCGGATGGGTGTGGTGTTTGGAGACTATCTCAAATTCCTCGTTCCGCTCATCATCACCGTTCCCGCGCTGGTAGCGCCTAAGCTGTTTCCCAACCTGGAGAAGCCCGATATGCTGTTCTCCGTACTGGTGGCGGAGCTCTTACCTCCCGGACTGGTAGGTTTAGTGATGGCGGGGCTTATTGCGGCCGTGATGTCGCACCTGAGCGGGGCTATCAATTCCTGTACTTCCATCCTCACCAACGATATTTATCTGCCTTACATCAAAAAGAACGCTACCGACGAAGAGGCGGTGCGTTTCGGTAAGATCTCCGGGGCGGTAGTGATTGTGATTGGTGTAGGCTGTACGGCTTTGTTCCTTACCAACAGTGAGAAGCCGGTGTTCCTCTACCTCATGAATGCTTATGGGTGGTTCACACCCGGTATTGCTGTGATGTTCCTGCTGGGTATCCTTTGGAAGCGTACCACCAATGCGGGTGCGCTGGCTGCAGGGATATTAACCATCCCCATGTCGCTGGTGCTGGATCACTATTTTAAGGAGATGCCTTTCTTCAACCGAACCGGCATTGTATTCTGGACCTGTATGGCGGTTTGCGTGATCGTGAGCCTCCTTACTAAGCCCAAACCGGAAGCAGAACTGGCGGGGCTAATCTGGAATAAGGAAAGTCTTTCCCTGCCGGAAGACCAGCGGGCCATGAACCGTGGCATCCGCAACCCTGCTTTCTGGTGGGCTATCATTACGGCGGTGGTTTTGTTCTTCTACATCCGTTTCGCTTAATTTCTTTTTGCACTCATAGACGATAGCGGGAGTGGGGCTTTGTCCTCATTCCCGTTTTTATTGGAAGTCTAAGTGCCGCCTGACCTCTTTTGCCGTAATACGATTACAATGCGATATTACTGCCGGGCTATTACTACGCTGATACTTCAGGAATACTGTTTTAATACGGTTACAATACGGTTAGCATACTGTTTTAATACGGTTACAATACGGTTAGAAGCCATTTTCTCTACGATTAAATGGCTTTTCAGTACCCTTTATGAACCCTGTTCATGAAAGTTTTTATCCGTATTCCATTACTTTCATGGCGTCAAACCGAGGAATGCAATGAGTTCAACACCCTCTTTAAGGGAAATGTATAAAGACAGGGCGCCTTTCGGGGAGGAGCTGGCTATGGAGGTGGCTGCAAAACTGGAAGAAGGTTGTTCCATTGGTTACCGCCGCGCGGGATATTGCGGGATGGGGATGGAGAAAGACGATTACGGGGATTTCCTTTATGGGGAATTATACAAAGGGGTAATATACGAGCCGCGCCGGTTCCGTACCCGGGAGGAATTTGTGGAATGGCTTTCTAAGGAGTCCACGGCCTCCATGGCCCGGCTCTATGATGCGGACCCTGCTAAGCGGGGCTATGGCGTCATCACCCGGAAACGATTGCTGGCTTTTACCGAATAGCAGAACCTGTAACCCACTATCAACATTACTCCGGGCATGATTTTCTGCGCTTTTATGTTAATTCCTGCCTCTTCACTGCCTTGTTACTGCCTTTGGGGTGTCTTATTTCAAAATTGGCTTTACAGTTTAGGGATTTAATAACGTTTAAATTAAATTTCCTTTATGAAGAAGACGCAGGGCAGAAAAAGCCAATATTCAGATTCAGAGCGCATAGCGATAGCCCA
>NZ_QFFK01000006.1:0-253125 GCF_003149455.1 Chitinophaga deserti
CAATTGTAAAGCGAATTTGATCGCAAGCCAAGTAACTGTAAAGCGAAAACAGTGTTTAACGACAATGCTGTCAAGCCAATCCCGTACTTAACCCCCTAACCCTGTAAAGTTTTTTCAGTGTAAGACAATGTGCTGAAAAAACGCGCTAATCGGCCTCTAATCGGCCTGTAATCGGCCTGTAATCGGCCTCTAATTGGCCTGTAATCGGCCTTTGGGGTTTTCGGGTTTCGTCCTGGAATAAGTATACAGGTTGTGGGGTCTTATCCTGGTACACGATGATAAAGGGAATAACAAAGGGCTTCCTCTTGCAGAGAAAGCCCTTTCCGGTATGGATGGTTCCTGATTTACTTAGCGGGTTTGCGCAGTGCCTGTACGGCGGTGGCGGAAATACTGTCGGCCGTATTGCCCCATGCGCTGCGGATATGTGTGGCAACAGCGGCAATATCTTCGTCGGAAAGGAAGGAGAATGCAGGCATGTGCTCTGTGGCGGATGACTTACTGCCATTTAGCAGTATGTTCAGCAATGCCTCCGGCTTACCGGTTACGATTTTGCTTTGCGCGAGGGCAGGGAATGAACCCGCAACGCCTTTACCGTCTGCCTTATGGCAGGCTTCACAATAGCTTTTATAGATGGCAGGGCCTTTGGCTACGGGAGATACCGGAGCAGCGGCAGGACCGGGGAGGATGGTAAGTCCTTTCGATTCCTTAATGGGAGAGAGGCGGATGATCCGGTCGTCTGCCGGGATGGGGAAGCCCTTTCCGGGGTTCCAGTCGCGGTTGCTGGTGGCGAGGTAAATATCACCTTCGGTCGATACGCAGATATCGCGGATGCGGCCAAACTGCTGCGTGAAGTATATCTTTTCCCCCATCACGGAATCGCGGGCATCGTTCAGTTGCAGTACATGCAGGCTGGCGCCTTTGAGGGTGCCGAGTAATATCGTGTTCTGCCAGTCGGGGATGGCGGTGTGGTTGTAATAGCTGATGCCTGCAGGTGCGATGGTAGGCGTCCAGGCTTTGGCGGGCGGGTTGAAAGGGAAGCTGTCTGCATACGCCTTTTCATCAGCCCGGTCTGCAAAGCCTTCGATATGGGGCCATGCGTAATAAGCTGCTTTTTGGATGAGGTTCAGCTCATCGTCGGTAGCGTCGCCATGTTCGGAAGCAAAGAGTTGGCCGTTGTCGGTGAACGCGAGGCCCTGTATGTTACGGTGCCCGCGCGACCACATGTAATTGCCCGGGTAAGGATTATCTGCCGGAACGGAACCGTCTGCATTGAGGCGCAGCACCTTGCCATTCAGCGATGCCGTGTCTCCTGCAAATTCGTCGTGGGCAGCATCTCCGGTAGAGAAATACACTTTCCCATCCGGGCCTACCAGTACGCGGGAACCATTATGGCCCGTATTACCGGGGAATTCAAGTAATATCTTAGGATCCGTGAGGGTATCATTTCCACGGTTATATCGCACGAGGCGTGAAACGATGGAAGAGTCTGCCTTACGGGTGGTATAATCAAGGTAAACGAAAGGTTCGGTGGGATGCACCGTCATGCCAAGCAAACCCAGTGAGCGCTGGCGGTACACTTCAGGAATGGAGAGTACCTGTTTCTTTTTGCCCGTGGCAGGATCTATTTTACTGACCGTACCACTCTGTTCCGTGAACCAGATATGCCCGTCCGGCCCCCAGCAGATTTCCCAGGGAACATTTAATCCTTCTGCTACGGTGGAGATGCCTATAATGCCGGAATCCAGTTCCAGCGCGGCGGTTACCGGCTGGGAGAACCTGTTGGCCGGTTCGTTGCAGGACAAAAATACACTTGCCGGTATTACTGCCGGCAGCAAATAAGAAAGCCATTTTTTCATCGGGTATACATAATCGTTATCACACACATGGAAGGAATAACCCGTTATTACGGGTACGTACCCGAAAGATAGGAATATTTTGGCTGAAATAGTGTGCGGACAAGGATTTATTTAATAATTTACCTCCTGATGGAAATGCATGAAAGAATCACTGCTTCGCATTGGCGGAAAGCAGGATTAAAGTTAGGAGAAGGGCCGCGCTGGGATGCTGTTCACAACCGATGGATTTGGGTAGATATTGTTGCGGGAGAAATCTTCGTATGTGATCACCTCAACGGTGAAGTGCGTACGTATGCTCCCGGCAATTACGTTTCGCTGGCCTTGCCCGCAGGTAAAGACGAGCTGGTGATTGCACAACAGGGAGGCATCTCCCGCCTTCACCTGTCAACCGGCAAAACGGAACGGATTACGGATATGGGATTACAGTGGGAGGAACTGCGCTGCAACGATGGAGCCGCAGATGCACAGGGGCGCTTATGGATCGGTACCACCGCATTCGACCATCGTGCCGGCGGCGGAGATCTTTACCTGATCGGTGAAGACCTGCAGGCAGCAGTCCGTTATCCGGAAGTAGCCTGCTCCAATGGCATAGCCTGGTCGCCCGATGGCAAAACCATGTATTATACCGACAGTCTGGCCCGTACCATCATAGCTTTCGATTATCACCCCAACGGTACACTGCAGCATGAGCGCACCATCATCACTATTCCACCTTCGATGGGCTTCCCCGATGGCATGACCTGCGATGCGGAAGGTATGCTCTGGATTGCGATCTGGGGCGGCCATGGCGTTGGCAGGTGGAACCCTGCCACCGGGGAGCAGACCGGTTTTATTGAAGTGCCCGTACCGAATGTAACAGCCTGCTGCTTCGGAGGAGAAGATCTGCAGACACTGCTCATCACTACTGCTGCTAAGGAAACTGATCTGGCACAATACCCCTCTGCCGGTGATCTTTATGTTGCGAAGCCGGGTGTAACCGGTCAGAAACCCACCGATATTAAGCTGTAAATCAATAGCATATTTCAGTTTACTGAGGTCTGCTTATCAAGTGTTACAGGGCGCCGGCAATCGTTTGCCGGTGCCCTGTGTTTTCCTGCCACTCATGTTGCCTTTCAACCACCCGTCATTCACCTGCAACTTTCAGCAGGCACCATCGTCTTTATGGGGTATGCGCTGCGGTACGTATTTCTACTGAAATAATCCAGTGGCGCAGGTTTGGGATGAACGGGAGTTGAAATCCGAACATCCGTCCGAACTTTATCATCATCCTTTTCAGCAACTATTTTACCTTGTTTATGCAACTCCGCTCCTTTCTCCTCACGTTGACCTTGCTGGTGTGCTCATACGTTAGCGCGTATGCACAGCGGAACATTTACCTCAAAGTCACAGATGCTTCCGGCAGCCCCCTTCCATTCGCCAGCGTAGTGGTAAAGAAAGCAACAGATTCCTCCCTCGTAAAAGGGCAGATGAGTGATACCGACGGTAAAATTCAGTTTGAATCCGTTAACCCCGGCAAATATTTCATCGAAGCTTCACAAATGGGATACACTGCTGCACGCACGGATGTGTTCCAGGTGCAGGAGAAAAATATCACCCTCAATACCCTCGTACTGCAAACTGCTCCCAAAAGCCTGAAAGGTGTGGAAGTAACTGCGCAGAAACCATTCATAGAACGTGCAGAAGGTAAAACCATCCTCAACGTGGAAGGCAGTGTGGCCGCAGCAGGCAACACCGTGCTGGACCTCCTCCGCCGCGCTCCCGGTGTAACCGTGGATAAGGATGATAACCTCGTCCTGAAAGGCAAACAGGGCGTTACCGTAATGATCGACGGGAAGCTGACTTACCTTTCCAACGAAGCCCTCGCGGAACTCCTTAAAAGCATGAATGCGGAAGGGGTGTCTGCGATAGAGATTATTACCAGTCCGGGTGCTAAATACGATGCCGCAGGCTCATCGGGTATCATCAATATCAAAACCAAGAAAGGACAGCTTACCGGTTTCAACGGCTCGGTAAGTCTTTCCGGCGGTGTGGGCAGATACTTCTATTACAGCACCGGTCTTACCCTCAACTGGAGAACCAAAAAGTTCAATGCTTTCGGTAACCTCAACTGGGGCGACCGCCAGGGATTCAATACACGGGAACTGAACCGGAGGACCGGTGGCGATGATCCGTTGTATTACCGTCAGAGCGTATTGCAGAAAAACGATTTTCTCAACCGTTCCGGTAAAGTGGGTTTTGATTACTTCGTGAATGATAAGCAGACCATCGGTGTAATGGTAAATGGTTACTCCAATGCTTTCTGGCGTTCTGCCCCCAGCGCCACGGAGGTAATGAATCCCGGCAAGCCGGCCGATTCCGTCCTTTATTCCGATGTGGTGGGCAATAACCGTTTCCGCGGTATTTCCGCTAACCTGAACTACAAACTCAAGATGGATACGCTGGGTTCGGAGTTTAGCATGGATGCGGATTACGCGAAGTTCTACAACCGCATGCATACCTACCTGGCAGACAGTATGCGCCGGGTGAATGATGGAATGATCCTCAACAAGAGTGGGCTTCGTACACTGCCGTTTACCAATATCGAGATCCGCAGTATAAAAGCCGACTGGGTGCAGGCCATCACAAAGTCGTTTAAACTGGAAGCCGGTGCCAAGGCAAGTTTTGTGGAAACAGACAACAACATGGCATTGGATTCCCTCATCAGCGGCGTATACAAACCGGTACTTTCCCAATACGATCAGTTTGTGTACCGCGAAGATGTAATTGCGGGTTATGCCACATTGAAGAAGAACTGGAAGAAGGTAGACCTCACTGCAGGCCTCAGGCTGGAGCACACTACTTCCGATGCAAATTCGATTTCGCTGAAGAACCGCATCCGCCGGTACTACCTCGATTTCTTCCCCAACTTCACGGCAGATTATAAGTTCAACGACAATAACAAGATGGGCTTCACTTACAACAAGCGCATCAACCGTCCGGGTTACGGCCAGTTAAACCCGTTCATGTTCTTCCTCGACAAATACACCTTCTTCCGCGGCAACTCTTACCTGACGCCGGAATACACGCATAACACAGAGCTTTCCTACACCTTTAAGAACAAATACATTTTTACGGCCGGGTACACGCAAACCAATGATGTGATCGACGAATACCTGATGCTGAACAACGAAACGAAAGTAACCACCAGTACTTCGCGGAACCTGGGCACACGCAAGAATATTTCGTTTGAAGTGAGTGTGCCGGTAGATTTCACCAAATGGTGGAACGCCAATACCAACGCGTCTGTTTACCACAACCAGTACTGGATCAAAGACTCGCTGGGTAACTTCACTACCAAAAGTCTTTCCTGGCATTTCAATACCACCCATACCTTCACCCTTCCGAAAGATTTCAAGATTGAGCTGAGCGGCTGGTATGAAGCGCCTAATGTGTACGGCATCTGGCGTTCGGAGCCGATGTGGGCTGCCAATGCAGGCATACAGAAAACGATGATGAAGAAGAAAGGAACGCTGAAAGTAAGTGTGAACGACATCTTTGCTTCGGCCCGCTTCAGGGGTACTGCAGATTTCAACAACGTATACCTGCAGGTGAACAACCGCTGGCAGAACAGAACCCTGAATGTGACGTTCACTTACCGCTTCGGTAACTCCAAAGTAGAGGGTGCCCGCGAAAGAAAATCAGGCAGCGAAGAGGAAAGCCGCCGCGCAGGTTGATGCAGTTTTGTACCTTGCGGGAAATGAACCTCCCATGAGCGAAACCCATCCGCTGCTGCAAAATAAAACACCCGAAGCCCTGGCCCTCTACCATGCTTTTGTAGCGGCCTTCCGGGAAGAAGGGGCTGCCGGGGTTGCTTCCACCAAATCCATGCTGGTGGTGGAAGGTCCGGATGGTCATGCTGCTTACATCACGCAGCTGGGTAAAAACTTCCTGCATGTGGTGTTCCCTTTCTCACAATCATTCCCTGATAACCTGTGTTTTCAGAAGATAGCACAGGTGCCGGGACAGCAGCAATTTAACCATCATTTCAGAATGCTGCTGCCGGAAGATGTGAATGATGAAGTACGTGCCTTTATGCGCCGTTCCCTTAAGCCCGGAAGATGAAACATCCTCCGGGTTTTTTGTATATTCAGGCTTATGAAAATTCCACGTATTCTTTCCGCGCTTTTACTGCTGTTAATTCTCCACCCGGCTATTGCCCAGCACCGTTTGCCCGCCTGGGCCATGGGTGGCTTTGTGCGCCCTGAAGGCCGCAACCCGGTTATTTCTCCAGACAGCCTTATCCGGTTCTGGTGCCCCATGCATGAGGACTCCGTTGCCTGGCAGTCGAACGATACCTTTAACCCCGCCGCTGCTGTGAAAGACGGGCGTATAGTACTGCTGTACCGTGCAGAAGATAAATCGGGTGTAAAGATCGGCCACCGCACTTCCCGCATCGGGCATGCAGTTAGTACCGACGGTATTACATTCGACAGGATGCCCGTACCGGTGATGTACCCTGCCGTTGACAGTCAGCAGGCGAATGAATGGCCCGGAGGATGTGAAGACCCGCGGGTGGCGGTAACGGAAGACGGGTTATATGTAATGCTCTATACCCAGTGGAACCGCACCATTGCCCGGCTGGGCGTGGCCACCTCCCGTGATCTCATACATTGGGAAAAGCACGGGCCGGCCTTTGAGCAGGCGTACGATGGTAAGTTTAATAAGTCGTGGAGCAAATCCGCTTCACTCGTTACCGAGATAAAAGATGGTAAGCAGGTAATTGCCAAATTGAACGGGAGGTACTTCATGTACTGGGGAGAGCGTGGTGTGCATGGGGCCTGGTCCGATAACCTGACCGACTGGGAGCCGGTGACGGACTCCACAGGAGAGCTAAAAGCGTTCATCCGTCCGCGTAATGGATATTTCGACAGTGACTTAACCGAGTGCGGCCCCCCGGCTATTAAAACCCCTTCAGGCATTTTGCTCCTTTATAACGGTAAGAACAAATCCAACACAGGCCGCGATCCCCGCTTCAATGCCAATGCCTATTGCGCAGGGCAGGTGCTGTTCGATTCCGCAGATCCTACTAAAGTGATTGCCCGGCTGGATGTACCGTTCCTCCGGCCTATGGCGCCATTTGAGAAAAGCGGCCAGTACCGCGATGGCACCGTGTTCATTGAAGGGATGGCGTATTATGGTGGCAAGTGGTATCTGTATTACGGATGCGCGGATTCAAGGGTGGGCGTGGCTATCTATGATCCTGCAAGCCCTGCTGCTGCAGACCCGCTGCCGGATGCTCCCTGAGCTGCCGCTCGTCATTTCCGGCTTGCACATTCGCCGGTATTGTGTAGATTTAGCTGACTATCTTACCCTTCACGCTTATGCTCAGAACTTATGCCTTCGCCGGCTGCCTCCTGATCGCTTCTACTGCGCTCGGACAGCAGAAAATGGATTTCGAAAAGTATGATCCCGTATCCACACTGAAAGTGCCGGAGCACCGGGTGCCCCGCGCTAAATTCCCTTTCATTGACGTACATAACCACCAGCGGAATATGGACGGCGCTTCACTGGCACGCCTTTCCAAAGCTATGGATGCCCTCAATATGAAGGTAATGGTGAACCTTAGCGGCGGCTACGGCAGCGGGCTGAAGGAAATGACCAGCAGCATCAAAGCCAATGCACCTAAACGCTTCGTCGTTTTCGCCAATATCAATTTCAGCGGTATCGGTGAAGAAGGCTGGACCGCCAAAGCCGTAGCCCAGCTGGAGCAGGACGCACGCGAAGGGGCAGGCGGGCTGAAAGTATTCAAGAACCTGGGCCTCAGTGTGAAAGATAACAAAGGCAACCGCGTAACGGTAGACGATCCGCGCCTCGATGCCATCTGGGCTAAATGTGGCGAGCTGAAAATGCCCGTTCTTATCCATACCGCTGATCCCAAACCTTTCTGGGATCCTGCAGACGAGCATAACGAGCGCTGGATGGAAATTGTAACCCATCCCGGCCGTAAACGCGGGCCGGATAACCCGGCACCCTGGGAAACCCTCATTGCCGAGCAGCACCGCATGTTTAAAAAGCATCCTAAAACCACTTTTATAGATGCGCACTTTGGCTGGTACGCCAACGATTTGGCGCATTTGGGCAAGCTGATGGATCAGATGCCCAATATTGTGGTGGAATTTGGAGCCGTGATCGCAGAGCTGGGCCGCCAGCCGCAGATGGCACGCGCATTCTTCGAGAAGTACCAGGACAGGATACTGTTTGGTAAAGACTCCTGGGTGCCGGAAGAATATGAAACCTATTTCCGGGTACTGGAAACCGGCGATGAATACTTCCCTTATCACAAGAAATACCACGCTTTCTGGCGCATGTACGGCCTCAACCTGTCAGACAATATCCTGAAGAAGGTCTACTACAAGAACGCCCTCCGCATTCTTCCCAAAATAGATAAATCGCAATTCCCGGATTGACGGCAGCCGCCTAAAGGCAGGATGTAAGTATTGACACAACTGCCGTATAAGCCGTAAATTGCAGCATGCAGTACAAAATGGATAAACCGGTGCGCGGCACCATCGGAGAAGTGAAATACCGCTGTGTGATTGAATGGCGGAACGGCAGCTTTATTGCTGATGAACCGGAGAAGTCCGGCGGGCAGGATAGTGGTCCTGATCCTTTCACGCTTTTCCTTTCCTCCCTCGCATCCTGCACCCTGGCCACCCTGCGTATGTACATCGACCGTAAAGGGTGGGATATCCCCAACATCAGCGTGAACTGCAATCTTTCCCAGAAGATAACCGATGGAACACTGATCTCGTTTATTGACCGGGACGTGTATTTCCATGCGGATACAACCCAGGAACAAAGGGAACGGTTATTGCAGATCGCGAAGGCATGCCCTATTTCAAAAATGCTGGAAAGCACCATGGTGATCCGTACGGAAGCCAACGGGGGCGAAGAATTCATGGAAGAAATGATTCTCCGGGCAGATTATTAGCAACTAATAAAACCGACATATCATGGCAGGAACGTTAGAAAAGATCCGGCAGGCCTATCGCCTGTTCAAATCCATCGACTTCGAACAGCTCAACAAACTGTCGAAGAAAGTGGATCTGCAAAAGGTAATGGAAGGCTTTTCGAAACTGGACGACAAGCAGCTGAAAGGATTGATGAAAATGATGGAAGGAGGGAAGAAGGAAAAAATACTTCCTGAAATCAATGCCGATTTCTATGAGCTGCACCTCCGCCTGAGCGATGAAGACAGGGCGCTGCAGCTGAAGGTCCGTGAGTTTATGGAGCGGGAAATAGCCCCTGTCGTAAATAACTACTGGCTGCATGATGATTTCCCGTTTGAGGTGATCCCCAAACTGGCGGAGCTGAATGTATGCGGACTTACCTATAAAGGTTATGGCTGTCCCGGCAGGTCGTTCCTTATGGAAGGCATCATTGCCATGGAAATGGGAAGGGTGGATGCTTCCATTGCCACTTTCTTCGGGGTACAGAGCGGTCTTGCCATGGGCTCTATCTATCTGTGTGGTTCCGAGGAACAGAAGCAGGAATGGCTCCCCGGTATGCAGCAGTTCAAAATTATAGGCGCATTTGGCCTTACGGAGCCCGAGGTTGGCTCCGGTGCTGCGGGAGGACTAACCGTTACCGCGCAAAGAACGGCCGAAGGATGGGTGCTGAATGGCCAGAAGAAATGGATCGGTAATGCCCCCTTTGCGGATGTGACCGTTGTATGGGCCAAAGATCTGGGAGACGGCGAAGTGAAAGGGTTCCTGGTGCGTAAGGGCACGCCCGGTTTCAAAGTGGATAAGATCAAAGGCAAAATGGCCCTGCGTATCGTACAGAATGGACTTATTACCATGGAAAACTGTGTGGTGGAAGAAAGAGACCGGTTGCAGAACGCCAATTCCTTCCGGGATACAGCACGCGTACTGCAGATGACCCGCGCAGGCGTGGCATGGATGGCGGTAGGCTGTGCGCGTGGGGCTTATGAGAACGCTCTCGATTATACCCGTAAAAGGAAACAGTTCGGGAAACCCATCGCCTCGTTCCAGCTTATACAGAACCACCTCGTGGAAATGTTGTCTAACCTCACCGCCATGCAATCGCTGGTGTTCAGGTTGTCGGAACTGCAGGATCAGGGGCTGCTGAAAGATGAGCATGCTTCCCTGGCGAAGGTATTCTGCTCCCTCCGTACCCGCGATATCGTGAGCCGTGCCCGCGAAGTAATGGGTGGCAACGGTATCCTGCTTGAATATAATGTGGCCCGGTTTGTGGCCGATGCGGAAGCCATTTACTCCTATGAGGGCACCAAAGAGATCAACTCCCTCATAGTAGGGCGTGCCATTACAGGTTTCAGCGCTTTTGTATAGCATATTCCCACCTTCTTATACACTGCCGGCATCTTACAGGTGCCGGCAGTTTTTTATGCCGGGTATGCCGCCGCTGCCCGTCTGCATGCAAAAAATCCTTAAATTACATAGTCCGAAGCATAGCCCCGTATCAGCAGCCCCATCAGCCACGTAACGTCGTTTCCTGACCCCGTTTTACAAACCCCATAGTCATGCAATACTTTGATTTTCACACCCATCCCATTCTGAAACAGCTTTTCAGTGAAACCGGCAGCGTTACCGACATGCTGGGCCGTAATGAAGTAAAAGTGCTGCAAACGCAGTGTACAGACATTCCTAATATCATCCAGTCGCAGATCCACCCTTCGCAGCTGGCCCAATACCCGGAAGGGGTACTGCTGGGCATTGTGCTGTACAGTATGGAAAGTTTTCTGGCGGCAGAGGTAATACCCCTCCGGCAGCATCTGCGTACGGGATCGCAGCATAAACTGTCGGAGCCCTTGCTGAAGAAGATCGTGCTCAACGATTACAAGGCATTTACCGACTTCCTCGTCAACCGTACGCTGAAAGCCTATCAGGATAACAGCAACATCTTTAATGTTATTACCAGTGATACGTTTGCCAACGGGTTGCCCACGGATAAAATCAATATATTCTTCGTAGTGGAAGGATGCCATTCCTTTGTAGACAGCGTTAACCGTACGGGCGATGGCAAGGTGTTCCCCGTTACGGAGATCATCGATAACCTCGATACCCTGCTGGCACGGGATATTCCCATACTGGCCGTTAACCTCACCCATATGCAGCAATCGAGCCTCTGCAACCACGCATTCGGTATTCAGCTCACCAACCCCGCACCGTTTTTCCCTACGGGTAATGGCATGCAGCCCGATGGGTACGATATTGCACAGGCATTGTTCGACCGGGGTATCCATCCCGATCTGAAGCATATGAGCTACAAATCGCGCCGCGATCTGATGGAGGCGGTAGATGGTGATGGCGACATCACGCTGCATGCACCCATGCCTTTGCTTTGCACCCATGCGGGTTTCACCGGCATTCCGTTCGAAGCATGGCCGGAGTACATGAGTCTTGCGCGGGCGGAAGGACCGGTGGTGAGAGTGGAAATGGCAAAGTCCTTTGCGGCAGACAGTGTGCCCTCGCAGGATTGTGCCCCCACTTTTAACATGACCACCATCAACCTGTTTGATGAAGAGATCGCCTGGATCGTGGCGCACGGGGGAATGATCGGTCTTTCCATGGACCGCCGCATCCTCGGGTACGTAGATCCTTTCGATGCGGATGTAGACGGCAGGCTGGATGGCGACTTTGTGGTAGATACCGATTTCATATCGCAGGCGGAATGGGATGCGTTGAACATCGACCTTGGAAAATATCAGCAGAAAGTGAATCCTATGGCCTGCCTAACTGTTCAAAAGCTCCATGCCAACTGGGGAGATCAGAGTAAACAGGAGCGCTGGTATTACGATCATATCTTCCTGCACCTCAAGCATTATCTTCAAACCTGCCTTCGTGCCGGTATACCGTTAAGCACCTCCATTCAGCACATTACCATTGGCAGTGACTTCGACGGGCTGATCAATCCTTTTATCACCATGCCGGGCGTTAAAGACATGGAGCGGCTGAAGCGTTATATCCGTACCGACTTCCGGGGGTACCTCTCACAACTGGAAGATGCATCTGACTGGTACCGGGATCTGGATGTAAAACAGTTTGCGGACAACCTCTTTTTTGAGAACGGCTACCGCTTCGTGAAGAACTTCATGCAGGGTTAAATGAAAAAGGCCGGCCCAAAAGAGCCAGCCCAGTCTTAACCTGATGCGTATGGGCGTTAGCCCTGGAATGTTTTTACAGCTTCCCCGAGGTCGTATACGGTTGCTTCCGGCAATGCCGCAGCTACAATGCTGCTGCCTGCCGCGCTGCGGTAACCACCTGCGCAATGCACTACAATGGGTTTTTCCGTTGGTATTTCCCCTGTGCGCTCACGGAGCTCATGCAGCGGGATGCTGATTGAATCTTTAAATAGTTTTTTAACGGCAGTTTCTCCGGCGTTCCGCACATCTACGATGGTAAACTTTTCGGGCTGAGCGCGGAAAGCTTCCACATCCAGCGCGGGTGTTACGGTTGTGCCGCCTTTGGCAATACCGGTACCGGCGATGAAGGATTCGTAGCCGATTTTAGCAGTTCTGTAAACCACGCGGCCAAGGCATGCATCATCGCCCGCCAGCAGCACATATGGCTCGGTGGGAGATACGATGCTGCCCAGCCATGTCTCGAACATGCCACCTTCCTGCAGGTTAATGGCGCCGGGGATGTGGCCTTCCTTGAATATCTTTTCCGGCCGTGTGTCAACGATCAGTGCGGATGACATTGAGCAGCCGGGTACTCTTTTCAATGCAATTTCGAGATCCTCTGCACCGGTGCGGTTAATGGAAACATCGAATGTGAAATATTTTGGAACGAATGGCTGGTCGGAGAGCAGCGCTTTCACGAATTCGTCCTGCGTCATTTCCTGCAGCGACCAGTTGGTACGTTTTTCTCCGCCGATAGTGCCGGATGTTTCCGGTGAGAGGCTTTTGCCACAGAGGGAGCCGGAGCCGTGTGCCGGGTATACCACAGCATCATCGTGCAGGGTCATGAGTTTATTCCGGAGGGAATGATACATGTCTGCCGCAAGGGCTTCGCGTTTGGCGGATACGGTACCGGTGTTCTCACGCAGATCCGGCCGGCCGCAATCTCCTATGAACAATGTATCCCCGGTGAATACGGCGGTTTGAAGGCCGTTTTCTTCCAGTACAATGGAAATACTGTCTGGCGAGTGGCCGGGGGTGTTAAGGGCCTTTAAAATGGCGCCGTCGCCCAAATCGATGGAGTCTCCCTCATCGAATGTGGTATGCGGATAAGTGGCTCCGAGGATGCGGGAACAGTATAAAGTGGCCCCCACTGCATTATGCAGCTCCAGGTGACTGCTTACGAAATCCGCATGGGGGTGGGTTTCAATTACCCCTATGATGGATGAGTTTTCAGCTGCGGCATACTCCAGGTAAGGGAGCGGGTCGCGGCTGGGGTCTATCAGAATGGTGCCATTGGCACCTGTGATGGCATATGAGAAATGTGCAAGTGCTTTATCTTCGAATTGTTTAATTTTCATTGCTTTTCTTTTTACAAATTTCCGAATATATCCTGGCTGGCTGGGTGACTATGATCACATTGCAAAGGTCTTCTAATTCATTCCCCTGTGCATTGACGGCCGTCATCGCCAGGCCTGATTTCATTCATGCGTTAATGGGGCAGTTTTTCCCGGAACCGGCCATAGAGCCACGTTCCCGCAATAGCGCTGAGGATGGTAACGCTCACTGCTGCTGCGCCTGTACCTGCCTGAGCAAACAACGGGCCGGGGCATGCCCCCGTCATAGCCCATCCAAGCCCGAATAGCAAACCGCCATAGATCTGCCCCCTGTTGAATTTCTTTTCCGGTATCACAACGGTTTCGCCATGGATGGTTTTAATGTTGAACCGGCGTATGAGCCAGACGGAGATAATACCGGTAAGCACAGCGCTGCCAATAATGCCGTACATGTGGAACGATTGCAGCCTGAACATTTCCTGTATGCGAAACCAGCTGATCATTTCCGCTTTAACGAGTATGATGCCGAACAGGATGCCAAAAAGAAGGTATTTCAGATATTTCATGATATTAAGTAGTTAGAGTGCGAGCAAATAGGGAAGTATCAGATTCGCCATGAGGAAGCCTCCGGCCATAAATGCCACAGTGGCAACCAGCGAAGGCCATTGCAGGGCAGATAAGCCCATGATGGAGTGCCCGCTGGTACATCCGCCGGCATAACGGGTTCCGAATCCCACCAGCAGGCCGCCGCCCACCATAAGAATAAGCCCCCTTACAGTAAACAACTGATCTATCCCGAATAGTGTAGAAGGAACCATCGCAACTTCAGGTTGGATACCGTATACTGCAAGGTCTGCCGCCAGTGATGGATGAATAGATGCAGGCTGCCCGTTTCCAAGTAAGGTTACCGCGATCCACCCGCCGGCAAGGATGCCAATGGCAAACACGAAGTTCCAGGATTCCTTTTTCCAGTTGAATTTGAAGAACGGAATATTACCCGGGGCACAGGCTGCGCAGATATGCCGGAAGTTTGAACTGATGCCGAATGTTTTGTTGCCCGTGAGCAGCAATGCGGGTACAAGGAGGCCAATAAGCGGCCCGGCCACATACCATGGCCATGGTTGTTGGAAAAATGCTATCATATGAATAGTTCTTTGACGATGATAAAAATGCCGAGGGCGAGGATGAACCATCCAAACCCTTTACGCAGGCCGGATGAAGGTATGTGCAGTGCCAGCCTGCTCCCGATGGCCATGCCTGCAAGCGCAAGGGCAGTAAGTGTCAGCAGCAAGGGCCACTGGAGCTGATAATGGCCGAGGTCGCCTGCAAAGCCCGCCAACGTATTCAGAGCGATGATGAACAGGCTGGTACCTGTGGCGGTACGGAGCGGCATCTTCAGCAGGTTTACCAGTGCGGGAATAAGCAAAAAGCCGCCCCCGGCGCCCAGTAGGCCCGTAACCATCCCGGTTCCTGCCCCATAAACGAGTAAAAGCCATTTACCGGGCATTACCGCTGCGCCATCGGCCTCCCGCCCGCGGATCATTGACCATGCGGAAACCAGCATAAGCAACGATAGGAGTAACATCATGGCCATATCACGGGATACGGCCATGGCCCCGATGCTGAAAAGTTGTTCCGGAATAGCCGGCAGTATGAAATGCCGTGTCAGCAATACTGCCGCCACGCTTGAAAGCCCTAATAGAATGCCGGTAACCGGAGAAAGCTCCCTGCGCTGGTAGCTGCCCGCTGCACCGGCAAGGCTGGTACTGCCTACAATGAATAAGGAGTAAGTGGTAGCGATGGTTGGTTCAAGGCGGAACAGGTAAACGAGCACGGGCATCGTGAGGATGGAGCCTCCGCTACCCGTTAATCCCAGGGATATACCAATGAATATCGCCGCTATATAACCTGTCCATTCCATGCAGTTGGTTTTTGATACTGCAAAATTCAGGTAAGGCGGCGGCAATAATGGTGACCTTGGTCACCGTCATAATAACTCGATATACTGGCGGTGTACCTTCACTTTTCCCTGCTGCTCCAGCTTTTTCAACAGCCGGCTGATCACTTCGCGGGAAGAGTTAAGGTCGGTGGCGATTTCGCCATGTGTAATGTGGAGTTTGGAAGATCCTGATTTTTGACGCTGTGTGTCGAGGTAGTAAACGAGGCGCTCGTCCATGGCGCGGAAAGCAATATGATCGATGAGGGTGAGGAGTTCTTCAAAACGGTTGCGGTAGGTTTCCACTACGAAGTTATACCAGCCTTTATAGCGCTGCATAAAGTTTTCCATGGAAGTAACCGGGATGAGGATCACCGTGCTGTCTTCAATAGCTTTCAGCATAACGCCGCTTGTTTCCTGCTGCGGGCCGCAAACCATAGACAGGGCGCAGGCATTACCCGGTTCAAGGTGATACATGAAGATTTCACCTTCTTCCTGACCTTCGCGGTAAAGTTTAAGGCGGCCTTCTGCTACCAGAACGGTAGAGCGGATGTTTTGCCCCGTACGCATAAGGGGCTCGCCTGCGGGAATGTGGCGTATCTCTGCAACTGCTGCCAGTTCATCTTTCAGCTCGTCTTCAAACTGCGGGAAATGTGCATCAAGGTAAGCGCGTGTATCCATCATCCTCCAAAATTAGCATTTTTACACATCTCCGATTCCCAATACCAGCTTCGCCTGGCGGATCATCTCTTCACTGCCGGTGTATTTACCCGGTTCATCCGACAGTTTTACGACTTCTGTCCATTCTCCGTTATGCGGACTGGTAGCCGTCATTTTAATGACGATATTCATTGCTTCCGGCCCTGCGTCGTTCGTTAAACTGGTACCAATCCCAAACGACATCCCGATCCTTCCCCTGCAATGTTCTGCTATGCGGGCTACTTTCTCCACGTTCAGCCCGTCGGAGAAAATGATGGTTTTGCTCAGCGGGTCGATCCCCATTTGCTGGTAATGCCGGATCACTTTATCGGTGAACTCCAATGGGTCGCCACTATCGTGCCGCACACCGTCAAACAGTTTGGAATACATCTTATCGAACTGCCGGAGGAAAACATCCGTGGTATAGGTGTCAGACAATGCAATGCCGAGATCACCCCTGTACACATCCACCCAGTTCTGTAATCCTGTGGCGTTAGACATTTTAAACCCGAAACGTGCGGCATGGAACATGAACCATTCATGTGCATGGGTGCCGATGGGTTTTGTCTGGAACATCATAGCGAGGTGTACATTGCTGGTGCCTATAAAAGAGCCTGTGCCATATTGCTTCAGGGCTTCCACCACCAGCTTGTGCACTTTGTAGGAATAACGTCGCCGTGTGCCAAACTCCGCCACGGTTACTCCCAGCTGGCGGTACTGCTCTATTTTATGCCGGGTATTTTCCAGGATGGCTTCGTTGGAAATTCTTTCCGCATGGTTCAGCATGTAGTACAGTTCGCAGATCAGCGACATGACGGGCACTTCCCAAAGTATGGTCCGGTACCAAAGCCCTTCCACACCTACTTCCAGCTGGTCGCCCTCTTGTGAAATATGAACCTCTTCCGGGTTGTAGCGGTAGCCTTCCAGGAAGTCGAGGTACACGGGGTCGAGGTATGGACAAGTGATCTGCAGGAACTGCTTTTCTTTCCGGGTGAGCTGCAGGCCCGCCATTTCATCTATGGCTTTACGCAGGGCATCGGCAAATCCGGGAGGGAAAGAGTGTTTACCCCGGTTGATGAAACGATAACGCGCACGGGCGTATGGAAACAGCCGGATAACACCCTGCTGCATGGTGAATTTGTAGAAGTCGTTGTCGAGGATGGAAGATAGCATAGTGAAGAATTAACGCTTCCGGATGCCAGAATGTTTCATGCCGGTTATTTACCCGTCAGTTTCACCAATGCCGGCGCAAAATCTACCGCCATAAAGAACCGCAGATCGTTGGAAGGCAGTTTATCATCCGTCTGGTTGATTTTGTAATACTCCAATCCTGTTTTGAACATGTCGAAGAAAGTAAGCCTGCCCTGCATGCCTATCATATTGGGCGACTGTGCGCTGAAGGGGTCCTGTTTACCGTAATTGAAGGTGAAGTCCACACCGGTTTTCAGCGGCTGCGGGAAGCCCTCTGCGGCGTATTTATGCATGAAGGAGAGATTGGTCCGGAAGTCGGCCGCACCGGGTTGTCCGCCGCCGGGTAACAAATAGCCACCGGCAGCGCCGAATTTGAAATCGTATTTATTAGAATCGAGGATGTTGAAATTGACGCCGGCGTTGAGTCTTCCGCGCCAGGGTGTTTCCGCTTCGGGCCGGTAATTGGCTTCCCCGGAAAGATTCAACTGTGACAGCTTTCCAAAATTACGCATGTTGAAGCCTGCCCGGCCGTATCCTTCGAGGAGCTGGTCGCCATTAAAACGGCCGCCGCCTTCGAGGAGACCGTACAAACCTTTATCGCCACCATAAGCGCCCAGCAGGAACTTATGCTGCTCTTTAGGCTCCGGCTTACCTTCAATAGGCGAGGAGTGGGAGTATTGGAAGTAGGGGAAGAACTCTGGGCCTTTGTATTTAGGCAAATCCTTTTCGTTAGTGGGGTATTTGCCAAGTGCGGAGGCCAGGTTGAAGCCAAGGCCAAGACTGAGCTTTTTCTCTTCCGCTTTTTCGTCTGTTCCGGAATACTTCAGTTCGAAGGCTTTGGGTGGCGTGTAGAAGGGCGCCCGCCAGCGGTCGTCCGGTATATTATCGAGTACGAAAGGCCTTGCGAATCCTGTGGGTGGAGCAGTCCATTTTTTAGTGGCAGGGCCCAGCAGGGAGGTGAAGTTAAGTTCGCTGCCCATGAGAGCGTTGAGTCCTACAAGGCCGCTTTGCAGTAAGGCACCTGAAATGAGGAACACACCGAGGTTGCGTTTGGCATATACAGGGATCTTTTCACCGAGGTACTTTTCCATGTCCATGTGCAGGGCAATAGATGCCAGGTTGATCCATGTGCCGGAAACACCGGTAAGTTGTTCGGCCATTTCGAGGCCTTTGGAGAAGTCTACTTTGTCTTTATAAGGTGAGCCGGCCTGTAGCTGGATAGCATAGAAGATATTCCAGAGCGACATGATTTCCTTACTGATAAGCTCCTGCCCGAACTTGGGATCGAAGAGTGTGGTGCCGCCATTCTTTTTGGCAGACTGATAAGACTGCTGCCATCTTTTAGGCCAGTTAATGATCAGGTCATCGAAAAGCTGACAGAAAACTTCCATAGATCCAAATGAGATGGGAACATCGTCTTCCTTCTCTTTCTTTGGAGCATCAGGAGCATCCTGTTTCTGGATGGAGGGAGGGGCGGGAGTAAAAAAAGGAGGTGTTGATTCGGGCTTGTTTCCGAAGAAAGGTTTGGCACTTTTCGGGGAGGCCTGGCCCGGTGCATGTGTTGGGGTAGCCATTGGATGACGGGTTTTTGGGGTGGATATGAAGTTACGGAATTTTGGAGTATGCAACTCCCGTCACAAACGCTACTGTTGTTTTATGAACCGGTGCCCGTTTTTCCGCAACCATCTCCTTACGCCCAGAACTATCATCAATATCAGCATAGCGCTACTTGTTTTGATGCAAACTGCCCCGATTCCGTTAGATGCACCTGAAATTTCCCACGGACCGTTGTGTAAAACCCTCCAGCCGTCATCTGCGGCCCTCCACCCGGAAGACCTCCGGATGTTCCGCTGAATAAGATATCTGTAAATTATCACCGGGGTTATAGTGCCGGGAGCTTTTAAAAGTCTCCTCCATTTCCCGGGTGCCCGCCCGGTAGCGGATGTTGGTTTCATAGAAGTATTGTTGCCGCTTTGCTTCCATTTTTACATTCAGTACTGTGGCAGTAACTGCTACTAATGGCCCCTGTAGCCAGGATGCTGCCAGCCTGTCGGAAGCAGTATCCGCCCACCAGGCATTGCCGCTGATGAGTAAAGCTATGGCTACCAGCACTAACATCCTCCGCCCGCGGAGCCAGTTACGGCGGTCTGGCTGGTAACGTGATGCGTCCGCTTTCCAGATGGAACCAAAGCATAGCATGCCCAGCATGAGCCAGCCACCCGCTATCAGCAGGAGGGCTGATATATCATATGCGAGGCTTTGACGGTAGCCGCAGAGGTACCATATCAGGGAACCAGCAGCAATCAGCAGGAGGGCAATGGCGAGGCGGGTATTTCTTTTCATATGTATTGCACAGGGTAAACAAACATGAGCATGGAACGAAGTTTTTAGGTTCGTTAAATACTACAACCGCTGCCGGGAATTGTTTAGTTGACGGAGTTTGCCGCACGTATTTCCACGTATTTTCCAGAAAAAGTACAATTCGCTGAGGATCAGGTATTATTTTTGCCTCTTCGGGTCAGTTTTATGACCATTGTCAAAGACAGCATATTACGATTTTTAAGCAGCATAAACGGAAACACGGCATAACCATGTCTGATTATTCTATCATCTAAAACCATTTCATTATGAAGCAAAGGCGTACCCTTGCGTTGTTAACCGCTGCCTGCCTGGCGGCATTTACTTTTATTTCCTGCAGCAAATCCGATAAGAAGGATGATGAACCCGGCACTCCGAAGGAAGAAGCCGGTAAGATCCCCGGATTGGGCACAGCAGCAGGCACTCCCCAGGGCACAGCCCTCACATTACCTGCCGGTATTACTTTCTCCGGCGATCCTATCAAAGGTGCGGTTTGTGATACTTCGTATGAAGTAGGCAGTGGCGGCCTGGTAGAGGTATGTGTGGCTTTCGTCAACAACAATACCCAGGATGTTACACTTACCCTGCCCGCAGGCCTGATCGTTATTTCTGATAATGCGGAATATCAACACGGCTTCCTCATTCAAACATCCACGGTCTTGCTGAAAGCAAAGAAAAAGACGCGTGTGGGTGTTAATTTCTATTGTGTAAACAGTTCCAGGTTACCCAGCTCCGGCTCAGTAACATATAAAATTGGCCCGGTTTCCAGCAGCACCCTTTTGGGAGAACTGTGCAACCTGTTGAAGAACAAACGCACCGCCCGCAGCGAGTACACGGATTTCGATCAGTACTTCATGACAGCAAACAGCATTCAGACTTTGATCTGGAGCATCACCGACGGTGACGGGCTTGAACGTACCACTCTGGCCGAAACGCTGGGCCGTATTCCCAACAGATAGCCAATTTAACTAACATAGAAAATCCCGGTGCTGCTGCTGCACCGGGATTTTTTTATGGCAGGGTATTCAGGCTAAAATGAAGGTGCTTTGGAATAGCAGGTAATGTCTGCGTTGAAAATTGTATTATCTTTTACCTGTCCGGCCCCTGCCGGTAAGTGAACAGTTAAATAGTAATTCCATGTTAAGGCTCCTTTTTCTGGCCTTCTTTATATGCTGCAGTCTCGTATTACAGGCCCGGCAAACGTTGTGGCAGTTTGATCTGCTCGACAGCCGCAACGGGCTTTCCAGCAATCAGATCAATTCCATCGTGAAAGGGCCCGATGGTTTCCTGTGGATCGGTACCATTGCGGGGCTCAACCGTTACGATGGTCATACCTTTCGCATTTTCCGTCATATAGCAGGCGATTCTGCTACCCTCAACGACGATTTCATTAACCAGGCTGTACCCGGTCCGCATAATACCCTCTGGGTGCAAACCCCTAATGGCTGGAACCGTTATGATCCCCGCACGGAAACATTTACAGCCCGCATCCGTCCACATCTGGCAGCCATGGGAGTACCCGACGATAATTTTACCATTCTCATGCGCGATGGTGCAGGCCGGTTCTGGTTTACCGTTCCGGGTAAAGGATTATTCGGATATGATCCTGTAAAGCGTCAGCCACTTCGCGCTTTGCCACTGTTTTCCTCCAATGTGGCAGGTACCGCCCCGGGGCCTGATGGAACAGTGTGGGTCATCTATGCAGAAGGCATCATCGATCAGTTCGACCCTGCCACCAGCCGCCGCTTACACCGTACTGATGACCTCCGTAAACTGGATGCACTACCCAATCCGGCATACCGCCTCTTTACCGATAGTGACGGGGATGTGTGGATATACGCTTACGGCACATCAAGAGGAGCAGCCTGCTACCGCCCGGCTTCCGGAACGCTCACGCCGGTTCGTAAAAGCGGCGGGGAAGGTAAGCTCAATACCGATATCGTGAATGGCATAACGCAGGACGAAAAAGGGCTTATCTGGATCGCTACCGACCATGGCGGCGTTAATGTGCTCGATAAAAGTGACTTTACGGTACGGTATATCGTCAACAACGAACAGGATGACAGAAGCATCAGCCAGAACAGTATCAATACTATTTATAAAGACGATCAGGGTATCATATGGCTGGGCACTTTCAAGAAAGGCCTGAACCGCTATCATTCCGCAAACCCCAGGTTCCCGGTTTACCAGCACCGCCCCAACGTGGCGGGTTCGCTGCCTTACAATGATGTGAACCGCTTTGTGGAAGACAAAAAAGGTAACCTCTGGATAGGTACCAATGGCGGCGGTTTGTTGTACTATGACCGGTCCACCGGGAAGTATACCCAATATCTTCATCAATCCAATGCAAACAGTATTTCCAGCAATGTAATCGTGAGCCTGCTGATAGACCGGGAAGGTAAATTATGGATCGGCACCTATTTCGGCGGACTCGACTGCTTCGATGGTAAACGGTTCACCAATTACCGGCATAATGATGCAGACCCCAACAGTCTGGCAGACGACAGGGTGTGGGAGATTTATGAAGACAGTAAGGGCCGTTTATGGATCGGAACGCTCAGTCAGGGACTCATCCAGTTTGACCGGAAAACAGGGGAGTTCAGGAAATTCAAGCCGCAGGGCTCACGGTCCGATTACATAGCCGCGATCCTTGAAGACCGTTCAGGTGATCTCTGGATCGGTACTTCTTACGGCATCGATGTGCTGGACCACCGCACAGGCCTCTTCCGGCACTACGAGCACCGGGAGCAGGACGGCAGCAGCCTCAGCCATAATAACGTCACCGCTTTCTGCCAGGACTCCCGCGGACTGATATGGATCGCCACACACGATGGCCTTAACCGGTGGGATCCTTCACGTAACGCATTCATTCGGTATGGCCGCGAACAGGGTCTGCCGGACAATACCATCCTCACGCTGCTGGAAGATGACGACCGCCATCTATGGCTCAGCACGCCTAATGGTTTGTGCCGTGCTACGGTGCTTTCCGATGGCGATTCCCTCCGCTTGCAAACACGCAATTTTGATGAGGCAGACGGTCTGCAGGGCCGCCAGTTCAATGAGAACGCAGCCCTGAAAACCACTGCCGGAGAACTGGTGTTTGGCGGGGCTAACGGATTCAATATCTTTCAGACTACCTCATTGCGGAACCGTTTGGCCGCCCCGCAGGTAGTGTTCACAGATCTTCAGCTTTTTAACCAGCCGGTACGCGCCGGAAAGGAATACAATGGGCGGATCGTATTGCCCGAGTCGGTTTCATCGGCTAAGGAACTTACTTTCCGGTATAATCAAAATGTATTTACCGTAGAGTTTGCGGCACTGGAGTTCCTCAATCCGCATAAGATCCGGTATGCATACCAGTTACAGGGTTTCAGTGATGAATGGCTGTATACGGACAGTCACAACCGTAAAGCTACTTTCACGAACCTCAATCCCGGACAGTACACCCTGCTGGTGAAAGCTGCCGGGGAAGACGGGCAGTGGGCCGCCACTCCGCTTGCACTGAGTATCCGTATTCTGCCACCCTGGTGGCTTACGAAGGTAGCATGGGTAGGCTATGTATTGTTGCTTATTGCAGCATTGCTGCTGGCAAGGCATCTGGTACTCCGCCGTGCAAGAGGGCGCTTCAGGCTGGAGCGGGAGCGGCAGGAAGCACAGCGCCTCCATGAGCTGGATATGATGAAGATCCGTTTCTTTACCAATGTAAGTCATGAATTCCGTACACCGTTATCACTTATTATTTCACCCGTAGAAAAAATGGTGCGGGAATCTGAACAGCCCGAGGAGAAAAGACAATTCCAGCTTATTCACCGGAATGCACGCCGGTTACTGAATATGGTAAACCAGCTGCTCGATTTCCGGAAGCTGGAAGAGCATGAGCTGCGGCTCGTTAAAACACCGGGCGATATCATCGGGTTTGTAAAGGAAGTCTCGTTTTCATTTTCAGATATGGCGGAGAATAAGGGGATTGGCTTCGCCTTCCATGCCGACCGCGAGCGGCTGTTCACCGCTTTCGACCACGATAAGCTTGAGCGGGTATTGTTTAATCTGTTATCGAACGCCTTTAAGTTTACCCCGGCAGGCGGCCGCGTTGCGGTAACCGTTACCATGGATGGCCCGCCGGCAGCAGGTGCGCTGCAGATACGGATTAGTGATACAGGCATAGGCATAGCCCCGGAAAAACAGGAGAAGATATTTGAACGCTTCTTCCAGGCAGCAGTACCGGGGTCTATGGTGAACCAGGGCAGCGGGATAGGTTTGTCGATCACGAAAGAGTTTATCCGCCTGCATGGTGGTACGATAACGGTGGAAAGCCGGGAGCAGGAGGGCAGCACATTCATGGTTACCCTTCCGGTGGCTGTGGTAAGTGAAGATGTGGAGCCGGTAATTCTACAGCATACGGAGCTTGAACCGGAAGCAACTGAAGAAGCTGAGGCGCAGGCAGCAAAGCTCCCTATGAAAGGGAAGCGTAAAACTATTCTGGTAGTTGAGGATAACGAAGATTTCCGCTTTTATATAAAGGACAATCTGAAGGCTTATTATGAGGTGCTCGAAGCCGGAGATGGTAAATCAGGCTGGCAAAAGGCATTAGCCCATCACCCCGACCTCATCGTGTCAGACATCAGTATGCCGGAAATGAACGGCATTGATCTGTGCCGTAAGATCCGGGACGACCGGCGCACCGCATCTATCCCCGTTATTCTCCTCACCGCCCTCACAGGGGAAGAGCAGCAGCTGACAGGCCTTCAGACAGGGGCAAGCGATTACATGACCAAGCCCTTCAACGTAGAGATCCTCCTTTCCCGTATCCGCAATCTGCTGGATCAGCAGGAAACCATCCGTAAAACATATCAGAAACAGGTACAGGTAGTAGCTTCCGAACCGGCGCCATTGCCCGCAGCCGACGATGATTTTGTCCGCCGTGCCCTCGAATATGTGGAACGCAACCTTTCCGATCCCGGGCTTTCTGTGGAAGGACTGAGCCGTGAAATGCTCCTGAGCCGGGCAGCCCTGTACAAGAAATTGTTCAACCTTACCGGCCAGACACCGGCAGAGTTCATCCGGCATATTCGTTTGCAGAGAGCCAAACAACTGCTTGAAAGGGGCACCACCACGGTTGCCGAAGTGGCATACCAGGTGGGATTCAATAACCCTAAAAACTTCGCGAAAGTATTTAAGGAAACCTACGGCGATGTACCCAGTACTTACCTGAAAAACCGTTCGGGCGAATAATTCATAATTGAAAATCAATTTGTTAATATGCCGGGTTGACATTTGCCTACCCTTTTATAGACATTCCTGTACCCTCCATTTTATGCGGCAACCGTAGCTTCGGGGCAACCGATTTACCAACGGAGTATTCCACGCACCCAGAGAAACGATCACTATGGAGGGATTCATTATTACACGTTACAGGAGAACTGTCAGCTTATTTATTGCATGTATTTTATGGTTCGGAGCCGCAAGGGCAGGAGGGGAGGAAAAGACATTCGTCCGCACCCGCGATGGCGTGATCCTTTATCCTGACGCCCGAATCTCGGGCGGGGTAAAAGCCGTGCGCCTGCAGGTGGTACGGGGCAACATCATCCGTGTGTCCGCATCGCCGTACAAAACATTTCCGGAACCGAAGACACTGATGACCCGTTTTACACCGCAGGCCGTACAATGGAGCCTCGATGAGAAAGGGGAAGCCCTGGTGCTGAAAGCCCCCGGTATTACGGCCCGGATTAATAAGAGTACCGGCTCGGTGGCATTCACTGACCCGGCCGGTAAGCCGCTGATAGCAGAGCGTAACTGGAATGGCCGCCAGGTAGCACCGGTTGTTTATGAAGGACAACCATCGTGGAGCATCCGCCAAACATTTGAGTCTGGCCCCGACGATGGCTTTTTCGGACTGGGGCAGCACCAGGAGAGTATCTATAATTATAAAGGACAGCAGGTTTTCCTTTGGCAGAACAACACCGAAGTGGCAGTGCCTTTCCTGTTGGGCAGCCGGAATTATGGGGTGCTTTGGGATAATTACAGTTATACCCTTGCCGGGGATGCCCGAGAAATGATGCCCATATCCCGCCTGCGCCTTTTCGATAAGAAAGGTAAGGAAGGCTGGCTGACTGCTTCCTACGCAAATAACTCCCGGCAGCCGGAAACAGTTGCTTTTACCCGGGCAGAATCCGAAATAGACTATGCCTGGCTCGACGATACCAAGAAGAACATACCGGAAGGTTTCCCTTTACAGGACGGTGCCATTACCTGGGAGGGAGCTATTGCCTCCGGGTTTACCGGCGATCACACCTTTCGGGTGGTGTATGGCGGATATGTGAAGATCTGGCTCGACGGAAAGCTCATAATTGACAACTGGCGCCAGTCCTGGAACCAGGGCTCCGCCTCCTTAAAACTGCCGCTGGAAAAAGACCGTAAGCACTCCCTGAAAATACAATGGATACCCGATGGCGGTGCCTCCTATCTCACCGTGAAATGGCTGAACCCCGTACCCGCAGAAGACCGCGATGCTTTTACTTTTGCTTCTCAGGCAGGGAAGCAGCTGGACTACTATTGCATAGCAGGTAAAAATGCCGATGAGGTGATTGCAGGTTACCGCACACTCACAGGCAAAGCTCCTGTAATGCCCCGTTGGGCGATGGGCTTCTGGCAAAGCCGCGAACGTTATAAAACGCAGGAAGATATCCTCAATACCACTGCGGAATTCCGTAAGCGGGGCATCCCGCTCGATAATGTGGTGCAGGACTGGAGCTACTGGAAAGAAAATGACTGGGGCAGCCAGGACTTCGACGAAGCACGTTTCCCCGATGCCAATGGAATGATCCGCGACCTGCATGGCAAATACAACACCCGGTTTATGATCTCAGTATGGCCCAAAGTGTATGAAGGGATTGATGTTTACCAGCAATTCGAAGGCAGGGGATGGTTATACCCGCGCAACATCGCCGACCGCCAGCGCGACTGGATAGGGAAGGGGTACATCTCCACTTTTTATGATGCATTTAATGATAAGGCACGCCGCGGGTTCTGGGACCTGCTGAATAAGAAACTCTATTCCCGCGGGGTAGATGCCTGGTGGATGGATGCCAGTGAACCCGATATTCTTTCTAACGTATCCCCCGAAAAAAGACTGGCGCAGATGACGCCATTGTCTGCCGGACTGGCGGCGGAATATCTCAACGCATACCCTCTTGAAAATGCACGGGGCATATATGAAGGGCAGCGCTCTGCAGATTCCATGAAGCGTGTGTTTTTACTGACGCGCTCCGGCTTTGCAGGATCGCAGCGGTATGCAGCAGCCATATGGAGCGGAGATATCGGATCGCGGTGGGAAGACATGAAGGCACAGATTATGGCGGGCGTTAATTTCTCCATGTCGGGCCTGCCATACTGGACAATGGATATCGGAGGGTTTGCCGTAGAGAAACGTTATGAACAGGGCCTGCCATCAGATTCTGCAGAATGGCGCGAGTTACAGACGCGGTGGTTCCAGTTCGGGGCATTTGTTCCATTGTTCCGCTCCCACGGCCAGTTCCCTTTCCGGGAAATATTCCATGTGTCGGAAGAAGGAAGCCCGGCATATGAAAGCATGCTCTATTACAATAAACTCCGCTATCGCCTGATGCCATACATCTACTCTTTGGCAGGGATGACTTATCATAACGACTATACGATCATGCGCGGACTGATCATGGATTTCCCGCAGGATAAGCTGTCGCGCGAAATTGGTGATCAGTATATGTTCGGTCCATCACTTCTTATCAGCCCTGTTTATACATTCGGTGCCCGTACCCGGGAACTGTATCTGCCGGGCGGGCAGGGGTGGTATGACCTGAACAATGGTACATGGCAGGCAGGAGGGAAGCACATCCGTGTGGAGGCTCCTTATGAGCGGATGCCCGTGTATGTGCGCGAAGGTTCCATTCTCCCCGCAGGCCCTGCACTGCAGTACACTGCCGAGAAACCGGCCGATACCATAACGCTGTTTGTATACACCGGCCGTGATGCATCTTTTAACCTCTATGAAGATGAAGATACCACCTACGGATATGAAAAAGGCCGGTTCAGTAACATCCCTGTCCGGTATAATGACAGTAAGGGCGAGCTTACAATTGGCGCGCGTAAAGGAAGCTTTCCCGGTATGCTGGAACAACGGGTTTTCAGAGTAGTCTGGATAGGAAAAAATACCCCCCGTTCCTTTGATCCTGCCGCTACAGCAGATACGGAAATGCGTTATCACGGAAAGGAAATCAGTATCAGCAGATTAACTCAACCAAAATAAAAAGTCAGCTTATGACACATGTAGTTTCACCGCTAAACACCACGTAGCCATTATTTGAACAGACTGATCATCATTCCACAATTCCATTTAAAATGAAAAACATGCAACAAAAAATACCCTTGAAAGCAAGGCAATCCGTGTTCCGGAAAGCCGTCGTACTTCCAATATTCTTCTGTATGTGCCTGCTGAGCGGATTGGCTGCCATGGCACAGGTAAAAGTCACCGGCCGTGTCACGGACGAAAGCGGTAAGCCGCTGGCTGCCGCCTCCGTTCAGGAAGCAGGTACCACCAACGGTGTGTTTTCAGACGGGCAGGGCAACTTCACTATCACTGTAGGCTCAAACGCAAAGCTCAATATATCTTACGTAGGGTTCAACTCACAATCGGTCCCCGTTGGTGATCAGCACCATCTGAATGTAATCCTGAAAGTAAATCAGGATCTGAGTGAGGTGGTAGTGATCGGATATGGCACAGCGCGTAAGAAAGATGTGACCGGTGCTATCAATACTATTTCCAGCAAGGATTTTGGTAACAACTCTGCCACTACACCCAGCCAGCTCCTCGCAGGAAAGGCCACGGGTGTACAGGTGGTAAACACCAGCGGCACCCCGGGCAGCGGTGCCAACATCGTCATCCGTGGGGTTGGTTCTTTTACCAACGTAAGCCCTTTATATGTGATCGATGGCATCCAGGGCGACGCAGGACTTTTCAATGCCATTAACCCCCAGGATATCGAAAGCATCACCATCCTGAAAGATGCAGCTTCCACAGCCATTTACGGTGCTGCGGCAGCCAATGGCGTAGTGCTTGTAACTACTAAGAAAGCTAAAAGCGGTGCGCCGAGGGTTACATTCACCACGCAGTGGGGCTTTGCTAAAAGAGGTAAAAAACTCGATGTACTCAATGCACAGCAATACCACGAGCTGGCAAAGGATTACGCCGCGGCACAAAGCGCCACGCTTCCTTCTAAATTCAATAGTCCGGATATCGATGTTACACGTACCGACTGGCAGGATGCCATCTTCCGTACCGGTATGCTGTCTAACAACGCCGTGAGCGTAAATGGCGGAACGGATCATGTGCTGTATAATTTCTCCGCAGGATACATCAACCAGGAATCAGTAGTGCAGAACTACCGTTACCGCGCTGCCAACTTCCGTATCGGGCTGGAAGAAAGGATCGGTATTTTCCGCTTCGGACAATCCCTCAACGCACAGTTCCTCAAAAACACAGGCAACTCCGCCGACCTAACGGCTGCACTCTATATGCCTCCGTATTTCGATATTTACGACCCCTCCAGGCTGGGAGGCTACACGGCAGCCACGAACGTGAAAGACCTGAGCAATGCCGGTAATCCGCTGGCGCCGGTCTTTACAAAAGAATCCGTTAACCGCAACTACCTGCTCTATCCGCAGTTCTTCGGAGAAATCAGGCCCATTAAATCACTGCGGGTTCGTTCGCAGATCGCATTGTCTTACGGCGGTAACAACACCAGCGACTACCAGCTGCCTTTCATTGACGGGAACGATCTCTCTACCGGCCGTTCCGCTACAGAATCACATTCCAGCTTTAACTGGTACCTGTTGGAAAACTATGCTACCTGGAACCAGGGCTTTGGAAAACATAATGTGGAAGTAACGGTAGGTAACTCTTACAAAGACCGTGGCCGCAGTTCTTTCCTGCGAGCACAGGGCACCGGCATTGCCAATGACCAGGTGCGTAATATTTCCGTTGCGCTTACCAATACAGTGACCGGTGCAAACGCGGGATATGGTAACAACAACGTGGGCATCTCCTATTTCGGGCGCCTCGTGTATAATTTCAACGACCGCTATATCCTCACTGCCTCCATCCGCAGGGATGGTTCATCGGTATTCGGCCCGGCGAATAAGTTCGGTAATTTCCCCGGCATAGGTTTGGCGTGGAACGTATCCAACGAAGAGTTCATGAAACAGGCGGCTTTCATCTCCGACCTGAAAGTACGCGTGAGCTGGGGCAAAACGGGTAATAACAACATCGGCGCTTTCCAGACTTCGCCGCTTACTTACAGTGGCAGCCCTACCGGCAACCTGATTTACAGCTTCGGTCCGGGTGAAGGCTGGTTTTCCGGCACCACCGTTAATTCCATCCCTAATCCCAACCTGAAATGGGAAGAAACGGTGCAGACCAATGCAGGCTTCGATCTCAGCATGTTCAATAATACCCTTGGCGTTACGTTCGACTGGTACAAACGAAAGAACAATGACCTGCTGGTGAACGTACCAATTCCTAATTCAACAGGTGCCGGTGGTGTTACCGGGAGCCCTACATTGGCGAGCAACGCGGCCTCTGCACAGAATACCGGTGTGGAAGCAGCCATTAATTACCGGAATAAAACCGCAGGCGGATTCACCTACAGCATCGGCGTAAACGGAGGTTACAACAAAAATATCGTGCATTCACTGGGCAATGAATTTGCTGCACCTATCCGTGATGGTGCTTTCAACCAGAACAGCGCCGCTACCTACACCGCAAAAGGCTACCCCATTGGTTCGTTCTACGGCAGACTGGTAGATCATGTGGCGGTTAATCAGGCAGACATAGACCGGTATAATGAGATTGCCCGTAAAGCAACCAACGACCCCGCGGCGGTATTCCAGGCGGGCCTCAAACCGGGTGATTTCATTTTCAGGGACATCAATGGCAACGGCATCATCGATGATAACGATATGACCGTGCTGGGCAATCCCATTCCCAAATTCGTGTATGGTGCAACGGTGAGCCTGGGCTACGGGAATTTCGACTTCAATGCAGCTGTAGCCGGTGTGTCTGGCGTAACGCTGTATAAAGAACAGAATTATGTGCTGCTGGGTACTGCTGCGCTGCATAACGTGAGTACTGAAATGCTGCAACGCTGGAGGAAGGATGGTGATGTAGCCCAATATCCCCGTGCGGGCCAGAACCAGAGCGCCAATCTTCAACCTTCGGATTTTTATACTGAAAAAGGCGATTACATGCGTGTACGGATGCTCACACTGGGATACACTTTCCCCCGCAGCTTCCTGAACAGCTTCAGTAAAGGTGTGGTTAGCAGCCTGCGGCTCTATGTTTCGGGAGAAAACCTCATCACGCTCACATCCTACAGCGGGTATGATCCCGAGATCAGCACACCGGCAGGCTCCAACTTTATTTTCGCCCGGGGTATAGACCGTGGCCAGCTGGGCCAGCCCAAAACCGTATTGTTCGGATTACAGGTAGGACTTTAATTCCATCACCAGAAACATTTGAATCATGAAAAGAAGTTTTTCCATCATACTGGCCGTGCTGCTGCTCACAGGATTCGGGTGCAGCAAATCGAAGCTGGATGTTGAAAATCCCGGCGCCTACGGCTATGACAACTATTTCACCGGAGCGGCTCAGCTGAACGAAGCCGTGATTGCTACCTACGCCGTACTGCTGCATAATGGTATGTGGTCGCGCGAATACTATTTCATTTTCGATCTGATGGGTAATGATGCGAAGAGAGATGCTCCCCTTCAGGGAGATATCAGACCCCTGTCAGATTTCACTTTCACGCCATCCAACAGTATCTTAACCAGCTTATGGGCATCCATGTACCGCCTCGTACTGCGTGCCAATGTGGTGATCGACCGTGCTACCGTTTGGCAGCCGGCTACTCCTGCAGATCAGGCATTGCAGAAGCAATACATCGCTGAAGCGAAGTTCCTGCGGGCATATGCCAATATGCACCTGGTAATGCTGTGGGGCCGCGCGCCGCTCCGTACAAGCTATTCGGAGGCAATGAGCAACCTCTATCCCAAACGTAATACTGCTGCAGAGCTGTGGACTGCCGTGGAGAACGATCTCAAGGCTGCAGTGACTGATCTGCCATATCCGAAAGATCAGGCGTCCAATGATCTGGGCCGCGTAAACAAAGGAGCTGCCAGTGCGCTGCTGGGTAAAGTATACCTGTTCCAGAAGAAATGGGCAGAAGCCCGAGCCGCACTGCAACCGCTTACACAGGCGCCTTACACGTATCAGCTGAGCACCAGTTACGACGATCTGTTCACACAGAACAACCAGTCTAACCCTGAGATATTATTCCAGGTGATGCACGCGAAATGGACTGACTGGGGGATTGGTAACCAGTACTACGTTTTCGGCGGACAGGAAACATGGGGTAACAAGGCCACACATAGCGACCGGGCACAGGAATATGGATTCAACGACTGGCGCAACGTATTTGTATCCGACGCATTGGTGAATGCGTTCCGTTATACGAACGAAGCCGGTAACGCCTATGTGGATCCCCGCGCTAAATCGGTATTCTATGGTAATGCTGCCAGTGGCGGTAAAACCGATTACTGTAACCAGTGCCCCGAAGGCACGCAGGTATATCCATTTGCAGAAAGCCAGGGCGGATACCGCTGGAGGAAATATCAGTATTACGAAGAAGTGAAGAGCTATGGCGGTCCTGCCAGCGGCATTAACTCCCTTGTGATCCGTTATGCGGATGTACTGCTGATGCTTGCGGAAACTTATATTCAGGAAGATAATGCGGAAGCAGGAAGACCATTCATCAACCAGGTACGCCAGCGCGTTGCTGCATTCCAGTATACTACACTGGGAGCAAAGGCTAATGCTATGAACATTCTCATGCGGGAGCGCCGTATTGAGTTGTCTGGTGAGCAGAGCCGCTATTTCGACCTGCTACGCTGGGGCCTGTTGAAGCAGGTGCTCAATGCAGAACTGAAAGCGCAATATGGCGCTGAAACTTTCCTTGACAGAAATGTACTGCTGCCCATCCCGCAGCAGGAGAAAGATACGAACCCCAATGTGGCGAGTGATATCGCTAACAGCTGGAACTAGGTGTTAGCGTGTAATTGGTGCAGGCAGGCCGTTGCGATTTACGGCCTGCCTGCTTTTTTATTGGGAGATCCTTGGAATGATGTCCAGCGTTTTGTCCCTGAAATTCCATTCGGAAACGAATGTGGGGGAATACACCTTCAGTGATTCCTGGGCAAAAGCTTTGGGATGCAGCATGAAAGCGCAAACATCGGTGGCGGAAATGTAAGGAGCGCTTTCTGAATGGATGTGCCCCGACGATTTTCTGCCATATGGCGTCATCAGGTTATGGGTATGGAACTGTTGTTTCGAAACGAGTTCAAATGCGCTGTTAAAGTGCAGGAGATAATCGTTTCCCAGTGCGAAGAAATTATTCCTCGTGGCGGCAGATAAAACATACACCTTCCGCGATTCCCCTTCTATCATGGGTACCACCATAAAGTAAGTGTCCCGTACCTTTTTGAAGCCCGGGTCTTTCTGCACCATGAGGGTCACCATTTTCCACAGTTCCCATACTTCCGCTTCATAGGTAGTCATCTCACGGCCTACGTGCCGGCGGGCGGTTTGCGCATTAAGCGTAGAGTCGAACCGGTAGCTGGTAATAACGGGCCGGTTGCTGGATGCCCTGTGTGGCATCATCAGCATGTAACCGTTACCATCGCGGTAGCTGAGAAACCCGGAGGCCTGTAATTGTACACGGCCGGTGGTATCGGCTTCCAGCAGTTCCACACCTGTTCTGCAGATTTGCAGATGCTGGTAGAGCAATATGCCTTCCGAACGGATGGAATCGGCTATCTGGTAAAGATTTTCCTGGGCGGAGGCATAGGTATGGCACAAGGCTCCCAGGGCAATGAGCAGGGTCTTCTTCATAGGATAGGATAAAAATATGCACCCGTAAGATACGATTCTCCGGCAAATCCCCTATCCCACGAATGTGCCTTTAGCCTTTTTTACCTGATGGCGTAAACACACGCATACTTCGGTCGTTGATACGGGGCTGATACACAGCCTTTACCTTTTCCGGAGTGCCTGCAGGATAACTGCTGCTGCGGCCCTCAATATGAAGTTTCCCTGAGGGGTCGAGCGTGATAAAGGCGAAAAGGGAATCGTTATAGTAATGCGCCCCGGTGTCGGTATAAACATAGGAGGCACTGTTGATGATGAAATAATGCACCCCATTGCGTTCGCCATAGCGGTCGTCGTGGTCGTGCCCCATGAACACCGCACATACAGTGGCGTTTGAGCCGGATTGGCTGGCGGTGTAGTTATGCCGGTCAAAAATGGACAGAATTTCTTCCGCATTGCCAAGTTCGGTCGTCCATTCGCTTAGGAAAACCGGCTGGTGCATGAATACGATGGTGGGGTATTTAGCCCCTGCCAGGTCCTGTTTGAGCCATTCCAGTTGTTCCGGATCGGTGAAAGACCGTTGTTCGGATGGTAAAGGCCCCCAGTTAGAGGTATCGTAATGCACCAGTTTGCCCTCCTTATCGCGGAGGTAATTGCGGTCCAGTACCACGAAATGGAAACCACCCAGGTCGAAGGAATAGTACCTGCTTTTCATGCCCCATAGCGCCATAATGGTGGCTTTGTCGCATACATCCATGTCATGATTGCCGATAACATGGTATTTAGGACCGGTAAACCGGTTCCATTCGGCCATGATGCGGTCTGATCCCTTAGGCCGGCAGAAATCGCCGCATTGGAGGATGAAATCAGGCTTTTCCTGCACGACGGCATTCATAAAGGCCTGCATCCTTTGTTCTTCATTTTTCCCGAACTGGAGATGGTGCAGGTCAGTAATAAACCCAATGCGGACAGGCTTACGGTACCCCGTAGAATGAGGGATAGCGAAGGAGAGCGATGGCAGCAGGGTGGCAAGGCCCCCCAATCCTGCGCGCTTCAGAAATTCACGGCGTGGTTGCATACAAAACGATAAAAAATAGCAATAAGGGCTAATCTACGGAAATATCCGGGTAAAAGTAGCTGTTACCTCCGTATCCCTGTCCGTTAACCCAAATGCCTCATCCGTTAATTCACCCTGGCTTACAGTCGTTTATTTCGTCAACTTCGTTGTTCAAAGCAGAGGAGCAGTTCTATGGTTACAGGTTGGATATTCGGCGCAGTTGCATCGGGGTTACTGATCATGTGGGGGGTAAGATCGTATGGATGTACGGTTCGGCTGCGTAAAAGATTGAGGGCTCAGAAAGAACTGCTCCGTAAGCAAGGGGCTGATTTGGAGAGAATGGAGGGTTTGCTGGGATTGAAAATGTTGCAGGCGAGACTCAACCCCCATTTTCTCTTCAACTCCCTGAATTCCATACAGTATTTCATAAGTCTGGATGATAAGAAAACGTCCCTTCAGTACATCGGGCGTTTTTCGGCGTTTCTCCGTAAAATGATCCAGTTCGGAGATGAAACCGCCATCCAGCTGCACGACGAAACGGAGCTGGTGCGCGATTACCTGTTACTGGAGCAATACCGTTTCCCCGACCGGTTCGATTTTAAAATTCAGCTGGAGGGCGATGCGGGACTGGAAGATATACCGCCTTTCCTGACGCACCACCTGGTGGAAGAAGCCCTCTACAAAGGCGTGCTCCACCTGGGCCATACCGAGAAAGGGCTTATCAGTGTGCTGGTGAAGCCGGAAGGCAACAGCATCCGCATGGAAGTAACCGATAACGGGATCAGCGGCGCTTTCGGGCGCGATGCTGAAGGGCATGCCGATATGCTGCACGAACGCATCCGCAGGTACAATGCATTACACGATAAACATGTAACAATAGAAAGCCGGAGAGCTGTGGAAGGGAATGGCCGCGAAAACACCGCCGTCATCACGATCCGCTGAGAAAAATATCCTATCTTGTTGCCACCTCAAAACCCTTATATGAAATGCAAAGCGCTCATTGTAGAGGATGAAATCCTGAGCCGCGAGTTTCTTTCCAATATGGTCCGCGAGCACTGTCCCCAGCTGGAGCTTGCCGGCACCGCGTCTAATGTAGACGAAGCCGTTCAGATGATCGCATCACATGCCCCGCAACTCGTTTTTCTCGATATTGAGATGCAAACGGGCACCGGGTTCGACGTGCTGCAACGCGCTGCAGGCCACAAATTTCATGTCATTTTCACCACCGCATTCGACCACTATGCCATCCGCGCCATCAAGTTCTCTGCAGTAGATTATCTGCTGAAGCCCATCGCATTCGACGAGCTGCAGCAGGCTGTAGCCAAAGCCCTGCGGCAAATGGATGATACCGGAGATGATAACCGCCTCGATCTCCTCTTAAAGAATATTTCCCGCCCTTCCGGCGAAGATTTCTGCATCAGCCTCTCCACCTCCGAAGGTGTTGATTTCGTACCGCTTTCCACCATCATACGCCTCGAAGCCAAAGGGCCGTACACTATTTTCTTCCTGAAAGACGGCCGCCAGATCATGGTAAGCCGCAACCTGAAGGAATATGAAAATACCCTCCAGGAATACGGCTTCTTCCGTATCCATAACTCCAATATCATCAACCTGAAAGATGTAAAGCGCTGGGTGAAGACCGACGGTGGCTACGCTATTATGAGCGATGGTGCCATGGTAGCTATTTCCCCTAAAAAGAAAGAAGATTTTATGATGCTGATGACAAAGCGGACGGTGTAACCTGCCGCAACTCATCCCATGCCTGCTCCAGCACCCGCCTCACTTTTTGCAGCTGCGCAGGCTCCGCTGTGCGTGTACGCTGAAGTACCTGCAACTCCGGACCTATATGTTCCGACAGCCCGAAGAAGCCTGCCGAAGTACTCATGGTATGTGCGATCTTATATAGCTGCTCCCCGTTGCCCGTAGCCGCTGCTTTTTCAAGGGCTTTCAGGTCTTTAGGGGATTGCTGCAGAAAGGTCCGGATCATCTCCTGCATAAAGGCGGTATTTTGCCGCGTTTGCTCCCGGAGGAAGCGGAGGTCTACCACCGCCGGCGCACGGTTACCTGCCATCACCGACAGTAACTCCTGCTCCCGGAAAGGCTTGGAGAGATAACCGTTCATACCCGCTGCAATGCATTTCTCTTTTTCACCACTAAAGGCATGCGCCGTAATGGCAATAATTGGGGTTTGCAGCCCCAGCTCTTCCCGTATTTTACGGGTGGCGGCGTAGCCATCCATGCCGGGTATCTGAATATCCATAAGGATGAGATCGGCCGTATTCTTCCGCAGCCATGCCAGGGCCTTGGTGCCGCTGTTAACCCCGAAGGCGGTGTAGCCGTTATTTTCCAGCATGAGGCGCGTCATTTTCTGGTTCAGCACATTATCTTCCACTACCAGCACCCTGCAGCCCGCGCCTTCCACCGCAGCAGGGGCTTCATGCTGTTCCGCAACAATATGTGCAGCGGCTTTTACAAAAGGAAGTTTTACGATGAACTCGGTTCCTTTACCGGGCTTACTTTCCAGCTCAATTGTTCCGCCCATGATCTGCGCCAGCTCTCTTGCAATGGCCAGACCCAATCCGGAACCACCGTATTTGCGGGATATGGCAGTGTCGGCCTGGGTAAATCGTTCAAATACTGCCGCCTGTTTAGATGCGGAAATACCTATACCGGTATCGCGTATCCGGAAGATGGCACGCAGGGAATGCTGGGTTTCCGATTCAACGCTGCAGGTGATCGAAATGCCTCCTTTTTCGGTGAACTTCACCGCATTACCAATGATGTTCAATAGAATCTGGGATACACGCATACTATCTCCCAGTAAGGGTTGTGCTAATTGCTCCGCAATGGTACAGGTGTACTGCAGCTCTTTACTGCGCACTTTAGGATCGAGCATGAGGCCAATGGCATGCAGCATCTGGGGGATGCTCAACGGGGCAGAGGCCACGGCTATCTTGCCGGCATCCAGCTTGCTGAGGTCCATGATATCGTTGATGGTAGACAGCAGGTTGCTGCCGGAAGTGCAAATGGCTTCCAGGTACTCGGTCTGGCGGGCCGACAGCCGGGTTTTCTTCAGCAGTTCAGTGAAGCCCAATATAGCGGTGAGCGGGGTACGCAGTTCATGGCTCATATTGGCAACGAACTCCGATTTGGCCTGCGAGGATTCTTCCGCCAGCACCCGTGCTTTTTCCAGTTGCTCTTCAATGGTTTTACGAAGAAAGAAAGTAGGTATATCCGGTGAGGTTACCGGAGCTGCATGTTGTCCTTTGTTTCTGGCAAAACGCTCCAGGTGCCCGCTGATGCGGTGAGGAGGAGCCATAATGAAGGTGCAGTTTTCATCACCCTTTGCCCGGCAGCTTACCTCTACTGCCGTTAGCGGAACGCCGAAGCTTTCCTGGCACCAGCCTGTGGAATAGCCCGCACTCATAATACACACCGGTGCTGCGGATTGCACACCCGCCCGCAACCATGCATCCGCCTCAAACGAAAATGGATGATGGTAGTAGAGGAAGAAATTATCGTCAGGAGTAGGGGAGCTTTCCGGTAAAATATCCACGAATGCCCAACCCGTATATGCGAAATGCACCGGCCCGGCAGACAGCCGGGATAATGGATCGGTGACATGCATTTTACCATGAAATGATTTGGCATCATTGATACCGATGGCATGCGATATATCAAACAGGAAATCTCTCCCTATTCCGAATGCTTCGCTTTCTCCTCTGTCTCCATAAAGTTTGAGAATACTGTCCAGAAAGTCTTTCGATAAAGCCGATGCCCTGATCAGCACATACCTTTCTCCTGAAATTTCGATGGTGCCTTCTGATGGCCGCATCCGTATGTCGGAGAAATAGGCTTTTACTTTTTCTTCCGCTTTCCGGAAGTACAGATCGAATGCCGCCGGTACTTTAACGGAAGGGGCATCGGAAGCTGGTTGAGGATGTGAGGAGGAAGCAGCTGCTTCCAGTTCCCTGATCCGGTTTTTCAATGCTGCGATTTGTTCAGAAGCTTTCATGTTTTCTAGGCAATGGCGTCTGCAGACCGGGAGGCCGGTTGCGACTGGGGTTGTTCCTTCTGCGCGGAATCTGCCAGTAAAATACGATAATCTTTCGGGTTGATTGGCTTAAAAAATTCATAAGGAGCCCAGCGGGTGGCAGTAGTCCGCAGGCCCATATCACGCATCAGCTGGTCGAGGTGCATGAAATTAAATGGAGCCACGCAGGTACCGCTAAACTCCCCGGCAATTGGCCGGCCTGTTTTCCGCCAGTTATTCATATATGCCATATCGTCCCGGATCTGATCAGGCGCGGGAAGACGCAAACGGCCCTGTGCATAGCGCAGCAGCCAATTGGCGGCAATCTCGGATGTAAGTGTGGTGAAAAGACTGGAATTATACCCTACAAATCCCAGGTTGGGCACCTCCGGATGCAGGATGTTGCGGAACAGCTGAAAGTGCCCCTGCTCACCAATAATATGCCGGCGGTGTTCTGTATCGAGAAAGGAAAGCGATTGCCGGAAGCCGGTACCACACACGAGTATGTCTGCCTGGATGGATTGGCCGTTACGAAGATGCAATGTGTTGCCGTCGATCGCTTCAATTTCGGTTTGTTGTGCGCGGATGGAGCCGTTCTTTACCTTTTCATAAAACCCCTCAGGCGCAACGCCTAAACTGCAACTGATCTGGTCTTCAATTTTATGGGTGGGGAGCATGTTACAGGCTTTTAGACTGAACTGCTTTTTGAGCAGCAGCTCCAGTCCGCGCCATTGCATCCATACCATGGGTTTACCTGCGGTATGCAGGAATTTCTGAAAGGGTGTTTTATAAGGAGCGTTGAAGAATGCTTCGGAGAAACGGGAGAAAAGGAGGTAGCGCATGTTGATGAGGTTCCCGAAATAGCGGGGCACCTTCCATTGCGCTTTGCGGAAAAGGAGATGGCATTCAGGGGCAATGTCTGCCGCCAGGGTAGCCACATCGGTGGCGGATTTGGCGAAGCCTACCACGGCTACGCGTTTCCCTTTCAGTATGGCGGGGTCTGATACCTGGCTGGAATGCAGGATCTTCCCGGGGAAGGTTTCAGCACCGGGAAAGGATGGTATGCTGGGGGTACTGAATGTGCCGGTGCAAACGGCTACAAAATCAAACGATACAGTATCGGTATTGCCGGAAGGCAGGTGCGTAATATCTGCCAGCCAGCTGCCGTCTTCGCGGCGGAGCCAGGATACGGCGGTGTTGAAGCGGATGTGCGGTGTAATACCGAAGTGATCCGCATAGGATTGCAGGTATTGCTGTACCTGTTCACCGGATGGCCATAAAGGATAATCCTGTGGCATGGGGAAGTCGGAGAACGCATATTCGTCGCGGGTGGTTTGGGTGGCTACACCATGGTAGGAGCGGCTTTTTTCCCATACGCCGCCAATACCTGCGGCTTTTTCGATGAGGGTAACGCGGTAACCTGCGCGGATAAAGGTTTTAGCAGTAGCCAGGCCGCTGAGGCCTGCGCCGATGATGCCGATGTGTTGCATAACAGTGGGGTTTTGTTCCGTGAAAGTAATAAGCCCTGTCCTGCGCCGGGATGCCGATTAATGATTGGGTGCTTTTGATTAACCCGGATGCCGTTCCCGTTAATTGCACCATCCCTTATAGCGGCCAACTGCCCAATTTTACTGAAATCGTTACCCCATATGAATACAACATCCTCCCCCGTACAGTTCCTCCGCCGCATCATTGGTAATGGCGGCCCCGAAGCATGCGAATACGGCGCATTAAATGAAGTTTTTGAATCCATTGCCGCGGCACTCCGGAGCGGTGCTTTCTCCGAATCAGAAAAAGCAGCATTGTACAATGGCTTTGGAACCGATGATGAAATAGGGCACACCATACTGGGCCATGCCCGGGCCAAACCTTTCGGTTATGCAGGCGATTTCCTTATCATCGATAAGATCTACCGCGAAGAAGTAACTGCGGATGCGTTGCTTCGTAAGTGGGACATCTTCTGGCATCAGCAGCCCGCCACACGCGCAGTGCGTAACCGTAAGGATTATTTCATCCGTATGGTCCGGAGATGGCTCAGGGGAAAAAGCAAAGCTTCCCTCCTGAATATTGCCAGCGGCCCGGGCCGCGACCTGTCAGAAGCCTATGCCCGTATTGATCCCTCAAGGCTTCAGACTGTTTGCGTGGAAGCAGATGCACAGGCTATTGCATATGCAACGGAGCTGAATGCTCCAAACATGGATCACATTACATTCATTCACCGCAACGTATTCCGTTTTGATACAGACCAGCGTTTTGATATTGTATGGAGCGCAGGCCTGTTCGATTATTTCGACGATGCCGTGTTTGTACGGCTGCTCCGGAAAATGATGGGATGGACGAACCCCGGTGGTGAAGTGATTATCGGAAATTTTGGAGACCATAACCCCACCCGTGGCTATATGGAGATCATCAGTGAATGGTATCTCATACACCGCTCCGCTGCGCATTTAAAGGAGCTGGCCATCAGCGCCGGTGCTGATCCGGGGAAGATAAAGGTGGAACATGAACCCGAAGGCGTTAACCTGTTTCTGCACGTAGGCGTATAACAGTATGGAATACCGGTGATTTTTTTTATTTTGGGAGTATTCCTTGCCAAACCCAAGATCTCCCAACATGTTAAACCATCGCTTACAACTCCGTTTCCTTTGCCTGTTACTGGCCTTTCCCATTGCTGCATTCTGCCAGAAAGAAGATCATAAGCTTACTGCCAAATTGCAGGCGCTTGCTGCCAACTTTCAGGGCGAGGCAGGCATCTATGTGGAAAATCTAAAAACAGGCAGATTTGTGGCTATAAATGCGGATACGGTGTTCCCTACCGCCAGCATAGTGAAAGTGCCATTACTGGTAGGACTGTTCGATAAAATCGAGAAAGGGGAGCTGAAGTACCATCAGCCATGGACTTACCGGGATTCTTCCAAATACGGAGGATCGGGCATCATGCAGTTTTTCCGCGACAGTGCTGCTACTGAAGTAAGCGTGCTGGCAGCGCTCATGATGTCTTACAGCGATAATACCACTTCGCTCATGATCCAGTCTATGGCCGGCGGTGGTGCGCGGGTCAATGAACTGATGGAGCAATACGGATTGAAGGATACCCGCGTGAATTCAAGAACACCGGGCAGGGCGGAGATTTGGAAGAAGTACGGCTGGGGGCAAACCACGCCCCGCGAAATGGCGCGTCTTGTAAAAATGATCAGGAAGGGAGAGATTATCAGTCCGGCTGCGAGTGACCGTATGTACCGGTTAATGTGCAGAGGATATTATGACGAATCCTCTCTTTCGCAGTTGCCTCCATATGTGCAGGCCGCACATAAAACGGGATCAGTGGATGCAACAAGGTCGGAAGTGGTGCTGGTAAATGCGCCGCATGGCGATTATGTGTTTCATGTAGCCACGAAGAACAATAAAGACCAGCGTTGGTCGGATGATAATGAAGCGGTAGTATTTATCAGGAATGTATCTGCAGTGATCTGGAATCATTTTGAACCGAAGAGCGACTGGAAGCCGTTGTATACGGTTTACAAGTGATTCATTTCATATACCTTTTCCAGTAGGTCGATTTTTTGCTGCTCCGGCATGTCGGGAGCTTTGATCATGCAATTGAAGAGTTTGTTGCCGCGGGTACCGAAGAGGAAGTACATGTTTTGCTGGCTGTTTTTCGCCTGCCAGCAGATGTAAGCTTTTTCACGGTTTTCAGAAAGCTTGCGTACCGTCATGCGGGCTTCATCGCGCAGGGTGCGGCTATCCCAGTTATAATAAGCGAGGGCGTTCTCGAAATCGGTGCGTTCGCTGACGAATACATCCAGTGCTTCGCCGGGCATTACGGCAATGGCGATCACAGTGGAATCTGCATTGGTGAAGGTTACCTGACGGGGATCTTTGGAATTACGGTGCATCTGCCAGGTGCCGGGGAGGCGCAATTCGGGCTGATAACGGTTGTATTTTACAACGGTGGTATCCTTTACTTCATGGAATTCGAAAGAAAGCTCGCTGCAATCTAGCGGATCAGTTAACTGAAGGCGGCCATCATTTACTTTGCCGCGGAGGGCAAGGTTTTGAACACCCTCCGGCCGGGTTTCGGTATTTAATTGCAGGATCAGCTCTCCGTCTTTCCAGCTGTAGGTGCCTTTTTGCGCGTATCTTTTGTCTCTCCCGAACCATCCCGCCACAGACTTAGCATCGTCCGAAACCCCGGATTGCAGAAATACTGCCCCGTCCGGGTAAAAACGGAGGTAAGATTGCCGGTCGTCTGACTGGGAAACATGATGAACTCTGGCGGAATAAATGCCGTCAAAATGAATGTTTTGCGCAAGCAGGACATTGCCCTGCATCAAAAGGCACACGAAAGCGAAGATACGCGCTGGCATATGTAACAGTTATAGGAAGTCTGATTCTGATTTAATTTACAACGAATTTTCCATATAAACGCGTGTTTGGATCATTGTTTCGGAAACAAATTTGTAGCTGATTTGTAAAGTCTTGACAAACCAATACTTTGCGCATGGAAGCCCATCCCGTAAATATCAAAGATTTAATACAGCAGTATGGCACCGATCCCGGTACCGGCATCAGCCCTGAAAAGGCGGAACAGCTGCTGGCAGAGCATGGCCCCAACGAGCTGGCGGCCACCCACAGGGAGTCTCCATGGATGATCCTCCTGCACCAGTTCATGAGCCCCGTCATCTACCTGCTGGTTATTGCCATGGGCATGTCCCTCTTCTTCCGGGAATGGCTCGATGCCATCGCTATTGCCGTTGTGATCCTCCTGAACGCAATCATCGGTTTTATCATGGAATTCCAGGCCGGTAAAGCCATGGACGCCCTCAGGCAAATGACCACCCAGTCTGCCAGGGTACTCCGGGGCGGGCATGTCACCGAAATCCTCTCCACCAGCATCGTTCCCGGCGATATCATCCTGCTCGATGCAGGAGATATGGTTCAGGCCGACGGCCGCATCCTGGAAGCCACCAGCCTCCAGGCAGATGAGTCGGCCCTCACCGGGGAATCCCTCCCGGCAGACAAATCGGCCGGTGAACTCCCGGAAGACACCCCGCTGGCCGAGCGCTCCAATATGGTGTATAAAGGCACCTTCATCCGGAACGGCAATGCGAAAGTGCTCTGCACTTCCACGGGCATGCAAACGGAGCTTGGCCATATCGCCCACCTGGTGGCCGGGGCGAAAAAGTCGGCCACCCCGTTGGAAAAGAAACTGGAAAGCTTCAGTAAACGCCTGATCGGCATCACCGTCGGCATCGTGATATTGATTTTCGTGGCCGGCGTCCTTAACCAGGTGCCCATCCTTGAAATGCTGAAAACCTCCATTGCACTGGCCGTTGCCGCCATCCCGGAAGGTTTGCCGGTGGTGGCCACCCTCAGCCTGGCCAGGGGCATGATCCGTATGGCCCGGCAGAATGTAATCGTCAAAAAGCTCTCTGCCGTAGAAACCCTCGGGGCCACTACGGTGATCTGTACAGATAAAACCGGTACCCTCACGGAGAATAAAATGCAGGTGACAGACGCCCGGCTATATGCCTTAACCTGGAAGCAGGGCGAACCGGCGCCTGAAGAAGACGTATTCCGGCTCCTGAAGGAAACGGCAGTATTATGCAATAATGCCACGCTGGAAGGGGAAAAAGGCATCGGCGACCCTATTGAAGTGAGCCTGTTGCAGTTTGCAGAAGAAACCGGAGCGGAGGTAAACAGCCTCCGTTCAGCATTCAGTAAGCAGGACGAAGCCCCCTTCAACTCCGATACCCGTGTAATGGCCACCCTGCATCAAAGCAACGGGCAATACCGGGTATCTGCCAAAGGCGCCACGGAAGATCTGCTGGACTATTGCACCACTATCCTGAAAAACGGCAACCATGAGCCATTAACCGCGGAAGAAAAGGCACATTGGATGGCTGCCACAGAGGAGCTGGCCGCATCCGGACTAAAAACATTAGGCTATGCCTGCCGCCTGGAAAATGAAAGTCCGGATGAGATGCTGCAGAAGCTCGTATTCCTCGGTATAACGGGCTTTATGGACCCGCCGCGGCATGGGGTGAAGCAGGTGATCCGGGAATGCCATGGAGCCGGTATAAGGGTGCTGATGCTTACGGGTGACCATCCGGCTACGGCTGCTACCATTGCCCGGCAACTTGATATCGTTCAGGAAGGGGAGAAGCCGGTTGTTACAGGCCGGGAGCTGGAAAAAGACCCCGCTGCCTGGGAAGGTGCCGCGGTTTTTGCACGGGTAAGCCCCCGCCAGAAGCTCGACCTGGTGAACGGCCTTCAGGAAGATCATCATATCGTGGCCATGACGGGAGACGGGGTCAACGATGCTCCCGCACTGAAAAAGGCCGATATCGGCATCGCCATGGGCATCCGGGGCACGCAGGTATCGCAGGAAGTAGCGGATATGGTGCTGAAGGATGATGCCTTTGAATCTATTGTGATGGCAGTACGGCAGGGGCGTGTGATATTCACAAACATCCGCCGCTTCATTATCTTCCTGCTGTCCTGCAACCTGAGCGAGCTGCTGGTCATAGGAGGAATTGCCACTTTCAATATTCCCTTCCAGCTTGCCGCCATTCAAATCCTTTTCATCAACCTCATCACTGATGTATTCCCCGCTATGGCGCTGGGCTTCACGGAGGGCGACGATACCGTGATGCAGAAGTCGCCCCGTGATCCGCGCAAGCCCATCCTCAGCAGGAACGGGTGGACGTGGATCTGGGTATATGCCGCCGTGATAGGTGGCAGTGCGCTGGGTGCGGCTTTTGCCGCGGAGTATTTCAGGGAAGGTGTCACAGATGCGCGGGCAGCTAATAATGTGCTGTTTTATACCCTCATCCTATCCCAGCTCCTCCATGCATTGAGCATGAAAGAACCCCGTGAGAAGTTCCTGGGTGGCCCTGTGATGCGCAATAAATACCTGATCGGCTCCATTTTCCTCAGTGCGGGCGTTACACTGGCCTGCCTTTTCATACCCCCGGTAGCAGCGGCATTAAGGCTACAGATGATGCCGGCTATAGACTGGTGGATCACCGCAGGATTCAGTATTTTATCACTGCTGATCGTACGCCTGCTGTCGGGATTGTTTATGCGGAGGTAATCATTTAATTATCATCGAATCCAGAATATCCCCTTTCTCATTTACATATATGGTGATGACGGTGCGGGTAAGAAAAATGTCTATACTATAGTCGAAGATGGCGAACTGGAAATCATCTTCCGGGATGAAGCCCAGTCTTACGAGGTTCATTTGCCGTAATACCTGCAGATGCGGAGGATCAGAATTTTCAGGCGCAATAAGTGCCGCCATATTCTCTGGTGGTAATTCTTTTATCAGCATGCTGGTATAGTTACCCACTATGCCACCATTTTCCTCAGCAGCCTGCTCCCTGAGGTACCGCATTAACTTTTCATCAGCAGCGTCCAGCTCATCCATCATCTTTTGCATAGACTCCATTTGTGAAAGTGCTACCGGCTCACCGGAAAAGCTGATGTCAAAATCAAGGTATACCCCATTGCGTTTGATGCTTGCATCGTAGTATTCTGCAGGACTTTCATAGAAGATATCTCCGAAATGAGGGATGTAACACAGCTTCTTCATTTGATAGTGATTTTCGGGGAATTTACATCCTTCCTTCCCTGCTATGGAAGGGAGGTGATTCCGGCTGGCGGTTGGGGTGTTTGTATTGCAGGATAATGGCTTCCAGTAACAAAAACGGCCCCGGAAACGGGGCCGTGAAATACAAGTGATAGAAGAAAAGCTATTCTGAGCGGAGGCTTTTAACAGGGTCGGCCAGCGCAGCGCGGATGCTCTGTGCACTAACGGTGAGCAGTGCAATGAGCAGGGCCCCAAGGGCCGTAGCGCCTACCAGCCACCAGGTAATCTCGGTGCGGTATTCAAACCCGTTCAGCCAGTGCTGCATACCCAGCCATGCCAGTGGTATGGCGATGACCAGTGCAATGAATACCAGTACTACGAAGTCGGTGGACATTAACCGCCAAAGGCTGAATACCGAAGCGCCCATTACTTTACGCACTCCAATTTCTTTCACACGCTGTTCGGCCATAAAGTTCGCCATGCCGAAGAGGCCGAGGCAGCTGATAAATATGGCCAGCACTGCAAAGTAGGCTGATAGTTTACCGATGCGCTGTTCGGACAGAAACTTTTGTCCGTATTGCACATCCACGAATTCGTACATGAAAGGCACGCCGGGGTTATGTTTCGCGAACACTGTTTCCAGTTCCTTTATAGAATTGGCAACGGGTCTGTTCGGGTTGAGCCGAAGCAGTATGATATTACCACGTTCTTTATCCAGGCTGAATATGGTGCGGAACACGGGGTTGTAGGGCGATTGCATGACCATATCCTTCACCACGCCGATCACGTTAAATGCTACTCCGTCTTTTTTAACGACTTTCCCGACAGGATCTTTCAGCTGCATGAATTTCACTGCGGTTTCGTTCAGGACAATAGCATTGGAATCGGAGGCAAGCTGCCGGTTGAAGTTGCGGCCCTCCAACAGCTCCCACTGCACCGTTTTCCCATATTCGTGCGATACATCTACAGCTACGAAGTTGCCCTGAGCAGAAGGAGGCATTCCCTCCCATGTATAGCCATTATTGATGGCATAAATTTCACTGGGCGGAGACGAGGCATGAGATACATCGGTGGCTGCTCCGGATGCCAGTGCATCCTGCCGGATGAGGTCATAGTTTTTACGCAGTTCGTTGGTAGACATGAAAACGTTGATCAGCCCATCGCGGTTATAGGCCACAGGCCTGTTCTGCGCATGCCGGATCTGCCGGAATACTATGATGGTTCCAATAATAAGTATTACAGAAACGGCGAATTGCAGCACTACCAGTGCCTTCCGGGGAGTGGAGGCATTACGGCCCGCTTTGAAGGTGCCTTTCAATACTTTCACCGGCTGAAAGGAGGATAAGTATAAAGCAGGGTAACTGCCTGCCATAAGTCCTGTCAGGATCATGAACCCCATCCCTGCCGTCCAGAATAAGGGGTTTAGGAGCGGCAAAGAAATGTGTTTGCCGGCCACATCGTTAAAGGTGGGTAATGCCAGCTGAACCAATACTAATGACAATATGAATCCGATGAAAGCCAGCAGGATGGATTCACTGAAAAACTGCACTACTAACTGGTTTCTGTGTGAGCCGACTGCTTTCCGGATACCCACTTCCCGCGCACGTTTTTCACTTCGGGCAGTACTGAGGTTCATGAAGTTGATACACGCCAGTAACAGTACGAAAACACCTATGATGCCGAAGAGCCATACAGACTGTATTCTGCCACCGGCGTTTTTACCTGCTTTCCATTCACTGTAAAGATGCCATTTACTCATGGGGAAAAGGAATACCTGCGGGTTAAAGCCTTTATCTTCTTCCCGCACTTTTTCCATTTTCACCTTTGTGATTTTTTTAGAAACAGTTTCAAGGTCTGCATGGTCGGCCAGCTGTGCGAATGATTGCACGAAGTTGGAACGCCAGGGGTTTGTCATCTCCCCGATCCATGGGTTTTGACGGAGGTACAGCGCCCAGGTAGACATGAACTGTAATCCGCCAAATGCAGAATTTTCCGGCAGGTCTTTATAAATGCCCGTTACTTTAACGGGGGCAGTATTGTCGAGTTTGATGATCTGACCCAGTGGGTTTTTATCCACGAAAATCGCTTTGGCGGAAGACTGGGAGAGGAGGATGGAATTAACATCGGTAAGCCCGTTGCGCGTGCCGGCCACCATGTCCAGACTCATTATTTCCGGGAATGCAGGTTCGAAGAAATTGCCTACATGCGATACGGCCACCTCTCCATGGGTAAGAATGTGGCTGTTGTTCCAGGATGCCATGGAAACGTGTTTGAAGTCGCTGCCATATTGTAACCGAAGCTCTTCGCCAAGCAAATAAGGGACTGATTGCTGTGTGCTGGTTTCACCGTTAAAGGTCTGGTGCTGCATCACCTGCACAATGCGGTCGTAGTTTTTATGATTTTTACTGAACGTCACTTCATCGTAGATCCACAGGCCAATGAGCAGCGCCACGCCCATGCCGATAGACAGTCCCGCGATATTAATCAGCGAAAAAGTCTTGTTCTTGAGGAGGTTCCTCCATGCGATTTTTAGATAGTTCCTGATCATGCCAATGCTCCCTGCCAAGGCAATGCCATACCGGGGAGTGTTTTATTATTAAATCTATACAAATTGTGAATTAATATAAAGTGTTCGTTTTTGGAACAGTAGGTGTCCGCCTCCGGATCAGGAATTCCGTTTTTCAAAATCGAGCAGCCATTGTTTGCGGTGAACACCTCCGCCGTAACCGGTAAGCTGTCCGTCTTCACTGATAATACGATGGCAGGGCACAATAATGGAAATGCGATTCATTCCATTGGCGCGGGCTACGGCACGGATGGCTGATGGGTTTCCCAGTGTATTAGCCTGGCGCTTGTAGGTGCTGGTAGTACCATAAGGCACGGTTTGCAGGAGTTGCCATACTTCCTGCTGGAAGGGCGTTCCCGGGGTGAAGAGCGGTACGGTAAAGACTTTCCTGTTCCCTTCGAAATATTCATCCAGTTCACTGCGCAGCTGCCTGAAATGAGGGTTATCGCCGGGGATGATTTCTGCGTTATGCAGCCGGGCAATATCTTTCAATTCGGTTTCGAGCATTTTACGGTCGGAGAATTCGAGGAGGCAAACGCCTTCATCTGCGGCACAGGCAAACATGGTACCCAGGGGAGTTTCGAGCCGGATGGCGTTGATGACGTTGCGGCTTTTACTGTTAGACGGGGCTACGCCAAAAACTGATTTGAATGAATCTGCGAAGCCGCTGAGGGAATCGTATCCTGATTCAAACGCAGTTCCGGTAACAGGGGCGCCATCGCGCAGGTGGCGGAAGGCGGAATTAAGGCGGAACATACGCTGGTAAGCGTGAAAGGTGATACCATGGTTTTTCAGGAACCAGCGGCGGATGGCGCTGGGCTCCAGTCCCATTTCCAGCAGTGCCTCGTCCCGGAATTTCTTCGAAGGGTCGGCACTCAGGGCTTCGAGCAGGGTACGGATATGTTCAGGAGTTTCACCGCTTTTTTCCAGCGGCCGGCACACTTTGCAGGGACGGTATCCTTTGAGAATCGCTTCTTTTGCGGTGGATACGAACTCCACATTCTCGGGTTTGGGCTTTCGCGCAGTGCAGGTGGGTCGGCAGAAGATGCCGGTTGTTTTAACGGCGGTGAAAAAAGTGCCTTCAAACGTGCTGTCTTTTTCGATAATGGCCTGGTACATTCTTTCGCGGGTAAGCATGGCGTTGATTTTAATCAAAGATAGGCCCGCGCGGAAATGCAGGCAACCGGAAAATGAACAACTATTTTTCCGGCAGGGGAGTGCTCTTTTGGGAGCTGAGCCAGATACCCGCCAATACCAGTATTCCTCCCGCCCATTGCAGGCCGGTAAAAGATTCCTGCAGGAAGATGAATGCCACGATGGCGCCGATCACGGGATTAAGATTGAGGAAATTACCCACCTGTGCGGCAGGCAGGTTTTCCAGCGCTTTATTATACAGGAAATACGCTACCGCAGAAGCTAGGATGCCGCAATAGCAAAGCCCCAGCCAGGCTTTCCAGGAAATCTCAGGCCAGCCCTGTTGCTGCACCTGCATCCAGCCGAACGGAACCGATAATACCGTACCGATCATCATACTCACAGCCGTTACCTGCAGCGTGTCATGATCTTTTACGGAGCGCGACAGCAGGGTGTATACACTCCAAAGGCACACTGCCGCTACGATGAGCGTACTGCCCAATAAACTGCCGTCCCCTTTTCCCGGACTACCGACAAAGCCCACCAGTATCACACCAGCTACCGACAGTACGATGCCGGCCACCAGCCTTGCACTCAGCTGCTCTTTCAGGAAAAGGACTGCAGGTATGGCAATAGCTACCGGAACAAGACCTTCAATGATAGCCCCCGTGCTGGCAGGTATATAATGCATGCCGGTATTGAAGCACAGATAATAAAAAGTAGTGCCGGATAGGCCCATCAGCGTAAGCTTACCCCAGGGCAGGGGCGCCCGCATCTTACGCCTGCGCACGATGTAGAAAGGCAGCAGCGCCAGGCATGCTATGGTATTGCGGATGGTAGCGGCTGTAAGCGGAGGAAGCTCCGATACCACGAACTTGGTGACAGAAAATGAACTGCCCCAGATCAGGAGCACGACAAAAATTGATAAAAGCCCTCTGGTATGCATTGAGCCGTTGGTGTTTTCCATAAGCCAGTCGCCGTATTGAGCCGCGAACGTCACAAGTTAATGAATTCAGCGAAGCTTCCGGCTGCGAAAAAATGCACCGCAGGCACCCTGCATTATTGCGCTACTTTAATATATCCCCATCCTTCTTTCTGCCTTGTAAGGATCTCATAAATCGCGTCAGGTACTACTTCTACCCCGGTAATGAGTTCGGAAGTATTTACCTGCTTGCGTTTCATCGTTTCTCCGCATACTTTAAACTTCATGCGGCCGGTTTTTAAAAGCGCTTCCACTTCAGGCTTTACGGTAGATTTCTCTGCACATACGAAGGGGAGCGCTTCACTGTAAATTGCCACTTCCAGCTGCGCATCGGGCCGCCCGTCCAGTATGCTTTTAGCCTGCCGCACAACGGCCTGGTGGTTGGCGGGGTCTTTACTCGTAAGGTCGAACACCACTTTATAAGGTACGCTTTGTGCAACTGCAGCAGTGCTGAATAAGATTAGTAGTAAGGAAACCAGTGTTTTCATACAGTTTGTATTTAAGGTTTAACGGAAGATGCCGGCACCATATGCCCGAAAGGCCCGTATTTATGCCGGTTTTCTGAAAAGGTATCTGCATAGGGGCCAAAAGGATGGTCGAAAGGCTTGGTCCGTATATCGGGCCAGTCGGCGCGGTAAGGTTTGTAAGTCCGTGGCTGCGACAATATCCATGCAGCTACATCCCATGCTTCTTCGGTGGTGAGCAGGGGCTTTTGCCAGGTGATGCCCTGGGGCATGTTGTTGTAAATAAACCCGGCCATTTTGCTGATACGGTATATGCCTGCCCCTGTGTTGAAGCTATGGTGGCCCCATAGCGGAGGATAGAGGAATCCCGCACCGGCGGGCTTACCGCGGCCGTCTGCTCCATGGCACGATGCGCAATGCAGCATGTACACCAGCTGGCCCCGGTTAGGGTCTGCGGCAGATGGCTTCAGCGGCAGTTGCATAATGCCGCTGCCCGCGGGCCGGTTGCCACGGGGTACTTTATAGGAGAGCCATTGCATATATGCCACCATAGCCCGCATTTCCCGCCCGGTACTGTCTATCGGCCGCCCGTTGAGACTCCGTTCGAAGCAGTCGTTAATCTTCTTCTCCAGCGATTCCACAGTGCCGCTGCGGTCGCGGTATTTGGGATAGGTAGCCCGGGCCGCACTGAGATTATTGCCCCAGGGTATGGTACCGGCAGCCAGGTGGCAGTTCTGGCAGTTCATGCCATTACTGATTTTCGCAATGGAACCACCCGGACCGAAGTACCTGGCGGTGTTGGCGATAAGTTCACGGCCATAACGGATTTCATCGCCTGCAGGTGAATGTGCAATGGTGGCGGTATCCGGCGGTGTCCAGATAACTGCCGGGGCATGTTGCTGCCGCCGGCAGGCCATCAGTAAAAGGAAGGCCAGCGGCAAAATGAATAGGTATTGCATGGCTCAGCCTGCAAAGCAGTACCCGCAGTTTTTTTCCTGTGCCCGGCCGATAGCCCATACACCGGATGGTACCACCTGGATGCCCGGCAATACACCAGCCAGCCATTCGGATTTTACCACGTTTGCATCCATGCCCATTGCCTGGGCTGCAACTGCGCTGTACACCGTAATAGCCATGCTGCAAACGCAGAACATAACGCCGCTTTTCTGCAACTGGTCGATACCGATTTCTACCGGTCCCACACCCGGCACACTGAAATCATTGGGCCCGGGTTGCCAGAAGGGGTTGCGTACAGCCGGAGCTTTTGTGGCGGGATCATCGGCTTTGAACATCTCACCGAATTTGTACTTACTCCACAGATCGCTCCGCATGGCATATGGGATGGCATCGTGCCGTAACACCACCACCACCGAGCATTCTTTTTCATCAGTACCGGTCATGGAATTGGTGATCAGGAAAACCCTGGGCCATGCAAAGGGAAAAATACCATGCGGCCGCGGTGCATCGATCACGAGCCGGTGTTTGCCGTTAATTTTTTTGAACCAATCGTCCGCCGAATTGACCATTGCAGTGTTTTCTGCAGCAGCCACAGGTAATGGAGACGAAAGCCATGCCAGCCCCAGCGAAGCTGCACTTACGGCGGCCTGTCCAATAAAATCGCGGCGTGACGGATAATTGTTAGAAGATAACCTGGACATATGATATCAGTTTTACTTGATTGATGATCACGGTCTGGTTTTTCATTTGGCGCAAGGATATATGCAAAATGGTGGCGCCTGCAGTGGAGGAGGATGGTGGAAGGAGAGATATGCGTCCATAACTGCTTCACAAATTTCAATAAAAGTTTTAATCTGCCGTGCAGAATGCCCCTTAATTAACAATGCATTACCCAAACCCGTATCTCCCCATCTGGTGCAAGCCCAATCGCTGGTGTTATCGCTATCCTCATCTGACCCTGATAGCATTTTGCTAATGTGTAATGAGGAATTAAATTTCAATCGATTGTTTATTGAGGGTAATTGAACCAAAACTTTGGGGTTTGTACATTAGGGGAACACGTAGTGAACAACGATATTAATTAAGAAATCCGGTTTGTATGAAAAGCAGCAGTGGCGCTACCGCATGGGCGGAAACACAGAATGTTTCTGCTCATGTATGCGCCCTTTTACAAACAAATCATGTTACCAATTTTAAATAATGCTATGGCACGGGCTTTTTAATCCTGAAGGCCCTGTCACTTTCCTGTAAAACAATTATTATTACCATATGAATATGAAATGGACTTTGATGATGGGATGCATGTTACTGGCCGCTTCGGCTGGTGCGCAGGTAACCCGTTCCTACAAACCCGACTGGCTCGTAACACCGGTTACTGCCAAAGCGCAGGTGCTGGAAAAAGGTAAGGATATCACGCTGAGCAATACCCTTGTACAGCGTACCTTCCGCATTGCGCCCAACGTAGCCTGCTATGATTACCTCAATCCTGTAACCGGCCAGCAGCTCCTCCGGGCTGTGAAGCCTGAAGCCCGTGTGGAAATCAACGGTAAATCGTATAACGTAGGCGGCCTCCGCGGCCAGAAGGAGAATGCATATTTGCTGCCCGCCTGGCTCGATGGATTTACGGCCGGAGAAAATGATTTTATCTACGAACGTCATACCATTTCAGAAATCAAACCCCGTGTGCAATGGAAAGGCACTTTCTGGGCGGCTAACCGTAAACAGCCAACGGGTAAGCAGCTCGAGTTTTACTTTAAAAGCAAAGCCCCTGAAGCCAAAGGCGTTACGGTGATTGTACACTACGCCATCTATGATGGTTTGCCGCTCATCGCCAAATGGGCTACCGTGGAAAACCACAGCGGCGCCACAGTTTCGGTGAACCGCATCGTACATGAGATTTTAGGCATGGTGGAAGAAGAAAGCACCGTGGTAGGCTCGCCTGAAAAACTGAAGAAGCCGCAGGGCATTTACTTCGAAACGAATTATGCTTTCAATAACGCGATGAACTACCCCGTCAGTGATCAGACGGCTCACTGGAAAATCGACTCTTCCTACACTTCGCAGGTAAACTACGATTACAATTCGCCCTGCCTGTTTGAAGCATATCCTGATAAGGTAACCGATGTGCCCGTTGCCGATGGCGAAAGCATCACATCGCCCGCCACCTGGGAGCTGCTGATGGACAGCTACGACCGTGAAAGGAGAGGGCTGGCTGTACGGAAGATGTACCGTACCATCGCCCCCTGGACAACAGGTAACCCCATTTTCATGCACCTTGTCAGCAAAAACGATGCGGAAGTGAAGAACGCGGTGGACCAATGCGCTGCTACCGGGTACGAAGCCGTGATCCTCAGCTTTGGCAGTCATGTTAACATGGAAGATACCGCTGCCGCCAATATTGCCCGCTGGAAATCGCTGAGCGATTATGCACATGGCAAAGGCATCCTCATCGGTGGTTATTCCCTGTTCAGCTCCCGCCGCATCAGTGATAAAGACGATGTGATCAACCCCGCTACCGGCAAACCGGGCGGTGCCTTCTTTGGCAACGCTCCCTGCTTCGGCAGTGAATGGGGCCTTGCGTACCGCGACAAAATCAAATATTTCATCACCCAAACCGGGTTCGATATCTGGGAGAATGATGGTCCTTACCCAGGCGATGTATGTGCTTCCACCACGCACCCCGGCCATAAAGACGCGCATGATTCGCAATGGCGCCAGATGGAGATCCAGAAAAAGCTGTACCGCGATCTGAACGAGCAGGGCATTTACATCAATGCACCCGACTGGTATTTCCTGGACGGCACTCACAAAATTGCATTAGGCTATCGTGAGGTGAACTTCTCTCTTTCCCGCGATCAGCAGAAAATACTGAACCGCCACAATATTTATGATGGCACCTGGGAGAAGACGCCTTCCATGGGTTGGGGATTTGTACCGCTCACCAGGTACCAGGGCGGTGGGCCCGAAGCTGTGCTGGAGCCGCTGAAAGATCATCTGGACGACTATAAGCAGCTCATGTTCCAGTACTATGGTTCCGGCATCCAGGCCTGTTACCGCGGGCCGAGGCTTTATGATACGGAAGAAACGAAAACCGTGGTAAAGGATATGATTAACTGGTACAAAAAATACCGCAACATCCTCAATGCCGATGTGATTCACCTGCGCCGCGCCGATGGCCGCGATTGGGATGGCATCCTCCATGCCGACCCGCAGGGTAAAGAAAAGGGCTTCCTCATCCTTTACAATCCGCTTAAAACCGCCATTACCCGTACCATCCGCGTACCGTTGTACTACACCGGACTTACTACCACCGCCAGATTGCTGGCCAATGGAGTAACGCCTAAGGTGTATACCCTCAACCGCCAGTTCGAAGCCGAAATGACAGTAACGCTGCCACCGGAAAGCTACAACTGGTGGGTGGTTCAATAGCACAGGGAAGAAAATGCCGTTTTATACTGTTTTGTCGTGTTTGGTAGTGCTTTGATGCATGCATATGGCTGAAGTAAGCCTTACATAAAGCAGGGTTACTGAAGGTTAAAAGAAGGGATACTGTATATCAAATGTATATAAAACGGAACCAAACCCAATACAGTAAAGGAAAAGCAGGGTTTTATATACATTACAGTACCATTACGGTATACTTACTGTAACTGCGGGTTGCTTACAGGAAACCCCGGCGGATAATTGCAGACACTGACAGATTCATCCGGAAATAAAAAAGCGGCAGGTCCACCAGGGCCTGCCGCTTTTCTTTATCAGGTAACGCTTAGCGTGTTTCGTTCTTACTTTTCTTAATGACGTAGAAGCAGATGAACAGGAATATCAGCCAGATGGGAATGAGTATTACCGGGAGCTTCATGCCCGTGAATAACATGAGTATGAGGATGCCTGTCAGGAATATAAGGCAGATGTAATTAGAAAGCGGATAAAGGAAAGACGGGAATTTGGTTTTTGCCAGCCCGTTTTTATAATGCTTCCTGAATTTCATATGCACCACACTGATCATGAGCCAGTTGATGATCAGGGCAGATACTACCAGCGACATCAGCGCATGAAGCGCGTTTTCGGGCATCAGTTTGTTGATGATGATACAAACTGCTACAAACAGGCCTGATACAATGGTAGCCAGTACTGGTACGTGATTCTTATTCAGCCGCGACAGGAAAGCCGGAGCATTGCCCTGTTCCGCCAGACCGTAGAGCATCCGGGAGTTACTGTATACGCAGCTGTTGTAAACAGAGAGGGCAGCCGTAAGTACGATCAGGTTGAGGGCGTTGGCGATAAGACTGGTGAAGTAAACCGTTTTGCCGAACAGTGTGAACTCGAAGCCTTTGAGGCTTTCGAACACGGTAACGAACGGACTGCTTTCCGTTGTGATTCCTTTCCAGGGAGAAAGGGCAAACAGGATAATGAGGGCGCCTACATAAAATATCAGGATGCGGTAGATCACCTGGTTAGTGGCGCGGGGGATGGTCTTTTCCGGTTTGTCGGCTTCTGCGGCGGTAATCCCGATCAGTTCGAGGCCGCCGAAGGAAAACATGATGAGGGCCAGTGCCGCCAGGAGGCCCTGGTATCCGCCCGCTCCGTTTGATTGAAGGAGCCCTTTAGGGAAAAAGCCGCCATCATTCCAGAGGTTGCTGATACTGGCCTGTGTGCCGCCATTGCCGCTGATCAGGAGGTAGCCCCCGAAAATAATCATGGCTATAATGGCTACCACTTTTACAATGGAGAACCAGAACTCTGCTTCACCGTATACTTTTACCGAGCTGAGGTTGAGTGCATTGATGGTGAGGAAAAAGAAGAGGGAGGAAGCCCATAAGGGTATCTCCGGCCACCAGAACTGTACATAGATGCCGATGGCGGTAAGTTCAGACATGCTTACCAGGATGTATAATACCCAGTAATTCCATCCGGAAGCAAAGCCGGCAAAAGTGCCCCAGTATTTATAGGCGAAGTGGCTGAAGCTCCCGGAAACAGGTTCTTCCACTACCATTTCGCCCAGTTGCCGCATAATAAAAAATGCAATCAGGCCTGCCACAGCATATCCGAGGATAACTGAGGGACCTGCCAGTACGGCTGCCGGACCAATGCCGAGAAAAAGACCTGTACCAATAGCGCCCCCGAGGGCGATCAGCTGAATGTGCCGGTTTTGAAGCCCCCGCTCCAGCTTGCGGGCAGGCGGCTGTTCGATAGTATGTTTCAATGTCTAAAGGTGGATATTCTTGTAATATGTAGCTTTTTCCCCAAAAATTGACTTCCACCCTCATATTTTTCAATTTAATGTGCTGCACAAACATGTTTATGTGGTGCTGTTTTTCATTGGATTGTTGCATTCACAGCACCGGAAAGTTACTGTGAGTGATGTGTGCAATGAACTAACCGGATGCCTGTTTCGGTTTTGACAGAACGTGCAGGTACGCGGAGAGGAATTACCCTGATTGTTCCACCTTTTTTATGGATCTTAAAAATAAATAGGTAGGGATTTCCCTACATATTCTTATATTTGTCGGGAAATGCCTATATAATGGAAAAACGGAGAGATGTATTTCAGGCGATAGCGGATCCTACCAGGCGGGGCATAATTGCTTTGCTGGCGGGCCAGTCTATGACAATGAACGCCATAGCGGATTACTTTGATACTACGCGCCCTACCATTTCAGAGCATGTGAAAACGCTCATAGAATGCGGGCTGGTAGTGATCCGTAAAGAGGGGAGGGAGCGCCATTGCGAAGCAAAGCTGGAGAAGCTGGCGGAGGTGTCGGACTGGGTGAGTCAATACGCGAAAGCCTGGAGCAAAACGCTCGATAACATGGAAACTTATTTGCTGGAAGTTAGCGAACATCAAAAAAAATCAAAAAATGCAAAATCCGAAAACACCCGAAAGCCACGCGGCAAATGATGTATGGATCACCCGTACGGTGAAATTCCCCCGCGAACTGGTGTTTAAGATCTGGACAGATCCCGAACATCTCCCGCGCTGGTTTGCCCCTGACAATTGCGGAATCCATTTCGAAAAGCTGGAAGTCTGGCCGGGTGGCCGCTTTCACTCCTGCGTACATACGCCCGACGGAAAAGACTGCTGGTGTGTGGGGGAGTATCTGGAAGTGACGGCGCCTGAAAGAATAGTGTACAACATCGCTATTGCAGACGAAGCCGGTAACCGCCGTACCTCAGCAGCAGCCGGTATGGACCCCGCCTGGCCCGATGAAACCCTGGTTACGGTTACCTTCCGCGACATGGGTAACGATCAGACGGAACTCACCATCCACCAGGCAGCACCGGCAGATGTAGCGCGCAGAACAGGCGCATACCCCAGCTGGCTGCAAATGCTCGATCATATGGAAACCGCGCTCGGCGCATAAATTATTGCCTGATGAAATACCTTGTTTATCTGTTTGTGTTATTGTACATGCAAACATTTGCCGCATCCCCCGACACTGTGCCCGTTAAATCCGGATACGCCACCGTGAATGGTTTACGGATGTATTATGAGATACATGGAGCAGATGGCGGTTTGCCGCTCCTGCTATTGCCGGGTGGCGGTTCTACCATTCAGACTACTTATGGCGTTATCCTGCCCATGTTGTCGGCCCACCGCCGTGTGATTGCCCTGGAGCCACAGGGCCACGGCCATACGGCCGACCGTAATAGCCCATTCAGCTTTGAGCAGGATGCCGACGATGCAGCGGCTTTGCTTTCGCAGCTGGGCATTGCACAGGCCGATGTTATGGGCTTCAGTAACGGGGGCAACGCAGCGATGCAGCTGGCCGTACGCCACCCGTCAAAAGTGCGGAGGCTGGTATTGTGTTCCGTGTTTTATAAAAAGGAAGGCTGGGTGCCCGGGCTGGAAGCGATGTTCCGCAAAGCTGATGCTGCCGGGATGCCACCGGCCTTACGGAATGCCTATACATCCACTTCGCCGCACCCGCAAAAGATCGACACATTGGTCTCCAAACTCATGGGGCGGCTGCTCACGTTTAAGGACTGGCCCGATAGTATGCTGCGTGGTATTCAGCAACCTGTGCTGCTAATGGCCGGAAACCAGGATGTAGCCACGCTGGCACATACCACAGCTTTATTTCAGTTGTTTCCTAAAGGACAGCTGGCCATCTTCCCCGGTGGCCACGGCGCTTACCTCGGAGAAGCCGCGGCATGGGTGCCCGGTAGCCGTGCCCCGGCCTCCACAGCGGCTATGGTTGAGGAGTTTCTGGCATGCAGCAGCAGCGAAAAATGATTGGCGCTGCCCTCGGGCAGATTGCTTAATTTGCTCTTTCTTCACATCAATATGCATTATTACAGGATACCACCTCCCGCGCGGTTGGCAGGGTTGGTGCAATATTGCTGGTCTGGCAGCCTTACTCCTGCAAACGGAGAGGAGCTCCGGCATTTGTCGGTAGCCAAGAGCGCTGCACGTATCATTTTCCACTACGAAGGCAGGTTCGGAAAAGAAATGCCCGGGGGTGGATGGGAGCCGTCGTTCGTAGCAGGCTTTCAGGGCCAAACCATGGAACATGCCCAGTTTGTTTCTGCTGAGAAGTCGGGGATTTTTGGAATTGAACTGGAGCCGGGTGCGCTTACTGCGCTTTTCGGTATACCGGCACCGGAATTGACCGGGCAGTTCGAAGACCTGGGTAGTATTCTGGGGAAAAAGGGCGCTCAATGGCAGGCACGGATGCTGGCGGCTGCAGACAATACAGAAAGAGCGGTGCTGGCAGAAGCGTTTTTAAGTTCCATCATCCGGCAGAAGGATGATGTAGTGATAACATCTGCGGTGCGCTCACTCGGGCAGCCGGGTAAAGAGGCAGGGATAGAAAAACTGGCGGAACGCTTCCATACTTCACGGAGGCAGTTTGAGCGGTTGTTTAAATCTGCCGTGGGGTTATCTCCGGGTATGTACAGCCGCATCCGCCGATTTGAACGTGCAATAGGCAAGATGCCGGGAAATGACCGCCTGACCGATGTGGCATTGGGGGCGGGTTATTATGATCAGGCGCATTTCATCCGCGATTTCCATGAACTGGCGGGCATGGCGCCGGGGCAGTACCGTAAGGCTATCAGCGGGCTGCCATTCCCTGAAGAATGATTGTCGCAACTGTACAATTTTAAGTTTCTCCGGCGCCGGAATTTTGTGGAAAATACAGCTTATGAACCGGATGATACCCATTCTCCCCTGCAAAGATCTGGACGAACTCCTTGCGTTTTATTGCCAGATTGGCTTTGAAGTCACCTACCGTCAGAAATCTCCCAATTTATACGCTACCGTGGAAAAAGACTGGATGCGCCTTGACTTTTACGGGATCTCTCACCACGATCCTAAAAAGACATATCACACCTGTTATATCCTGACGGAAGCTACAGATGAATTGTATGAGACCTTTACGGCCGGCATGCGGAAAAGTAACGGTAAGTTACCAACGCGGGGGCTTCCCCGCATCAGTGAGATTCGTGATAAAGCATATGGGGTGCGCGAATTCATGTTCTCTGATCCGGCGGGTAACTGTATCCGTATTGGCCGGAAGCTGGTGCAAAATGCTTCTGAAGAAAGTGATCGCGCAACTACTGCAGCGGCCAAACGGCTGGCGCTGGTACTGGATTACGCCTATCGTTTTGAAGATGACGAAGGGGAGTATGATAAATTACCGGGCTTGCTGGATAAAGCTATCGAACGCGATAAGGAGTATCCCTGCGACAATCTTTTCAAAGTCATGAACCTCCGTGCCGACTATGCCATCCGCCTGGGTGATCTGCCGCTGGCAAAGCAATTGCTGGCAGCCGTAAAGACTCATCCGCTGATGGCCGACCGGGAGAAGTTTTATACCGTGCTGCAACGCGTCGCGGATCTGGAAGCAATAATATCCGGCCAGGAAAATATATAGAACTTGCTGAGTCATCCATCCTGACAAAAATCTACTCCTATACCCAACAAACAGGCGGGAAAATTTGTAAATTGTTGAATATGAAAACGCTGTTCGGCAATCGTTTCCCGCTTGTTTTGTTGAGTACATGGCTCTGCCTGCTGTCTTTCACCGGATTGGCACAACAACCCGATTCTGTTCGCCTCCGTGTGAAAGATTCCCTCCTGCAACACTTCCGCAAAGTAATGGAAGCCGCTCCTGCTGATTACGCTGCCAAATACAAGGAGCATACCATTGCCAATGAGCAGGACGCATTGCTGGATGCTTTGCTTAAATCCATCCGCGTTACCCGCGATTTCCTGAAGAGCGGTCCGGATACCAATGCAATTCATCGCGATCTGGCAGACATCCGTAACTGGTACAATATCGCTGCGGATGGGGTATTCACCAATACCGGAACCCTTCAGACGGAAAGAAATCTCACTACATCCTATAAGCTGCTCCACGAACTGCTGGAGCTGGCGAAAGTGAAGAAGTTGCAGGTAGACACCTACAAGAAAAAGCTCGTGAGCCTGCGGCATAATTTCGACTCCATCGCGAGCAGTCCTCACCTGTACGCTACCCCGGCAGATTCAACAGAGTTTGTACAGCTTGTTCGCAAACTATATGTAGCCGCACGGGAGGTAAGCCCTATCGACAGTACGCTATCTGCTTCCCTTAAAAATGTGCAGCATGCCAAAGATGAGCTGGACCTGACCGTGTACCAGCTGCAATCGGGACTCGAACAGATCATACAGTATGAAAAAGTACTGGCAGAAGAAACATTCCGGCGCGAAGTAAGCGGCCTCAACGAACCGCCTAAAAATGCAAGGCCACTGCGTGAAATACTCACGCAAACCATAAAGAAGAATGAACTCATCCTTTGGTTTTATGTCCGCAACAATATCGGAAAAGTAGCTTCCCTTATTTTGCTGATAATATTCTGTACTGTTTTCCTGCGTACCCTGAAAAAGAAAGTACAGGCCGATGGCATGCTGCGGAAGGATTGGGACAGCCAGTTAGTATTGCGCTATCCCACCTTGTCGGCCATCATGATCATCATCAGTATTTTCCAGTTCATTTTCCCCGATCCGCCTTTTGTTTTCGTATGTATACTGTGGGTACTTGCATCCGGTAGCCTCACGATAATCTTTCACCGTTTCATCACTACCCATTGGCTACGCTTCTGGTGCGTGATGTGGGGCCTGTTCCTTCTTGCCTGTGCGGATAATCTCATTCTGCAGGCTTCGCGGGAAGAGCGCTGGGCGATGTTGTGCCTGGCGGTGGCGGGTATAGTTGTCAGCTCGCTGTTCCTGATACGCGGGCGGCGGGAAGATCTCCGGGAAAAGTGGATCGTGTATTTCATGTACTTTATCGTAGGCGTGGAGTTGCTGTCGGTTATCGCTAATATTTCAGGGCGTTTCAATCTCGCAAAGGCACTCATGGCCAGTGGCTTCATCAGCGTTATTATCGCTATCATGTTCCTGTGGACCGTACGCCTGATCAATGAAGCGCTCACACTGGCTTCAGATATTTACCAAACACCAGAGCGCCAGCTGTTCTTCGTGAACTTTGCAGCCGTGGGCCGTAAAGCACCCCGGTTCTTTTACTTCTTCCTCGTGATAGGCTGGTTCATACTTTTCGCCCGAACGTTCTACGCATTTAAACTGGTAACCCAGCCGGTGACGGATTTCCTGTTTGATCAGCGCACGATCGGTCAGTATAGTTTCTCATTTTTCAGTGTACTGGCATTCTTCGGCATCCTCATCCTGTCGTCCATCATCTCTAAAATAGTTTCCTTCTTCGCATCCGATAAAACGAATCACGGAACCGATAGCGGTGGTGCTGCGGGCCTCGGTAGCTGGTTACTGGTAGTGAGGATATTTATCTTCGTAATAGGCCTTTTACTGGCATTTGCAGTAGCAGGCATTCCGCTGGACAAGGCTACCTTCGTGATGGGCGCCCTGGGTGTGGGTATTGGCTTCGGCCTGCAATCCCTCGTCAATAACCTGGTAAGTGGTGTGATACTGGCATTCGAGAAGCCGCTGAACGTTGGCGATCTTGTAGAGGTGAAAGGAAAAGCCGGACTGGTACAGTCTATCGGTTTCCGGAGCAGCGTGCTGCATACCCTGGAAGGATCTCACCTCGTAATACCAAACGGAGAATTGCTGAACGATCAGCTGGTGAACTGGAACATGCAGCAGCCAAAGCGTCATAGTGAGCTGACAGTGGGTGTATCGTATGATTCCAACCTGGAAGAAGTGGAGAAGACGCTGTACCGGTTGGTAAAAGAACAGGAACATGTATTGGCTAGCCCCGAGCCGGTGATTTTCGCTACTGAGTTTAGCGACAGCAGCATACAATTACAAATTTACTTCTGGACCCCCGGCCTGCGTTCCGGGAAAATTGCCAAAAGCCGGCTGATCTTCGCCATACATGCTGCTTTCCGTGAACAGGGCATCGTGATCCCATTCCCGCAGCGCGACGTACATATCAAACAAGCACCTGATCCGCGGGAGGATAAAGGTGATGACGGCGCATCTGATTGATTAATAGCTGTTTAAGCAATATTTCTGCTATCCGTCACAATCTCCGGAATTTTTATAGCCTGGTTATTATATTGTGGGAATCTAGTTTAAACCACGTTGTGGAAGCGTAAGCCGTTCCCACATTACAGCTTTTTTAATGCCCATGCGTATACCTGGAATTTCCCTGTTAAAGTGCTTACCGGTGCTGATGGCGGCATGCCTCACCGGAGCTACTTCCTGCAACGAGCGCCCCGTGCGCCCTGCACATCCGAAAACGGATAAACTCAAAGTACCTGATGGCTTCGTGGCGGAGCATCTCTTTAGTCCGTCTGACAGCGGCCGTGGATCCTGGGTGGCCATGACTTTCGATGACAAGGGCCGCCTTATCGTTTCCGATCAGTACGGCGCCCTTTACCGTTTACAACTGCCGGCAATCGGGGCAGACAGTACACAGAAAGTAATAATAGCCCCCCTCGGCCTCGGCACCGATACCATTCCCGGTACGGATTCCGTTTCCCCTAAAGTATCCATAGGTTATGCGCAGGGGCTGCTATATGCTTTCAACAGCCTGTATGTGATGGTAAATCACAACCCCAATAAGAACTTCGACAAAGGCAGCGGGCTTTACCGCCTGCAGGATACCAATGGCGATGATCAGTTCGATAAAATCACCCTCATGAAAGCCATGGAGGGATCAGGCGAGCATGGTCCGCACAGTATCATCCTTTCCCCGGATAAAAAATCCATCTACCTCATCGCAGGTAATCATACCGATTTGCCGGAGATGGATGCGTATATGTTACCCAAAAACTGGAATGAAGACAACCTGATCCCCCGTATGGTAGACCCTAACGGGCATGCCGTAAACAGAATGGCGCCGGGCGGGTGGATTGCGAAGATTGATCCGGAAGGAAAGCACTGGGAGCTGGTAAGCGCGGGTTACCGCAATCCATTTGATATTGCATTTAATGATGCGGGCGACCTCTTTACTTATGATTCCGATATGGAATGGGATTTTGGACTGCCCTGGTACCGCCCCACACGGATCTGCCATGCAGCAGGAGGGAGCGATTTCGGGTGGCGTACAGGAACCATGAAATGGTCTGCTACCTATCCGGATAACCTGCCGCCCGTAATCAATATCGGGCAGGGATCGCCCACCAACCTGGTATATGGTGGCAATGCCCGGTTCCCGGAGAAATACCGCAGGTCTATGTTCGCATTCGACTGGAGCTTCGGAATCGTATATGCCCTGCAGGTGGAAGCCGATGGCGCATCCTATACCGCCAAAGGAGAAGAATTCATTTCAGGATCACCACTGCCGTTGACAGACGGGGTGATTGGGCCTGATGGAGCACTATATTTCCTCACAGGTGGCAGAAGGCTGGAATCAGATCTTTATCGCGTTTATCACGAAGATGCTGACGATTTTTCAGAACCGCTGAAAGCACCTGAACCTCCTGCAGCACATGCCGTGCGCCTGCAAATGGAGCAATATCACCATGGTCCCAATCCGGCAGCTATTGAAGCTGTATGGCCCCAGCTGAAACATGCAGACCGCTTTGTAAGATATGCAGCCCGTATTGCCCTGGAACACCAACCCGTGGAACAGTGGAAGGCTAAAGTATTTACGGAAACCGATCCGGTAACGGTTATTCAGTCTTCCATTGCGCTGGCCCGGAACGGGAACGCTTCGCTGCGCGACAGCATCTTAAATAAACTGGTACAAATCGATTATGCGAAACTGACGGAAGCCCAGCAGATAGATATTCTGCGTGCGGCGGAACTCACCATAGCCCGTATGGGTAAGCCGGAAGGTGAAGCAAATAATGCATTGGCAGCCTACCTGCAGCCGCATTTCCCTGCCAGAACCAATGAGCTGAACCGCATGCTGAGCAAGCTGCTGGTGCATATAGGCGCCCCCGGGGCCGTAAGTACCACGCTGGAGCTGATGGCGCATGCAAAAGATGATACGGCTACGCAGCAATCATTGCTCACATCGGCAGACCTGATTATGCGCAATCCGCAATACGGTATGACTATCGGTGGCATGCTGGCTAAAATTCCCCCTGCACAACAAACCTATTATGCAACGGTGCTTTCCGCTGCGAAAGAAGGCTGGACGGATCCGCTGCGTGAGCAATACTTCAAATGGTTTGCCGGCGCCTTCGCCTACCAGGGCGGCAACAGCTTTGTGGGATATATCAATAACGCACGTAAAAACGCACTGGCACTGGCTCCCAAAGAACAATTCGCGCAGCTCAATACATTGTCGGGCGACTCCATCGTGAAAGCAGGGGGGAACTTTACCGCAGTAAAAGGGATACAGCCCAAAGGGCCCGGCCGTGGCTGGAAGGTAGAGGAAGCGGTGAAGATGGTAGATAGTATCGGCTATGGAAGCGTTAATTTCGAACAGGGTCAGGCTATGTTTGCCGCATCGCTATGCGGCGCCTGTCATTCCATTGCCGGGCAGGGCGGCGTAGCAGGGCCGGATCTTACACAGCTTGGCACCCGGTTCAGTAATAAAGACATCCTCGAATCCATCATCGATCCGAATAAAACCATCTCCGATCAGTATGGCGCCACTGTTTTCTTTCTGAAAGAAGGAGGTAGCATCATGGGCAGGCTGATCAATGAGGATGACAAGTTGTATTACATCTCCCAGAATCCTTTTTCACCGCAGGATATCCGTAAAGTGGAAAAAAGCAGTGTGTCTAAAACACGCGTGTCGGAAGTATCGCCCATGCTGCCGGGGATGATCAACAGGCTGAGCCCGCAGGAACTGGTAGATCTGATGGCTTACCTGAAATCCGGCGGCAACGTGAAAGACACGATATACAGCAACAATCAACGCTCAGCCAGCCGCTGATGCATATCGTAAACCCGACAGGTAAACACACGTGAAAATGATATCAAAGCTCAAAGTAATAACTGTTGCCGTCGCACCTTGTATGATGCTCTTTTCCAGTTGTGGCAGTGGTACGGGAAAGCAGTCGGGAGATTCGACGGAGGTAAATACTGATGCCGGCTATACATCCATCTTCAACGGAAAAGACCTCCGTGGCTGGGATGGAGATACAGTTCACTGGAGTGCGGAGAATGGTATCCTGACAGGAGAGATCACGCCTGAGAAACCTTTATTGCACAATACCTATATCATCTGGCAGGGTGGCCAGCCGGGAGATTTTGAACTGAAACTACAGTTTCGGATTACCTCGGGCGGCAACAGCGGAATTAACTACAGGAGTGAAAAGAAGGAAGGTTCAACGTATGCCCTGAAGGGCTATCAGGCCGATATTGATGGTGCTAACCGCTATTCCGGGCAGAACTTTGATGAAGAAGGGCGTACCACGCTGGCTTACCGCGGGCAGCGGGTAACAGTTCCTGAAAGCAATGTAGCAATACACGAAGGCATCAAACACAATGCCTGGGCAGCGGTGCAGGTAACGGAAACCCTCGGGGAAGCGGAAGCGCTCCTGTCCGTTATTAAAAACAACGAATGGAACGAGTACCTCCTCGTAGCCAAAGGTAACCGGTTGCAGCATTACATCAACGGCACCCTTATGAGTGATGTGACGGACAATGATACTGTTAACCGCAGGCTCAAGGGCTGGCTGGGTTTGCAGATTCATTCAGGGCCACCCATGAAAGTGGAGTTTAAAGACATTCAGCTCAAACAATAAAGTAAAGGCCGCCGGTAAAAGGGCGGCCTTTTTTATAGGATGCGGGTGCTGCTGCAAAACGTACATTCCTTACCTTTAAAAAAAAATATCAGACATGGTGAAAGCATTTTTAGGAATGGGACTGCTGGGATCGAATTTCGTAACAGCGATGTTGGAAAAGGGTGATAAAGTACATGTTTGGAACCGCAGCGCAGCAAAAGCCGCCGCACTGGAGCCCTTGGGCGCTTCCGTATTTGCCACACCTGCCCGTGCAGTGCAGGGAGCTGCTGTTGTACACATCACTTTAAAAGACGATAATAGTGTGGATGAAGTGCTAGCAGCGGCAGAAACCGGCCTGCAGCCGGGCGCCATAATCATCGACCATACTACAACTACCAGGGAAGGGGCTATTGCACGTACGCAGGCATGGAAAGATAAAGGCTTCACCTATCTACATGCCCCGGTGTTTATGGGGCCCGCCAATGCGCGTGAAGGCAGTGGTTATATGCTGGTATCGGGCGATCCGGCAGTAGTGGAAAAAGTAACTCCTTTGCTGGAGAAAATGACGGGGCAGCTGATACCACTGGGCCCGGAAGAAGGGAAGGCCGCAGCCATGAAACTGATTGGCAACTGCTTCCTCGTGGCGTTCACGGCAGGATTGCGCGATACCTTTGTGCTGGCAGGTGCATTAGGGCAACAGCCCCGTGATATCAGCGGGCTTTTCGAGATATGGAACCCTGCACAGATGTTGCCGGCACGTATACGCCGTATGAGCGGAGGTGACTACACCAAACCATCTTGGGAACTGGATATGGCCAGGAAAGACACGCAGATTTTCATTGATACTGTTCAGCAGAGCGGCGGCAACCTGGCTGTTATGCCGGCCATTGCTGCACTGATGGACGAATGGATCTCAAAGGGATTCGGTAACAACGACTGGAATGTGATTGCGAAAGACGCGGTTAAATAAAAGTATTTTCATGCCATTCACCTTTTCACATCCCGCTATCGTTTTGCCACTGGCAGTGTTACCTCGCAGGCGGTTTTCTGCCACAGGGCTCATTGCGGGTAGTATGGCACCGGATTTTGAGTATTTCCTCCGCATGAAAGTACATAGTGCTTACAGTCATACTTTATGGGGACTGGCTGCCTTCGACCTGCCGCTGGGCATACTGATGGCATTTGTGTTTCATGAACTGGTGAAGCCATCGCTGATACCCAACCTTCCCGGATACCTGCAGGTCCGTTACAGCCCCTTTGCCGGATTCTCATGGCGCCGGTATTTTACCGGATACTGGCCGGTAGTGTGCTATTCAGTATTGCTGGGCGCGGCCTCCCATGTTCTTTGGGACAGCTTTACTCATGAACATGGGTACTTTGTGGAAAACTGGCAGGCTTTGACGGGAATGGTTACATGGGGGAGCATGGAAGTGCCGGTATACAAGATATTGCAACACGGCAGTACACTTGCCGGTGCATTGATGATACTATTGTTCATTCATAAACTTCCGGTGGGCAATCAGTCCACTCAGTCAACTGACTTCCGGTATTGGTGTGTAGTAACCGGGATTACAGCTACAATTGTAGGTGTGAGGTTACTGATGGGGTTACAGGTAACAGCATATGGAAACCTGGTAGTTACCTTTATAGCCGCTTTGCTGGCAGCACTGATACTCACCCCGCTGGTATTGAGGGGTATAAATATGGGCGACAGGAAAGCAGCAGGAGAAGGGGGGAGGTGAGTGTTGCCCAGCCGTACAAACCATTTGAAGTTAATGCGCCGATCATATGAAAACTATCCTGAACGACATTCCGAAACTAAGGAAAATCCTGTGGGCCGATGCTTTTATAGGCGGTGCAACTGCCGTGGCAGGCCTTGCCCTTTACGGCTGGTGGAGCAGATTCCTGGGGCTGCCTGACAGGTTGGTGCTCATTATTGCGGCGGTAACCGGGTTGTATGCAATGATGGCAGTTTGCCTGGCAATTATGAAACCGCTGAAACCTAAGCCTGTACAATGGCTGGTGCTCGCTAACTGGTTGTGGACCGCGGTGAGTGTGGGAATGCTGATATACTATTTTGGTGGTGCTTCCGTTTTCGGTAAAGTTTTCCTCATCCTGCAAATCGTAGTAGTAGGGGGACTCGCATGGCTGGAAGGACGGCATGTGGAGCGGGTTGCTTCGAAAGTGTAGGTGACGGGTAAGATTTTTACTTTTTCTTTGTTTTATACAACTGCTGACAACTGTCGCAGAAGAATGTTCTCCGTTTTGTAATGCCCATATATTCCTTGTGTACGGGTATTTTGCAACGGGGACAAGTCTTTTTAGTATGGATTTGCCAGTTTCTTTTTAATACTCCTTCTTTTTTCCATTCCATAAACTGAAAACTGTACTCCACAACGTCATTCACCAGCTGCCTTAGTTTTGCGGGAGGTAGTGCACTGATGTGAGTTGCCGGGTGTATGCGTGTGCGGAAGAGAACTTCATTTTTGATAATGTTTCCTGCTCCGGCGAATATCTTTTGGTTCAGTAATGCATCGCAAACCAGCATATCAGGATGCTGCCGGAGTTTTTTACGTGCATTTGCCGCGTTCCAATTGGGATTGAGAACGTCCGCACTCCAGTCATACAATTCATCCAGCGGCTCATGGAGGATGCGGATGGTGCGGGTATACAGATTTACTTCCTGCTTACCGAATGAAAGGCGTAATGCAGGGGGAGTTTCCTTTCTTTCATTAATCAGGCAAGTACCGAATAACATGAAATGAATCCGTATCGTAAATGCTGGAAACCGGATCAGGAGTTCTTTACCAAAGGTGCGTATCTCAATAATCTTTTTGCCTTTTAATTCCTTTACAGGAATATCCACAGTTCCCTCAGCAGCAGTAACTTTTTTACCGGTGAACTTCGCCAGTGCTTCTTTCCATATAACAAGTGAAGGACCTTCGGGCATGGTGCATTTTTAATTATACTGCAGTCAAGAACCGCACCGGGACGGATTGTATGGCTGTTACTCTAATTAAACCGCTTTATTGGTGATGATGTGCTACATATTGGTGTTGGTATGGAACGGTTTTATTTAAACTTTACTGTTTACCCATTAACGCATTAATCTGTTCATACAACGCTGCACCATCACTGGGACGTTTGGCTTTGGCTATGGCCAGCCTGCCCGATTTGTCGAAGAGGAAGTATTGCGGGTAGTATTCTGATTTGTCGGGGTGGTTTGCCAGCAGCTCTTTCCAGATGGGATCAATGGTTTTACGGGTTTTGCGGAAGTGAAGTCCTTCCATGCCATTTACCCGAATAAATTCTCTCCAGATGGCATCCCGGCTGTCATCATCCATTGCCAGAAAGAGGAAGGCTACATCTTTTCCTGTAAAGGCAGCACGCAGTTCAGGGAGGAACTTTATCTCTTCCTTGCAAGGGCCACACCAGGTGCCCCAGATGTCCAGGTATACTACTTTCCCTTTCAATTGCTTCACTGCACTGTACACGGAAGCAAGATTCCCGTCATCATTCAGTATGGCGATTTTATCGTTATTGGAATTGGCCACCCGCATGGTGTGGAGCTGTGTGATCATCTTTTCAATGTCTGCATTATATGGGCTGTTGGGGAATTGCTGTTTAAAGGCGCCGGCAAGACTTTCCGTTTGTCCAAGGTCGCGGTCATAATATTGATTTTGAATTTGCTGGTAGTTGTATGGCTCTGCAATTTCAGGCGGGAAATTTTGCAGGCTCCCTATCCAGCGCCAGTAAGGCTTACCGTGTTTGGCGACAATGACGTTTGCACTGTCGAGTGAGATGTTGTAATAAGGGATAGGTGCGCTGGGTGGAATGTTTTCCGACTTGATGCGCATAAAAGCTTTTGTTTCGAGATACCGGAGGTAATTATCTGCAAAGGTGAAATATTGCGGTCCCGGGGTTGTGCTGGCCGGGGTAATGGAGGTGGCATCAAACACTTCCACCAGGAGCTCGTTTACGGTATTGCGGTCTTTAACCCCTGTCCTGAGAAAATCATTGAAGTGGTTGAGGTGACAGCTGATGAATTCCGAAATAATGAGTTGCTTGTTGACAGCTGATATGCCGGATGATAGTACCGCCTGAACCTGCCGGTTTTGATGAAGCAGGTAAGGTTTTAACAGCAGCCGGCGGATAGAGTCCGGCGGAAGTGCACTTAATGTAGCGTTTTCAATGAAGTAGGGCGTTTGGTCGATTCCAATTTCCTGCAATACCTGATTTTCTTTTACTGCATTACCAGCAATAAATTGGATGGAGCGGTTTTCGGCATTCAATGCTATTTCAACTTTACTTTCCGGGGTCAGGAGCAGTGTAAACAAGGTTTGCCGGAAAATGAGCGTGGCGAATTTAGGGCTGTTACAGGGAATGGTGATGTGAAACCGGCCGGAATCAGTGACGGGAACAACAATGGTGTTTTCCCTGTGATAGCCAAAAACTGTGGGGATGTTAATCGTAAGGTCAGGTTTTTCCCCTGTAAAGCGGATGGTGCCGCTCAGTGTGAACTGAGCGGAGAGCTGAAGGGTTGCCAGTAAGAGGATGATGAGGCAAAGGGGCTTTTTCATAAAGGTAAAGCTAAGCTGTACACCCTTATAGCTGCCGGGTATGTGACGAGCTGCACAATCTGCGGGATGAATAAGCAGGTTTGCGGGACGTGGCTACCGGGCGTCTTTCAGGAATATTTTCTCAAGTGCATTTACATAACGTTCAAGATCCACACCAGTGCTCTGATTAGCGAGGATGATAATGGAAAACCTGCGTGCGGGATAGCGGACATAAAACGATGAAAAGCCCGATGTGCCCCCGGAGTGGAATATCCTTTCCTGCCCATACCGGTTTTCAATTTCCCAGCCGTAGCCGTATCCTGTTTCAGCGCTGCGGCGGGAACTTTCGGTAAACATTTCTTTCAGCGTAGCGGCCTTTACCAGTTTTTCGGTATATAGGGCCTGATCCCAATAATAGAAATCATGTGTTGAAGTATAAATGCCACCATCGCCCCGGAGGTAGCTGAATATGCTCTGATCTTTCGGAATGATCTTTCCTTCTGTCAGACTGTACCCGTATGCACGGTTAGCTATGTTGCCGGTTCTGCTGTTCACCGTGGAATGCTCCATCATGAGTGGCTGGAAGATCCGCCTTTGCAGGAATTCTGCAAAGGTGAGCCCGGATGCCTGTTCCACGATGAGCCCCAGCATAACGTAGGCGGTGTTGCTGTAATCGAACCGGCTGCCGGGTGGGAAGAGGGTGCTGTCCTGCCTCTCGATGATATGCAGAACATCCTGGTCAGACAGTGGTTCCTGCTGATTGGGGGGCAGAAGGTTGCCATAATTTGGCAAACCAGCAGTATGGTTGAGCATCTGGCGGATAGTGACCGTATTACCACAGGGAGCGGTTTCAGGGAAAAACTTAGACAGGGGATCGTTGAGGGAAAGCTTTCCATCGTCTCTAAGCATCATAATCGCCATGGCCGTAAAGGATTTGGTGACGGAGGCGATCCGGTAGTTACTGTGTGAAGTGGCTTTTTCGCGTGGTTCTATGTTGGAAAGACCGAACGAGCGGTCGTACAGTTTTTTGCCGTTTTTAATGACCAGTACACTGATTCCGCTGGTTTGGAGGGTATCATATTGCTGAAACAGCAGATCGGCGGTGGCACGTTGTAATCTAAGCTGAGCGGAAACGGGCTGTACCAGCCATATGGCCAGGATAAGGGTGCATAACTTCATACCGGATAGATTAGGGGATATGGTATGAATTTACATGTAAAAGATGAGAGATTACCGGCTTTTCCGAATGGCGGAAGGAAAGAGCAGGATTAGTCCCATAAAGTACCGTCGAGGCCCAAAACAGACCCGATCCACAGGCAGAAGATGAAAACCAGGAGGCTCAGGAAAAGCGCTGTGATTTTCTTCCATCCTCCTTTGAGGCGAAAAGGGCTCATCAGGTGAAAGAAAGCACCACCTGCAGCTCCGGCAAATGCGATTACTACCAATGGGCGTACCATCCAGTATTGGGGCCAGGAAGGATCCGGTTCATCTACCCCCGAAAGAAAGATCATCATCATCGTTAGCCCTATGGCTCCACCGATGAGCATTCGCTTTAGCAGGGTGGTAGTAAAGAAGGAGTGCTGGTAAGATGAATTCATATAGTTCATAACTGATTGAAATTTAGTGTTGTGCAGTCAGGTACTGTTGTTGTAAAAGTACTTTGTAATCCAAAGTTAACGTAATTCACTTTGAATTACAAAGTAATGTTGGGGATTTTTTTCAGAGAAGGGAAATGAGGGTATAGAGCGGGAAGTTGGAATATGGGGGGAAGTGGTTAGCAGAATTGCTTAAACAATGCGAATTCTTCCAGTAAAGCGATGCGTTCTTCCTCCTCCACGGATTCTCCGGCTTTAATGGCTTCCAGCCGTTCCCGGATGCCTTCTGCAATAGCACGCTGCTTCAGCGCTTCCATATGGGGGCCCATTCGTTGGTGGAGATAGAATTCAATGCGTGAATCGTAACTGATATCGCGGAGCATTACTTTTTTCTTAAGCCGGATGCCTTCGAGACTGGTACAGCGGCTAAGGGCTACATAGGTTTGTCCGGTTGCAAAGGCGCCTTTGCCCAGGTCGATGATTACTTTCTGGAAGGTTTGTCCCTGGCTTTTATGGATGGTAACTGCCCAGGCCAGTTTCAGCGGTAGTTGTCTGAAGCTGCCGGTAACGATCTTTTCGATCTCTTCTTTCTGCCGGTTCCATTTGTACTCTATATTTTCCCACTCGGCTTTATCGACCCGGTGCTTTACGGCACCCTGTTCCAGTTCTACTTCCACATACTCTTCATTCAGCTGGGTGATTTTACCCAGTGTGCCGTTCACCCAGCGCCTGCTTTGGTCGTTTTTAATAAACATAACCTGTGCGCCTTTCTTCAGCTGTAGTTCTACATCTGCCGGCATTTTGTTGTGCTGGCGGGCGCTATCGGCAAAGTCTCCCGTCAGCAGTGCGCTATAGGAGCTGGCATCACCTTCGAGCGCAGCCAGGCGTTGCTCATTAACGCTGTCTGCAATGGCATTGGTGGTGCAGAGCATCAGTTCCAGATCTTCGCCGGAAGGTTCATACTCCGGCTCATGACGGGTGTTGAGAACTGCTAGGTGATGTGGCTGTACGGTGTTATCGCGCACGGCGTTCAGCACCTGTACAAACGAAGGGTCGGGCTGGCGGTATACTTTCTTCAGCTCAATAATCTGCATGCCAAATCCATGCTCGAAGCTTTTGGCGCTGAAGAAATAGGGGGTAGTGTAGTTGTTGGCAATGATCTCCACTTCACCGGCGCGTTTATTGTCGATCACGGGCGGTAACTGTAGCAGGTCGCCTATAAGGAGTAATTGCTTTCCGCCGAAGGGCAGATTGGTACTGAGGTTTTTACGAAGGGTAAGGTCTATGGCCTGCATAAGGTCGCAGCGTACCATCGATATCTCGTCGATGATAATCATATCCACCTGCCTCAGCAGTTCAGTTTTTTCTTCATTCAGATCAGCCGCACCTTTGTCTCCCGGAAGGTAAGGCCGCGGCTCTATGAGGAAAAAGGAATGGATGGTTTGGCCGCCCACATTGAGAGCTGCCACGCCGGTAGAGGCGAGTACGATGTACTTTTTAGGAATGTGTGCGATGAGATTGCGGAGCAGGGTGGATTTACCTGTGCCGGCTTTACCGGTGAGGAAAACGGACTGCTGCGTATAGGTGATCAGGCGTATCACTTCCTGCGCCTCCGGGTTGTCGTTATATTGTTTGATAAGCTTGACCATCCTTCATTTGGAAAGCGCGAAGGTAGTGAATATTGGGTTTGTTGCATAGAGCACTTCAACGTTCAGCCCGCACATTAAGTAAACGGGTATCGACATTTGAGCAGTACTCATCACCTGATTGCCGGATGTATTGTTCAACTTTAGGATCTGAAAATACCCCTCAAATACATGGATACAAAATTCCGCGTGGAAACCTGGCCCGAAGGGGTTATTTCCCTGCCTCCTGATGCTGCACTGATGCAGCAATTCAAAAGACAGGGCAACTTTAATGTAAAGATGCCTGTGCCGGTAATGCGTGCCATGGTACACCTCGCCACCCGGTTCATGACACACCGGTTGTATAAGGGTACTTTCCGGCACCGTTATCAGAAGATGAATGGGGAAGGCGGGGAAATAGGAATGCGCATCGTACGGCCGGATACCGATGAGGTTTTACCTGCGGTATTGTATTTCCATGGGGGCGGTGGTATGCTGACAGACAGCTCCAGCTACCTCCGAGTAATGAAAAACATCGCTTACCATGCCCATGCAGCCGTAGCAGGTGTTGATTACCGCCGTGCTCCGGAAGCTCCGTACCCGGCAGGATTAAGCGATGCCGTGGCCGCCCTGCAATGGATGTATGATAAAGCAGGTAAGTATGGTTTCGATCCAAAGCGCATTTCCATCGCGGGCGACAGTGCCGGGGGCAACCTCGCTGCAGGACTGGCATTACGCAACTTACACGGGGCACGTTTACCCATTTACCGGCAGATATTGATTAACGCCCGTGTTACCCACCGTCAGCATTTCCCTTCCATCAGTAAATATGCAGAAGGTTATGGCCTAACCCGCACAGCCATGGATTACTTCGAAGGGAAGTATTTCCGTGACCCTTCCGATGCTGCAGGCAGCTATGCATCTCCCCTCAGTGCTCCAGACCTCCGTGGCCTCCCGCCGGCACTGGTCATCACTTCCGAATATGATCCCCTGCGCGATGAAGGGGAGGCCTATGCCGCTGCGCTTCATTCGGCAGGTGTACCCGTTCAGGCAGTACGCTTTGCCGGCATGGCACATACCATGGTGGTATTTGGCGCTACAAAGCCTGCTGCCACTTATTGCCTGCAGCTGATAAAGGGTTGTATGTAACCCTGTTACGTTATTCCGGGGAATCCCCCGCGTACTGGCGATATTTCGTGTTTCCTGATTTTGGTATTTAACTGGTTGTCAGTTTGTTATCCCTGTGGCATGTGGGTTGACAACCCTTTTCCGCAACAATCCCGTTGCAGGCAACCGTTAAATCCATTACCATGAGACCATTATCTTTCTTTTTCCACTTTCTCTTTCCCGGCAGTGTCAGCTATACTTCCGGTATTCCAGACGATATGCCCGCCCATCCTGAGCCGGAAAAAGATGTAACCCTGGGAGCTGAGTACCTCGATGATATGATCCGGACAGACGATGCCGAAGATGACATGAACCAGTTTTTTACACGCTGAGCCCTGGTAACATATGCACATCGGAAAGTCTTATAAACTGAGGGATTTCATCATCTGGACAAGGCGTAAGCTTTATGTACTGGTTATACTGGGTATAATCCCGGTAGTGTTGTATCATGTTTTAGGCCTGAAATGGCTGGCGGTTCCGTGGACGGTGGTATCCCTACTCGGAACCGCTACCGCATTCATCGTAGGGTTTAAAAACACCCAAACCTATAGCCGCACCTGGGATGGGCATACGGTATGGACGAGTATCAGTAATGCCAGTAAAACCTGGGGTATTGTTTGCCGGGATTATTTTGAAGATCCTGCACTGACAAAGCGCCAGATCTACCGCCACTTTGCCTGGCTTACCGCCCTGCGGTACCAGCTGCGGGAAAACAGGATATGGGAAGTGACGGACAGTGCACATAACGCGGAATACCTGCGTTATTACACGATCCCGGAACGGCAGCACGATTTTACATCCGAAATGCTGAAATTTATACCGGAAGGAGAGCTGGAGCTGCTGTCTGCTGCACGGGACAAACCCGGGCAATTGATTGCCATGCAAAGCAGGGATATCAGGGAGGTGTTCGCCACACAGGCTATTGTGCCCGCACAGTTCATGGAATTGCAGCGTATGCTGGGCGGGTTTTATAACCTGCAGGGCCAGTGCGAATCCCTGAAAGACACACCATATCCCCGGCAGTATGCCATTATCAGTACTATTTTTGTGCGGATGTTCGTATTGCTGCTGCCCTTTGGCATGTTGCAGGAGTTCGATAAGCTGAATGATCATATTACAGGAATCATGAGCGGGCATATGATTTGGCTGGCAGTGCCTTTTAGTGTGATTATTTCCTGGATGTATACCTCGCTGGTGCAGGTGGGGGAAAGTACGGAAAACCCGTTTGAAGGGAGTGCGAACGATGTCCCCATTTCCCAGATCTGCAGGGTTATCGAAATCGACCTGCGCGGAATGCTTGGTGAGAAGGACCTTCCCCCGGAAATAATGCCGCAACGGGATATACTTGTATAAATTCTGAAAAATATTTTGGGCAGGATGTCCAATCCGGGAAAAGTCAGGCATTATTCCATTAGTAACAAATCAAATGATATATCACATGGAACCAAGAGTTAATTTAATGGAGAAAGGGCAGGGCGCTTTGAAAGGGCTCTTTGCAGGCGGTGCTTACCTGAAGAAATCCCCGCTGGATCATACGCTGCAGGAGCTGGTAGAGTTCCGGGTGTCGCAGATCAACGGCTGTGCTTATTGCCTTGATATGCACTCGAAAGAGGCGCGTGCCCATGGAGAAACGGAGCAACGTTTATACAGCGTAAGCTGCTGGCGCGAAACGCCTTTCTTTACCGACCGGGAAAGAGCTGCCCTTGCATGGGCCGAAGCGGTTACTGCATGTAATGTTCCGGATGAAATTTATGTACGCGTAAGAGAGCATTTTACGGAAGAAGAGCTGGTAGACCTCACATTCCTGGTTACCCAGATCAATACCTGGAACCGCCTCAACATCGCATTTCACGATGTGGCTGCCGTGGGTACTTACCGCGTAGGACAATTCGGCTGATTGCCGGAGTTGAACTGTTAGCAGCATAACATGCCGGATGTTACCGCCACCGGGATCAGTAAACCGGTGGCGGCCATACGGATCAGATTCCAACAACATTATTGTAACATTTTTTGCCCGGGCCTTCCCGGGCCTGAATACTATTTGTTATGTTACCTGTAAAACAACTGCTGCATTCCTCGCTGGGCAGGAAGCTCGTGATGGCCTCTACCGGCTTATTCCTCTGTTTATTCCTCATTGTGCATCTTGGGGGAAATCTCACACTTTTCGCCGGCGATGAAGGTTACAACTTTAATATTTATGCTCATTTCATGACCAATTTCCTGCCTGTGGAAATTATCGGATATGTGCTGTATATATCAATCCTGATCCATGCGTTTTATGCGCTCATCCTTACCTTGAAGAACCGGAAGGCCCGGCCAGTGAAGTATGCGGTAACTCCGAAGGCCCGTGTGAGCTGGGCATCCCTGAATATGGGATTCCTCGGGAGCATTATCTTTCTGTTCCTTGTCATCCATATGACCAATTTCTGGGGCCGCTACAAGTTTACCGAAGGCTCTTACCGCGAATACCGGACAGATCTGCAGACAGGGAAGCAAACTTCTGCAGTGTATATACCGGAATCCGCAGAATTTGAATATGCAGTGTTCATGGAACAGCAGGTAGAAGTTGTGCGGGTAAAAGACCTCTATGTGATCGTTTCGGAAAGCTTTAGTCTGTGGTGGTATGTATTACTGTACCTGGTGGCCATGGTGGCAGTGGCGTATCATATGTACCATGGTTTTCAGAGTGCTTTTCAAACTACAGGGCTCACGCACCGGCGGTATACGCCGGTAATTAAGTTTATCGGTACCTGGGTTTTTGCAGTCATTATTCCGCTGACCTTTGCATCGATGCCGGTGGTGTTTTATATCAAAAGTCTTTTGTAGCGTAAACTGCTTATGATAACAAGAAGGCCGTCCTCATTTGAGAGACGGCCTTTTGTTTACGCAGGGATATCAATCTAAAATCAGGTTACGGGGACTGCCATCCGTACTTCTACAATGGCGCCGTATTCGATAATGGGGCAGCCTTTTGCAATTTCAACCGCATCATCGTAATCATTGGCGCGGATGAGGAAGAGGCCGCCGATGGATGCTTTACCTTCGGCATATGGGCCGTTCAGTACTTTTTCCTGTTTGTTTTCCTGGCGGATAACCCTGCCGTCCAGATCCCAGCGTTTGGGAGGCGCTACCAGCCTGTCCTGTGCGGCAATGCCTGCCACCCATTCCTGGTAAGGTTTGAGGGCTTCTTTCATCTGATCGGGGGTAGGGGTTGGGTTAGCACTGGTGAAATCTCTGTGGATCACTAGAGGAGCTCTTACATGGTTTGTAAATTGTTTGATAAATAAAAGAGGGGGAGGGTTACAAACGATGGATGAAAAAGGGAGGCATGCCAGGCGCCTTTGTATCGTTGCGTTGTTGACCGGAATGTCGCGGAAGCCGCGCCGGCGTTTGGGGTTCAAATTATGCGCGAACGGGTGGAAAGCGCATACCGTTTACAACAGCCACAACGAGCTGGCACCCGTCATCTTCGTTACAAATGGCGCCAGGCATGCCGGAATAATTAACTGCTTACTGGTCTGCCGGCGAACCAGGCTTCAAAACCTGTTGCCGCGATATGGGCATCTGCACCAGGTACCAGCGACTGATCATTGAGTACAGCACCGAAGTAAGGTGCGGTAACATCGGATACCACAGTGCGTGGGTCGTTCACTTCCCTGAGATAGCGGGATACGAGTGCAGCGAGACTCACTTTTTCAGGCCCCGCTATTTCCACTGTACCGTTTACCGGAGCGCCGGTGGCTACCTTTGCTACTGCGGTAGCCACATCGTCGGACGCAATGGGTTGAACCGGTGCCGGTGATAAATGGATAGACTCCCCTTTGGCAGAAGATGCCGCAATGCCGCCCAGGAACTCGAAAAACTGGGTGGAGTGTATGATGGAATAAGGGATGCCGGATTGTTTAATAAGGGCTTCCTGGGCTGCCTTAGCGCGGAAGTAACCGCTATCCTGCAGGCGGTCGGTACCCACTACGGAAAGTGCAATGTGGTGTTGCACACCAGCATTTGCTTCTGCGGAAAGCAGGTTGCGGCCGGATGTTTCAAAGAAATCCATCACCGCCTTATCCTCGAACGAAGGGGAATTGGCCACGTCTATCACCACCTCAGCGCCCTTTAGTGCTTCTGCCAGGCCTTCACCGGTAATGGTATTAATGCCCGATGCAGGCGATGCGGCAATTACTTCGTGCCCCTGCTGCCGGAGCGCAGCAACTGTCTTGGAGCCTATGAGGCCGCTCCCGCCAATGACTACTATCTTCATTATCATAGTTTTATGATGCCTGTTCTAAGGCAATGGTGAATAATTCCATTTGTGCCAAAGTATTTTGCAAGCGAAGTGCCATTGCATCAATTAACAGGTAATCAGTCGATTAAGTTTTTCCATTAACAATTCTGTCACTGTATTCAGCGTGTATTAACGAAATATAGTGGTGGCACCTACCCCCGGAAATAAAAAAGCCGAAACACCCTGGTTCCGGCTTTCCCTGCATTTTTACCAGCAAAGGCTATAGTTCCCGTGCGGCTTTCAGGATAACTTCCGCCACTTTCTCCGGTTGGGAGATCATGGGTACGTGGCTGGATGTTAGCTCAATGGTTTTTGCTTTGATCATTTTCGCTTCGGCCCTCGCCAGTTGGGGGGGGACCATATGATCTTCCGTACCAATGATGCACCACGATGGTTTCATTTTCCATGCCGGGGAAGCAACTTTGGTCATGGTGGCCTGTGCAGCCCAGGGTGTTTGTGTAGCCACCATTACATTTCTTTCCGCAGCCGGCAGATCCTGCGCGAAATGTGAATGGATACCTTTTGCAGATAAACTCAGGAATCCGGAAGCATCCTGCCTGAATTCTGCACTGCCGGGTGCAGGAGGGAAGGCCGATACCACGTCCTGAACCGATTGCCCGTCGTTCGGGATCAGGGCACACACATATACCAGTCCTGCCACTTTAGGATCATTACCCGCTTCTGAGATCACGATGCCACCATAGGAATGGCCAACGAGCAATACCGGTCCTTCGAGGATGGCGATGGCTCTTTTTGTAGCGGCCACATCTTCTTCGAGGGATACAAGCGGGTTCTGGACAGCGATCACGTTCATGCCGCCAGCCTGCAGGCGGGGGATTACTTTCGACCAGCTGGAGCCATCTGCAAAGGCGCCATGTACCAGCACAATGTTTTTAACGCCTTTAGGCATGGTAGCCGATTGTGCATTGGCAGCGCCAGGTGCTGAGTGGGCCGCTGTTATTGCAGTAGCAGCCACGATTTTTTTGATTACAGTCATACGATGATTATTGAAAAGTGTAGAAAACGAGGTTTCGTGCAGCATGTGCATAACAGCTTTGCAAGTGGCAGGCCCATTTACCTGATGTTTGATAATCAATGCTGTAGGAGGGGTTTACTTCTTTTTAGTGACGGTATATCGTGAATGCATGGAGGGATGTGCTGTATTTCGGGGAGTGAGGATGCAGTATTGCTGCGGTTCAACAGCAGAGAACCGGGTTTTCAATAAAAACCGCCGCCTGGCCTGTAAAGTCAACCAATTGAACTGGTCATTCATTTCAACAATTCCGGGATTTACTAACATTGCAAAATAATCAATGCTCCAATTTTTTCCCGGTAAAGCATTCCCTGCAAACTCCCTGCAGCCGGATGCCCCGGATAACCCCAAAGTATCCTGAATATGCGCCAATGGCAGCTTTAGGTATTATTTCATGTTAAAATTCAATTACTATGAATCCAAACAAAGCGCTCTGGGAAAAAGGCGACTTTACTAAACTGGCGGAAAGTATGCGCGACAGCGGTACTGCCCTCGTTTCCAAACTCGGAATTACCAATGGAATGAAAGTACTGGACCTCGGCTGTGGCGACGGCACCACAGCCATTCCTTCCGCCAGGCTTGGTGCGGATGTAACGGGCGTGGATATCGCCAGTAACCTGGTGGCTGCAGGCCAGCAGCGGGCGGCAGCAGAAAACTTAAGTAATTGCACCTTTCAGGAAGGCGATGCCACTGATCTGAAAGACCTGCAGGATGAAACATTCGATCTCTCCGTCAGCATCTTCGGTGCTATGTTTGCTCCCAAACCCATGGAAGTGGCCAGTGAGCTGGTTCGAGTTACTAAACCAGGCGGCAGGATCGTTATGGGTAACTGGATACCCGGAGATCCCACACTGGTTGCACAGATACTGAAGATCAGTTCAGCATATACACCTCCTCCGCCTGAAGGCTTCATCAGTCCTATGCTTTGGGGGGTAGACAGTCATGTGATCGAGAGATTCGGCAATGCAGGCGTAGCGAAAGAAGATATCACCTTAGAAAAGGAAACCTTCAATTTTGAGCTTAACTGTACGCCGGCAGCGTTTGTAGAGCGGTTCCGGAAGTTTTACGGTCCAACCATGAATGCATTTGAAGCCGCTGAAAAGAATGGCAAAGCTGAAGAACTGCAGCAGGAACTGGAAACATTGTTTGTAAGCCAGAATAAAAGCGGCAGTGATTCGGCTACCCTCATCCCCGCTACTTTTCTGAAGGTGACGGTGTTGCGCAGGTAGTGCGAATGAAATATAACAACAAACCTCCGGGCAATACCGGAGGTTTGTTGTTAATTGGGAAATCAGTAAGATCAATACCCTTCCGACTTCCTGATAAGTTCTGCGGATTTTTGTAATCCTTCCTGGGTGGTTTGCTCCAGTAACAGCACCAGTGCTTTCTTCAACCCGATATAGTCTGCCGGTTTTATGAGAAACCCGGTGGCACCCAGTTGCTCCGCCTGATCGATGTCGCGTTTGGCCGATGAAGTAGAATACATGAGCACCGGAATGTCTTTATAACCTGCATCCTGTTTTATGAGCGAAAGGAACTGCCAGCCGTTCATGCCGGGCATATTCACATCCAGGAAAATGAGATCCGGAAGTGCGGTATCCTGCTGCATCATTTTATCGAATGCATCCTGTCCGTTTTCGGCTTTATAAAAAGTTATTCCGGGATTGATTTCTCCCAATGCTTCTTCAAAAATTTCAGTATCGTCTGTATCATCGTCTACCAATAGGATTCGCTTATACATAGAGTAGTATGTTTGCTTTTAAAGGCTTTCTTTTTTATGGTGGATGGGTAATGTTATGATAAATTCCGCTCCTCTGTTTACCTGACTGCGGGCAACGATGGAGCCTCCATGGCGTTCGGCAATTTTCTTGCAAAGGGCCAATCCTAAGCCGGTACCTTCATAACGGTCTGCCGGATGCAGCCTGGCAAAGGTTTCAAATATCCTTACTGCATATTGCTCATCGAATCCGATTCCGTTATCCTGCACAACAATCTGCGCATATTCAATGTCATCAATAGTAATGCAACTGCCGGATACCGATACGGAAGAAGACTCGTGCTCCCGTGAGAACTTAACGGCATTCTGGATGATATTATAAAGCAGCTGATGTATGAGAATAGGTTCGCCTTCTATTACCGGTAATGAACCGGTTTTGATGGTTGCACCTTTCTGTTGGATCAGTACTTCCAGATCGCTTTGTATGTTGGCAACAAGATCGTTCAGATCTATTTGGGAAAACGGCTGATCGGAAGCGCTGATGGCGGAGTAACGGAGTATGCCCTCGATAACGGACAGCATCCTGTCAGAAGCTTTTAATACTTTCCGGATGTAAGTTTGTCCTCTTTCCGGAAGCAGCTCGGCATATTCATCGTGCAGTCTTTTTTCGAATGTTTTGATCTTGCGTACAGGCTCTTTGAGATCATGGCTCGCTACGTGCGCGAAATGCATGAGGTCTTCGTTAGACCGCTGCAATTCCCGCGTTCTTTTCTCCACGGTAGATTCCAGCTTTTCTTCAAAACGTTTCTGATCATCGATATCTGTAGTACTGCCAATCCATTTCGTGATGATGCCTTCATTATTCCTGATGGGCAGGGCTTTGGCCAGGAACCAGCGGTAGCCTTCGCCGCTATGCTCACGCAGGCGGTGTTGTGTTTCGAATGTATTACCTGAAGCTACGGCAGCAGCCCATGCGTCGATCGTATGCTGGCGGTCGGCAGGGTGGAGGAGGGGGAGCCATCCTGCTGTATTATCATTTTCAGAGAAGCCGGCATATTCATACAAGCGGTTGTTATAGTAATCAATCCGGCCGTCGGGCAGGGCAGTCCATACGATTTGCGGCATGGAATCCGCCAGTTGCCGGAGGTTTTGTTCACTTTCTTCCACCGTTTTGCGTGCCAGTACTTTATCAGTTACTTCATGCGCAAAGATCATCAGGTCGGCCACATGCCCTTCACTGTTCAGGATGGGGTGTACTACGTAATCATAATAGCCGGTTACTGTTCCGTTGCTGCTATTAAATGAGGTGGGCAGCTCTATGGCAGTATAGGGTTGGCCGGTAGTAAACACATGGTTCAGGATATGGAGGATGCCCTGTCCTTCGATCTCCGGCCAGATCTGACGGATGGATTGGCCGATGAGCTCATTTTCCGTTTTGTTGGAAAGTGACTGGAACTGTGCATTGGCAAGTGTATAGATATGTTCCGGGCCATGTACGATGGCAATGGCAGCGGGTGCCTGCATGAGGAAGCTGCGGAGGTGTTGTTCCGCCTGCCGCCTGCTAAGTGCTATTTTGAGATGGGCATCTACTTTGGCAACCACTTCTTTGGCAGAAAATGGTTTGATCAGGTAATCATCTGCACCGGTAGCGATCCCTTCTATTTTAGCTTCTTCCCCTGCTCTTGCAGATAGGAGGATGACAGGTATATCACGTGTCTGATGATGGTCCCGGATTTTACGCAGTAAACCCAGCCCATCCAGTTTGGGCATCATGATGTCGGACAGTAACAGGTCTGGCTTATGCTGAAGGGCTTTGCTGTAAGCATCTTCCCCGTCAGTAGCAGTTATAACCCTGAATTGCTGTGACAGTATCCGGTGGAGGTAATCCCGTAAATCGGTATTGTCGTCTGCCAGCAATACGGTTCGCTTTGCTTCCGCCTGCCCTATCTCTGCCAGTGCAGTTCCGCCATTTTGTGCAGATGCAGAGGGCGTAATGGTATCAGGGATCCACTTCAGGGCTTCCGACACAAATTCTGCGAAATGCCCGGTTGCATAGTTGTTGGCAGCAGATTCAACGATCCTTTGCGGCGATATATGTGCTTTCCCCAGGGGTATGGAAACGGTAAATGTAGACCCGCTTCCTTTGCGGCTATGTGCCTGTATGGTGCCGTGATGTAATCTGACGAGTTCTTTCACCATGGCAAGCCCGATGCCGGTACCTTCGATACTCCGGCCGCCAGTGCTTTCTATTCGGTGGAAACGTTCGAATATTTTCTGGAGCTGATCTTCATCTATACCGATGCCGTTATCGGAAATGGCTACATGGGCATGCCCGTTCTCCTGCCGGATATCGATCGTGATATTACCGCGTTCACTGTACTTAATAGCATTAGATATGAGGTTTAGAATGATCTTTTCCCACATATCGATATCCACATATACTTCATCTTCTATTTTACCCTGAATGATATCCAGCTGCATACCTGCTTTTTCAATGGCAGAGCGGAAAACACTGGCGAGGTTGGCAGTGAGGGAACCGAGATCGACCCGGGTAAATTTCCCTTCCACTCTGCCGGCTTCTATCCTTGAAAATTCAAGCAGGGTATTCACCAGCTTCTGCATCCGCAGTGCATTGCGGAAGGCGAGTTCCATCCGTGTTCTTACTTCCGGAGGTGTTTGCGGATCATTCAGTGTTTCCTCAACTGGTGCAAGCAGCAGGGTAAGCGGTGTCCTGAATTCATGACTGATGTTGGAAAAGAAGGTGGTTTTGGCACTGTCGATTTCCGCAAGGGCAGCAATTCTTTTTCGTTCCTGTTCGAGTGCGTTTACATTGGCGAAGCTGGTAGCTACCTGGTCGGCCAGGAGGTTAAAGAAACTGCAATACTTTTCATCTGCCAGGCAATAAGGGTTCTTTCCAAAAACAAGGAACCCATACGGATCATTCGAAGTAGCCTGCATGATGGGGAGGATGATAGCAGTATCTGCCGTGACCTTCCATGCTCCTTGCGGCATGCCGGTAAACAATGCAGGATCGTTTTCCAGTATCTGCAGCTTCCTGCTTTCCATAGCGGTCTTCAAAAACACTGCAAACGGACAACCGGTTTCCAGATCAATGGAAACAGGGAAGGTGCTGAGCCCCGGGTCAGAAGTTTCAGTGAGAACGGCTTTACCGTTGTTGAATGTATAGAAGAGTGCAAATGGAAAATCATGCCGGTTATTACGCAGGCAGGCAATTGTTTTTTCGGTTACTTCCGGTGCCTGTTTACAATCTGCCAGTCCCTTTCCCAGCTGTGTGAGTGTTTTAAGGTGACGGTCGCTGATGATCCGTTCTGTATCGTCGGTATTGGCGCAGATCATGCCGGCTGTGCGGCCGTCATCTCCCGGTATAGGTGTGTAGGAGAAGGTGTAATATGTTTCTTCCGGGTAACCGTTCCGTTCCATGATAAGCAGCTGCGATTCCACGTAGATGCCTTCGTCCTGCTCCATTACCTTTTTCAGCATCGGGCCGATATCTTCCCACACTTCTTTCCAGACTACGGATGCGGGTTGCCCCAATGCCCAGGTGTGTTTACCACGGACGATATCCTTATAAGGGTCGTTGTAAAGTTTAATGAGTTCTTTCCCCCAACCGAGCCAGATGGGCTGTCGGGAAGTAAGCATGATCCTGATACATGTTTTCAGACTCTGGGGCCAGGTGCTCACGGGGCCAAGCGGAGTTTCCGCCCAGTTAAAGGCCCTGATACGCGCACCCATTTCGCCGCCGCCCAGCAAAAATTCAGGTAAACCGGTAGTAGACATAAATCCAGGAGACTAATTGAATTCCGGCTGGCAATATAGCGGATTTGCATGAGTAAAATGCTTCCTGCAATTGGAATATGGCTACTGTTGTTTTATGATACCTGGAAGCCCCAAAAAGCAAAAGCCCCCGGTGTGGAGGCTTTTGCACTTTTCAGGATAATGCAATACAGGGTTTGAAGTATTCCGAATGGCGTCCGGAGAGTATGCATGCGGTTTAGCAGCAGTCGTCTTTTACAAAAGACCGCACCACTTTTGCTTCCCCTTCTCCCTCATTGATGAGGGTATATTGGCCGGCGGCAGCAGGGATAATAAAGGTTTCGGCATAATGAACGGTTTGTTCCAGTCCGTTTGTAATGACGCGGATGCGGCCGCCTTCTACAAGACTGAGAATATGACAGTGGCCCCGGGTATCCAGCGTAACACGGCTGTTGAGTTCTACCCGCTCGATACGATAGAAATGTTCGGGGTGGGTGGGCAGGTTCAGCAGGCGCCAGTCGGCCCCCTGTTCGATAACAACAGGCACAGAGATCAGGGTATCCTGCACTACGGCACCTTTACGGCTGAATTTAAGATTATCGAATGCACGGGCAATGTTGAGGGTGCGGGGCTTGCCGTTGAGGTCTGTCCGTAGCCAGTCGTACATCTTAAATGTAAAAATGTAAGGGGTGGCGCTGATCTCCAGTACCAGGTTGTTTTTACCTGAGCTGTGTACCGTACCATTGGGGATAAGGAACAAATCATGTTTATGTGAGGGGAAAACCTGTACATACTTTTCAATATCTACAGGCGTATTATGCAGCGCGCTTTCTTCCAGTACATTTCTGAATTCCTGCGCATCGATGTTTTCCTGGAAACCAAGATATACTTCCGCACCGGGTTTACTGTCGAGGATGTAATAGGTTTCATCCTGTGTGAAAGGTTCACCGAAGTGCTGTTGGGTGTAGGGTACGCTGGGGTGGCATTGTATGGAAAGGTTACCGCCGTTGAAGGTGTCGAGGAAATCGAACCGGATGGGGAAGCTGGTACCGAAGCGTTGTGCGGCTTTACCGAGTACGGCTTTATTGTCCAGCATGAGCATGGTATCGAGCGAAACTTCCAGCAGGAGGCCTTCATGTTCCAGGAGCACGCCGTTTTCAGGAGCAATCAGTTCAAACGACCATGCATAATTCACCACATTGGGGTTCAGTTCAGCGATGTTCTCCCTGATCCAGTGGCCGCCCCATACACCAGGTTCGAACCATGGCCTTGCACGAAACATGTTTTTGGACATGGTGGCGAGGGTATTGCGCAGGGTGGAGCCTTCGCACCAGGTTATCTCGTCGGGGCGCTGTTCGTCGATGATCAGATTTACCCGCGGCAGGATGTCTTTTTTATGCCGGTTGAGTACCGGCCAGTCTGCAAAGTAAAATTGTTTGTATTGGAGGCGTGCATTACCGGAGGGAGTGGTATGCCCGAGGTTACACACTTTGCCTGCGCGTGAGCGGAATTGTATCTCGTTTTTAGGAAGGTCTATATACAGGAGTGCGCCTTCCCAGCCGCTTAGTGCGGCGCCACAGCCGTAAATGATGTTCAGAGTACCTTTTGCGGGTTGTAAGGCTTCAAGCTTTTCGGGAGAAAAGAAATCTGACAGGCTGCCGGTGAATATTTTCCCGAACAGCGGATCGCTGTTCCCGATACTGTCTGCCAGGAGGGCATCGCGGCCCGAATGGGGGAGCAGGGCGGTATTTACATCCACGAAACTTGCGGAAATGTTTTGCTGTGCCAGTTGGATTTTGAGCTGACTGATGAAAGCTTCCCATTGAACGCCTGCATAGCCATCAATGATAATATAGCTCTGGTATTGAAGTATCCTGCTGAGAAGGGTGTCGAAGCCGGAGAAAACAGGGCCTTGCGCGCTGAAACAGGGATAAATGTCGTAGCCGGTATGTTGCAGGGTATCCTTGGTTTTAGGGGCCAGGAATTGATCGGTAGCCCGCAACTGACTCGATTGGGTTTGTGATGAAAAGGATGTGGACATGTTCGTATATCAATGTTATAATGTACAAACATAATCCAAGGTTAATTAAAAACCAAGCAAGGAACGCCTGGTTTAAAAATATCAGGAGGAACGACGGCTTTCTACGGTGTAAACGAAGCTTTCTGCTTTGTAATAACCGAGGTTGTATTCTATGGGGCGGTCGCCCTGGTCGAAAACAAAGCGTTTACGGAGGAGGATGGCACTGTCCACATCCACTTCCAGCTTGTTGGCAATCTGCTTATCGGCCAGCCTGGCGCTGATTTCTTCTTTTGAGAGGGTCGCTACCACGAAGTGCTCCTGTTCCAGCATTTCATAGAGTGGTTTCTTAAAGTCTTCCTCTCCGGTGAGGCCAATCCGCGGATGGAAATAGGAGATAAAATATACGAACGGCTCCTGGGTATTGCCACGCAGGCGCTCGAGTTTCATCACTTTCCGGTCGGTCTTGATATCGAAGAAGTTAGCCACATTTTCATCCGGAAACACCCAGCTGATGTGGAGTTCATAGTTCTTTATCGCAATGTCGCGGGCCTGCATTTCCTGCGAAAAGCTGAGCCAGTTCATGGATTTGGAGCTCATCTTGGGATGTGCCACTTTGGTGCCGAGGCGCTTCTTGCGCACCAGCAGCTCTTCATACACCAGTTTATTAATTGCCTGGCGCAGCGTTGTGCGCGAAATAGCCAGGCGCTTGGCCAGTTCCACTTCGTTGGGCAACAGTTTACCTGCCTGATATTCAGGCTGTTTAATCAGGTCGCGCAGCAGGTTTTCCGCCTGAATATGAAGGGGAACCGTGCTTTGATGGTCAATTTCTAAGTTCATACATGTAGCAATATATGCCTACATGCAAATTATACAATAATTCCATGCCAAGCACCCTTAACCCCTTATCCTTCAGCAAAAACGATTTTCTGTAGCGTTTTAGATGATGCAACGGAATTGACAGGTATGTATAAAGTGTGTATTATCAAAACGTTATGAAATCGTTAAAATATTTCTCCATAAAAAGTTTGGAATTCAGCGCTTTCTCTGTAAATATGTACACACAATTAGAACATATTCATCATTCCCGTTCACTATGAAGAAGAAATCGCTGTTACTACTTAGAAAACGGTACCTTTTTAGCTGGTTACTACTCCTGATCGCCAACATCAACCTGGCACAGGCACAGAAGGTTACCGGCAGGGTATTGGATACGAAGGGACAAGCCATCCCTGGCGTAAACATCCGCATCAAGAATACCCAGTCTGGCGTCGTCACCAACCCGGAAGGTGATTACACACTTCAGCTGAAATCCGCGACAGACACACTGGTGTTCTCATTCGTTGGTTTCCAGAAGCAGGAAGTTGCCGTGGATGGCCGCAGTACTATTAACGTAGTGCTGCTGGAAGATAAAAACGACCTCGATGATGTGGTAATCGTGGCTTATGGCCATCAGAAGAAACAAAGCATGGTGAGCTCCATCACCACCATCAATCCAAAGGAACTAAAAGGCCCTACCAGTAACCTGACCACCATGCTGGCAGGCCGTATCTCGGGCATGGTATCCTATCAGCGCAGCGGTGAACCCGGGGCAGACAATGCCTCCTTCTTCATCAGGGGCATCACCTCCTTCGGCTCGGGTAAACAGGACCCTCTCATCTTAATTGATGGTATGGAATCCACCTCCACGGAGCTGGCACGCCTCCAGCCGGATGATATTGCAGGCTTCTCCGTATTAAAAGATGCTGCAGCTTCTTCCCTCTATGGGGCACGCGGTGCCAACGGTGTTATCCTCGTGAATACCAAATCCGGTAAATCAGGAGCTACACGGATGAACGTCCGCTTCGAGAACTCCATGGCCTCCAATACCCGCAACTTCAAACTGGCGGATAACATTACCTACATGCGTCTGGCCAACGAAGCATCGCTCACCCGCGACCCTCTCGGCAAGCTCCTCTATCCGCAGAACAAGATCGATCACACTGTGGCGGGCGATAATCCGCTCCTATACCCCAACAATAACTGGATAGACCAGCTCATCAAAAAGAATACGAACAACCAGCGCCTCAACATCAACCTGAACGGCGGCAGCCCCAAGGCTCAATATTATGTTGGCGCCACCATGAACCAGGATAATGGTATCCTCAAAACACAGCGTGGCAGCGGTTTCAACAGCAACATCAAATTGCGCAGTTACGAGGTACGTTCCAACGTTAACCTGAAACTCACCAACACTACTGAAGCCATCATCCGTACCACCGGTAACTTCGATGATTATAATGGCCCCGTTGGCGGTGGCAGCGCTATCTTCAACAGCGTGCTGAAAGCGAACCCGGTACGGTTCCCTGCTATTTTCCCTGCTTCAGACCTTCCCAACGTCAAACACCCGCTGTTTGGTAACGCGGCAAGAGGCAATGAGGGAGAGGTTTTCAAGAACCCATATGCAGAAATGGTATCCGGCTTCCAGCAGTATAATACTTCAACACTCAATGTGCAGCTGGAGCTGAAGCAGGATTTCAATTTCCTGACGCCCGGTCTCTCTGCCCGTGTGATGGTATATACCAAGCGTTACTCCCGGTTCTCCATGAGCCGTAGGTACAGTCCTTTCTATTATGCCGCGAATCCTTCTCTGGACGCCAGTTCCGGCTATACCCTTTCCATCCTGAATGAAAAAACAGGCACGGAATATCTCGGCTATAGCCCCGGAGAAAAACTGGTGGAAACAACCAGTTATGCGGAGGCTGCCGTGAATTATAACCGTACCTTCAATAAAGTACACAATATTGGTGCATTGCTGATCGGCATCCGCAGGAATTACATCAGCGGGCAGTCTTCGGACCTTCAGCAATCTCTGCCTTTCCGTAACCAGGGCCTCTCCGGCCGTGTTACTTATGGGTACGACGACCGCTATATGCTGGAAGGTAATTTCGGGTATAATGGATCTGAGCGTTTTGCAAGAAAGAACCGCTTTGGCTTCTTCCCGTCTGTAGGCGTTGCCTGGAATGTGAGCAGTGAAGATTTCTTTGAAGACATCACCAATACCGTTTCCAAACTTAAACTCCGTGCTACCTACGGCCTCGTGGGTAACGATCAGATCGGCAGGGCGGAAGACCGTTTCTTCTACCTGTCTAACGTTAACCTGAACGATGGCGGCCTGCAATCGTGGTTCGGTGAAGATTATGCATATACTCGTCCGGGTGTTTCCATATCCCGCTATCCCAACGAGCTGATCTCCTGGGAGCGTGCGAACAAGGCGAACCTCGGGATGGATATCAGTTTCTGGCATGCATTGAACCTTACAATGGATATCTATAAGGAACGCCGCACGAGCATCCTCATGTCACGCGCTTATGTTCCTAACACCATGGGTCTTACCGCACCGGTAAGTGCTAACGTAGGTGTGGCGGAAGGCCGCGGGTTTGACCTGGCTGCTGACTACAATAAGACTTTCGGGAAATTATGGGTGCAAGCACGCGGAACCTTCACATATGCCGCCAGCGAGTTATTGGTGAACGAAGAACCTGATTATGCATCTAACATGAAGTACCTGTCGCGGGTAGGGCATTCTATCGGGCAGCGGTACGGGCTGATTGCGGAAAGATTGTTTGTGGATGATGAAGATGTGAAGAACTCTCCGCGGCAGAATTTCGGTGAAGTACGCGGCGGTGATATTAAATACAGAGATCTGAATAACGACGGGCAGATCACCGATCTGGATATGGCAAACGGCCTGGGCTTCCCGGTAACGCCTGAAGTAATTTACGGTTTCGGCTTTTCGGTAGGGTATAAGAATTTCGATATCAGCACCTTCTTCCAGGGTTCTGCACGGTCTGCCCTGTATATCGATCCTTCCGGTATTTCTCCATTTGTGGCTGACGGGGCTAGTGAGAATGGCCTGCTGGATGTGATTGCGAACGATCACTGGTCGGAAGATAACCGCAACATCTACGCTTTCTGGCCACGGCTGGGACTTACGCAGAACGAGAACAACAACAAGCTTTCCAGCTGGTGGATGCGCAATGGTGCTTTCCTCCGGATGAAGAGCGCGGAGCTGGGATACAATATCGGTGACAAGGGGTTGAAGAAATACCGCATCGCCGGACTGCGCCTGTATGTTAACGCTACCAACCTTTTTGTGATCAGCGCATTCAAACTCTGGGATCCTGAACAGGGTGGAAACGGATTGGGATATCCCATCCAGCGTGTGTTCAACTTTGGCGTAAACGTGCAGCTGTAAACCTGTACACATCAACATTTCAATCACCAGTAACAACATATTTACATGTCAGTTAGAGTTATGAAGGCACGGGTTGCGATGGCGCTGTTGTGCGTATCGGTGATGCTGGGATCCTGCATGAAGGGGTTCCTCGACATTGTGCCCGACAACGTACCCACACTCGACCACGCGTTCGCCACACGCCTTGAAGCCGAAAAATACCTGTTCACCTGCTACGCCTATCTTCCCAAAGAAGGGCATCCGGATATCAACCCCGGTTTTAACAGTGGTGATGAAGCCTGGACGTACTGGCCCATGCAGCAGGATTTCATTGCACTCGATCCCTATTATATTGCCCGCGGTGTACAAAACAAAGCCAACCCATATATGAACTATTGGGATGGATATGATCAGAAATCGCTCTGGCAGGGCATTAGGGTATGTAATATTTTCCTGGAGAATATAGACCGTGTGCTTGAACTGCAGCCTTATGAAAAAGCCCGCTGGAAGGCGGAAGCTAAATTCCTGAAGGCTTACTTTCACTGGTACCTCTTCCGCATGTACGGTCCTATTCCCATCGTGGATAAGAACCTCGCCATCGATGCTCCCCCGGAGGCTATGAAAGTTTACCGCCAGCCGGTAGATTCTGTCGTAAACTACATCGTGAAAGTATTGGATGAAGTTGCAGCAGAAGATGCATTGCCTTCCAAAATTACAAGTGTTTCCACTGAACTGGGACGCATTACGAAAGTAACGGCACTTGCTATCAAAGCCAGGGCGCTCGTAACATTGGCCAGTCCGCTGTTCAATGGCAACAACGATTTCACCGGGATGAAGAACAACAACGGCCAGGTGCTTTTCAATCCTCAGTACGACGACCAGAAATGGGTGCGTGCTGCGGAAGCCTGTAAAGCCGCCATCGATGCAGCCGCTTCCAACGGTGTTAAGCTGTATTACTTCAACTCCGCCATTCTGCAGGTAGATCACTTCACGCAGGTGGAACTGAATATCCGCAACGCGGTTGGTGAGAAATGGAACAGTGAGCTGATCTGGGGTAATACTGCAGGCGCCACCCCCACCTACTGGCTGCAAACCTATGCATGCCCCCAGCTGGATCCCAACAACTTCAACATCAACCTGAAGGCCAAACTGGCACCTCCCATGAAGATCGCGGAGATGTTCTATACCAAAAACGGGGTGCCTATTACGGAAGACAAAACCTGGAACCATGCCGGCCGTTTCCAGCTGCGCACCGCTACCAGCTTAGATTCGGGTATACAGGAAGGCTACAAAACTGTGGGGCTTCACTTTGAGAGAGAACCGCGCTTCTATGCCGATCTGGCTTTCGACGGATCCACCTGGTTCATGCGCAACGGAACGTTTAACGTGCAAAGTAAAATGGATCAGTACTCCGGTAAAAAACAAAGCCGCATCTATTCCATTACCGGTTACTATACCAAAAAGATCGTGAACTGGAACCTGGTATTCGATAAAACCAACCTTACCGTAGAAAGCTATCCCTGGCCGGTGATGCGCCTCGGCGATCTGTACCTGCTGTATGCGGAGGCTTTGAATGAAACAGGAAACCGTCCGGAAGCCCTGCGCTATCTGAACCTCATCCGGGAAAGGGCAGGACTGAAATCTGTGGAAAGCTCCTGGACAACCTATTCTTCCAATCCATCCAAGTTCACTACCAAAGAAGGTCTCCGGGCAATCATCCAGCAGGAGCGCCATATCGAAATGGCCTTTGAAGGCAGCCGCTTCTGGGATGTACGCCGCTGGAAAACCGCACCGCTGGAGCTGAGCAAGGCTATTTACGGATGGGATATCCAGCAATCTACCTACGAAGATTATAACCGCCGCGTGCTGCTATACAGCCCGCAGTTCATTGCACCCCGCGATTACTTCTGGCCTATTGCCGAAGCTAATCTGCAGGTAAATCCCAACCTGGTGCAGAACCCCGGGTGGTAAGCTACAATTCACGATAACGCATGCGAAAGCAGCAAAAACATATTGGTATGCCAAATAAAATTTCACTTACCGCATTCACCATATTACTGGCGGCAGGCGCCTGTACAAGTGATAAATTAGGCCCGGTTGAAAAGGATGATATCGCCCCCGGCGTAGTACACAGTCTATCTGTGGAAAACCTGCCCGGAGCCGCTAAGATTACTTTCGAATTACCGGTAGATAAAGACCTGCAATATGTAAAAGCCCGTTACACCACACCCGGTGGCGTAGTGCGCGAATCCAAAGTGAGCCGGTATAACCGCAGCATCACCATGGAAGGCTTTGGAGATACAAGCAGATACACCGTTACGCTCTATACGGTAGACAAAAGTGAGAATGTTTCACAACCTGTAGACATCACCGTTAAACCGCTGGTACCACCCATCTGGACCGTCCGTAAAACTATTGTACTGGCACCCGACTTTGGGGGCGTGAATGTTGGCTTCACCAACGAAGGAGAGAAGGACCTGGCCATCGTGGTATTGTCTGACGATACACTGGGTCAGTTTTCACCCCTTACCACGCAGTATACCAAACTGAAACAGGGCGATTTCTCTACCCGCAATATGCCCAACAAGCCTACCCGCTTCGGTGTATACCTCCGCGACCGCTGGGGCAACCTGTCTGATACGCTCATCACCACGCTTACACCGCTTTTTGAAGAGCAGCTCGACCGTACGAAGATGCATGGCGAAATACTGCCTACAGATGCTCCTATCGGTCACCTCGGTTCCATAGCAGGATTGTTTGACGGCAATACACAGGCAGGCTTCTATCACTCATCTGACGACGCCCGTATGCCGCAGTGGTTCACTTATGACATGGGGGTAACCGCCAAACTGAGCCGCCTCGTATGGTTCATGCGCCCCGGGTTTTACTATTCCCTGCATAACCCGAAGGAAGTGGAGATCTGGGGTTCCAATAACCCCAATCCCAATGGCAGCTTCGACGACAGCTGGGTGTTGCTGACAACCAATACGCAAATAAAGCCATCGGGCCTCCCGGAAGGACAGCTCTCCCAGGCAGACCAGGATGCCGCAGTGGCAGGGCATACCGTTACCTTCCCCCTGAATACGCCTAAAGTCCGTTACATCCGCTTTAAGACAAACAAAAACTGGTCTAACGGTACTTACGTGAATTTCCATGAAATTAAAATGTGGGGCGATACCCATTAATTCATCCCATCAATCTGACAATACCATGAAGGATTTACTGATAAAATCAATACTGGGGATATTCGTACTGGCCGCCGCATCCTGCACCAAAACAAGTGGCGATGCATTCAAGGACTTTATGAAAGGTGGTGAAATCATCTATCCCGGCCGCGCCGATACCGTATTGGTACACCCCGGTCAAAACCGTATCAAGCTACGGGTGGTTTTAGGGAACGACCCGCTGGTGACGCAGCTCCGCGTGTTCTGGAGCAATAAAGCCGATTCGCTTACCGTACCCGTTAAACGTACTTCGGGTAGAGATACGGTGGAAGTGATGATCCCTAACCTGAAAGAAGGCAATTATAACTTTACCATACATACCTACGATTCCGAAGGGCACATTTCAGTAGTGGTGAACGCTTTCGGGATTACTTACGGAGCAAACTATGCCAGCTCGCTGGTAAACCGTACTTTGAAATCCATAGAGCAGTCCACCGATGGCAGCCAGATCATCCTTAACTGGGGAGAACCTGCAGGTGGTGAGCTGGGTATTGAAGTGAAGTACAAAGGGGTAGACGGACTGGAGAAAACGATTACCGTGCAACCGGGAGACCTGGTAACCACCCTGCCGGATTACGAAAGCAAGTCGCTGCTGAGCTACCGTTCGCAGTATAAGCCAGACAGCATGGCGTTCGAATACTTCTATCCTCCCGTGTCCACCGCTACGTTGCCTGTATTTGAAAGGCAACTTTCCAAGGCCGGATTCAGCGTACTGGAACTGCCCGGCGACGTAAAGAGTAACCACGGATGGCTGATGCATTACCTCTGGGATGATAATATCAACTCCGGCTTCGCCACACAGAACGTAGTGCCGTGCTGGTTTACGATCGATGCAGGACAAACCGCTTCGCTCGGCCGTATTAAATTCTGGCAGGCTACAGACAGGCTGTACAGGATCGAGAACGTGAAAACATTTGAATTATATGGCAGCAATAATCCGGCACCCGATGGCAGCTGGGCCAGCTGGACGCAGATAGGTGCATTCTCTTCCGTGAAGCCTTCCGGCAAACCGGTAGGGGAGAATACGCAGGAAGATATCGATTACGCACTGGCGGGAGAAAGCTTCCCCCTTGCAGAGGGTACACCCAAATTCAGGTATTACCGCTTTAAATTGCTGACCAACTGGGGTGGCAGTGCATTCATGACCATGGGGGAAATATCTTTATTTACACACGACCGGTAGTATCCGGAAGACATGAGAAAACAATAAACCGGAACCATAAACCAATCGCATGAAACGATTACTTTTTACAGGATTATTATTTACTTCGGTAGCAGCACAGGCGCAGACGGGAGACGTGAAGCTGGTGTCTTATCCGGGAAGGACAGACGGGACAGCAATCAGAGATAAGGTGCTGGCAAACCAGATTTTGACAGACAGCAGGCTGGATACTGTGGAGGCCCGCGCCCTGCGGATACTAAACGGTTTTAATGCCGGATCGGGATATGGTGAAATATGGATCCGTGACTTCAACACTTTCATCATCGGATCACTTAAAGTACGTGACCGGAAAGATGTGAAGGATGCGCTCCTGCTGTTCTTCAAACTTCAGGGGGCAGATGGTAACATCTGTGATGGTGCCATAAACGAAGCACATGCACGCCTTAGCTATCAGTACAGCAAAACCGACCTGGCACCAGGCTGGAAAAGCCACAAGAATACCGTGGAAACCGACCAGGAAACTTCACTCATACAGGCTGTAAGGAAATACATCGACGCCACCGGAGATAAAAGCATCCTCGAAGAAAAGGTTGGTGAACAAACCGTACTGCAGCGTATGGAAGCAGCAATGGACTTCCTGCTGAAAGAACGCTGGGCACCTGAGTATGGCCTTATCAAAGGCGCCACTACCATAGACTGGGGTGATGTACAGCCTGAAACCGGCTGGGGTGTTGCGATCAATGAAAAAACAAAATGGTGTATCGATATTTACGACAACGCCATGTTCGTGATCGCACTGAACGACTTCATGACTATTGTGCCTAAGAGCAGCGATATCTATAAGAAATACAACGAAACTGCGAAAGGGATTAAGAAGAATATCCGCAAGCACCTCTGGGATGCTAAGTCGAATAAATACATCCCGCATATTTACCTGAACGGTAGTCCTTTCCCGGCAAATTTTGATGAAAACAAAATGCTGTATACCGGTGGTACCGCCTGTGCTGTACTGGCAGGATTGCACAGCAAAAATGAAATCCGTGCTATCAACAACCAGTTTCTTGACGCAGCAGAGAAAGAGAAGTTTGCTACCATTGGTATGACGGTTTACCCGCCCTATCCCGTGGAAGTATTCCCTAACATGGCAGCGTATCATTACCAGAATGCCGGTGACTGGACGTGGTTTGGCGGCCGTATGATTCATGCACTTCACCTGTATGGTATGAATACCGAAGCGTATGCGGAAATGAGCCCCATGCTCGACCGTGTGATTAAACACGGCTTCCACGAATGGTATGAAGTACGTTCCGGCAAGCCTTCAGGCTCCGGTGAATTCAGGGGAGAAGCAGGTGTATTGTACGATGCAATTCAAATGCTCCGCAAGTGGGCACAAAAGGCAAAATAATTCTCAGTCATGAAGATTACAGCGGTGGACATTGGCGGCTCGCACATTACTGTAGCAGCCGTTGAAATGGAAAACAGGCAATGCGCTGCGGAATCAGTATCCCGGCAAATGGTAGATTCCCGCAATCCGGCAGCAGCACTGCTGGATGGCTGGGCGGCAGCCATTGGCCGGTGTGCAGAAATGAACGATACCGGGCAGATTGCCATCGCCATGCCCGGCCCTTTTGATTATGATGCCGGTGTTTCGTATATCAAAGACCAGTCGAAGTTTGATGCCCTTTATGGAATCAATGTAAAGGAAGCACTGGCGGAGCGCCTTTCCATTCCAGCTAGTAACATCCTGATGGATAACGACGCCAGCTGCTTTTTGCGGGGGCATTATTTTGCAGGATGCCTGGGTGCGGATGAAAATGTACTGGGTTTAACACTGGGTACCGGCTTCGGGTCGGTTATCCGGTCGCGGGAAGAATATTCCTCCCCGGAATACTGGTCTGTGCCTTTCGGCGCCTCAATTGCAGATGATTACTTCTCCTCCCGCTGGCTCCTGAAAGAGTATGCTTTATCTGGGAGAGAGGTGCTGCAGTCGGTCAGGGAACTGGCGTTAAAGGAAGAAGGCAGGGAAGTATTCCAACGCTTTGGCGCCCAGCTGGCCAGCTTTGTGGCTGCAGCGGCCCCGGAAGTGGATACCATCCTGCTGGGGGGCAACATCGCCCGGGCTTTCCACCTGTTCGGAGAGCCGCTGATGCAGGGGCTTGCCCGGCAGGGGCATAAGTACCGCTTCCAGATATCCACACTGGGGGAGGATGCCATGTTACTGGGTGCTGCGGCTATGTATGCCCCGGTAAGTGTACACTAACTTCTTGTTTATCAGTATACATTAGTCAGCTAAGGGCCGTCTCACCAAATAGAGGCGGCCCTTTTTTTGTGTCATCCGGCGTCTTCAGCAGGCACTTTTGCCACCATTCCTACCAATTTGTGTCAATACTTAAGGGGTAACAGTACTAAATACAGGGGGGATGGGTACTAACCTGTTGTCAGGTTATGGGTTAAAGTATTGATAATTAAGGGGTACAGAGGGTGTGCGTTAGCAGTAAATTATCCCTGGATATACATTAGATATACTTTAAGTATACAGTAAGTATGCTTTAAGTACCCATTAAGTACCCTTTAAGTACTCACCAGGCGTACTTTCAAAAAGGGGGAAAAGCGAAGATGTGTCAGGGAATCCACTTTTTTCTTATTTTGGCTCCAAATCTAATTCGCGATGTTGGAAGCGACCGACGAAGTGTTATGCGGAATGATCCGCAAGGGAGATGCCGCAGCTTTTACTGTATTGTACGACCGGTACCGGCGCCAGCTGTACGGCTATGTAATTAATCTCTGCGGCTCGCAGGATGTGGCGATGGACGCTGTGCAGGAGATTTACATGCAGGTGTGGCTCCGTTCCGAAACCCTCGACCCGGAACGTTCCATCAAATCCTATCTTTTCCGATCTGCCCGTAACTATGTGCTCGATTATCTGAAGAAGGCTGTTCACCAGCAAACCTTCCGGCAATACTTTATGGATGCCTTCGCGGAAGGCACCGCATCTTCCGAACACCTGCTCTACACCAAGCAACTTGAATCCATCCGGCATAACGCCGTATCCCGCCTGCCCGCCCAAAGGCAGCTGATTTACAACATGAGTAAGGTAGATGGTCTCAGCAACCGGGAAATAGCCGATATGCTGGGTATTTCCATCAATACCGTGCGCGACCAGCTCGTGAAGGCCACCCGTTTCGTACGGATGTACCTTTTAAGAAATGCAGATATAGCGGTACTACTCGCCGCGGTGCATGCTATCCAGCAGTAAAAAAATATTTTTTCTCCGGGGATCGTCTTATCCCATTTCCCGATCGTATTACTTGTGATGGAGGACAAACAGCAAAAGATCAGGCAATTGTTCGTCAAACTGGCGGAAGGTACTTCCACGCCCGATGAAAGGCAGGAGCTGCTGCAGCACCTGGAGGGTAACCCTTTGCCTGAAGACCTGCCCCTGGCCGATGAGCTGCGTCCTAAAACAGGCTGGCCCGATATGCCGGAGCATGATGCAGACCGCATCCGTATGCAGATCCTTTCGGAAGCGCAGCCCGTTCATACCACACGGATTCGCCGTATGGGCTGGTGGAAAGCCGCTGCCGTTGTACTGCCCCTGGCAGGCGTGGCTGCCTGGCTCTTCTGGAGCCGGCCCTCTTCAAGTGAAGTGGTAGAATATGTCAATGATTCGCACAGTGTAAAAACATTCCGGCTCGAAGATGGCTCCGAAATCAGTCTGAACCGGGCTGCCCGGCTGACTATCCGTAAAAGCGCACCGAGAGAAGCCTGGCTGGAAGGGGAAGCCTTCTTTACCATCACGGCCGATGCCTCCCGCCCGTTCGTAGTACATACCCGGCACCAGCTGGATGTAACCGTTCTGGGAACTACTTTCAACGTGAAGTCCGGAGAACATGCTACGGAGGTAGTACTGAATACCGGTAAAGTGAAAGTAGGTAATGGCGGAAATGCCGTTATCCTCCAGCCGGGGGAAATGGCGGTGTACGAAGCAGATCACAGGCGGATGTCGCGCAGGCATGCAGATACTTTACTGCATACTTCCTGGAAAAACGACCTTGTTCCGTTCAGGGAGCAGCCATTGAGAGAAGTAGTGCAGCACCTCGGGAAACAGTTCGGTTACGGAGTGGAATTTGAAGGCCCTGCCATGGACAGCCTCATGTTTACAGGGTACCTGTCTGCCAACGATCTTCGCCAGTCGGTACACACGCTGGAAGAAACCTTCTCCATCAAAATCAGTATTGTGAACAACAAATTACATGTGAGCAAACAATAGCGTTTCAGCCAAAAACTAACACATCCTCGCTATGAAAAGAATTCAAACCATCAGCTCCGGGCTGATCATGGTAGCACTATCGCTATGCTACATCCCGGCCTCCAGCGCACAGCCGGGACATACAGCAGCCGTCCGGCAACAGGTATCACTCATCTCGGTGATCAACGACATGGAAAGCCGGTTCGACGTACGGTTTAACTACAACTCCAATTTATTAAAAGGAAAAAAGATCGTTGTTCCTGACCGCTCGGTTTTCAGTAAAGACAATATCGATCATGAACTGAACCGCTACATCGTTCCGCTGGGCCTTCTTTGCCAGAAGATCGGGGGTAAGCTTTATGTGGTAAAGCCCACTACGCCCGATGAACAGGTGAAAGCCCTTTCCGGAAGCATTGCGGCACAGGATATAACCATCCGCGGCACCGTGGCAGACTCTGCCGGTAGTGTAATGCCCGGAGTGGTAGTGCGGTTGAAAGGATCGCCGCGCGGTACCATCACCGATGGTAACGGGGTATTTTCCCTGCCAAACGTAAAACAGGGCGATGTGCTCATCTTTTCGCTTGTGGGTTATAATCCGCAGGAATATACCGTTGGTACGGAAGATAATATCCGCATTGTTCTGCAGGTTTCTGCTATTGCGCTCGATCAGCTGGTAGTAACCGCACTTGGTATCAAACGCCAGGAGAAATCGCTTGGCTATGCAGTACAGAAAGTGAAAGGTGAAGCCATGCAAACAGTGAAAGGAGTGGATATGGCTACCTCGCTTACGGGTCATGTATCGGGCCTCGTAGTGAAGAACTCCACGGAGTTCTTCTCCCGCCCCACAATAGAACTGCGCGGCGAAGGCGCCCTGCTGGTTATCGATGGTGTACCATATGGTAACATGACGCTGCGCGATATCCCTACTGATGATATTGAAAGCATCGATGTACTGAAAGGCCCCACCGCATCTTCGCTCTACGGTTCCCGTGCGGCAGGCGGTGTGATGCTGGTTACAACCAAGAAAGGTGCCGGGACCGGGCTTACCGTTTCCATCAACAGCAACACCATGCTGCAAAGCGGTTTCCTTGCCATCCCTAAAGTACAGGGCTCTTATGGCCGTGGCCAGAACGGGGTGATCGATAATGACTATGTATGGGGCCCCAAGCTCGATATCGGGCAAACTGCCACCGACTGGAACCCGGAAACCAAACAGTTCGAGGATAACCGTCCGCTCCGTTCCATCGGGAAAGACAATCTGAAGAACTTCATGGAAACGGGTATCGTTACCAACAACAACATCAGCGTTGCACAAAGCGGTGAACATGGCAGCTTCCGTGCTTCCCTCAATCATATTTACAGCAAAGGCCAGTTTCCCAACGCGAAACTGAACATGTACAACTTTACCCTGAGCGGCGTACTGAAAGCCTCCGATAAATTCACACTCGAAGGCCACACCGGTATCAGCAAGCGTATGGCGCCGCAGGTATGGGGTTCAGGTTACGGTAACCAGGGATACATTTACCAGCTCACCATGTGGACAGGCCCTGAATACGACATCCGCCAATACCGCGACTACTGGAAGGTGCCTAACAAAACACAGAACTGGATGTACACCAACTGGTACGATAACCCATACCTGATCGCCAACGAAAAGCTTAACGGTATCGAACAGAACACCGTGAATGCCAGTCTTACCGCGAATTACAGGTTCACACAGGACCTCAACCTGCTGGTACGTATCGGTTACGACAATTACAGTAATCAGGAAACATTTCAGAACCCTACCGCCAACATCTTTTCTACCCGCGGCGGCTGGGATGCAAAAGGTTATTACCGCAATATTGCTACCAAAGGCTGGAGCACGAACGATGATATCATGCTGACTTATAAGAAGAAGGCAGGTCAGTTCACCATCGACCTCATGGCCGGCGGAACCATTTACTACTACAAGAACGATACAGTTTCTGCGGCAACCCGTAACGGTTTATCCTCACCGCGCTTCTATTCTATTGCAGGATCTGTAGGCCCGGCTAATATTACCCAGAACCACGGCGCCCGTCAGGTGAACAGCCTGTATGGCAGGGCGGCCATTGGATGGAAGAATGCCATATTCCTGGAAGCTACCGGACGTAACGACTGGAACTCGGCACAGCCCAAAGATCACCGCGATTATTTCTATCCTTCCATCGGGTCGAGCATCGTACTGTCTGAGCTGTTCCGTATGCCGCGCTTTACTGATATGTGGAAGATCAGAGGATCGTGGGCTAACTACAAAACGCCTGCAGAAGTGTATGAAATCAACCGGCTGTATGCCACCACACCTCAGGCATGGAATACCCTCAATTCCGCCGTGTATCCCGGTAACCTGCTCCCGCTCAGTTTGCTGCCCAGCTCTGCACGTACCTGGGAGATCGGTACCGCAGCGTACTTTTTTAAGAACCGCCTGAATGTAGATGTGGCCTATTTCAATAAGTATTATTACAACCTCAAACGTAATATTGAAATTTCGCAGGCAACGGGTTTCTCCTCTTCCACGATCAACTGGGATGAAACCTATGTACGGAAAGGTGTGGAAATCACAGTTGGCGGAACTGTGCTCAAAAGAAAGAATTTCGAATGGCAATCCACCATCAACTACACCGCGCATCACCGCTATTATAAAGAACTGGACAGTGTTTATTCTGCCAAGAACCCCTGGACGGCTCCCGGCATGCGTACAGATGCATACCTCGATAACTACTGGCTGCGCGACCCATCAGGTAATATCATCCACAACAACGGGATGCCCATCGCGAGTGATTATGACATGAAGTATGGTTATACCGATCCTAAGTTCAGCTTTGGTTTCATCAACAACTTCCGTATCGGGGATTTTACAGTGGGATTGAATGTAGACGGGCGCATCGGCGGTGTGATGTATAACTATGTGAACGATAAAATGTTTGATACCGGTACGCATCCGGATACGGATAACAACTGGCGGTTTGATGAAGTAGTGAACGGTAAAACGAATTACGTAGGGCAGGGTATGAAAGTGATTTCTGGTTCCGTGTCATACGACAACTTCGGGAACATTGTAAGCGATACCCGTAAATACGCGCCTAACGATGTGGCCGTGTCTTACCAGGATTACACCCAGAAGTTCAGAGCGGGAGATTACGGGGTGCAGAAGAAATCGTTTGTGAAAATCAGGGAGATGTCGCTCGGTTATAAGCTGCCTTCCTCATTCCTGAGCCGTTACAGCATCCGGAGCGCCTCGGTGGCACTTACCGCGCAGAACCTGTTCCTCTTCACGAAGTTCCGCTTCTCCGATCCTGATGTGGATACAGAAAACCTGAACTCGCCTTCGCAGCGGATGCTCGGCATGAACCTGCGTGTTAATTTCTGATAGGGTATTCATCCATCAAAACTACAACTCATGCAACATAAAAGATTATACACGATTATACTGGGAGCAACCGTACTGTCTGGCTGTTCCAACTTCGACGAGATCAATACAAATCCGGATAAGACCGACCAGGTGAACTCATCCATGCTGGCCACCACCATGATCCTGAATGTTACGCGGAGCACCATCGCCACTACCAAAGGATTCATGCAGCCATATATGCTGGGTAAATACATTACCTGGGGTGAGAATCAGGAGAACTTCCAATACAACCGATTTAACAGGGCGAGCTTCGACCGGCTTACCCTGCTGCGGAACATGGACCCTATGGTGGCTGCGGCTACGGACGAGGGACTGCGTAATTCCTACCGCGGGCTGGGGCATTTCATCAGGGCATGGCAGTTTTACCATACCACCATGCAGGTGGGAGATATTCCCTATTCCGAAGCAATAAAAGGTGAATCGGAAGGTACGGTGCAGCCGAAGTACGATAACCAGAAAACGGTGTTCCTCGGCATCCTTCGCGAGCTGGACAGTGCCAATGCGCTCTTTGCAAGAGGTACTAAATTCGAAGGGGATCCGATTTTTAATGGCACTACCGACAACTGGCGCCGGGTGGTAAACGGGTTTGAGCTGCATGTACTGATGCAGTTGTACCGTAAAACGGGAGATGCCGATCTGAAAGTGATCGAGCGCTTCCGGGATATTGTAGCCAACCGGCCGTTGCTGCGCAATTACAATGATAACTTCGCGCTGACTTATAACAATACACAGGGGCAGAACTACCCCTGGTCCGATGTACCGGCGGGTTCGGGTAACTCCTTTGTGAAATCGAACTACACGATGCTGACGGCGACGCTGATCGATCAGCTGAAGGCACTGGGCGACAGAAGACTGTTTTATTACGCCAAGCCGTCGCCGGTGCAGATCACGGCAGGAAAGCTGCCTTCCGACTGGGATGCATATCCCGGAGCGGAGCCTTCCGATCCTTTCCCGGTGCTGCAGGATAAACGTGTGTCGAAAGATTATGCCGATGTAAACAACCGTTATGTGCAGCTGGTGAATGCTGAGCCGGTGAGTGTGTTCAGTTACTGGGAGCAGCAGTTTGTGCTGGCAGAAGCGGCGCTGCGCGGATGGATTACCACCACTCCTGCGCAGGATTATTATGCGGCAGGAATAGGGGAGGCGATGCGCTTTACGGCGGCATACACCCCGGATGTGGCCGATTATCATCACAACATGAAGATCGATAATGCCTATATACAGACTTATACAGCCGCCCATCCGCTTGCAGGTACCACGGAGCAGCAACTGGAGCAGATCATCCGGCAGAAGTACCTGGCAGGCTTCCTGCAGGGTTCTAACTACAACGCATGGTACGAGAACAGGAGAACGGGATACCCGGTGTTTAAACTGAATTCCACTTCCAACCTGAATACCCCGAGTACTGCATTCCCGGTACGCTGGCTGTACCCGGCCAATGAGCTGAGCTACAACAACCGTAATATGGATGATGCGATCAAGCGCCAGTACCCGGGTGGCGATAATACGAACGGGGTGATGTGGATTTTAAAAGATTAATGATAACGGACGTGATTGGTACGACCCGGGCTCCCGATGGAGGGCCCGGGTTTTTTGTTTGTTGTCTGGCGCGCATTCCGGCTTGGGAAGCAGGTACGTATGTGTATATACTCCGTGTGCGGGATGCTGCAGGGGAGTGGCAGCTTTTTAAAGGGCACGTAGTAGTATTGCGGTAGGGAGTTTTACACCCCAAACTGCCGTAAGTGATGATCGGCATGCTTATAGGCGAACACGCCGATCTGTTCTTTCGTCATCTTACCAAAGAAATCATGAATGAAGGCAGGGTTGGAGTAATTGCCGTAGCCTTCCACCCGGGTGATCCACTGTTGTTTTTGTTGTTCGGTATCGCCGCTTCCTTTTACCTTCAGTTTCCCTGCGGGCATATTCTTTTGCAGGGGTCTTTCATCTTTCGTATTGCTTTTCAGCGCCATCTTCCCGAATATTTTACCGAGGAATTCCTGCTTGTATTCCGGGCTGTGCATGCCCTGCACCCATTCGTCCCAGGTGGTGCAGTGCTTCGCCATCTCGAACACGCTCATTTTACCCCAGCCTGGCTGGCTGTTTGGGCGTAGGGAATGGATCCTGCTGATCAGTTCTTCCCTGACTGATTTATCAAATACTGTCTTCATGGCCAAAATTATCTAAGGGTTGTAAAGAAAAGTAGTTACCGGAATCGTCTTTGAAAAGGGCTTCGGTGCCATAGAACTCTTTGGTGGGTGGTTTAATGAATTCCACGCCTTTGGCTTTAAGTTCTTCATAAGTGGCGAAAACATCTTTGCAGGTGAGTACCCCGCATCCGAAGATGCCTTTTTTAATAAGGGCTATAAGGGAGTCTGCCGTTTCCTGGGGGAACATCTTGCTCACTTTAACAGGGAACAGTACGATCTGCAGGTCGGGCTGTTCGGGAGGGGAAACGGTAAGCCAGCGGGTATCGGGACCCATGGGTATGTCGTCTACCACTTTAAAGCCGAGCTTGTTCACATAGAAGTCGAATGCACTGTCCTGATTCAGGACGTGAATGTTTGTAACGGTCATTTTTGTGATCATATGGCAATGGTGTTTTTGTTGCCATAAAGATCAGCTAATGCTTACACTTCGGGTTCTTCATTATTGCTATTTTCCAGCCAGCCGTGCTGGTAGGCATAGCAGCGGGGTATGAAAGTAAGGGGGGATTTGCGGATTTGTTCCTGCGTGGCCTTATGGCGGGCAGCAAAGGAGGAAGGGGCTTCGCCCACTATTTTCTTAAACAATCCGCTGAAGGTGGTAAGGCTCTGGAAGCCTACGGCAAAGCATGCATCGGAAACGGAGGTTTCACCTTTCAGCAATAGCTGGGCTTTTTCAATACGTACTGCCTGGAGGTACTTTTGAGGTGTTTTGCCGTAGATGGATTTGAATAGGCGGATGAAGTGGAATTTGGAGAAGTAAGCTTCGTCGGAGATATTTTCGAGGTCAATTTCCTCAGCATAATGGCGGTCAATAAACATTTTAGCCTGCACGATGCGCCGGTACAAATAAACCTTTGGATATTGTTCTGATGACATGGTGCTGCAGATTTGGATTTGACTGCTACCTTAAATATACAGAAATGTGTGGAGTATATTCCATAAATGCATTGGCTGAAAATAATGTGCTGCTGTTTTATTTTTTGTGTTTTTGTTTATCCTATTTTGCGTATGAGATCCATTGCCTGTTATTTTATTAATTGAAAAACTTCACACCATGATTAAGAATTCCATTTTTGTTTCCCTGCCACCACAACCAGCCAGTCCTGCTAATTCCACCAGCCATTCGTCTGATAGCGGTAAGTTAAAGGATACCGGATTAATGAATCCTGAGCGCCATGTCTTGAAAGAAACCGGCACAGTCGATTTTACAGGTAAAGCCGTCATATTTTCATGTGCCGCATGTCTGGTAACCTTTACGTTCTCCATACTGGATAACTATTTTCCCAATTCCGAATTTACAGTATTACTGAACGGAAGGGGTACTGAAAGTGTATTTGCAAAGTTGTTGTTATTTATTGTTGCCGGTTTTTGCGGAGGTTATATTGGCTATTCATCACAAAAGAGTAAGCGTGTTATAAAGAAAAGTGTATGATGAGTTTAAGTCAGTGTTCTATACTCATTGAGTAGTACACATAAAAAACTACGGCTCCGGGAACGGAGCCGTTTTGCCTTTATAAAATTCCACGTTATTGATGAAAAGAGATATCTGGATGTAGCCAATATTCGTGTTGAATGTGGCTGTAAATTTCCGGATGTTTCGAACAGGGAGATAGTACAATCGTGTTTTTTCACAGTACAACAAAAAAAGACCTGCTGTAAAGAAGGTCTTTTTTATTGCGGTATCTTCAATCAGATTACCCGCTGCAGATAGGGTACCCCTCTCATGCCGGGGGCATCTCTGCTATCAATTTCCACCTGAGCACCGAATCCGGCAAAGCGGTACCGCCTGCCACTCACCGGGCCTGCTACGGTAAGTGCAGATTGCCCATTGTATTGAAAGGTAACGGTAAGGGGAGCAGCAGGCATATTGCTCTCCGCAGCAAACCGATTGTTGTAACCATATTGCGGCGTATAGGCCGACCGGTTTTTTCCACAGCATCCCATGATTGTAAATTTTTAAGGTTCCTGTTTGGTGTCGGGTGTTTCCGGATCATCTTCCCAGTATTGGGCTGGTGGCGAAGGCGGACCGTCCATCCATCGTTCCAGTAAGATGGCTGTTGCCGAGAAGGCCGGCCACAGCAGGAGGGAGGCCTCCCAGCTGTGGCCCAGCCATACGGCAAAGGGCGCGCTGATCCAAACGCTCAGGCATGCAGGGCAATCGAGGAGCTGTCCCCAGATACTGTTGCCTGCTTTTTTCCGCAGGGCGAATATCCAGTTAAAGGGACCATCTTCCCTTGCCAAGAGATGCGTGATGCGCCAAACGGCCAGCGCGCCCGGTATGAGCCAGTAGTAATCCATTATAGCCTTGTTTACGGGCGTTGTATGCCTATCAGTACCATGCCGGCTGAAGTGGACGGGTACATCCCTTCTCCGTTCGTGAGCCGCAACTGGTAGCTCAGAGATACCCCAAAGGCGCAGAACGTTTGATTGGGTTCCAGCCAATGACCCGAAGCTGCCGTGATATTAGCGGTTACATATCCTTCACTGTCTGCGGCCGATTCATTGATCGTACCACGGAAGTAACGGATACAGCTGAGGTGGTCGCCATATACATAATTCCGGCCGGTATTAGCGGTTCCGTCGAGGAACGGGGGGGCGGGGAATATAGCGGGAGCAGCTCCCGGGGTAATACTAAATCCGCCACTTCCTTTCAGCATACCAAGGCCGTAACTGTTCATGAAACCAATGCTGCCACTAAGGTTGTGTACGGCACGGTAACGAATGGTGAGTGTGGGGTTTTCCTGTCCGGCAGGCAGGGTAAAGAGGGCACATTCTCCCAGGGTGCCCACACCGGCCATGTTGATCTCAGGATCTATGCGCGCCTGTACAGCGGCATTATCGAAGTATAATGGTACTGTTTCAACAGTGCCGGCTACGGGGTTCAGCGATGCATCCAGTCCCTCGATGCGGAAGAGGTATGGCCCATTGGCAAAAGCCGCGGTATTGATACGCGCTTTGATGTTGCGGTATGCATGGAGCCACACGCCGGTAGGTGTAGTGTTCGTTTCTACATTGATGTAGGCGTCAGCACTTGAACTGAATACTTGTCTTTCGACAAGGGTAACGCCATTATCGAAGGGCAAAGTAAAGGGCTGGTTGAAGGGGATAAAAGAAAGACTGCCGCCTATGGCTCTGTAGGAAAGCCGGTAGAATTTCACGGCGGGGTTCTTCAGGCAGCCCCTCAGTTGCAGGGTGCCATACCAGGCAGCACATCGTGCCGCAGGGGCACCGCTTCCGAAGGCGGTAATGAGCCCGTCGGAGCCCAGATAGTTGCCACCACCAATGCGTGCGCCGGAAGGAGAGGGCTCTGCCAGTGCAATATTACCTACGCCCTGAATGATATGAATACCATCGCAGGCGAGCGGGATAAGGCAGGATTGTGTTTTAGGCACACAGATATTGATCCGGTGCAGATGCCCGATATTCCAGTGAGGAGCTGATTCGTAAGCCGGCACGGCTACTCCGGGGCACATGAGCTGAAGCATTACATCCGGAGCAGTCTGGAAAGTGGCGCTTTCACCTGATGCGGTATCGGTGAGGATTTCATCGCTCACCTTTTCTCCGGTCATCCGTACGCGGAAGATGTAGTTACCATTGCGGTCACAAATAGTGGTTCCCTGCAGTTCACGGTCGCCCAGCCCGCTATATGGTGCTCCGGATAATTCGGCTGCACTGCGGTCGTATTCCTGTACGCGCAGAACGGCATTAGGCAGGGGGCCTGTTTCACATAATAACTTAAAGCGGGATGCCACAGATATGGCCTCCTGGCGAACGCTGTCTTTGATGGCAGAGCGGAAAAGTGACACGGATTCTTCCTGTACTGCTTCTGCAGAAGTGAGCTGCCGGAAGGAGAAGCTGTCCTGAGACTCTTTCGCCGCTTTTTTATCCCCTGCGGCAAGGTTCAGCGAACCTGCGGTGCTGCGTACAAGATGCCTTTGTTTGGGAGGTATGGGTTGTGTATCGCTCAGCGGTATTACGAGCGGGGTAAAATCGGGTCCCTGTCCGGGAGGGAGGGGTTGCGGATTGAGGGATACTGCATTGGCGCGTTGCTGCAGTTCGCTTACCCGCGAAGGGTAGTAATCGGCGATGAGGGCATTAAGGGCGGGGTTCTTCAGTGCTTCCTGCAGGGTGAGTACAGAATCGATCACGAAGTAGCGCTGATAGCAGGGGTTGAAGCAATGGCCGCTGTAATACCCTACGTTACCGTAGATGATGTAGTCGTCTGGTGTAATAGGCGTACGGCAGGTAATGATGAGGTCATTGAAATCCTCATCGCCGCCGGAATCATTCGACTCAATGTCGAAGCTGTAGAAGCCGCCCGCTGATACCGGGAAGCGTATCTGCATTTCCGAAGGAACGAACCCGGAGCCGGGATTGTTCAGGATGGTGATAGACCAGCTGTCACCATTCACGAATACCTCTGGCGTGGAGGTAACGCCGTTGTAAGTACCATTGCCGGTGAGGGCGCCGCTGATGCGGAACTGCTGCGGGTCATCGGCATTCTTGGACCGGACTTTCACTAGCCACATGCCCTGTAATCTGATTGACATAATTTTGGGGTTTTAAAACGTTGATAAATAAACAGTCATGGCGGTACCTCAGGTACCGGGGGCTGCTGAACTGTTACGGTTAAAATCGGTTACGTATGCTAATGTATTTGGGGCCTTACTTTTGGGGTTGAAGGCAAGTTCGTTCATCTTGCATTCACCGGGGCAGGTATAAATACCTGACTTGCACAGGTAGATTTAACATGAGGACAACCTGTACCGGAGGAATGAGCTGTCTAAAACCGTATATTTGGTTACCCTAAAAACCGGTGCATATGTATCACAAAACCATTATCCTGACTATCACGACAGCATTGGCGCTGGGCGCCTGTAACAGCAGCGAAAAGAAACCCGCAGACGATTCCTCTGCAACAATACAGGCTACACTTGAAGCGCCTGCAGCTCCCGCAGGTTTCAATCTGGAGCAGATACCAGTATCAGACAAGCCACTCGGCACTTTCCCGTATGTACAGCTGGGGAAAGGCTACACCAATTATGAAAAGAACCCGGTGGCGGCGGGAGACAGTGCTTACTTCTGGGTGGGCGATCATTATGAGGTGCCTAAAGGCAGTGTATTCTACAGCCGTGTGAAAGGGGATGGCACCTGGTCAGACGAGGCGTTTATAGCCGCAGTAACCGATAGCGTAACCGCGCTGGGCGGGGTAAAGGTGCATGAGGGGAAGGTACCCGACAGCAGGTTAACCGAAATAGAGCAAAACCGGATGCGCTTCAACAGCGGCTATGGGTTCATTGCTTACAAACCCACTACCACGTATGTGATCCGCAGGGCAGATAAAACCATCTGGGTGCAGGCTACCCCTACGGACGACGGAGCCTCGGCAGGATGGCTGGTATTGGAATCAAATACTGTGAAATAACGAAATTGAAATAAGCGGGAATCTGCTTTTGTAAAATCAAATATTGCTAATGGCTTCTGCAAGGAAGCCATTACTTTTTTACATCACTTCCCCGCTGATCATGCTCCCCACGACCTGTAACCCTGCTTTCAGTAAAGATGCCTTAGATGCTGCGTTATCGATATTGCACCTTGCGGCCGGAACCCTCCCTGCGAGGTAACATTCTTTCTTCAGTTCCTGCAGCAGACAGGAACCTATTCCTTTCCTGCGGTGACTTTTTTTCACTTCCATCCAGAGGTCTGCAAAAGGAGGGTTGTAATGCAGATAGAAGTCACCTGTTGCCACGATCTCCTGTTCCTGAATAAGGATGTAGCTGCCCATCTGGTCTGGCTGATAACCGGATATTACTTCAGCATCCGTCCGCTTTCTGAAGGTTGTATCTGGCAGATGGAAGTGCGTTACATGGTGATCGCTGAAAAGGTAAGCTTCTGCCTGTATGTTTTTTGTAAACTGATAAGTGAGGGAGCAGAGGAATAGGTCGTTCGTCTGGCAGGTGATATCGGTTACCGCGGCAAGCCGGATCAGGTCGGAGCAGATGGGGGCTGCCAGCTGGCGGTATGGGGGGATAAGGTAAAATTCAAAGAGACTGTCCCTGTCAGTATGTTCCTTCTTACCGGCTATGGACCCGTAACCGGCAGGGCGGTTGTTGATGGAAATGAGGTAGCTGTCTGTCCACCCCCGGCGGTGCCGCGCATCGTACCGTATCTGGAAGTTATTTTCCTGCAGGAAGAGTGCCCGCAGCGGCAGGATGTCCTGCAATTCAACCTTGCGGATCGTCCATTGCATAACGGTGGTTTTAACAGTGAAAATCCTTTGCTAAATATATTGCTTTTAGGATGAATGTTCCTGTCGATCCAATAAGTACGCATTGTTGTTGAGGCAGGAAAATTGTAATTTTAATCCTCAGCCGTTCATACCGGATTTGCGAAATGTATTCAAAGTTATGGCACAATGTGGCTGGCTGGATATTTGAGGCTTTACATTAAACAACCCCGGAATGCCGATAATATTGATATTACTCCTTGTATTCTCTTTTATACCGTTGGCGATTACCCTCTTCCGGTGGCGGAATCATTTCCTTATCAGGCGCAGGGGTATTCAAACCAACGGAGTGGTTCTCAGCAAGCATGTACTGACCATGAAAAGGGGAAGAGCTGTTGATAATCTCCATATTGAGTTCAGGGATACTTATACAGGGCAAATTCATCGCAGCCATGCCTATGCGGCATTCGGGAAATTCAAGCCGGGAGATCAGGTTACATTGCATTACCTGCCCAATACGCCGGCAAAGATTGTCTTAACCGGGGGCCTCAGTTACGTTCCTATGTTCATATTCTCTATATTATTGATTTTGTTCGTCATATTCGCAGTTTATAAGCTGGAAGAAATGATACGTACAGGGGATTATTGAAAACTATACATCTGGTTTCATTACATCCCGGTTAACAGGAATATTCGTACATTAGGCGTAATAGTAGAAAGTTCCCCAATTGCCATCCCGATCTGTACTTAGCCGGCAGGATGTACTTATGAATGTAAAGCATTAACTCCCAATAACTTTTCAACCTCGCAAATCTATCTGTATGAGACAAATCTGCTTCGCACTTATTACGATATGTATCTTTTTATCATGCAAGAACCGTAAAGGGAAAAGCGAAAATCAATCCACAGACTCCGTTTCGCAATCCATTGGCTGCTATGTGCCACGCACCAACGATAAAGACTGGTATACCGCCGGTACTAAAGCCCCTATGTTTAAAGGGCTGGAGGGGGTGGACTGTAAGGTGACCACGTCCAGCGCTGAAACGCAGGCCTATTTCAATCAGGGCCTGATGCTGGCGTATGGGTTCAATCATGCAGAAGCGGCAAGGTCTTTCTTTGAAGCCACCCGTCAGGATGCTGCATGCGCTATGGCTTATTGGGGCTTTGCTTATGTATTAGGTCCCAACTACAACGCCGGTATGGAAGAAGATAACTTCCAGCGGGCCTACGATGCGGTAGTGAAGGCACAGGCACTTTCTGCAAACTGTACACCCAAAGAAAAGGCGCTGATAGCAGCATTGGCGACCCGGTATGTGAAAGATCCTCCGGCCGACCGGTCGGGACTGGATATCGCCTATTCTGCTGCCATGAAGAAAGTGTATAACCAATTTTCTTCTGATCCGGATGTTGGGGCTTTGTATGCAGAGTCGGTAATGAATCTGCATCCCTGGGATTTGTATGAAAAGAAGACCAAAGCCCCCAAAGCCTGGACCCCTGAAATCATTAAAGTGCTGGAGCACCTCATGAAGCTCCACCCCAGGCACCCCGGCGCACACCACTTTTACATCCATGCGCTGGAAGCATCTGCCACACCCGAAAAGGCACTGCCCAGCGCTTACTTATTGGATACGCTTGTGCCCGGGGCAGGGCATCTCCTGCATATGCCATCCCATATTTACATCAATACGGGCGATTATCATCTCGGTTCCATTTCTAATATCCGTGCCGTGGAGCAGGACAGTGCGTATACCACAGCCTGCCACGCCCAGGGGGCTTACCCGCTGGGGTATTTCCCTCACAATTATCATTTCCTCGCGGCCACAGCTACGCTGGAAGGTAATTCCAAACTGGCATGGAAAACTGCGAATCAATTGCAGCAGCATACTTCTGAGCAGGTGATGCGCATGCCCGGCTGGGGAACCCTGCAGCACTACTATACCATCCCTTACTATATAGCTGTTAAATTATCGATGTGGGATACCATTATGGCCATCCCCGCTCCGGATGGAGATCTTGTTTACCCCCGCGCCATATGGCACTACGCCAGGGGCATGGCTTACTTAGGTAAGCATGATGTAGCCAATGCAAAAAAAGCCATGGATAGCCTGGCCCTATTGTCGAAGGACACTACCATGAAAGACATCACTATCTGGAACATCAACACTACAGCAGATCTGGTAGTGATCGCTTCACAGGTACTTGCTGCCGGTATTGCAGTGCAGGAGGGTAAAACAGATCAGTCTATAGCGCTGTTAAAGGATGCGGTGGCCAATGAGGATAAGCTCAATTACAACGAGCCGCCCGACTGGTTCTTCTCTGTACGGCATCACCTCGGTGCGGTGCTGCTGAAAGCCGGTAAGCTGAAAGAGGCGGAACAAGTGTACAGGGATGACCTCCGTACGTGGCGGAAGAATGGCTGGGCATTGATTGGATTACATAAAGCATTAACGCAACAGCAGAAGAACGCGGAGGCTGATAAGGTGCATGTGGATTTTGATGAAGCATGGAAGTATGCGGATGTGAAGATCAGCTCTTCTTCGAGTATAACTGAGTAGGTACTTTAGTTAATATCCTGTAAGCCGTATGCAGTAGCATGCGGCTTTTTTTATGACAGCAACAGGGGATTTTGATGGAGGGTACCGGTGACTTATATTGCAGTAAATAAATCCATTGTATGTGGTATAATATTCCATTGTTTATCGGAGCGGGGCTCCTGATTGCCGGGTTGTATTTCTTCAGGCAAAAAGTACAGTTTATCCGTGAAAGCGACAGGGCTATTGCGGAAGTTATAGAGATTGAAACGGTAAGAGGTTCTGATGGGGATACTTACCGGCCTGTATTCAGGTTCCGTACCTATTCCGGCAGGGAAGTGATATTGCGTCCTACAGGGAGCAGCTCTCCGGCTGGATGGGTAATAGGGGATCAGGCAAATGTGGCCTATAAGGCGGATAATCCTGAGCAGGCAGTTGTATTGACTTATTTCCGGTCGTTCGGGTTATCAGTAGTACTCCTGGCAATCGCAATGCCTATGCTGGTGATAGGCGGTGGGTATCACCTGACACAGCAGTTTTTGCGGTAAGGGTCGCAAATAGCCCCAGATTTGTCGTATCTCCCCACTTTACAAGTCCCGTTTTCGGGCCACTTTTGTATTGTCAACGGAACAATACAGGTGGAGCAGCAACCACAGCTAAAAAACGGGCGAATCCGAAAAGCCATAAGAGTAGGAAGCAAAAAATTGATCTTATGTCAGGCAATACAGTTTCTTTACACAGAGTCATTAAGTCTACACCTGAAAAAGTGTACCGCGCATTTACGGAGGCCAATGCAATTGCTTCCTGGCTGCCTCCCTATGGTTTTCTTTGCACCGTGCATGATATGACGGTGAAGGTGGGTGGCACATTCCGGATGTCGTTTCATAACTTCTCTACAGGTCACAGTCATTCTTTTGGCGGCAGTTACCTCGAGGTAAAGCCCAACGAAGCGCTGAAATATACCGATACGTTCGACGATCCCAACCTCCCCGGCGAAATGATCACTACCGTGAAGCTCCGTAAGACGGTGGCAGGTACAGAAATCAATATTACGCAGGAAGGTATTCCGGATGTGATTCCCGTGGAGATGTGTTACCTCGGCTGGCAGGAGTCGCTCGAGAAACTCACGAAGCTCGTGGAGCCTGAGATTCCGGATGCATGATAATATTGTAATAAAAGAAGAAGCGGGAAGGGTGTAAATCCTTCCCGCTTTTGTTTATATATACTATTGCCATTATTTTTAGCCGGCTATCCGTTGTTTCCGGACGAAGGGAAGTGTGGCGATCGCTGCTGGCCAAATGATCTGTTGCTGGCCCGGAGTTCCCGAAGTCGCTGTCCTGCTTGTTCAATACAGCGCTGTTGTGTCCTTTGGTGCTCGTTGATTCGTTGTTGGAGCTCCTGTTTCTTTCCTCATTGTCTTTATTTCTGATGAACTTGAAACATAAGTTTATATGAACTAACACCAAAAACTACAATTCATTTTCATGACCTCCGACACAAGCATTTTTCTTATTCTGCGCATATTGTGCGAAGAATAAGGGGCTTAATCTACGCATAATGTGCGGTGAATAGTTGTTGCTGCTGTAAATAATTGCTATATTCACCGCAAATTGTGCGTAGAATGTTTATTTACCTGAGAAAAGAGTGGCCTGATTTTCAATGGGATCATGAGGAGATATCGCCTCTTCTGGCAGAAGTACGTCATCAACAGGGATTGTTACTGGGACGTATGGAAGGGTTAGGCTTCAATTTGCAGGATGAAGCTACCTTGAAGAATCTCACACAAGATGTATTAAAATCCAGCGAAATTGAAGGTGAAATGCTGGATCCTCAACAGGTCCGTTCATCCATAGCACGCCGTTTAGGAATAAATGTAGCCGGGTTGGTTCCGGTAGACAGAAATATCGATGGTGCAGTTGAAATGATGCTGGATGCCACACAGAACCATGAGAAAGAGCTGACTGAAGAGCGGCTATTCGGCTGGCATGCTGCATTGTTTCCAACTGGCTGGAGCGGTATGCACAGGATCGTTGTGGGAGCGTGGAGAGATAATACAAATGACAATCCAATGCAGGTTGTATCCGGGCCAATGGGAAGGGAAACCATTCACTTTCAGGCGCCGGATGCGGATCAGTTGCAAAAGGAGATGGATGCCTTTATTCACTGGTTTAATACAGAAGAGAATCTGGATCCGGTAATGAAAGCAGCAATCGGACATCTTTGGTTTGTTACCATTCACCCGTTTGATGACGGGAACGGCCGTATTGCCCGTGCTATCATGGATATGCTGCTGGCGCGTGCGGATAAAAGTAAACGGCGTTTCTACAGCATGTCTGCCCAGATCAGGAATGAACGGGAAGGATACTACAGGATTCTGGAAGAGACGCAAAAAGGAACGCTGGATGTTACGGAATGGATATTATGGTTCCTGCAATGTTTACAGCGTGCGTTAGGAACTACTCATGCTACACTGGCTGATGTGATAAGGAAATCCAAATTCTGGGAACGTTCTAACGCGCAAGACCTCAATGAAAGGCAGCGACTAATGTTGCATAAAATGCTGGATGGGATTGAAGGAAAAGTGACTTCCAGCAAATGGGCGAAAATTACAAAGGTGTCGCAGGATACAGCGGTGCGTGATTTACAGGACCTATTAGAACGGGGTTTATTGGGTAAAGAAGCGGCAGGGGGCAGAAGTACCAGCTATGTGCTGGAAGAGTGATAATATTACTATTCCTCTTTATGAAGCACCCTTTCCAAAGAAATACTCAACAGTTCAACGGCTTTTTCCATCTCTTCTTCATTCATGTGCCCGAACCCCAGCCGCGTGGCTGTAAGGGTTTTGGTTTGATATAATAAAGTTGTAGGCAGAAATAATCCATTCGCTTTACATTCTCTTTGTAACCGCACCAGATTGAAATCATCCAGCCATTCCACCCAAACTGCCAATCCGCGAAGCGGTATCTGGAACCTGATTCTGCCTTTTAGTTTTTGCTTCAGCAATCGCACGAAATAGTCCCGCCGCTCTTTGTAAATTTTCCTGTTCTTCTTGGATAAGCGGTGTACTTCGCCTTCCTGCAGCCAGTCGGTAAGCACCTGTTCCTTTATAACATCGATCCCCGGTTCCAGTATGTTCTGATGCTTTTCGAGCTCCTGAATAAAGGCTTCCGGTGCAGAGATGAATCCGTATCCGAAACCCGTTGGAAGCGATCTGCCGAATGATCCGATGTATACCACCCGCTCGTGGTTGTCTAATGCCGCCAGGGGCAATACGGGGTTGTTGTCGTAATGGAAATCAAAGTCATAATCATCTTCCAGTATTACAAAGCCATAAGTTGCCGCCAGTTCCAGTACTTCGATTCTCCGTTTGGCACTGAGGCAAATGGTGGTGGGGTAGTGGAAGTTGGAAGTTAGATACAACACCCTGATCTTTTGGGACTGGCAGAGCGTTTTCAGGCTGTCGGTTTTAATGCCGTGCTCATCAACGGGGATAGTAATGATCTGTGCGCCGCTGTCGGAAAGCGTCATGTTGGAGCGGTAATAGCTGGGTGTGGCAACCACTACTTTATCTCCCGGAGAAATCAGCAATTTGGTAACGAGATACAGGCTGATTTCGTGATTACTGGTGGTGAGGAGGTTACTGCTGGCTATCCGCAGGCCCCGGGTGAGATTGAGGAAATTGGAGAAATGGGCTTTGAACTGCAGGTGCGATTGCAGCTGGATCTGTTCCCATGTACGGGTGTTTTTCCGTCTTTTCAGTTTGGATACATACAGCCGGGCCAGTACATCGGTATGTACGAGGCGGAGGTCGGGCATACCGTCATTAAACTGGTAGTTCAGGTCACTGACTTCTACAGGGTTTTCCAGTATGGAGGAACGTTTAAAGGGGAAGCCGGTTGTGCCCTGCTCTGAAGGTTTACCTTTCGGGGAGGGCGCTTTTACCTTGTTTTTTTGTTTTTGGTCCGACAGGATGAAGATGCCCTTATTGGGCAGTATCTCTATATATCCTTGTGCCTCAAGGTCATGTAAGGCTTTTACGAGGGTGTTCCGGTTGATGGACAGCTCCTTGCAAAGGATGCGTGTACCCGGGAGCTTCGTGCCTTCGGGAAGCAGCCCCGTCTGGATGGCTTTAATGAACTCAAACACAATCTGGAGATAGATTGCGGTCGGGAGGCTATGATTCAGCTGAATATAGCGTTGGAAAGGAATATTAACCGGACTACCCATTTTATTAAAACTGGCCTACTATAGTGGTACGGCAAGGTACTATTTTTGCGGAAATTTTACAGTAAATGAGGATTTTCTATGTAGTTCTGCTGACGGTATTATCCCTTCAAACCTATGCACAGCAAAGGCGGGATTCTGTCATCAGCATCCAGGAAGTGGTGATTAATGAAAACCGCTTCAGCACCCCTATATCCAGGCAAAACAGGAATGTTTACGTGATAGACAAGGCTACCATTGCCAAATTACCCGCCCGCAGCCTGCAAGAGATCCTGCAATATGCCAATGGGGTGGATATCCGGCAGCGGGGCCCCTTCGGCAGTCAGGCCGATATCAGTATCGACGGTGGCAGCTTTGAGCAGACCGTTGTACTGGTGAACGGGACAAAGATCATCGACAACCAGACCGCCCATAATATGCTGAACCTGCCTATTCCAGTAGAGGCAATTGAAAGGATAGAGGTGATCCGCGGCCCTGCGGCAAGGATCTATGGGATTAACAGCTTAACCGGTGCGGTGAATATCATCACAAAGAAGCCGGAACAATCGGGCTTCCTGGTGAGTGCCTTTGGCGGGTCTAATTTTGAGAAAGACACTGCGGGAACAGGAGAGATGTTCTACGGTACCGGCATTCAGCTGGGAGGTGTGATCAGTAAAGCCAAACATCAGCATTCTCTTTTCGGTTCTTATGATAAAAGCAATGGATACCGGTATAACACGCAATTTGAAAACAAAAAGCTGTTTTACCAGGGTAACTACCAGATCAACAATGCCAACGAAATCCTCACATCCGCAGGCTATATCGACAATGGGTTTGGCGCCAACGGTTTCTACGCTGCTCCGGGTGATAAAAACTCGACGGAGGCCATGAAAACAGTTATAGCGTCTATCCAGTCGAAGCATACGCTATCCGACAGGTTTTCGCTCATGTCTCGGGTAAGCTATCGTTATAACGATGACGATTACCGGTATTTTGGTGTTACCAATCCCAATGCAGGCAAGAGCCGTCACTATACCAATTCACTGGCTGCGGAGCTGAATTCAACTTACAGGCTCCATACAGGCGAACTGGGATTTGGTGTGGAAGGAAGAAGGGAAGATATTAATTCTTCCAATATCGGGGACCACCGCCGCGAGAATCTGGGGCTTTATGCACAGTACCGGGTGTATCTGCTGGATAATAAGCTCGATGTGAATGCGGGTACTTATGTGAATTACAATTCGGATTATAAGTGGCAGATCTATCCCGGTCTGGATGCGAGCTATGCTATCAGCAAGGCATTCCGGATCACGGGGAACGTGGGAACCAGTCAAAGGATTCCATCGTTTACGGACCTTTTCCTGAATCAGCGCCCCGGGAATATCGGTAATCCTGATCTGAGTCCGGAGGATGCCCTTCAGGGGGAACTGGGCTTTAAGTTCCTGCACCGTAATCTGACGGTTAACGCCAGCTACTTTTACAGGAACATCAGCAGCTTCATAGACTGGACGCGGATGGTGACCACGGAGCCGTGGCAAAGTAATAACGTGGGAGATCTTCGCACGAAGGGTTTCAACGTGCGGTCTGATTACCGTGTAGCGGTTTCTGAAAAGGCTAAGTTCAACATCCATCTGGCTTATACTTACCTGGATTCCGAATCTGAGGGAGCGAAAGCACTGTATTCAAAGTATCTGATTTCTTCATTGAAGCACCAGGTGACTAATACCGTTGAGTTTAGCTATAGTGGCTTCTCTGTACTCGTAGCTACCCGTTATAACGACAGGATCTCCGGTAAGTCATATTTCATCAATGATTTTAGGATCAGCCAGCGTATCCAGCACTTTACAGTGATGGTGGATGCGCAGAATATTTTCAATTCCAAATACAATGAGATTGGAGCAATTCCCTTACCAGCCCGCTGGTTTAGTCTTGGGGTGAAGTATACGAATTTATAGGAGAACGTTTGATGTAATGGGCCGTCAGCATGTAGGGTGCTGGCGGCTTTTTTGATTTTATAATATGCCTGTTCGATTCATACTTATTATGAGGAGCATCCCTTTATCCCTTGCCAATTGTTACATTTTTAGATAACTTGGCAACTGCACAACAACCAGACCGGAACCATCAATGGATACGAACAAACCCACCGCTACAATTCTGCAAACGAAACAGCATTTCGAAATTCTCGACGGATTAAGGGGGATTGCTGCTCTTGCTGTCGTGATTTTCCATTTTATGGAATGGGTGTACCTCGATCCCAGCCAGAACTTTATCGGGCATGGTTTCCTGGCGGTGGATTTCTTCTTTTGTCTTTCAGGATTCGTGATTGGATATGCCTACGACGATCGTTTGGCTAAAATGGGATTGCTGGAATTCTTTAAATCGAGGGTTATCAGGCTCCATCCGCTGATCATAGCGGGATCAGTGTTAGGTTTGCTGGCATTTCTGTTTGATCCGTTTGGCGGGCATCCTGAATTGTATAATACCGGAATGGTCATCCTCCTGTTTTTGAGTTCAGCATTACTTATTCCTTTCCCGGTTATGGAAGACAGGGGATTCAATCTGTTCGGACTTAACGCACCGTCGTGGTCCCTGTTTTGGGAGTATATCGCCAATATCGTTTACGCACTGGTGCTTTGCAGGCTCAAACGCAGTTACCTGATTGTATTAACCATCCTCTCGGCGGTGGCTATTTGCCTTGTGTCTTTCCGCGCTGGTAACTTATTGGGTGGCTGGAGCGGGCCCACCTATTGGGATGGGGGCGCCCGCATATCCTATTCTTTCCTTGCAGGATTACTCATCTATCGTTCCAACTGGATCATCAAAAACAATCTCGGATTTATAGGTTTATCAGTATTACTTTCTCTCGCCTTTATCATGCCTTTCTCTACGTGGAACTGGATTACCGAACCTTTAGTAGTGCTGTTGTATTTCCCATTGCTGATAGCATTAGGCGCGGGTGCTGTGTTAAAACCCGGCTTAAAGAAGTTCTGCGTATTCTCCGGTAAGATCTCTTATCCGCTATATATGACGCATTATGCCGCGTTATGGATGTTTGGGAACTATTACAACAGCCATAAACCGGGTACTATGGAACTGACATTCGTTATCATTTCCGGGGTGGTACTGCTGGTGGGATTTGCCTATCTTGTGATGGTAGTGTACGATATTCCTGTAAGGAAGTATTTAAGTGACAGGCGGAATAAAAGGATTGCAGAGAAATAATCTGTTTGCCTTATGTGCGATGGAGTTCTGATCAGATAAATGCTGTATGTATGAACGACGTAACGCAATATATTGCTGCTTTTGATCCTGATATCAGGGATCGGCTGAATGCCCTGCGGCAAATCTTTTTAGGGTTTCATCCAAATACAGAAGAAAGCATCCGGTATAAAATGCCGGCATTTAAAGTGGGGAAAGATCACTTGTATTTTGCTGCCTATAAAAATCATATTGGGTTTTACCCGGTCTATGGATTGAGCCGGCTCGAAGATCAGATTGCTCCTTTCAGGGCAAAAGGCACTAAGGATACCCTGCATTTCCCGCACAATAAACCTTTACCGATTGACCTCGTAAAATCTATAATCCGGTTTAAAGCCGGGATAGAAATGAAATAAATCTTTTATTACCTAAAACCACTCCAATGAGAAAAGTTGTCTACGGAATTAACCTTACTGCCGATGGTTGCTGCGAGCATACCAAAGGTAATGGCGGCGCGGATATTCATGTTTATTTTACAGAACTTTTGAAGGAAGCTGACCTGATTGTGTATGGACGTAAAACGTATGAACTCATGGTTCCTTTCTGGCCTGATATGGCAAAAGAGCAATCCGGTCCCGAAACGGTGAATAATTTTGCAAAGGCATTCGATGCCCTCGACAGAATTGTATTTTCCAAAACACTGAAAAGTGCAGATGATAGAACAAAGATTATTCGCTCAAACCCCGCTGAAGAAATTTTGAAACTGAAGCAGCAACCGGGAAAGGATATATCGATAGGTGGGGTAGATCTGCCATCGCAGTTAATTGAACAGGGATTGGTGGATGAATTTCACTTTGTGATTCATCCTTACTTAGCCGGGGAAGGAAGGCGCTTATTTGATACAATGAAAATGCCCGAGCAGCAGCGTTTACAATTAGTGGAGTCGAAGGTACTGCCATCAGGTTCTGTGGCATTAAAGTACATAAAGCAGGGGTAATGTATAGTTCATAAAGTTGTTCTCCTCCCTTCAGGATACGCTAATAAATAGATACAGAAATGTTACTGTAAGCATATTCAAGCTGGTATGTATTAAGTTAGAAGACAGTAACTCTTAGTCATCTTGGGAGTAAGTACCGCTTAAATACGAGTTAAGTACGTCGATAACGTGGACTTGATGCGGAGGTGATGTGGTGGTGATGTGGAACTGTGTTGCAGGTGAGTAGGAGCATGTAACAGGCATGTAAAGTGAAGATTGGGCGCCTGCAGCCCATGGCAATGGCTGGCGGAGGAGTGGCCTGCCGTGTAGATTGGGGTTCCGTAGTGTTTGATTATGAGCTTCTTACAACAAAAAATCCAGTAATGGCGTGAGGCTATTCCCGTTTATTGACCGCCTGCCTGTTTTGATTAGCAGTGGCTTTGCGGGAAGGCATCGCAGGTATGCCCGTTAGTTTCTTATGGGATTTGGGTTTTGCAAGGGATGCTTCAGACTGCTGTTGCTCCACAACCGCCACAATATCGGCGGCATACCACTTGCGGTCACGGATATCACCGTCTTTTACAAATTGCCTTGCCTGCACCACCACCAGCAGCGTTCCCTTACCTGGTACGTCTATGGACATTTCGGCACCGTTGAAAGGCTGCTCCAGGTCGATGGTGATCGTCACTGCTTCGGAGCCGGTAATGCTGCGGGTAGCAAAGTCGATCCGGGTGGCGATCAGTTTTACTTCCAGCTGTTTAGCGGAACCGTAGAGATTGCTGTAGGCCTCCAGGCGCTGCGCCGGGATGCGTAAGGTACCGTCTTTAGAGAACACCGGCGGCTGTGTAAGCAGCTTGTCAAGCCCCGTGTAACCATTGAACCGGAAGTTCACCAGGCCGGCGTGGTTGTTCCTCCCCGCCTTCATGATGTAGCTGTTCAGCCGGTTCACAAGGTAGCTGTCGGGGTAAATGTCCAGCTCGGGAGAAATAGCACTCCTGATGAGGGCGCCTTTACGGCTGGCCGCACCGAAATACTTAGCTGCCCGGCGGGTATTATCCGTTTGCCTGACATGCGTGGGTGCAGAGCGCAAACAGTGCTTACCGTCGCGCTTGTAGGAAATGACATTACCGATTCTACCGGTAAATGGAATCATGGAATCTAAAATTGCCATTACTAAAAAAATTTGTTGTACTGAAATATACGTAAGATGTACCGGCAGGGTGGTAGTGCTGTGTTAGAGGATATTTAATGCAGCCTTATCGCACATTGAACTTTGTGCAATAGCAATGGAAGTGGGGTTGGATAATTTCGAAAGGAGAGTTTATGAGGATTAGATGATTTCGAAAAATTGTAATGCCTGGGGAGTTGTATGCTGATTTAGGTAAGTACTTCAAATAACAGGTAATTGAAGCGCTATGGCTGCCATACAGTATGCCGGTTAAAGGTTCATATCATCCTGTTGATGTTTAGCACATGTGCAGGACTATATTTTTACAGATATACCATGCAGGGGTTATTCGGATTTGGAAAGGTTTGTGAGTAAGGATAATGTGCAGAAGTTTTTGATTTTCATAAAAGAACAGCGCTCTTTTTTTTGAGTTTCGATAAAAAAAAGCTAATTTCAAGTTTAACTAGAAGCAAGTAATTTATTTATTACCGAATACAATATACCTAATACCTATGTTTGTTGAAACCCGCCCCCACTGTAGTGTTCTGCCCACAAATTATCACTATAAGCTATTTAACAGATTTCATTTTGGCCACCGGTTGCTTAATTTGGTAAGCTCTATTGAAAGCTAATGATCTTAAAATTTATCCAGTGTAATTGTCTTTTCTACTTATTTAATATACATACTGAAGAACTGAAAACCCACTAAATACATTAGAACCCAGGAAATCAAATTTTAACCCGAATTGGCCGTCAGTTGGCCATTATTTCACAAATGAATTTAAGATGAAGAAACAATTATTCCTCCCTATTTTGGCGGTAGTAGCGCTACTTTTTTCCTGCAAGAAGAATAGCGAATTATCTGAACAGCCTATCCCGCAGGAGCAAAAAATCAAAAAGCAATTGATCGTTCCATACGATACAGCTAAGACTTTAACTAACGGAAAAAGAACCATTTTTAACCCTAGTTGGTGTAATCCGTCTCAGTTAGCAATTGGTCAGGAAAACGCGGTTTTTCTTGTTCCCTACCGGTATTATGAAATGAATGTTCCGGGCTTCGTAGTTTTCAACCAGGTACTCGACCAGGCTACAGGTGGTACCCATGTTCAAGTTTGGGATTATTTTGAAGCGAATAATCAGAAATGGAGGATCAAGGCCGAAGTGGATGAATATGGCCAGCGTTATTATCACATTTGGAATGTTCAAACCGGGCAGCATTTAGGTTTCGGTTCCGACAACCGGGCATATGTGTATAACACTCCCGTTAAATTATACATTACTACAGGATCTTCTAATCTCGGTTTCTGGATCAGCGTGATCAAGACATGGCCGACCAGCACTACCTGCATGGATGTATATAACAACATCCCAGGTCCTAATGGACAATGGGTAGGACTAAATCCCATCAATACAGATTCAGAAACGCAGAAGTGGGGTATAGTTTTTACCTCTGTTAACTAATCATTTCTCTATTAGAGATTTCCTGGGTTTGCGCCAAAGCGTTTTACAGCCGACTGTAGATCGCTTTGGCGTATATATATATGTCGGGACATGTTACTTTCAAACCAGTTTTTGTTTACCACCAGTTCCCACGGCAGACGCGGAACTGTTGAAGGCTGATTGTTTCGTCTTTCCTGAAGATATGATGGAATTTCGTTTCGCCGATGAAACTTGCCCATAATGTAAATGTGCTGAAAGGGCCGAGGATGTAGTCGCATTGTGACATCAGGTAATGATCCTCAGCAACGGAATTGCCAGACAGCACCACATTTCCGAACTTCGACTGGTAGCCTGAAAGGTTTAGGTTTGATTCATTCGTGAAGAGGATTATTTCAGCCGGCCGGTTCAGCAATGTAAGCAATTGCTGAATTTTATCAATATAGACTTCATCTTCGAAGTAGTACTTTCCGCCGAGCCATTCTTTATAATCTCCCCGCCGGATATGTACCGCAATCTTCACTTCACCGTTCGGTGCCTGGAGGTACTTATCATCGAGAGGGCGGGTATCAAATCCAGGACGGAAAAGTTCTTTGTAAACAGGAATGTACCTGCTGATTACTTCATCCGGGGAGCGGAAGAACCAGCCTTCGCAATACATATTGTTGCCTGCCAGCAAATCACGCTCATATACTTCCTGGTTATTTTCTATATCGAAATGATAGGTGGATTTGAAAGAAAGCGCTTTCTGAATTTTCATGCCCAATACGGAATTTCCATAATCTGCAGACCTGAGGTTGGGGTATGTTTCATAATATTTGCTCATTCGCGGACTGCGGTACTTCAATCCGTTAGCCCTGCAGAAAGCATCGATATGGATATGCTGGATATAATTATTGCTGGTTTGACCAAATAGCCGTAGAAGTGTGATCATATGCAATTTTAGTAAGGGAATTGGTTTAACAATATCCTTCAAAAATAATATTTGTTTCCCTTAAATGTTCAATAAACTTGGCTAATCCCCATCAGGTGTACTAATACAAAGGTTTGATTGGCCTGTTTTGAATAATTCAAAAATGAATCTGACAGGTTTTCATAATGATGTTCGGGAATATTGTAGAATCGTCTGCAAATCGATGGCTTATCTGATATAACCGCCTACGGGTAAACCGCTCGGTACGGAAGCAGGCACCTTTTTGTCGTAGTTAGGATCGTTTAGCGTGTTCAGGAATTCCACAATGGTATTGATGTCTTTAAACTCCACACGAACCGCAGCGGCAAGGGGATCGAGTTGTGTGCGGTTGACGTGTTGGTTGCGCAGCGGTTTGCCATGCAGGTCTTCGTAGAAAAACAATACTTCATTCAGGGTTTGAAATTTACCGCTGTGCATGTAAGGCCTGGTGAACCGCAGGTTGCGGAGTGTAGGCGTGCGGAAGCCATAACCGCCCAGCATGCCGGAATCAGATACGGGCAATTTTTCATTGTCGGGCGCTCCCAGTACATGCGTTTTAAAATCAGACAGCATAGGTCCGCTATGGCAACGTGCACAGCCGGATGTAATAAAAAGCTGCATGCCTTCCTGCTCCCTGTCTGAAAGGGCGGAGCGGTCGCCACGCATGAACTGGTCGAACCGGGAGTTAGATGCAGTTAGCGAGCGCTGGAAAGCTCCGAGCGCTTTGGTGATATCAGTGAGTGTGACCGCGTTACTTTCCGGGAACGCCATTTTAAAAAGCCGCTTGTATTGGACAATGCCGTTCACACGTTTTACCACTTCTTCCGTAATGCTTTCTTCACTGAAACTATGTCCGCGCATTTCTTCAAAGGTCTTAATAGGCATGGCAGCCTGCTCTTCGAGGCTTTTGGCACGGAGGTCCCAGAACATAGGGGCTTCTTCAGGTGTATACTTTCCGTCTGAGCCAATGCCATTGAACGCTGTGTTGAGGAGTGATTGAGAATTGCGTTTAGTGAAAGGGATGTTGTTTTCCTTATTGAAACTTCTCTTTTCGCCCAGTCCTTTCCCGTTTACGCCGATAGACAGATCGATGCTTTCCGCGTAACCGAAATCAGGATGATGGCAGGTGGCACAGGCTACATCTCTACCACCAGACAATATCGGATCATAAAACAATAACCTCCCCAGCTCTACTTTTTCAGGTGTGGTAGGATTATTGGCAGGAGAGCGGTAAGTAACAGGTAATGCGTCGATAGTGCCCAGTCCTGGTAGTTCTTGCTTTGCGGCAACAGGGGATTGGGCGGCCGGTTTGTCGGGCGAATGGCAGGCATTGATGGTAACAATACCAGCCAGTAAGAGTAGTATGGTATGGGTAATACCGGGACGCATAGGTGTGCTTATCATTAATTTCCGTTAAGATAATAAAAGACGAGGAAAATATCTTTTAATTTATGTGGGTTGTTTTAATGATGGTTGGGGTGGATATATTCAAGCCATTCATATCGGAATTAGACGCATTGTCTGAATCAAAAACCAAAGCGAAATTAATAGGCTAAAATGATAAGAAAAATGTTTCCCGGTTCAAGCAATCTGCATGCAAATTTCTGAAAACAACAAAGGCCTCCTTTCGGAAGCCTTTATATCTTTTGGTATTGTACCCGGGAACGGAGTCGAACCGTCACTCGCCTTGCAGCGAACAGGATTTTAAGTCCGGCGTGTCTACCAATTCCACCACCCGGGTATCCTGTATTTGTAAATGTAAAGAATCATTCACAAATAACTTTAAACAAAAATTCCAAACCGCTTTGCAACAGTTTGGAACTTCTGATCTCTGAGCGGAAGACCGGGCTCGAACCGGCCACCCCGACCTTGGCAAGGTCGTGCTCTACCAAATGAGCTACTTCCGCAGTGATTGTTATTATAAGAACTTTTTTCGTTGGGATTGCAAAGATAGGATTTGTTTTTATTCTGCAAACTTTTTTTTCAATTATTCTGAAAATTCATACTTGTAAGCAATCCGCCCCAACAGCTCTAACCCTTTACCATAGCAGTCTTCACGCTGTGCCAGTCCTTTTTCATCATAACTGTATTTCCATATCAGGTAGTCGCCGGTTTCGGGTGTTACCACCGTCATTGCAGCGAGTTTTCCATCGGCTCCGTATTCAAAAGAATAATCGGGTAGCATGCGTTTGCGGGCAGGGTAATAGCGGAGTACGTCCGTCAGTTTGCCTTGTGCATCGTAGTTGTAGTAGATACGCTGACGGCCGGGTTCCATTTCTTCAATTACGCGGCCATCTTTATCGGTTTTAAAGGCAACGATAATGGAATCGGCATTGCCTTTACGGAGTATCATGCGCAGCAGGCGGCCGGTGCTGTCGTATTCGTAACGGTGCTTTTCCTGCAGGCGGTACTTATCTTCCCTTCCGCGCACGCCGGATTCTACATCTTCCAGCCATCCTTTTTCGGTGTATTTGTATTGTACGGTGGAAATGGTGTGTTCGGTACTGTCTACCGTTTTGGTGAGGCGGCCGCTGGTGCTGAAGGTACTGGTGAGTACAGACCTGCCGCTGTTACGGCTCTGGGTAACGGCCTTCAGGGTGCGGTAGGGGGCCTGGGTAGTGCGCACGCAAATGAAATCGTTGTCGGTTTCCTGGTTGGCATCCAGTGAGCGCACGATCTGGCCGGTCACCTTATTGGCCTTGAACTGGGCCATGGTGGCAGCGGTTTGACCCGTGCTGATGATATCCTGGTAATAATGTTGCCCGCGGGCAATACCCAGGGCCAGGGTAAGGCATATGGTAGTAAGGATGCGCATATCTCGTTAATCAGTGTTCGCAAATGTACAAACGTTCCCGGCTTTGCAAAACGTATGTGGACAGGATAAATTCAAATTCTTTATATTTATTATACTTTAACCTGACGTATACTACCGTGAAAACACAACATCTCAGGCAGAATAAGACCTGCCTCAACTGCGGACACCATGTACCGGACCGTTTCTGCGGCCATTGCAGCCAGGAGAACGTGGATACCAAAGAGTCCTTCGGGCACCTGGTGAGCCACTTCTTCCAGGATATCACGCATTATGATTCCAAACTCCTCCTTACCCTCAAATACCTCTTCTTCTACCCGGGCCGCCTTACCCGGGACTATATCAACGGCAAACGGCTGACGTACGTGAACCCCATCCGGCTGTATGTATTTACCTCTTTTGTGTTTTTCCTCATGATGGGGCTCACCGGGCAGCATGAGAACCCGTATGAGCGCAACATGGAGGTGCAGCAAAAGGCCAGACTGGATTCTATTTACATTGTTTCACAAATGCTCTTCGATTCGCTGAGGGCGGGAAAGGTTGCTCCGGATGATACCTTTGCCGTACGTACCGAGGCAGACATCCTGCGGATCATGGGGACCGATACCATCCGGAATGCGGCATTTCAATACGATTCCATTCAAAACGCATTACCGCCCCATTTACGGGAGCCCTGGTGGGAAAGGAAGATGCAGCTCAGGGTGCTTGAATTACGCGATAAATACGGCGGAAATATGGGCAAGGCGCTTAACGATAAGCTCATTCATCACTACCCCAAACTCATGTTCCTCCTCCTGCCGTTCTTCGCGCTGTTGTTAAAGTGGTTCTTCCGGAGGAAGAACTGGGTGTATGCAGACCATGCCATCTTTTCCATCCACATTCATACTTTCATCTTTATGCTGGGCATATTGGCCATGCTCATCAACCTGTTACTGCATTCCTCGGAGTTATATGCGTGGCTGCTGATCCCTGTATACCTGTACTTCGTGTTCGCGTTGCGGAACGCTTACCAGGTACGCTTCGGAACTGCTTTCTGGCGGTCGCTGGGTGTAGTGGCGGGCTACCTGCTGGGAACCCTTATTGTGGGAGTGGCCTTTATCATACTCATGGTGGCAACCGTATAAACGCAGGCTGCATGATAATTTCAATTTGGCTATATTTACTCCGCCTTAACCTGTCACCAACGAAACCGTGAAAACACAACATCTCCGGCAGGACAATACCTGTCTCAATTGCGGGCACCAAGTGCCGGACCGTTTCTGCAGCCATTGCGGCCAGGAAAATGTCGATACCAAAGAATCCTTCGGGCATCTGGTCAGCCATTTCTTCCAGGATATCACCCATTATGATTCCAAGCTGCTCCTTTCACTGAAATACCTCTTTTTCTACCCGGGAAAGCTCACCAAAGAATATATTTCAGGAAAGCGGATGACCTTCGTGAATCCCATACGCCTGTACGTTTTCACATCATTCGTGTTCTTCCTGCTGATCGGGGTTGTGAACCATGCGGATAGTCCGTATGAAGTAGGGGCCAAGGACAAAAGCAATGTAAAGTTCGGCAAGATCCGCAAAACGGCAGATCGTATGCTGGATTCTATCCGGCTGGGCAAGGTAGATCCTGAAGACACGGCCAGAATGCGGGCCACAGCTGAAAACCTGAAGCTCCTGGCGATGGATACCATTCACAATGCCGCACGGGTGTACGACTCCATCCAGCAATCCCTGCCGCCTCACCTTCGGGATGACTGGGGCGACCGCAAAGTGACCCTCCGCACGCTTGAGATGCGGGAGAAGTATGGAGAGAATATGGAGAATGCGCTGGAAGACAAGATCGCCCACCATTACCCCAAGCTCATGTTCCTCCTTCTGCCGTTTTTTGCTCTGCTGCTGAAATGGTTCTTCCCAAGGAAGACCTGGGTATACGGGGATCATGCCATCTTCTCCATTCACATTCATACCCTCATCTTCATGCTGGGCATCGTAGCCATGCTGGTCAATATGTTCCTGCATTACGACGCATTGTACGCCTGGCTGCTGATACCGATCTATGTATATTTCCTCTTCTCCCTCCGCAATGCCTATGGCGTCACCTTCGGGAAAGCTTTGCTGAAATCGCTGGGCATATTGCTGGGGTATGTGTTGGGGACAGCCATTGTGGGACTTGTCTTCGTTTTGATTATTTTCGCAATAACATAATCAAAATCATACACCAATGACCCCCGAATTTATTATCGTATCGCCGCAGGCCCGGCCCCATATCGCACACGTACAGTTAAACCGGCCCAAAGAGCTCAATGCCCTTAACCTCCAGCTCATGCAGGAATTGAGGGATGCCCTCCAGCAGCTGGATGCCGACGACAGTGTGCGCTGCATCGTTCTCAGCGGTAACGACAAAGCCTTTGCCGCCGGGGCCGATATCAAGCAGATGGCGGGCCGCACGGCAGTAGATATGTATAATATCGACCAGTTCACGATCTGGGACGGTATCAAAAAGATCCGCAAACCCATCATTGCTGCAGTCAGCGGCTTTGCACTTGGCGGTGGTTGCGAACTGGCCATGCTCTGTGATATGATCGTTGCCAGTGAAACTGCTAAATTCGGACAGCCGGAGATTAAGATCGGCGTAATGCCCGGCGCAGGCGGTACACAGCGCCTTACCCGTGCCGTAGGCAAAGCGCTCGCCATGGAAATGGTATTGACAGGCAGATTCATCTCCGCGGAAGAAGCCCTCGCAGCAGGCCTTATCAACCGCATAGCGCCGGTAGAATTATTCCTGGAAGAAGCCTTCCGCCTCGCGGATGGAATAGCGCAGCAAAGCCCACTGGCAGTGAAAATGGCAAAGGAATCCGTACTCCGCGCATTCGACAGCACCCTGGAAGAAGGGCTGCATTTTGAAAGAAAGAATTTTTACCTCCTCTTCGCCTCAGACGATCAGAAGGAAGGGATGCAGGCTTTTATGGAAAAGAGAGCCCCCGTCTTTACCGGTAAGTAACCATATAAAAACAAACGAGTATGCAAGTTTTTGAGCAATTACTGCAAAACAACAGGGAATGGGCTGCGAACATGGTGCAGCAGGATAAGGACTTCTTCCACCGCCTGCAGGATCAGCAAGCCCCTAAGTTCCTCTGGATCGGTTGTTCCGACAGCCGCGTGCCTGCAGACAGAATCACCAATACCGAACCGGGTGAGATCTTCGTGCACCGCAACGTTGCTAACATGGTGGTGCATACCGATATGAACCTCCTCACAGTACTCGAATATGCCGTGAAGGTTCTCGAAGTGGAGCATATCCTCGTGGTAGGGCACTATGGCTGTGGTGGTGTGAAAGCTGCCATGGGCAACCAAAACCTGGGTATTATCAACCCCTGGCTCAAGCATATTAAGGACGTATACCGTTTTCATAAAGAGGAAGTAGATGCTCTGGAAACTTTCGACCAGCAGGTAGACCGCCTCATAGAACTGAACGTAAAGGAACAGGTGATGAACCTCGCTAAAACCATCACCGTCCAGGAGGCCTGGCACAAGCATAAAAGACCCTGCCTGCACGGCTGGGTGTATGGTTTGAAAGATGGCCTCATCAACCCCGTATTCGACATGGAGCCCGGCACCCACATCGATCCGTTGTATGAATATAACATGTAAACCGGTGCTATATGAAATATGCTATCCTCGCAGTATTGGCGTTAGCCGTTGCCTGTCAGCCTAAAGCTGCCGGCACTACGGAGAAAACGGTGCCTGATTCACTTGTCATGACTCCGACAGACACTATGATCACTATCACCGACACCGCCGTAACACCTGCATTGGTAGAGTCCTGGAAAACCTTTGAGCAGTATAATGGCAAATACGCCTCGGATGTGAAGCTCCTGCAGCAACAGCCCCTGAAAGATCGGCTGAAAGCCATGCTGGGAACAGAAGAGAAAGACTTTACCACGCGTTATGGCACCATGCCGCCCATTGAAGTAGATAACGGTATCCTGTTCAACGAAGGCTGTAAACCGCATAATTGCTCCATCGAAGAAGCGGCCATTGCCATCGACATGAATAAGGATGTGATCTATATAGGCATCGCACGGAACAAGGTCGTAAAACTATATGGAGAAAAGGGAGACTCCGCCTATCCCGAAAAGCTCCTGCAATGGATGATGAAATTCGAAACACCAGAATAGAAAAAGCCCCCCGGATCATCCAGGGGGCTTTTTTATGAGCAGTGTATTTGCTTACTTGAATTTGGACTTCAGCGCCAGCAGTTTGGCCTGAAAGTCGTTCAGAGGCTCTTCCTTCGCAGGTTTGCGCTCTTTACGCTGTCCACCGCCGCCATGGCCGCCACCGTTATTGTTACCAGCCTGGGGCGCGTTATCTTTCATGGACAGGGAAATGCGTTTGCGCGCAATATCTATCTCCAGTACCGTTACCGTTACTTTCTGGTTGAGCTTCACCGCTTCGTTGGGGTTGCTGATGAATTTGTTGCTCAGGTGAGAGATATGTACGAGGCCATCCTGTTTTACGCCGATGTCTACGAATGCACCGAAGGCGGTGATGTTGGTTACCACACCGGGGAGCACCATACCGGGCTTCACATCGTCCATGGATTTGATGCCTTCCGCATATTCGAAGATAGCGATCTCATCGCGCGGGTCGCGGCTGGGCTTGGCCAGTTCCTTCAGAATGTCTTCCAGGGTTACCTGTCCAACTTCTTCGGTAATGAAATCCTTGATATTGATTTGCTTGCGCAGATCGTTTTTACCCATCAGTTCTTCCACGCTGCATTGCTGTTTGGCCGCGATGGCTTCTACCAGTTTATACCGCTCGGGGTGAACGGCTGAGTTATCCAGCGGGTTATCACCATGTTCGATACGGAGGAAGCCTGCGCACTGTTCGAAAGCTTTATCACCGAGGCGGGAAACCTTCTTCAGCTCCTGGCGGTTTTTAAACGCACCGTTTTCTTTGCGGTATTTCACGATGTTCTCAGCTAGAGAAGGGCCGAGGCCGGAGATATATGCCAGCAGGTGTTTGGAAGCAGTGTTGAGGTTAACGCCTACGTTGTTCACGCAGCTAACCACCACACGGTCGAGGCTCTGTTTGAGGTGGCTCTGGTTCACATCGTGCTGGTACTGGCCTACGCCGATGGCTTTAGGATCGATCTTCACCAGTTCGGCGAGGGGATCGATGAGCCTGCGGCCGATGGATACGGCACCACGAACGGTAACGTCGTGGTCGGGGAACTCTTCACGGGCAACTTCGGAAGCGGAATACACAGAAGCGCCGCTTTCGTTAACCATGAATACATTCACTTTCTTTTCGAAGTCGAGCTTTTTAATGAACTCTTCCGTTTCGCGACCTGCGGTACCATTACCTACGGCGATGGCGGCAGCGTCATATTTCTTCACCCAGCTTTTAAGCAGTTGCTCAGCATCCTGTGCTTTGTAGTTCTTTTCGAGGGGGAACATCACGTCGTATGCCAGGAGGTTACCCTGGTTGTCGAGCGCTACGGTTTTACAGCCGGTACGGTATCCGGGGTCTACGGCAATCACGGCTTTTGGGCCCAGGGGAGCGGCGAGGAGCAGCTGCCGGAGATTCTCAGCGAATACTTCAATGGCTTCGGTATCGGCTTTATCCTTTGCAGAGGAGCGCGATTCGTTCTCGAGGGAAGGGCGGAGGAGGCGCTTGTACGCATCATCTGCAGCTTTAGCCACCTGCTGACTGGCAGGACCGGTACCGGTTACGAATTGCCTGTGAACGATCTCTTTAGCTTCTTCCTCATCCGGGGCAATGTTACCGAAGAGGATGCCTTCCGCTTCTGCACGGAGGATGGCCAGTACGCGGTGAGAGGGGATGGAAGTGAGTTCTTCGTTGAAATCGAAGTAGTCTTTATACTTAACGCCATCAGCTTCCTTGCCTTCGATGACTTTGGAGCTGAACTTGGCGGTATGTGTGAAGAGCTTACGGAGTTTATCGCGCAGCTCTGCGTTTTCGTTGATTCTTTCGGCGATGATGTCGCGGGCGCCTTTGAGGGCTTCTTCTGAGCTGGCTACCTGTTCGTTGATGAAAGCCTTAGCTGCTTCGTCGATATCACCATCCTGCTGGAGGAGGAGCGTTTCGGCGAGGGGTTCGAGACCTTTCTCAATGGCCTGGGTGGCGCGGGTCTTGCGCTTGGGCTTGTAGGGGAGGTAGATATCTTCCAGCTCGGCGAGTACCCAGGTGGAGTTGATCTTCTCTTCCAGCTCAGGCGTCAGTTTACCCAGCTCGGTAATGGTTTTGATTATGGTGGCGCGGCGGTCATCTACTTCCTGGTAGCGCTTGCCCATATCCTCTACCTTCCCGATCTGCACCTCGTCCAGGCTCCCGGTCTGTTCTTTCCGGTAACGGCTGATAAAGGGAACGGTGGAGCCTTCGGCCAACAGGCGCATGGTATTCTCAGCCTGCCCCATCGAAATGTTCAGTTCGGCAGAAATGAGCGCCACGTGTTTCGGATTCATATCAATTCGTTTTGTGATTTTTCTAAGGCCGCAAATCTAAAGAAATTGCCTGTGCAACCAAGAAAAAGAAATTAACACCACCCAGCCCCTCCACCCCCCAAATCCTTATTTTCCATTATTTTTCCGTTTCTTAGCAGCGGAACATTCACATTTATTGTTATGCAGCCGGACCAAGCTTTTAACAGATTATTGCAGATAATGGACGACCTGCGGGAGAAATGCCCCTGGGACAGGAAGCAAACCATGCTCACTTTACGCCAGCTTTCCATCGAGGAACTGTACGAACTGGCAGATGCTATTACCGACGAAGACTATAAAGGTATTAAGGAAGAGCTGGGCGACCTGCTCCTCCATATCGTGTTCTATGCCAAAATAGGTTCCGAAAAACAGCAATTCAATATAACCGACGTTATCAATGGTGTTTGTGAGAAGCTGATTTCCCGCCATCCCCATATATATGGAGATGTGAAGGTGGAAAATGAGGATGAAGTGAAGCAGAACTGGGAAAAGCTGAAGATGAAGGAAGGGAAGGAATCCGTTCTCAGCGGGGTACCCCGTTCCCTGCCTGCCCTCGTAAAAGCCATGCGCCTGCAGGACAAAGCCCGGCAGGTAGGCTTTGAATGGGAGAACCGTGAGCAGGTATGGGCCAAAGTGGAAGAGGAAACTGCAGAACTGAAGGAAACACTGGAAGAAAATAACCAGGACCGTATTGAAGCCGAGTTTGGCGATCTGATGTTCGCCCTCGTTAATTACAGCCGCTTCCTGGGAGTAGATGCGGAAAACGCGCTGGAGCGTACCAACAAGAAATTCATTGCCCGCTTCCGTAAAATGGAAGAAATGGCCGGATCACAAGGCCGTAAGCTCACCGATATGGACCTGGCCGAAATGGACGGACTGTGGAATAAAATCAAGGAAGGCGAATAAAAGATATGCTGGATACCAAGGAAATACGGCTCTTCTTTCTGCGGAACGGCTACCTGCTCATCATTGCAGCCTGGCTGTTCACGTTCTCGTTCCTGTTCAATAACTACTGGAGCTACTATTCTTCCCCCCATGGTGTACAACGCAGCCTGGAAAGTGACGTTCACAGCCGGGAGACCGACTTCCGGGAGCTGGCATCCGACACGGCGGTTGTTAATAGTCTTTTCCGCGGCGATTACAGCCGTGAAACCCTCGAAGCCACCTACAGCGAAAGCTACCATGTATTTGCCTACGATTCTACTGATGCAGGGATGCGCCTGCGATTCTGGAGCACCAATACCGTGGAGCCTCCCGCACCGGATGGCGCCCGGGAAGGCACGGGCTTCCGGAAAATGGCCAATGGCTGGTATGTAATCATCAACCACCGCGCGGCACCGGGCAGATGGCTGGTAGGGCTGCTGCCGGTTAAAGAAGAATTTGCCATCAATAACGATTACCTCGGCTCCGCTTTCTATGGCCGTCCCGCCATCGGGCCGGAATATACCATACAGCCCAAAGCACCGGGCCTTCCGGTACTGGATACCCATAAGCAGATACTGTTCTTCCTCCATTACGACCCTGCCAAGTCAGACGCAGCTCCCAGCCTGGCCAGTGTGATATTGCTCCTGCTGGGTGTTATATGCGTTTTCATCTTTATCAACCTGTTTGCCACCCTGATGGCCAAAAAGCTCACGCCTATCTGGGGGTTCCTCTTCCTGTTTGCCGTGATCCTGCTGTTCAGGGTACTCACATATTTATATCCTTTCCCCATAGACCTGGGCACGCTCAACCTGTTTCAGCCAACGATCTATGCGAAAGACGATGTGTTTAAATCACTGGGCGACCTTTCCCTCAACGTATTGCTCACCTTCTGGCTGATACTTTTCTTCCGCCAGCAGGTGCGTACCATCCACCCGCCCGTGCTCCGCAAGAAATGGCAGGGCTGGCTTATTATAGCAGCGGCTGGGCTGGGTATGTTCATCGCCGGGCAGTTCCTGCTCGATCTCATCCGGAGCCTTGTAATCGACTCCAAGATATCGTACGACGTAACGAACTTCTTTTCCCTGAACGAGTACAGCGTGATCGGGAGTATCAGTCTTGGTTTCATCGCTATCAGCTTCCTTTTCTTTTCCCAGATCGTCAATTACCTGCTCAACCAGCTTACTGATTTTCAATATAAAACCAAATACACTTCGCTGGCTCTCGTAGGGCTTGTATGGCTGGCCTTCCGCTTTAACCTGCCCGATTTCAGTGCCTCCGTGGTGCTGATGGTATGGCTGCTGGTGTATGTGGCTATCCTCGACTGGCTCGAAACCCGCTTCAGTAATAATTCCGCATCCCTGCCATTTATTATGTGGATGCTGATGATGACACTTACCACGGCGGCGGTGCTGGTATATTACAACAACCAGAAAGAGCTGAGCACCCGTATGCGGGTAGCGGAGAACCTCTCCAAGCAGCGCGACCCCTACCTCGAAACACTGCTCAATGATGTAGGTGACCGCCTTGGCGAGGATGCCGAAGCACGCCGCTTCTTCCTGCAGCCCTCGCGCGACGGGCGCCGCACATTAGATGCAACACTTCGTGAAAAATACTTTGCCCGCTACCTGAGCCGCTTCAATGTACTGTTCTATACCTACGATGCTGAAGGCGAAATGCTTTACAACAACGAAGGCGTGCCGTTCAATGATCTGCAGAACCGTATCATGGGCAATACGCTTTCTCATGTGCTGGGCGAAGATCTCTACTACGACGAGCGCAGCTTCCGCGATTACAGTTATATCGGTAAGAAAGAGTATTTCGGTACCGAAGGCGCCCCTGCCGGCTACCTATTCTTTGAAGTAAGATCAGAACCGGAAATTGCACAGCCCGACAGGCTGTACCCTGAACTGCTTATCGACGGTAACCGCCTCGACGGACAGGAGAATACCGATCAGTATTCCTGGGCGGTGTATGATAAGGGCGTGCTGGTGACCAATAGCGGAAACTATTCTTTCAAAACACGACTTGGAGCGGCAGAAATGCCCCTGGCAGATGTAGTGTATGAAGATGATTACGACCACTCACTGTTATATTACAGGGCCTCGAAAGATAAGCTGGTGCTGGTGGCGAAGAAAACAAGGAACTTCCTGGAGTTCATCACCCTCTTCGCGTACATGTTCTGCCTTTTCCTGCTTATTATAGCTATATACAGTCTGGTAGACCTGCTGGTGAAAGCACGCCTCCAGATGTCGAATATGCGGACCTTGCTGAACCTGAGTATCCGTACGAAGGTGCAGACAACAATTCTCTCCGCAGTTGTGTTCTCTTTCCTTGCATTGGGCCTTGCCACCATCCTGTTCTTCATTAACCGCTACCGCGCTGAGAATGCGCAGAAGCTGAGTGAAACGGTGCAAAGCATCGGGAAGGATATGGAGGAAGTGTTTTACACCCACCGCCAGTTCGATGAAATGGGGATGATCTATGATTCGATCTTTTCTTCACGGCTGTCTGCCGCGGTAGGCGATATTGCAAGAGAGCATAATGTGGACATCAATATTTATGATACCGAAGGCCGGCTGCAGCTGACTACGCAGCCGCTGATGATAGAGAAAGGATTATTATCTCCCGGAATCAATCCCATGGCGCTGTACCAGCTGTCGCAGCGCAGCCGTATCCAGTTTATTCAGGAAGAGAAAATCGGGCGGATGAGTTATATCAGCAGTTACGTACCTATGCGGAGCCAGGGCGAAGTATTTGCATTCCTGAATGTGCCTTACTTCGCAACGGAAAACGAATTGCGGCAGCAGATCTCCACTTTCCTGGTGGCCCTTATTACTATCAACGCGTTTATTTTCCTGCTGGCGGGTTTGCTGGTGTTGCTGATATCCAATACCATCACCAAATCCTTCTCCCTGATTACGGAGAAGCTGCGGAGTGTGAACCTGGGGCAGCATAATGAGGCCATCCGCTGGGATAACGATGATGAGATCGGGCTGCTGGTGAATGAATACAACAAAATGGTGCAGAAGCTGGAAGTGAGTGCGGCCATGCTGGCGAAGAGCGAAAGGGAAGGAGCGTGGAGGGAGATGGCGCGGCAGGTGGCCCATGAGATCAAGAACCCGCTTACCCCCATGAAGCTCAGCATCCAATACCTGCAGCGGGCTATTGCCAATGATTCCCCGGATGTGAAAGCCCTCTCCCGGAATGTAGCCAATACGCTGGTGGAGCAGATCGAACACCTGTCTAATATCGCTTCTGATTTCGCGGCGTTTGCGCATATCACGAAAGTTAACAATGAAGTATTCTCGCTCAGTGAAGTGCTGCAATCGCTCACTTCGTTGTATATGAGCAGTCCGGAGTGCCACATTTACTTCGGGCGGCAGGATAAGCCGTATCTCATTGATGCCGATAAAACACAGATCAACCGGGTGTTTACCAACCTGCTTCAAAACGCCATCCAGGCTATTCCGGAAGGGCAGGAGGGGCATGTAGCCATCAGCCTGAAGGAAGAAGGACTGCATTGGGTGGTTGTGGAAGTGATCGACAATGGTACAGGCATACCTCCGGAAGCACAGGAGAAGATCTTTGTGCCCAACTTCACTACCAAATCTTCCGGTACCGGGCTGGGCCTGGCCATGAGTAAAAACATCGTGGAGCAGGCGGGCGGAGAGATATGGTTTAAGACTTCTCCCGGTGTAGGCACCACCTTCTTTGTAAGGCTGCCGCTTGTGGCAGATCAAACTGTGTGATCCTGCCGGCAATCCCTTTAAATATACATCCCGCTTAGCTGGTAAAGGTCTTTCTTTGCAGCATGCATCCACATCCGCTGATCGACGATATTCTGGACCGTTACCGGGCGCAACTGGGAAAAGATTACTCCCGGTACCGCAACCATGCCCAGCGGGTATACCTTGCCTGCCGGCAGCTGGATGCTGAACCTGTGAGGGAAATCCGCTATGCCCTTGCTGCGGCCTTCCATGATATCGGTATCTGGACGGATGGAACGTTTGATTACCTGGAGCCCTCAGTGCGGGAGTGCCGCGCATATATGGAGGCGCAGGGGATGGGCGGACTGGCCGGTGAAGTGGAGGCGATGATCCTGTGGCATCATAAAGTGAGCCGTTTCAAAGATGAGCACTGGCCGGCGGTAGAGTATTTCCGGCAGGGGGATCTGGTGGATGTTTCGATGCAGCTGAAAACCTTTGGCATTTCCCGGCCGGCGCTTACGGCCATGAGGGATGCCTATCCTTTCCTGGGGTTTCATATGTTTCTTATAAAGCGGGCCTTCCGGCATTTTCTGCGGCATCCATTACGGCCATTGCCTATGTTCAGGAGATGAGGACAAAGAAAAAAGGCCGGCTTGCGGCCGGCCCTTTCGAATAATTTGTGTGTCAGTTGTTGGTATAAGCTTAAGCTTCTGCCTCGGGAGAGGGGGTGGTTACGAAGCTTTCCCTGATTTTTTCCATCAGTTTGGACTGGATCATTTGTTCTGCCAGAACGATCATGTTGGAGAAAGCGCGTTCTCCGGAGATGCCGTGGCCGATGATAACGGGTTCTGCAACGCCCAGAACGGGAGTGCCGCCGTATTGTTCGAAGTCGAAACGGTCGATGTATTCATCCTTGATATTACGCCTGTGGGCAATATCATGGAATGATTCGGCCATTTTGAGGACTACGTTACCGGTGAAGCCTTCACAAACGATTACGTCTGCAGTGTCTTTGAAAACATCGCGGCCTTCTACGTTACCGACGAAATTGATGTGGGAGTTTTCCTTGAGGAGGGGGTAGGTGGCCTGGGCGAGGAGATTGCCTTTGCCTTCTTCTTCCCCGATGTTGAGGAGGCCTATTTTCGGTTTGTCTTTACCCAGGATGTACTTGGAGTAGAGTGAGCCGAGGATGGCGAACTGAACGAGGTTTTCGGGTTTACAGTCGGCGTTGATGCCCACATCGAGCAGGAGACCGGTAGAACCGTCTTCCCGGGGAACGAGGGTGGAAATGGTGGGCCGCTGAATGCCTTCAACCAGTTTAATTGAGTAAATGGCGCCAACCATCATGGCTCCGGTGTTGCCGGCGCTGATGAAAGCGTCAATCTTTTTGTTTTGAAGGAGATGGAAGCCGATTGAGATGGAAGAATGCGGCTTTTCCTTTAAAGCTTTGGTAGGATGTTCATTCATCCCGATTACCTGGGATGAATGAACAACGGTATATCTTGACTGGTCTAATGCTGCTTCTGTGAGGAGGGGTGTTAAGACCTGCTCGTCACCAATCAACATCAGATGCGCATCAGATGCTTTGCTTAAAAATAACTTAACTCCTTTTACTGCTTCTGCGGGGGCATAGTCGCCTCCCATCATATCAAGCCCGATTCTCATGAACTGTGTTTTGTCTTGTGTTCTCGGGGGTAAAATTAGTAAAAATTATTATTTAGCAGCAGCTTGTTTTTCCAAAACAACTTTTCCTTTGTAGAACAGTTTGTTCTCTACCCAATGAGCACGGTGTCTCAGGTGCACTTCGCCGGTAGCGCTGTCTGTGCTTAAAGTTTCAGCAAATGCCTTGTAATGTGTTCTTCTCTTTGCTGATCTTTGTTGCGAGTGTCTGCGTTTAGGATTCGGCATCTTATTTAATTTTTAAAATTGAATACGTTTTTAATTATCTCTGAACTTTTCCAATCCTTTCCAGATCGGATTTGTCTGTTCCCCGTCCTGTTGTTTCATCTTTTCCAACATATCGAGCACCTTCGGATCGCACCCGCTTTTTCCTTCCGCATCGTCCGGATGGATACGCTGCATGGGAATACTCAGGTTGATGAACTCGTAAATGAAGTCGGCCACATATAAATGGCTCTCCGTACGGCTGATGTAAGTCACGTCCGGATCTTCATCAGTATTCATCTCCTCCGGATTGTCAACAAGCTTTACCACCTGGTTGAAATCGTCCCAGAGCTGAAGCTCAAAAGGCTGGCCGCAACGGTCACATATAACCGTCAGCTTACCACCCACCTCAAACTTCAACAGGAAAAATCCCGGCTTCTTGTCCAACTGGAGGGTTACCGTGGCGTGACAGTTTGAGAAGTCAGGCTCAGCACCCAGCTTTTCAAAGAAACTGTCATCGATCTGATATTGGAATGTATGCACCCCGGGCGTCAGACCTACAAATGCTATGTCAAATTCGCGGAGATGCTTCATATCAAAATCCTCCCTTTTAGAGGGATGCAAAGGTAAACAAATATTTCCAAAAGCAAAAATTTCCTACTTTTGTTGATTCTCAGGCTTGTATTATATATCAAAATATATAAAAATGTCAGATATTTACAGTTAGTTAGTTGCATCATTTTTGTGTAACTTCATACTGCGCTCAGCATCACCATTTTTTGCAAATGCCTCATGAAATCCTACACTTCCCCCTATTCCCCCGATGACATGTCAGAAAAAGGCAGAATAGGCCGGAAACAGCCACGGAACACACTTACTGCACCCCCGCCACCCGGGGGCACCCCTCCTATATTCGCACTTTCCATCGCAGTTTTCCTCCGCAGCACCAACGCCGGTGTAGTTGTCACAGACGAAAGGCACCGGTTTGTATGGGGGAACGACGTATTTATGGAATACTTCCATGCCGGCAAGTACAAAGGTAACCAACTGGACCTTACCTTCCGGGCCATGATTGCCCGCTTTTCCCGGGATGTAGCCGCTCCAGCGCCATTTGAATTGAAAATGAAAGAGTTGCGCCGGAAAAGAAAACCCTTCTTCGGCTGGGAACTTCCCTTCCGCGACGGCCGCATCTTCGAAATATCCTACATTCCCGTATTCGACGGCCCCCGCTTCGCCGGATCCATCTGGCAGATAGTGGACGTTACCCGGCACCGACAGGCACACGAAGAACTCAAACTAGTAGATGAAAAATACCGCGTAATCCTCGATAACCTCAACGCCGCCCTCTGCGAAACAGACCTCGAAGGCAACATCGTCAAAGTATACGAAAGCTTCTGCCGCCTCTCGGGCTACAGCGAAGAGGAACTGATCGGGTATAATATCACCGACATCTTTGTACCTGAAGAGAACCGTGAATATGCCCGCAACCTCCGCCGTTACCGGGTGGAAAAGAAGGTGGCCTTATTATATGATATGGAGATCGTCCTGAAAGACGGCAGCCGCAAATGGGTGATCGCCAGCTCCGGGAACATCTACGACCGGGAAGGCAAAGCCATTGGAGGGGTGGGTATCCATATGGACATTACCCCCCAGAAACACCTGCAGCGCGAACTCGAACTGGCCAAACAGGCCGCCGAAGAAGCCCAGCGCACCCAAAAAGAGTTCCTGGCCAATATGAGCCACGAGATCAGGACGCCCCTCAATGCCATCATCGGCATGGCCCACCTCCTCGAAGAAACCGCGCTGAACGACGAACAGAAGGAATACATCAAAATACTCAAGCACTCTTCCGGCATCCTCCACGGCCTTATTACCGATATCCTCGATATCTCCAAGATAGAAGCCGGCAAGCAGGAAGTGCATCCCCGCGAATTTGACCTCCGTGAGCTCATCCAGAGCATGAAGCATACCTTCCAGATGAAACTGGGCCAAAGACCCGTGCAGGTTACCGTGGAGCTGGACAAACGCATCGATTCCCTTCTTATCGGGGACGATATGATTTTGAACCAGATTCTCATGAACTTGTTAGGGAATGCAGAAAAGTTCACCAAGGAGGGAGAAATTGCCATCAAGGTGAACCTGGAAGATATTCAGGGCAACGCGCTATGGCTCCGCTTCCAGGTTTGTGACACCGGCATAGGCATTCAGGCGGATAAGCTGGAACTGATCTTCCAGAACTATAAACAGGCGGAAAAAGACATCCGTGAGCGATATGGCGGTACCGGCCTCGGCCTTGCCATCGCCAAACAGCTGGTAGAATTACAGGGCGGCCGCATAGCCGTGGATAAAAGCGGGGAATACACCACCTGCTTCACCTTTACCCTGCCGTTCATTGACACCCGCAGGCCGCTGGTGAGGCCGGGCGGGCAGGATCCGGAAAACAAGTATTCCCGCATCGATTTCGGGCAGGCGAGAGTACTGGTGGTGGAAGACAATCCCATGAACCTGAAGTACATCCTCAGTTTGCTCGAAAAGTACAAGATCAACCACCAGCTGGCCACCAACGGACCGGATGCTTTATATTTCCTGGAGTCCCGGCAATACGACCTGGTACTGATGGATATCCGCATACCGGGAATGGATGGCTTTGAGCTGGCACGTAAGATCCGGGAAGATGAAGGAAGGCCCAACGTAGCCACGCCCGTTATCGCTACCACGGCCACTGCCATGCCAAGCACACTGGCTATGGCCAGGAATATCGGGATCACGGAGATCCTCACCAAGCCTTATACCCCCGACCAATTGTTGCAGGTGCTTAACAAGTACCTCAATGAAGACGAAACCGAAATCATTATGGAAGTGCAAAATATTAGTGGATACGAATTCCATCCCTCGCTGGATGTGAAATACCTGAATACCCTTTACGAAAGCAACATCGGGTACGCTATCGATCTGTTCGATATATACGTACTCACGATCCGGGATGAGCTTACCAAGATCCGGAAAGTGGCAGATGCGAATGATTGGGAAACCCTCCGTTTCCAGGTGCACAAGATCAAGCCCAACTTCTCCATGGTAGGGCTTACCTGGATTACTACCAAACTGGAAACCATGGAAAACCTGCTGCGCCACAACGAAAACCTTGACAGCATCCCCGCGCTCCTCGGTGAGATCGTGGATGAAGTGAACGGGTTTTTCCCCGTTGTAGAAGAAGAATTGCAGAAAATGCAGGCATTTATGGCCGGTGGGGGACAGATCTAGTTAAACTGCTCCAGCGCTTCCTTCACATCGGAATAATAACTTCCTCCGAAAAGATTCAGATGCACCAGCAGGGGATATAACTGGCAAAGGGGCAAACGTTCCTGCCAGCCTTGCTCCAGCGGGTGAATGGCCTGATAGGTGTAATAGAACCGTGTGTCGAACCCGCCGAAGAGGCGCGTCATCGCCATATCCATCTCCCGGTGGCCGTAATACACTGCCGGGTCAAAGATGCAGGCACGGCCGTTTTGCGCCACCAGGAAGTTACCACTCCAGAGGTCGCCATGCAATAAAGCAGGTGCCTCGTCGGGGAACAGCTCCGGCAGTTTGCGGCATACCTTCTCCATACGCTGCATAAGCGCTGCATCCAGCCGGTGATTGTCGTACGCCATTTTAGCAAGGGGCATGAGCCTGTTCATGGCATAGAAAACTGCCCAGCTGGAATAGGGTGTATTGTATTGTTTGAGGGAACCGATATAATTAGGGTTATTCAGCCCGAACCAGGGGCGGGTTTGCTGATGCAGCCTTGCCATGGAAGCCGCGAAATTCTCCCAGAAATCCGGTGCTGCGGCGCCTTTCTCCACAAATTCTGCTACCAGGTAGGCACGGTTACCGGCTATACCATTGCAAACAGGGCGGGGTACGGAAATAACATCGGCTTCCCGAAGTTCCTCCAGTCCGCTCAGCTCCCGGTCAAACATTCCCGGATGCTTTACGGCATCGTTCAGCTTCAGGAAGAAGCGGCCCTGGGAGGTATCTATCCGGAAAGTTTCATTGATATCGCCCCCGTGTAACCGCTCTGCGTGAATAATCTGTAATTTCACGGACAGTTGCAGTTGTTTGGTAAGGGACTTTTCAAGTTCCTGTTGTATGGTAAAATCTAACATGATTCCTTCTGCTTAAACTTAAAATGGAAAAAGAATACCGGTTCGGAAAACCACTGATTTCAATAGCGCTCGGGCTGACGGGCATCCTCTTTCTCACCTGGGCGGTGGCTGCAGACGGATGGCTGGCAGGGATCTACTTTCATAGGTGGTACGATTTCATCAGTACGTTGTTAAGAAAAGTGTTCGGTAGCATGACGGGTAGCATAGGCGATGTAATTTACTGCGTTTGGGTAATAATCGGTATTATTTTTTTGATAAAAACCTTATGGCGGCTCATCCGCGGGCAGTGGAAAGCCTTGTTCCACGGGCTTCTCCGTGCAGTGGCGTCGCTCTGCTGGCTCTATTTCATCTTCCTCCTTTTCTGGGGTGCTCATTATCAGCGTACTACCATGGTGAAAGACCTTGGCTATGGCGTGCAGCCGTATACGAAAGCAGACCTTTACCTGCTGGCCGACACACTGGTGCGCCTCACCAACCGCGATAAGGCGGAACTGGAAGCCCTGCCTTCCCCGCCCGATACCTTGCCCCGGCAGGTATTCGCAGATGCTTCAAAGGCATACGGCGCCCTGTCTGCCGATTTCCCCATCCTGCGGTACCGCAACCCCTCCGTGAAGAAATCCATGTTCGGGCATTATCTTAACTACCTGGGCGTTACCGGCTATCTGAACCCCTTCACCAACGAGGCGCAGGTAAATGCCACGGTGCCCGCTTTCCAGGTGCCTTATGTAACCTGTCATGAAATAGCGCACCAGTTAGGCTTTGCGCCGGAGGAAGATGCCAACTTCGTTGGGTACCTTGCCGCCAGCCGGTATAATGATCCCCGGTTCCGCTATGCCGCCAATTACGAGATGCTGCTCTACACCATACGCCGCATTGCGAGGAGAGACCCTCCGCTGGCACGCCTCCTGTGGAACAAAACCCATCCCGGCATCCGGGCCGATGCACAGCGGGCCATTGATTTTTACCGCGAATATGAAGGTCCGGCAGACGATTACTCGGCCATCTTCTACGACCAGTACCTCAAAGCCAATAACCAGCGCCACGGTATCAGGAGCTACAGCGAAGTGGTGGGCTGGCTCATCGATTACTACCAGATCCGCAAATGACCTTACCCGTATAAAACAAAAGCGCCCTCCGCATCGGAGGGCGCTTTTGCATTTCAGACAAAAAGTATCAGTTCATCATCAGCACATTTACACTGCGCTGGAGGATGTTAAAAGCGATTTCGGCCATGAGGTTCTCCCGGTCGAGCGTGGGGTTTACTTCCGTGATCTCAAAGCAGCAGATCTTCCGGTGCTGCATGAATTTGGAAATAAGGTCTTCCGCTTCCCGCTCCCGCAGTCCATTGCTCACCGGGGTGCCGGTGCCGCGGGAAATAGAAGCGTCGAGGCTGTCCACATCAAATGAAACATAGATGTATTCGCAATCGTGCAGGTAACGGAAAACGCTGCGTGCCACTGCCTCGGGGCCTTTACGGCGCACCTCGTTGGTGGTGATCACTTTCATGCCGTATTTACGGATAAGGTGATCTTCCTCCTTTTCATAATCCCGCAGTGAAATAAACACAATGTCTTCCGGCAGCACTTTCGGTGCAATCTTACCGAGGTTTTTGAGCTGGCCCCAGAGTTTGGCTGTATTATCGTCTACCTCATGCACCTTGTTCTCGATATTATCTTCCGCGATGGAAGCGGCGAGGGGCATGCCATGCATATTGCCGGAGGGGGTGGTGTAAGGAGTGTGCAGATCGGCATGCGCATCGATCCAGATAACACCCAGCTTGGCTTTGGGCCTTGCGAGTTTCAACCCGGCAATGGTGGCACCTGCGGTGCTGTGATCGCCGGAAAGCACTACGGGGAACCAGTTGGCCTTAATAGTGTCGCAAACAGATTTGCTCACGCGCTCATACATGTTGATAGTGCCCTTGATGCGCTTGGCGAATGGAGATTCGATTGGCTCGAACAGTAGTTTATTTTCCGTCTCAACTTCTTCCGTAGGGAAATGGACGAAGAAGTTGCTCATGAAATCGAGGGCTGCAATCTTGATCGCGTCTACCCCCAAGCTGGCGCCACGTGTGCCTGCGCCAATTTCGGATTTGACTTCAATGATCTTGATATTTTTCATACAATGTTTTGGTGTGGGCCGCTGAAGCGGGATCAGCCGAGGATAGTCCTCCCGATCACGATGCGCTGAACTTCAGACGTGCCTTCATAGATCTGTGTTATTTTAGCGTCGCGCATAAGCCGCTCTACGTGGTATTCTTTTACATAACCGTAACCGCCGTGTACCTGAACTGCTTCTGTAGCTACCCACATGGCGGTTTCAGAAGCAAATACCTTGGCCATGGAGCCGCTGAGGGTATAGTCGAGGTGGTTATCTTTTTCCCATGCTGCACGGAGGCAGAGGAGGCGGGCTGCTTCAATTTTGGTAGCCATATCCGCCAGCTTAAACTGGATAGCCTGGTGCTGGGAGATCTCTTTCCCGAAGGCTTTCCTTTCCTTGCTGTACTTCAATGCCAGTTCAAATGCACCGCTGGCGATGCCCAGTGCCTGGGAGGCAATACCGATACGGCCGCCGCCCAACGTTTTCATGGCAAATTTAAACCCGAACCCGTCTTCCCCGATCCGGTTTTCCTTCGGCACTTTCACATCCTGGAACATAACGCTGTGCGTATCGCTGCCACGGATGCCGAGTTTATTTTCTTTAGCACCGAGTGTAATTCCCGGCGTGTTTTTTTCAATGATAAGGCAGTTGATGCCTTTGCTTCCCAGATCGGGATGCGTTTGTACCATTACCAGGTATACGCTGGCAGAATTGGCATTGGTGATCCAGTTTTTGGTACCGTTCACCAGATAGTGATCGCCTTTATCTTCACCGAGGGTACGTTGCGAAGTAGCGTCTGACCCTGCTTCCGGTTCGCTCAGCAGGAAAGCCCCGATGATCTCGCCTTTAGCAAGGGGCACCAGGTATTTCTGTTTCTGTTCTTCCGATCCGAATGTTTCCAGTCCCCAGCAAACGAGGGAGTTATTCACGCTCATTACCACGGAAGCGCTCGCGTCTATCTTGGATATTTCTTCCATTGCCAGCACATACGAAACAGTGTCGAGGCCGGCACCGCCGTATTCAGGACTTACCATCATACCGAGGAAACCCAGTTCTCCGAGTTTCTTGATTTGTTCCGCCGGAAATTTCTGCTGCTCATCGCGCTCTATTACGCCGGGTAAAAGCTCATTCACCGCAAAATCCCTCGCCGCTTTCTGTATCATCAGATGTTCTTCCGTTAACTGAAAATGCATGTCAATTGATTTTTGAAAAGATTGTTGGTGCTTACAAACCTATCTTAAAATAGGCATTCAAAAAAATCACCGCATCAGAATTAAATGCCTGCAGGTTAATCCGCTGGATTATTGAATATTTTCATAATAACTCCCCCCGTTTATTGGGGAAATCCTAATGCAACCTGTCTTTAATCCAGAAAAGTCTATTATTTTTGTAGGATGATGGGAGTGAATTTAATTAACTACCGCCATGTGCTGGAACAGATCCAACCCTTTCAGGCACAGCTGGTAGCAGTATCAAAAACCAAACCTGCCGAATCTATACAGGCCCTCTACGATGCCGGCCAGCGGATATTCGGCGAAAATTACGTGCAGGAAATGGTGGAGAAGGAAGGCCTCCTTCCCAAAGACATTCAGTGGCACTTCATCGGCCACCTTCAAAGCAATAAAGTAAAATACATCGCCCCGTTTGTGAGCATGATCCATGGGATCGACAGTTTCAAACTCCTCGCGGAAGTAAATAAACAGGCCGCGAAGCACAACCGTGTAATCGATTGCCTTTTACAGGTACACATCGCTACCGAAGAAACGAAGTTCGGCCTGAACGAAGAAGAGCTGACCGCAGTACTGGAACAGGCTGCCACACTCACCAACGTACGCATCGCAGGCCTCATGGGCATGGCGAGCAATACAGACGATCTGGACCAGGTACGTGGCGAGTTCCGGCGGATGAAGGAATTGCTGACCGCCATGGAAGCGAAGTTCTTCCCCGGTGCAGGCACCTTCCGCGAACTTTCCATGGGCATGAGCGGAGATTATACAATAGCCCTGGAAGAAGGGAGCACGCTCGTCCGCATCGGCAGCCTGCTTTTCGGCGCCAGGAATTACGCATAAACCAATCTTATGAAAAGAATCTTACTGATAGCAGCCACCGCACTGGCGGCCTGCGGCACCACCAAACAGGCCGGACTGAAAACAGGCCCCTGGCAGGCACAACTCACCCGGCAGGATGGAGGGCAGATCATTTTTAACTTCGATGTGGCAGACAGTGCCGGCGCACCGGTTATATATGTAACCAATGCCGGGGAAAGGATGAAGGTGGATGAAGTAAAAGTGGAAGGGGATTCGGTGTTCATCCGCATGCCTTTCTTTGACTCCGAATTCAAAGCCGCCGTATACTTAAACGGCAGCCTGCAGGGTAAATGGATACGCCACCTCGCGGATAAGGATGTAGACATCGATTTCTATGCACAGCCCGGCAAGTCGGAACGCTTTGCCGTTTCCAAACCCGCCACCCGCAATGTTACAGGCCGCTGGCCCACCTGGTTCTACGATGCACCGGGGAAAGACAGCTCCTTCGCGATCGGTGAGTTCGTACAATCCGGCAGCCAGGTTACCGGTACCTTCCTGACTCCTTCCGGCGATTACCGGTATCTGCAGGGAGTGGTAGACGGTGATACGCTTAAATTATCCACCTTCGACGGCTCGCATGCCTACCTTTTCACCGCGCTGGTTGAAAACGACTCTACTTTAAGCAATGGTACCTTCCTCGCCGGCATCACGGCAAAGCAGCAGTTCAGCGCCCGGAAAGACAGCAGCGCCCGTCTGCAGGATGCTACCACACTGAATACAGTGAAAGAGCCGGGCGCCACCCTGGATTTCAAATTCCCCGACCTCAGTGGCAAGCCGGTTTCCATTAAAGATGAGCGCTTCAAAAATAAAGCCGTGATCGTTCAGATCTCAGGCTCCTGGTGCCCCAACTGTATGGATGAAACCGCTTACCTGAGCGACTGGTATAAGAAGAATAAAGACCGCGGTGTAGAGATCGTGATGCTGACTTACGAGCGCACTACCGATTTTGAGAAATCGAAGAAAGCTGCAGAAGGCTTCGCCCGGAAATTCGATGTAACCTACCCGGTATTGATCACCGGTGTTACTCCCTCAGATCCGGAGAAAACAGAGAAAACACTGCCCCAGCTGACAGGCCTGAAAGGCTTCCCTACCACCATTTACCTCGACCGCAGCGGCAAGGTAGTGGAAGTGCATACGGGCTTTAACGGGCCGGGTACAGGTGAGCATTACGAAGAGTATAAGAAAGAATTCAATGCTTTGATGGACAGGTTGCTTCAGTAGTTTGTCCGACACGATAAAAGAAAACCGGGTAGCGAACGCGCCCGGTTTTTTTATTTCTCCGATTATCGGAGAAATGCTCTTCTGATACTGAGATATTCTCACCTTCCAGAATCCTGCACGACATATAGAGCCCTTAATTTTGTAAGAATAAATTCAGCATGTATGTCATTTACTATTCAGAGCAGAACGGAGTACCGGTTCGTAATGATTGAGATATTGAAAATGATAGACCGGGGAGAGGAGAACCTGTCTTTGGCCGAACGCCGGCAACTGGGAGAAATGATGGTGGCCGCGGAAAAGTATGAAGAAGCGGAGATGGTGGCCGGAGGTGATTGTCCGGGCTGGTAAATCCCGGGCTTTCTTACTATATTTCACGGCATTAATACAGCCTACACGTTTATGAAAAGACACATGATATTGCTGGCAGGGTTGCTGGCCACACTTTCCACCACTGCCCAGCAAACCTTTCAAAAAGCCACCAATCCTGCATCCGCTGGCTTTTCTGCAGCCCGCCTGCAGCGGATAGACAGCTTTTTTGAAGCCGCAGTAGCCAAAGGGCTTACCCCCAATGCCGTAACGTTTATTGCCCGTAAAGGACAGATCGTTCACCATAAGGCATTCGGGTTCAGTAACCTCGAAAAGAAAAAGCCCGCCCGGACAGACGATATTTTCCGCATCGCCTCACAAACCAAACTGGTGACCACGGTGGCCATGCTCATGCTTTACGAAGAAGGGCACCTTTTCCTGGACGATCCCATCTCCAAATTCCTGCCTGAGTTTAAAGACGTACAGGTACTTACCCCTGAAGGAGGTACGCGCCCGCCTAAAACACAGCCTACCATCCGCCACCTGCTGTCGCATTCCGCAGGTATTCCCTACCAGCACCCCACGGTGAAAGAGCCTAACGTATATCTCAGCGATCTGAATGGTCTTACCATGGAAGCGCTTATTAAACAGGTGGCCAAACGCCCCCTTACGCACGATCCCGGGGAGCAGTTTACCTACGGATACAATACAGACGTGGCGGGGCGCATTGTGGAAGTGATCTCCGGCAAAAGCCTGAAAGACTTCTTCCACGAGCGGATATTTGCCCCTCTTGGCATGAACGATACCTACTTCTACCTTCCGCCTGCCAAAGCCGGCCGCCTTGTGGAACTGTATGCCAAAGGCACCCTTGAAGCCCCACTAACCGTACATACCAGCGAAGCCAACCGTACCTACCCGGTGGCAGGAAAGCAAACGCTATACCTCGGCGGGGCCGGGCTGGTAAGCACTGTTTCCGATTACGCCAAAATCTGCCAGCTGGTACTGAACGGCGGTAGTTTCAATAATGTGCGCCTCCTGTCCCGCAAAACGGTGGACCTGATGGGCCGTAACCAGATCGGGAACAGCTTTGTCTGGGACCGCAACGATAAATTCGGGCTGGGCCTGCAGATCATCACGGAAGATACCCGCTATGGCGATCAGGCGAGCCCCGGTTCCCTCACATGGGGTGGCGCTTATTGCTCCGAATATACCATTGACCCTAAGGAAGGGGTGGTGATGCTGGTGTTCACCAACGTGAGCCCCTACGCCTGGTACGGGGAGTTTGTCCGTAAGTTCAGGATCCTTGCTTATGGGGCAATGGAGTAAATGCTTCTGTAAATCAATACCTTATCTAATAAAAGGGACCTGCTCACTGCTGAGCAGGTCCCTTTTTGCTGGCAGGACACTGCCAGCCTGGGGATGGTTATCCTCGTCCTGTAGCAGGGGGAGTAGTGAAGGTATTCCGTATTTCAGCAGTACTTAACCCGGGGATAAGCCGTAGATAAGCCGCCCCTATATAGGGGCGGCTTATGGGCGGGATATGGGCGGCTTAAAGGCGGCTTAAGGGCGGCTTATCTCCCTGATAAGTGTGCTGTTGTTATGAAGTAAAATGAGCTCTTCCGCTTTAAATGCGGAAGGAGGCATAGCCTATTAATTCCAGTTAACCAGGTTTCAGGTTTACGGTGAAAACCGGGTTGCCGGGGTAATGAATAAGTTTTGGCACAGCTTGCTGAAGCCGGAGGGCATAAAAAAAGGGGCTGTTCCGGTTGGAACAGCCCCTTTTGGGTAATGTGCCGTAAGGCTAGAACTCGTTCTTCCACATCATGGATTCAACGGGGCGAACGGTACGGCCGTTGTATTTGGCGTTGCCTTTCTTGTTGTAGAGGGTTTCGATCTGGCCTTCTACCACGAAGTAGATAAGCTGCCCGATGGGCATGCCGGCATAGATCCTAACGGGTTGGGCGCAGGAAATCTCCAGCGTCCAGGTGTTGCAGAAGCCTACATCGCCTTTGCCGGCGGTGGCATGGATATCGATACCCAGGCGGCCGGTGCTGCTTTTGCCTTCGAGGAAGGGCACGTGGGCATGGGTTTCGGTATATTCGAGTGTTACACCCAGGTAAAGGGTATTGGGCTGCAGCACAAATCCTTCTTCCGGGATCTCGAAATGAATGATCTCGTTATGCCTGCGGGCGTCCAGCACACGGTCGGCATACGTAGCCAGGTATTTACCCAGGTGTACGTCGTACGAGTTGGTGCCGAGGTATTGCCGGTCGTAAGGGTCGATCACGATGGTGCCCTTTTCTATTTCTTCCAGAATTCTTTTGTCAGACAAGATCATGCGTGATGGTGTTTAGGTTAGGCCGGTTGCTTAATTCCCGTTAAATTCGCGTTTAAGCGGCGAATTTATGGCTTTAATACGAACGATACAAATAGATCCGGCCACCCGGCTGGGAGTGTGGAAAATTGGTGAAGAAGAAAGGTTTTTCAGGGAACGGGTTACTATCGATCCCGGCGTCCATCACCCCCATAAGCGGCTCCAGCATTTTGCGGGGCGCTATCTGCTCGTAGAACTGTTCCCGGACCTCCCCGTTCACGAGATTCGTATACTGGACACCAGAAAACCGTATATTCCGGGAAATCCTTACTATTTTTCCATCTCGCATTGCGGAGATTATGCCGCCGCCATCGTGAGCACCCGCGAACATGTGGGCATCGATATCGAAAACGTGCAGCCTAAAATTGGTAAAGTAGCCCATAAGTTCCTCGCCGGAAGGGAGAGAGAATTCCTCCACCCCGACCGCCGGCTGGAGCATCAGACCGTTTGCTGGTCGGCCAAGGAGGCAGTGTACAAATGGTATGGACTGGGCGGACTGGATTTTAAAGCCAATATGCAGCTGCAGGCTTTCCCCCTTCAGCAGGCGGGCATGCTCGTTTGCGACTTTTTGAAAGATGACAGGATGGCCTGTCTGGATCTGCAATACATCATCGACAATAACCTATGCCTCGCCTGGACGGCCGGGGAAAACAAACAACCGAACCAGCAATGAAAATTTTTCTCTTGGGGTTTATGGGAGCCGGAAAATCCTATTGGGGCAAGCAGCTCGCCGCGCATTGGGACTTGCCTTTTTATGACCTGGATGATGTGATCGTGGAAGCGGAAGGCATGCCTGTAGCCGATATTTTCAATACCAAAGGCGAAACCTACTTCCGTGAGCTGGAAAGCAAACTGCTGCGGGAGCTGGTGCTGGATAACGACCGGTTTATTATTTCCTGCGGCGGAGGCACCCCCTGCTTTTCCGATACCATGGATTTCATGAACGAATCCGGTAAAACCATCTGGCTGAACCCATCGGTAGGACTGATGGTGGAACGCCTGCAGCGCAAGCAGCATAAACGCCCTCTGATCCAGGACCTTACACCGGAAGATCTGGCTGCCTTTACCGAAAAGAAATTGCTGGAGCGCCAGCCGTATTATGAGCAAAGTCAGGTGATCATCAGTGACGATGAGATATCTTTGGAGACTTTTGACAAACTGATCCACCATGCATAAATCGTTTTTAGTATGGGCCGCCGCCCTTGGCGCCCTTTCCGTAATACTCGGCGCTTTCGGCGCTCATAAACTGAAAGAACTGGTGCCGCCGGAAACCGTAAGCACCTTCCAGACCGGTGTTACTTACCAGTTCTATCACGTATTCGCACTGCTGGCCGTGGGTATTCTGTATGCGCATCTGCCATCTCCATCCCTTATATGGGCCGGCCGTTTGTTCCTTCTCGGCATCCTCCTGTTCTCCGGTTCCCTGTATGTGCTCACATTCCTTAAAGCCACGGAAACCGTTGGCCTGCGGGGAATTGGTGCTATTACACCCATCGGCGGCCTCCTGTTTATCGCAGGATGGATATGCCTGCTCGTTGGCGTACTGAAGAAATAATCACAGTTTACCTGAACAATAATAATACTTACCGGCAGGGCTGCAGCAATTACAATGCTGCGCCCTGTTTGTATATTATAGCGGTTTCGGTTTTCTGTTTACAGTCAGAAAAAAAGTTAATTTACCCCGGCTATGGGAAGTATTCCCGGCTTACAATATTAAAATCAGCATTATGCGCAGCTATCTGCTATGGGTCGTAATGGTTGCAGGGCTTACCGCCCGGGGCCAGCAGCGCCCGCAGGAACCAATGCCCAAGTACGCCTATCATGTGGAGCATGTGTATTTCCCCAATACGAAAGACAGTATCTCGCTGGCAGGCACCTTTACCCGGCCGGATGCACCCGGTATGTATCCTGCAGTAATTCTCATCTCCGGCAGCGGCCCGCAGGACAGGAACAGCCAGTTGCTGGGGCATAAACCTTTCCTTGTTATTGCAGACCATTTTGCGAAGCATGGAATTGCCGTGCTGCGGTACGACGACCGTGGGGTGGGGGAGAGCCGCGGACAAATGAAGGGAAGCGATATCTCGGATTTTACACGCGATGCAGCAGCTGCTCTCACATACCTGAAGGGGCGTGCGGATGTGGATACCCGGAAAATAGGAGTGGTAGGGCATAGCGAGGGCGGTGCTATCGGACTGATCCTGGCGGCAGAAAATCCTGCAGTTTCCTTCCTCGTATCCATGGCAGGCCCGGGTGTGGATGGCACTGAGCTTATCATGAGCCAGACGGAAGCCATTCTGCGCCAGTATAATGCGGGCGACAGTCTTATCCAATCCCAGCTGGGCTACCAGCGTGCCATGATGGATGCAATTGTGCAGGAAAAAGATACCGTGGCATTGAAAGCACGCATCATCAGCAACGCTAAAAAACAGTATGCGGAGAACACCGGGGCGCAAAAGGCGATGGATGAAGACCGGTTCGTACAAACCGTTTCGTCACAATATCTGACACATGAATACCTTTCCATCGTCCGTTTCGATCCAAAACCCTATTTTGCCAAAGTGAAATGTCCGGTGCTGGTACTGAATGGCGATAAAGACATCCAGGTAATCAGCAAAGTACATCTTGCAGGATGGAGGGAAGGGCTTCCGAAAGCTACTGTTAAAGAGCTGCCGGGCCTCAATCATCTTTTTCAGCAATGTAAAACCTGTCAGCTCACGGAATACCGGACGCTGACGGAAACCATATCTCCGGCTGCCCTTGGCGAAATGACCGAATGGATCCGGCAAACAACCGGTCTCCGGAAATAATTTCCGCGATTGGCACCGCAATAGTTAATTTTGATTCCGATTATGGCAGGAAACAAACTGAAATCAGAGAAGAAAGAACCAAAAAAGAAGAAAGAGCAACCACCCAGTCCAGATGTCCTTAAGCCGGACAAGGAACCGGAGGTGAAAGTGCGGGAGCTGGTGAAGGATGAGCGCACCCATAAAGTGCTGGGCGCGGTTTTCCTGCTGCTGGCATTGTATTGCTTCATCGCGTTCACATCATACCTCTTTACCTGGGAAGAAGATCAGGATAAAGTATTCCGTTATTCTTCCTCCGTACTCTTCCGCGACGATGTGGAAGTGGGCAACCTGCTGGGAAGACTGGGTGCGTTTACCTCGCACTGGTTTTTCTTTAAAGGCTTTGGTATAGCCTCGTACCTCTTTACTTATTTCTTCTTTATCATAGGCATCAATTTCATTGTTGGCCGGCGGGTTTTCCGTTTCTGGCGCAATGTGAAATATATCCTTTTTGGCCTGCTGTTTCTCAGCATGACCTTCGCGTTCCTCACCGGTAAATCTGCTTTCCCATGGGGAGGCGCCATGGGCGATGCGCTGAATAAATGGGTAAGCGGCTTCCTCGGTAAAACCGGTACAGGCCTGCTGCTCATAACATCCGGCATTTGCTGGCTCATCTGGAAATTCAACCTCGACTTTAAATGGCCCGAAAAGCAGGCCAAACCTGCCAAAGCCGTTGTGCCTGCATATCCGGAAGAAGAAGCGGAAGATGAAGGGGAGGAAGATAACAGCCGGTTTGCACCCGCCGCCAGCACCCGTAACAACGGGCTGAAAGGTGATGGCGCACCCGTGTTCCGGGAAGAAGAAGAGGAGTTTGACGGTGAGCTGCAGCTGATCGAGAAAGAAGAACCTGCGCCCTTTGCAACCTACACTCCTCCGGCAGTTCCCCTACCCGAACCAGAGCCGGAAGATCTGGCGCTGGAAGAGCTGAAACTTACAATTCACGAACCTGATCCTGAGCCGGAACCGGTTGTTGAAGCACCGCCGGCACCCATCCAGCTCGATATACCGCCACCCGCGCCTAAAAAGCCGCGAACGGATGATGTAGCTTTCGAGATCAAACCGGTGTATGAAGATCCTACGGACGAACAAGTGGAAGAGCTGGTGCCTGTCCGCGAAGCGGTAACGGCAGATCCTTACGAGCCTACCCTCGACCTCCGCGATTATCAATACCCTTCTCTCGAAATGCTGGAGAACCACGGGTCGGATAAAATCGTGCAGGACGCATCAGAACTGGAGAAGAACAAGAACCAGATCATCGACACTCTCAAGAACTACGATATTTCTATCCAGAAGATCAGTGCTACCGTAGGGCCTACCGTTACCCTGTACGAGATTGTACCAGCTGCAGGCGTGCGCATCTCCCGGATCAAGAACCTGGAAGATGACATTGCCCTGAGCCTTTCTGCACTGGGTATCCGTATCATCGCTCCCATTCCGGGGCGTGGTACCATCGGTATTGAGGTGCCTAATGTGAAGAAAACCATCGTATCGCTCCGGAACATGCTGGCATCGGATAAATTCCAGCACAGCCAGATGGATCTGCCCATCGCGATCGGTAAAAAGATCGATAACGAAAACTTCATCGCCGACCTTGCCAAAATGCCTCACCTGCTGATGGCCGGTGCTACGGGGCAGGGTAAGTCCGTAGGTATCAATACACTCCTCGTTTCCCTCCTGTACAAAAAGCATCCTTCGCAACTGAAGTTTGTGCTGGTAGATCCCAAGAAGGTGGAGCTTAGCCTGTACAAGCTCATCGAGAAGCACTTCCTGGCCAAACTGCCGGGAGAGGAAGACGCGATCATTACCGATACCAAAAAAGTGGTGCATACACTGAACGCGCTTTGTATTGAAATGGATGTTCGGTACGACCTGCTGAAGGAAGCCGGTACCCGTAACATACGTGAATACAATGCCAAGTTCACACAGCGCCGCCTCAACCCCCTGAAAGGACACCGTTACCTGCCATTCATCGTGCTGGTGATAGACGAGTTCGCGGATCTGATCATGACGGCGGGTAAAGAAGTGGAGATGCCCATCGCACGACTGGCACAGCTGGCCCGTGCCGTAGGTATCCACCTCATCATTGCCACACAGCGCCCCTCTGTAAATATCATTACCGGTACCATTAAAGCCAACTTCCCGGCGCGTATCGCATTCAAGGTGTCTTCCAAGATCGACTCCCGGACCATCCTGGATACCGGCGGTGCCGAGCAGCTCATCGGGCAGGGCGACATGCTTATTTCCTTTAACGGGGAAGTAGTGCGCCTCCAGTGTGCCTTCGTGGATACACCTGAAGTGGAGAGCGTGGCAGAGTTCATTGGTGGCCAGCGCGGCTACCCGGATGCCTTCCTGCTGCCGGAATACATTGATGAGAAAGACATGGAAGGGAAAGATTTCAGTCTTGCCGACCGCGATCCCCTGTTTGAAGAAGCAGCCCGTGTAATTGTGCAGAACCAGCAGGGTTCCACTTCATTACTGCAGCGCAGGATGAAGCTGGGGTACAACCGTGCGGGCAGACTGATGGATCAGCTGGAGGCTGCCGGTATCGTAGGCCCCAATATGGGAAGCAAGGCCCGGGAAGTGAATGTGAAAACAGAAGCAGACCTCGAAGAGATCCTTAACAGTATGTTATAAACATAATTTGTAATAATTTTGCAATTCTTTAACAGGGCTAATTAAACGGATCGGCACAGCATTTGTCTATCTTACCTGAGAACTAACTTAAAATGAACAGAATGATCAAGAAAACGGTATTTACGGGCCTGATTCTTTGCGGATTGATGAGCGGCGCCATGGCACAACAGGGGAAAAGCGACCCCAAAGCCAAGGTGGTGCTGGACAATGTGAGCAAAAAATTCAAGTCCCTGAAATCTGTTATCGCCAATTTTGTATTGAAGGTGGAAGGCGCCAACAACAGTGTGACCGATTCCAAGAAAGGAGCAGTTTACCTGAAAGGAGCGAAATATAAGGTGGTGATGGGCGACCAGGAAATTATCAGCGATAATAAAACTTCCTGGACCTACGCTAAAGACGTGAATGAGGTTACCATTAACAATGTGGACCAGAGCAGCCAGGGCATGACCCCCGCGAAGATCTTCACGAACTTCTACGACAAGGATTTCCTGTACAAACTGAACGGGGAAACCAGCGAAAAAGGTAAAGTATTGCAGAATATTGAGCTGACGCCGACCGATAAATCCAAAACCTTCTTTAAAGTACTGCTGGATGTGGACAAGAAAACCCAGACGCTGGCACGTATGAAGGTTTTTGAGAAAAACGGCAACCGCTATACATACGAAATCAGCAGTTTCCAGCCCAATGGTACGGTAACCGATGATATGTTCACTTTCGACGCAAAGAAACACCCCGGTGTGGAAGTGGTAGATCTTCGCTAACAGCGGCTTACAGATATTTGGAAGGCTCTCCGGAAGGGGGGCCTTTTTTATGCCCGGGCAAATGATGTATCCCGGCATTGTCATGTCTGCCGTGGAATCATAGCTACCTTTCCTTTTTTTTACTACATTTGCCACGTTTATTTTAAAAATCAAGCAATATGGCATACGACGTAATCGTAATTGGTAGTGGTCCCGGTGGATACGTGGCGGCTATCCGGGCTTCACAACTGGGTTTCAAAACAGCGGTAGTAGAACGTGAGAATTTAGGCGGTATCTGTTTGAACTGGGGATGTATCCCAACCAAGGCATTGTTGAAATCTGCGCAGGTAATGGAATATATCCAGCATTCCAAAGATTACGGCGTGACCGTAGGCGAAGCGAAGGCTGATTTTCCCGCGGTGATTAAACGCTCCCGTGGAGCGGCTGACAAAATGAGCAAGGGCGTTCAGTTCCTCATGAAGAAGAACAAAATCGACGTGCTCCTCGGCAATGGCAAACTGAAAGCAAAAGGCCAGGTGGAAGTAACCGATAAAGACGGTAAAGCTACTGTGCACGAAGCAAAACATATTATTCTGGCTACCGGTGCCCGCTCCCGCGAGCTCCCCAACCTGAAGATCGACGGTAAAACCATCATCGGTTACCGCGAGGCCATGAACCTCCCCACCCAGCCTAAAAGCATGATCGTGGTAGGTTCCGGCGCCATCGGCGTTGAATTTGCCTACTTCTATGCTACCATGGGCACAAAAGTGACTATCGTTGAATTCATGCCGCGCATCGTTCCGGTAGAAGACGAAGATATTTCCAAAGAACTGGAGAAAATCTACAAGAAGAAAGGCATTGAAGTTATGACCAATTCTTCCGTAGAGGCAGTGGAAGCTACCAAAACCGGCGTTAAAGCCAAGGTGAAAACCGCCACCGGCGAAATTTCACTGGAAGCAGACGTGGTATTGAGCGCTGTAGGTATCTCCGCCAACATCGAAAACATCGGACTGGAAACCCTCGGTGTTAAAACCGACAAGGGTAAAGTGCTGGTAGACAAATACTACGCTACCAACGTAGCCGGTGTATACGCTATCGGAGACATCGTTCCCGGTCAGGCCCTGGCACACGTTGCTTCCCGCGAAGCCATCATTGCTGTGGAAGCCATTGCTTACAACGAGAAGAAATTCCATCATAAGCCTACGCCTGTTGATTACAACAACGTACCGGGCTGTACTTATTGCGCACCTGAGATCGCTTCAGTAGGTTATACCGAAAAGCAGGCAAAAGAAGCAGGCTACGAAGTGAAAGTGGGTAAATTCCCTTATTCCGCTTCCGGCAAGGCAGTAGGCGCAGGCGCTACCGAAGGTTTCGTAAAAGTGATCTTCGACGCTAAATACGGCGAATGGCTGGGTACCCATATGATTGGTGCCAACGTAACTGAAGCCATCGTTCAAACCGTTACCGCACGCACCCTGGAAACTACTTATCAGGAAGTGCTGAACAGCATCCACCCGCACCCAACCATGGCTGAAGCGGTGAAAGATGCCATTGAAGCGGCTTACGGCGAGGCGATCCACCTTTAATGCACATTTCCCGCATATCATAAAGGCCGTCCCTTAACAGGACGGCCTTTTTCATGTTCCGCGCTTTCCTTAAATTGCCGCTTTGTTTCACCAAATCAAACTTATGCGTCAAACTATCAGGCTATACCTAATGCTGGGGGCCTTACTCGCCGCCAACTTCACTGCTTCCGCCACGGAAGGGATGTGGCTCCCCCATCTGCTGGGCTCGCTGAATGAAAAGGAGATGAAAGGAATGGGATTGAAAATCAGCGCTTCCGACATTTATAATGTAAACAAAGGCAGCCTGAAAGATGCCATCGTAAGCTTTGGCGGATTTTGCACCGGAGAGATCATTTCCTCCAAAGGGCTGCTGCTCACTAACCACCACTGCGGTTTCGACGCAATTCAGAAGCATACCACCCTCCAGAATAATTACCTCGACAGGGGATTCTGGGCGCGTAACCTCCGCGAAGAACTGCCCAACCCGGGCCTTACAGCTACATTTATCGTCCGCATCGAAGATGTGACCAAACAGGCCCTGGCAGGCGTAAGCGCTTCACTTAGTGAAAAAGAGCGCCAGTCGGCCATCGATAAAAACCTTAACGGTATTAAATCCGGCGCGGTAAAGGAATCCTGGCAGGAAGTGCTCATCAAGCCCTTCTTCGAAGCCAACCAGTATTTCCTGTTCGTAACCGAGACTTATAAAGACGTCCGCCTCGTAGGAGCCCCGCCTTCTTCCATCGGTAAGTTCGGTGCAGATACCGATAACTGGATGTGGCCCCGTCATACGGGCGACTTCTCCATCTTCCGCGTATATGCAGGTAAAGACAATAAACCGGCCGATTACAGCACTGAAAACGTGCCCCTGAGCCCGAAACACTTCCTGCCCATATCGCTCGACGGTGTGGCGGAAAACGATTTTACCATGGTATTCGGTTTCCCCGGCCGCACCAGCGAGTACCTGCCCTCCAATGCCATGAAACTTCTCGTGGAAGGACAGGATCCTGCCCGCGTAGGCATACGGGATGCGGCCCTCAAAGTGATCGACGGGTACATGCGTAAAGACGAACAGATAAAGATCCAGTACGCCGCCAAACAGGCATCTACAGCCAACGCATGGAAGAAATGGATCGGGGAGATGCAGGGAGTACGCCAAACGAAAGGTGTTGAGCGTAAACTGGCATACGAAGCCCGCTTCCGGCAGCTGGCAGGTGCAAATTCCGAATATGGTACCCTGCTGGATTCGCTCAACCAGTTATATACAGACCTGGCGCCTTACGCCGTAGCCCGCGATTATTACACGGAACTGGTCCGCAATGTGGAAATGCTCACCCTGGCCAATAGCCTCGTGAATATGATACAGGATACGCGTAACAAAGGCGAGGATAAGTATCCCGCCCTGCGCGACAGGTTCCTTGCCACGGCAGCATCCGGTTTTAAGAATTATAATAACGACGTAGACCGGGATGTGGCCGCTGCGCTGTTTGATCTTTATTTTAAGGAAGTGCCCTCCAACAAGATCGGTGGCGAAGGTTACCAGATATGGATGGAAACGAATAAAGACGGGCGTACCACCGCTAATCACCTCTACAGCAAATCGGCCCTTACCAGCTACGCGGCGCTAAAGGCGTTCTTAGACAGGCCGTATGCCACAGTGGAAGCGGATCTCTGGAAAGACCCCGCCACACGCTTCCTCATTGCCCTGCGCAATGGCTATTCCGAACTGGTGAGCAAGCCATACGATGCGATAGTGCCGGATATTAACCGCCTCCAGCGCCGTTATATGCAGGCGCAGATGGATGTGCTGAAAGACCGCCGCTTTTACCCCGATGCTAACAGCACGCTGCGCCTCACCTACGGTAAAGTAGGCGGCTATGCGCCCCGCGATGCCGTGGAATACGATTTCATGACCACGCTGGACGGTGTGATGGAGAAATACAAACCGGGCGATTATGAATTCGACGTACCCGAAAAGCTCCGTGAACTGTATGCCAGCAAGGATTACGGTCAGTACGGACAAAATGGGAAAATGCCGGTATGCTTCATCGCCTCCAACCATACTACCGGCGGCAATTCCGGCAGTCCGGCCCTGGATGCTTATGGCAACCTCATCGGCCTGAACTTCGACCGTACCTGGGAAGGCACTATGAGTGATATTAATTACGACGCATCCATCTGTCGTAATATCATGGTGGATATCCGCTACGTATTATTCGTAGTTGATAAATTTGCAGGTGCAAAACACCTCATCGAAGAGATGAAGCTGGTGCATCCAAAGAAAGCGAAAGTAGCGCCAGTCCGCAAGAAGGCGGCGTAACGCATAATATTAAAAAGGAAAGCCGGTCAATAGCTGACCGGCTTTTTTTTGTACCTGCGGAAAACAATACTTCATTTTCTGTACTTTTATCTGACAGCACAAAACCGGATGACACAGCGCATACATGGACGAACTATTGCCTATTAACATCAACCAACTGTTTAACCGGATCAGTGATGGAGACGAAGAAGCGTTCGGCATACTTTTCCGGCATTCCGTTCCGGCACTCTATCCTTTCATACTCCGCATGGTAAAGCAACAGGCTGCCGCAGAAGAAGTGGTACAGGCCTCTTTCCTTCGCCTCTGGCTCAGCCGCGATAAACTGCCTGACGTAGAGCACCCGAAGGCATGGCTGTATAAAGTGGTGGCCAACGAGTGTTATACCTGGCTTAAGAAGGAAGCGCGGGAGATGCGTTTGCGCGCAGATACAGGATCGGGAGAGGAGGGAGACGATAATCTGACCGCCGAGATTTCTATGCGGGATACGCGGCGCCTCATCACGGAAGCAGTATCGAAGTTGCCACCGCAACGCAGGCGCATCTTTACCATGAGCCGCCAGGAGGGGATGACGATCCCGGAGATAGCGGAAGAATTGGGGCTTTCTCCTAATTCGGTAAAGAACACGCTGGTATTGGCTTTGAAAGATATCCGCAGTTACCTGGGGCGCCATGGTCAGCTGATTACCCTGTTGCTGCTGATCTGGCAATAAAATATTTTTTCGGGCCGATAGGTCCTTTCTCTTTCCGGCGGATTCTTATATAGTAGCGGGGCTGTTAGCCCCTGAGCGACTGGCACTATTCCACAAATGAACTTACGATTTTATGCAGGAAGATAAACTAAGGCATTTACTTGGTCTGCATCTCCATGGCCGTATGTCAACGGCGGAAACGGAGGAACTCAGCAAATTGTTGCAGGATGAAAGTAATGAAGCTCTTTTCATAAGCCTGCTATCGGATATGATGGAAGCATCGGCCGGTGGCAGCGGGGAATACGATCCTGCACGTTGGGAAACGGTGCGGCAGCGTATCCTTGAAGCAGATACCGGAACACCGGTAGTACCCGTGAGGCGCTACTGGTGGAAATGGGCCGCCGCCGCAGCAGTAGCAGGGATAGTTGCAGCAGGGGTCTGGATGTACCTGCATAAGGAGCACATGCCCGCAGCAACCGTATCCATGGAAGGGCGGTATAAGAATGATGTACTTCCCGGTGGCAACCGGGCTTCACTGACCCTCGCAAGCGGACAGGTTATAGACCTCGACGCTGCAGCCGATGGTAAGCTGGCACAACAGGGCGGTACCCAGATACGTAAACTGCAGAACGGGCAGGTAGCCTATACGGGAGATGAACCATCCACCGTGGCTGCCTGGAACACCCTTGTAACACCAAGGGGAGGACAGTTCCGGCTTACTCTGCCCGACGGTACCAACGTTTGGCTCAATGCCGCATCCGAATTACGTTTCCCTACCGCATTCATCGGAAAGGAACGTAAGGTGGAACTGACCGGGGAAGCTTATTTCGAAGTAGCGAAAGATGCATCGAAACCCTTTATGGTGAAAACGGCAAGCGGGATAGACGTACAGGTACTGGGCACGCACTTCAACATCTCCGCCTATGACGGAGCAGCCTCTGCGGTAACGCTGCTGGAAGGCGCTGTGGCTGTAAATATGAAGAAGCTGGCACCCGGGCAGCAGGCAGTGCAACTGAACGGACAGATACGCATACGGCCCTGTGATACCGATCAGGCAGTAGCATGGAAGAACGGATTCTTCAACTTCAGCGATGCGGATATTGAAACGGTGATGAAAGAACTGGAACGCTGGTATGATGTGAAAGTGCGCTATGAAACGGATGTATCGAAACTCCGCTTCGGAGGCGGAATGCAGCGGAGCCTGCCACTCACCAGCGTACTCCGTATACTGGAGAATTACCAGGTAAAATTCAGGGTAGAAGGGCGGGTAATAACCGTCATTCAGTAAATAATTATATCACACTTTAAAATTGATTTGCTTATTGACAGAGTAATTACAGACACCAACCATTTGCCCGAAATAAAAAAGACCGGAGATGCGCTAACATCACCGGCCTGGGGGCGATACAATTGACGCTTAACCAATTTTTATCACCAAAGTCAAATCTATGCTTTTTTTTGATGCTTTGTACCAACACAAAGTTTTGTGGAGAGCTATGAAATTATCAACCATTTTCTTACTGACCGGCTTCCTGCATGTAAGCGCTACGGCGAGCTCTCAAAGAGTAACGCTGGCAGTCCGCAATGCGCCACTGACGGATGTTTTTAAAGCCATCCAGCGGCAGTCGGGGTATATAGTTTTCTACAACAACGATCTGATGTCGCGCACGGTACCCGTTACCGTTAATGTAAATGACCTTCCTGTAAGAGATGTTCTTGAACAGGTACTGGAACCTCAGGGACTCAACTTTACCATTGAAGACAAGACAGTTATCCTCCTCGCTATGCCGAGGATAAGGGCAGTAGCACCGGTAGAAATAGCCGTTACCATTACCGGCCGGGTTACCGATGCCGGTGGGGCACCGCTGGCCGGGGTATCTGTAAAAGTGAAAGGCTCCGTACGTGGTGCGCTCACCAATGAGAACGGGGAGTTTCAGCTGACAGGCGTAGCCCCCGGTGCCGTGCTGGAATTCACCTTCATAGGGTTTACCCGGCAGGAAGTAGCATTGGGCGGCCGTACAGCTGTGAACATACGCCTGCAGCCGGAATCCAGTAAGCTGGAGGCCGTACAGGTGGTGAACACCGGCTATCAGACTATTTCTGCTGAAAGAGCCACCGGCTCCTTCTCCTTCATTTCCCCCGCCCGCCTCGAAGCCAAACTGCGGCCTGATCTCAGGGCTGCCCTCGAAGGCCAGGCTGCCGGTGTGGTAATTTCGAAGGAAGGGAATGTGGAGATCCGCGGCGTATCCACCATCACCGCCGAAAGGAAACCCCTGCTGGTAGTAGACGGGTATCCCACACAGGGCGATCTCGAAAGTATCAACATCGACAATATCGAGAGCATCACCGTATTGAAAGATGCAGTGGCAGCTTCTATCTATGGTGCGCGTTCCAGCAACGGGGTGATCGTGATCACCACCCGCAAGGGCCGTCCTGGTTCGATGCGCGTACAATACAGGGGTTCTACCGGCATCACCCTGAAACCACAGGTAAGCTACCTGAACCGCGCTACGCCTGCAGATTACATCGATGCAGAAACCGACCTCTTTAACCAGGATCCCTCCTCGTACCTCAATACCTACAATACCTACGGGTCGCTCAGCGAAGTGAATTACCTCCTGCTGGCGAAGAACCAGGGCTGGAAAACGGAGAAAGAAGTGGATGACCGCATTAACCAGCTGAAGAATACCGATGCCGGCAAACTGCTGGAAGAAAATTACTTCCGCCATCAGTTCAACCAGCAGCATAATATTTCGCTTTCCGGCGGTAATGAAAAGAATTCACTCAATGCAGCCCTGCGTTACATTACCAACGATAACAATACCATCGGCAACAGCGATAACCGCCTGATCCTTGATTTCAAGAACGACTGGCGGCCGGTGAAGAACCTCGGTGTGAGCCTCTTCACAAACGTGAACTATGCTACTACCAAAGCGCCCGTGCGGCAGTGGAGCGATCTGTTCGCCTTTACTTCCACATCGCTGGTACAGCCTTACAGTCCGGTAGTGGATGCAGATGGTAATCCCTCACAGCTCTTCACCCGCAACGTGAAGCGTGATGAGCGTTATGCATTGATCCCCGGCCTTAAGCCATTGTATTATAATCCCCTCGAGGATCTCATGCTGGAGACCACCAATACGCAGAACCTCCTTGTACGCTTCGGCGGTAATGTGCAGGCCACGATTATAAATGGCCTTACCGCTGAGCTGGGTGGTAACTGGTCCAGAGGGTATACCAATTCCCGCTCGGTTTACGACAAGAATTCTTACCGCATGCGCCTCGGCTTCAGCGATGCCACTTCCATCGCCAATCCTGCCAAACATTATATTCCGGATGGCGCCATGGTGAATGAAAGCCGTGGTGCTACGCAGTACTACATGTTGCGCGGTCAGCTGGGCTACAACCGCAACATTGGCCTGAAGCACTATGTGGCGGCCATTGCAGGTATGGAGATCAGTCAGGCTAAAACCGATAACAATACTTATCCCACCCGCTTCGGATACAATGATCAGGCAGGTACTTTCGCCACATTCAACCATGCGGATTACAATGCCGGGTTGTATAACAGTGATATGCTGGGTGGCAACAGGCCCTCTGCTTCCATCGGTTCCATCAGCTTCGGTGATAACCGCTTCGTAAGCTGGTATGCCAACGGATCGTATGAATACGACGGGCGTTTTATCCTGAGTGGTTCTATCAGGCTGGACCAGACCAACTTCTTCGGCACCGATCCCAAATTCCGTTACAAACCCTTATGGAGCGCGGGCGGTACTTACAAGCTCGGCAAAGAGAAATTCTTCGACGTAGCCTGGATCAATAAACTCAATATCCGTGGTTCATATGGTGTAAACGGGAACATCTCCCTCACCAGTGGGCCCTTCCTCATCATCGCGCCCACCTCATTTTCTATCCTTACCGGTGATGTGAACTACAACATTTCTTCTCCGCCCAACAACAGTTTGCGCTGGGAAAAAACGAATGTGTTCAATGCCGGTACTGATATTGGCGCTTTCAATAACCGCCTGCGCCTCACGTTGGACTACTATCGTAAGTTGAGTACCGATGTACTTGCTTCCGACGCCATGGACCCCACAAAAGGCTTCACCAGCCAGGTGAAGAATGCCGGTAAGATCCTCAACCAGGGATTTGAGATTTCACTGGAAGGAGATGTGGTGAAGAAGAAGGATTTCATCTGGAACAGTCAGTTTATTTTCGCGTATAACAAGAATACCGTGAAGGAATATAATGTGGCATACATATATCCTTCCAGTCTTACCAACGCAGCTATCCGTAAAGAAGGCGACCCGCTGGATGCACTGTATGCGTACCGATATGCAGGGCTCGATAATAACGGTGTGGCACAGTTCTACGACAGTGAAGGGAAGAAAACAGGGGGAGGAAATGCCAAAGTAGGCGATCTCGTATACGCAGGTACCCTGCGGCCACCGTATGTGATGAGTATGACGAATACCTTCTCCTACAAAAACTTCGACTTCTCATTCATGATTATTGCCCGCACGGGTAACGTATTGCGGAGAGATGCCTTTACAGGTTCCAACTACATCAACAAGCATGTGGCAGAACGCTGGCGCAAACCCGGCGACGAAGCACATACCATCTATCCTAAGCTCACTGCCTGGAATATGGATATGTTCTACTTCCCCTACAGCGATGTGCTGGTGGAAAGCGCCAATTTCGCCAAGCTCCGCGATGTTACTTTCGCGTATACATTACCACAGTCTATCCTGAAGCGCGCAGGTATCAAAGACAGCAAGGTGTATTTCCAGTCGCGCAACCTGGTGATGATCACTGCCAACAGCGACCGCCGCGATCCTGAGATTTCGGAGATCAATACTTCCGGCGGAACAGGCGCCTTTACGGAGCAGGGCTTCACCTCGCTGCCGCTGCGTCCTGAATTGTATGTAGGCATCATGTTCACACTTTAAAACCGGCAGCATGACAAAGATTCGATTCTATATCATTATCATATTCGCAGGCCTGGCAACAACCGCCTGCAACAAATATCTCGACGTAAAGCCCAAAGGGAAACTGATCCCTTCCGAAGTAGCGGATTTCGATCATCTGCTCGACCATACCTGGACGGTGCAATACATCTTCCTGGATAATAACGGCGGCAGCATGGCCGGTTATCTGAACGATAACCTCGAGTTGTCTGAAGGAATGGGGAAAGTAGCCTATAAAGCCAATAACCATCCCAACATCGACCGGTTTTATGCTTATACCTTCCGCAAGCCTTACCGCAACCCCAACACTTCGGATTACTTCTGGGATTGGGGCACCTACCGCGCGGCTTCCTATTATAACAATGTGATCGATGGTATCGGGAGCCTGAAATCTATTGGGGCGGAAGACGGGCAGTATGCCCGCACCGTACTGGCGCAGGCCCTCGCAGGCAGAGGCTTCCAGTATTTCCTGCACAACCTCCTGTATGGCCCGGTTTACAAACCCGGAGCAGCCAACAACGCCCGTACCATTCCGTATGTCACCAATTCGGACATCAATGCGCCGATGGTAGACCTCTCCACGCAGGAAGAAGTATTCCGGCTTGCCGGGAAAGACCTCCACGCTGCCCTCGCGGATGCTCCGGTGGCTACAAACTGGCCTTCGCGTGCGAATAAGACCGCAGTACAGGCCATGCTGGCCTACTATCACCTCTGGACCCGTAAGTACGACAGTGCAGCTCATTATGCCAACCTCGCCTGGACGGGAGCCACGGCAAGCGGGGGGCCGGATAAGGTAATCTACAATTTCAATGATTTCAGCTGGACTAACCCGGCCAACACCATCAGCAGTACCATCAAGGCACCTGATAACTTCCTTGAAGCCGTTAACAGCCGTGAGATATTACTGTACAGGTCGGAAGACCGTGGTGCGGGGCGCTCGTCCAGCAGTTACCCTTCGGAAGAATACATTGCTCTCTTCGATGCGGCTAATGATTTACGGTATAATTACTTTTTTCTGACAGCCCCGGGGTACAAAACATCGTATAATGGCGTAGATTACAATGACGGCCAGCGGATTCAGTATTATCGTGGATCCAAAACCCAGCTGACATCGGGCTTCACTTATCCGGAAGTACTTTTGATGCGTGCGGAAGCTTATGCGCGGACCGGTAAACTGGCTGAGGCCATCACCGACCTGAACCTCCTGCGCCGCTACCGTTACAAAACGGGTACCCCGGCAATAGCCATGGGCACGCAGGATGAAGTGATCGCAGAAGTGCTCAAAGAAAGAAGGAGAGAGCTGCCTGCCAGCGGTATCAAACGGTTACTGGATCTTAAACGCTTTGTACCTGATGCCGGTAAGCCCTGGCATAAAGCGAAAATCGTTCACAAACTGGGCACAGAAACGTTTGAAGCCGCGGTGGATTCTGATTTATTCATTTTCAATATAGCCAATACCATCCTGCAGTATAATCCTCATTGGAATGTACCGCTCGATTACCGACCGTTTTAACAACAAAACCGCACATTCATCATGAAACAAACCCTCCTCATTGCGGGGATGCTGCTGCCAATATCGCTCCTGGCGCAGGACATTCCCTTCCAGATCAAAGGGCAGATAGCCAGCCCGGAAGAACCCTCCAAAGCTTACCTGTACTACCGTAAAGGTGCAGAGAACATTACTGACTCTTCGGAACTGACAGGCGGCGCTTTCCAGTTCAAAGGCACCATCCCCTCCGCAGTACGCGGTACGCTGGTAGTACGCGCCATTCCCGTTCCCGGTAAAGCCATGGCCATGCGCCAGGATATGCTGAGCCTGTACCTGGAGAAAGGCGATATCGTTGTGAAGGGCGATAAAGGCCTCAGCGACGCCTCCGTAAAGGGCGGTAAACTCAATGAAGACTTCACCCGGTATCAGCATGCCCTTAAGTTCACAAAGCCCCAGTATGAGGCTGTAAATAAGGAATATGCGGATGCGGCACCCGATGTTCGTAAATCGGAAGAGTTCCAGAAAGGACTGAACGCGAAATACGAAGCCATCCGGAAAGAAGAGAAAGCTGCGCAGCTGGCATTCATTAAAGCAAATACCAAATCCCCCATTGCACTGGACGCATTGCAGGCATACGCCGGTTCCCTCCCCGATAATATCGATGAACTGGAAACACTTTACAAATCCTTCGCTCCTGCTGTGCAGAAAGGCGCCAGCGGTGAAGCTTTCGCTAAAACCCTGACGGGTTGGAAGGCCACAGCGATTGGTGCACAGGCTCCCGAATTCACACAGAACGATACAGAAGGCAAGCCGGTTAAACTGGCGGACTTCCGCGGTAAATACACCCTGATCGATTTCTGGGCTTCGTGGTGCGGACCCTGCCGTGCAGAAAACCCGCATGTGGTAGCAGCTTACGATAAGTATAAAAGCAAAAACTTCACCGTGCTCGGAGTATCGCTCGATCAGCCCAATGCCAAAGACAAATGGCTGAAAGCTATCGCAGATGATAAACTGACCTGGACGCAGGTGAGCGATCTCAAATTCTGGGACAATGAAGTGGCGCGCCTCTATGGCATCCGCGGTATCCCGCAGAATTTCCTTATCGACCCCCAGGGCAAAATCATTGCACGCAACCTGCGTGGTGATGCGCTGGAAAAGAAGCTGGCGGAAGTATTGAATTAATAGCAGTAATTGCACATAAAGATTAAACCCCTCCGGCCTGGCCGGAGGGGTTTAATTATTTTCTACGGAGCGTGAAGTAAAGGTAGAGTCCGATTATTGTGAATGCAACGATAGTGAAAAATACGAGGAACTCAGTTGGATCTTCGATGAACTTTTTGAACGGTAACTGCAGGATTTTCCACCAGAGAAAAAATCCAATTATCATAGCTATCGCCAGCAAAGAAAGGGAAATCGCCAGCCATGCCTTTATTACTTTTCCTGAATACGCTTTTTGATCAGGGATGCAGTAGCTGATGAGTTCCTTTATCATGTCCGGTGAGTAACCTTTTGCGGCTAATCTGTTCCGGATCTTAAACAGCGGGATGAGGTTGTCCGCATTTTGACGGATTCCCAGGATCAGTGTTCTGAATTCCTTTTTTTTCATAGGTAAGGGGTAAGCTGCCGGTAAGTGCTACACCTTCATCTCATACACGATAGAGCTGCATTTGTTGACATGCCGCCATGCTTTCCAGTAAGAGCGGAAACCGTTCCAGGCACCAGCAATCATGCGGTCTTTCCCGGACTTGTATTTCTCGCTGAGCAGGCTTACATAGAATGCATCAAATACCATGGGGTACTTCGCCCTTATCTGGAAACCATGGCCCTGCATCAGCACGTCCATGGAAACAGGGGAGAAGTGGTAGAGGTGGCGCGGTACGTCGTAGGCTGCCCAGTATTCGCCATATATACGTGCGTCAGTACTGGTATAGTTGGGTACTGCAATCAGCAGGGCACCTCCGGGCTTCAGGAGTTTTCGTATTTTTTCGAGGTAGCCCTGCAGGTCGTGCACATGTTCGAGTACATGCCATAGCGTGATACAGTCGTACTGTCCTTCTTCCAGAGTGAAAAGCTCATGAATGGGAAGGGTGTCGAGGTTGTAGAGTTTCTTCGCGTTTTCGCGGGCACCACCATCAGGTTCCAGTCCGGTTACATTCCAGCCCAGCAGCTTCATATGATGCAGGAAGGCCCCGCTACCGCTACCGATGTCTAACAGGTTGCCGGACTTAACGCCAGCCGCCGTTTTGACCCAGTTTTGCTTGGAGCGCATAGTGATCTTCCTCACGCTGTGATACATGCGGTTGATCAGGCCTTCGCGGGTGTCTGAATGGGAGATATATTCAGCGGATTGGTAATACGCGCCTATTGCTTCGATAGGAGGGATGTTCTGGGTAAAACGGGCCGTACATGCGGCACATTCCCAGATGTCAAATTTTTCCAGCGACACGGTAAAGTCTTTGGCGCTCAGTTGATGACTGATGCGGTCAGACTGGCAAACCGGGCACTGCTGATATTCGATACGATTCATGTGGTGAAAAAAACTGGCTGCAATATAACAAAATTAAATCCCCTTGTATTCCCCCCATACGTTCCGCAGGGTATCAGCGATTTCGCCAAGGGTGCAATAATGCTCCACGGCTTCTACTACCAGGGGCATGAGGTTCTCTGTCGTCTGCGCTTTTTCGGCGATGGCGGCCAGCAGGGCTTCCACTTTTACGTTGTCGCGCCGGGCACGTAGAGAAGCCAGTTTATCGGATTGATGTTTACGGATGCTGTCGTCGATCCGGAATACCTCGGTATCCGCGGTTTCTTCCACTACAAATTTGTTAACGCCGACAATGATTTTTTCGCCGCTTTCAATTTCCTGCTGGTATTGATAGGCGCTGCGGGCAATCTCGTCCTGAATGAAGCCCTGTTCAATAGCGCTGACAGATCCGCCCATGGCATCGATCTTATGTACCAGCTCCCAGGCGCGTTCTTCCATTTCTTTGGTAAGGGCTTCCACGTAGTAGGAGCCTGCCAGCGGGTCTACCGTGTCAGCAATACCGCTTTCGTACCCTACAATCTGCTGGGTGCGGAGGGCGATGCGGGCGGCTGATTCCGTAGGCAGGGAAATGGCTTCGTCAAATCCATTCGTATGGAGTGACTGTGTGCCGCCCAGAGTAGCAGCCAGGGTTTGCACGGCTACACGCACAATGTTGTTGTGTGGTTGCTGGGCAGTGAGGGTGCTGCCACCGGTTTGGGTATGGAAACGGAGCATTTGCGCTTTAGGATCGGTGGCGCCGAGGTTCTGGGTGATATGTGCCCACATGTTACGGGCAGCACGGAATTTCGCCACTTCTTCAAACAAATGGTTATGTGCATTGAAGAAGAAACTGAGGCGCTTGGCAAACACGTTGATATCAAGCCCCTTTTCCAGGGCGGCCTTCAGGTAAGCCTTGCCGTTGGAGAGCGTAAAAGCCAGCTCCTGTACGGCGTTGGCGCCCGCTTCACGGATGTGGTAACCGCTGATGGAAATTGTATTCCATTTCGGTACTTCATGGCTGCAATAGTCGAAAATATCAGTGATAAGCCGCATAGATGGTTGCGGCGGATATATGAACGTACCGCGGGCGGCATATTCTTTCAGGATATCGTTCTGGATGGTGCCGGAAATCTTCTTCAGATCGGCCCCCTGTTTTTTAGCTAATGCCACATAAAATGCAAGCAGGATAAATGCCGTGGCGTTAATGGTCATGGAAGAAGATACTTTCTCCAGCTCAATGCCGGCAAAGAGCGTTTCCATATCTTCCAGCGAATCGATGGCTACGCCCACTTTACCCACTTCACCTTCTGCCATGGCGTGGTCGGAATCATACCCGATCTGGGTAGGGAGGTCGAACGCTACGCTGAGGCCCATTACGCCCTGGCTCAGGAGAAAATGATATCTTTTGTTGGATTCTTCGGCAGTACTGAAGCCCGCATACTGACGCATTGTCCAGAGTTTATCGCGGTACATGGTGGCGTGGATGCCCCGGGTGAAAGGGAAACGACCCGGTAGCTCGTCCATCGGAACCGGTGTGGTGTATAAGGGCCGGATTTCGATTCCCGAATCTGTTTTGATTGGCTTTTCCATATTTACAATGTTAGGGTAAAAACGATAAATTGCGGGAAATTTTGTTGACTGGCTTATGATTACCTATCTGTTGCTTGGACTCACGGTTGGACTGGCATTATGGAGCATCCTGATGGTGCGGCGTGGCGCCCGGCGGCCATTCCCCGACATCGTTTATTCATCGCTGGTATCGCTGGCGCTGGCGGCTTTCGTTTACCTGTATGGCACCTGGGTGTATGGGAGCATTTATCTCAAATATGTTTTCGGAGGTTTATACGTTTGTCTTTTCTGCTATTTCCTGATCCGTAGAAAAACCGATCTGCCCCGGCGCACACCTTTTGTAAGACTCACTTTCTTTGTACTCCTTACATTAGCCGTAGTTTTATATTTCACCGGAACTACAGGTACCCCCCGGACCGTAGAGCTGGATTTTCCCATGAAGAAGGGCCGTTATTTCGTGTTGCAGGGCGGGAAAGGCCTTCCGTCCAACGTATTCCATTTCAGCCTGCGGGGGGCTATCTATGCAATGGATATTGTAAGGCTGAACGACTGGGGAAACCGTGCCAATACCGTCTTCTCCAAAAATCTGGAAGACTATGCCATTTTCGGGGATACGGTGTATAGCCCCTGTTCGGGCCGTATCATCCGTGCACATGGGGATGATCCGGATAATATCCCACCGAATATGAAGCGCGGGCCGAAGAATACTAATGCCGTATTGATTGATGCCGGGGAATATTATGTATTCATGGGGCACCTCAAACAAGGGAGTGTGATAGTGAAGGAAGGGGATGAGGTGAAGACTGGGCAGCCAATGGCCTGCGTGGGCAATTCCGGTTTCAGTACTGAGCCTCACCTCCACATCCAGGTGCACCGTAAGGAGAAAGGGAAACCCTGGTATGCATCCGAGCCGTTGTATATTAATTTCAACGGGCATGGATATCTGCTGAATGAGATGATCCGCAAAAAGCATCTGAAATAAAAAAAGAGGGTCCTGGTAAAACCGGGACCCTCTTTTTTGATATCGTTAAGTTGCTGTTACCGTTTCATCAGTTTACGGGCTTCCGCATTGATGATCTCCGAAGCAATATCGGAAGGTGATTCCGGTTGCAGCATGAACAGTTCAAGGATTTGCTTGTTCAGATCTATGGAAGGTGCATCTGGCGGCAGTTTGAGTGCCAGCTGGTTGATGATGGAAATGGTTTGTTCCTTCACCGTTTTTACAGCTTCCCAGGCAGTAGGCGTTACATATATCTGCTGCGAAACATTGTGGTCGTATTCTGATTTGATACTCGATACCATGCCGATCTGCATGTCCAGTACAGTAAAGCCCGGCTGGTTCACACGGCTGATCAGGTTCTGAGGAGCTATACGCTCAACAAATAGAATGATCCGCTCGTATGCCTGCAATTGTAAGGGCAGAACAATATTGGGATTTTCACCTTTGGGATGCGTGCTCTCTTCCTCTTTCTCCTTCTCTTTCTTTTCTCCCTTCTTCAAAGTGTCTTTCAAAGTCCAAATCACGAGCACTACCGCGCCGGCGATGATCAAAATAAATAACAATTCCTGACTGGATGGCATAATCGTGTGACGTTTATATTTACAAATATAACAGGAAATTGTAATTCATAAGGGATTCTTTTATTAACATTCCGGTAAACTGATAGGAATATTAACGGCAAGCCCTCCGTCGGAGGTTTCCTTGTATTTGGAATTCATATCCAGGGCAGTGTCCCACATGGTTTTCACAACCGCGTCCAGCGATACTTTTGCCAGTTCAGGATTGCTTTGGAGGGCCAGCTGGCTGGCAGTGATGGCTTTAATGGCTCCCATGGTGTTCCGTTCTATACAGGGTATCTGTACGAGTCCGCCAATGGGGTCGCAGGTGAGGCCAAGGTGATGTTCCATGGCTATTTCAGCGGCCATCAGTACCTGGCGCTGCGATCCACCCAGGCATTCTGTAAGGGCCGCGGCAGCCATAGCGGAGGAAACTCCGATCTCAGCCTGGCAACCGCCCATAGCAGCAGAGATAGTAGCCCGTTTCTTGAAGATGCTGCCGATTTCTGATGCGCACAGTACAAACTGGAGGATACGGTCTTCGTGGAAACCATCACAGAAAGTGATGTAATACTGCAGTACAGCGGGTATTACACCGGCGGCGCCATTGGTAGGCGCTGTTACCACCCGTCCGAAAGAGGCGTTCTCTTCATTTACTGCCAGTGCAAAGCAGCTCACCCAGTCGAGCGTATAGGAGAAATGCTGTCCCCCTGCGCGGATGGCCTCAATCCATGAACTATAATCTTCGTAAGTACGGCCGTTCAGCAGTTTCTTGTTTAAAGATGCAGCCCTGCGCCCTACTTTGAGTCCGCCGGGAAGCTCTCCTGTGGTATGGCATCCGCGATAGGTACATTCCCGCATTACATCCCAGATCTTCATTACGCCGGCCTTTGTTTCGGCCTCGCTGCGCCAGGCATGCTCGTTTTCCATTACCAGCTCGGAGATGGAAAAACCGGTCTTGATACACCATTGCAGGAGCTGGCGGGCGGTATCGATAGGGAAAGGGAGGTCTACACTGCTGTTGCTGCCTCCGCCGATCTCACCTTCTTTCACCACGAACCCGCCGCCGATGGAATAGTAAGTGGCGGCCTGTTGTTCGCCATTATCCAATGTTACGAGGAAAGTAAGGGCGTTTGGATGGAAAGGGAGGGATTCCTCATAAAGGAATGAAATATCAGTTACGGGATCGAAATCGATGAAGCGTTCACCATGCAGGTGCAGCTTACGGTCGCGGCGGATGCCATCGATCTTGGAATCGATCCGGTTAACGTCAAAAGTAACGGGGTCATCTCCTGAAAGGCCCAGCAGTACTGCGATATCGGTACCGTGGCCGTGGCCCGTTTTGGCAAGGGAGCCATACAGGAGAACAGACAGCTGCCGGATGTTATCCAGCCGGTCCTGGGCTTTCATCTCGTCGAGGAAACGCATGGCGGCACGCCAGGGCCCCAGTGTGTGGGAGCTGGACGGGCCAACGCCTATCTTGAAAATATCAAATACGGAAATACACTCGTGTGGCAAAATATCAGGTTTAGCCTCCAAAGTTAAGGGTTTGAAGGCACAAAAAAGGAACGCGCTGCCAATGATGGCAGCGCGTTATTACATATGGCGTTTCCGTTTTTTGCTGTTGTAACCGTCAGTTCTTATCCCACCATACTTTCCCGTTCGGCGTATCGCCTGCATTGGCGAACTGCCTGCTGATGGCGGCACGGTAGTTATCTCCGTTGTTAAATGATTCATCTGCAGGATAAGTTTGCCGGGTTGGCACTGGTTTTCCATTCACAGGTACCAATGCAGGATATCCCGTTCTGCGATATTCTGCCCAGGCTTCAAAGCCATGCATGAACAGGTGTACCCAGCGCTGGGTGGCTATCTGCTGCATTCCGGTTGCTGCTGTATATGCCACACCGGGTTTTGCCAGCAATGCTGCAAGGCCGGTAGCATTGCCCGTCCATTGAATCAGTGATTGCTCGATGGCATCTTCGTAATATTCCTGCGCTTTGGCTTCGCCACCGTTGATCCATCCGCGCTTAGCCCCTTCGGCCAGCGCAAACAGCGCCTGTGCATAGGTTACGAGGTAAACAGGGGCGTCCTGCGTACGTACGGCTTCGCCGAGCAGGGAGTATTTATCGATGTTGGACCCGTCGGTACTGCCATATGGCAGACCTACATACAGGCCGTCCTGGGCATTAGGGAGGACGTATACTGCCAGCCGGGGATCATCTGCGTTTTTCAATGTATTTACCAGCAATTCGGAACCGGCCCACCATTCGCGGCCCTGAACGGTCCACTGGTTATACCAGAAGCTTTCGTTGTTGGCGTCCGGAAGGTTTTTGAAAGTGAAGTTGTCGCTGTTGCTGAGCATGATCCCAGCGGTGAGGGCTTTGTTGAATTCTTCACGTGCTTTATCAGGTGATGCGTCAGACATACGGAGTGCCATGAGCAGGCGGATGGTGTTGCTGAGCCTTTTCCATTTGTCGGGGTCACCGGCATATATGATGTCGTTGGTGATCTTACCGGCTACAAATTCTCCCGAAGCCTGTGTAAGCAGGGCAAGGAGGTTGTTGTAGATGGATTCCTGCGTGTCGTATACAGGAGTGAAGGTGGATTCACCTTTCAGTGCCTGTGAATACGGAATATCGCCCCAACGGTCGGTAATATGCCAGAAGAAGTAAGCTTTCAGTACTTTGGCCACAGCTATCTGGTTGGGGATAGGCCCGTCGAGGGAATTCTGTTCCGGCTTGGTGAGCACCGATTCCAGGTTCATCAGCGGATCGTGATAGAGCGTGTAGAAGCTGGCGGATGGCTCGGTATACAGGGAAAGGTTCGGGTAGAGCGTTTCCATGAGATACTGTGCGTAGAACTCACCCTGCGGTACTTCCTGCAGTACGGGCAGCATCAGCTGTGCATTGGCAATGAGCTGTGTGTTGGATGCTTTAGACGGCAGGTTGGGGTTCACGTTGATATCCCCGAATTTATTGCAGCCAGACAGCATGAGGGCGGTAACGATAAGGATATTTATTTTTCGCATGATGTCGGCTTTTAGAAGTTCACAATAAGGTTAGCACCAAAAGATCGTACCGTATTGGCCTGTCCGCTTTCACGCCAGCTGATGGAAGTAGAGCCGGTTGAAAGTTCGGAAGGATCGAGACCTTTGGGAGCTTTCTGCCAGATCATTGCCGGGTTGCGTGCAATGAGGGCCAGGTTGATGCTCTGGAAGGGCAATCTGCCAAGGTCCTTTTTGCTGAAGGTATAACCCAGCCGCAGCTCGCGCAGCTTGATGTACGAGGCGTCTATGAGCCATTCTTCGTACACATGCGTACCTACATGGGTGCGCCAGTATACTTTGGCATCTACATACGCTTCCGTGTATTGTTTCGTGGCATTAGAGATACCTGTTACTTTCATACCGCCGCCCTGTGCCACAGGGTCGCGTACATTCTTGCCTCTGTCGTTCATAGCTGCTGTTGCCGGTGCGATGCCTGTTTTATGTGCGAGCATCCAGCTGCGGCTGAAGAACTGGCCACCTTTCTGCCAGTCGATCATCGCGCTCAGATCAAACTTGCCGATCTTAAACGTATTCTGCCAGCCACCTGTCATATCCGGTAATACAGAGCCGAAGTTGTGTGTGGCGGAAGTGTACATCGGCATATTGTTATTGTCGAGCAGGATCATTCCGGTTGCGGAATCACGCTGGTATGCCTTGCCGATCAGACTGCCGAAAGCTTCTCCTACATAGGAGTTGAGGTAACTGTCTGCCTGCGAATAGCGGGTATTGTCGATGGGGTACACGTTTTGATTTGGTCCCAGCTCTACCACCATGCTCCTGTTGCGGTTCATGTTGAAGATGGTTTGCCAGGTGAAGAATTCACCACGTACCGGCGTTGCGCTCAGTGATATTTCGAAACCCTTACTTTGAATAAGCCCTGCGTTTATAATGGTTCCGCTATAGCCGCTGGTACTGGAAAGGGCAAGGGGGATGATCTGGTTCCGGTTCTTCTGCTGGTACCAGGTAAAGTCCAGGCCAATACGGTTGTCGAGGAACTTCAGATCGGCACCGGCTTCGAAAGCATGTGCAAACGAAGGCTTGATATTGGGATTCACCAGGTTATCGCGTACATACATGGTATTCACCGGAGTACCGTCGGGGAGGGTATAAATGGTTCCTACGCCAAAGTTCTGGCTGGTCTGGTATACACTGAGGTCGCTGCCGGCCTGTGCATAGCTCATGCGTACTTTACCATAAGAAAGTGCTTTCCATTTAAGATCGTCGCTGAACACATAGCTCGCTGAAACGGAAGGATACCAATAGGAGTTGTATTGCTCCATGAGGGTGGAGGAGTTATCATTCCGAAGGGAGCCTTCCAGGAAGTAACGGTTTTTATATCCGAGAGAAACCATGCCGTAGCCGCTTCTGATCTTCTTTTCACTGAGATAGTTCGCAATCTCCGGCCGGTCGTTGGAAGCCGCCAGGTTGAAGTAATCCGGACTGTTCAGTCCTCCCACCGTGGCACCTGTCATGTATGTATTTTTGCGGTAGAAGCTGTTCCCACCGAGGTTGGCATGGAGCGAGATATCACCCCAGTTTTTGGTGTACTGGGCGAGGAACTCATAGTTCATTTCAGTATTCTGGTATTTGCCGACAGTATATTCCGGTGTGCCCAGTCCTCCGAAGCCATGGCGCGTTTCAATGTTCTGGGAGAACATGTCGCCACGTGCAAAGCCGCTTACTTTCAGGCCCGGTAATATTTCGTAGGTAAGCCCCACATCACCGAAGAAACGGTCGCGGTTGTCGTTAGCCGGACTTTCATACGCAAGGAAATAAGGGTTGTTCCAGTTGGTAAGTCGTGGATTGGGATTGGCGGCGGTGGGAGTGGCGATGCTCCATCCGAGGATGCGGCCGTCCGGGTATTTATAGTCGCGCAGCCGGCGCATATCCATACTCCGCTGGAACCACTGTACGATGAACCTTGCACCGTCTTCCGATCCTTGTTTCGGCCGTTGTGCTTTGTTATTGGCGTAGTTCAGGTTCGTGGAAACGGTGAGTTTGGGGGTAATATCGAGTGAGCCGCTGATACCGAGGTTGTTACGTTTCAGCCAGGTGTTGGGTTCTACGCCGCCGATGCTGGTGTTGTTGTAGCTCACACGGAAAGTGGAGTTCTCGTTACCGCCTGTTACATTGACGCCGTTATTGAACGTATAGCCGGTTTCGTAATAGTCTTTGATGTTATCGGGGTAGGCAACGAAAGGGGTTTCCTTTCCGAAAGTAGGATCCTGCGGGTAGTAGCTGAATACCTGTCTTGCAGGAGTGCCATCCGCTTTGGGGCCCCAGCTTTCATCCACACTCATGCCTACTACTTTCTGTCCGGCGGCATTGGTGCTCCAGGTTTGCGTGGAGCCGCCACCGTAGATATTCTGCATAGGCATAAAATTGCCTGCCCTTTCAAGGGAGAAGGCGCTGTTCAGCGTTACATTCACCTTTTTAGGCCCTTTACTGCCCTTGCGGGTGGTGATCATGATTACGCCGTATTGACCGCGCAAGCCGTACAGGGCGGAGGCGGCAGGGCCTTTCAGGACTTCTATATTCTCAATGTCTTCAGCGTTAATATCCTGCGCCAGGTTGCCATAATCGGCCCCATCCAGGCCTGCGTAGTTGGAGTTGGAAATGGGGGTACCGTCTACCACTATGAGCGGCTGGTCGGTTCCGGAGAGGGAGTTAACGCCGCGGATCTTTATTTTCTGTGTACCGCCCATACTGGCGCCGGAAGCACCGGTAACCTGTACGCCTGCAATTTTGCCTGCCAGTGAGCCGAGCACGTTGGTTTCTTTGGTATAGGTGAGGTTTTCACCTTTTACTCCCTGTGTGGCGTAACCGAGCGAGCGGGCGTCGCGTTTAATGCCGAGAGCCGTAACCACCACTTCTGAGAGCTGGCGGTCGTTTTCTGTAACGGTGAAGTTAGCTTCAGCGAAGCCATCAGTTACCGTGACTGTCATTTTCAACGGGTTATGGCCCATTGCGCTGGCTGTTACTTCATAAGTACCTGCTTTCAGGCCACCGATGCTGTACCTGCCTTCGGCATCCGCCACAGTGCCGTGCGTGGTGCCGGCGATCTGGATGGTGGCGAAGGGGAGGGGATTGCCGTCAGATGTTCGTACAACGCCCCTGATGCCCCCGTCGAAATCGGGTGCGGTAGCGGGTACGGCTTCAAACACGGCAGCGCTGGCAGGCGCTTTTTTTATAACGATGTGTGTATTAACCTGCTCGTACCGCAACCCTTTGGGCAGCAGCAGTGCGTCCAGCAACTGGCCAACGGGGATGCCGGAGGCGCGATAGGTAACATTGCCATGACCTTCTATATCACGGGTTTTGTACGTAAAAGAGCAATCGGCCAGGGATTCTATCTGCCGGAGAGCCTGCCGAAGGGAAATGTTGTTGAGATCGACCGAAACAATCACTTTCCGGATATCCTGCCCTGAACCGTCGGCGGCAAGGAGGATTCCATTGAAAGTCAATAGGATGGCCAGGATGGATATGCGCATAATCAACCTTTTGAGACGTGGCAGTCCGGAATTTAGGGACTGCCTTTTTTCCACGCGGGGGTCGATGAAAGTGCAGTTTTCTACATACAAATTCATAGCTTTGAATTGTTTAATAATTACCGAATAGGGATTATTGAAAAGCTGGAGGAGCCGCAGCCGGGTCGCAATCGGAGCGGCTCTCCGCATTTCCAGGCCTTACCCTGACAAACGTTTACAGGTATGTGCCATCTTATCAGATTTTGGTTAATGAATCGCGTATGTTCCTTCAGCCAGCGTGAGCCGGCCATCTGTTAGTTTGCATAGTATTTTTAGGGCCTCATCCACACCAATATCCCGGCGGAAGGAGGTAGATACTCTTTCTTCTCCCAATTCAGTCCGTACAATCCGGATACGCACATCGTACGTACGTTCGAGGTCGCTGATAATATCGGCCAGCTTCTCCCCGTCATATGCCATCTTCCCTTCTTTCCATGGCGCAGCTTCCGAGGCTATGATAGGCCTGGGTGCATCGCTGCTGCCTTCCGGCCTTACTTTCACCAGCTGTCCGCCGGTAAGGGTAGCGGTTTTCTCTTTACCATATTGTACCCGCACTTTCCCGCTGCTGACTGCCACAGTCACATCCTGCTGGCCGGGGTATGCGCGGATGTTGAATGCGGTGCCCAGCACGGTGGTAGAAATGTTGCCGGTGTGGATAATGAAGGGTTGTTCTTCATTCTGTTTCACATCGAAGTAGGCTTCGCCGGAGAGGTAGACGGTCCGGGCCTTTTGCCCGAAGTCTTCCTGATATCGCAGGCTGCTGGCGGTATTGAGCCACACCTGTGTTCCGTCTGGCAGTGTCAGCTGTCTCACTTCCCTGCGTGCGGTTTGCTGCCCGGTCATAGCGGCAGGAGCCTGTTCCGCTACAGAAGGGTACAGCAGCCAGGCGGCTGTGGTAACAAGGGTAACCACGGCTGCTGCTATGGCTACTTTTACCAGCTTCAGCTGCCGGCCTGCAGGATGTACGAGCTGCCCGCGGCGGTTGACGTATGTTTCCGCGTGCGGTAGTTCTTCTTCACTGTTCCAGGCCTGCCGGATCATGTTCCGGATAGCCTCGTCATGATCGGCTTGCCGCAGGAGGGCAAAAAACTCCTCGTACTCCTGGCGGGTGCAGGTATTGTCGCGATAGCGCCTGAACAGGTATTGTATCCGTTCTTCCATGCGTAGAATTGGTGTATATACATGTGTAGACGAAGCAGCAGCGAAATGTTCCTATTGGCGGAAGAAAAAAAGTGAAAAAAAGAGGGGGAGGGGGCCGGAGGTTTTGACGATAAAGGTGCGGATGGCCTGAAGGGCGGAGGATAGCTGGTTTTTAACGGTATGGCGGCTTATTTTCAGCTCATCGGCTATTTCGAGGTAGCTCATGCCCTCTTCGCGGTTAAGGCGGTAAATGAGGCGGCGTTGGGCCGGCAGGCGGTCGATGGCTTTGGCTACCAGGGTATGGTATTCACGGGCTTCGGTAATAGCGGCAGGGGTGGGTGCGCCCTGATCGAGGGCGTTCCAGATGTATTCGCGCATCCGCTCATCGGCAGCGGCCTTACGGAGAAAGTCCATCAGTTTATTCTCCATCACCCGGTACAGCCAGGCATCCATATTCCGGATGTCGGACATTTGCTCACGGTGTTCCCATAATTTAAGAAATGTTTCCTGCACAAGGTCCTGTGCATATCCCGCAGATTTGGTCATCTTCAGGGCTAACGCATACAACCTTGCTTCCTGGTCACGGAATACCTCCAGGAAGCGGTGTTCCTGCAGTGATGAGGGGGCGGTATGAACAGATTCACGGCGCATGCGGGACGGGAATAGTTCCAACGAATTGCGTTAGATGATGGTCTTTCTAAATGTACTATTTTTTCCCGGAAACAAAAATGCCCGTCCGGGTAGTAACGGGACGGGCATGTTATACTGAAGCCGTTTCCGGCAGATATTAATAATAGTAATTGTTGAGTTTTACCTCAAATTTCAGCACGCTGTTAGGAGGAATGGTGCCGCGGTTAGCGTTACGGTAACCCAGTACGGAGGGGATGAGGTATTGCACGATGCCTTTCTTGGTAGTTTTCATGGGTCCTACCTTAAAGCCGGGGATAAGCCCGCCATCACCGAGGCGGATATCGCCAAATGTAGTGTTGTCGGTAGAATCGAAGCGGGTACCATTCAGGAGCCAGCCTTTGTAGGAGATATTGAACCGGTCGGTGAGCTTAATGGTATCTCCGGCTTCACCGTGCTGCAGTACTTTCCAGTAAACGCCGGTAGTATCGCGCTGCATACCGGTAATATTGTTGGCTGCGATATAATCCTTGATGGTTTGTTCATCAATGGCGGCCTGTTTTACCGCATCATAAGGAACTTCATCGTCTTTGTCTTTCTTGCAGGCTACGGCCAGGGTGATGCCCAGAAGGGCGAGCAGGCCCAGGTAATGTTTCTTCATGCGTTTAAGTGGTTATTTTCTGATATCGATTAAAGTAATGTCACAAAAGAGGATGGCGTTAGGGGGGATTTTACCGGGGATGCCGACGTTGCCGAATGCAAGCCTGCTGGGGATGAACAATTGGATGCGGCCTCCTTTGGAAATCATGGGAAGCCCGTATTGCCAGCCCGGAATATGATCTTTCAGTTTCCGGTTGTCGAAAGAAGTAGGGAGGGGGGAAGATTCAATGATCTGGTCATTACCAAGTAAACGCCGGGTAAAGGTGACTACCGGTATTTCTTCCAGACTGATGGTATCGGTATGATATCCTTCATTTAAAACCTTATATACCAGGCCACTGGGATGAAGGGTTATTCCGGAATCCTGTTTAGTGTCCTGCAGGTATTTGATGATGGCATCAGATTGCCGGATTACGCCTTCGAGGATAGCGTTGGGGTTTTCCTCGGATTTGGCACAACCTGTAAGCATACCGGCCGGCAGTGCCAGGAGGCACAGGGCAATAAGTATACGTTGCAGGCGGATTCCAATTTTCAACATCATCTTGGTGCAGAATTTAACCTTAAACGGCGGGAAGCGCCGGAAAGTTACAAATTAAAAAAATCCCGTCCAGGCAAAGCCGGGACGGGAAAGGAATATTTCCGGAACGGGAGGATTAGTAATCCATGCCCATACCGTGACCGCCACCCGGCATTGCGGGAGCTGCGGATTTAGGTTCAGGTTTGTCAGCGATCACGCATTCGGTGGTCAGCAGCATACCAGCGATGGATGCAGCGTTTTCCAGAGCAATACGGGCCACTTTAGTGGGGTCGATTACACCTGCAGACAGCATTTTCTCGTAAGTTTCGGTGCGGGCGTTGAAACCGAAGTCGCCTTTACCTTCTTTTACTTTCTGCACTACGATGGAACCTTCGATACCTGCGTTGGCGGTGATCTGACGGAGCGGTTCTTCGATAGCGCGTTTAACGATAGCGATACCGGTCATTTCGTCTTCGTTTTCACCTTTCACTTTGTCCAGGCCTTCGATAGCGCGGATGAAAGCTACACCACCACCAGCGATGATACCTTCTTCAACGGCAGCACGGGTAGCGTGCAGGGCGTCGTCCACACGGTCTTTCTTTTCTTTCATTTCCACTTCGGTAGCAGCACCTACGTAGAGAACAGCAACACCGCCGCTCAGTTTGGCGAGGCGCTCCTGCAGTTTCTCACGATCGTAATCGGAGGTGGTTACTTCGATCTGGGATTTGATCTGATTGATACGAGCCTGGATGTCAGTTTTCTTGCCTTTACCGCCTACTACGGTGGTATTGTCTTTATCGATGGTCACAGACTCAGCGCGGCCGAGGTAAGTGAGGTCAGCGTTTTCCAGTTTGTAGCCCTGATCTTCGCTGATAACCACACCTGCGGTGAGGGTAGCGATGTCCTGGAGCATTTCCTTGCGGCGGTCGCCAAAGCCGGGGGCTTTAACTGCAGCCACTTTCAGGGTACCACGCAGTTTGTTTACCACGAGGGTAGCCAGTGCTTCACCTTCGAGATCTTCAGAGATGATCAGAAGAGGAGCGCCTTGCTGGGCAACTTTCTCGAGGATGTGCAGGATATCCTTCATGGTGCTGATCTTCTTGTCGTAGATCAGGATGTAAGGATTCTGCAGCTCAGCCTGCATTTTTTCGCTGTTGGTGATGAAGTAAGGGGAGAGGTAACCACGGTCGAACTGCATACCTTCTACTACTTCTACAGTAGTTTCGGTGCCTTTCGCTTCCTCAACGGTGATAACACCGTCTTTGGTTACTTTACGCATAGCTTCAGCGATCAGTTTACCGATTTCCTGGTCGTTGTTGGCGGAGATAGCGGCTACCTGTTCGATCTTTTTATTGTCGTTGCCAACTTTTTCGGATTGTTTCTTCAGGTTTTCCACCACGGCTTTCACGGCTTTGTCGATACCGCGTTTCAGATCCATGGGGTTAGCGCCTGCGGCTACGTTTTTCAGGCCTTCACCGATGATGGACTGAGCCAGTACGGTTGCGGTAGTTGTACCGTCACCTGCGATGTCAGCGGTTTTGGAAGCAACTTCCTTCACCATTTGAGCGCCCATGTTCTCGATAGGGTCTTCCAGTTCGATTTCTTTAGCTACAGTAACACCGTCTTTGGTTACACCGGGAGCACCGAATTTCTTTTCGATTACCACGTTGCGGCCTTTGGGGCCCAGGGTTACTTTCACGGCGTTTGCCAGTGTGTCAACGCCTTTCTTCATTTTGTTGCGGGCGTCGGTATTAAAGAATATTTGCTTTGCCATAGTCGTATAAATTTTCTTTGGTCGTGAAGGTTAATGTTCTGGGCAGGATTAGATAACAGCCAGGATGTCGGATTCGCGCATGATCAAGTAATCTTCTCCTTCGAGGCTGATTTCAGTACCGGAGTACTTGCCGTACAATACTGTATCGCCTACTTTCACGCTCACGGGTTCATCTTTTTTACCAGGACCGGCTGCTACTACCGTTCCACGCTGCGGTTTTTCTTTAGCGGTATCGGGGATGATGATGCCGCCTGCGGTTTTTTCTTCAGCTGCTGCGGGTTTTACGATCACCCTGTCTGCCAGAGGTTTGATACTCAATTTGCTTTTAGCCATTTTGATTCTATTTTTAAAAAGATGAGTTTAGGAATTCAATTTCCGGTTTGTTACGTGGAAATCTGACGCGCTATCTCCTGACAGAGATTGTGCCAAACGAGATTCGGGTCAAATTTGCAGGTTCCAAAGATAGTTAAATTGACACGGGTCTGCCAGAAAATGACATTTTTTCATTTTTGGCCTGTCAGGCACCCTGTAATGGCAGTTTCCGGGCCACCCTCCGGAGCCCCCGGGAAGTATTTTTTAAAAAGTCCCTGTAAAACAGTAGATTTGCCGCCATTTTCCTAAGCATACAAGATGATCAGTAGAAGAAATATCCGGGTAAAAGTAATGCAAACTCTGTATGCCATGGACACCATGGAGCAGGAAACGGTGAAACCGGGCACTGCAATGGGTTTGCTGAATGAGAAACTGGACCAGACGTGTCAGATTTTCACCTACCTCCTGTACTCGATGGCCCGTGTGGCTCAGTATGCGGAGACGGATTCCCAGCAACGGGCATCCAAACACCTGCCCAGCGCGGAAGACCTTGTCGTGAACACTAAGGTGGCAGGGAACGACTTTGTTTTTCAGGTCCTGAACGACAAAGGGTTCCTCGTAAACCTCGACAACTGGAAGCTTCGCCGCCTCGAAGACCCCGAAATCACCCGGAAGCTCTATAACCAGCTCGCTGAGTCAGAAACGTATAAAACATACATTTCTGTCCCCTCCCGCGAGAAAGCTTCCGAAAAACAAATCATCGAATTCATTTTCACAGAGATACTGGAAAAGAACGAACTCTTCCGCCAGCATATGGATGATACCTTCATCCATTGGGGCGATGATGAAGACATGATGGGCATCCTGGTGGGTAACTACCTCTCCAAGCCCCAGCTCTTCAATTTCCTCCAGCTCATCTCCCGCGAAAAGCTGGAATATGCCCGCGACCTCCTCAGCACCGTACTCAACAAAAAGGAATACTGCCATGAACTCATCCGTCCCAAACTTCAGAACTGGGACCCTGAGCGTATTGCTTCCGTAGATATGCTGCTTATGGAAATGGGGGTTTGCGAATTCCTCTATTTCCCGACCATTCCCACCAAAGTAACCATCAACGAGTATATCGACCTTGCCAAAGCCTACTCCACGCCGCAAAGCGGGCAGTTTGTAAACGGCATTCTCGATAACATCCTGAAAGATCTTGTGCAGGCTAACCTCGTGGAAAAGACCGATCGTAACCGTAAATAAAACGACGCTTATGAAAGCCACCCTCATCGCTATTTTCGCCACCGCCCTCGCGCTCGGCGCCTGCAATAGTCAGAACGGCAGCAAAGCACCGTCTGATGCCGGCACCTCCGTACAGGACACCTCGAAAAGCGCACCGGAGATCACTTTCGACAAGCAGATGCACGATTTCGGCAAGATAGTGGCCGGGGAAGTAGTCGAGTATTCCTTCAAATTCAAAAATACCGGCGGCAGCGATCTCCTGATCAACCGTGCCGAAGCCTCCTGCGGATGCACTATCCCGGAATGGCCCAAAGCACCCATACGCCCGGGCGACAGCGCATACATCAAAGTGAAGTTCGACAGTAAAGGCCGCCCGGAAGGCTATACCGAAAAGGAAATTTACATCCAGGCCAACACCAATCCCTCAGGTATCAACGGCCCGCGCATCTCCTGTGAGATCGTGGCAAAGAAATAGTACCTTTAACCGTTCAAATCAAACAAACACATACAGATGTACAACTTCTTAACAAACGTATTCCTGATGACACCGGCAGCCGGTGGCGCACAGGGCGGCGGCATGGGCGGCTGGGGCAGCATGATCTTCTTCGGAGGCATGATCCTGGTTATGTGGCTCTTTATGATCCGTCCGCAAACTAAAAAAGCGAAAGCGCAGAAAACATTCATCGATAACCTGCGCGAAGGCGACAAGGTAGTTTCCATAGCCGGTATCCACGGCAAAGTGAAGAAAATCAACGACAACGGCACCCTTCAGGTTGAAGTGAGCCCCGGCACTTTCTTCACCATGGAGCGCTCCGCTATCAGCATGGAATACACTGCTGCCCTGAACAAGGCTGCAGAAGTAAAATAATTCCGGAATATCCCGGAAACTTCATGAAGAGAAGGCTTTACGCCTTCTCTTTTTTTATTATTTTGCCCTTATGCGTATTATCGGAATCACCGGCGGCATCGGCTCCGGAAAAACCACTGTAGCAAAAATATTTGCCGTTCTCGGCATCCCGGTCTATTATGCCGATGAAGCAGCGAAAGATATCATGGTGCGCGACACGCTCCTTGCTTCCCAGATACGCCGGCATTTCGGAGACGCCGCCTACTTTCCCGACGGTTCCCTCAACCGCAAACACATCGCCGATATTGTATTCGCCGATAAGGAAGAACTGGCCATCCTCAATTCCCTCGTTCACCCCGCCACCATCCGCGATTCTGCAGCCTGGGCCCAACAACAAAACGCTCCTTATGTCATCAAAGAGGCCGCATTGATGTTTGAGACCGAATCGTTTCACCACGTGGATAAGGTAATCACCGTATACGCCCCTGAAGCCCTCCGCATCAAACGCGTTATGCAGCGCGATAATACCGACCGCAACGCGGTGATAGCCCGTATGCATAAACAGCTCGATGAACAGATCAAACGCAAGCTGGCAGACTATGTAGTGTTCAACGACGAGCAGCAGCTGGTCATCCCCCAGGTACTCGCCCTTCACGAAACTTTTTTAACCTTTTCTTAGCATCGCATCGGTTACATTCGGTACATGGATCCCCGCCTGATCACCCTCTGCGGCGCTACTATGTGCTGCACGGCTTTATCCGCACAAGACACTGCCCGGAAGCCCGCATTCCCTTATGCAGGCTACGTTCGCCCGCAATTGCTGGTGACGGACACCATGCCATCCCGGAACCCCGATTCCATGCGTGTCATCACCCTCAAAACCTTTCAGAAAAGAGGACGTAATTACCTGCAGGACTCACTTGAAATGGAACGCCTGCTCCGTGGTGCTAAAAAGCCCTCGTTCAGTACGGTCTTCAATTTCGATAAAGATAAAATGGGTAATGAAGTGAAAGGGGCGGATGGCAGAACCCACCACCTCCCGGGTGCTTCTGTGAACATAGGCGCCCTGGCTTCCCTGCTCTCGTTCGGAAAAAACAACCGAAACGATGCTTTCCGGAGAAGGGTAGAAGCCGTGCAACAAGAGCATTTCTTCCAGCGGTATTACACCCCCGAAGCCGTGGCCCGCTTCATTCCCCTGCGGGGCGACAGTCTCTACGACTTCGTGGAAAAGAGCCGCCCGCCGGCAGACCTCCTGGCCAATGCCACGGCCTATGACCTCGGGGTATATATAAAGCGTCAATACAAAAATTACCTGGATACACTCAAAAAGGACACGATACATTAGGCCCATATGTAAACGTTCTCCATTCAGTTAAAATTCTATCAGGATAGTCTTGTTATGTGTGTTTTTAGTTATGTCATAACTCAATCATTCTGAAATGATTGTTCATCCATCCTTCATCCATCCTATATCCAAACTATATCAAAAGCTGGCCTTCGATGAAGGATGGATGAAGGATGGTTGAAGGATAAAAGGTGCGAATCCGATGCAATATTAACTGCGGAGCTTATACTATCCCAAATAATGCAAAAGGCCGTCTCAATTACATGAGACGGCCTTTTGCATATTTGAAATAAGCTTATTGAAGTTTGGGCAGCCATTCCGCCATGCGCTTCATCCCTTCCTTAATACGGTCGAGACCGGTAGCGTAGGAGATACGGATACATTGCGGTTGTTCGAACGCTGCGCCGGAAACCACGGATACATTGGCTTTGTGCAGGAGGAACATACAGAGGTCGTCTGCATTTTCAATGCGCTGGCCCTCATATTGTTTACCGAAGAAGCTGCTCACGTTAGGGAACATATAAAAAGCGCCGTCCGGCAGGTTTACATGCAGCCCGGGGATGTTTTGCAGTGCTTCGAAGATGAAAGCGCGGCGTTCACCGAAGGCTTTCACCATATCCTTTGCCGTGTCCAGCGGGCCGCGGAGGGCTGTAATGGCGCAACGCTGGGTAATGGAACAGGTAGCGGAGGTAAACTGGCTTTGCACCATATCGGCAGCTTTCGCAATTTCGAGCGGTGCGGCGAGGTAACCAAGGCGCCAGCCTGTCATCGCAAAGCCTTTACTAAGACCGTTGATGATGATAGTACGGTCTTTCAGCGTACCGAAAGTAGCGATGCTGGTGTGGGGCGCCACGTAGTTGATGTATTCGTAGATCTCATCGGAAATGATGAAGATATTGGGATGCTTTTCGAACACTTCGGCCAGCCCCTTCAGTTCGTCGTGCGAGTACACGGAACCGGTAGGGTTGCAGGGGGAAGAGAACATGAACAGCTTCGTTTGCGGGGTGATGGCGGCTTCCAGCTGCTGAGGGGTGATCTTGTAGTTATTCTCGATGCCGCAGGGCACAAATTTCACTACGCCCTGGCAGAGTTTCACCAGTTCGGAGTAGGTGACCCAGTAGGGGGTGGGTATAATCACTTCGTCGCCGGGATTCACGATAGAGAGCACGGCGTTGGCGATGGATTGTTTGGCGCCGGTAGATACAACGATTTGTTCGGGAGTGTATTCCAGTGAATTATCGCGCTGTAGTTTATGCGCCACGGCCTGTTTCAGGTCGAGGTATCCGGCTACGGGGGTATAATGCGTATACCCTTCGTCGATGGCTTTTTTAGCGGCCTCACGGATGTGTTCCGGGGTATCGAAATCGGGCTCTCCGATACTGAGGTCCACAATGTCAATGCCCTGGGCTTTCAGTTCCCGGCTCAGTTTGGCCATTCTGATGGTTTGCGGAACAGAGATCCGCGTTAATCTTTCTGCTAGTTGCATGGGTACTATTTTTTGGGTTGACCGCGGCAAACCTACAGCAAAAAAATGAGAGGAAAAGCATAAAAAAAACATTCCGGAACCAGGGCTCCGGAATGTTTTAAAAAAGGTTTGAAATCAATCTGCTATTGATACGCCATAATACGGATCCGGGGTTTCAGATCACCGGTAGTGGTGCCTGTTACGCCCTGGAGATAAATATTATAGAAACCACCACGTTTGAAGGTTACGCTGTTGTTGTCAATAGCGATCTCGGCGCCTGCCGCATCTTTGGCTACTACTACATGTGAGCCTTCCGCTGCGGGGGTGAAGCTATCGTACTGGCCGGTTTCAAAATCTTCGTATTGACGGCTGTTGAATACTTTGGTTCCGCCAATGAAAATATCCACGGCAGGTGATCCTGGCATCAGGTTGAAGAAACGGACATTAGCCTTATCGGTAGCAGGGTTAGACCATGTTTCCCGGATACGGTGGATGTGCGCTCCGTCATTTTTATCTCCGTAGAGAATGAGGGTAGTGTAGGCTGATGTGTCGAAAACTGCTGTGACAGTGGCCATCAGGCTGTCAGCACCATACTTCTTGAAATCGAATTTGTAAGATTTCGGGTTAAATACCTGACCGGCAGCCTCTCCGAATTTGATTTCCTTGGTGGTGATTTTAGTACCATCGAGGAAGATGTCGGTACCGAAAGTGGTAGCGAGGGAATTGACGAAAGCCACGTAGGTGACAGGCTTCTGCGGTTCCGGTTCAGAGTTTTTCAGACAGGACGAAAATCCTGTAACAGCTACGGTCAATGCCGCCAATGTCCATAAACGGCTCTTTTTGGTTACCATGCGCTCTTAGGTTTTTATTGATCAGTGATTAGTTACGGTTATGAAGTTGAAATATGTCAGTTCTGATAACGTTGAAAGTCTGGTTTGTATTTTCTTTCCCTTTTCAGTTCAGTTTCATAAATGATGGTCCCCAGTTCCCGCAGGAAAGGTTTCCCAATGGTTTCGTAGTCGTAGGTATCATCCCCGATGATGCCGTCCGAATTGGTGTAGATTCTGGCAGACAGCAGAAACTCTATTTTAGCGTCAAAGTCCGCAAAATAAGCGACATCTGTCAGAAACCCATAAGCCCAGCCGGATTTATTGAATATCCTTAAGCCCTGTGGCAGCCGCACGCTGCTGTCTGCACCTCCCATCAGGTACTTGGTGTAGTTTCTGTGAAACTCGGTTGTGTCATACTTCGGATCTGCCGGCCCGCTTTCCGTTGGCAGTTTAGACATATACCGGTATAAAAACCGGTAATCATCTTCCGTTAAACGGAAACGTTGCCGGGATGTTACAGTTTCCGGAAAAATTATACTCTGGAGGATATGATGCAGGTCGCCCAGCAGCATCCTGTTCTTCATGGAGAAGTCGAAAGGGGCGTTCACCAGACTATCTCCCGCATAATGTGCGTTCCCGGCCTTTTCCGGTTCCACAAAAGGCGTACCGGGTACGGGGCCTTTATAATGCCGGGGTTGCTGAATATATAGTGGAGTGGCAGCACCGGGGAGGAAGAAGCGGGCGCCATTCGTTTGCCGGTTGGCCTCAGGGGGGAGCGGCATACTGAGGCGGTGTACGATACGGGCGGCGGGATAGCCCTTCTTGTGGAGGGCGGTATTAAAGCCTTCCTGCCCCAGCAGTTCATAGAACCGGTTAAAGGCATCATTATCGCTGACCATGAATATTTTCTTAATGTAATGCTCCGCACTGGGCTTCCCGGATGGGTGGGAGGTATCGGTAAGCGTAGCCGGAGAGATGCCGGGCAAACTGTCGGTCAGCATCACCGCATCCCTTGGTATGCCGAGGCCGTTAAGGGTTTCCAGCGCCAGCAGGGCGGCAGGGAGCTTAACGGTGGAGGCGGGGTAGAAGTAGGAGGAAGGGGCCTCCGGCCAGTGGTACTCCGTGAGGCGGGGCCTGTTACGGGCATCCCTGTCTATCCGGGTATAATAAATCTCCACCCGGTACCCCGAAGGGTCGGCAAAAGCGGGTCCCAGCCTGGTGGCATGGGCCTCCAGGAGGGAATCCAGGTATTTGTCTTTACTGGAGTGTGTCATGTGGAAATTTCTTTCCCGGTAAGTTTGGCAGTTCGCAAAAAAAACCAATATTGCAGACGCCAACAAAATCCGTTGCTGCATAGAAGTCAAAATTGAAGGCGAAATCCCTATCAAAACCAATCACATAGTGATTTTAAGGCTGTTTTGATCCGGGCTTTAATATATCAATTTAAATTCTATCTTTGCAACTCTTTAAAAATTTGTATTAATAATCCGAAAAGAAAATGCAACTAAAAGGACTGGTTAGATTTTTTACTGCCGCCCTGATCCTTATTTCTTTGTATCAGTTGTCCTTCACGTTTGTGGTGCGGAACTTTGAGAAGAAGATGAAGGATGAGGCCGCAGCTGATGTTGCCCGCCAAAATCATCCCTCCGCCGAAACGAAATATCCCGGCAATAAAGAGCTTCAGGCACTTTACCAGGATACGCTGGACAATTTGTTGAAAGAACGTTTGGACTACAAGCTGGATAGCGCCAGTGGCAAGGAGATTGCGGGGTTCCCCTGGAATACGACCTACATCAAGGCCAAAGAGAAACAGCTCAACCTGGGTCTCGACCTGCAGGGGGGTATGAACGTAGTGCTGGAAGTTAGCGTGGAAGACGTGGTGCGTGCCCTCGCGGGTAATCCCAACGATCCCACCCTCAACGCAGCCATCGCTACTGCCCGTGAGCGCAAGAAGAACAGCCAGTCTGACTTTGTGACCCTGTTCGGCGAAGCATACAAGGAAAAGAATCCCAACGGGAAGCTCTCCACCGTGTTTGCCAACGCCCAGCTGAAAGAGATCACTTTCAACAGCTCCAACGATCAGGTGCTGAACGTGATCCGTACGGAAGCAAAGGCTGCCATCAAGAATACTTACAAAGTACTGCAGAACCGTATCGATAAATTCGGTGTTGCATCCCCCACCATTAACCTCGACGAGAACCGCGGTATCATTTCCGTGGAACTGGCAGGTGTGGATGATGCAGACCGTGTTCGCCAATACCTTCAGGCCAGCGCCAACCTCGAATTCCGCGAAACCTATAAGAACGGTGAGGAATTCTACATGGGCATTCTGACCCCCATGAACGAGGCCATCCGTGCTGCCCAGGGTAACGCTCCTAAAGTGGATACCGCTGCCAAAGCAACTGATTCCACTACTGTAGCTGCTACTACCACTACCGACACGAAAGACTCTGCTTCCCTGAAAGGACTCCTCGCTTCCGGCGGTGCCAAAACATCTGCCGATTCTGCGAAACTCCTCCAGGAGCAGGCGATGAAAGATAATCCGCTCTTCGCCATCTTCCGTCCCAATGCTACGCAGGAAGGCATCATCCCCAGCTCAGTACTCGGCCAGATCGCCTCTTCCGATACCGCTACTTTCCGGAAATACCTGGAACTGCCTGCGGTAAAAGCCATTCTGCCGAAAGACCTGGTGTTCCTCTACGGTCCTTCCAACAAGGAAGACCGCAGCCAGCCCCTGCAGGTATATGGTGTGAAAGTAAACCCCGCCAACCCGAAAGCTAAAATCACGGGTGAAAGGGTGATCGCTGCCAAAGCAGATTTCGGACAGGATAACAACCGCCCCGAAGTATCCATGACTATGGATGCCGTAGGTACCAAAGACTGGCGTAACCTGACCCGTGCACTTAAACCTTCGAACCCTGACGATCCGAGAACCGACAACTATGTAGCTGTAATTCTCGATAACGTAGTATATACCGCACCTTCTATCCGCGGAGAAATCCCTAACGGTGTTTCCTCCATCAGCGGCAGCTTTACGCTGGAAGAAGCGCAGGATCTTGCCAACATCCTGGTGTCCGGCAGAATGCCGGCTCCCGCCAAGATCGTGCAGGAGCAGGTAGTAGGCCCCACCCTCGGTCAGGAATCTATCGAGGCAGGTGCCAAATCCTTCATCATCTCCTTCGCGGTAATCTTTATCCTCATGCTGGTGTATTACAACACCGGCGGATGGGTAGCCAACATCGCCCTGATCCTCAACCTCCTCTTTACCGTAGGTATCCTCGCGTCTCTCGGCGCTACGCTTACCATGCCTGGTATCGCTGGTCTGGTACTGACGATCGGTATGGCGGTAGACACCAACGTAATTATCTTCGAACGTATAAAGGATGAGCTCAGCAAAGGAAAAACGTACCAACAGGCAGTTGCCGACGGTTACAAACGTTCCTACGCACCGGTACTGGATGGTCACGTAACCTCCCTGCTTACCGCTATCATCCTGTTCTACTTCGGCCTCGGCCCTGTACTCGGCTTTGCCACCACACAGATCATCGGTCTGCTCCTGTCCCTGTTCTGCGGTATCCTCGTATCCCGCATGGTAACGGACTTCTGGATGAAGCGCAAACGCCACTTCGAGTATTTCACACCTATCAGCCGCCGCATCTTCAAGCATGCCAACTTCGATTTCGTTGCCAAGCGTAAGTACGCTTACATGATCTCTGCTGTTGTAATGCTGCTCGGTATCGGCTCCTTCTTCAATGGGTTCGACCATGGTGTTGACTTCAGCGGAGGCCGCAGCTACACCGTTCGTTTCGACAAACCGATTGATCGTGAAGCTGTACACAGCGCACTGAATAAAACCTTCGATTCCGAAACGTTTGTAAAAACCATCGGCGAAAACAACCAGCTGAACATCACCACGCCTTACCGCATCGAGGAAAACTCCGACGAAGCGGCGAAAGACGCGCTGACGAAACTGCACGCGGGCCTTCAGGCATTCTACGACAGCAAGCCCGACCAGGCCGCTTTCGAAACGAAATACCTCATTGGTTCCCAGACGGTAGCACCAACCATCTCCGATGACCTCCGGTCCGGAGCGGTAAAAGCAACCCTGCTGTCTATCTTCGTGATCTTCCTGTACATCCTGCTGCGTTTCAGCAAATGGCAATACTCTATCGGTACCATTTTCTCTCTCCTGCACGACGTACTCGTAACACTGGCAGTATTCTCCTTCTGCCGCAACATTGTGCCTTTCTCCCTGGAGATCGACCAGCACTTTATCGCGGCAATCCTTACGGTAATCGGTTTCTCAATGAACGATACGGTGATCGTATTCGACCGTATCCGTGAAACGTTCCGTAACACGAAAGGGCTGGATACAAAAGTGGTGATCAACCGCGCGATCAACGAAACCCTGAGCCGTACCATCATGACCTCTGTGACGGTATTCCTCACCATCCTCATCCTCTTCATCTTCGGTGGCGAGGTGACACGTGGTTTCGCATTCGCGATGCTCATCGGTGTACTGACCGGTACTTACTCTTCTATCTTCGTTGCTGCCCCCATCCTGGTGGACTTCGACAAGAAGAACTCCCTCTCCAACGAGCGTGAAGCCGTGGTGATCGAGAAAGCACCCCCGTTAGTACGCGGCAAATAAGCCTGAACTACACTAACATAATTGCAAACAGCCGTCTCCCCCGGGAGGCGGCTGTTTTTTTGTGCCCCTTACCCTTATCCAAACATTCGGCAGGCCACCCCAAATTCAATAGCGGCATAGCGTCCACAATAAGCCCTTTTTATGCCCTCAATTCCTTTTCCCTGCAGAACTATGCCGGCGGGCTAAACCAACGGTAAAAACGGGCTGGCAGGCATGAAAAGGTCCCTCTGTCCATACCCTTCCCCGTCCTTTCATAAAGGTGTCAACCGGCTTAACCCCATGCAGAAGCGGAACAGCAGCCCTGTTCTGTTTCCTCCATCTTTTCCATTCCCCGTCCTTTCAGAACAATAGCTGGAGGCTTCTCGCGGGATGGCTGTGATGTTTTGCCCCTTCCCAAATACCTTTCCCCCGCCTTTGCAGGATAGCAGCCCGGGGGTAAAAAGAAGGTATCCTTCATGATAAGCCGTATTTCAACCGTACTCAACCCGGGGATAAGCCGTAGATAAGCCGCCTCTATATAGGGGCGGCTTATGGGCGGGATATGGGCGGCTTAAAGGCGGCTTAAGGGCGGCTTATCTCCCAATAAAACCTGCTTTTGTCATGAAGAAACGATGGGTTTGTCATGAGGGGAGGTTAGGGGATAAAAAGGAATTCCCGGGGTAAGGACCCGGGAAACAGATGAGTGAAGAAGGAAGGAAGATGCAGGGGCATAAAAAAAGTGACTAAACAAGCAGCAGACTGCTTCCTTAGTCACTTTTTAGTGTATAACTATTTGATTTATACGGCGAAAGATGTTCCGCAGCCGCAGCTGGACGAAGCATTCGGGTTGTTGAAAGTAAAACCGCGGGCATTGAGGCCATGCTGGAAGTCGATTTCGATACCGAGGAGGTAAAGGCCGTGTGCTTTTTTCATTACCACGGGGATGCCTTCCAGCTCATAAATATCGTCGTCTTCCATTTTAGCGTCAAAACCGAGGATGTAGGACAAACCGGAGCATCCGCCGCCCTTTACGCCAATGCGCAGGAACTGCGAATGGTCGAAGCTGACTTCTTCCATGAGCCGCTTTAATTCTTTAACCGCGCCGGCGGTCAGTTGTATAGGTGCCTGAGAGATTGTTTCCATGTATCGAAAAGTTTGAATACAAAAGTACGGAAAAATGGGCAAAGTACGTTGTCACCTCTATGTCACCACCGGGGCGCTATTATCTGAAATTTGTATGTAATTTGTTGCCCGGTGGAAAACCCTTTCCTACATATGCGCAACTATCTATGCCTGGCTCTGGCCATATCCCTTGCCCATTCGGCGAACGCACAGCAATTCGGTGGCAACCGGCCTACCGTGAAATGGCGGCAGGTAAATTCGGATACAGTCCGGGTAATATTCCCCGCCGGCCTGGAAACACAGGGCCGCAGGGTGGCTGATGTGGTTCATCATATTGCCCGGTCGCACACCGCTACACTGGGCCCCACCGTAAGGAAGATCAATATCATCCTCCAGCACGAAACCATGCAGAGCAACGGCTTTGTGCAACTGGGGCCTTTCCGCTCCGTTTTCTACCTCACCCCGCCACCGGCTTCTTCAGATCTGGGTTCCATTAACTGGACCGACCAGCTGGCATTGCATGAGTACCGCCATGTGATTCAGAACAACAATTTCCGGAAAGGCATCAGTAAAGCCGGGTATTATATTTTCGGAGAAATGGGGCAGGCCGCACTCACCAACATAGCGGTGCCCGACTGGTTCTGGGAAGGCGATGCCGTAGTGGCAGAAACTGCGCTGAGCCAGCAGGGCAGGGGAAGGCTGCCTGCATTCTTCGATGGCTACCGCGCCCTCGCACTGGCAGGGAAAGAGTATTCGTACATGCAGATCCGCAACGGCTCCTACAGGCGCATTATACCCAATCATTACCATACCGGATACCTCATGGCGAGCTACGGCCGCCTGCAGCATGGTAAGGATTTCTGGAAAGATGTAACGGACGATGCCGTTCGCTACCGCGGCGTGTTCTATCCATTCTCCCAAAGCCTGAAGCGCAGAACGGGTAAAAATGCCGCTGCCTTCTTTGATGCCGCATACAACCACTACCGGCAAAACTGGACCGCGAAGGATGCGGAGCAGGCCGATACACTCAGATTACCTTCTGATGCGAATGCAAAAACAGTATCCAACTACCGGTATGTGTATGCCGATGCAGACAGTGGCCTCGTTTACCTGCACAATACTTTTCAAACCATCCCAGCTATATACCATTCAGCATCGCACAATTCCCGCAGGGCATTTAGGATGACGGCGCCCGGTGTGGGTTTTGATGATTACATCAACTACCGCGACGGCCGCCTGTTGTGGACCGAAAGCCGCTACAGCGCCCGCTGGGGATGGGATGAGCGCTCCGTGGTGGTGATTTACCAACCCGGTTCGCTCAATAGAAGGCATATCCTCAAACACGAGCGCCGCTGCTTCTCGCCAGACCTTTCGCATGATTATAAAACCGTTGTAGTTTCCGCTACTACGCCGGATCAGCAATACCGGCTGGAGCTGCTGGATGCGGAATCCGGTAAAGTACTGCAGCAGCTGCCTAACCCGGGCAACTGGTACTATACCTATCCCAAGTTCACGGCGGATGATAAGGAAATCGTTACCGCCGTGCGCGACAGCATTGGCCGCATGGCGCTGGTCAAACAGGCAATATCCGGCGGGGAAACCAGGGTGCTGGTACCATTCGGCATGCGTACCATCGGGATACCCGTACTGCACGACGGCCGGGTGTATTTTACCGCTGCTTTCGCGGATGTAGATGACATTTACAGTGTGCCGCTGGGCGGAGGGGAAGTGCGCCGCCATACCCACCGGCCCAACGGGGTGTATCACCTCGCCATCAGCCAGGGGAAGATCGTTTTCAACGAATTCACGGCAGACGGTTTTAAACTCTTTTCCATCCCCCTCACCGCAGGGGAACCTTTCGACCCCACGGTGAATCATCAAAAAGGCTGGTTACAGCCCGAATTCGGGGAGGGAGGCGATTTGCTGGGTCATGTAAAGGATGAGGGCAGAAAGGTCAGGGATTACCCTAAAACACACCGTTTATTCAACTTCCACAGCTGGTTGCCGGTGGTGGATGATCCGGACTACGGATATTACCTCCTCGGAGAGAATGTACTGGGCACCCTGCAGACCCGCATCGGCGCAGGGTATAACAGGAATGAGAGCAGTCCTTCCGTTGGCGGACAGGTATCCTGGGGCGGATGGTTCCCGGTGCTGAGGGCCGGGGCGGATTATAAATCCAACCGTTACCTCAACGTCAATGACTCTATACAGGTACTTTGGAACGAACTCGACTGGTACGGTGGCCTGAGCATCCCTCTGCGGCTTAGTTCCGGAAAATTCTTCCGGGGGCTTACCCTCAGCGGGGATTTCCACCAGGTAATGCGCAGCAGTGCAGGCAACAGCAAATACCGCTTCCGGGATAAAAACATCCAGTACGTGGATCTGGGTATCGGCTTCTCTAACCAGCGGGTAAAAGCATTGCAGCAGATCTATTCGCACTTCGGGCAGTCGCTCACCATGCGCTACAGCCGTTCGGTGAATAATATTCCGGCAGAGCAGATCTTTGGCCGTGCCGATCTTACGTTTCCCGGTATCCGCAACTCACACAGCATCGTAGTGCAGCTTTCCTATCTGAAGAAAGATACGAGCCTTCGTTATGCCTTCAGCGATCCGTTTTCCTACGCAAGGGGCTATAGCAAACCATTCTATGAGCATATTTTCAAAGTGGGATCGAATTATCATTTCCCTGTGGCGTACCCGGACTGGGGCTTTGCCAACCTGCTCTACTTCTCCCGTATAAGGGCCAATGGGTTTTACGACTATATGAGTGCTTTCAACTTTAGGAACCGCCGCACTGTTACATTTGCATCTGCCGGCGGGGAATTGTTCTTTGATACAAAAATCGGGAATGTGCTGCCTTTCACTTTCGGGATGCGGTATAGCCACCTGCTCAACGATAATCCCGGTGATCCTTCGCGGAAAGGGCGTTATGAGCTGATCGTTCCTCTGCAGCAATTATTTTCTTACTAAACTATTCTTCATGCGTCCTCCCGTTTTAAAGCCGCCATTCTACATGAAACTGAGCAATATCCTTTTATCGCTCGTGCTCATCGTTGTAATCCTGCGCACCACGAAAGATATCCTGGCGCCGGTGGCTTTCGGTTTCCTTTTCGCCATACTCCTGCTTCCCCTCGCACAGGGGCTGGAAAAGCTCCGCCTGCCACGTGCAGCGGCAGCCGGTATTGCAGTATTAATATTCGTGATTTTTATGGCGGGGATGCTGTATTTCATTTCATGGCAAACAAGCAGCTTCCTCACAGATTTACCCGTATTGGAAAAGCGCCTCATGTTGCTGGCCAATAACCTCACTATCTGGATCGATGACAAGTTCCAGGTGGATTCGGACCAGCAGCTGGCCTGGCTGAATGAAACTGCGGCCAAGAGTATCAGTTCACTGTCGCAGTTTGCCGTGAATGCGGTAACATCCGTTTCTTCGATCCTCATCTTTCTCGTATTTATTCCCCTCTATACGTTCTTCCTGCTCTTTTACCGCAGGCTGCTCGTGCAGTTTGTGCTGCGCCTCTTCCGCCGTGAACATGCAGGCGAAGTACATGAGGTAATCGCACACAGCCGAATTGTAGTGAAAAGCTATGTGGTGGGCCTCTTCATTGAAATGATCGTAGTAGCTGCCTTATACATCCTTGCGCTGGTATGCCTCGGTGTGAAATACGCTGTGTTGCTGGGTACGCTGGGTGCAATTTTCAACATCATACCCTACCTCGGTATGGTGCTCACCATCGGCATCACGGTGCTGGTAACGCTTACTACGGGTACAGGCGGACAGGCTTTCTGGGCAGCTGCTGTCATGTTCGGTATTCACCTGCTGGATGCAAACGTACTGCTGCCAAGGATCGTGGGTTCCAAGGTGTCTATCAACGCCATGGTAACGCTGATCGGCGTGTTTGTAGGGAGTATGATCTGGGGGATTGCGGGCATGTTTATTTCCATTCCGGCAATGGCATTGCTGAAAGTAGTGTTCGATAAGATTCCGAACATGCGCCCCTGGGGCATGATTATGGGAAATGAAGACTAGCGCACAGCGATGCGCAGTTCGGGCACGCGGTAGAATTTATCTTCGGAATACTGAATAATAATATTTGAGAAGATAAGCGCTTCGCCTTTCTGAATGGTTTCTTTCAGGCGTTTGCTCCAAAGGGGAGAGAGGCGGTCGCCTTTAAAGCTATCGCCCGTAGTTTCCGAATAAAAGGCCACCTGGCTGGTGGTATCATTGAGATAAGCTTCCTTCGCTTCGTACAGGAAATCGAAAGATATGACGGGGTATTTGATGTTCTTGTTATCGCGCACTACCAGTGCGGAGTCCAGAATTTTAAGTACTTCGGGGCGTGGGAGGGAATCGCTGAGGTAGATGCCCCAGGTGGTGCGGAAGGCCAGCTTCTTATCAGCTGTAGCTGCTGCTGCAGGCTTTGCCGTACGCGCTGCAGGTTTGGGTTTGGATTGTGCCGCCGCGGATGTGGTTATCCCGGCAAAAAGTGTGAGCGTTATCAGCAGTTGTTTCGTCATAGGGCAAAAAAAAGATCGTCCGGAGTATGTAACGCCGGACGATCCTGTATATTATAACAGTTTCAGACTTTCTTCAATGGCCTGTATGCGGGCCTGGCAATCCGCCAGCTTCCTGCGCTCTGCTTCCACCGCTTCCGGCTTGGCATTGGCAACAAACTTTTCGTTGGATAATTTCTTCTCCACACTGGTGCGGAAGCCCTGCTGATAGGTAAGGTCTTTCAGCAACAGTTCTTTCTGCGCTGCAGGGTCCACTTCCTTATCGGTCACCATATAGAACTTATCGGTACCTACCACGATGGAGGCGGCGCCTGCAATCGCTTCTGTAGCATATCCGAATTCATTTGCATTTACCTGTTTGGCGATGATGCTTTCGATCCGCTTAAAGGCTTGCTTGTTCTGTGTTTCCACGAACAGTCCGATGGTATCTTTCGGTTTCAGCTGCTGCTTGTTACGTGCATCACGGATAGCGGTGATAGTGTCTTTGGCGAGCGTTGCTTCAGCGAGGATGTCTGCATTGATGCTTCCGGGAGCCTGGAACTGTTTGATCACCAGATCGTCTCCCTCTGCACGGTCGGCCAGCAGGTGGTATATGTCTTCCGTTACGAAAGGCATGAACGGGTGCAGCAGTTGCATGAGCTGTTCGAAGTACTCAATAGTCTTTTTGTAAACACCTGCATCGATAGGCTGCTCGAATCCGGGTTTGATCCACTCGAGGTACCAGGAGCAGAAGTCGTCCCAGATAAGGCTGTATATGGCTTTGAGGGCTTCGCTGAGGCGGAAGTCGCGGAAGAGCTTCTCTACTTCGGCATGCACTTCGTTGAAGCGGTTACCGAACCATTCTACTGCAAACTCCGGAACGGGGGCGCCGGTATTTTCTGCAGGCGTCCACATCTTCACGAGCTTCAGGGCATTCCACATCTTGTTGTTGAAGAAACGGCCCTGTTCGCAGCTGGAATCGTCGAACAGCAGATCGTTACCCGCAGGGGACGCGATCATGATACCGAAACGAACGGCATCGGCACCGAAGCGGTCAATGAGATCCAGCAGGTCTGGTGAGTTGCCCAGTGATTTGGACATCTTGCGGCCCTGCTTATCACGCACCATACCGGTGAAGTATACATCGGAGAAGGGCTTCTCTTTATGATATTCCTCGCCGGCCATGATCATACGCGCCACCCAGAAGAAAATGATATCCTGACCCGTTACCAGTACGGAAGTGGGGTAGTAGTAGTTGATGTCTTCGTTGCCGGGGTTGCTGATACCGTTGAACACCTCCATTGGCCAGAGCCAGGAAGAGAACCAGGTATCCAGGCAGTCTTCGTCCTGACGCAGTGTGGCAGGGCGGCTGCCGTATGCGGCTTCGTATTTATCGAGGGCGGTTTCCAGTGTTTCTGCCACTACAAACTGGCCCTGGGCATCGTACCATGCAGGGATCTGCTGCCCCCACCAGAGCTGGCGGGAAATACACCAGTCTTTCACGTTCTCCATCCAGTACTTGTAGGTAGCGAGGAAGCGGTCGCCCGGGTGGATGCGTACATCGCCGTTTACTACTGCATCCAGTGCAGGCTTGGCGAGTTCAGACATTTTCACGAACCATTGGGTGGAGATTTTAGGCTCCACAACGGTGTCGGGGTTGCGCTGGCTGTAACCGAGGCGGGTGGTGTATTCCTGTTCTTTAACGAGGAGGCCCTGTTCGTGAAGGGCCGCTACTACTTTCTTGCGTGCGCGGAAGCGGTCTTCCCCTACAAACACTTCAGCCGCGGCGGAAAGGGTACCATCATCGTTGAGGGTATCCACCACTTCGAGGTTGTGTTTGAGGCCGAGATTGTAGTCATTGATATCGTGTGCAGGCGTCACTTTAAGGGCGCCGGTACCGAATTCTTTATCTACATATTCATCGAAGATCACGGGCACCTTACGGTTCACGAGTGGCACGATGGCGAAGTGACCTTTCAGATGCACATAACGCTCATCGTCGGGGTTTACGCAGATCGCAGTATCGCCCATGATGGTTTCGGGGCGCTGGGTGGCGATGGTGATGAATTCACCGGTAGGCTCACCGGCAGCGTTTACCACCGCGTATTTCACGTGGTAGAGCTTGCCGTTGATCTCTTTATATTCCACTTCCTCGTCGGAAAGGGCGGTTTTGGCTTTAGGGTCCCAGTTGATCATTCGGGCGCCGCGGTAAATGAGGCCTTTGCCGTAGAGGTCTACGAACACCTTGATCACCGCATCGTAATAATGCTGGTCCATGGTAAAGGTAACACGGTCCCAGTCTACCGAACAGCCCAGTTTACGGATCTGGTGGTAGATGATGCCGCCGTATTTATCTTTCCATTCGTATGCGTATTTGAGGAACTCCTGGCGGGTGAGCTGGCTTTTTTCGATGCCTTTCTCATCCTTGAGCATGTTCACCACTTTCGTTTCGGTAGCGATGGAAGCATGGTCGGACCCCGGAACCCAGCAGGCGTTGAAGCCGCTCATACGGGCATGGCGGGTAAGGATATCCTGCACGGTTTCATTCAGGGTATGGCCCATGTGCAATACCCCGGTTACGTTAGGCGGGGGGATAACGATCGTAAAAGGAGGACGGCCGTCGGGCACCGAACGGAAATATTGCTTGTCGAGCCAATATTGATACCATTTGTCTTCTGCCGCAGCAGGAATATAGTTCTTCGAAAGTTCCATCAGTTTATCAGGCTATGTCTGTTTTAGGCATGCAAAAATATCGAATATCGCAAGTATTCCGAATTTCAATATCATAAATGCCGGTAAGGGGCATTAATATTTGTTGAATGTACGTTTAAACATCCTTTTTGTGAAAAAAGTACCGGATTACTGCAAAATAGTACACAAGTTAAGGTGATTTAATCGGTATCTTGTGGCGTTTTTGTTGAAAATGACGAGTTATGCGCAACATACCGACCATGAATTGATGCAGGGCATCCGGGCGAACGACGCTTCAGCGTTCACCATGCTCTTCAATCGTCATTACCGTAATCTATACCTTACCGCCCTGAATATTCTCCGCCGCGACGATGTTAGCCGCGACCTGGTGCAGGATGTATTTACCCAGCTATGGGTGCGCCGGCACGAACTGGAGATCGCTTACCCCAATGCCTGGCTGCAGCAGGCCATCCGTTTCCAGGTATTTAAAGCCATCCGCGACCAGAAGATCGATGAACGGTTTTACGACCGCCTTATGGAAACCTCTTCCGAATTGCTGGACGATCAGCCTTTGCTGTTCAAGGAGCTGGACGGGCTGGTGCGTGAGATCCTGGCTTCCCTGCCTGGTGATGCCCGCCGCATCTTCCTGCTAAGCCGGGAAGAGAAGAAGTCGTACAAAGAGATTGCCGGGGAACTGGAGATTTCTGTTAAGACCGTGGAAAAGAAAATGACCGCCACCCTGAAAGTGCTTCGCACCCGTCTCCGCGATGCCATGTTCACCATTCTTCCTTAAAAAATTAATTTTTTTTTAACAAACCGTAGGGTATCGCTTTTTGAGTGGTACTAAAGTACATAGCGCATGAACCAGCAGACACTCACCACACTGATCGACCGCTACCTGAATGGTACCGCCACAGCCGCAGAAAAGCAGCTGCTGGAGGCTTATTACGATACCATGAAGCAGCAGGCGGCCCCCGTTCCCGATGCGGAAACGGAGGAAGCGATGCGCGTTGCCATGCTGGCGAAAGTGTTTGAGAATGCGGGTATCCCTGCTCCTGTGGAAACACCGGTACGCCGCCTTTGGGTGCGCCGTGCGGCAGCAGCGGCAGCTATCGTAGTAATGTCTGGCGCAGCCTGGTGGATGCTGCAGCCCGAAAAGCCCCGGGTAGCCGCCAATATTAAACAGCAGCCGGTACCACAGCCTGGTAAAGACGTAGCCACCCTTACGCTTGCCAACGGGCAGGTAGTAGTGCTGGACGATTCTACCGGCGCCATCCCTGCTAACCAGGGAGGTGCGCAAATTGCACTGGGTGGCGATGCGCTCACTTATAATGACGAAGGCACTGCTGATGCGGCGCCTGTCTACAACACCCTTAAAACACCTGCAGGCGGTAAATTCCGCCTCACTTTATCAGACGGTACGAAGGTATGGCTCAACGCTGCTTCCTCTATCCGTTACCCCGCGCGCTTTACAGACGGGGAGCGTAAAGTAACCGTTACCGGCGAAGCTTATTTTGAAGTAACCGGCAGTGAGCAGCAGCCATTTGTGGTGGATGTACACAACAAAGCCACCGTACGCGTACTGGGCACCGCCTTTAACGTGCAGGCATATACAGAAGATGCCCGCATCGTAACCACCCTCGTATCCGGTAAAGTGCAGTTCGCCACAGGCGGCACTCCCGTTACCCTGCGCCCTGCACAACAGGCCGTAGCCGGTGAAGACGGGCAGATAGCAGTTCAGTCTGCCGATACAGAGATAGCCACTGCCTGGAAAGACGGGTACTTCCGCTTTCGCGGCACCGACATTAAAACGATTATGCGCCAGCTGGAACGCTGGTACAATATAGAAACCGAATACCAGGGTGATATACAGCACCTCTTTGTGGCAGACATCCCTCGGGATGCGCAGCTGGAAGAGATACTGAAACTACTGGAAATGACCAACCGCGTGCATTTTGTAACAAACGGGCGGCAGGTAACGGTGAAGCCGTAATAAAACAGACAATCGGATTAGTGATATATATACAGTGACAGACAAGGGACTTTAGAGATAGTGGGGAATAATCAGTAAACAGCTGAATCGAGCAAAGGACAGGATACTACGAATCTAACCGCACAACCGGTTCAATCAACAAGAAGGATTTATATATACATCTCCCGGAAGAGGGAGACAGGGTGCTGCATGTGTGATGCGGCGCCGGGGGAAACTTTTTTAATCAACCAACCCATACGCAAATGAAAGGTTTTTGGATCACCCTGCTGCTATGCCTGCAGGGGAGCGTTGCGCTGATGGCGCAGAGCGTCACATTGGCGGAAAAGAACGCATCACTGGAAACGATTTTCCGAAAGGTGCAGCAGCAAACCGGTATCAGTTTCGTGTATACGAAAACAGAACTGCAGACCGCCAAACCAGTTACCCTGACAGTTACCAACGCACCGTTGGAAAAGGTACTGGATGTAAGCTTTGAAGATCAGCCCCTCACATGGGCACGCCAGGGAAAGTACATTGTGGTAAAGGCGGCCGTTGTCCGTAAACCCACAGCAGCACCGGCAGACAGTGAGATCACAGGCCGTGTAACTGATGCGAAGGGCCAGCCTGTTTCAGGAGCCATCGTAGTGGTGAAAGGCACACAGAATGCAGCTTATACCGACGACAAAGGCAACTTTACCCTCAATAATGTTCCCGATGATGCCGTACTCATTGTACGTATGATGGGCTTCAAACAGAAAGAGGTGGAAGTGAAAGGACGTAAACTGAAGATCGAACTGGAAAGCGTATCCCAGCAGATCAATGAAGTAGTGGTAACCACTGGTCTTTTCACCCGTAAGAAAGAAAGCTTCACAGGCGCCACCGCAACCTTTACCGGGGAACAACTGAAAACTGTCGGTAACCAGGATGTGGTGAAATCCCTCCGTACCCTCGATCCGTCTTTCCAGGTAGTACCCAACAATACCCTCGGCTCCAACCCTAACGGCCGGCCTACTATTGAAGTACGCGGCCAGACCGGTATTTCCAGCTTCCAGTCGCAGCAGGGCATCGATCCCAACCAGCCACTCTTTATCCTCGACGGTTTTGAAGTAACACTGCAACAGGTAGTGGATCTCGACATTAACCGCGTAGCCAGCATAACCCTCCTGAAAGATGCTGCCTCCACAGCTATCTACGGTGCCAAAGCTGCCAACGGCGTTGTGGTAATCGAAACCATCAAACCGAAGCCCGGCCAGATGCGCCTTACCTATACCTCCGACCTTACTTTCGATACTCCGGACCTACGCGATTACAACCTGATGGATGCTGCAGAGAAACTGGAATTCGAACGCCTGGCAGGCCGTTACAACACTGTATTCTTCGGTCCTAACCTCCTGCAGCTGGATAGTATGTACAACCGCCGCAGGGCTGCCGTTGCCCGTGGGGTAAACACCTACTGGCTGAAGGCTCCGCTGCAGAACGCTTTCTCCCAGCGCCACAGCATTTATGCCGATGGGGGAGATGATGCCGTGCGTTATGGCATCGGCGCCAACTACCGCCGCAACCAGGGCGTAATGAAGGGCTCCGGCCGTAACACCTACGGTATCAACCTCGACCTCATTTACCGTAAAGGCAGGTTCAATATCTCCAACAAAGCATTCTTTACCGGTGTGAAATCCGAAGAATCGCCCTATGGCAGTTTCAGTGAATTCACGAAAGCCAATCCGTACTACGAAATGTATGATGAGAATGGCCAGATCGGTAAGTATCTCGAATATACTTCGGACTCCTACCGGAATAACCACTATGTAACCAATCCCCTTTACAACTCTACCCTGCGCAGTTATAACTGGGGCAAAGAGCAGACCCTCACCGATAACCTCGCTATCCAGTACAATATCCTGGATGGTATGCAGGCAGTGGCAGGTCTCAGCTTCACCGCATCCAATTCCGGAACCGAAGTGTTCACAGACCCCCGCCACAGTTCATTTGAAACCGTGACGATGGAAAAGAAAGGGAAGTATGTTTCTGGTGAAAACCGTACAACCTCCTGGCAAACCTACCTCGCCCTGAACTATGGTAAAGTGTTGAAAGGCGGCCACCAGGTTTCCATTAACCTGCGTGGAGATGCAACGGAGCGCCAGTCGAAAGGCATCACCACCACGGTGCGTGGCTTCCCCTATGGCAGCAATGGTAACCCCGCATACGGTACCAGCTACGATATGGACAGTAAGCTGCCCGGGTATGTTGATATCGTATTCCGCTCCGCATCCGGTATCGCCAGTGCCAACTACAGCTTCCGTAACCGTTTCCTCATGGACGCATCGCTGCGGTACGATATTTCCACTTCCTTCGGTTCCAACCAGTATGCACACGCCTTCTGGTCGTTCGGCCTCGGCTGGAACCTCCACAACGAAGCATTCTTTCGGGATATCACGTTCATCAACCGCCTGAAACTGTTCATCAATACCGGTACCAACAGTAACCAGAACTATGTGGGTATGGGTTCCACGTCGGTATATTCCTACGCAGGCCTGTACAACGTAGCCATGGGGCAGTCGCTCGACCTTGGTGCCATGGGTAACCCCGATCTGAAATGGCCTATCACCCGCAACGTGAACATGGGCTTCGATGTATCGTTCCTCAAATCGCGTATCAATGCTACGGTGAACTACTTCACGAAAAAGACCACCGATATGGTAGTGCCACTGAGCATGCCGCCATCAACAGGTTTCAGCACCTTTAATACCAACCTCGGAGGTATGGATAACCAGGGCATTGAGATCACTGCGCGTGTTACACCCTGGGCTAATCCCCAGCGCCGTGCTGCATGGAACATCACCCTTAACGGGCTTTGGCAGAACAGTGAGTTCAACGGCCTTGGTAAAGCGCTCGAGCAGCAGAACAGTAAGTTCGCTTCCGACTCCGTGCTGGCAGTACAGTTCCAGCGTTACCGCGACGGTTACAGCCAGTACGATCTCTGGGCAGTACGTTCCCTCGGCATCGATCCCGGTACCGGCCGTGAAGTATTCCTGAAGAAAGACGGTACACGCACCTTCGCTTATGATCCGCAGGACATTGTTGTGGTTGGTAACTCCCGCCCCACTATGGAAGGCGTAGTCGGCACTAATCTCAACTACGAAGGCTTTAACATCGGCGTCTATTTCCGCTACCGTTTTGGCGGCCAGCAGATCAACACTGCCCTTTACAATAAGGTGGAAGATATCAAAGTGGAAGAGATGTATTACAACCTCGACCGCCGTGCGCTCTACGACCGTTGGGTGAAAGCCGGCGACGTTGCTCAATACCGTGGTTTCTCCGAAGTAGGGAAGAACGGAACGGTTACCAATGTAAGCTCACGGTTTGTGCAGAAAGACGAAAACTTCACCGGTGAGTCTATCAGCTTCGGATATGAATTCAGTCAATCGAAATGGATTAAAAAACTGGGACTGGAAAACCTTCGTCTCAACGCTTACCTGAACGAGTTTGTACGCTGGTCTACCATCCGTGCAGAGAGAGGGATGGATTATCCCTTCACCCGCTCCGGTTCTCTTTCCATCAACGCCAGTTTCTAATCCATTAAAAGCAACGTAAAAAATGAAAAGCAATCTTCTCCGCATATATGCATTGGGCCTGCTCACTACCTTTTCGGCCTGTAAGAAGTGGGTGGATGTGCAGCCGAACGACCGGCTGCTGGAAGACCAGGTGTTTTCCGATCCTGACAACGTACGCGCCGCGCTGAATGGTATTTACAGCAATGTGGCCAAACCTGAATTCTACGGCAGAACCATGACGTTTACTGCCGTAGATGCATTGGCGCAACTGCATTCAGGTGCCCAGCTGAACGTAGCCGGAAGCCCTGAAGCCACTACCACCGGTACGCCGGCAAAGCCTTATACTGATTACTCCTTCCGTGATCCTGCGTTGATGGATGGTATGAGCAGGTTATGGTCGCAGGCATACAGGACGGTGCTTAACATCAACCTGTTCCTCACTAACCTCGACAAATATCCCGGCGTGGTTCCTCAACAGGAAGAGAAGCTGTACCGGGGCGAAGTATATGCCCTGCGTGCCATGATCCACTTCGATCTGCTGCGCCTCTTCGGGCCGGTGTACGTAACGGATTCCGCCGCAGTGTCTATTCCTTACTATACCAAAGCACAACCTGGTGTAATGGCCCGCATCCCAGCCACACAGGTGATGGACAGCGTAATGCGCGATCTCAGTCAGGCGCTGGAACTGCTTGCTGCCGATCCCATCCTTACAGAAGGGAAAATGGACAGAACAGGGAACGACGGGCTGGACTACAGCCGCATGCGTAACCTCAAAATGAACTATTACGCTGTGAAAGCGCTGGAAGCACGGATGTTATTGTACCGCAATAATAAAGCGGCAGCCTATGCAGCAGCTACCGCCCTTATTCCCCAGCTGGAGAAGGAGTTCCCCTGGTTTGATCCCGTGAAGGGACGATCGCCGGTAGACAGGTGCTTCAGCAGTGAAGTGATTTTTGCGCTGAACATCCCTAACCTGTACGACTGGAGTCGCGATCTTTTCAGCGGTGCTACCCGGCGCGATGCGATGTTTACACCTAACAGTGCACGCCTCAACAGCACTTACGAGAATAACCTCCTGACCGATTACCGTTTCGCCAGCAGCCTCGTTTACGGCTGGTGGGAAGTGCCCGGCGGCGGAGACATCGCTTTCAAAACCATGCGTAAATACAATAACCCCGATGGTGATCAGGTGCAGTTCCGCTACAGGATGCCCATGCTGCGCAAGAGTGAACTGTATTACATCGCAGCAGAAACCGCTCCTAACGATACAGAAGGCTTTGACTGGCTCAACCAGGTACGCAGTCACAGAGGGCTGACCGTAGCGCCCAATACAACCGTACTGGCACAGGAAATACAGAAGGAATACGCGAAGGAGTTTTATGGGGAAGGACAGCTTTTCTTCTACTACAAACGCACCAATACCGGCCGTATCCTGAAAGGCAGCACTACAGGTACCACATCTTCGAATTATCAGGCAATGACGCCCGCGCAATATGTGATGCCCATTCCTGACGCAGAAATCATTTATCAATAATTGAAAACGAGTAAGGACATGAAAAAAATCCTCATCGCCATAACAGTTGTTGCATCCGGTATGCTCGCTTCCTGTAAGAAGGAAGCCCTGCTGACCTTCGACAGCTCCAGTACCATTTATTTTACACTTGCCAGGAATACTACGGAAGGCTCGGCTATCGACAGTACTTTCTATTCCTTCGTATACTCCAAGGACGATACCATGCGGTTGCCGATCCTCATCAGTGCCATGGGTAAAGCAGAAACTTTCGACCGGCCTTTTACAATGGTAAAGGAAGATTCTGTGTCAATTGCTGTGGAAGGAACCGACTATAAAATCGGCCCCACCGTGATGCGCGCAGGCAGGCTGCACGATACGGTGTTCATTACCCTTTACCGCACACGTGAGCTGAAGGATAAAATCAAGTACATGCGCTTTAAAATGCTGCCCAACGAACATTTCCAGACCGATATTCCTGACAGGAAGTTAAGCTCGGTGGCACGAACGGTTCCTTTTCACAAGTACCGCGTAATGTTCAATGATTTCGCGTCAAGGCCACCCATCTGGATCGATTCTTACCTCGGGCCTTATTCCATTAAGAAGACGCAGCTGATGACGGACCTGTTCAATTTTGATTTTGCGAACGATTGGCAGAAGCCTCCTTATGGTCCCACTGCAAGCATCAATTTCGTGCTGGCAGGAGCATATGCCATGCAGCGCTATCTCAACGAAATGGAAGCCGATGGTACGCCAGTGCTGGAAGATGATGGTACAAAAATGATCATGGGATCAGTGGTTCAATAACCTTACAAGCAACATTTATGAAAAGATATTCATTCCTTGCCGCTGCACTCACGCTTGTTTTTGCAGCCTGTATGAAAGACAAAGGGAATTACGATTATAACGAGATTAACGAAGCAACGATTACCAATATTCCGGGCACGGTAAGCGGTATTTTCGGTGATACACTCACCTTGCGTCCCGAGCTGCATTTCACACAGGATGCCGGCGATGGTTCCGATACCACGCTCTATTCCCATAAATGGGTTATCTTCTTCGATAATAAAATCACCACTATTGCCAGTACCCGCGACTTTAACCAGCCGCTGAACAATATCAATACAGGCACTTACAGTGCGGCGTATATGGTGAAAGACAAGAAATCCGGTGTTACCTATCATAAGTATTTCACGCTGATCGTTACAACCGCAGCTTATGAAGGCTGGTTTGTACTGGGCAAATCCGGAGACTCTTCGCGCCTCGATTTCGTAGGGTTCGACGGTGTGAGCTACGATTCCAAAAGGATGTATACCGATGTGCTGGAACAATTCAATTCCGAATATCCGCGCCCCATCGGTAAACCCCTCGGCCTGCATACAGCATCCAAAAACAGGGATTATACTATCATGATCTCGACAGACAAGGGCTCCAACTCGCTGGACCGTAACACCCTCAAATGGGACCGTACCAAGAATATTGCCTATCTGTGTTTCGGTACCGTACCGAAAGATTTTGCGCCTACCATGTTCTGGAGCGTATTTACCAATTACCACATGTACGATAAGGGCACTATTTACACCTATACTAACGCCACCCTGTTCAATATGGGTGCACCTGCGAATCAGCTGGCCAATGAGCCAAGGCCTTTCCGTGCATCGCCCTACTTTAACGTAGGCACCACCGCCGGGCTCAGTACCAGCCTCGTCATGTTTGATATGGATAAGAAGCGCTTCGCCAAGCAAATTATCCGTACACAGGGGGTAGATGCCTATGCAGTCCCTTTCAATAATCCTTCCGGTGCGAAATTCGATTTCAATAATGTAGGGATGGACCTGGTGTGGATGAGCCGCAGCTACATCGGTTATAATATTTTCTGCGTACTTAAAAACTCCGCCGGTGAATATTACTTTGCCCTGTTCAACGAAAGCTCCTCTGAACAGCTGATCTTCCAGAAAATGAATATCAGCGCACTGGATGCGAATTCCCTCATCGTTGCCGATCCGCAATGGTCTACCCTGTACTTCTCTTCAGGAAATAAGCTGTATGCCTATTATCCCGACGCGAACCAGGAGCGGATGATCCAGGATTTCGGAGAAAAGATCACATACCTGTTTTTCCCTACCAATATCCCGTCTGCCAAAGTGTATGATGTTTTCCGTACTAAATTGCTGGTATCCACATTCGATGCCAGCAAGCCGGAAACAGGCGGAAAGCTCCGCTTCTTCCAGACCTTTAACCAGGGTGCCCCCACACAGATCACACATGTGGAAACACTCACAGGATTTGGTGAAGTGGTAGGCGCACAGTTCAGAAGCCGCGCCGGAGGTTATTAAGCCAGTCAGTTACCAACCATTATAATACCCACGTTGGCGCAGGCAAATACGGCCTGCGCCTTTCATTCAAAACGCACATGAAAAAGTTATTGCTCATAGCCGCCATGGCGGTTTCGCTACAGGGCCTCGCCGCTGTGCCGCCCACAACCTACATTCAGGGTTCCGTTGATGCGAAGAACCTGCGTACCATGTACCTCTACCGCGTGGATGATGGTAACATGGAACAGTATGCTTCCGTTAAGGTATCGCCCGAGGGTACTTTTGCATTCGCAGTAGCCAATCCGGAAGAAGGTTTTTACTATGTAGCCACCAGCACAAATACGAATGCAGTCATCCCGCACCGTATTTATGTGAAAGGCGCTGCTACCATTGAGATGGACATCAAAGGACAGAAGGCCGTTGTAAAAGGTGGCACTAAGGAAAACCAGCAACTTGCCAAATGGCAGGAGGTATATGATGATATTGCCATTCCTTCCTGGAGCGGCGTGCAGTACAGAGGTACCTATGAAGATTTCTTCCCCATCTTCGAATCCTTCATCCCTAAGTATGAAGCTTTCCGGAAATCATTGAAGACTACGGGTAACAAATCGTTTGACGCCTATATGCAGTTCCTTATGGAGAATGATGTGGACGCTGCTGCTGTCAACTTCCTTTTCATGCCCCGTTCCAAGCACCCGGAGAAATCACAGTACCCCGCGTATTACAATCAGATCATGCAAGGCAATAAGTATTCAAATACACAGATACTCCGCCTCGGAGATGGTGTTCGCCGCATGAGTGCTTATCTGCTCTACGGAAGCCTGCAGAAAGGAAAGGCTGCTGCAAATGAGCCTATGGTTGATAACCTGCAGAACGATACCCTGAAAGGCATATTCCTCGTTAACGGCCTGGGCCGCTACCGCGATCAGCAGGCGCTTATCGATGGCATGGCGCCTTATCAGCACCTGCTGGTGACCGACTCGCTGAAAGCACGTTATGCAAGAGCAGTAGCATCACTGGCTACCTTTTCCAAAGGCACCAAAGCATTTAGCTTTTCTTACCCCGACATCAATGGTAAAGCCGTTTCGCTGGAAAGCCTGAAAGGGAAAGTAGTGCTGGTGGATATGTGGGCTACCTGGTGCGGGCCCTGCAAGCAGGAGATCCCTCATCTGAAGAAACTGGAAGAAGAACTGCACGGCACTGATATCCAGGTGGTGAGCATTTCGGTAGATAAAGATGCGGATAAACAGAAATGGGAAGATTTTGTGAAGAAGGAGAACCTTACAGGCCTGCAGTTATTCGCCGGCTCTAAAGGGGATATGATGGATTACTACAAGATAAGCGGTATCCCGCGCTTCCTGGTGTTCGATAAGCAGGGGAAGATCGTGAGTGTGGATTCACCGAGGCCGTCTAACCCGGAACTGAAGAAACTGCTGCTGGCTACAGCAGCTGCGAAATAAATACTCCATACGATAAGACAAAGATTCAGATTGAAATGACAGATACAGGCGGCGCCATTTTTGGCGCCGTTTTGTTTATAGGCTATCCATACCGGGTATCCTTGTTTGAGCGCCGCAAATGAACTGAAAAGCCCCGGTTTTCATATTGATGTATAATTATATGGGAAGGCTGTTACTTTTGCGGCCGGCAAATGCCTCCTAAAGGCAGTGGAAGGCAGTGTAGAGGCAGTCTACCCTAGGTGTAAAGGCAGTCTGGAGGCAGTGGAAAGGCAGTCCGGAGGTAGTAACACCGTAGTCTAAAGGCAGGAATCACCCGAACCCCGGATCGATAAAAACTGAAAATCCCCCAACCGGATACCCCGCAAGCATAAAATCCCAATATATAATCATCATGAAACATCAATTTTCAGCATTTCCCTTACGCGGCATAACCTGGCTGCGGCAGCTCCCCCTTATTCTGGTACTTTTCTCGGCCGCCTGTTCCAAAAAAGGTGATGCAGGCCCGGCAGGTAAAGACGGTAACGCTAATGTAACCGTGTACAATTTCGGGACACGCACTTTTACGTCCTCTCTTAATTTCACTGTGAACGTATCACAGGGTAAAATGGATTCCAGCATGTTGCTGGTGTATTATAATCCTGAGGCGGAAGCGGCATCGGCATGGTACCCGGCACCCGGTGGTGGTTCCGGCGGACAATACAATACACGTATATTAACTTTCCAGTCTGCTCCCGAACCTTCGCAGTATACGGTGGCTTTAAGAGTAGTAACGCCTGCGGGAGCAGTGTATGCAACACCTTTAACCTTCCGGAAAACAAGGATCTTTATAGTGCCGGCCAATGTGGTGATCAACGGTGCGCGACAGGCGCCTCCTGTGGATCTGAACGATTACAGGGCAGTAGTAAAGTATTACGGCATTGAAGAGTAAGCGTACGGATAAAAAATACAACCTGCACACCAGTCAGATGGCGTGTAGAGGAAAGAAAACGGCCGGTCAGGATTTCACCCGGCCGGCCGTTTTCTATATCTATTATCCAACATTAGCTACTACGACATAGTACGTATAACATCAACTGTTTTGCGCACCATTTCCGGTGTGATGCCAAGATGGGTTACAATGCGTACCTGTGTGGGGGAGATGGCCATTACGCGGATGCCGTATTTGGCGAGGTAGTCCCGGAACTTGACGGGTGTCCAGTCTCCATACACCTCAAAGATGAGGATATTGGTTTCTACGGGAAGCATGTGGCCTACGAAGGTTTGTTCCAGTAATGCTGCTGCGATGGCTTTGGCATGGGCATGGTCTTCCGCAAGGCGGTCGATGTGATGGTCGAGCGCATAGATGCCGGTTGCTGCCATATATCCAGCCTGGCGCATACCGCCACCCAGTTTTTTCCGGACGCGTTTGGCTTCACGGATGAAATCGCGGGAGCCGATGAGCACGGAGCCGATAGGGCAGCCGAGACCTTTATTCAGGCAAACGGAGATACTGTCGAACACCCGGCCATATTCCGCGGCCTGCTGGCCGGTGGAGAGGAGGGCGTTGAACAGCCGGGCGCCGTCGAGATGGAGGCGGAGGTTATGATCGAGGCAGGTTTGCCGGATGCGGAGTATCTCATTCCAGTCATAACAGCATCCGCCGCCGCGGTTGGAGGTGTTCTCCAGGCATACGAGGGAGGAAGTGGCTTTATGGTCATCATCTGCCGGATTGACGGCCGCTGCCACATCGGCCGCTGTGATCATGCCGCGGTCGCCATCAATGGGACGAGCCTGTGCGGAGGAGTTGAATGCAATGCCGCCACCTTCATATATGTATACATGAGCGAGGGAAGAGCAGATGACTTCATCGCCGGAGCGGGTATGTACCTTGATGGCGATCTGGTTGCTCATAGTGCCGGAAGGGCAGTAAAGGGCTGCCTCCATGTCAAAGAGGGCTGCCATCCTGGCTTCAAGTTCCTGAACGGTGGGGTCTTCTCCGAAAACGTCGTCGCCTGTACGGGCTTGTAACATGGCTTCCAGCATGGCTGGGGTGGGTTGGGTAAAAGTGTCGCTTCTGAAATCCATTGAAAAAAATGCAAGGAGTGATTGAATAAATTAGAGAAGTTGTTAATTTAAATGAGGATATTTTTCAATTGTTAAAATTTGCATAAACCCCCGAAAATAGCGACTAAAAAGCTATTAGAATACGTTTATACAGTGTACTTTGTTATAGCAAACACGCACAAATGCCGTTATGACAATGTGCCCGATCATTGAAAATGAATGCGTAACAGGCATCTTACCCCGGTTCGTAACCCAAGATCAAAACCATATCAGTGATATTTGGAAGAGTGGGGGATTAGCACGATCTTTGCAGGCTAATTTCGCAACCGTGTAAGATATACCATTTAAATGTTACAACAAAATTATCTTTCGGCTTGTTAGTATAATATTCTTAAACCAATACTTTTAAATATATGAGGCAACTTAAAATTGCCACCCAGATCACAAATCGTGATTCGCAGGCGGTAGAAAAATACCTCCAGGAAATCTCGAAGATCCCTTTGTTAACTCCAGAGGAAGAGACGATACTGGCCCAACGTATAAAAATGGGGGACCAGCGCGCTCTCGAAAGATTAACGACCGGTAACCTCCGGTTCGTTGTATCCGTCGCCAAACAATATCAGCACCAGGGCTTAAGCCTCAGCGACCTCATTAATGAAGGCAATTTAGGGTTGATCAAAGCGGCACAACGGTTCGACGAAACCAAGGGTTTCAAATTCATTTCTTACGCTGTATGGTGGATTCGCCAGTCTATCCTGCAGGCTTTGGCAGAACAGGGCCGTCTGGTCCGCCTGCCTCAGAACAAAATCGGCACTTACAACAAGGCAAATAAAGCCTACATGGCATTCGAACAGGAAAACGAACGCGAGCCCTCTACAGAGGAACTGGCCGAAATCCTGGAAATGTCAGAATCGGAGATCAACAATATCTTCCAGAGCAATACCCGCCACATGTCTCTCGACGCTCCCGTTCACGAAGCAGAAGACGTAGCCATGGGCGACCTCCTGGAAGGCGGCGATGTGACAGACGATGATGTGATGCAGGACTCGCTGAGAGAAGAAATCCGCCGCGTGCTCAAGTCCCTGAGCCCCCGCGAAGCTGAGATCGTTAACGCATACTTTGGTCTGGATGGTGAAAACGGCGCAACGATCGAACAAATAGGACAGAAGTATGATTTGACCAAGGAGCGTATCCGTCAAATCAAGGAAAGGGCCATCAAACGCCTTCAGAAAGCCCGCTACAGCGGCGCACTGAAATCCTATCTGGGATAATCGTAACCACATTTATTGAATTGATTCTGGGATAAAAACATCCCGCCTGTGAAATGGCGGGATGTTTTTTTTTATCCTATAGAGAACGGTTATGGGTGCATAGACACCTTTCATACCTTCCTATTCGTAATTCTCCTCTCAACCCTTTATTTTTGCAATCTTATGCGAAAGGCATCTTTTACACTGGTCCTCTGCTCGCTGTTAGGACCCGCTTGTGAAAAAGAAAAGACAGGACAGCAAACCATCCCCATACTCCCCGTAGTGGAAGGCATCATCGAAGAAAACGGCTACCCCATGGTCAGGATCACCCGGAACATGCAGTACTTCGCCGGAACACTTCCCCTGATGTTACCCGACTCCTGGGTGCATAATGCTGTGGTAACCGTTTCCAACGGCCCTAACACCCAGCAGCTCAAAGAGTACAGGATGACTGACGGTACAGGCATGCCTTACTGGGCCTACACTGTGGACACTGCTTTTCTCCCGGTTGCTTTTCGCGGAGAAACTGGTAAAAGTTATACCTTAACGATCGAATCGGAAGGGAAACGATACCAGTCTATCACTACTATCCCGGCTAACGGCCTCCGGCCCGACTCCGTATGGTGGTCTCCCGCAAAAGGCGGATTAATGGCCACTCTTTCCGGTACCCCCGGTAGCGGAAGCTACGCCAGGTACTTTACCGCCCGCAACCAGGAAGCTTTCCTGCCAGGATTGCACCCGCTTTCTTCAGAACTGCACCGCAACGGCACTTTTGAAGTAATGCTTACCGAAGGGGTGGACAGGAGCAGTGCCGGATTACAGCAGGCATTCAGGATAGGGGATACCGTGCAGCTGAAATTGTGTAATGTGGATCATCAGACCTATGACTTCTGGCGCAGCACCGGCAGCGCATGGGCCGAAGGGAAAGACCCCCTGGGGCCGCAGGTACGTGCGAAAGGCAACGTATCCGGCGCACACGGATACTGGGGCGGATACAGCATAACTATCGAACAGATCATTCTGAAATAATCGAAATCAAAACCAAACCAAACCAACAAAGCAGAAAACAACAGCATGGAAAACAACACTAACCAGGAACATGCACATGTCCTGATCATCGGCTCCGGCCCCGCAGGGTATACCGCAGCCATCTATGCCGCCAGAGCTAATCTCAAGCCCGTACTTTACCAGGGCATCCAGCCCGGAGGCCAGCTTACCATCACCACAGAAGTGGAAAACTATCCCGGATATCCCGAAGGCATCCAGGGCCCCGAAATGATGGTGGACTTTGAAAAACAAGCCGCCCGCATGGGAGCAGACATCCGCTTCGGCATGGCTACCTCCGTAGACTTCTCCTCGCACCCCTTCAAAGTGGTGATCGACGAAGAAAAGACCCTGACCGCTGATGCCATCATCATAGCCACCGGCGCCTCTGCCAAATGGCTGGGCCTCCCCTCCGAACAGCGCCTCAATGGCAGCGGTGTTTCCGCCTGCGCCGTGTGCGACGGATTCTTCTTCCGTGGTAAAGAAGCCGCCATCGTGGGCGCCGGCGATACCGCAGCAGAAGAAGCCCTCTATCTCTCTAAAATCTGCTCTAACGTACATATGCTCGTTCGCCGTCACGAAATGAGAGCTTCCAAGGTAATGCAGGACCGCGTCCTCAAAACCTCCAATATCATGGTATACTGGAACACGGAAACCCTCGAAGTAACCGGCGAAAACAAAGTGGAAGGTGTGCGCATCCTCAATACGCAAACCAAAGAAGAGAAAACCATTCCCATCAACGCTTTCTTCGTAGCCATCGGCCACCAGCCCAATTCCGGCATCTTCGCCGGCCAGCTGGAAATGGACGAGCAGGGATATATCAAAACCATCCCCGGTACCACCAAAACCAATGTGGAAGGTGTGTTTGCCTGTGGCGACGTACAGGATAAAAACTACCGCCAGGCAGTTACCGCTGCAGGCAGTGGTTGCATGGCTGCGCTCGACGCTGAGCGCTACCTTTCCGCGAAAGGACATTAATTATCCATATAAAGGGCCCCGACACTTACCGGGGCCCTTTTCAATTCTCTTTTATGCTGACTATTGCGCTGGAGAGCATGCGATTCTTCGCCCACCACGGGTTTTATAAGGAAGAGCGCGTACTCGGTAATCATTTTATGCTCGACGTGCTCGTGCAGCTCCCCGAGCCGGAACACCCTTCCCAACTGGCGGAGTCGGTGAACTACGAAGGACTGTACGATATATCCCGCCAGGTAATGGAAGTACCGCAGGCATTGCTGGAGCAGGTGGTGCACGATATCTCCGCATCCATCAAGGAAGTTTTTCCGGTCATCAGCTATTCTAAAGTAACGTTACGGAAACAGGCGCCTCCCTTTGGAGGCGATCTGGCCTGGTCCTGCGTGGCACTGGAGAAACAATACTAAGGGGTAGGGTGTTATAGTTCCGGCCGCCTGTGTAGAAACCATGCAGGGCATGTAACCAGGCAAAGAAAATGTGTATTTTTGGGAACCTGTTAAATTCGTTCCTATGCTTAAGAAAACCTTTTTACTATGCTGCGCCTGCATCCTGGCGCTTACATCACTGGGGCAGTCGGTGGATGAATCGCTCGCCCAGGCCAAACAGCTCACCCTGCAAATGAAAGAGCTGGAAGCGCTGCAGCAATACAAGGAAGTCCTCCAGGCCGATCCCGGCAATGTTACCGCACTCAATCAAAGCAGTCTCATCTGCAGCCGCGAAGGCGCCCGTCAGAAAGAGAAAACCGCTAAAATGGAATGGTTCAATAATGCGAAGATCTTCGCGTACGAAGCCATGAAGGTGGATGTGGAGCACCCGGAAGCCAATTACGCCATGGCCATCGCCTGGGCACGCATCGCACAGATATCAGGCGCTAAAGAGAAAGTGGCCGCTGCGAAGGAAGTGAAGAAGTATGTAGACCTCGCCCTTAAATTCAAACCCGATTATGGCGAAGCATTCCATCTCCTCGGTAAATGGAACTTCGACATCTATAACCTCAGCAGTATTGAAAAGGCCGCTGCTAAAGTGCTTTTCGGTGGTATGCCCAATGCCACCCTCGAAGATGCGATTGCCAACTATGAAAAATGCCGGCAGCTCACGCCTTCTTTCATCCTCAACTATCTCGATCTTGCCATCGCCCTGCGGCAAAATAACCAGGAAACCCAGTCCATGGAAATCCTCAACAAGGTGATGCGCCTACGTCCCATATACCAGGACGATCCCGGATATAAGGCAGAATGCAAGAAGCTGCTGGAGGATATGCAATAATGGAGTAACCGCTACGCAAGCTTTTTACCTTTCCAGCGCCCGCTTTTAAGGTAGAACCATGCCAGTGAGCCCATGGCAGTCCAGTACACGAACTCCGCACCCCAGGCCCAGTGCAGGGCGCTGCGCATCTGTTCGATCACCACGAAGCAATATACCAGGTATACTGCTACAGACAGTACCTCGATACCCAGGTTCACCCGCGTATTGCCGGTACCCGTTACACCATTGAACACCACGGCGGCCACGGCTGTCAGCAGCATTACAAGGGTACACACATGCATGGAGGGGATGGCATCTGCCATCAGCGTTACATCTGTCGTATAAATCCGCAGCCAGAGGTAGGGGAATATATTGATCAGCACACAGAGTGCGGTAGAACAGATAATGGAAATCACCGTGATCTTACGGATAAGCGGAATCACTTCATTTTCACGCCCCTGACCAATGAGGTTGCTTACCATGGTATTACAGGCGGAGCCCAGTGCCCAGGTGAATATGCCGAACAGGCCGAAGATGCTGCGCATCATATTAGATATAGCCAGCGGCCGCTGCCCCAGGTGCTCGATGAAAATGAAGAATATCAGCCAGCTGCCGATGCTGAAAAGATATTGTACCACCAGCGGGGCGGAAATAATGAGAATGCTCCGGCTCCCTTTCCAGTCGGGCCGCAGGATGCTGAAGAGTTTATACTTTACCTGGAATTTCCCCATGAAAAGAAGTCCCCATGCAGCCACAAACCCTGCAATCTCCGCAAGAATAGAAGCATAGGCCGCACCATTCAGTCCCAGCGCAGGCATGCCCAGCTTACCGAAGATCAGTCCATAGTCGAAAACAATATTGGTTACTTCCTGGAAAAGGGAAATAGTTATCAGCAACCGTGTATTGCCCGTTCCTATATATAAGGAGGTGCAAAGGCGCATGAGCATGAGGAAGGGGAGCCCCCAGATCCGGATGCGCGTGAAGTCGGACGCGGCCTCTACAATATGGGGGTCATGCAGGCTCATCCGGAAAAAGGACGGAGCCAGGGTTTGGGTAACGAGGATGCCGATGACCGACATGCACATGGTGAGCAACAGTCCGTTCATGAAGATGGAGCCCATAGCTCCAATGTTCTGCTCCCCCGTACGGCGGGCAAACATTACCTGCATCCCGTTGGTAAGCCCGTAGGAGATCATATATATTACCAGCGTATAGATCCCAGCTATGCCGTTCACGGCAATGGGGAACTCGCCCAGGTGCCCCAGGAAGGCGGCATTGGTGAGGTGATTGATCTGTGGGAGGATCAGGGAGAGACATATGGGGCCGGCGATATTGATTATCTGCCTGTTGCTAACTTCTACTTGCATATTCCAAACCGTAAAACCCGGCAAAAATAAAGGATTGCCCTGCCGCAGCAAGGGAAATAATGACGAAAACGATTCCTCCGGCCCTGCTGGTTGATATCTTGGGCATGCCCACGGGCGTGGTTCTCAACATTTTTGAGTATTATTGTGCGGAATAACAGACAGACAATGCCCGTGGCATACACCATACAACCCACCTACGCGATAGACGACGCGACGTTGCTGGAAACAGACCTCACCAACTGCACACTGCTGGTGATGATAGGTTCCGGTACATTCAGCTATGCCGTACTGGCGCCCCTGCAGCGCAAGTTCCTGGCCCTGAAGAGCTACAGCTACCAGCCCAGGACCGTTGCCATGGCTGACCTCGAAATGATCGAACAGATCTTCGATGCCGACAGGCTCCTCTTTACCGCATTCAAAAAAGTGCAGCTCGCCTTTTCTTCGGCAGACAATACCCTTGTACCAAGGGAATTTTACCAGCAACAGCTCCGGAAAGATTACCTCCAGGCCGCCCTCCCGCATAAAACGCAGGATGCCGTGCTCACCGATGAAATCACTGAACTGGGTCTGGTAAACGTTTTCTCCGTAGATAAGGATATGCTGGGCTTCCTCCGCAAAGAGTTTTCCTCCGATAATGTGATGCATGCCAATACCGCATTGCTGAAGGCTTACCGCCAGGATCCCGACCATATGGCGCCGGAAGGCATCGCCTATGCCGAGATACAGGCACAGCAATTTACCCTTACCATTTACGCCGGCGGCAAGTTGCTCATGCAGCATCAATATGCGCACCGGGGTGGACTGGACATCGTGTACTATATCGTGAACAGTCTTCGCCAGCTGGGCCTCAGTGAACTAAAGGCACGTATCAAACTTGGCGGGGCGCTCACGAAAGACTCACAGGTGTTCCAGGAGCTGAGCCGCTTTCTGCCACGTATCGAATGGGTGCACCGTCCTGACGGGTTCCTCTACATTCCGAAAATGAATGAAATGGCCGGCCATCAATTCTATAATCTTTACGCCCTGGCGTTATGCGTATAATAGGGGGCGATCTGGGCGGCCGTCGCATACATCCGCCTGCTAATATGCCGCATACCCGGCCCACTACAGACATTGCTAAGGGCGGGCTCTTCAACATCCTCGAAAATAATCTCGACATCCCTTCACTCCGTTGCCTCGAACTGTTCGGCGGTACCGGCAGTATTACGTTTGAACTGGCTTCCAGAGGAGCCACAAACCTTACCGTTGTCGAGAAAGATAATACCATGGCGGGCTTTATCGCCAAAACCGCTGCCCAGCTTGAAATAGCGCCGCAGATCGTGAAGATGGATGCATTCCGTTACCTCCAGCAGGGCGGGGCTCCGTTCGATTTTATCTTCGCCGATCCGCCCTATGAAATGGGTAATATGGAAGAACTTCCCAGGCTCGTATTTGCACAGAATTTATTGAAAGAAGAAGGTTGGTTTGTGCTGGAACATACGCGCAGAAATGATTTCCGCCATTATCCTTATTTCCGTGCAGAGCGGAATTATGGCACAACGATATTCACTATTTTCATCAACCGGGAGGAACTGAAAACCCCTTCCGGCGAATAACGCAAACCATATGCAAAGAATCGCACTCTTCCCTGGTACCTTCGATCCTGTTACTTTGGGGCATACCGATATCATCGACCGTGCTCTTCCTTTATTCGATAAACTCGTTATCGGCATCGGTGTAAATTCCGGTAAAGTGCCCATGTTTACTGTGGAGCAGCGGGTGGACTGGCTGCGCGAGATTTATAAAGACCAGCCTACGGTAGAAGTAACGTCTTATGAAGGGCTGACCGTCAATTTCTGCAAACAGATAGGCGCAAATTTCATTCTCCGCGGTATCCGTTATGTGGCGGATTTTGAATATGAAAAAGCCATTGCAGACATCAACAGGAAAATGGACCACGAAGTAGAAACGATCTTCCTGACCTGCTCTCCCGAGTTCTCCACCATCGCCAGCACCCTCGTGCGCGACGTTATCCGCAATGGCGGTGATGCTGCACAGTTCCTTCCGGAAGCCGTAGCATCCTCCCTGCAATATTCCAAACTATCGTAAATACAATGGCTATGAAACCCATCTGGTTTTCGCTGGATATTTCCCTGGATCAATTGAATGAAAACGGCCGCAATACAATGGGCGCCTGGGTAGGCATGGAGTTTACCGAAATAGGCCCCGATTACCTGCGTGCCATGATGCCGGTAGATCACCGCACGGTGCAGCCTTATGGCCTCCTCCATGGCGGGGCTTCTGCTGCTTTAGCCGAAACCGTTGGCAGCGTGGCTTCTGCACTCATCATAGATCCTGCTAAGCAGATCTGCGTAGGACTGGAAATCAACGCCAACCACGTACGCGGCGTGCGCGAAGGATATGTTCACGCCATCGCCAAGCCCCTGCACATTGGTGCAGCCACCCACGTCTGGGATATCCGTATTACGGACGACCATCATAAACTGGTATGCGTCAGCAGGCTCACGGTAGCCGTACTGCCTAAAAGGAAAGAAGGGGAATAGTTATTTTTCCGCCAGTATATACTGCATTCTCGCTATCACATCATGATGCTGCACGCGAAAACCTGCGCCTGTCAGCATTTCTTTCACCAAACCCGCGCCCATCCGCAGTTTCTGGTAACTGCTGACTTTCTGTATCCACTCGCCGTTCACTTTTTCCAGCAGCTGGTCATATACCCGTACATACCCCGGATAGTATTCCAGGAAACAGGTGTGGATGCGCTGGTCGTCGGCCCGCACAGGTATAAACCGCTGCTCTCCGAACAGCTCTTCTGTAAGATCCCTGAAAGAGAGTGCCAGCCTGCCTCCTGCGGGTAACAGCTCATACCATTTCCCGATAAGGTTCTGCACGGTTTCCACACTGTCAAGATGCGTCAGCGTATCACCCATACAAGTGATCAGTTCCGCTTCTGTAGCGTATTGCGGCACATTTTTCAGATCGGCCAGTACAGTACGGATGGGAAGGCCCTTTGCCCGGGCGTTCAGTTCCGAGAGTAAATGCTGATTGAAGTCTACCGCAAACACGGTGAAGCCCAGTTTAGCGAGGGATACCGACTGCAAACCATGGCCGGCCCCCAGGTCGATGGCGGTTTTATTGCCCTGCGGGAGTACGCCGCGGGAGGAGAACCAGTCTTGCTGCTCCTGCTGCTTCGCTTCAAAGTTGCCCGTCATCCAGGCATAAAAAGCCGCGAGGTGGTTTTCGTAGTGGGATTGAGTGCTCATGATTAGTTAACTGCGTAGCCGGCTTTGGTGAGCACGTCCACAATATTCTGGTAGGAGTAAGGCATGTATTTGGCGATGTTTTCCGGCCTGATCCACTGGATATCCATGATATCTTCCTCGATCTGGGGAACGGTGAGTTCGTTACCGAAAAAGTGCATGCGGTACCAGTAGCTGTGTTTGAGGATGTTTTTGCCTTTGAAGCTGTAGTAGTGCCAGGTTTCAGTAATGGGCTTACCGAGGGTCACGTTTTTGAGGCCGGTTTCTTCCTGAACCTCGCGAAGGGCGCAGTCTTCGAGGGTTTCACCATCGTCCTGCTTGCCTTTGGGAAGGTCCCATTTACCGCGGCGGAACATCAGGAGTATTTCACCGGCATCGTTGGTGATGAGGCCGCCGGCGGCAACCAGTACCTGGAAGTGGCTTTTCACCTGGTTGAGCAGGGCGGCAGCTTCACCCGTGCGGAAAACTACAGCCGGGAGCTGGTTGGTTTCGAGCAGGGTAATGGTTTGCGCCACTTCAGCAGCAGGCGGGTTAAAGAGGGTGGTAGCGCCTGTAAGTTGGGCTGGCAGCGTGTCGTGGAGGCCGGCGATGAGGAGCGGGCGCTCATTAATATATATATGTATCGGTGTTTCCATGGCGCAAAAATAATCCTTTGCATTATTCATCGTACTTTTGCGCCGTTATGAACAATGTCAGCGAAAAACAGGTAGCAGAAAAACTGCTCCAGATACAGGCCGTAAAACTGAGCCCGGGTCAGCCCTTTACATGGGCCTCCGGCTGGAAATCCCCGATTTATTGCGACAACCGTAAGGTGCTGTCTTATCCCTACATCCGGGATTATATTAAGTCAGAACTGAGCAATATGGTGTATGAAACCTGGCCGGAAGCCGCGGTGATCGCAGGCGTAGCCACGGCGGGCATCCCCCATGGTGCGCTGGTGGCGGATCAGCTGAAACTGCCTTTCATTTACGTACGCTCCAAGCCGAAAGAACATGGCATGGGCAACCAGATCGAAGGTGTGTTGCAGCCAGGCCAGCCGGTTGTAGTGGTGGAAGACCTGATCTCTACCGGTAAAAGCAGCCTGGAAGCCGTACAGGCTATCCGCGCCGCTGGTGGCGAAGTGATCGGGATGGTATCGATCTTCAACTATGGTTTCGACATCGCCGTGAAAGCTTTCGAAGCTGCCGGAGTACAATATAAATCTCTCAGCAACTACAACGCCCTGATTGAACTGGCGGTAGAAAAAGGCCAGGTTGGGCCCGATGAACAGGCAACTTTACAAGCCTGGCGTACGGCTCCAGATGTATGGGGGAAATAGGAGATATATTGCGTTGAAATCGTATATTGTGAGAGAATAAAAACTATTCATCCTATGCGTATCATTAAAATGATGCTGGTGCTGATGCTGGCATGTGCTGGTTCTGCGATGGCTCAGGCCAAAAAAGGAACGCTGGTAACAGCGAAGATCAAGGTGCCTACTGTTCAGTGCAACATGTGTAAAGACGCTATCCAGCGGTATTTCCTGAAAGAGGAAGGGGTAAAATCCATGGTTGTGGACGTGAAAAAGAAGGAAGCGACAGTAAAATACTTTACTGACCGTACCAATATCGAAAACATCAAAACTTCCATTGCCAATGTGGGTTATGATGCTGATGATGTAACTGCCAACGTGGATTCTTACAACGACTTACCCAAGTGCTGCAAGAAGCCCGAAGATGGTGGCGGCCCTGTTCAGAAGAAACACTAGTATATTATTATATAGAAAGCTATTACCGCTCCGGCCTGTCCGGGGCGGTTTTTTTATGCCTGATTAGCAGGGTTTTACGCCACGAAAAGCACCTGGAAAGTGGGGTAACTGAAGGGTTAAAGAAGGTTTAAAGAAGGGTTAATGTATATCTAATGTATATAAAAAGGCACTAAACCCTGTCTGGTAAAGGAAAAGCTGGGATTTATATACATTAAGGTATAAGTACTTTAGGTCTGCAGTAACCCTGCTTTAACGAACGGTTTTCTGTACAGAAGCAGCTTTCTATAGTCATAAACACCGGTAGAAGTCTCCCGGAAGAAGCCCTGTTTTACCGGGATATGGTAGGACTGGTTTGTAGGAAACAGGCTGGAAATTATGAAAAAGCCACCCCAAAACACGGTTGAAGTACCCAGGGATTTGACCCCTTGAAGGAGGGGGAACCGTAGTGACCTGACTTAATCCCCCGGCAAACTTATCCCATTATTCAACAGGATATTCCCGGAAACGGAACCCGGATGCTTCCCAAAATTGACCGTAAACAGGTTTGGTTTACCCGGAAAGAAGCAAAACTACCCACTTAAAGGTGCCCATTAATGGTGGCGCAAATACCCCTGTTGTTCGATAATTGCATCAGTTAAAATGGGGCAAAGCAGGAGAGGGTTAGATATAAAAGAGCCGTTTTTTCCTATTGAATAGCTGGCAGATGCCTGATTTTTACCTGGTTCGAAGGTAAAAATGAAGTTGATAATGCCGGATTTTGGAGTCCTGATTGGTCTGATTCGATGCATTATTAACTCTCCTGATTCAGCAAAAGGAAGGATGCAGCTACCCGAAAATCGGTATCGTATTATTGAAATCCGTTCAATTCGTGGTGTTGGAAAGGTCATTATTAAGCAGGATTTTCTTCTTTTCAGGCACTGCTGACCCTAAATTATGATGGCGTAAATGCCCCTGCTGTGCATTTTTGCGTCAATAAAAATGGGGCTAAAGCAGGAGAGGATTAGCTGTAAAAGAGCCAATTTTTCCTCTTAAACACCAGGCCGATGCCTAATTTTTATCCGGTTTGAAGGTAAGAATGAGGTTAAATATCCCCGATTTTGGGGGCCTGATTGGACCAGTTTGATGCATTATTTACCTCCGGATTCAGCAAAATGATAGTTCCGATTACGTGAAAAATCGGGGTCGAATTATTGAAATTCCTCCAAATCGTGGTATTGGGCAGGCCATTTTTAAGCAGGATATTCTTCATTTAAGGCACTGCTGACGCTTACATTGCGATGGCGCAAATGCCCCTGTTGTTTGATTCCAGGTCAAAAAAAGTGAGGTGAAAGGAGGGCATATTCTTGAAATCCCAGGATGCCCAATCCGTGAAAAGTACAATTTGGTGGACCTTCATAAACATGGTAGGTCAGGCTATTTTTTGCTTGCATTCGAACCAGGATTAGCGGTTGAACAGGATAATGAAAAGGCGGAAAAAGTGAAATCCGTCGAGAGATTATCATCAAAAATCGAGGTTGAAAATGAAAATCCGGAGCGATTCCGGCGATTGGAAAGGGCCGGTTTTTTGAAAAATCCGGGTTGATTTTAGGGTGTACTTACATGGAAATTACCCCGCGTCCGGGTCAAATAGAAGATAAATGCTTGCAATTTCCGGCCGCTGAGAATCCGGAAAAGGGGTAAAAATTGGAATGCAGGTACCTGGATTTTGCCCTTAAAACACTAAATACTTTACTCAACTCACGGTTGGGAAAATGAAAAAGCCATCCCGAAAGATGGCTTTAATTATTGTATCCTTTTTCGTCGAGCGACGAAAATCGGTTAAAAAAAGTCGAGTTTCTGTTTGGTTTCGCAGTGGATCGGGAAGGGTAGAAAAACGCCTTTCTTGCCAACTTTGCAATTTCCGGACGCCTTAATCGTAACCTCCTTATTTGCCAGAACGCCGAGCATATTCTTAAAAACGTTCCCCATTTCTACCTGGAGCTTCACCGGAAAATAAAAAGTATCCCTGGCCGGAATGTCTATTAAGGTATCCTGAAAGGAGTGACCAACTTTTGTGTCGTCCAGAAAAACGTCGAATTCGGCATCTTTCAACCGGAGCGAAAAATTGTTGGGATTGTAATAAGCCAGTTCAATTTTGACAGTGCTTTTTGAAAAGCTCATATTCTCCATATCAAAACTGGCGACCCGGATAAACTCGAGGTCCTTCATTTTTCCACATGCGCTGACCCCACCCCAAACCAGGAGGATCATAAAAAACCAGGTTACCTGCTTCATGAACGGCGTTTGAAATTTCCACCAAACCTACGACAATCCCTCTAAATATTAAGTTAAAAACGAGGTTCCCGGAAGGCTGGGAGCAGGCTTTCTATTTAATATTTTACTTTAAGTAAAACGGTCAAAAAATCTGTCATTTTTATCACTAATATCTTTAGTATTTTTGTTGACTTTTAACATTTTGCATGAAATAGCCTTTTGCTAATATTAATAGCATATTTATTTAAATTCTATGACCTGTTAATCAAGAATTTAAAGTGCATTAACAAAAGCTTTTTATTTAATTGTAAGCAGGTATGTTTCATGTAAATCAACAACGGTAAAACTCAATTAGGACAGTATGGCAGAACAGGGCATTAATGGTATTTTATTGATTGAAAATCAATATTTTCCACAAATTAGCTTCTATAAAACTTTAATTAAAAGCGAAAAAGTGTGTTTTGAGCGCATGGAGCACTATCAGAAGGTCAGTTTTCGTAATCGTTGCTACATCGCGGGGCCTAATGGAATGATACTTTTGAGCGTTCCGTTAATGAAGGGAAAAAACCAGCGGACAATTATGAAGGATGTGCGGATCTCCAACGACGAACCCTGGCAGTCCCTCCATTGGAAAACCCTCACTTCGGCTTACCGCCGCTCCCCGTACTTTGAATATTTTGAGCCGGAACTGGAAGCGTTATATGAGAAGAAATTTGAATTTCTGTTCGACTGGAACCTGGCCTGCTTCGATTTTGCCAATGGCGCTTTGGGCATTTCGCCTGTCGTAGAAACCACGGATATATATAATAAGGACTATAGTGCCGATCCAACCGTACTGGATCTGCGCGATAAGATGCATCCCGGGGCAGCCGAAGAACCTGCTGCAGAATACACCCAGGTTTTTGGAGAAAGGACCGGCTTTTTGCCGAACCTTAGCATCCTCGATCTGTTATTTTGTGAAGGGAAAAGGGGATTGGAGCTACTGAAATGATTATGAAGGGGTTGCAGCGGGATCACTAACCAGGTGCCCGGAACCTGTAACAAGGAGGTAATGGCTTGAAATCCGCTTTATATAATGTATGTCAAGTTGTTGAGAAGCAATAAATTGACGTGGTTTTCCCCCTTTCATAAAAAAGATCAGAAATTTTTGGAAATCGATTCGAACAAAATAGTAGATTTGCATCCAATTTTGCTGGGGAACGACTTACGTAGGTGTATAAACCAGAAGTTTCCAGCTCATTTATACTGTAGCATAGATTTTTTGACCTTAGATCATTCACAGACTTAAATGAACAACACCTACACGGACCTCGTTAACCAGACGTTCGAGTTCCCTCAAGAGGGATTCAATGTGAAAGAGAATAACCTGTTTTTTAACGGGTTGGACATGCGGGCGCTGATTGACAAGTATGGAACACCCTTCAAGCTGACCTACCTTCCCAAGATCGGAATGCAGGTAAACAGGGCAAAAAAGATGTTCCAGGATGCGATTAAGAAGAACAAGTACGATGGCAATTATTACTATTGCTACTGTACCAAAAGTTCTCACTTTTCGTTCATTATGGAAGAAACCCTCCGGCACGGGGTACACATCGAAACTTCTTTCGCCTACGACATAGATATTATTAATAAGCTCTATGAACGGAAGAAGATCAACAAGGAAACCTTTGTGATTTGTAACGGGTATAAAACGAAGACTTATACCCGGGCCATCGCCAAGCTTATTAACAGTGGTTTCAAGAATGTGATCCCGGTGCTCGATAACAAGGAGGAGCTGGACGACTATTCCAAATTCGTGCGTACCAAAGACCCCGTAAAACTGGGTATCAGGATCGCAGCAGAAGAAGAGCCGACCTTTGATTTTTACACCTCCCGGCTCGGCATCGCCAAAAGCGACATCCTCGAATATTACGTGGACAAGCTGAAGGGCAATCCGAAGTTCGAGCTGAAGATGCTCCACTTCTTTATGAACAAGGGCATCAAGGATGACATATTTTACTGGAGCCAGTTCAATAAGGTGATGAACCTTTATTGCCAGCTGAAGAAGATCTGTCCTGAACTGGAAAGCATCAACCTCGGCGGTGGGTTCCCCATTAAGCACTCACTCGGGTTCGACTATGATTACGCTTACATCGTAAACGAGATCGTAGCCAACATCAAGAGTGTTTGCAAAAAGAACAAAGTACCGGTACCGGACATCTATACAGAATTCGGTTCCTTCACGGTAGGTGAGAGCGGAGCAGTTGTTTACTCCGTACTCGGCGAAAAAATGCAGAACGACCGTGAAGCATGGTACATGATCGACAGCTCTTTCATTACGACCCTCCCGGACACCTGGGGCATCGGAGAGAAGTTCCTGATGCTACCCATTAACAAATGGGACCAGGAGTATCAGGAAGTCCACCTCGGGGGACTTACCTGTGACGGGTACGACTTCTATACTTCCGAAGAACACATCAATGCCGTGTTCCTTCCGAAGATAGGAAACGGGGAGCCGCTTTATATTGGTTTCTTCCACACGGGAGCCTACCAGGATCAGCTGAGCGGTTATGGCGGTATTAAGCATTGCCTTATCCCGTCTCCCAAACACGTGGTTGTAGGATATGACAAAAACGGACAATTAAAAGACTGGCTATACGCTAAGGAGCAAACCTCCCAAAGCATGCTTAAAATTTTGGGTTATTAAAAATATGGGTTAGTAATCCACTTAAAAACCCCTCGGTTCTCCGAGGGGTTTCGTTTTTTATTATCCCTCCCGGAAATCGACCGCTCGGCCATTTTGAACCCCGCAGTGCCGGTTAGCATTTGTAACTTAATATCCTCTTATCGCCGCTCTTTCCGCCTTTCGATTAAACGGATCGCCATATAATTAAATAGGCTCTCCTGTGGGAGAGCCTATAATTTCATAGGATAGATTGATCCAACATTCATAGCGTTAGGGATGAAATGGAAAATTCATGGCATAAGGTAAAAGGAACATTTCAAGGTATGCGGGAATTGGAACATTATTGGTATAGGTGGCAATAGGTTACGATGTATTTTGCGATGATCAAAAGTATACTCTGTTCTCTCCGTGGCAAATACCATTTAGTTGTATCTTTTAACAACTTTTTTACAATAAATACGTTACAACCCCTTTTTAAACCTCAGATTCTATGTTTCAACAAGCTAAAAAGCGACCTATGCCGTTACGCCCCTTTTTTCTCTTGGTAATTTTATTAATATGTTCTTATCGAGCATCCGCGCAGGATTCAGAGGCTGAATCAGTAAAAAGTGTCATCAGGCAACTGTTTGAGGGCATGAAACGTGGCGACAGCGCGATGGTAAAGGCTGTCTTTGAAGAAGGAGCCATGCTACACACCGCAGTAAAGACCAAAACAGGGGAGATTAAGCTGGCAAAAGAGGCGCTCCAGGGCTTTTTAACAGCTGTAGGTCGCCCTCACACGGACGTGTGGGATGAGCGGATCACCTTCGGGCAGGTTTTGGTCGACGGACCGATGGCCAGCGTCTGGACTCCCTACCAGTTTTTTATCGGGGATAAGTTCAGCCATTGCGGGGTAAACAGCTTTCAGCTGTACAAATCCGAAAAAGGTTGGAAGATTACCTACCTCATCGATACGCGCCGGAAGGATAATTGTCTGTAATTTAATCGGGTTGCCGGCCGTCGAGGTAATGGATGGCCGAGTCACATTGCTTTTCGATCTCGCTGAAGCGGGCATCGACAAGATCTGTATTGCCTTCAAGGAAGTCGTCTTTCCCGGAACGGCTAAGCCCTTTCACCAGCAGGAACTGTTTGATAAGGTTCTGATTGATGAGGGAGGAGAATTCCTGTTGCTTCTGGAGGGTCTGTTCCCGCTCCAGCCGGAAGATGTTACGGAAGTACACGCCCCATACCCGTAATATGATTACAAGGTAAACGAGCATAAGGAAGGGGGTAGCTAAGTAGCGGTCCTTCACCGAATAGGTGGGCGGGAGGTTTACGCGTATCTGGTCCAGCTTCATCCATGCGGCAATCCCCAGGTATAGGAGGAGCAGGGCCATAAGTGAAAGGGACGTGCGCAGACTTACGGCGAAGTAGCCGAGCATACAGGCCATAAGCCAGGGAATGGCATAAATGGGGGATATGTCCATGTCGTTGAGGAACGAGCAGGCCATTGGCGTAAGCAATGTGTTTAGGGCGGCCAGGATGCCAATATGGGGGTGCGGGATCCCTGTACTCATGAGGATGCCGCAACACACGAATATCATGGCGAAGGCGGTGGTAATAACCAGATTCGGTAAGTCGTGCAGGAAGATCAGTGCTGCTATGATGGGTATCAGCAGGAGGGTGTAGGTGAAGATGTAATCGAAAACCATACGAATGCGTGCCTGTTCCCATGCGCAGGCGGATTTGCGTATAAGCTTTCCCGTGACCATTTCGCTGACGGCGTTGTAAATGGCAGAAGACAGAGTGGAAATGCTGCTGTTGTTTGCTGACATAAAGGGTTTTTGCAATAAATAGCTCATACACAAGGTAGTAGGATTCAGTGGGCTGGATATGGTCCTTTCGTGGTAAATTATTGATACAAAATAAGAAGGGCCGCCTTAGACAAGGCAGCCCTCTATATTGTTGTATTTGTTATTTGAATCAAATCACAACAAATCGCAACTATTCCTAACCCTTATGCAACTATAATTTCTTTTACGGTTTCCTGTGCGGCCTCTTTCTTAGGCAGGGTCAGATGCAGGACGCCGTTATCGTATTTCGCGTTGATTTTACCGGCTTCTACTTTTTCGTCCAGCGTAAAGGAGCGGGAGAAGGAGCGGAAGCTGAATTCGCGGCGGATTTGTTTTTCGTTTTCATCTTTAGATTCGGCTTTCTTTTCTGCGCTGATCGTCAGCGTAGGTCCGTCGATTTTTACCTTAAAGTCTTCTTTCGCGAATCCGGGGGCAACTACTTCCAGGGAATAACCATCTTTCGTTTCGCGGATGTTTACCGGAGCGTAAGATGTACCATAGAAATCAGAGGTAGCGAAATCCTTATTCAGGAATTTGCCGTTGATCAGTTCGTCTACGAGACCATGGAAGGTTTTGGCGGGTTGATTAAATTTTACGAGTGTCATAGTGTTATTCCTTTTATGCGTTAAACCATTTATTTTTTTCGGTTACATCCGGTATAGATCAAACGGGATACCAATGCCAGAAATCGGTTAAAACGCCAGTCTTTCAAATGAAATAACGACAAAATGGCAATTAACTGCTGTTTTATCAGACATAATGGCAATAAAAATGAATTAATTGAAGTATCTCGATATATTATTAACTTTGCGGAAAATCATACATATATGTACCCTGCGGAACTCGTGATGCCGATGAAGGCAGAATTAACAGATAATGGATTTCAGGAAATGCTTTCTCCTAACAGCGTGGAAGAAGTATTGAAACAGGAAGGAACTACCCTGGTAGTTATTAATTCAGTATGCGGATGCTCTGCCGGTACTGCCCGTCCGGGTGTACTCATGGCGGTTGCGGCCAGCGAAAAGAAGCCCGACAGACTGGCTACTTCCTTTGCAGGTTTCGACAAAGATGCCGTACAGCAGATCCGTACGCACCTGATGCCTTACCCCCCGTCTTCCCCCTCTATCGCACTTTTTAAGGACGGACAGCTGGTGCACTTTATTGAGCGCCACATGATTGAGGGCCGTTCTGCCCAGATGATTGCAACTAACCTCGTAGCTGCGTTCGACGAGTATTGCTAATCGTTTGCTGATTCCCGTTACATGGTTTTTTATTCCGCGTAATGGGAATTTCATATTTGCAATGTAACTTGGTGGTTTGATTTTCCAACTGACTTAATTCGGCTTTGTTCATAGGAAAATTCAGATCACCATTTTTTTAGCCTATGTATCCTAACTTATTTTACGCGTTCAGGGATCTTTTTGGAATAGAGTGGCCCTGGCTCAAAATAATTCAGACATTCGGTTTCTTCGTGGCGCTGGCTTTTCTGGCTGCTGCTTACGTGCTGACTTCAGAATTGCGCCGCCGCGAAAAGCTCGGTCTTCTCGGTCCTGTCGAGGAAACCATCGTAGAAGGCAAGCCCGCTTCCGTGGGCGATATGCTGCTGAGTGCCCTTATCGGATTTATCCTCGGCTTCAAAATCTTCGGGATCATTGGAAGCGACAGCGATTTCCGTGATTATTTATTATCTGCCCAGGGCAGCGTGATAGGAGGTATTGTCCTCGGCGCTGCAATGGCTTATTATAAATATTATACGAAGAAGAAAACGGCATTGGCTACCCCGAAGCAGGTAAAAGTAAAAGTATGGCCGCATCAGCGTGTGCCCGACTTTACCATTCAGGCAGCAGTAGCCGGCCTGATCGGTGCCAAGATCTTCCATAACCTCGAGAACTGGAGTGAATTCACTGCTGATCCCTGGGGCTCACTCTTTTCCGCCAGCGGACTCACATTTTATGGAGGGCTTATCGTAGCTGCATATGTAATTATACGTTACGCCCGTAGTAAAGAGATTAACTGGAAGCACCTGGTAGACAGTGCTGCTCCTGCGCTTATGCTGGCATACGCGATAGGGCGTATGGGCTGCCAGTTTTCCGGCGACGGGGACTGGGGCATCAATAACAGCGCGTACATCACTAATGCCGCCGGTAAAATTGAGAAGGTAGCCCCTGCACAATACCAGGCAGTAATGCAGCAGGAATCAGCATACTTTATCAGGCATTTTGGCTCTATTGAAGCTGTGCCGCATAAATACTATGCAAAACCTGAAGCGCTCAGCTGGCTGCCCGACTGGTTTGTTGCCTATAATTACCCCCATAACGTGGTGAACGACGGAGTGAAGCTGCCCGCCTGTGAAGGGGAGTATTGCAGTGCACTTCCGGTAGGTGTATTCCCTACGCCATTATATGAGATCATCGTTTGTGGTGCGTTTTTCTTAGTGCTGATGGGCATCCGCCGGAAAGTGACCACTCCCGGTGTTATCTTCGGCATCTACCTCATCCTCAATGGACTGGAAAGGTTTTTCGTGGAAAAGATCCGCGTCAATACCAAGTATGATATTTTCGGGTTCCATCCCACACAGGCTGAACTGATTGCCAGTTTGCTGGTTATCGGCGGCGCCGTGCTGATCTGGTATGCCCGTAAAACCAAACCAGCCGCAAATCCCGCCTGATGCAGCGCCATCCTAATCTTATACCGTTATCACACGAGCATAAAACACTGCTCTTTGTGTGTCGCTACCTGAAGTCAGATGCTGCAGCATATGAAGGCTATCCGCTGGATGCCGCATCCAAAATGCGGTATATGGTAAAAGTGTTCCAGGAAACCATGGTGCCGCATATCCAGAAAGAAGATCATCTTTTTGAGCAATGCAGGGGCCATGTGCCTGAAATCGATACCTATATCGATGAACTCGTGGAAGAGCACCGTATCATTTCCGGGATGTACAGCGCGCTGGTAGACAGTGCGGATGTCGTAGCCGGAATGGACCAGCTGGCCCGGGCACTGGAAGCGCATATCCGGAAAGAGGAGCGGGTCGTATTTGAAAGAATGCAGGAATTATTACCCGATGTAATTGACCGGATCCGGTTGACGGAAGGGTAAAAAAATACTAAAACACCCTTATACCATGAAATCTGTTACCCTGATGGCCGCATTCCTGGCCATTTTTGCGCATGCCAATGCTCAGCTGGATACCAGCGGGCCACGCGTAGCCACAGGCACCGAAACGCAGGAAAGCGAAAGCGTTGAATTATCCGATGCCGAGGTGCAAAAACTGAAAGATTCCATTCATGCCACATTCAAATTCCAGACAGGTAAAGTAACCCTGGAGCACGGCATTGTAATCAATGTTCCCAAAGGTTTCCGCTACCTCGATGCTACCCAAAGCCACCGTGTTCTGGAAGATCTCTGGGAAAATCCCAAATCAGAAACGATGGGGATGCTATTCCCGGAAGACCGTGGTCCTCTCGATGACAATACATGGGCTTTTGATATCAACTTCGAGGAAATGGGGTATGTTAAAGATGAGGATGCTGACAAAATCGACTACGACGACCTGTTGAAAACCATGAAGGAAGAGGCTGTAGAAGCAAATAAAACGCGGGCAGAAGGAGGTTATGAGTCAATAAATATCATCGGTTGGGCAGCCGCTCCTTATTATGATAAAACAACCAAAACACTTCACTGGGCCCGGGAACTGAAGTTTGGGGAATCAGAGCAGCATACCCTGAACTATAATGTACGTATCCTTGGCCGTAAGGGCGTGTTGTCTATGAACGCAATCGGGGCAATGCCGCAATTGGCAGAAATCAAAACTCATATTCCGGCTATTCTGAGCAGTGCCAGTTTCGAAAGCGGGCACGCCTATGCCGACTTCAATCCTGACGTAGATGAGGTTGCCGCCTGGACGGTAGGGGGCCTCGTTGCTGGAAAAGTGCTGGCCAAGGTAGGGTTCTTCGCTATACTCGCGAAATTCGGCAAGTTCATTGTTCTGGGTGTTATTGCCCTTGGTGGTGCTGCTTACAAATGGATCACCGGGCGGAGAAGAAAGGAGGAAGAGGTACAGGCAGAAGAGCAGCCCGAACCGCTGGCAGCAGGTGAGGAGGTGGAAAGTGAAAGCCAGACTAAAGCCTGATAATAGTATTCATACGATATTTTAAAGCATATGGCGCCGGAGGATAATCTTCCGGCGCCGCTTTTTTTTAAAAGTTTGTAACCAAACACCCTAATGATCGTCTTTTTATTGTTACTGCAAACGCATTTGCAGGTTTCCCGAAATTGTTTCCACCAGATTTTACCAATCATCCCAATCTAATGACCACTTGTGTATAATTATGTACTATGCAAAACATACTACCTACCTTAGCACTGTAGTTGTTAAAGAAAGGAACTACATTATCTACAGATCTAAATCTAACTATAATCCGCCTTATATGAAATCGTTTTACAAAATGTTGATCCTGAGTGCCTTTGTGCCTTTTGCCGCTTTGCCGGTAGCTGCACAATCGCAAAATGGAGCTGCCCCCAAAGCACAAATAGCGGGTAAAGTAACCCGTACCAATGAAGCTCCCGCAGAATTTGCTACCGTAACACTCCTTCGCGCAAAAGATTCTTCCCTCGTAAAAGGGGTACTTGCAGATATTTCAGGGAAGTATGCTTTTGATGGCATTTCCGGTGGCCGGTATATTGTATCCGCAGCTAACATGGGTCTTAAAAAAGGATATTCCGCCCCCTTCACGCTAAATGGTTCCGCTGTAAACATGCCGGCCATCATCCTGGCGGAAGATTCCCGTAACCTGAAAGCGGTGGATGTAACCGCCAAAAGGCCCTTCATCGAACAGAAAGCCGATAAAATGGTCGTGAACGTGGAGAACTCCATCGTGTCTGCAGGAGGTACTGCCCTCGAAGTACTCCAGCAATCCCCTGGTATTCAGGTGGATAAAGATGATAACATCTCCATGCGTGGCAAAAACGGTGTTATAATAATGATCGACGGCAAGCCTTCCAACATGTCTGCCCAGGACGTTGCCCAGCTGCTTAAAAACATGCCCAGTTCGAACATAGACCAAATCGAACTGATCGCCAATCCTTCCGCCAAATACGATGCAGCGGGCAACGCCGGGATTATCAATATCAAGCTGAAGAAAAACAGCAACTACGGCGCCAACGGGAGCTTGAACCTGGGTTACATCCAGGGCGAGCTCCCCAAGGCGAACGGAGGTATCAATCTCAATTACCGTAGTAAAAAAGTGAACCTGTATGGTTCTTACAACTATAACTTCAACCGTAACTTCGAATTCCTGCACATCACCCGGGATAATCAGGAAGAGTCTGGCCGGATGGTTTTCGACCAGATTTCGAACATCGATAAAAAATCCCGCTACCATGGAGCTAAAGCAGGTATCGATTACTTCCTCAATTCCAACCACACCATCGGGCTTATGTTTGACATGGGCGATAATAAATGGAAAGGTACAGGTGTAGGCACCACAAAAATTGGTAACGGAGAACGGGTTGATTCTGCCCTGTATTCCAATTCAGATAACAACTCACGCTGGAAACGCCAGTCTTACAACTTTAATTACAAAGGTAAACTGGATACCACGGGCAGGGAACTCAACATTGACCTGGACTATTCCCGTAACACAGAAAGGAACGATAATTTCCTGTATTCCAGCTACCGGGATGCCATTGGTAAAGAAACCTGGCGGGAAGACGTAACACGTGCCAGCCAGCCTTCCATCATCAATATCAAAACTGCCAAACTCGACTACGTACATCCCCTGCGTCATAATGATAAGTTTGAAGCAGGTGTGAAGTTCAGCTGGGTAGATTCTGATAACGATTCCCGGTTCGATAGTCTTCGTAACCATGGCTGGGAATATGATGCCAACCGGTCTAACTACTTCATTTACAAAGAGAACGTAAACGCCGCTTATATCAACTATAACCGGCAGTTTAAGAAACTGGGTATTCAGGCAGGGGTTCGTGCGGAGCAAACCAATGTAACCGGTAATTCCGTGACGAAGAAGGAAGTAAATGATACCAGCTATCTGAACTTCTTTCCCAGTATATTCTTCAGTTACGCCGCACATAAAAACCATCAGTTAGGTCTGTCCTACAGCCGCCGTCTGCAGCGCCCCAGCTACGACGATCTGAATCCCTTTGAATTCTATATTGACCGGTATACTAAAGGCGGTGGTAACCCGCACCTTCGCCCGCAGTATTCCAACAACATCGACTTTACCTGGACATTCAAATCTTTCCTGACCACCGCTATCGGGTACAGCCATACGAAAGACATGCTTTCGCGGGTACTGGAACCGGATGTTGACGAAACTACGGGAGACACTTCCATCGTAGTGTACCGCTACATGAACGTGGCCAGCAAGGATAATGTGAACCTGAATATTTCTGCTCCCTACGAGATCACAAAGTGGTGGAAGAGCTTCACTACGGTATCCGTTTTCTATAACAAGTTTGAAACGGTCGTGAAAGGAGAGGAGATCAACCGGGCTTCCGCTGGTTTCTTCGGGAACACCCAGCAAACATTTACCCTGGGTAAAGGATGGTCTTCGGAAGTGAGCTTCTTCTATGTTTCTCCACAAATAAGCCAGGAAGGCCTGTTCCGGATGAAATCGATGTACGCACTGAACGCCGGGCTGCAAAAGCAGATCCTGAAAAAGAAAGGCACGATCAAGTTGAATGTGAATGACATATTCAGGACGCAGCGCTTCCGCGGTACTTATGAAATGGCTAACCGCGACCTGGGGCTTAGAACGGGCTGGGACAGCCGCCAGGTACGCCTTACCTTCTCCTATCGCTTCGGTAATACTAATGTGAAAGAGGCCAGAAACCGTAAAACGGGTCTGGAAGATGAACTGAACCGGGTGAAATAGGGCTTTTTAAAGATGACCTAATCATGTTTTAGGTATATAAGGATGGAAAGAACGCGGCCCTTCTGGGTCGCGTTCGCTTTTATATGCCGGTGGTTTTCAGTAATTTGAAAAAAAAGTCCCCGGCCTGTGCAACCTTCATGACGCTTCACCGTCTTTTATATGAATTTATACCCTGACAATTTGGAAAATTTGCCTGTAACAGATCAGATCGTGGCCAGATGCCGCATGGGCGACGCCCGTGCGTTTCACGACCTGTATCATGCATATTCCAAAGCCATGTATAATATTTGCCTCCGGATGACCGGGCATTCCGCCGACGCGGAAGACGTACTGCAGGAGGCTTTCGTACAGATCTTTAAAAATTTGGACAAGCTCGCGACCGACAGCAGTCTGACCGCATGGGTCAAACGCATCGTGGTCAACCACTGCCTCAGTTACCTCCGGAAAAAGAAAGTGTATTTCGAGGAAGTGGAAGATCAGGAATGGAAGTCGGAAGACGGGGTGGATGAAAATGAGCATATGCTAACGGTGGCCACTGTTAAGGAGGCAATCGGGCAGCTGCCGGCAGGCTACAGAACAGTGCTGAACCTGTACATTTTCGAAGATTACAGTCACCGCGAAATAGCCGGGTTACTGAATATATCAGAGTCCACCGTGAAAACGCAGTATATGCGGGCTAAGGAGCGTGTCCGTCAGATCGTTCATCTTAAATCGAAAAGGATATGAACCTGGAAGAGTTTATCCGGCAAAACAGGAGCGGATTTGAGGAAGAGGGGCCAGGGCCGGATGTTTGGGCCAGGCTGGAGAAACAGTTGCCACAGCCGCGGAAAGAGAAGGGGAGAGTCGTGCAGATGATGGCAAAGCACTGGTGGAAAGCCGCTATACTCGTGGCCTTGCTCGTAAATGCCGGATTACTGCTCAAGTATATGAATACCAGGCAGGAAGTGGCAGTTGTGATCCCTGAGATCCAGGAAATGGAATCTTATTACTCCGCGCGCATAGAACAGAAAATGGATGAGCTGAAACAGCTCCCCGCCGCTACGGCCGGGCTGGACAGTCTTACCCTCAAAGAGCTGGAACTGCGCAACGATACTTATAAAATGCTGGAAAAGGAACTGGCCGCCAATCCCGGGAACGAGCGCATCCGCGCGGCCATGATCCGGTACTACCAGATGAAACTCGAATTGCTCGACAGGATTCTTGATGAGCATAACAAGTACAGTAATGATTCACCATCAACTCAAAAAGATGTTCTCTAAATTTACAATACTCATTTTTTTACTAAGCCCGGTACTCGCTTTCGCCGCAAAAGGTGATGACGAGCATAAAGTGACCCAGGTAAAGGAGTTTCGTGTAAACGATGCTTCCAGTGTCAATATCAACACCAAGTATGGTAAAGTAACCGTTCACATTTGGAACAACCCGGTATGTAAAGCAAACATCACTATTACCGGTTTCGGTAATGATGCTGAACAGGCCAAAAGAATGACTGAAACAATTAGTATTCAGACGAAAGAGAAGGATGGGGATGTATATATTACAGCAGTATCCGATGCCGCTTCAAAATGGTTCAGTTATAAGAAAGACAATAAGGATTACGTGAATATTGATATGGATATCTATGTGCCTTCTAAACTGAAATCGATCAGTATTCAAAACAATTTTGGTGATGTACTCGCACGCCAGCTGCCTTTTCCCGCATCACTGAAAGTAAACTACGGCTTTATCGATATAGCAGAATCCAGCAGCTCTATATCGCTTAACATTGCTTATACCAACAAGGCCCGGCTGGGTAAAATGAATAAGGTCAACGTGAACGCCGCCTATTCTTCGCTGAATTGTGAAAAGGCAAATGAAGTGATCTTCAAATCCAGCAACGGCACCTATTCCTTCGGAGATATCGGTGAACTGAATTTACAGTCAGCCTACGACGAGTTAAAATTCCGCCGGGTAGGTAGTATGTTGCTGAGGGCGAACTATACCGACATGAAAATGGACGAATTAAGTTCCAGTGCAGAGATCAGTGGTAACTACTGTGATATTAAGATACGCAAAGTGGGCAGGGGCTTTAAGTCGCTCAGTGCCGACATTAACTACACAGATATCCGTTTTGGTGTTCAGTCGGGTACTCCGTTCCGTGCACGAGCCAATGTGAAATATGGAAATTTCAGCGCCTCGGGCTTTGATTTCAAGAACGTTTCCGAACACCGCGAAAAAAGCAGCCTCTCCTATTCCGCCATAACAACCAACGCAAGCGAAGCATCCCCCCTCATTTCGGTGAACGGCAAGTATTGCGACGTGAAAGTTGGTGAGGACTGATTATTTAACCCTGCTAAAAAAAAAAATTCCATGAAAAAAATTGCTGTGCTCTTTGGAGCGGCCCTCTTAACCTTTGCCATGTCTGCTTCCGCCCAGCGGGAAAAAGTATCCGGTAACGGCGTTATGAAAAAAGAATCCCGTTCTGTTTCAGGCACTTTCGAGAATATTGGTGCCTCCGGTAACTTCAATGTTCAGGTTAAACAGGGTAGTGCCACTTCGATCGAGATCGAAGGCGATGAAAACCTGCTACAATATATCGAAGTAAAGCTGAAAGGGGATGATCTTGAGATCCGCTACCGCAGAGATACTGAACTGAGGCCCAGTAAACCGGTAAATGTGTGGATTACAAATCCCCAGATAGCAGAACTGGCCGGCAGTGGCAAAGTTCGCTTTAAATCTGACGGTAAACTCAAAGGCGGAAAGCTGGAAGTGGCCCTCAGTGGCACCGGGGAAGCTGACCTCGATCTTGATTACTCCAGCCTGGAAGTTGCCCTGAGTGGTAATGGTAAGGTGAAACTTAGCGGTAAAACGGAGAAAACGGAAGTGGCTATTTCCGGTTCTGCGGATGTTGATGCCCCATCCATGGCTACAGAGGTAGCTGAAGTGGCTATTTCCGGACAGGGAAATGCTTATATGAATGTTAGTAAAAAATTGGAGATCGCTATTTCCGGCAGTGGAAACGTACGTTACAAGGGTAATGCTACTGTAGAGCAGTCTGTTTCCGGAAAAGGGCGCGTGACGCATGAAAACTGATCCGGCTTTCGTATTTTAGCGGTAAATACCCATGCTGCTTATGAGACTACAGATTTTAACTTTAGCCGGTGTGCTGGCTGGATTTACCTCCATTGCACAGGAAACACCACAGAGTATTGCTAATCCTCCCGCACAGGAGTTTACCGTGATCCGGAATAATGCAACTACTGCCGTGAAGAACCAGGGAATGACCGGTACATGCTGGTGCTTTTCCACGGTGTCGCTCATTGAAAGCCAGTGCATGAAGAACGGAACGGATCTGAAACCCGACCTTTCGGAGATGTTTGTTGTCCGCAACGTTTATCTGATGAAGGCCCGGAACTACGTGAAGCGCCAGGGTGCTGCCCAGTTTGGCGAAGGTGGTCTGGGGCACGATGTGTTGCTGGCAGCCGGAAAGGAAGGCCTGATGCCCGAATCTGTTTACAGTGGCAAATTACCCGGACAAGCATCCTTTGAGCATGGCCAGATGGCCGATACGCTGAAGAAGTTCCTCGATACATTACTGCGCCGCAGGCCGATAGATCCCAAATGGGAGCAAAGGTTTACTGCGCTGATGGATCAGTATATGGGAGCCGCACCGCCTGCAACATTTGAGTATAACGGTAAAACCTATACACCACAGGAATATGCTAAGCAGGTGCTGAAGTTTAATCCGTCGGATTATGTGAGCCTTACTTCTTTTACACACCATCCTTTCTATTCTTCCTTCGTACTGGAACTCCCTGATAACCACGCCAATGGTAGTTTCTTTAATGTATCGCTGGATGAACTGATTGGAGCTACCTGGACTGCAGTGCAAAAGGGATATACGGTGATGTGGGATGCAGATGTAAGCAATAAAGGCTTCGCGCATAAGGGTGGTTATGCCCTCAGTCCGCAATACGACAGTTTGATGGACCGCCAGCGCCCCGATCCTTTTATAAAGGAGGTGAACGCAACGCAGGCTTACCGTCAGGAACTGTTTGAGAAACTGGTAACGCAGGATGATCACCTGATGCATATTACAGGAATAGGGAAGAACCGCGATAACAAACGGTTTTTTATTGTGAAGAATTCCTGGGGTGCCAGCTCTGCATTCAGTGGATATGTATATGTTTCGGAGCCTTACTTTGCAGTTAATACGATCAATGTAATTGTTCCGAAAGCTGCGCTGGATAAGGAACTAATAAAGAAGCTCCATTTGCTTTGATACGAGATACATATAAAATGAAAGGGAAAAAGCAGGATGAAAGTCCTGCTTTTTTATGTTTTGCGGTCAGATAACAGTTCAAGAATCGCCACTTCAAGCGCATCTGCCAGTTGTGACAGGGTGCGTAGTGTGACATTGATCTCACCATTTTCCATTCGGGAAATGTCTGCATTGTCGACATTACATCGTGCAGAGAGCTCGCGTTGGCTGAAGCCTCTTTCCTTTCTGATCCGGCGAAGATTTGTACCGAAAAGGCGCAATATATCAGGGGCCTGGGTTGACATTGTTAATTTGCTTCCAAAAGGTTCAAGATCATCGAATTATTTCTCTTTTCCGCTGGGCAGTGGCCCAGCCGTGGGAAAATAATTTCGACGTGTTACTACAACGCTTGCTGGTGCAGCGTTTGGGAGAATGTGAATGAGGAAGCAATTCAGAAAAAAATCAATGCAGGATATTAAAATCGGTATAGTGTTGTAAGGGGCCGTCAGTAATGTCGAGTCCGGTGACTTTGGAACCGGACGGGCCAATCCGGCACCAGCTGATAAATTCGTCCATCGCTGCCTGGGGACCTTCAGCTGCGATCCATACATGCCCGTCGGGCAGGTTTTTTACTGCACCGGTAAGGCCCATACGGACTGCAACAGAGCGAGCGGTAGCTCTGAAGTAAACGCCTTGTACCATTCCTTTGACTACGATTTCTTTGTGCAACATAACTGCGTGTTCGTTTAATTAGATAACAAAATTGATGCAGGGGTGGTTTTACCCGGCGGCAATTGCAGCCTGTAATTCTCGGAATCCAGATGCTACAATGGTTTGACCGCCGGGGTAGAAGATGAAGAAACTGGCATTGCCGGTTTCAGGATCTTCTACCATGTGAACTTGTATATATTTAGACGGATGAAAGTAAAAGTATTCGGTGACGGGAGGGTCCACGCTTCTGCGCAACAGTTCCAGCTGGAAGCCGGCGCGGCTCAGCCAGGAAAAAACGGTTTGCTCCGGAGTGGTGGTTTTGTTTCCCTGTGTGTATGTCGGTCTTATGTTCACCCATTCCATAACTTTAAATTTACTGGGGAGTATTGAGCAATTTGATGGGTAATTGCCCAACACCTTGAAATTTTTGTTGTTGATACTGTTTCTTTTACGCTAACAATCGCTCCCGGGTTGCCAGTGGTTCATACTGCCGGATGGTTGAAAAGGCGCTGGAATCAATGTGGCTTACAGCTTTGTTGCCGATTCAATCTTGTTGATAATCAACGAGATGAAGTTGGTTGCTATGCCGGGAAATGACTAGTTACAGGCTTCTCTCGTGTACGCACCTGGTCTCGGAAGTGGCAGACCTGATGCATTTGCTTCTAAATGGCCACATTGATCTTCGGGGAGCCGAAACAGGTGGCTGTTCCTGCAAATCGATGCATTAATGCTGTGACCTGTTAAGACAAGGGCAATCCACTCCATTTACCTCCCGCGGTCGAATCGACCTCAGTATTATAGCCTATATGTCCTGTTCCTGCCTGGTGATGCAGTAGCCTTAAAAAGCAAACGCTTTTATCTTCAATACCACCCGGCGATTCGAATACAGCCTCCGGATATAACCGATGTATCCTGTTCCTGTCTGATGATGCAGTTGCCTTCTAAAGCAAAACCTTATCTTCAATTCCTCCGGTGATTCGAATACAGCTTCCGGATATAACCGATGTATCCTGTTCCTGTCTGATGATGCAGTTGCCTTCTAAAGCAAAACCTTATCTTCAATACCTCCGGCGATTCGAATACAGCTTCCGGATATAACCGATGTATCTTGTTCCTGTCTGATGATGCAGTTGCCTTTTAAAGCAAATCTTATCTTCAATACCTCCGGCGATTCGAATACAGCTTCCGGATATAACCGATGTATCTTGTTCCTGTCTGATGATGCAGTTGCCTTTTAAAGCAAATCTTATCTTCAATACCTCCGGCGATTCGAATACAGCTTCCGGATATA
>NZ_QFFK01000006.1:253135-480278 GCF_003149455.1 Chitinophaga deserti
TTCAATACCTCCGGCGATTCGAATACAGCTTCCGGATATAACCGATGTATCTTGTTCCTGTCTGATGATGCAGTTGCCTTTTAAAGCAAATCTTATCTTCAATACCTCCGGCGATTCGAATACAGCTACCGGATACAACCGATGTATCCTGCTGTTCCTGTCTGATGATGCAGTTGCCTTCTAAAGCAAAACCCTTTGATTGAATGCCTCCCGTAGGTGCTAATGCGATCTCCCATGGCCAGGTAGTCCTGTTCCACTTAGAAAGGCTCAAACTCCAGAACTAGGCAGATAAAGCCATTTCCTATTCGAATACGAACACGCCCTTATAAGAACAAGGAAATCTCGTACCTACTTTAAACACGAATCCTAACTCCGGACAGAACTGGCAGAGCCTGCTCTTATCAGAAATGCTATAATCTCCTGAAACAGGAATCGTCAAGCTGCAACAGTTTCTCTGAGGCACGAAAGTGTTGTCCTGTCAGGGTGGGTATGCAATGACGCATCTATCCCTGAAAAGAAACCTCACGTACCGGAAGTGCCGACAGTCCAGTGCGCTTCCCGGCCACTATACTTCCGGCAAACGAAATATCTCATTGACAATGATATTCCGTCACCAGGCGTATTAGCCGATGATTCCATTTTCCATATTTTACCGGTGCATGCCCAAAAGCATGCGAATGCAAGGGTGTTTTCCTGAATCGGATGGGTAGTAAGCAGATGGGTTAGGGTAGAAGGGGCCGGGTGATAAACGCCCGACCCGTAACTAAATGATACTGACTCTAAAAAATATATTCAACAGTTGTGTCATTATTACTGTCTTTTCGCTTGATTTACTTTTACCGAATTAACCGGATTATGACCGCGGAGCCCGATTTCCATGAAGTGCCGTTTCTCCAGCCTGCAGTCAAATTACTGACCACATCTTTGCAGTTGGTCTCTTTTTGCATTGTTCTTACCATGACTCCTCCAGTGATTTCCTCAACCTGAGTTTTTGTGCCGGTAACTAACATTGCAGGGCCGCTGTCTTTAGGAGTTCCTTCATCCAGGTTAGCTAAATCTACCATGAACATTTGCTGTGACCTCCGCTACTCAACTCCTTCTCCTGGTAAATAGCATTACCTTCTGCCGTTTTTTATAACTCCACTGATCGGGGTTGGTCGTTTGGCCAGGGTCATGATTGCAGTCCGCCTTTGCCTCAGCATCCTCAAAGAATGCCCTTCAGCTTCGCTGCTGCCCTAATAAATGACCACACCCGCAGTGCCACCTAGGCCGCACGATGGAACAGAGGGTGGCTCGAAGGAACCTCCTTTCCGAAGTTGAACTCACGAACCAGCTCGTAACGGTCGCTCCCTGCCAAACGCTTCAGTAAACTAAAACTGTGGCAATGGAAACTCCGTACAAACACTTTACCTGAGAGGTAAGGCGCTAACTGTGTAAACTGATGCGGCTGCAACGAACGTGCAAGGGCTATATGCGGACGATAGCTGCCCGGCTCCAGCTCGAAAGCACGCAACACTTTCCTGTGAAGCTCCTCCAAAGGCTTAGGATTAGCCACGTTCACATAAAACGTATGGCGCCCGTTTGCATGACGGCCATGATCTATGCGGGACGTATACACCGTGAATGCCGACTGATCTGCCACAAGCCCCTCCAGCATCGTTACGAACACCTGTTCATAACGTTCAGGAAACTCGGACCTGAACAGCGCAATATGCGCCTGCGAAAATGCCGCCGGATTCGATCCCAGCTCTTCTGCTATCAAATGCTTGTACATACTCACATCCTGAACCGTTTGCGCGTCCGGATGCACTACCAGCATGTAATCATGTAATACTTCCTGTTCCATGTCGTTATGATTATGCAATCATCAATTCGAAACAACTGTTATCATATACAGCAACATAATAACAGCCCCTCTTTCACAATACAAATATACGAAGAAAATTGGCAAATACTAAAAAAGTTAGCAAATAATACTAAAAAAAATGGCCGGGAAGCATAACTTCCTCAGCCACTATTATTTGTAATACGATTAAAGGCTTTTAATGATCGCAGCAAAGTCTGCCGCTACCAGCGATGCCCCGCCGATCAGGCCGCCATCCACATCAGGAGATGCAAACAGCTCAACCGCGTTAGAAGGCTTGGCACTGCCACCATACAGGATCGTAAGCCCAAGCGCTGCTTCCCGTCCGTATTTTGCAGCAATCTGCGCACGGATGAATGCATGCATATCCTGCGCCTGTTGTGCACTCGCAGTAAGGCCGGTACCAATAGCCCAGATAGGCTCATATGCAATCACGATATTCTTCAGCGCTTCTGCATCGAGGTGATACAGGCTTTCTTCCAACTGCTTTGCCACATATGCGTTCTGCGTTTCCGCTTTCCGCACTTCCAGCGGCTCGCCGCAGCAGAAGATAGGCTTCAGTCCGGTTGCCAGCACCTGATCGATCTTCTTCGCCAGCTGTGCATTCGTTTCATTGAAATACTCCCGGCGTTCGGAGTGGCCGAGGATTACGTAGGCAATACCAACAGAAGCCAGCATAGAGGCTGAAACTTCACCGGTATATGCGCCTGACTTCTCGCTGGCGCAGTTTTGTGCGGCAACGAAAATGCCGGGATAGTTGCGGGTGAGCTGCTTCACTTTCGCCAGGTAGGGGAAAGGCGGGGCTATTACCACAGCCTGATCTTCTGCCAGGGTTAAGCCTGCGGCCAGGATATCGTTCACCAGTTGCTCGCCTTCTGCGAGGGTCAGGTTCATTTTCCAGTTGCCTGCTACGATCTTCTTTCTCATGATTTTACGGTGCTTTTGATAAGTGGCGCGAAAAATACGCATTTATCCTCGAAATATCCGGGTTAGAATTTCGCGGTCGGCTTCCATAAGCTGCGCACCCTTCAGCCGCATCCACGCATCGGCATCCCGGAGCGCTTCTTCGAGCCTGTATTTGTCTGTGACACCTGCACCGCCCCAGCTGAAGGAGGGGAGGTATTTGGGCGGGAAATTGCCGCCAAACACGTTGCAGCTTACGCCTACCACTGTGCCGGTATTGAACATGGTATTGATCCCGCAACGGCTGAAATCGCCCATCAATACCCCGCATTTATTACCTGCCGGCCAATACGCCTGTTTGGCTTCCATCCAGATCCGTACCTCGCGGGCATTGTTTTTCATGTTAGAACAGCTGGTATTGGCGCCAAGATTACACCATTCGCCTATTACCGCATCGCCCAGGTAACCGTCGTGCCCCTTATTGGAATGGGCAAAGAAAACGGTGTTCTTGATCTCTCCTCCGGCAACGCTGCGCGGACCCAGTGTGGTGGCGCCGTATATCCGGCTTCCCATTTTGAGTACCGCCCCTTCACCCATGGCGAATGGCCCGCGGATGAGGTTGCCTTCCATGATTTCTGCATCCTTACCGATGTAGATCGGTCCGTTGGTGGCATTAAGAATACTGCATTCTACCCTGGCACCCGGTTCCAGGAAAACGTCATTGGCATTCACTACCTGATTCGTAGAAGAGATAGTGGCGGATTTCCGGCCTTTAGTCAGCAATGCGAAATCGTCGCGCAGGGCGCTGTCGTTATGCCGGATAATGTCCCATGGCTGGTCTATCCGCCGGATTTCACCTTCGTATTCAAGCCGCACGCGGGTAGCCGGTGCGAAGAAGTCTTCCCCGCTGATGAGCTTTGCCAGCAGCCGGCCGTTTTTATACAATTCCTGGCCCGGCTCCATACATGCAAGTGTTTCCACCAGTCCGGTAGAGGGGAGGAGGTGCCCGTTTACCAGCACGGTTATACTCTTTGCAGGGGCTTTCTGCAGGGGGAATTTCGCCTGAAGGTATTCAGTGGTAAAGCTGCTGAGCGGTCCTGTACCCAGCCATTTTTCCCATTTTTCGCGAATAGTGAGGATGCCCGTCCGGATTTCGGCAACGGGGCGCGTATGGGTAAAGGGGTAGAGCTCGTCGCGCTCGGGCGTGTCAAACAGGATGTAGTGTCGGTTCATAACGGGGCAAAATAAAAAAATCCCGCCGAAAGCATTCGGCGGGACCAATAAAAATATTCGGAAGAGGCTTATTTAGCGTCTTTCTTGTAACGTTTGTTGAATTTGTCGATACGACCTGCAGTATCCACCAGTACGTTCTTACCGGTATAGAACGGGTGAGAAGTATTGGAGATCTCAAGTTTAATCACTGGATACTCGTTCCCGTCTTCCCAGGTGATGGTTTCGCGGGTAGGAGTGGTGGATTTGCCCAGGAAGCTATCCCCATTGGACATGTCTTTAAACACTACGAATCTATAATTTTCCGGATGAATTCCCTGTTTCATATCAATAAGTTAATAAATACAGAGCGCAAAGGTAAAGCAATAAATTGAAAATCCAAAGAAAAATTAGCTTTTCATATTTACATATTGCAAGGGAATCCCCAGATTGGCTTCTTTGCATTTCTGTATAACGTCTTGTAAATCATCTATTTTCTTGCCGGTAACCCGAACAATATCGTCCATAATGGCAGCCTGCACCTTCAGCCCGGAATCCTTGATCATTTTCACCACTTTCTTAGCGTCTTCCTGTTTGATACCGTTTCGGACCGGCACTTCTTTTTTCACGATCTTCCCGCTCACATAATGTTCTTTGCTAAGGTCGTAGATTTCGGCGGCAAGCCCCTGGCGCATGCTCCTGCTGATCAGTACATCAATCACCTGGTCCAGCTTCATATCCGATTCCACTTCCAGTTTTACGATCATTTCCTTCTTATCCAGGTCAATTTCAACAGGAGAGCCCTTGAAGTCGTACCGGTTGTTGATTTCTTTCTTAACGGTATTAATAGCATTATCCAGGGTTTGGAGATCAACTTTGCTCACGATATCGAAAGACGGCATATACGCGGGTTTTTAAAAATGTGAATAAACGAGGGGCAAATATAAGAAAAAACCGCCACCGGAACCGGCAGCGGAAATGAAGATAGAATGGCGGAGAATGGTTACATGAGCGGGTAAAGAGCCTGCATGCGGTCAATTGTTGTTTTGCGCATGGATGTGCAGGTCAGTTTGTTTCCCACGTATAGTAACGTTATCGTTTTCAAGATATTGTTCATATTTACTGCGTACATCATTAGATTGTTTCTTTCCATTGATGAACAGGTCATTGCCTTTCTTTTCAATATGGAAGCCTTCATTACGGTCAATGAGCTTATCGGATTCCATTTGCTTCAGCAGTTTATTGTAATTCTCGGTAGTGGCTTTATTGCGTTCGGTAAGGTTACGGTGTTTTACTTCCATTTCCCGGGCGCGGGCTTCATGCTTGCGGCTCATCTCCTGAATGCGGGCTTCCTGTTGCTTTACCCGGGCAATTTGCTCGGCAGTAAGTTTGTCGGAATGCTTGCGTACTACATCGGCACGGGCCATTGCGGCGTTATGTGCGCGTTCAGTTTCCATGCGCCATTTTTCCTCGGTCACTTTGAACTTATCCGCGTCTACCCGGAAACGGGCTTCGTCTTTATGGAATTTCTCAGCGTCTGTCCTGTACTTTTCCGCGTCTTTCCGCAACTTTTCATTCATTTTACGGATCTCATGCTGTTGCTTTTTCCAGTCAATTTTTTGGAGATTCTTGCGGGTTTCCTTCATGGCTTTGTCCCAGTCTGCCTTCTTGATATGCATTTTTACATCATCAGAAAGCATTTCGTATTTCATAACCCCGATTTTGTTCAGATCGAACTGTAACTGGCTGAGGTCCATGTTTTCCAGTTGTTCAAGCGCCTGAAGCTGAACCTTGCGGAAGTCGATGTCCTTGAATTGGAAAGAGGAATCGAAAGTATATTTAAAAGAATGGTCGAAGTTGAAGTTCTTGTTATCGAAAACCTTCTGGTATTTCAGATAGCTTTCTTCAAACTCTTTCCTTTCAGCGGGCGACATATCATCGATCGAGTTGTAAGTTTTGGCTTTACCATCTTTATCGCGGATGATAATACGGCCTCCGGGCACAGTGGTATCGCCATCAGAATAGAAATATGAGTTCCTGTTGCTGAAGTTATACACTACACCGGGTGTTAAAGGCGCAACCGGGGGAGCGGGAGGTGCCGGGGGCAAAGGAGCCATCGGGCCTCTTGGTGTAGCTGGAGCTAAAGGAGGCAAAGGGGGCACGGGTGGTGCAGGAAATCCCTCTGCTGTAACCGGAGGTTCAGGACAAGGCACGTTGCAGTCAGGTGCAGCGGGAGCCTCAGGTGCCTTAGGCATTGCGGCAGGGGCCGGTGCCGCAGGAGGCGTGGGTGCTATAATGAAATCCGGTACGTCAGGCTGGGCGGAAGGAGATGGCTGTGCAGTTTTACCTGTTACCGCTTTGGGCGCCACGGTATCTGCTTTATTTTCTTTGCGGCTGCGCCTGCTGTCCGGGTTCAGCCAGGCTATGGAAACGAGGCCGGAAAGTATGATCAGCAGTGCCAGGAGCCGCTGGCTATAGTTAAGATGTTTAGTTTTCATTTCCATGATACGTTTGATACGATGAAATAAATGGTGCCTGTCATGCGCGGCGGCCATTGCCATCGGGTTCACGGTCAACCGGTATTCTTCCAGTGCAACCAGGGCTTTGGCGTAGTGCATGGGCTGAACGGTTCCGGCAATTACCAGGTCGTCGCAGCAGTGTTCACGTTCCAGGCGGATGTTGCGGGATATCCACCATACGAACGGGTTGAAGAAAAGGAGCGTTTCTACAATGGATTGGAAGATATTCAGGAGATAATCATTGCGTTTGATGTGTGCCAGTTCATGCAGGAGAATGGCTTCCAGCTGTTCCGGACTCATGTTGTTAACCATGGCAGCTGGGAGGAGTATCACGGGGCGGAGGAAGCCGATCATCACCGGCACCTGCAGATGTTTGGAAATATGCAGTCCCACGCGTTTGCTGATCCCCATTTTACGGGCCAGCACCACCAGGTGCTCTTCCCAAACCGATCCCAGTGAGATAAGTCCCTGCTTGCGGAGTGTTTTCAGTTGCGCAAGGTCAATACAAAGCCGTATGAGCATCACGGTTACACCTACCACGTAAATACAAACCAGCAGGGGAAAGTAAGCTTCCATACCGGGAAGCGCAGCCTTTAAGCCTTCGGTTTGTGCGGGGGCATTCACGATGGTAATGGGTGATGACACGGATGAAATGCCACTGGTGTTCACCAATACTATTTCTGCGGCTTCACGGGCCGATCTCAATTGTGCGGCAAACGTGGCGGCGAACCATCCGGCAATACCTGTCAGAGACAAAAAGGAGAGATGGTATTTGATGGACGGCCCCGCCTGCGGCCATAGCCACAGTACGATGCGCAAACAGAGAAAGACGCAGCAGCCCTGCCAGAAAGAATGCAGGAGGGTCCAGCCGAAGGCCTGGATAAGGTCTGTCGTGAAAGGATGCAACAAGTTCATAAAACGGTATTTTTACGACTGCTTTTTATCGATTTCGTTGAGATACTCACGAATGCGGTCAATCTCCTCGCGCGAAGAGCGGTGCCCGCCCAGCGCCTGCATTACCAGCTGGGAAGCGGAGCCGGAAAATACCGTGTCAATCATCTTGTTCAGCAACTGCGCCTGCGTTTCCTCCCTCGGTACGGCGGCTTCATAAATATGCGTCTTAGCGCTTGCATCCCGCTGAAGCAAGCCCTTTTCATGCATGATCTGCATCAGCTTCAGCGTGGTGGTATACCCCACTTCCTTCTGCTTCTCCAGAATTTCATGCACTTCCCTCACCGTGCTGGTACCACGCTCCCAAAGGACCGTCAGTATTTCCAGCTCGCTTTCGGTAGGACGAATATGTTTGTTGTTAGCCTTGTTTTCCATGATATCTCTCCTTTGTACGAATGTCTTCGTAATCAAATGTACGATAGTTTTCGTAATTGCAAAACATGGGGGATTATTTTTGGATGAGCGGCATGCCCGCAGGAGGAGCGGAGCCGGCTTCAGAAGCCTTCCGCAGTGCCTTTGCAGTTTTCCCGCTGCCATTAGGGTCCCAGCCGGGAGCGCCGAATATATACATCCAGGCTTCCCGCCAGGTACGTGCCTGCCGGAGGTCTTTCCAGATAGCCGCCCATTCGTGGGTAGCAATGCGCAGCGGATTATATGTGCCGATGTTCACTGTCAGCCCGTAAACAGGTCTTTCCTCTTCGGGCTGGAATGTGCCGAAAAGGCGGTCCCATATGATGAGCACGCCTGCATGGTTACGGTCGAGGTACTTTATTTCGGAAGAATGATGCACGCGGTGGTGCGAGGGGGTATTGAAAATGAATTCTATGGGCCTGGGGAGCTTGTTGATGGCTTCTGTATGTATCCAGAACTGATATAGCAGGCTGATAGACTGCATGGCCATTACCATTGCGGGATGGAACCCCAGGAAGGGCATCCATATCCAGAACAGGAAAGCCCCGCTCAGGTTGCCCGTCCAGGTCTGCCGGAGGGCAGTGGAAAGATTGTATTTGCGGCTGGAATGATGGACCACATGGGATGCCCAGAAATACCGGATCTCATGGCTGCTGCGGTGAAACCAGTAATAGGTGAGGTCGTCAGCAAAGAAACATAAAACCCATACCCACCATAATGCAGCATCGAGGGTAAACAAACGGAACTCGTAGGCTGCGAGGTACACCAGGTAAATAACTGCTTTGGTAAACAGCCCGATGAAAACGTTCCCCAGCCCCATGGCGATACTGCTGGCGGCGTCTTTGGTTTCGTAGAGGCCCCGCTTTTCTACCGCGGAAAATATCACTTCGGCGGTGATGAGCAGGATGAAACCAGGTATGGCGAAATGTATCAGGTCCATAAAAAACGGATCATCTTTATCGGTAAGGGGATGTTGCGGAATATTCCTTTTGCCAAAAGTTAACGAAAATTCCCGTGACGGCCCGTATTGCCTAAAAAGATGATCCGTGGTTGACAGGCTAGAAGCGGCCTGCCTTGATAGTGAAATGGGCGGAAGGACCGCTTAGCTTCTCATCGGTAATACCTGCCGTATTGGAGCCTTTCACAAAGCGGTAAGATCCGCCAATGCCAAGCCGCAGGTAGGAGGTGATGTTCAGCTCCAGGTTTATATGGGGTTCACCTACGAAGAAGCTGCTGTAATCCAGCGATTCATGATCGTCCCATTCCTTGTACCGCTCACTTTTCATTACACCGCCGCCGCCAATAAGGGCGCCTGCAGCAATGTGGATGAGCTTATTCCCTTTGATCGTGTATTCAGGCACAAAACCGGTATACCACATGTTCCAGTAAAGCGTAGGGTCTGAGGCATGGGTACGGGGGGCTTCGATGTTGTTAACCAATGCATAGGCACCGGCTCCGAGCATCAGTTTGCTGTTGAGCATTACCCCGGCATATCCTCCCAGCAATACGCCCATCTTGTCATCGAATGTGGTGAATTTGATAGCGGGGGCGCCGAAGCCACCTACTCTTACCTTGCCTCCGCGGGCAAGACTTTCAATCTTTTGGTCCTGTGCAAGTGCCGGCACGGTGCAAAGCACGGCCAGGGCAAGCAGCAGGCGCTTACCTGTTTTTTTCATGTTCGTTGTTTTTATGGGGTGATCTGTTGGTTGATCAGATTATTTCTGCATAGTTTTTTCCTTGTAAGACACAGCCGAAGTGCCAAACCATCCCAGCACGCGGCCCTGTGAATTTTTATCGGTATTCAGCACATTGGTAGGTACGTTTTCCAGGATCTTGGCAAACAAACCGCCATTGTCGATCTGTTGCTGCACCTGGTCGAGGAAAGCGTGGCTCCTTTTAGTAACGGATGAGAGACGAACGATCACTTTCTCGCCTTCGAGGAAAGGTTTGCCGTAATCGGTAATACCTTCAGAAATGGGCTGGATGAAATCCTTGCCATCCGCTACATCTTCCGCATACGACCCATCGATGGTAAAAATATCTTCCACGCGGGTTTGCAGATTGTTGCGGTAGCTGCGCACCCAATACCAGTCGGTTGCACCCACAAGGTCTTTGGCATAAAACCGGGCAAAGAAGCCTTCTTCCCCTGAAACCGCTTCTTCTTTCGTTTTGAAGTCGGCGGCAATGGAATCGATGACGGGCACACGTTTCAGGGTGTCCTGCGCTTCAAATATTCCTTCTTTCAATTCCAGGCGGAGTTTATAAACGTGCCCGATTTCACCGATCTTCTGACCAGCCCCGGGGTCGTGGCTATACACGCCGTTGGCATATATAAAGTTGAAGGTTTTATTAGCAGTGATGTCTGTTACCGTCACCTTCGCATCGCTCACAGCGGGTGCTGTGCCCTGGCTGGTATAAGGTACAGTTTGGGTAATGCGGATCTGTTGTTTGCCCGGTACGTCAGTAAGCCAGGCGTCTACAACGGTGAAGGTCTTTCCTTTCGGTATATCGATATCGATCGTGTCTTCGCAGGCGGTGAATCCGGCAGCGGCGAGCAGAAGAGCGATGGTGGTGTGGTTCCTTTTCATATATAGCGTGCTTGGAAATTAGAATTTGAAGTTATAAGTGATACCGGGGATGATAGATCCGATGATGCTGAGGCGAACGGCTTCCTTCTTGGAAGGATCGTCAGGGTTCTGACGGAAGTATACGGTGTAAGCATTTCTCCGCGCATATACGTTGTAGAGACTGAACACCCATTCGCCTTTCCAGCGTTTCAGCTGCTTGCCCTTGTAAGTAAAGGAAAGATCGAGGCGGTGGAAGGGCTTCAGGCGGTAGTTGTTGCGCTTCTCTGTTGTGTTGTAAGGGATGTCCCAGTCCTGGAACTCGAGGCGGCTGTCGGCAAACGTTGCGGGTGTCCCGGATGCAAACATCCAGTTGGCACTCATGCTGGCACGCTTCGTGAATTCGTGGCTTGCCACAATGTTCAGGTTGTGCGTACGGTCGTACCGGTTAATGAACCATTCGTTCAGGCTTAAGCCGGGTGTTTTCCTTTCAGAGCGGCTCAGGGTATAGCTGATCCAGCCGGTAGTGGCGCCGATGTCTTTCTTTACATACAGCTCAAGGCCATAAGCACGGCCTTTGGATGCCAGCAGGTCGCCTTCAATGAATTCGTTCAGATCAAGGTCTGCGTTGTCGATAAAGTCAAGCTGATCCTGCATTTTCTTATAAAACACTTCGGCAGACAGTTCGAATTTATCACCGGGGGCGTTATAGAAATATCCTGCAGTTACCTGATCTGTCAGCTGTGGTTTCACGTTATTGGAAACAGGCGTCCATATGTCTACCGGGGTAGGGGAAGCGGTGTTGCTCAACTGGTGCATGTATTGTGCGGAACGGCTGAATGCTGCTTTAACAGATGATGTGCTGTTAATGGCATAGCGTGCAGAAAGGCGGGGCTCGAGGAAGTAATAATCGGCGATGGTTTTACCGTTTTCATAGTCCTTCGTTCCGAGGAAGCGTTTACGGATACCGGCTGTAGTGTCTGCATAGTAATAGGCCGTGCCTTTTCCTCTGTATTGGAATCCGGAAAGGCGTACGCCGTACTGCACTCCGAATTTGTTACCGGCTTTCCACTCATGATCGAGGTAGAGTGCACCTTCCAGCGCGTTTTTGTCTTTGAGTACGATGCGTGTTTCATCAGCATCCTGGCGGGCAAGGGTGTTGCCGGGCTTAAAGGTGTATAACGTTCCCTGAGCACCGAAATGCAGCGTGTTGCTGGAATTCAGGTAGTAGGTGAAGTTGGGCTTCACGCCGTAGTTGATGATGTTTGATTTCCAGCTGAACTCCTGATCGGAAGAGGATTTCTCGTTGCTGAGGAACTTCAGGCTGTAATCGTATTTGGTATAGTAAGTGGTCAGGTTCATGAAAAGCCGGTTATTGAAGATGTGGTTCCAGCGCAGCGATGCGGTATTGTTACCCCAGTTCATATTGGCTTCTTTTCCAAACCCGAACACGTCGCGGCCGAAGTATCCGCTAACGAAAAGACTGTTATTCTTATTCAGCTGGAAGTTTACTTTGGCGGTCAGGTCATAAAAGTACAGTTTGGTATCTTTCATGTCTCCCTTCAGGAAGGGCTTCATGAGCACGTCCATGTACGATCTGCGGCCTGCCACGATGAAGGAGGACTTATCTTTCTGCAGCGGACCTTCAATAGCGAGGCGGCTGAAGATATTACCGATACCGCCGGTCATTCCGAACTTCTGGTTATTACCGTCTTTCATCCTGATATCAAGTACGGAAGCGGTTCTGCCACCATATTCAGCGGGGAATCCACCCTTTACAAGGTTGATGTTTTTTACTGCATCAGGATTAAATACGGAGAAGAAGCCCAGCATGTGGGTGGAGTTGTAAACAGGCGCCTCATCCATCAGGATAAGGTTTTCATCGCCATTACCACCGCGTACGTTGAAGCTGGCGGCGCCTTCACCTACAGTGTTCACACCAGGGAGGGTCTGGATAGTACGGATCACGTCTACTTCACCCATGAAGGTGGGCAGCTTTTTGATTTCCGCAATATCGAGTTTGTTCATGCTGGTATTGAGGGTATTGATATTCTTTTCCTGTTGCTTGCCGGAGATCACTACCTCGTTGAGCTGACGGTCGGATTTACCCAGCTTGATGTCCAGCCGCTTGTTGGCGGTAAGGTCGATAGTGAATTTCTGCGGTTGGTATCCTATATAGGAAAACTGTATATCGTGCTTGCCGGCAGGCAGGGTAAGGGAGTAGAAGCCGTATTCGTTGGATACGGTACCTGTGGAAGTGCCGGGCTTCCCTATGGAAATGCCGATGAGTGTTTCGCCGGAGTTTTCGTCTTTTACATAACCGCTGATGGTAAACCGTTGCTGTGCCGATGAGGCGGTAGCAATCAGGATGAGTAAAAGGCTCGTCAGCAGGCGGGCTGTTGATTTCATATTGGTTTTCAGTTTATAGTGAGGGCGGATGCATGGTACCGGAAGCCAGTTCCGGTCATTTTCCGAACATATGACGTGCAAAATAGAACATACCCCTATGGATGGGAAATTAATTCTATGTTGAAGGTAAAAATGGCCGTCCTGCTCTTTTCATGGGAGAAGGCGGCCGGAGTTTGCCCGTTCAGGTGGAGTGGAGATGGAAATATACCTTAATTAAGGGAAATGAATATGATGAAAAGGAAGTTAATGTTGCAACAGCATCTGATGAAAATCATGTTTTTTCCCACTGAAAGAGCGGAATTTCATGGCGCGTAACGGAATAAATTCAATCCAGAACGGCGCACTGGTACCCCAGGTGGCGCACGAAGGAGATAACCTGATGCTCTTCCATTTGCGGGCAATCTACCCGTAACACCTTGTCGCAATCCTCCAGGTCGAGGGTGCACATGGTAGCGGAAAACTCGCCGGACAAAGCGCGGATTACCTGGTTTTTCTCCCTTTGGGTATTGATATTTGTTTTGAAGATGCCGATCATGGTCCGATTTGAATTAATTTGCCTCAAAATTCGGACCTGGCAGGTTAAAAGGCTTGCATCAAACGGATTTAAACTTACACTTAACGGATTTTCTATGTCGATCACCGTCACCAACGAACGCAAAGAAGTCTTGTTTCACGATGATACAGTGATGTGCCCGGAATATTTCTCCCGGGCGGAGCTGAAAGAGCGCCGTCATGAAGTGAATCTCAAATCAGGCAGGGCGGATTTCCATGAAATCAGTTTCGACGGTTTTCTTATGGGGTTCGGCAGCGCCGTCATAAACGAGAAACTGCAAATCGACAGTCTGGATACCCTCCAGCGCGTAGGCATGCATTTCATGATCCGGGGGGAGGTGACTGCCTCCATAAAAGGACTCAGAAAGGATTTCAGGACCCGGGAATTTGAACATAACCTCGTTTACAGCCCCGAACCGGAAGAAAAGCTGCAGGTAGAACGGCAGCCGGAAATAAGAGTGTTTGCACTCACATTCATGAAAGACCGGTTCATTCAGCTGGCACATCATAACGGCCCCGTTCTGGAGCGATTTGGCGAAAACGTGGAAAACAACCGGCCGGTATACCCCGACCAGATCTATAAAATGACACCCCGCATGATGCAGGTGATCGATGAAGTGCAGAACTGTCATTTCACCGGCGGACTGAAGAAGCTCTTCCTCCAGTCCAAAGCTATCGAGTTACTGGCGCTCCAGTGCGAGCAGTTTGAGCTGGATGGGGTTGCCCGTCCTGATAAGATGTCGCTCATCCGGTCTGATGAAGAAAGAATCCGGTATGCGCGCGACCTGCTGCTTGCCAATGCCCAGGAACCATTATCGCTGGGAGAACTATCCCGGCAGTCGGGGTTAAATGAATTCAAGCTGAAATCGGGATTCCGGAAGGTGTTTAACAATACCGTTTTCGGTTATCTCAGTGAACACCGCCTGGAAGAAGCCCAGCGCATGATCCGGCAGGGGAACATGAGCTTTACCGAAATCGCCGATGAACTGGGGTATTCTTCCCTGCAGCATTTCAGTAACGCCTTCCGGAAAAAGTTCAGCTGCAGCCCCCGTGAATTTCAATCGAAATAAAGGTTCAGATACTATTTGAGTTAAATTACTATCAGAATAGGCTCTTTTGCCCTATTTTCGGGCATTTCACAAATAATTCATTATCAAGTAATTAAACTGCCATCCTTCAGTCATCCTTCAGTGATCCTTCAGTAAAAGGGGGTGTTCACTGGTGGTTGACTGAAGGATCACTGAAGGATCACTGAAGGATGAAACTCCCGAATCCGATACGATATTAACTGTAAAGCAAAAGCACTGAGCATGAAAAAGGCCGTCTCTTCGAAAGAATGAGACGGCCTTTTTCATATAAATCAGTCAGGTGTTTTAAGACTGTATGCGGGCATTTTATCAGGAGAAAGATGCTTTATGCGCTTTTGCGAAATCTTCCAGCGATACGGGGTCTTTACCTGTAATATCCTTCACTGCAGTGGTTACCACAGCACAATGGCCGTTTCTCACTGCTCCCACGAGCATAGCAAGGTAATGCGCTGCACTTTCAGGAGCGCCGGATGCAATAACACCCTGGATCAAAGCTTCCTCGGGAATGTTTTCGTACGTAACGGTTTTACCGCTGGCTGCAGAAATAATAGCTGCTGCTTCATGGTTATCAACCGCTTTAGGGCCGGTGAGCGTCAGTTCTTTACCAACATGTGCTTCATTGAGCAGCAATTCCACGGAAACCGCGGCAATATCCGCCGTTGAGATCACGGAATATTTACCATCTCCGGCAGGAATGAGGATCTTGCCCAGTTGTTTAATAGTGGGGCTGAAAGGGCCTTCTGAGAAGTTTTCCATGAAGAAGTTAGGGCGAACGATGTTGTACGGGATGCCGGAAGCAATCAGGTACAGCTCTATCTGGCGGAGAGGGGCCGCTTCCACATGCTCAACGCCTATGGCAGACAGGAAAACGATTTTCTTCACCTGTGCTTTCTTCGCTTCGTCGATAAACGGACGGAGCTTGCCGGCTGCATCTGCATCAAGGGGCAGGGCGGAAAGGAATACCAGATCCACGCCAGCCAGGGCCGGTGCGAAAGTAGCCGCATCTTCCTGTACCAGGTGTACCGGCGTTACGTTACCCGCCGGGGCTTTATATTTCTCCGGGAAGCGGGTGGCAGCTTTCACCTCAATGCCGGGTTTCCCCGCAAGGGCCTTTACAACTTCCTTTCCTGCAAATCCGGTTGCTCCGAGTACGAGAATAGTGTTTGACATGTTTCTTGTTTTAATAAATGTTATAAATATTGTTACAGTTATGAGTAAAAAAAATCAGAAGTGCTTTTTGATGAACTCAGCAAGGGTAACCTGCCCTAACTGGCGGCCAACCGCATCATCTATACCGGTAAACAAGCTGTCGAGGGCTTTGTTGATATTTTTACCAACAAGGCAGTCCGGATTAGGATCGTTGGGGGAGAAGCTGAAAATATGATCCTCCTTCACGAGGGCAAAAACGTCCGACAGGCGGATGTTTTCCAGCGGGCGGGCCAGCCGGCTACCTCCGTTTTTACCTTCCCTGCTTTCCACAAGGCCCGCATTCCGCAGGGCACTCAGTTCCTTCCTCACCAGCGCAGCATTACTGTTCAGCGACCCCGCGATGAATTCGGAGGTTAGCCATTCGTCTGTGAAACTGCCCATGAGCGAAAGTATGTGAACGTGTATGGCAAATTTACTGCGGACCAATACTGTAATATTTAAGATTACAGTACAAATGTATAGGATTTTAAATTCCCGCCAAAAATATTTTAGCGTACAGCCATACCCAGTGCCAGGGGCAATAGCATTTCATACAGGCGATTACCGCATTCTGCCTCGCTCTGCTGGTCTGTCCGGATAATGAGATCCGGGGCCATAGGATGTTCAAAAACGCCGTTAACGCCGGAAAGGCCATATACCTTGTCTGGATGTCCTTCGGGGAGAAATGCGCGCTTATAAAGCCCTTTTGTGTCCCTCCGGATGAGTTCTTCCAGAGCGCAGTCTATCTGGATGGTGGCGGCGATGCCGTAAGTCTTGGTGATTTCCCGGCGCACATGGTCGAGGGGGTTAATGGCGCAAATGATAGTGAAGATGCCGTGCCGGGAAAAACGGCTGGCCAGCCATGCCAGCCTGCGGATGTTTTCGGCCCGGTCTTCCATACTCAGCCCCAGCTCCTTAAATAGGCGGCCCCGGCATTCATCACCGTCCAGCACTTCCACAGGGCATCCTGCTGCCCGGAGTTTTTGCTCCGCAAAGCGTGCCAGTGTGGTTTTTCCCGCGCCTGACATTCCGCAAAACTGTACGATCATAACTGAAAAGTTGAAACGTTTTTATATCCATAGGCGCTCATCAGCTCCCAGTCTGTATGCTGATCCACCACCTCAATCAATGCAGGATGCAGGAGGCTGAGGTACTTTCCGGAGCGGTAGAATCCGCCGTCGAATGTTTCATGATGCGTTTCGGGCGGATGGTGATCCCAGTGGGCGGGAAGCACGATCTTTTCGGGAGACTGCATGCTTTCTGGCAGAAAAGGGAGGTGCATTTTACCGCAGATGTTGGCCACCGTTTCCCGGGGGCAGGCAAGCAGGTGCTCATACCGTACGATCATGGTTTGTTCAGGCATTTCCTCCCTAAGCCGGTACCAGGCTGCATATTTGCGGTTAAACTCCTCGCAGGCAGCGGTCAGTATCGTCTGGAAAAGGCTTAGCCGCTGCGGCTTTACATCCCGGGAATCTGCACATCCATGCTGTTTCATCATACTGAATGCCCAGGCATACGGGTTCTTAACGGAGATGCAGTAATACACTTCCCGCCGTTGCAGGGCTTCCGCGAGCGCGGTGGATAATTCTTCGGTAAATACCTGTTGCCGGTTGTCATCTGCACGGGTAGTGGCAGCGGCATGGCGGATGGTCAGCTCCCAGGGTGAGGCTGCATCACCGGCGAAGAGGGCCCGGGGAGGGGCTTCGTGCTTATCGCCGAGGATATGCATCAGCACCTGTGCCTGCGGACAGGCCGTGGTCAGCAATGCGCGCAGGTAATTGGTGCCTGTGCGCTTTTCACCGTACTGCTTAATGAATGTTTGCATGATCGGTTAATAAGATTTGTTCAAAATGCTGTTCCCACATATTGGCAATGCTTTCCTGCGACCAGGCATCCTGTGTGGCGTTCCGGATACCAGCCTGCAGCAGGTGATGGTAATGACCGCTGTCTTCATACAGCCGTTCCAGTTGCGCTGCTATGCCATTAGGTTCCACGAGCCCGCCGGTAAGCCATCCGTTGCCATATGTATGAGGTTTGGCGGGTATGAGAGCGGCAGATCCTTTCCATAATTCCGAACAGGCAGTATGGTCGGGCACTATCTGTGGTGCGCCGGTTGCGGCATGTTCCATGCTTACCAGTCCCCAGCCTTCGCCCATGGCGGTATTGATCCCTACATCACAGGCGTTGTATAGAAGGTTCAGTTTTTCGGTAGGCCAGTGCGGATGATTACGGCCCGGATCTGTAAGCACCAGCCTGCCGGATATACCCAGCAGCCGTGCCTGCTGCTCCACTTCGGTTTCCAGACCCTTTGTGGCCATATGCAGGCAAAGCCGTACGTTCTCAGGTTTGTTACGGGCAAAAGCTGCAAAGCCCCGCAGTGTGAGATCGATGCGTTTGCGGTGTTGGTTCTTGTTGGCATTAAGTACCCAGAAGCCCCTGCGCAGGTCATCCTGCCCCGGAAAGAGGGCTTCCCGGGCAGCGATCCTGCGGCCGGCGGTAGTACCGGGTAATGGATAAAAGCGCCCGCCATCGAGGGGATGGGGGATCACTGCCATGTTGCGGAAAGGCTGCCGGCGCGAGAGGCCCAGTTGTGTGGCACAGTCTTTCAGCACGCGCTTCCCGAAATTGGTAAAGGCCACTATGGAATCGAGCTGTGCCAGGCCTTTGGCAAAATCAGCATGGTTGAGTCCGCCATCTACCGGGATGTACCCTGCAACATGGCAGCGGTGCGCTGCCTGCCGGATGGCGGTAGTGTATCTGCCTGCGAACCAGATGTCGCAATAGAGAAGGATGGCGTCGGGCTGCAATTGGTCTATAAGGCCCGGCAGCACGGATTCCCCGAATACATCGTTGGGGTGTGGGTTGTAGTGTAATGTGAATGTGCCTTTGAATGGTTCTTTACTGAATGCGTCTACACCCAGCACATGAACATCGTGCCGGGTGGAAAGCCCGCGGGCTATTAGTTGTGTGATGCGGGCCATGCCTGTTTGCTGTGCAAATTGCCCTATAAGTAAGAGTTTCATGCGCGTCTTCCGGTTCTTTTAGGAGCGGCGGCAGGGAGTACCCTGGCCGCCGCGTTGATATGCTGTCTGATAACGGTGCTATCCTTTGTCCTGCAATTCCTTTTGTTGCTGTGTGGTCACAATCGGATCATACAGGAGTATTTCCGATTCTGCATTGATGCTGCCAACGAGCCATGGACTGTCCATCCAGTCGGTAGTCATAGCAAAGCTTTCGCTTGCTTTACCCGGCATGAGCCCTTTCATTCCGATGCAGGTGTAGCTGACCATACCCGGAGAACCCGTAAACCCGATGTACTGTTTCCAGCCGCTGAGGGAGGCGCCGCAGGTATAGAGCCAGTTGGCGAAATCTGCGGTGGGGTAGTTCATGAGGTTCACCGCGAATGCGGATACCACGCAGATGTAGTTCCCCTGTCCGTATTGCTGGATATCCTTCAGCATATAGGTGTAAATGAGGGGCTGGTTATTGAAATCGTTGTTGTCCTGGTAATAGATTTTGCACATCTGCACTTCCTGCGTCTGACTGTCGAGCAGGGCTACCTGCAGCGCACCTACCGGCCAGCCCTTAGGAGTGGAAGGAGGAATAACTGAGTCGGGGTTGATGACGTTGCTGTTGCAGATCATGGTAGCGCCGGTTGTGAAGTTGCTGCCGTTTTGCCCGGTGCCGGGAGTGAAATTGGCATTTGCCTGAGCAATGATAGCACCGTTCATGTAAGCAACGAGGGCCTCCTGTACTGCATCTGCGGTTGCGCCGGTAAAGAGTGTGGAAAGCGGGCGCAGGGTGAACTGCATAACGGCAGGATTGGTATTCACGGAAGTGGACCATTTGGTGTACAGGCTGCTGTAATCGTCACCGAATCCAGGGTTCAGGATGTTTAGGATACTGGCGTCCCCACCGGTACAGGCAATAGTCACAATGCGGCTGTTGGCCCATGTTTGTCCCAGTTGATTCCATTCTGCTTCGGAGGTGGCTTTGGCGGAAGTGAACAGTGCTTTATACTCCATGGAAGCATTGGCACTGATTTCCTGCTCGTTGCTGCTGTAGGATCTTTCCACCGCTTCGTAGTAGTTCATGTTGCCGCCGCAGATCACCTGCGATACGTAGTGTGTACCAAATTTGCGGAATACACGGAAGAAATCTTCCTTGTTGTCGTTGTTGTACACGCTGGGGAGCGTATCTACAGACGGGTCTTGCGAGAATCCGGGAGAAAGCCACTGGACGCCCGTGTCTTCCAGTACAAGATCCCAGCAATTGAAGGATGCTTCCGTCATGCAGTACCAGTAACTGGTGTTGGAGTTGAAGGTGTTGGCATAGGCTGCGTCAAACTGGCCCTTGAAAGCCCCGTATGAGCCACTGACGCCTGCTTTGGCAGAGAAGAAATTCTGGAATTGTTCGGCACCTTCAAATACTTCCGTAGTGCCATACACGTTGGAGTTAGGCACTACCGCGAGATTGTCGGGCACTTCATACGTGATGCCGGCAAATGTGTATTCCGATGCATCATTTGTTTTGTGTATGAAAAGCTGTGAGGTGAGCGAAGAAATGTCGTATTCGCCCAGAATGTTAAAGCCGAATCCTACTACGTCGGCTCCTGGAATGATGTTCATGATAAACCTCCTTGGGTTTTAGGGTGAGAGATAGGATGATTAATGAATCAGTTGGGTGGGAATCAGGCAGGCCATAGCTCCGAAAACATTTGTAGCGGTCAGAATACCTACCATCTGTAATTGATTGTTGACGAGGATTGATCCGGAATCGCCCGGGAGGGGAGCAAAGTTGTCCCCATTCAGCCAGATGGCATCCTGAAACCACGCATATTGTCCCATTATGCGCATGACGCCCTGGTAATGAACCGATACTATGGAGGTGTGCATCACTTCATCTGTAGTGGCACCGTAGCATGATACCTGCATGTTTGCAGCCGGAGCAGCAAAGCCCACCGGCGTTCCGATACCATTAATGGCCGGAGAGCATACAAGGGGCGTGGTATTGCACCAGGCCAGATCGGTGGTGTTGTAAATCGGGTTGAACTGGTTGGAGTTCGGATACGTGATCAGGTTAATAAACCCTGATACATCACAGAGGTAATTCTGCTGCTGGCTTACGTCGGGCTGATAGATGCGTGTATACTGCCCGTTGTAAGACAATACGTGGTTGTTGGATAACATCCGGTATTGCCCGTTGATGTTGAAGCTTGCACCCAGCGTACCTGCCATGTTGATGCCCTGAGGCTGCACCTGCTGGCCTCCCGGGGCAGGGCGGATACGATCCCAGGATGCCATGGGCTCCGGTTTGGCAACAGGCTCCGCATCATCGCGGAAGGGGCCCACTTCCTGCACATCCGTAGGTACTTTAACCATTACAGGTTTACCTCCGTTCTGTGCGATGGGCAGCTCCAGGAATGGAGGAATAGCTTCATCACCATCCAGCGCAATCCTGTCTGCCGATTTCTTGTGCTGTACGTGAAAAACGACAGAACATTGATCGGTTTTGTGCCCGTTCTTACGTTTTGGGCCGGCATACATACCAACGATGTTACCGCGAAGCCAGCCGCGCAGGGCAGACATGTGAGGCTCAATGTCCGTCTGCTCAATTTGCTTTGTGAGTTGCATAAAAGAGAGTTTAGGTTTTCGAGAATAGCTGACGGTTCTTGCTATAGGATTTCTTAATACCGAAGGATAGATCGCTTATTGAATTAATTGTGTGGGGATAAGGCAGCCCCATGGGCCGGCAATCGCGTTCCAGCCTGCAAGGATGCCAACGATCTGCATGTTGTTGTTGATCAGCAATGCCCCGGAATCGCCCGCCAGCGGGAAGAAGTCTTCCCCTTCCAGCAAAAGGCAGTTCTGGAACCAGGCATATTGATTATTGAGCATCATTGAGATGGTGCGGAATTGGATGGATTCAATAGTGGCCTGGATAACCTCATCGGTAGAGGCGCCGAAGCATCTTACCTGCATGTTTACCGCCGGAGCAGCAAAGCCCACCGGCACCCCGATACCCTGTATTTGCGGCGCACATTGTTCCTGGGTTACATTGCACCATGCCAGATCTGTCTGGTTATAAACCGGGTTTTGCTGGTTGGAGGTGGGATAAGTAACCATGTTCACAAATCCCGATACATCTGCCAGCGCGTTTTGAGGGTCCCGGGCATCGGGCTGGAAAATATGGGTGAATTGTCCGTTCCAAGACAAGATGTGGTTGTTGGATAGCATCCTGTACTGGTTATTGATGGTAATGCTGCCACCCAGGGTTCCCACCAGCGGGCACCCTTGTGCCTGTATCTGGTAACCGCCGGGAGCAGGGCGCACCCGGTCTGTAGAAACCATTGGCTGCGGCATCTGCTTAGTCACAAATGCGCCTACTTCTACGACATCCGTCGGTACTTTGACCATTTCCGTTTTCCCGCCGGATATTGAAATGGGAAGCTCGAAATAAGGAGGAATGGGTGTATCACCATCTAACGCCAGCCTGTCGGGCGACTTCTTCTGCTGCACATGCATCACTATCGCCCATTGTTCAGTTTTCTTACCATTTTTCCTTTTACGGCCGGCATACATACCTGTGATGTTGTTGCGTAGCCATCCCTGAAGGGCAGACATATGGGGTTCAATGTCTGTCTGCCGGATCTTTTGGGTGAGTTCCATGAGATAGAATTTAGGTTTTAACAATAGATGACGGTTCTTATATGGCTGCTGGGATAACAAAGCTCCTGCATTTCAAATGGTTACGTGCAGCTGGAATCGGCTTTTCAGGAAGCTGTTTTTCCTGTCGGAACAACAATTGGGTTTGTGGAAATAATAAAGCCGGTCTCACTGGAGACCGGCTTGTATGGTGATAAAACGGTAAGCTTAGAATTTCACCGCAGCTACTTCCTTCTGTACTTTTTCAGGAGCAGGCTGTTGTTTGGCAACAGGCACTTCTTGTTTATGTACATGGATTTCAGCGAGGGTGGGGGCAATTACCAGCGAAACGATAGACATCAGTTTGATGAGGATGTTCATCGAAGGGCCGGAGGTGTCTTTGAAAGGATCACCCACGGTATCACCGGTAACAGAAGCCTTGTGCGGCTCAGATTTCTTGTAGAACATTTCTCCGTTGATCTCAACGCCTTTCTCGAAAGATTTCTTGGCATTATCCCAGGCACCACCGGCATTGTTCTGGAACATACCCATGAGTACACCGCTAACGGTAGCCCCAGCGAGGAAGCCGCCCAGTACTTCAGGTCCGAAGATGAAACCGATGATCAGGGGAGAAGCCAGTGCAATGGCTCCGGGGAGCATCATTTTACGGATAGATGCCTCAGTGGAGATGGCCACGCATTTATCGTATTCCGGTTTGCCGGTACCTTCCATGATACCAGGGATGGTACGGAACTGGCGGCGTACTTCTTCCACCATAGCCATGGCCGCTTCACCTACCGCACGGATGGCGAGGGAGGAGAAGATGAAGGGGATCATGCCGCCGATAAAGAGGCCTGCCAGTACATCTGCTTTATAAATGTCGATACCGGAAATACCCGCTACACCAACAAATGCCGCGAAAAGCGCCAGTGCGGTGAGTGCTGCGGATGCAATGGCGAAACCTTTACCGGTAGCGGCTGTGGTATTGCCAACGGCATCGAGGATGTCGGTTTTTTCACGCACATCTTTCGGCAGTTCGCTCATTTCTGCGATCCCACCTGCGTTATCAGCGATGGGACCAAATGCGTCGATAGCCAGCTGCATGGCAGTAGTTGCCATCATACCGGCTGCGGCGATTGCCACACCGTAAAGACCGGCGCAGGCAAAAGAACCATAGATACCTGCTGCCAGTACAATGATGGGGAGCAGGGTAGATTCCATGCCTACTGCTAGGCCACCGATTACGTTGGTGGCATGGCCGGTAGACGACTGGCGGATAATAGACAATACCGGGCGTTTACCCATAGCGGTATAGTACTCGGTGATGATGCTCATGAGTGCACCTACGGCAAGACCCACGAAGATGGCGCCCAGTACACCATTTTGGGTGATGGCGATTGCTCCGGGGCGGAGTGCGTCTCCACCGATCCAGTCGCGCTGCAGGTAGAAGGGTTCAGCCGGAAGAATCCAGTAAACAAGGCCTACGCAGGCAATGGCGGTAATAACGATAGAACCCCAGTTGCCCATATTCAGCGCTTTCTGTACTGCGCTGGTGCTGAGACCGGATTTGTCGCTGATACGCACCAGGAAGGTGGCGAGAATGCTGAAGATGATGCCCATACCGGCAATTACCATGGGGAGGAGGATGGGGGAAAGACCACCGAAGTTATCGGTAGCGCGTGCCTCACTGCCCAGTACCATGGTGGCAAGTACAGTGGCTACATACGATCCGAAAAGGTCTGCACCCATACCGGCCACGTCGCCCACGTTATCACCCACGTTGTCGGCGATGGTGGCGGGGTTACGCGGATCGTCTTCCGGAATACCGGCTTCCACTTTACCCACGAGGTCTGCCCCTACGTCGGCCGCTTTGGTATAGATACCGCCACCCACACGGGCAAAGAGCGCAATGCTTTCTGCACCCAGGGAGAAGCCGGTCAATACTTCAATTGTTTTTACCATTTCGGCCGTGTTGGCTTCGGCACCGAAATAAGCTTTGAGGATGATGAACAACCCGCCAAGGCCCAGTACGGCGAGGCCCGCAACGCCCATACCCATTACAGAGCCACCGGTGAAAGACACCTTCAGGGCTTTGGCGAGGGAGGTACGTGCAGCCTGTGCTGTACGCACGTTGGCTTTGGTGGCAATTCTCATACCGATGAAACCGGCCGTTGCAGAGAAAATAGCGCCCACAATGAACGCCAGTGCAATGGTCCAGTCAGAATTTTCATGGGAATACCCCATGTAGCCCAGCAGGAGGGCTGCAATGATCACAAAATAGGTGAGGATCTTGTACTCAGCTTTCAGAAAGGCCATGGCGCCTTCCGCAATATGCCTCGCAATTTCCTGCATCCGCTCGTTTCCCGCATCCTGACGGGAAACCCAGGCGCTCTGTACCGCGGTAAATAATAGTGCAATCAGTCCGAACAGTGGAATAATGTAAGCTATACTCATACTCTTTTAATCCATTTAAAAATTACAAGGCTTTATGTTATGATTTTCAAGGTTGACGAAGATAATGTATTAGAATTTATTTTACTAGTAGTCTAATATATTTACTATAAGCGTAATATGGACGCTACTGCTGTATTTCTGCATATGCGTTTGCCAGTTGCTCAATGATATCGGAAGCGATCATGGATTCCGGGGAGGTGGGAGCGGCCAGGTCTCCCGCCTTGCCATGGAGCCATGCCCCGAGGATAAGCGCTGCTTTTGGGGCATATCCCTGCGCCAGGAGGCCTGTAAGGATGCCGGTGAGTACATCACCGCTTCCGGCAGTTGCCATGCCGGGATTGCCCGTAGGATTGAAGAATACGGCCCCGTCCGGACAGGCCATGGCGGTAAAGCGCCCTTTCAGCAAAATGTATTGTTGCCATTCGGACGCCTTTGCACGCAGGAGGCTGAGGCGCTCAAAATGATCGTCAGTAGCCCCGAAAAGCCGTTCAAACTCTTTCGGATGAGGCGTCAGTATACTGTTTTTAGGCACCAGGGGCAGGAGGGAAGGCCATCTGGAGAGGATATTGAGGGCGTCGGCATCTATCACCATGGGCCCCTGCCAGTGCCCCAGCAGGCGCTCCAATGCTTTGGCGGTGGCAGGCTCCGTACCAATGCCCGGGCCAATACCGATCACATCGTAATCAGGAGCACGCCGCAGGCGGAAGGGTTCATCGAAATGCGCCGCATACAGCGCCTGCTCTTCGGTTTCACACATGGCTTCCGGGAAAGCGGTTTGCATAATTTCATATCCGCAACGGGGAATATGTGTGGTCAGTAATCCAGCACCCGCACGCATAACCGCTCTGGCGGAAAGCACCGCGGCCCCCATCTTCCCGTAACTGCCTGCTATCAACAGCGCATGGCCATACGTGCCTTTGTGCGCAAAAGGATCACGCGGACGGTAAATAGTGTGGATCATCTCCATATCCACCAGGTGATATTCCGTTTGTACGGAAGCCGTATATGCAGGATGCAGCCCGATAGGGATGAGCACTGTTTCACCCACATATGCGCCGTTTTCAGGCATCAGCAATGCCAGCTTCCAGTATTCAAAAGTGAGGGTGTAACGCGCATGTATACACGCATGTTGCTTTGCGCTTTTATCTGCCATCAGGCCGGAAGGTATATCGATGGCGATCACCTCATGACGGCCGCGCTGGTCGTTGATCTGATGAATGATACCTGCCACCCAGCCTTCGGGCGCACGGTTAAGGCCTGTCCCAAACAGGGCATCTATGATAACCCCGGGTGCTTCCATTTTAGGGAACTCCGCAGGCTCACGGATCATTTGCAGAAAAGGTACACGGGCCTGATTGGCAAGGTTATCAGGCGATGGATTACCATGCGCCACGAGCCACACCTGTACCGGGAACCCTTGTTCCGCCAGCCTCCTGGCAATTACCAGCCCGTCGCCCCCATTGTTACCCGTACCGCAGAAGATGTAAAACGGCTTAGGATCGTTGGCATACCGTTGCACGATCCATTCCGTGCATGCAGTGGCGGCACGCTCCATCAGGAGCAGTCCGGATACCGGTTCATGCGCGATTGTATAGGCATCCGCTGCTCGTATCTGGGGGGCAGACAAGATTTTCATATCCCCCAATATAACAAAAAAAAGCGGCTGCTCCCTTGCCGGAAGCAGCCGCTAACTAATTTGAGGAATACGCTTTAGAAAGTAAAACGTGCGGAAACACCGCCCATTTGCTCACCGATGAAATCGTTGTAATCGTCGTTGAAGTTGATGAACGGCTTCAGGTCGGCGCTGAGGTTCAGCGGAATTTTCTTGAAGGTGTATTCTACACCGAAGATACCGTCGAGACCGGCAACTGCTTTGGTGGTACGGTCTCTTCTGCGGCCGTTATCCCACTCATAAGCACGCCAGAGGCCGAGGTGGGCGCCACCGCCTGCGTACATGTTCCATTCGGATTTACCGAACACGTTCCAGTGATACTCGTAAAGACCGGTGAAGGTTACGTTGGTAGGCTCGTCGTTACCATTGAAATAGTGGGTAACAAGGCCTTCGATGGCATGTGGCCCCTTAATGAAATGCTTTACGGTGAAGCCTGCAAGCCAGGGGTTTAAACGAACGCCAAGTGCAGTGTTGTAGTCGGCTGGGTTACCGCCGCCACCGCTTCTGCGTTGGGCATTTGCCTGGAAAGTTGTCATCATCAGTGAAAGTACTCCAAAGAGCAACAGAATCCTTTTCATATGTGCATTTTAGATTAAACGGAATGTTGGTTATTTGCTTCTGCCGAAAATATAGCGTGCGGATACAGCGAAGTCCGCCAGGTCAGACGATTGACCGAAATGAATGGCAGGCTTCCAGTCGAGGCTGAGATTGAGGGGGATGGGCCCGAAATTGTAATTGATGCCCGCCACGCCGTCAATACCACCCAGGAACTTATACGAGCCATCAATGTCACGTGTGCCGAGGTGAGCGCCACCGCCTGCGTACCATCCGAACCCATCCATGGTAAGCGCGGAAAGGTCAAAGTGATACTGGTACAAAGCCGTTACCGTAAAGGTCCGGTTATAAAGCCCTACGATACCTTCCGCTGCGGATTTATCTGTGAAGAAATAACGGCCTGTAACACCGAGCGGAAGCCCCAGCCGGATACCGGCTTCTTTTTGTCCTTTCAGCGACTGCTGTGCACTGGCGCTGCCTGCCATGCAAAGCAGTATCATGGCATAGATGATACTTTTATTCATGCTAAACGATTATTTGCAATAACAATGCCAAAGGCGGACAGGCGCGGGGAAACGCTTGCATAGGAATGCTACATAAACGGCAGGTAACCGGCTTTATTTTACAGAGGGGCGTAAACTCCGTAAAAAGATGAACCCTGTGAGGGATGCAACTGCGGAAGCGAGTATTACTGACATGATGGAAACCACCTGGATCTCCGCTTCACTGAATGCGAGCGAAGCAATGAATATGCTCATGGTGAAACCGATGCCTGCAATCATACCCACACCCCATAGCTGCTTCCAGTTGGTACCTGCCGGGAGGCTTGCCACGCGCAGTTTTACTGCGAGGAAACTCATGCCGAATATGCCCAGCGGCTTACCCAGCACAAGCCCGGCAATAATGCCATAGCTCACGGTGTGGGAGAAGGCGGCGGTAATATCGGATGGGAAAATAATGGCGGTATTGGCAAGGGCGAACATGGGCATGATGATGAAATTCACCGGGTCGTGCAGCTTATGTTCGAGTTGGGAAATTTTCTGTAAAGGAATGCAGAATGCCAGCAGCACACCGGCAATGGTGGCATGGATGCCGGAATTGAATACACAATACCACAACACAAGGCCGGGAATGATGTAGAAAATTATCCGCTTTACTTTGAAGAAGTTGAGCAACAGGAGCAGGGCGAGTACACTGGCACCGCCCAGCAGGTATGCCGTATGCAGTTCATCCGTATAGAATATTGCAATGGTAAGGATGGCGCCCAGGTCGTCGATGATGGCGAGGGCGGTAAGGAAGATCTTCAGCGACAGGGGAACGCGGCTGCCCAGCAGTGAAAGCACACCCAGCGAAAATGCAATGTCAGTTGCCATGGGTATGCCCCATCCGTGATGGTAATCCGTGGTGCTGTTGAAAATGGCGTAAATGAGCGCAGGTACCAGCATACCGCCTATTGCTGCCAATACAGGCAACAGGGATTTGCGGAGAGATGCCAGTTCGCCCGTTGTCAGCTCCCTTTTGATTTCCATACCTACGAGGAAAAAGAATACCACCATAAAGCCATCGTTGATCCACAACAGCCAGGAATTAGGGAGGTGCAGGCCATAAAACTCGATGTGGTGGCCACCTTCAGCGTCAAATAAACTGGTGAAGAAAGCTATGTAGCTGTTACCCCAGGCAGAGTTGGCTACTATCATGGATACCACTGTGCAAACGATAAGCACGATTCCGACAGCACGGCTGTCGTGCAGAAATTGCCATAGGGGAGATAGTAAGGGTCCTTTGATGGAGAACAGCTTCATGAAAAGTTTTTTGTTGAGAAATTACTGCCCGAGCAGTTCATATTTGGATTTAGGCCTGCGGGCAATTTCCCAGCGGAATCCTTTCAGTTTTTTCTGGTCTTCAGGTATTTGCGAAAGGGGATACATGGTGCCTTCCGGTTCTTTTACGAACACGATCCTTTCCAGTTCGCCCTTCTCAAAATATACACGCGTATTGGCAGTTTGCAGCCGGTTCACGGATATAAATGCACTGTCGTCGTCCTGCACGTAATAGATGTTCTCGGAGTTGCCGTTCACATACATGGAGTCCAGCTTTTCTTCCCCGAAATACCCCAGGATGGTGTTGCCTTTGATCTGGTTGAACAGGTCCGGCCCTACTTCGTTGACGATCATGGCATTCTGATCGAGCAGGATGCGGTCGGCTTTCCTGTCTTTGGTAAAGAGGAAAATCGAATCCCCCGTAAGCTGGTTCATGCTGGCCCATAATACGGGATCGCGGTAAAGGCGGAAGATGGAATCCACCCCGGAATAGTACAGGCTGTCGCAAACACCCTGCAGGGAATCGGAATAGATGCGCACGTTATGATATGCGATAACGAATCGTTTTTCGGTAGTATCCGGCTTCGCTGCCAGACTGTCTTTCACCCCAACGCTGTCTTTTACTGCAAGGGCAGCACTGTCAATAAACCGGGGCACCACACCGGAATAAAGGGTATCTCCACGAACGAACAGGGTATCGGTTTTCCCTTCAATCAGCGTAACCGGCTTCTGGGTGGCCATTACCGATTTCTGTCCCTGGTTGATGATGCCGTAATTGGCAAGCACGGCAATCTTCTGGGCGGTATCCCGCCAGATCATGTTGCCTTTGGCGATGGAGATGCCGGTAGCCTTATCGGTTTCTATTTCGTTGGCGGTGAATGTATTGGTGCTGTCTTCGATCACGGGGCGCTGGCCGAAATGGCCATACCCGAGGTCGGTATTATAATACCCGTCCGTCACGTACATGATCATTTTGCCGTCGTTGATGGTCGTCGGCGCCATGATGGTGGCGATTTTGGTTTCGGTATTATAGTAAAGGGTATCGGTACCGAGGGTAAACTCAGGGTCTACCACCACTACTTCCTTTTTAAAATGCACATCTTTTGTATCGCCGAAGTAAATCCCTTCGCGGCTGGTGAGCACGGTATTATCGTTCACGAGCTTCCCGCCCTTGTCGTATGTCCCGATTTTGGTATTGAGATCATAATGGAGGATGGGAGAGGTGAGTACGATCTTGTTATCGGTCAGTTTGGCGTTGCCATTAAGGATGGCCGTACGTTCGTTACCGTGATAGGTGAGTATGTCGGAATAGGTATGCACACTGTCGGCCTGGTTGATGTGTACATGGCCCCAGGCTTCGATGATATTGGTTTTCTGATCAAAGGCGGCGCTGTCGCAGTACAGGGTGCTGGTGCCCTGCCTGAAAATAACATCACCAATAAACCGGCGCTGCACTACGGAGTCGCTTTGCAGGTTGACCAGGCTTTTGGCCTGCAGTACATGGATAATTTTAGAGGTGTCTTTCTGCTGGAATGTACCGGACTGTTTTGCAGGCAGTGTATTCCGGGCAGACATGGCACCGGTGGCGCCTATCCCGCCAAGGAGAACGAGGCCGTATATGGACTGTTTGAACATTTTTACTGATATCATTGTGCGGTGGCGGTATCGGAAGGAATGGGCACTACCTTGTTTTTCCGGCCAAATACGCTGAGGTGTACATATCTCCAGGGATTATACCGGAGGTCTTCCAGCAGTTTGTTGAGGCTGCCGAGGGAGCCCTGCAGGTTGTTGTACACTTTTTTATCGTTCATGAGCAACCCGAGCGAGCCATCGGGGCTGCTGATCTTTCCGGCTACTTCATTCAGGCGCGCCATGGTGCTGTGGAGCGAAGTAAGGGTGGAATCGATCTGCCCGTTGGCCAGTGAGCCGGAGGCTTTGTCGAAGTTGGTCAGGATATTGGAGATTTTTTCGTTGTTGTTCTTCAGATTGGCGGATACGGCGCTGAAATTATCAAAGGTCCCGGAGATCTTTCCGCCTTCGGCCAGCATTCCGTTGATGGAACGGGTGGCGTTATTGAGATTGTTCAGGGTACCGTTGAGGCCGGCAACCGCCTGGCGGAGGTTATGCTTGGTGGCGGTATCGAATACCGAGTTCACCGTGAGCAGGAGGGTATCTACCGCACCGAGGGTAGTTTCCAGTTTCTTTACGAGGGGGCTGAGCTGCTCTTTGAGCGCATCGGTAATGGAACCGTCGGTAGCGGCGTAGATGGTGTCTTTGTTTTTAAGGAATTCATCGGTATTCCCGAAATCGATCTCCACTTTTCTTGTTCCCAGCAGGTCTGCACTGATGCGGGCTACTGAGTTCTTGGGGATTTCGATGTCTTTATTGATCTGGAGGGTAACGAGGATGCGGCCGGCGCGCTTGTCCATAACGGAAAGACTTTGCACGGTACCGATCCCCAGGCCGTTGACCATAACAACGTTGGAGGCTTGCAGGCCGTTTACCTGCGTATATACGGCATAGATGGTCTTTTTGGTAGAGAAGAGGCTTCTGCCTTTCAGGATGTTGAAACCAAGTACAAGCAGCACAACGGCGAGCACGGTCAGAATACCTACTTTCGTTTCATTATTAACTTTCAGCATCGGGTAGTATTAGTTCGTTTGCAAAAATAGTCAAAACAATGGTGCGCAGTCGTAGGTAAACAGAATTAATGCAAAAGGCGGGCCAGAGGGGCGGGGTCAGTCTATACGCTCACCATCCTTGTAGGTAAGCAGAAAAGCATCATCGAAGCCGTTTTTACGGGCTTTATAAAGGGCGGCGTTGGCTTCCGCTTCGGTGCGGAAGTTACCCCAGATATATTTATTGACAGATTTACCCTTCTGGCGGAACGATTCCCGTTTCACATTGCCTTTCAGGTTTTTAAAGAGGGAAGACCGGGAGGTGTACACCTTCTCTGTAGTGAGAAGCTGTACACGATAGTCTGTTTGAGCCGATGCCGCTGCAGCGTGCCCCCCGCTAACGGGGGACTCCTGTGCAGGGTTCACCCGCGAAGGCGGGGGAGAAGCAGGTTGCTGCTGTGCAGGGGCCGGTTCCTGAGATTCCGCAGGGCGGGTAGTGGAATGGCCGGGTTTGTTAAACCTTTCCAGCTCTTCCTTATATTTCTTTACCGCCCGGGCAATGCAATGAGCCATTTCATTCTGGCCGTCGGCGGAATTGAGGTAGTTTTCTTCTTCAGGGTTGCTGATAAAGCCCAGTTCCACCAGCACGCTGGGCATGGCGGTGGCATGCAGTACCAGGATACCCTTTTCATTCCTCTGGCGGGCACCGCGGCTGATGCGGCCTACACGGGTAAACTCATCTTCCACGAGGTTAGACAGGCGGAGGCTCTGATCGAAAAAGGCGTTACGGAGGGTATTGAGCATAATAATGGTCTCAGGGTCCTTCGTATCCATCAATTGCTGGGTTTCTTCAGAATTGGCGTCGAACACGATCACGGAGTTGTTCCGGAGCGATTCTGTTTTGGCATTGTTCTTACTCGTGGCCCAGATATACGTTTCCGTGCCTTTGGCAGGGTTGGGGTACGATTCATAAATGGGCACTTTACGGGTACGCTTGCGCTTCTTCTTATCACGGTAAGTCTGTGTCCTGTAACCTGTTACCCGTTTAATATCAGGTGCGGCGTTACAGTGGATGGATATAAAAAGATCGCCTTTGGCTTCGTTTGCAATAGCGGCTTTGCGGTTCACATCATCAAACCGGTCGGTTTTTCGTGTATACACGATCTTTACATCCGGGAGCGATTCTTCCAGGATCTTCCCCAGCCGGGTAGCCACGTCCAGCGTAATGTTCTTCTCACTGGAATAAGACCCGGTAGCCCCATGGTCGTGCCCGCCATGACCCGCGTCTATCACGATGGTACGGATGGGCTTATCCTGAACCGGCGGACCGGAATCCGGTGCAGTTTTTGCTTGAATGAAAAAGGTATAGAGTAGTCCTATGCCTAATCCTGAAAATAAAACTCTTTTCCAGCGCATGTCAATACTATGTTTTAATGGGTTGTGTCTGATTCGTTCTGCACAGGTCCATTCCCTGCCGCCACCCTCTCCTGCATGTTGTATTTACGATCAATTTAATAAATTGTATAAAATCATGTAGGTTTGTGCCCGTTTTACACATGGACCCTTTCTGCAAAAATAATTTAAAAAACTTTTTAAGGCGGCGGTTCCTGCCGCTGATCGTACTTTTATTCACGGCCTGGTCCTTGCTGAAAGACGAAATAGCGGCTGCTGCGGTGTTTCAGCCGAATTACTTTAACAAAATTTTCACAGACACAGTACCCAGGCCCCATGCGGTTAAGTTTCCCAGCAGGGATTCTCTCGCAAAAGATACCTCGCGCCCACGCCCTGTGCCTGCCCGCGACACCGTTCCACCACCTGTTCCCGACTCTCTCCGCCTCGATACCGCTTCCGTTGTCAAAACTGACACCGTGAACGTCCGGCTTTCCAAAGATAGTCTTACCGCACCGGTTAATTACAAAGCGGAAGACTCCATCGTCATGTATGTGAAGAAAAAGGAATTCCGGTTATATAAGAAGGCAGACGTAAAATACGAGAATACCACCCTCACCGGTAATACGATGGACTTTAACCAGGCCACCGGCATTCTCACTTCCCGCATGGGAGTGGATACCGCAGGCAAACCCATTGATAAAGCCGTACTGAACGATGGTGCCACCAGTTCTGAGATGGACTCGGTACAGTATAACTTCAACAGCGGCAAAGCCATGATTTACCAGACCCGTGCACAATACGGCGAAGGTTTTGTGGCCAGCGAAAAGGTGAAGAAGCAGCCCGATAATACCATTTTCGGTTTCAGGAACGGGTATACCACCTGTAACCTCGATACGCCGCACTTCTCTTTCCGTGCTAAAAAGATCAAGGTAATCCCCAACAAACTGATTGTATCCGGTCCGGCCAACCTTGAGATCGAAGGTATCCCCACTCCGCTGTTCATCCCTTTCGCGATATTCCCCATCAGCCAGGGCCAGCGTACCGGCCTTTTGCCACCGCAATACGTGGTGAACCAGCAGAAAGGCCTCGGTCTTGAAAACGGCGGTTACTACTTCGGCCTGGGCGAATACCTCGATATGACCGTTCGCGCCAACATCTATTCTTACGGCAGCTGGGGCGCTACTTTCAGTCCCTCGTACCGCAAACGATATAAATACAACGGCGGCCTCAACCTGGCCTATTCGCTTACCCGCTTCGGTGATCCGGAAGTAAAGGAGGATTTCTCCCGGTCGAAAGACTTCCACATTACCTGGAGCCATAGCCAGGACGGTAAAGCCCGCCCCGGTACCAACTTCGGCGCCAGCGTGCAGTTCGGTACCTCCTCTTATAATACGTACAACGTGTTCGACGCTTCGCGGAGGCTGAACAACAACATGTCGTCGTCCATCAACTATTCAAAAAGCTGGGTGGGCAAGCCATATAACCTTACCCTCGCCGCCAACCATAACCAGAACAACTCTACCCGCCAATATAATATCAACTTCCCCGATGGTTCGTTTAACGTGAATACCATTTACCCGTTCCAGCGGCAGGAGATGGTGGGTAATCCCAAGTGGTATGAGAAGATCGGGGTGAGCTATAACGCCCTGTTGCGTAACAATATCAACTTTGCGGACAGTACTTTCGGAACTCCCGCCATGTTCGACAGGCTACAGGCCGGTATGCAGCACCAGATTCCCATCTCGCTGTCTATTCCCTTAACACGGAATATCATCATGACGCCCAACGTCAACTATACGGAGAAATGGTACATCCGCCAGCAGCACCTGGAATGGAACCCGACAGATAAGAACCTGGATACCACATATGTAAACGGTTTCTTCCGCAGCAGCGCCATGTCTGCCGGTACTTCCCTCAGTACTGCGTTGTATGGTATGTACGGGTTCAGGAATAAGAAATCAAAGGTACAGGCCATCCGCCACGTGATGCGACCTAATATAGGTGTGAACTATTCACCGGACCTGGCAAGCGGTAAAGAATATGATTCTCTGCAGACTGATATGACGGGTATCAAGACACCTTATTCTTTCTTTGCCGGTGCGCCATTCGGCCCTTCTTCCAACCAGACTTTTGCCGGGCTTACCTTCGGTATTGATAACAACCTTGAAATGAAAGTGCGGTCAGACAAAGACACGTCCGGCTTCCGCAAGGTCAAAATACTCGACGGTTTCGGTATCAGCTCCAGTTATAACCTGGTGGCAGACAGTTTTAACCTGTCTCCCTTCGTTATTAACGCACGTACCAACCTCTTTGATAAAGTAAACATATCTGCCAGCGGTACTATTGACCCTTACCAGTTGAACGAGATAGGCCGCAGGGTGAATAAGTATATGTGGAAAGGGGATAAATTCAGTCTGGGCCGACTTACGAACGCCAACATTGCCCTGAGTACTTCTTTCCAGAGCCAGGATGCCAAAACGAAAGAGAAGCAGAAGCAGAAAGAGGAGATGGAGGAAAACGGGGAACTGCCTGATGCGCAGCTCGAAGAGCAACGCCGCCAGCTGGAAATGATGCGTGCCAACCCGGGGGATTATGTGGATTTCGATATACCCTGGCGGCTGGATCTGTCTTACAGCCTGAACTATACTCGCGGCCGCTCGCAGGACCTGCTGCGCGATACTACCATCTTCACCCAATATCTGGGCTTTAGCGGAGATTTTAGTCTTACCCCCAAGTGGAAGATCATAATGAGCAGTGGTTTCGATTTCAGGCTGAAGCAGATATCGTATACGACGCTTACCATCTCCCGCGACCTGCATTGTTGGCAGATGAGCATCAACCTGGTGCCTTTCGGCAGCTACCGTCAGTTCAGCATTACCATTAACCCCAAAGCAGGTATCCTCCGCGACCTCCGGATTAACCGAACGCGGCAGTTCCAGGACTTTTAGCGGGGGAGTAGTATAAATACTTGAATTATAATTAATTGTAATAGAAAGGGGCTTTCCGGCAAGGGAAGCCCTTTTTGTTGTTTTAACCTGTTACTCAGAGAGTTGATAAGACGCCGGTAAGCTGTAGGCAGACTGGGTAAGATGCGAACGCTATTACAGTACGATTACAGCGCGATTAGAGGGAATAACAAAGGGCTGTCTCACCAGTGTTGAGACAGCCCTTTGAATATGCTTTGACCTCCGGTTAGAAGTTAAAGATGCCTGCTACACCGATGAGGTCCAGCTTGCCTTCGTTAACGCCTTTGAAGTAAGAGGCTTTGATTTCGATGTTTTTACCGGAATCGCCCAGGGCAATACGCATACCCGCATTGGCGGCATAGCCGAAAGTGGTACCGCTTACGTTCTTAACGTTGCCGTTCTGGTCGAATTGCTCGGTAGAAGCACCCCAGTGGAAGCCGCCGCCGCCACCAATAAATCCGCCAAAGCGGCTTTCGTTATCGGGCGAAGAACCGGCGCCGAAGTTAAGATTCACCATTACAGGCGCGTTAATGAGGATGCCCAGCTTAGCATCGTCGGAGGCGCCGGTACGGGAATTGTATTCCCCGCTGCCGGAAAAGGCCAGGCTGATGGGAATACCCACAGATACAGACATGCTTTCACTTTCCACGAAGTTAAAACGGGGAGAGTAAGTGAAGCCCACGGCAGTGCCGGCATCAACATCCTTGTATTTCTCTACAAATACGGCAACACCAGCTCCATGCATGAAAGATTGGGAATAGGCACAGGTGGCAGTCAAAGAGACGCCTAACAGCAATAGCAGTTTTTTCATTAGTGAACAGTGATAAGGGATTAAATAAATTATAATATGTATAAAAATAAGAATCCGTTTTTAAAAACAGAAGCAAGATGCCTTATCTAGATAAAAAAACCGGGCAGGAATGCCCGGTCGCGTGAATTATTTTGTCCTTAATTTATTCACCAGGGGTGATGAATATCTTTTGCGAGGATAATTACGCTGGATGAAATGGGGGATACTGGAAAATATTGCTGAGAGGAATGCCTTTCCTCTTTGATGTGTATGGAAGAGATGGGTTCATCCGGTACAAAATGAGCTTCGATACCACAAAACCTGATGTGGACATTGGTGACCCCAAGTGGTTTAAGCTGCTCCGTAAGGCGCAGTATTTTCTGGTGAACGGGGTGTTCGGATATGGATGATTGCATGGGTTTCTGATTGGATTGTGAATGGAAAGTTAAGGAAATTATGCCTTGTTGGGTCAGGGCCCAACAACTTTTGGAAAGAAAACAATCAATTTGGCTGCCGCAATCGCATGGCGAACGGCAACCAGCATATAGAACGCAAAGTTATTGGTCAAAACATCAGAAAGATCAGGCTGTCAGCGGGACTTAGTCTCCGCAGGCTGGCTGCGTTATGCCGGGTAGATCATGCAGATATTTCCAAAATAGAGCGGGCAGACGTAGATCCGCAGCTTTCCACGATACTGGAACTGGCACAGGCGCTACGGGTACCGCCTCATCATTTCTTCAACGGGCATTTACCTGCCGATCATCCGCTGAAGTAAGATCCTGCTACCAGTCGTGATCACCTTCCCACTTCTTTTTCAGGCGCTTCAAAGCCAGGCGCATATATACCAGCCAGCCAAGATGCTCACGCACGAGGGCAGGCTTATCGGCTCTGAATTCCATATCGCGCATGGTGGAAGAGAAGCCGTTCATGTTATAACTGGCGATGTAAAGGGGAACGTACTTCTTTTTGTATTGCCGGCTGCCCCATAACTGGATGTTGAGTGCGTAATCGGCGAAGATTTTATATTTCAGGTTATACGCGTGGGTTTCGAAAATCTTTGCAGGATATACGATAGCCTGATGGTTCACCGGGTATTTGGCAATACGGTAATTACTGAATTTGCCACCCAGCAGGATGTAATCGGGTTTCCCGTCTCCATAATACCATTCTTCACTGTTGGCGTAATAAATGGTAGAAGCATCGGTCATCATATCCATCAATTGGGAGAAGCCGGGCAGCAACCGGTCGTCTGACCCCAGGAAGTGTACCCATGTCCCTGATGCCATGCGTGCACCTTTATTCAGGGCATCGTAAATGCCTTTATCTTTTTCGCTGATCCAGCGCAGGTGAGGCCATTGCAGAGATTGAATGTATGCAATTGTACCGTCGGTACTGCCGCCATCCACGATCACGATCTCCAGGTCGTCACGTTCCAGCTTCCGGATCGATTCCAGGCACTCCGGCAAATGGACCATGGCGTTGAATGTGGCGATAATAACGGAGACTCTGGGTGCGGTTTTCATATTATGAATTGCATTTGGGAAAGCAAAGTTAGCATATTGCACTAATTTGTTGAAAGATATTCAGCCTTGTGATACAAGCATTTCGCAGCCCCTTTCCTGTTATTGAAACGAGGGAGTTCCTAATCAGAAGGTATAAACGTACATTTGAAGAGAAGGAGCAGCTTTGACCTCCTTTCTGTGAAAACCTATGTACAAAGCCCTTATTATTCCTATCATTATTCTCCTGTCCACCGGTTGTAAGCAGGGTACCGCTCCGGATACTACCGGGTTTCCGCCAGAAGTGCGGCTCGATTCTTCTATGCGGACGGTTTTTGTACCCGTACCGGAGCACCCCGGTGAACCGGGCGATAATATCATCTATGCCGCCAGTTTTGCGATTGCCTGGGATGAACTGAGCCGTATCCTTGGCAGTGATCCTGCCAGCGTAAATCCCCTCGTACGGCGGCTGAATACCTCCACATCCCACCAGGGCGCCCTGCGCAGCGGAAATTATTCAACGGAAGCACAAGTGCTTGGCGATGATTTGCTGGTATCCGCATTTTTTAAGAAAGACCTGCCATTCGCCGTACCCTTCCAGCGCAAACCGGAAGGAATGACATTTGGAAAGAAAGCACAGGTACGTGCTTTCGGGATGCCCCGGTATATGGAAGCACAGGCCGCGCAGATGCAGGTATTGTTTTACGAAGACGATGATAAATTCATACTCCGCCTCACTGCAGGGCCGGAAAACGACGAGATCCTGCTCGCCAAAGGCTTCGCCGATGGAGAAAAGCTCAATGTTATGGAGAGTAAGGTGCTTGCTGCTGTCGGTAAAGGAAAACAGGAGCTGGCGAAAAAGAAAAACACCTGGAAGTATACACTGGGCCCGGATGATGATGTACTGATCCCGGAGATCAGGTTTCATTTGTCGTGCTCCTTTCATGAATTGATCAACCTCCCGGTTACCGTACGCGGACAAACACTACGCATCGTGGAAGCAGCCCAGCGTACGGCTTTTGTGCTGGATGAAAAGGGCGTGATACTGGAAAGTGAGGCCGTGGCAGTGGCAGTCAGTGTCCCCGAGGTTACCGATAACGTTCCTGTGAAGCGCCTTCACTTCGATAAGCCCTTTCTCATCCTCATGCAGGAGCAGGCCGGTAAACACCCTTATTTCATGATGAAAGTAGCGAATGCAGAATGTTTGGTGAAAGAAGGAGGGGCGTTGCGGTAAGGGGAATTATTACTTTTCTAAATCTGCCATACTGAAGGGGTACTGAAGGTTTAAAGAAGGGTTACTGTAGGGTTAATGTATATAAAACGGTATCAAACCCAATACAGATAAGGAAAAGGGGGCTTTTATATACTTTAGGATACTATAAGGTAACTAAACAGTATACTTACATGTATTATACAGGAAGGGGAGAGATGTGCTTTTGATGGGGTAGAAAGAAAAAAGACAAACCAGTATGATACCGATTTGTTCTTTTCTATGTGTGAACCGGATTGGATTCGAACCAATGACCTTCCCGGCGCAAGGCCGGGATGCTCTATCCTGTTTGAGCTGACTCAACAAAGAAAAAAGCAAGCCTTTCGACTTGCTTTCGTGAACCGGATTGGATTCGAACCAATGACCTTCCCGGCGCAATGCCGGGATGCTCTATCCTGTTTGAGCTGACTCAACAAAGAAAAAAGCAAGGCTTTCGACTTGCTTTCGTGAACCGGATTGGATTCGAACCAATGACCTTCCCGGCGCAATGCCGGGATGCTCTATCCTGTTTGAGCTGCCTCAACAAAGAAAAAAGCAAGCCTTTCGACTTGCTTTCGTGAACCGGATTGGATTCGAACCAATGACCTTCCCGGCGCAATGCCGGGATGCTCTATCCTGTTTGAGCTGCCTCAACAAAAAAAAAGCAAGCCTTTCGACTTGCTTTCGTGAACCGGATTGGATTCGAACCAATGACCTTCCCGGCGCAATGCCGGGATGCTCTATCCTGTTTGAGCTGCCTCAACAAAAAAAAAAGCAAGCCTTTCGACTTGCTTTCGTGAACCGGATTGGATTCGAACCAATGACCTGCTGCTTAGAAGGCAGCTGCTCTATCCAGCTGAGCTACCGGTCCGGCGTCACAATAAATTTATTTTTATTGGGAGTGCAAATTTATATAATTTTCCGTCAATAAATCAAAAATTATCCTCTGAACCAAAGTTACAGCAATGGACGTTAAGATTGAAAGCAGTTGGAAAGAAGCGCTGAAAGATGAGTTCCAGAAGTCGTATTTCGAGCAGATCGTCATGTTTCTCAAGCACGAAAAGGCCCTGGGGAAAACGATTTATCCGCAGGGGCACCAGATATTTAATGCTTTTGAAAAGACCCCTTTCAGTAATGTAAAGGTGGTAATCCTCGGCCAGGACCCTTATCACGGGCCGGGACAGGCGCATGGACTGTGCTTCTCTGTGCAGAAAGGCGTGAAACCGCCCCCTTCTCTCGTGAATATCTATAAAGAACTGAATAAGGATCTGGGTATGACCATTCCGCAAACCGGGGACCTTACCCCCTGGGCGGAAAGTGGCGTACTGCTCCTGAATGCTTTCCTTACCGTGCGCGACGGTGAGCCTGCCTCACACAGTAAAATAGGCTGGGAATCTTTTACAGATGCCGTTATCCGTAAGATATCCAACGAAAAGGAAGGCGTTATTTTCATGCTCTGGGGCCGCTTTGCCCAGGATAAACAGGTGCTGATCGATGCCACGAAGCATCATATCCTCAAAGCCGCCCACCCTTCGCCCTTCAGTGCAGACAAAGGATTTTTCGGCTGCAAGCATTTTTCCAGAGCCAATGAGCTGCTCATGCGCCAGGGACAGGAGCCTGTGAACTGGCAGCTGTAAACACCCCGGTATCCTAACCCTTCATTTCAAATCCCTACACACGATGACATGGCTTAAAAATATAGCAGGACGCATTTATGCCGTATACGGATTGCTGCTTTTCGCAGCCACACTGCTTGTTGTGCTCATCCCCATATGGATCTTCTCTTTCTTCCCCGACCCCCTCAAATCCCGCTGTTTCCTTGCCCTCGGCCGTGTATGGATGAAAGTGTATATGCCGCTCATCGGTTGCCCTGTATTCCGTAAAGGACTCCATTATTTCGAAAAAGGAAAGCAGTATGTGGTAGTGTGCAATCACAATTCACTGATCGATGTTCCCGTAACCACCCCCGGTGTGCCCGGTGTCAATAAAACCCTCGCCAAAGCCTCCATGGCTAAAATCCCTCTCTTTGGCATGATGTACAAAATAGGAGGGATAATGGTAGACCGCAGCAGCGAAACCAGCCGGAAGGAAAGCTACAATGAAATGAAAGCAGCCCTCGACATGGGTATGCACATGATTTTATTCCCGGAAGGTACCCGTAACCGTACAGATGAACCGCTGAAAGAATTCTACGACGGCGCTTTCAACCTGGCGGTGGATACACAAACCGCAATTATTCCCTCCCTGCTTTTCCATACCCGCAAAATACTGGTGCCCGGTAAAGTGCTCTACGCCAGGCCTCACCGGATCGATTACCATTTCCTCGCACCCATAGAAACAAAAGGGCTCACCCGTGAGGATGTGCCCCTGTTGAAAGAAAAGGTATTCCGTATTATGTGGGATTATTATGCCGCTCACAGCTGAGTGATCCACCAGCTGTTCCCGAATGGGTCGCGGAAGCCGGCAGCACGGCCATAATCCTTATCCTCCGGTGCCTGTCTTGACTGGCTGCCTGTTGCCAATGCCTTCTTATACACTGCGTCTGTATCCGCAACATACACAAATACGCTGCCTGTTTCGGCTGGCCAGTCTCCTGTGGAACTGCCGAACATAATGCTGCCATCGCCCAGCATGAGCTCGGCGTGCTGTACCTGTCCGCTTTCCGTGCGGTACACGCCTTTTTCCGTTGCGCCCAGTACCTCTTTCAGGAATTGAAGGAATCCATCACCATCGCGAACGATGAAGTAAGGACTTACCGTGCAGGTGCCGGCTGGTTTGTTTACCGTTTCCATAAGATTGAATTTTTATCAAAGTTAAGTCCGCCTTTTCCGCCGGAATTGGAGAAAAGCGACATCCTTAATTATTCGCGGTATTCAATGCCTTCCGGGCGGCCGAGGAAGTATTCGCCGGGCAGGTAGCCGGAGAACTCGCGGAAGTCGTGTATGAAGTGTGACTGATCGTAGTAGCCGCATTCATAGGCGAGGCCGGTGAGGTTTCCGTCGAATTGGCCGTATGCTTCCAATGCCCGGTGGAAGCGGATGATGCGGGTGAAGAGTTTGGGTGTAAAGCCTGCGCCGGCTTTGAAGTTCCGTTCGAACTGGCGGGTGGAAAGGCTGATAGAAGCAGCCAGGTCCTGAATATTGACCATTCCGTTAGCGGATAATATAGTTTGCACGGCTATCTGAACAGCCGTGGTTTCCTGCTTTCTTCGTGTAACCAGTTCAGTGAGGTAGCCGGAAAGGATCTCTACCCGCTGATGGTGATAACGTGCCGTGATAATACGCTCTTCCAGATCAATGCCATCCCGGCCCATGATACTTTGAAGATCGGGCATGTTATTGGCCAGCGCGGCGGAAGAATGGCCGAACAAAGCCGGAAGGGCGGTGGGGTAGAGGTATGCCCCGAATATCCCGAAACTGCCATGGGTGATGAAGCGGGAATGGCGGCTGGTTTGGGCATGAAGATGAGAAAACCCGGCTCCCTGGGTGCCCGTGAGAGGGGAAAAGCGGTTGCGGTAGTTGAAAATGAGTTCCGCGCAGCCGTCGGCCATGGAGCGGTAAACATACGCCTCACCCTGCGGAACCTCGTGTTCGAAGACCCAGAACATCCGGACGTACCGGGAAAGGTGCGGAGGGGGTGGAAATGTGGCGAACATTTGATTAAAGTTAAACGAACTTCAGGAAATATTTTATAAAAGTTAATCAGATTGATAAATTGTGAGATAAAGTTTATCAGATAGTATTAGGTTCACAATTATGAATTTGTATTTTGGCATCACCAAATCACGTTTACCTTTTTTATAAAGATCATGGGAAAAAAAGTCAATCATCCTTCTAGGCGGACCTTTGTCCGTAACTCCCTGGGAGCGTTAGCGGCATTTACCATCGTTCCCCGTCACGTATTAGGCCGCGGCTACCTGGCCCCGAGCGATACGCTGACGAAGGGCGTAGTGGGCACCGGCGGCATGGGCCGCGGTCACTTCGGTTATGCAGGCACCCGCGTTGTGGCCATCTGCGATGTGGACAAAGGCCATATCCAGCAGGCAATGAACCAGCTGGGTGACAAGGGCGTAAAAACGTTTACGGACTACCGTGAGCTGATCCAGCTTCCGGAAGTAGATATCGTTCACGTGGCTACACCACCGCACTGGCACGGTATTATTGCTGCCGATGCAGCAAGGGCCGGGAAGGATGTATGGTGCGAAAAGCCCATGACCGCCACTATCGGAGAGGGCAAGCGCCTCGTGGAAGCAGTACAGCAACACGGCCGTATCTTCCGCCTCAACACCTGGTTCCGCTTCGCGGACCGTTTCTATGGCATGGGCACTACCGTACAGCCTATCAAGAAGCTCGTAGACAGCGGGCTGCTCGGATGGCCGCTGAAAGTGACCGTTAGCCGCCACACAGGCTTCGACTGGAAGTTCTTCTGGGTAGGTAAAACCAACCTCGAGCCGCAGGCAGTTCCCAAAGAGCTGGATTATGACATGTGGCTCGGCCCCGCTCCCTACAAACCCTACAACCCGCATCGTGTACACGGTACCTTCCGCGGATACTGGGATTATGATGGTGGCGGGCTTGGCGACATGGGCCAGCACTACCTCGACCCTGTACAGTATTTCCTCGGCAAAGATGATACCAGCCCCGTGAAAGTGGAGATCGACGCACCCCAGCAGCACAGCGACGCTGTAGGAACCTGGCGCAAGATCACTTATACCTATGCCGACGGCTGCCAGATCGTACTAGACGGCGCAGGAACCGAAACCGGTGCAGCTTATATCGAAGGACCGAATGGTAAACTCTTCCCCGGATTCAAATCCACGATCCCTGACCTGGAAAAGAAACTGGCCCAATTCCCCGATCCGGCACCGCAGGTGACTGATTTCGTGGAAGCCGTGAAGTACCGCAAGAAATTTGCGCTCAATGAGGAAAACGGCCACCGTTCCTGTACCATCGTTAACATTGGCAAAATTGCACTGCAGCTGGGCCGCGATCTTCAGTTCGACCCCGTTAAGCAGGAATTCGTGAACGACGAAGGCGCTAACCGCCTCCTCTTCCCGGCCATGCGCGGACCCTGGACCATCTAGCCCTTCACCTTCCAACAGCACCATGATGAAAAAAACATTACTGATTGCAGCCTGTTGCCTTGCCCAGTTGGCGGTTTTCGCCCAACCGAAGCAGGATAACCGCGCCGCACATACGAAAGTGGCGGATTTGCTGCAACAGCAACCTGCCAAAGATAAAGCCGCCCTCGAGGCTAACATGAAAGCCCTCGCTGAAATGGGCGAAGAAGGCGTACTCGGCATCGCTTCCATGATGGCCGCACCCGGCAAAGGCGATAACACAGCCGCCGAATATGCCCTCACCGGTTATGCCTTTTATGTAACACAGCCCGGAAAGGAAAGCCTGAAAGCAGCTGCTGTTAAATCTTATGTAAAAGCACTCGCCAAAGTGCAGGATAAAGAAGTAAAAGAATTCTTCATCCGCCGCCTCGAATCCATCGGTAACGATGATGCCGTGACTGCACTGGCACCTTACCTCGCCGACGAGCGCTTGTCTGCCATCACCGCACGTACCCTCGTGCAGATCAACAGCGCCGCTTCCCGCAAAGCGCTGCTCGATGCTATCGACAAAGCTCCCGGCCGTAACAAGCAAAGCCTCGTGCTCGCTATCGGCGACGCCCGTGTGCCTGAAGCCACCTCCATCCTGGTGCCTTTAGCTGCTTCTACCGACAAAATGCTGGCGAAGACAGCCCTGTACGCTCTTTCGTACATCGCTGCCCCCGGAGCCAAAGCAGTACTGGAAACTTCGGCTTCCCGTGCAGGTTATAAATATGATGTAACCAATGCAACCACTGCATACCTGGCTTACATCCAGCAGCTGGCCGCTACCGGTAAAACCGGAGAAGCCGTGCGCCTCGCACAAACCCTGCTGAACAATACCGCTAAAGATCCTTCCCAGATTCATGTGCGCACCGCCGCCCTGTCTCTCCTCGATCAGTTCAGCGGTGATGCCAGCCTGCCACTGCTTACCGCAGCAGCAGGTGATGCTAACGGTGAATACCGCGATGCCGCCCTCAAACTGGCCGGCAAACGCCTCAACACTGCAAGCATTGCAGCCTGGATTAAAACCCTCGCCAAAGCATCGCCCGCATCCAAAGCAGCCATCGCCGGCATGCTGGGAGACAATAAAGTAACTGCTGCACTGCCTGCTGTACAACGCCTCCTGGGTGACAAGAACCCCGAAGTACGCCTCGCTGCCATCACGGCAACAGGCCAGATCGGTGGTGCTCAGGCCGTACCTGCTCTCCTCGAAGTACTGTCTAAAGGCGGTGAGAAGGAAGTAGCAGCCGTACAGTCTGTCCTGAAAACCATCAAAGGCAATGAAGTAGCCACGCAATCCGCCGCCGCCCTCGCAGGTGTGCCCGCTAATGCTCAGGTTGCGCTCCTCGATGTGGTTGCCGGCCGTATGGCCGACGGCGCATTCGCCCAGGTGTTGCCCCTCACTAAATCCAGCAACGAATCCGTTCGCAAAGCTGCTTTCGCTTCCCTGAAAGATGTGGTGAGCCCTGCCAACCTGGCTGCGCTGCTGCAACTGCTGAACAGCGCCGGTAACGCACAGGATGTGAAAGGTATCCAGGAAGCCGTTGTGGCTGCCGCTGCCGGTTCCTCCAATGCATCCGCTGCCGTTATCGAAGGCATGAAAGCCGCTCCGGCTGATAAGCGCGACCGCTACCTCACCGTACTCGGTGGTATCGGCGGTGCTTCTTCCCTCCAGATGGTGAAAGAAGCATTCGACAAAGGAAATGCAGAACAGAAGAAGGCCGCAGTTAGCGCGCTCAGCGCCTGGAAAGACGCTTCCGCCATGCAGGCCCTGCTCGATATCGCACGTAAAGACGCCGGCTCACGCAGCGAAGCCCTCAAAGGCTACGTTCGCCTCGCTAAAGCAGAAACCCGTGCTGAGCAACGCCTCCTGTACCTCACCAACGCCATGGAGCTCACCAAAGAAGCCGGACTGAAAAAATCTATCCTGCAACAGGTTGAGCAATGCAAAACCTTCCCCGCCCTCATCTTCGCCGGCCAGTTCCTGGACGATGCAGATGCACAGCAGGAAGCTGCACAGGCTGTAATGAACATCGCCCTTGCTGATAAAAGCTACAACGGTGCTACCGTTCGCTCACTGCTGGATAAAACCTCTTCCGTACTGAAAGGCGGCGATGCCGGCTATCAGCGTGAGGCTATCCGTAAATATCTTTCCGAAATGCCTGCAGGCGAAGGTTTTGTATCCATGTTCAATGGTAAAGACCTCACCGGCTGGAAAGGCCTCGTGGCTGATCCTATCAAACGCGCCAAAATGCACCCCGATACCCTGAAAAAGAAACAGGCTGTTGCGGACGTTAAAATGCGTGAAGGCTGGAGCGTGAAAGACGGTGTGCTGTGGTTCAACGGTCATGGTGATAACCTCGCTACCACCAAAAAATATGGTGATATCGAAATGTTCGTAGACTGGAAGATCGAGCCGAGCGGTGACGCAGGCATCTACCTCCGCGGTACTCCCCAGGTGCAGATCTGGGACACTACCCGCCGCGATGTGGGTGCAGAAGTTGGTTCCGGCGGACTGTACAACAACACCAAGAATCCTTCCAAGCCCCTGGCACTGGCAGATAACGCTATCGGCGAATGGAACACCTTCCGGATTATCCAGAAAGGCGACCGTGTAACCGTATACCTGAATGGTGTGCTGGTGGTAGACAATGTGATCCTGGAAAACTACTGGGACCGCAAGCAGCCTATCTTTCCCGAAGAGCAGCTGGAACTGCAGGCCCATGGCACTAACGTTTACTACCGTAACATCTACGTTCGCGAATTTGAACGCCCGAAACCTTTCACCCTGAGCGATCAGGAAAAGAAAGAAGGCTACCAGATCCTGTTCGACGGTACCAATATGCACGAATGGACCGGTAACACGGTAAGCTACGTGATGGAAGATGGCAACATTGTTTGCCGTCCCGGTGGCCACGGTGGTGGTAACCTGTTCACCAAGAACGAGTATTCCGACTTCGTATACCGCTTTGAGTTTCAACTGACGCCCGGCGCCAATAACGGTCTGGGTATCCGTGCCCCCCTCGAGGGTGATGCCGCTTACGGCGGTATGGAACTGCAGATCCTGGATAACGATGCCGAAATCTACAAGAACCTCCAGGTATATCAGTACCATGGTTCCGTATACGGTGTAATCGCGGCTAAACGTGGTTTCCTGAAACCTGTTGGCGAATGGAACTACGAGCAGGTAACTGTAAAAGGTACCCGCATCACCGTGGAACTGAACGGCACCGTGATCCTCGACGGCGATATCGCTGATGCCCGTGATAACGGCAGCATCGATCACAAAGAGCATCCCGGCCTGAAAAGGACCTCCGGTCATATCGGGTTCCTGGGCCACGGTTCTGTGGTGAAGTTCCGCAATATCCGTATCAAGGATCTCAGCGGAGATGCCGGCAAAACCGAAAAGAAGAAAGCCGGTAAGAAATAATCTATTGCCTGCAAAGGCATAGCAGCATATGGGACCGCCTGAGAAGGCGGTCCTTTTTTTGTGTTATAATTCCACGGAAAGGAGAGGGCCCGGGGTGGTTTATCCACATTTTTGAGGGGAGAAGACAAGTTTATCCACGCCTGTAAACTTCTGTAGCGATGGCACGTTATAGGATATGTAAAAGCGAAACTTTACACGCTTACCCCTAAAAACGAACCTAAAATGAAAACGGTAACCTTCATTGGCGGAATAGCCGGAGTGATCCTTGCGGTTTTTGCCTACTTCGCGGAACTTAACAGCTGGGCCAGCCCGGAAGCAGCAATGGCGCTTGGCTTCGCGGGATATGTGCTCATTATCACGGCAATAGCCTACTTTTTACTGTCCTGGTTGTACCAGGGCTCCAGAGATATTGAGGTCCTGTAAAAAAAATAGACGCTCCAGGGCGTCTATTTTTTTAGTTTATGCTGGAAGGCTTTTTTGAATTTCTCCAGTTTAGGCTTCACTACGTAGTAACAATAGGGTTGTGAACCGTTTTCGTTATAGTAGTTCTGGTGATAGTTCTCCGCTTTGTAGAACGCTTTATAAGGCGATATCTCCGTCACAATAGGCTTGTCGTAAGCCTTTGATTCCTCCACCTTCTTCTTGTAAAATTCGGCTTCCTTTTGCTGTTCCGCGTCGTGGTAAAAAACGACGGAACGGTATTGGGTGCCTACGTCGTTGCCCTGGCGGTTGAGCTGGGTAGGGTCGTGGCTGAGGTAAAAGGCTTCCAGCAGCTCGGCATAGGTAATCTTAGCCGGGTCGTACGTGATCTGGACTACCTCGGCATGGCCGGTGTTGCCTGAACACACCTCTTCGTAAGTTGGGTTGGGCTTTTCACCGCCGGAATACCCGGATTCTACGGTCAATACACCTTCCAGCTGCTGAAACTGGGCTTCTGTACACCAGAAACAGCCGGTGCCGAAGGTGGCCTGTGCTGTTTTTTGATCTTTCGTAATAGTCATATCCCCTGGTTCTTGATGTTTATCAGCCGTTTGCCTGCCGCAGGATGCGAGGCTCGATCCCAGCAGCGTCAGTACAAAAAGGCTATTTTTCAGTAAGTTCATTTTGAAGTATTGTCTTCAAATTAACGATATCCGCGGCGCATTGGATCAACAAGTTAAGTAACTTTAACATTCTTTTGAGTAGCAACGGGTGATAAACCGCATTTGTCATTCGCTACCGGTTGTTGATCAATCACATTTCAGCATTTCGGGATCAAGGGCCAACTTTGCGGAACGAAAAAAGGAAAGGCTGCTTCTGGGCCGGCAGCCGTTATTTAAATTGACAGAAAAGTGAAATTATTTCCGGATTCGGCGCTCTATCAGCTCGAATTTGACAAAGTAAAAGCATTGCTGCAGGAGCATTGCAAGTCGGAATTAGGCAAATCAATGGCTACCGACCTGCGCCTGCATACGCATATCGATTTTGTAAAAACGGCGCTCCAACAGGCGCATGAATACAAACAGCTGGTGCTGTTGCAGCAGCATTTCCCCAATGATTTCGTGCTGAACCTGAAAAAGGAGCTGCGGCTCCTCGAAATTCAGGGAGCCGTGCTCAGCGGGGAACAATTCATGCTTATCCGCAAACTGGCGGAAAGTATGAGCAGTATCGTAAGGTTCTTTGACGCAGACAGGAAATCCACCTATGCTGCCTTATATAGCGTAATCGAGCATACCTACTACGAGAAGAAGATCGTGACGATGATCGATGATGTGCTCGACGAAACAGGGCAGGTGCTGGACAATGCCACGCCAGACCTGGCGAAGATCCGCATGTCGCTCTACCGGAAACGGACAGAGCTGCGCCGGGTGTTCGACCGTATATTATCAAAGCTCCAGAAACAGGGCTACCTGGCCGATATCGAGGAAAGTTTCCTCAACGGCAGAAGGGTAGTAGCCATATTCGCGGAGCAGAAGCGCATGGTGAAAGGGATACTTCATGGTGAGTCGGACACGCGGAAAACCGCTTTCCTCGAACCGGAAGAAACCATACAGCTCAACAACGAGGTGTTTTCGCTGGAAAGGGATGAGGAAAGGGAAGTTTACCGTATCCTCAAAACCCTTACGGCCGGCCTGGGCAGTCATCACGCACTGCTCAGCGGTTACCACGAGATCCTGGGTATATTCGACTTTATCAGGGCCAAAGCCCGCCTGGCGCTCGACATCAACGGGAATTACCCCATGCTCGTGCCCCATGCGCAGGTTCACCTGGTAGAAGCTTATCACCCCCTGCTGTTGCTGTACAACCGTAAACAGGGTAAGCCCACCATACCGGTGAACATGACGCTGGACAAGGATAACCATATCCTCGTTATCAGCGGTCCAAATGCGGGGGGTAAAACCGTGACACTCAAAACGGTAGGACTGATCCAGCTGATGCTGCAGGCAGGGCTCCTGGTGCCGGTGCACCCTACGAGCCAGCTGGGCATCTTCCGGCAGGTCATGATCCATATCGGTGACACCCAGAGCCTGGAGTTCGAGCTGTCTACCTACAGCTCCCATCTCCGGAACATGAAATATTTCATGGAAAATGCCAACGGGAGAACCCTCTTCTTCATCGATGAACTCGGCTCCGGCTCCGATCCCAACCTGGGAGGTGCTTTTGCAGAGGTGATCATGGAAGAACTGGCCCGCAAGCACGCTTTCGGCATCGTTACCACCCACTACCTCAACCTTAAGGTGATGGCCGGAAAGGTAAAAGGTATCGTAAATGCCGCCATGGGCTTCGACGAGGAAAAGCTTGCGCCCCTCTACAAGCTCATTATCGGCAAACCCGGCAGTTCTTATACATTCTCCATCGCCCAGCGTATCGGACTGGACCAGCAGCTCATCAACCGCGCCAGGAAACTGGTAGACGACGGGCACTTCAGGCTCGATAAGCTGCTTAATAAGGCGGAGCAGGACCTCCAGAAGGTGGAAAGCAAGGAGAGAGATTTGCATAAACTGCTGAAAGACAACGAGAAACTTAAGAAAGAATACGAAGTGCTGTCGGACAAGGAACGCAAGCAGCATGAATATACCCTTCAGAAGCTCCAGAACAAGATCCGGGAAGATGAGATTCAATATCTGAAAGACATGGAGCGTAAGCTCAAACAGATTGTGATAGAGTGGAAGCGGACCGACGATAAGCAGAAAGTAATCCGCCAGGCGGAAGAGCTGCTTTTCCATAAAAGGGCCAAAGCCGCTAACGATAAGATTCAGAAGAAGATCGATACCCGGTTCCAGGAAATCAAGGGAGATGTGAAGGTAGGCGACAGGGTGAAGATCCGGACCAACAACCAGGTGGGCAAAGTACTCGAATTGAGGTCTAAAGCCGCTGTGGTGCAGGTCGGGAATATACCCATACAGGTAAAGCTGTCTGACCTCGTACTGGTGCAGGAGCGCCAGCAGGTGGATTAGCCTTATCTTTGCCGTGGAATTATGCTTATTGAAAAAACCGTCAGCGCGGGAAACCCATAAAAATACTACCCATGCAACTGACAAAGTACAACCATATACCCCTTGTGAGCGTGCAGGACTCTCCCTATGCGGAAGAAGGGTCCCAGTTCATGATACATCTGGCTAACCTGAAGGAGATCGACTGGGAAGGAATTTCATCTCCCCACCGGCACGATGGTTACACAGTAGATCTGCTGCTGAAAGGGAGTGTAACGCAATATATTGATTTCGAGAAACATACCATACATGCACCTGCGCTGATTATGCTGGAGCCGGATCAGATCCACCAGCACGACAGGAGCGCCGATGCAGAAGTGCTTGCCATGTACTTCACCCGTGACTTTCTGATTACAGAAACCCTCGGTGTGTTAAGTTGCTGGCAATGCACGTTTAAAGACAGCATTCTGCACCTGGAAGATCATCAGATGCAGGAGCTGCTTTCGTTTGCACGGATCTTACTGCATGAATACCGGAGTGATAAGGTCCGGAAAGAAGCTATCATCCGTAATGTACTATCGGCCTTCATCATCGCCTGCGGCCGTATTGCACGGCCGGTAACGGAAGAATACCGGGCAGAGCATTACGGGGGCAATGCATTAGGTGTGCAGTTCAAGATACTGGTAGATGAGCATTTCCGGGACAAAGTGCAGGTGAATGAATATGCGGAAATGCTGCATGTAACACCCGGCCATCTCAACGATACGGTAAAAAATACCATCGGGCGGAGCGCCAAGCAGGTAATAGATGCCAAGCGGATCACGGAAGCCAAGCGGCTTTTGTTCTGGCAGAAGCATTCCGTTAAACAGATCGCGGGAGAGCTGAATTTCGACGATGACGCCTACTTTTCAAGGTTCTTTAAGAAGCATACGGGGCAAACACCAGCCTTGTTTCAGAAAAGCATCCGCGAAAAGTACAATTAATCCCGTGATATGGAACTAACAGGCAAATGTGACTTTTTATACTTTTGCATTGTCAATTGCAACGCATCAATTTCAACGACCATGAAAGTTAAATAACCTAACTGTAACAGTAATCCGATGACGCATGGACAGCAACTTGCGTCAAAACCCTGATTGTTACAGCACTACTGCGGCCCAGGCAGTAGCGTAGTCTTTCCTTTTTTCACACCATGTTTTGAATACAAGGCAATGTTATGCCCTTGTCTGTACTATGCATTTCCAGCAATGGAAAGCACATGGTAACGCATTCTAATTGATCTATAAAAACAACCGAAGTATGAAACCGTTAATGATTTCAGAGAAAAAATTTATGGCAGGAGCACTCGCCAGTATTGCCTCAGCCATGCTACTATATAGCTGCTCATCTCCCCAGGCTGGTGCCCCCCAGCAGGGTCCCCCGCAGTTGCCCGTGATGGTGGTTACATCGGCCCCGGCTACCACTTACCTGGAGTTTCCCGCTTCGCTGGAAGGAAAGGTGAATGTAGACGTGCGCCCGCAGGTATCCGGCTACCTCGAAAAAATATTTGTAGATGAAGGCGCTTATGTAAAAGCAGGGCAGCCTTTGTTTAAAATAGATCCGAAGGTATATGCCGAACAATTGAACAGCGCCACTTCTAACCAGCTTGCTGCGCAGGCTAACGTTGAAAAGATGCAGGTTGAAGTAGACCGCCTGACCCCTCTGGTTGCCAGCAACGTGATCTCTGATGTACAGTTGAAAACGGCGAAAGCAAACTATGAGGCAGCAAAAGCCGCTTTGGCCCAGTCCAGGGCAGCAGCAGGCAGCGCGCGGATCAATGTAGGCTATACCCTGGTTACCGCGCCGGTAAGCGGTTACATCGGAAGGATCCCCTATAAGGTGGGCGCCCTCGTAAGCAACGCCGATGCCCAGCCCCTTACGCTGCTTTCCGAAGTACGCGAAATGTACGCTTACTTTTCAATGAGCGAAGCGGACTTTATCACATTCAAGAACAACTTCCCCGGCAAAACGCTGGAAGAGAAACTGAAGAATGCACCTCCGGTTGAACTGATACTGGCAGATAACAGCACGTTCACTGAGAAAGGAAAAATGGGAATGATAGACGGGCAGTTCAATAAGACCACCGGCGCCATCACTTTCCGCGCCACTTTCTCCAACCCCGATGGCGTACTGCGTACGGGCAACACGGGCAAAGTAAGGTTTGCACAGGAAGTTCCCGCTGCTATCACCATTCCGCAGGAAGCTACGTTCGAGATCCAGGACAAAGTGCTGGTATACACCGTGGCAGACAGCAACAAAGTGGCCAGCAGGCCCATCAGGATTTCCGGAAAGACAGCCAACTTTTATTTTGTAAGCGACGGGTTGAAAGCAGGCGAGAAGATCGTGCTGTCCGGAACCGGCAATTTAAAGGACGGGGCAGTCATCGCACCGCAGCTGGTACCGGCAGACAGTGTGCTTAAATCAAAAACGTTGTAAGTAACAGGCCATACTTTACCTGTAAAGTATGACATGCAAGAATCAAATTTTACTTACGATCTAAAAGTGAATTTATCATGTTAAGATTATTTATATTAAGGCCGGTGCTTTCAACGGTAGTGTCCATAATCCTGCTATTATTGGGCATTATCTCCTACTTTGCCCTGCCTGTTACGTTGTTTCCCGACATCGCGCCGCCCAGTGTGACTGTGACGGCCGTCTACCCCGGCGCCAACGCTGAAGTAGTGGCCCGTTCCGTGGCCAACCCGATAGAGGAATCGGTGAACGGGGTGGAGAACATGACCTACATGACCTCCAACTCCAATAACGACGGAAGCATGATGTTGACCGTCTATTTCAAACAGGGAACCGATCCTGATATCGCTGCCGTAAACGTGCAGAACAGGGTGTCCAAAGCCACCAGCCAGTTACCCGCAGAAGTGGTGAGCGCGGGCATCAGCACGCAGAAGGTGCAGAACGGTTTCATCATGTTCATGGGGTTGTATAGCGAAAACCCTAAGGAATACGATGAAAAGTTTCTGCAAAACTATATCAAGATCAACCTGATCCCCCAGATCCAACGTGTACCCGGCGTAGCCCAGGCGCAGATCTTTGGCGCCAAGGACTATTCCATGCGTATCTGGCTGAAGCCCGATCGTCTTGCAGCGAATAACCTTGCCCCGCAGGATGTATTGAGCGCGATCAGGGATCAGAACATCGAATCGGCCCCGGGCCGTTTGGGCGAAAACAGCACGGAAACCTTTGAATTTGTATTGAAATACAAAGGCAAGCTGAGCCTGAATGAAGATTATGAGAATATTGTTATAAAAGCCAACAGCGATGGTTCCATGCTTCGTTTGAAAGACGTGGCCCGTATTGAATTCGGGGCGCTCAACTACGGAGCGAACAACCTGCTGGATGGCAAACCTGCGGCAGGTTTTGCTATTATTCAAACTGCCGGTTCCAACGCCAATGAGATCCTTGATAACATCGAGCATCTGCTGGTGGATTTTGAGGCCTCGCTTCCTACCGGCGTGAAGACGGTGGTGATGTACAACGCCAAGGACTTCCTGGACGCATCTATACACCAGGTTCGTGAAACGCTCATCATCGCATTTTTGCTGGTATTCCTCGTGGTATACATATTCCTGCAGGATTTCCGTTCTACGTTGATCCCTGCTATTGCAGTACCCGTGGCCATTTTAGGCACATTCTTCTTCCTGCAGCTATTTGGTTTCAGCATTAACCTGCTCACCCTGTTCGCCCTGGTACTGGCAATCGGTATCGTGGTGGATGATGCGATAGTCGTCGTGGAAGCGGTGCACGCCAAGATGGAACAAACGCGATGGCCCGCAAGAAAAGCTACCCTGAAGTCGATGGATGAAATATCAGGCGCGGTTATTTCCATTACCCTGGTGATGATGGCGGTATTTATACCCGTTGGTTTTATGGAGGGCCCTGCAGGTGTGTTCTACAGGCAGTTTGCATTTACGCTGGCGATCGCTATCATGATCTCCGCGATCAATGCATTGACCCTGAGCCCCGCGCTGTGCGCCTTGTTCTTAAAACCTGAACACGGCGAGCATGGCCAGAAAACGGGCTTTGGAAGCCGCTTCTTTAATGCCTTCAACGCCGGTTTCCGTTCCATGACGAACCGGTATATCAAGAGCCTTAATTTCCTGATCAAGCGGAAGGCGATTGCCATCGGTCTGCTGGTGATCGTAGCCATCGCATCTTTTATACTGGTAAAGAAGACACCGACAGGATTTATTCCTACGGAAGATCAGGGCTTCGTATTATATGCGCTGAACACGCCTCCGGGCAGCTCACTGGACAGAACGCATAAGTCTACGTCAAAAATAGACGAAAAACTTCGCCAGTTCCCGTCTGTGAAACACACCTGGACGGTGGACGGTTTTAACTTTATCAGCAATGCCGCCGCATCTCCTTATGCCGCAGGGTTTGTACGTCTGAAAGACAAAGGTGAAAGGGGGGACGTAGATAACATCGACCAGATCACCGGTATGATGTACGGACCTGCAAGCGAACTGAAAGATGCAGGTGCCTTCTTCTTCAACTTCCCTACGGTTCAGGGTTTTGGTAACGTGAGCGGTTTTGAGTTCATGCTGCAGGATAAACAGGGGCGTCCGCTGGACCAGCTGGGTAACAACGCCTGGGCCTTTATCGGCGCATTGATGCAAAGACCGGAAATTGGCGCGGCCTTCACCACCTTCTCCGCGGGTAACCCCCAGTATAAGGTAGAAGTGGATAATTTCAAGGCCAAACAATTAGGCGTATCCGTTACCGATCTGATGCAGACCATGCAGATATATTACGGTAGCAGCTATGTTTCTGACTTTAACCGTTTCGGAAAATACTACCGTGTTGTAGCGCAGGCCGATGTGCCTTACCGTACCGACATTCACTCGCTTGATGGTATTTACGTGAAGAACAGCCTGGGCGAGATGGTACCGGTAAAATCAATGGTGTCGCTCAAGCGTGTGTACGGTCCTGAAACAGTGACCCGCAACAACATGTTCAATTCCGTTACTATCAACGGTACGCCCAAGCCGGGTTACAGTACTGGTGATGCGATCAAAGCCATTGAGGAGACAGCTAAAACGGCGTTGCCGCAGGGATATGGTTACGAATGGACAGGTGCGACCCGCGAAGAGATCTCCGCCGGCGACCAGCAGATCTACATCTTCCTGCTCAGCATCCTGTTCGTATACTTCCTGCTGGCAGCTCAATACGAAAGTTATGTATTGCCGCTAGCAATTATCCTGACTATCCCAACAGGTATCCTGGGTGTATTTGCCTTCATCGGTTTTGCCGGTCTGGACAATAACATCTACGTACAGATTGGTATGATCATGTTGATAGGTTTGCTTGCGAAGAACGCCATCCTGATAGTAGAATTTGCACTGCAGCGGCGGCGCAACGGCATGGGATTGCTAGAATCGGCGCTGGCCGGGGCAAGAGCCAGGCTGCGTCCCATCCTGATGACTTCATTCGCCTTTATCGTAGGTCTGATACCCCTGGTATTTGTGTCCAAAGGTTCCGCGGTTGGTAACCATTCAATTGGTTATAGCGCCATCGGCGGTATGTTGACCGGTGTGATCCTGGGTGTATTTATCATTCCTGTGCTGTATGTGATATTCCAGTTCTTACAGGAAAAAATAACCGGCCGCCCCGGCTTAAGAGTTTATGAAGAGGAGATGGAAATGGAAGAAGCAACCGTATAAGTAAAATCAAGGCAATTATGACGCAATATTCAAAATACTTAATAGCTATACTCACGGCAGCTTCGTTTGCCGCCTGCAAAGTCGGGAAAGACTTTCAGCGGCCCGAAGTGGCCTTACCGGCGCAGTTCGGTAATACGGCTGCGGCAGACAGTTCCGTTGGAGCGGCCCCCTGGAAGCAGTTCTTCCCCGATCCGGCTCTGCAGGAGCTCATCGGCGGTGCGCTCAAGAGTAACTTCGACCTTCAGCTGGCACTGAAAAGGATAGAAGCGGCCTCGGCCTACGTTAAACAGGCAAAAGCAGCCATGCTGCCCTCGGTTAGCGCCAATGCTACCGCCAATACTTCGTTCCCTTCAGAGAACAGCCTGAACGGGCTCAGCCTCAAAAACTTCCTGAAAACGGACCATATTGAGGACTTCACCCTCGGCCTGGGTATTTCCTGGGAAATAGACATCTGGGGCAAAATCCGCCGTCAGAAGGAAGCTGCACTGGCATCCTACCTTCAGACGTACGAAGGCGCCCGTGCCGTGCAGACAGGCATCGTTGCCAACGTAGCCAACAGCTACTTTAACCTCCTGATGCTGGATGCACAGCTTGATATCGCCAAACGCAACGCTTCTCTCAGCGATACTATCGTTCAGATGATCCGTATGCAGAAAACCGCCGGTGAGGTAACCGAACTGGCCGTTCAGCAGGCTGTAGCGCAAAAGCTGCAGGCAGAACAACTGATCCCCCAGCTGGAACAGGCTGCCACCATCCAGGAAAATGCTATCCGCATCCTGATGGGCCAGCTGCCTGGTACTGTAGCCCGCACGGCCTCACTCGACGGATATCAGGTATGGGATAGTTTACAGACTGGCATACCCGCAAAGGTAATCGCCAACAGGCCTGATGTAAAAGCCTCAGAAATGGGCCTTAAAGCAGCCAATGCGACCGTTGGGGCTGCACAGGGTGCCATGTATCCCGCCCTGAGCCTTACGGCCAATGGGGGGCTTAATGCCTATAAGATCGGGGAATGGTTCAACGGGAACTCCATATTCGGGACAGTAGCCGGCAACATTGTTCAGCCCATCTTTAACCAGCGCAGGCTGCGTACCCAGCTGGAAATAGCTCAGAACGACCGTGATCAGGCAGCTATCCGCTTCCGCCAGTCGGTTACGGTAGCTGTGGGTGAGGTAACCGATGCGTTGGTACAGCTGGATAAACTGCAGCAACAGCAGGCTATCTCAGGTACCCGCCTCGAAACTACCCGGCAGGCAGTAAATAACGCCCGCCTGCTGTTCCGCAGTGGTTTGGCTAACTACCTCGAAGTCATCAACGCCCAGGGCACCAGCCTGCAGGCGGAACTGACGCAGGCAGATATTAAACGTCAACGCCTTACCGCCATGGTGTCCCTTTACAGGTCGCTCGGCGGAGGCTACCAATAGAAGGCGCCACCGACGACAGGTGATAGTTGTTTTATTCAAATCAACAGACAGGTTGGAAGGAAGTAATGCACAAAAACAACTGTCATCTGTCCGCGGTTATCGCTCTTCATGAACATCAGGTTGTACCGGTAGGAGAAATCCTGCCGGTTTTTTTATGCCTATATGCCAAAGCGCGTGGCTAATGCAGCGGCGTTATTGCTATGCTGTTCATATACAATTATTTAGATGCGTTCTGCCCCTTTTAGAAACTCCCTTAAATAAATCTCGTCTGCCCTTCATCTGCCGTTCGTCTGCCCCTTCTGCTACTTTCAATACGGTATCATTAAGGTGTACCTACTAAGCCAATTCGGAGGCCGGGCATCCATCACCAGCATGCTCAACGAAGCAGAGCGCCTCAATCACATCACCCGAAGCCTGCTACAGCTGGCGCAAACAGGCTTCGATGGCAAAAAGCAGCATTGGGAAATCATCCGGACAGACGAGCTGCTCTTCGCTGTCAAGCAAATGACGGATAAGCTCAGTCCGGGTAACCACGTATCCATCGACTACAGCCTGTTCCCGGAAGAGGAAGAGAAAATGAATATCAAAGGCAACTTCCAGCTGCTGGAACTGGCCATCACCAACATCGTTACCAACGCCATCAAATATTCCAGCAACCAGCCGGTATCACTGGCACTGGCGGCTACGGATACGCGGAATATCGTGATCGTAAAGGATCTTGGTATTGGCATCCCTGAGCAGGACCTGCCTTACATCTTTTCCCCGTTTTTCCGGGCCAGCAATACCAGCCGATTCGAAGGCTATGGTATAGGGCTGCCGCTGACAAATACCATCATCCGCATGCATAAGGGCGAGATCATCGTGGAAAGCCGGATGAATGAAGGCACGGAAATCAGGGTAGTATTACCTTCTGCACAATAGGGCTGATAGTGTGTGTCCCGGGTGGCGGCTACCTTTCATCAAAAGATATTTCACTTACAGGCGGCGATGTGTATCTTGTTTACGAACAATGAAATGAGTCCCGACTATGCGTATTTACAGATTCCTTCTGCAGGGCATCTTACTGCTGCCCTGTATACCTGCTGCCGCGCAGGATACCGTACAATTCCGCAATGGCCTGTATGTGGCCAGTCCACAGCACTATGGCCGTGAAGCAGTGTATACGGATGTGCTGGCTTATCAGCTTTATACCCATACCTTAACGCCGCCAAAGGAAGGCGCTGTGTTCGAAAAGGAATTAACCTGGCAGCCGGTTACGGCAGACAGTGCCAACCGCTTATTCCGCAGAGGCCGTGGAGCATTTGGACGGGGCGGGTATTTTTACCTTACCTATGAATCCGACAAGGCGCGCCCTGCTTTGCTCAATATCCGTGGTAACAGCGGGTTTTACATCAACGGGGAGCCGCATGCGGGAGATCCTTATAATTCCGGATGGATGTATGTTCCGGTACAATTGAAAAAGGGTTTGAATGAATTATACGTGCGTGGCGGTATAATCACTGCAAGCCTCATCCTCCCCGGAAAACCTGTTCAGCTGCAGGCGTCAGACGCTACTTTGCCGCATATAATCGCCGGAAGCGGCACCGAAACCCTGCAGGGCGCCCTGGTGGTGATCAATGGTACTTCAAAGGATCTGAAAGGCCTGCGCCTGCGTGCTTCAGCCGGAGGGAAGGAAGTGTTGACGGATGTGCCTGCTGTTCCGCAAATGTCTACCCGGAAAGTGCCGTTCTCTTTTATTACTGCAGATGTGAATAGTCCGGGTAAAGTAGAATACCTGATAACGCTGCTGGACGGCAAAAAAATACTGGACGAAACCAAAGTGAACGTGGAAGCCGTGGCAAAGGGGGATAAATACAGCAGGACCTTCATCAGTGCCGTAGACGGCAGTTTGCAGTACTATGCAGTAGCCCCTCAGGTGGGCGGCCCAAAGAAAGGTGCTGCGCTTTTCCTTTCCGTACACGGTGCCGGTGTAGAGGCAATAGGGCAGGCAAGGGCTTACCAGTCGAAGGACTGGGGAACACTTGTTGCCGCCACTAACCGCAGGCCCAGAGGGTTTAACTGGGAAGACTGGGGCCGTATAGATGCTTTGGAAGTATTGGCCATAGCCCGGAAGTCTTTCGAGCCCGATCCGCAGAAAATTTATTTGACGGGGCATTCCATGGGTGGCCATGGTACCTGGTTCCTGGGGGCCACCTATCCTGATAAATGGGCTGCAATAGCCCCCAGTGCCGGTTATCCTACGCTTAAAGGATATGGATCGGCAGACGGGATGGTGCCGGATAGCGCCGCCAACCCGGTAGAGCAAATGCTGCTCCGTGCAGGCAACCAGAGTGATGTAATTAAACTGGCGCAGAACTACAAGCCACTGGGGGTTTATATTTTCCATGGGGATGCAGACAGGGTAGTGTCTGTTAATTACGCGCGGCAAATGAGAGAATTGCTGGGCGGTTTCCATGCAGACTTCAGCTATAACGAATACCCCGGCGGGGAACACTGGTTCGGGGACATCAGCGTAGACTGGAAGCCCATCTTCGACTTCTTTAAATGGCGCACCCGTGCGGCAGATACTGCCGTGAACGTGATAGATTTCATCACCTCCAACCCCGGTATTTCCGATGCTTACCGCTGGGCTTCTGTATATCAGCAGGAGCACCCCCTGCAATACAGCCGCATCCGCCTGAAACGTAACCGTGCCGCCAATATCATCGAAGGACAAACGGAGAATATTCGCCTGCTCCGGCTGGATGTAAAGGATTTCACGCCCGGTGCCAAACTGACGCTGAAACTGGATGGTGCAGAAATAACTTCTACAGTGGGAACGCAGGCATTATACCTGCTGAAGGTGCAAAACGGCTGGCAGCTTACAACAGAGCCGCCGCTGTCTGAGAAAGGCCCGCACCGCAATGGCACCTTGAAAGATGCATTCCATCACAGGATGGTATTTGTTTACAGCACCGGCGGCAGCAAAGAGGAAAACGAATGGAGCTTTAATAAGGCCCGTTATGATGCCGAAACCTGGTATTACCGCGGTAATGGTTCCATGGACATTATTGCTGACAAAGACTATAACGCGCAGCAGTACCGCGACAGGGGCGTCATTATCTACGGTAATAAAACCACCAATAAAGCATGGAACACGCTACTGGCCGATGCCCCGGTGCAGATGGAACGGAATAAGATCACGGCCGGAGGCAAAACATGGTCTGGTCCGGATATGGCAGCCAGCTTCGTATGGCCGCTGAAAGGGTCTGCCGTAGCATCGGTAGGCGTGATAGGCGGTACGGGCATACCCGGTATGAAAGCAGCCTATGCCAATCAGTATTTCGCGGGAGCCAGCGGCTTTCCTGATTACATGATCTACGATGCGAAAATGATGCTGACCGGTGCCAATGCCGTTAAGATGGCTGGTTTCTATAACCATGCCTGGGTAATGACGGAGGCAGACGGGGTAGTGGCGGAGTAATTCCACAAACTATTACAACGTGATTTAATATTAAAAGGCCGGTCTGCAAATGTTTGCAGGCGGGCCTTTTAGGTTATGGGGAGTGTTTTTCTAATGCTGGATTAACGCGAATTTTAAAAGTCTGTGAAAATTTATTTTGTATAATTCAACCGGAATTATACTTTTGCGCCGGAGGAATGGCAGAGCGGTCGATTGCGGCAGTCTTGAAAACTGTTGGCTGTAACAGGTCCGGGGGTTCGAATCCCTCTTCCTCCGCTGAAATAAGCCTGGCTAATAGCCGGGCGTTTTTGTTTTTAAGAGAGGGGAATTGCGGGCAGTCTCATATCGAATGATTTTGACTGTAACAGGTCCGGGGGTTCGAATCCCTCTTCCTCCGCTGAAATAAGCCTGGCTAATAGCCGGGCGTTTTTGTTTTTATGGGATGTGGAAGTCTTTGCATACCTGATTTGACTGTAACAGGTCCGGGGTTCGAATCCGGCTAACTCCGCTGAATATTTCCCGGCCTTAAACCGGGGATTTTTGTTTTAGGGAGTGTCAGTCTCTTCTTAAATGATTTTGACTGTAACAGGTCCGGGGTTCGAATCCGGCTGACTCCGCTGAATATTTCCCGGCCTTAAGTCGGGGATTTTTGTTTTAAGGAGTATCAGTCTCTTCTTAAATGATTTTGACTGTAACAGGTCCGGGGGGCGAATCCGGCTGACTCTGCTGAAAATCGCTTCCACAAGTTTGCCCCGGGTATCCCGGGTTTTTATTGGAAAAAATGGGGGAATTTACTAAACTCGCATTCGAATACGGAGAGATGTCAGAGCTGGTTGAATGTACCTGACTCGAAATCAGGTGTACTCGAAAGAGTACCGGGGGTTCGAATCCCTCTCTCTCCGCAGTTGGGGATAAATCGTCATTAAGATCGTTTATCCCCATTTCATTTTGTTCTCTATTACCCGCCCGCAGCCCGATGAGCTGAATTCAATGTAAAATTGTATGATAAGAAAGCCTACGTTATTATGGTGCCTGTTAATTTGTAACATGGGTGCCTTTGCTCAAACAAATAAAGTTGCCTTACCTGCACAGGAAATATTTAAAAATACCTGGACAAAGCCACCTTCACATATTCCGAACAATGCTTCAATTGACGCTCCCTTAATGGGAAACGGTGATGTAACGATGAGTGTCGGATGTAAGGGAGACCGGTTGCGGTATTACCTGTCTAAGAACGATTTTTGGCGGTTGCGGTCAAAGGCTGATGGCTTGTCGGGCCCCAGGGTAGTGGGTTTTGTAGATATTAAAGTTAATGGGTTTAATGAGGGCGATTTTTCTGCGGAACAGTCACTTAGGAATGGTATTACTGCATGTTTGCTACAAAATAATGCGCAAAGTGTGATGGTAAAATCATGGGTGTCAGCCATAGAAAATCTGATCTTTATTGAAATAAGTGCAGCAGGTAAAGCAACAAATGTTTCCATTAATTTAAATGCTCCGGAACATAAACATGCTGCATTGAAAAGCGGGAAAGTAAATGATGTTTTCTGGCTTACCCGGGCCTTTACTGATAGTGTAGATATTCCAACCGAAGTGTCTGTAGCCTTAAGAGCCTTTAATTATAAGGATAGTACTGTTCTGCTTCAGCCCGGAAAGAAAATAATTGTTGCCCTTGCAATTGAAAGTAAGTTTAAAACAGAAGAGCCTTTGAACGCCGTGTTGAAGCAAGTGAATAAACTTAATGAGAAATCAGCTACAACATTCATTAAAAAGCATAATGACTGGTGGGAATTATATTGGAGTAAATCCAGTATATCTGTGGATAATCCGGTATTGATGAAAGCTTATTATCAGGGATTATATACCATGGCTGCCTGCAGCCGAGATCCAAAGTTTCCTCCCGGAATATTTGGCTGGACTACATCGGATAATCCGGCATGGAACGGCGACTACCATTTGAACTATAATTTTCAGGCCCCTTTTTATGGACTTTATGCAGCTAATCGTTTAGTGCAAGGGGAACCTCATGATGCTCCACTGCTTGATTTTATGCCAAGGGGAGAATGGTATGCAAAGAATGTTAACCACACACGGGGGATCCTGTATCCGGTGGGTATTGGCCCCATGGGGATAGAAGTAACCAGAGACTTTCCTGTGGGAGGTTACCAAAAGGAAGGGGATATCCAGGAGGGTGGATTGTTTTATGGTCAACGTTCCAATGCGGCATACGGATTGTTAAACATGGCGCAACAATGGCGTTGCACCTATGATGAAAAGTATGGTAAGAAAATCTATCCATATGCACTTGCTGTGGTCAATTTTTGGGAAGATTACCTGAAATTCGAAGAGGGCAGGTATGTGATTTATGGAGATGCCATTCATGAAGGATCAGGTGAAGATAAGAACCCGATTTTATCGCTTGGGTTAGTACGGAATGCCTTTGATTTGATCCTTGATTTAAGCACCACTTTGAAGCTTGATGAAGACAGGCAGGAAAAATGGAGAGATATGCTGAGTAAGCTGAGTGATTTTCCTGTTCAGGAGAGGAGTAATAAAAAGGTATTCCGGTATACAGAGAAGGGTGTTGATTGGTGGCCAGACAATGGTTTGGGAATACAGCACATATATCCATCCAATGCAATTAACCTGGATAGTAAAGCGGAATTATTGAATGTTGCCCGCAATACAATTGATGAAATGAAGCGCTGGCAGGATATGAATACCAGTAGTAGCTTTTTTATGGCTGCTATCAGAGTCGGATATGATTCATCTGTTATCGTCAATGAATTACATAAGTACGCCTTGCATACTTATCCCAACGGCTTTCAGTTTAATAATCCCCATGGAATAGAAAATAGCTGTACTGTTGCGAATGCGCTTAATGAAATGCTATGCATGAGTGCAGGAAATGTAATTCGCTTATTCAATGGGTTTTCAAAAGAACAACATGCAGGGTTTAAGAATATCAGGGCATGGGGAGGCTTTCTGGTTTCTGCCAGTCTGAAAAACGAAATGGTTACAGACGTTAAGATCATAAGTGAAAAAGGAAGAATTTGTACGCTGGTAAATCCATGGCCCGGCAAAAAGGTGCTTCTGATCAGAAACGGGAAAAAATCAGAGGTAATTAGTGGAAGCAGGATTTCTTTTAAGACAGCAACAAATGAAACTATAGGAATCCAATGTAATTGAACCATTTGCAGTATCCGGAGAGGTGAATGGGGTTTTGATTAATCAGCGCTTAAAAGCTTCAGATTTTTTCTTATTTTTATTTCCTCAGTAGTTATCAACCAATCCCGTCTTTCCGGACATGCACGAAATTCCACATAGCGACAGTAATATGCTGCGTTTGCTCGCCGATGGAGACGAACAGGCGTTCCGTACGCTGTTCGAGCGGTATTGGGACGGGGTGTACTCCACTTCACTGGCACTTACCAAATCTGCCGCCATCGCGGAAGATATAGCACAGGATGTTTTCACGATCTTATGGGAGAAACGGGCTGATATGGCCAATGTTTCCCGGCTGGAAGGGTACCTCTTCATCACCGCCCGTAACCTGATCTATTCCCGGTTACGGAAGCTGGCTTCGGGAGATGCCTACCGGCAATATGTATTGCAGTTCCTGCACGAAGGCGGCGGCCTGCAGGCCGATCATGCTGCCGAGTTCCGGGAACTGGAGCAATGTGTGCTCACTGCCATCCGGCAGCTCCCTCCGCAGCAGCAACGGGCTTTTACCCTGAGCCGTTTCGAGGGTATGCGGCATGAAGAGATCGCTTCTACCATGGGCGTATCCCGCATTACCATTAAGAGTTATATCGTGCAGGCCATCTCTACGCTGCGCAAGGCCCTTTCCAACCACCCCTCCGGAGCAATGGGCGCGCTCTGGGCTTTCGTTTTCCTCTCCGAAAATATTTTTTGATTCAGGCACCTCCCTGTGGGGGAGTTGTGCGTCTTTACCATGATTACCGGCAATACCGGCAACCCTATCGCACGTTATGGACCATCAGACATTCACCAACTTACTCAAACGCTACCTCAGCGAGGAATTAAGCCAGGAAGAAGCCTCCCGGTTGCTGGACTCACTGGACGATGATGCCATGCGGCAGGAATGGGAACAGGCCGTAGGGGAGCTCCTGCGCGATAAATCTGCCCATGGGCAGTCGGATCCGCAAAGGATGGAAGCCGTGCGCCAGCGCATCATGGCCGGTACTCCTAAACCAGTCCTGCGGAAAACTGTTATACGCAAACTCCGCCCTGTATGGGCCGCAGCCGCCATACTTACCGTAATATCAGTGGCTTATTTCTGGCCCCGTACTTCCGGTAACGGGCCATCTGTAGCCAAAGTATCGGAAGCCCCGCTGGAAGTGGTTCCGGGTGGAAATAAGGCCGTCCTGTATCTCGCCGGGGGGCAGGCGATTACGCTGGATACGGCAGGGAATGGGGCCATCGCCAGCCAGGGAAATGTTCAGGTTATAAAGCTCAACAGCGGGCAGCTGGCCTACCAGGGCGCCGGCAGGGAAGGAGAAGTGGCATACAATACCCTCGCCACCCCGCGGGGCGGACAATTCCGCATCATCCTGCCAGACGGGTCTTCCGTATGGCTGAACGCGGCATCATCCCTGCGTTTCCCTACCGCATTTACGGGGAAGGAAAGGATAGTAGAACTGAACGGGGAAGCCTATTTCGAGATTGCGAAGAATGCTAAAATGCCTTTCCATGTGAAGGTGAAGGATATGACCGTACAGGTACTGGGTACCCATTTCAACGTAATGGCCTACGACGACGAAGCCAGCATCCGCACCACGCTGCTGGAAGGCGCCGTGAATGTGAAGCAGGGAGTACATTCTCTGAATATGCACCCCGGCCAGCAGGTGAGCGCACACCCGGGAGGGAACATGAGCATACAGGATGGGGTGGATGTGGAGGAAGTGGTAGCCTGGAAGAACGGGTATTTCCACTTTAACCACGAATCCCTGCAGGGCGTAATGCGTGAAATAGGGCGCTGGTACGATGCGGAGATATCCTATGAAGGGGATGTGCCGGACAGGGAGTTTGGCGGTAAAATAGCCCGGAGCAGCAGCGTTACAGACGTATTGAAAATATTGGAACTCAGTAATGTACGTTACAGGATAGAAGGCAAGAAGATTATCGTAACACCATAGTATTCATCATTATTTCATTCCACAAACCATTATTCTTATAACCGTTATGAAAGAAAAAGCGACATGACTTTCCCGTAAAAAGGTTTCGCCCATAAAAAACCGGGCCCGATGGCAGTCGGTCCCGGCAAGGATGTAAGGGCAAACCATACAAAAAGGATTTACACGGCATTCCACGACACTGGCACCTGGCCAGACGGGATTTTTATTACCCTAACAAACCAAAATTATGCAAATTAGTGCTATTTGTACGCGGTATTTTACGCGGCGATTGATTTACAAAACGCTGTTGTGTATGAAGTTTTCCGCTATTCTGCTACTGGCCGCCTGCCTCCAGGTAAGTGCCAAAAGCCTGGCGCAGCAGGTATCACTTTCTGAGCGCAATGCATCTATAGAAAGATTGTTCCGCTCCATTGAAAAGCAAACAGGATATGTTTTTTTCTACGATCATCAACTGATCGATAAAGCTCCGCGGGTAAACCTGAAAGTGAGCAACATCCCGCTGGAGGAAGCGGTGGAACTGGTACTGAAAGGCCAGCCGCTTTCCTATTCCATCATCGGGAAGAATATCGTCATCAAGGAGCGGAGATCAGTTTTCTCTCCCTTATCTCCCGTGAAAGTACTGGTGCAGGATACCATGATTAACATCACAGGCCGTGTACTGGATATAGACGGGCAGGCGCTTCCGGGCGCCACGGTCTCCGTAAAAGGCAGCGGCTCGCAGGGTACCGTAACGGATGCGGAAGGCTACTTCAAACTGCGGGTGCCACGCGGTACGATTATAGAAGTTACCTATATCGGTTATAAAAGTACTGAGCAAACAGTGCTCGTGAGCCAGCCCCTCCAGTTTACACTGGCACCGCAGGCAGCCAGTGCAGATGAATTTGTAGTGGTGGGTTACGGCACCGTTCGTAAAAGCGACCTTACCGGCTCACTGAGCCAGGTGAAGTCCAAAGAAATCAATGCATTTCCCTCTACCAACGTCATGCAGGCCCTCAGCGGCCGTGCTGCTGGTGTACGGGTTATTCAGAACGGCGGATCGCCCGGTGGCGGCGTAAGCGTGCGCATTCGTGGTACCAACTCCATCCTGGGTGGCAATGAACCCCTGTATGTGATCGACGGGTTCCCTTACGACGGTAACCCCACCTTCCTCCAGAATGCCGACATCGAATCGATGGAAATCCTCAAAGATGCATCTTCCACCGCCATCTACGGTTCCCGTGGCGCCAACGGCGTGGTAATGATCACCACCCGCTCCGGCAACAAAGGCGGCCGTACCACGGTAGATGTGGATGCAGGGTATACCATGCAGTTCGTATCCCGCAAAATGGACCTGATGAATGCCCGCGAATATGCTTTACTGTATAATGAACAGGCACGTAATGACGGTGTGGCTGAATACTTTACGCAGGCGCAGATAGACAGTCTGGGTAAAGACCCCGGCACCGACTGGCAGGACCTTGTGCTCCGCACCGCGCCCATTTACAATGTCAGCGCCACGGTTAACGGGGGCACTGAGAAAACACGCTTCTCCCTTTCCGGATCTGCCTTCCTGCAGGACGGTATCGTGAAAGCCAGTGATTATAAACGCTACAACATCCGCGGAAACATTGAGCACGATATCAGTAAGGTGTTCAGCGTTTCCATGAATACGATCCTTACCCGCCTCAACAGCTCCCGGCAGAACTCGGGCCTTGGTAACCGCGGTAATGATCTGATATCTGGTATGCTGATGGCGCCGCCTTCACTATCGCCTTATCTGCCCAACGGTACTTACCGCAGGCTGAATACAGCATATCCCTTCATCTCCAACGTAATCGTTAATCCGCTCATCTTCATCAACGAGCAGTCGAATATGATTAAGGGCGACCGTGTGCTGGCAAATGCCGCGCTCACTATTAAACCCTTTAAAGGCTTATCCATCCGCATCTCAGGGGGTATCGACAATCTGAACGACCGGGTGGATGTGTATAACAAAATCGAGCCAACTACCAACTCCATTGGCTATGCGGATGTGCAAACGTCACAGTATACCAGCCTGCTGAACGAGAACGTGGCTACCTATACCAATACTTTCGGTGATCATTCACTGACGGCTATGGCGGGCTTTACCTACCAGGATAAGGTATCTACCAGTATGAACGGTTCCGGAACCGGCTTCCTCAGTGATGTGGTGTATACCGGTAACCTGCAGGGCGCCATAACACCGGGTATCCCTACTTCGGGGTACTCCAAATGGGTATTGCTGTCGTACCTGGGGCGTGTCAATTATTCGTATCAGGACAAATACCTGCTCACGGCCAGCATTCGCCGCGATGGCTCTTCGCGTTATTCCAAAGGCCAGCAATGGCAGAGTTTCCCTTCTGTGGCATTTGCCTGGAAGGCTTCCAACGAGTCGTTCCTGAAGCAGTCTGATGCGGTTTCCGACCTGAAGGTGAGGGCCAGCTGGGGCTTGTCGGGCAATCCGTCGATAGGTCCGTATTCCACCTTACGGCAGCTGGGTTCCCTCAATACTATTTTCGGTGATCAACTTGCTATTGGCTTCGCTCCCGGAACAACACTGCCCGGCGATTTACGCTGGGAAGTAACCCGGCAGGTAGACCTCGGCATCGATGCAGGTTTCCTGAAAAACAGGCTGCACTTCACCTTCGATGTGTATCATAAAAAGACCCGCGACCTTCTCAACAGGGTGAAGCTGCCTGTTTCTATGGGTTATGCCACCACTGTGCAGAACGTAGGCGAGATCGAGAATAAAGGGTTCGAGATAGGGGTAGACGGAGCTATTTTCCAGGGACGGGAAGTATCCTGGAATGTTAGCGCCAACCTCGGCTTCAACCGTAACAAGGTGCTGAAACTGTATAACGGTCAGGATATTAACGGCGATGCTTTCTATACCGGATCTGTACAGGATTTCGTGAACATCCTCCGCGAAGGAAAGCCGCTGGGCGTTTTTTATGGCTATAAAGAAATCGGGTATACCGCAAACGGAAACCTCAACTACGAGGATATCAACAAAGACGGGAAGATCAATGCGGCTGATAAAACCTTCATCGGTGATCCCAACCCTGATTTTATCTACGGCATCAATTCCGTTACCAGCTACAAGGGTATCGAACTCACCGTGTTCCTGCAAGGCTCCCAGGGCAACGATATCTTTAACCTGAACCGCGTGGCGGCACTGGACCTGGGTATGGGCCTCAACCTCCCCCGTGAAGTGTTTGAAAGCCACTGGACGCCGGAGAATCCTAATGCCAAATATCCCCGCATTACCAGAACGCTAACGGCGAATATGTCGTCGCGCTTCGTGGAAGACGGGTCTTACCTCCGCATCCGCAACATCCAGCTGGCGTATAACCTGCCGGTTTCCAATGTGGCGAAATGGTTCAGGTCTGCACAGGTATATGTAAGCGGACAGAACCTCATCACCTTCACCAAATACTCCTGGTACGATCCGGAAGTGAACGCCTATGGCGGTACCAACTCCATCAACCAGGGTATCGACTATTCCATTTACCCGATGAGCAAATCGGTGACAGTGGGCGTACGCTGCGGGTTCTGATTCTTTTTCACCACCTAATTCAACATGATGAAACAATTAACCTTACTCATATTAACCGCGCTGGTGATGGCTTCCTGCTCCGATGTACTGGAAGAGAAGCCACAATCCATAGCCGCGGAAGTTTTCTATAAAACACCGGCGGAAGTGGAAGCCGGCCTTAATGCGATCTATGTTCCCATCCGCCGGGGCAGTACCCTTGGTGCGTTGTACGAGTGCCAGCATGAGATTTATACCGAATACCTCTACGGCCGCGGCAGTCATGCCCCGCTGAACGATTATACCGGGCTGGATCAGACGAACGTGACCCGTGTGGGAGATATGTGGGCTGCTTTCTACGAATCTATCCGCAACGCCAACATTGTAATTGAGCGGGCGCCACTCGCCACTGCTATTGCACCTGCACAGCTGGATATATATCTGGCAGAAGCGCGCTGTATGCGGGCATTGAATTACTTCTACCTGGTGCGTAACTGGGATGGTGTGCCTATCCGTGATGAGAAGAACATGGATGCAAGGGAACTGGCACGCAATACCCGGGAGCAGGTATACAACTTCATTGTGGCGGATCTGCAATGGGCGGAAACACGCCTGCCCGATAAGCCGCGGCAGGGAGGCACTCCTTCCAAATGGTCTGCCAAGGCAATGCTGGCCGATGTGTATATGAACCTGCACCAGTACGATAAAGCCCGCGATCTGACCGGGGAAATCATCACTTCCAATAAGTTCAGTCTCGTGAATGTGGCAGTAGCGGATGATTTCGAGAAGGTTTTCGGGGCAGATATTTCCTCTTCCACGGAAGAGATATTTTATCTCAAATATGCAAGGGTACCCAGCGGACAAGGGTTTTCCTACCCCCAGTATTGCCACTATCCGAACTCGGGGTATTTTCCTCCCGGCGGGTTTTATACCTTCTACAGCGATTCGGAAGCAAATCCTTTCGTGAAAAACTGGGATAAAAACGATCTGCGTTATAAATTTAACTGGTACCCGCAAACGTTTGGCCTGGGATCCACTACCATTCTGCTCAAGAAGTTCGTGGATAAACAGGCGGTAACAGCAGGGGGGAACGATTATCCCATGTACCGCTATGCCGACATTCTCCTGTTTTACGCCGAATGCGTAGCCCAGGCAGGTGCTGCGCCCACGGCAGATGCCATGGAAAAGCTCAATATGGTACGCCGCCGTGCTTATGGTAAAAATCCGCAGACAGCAGATGCCACTGTGGATTTTAAACTGGCAGACTACAGCGGTAAACAGGCCTTTATTGACCTGGTGGTGCATGAACGCGGGTATGAAAATTGCGGAGAGTCCAAACGCTGGCTGGATCTGAAACGACTTGGCATCGCAGAAGAGATCGTGCAGGCGGGCAAAGGCAAAACCATGACACAGCGCCATCTGCTTTGGCCCATCCCCGTTATTGAAACCAATTATAACAAAGCCATAGATCCTGTGAAGGATCAGAATCCCGGTTACTAATCCAATTGAATAAGATGCAGACATTAAGAAAGACATTATTATTCAGCCTGCTGGCATTGCCCGGCAGCCTGATGGCCCAGCAGGTAAGAGAAGTGGATATCTGTGTATACGGCGGCTCCTCCGCCGGTGTGATTGCCGCGTATACGGCTAAGAAACTGAATAAGTCCGTACTGGTTATTGAACCCGGTAAACGCCTGGGGGGCTTAACCTCCGGTGGACTGGGTTATACCGATATAGGCAATAAATACGCGATTTCAGGCATTTCCCGGGACTTTTACCGCCGGGTGGGTAAACACTACGGTAAATTTGAAACGTGGATATTTGAGCCCGGCGTGGCCGAAAAAGTGTATCAGCAGTATGTGAAGGAAGCCAATCTGGAAATTGTATACGATCACCGCATCACCCGTGCCGGAAAAGCGGGAGGGAAGGTAACGGAGATACAGCTGGAGTCTTCCGTTGGAGGTACGCCTAAGGTATCTGCCGTTCGAGCTAAAATGTATATCGACTGCTCCTATGAGGGCGACCTCATGGCGCTGGCGGGTATTTCCTATACGGTAGGCCGCGAAGCAAACGCTCAGTATGGCGAAACCTATAACGGGGTGCAGCTGCGTGATAAGCACCAGTTCCCCGATAATATCGACCCCTATAAAGTACCCGGCGATCCCAACAGCGGTGTGCTCTGGGGGATTAATACCAAACCGCTGGCAGAGCAGGGCTCAGGAGATAAGAAAGTGCAGGCGTACAACTTCCGCATCTGCCTCTCTAACAATCCGGAAAACCGGATACCCATTACGCGCCCGGAAGGATATGACTCCACGCGGTACGAACTGTTGCTGCGCCTGGTAAAACACCACACACCGGGCGATCTTAACGGTTTCCTCAAATTCGACCGGATGCCCAACAACAAAACAGACATCAACAACAACAATGCCTTTTCCACCGATATGATCGGTATGAACTGGAACTATCCCGAGGCGGATTACGCCACCCGGGCTAAGATCATCAAAGAGCATGAACTGTATAACAAAGGCCTGCTGTATTTCATAGGCCACGATCCCCGCATGCCCGAACATCTCCGTAAGCAAATGCTGCAATGGGGGTATCCGAAAGATGAATACATGCAATTCGGTAACTGGTCGCCACAAATGTATGTTCGTGAATCCCGCAGGATGGTGGGTGCCTATGTCATGACACAGGCCAACTGTGAAGGTAAAAATACCGTGGATGACGGCGTGGGCATGGCCGCCTACACCATGGACTCTCACAATACCGACCGTGTGATCGTAAACGGTATGGTGAAGAATGAAGGCGATGTGCAGGTAGGTGGTTTTGGGCCTTACCCCATCGCTTACCGTTCCATTATCCCGAAAAAAGAAGATTGTGGCAACGTACTGGTGCCCATCTGCCTCTCTGCCACGCATATTGCTTATGGCTCTATCCGTATGGAACCGGTGTTCATGGTACTGGGACAATCTGCCGCCACGGCAGCATCCATGGCTATCGATGCTAAGCAATCCGTGCAGGAAGTGGATATCGTTAAGCTGAAGGCAACGCTGCGTCAGCGGCCGCTGGCGATCAATACCACGGCAGAGATACTCGTGGATAACGATGATAAAGAACAGGTAACGGTAACGGGCAACTGGAAGAAGATCAACCGCGGTGCTTATGGCCCATCGGCATATGTATCCGAAAAAGGAGCCACGGGTACCATTCGCTTTACTCCGCAGGTGGTAAGCGGCGGTACTTACAGGATTTATTCCTACGTGCCTAAACAGGGAGATATGACGGCGCATACCAGCATCAAAGTATCGCCCGACGGGAAAGCGGTGAAGCCGGTTGATTTTGCAGCTTCCGCCGTAAAAGTGGAAGGACAGACCTCCGGTGAGTGGGTAGACCTGGGTACGGTGAAACTGGCCAAAGGAAAAAAGGGGTATGTGGAGATTACGACCGAAGGGGCAGATGGAGTAGTACTGGCGGATGCCGTGCTGTTTATTCCTGAAGGGAAATAGTTTAAACAGGAGATATTTACATCAGAAAGGGCCGCCTCCGCTGTTTGCAAAAACATGGAGGTGGTCCTTTTTAATTGGTATAATCAGCCTTGTGGTTAATATCGTATCGAATTCGCAATTATCATCCTTCGGTGATCCTTCGGTGATCCTTCGGTCATCCTTCAGTGATCCCTCAGGGAAGCCCCCCTTTCACTGAAGGATGACCGAAGGGTCACCGAACAGTGGTAGTTTAATGGCTTGATAATGAAGTAATTGTGAAGTGCCATAAATAGGCACTTATAGGCTATTTTGATAGTAAATTAACATAAATGAGCCTCCTGTTGATTATTAGGCCTAAAAAAGCCGGGCTATTTGACCGCCCGGCTTTTTTAATGTCGAAATATTTCCTGTTAGTATAATTCCTTTCCATTCAGGAAAACCTGTTCCGGTTGGAAGAGGAGGCTCAGGTTCTGCAGGGGATTGCCGGGAAGGAGCAGCAGATCGGCCCGCATGCCTTTACGGATGGCGCCGCGGTCTGTAAGACCGCAAACGCGTGCCCCGTTCAGGGTGGCAGCTTCTATTACGGAAGCGGGGTTCATACCGCATTTGCTTTGCAGGAGCTGCATTTCCTGGAGGAGGGGCACTTCGCCGGTGGTGTTGTAGATCCAGTCTGTACCCGCCACTACTTTTACGCCATGGGCATGTGCCAGCCGGGTAACGATGGCGGCGCTGTGCATCCTGTTGTTCTCCGCATGGAAAACGGTAGGGTCGAGGAAGATGCCTTTACGGGCCATTTCCTGCAGCAGGGGGATCTGAACAAGCGTATCCAGCCGGAAATCCTTTTTATACAATGCCTGCCATGCTTTCCCTATTTCAAGTGTGTCGCCGGGGAGCTGCTGGAAAGCAAAATCATTGGCGTGCGACATGCTGTTAACACCTGCCGCTGCAATGGCGCCGGGCTTGCAGGGGAATACTGCCGCATGGCTCCATGCTTTTAAACCGGCTTTATGTGCTGCTTCCGTAAGGTCGCGGATGAGTTTAGCATCAAGGTCGGCATAGATCTTCAGGCCGCTTACCCCGGCTGCTTTGGCCTCTTTCACTGCGGCGGTAACATCCATGCCGGGCATTATGGCTTTGTACCATGCGCTGTTACCGAGGTCACCTTCGCGGCCGGAACGGCGGATCATATCGAAGTAACCGGGACCGGCAAACTGTGCCGCATAGAAGATATCAGGGCCAATGGTTTTACCGGAGCGGACATCGCTTTTTAAGGCGGCGAGGTAAGGAGCGTTACCGGCCATGTCGCGAACGGTTGTGATACCGTGGCGGGACATATTACCGATGATACTGTCTGTAAGGAGGCGTGCCTTGCTCAGGTCTTCATCAACCACCGTGGCCAGATGCACATGGGCATCCATCATCCCCGGTACAAGGTATTTACCGGTACAGTCGATGATGCGGGTATTGGTTAGTTTACGGGGAGTGCTGGTGTAGATTTTACGGATGAGGCCATCGCGCAGGAGTACAGATGCTATGCGCGGGGCTACCCGTGCGTCACCATCAATAACCGTTACATTTTGTAAAAGAACCTGCTGTGCATGGGTTTGCACATGCATCAGCAGGAAAATGGAAATAAACAATAAAGCGTTCCGCATCATGGTAATTTTTCTAAGTCGGATATTTCAACATGCTGTTGTATGATCTTGCCTTCCTTGTTGATAAGGAAAGTAGCCGGCAGTGATTTAACATTGTATTGGGCCACGATGTCGCTCTTCATGCCTTCGGGCGCTACCAGCTGTGGCCAGGGTATTTTGTCAGACGCTACGGCCTTTCGCCATAGGTCGTCTTTCTCATCTACCGATACCGACACAATCTCGATACCCTTTTTCTTCAGCGCGGCATAATGTGGTGCAAGTTTACGGTTGCCTGCCCGGCAGGGTGTACACCAGGAGGCCCATACATCGAGCAGTACATATTTGTTGCCTGCTACGAGACTGCCCAGGTCCACTACTTTACCGTTCAGGGAGCGCAGTGCAAAAGCAGGTGCGGTTTTGCCGGTCATATTGATCTTATCTGACTCAGCCTGTTTTTCGATCAGCTTTTGCATAGTAGCGGCTGCCCAATCCTGCTGGCGGAAGGAGGGGATGAGTTTGGAAAGGGATGCGCCTGTCCACGCAAAGGCGTAATGGTAAGCGCTCCAGGCACCTGCGAGATTATCTACATTCTCCAGCGCAAAGGCCAGTCGTTTTGCCTGCACTTCTGTGGCCATCTTATTCATCTTTTCACTGATAGCCAGCTTTGCATCCAGGTCAGTAGTGTTGCCATATTGCGTGCCCAGCTTACTCCATACTGCTTCCACGGGCTTCATGCTTTGCTCGAATGCGTTCAGCTTCTCCAATACGGGGCCGCCCTTTACGATGGCCTGCGTGTCTTTCCCGATCGTAACTGATACGGGCGTTGCGGAAGAAAACAGGGTGACATTTACATAAGGCTTGCGTAGCGATACGGTGTACACTGCCGCCCCGCTGTCGGGTAGCTGGATCAGTATGGCACCCTGGCGTACCAGTGGTGTATCTATCAGCCGGCGGACAGGCCATTCGCGGTAGATGGTCACTTTAGCGCCTTCGGGATGCAGGGGAGTGGTAACCCGCAGCTCCTGAGCATGTACGGATACCGTGGCTGCCAGGAGTGCAGTGAAGCAGGTGAGTTTTTTCATGTGCCTGGATTAAAAACCCGGGATACAGGATGTACCCCGGGCGTATGGTATGGTTAGTTTCTGGGATTGGGTAAAATATCGGGATTGATCTGCATGATCTTCGGCGCGATCTCTACAAGGTAGTTAGGCGAGCCGGCCGGCAGTGTATAAGTCTGGGAGTTGTGCTGGCGCTGCAGGTCCTTTTTAAAGCGGGGATCGTTGTTGAGCCGCTTCAGGTCAAACAGGCGAAGGCCATGATACATCAGCTCCAGTCTTCTTTCACGGAGTACCAGTGCCAGTGCTTCATCTGCAGTAGCCGAGGCAAGCGGGGCATAGTCTGCAGGTTTAAAGCGCTTCTGGCGCAGGGTGTTCAGCAGGGCCACCGCATCGTCTTTCTTATTATCACGGGCCAGTGCTTCTGCTTTGATGAGCATCATCTCGGGCACGCCGATGCTGAAGTTCACCGCACTCTGGAAGTAATCCGGGAAAGGGCTTACCGGCGTTACGGCAGAGCGCGGGATGCGGGTGAAGGTGTACACATACCGGAGGTCCTGCTCTCCGAGTATGCCCAGCAGTTCAGGATTTATCATGAACCGGGTGAAGATGCCGTTGCTGCTGTTGGTTTTGGAAAACAAATTCTCCGGGTTGTTTTCCGGGAGGGGCTTGTTATTAACGCCGCTGTACGGACGGGCAGGGTTCACAAACGAGAACGTATTATGATCCAGCAGGGTGGAGTTAAACGCCAGTGCTTTTTCCGCCGCGTCCTTCGCACCCGCATAATCGCCCATATAAAGCCGTACACGTGCCAGCAGGGCCGTGGCTGCCGCCTTGCCCGGGTGAACGTAATTACGGCCTAAATCGGGCAGGGAAGGGCTTGCAAGTGCCTCCGAGAGATCTTTCATCACCTGTTCGTATACTTCCTTCACCGTAGCGCGCTTCGTTTTGGCTTCCAGGTCGGGCACCAGCAGCAGGGGCACTGCAAGGTCGGTAGCCGCCGTGGCAGCATTATATTCCTTCCCGAAGAGGTTGGCGAGGTGGAAATAGTTATATGCACGCTGGATCTTCGCTTCCGCGATGTTCCGCTCACGGTCTTCTGCCTGTCCGGGTGCATCTTTGATTTTATCGAGCACGAGGTTGCAATAGTAAATATTGCTGTAGATGCGCGACCATTCACCATCGTCTTCCGTCAGGAGCATGGTTTCCTTCAGCCAGAGGTACGACTTGGTACTGCGTGAATTTGCCGAACTGCGGATCTGCTCATCGGAGTAATGGATATCATCCGTCATGAACTCCGCCTGAATGTAAGCGGCATCGGCCTGCAGGATGTCGTTCATAAACATTTCATAATCGGCAACCGTTGTCGGCAGCACTTTCCCTTTCGGTGTTACGTCCAGGAATTTTTTACAGCTTCCTGCGGTGAGGCAGAGGAGCAATACGGTATATAAAGTGATATGCTTCATGTGCTTCATTTTTACAGTTCAACCCTTAAAGTCAATGTAGTTACGCGCGGCTCCGGGAGGTAGTAAGTACCGGTCATGGGATCCACGGCATCGGGATCAATGCCATATTTGTTCTTCTTCCACAGGGCCACATTGTTCATCTGCGCCACGAAGGAAACGCTGTTGAGGAAGGTCCGTTTCAGCAGACTGGCGGGCAGCTGGTAACCGAGCTGTACTTCGCGGAGGCGGATGTAGGCGCCTGACATTTCGCTGTTGGTGGAATACTGGATCACCCTTTCTCTGCCATCATAAAAATCTGTCGGGTCAAAGGAAGGAGTAATGGCTGCCAGGTCTGTATGGGCTTCATCACCCGGCTTGCGCCAGCGCTCTGCTATACGGGCATCGTAATTGGTGCTGAAGGCATAACCATACATATCAGGTGTATAACGGCGGATGACGTTTCCGAAGTTATAGGTGAGGAATACGCTGGTGAAGAAGTCTTTGTAGTGCAGGATGTTGGTGAAACCGCCACTGTAAGGAGCTCTGAAAGTACCATTATTTACCAGCGAAGACATTACGGGTACTTTTACTTTTTCGTCTTTATCACCATATATGGTAGGATTGCCGCGATCGTCGAGGCCGGCCCAGCGGTAGCTCCACAGTGCTTCGCGTGCATATCCTTCCACATACTGGCCGCTGCTGCTTACACGGCTGATTAACGGACTGGACTCACGGATCTTGTTTTCAATGATCTTGTTCCTGTTGTATCCCGCGTTCAGCCTGCTGCTCCAGCGGAAGTTGCGCCCTTCGATGATGTTTGCCTGAATGGCGAGGTCCACACCGTTATTGCGCATGCGCGAGGCGTTGATGTTGAATTGGGAGAAGCCCACGGTAGGGTCCAGCATAATAGTACCCAGCAGGTCGTACCCGTAACGGTTATAATAATCGGCCGTTACCTGGAAGCGGTTTTTCAGCAGCCCGATATCCACACCGGCATTGATGGTACGCGTACGTTCCCAGCGCAGCTTGGGGTTGTAATAGGTAACCCTTGCGCGGTAATCGTTGAATATAGCCTGGAAGGTACGGGTTGCAGTAAGCAGTGGCGTAGTGGTAAGGTCGTAGTTACCGGTAAGGCCTCCGGTAACACGCAGTTTGAGCATGCTCACGGCAGGAACACGGAAGAACTTCTCTTCTGCGATGTTCCATGCACCGCCAACAGACCATAAGGGAGTACGGCGGTATTTGGGATCCGCACCGAACATATTTGACTGGTCGATACGGAAGCTGCCGGTCAGAGTATAGCGGTCATCGTAAGTATAGGCGCCGGTAGCGTACCACGATTTCTCACGTACATCGTTATGGGTGAATCTGTCGAGGCCGGTAGGGTCAAGCCGGGGAATGGCGTTGTTGTTCCACCAGGTAAGGCCGCCGTTGGCAAGTTTCTGCTGATCGAAGTATTGCCAGGAAAGCAGGTCATCGTCGTACCCGAATTTCCGGGTGGTATAACCTTCGCTCACATTCTTCTTCATTTCTGCACCTGCTGCTATATTGACATAATGTACGCTATTGATTAGGTTGGCATAGTTCAGCTGGGAGCGCAGTGCCCAGTTGTTATTAGTCATTTCCCCGGTGTTGAGGATATTCCCTAAGGGGAGGTTGAACACCGCTTTGTTGGCGGAATTGAGCGAAGCGTATTGGTTCAGATAGTTACGGGCTTCGAACGACTGCTTATCGGTGATATTCTTATTGCTCGTTTTCAGGCGGTCGAACAGGAAGTCGGTATTGAAATTAAAGTGTTTCCAGAATTTGTATTGCACGCCCACTTTTGCACGGAGGCCGAAGTTGCGGGATATGTTGTTGGCCAGGCGTGCTTCTTCGATGAGGTTCTTCCCGTTGTCGAGGTAGCCCATCGGGGTAATCATATCGTTAGAAGCTTTATTGAAGCCGGTGTAGTCGTAAATGTAGTTCCCTGCTTCGTTAAGCAGCAGCTGGTATGGCGGGAGGTTTTGAATATCGTTGTTCAGGTATGGGGCCATATTCCTGCGGGAAGATACCGCGTTGAGATCCACGCTCAGGCGCAGATCGCGGGTGATCTCCATATCGCTGCGGGTATTGAGCTGGTACGATTCGTTTTTATCGCCTATGAAATTGGACTTGCCGTTTTCATAAGAGCCGGAGATAACGAAGCGGTAACGGGGGCCGCCGCCGGAGAAGGAAAGGTAATGGTTCTGGCGGATGCCGGTACGCAGCAGCTGGTCCTGGATCTGGTCTTCGTTGGATATACCTGCCAGAGAATCCTGCAGCCTGCTGAGTTCCTGCTGGTTGATCTCCCCGCGGTCGAGGCGGAGCAGCAGGCCGAGGGATGGGGAATAACCGTTAGAGCCACCATCGAAGATAGCCGGGTTAATGAACCCTTTATCATACACTTCCCTGTCGTATTCCAGGATGTCACCTGCTTTGGCGCGGTGGAGCTTTGAATAATCGGGGCGGGAAGTGAAGTAGGTATTGGCGGCGTAGTTGATTCTCAGCTTTCCTTCTTTACCGCGTTTGGTGGTGATAACGATCACGCCGTTGGATGCGCGGGCGCCCCAGATGGCGGAAGCTGCGGCATCTTTCAGCACGTCTATCTTCTCCACATCGTTCATATTGTCGGGCAGCTGGTTTACGGGGAAGCCGTCTACCACGATCAGGGGCTGGTTACGTTCCGCATTAATGGCGCTGCCGCCACGCATCTGCAGATCGATGCCTCCGGGCCTGCGGTCTCTCGCCAGGCCGGTATAACGCGTAGCTAGGGAAAGCCCGGGAATGCTGCCTTCCAGGATCTGGTTCAGCGACTGGCTGCTTCTCCTCGCTATTTCCTGCGGAGAAATAGAGGAATAGGCGCCGGTAGTATTCTTTTTCGCGAGCGACTGGTAACCGGTAGAGATCACCACTTCGCGGATAGACTGTGCTGCGGGTTTCAGGGTCACATTCAGCATGGTGTTGGCACCTGCTTCCTGCTGGCTGGTTTCGTACCCGAGGTAGCTGATGAAGATCTGGGAGGAGTTGCCTTTGAGGCGGAGGGTGAAGTAGCCTTTGTCGTCGGTAAGGGTGGCACTGGTGGTACCGCTTTCCCGAACGGTAACCCCGGGCGCGTATACGATACCCTCACCATCCAGCAGGCCTACGCGGCCTTTCACAACACGCTCCTGGTATACTGTTTCCAGTGTACGGGTGCTCTTCAGGCTCACGCTGATCATTTTATCCTGCTGGCGGAAGAGGAAGTCGTAGTGGTCGGAGAGGTACTGTAATACCTCATCCAGGCTGCGCTCTGCCGCAGGCATGGTGATCATGCTGTTGCGCGCGGTAACAGACCCGGCATAGAAGAAGCGGACCTTATACCGGGCTGCGAGTGTTTTAAATACCTTTTCTACCGGCTCCTTTTCGAAACCGGTTGTTTGCTTTTGCCGGGCATATACGGCCGGCGCCGTTAACAGCTGGGTAGCCAGTACTGTCAGGACAATAAAGAGCAGCGTTGCCCTGGCAGACAACGGTCGGCGAATAAACAGCATAACTTGTGCTTATATTGGTTGATTAATGAATGACGATATAGGTAGAATCGTCTGTTATCTCATATTTCTTATTTAATGTAAAGCAAAGCACTTCCAGTACTTCGGTCAGCTGGTCGTTGCGGAACCTTCCGGAGAAGGTTTCCTTCTTAGGATCTATGCCTTTCAGTTGAATCCGGATATTATAGCAGGCCTCTATCTGGCGTACTGCTTCGTCTAATGATGTATTGTCGAATACGATTTCCTGTGCTTTCCATACCTGCAGATCAGTGGGGCGGAAGGTGCTGCGGGCAGGAGCGGAGGTACTACCGGTATGCAGGTCCAGCCGGTCGGCAGGAGCCATTACAGCAATGAGCTGCAGGCCTGATGCTGTTTGCTGTTCCACTTTTACCTTGCCTTCTTCCAGCATAACCTGCAGGCTGTCGGGCCGGGCGTTTATTCGGAAAGAGGTGCCCAGTGCGGTGATGATATATGGCCCTGCCAGTACGCTGAAGGGGCGCTTTTCATCTTTGGCTACTTTAAAATAAGCAGTGCCCTTCAGCTTTATGGTGCGGCTGTTGCCGTTGAAGGTATGCTCCATGACAGCGCCATGCTCCAGTAAAACGAAGCTGTTATCGGGGAGGGTAAGCCCTTTCCGGCTGGTTTCCGCAATAGCGGTTGCGGTACCGGGTTGGGCGGATGGTTGTTGAACGGGTTTAAAAAGGAACAGGGAGCCCACTACAATGGCAGCCACGGCAGCCGCTGCGGCTATGTAAGGAAGGTAGCGCCTGCGGGCAGGGGTATGGGAAGTTCCGGCGAGGTAACCGTCCAGCTTATGGAGAGCCGCCGCCTTTTCCTTTTCCGCCTGCAGCATCCATCCGCCGATACGGACCAGTTCCCGCGCTTCGGAGATAAGCGGTGCCTGTGCAGGGTTCGCCTTCAGGAAGCCCTCCCAATACGTTACATCCCCGGCATCGGTGCCGTAACAATAATTGATGAACGATGGTAGCATTGCCATTTCGGCTGCCGAGAGATTCCCCATGAAGGTGCCTTTTAACTGTACAGAGAAGGCAGGGCATGGAATTTACCACGCCAACGGAAAATATTTTTTTAAAAGAAGGGAATGGGTTACCAGAAGAGCGTCAGGTGCTGGCTGCCTACCTGGTGGCGGAGGGCTGCCATGCCACGGTGCATGAGGTTGTAGACAGTACGGAGACTGGATTGTTTGACATGGGCGATCTGCTCTGGCGTCATCCCCTGGAGGTACCGCATTTCGATTACTTCCCGTTGTGCAGGGGATAAAGCGGTAAGGGCACGGGATACCAGCTCAAACCGGGCTGTAAATGCTTCGGCTTCCGCCATGCCTTCATCACTTACGTCTGGCAGGCCGGAGATATCGGCAGGTTGCAGCTCTTTCTCCCGGCTGCTGATCAGCCGGCGCTTGAAAGATGTTAAGAGGTATGCGGATAAGTTTGCGGGTTGCGACAGGCGGGAGCGCCTTTCCCAGAGATATATGAAAAAATCATGCAGTGTATCCCTTACAAAAGCTTCTTCTCCCTGCAGCCACTTACAACCCCAAACAAACATGCGCGTGTAATATTGGTCATACAGTTCACGGAAGGCCCCCTTTTCACCCTCACAGAACCTGACCCAGATGTCGCTTTCGTCGAACATGTAAATGGATAGACTTTGGTCTGCTGGTCTGTTGATCCGGCACAAGATAGGAAAAGAAGCGGAGATGGGTTTGTGCATTTTAGCAGGCGTATTGAATGGTTCAGTCCTGCTTTTTGCCGACCGGGAAGCCTTTCCGTCGATGCCCGCTTCCGAATGGCATTGTACCTTGTATCTTTGACGGAATTTAATTACCCCGCCGATGGATGTACAACTGCACAAACTCCTTCCCGATAATACCCATTTCATTCAACAGATAGCTGCCTGGTACCACAACGAATGGAAGATCCCTGTCGAAAAAACTGTTCAGAATCTGGAAACCATTACCGCCAGCAGCGATGAGATCCAGGTGGTACTCCTGATTAACGAAGTGCCTGTGGCCACAGGTGGCGTATATCATCATGTAGGCCTGCTGGACCGTGTGCCCCGTTTAAACATCCACCCGCATTGGCTGGCCCTGGTTTACACCCTGCCGGAACACCGGAATAAAGGCCTGGGCGCAAAGCTGTGCCGCTACCTCGAAGATTATTACCGGGACCAGCAGGCAGCAGCCCTTCATCTTTTTACCGATACGGCCGAGAAGTTATATACCCGCCTTGGCTGGGAGGTAATGGAACGGCTGGAAACCGGAGGCAGGAACCTGGCCGTGATGCAGAAGGCTTTATAGTACCCCGGTTTCGTCTGCCAAACCGGTAGTTCGTCGATAAAAGGGTGCATGGCGAATGGAAACTGCAACTAAACCACCTCCCGCTCGTCTACACTTGAAAGAAGATAACCTCAACATGAAACAACTCATTTTAATCTCCTGCTTACTGATGGCTTCCCTTTGCGGAAAGTCGCAGGTTCATCTCACCGTTCAGCTGGATACCTCGTTAACAGGGCCTTTTACCGGCCGGTTATACGTATACACTTTGAAAGACACTTCCGCTTCTTTCAATGAGCGCACCATGGCCGCAGAGCCTGCCTTTTACATCCCGGTTACCAACTGGCGCCACGGACAGCCAGTTTCCCTCAGGAAGGGCAGCACCCCGTCGCACATTGCACTGGATTCCCTGAAAGCAGGCGTATACAAGCTGGTGGCAATTTTAGATACCAATAGGACAGAACGGGGGAATGGCGCCCCGGGTAATGCATACAGCAGAAACGAAGGACTGCTGCATATCTCCGGAGCCGGGAAAGGAGAAGGTACTGTGATACTGAATGCAGTGTTCAGGCAGCGGCCTTTCCGGGAAACGGAGCTGGTCAAAGAAATCACCTTACGGTCGGGTTTGCTGAGCAGATTCAGGGGAGCGGATATCTTCCTCAAAGCTGCCGTGATTCTGCCTGCTTCCTTTCAGAAAGATACTGCCCGGCAATATCCCGTGGTATTCATTATTCCCGGCTGGGGCGGTACGCATTATCACGGAGCAATTGCCGGAAACCAGCAGCGGTATGGTGTGGGGCAGGGGAAAGACAAGATCTATGTTTACCTGAACCCCGAGAACCAGACCCCCTGGGGACTGCATGCTTTTGTGGACTCAAGGGTTAACGGCCCGTGGGGAGAAGCGCTCGTGAAAGAACTGATACCTTACCTGCGCAGGAATTACCGGGTTACCAGCGATCCTGGGCAAACCTTCCTTACCGGACAAAGCTCCGGCGGCTACGGGGCAGTATGGCTGGCGTTGCATTACCCTGAAAGCTTCGGCGGCTGCTGGGCTACTTCGCCCGACCCGCTGGATTTCTCATCCTTCACCGGCGTCAATCTTTACCGCGACAAGAATTACTATACTGATGCAACCGGGAAGGAGCGCGGCATTAACCGCGTAAAGGGCGTATTTCAGGAAACCCTGCGTGCTTCACGCATGTCGGAACTATTTGGTGGCGACGGTGGCCAGCAGCAGTCCTTTGAAGCGGAATTCGGCAAACCGGGTAAGCAGGGCAGGCCTAAAGACCTGTTCGATCCACTGAGTGGAGCGATAAACCAGCAGGTGGTGAAAGAGTGGCAGCCCTATGACCTGGGATTGCTGGTGCAGCAAAACTGGCAAAAGATTAAGAAAGCAGGGGTAGGTAAAATTACCGTCTATGCAGGGGAAGAAGATAATTACCTGTTGCAGGAATCCGCTATCGCCTTTGGCCGGAAGGCACAGCAGGCAGGGGCCGATATCCGGGTAGTGATCATCCCCGGTGCGGATCACTTTACAGTGCGCAGCGAAACACTTACAAGGCAGATACAGGCAGAGATGGATGCGTTGATTAAGTAATAAAAGGATTCAGCTAAAAAACAATCAGACGCCGCAGGCTTTATTGCCTGCGGCGTTTTGTATTATAAAACGGTCATCCGTTTATCGATGGTTCGTTTCCGTTACCTGCTGTCTGTCTACATTACCATGCTTCCATCGACATAAGTTTTTTATCCCCCTGTGTTCCGCCACTTTTGCCGATCACCTTTAGTCCGCAATTAAAACATCACATTATGACGAAATCATGCAAGCTGGCCGGTTGGGCGATCCTCTTTGCCCTGTCGGTAATATCCTGCAAAAAGAGCAGCAGCGAAGCGGAACCGGAACCGGAGAAGAAGCCTGTGCCCGTAGCACATGGTACTTTGGAAGGTACACCGGTCAGCAAATCCATTGGTCCGGCCGGTGGCACGCTCCAGACACCGGATGGGAATATAACCCTTGATATCCCCGCAGGAGCCGTTACCACTGCCACCAACTTCACCATCCAGCCTGTTACAAAAACGCTTCCGTCTGCCACAGGTAAAGCATACAGGCTTACTCCCGAGAATGTACAGTTCAATAAGGATGTGAAGATTACATTGAAGTACACGAAAGAAGATCTGGCTGGTACCAGCACCAACGATCTGTACCTCGCTTTCCAGGATGCACAGGGGTATTGGCACCGGGCCCTCGAAACTGACATAGACACGGTTGCCCGAAAGCTGTATGTGCAAACCCGGCACTTCTCCGACTGGGCCATCGAGCGCATTTTTTACATCGATATCCCGGTAGATAATACAATTCTCAGTACGAATGAAACCTGTGAAATGTTCGTGTATATGAGTGATACGAAAGGGGATGGGAAAGATACCGTAGTGCATTCTCTCGTTCCGGTAAAGAATATCGACGGGTGGTATGTCAACGGTCCCGGTAAATTCAGTGCGCCAAAATCCAACTCCGGCAAGTACATCGCACCGGCCAGTATTCCGGATTTTATAGATGTGGCTGTGGGTGTCAGGATAAAGAATCTGGTAAGCCAGCGTAATCCTGACAGGCCGGGAGATGGAGGGATAGTGCTTGTGCAGGTGCCTGTCAGGCTTGTGCCGGATGAGTATTTCACCTGGAAGGTTGATGGTACGGAAAACGTAGCGTTAGCTACCGATGCCGCATTGCTGGGAACTAACACAAATATCATGGGTACTGGCCTTCAGGGTGGAATAAGCTTGTTCGTGAATGGGGCAAAAACCGGGACTTATGATCTGGGCAGTGCGGTGGAGCCCGATAAGTTTAATGCGCAGGTTTCGATTTCAGGAGGTACCACAGGCGTTGTTTATCTGGGCACGTATTACAATTGTGGTGAGGGTACTCCAAGGTACGGCAAAGGCAGGCTTAGAATTTTAATTTATGGACAGGTAGGCGGTATCATCCTGGGAGATTTCACGGCTACAGTGTATACACGGGCGTCGGAATGCCAGAATAAAAGTAAAACGGTAACCGGCAGCTTCAAAATAAGACGGAAAGCTTAAAACATTCCATCTATGAAAGAAACGATCATCAACCCTGTTATCAAAGACGAAGTAACATTCACTCAAACCGCCGCGGAAACCAACGGCCGCATCACTTCATTACTGGTGAAGCTGATGCCCGGCGGCGGAACGCCTTTACATTATCATAAGAACTTCTCCGAAACCTTTAACGTAGTAGAGGGCGTGCTCACACTTACATTGAAAGATAAAAAAGTGACCCTGTTCGCAGGAGAGAAATACACTGTGGAAAGAAATGTGGTACACCGCTTTTCCAATGAGCTGGACCAGCCGGTAGTTTTTACAACCGTAGTGCTCCCCGGTTCAACGGGCTTTGAAAACGCATTACGGATCTTATACGGCCTTGCGGCAGACGGGGCTACTGATAGTAAGGGTATTCCCGGAAACCCGCTGATTCTGGCTGCTATATCCCAAATAAGCGATATGCATCCCGCAGGTATCGCAGTGATCTTTTCCCCGCTGTTTGGATTATTCAGCTTACTGGCCAGAATAACTAAAACACAGGAGAAGCTGATCCGCAAGTATTGTGCATGAGCTGGCGGCCGGATTGGTTTCCTCCGGACCGCATGTTGACCCCAAATACAAAAGCCTGCCGTTATAATGACGGCAGGCTTTAATGTTTTTGGGGTACAAAAATGAGAATGCTATTTGGAGGGTGTACCCTGGATCTTGAGCGTAATCACTACTTCCGGAAGGATGTAAAGCGTACCGGCAGGGTCGCTGTAACTGTTCATTCCCCAGGTAAGCCTGTTCAGATTAACCGTTCCTTCCACATACAGCCTGTCTTTTTCAACAATAATCTTCGCAGGGATCTGCAGCGGGTGCTTCTGGCCCAGCATGGTAAAATCACCGGTTACAGTAGCCTTATTGTTACTGCCGGGTTCCACTTTCGTAATGTGGAAAGTAGCCGTGGGGTGCAGTGCGAGGTTGAAGAATGCAGGGCTTTTAAGGTGGTCGAGCAATTCTGTTTTGGGTACTCCGGTTAGGTCGAAGTTCTCGATGCTGGCAATGGGGATGGTGAAATCACCTCCAGTCACCTGTTTGGTGCCATTCGTCTGAAAGCTGCCCGTTACTTTGAAAGACCCCGTATGGTAATGGGTAGGGGCGCTGCCTCTCCATTCTACTACGGATACGCTTTCGTCTACATTGAATTTTTGTGCAATGGCATCGTCCTTCCTGGAACAAGCTGCCAGCAGGAGTAACATGCCTCCTTTGAAATAAGTGTTGATGTTCATTTTTTGGGTGTTATTTGGTTTCCAGAAATTGTACCTGATAGGTTTTGGTAATGGTCTGCACCATCCGCGCCACCGCTTCCATATCGGGCTCCTGCGGTTTATTGCATATCGCAGGAACACCCGTGAGGGGAGTGCTGAACTCGAAGAAGAAACCGGCCAGCGTACCGGGCGTAATGAGGTTCAGGAGCGTTGCTGAATCCGTGAGGATCTGGAAGGCATGGGGCGTATTCCGGGGGGCAAACAGTGCATCGCCTGCCTCCATAATAGTGGTTTTATCTCCCACACGCACACTCATGCGGCCTTCTACTAAATAGAATGCTTCATCTTCGTTCTGATGCACATGCAACGGCGGCTCCGCACCGCGGGGTAACGTAAATTCAATCAACGCCATGGCGTTTTGTGTTTGTTCCGGCGTGATAAGGGCCCTGAAATACCCTCCCTGGTAACGCCGGAAACCATTGGTTTGTACTGGTTCCATGATGATAATTTGTTAAAAGGAATGCAAGTTTCGGAGTAATTCACGTGTGCAGGAAATAAGGTCGACCGACACCGGAAATCGTCGCCATATAGCCGTTTCCGTTGCCGGACGGCAACGCAGTAACAGGGGTTTATGTAAAAGGGGAGAAAGGAATTTATTCGGCCTGCCCGGCAGTATCCGGACCCAGCTTTTCAAGACAGGCCTGCTTGTAATTACGGCCTACAGGGATTTTGCTCCCTGCAATGATGAGGTAATTGGGGTTGTAACCTTCAACTTTATCAAGGGGGATAATGAACGAGCGGTGTATACGCATGAACTGACCCATGGGCAGCAGCTTTTCCACCACGCTGATCTTTTGCTTGGTGACATAGGATTTACCCTTTGTTACTACTTTGATATAATCCTTGATGCTTTCGATCCACTGGATATCGGCCGTATCTACTTTTACCGACTGCCGGTCTATTCGCAGGTAAAGGAAATGCTTTGCAGGAGCAGCGGGAGCAGCTTCCGGCGTTTCCACGAACGTGGCCGGCTTGTTGCCTTTGATGGCATGCATCACTTTGTCTATAGCCCGCAGGAAGCGGTTGAGGGGGATGGGCTTTACGAGGTAATCGATGGCATTGAGGTCGAACCCGTCTACGGCAAACTCATGGTAAGCCGTTGTGAATATCACCATGGGCGGGTTCTTCAGGCTCCTGACGAGGTCGGTGCCGGTAAGGCCCGGCATCTTGATATCTACCAGCAGCAGGTCTACCGGTTGTTGTTGCAGCAGCCGGAAGGCTAGGATGGCATTATTACAGGTGGCCACGATCTCCAGATCCGGGATATTGGAGGCATATTTCTGGATAACCTCCACCGCATGCGGCTCGTCGTCTACTATGATTGTCCGGATCGCCATGTCGTTAGTTGTTATTAGCGGTTAATTTTACCATCATTTCAAGGATAAAGCAATCGTCCTCATCATACCAGGTGAGCGCATGCGCATCGGGATACAGCAGTTTGAGGCGGTGCTGTACATTGGTAAGCCCTATTTTCCCTCCCTGCTTTTCACTGGTATTTACAGGATGCAGCGGTTTGCTGTTACTGATCTTCAGCCGCAGCTCCGATTTTACCACCTGTACCTCTATATTGATCCATGGCTGGTCCACCGTTTCACCCACACCATGCTTGAATGCATTTTCCACGAGGGGCAGCATGAGCAGGGGAGCTATCTGTCCGGCACCGGGAGGCACCAGGATGTTTACGTTGAGGTCCAGCCGCTCTTCGTACCGCAGCTGCTCCAGCTTGATGTAGTCTTTCAATACCTCGATGTCCCTTTCCAGCGACACCCGGTCGGCCGTGCATTCGTAGATCACATACCGTAGGATATTCGACAATCCGAGGATGATACCCGGCGTTTGGGGGGCGTTATTAAGGGAAAGAGCGTACAGGTTGTTGAGGGAATTAAAGAGGAAGTGGGGGTGGAGCTGTCCTTTCAGGAAGTTGAGCTCCGCCTGCAGGATGGCATTCTTCCGTTCATGCCAGAGGGCAAACATCTTTAGCGTGACCCCGATCCATACCACCACGTTGCTTCTTTCCACGGCATTTACAAAATCCCCTTTACTGATGAGCTGGTGCCAGTAGTCTTTCTCCAGTTTTTCCCACGACCATTTTGGGTTGGTCCGGGTATAGTACCACGCTATATACGGATCAGAAATAAAGATCTCATTGAGCCGGTAAAGGAGAGCCATGGCGGCTATAATGGTGATGCCTGTAAGTACGGAGCGGAGGTATTTGCCGTTAAAGAAGCTGGGCATCACCAGGTTGGTGAGGAGGTAATAGTAACAGATATGGACGGGCAGTAACAACAACACTACTACAATACCCAATTCGTAGTTGTCGAATGCGGTGCCGTAGATATAGGTGAGCATGATACAGGGAAAAGCCCAGAAGAGCAATCCTGTCAGGAACCTGCCGGATTTTAAGTAGTGCCTCGAAGGAAACATATTGCAAACATAATTCTTGCGGGTGATTGCCATGAGAGATATTAAAAATAATATTATTTGGAAGACAGACAGCAGGTTTTGTCGATGAACAGTGGGGGAGGCGGAAAAATTATTTTGTTTAATTCAACCGGAATTATACTTTTGCGCCGGAGGAATGGCAGAGCGGTCGATTGCGGCAGTCTTGAAAACTGTTGACTGTAACAGGTCCGGGGGTTCGAATCCCTCTTCCTCCGCTGAATATTTCCCGGCCTTATGCCGGGGATTTTTGTTTTAGGGAGTGTCAGTCTCTGCTTAAATGATTTTGACTGTAACAGGTCCGGGGGTTCGAATCCGGCTGACTCCGCTGAATATTTCCCGGCCCTAAGCCGGGGATTTTTGTTTTAGGGGGCTGTCTCCTTCCCCCTTTCCCTCTGTAGCCACGCTTCAAATGGTAACCGGTTCACATAGGGATATATATGCCGTTTTGATTAAATTGTAGCATCGCGCCTATTATTGGGTTGGCGGCTAATCTAAAAGACGACAGTAATAATATATAAAAACAATGCAGGACATACTATTTGGCTTTATATCAAAATACGTTTCCCTCACAGACGATGAGAAGAACGCAATACTTTCGTTAGACATATTCCGCTCTGTTAAGAAAGGGACAATTTTACTCAAAGAAGGACAAAAAACGAAGGATAGCTACTTTGTTTTAAAAGGTTGTATCCGGACTTATTATGATTTAGACAGTGAAGAAAAAACAACTGGTTTTTTTACAGAAATGGAAGCTTTGACCCCGCCTTGTGTAATCAACAAAACTCCGTCCGAATATTATATCAGTTGTATAGAAGACACGATACTAATAATTTCAAATTCTGATATGGAAGCAGAAGTAAACAGTAAATTTCCAAAGTTTGAAACCCTTTGCAGAATATTATCCGAACAACTACTGGCTAAACAACGGATAGACTTTGACGAGTTCAAAACTTCTTCCCCTGAACAACGTTACCTGAACTTAATACAGAAAAGACCAGACCTTATTCAACGTGTACCACAGCATCAGTTAGCGAGCTTTTTAGGCATCAAACCCCAGTCTTTAAGCAGGTTAAGAGCACGGCTTGTAGAGAAAAATAAGGGATAGGGTTCATTTCTTAACTTAAGTGAACGAGTTGTGGCATCCTGCCAATCTACCTTTGCATCATCATTTAACAACTAATAATATTGATGTGCAAAAGAAGATTTTATTATTCACGCTGACCTTATTGATGGCAGGCAGTTTACAACTGAATGCACAACATGCCAATAAAGACAGTACTTACAAGAAGTATTTTGTTGGCAGTACTTTCCTGATGTTAGGAAATCTTATTCCTAATGACCGGAATCCGCCTCATTTTATTCAATTCAATGTTGGATACAGGATCACACCTAATGACGTTGTTTTCCTGGAATTGAAAAGATCCAGGTTTGCTTACCCGTTAGGCATTCCCTGGGGAAAATCATTTGATGCGCCGGGAGAAAACTATCCCGGGCATATACGCCAGAACGTAATTGGATTAGCATACAATCGGTTTTGGTGGAAAGGCTTATACACAGGCGTGCATGCAATGAATGCATTTCAAAGATATTATGATGAGGGTAATAAAAAGATTACTAAAGGATTCACACTGTTTATGACCTACCGTCTGGGTTACCAGGTTAAAATATTTAGAAACCGTTTCTTTATTGAACCATCTATTGGCCTGACGCATTGGCCCATAAAAACTAATACACCACAATCTTTTGAAGAAAAGGAAAGTAAATGGCCTGATTACTTTGGCTTTGAACCCGGTCTACATTTTGGATATAATTTTTAACAATTGGTCTGATAATTTCAACATCTTCAAAACACATATTGGCAGTCTTATACCAAGCCACAAACATTAAGCTGGCTGTATTTCTTAACTTAAGTGAACGAGTTATGACATCCTGCCAATCTACTTTTGCAGTATCATTTATTTCTAACTAAAATGTATATGCGAAAGAAAGTCTTATTGTTCGCTTTGGCTTTAATGATGACAAGCAGTTTGCAGTTGAATGCGCAATACGCCAAACAAGTCAGTACTTACAAACGGTGGTTCGTTGGCAGTACTATGTTTTTATTAGGTAACCTGGCTTCTACAAACAGCCCTGACTTTGTACAACTCAATGTAGGTTACCGTATTACAGGAAAAGATGTAATTACATTAGAACCAAAAACCTGGAAGTATGCCTGGCCGAATGGTATTCACCCATTTATTAACAAGTCTTACGGTAAACCGGAAGAAGAATTTCCGGGGTTTATTCGTGAGTATGGCCTGGCAGTGGCTTACCAACGGTTTTTGTGGAATGGTTTGTATGCCGAACTTAATGTAATGCCCACCTGGCAAACTTTTGTGGCTGCTGACGGCAAAAAAATTGATAATGGATTTCAGTTTTTTAATACCTACCGCGTTGGTTATCACATCAAACTTTTTAAAGACAGATTTTTTATTCAGCCATCAATAGCAGTTACTCACCGGCCTTATCACACAAAAATGCCGGATGGGTTTAAACAGCTGGACGATAAATGGTCGAAATTTGTAATCGGAGAACCCGGTCTCCATTTTGGATTTAATTTTTAGCTGATTACTTATGAATACACAGAAAGCACCTCAATATGACCTGAAAGACAGTAAAGTCAGTATAGAACTAAAGCTGGCAGCACTGTGGGCGAGTTTTATGTTTCTCTACATCTATGTAGATTATTTCCACCTGTATATGCCGGGTGCACTCGAAGATATGTTAGCTGACAAGGTATTTGTATTTGAGGTTACGCAAACATTTCTTTTGGCAGCACTCGTTAGTGTAACGATTCCGGCGTTAATGATTTTCCTTTCTGTGGCCCTGCCGGCTAAAGTAAACCGCTGGGCAAATATCATTATTGCCGCGGTGTATATTCCCTATACGTTGTTTAATCTGGCAGGAGAGGCCTGGATGCACATGGTGTTTGGTGCTGTTGTGGAAGTCTTTCTTCTTTGTCTGATTATCCTTCATGCCTGGAAATGGCCTCGTAATGAGATGTAAACCTGTGAATGAAAAAATTGAATCAATATGAGACTGTGAAAAGTCCGGAAACAAAAAAGGAGTACTGAATTCAGTACTCCCTTTTTTATAATGAGAATTGCATTATTTATTTCTTAGGAAGCTTCCATTTTTCAATCAGCTCTGCGTTAAGCCCGCCTTCTTTAGCATTGGGCTTTCCTTTCCCAGTGGTAATCAGATCTTTTAAGCTCCCTTTGATGTAGCTGGTCCATGCATCATGGCAAACATCATAACATTCATATGCAGGCACTAACCCCACATGGGTAAAGTGCAGCTCTGTTTTATCACCTTTCGGAGTAATTTCAAAGACGATCCTGTTTCCTTTCCATTCGGTTTTATCGTTGGTGAAATTAAAATGGTTGTCCAGCACCTGCCAGACTATCCTTTTGTTTGGCACGTATTCCACGATCTTCATTTTGCTGATATGAACATCCTTGTAGTAGTAGAGGAATTCTGCATTGAGTTGATCGGTATGCCCCTCAACGCTTTCTGACCACCAGCCGCGAACGTTGCTGGCTGCTTTGAAAACTGCTTCAGGCGATTGTTCTACCAGGAAGGATGTAGTGAAATCCTGTGTTGTCATTGTATTGGCATTTTTGGATGGTGTTAATGGATGCTGCTTACCTGTTGTGTCCACCATGCAGGAAGCATTTACCTTGAAGAACAGCATAATCGTTACTAATGTTGCAACTGCCCTTGTTATATTTTTCATGAGGTGGCTTTTTTTAAGGCGGCCGGGAGTTGTTCCTGAATGTATTGCGTCCAGGCGGGAGCGCATGAGTCATAGCATTCAAATTCAGGAACAAGGCCTATATGCCTGAAAACGATCTTTGTTTTACCGGACTCTTCGGAGATGTCAAAACTGATCCTGGTGTTGTTCCATTCATCAGTTTTATCTACAAAGCTGAGATTGGCGGCTGTTACCTGCCACACCACTTTCTTATCTGGCACCAGTTCTACCAGTTTTTGTTTGGTATGATGCACACCTCCTCCGGCAAGAAAGCTGAATTCATCCCCCAGTTTTTCTGATGTACCTTCAAATGATTCGCCAAACAGGCCAGACCACCATGCTCTCACGTTTAGTATGGTATGATAGGCCTCTGTGGGTGTTTGTGCTACCTGGATGGTAGTTGTAAAATCCTGGTTTTTCATAAGAATTATTTAGTTTTTAAGAATTGTAATTGTCCTAAGTGATAGTCTACATGGCCTACTCTGCTCAAAACCACATTGAGCTTATTGCGGTGTGGTTCATACTCAAAATCTTCTGCTGATATGGATGTATGTTTTTGAAACCATTCGTCTGCAGGGATAGCTGCCATTTTTTCTGCCAGCGCAGTTTTGACTTTTGTCCATTCCTGCCGCAGTTCACTTACTGGAGGCAGATCGCCGTTTTTCTGATCGGGGAGGTGAACGAATGGCTCCAACAGATGCGGCGCAAGCTTCTCGTAGCCCAATAATGGAAATACGGAATCGGCTAATGCGGTGAGATGCCCCAGCAGATAAATACCCCTGTTTCTGCCGGGTGCTACTTCTTTCAGCAGCTGTTCATCAGATAGCTCTGATAGGAGTTTATCGAACTGGCTGAGCTTAGACGCCCAGGCGTCGAGTACCATTTTGGTGAATACCTGTTGCTTTTGTTGGGTGATATGAAGCGTTGTCATGGTTAAATGATTGAAGTTGTGATGATGAGGTTTATTGAGAGGGTACCGGTTACTCCGGTTTTGTACATCCCAAAGGTATTGTCTATAAATGCTGGTGGTGGGTGGTGAAATAGACAATCTGTGGGGTTGATTTGGACAGGTTATAGCCGTAACTTCGTAAAAAGCACTCCGGATGAAACATATCACACTCTTATATCCTGAAGGGCAATGCAACCTCAGTACTATAGCTTGTATAGTTGGCACCGTAGAAATCTTCACCAGGGCGTCAGCTTATTGGGTGAAACAGGGCAATGAGGAAAAGTACAGGCTTGAAATCGCCTGCACAGCTCCCCAAAAGGAATACATCAACCACTTTGTGACCTTAACGCCTGATACTTACATAAAAAACATCGCCAAAACCGATCTCATCATTATACCATCCGCCATGCCGGGAGAGCGTACTCCCGACCGGGAGGTGATGTTTGACTGGATAAACAGCCAGTATAAAGGCGGTGCGGAAATAGCCAGTATGTGTTCAGGGGCATTTATCCTGGCGGCTACCGGCATTATGGATGGCAGGAGCTGTTCCACGCATTGGTCGTTCGAAGACAGGTTCAGGGATATGTACCCTAAAGTTCATCTGCATTCGGATAAGCTGATCACGGATGAAAAGGGTATCTATACGAATGGTGGTGCCTATTCATTTCTAAACCTTGTCATATACCTTGTAGAGAAGTATTATGACAGGCAAACTGCCATATTCTGTTCCAAGATATTCCAGATAGAGCTGGACCGGAACAGCCAGTCGGCATTTGCGATGTTCACCGGGCAAAAACTGCATGATGATGAGATGGTGCAACAGGCGCAGGCTTATATTGAGAATAATATAGATGAAAAGATCTCTGTAGAAGGCCTTTCTTCCAGGTTTGCCGTAGGCCGCAGGAACTTTGACAGGAGATTCATTAAAGCTACGGGCAACACGCCTGTTGAGTATGCACAAAGGGTGAAAATAGAGTCTGCAAAAAAGGCATTGGAAAGCACCCGCAAAACAGTGAATGAGGTGATGTATGAAGTGGGTTATGCAGATGTAAAAGCATTCAGGGAGGTGTTTAAGAGAATCACCGGCCTGTCCCCCCTGGAGTATAAGAATAAGTATAATAAAGAGGCTTCCAACATCGCCTGATGCCGGAGCAGGCATCGTTAAGCAGCCGGTCCAACGGCCTGCGTGCTTTTGATGCCAGGGATTAGCGCCTTATGTATTACATCAAAATACTTCCAGCACCTTTGCCGCACCGGCCCTTTTAATCAGTTCCTTATCCCCGAACCGGCCGTTTATACCTATCTCCACGCCTATAGACAGTATCAGTGATACCTCCTCCGGTATATTGTTATCCAGCTGTATATGTATTTCTATCGCTTCTGCCTGGGCTTCGGTATGGAGCCAGTCTGTATGGATTATCTGAACACGGTCTGCTTTGATACGCCCGAATTCCAGGTTATTAAACACGACATCGCTTACTTCTCCCAGCGAAACCACGAATCTGGAAAAGGCGCCTTCGTGGTCAAGGAAAAGACTTACATCCGGAATTAAAGCCGGAATGGAAACGATGGCGGAAGCCTGATCCCTGTCTGTCTGAACATTAACGGGGTGACGGAGGATCCCGTCGAAAGGAGCGTTGATGTTCAGGCTGAAGCCCTTCAGCATGTGCCTGTTACGTGAGAGGTAAACGCTCCTTTGCCCTCGCGCTCCTTCCAGATCCAGCTGCTGTAATTTTTTACCCAGCTTATTGAGAGCACCGGTAAAATTAGGCTCGCCCAGGTGTTTTACGGGAAATAATGCATGCCTGATACCGGAAGTCAATGCAGTACAGGCACCCCATTCAGTATTGTTTTCCCGGGTACGTACAAACCGGGAGCTTTTTTGGATCTGTTCTTTGGAAGGACCGGTTTTCAGCCGGAGGATGGTTTTATCGGAGCCTTCCCGCTTATAGGCGGTTACATTTCCGATGGAGCCATTGAATTCAATAGTAGAAGCAAGTGTTGCCATGAAGACATTAGATTTTGGTAGTTAACAATGTACTTACCAAAGTAAGTCAGATACTTGCCAGAGTCAGGTTAATTACTCGTTAATCATACCCCCCTTTTAGGGTGGCTTATAGGTATCTCAAAGGTGGCTCAAAGGTATCTCAAAGGTATCTCACATGACAATTAAATGACTGTTTGAGATGGCTAGTTCCTAATGACTGGCCGACTTGGAGAAGACGTTCACCACAATAACCCCCGCTATAATCAGCAGCATCCCGATAATGGCGCCCAGATCCAGCTTTTGCTTGTAAAGAAACACACCCGCCGCGGATACCAGCACTATCCCCAGGCCCGACCATATGGCGTAGGCGATCCCTACCGGGATGGTTTTCAGGGTCAGGCTCAGGCAGTAAAAGGCGATGCCGTACCCGGCGATTACGATCGCGGAAGGCCAGAACCGGGTAAACCCTTCCGATGCCTTCAATGCCGAAGTGGCTATCACTTCCGATATTATCGCAATGCCCAACAGTACATATTTCATATGTAATTTTTAGTGTCCCAAATGTAAAATGCCGTTTGGCAAGATAATTTTTTTTGTCTGCCGGGAAAACAGGCGTTCGTCGGCAAACACATTTGGTACAGGGTGCCTTTTTGAAGATATTTACGCTTTCATCACCCGGAAACAAGTTAAATCCCCCCGTAAAATGACCATCCGCCCATATCAATCCACCGATTTCGACGCCTGTATTGCCCTTTTTAAGAGCAATATGCCCCAGTTCTTCCTCCCGGAGGAGCTGCCTGATTATACCCGGCAGCTGGAGAAGTACAAGGATGGAATGCCTTATAAAGGAGAAAGCACAGAGGCTTATTTCATTGTGGAAGAGGATGGGGCCATGGTAGCATGTGGCGGTGTGTACATGGAAATGCACAATAACCTGGCCGGTATGGTATGGGGAATGGTAGATAACGGGCTGCACCGCAAGGGCATTGGCCGGCAGTTTCTCCTGTACCGGATAGATTATATCCGGGAACATTGCCCCGCCTGCAAAATCAGGCTGGATACCACCCAGCATTCCCGCCCGTTTTTTGAGAAATACGGCTTCGAAGTAGTGAAGTATACCGAAAATGGTTACGGCGAAGGCATGCACCGGTATGATATGGTTTTGGGCGGGTAAGGGTGCTTAATCCTCCGCTTCCATACAGCCCCAGGCGGCCCAGTTGTCGTTTTGTAAACCCGCGACAGACAAATTTCCCTCTCCCAGCATCTTTACCTGCTTAAGCAGGGGCTTGTCCAATACCAGCTCAATGTCTTTCCATCGCTGGATGGTGCCGGCAAGGAAGGCACTGTCGCAGGGCATGCGGCTGCCGGGAGGCATGGCGGCTGAAGCTTTCGCATAATGCTGAACCCTGGCGTTAAAGAGCCGGGCAACGGCTTTGGTCATTACCAGCCCGTATATATTTGCCTGTATTTCACATTGGGTCCTGCTTTTTTCAGTTGCCAGGTGCAGGGCATTGCGCAGGTCATCCATCGCATGCCCCAGCTCATGTGCGCCTACAAAGTAATAACGGTGGGTGAGTGCGGCCTTTTCAATATTCGCTTCATAAATATTGCCGGCTTTACAGGCGGTTTTATACAACATGATCACCCGCTGCTCTGGCAGGTATTCTCCATGCAGCACATAATTCCCGGACGACCGCTTTTCAGGCTTAAACTGCCAGTCTTTCACATGATAGAATACATTGATCATCTTCTTTTGCACATCGTCCAGACGATCATATGGCGTTGATTCCGCCTCTTCCAGTGGCAGGAGCAGCAGCTGGTGTTTAATCCGTTCCCCGTACCAGGCTATCGCCTGCTGATCCGGGAAAGGTAACTGGCTGATGGCTGCCTGAAAGGTGCTTTGCTGAAACAGGTCTTTACAATGTTCGTATTGCCTGTTCACGGAAAAGATGCCGAACAGCAGCTGCTCCGGAAGGGGAGCGCTGTATTCCGTGGAAGTAGAAGGAGTATGCATGCTTTCTGCCACTGTAGGGCATGCCAGCAGGTATTCGTTGAGGGCGATAACTGCCAGATCATCGCTCAGTAACTTTTTGCGGTATAACTTCTTCACACTGGTTTTAAAGCAGTGCGGGGAATTGCAGGCAACTGAATAACTGGTGGCTGCCAGTAACAGGCATAACAGATAGCGGTGCATAACTCCTTCTTTTGATTTATTTGGATACGTTGTAATCCAGCGCTACGCGGAACTGCCCATCGTTCAGTGTAGGCACGTTCTGGCCGGTTACGGCTTTGAAATAAGACAGTTTGATGTTCACCTTGTTTTTGATGAGGATGCCCAGTTCTAATTTAGGGCCGGAGGGTAACTGGTTTACTTTTTCGCCGAAGTAAGATTTGAGGTCGTCTTTCGCCATGCTCATGATGGCATACCGTGCCTGTACCCAGAAGATACCGCCTTCTTCATATCCCGCATCTGCTTCCCAGGCGCCTGTCTGGAAAACCAGTCCGCCTTCAAAGAACCCCATGGGGCGGATCTGACCATCGTTGGTAAGGGAATCGCGGCCGGTTACCAGTTTGGCGCCCAGCTGGGAGGTAAACCGTAAGCTGGTAATGGCAGATTCGGAGGCGTATAATTTAGCGTAGAAGTTGGTGGAAAGGTTCATTAAACCGCCGGTGCTGTTGATCATGCTCAGTACGGTGCTTTTATTGATCTTTTCAGAACCGATATCGCCGTTGGTGGCGCCTACCAGTAAATACACGGGGAGGTAAAAGCCTTTATGCTCGCCGATGTTTATTTTCAGGGCCTGGGCAGAGGCCTGAACCTGTCCTGCAAAGCCATAATCGAGCAGTCCTTTACCGAACAGTTCGAGATTCTTTTCTGAACCGGCTCCGGCTTTCGGGCTGCCGGTATACACTTCCACGTTTTGCGCGTTGGAGAACAAGGCGATGCCGAGGGAAAGGCATCCCAATAAGAGTGTCTTTTTCATGAAGTACAGGAGTTTGATGGATTGTGATGAAAGCGTTATAAAGTCATATTAAAACTGTGACGGATCAGCTTGAGCATGTCTGCATATTTAACCCATGCAAAACCCTGATCGTTCCCCCAGTTGGTGTAGTTATTTTTTACAAGGAAAGCGCCTCCTTCCAGGTGATCGTCGTACCCAACTATACATACCACATGATTGGCAGATGCATTTTCCATGGTATAGCCTTCGGGGAATTGTACCAGCTTCTCCCGGTTACTGATGAAGAACCCGGTTTGAAGAATGGCGGTAACTACCGGAACTTTCTGATCCAACGATGATTTGATGGCGCTGATGTGCGTGGCGGAAGGCGTGTTTATATCACCAATCTCTTTATAGGAAGCGATGCGGAAAAGGGGCTGGTTCCTTTGTGCCTGTTTCTGTTTGGCGCAGTCGCAATTGTGCGGGAACTGTTGCTGCGTAACTGTGCCTGTTTGCTGCAATACATGCAGTGCCATGTCGGCGGTAACATGCTTGCCGCAACGGTTGAAGAGCCTTTGGAAGAATGGTTTGCTGGCCTTCATTTTAGAAGCAACAAATCCATAGGAGAATATCCTGAAGTCAGGATCGGACTGCCGGTATCCTTTGGCGGCATTGTATTGGGTGGACAGGGCGGTATAGACAGGTGCGTAGGATGCGCAGGTTGCCCTCCACTGGCCTTCCTTATCCGGACAGTGCGGTCTGAGCGTTACGGTTTGCGCCTGTGTGGCAGAAATAACAGTAAGGAAAGAAGTAATCAGGAGTGCGAATTTCATATGGCAGCAATTATAGGGACATCTTAGGGGTTGATTCCGGTATCCATACCGGGGACTCTGGCATCGGCCACAAATATAATTACTACGCTGAATTAAGCAACTATATTTTGGCCATGGCTTCCTGCTTCAGGTCCTGGGGCATCTTTTCTATGGCATAACGCAAAGCGGTGCGCGGCATCTCTTTCCTGTGCTGCAAAACGAACCGGAACACTTTCTCCTCGTGTTTCTCTGCGGCACATTTTAACAGCCATCCATAACCTTTACGCACCATATCATCTTCATCCTGCAGCAGGAGGGTGGCAATATGGAGGGATTCCTGCAGCATCAGTCCTTTCCGGGCGGGAACAATGAGCGATACTGCCGCGGCTCTCCGTACCCAGCGGTTCTTCGATATAGCCCACTTATCCATTACCGGAAGTAATGCAGGGAAACGCATCAGCATTTCGCCAATGGTATGATTGCAGAAGGTATCACAGGCGGCCCAGTTGGTTACATAATTAAAGAGCCATTTCTCAAACAGTTTGAAATCTGCCTGCACGAATTCTTTCCGGCGGGAGTAGGATAAATCGCAGGCGATGAGGGTTTCTTCCATGTACCCCGACTGCCACAGTGTTTCACAAACTGCGAAGGCTTCCGCTTTGGGTTCCTGCTTCAGGGCTTTCAAAAAAGGTTTGGCAATGGCCTTTGTGGCGGCGGATTTAACGCCATATGTCTTAATATCTTCTTTAAAGAATCTACGTGCGGTATCCTGTCCGGCGGGAGTACCTGCGGCGCGGAGGTCTTGTTGCAATTGTTCGGTGAGCGGGGACATGGCCAAATATACGTTTTCTTACCGCCGGGGACAAAGGGTGATTGGTGTACTTTTGCCGCATGCACGCTCCTGAACAGATAAGCCTGCGGCCCGCAGTGCCAGCAGATCTCCCTGCAATGCTCAGCCTCTTCCGGGCGGCTATTCTGACTGCCGGAACGGCGGATTATTCTCCTAAACAACTGGCCGCCTGGGCTTCTTCTGCCGATGATGTGCCGCGCTGGGAAGGGTACCTGCGGGATCTTGATGTAATCGTGGCCGTAGTGGATGGATGCATAGCGGGGTTCGGGGCGCTGAAGGCACCTGCGCATATTGAGCTGATGTATGTGCACCCGGATTATCACCGTAGGGGAGTGGCCGGCAAGCTGATGGAGGCGCTCCTTGCGAAAACGGAAGGCCCGGTAACGGCCCATGTCAGTAAAACGGCCCGGCCTTTCTTTGAGCGGCAGGGCTTTATCGTTGTGGAAGCTTTATTTCCCGAACGACAGGGAATTGTGATCTCCAATTACAGCATGCGCAGGGCTAACTGGTAGAACTACTTACGTAAGTATTTACATTTCGCGGCTGGGAAAGTACAGTTCGACTACCTGCTTACGCTTTTCGCGGTAAAGCCATGTTCTTTCATCGCCTCAAGGGATAGCTTTGCTGAAAACCCCCAGCATGAAAAGCTTCATAATCCCCATGTGTCTCCTCCTGATGACCATGGCTTGTTCTAAGAAAAAAGGCCCGGGAGATGACGGGCCTGGTTCCAAAACTCCGCCGGAACGTTCTCCCATACAGGCGGCCCGTGGCGCCACTACCGGGGCGGCCATTACTGCTTCCATCGGAGCTGCGGGAGGCACGCTGAGTTCTGCGGATGGTAAAATTACCATCACTGTTCCGGCAGGGGCCGTTACTGCGGCAACCACTTTCAGTATTCAGCCTGTAGCAAATACGCTCCGCCCGGGCGATGATGCTTCGATGCCTTCATACCGGGTATTGCCTGAGAATGTCACTTTTGCCAAACCTATATCGGTGAAGATGAAGTACGATCCCGCCAAGCTGACAACCGGGGCAGAAAGTAGTGCACGCATGGCTTATCAGACTGCGGACGGGAAATGGAAATCAGCCCGCGCCACCCTCGATATGACTGCGAAGACACTCACTGCGGAGGTTACTCACTTCTGTGATTTCTGTTTTTACGATCAGTTTCAGTTGTTTTGCGACAAAGCAACGCTCGGTAAAGGGGAAGTATCCAGGCTGAGTGTGGGCGTAATCGGAGTGAAAGAAGAAACGAATGAATTGCTATCGCCCGTAGAAGGTGAGGTACTGGAACAGGTATATGGCCAAACCGGAAAATTCTATCGGGACATTAGTGGGGTCGAAGTCCTTTCTATAAAGAACTGGAGGATTGTTCAGGGAGGAGGAAAAATTGTTCCGAATGGCAATGTATGGCTGATGGAAGGGAATGCTAATTATACCGCACCAGATAATATACCACAAATACAGACTGCCATCATAGAAGTTACGTTGCAGGGCCTGAAAGGTATCCCTGACCCTGGCGCGCCTGGAGGTATGCGCCCGATGGGAACCCTCATTATGCGGAAAGAGATTAAACTTATGCCGGAAGGTTTCATCACATTGCGATATGACGGCGCGGATCATACCTTTACAGATGGTCTTACAGGACAGGTGAATGGCGGCCTTACAGGAATCGCGGGCAATCTCAATAACGGAGAAATGGGTATTGCAATCAATGTAGGCAGCAGTACGGCGGGAGCTTTTTCCTGCGAGAATCCGCAGGCCAATAATGGTAAGGCAAGCATCACATGGGCATATAAGAAAGGTAACAACCCTGTATTTGCCAGTAGTATGTATTGTGTGGAAGAAGGCGGGGCAGGCATTCCAAAATATTCCGGTGGTACGGTAAAGATCCCGTATATCGGTATTGTGGGGGATTACATAGAAGGGGAGTTTAACGGAACACTCTATGAGGCAAGAGCCACTTCAGAAAATTGTGAGTTCGACAGTAAACAGGTATCTATCCGCTTCCGCGTGAAACGAATCCTCTGATAAATTTGCATACATGAAAAAGCCCGTCCAGGTACATACCGGGACGGGCTTTCTTAATTTCTTGACGCTTAGCTGATACCCAGCAGCTCCACTTCGAAGATAAGGGTGCTGTTAGCACCGATCTGGGCGCTCACCTGGCGGTCGCCATATCCAAGGTCGGCAGGGATGAAGAAGCGCCATTTGCTGCCCTGGGGCATCAATTGGAGGCCTTCCGTCCATCCCTTGATCACCATGTTCAGGGGGAAGGTGGCTGGCTGGCCGCGTTGTACCGAGCTGTCGAACACCGTACCATCGATAAGGGTACCATGGTAGTGGCAGGTTACTTTACTGGTGGCGGAGGGCTTGGGGCCGGTGCCTTCGGTAATAATCTCGTATTGTAAACCGCTGGGAAGTGCTGTAACGCCTGGCTTGTCTTTGTTGGTTGCAAGAAAGTCCTGGCCGGCCTTCAGGTTAGCGGCTGATTTTTCATTTTTCATTTGAAAGAGTTTATCTGCAATGCCCATATCTGGATTGATTTGGGGGCAAAGTTACGATATTCGGTTAAAACGACGATCGTCAGCTCCATCCGAAGTAATGGGAGAGGATGTTAACCAGCACGCCGGAAGTGATATCTTTCGCCATACTGCTATTGTGGTATTTCATTACCATTTGGGTAATCCAGCTGTCTGCCCGCGGGCCTAATTCCCTGTTCGCATGGTTGGGTTGTTCCATGGCAAGTATTGCTTTCAGGGCTTCAATGTCTGCCTGTGCGATTCCACGCTGTGCAAGGGCATTCCCGAGCTGTTCGGTCCTGTTGGTGATGGGGCCGTTGCTGCTATTGTCGGTAGAGAAATTATTAACCCTTGCACCCGGGCTATTATGGATCTCATTATTGATATTATGCATGTTTTCAATTTTTATAGCACCATTCTCGAAGCGTGCTTCGAATACCCTTGTATCAGATTCCAGTGACTCGGATATAGCATTGTATAGTTGTTCAATGCCATACTCATCAGTGCTGTAGATATTTTTATGTGATCCGGAGTTCATTTCCATGGTTACACCATAAAGTTGTTTCTTCATTCTTTCCATAATGCCGAATACTATTAAAAGTCCGAACGGAATGGCAATAATGAGGCCCAGCTGGCCAAGAAAGTAAGAAAGGAGAATGCCGAGGCCGAGAAGCACCATTTGAACCTGGCTGATCCGGAAAGTGCGTTCTATATTGTAGATATAGACGCTGGAGATATTCTGTCTTAGTACAGTTTTACCACCCCAGGAGATAGTGTTTTTCCCGAAACGGAAGCCGCCTACGTAAGATACAGGCTGGCTGAGGGCAGAACCGGTGAGGGACTGGCCGGAAGGGTTGGTTTGAAATGGAAACATGCTGTAGTGATTTTTGTCTTGTTTTAATGAGTGGCTTTACACGGGAATGGGTGAAAAAATGCAGGTGATTTAGGGGAATCTCGAATAATCTGCGTCCTTCCCTTGCCGGGCCGTTCATATTAATTTGACTTTGCCGGACCGGAATAATTCCTAATTTGGCCAACAGGCATAAACCCTTAGATCAATTTTATGGACTCAAGAAGAGAATTTCTCCGGAAGGCCGCATTGCTCTCAGGAGCAGGCGGGCTTGCCAACATACTCCCGGAGACCATCCAGCGGGCGATGGCAATCAATCCCGCCCCCGGCAGCTCTTACCTCGATGCGGAACATATCGTGTTCCTCATGCAGGAAAACCGCTCCTTCGATCACTGCTTCGGCACCCTCAAAGGCGTTCGCGGATTCAACGACCCCCGGGCCGTTAAAACCCCCAATGGCGCCAACGTACTCTTCCAGCCGGATAAAGACGGTAACCACATCCCGCCCTTCCGGATGGATATAAAAGACACCAAAGCCACCTGGATGAGCGCCCTCCCGCATGGCTGGAGCGATCAGGTAGATGCGCGCAACCACGGCAAATACGACCGCTGGGTACCCATCAAACGCTCCGGGCACAAAGAATACGGCAAAGTACCCATGACCATGGGTTACTACAACCGGGAAGATATTCCCTTCTATTACGCCCTGGCCGACGCATTTACCGTGTGCGACCAGCATTTCTGTTCCTCCCTCACCGGCACCACGCCCAACCGCCTCTACTTCTGGACCGGCACCATCCGTGAAAAAATGGACGCCGCCTCCAAAGCCAACGTCTGGAACTCCGATGTGGATTACGGTGAGCAGGCCCACTGGAAAACATACCCTGAAGTGCTGGAAGAAAACGGCGTTTCCTGGAAAATATACCAGAACGAGATCAGCGTAGGCGTAGGCCTTGAAGGTGAAGGCGATGCCTGGCTGGCCAACTTCACTGATAACCCCATTGAGTGGTTCTCCCAATACCATGTGGAATATCACGAACCGCACCTGGCTTACCTCCGGAAGATGCAGGCAGAGCTGCCCGGCCGCCTTGCGGAAATGGATAAGAAACTGGCGGAACTGACGGCAGGCAGTAAAGAGCATACCGACCTCGAAAAGCGCCTTAAAAGCGCCCGTAACCGCCAGCAGCAGATTAAAACCACCCTCGAAAAGGTAGCAGCCACTCCTTTCAGCGCCCTGCCTGAAAGAGAGCAGCAACTGCATAAGAAAGCCTTTACCACCAATATCGGCGACCCCGATTATCATAAACTGGATACCCTGCAGTACAAAGACGGGGAAACCGAACGGGAAGTACAGCTGCCCAAAGGCGATGTGCTCCACCAGCTCCGCCAGGACGTAAAGAATGGTCAGCTGCCCGCAGTATCCTGGGTAGTGGCGCCGGAAAACTTCTCCGACCATCCAGGGGCGCCCTGGTATGGCGCCTGGTACCTCTCTGAAGTGATGGACATCCTCACCAGCAACCCGGAAGTATGGAAGAAAACCATTTTCGTACTCACCTATGATGAAAACGATGGCTACTTCGATCACGTACCGCCGTTTACCGCCCCCGATCCCTCACGGCCGGAAACCGGTAAAACATCCGCTGGTATCGATACTTCCCATGAATGGGTATCCCGCACCGCACAGCGGAAGTGGGACAGCGATATCCGCGAAAGCTCTATCGGACTGGGCTACCGTGTGCCCATGGTAATAGCATCGCCCTGGTCGCGCGGCGGGTATGTAAACTCCCAGGTGTTTGATCATACCTCTAACCTCCAGTTCCTTGAAGTGTGGCTGGGTCATAAGCTGAAAAAGCAAATGACCTGTGAGAACATCACCGCTTGGCGCCGCGCCGTTTGCGGGGATCTTACTTCGGTGTTCCGTCCGTATAACGGGGAGAAGATCGCTTCACCGGCATCTATCGAACGCGAAGCTTTTATCGAAACGATCCATAACGCCAAATTCAAAGCGCCCCCTGCTAATTTCACCCTGCTGAAAGGGGAGATCAAAGATCCGCAACGCTACCTGCCCCTGCAGGAAAAGGGCATCCGCCCCGCCTGTGCCATTCCCTATGAGCTGTATGCCCATGTGGAACCCACAGCTGATGGTCTGCACCTTACCCTCGAATCGGGCAATAAGTTATTTGGTAAGAAGTCGGCCGGAGGTGCCTTCAATGTGTATGGGAAAGATATGTACAACCGCGCTTATGCAGTAAACGCCGGTGCGAAGGTAGAAGATGTATGGGGGGCGGATCTGTTCCCCGGGGGAGACTATGACCTCGCTGTATATGGCCCTAATGGCTTTTACCGCGGGTTTAAGGGTAAAGCGGGTAAGTTCCCGGAGAAGTTCTCCTGCAAGCTGGTCTATAAGAAAGACCAGGTGCAACTGGTATACAGGAATCAGGGCGCAAGCAATGTAACCGTGCAGGTGAAGGATGCATATCATCAGTCAGATGAAAAGGTTAAGACTATTAAACCGGGCAGTTCAGTTACGGTGGATCACCTCACCCTGAACTCTCATGGCTGGTACGACCTCAGTGTTACCCTTAACGGCGGAGCAGCAGTGCTGCAATTTGCCGGGCATGTGGAAACAGGGAAGGAGAGCTTTAGCGATCCTGTAATGGGCGGAGTGATGTAATCACGAATTGTTATTCAATAAGAAAGCCGGTGCATTGATTGCGCCGGCTTTTTGCATATATACGGTAACGTTATTTCCTTTCGTATTTCCAGTTGCGGCTTTTGCCTTCGGCTGACTGTTCTACCGCCTGTGCAATGCGCTTATCGCGGGTGGCTTCGGTTTTAGCTTCGTTGATCCATTCGATATAGTCTTTCTGCTGGGAGTAATTGAAGCCCTCAAAGTTCTTTGCTGCGGTTTTATTCTTTTTAAGTGCGGCGGCAAGGCCTTCCGGCACTACGAGGTGTGTTTTTTGAGTTAGGGGTTTGGGTGGCAGTTTGATACCATCGCGGTTGAGGCGGTCGGCTTCGCGGATATAGGAGATGATGATTTTATCGGGAGGCAGGCCGGCAAGCGATGAGATTTTACCGAGGTGCCCCATGGCAGCTTTATCCATCAGTGTAAGGATGCCTTTGGGATCTTCCATGAGAGAGGCTTTCCAGAAGCCGAAGGAGCAGTGTTGTTTGAAGGAAGCCATGCTGCAGAGTATTTCCCCATGGGTCATAAAATGGGGGAAACTCCACTTAATGGCTTCTTCGGCATGTGGACAGGCTTCGTGTACCAGCTCCCTGAGATGCTGGAGAATTGGCTGCGCAAATGGGGCCGATTTGGCGATGTATGCATCTATCTTATCCATAGAGTAATATTATGGAAAAAAGCTATCTTGTAAACACTTTTACCCCGCCCCATGTTCAATCCGGCATTACCTACCGTATTTATACGCAACTATTTCGGGAAGATGTACGGTCGCGTTCGTCCTGCCGCTGTATTAATTTGCATTCCATCACACTAAACCAACAATTGTTATGAAAAGAACATCCTTCTTGCCCTGGTTCCTGGTTTTGATCCTGCTCATACTGCTGATCTACGCCTGGTTCTTCCGCCGTGGCGAGATTCCCTACAACCGCGAGGCTGCAAAGGAGCATGTGATCCCTTTCACCACGGCCATTGATTACACGAAAGCGTACCGCGAGGCCAGAGTGGAGCTGCAGCGCCAGATACAGGATACAGGGTATCTGGACCGTAATTTCAACCTCCCCGCCGCGGAAATGTTCAACCGTGATATCTTCGCAGCCCTGCTGAACCGCGATGGCGCTGCGGGCATCCGAATCTACCTTGGACTGAACGATAAGAAGGAAGTGTGTTTTGTAATGGTGCCGGTAGATGGAAAGGGGAATGATATGCGGGGCCGTATCGTAGGGGAGCAGGTAGCTTCCATCCCCGGAATATCTTCCGTATATGCTTTACCTCCTTCGGAGGATGAAGCCGGTGAGAAAGGACACCGCTGCCCCTATACCTGCCCTGTCGGAAGCGACCTTTATCCCTGAGTTTTAAAGATCCCGTATACATGACTTATCTCGCATCGGCACTTCTTAGCTTTACAATAGCCATTCCGCTGGTGGTGGCGCTGGCACGGGTTCATAAGATCCGTGCCAGCTACTTCCCGTTCATGGTACTGCTTTTACTGGCATTTACCACCGAACTGGCCAGCGAAATCAGCCTCCGCCTCACACAGGAAAATACTATCATCAACAACATCTACACCCTGCTTGAACCTGCAGTGATCCTGTGGCAGTTTTATGCATGGGGCTTCCTGCGGCGGCGGAAAGGACTGCTGATCGTGCTGTCATCCCTTTGTTTCATTACCTGGACCGTCGAGAACATTGCTTTCCAAAGGCTGGAAACAGACTTCTGCTCCGCAAGCGTTTTCGTCAATTCTCTCATCATCGCATTCCTCTGTATCAATGAGATCAATGCCCTCATCGCCTCCTATAGCGGCCACCTGTTCCGCAATGCACGCTTCCTCATCTGCCTGGCGCTCATGATCATGAGTATTTACAGCCTGATTACAGAAGGTACCCTGCTCATAGACCCGGATAATGCAGTTGTTTCTACCCGCATCTTCAATATTTACTCTTTTACCAACGCATTCGTTAATATTGTTTACGCAATAGCCGTATTCCTCATCCCCGTGCGGGACGACTATTACTTTTCCCGGAGGTTCAAAGCCTGACCCGCGTATTTATGGAAGACAGGATATTCTATATCACCGTATTTCTCTCGTCGCTGCTCGCGGTGATCATCGCTTTTTTCATTACCTCCATCATCCGCTACCACCGCCGGTATGTACGCATGCAGCGGGAAAGGATCACGGCGGAAGTGAGGCTGCTGGAAAATGAACGGAAAAGGATCGCCTCGGATCTGCATGACAGTCTGGGCCCACTCCTCAGCTCCGTAAAACTCAGTATCAGCAGCGTGGAAGTGAACGACCCGAGAGATCAGCAGGTAATACAGAAATCCAGCCGGCATATAGATGAGATCATTACCAGTATGCGACAGATATCATACGATCTGCTGCCTACTGCACTCGAGCGGAAAGGACTGGTAGAGGCCATTAAAGAGTTTATCCGCCACCTGGGCAGGGAAGAAGAGCTGGAGGTGAGAGTATATACCATGAACCCCATAGAACCCCATCCTGAACAGGATATTCACCTTTTCCGCATCATGCAGGAAATCATTCACAATACCCTGAAACATGCCAATGCTTCCCGCCTCGATATCGGGCTGAGGAAGGATAACGACGAATTGCTGCTGCTGGTGCAGGACAATGGCCAGGGCTTCAGCGTGGAAAAGGCGCGGGAGCATTCCCGCGGACTGGGCCTCAAATCTCTCGAAGCACGTACCGATATTCTTGGCGGAACGATCACGATCCGGTCGGCCGTAGGCGAAGGCACCCGCTATTACATCCGCGTCCCCCGCAGATGAATTATTTGGTATATTTGAGAAGCGCCGTATCACCGGCGCTCAATTTCGCTGCACATGAAACACGATATCCGTTTGGCCGTGGCCGACGATCATGAAATTTACCTCGACGGGCTGGCGTTGATGCTTTCCCGGCAGGACCATATCACCCTTGCTGGCCGTGCCTCCGACGGGCGCGAGCTGGTAGAACTGGTACATCGTGAAAAGCCGGATGTGGTAATGACCGATATTAAAATGCCCCGGATGGATGGTATTGCGGCCACACGCCAGCTGGTACAGGAGATCCCGGGTATCAGGGTCATAGCCCTGTCTATGTTCGATGAAGAAGGGCTGATCGTGGAAATGCTGGAAGCAGGCGCCAAAGGATATTTGCTGAAGAACGCCGATAAACAGGAGATACTGGAAGCCATCGAGAATGTGTATGAAGACAGGACGTATTACTGCAAAAGCACCTCCGCCAAGCTGGCGGGTATGATAGCCCGGAGTAAGTTCAACCCTTACCGGCAAAGAGAAGCGGTCACCTTTACTGACCGCGAGCAGGAGATCATCAAACTGATCTGCCTCCAGCTCACCGCCCAGCAAATAGGCGACCGCATTTTCCTCAGCAAGCGCACGGTAGAAGGCTACCGCACGCGGATACTTGAAAAAATGAACGTACGCAATACCGCCGGCGTGGTGATGTATGCGCTGAAACATAACCTCATCCGGGAAGAAGACCTGGTATAGTTACGCAGTTTGCAATATTATCTTCCCCTGTATCTGCCGGCTTTCCAGTGCGGCAAAGGCATCCCCGAAATCTTCAAGTGCGAAAGCATTCACCGGTACTTCCAATGATCCAGTCTGTACAGCCTGAACCATTTCATCATGCCAGCGGAGTTTATCTGCCGGATTGGCTGCAAACACACTGGCTCCAACGATTCTAAGGGAACGGAATGCCATGAGGTTACCGTCTGCCTCCACCGGTTTCCCCGACATATTACCATACAGTACCGCAGTACCTCCGTGCGCTAATAGTGGCAGGAGCTGCGATGCAGCAGGGCCTCCGCCCGCATCGAGCAACAATGCATATCCCTCCGGAGCAGCGGCTCCCAGCTGCAGCAGCCAGTCTTCCTCATTGCGGGACACCGCTACCGTGGCTCCCAGCTTCTTCACATACGCCGATTTATCGCTGCTGCCGGTAACCGCTCCGATCACCCGGATGTCCTGTAAGCGCGCCAGCTGAATGGCAAAGGAGCCGATTACGCCCGCCGCTCCGGTTATCAGGACTGACGATATGCCGCCCGGTGCCTGCGCCAGCAAATGGTGCGCGGTAATACCGCCGGAGAGCATTCCCTGTCCGGCAGGGAAGCCATCCGGCAGCAGAAAGGCCTGAGAAGTATGCAATATTGCATATTCCGCGAAGCCCTGCATGGAAACGCCGGTAACGCGCTGTCCGGGTTGGAAGCCTTCCACACCTGAACCAGCTGATACCACGATGCCTTCCACTTCGGCCAGCATAATGGCAGGAAGCGGGGAAGGGGCGGGGAAAACACCTTCGCGCAGCAGCTTGTTGGCGTAGTTGAGGGCTATTGCGGATACTTTTACAAGCAGCTCCCCGGCCTGTGGCTCCGGGATTGGCATTTCTCTCAGGGAGAGAACTTCAGGGCCGCCGTAGCCCGACTGAACGATGGCTTTCATCATATGCATGGTTTGTAGTTTTTACAAAGGTGGGGCGGGAAAGGGGCAGATTGGCTGTGGGTTACCCGCAGGGAAGTCCGTTCCTTCACGGTAATGTGTATCTTTAGCTTATGTCAAAAATCACTTTGGTGCAGGAGTCTGACTGCCGCGAAAGGAGGCTGGCACTGCACGACGCTTTGGAAGCTGTAGGCGGCAAATGGCGCATATTCATCCTTTGTGCCATGCTGGAGGAAAGCCGCCGTTTCTCTGACCTCGAAGCGCACCTCGAAGGAATACGCCCGAAGGTGTTGGCCAGCGAGCTGAAAGTACTGGAGGAGCACCTGCTGGTAACCCGGCAGGTCAATGATACCCGGCCCGTTACCGTCACCTATTCCCTGACGCCCCATGCCCGCCACATTTGGCCGCTGGTGAATGCGCTGGTAGGCTTCGGGCTGGAGCACCGCCGCTTTGTGAAAGCAGGAATGAAACCAGTTATTCCGGCATGATAAGATTATGACGATCCCAATGCATTACCTATATTGAGTCCCATATATCTGAACCGCTATGAGAAAATCCATCCTGGTAGTAGCCCTGCTGGCCGCAAGCACTGCTTTCGCGCAGGACAACCTTACCTACCAACGCCCGCCTGCTATCATCGAGGAGCTGCTGCTGGCTAAACCCACACCTTCCGTGTCTATTTCCAGATCAGGAGAATGGTTGCTCCTGGCAGAGCGCAACCCTTTCCCTTCGGTGGAAGAGCTGGCCGAGCCGGAACTGCGCATTGCAGGCCTGAGACTGAATCCCCGCAACTTCGGGCAGAGCCGTGGTGCTAGCAGTGCCAGCCTGCGGCTGAAGCACCTTAAAACGAATACGGTGTACGACATCAAAGGCATCCCGCAGCCTGCCAGGATCTCCGGAGTATCCTGGAGCCCCGATAGCCGCCAGATCGCTTTCCTGCAAACGGAAGGGGATCACATCGACCTGTATGTACTGAGTGTGGATGGCAAGGAAGCCGTGAAGGTGAATAAACAGCCCCTGAATGCCACTCTTGGCACACCGTTCACCTGGATGGGGAATGAAGCGCTGGTGTACCGTGCCGTGCCGCAGGGCAGAGGTCCGCTGCCTGTAATGCCCGCTGCACCATCCGGACCGGTAGTGCAGGAAAGCAAAGGCCGCAACGCTGCTTCCCGCACTTACCAGGACCTTATCAAATCTCCCTACGACGAAGCCCTTTTTGAATACATGGCCACCTCCCAGATCGTGATTTCGACCGGGAAAGGGGAACAGCTGGTAGGGGAGCCCGGCATCTTCGCTTCCCTCAGTTTATCGCCCGATAAAGAATACCTGCTGGCACGCCGGATCGTTAAACCCTTCAGCTACCTCGTTACCGCTTATGGCTTTCCGCATGTATGGGAAGTGTATGGCAAGCCGGGTAAACTGGTGAAAACGCTGGTGAAGAACCCATCATCCGAAGGCGCCCCCATCGGGTTTGACGATGAAGTAACTACTCCCCGCGACTTTGACTGGAAAGCCGATGAACCCCATACCATCACTTTCGTAAAAGCTCTCGATGGCGGACTGGGAAAGCAGAAAGCCGAATTCCGCGATGCCATATTTGCGCAGGATATAGCAGGTAATGCAGAGCCGAAAGAGCTGTTCCGTACCCGCCGCCGCTTTCAGGGTGTTACCTGGGGGAATAATGAGCTGGCGCTGGTATACGAAGCCATGTTCGCCGACCGGAAAGAACGCATCAGCATCTTTAACCAGCAGGCCGGTAAACTTGATTCCCTGTACGAACGCAGCAGTAATGATGCATACAGCGCACTGGGAAGGCCTTTTACCACCCGTAACCAGTATAATGAGCCCGTGATCTTTACCGGGCGGAAGAATGAGCTGTTGTTTGCATCCTCGGGCTCTTCACCCGAAGGGGATATGCCGCTGGTGCAAACGCTGGATATCAGAACGGGGAAGAAGTCGGTCCTCTGGCGCTGCCAGGCCCCGTTCTATGAGAATGTGGTGGAGGTGATCGATCCTGAAAAACTACTGGTGCTCACGTCCCGTGAAAGCAATACCGAAGTACCCAATTACTACATCCGCGACCTGCGGAAGCGTTCACTGATTGGTACACGCATCACGGATTTTGAGAACCCCTATAAAGCGATGGAAGGGGTATCCAAACAAAAGATCACGTATAAAAGAGGGGATGGCATTCAGCTGACCGGCGATCTTTACCTGCCTAAAGGGTACGATGCGCAGAAGGACGGGAGGCTGCCCGTGTTTATATGGGCTTATCCCCGTGAGTATAAATCCGCGGCAGACGCGGCACAGGTACGTGGTTCGAAGTATACTTTTACCCGCGTAGGGTATGGCGGCCCGCTTTTCTGGGTAACACAAGGCTATGCTATTCTCGATAACGCAGAGATGCCTATCGTAGGCGAAGGCAGCAAAGAGCCGAACGATAATTTTATCCCGCAGCTATACCTGAATGCCCATGCGGCTATACAGGAGCTGGCCCGGATGGGAGTGGGAGACAGCAACCGCGTAGCGGTAGGAGGCCATAGCTATGGGGCTTTCATGACGGCTAACCTGCTCGCGCATACGAAACTGTTCAAAGCCGGTATTGCACGGAGCGGTGCGTATAACCGTACCCTTACGCCCTTCGGCTTCCAGGCGGAAGAGCGTACCTACTGGCAGGCGCCGGATGTGTATTTCAACATGAGCCCTTTCAGCTTTGCGGACAAGATAAAAACACCGCTGCTGCTCATTCATGGTGAAATGGACAATAATCCGGGTACATTCCCTATCCAGAGCGAGCGGTTGTATAATGCCGTGAAAGGCCATGGAGGAACAGTACGTTTTGTGCAGCTGCCCTACGAAAGCCATGGTTATGCCGCCCGCGAAAACATCCTGCATATGCTCTGGGAGCAAACGCAATGGCTGAATCAGTACGTAAGGGATGCGAAATAGACTATGTTGTATGTAATATACTGCGCGGGGTGCCCAATGGGCGCCCCGCGCTTTTTTGTGATGAGCGGCAGAGGTTTTGTTAAAGTTTAGCGTCCAACTCTACAGAATAATCACCGATATATGCGGCTTGCACTGATCTTTACAATTATTATGCTGACCTGCGCACAGTTAACAAAAGCGCAGACCCTGGTACTGAAAGGTGTGCTGAAAGATAAGGGAGATAGTACCGCATTAAAGAACGCTACAGTACGGGTAACCAGCCCGGAGAACGCGGATTTTCGTAAACAGGCCATCACCGGCCCTAACGGGGCTTTTGAGATAACCGGGCTGTCGCAGCAGCCATACCTGCTCACCATTTCCTATGTGGGCTACGGGGAATTGCAGCGCGCCATCATGCTCCAGGCCGAAACGCAGGACCTGGGCACCATCCTGCTTCCCAAATCGTCAAAAGAACTGAAAGAAGTAGTTATCAGGGGCCAGGTGCCGCCTTCACAACAGAAGGGCGATACCCTGCAGTTTAATGCAGACGCTTATAAAGTAAACCCGGACGCCAGCGGGGAAGACCTTATCCGTAAAATGCCCGGTATTACCGTGGAGAACGGTACCGTGAAAGCAGGCGGTGAAGAAGTAAGGAAAGTGACGGTAGACGGTAAAGAGTTCTTCGGGGAAGATGCTACGCTGGCACTGCGCAACCTGCCGGCAGAAGTGATCTCAAAAATTGAAGTGTTTGACCGGATGAGCGACCAGTCGCGCTTTACCGGCTTCGACGACGGTAATACCACCAAAGCCATCAACATTGTGACCCGTGCAGAAATGCGCCAGGGCCAGTTTGGTAAACTGTTTGCAGGATATGGTACCGAAGGGCGGTATTCTGCCGGTGGTAACGTAAACCTTTTCAAAGAGAATAAACGTATCTCCATCATCGGGATGACCAATAACGTTAACCAGCAGAACTTCTCCTCGCAAGACCTGCTTGGTGTGCAAAACGCCGGTGGCGGTGGCGGCCGTGTCGGTGGAGGAGGAAGAGGTGGCCGTGGTGGTGGTGGCGGCCGTGGCGGCGGAGGCGGTGGCTTCGGCGGCGGCGGAAACAGCAACTTCCTCGTAGGCGGGCAAAATGGCCTGAACAAAACCAATTCCATCGGCATCAACTACAACGATACCTGGGGTAAGAAAGTGAACTTCAATGCCAGTTACTTCTTCAATAACAGTAACAGCAGCAACATGGAGGTGACCCGTACGCAAACACAGTTCAGCGAAGGGATTCAGCTCGAAAACGATACGGCTTATACCGGGAGCAAAAACTATAACCACCGCGTTAATATGCGGCTGGAGTATAACATCGACTCTAATAATTCCATCATCTTTACACCCGGTATCAGCTTCCAGAAGAACAACTCGTTCTCCAATACTTTCGGTAACACTTTCTTCGCGGATGAATTGCTGAGCACCAACCTCCGGAATACCGATAACTACAACTCCGGTTACAATTTCAATGGTAACCTTACCTACCGCCATGCATTCGCCAAAAAGGGGAGAACGATCTCCTTCGGCATCGGCGGTGCTACCAACGACCGTAAAGGTGAAAACTTCACCAACAGCGACCTCGATTATCCGAAGGAGCCGTCCAATAACGACTCCCTGCGCCAAAGGGTACGCCCATTGTCGAGCGGGAAATCCCTGAACGTGAATGTGTCTTACACCGAGCCGGTAGGTAAGATGGGGCAGCTTCAGCTTACGTATAACCCCTCCTGGTCGCATAACGAAGCCGACCGCAGGGCGTACCAGTACGACTTTACAGGAAAAGACTATACCATCCTCGACGCTTCGCAGTCGAATATGTTCAATAACGATTACAATACACAGTCTGCCGGCCTGAGCTACCGTATCGGTAACCGCGACCGTATGCTGAGTGTAGGCGCCAATTATCAGTATGCCGAAATGGAAAGTCACCGTACTTATCCTACCACGGCTTCCGTGAAACAGCATTTCGCGAATGTGCTGCCTAACCTCATGCTGCAGGCAAAAGCGGGTGAATACGGCCGTATCCGCCTGTTCTACCGTTCTTCCACCAACCAGCCTTCTATTGACCAGCTGCAGGATGTGTATATCTATTCCGGTTTAACCAGTGTGTCTATCGGTAATCCCGATCTGAAACAGATGTACGGGCACATGGTATCCGGCCGGTATACTTATACCAATACACAGAACGGGCAGAACTTCTTTGCCAACCTGTTTGTACAAACCCGCCAGGATTACATCGCCAATGCGATCTATTCCGCTACTGCGAAAGACTCGCTGCTGACACCTACGGATACCCTGAAGCGTGGTGGCCGCCTGTCGAAAGCCACGAATATGGACGGGTATTTCAGTGCAAGGTCTTTCTTCACTTACGGTGTACCGCTGAAGTTCATCAAATCCAACTTCAACCTGAATGCGGGTGCCGGATATGAAAAGATCCCCGGCATCAGCAACCAGATCAACGGATTTACCCATAACTACAACTACAACCTTGGGGCGGTAGTGAGCAGTAACATCAGTGAGTATATCGATTTCACGGTGTCGTACGATGCGGTGTTCAACGTCATCAACAATACTATTGAGCCGGCGAATAATGGCAACTATTCCACGCATAATGCCCGGGCTTCGGTGAACCTGCTGAGCAAATCGGGCTGGGTATTGCAGAACGAGATCAACCATACGTTTACCAAGGGTTTGGGCGACGGGTTCGACCAGCGCTTCTGGCTCTGGAATGCGAGTGTGGGTAAGAAGTTTCTTAAGAACCAGCGGGGAGAGCTGCGTGCGTCTGTATTTGACCTGCTGAAACAGAACCGAAGCATCAACCGGAGTGTGAACGGGTTAGACATTGTGGATTCCCAGAACCAGGCACTCACCCAGTATTTTATGCTTACATTTACTTACCGGCTGCGGAATTTTGGTAAGGCTAAGCAGTCAGAAGGCGGGGAACGCCGCAGGTTCGAACGTGAACCGGGTGGCTATGGACCTCCTCCCGGTGGTGGTATGATGGGCAGACCAGCTTCCTTTTAACCTTTCTAACAATTCAGCAGTACCGATTTAACCAAACTATAAAACCGCGAATTGACGGACAACATCGCAAATTTGAAGCAGGGTAGCGAAGCGGCCTTCAGAGAGCTGGTGGCGCAGTGGCAGGGCATGGTGTATAACACCGCGCTGGGCATACTGCAAAATTCTGCCGATGCGGAAGACGTGTCGCAGGAGGTGTTCATGCAGGTGTTTGAGTCGATCGGTACTTTTAAGGGAGAAGCGAAAATTTCTACCTGGCTGTACAGGATTACTGTTACCAAGTGCCTCGATTTTTTGCGTAAGAAGACAAGGAAGAAGCGGTGGGGTAAAGTGATGAGTATCTTCGGGGATCAGCAGGAATTGCTGGTAGACCCGCCGGATTTTCATCATCCCGGGGTGGAACTGGCCAATAAGGAGCGCTCGCAGCTGCTTTTTAAAGCCATCGGCCGGTTGCCGGACAGTCAGAAAGCGGCATTTGTACTGCATAAACTGGAGGGCCTGAGCAGCAAGGAGATCGGTGGTATCATGGATGCAAGTGTGTCGGCCGTAGAGGGGCTTTTGCACCGGGCGAAGCAGAATCTGAGGCAGCAATTGGAAAAATATTACAGGGAAGGAGAATAAACGAAAGGTTTTGAAAGAAACATCGTCTAACTTAAATACAGCGATATGACACAGGGAAAAGACATAAACAGGGAAATCGAACGGACGCTTGCGAGCCTCGACGGGGTTCAGCGGGCGGAGCCGGACGGGTTCTTCTTTACCCGTCTCAGGGCAAGAATGCTGCGGAAGGAACCGGTTGATGGCTGGGACCGTTTAATCGCGGTGATTACCCGTCCCGCCATAGCGTTTACCGCCATCGCGCTGATACTGGGGCTGAACGGCACACTGGCCATTATGCAGTGGAAACCTTCTGAACGTACAGAACAGGCTTCGCTACAGCAGGCATTTGCTGATGAATATGCCCTGGGAATCAACACTTTTTATGATATCGAAAAAAATGATCCGCAATGAGGGAAGCCTTTGCGAAGCATAAAGTATTAAGCGTTCTGGTGATTTTGCTCCTGTTGACCAACTTGTTCCTGGTGTTTTTTATCGTCTGGAAAAAGCCGGAAGAGCCTTTCAAAGGGCGGCCTCCGCGCGGAGAAGTGATGCAGCTGCTGGAAAAAGAAGTGGGTTTCAGTAAAGAACAACTCGAATCCTACCGCCAGCTAAAAGAGCAACACTGGGAAAGAATGAAACCATCATTCGGCGAAATGCGCACTGCGAAAGATAATTTCTATAAACTGCTCAAAGAATCTTCTGTACCGGATTCCGTGGTTAACTCCGCGGCAGACAGTATCGCTTTCCGGCAGAAACAAATAGATATCCAAACGTTCCGGCACTTTCAGCAGGTTCGTGCGCTCTGCACGGCCGAGCAGCAACCTCGATTCGACTCCGTGGTGCAAATGGTGCTCAAAAAAATGAACGGTCCATGGCGTAAAGGTACTCCCCGGGAAGACAGCACCCGGAAAACACCTGCCCCCGGCCACTAAACACGAAACCCTCAAATACGCACCACATGAAGAACAGAATTCTGTTAACATTGGCCCTGATCATCACGATGGGCCTGGGAGCTTACGCCCAGCAAGGTGGCGGCCAGCAGCGCCGCACCGTTGAAGAACGCGTGAAAATGACGCTCGAGCGCCTGACCACTGAACTCCAACTCAGCAAAGAACAGGTTGTTAAACTCGACACTCTTTTCACCCGCAGCTTCAAAGAGCAACAGAAAATGCGGGAAGATGCACAGGCATCCGGTAACCGCCCCGACCGGGAAACTTTCCAGAAAATGAGCAACGAACGCGATGAGAAAGTGAAAGCAATCCTCACCGACGATCAGTTCAAAAAGTACAAAGAACAACAGGAAGCTATGCGCCAACGTGGTGGAAACCGCGGCGGTGGTGGCGGACAACGTTAAGCACTTTTGTCACGAGCCTGGCCGTATCTTACTGCATATAACCAAGAAGAATGCACGCAGTAGGGTACGGCTTTTTCATGCCCTTGCAGGATTTGTTGTATTATTGCGGCAGATCTGTTGTTCATGTTGAATTTCCTCAAAGAGCACTGGCAGTCCATCGGCATCGTAATCCTCTACGGCATCACCTTCCTGGTGGCCATGAAGGCATTGCTCGAAACCCGTTCTACCGGTAAAACGCTCGCTTACCTTCTCCTGCTGTTCTTCCTTCCGGGTATCGGTGTGTTAGTATACCTCCTGATTGGTGTTAACCGCCGTATCAATCGTATATACAGCCGCAAATGGATGAGCAACGTGCGCCTCAGCGAACGGCTCCAGGACTATCTCCGCCGTGAGAACCGGCAAACCCTCCTCGAACATCCGGACCTCGTTTCCAATAAAACCGGCATTGCGCGCCTTCTCTTCCGTGATTCTTTATCACCCCTCACGCCGGATAATGAAACAGTATTGCTGCTGAACGGGGAAGAGAAATTCCCCATGATGCTCGACGCGCTTCGTTCCGCCAAACACCACATTCACCTCGAGTATTACATTTTTGAAGATACCGGCATCGGCCGTGAGATCATGAACGTGCTCAAAGCCAAAGCCGCTGAAGGCGTGGAAGTGCGCTTCATTTACGACGATTTCGGCAGCCATGATATCAACCGCCGCTTCCTCCGTGAAATGCGTAAAGCAGGGGTGGAAGTATTTCCCTTTTACCGCGTGCGCCTCCTGGCAAACCGCCTCAACTACCGCAACCACCGGAAGATCGTGGTGATCGACGGGCATACAGGGTTTGTAGGAGGTATTAATGTGGCAGACCGGTACATCAACGATCCAAAATACCGCAGAAAGCATAAGAACTGGCCCTATTGGCGCGATTCTCATCTGTGCATCAAGGGGCAGGGGGTGCATACATTGCAGTTCCTGTTTATGGGCGACTGGAACTTCTGTGCCGAATCCGATCTTCCCATTACCCACGAATTCTTCCCCGATATCCCTGTAACCGGTAAAGATCTTGTACAGATAGCGGCGAGCGGACCGGATTCGGAAAGGTCTTCCATCATGCTGTCGTACCTCGCTGCCATCAACCAGGCGCAGCGATCTGTGTACATTACCACCCCTTACTTCATCCCGAACGAAGCTATATTCAATGCCCTGCAGCAGGCCGCACTTTCCGGAGTGGATGTACGCCTGCTGGTGCCGGGTATCAGCGACAGCCGCCTGGTGAACAGGGCTGCGGAATCTTTTTATGAAGACCTGCTGGCATGCGGTGTTCGGATCTTCAAATACAACAAAGGCTTCGTACATGCGAAAACGATGGTGGTGGATGATACGCTGAGTGTAGTAGGCACTGCCAACATGGATATCAGGAGCTTCGATTTCAATTTCGAAGTGAATGCGTTCGTATATAGCCGGGAAATGAACTGGAAGCTGACGGAAGCATTCCTGCAGGATTGCCTGTTCAGCGAGCAGCTCGAGCTGGCTGCCTGGAGGGAGCGGGGGAGGTGGGTACGGCTTTCGGAAGCGGTGGTACGGTTGTTCAGCCCGTTACTATAGGGGAAGAAAAAAATAAATCGATAGATTTCGATATTTCAAAAATGTTCCTATATTTGCATCATGGACGCAGCGATGATCGAGAAGGCGGCAAATGCTCTGGCGGATAAAAACCGGATGGCTATACTGTTGAAGTTAGCCAGGCAGGAGAATTGTTGCTGTGGAGAAATCCAGGATATGATCTGCCTTTCTCAGCCAACTGTGTCCCATCACATCAAGATATTGGTAGATAGCGGCGTGCTTATCAGCACGAAGGAGGGCCGGAATGTTACGCTTACTATCAATAAGGAGATGATGAAACACCTTTCAATGTTCTTCCTTCAGCTTAGCTGATTTTTTTTCACCTAATATATCGATGCTTTTAAATAAATCGATATAACACACACTACATATGAGCTTGCAGGATAAAGTAGCCGTTGTTACCGGAGGTAATAGCGGTATAGGGCTCGCTACGGCCGAAGAGTTCGTAGCCAAAGGCGCCAAAGTTGTGATCACAGGGAGAAACGCATATGCGGTAACCTCAGCGGCGGAAAAACTGGGAAGCGGTACACTGGGCGTGACCGCGGATCAGGCAAGCCTCGCAGATACCAACAAGCTGGTTGCGCAAGTGAAAGAACGTTATGGCAAAATTGACGTGCTGTTTGTCAATGCCGGCGTTGGAAGCTTTGCACCAGTAAGTGATGTTACCGAAGAAAAGTTCGACGAGATCATGAACATCAACTTCAAGGGCGCATTCTTTACCATTCAGAAATTTTTACCCATCCTGAACGACGGTGGTTCCATCATCCTGTTGTCTTCCGTGAACGCTTTTACCGGTATGCCGGGATCGAGCGTGTATTCAGCCAGTAAAGCCGCTTTAAATGCGTTGGGCCGCACTTTAAGCGCAGAACTGGCCGCGAAAGGCATCCGTGTGAACACAGTGAACCCCGGGCCGATTATTACACCCATCCTGTCGAAAGCCGGGATGGACGATGGCAGCATTGACGCCATCCGTCAAAAATTCGCGGAGCGGATACCGCTCAATCGTGCCGGTGAATCCGCAGAAGTTGCCAAACTGGTTGCTTTCCTTGCTTCCAGCGACGCTTCTTTTATCACCGGTGCGGAATATAACATCGACGGTGGGCTCACAGTCCACAAGTTGGTGGGATAATTGAGTAAGACTACAAACTTTCATTATCTGTTGAAACCCCTGATGCGTACTTCAAATTGACATATCGCCGGGGCGGTTTCGCACCGTCCCGGCTTTTTTCCTGAAATTAGCGGTATTAAAACCATCGCATTATGATTAAAGAGCCCGGCAGCCTGTATACCATCCGGTTCAACGACTGCGACCCTTTCGGACACCTCAACAACGCGGCCTATCTGAATTATTTCATGAATGCCCGTGAAGATCACCTGGCGGAACATTACGACCTGCGCCTGAAGGATTTTGCCATGAAGGGCAGGGGATGGGTGGTGACCGAGCACCGGATTGCATACCTCAAGCCTGCGCTGGTCGCAGAGAAGGTGTACATCTTCACCCGGGTAACCGACTTCTCGCATCAGCACATTTCCGTAGAAATGTGGATGACAGACGAGCAGCAGCAGAAAGTAAAATCGTTCCTGATGACCCGCTTTGCGCATGTAGACCTTAAAACCGGCAAACGTGCCGACCATGATGAGGAGCTGGTGCAATTACTGCAAAACATCCGTGTAGACCATAACCCCGACGAAACTTTTGAACAGCGTCTGGCCGCGAGGCTGCAGGCGCCTTCCATCCAGCTGTGACACCCCAAACCTAACTTAGCGATTAGTAAACAGTTGTAGGTAACAGCCGCCGGGGCATTCCTGCCCCGGCTTTTTCATTACTGCTTGTCAAAGAACTCCTTCAAAAGTAGCGGTAAGCGGTGGGAGGAAAAAAGAAAAACGCCGTATACGCTTATTTTGTAGCGTTTTGTGGTGTTTTTTACATAAGTTATTGATTATGTAACGGATAGGTTCCATTAGATGAAAGCTATATCTCCGAAGGGATAAGGAATTTCTCCTCTTTCCCTGCTTTTTCCCTCCAAATCCTTTACTGTATTGCCTGGAGTACCATTTGATATACACTAGATATACACCAGGTATACATGAACCCTTCCTTAATCCTTCTTTAACCCCTGTTTAGATGCGTCTTGAATGCGTCGCGTCTGCCCTTCGTCTGCCCTTCGTCTGCCCTTCGTCTGCCCTTCGTCTGCCCTTCGTCTGCCGTTTGCTTCCATAATACATTGAATATCAGTGCAAATAAAGCCGAATTAGGCCTATTTCGTTGATATTAGGTTTCTAAGTAGTTAATTTTCAATTGTTTTTATGGTTTATCGTACCGCTAGTCGTATTGTAACCGTACCGCTTATAGTACTGCTAATCGTACTGGTAATATACGCTAATCGTACTGTTGACGTACTGGTGTCGTACGCTAACCGTACTGTTATGGTACTCTTTCCCTTTTTAATTTGGCGGGTTTGAAATAATTCCTACCTTTGAGGTATTAACCAAATGGTTAAACGCTTCAGTTAGTAACATGCAGACGACCAACAGCACAGAACAACAGATCATAGACGCAGCGCGTAAGATATTCATGCACAAGGGTTTTTCCGGCGCCCGTATGCAGGATATCGCCGACGAGGCGGGGATCAACAAGGCGATGCTGCATTACTATTACCGTAGCAAAGACAAGCTGTTTGACATGGTATTTAACGAAGCGGTAGAAAAGCTTCTCAGCCGGGTAAGTGCCGTATTTACTGCCGACCTGCTGCTGGAAGACAAGATACAGGGTGTTATCGGCAGCTATATCAGCTCCATCGCCGAAAACCCCTACCTGCCGCTCTTCATCATGAACGAGATCAACCAGGACCCGGACCGGATCATAGACCGCTTTGTGAACACGCCGAGTTTTCCGAACATACAGGAGTTTATGATGATGTTGAATGCAGAAATGGATAAAGGAACCATTCGCAGGGTAGACCCCGTGCAGCTGATGATCAGCATTGTGGCGATGTGCGTGTTCCCCTTCATAGCCAAGCCCCTGTTGAAGGCGGTATTCAAGATCGGAGACCCGGCTTTCGCACAGTTCATCGAGGAAAGAAAAGCCTTTGTGAGCAGCTTCGTACTCAGCGCCCTTCGGCCCTGATATTTTTTTGGATAGCAATTAACCAATTAGTTAAATAAATGAGTTAGTGATGTTTAAATTCCTCATTTCCGCGCTGCTGCTGCTTTCCATGGGCGTCCAGGCCCAGGAGCGCTTTCCGCTCGACTCCGCCTGGGCCGCTGCCCGCAGGTACTACCCGCTGCTCAAACAGCAGGCTGCCACCGACCGCGCCACTGCGCTCCAGCTCCGCAACATCCGCACCGGCTACCTCCCGCAGGCAGAAATTAACGGTAAAGCCACCTACCAGTCTGATGTAGTGGCCATTCCCATCAAACTGCCCAATGTCAACATCCCCACCATGCCCAAAGACCAGTACAACCTGTCACTGGACGTACGCCAGCTCATATACGACGGCGGCGCCATTGCCGGTCAGCGGGAACTGCAGCTGGCCCGGCAGCAGGCAGACCGTCAAAAGGTGGAAGTAGACCTCCATCAGCTGCGCCAGCAGGTAGCGCAGGTATATTTCAATGCCCTCATCTGGGATGCGCACATTACCGCCCGCCGCGAAATGATCGCCGAAGTGAAACAGCGCAGAGAGAAACTGCAGGCTGGAGTAGACAACGGCACTGTACTGGCTTCACAGGCAGATATGTTACATGCAGAACAACTGAAGACGGAGCAGCAACTGGAAGAAGCCCTGAATGGTAAACAGGCTGCACTGGCTACTCTCGCACTTCTGACGGGTAAACCGGAAGCAGAAATGAATGCCCTCATTTTACCGGCCCCTGCAGAAACGGGTGACCAGCCTTTACAACGCCCTGAGCAGGCGCTTTTCAGATACCAGCAGGAGGTGCTTCGCCGGCAGGGAGACCTGACAGGTTCACAAACCCGCCCTAAAGTAAGTGCCTTTGTTCAGGGAGGCTACGGGCGCCCGGGCCTCAACCTGCTTTCCGATAAATTCGACTTCTACTATATGGGCGGCCTCCGTCTGCAATGGTCTGTTTGGAACTGGCATACCCAGCGTACAGAGCGTGCAGTACTGCAGGAGCAGGAACGGGGCGTGGAGGCGCAGCTGGAAGCGTTCGACCTCCAGACCAGGGCCCGGCTTCTTCAGCAGAAATCGGAAATCAATACACTATCGGCCGCTATCGTGAAAGACCAGGAGATCGTAGCATTGAGGGGGCGTGTGAAAAATGTGTCTGCCGCACAACTGGATAACGGGGTGATGACGGTGCACGATTACCTCAGTGATCTCTACGCCGAAACATCCGCCATTATAGCCGGTAAAACCCGGGAAATCCAATACGTATTCGCTACCATTCAATATCAGGTAATAAAAGGTTATTGAACATGAAAACAATTCTCACCACCGCTGCTTCGCTGATGCTCTTCGCTGCCTGTAAGTCAGGCAACGATGCTGCCGATGCATACGGTAATTTTGAATCCACTGAAGTAATCGTTTCTGCCGAAGCTACCGGCCGCCTGTTGCGGTTTGATGTGGAAGAAGGGCAGGTGCTTGCAGAAAATGCTGTTGTCGGCGGCATCGACTCCACACAGCTGCATCTCCGCAAAGCTCAGCTGGGGGCTAATATTAAAGCGGTGCAAAGCCGTATGCCGGAAGTGAATCCGCAGTTGGCCGTTATCAGGCAGCAGATTGCCACACAGCAGAAAGAGAAAGCACGCATAGAAAATCTCCTCAAAGCCAATGCCGCTACCCCCAAGCAGCTCGACGATATCAATGGCGCAATCGCACTGCTGGAAAAGCAATATGCATCCACAGCCTCATCTCTGAATACACAGGTATCCGGCCTCAGCAGCGAAACGCAACCGCTGGAATACCAGGTGGCGCAGGTAAAAGATCAGCTCGCGCAAACCCGCATTCTGAATCCCGCTAACGGTACGGTACTCGTTAAATATGTGGAGGCAGGCGAAGTGGTGAACTATGGAAAGCCACTCTACAAACTGGCCGACCTGCGCACCATGTACCTCAGGGCATATATCAGCGGGGATCAACTGGCAAGTGTAAAGACAGGGCAGGCGGTTAACGTAGGGATCGATCAGCTGGATGGAACCATCAAACAACTGAATGGTACCATCAGCTGGATCTCATCAGAAGCGGAATTTACACCCAAAACTGTGCAGACACGGGAGGAGCGGGTACACCAGGTGTATGCCCTGAAAGTACGTGTGAGTAACGATGGCAGCCTGAAAATAGGGATGCCGGGAGAAATGCGGATCGCTAAATAATTCATCATGGAACCGATCGTTGTACAAAACATTTATAAACAGTTCGGCAATGTTAGCGCCCTGCACGATATCAGTTTTACCGTAGGGCCGGGGGAACTGTTCGGGCTGATAGGGCCTGACGGTGCGGGTAAAAGCACCCTGTTCCGCATACTGGCCACACTGCTGCTTGCAGATAAAGGAAAGGCAATGGTGAATGGATTGGATGTGGTAAAGGATTACCGCGCCATCCGCAGGCAGGTGGGCTATATGCCGGGGAAATTTTCCCTCTACCAGGATCTGACGGTGGAAGAAAATCTCCATTTCTTCGCCACCATTTTCAATACTACGGTCAAAGAGAATTACGACCTCATCCGCGATATTTACGAACAGATCGCTCCATTTAAAAACCGACCTGCGGGTAAGCTCTCAGGAGGTATGAAACAAAAGCTGGCCTTGTGCTGTGCGCTTGTACATAAACCCTCCGTGCTCTTCCTAGATGAGCCTACTACCGGGGTAGATCCTGTTTCCCGCAAAGAGTTCTGGGATATGTTGCAACGCCTGAAGGAAAAGAACATACCAATCCTTGTTTCTACCCCCTATATGGATGAGGCAACGCTGTGCGACCGGGTGGCACTTATGCAGAATGGTGCCATCATGCAGATAGACACGCCTCCGGCCATCGTGGCGGAATTCCGGACAAAGATCTGGGCATTCAAATCCGATGATATGTACAGGCTCATCCGTGATCTGCGGGCACATCCGGAAGTGAAAACCTGTTTCGCTTTCGGTGAATTCCTGCATGTTACCATGACGGCAGGTCCGGAAGAAGTGAGTGGCAGTCTTACCGCCGGTGGGCACACCGGTTTGGTGATAAAGCCTGCCAATGCGGGGATCGAAGATGTTTTCATGGCCCTGATGCAGGCGCAAACCCAACCTGTATGACGCAGTCTGCCATTACCACCACAGCCCTTACGAAGCGCTTTGGCAATTTCATAGCCACGAATGCGATCACTTTTGATGTGGCGCAAGGGGAGATCTTCGGGTTTCTCGGGGCAAATGGTGCAGGTAAAACCACCGCGATGCGCATGCTCTGCGGTCTGCTCAGGCCCAGTAGCGGAGAAGCGCGTGTGGCGGGTTTCGATATCTATACCCAAACTGAGAAGATCAAACAGCGGATCGGGTACATGAGCCAGAAATTCTCGTTGTATGAAGATCTGACCGTTAAAGAGAATATCCGTTTCTATGGAGGTATTTACGGGCTTAGTAACCGTCAGATCCGGGACAAAACTGCAGACCTCCTGCAGCGCCTCAGCCTGGAACAGGAAGGGAATATGCTCGTAAAGGCGTTGCCACTGGGATGGAAGCAGAAGCTCGCTTTCTCCATAGCCGTGATCCATGATCCATCCATTGTGTTCCTCGACGAGCCTACGGGCGGGGTAGACCCCATTACCCGGCGGCAGTTCTGGGACCTTATTTATGAGTCCGCGGCAAAAGGCGTCACCATATTCGTTACCACGCACTATATGGATGAAGCGGAATATTGCAATCGCATTTCTATTATGGTAGACGGGAAGATTAAAGCACTTGATACCCCGGCAGCCCTGAAGAAGCAATATGGTGCAGATACGATGAACGAAGTTTTTTTGCAGCTCGCCAGAGCCAAATCCTGAAACATGAAACAGTTTTTCGAGTTCGTCAAAAAAGAGTGTTTCCACATATTCCGCGACCGGCGGACCCTCATCATTCTATTCGGAATGCCGGTGGTACTTATTGTGCTGTTCGGTTTTGCCATTACCAACGAGATCCGCCACGCCCGTGTTGCTGTGCTGGATTATTCGCAGGATGCGCTCAGCCATGGCCTCGTCAATAAAATCACTGCATCCACCTACTTTGATCTGGCCGAAAATCTTCGCAGCGAAAAAGATATCCTGCCTGCTTTCAGAAAGGGAGATATCCGTATGGTGATCGTGATCCCCAATGGTTTTTCCCGCGATTTTATCCGGGAAAGGAAAGCATCCATCCAGTTATTGACGGATGCGTCAGACCCCAATACTGCCACCACACTTATTAATTACGCCAACGCAATTATTGGCCGGTATCAGCAGGAGCAAACCAATCTGCAGCATTTACCGCTCACCATCCACCCTGAAGTACGCATGGTGTATAATCCCATGCTGAAAAGCGTTTTCCTGTTTGTGCCGGGTGTTATGACGCTTATACTCATGCTGGTTTGTGCCATGATGACCTCGATCACCATCACACGGGAGAAAGAACTGGGTACGATGGAGATATTGCTGGTATCGCCGCTCAGGCCTATGCTGATCATTGCGGGAAAAGTGGTGCCTTACGTCCTGCTTTCCTTTTTCATCTCCATCATCATCCTCTGCCTCGGCAGCTGGATATTCGGGATGCCGGTAAAGGGGAGCATTCTGTTGTTGCTTTCTGCCTGCGGACTGTTCTGTTTAACAGCACTCTCGCTGGGGATTCTCATATCGAGCCTTACCAACTCGCAGCAAACTGCGATGATGGTTTCCATGATGGGGCTGTTGCTCCCTACCATACTGTTAAGCGGCTTTGTATATCCCATCGAAAGTATGCCGGTGCCCTTACAGATTGTATCCAATATCCTTCCTGCCAAATGGTTCATCATCATTTTGAAAGACATTATGCTGAAGGGTAGCGGCCTACGGCAGATTGCCCTGCCAATGGGGATTTTGGGGGGTATGACCTGCTTTTTCCTCATCGTGAGCCTTCGTAAGTTTAAAATCCGTTTAAGCTGATGCGTACCATATTCTTCATATTACAGAAGGAGTTTTTGCAGATCTTCCGCAACAAATCCATGCTGCCTATCATATTTGTAGTCCCGGTTGTGCAATTGCTGGTACTGGCTTTCGCCACCAATTATGAAATCCGCAATCTGTCTATCGATATCGTGGATCATGATGGCGGTAACTGGAGCCAGCAGCTGAAAGGGAAACTGCTTTCTTCCGGGTATTTCACCCTCAACCGGCAAACAACTGACAAGGCCGCCTTCGATGATCTGGAGGCTAATACGGCAGATCTCATCCTTACCATCCCGCGGCATTTCGAGCGGGATCTGGTGCGGGGGAACGAAGCGAAAGTACAGCTGCTGGTGAACGCAATCAATGGCAGTAAAGCAGGACTGGCGGCTGGCTACGCACAAAGTATCCTCGGTGATTTTAACCGCCGCATCCGGATGGAGTGGCTGGCGCTGGATGAGGATGACGCGCCTTCGCATTTTGACACCAGTTTCCGCTACTGGTTTAACCCCGGACTGAATTACAAATTCTTTATGGTGCCTGGCATTCTTGTGGTGCTGGTAACATTGATCGGAGCGTTTTTGTCGGGGATGAATATTGTGAAGGAAAAGGAGATGGGGACTATTGAGCAGCTAAACGTGACCCCTATACGCAAGTTTCATTTCATCATCGGGAAGCTGCTGCCATTCTGGATCATCGCCTTGTTTGAGCTGGCGTTTGGGCTAATGGTGGGCAAGCTGGTATTTAACCTGCCTTTCGCCGGCAGTCTTGGATGGATATTCCTGTTTGCAGCTGTATACCTGCTGGTGATGCTGGGATTGGGGCTGCTCATTTCCACCTTTACGGAAACCCAGCAGCAGGCTATGTTCATCACCTGGTTTTTCCTCATTATCTGCATCCTGATGAGCGGATTATTTACTCCCATAGAGAGCATGCCGGGCTGGGCGCAGCATATCACGCAGTTTAATCCTGTGGCGTATTTCGTAAAGGTAATACGGATGGTGATGCTGAAGGGGAGCGGCTGGGTGGATATCAGGCAGTACCTGTTTATAATGATCGCATTTGCTGCAGTACTGAATGCCGTAGCTGTCTGGAATTACCGTAAAACCGCATAATATCATTCATTTATAACAGTTGTAGGTAACAGTTGCCGGGGCATTCCTGCTCCGGCTTTTTATTATCATTTCATCAGCTGGTGCGCCAGTTTACCGAGGGTTTTCAGCCCGTCTTCCACTGTTTTGCTCCAGGGGTTGGAGTAACTGAGGCGCATGCAGTTGTTGTAACGGTCCTGCAGTGTAAAGATCCGTCCAGGAGCAAAAATGATCTTGCGGCGGAGGGCCTGTTCATACAGTTCGATGGTATTGATGTTTTCATTGAGTTCCAGCCAGAGTACGTAGCCGCCCTGCGGGCGAGTAACGCAGGTATCTTCCGGGAAGTAATCTGCAATAGCCTGCTGGTAGCGGAGGCATTGGGTGTGAAGCATTTTCCGGAGGTTGCGCATATGGTGTTCGTAGCGGCCGTTTTCCAGGAAATGGGCGATAGCGGCCTGCGGAAGGGTGGCGCTGGAGATAGTATGGTTCAGTTTAAGGCGCAGTACGCGGTCTTTATACTTGCCGGGTACCGTCCAGCCTACACGGTAGCCTGGAGCGAGGGATTTGCTGAAAGAATTGCAGAGGAGTACATTCCCGTTCCGGTCGTATTGCTTGCAGCTGCTGGGGCGGAGTTTACCGAAATAGAGATCTGCGTAAATATCGTCTTCAATAAGGGGGATGTCGTATTTGTTCATCAGGCGCACCAGTTCCCGCTTGTTTTTATCCGGCATACAGGAACCGATGGGGTTGGAGAAGTTGGTGACGAATATGCAGGCCCTGATTTTAAACTTGGGGATAGCTTTGTCGAGGTATTCGAGATCTACTCCCGTAACGGGGTCTGTTGGTACTTCGAGCACTTTGAGGCCGAGGCTTTCCGCCAGCTGATAGGTGCCGCTGTATGCGGGGCTTTCCAGGGCTATTACGTCGCCGGGCTGGGTGGTGGCAGAGAGGCAGAGGGTGAGCGCGTCCATACAACCTGTAGTGGTAACTACGTCGTGTTCCGTTACGCTGCCGCCCCACTGGATGCTCATCCTTGCAATCTGCCGGCGGAGCGACAGGTTGCCCTGCAGGAGTTCATAATTGACGCCGCCGTTGTTTTCCCGCAATGCCTGAATCATGCTTTTCGCCAGTTTGGCGGAGGGGAGCAGGGATTCGGTGGGGGAGGCAGATGAAAAGCGGAGCAGTTCGGGGCCATGGTGGGAGAACACCTCCGTGATCATTTCACTTACGTTTACTTCGGTAGCCCTTTTCACCGGCCGTGTGGCACTGGGCAGCTCAGGCATACGCCGGGGGGAGAAGCACACGTAATACCCCGATTTAGGCCGTGGTTCCACAAATCCTTTACTCTCCAGGTGGTAATACGCCTGAAACACCGTACTCATGCTGATGCCCTGCTCTTTGCTCAGGGAACGGACGGATGGCAGTTTATCGCCTATGCGGATCACTTCCTTTTCAATCATGGCCTGAATACGGTCGGCCACCTGGAGATACAGATGTTCCATGGATAAATGTATTGTCTGATACGGTCAAAATTACGGAATTGAAATCTGTTCTGAATATTTTTTAATACCTTAACATAATAAACACGGAATCGTATGCAACATCTGCCTTTCAGCGTTGAACTGCGCCTGCGCACCCAGCATCTTTCTATCGGTGAAATGACCGGTCCGGTTTCGGATGAGGTGCTCCGGCAGGAGGTGGCCGCAGGGAAATGGTCGGCTATCGATAATATCGCCCATCTGGCTGTGTTTCAGCCCATCTTCCAGCGCCGCCTGCAACGCATTGCCGATGAGGAAATACCCCTGTTTGAACCCTACGTCTGGCAGGATGATGTGCTTTTCGCCGAATACCGGGGCCTTACCAACCGTGAACTGCTGGTACAGGTGCGGCACGACAGGGAAGCGTTTATCCGGTATACAGACGGCCTGAAAGCAGAAGATTTCAAGCGGAAAGGGCGGCATCCTGTGTATGGTACCTTCAGTGCGGCACAACTTATCGAGATGTTCATACTCCATGAAGCCCATCATCTTTTTACGATTTTTAAACTGGTCAATTTCGGGAAATGAGCCTGTTATATGTGGATTCACCGGTGGGGCGCATTGTTATCGGCGGTGATGAGGAATATATTTCCTGCGTTTCGTTTACGGACGGGAAAGAAGAAGCCGCTACCGGCGGGGAGCCTCCTGCATTATTACGGGAATGTGCCGCCCAGCTGGAAGCCTATTTCCGCAGGGAGCTCCGCCGGTTCGACCTGCCCATTCAGCAGGAAGGCACCCCATTTCAGCAACTGATCTGGCAAAACCTGCTGACTATACCCTATGGGGAAACCATCACTTACCTGGCGCTTGCCAAACGGGCAGGCAACGTCAAAAGCATCCGCGCCGCCGGTACTGCCAATGGCAGGAACAATATTGCCATCATCGTACCCTGCCACCGTGTAATCGGCAGCAATGGCGTACTCACAGGCTATGCCGGAGGCCTCTGGCGTAAACAATTCCTCCTCGATCTCGAAAAAGGAGGTCTGCTCTTCTGATCTCTCCCCACTTAAGTAAGCACTTACTAAATTGAAGTAACCCGGCTGACGAATGGCGTTCGTCATGGACTTTCCAGCTTGATCCGGTCATCTGATATGGTTAAAATACATAAAACTGCATCTGTTTTTTATGGTGGAATAGTAAGAATTTTGAGTCGTCAATTCAGCAACTTTAACACGCCACCATATGAATGCAATCTTCCGCGGCGATCTTGCCCGATTCGATGAACTTTTGCAGCAGACAGCAGATTACTCGGCCGACTTCCTCCGCCGTATGAATGAACTGCCTGTAAGTATGGATGTACCGGCCTTTGCAGAGGCACACCTGCCTGAAAAAGGCATGGGTGGCACGGCGGCGCTGGAGTTGTTCGATAACCGATTTGGAGCATTTCTTACTGCCAGTGCAGGGCCCCGCTATTTTGGCTTCGTTACCGGCGGCGTTACCCCGGCTGCCCTCGCGGGCGACTGGCTGGCATCTGCCATTGATATGAATGCGGCAGACAAATCTTCCCTCGCATTTTCCCTCGAAAAAGAAACCCTTCAGTTGCTGCGGCAGCTTTTCTCGCTTCCGGAAGCCTTTGAAGGGGTATTTGTGTCGGGCGCCACCATGTCAAACTTTACCGGGCTGGCGGCAGCACGGCAATGGCTGGGATTGCAGCAGGGTATAAACGTTGCAGAACAGGGTACGAGTGCTTTACAAAATGTAAAAGTTCTGGCCGCCACGCCGCATTCCAGTGTTGTAAAGGCACTGTCTATGCTGGGAATGGGCAGAAACAGCCTGGTTACCCTCCCCACATTACCCGGGCGCGAAGCGGTGGATGTAAAGGCGCTTGAGCAGTGGATCGCAGACAATCCGGGAACGCCTTTTATCTATGTAGCTGCTGCGGGTACCGTGAATACCGTTGATTTCGATGATATCGCTGCCATTGCAGCGCTGAAAAATAAACATCCGTTCTGGTTGCATGTGGATGCGGCCTTCGGAGGCTTTGCGGCCGTCAGCCCCCGTTTCAGGCATTTTCTGAACGGGTGGGAGCTGGCAGACAGTATTACGATAGACGCGCATAAGTGGCTGAATGTGCCTTACGACTGTGCGATGATGTTCAGCCGTCATTCCCACCTGCAGCTGGAAGTGTTTCAGAATGCAGGGGCAGCTTACCTGGGCGATCCTGCGCAGAACTTCAATTTCATCAACTACGCTCCTGAAAACTCCCGGCGCCTGCGGGCATTACCAGCCTGGTTCACGCTGAGGGCATACGGAGCCGAAGGCTACCGCGATGTTGTGGAGCAGAACGTGATGCAGGCACAGCGTTTAGGCGAGGCACTGGAACGGAGCGGCTATTTCCGCCTGCTGGCACCCGTGAAGATGTGCGTGGTCTGCTTTACTCTTAATACGGAAGAAAGCAAACTCCCGGGGCATTTACAGGTCTTTTTACAGACGCTCGTCAAGCGGGGCGTGGTTTATGTAACGCCTACCGTTTATGGCGGCGTACCGGGCATGCGTGCGGCGCTGGTGAACTGGCGCACAACAGATAAAGACACGGAGATGGCCATTCGCGAGCTGGAATCGGCGGCAGCGTCGGTAGCCGGGATGTCGGCCATTCTTACAAATAATTGATTTAGAGGTTGATATTAGTATTATTGGCGATGGGTATCTACCCATCGCTTGCTATACCGCCTCTGTTTTTAACCTCCTGATATGCAAAAGCAAAACCATACAAACGCTTACATGGCTTTGGTCATCGTAAGTATCTTTTGGGGAACCACTTACCTTGCCGCCCGGATCGGCGTACAGCATATGCATGGCATGATGCTGGCAGGCCTCCGGCAAACAAGCGCAGGATTCATTCTCGTAGCCTTTTTCCTCATGCGCGGTTATAAGGTGCCCCAGGTGCCGGTACTGTCGAGGCTTTTCGTAATAGGTACCATTATGCTGTGCGGCAGCAATGGGTTAATGACCTGGGCTATGCAATACATCCCCAGCGGGCTGGGGGCTATCATAGCAGCCACCGTTCCCATATGGATCACCATTTTCAGCTTCTTCCTCGTACAGAAAACCAAAATAACCTGGCAGCTGATTGCCGGCATGCTGATAGGGCTTGCGGGCATCGGAGGGATATTTTATGATAACCTGGCCAGTCTGATGAACCAGGAGTACCGTTTCGGCATTATCCTTATTACACTGGCATGTGTTTTCTGGGCACTTGGTTCGGTATTAACTGCCAAGTGGGCACTGGGCATCAATTATCTGTACGGTGCAGGCTATCAGATGCTGTTCAGCGGGATCGTGATGCTGGTGATTGCCGGTTTTATGGGGCAGCACCTCAGTCTTGCCGCCTTCAACGGCGAACTATGGGGCAGTTTACTGTACCTCATATTTATCGGATCTTTACTTAGCTATTCCGCATATGTTTTCGCCCTCAATAACCTGCCGCCTTCGCTGGTATCCATTTATGCCTATATCAACCCCATTGTGGCGGTGATACTTGGCTGGCTGATCCTGCAGGAGAAACTGAACTGGGTAATGGGCCTGTCCTGCATGGTTACACTGCTGGGCGTGTACATAGTTAACAAAGCATTCAACAAGCAGAAAAGTTATGAACGCAGCTAATGACATCCGCATCCTGAGCTGGCATCCATCTTACCAGCCTCATTTCGAAAGGCTGAACAAGGCCTGGATCAGTAAGTTTTTCCGGCTGGAGCCTATAGATATCGCCGTGCTGGAGCATCCGGAGGATCATATCATTGCCCCCGGCGGGGAGGTACTTTTTGTTGCTGTAGGTAATCAGATTGCCGGTACGGTTGCTTACCGGCCGGTGGCTGCCGATACAGTGGAAATGACGAAAATGGCGGTAGACGAAGCCTATCAGGGCCGTAAGCTCGGCTGGGCATTGGGTAAAGCTATTATCGACAGAGCAGCAGAAATGGGCTTTTCGAAGATGGTTTTGTACTCCAGCCGCAAACTAACGCCCGCCATCACCATGTACCATAAACTGGGTTTTGAAGAAGTGGAACTGGAAAAGGGAGATTACGAACGTTGCGATATCAAAATGGAAATATCCCTGCAGGAACCGCCGCTGGCAGCACTGGCACGGGAACTGAGAGATGTGGTGCTGCGTACGGAAGTGCGCCTGCTCCAGTTTACGGACGAAGAAGCAGGGATCCGTCCTTCCCCTGAAAAATGGAGCCGTAAGGAGGTGTTAGGCCACTTAACGGATTCCGCCCTGAACAATTACCCCCGGTTTATCAGGGCGCAGCAGAACGTTTTTACGGAAGTACCCGGCTATAATCAGGACTTCTGGGTGGAAGCGCGGCAATATATGCGGGAAGACTGGCGGGAGCTGGTGCAGATCTGGAAATCCGTTAACCTGCACATAGCCCGGCTGTTGCCAATGATACCGGCCGAAGCGCTGGACAACATCCTCGTAATAGGGCCTAATGCCCCCGCCACATTGCGTTATGTGGCAGAAGACTATCTGCGCCATCTGCAACATCACCTTACCCAAATATTCCCCGTACATGCAAATTATTAAAGCTACAGAAGACAGGCTGGAGGCCCTCGCAGCCTTGTTTAACGACTACCGCGGGCATTACGAACAGGCATCGGATATTGCAGGCGCCAAAGCGTTTCTGTCGGAGCGCCTCCGGCAGCAGGACAGTGTTATTTACCTCGCAATAGACGGGGACGAAGTGGTGGGTTTTACCCAGTTGTACCCTGTTTTTTCCTCCATAGGCATGAAAAAGGCCTGGATTCTCAACGATCTGTTCGTGGTTCCGGAAGCCCGCCGGAAAGGAGCTGCCCGTGAACTGATTGCCGCAGCCAGAAATATGGGTGTGGAATCGGCCAGCCGTTACCTCATGCTCCAGACGCACTGGAGCAACGAAAAGGCCCGCGCACTGTACGAAAGCACAGGCTGGAAGCTCGATGAGGATTTTGCTTATTACTACCTCTCCTTATAGAATACAGTTACAATTAACAGAAAAATGTACACAGGCGGGCGTCGGCCCGCCTGTTCCTGTTTTGGTACATAATTAGCCGCGAAATGTTTTTATTTGCGGGATGGAACTGCAACAAAACCCCTGGCGCTTTGAGACCGCCAGTATTCCTTACGAGAACCCCTGGATCCGGGTAACGGAACACAGAGGCATCAATCCCGCCGGGAATCCCGGTATTTACGGAATCGTTCATTTCAAGAATCTTGCTATTGGTGTGGTAGCCCTGGATGCGGACCAGCATATCTGGCTGGTGGGGCAGTACCGGGTGCCGCTGGAGGCCTGGAGCTGGGAGATACCCGAAGGCGGAGGGCCTCATGGCACAGATCCCCTGGTGTCGGCCAGGCGCGAACTGGCGGAAGAAACTGGGCTGAAAGCCCGAGAATGGCGCCAGATCGTACAGGTGCACATGTCCAACTCCGTGAGCGACGAAGTAGGGATCGTATACCTGGCGCAGGGGCTGGAGCAGGGAACGGCTGATCCGGAGGAAACGGAACAGCTGGCGGTAAGGCGCGTTCCATTCATGGAAGCCTACCATATGGTAAGGGAGGGTGCCATAACGGACTCCCTTTCTGTGGCTGCTATTCAAAAGATCCGGCTTATGATGCTGGAAGGGGAGCTTTGATGCGTTATCTTTGCGCCGATGAACCACCGTTTCAAGAAACCACAGGCACCCAAGCCAAAACAGTCTTCCCTCATCATCGGGCGCCAGCCATTGCTGGAAGCCATGAAGGGAGGAAAAGCCATTGAGCGCATATTTATGCTCAAAACCGCCTCGGGCGATATCATACCGCAGATCCGCAACCAGGCCACCGAATTGCGCATCCCCATCAACTATGTGCCGGTGGAGAAGCTGAACAGTCTTACCCAGGCCAACCACCAGGGTGTGGTAGCCCTCGCGGCCGCTGTTGCCTACCTCGACCTGCAGGATGTTATTTCCCATGTGGTGGAAAAAGGGGAGACCCCGCTTTTCCTCATCCTCGATGGTATCACCGATGTCCGTAATATAGGCGCCATCGCCCGGAGTGCGGTGTGTTGCGGCGCACAGGCCATCATTATCCCCGACCGTGGCATTGCTGCCCTGAACGAAGAAGCCATGAAATCCTCGGCCGGTGCCCTGGAGCGTATTGCTATCTGCCGGGTAGGCAGCCTGCTCAAAGCCATCGATGAACTGCACCTCAACGGTATCAAAATAGTAGCCAGCGAAATGGAAGCGCCCAACCGCCTGCAGGATCTGCCCTGGCAGGAGCCAATGGCGGTGATCATGGGTTCGGAAGATAAAGGCGTGTATCCGGCATTGCTGAAAGCTGCCGACGAGCAGTTCCACATCCCCATGCAAAGCAATTTCGAATCATTTAACGTGTCAGTAGCGGCAGGTATTATCCTGTACGAAGCTATGAAGCAGCGGATGGAGCCCTGATGATCGGAGCACATAATTTGTTATTTTAGCATATGCTGAAATTCATCGAATGCCCGCGCGATGCCATGCAGGGATGGCCGCGCATAATACCCGCAAAGGAAAAGATTGCATACCTCAATGCCTTGCTGCCCGTGGGGTTCGATACGCTCGACTTTGGAAGCTTCGTATCCGCCAAAGCCATCCCTCAGATGGCAGATACGGCCGAAGTACTGGCCGGCCTCGATCCTTCTGCCACAAAGTTGCTGGCCATCGTGGCAAATGTACGCGGGGCGGAAGATGCGGTGGTTCATGAACGGATTCAGTACCTGGGTTTCCCCTTTTCCATCTCAGAAACATTTCAGCTAAGGAATACCAACAAAACTATCCCCGAAGCACTGGAGCAGGTCCAAACCATTCAGGAGCTGTGTGTCAAGAACAGTAAACAACTGGTCATCTATATTTCCATGGGGTTTGGAAATCCCTATGGTGATCCGTACAGTCCGGATGTAGCTTTGGAATGGGCGGGCCGCTTTGCGGACCTCCATGTACCCATCATCTCACTGGCCGATACGGTTGGCGTGGCGAAGCCGGAAGGTATCAGCTCCCTTTTTTCAACACTGGTGCCGGCTTATCCGCAGGTAGAATTCGGAGCGCATTTTCATTCCACGCCACAGGCATGGGAGGAAAAGATTGCTGCTGCTTGGGAGAGTGGCTGCCGCCGGTTCGACAGTGCCATCCGCGGCATAGGCGGTTGCCCTATGGCGCAGGATGATCTCGTTGGGAATATTGCCACCGAGAACCTGCTGCGGTTCTGCGCAGAAAGGGGTATTGCAAACGGACTTAATACTGCATCATTCTCGGAAGCAATGGTATTGGCGGATAGCGTATTCCATCATTAGCCCGATTTTTTGATATTTTTACAGCATGAATTTTCGCCTCACTTTCCCGGTGGCTCCGCTGGGGCCTTCCATACAGTATTCCGACAAGCTGTTGCTTTCAGGGTCCTGCTTCGCGGAAGAAATCGGCCACCGGCTGGAGCAGCACAAGTTTGATGTTCTGCTCAATCCCAACGGCATACTTTTTAACCCGCTGAGCATTGCCCAGAGCATGCAGCAGTACCTGGATAACAAACATTATTCGGCAGAAGATCTTTTTCTGCATGAAGACATCTGGCACAGCTGGGATCATCATTCCCGTTACTCCGGAACGGACAGGGATGTCGTGCTGTCGCAGATCAACGCATCGCAGACGGCAGCATCAACGCGGCTGAAGGAGGCCGACTGGCTGGTGATCACATTGGGCTCGGCACATGCCTACTATCTGAAGGAGAATAACAGGCTGGTGGGCAATTGCCATAAAGTACCGGAAGCAGCATTTACGAAGAAACTGATTCCGGTCGATGAGGTGATTTCTGCGTTGGATAATATGATGCACCGGTTGTTTTTCGTGAACCGGAAAGTAAATATCCTTTTTACGGTGAGCCCTGTGCGTTATGCGCGCGACGGTGTGGTGGAGAATAATCTGAGTAAAGCGGTGTTATTGCAGGCAGTGCACCATCTGGTGAATAAATTCGACCGGTTGTTTTATTTCCCTGCATACGAGTTGGTGCTGGATGATTTACGGGATTATCGTTTTTATAAGGAAGATATGGTGCATCCCAACGAGCAGGCATTGCAGTATGTGTGGGAGCACTTCTTAAAAGCCTGTGTACAGCCCGCATCGCAGGATGTAGCCCATCAGATCGCGGAAATCATTCGTGCGAGGGGGCACCGGCCGTTTAATCCTGAAAGCCCGGGGCATAAACAGTTTATGCTGGCCATGGAAAAGAAAGTAAAGCTACTGCAGGAAAAAAATCCATCTCTGAATTTCGGAGACGAATTACTTTTTTTTCGTTCATGAAGCAGGAGCTGTAAATAAAAAAAACAGTCTGCCGGAAGGTTACCGGCAGACTGTTTAAAATCCATTGTTCAGAGAAAGTTTATACTTCAGGTTCTTCTTCAAACCCGTCTTTCGATTTTCTTTCGCGGATAAACACAATCCCAATCACCATACAGATCACTGCAACGGCTACAGGGTAAATCAGCCCGGCGAGGTGGTTATTGTAACGTTGTACAAGCAGTGTTGCAATTGCAGGCAGCATACCGCCGAATACGCCATTGCCGATATGATATGGCAGCGACATCGATGTATACCGTATGCGGGTAGGGAACAGCTCCACGAGGAATGCTGCTATAGGGCCATACACCATGGTTACGAACACTACCTGTACGAATACGAGGAATATCAGCCAGATGGTTTGGTTCTGGCCTAGCTTAACTTCCTTCGTAACGGGTTTGTTGGCTGTAGTAATTTCAGTGACAGTGGTGCCATCCGAGTATTCCCGGATTTTACGCGTGTGCTCAACGGGGGCATTGTTCAACAACGTTGTAGTGCTTTCAATACGGTAGCGCTCTGTCATTTCCTGTTTGCGGGACAGGTCTACAGTAGCATCCATGGCATGATATATCGGGAAATAACTGATAGCGGCAACGAGCATACCCGCCATCATGATCTTCTTACGCCCGATCTTATCCGATAAATGTCCGAAGAGAATAAACAGTGGTGTGCCAAAGAAAAGCGCAGTGGCGATGATGATATTGGACTGTATGAACTCCACCTTCATGGTGTTTTGCAGGAAGGAGAGGGCATAAAACTGTCCTGTATACCAAACTACACCCTGACCCATGGTGGCACCAAACAGTGCCAGCAGCACCAGTTTAAGGTTCTCTTTGTTCCCGAAGCTTTCTTTCAGCGGGTTTTTGGAAGTTTTGCCTTCTGCTTTCAGTTTGGAGAACAGTGGAGACTCGTGCAGTTTGATCCGGATGTAATAGCTCATCAGCACGAGGAATACGCTGAGCCAGAAGGGAATGCGCCATCCCCAGTCGCTAAACGCTTCCGGGGTCATGGAAAGGCGGGTGGCGAGGATAACGCCCAGCGACACAAAGAGGCCTAATGTAGCCGTGGTTTGGATGAAACTGGTAAAATACCCGCGCCGGTTGGCCGGGGAATGCTCTGCCACATAAGTAGCTGCTCCGCCGTATTCTCCACCCAATGCCAGCCCCTGGGCCAGCCGGAGGATAAGCACAAGCACGGGTGCCAGATAGCCGATAGTGGCGAAACTGGGTATGAGCCCGATAGCGAAGGTGCTGCCGCCCATGATGAGGAGCGTCAGGAGAAAAGTGTATTTCCGGCCTACCATATCGCCCAGCCGGCCGAAAACGATCGCACCAAACGGACGGACCACGAAGCCGATGGCGAAGGTGGCCAAAGTAGCTATGTAAGCCAGTGTTGGATTGCTGTCAGGGAAGAATTTCTCTGCCAGGATCATGGAAAGACTACCGAAAATGTAGAAATCGTACCATTCAATAAGGGTTCCCGCAGAAGAAGCGAATATGACCTGCCAGATATTCTGCTTCGGGTTGGATACATTCATAAAGTGAAATTGTTATCCGGAAAAGATAAAAAATAACCGGAATGTTTCCAACCTTCAGCAGTTTTGCATTGTTTTAACTGTTAACTTTAATCTATTACCTACGGAAATACCTAATGCTGCGGACTTTCTTCCTTTTACTGATCATAACATCGGGGCTTTATCCTCAACAGTTGCTGGCCCAGCGGCCTAAAGTAGGGCTCACCCTCAGCGGGGGCGGGGCTAAAGGCCTGGCGCATATAGGTATCCTGCAGGCTATCGACAGTGCAGGGCTCCGGGTAGACCTTATCACGGGAACGAGTATGGGAAGTATCGTAGGTTCCCTCTACGCCATCGGGTATTCGGGAGACTCCATAGAGATAATGGCCCGGCGGCTCGACTGGAACAGCCTTTTCTCCAATCAGCCCGTAATGTCCGATATCAGCTACGAAGAAAGAGGGGAGTACAACCGTTACATGGTCGAAATCCCCTTTGAATACGGTCGTCCTAAACTCACTTCAGGCGTTATTTCCGGGGAGCAGCTCTGGCTTGAATTGGCTAAAATGTGCTGGCCCGTGAGGGATGTAAAGGATTTCTCTAAGTTTAATATTCCCTTTAAATGTATTGCCACTGATGTTGCCACCGGCGATATCGTGACACTTGATAAGGGCGAAATTGTGCAATCCATCCGCGCCAGTATGGCCATTCCCTCAGTATTTACGGCCGTCCGAATCAACGGGCGAAAGCTGGTAGATGGTGGGGTAGTCCGCAATTTTCCCACCATTACCGCCAAAGGAATGGGGGCAGAGATTATTATAGGCTCCAACGTTAGCGGCGGCCTGCGGACTGCCGAAGAGCTCATTACTCCCATAGATATCCTCTACCAGCTGGGATTTTATAAAGACGCGGCAGATTTCGTGGAAGCAAGGAAGATTACTGATGTTTATATAGAGCCGGAGCTGAAAGGGTATTCCGCCGCCAGCTTCAACAGCGTGGATTCCATCATTGAGATCGGAAAGCGGAAGGGCAGGGAGCTGTATCCTGTATTTAAAAGAATGGCCGATTCCCTGAACGCCCTTTATCCCGAAGCGCCTCCTGAAAAGAACCGTCTACCCCGCGTACCGGATATCGAAGTCGCCAATATCACGATCACGGGCCTGGTGCACTCGGATGAAAAGTTCTTCCGCGGCAGGCTGGGGCTTGAGCCTGGCGGCTGCTACTCACCGGATAAGATCCGCGAAGCCATCCTGAACGTTTACGGTACCCGTTTCTATAAACAGATCACTTATAATCTTCGTCCGCATGGCTATGGCCGCAGCGATCTCGAAATCCAGGTGGAGGAGAACCCATTGACGTACGTAAAGTTCGCCCTGCACTATAATACCTTTACCAGTGTAAGCGCTATCATAAATATTACGCAGCGTAACTTTATTGTGCCGAACAGCCGCGCGCTTGTATCGGCGGCCATCAGTGAAAATCCGCGGCTCCGTGCAGAATTTTTTAAGTACCTCGGCCGTAAACGCAATTTAGGCTTTGGGCTGGGGGCTTATTACGAGAATAATCCTTTCAGTTTTTATAGCGATTACCGGAAAATACAGGAGTACCGCAGCAAATATGCCAATGTGAGCGGTCATTTTCAACTGATGCTGAACCGCGTGATGGCAATCGGCGTAGGTTCCCGCTGGGAATATATGCGTCTGAAACCCAAGATTTCCCCTTTTGTGGAAATGGATGGTAATACCAATCAGTTTAATTCATTTGTTTATTACGGGCTCAATACGCTCGACCGCAAGCTGTATCCTACCCGTGGTGCCCGCATTGAGATGGAAGCAGGTATGGTACATAGCCAGAACCCCGATATCAAGGTAAGGATGGATGGGCAGGAGTTGTCGTTAGACAGTCTGGGTTTCACTTTTGATCATTACCAGCGGGTTAATCTCAAAATGAACTACTATTTCCCTATGAGCCGGAAGTCGACCCTGAACCTGAATGCATACGCAGGTTACAATTTCAATTACAACCAGGCTATTATCAACGATTTCCGGATAGGGGGTGTTACGGATTTCAGCAGGAACCAGGTTCCGTTCGTTGGTTTATACGACGGGGAAATCAATACCCCCAGCGTTGTATCCCTGCAACTGGGGTGGCAGTATGAAGCATTGCGCAACGTATACGCCATTCCGCGCATTTCTACGGCCCTCTATGATCTCAACGGCATTTCTTCCACCAAGTATTATTATGTAACCGGATACGGCCTTACGCTGGCTTATAGTTCCAAGCTGGGCCCATTCGAAGCCACCCTTATGTACAGCGATCAGGCACAGGTATTAAAAGCCTATGTAAACCTGGGTTTCCATTTTTAAGGCGGGATTACCTCTTAGCTTATGCATGAATTCGCCTGTTTGGGTGTTTAATGCCCCCTTATGCGCACAGATCAGCTTCTAATCCAGCATTTGAACCCCCTAAAATACGCCTGCAATTAACCTAAAACGTTATTTCTACATTAATCCTTCATCCATCCTTCATCCATCCTTCATCCTTCATCCTTCATCCTTCATCCATCCTTCATCAAACCCTTGCTGTGGCTGAACATGGATGAAGGATGGATGAAGGATGGCAGTAGGATGTCAGCAGGTTTTGCAAAATACATCGCTCATGGTTCTGGTGATTTCTTCACCCTTTTATTCACTGTAGCCGCTTAAATCGGCAATATTGATGCGCTAAGTTGCGTTTTTAATTAAAGATTTGCATTTATTTGCGGGAATGCGGGCTTTTCCCTAACTTGAGCGCTGTTCAACCAAATCTGCCCTGCTTATGCTGAAGGAAGAACGTCATAACGTAATCCTGCATGAGGTAAACCTCCACAATAAAGTGCTCACGACCTACCTCGTGGACCGCTTAGGCGTGTCTGAAGACACCATCCGGCGCGATCTCAACGAACTGGCAGAAATGGGCAGGATTATTAAAGTACACGGCGGGGCGCTTTCCAAATCTTTCCACAATTCATTTAGTCCGACAGATGTTTATGCCCGTTCGGAAAAGAAGATAATCGCGCATAAAGCCGCACAGATCATAGAAAACGGCATGTTCGTGCTTACCACCGGTGGCACCACCATCCTGGAGATGGCTCGGGCATTGCCCCAGCAGCTGCACGCCACTTTCTTTACCGGAAGCTTACCCGTGGCTTATGAATACTCCCAGCATCCGCATATAGACGTGATCCTGATCGGAGACCGCCTGCTGAAGAACTCCAAAATAACAGTGGGTGGTGCTGCCATCGAACAAATCAGGCAGGTAAAGGCAGATATATGCTTTCTGGGCACCAATGCCATCGACCTCCATGCCGGATTAACCGACAACGACCGGGATGTGGTGCAGATCAAAAAAGCAATGATCGACTCATCTTCCAGGGTAGTATCGCTGGCCATTTCGGAAAAAATCAATACCGCTCAGCGGCTGAAAGTTTGCAATATCAATAGTATCGATACCATAATAACGGAACTCGGCCCGGATGATGCGCTGATGAAGCCATACCGTTCCGCAGGACTGGAAATAATCTAAATCAGACAGGACAAATTCAACAGAAGAACAGGAAGCCAGGCCCCGGCAAAAATTAAATGACGAAGAAAGGCTTTACCCCCGACAGCAATCTGCCGCTAAAAACGGCAGGTATGGCTCAATGACATCATGTGAACAACATACATCAACCAAAATCGATTCTCCCTTTCATTTTTTAGTCTAAACCAGATTCGTCATGACAAATCCAATTAGTTATCAGCAAAGAAGGTGGAAAGCATTCTCGTTGCTCCTCTTCTTCCAGCTAACGGCCTGTGTGCTAATGGCGCAGGTACGTTTCAGCGGTAAAGTAACCGCCCCGGACGGTTCGGCCATCCCGGGTATTACAGTAGTATTGCGTGCTACTTCCTCAGGCGCCAATACTGATCAAAACGGACAGTACAATTTTACAACCAACGTTCAGCGGACGAGCTACATCCTCGAGTTCTCCGGCATCGGTTTTAAAACCATTTCAAAAACCGTAACCGTAAGTGGTGGTGCCGCTACGGCCGATGCGGTGATGGAAGAAGATGTGTTGAAAATGGATGAGGTAGTAGTAATCGGTTCTTCCCTCCGCCAGTCGCGTAAGCAACTGGGTAATACGGTGAATTCGGTAGATGCGAAACAACTGCAGAATACAGGCTCCGGTAACCTCAGCGCTTCGCTGCAGGGTAAGGTACCCGGCGCACAGATCTCCCAGACCTCCGGCGACCCCGCCGGTGGTATCTCCATCCGTATGCGCGGTACCAGCACCATCATGGGTTCTTCCGAACCACTGTATGTAGTGGATGGTGTGGTGATCAGCAATGCTACCAATAACGTGACCAACCTCAATGTGGCAGGTAACCCCCGGGCCGAATTCGGCACCAACCGACTTGCGGATATTAACCCCAACGATATCGAGAAGATCGACGTGATACCCGGCGCTTCCGCTTCCGCGATTTATGGAGCCCGCGCCAGCAACGGTGTTGTATTAATTACAACCAAATCAGGCAAAACCGGCCAGCTCCGTGTAGAAGTAGGTACAAGCGTAATTATGAACGAACTGCGAAAGAAGGTATATATCTCTAAGTATGGTAAACAATTCGGTACCGCCGCACTGCGCCTCGGCAATATCAGTGATGTTCCTGCGACCTCGCCGCATGTGGCGTACACCCGGCCCGATGGCCAGACGCGCCGGCTTGGCACCGACCTGGTAGACGTAACGCGTTACGATTACCAGGATCTGATTTTCCAGCGGGGGCTGGGTACCGACAACTACGTATCCATGAGTGGCGGTACGGAGAAAACGAAGTACTACTTCTCCGGAGGTTTCTATAAGAACGAAGGTATAATCCGCAATACTGACTTCCGCCGCTTTAACTTTAAATCGCGCATTGACCAGATCATTAACAAGTATATTTCCATTACCGGCGGTTTGGCCTATACCAACAGTTTCTCGAACGAGAAGCCCAATGGTAACGTGTTCTGGAGCCCGATCAACTCCATTAATATCACCAACAATATTTTCAATGCGGAAGAAAGAGATGCTGCAGGCAATCTTAAAGGTGTGGAGCCCACCCGTGTGAATCCGCTCAGTGTAATCGAGGATATGCAGCTTACACAGTCTGTTAACCGTGTGATCGGCGACTTCCAGGTGAAGATCAAACCGGCTGAGGGGTTTGGTATTGATTACATTCTGGGTGTCGATAATTTTGGGCAGGAAGGTAATAACTTCATCGAGCGCTATCCTTACATCTCCGCGCAGGAAGGGCTTGGATACGCTTCGGTGGCTAATGTGAATACATTCCTGATTAATAATGACGTGAACATTTCCTACAACGCCAAATTCGGGGACTTCAGTTCGCAGACGAACCTGGGCTTTAACCACCAGTATCAGAAAATAACCGGGCAATACAACGAGGGGCGCGATATGCTGCCGGGTATTACCAATATCAGTGGTGCCGCCACCAAACTGGATCCCCGTTATACGATGGACCAGCGCCAGATGTACGGTGCCTTTCTGCAGGAAACCTTCGGTTACAGGAACATCGCATTCCTGACTCTGGCCGCCCGTATTGATGGTTCCACCAGCTTCCCGGAAGATACGCGCAACTACTGGTATCCCAAAGCCAGTCTTGCGTGGAACCTGAGTGAGATGGACTTCTGGCAGAATATGGGCAGCTGGTTCTCTTCCGCCCGTTTGAGAGGTTCATGGGGGCTTGCTGGTAACCTGTCTGGCATTGGTTCTTACGACCGCTTCAGTTCATACAGGTCTGCCACCATTAACGGCATCGCCACTTACAATATTAACCCCGGACTGGGTAACCCGCTGGTAGAACCGGAACGCGCGAGCGAGCTGGAAGGCGGTGTGGACCTTTCTTTCCTGAAGAACCGGCTGGGCGTTGTATTTACCGTGTATAACAAAAAGATCGTAGGTAATTCGCTGCTCGTAGAGCGTACCCTGGCGCCATCCAGCGGCGGCTCCAGCCGTGTGGAGAACGTGGGCGACCTTACCAACAAAGGATGGGAACTCGGTATTACTGCCACTGCGGTATCGAACAAAAATCTGACCTGGAACCTAAATGCATCCGTAAACCGAAACAAGAACCTCGTAACCTCTTCCAGCCAGGTAACACCTATTACGCTGGTGAATGCTGCCGGTTCGCCATCGGTGATCCTGGCGGGACAGCCGATCGGCGTATTCTATGGCAACTATTTTGAGCGCGATGCGAATGGTGCATGGGCGGTAGACGCGCAAGGCAGGCCTATTGCTGCAATCAATAACCCCACTCAGAAAGTATTGCTGCGTAAGGTGATCGGCAGCCCGCATCCCGATTGGATTGTGAGCTTCGGTAGCGCACTTGCGTACAAGAAGTTAAGCTTCAACTTCCTCTTCGACGGGGCGCTTGGCCAGGAAATATTCAATGCTGACCGCCGTACCCGCCAGGGTGTAGGTATCGGAGATGTGTCTGAGAAAGAGATCAGGGGCGAACTGCCAAGAGGGTACATATTTGCGGTATATAATACAGAGGAGTATCGTGTGGAAAGCGGTTCCTATATCAAATTGCGTGAGGTATCTCTCAGCTATGAACTGCCTTCACTCGCTAAATGGATCCGTTCCATGTCAGTTTCACTGACCGGCCGTAACCTGGTAAGTTTCGACAGCTACGAAGGCTATGATCCCGAAACTAATGCCGGCGGTAACAGCGCCGTGCTCCGTGGCATCGACTTCGGTAACGTGCCTATCCCGAGAACATATCAATTATCGCTCCGCGCCAGTTTCTAATCTCAAATGAATTGTAACATGAAAACGCATCATATAAAACGAATTGCTGCAGCTTTTCTCTTCGGGATAACGCTGCTTCCCGCAACTTCCTGTAATAAAGAGTACCTCAACCCGAGCGAAGCATCGGTACCCGTTGTAATTTCCAGTCCGGACGCGTTGATGACGCTTTGTGCCGGCCTGCAACGCAGATATACCATTGGCCGGCAAAGCCCGCTGTACTGTTATGCCGTTGGCGGTGGTTACAGTGTATACTCACTGTATACGATCAACATCGGGAATACCAGCGAGAAAGAAGTGGAATCAGGGAAGGGCGCCATTACGCTCAACAACTCCTTCATTACACAAATGTGGGGGCAAAGCCTCCTTACGCGTACTGAAGCGGAAACGGTGCTGGCTAATCTGAATGTAGCCACAGTTCCCGGCGACCGTGCCGGTCTTCAGGCATATGCCAGCATCTTTTATGCCCTGAGCATGGGGGCGCTTGTGCAGTATTATGTGGAGATCCCCCTGGTAAACGGTCCTAATGCTACCTTTAGTCCGCGTGCCGCAGCGCTGAAAAAGGTCATCGAAGTACTTGAAAGTGCCGATGCAGAATTGAATACGAATGCCATCAGTGCTAAGTTTCTCACCAAAGTGCCTGCCGGTATAGACGCGAAAAATACTATCAAAGCACTCCTTGCCCGTTTCTACAACATACAGAGTATGATCACAGGCACTTATAATGCTGCAGACGGTGCCAAAGCGATCGCTTTCGCTCAGGCTGCCAGCAAAACAGTAAAATCGGAGTTCCGTTTTTCTACCGCTACAACTAACCCGATAGGAGAGTTGGCTGCTACCGTAAACGTGTTTGGCGCCATTGATTCCACGCTGGGCCTCAGGAATGGCCTGGCGCCGGTGCCTGCGGCTTCTGATCCGCGCGTTGGTTATTACATCAGCCAGAAGGATGCAACTACTTATCCGCTAAAGGCCTTTGCGCTGAACACGACGGCTTCTTACCCGGTGTACCTCCCGGGAGAAATGCACCTGATCATTGCGGAAAACTATGCCCGCCAGTCGCAGTTCCCTAATGCCATCGTGGCACTGAATGCCGTACGTACAAAGAAGGCTGCGGATGACATTTATGGTATTGGTGCCGATCAGCCGCCTTATGCCGGGGCGGTTACGCAGGCCGCCATCCTCACCGAAATTTACAAGCAGCGCAGACTGGAAATGTTCGTTTCCGGACAGGAGCTGGAAGACAGCCGCCGCTTTGGCCGTCCCGGCCCGAACCAGCCCGGTGAGGAAAGGAACCGCAATTTCTATCCTTATCCGCTGAGTGAAAGAGATAACAATCCGAATACGCCGGCAGACCCGCTGATATAAGAATTATGCTTATAATAAGAAGGCCGGATGCAGCAGTGCATCCGGCCTTTCTTTATAGCATAAACGTATCAATCAGTTAATGCATCCTGTCGCCCCTTACGGGCAGCTTCGCAATCATGTCTGCTTCAAAAGCCAGCCATTCCAGCCAGCGTTTTCTGACTTTCTCTTCAGGGATGTATTCATTTGCCAGGTCGATGAACATGCGGTAGTGCCCGGCTTCGGAGACCATGAATTTGCGGTAGAATTCGCGGAGGTAATCGTCTTCAAGCCCTTCGCTCAGCAGCCGGAAGCGTTCTGCGCTGCGTGCCTCAATCAGGGCGAACATCAGCAGCCGGTCGAGCAGTACCACATCCGGCGCGCCGCCTTTCTCCTGGAAATTCATCAGTTCGTTTACGTACAGATCTTTCCGTTGTTTACCGAGGGGGAAACCACGTTTCTTCATTTCTGCGAGTACCTGCCGGAAGTGCCCCCATTCTTCAGTAACGAGAGGTGCCAGCTCTTCTACCAGCCGGGCCCTGTCCGGGTACCGTTGTATGAGTGATATAGCGGAAGTAGCAGCTTTTTGTTCGCAAAAGGCGTGGTCGGTGAGGATTTCTTCGAGGGAAATAGCGGCGAGGTTTACCCATCGGGGGTCGGTAGGTAATTTCAGGCCGAGGATTGAAACTTTACTGCTCATACGCTGTTGTTATTGGAAAGCGAAGTTACAGATAAGATACTTAGTTTTGAATCATGCAAAAAGAAGACTTTCTCCGCAACGCCCTCGAAAAGCGCCGTGAGCAGCACGCCTTCCGCCAGCTGCGCACCGGTGGCCAGCGTATCGATTTCTGTTCGAACGATTACCTCGGCCTTGCCCGCAGCGAACGTGTGCAGGAAGAGGCCCTTCAGATCTGCCGGCAGCTGCCGCAGATCCATGGCAGCGGCGGCAGCAGGCTCCTCGCAGGCAACTACGAACTGGTGGAGCAGGCCGAAAAACTGATCGCAACTTTTCATGAAGCACCCGCCGGACTCATCTTCAACTCCGGATACGATGCCAACCTCGGTCTTTTTGCATCCGTTCCACAAAAAGGGGATGTGATCATTTACGACCAGCTCATCCATGCCTCCATCCGCGACGGCATACGGCTATCGCCCTTGCAGGCGTTTTCTTTTATTCATAATGATATGGATGACCTGGAGAAGAAGCTCGTAAATGCAGACGGGCGGATCTTTGTAGCCGTGGAATCCGTATATAGTATGGATGGCGATATGGCGCCCCTTCGTGAAATAACGGACCTCTGTAACCGCCATAGCGCCCTGCTGATAGTGGACGAAGCACATGCCACGGGGATTGTGGGAGACAAAGGCGAAGGGCTGGTACAGGCGCTGGGGTTACAGGCGCACTGCTTTGCACGGGTGCATACATTTGGTAAAGCGGCCGGCTGCCATGGCGCTGCTGTTCTGGGTACGGCTACCCTGCGGGATTATCTCATTAATTTCTGCCGCGCATTCATCTATACAACCGCATTACCGCCGCAGGCGGTAGCCGTTATACTGGCTGCTTATGATATTTTCCCGGATATGCATGAAGAGCGGAAGCATTTGCAGCGGCTCATACAGCAGTTCCGCAAACGTCTCGGAGGTACCAGTGAAACGCCCATACAGGTAGTGATGGCGCCGGGTAATGAACATGCCCGCGGACTGGCGCAGCATTTGCAGGATAATGGTATGGATGTGAGGGCAATTTTACATCCCACCGTCCCTAAAGGGCAGGAGCGCCTGCGGGTTGTGTTACATAGTTTTAATACGGAGGAAGAAGTGGAAAACCTGGCGGCCACTGTCTTGTCATATTCCTGAAAAGGCGTATATTAACGATAGATTTCCTAACCTTCTAAAACTATTTTATGGATTTACATCCCGTCTGGAAAAAAGTATTAGAAGAGGTTGAGTTTGTTTCCTGGTACCAGGCTTTCACTGAGCAGTTTCAGACTACGTCGCCCTTTACCGACCTCAGCATCACGGAAGCCCAGGATATGATCATGGAATTCGGTTTTCGTAAAACTGTCTATGATCCCGCAAACTCCCTCTATCAGGTAGAAGGTGTGGACGATACCCGGTCTGTCAAAGGCCTTGGCTCTGGCCTGAGCATTGCATTAAAAGATGGAAAGATAGAAGTTGATGTGGCGTTTGATCTTGATCACGACACACGTGTAGGAGGGAAGTTTGCCCTCATTCCGGAGCAATTGGGATATACCGGCCCGTCTTTCCCGACACCCGCTTTCACCAACTATAAAGAATTATATGCAGCACTGAAAATGATTTTCAGTATGTATGAAGACATTGGTAACAAAGTAATCGACATCTTCCTGGCCGAACCGGCAACTATGTAACAATATGAGAATTCTACCCCTGCTAATCACCATCGCCCTCGTCTGGGCGCTCAACCATCGTTTTGCCAATAAACCCGCATTTGGCATGCTGTTCAGTCCACAGCACGGTTTCTGGGTACATGCTGAAAAAACAGGGGAAGATGCTTCTCCGCAGCAGTTATCCCTGACCGGCCTGCAAGACTCTGCCAGTGTGTGGCTGGACGAGCGCAGGGTAGCACACCTGTTTGCACGGAACGATCATGACGCTTACTTCCTCCAGGGCTACCTCCACGCTCAAAACCGCCTCTGGCAAATGGAACTGCAAACCCATGCCGCCGCCGGCAGGCTCTGCGAGATCCTCGGGCCGGGTCTTCTGCAATACGACCGCCTGAAGCGCCGCGAAGGGATGGGATACGGTGCAGAACAGGCCGTAAAGGCCATGGATGCCGACCCTGTGTCCAAACTCATCACCGATGCCTATACCGATGGCGTAAATGCCTATATCGCATCGCTCCGCGAACGTGATTATCCGCTGGAATACAAACTCCTGGGCTATGCCCCCGAACCATGGACCAAACTCAAATCCGCCCTTCTCATCAAATACATGGCGTACGATCTGGCCTCCACCGGCGATGATATTGCTTATTCCAATGCCCGGCAGCGCTTCGGGAAAGAGGTCTTCAACCAGCTGTACCCCGACTGGCCGGACGTAATAGCCCCTATCATCCCCGTAGGCACGCCCTTCCCGGCCGCCACCCTGAAAGCCGTTCCCCCGCCGGATAGCGTAATAACGGCAGGCATAGGTGCCTTCAGACCCGGTTCCCGCCCCGATCCGGATAACGGGTCCAACAACTGGGCGGTTTCCGGCAGTAAAACGAAAAGCGGCGCGCCTATTCTGGCCAACGATCCGCACTTGTCGCTCTCCCTGCCATCAATCTTCTATGAAATGCAGATCCACACGCCCGATGTGAATGTATATGGCGTGGCCATCCCCGGCGCTCCCGGTATTATTATCGGCTTCAACGACCACATCGGCTGGGGGCTCACCAACGGGTATATGGACGTACTGGATTATTACACCATGGAGTTCCGCAACGGCAAAAGCGAATACCGCTTTAACGGAGAATGGAAGAAGGCTGATGCCCGGGTGGAAGAAATCCGCATCAAAGGAGAAGCGCCATACCTCGATACTGTAGCCTATACCGTATGGGGCCCTGTGCTGTACGATCCCGGCTTTGGCGGCGAAGGCTTTGGCAACGGTTACCTCGCCATGCGGTGGACCGCCCACGACCCTTCCAACGAACTGCTGAGCCTCTACCGCCTCAACCGCGCGAAGAATTACACCGATTATACAGGAGCATTGGCAGTATGGGGCTCTCCAGCCCAGAATTTCGTGTTTGCAGGCAAGGAAGATGGTATTGCCATATGGCAGAACGGTAAGCACCCCCTGCGCTGGAAAGATCAGGGTAAATACGTGATGCCCGGCAGCGACAGTACCTATGCCTGGCAGGGATTTATTCCCATGAGCGAGAACCCGCATGTCCGGAACCCCGAACAGGGCTTTGTACAGTCTGCCAACCAGCATTCTACAGACAGCACTTTCCCTTACAATATGTTTGGCTATTACTCGGTTTACCGCGGTCTTCGTATACAGGAGCAGCTGAGTACCATGCAGGGCGTTACGCCTGAGGATATGATGCGCCTGCAAAACGACAATACCAACCGCCTTGCTGTGAGCGCAGTGCCGTTCCTGGCGGATTATGTTATGCCAAACAAACTGAGTGCGGCACAAAGACCGTATTGGGAGATGATGTTTACATGGGATGGCGTATCCTCGCCGGACAGTAAAGCTGCCACTGTATTCAACCTCTGGTGGACCAATCTGAACAAGCGTATCTGGCGCGATGAGATGCCGGAGAAAGACAGCCTGGTCTGGCAGATGCCCACAGCAGAAGCAACATTATACTGGCTCATGCGCGACAGCGCCATGCGCTTTGTGGACGATATCAAAACCCCATCCCGCGAAAGCCTCGCTGATCAGGTAACTGCCGCACTTCAGGAAGCTGCGGATACAGCGGCAGCCATTGCCGGCAGGGGCGATCTGTCAATAGGCGGCAACCGCGGCACGGATATCCGTCACCTGAGCAGGAGCATCCCTGCCTTCAGCAGGATGGGATTGCATACAGGCGGCGGAGCGCATATCGTAAATGCAACGAAGCAGACACACGGCCCCTCGTGGCGGATGGTTGTTGAACTGGGTAAGGAAACGAAGGCGTGGGGGATCTATCCCGGTGGACAAAGCGGTAATCCCGGCAGTGCATTTTACGATAATATGGTAGACGATTGGGCTGCCGGAAAATATTATTCACTGCATGTATATGACGAGCGCAAATCATCGGATACCGGTGTGCGGAAAATATTTTTCTCGCCGAAGAAGTAAGGTGGTGGCTGCTTTGAGAGGGTAGGGGGAATTAAATCCATGAATTATTTGGCAAGAATAATTTAATTCCTATCTTTGCAATCCCAAACGAAACGGTGATGATCCTGTAGCTCAGTTGGTAGAGCAATACACTTTTAATGTATGGGCCCTGGGTTCGAGTCCCAGCGGGATCACTGGAAAAATTAAAGCCCACACACTGTGTGGGCTTTAATTTTTTATCAAGTTCCAAATAGAATCTCAAATGAACCTTACAGTTTTTCAATTCTTCGTCTTAGGTAAGAAGGATATTCTGGATAATCTTTTTCGACTTGTTTGAAAATTTTTATGAGGTGTGGAACTACTACATTGGTGAATTTTTCAATGTCCTTTACAGATACGCGATCAATACCCTTAAAGTGTTTAAGTTCATTAAGTATCATTACATTAAGGTAGGAAATGTATAAGATGGATTCATGTGAGAAATTCCGCTTCAAATAATTAAAACCCTCTTCGTTGACATAGCAGGATATTGTTGCTAAATTGGGGTGTGTGAAATTTGAAAGGAAGTCATAAAGGTATCTGTAAATCTCAAGGTCGTACTCGCCATATTCAGGATGTAGTGATGCTAATTGATAATTTTTAGTAAATTTTAGTTTTAGTTCCCGATTTGTGGCTATCTCCACAATTTTATCAGAGCCCTTCTTTTTGAATGCATGTGTCCCTGTTAACAGGCCTATTTTTATTTTTATATCATTGATGAAATCATCATTCCGTATTGACATTGCGATATGTAAATAGTTTTCAAATATAGATCTGATAAGATTTAACGCATCTTCACCGAAGTTAGAATGCATTAACGTCAATGCTGCTCTTAATGTTTTTAGATTTTTAGTCAGGCAAAACAATAGATACTCTTTTTTTGAGATTTGGTCATCAAACCGATTTATTTGAACCTTGTCGTTTTGTTTTCTTATGATTAAACCTAAAAGGATCTGGTTAAAATGGAGTTTTTCTGTGAGTACGTCCAAACTTTTTATTATACCAGGACGTTTAATCTTCTTTTTGCCTGCTTTTATATCTCTATATTCTTTGATTGCTTCTTCATATTTTAGGATATCTACTTTTGAAATTAAATGTCTATTCATCTCTGTGACAATTAATCCAGTTTTCTGGTGAGCGTACAGGTGTTCTTCTGGCAGACCAAGCTCTTTAAATATTTCCGAAACTCCTTCCATATAATCTTCTTCAGAGATTAAAAGCTGATTTATGAAAACTGGTTCATCAGATTCTGGAGCTCTTCCAAATAGGGTCTTGAACTCTTGCTCATTTTTTTTGATGATTTTCATCGCTTCTGGATGAAGTTTAATTTCCTTGAAAACACTTCCGCTATCATCAATTTTGTACTGTATTTCTTTAATGGTTTTGCAGCACTTTCCATAAGTTTTGCCGCTATCGCAAGGACATGGTTTATTTGCAGGATACGATTTCATTTTCTCATTTATAAAGTGAAAATCATGTGAAATACAGTTATTTCCCATATATCTCTACAGTTGATAGTTCTTTGGCTATTTTATGAATGGCAGCTTGTATTTTATTAGCCTGTTTTTCAGAAGCCTGCTTTTGTCCATTTACGTATTGTCGTAAAAGACTAGCATTAATACCAGCAGTATTTGCTATGGCCGATATTTTTAGATAGCCGAATTTTTCAAATAAGGCAGATAAGTCATACTTGTATCGGAACTTTACTCTTTCTGGTTGTAATTCATGATAATTGAATAATGCTGTCCTGATCTCGACTTCCAATTGCCCCAATGTTTCTGCCTGGCCAAGAATCAGGTTTTCTTTGTATAATACCCGTCCCAAAAAGTCATTTCCGGATTTTTCCAGAATCAATGTTAATTCTTTCATGATAGGATGTTAAAGGGCAGACGATTACTATTTGGAAAGCAGGGTTAAATTTTTAACCCTGCATGTTTCCAAATAGCTTTTAACGTGCCTGGAGCTAAATCTCGCTTCCCATGTTTGGGAATAGTAATTTTTCCAGGCTTTGTAGGATGAGTCATGTGAACATGAGCTCCTTTTTGATCCTTAATAACCCAGCCTGCTTTTCTTAAGAACATTAGAACCTTCTTAAAATTCATTGAAAAGAATTGAACATGAGAAATGATTGTTACCACATTAACAATTCTTTATTCCGTTCAATACGGCTGAAATTTAATTAAGAACATTTCAAAAGTAACAAAAAAGTTACTTTTGAGCAAACTTTAGGTTTTTTAATTCCCTTAATGGATAGGTAGAACAGGAAAAGGTTTTTGGCGCTATAAGATGAGTGATATAGAAATGGACGATTCAGTAAAGCCTGCAAACTCTCACAGTGCGCTGGCGGGCATTACGGATGAAGCAGGTAATGATCTGAAAATCGTACGGGATAATATGCCATTTGGTAATCCGTCAAGGGGCGAAACCGGTACTTATTTTATTGCTTATGCCAATACATTCAGCACCACCCGGAAAAAATGCTGGAAAATATGTTCATCGGCAATCCTCCGGGCAATTATGACCGGTTGCTGGATTTCAGTACAGCGCAAACAGGAACCCTGTTCTTTGTTCCTCCGATGAATATTCTCAGCCGGTACTCTGCTGATACGGACGCCTGATTGCGGTACTACCGGGAAAATGTCTGTTCTGCTTCGAGCTGCTTTACCCGTTCATAAATGTCAGGCGAATGCTTCCTGATTTTAATTTTCACATATTTTGATGCGGGCATATTGCTTTCCTTCACTACATTATTGACAGAAACCAACACGTTCGTTTCCGGGAAATACGTAACCGTATTTTTTTCAGGAATCGGGTAGGGAACAACAATGAATAAGGGTGCAATCCGCTCTATGCCATCGTCGTAGTTGAAAAGATCCACGGTGTCCCCATCTTTGAGTCCGGCCTTTTCTACGTCTTTTTCATTCATGAATATTACCCGGCGTTCGTTTTTAATACCGCGGTAACGATCGTCCAGCCCGTATATGGTGGTGTTAAACTGGTCGTGGGTGCGTGTTGTGGCCATCATATATTCATCATGGGAAAGCTTGTTTTCAGGGATTTCAGTGAGGGTGAAAGGAGCGCGGTTGCCAAATTTCGCAGTAATAAAATTACCGTCACGGGCTGCATTTGGCAGATAGAACCCTCCTTTTTTTCTTACCCTCGTATTGTAATTTTCAAACCCGGGAATACATTTTTCGATATCATCCCTTACTGCATCGTAACTGTCCATATAACGCTGCCAGTCTACAACGGTTTTACCCGCAAGTGTAGCCATCGCCAGCCGGTAGGCAATCCGGGTTTCATTGATGAGGTTACCGGATACCGGCGTCAGCATTCCTTTAGACGATTGAACCACGCCCATCGAATTCTCGGTGCTGATGATCTGCAGCTCTCCGTTAATAACATCACGATCGCTGCGGGAAAGCGTGGGCAGGATAATGGATTCCCTGCCATGTACCAAATGCCCCCTGTTGAGCTTTGTAGACACGCATGCCGTTAGATTTAGCTTTCTGATTGCAGCGGCGGTATAAGTAGTGTCTGGCGTGGCAGAGAGGAAATTTCCACCCATGCAGAAAAGAACTTTCAGTTTTCCTTCATGCATGGCTTTTATGGCGTGTACCACACTGTATCCATGTTTGCGGGGCACGGTGAAGCCGAAAACCTCTTCCAGGCGGTCCAGCTGCTTGTCTGTAGGTTTTTCATTGATCAGCATCGTTCTGTTACCCTGAACATTACTGTGGCCTCTTACAGGGCAAACTCCGGCTCCGGGTTTCCCGATGCTTCCTTTTAACAGCAGGATATTGAGTATTTCCCGGATCATGTCTACCCCGTTGGGTTGCTGGGTAATGCCCATTCCCCAGCAGATAATGATCCGTTTTTTAAACGCCAGCATTTGCGCGGCTTCGTAAAGATCGGCCTGGCTTACCCCGGATGCTGCAGCTAACTCTTCTAATGAATAATTTTCAAACTGCCGGATAAACGCATCATAGCCGGTTGTTTTTTCCTGAATGAATGCATGGTCGAACACTTCGCCGGGGGAGTTCTTTTCGAAACCGAGCAATAATAATTCTATGGCTTTGAGCAGCGCCATATCGCCATTTATTTTTACCGGCAGGTAAAGATCGGCAAGCTTGCCGCCGTTACCGAAAATGCCGCCTATTTCCTGGGGATTGCGGAAGCCCATTAACCCGGCCTCGGGCAGGGGGTTGATGGCAATGATTTTGGCACCGTTCTTCTTACCCTTTTCCAGTGCACTCATCATCCTGGGGGCATTCGTACCGGGGTTTTGCCCGATGATGACGATGACATCGGTGTCGTAAAAGTCTTCCAGTTTAACGGTTCCCTTGCCGATCCCGATAGTGGGAAGAAGGGCGGTGCCAGATGTTTCATGGCACATATTGGAGCAATCGGGCATATTGTTAGTGCCGAATTCCCTGACGAAAAGCTGGTAAACAAAAGACGCTTCGTTGCTGGTTCTCCCTGAGGTGTAAAATGCGGCCTCGTCGGGAGAAGCTAACGCGTTCAGATGACCTGCAATTTTATTGAATGCATCATCCCAGCTTATGGGCTGATAGTGGGTGCCACCCTGTGGGAGATACACCGGCTCCGTCAGTCTTCCTAAACGGCCGATTTCATAATCACTTAATTGCGCGAGATCGTAAACGGAATTATCCGTGAAGAAAGCGGCAGTTATCTTTTTGGTGGTGGCTTCCTCGGCCAGGGCTTTCGCCCCATTTTCGCAGTATTCGCCGAGGGGAGAACGTTCGTCGTCAGGATCAGGCCACGCGCAACTGGAGCAATCGAATCCGTCAAACTGGTTCATTTTGAATAAAGCGAGTGTGCCCCGGAAGGGAACTCCCTGCTCGAAGAGATCGGCCAATGCGGCTTTTACAGCGGGGATGCCGGCCGCCCATTTCTTCAGAGGCGTCAATTGCAGGCCCGATAATTTATATGGATTTTCCGCATGGGGCAAAGCCTGCAACCGGGTTATTTCAGGTGCTTCTTTGCCTTTTACAGGTTCTTCCTTATGTTGACCTTCTTGCATAGTCTTCGGAGTTTAGTAGTTTTTCAATGACGGGTGAAGGCAATTGCCGCATTCTTCGTTATCCGTTCGGGCATAAAACATGCTCACCCGTATGATATACATTCGCCCTGTTCCCCTTCACAAATCCCAGGAGGGTTATGTCAAATTCCTTAGCAAGCTCAACGGCCAGACTGGATGGGGCGCCGATAGCGGCAACAATAGCAATGCCTGCCATAGCTGCTTTTTGAATCAACTCAAAACTGGCTCTGCCACTCAGTAATAAAATATGCCTGTTCAGGGGCAGCAGGCCTTCGTATAAAGCACAGCCGATTAATTTATCCAGCGCATTATGCCGGCCTACATCTTCCCTGACCAGCAACAATTCACCGTCAGGGGAAAAAAGTCCGGATGCATGCAGTCCACCCGATGCGGCAAAGCCTTTTTGCGCAGCCTTTAGTTTATCGGGCAACCCAAAAAGAACTTCGGCAGATAAGCTGAGCTGAAGTTTCTCCAGATGATTAAATGGGCTTACTGTGCGTATGGATTGTATCGAGCTTTTTCCACAAACGCCGCAACTGGAAGTAGTATAAAAATTTCTGTCGGACTGCATCAGGATCGGGGAGAATCCTTTGGCGAGTGCTACCGTTACACTATTGGCTTTTTCTGATGAACATGCCGCATCTGCGTGGGAAATTTCTTTTATATGATCTTTGTGGGAGATGATGCCTTCCGTAAATAAAAAACCGGCAGCCAGATCCAGGTCGTTGCCGGGTGTGCGCATGGTGACAGAAATGTTCTTCTGTATGCTGTCCATTCCTGCATCATAGGTTATTTTAATCTCCAGCGGCTCTTCCACTGAGAGTGTATCGGAGAATTCGGAGATGGACGGGCCATCAATCCTTTTGACGGAGAACTCTTTGATGGAAACCGATCCCGGGCTGCTCATTTCCATATGAAATCATTGATGCGCTTAGGTACTAAATATAATAAAAAATATCCGAAGTTATAATGAGCTATACCTTCATGCAACAGGCAGGATACGGGTATATCGTTAGAAAACCGCCCCAGTTAATAGTACTTCGATGGTTTTGCCGGTAGCAACATTGTATAATAAAAAAGCCTCACAGCTCTGTGAGGCTTTTTTATTATTCATCTGTTATGTTTCATTTGTCTGAACCTAATCGACGGAACATCTGATTGAATTAACCCGTCTGCTATTCCTACAGTTTCTCAAACTCCACGCGGCGGTTCTTCGCTTTTCCTTCGGAGGTGGTATTTTCCGCCACAGGTACGGCAGCGCCTTTGCCTTCAGTGGTAATCCTGTCCTGCGCAATGCCATGAATATCTGCCAACGCCTTTTTAACAGCCTCAGCCCGCTTTTTGGATAGAACCTCGTTGGTTGCTTTTGCACCATCGCTATCGGTATGTCCGGTAATCCTGATCTTCACGGAGGGGTCCGACTGCAGGGCGGTACCGATCTCCTTGATCACGCCGAGGGATGAAGGTTTAATCACGTCAGAATTCACATCAAAGGTGATACCCGTAGTGCTGAACTTGCCTTCAGTGAGCAGTTTGTTACGTACGTCCGGATAACCGGTAGCCAGTTTGAAGTTGGAGATGTAAAAGCCCAGCTCATCTTCTTTATAGTTGGAGCTGCTGATGGCAATGGCCAGCTGGTTGAACTGATCATCGATGATCTTGGGCATATCGTATACCTTCTGTTCATTGATCCACATCCTGAAGCGCGTTTTTTGCACGCTGATGGCAAAATGCACCGGTTTGCCGTAATTATCTTCCAGCACTTTTACGGTTTGCACAGCCGACTTGAATGTCTCATAATGCTTGGCATAAGTAGCCAGGGTGCTTCGGGTGTTATTCCCTTGTCCGAGGAAGAAGTTCAGCTGCACGGCTTTATTATCGTGGAGCTTTTTGAAAACTGTATTGCCGGTAGGCGACTCTGCGCCGCTATTGAACAGCGTAAATGTCATTTCAGGGAAGAGGTAGCCTTTGGTTTGCATGTCCAGAATCATATCGAACTCCATGGTGAAGTTTTCAGGAAGCATTTTGGAATTGGGGGAGGTATAGGTACCTGCCTGCGCCAGTTTCAGCCATTTCGTATTGTCTTTCATCGCTACAACTTCACCTTTGTTGTTGGTATTCCAGTGCATGGCAAACTCTCCGATGGCATCCTGTGAAAAATCGTCTGCGATCAGGACCTGTTCTCCGGCCACAAAGTCGAATTTGGAATAGGCTTGTACGGGTGTGTAGGCTGATTTTGTTGCCGGGGTTGATTTGTCTTCGGATGTGCCCGTACTTTTTTGGGCTGCGGGCTCTTCTTTCTTTTTGGGGCCGTTCAGTATTTCGTCTGCCCCCTGGTTTACCGTTTTTTCCACCGCATTTCCGGCCTTATTGGTGGCTGCATTTTCGGCCCTGCTGGCCATGTTCTTCAGGAATCGCTGGGCATATGCACTGCTCCCGGTAACGAGGAGGAGGCATAGCATTACTTGAATCTTTTTCATATTTATTTTAATTCTTTTAACCACTGTTCCGCATACGCCCTGGCGGCTGTTGCGGTTTCCTTTCCACTGCGGAAACATAGTTTCCAGTATTCGTTTTTCTGTTCCAGTTCCTCGTCCACGAAGTATTTTACGCCATGGCTATCTTCTTTCAGCTCCGCTTCAAAGTTGATATCAGCGGTATTTTCGAGAAACTGCTGTAAGCGTTTACGGATAAGATCTTTCGGAGTAGCCGGATATTCCGCATCCCACTTCTTCACTGCGGCTTCATATTCCACGGGGTTGGCATAACGCATGCCGGCCACGGTCATGACGTAAAAGTCATGTTTGGGATCTGAAGGGTTCCTGAGGGCGTTGTATTTTTCCTTCAGCATTTTAACGAGGGATTCTGCCAGTCCTTTGGTAGCATCGGTAGCTTCCTTCAGATCTTTTTCGGCTTCCGGAATAGATTTTTCCAGTTCTGCGATTTCCGCCTTTATTTTGCCTTCCGCACTCTGGGGTTTGGCATTTTCCCTGTCTTTGCTGAACTTTTGGGCATAGCCCGGGGATTGCAGGTACTTTTTGATATAGTCTCCGATTTCTTTAACGGCAGCCGCGCGTTTGGCAGGCTCCAGCTTTTTCAGTTCGCGGAAATTGGGGAAGCGGATCTCACCATCCTCGAAATTTTTTTCGATATAACCTGGAACATCTTCGGGGTCGATCTTCAAAGTGGTGAAAATATCCCAGGGCCTGGTTGCCAGGGCAGTGGTGAACAAAACGATGCCGGAGAGGAGTACAAACAAGTATTTCATGACTCACGGGGTATTAATAAAGGCAAAAATAACCGGAGAGCGCCCAAGTCTGGTGTTAAGCTGAATGGAAGGTCGATCTGGTATGCCGGAACGTCATATCCTGCAGTTGAAACAAAATAACAAGGATGTTTCCTGTATAGGTACTATTACGGGGTTGAAACTGGAGCCTGAAACCCAATTCTGCGTTTTTCACATAGGTAAGGGTGAGATCTAATTCCCTTAGCTGATACGGATGTGCATCCGGTATATGCCGGGTTGTAATTTTACTTGGAATGCTGAAAGATTTCTATCTTTCTATTATATGAAACCATGGACACAGATATTATTCAGTATTTTCTTCCCAGTCTATCTGGCTACAGTTCTGCTTACTAATACTTCGCTGACTGGTTTCTGGACAGACGTAATATTTTCAATCCTGCTATCAGTCTTTACATTAGGACTCAATTTTAGAATGAGTATAGACAAGCTTTGGTTAACAATGGTGCTGAGAACATCAAACATACTTTGTTCACTCATTGTATTTGGATTGTTGGGGCTACATCTGGTTAACCCATTTGCCTGGGACACTTTTAAACTTCGCAGCTTCTATTTTCAGCCGGTTGACAGTCGGTTATTCAATGCTTATTTCAAACCTGTTGGGGCATATGCGGGTGGTTATGGGAATTTTTGGGTTACTGAAACCCCTAAATACTTTCCATTAATTGAATGGAGGGTATATTGGGACAGGACGGTTGATCATGACTTTAAGGATGATACATTTGAAGGGGAACCAATTGATAACTACGAAGTAGTTCGCAATTTTATCAAAGAAGAAGTTATTGCGAAACAATAATAAAGGCATACCCGTGTGGCATTAAAGCCCCCCTTAATTGTCACCAATCCCCATCAATAATCCTCTTCCCGGGCGATAGTTTTGTATATTCGAAATAATCATTCAGAACATACAAATTACACTCCCAATGAGAAAGCTGGTTTTATTTGCACATATCTCCCTCGATGGGTTTGCCGGTGACAAGAATGGTGGCCTCGACTTCCTGACCTATGATGAAGAGCTGCAGCAATGGGCAGATGAACTGGTCAAAACTGTAGGTGCCCCCGTTTACGGTAAAAACACTTACCACCTGATGGAAGGATACTGGCCTACCGTATTGAACGACCCGAAAGCCGGCGGGCATACCCTTGAGCATGCCAAATGGGTACAGGATATCCCGAAAATTGTATTCTCTACAACTTTGAATAGCGCCGACTGGAATAATACCACTTTGATCAAAGACAACATTGTGGAGGAAGTGAACAAGCTGAAACAGCAACCGGGTAAAGACCTCGTGATCTTCGGCAGCCCGGGCCTCACTAAAAGCCTGATGAAACTGGGGCTGATAGACGAGTATAAACTAACCCTGCATCCCGTAATACTGGGAGAAGGCAACAGTCTGTTCGACAGCTCAACGCCTTTGAGCAATTTGAAACTGGTGGACTCGAAAGCCCTCCGTTCCGGCGTAATCACATTACACTATACGAACCGCTAAAGCCAGGCCTTTAGCATAAAAAAAGGGTAGCTGATCAGATCGGCTACCCTTTTTTCTTTTGGTTTAGCGGGTTATTTCACACGCACGAGCTGCACCTGCTGGAGGTTCATCACGCCAACTCCCGGTTTGGTAAGCGGTTTAATCACCAATGTGTTCACACCTTTTTTAGGAATATTCACGGTGCCCAGCTCCCAATCCTGGTAAGCGCTCCAATTGTTGTTAGTGCTTTTTACCACGCCGGAAAGCGTTGTACTGCCTGCCGTCAGGGTAATTTTAGATCCGGCGGATTCATCCGTACATGCGGCGCGGAGTATCACCCTGTATTTCCCGGGTTGCTTTACCTGGAGGTTCCAGGTGGCTGTGCCGGTTAGGGCAGTCCAGCTGTATAGCACCGGTTTATCGCTCATGGATAATGCCACACCCTCGTGGAGGATGGCATCGCCGGGAGGCAAATGATAACCGCCGTCTGCATCCGGGAAAATACCCGAGGGAACGAGGGTGGTACCGGCAACATCCAGCTCTATTACCGTGGCCAGGTTGTTGCGGAATGCGGTATTACTGATGTCGATGGAGATACCGGGCTCCGATACGGAGGTTGGCAGTGGTGTACGTGCGCCATCCGCGAGGTACACTGCTTTGGGGGTGCTTCCGGCATCCGGTGCAATGGGTACCAGCAAACGGTTGTTTTCAGGCCAGTGGAAAATGTGGAGGTAGTATTTACCGTTTTTAGTGGTGATCCGTCCCCAGTTCACTTTCCCGATGCTGTTAGCCCTGGAGCCGTAGATGGATTCTCCGTTCACTTTCATCCAGCCGCCGATTCCCTGCATCAGTTCAATGCTTTTGGAAGGGATGGTTCCATCGCCCATAGGGCCTACGTTCAGCAGGTAATTGCCTCCTTTGGATACGATATCGATCATATTCTGCACCAGTTCCTTTTCGGTATGCCAGCGCTGGTTGTTTTTTGAGTATCCCCAGGTGCCGTTCATGGTCATGCACGATTCCCAGTCCATATCCTTGTATCCCGCTTCAGGGATAAACTGCTCCGGCGTAACGAGGTCGCCGTTGGCGCGGGTGTACTCGCTGTTGTGGTCGAAGTGATAGAGGCGGTTGTTCATGATGATGTTGGGATGGTGCTTCTTAACCATGTCAACCAGCGCATTAGCGCCCCATTTTTCGCCCTGTATCTCTTTGGAGCTATAATCCCACCAAACCACGTCGATAGGGCCGTAGTTGGAAAATATCTCCTCTGCCTGCTGATGCATATAAGACACGTAGTTGGCGTTGTTGCGCGTATCGTTCTTTACACCGCCGGGCGTTGGCATACCATGTTCCACATATGCGTCTGGGTGGTGCCAGTCCAGCAGAGAAAAATACACTCCCACGCGCAGCCCCTGTTCATGCAGGGCGTTAACGATCTCCCGCATGAGGTCGCGGCCGGTTACGTCCATTCCGTCGTAGGTGGTGGTTTTACTGTCGTGCAATGCAAATCCTTCGTGGTGACGAGTAGTGAAGATGACATAGCGGCATCCTGCTTCTTTGGCGGTTTTCGCCCACTCGCGGGCAAAGTCCTTTTTAGGCCGGAACAGTGGTGTCAGCTGCTTTTCATACTCAGCAGCAGGCACATTAGCCATGTTCTGTATCCATTCCACGCAGCCTTCGTAATCTTTACCGTTCCACTCGCCGGCAGCGGCACTGTATAGTCCCCAGTGCACGAACATGCCGAAGTGGGCATCGCGGAACCAGCGCATACGCGCATTGCGGAGCGCTTCCGGTTCTGTGGCGTTGGATTTCAGTCCTCCGTCTGCCTGCGCTGTAGCCGTGTATCCGGAAAGCAGCATGCCGCCAAGCAGGCATATCTTCATTAAGTCTTTCTTCATCTTAGTCACCTGTATATGTTGATGTGTTTTTACCAGTTAGGATTTTGTTTCATATTGGGATTTGCATTGATTTCCGCAAGGGGAATGGGCCACCCGTAATCCCTTGCAGGGTTGAATATACGATGTTCGATGATAACTGCCTTACCGCTTGCCGGATCTATCGCTCCTTTGGCAGGCTCGTTCAGCAGTACCTCCCCGGTTTTCCAGCGGCGGATGTCAAAAGGCCTTTGGCCTTCAAACGCCAGCTCTACCTGACGTTCGTGACGGGTCAGCTTGCGCATGGCCGCCTGTGAATTATACTTTGAAACATCTGCATCCGGCATGCCTGCACGGTTCCTGATCTGGTTGAGATACAGAACCACATCCGGGTTCTGCCAGTCATTCATCTCCACCAGCGATTCTACATAACTAAGCAGCACTTCTGCATAGCGGATGATCATGAAGTTTCCGGGCTTCCCGGTTTTAATGGTTCCATTTTACGGTTCACATATGTTTCTCACGGGAGGAGAACACTGGCGGTTGTGGGCAAGGCGTTGCGCCCGGTTGTTACTGTTGTTGTTATCCCTCTGTATGTACAAGGCGGTTCTCCCATAAAAAAATACTTGTTCAGTTTCCGGTTGCCGGCAGAAAATGATGCCGGTAATTTTGCTCCATCATTTAATCATCCACTTAAATTTTTGGAAGCAATCATGGCTGGTAAACAACATTCCAGGTGGCTCGTGCTGCTTGTGATCCTGACAGCGCCGCTGTTGTATGTGATCGATATTTTCATCATCAATATTGCCATCCCCACTATTCAGCAGCATCTCCATGCTTCACAGGGAGAGATGCAGCTGGTCATAGCAGGCTACCTGCTGGGAAGCGCCTGTTTCCTCATCATCGGAGGCAGGGCAGGGGATTATCTGGGCAGGAAGAAGGTGTTCTTTTGGGGAATGTTCTTCTTTACGGTTACGTCGTGCATATGCGGACTGGCCCAATCCATGCTGCAACTAAACATCGCGCGGTTCCTGCAGGGTGTCAGTTCTGCGTTCATGGTTACACAGTCTATAGCGCTGATACAGGAATTATTCCCGGAGCAAAAGCAGCGTGCCAAAGCCATCGGCTGGTATGGTATGACGCTGAGTATTGCCGCCATCATTGGCCAGGTGCTCGGAGGCTATCTCGCAGAAACTAAAACTGCCATTGAAGGGTGGCGGCTGATCTTCTTCATCAATGTACCAGTGGGCATCCTGGCATTATGGGCTATCCGGAAGTACCTGCCGGAAACACAAAAAGTAACGGGCGTGCGTTTCGACTACTCAGGAGCCATGCTGCTGCTGGCGGGTCTGGGGAGCTTCATTTATGCAATTACGGAAGGCAGGGAAGGAGGTTGGCCTGCATGGAGCATATTATTGCTCGCCACAGGAAGCATTGTAAGTATCTGGTTCTACTACGACCAGCAAAAGAAAACTGCTGCAAACTTACACCCGCTGATGGATACGCAGTTGTTCAAAAACAGGAATTTCCTGCTGGGATTGCTGGCGGTGCTTTTTCATTTCATGTTCCATACCGCGTACCTGCTGATGGTAGTGGTGTATCTGCAGAACGGTCCGGGTATTTCCGCACTGGCATGCGGACTCTATTTCGTGCCCCATGCCATCCTGTTTATGGGCAGCGCCATGCTGGCTTCGAGATTGCTGGTGAAGCACGGGAAGAACGTATTACTTGCCGGGTTGCTCATCATCTTTGTAAGCTTCGTATTACAGATTAAAATGTTCAATACGGGCAACCAGCCCATCCTGCATATGCTGCTCATCGGTTTGTATGGACTGGGCAACGGAATGGTGCTTCCTTTTTTGCTGAACATTGTTCTGGATAATGTTCCCACCCGCTATGCAGGCACATCGGCAGGGATCTTCTCCACTTTTCAGCAAATCGCCTCTGCGCTTGGCATCAGCATCATAGGAGGCGTTTTTTATAGTTCTGTATTCCGGGATACTGCTGCGTCATACAAATCAGCGCTGGACAATGGCCTTATAGCCGGGATTGTATGTATGGTGTTTGTTGCCGCCATGCTGTTGATGCTTCCCGGAGGAAGCCGTGATGCAAAACACAGGCATGCAGTTGCGCTGGAGTAAAGGTTTTCAGGAGCGGGGTGGTGAGATTGAACTTTTCGAAATCATCTAACCCCGACTTTATTCCCCTTCGAAAATATTCAGCCAGATTGCATCGGCTTTTCGTGATACTGCAAACCCTGATATGGAGGCATTAGATATCCACCAATCGCCCCTGCAATAGCCATGGTGGGCATTTCGTACATTCAGCATCACAAAATATCAATGTTATGGCAATCTTAGATTCACTCATTCCATTTAAAGGCCGGCTGGGTAATATCATCTCGTACGAGCGCAACGGCAGGCACTGCCTGCGCACGGTGCCTGAAACGGTGCGGCAAACTGAAAACACGCGCCGCGCTGCCAAAGTGTTTGGCGCGGCCAGCCGGAAAAGCGCCCTTATCCGGCATGCCTTTGCTCCTGAATTAAACATCTTTCCGGACAAGGTTCTCGTAAACCGCCTCAACAGCTACATCCTTAATGCAGGCAGGAATAACCATGCCGGCCTGAAGAACTTCCGCTTCAATGGCTATACCGGCGTGGAAAAGTTCTTTGGCCAACAGCCTGTATTTGCGAAAGACGGCAGGCTGCGCCTTCCCGGATATAAGCTCGAGGCTTATGGAGATGCAGTCCGCATGGAAGTAAAGCTCATCGGCACCCGGATCGATTTCGGCACCCGTACTGTAACAGGTACTGACACAGCCGTACTGAACATAGCGCTGGACGAATCCTCCCAATCCTTCGAAGGCGCTGAAATGTCGGTAGATGTTCCCGGGAAAGGTACTTTGCTGGTGGTGGTACAAGTACGGCTGTTTGCGGCCGATAAATTTGATATCCGCGACCGGAAGTACTTTGCCGCAGATATTGTGGCAGTAATAGAAGAGCAGCCGCAGGTAACCCCCCTCACCAAAAACACACCCCGTAAACAATTAACCACTGCGCCAGCGGTACCAAGCCGCCATGCTGCTCCCACCCAAAACGGGGAGCTCCTGATCCAACGGGAATAGCATATCGCCATAACAGGGATATTTTGTTGTAAATAATTCATTATCAAAACATACGGAACCCCAATCTACCCGGCAGGCACACTCTCCGCAAGCCATTCCCATGGGCAGCAGGCGCCCAATCCTCTCTTACACTGCCTGCATTCCGCTTAACCTTACTTCCAGCACACTTCCGCATCACCTCCGCATCAAGTCCACCTTTCAGGCACATGAGATTGCAGTTTCACCCATAGTTGTCCCCGGGTTGTCCCGTAGATACCTGCTTCAAATAAGCTTGAATTCACATGATAAATGCTCCCGTTATCTATACATATGACCATTATTCCTGCATAATCGCAGGCGGAATTACTGATCCTGTTTCACAGGGGAAGTTTGTCCTGATTCAATGCTGCTGTTTGGATAATCAACTTGTATGTAATACATTCATCGCTTCCTTAAACGAGAATCACCATGTTATTGAAGTTCAAATTAGGCATCATCCTCCTGTTGAGTATCTGCATCTCAGTACAGGCACAGGATGGTAAGAAAGTACGTCTTTTTATTATCGGCAACAGTTTTTCACAGAATGCGTCGGCATTTTTGCCCCAACTGGCAAAGGAGGGAGGAATGGATCTGGAACTGGGCCGCGCCGAGCTGGGCGGCTGCTCGCTGGAAAAGCACTGGAAGCTGGCGGAAGCCAATGAAAAGGCTTATAAAGGGAAGTCGCTCCGCGAGATGCTGGCCGATGGCAAATGGGATATCGTAACCATTCAGCAGTACTCCCTGCTTTCAGGAGATCCGGGTACTTATGAGCCTTATGCCACCAACCTGGTTAAAATGATCAGATCGCTGCAGCCGGAGGCTAAGATATTCATCCACCAGATCTGGGCATACCGCAGCGATGCAAGAAGCTTTGGCAGAATAAACGGGGAAGTACGTGCAAAGAACGCCGAAGAAATGCATGAGCATGTAAGGGCCGCCTATCACAAGGCCGCCGCTGATCTGGGGCTTACCATCATCCCATCGGGCGATGCATTCAGGGCTATGGAAACCAGCAAAAAGTGGCGTTATCAGAAAGATCCCGCTTTTGATACTGCAAATGCGCAGGCGGGTCAGTTACCCAAACAAACCAACTCCCTGCATATCGGTTATACCTGGACCAATGGTAAGCTGGCCTTTGATCCCAACCATGCCAATAAAGCGGGCTGCTACCTCGGATCGCTGGTGTGGTACCAGACATTGCTGGGAGGAAATGTGAAGAAAGTACACTTCAGGCCAGACGTAGTTCCGGCACCTATGGCGAAGAAATTCAGGCAGGTTGTGGCGGGATTGTAGTGCAACATCATTAAAAGCAAAACGGGCCTGTAAGGGGCCCGTTCTGCATTAAAGCCTGTGCGGCTGTATTACTTGATGTTTATTTCCTGCCGGTGAGTTTCTCCAGCAGCTCGTCGAGTTTGGCGTGTGTGGCCAGCATACCTTCTTCCATGCCCATATTGATCACTTTCTCCAGATCGGAAAGCGATTTGTAGGTTACCACGGTTTCCACCACGGTGTTTTCACCCTTGTCGGTAAATGTTACGATCCATTCTGCAGTGGGCAGGTCGGTATTGATGTCCCCGGCTTCGTTGCTGAAGGAATCGGTTGTGGTGTAGTAATCGATCGGCTGGATCTTGTGGTATGCTGCGTAACCCCAGTATTCCGTGCCGTTGGGCTCTACCATGGCATAGTGCCAGTGGCCGCCTTCGCGGAAATCCATGGATTTGGTTTTGGTGGTAAGCGGAGCAGGGGCAAACCACTGGTCGAGTAACTCTCTTTTGGTATGGCAATCCCATACCAGCGGGCGGTCGCCCATAAACTCACGGCGTACGGTGAGCGTGTTATTGGCTTTGTCGGCAATGAAGTCGAACTGCAGATTGTTTTTCATTATTTTTTCTTTTTGAGGGTAATTAAAAGTTGATCGAGTTGTCCGTATCGCGTTTCCCATACTTTACGAAATTGTTCCAGCCATTTGTCTATCTCCTTCATCTTATCGATCTCAAGCAGATAATAGATTTCCCGGCCGCGGGGCTCCTGTTTTACAAGGTCGCACTCCGTCAGTACCCGTAAATGTTTGGATATGGCCTGCCGGGTAGTCTCAAAATGTTCGGCGATGGCATTGGGCGTCATGGCCTGTACGGCTATCAGTGCTATGATGGCCCGGCGGGTAGGGTCGGCTATCGCCTGGAATATATCTCTTCTCATAAGGGTGCCTTTATGTCAACTCATTTCCCGATCAGGGGAAGATATTTTGCGCGGTTCTCATACATGGCCCAGCCAATCACGGCAAGGATTACTGCCACAATGGGAAGGCCGGATGGGGCCATCATGATATTGGTCAGCAGGATGCCCGCCAGTACCGGGATGAGCACGAGCGCACCCAATGCGCGGGTCCTTGGGAAAATAAGCAGTGCTCCGCCCAGTATTTCAGCTGCGCCTGTTAGCGGCATTATCCAGCCTACTTCCATTAAGGCCATTCCGGCTTTTATCATTTTTTCCGGCATGTCTTTCGGCATGGGCATATAGTGCAGGAATTTATCGAGGCCCGCATTGATGAACATCAGTCCGGTGAGTGCGCATAAAACTGTCAGAATAATCGCTTTTGTTTTCATAGTAAGTGTGTTTGTAGTGAAACCATCTGGTTGCAAATATAAGTGCAACTAAATGGTTTCGCAAAATGTTTCTGCAGATTATCCAAAGAAAGTCGCATATGCCCCCGCTGCCTGTCGCGATAACCCCGTGGAGGCGTGCTGCGTCAGGTAGATTTGCGGACGATCAGTTCCGTTTTGAGGATTTTGGTGACCGATTTCCAGTCGGCCACCTCCCGGCTGATCTGCTCTATGAGCAGTTGAGCCGCGGTACGCCCGATCTCTTTTACGGGTTGGGAAACGGTGGTGAGGGGAGGATCAATAAGCCCGGATACGAAGTCGTTGCTGAAGCCCACCACGGCAATATCTTCCGGTACGCGCAGCCCGCGCTTGCGGATCACCTGTATGGTTTCGATGGCGGTAGGGTCGTTCACGGCAAAGATGGCATCGGGCCGGTTGTCGAGGTTCAGGAGGTGGGTAACGTAGATCTTTACTTTTTCGATGTTGAGGTCGTAGGAAATGAGCAGCTCTTCGTCCAGCGGCACATTATGCTTCCGTAAGGCTGCTTTGTAGCCGTTCATGCGCCTTTCGCTGATCTTCAGGGAAGATGGCCCCGCGAGGTGGGCAATGCGTTTGCGCCCCGATTCTATCAGGTAGTTCACGGCACGGTAGGCGCCGTCGTAATCGTCCACGATCACTTTGGGCACTTCCATTTCATCGCACACCCGGTTGAAGAATACAATGGGAATGCCTTTCCGCTGGAAGATCTTCAGATGGTCGTAATTACGGGTTTCTTTGGTGATAGACACGAGGATACCATCTACCTGGTTGGCCAGCATTACGCGCGTATTGGCCACTTCGGTTTCATAGCTTTCGTCTGACTGACAGATAACCGTTGAGTATCCCGCCTTGCTGGCTACTTCCTGCGCACCGATGATGGCCGTGGGAAAATAGGAGCTTTTAAACTCGGGAACAATGATGCCGATCGTATTCGTTTTATTGGTAATAAGGCTGATGGCAAGCATATTCCGCTGGTAATCCAGCTTCTCCGCCAGCTCCAGTACGGCCTGCCGGGTTTCCGGTTTTACGCTCTTGTGGCCCGTGAGCGCCCGCGAAACGGTGGACTTCGACAGGTTCAGCTCTTTCGCGATATCGATGATGGTAACCTGGTGTCTTTTCATTCCGCTAAGAAACGAAATATTTGAAACGGTGGGAACATTCCCGCAAATTGGGAATGTTCCCAATATGGGAAAAGTCATTTTTTTGTTCGCGGAATAGCTGTTAGTTACAATCTTTGGCAATCAATCAAATTCACACGTATGAAAAAGCTGTTGCTCACCACCGGCTATCCGGTGCCGGCTTATGCCACGTTTACGGAATGTTCCGGAGTTACCGCACTGCATGCATAGATTAACTAAAACAAGCTGGTTTTTATGAACGCAAAGATCTTTTTAATGCTAATGCTGTGTATGGTGGTGCCTTTCCTTTCCTATGCACAAACGCAGCCCTCCCAGGGCGCGGCACGCACCATCACCGGCAAGATTACAGACATGGAGGGGGAGCCGCTCCCCGGGGTCACGATTGTCCTCAAAGGCGGCAAAGCACAGGCTATGACCAACGAAACAGGGGTTTACACCATCCGCATCCCGCAATCGACTGATGCGGTGCTCGTATTCTCCTTCGTGGGCTTCCACACCAAAGAGGCACGCCTCGCACCCAACGCTACCGTTTACAACACCAAACTGGAACCTTCCGTTAAAGGCCTCAACGATGTGGTAGTGATCGGTTACGGTACGGTGAAGCGGAAAGATCTCACAGGATCCGTAGGGGAAGTGAAGATGGCAGACATGGAGAAAGCTCCCGTTGCCAGCTTTGAGCAGGCATTGGGCGGCCGCGTGGCCGGTGTACAGGTTTCTGCGCCCGACGGGCAGCCGGGAGCCGGCATGCAGATCGTGATACGCGGCAACAACTCCGTTACACAGGAAAACTCTCCGCTGTATGTGGTAGACGGTTTCCCCATGGAAAGCCCGGATAACAACGTCATCAGTCCGGCAGACATTGCTTCCATCGAAGTCCTGAAAGATGCCTCCGCCACCGCCATCTACGGTGCACGCGGCGCCAACGGGGTAATCATTATCACCACCAAGAAAGGCAAATCGGGCGCTCCGGTTGTCAATTATCAGGCATGGGTAGGCATGATGCAGAACCTCCGCCAGCAGGAAATGATGGACCCCTATGAGTTCGTAAAGTACCAGCTGGAGATGAACCCCACCATGTACACGCCCATCTACCTGAAAGACGGCAAAACACTGGAAGATTACCGCAACGTGAAAGGCATCAACTGGCAGGACCAGGTTTTCCGCAACGCCATCGGTCATAACCATAACCTCTCGCTCCGCGGTGGTAATGAGAAAACGAAGTATTCCCTGTCCGGCAACGTTTACTCGCAGGACGGGATCATCATCAACAGCGGCTTCCGCCGCTACCAGGGCCGCGCTATAATTGACCAGGCGATCAGCGACTATGTAAAGGCTGGCATTAACGTCAATTATACCGGCACCAAAACCAATGGCATCTTCGCCAGTTCAACGGTGAGCGGCCCGGCCAGCGGTCCTACCGCCAGCCTCATGTACAGCGTATGGGGCTACCGCCCGGTAACGGGCAACGCGGATAACGATGCGGCCCTGCTCGATGAGCCTTTCGACCCTGATGTGGACCCGCTGAACGAATGGCGCATCAATCCCATCATCTCCACCCGTAACGAATACAATCCCGCATTCAACAATACATTAGTCACGAATGCCTACGTGGAAATTAAACCACTGAAATATACCACGCTACGTATTGCAGGCGGTATGACCAAAACCAACATCCGCCGCGAGATCTTCAATAATTCCAACACCCGCCTCGGCAACCCGAAAAGCAGTGCGCTGGGCGTAAACGGATCTATCGATAATATCCAAACCAATAACCTCCTGAACGAGAATACCCTCAGCTATGTGCGTACTTTCAACAAGAAACACAGCCTGAATGCAGTAGCGGGTATGACGTTGCAGAAGATCTCCACCTACCGCCATGGCTTCACCTCCACGCAGGTGCCCAACGAAGCGCTGGGCATGAGCGGGCTGGATGAAGGCATTGTTTCCACTGCGCCTAACGAGAAGTCGAAGAACGCGCTCATGTCGTTCCTCGGCCGTGTGAACTATACCTACGATTCGAAGTACCTCTTCACCGTATCCTTCCGGTCAGACGGGTCTTCCAAATTCGCGCCGGGCAATAAATGGGCATACTTCCCTTCAGGCGCTTTCGCATGGAGGCTGAGCGAGGAACAGTTTATGAAAGACATCCCCTGGCTGTCTGACGCCAAGGTGCGTGCAGGGTACGGTTTAACAGGTAATAACCGCGTGCTCGACTTTGCCTATCTCTCGTCACTCCAGATGTATATCTATTCCGGTTACTCCTATGGCAACAATATGGAGGCGGGCATCATCCCCAATAACCTGGGCAATAAAAACCTGAAGTGGGAAACTACCGAGCAGGCAGATATTGGTGTGGATCTCGGATTCTTCAACAACCGTATCGCCTTCACGGCCGATTATTATAAGAAGAATACCCGCGACCTGCTCCTCCTCGCCACCCTGCCCGGCTCCACCGGCTACCTCAACGGTTTCCGTAACGTGGGCAAGGTATCCAACCAGGGCCTGGAGTTTACGCTGAATACAACCAATGTGCAGACGAAGAAATTCAGCTGGACCTCCAATTTCAACATCTCCTTCAACCGCAATAAAGTGGTGCAGCTGAATGATGATGAGCCGAGCCTTGCTACGCGCATCACCTGGGGTAACTTCAATAACGCCTTTCCTTACATCGCCATTCCCGGCCAGCCCATCGCGCAGTTCTACGGCTTCCTGTTCGACGGGGTATACCAGTACAGCGATTTCAACAAGCTGGCAAACGGGTCGTATGTGCTGAAGGATGAAGTACCCAACAATACTATGCCGCGGGCTAACATCACACCAGGGCATATAAAGTATAAGGATATCAATAACGATGGACAGGTAGATAACAGCGACCTCACCATTATCGGTAATCCCAATCCCAAACATGTGGGCGGGTTCTCCAATAACTTCACCTACGGCGGTTTTGACCTGAACGTGTTTTTCCAGTGGAGTTACGGGAACGATATTCTCAATGCCAACAGAATAGAGTTCGAAGGGGGAGATGTGGTGCGTAATTACCTGAACATGTTCAAATCGTTCGAAAAGCGCTGGACGCCGGATAACCAGACCAACGAGCTGTACCGCGTAGGCGGACAGGGCCCGCAGGTATATTCTTCCCGCACCATCGAAGACGGCTCTTACCTGCGCCTGAAAACCGTAGCCCTGGGGTACACCCTGCCGCAAAAGCTCCTGCGCCGCGCCAACATTAAATCGCTGCGCGTATATGCTGCTGCACAGAACCTGTATACCTGGACGAACTACACCGGCCTGGACCCTGAAGTGTCTGTCCGCCACACGGCCCTCACACCGGGCTTCGACTGGTCGGCCTACCCGAAGGCGCGCACCCTCACGCTGGGGCTGGATCTTACACTGTAGTGCCTGGACTTTAAGCCGATGACATCAACACTTAAAAAACTGCGATTATGAAGCGCATCCTGATATTTTTACTTCTTGCCGCCAGCACCATGAGCAGCTGTAAGAAGTTCCTCGAAACAGAACCGGAAGATTTCGTGACGCCCGAAAACTATTACAATACCGAGGGCGACCTGAGGCGTGCATTGAACGGTGTGTACAACCGCCTGATCGATAACTTCGGGCGTATGTACTCCCGTGGGTTATTCAGCTACCTCGCCATCAGCGACGAGTTTTTCTACAAGAACATCACCATCAATAGCCTGAAGGTAATGGAGTTTGATGCCGGCCAGCTCGATGTGGGCCGCTTCTGGGAAACTGCCTATCAGGGCATCGACAGGGCTAACCTGCTCCTCGAGAATTTGCATAAGCCCAAGATGGATGAAACTCGCCGCAACGTGATCCGTGGCGAAGCGCTGTTCCTCCGCGCATACTATTACTTCCTGCTGGTGGATAACTTTGGTGGCGTGCCCCTGAAACTGGTATCCACCCAATCCCCGAACGATACCTATCTGCCCCGCGCCACCGTGAAGGCAGTATATACGCAGATTGTGAAAGACATGCAGGAAGCCGAAAAGCTGGTGAGCGATATCAACGGTTATTCATACAACGAAACCGTCACCAAAACCGCCGTACAGGCCATCCTGGCAAGGGTGTTCCTCACCATGGCGGGGGAGCCGCTGAAGGAAACGGCGCGGTATAAAGATGCGCTCGACTATGCCGATTCGGTGATCACTTCCGGCCGCCATTCCCTCAACCCCGATTATAAACAGATCTTCATCAATCACTCGCAGGATAAATACGACCTGCAGGAGTGCATCTGGGAGATCGGTATGTTTGGCAACCAGCTGGGCAGTACGCAGCTGGCCGGCGCTGTTGGTATCGAGAACGGGCTGGAGTGTGCGGATGATAAGATCGGTTACAGCGGCGGAGGCATCCACCCCACAGGCAGGATGTTTGAAATGTATGCCGCCGATGATCCCCGCCGCGACTGGGCCATTGCTCCCTACAAATATGTAATTACCAATGGCGTTACCACAAAAACGAACTACACCGCCGCACAGGTATACGACCGTACAGTAGGCAAATGGCGCCGTGAATACGAAACTGCCACGCCCAAGAACCGGTCTTACAATTCCACCAACTTCCCCGTGATCCGGTATGCCGATGTGCTGCTGATGAAAGCGGAAGCGGAGAATGAAATAAACGGCCCCACTGCTGCTGCGTACGATGCGCTGAACCAGGTGCGCCGCAGAGGTTATGGCAAGCCCGTGGGTACTCCTGATGCCACGGCAGATGCACCGGCGGGTATGGATAAGCCGGCTTTCCTGGCATATGTGCAGGATGAGCGCGCCCGTGAGCTGGCCTTTGAAGGCATGCGCAAGCACGACCTCATCCGCTGGGGACTTTATCTTTCGAAGATGCAGTCGCTCGCCACGGAAATCACCGCTACGGCGCCTGCTGCTTTCCGATACGCTGCTAATGCCGCTAAAAACGTGACCGCACGCAATCTCGTATTCCCCATTCCGAACACAGAGATCACGGTTAACAAACTCATCACGCAAAACCCGAACTGGTAATCATGCGAAAGGTTTTATATACTTTAGCCGCAGCCATGGCGCTGGCGGCCTGCAATAAAGACAAAGTGGAGATGCCTGGTTTTGAAGTGAAGGCCGGCTCCCTCACCTATAAAGCGGGCGATACCGTAAGGTTCTCCTTCGAAGGCAACCCGGATAATATCACCTTCTTTTCCGGTGAACCGGGCCATAATTACGAATTCAGGAAGCGTACCAGCGCCGCCAACGATCTGCAGATTTCGTTTTCCACTTTCACGCGCAATGGGGTTACCTATCCCAACCTGCAACTGATGGTGTCGAACAACTTCTCCGGAAAGGCTACCGTGGCAGATCTGCAGGCCGCTACCTGGACGGACATCACGGACCGTGCTGTGTTTTCTACCGGCGCTGATAATACACCTTCCGGTGTGGTAAGCCTGAAAGAATTTGCCCGTCCGCAGCAGGATGCCGCACCGGTGTATGTCGCTTTCCGGTACACCGACACTAAAAAGCCACAGGGGCAAAACCTCTGGGCGGTGCGTACCTTCAGCGCTACCAATGTATCTGACGACGGAGTGGTGACACCCCTGGCCCTGATGGCTACCGGCGGCTGGCAGCAGGTGGATGTTAAGAATCCCGACCGCGTGTGGACCATCAGCACTGCACAGCTGCTAATGCAAAACAGCAGTGCCACCGTGGCTGATAATGAAGACTGGGTGATCAGCAAGGGCTTCAACCCCTGGCAAATTGCTCCGGATGCAGGACAGGCATTGAAGAATGTAAGTACCGTACTAAAGGGGCACAGTTATGTGTACACGAAGCCGGGCACCTACAAAGTAGTGTTTGAAGCATCGGCAGTACGGTATAACGGCGAAAAGCGCCTCACCCGTGAAATTAATTTAACCATTACACCATAGCAGGCTCATGAACGTTGCGATCGATACATCGGTGATTGTCATTTTCTCGGTATTCATCATGCTGGTAGGCTTTTCCTTTTCCCGGACGGGCCGTAACCTGAAGTCTTTTTTTGCGGCAGGTGAATCCGTGCCCTGGTTCATCGGAGGGCTGTCTCTGTTCATGAGCTTCTTTTCGGCCGGTACTTTCGTGGCCTGGGGCTCTATCGCATACAAATACGGATGGGTAGCGGTTACCATTCAGTGGACCATGTGCATCGGCGGCCTCGTAACCGGCCTGTACCTGGCCCCAAAATGGAAAGCCACCGGCAACCTCACGGCCGCGGAGTTCATCCGCGAGCGGCTGGGCACAGGTGTGCAGCAGTCGTACATATACATTTTCATGATCGTATCACTGCTCATCAAGGGCTCGGTACTGTATTCTGTAGCGCGGCTGGTAAGCTCCTCGCTGGGCTTCCCGCTCATGCCGAGCACAGTGGTGCTGGGCCTGCTCATGATCGCGTATACGGCTGTAGGCGGCCTCTGGGCTGTAATGGTAACGGATATCCTGCAGTTTGTGATACTGACGGCGGCGGTACTCATCATCATCCCGCTGGCGTTTGATGCGGCAGGGGGGATAGACCGCTTCCTGCATTTTTCACCCGATGGTTTTTTTGATGTCGTAAACGGAGAGTATTCCTGGGGTTTTATTTTCGCTTTTGCCCTATACCATATTTTTTACATCGGCGGCAACTGGACGTTCGTGCAGCGATATACCAGTGTAGACACGCCGAAGTCCGCCTCGAAAGTGGCGTACCTCTTCGCAGGACTGTACATCATCAGTCCGGTTTTGTGGATGCTGCCGCCCATGCTGTATAAACTGATAGACCCCTCACTGCAGGGCGCCGATACGGAAAATGCGTACCTGCTGGTATGTAAACATGTATTGCCTGCGGGATTGATGGGGCTGATCCTCACCGGTATGTATTTTTCCACGTCTGCATCGGCCAACACGGCGTTGAACGTTGTGTCTGCCGTGTTCACCAATGATATTTACAAAGGCCGTATCAACCCCGGCGCGTCGGATAAAAAACTGATGACCGTGGCACGCCTTTCATCGTGGTGCTTTGGATTGGGGATGATCGCCATCGCGCTCATTGTACCATACATCGGCGGTATCGTGGAGTTCACCCTGAGTATTGCCGCTATTACAGGCGGGCCTTTGCTGGCGCCGCCTATCTGGTCGTTGTTCTCGAAGCGGCTTACCGGCAAAGCCACACTGTACATTACCGGGCTGAGCCTTGCCGCTAACCTGCTGTTCAAGATCGTGCTGCCCTTAACCTCCGGCCTGCGGCTTAACCGGGCGGAGGAGATGCTCCTTGGCGCAGGGCTTCCTTTCCTTATGCTGCTGGCATTTGAAATATACGCCCGCCTGAAAGGCACTGTAAGTGAGGAATACCTGCACCTGCAAACGGTACGCGCACAAAGGAAAGTGGTGGCGCAGGCGCCCGATGCGGAAGAAGCGGCAGCCATCCGCCAGCAGAACATCTTTGGCCTGAGGGTCATCGCTTTCTCGCTGGCCTTTATTGCCTTGCTGATGTATGCACTGTGCTTCTTCGCGGAAGGCAGCGCTACGCTGGTGGCGGTAATCGCCACTATCATTCTCGTACTCGCCCTTATTCCGCTGAGGGCATCAATGAAGAAAATCGCATGATAAAACATACGCTTTTGCCGGCTTTATTTGCACTATCGGTTTTATCTGCCGGTGCGCAAACGCCTGTTACGCTGGAGAACGGAGCCGTGCGCATGTCATGGGACCGTTCAGCTGATGGGTTTAAGCTCGGCTCACTATCCGTAAAACGTACGGGCCGCTGGATGGAGCTGCCGCATTCGGACGGGCAATTCACCGTGCTGTATGCTGCATCCAAACCCTCCAAACAACCGGAACCTGTATATAATGCCAAAGGCGAAGCCATCAATTTCCCGGAAAGTATTTACCGGTATGTTATTCCCCTGTGGAAAGAGCTGACCAGTCCTGTGCCATTGAATACAGCAGGGGAGGCAATGCACTTCTATCCGGAGAAGCGGTCCGAAAGCAAGGAAGGAAAAGGCAGCCAGTCGTTCCTTACGGAGAACGACCGTGTAATAATGAACGTTCTCTGGAAGGCAGATCATATTCATCCTTCTGATATTACCGTTACGATAAAACTTACGGCAAAAACGGAAGGTTGGTATTCCATTGCCACGCCAACGCTGGCAACATATCCGCAGGACGGGTTCACCTGGGCCGGTATTCCCGGTTATTACCAGAGCAATGCGGTAGAGAAGGATTTTATCAAATCGGCCGTATATATGCAGGGCATCCCCGATAAACCGCTCATTATGCGGGAAAGGACTGCCTCCACATTGTCGCCCTTCATAGAAGGGAAGAACCGGGTTACGCTGGCAGTAACTGCAGATCCCGGAACAGCCCGGGACCCCTGGGCAGACACCGCCAAAACGCAATCAGTCTGGCGGCTGGGGCTTTCGCTCATGAACCGCAAAGGAGAACTAACGCCTACACTTTACCATCCGGTATTAGGAGAAGAAGGTTCGTTTCTGAAGGCAGGACAAACCACGGAGTTCTCTTTCCGTTACACGATTCAGGATGCTGACTGGTATACGGTTTACAAGCATACGGTGAACGATATTTACCGGTTCCCTGATTTCCTGCAGCTGAAATCCACTAATCGCTCGCTCACCAACCGCATCCTGGCCATGCACCGGTATGTAACCAACGATTCCACCTCGCTCTGGCGAACGGAGGCCTTCAATGGCATGTCTATCGGTGCGCAGGCATACCTGGGCGGGGTACATGGCTCCGAAAAGGATGCCATGAAAAACTCCGACTACGGTGCTATGTGGATGCTCGCTACTATCATGAATGATCCGGTGCTGAAGGAAACCCGTCTTCCCTTTGCCCGCAACTTCAAACTACAGCAACAAACTACTACGCCCGGCTTCTTTCACGGCGCGGCAGCGGGCCAATATTACCTGTCTAAAAGCAAACGCTTCACCGAAGAATGGGGCCCTTATGTGGAACCCATCGGCACTACTTATTATGTACTGATGGATGCAGGAAACATCCTGCTCTTTAACCCCGGCGATACTGCCATGAAGCGGGAAGTACAGATAGCGGCCGACCGTTTGCTTAACTGGATGGATAGTAAAGGCCAGTGGCAGATAGCTTACGACCATGCCACACAGGCGCCTATGTTCCTCGAAACGGAAGATCTGCGGCCCACTTTTTACGGATTGCTCATCGCTTATAAAATATTAAAACAGCCCAAATACCTCGCTGCTGCGAAAAAAGGAGCCGATTGGTACATCCGGCATGCAGTAGATCAGGGCAAGTTCCTGGGGGTGTGTGGCGATACACGCTTCGTGCCCGACTTTGCCACTGCACAAAGCGTGCAGGCGCTGCTGGAGTTATCAGAAGCAACGGGAGAGGAGAAGTACCGTACTGCCGCAATTAAAACTGCGAAGATGTACACCACTTCCGTGTATACTCATCCCATCCCCACCAATACCGTGAAAAGAGTGAATGGGGTGGATAGAAAAGATTGGGAGATCAGCCATGCGGGGTTAAGCTTTGAACATGGCGGTACTTTCGGTAGTGCTAATCATCGCGGACCAATTCTGCTGGCCAGTCATGCCGGTATGTTCGTACGCATGTTCTCCCTCACCAAAGATTCTCTTTTCCTCCATATGGCCCGCGCTGCCGCACTGGGCCGCGATGCTTTCGTGGATGAGCCTACAGGTGTAGCCTCGTATTACTGGGATGTGATGAACAAAGGAGCCGGTCCTTACCCGCACCATGCCTGGTGGCAGATAGGGTGGATCACCGATTATCTGCTGTCGGAAGCAGAAATGCGTTCAGGCGGGAAGGTTGTATTCCCAAGGGGATTCATCACACCTAAAGTGGGCCCGCACCAATCTTATGGTTTTGCGCCGGGTAAGGTGAATGGTGTGCCTGCTAATCTTATGCTCAGACAGGGATTGCTGGAGTGCGATAATCCGTACCTCGACTATTACTGTGCCCTGAGTACCGATGGCAAAAAGCTTTTTCTCATACTGCTGAACAACAACGGCAAAGCCCTGCAGACCTCACTGCGTATGGATTACACCCGCATACCGGTAACGCCTGTGGATGCGAAGAACATCATTCCGGTGAAGATCGCGCCTTATGGCATCCGGATCGTGGAGATCGGTTTGCGTGGCTGACAACAGACGATAAACGAGACTGATGAAATCACTTTTTATATGCATACTGCTATGCGTAGGGGCTTTCCTGTCCGTACATGCACAGCGGAGTTACTTTGTGGAAGCGGAAGATTTCCGCATCCTGGGCGGTTGGATCGTGGAGCGTCCTCCGGGCAGCGGTGCATCTAACCACCAGATTCTACGAGTAATCAGCGGACAGGTGAAAGCCGCCGATGCATTAACCGTAGTCCGCATCACCGAACCGGGGGAATATATCGTTTGGGCACGCACAATCGATTATCCGAACGACCGGCCCGGTACGCGCCTGTTCCAGGTGTTGCTGAATGATGTGCCGCTGGCGAACGAATGTGGCCGCCATGGTAAAGCGGGCTATCATTGGGAAAAGGCGGGCATTATGCAGCTGGATACCGGGGAGAACGTCATCCAGCTGCGCGACAGCAGGGGGAACTTTGCCCGTGCAGACGCATTGTTCCTCACAACTGAAAACATCCAGCCGGAAGGAGCGGATCTCTCCCGCTACAAAGCTCCGCATCAATCGGTTTTTCCCACACCGCCTGTGCAGCCAGTGCTGCCGGTGGCAGATATACCGGCAGATGCACCGATGGCAAATGTTCTTCAAAATGAATTCCTGAAACTGGAATGGCGCAAGGGAAGTCAATATGCTGCCCGCACCGCTATCCAGCATAACGGCCAATGGGAATACCTTCCCGGTTCAGGGGAAGAACACCGAGTACTGCTTCTCAGTGCAGATAATCCACAGATCACTTTTGGCGGATTCTACCCCGGCTGGAACGGTTCCAACGGATACAGCACCCTTACCTGCAAAGGCAAAACGTATAAAGTAATGCTCCCCGGTAACCTGCAAAATCCTTTCCTTTCCGGTATCCTTACAGCATTTCAGGCAGTAGCGGTAGAGCAGGAAGGGCCACAACGTTTGCGGGTAACTTACCGCGCTGCAGACGGACAGGTAATGCAGGGGATATGGTCACTGCAGCCGGGGCACCGCCATCTGCAGCTCGATCTCCGGTTCAAAGCACCGAAGGCGGCATATTACAGTCTGGTAGTAACGGCGTTCAATGGAGCAGATAAACAGCAAATCTCCAACGTACTGCTGCCGCCTATGTTCCAATACCAGCGCATTCCGGAGCAGCCGCTCCTGCTGCCCAGCGCCCTCATGCCTCAGCCGGTTTCCATCACGGAACGCAAAGATGGCGGCATGGCTTTATTTGTAGCAGCTACGCGCCAGAGCTTCCCGCTCGACTGGGCCATGGGAAGCACCTCGGTAATAGGCTTTGGCATACAGAATGAAAAGAACACCCTGCAACCTGTAGCCTATGCCCCCGTGCCGGGCCTGCCCGATGCACAACTGAAAGCAGGACAACTGCTGCAACGCTCATTCACCATCGGTGCCGCAGCGGGCTGGAATGCCGCGCTGGAATATGTGTCTGACAGCATCTATGGCGTACGCGATTACCGCCATCCCACTTTATCATTAACGGAAACCATCTATAATATCACCGATCTCATCAGAAACGACACGGCCGCCGGCTGGGCGCCTGCACTGAAAGGGTTTTACGACATCGAGGCCGACCCTGTGTCTGCACCCACAGTAGTGCAGGCAGCCCCCCTGGCCGTGATTGCCACGGCAATACAGGCGCACGACGAAGCGCTGTTTATCAGCAGGGCTTTGCCGGTGATCGAATATACCCTCAGCCGCAGCGGTTTCCGCTGGGCGCAGAAGGGAATGAGTAAGAAGGCGGGTACGCTCAGTCCATATGGTTCCCAGTTCACCACTGCATATTTCGAAGGCCTGAATCAGCTCCTCGGGGCCGCCAATCCATGGCTCAAAAGCATTGCCCTGCCCGAAGGGAAAGTGCGTGATGCGGGAGGATACTCAGTGTCTGTACCGGTATGGTCGCAGGAGTTGGCAGCGTACCGGCTTACCGGGCAGCGCCGCTGGCTGGATTCCGCTGTGAAGCATGCCGATGCTTTTGTGGCGGATGAAGTGTATGGTACTAAAACGAACCTCCTCACCAAACAACCTTTCTACAATACTTCGTTCTACGCCAACTGGTGGGATCTGCCCGATCTCTATGATGCCACCGGCGCCGCCAAATACCTCGATGCTGCATCTTATGCTGCTTTTCATACCATCGCAGGAGTGCGGAGCTATCCTTTTGTTCAGGATACTTTGCAAACCATCCACCCGGGTAATACCTTCGAAGGTAATACCACCATGTGGTGGAAGGGCGGGGAAAAGTACCGGCTGGGCTTCCCCCGCAAGCCGGGCGATGTGCAGGAGAAGCAGGTACCGCAGGCAGTGGTTTCTCCGGTAGGACTGGGCTTCGAGCAGCCTTACACTTTCTTCGATCCCTCCAAACTGATGCGACATGTTTACATGAGCAGCTGGGCGCCGCACCTGTTGCGCCTGTATCAGCATATACCCCGCAAGATATTCGAGACCTACGCACGCAATGCGGTGATTGGCCGTTTCACGAACTACCCGGGGTACTATGCGCCGGGCTTCCAGGACATCACCCTTCAGCCGGATTTCCCTTATAAAGGGCCGGACGTAAGCTCCATTTATTACCACCATATTCCGCCCCATCTGGCGTTCAGTACCGATTATCTTATCACCGAAATGCAGCAGCGCAGCGGTGGGAAAGTAACCTTCCCATATGCAAAGCAGGACGGCTTCGTATGGTTCAATAACCGCATCTATGGTGGCGGTACAGGGAAGGTGATGGATGATAAAGATGTTCGCCTATGGATGAAGCGTGGCCTCGTGCAGATCAGCCATCCGGAAGTGAATTACGTAACCGCTATTTCGGATAAGCACTTCTGGGTGTTGCTTAACAGTGAATCCGATGTGCCTGTGACGTGTGAAATTGTTTTGGGTGATGAAGCGCCTGTATCTGCAAACACCCGGGCTAAGTGGTACCCTCATGCCGATGCTGCCGGAGAAATAAAGATTGCTGATGGTCGTACGCTCACCGTCACTATTCCGCCCAAGCAATTTGCTGCGGTCAGTTTCCCGGTATCTGGTAAAAAGGGAATGCGGCCTAAGATATCGCCGTTGAAAGAAGGCATGCGGCAAACGGATTTCGGGCCGGGGATCGGTAAATGCTACCTGTTCCGCATCCGTACGCCTTTTGGCTGGGATGCCGTGTACGGATATCTGGAATCCACCTTATCAGAAGGCACGCGGGTAACCGTTTCCATGAACCATCGGGAGGCAACGCTCACGGCATATCCGTTTGAATGGTCGTTCCACCCGCTGGAAGCAGGAGAGGAGGCCAATGTAAAAGTAACCGTCACTACCCGCGACGGGCGCACATTTGAAAGAAACATGCATTTATGAGACATCTCCGCAACTGCATCTCCATCCTGCTGTGTGCCTCAGTAACGGGTACACAGGCGCAAAGCAACAGCGATCTCATCGCCGCATCGCAGGCAGGGGCATCGCCCTTGTATTTTCAGCCAATACCTGCTACGCCGCTGGTAACGCCCGGCAGTTATAAGAACGAAGGGGAATGTGTGCCACGCAACGGCCTGCCTGCATTTTTTGGAAAAGCAAAAGCGGGTAAGCCATTGCTGGTAGGCTTCATAGGCGGCAGTATCACACAGGGCAATGCGGGCTACCGGCCGCAGGCGCTCCGCTACCTGCAGGGGATGTTCCCGGCCAGTGACATCAAAGCCCTGAACGCAGGTGTATCCGGCACAGGTACCGACCTTGGCGCCTGCCGTGTTCAGGAGCAACTGCTGCAATATAAACCCGACCTCGTGTTCATAGAGTTTGCCGTAAACGGGGCATACGCCGAAGGCATGGAAGGCATCGTGCGGCAGGTAAAAGCCGCTGGCGCAGAAGCATGTCTCATTTATACGATTACCGGTACACAAACGAAAGATTACAACAACGGGAAAATACCGCTGCCTGTACAAGGACTGGAGCGGGTGGCGGAACATTACCAATTGCCATCGGTTCACCTCGGCATGGAAGCGTCTCAACTCGAACTGGATGGGAAGCTGTTATGGAAAGGAGACCCGAAAGACACCGTGGGGCATATCCTCTTTTCTACAGACGGTGTGCACCCGCTGCAGGCTGGCGGCAACCTGTACGCCGCTGCTATTGCAAGGGCAATGGAAGAAATGAAGCGCATGTCATCCCGCAAGCCTGTCCGCTTACCCAAACCGCTGTTTACAGATAACTGGGAAAGCGCCGGGATGTATGCCCCGCGAGACATAGCCGTATTCACTGGCAGCTGGGAACAGGTAAAGATGCCACAGTTTGCGCCATGGTTCCCTGTCATTGAAAAAGCATCCGTTCCCGGTGCGGCTTTTACTTTCCGCTTCCGGGGCAGCGGCTTCGGCATCTTCGATATCGGCGGGCCGGAAGTGGGGCAGATCACTATTGAAGTGAACGGCCGTCCCATGCAGGTGCAGCCGCCGCTGGTACCCGGTACGCAGGTATACCGGCTGCAGGAAGGGGACAGTTTGCCCGTGAACCGCTTCAACGCATATTGCTACAACCGTTACCGCGGCCAGCATCAGTTGTTCTCGCTGCCCGATGGGGAATATACTGTCACTATCCGGCTTTCTTCCCAACTGGCAGACAAGCGTTCCATCCTCGGCCGGGATCAGCAAACGGATATTGCCCAACATCCGGAAAAGTACAGTGCCACGGTATTGTACCTGGGACGGGTGCTGTTGAAAGGCACCCCGTTGCCCATGGCAAAACAGTAACCGGCATTTTGGGAATGCTCCCACAAATTGGGAATGTTCCCAGCCGCTTTTCTCCCTGCAAGCATTCACGGCACTGCATGCGCCATCTTAAATTTGATACCGGCAAGTATAACACAGTATGAAAAACAGATTTCCACGTATAACAGCCTGTCTGATTGGATTGAGCCTTGCGGCGCAGGCGCAGGTACGTGTACCTTCTGCAGGCGAAGGCATCCGTATCACATCGGGTGGAAAGGAGTATCACTTCCGGCCTGCTTTTCAGATATTATACAACGCTGCTGACCCCGGTATGGCTTTGAAGCCTGCGGGCATCAGCAAAGTGGAATACAATGTGCTCACCTGGAAAGTGACCGACAGCAGCCACGCCGGATTCGTACAGAAAATGATCAATGCAGCTATGGCAGGCGATGGCTTCGACGACCGTATCCTCCGTACCAGATCCGAATGGCGGACAGCCAACGTTTATCACGCAGGAGAAAGCCGGTTGCTGGAAGCTACTGCCATCCGCCAGCAAAAGGATACGGTTTTCTTTACCTTTCCCGACCCCGCGCTCAGCGCATACCTCGTTACATCGGGCCGGCCTTATCCCGCATTGCATTTCACTTATAAAGCCCCGCGCAGCGGCTGGTACAGCATTGGCTACGTGGGTGCACCCGCATTGCCCGGCGCCGACGCCAAAGAGATCTGGCAGCCACTCATCTGGCAGGAATTAAGAATGCCCGATGCCGCTTACCTTACCCCGGCTTTCATGGCAACATTACCCACCACCATGGCGAATGATGGGTTAAACACCATCGGTATACTTGCCGCACCGGAGCACCTGCCTTTTCAGCCATTGCCTACCTTGCCTAACAGTCAGTTCGGTATTGCCTTGCGTAACGAAAGAGGGGAGATGCAGCCGCAGGTATTTGCACCCATCCCAGGCGGGCATGGCTCAAAGATGCAGGCAGGACAGGCGTTCCATTTCTCTTTACTGCTGGTGGTGGAAAACAAAGACATTAGCCATACCTATCAATACCTCGCCGAAAAGATCTTCGGCTTCCGCGATTATCGCCGTAACGATATCGCTTCACTTAACACCGTTCTCGATAATATGACTGCCTACGCCATGACGCATTATGCCTGGTTTGTAGACAGTCTGAAAGGCTTCGCCTATTCCACCGACGTGCCGGGCGCTGTGAAAAATGTGTCCAGCCTCAACCCGCTGGAGTTGTCTATTGTGAGGGATGATGAAGTGATGTTTGAGAAGAGGGCATACCCGCTGGCAGAGTTTATGCTGAGCCGGGAGAAATTCCTTTTCAGTCTGGACAGTAACCAGAAGATCCAGAACCCTTCCCGCAGGCTGAAAGGCCCTGTAGCCCCGCTGTCAGAACTGGCGGCACTATACAACGTGTTCGGTAAATCGAATCCTTTTTACCTGCGGCTCATGGAACAGGAGTATGCATCCGCCCGCATCCGTAACCTCGATGTGAAAGAGGACGGCGCCAGCTGGTTCAATGCCATGCAACTCTACAAAGCCACCGGGTCACAGCAATACCTTACTGCCGCCATCACCAAAGCCAACGCTTATCTGCAGCAACGGGTGGCACAACGGCAAACTGCCTTCAACGACCCTTTCGCAGGAAGTTTCTTTTTCTGGCCGGCGTATACCAACCGTTGGATAGAGCTGTTGCAGTTATTCGAAATTACCGGGGATAAGGCATACCTGCAGGCTGCAGCCGACGGGGCACGTCATTACACCATGTTCACCTGGATGGCTCCGGGCATCCCCGATAGTACGGTCACCGTCAACATCGGCGGTAAGGCACCCATGTACTGGTACCTGCGCTCCAAAGGACATACGCAAATGTATTACCCGGAAGAGAAAGCACCCGCCTGGCGGCTTTCAGAAACCGGGCTTACCCCGGAATCGTCCGGCACCTCCACCGGTCACCGTGCCATCTTCATGGCCAACTATGCACCCTGGATGCTGCGTGTGGGATATTATGCGAAAGACACTTTCCTCATGAACGTGGCCAAAGCCGCTATCGTTGGCAGGTACCGCAATTTTCCGGGGTATCATATCAATACGGAACGCACTACTGCCTATGAGCAGGAAAACTTTCCCCTGCATGCCCACAAGGAGCAAAGCGTCAATTCCTTCCACTATAATCATATCCTGCCCATGGCATCCATGCTGATCGATTACCTCGTAACCGATGCTTTTGTGCGCAGCAATGGGAAGATAGATTTTCCGGCGGAATACATCGAAGGCTATGCTTACCTGCAAAACAAAATGTACGGCAGTACGCCGGGCACATTCTATAACGAAAAAGATGTACAGCTGTGGATGCCGGCCCGCCTGCTCACAAGCACCAGCCGCGAAGTGAACTACATCGCTGCCCGGAAAGGTGGCCGCCTGTTCCTTGCATTCGTCAATCAAAGTAAAACCGCCGTGCGCACCCGAATTGCGCTGAACCCCTCTCTGGTGCAAACTACTGACGCCAGCAGGGTAATGCCACTCAATGGTGCCAAAGCCGGCCGTCTGCATCAGGGTGCCTTCGAATGTACCGTGGCGCCCGGGGGCATCGCGGCATTTGTGGTGGAGCATGTAGCACCACAGGTACGCTTCCAGCACAAAATACTGGCACATAATAAAGAAACAGGGAACGATTACGGGGAGATCCCCACCGGCAATGCGAAAGCCATGCTCTTCCGGCTCGGCGATTATGCGCGGCGCCTGTTCCTCTATCTGGAAGATGACGATAACCGCTGGCGCTCGGTGCAGTTGCAGTATAGCGTGGCAGGGGGTGAAACGAAGTCGGTCCGTAAAGATGCATATCCTTTCGAGTTCACCGTTCCCCTGCAACAGGCCGCATCCGTGCAGTGCTGGCTGCTGCTCGAAAAGCAGGACGGCACCACCGTTACCAGTGAAAAAATAACCTTAGGCAATTAAAAACGATATATGATCAAGCAAGACGCAGCCGGGATGCGTACGTTCCCGGAAAAGAACATTGTTGTTGACCTTGTGATCACCGGCGGAGGCCTCTCGGGCGTTTGTGCTGCCATAACCGCTGCACGGCAGGGATTGAAGGTAGTACTTGTACAGGACCGCCCCGTGCTGGGTGGCAACGCCAGCAGTGAAGTGCGCCTCTGGATATTAGGAGCCACCTCGCACATGGGGAATAACAACCGCTGGGCACGCGAAGGCGGGGTAGTGGATGAGATACTCGTGGAGAATACTTACCGCAATCCCGAAGGCAACCCGGTCATTTTCGATATGATCCTGCTCGATAAAGTAGCGCAGGAATCCAACATTACCCTGCTCCTCAATACCACTGTATACCAGGTAGAAAAGAAAGACGAAGCCACCATCAGCGCACTCCAGGCATATTGCAGCCAGAACCAGACGGAATACCGCCTGCAGGCCCCCCTTTTCCTCGACGCTTCCGGCGATGGGGTTGTGGGCTTCCTGGCAGGAGCGGCCTTCCGTATGGGCGCTGAAAAGCGGGAAGAGTTCGGTGAGCTGTTTGCCCCTTCGGAAGAATATGGTGAACTGCTGGGCCACAGCCTGTATTTCTATAGTAAAGATACCGGCAGGCCTGTTACATTCACGCCCCCTGCCTTTGCACTGGACGATATCACTAAAGTACCACGCTACCGCAGCTTCAATGCCCGGGAATACGGATGCAAGCTGTGGTGGATCGAATACGGAGGACGGCTCGATACCGTACACGATACGGAAACCATCAAATGGGAATTATGGAAAGTAGTATACGGTGTATGGAACCATATCAAGAACTCCGGAGAATTTCCTGAAGCTGCCAACCTCACGCTGGAATGGGTGGGCATGATACCCGGCAAGCGCGAAAGCCGCCGCTTCGAAGGGGATTATATGATGATACAGCAGGATATCGTGGAGCAGCGCACGCATGAAGATGCCGTGGCTTTCGGCGGCTGGTCCATAGACCTGCACCCGGCCGACGGGGTATTCAGTGAAAAGCCCGGCTGCAACCAATGGCACAGCAAAGGCATTTACCAGGTTCCCTACCGCAGTCTGTACAGCCGCAATATCACCAACCTCTTCCTCGGAGGCCGTACCATCAGTGCCTCGCACGTGGCTTATGGCTCCACCCGTGTAATGGCTACCGCTGCTCATGTTACACAGGCCGCTGCCATGGCTGCCGTGATCTGTACCGAAAAAAGATTGCTCCCGGCAGAGATTATCCGTAAAGGATATACACAGGCACTGCAACAGCGCCTGCTGCAATATGGTCAGTACATACCCGGATTGCGGTATAAGACTCCGGATGATCTCGCACAAAGCGCCACCATTTCCGCCAGCAGCGAGCTGGTTCTACAAGAATATCCCGGCCAGCCCATCCTCCGCCCGCTGGACGTATCAGTAGCACAAATGCTGCCTTTACCTGCCGGGAGGGTGCCTGTTATGACCATTCATGCAGAAGCAGAAGGACAGGGCACGCTCGAAGCGGAACTGCGCATCAGCGGCAAAGGTGGTAACCATACGCCGGATGTTATACTGGCGCGGCAGTCTTTCGAATTAAAGCCCGGCCGCAATTGCCTGCAGCTGGCTTTCGATGCGGAACTGGCAGAGCCCTGCTACGCTTTCGTGACCTTCTTCAAAACCCCCGGCGTGCAGCTGCATTATACGGAGCGGCGTGCTACCGGTCTTTTGTCCGTCTTTAACACCATCAACAAAGCAGTTTCCAACTACGGGAAGCAAACTCCGCCGGAAGATATCGGGATGGATGCGTTCGAGTTCTGGTGCCCGCAACGCCGGCCCGGAGGGCATAACCTCGACATCCGTATCCCCGCAGGAATTCGAGCCTTTCAGCCGGCTAATGTTAGCAACGGACTGGAGCGCCCTGTAACGCAACCCAACGCCTGGGTGGCCGACTGGAGCGATGCGCAGCCTGCCCTCACCCTCAGCTGGGATAAACCCCAGCATGTACGCCACATCGAGCTTTTCTTCGATACTGACTACGACCACCCCATGGAATCGGTGCTGATGACGCACCCCGAAACCGCCATGCCTTTTTGCGTGCGCAGTTTCCGGGTTAAAGACGAAGCAGGCAATATCCTCTTCGAAAGGAAGGATAATTACCAGGCTTTCCACCGCATTGAACTGGCTGAGCCGGTACGCACTCAACGGCTTATTATCGAAGCCGACCATCCATCTCCTGAAGTGCCTGCGGCCATCTGTGCCGTGAGGTGTTACTGATAATAAAAGGCCCGCCGGATAGGCGGGCCTTTCTGTTTCCTTCCATGCGGAAGAAAAAAGCCGCGCAGACCCTTTCGGTCTACGCGGCTTTGTAGTTGAATGTAACACTTATCTATTATGCAACGGCAGTTTTACTGCCAAAACGCTGCTCCTGTATCCGGTCGTACACTTTCACATAATCCGGGTTCTCCGTTTTCATCAGCTTATCCCACCAGCGGAAGTACAGGCTGTAATTACCTTTGAATTTGCTGTGATGCAGATTATGGTATACAGAGGTATTGATGATCTCGAAGATGAAGGAGTTACGCAATCCTTTCGGCATGATTTCATACCCAAGATGCCCATATACGTTGATGATTAAGCTCACAACGGTAAACATGATCAGCACGTCTGCATGCATGGGGAGGGTAAAGGCCAGTACCACCAGGATGCCTCCTTCAGCGATTGCTTCCAGAATATGAAAGGAGTAGGAGGTCCAGGGAGAAGGGTTTACCGACTGGTGGTGGACCTTATGCGTGAAGCGGAATAACTTCTTATGATGCAGCGTCCGGTGCATCCAGTAAAAGTAGGTATCGTGAATTACCAGGCTCAGCACCAGGCTTACCGGTACCCACCACAGTGGGAAAGCATTAAAGTCAGTGTAGAGTAAAGTGTATGACTTCAGTGGTGTAAACAGGACGATCACTGAGATAATAGCGAAAACGAGGCTGGAGGAACCGGAATGCATGATCTCCCGGAAGAAGTCCTTTTTAGTGGCGGTCCTGTTTTGAATTTTATATTTGGTTGTGGAAGAGCGCAGGAGGATGTAGAAGAGCAGGAAGGGGATACCCGCCAGCACAAAATACCGGATCAGTGTAATGCTGAATATTGCCGCAAGTGTTTTAACCAGTTGTTCCATGAATAGGATATTTAGAACAAAAGTAAAACCCCGGCACCGGCAGCCTGTTAACAAAAGATAATTAATGCTGCTGCCGCGAAATAATTCTTTTCCGTATCCGGCTTAATGAAACGGGGGTAATGCCCAGCAGGGTAGCCACATGCTTGTCGGATATCCGCTGCAGCAGATCGGGCTTGTCCTGTATCAGTTGGAGGTACCGCTCTTCAGGGGTTTGCAGTACGAAGGATTCTATCCGCTCGAGGGATTGTGCCAGCATATCCAGCACAAAATGATACCGGGCTTTCTCGAAAACCGGCTTGTTCTCCAGTAGGCGCTCCATCTCGTCGTAGTTAACCTCAAGGACCGTTGTGGGTTCCAGTGCATGATAGGTAAAACGGGAGGGCTTATGCAGCAGAATGCTGTCGTAAGACGCAATGATCTGCTCTTCCCACCGTAACAGCACCGTAATCTCATCACCTTTATCATTCACGTGATAGCACCGTATAAGGCCTTCTTTAATGTATGCCAGCCGCTGGCTGTTTTCACCTTCCCGGATATAAATTTCCCCAGGCGCGAGTACCCTTTGCTTCGTTCCCTGAATCACTTTCAGTAGGTCTGCACTATCAATCCCTTTAAAAAGATTCAGGTAAAATTCTATTTTTTCCGAGTCGAGCATCAGTATAATTCTTATAATGTATTCGGCGGAGGTGGATGGTCCGCATGGGTGAAAATAGGATAATTCGTTCTGCATGCCACCTTTCAATCGGATTTTTATAGCTTAATATTTTAACTATTTTTACGTTCAACCAAAAAAACGGGGACTCAGCACTTGTCGCAATTATCTTCTTATAACGAGCAGCAGCTTTTACGGGGATTGACTTCGGGAGATACATTGTACTATTCCTTCATATTTAAGGAGTATTACAGCGCATTATGCCTGTATGCGTCAAGGATCGTAGGAGAACCCGGCCATGCGGAAGATATTGTGCAGGACGTTTTTGAGAAGCTGTGGCAGAAACAATCTCCCTTCGAGAACCTCCGTCATCTGAAAGATTTTCTATATAAAGCCACCCGTAATGCCGCGCTGAACTTCATGAAAGGGGTACAGCACAGCCAGGAGCGCCAGGCCCGGTTCCTCAACGAGCAGGAGGTTTTAACCGCCGCGGAGGATCTGGAGATCATCCGTATGGAAGTGTTCCGCGGCATTTACCTGGAGATAGATAACCTGCCAGAGCAATGCGGCAAGATCGTGCGCATGAGTTATATAGAAGGCCTCAAAAACGAGCAGATCGCTGAAATCCTTAATATCTCCCTTCAAACGGTTAAAAACCAGAAAACCAGGGGCATGAAGCTGCTAAGAATGCGCCTGTCGCCTGTGGTATTCGCTTTATTCTCGTTGTTTTCCCACCACCAGTAAATTTATTTTCAATTCCTTTAGTACGATCGGATACCTGCGTTGTAATAATAGAAACAGACATTAGACATGACGCCTTTTCCGAACGATCCATTCCACATCGCTTCGCTTATTACCCGTTCGCGGCAGGGTGCACTTACTGACGACGAGCAGGCTCAACTGGATGCCTGGATTACTGCCAGTGAAGAGCACCATCAGCTTTGGATGGAGTTAAACGATCCCGATGTACAGCAGCAGAACGTTGCTGCCATGGCTCAGTTCGATGAATCAGGCGCGCTGGAACGCTTTCTGGCTGGTAAGCCTGTTAAGGATAACGTATACCGCATGCGGTTCCTGCGTACCTGGAAATGGGCCGCCGCCATACTTGTACTGGCACTGGGCATTACGGCTTACTTCTTCCTCACTGATCACGGGCAACAAACCGGCCGCATGGCAGGAAAAACCTCCTCACAGGATATCCCACCCGGTAAAAACGGCGCCATCCTTACACTGGCCGATGGCAGCCAGCTGGTACTGGACAGTATGGTAAACGGAAAAGTGGCCACCCAGAACGGTACAGAGATCACCCTGAATGATAATGAACTGGTATATGATGAAACCTCATCAACCGGCGAAGCTGCTAAGAATACCATCACCACGCCTAACGGACGGCAATACCATGTTACCCTGCCGGATGGAACGGAGGTGTGGCTGAACGCAGCATCCTCCATCGAATATCCTGTGGCATTTAAAGGAGAGGAGCGGAGAGTGAAGATTACGGGAGAGGTATATTTCGACGTCACCAACCGGAGCTGGCAGCCTTTTGTGGTGGAAACCGACCGCATGAAGCTCGAAGTACTGGGCACCTCATTCAATGTTAATGCCTATAACAACGAACAAACCATACAAACAACACTGCTGACCGGTGCCGTGAAAGTAACGCCGGTTTCTGCAAATACGGGTGATCATAAAATCAGGCATAAAATACTGGTGCCCGGCCAAACGGCCGTTTTAAGCAAGCCGGACGCTCAAACTGAACCCTCTCTCACCGTAACGGAAACCATCGATCCCGGTAAGATTACCGCATGGAAAAACGGCCTGTTCAACTTCGACGGGGTAGACCTGTTCAGTGTTATGCGCCAGCTGGAAAGATGGTATAATATAAACGTACAATATATCGGAAAACCGGAGAATGTAATATTTAAGGGGAAAATGCACCGCAACACGAATCTGTCTGACGTACTGAAAGTACTGGAAACGATGGATGTTGATTTCGAACTGAAGGGGAATACACTATATATTAAATAACAACCAAAATAGAATTAACGTAAACAAAGCCGGAAGTGCTTGCGACACTTCCGGTGGATGTTCAGGTAAAGTAAAAAACACAATCAGGTAAAGACTGCTTTTTTGTTCACTTAAACATTCGCCCCTCGTGAAAGGGGCGGCTATACTGCGAATTTATGCAAAATATTCTTTATTGCATGCGGCTCCCCTATGGGTGTATACGTAGCTCAACCAAATCTCTGTTAGTTATGAAGCTAACATTCTTCTTACTCACCATCGCCCTGCTGCAGGTTTCAGCAAGAGGCCTTTCACAGAACATCAGCTTTAACGGCAAAAACGTTTCACTCGAAAAGGTTTTTGCAGCGGTAGAGTCGCAAACCGACTATGTATTCATGTACAAAGCTGCCTCGCTGACGGTTGCCAAACCCGTCACGATTCAGGCCAAAGGCATTAGTCTCGAGGCTTTCCTCAACAAGGTGTTCGAAAATCAGTCACTGTCTTACAGGATTATTGACAAGAACATCCTCGTTTCAAAGAAGGAAATGCAGTTCATGGAAACTCCCGCACCCGTTGCACCACCGGTTGGGGAAAATATCAGTGTGTATGTATACTCTACGGATTATACACCACTGGCCAGCGCCACAGTTACCAATCTCACCACCCAGAAGCATTACCTGACGGCAGGAAACGGATCTGCTCAGGTGCCCGTGAGCATGGGCGATAAGATACGCGTCAGCTTCATCGGGTATGTTGATCAGCGGTTTGAAGTAACAGAGCAGGTATGGGCTACCAGAGCGTATACCGCAACGATGGTGCTCTCGGAGAACAAACTGGATGAAGTACAGGTCACCGTTTTGGGGACTACCAATAAAAGAACCGGTACGGCCAACATCGCCACGGTAAAAGCCAGTGATATAGAAAAGCAGCCTGTGGTGAATGTGCTGGATGCCATTGCCGGCCGCATCCCCGGCCTCCGCATCAGCCAGTCTGCCAACACTGCCGGTGCCAGAAAGGTGGAGTTACGCGGCAGGAACGTACTGAACCAAAACATGTTTACCGATCCGCTGTATGTGATTGACGGGCTGCCCATTGCAACGTTGTCCGTTAACCCCTTTGGTGCATCATCTCCTGTAAACGGCGGTTACTCTATTGGAGAAAGCCCGCTGTTTATGATCAACCCGCTGGATATTGAAAGTATTGATGTACTGAAAGACGCAGATGCCACCGCACTGTATGGCTCCAGAGGTGCAAACGGGGTTATCCTCATTACCACCAAGAAAGGTAAGCCCGGTCCCACACGCTTCAATTTCAGCTACTCCAAAGTGTTCTCCGGCGTACAGCGCTTTATGGACCTGATGAACACCGAGCAGTACCTGAACACAAGAAGGGAGGCTTTTCTCAATGATGCAGCCTTCCCAACAAGTGATAATGCCCCGGATCTCACCACCTGGGATCAGAAATCCTTTACAGACTGGCAGAAGGTATTCTACAAAAATGAGCAGTCGGATGATGTGCAGCTGAGCGTGGAAGGCGGGCTGTTACAAAATACTTACCGAGTGAGTGTGGGCTACACTTCCACCACAGAAATGTATAACCAGGGCAGAGGTAATAAACGTTTAACAGTGGGCCTGTCGTTCAACCACCGCAGCCCCAATGGTAAGCTGGTGGTAGACCTTGCATCCAACAGCTCCTATGCAAATAATGAATCCGCGGCTTTGATGGACATGTTCTCCCTGCCACCCAATGCGCCATGGATATATGACGAAGCTGGGCAGTTTAATTTTGCTCCCTACAGAAACCCCAGTGGCTCCTTTTATCCTTTCAGGGATATTAAGAACTGGCAGGAGAGCCAGACACTGAGGAATCAGACCAACGTAGGGTTTACCTATGAAGTGCTCAAAGATCTGACTGCCGGGGTTCGCGTCAGTGGTGAATTCTTCTCTAATAAGAACGGTAATTATATACCCAAAGCCGGGAAAGACCCCATGTTCTTCCCCATGAGCATGGCATTTTATGGTACCGGATCAGGCAAGAGCCTGCTGATACAGCCAAAGATCAATTACGTGAAAATGCTGGGTGATGCCCGTGTGTCTGTCTCACTGGCGGGTGACTACAGCTACAGCGATCAGGATGCCGTTACAACGATAGGGATGATGTACGCTAACGATAACCTCATCAAAAGTTATTCAAACGCTCAGATCATTCAGGCTATGAACAATTTTGTGGAAGTGAAAGTAGCGTCTTTACTGGCATCTGTGTCTTTCGACTGGAAGAACAAATATATCGTGAACCTGAATGGCAGGAGAGACGGATCATCGCGATTTGGTGACGGCACCCGCTTCGGAAACTTCGGCTCCGCTGGCGTATCCTGGGTACTTTCGAATGAAGACTGGTTTAGGGATGCCGGTATGGAATGGTTCTCTTTCGCTAAAATCAGATCTACTTACGGCGTAATGGGAAATGCCAACGTCGGGGATTATCAATATCTCTCCCGCTGGTCAAATATCCCGACGAATTCTTTTGAAAAATTACCGGACTACGATGATCAGACGATCTACACGCTCATTCAGCCGGTTAACCAGAAATTCAGCTGGTCCAGCGCCAGCAAATTTGAAGTGGGGGCAAGGGTAGGGCTTTTCAACAGCAGGCTCAACATCGAAGGCAACTTTTACCTGAATAAAGATGGTAAACAGCTGACGGATATCACCACCCCTGCCTTTACAGGATTCCCTTCCGTAGTGGGGAACTGGCCGGCAGTTATAGAAAACAAAGGTGTGGAACTGATGCTGGATGGTACGGTACTGAACACAAATACATGGGGCATATCCGTACGCGGGCATGTAAGCAGGAATAAGAATACGCTGGTGGCTTTCGAAGGACTGGAAACTTCTCCCTACAAGAATATGTACAGGATCGGATATTCCGTTACCGCAAAATCCTTTTCACATTATATCGGCATCAACCCACTGAAGGGAACGCCGGCATATGAAGATTATAACGGAGACGGGAAAAATCCGATAAGCGCACCCTCCTCTAACTTTCCTGATCTGGATATGGAAGATCATTACCGGATAATAGATATAAACCCGAAGTATTTCGGCGGGTTTGGATTCAGGGTGGATTTCAAAAGGGTATTGTCGCTGGATGCGCAATTCAGCTTCGAAAACGGTCTGGTGATTGATCAGCTGAGTAATATGGGATATGGAGGTATGACCAATATGATCCTGTATGAGGATATCGACAGCAGGCACTGGAGGCAGCCGGGCGATAAAGCTATTTACTCCAAATATTCCACTATTAACAACGGCGGATTCTTCGGCTCCGATGCCTACTATACCAAAGGCTCTTTTACCAGTCTGGATAACCTCAGTATCTCTTACATACTGCCTGCCAAATGGATGGAACGGATTAAGGTGAAACAGGGTACGTTCTCTGTGAATTCGTCCAAGATTTTCAAAATCACACAATACAGATTGACGGATGTGGAACTGGGAACAGTTCCGCAAATCAGAAGAGTGGCCGCTAACCTGAGATTCAGTTTCTAAAAACAATCGCATGAAAAAGTATGCTTTCAATATAACCGTATCAGGAACTATTTTGCTGGGTTTACTGGCTACGGGCTGCAATAAATTGCTCGATATCAAGGATCCGGTGAATTCCATCACCACCAACCAGGTTTTCCAGACCGACGATCAGGCGGCGATTGCGCTGAATGGTATGTATTCTTATATGATCAGCGGAGGTGAATTTGAAGCTGCAGGGTCTTTACCGGTTGGTACGCATGTATTTAGCGCCGGGGCTATTACCATTGTAGCTGCACATACTGCAGACGAGATGTATCACCCATCCTTTAGCGGACAATACGAATTTTATGTAGAAGCTGCTAATAATCTTACCCTCCAGAACGTGGGTTACACCTCTAAAATCTGGAAAACGGCCTATAAGAGCATTTTCAACGCCAATGCACTGATAGCAGGCGTGAAAGGCTCCACTTCAAAGGAGTTCACGGCTGCCTACAGGAAACGGGTACTGGGCGAAGCCCTGGCTGTAAGAGCTATGGGATACTTCTACCTCGTGAACCTGTTTGAGAGGATACCCCTGGCATTGTCTATCGACTTCAACGAAACCAAGAACCTCCCTTCCGCCAATCCTGCCGATGTATACAGGCAAATTATCAGCGATCTGGAAGAAGCCTCCGGCTACCTGTCTGAGAACTACGATGGTAACAATACAGAACGTGTCCGTATCAATAAGTGGTACGTAAAAGCCATGCTGGCAAGGGTATATCTCTTCACCAGGAACTATGAAGCGGCGTACCGGCACGCCAATGAGATCATCGCGCAAACACAGCTGTTTAAGCTGGAAGAACTGAACAGGGTATTCAGCTATGACAGTAAGGAAGTAATATTCCAGTTGAAGCAGATCAATATTTCCGCCATGAGAGGCAATGCTACCCCGGAAGGGCACGCATTAACACGGAAATACCTCTCTCCCTTACTCCTCAATGCCTTTGAAGCCGGCGATAACCGGAAAACGGTATGGACCTACCAGATGGTGAGTACGCCCACGCTTCCTGCCGGCGTTTCTCCCGCTAAATATAAAATCAATGCACTCAACATGGAAGTGGGCGGATTCCGGCCGCAATACTATGTAGTGATGCGGCTGGCGGAAATGTACCTGATCAGGGCAGAGGCGAATATGCTCAGGGGAGCAGCTAATAAAAATGCGGTAATAGACGACCTGAACGAAATCAGAAGGCGCGCCGGACTGGATAAACTCCCTTATACGCTCACCGATCAGCAGGCAACGGATGCCATTGCGCATGAGCGGCAAACGGAGCTGTTCGCAGAATGGGGGCACCGCTGGCTGGATCTGAAAAGGACGGGTAAAGCAACCGATGTGCTTTCAACAGTTACTTACAAACAGCCCTGGAGCAACCACCAGTTGCTGTTCCCCGTTCCTCCGGAAGAAATCCTCTGGGGTAACCAGCTTTCTCAGAATATCGGGTACAACTAATTACGGTAACTACTAAAACCAGGAACGATGTTTCAAGCAATATATAAAAACGTGTTTAAGGCCGGCGTACTGGCAGGATGTGTGATTGGGTTCTTTACTTCCTGTAAAAAACAGATGCCCCCGGAGATTTTCCCTTCTTCATTAACGATCGTTAATGCAGTCAACGACAATTCCTCTTTCCTGACTGTTTATTACGGGGAAACACAGCCTAAAATATACGCTTTGCTATCATTTATCAAGAATGGTGACTACTACGATTTTGTAACCGGTAAAACGAGCCAGCCCATTACGGTCTACCGGAACAATGATACCCTGCACACCAGCAGCCCATTTGTAAAAAACAGGCTGGACCTTGAGCCCGGGGGCATCTATACACATTTTATTTATGGTAGTCCGGCGAAGCCACTGCAAAAAACCATTAAAGAGCAGTTGCCAGCCCGCAGCCTGAACGATAGTGTGGCACATCTTCGCATTGCCAACTTCTTCGACAACAGGTCTATAGACGTGATTCAGCTGGAGCCGGTTCCGGGAACGATGGTTTCCAATCTGGCATATGAACAGATATCCGGCTTCATAAAGGTTCCGGTAACCAGGTCTGTACAGAACTTCCGCTTCGAAATAAAAGACCATGCTACCGGTGAAACACTCACCACATTAACAGAAACCAATCTTTATCCCGGTACGGTTGTACCCAATGTGGCCTGGCTCTTCAAAGCAAGGACCATGCTGGTGAAAGGTACCTGGACAGGACCCGGCAATTTTGCTGCCAACGCAACCACTGTGGGCCATTATTAAACCTAGTCTTCAATCATAAGTATATAAGTATGCATCCAATATTAAAGGTGGAAAACCTATCGCATAAGTATGCCAGTTCGTGGGCAATACGCGACATAAATTTCGAGATAAATGATACCGGGGTTGTCGGATTATTGGGCTCAAATGGTGCCGGTAAGTCTACCACCATGAACATCATTTGCGGTACCCTGCTGCAAACTGAAGGGAATGTTTCCATCAATGGGCTGAACATGAAAGAGGATCCCATTGCTTACAAGAAACAGATCGGCTTTTTACCGCAACAGGCTCCCCTGTACCTCGACTTTACCGTGCAGGAGTATCTCGAATATTCCGCGCAGCTCAGGCTGATGGACCGCCGCCTGATAAAGGGTGCGGTGGATGAAGTATTGGAGAAAACGTCTATAACCCAAATGCGGTCGCGGTTAATTAAAAACCTCTCCGGCGGCTACCGCCAGCGGGTAGGTATCGCACAATCCATCATCAATAAGCCGAAGGTGGTGATCCTCGATGAGCCTACCAATGGCCTGGATCCCAACCAGATCATTGAAGCACGTAAGCTGATCAAGGAAATCGCGAAAGACCGCGCGGTATTGTTATCGTCGCACGTACTGTCAGAAATTAACCTGCTGGCCAAAGAGATCATCATGATCGAATCCGGTCAGGTAGTGTTTTCTGATACGCTCGATGCATTTAATAACATCCTTCAGCCTAACACCATGGTAGCAAGGATGCTGAATATGCCAGAGGCGGAGGAGTTGATGGCCATAGAAGATGTACAGAAAGTGGAGATGTTACCCGATCATAAATGCAGGATCTGGTTCCAGCCCAACGAAGACCTGGCCGAAAGGATCGTCAGGAAGAGCGCAGAAAAGAACTGGCGCCTCACGTCCATTAACACAGAATCTTCCGGTATGGACGACGTATTCAAACAATTATCATCTTCTTCAACCTTATAGTAATGAGAGTAATATTTAATATAGCACGGGCAGAGTTAAGGTATTTTTTCTTTTCGCCGATAGCCTGGTTCATTCTGATTTTGTTCCTGATGTCGAGCGCGGGTATCATTATGGGAAACCTGGCAGATACAGCCGTTCAGCAGGACGCTATGCTGGAATTACAGGGTTCGGCTTTTGAGGGGTTCCTCAATTTACCACTCACGCGTATGGTAATAGGCAAGGGTATTGATACGGTGCTGATGATCTTCTTTCTGTTCATCCCGCTTTTAACGATGGGAGTGATCAACCGCGAGTATTCCGCCGGAACCATCAAACTGCTGCATTCTTCGCCTGTTAGTACCCGCCAGATCGTACTGGGCAAATTCCTCGGGGTATATAGTTTTGTTTGCCTGATGATCATGCTCTTTACAGCAGTGGTGGTAGTACTGACCTTTTCCATTCAGCATGTGGAATACCTCCATATCGCAACCATGCTGCTGGGCTTCTTTTTGCTGGCAGCCATGTATGTGGCGGTAGGGATGTTCATCTCCAGCCTTACAGCTTACCCCATCGTTGCCGGGATCGGTACCTTTGTGGCACTGACTCTTTTCTCTTCGCTGGGCCTTACTTTCCAGGGAACGGATTACCTGCGGGATGTTACTTACTTCCTCTCCAGCTCCGGCAGGGTGGAAAGCCTGTTAGGCGGGTTACTGTCAACGAGGGATATCATTTACTTCCTCATTATAACTACCTTTTTCATCAGCTGCACAGTCATCAAAACCAAATCCGTTACCGAATCTAAATCATGGCGCGTATCTGCCGGGCGTTATATGCTGGCATTGGGAATCACCATTTTTGTGCTGGTAGTTACTTCGATCCACGGGTTTATTGGCTATTACGATGTAACGAGGTCTAAGATCAATACCCTGCACCCCAATACGCAGGAAACCATCGCTAAGCTGGACGGATCGCCGCTGAAGGTGACCTTATATACCAACCTGTTTGGTTATAACCTGGGAAATGGTGTGCCTACCGCCCGTAACAAATACCTGTGGAACTTCTGGGCCAGATACCGCCGTTTTTATACCAATATGGAGTTTGAGTATGTGTATTACTATGATGTGAATGCCGGGGACAGCTCGATTTATCAGACTTATCCGGGCAAAACGCTGGAAGAAATCGCGGAGAAGTACGCCGAAATGTATAAAACCGACCTCAATATCTACAAGAAGCCTGCAGAAATCAGAAGCCTGATCGATCTGGAAGCAGAAGCGAAAGGCTTACTGATGCAGGTGGAGTATAAGGGGAAGCAAACATTCCTGAGAACATACCAGGATCCGGAAATGTGGCCCAGCGAGCGGAATGTATCCGGTAGTTTACTGCGGTTAATGAACGATACCACACCTGTATTTAAGTTCCTCACAGGAGACCTGGAGCGTTCGCCATTTAAATATGGTGAGCGGGAGTATGGTAACCATGCCGTGAACAAATCAACGAGAGATGCTTTGATCAATATGGGCGTGGATTTCGATACGATATCCAGACCGGATTTAAGCGGCACCGATCCTAATGAAGTACTGGTGATATCCGATCCTAAAACACTACTGGATAAAGCTGTTATCGACAGCGTTAAGCAGTATATCGACAGGGGAGGGAATGCAATGTTCTATACCGAGCCGGGTAAACAGTTCATTATGAATCCCATACTGAACCATGTAGGCGTTAATGCGGAAGAAGGTACCATTGTACAGGTGAACCCGCACGATATGCCGCATAAATTTGCCGGGCTGATCTCGAAAAAAGGAGCGGAAATGGCTGATGAGCCGCAGTTATATGCCTTTAAAACCGGACTTAAAAAGGCCACCTATACGGCCATTGCCGGGGCTAGTGTACTGAGTTATTCTGATACCACCGGCTTCAAAGCAGAGCAAATTACCACGCTGGCGAACAATGTAAATACATGGGTGGAACGGGGTGTGCTGGTATTAGACTCGGCGGCGCCGGTGTTTAACACAGCAGAAGGCGATTACCGCAAAGAAGGACCCTATCCGGTTGGTCTGCAGTTGACCAGGAAGAAGGGGGACAGGGTGCAGAAGATCATCGTTTCCAGCGATGCGGATATGATGTCGGCCGCCAAAGCCAATGGTAAGGATTATGGAAACGCTTTCTACAGCTACACCGTGGATAACCGTTACCCTGTATATCACAATTTAAAAGCACCCGCAGATATCTGGCTCACCATCACCAAGGTGCCGGCTCAAATGCTGAAAACCCTGCTCCAGTATGGCCTGCCTGTACTGATGCTCATTGCAGGTATTGTGATCCTGATCCGTAGAAAACGCAAGTAACGGCAGCTTTTAGTTTTTATTAAAACGTACATTATGTATTTGCAGACAGATATACAGACGATGGAGGATTTGCGCTTGTTTTCCAAAGGAGACACACAGGGCATATACGATATATATAACCACTCGTTCACCCGTGGCGGACAGCTCATCATGGAAGCCATGTTCAAAAGGCCGCTGAGCGACAGGGAAGCGATCATCAAACGGATCAACATCATTTCCGCCTTCGCGAAAATGAAATCCGCCTTCCCGTTCGATGGCATTATGCTGGATCTCGTAGAGAAGTATATATCGTTTGATGATAACCTCGATGGCGGTTCGAAAGTGACGCTCAGCGAGAAGGAAGCACAGAACGGTATCGTGGCCGTGGTAGGGCTGTTTCATGCTCTGCGGCAATATTTAGAGTCGAAGGAGCTGGACAGGGTGCCTGAGCTGGAAGAAGAGCGCCTGGCGGCAGTGGTACTGTTGAATGATCCTGCTTTTGCGCCGGTGTTTAATGAGAAACCCAATGCACGTATATCTTTCGCCGCAGTGACTGCCTTTGATGTGCTGATCCGTACAAAGGAAAAGCAGAAGGTATTGCAGCTGCTGCAATTCATCTATCATATTGATGTGTACATTTCCGTGGCGCAGGTTACGGGGAAGCATAGCATGGTGTTTCCCACTGTACACCCGAAAGGTACCGGTATTTTAAAAGTAGCGGGTGTTTACCACCCGCTGCTTAAAAATGCCGTGGCCAATACTCTGCATATGGATCCGTCCCGCAACCTGGTTTTCCTTACAGGTGCCAATATGGCCGGGAAATCCACTTTCCTCCGTTCTTTCAGCACCGCAGTTTATATAGCACACATGGGCTTCCCCATTGCCGCTTCCGCCATGGAGTTTTCAGTACTGGATGGCGTATATACCACCATCAACCTGCCGGATAACCTCGGTATCGGCGCCAGCCATTTTTATGCAGAAGTATTGCGGGTTAAGAAAATGGGGCAGGAGCTCAGCGAAGGGAAATCGCTCTTCGTTTTGTTCGACGAATTATTCCGCGGCACAAACGTAAAAGATGCGCTGGAAGGAACCCTGGCCGTATGCAATGCTTTTACCAACCGGAAAGACAGTAAGTTCATCATCTCCTCCCATATCATAGAAGCTGCAGACGAACTGGGTAAAAAGGAAAGCGCAGCCTTCTATTACCTGCCCACCATCATGAAGGGCGCTATCCCGGAGTATACCTACACTCTACAGGAAGGGGTAACGAATGACAAACATGGTATGATCATTATCAATAACGAAGGGATTCTGGATATTCTGAGGCAGGGAAACAAAGGCGGTAAACGGTTAAATAAGCAATTATGAGTTTTAAAATAGATCGCCAGTCTGTTGGAGAGTTAAACCTCATGGGGAAATTCCGGCAGGGATCGGTGTATTACATTTTCAATAGAGTCAGGACCCGTATCGGGGAGAAGCTGATGGACGAGATGTTTTCCCATCCGCTTATAGATGCTGCTGCCATCAACCGGCGGGTGGCGGTGTTTGAGTTTTTCGGGAAAGAGAGTATTGCCTTTCCATTCGAAGCGGATCAGGTGGCGCTGATGCGGGAGTATGTCGACAGTACAGGCGGTAAGTCGCAGCTGGCAACCACGGCAGATACGTACCTCATGAAGTTGCTGGCGGGTGTGATGAAGGATGGTCGGTATAAAAACACCCTGCTGCAGTTGCAGGCAACCATAGTAACCCTGAAGAAGTGCTATGGTCTGCTGGAGCGCCTGAAGGGAGAAGATAGCCCTTTAAAGCAGCGTGTAGATACACTGCTCACGATCATGAATCACAAGGATATCCGGAAGGTGCTGGACAGCGATATCTACAAGGCAATGTCTACCCAAACGGTTGCCGAATACGACTTCCTGCTCCGTAACAAGTTTAACAATGAGATGAGAGATGTATTGCATTTCATCGCAGAAACGGATGTATACATCGCGGTTAGCCAGGTTGCACGTGAGCGGAAGTTCTGCTATGCCCGGGCAATGGAGAAGGAGCAGAACATGTTCCACGCCACCAACCTGAAGCATCCCTGTATCACCAAAGCAGTGGGGAACGATATCCTGATGAAAGAAGGCAGCAATGTGATTTTCCTCACCGGTGCCAATATGGCCGGTAAATCTACCTGGATGAAATCCATCGGCATCGGCATGTACATGGCGCATATCGGTTTTCCTGTGGCGGCTGATGATATGGTGTTTTCCGTACGTGAAGGCCTGTTTTCCAGTATCAACGTAGCCGATAACATTGCTATGGGGTACAGTCATTTCTATGCCGAGGTAGTAAGGGTAAAGGATGCCGCTCTGGCTGCCGCCACCGGCGAGCACCTGCTGCTGATGTTTGATGAGCTGTTTAAAGGTACCAACGTAAAAGATGCCTTTGATGGTACCCTGGCTGTTACCCGCGGTTTCTCCGAATACAACAATTGCCTGTTCATCGTGTCTACCCACATTATCGAAGTAGGGGAAGCACTGAAAGACCTGCCGAATGTACAGTTCCGTTTCATGCCCACTATACTGGAAGGGAATGTACCCAGGTACACTTACACATTACAGGAGGGCATTACGGAAGACCGGCAGGGGATGATGATCATCGAAAACGAAGGGATTATCCAGCTTATCAATACTATGTAACCATATCGCTCACCTGATACTGTCGCGGTCATCTGCCGCGATGGAAAGTTTCTTAAAATTACCAATAGCATGAAGCAATTGATTGCATCAGGGATGCTCATGTCCCTGCTTTCCACATCCGCGCTGGCGCAGTTACAACCTTTTACCGGGTTTACCAGGCAGGATCTGAAGGATGATTTTATATATGCTACAGACCTGTTGAAGAAACAGCACCCGAATCCTTATAAGTTTACGGATACGGCCACGTTTAACCGCAGGCTGGATTCACTGATGAACCGGCTGGATCAGGATCCGTCGCTCATGAGCGCTTTGCGGTATTCTCCCGTACAGTTGTTTAACGACGTTCACCTGAAGCTGGATTACGACGAAGAACGTGTGATAGATGTATTCTATGGCATCCATCACTTCCCGCTGGCTACCACCACATTTAAGGATAAGATCATTGTAAACGCCAAAGGCGAACCGATCCCTTTCGGCGCGGAGATCCTGAGCATTAATAAGAAAACAGCGGCCAGCCTGCTTAGTGAAATCGGATACGCTACCTATAGCGATGGTTTCATCCGCACTGGTTCAGACCGTACCGGCGTAAACCTGAGCCTGTTTATCAGCCTGGTTTTCCCCGAAGCCCCCAGCTATGAAGTAGTGTATAAAGAATACGGCGCTAAGAACACCGTTACCACACAGCTGAAAGCCGTTGATGCTAAAACAGGGTATCATAACCGTAACCTCGGAGAGCTTCCCTTTAATACCTTCCTGAAGCGTGCTTACGTAACAAAGGAATATCTGGATAATGAATCGACTGGGGTGTTAACCGTGCTCACATTCATGCTCCAGGAGAACGCTATGTATAAGGAGCTGAGTGATTTCTTCGCGGAAGTAAAGAAGCGGAATATTAAGAACGTGATTATCGATATCCGCTCAAACGGCGGCGGTAACCCCAACATGTCTGCCCTGTTGTATTCCTTCGTGGCTTTAAAGCCCTTTGATAATGTGTTCAACTACCGTACAAAAAACATCGATATCCATGATCCGGAGAACCTGCTGAACGGGTATGGCACCAAAATGGGGGAAGAAGAGATCAGGCAGACCGCGAATTTCCTGAAGCAACGCTTCGATTACGACAGTTCCGCAGGTTTTTACTACGGCAATGCCCGTCTGACGGAAGGCTCTATTGTCAACTACCCGCCGGATAAGAACAACTTTAAGGGCGACGTCTATATTCTGATCAGCGGCGGCACGGTAAGCGCGGCCACCTACTTTGCAGCGCTGGTAAAGAATAATAAGCGCGGTGTGCTGGTAGGCACGGAAACCGGCAGCGGAGAGGCTTCCACAACGGCGGCCTGGTTCAATACCTATACGCTGCCTAAAACAAAAAGCAGGCTGACGGTGCCGATGAGTGAAATATATTTCATGAAGGCCAAAGAAGACAACGGACGCGGTTGCCAGCCCGATAAAGAACTCACATTCGGGCAATTTCAGCAGTATATCCGTGCCGGTAAAGATCCCGAGATACAGTATACCCTGGATCTGATCCGGTCTGGTAAGCGTTAATATCCTGAAATCGTATCCTTTGAATACTCGTGAAACCCGGGAGGATAGTACCGTCCGTAATTCAACGTTGCTTTTATCATTCCACGTTGTACTCTCCTCCGCCAGGTAAATTAAATAGCCGCCTCAGCTTTTTGAGGCGGCTATTTTTTATCCCAAAGTTAATATTACCCCTGTTTCCTGTACACCCTGCCCGCCACAAAACAGGCTACCACCATAATCCCCACGCACCATGCCAGTCCAACCCATATTCCGCTGCCCACAGGCTGATTTGATAATAATGCACGAATGGCTTCCACGATAGGGGTAACGGGCTGGTGCTCGGCAAAGGCGCGAACCGGCCCGGGCATGGTGGCAGTGGGTACGAACGCAGAACTGATCAGCGGGAAGAAATGAATGGGATATGCTATAACGCCCGCGCCGTCTACCGAATTGGCCGATAACCCGGCAATGGCTGCAATCCACGTAAGGGCAAGGGTAAACACCCCGATAATACCAGCTACCGCCAGCCACGACATTACGCCGGCTGGTGAGCGGAAACCCATCATCAACGCCACCAATACAATCACGGTCAGGGATACCGCATTGGAGACAAGGGAGGTCAGCACATGCCCCCACAACGCGGCAGACCGGGCCACCGGCATGGAGTTAAACCGTTCGAAGATACCCCGCTGTTTATCGAGGAACAGGCGGTATGATACATAGCCTATACTGTTGGCCACCGCAATCAGCAGGATGCCGGGCAACAGGTAATTTACATAGTTGTCAGTTCCCGCCTGAATCGCACCGCCCAGAACATAAACAAACAGCAGCATCATTGCGATCGGCATGATGGTAACGGTGATAATAGTATCCAGGCTGCGGAATACATGGCGCAAACTGCGTCCGAGCATGACGCGCATATCTGAGAAATAGTGTTGCATAGTTTTATCTATTTATTGTTGCTGATTGTTGCCAATGATGGAAAGGAATATTTCTTCCAGCGTAGGCTGTTTTTCAATGTATTCGACCTTTGCGGGAGGGAACAGCTTTTTCAGCGACTCCAGCGTACCACTGACGATGATCTTACCGTCGTGAAGTATAGCGATCCGGTCTGCCAGCTGCTCCGCTTCCTCGAGATATTGCGTTGTAAGGAAAACCGTGGCGCCGCTTCGGGCCATCTCCCTGATGATCTTCCATACTTCGATCCTGGCTTCGGGGTCAAGGCCGGTAGTAGGTTCGTCGAGGAAAATGACAGGAGAGTTACCCACGAGGCTCATGGCAAGGTCGAGCCTGCGGCGCATACCCCCGGAATAGCCGGATGCACGCCGGTCTGCCGCATCTGTCAACTTGAAGCGGTGAAGTAAATCATCTGCAACCTGCCGCGGATCCTTGAGATGCCGGAGCCGGGCTATCATAATGAGGTTTTCCCGGCCGGTCAGTATCTCGTCTACGGCGGCAAACTGTCCCGTGAGGCTGATCGACTGCCGTACCAGCCCGGGCTGGGCAACCACATCGTGCCCATTCACCATAACCTGGCCGCTGTCGGGTGGCAATAGCGTGGAAAGGATGCGGATCATCGTAGTTTTACCGGATCCATTAGATCCTAAAAGGGCGAAAATGCTGCCCTTTTCCACTTCAAGATCCACTCCCTTCAGGACATGGAGGTTCCTGTAGGACTTATGCAGTCCTGTCACTTGAATTGATTTTTGCATGTATTAGGTTTTAGATGATGGAGACCTGGGAAACATCAGCGCCAATGCCTTTAAGCGCGGCATAAGTCAGCTTGTCCATTTTGGCCCCCTCGAATGAGATGGTTTTGATAGCCCTGTAGTACCTGTTGGTGAGGGTAAACGTGGGTATAAAAGATACATTGTTGAGCGTGGCCCCTTTGAACGAAACGTCATTCAGCGCAGCCTTGTCGAACCGTACGCCGGTAAAGGTCAGTCCGTCCAATACCATTTCTCTCAGATCACAATATTTGAAATCGACATCCAGGAAGGCGCATTGTTCGAAGCGCGTATTTCTCAGATCAATCATATTAAGCGTTACCCCTGTAAATGTAATATCAGAGAAGATTACTCCGGCCATGCCGGTTTTATCGAATTCTGTGCGTACCAGTGTGGTATGATGGAAACTCGATCCCGCCAGTTCCAGTACAGAAAAGCGGCAGTCGGTCAGGTTCGCGCCGTCGAAATTGGCTGCCCGTGTGTCACTTGCCCTGAACATGCTGCCGGTGAGGTCAGCACCTGAGAAATCGGCTCCGGTTAGGGTACTCGCTTCAAACCTGCCTTTATGTGCTATAACACCGGCAAAATCCCCTTTTTCATGATTGCCCGCACTAAAATTGGTCAGTAATTGCCTGCCGGAGACTGGGAGTGGGGCGGTTTTAAGGGATGGAGGAGTATGGCCCATATTTTCTTCTACCGGCTGCGAGGGTACTTCGCTGTCCGGGGTGGTAAAGCTCTCCGAGAAGTAATTAAAGTCTACCCCGAATATCTCGGCTAAACGGTTAAATGTAACTATGTCCGGCGCAGACTCCCCGCGTTCCCACTTCCCGACAGCCTGCGGACTGATAAACAGCAGCCGGGCTACCTGTGCCTGAGACATGCTCTTATCTTTTCGCGCTTTGGCAATTTTGCCGCCTATAATCCTGGAATCCATATCTGCATTTTTGGTGAGTACTTTACAGTGATGATTCGGCAAAGTTATTCCGGATCAGACCTAAAATCACTAAAAACATCGCTCCTTTTAGTTGTCTTCACACCACTTTTGGTTGTTTTTTAACAAAATACAGTTGTTTAGGAGGGGGATAAGGTAATATCAGGATATTTAGACCGGCAAAAAGACAAAAGACGCTACCTCATAGCGCCTTTTGTCTTTATTATTCCAGATAGAAGAATACGGGGGGCATAGCATGCAACGAGCGTCGAAAGTTGAGGATGCGGTGCAGATATCAGGTGGTCCATTGGAAATCCGGTTAATACTGGAATGCCACGATAGTACATAAAACACAGAAGCAGGGCTGTAATTCCCAGCTTCTGCTATCCTGTCTTTTAACCGGAATTAGTATCTGTCTTTAGGCTGGCTGCCCATTTCAAGCACCAGTTTGCCGCCATTCACAACCGAGTTGAACAGCATATGCGTATCCTTCAGCCGTTTTCCATTCAGCGTAAGCTGCTGCACATAAGCATTGGTTTTGCTGTTGTTCTTCGTCTCTATTATGAACTCCCTTCCTTTATAGTAACGGTTGTTTAGCCGGATAGTGACTTTATCGAACAGTGGGCTGCTAATTCCAAACGAAGGGGTAGTGTCAGTAAGACCTTTCACGTCAAATAAGCCAATGGAGCTGATAACGTACCAGGCGCCCAGTTGCCCCTGGTCTTCGTCCTGCCCATAGCCATAACCATGAATACCTTCAGTGCCATAAAAATCATTGAGGATGGCGCGCACCCATTTCTGGGTTAAGGAAGCATAACCGATGTCATTAAACAGCCAGGAAATATGTAAGCAGGGCTGATTGCCATGATTATAAAGTGTTTCAAGTCCTGCGAAGGCATCTATCTGCTTACCGCCCCCGAAAATCAACTTTTGCGCAACGGTAAAGATACTGTCCAGCCGCTGACTGAAAAGCGGAGGCCCAAGCTTCTCTGCCAGGCCTTTTACATCGTGTGGCACGTAAAAGGTATACTGCCAGGCGTTCCCTTCCTGGAATCCGCGCCATACCTGTAATGGATTAAAGTTTTCAATAAACTCCCCATTGGCTTTCCGCGGACGAATAAAGTTAGTGGAAGAATCGTAGAGCCGTTCCCAGCCTTTGGACAGGTACATCAGCCTGTTATAATCACTGGTTTTGTTCAGTTGTTTTGCCCATTGTGCCACTGCCCAGGCACTATATGAATATTCCAGTGTATGCGAAGCGGAGAAGCCATCCGTATCTGCGTCAACAGGAACATACCCGTATTTTGTAAACGATTTCGTGTTCATCTTACCAGCTCCTAAGGGGCGGTTGTCGCCTTCCAGTTCGTTTTTCAGGGCCGCTTCATAGGCAGTTTTCAGATCAAAATCCCGGATGCCGCATTGGTAGGCGCCTGCAAACAAGGTAGTCAACAAATTGGTACCTACCCCGGAAACATAACGGCCATTGGCCAGCCCGTCGGCCAGCCAGCCTGCATCTTTATACGTTTGTAAATGACTGCTCAGGTAATCCGACTGATATTCAGGATATACCAGCATCCACAGCTGTGAAAGGTTCCATTGTACACCCCATGCTGCATCGGTATTATAGATGTTATGAACGGGTTTATTGTTCTGTAATGGTAACTGCCCGGTTTTACCATCATTGCGCGGGTATGCACCGTTAACATCGTTGGCAAGCCCTCTTCCCAACAATGCATGGTAAAGGCCTGTATAGAATTTGATTTTATCGGCTTTGTTTGATGTTTCCACACGGATCCGTCCTAAATAATCTTCCCAGACTTTACCGGCATTTTCCTTAGCCTGGTCAAAATTGAGGTTGGCTGCTTCCTTCAGCAGGTTCAGGCGTGCGTTGGCAACCGAAGTGTAAGACAGGCCCGTCTTAACCGTAATGGTTTCAGGGGTGTTGGATCCAAAAGTCAGGTACATGCCGGCACCCGCACCTGAAACTTCGGTTTTTCCTGGCTGTACATCGTTGCCCTTAAAAGTACCCCAGGAGGCAGGAGCATGATCGGTAACGGCAGAAAAATAGAGCGTAACGGTTGCGCCCGGCTGGTATTTTTTTACGTATTCCGGCTCGGTGATTACCCAGCCTTCAATCCGGCCATCACTCGTTTTAGTGACGTATGCGTCTTTCACCCGTCCGCTTTCGCCCTGCTGGTTGCCGATGTCGAACAGGATATGATGCGCTGCACCTGCAGGGTAGCTGTACCGCTGAAAGGCAACGCGTGGTGTGGCGGTCAGTTCTGCTTTAATTTGATAATCTTTCAGGAGTACGGAGTAGTAGCCTGCTGTGGCAATTTCATCCGAACGGTCGAAGCGCGAGCGGTAGCCCTTGCCGGTTGTATCATTAACCGTACCGGGGATGGTTTTGAGCTTACCGGTAGCGGGCATCAGCACAATTCCGCCAACCTGGAACTCATGCAGGCAGGGGAAGCCTTCAATTGTTTTATCCCTGTAATCATATCCGGTAGCTTCCCATCCGCTTTTGTTACCCAGATGCCCGTTGGTGGAAGGGGCAGGTTTGGCCATCCCAAACGGCATGGCTCCCGGGGTAAAGTGAAACCAGCGGGCATGCGCAGTACCTATTCTGGGATCCACATACTGAGATAAAGCTTCCTGGGTAGCATTTGGTCCCTTATATCCACCAGTTAAAACCTTCCTGGAACAGGAGAATAATAGCAGCGAAAACAACACGCCCAGACTATAGCAGCTTTTTACATTCATACGGTTTTAATTATTTGAATACGTATGTAAAAGTATTTTGTTGCTGTTGGAGATAAAAGTACATTTATCACTATTTACTTATACTATCTTACGATTTTTTTGATGAAAAAGATAAAGGAAGGTTTTAAGGGGGAGCGGAGCATTTCATTGCCCGAAGAGCTGTTACAAACCTATTGTGAAGAGCCGCTGATCAATAATCTGTATGTGCGTAAGATCGGCTACTTCCCGAAAGTAAAGTTTCATTATGTTCAGAAAACCAATAAGTGCGACTATGCCCTGCTCATATACTGTACGGAAGGGAAAGGGTGGTATTCCATTTATGGTCAGAAGTATACGATATCAGCCAACCAGTTCATCATAATTCCTGCAGAAACCGATTATGCTTTTGGTGCGGATGCAGATGATCCATGGACTATCTACTGGCTGCAGTTCCGCGGGCAGCTGAGTAAGAGTTTTGTACCGGTTAAAGCTAACCCGGTCACTATTTTGCCTGATGAACATTCCCGGCTGCAGGATCGTATTAGGCTGTTTGAAGAAATTTACAGCCGGTTTTCAATGGGGTACATTAAAGAGTATATGATCTATGCTTCCATGTGCCTCTATACATTTCTGGCTTCATTTGTTTACCTGAACGCCTATCAGCATTTCACGGTCAGGTCGCGGAAAGAGTATCCTTTTTCTGCCAAGGTCATCTATTATATGCAGGAGAATATAGAGCGCAACCTGGATCTGGATCAGATTGCGCGGTACTTTAAATACTCGCAATCTCATTTTTCCATGCTTTTCCAGAAAGAAACAGGCATATCACCCATTAATTTCTTCATCAATCTGAAGATTCAGAAAGCCTGTGAATACATTGAGCTGACTAATCTTAAACTGCACGAAATCGCTAACCGCCTCGGGTTTGAGGAACCGGCGTACTTTTCCCGCGTTTTCACGAAAGTAATGGGGTTATCGCCATCGGCTTACAGAAAGAATGAGACGGAGGTATAATTGAATGTTCTACCTGTTATTTAGCAGGCGCGATGCCGCCTTTATTAATCCATTCATCCCAGGCAGCTACAAATTCATTATAAGGTACCGGTGGCGGTTTACGGCCTTCACCCATGTTCCAGCCGGCTTTAACAAGGGTATCCCGGGCGTGTTCGATTAATTGCGCCCTCGTTTTATGGCCGTTCTTATTGTAGTCCATTATTTGTAAAGCGAGTTCTCTGGCAGATTTGCCTTCGAACACCATTTTCATATCAGCGGGAGGGAGTGCCCATTTGGGATTACCGGGCGGGGTATTGAGGCCCGGCGAATTGGTGGGTTGATGGCAATTGGAGCATTTCATGGAATACAACCCTTTTCCATCGTGCCCTCGTACGGGAGACATGGCGTGCAGGTGGCTGTCGTCGCCCTGGAGTGGAATATCACCGGCAGGATGGCAGTTCATACACCGCGGACTCATCAGCACCTTATACACCTTCTCGAAGGCCGTTACTGAGGCAATACTGTCTGCCTGACTGATGTTGTCATGCTTAACGACTATTGTTTCATTTTCGCTGTTCAGCCCGCTTGCAGACAATCCGATAACTGTCGCAACAACTATTGTGGTAATAATGAGCTTTGGATGTTGAATAAAAGACTTTTTCCCAGGTGCTTTTTCCATCAGTTTGTTGTTTATGTTATTCCGGTGTAGCGGTGTATTTACTTTGAATCTTTGCTTTGCATTTTAGCTGCAAGGTGTATCGCCTTATGGATGCGCATATAAGTGCCGCAACGGCAAATATTTCCTTCCATGGCCATATCGATATCCTTGTCGGTAGGGTTTTTATTCTCTTTCAGCAATACTGCTGCAGACATGATTTGGCCTGCCTGGCAATATCCGCATTGAGAAACATCCAGCTCCAGCCATGCTTTTTGCAATGGGTGATCGTTGTTGGGAGACAGGCCTTCGATGGTAACTACCTGCTGCCCGGCCGCCCTGCTTACCTTGGTCACGCACGACCGCACGGCTTCCCCGTTCAGGTGAACTACACAGGCCCCGCATTGCGCCACACCACATCCGTATTTCGTTCCCACAAGGCCAATTACATCCCTTAGCGCCCATAGCAAGGGGGTATTCGGATCAATGTCCAGCTCGTAGGATTTCTTATTGATATTTAATTTGATCATAGTCGATAATTGATGAAGTACTATTAACCTAAACGTTTTTTATTATCCAGCGTACTGCCGGGCTGTGGGATCTGTTCATGGAAAGGCTGGTCGTAATACCTTTTGTTGGTGGCTTTAAACAATGCATTGGCTACGGCACCGAAAACAGGGGGGAAGGGAGGCTCTCCCAATCCGGTGGGATCGATGTCGTTTTGAACGAAATGCACTTCGATCTTTTTAGGCGCTTCGCTGTGCCTTATCATCCGGTAATTATTAAAATTGTTTTGCTCCGGTGCACCCTCTTTATGGCTCAGCCTGCCATAGAATGCATTCCCGATTCCATCTACCACAGCACCTTCAACCATGTTCGACGCGGCGTCCGGATTAATGACGATGCCACAGTCTACCGCGCTGTACACCCTTTCCACATACGGCGCCCCATTTTTCATCACAATATCCACTACGTGGGCTGCATAGGAATTATGGCAGAAATAGGCGGCAACACCCCGGCTGTACTTTTTGTTTTCCGGTTTGCCCCATCCTGATTTTTCTTTCACCAGTTTCAATATACCTGCATACCTGTCCGGGTCGTAATCATTGTTTTTACCAACGGGATTATCTTTGGCTCTTTTCAGCAGTTCCAGCCGTAGTTCAATGGGATCTTTACCCATAGCAACTGCCAGTTCGTCTAAGAACGATTGCTCTGCGGCAGCATTGAAATTGGAACGTGGCGCCCTAAAGGCCCCGATGGTGATATTGGATGGAATCTGCCAGCCTTCTGCAAGATAATTATCAACAGCGCCGGCAGGGAACCTGTTGGCGTGAATGGCGTGTTCGGGAATACCACCCCCTTTCACATGAAAGCCTATGAGGTTTTTATTGGCATCCAGTGCTGCCCGGTAAGTGGCGGTGTACATGGGGCGGTAGATGCCGTAGGTCATATCATCTTCACGGGAGTATATCAGCTGGATGGGTGCTTTTGCTTTTTTCGAGATCAGGGCTGCTTCATGCAGGTAATGGCCGTAAGCCCTGCGGCCAAAGCCACCGCCCATGCGAGTCATCTGTATCTCGATCTTCTCAGGTGGGAGGTTTAATAGTTTAGCGAGGGTTGGTTCCGTCCATGCAGGTGCCTGTAAGGGCCCTGCCAGCAAGGCTTTTTCATCGGTAACATGCGCAAAGAAGTTCATGGGCTCCATGCAGTTATGCGCGAGGAACGGGGCATTGTAAGTACGTTCTATCACCTGTGCGGCGTTTTTGAAGGCTGCTTCCGGGTCGCCGTCCTTTCTCAGCTGCTGGGCGGGTTTCTGAGCGTATTCCTTCATTTTCTCCAGCTGTGCAGTGGTGGTTTCCAGCGCTCCGGGTACTATCACTTCTCTTTTGGTACCCCTGCCGGCAATCGTGTCTTTTGTGTCGCCGGTCGCTTCCCATTGCACGATGAGCTTTTTACGGGCATTCATTACTTCCCAGGTAGTATTACCAACCACAACCAGCAGATCGTTGAAGGAACGGGTATCAAACCCTCCTTGTTCAAAACCATCTTCATACAGTTTAAGCGTGAAAACGTCTTTGATCCCTGGCATTTTAAGGGCCTGGGAAGCATCGAATGACTGCAGTTTCATGCCGAATGCCGGGGGATGTTGTATCATGGCATACAGCATTCCTTCCTGCCTGTAATCCAGTCCAAAAAGGGGTTTGCCGGTAACGATCTTCTGACCTTCAACATTCTTCTGAGAGTTGCGTACCACTTTGAAGTCTTTGGCCGCTTTTAACGCCATCCCTTTGGGAATGGGGTATGTGGCCGCTTTAGACGCGAGGCTGCCATAGTTGGCTGACTTGCCGCTTTTGGCATGGGAGATAATGCCGTTTTGGGCCGTCAGTTCTTCAACCGGTACGCCCCAGGTTTCTGCGGCTGCCTGCAGCAGCATATGACGGGCTGCGGCGCCAGCTTCCCGGAGTGGCTTCCAGTACATCCGCACTGAATTACTGCCGCCGGTAAACTGAGGCCCGAGCTTCACATTGTCGTGCGGGCCCATTTCCACTACTATCTTTTTCCAGTCGGCCTCCAGCTCTTCGGCCACTATCATGGGGAGAGAGGTCATCACATTCTGGCCAAATTCCGGATTGGGATTGAGGATCTTTATGATATTATCAGGCGTGATCTTGATATAGCCGGTCAGTTCATGCCATTGCTCCGGCAATGCGATGCCCTTAGGGGTATCTGCCAGTCCTGCCCGGGATAGCCAGGTGAAACTGATCATAAGGCCGCCCCCGGCTAATAAAGATGACTTTAAAAATGATCGCCTGCTTTGGGTTGACTTTGATTGTTCCATTATCAGAAATTATAGTTTTAGGCAAAAGTTTCCATTCAGCATGAAGGCCGTTATTTGCACAAGATCAAGTTACCAAAATATTCTCCGCACGGTTGTATATGTATTACTTATTTTCCTACCAATATTACGGTTTGGCGAAGAACGGGAACATCGCCAGCCAGGAATTCATTAGATTTGGTAACGTCACCCACCGGTGTTGAAGGGTATACTTAAATTTACAAAACAGTCCTGATATTAGGATGAAAGAGATCCTGGAAATCATTCAGTCTTATCATACAGCCCGCCAGGCGCAAATGCAGGCTGTGCTGGCCACAGTAGTAAGGGTGGAAGGCTCTTCCTACCGCCGGCCCGGAGCACGCATGCTGGTGACGGAAGACGGAAGCCTTACCGGCGCTATCAGCGGTGGCTGCCTGGAGGGCGATGCGCTCCGGAAAGCCCTGCTGGCCATTCAGCAACGGCAGAATAAACTGATCACCTACGATACCAGCAATCCTGATGATGCCGAATTCGGCGTTCAGCTCGGCTGTAATGGTATCGTGCATATTTTATTCGAATACATCGACCCGGATAAGCCCGACAATGCCATGGCATTGCTGGCACGCCTAACGGAAGACCGCAGGGAGGCCGCACTGGTCACCCTTTATTCGCTGGACCGCCGGGCGCCCCAGCCGGGTACCGTCTTATGCTGGAAGGGAGGTAAAGGGTATGGTGCAGGCATTCCCGGTACTGACCTGTCCGCTGCCTTGGCAAGCGTGCTGGAAGGAAAACGGACTGTTATCCGGAAGATCTCCACGGGAGGCGATGGGGCAGAGGCACTGCTGGAATATGTGGCACCTCCGGTTTCGCTTATCGTGGCCGGCGCCGGGAACGATGTGAAGCCCCTGGTGGAAGCGGCCTCCCTGCTGGGATGGGAAGTGACCGTGGCCGACGGCCGCGCAACCCATGCACAGGCCCGCAGGTTTCCCCGGGCGAAACAAGTACTGCTGGCAAAGCCGGAAGAATTGACCAGCCTGTTAACCATCGACGAATCAACCGTATTCGTACTGATGACGCATAACTACAAGTACGATCTGGCACTATTGAAAGTACTCCCGGCAACTGCCACACCTTATATCGGCATCCTGGGCCCGGCAACCAAAATGAACCGGATGCTGGAAGAGCTTTCATCAGCAGGAATAAGCCTCACTCCCGAACAACAGCAACGCGTTTATGGTCCCGTAGGACTGGACATTGGAGCCGAAACCTCCGATGAGATCGCTATTGCCGTGATCGCGGAAATAAAGGCCGTATTAACCGGAAAATCAGGAACTTCACTTAAATACCGTAAAGAGAAAATCCATAAGGATACAATTGTATTACCATAAGTATCATCATGATTGAAGACCGCTTTGGACGTGTACACGATTACCTGCGCCTGTCGCTGACGGATAACTGCAACCTGCGTTGCTTTTATTGCATGCCGGAGGAAAATTATGCCTTTGCGCCCCATGCCCGGCTTATGCAGCCAGCGGAGATCGATCACCTCGCCAGGGTCTTCGTTGATCAGGGCGTCCGTAAAATCCGGCTGACGGGCGGCGAACCGCTTGTCAGGAAAGACGCCCCTGCCATCATCCGGGCATTGGCCGAACTTCCGGTACAACTGGCCTGTACTACCAACGGCATCCGGGTAGATGAAATGATATCCGATATCGAAGCCGCGGGGTTTGCGGGTATCAACGTCAGTCTCGATACCCTGCAGGCCGGTAAGTTCTTTAAAATCACACGGCGGGATCTCTTTCACCGTGTCAGGAACAATATCAGTCTTTTACTGGAACGGGGTATCCGTACCAAGATCAACGTTGTGGTCATGAAAGGGCTGAACGATGATGAGATCAACGATTTCATTGCCCTTACGCGGGAATGGCCGGTGGAAGTGCGGTTTATTGAATTTATGCCCTTCAGTGGTAACCGGTGGACGAGCAACCAGGTATTCACCTACCGTGAAATACTGGAAGCAGTGAACGCAGAATATGAAACGAACCCCTTGCCGGCAGAACCCAATGAAACGGCCCGGCGGTTTTCCATACCCGGTCACCAGGGGAATTTTTCCGTTATCAGTACTATGACGGCCCCGTTCTGCGCAGGCTGTAACCGTATACGCCTCACGGCCGACGGTAAACTGAAGAACTGCCTGTTCTCCAAATCGGAAACGGACCTTCTTTCGGCGCTGCGCCGCGGGGAAGATGTATTGCTGCTTATTATGGAGAACATCCGCGCTAAAGCCCGCGAACTGGGCGGACAAATGACTGGTAATTTTGAGAATCTCGATGCACGGTCTATTGAAAACCGGAGCATGATAAACATAGGCGGATGACATTTCAGACAGGTATCATCATTCTGGCAGCCGGGGGCTCCTCACGCATGGGGCAGCCCAAGCAGCTGATGCACTTCGGGGGTAAAAGCCTTGTTCGCCGGGTAACAGATGCTGCGCTCGCAGTTGAACAGCATCTGGTTATAGTAGTTACTGGTGCCGATGCCGGTGCTGTGGAACAGGAACTGGCGGAAACCGGGGTGCAGCTGGTCACCAATCCCGGGTGGCAATCCGGTATGGCCTCCTCCATCCGTGTGGGGTTATTGTCGCTGCTGGATGCTGAGCCGGAATTAGCTGCCTGCATACTCGCCGTTTGCGACCAGCCTTTCATCAGTGCCGCCGTCTTCGAAGGCCTGAAATCAACGCAACGCTCTTCCGGCAAGGGGATCGCAGCATCTGGCTACGATAATACCTATGGTACCCCGGTGCTGTTCACACGGGCATATTTTAAACAGCTGTTGCAACTGGAAGGACAGGAAGGCGCGAAGAAATTGATCAGGCAGCATGAAGATGATACCGCCATTTACCCGTTTGAAGAAGGCCGTATCGATATTGATACAATGGCAGAATATAATAAGCTGACCGGCAATTAATGTATGATCTCTGGTATGGAATTGTTTTACATCGTTTTGTTCATTGTAGCGTTCCTCTATGCATCTGTAGGGCATGGCGGGGCGAGCGGTTACCTGGCGCTGATGGCGCTTTACGGTGTGGCGCCGCAGGAAATGAAGCCTACGGCATTGGTGCTGAACCTGTTCGTGTCAGTGATTTCGTTCCTCCAATACTATTCCGGCGGGCATTTCAAAGCCCGGATATTTATACCGATAGCACTGGCTTCCATACCCTGCGCTTTCCTCGGCGGGATGCTGAACGTGGATGTGGTGGTTTATAAGCGGATGCTTGGAGTACTGCTGCTGTTCCCCGTTTTCCGTTTCTTTTTCTTTAAAAACGTGGAGGATAGCGAGCTGAAGAAGCCGGACCTTACCATTTCCCTGGCTGCCGGGGCCGTTATAGGCCTGTTGTCGGGCATGATAGGGATCGGTGGGGGCATCATCCTTTCCCCGGTTCTTATCCTGCTGAAATGGACCAACCAGAAGCAAACTGCGGCCATCAGCGCAGCGTTTATATTCGTGAATTCCGTAGCCGGACTCGGTGGTATGCTGACGCAAGGGGTTACTTTTACGGCGGGCATGTGGTCGTACATTGCCGTGGCATTCGCAGGCGGATTGTTGGGGGCTTACATCGGTGCCAAAAAGTTCAATCATGAAATACTGAAGTATGTATTAGCCACCGTGTTGCTGGTTGCAGCTTATAAGTTATTGTTTACAGGCGGTTAATTGTTAAATTGTAATGCTATGAAGGTAAAACTAACTGCTTTTGGCGCATTGACGGACATCCTCGATAAACATTCGGAACTTGAGGCTACGGATACGGATGAGCTGTTGAAAGTACTGAAAGCCAGATTTCCCGCACTTACAACGCAAAAGATCCTGGTTGCCGTTAATCAGCAGATCGTGAAGAATAACATACCCCTGAATGATAACGACGAGGTGGCGCTGATGCCCCCATATTCCGGCGGGTGATACTATCCATTTAACTGATAACAGTAATTACATGAGCAGGGAAAAGAAACAGATTTTCATGGAAGGTGCAATCTCTCCGGCATTCATCGCGGATGCCATCGCTAAGCATTCTTCTAAAACGGATATAGGTGCGCATAGTATTTTCCTGGGGCAGGTAAGGGCCGACCAGATCAACGGTAAGGCCGTACGCGCCATCGAATACACTACCTACAAGGATCTTGCACTGGATAAAATGCATGAGATCCGGGAAGGGACCTTTGAGAAATACGCACTTACCTGTATGCATGTATATCACAGTTTAGGCACGGTAGCAGCCGGGGAAATCTGCCTGTTCGTATTCACCTCGTCCAAACACCGGAAAATGGCGATTGACGCCTGTGAGGAAGTAGTGGAGCGCATCAAGCAGGAACTTCCGGTATGGGGGAAGGAATTATTCGAAGATGAAACCCATCAGTGGAAAGTAAATCAATAACAGGCAATATTCCTTCAGGTAAGCCGGCCGACCAATAACTTCACCCGCCCGATGGTTTCCGCAATTTCCGGTTCGGTCGTAAACCTCCCAAGGCTGAAACGGATTGATGAAAGCGCGTCCTGGTCGCTGAGGCCCATCGCTTTCAGGACATGCGATGGATGGGTGGTTGCCGCTGTACAGGCAGAGCCGCTGGAAACAGATATATGCTGCAGCGCAAGGATCAGTTGATCCGCATTCACACCCGGGAAACAAATATTTGTAGTATTATAAAGCCGCTGCCCGGGATGGCCGTTCACAAATGCTCCGGCGACCGTAAGCAATTCCTTCTCCAGCTGGTCCCGCAGGTTCCCGATACGGGCAGCATCTTCCGCCATCTCAGCCTGAGCCACCTCCGCAGCTTTCCCCATCCCAACAATGCCCGGCACATTGAGCGTGCCGCTCCTGAACCCTTTCTGATGACCACCGCCATGCATCTGGGCTGATAGTAACTTCTTTACTCCCGGAGACATCCACAATGCACCGCTGCCTTTAGGGCCATAGAATTTATGTGCCGATAACGCCAAGAGATCAATCCCCGGTTCCCGGACATTAACCGGAATTTTCCCCACCGCCTGCGTTGCATCGCAAAGCATCAGTGCGCCACGGGCATGCGCGATCCCGCTAATGTTCCGGATAGGATGTATGACGCCGGTTTCGTTATTCGCCAGCATAACCGATACACAGAGGGTATCTTCCGTTACTGCATTTTCCAATTCAACTTCATTTACGAGTCCTTCCGCATCCACCGGTACCCGGGTGATGCGGAAGCCCTGTTCTTCTAGGAAGCGGCAGGTGTCGAGTACGGCTTTGTGCTCGGTAGTAACAGTAACGATGTGGTTCCTTTCTGTGGATTGCAGGCCTTTCAGCGCCAGATTGATGGATTCTGTTGCGCCGGAAGTATGTAGTATGTCATTTGGACTGGCACCAATAAGCGCGGCGAGCTGTTCACTTGCATTTTCCACCACTTCCCGCACCACTAAGCCGGATAAATGCACGCTGTTTGCATTCGCAAAGTGCGTTCTGAAGTATGGCAGCATCGCTTCCAGCACCCGCTCATCCAGCGGAGTGGTTGCGTTATAATCCAGGTATATTGGCGTTGCGGACATTAGTTTGTTATTGTTCCGGAATTCAACCGGCATACTGCGTGAATTTACCACATAAAATCAGGAATTATGCCCTCTTTGCCTGCTGCCAGGGCGGTAAACAAAATTCCTCAATCCTGACCATGATGCTTTGTAGTTACAATTCAAAAGTAAGTTTTGCAGGAATGCGGTTAAAAGCAAATGGCCATTTTGGCCGCAAATGACCGTTTTGGCCGTTAAGCGGCCGGTTGATTCCTGTCTTATTTCAAAATTGGCTTTACAGTTTAGGGATTTAATAACGTTTAAATTAAATTTCCTTTATGAAGAAGACGCAGGGCAGAAAAAGCCAATATTCAGATTCAGAGCGCATAGCGATAGCCCAG
>NZ_QFFK01000007.1 GCF_003149455.1 Chitinophaga deserti
ATTGTAAAGCGAATTTGATCGCAAGCCAAGTAACTGTAAAGCGAAAACAGTGTTTAACGACAATGCTGTCAAGCCAATCCCGTACTTAACCCCCTAACCCTGTAAAGTTTTTTCAGTGTAAGACATACTGCCTTTAAACTACCTTGTTACTGCCCTTCGTCTGCCCTTCATCTGCCCTTCGTCTGCCCTTCGTCTGCCGTTAGACTGCCTTTAGACAGCCTTTACACCCCGTGTAGACTGCCTCTACACTGCCTTCCACGGCCTTTATCCACAGTCAATAGTGCTTTGTCATAGGTGTGTAAGTGTGGAAGAAGGACTCAGGCATTGCAAGTCCTTATAATTTCGAACTTAATAAGTTCCCATATTTTGCCTTTAAGGCAGATTGGATCGAACTCGTAATCTGCAGTATCGAAATTTGTAAGTTGGGAGGTTATTTCTTTTTTGTTGTGCGTGTAGGGGTGCCTTTCCAGGTGTAGGTCGTATTAAGTCTGAAGGGGTATCGTGTCTAGTATTTCATGTAAATCCCAGAAATCTTTCTTTCTGCCTCCGCGTTGTATGACATCGATTTTCATTGCTGCTATTTCTGCAACTGTGGCCATTCTTATTCCATCTTCAATATGCGGTTCGCGGATAAAACTATCTGTATGGTAAATATCCAGCTTTATAACATCTTCCTTATTTTTTCCAACAATATAGGAAGTGCCAATTCCAATTAATCCTTCTGTGGATTTTTCGAAGTACTTATATTTTTTGCTGAGATAATTTTCAATTTCCTGGAAGTTTATTGTGCCATATTCCTGATCGCTGAATAAATCGATATCCACTGACATACGGTGGCCCAGATGCAGGCTGAGTGCTGTGCCGCCTACTAATCGGAATGCACGGAACATCTCCTGATTCATAATATCTTTCAGGATTGTCTGAAGCAGAGGTGAGACTGTATTCCAATGAAGCATTATCGATTAGTTTTCCTTCTTTTTTAAGATTTTATTTACTATATCGTCACCATAGAATGCAATTAACTCATTTTTTTCCTGCTCGTTTCCGCGTTCAAAAACTCTTTTGATAATCGCTTCCTTTTGGAGTATCCAGTCAATGTTTTCAAAGCTGGTATCCCAAAAAAGTATTTTCCTTAATTTCTGTAAATCGGGGTGATGGCTTTTGTTTTCCTGCTGCTTAATTTGTTTTATTTCATAGTATGTCTGCAGTATCATAAAGAAGCCCTCTTCAATATTCAGCTTATGCTCGATTTTTAATGCGAGCGCAGTATTCATCAGGCGTTTCCCTTTTGTTATAGCACTAATGGTTTGTGGGTACTCTCCGATGGAAAGTGCTAATTGACCCTTGGGGAGATTTCTTTTCTTCAATTCGTATTCGAGGAAAAGACCGGGATGGATTCCCTTTAATGCATTGAATTCCTGACTTTTCATACCGCAAATGTACGAATTAGTTTTCATCGTTTGGTGTAAACAAATTTGTTTAGTTGCTTGTGTTTTAACTTTATTATAATATGTAAATGGTGGGTATTAAGTATTGTTTACCCTTTTGTTTCAGTTTCCCCTTCGAATTGGATATCAGTTTCTGGTGCTACAATACCCGATGTGATGGCCGCAGCTGGCAGCATGCCGAAGAGATAAACGAAAACTGATACTGCTCCCATCAGGGTATACTGGATCATTTCTGCGGATATAGCTAAAGCTATAGGGGTGGTAATAAACTGGTTGATGACATATACAAATGTCTGCAATACCTGTATCCAGCAATACAATACAATGGCTGATGCAAAATAACTGCTTCTGAGTTCAGCATTGAGACGGTACCCGATGCCCTTAAGGTAGATTCTGATAGCAATGAAAGGTGTTAACATCAGCGTGGCCATACCCAATATGTTCTTGAGCCAATTATGCAATTGCAGGCTGAGTTTCGTGTAGTTTTCGAAAGTATAACGCTCTGTCTGCATTTGCTCCAGTGTTTCATGAATGCCAAATAGTATCAGAATGATGAAAGCGCCGAGTACAAAGAGGTTCCATGCAGCAACCGGTATACCTGAGATAAATGCGGCACCGTTTGCCGGAAGGCTTCCTTTATGAAAGTGTATGCCTATCAGGCTGCTGGCCAGCATTGCGATTTGTATGCCCGGTGTTAATCCGGAGAATAGTCCTGCCAATAGAAAATTGGTATTGTCTTCAACCATATTCCCCGTCAGCATTGCAGTAAACACGAAAACAACTCCACCCGCCAGTATTCCCCCAATAATTGCTGCAAGACACACATTACGGCAAAACCGGGAATGTGTCAGGTAAAAATGCTGTATAGTCTGAATTGTATTTAACAACGACTGCCGGAAAGAAGGCCACATGGGTATAGGTATTTAGGTAAAGGATACGTCAAGGTAAAAATTTTCTCCTGCTTTTGTTTGCCGTATTGTTATTTACCTTAATTTTAGCACAATAACGTATGCATTCCTCGCTTACATACAAATATCAGAGCAGTTATTGCTTTCTCATGGCAACTCTCGCCATGGATTCGGCGTTATAATGCCGGGGCCTTCATCTGGCCATCTCCTCCTGTAAACATATTATGACCCATTTGCCGGCTCACCGCCGGAAAGGCTCAATTCCACCAATTATGCCACATTATCATACACTTGGGCAAATTCCGCATAAGCGGCATACCCAGTTCCGTCAGCCAAACGGGAATCTGTACTCGGAACAGCTCTTCTCCACCGAAGGGTTCTCTTCCCATTACTCCCTCCTGTACCACTGCCACCCGCCCACCGAAATCGTGAAGGTTGATGAGCCTTATGCCGCTGCGCCTCTTGTGGCAGAAGAAAAGATGCTGAAGCACCGCAGCTTCCAGGGGTTCAATATCCAGCCGGAAAACGATTACCTCGCTTCCCGCAAACCCGTACTCGTTAACAGCGATTGCCACCTTTCCCTTGCCGCCCCGCGCAGCAGTATGAAGGAATACTTTTATAAGAACGCCGACGCCGACGAACTGCTCTTCATTCACGAAGGCTCCGGCGTACTCCGCACCCAATACGGCCGTATCGAATTCAGGTATGGCGATTATCTATCCATCCCCCGCGGTACCATCTACCAGATCGAATTCTCGAATGCAGACAACCGGTTGTTCATCGTGGAATCGTTCAGTCCCATCCGGTTTCCGAAAAGGTACCTCAGTCCGTTCGGCCAGCTCCTCGAACATGCACCTTTCTGTGAGCGCGATATCAGGCAGCCGAAAGACCTTGAAACCATTGATCAGGCAGGCGATTTCATTATCAATATCAAAAAGAAAGGCGTGATGTACCCCATCCATTACGGGCATCACCCGTTCGATGTGGTGGGCTGGGATGGTTGCGAATATCCTTTCGCACTCTCTATCCACGACTTCGAACCCATCACCGGCCGTGTGCATCAGCCCCCGCCGGTGCATCAAACATTCGAAGGCCACAACTTCGTAGTATGTTCCTTCGTACCCCGCCTGTACGATTACCATCCACAGGCAGTTCCCGCTCCATACAATCACAGTAATATCGACAGTGATGAAGTACTGTATTACGTAGACGGTGATTTCATGAGCCGCAAACACGTAACGCGTGGTATGATCACCCTGCATCCCGGCGGTATCCCGCATGGGCCGCATCCCGGTGCTGTGGAGAAGAGCCTGGGCGCTAAGGAAACGAAAGAACTGGCCGTGATGGTGGATACCTTCCATCCGCTGCAGGTAACCAAGGATGCGCTGGGCATTGAAGATGAGCGGTATGTGATGAGCTGGGCCGAATAATTTATACTTTTAGGAAAAATAAACGCATGGAATACAGACAATTAGGAGAAAGTAATCTGAAAGTATCCGCCATCACTTTTGGCGCATGGGCCATCGGCGGCTGGATGTGGGGAGGCGCAGAGCGTAAGACGCTACCGAGGCTATCCGCGCTTCCATAGACCGGGGTGTTACCTCTATAGATACCGCTCCTATCTACGGACAGGGCACCAGTGAAGAGATCGTAGGCGAAGCGCTGGAAGGCATCTCCCGCGATAAAGTACAGCTGCTCACCAAATTCGGGATGACGTGGGAAGGCACCAAAGGCACCTTCGGCTTCAGCAGCACTGATAACAACGGCAAAGCCATTGATATCTATAAATACGCCGGCCGCGACAGCATCATCCGCGAATGCGAAGCCAGTCTCCGCCGTATGCGCACCGATTATATCGACCTCTACCAGATCCACTGGCCCGATGCTACCACACCCATCGAAGAAACCTTTGAAGCAGTGCTGCGCCTGAAAGAGCAGGGTAAAATCCGGGAAGCGGGTGTGTGCAACTATAGCGCGGAGCAGATGAAGCAGGCCGATGCCGTGTGTAAGCTGGTATCCAACCAGGTGCCCTTCAGCATGGTGGAGCGCAATATTGAAAAGGAACTGGTGCCGTATTGCATTGAGAACAATAAGTCTATTCTGGCTTACAGTCCTTTGCAGCGCGGTATCCTCACCGGTAAGATCAAGCCGGATCATAAGTTCGAAGAAGGGGACCACCGCCCGAAAACACCATTCTACCAGCCCGATAACATTGCCCGTATCAATGCATTTCTGTCGATCATAAAGCCGTTGGCAGAAAGCAAGAATGCAACGCTGGCGCAGCTGGTTATCCGCTGGACTATCGAACGGCCGGGTATTACCGTGGCACTTGTTGGTGCGCGTAATGCAGGGCAGGCCCTTCAGAATGCGGATGCCATCAACATAAAACTTACATCGGAAGAAATCGATTATATCAATAAACATCTGTACGCGCTACAGCTCGTATAACAATAGAAATCAAACACCAAAACAATCTTTTTTATGAACACAGCCACCGTAAAGCCAGCAACTGCGCAGGAAACGAAAGATTTTCTGCCGCTCAACGGCACGGACTACGTGGAGTTTTACGTGGGAAATGCCAAGCAGGCCGCACATTTTTACAAAACGGCCTTCGGCTTCCAGTCACTCGCATACGCCGGCCCTGAAACCGGCGTGAAAGACCGCGTGTCTTATGTACTCGTACAAAACAAACTGCGCTTCGTACTCACCACCCCGCTGAAACCGGGAGGTGAAATTGCAGCGCATATTGAAGAACATGGAGACGGCGTGAAGGTGCTCGCACTTTGGGTAGATGATGCCCGCCTGGCTTTCGAAGAAACCGTAAAACGTGGCGCTAAGCCTTTCATGGAGCCGGTTGTGGAGAAAGACGAGTTTGGCGAGGTGGTACGCAGCGGTATTCATACCTACGGCGAAACCGTACACATTTTCGTGGAACGTAAGAACTACAATGGTGCTTTCCTGCCCGGTTTCCGCCCCTGGCAGAGCCGTTACCAGCCTACCAGCACCGGTTTACAGTATGTAGACCACTGCGTGGGTAACGTAGGCTGGAATGAAATGAATACCTGGGTGGATTTTTACAGCCAGACCATGGGTTTCCACAACCTCGTATCGTTCGATGATAAGGATATTTCCACCGAATATTCCGCGCTCATGTCTAAAGTAATGAGCAATGGCAACGGGCGGATCAAGTTCCCTATCAACGAACCTGCGGAAGGAAAGAAGAAATCACAGATCGAAGAATACCTGGAATTCTACGGCGGTCCCGGTGTACAGCACCTCGCCATCGCTACCAACGATATCGTACATACGGTAGGCGAACTGCAGGCAAGAGGCGTTGAGTTCCTGACGGTACCATCATCTTACTACAAAGACCTGCTGGACAGGGTAGGGGAGATTGATGAAGACCTGAAGCCACTGGAGGAAATGGGTATCCTCGTAGACCGTGATGATGAGGGATATCTGCTGCAGATCTTTACCAAACCGCTGCAGGACAGGCCTACGCTCTTCTTTGAGATCATCCAGCGTAAGGGTGCCAAATCTTTCGGGAAAGGCAATTTCAAGGCGCTGTTTGAATCTATCGAGCGCGAACAGGCGCTGCGCGGCAACTTATAAACCAACCTGCTACGTGAGAAAATAAAAGGGTGACCGAAAAGAGATAATCGCTTTTCTGGTCACCCTTTGCCGTTTAGGGTGTTGTTATTTGGAGAATGTATTCCTCACCGCATTGAAAGAATTGCCCCGGCTCCAATTGTCGTGATACAAGACGTTGGTGTTGGTGCCGCCATCGCCTCGGTACAGGCCATGTTGGATGTATAGCCCGGAAGTCCATCCGTTCACGCCGTTGCGGCTGTAGGGGATGGCATATTGTGTTTCCGGAATCCTTTTGATGTTGGATGTCCATTGCAGCGTCGCCATGTTGGGGCGTGCATAGATTTTGTTAAACACCGCATTACCTTCCACGCGGTGCCACACTTCCACGATCCCCGTATTGTCAGGCTTGAACTTCACATGCACGATAAAATCGTTCCATTTCCCTTTGTTGAGGTTGTGGAGGATTGTATCGAAATCTTCATGTTCCGGCGGCCAGTAATTGGTGCAGTCGCCGGTATTGTAGTTTACACGGAGGATGTTTGCACGCGCATCGAACGCCAGCGGCGGCGGTACGTCGAAATGGGAATGCCATTGCATAATGATGCCATAGCGCCTGGGCTCCGTCCAGTCGGTCGGGAAAAGGCTGGACCAGCCATAATAGTAATCATCGCTTTCTGTTTCGCGTGCATAGTTCCACAATGTCGCTTCCAGGCGTTCGCCGCTGGTGAGGGTACTGTCGCGCTTCATGAACTTATCGCCCGGCCTTACCATAAACCTGCCGGCATACCGGCCTTCCCGCACGGTGTCAGTCACGACGGTAAACTGTGTATCCACGCTTTTGCAAATGAAACCGTTGGTCCATTGTGATCCATCGCCGGTTTCATAGTTGCAGTGCAGCTCCACTTTGTCCGGTACACAGCCCCAGACTTCCAGTTCGGTATAACTGTTCCAGGCGGAGGCCGTATTGCCGAAACCGGTGATTCGGATGTACCGCGCGCAGGTTTTGGTGAAGGGGTAAGATTGGAGCGCCGTGATCATAGGTTCGGAATTGCGTTTGGATACTACCGTCATCCAGTTAGCGCCGTCGCGCGATACAGCCACTTCAAAGCTGGATGTTCTCGTGGCATGTCCGTTGGTGTGGAAGGCGATTTTCACTTCACCGATCACGGTCATGGAATCTAGTTTGACGGTAAGTGTAGTAGGGTTGCCTTCGCCAGACCACCGGGTGCCAAATTGCCCGTCGATAAGGTTGGCAAGCCCATTGCCGGGTTCTTCCGTTGCAGAAGTGCTCAGTTGCCGGAGCTGCAAGGGAATTTTGGCGAAAGGCGTTTGGCATGATTTACAGCGCAGGCTGTCCGGCAGCCGTGGGCCGGGTTTCCTGCAGGAGGAAACCGGGACGGATAATGCAGCGCATGTCGCTACAAAAAGAACGAGAAGGATGGCTTTCATGTTGATGAAAAAGGATCTGGTTTGATAGAATAGGGTTTATTGGAAAGTAGCCCGGATGGCATTGAACGACGTGCCGCGATGCCAGTTGTCCTGGTACAGGGAGCTGGTTTTCGTAGAGTCAATGCCGCGGTACAGCCCGTGTTTGACATACAGCCCGGAAGTATATCCTGCTCCAAGATCAGTGCGGGTATACGGGATGCGGTAGTTTTCCGATACATCTTCTGTTTCGTTGGACCATTGCAGGGTAGGTACATTCGGTAGCGAGAGCGCCCGGGTAAATTCCGCCTGTCCTTCCAGCCGGTGCCATACTTCCAGCAGGCCGGTATTATCGGGCTTGAATCGTATGCGCACAATAAAGTCATGCCATTTTCCTTTATTCAGCTGAGCGATGGTATGGTTCTGCTGATATTCCGCTGGCCACCATTCGCCGATGTCCCCGCTGCTAAATTCTACGCGGACGTTATTATCCTTTACGCCGAATGCGATGGGAGGGGATATGGGCGTATGTGCATGCCACTGCATGAAAATTGCCCAGCCTTCCGGTTGCTGCCAGTCTTCCGGGAAGAGGGTAGACCAGCCATAGTAGTATTCATCGCCTACGGTTTCGCGGACGTAATTCCAGCGGTTTACTTCCATGCGCTCACCGCTGGTGCAATTGCTGTTTTTGCAGACACGGTCGCCAGGGCGGACGGTAAACTTAGCCGCGTAATTGCCCTGCCGTTTTGGACTGGTAACAATGGCGAATTGTGCCGCCGAGTCTTTACCGGACCAGCCATCGTCCCATTGACTTGCATCTCCCGTTTCCCAGTCTCCGGTGAGGTCAATAGCGCCTTCCGGGTTGGTGGATTTGCCGCAGCCCCAGATCTCCAGTTCCGTCCAGCTGTTCCAGTTGCTTTGACTGTTTCCGTGGCCTGTGATGCGGATGAAGCGGGTGCATGTGGGGGCAAAGGAGAAGTCCTGCAAGGTAGTGATATTGGGCGCTGAATTGCGCGTGGCTACAACGGTTGTCCAGTTAGTGCTGTCTTCCGAAATAGCGATCTCGAAGCTGGAGGTGCGGGTGGCGCTGCCGCTGGTGTGGAAGGCGATGCGTACCTGCCCAACGGCCCTGACAGAGTCGAGTTTGACAGTTACGTGCTGCGGGTCTCCCTGTCCGGACCAGCGGGTGCCAGTGGAGCCGTCTATCAGGTTGGCAAGGATGTTTTCCCCATCTGCCGCTGCGGTAGTGGAAAGCTGCGATGGCGTCAGCGGGAAGCGGACGAGCAATTTGGAACATGGGGCGCAAGCCGTGCTGTCGCCCGGGCCGGGGTACTCGTTTTTAACGCAGGAGGAGCCGGTGGAAATGAAAGATGTCAGCGCCAGCAGGGCTGGCCATGGTAGGAGTAGTCTCATGTGTGCATGTATTGTTTATGGTTGATAAAGAATCAGTCGAAAGTTGCCCGGATGGCGTTGTAGGAAGTGCCACGGTTCCAGTTGTCCTGGTGAAGGATGTTAGTTACGCCGGGAGTTAAGCCCCGGTACAGCCCGTGTTTGGTGTAGGTTCCGGTAGTCCAGCCGTTGGTGGTTCCCAATTTGAAGGGGACGCCATACAAGGCGACATTGCCATTTTCTATTTTCCCCGGGATGCTGGTCCATTGCAATGTAGGTACGTTCAGTTCTAATGCCAGTGTGAACTCCCGTTGCCCTTCCAGCCTGTGCCATACTTTAATTTTGGCATTGAAGTCGGGCCGGAATTTGATCCGCACCATGAAATCGTGCCATTTACCCTTCGTGGCCGGCGCAATTACGTGATCCTGCCTGTACTGGATTCCGCTGTTGATATTTCCGGAATGGAATTCTGCTTCCAGGTTGTTTCCGTTTATGGCGAATGCTACGGGAGGTGAGATCGTTGTATGGCAATGCCATTGCATGAAGATAGCCCAATCATTGGGTTGGATCCAGTTAGCGGGGAAGTAGGAGGACCATCCATAATAGAAATCATCATCCAGTGTTTCGCGGTCATAATTCCAGTGAGAGAGTTCGCATCTTTCCCCGCTGGTGCAATGCCCGTCTTTACAGGCACGGTCGCCGGGTCTGACGGTGAACCGGGCTGCATAATTGCCTTGTCTTTTCCGGTCGGTGACGATCGCTAACTGCGCTGACTGACTAAGTCCGGAAAAGCCTCCTGTCCATTGGCTGATATTCCCTGTTTCCCAATCGCAGACCATATCAAGCGCCCCAATGGAAGAACCCCATACTTCCGCTTCTGTATAACTGTTCCATAGATTGCTGGTGCTGCCGTGGCCGGTAATGCGGATAAAACGCGCCTCCCTGATGGAGAAAGGGAATGACTGGAGTTCGGTTGTGCCTGCGGTGCTTTTTTGGTTGGAGAGTACGGTGGTCCAGGCGGTACTGTCTGCCGATACCGCTATATCAAAGGTGTATATATGAGAGGGGTATCCTGTAACATAAAATGCGATCTTTACCTGGTTAACCATATAGGTAGTTTTAAGATCGAGGACAACAGATTGAGGATTACCTTCGCCCGACCATCGGGTATCCAGGTTATTGTCGAGCAGGTTTTCTACGCGGTTGTCCTGATCGAGTGGGGCAGTGGTGGAAATGCGGTGCCGGGCTACCGTGATTTTCCGGTCTGCTGCCAGTTCGGGAGCAGCCATAGATGTGAGTGCTTTAGGTGAAGGCGCCGGTGCCTGCTGATCGTTTTTGTGGCAGGCGGTCAGTGAAAAGATGCAAATCAGCACAAGGCATGCATACCGGAAGGAGATTTTCATGCGGGAGAGGTTTAAGTAAAAAATGAATGTGAGGGCGATTGCTAATGTGGAATTGAACCGAGCTTAAATTTTACCTATCTTGTGTGTGCGGACACAAACATAGTAACAAATTGGTGTGTGCGCACACACTGATAAAAAATTATGTGTTTGCGTTAAAAAAATATCGAAATAGCAGCATAATATTACCGGGTTGGGAATGATTGATATGCATTACCTGTAAGGAATCCCTTTTTATACCAATAAGTAAGTATTCATGAGCGGCAAATCAGTTAGGATTAAGGACATCGCGCAGAAGGCGGGAGTGTCTACGGGTACGGTTGACCGGGTTATACATAATCGCGGAAAAGTGGCGGAAGACGTGCGGGAGAAGGTGTTGAAGATTATTGAAGAGATGAATTACGAGCCCAACCTGATCGCCCGGGCGCTGGGGGCAAATAAGACCTATAGCCTCGGTGCACTGATCCCGGACCCGCAGGCGGATAGTTATTGGCTGGAGCCGCGTGCCGGAGTTGAAAAGGCGGAGAAAGCGCTGAAACATTATGGGGTGGCGGTTAAGAAGTACCTGTTTGATCCCTACGACGTGGCGTCTTTCCAGGCCCAGGCACTGGCCTTGTTGGCAGGGGCGCACGACGGGGTGGTGATTTCTCCGGTGTTCTACCGGGAAAGCCTGCCATACTTCGAAGCCCTGCAGCAGGCAGGCACGCCCTTCGTTATTTTCAATAGTCAGATATCGGAATATACGCCCCTGAGTTATATCGGGTCCGATCTGTATACCAGCGGTCTGCTGGCCGGGAAGCTGTTCCATTACGGCCTGCCGGCGCCATGTACCTTACTGGTGGCGCATATCGACGAGCGTGCAGCCAATGCATCGCACCTGGGGAAGAAGGAAAAGGGATTCCGGAATTACTTCGTGCAACACCACCTGGAAGAGCAATATCCTATCGTGGCAGCGGAGCTGGACAGGTCCAATATGGCGGCGTTTATCGGGCAACTCGATAGCCTCATAGAAGATAATCCCCGGCTCGGAGGCATATTTGTCACCACGTCCAAAGCCTATTCCATCGCAAGTTATATGGAACAGCGGCGTATTAAACACATCCGGCTTATTGGTTACGATCTGTTGCCGCAGAACCTGCACTATCTGCAACAGGAGCAGATACAGTTCCTTATCAACCAGGGGCCCTTTGGGCAGGGGTATTGGTCCGTCTACTACCTAGCGGAACATGTGATCCTTGGCAAAGAGATTCCGCTCATGAAATATATGCCGCTGGACATCGTCACCCGTGAGAATGTGAACTACTACCTTCCGGAGCACGACGAAAAGCCGCTGCTGGAGCATAAAGTATCGCTTTAAATACTGTTGTTTTATAGGTTTTGCGCCGGTGCCTCCCCGCACCGGCGTTTTTTAATTCCACACTTTGATAGATTATTGATTAAAAAATTGCGTGTACGTACCCAAATTTGATAAAATCTATGTGTGTGCGCAAACAATTTGATAAAATTGTTTGTTCTTCAAAAAATCGCGTTATGTTTGTGTTGTTCCCAAGGAACATTTTACCACGTTTTCAGACAGTTTAGAATAGATATACAGGACCATCAGAATAGCCAGTACACGCATGTGAGTCTAAGACGCCGTTAATAACCAAAAACAAGGCTGACAATTACTATGAATTCAATCCGGATCAACCGCGCAAACAAGCTTTGCGCAACGGCAGCCCCATGCCTTTCATTTGCCCTCCCGGCCAATAAAACCGGTCAGGGCCATGACCAAATTCGTACTCAACCAAATTATCGTCTAATGAAACGAACATCGCATTGTCTAAAAATTATCATCTCCCTTTGCCTGGGCCTTTGTGTATGGCTTCTCCCGTTTATTGCCGCCGCGCAATCGGCTGGTGAATGGCGGCTTTCAGGCATTGTTAAGGGAATTGACGGCACGCCACTGCCCGGCGTATCTGTAGCGCTGAAAGGTACTTCCCGCGGTACCGCAACTGATGAGAATGGCCGCTATGCATTATCCGTTCCGGCGCAACCGGGTGCTCTCGTCTTCAAGTTCATCGGCATGCTGCCGCAGGAAATCCCATTTACTGCTGCAGGCACGCAAAACGTGACCCTGCGCAACAGCGAGGAATCGCTGAATGAAGTAGTGGTAGTAGGCTACGGGACCATGAAGAAAAGCTCGCTTACCGCCTCCGTTTCCAAACTCGAGAACGTGAAGCTGGATCAGATACCCGTAGGCCGCGTAGAGTCGGCCCTGACTGGCCGTATCGCCGGCGTAAACATAGCGCAGACAAGTTCTGCGCCAGGCGCAGCCCCCGTGATCCGTATCCGTGGCGCGGGCTCTATCGATGCCAGCAATGATCCGCTAGTGGTGATCGACGGGTTTCCAGGCGCAGGGCTTGGCAGCATAAGCATGAATGATATCGCTTCAATCGAAGTACTGAAAGATGCATCGTCTGCTGCTATTTATGGCTCCCGTGCCGCAGGGGGTGTTATCATCGTTACCACCAGGAAGGGCAGAACAGGCAAACCTGTGCTGTCGGTCAATTCCTTTGCCGGTGTTTCCTCGCCCATGTTGCATAACGACTGGCTCACCGGAAAGGAGTTCTACGACTACGCCGTTAAATATCAGAACCGCGAACTGGCCTGGGCTGGTGGAGATGTTACCGTTCCTGTCTGGGGCGACGCCCGTCGCCTGGCGCAGTACCAGGTGAGCCCTGTGCTCCTCAATGGCGTTAATAACATCTGGCAGGATGCGGTGACGCAAAATGCACCGTTTCAGAACTACAATGTCTCGGTTAATGGTGGTACTGAGAACGTCCGCTATTATGTATCCGGTACGGTGAAGAGCGAAAAGGGAACCATCCAGACTACTGGCTTCAATCAATACGGCATCCGCGCCAATCTCGATGTAAAAGTGAATAAGGTGATCAGCGCAGGTATGATGATCAACCCGATTTATTCTACCCGTCGCCTTGCACCCACCAGTACAGTGAGCCTCGCCAAGTATCCAGGCTTCGTGCCCACTCAAAATGAAGACGGATCTTACCCGAGGGCCCGCGATCTCTGGGGTGCCGTGGTTACGAGTCAGGCCAATCCTATGGCCATCCTGCAGGGTACCCAGATCACACAGCAGGCGTTCAATAATATCGGCGAACTTTTCGTTGCATTACAGTTTACACCCTCGCTGAGCTTCAAAAGCTCCTTCGCCGGGAATATTTCCTACGGTACCAACGAGCGCTTTCAGGCGCGGTTCGCCACTAATAACGGTATAAGCAACGGTACCGCCAGCGATAACCGAAACATCAATCTCCTCAACGAAAACGTCCTCAGTTTCAATAAAACATTCGCCCGGCACCACGATGTGAATGCCATCGCCGGCGCATCCTTCCAGAAGAACACTTCCCGCAACGCCTATATGGGCGTGCTACCCGGCTCGTTCGAGAATGATATCATCAAGACGCTGAACAACGGCATCATCGACCCCAATTCCACCGGCTCTACCAAGTCTGCCTGGGGGCTCATGTCGTACTTCGCGCGCGTCAATTATGCCTATAAATCCAAATACCTGCTGGCGGCTTCTATCCGGACCGATGGCTCCTCCCGCTTCGGCCCCGACAATCAATGGGGATACTTCCCCTCCGCATCCGCGGCCTGGCGGGTATCCGAAGAGGATTTCCTAAAAGGGAACCCTCTGCTTAGTAACCTGAAAGTACGCGCCAGTTATGGCGTAACGGGCAACTTCAATATCGGCGATTTCTCCTGGCAGGGCGGTATCAGCAGCACAGTGTATTCCCCTAATAACCAGTTGGGCAAAGGCAAGGCGCAAACCTCTATCGAGAACAGGGCGCTGAGCTGGGAGAAGACCCGCAGCTACGACTTTGGTGTGGATATCGGGTTGTTCCGGAACCGCATCAACATCACGGCAGATTACTACGACAAACGCACCAACGATCTCCTGTACAGCGTGGCGGTACCCGCCATCAGCGGCTTCACCGGCTCTATATCTAACATCGGCGATATCGGTAACAAAGGCTTCGAAATAGAAATCAACTCCCAGAACGTCAAGGGTAAATTCACCTGGAACACATCTTTCAATTTCTCCATGAATAAGAACAAGGTGCTCAACATGGGTGTGGATAAGGAAAAGCTGTTCGAGGATCAATACGGCATGTCATGGCTCCTGCGCGTGGGAGAGCCGATGTTCTCCTATTACGGGTATAAAGCCATCGGCGTTATATCCAGTACACAGGTGCTCAACAGCGGTATCCCGTTGTATCCCGGCAGCAAGCTTGGCAATCCCATCTATGAAGACGTGAATAAAGACGGCAATATCGATGCGCGGGACCGTGCCATCCTCGGCAATTACCAACCCAAAGCGATCATCGGCCTCGTAAATGATTTCGCATATAAAAATTTCGATCTCAGCATCGCCGTACAGGCCAATCTCGGTTCAAAGGTGTACAACTATGAGAACCAGTATTACCAGGGCGCGCTGGTAGGCGCTATGCGCCGCGATCTGGTGAAGAACCAGTGGTGGTCCGAAGCGGAGCCGGGCGACGGCCGTGCTCCCGCAGCCGCCCTCAGCACGCTCAACTTCCAGGGCCGTTCTGACCTCTATATTGAGAACGGTTCTTTCTTCGCCGTGCGCAACATGAACCTCGGCTACAATTTTCCGGAAAGCATATCACGCCGCCTGCGCATGAACCAGCTGCGTGTATTCGGTTCCGTTTCGAATCTGCTGATGGTGACCGATAAAGAATACCATGGCTATAACCCTGAAGGGTATAATGGTCCGTATGCCGGCTATAACGATGGTACAGAGCCCATCAACCGCGTGGTAACTTTCGGCCTCAACGTTCAATTCTAATTGCAAAAAGACTGAAGATGAAAACGATTAAATCTTATATAGCGGCCTGTATGATGGCTGCAGTGTTCGGACAGGGATGCAAAAGCGATCTGCTGGAGTTGTCGCCCGAATCTTTCCTGACCAGTTCCAACTTTCCGCAAACCGCCAGCGATATCGACCAGCTGACCATCGGTATCTATAGCAGGCTGCAAAGCCGCAAACCGGGGGATTACCTCGTGATGGAAGTGCCTTCGGATAACCTGTTCATGTCTGCCAACCAGTCGATCGCCGGCTCTTTTGAGCTGGACGGCCTAACCCCGGAGCCCAGTAACCCATTGCTGAACAACTTCTGGATCAGCACCTACAACGCCATCTTCCGTGCTAATTCCGTACTGGTGGGTATCGACAAGCCCACGGATTATAAAGCAGGGCTGAAGGATCAATACATCGGAGAAGCAAAATTCCTGCGGGGGCTGTTGTACTTCGACCTGGTACGTGTGTTCGGCGACGTACCGAAAGCGACTACCGTTCTTAGTATCGAGGAGTCGCGTAACACCCGGAAATCTCCGGCTGCAGAGATCTATCAGCTCATCGTGGATGACCTGACAGACGCAGCTGCGAAGCTACCGCTGCAATCGGGTATTGCGAAAGGCCGTGCCACCAAAGCAGCAGCTTTAGCATTGCTGATCAAGGTGCAGGTATATCGGAAGGAATGGGCGGCGGCAAAGGCGGCGTCCGACCAGCTCGCTACCATCCAGGGATACGGACTGGTGGGCAATTTCGCGGACTTATGGAAGCTCAATAACGAAGACAACCCGGAATCTATTTTCTCCCTGAAGTATATCGACGGTTCTAATGGCCATGGATTATCTACCGCTTTCATTCCCAACGCCGGCTCGGCAGGGATAGTGAACCGGGGTGATGAAGTGGCATTGCCATCATGGAGCCTCATTAAGCTATATAACGATGCCGATAAGCGCAAGGCCGCCACGGTATCTCTCAATTACACCGCCGCGTCTAACGGGGCTCCTACGATCTTTTATCCCTATGTCGCCAAATATGCTGTCGCGCATACCTTCCAGGCCTCCGGGCTGGACCTGCCAGTAATCCGTTATGCGGACGTAGTGCTGCTGAGAGCGGAGATCGCCTTCCGCCGCAACCAGCCCGCCGCAGCCCTGGCTGCACTGAACGAGATCCGGGAACGGGCGTTCGGAGATGATGCCCATAACTATACCGCCGCCGACATTGCAACGGAAACCACGTTTTATGACAAGTTGCTGCTGGAGCGGCAACTGGAGTTCGCGTATGAGAACGAACGCTGGTTCGACCTCACGCGTACCGGCCGCTTCGCGCAGCTTGTTAAAGAAGAAAGGAACTACAACAACGTTACGCAAACCGCGGTAACGGCCACGCTGCGGCCGCAGGCATTCATGCGGGTATTCCCTATTCCGCAGGTACAGATCGGGCAGGCGGCGCCAGGCGTACTGGAACAAACACAAGGCTATTACTAATCACACAAAAACGGAAAAACATGATGAAGCAATTCACCCTTTTTTTCTGCGCTATCACTTCCCTGTGCCTGCCCCTGCGGGCGCAGGACAAGCCGCCGCTGAAGCTGGTGGACTGGAAGCCTGCCAGCCAGCTGGTAGTGCCGCAAACGGATATTCTTCGCCCGCGGTTCCCCGTCATAGACATACACAATCACCTCGGTGATCTCGACAAAGCGGCGCATTATCTCGAAGAGATGGATAAAGTGGGCGTGGTGATGGCGGTGAGCCTGGACGGGCATTCCAAAGATCATTTCTACAGAAAACATCTCGAACGCTCGAAGGTGTCTGCAGCTGACCGTTTTCTCGTTTTCTTCGCACCTGAATGGAGCCGCATTGATGAGCCTGATTTCGGCAAGAAAGAAGCGCAGCGGCTGGAAGAAGCCGTGGCCATGGGGGCTGGTGGCGTTAAGGTGTACAAAAGCCTGGGCCTGGGCGTGAAAGACAAGACCGGTAAGTTCGTGGCGGTAGATGATCCGCGCCTCGATCCCATCTGGGCAAAATGCGGAGAGCTGGGCATCCCCGTGCTCATGCACGTCTCTGACCCCAAAGCGTTCTTTACCCCGCTGGATGAGCACAACGAACGCTACGACGAGCTGGGGCTGCATCCCGACTGGTCGTTTTACGGCAACGGCTATCCCACCAAGGAAGCGCTGCTGGCACAACGCAACCGGTTGCTCGAAAGACATCCCCATACTATCTTCATCGGCGCGCATATGGCCAACCTGCCGGAAGACTTGGGGCAAGTGAGTATTTGGCTGGATAAATACCCCAACCTCTACGTGGAGTTCAGCGCCCGCATCAGCGAACTGGGGCGCCAGCCCGTTACTTGCCGGAAGTTCCTCATCCGATATCAGGACCGCGTACTGTTCGGCACAGATACCGCTCCGGATGCCAAAGCCTACCGCATTTACTTCCGTTTCCTGGAAACGGCGGATGAATATTTTGATCCCGCGCAGGGGCATCACCTGCAGGGGCGGTGGATGATCTACGGATTAGATCTGCCGAATGAAGTGCTGGAAAAAATATATAACAAAAACGCTCTGAAGATTCTGGGTCTTAAAAAAGACGGGCATGAGATAAACAGGGCCAAATAGCCCCGTTTTTTTATCAACTATCCTGTATATTTAGCTGATCTCGCCGGGCGTTCCCGTCCGGCGGGTTCTTCTCTTTATCAACCAATTTTAGCATACCGAATGAACGCTATCCCTTTAACTGACACCGCCGCTTTACCACGGTCTTCCACGGCTGGCGTAAAGGCCCCTGGCCGTATTGCATCCGTAGATATTTACCGTGGTTTTGTGATGTTACTGATGATGATGGAAGTGCTGAGCCTCCACCGGGTTTCTGATGCATTGCCGGATAGTGGTTTCTGGAGCTTCCTGGCCTTTCACCAGAGCCACGTGCCCTGGGCAGGCTGTTCCCTGCACGATATGATTCAGCCGTCGTTTTCCTTTCTGGTAGGGGTGGCCCTGCCGTTTTCAATGGCGGCAAGGCTGGCGAAGGGGAGCAGTATCGCTTCGATGTGGCGGCATACCATTACGCGTTCACTGATACTGATCGGTTTAGGCATCTTCCTCCGTTCCATGCACTCGGAGCAGACCAATTTTACATTTGAAGATACATTGACGATGATAGGCCTGGGATACCCTTTCCTATTTGCGTTGGGCTTTGCGGGAACAAGGGCGCGAATCATCGCCTGTACTGCCATCCTTTTCCTGTTCTGGCTGGCGTTTGCGCTCTATCCGTTGCCGGTGGCGGGAGCAGTTGCTCCGGGTGTACCTGCGGGCTGGGAGCATAATTTCGAAGGCTTTGCTGCACACTGGAACAAGAATACCAGTCTTGCCTGGGCTTTCGATACCTGGTTCCTGAACCTTTTCCCGCGGGAAGCACCTTTCCTGTACAATGGCGGAGGATATGCCACGCTGAGTTTCATCCCTACTTTAGGCACCATGATCCTGGGAACTTTTGCAGGAGAAGCACTGAAGTCAGAAAAAACGCCCGCACAGCGCATCAGGTTTTTCCTGTATTGCGGTATCGGCTTGCTGGGAGTTGGATTACTGCTGCATGTAGCCGGCATAAACCCAATCGTGAAAAGGATATGGACGCCCGCCTGGACGCTCGCCAGCGGTGGGGGATGTTTCCTTTTCCTTGCTTTCTTTTACTGGATTGCAGATGTTGCCGGGTATAAATCTGCCTTCTTTTTCCTGACGGTAATCGGTACCAATTCTATCGCGGCTTATGTGATTGCAGACGGGCTTGGAGGATTTATAAAACAATCGCTCCACATCCATCTCGGACAAAATTATGACCAGCTCCTCGGTGTTCCCTACGCCACACTGGTACAGGGCGCATTGGTACTTACGCTGGAATGGTTGATCCTGTATTGGATGTACCGTAAGAAGATATTTATCAAAGTATAGCTGTCGGAAGTCCTGAGATTGTTAATATAATATCAGTCAGGTCTATTTATGTGTTTTTTTAGTTATGTCACAATGTATTCATTTTCAAGACATTGAATAGTGATCCTTCGGTCAACCTTCAGTGATCCTTCAGTGAGCCCTTGATTTTACTGAGGTTTGCAGTAGTTTGACCGAAGGATCACTGAAGGATCACTGAAGGTTGGGACTACCTTCCCCGGTGAAATATTATCAGTTTGAGGTGTAGGCATGAAGGGGGATAATACAAAAATGCTTAAATTAAAATGCCGCCTCAACAGGAGAGACGGCATTTTAGTTTTTATATACAATTCTTATTCAGCACTAGCGCTGATATACCCGCACATAATCCACAATCAGCCGTGAAGGCATGTGTGCTTCAGGTATTTCTTCTCCGCTCTGGCCGAGTGCCACATTGAGCAGGAGGTAAAAATCTTCCCGGAAGGGGTGGTTACCCTTCTTTGCATTTTGTGCGTTTTTGATATCGATGGTATTGAGCTCTTTCCCGTCTACAGAAATAACCATGCTGTTTTCATCCCAGATCATTTCCCATTCATGGAAACTGTTAGCCCAGGCTTCGCCGCCCCAGGCAGCAACGGGCCATTTGGCTTCGTCCCAGGCGGTTTCGCCGGAGCCTTCCCAGGCTGCGTTGGCCAGGAGGTTGCCCCTGTAAAATTCCATGATATCTACTTCGCCGCAGGCAGGCCAATGCACGGGGCCACGGTTGGCGCCCAGCATCCAGAAGGCGGGCCAGCTGCCTTTACGGACATCTATCTTCGCCCGCATGGTTACACGGCCGTATTTGAACTCAAATTTGCCTTTGGTAATGAGGCAGGAAGAGGTGTATTCCGCAAACTCACGGTTTTTCTTCCAGTCGCTGCTGCCGGCAACATAACCGGGGTTGGGAATGCGCTCATTCCGCGCTTCGATGGTGAGGAACCCGTTTTTGCAGGATGCGTTCTCCGGCCGGTACCATTGTGGCTCACGGTTGCGGATAAAGCCGCGTTCGTAATCCCATTTGGCAGGGTCGGGGGTGCCATCCTTATCAAACTCATCATTCCAGACCATTTTGTAACCACGCTTTTCTGCCGTTGGCATGTGGGTGGATGAAAGGCCGCAATACATGGCGGCGGCGAGTATCAGGGACAGTTGCATGTCTGAAGATAATTAATCGTTATCAGTATAATGGATTTTGTACAAGCAGCCGGCTGTTCTGGATATCGTTCAGCGGAATGGGGTAGAGGTACATGGCTTTCGTCCAACCGCGGTTTTCAATGAGGGTACGTTTGTAGAACCCTTCAATGGTGGCGGCGTTGAGATCCATTCCATAATAAGGTCCGCCCTGAGCGCCTTTACCCGCAGGGGCTTCGGCAATCATCCAGCGGCGCACATCAAAGTAGCGCTGTCCTTCCCCGGCCAGTTCCACACGCATTTCCGCACGCACAGCTTCGCGCTGGGCGGCCTGGTTGCCCCGGATGCCCGGCTTAATGTCGGCCAGCAGCGGGATGCCTGCACGGCTGCGCACTTTGTCGATGTAAGTGATGATATTGGGATCGGAAGGCGTCACTTCATTGAGGGCTTCTGCATACAGCAGGTAAAACTCAGCGAGGCGGAAAATGATACCGGGACGGTATTCGCTCTTCGGGTTAGATCCCTGATTGTATACGCGCTTGCTGAGCTTCTTATAGAAGATGTAGCCGGTACGGGCATGATCCTGAACGCTGTTATCGCTGTTACCTCCGCGGTTGAAGAAGATCTGCTCGTTGCCTACATGCCAGCGCCTGCCATTGTAGAAAATAGCCTGGTAAAAGCGGGGTTCGCGGTTTACATACATGCGGTAAGTACCCGGCTGGGTGCGGCCGGTGAGGTCTTCTCCCGCAACAGACATACCCGTTTCACTATACGCGGGCGATTCCTGAATTGGCAGGCCATCGTTCATGAAAAAGGCATCCACCAGTTCCTGCGTGGCGGCAATATAACCGGTGGCGTTGCTGCCACCGCGTGCACCGCGGGGAACCGACCATCCGTCTACCCCCGCATTGGGAACTGTTCCCCAGTTCACGTCAGAACGGGCGAAGATGATTTCCTTGTTGTATTTCATGTGCAGTTCATACAGGCTCTTATCAGGATCATAGGAGGTGCCGGTATTTTCGCGGTGCAGAGCATAATGCCCGCCTGTTTCCGCGTAATCGATGATGGCTTTTACTGCAGTGAGGGCTTTTTGCCATTTCGTGTTGTCGGCATCAGGGAAGAGCCTTTTACCGTCTTTATTGGTAAGGGCCAGCGCTTCGGCATAACCGCCGTTAAAGAGCGGGCTGGCGGCGTACATCATCAGCCGGGCGCGTACGGCCAGTGCGGCGCCTTTCGTAGGTACAGCCAGCAGTTGCTGGTTGGAAAGGTCCGGATCTTTCAGTCCGTCGGCACAGGCGGTCAGCTCATCGTAAATGAAGTTCACCACTTCATCTACCGAGTTGCGGGCGAAGTCGAGCGTCCGGTTGTTGGGATCGGCAATCTCCGTCATGATAGTAACAGGGCCGTACAGCTCAAACAGCAGGTAGTGGTAATAGGCACGGAGGAAGCGGGCCTGTACTTTCAGTTCCGCCAGCTCATCCGCACTGATGAAATCGGCCTGGCCGGTTGCAGGTATTTCCACTGCATTGGCGAGGAAGATATTCGCCTGGCGGATGTACTGGTACAGCGACCATCTCGACCAGGTACTGTGGCTGAGGGTATACGGAGCTAGGTTGTATTCTGTAACCTGGCGGAGTTTCACTTCGTCGGTCATCCGCAGCCAGGGATTATCGAGGCCGGAAATATCGTTCCGGCTGTAGTTGGCCATATTTGGAATACCTGCGTAAATATTGCGTTGCCATCTTCTCACATCGGCCGGTGTGGAGAAGATCTTCTGCATGTCCCTGTCTTCCGCCAGTTCTTTGGAAACGTCGAGATAGTTTTTGTTGCACGAAACGGCGCCAAAGGTAGTAGTGGCGATAATCAATGAATGGAATATATATTTCATGTCGTTCGTTCGTTTATAAAGTGATTTCAATGCCTGCCGTCCAGGTGCTGGGAATAGGATAGCGGGTACCGCCGGCGCTGTTGCCCAGTTCGGGATCGTAAACGCCTACATGATCCCACAGGGCTACGTTGTTGCCCATGATATAAATGCGTGCATTTCTCATTTTAGCACGCTGGATGAGTTTGGTGTTGAAGTTGTAACCGGCTTCCACGTTTTTGAGGCGGATGAACGAACCGTCTCTCACCCACCAGGTGCTGGCGGTGTTGGTGTTGCTCATTTCCGATACGCGCAGGCGGGGGAAGAAAACGTCCTGGCTGGGGTTCTGCTCCGTCCAGCGGCTTTCCACTACTTCCATGCGCACATTGCTTTCGTCGATACCCCAGTGGAAAGGCATGAAGGCGTTTGCCTGGTCGTTGATGTTCACGGATACGCGGCCTGCACCCTGGAAGAACACGCTGGCATAAAAACCTTTCCATTCCGCGCTCAGTCCAAAGCCATAAATCATCTCCGGAACGGTGGGCTGGGCGGCGTCTTTTACACGGTCGAGATCATCGATGATACCATCGCCGTTCATATCCCGGTATTTGATATCGCCCGGCATTACCTGTGCAACGTAGTTGGTAGGGGCAATACCGTCTTTCAGGGCGTATGTCTTTTTACCATCGGGCCCGATGGTGATATTGAAATCCTGGTCGGTAAACAGGCGTTCTGCGATGAGGAAGTTATTCAGTGCATTCAGCCGGGTTCCTTTAATATCCATCCAGCGGTGCAGCTGGGGAACTTCATCGTATTCGATGATTTTATTCCGGGCAATGGTAAGGTTGCCACGGGCGGAGAGGAGTACTTCTCCAACTTTGTAGCGGAGGTTCAGGCTTCCATCCAGTCCTTTGTTTTCCACAATCCCGAAGTTCTGCCAGGGGGCCTGGCGGAAGCCGGCAATGCCGGGGATGGTACGGCGTTGCAGGAGGATGTCGGTACGGCGGTTGTCAAAGTAATCTACCTGGAAGTCGATGGCTCCGTTGAACAGGGATGCATCTATACCGAAGTTCTTTTTCACTTCCACTTCCCAGCCCAGCATAGGAGCGGAGAACTTGCCTTCCACAAGCCCGTTGCCCAGTCCGTTTACTGCACCGGAAGTGCCTATACCCCAGCTGTAGCCGGTACCGTTCAGGAAGGTGGCACGGTAGCCGAAGCGGTCGGAAGAGAGATTGTCGTTGCCCGTACGGCCGATGGAAGCGCGCAATTTAAGGCTGCCTACGGCCCTTTCGAGGAATTCGGGGAAGAAAGGTTCGTTTGCCACGTTCCAGGCCAGCCCGATGGCCGGGAAGAAGCCGTAGCGGTTATCGGCAGAGAAGTTCTCACTGCCGGTGATGCCGAAGTTGGCCTCGATGGAATAGCGGCTGTCGAAAGTATACACCGTACGACCGATGTAGGCCTGCTTGCGGTAAGCCAGTGCATCGGAGTGGAGCTGCCTTTCTTTCTGGTAAGTTAATGCCATGGCGCTCACTACGTGTTTGCCGAAAGTACGGTCGTAGTTCAGCGCTGCCTCCATGTAGATGTTCTTATCGCCGCTATTGCTTTCGATGGGTTCTGCAAAGGGAGTGCCGTTGCTGATCTGGTCGAAAACCAGTTTGCCATTGGCATCGCGGCTTTTGGCGAAGAAAGTGGAGGGCGATTTCAGGCGCGTCATCCGGTACTGCGAGTTGGCATCGTAACTGATGGCGCCACGGATTCTCAGGCCGGGGGTAATGATATCCAGCTTCTGTTCAATATCCACGCGCGATTGAATGGCGGAACGCCACTCTTTCTGATAGCCTGATTCCACGAGCTGGTTATAGGGATTGAGCTTGTTGGCATTCTGTGTCGGGTGCCCGGCCAGTGTACCGTCTGAATAAACGGCAGGGAACAGGTGAGGGGGGATGCGCGAGAAGCGCTCGAAGAGGTTGGTAGCGCCAAAACCGGGATAGTTGGTCTGGAGGTACTGCCCGCTGAGATCAACACGGATAAGGGTGGTTTTGGTAACGTCGATGTCGATGTTGCTGCGGAGGTTGTAGCGTTTGAGACCGGCGTTGTTGTTATAATCCTGGTTCACTTTATACAGCCCGCTTTCGGAGAAATACGCGCCGGATACGAAGAAGCGCATACGATCGCCGCCGCCCCTGAAGTTGAGGGTATGGCGGGTGTTATTGGTATGATCGCGCATCAGGAGATCCCACCAGTTGCTGCTGGGGTAAAGGTCAGGGTCTTCGCCGGATTTATATTTGGCCAGAACCTCGTCGCTGAACGCGGGATCTTTCCCTTCATTACGGAGGGCTTCGTTGTACAGGGATAAATAGTCGTAAGAATTGGCGAAGCGCGGCAGACGGGTGGGTTTCAGCCTGCTGTATTCACCGCGGTAAGTGATGCGCGTTTTCTGCGCGGTACCCCGTTTGGAGGTAATGAGGATTACACCATTGGCGCCTTCGGCACCGTAGATGGCCGTAGCGGCAGCGTCTTTCAACAGGGTGAATGTCTCGATCTCATCGGGCTCGATATCGTTCATGTTCCTGGGAACACCGTCTACCAGTACCAGCGGACTGGTACCGCCCGCAAAGGAGCTGACCCCTCTGATCCAGAATTCGGCATTATCGTATCCTGGTTCGCCGGAGCGTTGTACGGCGATGAGACCGGGTACCTGTCCTGCCAGGTTGTTGCTGAGGCTGCGTGTAGGCATGCGGAGCTGTTCGCCCTTTACCGTGGCAATGGAGCTTACGAGGCTCGACTTTTTCTGCTTGCCGAAACCTACTACCACCACTTCACCGAGGCCCTTGGTGTCGGGCATAAGCATAACATCGATGTTGCTTTTACCGGCCACAGGGATTTCCTGCCCGATGTACCCGATGAAGTTGAACTCCAGTATGGCGTTGTTGGGAACGTCGAGGATAAAGCGGCCATTGGCGTCGGTAGCGGTGCCTATTATGGGCTTGCTGCCTTTTACGGTAACGGTTACGCCCTGCAGCACAGAGCCGGAATCGCGGACGGTACCGCGTACTTCGATGTTACGGTAAGCAGTTTCAATAACGGTAGATTTCAGGACGGTAATGTTGCGGCCACTGATACGGAATGCCAGGGCACGCGCGGGCAGGATGCTTTCCAGCACGGCGGTGAGCGGTGTTTCCCGTATGTTGAGCGTTACCGGGGCGGCATGGCTCAGCGCTTCCTCCTGGTAGAGGAAATGGTAACCCGTTTGGGCCTTCATCCGGGAAAAGACTTCCCGGAGGGGCATGTTTTTAACCGTCAGTGTAACGGATTGCGCCCTGCCGGAAGCATATGCTCCCAGCGAAAAGAATAAGAGTAGCGAGATCGTGATTTTCATGACGCTCAGTATTAACGGCCCCGCAAAGCGCAGGCGTAAGGATCCGTGCCGGCATACTTTGCCTGCAGAAAGGAATTGCATAATTTTACAGTGTTAGGATTGATAAATCATTGTGTCATGCTAACGTGGCAGTCATGCCTCCGGCCGGGAGCGGTGGTGCGCTTCCGGCTTTTTCATGCCTGTTGGTTTGTGTCAGTTTGGCTTTTTAATCTGTACGTGTTTCTTCATGGCTTTTAGATTTGGTGATTGCGTGTCCGGCACTATTATTTTTTGGTTGCTGTGCTGATGGTTAGTTCACTGCCGCTGATGCTGAAATGTAATCCGCTGATCAGGTGTAATTGTTCCAATACTTCTCCAAGGCTGGCTTCCCGGCTGATGCTGCCGCCGATGTGCTGACCCTTTGCTACATCGCCGTTAAAGCGTACGGTGATCCCGTACCACCGGGCTACCTGGTCCATAATCTCTGTGATGGATTCGTTGTTGAAATAGAAGTATCCGTTCTTCCAGGCGGTGGCTTTCTCGATGTCTGCCTTCTCGATTTTCAGTGCGGCCGTGGTGGAAACTGCCGCCTGCCCCGGCTCCAGTACTTTCTTCCCTTTGCGGGCAGCTACGGCCACTTTACCGTTCATGAGGCTGGTAGTGGTGCGGGATGGATCGTATGCGGATATATTGAATGTGGTGCCGAGTACCTCCACGGTATCGCCATACACCTGTACGCTGAATGGCTTTTGCGCATCCTTCGCTACTTCGAAGTAGCCTTCGCCACGGAGGGTTACGGTGCGCTTATTTCCCGTGAATCGGACAGGGAACTGCAGCTCCGAAGCCGCATTCAGCCACACGGCGGTGCCGTCGGGCAGTACAATGCGGTAGGTGCCCGCTACGGGTACGCGGAGGGTATTATATAGGGCTGTTTCTCCTGAAGCTGTATTCGCATCATAATGGATGGCGCCGCTATCGCTGCGGAGGCGGGTACCGTCTTCTTCTTCCAGCGACATATGCTCGCCTTGCAGGAGTATGGTTTTGCCGTTGGAAAGTACGAGTTCGGCGCGGGAGGTGCCGGGGAGTACATCGTTTTCGTGGCCGAAGCGGTTATCGGCAACTATGCGGGTATCATTGAATGGCTGACGGTGACCGGAAAAGAACCAGGTGAATACTGCGATGCCGGTAACCGCTGCGGCGGCAGCCCAGGTATAGCGCTGGCGTAAAGACCGTTTTCTTTTGGCATTACGTTTGGCAAGCACCTGTTCCCATGCCGGCCGGCTGTTGAAACGGCTGAGCCGGGCCATACGTGCATCCAGTGCAGGAAGGTTTTGTATTTCGGCAAGGAGGCGCTGGCGCAGGGGAGCAGGTATCAGTGCATGCAGCTCCTCCTGCTCTTCGGCAGTGATGGTATTGTTATGCAATCTGTGCAGCAGCTCCGCTGCTCTGTACGGAACGTTTCCCCAATCAATAGTTGGCTCGGTCATGTCTATTCTACACGCAGGAGATGAAAAAGAATGGAATGGTTACCCGGTTTTTTTTGAAAATAAATGCAATCCTCTTTAATTCAACCGATTGCATTTAGCGTAAAAAGTAAAGGAGCAGCACGAATCCTGGTCCCAGGCGCTCCCGGAGGAGCAGTAATGCTCTTTGTTTCTGGCTTTTAACGGTATGGATGGATATATTAAGTGCATCGGCGATCTCGGTATTGGAGAGGCCTTCTACGTAGCTCTTTCGCAAAATGGAGGCGCAGCCTTCGGGAAGGGAAGCTACTGCGGCTTCCATGGCAGCAACCATTTCGGTACTGATGATGGTTTCGAGGACTTCGGGAGGGGCGAAGGACTGTCCGCGCAGTTGCTCATCCTGGTGGCGGTGTACGACCTTCAGGTGGCGGAGGCGGTTGAGGCATGCGTTGCGGACCACGGCATAGAGGTAGTTCTTACGTGCCGGCTCGCCTTCGGGGAGGATGCCCGACTTTTCGCAGATCATTACGAACACATCCTGCACCACATCTTCCGCCAGCGCTTCATCCTGCAGATAACGGAAGGCAAACTCGCATAGGCGGGGATAATACAAGTGGAACAGCGGTTCAACCGCCGTAGGTAACGCATCATATCCTCCTGGAAAATTCACCATCCACTGTTTGTTTTAGCTGGAAACCCTTGTGTTGCAACGTGTATGGCTAAAAATAGTAATTTTCGCATAAAGGAGGCTGCTGTTGTAAGAAAATTTCAATTGTGGGGGTGCAATTACTCACTAAATCGTTAAATTTGACGTTAATATTTATGGATTTAAGAGATTTATTCGGATACCTTTTTATTCTGGCGGGACTCTTGCAGTTACTTACCGCCTATTTGATTTTCGCCGGCAACCGGCATTATGTGTTAAGATTTGCCAACAAGGCGGTAGGTTCAATTATATATGTTATTTTTGCATTTATATTGTTCTACCTGGCATATTATTTTCTGGCATGAATTGGTAAGACAGACTAGATATGAAGCGGTTATTTATCGGTATTTTATCCCTCCTGGGCGCAGTTAGTACACAAGCGCAGCAATCATTTCTCGAGAACCAGAAACTGTTCCCGCGGGTTGGTGAGGCTTTCCGGGAGAAAGAAGAAAGCATTAAGAAGGAATTCGCCAAGAAAGGCGTATCCTGGCCGGCCAGGCAGCTGTATATCCGCAGCTTTAAGCTGGACAGTGAACTGGAGATCTGGGCGCGCAACAGCCCGGCCGATACCTTCACCCTCGTTAAAACCTACCGCGTATGTTCCCTTTCCGGAAAGATGGGGCCCAAGCGTAAAGAAGGCGACCGTCAGGTGCCCGAAGGGTTTTACTATATCAACGATTTCAATCCTAACAGCAGTTTTCACCTGAGTCTCGGAATCAACTACCCGAACTATTCTGACCGCATGCTCAGCGATCAGAAGAAACCAGGCGGCGATATCTATATCCACGGTTCCTGCCTTACCATCGGCTGCATCCCGCTCACCGACGAGTACATCCAGGAAGTATATGTAATGGCCGTGCATGCTAAAAATGCCGGGCAGGATTTCATCCCCGTTCATGTATTCCCCGTTCGCTTCGGTAACAACCGCAGCATGGATTACCTCGGCAGTGTTTCACTCACGGATAACGAGTCGCAGAAGTTCTGGCTGAACCTGAAGAATGCTTACGACTATTTCGAGAAAACCCGCAAAATGCCGGTAGTGATGGTGAACAGCCAGGGCAAATACGTGTATACCGCTCCTGTAACACAACCTGCTATCGCTCAGATCGGCACTACCCGTACACAATCAACGAATTGATATTGTGCTTATAATATTGAAGACAGTCCCGGCCTCACACCGGGACTGTTTGTTTTTACAGGGAATTTTCGTAAATAGTGTAAAATGCTATCTCCGATGATACCGTTTATGAAACGCACTTTCTGGTATTTTATAGTACTGCTGGCCATTAGCCCGCTGTTTCTCTGGTTTTCCGGAAAGCCCTACACCCACGCTGTGTGGATCGACTGGATTGCACGCAGCCTGTTAACTGCTCTGCTGTTCGCCTTTTTCTTCCCTTATGTTAAGAAGAAACCTTTACCCACGGATAAAGCATGAGTTATTCCCGGCCTTAGTGCCGGGTTTATTTTTTGTAAGGCTATCTTTGCCTGCTATGTTAAACTACCTGTTATTATTGTTCCCTGTCATCGTAGTGGCAGCAATAGCGTTGAATGTATGGTTCCGTGCCGGAAAAGGGGAGGGCAGTGCCTGGGGGCTGTATGTACTCTTTCTGAAGAAACTGGCTTTGCGCACGGCAGGTTTAATCGTCCTCGTAATCGCAGGTTCTTATTTCGTATTGCTCATAAAGGATGAAGCATACTCACTGGAAGCCTGGCGCATTTCAATGGATCTGAGCCTCAGTTTCTACACCGGGTTGCTGGGTGGATGGGCCATCATGCTATGGGAAGGGATGCGGAAAAAGGCAGGAGAATAGGACGAAATGCCGATGCAATGGCACTATTTGCCTTAATATTTACCCCTATGTGTCATTTATACACACTATTTTCCCTTTAGGTCCCGAAATATTTTGGTTTCTCGCATTTTTTTTGGATTTTTCCATCTAAGGTCAAATCAATTTACTATTATGAACAGAAGAGATGCCATCAGGAATGTAGCGATACTCATGGGTACCGCGCTTTCCGCTTCCACGTTAGCGGCACTGGAGGGTTGCAAATCCAGGCCGGCCACATATTCATTACAAACACCCGAAACTAAAGAACTGCTCGCGGAAATCGCAGAAACGATCATACCTGCTACTTCCACTCCCGGCGCTAAAGCCGCAGGCGTGCAGGACTTCATTGTTACCATGATCAACGACTGCTACGACGAGAAAGCACAGAAAGTGTTTGAAGCAGGCCTGAACAAGGTGAACGAAGAAAGCAAAAAGAAATTCGACGGTAAAGTGTTCTTGGATCTCTCTCCTGAACAACGTACCGAGCTGCTGACCGCCATCGATCAGGAGCGTGTGGATTACAACAAACGGGAAAACAAGAAGAAAGAAGATCCCGTTCATTACTTCCAGTACATGAAAGAGCTGACGCTGCTTGGCTACTTCACGTCTGAACCGGGCGCCACCAAAGCCCTGCGTTATGTAGCCGTACCCGGCCGTTACGAAGGCTGTGTTCCCTACAAGAAAGGCGACCGCGCCTGGGCTTAATCCGTTTTCCACATTACAAAAACTGAAACATCATGAACCTGAATATAAAAGCGCAGGATCAGCATACGTTTGATGCGATCGTGATCGGCTCCGGCGTTAGCGGCGGATGGGCTGCCAAAGAGCTCACCGAAAAAGGCCTGAAAGTACTCATGCTCGAGCGCGGCCACAACCTCGAACACGGTAAATACGAAACCGCCACCAAAAATCCCTGGGAGTTCGAACACCGCGGACGCATCACCCAGGACCAGCGCCAATCTCACGAAAAACTGAGCCGCGACTACCCTTACTCCGAACACAACGAAAAATACTGGATCAACGATAGTAAATCCCCTTACCAGGAAGATAAACGCTTCGACTGGTACCGCCCCGATATCGTAGGCGGTAAATCCATCATGTGGGGCCGCCAGAGCTACCGCTGGAGCGATCTCGACTTCGAAGCCAATAAGAAAGACGGCATCGCGGTTGACTGGCCTATCCGTTATAAAGACATTCAGCCCTGGTATGATTACGTGGAAAAATTCGTAGGCATTTCCGGATCAGTTGAGAACTTACCCCAGCTGCCGGACAGCATCTTCATGCCTGCCATGGAAATGAACTGCGTGGAGAAAGACGTGAAAGCAAAAGTGGAAGCATCTTTCGCAGGCCGTAAGATGATCATGGGCCGCGTTGCCAATATCACACAACCACTGCCCGGCCGTACAAACTGCCAGTTCCGTAACCTCTGCAGCCGCGGCTGTCCGTTCGGTGGTTATTTCAGCACACAATCGTCTACCCTCCCGGCAGCAGTAGCCACCGGTAACCTGACGCTGCGTCCTGATTCGATCGTGAACAGTCTTATCTATGACGATAAAGCAGGCAAAGCCACCGGCGTGCGTGTGATCGACAAGAACTCCAAGGAAATGATTGAGTTCTATGCCAAGATCATTTTCGTAAATGGTTCTACACTAGGTTCCACTTTCGTACTGATGAACTCCATCAGCAGCCGTTTCCCCAACGGGTTCGGTAACGACAGCGGAGTACTGGGCAAATACCTGATGGATCACCACTTCCGCACCGGCGCATCCGGCACTGTGGAAGGGTACGATGATAAATACTTCTACGGCCGCCGTCCAAACGGGCTGTACATCCCCCGTTACCGTAACATCGGCAGCGATAAGCGCGATTACATCCGTGGCTTCGGTTACCAGGGTGGCGCCAGCCGTAGCGGTTGGAGCCGTGGTATCGCAGAAATGGGTGTGGGTAAAGACTTCAAGGAAATGCTCACCGAACCCGGCAAATGGAGCATGGGCATCGGCGGCTTCGGCGAATGTCTCCCTTATGAAGACAACTACGTAACGCTCGATAAATCCGTGAAAGACGAATGGGGCCAGCCAACACTGCGCTTCAACGCCGAGTTCAAGGAGAATGAAATGAAGATGCGGAAAGATATGGCCAACGACGCAGCAGAGATGCTCGAAGCTGCCGGTGTTAAAAACGTGAAAACGTACGACAACGGTTCATGGCCCGGTATGGCGATCCACGAAATGGGCACTGCCCGTATGGGACGCGATCCGAAAACTTCCATCCTCAACGAATTCAACCAGGTACATGGTGCTAAAAACGTATTTGTGACAGATGGTGCCGCCATGACCTCCGCGTCGTGCGTGAACCCTTCCCTCACTTATATGGCACTTACCGCCCGCGCGGCAGATCATGCCGTGAAAGAGCTGAAGAAAGGAAATATCTGATAAAGGAACTAAGGCATAACTATTGAGGAAAAGCCGCGTTCGTAGCGGCTTTTCCCATTTTAAACCCACGCTACAATGCATCTTAACATCAAAGCCGCAGCCGAAAATACCTACGACGCCATTGTGGTAGGTTCAGGCATCAGCGGTGGCTGGGCAGCCAAAGAGCTGTGTGAAAAAGGGCTTAAAACCCTCGTGCTGGAAAGAGGCCGGAACGTTGAGCACATCAAAGACTACACCACCGCCAACTGGGCGCCGTGGGATTATCCGCATCACGGCAAGCATACCCTCGAAATGCAGGAGAATCATCCCATCCAGAGCAGATGCTATGCTTTCGATGAAGCCACGCAACACTTCTGGGTGAACGATAAAGAGAATCCCTACAACGAGATCAAGCCTTTCAACTGGCTGCGTGGCAACCATGTGGGTGGCCGCTCGCTCATGTGGGGGCGCCAGGTATACCGCTGGAGCGATATCGATTTTGGAGCCAATGCGAAAGACGGGCACGGGGTAGACTGGCCTATCCGGTATAAAGACATTGAGCCGTGGTACAGTTATGTAGAGAAGTACATTGGTATCAGCGGAACCGCAGAGAACCTGCCCCAGCTGCCCGATGGCGAGTTCCTCAAAGCCATGGAGATGAACTGCCTCGAGAAGCACGTAGCCGCCCGTATAAAGGAAAAGTATAAAGACCGGATCATGACCATTGGCCGCTGCGCACACGTTACGGAAGCGCATAACGGTAGAGGTCCCTGTCAGTACCGCGACCAATGCGCGCGTGGCTGTCCGTTTACGGGGTATTTCAGCAGTAATGGGGTTACGCTCCCGGCAGCCGCTAAAACGGGCAATATGACCCTGCGCCCGCATTCCATCGTACTGGAACTGTTGTATGATGAAGCTACGAAGAAAGCAAAGGGTGTACGCATCATGGATGCCGAAACGAAAGAGGTGACGGAGTATTTCGCTAAAATCATTTTCGTTAATGCTTCCACACTCGGTACCACCGCTATTCTCCTCAACTCCGTTAGCAACCGCTTTCCTAATGGTTTCGGTAACGACAGCGACCAGGTAGGCCGCAACCTCATGGATCATCACTTTGGCGTAGGTGCCGGCGGTTCATTCGAAGGGTTCGAAGATCAGTATACCTACGGCAGAAGAGCCAACGGCATTTACATTCCGCGCTTCCGTAATATCGGGGGCAATACCAACCGGAAGGATTACCTGCGTGGCTTCGGCTACCAGGGCGGCGCTTCCCGCGGCCGCACTACTTCTTTTGAAGGCATTGGTGTGCAGCTCAAGGAAGCCAATACCGAAGCCGGCCAGTGGGGCATGTGGATTGGGGCCTGGGGAGAACATCTGCCTTACCAGGACAACACCGTACGCCTCAATAAAACCAAAACCGATAAATGGGGGCTCCCCACGCTGGATATCGATTGTAATTTCCGGGATAACGAACTGGCTATGCGGAAAGACATGCTGGAAAGCGCGAAGGAAATGCTGGAAGCAGCAGGACTGAAAAACGTTGGTGGTGGCGATGATATGCCACCTCCCGGCCACTGTATCCATGAAATGGGTACCGCGCGTATGGGCCGCGATCCCAAGACTTCCGTACTCAATGGTTTCAACCAGGTACATGCCGCGCAGAACGTGTTCATCACTGATGGCGCCTGCATGTCATCTTCTGCCTGCCAGAACCCCTCTATCACTTACATGGCGCTAACTGCCCGCGCGGTAGATCATGCTGTGTCGGAGCTGAAGAAGAATAATATTTAAGTGAATGTTTTTCGCATACAGGAAAGGCTGGCATAATACGCCGGCCTTTCTTTTTTGATGGAAGAAAGGGAGTCTTTATGGTATTACAAGCAGATTAGAAGCAGGTATCTATGTAATTACAAGGTAGTATCTCTGTAGGAAGTATGGGTGAAACTGGAGAGATGTTTGGAGAGAAGGTGGACTTGATGTGGAGCTGATGCGTATTTTATGCTGATTTTATGCGGAGGCAGAGGGTAGGAAAAAAGGCAAATAAAGGGAAGATGATTTGTCAGCGGCAAAAGATAATAGATGGCGGAGGAATGATAGTTGTTAAGCCTGAATGTACGAAATCCACTGCAGGTCAAACCTCGGGGCTATTGAAGGATTTTTAATACCGTAATATCGGAGTTTGCAAACCGACTAACACTAATTGCATGGAGTCATGGATAATCTCTAAGCTGAAGTATATCGGGGTTAGAAATTTTCGAAAACTGCATTATTCAGTGTATTTCTTGCCGCTCAGCGATACAGACAATATGCAGTAACGGAAACACTACAGCAGTGGGGGATAACATCATGTTAAAAATCCTCACGTGTAAAGGGTTAGCGGGTAGTGTAAAAAGGGTTATTTGCAAACATGTGCGTATCTTTTTTACTGCTTTCTTTTTGATTTTACGGATTAAATAAGTTAACTTAAAGTAGGTTTTTCACACACGTTATTGTTTAATTTTTAAATCAGCTTGCCATGGGGAGAGTCAGAGATATCTTGGTGGGCAAAGGTCACGCAGTTTATTCCGTACATCCGGACAGCACCGTTTATGAAGCCCTGAAAGTATTGGTGGACCGGAATGTAGGCGCCCTCACCGTTGTAGATAAAGATCATTTTATGGGCATATTTTCCGAGCGCGATTATGCGCGCCGGGTAATATTAAAGGGCCGTGCCTCTAAAGAGACCACGATCCGAGAGATCATGACAGAACACCCGATCACCGTCAATGAAGACGAAACGATCGAAGCCTGCATGTGCAAGATGACTGATAAAAGAATCCGGCATTTGCCGGTGGTGGATGCCGGCGGAAGGCTGATCGGCATTGTCTCCATCGGGGATGTAGTGAAGTATATCATGGACGAACAGAAGCACATCATTGAAAACCTCGAGTGCTATATTACTGGCACACATCATTAACGGAATAGTTACAACAGTTATCAGACAGCCACATCCCCGGCGTTGTTTATTGTTTTATGGCCTGCATCTGCCGGATGCATGGAGTTGTACGTTGATTGGATACAATACAACAACCGCAAGGACGCCATTCCACTGACATCCGGATAACCCGCAGATGAAACCATAAAACAACTGTTTATGAACCCGACCTGGCCATTCCTCGTTTTTGGCGCCATTGTACTCGTGCTGGTACTGGCGATCCTGGGTCTGTCCTACCTCCTGGGCGAGCGCCATAATGAACGCGCAACAGGCGAAGCTTATGAGTCCGGTATCTTATCCACCGGCTCCGCGCGTATCCGCTTCCCGTCCCAATTTTACCTTGTTGCCATGTTGTTTGTGATCTTCGACATCGAGACCGTTTTCGTGATCTCCTGGGCTATCGCTTTTGGAGAACTCGGCTGGGCAGGTTTCATCGGCGTGTCGGTTTTTATCGCCATCCTGTTGGTCGTGCTGATCTACGAATGGCGGAACGGTGCGCTCGATTTCGGTCCGGATGGTAAAAAGATCCTCAAAGCGTTCCGGAAGTTAAAGCAATCGTCTCCTTCACCTAAAACTACATCTCATGAAGTGGTGGTTAACTGAGCCGAAAGATGCCGCTCCGGGACGCAACGGCAATTACTCCGTTGAAGAATCCGTAGGCCAGAGCGTTATGCTCACATCGGTAGAGCGCCTCGTAGCATGGGGCCGCAAAAACAGTATGTGGCCCTTTCACTTCGGGCTTTCCTGCTGCTTCGTGGAAATGGCTACAGGTATGACGCCGAAGTACGATCTTGCCCGTTTCGGTGCGGAAGTGATCCGCGGAACGCCCCGCGAAGCAGACGTAATGATCATTGCCGGTACCGTTTTCATCAAAATGGCCCCCATCATTCAACGCCTCTACGAACAAATGATGGAGCCCCGCTGGGTTATTTCTATGGGCAGCTGTGCAAATTCAGGCGGGATGTATGATATTTACAGTGTGGTGCAGGGTGTAGATAAGTTTTTGCCGGTAGACGTATACGTTCCCGGCTGTCCACCCCGGCCCGACGCATTTATGCACGGCCTCCTGCTCCTGCAGGAATCAGTAGGGAAGGAGTTACGCCCCCTCAGCTGGACGATCGGCGATCAGGGCGTGATAAGGCCGGAAAAAGAATCCATGAAAGACCGCTTCCGCGAGAAGCGCCAGAATATGACCGAATTCAAGACGCCGGACGAGATCTGAAAGAGATCATCTCCGCAACCTGTAAAATCAAACATGCATGAGTATCCGAAGGATAACCGGGAATGTCTATGAACTGAACCTTGGTAAGTCGAACGCGTTTCTGATCGACGATGAAAAGCTAACGCTCATAGACACGGGAGAGCCCGATAGCACCGGTCTCATACTGGAACTGCTGCAATCTATCGGCCGGGGGCCGGATGATCTGAAGAACATCCTGCTCACGCACAGCCACCCCGACCATTCGGGGAGTGCTGCCGATCTGAAGGCCATTACGGGTGCCAAAGTGTATATGCATGCGGCAGAAAAGAAGTGGGTGGAAGCCGGGTTTGTTCCGAAACCGGAGCAACCGTACTTTACCGGCATGGTAAACCGGCTTATTTACAGGATGTTCATCCGTAATGCGCCAGGTTCCATTACTCCCTGCCGGATCGACCACCTGGTGGAAGATGGCGACTGGCTGCCGGTTGGCGGTGGCATACAGGCGGTACATGTGCCGGGGCACAGCGAAGGGCAACTGGCCTTTTTCTTTCCGGGCGCCAAAAATGTACTGTTTGCGGCAGATACCTGTGATAATCTTTTTGGGCTGGGTTACTCCACTTTCTATGAAGATTTCCCCACAGGAGAACGCAGCCTGGAAAAACTGGCCACTTTCGATTTCGATGTAGCCTGTTTCGGACATGGTAAGAGTATTATGAGAGGCGCAGGAGAAAAGTTCAGCCGTAAATTCATCGGCCATCATCATCACTCCGGCGGGCACGCCCATCCTAAAGCCACGGCAGTAACGGGCGAAGGAAAGGAAAAGGTGAGGGAGCCGCAAACAAAAATCTGACAACTGATACAAAACCCGATATAGCGACCAACAGCTCATTTCAAGCAAGGGTATAACAGACTGGAAAAGGCCAGCAGCCAGGCGCAGCGATACACAAAATTGTCATCATGCCTGAAAGCATCTTTTCTGCCCTCTGCTCCCGATTCGGCGAGCAGCTGTTCCACGAGCAGCTCACCCGGGATGAGACGCCCACCATCTGGACGCCACAAGGGAAGATCGTACCTGTACTGGAGTACCTCCGCAGTGAAGCGGAACAACCTTACCGCATGCTCTATGACCTCACGGCCATTGATGAGCGTGCCTGTAAAAGTAAGTACAACGGCACCTGCGAATTCACCCTTGTTTATCATCTCTTTTCCTTCGGGCGCAACGCATTCATCCGGTTAAAAGTAGCCCTCCGCGGCGAATTCCCGTCCACCCCCACCATCACCCATTTATGGCCAAATGCCAACTGGTACGAAAGGGAAGTGTTCGACATGTTCGGCATCCGGTTCGACGGGCATCCTTTACTCCGGCGCATCCTAATGCCTACCACCTGGGAGGGGCACCCGCTCCGTAAGGAGCATCCCGCACGCGCCACCGAAATGGGCCCGTTCCGATTGTTTCCGGAAAAAGAAGACAGGGAGCAGGAGGCCCTGCGGTTCGACCCGGAAGAATGGGGCATGAAGCGGCAGAGCGATGATTCTGACTTCATGTTCCTCAACATCGGCCCACAGCACCCCGGCACCCATGGTGTGCTACGCATCATCCTCCAGCTCGATGGTGAAGATATCGTAGACGCAGTACCTGATATTGGATTCCACCACAGAGGCGCAGAGAAAATGGGGGAAAGGCAAAGCTGGCACACCTATATACCCTATACAGACCGCATCGATTACCTCGGCGGCGTCAATAACAACCTCGCTTACCTACTTTCCGTAGAAAAACTGGCTGGTATACACATTCCGCAACGTGCGGAAGTAATCCGCGTGATGCTCTGTGAACTGTTCCGCATCGCCAGTCACCTCGTTTGGTACGGCACCTTCGCACAGGACGTGGGCCAGCTTTCCCCCGTATTTTACATGTTCACCGACCGCGAAAAGATCTTCAATATCATTGAAGCAGTATGCGGCGGCCGTATGCACCCCAACTGGTTCCGCATCGGCGGCGTAGCCCAGGATCTGCCGCAAGGCTGGGATAAACTCGTGCGTGAGTTTGTAAACTACTTCCCGAAGAAGCTGAAGGAATACGATAAGATGGTAATGCGCAACGCCATCTTTAAAGCACGCACTGTAGGCATCGGCGTATTCACCCTGGATGAAGCCATCGACTGGGGTGTAACCGGGCCGGGACTGCGCGCCTGCGGTATGGACTGGGATATGCGCAAGAAGCGCCCTTACAGCGGATATGAAAAGTATGAGTTCGATATTCCCACAGGGCAGAACGGTGATTGTTACGACAGGGCGGCGGTGCGTGTGCAGGAAATGTGGCAAAGCCTCCGCATCATCGAGCAGTGCTTAAACAACATGCCCGAAGGGCCCTACAAATCCGATCATCCGCTGGCTACTCCGCCGGTGAAGCAATACACCATGCAGGATATTGAAACCCTTATCCATCACTTCCTCCACGTAAGCTGGGGGCCTGTGATACCCGGAGGGGAAGCCATGGTGGTAACGGAAGCGACCAAGGGCTGGAACAGCTATTACCTCACCAGCGATGGCAATACATCGCCATACCGGGTGCGCGTGCGTACGCCTTCGTTCCCACATATGCAGATGATCCCGTACATCAGCCGCGGGTATACAGTGGCCGACCTTCTTTCCATCCTCGGTGCCATGGATTATGTGCTGGCTGATATTGACCGATAAAACTGACAGTTATGCTATCGATGACTGAAAAAGAAAGAATCGAAGAAGAGATCCGGCAGGTGCCGCTTAAAAGAGCTGCGTGTATAGAAGCCTTAAAGATCGTGCAGGAGCAGCGCCGCTGGGTGTCTGATGAAAGTATCCGGGATGTGGCCGATATCCTCGATATGAGCCCCGAAGAGGTGGATAGTGTGGCTACTTTCTACAACCTCATCTTCCGCCAGCCTGTAGGCCGCCATATTATTCTCCTGTGCGACAGTATCAGCTGTTATGTAATGGGGCTTAAAAGCATACATGCCGAGCTGGTGAGCCTGCTGAATATACAATACGGACAAACTACGGCCGACGGGCGATTTACCCTGCTGCCGAACCCCTGCCTTGGTACCTGCGATCATGCGCCGGCGCTTATGGTAGACAGTGATCTGTACCGCGATCTGCAACCCTCCGCACTGGCGGGGATACTCGAAAAATATACCTGATATGGAACGTCCGCTCACACAACATATTACTTTTCCGCCGCTGGAGATCCGCCAGTACGAAGCCATTGGCGGTTACCAGGCCGTGCGCAAAGCGTTGCGCCATATGCAGCCTGCCGATGTTACGGCCCTTGTGAAGGAATCCAATATGAAAGGTCGTGGTGGTGCAGGCTTCAGTACCGGTATGAAATGGAGCTTCGTACCCATGAACGTACCCGGCCCCAAATACCTCGTGGCCAATGCTGACGAAATGGAGCCTGGAACCTTTAAAGACCGGCTGCTCCTCGAAGGCAACCCGCACCAGTTACTGGAAGGGATGATCGTTGCCGCATACGCCATCCAGGCAACGGAAGCATTCGTTTTCCTCCGCTGGGCATATAAAGAAGCCGCAGTAGTGATCCGCAAAGCCATTCAGGAAGCGTATGATGCGGGGTATCTCGGGAAAGACATCCTCGGTACCGGCTACTCACTGGAAATGCACCTGCACACCGGTGTGGGCCGGTATATGTGCGGGGAAGAAACCGCCCTGCTCAATTCCCTCGAAGGCAAAAGAGCCACACCGCGCGCGAAGCCTCCATTCCCGCAGGTGTCCGGACTATTCGGTAAGCCCACTATCGTCAACAATGTAGAAACCCTCAGTTACATTCCGCATATCGTCAACAAAGGAGCCGACTGGTTCAAATCACTGAGCCGTACTGCCGACGGAGGCACTAAAATTTATGGAGTATCCGGCCGGGTAAATAAGCCCGGTGCCTGGGAGCTGCCCATGGGCGTTACCATGCGGGAACTTATAGAAGTGCATGCCGGCGGTATGCAGAAGGGATATGGCTTCAGAGGGGCACTGCCCGGTGGTGCATCTACCGATTTCCTCATCGATAAGCACATGGACATTCAAATGGACTTTGCAGGTGTTGCCGCAGCCGGTAGCCGTTTGGGAACCGGTACCATGGTGATCCTCGATGATCAGACCTGTCCTGTTGGTTTCGTACATAACCTCGAACACTTCTTCGCACAGGAATCCTGCGGGTTTTGTACTCCCTGCCGCGAAGGCCTGCCGTGGACGGAAAAGCTGCTCTGGGCCATTGAGCAGGGCAGGGGGCGGGATGAAGATCTGGATCTCCTCCTGCGGCATACCGAATGGCTCGGGCCGGGTAATACCTTCTGCGCACTGGCGCCGGGAGCTATGGAACCCCTGCAGAGCGCACTCAAATATTTCCGCGACGACTTTGAAAGACACATCCGGGAACACCGCTGTCCGTACCACGACCCGGTTACAGCAGCCCCGGCATCCGCTCACCTCCATTATACCCATCACTTATGACTATCTACATCGATAACAAACCATATGAGGTGAAGCCGGGTAAGAACCTGCTGGAAGCCTGCCTGGAGCTTGGATTGAACCTTCCTTACTTTTGCTGGCATCCCGCACTGGGCTCTGTAGGCGCCTGCCGCCAGTGTGCTGTTAAGGTGTTCAAAGATGAGGACGATAAAACAGGACGGCTCGTGATGGGATGCATGGAACCCGTACGTGATAACCTCCGGCTTTCGATCGAAGACCCCGGTGCTAAAACATTCCGCGATCAGGTGATAGGCTGGCTCATGACGAACCACCCGCACGATTGTGCCGTGTGCGACGAAGGCGGCTCCTGCCATTTACAGGATATGACGGTGATGACGGGCCACACTTACCGTAATTACCGCTTCAGTAAACGCACTTTCGAAAACCAGGATCTGGGGCCTTTCATCAGCCATGAAATGAACCGCTGCATCCAGTGTTACCGCTGTGTACGGTTTTATAAGGATTACGCCGGTGGGAAAGACCTCAATGTATTTGCCGCACATAATCATGTTTATTTCGGGCGTTGTGAAAACGGAACGCTGGAAAGCGAATTCAGCGGTAATCTCGCAGAAGTATGTCCAACCGGTGTGTTTACCGATAAAACCCTCCATTCGCATTATACCCGTAAATGGGATATGACCTGGGCACCATCAGTTTGCCAGGGCTGCTCGCTGGGTTGTAACACCAGCGCAGGAGAGCGTTACGGCTCGCTGCGGCAGATCACCAACCGCTACAACGGAGAAGTGAACGGATATTTCCTCTGCGACCGCGGGCGTTTCGGATACGAGTTCGTGAACAGTGATCAGCGCATCTTACAGGCAGCCATCCGCCCGCATTACAATGGCACTACAAACAAAGATCATATACTGGAACAGGTGGCGCAGAAGGTAAAGAACGGCCGTACCATAGGTATTGGCTCACCCCGCGCCAGCCTGGAATCCAACTATGCATTGAAGCTGCTGGTGGGAGAAGATAATTTCTACCTCGGTATGTCAGATACAGATCATGATCACACTTCGCTGGCGTTAAAGATCCTGCGCGACGGTCCCGCACGCACGCCTTCCATGCAGGAAGCCGCTAAGGCAGATGTGGTATTTATTTTAGGAGAAGACCTCACCAATACCGCGCCTATGCTTGCACTCGCTGTGCGGCAGGCAGCACAGCACAAGCCGGAGTCCGATGCTATGGGAGATATTCACGTAGCGGCCTGGCAGGATGCTGCTGTGAGGGAAGCTGTGCAGGATAAACACGGTCCCGTTTACATTTTTCATACTGTACCTACCAAGCTGGATGAACTGGCGGAAGACATACACCGTGGGGCACCGGAGCAACTGGCCCGGCTGGGCTTTGCCATTGCACAAATGCTGGGCGCCGATATCGTACCCGTTACGGGCCTCTCACAGGAAGATGCCGCGCTTGCGGAAAAGATAGCCGCGGCATTGATGACAGCAGAGCATCCCCTGATCATTAGCGGCTATGGCAGCGGCTGTGATCATATGATGAAAGCTGCCGCCAATATTGCGTGGGCCTTGCAGCAGAAAGGCCGCAACCCGATGCTGAGCCTTACCCTGCCGGAAGTAAACAGTATGGGCCTCGAAATCCTCGGCGGCCACAGGCTCGATACCGCGCTGGATGTATTACGCCAGGGTGATGCCGATACCGTGATCGTCCTTGAGAATGACCTCTACCGCCGGGCAGACCCGCATATTATCGATGAAATCTTTTTGCACGCACAGGATGTCATCCTCATCGATCATCTCTACAACCGCACTGCCGAAAAGGCGACGGTATTACTACCTGCCGGAACCTTTGCTGAGGCCGATGGTACGGTGGTGAATAACGAAGGCCGTGCACAGCGCTTTTACCAGGTATTCGTACCCAAAGGAGATATGCAGGAAAGCTGGCGCTGGTGCCTGCAGATTGCGGAGAAGGCAGGGATAACCGCCCTTCAGGGCCTGCGCAACCTCGATGATATTGATCTGGCCCTTACTAATGGAATGCCTTCCCTGGAGCCTTTACAACAGCTGGCGCCCCATGCGGGTTTCCGGATCAACGGACAACGCATTCCCCGCGAGCCACACCGCTACAGCGGCCGCACCGCTATCCTTGCCAACGAAAACGTGAGTGAGCCCAAGCCTGCGGAAGATGTGGATACTCCATTGTCTTTCACCATGGAAGGCTACCGCGGAGAGCCGCCTTCCCCGCTGATTCCTTTCTTCTGGTCGCCGGGCTGGAACTCGGTGCAGTCTGTAAATAAATATCAGCAGGAGATAGGAGGGCACCTGCATGGTGGCGACCCCGGCATCCGTTTACTGGAGCCGCATTTGAATGGCGGGCCTCATTATTTCCACGAAGCACCCGATACATTCGTGCCTATCCCGGGCCATGTTCATATTATGCCGCTGTATCACATCTACGGCTCGGAAGAGTTGAGCATGTACACGCCGGGCATCGCACAGCAGGCAGGAGAATTCTGCTGCCTCTATCTGAACCCTGAAGATCTTGCGCAGTGGAATATTGCACCCGGCAACTGGGTGACTATCGATCTCGATCATCATGCCTGCCGGCTGGTAGCCACTCCCAACCACTGGATGCCCAGGGGGCTGGGAGCCGTTAGCGCCGGAATGCCACACTCGCCTGTTGTGGATCTGCCGGTATGTGTGAAGTTACAGGCGTAGCGATTTATAGAAATTTAAAACCCGTGATATGGAAGCACATTACTGGTGGGTGATAGGAGGTGTGTTGTTCACTTTGCTCAACACCGCGGCGGGGCTCATCTGGCTCGAAAGGCGGATGCTGGCCCTCTGGCAGGACCGTTACGGTCCCAACCGCGCAGGGCCTTTCGGGATACTGATCGTACTGGCGGATACGCTGAAGCTGTTCTTTAAAGAAGACTGGATACCGCCCTTTGCGGATAAAGTGGTATTCGTATTTGCCCCGGCAGTGGTAGTGGCGAGCGTGCTGATGGCTTTTGCCGTAGTGCCTTTCGGACCCAACATTGTAGTGGCGGATATGAATATCGGGATACTGTTTTTCCTCGCCATGTCATCGTTAGGAGTATATAGTATTGTGCTGGGCGGATGGGCTTCGAATAATAAGTATGCCCTGCTGGGCGCCATGCGCGGAGCCTCGCAGATGATCAGTTATGAAGTATTTATGGGACTGGCACTCATGGGCACTGTGGTATTAAGCGGTACGTTTAACCTCGGTAAGATAGTGGAAGCGCAACGTGGCATGTGGTACATCTTCCCGCAGCTGCTGGGTTTCCTTATTTTCTTTATAGCAGGTATAGCGGAAACGCACCGGTTGCCTTTCGATATCCCGGAAGCGGAGAGCGAACTGGTAGCGGGCTTCCACTCAGAATATTCAGGGATGAAATTCGGGATGTTCTTCATCGGGGAATATCTCGGCATCACCCTTATTTCTTCCATGATTGTGACTTTATATTTCGGCGGATGGCTCGGCCCCGCTTTCCTGCCCGGTGTGATCTGGTTTATATTGAAAACGTTCGTATTCATCTCGGTGTTCATCCTGCTGCGGGCTTCTATGCCCCGGCCGCGGTACGACCAGCTGATGGAATACGGATGGAAGGTACTGTTCCCGCTGTCGCTACTCAATTTACTGGGCACAGCGGCTATCAAATTACTCATTGATAAATGACAACTTATGTTCAGTTTACTCCGCAGCATGTGGCTGGTGTTCCTGCACACGTTTCACAAACGGGAAACGTACCAGTACCCCGAAGAGAAAGCCCCCCTGCCGGCACGGTGGAGAGGCCGCATTGCCCTCACGCGGGACCCGGATGGAGGTGAGCGCTGCGTAGGATGCTACCTCTGCGCGGCAGCATGCCCGGTAGACTGTATCTCTCTGCAGGCCACGGAAGCTCCGGACGGCAGGCGGTATCCCAGCTTTTTCCGAATCAACTTCTCCCGGTGCATCTTCTGCGGATTCTGCGAAGAGGCTTGTCCTACCTACGCTATTCAACTGCTGCCTGATTTTGAAATGGCGGAATACGACCGGCAGAACCTGGTGTATGAGAAGGAAGACCTGCTCATCAACAGCCAGGGTAAATATCCGGGCTATAACTACTACCGCGTTGCGGGTATGGCCATAGAAGGAAAAGATAAAGGAGAAGCACAACATGAAGAGCCGCCGGTTAATATAAAGAGCCTGTTACCTTAAAAAATTACCCGTTATGGGAACTGCATTCTATATCGCGGCCGCTGTGGCCATACTGTCTACCATCATGGTAATTACCCGGTATAATATCATGCATGCGTTGCTGTACTTCATCGTGTCGCTGCTAAGCGTGGCTGTGGTGTTTTACCTCTATGGTGCACCATTTATGGCGGCATTGGAAGTTATTATCTACGCCGGAGCCATTATGGTACTGATCATCTTTTTTGTGATGATGCTCAGTCTGGGTAGTCAGACGGCGGGAGATGAGCGCAGCTGGATGACGCCCGGCGTCTGGATAGGCCCTTCCATTTTGTGTATCGTATTGCTGGGGGAACTGGTGTTCCTCATACTGCAGCCCGCAGGACCAGCAGGGGAAGTAAGGGTGGTGGAACCGAAGGAAGTGGGTTTGAGTCTTTTTGGCCCTTACATCCTCGCTGTTGAGCTGGCGGGCATGCTGCTGATGGCCGGGATTGTAGGGGCTTACCATCTGGGCAGGCAAAAGAAAAAGATCGTTCACCGTTTTCTTGAAACATCAGAATCATGATAAATCCTACTACGGCAGGACTGATCCTTGCAGGCATCCTGTTCATCCTCGGACTGATCAGTATGCTCATCCGGCGCAACATCATCTTCATGCTGGTGTCTGTGGAGATTATGCTGAATGCGGCAGGCCTCGCTTTTATTGTGGCGGCCAGCAAGTGGGGGCAGCCGGAAGGGCAGGTGATGTTCATGTTTATCCTCGCCATGGCTGCTGCCGAAGTATCGGTAGGCCTGGCGCTCATCCTCCAGCTGTATCACCAGCTTAAAACACTGGACAGCGACGAGGCAAGCCGCATGCGGGGCTGAAGCCGCAGCTGACAAACAAAATAATGTACCATGGAATGGATGTATCTCGTACCGGCCCTTCCTTTTTTGGGCGCATTGCTTTTGATCCTGTTTTCCGGGAAAACCGGTAAGGCCGGCGTAATCGCCATCGGCTGTGGCAGCATCGGAATTGCAGCGCTCATAACAATAATAGCAGGCTGGCAGTTCCTGCAATCAGGTATCCCGGCATATGATCAGCATTTGTGGGAATGGCTGCGGGTAGGAGATTTCAGTATAGGCATGAACCTCCGGCTGGATGCACTTTCGCTGGCGTTTACTTTTGTTATCACTTTCGTAGGGTGCCTCATTCACATTTATTCCACGGGATACATGGCAGACGATCCTGACTTTGCGCGGTTCTTTGCATGTATGAACCTTTTTGTGGGATCTATGCTGATGCTGGTACTGGCAGATAATCTCCTGCTGATGTACCTGGGCTGGGAAGGCGTGGGCCTCTGCAGTTACCTGCTGATAGGGTTCTGGTATAAGGATCCGGAAAACGGGGCGGCAGCACGCAAGGCTTTTATCGTTACACGAGTAGGCGATACGGCCATGGCCATTGCCCTGTTCCTGCTGGTACAGCATACCGGCACCCTGCAATTGTCTGTGGTGCTGGAAAGAGTACAAACACTCTGGACTTCCGGAGATGAAACGGTGGTATGGATCGCATTCCTGCTACTGGGAGGCGCAGTAGGCAAATCGGCCCAGTTACCGCTGCAAACATGGCTCCCCGATGCCATGGCGGGCCCTACTCCGGTGAGTGCCCTCATTCATGCGGCCACCATGGTTACGGCGGGCGTTTATCTCATTGCCCGTACCAATATCATCTTTAACCTTGCTCCTGCAGCTCAGGCCGCTGTAGCCATTACCGGTGCGGTAACCTTATTACTGGCCGGGTGCAGCGCCTGGGTGCAAACCGATATCAAACGCGTGCTGGCATATTCCACCATCAGCCAGATCGGATATATGTTCCTGGCGCTGGGAGTAGGGGCATGGTCGGCCGCAGTGTTCCATTTCATCACACACGCATTTTTTAAAGCGCTATTGTTCCTTGGTGCTGGCGCCGTCATCCATGCGCTGCACCATGAGCAGGATATGTTCAGGATGGGGGGACTGCGCAAATCCCTGCCGGGTGTGTTCCTCGTATTCCTCATCGGCTCCCTTTCACTGGCAGCCATTCCGTTTATTTCTTCGGGATGGTATAGCAAGGACCAGATCATCTGGCTGGCGGGCGTTACGGAAAGGGGCAGCTCCTGGTATGCATGGGCTGCCGTGCTGGGGGCTTTCATTACCGCAGCATATACCACGCGGATGATGGTGCTGGTCTTTTTCGGCAGGGAACAAACTCATGTGCATCACAAACCGGGTCCTGAGATGATGATCCCGCTGTACATATTAGCCATTTGCAGCACGCTGGCGGGCTTTTTAGAGCTGCCCCATACCCTCGGGCACTTTACCTGGTTAAGTGATTTCCTTGCGCCTGTATTGCCTGCGCCTGCGGTATTGCATGCAGATGTGGCGGCGGAATGGGGATTGCAGGCCATCACAGCAGGGCTGGCCGCACTGGCCATCTACCTTACCTGGCGGCTGATCAATGCGCCATTCCCGAAAAAGGCGGGCGCTTTCCTGAGAAGCGGATGGGGATTTGATGCAGCGTACGATGTGCTGTTTGTACAACCCTTTGTTCGCGTGGCCAGGCTCAACCGGAAAGATATCGTCGATAAAATATACACCGGCCTCGCTGCCATTACGCGTACTTTCCACCGGATGATGTCGTCTACCCAAAGTGGCATCCTGCGGTGGTATGTGCTGGGAGTAGTGATGGGCGCGGTATTGATTTTGTCCGTCATCATCTGGCGGCATTCCTTGTAACCAGAAAACTGATTCAGCATGATCCTGCTTGCTTTCATATTATTTCCACTCATAGGGGCTTTCCTCGCCTGGGCCTCCGCAGCAGTACACGCTTCCCTGCCGCGATGGGTAGCCCTGCTGGTGATGCTGGCCGGCCTCATACTCGCTGCAGGCATCTGGATACAGCCGGAGCCCGCTTCCATTGCGGGGGCCGACTGGCGGTATGTTTACCACCAGCCCTGGATGCCCCGGTTCGGTATCAGTCTCTCGCTCGCGATGGACGGCCTGAGCCTGCTCATGATCGTGCTCACCTTCTTCCTCGGTGCATTGGCAGTATTGGTGTCGTGGGATGAGATTCAGGATCGTACAGGCTTTTACTTCTTCAACCTGCTGTTTGTACTGGGTGGCATTGCAGGCGTGTTCCTGGTGATGGACCTGTTCCTTTTCTACTTCTTCTGGGAAGTGATGCTCATCCCCATGTACTTCCTCATTGGCATCTGGGGCCATGGCCACCGGTTATACGCCGCACTTAAATTCTTCTTATTCACGCAGGCCGGCGGACTGCTCATGCTGTTATCCATTCTGGGACTATACTTTGTTCATGGCGCCTCCACCGGTGTGTACACTTTCTCGTATGCAGAACTGCTGCAGACGCCTATGGCGCAAAGTACCGGTCGCTGGCTGATGCTGGGCTTCATGGCAGCATTCCTCGTCAAACTACCGGCTTTCCCTTTCCATACCTGGCTGCCCGATGCACATACAGAGGCTCCTACCGCCGGATCCGTTATCCTGGCCGGATTGCTCCTTAAAACAGGCGCCTATGGCATCCTGCGCTTTGTACTGCCCCTGTTTCCCGAGGCGAGCCATGCCTTCGGGGAATGGTTTATGCTGATGGGGGCTATCGGAATATTATACGGTGGGCAACTCGCTTATGCGCAAACCGATTTCAAAAGACTGGTTGCCTATACCAGCGTCAGTCACATGGGGTTTGTACTGGTAGGGGCTTTTGCCTTCAATGAACTGGCCTATCAGGGCGTGGTGATGCAGATGATCACCCATGGCATCAGTACCGGGGCGCTGTTTATGATTGCGGGCGTGTTGTATGAAAGGCTCCATACCCGCGAGCTGGAGAAGATGGGCGGGCTGTGGGCTGCATTACCCGGACTGGGCACCATCACCATGGTATTCGTTATGGCTTCACTGGGCTTACCCGGACTGGGGAACTTCATCGCAGAATTCCTCATACTGGCCGGCAGCTGGCAGGCGTATCCATGGATAGCGGTGCTGGCGGCAATAGGGCTGGTGGTGGCTACGGTATACAGTCTGCGTATCATGCAGAAGGTGTTCTTCGGCATATCGCTGAAGGAGTTTAAGCTGAAAGATATGTCGCTGCGGGAAGCCGTGATGTTACTGCCGCTGGTGATCGTCATCATCTGGCTGGGACTGTTCCCGCAACGGGTGATCGATACTGCCGCGAAAGGGGCTCCTTCGGTGGCTTTTCAAAACAAGGATAAATAAACTGAAGATATGTCCACGAACGATTTGCTCGCCCTGCTTCCCATCATACTGCTTTGCGGTGCTTCCGTAATAGCCATGCTGCTGGTGGCAGTGAAGAGAAACCACCGGGTGATGCACGCCTTCACCGTTGCCGCATTCATTGTTGCGCTGCTGGCGTTATTCCGCCAGCCGGATACTATGCCGTATGTGATTGCGCCTCTTTTTGTGGTGGACAAATTCGCATTGTTCAATACAGGTTTAATTCTCGCAGCGGGCCTCAGTGTGTTGCTGCTGTCATACAATTATTTCGAGCAGCGGGAAGAACGGAAGGAGGAATATTACATCCTTTTGCTGTTGGCCACCGTAGGCGGACTGGTACTCCTTTCCAGCAGGCACTTCATTTCCCTGTTCCTTGGACTGGAAACGATGAGCATCAGTTTGTATGGGCTAATAGCATACCTGCGTACACGCGAGCGGTCGGATGAAGCGGGGATCAAATACCTGCTGCTGGCTGCTCTCTCTTCTGCATTCCTGCTCTTTGGTATGGCACTGGTATATGCCGAATCAGGCACAATGGATTTTGTGGGAATAGGGCAGTACCTGAAAGGTGTAAACGAAGCACCCGTAGCAGTGGTGGCTGGTTTTGGTCTCATGCTGATTGGTGTGGGCTTTAAACTGGGCATTGTGCCCTTTCATATGTGGGCGCCTGATATTTATGAAGGCGCACCACTTCCCGTGGCCGCCTACATTGCCACCGTCTCCAAAGGCAGCATGCTCGTTTTGCTGATGCGGTTTTACAGGGATGTGAACGGATATGATTATACGATACTCTGGTGGGTGTTCGCCATTATTGCCATGGCCAGTATGTTTGTAGGCAACTGGCTGGCGCTGATGCAACGAAATGTAAAACGCCTGCTGGCCTATTCTTCCATCTCGCATATGGGGTATATCCTCATCGCGTTCCTCGCAGGACAGGAAGCAGGGCAGGAGGCCGTGATGTTTTACCTCGTGGCCTACGTAATTACCAGTATTGGCGCGTTTGGTGTATTGGCTTTACTCAGCGATAGCCTGAACGATGCAGAGATGCTGGAAGATTTTAGCGGGCTCTTCTGGCGGCAGCCCTGGCTGGCAGCCATTTTTACAGCCATGCTGTTATCCCTTGCCGGTATACCCCTCACGGCTGGTTTTATAGGGAAGTTCTATGTAGTGGCGGCAGGTGTAAGCTCTGGGCTGTGGTTGTTGCTGGCATTACTGGTAGTGAATAGTGTGATCGGTTTATTTTATTATATCCGCCTGGTGGCGGTAATGTTTCAGCCGCTGGAAAGTGTACCTGTCAGGAAGCGGCTTCCGTTCTTTGGCGTGTTCGCACTTTCTGCATTAATGCTGCTGTTGCTGTGGCTGGGCATCTATCCATCTGTGCTCATTGCCATGATACGGGATATGATGCTGTCTATGGGCTGATACCTGTTTGTATACTATTGAATCCCGCTTCCGGCGAAGCGGGATTTTTTTATGGCTGTTAGCAGCAGTAGTAAAAAAGAATGAGGCAGGTGAAACCAATCGCAAAAACGCCCCGTATATCTTCATGTAAAACATCCAATCCATTTACTGAGCAGTAACCACACTTAAGAACCCGTAAACGAAAACTTATGGCAGAAAAACTGATTGTTCCACAGGAACAGGAGGGACGTGCCATGTTATCACCGAAAGGCCAGCAGCGCCGGCAGTTCCTCTCGCTCTTCGCGGGAACTGCCGCTGCAGCCACGCTGATGCATGCTTGCTCCAACAATGACGACCCCATGCCAAACAATGGCATCAACCTTGGCGGTGGCGATATAGGCATCTTAAACTATGCCTATGCGCTTGAGCAGCTGGAGGCCGCATTTTACATCCGCGTAGCACAAACATTCTTCACCGGCGCTACCGCCACAGAACAACAATTTTTAACTGAGATCCGGGATCATGAGATCGCGCACCGCGAGTTTTTCCGGAATGCATTGGGCGGCAAAGCCATACCCTCACTGGAAGTAGATTTCAGTAAGATCGATTTCAGCAGCAGGGCCAGCGTACTCGGCACCGCCAAAGCGTTTGAAGACCTGGGTGTGGCGGCCTACAATGGTGCGGGTAAACTGATCACCGACGGTAATTATCTCCTGCTGGCAGGAAAGATCGTATCGGTGGAAGCACGCCACGCGGCCATGATCCGCGATCTTATCAGCAACGGCTCTTTCGCGGATAGTACTGCGGTAAACGCTAATGGGCTCGACATGGCCCTCCCTCCGGGCGAAGTCCTGAAAGTAGCAGGCGGCTTCCTCAAATCGAAGATAGACGCATCCAATCTCCCCACTTCATGACCTTAAAACAGGCATTATGAACATCGAACATATCATTACCGAACTGGAAAAGAAAGACCCCGAGGTCTACGACCGTATGAGCAGCCGGCGATCCGCTATCAGCGGAATAGCCAGTATCGGCGGTAAACTGGCACTGGCTGCCATCCCGCTGGCATTGGGCAGTTTGTTCAAGAAGGCTTACGGCCAATCTACCGGCGGCATAGTAGCCGTACTGCAATACGCGCTTACACTCGAATACCTCGAAGCGGAATTCTATACCATGGGGGCTGCCGCACCCGGACTGGTTCCTGCCGGTCCTCCCACAGGCGCCATTGCCACCATCCGCGATCATGAAAACGCCCACGTATCACTGTTGAAAACTACCATTACCGCCCTGGGGGCCACACCGGTAGCCAAGCCTACCTTTGACTTTACGGCGGGTAATGGCAGTGGTAACGGACCGTTTAAGGGTGTATTCACCAATTACCCGCTCTTCCTCGCAGTGGCCCAAACATTTGAGGATACGGGTGTCCGTGCGTATAAAGGACAGGCGGGAGAGCTGATTTCAAATAATGACGTACTCACTGCTGCCCTCCAGATCCATAGTGTGGAAGCGCGCCATGCTGCGCATATCCGTTACATGCGCCGGAACCTCACTTCAAATACCGGCCTCAAGCCCTGGATTACAGGGAACGATACCGGTGGTATAGGGGCTGCCGTTCAGGCCAGTTATAATGGGGAAGAAACCAGCACACAGGCTGGCATCAATATCGTAAATATCAACGGGCTCGGCATTAGTATGAATGCCGCTACGGAGGCGTTCGACGAGCCGCTCAGCAAAGATGCCGTGCTGGCTATTGTGGACCCGTTTATCGTCTGAATAATACTTGTTTTCCATTTAGCTGCGCCCCGGCTCGTCCGGGGTGCGGCTTTTTTGCATGGAAGGATGCCTGACTGTTAACCGCCTGCGGGCATCTGCTGCCGCCGGTCCGGATTTTGGGTAAGGAGGTGCCGCACTTGCGATTTTATCCCTATTTTGCGCTACTGCCGTTTAATTCACGGCATTTTCAAACCCAAGTCTGCTTATGATACAGAAAAGTATGTTCTTTGCCGCCAGCGCTCTTCTGCTGGCCGGTACTTCCGTCACCATGGCGCAAAGCCCTACCAAACTGCTCCGCAACCCTACGGTTAGCGCTCAGCATGTAGCCTTCATGTATGGTGGCGATATCTGGATTGCCAACCGCGATGGCGCTTCTCCTAAAAGACTCACTGTAAACCCGGCCTTCGAACAGTCGCCCTACCTCTCGCCCGATGGCAAATGGGTGGCTTTCACCGGTAACTACGACGGCAATACGGATGTGTATGTTGTGCCTGCTGAAGGTGGTGAGCCCCGCCGCATCACCTGGCACCCTGCCGGTGAATTTGTAATGGGATGGGCAGGTAACGACCGGATCCTGTTTTCTTCCGGCCAGGAATCGCCCACACAAAGAACTTCCCGGCTCTTTACCGTAAGTGTGAACGGTGGTTTGCCCGAAGTGCACCAGCGCATCCCGGAAGCTACTCAGGGCTCCGTTTCGCCAGACGGGAAGTTTACCGCTTACATCAAAAACCCCGATCCTACCGAAGGGGGGAGTGTATACCGCCCCTTTAAAAGATACCGTGGCGGCTACGCGCCCCGCATCTGGATCTTCAACCACGCCAACAACCAGATCGTGGAGATTCCCGGCGCCGATGCCAATAACATCAGGCCGCAGTGGATCGGGAAGCAGGTTTACTTCCTCAGCGACCGTAACCATACCATGAACGTTTTCCGCTACGATACCGATTCCAAACAGGTAACACAGGTAACGCAATACAAATCGGATGATGTGAAATCCCTCACGGGCGATGGCAAAACCCTTGCTTTTGAGCAGGCCGGTACCCTCCACCTCCTCGATCCCGGAACAGGTAAGGTAACCGACCTGTCTGTCACCATTCAGGCAGATATCCCTTCCAAACGTGCCCGCTTCGAGAAGCAGCAGAACTTCAGCGCCGCTTATCTGTCGCCCACCGGCGCCAGGATGCTGGTACAGGCCCGTGGTGAGATCGTTTCCATCCCCAAAGAAAAAGGAGATGCCCGCAACATCTCCAATTCTCCCGGCACACACGAGCGCATGCCAGCATGGTCGCCCGACGGGAAATACATTTCCTATGTGTCCGACAAGGATGGCAACTATAAGCTCATCCTCCGTGATCAGAAAGCGATGGATAAACCCATTGAAATTGAACTGGGTAAAACCGTGTATTACTTCGGTACCACCTGGTCGCCCGACAGCCGTAAGATCGTTTACAGCGACGCGCATTTCAACCTCTTCGTACTTGACGTGGCCAGTAAGAACATTACGAAAGTGGCCAGCTATAGCAACGGGAGCATCCCTTCCGGCAGTTCCAACGTTTTCCAGCCTGCATGGTCGGCAGATTCCAAATGGATCGCTTTCCTCAATGCGGAAGACAATGGCTTCGACGCCGTATTTATGTATGAAGTGGCCACTGGTAAAACCGTTCGGGTAACCGATGGCATGAGCGATGCAGGTGCACCTTCTTTCAGCGCAGACGGCAAGTTCCTTTTCTTCCCTGCCAGCACCAACAGCGGAGCTGCCATCAGCGGACTGCATATGCAGACCTACGACCGCAACATCGCTAATAACCTCTACGCTGCCGTATTGTCTAAAAGCACAGCTACACCCTTCACGCCGGAAAGCGATGAAGAAACCGTAAAGACCGACGATAAGGAAAAAGATAAAGACAAGGATAAAGACAAAAAGAAAGACACCGCCAAAGCCGCTCCCGCCAAGCCGGAAGCTTCTCTGGTAGATGCTGATGGCATCCAGCAGCGGATCATCGTGCTGCCGGTTGCTGAAGGCCGCATTTTTGGTGTGAATGGCGCCGTGAAAGATAAAGTGTTCTTTTCCGATGGTCTTGAGATCAAATACTTCGACCTGAAGGAAAGAAAGACGGAAACCTTCACCAAAGGGGGCAGCTATATGATCAGTGCGGATGGTAAGAAAATGCTCCTTTCTAACGGCGGTACTTACCAGATCGTGGACGTTAGCCGGAAACCCGCTCCCGGAGAAGGTAAAGTGGATGTATCCAACGTTTCCGTATATGTAGATCCTGTTGCGGAATGGAAACAGATCTTCGATGAAGTGTATAAGATTGAGAAAGATTTCTTCTACGTGAAGAATATGCACGGGGTAGACTGGGATGCCAATAAACGCAAATACGAAGCGCTGCTGCCTTATGTAAGCAGCCGTGCAGACCTTACCTACCTGCTCAACGAAATGATGAGCGAAATGGTTGTAGGGCATAACTATGTTGGTTTTGGTGATATGCCATCCGGTCCTAACGTGAATGTAGGCCTCCTCGGTGCTGATTATGAAATCAGCGAAGGGCGTTACCGCATTAAGAAAATCTACACCGGTGAAAGCTGGAACCCGGAAACGAAGTCTCCTTTATCAGCTCCGGGCCTCAATGTTAAAACGGGCGACTACATCCTCGCAGTGAACGGTGTACCGCTTACAGCATCTGCCAGCATCCACGAAGTACTGCAGAACCAGGCCGACCGCCAGGTTACCCTCAAAATAAGCAGTTCCGCCTCAGAAGCAGGGGCACGCGACATTGTGGTAGTGCCGGTGAACAACGGTGGCGACAATATCCTGCGGTATGTAGACTGGGTAGAAACCAACCGCCGGAAGGTGGATCAGCTGAGTGGCGGAAAGATCGCTTACCTGCATATGATCAATACCGGCCGCGAAGGGTATGTTTCTTTCAACCGTTACTACTATGCACAGGCCGATAAGAAAGCCCTGCTGCTCGACGAGCGTTTTAACGGCGGTGGTTCTGTTGCCGACTACGTAATCGATGTACTTAACCGTGATGTAATGAGCTACTGGGGCGTGCGCGACGGGCGCAGCTTCACAACTCCCGGCAATGGTATCTACGGTCCCAAGGCGATGCTGATTAACGAATATGCAGGCTCCGGCGGCGATATGATGCCCTGGATGTTCCGTCATAAGAACCTCGGCAAGCTGGTGGGTAAACGCACCATGGGCATCCTCGTAGGTATCAGCGGATACCCCGCACTGATCGATGGCGGATATGTTACTTCACCCAGCTTCGGTATTTACGATACCAATGGCAAATGGATCATTGAAAACGTAGGTACTCCTGCTGATGTGGACGTGGAGCAAACCCCGGCAGATGTGATTGCTGGCCGCGATCCCCAGCTGGAGAAAGGCGTACAGATACTGTTGGATGAACTCAAAACCAAAACCTGGACTCCGGTTCCCAAACCGGCAGATCCCGTGAGAGTGAAATAATCTCCCTTGTATAAAAGCATACAACGGCCGTCAGGAGCATATCCTGGCGGCCGTTTTGTTTGTGGTGCCTCACCCGTTTTTCATCATCTTATCTGCAAGAGAAGGGGCAATGCGGGAAAGTATTTTCAGCAACCGGCTTTTACCGATATGCTGTTCGTACCGGTTATTGCCAAAGCCTTTTATGAAAGAAGCTGCCAGCTGTTCAGGAGATATTTTGCCGGAAGTGCGCCCTGCGGTCATGGCGGTATCTACCAAAGGGGGAATGATGTCGAAGACCCTTATGCCGGAACCTTCCAGCTGGTAGCGGAGGGCTTTGGCAAAAGTGTGAATGGCGGATTTGGTAGCGCAGTATACGGGAGCAGAACGTTTAGGAGCTATATAGAGCGCACTGGAAACAAATACTACCGCCGCTTCGGTTTGCAGGGAAAGCAAAGGCATTAACCTGTTGGTGAGGATTAATGGCGCCGTGAAATTGACGCTGGTTTCTGTCCGGATATGCTGCAGGGTATTAGGTTCATCCATGAAGTCATACGTCAGCTGTATGCCCGCATTATTGATGAGTACGCTCAGGCCGGGATGGTTTGTAGTCAAATAATCACAAAGGGTGTCCAGTGAAGCAGGGTCGGAGAGGTCGCAGGGGAAAGTGGCTGTGCCCGGCATAGCAGCAGCGGCTGTGGTAAGTTTTGCCGCATCGCGGCCTGTTAGAATCAACTGATTGCCCAGTGCATGAAATTGCCGTGCCAGGGCAAGGCCTATGCCGGTAGCGCCACCAGTGATGAGAATCGTGTGTCCTGAAGTTTTCATGAGCAGAAAGGAGTATTTGGAAGCAAAGTTCCTTCAGGTATTTCCGGCATCCGTATACATAGGTAAAGAAATCAGCGGCCTGCAGATTTCCGCCTGATCCTGCTGAGCTGGGTAGGTGTTACGCCGAGGTAGGAGGCGATGTGATATTGTGGAATGGACGCTTCCAGCTCCGGGTACCTTTCTCTGAAGAGCCGGTAACGCTCCTCCGCATCCAGCTGCACGATCTCTATTTCACGTTGTTCCTTGGCTACAAAGAACTGTTCTGCCAGTATACGTGCAGCCCGTTCCAGATCCGGACAACTGTCGAATAATGCGCGGAATGGGGCATAAGGGGCGGAGAGTACCGTGCAATCCGTCAGCGCTTCCTGCTGGATGACGTTGGGCTGCCCCGTAATAAGGGAAGCATAGCCGCCAATAAAGCAGGGGGCGGTGAAGAAGTGCTTATTATATTCCTGCCCTGCTGCATTCCTGTAATACGCCCGCATAACCCCCTGTTCAAGGAACCCTATCTCCCGGGCCAATTGCCCTTCCCGGATATAGTTTGCTCCCTTTTCAAAACGTGCTTCCGTAAACAAGGGATGCACCTTATCCCAGGTAGCCGGGGCAATGGGAGTGAGGCGGTGAAGGAAATGATGAAGCGCTTCCATCGGCATGAGGGTAATTTATCCAGTTGATAAATATACGGAATAACGGGAAGGGGCTGGTGTCAATTCCTTATATTCACATACCGTTTTTAAATGATACGCATCCATGAAGATAAGATCCCGTTTAATCACCCTTACTCTTTTATTATCCTCCGTTGCCCTTACCTTTTCATGTACCGGGCATCCTGCTAAATCTACCCGTACCCCGGTTGCCATCGATGTATCGGATACCGGTGAAATTGCAGATTTGAAATTACTGGCCAGAGTATGGGGGTATCTGAAATACTTCTCACCGGTTGTCAGCGAGCAAAATATGGATTGGGACAAGGTTCTGATCAGCCAGCTGCAATACCTGGAGAGCCATCCGCAGGGCGGTATTCAGCAGGCAGTCCGTACCATGCTGGATTCTGCTGCTCCCAATGCCCCTTCCGGCAAAAAAACAGGCGCCCGGCAACTGGAAGATGCTAAGGATATCGAGAAGGTGAATATAGACCACAGCTGGATAGATAAAGCGCCACAGCTCAGTGTTTCCGATAAAGAGCGCCTGTATGCGCTGGCGGATTATTTTAAGCCGTTCCCTAATAAATACATCGAGTTTGGCGGCGCATCGCCTAAGTTTAAGGAAGAGACGTATGGGAATAACTTCCTGCCCGAAAAGCATTACCGCCTGCTGGCACTTTTCCGTTACTGGAACATCATCGAGTATTACCTGCCTGCAAAGTATCAGCAAAAAGGCGCCTGGCCCGCCACACTGGCAAAGTTCATCCCCGAATTTGCCAGTGCAAATACAGAACGTGATTATGCCCGCGCCCTGCTGAAACTGAATGCCGCCATTACCGACGGTCATTCCATGGTACCCAATTATCCCAGGTTCTCAGAGTTTGTATTGTCCGGAAACATCATGCGGATTCCTTTTGCCATGGGGTTGACAGGCGATACGGTGGTAGTATTACACACGGATTCCGGATTCTCTGAACTGAGTGGTATACGGAAAGGCGACCGCATCCATACCATTAACGGCGTGCAGGTAACCCGTTATGCAGATACCCTTAAAACCATGATGAGCGATCCGCGGGAAGAAATGAAAGATTTCAGCCTGTCTATGTCGGGACTGTTGAGTATGCTGCCGGTTAAAGGCGACTCTTTAACCATAGGATTCGAAAGAGACGGCAAACGTAAAACATTCAGCACCCCATATGGCTCCAGGGAAATGGAGTTGTATAAAGCTGCCAACAAAAAGGCCATGGAAGCAATGATGGAAGCAAAGAAGCTGCAGCCTGCCGGACCGGCCATGCGCATGCTGGATGGAGATGTGCTGTTTATAGACCCGTTGAAATGGAGAGGTAGCATGGCAGATACTACACGCACCCTGCTGGCAAAAGCCAAAGCGCTGGTAATTGAATGCCGTACCTATCCCAATTTCGATTTCATCAACTTCACCCATTTCCTCTTCCGGAAACAGACAGATTGCATCCTCTGGAACAGCACCATAAGCTATCCAGGCCTCACTAAAACTGCCCGTTACCCGCGCGGTCCTGATCATAAAATTCATTTCAAGGGAAAAGTAGTGGCGCTTATTTCCGAAAGGTCCATCAGCCGCCCCGAAATGCTGACCATGATCGTGAAAGCCCGTGGCGCGGAAACAACCCTGATAGGCCGCACCACCGGCGGGGCAGATGGCGATATTACCCTGATCCCCATGGTAGGTAACCAGGGTATGCGTTTCGTTATATCCGGCCTCGGTGTGCTCTATCCGGATGGCAGTTATACGCAGGGCATCGGTATTGCTCCAGACATTGTAGTGCCCAATAGCATTGAACAATTGACGGGTGAAAAGGATGTAATCCTTGAACGCGCATTGCAATACCTTGCAACCGGAAAGTAAACACCGGCTTTTCATAAACGCGAATGGCGCCCTCAAAAGGGGCGCCATTCTTATTATTCGCGGAATTTATGTTTACAGTCCGTCTACCCATTGCGGGTTCTGCGTGAGCTTCGGGTTCAGCTGCCGTTCCTGAATGGGAATAGGCTGCAGATAGTCCCTGTCTTCACGGAAGGTCTTGGTAGTGGTGCGGTTGATGAGCACATTGCCGTAATCGTTTTCCAGTTCCATTTCAGTACCCAGCTTAAAGTATTGTACACCGGCTACAGCAGGCGTTGGCTTGGCACCGGTATAGATATGCACATCGATCTTGCCGTTGCGGTCCAGGTCATACTGGCCAACTCCGGGGAAGTACATGCCTTTAAAAGGGCGTACAACGCTCTGGCCGGATTTCCAGCGCATCAGGTCGTTCCAGCGGTGGCTTTCCATTACCAGTTCAATCCTTCTTTCGCGGCGTATCTCAAGTATAACGCCTTTATTGGCGCCTGTTACACCGGGATATTGAGCGGCCATATAGTTGTCCACATCGGCATTGGCAGCGGCCATATCGAGCTTGGGCATACCAACGCGGTCGCGCAATTCGAAGATGGATTTATCGAGGTCTGCCTGGGTAAGCGTACCCAGTTCCGCCTTAGCTTCCGCGAAGTTCAGCAACACTTCCGCATAGCGGAATATGGGCATGGAATTGATGGAGCGGTTGAAGGAGTCGAAAGACATATCGGTCACGAACTTGATCAGCTGATAACCGGTTACGCTGGCACCAAAATCCGGCGGCAGGGCGTTGGTGGTGCCTATACGGGCATAGCCAGGAGTGCGGATCGTCTGCGACAGGCGCGGGTCGCGGTTTTGCGTTTCGTTGTAGAAGGTGATGGTATCATACCGGGGAATATCCGTAAAGCGGGACCCATCTGCCATCAGATAACTATTCACCAGTTGTTTTTCCAGGCCGGGCTTGCCGTAGGAGGATGTGATGGTATAATAGTTTATGTTATGCCAAACCGACAACTCGTTGCTGAAGGTTCTCGCCAGGATGATCTCATCTTTGACAGGTGCGATGGAAGCGAACAACTCCAGGTAAGCTTTGTTGGGAGTGGTCTTATAAATCTTATACTTCTTACTGTCTATCAGTTGCTCGGAGATGGCAGCCGATTTGCGGAGCAGGTCTTCCCAGCCGGCTTCATTGCGGTACTTCTTCCAGGTGCCTTCAAACAGGCAGACGCGGCTAAGCAGCGCCATGGCGGTGTATTTACTCACCATTTCTGTGGAAACGGGGAAGGTGGCTTCGTCTACATTGGCGATGGCATACTCAAGGTCTTTGATGATGGAGTCCACCACGAGTTTGCGGGGATCTCTCGCTTTCGTAAGCATTGCGTTATCTTCTTTTTCAATGGCATGAGAATACCAGGGCACATCACCGAAACGCTGTACTTTATCGAAATAAAAATAAGCACGGAAGAATTTAGCGATACCGGCAAAGCGGGCGGCCTGTGCTTCCGTCATAACACGGTTGTAGTTGTCGAGGAAGAAGTTGATCTTCCGGAGTTCTGTCCACGTCCAGTTACCACCATTCAGAGGTACGGTGCGGCGGCCGGTAATCTGGTCGCTGAGCGATGTTTTTACTATGTTGTCGATGTCTTCATTATACACGCCTTCTGCATTGGGGAATGCGCTGTAGAGGGAGTTCAGATAAAACTTCGCTTCGTTGTCGTTATTGAAATACTGGTCCGGCGCTATCTGGGAGAGCGGCTGCCTGTCCAGGAACTTGCTGCAGCTGCTCAGGAGGCCGGCTGCGGCTAATGCTATAATGGATAATTGCTTTTTCATTGTCGTACGGTTTATGGATTAGAAAGACAGGTCAAGACCGGCGGAGAACGCTTTACTGAACGGATATACACGTCCGTTGGCTTCTGCGTTGGCCTGTTCCGGGTCAATGTATTTGGAATCCAGTTTGGTCCAGGTCAGCAGGTTGTCGCCACTCACATACACACGCAGGCGCGACATTTTAATGCGTTGCAGCAGGTGGTTAGGCAGCGAGTAACCGATCGTGAGGTTTTTCAGGCGCAGGTATGCAAGATCCTGCATGTATTTGTCATTGACGTTGGTAAGCGGGTTGTTGCCGTTAAGCGCAATATAGCCGCGGAGACGGGGGAAGTAGCTGGCCTGTCCTTTTTCCGGTGTCCACACCTTATCGGGGAAGTCGGTAGGAAGGAAGGAGTAATACGGACGGCTGTAGGGGCCCCAGAATTTGTCTGCGTTAGCGCCGGGGTACCAGTCTCTTTTGCCGATGCCCTGGAAGAAGAACGACATGTCGAAACCGTTCCAGTTAGCACTGCCGTTGAAGGCATAAGGGTAACGGAGCTGGTTGTTGCCGAGGCGCACCAGGTCGCCATGATCGGCGAGCGTGTTCAGGCCGGGGCTGATAGTGCCGTCGTTGTTAAGGTCTTTAAACTTCAGGTCACCTGCACGCAGTTTGTTCCACTGGCCGGGGGCCGACTTAATGCTGGAGCCTACGAGGTCCTGATTCACTTTGGCCTGCCATTGAGCAGCTTCTTCGTCGGTGTTGAAATAACCGTCGGTTACATAACCCCAGATATCACCGTATTTCTGACCTACATAGTAATCGTTCAGGCGCTTGTTGTCGTTGGAGAATTTGGTGATAACGGAGCTGAAGTCGCTCAGGTTGGCACCGAGGGTCCAGTTGAAGGGTTTGCCTGCCAGTTCGAAGTTGCCGTTGTAACTGATATTAACCTCGAAGCCTTTGGTCCGCATATCTGCCGCATTTTCCTGCGGTTCGCCGGTTCCGAATACTACAGGCAGCGTAGCGCCTCTGGTAAGCATGTCTTTCGTATCGCGGATGTAATAATCGAAGTTGATGGACAGTTTATTACGGAACAATCCCAGGTCTACACCGAAGTTCTGGGAAGCAGTTTTCTCCCATGTCAGATCCGGAGAAATAGCATTCGGGGAAGAGAGGTATTCCAGTTTCTTACTGTTAGAGATCCAGTCGAGTGTTCCACGGTTCAGCAGTGGAATATACGGATATGCGCTGGAGGTCACCTGGTTACCGAGCTGTCCGTAGGAAGCGCGGAACTTCAGGTCGGTGAGTGTGTTTTTAATTGGTTCGAAGAAGTTCTCTTCGCTGATTCTCCAGCCTGCGGATATGGAGGGGAAGAAACCAAAGCGGTTGCCTTTCGGGAAGCGGGAGGTACCATCGTAACGGCCATTCGCTTCAAACAGGTATTTGCCTTTATAATCGTAGTTGGCGCGGGCGAAGTAACCCAGCAGCGCCCATTCGGTTTGTCCACCGCTGATAGTATAGTAGCCGGAACCCAGGCCAATGTCATTCAGGTTCTGCGACAGCAGATCGCCACGCTCGGAAGTGATGCTTTTAAACTGTTTCAGCTCCTGGTTATATCCTGCCATGAATTTCACGTTATGCTTGCCGTAGCTTTTCTGGAATTCTCCATAAGCGTTGGCAACGTGGTAAAAATCCTGGTTGGTGTTTTCACGGAGGAAGTCGGGCCGGGGCACCTTGCTGATCACACCGGGGTAAATGGAGTAGGGAGACGATGTCTGGCGGAAGCTGGTTGTGGTTGCAGCATCGTTATCCCTGGCGGGGTTCAGCGTAAAGGTGTAGTTGGCGTACAGATTGATGTTTTGGTTCACCTTAATGGTAGCGCCCCAGGAAGACATCAGTTCATTCCAGCGTTGTACGCCTTTGTTTTTACCATACAGCAGGTCGGAGAAAAGACCGTCGCCGATCTGGTAGTTGTTCAGTGCCGTGATGTAGGTGGCGGTGCCATCAGGGTTCTTCGGTACGTAAGAGGGGAGGGCATGCACAGTGGAGTTCACGAAGTTCGTGTTAGGGTCCCATCCCGGATACGTGTATTTGGCAGTCATAAACTGCGTATTGTTGGAGAAGGTCAGCCATTTGTTGGCGCGCACGGTCAGTTTGGTACGTACGTTGAACGAATTGTATTTGTCGCGGTTGAAACGCATCATCCCTGCTTTGCTGTACATACGGCCGGAAACGAGGAAGTCAACTTTTTCGGTACCGCCAGACAGGCTCAGGCTATGCTCCATACCATCCTGCGCAGGCAGGAAGAATTCCTTCCACCAGTCTGTATGCCCGTAATAAACGTATTGGTCTTTCCCGTTGCGGTTGTCGATCACCACGGTGGGCAGCGACTTATCAGTCTGGCGTTTCTTCAGTTCTTCCATGTCTGCAGGCGTATAACGGGTATACGTGTTACCGGTGGAAACGAGGAAGGCTTCATCGTTCAGCATAGCCGAGGTGTAACCATCTGTGATGAAGTCGGTGCTTACGGTGGAGTAGGATTTAGAGAAGTTGTTGCCGTAGTTAACGGTGAGTTTGCCGTTTTTGGCAGTCTTGGTGGTCACCAGTATTACGCCGAAGGCGGCGCGGGCGCCATAGATAGCGGAAGCGGCGGCGTCTTTGAGAACGGTCACTGTTTCGATATCACGAGGGTTCACGTTGTTCATGGAACCGGGTACGCCATCGATCAGTACAAGCGGCGAGGCACCGGAGCTGAGCGGGTTATTACCACGGATATTGAACCGGCCGTTGGAGCCGGGGCGGCCATCACCAAAAGTAATGTTCAGCCCGGGAACAGCGCCCTGCAGGGCCTGGGTCACGTTTGCTACCGGACGGTTTTCCAGCGCTTCAGACCCCACCTGGCTGATAGCGCCTGTCAGGTTCACTTTCTTTTGGGTACCATAACCTACCACTACCAGTTCATTCAGTTTTCTGTCTGAATCGGTCAGTGTAATGGCCGGGATCTTGTTGTCTCCTTCACTCAGCGTTTTTTCAGAGAGGATTTGCGGCTCAAAGCCGATCATGGTGAAGGTGATAGTGAGAGGGGTGCCGGCGGGCAGCCCTGCGAGGTGGAATTTGCCGTATACGTCGGTAGCGGTGCCTTTCCGCTTTCCGTCAGGCGTTTTCACTTCCACGGAAACACCGGGAAGCGGTTCATTCTTCTGGCTGGAAACTGCTCCCGTAATGGATGCTCCGCCTTGCTGTGCCTGTGCGGCAAAAGGCAGGAGGAAAGAGAGTAGCAGTCCCGCGCAGAGGGTGTTTAGCATTTTGCGCATGATACAGTTTGTTTTATGGTTTGACAGTGTGTAAAGAGCATAGCATGCCCTGCAGGCGCGGAAAGCCGCCCTGCGGGTAGAATAGTGCGTCGCAATAAATCACGGATTGCGGACGCAAGATTGCACTAAAACAATCGGTTGCCTAAATTATCAGGTTAAGGAACCATTAAAGAATTGTTAACCAAGTGAAATGGTGGTGACATGAACGTAGACTTTGGTTTTAATATGGTTATCAGTAATATACGTGGACACTGTTTGCAAAAACTTTCAGATAGTGGCTGCTAACTCCCAATATACAAGGAATAAATTATAAAGTGAAGACGGAAAGAAAGGAGTTTGCAGGAAAATGTAAGGAAAGTGAAAGTTTCTCTCGTAGTTAAGGTTGTTTTGCTTCCGGGATAAATCAGAGATAAGCCGCCCATAAGCCGCCTATATCCCGCCCTTAAGCCGCCCATAAGCCGCCCCTATATAAGGGCGGCTTATCTACGGGTTATCCCAGGCTTACGGAAGGTTTACCCCCGGCTTAACCTGTAAGCTGGTTTAACGTAAGGTAACTGCATGAAACCAGGTCCCCTGCCGGAAGTGGGGTATACGCAAAAAGAAGCCTGCCCGGCTGCATCAATTGCGGCCGGGCAGGCTTTGTATGAATTTCGTGAATAGAAGGCTTATTTGATCACCATCTGCACCGTACTGGAAGAGCGTTGCTCCAGCAATATTTTCCGGCCTTTGGTAAGCTCTTCGATGAGGCCGTTCTGGTAATGGCGCACCGTAAGCAGCTCCAGCCCCTCGTTGTAATTGATCCGGTAACCGTTGTGCAGCGCCTTGATCAGCAGCTCGATCTTCTCCGGGTTATGGTCGATAGAGCAGGAGAAGGAAATAGCGGCGTTCTGCGTCAGGTTGATCTTGATCTTCTTGTCGTGGAAGATCTCATAGATCTCGCTGATCTTATCTTCGGTGATGAAGGAGAAATCGCGGGAGGTGATGGAAATGAGTACCTGGTTCTTCTTCAGCACGATGATTGGCGGCAGTTTGCGGCCGTCCACATCCTGGCGGATAACAGTGCCGGGAAGGTTCATGTCGAGGAAGCACTTCACATACAAGGGTATCTGCTTGTTTTGCAGCGGTTTAATCGTTTTAGGGTGTATCACCTGGGCTCCGTAATAGGCCATTTCAATCACTTCGCCATAATTGATCTCCGGAATGTCTACCGTATCGGGGAAAAGCTTGGGATCGGCGTTTTTAAGGCCGGTCACGTCTTTCCAGATGGTCTGGCTTTCTGCATTGAGGAGGTTGGCGAATACGGCGGCGGAGAAGTCGCTGCCCTCGCGGCCCAGCGTCACGCTCTCGTTCTGGTCTGTACTGCCGATGAAGCCCTGTGCGATCACGATATTGGTGGTATTGAAGAGGGGAAGCACTTTCTGCTTTACCTGCAGCTCCGTTACTTCCCAGTCGATATTGGCATCGCGGAAGTTGTCGTCGGTCCGGAACACGTCGCGCACATCCACCCAGATATTCTGGATGCCGGTATGGTTAAAGTAGGCGCTCACAATGGCGGTGCTCAGCAGCTCGCCGAGGCCTACCAGCTGGTCGTAATAGTAGTCGTAGGTACGGTGCGGCTTCTCGCCCAGCGTCCATTCCGCTTCGGTGAAAAACTGCTGGAGCTGCACGAAGAGGGGGTGCTCTTTGGTGCCCAGGAGGGTTTCGGCGATATGGATATGTTGCTGTTCGATGTTAAAAAGCAGCTGGGCGGCTATTTCCCGCTTCCGCATAAAGTAATGCTGGGCCACCTTCTCCAGTTCGTTGGTTGTTTTACCCATGGCAGAGATCACCACCAGCAGCTTGTCTGCCGAATGGGCCTGAATGATCCTGCCTACCTGCTGAATGCGCTCAATAGTTTCTAAACTTGCGCCGCCAAATTTGAAAACCTTCATACTTTGATCCCTCTTCTTTATAAAAAAGTTGCCGCAAAGTACGGCAACTTTAGATTTGTTTTAAAGTTAACGCCCCCAAAAATGACGGTTTTCTTAAAAAGGGGTGATTTCCCGTACCTTAGCCCCCACCAAAACCAATCAATCAAGCACGTTTATGAAAGTCAACCATCATGTGATGACACTGGACGAGTTTACGATCCAGGAACTGAAAAACTACCCCGGCGCCACAGGACAGCTTTCCGGCCTCCTCCGTGACATCGGGCTTGCCGCCAAACGCGTGAATGTGGAAGTGAATAAAGCCGGTATCGCCGACATTCTGGGAGAAGTGGGTAAAACCAACGTGCAGGGCGAGTCTGTGAAAAAGCTCGATGAGTTTGCGAACGACCAGCTCATCAGTTCCCTTGCCAGCAGCATTTACTGTTGTGGCGTGGCTTCCGAAGAGAATGAAACCTTCATCGCCTTCGAAGATGAGTTTTCCATGAACTCGAAGTACGTGGTATTGATGGACCCGCTGGACGGCTCCGGGAATATCGACGTGAATGTATCCATCGGCACCATCTTTTCCGTGTACCGCCGCCTGACGCCCAACGGCACGCCCTGTACGATGGACGATTTCCTGCAGCCCGGTTCCCAGCAGATTGCCGCGGGGTATATCATTTACGGCTCCTCCACCATGCTGGTGTACGCCACCCGCCGCACCGTGCAGGGCTTTACGCTGGACCCTTCCATCGGCGAGTTCTGTCTTTCCCACCCCAATCTCAAAGTGCCCGACGAGAGCGATATCTTTTCCGTGAACATGGGGTATTACCACCTGTATGAAGAAAAGGTGCGTAACGCAGTAGATCTTTTCATGGCGCAATCCGCTTCGGATAAGATCTACCGCCACCGCTTCGTGGGATGTATGGTATCGGAAATCCACCGCACCCTCATTCAGGGCGGCATCTTCATGTACCCGGCTTTCGGGAAATATACCAATGGCAGGCTGCGCCTGTGCTATGAGTGCAATCCCATGTCTTTCATCATGGAAAAGGCCGGGGGCATGTCTTTATCCGCCGGCGGGCAGCGCCTGCTGGATGTGAAACCGAAGGAGCTGCATGAGCGTATTCCCATCTTTATCGGCTCCGGCAGCATGGTGAAAATGGTGCAGGAAGCCCTTCAGTAAGAATTGGCGCGAAATTGGATAAGGCAATACAACAGCTAAAAATCCGTTTTAAAAACATGTTTAACCAACGTTATTGCAAGATCCTCTTCCTCGCCGCCATGGTAGTGTCGGCTTCACAGGCCTCTGCCTGCAGCAAATCCGTATCCGGCAACGGTACTTCGGCATCGAAGGCTGTCCGTGAAGACGGGAATGTGGAGGAAGATATCCTATTCTTCGTCAACAAGTTCCGCCGCACCAAAGGCCTCAAGCCGCTGCAGATGAGCGGGGTGCTCAGCAAGGAAGCACGCAGCCATAGCAAAGCCATGGCCAGTGGCAAAACCGGTTTCGGGCACGATGGCTTCGAATCCCGTATCGATGATATCTCCAAAGAGATAGGGACGGTACGCGCAGCCGCTGAGAACGTAGCCTATGGCAACCTCAGCGCAGAAGCTGTGGTAGACGGGTGGATCAAATCCCCCGGCCACCGTAAGAACATGCTGGGCGACTTCAACCTCATCGGCGTAGGCACCGCCAGGGGCAAAGGAAACATCGTTTTCTTCACCCAGATATTTGTGAATAAACCCGCCGCACAGGCGAAAAAATAACTACTTACACCTGTTATTTGTATCAGCGGTTTCCCGGGGCAGGGGAGCCGCTGTACTTTTTTATACCCTGCCGACCATTTTTTGCCGTAATTTGGCGCCATGGAAAAACGCAGGATCATTGAGGTGAGCGACCTGGTGAAGCATTACGGAGACTTTGCCGCAGTGAAAGGGATCAGCTTTGATGTATACGAAGGCGAAGTATTCGGCCTCCTTGGCCCTAACGGGGCAGGTAAATCCACCACGCTCGAGATCATAGAAACGCTCCGGGAAAAGACTTCCGGCCGCGTAATCGTGGATGGTATTGATCTCGATAAAGACCCGGAAGCCATCAAACAGGTGATTGGCGTGCAGCTGCAAACTTCAGGATATTACCCGAACCTCACCCTCACGGAGCTGATAGAGCTCTTCGGCGGTTTATACAACCAGCCGGTAGACCCTATGGCCCTGCTACGGGAGTTTAACCTCGAAGACAAGGCGAAGGCCAAATACAAAGCATTATCCGGCGGGCAGAAGCAGCGCTTCTCCATCGCCACCACACTCATTAATAAGCCGCGTATCATTTTCCTGGACGAGCCCACCACCGGTCTCGACCCACAGGCGCGGCGCAATCTGTGGACGCTCATCCAGCAGGTAAGAGCCAGCGGTACCACCGTGGTGATCACCACCCATTACATGGATGAAGCGGAGTTTCTGTGCGACCGCTGTGCAATTGTAGACAGTGGCCGTATCATCGCCATCGATTCTCCTGACGCGCTGATCGATCAGCTCGTGGAAGGAGGGTTTGAAAGGAAGAAAGAAGTGAAAAAGGCCAGTCTGGAAGACGTGTTCATCCACCTGACCGGGAAGGATTTGCGGGAAGACTGATTCATTCGCCCCTAAGCATATCACTTTTATGGAAGATTTACGCTATCCCATCGGCCAGTTTCATGCGCCCGCCGTTATCAACGCTGATATCCGCAAGCGCTTTATCAACGACATCCGCCATCTGCCATCGCTCATAGAGCTGGCCGTGCAAACGCTCGACGAGCATCAGCTGCAAACACCTTACCGCCCCGGCGGGTGGACGGTAGCGCAGGTAGTCCATCATCTGGCTGATTCGCACATGAATGGCTTCACCAGGATGAAGCTGGCTCTCACGGAAGATAATCCTACCATCAAACCTTACGACGAAGCTGCCTGGGCAGAACTGCCCGACGTACAATATACACCCATCAACATATCCGTAACCCTCCTGCATGCACTCCATGCCCGCTGGGTAGCAGTACTGGAGCATATGGAAGCCAGGCACTGGGACCGGACGTTCTTCCACCCCGGTAACAACACTTCCAATACGCTCGCCAAACACCTGGCCAATTATTCCTGGCACGGGCTGCACCATCTGGCACATATCGAGAAGCTGAAAGAGAGAGAAGGCTGGAAGTAAAACATGAAACTATTGAACTGGAAACTACTGCGATCAGAATACCTGTTCCGCGAGCCATGGCTCACGGTTCGCAGGGATACTTGCGAAACGCCCTCCGGCGTACTGGTACCTGAATATTATGTGCTCGAATACCCCGACTGGGTGAATGCCATGGCCGTCACCGAAGACGGGAAAGTACTGCTGGTACGCCAATACCGCCAGGCCGTTGGTAAGGTACTCCTCGAAATCCCCGGCGGCGTAATGGACCCTGAAGATGAAACCCCCGAATATGCCATGCGGCGCGAGCTGCTGGAAGAAACCGGGTATGAGTTCAGGGACATGCACTTCCTGGGAGCCGTATCTCCCAATCCATCCACCCACACCAATACCGTACATATGTACCTCGCCACCGGCGGAAAAAAGGTGCAGGAGCAGCAGCTCGATTTTAATGAAGAGATTGAAGTGGAAGCGGTAACGATCGCAGAAACGGAGGCGCTGCTGAAGAAGAATGAATTCCTGCAGAGCCTGCACAGCACCTGTTTGTTTTATGGATTGATGAAGTGGAAGGAGCTGGGGGGAATCTGATCAGATTCCCCTTTTTGTTTGGTTTACTTCACTGGCTTATGCTCCACGTTCACCGTGGCGCCAGTGCCATTTACAACACGGTATGTGAAAATTTCTTTCGTCAGTTTTACAACATCCACTACACGGGTATAATTGCGTGTGCGCGATACAAGAATGCGTTTGCTGTTGTCGGGCGTAATGAAATAGTATCCTTCATCTCCACGGGGTGTGCCATCGGTATTGAAGAATACATAATTGCCGTTAGGAAGATAGTCGGCCAGTCCTACAAAGCCCATGTTGGCGGCGGTTACATCTTTCCCGACTGAGTCTGTTACTACAGTTGTGATCCAGCGGGTGGAAGAGAGGATCTCGTTGCCATCGGGTTGCGGTTCAGGCGCGGGCGCGTCGTCTTTACTGCAGGATGCAAGTGCGATGGTGGCAAATGCGGCAAAGGTGAATGTTCTCAGTCTCGGATGCATAGTGGTGTGAGTTTTAGTGATACACCAAAACTATCCGAAGCCTTTCAAAACGAAGGGTATCAGCAATGAGGAAACGGGTACTTTCTGAAACTAGCCCTGCGGCATGTCTCCCACAATGAAGCAGCTTCCACACACCAGGATCATATCGTTTTCACCTGCTGCTTTTTTTGCGGCATCAAAAGCGGAGGGCACATCTTTAAATGATGTTCCCTGTAACCCTTCCTGCCGGGCCATGGCAAGCAGTTCGGTTTCATCCAGTGCACGGGGGATCTGTGCACGGGTAAAATAGTAGGTAGCGTTGGGGGGCAGCAGGCGTAAAGCTGCGGGTACATCCTTGTCTTTCACGAAACCGGTTACAATATGTAGCTTTTCGAAACTCACCAGTTTCAGCTGTTCGAGTATGGCGCGGATGCCTGCTTCATTATGCCCCACGTCTAGTACAGTGTAGGGGTGCTGGTTGATCACTTCCCATCTGCCGCCTAAACCGGTTAGCCGCTTCACATTCGATAAGCCTTTCTGTATGGCTTCATCCGTTAGTTGATAGCCTTCCTGCCGCAGGATGTTTACGCCTGCCAGTACACCCAGCAGGTTCTTTTCCTGGTAATGGCCGGGGAGGTCGAGCTGGTAAGTGGTTGCCAGTGTATCTTTCCCGGAAGTATGATTGGCGGCAGCCACCGTAACGGTAAGTATTTCCGGACCGGGATGGCTGTGAGTGATGCGGTAATGCTGGTCGGCAAAGAGGATGGGCGCGTTGTGCAGGTCTGCAGTTTCGCGGAACACCATTTCCGGCCCCTGCTGTGTTTCACTGATAACCACCGGCGTGTCGGGCTTGATGATGCCTGCTTTCTCGCGTGCAATCAGTTCCGGCGTATCGCCTAAAATCAGTGTATGATCCAGGCTGATATTGGTGATGATGGAAAGGAGCGGGGAGATGATGTTGGTACTGTCCAGCCGCCCGCCCAGGCCTGTTTCGATGATGGCGATATCTACTTCTTCTTCCGCAAACCATTCGAAAGCCATTGCCACCGTTACTTCGAAAAACGAGGGTTCGATGGTTTCTATGTGTTGATGAATGCGCCCGGTAAATGACACGACTCTTTCCTCGGGGATCATGTCACCGTTGATGCGGATACGCTCTCTGAAATCGTGAAGGTGGGGGGAAGTGTAGAGGCCTGTTTTATATCCGGCAGATTGGAAGATGGCACTGAGCATGTGGCTGGTAGAGCCTTTTCCGTTCGTTCCTGCAATATGCACGGTTGGGAACCTGGACTCGGGGTGGCCCAGTACGCCGCACAGCAGGCGGATGTTAAGCAGGTCGTTTTTCAGCGCAGATGCTCCCACTTTACTGAACATGGGGAGCCGGCTGTACAAATATTCGATCGTTTGCTGATAGTTCATGGATACCTCGCTATAAGTCCGGGCAGCCGGTCTGGTTCCGGCGTTTGCGGTACGTACCGTCGCTGCCCTTGTCCCACGACCATTTACCTAAACGGATGGGAACGATACGCAAAGCTACGAATACATCCGCATGATTGATCATCTGCCGCGCAAGGGTGGAAAAGAGGGATGCGGAGCCTATTACAAGGGGGCCTGCACGCAGGGCAAAGCCGGCATCTGCCTGGCCGTAACGGTTCACGGAAATGGGCAGATATAATCCCAGGCTGCGTGCCTCATAGCGGGGCGTGATGGTCAGCTGGGTGAGGGCGCTGGTCTTATTATCATCCTTTTCCCCGCCGGTAAGTGCTACGGTGGCACTGGCGCTGAGGAAGAAGCGGCCGTTGAAGTTATAATCCCCCATCAGGTTAAGGCTGGTGGGGAGGTTCATGTAATACGTGTCTTCATTCTCCATGGGAGTGAACATGGTGGCCATGCGGGTGGCGTAGCGGCGGAGACTTTCACCGCGCTGCTTGTTGAGGGAGCGCACCAGCACGTTATTAGCCGTCATATCGATGTTGGCCGATGCAGGAGCTTTCCGGTATTTGATGCCCCCGATATCCACGACGGACGCCGCGAAGCGTGCTTTCCAGGTATCGGCATCAGGGTTCCAGTCGGGCCCGCCTTCGTGCATGCTGCCAAAGCCATCGTTATCAGGCCGCCATTCGTATACAATGCCGATATCCGCCCCAATGCCGGGGTTCTGGAACGGGTTGTAGGCAGATTGCCAGTCGTTGTCCGTAATCTCGTCCAGCTCCTCGTTATAGGCGTAATACACGCGGGCGCTGTTGATATCGGCCAGCTCGCGGGAATTGAAAGTGAAAGATGCATCGCGGACGGAGGTGTAGGCAGCTGCCTGCCCGCCGAGGTATTTCAGCGTAACGCCCGCCTTCCAGCGGTGATCACCTTCGTCTTTAATGACCCTGGCATAGCTGAACCCGAATTCGTTCCACACATGGCCGTTACCCGCTGCGTATTTAGAAGCGATGTTGCGGTTGAAGAAGCGGGGATTGGGATAGCTGAGGGAAAAGAAGTTAGCGACAGATGTTTCAACGCCACCGGCGTTGGCGGACCCGCGTACTCTCCAGGTGAAGGCGAACGACTGCCGCTCGTCTATCGAGAAAAGTACCGATGGCAGCATGATTTCGCCGCTGCCCCAGCCGTATTGGCGGCGGGTGGCATTGGTGTCGGGGATATAATCGACGTTCCTCACCATTTTCTCCTGTGTGGAGAAGAGGGAGGATTTCATGAAAGAATAGTAAGTATTGCCGGCTTTAACGTCGGCTCCTATGATATTCACGTCCCACTTATACCTGGTGCCGGCGGCAAGGGCCGGGTTGAAAGGCACGGCATGGATGCCTGCATACTGACTGGTGTGGTAGCCGGTAAACGTCTGTGCCTGCGCCGCCATTGCGGGGAACAGGCACAAAATGAGGTATCTGAAGCGGCGTTTCGTCAGCATAGAATAGTGTAAGGTGATAGGTATAAACGTGAAAAACCAGCAGATATTTCTGAAGGAGCGTTATTGCGGTTTGAAATAGAAGCGGATGGTGCCGAATTGTTCTTCCGGAGCATCCTGGCTCGCATTGTATTTTATCTGCATTGCGGCATCGCGTGCGATACGTACCGCACCGGGATTATTGATCGTGGAACCGCGGAGGCTGTGGGTAGCACTTACCACTTTACCGTTGCGGTCTACTTTGATATTGACAGCTACATAGCCGGTTTCGTTACCATCCCATTCTACGGTAGGGCGGCCAACGAGGTTACGGCCGTTCAGCCTGAAGTCGGAAGCTCCACGGCCTGCCCCGGGTGTTCCGGTATAGGCGCCGCCATTAGGGCTGCCGCCAATCACGCCACGGTCGCCCGGACGGCCGGTATTACCTTCTCCGGTGCTGTTATTACTGCCGTTGGCTCCATTGCCACTGTTGGCTGCGTTGCCGGTACCGCCGGTAAATACGGCTTTGGGCTTGGGCGCAGGAGCGGGGGGAGCAGGAGTGGGAGGTGCCACTGCTTTAGGCTTGGGGGCTTTCTCCGGTTTGGGCTCCAGCTTTTTGGCGATTTCTTTCGGTTTAACGGGGGAGGGTTTGGGAGGCTGCTTCACTTCAGGCGCTTCTTCCTCATCGGTTGTGGCCAGCTCCTGGGAGTTGCCTTCGTTTTCAGGCGTTGCGGGGGCAGGCTGAGGGGTGGAAGGCGCAGGTTGTGAAGCTGCGGGAGGATTGGGGTTGAGCGGTTGCTCGGTGCCCATTCCATCGTCGGAAGTACCGAGGTTTACTTCGATCCCCATGTCCTGATTAGGCAGGGGCGGGGGCACGTTGAGGCTCACCATCACAAGACCTAATAACACCAGTGCATGCACGCCGATAGTGATACCGGCCGCTTTTATATTTTTATTGTTGGATTGCTCTGTCATCGTGAACCAAAGTTAATCTTTTTTTTCAGAGGTGTTATGCCACGTTCGTGCTGCAAATACCCTGCCGCGCCTGTCATTTATAAACGCGGTTTATCATTTCCCGGGAGGTAAATGCAGGGAACGGAAGTAATTTGCGGTACATTATGTTCGACAAGACAATTTCCCTGTATAAAAGCGCCTACGGGGGTATTCCGCGTAAAATATGGCTGCTGGCCACCGTGCTGCTGATCAACCGCGCCGGGGCTATGGTGATCCCCTTTTTAACGCTGTACCTCACCCTGCAATTGCATTTTACGCTGGAACAGGCGGGTATTGTCATGACCGTTTACGGTGTGGGTTCGATATCCGGCGCCTTACTGGGCGGCAAATTGTCTGATTCCATCGGTTTCCATCCCGTACAATTCTGGAGCCTGCTGCTGCATGGTTTGATGTTCGTGGTACTGGGACAGATGGATACGTTCCCCCAATTCGCGGTGGCCGTTTTCGTGCTGGGCGTGGTGGGTGATGCGTTCCGTCCGGCGAACTTTGCTGCCGTGGCCCATTACAGCGACCCTTCGAACCGTTTGCGCGCCTATTCCCTCATCAGGCTGGCATCCAACCTGGGTTGGGCAGTGGGCCCTGCCATGGGTGGTTTCCTCGCCAGTATCAGTTACGATATCCTGTTTTTCGCGGATGCGGTTTCCTGTATCACAGCAGCTACCCTGCTGAAGTTGTACCTCCGCCCCGGCAAAACGATGGAGAACATTGTGCACAAGGCACCCGAAGCAGGTAGTACATTTTCCGCGTACCGCGACAAGCTGTACCTCTTCTTCATACTGCTGGTTACTTTAAACGCCATCTGTCTGTTCCAGATGTTCAATATTGTGCCCGTTTACCTGAAAACGGTGGTGCATATGCCTGAAAACCTTATCGGACTGGCCATCTCCTTCAACGGGGTGATTATTGCGCTGGTGGAGATGATCCTGGTGTATAAGCTGGAGAACCGCAGGTCCAATGAGTTCTATATCTGCGTAGGTGTGATATTCATGGGGCTGGCCTATATCGTGTTTAATTTCGTGCCCCCCGTGGCAGCGGTGGCTTTCATCCATATCATCCTGTTCTCCATTGCGGAAATGCTCACCATTCCGTTTATGAACAACTTCTGGATCAACCGGGCGCAGGCGCATAACCGCGGGCAATACGCTGCGCTGTATACTGTAGCCTTTTCTGCCGCCACGATCCTTGCACCTACCCTGGGCTTCTGGGGAGTGGAGCATTTCGGGTTCGGTAAATGGTGGTATGCGGTGGGCGGCATCAGTTTCCTGGCGTTTATCGGTTTTTACTGGATGATGACGCGTAAGAAGGAGACTCCGCCGGTAGCAATCCCGGTTCCTGCAGTTCCGGAAGGAGCAGTTCCCCAGGAAGTATAATTAGCATCATATTCAAATAAAAAGGCCTTCGTTCTATGAGAGCGGAGGCTTTTTGGCCAAAAAAAACGCCTTCATCTGTGGGATGAAGGCGTTCACATTTATATGCTTTTGGCATTACATATGCGCGAAATCCGCTTCGTAATTGCCTTTGATGCGTTCCATGGGAGGATTGTAGTATCCGAATTTCAGGTCGGGGAACTCATCCCGGATCAGTTCCATCAACTGCTTGATACCCAGTACTTCACCGGTTTCAGTAACGCCGATCTTGCCGAGGTACCAATCAGGGTCGATGTTGAAGTTCCGCCACTGGATCATATTCAGCCCGGTTTCGCGGATCACGGTACGGAGGGCTTCATATTCCTCCACGGTGTCCGTCATACCCGGGAACACGAAATAGTTGATAGACGCCCACCCGCCATGCTCGCGCACCACTTTGATGCTCTCGATAATGTCTGCGAAGGTGTAGTTATTGGGGCGGTAGTAAGGTGTATAGATATGCTCGCGTACAGAGTTGAGGCTCACACGGATGCTGTTGAGGCCTGCTTTGCAGAGCTCGCGTACCGCATTGGGCTTACTGCCGTTGGTATTGATGTTGATGCTGCCTTTGTCGGTATGCCTGCGGATCTCCAGGATGGATTCCCGGATGGTTTCCCACATGAGCAGGGGCTCGCCCTCGCAGCCTTGTCCAAAGCTGACGATGGGATATGGAGCCGATTCCAGGTGCGGTACGGTAAACTCCACGATCTCTTCGGCAGTGGGCTTGAAAGTAAGGCGGTCCTGGGTGGAAACGATCGTTTCATCTTCCGGCTGGAAGGAAATGCAACCGATACAGTTGGCATTACAGGCGGGAGAAGAAGGGATCGGGCATTCCCAGCGGCCCATGAAGTAGTTTCTCGCAGCCGGACAATGGTACGTAAGCGCACAATTGTTGGCGAGGTGCTGTACCAGGCGGTTATGGGGGTATGCGGTCAGCATATCAGTAACGCCTGATTTCACTTTATTATCGTTGAAACCCGCACATTCCTGGCGGATGTCCTGCTCGATGCGTACTGCCGGTACATAGAACTTCTCGTTATGCCAGCCTGCTGCGGTGTAGCAGAAGAGCGGGAGGGTGGGAGCGTCCGGCATGGTTTCGTAGGCTGCGATATACAGGCCGGTATGCGCGGGAGGGATGAAGGCAGCAACTGCCCATCCTTTCTCACAGAGGCGCATCTCGCCCGTCTGCACATCGATGCCAATGCCACGGCGGCCGGGCAGCTCGTACAGGTTGCCTCCCTCGGGGAGTTCTATCCATTCATCTTCAGGAATCGGAAATGCATCCCATCCGCTGCGGCCTACCACATACAGCGAGGTGTCCTCGAAGATGTTGCCTTTACCGTCGGAATACATTATGTATGGTGAAACGTTCATGTCAGCCTTGTTTTAAAATAAGCATTGATCTCCGCCGTCTGCGTAGCGGAATATTCGTCGAGCACATCCAGCTGGAGTACTTTGTTGTTACGGAAATCCAGCGTCAGCACGTCGTTCCGCAAAATTACATTATTCATTTCGATCCAGCCGAAGCGCTTCTGTCCGAATACGGTGGGCAGGGCGATGCCTGAATTGTCAATTACTGCAAACACGGGCTGCATAATGCGGTATTCCGCATATCCCGTATAAGCCATTCCGAGGCCTGCCAGCAGTAAGGTACCGCCAATAATGGGCTGCATGTGAGAGAGGAAAAAGAGGCTGCCGCTGAAAAGAGTGAAAACCTGCAGCAGGCGGAGGATGGAATTGGTCTCCGACAGCTTGCGCACTTTCCGCATCATGAATGGAAAAGCAAGGCTGGCGGTGCCCAGCGCTATGAAAAGCAGCACCATCAGCCAGTTCGGGTCCTGCATCTTGTAAACGCCAATGACGTTGAAGAGGAACAGGATGCCGATCATGCCGTGCATCGCAGGCTGCATACGCAGCTTAGTGATAGCGTTGGGATGAACGATACGGAATTTATACATTGGATTTCACCATCAGGTTACACAATTTAAACAGCATGCGGGCGCCTACGTTGGCATCCCACTCGTCAAGGCCGGCACTTACCTCCACCAGGTCGAACCCGATGATGGTGCGCCCGCTTTCTATCACACGGCGGAAGAGGTAATACACCTGCTGGGCTTCGAGGCCTCCGGGTACCGGAGTGCCGGTATGCGGACAAAGCTTCGGGTCCAGCCCGTCGATATCGAAACTGATATATACCTGTTGCGGGAGTTGTTGAATAATATCGTCGCAGATGCTTTTCCAGGTTTCCCCTTCAAACATGCGTTCTTTCATATCATGGTCGAAATACGCTGAAATACGCCCGTTGCTGTTGCGGATCAGTTCCACTTCACCGTCGCAGTAGTCGCGCAGGCCTACCTGAACGAGCTTTTTCAGCTGGGGTACTTCGTTCAGAGCGTTGAACATGATGGAGGCGTGGGAGTATTTGAAGCCTTCGTAGCTGTCGCGCAGGTCGGCATGGGCATCTATCTGGAGGATGCCGAAATCGCCTTTATGCTCGCCAATGGCGCGGAAGAAGCCCAGGGGAGTGGAGTGGTCGCCCCCTACGAGGCCCACCAGTTTGCCTCTCTGGAGGAGGGCATTGGTCTGCTCATACACCCAGGCGTTCATTTTCTCCGTACCACGGTTCACATCGTCTACCGACCGGCGGAGGAAGTCGTTTTCACTGATATCGCCGCCTTCGGAGAGGAATTTGAGGTACAGTTCGGCCTCTTTCCGGAGGTAATCGCTCCGGAGGAGGAGCTGCCTGTCGCAGCTCTGCATAAAGAAGCCCTGTTTCCAGCCTTCGGTGCCGGTATCGGAATCGTAAAGGTCTACCTGCAGGGAGGCTTTAAAAATGTGTTCCGGGCCACGGGCTGTACCGTTGTTGTAGGACACCGTCACTTCCCAGGGTACGGGCACCAGCACCAGCCGGGCCTCGTCTTCGCTGAAAGGCAATCCAAAGATGTTATTGGACAGCAGACCGGGCGAGTTGGGATCGAATTGCGATAAATCAGCCATGATAAATCAGTACTTAGCTTATTTCGGCGCAAAGGTACAGGTAAAAATTGGTTCCCGAAGGGGTAAACCTGACGAATATCAGCCCCCGGGAACGGGTTTTTTGGCTACCTTTGCTCACGAATAATCTGGTAAGGATGAAGAAGACAAGTTTAATTCTGCTCGTAGTAATAGCGGTTTGCGTGGCCGGAATGGTCATGATGGTAGGTGATTTCAGCACCTACGAGACATTCGCGACCGCCCGGAAGAAGGAAGGAAAGGAAATTCATGTAATTGGCGCGCTCGACAGCACTAAAACAGTGATCTACGACCCCGCCAAAGATGCCAACTATTTCAGCTTCCACATGAAAGACAAAAGCGGCGAAATTTCCCGCGTCGTGTTTTATGGCACCCGCCCTACAGACTTTGAGAAATCCACAGAACTGGTACTGACCGGTAAAATGGTAGGCTCCGAGTTTCATTGCAGCAAGATTCTCATGAAATGCCCGTCTAAGTACAAAGACGAACAGCAGGCCTTCAGCGCACAAAAGAACAGCTAAGAAAAATATTATATAACTGTATATCGTCGTCTTTTGCCTTTGCCAACAGACCGGCGGAATCATCACAACTTACGGACAACCTTTGGAATCTATCAAATACAATGGGGAGCATCTCCTTCCCGGGCAACTGGGCCATTTATTCAGCATCCTGGCGTTTGTAGCGTCGCTGGTGTCTGTTGTGGCCTACTTCATCAGCGTAAGGCAAACGGATGAACTGAAAAAGGCCTCCTGGGCCAAAATAGGTCGCTGGGCATTTATCACCCAGTCTTTCTCCGTTTTCGCCGTTTTCGCCACCCTCTATTTCATCATCTCCAATCACCTGTTTGAATACAAGTACGCCTGGCAGCACTCCGACCGCGACCTGGAAGTAAAATACCTCCTCAGTTGCTTCTGGGAAGGGCAGGAAGGCAGCTTCCTCCTCTGGAGCGTATGGCACAGTGTACTGGGGCTCATCCTCATCCGTACCGCCAAAACATGGGAAGCCCCTGTAATGGCCGTGCTCGCATTCTCACAGATCTGCCTGGGCAGTATGCTGGTAGGTATTTATGTTTTTGATTATAAAGTAGGCAGCAACCCGTTCCTCCTCATCCGGCAGGACGATCCTTCGCTGCCCATTTTCAATAACCCCGACTACATGCAGTTCAAGCAGTTCATGGACGGTAACGGCCTGAACGCACTGCTGAAGAACTACTGGATGGTGATTCACCCGCCGGTGCTCTTCCTGGGCTTTGCTGCCACCATTATACCTTTTGCGTATGCGGTAGCCGCCCTCTGGACCCGGAAGTATACCGAATGGGTTAAGCCTGCTCTGCCCTGGGCACTCTTCGCCGGCCTCGTGCTGGGCGTGGGTATCATGATGGGTGCTGCCTGGGCTTATGAATCCCTCACTTTCGGTGGTTACTGGGCATGGGACCCTGTTGAGAACGCTTCCATGGTGCCCTGGCTTACCCTCGTGGCTGGTATTCACACCATGCTGGCTTTCCGCCACTCCGGTCATGCCCTCAAATCCACCTTCTTCTTTACGCTTATCTCCTTCATTTTCATACTGTACTCCACCTTCCTTACCCGTAGCGGTATCCTGGGTCAAACTTCAGTACACTCGTTCACCGACCTCGGTATGAGCGGACAGCTGCTGGTGTTCATGGGTATCTTCACCATCCCGGCTTTCTGGATGCTGATTGCACGCAGAAAGGAAATTCCGCAGATGAAGAAGGAAGAAAGCACTTACTCCCGCGAGTTCTGGATGTTTGTAGGCGCGCTCGTGCTGCTGGTTTCCGCCCTGCATGTAACGTTCTTCACCTCCATCCCCGTGTGGAATAAACTGCTGGATATCTCCGGTCTGCGTAAACTGTTTGGTCTCGAAGAGTTTGCTCCGCCAACAGACGTGATGCTGCATTATAACAAAGTGCAGATATGGCTGGCTATCATTGTAGGACTGCTTACTGCCATCACGCAGTTCATGAAGTATAAGGATACCCCGAAGGGCACACTGGTAAAGAAGCTGGGCTGGCCCACGCTGATCTCCGCAGGTATTGCCGCACTCATTGGCTGGGGCCTGGGAATCTTCTACACCGATTATGGCGCAGGTTTCCTGCTGGGCGTATATCTCATGCTTTTCGCCTCTGTATATGCCGTGGTAGCCAATATCACTTATATTATCACCGTTCTGAAAGGTAAAACCAAAGCTGCCGGTGCCTCAGTAGCCCACATCGGTTTCGGTCTTACTTTGCTCGGCATTCTTATATCCTCCAGTAAGAAGGAAGTACTGTCTATCGACTCCATGAACGTACTGAGTGGCTATTTCTCCAAAGAAAGTGGCCAGAACTCACGCGAGAACCTCATGCTGCCGAAAGGGCTCCCTGTTCAAATGGGCCCTTACTTCGTGACTTACCGTGGCGATTCCATCTCCGCCGTAGATAACGATAAAACGCTCTACATCGTGGAATACGAGCGTAAAGCAGGCCTGGATGCACCGGTTACGGAGAAGTTTACCCTTTATCCCGATGCGTATCTCAACGTGAAAGGGCAGGAGGGCATCACCCCCAACCCGGATTCCAAGCACTACCTTACCCGAGATATCTTCACATACATCACAGCAGTGCCGCGTAAAGACGTTCCTGCCGATACGCTGCCCTACACCCCGCATGTGATCGCTCAGGGTGATACCGTATACTTCTCCAAAGGCTTCATGGTGTTGAAGAACCTGAACACGAAGCCTGTGCAGAAGAACTATCATCCCGAACCGGGCGATATTGCCGTGGGTGCTGAGATCTATGTGCATACCCGCGAAAATGGCGACTTCAACATCAATCCCATCTACTTCATCCGCGACAGCAGCTTCCAGGCGAATGTTCCCGATACCATTGCGCCGCTGAGCCTCGCAGTGAAGTTCTCCAAGATCCTGCCTAACGAGAATAAGGTGCAGATAGATCTGAAGGAAACCCGTGAACCGATGGACTACATCGTACTGAAAGCACTGGAGTTCCCATTCATCAACGTACTCTGGCTGGGTATCGTAGTGATGGCAGTTGGCTTCGGTATGGCAATCCGCCAGCGGATCCGCGCTAAATAAGATATAACAGGATATTCATATGAAAGGGCGGCTGTTGAGGCCGCCCTTTTCTTTATATTAGCAGTACAAACCCTCCGCCTATGCGCCGCATATTCCGGATCACCGGCATCGTACTGGCTCTGTTAGCCGTAGTGTATCTCCTGGGGCCTAAACCCGCTCCGCCAGACCTTCATGGAACCCTGCCACAGGTGCCTGCGGGGCTGGAACAGGTAGCGGCTTATGTTGATAAGAAAGAAGGGGCCGTTAAAACCCGTCCGGGTAACCGTGCGCGCATTGTATGGGCCGGCGACTCCCTGCATAAAACACCTTATAGCATCGTGTACCTGCATGGCTTTTCAGCTTCCGAACATGAAGGCTTCCCTGTACACACCGATTTTGCTAAAAAGCATGGTTTCAACCTCTACCTGTCCCGGCTGGACGGGCACGGACTGGAAACCCCTGAACCGCTTGAACACATGACGGCACAGGGCCTCTGGAAAGATGCCCGGGAGGCCTTGGCCATTGGTAAGCAGTTAGGGGACAAGGTAATTGTGATAGGCACCAGTACCGGCGGTACCCTTGCGCTGATGCTGGCTGCTGAGTTCCCGGATGATGTGGAAGCGGTCGTGAATATGTCGCCCAATATTGCCATAAACCAGCCTATGGCAAGGATGCTCGACGAACCCTGGGGATTAATGGCAGCACGGTTAGTGAGAAGAGGCAAGTATGACGAATCCACGCCTAAGAACCCTGAAAAAGCGAAATACTGGTACACTAAGTACCGTTTAGAGGCGGTAGTGGAGCTGGAGAACCTCGTAGAGCATACCATGCGCCCGGAATTGTTTGCCAGGATACATCAGCCCGTCCTTAACCTGTACTACTATAAAAACGAAAAAGAGCAGGACCCTACCGTGAAGGTGTCCGCCATCCTCTCCATGCATGAACAGCTGGGTACGCCCGCTGCTAAGAAGCGCGCAGTGGCTATTCCGGGAGCCGGCGCCCATGTAATCGGCTCCAGTATTACCTCGGGCGATGTTCCGGGTGTGGAAGCAGCCATAGAGGCCTGGTGGCAGGATATGTACGGAAATTGAAAAAATGCGTAATTTGGGTAAGATATATCAATAACCAATACGTTCCAGTGCTTCGATCCGCGGTTTTCTGTCTCTTGTTTTTCCTGTGCCTCGCAGGCCGGTCAGCTGCCCAGCAGCGGACTGCAGGAGACTCCATTCCCGTCCGCGGTATTGTTGTTGGAAACGATACCATCCCCTCCATCACCCTTTCCATCTTTAACGTATACGACCGGCTTCCGAAACGCTTCCGCAAGGAGCGGGAACGCTGGACCCGGCTACGTAATGCTGTTTACGTAACGTATCCCTACGCTGTATCCGCCAGCCGTGTATTGAAAGACGTGAGCCGCGACCTGGACCAATGCACTACCAAAAAGCAACGGAAAGCTTATCTCGCAGGTAAAGAAGAAGAGCTGAAGAAGCAGTTTGGCGACAAGCTGGAGAACCTCTCCGTATACCAGGGTAAAGTACTCATGAAGCTCATCCACCGCGAAACCGGTGAAAACTGTTACGAGATCATCAAAGAGCTGAAAGGCGGCTTCAATGCCCGTATGTACCAGACCGTTGCATTCTTCTTCGGCGGTAACCTCAAAAGTGAGTTTAACAGTCAGGACGACCGCGATATTGAGCTGATCGTTCAGGAGATACAACTCTATAACCGCTTCAACTGATCCATGGGATTTGGTACATCCCTTCCTAAACCCGAACTTTGCCGGGCTAAAATCAAAGAACCATGAAACTGGATATACTGGCAATAGCCGCGCACCCCGATGATGTGGAGCTTTCGTGCGCAGGCACGCTGATGGTACATGCCCGCCAGGGCCTGAAGACCGGCATCGTTGACCTTACCCGTGGTGAACTGGGCACGAGAGGTACCCCTGAAGGGCGCCTCATCGAAGCACAGGACGCCTGTAAAGTAATGGGCCTCGACGTTAGAGAGAACCTTTCTCTTGCCGACGGATTCTTTCAAAATACAAAAGACGATCAGCTGGCCGTTATCCGTGCCATCCGTAAGTTCCGTCCAACCATCGTACTGGCCAATGCCATTGACGACCGTCACCCCGACCATGGCCGTGCAGCCCAGCTGATCAAAGACGCCTCCTGGATGTCGGGCCTCCGGAAAATAGAGACCTTTGGCGACGACGGGCAGCCGCAGCATGCATGGCGCCCTGCACAGGTGTACCATTTCATACAGGACCGCTTCATACAGCCCGATTTCGTAGTGGATATCACCGAAGTGATAGAGGAGAAGATTGCGGCCATCAAATGCTTTAAAACGCAGTTCCTGGCGCAGAAAGATAATGAACCGCAGACCTACATTTCTTCCCCCGAATTCTTCGACAGCGTGATGTACCGTGCCAAGATGCTCGGTAAGATGATCGGAGTACCGTATGCAGAAGGGTATACGAGTGCGAAGATGATAGGCGTGAAGAGTTTGATGGATTTGATTAATGTGCCGACTTGAGGAGAAACTTATAATTACAACTTTTATTAAAATAGTCTCCGGTTTACCGGAGGCTATTTTAATTTACGTATTGACGCATCCAGTTGAGTGAGTCGGGGAAGGAAATATGGTTTATTTTAAAATCTCCGGGAGTAACGATCATATAAGCATTTTGTACCTCGTGTATATCGTACTTAACGGGCAAAACCAAGCCTTCCAGCAGATGTCCTTTGTTTGGCCGAAAATTATTTACGGTGCTTGTTCCAACATATTTAGTTCCTTTTACTTCATAAGTATACTCAACAGATCCATTTCCTCTGTAATCACTATAAAACTTTACAACAATCCCGCTAGTGAATTTGCCATATCGTATGATAGCCCTTGTTTTATAGACATCTATAAAAATCAGGATAAGCAATCCGCCTACCACCGCAATACTTCCAAGGGCAGAAAAGGCGGCTCCTACACCTTTTAACACCATCTTTCCCATTCGTTGTTCTTTTAAGCCGGCTAAACTATTGATATTTCAACAAAAGAACCGATTTTTAATGAATGGAAATATTGATGGTCCATAATGCGAGAATATTAATCGAATATAAAAAGCTGATAGGAATTTGTGCCTGCCTGCGTCAAATGGATTTATCAATTGACCGATGCCGGTGGACGAGCTGGAGCGAGCTTCAGCGCTACTACGAAACCAGGACAGAAGAAAACAAAGTAATTGAGTTCTTTTTACACCAGAGCGAGAAATTGGGGATTGCCCCTGTGGATCATAAGATATATCCTAATGTGTTTATCAGGCAAAGGTATATCTTAAGGTTATTAAGACGGAAGCACTTTATATCAGTTCAGGAGTTTGAAACATTGATTTTTTTACTGGCTACATTCAAAAGGCTCATAAAGCTAAATGACCCGGATGCAAGTGAGGTAGAACTTTTACGCATAAAAGTTGCTTCGTTTATTGATGATGTACTGATACCAGGGATGAAAAGAAATGACATTAGAATTGTATGGAAGATTGAGCATTACCTCCAGAATGAGAATATTGAAACTGTTCCTTTTGGGAAAATTGTAAATGAGCGATGGTAGTTGCGACCTGTGCGCTGTAAAGAAGTAATTAGCGTTTATTTTAAATAGTTTTATGGGTAATTCTCTTAAGCTGGAAATACTAAACAGGTTAAACAACGGAGGCCACATTGTAGCGGAACTAAAGGCAGGCTCAGATAGCCTTCGGCGATGGATAGCTGTGTTTAAGACTAAAACATATCCACTTCAGGACAACCCACCACAGCATTTATATTCAATTTTAGACTTCGAATTGGATAAAGGGCTTATTGACGAGTATTTTGCGGATGAAGACATGTTGCATAAAAAAAGGTATAATGCAGATACAATTGAAGAATTAACTGAGCTTTTATCTTCCCTGAATATAGATTTACCTTCTTTTACATATCCCTGGAAATGCGATTATCCGTTTTAAACATTACTGGTTCTGAAAAGTGTATTATAGGCCGGGGGCTTCCCGGCTTTTTTAATTGAGCAGTCGTTATGTTTTGTTATCTGCCTGATTCGCATTACATTAGATGAAGATAATTGAGCTTCCTATACGGTGAATTTCATTTTAATTATATTTCCCTTATGCCCTGCAATCTCTATATCTGTGGAAAGGATCTGGATATCCAACGATTTGCACAAGACACCTCCATCCAGCCGGATAGTATAAGTTTTACAGGAGAGCCGAGGCGGACGCTTCGGCCAGAGGGTGAAAAGTTCCCTTATAATATAGCCATGTATTACGTGAGTGAGGCTGATTTTGAAGACCATAATCAGCAAATTCAGGATGCACTTGATTTCTTCCGTAAACATGGACAGGCTTTTGCGGATCATCTGCCACATGAGAATCCCGAGTTCGTTTATCTGGACTTCGGAATGGATAATCAGGTTGAGCGCACAAAAATTACCAAGACTTTTATCTTTCCCGCAGAGCTGACGCTCTGGATGGGTATTTTGCATTGTGACCTGTGGGTCGCGTTGTATGATGGGGCGAGGTATGAAAAGTAAACTGTAAAGCGGAATATAGATATGCTAAAGTTTGTATTAGGTTTTTTGTTGTTGTCTTCTATTGGAAACATTTTCGTGTGGTGCATTTTTTTCCTGGGAGTACATGAGGCACAGGATGTTTTGCTGATTGCTTTGTTTATAGTGATGGTAAGTATTGCAGCAGTTAGTTGCTATACCTGTTTTATGTTGTTGTTTAAGAAGGATACTAATAGAACAAGACAGTTCCTTAAGTTCAATTATTGGAATTGTGTAATGCAGATACCGGGTTTTTCATTGTTTGGGCTGACTTATATTTACTCAGCTGGAACGGAATTCATTCTATATATGCAGAATGAGGGTAGCATAACTTTTGGTGCTCGTATTGAGCTTTTAAAAGCAAACACAACGCTTGTTTACAACCCTGAAGAGCCGGTTTACTTTTTGGGAATCAATCTGGTGCCGCTGTTCATTGCAATGTACCTGAATAAAGTATTAGACAAAACAGATTTGATGACGAAGGAGGAAGAGTGGCAGATTGATGCAGGGTCTGTTAGTAATACCATGAGTCATGATTGAATTCTTCTTTAAAAACCTCGATTTTTTTGCGTCAATCAGATTTAGTCATGTATTTGGTGGCGTTATTATTTTGATGCTAACCTTGTTTCAGGTATATGGTTTTATGACATGGAGGCGGTTAAAGCGATTTGGGATTAAAGTTGAAGGGACTTTTTGTGGCTATAGAGGAAGGTTCAATATGGGTCACTTTTGGCGAATTCCCGTTTTTGAATTTATAACTGAAGAAGGAAAGCATATGAAAGCATCCTGCCCGTTTCCAGTAGTATTTGAAAAGTATGAAACTGGTGATAAGGTTTACATTTTGTATCTGAAGGAAGAGCCGGATGAGTTTGTTCCAAAAGAGGAAAATAGTAGCAGGTTAAGCTTTATTGTAAGTACCCTGTTGTTTTCTATTGCATTAGGGATTCTGATGTTTGTTTAATGAAATTATCTATCTGGTTATATTGATTCAATAATTCTAATAGATGAAGTCAGATGTTACCATTCTTCTTGCTTTAATTTCAGGAGTAGCAATGCTGGCCTTTTGGATGATAGCCTTGGTAGGAATCCCCCTTTTTGAAAGAGAAGAGTCTTTACTTTCCATCATCAATATTAATGGCACGGAGGTCAAAGTTGCGTACGTTGAAACCGGAGCAACAACATCAGATGTAATACAGGTTTATGTTGAGGAATTTGGCAACTGCAGACTTCTTTCCATTACAATTATCGAAAGGAGCTTTTATGATTTCGATTCTAATCTTTTCAGTTACCTATACCTCTTCATGGTGGTTGCCGTTTTTTCAATCTAAAGCTAAAAGATAATCCAGGTGTAAAGCGCCTTATTAATTGATAACCGAATGAGAAAGATTCTAACTGTGTTCCCCGATATCCAATGCAATTAGATAACAAGTAACTCTTTACCCATTATGATTACTTACGAAAATGCAAGCAATTTTTTAATGGAACGATTCCCGGAAATCAAGTCAGAAGTTAAATTCCCAGATTCACCAACGTTGCTGTTTGCTGAATTTTCAGTGATTGTTGCAAACAATTTTATACAATACAACAAGGGGTTCATTGATAGAACGGTTTTGTTACTGAATGAGATTTGTAATAGTCAATTAGTAGAGATTCAGACACTTATTAGTGAGTTTGTTATTACGCTTTACGACATAAACCGCAATGAATATTTCACCCTTAAACAACTCGTTTCAGAACAAGCCGCACGAGTTTTCGATGAGGACATTGACTTGTGGGTAAACGGGTTAAAATGATATTTAAAGTATATTTTCATTGTTGCTATTTTAAAGAAATGGGATTAAAAACAAGAGTAGAGATTGCGAACTCCAAGAATTTTGACCGGACAATAATGGATAAAACGGATGCATTTGCAGTTATTGGAAAGACAGCAGATGTTAAAGATTATGTGAGTAGTTAAGGGTTGAAATTTGGCGCAAAGGAATTGTGGTAAAGAGGTTTCGGTTCGGAAAAAGGAACTGTAAATCCTGAAAAAAGTGAGAATAGTCCAGGTGGAGAAGTTATTGCGATTAGTTCCGATGCAGCAAGGTGTGCCGCGAGTGAACTTAACGCTTCTTTCGAAGAAACAACTGCGTGCTTATTCAATCATGGAGCTGGTCATACTGCTAGATTAAATCATGGTGGTTTTGAAGCAACAGAATGAGTAAACCGTTTTCAAAATGGCTTTCCGGCTTTTCCGGTTGCACAACAAGCCGGAGTCCCCATCCTCTTTATTATGTCTAGCGGTAATTGGAGGGAAAGTAACAAAAACTGTCAATCAGTCTGTTTTACAAAGTGCGCAGAATTCCTGACAAGCGACGGAGAAATTGATGGAAAGCACTTTCAAGGTGTATGGTAATCCGCGCCGAAAGACGAAACTAAAAAGAAAAGTAAACTCGGTACTTAGAAAATTAATTGAAAAATATGTTGAAATGAAGAAAAACGTGCAAAAAAAGAAGGGAGGGATCAAGCTTAAGCATATCGTATCATTTTTGCTATTTCTATTCATTTTGGGTTCACTTTTATTTAATATAGGCAAGCATCAGATCGCTAAGTATTTTTTAAAAGGAGATGTTCTTTACACCAGAGGGGTGATTATAGATGAGAAAAATTTTAGCGGGAATAGCCCTGTAAGTCAAGAGTTTTCTTATTCATATGTAGTAATAGTAAATGGAAAAAGGTATAAGAACAATTCTCATGATCCAAAATATAAGGTAGGGGATTCTGTTGAAGTTAAATATTCAAAGGTTTGGCCAGGATTCAACAGGGCTGTCAGCAATAAGTAATATCAACAGGCTATTGCCAACCAAGATGGCGTGATGATTGTATAAGAGCGCAAAAGAGACACTATAACTTAAACTATGGAAGCATATAAAGTCGGAGTTCGTACGAGCTCCGACTTTAACCTTTTAGTCTACCTGTTAAAGCTCCCAATATCACATCCAACCGCCGCATAACACAGCTCACCAAAGTAGCGTAGCTGCTCAGAAATTGGGTCTCAAAAGCGGTAAGCGTGCTTGGAATATGGCTGCACGTTTTTTTCGGCAATATGCTGGCTACAATATCAATCCCGCCAATCTCGGCTTTCATCGAAAAGATCATAGCCCCGGCTACCCATCCCGATATCGGGTCCGCAGAAGCAGACATTGCCCCTGAGAACATTCCCATAAAAGCATACTAACCCGGCTTCATTAGCGAACCGGTAACGCCCTGCGTTCCGGAACGAAAGGCATGCCTGCTGCGCCTGCCCACCGTAAGACGGCCACTACCACGGCCAACAACACATTGCGCCAGTTCGATTAAATCGCCATTATGTTGTACGGCGAATCCGGATGTTGGGACCCTCCGGCCCCCGGCCCCGGCAGTCTTGAATAGCCGTCGACGGATTTTCGATGTTTCCGGTAGCGAAGTCCTCATGCGGACCGGCCACTTATCGGGATGCCGTTCTAAGGCTTCGGTCCTGGTTTCCCCGCTATGGGCACGGCTGGCGTTATGATACGGGAGCTGATCGGGAATCTTGCCTTCACTGGTTTCCTCAAGCTGCTGCATGTCATTCACGGGGCAATTTTCCGAAAGATTAGCGTTTTGCAGCTTTGGAGAGCACAGGCTTAGTGGAGCGCCAGTTTCCGCTTTTGCAACAAGTAAAGCTTCCTCCTGTGGGTGGATTTGTTGTTCTGCGGCGGTTGCGCTTAAGTCTACACCCGTTAGCTGCATGAGCTTAAACTGGCTGTCTGGTACAGGGCAAAAAGCCCCTTTCTCCAACATCAGAAACTCAACCGCCATCGCAATGAACAGGGGATCGCTTGTTCCGGCGGGTATCTGCACAGTAAGATCTTCCGGGTTGATGGGTTTCCTTCCCTTGGGGATAGGAGAGGAGCAGGCCGATACGAACGTAAACATATCTTTCTCAAAATTAAGCACCGCCACACCCATCTTTAGCCGGGCATGCGTGGCATGCTTCGGGAACCGGATAGCATCAGCCGGGGCAAAGGCAGGCATGCCGATACGAACGGTACCGGCGGTACGGTCCACTGTATGATGAAGCGGGATACTGACGATCAGTCCGAACTTGCCTGCGGGGCTGAAGTTGAATCCCCTCAGCAGGGAGAGGTTTCCATTCATGAGCATGCGGCTGCCCCTCTGATGACTGGTATCCGAATTAATGATGTCTTTACAGACCTTTGTAAGCCTGCTATGCAGTTCATCGTTGGCGACCTTTGGCATCATGGCACGGAAGGCCCGACGGATCAGGGCGCTGCCTTTGGCCGCCTGACCAAATTCGCTGGTGTTGATCCTTGCCTGTGCATAATTCGGGTCTTTGGCGAACCGTTTCGCCGTTGGACCACCTTTTCTTCTTAGTCCATATTCACCGTTTCTCTTCCGGTAAATACTCATGTTTTGCGTAGGCCCCAGCATCTGCAAGAGGCCGCTTTGCGTGCTTGCCATAACGTTATTTTGTTTTTAATGAAAAATAGGCGTATCGGGCCTTGGTGGCCTTTCTGCATTGTTAATTCAGGTATAATAAGGTACAGAATTCTCACCAAATATCCATTGGTTTTTTACGTTTTTTACACTTGAGGGGGGAGAAGTTCCGATTAGGGTAGTTTTGGGTCAATAGGGCATTTTAGGGACGTTTTGGGCCATTAGAGTCCCTGTCTTGACATAGTGGAATAAGCGGGTTTAGGGCGGCTAGTCTGCCCTTCATCTGCCCTTCATCTGCCCTTCGTCTGCATGATACTTCTGTGTAATTATTATGGAGTTCCAGAATTAGTACATTCTATAAACAGATATATACGATTCGACAGCAAGCTGATTGTTGTGGGAGATTCCAGCCTTTCATTACCATATGACACCTGGTCCGGCTTTGTACCTCCCTTGAAAATTTTAGTATTTAGCATACCTTAGCGTTTTCCCAATTTTACCTATGTTATATTTCCTGAAAAAACCGGTAGAACATTGTCCCATTCCAGCCTTTAATTGGCTGTTTTGTTGTGTTGCTCGATGCAGGGCAAATTTAGCGAAAGTAAGTAATGAAGGACTCCCCAGGGTCGGGTGGTGAAGTAAAAGGATCTGCAAGCGGCAATGGCGAACGCAAAGCTACGGGGGAAATAGCTTCTCCAAAGTTCTACCACTGGTAATCCTGTTGTAAGGCAGAACGGTTTTCAGTTTAACTTCGGTGGAGAAGCTAAATCAGGTAAAACAACAGCAACTTCTACCTTATGGTTTAGAATAGGGGATAGTTTAGTGTAAAAATGTCAAAATGAGATTAAATAAAGTATTGAGAATTTTGCCTTTTGCGATTTTGTTAGTATTTACAATTATTGCATGGCACGAAATTTTATCAGTAACACATGTTGCTAGAATAAGGCATTTAATTGGCGGAGGATTAGTGGTAATCAATATTATTGTTTATTTCCTTAGTTTAAGGATAGGTGTGCTAATTACCGGCATTATCTTATTGCTGACCACAATCAATCTTGCAGCATTTACGACCACTATCATGACAAGACAATATTGGTTTGGCCCAATTACCTTTCCTGTCTTCCAGCCTGTGGGATTATTACTGTTGCTGATATATTTAGTTTTTAACTTAAGGTATCTGATAAGAGCGTTTAAAAAGACAGCTTCACCTTCGTGAACGATTTCGTCACCGGATAGTACTTTGCCAAATCTCTTGAATCTCTTTCCCTACTTCACCAGCCCCCTCAAATAAGCCTCCTTCACCAATCCCGCGGGATGCTTGATGTTCAGCTTCTGTGTAATATTCAAACGGTGGCATTCCACCGTACGCAGACTAATAAATAGTTTATCCGCGATCTGCTGATTAGTATGTTCTCCCGCAATGAGGGTGAGTACTTCCGTCTCACGTTTGGTGAGTTGTACCTCCCGGCTGGGTTGCCGCTTACCCATAATCATCTCGGAGAGCATGGCTTTTTCGAGGCGTTTATCGAGGTATTCCTCACCATCGAAGGCTTTGTTGATGGCTTCGAGGAGGCTATCCGGGTCTGTGCTCTTCAGAAGGTAGCCCAGTGCGCCGTTACGCATCATTTTCTTCACATACATCGTTTCCTCGTGGTTGGTGAGGGCGATCACTTTCACATCGGGGTAATTATCTGATACCTGCTTGCAGAGGTCTACACCATTGGCGTCGGGCAGCTGAATGTCGAGCAGGAGCACGTCGGGGGCTTCCTTCTCGAGCTCTTCCATGAGCGAGGCGCCGGTGAGGGCCTTGAAGATGAGCTGATGGTGGGGCGACGACTGAAGCATCGTTTCCAGTCCGTTGATAATTAGCAAATGGTCATCTGCGATGCCGATCCTGATATGCATAGTGCTCAGTTAAAAAGTATGTGACAGTAAATTTATGCAAATTTAACAGCTTCCTGTCCTAACATCCCCCAGTACTACTACTTAGCCCCGATAATCCCGTACTACACCCGTTTTCCGGCATTCCTTCCGGGTATACTTTTGTATCCTGAAACATCACATATGAAACAGCTCATTGTTACCTCTCTCTTCATTGCCCTCGCCATCACCACCGCCTGCAAAAAGGATGGCGACGGAAATAATAACGGTGGACCCCAGAAAGGTTATGTAACCGGTAAAGTCACGAATGCTGCCGGAACGCCCATCAAAGGCGCAAAGATCATTATCGACCACAGCATTTTCTGGAACTCTAATGTAACTACCAGTTCTAAAGACGACGGCACCTACAGCGTGAAGATCCCCGTTGGGTCCTGGTATGCATTTGGAGAAATTACGGTCGATTATAACGGCAGGAAGTTCAAAATGGACCTCCATCCCGATAACTCCGATGGTTTCGGGGGAGAAGGTGCCGTGCGCAACTTCATCTGGAAACTGTCCGGCGAAAAAACAGAGCCTTTATCGGGCAGCTATGGCGGTGTGGTGGAATTTAACCATGCCATTGGCGATTTCGAAGTGGTGGACGATCGCGACATCGTATGGACGTTCACACCTTCCGGTCCGTTGATCGATGGTTCCGCAGGACAGGTACTGACCCGGCAATCTGAAAATGGTAATGATCTGAGAGATGTGCCTATCGGCAGGTATAAAGTGACTGCCAAATATCAGGGCAAAGCGCTGAAACTCAGAAAATGGCGTACGCAGGATGCCTATGGTGCAGATGTCACTTTTGATTTCTATCCCACCTTCGAATCCTTCTGCAATAATTGCGCAATCCTTGAATACACAACGAAATAAAGCAATTAGCCGGCACCCGGCCGCATCCGGTTCGTTCCCCAAATACAACCTTTATCATCCATGCCCCAAATCCCCATCGTTAAACGGAATCCATGACCCCAAAGCAACCGTGCAGCACTATTTCCTGAATGATGTGGCCATGCACAGGTATTTATCCCTGTAACAACAGGTCCCTTTGATGATGATCCCGTTCTCCCTGCTTTACCGCGGCGGAGGACGGGTTTTTTATGCGTGGAGGTTGGCGAATTCAGCGTAGATGCTCGTGCCCTCACCCGGGCGGCTGCTGATCTCGTAATGGCCTTTCAGGAGGTTGATGCGGGTTTCCATATTGCCCAGTCCGATCCCTTTGCCGGGTGTAATGGCGGTGTCGAAGCCTTTGCCATTGTCTTCCACCGTGAGGGTGAGGATGCCATTGTCGTATCCCAGCTGCACGATGGCTTCTGAGGCACCGGCGTGGCGGATAACGTTGTTCATGGCTTCCTGGATAATGCGGTAAATCAGGAGTTCCTGTCCGCTTTCCAGCTGGGGCAGTTCGCCTACGGTATAAAGGTTAATGGATAGGCCCGGGTGGCTGATTTTAGCGAGAAAGGCGCGTACGGCGTATTCGAGTCCTTCCTGTAGGAGGATCTCCGGATCGAGGCTGTGGGAGATGTTCCGCACTTCCCGGGCGGCATCTTCGATCAGGGAAACTACCCTTTGTGAGGCATCCGCATCAGTGCCACGTACGGCATGCATGTGGATCTTAGCGGCGGAGAGGATACTCCCTACGCCGTCGTGCAGCTCCTGTGCGGTACGGGCACGTTCCTTCTCTTCGCCCTCCAGCTGAGCCAGCAGGAGCTGGGTGCGTTTGCGTTCGTTGGCGGCTTTCTGGCGCTGGCGGAAGAGGATCCATACCACGGCGCCTGCGCCTACCAGTATGGCTACGATGCCCCAGGAGAGCCAGATCCAGAAGTCTTTTTGCTGCAGTTTAAGCTGTTGCTCCGCCAGGGCCTGTTTGTTTCGGGCCGTGGCGTACTGGATCTCCAGCTCGTTGATGGCGGCCTGGGTGGCCGTATTGTTCATACTGTCGTTGAGTACGGTATACTTCTTCCAGTATTCGAGCGCTAATGCAGGCTGGCCCTGCATTTCTTTCAGTTCTGTTCCCAGTTTGTACAGGTCGCGCAGTTCACTGCGGGGAAAGATGTTCTCTGCATCATGAATCACCTTGTCGAAGTGGGGGGCGGCTTTAGCCGGTTGCTTCAGGTGCGTGTAGGTTTCTGCGTAGAGGTGATCAACGTATATCCTGTAATCGGGCGGTACGGTAGGAGAGAGGCGTTTTACGGCCTGGTTGTTCCAGACAAGGGCCGAATCATGTTTGCCAAGGCGGTTATAGATGCTGCCGAGGTTGATATAAGCGCAAAGCTGGAGGATGGTGTCTTTCCGATGCAGGCCTATTGAGAGAACGTCGTTGGCATGCCGGATGGCATCCGGGTACATTTTATTGGTGGTTTCGCTGGCGAGCAGGTTTACGAGGCTCCGGCCGATGGTGATGGTATCTTTCAGTGCAAGGGCGGTTTCGTGTCCTTTACGGGCGTATATGAGGCTTTTAGGGTAGTTCCCCAGGTCGAGCAGGATGGAGGCGAGGTTGGTGTAGTACTTCTGCAGGTTCACCTGGTCGTTGAGCTCCTGCGCCAGTTCCAGTGCCTTGATGAGGTGGTCGGCCGCTTTCTGGAGCTGACCCATAGCCTGGTACTGGAGCGCCATGTTGTTATAGGCGCCTGATGCTTTGGAGTAGTTCTTTATCTCCAGCGATTTTTCCAGCTGGAGGGCGGCTACCTGCAGGGCATCCTCAAAACGGAGGTTGTTGTAGAGGAAAAGAGTGTAGCGGCGGGTGTAGTCCAGTAAGCCGTCGGTAAAGTTCAGTTGCTGAGCCAGTGCGCCTGCCTTTTTAAAGTAATAATCGGCTGAGTCCGGTTCGGTACCGGCTTTGGCGGTTGCGGCAGAGATCCAGGTACGGACGGTAGTGGTATCCTGCCCGGAGGCGGAGCTGATGGTGAAAAGGAAGCAGAGTGTCGGTAGAAGGATGAGGCGCATGATTACGGTATGGCGGTAAGCCGGACAAATATAATGAAAAAGCCGCCCGGCGGGAGCGGCTTTCGTATGTGCGGTAAACGGCTATTTCAGTTTCTTTTTGATATAGATGCCGAAGGCTTTGCCGGCATCCGCATAAGCTTCCGCGATGCGCAGGCCCGTAGCCTCGGCACGCCCTACTGCTTCGGTTACCCTGAACTTCGCTACCGGCTTTTTGGGGTTCTGGCTGTCGGTGATGATGATATCTGCTTCAATATTGGCTTTCCCCATTTTTACAACGGCGTAATAGCCCGGCTCAATAAATGTGGTGGAAACAGTCATAACGTATTGTGCGTTGGGAAAGTCGCCCACTACCTTGTTTTCGGCGTATTTATTGAAAAGGGCAATGAACTTGCGTTTGTAGTGTTTCTCCTTGTCATTATTCCAGGAATCGACCCATTCGTCGCCTCTGCCGGCTTCTTTGGCATTGAGTTCGGTTCTTCTCCTTTTGAGATAGTTTTCCTCTTTTCCGGCTTCACCAACACGGCATTTGTCGTAGGTGAGTACGAGGTTAAAGGTATCGATGCTTTTGAGGGCTTCCTGTTTACCGCCGGCAGGGGTTATTTCCTGGGCTGAGGCGGTGCATGTAGCCGCGAGAAAGGCGGCGAGCAGAATGAATCGCATGATAAATTGTTTAGGTAAAAGGGATTGCGGAGATGAATATAGCACAAAAGTCCGGATTGCTGGAAGAGGAGAGGGCAACCGGTAAATAGGGGTAGGATAAGGCGCGAAAAATATTAAAGGGAGCGCTGTGTGGGTGAAGCAAAACATTCCCTTAAGCCCTGGAGGGTTACAGGGCGGAGTAAATTACGGTACAATGGAACCCGCTGCCGTCATCTCTGGTCCTGAAGATGGGGTAATCCGGCCAGATAGTATCATGACGCGCCGAAACTAGATGAACAAATCCTGTGTAGCATCAAATTCATCCTGTTTGTTGATGACGTTTCTGATAAACGGAATCAAAGCAAGGCCAACCGTAAAAATCACCAGCAGTACATTTCTGATTTTCATATCCTTTCGTTTTTGTCTGTCTATGTATAACTAAAATACGTGCCAAAAGGTTAAATGCTGCCGCAGTGAAAAAATCCGTTTTGCGTAGGGAAAATGCCCCTTTTTATGGAAGTCCGCGCCCGGCTTGGATTTAACACTACGTTCATCTATGGGAATTCAAAATAATATAGATATAAACAATATCGTGGAGAAATAAATCTATTTGATTTATCCCTTTTTGAAATGGAACTTTGCGGCGGCAACAATGCAACAGCATAGCAGTAAAAATCAATAAACAGATATAGAATCATGAAAAATGCAGTTTTATCAGTAGGGGCCCAATTCCCTGAGTTCACAAAAAAGGCAGTAGTTTCCATCGAGAAAGGCAAGGAGTTCTATGAAATCTCTTCCGAAGAGATCAAAGCTTCCGGAAAATGGATGGTAATGTTCTGGTGGCCTAAGGATTTTACTTTTGTTTGTCCTACCGAAATCGCCGAATTCAACAATCACTACCAGGATTTCGCTGACCGCGATGCTATCCTGATCGGCGCATCTACCGATTCTGAGTTTGTTCACCTGGCATGGAGAAACAACCACGACGACCTCCGTGGCCTGAAATTCCCCATGCTGGCAGATACTTCCAAGAGCCTGGCAGACGAGCTGGGTATCCTCGAAGCCAACGAAAAGATCGCTTACCGCGCTACTTTCGTGGTTGACCCACAGGGTATCGTTCGCTGGACTTCCGTATACGACCTCTCTGTTGGCCGTAACGTGAAAGAAGTGATCCGTGTGATGGATGCGCTGCAGACCGACGAGCTGTGCCCCTGCAACTGGCAGAAAGGCGAGGCTACGATCAATGCTTAATCTCGTAACGTTATTTCGTGGCCGGACGGCTAAGTGGCTTGTCCGGCCATTTTTTTAACCCACTCAAACCGTACAACCGATGTTTGCAACCAATACAAGCGATACCGCGCAGCAGATTCTGCAGGCCGTTGGCCTGGGCGCGTCAGCAGTACCTTCCAAACTGGCCGCATTGGCTGCTGTGGATGCCCGCTATCTGAAAGATCTGAAAATCAACGTTTCCAATGCGCTCGACGCGGCGTCTATGGAAAAGAAAGAGGCTTACCTGATCGGCCTTTCCGTGGCAGTGAACGAGAAGCTGGCTGCCCTGCAGGGTGGTTTTGAACAACTGGCGCTGGCAGCAGGGGCTACCGATAAGGAGATTGCCGAGGTGATCAGCTGTACCTCGCTGATGAACGCGAATAACGTGTATTACCGTTTCCGCCACTTCGTGGAAAAGGAGTTTTATACCACTGCGCCGGCCGGGATCCGGATGAGCATTATGGCCAATCCGGTGATCGGGAAGGAGTTTTTTGAGCTGGTTAGCCTTGTTGTGAGTGCATTGAACGGCTGTCAGATGTGTGTAACTTCTCATGAAGAGGCACTTTTGAAGCACGGTACTTCCCAGCAGCGGGTGGCAGATGCAGTGAGGCTGGGCGCGGTTATCAAGAGCCTGGGAGTGTTGTTTTAATGCTGATGACCGTCCATAATAATGGACAGTCGTTTTGGAGTGTTAATAAAAACACTTTCCATAATTTGATATTTACCAAAATAAATGCGACTTTTGCAGTCCAAAATTTTTAGAACATGGCTAGAGTATGTCAGGTGACTGGGAAAAAACCTATTACAGGTCATCACGTATCTTTCTCGAACATTAAGACAAAGAGAAGGTTTCTGCCCAATCTGCAAACCAAGCGTTTCTTTTTGGCGGAAGAAGACCGTTGGATTACTATGAAAGTATCTGCGGACGGTCTCAGAACCATCAACAAGCGTGGTCTCTACACTGTAGTGAAAGAAATGCGCGCAGCAGGTAGGAAAGACGTTTAATTCATTCGGTATCAACTCGGTATCAACTTAACCAGCATAAAATGGCAAAGAAAGGTAACAGAGTACAGGTAATCCTCGAGTGCACAGAGCATAAAAACTCTGGTCAGCCCGGGACTTCCCGTTACATCTCCAACAAGAACAAGAAGAACACTCCGGAGCGTCTGGAGCTGAAAAAGTACAATCCCATTCTCCGGAAGGTAACTGTGCACAAAGAAATTAAATAAGGTCGAAATTAATTGCCTGGCTGTTAATCGTATACGTCTATTCGATTAGCGCTTGACGATTGACAACCTTTCTAATTAACGATTAACATTTATACAAAATGGCAAAACAAGCATCAAAGAACGCGAAAGTAAAAGACGCGAAGGCTGCAGCTGAATCTAAAGTATGGACTAAAGTGATCAAAGCTGAGCGTTCTCCTAAATCCGGCGCTTATACCTTCAAGGAGCAGATCATCCACAAGGATACTGTAACTGAGTTCTTTAACAAAAAGTAATTCGGCTTTACTAATCATACTGCACAGGAGCTGTTCGTAAATGACGAACGGCTTTTTGTGTTTATATCCTTATTTTCGCATAGTTTTTTAACCACTAGCCACCTCCAGTATGGGATTTTTCAATAAGCTCTTCTCCCGGGAAAAGAAAGAAAGCCTCGACCAGGGCCTGCAGAAGACGAAAGAGAGCTTCTTCTCCAAAATCGGCCGCGCCATCGCCGGCAAATCTACCGTAGACGCTGAAGTCCTCGATACCCTCGAAGAAGCCCTCGTTTCCGCTGACGTAGGTGTGGATACCACCGTGCGGATCATTGAACGTATCGAAGCCCGTGTGTCGAAAGACAAATACATGGGAACCAGTGAGTTGAACCGTTTACTGCAAGAAGAGATCGCAGCTATCCTCGTAGATGCCCCCGATTCCGGTTTCAGGGACTTCTCAACCCCTGCCGATAAAAAGCCCTACGTTATCATGGTTGTTGGCGTAAACGGGGTAGGCAAAACCACTACCATCGGAAAGCTGGCGTATAACTTCAATAAAGCCGGTAAATCTGTGCTCCTCGGCGCCGCGGATACCTTCCGTGCCGCAGCGGTAGACCAGCTCACCATCTGGAGCGAACGCGTGGGGGTACCCATCGTTAAGCAGCAAATGGGCTCCGACCCGGCTGCCGTTGCCTTCGATACCGTGCAAAGCGGTGTTGCCCGTGGCTCGGATGTTATCATCATCGACACTGCCGGCCGCCTGCATAATAAGCTCCACCTGATGGACGAGCTCTCCAAAATCAAGCGTGTCATGAACAAGGTGATTCCCGATGCCCCGCACGAAGTACTCCTGGTACTCGACGGCTCCACTGGTCAGAACGCGCTGGAACAGGCTAAGCAGTTCACTGCCGCTACAGAAGTAACCTCCCTCGCCATCACTAAACTCGATGGTACTGCTAAAGGCGGTGTGGTACTCGCCATTGCCAACCAGTTTAAGATCCCCGTGAAATACATCGGTATCGGGGAAAAGATGGAAGACCTGCAGGTATTTGATAAAGAAGAATTTGTAGATTCGCTGTTTAGTTTAAATAGTTGATTACCATAATGATATAGGAAAGGCCGGAAGTTTTGCTTCCGGCCTTTTTTTGCTTACCAAGGGCGCTTGTTTGCGCTCCGGTTACATCCAACGTTCCTGAACAAACTGATGGCTAATCAGGCTTACTTCCGCTTTCGCCGGAAGAATCCGAGACAACTATGGATCAGCCCTGCGGAAACGCACATCGGGCAATAGCCAAATTTAAAAAGGACGGCTTTCCAGCCTTTGCGGGGAGTAGTGGGTACCGGGCAATTGTTTTGCATAGCTTTTTCAGAGAGATACCTGAAAGATCAAAATCTCACCCTTTCCCGGCAAGTTTCCGTGCCTGTTGCAGGCACTTGTACTTCTGGTTATCGAAAGTATGGCGGTTTTTATAGCCCAATTCCTCCGCTGCCGCGCTTTGCTGCTTTTTCGGAAGGAGAAAGGCCTTCGACAGCAGCAGGAAACAGTGTTGTGTAAGGCGCTTTAATACCGCATACAGGGGCGCAAGGGGGGGATGTGGGGGCTCCTGGCAATCGGCGTGTTCGGGGACTGCTTCGGAAGACAGGCGTTTCCTTTCCCGGAGGCGTTTCAGCCATTGCCGCCGTGCGGCTGCAATAAGGAAGTGGGAGGGTGGTGCAGAAAGCCAGAATTCCGGGTCGGAAGCGCGCTGGCAAAGTGCCGCCATCGACTCCTGGAATGCGTCTTCCGCGTCTTGCCGGGTACCGCCGCGAAGGAGTACCATTCGCTCCACAGCGGGAAAGCATTCGGTATAAAGGGCCTCAATAGTCCTGCGTTCACCGCTGCGCAGGGCGGCCAGCCATTCAATGTGTTGTGGGTGATGCATCTTCCGGTAATACCACTTTCCCCGAAATATCACCCTTCTATTGCTAAGAAACAAGATTTTCGTCAATTACCCCTTGTGCGCTATGAATGCAGCAAATGCTTAAATTTGGGGAGAGTCATTTGTTTTCACCCACAACCCAATTCGTTTTTATGCAATTGCAATCCATAGATCGAGTTGATGCTATCACACCGGAAGATTTTAGGAAACAATATTATGAACCACGCAAACCTATAATTATTACGGGACTGTCGAGGCAGTGGCCGGCATTTCAGCAATGGACCTGGGACTACTTTAAATCCATCGTTGGGGATAAGACCGTTGGCGTCTACAACAATGAAAGGGCAGGGGCCAAAACGCTCGTTAACGGGGCGGATGAATACATCACTTTCGGCGAATACCTCGATATGGTTGCCAAAGGCCCTGTACAGCTCCGTATCTTCCTCTTCAACATTTTTCAGCATGCCCCGCAGCTGACGGACGATTTCAGCTGGCCCGATTACCTCGTAAAGGGCTTTCTCAAAAAGTACCCTATGCTGTTTGTAGGCGGGGGAGGGTCAGTAGCGCATATGCATTACGACATCGATCTCAGCCACATCTTCCACACCCAGTTTATTGGTAAAAAGCGGGTACTGCTCCTCGAAAACAACCAGAAAGAGCTGATTTACCGCATGCCCATGACGGTAGAAAGTGCGGCTAATTTCGTAGGCTGGGCAGACCGGCTCGACGAAAACCGCTATCCTGCCCTCAAATACGCCAGGGCATATACGACCGTTTTGGAGCATGGCGATACCATGTTTATGCCCGGCGGGTACTGGCACCATATGGAATATCTGGAAGGCGGCTTTGCTATGAGCCTGCGCGCGCTCGACCAGTCGCTGTCGGGTAAGCTGAACGGGCTGTATCACTTAGCAGGCCTGCGAAGCATGAATAACCTGCTCATCAAAATGGCGCCCGAATGGTGGTACCATTACAAGCGGAAAGTAGCGGATCAACGGGCAGAAAAGGCCATGCGCAAATTACTTGCGGGATAAATATGCTGTTATTCAAATAATTTAATTACCTTTGCACCTTCTTAGCTCCACTTAGGCTCATAGTCACTTCAAACAGCTTGCCTGCTGTAATCTCAGAGCGTGTCTGCGTGTCTTCGTGGCAAATTCCGGTACGAAACCGGGATAAACATAAAAATTGCTATTTGAAGACGAGAACTTTAAAGAAAGACAAGGTTAATATTATCACACTTGGATGCTCCAAAAACATGGTGGATTCGGAGGTATTGAGCGGTCAGCTCAAAGCCAACGACATCAATGTGGTGCACGAAAATGCCAAACGCGATCATAACATCGTGATTGTCAACACCTGTGGATTTATTGACAAAGCAAAGGAAGAATCCATCAACACCATCCTCGACCAGGTAGACCTCAAGGAGAGCGGTAAGCTCGACAAGGTATACGTAACCGGTTGCCTCAGTGAGCGCTACCGGGGAGATCTGGAGAAGGAAATACCCGGCGTAGATGCCTGGTTTGGTACCATGGAATTGTCTTCCATCCTGAAGAAATTTGATGCCGATTACAAGGCTGAGCTGGTAGGGGAGCGTATCCTTAGTACTCCTTCCCATTATGCTTACCTGAAGATTTCCGAAGGTTGCAACCGTACCTGTTCCTTTTGCGCCATTCCGCTCATGCGGGGCCAGCACGTATCCAAACCCATCGAACAGGTGGTACTGGAAGCGGAAAGACTGGTGAAGATCGGCGTAAAGGAAATAATGCTTATCGCGCAGGAACTCACGTATTATGGTCTTGACCTGTACAAAGAGCGCCGCCTGGCCGAATTGCTCAATGCCCTCGCTGATGTGAAAGGGCTGGAGTGGATCCGCCTGCATTACGCATACCCCACCAAATTCCCCATGGAGATTCTGGCAGTAATGCGTGAGCGTGATAACATCTGTAATTACCTCGACATCCCCCTGCAACACATTGCTGACCCGATGCTGAAAGCCATGAAGCGCCAGATCACCCGTAAGGAGATCGTGGACCTCATTGCCGCCATCAGGGAGCAGGTGCCCGGCATCGCCCTCCGTACCACGCTGATCACCGGCTTCCCGGGAGAAACGCTGGACGATGTGGAAGATGTGAAGCGCTTCCTGGAAGAAGTTCGCTTCGACCGTGTAGGCGTGTTCACCTACAGCCATGAGGAAAATACTTCCGCCTACGCGCTGGAAGATAATATCCCGGCTGAAGAGAAAGAACGCCGCGCACAGGATATCATGGAAACACAGCAGGAGATTTCCCTGGAGAAAAACCAGGAAATGGTAGGAAAGATCTACAAAGTAATTGTCGATAAAAAAGAATCCGGCCGATACCTGGGCCGCACGGAGTTCGATTCAGTAGAGGTGGATAATGAGGTGATCATTAACACGGACAAGAAGTTGAAACCCGGAGATTTCGTACAGGTTAAAATTACCAGGGCGTTCGACTACGACCTGGAAGGAGAGCTGGTTTAAACTTTTTGCGCCGGCATCATTGATCACCCGGTCCGGTTTCTAAAACAACCCCGGGCCAACGAAAAAATTTACATGATTACATTCGAAACATTAGGCTTACAGGAAAACCTGCTTAAAGCTGTTACCGACCTTGGCTTTGTAACCCCTACTCCCATTCAGGAGAAAGCCATCCCGGTACTGCTTGGCGGCGACCGCGATTTTGTGGGCCTTGCACAAACCGGTACCGGTAAGACTGCCGCTTTCGGCCTTCCCCTGCTGCATCAGCTGGATATGAAGATCCGTCAGCCACAGAGCCTTATCCTGTGCCCCACCCGTGAACTCTGCATGCAGATCACGAACGATCTTAAGAACTTTTCAAAATACCTCGGCGATATCAATATCGTTCCCGTATACGGCGGTACCTCCATCGGTATGCAGCTCCGCGATCTTAAACGCGGCGCCCACATCGTGGTAGCAACCCCCGGCCGTCTCCTCGATATCATCGAGCGTGGCGCCATCAACTTCGACAATGTTCGTTATGCGATCCTTGACGAAGCCGACGAAATGCTGAACATGGGCTTCCAGGAAGACATCAACAGCATTCTCTCCAATACCCCCGAGGAAAAAACAACCTGGTTGTTTTCCGCCACTATGCCCCAGGAAGTACGCCGTATCGCCCAGAAATTCATGGAAGATCCGTTCGAACTGACTGTAGGTGGTAAAAACACCGGCAACGTTAACATCGAACACGAATACTACGTGGTTCGCCCCCGCGAGAAATACGCGGCGCTGAAACGTATCGTAGACTTCAACCCCGATATCTTCGGCATCATCTTTACCCGTACCAAGATCGAATCGCAGGAAATTGCAGAATCGCTCATCAAAGACGGTTATGATGCTGACGCACTGCACGGTGACCTTACCCAGCAACAGCGCGATAAGGTAATGAAACGCTTCCGCGAAAAGAACCTTCAGCTGCTGGTAGCTACCGACGTTGCCGCACGTGGTATCGACGTGGATAACGTAACGCACGTTATCAACTACGAACTGCCTGATGACGTGGAAAACTACACCCACCGTTCAGGCCGTACCGCCCGCGCAGGCCGTTCCGGTATATCCATCGCTATTATCAGCGGCCGTGATATCGGAAAGATCCGCCAGATCGAGCGTGTGATCGGTAAGAAATTCGAGAAGGCAGAAGTGCCCGACGGATTTGCAGTTTGCGAAAAACAACTGTTTGCCCTCGTACACCGTGTACATAACGTAACCGTTAACGAAGAGCAGATCGATCCTTACCTGACCCGTATCTACGAAGAATTCGCGGACCTGTCGAAGGAAGACCTTATCCGTCGCTTCGCCTCCCTCGAATTCAACGAGTTCCTCGAATACTACCAGAACGCTCCGGATCTGAACGTGAAGGAAGGTCCCCGTGGTTCTGTTGACGAAAATTCACTGTCACGCCGTAACTCCGGTAAGTTTACCCGTCTGTTCATCAACCTGGGCTCTGTAGACAATTTCACCCGTGGCGATATGCTTCGCTTTATCTGCGACAACGCAGGTATCCGTGGTAACAAAATCGGCCGTATCGACCTGAAAGGCGTTTATTCCTTCTTCGAAGTGGAGAACGATGCCACCGCACAGGTACAGGCAGGTTTCAAAACAGTGGAATACAATGGCCGTTCCGTAAGGATCGAAACCTCCCAGGATGGCGATAAACGCAAACCTGGTGGTGACAGAGGTGGTTTCCGCAGCTACGGCGACCGTCCCAAGAAAACCTGGACCGGCAGCGAAGATGGTTCTTTCCGTCCGCGCCGCGAGTTTTCCAAAAGCGGTAGCGGTAATTTCCGCCCCAAACGTGGATAACAGTTTTTACAGGAAATAAATATTAATGCCCGCAAGCGTCAGTTTGCGGGTATTTTTTTACCTTGTACGAAAGCACCCATTGCCAGATATGACGACCCAACATTCCACAAATAAAAGAACGGGAGACGATGAGCCCTTCAGAGAACTGCAATCAGTCGAGCCTTTTTCTCTCTTTTCCGCAAGGGATATAGAGCAATTCCAGGCTGGTACCCACGACCGGCTGTATGAGAAATTCGGCTCCCACGGGCTTACATATGAAGGCAAATCAGGCACTTACTTCGCAGTTTGGGCTCCCAATGCGGCATTTGTATCAGTGATAGGTGACTTTAACGGCTGGAACACTTACAGCCATACCCTGTTCCCCCGGTGGGACAATTCCGGTATCTGGGAGGGATTTATCCCCGGAATGAAGGAACAGCAGCTGTATAAGTACTTCATCCGGTCCAATTCCGGGGAAGAGCTGCGTAAAGGTGATCCTTTCGCCAACCACTGGGAGGTAAGGCCTAAAACGGCATCCGTTACCTCGAACCTGGAATACAAATGGAAAGATGCTGCCTGGATGAAGAAAAGAGGAGAGAAGCAGACCCTGGCCAGCCCCGTTTCCGTGTACGAAGTACATCTCGGCTCCTGGCGCCGTCCCGATCCGGACGATCATGAGCGTTTTTATACCTATCGCGATATAGCTGCCATGATGGTGCCATACGTGAAGGAAATGGGCTTTACGCATGTGGAGTTCATGCCTGTGGCCGAGCATCCGTTCGACGGGTCGTGGGGGTATCAGCTGACAGGTTTCTATGCACCCACCAGCCGGTACGGTTCCCCGCAGGACTTTATGGCGCTGATAGATGCCTTCCATCATGCCGGCATCGGGGTGATCCTCGACTGGGTGCCGTCTCACTTTCCCTATGATGATCATGGGCTGTACCGCTTCGACGGTAGCCATTGCTACGAATATGCCGATATGCGGAAGGGGTTTCATCCCGACTGGAACAGCTATGTTTTTAACTACGGCCGTAACGAGGTGCGCTCTTTCCTCCTGAGCAACGCCCTCTTCTGGCTCGACCGTTTTCATATCGACGGGCTACGGGTAGATGCCGTTGCCTCAATGATCCACCTCAATTATTCCCGTAAAGCCGGTACCTGGGAGCCTAACGTTCATGGCGGAGCAGAGAACCTGGAAGCTATTTCTTTCCTGAAGGAAATGAATACCCGCATTTATGAACGTTTCCCGGATGTACAGACCATTGCGGAAGAGTCTACCTCCTTCTATGGCGTGAGCCGCCCTGTATTCCTTGGCGGACTTGGTTTCGGGATGAAATGGATGATGGGGTGGATGAATGATACGCTGGATTATTTCAAGAAAGACCCGCTTTACCGCAAATGGTACCATAACCAGATCACTTTCAGTATGATGTACGCCTTTAGCGAAAACTTCATGCTGCCCCTGAGCCACGACGAAGTGGTGCATGGGAAAAGTCCTATGATCTATAAAATGCCGGGCGATGACTGGCAGCAGTTCGCTAACCTGCGGTTGCTTTACAGTTATATGTTTACCCATCCGGGTACCAAGCTCCTGTTTATGGGCAATGAGTTTGGTGATACAAAGGAATGGAACTTCGAATCGGAGCTGGGCTGGCACTTGCTGCAGCATCCCACGCACGCGAAGCTCCGCGAATATGTAAAGGCGCTCAACCATTTATATACCGGAGAACCCGCGCTGTATCAACAACAGTTCGATTCAGCCGGCTTTGAATGGATACACCTGGCCGACCAGGAAAACAGTATCGTTGTATATGCCCGTAAAGGGACAGCCGGGGAAGTGGTGCTGGTAGCCCTCAATATGACACCCATCCCTCGTGAAGATTATCCCATCGGCATTCCATGGGGCGATACATTCCGGGAGGTGCTTAATTCCGATGCGCCGGAATGGTATGGCAGCGGGGTGGTAAATACAGGACCGCTCAAACCGGTGGCCGGCCGCTTCGGGAAGCCTTTCGATATTCACCTGCGGCTCCCGCCCCTTGGTGCGGTAATTCTTAAAATGGATACCCCCAGGCCGCGTAAAGGCAAACAGTAATTTCATTAACATTTCAATGTACTGAGCCGGTTCCCCCGTTGGAATCTGGCAGATATTTTGCTGTACTTACCGGTGTAAAATATGCCGGTAGAATGGCCGCTGCGTGTGTGTCGCAGCTCAGAACAATAAGCACAGCCAATTGCACGTTTACTATTACGCCATATCATATCAGAACGCCATCATCTTTGGTTGAACAGTAACATCATTACGCCATTATCTTTTTATTGAAAGTGCTTTAACCGGGTACAACATAAAAACCACATCACCTTTAAAACCAAATCTTTTGTATGAGAAACTACCTCCGAAAACTGGGTTGGCCCGCACTCATTTTGGCCATCCTGTCCATCGTCATCTATGCATGCAGTAAAAATGAATCTGCCGGCCCGGAAAAAATACCGGAAGGCAGGCAGAAGGTGAGCCTCATGCTGACCGATGACCCCGGACTGTTTGATAAAGTCATGATCGATATCCGCAAAGTGGAAGTACTGATCGACACCTGTACAAGGAACAACGATGATGATGACGACGATGATGACTGGGATGATCGCGATCGTTGCGGATGGTGGGAAGACTGGCGTGACAGAGACCACGACCGCGATTGTGATGTGTGGGACTCACTGGGCATTCGTCCGGGAGTATATGACATGCTCCAGCTGCGTAATGGGGTGGATACCAGTCTGGCTACAGGCGTAATCCGTAAGGGCCGTATTCACAAGATCCGTATTACCCTGGGATCAGAAAATTCGCTGGTGAAAGATGGGGTAACTTATCCGCTGCGTTCCGTGAACGGACAGGTAAAAATCATTGTTAAGGTACGGCATAACGAGTGGGACGAAGTAACTCCGGACAACCTGCAGCTGTGGCTTGATTTCGATGTACAACGTTCTATTATCCGTGTAAGCAACGGCCGGTTCATCCTTAAACCCTACATCCATGTGTGGACGGTTCGCCAGACCGGATCAGTATCCGGAAAAGTGCTGCCCGCCGACGCACAATCCGTAATAACCGTGTATAATACGGCAGACTCCCTGTATGCCCTTCCGGGCCGTAACGGGGATTGGAAGGTGCGTGGTTTGAAACCCGGTACATACAGTGTTTTTGTGAACGCAGGCAATGGGTACGCCGACACAACGATAACAGGCGTAAAAGTTGAACGCGCGAAGGATACGAGACTTCCGGACATCACCCTTCGGAAATAATATTAATAAAACGCGTAACCTGCGTTTCCTGTAGAAGGCCGTTCCTTAATTGGAGCGGCCTTTTTACTTCCGGAAGACCAGATAATTGATAAATAATACTAATTTGTGGAAGCGAAAAACCATTAGTATGAAACGCACGGGTATTTTGATGCTGCTGAGCTGCGGCCTTTATTTTTCTGCCGGCGCGCAAAGCGCGGAAAACCGGACTGACGCGAAGCAGCGTAAACAAGGAGTATGGGCGGAAAGGATACCTGCATTGCGGGAAGATCCTGCGTATATACTTGAGGGTAGTTATGTGAACGGTAGAAAGGAAGGCGTCTGGAAGAAAACGACGGAAGATGGTGATGTGGTAGCGGAAGAAACGTATAAAAACGGTGCACTGGATGGTTTGTGCAAATATTACTATCCCAATGGAAAAATTTCTGCCGCCGGCAGGATGCTGGCGATAGACCTGGAAGGACAAAAAGATACCGTTGTAACCATTAACGTTACAACAGGAGAGGAGCAGCTGATGGAAGTGACACGAAAGGGTCATTCCGTACGCCATGGTGAATGGCGGCTGTATGATGAAGACGGCAATATGATTCGTGAAACGTATGATAAGGGGGAGATCAGTGAGTCTGTAATGCAGGAGAAAAAGCGTTCCTCTCAAACTCCTTTGCCGCATGAGGCACAACCTGCACGCCGCGGATCGCGGAAAGAATAAAAACATACCAAAACAATCCAACACCCCTGTTGTAACGTATATTTTAATACGGAAAGGATTCCTTATATTTAATCAACCGATATAGGTACCCCGTGATAGTTGTTCCACCTTTTTATTTGAACCACTGAGTATGCCGGCTTGTGATTGAAAAACCAGTTTGCCGGTGCTATGAAATCCCGATTTGTTTGTTTTCAAAAATCTGTTCGTGATGATGCATTTTTTATCCCCGCTCCGTATCCGTATACAGGGCATTTACAGGCAAGGTGTGGTACAATCGTCCGGCAAAGAAGAAGCCCGCAGGATTAAAGTTGTCAACATCGTGAGTTCGATTACCGGGTTGCTGGTAATCATTTACGGTATTGCTTTTTATCTGCTGCTGCGCTCATCTCTTATTTTGCTGCCCGCTTTGCTGGTGTTTGCCCCGGCATTTTTTGGTGTGGTATGGCTGAACGGAAAGCGGCGGTATATGGAAGCGCGCATCAGCATCCATGTTATATACATTTCGCTGATCCTGTATTACGGCAGTATACTGGGTAGGGTAACGGAAGTACAGCTGCTGGCAGTGTTCCTGATGAGTGTGGCACTGCTGATCTGGAAGCCCCAGGAAAAGCTGCCCCGCATCATTTGCGCCTCCATGCCCATCCTTTCTTTGGTTATTCTCGAGTTTATTTACTATTTTCATCTCGTAACTCCGCTTCCTTTAAGCGAAACGACACAGAATATCTACCGCTGGATGGTAATGCCGGTAGTCCTATACCTGAATTACCTCGCCATCCATCTTTACCAGGACAATATCATGGACCTGCTGCGGATATTGCGGAACAGGAATATGTCGCTAGCCAGAAGCCGCCGGGAAGTGGAGCGGCAACGGAAAGAACTGGAAAAATACAGCAAAGAACTGGAACTGCTGGTACGGGAACGTACCCTTGCCCTCGTGAAAGCCAATACGGCTAAAACACAGTTCATCAGCGAGCTGAGCCATGATATCAGAACGCCGCTGAACCTGATAGTAGGGATGACCGAATTGCTGAGCGACACCCTTTCTTCCCGTGAACCCGGTGCCCATGCACAAGCAAGGCAAATGGCCCGGAACATGCAGGCGGCAGGTCATAATATCCTCGAACTCGTAAATCACGTGTTAGAATTGTCTAAAATAGAAGCCGGAAAAGCCGACGAAGCAAAACCTGCGCCTTTCTCTCTCAGAGACTGGCTCAAACATACTGTCAGCATCTACCAGAGTGTTGCCAGCAAACAATCCGTGACCATCCACCTGGAAGTAGACGGCCGTTTCCCCGACATGATCCTCTGCGATAAAGTAATGCTGGGGCAGATCATCAACAACATCCTTTCCAATTCCATCAAATTTACGCCCGCCGGTAAAAACATCCGTGTACGCTGCTTCCATCAGCAGAACAAGATGTTCCTCCAGATCTGCGACGAAGGCAAAGGCATCCCTGCTAACCAGCTGGGTGCCATATTTGAACCTTTCGAGCAGGGCGACAGTGATATCTATCGCCAGTTTGGCGGCAGTGGCCTGGGCCTGGCCATCGCCAAACGCAAAGCCGAAACCATGGGTGGTACCATTCAGGTGAGCAGCACTCCCGGCGAAGGCACCAACTTTGTAATTACGCTACCCTTACTGGTGAGTGAAGAAGTGAACGAACTGCCACTCCCTGCCGCGGCGCTTACATTACTGCCTGCCGATACTACGGTGGTAGTGATGGATGATAATGAATTCGACCACCTCATCATGAAGCACTTCCTGGCGCGCATCGGTGTTACGCGAGTAGCATTTGCCAGCGATGGGGCCGACGGGCTGGAACTGGCCCGCAAAACCCTCCCGGATGTGATCCTCATGGATCTTCATATGCCGGTACTCAGCGGCCGGGAAACCTTCCTCGCCCTGCGTGCCGATGAACAGCTGCGCCACATTCCTGTAGTGGCAGTATCGTCTGATGCCTTCAAAGAACAGGAAGAAGCCTACATCCACCTTGGAATGGACGGTTATATCCGCAAGCCGGTAGATGGTAAAGTGCTGCATGCGGTGCTGGAGAAACTGATCCGTTTCGATGCCCGCCCCATCTCGGCCACCCTCTGTGCCATTCCGCTCGATACTACCCGCTCCGCTTCATAAAAACGTAAACCCTTACGTAATCTGCATGGTAATTGTGCAGCGCCTACGTATCAATACCTGTAAACAGGACTATTTGAAGCTGACTGAAATCTGCTGCCACAGCGGTTTCTGTCAGCTTCTTCTGCATTTGTACATATTCCTTTTTTACCCGTTTCAGTTCAGTTGCAGTGCTCAATATTCAGCGCTTAATTCCTGCATGTGAGCTTTATAAATTGCCGCCTCGAAGCCCGAAGGGTTTTCAGGACGGGAGGGCAGTCGTTTCTTGCTGTGTCTAAACCTTCATTTTATCAACCTAAAAGACGCTTATGAAACGAATGCTATGCATGTTAGTCCTGATGGGCCTGATGCCCGTCCTGTTTGCGCAGGATGCGGTGCGGAAAGGCGTGGTGCAGGACGAAACTGGGCACCCGCTGGAGCGGGTTTCCGTGCAGATTAAGGGCACTACCTCCGGAACATTTACGGATGTGAGAGGGAATTTCTCCCTCAGCGCCCCGTCGGGTGCAGTGATTGTTTTCTCCATGGTAGGCTTTAACCGTGCAGAAATAGCCGCCGACGCTATCACTGACAATTATTCCATCCGTCTCCTGAAAGGAGAAAGCCAGCTCACAGAAGTTGTTGTTACAGCATTGGGTATCAACCGTACCCGGAACCAGATGCCCTATGCCGTTCAAACTATTAAAGGTGATGAAGTGGCCCGTATCCGTACACCCAACTTCGTACAGGGCCTCTCCGGAAAGATCGCGGGGCTGAACGTACAACAGGGCAACGCCATGGGCGGCTCTACCAATATCACCCTGCGTGGTATCCGTTCTATTACAGGCGATAACCAGGCCCTCTTTGTTGTAGACGGCGTTCCTTATGCCAACGCATCGGGCACACGCAATATCCTCAATACCGGTAACTCCTCCCAGCGCTCCGGCGGTGGTGGTTACGATTATGGCAGCACCGCAGCCGATTTCAATGCCGATGATATTGAAACCATCACGGTACTGAAAGGCGCTGCGGCCAGTGCGCTTTATGGCTCACAGGGCGCCAACGGCGTAATCCTCATCACTACTAAAAAAGCGACCCGCGGTCTTGGTATCACCGTTAATGCCGGTGGTACGCTCGGCTACCTCGATAAAAGCACTTTCCCTAAATACCAGCGGCTGTATGGAGCAGGGTATGGTCCCGACCGCGACGACCCTTCCGGGTTTTTCTTCTACGATGACCTCGACGGAGACGGACAGGACGACCTCATCGTTCCTACCCGCGACGATGCATCTTACGGTCACCGTTTTGATCCCAACCTCATGGTATTTCATTGGGATGCCCTTATTCCCAATACACCCGGTTATCTGAAAAAACGTGCCTGGGTGGCCCCCGATAATTCTGCCGATAAATTCTTCCGTACCGCAAGCGCTACCAACTTCAGCGTATTTGCTGACGGCGCTTCTGATAAAGGAGCCTTTAAACTCGGTCTTACCCGGAACGATGAGCAGGGTATTGTAGAGAACAGCCGCATCGTGAAGAACCTCCTGAACTTCAATGCTTCGCTCCACCTCACGCCCAAGCTGACTGTAAGCGCTGCCGCCAACTACACCAACATCAAAGGTAAAGGCAGATGGGGCACGGGTTATGATGGCGACGAAGGGAAGAATATCATGACCAGCCTCCGCCAGTGGTGGCAAACCAACGTAGATATCAAAGACCAGCGGGATGCTTATTTCCGGGACCGTAAAAACATGACCTGGAACTTCCGCACCTTCCGCAACCTGCGTCCGCTGTATTGGGATAACCCTTACTGGACCATTTACGAAAACTACCAGGACGATACCCGTAACCGCTTCTTCGGCAATATTTCCGTAAACTATAAGGTAACGCCCTGGCTGAATGCCATGGCACGTGTTGCACAGGATTACTATGATGAGCTTAGGGAAGAACGCGTTGCCATTGGTAGCTACGGTGTACCGAAATACCTGCGCTCTAACCGCTGGTTTAAAGAAACGAACATCGACCTGTTGCTGAATGCAGATAAAAACATTGCTCCTAAACTGAACCTGAAAGCACTGCTGGGTTCCAACGTGCGGAAGCAACGTATCGAGAATATATCCGCCCAAACAAATGGCGGTCTGGTAGTTCCCCGTTTATATGCGCTGAACAACTCCCTCAATGCTCCGGAGCCTTCGCTGGAATACCTTGGCAGGAGAGAAGTACAGGGTGTGTTTGCTGGTACCACCTTATCATGGAACGATATGCTTTCGCTGGATATGACCCTGAGGAGAGACGTGTCTTCCACATTACCCAAAGGAGCTAACTCCTATTACTATCCTTCAGTTTCTGCCGGGTTCACTTTCAGTAAATTACTGCCAGCTGCCACCTGGCTGAGCATCGGTAAGGTAAAGGCCAACTTTGCACAGGTAGGCGCTGATGCTCCTATTTCCGCCATACACGACACTTATCAGCAGGAAACCATCTGGGGCAGCATTCAGCAGTTCGCCACCCGTACCATCAAGAACAACAGCGCCCTGAAACCTGAACGTACAGAGAGCCTTGAAGGCGGGCTGGAACTCGGCTTCTTTGATAACCGTCTGGGTTTGGACATTACAGCCTATAAAACCAAGACCATCGACCAGATCATTCCCGTTGCATCTTCTGCTGCAACCGGGTACCTGTCGCGCTACATGAACGCCGGCCTCGTAGAAAACAAAGGCCTGGAAGTTTCACTGACCGCTACCCCCGTACGCACCAGCAACTTCTCCTGGGATATTACCACCAACTGGTCCACCAACAAGAATAAAGTGATTTCCCTGCCTGATGGAGCGGAGAACATCCAGCTGTCGGCCTTCCAGGGTAATGTGAGCATCAATGCTGCTGTAGGACAGCCTTTCGGCATCATCCGCGGATCTGACTACGTTTATACAAACGGCCGCAAAACAGTAGATGAAGACGGATATTACATAGTTACTCCCAGTGTCAATAACATCATCGCGAATCCTAACCCCGACTGGTTAGCAGGTATCAACAACCAGTTCAGGTATAAGAACCTGTTCCTCAGCTTCCTGATAGACATGAAGAAAGGCGGCGAACTGTTCAGCCTGGATATGTATTATGGTCTTTCACAGGGCCTGTACGAAGAAACCGCATTGGTTAACAGCCGTGGGAAGAACTCACGTGAGCCGGTGGCCGAAGGAGGTGGTATACTGCTGGACGGTGTAACGGAAGACGGGAAGGAGAATACAATGTGGGTAGAAAACCTGTATGGTATTTATGGTGACTATTTCAATCCCAATAAAGGCTTCGTATATGATGCATCGTACGTGAAACTCAGGGAAGTGGTATTTACCTATGCACTGCCAAAGCCGCTGCTGTCGAAGCTCGGGTTCATTAAAGGACTGGATTTTTCGCTCATCGGCCGTAACCTGTGGATCATCCACAAGAACATGCCGCATGCCGATCCGGAAGACACACTCGGTTCCGGTAACCTGCAAGGCTATCAGAGCGGATCGTACCCCACTACCCGCACCTTCACCTTTAACCTGAAATGCAAATTCTGATTATCATGCGAAAGAAACTTCTCCTCATATTATTGACAGGAAGCATCGCCGGATGTACCAGCGACCTTACCGGACTTAATGACGATATCAAGAACCCGGCAATAGTGCCTCCTGCCACGCTCTTTACAAATGCCACCCGCGAACTGATGGACGCACATGCTTCGCCCAACGTGTTCGTCAATGTATTCCGTGTAATTACCCAATACTGGCAGCAAACCACATACAACGAAGAAAGCCAGTATAAGCTGGAAGGAAACAGCTTGTCAGGTGCCTGGTGGCGCGATCATTACCATTATGTACTGCAGAACCTTAAAGGCTGTAAGGAAATGGTACGCGCTGCTGACCTCGATGAGAAAGTGCGTAAAAACCAGATCGCCATCATCGACGTGCTGGAAGTGGTATCTTATTACTATCTCACCACCACATTTGGTAATGTGCCATACTCACAGGCATTGAACGGAGAGAATCCGTTTCCCGCCTACGATGATGCCAATACAATTTACACGGACCTGTTGCGCCGGATATCAGAAGATGTAGCCAACCTCGACGCTTCGGCTGCAGGCTTTGGCTCTGCAGATCTGTTTTACCGTGGCAACGTAGGCCGTTGGAAGAAGTTTGCTGCATCTTTTCAGCTGAAGATGGCCATGCTGATTGCAGACAGCGATGTCAACAAGGCGCGCCCGGCAGCAGAAGCAGCCATTACAGCAGGGGTATTTACATCGGCGGCAGACGATTGCGTGCTGCATTACCTCTCTGCACCGCCGTATACCAACCCGCTGTGGAACGACCTTGTGGAGAGCGGACGGGTAGACTTTGTTGCCGCTGCTCCCTTTGTGGACAGTCTGAAAGCCTATGCAGATCCCCGTTTGCAGCGCTACTTCCTGGAAACGGAGAATGGCGAATACCTCGGCGCACGGCCCGGTACCAAGCCAGACTTCGAGCAATTCTCCAATATCACGGAAACACTCCTTGAGCCTACCATGCCCGCTTACCTGCTGGAATATTCCGAAGTGAAGCTGTTGCTTGCAGAAGCAGCACAGCGCGGATGGAATACCGGCGCTACTGCAGCAGAACACTATGCAGAAGGGGTAAGTGCCGCACTGGCATCATGGGGAGTTACGGATGCTGAGATAGCAGATTACCTCGCTAATCCTAAAGTGGCCTATAACCCGGCTAACTGGAAAAAGAGCATCGGGATGCAGAAATGGTTCGCGTTCTTCAACCGTGGCAACGATGGCTGGACGGACTACCGCCGCCTCGACTTCCCGGTACTGGAATTGCCCGTGGGGGCCGTAAGCGGCATCCCTATGCGCTACCGCTATCCTGTTTCAGAGCATAACATCAACCGCCGCAATTATGAAAGCGCTGCGCAGGCAGTAGGTGGCGATAAGGTGGAAACTAAGCTCTGGTGGGATAAGCATTGATCACGTTATTTCTTTTCATCATAAGCATTATTTAGATTTTTGACAGAGGCCGGGGATATTTATCCCCGGTTTTTTATTTCCCGGTTTCCCCATATGGTGCATCTACCGGTTTGGACTCCGGTGATCCCCACTGGCGCAGCCAAATGGAAAGAATGACGATTGCTGCCACGGAAAGGAACTCGCTTTGCCAGTTTTGAAACGACTCGAACCAGAACTTTGCATGGGATAAATACTGGGAAGCCGTGGCAGTAGGGAGTCCTTTGGCAGACTGCTCCAGGTTGTAATGATTATGGCTGCCGATAAAATGCAGCCAGAAAGAAATAATGAAAAGTAAAAAGAATGCGATGGAAAGGGAATGTTTGTACACCTTTAGCCAAATGCCACCCTTGTTTACGGGCCATGGGGCAGAAGGAGAAGGCTTAGGCTCACGGTCCACTTCTTCTTTTTTGTCAAGGTCTTTGGATTCTGAAGAGCCCCATTGCCGCAGTTTTACCGTAAGAATCACATACATGCCCATTTGCAGGAATTCACTTTCCCAGTTCTCGAATGTTGCTTCTAAAAAGTGAGGACTGGTAAGGTAGTGCCGGAGGCCAAGTTGGGGAAGACCAAGCTCCTGCAGTTCACTGTTGAATTCCTGCATCCCCGTGAAAGTTTGGGCAACGAGGCATATCAGGAGCATAGACAGAAATACAATGCTCAATCCGTTACGGTAAAAGAAAGTGTGCTTTTTCATATACAATATTCTCCGTCATATTTTCATCAAAAAAGCATGCCGGTTAAACAGCAGTAAGTATAGTACTGCTGTTATAATTGCGGCTGTTGTGTTAAAAATTCTTAACTTCCATATTCATCTGAATTGGACCGTTTGCCTTCAAATCTAATCCGTCAACGAAATTGTTCCTTGCATGAAAGCGAATTGTATCTGTATGCTTATTGATGATGATGTGGATGATCAGGAGATATTTCTCTACGCAGTGCGTGAACTGAATATGGAGATCGAATGCACTTTTGCGAGAGACGGGCGCGATGCCCTTGCAAAGCTGGCAGCGGCTGAAAAGAAGCCTGATTACATATTCCTCGATCTCAATATGGCGCCAATGGATGGCCGGTCGTGCCTGAGAGCGCTAAAGGAGGACTCACACCTCAGCCGGATCCCTGTAATAATTTACTCTACTTCCTCAGACCCGCGCGACCGTTCTGAGCTGATGGCTATGGGAGCCGCAGGATATTGGGTGAAAGATGTGAGTATTTCTAAGCTCTGCGAAGGGCTGAAACTGTTGTTACACGAACAGGAAGCTGTACAAAAGACCAACTGATAATTCCGGCATTATTTTTTCACGCATTGTTAAAACGGTATTATGATACTGGATGATCCTGCGATTGAAGGAAAAGAGCCCGTTCCCGCACAGCAGGTAGGGAATAAAACCAATGACTGTCAGGCTGTTACCCTTCCCACTACTGAAGATGCAGAGCAGCTGTTCCGTGAATCACTGAACCGGCTGCTGGAAGTCAATAAATGGAAAGAAACAAGTGAAAAACCACTTGCAGCATTTCAGTTGTCTGATGCGGAAGGCTCCCTTGTAGACCGTAAAGCCGCTCCAGGTGATTACATCCGGATCCGCCTGCCCGGTCCGGGGAACCCGGCGGGTGATGGCTTTGACTGGGTAGTTATTGAAGATATCATTGAACAGCTGAATATCCGCCATAATTCTGTTTCCGTAACAATGCGCGTACGTCCTGCGCCGGAGCCTGCCAAACCAAGCCGCCAGATATCTCATTTCTTCCGCCGTTATGCCACCAGTTCGTTCATGGTGGAGCTGCAGGGGCGTACGGTAAAAGCCTGTGTATTCGGGCGTAATGAAGTACCCAATACGGAAGTGAAAGGCTGGCTTACCAAACTCCGCAATCTCATTGTTTCATTTACTGCCATGCTGGGATTCTCACATTTTCAATGGAAGAGCCTGGTGAATGGTATCCTTGGTATCCGTAAATAATCCGGCTTACATACGGGGCAAATGGGCTGCAAAGGCGTCCAGTGTCTTCACTGTATACCATTCGCGCAAGGCATCCGGATCTCCGGCGGGAGCATTCAGCCGTACGGTTTCCAAAATTTTTCCTTCATATGCAATAGCAAACCAGGCAAACGTCTGGTTATCCGATTCCGGAACGGGTGTGGCATAGCCTGTGACGCCAATTCCCCATTCACTGCGGAACATCGCACACACACCGGTAGCCATTTCTTCCGCCACCTGTCCGCTCACGCAATTAGATTCCAGCGCGTGTACGGGTTCAATGTGCAGATGCCGGCACTTCTGCCCGATATTGTAAGCAGTGATCCCTCCCTGAAAGAAGCGCATAGCATCCGGGGTACCCGCCAGTGCAGATTGTAGCATGCCTCCTGTCACACTTTCTGCTACAGATACCGTATGGCGCATACGAAGCAGGTGATCACGGATTTGGAGGAGTAAGGCAGTGTTGACCATGCCTGATTCGCAGAAAATAACATGCCAGCCGGTGAATACGGGCATTATTTCCGCATGTTTCCGTAGTTTGCACCTTCCCCAAATGAGATTAGTTTCCGCATGCATCCGCTCATACATCAAATAGAACGTACAGTATTTGCCCCCTGTGGCCTGGCCATTACAGATATCGTGAAGGACGCAGAATCCGAAGAATATCATGGCTATGATCTCCAATGCAATAATAACATCCGGATTAAATTCCGACTGGCAAAACTCACACCTAAAAAGGTGGGCAATTTCGTGGCTTTATGGAAAAGGAGTTCTGCGGGAGTTACTGAACCTTTTGAACATGATGATCCTTTTGATTATTACCTCGTGGCAGTTCAATCTGAAAATACCTATGGGCTTTTCTTTTTCCCTAAATACGTACTGGCGAAAAATGGCATATTAACACACGAAGGAAAGGAAGGAAAGCGGGGCTTCCGGCTGTATCCTGATTGGGTAAAAGCACCCAACCGCCAGGCAGAGAAAACGCAACTGTGGCAATCACCCTTTTTCATACCCCTGGAGGAAGGGGACAGCAATGCTGCTGAGAAGCTGCGGCATATCAGGCAATTAAAATAACGGAACGGATAACATCTTCCGCTTTCGTTATTACTAGAAGCCGCGGATGGAATCGAACCACCGTATAAGGCGGGAAGCCTTCGCCTGTCCACTCGGCCACACGGCAAAATCTTTATGGCTGGAACAGCCAGCGCTGAACGGATTCGCGGATGCGTGAAAAGTAAAATGTGATAAGCGCCGCTGCCGACAAAATACTTACATAGACATATAAATGCCTGAAATAAAACATGCAGGCGATGGCCAGCAGCATAACACGTGCATATTCCAGGTAGAAGAACCATTTCTTCTGTTCGAGGATGGCGCCGGTATTGACGAGACTTAGCAGCACAAATAGTACGGCGAACACGGCCAGGCCACCTGGTACCAGGTTTTCCAGCAGCATAATGGTAAACAACAGAAGGATGCTCATGAACGTTTGCAGAACAATATAGATGCGCTGACCGCGGGTCTGCTCACGTGTATGAGATTTGCGCAGCCATCGTGCTTCCAGTTCTCCCCTGATGTTGGGGTCAATATCATCAGGCTTACCGAATATCACTTTCCATTTTGTACCGAAGCCCTGCGCCCGCACAAAAGCCGTTCCCAGTTCCAGCATAAAATGGAACTGCTGCCAGAGAAAGCTGTAACTACCCAGCGGTTTGGTAAGCCCATATACACAAGGAATTTCCTTCTTCTCTTCCACAAACGTTCCAAACATTTTGTCCCACACGATGAGCACATCGCCATAGTTTTTATCGAGGTATGCTTCGTTGGAAGAATGATGTACACGGTGGTGACTGGGCGTTACAAGAAAGTATTCCAGCCAGCCCAGCTTGCCGATGGTGCGGGTGTGAATGAAGAAAGGGTAAAGGCCATGCACAAGCAGCAGCGATGTAATCATGGCAGGAGGGAAGCCCGCAAGCGGTAATACTGCCCAGAACAGTGAGCGGGCAGCAGATTGAAACACGGTGATGCGTGCGGATACCGTGTAGTTAAAATCCTCACTCTGGTGATGTACCACATGTGCAGCCCAGAGGATATTCACTTCATGTGCCAGCCTGTGGTACCAGTACCATACGAAGTCTGTTGCCAGAAATAGCAGTACCCAGGTATACCATGCCGGTTTAATTTCCCAGATGGCGAAATGCCGGTAGATATAATCGAAGAAGAAATAAAACAGTCCGGTAACGAACACATCGAGGAGGCGCTCGGCTATGCCGGTATTAAGGTTGGCGACGGATTCGGCAAAGTGAAAATAGTTGCGCCCGGTTCGTTTAGACAGCAGGTATTCCAACCCTATAAAGAGCAGGAACCCTACAATGGAAAGGGCGATCCAGTTTAGATGTTGCATGGATATAATGGTTAGTCTACTAAAATGGTAGACAAATTAACGTGATTTATACGAAACGGCAAAATCCGTTTCGTATAAATCATTTTACATGCATTATCTGAGAATAATTTCTTCGAAATTTCTGGGAAGGAGAATCTCCACGATGCCCGCCTGCAGGGCGTTAGCCGGGAGCTCAAAAGATACGCCGTCTACCACACAGGTAACGGGAGTGAAGGGGAGACCGTGAATGCGGAGGCGGTGGCTGCGGTAATCGGCTTCGAACTTACCCACGAACTTTTTCTTTAAACGGAACTGTCCGGGTTCAGAAACCTGTTTGAAGCGTACGAGGTTGTACTGCCCTGTTTTGTAAGCGTAGTGATCGCCTGCATCTTCGTATAGAATGCTGTGGGTGATGCCTTCGCCAAAATAAACCTGCAGGATCATCTCTTCCACCTTCCGTTGGCCAACCCATTCCATATCAGGATACTGAGGCACTACGGCCCCTCCTTTCACGAATACGGGCATTTCCGACAAGGGGGTGGGGATGGTAACAGACTGGCCGCCTGTGAAGCGCTGATCATTAAAGTAATAATACCAGCTGCCTTCCGGGAGGTACACTGATTTTTCCTGCATACCGGGCTCACTTACGTGGCTGATGAGGATACTGTCGCCCAGCAGGAACTCATGGTTGAGATCGTGCGTATTGGCATCGTGCTGTGCCACAAACGCGAGGGGGCGCAGCATAGGGGTGCCATAAGCGGCATATTGCCAGAAAGTGGTGTAGATGTAGGGGAGGAGGCGGTAACGAAGCTGGATAAATGATTTGATCACCGCTTCATACTCCGGCCCGAAGCTCCAGGGCTCCTGGTCGAAGCCTGTTTCGTTACTGGCGGAGTGCGTACGCATAAGCGGGTGAAACGCACCCAGCTGGATCCAGCGGGTATACAGCTCTCCGGTGGGCTCACCGATGAAGCCGCCGATATCACTGCCGGCAAACGACAGTCCGGATACTGCGAGGCGCTGGCATTGTACGGAAGCCAGCCAGAGGTGTTCCCAGGTACTCATGTTATCACCTGTCCAAACGCTGCTCCAGCGCTGTGTGCCGGAATAGGCAGAGCGTGTGATAACAAAGGGGCGGCGTGGCATGAGGTGCTTTTTCAGTCCGGCTGCGGTAGCCTTACTCATGAGGTGGCCGTATACGTTATGCGCTTTACGGTGGCTTACATTTTCTCCGTCATAATCATGCCGCACATCTTCCGGGAAAGTACCCAGTTCAAATACGGCAGGCTCATTCATATCGTTCCAAACGCCACGTACCCCGTAAGCGGTAAGGTCTTTAAACAATCCGGCCCACCAGTCCCGTACTTTGGGATCGGTGAAATCGGGGAATGCACATTTACCGGGCCAAACATCGCCTTCCATGAGGGCGCCATCTGCCCGTTTGCAGGCATATCCTTTCTGCACCAGTTCCTGGTACACCGGGTAATCCGGGTCTACTTTAATACCGGGGTCGATGATGACAACGGTTTTGAATCCATCGTCAGACAGTTCTTTCAGGAGCCGCTTGGGATCAGGAAAGCCTTCTTTGCTCCAGGTGAAGCAGCGGAAGCCCTCCATGTAATCGATATCGAGGTAGAGTGCATCGCAGGGAATGCCGCGTGTACGGAATTCTTTAGCGATCTCGCTTACTCTTGTACCGGGGAAGTAGCTCCAGCGGCACTGGTGGTAGCCCAGTGCCCAAAGGGGCGGCAGCTCGGCGGTACCGGTAATACGGGCGTATGATTCGGCTACATTCAGCAGCTCCGGACCATAAATGAAGTAATAATTCATTTCTCCCCCGCGCGCCCAGAAGCTGGAAGCATCGTCGCGCTCCAGCCCGAAATCGAACAGGGTGCGGAAGGTGTTATCGAAGAAAAGGCCGTATCCTATACCGTTGTGGAGCCCGTAGTAGAAGGGGATGTTCCGGTAAAGGGGATCCGTGTCTTTGGCATAACCATAAGCATCTGTACCGAAGTTCTCTACCCGTTTGCCACGGAGGTTGAGGTCGGTAGGCTTATCGCCCAGGCCGTAGAATGCCTCACCTTCCTGGATGAGCTTGGTGCAATAGACAATTTTACCGCCTTTCTGGAGGTAGTACTGCCAGTGGAAGCCGGTCTCGTCCTGGTTAATGATTTTCCCGTCCTTATCGGTGATCGTGATCCGGAGGTTTTCCCGGGCTATATACACCCGGATGGCGGTGGTATATATTTCGAAGGACTCCTGCCATTCGCGGATATCGAAGTTTTCGGGGGATTCTTCCAGTTTCTCGCTGAGAGCGTAGGAGAAATCCCGCTGGAACTGACCGTCGGCCGCATACCGGAATCTGACGATCTTATCGGATATCACCCTGATTTCCAGGATGGTGGCTGAGGTATAGAAGTAGAAATAGTTGCCTTCCTTTTTCCAGGATTGAATATTGTCTGGGTAGTGTTTTACGGAGTATTTCCCCGAAGTAGTAGCCACTTGCATCGCGCCGATCTGTTTCTTTTACTGATAAATGTCGCGGCCTTTCAGGGGCCGCCTTTGATCTAAATTAATTAAAAAATACTTTTTCCCTGCATTAAACGGAGCAATTCGGGCTTTTACAAAAAAAATCCCTGTGTTGGCGAGATTGTCCGGTGAGATAGCAGTGAGATGATTTAACTTGTAGTAAATGTACTTTTTGCTTTAACCTATTGTTCCGGTTGTGATACAATAAGCGTATTGTAACAGGGCGTTCTTTCCAGGGCGCCCTTTTGCATGCGTTTACATTCCCCTTACCACAGCGATCCTTCCTCTGGCACCTGCCAGGTACACCGTACGCCCTGTTTTGGCCCTTCGTACTGCATGGTACCCTTCCCCGGGAAGCGCCTGCCAGGTTTTACCCCCATCGCCCGACCAGTCGGTTCCATCCGGACCGGTACATATCACCAGGTTCTTGTCGATATATTCCACTGCCGAGCGGTAGCCGCGCGGTGGAGCAGCAGGTGCTGTCCAGCTGGCGCCCCCGTCTGTCGTCAGGAGGCAGTTACCTTTCACGATTTCAGGCTTCTGATAGTCGCCGCCTACTGCAACACCTTGTTTATCATTGTAAAACGCAAAGGAAAAGATGCCGGTGGATGATTGTCCCTGGTTGGCCGGCCATTCCGTAACCTGCCATTTGCGGCCATGCAGGCGGTAAAACCTGCTATGGGTACCACCGGAAGCAAAAGCTACCTGTGCTCCGGGAAGGGCTCTTAGGGTGGTGCCGCTGGCGGCAAAACAGGCTTCTCCCGAATCTGCGGGAGGCATAGGGTGATTATACCAGGTTTTACCACCGTCAGGCGTAATTAGCCCTTTAAAATTGCCATTAATAGGGTCTCCGGCGATGAATCCCTTACGGTCGCCGTAAAACTCCATGGCATCGAGGAATATAGCGGAGTCGTTGTTAAAGTAAACCTGTTCCCAGTTCTTCCCGCCGTCTTCCGTGAGGAAGATCCTGGCGGGGGAGGCAATTCCCATCAGCACGGCCCGCTCACCGGTGAAGCCTTCCACATCCCGGAAGTCTACCGAATCACAGCCGGGCACTGTAAACCACTGCCAGGTTTTACCACCGTCCGTAGTTCGGCCTGCTTTGCCCTGCGTACCAGATACCCATGCCACGCTGTCGCTTACCACACTCAGCCCCCGGATGCTTGAAATAGGGGCCGTAGCCACCTGTTCGATCTTAGGGACCGGCAGGGCCTTCAGAGGAGGGGCCTGGGCGGAAAGGATGTGGCTCATGGTGAACAGCAAGGCTGTCAACACTCGGAATTTCATATACGGTTCGTTTTCAGCAATAATAATGAAGAAAAATACAAATTCGTTACAAAGTGTAAGCGAGAATTATATATTTGCAAACCTCCTAAGACATATTCGACTACCCGATGCGATCAATTTTTCAGACAAGCATCCTCGTACTTTGCTGGATACTGGCCCTTTTTTATACTGCTACCGCACAGGAACGCAGTTACAATTTCGATGCCTACAGCGTTGATAACGGCTTGTCGCAGAATAGTATCGGCAGCATTATCCAGGGGCCGGAAGGCTTTCTCTGGATTTCTACCTTCGACGGGGTTAACCGGTTCGACGGGTATGTTTTCAACGAGTTCCGCTATAATCCTGCCGCAGAACGCCCCGATAAGCTCAAAGAACGGATCGTTTACAACTCCGCCGCCCAGCTGGGGCGTGCCGTTGTTAAAAGCTTCGGCCTGCACGGTACCCGCAACCACCTCTTTTATCTCGACCATCAGAACCAGCTGTTTGTAGCGCATAATGCAGGTATCAGCCTGTACGACAGTTATAAGGGTGAATTCCGTCTCGTTTTCGCCGACAGTGTATATGTCAACGAAGCCGAGCGTGATTTCCTGCCCAAATTTAAAATCCTCGGAGAAGACCCCGCCACACAAACCCTGTGGGTATGGCGCCCGGCGAAAGGATTGTACCAGCTCAACACGTCTACCTACGAACTCAAAAAGATTATTCTCTATCCGCCGGCATATGTAAAAGCCGGCAAGCTGCCACAGGCCGTGGCTATGCAGGATAACTACATCTGGCTCTCATTCGAAAACGAGCAGTTGTACCGGATGGATATCCATACGGCAAGACTTACTACTTTCTGCCTGCCCACCATCAGCGGAAAGCCTGTCATCCGTGCACTCAATAAGGATTCCCTGCTGCTGGTAAGCAATGGTCATATCACCATCTTCGATACCAAACTTAACCGCTATTCCGACTCTAAATTCAGTATCCTCAATGAACTGCAGGAGCCCTTCGCACCCAGCGTCATCGAAATGGATGAGAAAGGCAATGCATGGATCGGGGGAAACAATGGTGTACTGGTTTACAGCATCGCCAATCATGAGATCATTAACCACATCACCAGCTTCAATGCGTTCGAGACCAATTCTTTCAATAAGATCGTAGCCCTTTACCGCGACCGTGGCAATAACATGTGGATAGGTACGGATGGCGACGGACTGAAGAAGTACGCTCCCAACAAAAAAGTGTTCTCCCTGTACCGTTCCCCGCGCATTTCCCATAACATCGTTAAGTCTGTATATAAACACGACGACGGGCGGCTGTATGTGGGCCTGCTGCAGGATGGACTGGATATTTATGAGAAAGGAGGGAAGTATCTTAAGCGGATCTCCAACGAGGTTACTCCGGGCCGTTTCCCGGCCAATAACCTGCACGCCATCTGCCGGGAAGATTATGAAAGCCTGTGGTTCCATTTCGTAAAAGGCTCCATTGGCCTGTTTGATATTAAAACCGAGCGCTTCCAGGACCTGACGCATAAAGTACAGGCCCTGGGCCTTCCGCCGCAGCATGATATTTATCCTTTCGTGAGCAAGCGGCCCAATGGCGAAACTTATTTCAACTATGGTGAATACCTCCTGAAATTCAGCAGTGCCGATGATGGATTAACTGCAGCTATAGTACACCGGTTCGATAATGAGCAGCTTACGTGCTTCTTCGAAGATTTCTGGGGCAATCAGTATATAGGCACCAAATCGGCTGTGTACGTGAGGAAGTCGGACGGTTTCAAATGGGAAAAGATCAATCTGTGGCTGAAAGATGTGGAGATCAAGGCGATCAATAAGAACGCTCACAAACAACTACTGTTGGCCACCAACAAAGGCCTGCTGGTGCTCGATGAGACCTACCGCAAACTAAAGCATTATAACAGTTACGATTATGCGGGCATGGTGAGCGATTATGTGTACGCCGTGCTGCTTGATGATAAAGACAATATGTGGATCAGCCACAACCGGGGTATTACGCACATCCGCCAGAACGGCGATAACCTGGTGACTTACAACTATGAAGACGGGCTGCAAAGCAATGAATTTAATACAGGAGCTTACTTTAAGTCGATGGACGGCGAGTTGTTCTTCGGCGGCATTCGTGGTGTAACGGGTTTCTATCCCCGCAACTTCCGCACGAACCCCTGGACGCCAAAAGTTATTATCAAACGCCTGGAGGTACTGGATAAACCGTTTGTATCTGACACGGCTATTTCATTACTGCACCGGGTGGAGCTGCCTTATAACCTGAATACCATTGCCATCGAGTATGTGCCCCTGGAATTTACCAACCCCCTGAAGAACAAAGTGAAGTACATGCTGGAAGGGGCGGATGAGGATTGGCTGATGGCCGGCAACCAAACGATGGCGAGATATACCAACCTCGCTCCCGGCACCTACCTGTTCAAAGTGATGGCCTGTAATAACGACGAAATCTGGAATACAGAACCCACCACTTTGCAGATCATCATTAAAATACCGTTCTGGCAGTCGCTGTGGTTCCGGTTCTTACTATTACTACTTGTATTAGGTATAGCATATTATTTCTCCGCATTGTACCTTGATTACAAGATCAGGAACGAGAAGCTGAAGCTGGAAAAAGAACAGGCGGTAGATCAGGAGCGTGCGCGTATATCCAGTGATATGCACGACGATCTGGGATCCGGATTATCTACCATCCGGCTGCTGAGTGAGATTGCCAAGCGGAAGATCAAGGATACGGGGCAAACGAAAGAGATCGAAAGGATCTCGGAAGCGGCAGGGGAGCTGGTAGATAAGATGAGTGAGATCATCTGGGCCATGAATTCATCGAACGATTCCCTGGCTAACCTCATCGCATATATGAGAAGCTTTGCGGCTGATTTTCTGGAACATGCACATATCCAGCATCACTTTATCATTCCCGAAAGCATTCCCAATATTAAGCTGAGTGGCGGCACGCGCAGGCATATTTACCTGGCCGTGAAAGAGTCGCTGCATAATGTTGTGAAGCACTCACAGGCAACGGAAGTTATCATCGAAGTGAAAGTATTTAAAAATATGACGATTATGCTGAAGGATAACGGGAAGGGATTTGATCCCGAAAAGGTACGCCTGTTCGGCAACGGACTGAAGAATATCGAGAAGCGGATGCAGCAGGTGGGAGGCCAGGCCGATATCATTTCGCAGAATGGAACTACAGTTTTCTTAGATATACCATTAAATTAATCTAAATTTACTTTTTATAACATTTTGGTGTTATGTCATTAAATTGAAATGATGGTATATTCGAAAAAAAAGCTACAAAATAGCATGGATATCATCTCTGTGGCTATTGTTGAAGACAATCACGATATCAGACAGGCCATGGAGTTGTTGATCAATGGTTCCGAGGGATATGCGTGCATTGGAGCCTTCAACAATGCAGAAAATGGGCTTGAAAAGATTCCTCAGTTGTTACCCAATGTGGTGTTGATGGACTTTAACCTGCCGGGCATGAACGGCATAGAATGCATAGCGCGGCTGAAGGGGGAGTTCCCTGACATGCAGTTTATGATGCTGACGGTGTATGAAGACGACGATAAGATCTTTATGGCACTGGAAGCAGGCGCAAGCGGTTACATTCTTAAAAAGACATCACCAGGAGAATTACTGGACGCAATCCGCGACCTTCACGAAGGAGGTTCACCCATGAGTTCGCAGATCGCCAGGAGGGTAGTGGCTTATTTCCAGAAACAGGCTAAACCTAACCCCGCACTGGAAGCGCTTACTTCCCGCGAGAAGGAAATTCTTGACCAGCTTTCCAAAGGCTTCCTTTATAAGGAAATTGCCGGAAACCTCTTTATCAGCATCGAAACAGTTCGCCGCCACGTCCATAATATTTATGAGAAGCTGCATGTACGCAGCAGGACGGACGCTGTCAATAAGTATTTTAACCGTTAAAGGTTGACTATTGCCATTTTTGAAAGGGCTCCCCGTTCAGGGAGTCCTTTTTTTGTGCCCAATAAATTATTACACGTTAACACAATAGTATTAGGAAAAAATCGCGCATATGCATACTTTAACAGGGCATAATTCCTTGTTTGAGAGCAACGTACCACGATATGGATTGGATCCGCATGAAAAGCGGAGATCTTGCCGCTTTTGAGCGCCTGTACCGTGCGCACGTCCAGCCCATGATGCGATACGGCCTTAAAATCACTGATGATCCCGCACTGGTACAGGATTGCATTCAGGATCTCTTCGAAGAAATATGGAATACCCGCCAGCAACTTTCTGACACACCCTATCCCAAATTCTACCTCCTCCGCGCCCTGCGCAATAAACTTTCCAAAGCTTTATCCAAACAATCTTTCGTCAGCAACGGCGAAATGAGCCTCGCTTCCGGCGATCAGCCGGTGGAATATGTAGAACTGGAAATCGTAGCCCGGGAAACGGAAACCCAGAACCGGGAAACACTCCGTAACCTGCTGGACGGGCTGCCCCGCCGTCAGCAGGAAGCCATCCATCTCCGCTTTTACGATAATATCCCCTATGAGAACATCGCGGAAATGATGGATATGAATTACCAGTCGGTCCTCAACCTGGTACAGCGTGCCTTGAAAGCCCTGCGGAAGGGTTTTTCCGTAAAAGCTCCCCGTCAGTAAAAATATATTGTAAAAAGTGAGTATCCCGCACTGAAAAGTTCCTTTACAGTATATAGTCACGTTCCGCATGCATCTGCACAACGATAAAATAGAAGCCTTACTGCTCGACAACAGGTTTGTGGACTGGGTACTGAACCCGGAAAGCAGATATGCGTCGTATTGGGAGGCCTGGGCGGCAGAGAGCGAAACCAATGCAACACTGGCAGGCAATGCCCGCACAATGCTGCAGGAAATAGCCATGGAAGAAGAATATGCAGGTGCAGACATGCCGGAAGAAAGTGTAAATGCCCTCTTCGGAAGAATCCGGGAAGGGATCGGCCGGCCGGAAAAGACAGGAAGGATGAAGCCTCTCCGTTGGGTGGCGGCAGCAGCAGCCATTGCACTCTTACTGGCAGCCGGCGGATGGCTGCTTTTCCGTGGCGAAGATACCTCCCAACCTCTTGCAGGGATTACCAAAGAGCAGGTATCCCCGGAAGTGGTAAGGTTTAACGGCAACTCCGGCAGCCAGGCACTTTTTCTGCCAGACGGTTCCCGTGTGATCCTGGCAAAAGGCGCCCGCGTTTCCTACAGCTTATTAATGGATGGCAGCAAAAGAGAAGTAAAACTGAGCGGTGAAGCGTTTTTCGACGTAGTTCCCAACCCGCAGCAGCCTTTTTATATATATACCGACAAAATGGTCGTGAAAGTGCTGGGTACCAGCTTCCGCGTTACTGCTTCCGGAAAGGAAGAATCCGTAGCCGTAAGTACCGGCAAGGTATCGGTTTATCTCAAAGGGCAGGACCTGGAGCAATCAGCTGCCAGCATCGTTCTGCCAAGGCAGCTTTGCCGCTATGAGGAACGGCTGGATGAGCTGGTCACCGAATCATATGCCGGCGCATTTACACAGGAAACGGAGCTGGAGAAGCTGAAAGCCCTTACCTTTGAGGAAGCCCCTGTAGCGGAAGTGCTGCTGGCACTAGAGAAGCATTACGCCATCCCCATCAAATTCAATGCAACTACCTTCGAAAACTGTTATATCACGCTGACACTTGGTAACGAAAGCCTGGAAGAAATGTTGAAAGTTATCACGAGAACTATTGACGCATCGTACACTATGAGCACATATGGCATCCTGATAGAAGGGAACGGGTGCCGAGAACAATGAAATAGATTTTAGAAACAAACAACTAAACAACCAAAATGAACGCATGCGGCAGACCGGATCCGTCCGGACAGTTCATGCCCTGTGGTAATCCCCCGCAGTGACGGCGTTCGTCTTTAATTACTGCTAAATCGTTTAATGTTATGAAGAAGAGCTATTCCACTTCGAGGATGCAGGCCTGTCTATTAGGTTTGCTTTCCATCGCCACCGCTTTGCCTGCCAGGGCCATAGCGGGCGCGGAACAGGGTGTGCTCGACAGGAAGCTGACCCTGTCCGTAGAGCACGAAGCCTTCAAAGGTGTGCTGGAGAAAATCAGCCGGAAGGCTGACGTGAAATTCTCCTACACCCGCAATACGCTTCCCGAAAAAGAAAGAATTTCCATCAGCGCTAAGGATGAAACATTGTCTAAAGTTTTCTCTGCTCTGTTTCAGCCTTACAATATCAATTATGAAGCCATTGGCAGCCAGATAGTGCTGAAGCGCCAGCGCATCGGTACCATGGCCGGCGGTATGGATGTAATGGATGAAACCATTGCCGTACTGGCTTTTAAACAGGTAACAGGCGTTGTGCGTGATGCACTGTCGAACGCCGTTATCCCCGGTGTTACCGTAATGATTAAAGGTACCTCCAAAGGCACCACCTCAAACGGGGAAGGACGGTTTTCCCTCGAAGCTAATGAAGGCGATGTGCTCGTGTTTTCAGCCATCGGTTTTAAAACAAAAGAGATCACCATATCGGTCGACAATGCCTACACTGTTTCACTCGAAACCGATGAACAGGGGCTGGGTGAAGTAGTGGTTACCGCACTCGGTGTAAAGCGCTCCCCGCGCTCACTGGGATATGCCGTGCAAAACGTGAAAGGTAACGAGCTCACCATTGCACAGGCTCCCAACATTGCCCAGGGCCTTATGGGTAAAGTGGCAGGTCTCCAGATCAGCCAGGCTTCCGGCGGTGTGGAAGGCGGCTCTTCCCGCGTAGTGGTACGCGGCAACACCACCCTCACCGGCGATAACCGCGCTATGGTGGTGGTAGACGGTGTACCTATCAACAACGACCCCATCAACAGCAACGGTATTAATAACGGCGGCGGTAGCCTCGGTCTTAAACCCGGTTCAGATATTTCCAGTTACAACGACTGGGGTACAGGCCTTAATTTTATTAACCCGGAAGATATTGAAAGCGTAACCGTACTGAAAGGCCCCGCGGCAGCAGCACTCTATGGCGCACGCGGTGGTAACGGTGTAATCATGGTTACCCGTAAAAAAGGTACCCAGCGCAAAGGGCTTGGTCTCGATTATTCATTCTCTTCCCGCAAAACACAGGTATACGAGTTCCTCGATTTCCAGAACGATTTCGGTTCCGGCCTCGTAGGTTCCCTCTGGACGGCCGACCAGCCCAAACAGTTCCCTGTAAACGCAGGTGGTAAACGCTATCAGATCGGTACCTATTCCGGCTCATATGGCGCAGGCGATTATAAAACCGGCGCCTATGGCATGCTGCCTTATGATAACAGCACACAGGCCTGGGATCTCTTTTCCTTCCCCAGCGGCCTTTCCTGGGGCCCGCGGTTCGATAACCAGCCTGTACTGTGGTACGATGGCGTGGAACGCCCTTATTCGGCACAGCCCAATAACTGGAAAGACTTTATGCCCGATGGTTATGTAAACCAGCATAACGTATCGCTTTCCGGCGGCGGGGATTATGGTACAGTACGCCTTTCATATACCCGCGACGACAGTAAAGCGAACATCCCCAATTCCAAATACAACACCAACACCTTTAATCTCGGCTCCAGCATTAAAGTAAGCAAGATGCTGACTGCTGATGTTACTGCCAGCTATATCAGCTACTACCGCCTCAATACGCCTCCCGTAGGTTCCGGCAGCTACCTGGCAGGTATGAGCTATGCGGCTACACGTGATTACCGTTCGGATGTGGAAAAGATGAACAACTTTACGCCCCAGGGCGCCAGGAGGGATGTAACCAATTCCAGCAACTTCCCTGCAGGATCTCCTCCTTATCCGTACTATTCCTATATGGCCAATGCCTGGTGGAATATTGAAAAGAATAACACGGAGCTGCGCCGTAACCAGCTGCTGGGTGGTATCCGACTTACAGCTAACCTTACCGACTGGCTGACGCTCACCGGCCAGGGCAGCATCGATAATTCTACTGACGGAACAGAGGTGCGCGAATACCCTAAAAATATTCAGGGAACAGATGGGGCTTACAAAGAAGCCAATTCCCGCAACCTCAGCCGCAACCTTACCGCCATGCTGCGTTTGCATAAAGAAGGGCTATGGCATAAAGACTTCAACGCCAGCTTAACCGGTGGTGCTGAGCAGTACTACCGTAACGACTATACGGTGAGTGCAGCTACTAAAGGCCAGTTCCTCAGTCCGTTTGTATTTTCGCTGAAGAACGGTGCCGAGCAGCCTGATCCTTCCCAGGAGATCCGCTATGCCAAAAAGATCAATTCTGCATTCGGCTTCCTGGATCTCTCTTTCAGGGAAAATCTCTACCTGCAGGTTACCGCGCGTAACGACTGGTCATCCACCCTCGATAAGCGTTTTAATTCCTACTTCTATCCGTCTGCCAACCTTAGCTATGTATTCTCCGACGGCATTAAAGGCGTTCGGGAATCATTGCCCTGGATGAGCTTCGGCAAGTTGAGCCTGTCGTATGCAGAAACCGGCAGCGATACGGACCCTTACAGCATTTTCAATCTTTTGTATGTTAACAATATCAACGGGCAGGCTTCTCAGACCTACCAACCCACACTCAAACTGCCGGACGTAAAGCCTCAGCGCAGCCGGCAGTATGAGCTGGGCCTTCAGCTGGGCTTCTTTGAGAACAGGCTGAACGTGGAACTGACGGGGTATACCATGAAAACCTACGATCAGATCATCACCGGTACACTGCCTCAATCTTCCGGCTTTACAGCGGTGGTGCTTAACAGAGGATCTATGGGTAATAAGGGCCTGGAATTCGTGATCAATGCCACTCCAGTGCGCACACAGAACTTCTCCTGGACCATTGGTATCAACGGCGCACATAACAGTAACAAGATTCTTGCACTGGATGAAGGAGCTGATAATATTCCCATCGGTAACTTCTTCGGCGGCAGCGGTATCTCTACCCGCCTGAAAGTGGGCGACAGCTACGGAACACTTTATGGAAAGGATTTCACCTATCTGAACGGTAAGAAAGTAGTGAAGAGAGCCGTGAACCCCCAATCCCAGCTGCCCCTCACTTATACTACCGGTGGTAAAACATATTACGGAGGAACCGAGTGGGTGCTGACACCTACGGAGGTGCCTATCGGCAACGCCACACCCTGGATGACCGGCGGTGTTTCCAACACATTCCGCTATAAAGACCTCTCCCTCTACGTACTGGCAGATGCAAAGCTGGGCGGCGATACTTACTTCGGTACTTATGCTGCTGCGATGGGTAACGGCCTGCTGCAGGAAACCGTGAAAGAGCGTAACGGCGGAGGTGCTCCGCTGGTATATCCTGACGGTACTTCCTCCAACACAGGTATCGTTTTCGATGGAGTGTTTGCAGACGGAAAAGAGAATACGGATGTAGTAGCAGCACCATGGTACTACCTCAAGACTTACACTTCCTGGAACCACCTGGGTGTACCGCGTTCCGCATCGGTATTCGAGAATTCATGGATGAAACTGCGGGAAGTAGCGCTGACCTATCAGCTGCCGAATAGCGTGGTACGTAAAACGAGAGTATTCCAGGGGCTGAGCCTTTCGCTCATTGGCCGCGACCTGTTCTACATCTTTACCACCATTCCCAAAGGGCTTAACCCCGAAGGCGTGAACGGTATCGGGAACCAGCAGGGCATCGAATACTCTTCCATGCCGCGCATCCGCTCCTTTGGCTTCACTGTTAAAGCCTCTCTCTAAACTCAAAACGAACCGAACATGAAAAGAAAAATATATAGCCTGCTGGTCTTCGGCCTCCTCATCGGCAGCGCCGCATGCAGGAAAGGATTTGAAGACCTGAACAGACCATACAGTGATGCAGACGACAGCCGGATCAGCATACCCGGCTTGTACAACGGCATGGTAGAATCGTTCACCAAGTATGGCGACGATGCCCTGAACGTAAGTTTGCTGTATCCCATCACCAACCAGCAGGCTTACCAGAACACCCTGGCGCCTTATGTAAACTATGCAGGAGGGTACTGGGGGCAATACTATCCGGTATTGCAAAACTACCGCCAGCTGATGATGCTGATCGATAAACAGCCGGATAAGGCCGCATTTACCAATGTACGGAGCATGGCCACCATTCTCCTCGCTTCCCGCACATTACGGATGCTGGACTATTACGGCGATATCCCATACAGCCAGGCAGTAAAAGCAGCGGATGGTTCCACAAACTTCCGTCCGGCATACGATAAGCAGGCAGACGTGTATAAGAGCGTTCTGGCTGACCTGAAGACTGCCGTGGAAGGACTTACTTCAGCACCAGGACAAACCAGCATAGGTGCCTCAGAAAGCTTCCTGAAGAATGACCTGGAAGCCTGGCGCAAATTTGGTAATGCCCTGCGCCTCCGGTACGCCGTGCGCCTTTACAATAAGGAAAATGCACTCAGTAGCGGGATTATCACCGATATTATAGGCGGTAACAAGCCCTTACCGAATAATCAGAGTGTGGCAGCTGCCGATATCTGGAAAGACAACTTCGGACTCTGGCCTACCAACTTCTCTAACGCAGGTATTTTCGCGGCCCTCGATGCAAAATGGAATTCCTACGCAGAGCTGTCTATCTCCAATATGAGGATGAGCAGTAATGTCTGGCAACAGCTTTCGTCCAGTAATGATTCCAGTGGAGCAGGTATTTTCGATCCGCGTACTTACGTATGGTTTATGACAAGTAACCGCGACAAATGGGCGCCCCAGCCGCAGGATGGTTCTCAGTCGGAAGGTGGACGGCCCTTTGAAGGAGGCATGACCACTCGCAGGGCTATCGGAGCTGATATAGCCAATAAATTCTCAGCTGTAAACTTCAACCTGGCCGCGGATCGGGTGTATTATCCCATTCTTATCATCACGGAAGCAGATGTGCATTTCCTGAAAGCAGAAATCTATCAGCGCGGTATGGGAGTGGCAAAAGACATTGTGAAGGCAAAAGCCGAGTATGAAGCCGGATTGAAAGCTTCCGTGAACTTCTGGTACGGATACACCAATAATTCATCTTTCTGGCCCAGTAAGCCTGCCGCGCCTACAGCCGGCCAGATGATTGCTTTCCTTACCAATCCGAAAGTGCTGTATAATGGTGCCAACGATGCAGATGCATTGCGTAAGATCGCCACACAGGCATGGCTGGCCACTATGTTCCAGCCCTGGGAAGCCTGGGCCATTGTACGGCGCACAGGCCTCACGCCCAAAGACCCGAATTATACACCCAGTGTAGTGAATAAACTGCCTTATCCTGACGACGAAACCATTAATAACCATGATAACTGGCAGAAGGCGACCAATGGTGCCAGCCCTGGCCAGCAGGTATTACAGAAAGTATATTGGATGCCTTGAGCTAAGAGGTCGGAAATGGAGCACTGACCCGGGCTGCCTGCGAAAGCGGGCAGCCTTTTTTTATCGTGCGTAAAAAAAACACTTATTCCACTACCTGCGAATCAATATTTTTACGAACTTAGTATGAAGCGTATAACAAACGCTTCTTTTTTGCCGGTTATATGCAAACGATTGCACTGTGAGGGAGATACACCGGCCAAACGACAGATTCCACGGCGATGAAAGCGATGCATGATTTCCCATCGTAAACATCCTCCACATTCCACCGCCCCGGGGCCGTGCAGGGATTTAATTGCCTTGCATTGAAGCACCCGGCATCAGCGGCACGTCTGCAGTAAAACGTAACGCCATGCGGCATCCGCATGCGCTAAACGCCCGTACTGTATGACCTTATACGCACATACCGCCACACCACGCCACAGGTGCAGGAGCCCGGCAGCTCCCGCAGGCATTTCCATGGCCATTACGGCCCATCGTTCCATTTATTCGCAGGCTTTTAAAATTCCATGTATGAACAAGTTTTTCCACCGGCTGCCATGCAATTGGCGCACTTCACCGGGCACCCTGCTGGCAGGGCTCTTCCTGCTGCTGCTGCCCGTATTTGCAATGGGGCAGTCGCGCAACATTTCCGTTAAGGGCACGGTTACCAACCAGCAGGGAGAAGGGCTGCCCGGCGCCGCTGTAGGTGTACGCGGTTCCTCCGAAGGCGTAGCCACAAAAGAAGACGGCTCTTTTACCATCAGCGTTGCTCCTAATAGTGTATTACGTATTTCGTATGTAGGATACACCACGCAGGAGGTACGCATCGGCACTGATGCTCCGGCAAACCTCCGTATACAACTGGCCGCAGACAAGGGCGACCTCAATGAAGTAATTGTGGTGGGATATGGTAAACAGAAGAAATCGGACGTTACCGGCTCCATCGTTTCCATCAGCGAACAAACCCTGAAGCAAACGCCGGCGAACAATATCAGCGCGGCGCTGCAGGGCCAGGCCGCAGGCGTGGATATCCAGAAAGGCGGCGGTAACAATAAGCCCGGTGCCGCACCCCGCATCCTCATCAGGGGCAACCGCTCGCTGAATGCCTCCAACGATCCGCTGTTTGTAGTGGATGGCATCCCTTATAACGGGAATATCAATGACCTTAACCAGGACGATGTAGTGTCTGTTGAAGTATTGAAAGACGCTTCTGCCACGGCCATCTACGGGTCCAGAGGCGCCAACGGCGTCATCCTCATTTCCACCCGCCGCGGTAAAGCAGGTAAAGCACGTGTTACATACAGCGGATACGCCGGAGTGGTGAAGCCCCGGGGCAAATTCCCCATCATGAACGGAGAAGAGTTTTTCCGTTTTAAACAATGGGCTAAATACTGGGGAGCCATCGGCACCAGCGGAGCTTATACGGGCATCGACGATCCGCGCCTGAACCAGGCAGGAGAGGAGTTCACCCCCACAGAAATAGAATCCGCGAAAGCCGGGCGCAGTACCGACTGGCAGGATCTTATCTATCATACCGGCACCACTACCGATCACCAGGTAGGCCTGAGCGGTGGCACGGAAACCACGCAGTATGCCCTGTCTGGCGCGTATTTTAAAGAAACGGGTATCTACTACGGTCAATCTTTTGAGCGCTTTACCCTCAAAGCCACGGTAGATCATGCATTCAGCAGTAAACTGCGCGTTGGCCTCAGCTCACTCAATAATTACAGCATCAATATGGGGGAAAGCAACAACCCCATGAGCCAGGCGCTGCGTGCCAATCCGCTGGCTTCCCCTTACGATTCTGCCGGCAACCTGGTGGGCTTCATCATCGGCAATGCCAACCAGGTATGGAACCCGCTGGCGAACGAAGTGCCCAATGCCGTTACTGAACGGAGGAAGCGCTTCGGTACGTTCACCAACCTCTTCCTCGATTACGAGTTCGTGCCCGGACTGAAATACCGCTTCAACGCAGGTGCGGAAATCAGGTCGGATCTGTATGGCAGCTTCTCCGCCAGCAACACCACCTATAATCTCGGTGCATTATCACGCTCGCTGAACCAGAACCGTTTTTCAACCAACTATACACTGGAAAACATTCTTACCTACGATAAAACGTTTGCCCGCAAGCATCGCGTGTTATTCACTGCCATGTACAGCTACCAGCAATCCAATTACCAGCGGAATGATTTTAATAACAACAACGTACCGGCAGACTTCCTCGAGTACTTCGGCCCTCAGTTCGGCCAGAACCATACGGGCACAGGCGAGCAGGAGCAGTGGGGAATTATCTCCTACATGGGCCGCCTTAACTATGCTTACGACAACCGGTATTTACTGACGCTTACCATGCGGTCCGACGGTTCTTCCCGCCTCGCCCCCGGCAACCACTTCCAGTTGTTCCCCTCTGCGGCACTGGGGTGGAATATTTCCAATGAAGCATTCCTTAAAGGCAATCCTGTTATCAATAACCTGCGTGTGATCGGCTCATATGGCCGTACAGGTAACACCGCCATTGATCCTTACCAGACGCTGGGCAGCCTGAGGGATGTGCGTTACAACTATGGTCCCGACCAGATGGTGATCGGCGCTTATCTCAACACCATTCCCAATCCTAACCTTACCTGGGAGTATACTTCCACTGCCAACATCCGTCTGGAATTCGGACTGTGGAATAACCGGATCAGCGGTTCTGCGGAATACTATCATCAGCGCACCAGCGACCTCCTGTTACCTAAAACCCTGCCGCCCACATCGGGTATTCCTGAGCCGATATTGCTCAACGTAGGGAAAACGGAGAACAAAGGCGTGGAGATTCAGCTGAGTACGCAGAACGTGGTGCCGAAAAGCAGGGAAGGATTTGGCTGGAGCACCGATCTGAACTTTTTCATGAACCGTGGTCGTATCACAGAACTTTCCGACGGTGTGATCAACGATATTTCCAACGGCCGCTTTGTAGGCCAGCCCATCGGTGTGTATTACGACCTGGTGCTGGATGGCATCTGGCAGAATACCCCGGCAGATAGTGCCATGGCGCGAGATTACAAGCAAACCCTCACCGGCAACGGTTCTGTAATCGGCAACATCCGTTACCGTGACGTAAATGGTGATAAAAAAATGAATGCAGACGATCGTACTTTCATCGGTTCCCCGCAACCGAAATGGCAGGGTGGTATGACCAACCGGTTCACCTACCGCGGCTTCGACCTTACCATCGGCGCCTTCGCCAGAATGGGTGGCATGATCTCCAGTAACCTGCATAAGAGTGGTAACGCTTTCGTACACACGTACCAGAGCAATTACAATAACCTGCGCGTGAATTACTGGACGCCCACCAACGGTGAAACCCGCTATCCCAAACCTAATGCGAACAACACGAATGCGCCCAACGTTAGCCTGCTCAGCTATTTCGACGGATCGTTCGTGAAAATCCGCAGTATCGGGCTGGGCTATACTTTCTCACCGGTAGTACTGAAAAGGATCGGACTGGGGAACCTCCGCGTATATTCCACCGTGGAAGATCCGTTCATTCTGTTCTCACCTTTCGTGAAAAAATATGGTGGCCTCGATCCTGAAACTGCCGGTAACCTTGCTGCGGATACACCTCCTGTATGGTCTGCCGTGTTTGGCGTTAACGTCACCTTCTAATCCGTTAAAAAATGATGTTATGAAGAAATATTACCTGATCCTCGCCGTAGCACTGGCTGCCGCAGGATGTCAAAATAAACTGAAGGAACAACCGCATGCCCTGATCACACCCGAATTCCTGAAAACTGCGCAGGGCTTCCAGTTAACGTACGATGCATGCTATGCAGGCGGGCGTACTGTGTGGGGGACGATGGATTTCTTCTTCCTCACCATCCCCGGTACCGATGAGTTCATTTCCGGAAAAGACGGCGGCAGTGATCTGAACCGGTATGCCAGCGGCTATACACCGGGAACGGGCACCATGCTGAACGTATGGCGGCCGATTTATCAATATATCAATAATTGTAACGGCCTCATCAATGCCGCGCCTGCCGTAAAAGGCCTGGATGCGGAAAAGAAGAAGCGGATGGTAGCGGAGGTGAAGTTCCTGCGGGCTAATTACTACTTCCAGCTGGCGCAGCAATTTGGCGACCTCACCCTTACCACGGAGTTCAATACCGCTCCCAAAACCAGTGCGGATAGGCATCCGCTGGCACAGGTGTACGACCTTATTGTGGCAGACCTGACGGAGGCGATGAATACACTGCCTGCCGGCCCGGGTGTAGACGGCGTCTTGCCTGGCAAGGCGCATAAGGCGGCAGCCATGCACCTGCTGGCAAAAGTGCTCCTCACGCGGGGATACAGCAAAGCGGCAAAGCCGGACGATTTCACCAAAGCAGCGCAGCTGGCGGCAGATCTCATCTCAACCGTAGCCCCGCAGGCAGGACTGGCCCTGCAGGACGATTTTGCGAATGTGTTTAAAGAAGGCAATGAAGCAAACAGTGAAGTGATCTGGACCGTTCAGCACACGGCTAACCTGCCTTATAACGGACCTAATAACAGCAGCGGGCACGATAACATCCTGAACCACCTCTGGGTGCCTCAATACGAGAACCAGGAAGGCATGCAGCGCGATGTGAGGTACGGCAGGCCCTACATCCGCGTGGTGCCTACCCGCTGGCTGACGGATACGGTATTTAAGGAAAGGGTCAATGATACACGGTATAATAAAACCTTTCAGACGATGTGGCTCAGTAACAACGGGGCCAAATTACCCAAGTGGCCCAACCCCTTACCGCCGGGTGCCCCCGCAGGTGCGGTATCCGGACAGCCTAAGTTCAACGTGGGAGATACCGCCATCTGGATGCCCGGTGTTGATGTAACGGATGCACAGATCAAAGCAGCACCCTATGCGCTCATTCCGCCCCGGAAATACTCCACGGCTATGAGTCCGGCTATGACGAAGTTCTATGATACCAAACGGCAGGATATGAACTATCCGTCTATCCGCCCAGTGATCGTGTACCGACTCGCCGATACCTATCTTATTGCCGCGGAAGCTTTGCTGAAAGCAGGAAGGGCAGGAGAGGCCGTGCCTTATATCAATGCCATACGGCGCAGGGCAGCTTTCCCAACGGGCAATGCCGCAGCAATGGAGATCACTGCTGCAGACGTGACGTTGGATTTTATCCTGGATGAACGTTCAAGGGAATTGTGCGGAGAGCTGACCCGCTGGCCCGACCTGGTGCGCACCGGTAAGCTGATAGAAAGGGTGGTGCTGCATAATACCGACGGACAAAAGAACATTCAGGCGCGCCACATATTGCGGCCCATACCGCAGGCGCAGATAGACGCAACTACTACCGGGCCTAAATATCCCCAGAACCCCGGCTGGGAAAATTGATGAATAGCATTTAATAAAAAGATCCGCCCGGTTCCGGGCGGATCAATTTTTTTTGCGTTTGGTTCGGGCTGTGCAGTAATCAGCGGGTAGCGGGCACTTTCTGCGTACGCATACGCTGCATATACTTACGGGCGAAATGCGCCAATAATACTACGGAAGCAATGCATAGACATGCCAGTTTGAATAATAAGCCGGTTTTCATAGGTATAGGGATTATAAGTTTACAAATAAGGTGAAAATACAAAGTGAAGGAAAATGCACTCAGGACATTGCCCGCCAGGATTCCAGGTGTTGCGAAAATCCTATACAGGTATCCTTTAACCTCCGCATATCGCGCTGCTCCTTTTTAACAAGCATTACTACGATAACAGCGATCAGCAAAACAGATACGACGATTCCAAAAAAAATAGTTTTCATCAGGATATCGATTTAAGTGTCAGGAAAGATTTGCCGTAATCCGGTGTAAATATAGATATTTTATTTATATAACTAATTATTTGAATGGAAATTTTATTGGTATCGAATTCACACGGATTTCGTTCAATAAAATATGCATTTTTTGATAACGCGTTATAATACGAATGGGGGATTTTGCCCCTGCGGTTGTGGCGCAGCAGGCTTACAGGTGCTTTAAACGTGGGAAGGTGAGTGGGTAATTGCAGCTTACTGCAGGGATAAAGAAGGGTTACTCCGTATTTAAAGAAGGGTAAAGGCAGGTAATACATATTCAAACCCGCTGCAGTAGCGGTACATATACAATACTGTATAGTAAAAGATACCTGTAAGTATACTTTAAGTTACTGCCTTGTAAACAGGAAGTAAGACAAAAGTAATTAGTAAATAAGGTGGTTGTAAAGTAAAAGCAGGTATACTGTTTGTTTTACGGAAGGTTAGTCTGGCAGTACATGGCTGCCGGAATTTCCATTACCCCTCCCCGGGGAGCCGGTGGATAAATCCATTTCGGGTTGAAAATCAATACAGAAGGTATAGTGCATAAAATCTACTTGGCATATTCCGCGAATCCTTTATTTTTGCCAACGACCGGGTTTTGCTAAAAGATTTAGTAAGGGGCCGGGGCTAACCCTACCCCAACGGTTTAATCATCAACAGGTTAACAGTCAGACTTATGGCAGAAAACAAAGAGTTGTTCAATACCTATACAGAGGATTCCATCCGCTCGCTCGACTGGCGGGAACACATCCGCCTCCGTCCGGGTATGTACATTGGTAAGCTTGGCGACGGCAGCAGTCCCGACGATGGTATCTACATCCTCATTAAAGAAGTAGTGGATAACTGTATCGACGAGCATATGATGGGCTTCGGCAAGCAGATTGAGATTAAGGTATCGGAACACAGTGTAACCATCCGTGACTACGGCAGGGGCGTTCCCCTCGGTAAGGTTGTGGATGTTGTGAGCAAGATCAACACCGGCGCCAAATACGACAGTAAAGCTTTCCAGAAATCAGTGGGGTTGAACGGTGTGGGTACCAAGGCTGTAAACGCCCTGTCCAGCTACTTTAAAATATCCTCTGTCCGCGAAGGCCGTATGAAAACCGCCGAATTCGAGCGGGGCGTACTGGTGAAAGACCATAAGGAGAACGATACAAAAGATAGCAACGGTACCATCGTAACGTTTACACCCGATGATACCGTTTTCAAGAACTATCACTTCATACCGGACTTCCTGGAGAACCAGATCTGGAACTATTGCTTCCTGAACGCAGGGCTTACCATCCAATTCAACGGGCAGAAATACATCTCTAAAAACGGGCTGCTCGATCTGCTCCAGCGCAAAACCAATCCGGATGATCTCCGCTATCCCATCATTCACCTGAAGGGAGAAGATATTGAAGTGGCTATCACCCACGAAAACCAGTACGGCGAAGAATACTACTCGTTCGTTAACGGCCAGCACACCACACAGGGCGGTACCCACCTCGCGGCTTTCCGGGAGGCTTTGGTGAAAACGGTGCGTGACTTCTATAAGAAAGATTATGATGCTACCGACATCCGCGCGTCTGTATGCGCTGCCATCGCAGTGCGGGTACAGGAGCCGGTGTTCGAAAGCCAGACCAAAACCAAACTGGGGTCGCTCACGGTATCGGAAGGCGGACAGTCCATGAAAGCCTTTGTACTGGAATTCCTTAGCAAACAGCTGGATGATTACCTGCACCGTAACCCTGCAGTGGCCGAGGCGCTTAAAAAGCGTATTGAGCAGAGCGAAAGGGAACGTAAAGAACTGGCCGGTATTAAGAAGCTGGCCAACGAGCGTGCTAAAAAGGCAAACCTGCACAACCGTAAACTGCGCGACTGCCGCTTCCACCTCAACGAGGAAGCTACCGGCAAGCAGAAGGAAGACCAGGAAACCAAACAGCGTGAAACCACCATCTTTATTACGGAAGGTGACTCCGCGAGCGGTTCCATCACCAAATCCCGCAACGTGGAAACACAGGCGGTATTCAGTTTGCGGGGTAAACCACTGAACTGCTACGGTCTTTCCAAAAAGATCGTATACGAGAATGAAGAATTCAACCTGCTCCAGCATGCCCTCAACATCGAAGAAGGCCTGGAAGGGTTACGTTACAATAACATCGTGATCGCTACCGATGCCGATGTGGACGGTATGCACATCCGTTTGCTCATGCTCACCTTCTTCCTCCAGTTCTTCCCCGACCTGGTGAAGAACGGGCACGTGTTCATCCTGGAAACGCCTCTGTTCCGCGTTCGTAACAAGCAGCAGACGATTTACTGCTATAGTGAAGAAGAGAAGCAGAAGGCAGTGAAGAAACTGGGCAGCAAACCGGAGATTACCCGGTTTAAGGGTTTGGGTGAAATCAGTCCGGATGAGTTCGGACAGTTCATCGGAGAGGATATGCGCAAATCGCCCATCATCCCGTCTCAGGAAATGCCAGTAGCGAAGATGCTGGAATACTACATGGGTAAGAACACGCAGCACCGGCAGGATTTCATCATCAGCAACCTCCGTTATGAGAAGGATCTGGTGGAAGAAACCGCGGAAGCGTAAAATATTAAGCAGAAGAGAATACCGACAATGATATTGCATATTGTATTCGGGCAGCAAAGCGTCACCAATCTGAAGGCGGCATTTGAACTGGACCCGCAGCTGGAAGGGGAGATATTATGTTATGAAGACGATCTGGCAGTAGGTCCGCTCTTCATACTCGACACGCCCGACGGGCGTGCGGCCCGCCGCGACTGGTGGAATGCTGTACAGGAAATTACTGTACCGCAGCCAGCAGAGGGGGAAACGATCCCTCCGCCGGAAGATCCCATCCGCAGCCTTAAAGGCCGCCTACGGGAGGAAGAGGAACTGGTGATATGGATTTGGGCAGGGCAGAACCCTACCGATGTTTGCGGGTATTACTGGCTGATCAGCCAGCTCGACCGCTTCTCGGGCCGCATCCACCTCATCTATCTCAATAATCTGCCATTCCTGAATGAAAAGAACGGCGTGTTTTATCCCACTCATCTGCATCAGATATTGCCCAAGGAATACCTGAAGGCGCGTAAACTGGCCCGGGAAGTATCTTTAGCGGAGTTTGAGCTGGATGGTGACGAATGGCGCAGGCTAATGAATGAAAGCGCGGGTGTTCGCCTGCTGGAAGGCGGGAAGAAGATCCGTGGTGAAGCTGCTAACTATTATGACAAGGATTTGCTGGCGGCAGTGAGCAAGGAGTTTGCGAAAGCGAACAAAGCAGCCAATGCTGTGATCGGCAAAATGAAATACCCTGTGATGGACCATTACCTGAACTGGCGCCTGAAAGAGCTGGTGAAGGAGGAGAAACTGGAAGCACGCGGGGAACTGAAATCTTTGAAAGATTACGAAATCAGGCTACCGGGTGGCGGCGGAGAATCCGAAGCACCCGAAGCTGCAGAAAATGCATAACCGATGACACAGCCAGATATCCAGCCTATGACCCTGGCAGGGGAAGATGACCGGGGCCGCAATTACCAGTGGGAATGCTTCCGTACGGGTACTTTCATCCTCTGCTACCGCAACGCCGGCAGCAGCAGTGGCCAGCATTACCATGAGGGTAAATCAGACTACAAGAACCCGGAGATCATGTATCTCCTGAGTGGTACTGCCGAACTGCACTGGTGCCCGCTGAACGAATCGGAGATCAGGATGGATATCGTAAAGGCGCCTGCAAGAGTGGAAATACCCGTCAATATCTGGCATCAGCTGATTGCGGTTACAGATTGTTCTTTCATGGAGCTGAACACGATGGACGACGTAATGATCGATTCCGTTCGCGTATGGCGCGAAGATTTCCTGGCAGGGAAACGATAGTTTTTACTTTTCTGAATTTAGTATATGAGCAATACAAAAGAAACACCGGATGAATCACTGCATGGCGCAGCACACGTAGATGAGAAATACAAGGACTGGTTCCTCGACTACGCTTCCTACGTTATCCTGGAGCGCGCGGTACCCGGCGTGGAAGACGGGCTGAAACCCGTACAACGCCGTATCCTGCACGCCATGAAGGAAATGGACGACGGTCGTTTCAATAAGGTAGCCAACGTTATCGGGCAAACCATGCAGTACCACCCGCATGGCGATGCTTCCATCACGGATGCCATGGTTAACCTCGGGCAGAAAGAACTGCTCATAGATATGCAGGGTAACTGGGGTGATGTGCGTACGGGCGATGATGCGGCGGCTGCCAGGTATATTGAGGCACGCCTCTCGAAGTTTGCACTCGATGTAGCTTTCAATAATAAAACTACCGAATGGCAGCTGAGCTACGACGGCCGTAAAAACGAACCGCTCGCTTTGCCCATGAAATTCCCGCTGCTGCTTGCACAGGGCGCAGAAGGTATTGCCGTGGGCCTCAGCACCAAAATACTTCCCCATAACTTTAATGAACTGATCGACGCTTCCATTAAATACCTCCGCGGCAAGAAATTCGAACTATACCCGGATTTCCTCACCGGTGGTATGATAGATGTTGCCAACTATAACGACGGCAGGCGCGGTGGTAAAGTGCGCGTTCGGGCACACATCGAGGAAAAGGATAAAAAGACCCTCCTCATTAAGGATGTTCCCTATGGCGTTACCACTACGGGGCTCATGGACTCCATCGTAAAAGCCAACGACAACGGTAAAATAAAGATTAAGAAGGTAGTGGATAACACCGCTGCTGAAGTGGAGATAGAAGTGCAGCTGGCGCCCGGTATATCGCCCGATATCACCATTGATGCCCTGTATGCCTTCACCGACTGTGAAGTATCCATTTCCCCCAACGCCTGCGTGATCGTGGAAGATAAGCCGGTATTCATCGGTGCATCCGACCTGTTACGCCGCTCTACCGACCTTACCAAAGAACTGCTGGGTAAAGAACTGCAGATCCGCCTTGCGGAACTGGAAGAGAAATGGCACTACACCTCGCTGGAGAAGATCTTCTTCGAGAAAGGTATCTATAAGGAGCTGGAAGAAAAGCATAAAGACTGGGAAGCCGTACTCGTGGCCATTGATAAAGGCTTCGGTCCATATAAGAAACTGCTGAAGCGCGAAATCATGCGCGAAGATATCGTGAAGCTTACGGAGAAACCTGTACGCCGCATTTACCGCCTCGATATCAATGAACTGAACGAACAGATCAAGAATATTGATGCAGAAATCAAACAGGTGAAGCACGACCTCGCCAACCTCACCGATTTCGCCGTTTCTTATTTCGAAACGCTGCTTAAGAAATACGGTAAAGGCCGTGAGCGTAAAACAGAGATCAAAACTTTCGATACCATCCAGCAACAGTCGGTAGCCATTGCCAACACCAAACTGTACGTGAACCGTGCGGATGGCTTTATTGGCACCTCACTGAAGAAAGATGAATTTGTAGCGGATTGCTCCGATATCGACAACATCATCGTATTCCGCCGCGATGGCGTTATGCTGGTAACCAAAGTGGCCGATAAAACCTTCGTAGGTAAAGACATCATACATGTGGACGTATTCCGTAAGGGCGACGAGCGCATGACCTACAACATGATTTATGTTGACGGTAAAACCGGGTACAGCCTGGCTAAGCGCTTCAACGTAACCGGTATTACCCGCGATAAGGAGTACCACCTCGCCAAGGAAGATAAAGGCTCCAAAGTGCATTATTTCACTGCCAACCCCAACGGTGAAGCAGAGGTAGTGATCGTGAAGCTCAGTTCCAACTGCGCCGCCAAGAAGAAAGAATTTGATTTCTACTTCGAAACCATTCCCATCAAGGGCCGCAGCTCCATGGGTAATGTGGTGACCAAATGGCCCATCCGCTCCGTGAAATTCAAGGAGAAAGGCGTATCTACCCTCAGCGGACTGAAGATCTGGTACGACGATGCCGTTGGCCGTCTGAACACAGACCAGCGCGGTGTGTACGTAGGCTCGTTCGAAGGGGATGATAAGATCCTGGTGTTCTATAAAAACGGTACTTACGAACTGACCAACTTTGAACTCACGAACCGGTATGATGCAGATGATGCAGTGTATATCGAGAAGTTCAACCCGGAAAAGATCGTATCGGCTGTATACTTCGATGCCGACAAGAAGCAGCATAACATCAAGCGCTTCAAGATCGAGACGCAAACGCTCAACAACAAGTTCTCCTTCATCAAGGAAGGCGCACAAAACCGCCTCGAACTGGTGACTACGCAGGCAGAACCCGTGGTAGTACTGCGTACCGGCAAGAAGAAAGACCCTGAAGAAGAGGAGATCTCACTGCATGAAGCATATGAAGTTACCGGCTGGCGCACAGTAGGGCATAAAATAGCCGGAGATGACTTTGTAAGCATTGAACTGATCACGGAAGATGAGGATGCAGCGCCGGAAGATGACGAAACCGGCAATGTGCAGGGCGAATTATTCTGATAATCAATTATTTATTATAAGGGCGCAAAGGATTTATCTCCTTTGCGCCCTTTTTGTTGCTATATGCGGATTATCCGTTATTTTTAAGAAAGGGCAATACCTGCCCGCTGTGTGCTGAACCTGTTTTTTAATTCCTGACCCTTGAACCTTCGCCCATGAAGAAAACACCCCTTTTTCTACCGCTCATGCTGCTAACCCTTACGGCATCCGCGCAAAAGTCTCCTAACAAGCCATCCAACATCTTCCTGTCTAAATTACCGAACGGACTGGAGCTGCTGGTACTGGAAGACCATTCCGTACCCCTGGTGACCATCGAAATGGCCGTACGCAACGGTTCTTATACGGAAGACGATGAGTTTAACGGTCTTTCCCACCTCTATGAGCACATGTTTTTTAAAGCCAATAAAGACATTCCCTCTCAGGAGCGATACCTCGAGCGTGTACAGGAGCTGGGCATATCTTTTAACGGTACCACCAGCCAGGAGCGCGTGAATTACTTCTTTACTCTTGGCAGTAAAGACCTGGCTAACGGACTGCAGTTCATGAACAGCGCTATCCGTTACCCCCTGTTTCTGCAGGAAGAGATGAAGCGGGAGAATCCTGTGGTGGACGGGGAGTTTCAACGGGCGGAATCTAACCCGGCCTGGTCGCTCTTCGAGAAAGTAAACCGTAAAACCTGGGGCGCCCATTACTCACGAAAGAACCCCATTGGTGATCACGATATTATCCTCACTGCCACACCCGAGAAAATGCGGGTTATCAAGGATAAGTATTATTACCCCGACAATTCCATCCTCATGGTAGCGGGGGATGTGAAGCATGAGGAAGTATTCAAAAAAGCGAAAGAGCTTTTCGGCGACTGGAAGGCGGCTGGTTTCGATCCGTTCAAGCGCTGGCCCATTCCGGAATTTGAACCACTCAAAGGGAAAGACAGCCTGCATTTCGTGACCACCAGCCCCAACGCCCGGGTGCCTATGCTGCTGCAGGTATGGCACGGACCCGATACGCGGAACGATCTGAAGGCCACCCTCGTTGCCGATGTATTCTCCTACATCCTCACACAGAAGAACTCTAAGTTCCAGAAGAACCTGGTAGACAGCGGGTATGCCCTGAACGCAGGGATCAATTATGCCACCCAGAAGTTTGTGGGCCCCATCCAGATCTTTTACGTGCCTAACCCGGCTAAGTTTACCGGTGCTTTTAAAGCCCTGCAGGCGCAGATAGACCAGTTTGACAGTGACGACTATTTCACCGACGAACAGCTGGAAACATCCAAGATAAAGCTCGCTAACAGTGAGAAGTTCAGCATGGAATCCACTACGGATTACATCCATTCCCTGAGCTTCTGGTGGGCCTCCGCTTCGCTGGATTACTACTTCGATTATATCTCTGAGCTGAACAAGGTAAGCCGGAAAGACATCCAGGATTACGTGCGTAAATACATCAAAAGCCAGCCTAACGTAGCCGGTCTGCTCCTGAGCCCGGACATGCAGAAACAATGGCAGGTAACCGACCTGGATGCTTTATACCGCTAACCTCTTAAACAACGATCATGAAACGAATTATCTATATCATATTGTGCGTTTGCAGCAGTACATCACTGTTTGCCCAAACCACGAAAGAGCTGCAGGTGGATGGGATTAAAGTGATTTTCAAGAAAACGGAAAAGTCGGTAGCCACGGTAAACCTCTGCATCCGCGGGGGCGTGGCAAATATCACGGAAGCACAGCAGGGGCTGGAGCCGCTGGCCCTGCGTACTGCTTTGAATGGTGGTACGGCTACCGTCAGTAAAGAAGCCCTGTCTGCCGAACTGGAGAAGCTGGGTACGGATTTCGAAGCAGGTTCCCGGAACGATTTCTCTCACATGACCATGACCTGCCTCCGTGATAACTGGGACCGCAGCTGGGCTCTTTTCAGCGACGCCGTATTGCACCCGGCCATGGATGACACCGAGTTTAAACTGGAGCGCGACCGTATGGTATCCGGCGCAAAACAGCTGGAGTCTGACCCTGACCAATATCTTCGTTTGCTGGCTACCCAGCAGCTCTTTGCCGGGTCTGACTATGCCAAAAGGGTAAACGGTGAGCCCGCCACATTGGAAAAACTCACACTACAGCAGGCGAAAGATTATTACAAACAGTTGCTGGGTAAGAAGAAGATCTACCTCGTGATTGTGGGTAACCTCAATGAGCAGGACATTGTTGCTAAAGTGAAAAGCACACTGGCAGCGCTCCCGCAGGGCGATGCCCCCCGCACGCCTACCACTACCGGCATTAAACCGGGTGTTAAGATCAATAACCGCGACCTCGCTACCAATTACATTGTAGGGATGGCAAATGCTCCTAAATATTATTCGCCCGACGGGCCGCTTTTCCAGTTTGCCATGAGCATCCTGTACGACAGGTATTTCGTGGAGCTGAGGACCAAGCGGAGTCTTTCTTATGCCCCTTCTGCCGGGTATAACAACAGTTACATAGAAAACCCTATGGCCCAGCTGTATATTACTACCATCGATCCTAAGCAGTCGCTGGAGGTGATGACGGCCATCATCAATGATGTGAAGGAGAACGGGTTTAAGCCGAAGGAGGTGGAGAACAAAAAGAAATCGTACCTCACCAACTACTACATGACTAACCAGAGCAGCGGTGCACAGGCGAATGTTATGAGTACCTGTGAGGCTTCCGGGAACTGGAGGATCTTTGATGAGATCAATACCCGGATCGGTCAGGTGAAAACGGAAGATGTGAACCGCGTATTCAGCAGCTACCTTACGGATGTGCAGTGGACGTATCTTGGGAAAGAAGATAAAGTGACAGCAGAGGATTTTAAGCAGCCCGCACCGTCTAAATTGCCGGCTTCTAAAGTGAAGACTACAGGGAAGAACTGACCCCTGATGGATGTATAAGATGCCGGGGCCGCCGAAGTGGGGGACCCGGCATTTGTTTGTATGGCAGTTAGCGGGTATTCCTGCAATTCGTATTTTTGCATGGCAACCAAATGTAATACCGCGCCCGATGAAACATTACCCTTTATTATTCACCCTTGCCCTTGGAGGCGCTGCCTGCGAAGGGCATCATTCCTCTACCAGCCGTGATACTGCAAAAGCGCACGCTCCCGTAGCTGCGGTGCGGGAGATCACCGATACGGCGCAGTATATCGCTACAGGCAATCCGGATACGGCTCTTGCATTGTTCCTTTACAAAGAGGCCTATGCCTACAATTATGATCTGCATAAAGATGAGTATGTGCGGTGGTATACCGAACGGTCGAAAATACGGAGGGTGTACAACAACATGTTTGCCGCACATGCAGACTATGAACACCGGCTGGTTGCGGCAGACAATAATTCACGTGTGTTTCTCAATGCTGTAAGGATGCGGGTGTTCGATGATTTTAAGAGGAACCGGGCATTGAATGATACTTTGGAAACGGCATTTCTCTTCCGCATCCGGGATAAAGTATTTTATGAGTTGCTGAACAAGATCAAGGACAATCCGCAGAAACTGAAGAAGCATCGCGAACTGGCGCATCAGCTGTTAAATCAGTGGTGATATTCAGCCCGTATTTTTTTATTAACTTGTGGCTATGAAGCACTACACATGCATGTTTGCGGCTATGCTGGCAGTTGGTTGCATTTCTTCCGAACGGCAGCAGGAGAATAGCGATCAGCAGGAAATACAGGCCACGAGCCAGGCGGTGCTGGCCACTATTGAGAAGAAGGATGTGAAAGGCTTCCGGGCGCTGGTAGGTGTGCCGCTGGATCAAATCGGACAAACGGAAGTAACACTTACCCGTAAGTTTGAAAGGATATGCGATGTATATGCCGAATACATCAAAGGTGAAAGGCCGCCGGTGTATGTAACCGACTCCGTTTCCACATTCAATAAAAGGGTGGTGTTTGTACCCATATACAGCGGCAAGGGGCTGAAAGGTACGGTAGGACAGGTACGTCTGATGCTGCTCTTTGGACCTAAAACGCATTACAAATACGATAAGATCTCTGATATTGCGCTGCAAATCTTTAACCACAACACAAACGATCTCCCGCTACCTGATAGTGAATTGCCTGCGCCCTGATGCTAAGTTTAAAGATGTATAACTGCTGAAGTGTGCGACGCAACGGAGGCTGATTATTGATCTGAAGGCGGCTTCGGCAGTGATTTGATTCTGATTTTTCCTCCAAATACTTCATCAGGCCCGGGAATATGAGCAGGGTTGAGGCTGTCAAAATATTTAATGTCATCATATCGCCAGCTGCCTATGGTATATTGGTTTATCAAATGTTGATTGCGATAAGTAATATGCAGATATGATTCAGATGTTTTGCCATAATTCTGCGAACTCCTTTTCATGCTGAATTCAGCGGTAGTGCCGGAAATTGAAAATTGAGTATTGCCATCAGTATACAGGATGTATACCTGCGCCTCTTCGATTCGGATACATTCTATGAAATACTGTTCGCTGTTTAAAACATATACACCGCTTAGTAACAGGAATATGATAAATGAAACGATGAGGAATGTTAAGGAGTTGGCAACAAACGCTATCAATCCACTAAATATCAGCACGAATACTGCCAGTATAAGGATGCCTCTGATGACACTTTTACGGTAGGGATATTTCCGTATAAAAGTCCATTCCATTGTAATGCCGGTTAATTCTTCTTCTTTTTCTTCTTCGCGTCTTTCTCTGCCTGTTTTGCGGCTTCTTCTTCCGCTATTTCGTCGTAGGTTTTGGGTTCTCTAAGATTGGATTTACTCTTGTCTAAAGGCACGCCTACAGGTACTTTACCTTTCTCCAGTGCATCATGGAATATCTTTTCGATATGCACCCATTTACCGGCCTGCCATTTGAAGCCTTCATAATCCATGTCGGGCACCAGTGTATGTTTCTTTACTTCTTCGCCCGTTTCGGAAATAAGGTGGTCGTAAACGATAATGCCGGCTTCTTCATTGAAGTTTAAGCTGGCAGCAGCATCACGTTTGTATTCGAGTATGAAGCGGTTACGGGTGGGCTTGCGGGTAGTATCTTCCACGAAACTGAAGAAGGGGCCACCGAAAGTAGGCTGACCTTCCTTAAACGTGAGTACTTCTGCGATCTTCTTCTGACTGCGGAGGTTGTTGGCGTCCCATCCGAAGAGTGTGTAATATTCCGCGTTGAAATACCGTCGCTGGATCATGGCATAATAGAGACATCCATACCAGCCCTTATGGTTGGTAATGGTATCCGGGTTAGCGGTATAATCAGAGTTATCGAACAGGGGGAAGAGTTTCAGGGAGCCGTCTTTCGTATTCATCTGAATCACCCCGAAATGCCGGAAGGTACCGTTGTCGAATTCGAGGGGCCAGGTAAAGATGCGGAAGGTACTGTCTGCCGGGTATACCCGCGCCATGGTTTTCAGGGAATCGAAGGGGTAATAGTAGGAGTAAGGCGTTTTGAGGGCCTTCACGAGCGCGGGGATGAATTCATCGTTGCGGACGCTGCGCGTTTCCTGTGTTTTACCGTTGATGATATCGTAGCTGATGGCACGCAGGGTATCCTGCTGGCTGTCGAGCGCAGCCTTGCCTGCCGCAGGGAGCTTTTGGCCCATGGCGGTGGTGGCAGTCAGTATGGTGAAAATGAATATAATGGCTTTCATGGTACTTGTTTTAATAACCCGAAAAGCGGCGTTTTATTGCAGGGTTCCCAGCGTTTTTACGAAATGGCCCCAGGAATACAGTTGTTGCTGCGACCGGATGAACTCCGTAAACGTACCGGCAGGCTGTGCCAGGAACCGCAGGATACCGTCTGCAATAGCAGTGGCATCAGGAGTTACCACATATCCGGCTTTACCATCGGGTACAATTTCCGGGAGGCCGCCCACATTGGTGACCAGCATGGGGATGCCGAAGTGATAGGCCATTTGTGAAATGCCGCTTTGGGTGGCGGTACGGTAAGGCTGCACCACCAGATCGGCCGCTGAGAAGTAATACCGCACATCCGCATCGGGGATGAAATCGCTTACAAGAGTGACGTTAGGTCCAAGCAGCGGTTCGTATTTTTTACGGTCTTCATAGAACTCGCCCGCTACTACAAGCTGCAGATTATTTATAGCACGTATACGCGGGTCGCGCATGGCTTCCAGTAAGAGATCGAGCCCTTTGTAGTGACGGATAAATCCGAAGAAGAGTAGGTATTTCCCGTTTGCATCCCAGCCCAGTTTCTGCCGTGCTTCAGGTGCGGGGAGCGCATCGCCGAAGGAGTCGTATACAGGGTGGGGGGCATATACAGCGGGCTTGTCTGTGAGTTTGCGGATATCACTCAGCACTTCGCGGCTCAGGGTAATGAAGTTATCGCAACTGTTGACGAAGTATTTAGTGAGAAATGCATCGCCCGGGCGTTTTTCGTGCGGGATAAGATTGTGCACGAGGCCGGTGATACGGGTGTGTCCGTTTTTACGGATCAGGCGTGCCAGGCTGCCGAGGCTCATGGCCATGAGGGGTATCCAGAAGGCAATGATCACCCTGTCTGGCCGCTGGCGGCGTATGGCGAGGCCCGTTTTCCTCCAGTTCAGCGGGTTGAGGGAATGCACACTGCGCTTGATACGGAGGCCCTGTGGGGCAGGAGCGGAGGTGTATTGTTCCTTTCCCGGGAACATGAACGACGGGTATTGAAAGGAAAAGGTATGTATTTCCACATCATGCCCCTGTGCTATCAGCTCACGGGCAAGGCGTTCATTGAAAGCAGCCAGCCCTCCCCGGATAGGGTGGGCCGGGCCGATAATGACGATCTTTTGTGCGGGGGCCATCATCCTTCGTTTTCAAGGATTTCTTCCACGAGAAAGGAGTTGCGCTCCGGAGCATTGCGCGCTACCAGCTCAGCGATGAAGCCGGTCAGGAATAGTTGCGAGCCAATGATGAGGAGGAGCATGGCGAGGAAGAAGAGAGGCCTTTCCGTCATCTTGTATTGCATCCAGAAGATTTTGGCTACTGCCAGGTATCCTGCAATGATGAAACCGATGAGGAAAAAGAGGGTGCCCAGTGCGCCGAAGAAGTGCATGGGGCGTTTGCCGAAGCGGCCTACGAATGTGATGGAAGCGAGGTCGAGGAAACCATTGATGAATCGCTCTAGCCCGAATTTGGTGGTGCCGTATTTACGCTTGCGGTGTTCCACCACTTTTTCGCCGATGTTACGGAAGCCGCTCCATTTAGCGATAACGGGTATATACCGGTGCATCTCTCCGTATACTTCAATGGTTTTTACCACCTTTTTGCGATACGACTTCAGACCGCAGTTGAAATCATGCAGTTTGATGCCGCTCATTTTAACGGTGGCCCAGTTAAAGAGTTTGGAGGGCAGGTTTTTAGTAAGGGTATTGTCGTAGCGTTTCTTCTTCCAGCCGCTCACTAGGTCGTACCCGTCTTCCGCGATCATTTTGTAAAGACCGGGGATTTCATCCGGAGAGTCCTGCAGATCGGCGTCCATGGTGATTACCACGGAGCCCTGTGCTTTGCGGAAGCCTTCGTTGAGCGCGGCGGATTTGCCATAGTTGCGCTGGAATTTGATGCCTTTAACATTAGGGTTGGCGGCGGAGATTTCGCGGATCACGTCCCACGATTGGTCGGTGCTCCCGTCGTCTACCATCCACACTTCATAGGTGAAGCCGTTGTCCTGCATGACACGGTGAATCCATGCTGCCAGTTCAGGCAGTGATTCTTCTTCGTTTTTCAGGGGAACGATTACGGATATGTCCAGGTGTTTCATTTCTTTTTGGCTAAGGCAGCTCCCAGCAAGGATGCAATGATGCCGGGGAGCACGTATAAAAAGAGTATGCCGGACAGCACCATTACAGCGAACTGCTGGCTGAGCCGGTCGAATTCTGCGGCATGTGTTTCTGGCAGGTCGGCCTGCGGGCCCATGGCGATCATGTCGCGGATGAACTGTTCTTTGTATCCGGGCATCATCTGTGCAAAGAGCATGAACAGTGCGGCGAAGAGGACGGTGGCGGCTGCCGTGGTGCGGAAGCCGGTGCCGAATACTTCCCCGAAAGATGCCTGGTGATCCATATCCCGCGAATAGCGCAGGCAGGAGGCCACAACGGCCACCACCAGTACTGCGAGTGCGGCGATACGGAAAAAGATATTGCCGGAGCTGGCGCCGGTATAAAACTGGGTCAGCAGCAGGGCGAAATTGATACCTGCGGCCAGGAGGCCGAACAGGAGGTGTTTTTTAGTTTTCATGACCGGAACCAGGATTTGTTTTGACGAATGATGCCGGTAACGCTGCCTTTGGCGGTTTTCCCGAGGAAAGGCGTGTTCCTGCTTTTAGACTGGAAGCGGTCGTCGCTGATGGTATATTCCGTTGCCGGTTCGAATACCGTAAGGTTGGCAACCGCGCCTTCTGCTACTGGGGCGAGGGATTGCCCGAAGATGCGGCGTGGATTATCTGACAGCAGTTTTACCAGCTGTGCGGTACTGAGTTGGGGAAGCGCCGTGCGGAGGGCGGCAAAGGCTGTTTCCAGGCCTATCATGCCCGGCTTGGCATATTCGAACTCTACCTGCTTGGCGTCCCAGTCCTGCGGCTGGTGATGGGTTGCAATGCAATCCACGGTGCCATCGGCTACCGCAGCACGGAGTGCATCCACATCTTCCTGCGTACGGAGAGGAGGGTTTACTTTGAGGAAGCTGTCGTACGAAGCCATATCGGCATCGGTAAACAGCAGGTGGTACGGCGTAACAGAGCAGGTGACTCTGAGGCCGCGGGCTTTGGCATCTGCTATGAGGCGGATGGAGCCTGCGGTGGAAACAGCGGTTACATGCAGGCGAGAGCCGGTATATTCAAGCAGGTCGAGGTCGCGTTTAAGCATGATTTCCTCGGCGATGGCGGGCTTGCCGGGCATACCGAGGCGGGTGGAGTGGATGCCTTCGTGCATAAGGCCGTGGCCTGAAATGGTGGCATCATCAGGGATCTGAATCACGGCACCGTCGAAGGCTTTTACGTACTGGAGGGCTTTGAGCATAAGGCCGGAAGATTGAACCGGTTTGAGCCCGTCGGAGAATGCTACGGCACCAGCTTCTTTCATCTCATACATTTCTGCGAGAGAGGTGCCTTCCAGGTTTTTGGTGATGGCGCCGATGGGGAGTACTTCTGCTGCGTTGTGGGCGGCAGTACTGTGCACATAAGCGATCTGTGTTTTGGTGTGAAGGGCGGGCTGGGTGTTGGGCACGATCATAACGGCCGTATAACCGCCCGCAGCGGCGGCGAGAGCGCCTGACTGAAGGTCTTCCTTATATTCCTGTCCCGGATCACAAAAATGAGCGAATACATCCATCCATCCGCCGGATACATGAAGGCCTTTTCCTTCGATAACGGTTGCATTGCCGGGAGCTATGCTGCCGGCGATGGAGGTGATAACGCCATTGTCGATCAAGATATCTTTTTCCTGCCCGTTGAAAGGCGAATTTTCAGAGACGATCGTCGCGCTTTTCAGTAAAATTTGCATCTTTTGATTTTATCCCGTGCAAATGTACGCATAAATGTGGTCGGATGTATAGCAAGCGGGAAGCGGTTGTCAACAGTTTTTTGACAAAAAGTCGGAGAAAAATTTGCTGAAATGAAAACATTCGCTACTTTTGCATCCCGTCACACACAAACGGACCGGAAGTTCGGGACGTAGCGCAGCCCGGTAGCGCACTTGCATGGGGTGCAAGGGGTCGCTAGTTCGAATCTAGTCGTCCCGACACTGCAGAAGGTCATCAGGTAAAACTGATGGCCTTTTTTGTTGTAAAAAAGTTCCGGTATCGCATCCCGGCATGTGTCGGGAGGGTCGCTAGTTCGAATCTAGTCGTCCCGACACTGCAGAAGGTCATCAGGTAAAACTGATGGCCTTTTTTGTTGTAAAAAAGTTCCGGTATCGCATCCCGGCATGTGTCGGGAGGGTCGCTGGTTCGTATCTAGTCGTCCCGACACTGCAGAAGGTCATCAGGTAAAACTGATGGCCTTTTTTGTTGTAAAAAAGTTACGGTATCACATCCCGAGATGTGTCGGGAGGGTCGCTGGTTCGAATCTAGTCGTCCCGACACTGCAGAAGGTCATCAGGTAAAACTGATGGCCTTTTTTGTTGTAAAAAAGTTCCGGTATCGCATCCCGGCATGTGTCGGGAGGGTCGCTGGTTCGAATCTAGTCGTCCCGACACTGCAGAAGGTCATCAGGTAAAACTGATGGCCTTTTTTGTTGTAAAAAAGTTACGGTATCACATCCCGAGATGTGTCGGGAGGTTCGCTGGTTCGAATCTAGTCGTCCCGACACTGCAGAAGGTCATCAGGTAAAACTGATGGCCTTTTTTGTTGTAAATAAGTTCCGGTATCGCATCCCGAGATGTGTAGAATGAATAGAAAGAATTGAACATCATAAATGCCTTTTACGTTATTCTTACATGCCTATAGATTCGCAAAGAATGACCCTGCTGCCGCTCACGTTGCCCTAATTCTGAAGAAACTGAATATTCCCTTACTTACCCTATCCGATGATATAATTTTAACAACCTCAAATGCGGATCAAATCCACCTCAAATGCGGATCAAGTCCACCTCAAGTCCACGTTATCTCCGCATTCGACATAGATTACACCCTGGTTTGACCCGGTTTATACACCATGTTCACTGCCGCTCACCCCATACTGGTAATATTAACCCCATATCGAAACAAGCAAACAGATTGCGGATTCCTCATTGTTAACGATATTCCGGTTACTCGTTTATTACACCTGTATCAGTTGTTAACCCATGTCTCAGCAGCTCGTCAGTTACAAGTTTGCATGTTTCCTGATAAAACCTGCTCTGTGCAGGATTTCCGTTAATATTCAACTCTCCCTGCCAGATAATTTTATTGCCTGATGGTTGCCATAAAGCCATTTGAATCGTTTTGTCAACATTCGACTGGCGTACTTTGGCTCTTCTTTGACGGCGGTAAGGGCTTACCAGCAACTTATACAAAATTTCCCTGTGTACTTTTACGGAAAGAGTATCCAGATCATCTGGAAGCTCGTAGAACATAAGTACTGCATCCGGCTGATGCTTTTGCTGTGCATTCCGCAGATTTATATCCAGGTTTTCTTTCTGGCTGCCAACAAAATGATATTGACTGTTAATCTGCAGTTTCTTAAAGAAATCGGACAGGTGGGGAGATAGGTTTTCCATGAAATGGCGTACTGGAATAGATCCATATCCTGTGATTAGCAGATTGGAGTAGGATATTCTTTCCGATCCAATGTCAATTGTAGTTACTGTATTTGATTTATCGCCTTTCCGTTGTTGTGCCAGCACAGAAAGCGACATGAAGATTAAGCTAAATATGGGCAACAGCCATTTTATGCGGAACATGGTATACAGGGATTGTGCGGCAAATATAGAAAAGTTTGGAAGAAGAAGGTATTAGCCATTTTTTATGTAAATTTCATTGTTCTTTTGCCAATAATACTAAAATACCTCTACCATGGGCATATTCGACTTTATCAAAAATGAATTTATCGAGGTCATCGACTGGGTTGATGATACCAATGATACCGTTATCTATAAGTTCCCTGACAAAGGCGATAAAATCATGAACGGCGCTCAGCTGACTGTGAGGGAATCGCAGCTGGCAGTACTCATGAACGAAGGTGAGTTTGGTGATACATACCAGCCCGGCCGCCATGAGCTGACTACCAGCAACATGCCCATCACCACCACCCTGAAGTCCTGGAAATACCTGTTCGACTCTCCTTTTAAGGTAGATATTTACTATGTAAGTACCCGTCAGTTCACCAACCTGAAATGGGGCACTTCCAATCCCATCATCGTCCGTGATCCTGAGTTTAAACAGGTTCGCCTCCGTTCTTTCGGAACGTACACCATGCGGGTAACCGATCCGCAGAAATTCATAAAGGAATTCGCCGGTACACATCCCTGGGTACGGATAGATGCTGTGAGCGAGCAATTGCGTAATGCTATCATCAGCAAACTGGCCGAAGGACTGGCGGAAGCAGGCATATCAGTATTGGATCTGGCTGCCAACTTTACAGAGATCGGCGAAAAACTGAAACCCATATTCCAGAAGGAATTCGATATCTGGGGCATAGAACTGGGCCAGTTCTACATCGAGAACGTTACCCTGCCGGAAGAAGTGGAGAAGATGCTGGATAAAACCACACAGTTGAACATGATGGCAGATAAGCTGAACCAGTTCAACCAGATGCAGGGCGGTATTGCGCTTGAGAATCTGTCGGAGAACCCGGGGGCAGCAGGTATGGCCGGAATGGGAGCAGGAGTAATCCTTACCAATATGCTGCAACAGCAACAGCAGCCCGTTCCGCAACAAAATGTTCCTGCAGCAGACCCTAATGAGAAACAAAAGCTGCTGGACCTGTTAAAACAACTGGGAGAACTAAAAGCCCAGGGAATATTAACAGAAGAGGAGTTTAACCAGAAAAAAGCCGAAATACTCAGCAAATTATAAAGCCAGTCAGCCTGCAGCCTGTATCTGCTTAAATGCATGGGTACGGACTGCAGGCTGTAGCCTTTCTGGGACGATCTCTTACCATTTGAATACCATGCCAGCAACGCAAGACCAACATAATTCCCTGCTCCTTTTTCCCTGTCCGGGATGCAATTCACAATTATATTTCAGTCCTAAGCTCCAGCTGCTCCAGTGCGAACATTGCGGAACGCAGGTTGGGATCGATAAGGCTGCAGACCAGATCAAAGAAAATCACCTGCGCCAGCAACTGCAAACGGGCGAAGATACTGCCATTACCATCGAACAGCAGGTATATAAATGCAACCGTTGTGGTTCGCAATCGGTATTCCTGTCCGAAACACCCACTTTTACCTGCAGCTTCTGCAATTATGAAGCAGTAAACCCGGAAGCATATAAAACGAGGGTCATTCAGCCATCAGGTATCATCCCCTTTAAGGTAGATAAACAGCAGTCGCTCGATATCTTCAAAACATGGATCGGTAAAGGATGGTGGGCGCCGGGAGATCTGAAAGCTATTGCCCGGCATAATACCCTGCATGGTATATACCTCCCTTTCTGGACCTATGATGCACAAACCCACAGCAGCTGGAGCGGTTATGGGGGAAGGTATTATTATGAAACGGAGCATTATACCGACAGCAATGGCCGCCGCCAGAGCAGGACGGTGCAACGAACGGAATGGATTTACCGCAGCGGTACCTTTGATCACTTTTTCGACGATATTCTGATTGGCGGCGCTACTGAACTTACCCAAAAGGAATATGAAAGCGTATTCCCTTACCAGCTGGAAGCTCTTGTTAACTTCGAAGCGCAATACCTATCGGGATGGCAGGCCGATGTGTATGATATTGCGGTGCACGATGGATATGAGAAAGCAGAAACCGTGATGGACAATTTTATCGAAGAAGCCTGTGCAGGCTTATGTCGCATCGATACTTACAAGGATCTGGAAGTGAATACGTCTTATTCCAATCAGACTTATAAGCACATCCTGCTGCCCATCTGGCTCTGTACGTATGTTTATAAAAACAAGTCATACCACTTCCTGGTAAACGGACAAACCGGTAAAGTGCACGGGAAGAAGCCCGTTTCAACCGGAAAGGTAGTAATGGTAATTCTGGCTGTTGTAGCCATCATACTCCTTATAATTCTGCTCAACCAGTAATTTGAATATTTAAATATGGAAAAGGCCATCGATATTTAATCGATGGCCTTTTTTTATTTAGCAGCTGGGGTGGAATTACAGTTTAATAAATTCCACCCGCCTGTTTTTAGCTTTCCCTTCCCTGGTTGTATTATCTGCAGCCGGACTGCCCTCACCCAATCCATCCGTTTGCATACGGCTGGCATCAATACCGAAATTCGTTGTAAGGCTTTTCTGTACAGCAGCGGCACGGCGCTTAGAGAGTTCCTGGTTGGCAGGTGCTTCACCATCGCTGTCGGTATGACCAACGATTTTTACTTTCATGCTGGCATTTTCCTTCAGCACTGCAGCAATTTCCTTAAGCACGCCATTGCTTTTCGGTTTTATCCTGTCCGATCCTGTATCAAACAGAATACCGTTGGTTACCAGGCGCCCTTCTTTCAGCAGCTTGTTCCGCATATCCGGTGTGCCTTCCGCCACTTTGAGGTTCGAAACATAAATGCCCAGCTGATCTTCTGTATAAACGGACGATTCCACACTGAACCCGGCTCTGTTGAAACTGGTATTGGCGGGTACGCCAAGTGGTATGTCGAATATCTTCTCTTCATTTATCCAGCAGCGGATACGTTGCTGCTGTACCCATACCGACAGATGCAGCATGTGTTCATTATCAGATACTGCTTTTATTTCTTTCCCTTCATTCGAGAAATGAGTGGATCCTTTTACATAACTTTTGAGTGAGGCGGTCAGAGGCTTTCCTTCACCTGCTGAGGAAAGTACCAGTGCCACTTCGTTAGCGGCGTCCTGGTTCACCACATATGAATTCACATGGGCATCGCCCGGTAGAATATCCAGCAGTTTTATTTCCAGTTCAGGATATACATATCCTCCTTCACCGGCATATCTGATCTGGATATCCGCATCCATCGTAAAGTTTGCAGGTAGTTTTTTGAAAGCCGGAGAAGCGAATCTGCTGCCCGGGAACAGGCGGAACCATTTACCCTGCAGCTGCTCAACAGATACGGTTTCACCGCGGTTATTGGTAATCCATTTCATCGGCAATTCCCCGATGGCTTCATCAGAGAAGTCTTCTGTATAGAGAATGTTATCGCCCGGAATGTAGTCGAACCGGCTATAGGTTCCTGATTGTGCACCGGCTGTTACGGAGATTCCCATAAGGGCCAGCAGCATTAGCTTTTTCATGCGCGTTTTTTTAATGAGAGTGTTTGGAATGGGGTTGTTTTGTTGCTGATTTTCCGCTTGCCGGAAATGATACAGTGCAAAATTACCGGCCATCCTATTCTCATTTCTCAGTAAAAACCCGTACGTGGATAAATCCGCATATTCCGGAACAGGGGTCAGTCATCTTCTAAGTGTTTTACTGATTTTTCAGCTGGGGTAATTCCACTGAAAAGGCAGATATGGTTTGAGGTGAACTTTGCATACCATAAAATATCAGCTTTATGACCATTGTTAAGGCAATTTGCAGCAGCTTTCTTTTGCTTGCCATGTTTGGGTGTAGCAAAACCCAGTCCCCGGGAAATGAACCTCAAAAACCGTCTGCCACAGGCATAGTGCGCCCGCTGGGGCAATCTATCGGCCAAAGAGTAGAAAAGGTAATAGGAAAGGAAGGAGGGACCATACTGGCAGGTGATGGCCAGTTTTCCATAGTAATACCTCCAGGTGCGCTGGATAAGAACACCACAATTGGCATTGAGCCCGTTACGCGTACATTAATAGACCGTGATGAGAATAAAACGCTGCCATCATACAGACTTACCCCGCATGGCCAGCAATTCCTGCAACCGGTAACACTCAAATTCAATATCGCTTCTAAGGAAATGGCACATGTTGCCTGGCAGGATGATAAAGGAATGTGGCGCGGGATACCTAAAATGCTCAAAAACGAATCCGCAAATACCGTAGCAGTACAATCTACCCACTTCAGCGACTGGACTACCTACGAAAGTATTTACCTTGAACCAAAAGGGAGTATCACTGTGGAGACGGGTAAATCTGTCATATTACGGGTGATGTCTGTCACCTCCATGGCTTTAACTGCAGAGGATCAATGGAAAGAAGAATTCTTCCTGGAGGAACCATATGAGTTTCCGGCTTATGTAGACTGGCGGATTGTAAACGGTCCGGGTAATGGGAGCATTCTGGGCGTGCCCATGAGGGCTGCGGCTACCTTTGCCGCCCCGGAGTCGGTACCTGCCAAAAATCCGGCAGAGATAGAAGCGAAGTTTGCATTGAAGTCCGGGGGATATATGTTGTTGTTTACTTCTATTACAATTTTGGAACCCTTGAAGCCAGGTGTTCAACTCCGGATAAACGGCGGGGATCCTATATATTTTGAGGACGAATCACTGAGTCCGGGAGTATCCGCATTCGGCAGTGACGGGGAATATCCATACGATCGTCATTCCCTTTACTTCAATATTGCAGGCGGCAAGGCAAAAGGCGTAGGTACCTGGGCCTGGGATGATTTACCGGAAACGGAAGACCCTACTACGTTTGAATATATCGCTAAGAAGCCCGGCCCCAGAAAAACCTATAGCCATATATTCAGAGCAAATGATCTGGATGATCTGCATATGAGCCCCGGTAAAATCCGGATCACAGAATATACCAAAGATGTTTTTGGGCAAACCTGGGCCAAGGGCGACTTTGTAATTGAGAAATCCACTCCGTATATCGATGGACAAAACGGAACACCTCCGGCGGTGCGTATTGAAGGACGGTTTAATCTGCGGGCAGACTAATGCCCCTGAATGGAAAGAGGCTGTTCCCGGAAAAGGTAACAGCCTCTTTTTTTTCTATAGTTGACTACTATTAGAAACTGATATCGCTGCCGGCGCCTGCAGCCGCGAATTCGGCATTGTATTTTTCCATTAAGGGAGCCATCTTCATCGCCAGTTGTAAGTCGCTTCCCATCTTAGGAGCCCAATGTGCGCCAGCCATACTCCAGTCTGTTACGGATAATCCATATTGCTTCAATACCGAAGTGGCGTCGATCCCCTGAACACTTGCCATGTTCTGGTGGCACATGATTTTGATGTAAAGCTCGAAGTCGTTTTTCACCTTTTCCAGATCACCGGAACCCTGGGCGGCACCACTGCCTCCGGCCTGTGCGAATTTGCCTATGTTGGGGTTGGTAAATGCATCGCCATACACTTTGGAAATAGCAAAGGTGGTGTCCTGAGACATGCGCGCCATCCACTCCGCCGATACTTCGTCCCATACCGGCTTTTCCGTACCCAGTACTTTCAGTACCTCGTCGAGGGGCCTGCCATTGGAGAGCTGCACATTGGCAGCTGCCCAGTCTTCCATGCCAATTCCTTTAATCGGGTCCAGCAATCCGCCGGATTTAGCAGCAGCGATGTGCTGGTTCATAGCTTCGGCCTGCTGTTTACTTTGTTCATCCAGCATAGACTGTGCTTCCGCGATGCCTACAGTTATATTACGGCGTGCGCGCTCAACAGTATAGTTAAGGTGATGAATGTTATCGAAGCCGGCGGCTTTAATCTTTGCTTCATTGTTCTCCTCTGCCAGTGCCTCCAGTTCGGTCATCAGCTCGTACGCGTCTCTGCCGATGTACTGATCCGGAATGGTGTATGGAATAATGGCGCAATTGCGGAGGGAGTTACCATAGTAGTGACCTACCCAGCCATCGCTGCTGTCGTTACCGTAGGAGCGGATCCAGGGAGAGGGGGTTTCGAGTATTTCGGCGAGGTACAGATACTCGTTGCCTTCGTCGCTCAGCCTGTATCCGAAAGGAACGTAGTCGGCAGTGAATTTCGAATTCGCAAAGCGTCTGATAACATCTTCCTTCCTGTTCTTAGCCTCATTCCAGTCCAGCACTTCGATGGTGCAATGGTTGAAGTCGCCTTTTTTGTCGGCCACTGTAATGAATTCCACTTTTTTGCCCTTGTATTTGGAAACGATCTGCTGTAATACACCGGCTTCGGTAATATCCCGGCTGATTGTTTTATCGATCAGGGGTAGTACTGATTCTGCAAATTGACCTATCCCCCTTGATTTAAAGCTGGCCGGATGGTCGACCAGTGAGTGCCTTTCTTCCATAGAATGTTGGATTTTTAGTTTGTGTTAGATATAATAAAAATGTTGTGTCTTGGTTTTATAACTGTGCCAGGACTTCCTGTTTTTTGGCAGCATATTCCTGTTCATTGATCAGTCCCATTTCGAACAGCTTTTTCAGTTTGGCAAGTTTTTCCATGGGATCGTCTGCAGGCGGTGCTGGATTTACCGGAGTGGGGGAGGTGGCTGGTTGTGCAGGAGTTTGTGCGGGAGGGGTCATCATCTGCCCAAAGAGCTTACCCATTTCCATGCCCATGCCCATTTGCATGGCCGGGTTACCCTGGCTTTCATTACGTGCCATATCACGCATAGCCTGCAACTGCTGGTGCTGTACATAGTCGATGCCCAGCGCTTTCAGAGCCTGTGCTTCGGCCGTCATATCGGAAATGCGGCCAATCCGTTCCTGTGTGGCTTCATCGAACCGGGTGCCTTCAATATTGAAATCCAGCAATTGAAAGCCAAGGTTCAGAAAAACAGGTGCTACAGCCTCTTTACAGAAAGCGGCGATGGCATTACGGTGTTTGTCTATCTCCGTATATCCGAATGCAGCATTGGCGAGGAAATCGCTCATAGGCTGCGTTATCCTCGACAACAGTACCTTCTGGATGTCGCGTACCGGGTATACGGGCGCACCGGCTACCACCTGCCTGAAGAAATCGACCGGCTGCGCTATTCTGAATGAGAAATTACCGAATGCACCGAGCCCTACCGGGAACTTATAATGCGGGTCTGTATACGTAATTGGCGAAGGAGTACCCCAGCGCTGATTGAGCAGGTCGGCTTTGCGGAAGAAGAAGAGCCCCACCTTGTGGTATGATTCGAATTTGTATAACGCGTTTTTGATATTGGTCCAGAAGGGGATGTTGCCTGTTTCGAGATTATAAAGTCCTTCTTCGGTGAAAACACCTTCCACTTTTCCTTCGTATACGAAAATGCAGCCCTGTCCGGGTCCTACGATCAGTTTGGATGCATTTTTGATTTCGTCGCCGGAATCCGTCCAGCGCTCAAAAAGGATATCGGGGCCGTGCACTTCCCACTCGATCACCGATCGTAATTGACCAGATAGTAATGACATGTTGATGTTGGTTAATAGGTTTCGTAATGAATGATTGTATGCGCCGTTAGCTGATACCAAGCGTATACTTACTGAGCCAGGCTATTTTGGCTTTTTTATCCGCGTCATACCGTTCCTGATAAACCGGAATCATGTTGATACGGGCCTTCAGGTAAACATCTATGTATGTTGTATAGGCGGCTAATACTTCAACTGCCGTTATTGTTACCTCGTCTTCTTCCCGCTGTGCGCTGTATTGCTGCAGCAACTCCCAATACTCCCAGTATTGATCGAGGGCCTGTTCTTCAGCAATGGGGTCCAGTGCGAAATGCTCGGTCATTCTGGCAATGGTACCGGGTTCGAAGGTGTTGGTTGTCTGGCAGTACTGGCATACCTGGTAATATGATCTGTAGAAGTTCGCCTGTACGGGCAAAGGCGCCTGGCATTGAGAGCAGGAGAATTCGCCGGAGAGTACCTCATGTGCTTTCGCCGCCAGCTTCCTGCCGGCTGCTGCAAAGGTTTTTACTTCGTAATTGCGCAGGTCCTTCTCCAGTTGTAACATGAGCTTCCTGCCTTTTTCCTGCTCACGGTAATAGATTTCATAAAACTGTGAGTGGAAATGTTCTGAGTCTGTACCTGCTTCGTTTAACCGGTCCTCTTCTTCGTTGCGCCATGTTTCCCAGCCGGGGGATACTGTGTTATGCCAGGTGGTATCTATTTTCGCGATCAGCTCTTTGGATTGGGCATTGATGCCCGTCCAGGCATTGGTGAAAGGAATAGTGTCGAATTGCTGATAATCGAGCAATTCGGGTAATATAGCTGCAGCCTGTGAGAGTATTTCCTGGAAACGTTCATTGATCTTGAACAGAAAGGCGTCCCATCTTTGCTGCAGGTCTGTGGCTGTGTTCATGAATTATCGGATGAATAGCAGTTGTTTGGATTATGGTTTGGAAAAGAATTCGTACCCGCAGTAAGCGCAGGTACTGAGTTCGGTACCATCCGGCCGTGCAGCTCCGCAGCTTCCGCAGGTACGGGTTTCCAGGCCGGCTTGTTGTTGCCCGTGTTTGACAGAGGTATTGAGTGCATTTCCCAGGATATTCGCCAGCAGATTAACCGGCGGTTTGGGTTGGTTATTTTCCTGTTCCATAAGCGTTGAGATTTGTGCATGTCTGGTAACATTCAAACAGGCATGCGGTAGTGAATAAGCAGGTGCAGGTTTCGGGGGATGGCATAGCATAGGTAATCAGGCTCCCGGACGAACATTCGTCTTCCGCGATAAAGATGTTCTGAATTTCCCTGATTCCGGAACAACAGTGGGCCAAAGTGACTGATAAGTCGGCTGGGTTCAAGATTATGCCCGCTTAATTGAAAAGGAGGGGACGGGTGGTTTTTTGCCTTCCGGATGAAATATGTAGTAATTACACTATGGTCCGCTTTAAGAATTGATTTTGGCTGTTTCGTTTTTTTGATCTTATTTACACGGCATAGCTCCGTTAAATATGCCAACCAAAACTCCCCGCCAGCAAGATCTGGATGAGCTGGATATGAATATCATTTCTGCACTTTCCGTGGAAGCGGATGTGTCTCACAAGGAACTTGCGAGGAAATTCAACGTGTCTCCCGGAACCATACATTTTCGCATCATCAGGCTGAAAGATGCAGGGGTACTGGGAAATACCCGGGTGAAGGTGAACCTGCAAAGCGTAGGGCTGAAGATGACCGCTTTTGTAGGCATTTATCTGCAGAATGCCTCCCGGCACGATTTTGTTGTGGGCAGACTTATGGGAATGAAGGAAGTGATCAGGGTGCATACGATTACCGGACCATACAGCCTGCTGGCCGAACTCGTTTGCACAGACACAGAGCATCTCAGATCGGTATTGCATGGTAAGATCCAGCATATTTCAGGGATAGACCGTACCGAATCAATGATATCGCTGCAGGAAGAGTTTTCCAAAGACGTGGCAGTTCCATCAGTAAAAGGGTAAACGGGGTGTGCCGGGAATTCCGTAGTATTATCGTAAATATTAGCTTATGCCTTTGAAATACTGGCTGGTGGCATCCCTCATATTCCTTATTCCCACCGCCATTTACGCTCAAAATAAGGAATTAGAGATAGTTTGGCCGGTAGTGAAAAATGAGGCGCTTCAGCCTGGTAAATCTGTTATTTATGGCACTTTCATTCAGCGTTTGGGTTTCAGCAGTGGTGGCAACCCTCAGGACATAATTCTTCGCCATGATTCATCGGGCCGGATCTATACAATGCGTGTGAAGGGTACTTTTAAATCTGCAAAAGAAAACTTCTTCTGCTTTCACCTTCCTTCCGGTAAATACACCCTTCTGCAATACTACTGGACTAAAAGCAAATGGTATGGTGGCTTGGTTCTCCTGGAGCCAATCGCTAAGAATGTAAACTTTGATGAAGCGAAACAACTGAGCGACAAAGGAGAGCTTACCGAAGAACTTCTCCATCGTTATACCTTCATTTTATTGCCCAATACCTTGCACTATATGGGCACCTGGCACTTTGAGACAGCTACCGTCTCCTTTACGGATGATAAGCAGCAGCTGGATGAGAAGGCCGCCAAAATGTATAAACGCCTGAGTTTCCCGGCAGCTATAACAACACTGCCCCGTTAAGACCGCTTCGCCTTACCCAGCCCTACTTTGAAATTATCCGGCGTTCCGGTCACTTTAATGCTCATAAAACGCTGCTTTTTATCCTTATCACGGTACTCGATAGCATCTACCTGATCAATATCCACTTCCGCCTGTTTTTTTCCGAATAACGCCTGGAAACCTACCTGTGTAACCATCTTCATGGGTACGCGCATATAGTATTCCATTTTCATGTCGAGCGACTGCCTGCCGGAAATTTCCATGAACCCAAGGGAAGAGTTAATATTCATTGCGGGAATATTGAGCGTACCATTGGTAAAAGTGAGTTTGTTGCGCAGCGTATCAAACCTGACCAGTTGCAGGTTCTTGTCTTTGAAGTAACCGGCCATTGCCTTCATGGGGGTAAAATCTACCAGGCTTCCATTGCGGATCTCCACATCCAGTTCAGCTTTTGTATCGTGGAGGATGGGTACGAAGTCGGGATGGATCTGAACGTGGCTGCGGATGTTGCCGGTGAGGCGGCCTTTGATGTTTTTGTTGATGACAAGGTCCTGCCCAAAATGGTCCAGCTTAATCAGCATTTTCTCCATATCCACATCGTTTACCCGTATGCGGCTGCGGAAATATATCTTTTCCGGATTACTGCCGTTGAGGTAGCCTCTCATCCCTACATAACCACCGGCTACTTTCATGCCGAGGGTATCGAGGTGTATGTAATGATCTTCCTGCATCCGGAGGCGGGCGGTTACCCCCTGCAGCCAGAGCTTATTGTATTTGAAACGTCCAATATCGGCCTTCACTTCGAACGCAGGGAAAGGCAGCGTGAAGATGTTGAAGGCCTTCGCATGTGTAAGAGAATCAGGGGTAGTCCTGCCCTTACCTTTCGCAGCGGGCGCAGTAGTTGCAACAGGAGAGAAGCGGTAACCGCTCAGCTGATCCACATCCAGGAAGCGGCTACGGAAATAGAGATAGTTAGTGCGGTTTTTAATGAGGGAATCCTTACCGTTGAAGAGCCGGAGACTGATGTCGAAGTCACTGCGGCCAATACGGCCTTTGAGGGTATCTACTTTCAGTATGCGGTTGGCTCCATAGAGAATGTTACCGCTGATACTGTCGAGCTGCATCGCGTGCTTTTTCAGGGATCCGGAAATATTGGCGATGCGGATTTTTGCAAAACGGAAAGCCGTATCATACCTGAGATCGGCACGGGCACGCAGCCAAACGTTACTGGCAGTTTCATCCTGGTAACCAACAGGTACATGTTTTCTGCTGACAGGGCCAAGGAGGTCTTCCATGGCCAGGCGCTCCGATTTAAAATCGAAAGCCACTTGTGTTTTACCTTTCTTAAACGGCTGGAACCATAACGCATAATTTATCACTCTCCCGCTGAAGCGGAAATCTGACGCATCGATCCTGCCCGTGAAATCCTTCAGCAGCAGCGCGGTATCATTGATCCGCAATGTTGCCCCAATATCCCGGAATGCATGAGGATATTTCTTAAAAGATGCCTGCAGGTGCTCCAGCGTTAGCGTCCCTTCCGGTAATGGCTTCGGCTGCAGGAGCTGGCGTACCGTAGTGGCCAGGGAAACACCTATACGGAAGCCATGTATTTCTTCAGTCAGTTTATTGGCCAGCGCGGTATCACCCGCAAAAATGTCTTTTAACCGTACAAGCCGGCTGTTTGCCTGCAGGCGTATGGTAACGGGCTTGTCGGGGGCATGGAGCAGTGCTGCTACATCACTCACGCTGCCGCTCAACCGTATATCTGATCCGCCTGCACGTACCCGCAGAGAGTCGAGGGTTACCATACCGTTTTTCATGGCTGCATGCAGATCCATATCGCGGATGGGGTGCGGGTAACCGGGAATACGGAAAGACAGGTCGTCGACCGTAAGCTCACTTTGTATGCCATCTTTCAACTTACTCACATACTGCTCCGGAAGGTCGAAATCCATCAGTTCTTTAAAATTCATATCCAGCTTCACCTTACCTGTGATATGTTCCAGGTCGGGAATGCCGAGGAAGGCGCCTACAAATGCCAGATCCAGTTCTGAATGCAGCTGCATAAGTACTTTCGGGTCTGTAAAATCACGTACCACGAAGTTGCCCTTGAAAATTCCTTTGCCGGGCCGGGCCATAACATTCGTCATGTGCAACTCTGAAGTCTGGAGGTTATGTGCCGCACCATTGGTATAAAAGCCTTTGAAGCCAAGACTATCCAGCTTCTTATCTGCCCCCGTATTATGAAACCATGCATTCTCGCACCCAAAGGATACTTCTATCAGCGGCAGCTGTTGCTGTGAAACGGTGCCTTTGATTTTTCCATCGAAAAAGATGTGCCCGTCGTACCGGAAGGGCTTCAGCATAGTGGCTACATCTCCGGGGATAAACGCTGCCAGCAGGTTCAAATCCGGTTTATCGCCTTTTACCCGGAAGTCCACTTCACTGCGGGTGCCCAGCGTAGCCTCGCCTTCCAGCCGGAAGCCTGCATCCTGTAGCTGAATGGCGCCAGTGGTTATACGGAGATGTTGGGTGCTTTTGGTATAATCGGCATGGATGTCCAGTACCAGGTGCTTATGACGGAAAAAGGTAGTATCTGCCGGACTGCTGACATCCAGTTCCATATCTGTATCCAGCCCTACCGCCAGTTGCAGGCTGTCAGATTTGAAAGATGCCGTCAGCTTGCTGACATTGGATTGAATTTGCTGGCCGGTTGTTTTATCAAGCAAGGAAAACTGCATGTCGCGGATCACCATTTTCTGTAAATCTATTTCCAGTCCGCTGCTGCTTTCAGACGACTGTTGAGAGGTATCCGATTGCAGGTTTTTCGCTTCTGCCAGGTTGAGGGTTCCATTCTTATTGCGGACAAGCGCAACGTATCCGCCTTTGAGGAACAGCCGGCGTACGTGGTATTGGCCGCGTAACAACTTCGGGAGACTGAAACCCACATACAGACGGTCTACCTGGTAAAGCGACTGGCCGGTATGTGTTTTATCCGGATAGAAGCGTACCCCATGCAGGGCAATAGATACGTAAGGGAAATTCTTAAAGAGTGAGATGTTACTGTTCTCTACCGATAATTCTCCTTTGAACTGCTTATTCAGCTCTGCAACGGCCATTTCGGTGATGCGCCGCTGTTGTGTATATAAAATCAGCACGGCCGAAATCAGGAGTACGGCAAAAACAGACAGGGCAATGATGCCTCCACGGATGATTCTCTTCTTAACCCTCTGGGTAATACGCATGGTTCGGTTCCTCGTTTAATCGCTTCTAATGCAGCAGTATGACAGTGTGGGGGAAGCGCATGGATGGCATGCCGGTGGCATTGCGGGGCAAAAATAGCATAAGCAGGGGATAAATACATGTTAATAAAAAGCCAAATGTAATAGGTGGCGGCAGGAGAAAGGATAAAAACCGTAATTTAATAATATGCAATATCCCGGCGTAATCATCATTGGTGCAGGGCTTTCAGGCCTTGTGGCGGCCAGCGAACTGGCGGAGAATAATATACCCGTCATGCTCCTGGATCAGGAAGGTGAGCAGAATCTTGGCGGACAGGCATTCTGGTCGCTGGGAGGACTTTTTATGGTAGATACGCCCATGCAGCGCCGTGTAGGCATCCGCGACAGTCTGGAGCTTGCCATGCAGGACTGGATGGGTACAGCGGCCTTCGACAGGCCGGAGGATCACTGGCCGCGCAAATGGGCCGAGGCATATGTACAGTTTGCAGCCACAGAAAAGTATACCTGGCTCCGGCAGCGCGGGCTGCGCTTCTTTCCTGTTGTGGGCTGGGCGGAAAGGGGAGGATATGGTGCTATCGGGCATGGTAATTCCGTACCAAGGTTTCATATCACCTGGGGTACCGGTCCGGCTGTTGTGGCACCTTTTGCGGAACAGGTGAAGTCCGCCGCGCGAAAAGGAACAATCGATCTGCGTTTCCGGCACAGGGTACTTGAACTGATCGTTGAAAACGGAGAAGTGAAAGGTGTACGGGGTGTGGTGCTTGCTCCATCCGGCGTGGGCCGTGGCGAAGAGAGCCCGCAAAGCATTATCAGTGATTTTCATTTCGAAGCTTCCCGCGTTATCATCACCTCTGGCGGCATCGGCGGTAACCATGCACTGGTACGGAAAAACTGGCCTGAAAGACTCGGGCCTGCACCACAGCATATGGTTTCCGGAGTACCGGCGCATGTAGACGGCCGTATGTTGGGCATTGCGCAGGATGCAGGCGCCAGCATCATCAACCCCGACCGTATGTGGCATTACACCGAAGGCATTCAGAACTTTGCGCCCATCTGGCAAAACCACGGTATCCGCATATTACCCGGCCCCACTTCTATTTGGCTTGATGCTAAAGGAAACCGGCTGCCTGTTCCATTGTTCCCTGGATTTGATACGCTGGGCACGCTGGAACATTTAGGCCATACCGGGTATGATTATTCCTGGTTTATACTCAATCAGGCCATCATTAAAAAGGAATTTGCTTTATCCGGATCGGAACAAAATCCAGACCTCACGGGGAAAGACTGGAAGCTGGTATTGAAACGGGGCTTTGGTAAAAAAGCTACCGGCCCCGTAGAAGCATTCAAGGAGAAAGGCGCCGATTTCGTAGTGGAAAACAACCTGCGCGATCTCGTTGCGGGCATGAATAAACTCACACCTGAGCCGCTGCTGGATTATGATGCCGTAGAAAGGATTGTACTGGCCCGGGATAAAGAACTGGATAATAAATTTTGTAAAGATGCTCAGATCATGGCGATCCGTAATGCACGCCAATACCTGGGCGACCGCCTCATCCGCACCGCGAAAGTACACCGTATACTGGATCCCGCCGCAGGGCCCTTAATAGCTGTGAAGCTACACATCCTTACACGCAAAACACTCGGCGGGCTTGAAACTGACCTCGGCGGCAGGGTGTTGCAACCGGGAGGGCAACTGGTAGGAGGGTTGTATGCTGCAGGGGAAGCTGCCGGTTTCGGTGGCGGAGGCATGCATGGATACCGCGCACTGGAAGGTACTTTCCTCGGAGGGTGTATCTTTTCCGGGCGAACGGCAGCTCGTACCATTGTTGGGGGCAAGTATTAATTCATTCCGGCAACCCCGCTTTTTTCATACTGATCCATTTCACATCATTATCACTGCTGAAGAAAAGATACTTCCCGTCGGGGGAGAAGGCTGCGCAGTATTCATAGGACGTGGTGTTAACTGCAGGTCCCAGGTTTCTGGCAGTGCCCCAGTTGCCCTGCGCGTCTTTTCTGGAAACATATACATCTCCTTCCCCCATACCGCCATCCCTGTTAACTGAAGTGAACAGTAACAGTTGCTCGTCTGGAGAAATGCAGGGGTCGTGTTCCATCACAGGGGAATTAATGGCAGCACTCAGCAGTACCGGGCGGGCGTAGTGCCCGTTGATCCGGGCACTGGTATAAATATCATAACCGCCACCCCGGTTGGAGGCAAAGTAAAGATTGCCATTGCGGGCCAGTGATACGTAATACTCTGTGCTGTCCGAATTCACGGCCGTAAGGTTTACGGGTGCCTCCCAGCTGCCGTCTGTTGCCTGGTGAGCATACCAGATATCAAAGTCCCCCGGGGGCGCGTTTTCCTCTGTTGGCTGATTGGAGATGAAGTACACCGTACTGTCAGGTGTAATGAAAGGATCGGCCTGTGACCAGGCAGTGTCTGCAAATGGCGCCAGGGCAGGGGCCGACCAATTATTACCATCAAAGGTAGTTTGCCAGATGCTCCATTTCCGGTTAACAGACCTGCAGAAGTAGAATGTGCGGCCGTCAGGTGAAAAGGCAGCGTTAAAATCGAGGGAATCTGCGGAAACAATACCGGGAAGAAATGATAAAGCAACGGTATCCGGAAAAGGCTCCGGGTATGAAGCGTGGTGATGGGTGGCCGGCTGGCAGGAAGCAATAGTTGTTGCCACGGCTATCAAACAAAGCAATCTCATAGGGGTTGAACTTGAACGTGAAGGTACGAATAACCCTACTAATCTATTTCGCAGGAAGGTTAACATAATGATATGAAAAGGCCGTACCGGCATTTCATGCGGTTAAACTGAAAAAGGAGATTCCTGCTTTATTCCGCCGTTACCGGATCAATGATGTTCTTAACCTCATGAATGGCCGTGACGGGGAAGCCTCCCTGCTGCGCATGCTCGCGGATGAGGGATTCATCCGGCGCCAGGTACACGCAGAAGATTTTGTCGGTAGTTACGTAACTGTGAATCCACTGGATCTTAGGGCCAAGGCCCTCCAGTACGTTACAGGATGTCTGTGAAATAGTGTGCAGCTGATCAGGAGTTAACTGACCCGCTCCCGGCAGATCGCGTTCGATTACATATTTAGGCATAACGATACAGGTTGGCTCCGCAGGCGGGGATGAAAACTATGCTGGTGGTCCTGACTGATTAGTGTTGTACCTGGTCTGCGGAAAATGAAGAAATGGGGTTCTGTAAAATTACTGAATTTCTACTTGTCGGAGAACAAAGGCGCCGGGTAGTTAGGGAAACGTTAAAGCCCTGCCGTTTGGGCGAAAAGTGTTAATTTTGGTATCGATTTTTGCACAACATATCACTCGAAGCATATATATGAACAATGGAAACACCGGAACAGCACACATTTCCGGGCTAATGGGGGATTCACCACTACTGGTTTTTGCGCTGGATTCAGAAGCGGCCGGGGAATTTGACCAGTACCATCCGCTGATAGTAGGGATCGGGAAAGTGAATGCCGCTTATCACCTCGCCAAATACCTGCAGTCTAACAGGCCCGGCCTTATTGTGAACCTGGGTTCCGCTGGCAGCCATTCCTTCCCCAGAGGTCAGGTGGTATGTTGCACACAGTTCATTCAGCGGGATATGGATGTGAGGGGGCTTGGCTTCCGCCTGTATGAAACCCCGCTATCCGGACAGGAACCTGTATTGGAATACGGTCTTTCAGTGCCCGGCTTACCCCAGGGTATCTGCGGTACGGGCGACAGCTTCGAGATGGATCATAAGACGGACGATTACAACGTCATCGATATGGAAGCCTATCCGCTTGCCATGATTGCGCAAAAGGAAGGGATTCCCTTCCTCTGCCTCAAATATATTTCTGACGGGGCCGACGGTAACGCGGCTGAAGACTGGCAGGTGCAGGTGCATCATGCCGCCGTCGCTTTCAAAAAAATCATAGGCGGATGGCTGGAAAATGCCCCCGCCGCACTTTAAACATGTGAAATGGACTTTGCGAATTACCAGCTGATTTTTGAGCATATCATTAACAACCCGGAGCCTCCGGCACCCTACAATAACCCGGATTATCTCAACTATGCCCGCCTGAACTGGTCGCGGCAACAGCGTTGGTTCAAAACCGGTATTATTACTCCTGAAATGCGGGAGGCAATTGCACGCATCACTGAGCCACAACAATGGATTATCATCACTGAGCCATGGTGTGGAGATGCGGCGCACAACATACCGTTCTTCGAAATGATCGCAGCCCTCAATCCGCTGATCACAACAGCATACCGTCAGCGCGATACTCCACCGTTCCTTATTGAGCAATATCTTACGAATGGCACTAAATCCATTCCCAAGCTGATAGCCCGCGATGCTAACGGTAATGATCTGTTCACCTGGGGACCGCGCCCAGCAGGATGCCAGGCGGTGTACGACCAGCTGAAGGCTGAAAATGCTGACTTCGAACGGATGAAGACCGATATTCAGAAATGGTATAACGAAGACAAGGGGCAGTCGCTTCAGCGGGAGCTGCTCTCTGTACTCACCTATGCGTAATGCGGCATTACATATGACCCCTGCGGCCCGGTTCCGCATCATTGTACTGCTGTTACTCAGCCTCGTATCTGCCGTACCCGATGTTTTTCCTGAACACGGCGGGCACAAGGTACGTATCCCTGAGTCCATACATCACGAAAACGAAATCCCTGAAGCATGTAAGGTGAGCCTTGGACTGGAAACATCCGTCCGCTCCCGCCGCCTGCGAACCCAACAGCCATTATTTGGAGAGGCTGTCATCATTCCAATAGTAAAAGGCGCTGTAACAGCAGTTACGGCTAAGGAATGGATACGCCCTGCCTACTATAGTTTCCTTCACAGGTTCAGCCTGTTTTAATTCCTTCCACACTTTTCCCCAACATTTCTACGGCCCGATTTTTTCTGTCCTTTCAGGGCCGGGATCAATTATTTATGTAAATTATAAAACGATATAGGATGAAATGCCCGAATTGCAATGAAACGTTGCTCATGACGCAGCGTAACAATGTAGAGATCGATTACTGTCCCAATTGCCGTGGTGTATGGCTCGATAAGGGAGAGCTTGACAAGCTCCTGGAATACGACGACCGCCGCAGCAGAGATGATCACAACCGTACGGATTATCCCCGCAGCAGCGATGAGCACCGCCGGTACGAGGGGCACCGTGATAAGGATTATTATGAAGACCGCCATAAATACCCGAAGAAAAAGAAAGGATTCCTTGGCGACTTTTTTGATTTCGATTAAATACTAAACACTCATAAATGGAATTCATCTCACCCGACTTCGCCGACCTGGGCGTCTGGATCAGTTTACTGACACTGTGCTTCCTGGAGATCGTGCTGGGCATCGATAACATCATTTTTATTTCCATCGTGGCAGGTAAGTTGCCGGAACATCAGCAAAGGAAAGCCCGTAACATCGGCCTTAGTCTCGCCATGGTTTTCAGGGTGGCACTGCTGCTTTGTATCAACTGGATCATCGGACTTAAAGACCCGGTAATCGATTTTAAATGGATCAACGGCACGGTCATACCACTCAGCTGGAAAGACATTATCCTGCTGGCCGGTGGTCTTTTCCTCATCGTGAAAAGTACGCTGGAGATTCACCATAAGCTGCAGTCGGAGCATAGCGACGCAAACAAGAAAACACGTGTGCCGCACAGCCTGGGTTCTGTATTGATCCAGATCGTACTGGTAGATGCCGTGTTCTCTTTCGATTCTATTCTTACTGCCGTGGGGCTGGTAGACAATGTGGTGATCATGATCATTGCCGTTATTGTTTCCATCCTCATTATGATGCTGTTTGCCGGACCGGTTACGCGCATCATCAACAAGCAGCCTACGCTGCAGATGCTGGCGCTTACCTTCCTCATTGTAATTGGTGTGGTACTGATTGCGAGCGGCTTCCATCAGGAAGTAAGTAAGAGCATCATTTACTCCTGCCTTGGCTTCTCCCTGATCGTGGAATTGCTCAACATCAGGCTGAGAGGGAAAAGTGCGAAGTATGTGGAACTGAACAACCAGGATATGTAATCAAATCTCTGGTGAAGTATATTAAGGGCTGCCCGGTTGAGGCGGCCTTTTTTAATACTGTTAACTTTGGATTGTTACAATTTTAGTTCCCCGGTAAACGCCCTTTTGGCAGGAGGTTGGTGGAAAAATTGATCATCCGAATCTGGTAAGATTTTAACGCAACAGCTGAAATATACCACGCTCTCCATTATCTGTGCATTTTTAGATTTCGTTGAAGGTGCGTAACTTTGCTGGTATGAGTGATACCCGTCAAACCATCCCCGCCAACGGTTCTTTTTATGAGCTGATAGTGGCCCTGTATGAGCAGCAGCAACAGGCTTCCGTATTGTATGAAGACAATGGTGTGACCCGTGCAAACGGGATAATCACTGAAATATTTGAAAAGGAAGGAACAAAGTGGTTCCGGCTGAATGATGGTACGGAAGTACGGATCGATAAGTTGTATGCTGTAAATGGTACATTCTCATCCGATTACTCGGAATGCTGATGTCGTAATATGTTTATTGTAAATGCCCGGTGTTTTGCCCGGGTTTTTAATACCGCGCATACCGCGGTATTTTTGTTTTAGGAGGAGCCCTGTTTGGGGATTTTATTGTTCCCGTTAATCCGGAAGGGTCATTGATTAATTTTGCGAGGGTACTTTTTCCCAGCTTTCCCATCTTTGTTTTCGTTGGTTAACCGCAACAAACCTTATTTATCAACCCCCAAAAAAGATCCACATGAAAACAATCCAATCTGGAACTACCATTTCCCAGCGTAAAAAAAAGACTGCTTCTGCTCCGTCTGAATCTATCCTTACTTCCGGCGATATATTCGCTGACGGGCATCTGCTCAAGTCCCGGCCCGGCCCGCAACAGCTGGCTTCACGTGAAAAAGCAGCCCGGGAACTGGAGAAGAAATTCAATCAGAAATTCGGAGGCAAGGTACAGGTGAAAGTTGATCCCGATCCAGTACAGGCTGCATCTATGCTGGAACAGATCCGGCAAATCCGTCAACAGTTTGGCGTACAGCTTTTAACCGATCTGAAGCCACTCACGCTGAAGCTACCCCGCATAAAAATTGCAGGAGGTGGGCATATCATTGCTGCTAAAAAATCAGGAGGTAAACAACCCATCCCTGTTAAAGGGAAAATATCGGCGGATACAGCGGTAATCATGGCATCAGAACTTGATCTTACGAATACCACGCTTGAAATACAGCCGGAAATACACACTTTGTTACTGATTGCGGACAAGCTCGTCTGCGGTAAGAACGCCCGCATAACTTGGACATACCAGAAGGGCAAACCTTCTCACCGGCCAGATGATGCTTCACTCGACGGACAAAGCTTCCCCGGCATCGTTACAATTCCCGGTACCCGTCATGGCCGTGATGGGGAGCCCGGCAAACGGGGAATAGATGGTGTTACCGGTACCACAGGCCGTCCGGCACCTAATATTGAGATTTGGGTTAAGGAGCTGGTGAATGTACCCAGTTTTGATCTGCGCGGTGCCGATGGTGGTACCGGAGGTAAAGGCCAGCGTGGTGGCCGTGGCGGAGATGGTGCTGATGGTGTGAAAGGAAAAGAATCTGCCCTTAAAACCCGTTGCCACTATAAACACCCGGCCGGCAATGGCGGTCATGGCGGTGATGGTGGCAGGGGAGGAGAAGGAGGTGCCGGTGGCAATGGCGGTGATGGTGGTAATGTACTAATTGCCGTGCCGGATGGCACGCTTGATAAAGCGATTTCTGACAGTCCGTTTACTCCGCAGCTGGATGGTGGCGATAAAGGAGATGGAGGAACGGGTGGTGATGGTGGCCCTGGTGGCCGTGGTGGTAATTCAGGAAATGTAGGTGCCTGCGCAACAGGGCGCGATGGTCAGCATGGTTCCCTTGGTCAACCGGGAAAAACGGGCCCGAAAGGGAAAGCGGCCGGTAAAGAAGGAACCCTCGAATTCTGCACTTTCAACGAAGATGAATGGGAAGCCTTGCTCAGCAGGCCTTTCATCACCGAAATAGAACCGGCATATACCTTCCCGGGTAACAAGATCACTATCAGCGGTACCAGCTTCGTAAAAGGCGATAAGGTGGTGATGGAGAATGCCGGGGTTTTAAAAGCCACTGTGAACCCGGATGAAAGCCTTACCGTAACGGTACCCTCCAAAATGCCCGGCGGCCGGCATGTAGTACGTGTTTTACGGGCGGCTGATAAAGTATACAGCAATCCATTCTCTGTTTGGGTAAAACCGCGTATTGACAAAGTGCCGGAAATACTCATACCCGGTGAAATGATGCCTGTTACAGGTCAGGGCTTCCTGCCGGGAGCAGTAGTGCTCATCAATGGCCAAGCTGCCAGTTCTCCTAATGTTTCTGCAACTGCCGTTGCTTTTCTTGTACCGAAAGATGCAGCACATGTGCAGGTAGATGATTGGATCATGCAGGTGCGCAACCCTGATGGTATGCTCAGTAATACAGTATCCACGAAAAAGGCAGTAGAATTGGGTATTCCTTTCCGTTATGGCATCCATAATTTCGCATTCGGTAATTTCAGCATTGGCGTACCTGACTGGCAAACTTTTTACGAAACCTTCGGTAAGTCGGAAGTTATTTTCCAGGTGATTAAGCAGCCCGCACTTACCGGAGCCTTTTACTGGTTTTATCAGAAATACCTTAAAGGTGTAGATAAAAAGGGGCTTGCTACGGGCTTCTGCACAGCACTGTCCAGTATGGTGGCAGATAAATTCTGGAAAGGGGATAAGGATGCCTTCACAACCCCGCGGAGCAAGCTGCATGCTAAATTCACTGCCATCCACGGCCGCCTTCTTTCCCGTGAAAGCCTTATCCATTTTCACGACCAGAGCCGTAAAGGAATTGCAATGATAGAAAAAACAGCGCGCACCATTGAAACAATATTCCGGAAAGGATGCGATGCACATCAGGCGCCACTGCTCTTCTTTATTCCGTCCGGCGCCATCTGGGATAAAGGATATTTTAAGAAACTAAGCTCCACCCATTGCATCATGCCTTACAAATTTCAATATCCCGCCGGGCATAAAGGTGCTAAGCTCAATGCGCAGCAAACCACTACTGTCAACGACCTGCACGATGTCCGGATGTATTGCTGGGACTGCAATCATCCTCAAAACCCCGATTGCTACATCCGCTTCCGCAAGGAAAATGGCGTCCTGCATTTCGATTATCATGTGGAAGGCCTCCCGGAAGAGATTAAAGTAAGCAGCAACGATAATATAACATTGGGAAATATGAGCAATGGAGCCTATCTCTATAGTGATCACGATATGCCTTTCACCGGTGCATTCGGACTGAAGAAATTTGTAATCGATTTCCTGCTCAGTCCTGCTGATCTCGAAATAACTGATGAAGAAGGGCGTAAGACAGGGTTCTCCAATGGAAAGCTCTACAGCGGCATTCCGGATTCCATGCCATGCTACCTGGCAGAAGGCGCGTACCTGCTGCCCGAAGGGAAATCACTTACGAGGCGCATTGTAGGTACTGGTGCCGGCACCTATACCTATAATTCCATCCTGCCGGATGGCACTACCGTGAAACTGGAAGGGGTGGAAACAAAACCCGGACAGGTAGATGTGATTGGGATGAATGCCGATGCTTCTCAGGTAAAAATTGCCATGCAGGAAGAGAAGCCTTTTACATTTACTTTCTCCCGTCTTATAGGGGATCAGCTACGTTCGTTATCTGTAAGTGGCATCGCATCGGGTGCGGGTAAGACTTGTGAAGTAACGGTGGCCCCTGAGCTGGGTGCACTCAGCTTCGGGAACAGGAGTGGAGTGCGAAACGTAAAAATTGCCGCTTTTTCAGCGCTGCTGACAGATAGCAAGCCAGCTGAAAAAGAAGTACAGATCAGCCTCCCTGCCGATCATCAATTGGAAATAAAAGTAAATGACTGGATAAAACTGGACCTTCAGACGACGACGGAAGCATTGTAATCAGAACTTTCATTAAGATAAGGGCCGTACCGGCGGGGTGCGGCCTTTTTCATTTTCGTTTAGCCTTTGGCGGATGGACAAAATGACTGGATTGATGGAGGATACGATGAATTAGAGGGTAACTTATCTTGTTGATATGCACAATGTATACAACAAGAGAAAAAATGGCATATGTTGAATATTCAAAACTTAATCCCGTATGAAGAAAATCCTGACCCTTGCGGCAGCAATCTGCCTGTCTGTTGGTGCGGTAACCCACGCTCCGGCAAAAACTGCCACGGCACCCGTTAAAGTAAAGGCTGCGAAAACGCTTGACTTCCCCCGTGGCATCGACTGGAAAATTTATTATTCAGGGCTTCCCATGGTTTCGCTGGTATGGCCATCGTTCACCCAGGGTGGTTTGGGGCCTGTTCCCTTCACTTTTATGGGAACGCAGCAGTACATCAACCCCACTACCACTACGTCTATTTACTGGGCCGGAACGCAGTACACACTGCAGCCTAATGTGACGTACACGATGAACATTGCAGGGGTATTGTACTATTTCCAGATTCCGTTGAGCGGAACAGGATATTGCACCATTACCGGTCACACCTGATCGTTACCTTATCATCTTTACGAAATCCCTCCGCCAAAGCCGGGGGGATTTTTTTATGGTGTCAGTCGGATTGCTTCCTGGCGAAGCGGATGAATTGCTGGGCTAGTTTATGCTGCTGGCCCTGGGGGTGAATGAAGTGGTATTTGCGGATGAGTTTGAATTGTTTCAGGGGGAGTACTTTAAGGACGCCGCTTTCCAGTTCGCCCTGCACGGCGCGGAGAGAGAGGAATGCGGCACAGGGGGCTTCGCGCAGATAAGACTTAATGCTTTCTGAACTGCCCATGTGCATGAGGATATTGAGGTCCGTGAGCTTGAGGCCCAGCTTCTTCAGTTCGTTTACAATCACTTCCAGGGTACCGGAGCCGTGCTCACGTACCAGCAGTGGGATCTTCCTGAGGTCGTCCGTAGTAAGGGCGCCTTTAAAAGGATATTTGAATTTGGCGTTGGAAATGAGGGCGATCTCGTCTTTCGCCAGTTCGGTATATTTCAGCTGAGGGTTGCGGGAATGCCCTTCGATAATACCTACTTCGATTTCTTTCTGCAGCAGCGCTTCTTCTATCTGCTCAGTATTGCCATTGATGAGGGAGGTGCGGATGGAAGGATGTTCCTGGTTAAAGCGTGCCAGCACCCCGGGCAGGTAGTACTGTGCGATGGTGGAACTGGCGCCTATATTGAGCAGCCCGCCCTGATCCTGTTTTAACTGATGAAGATCGTATTCCATATTGCCATACAGCAGGAAGATCTGGTTGGCGTACTGCAGCAGCAGCTTGCCGCCCGGTGTAAGCCGTATGCGGTTGCCAATTCGCTCAAACAGTGCAATGCCCAGCTGCTCTTCCATCCCGTGTATATGTTTAGTAACCGCGGGCTGCGAAATAAACAACTCTTCCGCTGCTTTAGTGAAGCTTAGCCGCTTGGCCACGGTATGAAATACTTTTAACCTGAAATCGAACATGCCTTAAATGTACAAAAAAGAAGGCCATTTTCAGGATACCGGCCGGGGTGGAGCTACCGCTACCGGGGTATCAGGAAGGGGGCTGGCAGGTGAGGAGATATTGATCACGCGGGATTGCAGCAGTATAGCTACGGTGAGGATAAATAACCCGGCCAGCAGCAGGTAGGCTTTACACCTGTATCTTAAAAACCTCGGATCGTCCAGCGTGTTCATGTGAATTGGTTTACGCCTCAAAAGTAGGAAAGCAGGGGACGGCAGTCAAATGAATAAAGCTGATGCAGTATAACTTCAGGTTATGGGTGGCTTAAATATTAATAACCTATTAGAATGGTAGAGTAGTGTTTTGTGGTCTGGTAGGCTAAAAGTGCATTTCAGCAGCTGGATATGGCGCTTGGGAGGCCGGGAGGGGGTGTTGAGCGGTATATTCACTTTCTTTGTAACTTAGTAACAGTTATATATTTTAATTGTTCAACTCCAAAAAATCACCAACAATGAAAGCATTACGCATGGTTATGTGCATGGCAGGCGCCCTATTACTGGCAGCCGGAGCCAATGCCCAGCGCATCCGCGTGACCGACGGCAGCCTGGATGTTCTGAAGAATGAAAAAGAAATCAGCCTCGAGTTTACCTACAACAACATGAAGGTCGGCAAGTTCGACAAGGAAGCCGATTATGTGAGCAGCCGTGTAAAAGATCTCAACAAGAAAGAAGCCGGCAAGGGCGATACCTGGGCCAAAGCCTGGGTAGATGACCGCAAAGAGCGCTTCGAGCCTAAGTTTGAAGAGCTTTTCACACAGGTTACCGATATGAAGATTGCTAACAAATCTAAGTACATTCTCATTTTCAATACCTCGTTCACCGAGCCCGGTTTTAACGTGGGTGTAATGCGTAAGAACGCTTACATCAGCGGAGAATTTACACTGGTAGAGTCGGCAGACCGTAACAAGGTGGTAGCAAAAGGTACGCTTGAGAAAGCGCCCGGCAGAACCTTCTGGGACAACGATTTCGATACCGGAGTACGTATTTCCGAAGCTTATGAGATGGCCGGCAAAGCCCTGGCCCGCTATATCCGCTAACTCATACGGATATCAGCAAAAAAATCCCCACGGAAAAGCCCGTGGGGATTTTTGTTTTATACAAAGAGATATCTACACTTCAATCGCATCGTATACTATTACTTTATCCCACAGGTGGCTGCATTTCTTAATGAACTCCTGGTGGATGGGGTGTACCTGGTAAGCCGCTTCCCCAGCCAGATCATCGAAAAAGATCAGTTCGGAAACGCCCCAGCTGCCATCAACCACTCCGCGCTGCTCCGTTCCCGCTACAATACCCACTCTCAGATCACGTACGGAAGGGATCTTTGAAAGAGACTTTACCCCGGCAATCAGCGCATCGCGGTCTTCCTTCGAACCCGGATTCTTCAGCCAGAAGAAGACGTGATGTGCCATAGGAGGCTTTTTAGCGGAAGATGATACCGGCATGGCGGCTGCCGCAGTACCGGCGCATATTGCCGCCGCGGTGCCCAGGAACTTGCGTCTGTTCGATTTGGTCATGGGTTTTCTGTTTTTTAGTTGATAATGTGTTCAAAATAAACAACTATCCCGTAATCCGGAAGTCTTCCCCTCAAATTAGGTACTGTTACCCACTAAATTTGAGTACTAAAAGCTATGGGGTAGCCTCTCTACCGCCTGTACCTTTGCAAGGTTAACAATAAAACGTGCTACCATGCTACCCCAAAAAGCAACGCCCCTCATCAGCAGGGCCCTCTTCATTTCCATATGCATATTCGCAATGGCTTGCAGCAAAAAGGATTCCGGGAAAGATACTCCGGGGAATAACCTCCCCCAATCCAGTGTACCTGCCGAACTGGTAGGTAAATACTGGCATACGGGCTCCTTTTCCATGACGCAATTCTCTAATTATGACGGCAGCTACGCCGGCCAGGCATTCGAAATAGCCACAGGCTACAAGTTCTCGGCCGATGGTACTGCGGAACAATATTTCTACTGGACCAAAACCAGTACCTATTGCCGCGAGCAGGTGCTCGGTTACCGGAAAGGCACTGCAGTATTCGATGCCGCGAAAAAGACTTTCCGGTTCTACGCAGCTTCGGGGTACTACCGCCGCTACAACTCCTGCGGTGGCAGCCAGTCGCCCGGCTATGGAGAAAAAGTGGCATACGGGCCGGAAGATCTGCATCCGAAGTATGTAGACGAGCAAAAGAACTGGACGCTGGTTACCGAGCAGGGGAAACTGATCTGGAGGGTGCCCTTTGATGACGGGTCTGCTAATGATTATACGCGTGCTGATGAGCCCAGATAAGGGGGATTGTTTACTGGCACCTGCGCCCGTCCGGAACCATCCGGTGGCGCAGGTTTTTTCTTTTAACGGATTCCTGCTGCGTCAGGAAGTTACCATCGCAAAGCCGGAAACAGTTTTTCCGGGGCGGAAAACAGGCAGGGTACCCCCGGAAAAACGGGAAACTACAGTTAGGGGGAAATACCTTATTTCGCCCTTTAGCGCATTCCGGCAGAAATTCCGGCAAAGACAATAACCCTTTAATCCGCATTTCATGCAATTACCGTCTCTATCCCCCGAAACCTTCGCACAGAAGCTTTCAGACCCTACCGTGGCCCTAAAATTCGCATATCTGAACGATCTGCTGCTCAACAGTGAGTATTGCCTGATTGAATTTATGGTCCGTAAAGGCGCCTGGAAATGGCCCATACCACCCAAGCCCCCCGGATACGATACGGGCAATAAGACCATTGAGCTGGGGGTAATTCTCTTTTTATTGAATAATACGGGGTACATCGCCGACAATGATATCCGGCAATACGCCCAATACCTGAAAGGTGCCCTGGGCCTGCCCAATTCCCAGCTGCCCGTACAGGCCTATGCCTGGATCATGAATAATGTGCTCATTTACGACGATGGCGGGGTTATCAGCGGCGGGAAGTACGATACCTATGACCAGGGATGGTTTGCCGCCTTCCTGAACCTTATAATCACGGATATGCATGACGCCTGGTATGGCTTCCCTCAGGGCAGCCCTGCACCCATAAAGCTTGATTTCAGCGTAAGTAATTACACCATTACACTAGGTATGATTGGCGACTGGGGAACAGGAGACACTACAGCGAAGGCCGTCCTCCGCCAATTGACCACCCTCAACCCGAACTATCTCATCCATTTGGGTGATACATATTACTCGGGCAGTCCGGCTACAGGACAGTGGGCAGGATATTACTTCCATCCCGGTGAGGAAATGGAAAACCTCGTGAATATGTGGCCCGGTACCTCAACACCGCGCTCTTTCACCCTTAATTCCAATCATGAAATGTATACCGGCGGCAACGGCTACTTTGGGGAAGCCCTCAAAACCACCGGGCCATTTTCCCTGCAGAAAGGCATGAGCTATTTTGCCCTTCAGGCGGGCGACTGGACAGTGCTCGGACTGGATTCCGGATACTATGGCAGCTCTTTCGATGCTTTTATGGACGGGAGCATTGGCGGGGAGTTCCTCGACAGGGAGCAGATCAACTGGATAGCCGGTCTGAACCTCAACCCGGCTAAAACAATCGTGCTCACCCACCATACCGGTTTCCAGTACGATGCTTCTGCCTTCATGAAACTGTGGGACCAGGTGAACGGCGCCCTCGGTGCGGATCCTTATGCCTGGTACTGGGGCCATGTACACAACGGAATCGTGTATGCATCCCCCCTTACGCTTCCCGGTACGGATGGAAATTTACAATCTACCAGTACCTACGCCCGCTGCCTGGGTCATGCCGCATTGCCTTACGGCGAAGCTTCTGCATTAATAAACAACCCGTCGGTTGAATGGATGGAAACGGATAAGCAGGCGAATGGTTTAATGCTGAATGGCTTTGCCACGCTCACTTTCCAGCTCGACGGGCAATTAATGGTAACCGGGATCAGGGAGTCTTTTTACCACCTTGGTACTTCTTCCCCGGTGTTCTCGAAGAGAATATTCTAGTGGCGTAAAATGGGGGTGTCGGTTTTTACCCTTCTTTTTGTCGTTTTTGCACGCGATAGATAATGGGCCGGTGTTGTAAGTTTGTATTGTCAATCACACAAAACAAATAACAATAATACTCACCATTTAACAACTATTGTATGGAAACGACAAAACAAGCGATCACTATCACCAGCACAATTCAGCAACCTGCAGCTAAAGTATGGGAACTCTGGAATGAGCCCGAACATATCACTCAATGGTGCGCAGCATCCGACGACTGGCATGCTCCCAAAGCTTCCAGCGATCTCCGGGCAGGTGGTGCATTCTCCACTACCATGGCCGCGAAAGATGGTTCATTCAGCTTCGATTTCGGTGGCGTATTTGATGTAGTGGAACCGCATCAGCGTATTGAGTATACACTTGGCGACGGCCGTAAAGTGAAGATAGATTTCAAAGAAGAAAACGGACAAACGCAGGTGGTGGAAACATTCGATCCGGAAGAAACCAATCCGGAAGACATGCAGCGTGCAGGATGGCAGGCGATCCTGGATAACTTTAAACGTTACGCCGAATCCAAATAATTTTCTGATGGCCCTTCAGGCTACCCGCAAGGGTTTTAGCGCCAGGAGGGCCATCTCTTTTTCTTTCCCCCGCAGTTTTATGGAACCCAGCATTTGCGCCGTAAAACCCATGCCGAGGTGCAGCTCCGACACCAGATCGGCAGAAGCAATTACTTCTTCATTAAACTGTTTGCATAATCCCTGTATGCGTGATGTGGTATTCAGCACATCTCCTGAATAGGTGATATCGCGTTTAATGATCCCCACTTCCCCCGCTACCACAGGCCCGCAATGGATGCCTGCCTTGAATTCAGGAAACACGCCATAACGTTCAAGATATTTGGGTTTTAATGTGGCAATCCGGTCCTTGATATCAAAGAAACACTGTACGCAATTGCTTTCCGCAAGCCCGTCGCGGTACCGCCATGCTATTATTACCTCATCACCCACATACTGGTATATTTCCCCGCGGTTTTCGAGGATAGGGTTGGTGATGTCCGTAAAGAAATCTTTCAGGAAAGCGTGATACCGCTTATCGCCCAAGGCTTCCGCGATGGTGGTGGATGCGTTGATGTCGAGGAACATAAAGATGCGCTTCTCTTCGCGGGGCGTGTTATACTTGCCGCGCAGGATGTCGCGGAACACACCGGAGCCGAACTTACTGTTGATCTGGAGGAAGAGTTGAGTGGTACCTACCACCAGCGCCCATATCAGCCCGTTCTTTGCCATGCGCGCCATATCCGGCTGCTCAATCAGGCTTAAGATCTGCCCTATGATAAAGATCACTGCGATGAAAGACAGGGTTACGGCAAGAATGGTGTACGTATACGATTTGTCCCGGTAACGTTCATTTATGAAGAAAACAAGGAAGCTCCCGCCCAGCAGTGCGCCCATGAGCCCGGCGGCCACATTCACGATGATGGATTTGGAGAGGGAGTAATCTGCTGCAAAGCCGGCCGATCCGCTGGTTTGCAATACCATATGGTCGTACAGCGCAATCAATAGTCCAATGATGGACCAGATGATCATGATTTGCAGAAGCTGCCGCCATTTAACCCGCGTCCTGGGATTCATAAGATGAGGTTTTCCCTAATGTATTGATTTTCTGCGGACGGGGCAATGATGAATTCCTGTGCCTTATGTATTAATTCAATATTTCCAGCACAAGATCCGTGAGGTCGAACCGGGGGAAGTCACCGTTATTGCAGAGCATGGTAAGGGTAATGCCTTTGTCGGGCTGGCGTACTTCCATGCTGAAGAACCCCACATCCGTACGATGAGGAACATACCCGCGCCGTTGGTGGTGGTATGGATACGGTAGGAAGGTACACTAACGGAAGCTGAAGGCAGAGGGTCGCCGGTTTGTGCATCTGTAACCTGGCCACGGAGTATTACAGGGAGGGTGTCTTGTGCCAGGCCGGGGAGCGTGCCCCAAAGGAGCAGCAGGGTAAGGAAACAGGGGAATTGCCGCATAAGGGGAATGGATTACGGGGGATGAAGTTAGGGGGCAATGCCGTTAGGAAGAAGTTAAAGTTTAAGAGAATAGAGATGTTCAAATTTGGGTGGAGACCAGAAAAAGTGCTAATCTTGAAGGATGCAACTGGATTACCTGACAGGCATCCGTGGAAACGGAGCATTAACATATACCGGTCCGTCGAGACTGGTACGTATTTGCCGTTTTGATCCCGAAGAAGCGGCTGCATTGATGCAGGCCGTTCAGGAACTGGCCGAAGGAAAGCGGGAGCTGCTCTGGCTGGAAGACCTGCCTTTTATACAATCCAATGGTTATTCGCTGGCCATGCAGCGGTCGCTGCACGACGAAGGACTGGTTACCACCGATGAGCGTGTTTTCTCCTTCAGGTTTACGGAAAAAAGTTACCATAGGATAGTACAGGCGATGGCGCCTTTATGCCATGAAGGATCGCATGGCAATGTGTGGCTGACTGTAGAACATGCGGATCCGGCGTTACTTTTTTCCACGGGAGGATCGTGGTAGTTACTGAATTACTGCACCCCTTAATGCGCTGCCAGCCCCTTGCAGCGCGGCTATGATGCCATGAGCTTAACAAGTTTTTAACGGCTGTTTCGCACCCTTTGGCCGACATTAGTTGCGTTATGATACGCTTTACATTTACCAGATATCAAAGAGAAAACATTACAACCGGAACGTACAATGCGTGATGTACGACAAATCTCCGGCAATATGCATACGTTGACATTTTGTACTAGATTAGATCTGGAGCATTTGCCTGCCTGTTTCTACAGGAGGCTATATTGAGCCAGTAGTTTTCCAGCTTTCATCTTCGTAATAATAGGCAGGCTATTCGATTTCCATGAATATGGTACCGAAGCCAAACACTTCGATTTAAGTCCGTTTTTCGTTTGCTCCCCGTTACCGTTTCATACCGGTATCGGGGAGATTTCTTTTATTCCTCTATCGTCTGGCGGATCAGGCGTATCCGTTTCTTCCAAATTGTACCCAGCCATATTGCCTGCATAGTGGTGATCACACCAATCAACACCAGCAGCCAGATCTTCTTTTCCGTCAGTAATATTCCGTAACAGAAAAACACCAGCAGGCAGGCTGCCATACCAACCCGCGCCGCCACTGATATTATGGCAAAGCGGCGAAGCTGTACCAGGTGACGGTGAACCATTTCCTGTAAATGATCACCCTGAAGGGCCTGCCTGCTGAATAAGTAGCCTGCTGCATTCAGGAGAATGACAAATGCCACCGCACTTACCAGTAATGCGTTAATGTACCAGGGCTTCAGGCCACCGTCAAAGAAGTCATAATAAACTATGAGGAAAAGCACCAGTGGTATCATTTCAAAGAGCAGCTGCTTCCGCATAGCCATGCGGGCTGGGTGCCGGTGAATCATTCCGCGCAGGGCGGCAGGGGAGGTCCGGGAAACGGGCATGCCTTCCCAGGCTTGTTTCAATGCGTCCATGTTCAGGATTTAAAGTGTTGTTTAATCTTTTGCCGCGCTCTTGTGAGCCGCGCGCCTGCATTGCTTTCAGAAATCCCAAGAATGGAACCCATTTCGGCGTAACTCAGTCCCTCCAGATAGAGGACCATAATAGCTTTTTCCGCAGGAGTCAATACAGCCAGCAGCTCGGGCAGCCGGTCGTCTTCCCGGTGTTCTGCCACTTCCGGCAACTCGGAACGGTATTCTACTTTAGGCCTTCCTTTGCGGAAATGAACCAATGCCGTGCTCAGTGCTATCCGGTACATCCAGGTAGCAAAGCTGCTGCGCCCTTCGAACTTAGGCCAGGCACGCCAGAGCTGGTACACCATTTCCTGGAACAGGTCTTCCCGGTCTTCCGCCGTATCGCGATACAGTCGGCAGATCTTATGAAGTATACCCTCATGCTGAGATAGCGATTCCAGGAACTGTGATTCATTCATTTTGAAGTAATGCTTTAACAGGTTAGTTGCGCTATAAGCCCTGATCCTTACAGGCAGGCATAAAAAAACCGCGGTATTCCGCGGTTCCCTGTATTACCTGCTGATTTTCGTTAGCTTACGGATGGGTGTTAGCATTACTTTCCTGAACTCCACTTCCGCGCCTTCGGCCTGCAGGGCTATACTGCCGCTGGTAACGGTACAGTTATAACCGTCGTTCACCAGGTCGCCATTCACCCAAACACGTACCTTGTCGCCCAGGCATTCCACTACCATACGGTTCCATTCACCCAGGGCTTTCTCCGACCCGTCGGTCCGGTTCCTTACCCTTCTTTCTTTACCGTCTACCACACCCCAGTTCTCTTTAGGGCCACGGTACACCTCCATGCTGTCTACCGCCACATCTTCCCCGATGCACCAGAAATCGCCGGCGTTCTTACTCATCAGCTGCACTTCCAGAGATTTGGGGAACATTCCGTACAGAACCCGGGGCGCGGAGGCATGTACGAGCAGGCCGCAGTTACCCGGTTTGCCGGCAAAGCGGTACTCCACTTCTATACGGTAATCCTTATACTTTGCATCGGTAATCAGGTGGCCCTGTGGCGTACCCAGACTTACGAGCATGCCATTACGTACAATAAAGGGAATACGGAGGGAGGAATCCTTTTCCAGGTCGGGGACATCCATATGCCAGCCGGTAAGGTCTTTACCGTTGAAAAGGCTGCGCGATTGCGCGTGGCATAACGTGGAAGCGCATAGTAGCAATGCGGAAAAAACAATATGTTTCATATGGGTAAGTTATAAAATTTATTGACTATTTTGTCCTATCGTGCTTATTTGAACCACGTCATGAAACAGTACTTGTCTTGCCTGATGCAGCCGGCCGTCTTCCACGCCGTATTCCCTGTGCATCAGAACAGCCTGTTATACTGGTATTCAATTCGGAAATCGATTGTAGTGTTATAATACATCTTATGAAGAAGCAATTGCTCGTATGGTTACTGGCCGCCTCTATGGCCAATGCGCAGGAATATAAGCCGGTTTCGGGCCGCATTATGTCGCCCTGGGCAGAACAGCTTAAAGCCGACAGTGTTTTACAGGAACACCCCCGCCCGCAGTTTGAACGGGGCGGCACCTGGAAGAATCTCAACGGATTATGGAATTACGCCCTCACTGCACGTAACAGTGGCCGTCCCGCTGCATGGGAAGGGAAGATCCTTGTGCCTTTCTGTATCGAATCCGCCCTTAGCGGTGTAGGTAAAACAGTGGGGAAAGATAAGCTGCTCTGGTACCAGCAAAACTTTACCCTGCCGGCAGATGCCAAAGGCAAAAAGATATTACTGCACTTCGGGGCGGTTGACTGGGATACGGAAGTATATGTAAATGGCCAGCTCGCCGTACATCACCAGGGTGGCTTCGACCCCTTTACTGCCGATATCACCCCATATCTCAAAAAGACAAAGCAGCAGGAAGTGGTTGTAAAAGTTTGGGACCCTACCGACGAAGGCCCTCAGCCCCGTGGTAAACAGGTCCGTAAACCAGAAGGTATCTGGTATACACCCGTTACCGGTATCTGGCAAACCGTGTGGCTCGAAACCGTTCCCGTTACCTATCTCTCCGCTGTGCGCCAAACGCCGGACATCGACGCACAAACGCTGACCGTGGAAACCACCGTGGTAAACCCCGTGGAAGGAGATATGGTGAAGCTGACAGCCATGAACGGTGACGCAGTAGTAGCAGAAACCGAAACCACACCCGGTGGTACTGCCGTCCTGAAGATCGCCTCGCCGGAACTATGGTCCCCCGAAAAGCCCTTCCTCTACAACCTCCGCCTGAGCATTGTACGCAAGGGCAAAGCGGTGGATGAAGTGAAGAGCTACTTCGCCATGCGTAAGATCAGCATGGCTAAAGATCAGGCGGGTATCCAGCGAATGCTGCTGAATAATAAGTTCCTTTTCCAATATGGCCCGCTCGACCAGGGTTGGTGGCCCGACGGGTTGTATACCGCCCCATCCGATGCTGCACTGAAGTTTGACGTGGAGAAAACGAAGGAGATGGGTTTCAATATGATCCGCAAACATATCAAGGTAGAACCTGCACGCTGGTATTACCATTGCGATAAGCTGGGAATGCTCGTTTGGCAGGATATGCCCAGCGGCGACCTGGGCAACCACTGGGAAATGCGCCCCGGTATCATTGGCCGTGCGAACGACAAACAACGCAGTCCAGAATCCGAAGGGTATTATCGCAAAGAGTGGAACGCTATTATGGGAACCCTGCACAATGTGCCCTCCATCGTGGTGTGGGTGCCATTCAACGAAGCATGGGGCCAGTTTAAAACGAAAGACATCACTGAATGGACGATGGCCAAAGACCCTTCCCGCCTCGTTAACTCTGCCAGCGGCGGTAACTTCGAGCTTACGGGCCACATCATCGACCTGCATAATTACCCCGACCCCGTTATGCCCGACCCGGTATATTTCGGGGAGAAGCAAATCATCGTATTGGGTGAGTTCGGCGGACTGGGCCTGCCGGTAGACGGGCACGTATGGCAGCAGAAAGACAACTGGGGATACCAGACCTTTAAAACTGCCGGGGAGCTTTTTACGCGTTACGACAGCTATATGGAAAGGATGGAGAAGCTAATCCGCCAGGGGCTTTCGGCAGCTGTATATACCCAAACCACCGATGTGGAAGTGGAAACGAACGGGCTTATGACCTACGACCGTAAAGTTTTCAAGAACCCGGTAGAAGCCTTTTACAAAGCACATCAGCGGCTTTACAAATCCGGCCTCGTCAAGATCCCTTGAGTTTCCGGACATGCGATTATTGCCGGTCATCCCGGAACCGCGGCTGCGAGTCGCGGAATGTCAGTATATTGCCTGACTAAACCTGACAACCGTAAAATCGCATATTTTAATCAACAACCATTATGAAACGTACGTTTTTGTTACTGACGCTTGCGGCTGCAAGCGTCTTTTCTCTGACGGGGAACCCTGCATTCGCCCAGAAAGTGGCCGCCGGAGGCACAGCAGCAGCGGGTGGGGCAGGGCAGAAGATCCCCGCCGATCCGGATCTGAGAACAGGTAAGCTGAGCAATGGCCTTACCTACTACATCCGCAAAAATGCCGAACCCCGTAACCGCGCGGTGCTTTACATGGCGCTCAAAGCAGGCTCCCTCATGGAAAGCGATGCCCAGCAGGGCCTTGCTCACTTCACGGAGCACATGGCTTTCAACGGTACAAAAGACTTCCCCAAAAACGAACTCATCAATTACCTGCAGAAAGCCGGTGTGAAGTTCGGAGCCGATCTCAATGCTTACACTTCCTTCGACCAAACCGTTTACCAGCTGCCTATCCCTACCGATAGCGCTGAGCTGTTCAAGAATGGTTTCAAGATCCTCGCCAACTGGGCAGGGCACATCAGCATGCTCTCTCCGGATATTGATGAAGAGCGCGGTGTAATCGTGGAAGAAGAGCGCCAGCGTGGTAAGAACGCCCAGAGCCGCATCCAGCAGGAGCTGCTCCCGGTTATCCTGCACGGCTCCCGCTATGCACAGCGTATCCCCATCGGGAAAATCGATATCATTCAGAACTTCAAGCACGAAGAGATCCGTAATTTTTACCGCGACTGGTACCGTCCCAACCTCCAGGCGGTTATTGCCGTAGGAGATTTTGACGTGGATGCCGTGGAAGCACTCATTAAAGAGAACTTCGGTAAGCTCACCAACCCCGCCAAGCCCAAGCCGCATGTTTCTTACGATATGCCCGGTAACAAGGAGCCCATCGTGAAAATCGTTACAGATAAGGAATTCCCTTACAACGTGGCTTTCGCTTTCATCCGTCAATCCAGCAAACCTACCCATACTACTTCCGATATCCGGAACAGTATGGTGATCAACATGGCTAACGCTATGCTGGGTGCGCGTATCAGCGAACTGAAGCAGAAAGGCACTGCGCCTTTCGTGGAAGGATCTGCATCTTACGGTTCTTACCAGCAGGGCCTCATCCCCAATCTCAATTCTGCTACCTTACTCGCCGTAACCAAGAACGGGGCCGATCTGGCTAAAGGTCTTGCCGGTGTAATGACAGAGTTTGAGCGCATGGTACAATTCGGCTTTACCGCTTCCGAGCTGGAGGTAGTGAAAAAACAAACCGAAGCTGCAAACGAAAAAGCCAACCGCGAAAAGGATAAAATTCCTTCCAACACTTTTGTACAGGCTTACCTGAAAAACTTCATGTACGGCTCTCCGGTGCTCAGCCCCGATTTCCGTTATGAGATCTCCAAAAAGTTCCTGAACGAGATCACGCTGGAAGAAATCAACGCAGCAGCTAAAAAGATGCTGGGTAAAGAAAACCTGACCATCATCGTACAGGCTCCTGAAAAGGAAAAAGCCACACTGCCCACAGCAGAACAACTCCTCACCGCACTCCGCGATGCAGGAAAAGGACTGAAGCCTTACGAAGACAATAAGATCAACAAACCGCTGCTGGAAAAGAAACCCATCGCCGGTAAAGTAACCAGCACCGAAAAGATAGAAGGCATCGGTGTTACCAAACTCACGCTTTCCAATGGCGTAGTGGTATACCTGAAACCTACTGATTTCAAGAACGACCAGATTATCTTCTCCTCCTACGGCCAGGGTGGTAACTCCCAGGCAGATGATAAGGATCTCACAGCCGTGAATTATGCTGGTAACATCCCTGCTGATGGCATCGGTGATTTCGATAATGCTTCGCTGCGTAAAATGATGGCAGGTACTACCGCTTCAGCACAGTCATATATCAGCGAACTCTACCAGGGTTACAGCGGCAGCGCTTCTCCGAAAGATCTGGAAACCGCTCTGCAGCTGGTTTATGCATATGCTACCAATCCCCGGAAAGATCCCGTAATGTTCAAAAAGAACCTGGAAGATTACATCGTATACATCCAGAATTCTGACGACAGTCCGGATAACGTATTCGGCGATACGGTTAACGCCGTACTTACCGGTAACAGCATCCGCGAAAAGAAAGCGACCGTGGCAGATATTGCCCAGATCAACCTCGACCGTTCTTTCGAGTTCTACAGAAGCCGTTTTGCAGACAACAGTGGTCAGACATTCGTGTTTGTAGGCAACTTCGATATTGCGGCTATCACCCCACTGCTGGAAACTTACCTTGGTGGCCTGCCGGCGAATAATCGTGCCGAGAAGTACATCGATCGTGGCGTTCGCCCCCTTAGCGGCAAAGTTGAGCGCATCGTGAAGAAGGGTATTGAAGACAAAGCGCAGGTGAAACTGTTCTTCTACAACAGCTACCCCTTCAGCATGGAGAACAATATGCAGCTGAGTGCCCTGAGCGACATCCTGGAGTTTAAGGTACTGGAGCGCCTCCGCGAAAAAGAAGGCGGTGTGTACAGTCCGAATGTGGGCGTAGGTTATGAGAAGCTGCCTTATGGCAACTACAATCTGTCTATTTCCTTCAGCTGCGCACCGGCTAACGTAGATAAACTGGTAAACGCTTCGCTGGAAGAGATCGAAAAGATCAAGAAGAACGGTGCTACTGCGGAAGACGTAGAGAAGTTCAAAGCAGAATACCGCCGCTCACTGGAAGTAAACCTACGCGAAAACAATTTCTGGCTGAACTACCTCACCGGTAAATTCAAGAACGGTGAAGATGCTACTTCTGTACTCACGCAGAACGAGCGCCTGAACCAAGTTACACCCGAGAGCGTGAAGGCAGCAGCCAACACTTACCTCAGCAATGCCAACTACTTCAAGGCCGCACTGGTGCCTGAGAAATAGTATTTGCATCATATCATTTATAAGCGCCCCGCCAGAATTGCGGGGCGCTTTTTTATATAAATTAGTTTGTGCGAAAGTCTGCAATTGAAGTTGTATTTAATCCGACTTTTACAATGCAGGTGAGGATGTGGTTTATAGTTTACCCGGTTTAGCCAGGTAATTGGCAACTTTGGTATTTGTCTCCCCCAGTTTTCTCAGACTTTTTATAATTTCGCAGGCATGCTGGAGGAAACGATCTTATTATGCCTTGTGTCATTTTTTGCAGGATTTATTGATGCGATAGTAGGTGGAGGGGGCTTACTGCAAACCCCGGCTATTATGATCATCCTGCCCCAATACCCGGTAGCCACATTATTGGGAACCACTAAAATCCCTTCATTTTCCGGAACCACCCTGGCCGCCTGGCGTTATTCCCGGCATGTAAACCTCGACTGGAAACTGCTCGCGCAGGTGGCATTGCTCGCCTTCGGCGGGGCTTTTTTAGGGGCCTATTGTGTTTCCATGATCGATAACCGGATCATAAAGCCCATTATTTTCTTCGTGTTAATTATCGTTGCCGGATACACTTATTTCAATAAAAGCTTCGGACAGCCCCGCAACATTGACCATACCCGTACCACTCAACTGGCACTGGGAATGTTTTCCGGTTTCGGTATCGGGTTTTACGACGGACTCATCGGCCCGGGTGCAGGTACTTTCCTAATCCTCGTCTTTATCGCTTTCATGGGATATGATTTCCTACATGCTTCCGCCAGTGCCAAACTGATCAATATGGCTACCAACATTGCATCCTTGTCATATTTCGCCCTTGCCGGACATGTTTTATACAAATTCGCCATTCCCATGGCCGTTTGTAACATGACTGGGGCCTTTTTTGGCACCCGGCTGGCCCTGTTGAAGGGTAATGCCTTCATCAGGATCTTCTTCCTCATCATCGTTTTCGCCACCCTGCTTCGCTTTGCCTGGGATATATGGGTGGCGAATAGCTGATTAATTCTTAGATATTACTTATTGAAAATGAGCTGATAATGTGGGTGGTTTCCATGTCAGACGGTTGTTTGTGCCATCTATTGGGTATTGTTATGGCCCGGTGTTGAGCTGAAATGTGCCGCGCAACGGCTGCCCGATAGCGGACGAAAGCCCGGTTCCCCTCATTCCAACCCCGGTCTTCAGGCAGGATGGCTATTAACATAATCCGTGGTCAAGCCGCAGATACCCCGGGGTTATCCCGTAGATAAGCCGCCCTTATATAGGGGCGGCTTATGGGCGGCTTAAGGGCGGGATATAGGCGGCTTAAGGGCGGCTTATCTGATTTATTACCGTGCCTTTTAGTTGGCTGCAGGAGGGAGATTCCCTGAATACAAAAAGGCGCCCGCAAGCGGACGCCCATTGTTGGCAAGGGATGTATGATTCTTAAGATTACCTGGGTAGTTGGCGTATCCATTCCGCAATAAGGGCTACACCCTCGCGGTGGGTTACCGTGCGCGCCAGTTCGGGCATGGCCGTTCCGGGCTCATTGCTGTTCATCCGGTAATGGAGGATGGAAGCCTCCGGATTGCCGGGAACTACGTCATAATCGAGTCCTCCGGCGCCATTTCCGGCACTTACCGGTCCTTTGAGTACACCGAGCCTTGCAGGAGCCTGCTGACCGTATTCGAGAAATAAACCGGTATTATCAGCGTCACCGCCTTTGGTATGACAGTGGGCACAGTTCACGTCGAGGTAAGCGCGGGCACGCTCGTTAACCGTGAAATGGACACTATCGTTCCAGACCGGGAATGGTACCCGCTTCGAAGCGTCGGGAACGCCCTGGATGATGCCGGAAGCGGCCCATTTTTCCAGTTGACCCTGGTAATTAACATTACGTGCCTTCGGCCCGATAGGGATGAGGGTACCACCCGAAGCATGACAGCGCTTGCAATCGTTGGTATTCGGGATCACATAATGCGTAGGAATCCGGTTACCGCTATCGTCAGTAAGGGTAATGGGCACCTGGGCGCCTGCCACCCATTTCACGGCTTCGGTTTGCTCCGCATTCCATTTGTAATTCATGACCTTCCATTTCCCGTCGGCCACATCTTTATGCAGGAGCCTGGTTTCGAGGAGCACTTCTTTACCCAGACTGTCGCGGTACGCGAAATTCTTGATCAGGTAAGTGCCGTCGGGGAACCCCAGGGAGCCGGTGTCGGTATACTGCATGGTATTGCCTTCAGGCAAAACAATAAAGCGCCTTTTTACCGTGTAATCGGTGAAGAGCGGCGTTGCCAGCTCATAAGGGTGCACCCGCGGGGAGGGCGACAGTTCCTTCAGTTGTCCGGTAAAGAAACCGTAATCCGAAAGCTTATCGAGGAACCCCACCGGGTGCTTTGCGGGCTGGGCGCAGCCCGTTGCGAACATTCCGATCCATGCCAGAGCTATCACTATTCTCATTTCTTCAAATACTATTTACAAATGAAAGGTTGCATATCCGTGCCCGGTTTCCAGGCTGGAGTGCCGATGTTCATTCCGTCGGCATTCACAAACAGGTTCTCACCCGGTTGCTGGATACAGATGGAATCGGGATTGATTTTCTTCTCCTGAGTGATGACGTTGGTGCTGATGCCGTCGTAAACGATAGGCGGAATTCTTTTACCAATGGCTTTTTCAATACCAACGAGGATCTGCCCGGTATGGTGCTTGTAAGCTGCTTCGGGGAACGCTGCGCCCATTTCTATCGTGTTGTTATGGATATAGATGTTTTTGGAAACCGGGAAGTAGCTGGCATTGATTTTTTCACCTGCTTTAGCATCCACGAAAAAGCCGGACACGAGGGCAATGGCGGCGGAATTGTTATTGATGATCTTGTTATTATAGATCTCCACATCAGAGGTTGCCTGGATAATAATGCCGCAGCCGGGCGCTGCATTACCTACGCCCCAGGTAGTGCCGAAGCTGCCTGATTTGGCGAAGTTCCGCTCATTATTATCGTGGATGTTGTTGTTGTAAGCCTTCACCTGTCCGCCGCGCTGGGAGAGGTCCGGCAGGTCGAACACGAGGAAGCCGGCGGTATTGCCGTAAAACTCATTGTCGTATACTTCTGCGTTGGTAGTGTTCTCTATTTCGCAGCCGGCTACGTTTTTATATGCTTTGCTCTTTCTTACAATAGCCTTGTTGGATTGCCCTACATAGATGCCTGCATCAGATGCGCCTTCGGCGTAACAGTCTTCTACCAGTACATTGTTGCAAAGCACGGGATAGATACCGTATCCGCCGCTGGTGGAGTCTGCCACTGCCCATATAGCGTGCACATCGCGGATTACAACGTCTTCGCTTTTATTGACTTTCAACAGATCACCCTTGGATTCCCGGATAGTCATACCGGAGATGGTAAACCCTTTCAGTTCCGCAACCCGGATGCCTTCACCTCCCTGCGTCTGGGCGGAGAAGTCGAGGATCGTTTTGCCGGAACCGGCACCGCTGATACGGATGTGTTTCAGCTGAACAAGACTAAGGTTGTTAAACTTGTAGGTGCCTTCTTTCAGCTCAATGGCGCTACTGTCTGTAAGCGTGAGGAACGCTTCGGTGATTTTGCTTTCTTCTCCGGGACTGAACACGAGCGTTTGCTTGTATCCATCCACGGGGGGCTTTTCCGGGGTGCCGCAGGCCGCTATCATTGCGAGGGCCAGGAGGGAAGAGTAATATTTCATGTAAATGGTTTTTAGAATACGTTATAAGCGTAAGTGATGTAATATACCCCGCCAATGCCGGGGCTGCCGAAGCCGGTGTAGTAGTATTTATTAGTCAGGTTTGTTGCACCGAGTTTGATCCTGCTCTTGATTACAGGCAATTTATAACTTACCTGTGCATCCAGCACTACATTGGCGTCTATCGTTCCACTGGCGAAGCCGATGGAATAGAAGTAAGCCGGGCGGTAGCGGAGACTTGTATTGAACGAGAACAGTTGTTTCTTACCCATTCCTGAATTGCCGAATTCGAAGTTAACTTTCCAGTTAGGGGTGTTGAAATTGTTGATCTGGCTGTTGTTACGGTTCTTAAGGAAGTCTGACGAGAAGTTGACCTTGGCGCCGAAGTTGCGCGACAGGTCTACACTCACGCTGGCGGCATACCCGTAGGTATTTACTTTCTCAGCGCCATTGTAAGCAATGTTGTAAGCGATGTATTTGCTGCGGTCTTTAAAATCTTCTACATTATCCGAGCCCGGCGTATTGGCAACGTTTACATAACCGATGAAGTTCTTCCAGGTGGAGTAGTATCCCAATACATCGATCAGCACACATTTGGCTACAAGGGCGGAATATCCCAGTTCAAATGCATCTACCGACTGGGGCTTGATGTCTTTAGGTTCGAACTTCTTCAGTACAGAAGGATCGTTCGTCTGCCGGTATTTGTTCACGCTTTCCAGCAGGTAAGGCTGGTATTTATCGAACTTGTATTCGCCGTAGAGCAGCCTTGCAGAACCACCGGAGGCGTAGGAGTTATAATCTACGAGTGTGCTTTGGAGCGATTGAATGTTGGAGGGGAAGCTATAAGCGTTCTGGTACGAGAACCGGAGGAAGTGCTCCTTAGTGGTTTCGAGTACGGCAGAAAGGCGGGAAGTAGTGCGGGGCTTTTCGAAAAGCGTGTTCTTATCGAGCCGGAACGCCGCACCCAGCTTCAGCTTGTTGTTAATCATCTTTTTGGAGAAATGGGCAAAGGCACTGTATTCCGCCACATCGATGGGGCCCTCTTTATCCGGGAAGAGTGTGCCTTCCGAATCCAGTTTGTAGATGCGATAGTTAAGGCCGGCAATTACTTCGGCCCATTTCACCAGGCGGGTGAAGTTGTACTGAAACTCGGCATTGTAAAGCTTACTACGGTCCAGGAAGAGGGTACCACCTTTGGAGGTGGGGATGGCGGAAATACTGTCGCGCAGCCGGTTGAAGTGGTCGCTTCCTGCAAGGGGCCTTCCCTGGTCGGCCGCAGCACGGGCAGCGAGGTGTGCATCGGTGAGGGATTGTCCGCCTGCGAGGGCTGTAATCAGTCCGATGGTATATTGCGGGTACCAGCCATCGCCCGTATTGCCGTCATAACTGGGCTTCCAGGCTTCGTTGATGAGCTGTGCGGTAGGGCTGGCGATGATGGTGTTCCCGGAGTTTTCGCGGGTGGTATAGGCGCGTACGAACCAATGATCGGCGCGGAGTTCTGCGCGGTACTGGGCCAGTTTGAAGCCGTCCAGTGCGTAACGGGTATCGTTACTGTAAACCGCTGTGCCATCGCCAAAGGTGCCAGACAGGATGGCCTGCAGGCCGGGCTTGATGTTATAGCGCATTTCTGCATTCACTTTCAGCATTTTGGCGTCGTTGCTGAGGTATCCGTATTCGGGATAACCGGTACGGGCCACGTAATTGGTGGGGTTGGCCAGCAGCGGGTCTACGATGGGAGCCGTGGAAGGGTCCATGGCCTTAATGGCTTCGAGGAAGGGGTTGATGTCGACAGAGGTTTTGCTGCCATATGAGTTAACACCGTTGTAATTGGGATCGGTGTATTTGTTACCCATACTATTGGTATTGCTGGTGTCTGCTGCCAGCCAGTCTTTCGCTTTGGTGTACTGGGCATTCACTTTAAAAGCGAAGCGGTCGCTCACCTTGTAAGCCCAGCGCAGCGTCCAGTCATAATAAGGAGATGCTCCCATGGGGTCGTTACCGGCACCTTTCTTAATGTGGTTAACACCCTGCGTGATCTGGAAGCTAAGGCCCTGGTACTTGAAGGGGTCTTTACCGGTCATGACCAGTGTACCGTTCAGCCCGCGGGAGCCATAAAGGGCAGAGGATGCCCCGGAAAGGAGTTCGAGGTTGTCTACATCCAGTTCTGTGAGCCCGATGGCGGCGCCAAGGGGGAAGTTGAGGCCGGGTGCCTGGTTGTCCATACCATCCACTACCTGTGTGAAGTTGGTGTTACCGCTGGTATTGAAGCCGCGGGTGGTAATGGTGGTAAAGGTGAGGGAAGAAGTGGTGATGTCGACCCCTTTGAGGCCCTGCAGCATGGAGAAGTAACTGGGCTGGGGGGAGTTGATGACATCTTTGTTGTCGATCCGTTCGATGGTGACGGGGGATTCAATTTTCCGCTGTACGTTTCTGCTGGCGGAAACAACGACCTCCGTTCCAAGGATGGAGGAAGGGACGAGGGCGATATTTATGGGGCCCGGACTACTGACTGTTACTTCCTGCGTGGCGTAGCCAACAGAGGAGAAAACGAGGGTCACGGGGAGGGGAGCGCGTAAGGTGAAGCGGAAATTCCCCTGATCATTGGTATAGTCGCCATAGGGCGTGTTACGGGCCTTTACGGATACCGCAGGCACCGTTTCTCCCGTTTGGCTGTTCTTTACCTTGCCCGACAGCACGTGTTGGGCAGGCAGATTCCAGGCGGATAGCATGGCTATCGAGAACAGTAGCATCAGTTTGTACATGGGCGAAGAAATTTTGGTTGGGATGGTAAAGGCGATATTATGCTTTTACCATTCACCGCCTGCCTGTACGATGCTGTTTCGGGGTGAAGGGAAGGGGTTGCGGGGTGAAAATCAGGAATCCGGGGTGAATTTCTGCTGGAACTGGGGCAGATAACTGGCGGAAACCGGTACCGGGCAATCGTCCATTCCTTCGAGCATCAGGTAATGTCCCTTCGCGTTTTTCTTGAATAACAGCACGTTGGATATGTTTACCATGTAAGAACGGTGCGCTCGTGCCACACCATGGGCAGCCAGCTGCGGCTCCAGCTTTTTGAGCGACGAACGGACCAGTTCCTTCTTCACTTCCTGCCCGTTCCGGTAAAAAACATGCACGTAATTATCTTCCGCCTTCACCATAATGAGGCTCGAAGGCGGGAGGCTGAGGGCAAGCTTATCGTATTCATCCCGGATCAGGAGGGTATCTTTTTCTTTTTCCCTGTCTTCCGCAGGGGCCAGCGCAATATCTTTCAGCCGGGCGGCGGAGGCACGGCTCTGGAACCAGAGGAGGGCAATGGAGTAGGGAAGGGCCAGTACGCCGAAGCCATACTTCCAGGTATCCCAGTATTCGAGCCAGGAAAAGGTGAGGTAGCTATGCAGGGACACATTTACGATGTTAACGATGCCTGCCACCAGGAGCGTTTCGCCAAAGAACCAGGCGAGGAACTGCCAGTGGGTAAGCGGCTTCTTCCCCTTCAGCCTTATCAGCAGAAACTGGGAAATGCTCATGGCGGCGATGCCACTGATGGAGAAGGCTCCAAAGGCACCCGTAACGCCAAACGGTCCGCCTTCGTACCACTGGTTCATGTTGAAAGGCGTAAACACGTACATGAAAAGAAAACTGAAACTGCCGCAGAAAAGGATGAGCAGCAGCCGGTTGCCTACCGGCTCCAGCAATTGGAAAGGGGCAGACAGCCAGGCCGGAACTGCCGGCAGGCCCTTGGCGGGTAATATGAGCGTATCTTTCATAATCCGTGGATTGTACCGTTAATTTATCGATCTTTTTCGAAATTCCGCTACTCACGCCTCCCCGTTATTTTTATCGTACCTTTACGGCCGAATTTCAATAATATATGTACAAGGTTGGCGAGTATAATCAGCTGAAGGTCAAAAAAGAGACAGATTTCGGCGTATATCTGGACGGTGGCGGGGAAACGGAAATCCTCCTCCCTAAACGCTATGTTCCCGAAGGCACCCGCCCCGGAGACGAGCTCACCGTTTTTCTCTATCACGATTCCGAAAACAGGCTGATCGCCACTACCGACAAGCCGAAAGGCATCGTGGGCGATATCATTTCCCTCAAAGCGGTAGACATTACACATCAGGGCGCGTTCCTCGACTGGGGGCTTGCCAAAGACCTCTTCGTTCCCCTTTCCCAGCAATTATCCAAAATGCTGAAAGGGCAGGATTACCTGGTGATGATCTACCTCGATGAACTTACCGGCCGTGTAGCCGCTACAGAAAAGATCGATCCCTACCTCAGCAATGATCCGCTGACGGTGCAGGAGAAAGATGTGGTAGACCTTGTTATTTACCGCCGCTCAGACATCGGGTTCATTACCATTATTAATAACCGCCATACCGGCGTACTTCACTATTCCGACGTTTTCCGTTCCCTCGATATCGGCGACCGCCTGAAGGGTTTCGTGAAAGCCGTGAAGGAAGATGGTAAAGTAGATGTGGCCCCCGGCCAGCCGGGCTTTAACCGGACTGAAGATGAATCAGGCCTGCTGCTTCGCCTGCTCCGGGAAAACGACGGGTACCTGCCGTACCACGATAAATCCGACCCGGATGAAATCCGTGAGTTTTTCGGCATGAGCAAGAAAACCTTCAAAATGACGGTAGGCACGCTCTACAAACAACAAAAAATTGAACTGACTAAAACCGGCATCAAGCTGATCGAAGAATAAACCGCCTGATATGAAAGACTTTAAGCAACATTTCGTGATTCCCGCACCTCCTGAAGATGTTTACCAGGCGCTTACCCGCGAAGCCACCATAAGGTTGTGGACGGGTGATGTCGCTGAGATGAGCACTGAACCGGGTTCGGAATTCTCGCTCTGGGATGGCAGCATTGCCGGCCGTAACCTGGAGTTTGAAGAAGGACGGAAGCTGGTTCAGGAGTGGTACTTCGGTGAACAGGAACCTGCTTCCATCGTTACGATCATTCTGCACCCACATAAGAAAGGCACTTCAGCAGAGCTGCGCCACAGCAATATCCCCGACGAAGCTTATGACGATATCGTGGAGGGCTGGCGCGATGCTTATTTCGGTTCCCTGATCGAATTCTATGAAGACTAGCAAGTCGGAGATAAAGCCGGTTACAGTGCATGAGCTGAAGAAAGAAATGCTTTCACTGCCTCAGGCCGAGCTGGTAGAGATGTGCCTCCGGCTGGCCAAATTCAAGAAAGAAAACAAAGAACTGCTCAGCTACCTGCTGTTCGATGCCTCGTACCCGGAAACGTACCTCGACCAGGTACGGGGTTATATCGATATGGAATTCGACGGGATGGGCACAACGCATGCCTATCATGCCAAGAAAACCGTGCGTAAGATCCTGCGTGTTACCAACAAACACATTCGCTTTACACAATCCAAAACCGCAGAAATAGAATTACTCCTGCATTTCTGCAAGAAGCTCCGCCGCGCGGGGGATTTGCTGAAGAACAGTGTGCAGCTGAGCAACCTGTATTTCCAGCAGCTGCGTAAGATCGATAAAACGATCGCTGCCCAGCACGAAGACCTCCAGTATGACTACCGCCGCGAGCTGGATGCGCTGATGAAGGTCTGACGATCCTCCTGTTGTGAATTACGTTTGAATACTGATGCCCCGGAAGAGAGAAAAGGTTTACTTTGGAGAAGTTAATTCCCGTAGAGATTTCCAATTTACCTCATATAAACCGTCCTGTTATGAAGTTCCCGGCTTTAATCGTTTTATCCTGTTTCCTCACTGCTTTAATCACCCATGAAACCCATGCTCAGCAGGCAGTCCGTGCCCGTGATCTGGGTATTCCTTTCCCCGGTAAAACCGGCAGATACAATGCTATTACGGATGTGCCCGGCGTAAAAGTGGGGCTTACCACACTTATTTCCGGCGAAGGCAATCTGCAGACCGGGAAGGGGCCCGTGCGTACCGGGGTTACTGCGATCCTGCCGCGCGGCAATACTTACGATCCAGTATTTGCCGGGTGGTTTGCGCTCAACGGTAATGGTGAGATGACGGGCACCACCTGGATATCAGAATCCGGGTTTATGGAAGGGCCCATTACAATTACCAATACCCATTCAGTAGGCCTGGTGCGTGATGCGGTTGTGGAATGGCAGTACAGGCACAAACACTTTCTGCCGCTGGAGGAAACAGACGGATTGTTCTGGGCGCTTCCCATAGTAGCAGAAACGTACGACGGTATGCTGAACGATATCAATGGCATGCACGTCAAAAAGGAACATGTTTTTCAGGCATTAGACAGTGCTAAATCCGGGCCGGTGGCGGAAGGCAGTGTTGGCGGGGGAACAGGGATGGTGAGCCATGGGTTTAAGGCAGGTACCGGTACGGCCTCGCGGGTAGTACGCGTGGGGGATACCACTTATACCCTGGGTGTGCTGGTACAGGCTAATCACGGAGGGAAGCAGCAGTTTACGATTGCAGGTGTGCCTGCAGGGCCGGAAATCAAGTCGCCTAAGTGGAAGATGAAGTTCGGGGAAATTAAACCCGGAACAGGCTCCATTATTGTGATTGTGGCTACTGATGCTCCCTTGCTGCCACATCAGCTGAACCGCATTGCCCGCCGGGTACCCATTGGTATCGGTAAAGTGGGAGGGCATGGAGAAAACACTTCCGGCGATATCTTCCTGGCCTTCAGTACAGCCAACCCGAAAGCCTCCCGGCGCGATGCAGCGCCGAAGCTGGATATGGTGCCCAATGATCATATGGACCCGCTGTTCTACGCCACCGCACAGGCAACGGAAGAAGCAATCCTCAATGCCATTGTTGCCGGGCGCGACATGACGGGCATTAACGGAAACTTTGTGCCCGGGTTGCCACATGATGAAGTGGTGCGCCTGCTCAAAAAGTATAACCGCTATGCGGGAAAGTGACCATTTGAAAGTTAAACGAAAAGAAAGATGGGGAACCGGGCGGGTTAACTGCGTGCCCTTGTGCCGAAAATGTATCCCAGCACGGTAGTGAAGATAGGAGACAAATCATTGAGGATAAACTGCAGGTTGGCAAAAGCCATGCTTGTATGATTATCCTTTGTCGTAACTGCCTCGCATAATTTACATGCTGCAGTTGTACTGCTTATTGCCGGCTCCCGGCAATGGCCACAGCCCTGGAATAGAAAAATCAATGTATATAAGAGAATTGTCCCTGCTAACATCCAAAGCAGCATTTTGGCAAGCCACATGCCGGCAGTTTGCTCTGCTGTTAGTATGGCGGAAGATAAACCGGTAATGTTAACGGCTTTGATGTCTTTTACTTTCATAGTCATACTTTTGTCGTCTGCGTTTAATGTTATCGAATGTATCTGAATGTAAAATCGTTTTGATATCCCTTTCAGTATTTTCAGCAACAATCCTGCTTCCTTCGCAAGCTTCATCTACTGCCCACTGATAAAAAGATACCATCTGATTGCATAGCTTGGTTCTGTCATAAATGCCGGATTGGATATACAGTTTCTCCATAACTTCATCCGGAATTGTAAGTGCAAACGTCATAATTCAACAATTTTAGTTCCGCCAATTATAAAATATTTTTCAACACAAAAAATTCAAAAGGCCCTAATTATTTTTTTCAATTATCTTGGAGACTGTTAAACTTCACGCTTATGATTTCACGTAGAAACTTTCTGGAGCTTTCCCTCAAAAGTATTGTTCTCATTGGCGCAGGTTCAACCCTGCAATCCTTTGCTCCCGGCGGGTTTGTTCTGCCGCCCCGCAAAAAGGTGAAGCTCCGTTTCGCCCTTGCATCGGATGGGCATTACGGCCAGCCTAAAACTGCTTTTGATGAAAACCACAGCAGCATGGTGCAACTGCTGAATGCAGAAGCTTCCGGCAGAGGACTGGATTTCTCCGTCATCAACGGCGATGTTTTTCACGACGATCCCAAGCTTATACATCCGGCCAAAGCTGCATGGGATAAACTCTCCATGAAATACTACGTTTCTCACGGCAACCACGATAAAATTCCTGAACCGGAATGGGAAAAAGTTTTCGGTACTGCATGGCATTACGATTTCAGGCAGGGTAGTAATGCTTTCATTGTTCTCAATACTGCTGATGTTACTGGAAAATACATCTGTCCGGATCTTGAATGGACGCGTACCGCGCTCGCCAAACATAAAGACGCGAAGAACCTCTTCGTGATCATGCACATCACACCCGTTAAATGGACGGAGCATGGCATCGACTGTCCGGAGCTGATTGAAATGTTCTCCGCCCAGAAGAACCTCAAAGCAGTATTCCACGGGCACGATCATGCGGAAGACGGTATGAAGGAAAAGAACGGTAAACACTTCTTCTTCGACGGCCACCTCGGCGGCAGCTGGGGCACTCCTTATTTCGGATACCGCATCGTGGAAGTGCTCAACAACGGAGAAGTACTCTGCTACCAGGTGAATCCCAAAGTGAAGGAGCCTGTTAACTCCCACACCGTAGCCCAATAAACAATATTTTCACCGTGTTTGGCTGAATCTTCACCTTGGAGCGGCAAGTCCGTATTATCTGATTATCTTTTGGTTCAATATCCACGAGTATGAACATCAGATTTTCATTGCCGCTGCTGACAGGACTGTTATGCCTGTCTACAGCCCTGAGCGCCCAGCTTCAATGGCGCGAAGTAATGCCCGGTGTCTGGAAAGGTACCGCAGGTCTGCCCGAGAAGGTAACTCTTCTTGGTATTGCCGCTGCCACGCCAGACAGTGCCGCCCTCCGGCAACTCCCAACATCTTCTTTCCCACTTGATCCCGGAGATATTTCCGTGAAGCTTTCCGATGGCAAAGTGTACCTGCGCTTCCCCCTCGAAAGGAATGAACAGATCTTCGGCCTCGGCCTCAACTTTAAAACCGTGAACCAGCGCGGGCGTGTTAGCCAGCTGCATATGGACCACTACGGCGGTAAAGATGACGGCCGAACCCATGCTCCCGTACCGCTGTACATTTCCTCACGCGGGTATGGTGTACTCGTGGATGCCGCGCGTTACATCACGGTTTACGCCGGTACTGCAGTGCGTACAGACACGAAGAACCCTCCTGTATTGCACGACCGTAACGGGAACAAACAATGGGAATCGCAACCTTATTCTGATGCTGTAGAGATGCTGGTGCCCGCGGCAGGAGCAGAGATCTATATTTTTGGTGGTCCTACCGCTATGAATGCCGTGCAGCGCTATAATCTCTTTAACGGCGGTGGCTATCTCCCTCCCAAATGGGGCCTGGGCTTTACACAACGTGTACCTACGCTGTATAGTCAGGACGATATAATCCGTGAAGCGAAGGAGTTCGAGGAACATAAGTTTCCGCTGGACTTCATCGGTGTGGAGCCCGGCTGGCACTCCATGTCTTACCCCTGCACATTCGAATGGGATAACAAGCGCTTCCCTGACCCTGCAGGATTCATTAATAAGCTCTCAGGGATGGGCGTAAAAGCGAATCTCTGGATAAACCCTTACGTTTCACCCAAAAGCGGCCTGTATGCGCCCATAAAGCCCCTTTCCGGGACGCATACAGTATGGAACGGACTGGTGGCTGATTTTACCCTGCCGCAGGCAAAAGCACTCTTCAGGGAGCATTTCATGAAGAATCATATCAGTCTGGGTGTGAGCGGTTATAAAATGGATGAAAACGACGGGTACGATAAATGGCTCTGGCCCGATGTGGCAACCTTCCCTTCAGGCACTTCTGCCGAGCAGATGCGGCAGATATATGGTCTGGCCATGCAGCAGATGACCGATGAATGGTTCCGGGAACAGAACCGGCGGACGTATGGACTGGTACGTGCTTCCAACGCAGGCGCCAGCCGTTTTCCTTACGTGATTTACAATGATTATTATTCACACCCCGACTTCATTACCGCCCTTGTGAACAGTAGTTTCATCGGTGTGTTGTGGACGCCGGAGGTTCGTGCTTCCAAATCCGCAGAAGAGTGGGTGAGGAGGATGCAGTCGGTATGCTTTTCACCCATGGCCATGCTGAATGCCTGGGCAGATGGCACCAAGCCATGGTCGTTCCCCGAAGTGGAAAGCGCGGTGCAGGAAGTGGCACTGTTGCGTATGCAGCTGTTGCCTTACCTCTATTCCACCTTTGCCCAATACCGTTTCGAAGGCAAGCCGCCATTCCGGTCTATGAACCTGATAGACGGCTTTGCTTATGTACCCCAGGTGAGCGGCGGTAAGCTGGATGCCACACTGAACCCTTATGAAGCAAAAACTCGTTCCGAACTGAAGGATCAGTATATGATGGGCGACAATATGATTGTGGCGCCTTTCTTTGCCGGCGATTCCAGCCGTAAAGTGTATCTGCCCAAAGGCAAATGGTACGATTTCTATACGGGTGAACTGGCAGGGGAAGATGGTGTGATCACCGTTAAGTCGCGCCTCGACCGTATTCCGCTCTTCGTACGGGACGGCGGGCTCATCCCAATGATCCCGCCCCGCAGGCAGGCGCCACTGCCCGGAGAAACACTGCCCCTCGAAGTGCGGGTATACGGCAGTGCTCCCGGCTCCTTTGAGCTGTATGACGATGATGGCAATACCTTCGACTTTGAACGCGGACAATTCTCCAGGGTTACACTTAAAGCCGCGGGTGGTAAAGGCAGTATGGATAAACCGAAACCCGGGAAGCCCTTCGGTTATACTCCCAAAGTAAAATGGACGTTCATGACCGCACAGGGGAAATAATGCGCCTTTTATCCCTTTGATGTGGCAAAGAGCGATTTATTTCCCATATTGAGAAATAAATCGCTCTTTATTAACATATGAAATCAACCTTCACCGCAGCCTGCCTGCTTTGCTGCACCAGCCTCTTTGCCCAGAAAGCGGAACCGGCCAATGAACTGGCTGCCGGTCCCGGAGCTAAAGAACGGACCCTCCAGATAGACGCTTCCGTAACCACTAATCACGAGGTTACCATCAAGGGCCAGCGCGTTCCTTATAAAGTAACCGCCGGAACTTTACCCGTATGGGATGATGAAGGCAAAACCATTGCCGGCGTGTTTTACACCTACTTCGAGCGCACTGGCGTAGCGGATCAGGGTGCGCGGCCTTTAGTGTTTTCATTTAACGGTGGCCCGGGAACGGCCTCCGTTTGGATGCAGATCGGGTATACCGGCCCGCGTGTACTGAAGATAGATGATGAAGGTTATCCCGTACAGCCTTATGGCCTCAAAGACAACCCTCATTCCATCCTTGATGTGGCGGATATCGTGTATGTAGACCCCGTGAATACCGGCTTTTCCCGCATGGCAAATAAAGACGTGCAGGGTTCGAAGTTCTTTGGTGTGAACCAGGATGTGAAATACCTCGCTGAATGGATCAGCACTTTCATTACCCGCAACAAACGCTGGGCAAGTCCTAAATACCTTGTAGGCGAAAGCTATGGCACTACCCGTGTATCGGGCCTGGCGCTGGAACTGCAGAATGCACAATGGATTTATGTAAACGGGGTAGTGCTCGTATCGCCCACAGAACTGGGTATTGAGCGCGACGGGCCTGCCGCTGCGGCATTGCGCCTCCCTTACTTTGCGGCTACCGCCTGGTATCATAAAGCCCTCGTGCCCGAGTTACAACAGAAAGATCTGAATGCAGTGCTCCCTGAAGTGGAAGAATTCACCATCCGTGAATACCTGCCTGCACTGGCGATGGGTGGTAACCTGCCCGAAGCAAAACGGAAAGAAATTGCGGCGAAAGTAGCGAAGTATGCCGGCCTTACCGAGAAAACCGTGCTGCAGAATAATCTCGATGTATCTACCAACTTCTTCTGGAAAGAACTGCTGCGTGATCGCGGATACACAGTTGGCCGTCTGGATTCCAGGTACCTGGGGATCGATAAGAAAGACGCCGGGCAGAGCGTGGATTTCAACGCAGAGCTTACTTCATGGCTGCATTCGTTTACGCCGGCCATCAACATGTACATCCGTGAGGAGCTGAAATATAAAACCGATCTGAAGTATAATATGTTCGGCCCCGTTTGGCCCTGGGATAATACAGGAAACCGCACGGGAGATAACCTCCGTCAGGCGATGGCGCAGAATCCTTTCCTGCATGTGTTCGTACAAAGCGGTTACTACGATGGCGCCTGCGATTATTTCAATGCCAAATACAATCTCTGGCAGATGGACCCGGGCGGCAAGCTGAAAGACCGTATGTCGTTCGAAGGCTATCGCAGCGGGCACATGATGTATCTCCGGAAAGACGATCTGGCTACCAGCAATGAACACCTCCGCCAGTTCATTCTCAAATCCATACCCAAAGCTGGTCAGGCCGCGAAATACTAACACCGGGCTTCTTAATATTTCCGCCATTTTATTCCGGATTTCCGGTATGGAATGGCGGATTTTTTATTGGCTAGAACAGTGAGAGCTGTGGAGTTTCAGGGGGGTGTTCGTCTCCGAAGTTGGAAACTGTGATGCCCAGCAGCCGGATCTTATCGCCCTCCATTTCGGGATCAGTTTTGGCGAGGAGTTGCTTGGCGGCAGTAGCTATGGTATCAGCATCAGATATGGGGAGAGGGGTGGAGTGGTTACGGGTGATCTGCCGGAAGTCGTGGTACTTGACTTTGAGGGTAACGGTGCGGCCTTTGAGCTGGTGCTTTTCCAGCCGGTTCGCAACTTTCAGGGCCAGCTTGTCCAGCTCCGGGTCCATTTCAGTGAGGGTGGTAAGGTCATGGGGGAAGGTATCTTCCGCACCTACCGATTTTGTTTCGCGGTGCGGCTGCACGGGGCGGTCGTCCAGCCCGCGCACGATGCGGTAATAGAACCGGCCTGCCTTCCCGAAATGCTGCACGAGATCGTTTTCAGATAGTTTTTTAAGATCGGCGCCATTGAACAATCCCATGCGTTGCATCTTATCTGCCGTTACTTTTCCCACGCCGAAGAATTTCTCAACGGGTAGCTTTTCCATGAACGATTCAATCTGGGAAGGACCAATGAAAGTGAGTCCATCAGGCTTATGCATGTCTGAAGCGATCTTGGCTACGAATTTATTGACAGAAACGCCGGCGGAAGCCGTGAGCTGCAGCTCATCGCGGATGGCCTGTTTGATTTCCTGGGCAATGGCAATAGCGGAGCCGATGCCGGGCTTATCGAGGGTTACATCGAGGTAGGCTTCGTCGAGGGAGAGCGGTTCAATGAGGTCGGTATATCGCTGGAAGATGGAGCGGACGTGGCGGGATACGTCGCGGTATACGTCGAAACGGGGATAAACGAAAATAATGGAAGGACAAAGCTGTACGGCTCTTTTGGAAGGCATGGCGGAGCGGACGCCGAATTTTCTTGCTTCATAGCTGGCAGTTGCCACTACTCCGCCACGCCCTTCCGGTGAGCCGCCTACGGCAATAGGCATACCACGGTATGCGGGATTGTCGCGCTGCTCCACCGATGCATAAAAGGCATCCATGTCGATATGAATGATTTTGCGGAGCGTCATGCCCGCAATTTACGCAAGAAACGGTAAAAGACAGCGGAAGTAACCCTGCGCTTAACGGGCCTGGTACCTTGGCATCACGAGCAGCTTCACTACGGTGTGTGCGATGGCAGAAAGGCCAAAAGCTACCACAATAATGAGCCCGCGCTTCAGCGGCGTGTCGAATACGTCCATCACTTCAGACGTTCCTTTACCGGCGTACATGGTCGTCATCGCAAAAAGAATAATACCGCAGATCCATAACGTGAGGTGCGACCATAGGTATTTTTTGCGGTTGTACTGGTCTTTCCCGAAGGAAGTAAAGAGAAGGATGACGTGTGCAACAAAGAAAAGGGCCGCAGCTGCGGCAAGCAAAACAAATGGAGTCATAGCATCAGGTGTTTAAGGATATAGTGTACTCAAGATAAGAAATCCCGGCAACATTTATGGCCCGCCTTTTGTTCTTAGTATAAATATTTATAAACTGACTGCTATGCGTATATTCAACACCATCCCCGTCTGGCTCCTGGCATTTACGGCAATGGCCTGCTCCACCACGCAACAGGCATCTTCCACATCAACTGCGGATATGAAATCCATCATTTCCGCACGCACTTTCGTATTTCAGGCACAAACTGTTTTGCCCATGAGCGGGCGCACCCGGCAAGTGAGCGGCGACGGGTACGAGGTCATCATCTCAAAAGATACTGTCAATTCCTACCTGCCATATTTCGGAAGAGCGTATTCCGCTCCCATCGATCCCTCACGGGGCGGTTACGATTTCGTTTCCACCAACTTTGAATACACCGAAACTCCCCGGAAAGACGGGGGCTGGGAAATTACCATCAAGCCGCGTGATGTGCGCGACATCCAGCAGATGTTCCTTTCGGTTTCCGAGAATGGATATGGCTCCCTGCAGGTTACGAGCAACAACCGGCAGCCCATTTCCTACAATGGTATCGTAACTGCAGAAAGCAGCCGTAAGCGGAGGAAGTAATTATTGAATTATTTGCTGGAAACCGGTGCCATGAACTCGAGCAGTTTGCTGCCGGGGCGCTGGCTTTCATAATCCAGCCTGATCCAGTTGGCGTCTTTCACTTTCCCGATTACCCGGGCTTCATCCAGCACGCCATCCCAATAGCGCCCTCCCTTCTCCGGGAACTGGCTTTGGTTGCCGATTCCTACAGGATGATCATCGCTTTTCCATGGGGTATCGAACTTTTCCGTTCTTTCCAGTTTACCATTCACATACAGGTGCACATAAGGGAAATCATGGACACCGGTAATGTGATACCATTGTTTCACCTTCATGTCGGTTTTACCGATCACACAAAGGTCGCCCCGGGGAGAGGTACGCTCCACACAAATCTCTATGAGATCTGCCTCGGGCTGGTGCCAGTTGCGGATGCCGAACTTCTGCAGCCGCCACGAATTATCGCCTTTGGCAAACATGGTTTCGTAGCCAGGGAGTACCCTTTTGGCTTCGTCCCCCTTATTAGAATAGGATTCGGCATACGCCCAGATGGAAAACGTGAGCTGCTCCACATGATCAAACAACTTCCGCTGTTCACCATCTACTTTGATCCATTGCTTTTCATTATACCGGAAACGCTGCCCTTTACCAAGCGGGCTGCTCACCGTACTATAAGGCATCATATTAACACCTGTTGCGTTGGCGGCATTACCCGTAGCATCTGCATAGCCTCCCGGGAGCGTGTTACCCGGCTCCTGGAGGTGCCAGACGCCGGTAAAGCCCTCGGAGGTGGGGAATACCATGGCAGACTGGTCGGCCGCAGTAGCGGAGGGGTTGCCATAATGCAGGTAAATGGTTTGGTTATGGCTGTTGCCTTTCACTTCCGGGATGCGGACCCAGAGCAGTGCTTCTTTGGCCATAGGGTCCCACCATTCGATGCTGTGGGGGAGGAAAGGGCCGTCGGGCGTTTCAGAGAACCTTACATCGGCGCCGTTGGCGATAGCCGCAGCAAAGTTGAAGTTACCGGCATTCAGGGAAACCGCTAAGGGATAACCCGTTACATTACCGTTAATACCGGCCCCGGAAGCAGTGGTGTTCAGCTTAACAGCCATCCGGCTGCTCCAGCCGGCACGTTGCGCAATGGCGTTATGCGCCAGCAGCAATAAGAAGAAAGGGAAAACAAGTTGTTTCATAAAATGGAATACCCAAGATACTAATTTATTGCCTGATCCGCTTTTTATGAAAATTACTTCCTGTCACCGAACACCGGGGCATAGTATGGCGTTATAACGGAAGCGGTTAAACGGCTGATATAAGCGGAAAGTGCTGAGAATAAGATGTTTAGGCTGAATGGTAAAGAAGTAATAATTTCGTATAGTATAACTACCAAATATCCGATAAATGAAAAACAAAATAACCCTTTTGCTGGTACTCCTCATTACCGGCAGCATAACTGCAAGTGCGCAGTTAAAGCGTTTCAGCATTGGTCCGTACGTAGAAGCCGGGTTCCCGGTTGGCGATTTCAGTAAAACGAACAATACCGGTTACGGCGTGGGCCTGAATGCCGATATTAAGCTGGTAGCAGGTTTCGGCGTTACGGGATCGGTTGGCTATATGCGTTTCGGCGGTAAATCAGAAAACACGATCGATTACCCTAATGTAGCTGCCATCCCGGTGCGGATAGGTATTAAATACAAAGTCATTTCCATCCTGTATGTGAAAGCGGAAGCCGGTGCTGCCAATTTCACGGGTGATGTGGATGGTTCTGCATTCCTGTTTGCTCCGGGCGTAGGCATTCGGGTCTTGGGCCTCGATGTGCAGGCTAAATGGGAGGGATGGTTTAAGGACGGTACACGCAGCTTCTTTGGCCTGAAGGCAGGTTATAACTTCTAATACCTGCTTACCCATACAAGAAAGCCTTCCGGCACAGGTATACTCCTGTGTGGGAAGGCTTTTTCTGTTTGTATGATTTCCGGTTATACGTTACAAACTCCGTCTGCGCAGGCATTGGCATCACCCCCCGTAGGATGGATGATTTGTGGATGTGATTCATCCCACACTTTTTGCAGGGTGTCATTGAACACTCCCACCGGTTGTGCCCCGCTGATGGCGTATTTTCGGTCAAATACAAAAAACGGTACGCCGCGGATACCCAGCTCCTGGGCCTGTGCTTCGTCCTGCCGCACTTCTCCCGTGAACTCCGTTCCTTTCAGCATTTCCACTGCATCAATACCGGCCTCTTTAGCAATGCCTTCCAGTGTGGCAGCGTCCCCAACGTGTTTGCCTTCGGTGAACATGGCTTTGAACAGAAGTTCTTCCATTTCATCCTGTTTGCCATGCTGTGCCGCCAGCTGTATAAGTCGGTGGGCGTTGAAGGTATTGGTGCTTACCATGTCATCGAATTTAAAATCGATGCCCACGGCTTTACCTGCAGCGGCTACTCTTTCCGAGTTGGCCTGTGCCTGCTCACGCGTCATGCCATATTTGGTGGCCAGTAAAGTATAATGATCTTCCTTGTAATCCTTTTGTGCGTCAGGGTTCAGCTCAAAGCTGTGCCAGGTTACCTCCACATCTTTTGCATGGGGGAATTGAGCTAAGGCAGCTTCCAGGTGGCGTTTGCCGATATAGCAGAAAGGGCAGGCTACATCCGACCAGATATCTATCGTCATAACTTCCAATTTTAAGGTGCAAATATACGAATAATCCCCCGGAAGGGGGCGAATGCGACATGTCTGATACCCCGGTTTATGCGTTAAAAAAACGTTATATTGGGGTATGCTGTTCAGGGAAAAAATCATGGAGGCCATCCGTAAAGGGCAGGTTAAAATTGCATACCGCCGCTGGAAAAGGCCTACTGTAAAGGCAGGGGGCACATTGCTCATCGCCATCGGCCAGCTGCATATTGATGCGGTGGATGAAGTACCTTTGACGGATATCACGGAGCAAACCGCAAAAGCATCCGGATTTCCCAGCCGCAGTGCGCTGATCACGGAACTGGACAAACGGCCGGGCATCTTATACCGCATCCGTTTTCATTATCTGGGAGATGATCCGCGCATCGCCCTCCGGGAAAATGATGAAGTGGAAGATAAGGAGATGGAACTGATTTTAAAGAAACTCCGCGGGCTGGACGAGCGCAGTCCTTTCGGCGCCTGGACGAAGCGTACCCTTGGCATAATAGCCCGTCGTCCGGAAGAACGTGCCGGAGATCTGGCAGAGGCATTGCAGATCGATAAGGAATGGCTGAAGACCAGTATCCGGAAACTGAAGAACCTGGGCCTCACGGAGAGTAGGGACATCGGGTACAGGCTGAGCCCGCGCGGAGAGAGGGTGCTGGAGGTCTGGAAGCGTCATTGATGCTGCCAACCGTTTATAACACATTGCTTTGTATAACAAATAAATATCCCTAGTTTTCCCTTTTCTTAACAACAAAATTATGCCTGCAATAATGCAAACGAAGAATTGGCTCGCCGCCCTGGCAGGGTGTGTCTGCATCTTTTCGTCGGCCGCCGCTCAGCAAAAAGCGTCCCTGTACAATGCCTACGAAGCTTTTAACCCGGATTTCTACCCTTCAAACGGTGATGATGTACGTACCGCCAGTGGCCGTCCCGGACACCGCTATTGGCAGAATGGCGCCGATTATAAGATCGACGTTACGTTTGATGATGTGAAGGAGACCATATCCGGCTCGGTAGTAATCACTTACCGTAATAACAGCCCTGAAAATCTCCCTTTCCTGTGGCTGCAGCTGGATCAGAATATTTACCGCCTTTCTTCCCGCAGTGTTGCATCTACAGCACCCACCGGAGGCCGTTGGGCCAACCGTAATTTTGACGGTGGTTATACCATTGGCAATGTAGCGGTACTCCAGGCAGGTAAAGCACAAAAAGTAACTTTCGATGTGAACGATACCCGCATGCGGGTAGATCTTCCGCAGGCATTAAAGGCCAACGGCGGCAGCATTCAGCTGCAGGTGGATTTTTCGTTCCCCATTCCTGAATACGGTACCGACCGTATGGGTATCCTAAATTCCAAGAATGGCCGCATTTACGAGATTGCCCAATGGTATCCGCGCATGTGCGTGTTCGATAACGTACTGGGCTGGAACACCCTGCCTTATATGGGACAGGGCGAGTTTTATCTCGAATACGGAAATATCGATTATACGGTTAATGCTCCAGCGGGCCACATCGTAGTAGGGTCAGGCGATCTGCTGAACCCTGCGGAAGTACTCACCCCCACACAGCTGGCCCGTTACAAACAGGCTGCTGCCAGTGATAAAACCGTAATGCTGCGCGATCTTTCTGAAGTAAAGGATCCTGCTTCCCGCCCGGCGAAAGACCGCCTTACCTGGAAGTTCCGCTGCGCCAATACCCGCGACGTAGCCTGGGCTGCCAGCAAATCCTTTATCTGGGATGCTGCCCGCATCAACCTCCCCGAAGGTAAAAAGGCCCTCGCCATGAGCGTGTATCCTGAAGAAAGTGCGGGAGACTCCGCCTGGCGCCGCTCTACCGAGTTTGTAAAAGGCTGTATCGAACACTATTCCGAGAAATGGTATCCGTACACTTACCCTACAGCTATTAACGTGGCAGGCATCGTTGGCGGTATGGAATACCCCGGTATTGTGTTCTGCTCCGCACGTGCACAGAAAGCTGGCCTTTGGGGTGTAACCAATCACGAATTCGGCCACAACTGGTTCCCCATGATCGTGGGAAGTAACGAACGCCGATTCGGATGGATGGACGAAGGTTTTAATACTTTCATCAACGGTATTGCAGACAAAGCTTTTAATAAAGGAGAATTTGACCATAGCCAGCGCGACCGCCATGCACTGTCACGCATGATGTTCTTCGATTCCGCCAGTGCGGTACTGCACCGTCCGGATGTGATCCGTCCTGCCAGCTATGGCGTACTGGGTTACTTCAAACCTGCTGTGGGCCTCGACCTCCTGCGGGAAGTGGTACTGGGCGAAGAACGTTTTGACAAAGCTTTCAAATATTACATCGATAACTGGGCATTTAAGCACCCTACGCAATGGGATTTCTTCCGTGCCATTGAGAACAGCTCAGGAGAAAGCCTCGACTGGTTCTGGCGCTCCTGGATCATTAATAACTGGAAAATAGATATGGCTGTAGGAACTGTTACCCAGCGGAACGACAGCACCACCGCCATCCAGGTGCTCTGCCTCGAAAAGGCGCCTATGCCTGTAGTGGTAGAGATCACCGAATCCAACGGCTCCACCTCCCGCGTGAACCTGCCCGTAGAAGTTTGGCAGTCCGGCGCTACCTGGACGTTCCACCATATCTCAAAGGGTAAAGTGACCGGTGTAACGGTAGACCCTGATAAGGTGCTCCCTGACGTTAATTCTGTCAACAACTCCTGGAAAGGAGTTCCCTAACCGGGCTAACCAAAAAGTATTGTGAAGGGGCTGACTTAAAAGGTTAGCCCCTTTGCTATTAAGCCCCTTTCTGCTATTATCCTATCATCTTCTACTTTTCAACCTACTGACATCCTGCTGCCATCCTTCATCCATCCTTCATCCATCTCCAGCAAAATCAAGGGTTCGATGGAGGTTGGATGAAGGATGGATGAAGGATGGTAGAAGGGTTGTAGTATATTTGATTGATAATGAAATGTTTGTAATTATCGCTCCTTTGTACCCGACAAGACTGTACTGATAGTAAATTACCCCAAATTAAAACCCCTGCCTGTTACTTGCAGTAAATGCCCTTAATTCATTAAATTGAGGTAGTTCCACGATGACTCATGTTTAAAAAACTACTGATCCCGCTATGTCTGCTGGTGCTTTGTTATGCCAGAGCGCAACAACCGGCGTATCCCTTTACCAGTCTCAACATCCATCACGGATTGAGTAACAACCAGGTTAATTGTATTTACAAAGACGACCGGGGGTTCCTGTGGTTTGGTACACTGGGAGGGTTGAACCGTTACGACGGAACCAATTTCCGCGTATTCAGGCATATATTTTCCGATTCCCTTTCCCTCAGCGACGACTATATCGTTTCCCTCTTTCCCGCGCCGGACAGGCGGATGTATATCCGTACCCGCAATGGAGACAACCTCTATGATCCGCGCAGCGAGCAGTTTATGCAGGCAGGGCCCTGGCTGAAGTCTAAGGGATTACCTGAAGCAGGGATGACGGCAATGGTGCTGACAGGAGATACCTGCTGGGCAGCCTATGCAGACTCCGGACTATACCGGCTCCTGCCACAGGGGAAAGCCTCGCGTATAGCATTGCCTATGCGAACGGGTGTACGGATTGCAGATATCAAACAGGAAGATGAAAATCACCTGATGCTTTTATGGTTCGATGGTGCGCTGACACGGCTCGATATCCGTAACGGGCGTACCGTATGGCATTCAGAAGCGCTGTGTGAAGATGTTTCCCGTCCGCCGGTTACATTATCCCTTTTTATAGACGCACAGAAAGATTGCTGGGTTTATATGCCGGGTAGTGATTTTGGTGTGCTGTATTTCCAGACAGCAACAGGCAGTAAAAGGAGCATCTCAAGGAAAACAGGGATTCTTAACAACGATATCGTTAATAGCATTATACAGGACGATCACGGGCTGATGTGGATCGGTACGGATCATGGCGGTGTAAACGTTCTGGATAAACAAACCTTTCACGCCAGGTTCCTCATTAATCGACCGGAAGACTCCAAGAGCTTAGCCGAAAATGCTGTTTATGCATTGTATAAAGACAGGCAGGGCATTGTCTGGTGTGGCACTTATAAACGAGGCGTAAGTTATTTCGCGGAGAATAAGATGAAGTTTGCCCTCCATGAATTCAAACACGGCGATCCGCTGACGCTGCCGTATAATGATGTGAACTGTTTCGCGGAAGATAAGAAAGGCAACCTATGGATCGGTACCAATGGCGGAGGACTGATATACTACGACCGGAAAGCACATACCTACCGGCAATACCGCCACAAGCCCGGCGATGAAAACTCGCTGAGCAATGATGTGATCGTGAGCCTGCATGTAGATAAAAGGGATCAGCTCTGGATCGGGTATTATTTCGGAGGGATGGATTACTTCAGCAACGGGCGCTTTACGCATTACCGGCATTCTGCGAAAGATGCCAACAGCCTGGCTAATAAAACCGTCTGGAAGCTGTATGAAGACAGCCGCAACAATTTCTGGGTAGGCACACTGGGCGGCGGCCTCGACCGTTTTGACCGCAGCAATGGTATATTCTATCATAACAATGCGGATATGGCCAATTCAGTCCATTCCAATTACATTACCGCTTTTGCAGAAACGCCCGGGGGCGATTTATGGATAGGCACCGCCTACGGCATCGATGTGCTGGATAAATCAAAGGGCATATTCATACACCTGTTGCGCAGTACCCATCAGCTCAGTAACGACAACGTAACTTCCCTGCTTTGCGACCGCCAGGGCCGTATGTGGGCCGGTACACGCGAAGGACTGAGCTATTACGATCCTGCCTCCCGCAACTTCCGCACTTTCAGGATAACAGACGGTTTGCCTGATAACACAATTGTAAGCATGCTGGAAGACGATAACGGGTGGCTGTGGGTGAGTACCACCCGCGGTTTATCGCGTATTCGGGCAACCGGTGTGGGGAACGATCTGGTGATCTCCTGCCGGAATTATGATGAGCAGGACGGGTTGCAGGGTAAAGTATTCAACGTGAATGCAGCATTGCGCCTGCGGAGTGGGGAAATGGTGTTTGGTGGGGCCGATGGCTTCAATTTGTTTAACCCTGCAGAAATCAAGGAAAGCAGAACGCCACCTGCACTCGTATTCACCGGTCTGCAGTTATTCAACAAAACGATCGGAGCGGGAGAGAGCTTTCGCGGGCATGTAGTGCTCGATGCTTCTCTACCCGAAACCCGCAGTATAAACCTGCGGTATAATGAGAATGATTTTTCAGTGGATTTCGCTTCCCTGAATTTCCGGCATGCCGACAAGAACCGGTATGAATACAAGCTGGAAGGCTTCAATAAAGAATGGATGCTGACAGATGGTAAGACCCGGCGCATCTCTTACACCAACATCAACCCGGGTAATTATACCCTGCATGTACGCTCATCTCCCGAAGACGGGAATCCTACAGGCGGGAGCATTTCCCTCCAGATACGGATACTATCGCCCTGGTGGGCTACCGGCTGGGCATATACGGCGTATGTATTGCTCCTGATAGCGGCATTGTACCTTGGGAGGCAGGCAATTATCCGCCGTGCCCACCGCAGGTTTGCATTACAGAACGAGCGAAAGGAGGCACAGCGGCTGCACGAAATGGATATGATGAAGATCAAACTCCTGACCAATGTAAGCCACGAACTGCGGACACCGGTTTCCCTGATACTGTCGCCCATTGAAGATTTCATCAGGCGTTCGGACGATGAAGGAGAGCGGCAGCAGTTCCAGTTGATACGTAGGAATGCACGGCGCCTGCTGAACCTGGTTAACCAGCTCATGGATTTCAGGAAAATGGAAATGCAGGAATTGCGGACGGATGCGGTACCGGGGGAGCTGATGGGCTTTCTCCGGGAATCTGTCCAGTCATTTTCTGATCTGGCAGAAAGGAAGGGCGTTGCATTAACATACAGTGCCAATACCGGTCAGCTACATGTCCGCTTCGACCACGATAAATTGGAGCGTATCGTCTTCAACCTGCTTTCCAACGCATTTAAATTTACACCTGCCGGCGGAACGGTAGAAGTGACGGCCTCTGTTACCCCGGAAGAAGAGCGTGCCTGGCTGGAGCTGCGCGTACGGGATACCGGCATAGGGATACCGCCCGACAGAATCGGGAAGATCTTTGAACGCTACTTCCAGGCCGACCAGCGGAGTGCATTTGTGAGTCCGGGTAGTGGCATCGGCCTTGCCATCACGCGGGAGTTCGTTACCATGCAGCACGGAACGGTGGAGGTGGAGAGCATACCTGATCAGGGCAGCTGCTTTACCGTGCGCATTCCATATGATTTATCGGCCTACGATGCACCGGAGCACATCGCAAACGATACCCATGTACCTGCAGCTCCCCTGAAAGTTCCGGAAGCAGCCTCGCGGAAAGGGAAACGCAAACAAACCATTTTGCTGGTGGAAGACACGGAAGATTTCCGCTTTTACCTCAAGGAGAACCTGCAGGAGTATTATAATGTACTGGAAGCGGCCGATGGGGAGGCGGGATGGCAGGCAGCCCTTTCTGCTCAGCCAGACCTGGTGGTGAGCGATATTACCATGCCGGGAATGGATGGCCTGGCCCTTTGCCGGAAGATACGGAGCCACGCCCGTACCCGCCAGATCCCTGTGATCCTGCTCACCGCCATGGGAGAGGAGAACATTCAGCTGCAGGGCCTGGATGCCGGCGCGGCGGATTACCTTGTGAAGCCCTTTAGTTTCGAGATCATGCTGTCACGCGTACGGAATCTGCTGGAAAGGAAGGCGCCCGTGCAATGGGTGATCCCGAAAGATGCGGAGCCGGAGCAACTCTCGGCCGACGAGAAGTTTATGCAACGTGCTTTGGAGATCGTGGAAAAGAACCTGTCGGACGCAGAATTCTCAGTGGAGGCACTCAGCAGGGAACTTTGTATGAACCGTGTTTCTGTTTACAAAAGGATTTACGCTCTTTCCGGGCAGCCGCCCATCGAGTTCATACGGTCGGTACGGTTACGGCGTGCTGCCGACCTCCTGGTGAAGACGGAAATGAACATCGCGGAGGTAGCTTATGAAGTAGGATTCAATAACCCCAAATATTTCGCGCGTTACTTCAAAATGGCATACCACATGCTGCCTTCGGCCTATGCAACGGCCATGCGCAAGTAAGGAAGGCAACAAATGATACCTGTGGAATTAACATTCTGACCCCCTGGCGGCAACATTACAGCCCCGCATTTTAAACAATGTCATACCCTGCTATCCGGATAATCCCGATACTTTTATCGAGACCTTACAACGCGGGTCCCAGTTTACAATAGTCAACCAAATCAACGCGCAAACATTCCACACATTAACATTCTACGTATGAAAAAAATCAGTTTAGCGGGGAAATCGAGCCCGGTCTGGTGGATACTCCTCTGCCTATGGCTGGCCCATGTTCCCATTCTCGCCCAAACTCCTCCTGACCAAAGGCGTACTATTACCGGTCTTGTGACCGACCGCGATTCACGGCAGCCTATACCCGGTGCTACCGTCGCCATAAAGGGCACCTCCAGGGGCGTGGCTACCAATGCTGAAGGCCGCTTCAGTATAGAGGCCAAAACGGGAGATGTACTGGGTATCTCTTTCGTGGGCATGTCGGCCCAGGAAATCAAGGTAGGCAGTGCTTCCTCTTACAACGTTACCCTCGAAACCGACAGCAAAACCCTCAGTGATGTAATTGTGGTAGGGTATGGCAAAATGAAGAAGACCGATCAGAGCAGTGCCCAGGTATCCGTATCAGCCGCTGATATCGGCCGTACGATCAATACCACCATCGATCAGGCCTTACAGGGCAGGGCCGCGGGTGTGTATGTAACGCAGAACTCCGGTCAGCCCGGTGGCGGCGTATCGGTGGTAATCCGCGGGATCAATACCCTTAGCGGCACCAATGAGCCGTTGTATGTGATAGACGGGGTTCAGATTCAGCCTGCCACCGTTTCCTACGGCAATACCAGTTCCGTAAACCCCCTGGCCGGTATCAACTCCAACGATATTGAGTCTATGGAAATACTGCAGGGGCCATCAGCTACGGCCATTTACGGTTCCCGTGCCACTAACGGCGTAGTTTTGGTAACTACCCGCAGGGGCAGGATGGGGCAGATGAAAGTGGGATATAACTATTTATATACGCTGCAGGACAAGCCGGATGAAGTAGCGACACTCAACCTCCGCCAGTTCGCCATTATGAATAATGAAATTGCAGCCCTTCTGAACCGTACACCCACCCCCGAATTCCAGAATCCTTCTGTTTTGGGTGACGGTACCCGCTGGCAGCAGGAGCTCTTTAAAACCGCTCCGTTGCAAAGGCATCAGCTAACTGTCAGCGGTGGTACTGAGCGCACAGGTTATTATATCTCCGGTGAGTATTTCGATCAGGAAGGGGTGGCCGTTGGGTCAGACTTCAAACGCTACAGCTTCCGCCTTAATATGGACAATCAATTGTTCAAATGGCTGAAGCTCAGTACCAACGTTAACTTTTACCAGACGAAAGAAAAACTGTCGTCTACCAGTGAAGACGTGATCCGCAATGCCATCAACCTTGCACCGAACGTTCCGGTGAAGAACGCGGATGGTTCCTGGGGAGGCGCTACAGAAAATGAATACGGCAGCAATGCCAAGTATGCACCGCTTAACCCCGTAGCCATCGCCAATCTCATTAGTAATGATCTGAAACGGACAGGCGGCATGGGTGGTATGACGGCAGAAGTAGGGATCATTAAAGGCCTTACTTTCCGGACCAGCTTTAACGGCAACTTCGAGTTTTTCGACGGTGTGAAATTTACCCCCACTTACCGGCTGGGTTACAACGCCAATGAGAAAGCCAGCATGTCGGTGCAGAACAATAAGAATTTCTACTGGAACCTGAACGAGCTGCTGCAGTATACCACGCAGTTCGGTAAGCACTCCATTAACGCCATGGCAAGCCACGAAGCGCAGGCCTGGAATTATGAAGGTTACAACATTACCCGCACCGGCTTTGCCAGCAACGAGATCCCGTCCATTAACCTCGGTGATGCGCAGGGGCAAACTACAGGCGGTAACAAAGGCTCCGGCGCACTGGAGTCCTGGCTGGGCCGCGTTATCTATACTTATGACGATAAGTACATCCTGCAGGTGGCAGGGCGTGCGGATGGCTCGTCCAACTTCGGTACCAACAACCGCTGGGGATACTTCCCTTCAGTTTCTGCAGCCTGGCGTGTTTCCCGCGAACCTTTTATGCAGTCGCTCGACATGATCAGCGACCTGAAGCTGCGTGCAGAGTTCGGTACTACAGGTAACAGCGGCAGCGGTGGTGCGCAATTCAGCTCCCTGTCGTCAGTAACCACTCCATGGGGAGCAGGTTTCAGAACAGGGCAGTATGGTAACGCCGATCTGAAATGGGAATCTACCGAAACCAAAAACATCGGCCTGAACCTGGGGCTGTTCAAAGACAGGATCCAGATCGAAGCAGATTATTACATCCGCGAAACCGATAATCTCCTCATGCCTAACCCGCTGCCCGCTTACATGGGTACGCAGGGCGAAGGGGCCATCAGCGCACCGATCGTAAATATCGGATCCATGAAAAACCGCGGATTCGGGATTACGGTGAATACAACCAATGTCAACAGGAATGGTTTCACCTGGAAAACGAATTTCAACATCTCCTCTTTCAAAACTGAGATTACCAAGTTCTATTCCGACGCTGCCTTCCTGAGCCGCAGCGCGTGGTATATGAATAACTTCACTTCCCGCTCCGCCATTGGCCAGGCTCCCTGGATGTTCTGGGGATATGTGGCAGACGGGATCTTCCAGTCTGAAGAAGAAGTACGGAAAAGCGCTATACCTACGCAGGCCGACGGTTCGCCGCTGCCCATCGCTAAAGACGGTGGCGTTTGGGTAGGAGATATCAAATACAAAGACCTTAATAACGATAATAAGATCGATTCCCGCGACCAGACCTATATCGGTAACCCCTGGCCCAAGCTGACTTACGGCCTTACCAATACCTTTTCCTGGAAAGGGTTTGATCTGAGCATTCTGCTGACAGGCGCCTCCGGGAATGATATCTACAACTACGTACGTTATAACAATGCCAATCCCAATAATATCAACCTGGGCCGCAACCTCATGTCGGAAGCATTTGATTATGCACGCATAGTGAAAGATGCCGGTGGAAAGGATGTGATTTCGAACCCCGGCACCAGGATACCACGTATTGTGGGTACCGATGTAAATGGCAATGGCAACCGTTTCACGAACTTCTTTGTGGAAGATGGTTCTTATATCCGAATCAAAAACGTGCAACTGGGATATATAGTGCCGTCGGAATGGCTCAGCCGCCAGCGCGTGGTACGCTCTATCCGGGTTACACTGGGTGCGCAGAACCTGCATACGTTCACGAAGTACAGCGGGTTTGATCCCGAAGTAGGCGCCTATCTGGGTAAAGAAGTGCAGCTCAGCAGCCAGCTGATTGCTGTAGACGCCGGACGCTATCCGCTCACCCGCATGTATTCCGCTGCCGTGGCTGTTGATTTTTAAGCATCTAAAATTCCGAATTATGAAAAAGCAATCATTCATCCGATATATATTCCTTTTCAGCTGCGGTGTACTGCTGGCTGCATGCAGCAAGGATTTCCTGAACCGTCCGCCTGAAGACGCGATCGTGGACGTTAACTTTTACCAGACATCCGATCAGGTGCTGGCAGGTACAGCGCCACTATACAACATTGTATGGTTCGCCTATAACGATAAAGCATCGCACGGGATCGGCGACGGACGCGCAGGCGTACTCATGTCCGGCTCTTATCAGGTCGAAAATATCAGGATGCAAACCACTGACGTTACTCCGGAAGTTTACAGCTCCTGGACGGCCTTCTATAACGTGGTGGCGCAATCCAATATGGTGATCAATAACGTAACGAAATATACCGCTCCCGGTGTACCCGCTAACATTAAGCAGATGGGTATTGCAGAAGGACGGTTTATGCGTGCAATGGCTTATTACTATCTCGTACAAAACTGGGGCGCAGTACCCATTATAGTCGATAATAACACCCTGCTGACAGATACCACTGTTGCGCGGAATACCGTGGAAAGCGTATGGGAATTCATTATCAGGGAATTTCAGTTTGCAGCAGATAACCTGCCGCCCACGCCCGCACAGAAAGGCCGTATCACCAGATGGACGGCAAAAGGGATGCTGGCGAAAAGCTACCTCACCCGCGCAGGACTTGGCGGAAACGGACAGCGCAATCAGGACGATCTGAACAAAGCGAAAGCCTTTGCATTGGAAGTTATCACAGGCAGCGGGGCTAAGCTGATGTCCAGTTACGAAGACCTCTTCATCATGAAGAACAATAATAATTCTGAAAGTCTTTTTGCCTTGCAATGGAAATACGATGGCGACTGGGGAACCCAGAACAGCGTGCAGGCCTTTCTGGCTTATGGTTCTGAGATCACTGGTTTTGGTGACGGATGGGGTGGCGACCTTGGAGCTTCTCCCGATCAGCTGTCGTTGTACACCGCTACTGACAAGCGCCTGAAAGGAACCTTCATGCTGCCGGGTACACATTATTCTTACATTCATCAGGCAGTGGATGATCCCAATAACCCCGGGAAGAAGATCGTGCAGGAGCTACAAGTGCCGTGGAATTGGGTAGGCACAGAGCGTTACAATACACGTGCCTGGGTGAAAAAGTATGTAGTGGGCCGTCCGGAAGATAACGATGGCAAAGTGACACAGCAGCATACAGAGATGAATACCTACATGTTGCGCCTTGCGGATGTATACCTCATCTACGCAGAAGCCGCGCTGGGAAATGCAGCCTCCACCAACGATGTTCAGGCTTTAAAATACTTCAATGCCGTGCGCGAGAGGGCAGGTGTACCGGAGAAGAATGTAATTACGGCAGACGATATCTACCGCGAACGCAGGCTGGAACTGGCCATGGAAGGACAGGCATGGTACGATCTGGTGCGGATGTATTATCATTCCCCGCAGAAAGTACTGGATCTTATTAAGAACCAGGACAGAGGTACCTACCGCGTTGTTCCCAATGCTGCAACCAACGCTACGGGCTGGACGGTTACATCCGATGTGCCGGCTAAGTATGCGGTAACGGCAGGTAACTTCTTCCTGCCCATTCCGGCAGTGGAACTATCAGCCGCGCCTAACCTCCGTAAGCCACCAGTTCCCTTTAAGTTCTAATCACCCAAAAACGCAACTCCCATGAGCCAAAATATTCGACTGTTGCTGGCAGGCATGTTACTGATTCTGCTGGCAGCCTGTTCCAAAGACGACGGGATATCCGGTCCGCCCGTAGTACGCAAAGTATCGTTACTGGATTCCTCTAAGCAGGACAGTTCCTTTGTACGCGCACTTCCCGGAACAATGATCCTCATCACCGGTGAAAATCTGCAAGGGATTTCCAGTATTACATTTAACGGATTGAGTGCTTACTTCAATCCCGCTTACAATACCAATACACATGTTATCATTACTATTCCGGATGAAACGCCTTCTGAAGCAACAGATCCGAAGGTGCCAAATGAAATCCGGATTAAAACAGACCATGGAGTAGCGGTATTTACTTTCGCAATAGACATTCCCCCGCCATCCATTGAAACAATCAGTAATGAAAACGCTTTACCCGGCGATTCTGTGATCATCTGGGGCTCCAGCCTGTGGCTGATCAATAAGATTATCCTCCCCGGCGGACGGGAAGTCACTGCTTTCAACACAGATATTGATGGTTTTCGCGTAGGTTTTGTAATGCCAGATCTTGGAAACGATACCGGCAGGCTGGCTGTAGTGGCAAAGTATGGAACCGCGGTATCTGACGGGCCGTTAAACGACCATCAGAGCGGAGATGTGATCTGCAATTTTACCAATGCAGGAGAAACAGGGGAAGTGCCCCGCTTCAGCTGGGCATGGTGGGGAGCAGATCGTATCAACGACGCCACCAAGTTCCCCGGAACAAGAGGGCATTATCTCCATAACATTTTCGGAGGTGTAGGTGCCAAAAATGGTGCATGGTGGGAGGGAGGCAGATCCGGTAACTTTAATCCGGTAGCATTATTTACAGATGCAGTCAGAACTCATCAGGCCGCTGATTACGCCCTTAAATTTGAAATCAGCACCAAAGAACCCTGGACCACTGCCGTGTGCGTGCTCCGCTTTGGCGAAGAATTAGCCGTGCGCTGGATGCCCTGGGCGGCTTCTCCCGCTGAAGGATTCCATACGGGGCATAAATGGCAAACTATTACAGTACCCTTGAATGCATTCAGGAGAGCATCAGATGGAATAGAAGGTACCGGAGCCAGCGCGGTTTCCATGGGGGAACTGGTGACTGCCGGCGGTAATGTAGCCTTCGGGTTCAGAATAGTTTCAGAAGAAAAAGGGATCGAAGTGTTTAATGCAGCATTCGACAATTTCAGGATCGTCAAGATTAAATAGGAATGAAAATAACGGCAAGAGGGATCTGTATACTGAGCATAATTTGCTGTGCGTCGATAGCCTGTAATAAGAAGTCGGGCGAACGTGTAAATGGGAATGGTGATGGCGGCGATACTACCGGTACGGTGGTGTTGCCGCAGGACCCTGCCACCGCTGCAACCATCGGTTTGTTCATGGACGGGTGGAAGGAGAAATCGTTTACTGCACCGGCTTTTGAAGAGAAAGCGCCTCCGGCGGCAGCACAGGTCGCCATTACTGCTGATGTGGCTAAAGTACTGACGAAGATTCCACCAACTATGCTGGGGAACAACACCAATATCTACATGACCCAGATGGTGACGGAGCCAAGACTGTTACAACAATTGCAACAGCTTCAGCCACGCCTGTTACGCTTCCCGGGGGGGAACCTCAGCAGTGTATTCTTCTGGAATGCAGCACCCGGTAATGCGCCTTCCGATGCACCTGCACAGCTTACCGATGCAGAAGGGAAAACGATGCCTGCAGGGTATTGGTTTGGCGGCAATACCGCCGGGTGGACGATGAGCACCGCTAACTATTACAATATGCTCCAGCAAACCGGCAGCGAAGGTGTGATTACCATTAATTATGGATATGCCCGTTATGGTACGGGGCCTGATCCCGTAGCAGCTGCAGCGCATCTTGCAGCAGAGTGGGTACGGTACGATAAAGGGAGAACGCGGTATTGGGAGATCGGGAATGAAAGTAATGGCACCTGGCAGGCGGGGTATCGTATCAATCCTGCCGCCAATAAAGACGGGCAACCGGAAATAGTAACCGGAGAGCTGTATGGCCGGCATTGGCGCGTAATGGCCGATTCCATGAGGAAGGCAGCCGCTGCATTGGGGCATACGATTTTCATCGGTGCGCAATTGCTGGAGCACGACCCGCCTACATGGGCTACGGCTACCGATAAGAAGTGGAATGAAGGCGTTTTGAAGGAAGCTGGTGCATCAGCAGACTATTACATCGTACACAGTTATTACACGCCGTATAATACGAATTCCAATCCGCCGGAAGTATTGGCCTCTGCTGAAACGGTCACCAAAGCGATGATGGAGTACCTGAAAACAACAATACAGCGCCATGGTGCCCCCACCAGGCCAGTGGCCCTTACAGAATGGAACATCTTTGCTGTAGGGTCACAACAAATGGTATCGCAGGTGGCGGGGATGCATGCTGTACTGGTTATTGGGGAATTACTGCGTAATGGCTTTGGAATGGCATGCCGGTGGGATCTGGCCAATGCCTGGGAAAACGGGAATGATCATGGGCTATTCAGTCAGGGCGAAGGGGCCTCCGGTGAGGTAAAGTGGAATGCACGGCCAGCGTTTTTCTATCTCTATTACCTGCAGAAATGCCTGGGTAACCGTTTGGTGGAAACCACATTACCGGCTTCAAATCATAATATTAATGCATATACCACCACCTTCAGCAGCGGCCATGCCGGTGTAGCCATTGTAAACCGCGCTGCAACTGTTCAAACCGTTTCGCTTAACCTGAAGAATTTCAAGGCAGGTGAGCGGTATTACTGGTATGAGCTTACGGGCGGAGAAGGGGTAAGTCATTTTTCGAGGAAGGTATTTATCAACGGTAGCGGGCCTTCCGGGATTGCCGGCGGGCCGGAAGATGCCGGGAAAGTAAAAGCCTGGTCTGCCAGAACGAAGGATGGTCTTCGTTTTGCGCTGCCGCCGATGTCAGTAGTGTTCATCGTGGTTGAGCGTCAGTAATAATACAACTGAATGCTACGTGTTATGTAATCATATACGCCGCTGATTTCAGCGGCGTTTTTCATGTGCTTTAGATTTATTGGATCTGCTGCATCTCCAGTAAAGAGCTGCATAAACCCGGATTTAAACGAGACTGAAGGGTGCACAGTATCAGTTACGCCGAAAATAAGATATTAAGGGGAGGAGAGAATTGCTATTGCAACAATTAGATTTCCAGCAATATATTATATGTAGTCTGTAAAAAAAAGCGGCAGATAGCAGGATATGGGAGCCTGCTTATCTGCCGCTTTTATTATACGGAAATGGTGAAACCTGGGAAATTTCAGGACGTGAATATCCAGCCGGTGATTTCTTCAAGAAAACGGCGGTCGGTTTCATCAAATGTGTTGAGATCTGTGCTGTCTACATCCAGAACGCCTTTTACTTCGCCGTTATGGATAAGCGGGATTACGATTTCGGAGCGGGATAAGCTGCTGCAGGCGATGTGCCCGGGGAAAGCTTCCACATCAGGGACTACCAGCGTTTCCGCCCGTTCCCATGCGGCACCGCATACGCCACGGCCTTTCCGGATGCGCGTACAGGCCACAGGGCCCTGGAAGGGACCAAGTACCAGCTCATCCTCTTTTACGAGGTAAAAGCCTACCCAGAGCCAGCCAAACTGCTCTTTCAGTGCTGCAGATATATTAGCGAGGTTAGCCGTAAGGTCGGGTTCCCCGGTAATGAGTGCTTTTATTTGCGGCAGTATGGTCTCATACTGCTCCGCTTTTGTGCCTTGAATGATATGCAGGTCTTCTGCCATGATGCTTTGGTATTAAAAAAAGACGCCTTTGGTGGGCGTCTTTAATAAGTTTTACAAAAATCCTAATTCCAGTTTAGCTTCTTCGCTCATCATGTCTTTCGTCCAGGGGGGATCGAAAGTAAGGCGAACGTCTGCATCAGAAACGCCGGGTATGGCAGACACTTTCTGGCTTACTTCTTCCATGATGGAACCTGCTACAGGGCATCCGGGAGCGGTGAGCGTCATGATAACGAGTACCTTTCCATCATCTCCTGCTTCGATCTTATACACCAGGCCAAGGTCGAAGATGTTCACGGGGATCTCAGGATCGTATACCGTGCGCAATGCTTCTTCCACCTGATCTCTCAGTGATATTTCCATGTTGCGTCAGTTTTGCATTGATTTAGCCTGAAAGGCGAGGGCGTACAGCTTCATTTGCTTCAGCATGGAGAGGAGGCCATTGGAGCGGGTGGGAGAGAGGTGGCTGGTTAAACCGATGGCTTCGATGAAGTAGATCTCTGCTTCTGCGATTTCCTTCGGCGGGTGGCCGCTCAGTACCTGTATCACGAGGCTTACGAGCCCTTTGGTGATCACAGCATCACTGTCTGCGGTAAATTCCAGTATTCCATCTTTCAACTCCGCGTGGAGCCACACTTTACTCTGGCATCCGCGGATGAGGTTGTCGTCCGTTTTGTATTGAGGGTCAATGAGCGGCAGGTCTTTTCCCAGCTGAATGATGTACTCGTATTTCTCCATCCAGTCACCAAACACTTCGAAATCTTCTATGATCCTGTCCTGTTGCTCTTTGATTGTCATGTCGTTAATGGTTTATCCCAGCAAAGTTACGGCTTTCCGTACACCATCCACCAGCTTGTCGATATCTCCGGTAGTGTTGTACACTGCCAGTGAGGCACGTACTGTTCCGGGGATGCCGAAGCGGTCGCAGAGCGGTTGTGTGCAATGGTGGCCTGTACGTACGGCTATGCCCTGCTGGTCGAGCAATACACCCACATCAGAAGGGTGGGTGTCGCCCACGAGGAATGAAATAGCTCCGCTGCGGTGTTTGGCATCACCTATAAACCGGAGGCCATCTATCAGCCTTAGTGCGGCAACTGCATAATCCGTAAGCTGGTGTTCATATGCGAGGATCTTATGGATACCCACTTTATTGACCCAGGCTACGGCAGCGCCCAATCCTATGGCTTCGCAAATAGCAGGTGTGCCGGCTTCAAACTTCAGCGGAACATCGGCATAAGTGGTTTTCTCAAAAGTAACGTGCCGGATCATGTCGCCACCACCCTGGTAGGGAGGCAGTTTCTCGAGCCAGCTTTCTTTACCGTAGAGGATACCAATACCGGTAGGACCGTATAGTTTGTGGCCAGACAGTGCCAGGAAGTCCACATCCAGTTCGTGAACTTTAATGGGAATATGCGCAGCTGCCTGAGCGGCATCAAGCATAACGGGGATACCTTGTTCATGCGCCAGGGCGATGATCTCTTTCACCGGGTTTACGGTACCCAGGGTATTGGATACCCAGGTAACAGATACCAGTTTCACGCGGCCGTTCAGCATGGAGCGGTAAGCGTCCATATCGAGCTCGCCGTTATCGGAAACGGGAACCACTTTCAGCTTCGCACCTTTTTCCTCACAAATGAGTTGCCAGGGAACGATGTTGGAGTGGTGCTCCATGGCGGAGATGATGATCTCGTCACCTTCTTTCAGGAATGCTTTACGGAAGCCGTTAGCCACCAGGTTAATGGCGTCAGTAGTACCTTTGGTGAACACCACCTCATGATGGTGCGCGCCAATATATGCGGCTACTGCATGCCGGGCGGCTTCATAAGCAGCAGTGGCCTGCTGGCTCAGCGTATGAACACCACGGTGTACGTTGCTGTTGTATTGAGTATAATATTCCTGCATGGAACGGATCACCGAAACGGGCTTCTGCGTGGTGGCACCATTGTCCAGATACACGAGTGGCCGCCCGTTCACGGTTTGCTGGAGTATCGGGAATTCATTCCTGATCAGATCCACTTCCGGCCATAAAATATCTTGTGCAGTCGCTGTTTCCATGATCCTTCCGGGTTTTTGAGGGTGAAGGCTAGGCGTTCAGGTATTGTGAAGCAAGTTGCTCTACCTGTTTACGCACAGCCGGGATATTCACTTTGGCGGTGATGTCGAAGGCGAATGCTTTCACCAGCAGGTTGCGGGCTTCTGCTTCTCCGATACCACGGGCACGCAGATAGAAAAGCGCGTCTTCACTCACCTGGCCGATTGTACAGCCATGGCTGCATTTCACATCATCTGCGAAAATTTCCAGCTGCGGTTTAGTGAAGATGGTAGCTTCAGGGCTAATCACCAGGTTGTTGTTCTGCTGGAAAGCATTGGTCTTCTGCGCATCTTCATGCACATAGATCTTCCCGTTGAACACACCGGTAGATTTATCCATCAGTACGCCTCTGTACAGCTCATTACTTTCGCAGTTAGGCATGCGGTGGTCGACAGACGTGTGGTTGTCGATCAGCTGTCCGCCGGCTGCGATGTAGAAACCGTACATATGTGTTTCGGTACGTTCTTCGTCGAGCGAGATGTTCAGGTTATTACGAACGAATTCGGATTCGGTGAGCGTGAAAGTATAGTTGTTATAAACGCTTTTGCCTTTCTGTTCTACCAGGTTCTGGTTGATGGTGCGGAGGTTGTTACCACCGGTCTGCAACTGGTACTGGCTGAACTGGGCGCGTTCTGCTACTACGGATTCCATTACGCTGTTGATCACCACTTTATCTGCTAAGCCGATGCCAGCGGCAGATTCTACGATCTGTAAAGCGGCGCCTTCATTCACTACCACGAGGTGGCGGGGATTGAAAAGGCGGGCCTGCCCTGCGGCATAGAGATGTATGATCTGAACCGGCAATTCTACCTGAGCTTTGGCTTTCACTTCGATGAACAGGCCGTCGTTAAAGAGGGCGGAGTTCAGTTGTGCGAAATGATGTTCGCCAATGCGGGGGCTCTGATTAAAGTACAGTTCCACAGCGGGCTGGGAACCTGCTTCGCTCAGCTTGGATATTGTTACCTGCGATGCGGGTGGTAATTGTGAAAGGTGGGGCTGGAGCACACCGTTTACCAGCACGAGGCGGAAAGTATCGGGGAGTATGAGGCCGGTAGCTTCAAGCTGTGCGGCAGTTACTTCCGGAACCTCCGGGAGGGTAACCTGCAGATCGTTTTTGAAAAACGATACTACGTTGGTGTATTTCCAGTCTTCCGTTTTAACAGTGGGGATACCACCGAGGGCGAGGAATTGCTTCAGGGCAGCTTCCCGGCCATCGAACCAGCCGTTGGCGGAAAACTGTGCGCTAAACAGCGCGGGCAAAGCCTCGTTGAATGATATATTTCTGGTTACAGTCGTCATGTCTTATTGTACAGGTTCTTCTAAACGGATGTCTTCTTTCAGCCAGTCGTAGCCTTTCTCTTCCAGTTCCAGCGCCAGTTCTTTGGTGCCGGATTTCACGATGCGGCCGTTGTAGAGCACGTGTACAAAGTCGGGAACGATGTATTCCAGCAGGCGCTGGTAGTGGGTGATCATGATAAAGGCGTTGTCTTTGCTGCGGAGCTTGTTCACGCCGGCGGATACGATGCGGAGTGCATCGATGTCGAGACCGGAATCGGTTTCGTCCATGATAGCGAGTTTAGGCTCGAGCATAGCCATCTGGAAGATGTCGTTGCGTTTTTTCTCACCACCGGAGAACCCTTCATTGAGGGAGCGGTTCATGAGGTTGGCATCGAATTCCATGAGCTTCTGTTTGCTTTTCAGCATATCGAGGAAAGCCTTGGCCTGCATAGGAGGCTGGCCATGGTAGGCACGGATTTCGTTAACAGCAGTTTTCAGGAAGTTGATGTTGGAAACACCGGGGATTTCCACAGGGTACTGGAAGGCGAGGAAAAGTCCTTCACGTGCACGCACTTCAGGGCTCATATCGAGCAGGTCTTTACCGAGGAAGTCTACCGATCCTTCGGTCACTTCATATGATTCGCGACCGGCCAGCACAGAGGCGAGAGAAGATTTGCCGGAGCCGTTGGGGCCCATGATGGCGTGAACTTCGCCCGGTTTCACGGTCAGATTAATGCCTTTCAGAATAGCATTTCCTTCTACTGCAGCATGCAGGTTCTTGATATCTAACATCTCTTTGTTTTTATTGGTTATCCAACACTGCCTTCCAGCGTGATGGATAATAATTTTTGTGCTTCCACGGCAAATTCCATGGGCAGCTGGTTAAGTACTTCTTTTGCGTAGCCGTTTACGATCATGTTTACGGCCTGTTCATTATCGATCCCGCGCTGGTTCAGGTAAAACACCTGATCTTCCCCGATCTTGGACGTGGTGGCTTCGTGTTCCACCATGGCCGTATTGTTCTTGGATTCGATGTAAGGGAAGGTATGCGCGCCACAGCGGTCGCCGATAAGGAGCGAATCGCACTGTGTGAAGTTTCGGGCGTTAGTGGCGTTGGGGCCTACTTTTACCAGTCCGCGGTAGGTATTATGGCCGTGGCCGGCAGAGATACCTTTGGAAATAATGCGGCTCTTGGTGTTTTTCCCGATATGGACCATTTTGGTACCGGTGTCGGCCACCTGCTTGTTGGCAGTAACCGCCACGGAGTAGAATTCACCGATGGAGTTGTCGCCCTGCAGGATTACGCCGGGATACTTCCAGGTGATGGCAGATCCGGTTTCTACCTGTGTCCAGGAGATCTTGGAGTTTTTACCCTTGCAGATCCCGCGTTTGGTCACAAAGTTGTAGATGCCGCCTTTGCCGTCTTTATCACCGGGGTACCAGTTCTGAACGGTAGAGTACTTAATTTCCGCATGATCCATGGCGATGAGTTCCACCACGGCAGCATGCAGCTGATTTTCGTCGCGCATCGGAGCGGTGCAGCCCTCGAGGTAGCTCACATAGGAGCTGTCGTCAGCGATAATGAGTGTACGCTCGAACTGGCCGGTATTCTTCGCGTTGATACGGAAGTAGGTGGACAGTTCCATGGGGCAGCGGACGCCTTTGGGAATGTATACGAAAGATCCGTCTGAAAACACGGCGGAGTTCAGTGCGGCATAAATGTTATCGGATTGGGGAACCACGGTGCCGAGGTACTTCTTCACCAGTTCAGGATATTCCTGAACGGCTTCCCCGAAGGAGCAGAAGATGATACCCAGCTCATGGAGCTGCGCTTTAAAGGTAGTAGCCACGGAAATAGAGTCGAATACCGCATCTACAGCTACGCCGGACAGCATTTTCTGCTCTTCCAGCGGGATTCCGAGTTTTTCAAAGGTGCGGAGCAGTTCGGGGTCTACTTCATCCAGACTATTGTATTTCACCTTGTTCTTAGGTGCGGCATAATAGGAAACACCCTGGAAGTCAACTTCCGGAAGTTTGAAATTCTGCCAGTTGGGCATAGTCAGTTTCTGGAAAAGCTGGAATCCCTTCAGCCGCCATTCCAGCAGCCATTCAGGCTCCTGCTTTTTGGCGGAAATGAAACGGATGGTATCCTCGTTAAGCCCGGGAGCCGCAATATCCATTTCGATCTGCGTCTCAAACCCGAACTCGTACTCACGGCCTGCCAGTTCCTGTAATATGTCTTGTTCTGCGCTCATAAATATTTGTATACTCTTCTGTTCAGTTATCTCAATATTGTCGGGATGACCAGATTCGAACCTGCGACCCCTTATATCTGACCGATTTTCCCGGCATCACTTAAAATAGGAGTGCCAGGGTACAAAGATAGCGCCCTAAAGGCGGTAAATCCTCATTGTTGGCGGTAATTTCAAGGCTGTCAATTAATTTTGCTGCTTGAAATCCCGACAAAGTTACGATATTTGCGAATAAAGCAAGTATAAACTTGGAAAATTATAAGGCACATCATACCTCTTCTGTCGACCGGCTGTTACTGCTGCTCAAAACGAAAGGCCCCCTTACTACCGGGGCCGTTTCCGTGGAGCTGGGCATTACGGCGGAAGGCGCCCGCCAGCAACTACAGCGGCTGGCCGAAGAAGGCTGGGTGTTCTTTGAATCCATCTCCCGGGGCGTTGGCCGCCCCTCCCTCGTCTGGAGCCTTTCCGACCGCGGAAACCGCCGTTTCCCCGACTCCCATGCCGAACTCACCGTTCAACTTATTAATACAATACGTGATGTATTGGGCGATGAAGCCCTCAATAATGTGATTTCCGCCCGGGAGTACAAAGTGTTATTGAGATATTATGACATATTAAAGGAGGAGGAAGGCCTGGAAGCCAAAGTCCGTAAGTTTGCCGAATTACGCTCGCGCGACGGTTACCTCGCAGAATACCGGCGTGAAGGAGAGGGCTTCATAATGATTGAAAATCACTGCCCTATATGTGCTGCCGCCTCTGCCTGCCACGATATCTGTAAAGTGGAATTGCAGACATTCCAGCAGATATTCCAGGAATGGGGTACCATCGAGCGGCTCGATCACGTGCTGGAGGGCGCCCGCCATTGTGCATACCGCATCACTCCCACAGCTCCCGTTGCAGGATAATTCTCATTAACGCTTAAGAAAGAAACGAAAGATCGAACCGGTGCTTTGCCGGATCGGAAGGGTCGTGTCATATACTAATCTGCTCCTGCTGCAGGAGATGGAAATGCAGCGCTTTGGGATCGTTGGGCATGCCAATACTCATAAATCGCAGATTATTACCATTGACCGCCGCCTCACAAATGATATAGCTCAGTTGCCGCGTCTCCTCCCAGTGCTGGTCATTGCCAGGGCGGACCGGTGTATCTGAAGTATCGGTTATCGCTGTGCCTGTACGTATTATGCAATCGTCCGGCTTCACAAACAATACTTTCCAGTGGGAGGGGACGGGTTCAAACAATTGCGCCGGCACTCCCGCTTCTTTTTTGATTAAGTTCAACAGCTTCTTAAACATATCGTCTGAAAATGATAACGCCGCACCTGTTTGCTACGGGATGCGGCGAATCTGTTTATAATTTTTTGAAGAGAAAGATTAACGCTGTCTGCCCATGGCAAGGTTATTTTTCACCCAAAGTGTCAGCAATCCGGGTACGTTGATTCCCGGCAGGGGCCAGGCGTAAATGCTAAGGTTCCCCAGTGTTTCTGCACCATGCCAGTGATTGATTTTAGCAGCTGCGGCTACTATCGGGATGATAACTGATAGATCGATGATGGAAATGGCGATGTTTTCTACCCGGCAACGATATACTGTTTCTGAAAGCACCCTTCCGTTTTTGCATGGTATTTCACTTTTGTATTGAACAGGTATTTTATGTAAACAGCTACTGTAGCGCCTTTTCATAAATCCGGCCCGGGCGGCATATACTTTGGCATATTCCCCGAAAATCATACAACATGCGCACCCTTCGCACAAGGAGGCCAGTTCCGCCTCCGCGTAACAGCAAATGGATGTACTACATCGTGGCAGGGTCATTCGCCTTGTCGGTTCTCCTGCAGATTATCTTACAGCTAAGCCTTTAGTTATGTTGAATACGTTCGAAGTGCCGGCACTGATAGAAGACGCACTGCCGGAATTACACAAGCCTCTGCGCCAGTTCCCCGCTATTTTTCACCTGTACGAAACGATGGAATGCCTCCGTGATTATACACTCCGCCAATGGCGGGACCAGAACCTGCCCACTTTAGAGAAGTGCTTCCGGGTTACGGGGAGGCTTTACGAACGCGGTAACCAGCGTGTCCGCGATGCAGTGGAAAGGATATTAATCCCCGGTATTTCCCATGCAGAAATAAACGGACAGGCCGGACGCATCCGGTTGTTTTCACTGGTACCCGCATCGTTATACAACCTTTTCATTTGTCAGCATCTTAAAGATCATCATCATGCACGTTCATAATATCATTTCTGCGAAAGAGGCAGAACCTCCCGTCAGTTTCATTGTACGCCCTGCCTCGGTTGCAGATGCACAATATGCTTTCCTCATTGCCGAAACCATCACCGCTTCCGCCAAAGACCGCGGCACCGGGATCGCCGGGCGTACGCCGGAAATGATCCGCCGTAAAATACTGGAGGGCAAAGCCGTAGTGGCTGTGTCTGAAGATGGTGAATGGGCAGGCTTCGCCTACATCGAAACGTGGGACGGTGGCCGCTTTGTTTCCAACAGCGGACTCATCGTACACCCTAAACTAAGGGGGATGGGTATTGCGGCTGCCATTAAGCAGGAAGTATTCCGGCTGAGCCGGGAGCTGTTTCCGCAGGCGAAGATCTGCAGTATCACTACCAGCGCGGCAGTGATGAAGCTAAACAGCCGCCTTGGCTTCAGGCCTGTGTCGTTCGCAGAGATCACGCAGGATGATCACTTCTGGGAGGGATGCCGGTCCTGCGCCAACTATGGTATCCTCTGTTCAAAGGCACGGGGCAACTGCCTCTGTACTGCATTGCTTTTCGACCCGGAAGAAAGTAACGTGAGAAAGCCTTAAATGAGTATCTTGAGTGCTAAATCACGACGTCTCATGAAAATTACCGATTGCCTTGCCCTTGCCTTACTGGTAACGGTTTCCGCGTGTTCGCAGGAGCATACCATCCACCTGAACCAATCCGGATTCTACACGCATGGGCCCAAACGTGCTGCCGTTACCGGTAAGGTGCTTTCCAATCGTTTTTATCTGACTACGCTGAATGGAAAGGACACGGTTTACAGCGGCACCCTTCAGGAAGAAAGGGATTCCCGTTGGTCATCCACCCGCGTCCGCATAGCAGATTTTACGCCCTTCAGTAAAACAGGCCTATATACCCTGCACATCCCGGGAGTACCCGCTTCATATCCTTTCGAGATAGGGGATGCGCCCTTCCGGAGTGTGACTGCCGCATCATTGAAGGGTTTCTATTTTCAGCGGGCCTCCATGCCAATCGAAGAGAAGTATGGTGGAATATGGAAGCGCCCTGCCGGGCACCCGGATACACATGTACTGATACACCCCTCAGCCGCTGACGTTATGCGCCCTGCCGGTACAGTGATTTCATCTCCGGGGGGATGGTATGATGCCGGCGATTACAACAAGTACATTGTCAACTCAGGTATTTCGATGTACATGCTGTTTGCAGCTTATGAAAGCTACCCGCAGTACTTTACAGCCCTCCGGGTAAATATTCCCGAAAGCAACAATAATATACCGGATATTCTCGACGAGGCATTGTACAATCTCCGCTGGATGCTCACCATGCAGGATCCTCACGATGGAGGCGTATATCATAAATGCACCAATGCTGATTTCGATAGAATGGTGATGCCTCATCTTGCCACTACTGCACCGCGTTATGTGGTTCAGAAAAGCTTCACCGCCACGCTCGACTTTGCTGCGGTAAATGCTATGGCCGCACGCATATTTTCAAAATTCAGCAATGAACTGCCCGGTTTGGCAGACAGCTGCCGCATGGCAGCCCTGAAAGCCTGGGCCTGGACTGAACAGCATACACCAATCCCTCACGGCTACAGTCAGCAAGAACTGGCTCGTACTTTTAAACCGGAAATCACAACAGGAGAGTATGGAGACAGGGATCCGGAAGATGAACGAAGCTGGGCGGCAGCAGAACTATATATTACCACAGGAGAAGACCGCTATCTGAGAATAGTAAATTCATCACCACAAAGCGAAGGTGTGCCCACCTGGAACATGGTTAACGCACTTGGCGAATGGAGCCTTATCCGCAACAGGCCCGGTACTCCCGTTGCTGAAAAGGCATTGCAAAACATTCTCAGGCAGGCAGATGTTTTCTTAAGTAACTCCACTACCAGTGCTTTTGGCACCGTAATGGGCCAAACTGCGGAGGACTTCAACTGGGGCGGCAATGCAAATGCTGCCGCACAGGGGATTATGTTGCTCTATGCTTACCAGGCTACCGGCAATCGTTCGTATCTAGACTTTGCAGTGCAAAACCTCGATTATCTCCTGGGCCGTAATGCTACCGGATACTGTTTTGTAACAGGCATCGGAAGCAAGCCTCCTATGCACCCGCATCACCGTCCTTCAGTTGCCGATGGCATTACAGACCCCGTTCCAGGCCTGCTTGTAGGTGGCCCGAATATTAAGATGCAGGACAATAGCGATTACCCCTTCAAAGAAGTGGAAACAACCTATGTTGATGATGATGGCGCGTATGCTTCCAATGAAATTACCATTAACTGGAATGCTCCATTGGTGTATCTTGCAAATGGTATAGAAGCGCTGAAAGGGAAGGCGGGATATGTCAGCGAAGTAAAATAAAATGCATGCCGTTTACCAGTATTTGTTTTGGATGGATATCTGCCTGTGCTGCAGTTTGCATGAACCCTGCAGACAGTATTCCCGTTCACGATTCCCTGCCGGGAAAATACATGGAGAACAAGTGGATCGAAAAGATTAACGGGTATGCCACCGTCAAAGTAACGCACAGCTCCGACCTCGAAACGCTTTCACTGCTGACACCTGATAAAGATATTAATCTGAGCCCCAATGCCTCCGCCATCACGCACGTCAGCGTATCCTACCGTTTCATTACGGCTGGGTTTAAAGTGGCGCCAAAGTTCTGGCCGGGGAATGGAGACAGTAATGAAAAAGGGAAAACATCCGCCCGCGGGTTCGGATTAGGCTTTTCATTCCGGCACTGGCAGCAGGAACTGAGTTATAGCAGAACAAAAGGTTATTATCTCGAAAACACCTCCGATTATGACCCTTCCTGGAAGGAGGGGATGCCTTACATCCAGTTTCCCGGATTGGTAATGACCAGCTATGAAGGCATAACTGCATACAACTTCAACCGGAGGTTTTCGGTGAATGCCGTCCTTACACAATCAGAGCGCCAGCTGAAAAGTGCTGGCAGCTTTATACCATTGCTGCTTTACCGTTATTACATCATGGATGACCGATCGGAGCCAGCCACTGCAGGAGGTGCCACGCAAAAGAGTAATAACTTCGAAATACTGGCGGGAGCAGGTTATCAGCATACTTTCGTGCTGAAGGATTTTTACTTCTCCCTCGGTGTTACGCCCGGCTTCGGATACATCTTCACTAAACTCACTACCCGCTATCCCTCAGGGAATGAAGTATCCCGCAATCATACGCCGGCCTTCCGGCTGGATGCACGGGCCGGACTGGGATACAATGCCCCGCGTTTCTTTGCAGGGGCATATATGAACGTTATATCCAACGCTTCCCGTCAGCAACATACCGCAGTCATCAACAGCGACGATCGCCTGTTATTCCGCGTGTTTATCGGCTACCGTTTTCGTGCCCCGAAATTTGTAGTGCAGAAGATGGATCAGCTCACTGAAAAAGGCATGCAGAAGCTGGATCGCTTACGCGGGAAACATCATTAATAGAAGAATTATTTTACTTTTTTGCCGTCTTTAAACATAATAGTTTCGCGGACTACGGTATCAGAATCGTAGTAGATAATGGTTCCATTCCCGTTTTTCAATGTACCGGCGTCACGCTTATTTCCTTTAGAATCGTAATTCGCAATTACTTCCCAGAAGTTACCGTTTTTGATGATATGCTTTATCCATGATTTACCATTGGGGTAGTAGTACGCATATTCGCCATGCATTACATCGTCCCTGAATGTTATCTTTTCCATTACTGTTCCCGTTTCGTAGAAGCGTTTTGCCTCACCATTCCGCATCCCGTTTTCGAATGCCATTTCTTCGGTTATCTGCCCCTGAGGATTGAAGGCGCGGGCGATGTATTTATTAGTGCCATTGAAGTATTCAGCTTCCGACATACGGGTAATACCATCAGGTAAATATTCAGTAGAAAGGCCATGCAAACTGTCATCCTTGTGGTGGGTGACTTTTACCATTGTGCCTGCCAGGTTGTAGATTTTCCACGGACCATTCAGTTTACCATCTTTATAACTCTGCTCATAAATCAGGTAATGCTTCGAAGTGTCCTCCGCATTTGTAATCCGGAAGCTTACGATTCCTGACTTTTTACCATTCTTATAATTCGATGATACCTGCATCAATACCTCTGCATTAAACTTGATCGGTATTTTACCGCTGGCATCTACATCCAGTAAGGTGGTTTTTAGTTGTAGGTAACTTATGTGAGCTCCGTCCTTTGGGGCTGGGGTAGCAGTGGCCGGAGGTGCTTCGTTCAATAATTTCTTAGGCTTGTAATCTGGTCTTTGCGCAAAGGTGCTACCTGTAATTACTAACAGCAGCAGGCATATGATCATTTGTGGTTTGTAATGCATAGGTATTGATTCATTTCTGATGCCTGCAAATGTAATTCATCTTACAATTAACACCGCCTACTTTCCCAGCCACGAAAAAAAGTTGCGCGTTTAAAAATGTTCCATATATTTACAGTAGAATAGACTAGAATAACCTAGCTAATAGTATCGTCGGAGCTATTCCCGTACGGTCAACCAAAATGTATGTTATGAAAATGATACTTCCACGTCACTGCGACAGCAGCTGATCCTGCAGTGCTATTCAGGTATGATTTATTCCACAGCTACAACCAAATGAAAAAATTATGAAAGCTTTACGCTATCGGAGTTGCCGTCCACAGGCAACCCCCAGTACTTCTTTGTGCCTATCGAAAGTAGTTTTCGCGCTCTTTATGCTATTCAGCGCCGCTATCCCCGTTCTGGCGCAACAAAAAATTCAGGTAAACGGTACAGTGGTAAATGAAAAGGGTGAACCTGTTCCGGGTGCATCCATCGCAGAAAAGGGTACTTCCAACGGCACTATGAGCCTCGAAAACGGCCGCTTCTCCATCTCAGTTTCCGGCAGCAGCGCAATCCTCGTTATTTCCTACACCGGCTTCATTACTCAGGAAACTCCTGCCGGTAATGGCGGCCCGGTACGCATCACTTTACAAACACAAACTAAAGACATTGGTGAAGTAGTAGTAGTAGGCTATGGCGCACAGAAGAAGACTTCCGTGACCGGCGCCGTATCTGCTGTGAAAGGAGCGGAGCTGGTTCAAAGCGGTTCTGCCAACATCTCCAATGCCATCGCCGGCCGCGTACCTGGTGTTATCGCTAACAACCGCTCCGGCCGCCCCGGTGAAGACGAGGCTTCACTCGTGATCCGTGGGTTTAACTCTTTCGGCGGCGGTACCAGTCCGCTGATCATCGTGGATGGTATCCCCGACAGAAGCTTCTCCCGCCTCAACCCCAACGACATTGAAAGCATTACCGTACTGAAAGATGCCGCTGCGGCAATTTATGGTGTGCGCGCCGCCAACGGTGTTATCCTCGTTACCACCAAAAGAGGTAAAACCGGCAAGCCCACCATTCAGTACGATGGTTCCTACGGCATTCAGCAGCTGACGCGCCTGCCTGCCATCGTGAATTCTGCAGAGTACATGACGTATTACAATGAGGTAAGTCCTAATACCTACGCGCAATCCGAGATCGATAAATACAAAGCAGGCAATGTACCGGGCTATACGTCCACAAACTGGCTGGAAGAAGTTTTCCGTAAAAGTGCCCCGCAAACTTCCCACTCTCTATCCGTTAGCGGCGGCAATGAAAACGTTAAGTATTACTTCTCCGGCCAGTATGTAGACCAGCGGAGCAACTTCCGTAACAGTACGGAGCGCTACCGCCAGTTCAACATCCGTTCGAACATCGATGCGCGCATCTCCAACAACCTGAAGGTGAACCTCGATATCGCGGCCCGTCAGGAAGACCGTAACTACCCTTCCTGGGGCGTTGGCGGTATCCTTCACGAAGCGCGTTCCCTCTATCCCTTCATCCCCGTACGGTGGGCTAACGGCCTTCCCAGTGCCGGTGTGGCCGCAGGCCGCAACCCTGCCATCCTCGTAACGGGAGAACCAGGGTATGACCGTGTGAAGAATTACGTGGTTACTCCGCTGGCGGGCTTCGAACTGAAGCTGCCTTTCGTAACGGAAGGCCTATCCCTCAGCGGCTATGCATCTTACGACATTAACCTGCGCCATCAGAAGATCTTCAACAAACCCTGGGATGCCTACGCCTGGGACCGTAATACCAATACTTACTCTAACCAGCGCTCCAGCACCGTGGCTTCGCCTAACGTAACGCAGGACGAGAGCATGTTTAACGGCAGCACCCAATTCATCAAACTGGCTTACGACCGCCAGTTCGGCCGTCATAAGATCGGTGCCTTTGCAGGGTATGAAGCCACCACTTCCTCTACCTGGGGAACATATGCTTACCGGAGAAACCTCCTGAGCGATCAGATCGATCAGATCTTTACCGGAACTGCAGAAGGACAAACCGCTACCGGATCATCCGCGCAGGATGGCCGCGCCAGCTACCTCGGCAGGATCGAATATGGCTATAACAACAAATACCTGCTGGAAGCCACTTTCCGTTACAACGGCTCTTTCAACTTCCCGACGCAGAACCGCTGGGGCCTGTTCCCTGCAGTAACCGCAGGCTGGAGAATCTCTGAAGAACCGTTCTTTAAACAGAACGTAGACTTTGTAGACGAGCTGAAAGTAAGAGCTTCCTGGGGCATCCTCGGCAGCGATGCCGTGGCGCAATACCTCTTCCTTACCCGCTACCAGCTGGTGACCAACAAAAATTACTATTCCTATTTCGGGGACGACTACCAGCTGGCCAACGCCATCTCCCTGTCCAGCACCCCCAATGCCAATATCACCTGGGAAAAGCAGGATACCCGCAACGTAGGTCTGGATGCAACCCTCTTCAAAGGCCGCCTCTCCTTTACCGCCAACTACTTCAGGTACCTCAGGAAAGACATTCTGGCCAAGCGTAATGCCTCCATCCCGCAATACACCGGTATGGCGCTCCCTTCCGAGAACATCGGTAAGTCTCTTAACAGGGGCATTGATTTCGCACTTGGGTATAATGGCGATGCCGGCGAGCTGCGCTATACCATTGGCGTGAACGGTACTTTCGCTAAAAGCAAAGTGATCTTCCGCGACGAAGCGGCTACCGTTCCGGAATGGCAGAAATCAGAAGGCTCTCCCATCGACTCCTGGCTGCTGTATGCATCTGATGGCATTTACAAATCGCAGGATGAGATCGACAAATCGGTTCACCTGCCCGGAGCTAAACCCGGTGATCTGAAAATTAAAGACACCGATGGTAACGGTACCATCACTGCCAACGACCAGGTAAGGATCTATGAAACCGCCACGCCGAAAATCGTGTACGGCGTAAACCTGGGCCTGCAATACAAAGGCATTGCACTGAATATGTTGCTCACCGGCCAGGCACAGGCAAAGCAACTGATCAACTCCCAGATGCAGGGCGCCCTTATCTCACCGCCCAAATGGCTGTATGATGGCAGATGGACAGCTGCAAATACTACAAGCGCATATCCCCGTGCATTTACCAGCAACAGCACCAATGCTTCGTACTACAACAATTCCGATTTCTGGCTGCGCGACGCATCGTTCCTGCGTCTGAAAACACTGGAACTGTCGTATGCCATTCCCGCGCATATTTACAGCAGACTGGGCCTGAACGCTGTACGTATTTATGCAAGCGGTTTCAACCTGCTGTCGTTCGACCAGATGAAGAAATACGGTATTGACCCTGAAACGAACAATACCACGGGCATCAACTATCCTCAAACGAAAATCTACCGCTTCGGTATCAATATCGGGCTGTAAGACAATCACCTTTCAAATTGCCAATTATGAAAATGAACATACTGATCGTAGCGGGACTGGGCCTGTGTACTGCATTACTGCCTTCCTGCTCGAAGGTGCTGGACAAGGCGCCGCTGGATTCATATACCGATGAATCTGTCTGGAAAGACCTGAAGCTGGCAGAGGCTTTTGCCAATAACATATACAACGTTTTGCCGACCTGTACCTACGACTGGGGCAATTCCATCAACAGGAGCTTTTTGCTGTCGCCTGCGTCTGACGAAGGTTTCAATAAGTTCAACTACGCCGGTGTACGTAACGTACTGAACAAAGGCCTGCTCTCGCCTGATAACGGAGGCCAGTTCGATATCTGGTCGAAGAATTATCACCATATCCAGAATGCGAATATTTTCCTGTCGAGGATTGACCAGGTGCCGGGTGATGAAAACATGCGCCGCAGGATCAAAGGAGAGGTTACCTTTCTGCGGGCATACGCTTATTTTCAGCTGATCAGCGACTATGGCGGCGTTCCCCTCATAAAGCAACCCTTTACACTGGAATCGGACTTCAAAGTTCCCCGTAGCAGCTTTGATGAATGCGCGAAGTTTGTGAGCGATGAGCTGGAAGCTGCGGCTACCATGCTTACCGGTATCAACCAGCCGAAAGGCCGCATCAATGCCGCACTGGCCCTGGCTATTAAATCGCGCCTGTTGCTGTATGTGGCCAGCCCGCTCTGGAACCCATCCAACGATGCCGCTAAATGGACGGCCGCGTCTGTTGCAGCCAAAAGAGTCATCGACCTGAACGGGCTTAACCTGTTCAACGGTAATTATGCCGACCTGTTCACCACTTTCAATTCAGAAGTGATCGGCATGAAGCTGTCGAACAAGCAATACCAGTGGGATGCGTTTACCGGTGTGGAAATGATGAACTTCCCCAATGGTTACCATGGCTGGGCTGCTTTTGCACCCACACAGGACCTGGTAGATGCATTCGGTATGGCGGATGGTAAAATGATCACCCATGCACAATCGGGTTACAACCCGCAGCAGCCCTACGCCAACCGCGATCCCCGTTTCTATGCCAATATCATTTACGACGGGCGCCCCACCGGCAATCCTGCTTACTTTACTGACAGAACTACCACCGAGGCACAATTCTACGAAGGCGGTTACGATTCGGATCAGGGATATGATGCGTGGAACAACAGCTTAACCCGTTACGCCTTCCGCAAGTACATGGACACCACGTTCAATTTCAACACCGATACACAAACCGACCGTTTCTGGATCCTTGCAAGGCTGGGAGAGATGTACCTGAACTATGCAGAAGCAGAATTTCAGTTAGGACATGAAGCAGAAGCGCGGGAATACCTCAACAGGATCCGTTCAAGGGCAGGTATTACCACACCGCTGACGGAATCAGGCCCGGCACTGCTGGAGCGGATACGTAACGAACGGCAGGTGGAGCTTTGCTTCGAAGGGCACCGCTACTACGATGTGCGCCGCTGGAAAATTGCGGAAGTAACGGAGAACCGTCCCTGCCGCCAGGTGATCATCACCCGGAATGCAACTACAGGTGTTAAAACCTATCAGTATAAAACACTGGAAGAGCGGGCCTTCAAACCCGAGCATTACCTGTTACCCATCCCGCGTACGGAACAGAACCGTACCGGTATGGCACAAAATCCATTCTACAAATGATGAATGCTGAATTGATAATTCTTAACCCCGAACAGCCCTGCCGCTTCAGCGGTCGGGGCTGTTCCCGTGTAAACCAGACAGCATGAAAATATTCTGGATGATTAGCGCCGTACTGGTATTGGCTGCAACCGCCTGCAAGAAAGGTAAAGACAAGCCGCCCCCGGAGGAAGCACCGGCAAACACGATCGTTACCCCCGGGAACGAACCGGGATATGTATACATAGACGGGAAGTTTAGTGGTTATAAGTCTTCTGGCCAGGTGAAGCTGCCAGCCGGGCGCCACACCATCGGCGTGGCCTTAGAGAATTCGTGGACTTACCTGCGCAAAGATGTAGATGTAACCGCTGGTGCAGCTATCACATTTACGGCGGCAGATAAGCCTGCATCCAAAGTATGGAAAGCATTGTACGTTGGACTGTCCGAAACCCGCGGCAGTTCCGCACAGGGCGATTGCTCCACGCATTTCACCAAAGCGGAACTGGATGCAGGCTATGAGTTTCTGCAATGGAGCCTGCGGGAGCACTTCGAGAAATATTCCTATGGCCTCATGCAATGGCAGCTCGAAAGAAAAGACATTGCGGAGCCGGTAATGCTGAAAAAGGGTGGGGAAGCATGGTATACAGTGGAACCGGGTGTAATCACTGCAAAAATCCCTGAGATAGTACCGGGCGCTTATGATTGCGTGTTCGTATTCTGGCGGGAAAGTGAAGGTACCTGCAGCTTCCGGAGTAATTACTTCGGACTGGCATGGACCAACCCCATGGGCGAACCCATCAAAACAGGTTTCGTTACCATTAAGTTCGATGCCGGAAACGGTGTGGCAGGAAGGATAGCGAACTACAAAGCCAATGATCCCGGCGTATGGGTACATGAATGGCTGCATACCACGGGGGAACGTTTTTACCAGGATAAGGGGCTTTCCTTGCCTCAGCCTGCGGGTGGCTTTACCGTACATGCGGCAGAAACCTACGGCTACACGTACCCCTGGATGACATGGTACCGTGATATGATGGGAGGCAGGGTACCCAATACCCTTACAGGACTGGGGTACCTCGGCATAGGCCCGGAAGCTTTTCTGCGCTGTACCGTCAGGGAAACGGCGCTGGACGGGGCCTGCCGCTAGGGGGAGCCTGCTGTATGCGGAACTGATTTTTAACTATATTCAATCATTCTTTTTGTTATGGCGAAAGCACTAAACTTTTTACCGGTATGAGGGTTTTGGCAGGGATCAGGGCAGGTGCCATCGTTCTGCTGATGGGTTCGGGGATGGCAATGGCACAATCCGCACCGGCCGTCTTTACATCTTCAGACACCGCCTTGCAGCAGGCATACGAACGGGCAAGGGATATGGCCCTGTCTTACCGGGGATCATCCACAGATCCTGTTGGGCCCTGGTATGAAGCGGCCCTTCCTTCCAGGAATGCCTTTTGCGTACGTGATGTATCGCATCAGCTGATAGGTGCGGAAGTGTTGGGTATGCATGCGGAGAACCGGAATATACTCACTCATTTTGTGTCGAACATCTCCGAAAGCAAAGACTGGTGCACCTACTGGGAAATCAATAAGTTTGCGAAACCGGCTCCGGAAGATTACCGGAATGATCAGGAGTTTTGGTACAACCTCAACGCTAATTTTGAGCTGATACACGCCAGCTGGCGGATGTATCTCTGGACGGGCGACACTACCTACATCACGGCTCCCGCCTTCCGGCAGTTCTTTGATCTTACCGTTACGAAATATACCGACCGCTGGCACCTGCAACCCGAAACGCTCTTGAAGCGCCCGGCGTATCCCAATGCACCGGTGCCTTTTAATTTCAACGACTACTTCCACCGCTGCCGGGGACTGCCTTCCTACTACGAGGCAATTGCTGATATCGGCATGGGGGTAGATCTGGTGGCGGCCATGTACCGCGGGCTTTCCAGCTATGCGGCTATTGCTGAACGGAATGGTGACAAAGGAACCGCTGGCACATACCGCGCCCGGGCAGCAGCTTACCACCAGCATATGGAAGCACAGTGGTGGGATAAAGAGGCGGGGCTATACAATACCTACTACAACCATAAAGGCCGGTTCGGCAAAGGTGAAGGGGAAACGTACCTGCTCTGGTACAATGCTCTTTCCGACAGCAGCCGTGCCCGCCGCACCATTGCCCACCTCGCTTCGTCTAAATGGAATGTAGAGAACCTGTCGTACCTCTCTTACCAGATGAGCCGCTACGGGTATTTTGATGAAGCTTACCGTTACATCCTGTTCCTGACCGATCCTTCCACGGAGCGGAGGGAGTACCCGGAAGTATCGTTCGGGGTGATGGAAGGCATAGTGCAGGGGATCATGGGGGTGGAGCCGGATGCCCGGTACGGGAGGCTCACCACCATTTATAATTCCCGTTCTCCGCATTTTTGTGAATTACGCGGCCTGAAGGTATTATCTTCGGAAATCAATCTGAGGCATGCCCCCGGGCTCAGCAGGCTCACGAACGATGGAAAGGCCCCCATTACCTGGCGGGCCGCATTTAATGGACGTATTGCGCGGATAATCGTCAACGGAAAGCCCCGGAAGGCAATTGTAGAAACCGATTTTATGGGAAACCAGCGCTCCCGGGTAGATATCCGGGTAGCACCCGGAGCCTCCGCAACGGCGGCCATCGCCCGATAACGGAAAAGGAACATTGAATAAAAAGCAGAAGACCGTTTTATGAACGTATTTGATAAAATTACGGACCTGGAGAAAGTAGTATCCTATTCCAAGCACGACCGTCTCGTGCAGGGCATCATCCATTCCATCAACGATAAAGTACTCACCCCGGGCGATACCCTGCCTTCCGTGAACGTCATGATCCGTGAGCTGGGCTTTTCAAGGGAAACCATCATGAAAGGTTACCGCGAACTGGTAGGGCGAGGCATAATCGAAGCCAAGAACAGGCTGGGGTACTTTGTTTCCGGCAACAGCACGGGGCAAACCCTTAAGGTGGCACTGGTGATGTATAACCTCGATACCTTCGAAGAACAGTTCTACCGTAATTTCAGGCAAACGCTCGGTCCTTCTGTTACCCTGCAGCTTTACTTCCATCACGGCAATATAGAAGTGTTCGAAACGGTGCTCCAAAGCATCCGCGGCCAGTTCGGCATGTATGTGATAGCGCCCATCCCGCATCCTAAATCAAAGGAGCTGCTGGAAACACTTCCCCGCAACAAGTTCCTCATGTTCGACCGGTACGAACCGATCGATGGAGAGTTCAGCCATATCACACAGGAATTCGAGAAATCATCCTACCGGATGTTTACCGAACTGGCGGATGATATCAGGAAGTTCGATGAGTTCATCTTCTATCATTCCCCCGATTCGCTGGACCCGAAAGAGATTGCACGCGCCTTCCGGAAATTCATTAAAACACATCAGATCAACGGCCGCATTGAAAAAGAATTTGTGGCCGGTACCGTTGAAAAGAATAAAGCCTACTTCACCCTCGACAACTTTGCCATGTGGGAAATCCTCAAAGAATGCAAGGCAAAGCATTTCAAACCGGGGAAAGACGTAGGGATACTGTCTCATAACGATGAGCCGGCAAAAGAATTTGTAGGGATCACCACTTATTCGGCAGACTTTGCTGCCATGGGCCGGCTGGCCGCGCAGGCTATCCTTGACCGGGAGCCGGTGCAGATGACAATACCTACCACGCTGGCGCGGCGGGCTTCGCTTTAACCTTATAAGACCAACAAAAACATTTTTACCATGCGATTTTTATACATGCTGCTGCTCCTGCTGCCCTGTGCTGCAGGCCACGCGCAGTACATCTGGGAAATGGAACCCAACGGAGGTATCCGCTGGAACACCGTACCCGGACAGGCACATGCCGACCATTTCGAGATGAGCGGCAAACAACTATCCGCCATCATCCGTTACGGGCAGGATGCCGCCGGTAAACTTACCTTCGGCCGCAAGCTGGTGTTCCCCATGCTGCGGAGCATCCCCAATAACACGCGCGCCAACCTCATCCGTGAGTTCAATGGCAATATCATGGACTCGGTGAAGCTCAATGGCCAGCCGGTGCGTGAAAGCCGCCCGGTGTTTTCCATTCACGGCACACTGCAATGTGTATCCACTATCGCGCAGGATGTAACCCTGCATAGGAACCTCTTCCCGTCAACGGATAAAGCCGCTCTGGTAGAAGCGTTTTACATCGGCAATAACAGTAAGGAAACCATCACTGTCCACATCCCCGCAACCGATAGCATCCGTGCCACGGATGCCGCGAAAGGTGTATACGGTTCATATACGGTACAGGTGAAAACATGGAACGCCGGCCAGCATGCCATACGCCCCGGCACCGGGCTGTATTTCCATGTGGTATATTCCGCCCGCAAGCAGCAGGATGCACCATTTTACCTGGACCCCGCTTATGAACTGGGCAAACGGATGGCCATCGTAAAAACGCTGGAAAACACCCTTGTACTCGAAACGCCGAATGATACCCTTAACCGCATGTTCGCCTTCGCTAAAGTACGTGCTGCGGAAAGCATTTATGAAACCAAAGAAGGACTGATGCATGGCCCGGGCGGTGGAGAATACTATGCCGCCATTTGGGCCAACGATCAGGCGGAATATGTGAATCCCTTCTTCGCTTACCTGGGTTATGAAGCAGGCATCGCCTCCGCGCGTAACAGCTTCCGGATTTTTGCGAAGTACATCAACCCGGAATACAAGCCCATTCCCAGCTCCATTATTGCAGAAGGAGACAGTTACTGGAATGGTGCGGGAGACAGGGGAGATCAGGCCATGATAGGCTACGGGGCCGCTAAGTTCGCCCTTACACTGGCAGAAAGCCGCGATCAACAGGAGCAATGGCCCCTGGTAAAATGGTGCAACGAATTCTTACTGCGCAAGAAATCTGCCGAAGGCGTGATTTTCTCCGATTCCGATGAACTGGAAGGCCGTTTCCCTGCAGGCAAATACAACCTCTCCACCAATGTGCTCACCTACGGCTCCCTGCTCTACGGTGCCCGCCTCGCAGATATACTGCACGAAACACAGACGGCCACGGAATGGAGAAAAGAAGCTGCCTCACTGAGATCGAACATCGAAAAGTATTTCGGTGCAGAAGTGGAAGGCTTTAAAACTTACCGCTATTACGATAAGAACGACAAACTGCGCGCCTGGATATGCATGCCGCTGGTGATGGGAATGTACGAACGCAAAGATCAGACACTGGCCGCATTGCTTTCTCCAAAGCTCTGGAGCCCCGACGGACTGCTCACCGAATCCGGCTCCAAAACCTTCTGGGACCGCTCCACGCTTTATGCCTTCCGCGGTATCTTCAAAGCAGGAGCTACAGACACGGCTATCAAATACCTGAATTACTATTCCGGCAAACGCTTATTAGGCACTCACGTACCCTATGCCATTGAGGCATGGCCCGAAGGGAATCAGCGCCATCTGTCAGCAGAAAGCGGGCTATATTGCCGCGCCGTAGTGGAAGGATTGTTTGGATTCGATCCCATCGGTAACGGGGAATTCTCCATCTGCCCGCGCCTCCCTGCATCATGGAACCGCATGTCACTGAAGAGTATGGAGGCATTCAAAACCACTTTCGATATATCTGTGCAGCGTAAAGCAAAACTGTATACTGTTACCATCAAAGAAGCGGGCAAACCGGCGAAAGCCTATGCATGGAACGGTAAGCAGGATCTGCGTATAAAACTATAATCATTGAACGGGAGATGAGCACCATCGCAATCTGTACGTTTTTTATCATCACCGCCATGGCAGCGCTGCTGTCGTGGCGCGGTACCCGTACGGCCAAGCCTGCCACACTCACCGGACTGTTTCTCGGCAACAGGAACCTGGGCTTCGTGGCGGTAGGGAGTGGGTTGTTGTTCGCCAATATCAACACCACTTCCTTCATCGGTGAAAACGAACTCACGTTCACCAATAACATGAGCGTGATGGCATGGGGTGTTACGTCGGTGGTAGTGATGATGGTGGTGGCGGAATTCATTCTTCCCATTTACCTGAAAACCGGCATTTCCACCACGCCGGATTTCCTTGAAGCACGATACGACCGCAGCACTAAAACCATTGTATCTCTCATCTTCCTCGTCAATTACATCGTGAACCTGCTGCCCTCGGTACTGTATGGTGCCGCGGTAGCGCTGGAAGGCTTATTTGGTGTATCTGCCGCATTAGGTATCGGGTACTGGCCTGCCATTTGGCTGCTGGTGGCCTTAATGGGAGCTGCCGGTACGTTATTTTCATTAAGAAGCGGGCTGAAGGGAATGACCGTTTCCGGCACGGTACTCGGTTTTGCCATGTTTACCGGCGGACTGTTACTACCTTATTTCGCATTGCAACATCTGGGTGGCGGCAGCTGGGAAACCGGCCTGCAAACCATCCTCACAACTCATACTGAAAAGTTCAACGCCATCGGCGGCAGGGGAGATGCCATACCATTTTCCACTATATTTACCGGTATGCTGCTGGTGAACCTCTACTACTGGAGCACCGAACAATACATCGTTCAGCAGGCATTGGGTTCTAAAGATCTGGCTTCTTGCCAGAAAGGAATGGCTTTAGCCGGCCTTGGCAAACTGATATTGCCTTTATTACTAAACATCCCCGGCATCATTGCCGCGCATGTATATGTAAGTCTGCCCAATTCCACCACCGCATTTTCCACGCTGCTGCGCGACGTATCCCCGCCAGTATACACGGGCTTCATGGCCGCATTGCTATTCGGCGCCTCCCTCACCACGTTCATCGCGGGAGTGAACAGCTCCGGCACCTTATACATGCTCAATCTCCGGAAGCAATCTCCCGAAGCCAATAACCTCCGCACAGCCCGGCGCTTTGAAGTATTGTTGTGTGCATCGGCAGTATGTATTGCTCCGTTCATTCACTTTACACAGGGCGGGCTTTACACCTGGTTACAGAAGATAGGTGCCTTGTTCAGTGTGCCCATCTTTACCATCATGGTGGTGGGTTTCCTCACCCGCAGGGTGCCTCCGGTGGCTGCGAAAGCAGGACTGCTATTCTTCATCACCTGCTACGCCCTGTCGCAGTTTATAGTGAATACAGGCATTCATTTCCTGCATGTACTGGCCATCCTGTTTGTGGCTACTGTAGCACTGATGTTGTTCATTGGCTGGCGCAGGCCAATGGGAACTCCCTTTGTACTGCAAACCCATAACCTCGTGGAAGTAACCCCCTGGAAGTACAGGCGCATTGCTTCCATCACATTAGCCGCCATGGTAGTAGCCCTGTACTGGCTGTTTTCAGCAGGCGGACTGGCAGCATAGGCAACAAAAAGGCCGGGTACTTATAAAGCCCCGGCCTGATAATGGTGTATGCGGTTTACTTCTTCATCCTTGCTTCCAGATCTTTAAAAGCGTAGTAATGAAACACACGCCCGTTGCTCATGGCAACGAACAGCCCACCGGGGAATTTGTTCCCGAAGGTAACCGGGGTAATATCTGAGCCATCGCTTTCTACGGTAGATACCGGCACTTCTCCAACAAATTCATTCTGCCCTTCCCTGCGGAAAACCATGAATGAATTAGCCTGCTGGTTAGACACGAGGAGGTAGCCCGTGCTGTCGCTCAGCGGGCAGAGGGAAATGCCTTCGTGGTCGGATGCAAAGCCTGTCTGTCCGAAGAAATTAAGTTCCGTATCGTCCTTCTTTTCAGGGTCGGCATAATACTTACGGATACCCACCGTTTCATCAGAGCAATACACATAGCCAAGGGTATTATCAACGGCAATTGCTTCAATTTCCTTCTTCCCTGAGTATTTCCCGAATTTCCTTACCAGTTCCGCTTTCACATTTCCTTTCCCATCATCCTGCAACCGGTATTGCCAGAGATACCCTTCCGCAGGGCCCGTTTTACGGCCTACGATTGCGAAGATGGCGGAGTCAGCCAGACGGGTATACAACGCCACACCCATCGGGTCGCGCTGGGCTTCACCTTCGAAGACGGGTATACCGCCATTGTCGATGGGTTGGAGATCAGGGAGACGGAAGATGCGGATCTTGTTTGTTTCCCGCTCTGTAGCCACGGCAATGTCTGTGAGCCTGCCTGCGAGGGGTAGGTTGTAGGCGATATCCACGTTGTTGGGGCGCTGCAGCTTTTCAGACTTGCCCACTATTTTCCCGGCAAGGTCAAAAGCATAGAGGCCGCCATCAGTATCTTTATCGGTGCCGATAATGAGGCTTTTCAAAGTGTCAGCCCGGTTGATCCAGATGGCAGGATCATCCGTATCATGGTTTACCACCTCCGTCACCAGCACGGGCTTTACGGCATTGTCTGCCACGCGGGCGTGCTGACTGCATGCGGAAGCGCCCAGCAGCAGGGCTATATAGATTGTCTGTTTCGTCATCATGTTACTTTGTGAAATTACAAATCGAATTTGAACCCGAAGTTGTAGCGCGGTCTGTAAAACTCCGCCTGCATGGTTCTTTCCTTAATACCCTGGTAATAGCGTAACGGCTGATTGGTGAGATTGTTCGCTTCACCGAATGCACGCAGCTGGCGCGTCAGCTTCACGGAAGCGTTCAGGTCAAGGAAGAACTGCCTGTCGTAGAAGCGGTCTTCAAACGCATCACCCCCCAGTTCATCGAGATAAGCCGCTGCATAGTTGCCGGAAATACGGGCAGAGAAGATCTTGTTCTCGAAAGAAAGGGAAGCATTCATCATATGCGGTGCCGTGCCAGGGAGGGTCACGCCGTCGCGTTTATCACCGTCTCCGTTATATACGCCGTCGGCTTTCGATTTGGTGTAGGTGTAGTTGAGGTAAATACCGAAGCCTTTGGCGAAGCCGGGCAGGAAGTCGAGCTGGCGCTGTAGTGCTACTTCAAAGCCATATACTTTTACCTTGTTACCATTCCGTGCCTGGCGGTAAGTCCAGTTTTCGCCTGCAGGCACCGGGTTTTTCTGGCCGGGGAAGTCGGTGGCAAACTGGGCAGTGGTATACTGCTGGTCGCTGTAGGTGTAAATGAAGTCTTTGATATTTTTGTAAAACACCCCGCCGGAGAGGATACCCACCGATTTGAAGTACTGCTCCGCCATGATGTCGAAGTTAGTGGCGTATGCAGCTTTCAGTTCGGGGTTGCCTGCGCTCAGCTCTTCATCTTCCGCCACAATATTCAGATACGGTGCAATGTCGTAGTAATTGGGCCGGGCGATGGAAGTGGTAGCGGCAAGGCGCAGCACCAGGTTGTCGGTAGCGTTGTATTTGAAAGTAAGGCCCGGCAGCACGTTCAGGTAGCTGTTTTTCACGCTGCGCTGGCCGGTAAGGGTTTCCTCTTCTTCCACCACGTTTCCGTCGTATTTGGTGCTGGTATTTTCCAATCGTACCCCTGCAATGAACGACAGGCGGGAAGTGATATCCTGATCCCAGCGTACATATACTGCAGTAATGGTTTCCTTTGCTTTGTAGTTAACTGCCAGGTATTCGGAAGGGTCTGCTTCTTTTTCAAACAGCGCACCGTTAGAAAGATCGAGCCCGCCAAGGAACTCCGGGGCTATGAAACGGCCGGGTACATATTGATTACCGGGCTGGAAAGGGCGCTTGTTCCACTCGTGCAGCGGCATTTTATCCAGCGTGGCAAATTCATTCACCGGTTCGAATTCGAAGAAATCGTTATCACGCTTCTTATCTTTCAACCTCAGCCTGCCGCCGATGCGCATACGGCCTTTCTGTTGCGGGATCACGCTCAGGGGGAAGCGCAGGTTCAGCTTCAATCCCAGCTCGCTTTCTTTCGTGAAATCGTTATTCTCGGTAAGGGAACCAAATTCATAATCCGATTCGGAAACACCGGAAGGCATTGCTGTTGGGCGGCGGGGATTGGTAATATCCATGGTAACGGGTACATCTTCCGCTTCATACTCAATGTATCTTTCCCGGTCCTTCTTTTCACTGGCGGATGACCATGAAGCGCTCCAGTTCAGATCTATCTTAGGGTTCAGCAGGTGATCGCCCCGGAGGGAGTAATTCTGAACCCGCTGCGTTTCCAGTCTCCGGTTTTTACCACGACTGCCACCCACACCGCCTTTGTTCTGGCGAACGAGCGATCCGGTATAGCCGGTGATGTTATCATTGGCATCATACTCCGGTTCAATATCCTTTACATTGTAAGCGAAACGGTTCTCCCGGTCGTCGCGCCAGGTGTACATGGTATTGAAATAAATGGTGTTGCCGGAATTGATTTTATAGTCCAGCGCAGCGGAAGCGTTTCTGCGGATGCGCTGCACGAAATACTGGCGGATGCCCATTTCTTCCAGGTACACATTCCCGAAATCATCTTTCTTCCAGGTAGGCTCTATGTTATCGGAACCGTAATCGTTGTTATTGTAAGAGGCGCTTACGATGGCACCCAGCTTATTATTGAAGAAGCGGTTACCCAGTACGAAGGCGCCGTTGTAAATAGGCTTTTCCCGGATCGGATTGTACCCGGAGGAAAGGGTGGCAGATACCCTTGGCCCGTTAGGCGCCGCGCGTGTCACGAGGTTCACGGAGCCGCCGATAGCGTCGGCATCCATATCAGGGGTAAGGGTTTTGTTCAGCTCTATCGTTTGCACCATATCGCTGGGGATGAGATCCATCTGCACATTCCGGTTATCGCCTTCGGCAGATGGGATACGGTCGCCGTTGAGGGTAACGGAATTGAGTTGAGGCGCCAGGCCGCGGATGATGATGTTACGCGCCTCACCCTGATCGTTCTGCATAGTAACACCGGGGATGCGTTTAATAGCGTCTCCGATATTACCATCGGGGAAACGCCCGATCTGATCGGCACTCACCACATTGGTAACGTTGGGATTGTTTTTCTGCTGGTTCAGGGCTTTTGCCTGTCCACGGAGGCGGTCGCCCACCACGAGTACTTCTTTACCGGCCACGCCGCCTGCTTCGAGGGCGATGCGTTGCTCGGGATTGCGCCCGGCAGCAATAGTGACGGCGATGGCGGATTTACCATAACCGATATAGGATGCTTCGAGCTGATAGTTACCGGGAGGCACGCTGAGGAACTCGAAACGGCCCTGCTGGTCGCTCACGGTGTAATGGTTTCCCGGGCTTAGGCGAAGGGTAGCCCCGGGCAGCGAAAGGCGCTGGTTTTTATCCATAATATGACCCGTCAGCAATCCCGTACCCTGGGCAAAGGCCAGTACGCTGAAGCAGCAGAGGATCCATACAGACAGCAATTTTTTCATGGTATCTTTTTTATTTGGTTTGAAGGCCCCGGAGCAAAAGCGGCCGACTTTTTTCCGGGCACTCAAAGATGCACATGAAGTACCCCCGAAGGCAAATCCGCACCGTGAACAAAAAGGATACAACGTTAACACAGGCGTGAACAAAGCGGTAACAGCGTGAACAAATCCGGTGTAATTGTTTGATTATCAAATAGTGTTTCCGTAACAAAATGGCTGTTAAGGAATTATTACCGTAACATGGTAGGGGCATTTTTTCAGACCGACTGTATAAACGTGGTCAGGCTTTCGCCCTGTTTAAGCTGCAGTTTTTTACGTAACCGGTAGCGTACTACGCGTAAACTATCCTGCGAAATTCCCAGCAATACGGCAATATCTGCCGAGCTGAGGTTCATCTTAAGAAGGGCAATCAGCCGCAGATCGTTGGCGGTAAGACCGGAGCAGTATGATTTCAGTTTGTCGAAGAAAGACTCATGGATCTGCCCGAAGATGTTCCGGAATTCATCCCAGTGCTGATCGTGGTTGAAGTTCTGGTGGATGAGCTGCTGCAGTTGTTTAAGCTGCTTCTTCTGATCGCGCCGGTCGTCGTTCACCATGTCCACTATTTTCCCCTGAATTTCTTCCAGCAGCTGGTTCTTCTGGATGATGTGGAGGGTATGCGTTCCCAGAACTTTGGAGCGCACTTCCAGTTCCTGCTTCAGGCTTTCTTCCTGCACCTGCAGGAGCTCGGTACGGGTTTGGAACTGCTGCTGCTCCTGCATCCGTAACAAAGCGGCATTGCGGATGCGGAGGCGCTGCCGGGAAATGACCAGTATACCCAGTAAAGCCAGCAGGAGGGCGCCTATTACAAGGGAAATAGCCGTGTTACGGGCGTTGCGGAGCCCTGCAATCTCCATATCCTTTTTACCGGTGTCGTACATAGCTTTTATAATGGATAGCTGTTTGCCGCTTTCGCGGGAGTATATATTAAGGAGGCTTTCGCGGCTGAGTTCCCCGTAATGGAATGCGCTGTCGTTACGGCCAAGTAGGTTATAGGCTTTGGAGAGGTCGCGGTAAGCACTGCTGAGCTGGTATTCCTCCCGGGTTTCCAGCGCCAGGGCTAACGCGCTGCGGGTGTAGGGGATACTTTCCGCGAAGCGGCTGGTTTTGCGGAGAATGTCGCCGAGGTTGTTGTAGATCTCGATAGTTGCAAGCCGGTTATGCTGCAGCAGGTTCAGCTCAAGGGCTTTGCTGAAGTAGTGGTAAGCGGAATCGTACTGCTCAAGATCTTCGTGAATACTGCCCAGGTTTTCATAGATCTTGGCGATACCATCCTGACTGGCGGAGCGGGCAAAGAGGGAAAGGGCTTTATGCTGGTAATAGGCGGCGCTGTCGTACTCATGGCGTTTTTCACTGAGGTGGCCGATGCGGCCTAGGGTTTGGGCCATGCCACTGAAGTTGCCTGCCCGGGTAAAAAGGCTGAGGGCCTCGTCGTAATAGCTGCGGGCTTCTGCCGGCTGGCGGCTATAATAATATAAGGTGCCGATGTTGTTGAGGTTTTGGGCAAGGGGAATCCATTGCCGGGCTTCGCGGTAAAGCTTACCGGCCTGCAGGTGGTAATCGAGCGCCTGCGGGTAATAACCGAGGTGATAGCAGGTTTCACCCATGCGGCTGAGGATGCCTGCAGCGGCTATGGGGTCTTTATGGCCGAGGGCTTTCTCCAGCGAATCCTTCAGTGCCGGGAACCCCGGGGTGGTAAGAGGGGAGTCAGTGGCGGAGATGAGGATGGGAGCCTCCGTTTGAGCAGCGAGGCGGGTGGTGAGGAAGACGGTGAGCAGCAGGAACAGGTACTTCATCCTGCAAAGGAAAACGTCCCATATTACCGCAATGTTAACAGCAGGCGGGCCGGGCATTTTTTTCAAATGCTTATCTTCACCCAAACTTTTTTACATGAAACCGTGCTTACTGGCGTTATGCTTCGCCTGCTTATTCCTTACAACCAATGCCCAGTCATCTGCCCAAAACGAACTGCCTTTCCAGGTGATGGAATCAGGCCATATACTGGTGAAAGCCAAAGTAGACGGGGTGGAAGGCAGCTTTATTTTCGATACCGGGGCCGGACTGACAGTTTTTACCAAAACCTTTTTCGGCAAACTGCAGCATGTAAAAAAGGAAGACGGGGGCTATACCGGCTTCCGTGCCACGGGCGAGCGGCTGGATATAGACCTGTATGAAGTCCGCAATTTTGAATTCGGGCCCCTGAAGAAGGCCGTGGAAGAAGTGAGTTTCATCGATGCCAACTTCGGCGGGATCGATGGTATCATTGCCATTAAGCTGCTGGAACATCAACCCTTCACGATCGATTTTACAAAGAAGGTGATCCGTTTCGAAAACAAACAAACGCTGGCCACCATCCGCAAAACCGCCAAAACGATCCCCCTGCAGCTGGAGCAATCCCGCAACCGGTCGCTGACGATCTTCGCTTACTTCGTGGTGAATGACAGCTTGCGGTTACAATGCTCGCTGGATAGCGGGGCGGGTAAAGACGTATTCCGCCTCAACGCGAAGCACCTCAGCCGCCTGCATGTGGATGTTACGGATACCACGAATGTGAAGCGCGTAGAGCGGAAGAGTGAGTTCAACGAAAACTTCAAATCGTCTATCTACATCACCCGGTTAAGGAATCTTTCACCCGAAGCAGTGCCATCCATTCAGACGGGTCCGTTCCGGGTGCAACTGGTGGAGGGATTGATATATGATGGTATCATGTGGATCAGCTGGCTGGGCCCCAAACTCACCTTCGATCTTTCTGCCCCGGCGTTGTTAGTGCGCAACTAAATGCGTGCTTTACCCGATCTTATAAAACACTCCCGTAAAAGTAAGCATGATGAGGATGGTGACGATGGCTCCAAAAACAAGGATACCGGTGGTCTCTTTTCTCACCCTGTTTTCCTTAGCCGGTTTTCCGGTAGATGTTGATGTGGCAGCACGCTTCAGGTAATGCACGCAGGCGATGTGAGTGAATACGCTGATGAGGGATAACGTGTAGTAGGGAATGAAGAATAGTTTCTGCGGATATTGTACCGCTACATTCGCAGCGAAAAAGAAATCGGTATCTATATGCCATTGATACCGGGCCATCATTACCGCCATAACATGATTAATGAGGAAGAGGGCAAGATAGCCGCCACTGAGGATCTGCAGCTTTACTGCAAGCGGTTTTTTACGGAATCCTTTCTTCACGATCAGGGTAACGCCGCTGATGATCTGTGAAGCCACGCAGGCCAGCAGTAATATTTCAACCGGCGGAAAACGGTAGATCTTCCGGAGAATGTTCATGGCATCTATATGCGCCTGCGGGCCTGCCAGGGCAAAGAGATGATTGGTGAAATGCAGTAGCAGAAAGGATGCGATGATAATACCGGAAACCCGGTGAAACTTTTGGAGCGCCGTTGCCATAGGTTACTGATTGCGAATTAGTCAGGTCTTATAAGAATGCTGCAGAGATTTCTCTGAAACGAGCATGAATATACGCTACAAGTGATTGCTGCAAATAATAAAGTTGATAAATGCAGCTAAAATACCTGTATTCCGGTATCAGTAATGACATGAGTTGATTACCCCGCGTTAAAACACATCCACTATTTTTGCAGCACCGCTCCATCTTGAAATTTCAAGTTCCCCGAACCTGTCTGGCAGCCCCATTTCTACGCCTATGGCGAGTACCAGCGAATCTGCATCGGTGATATCACCACTGAGCTGCACTTCTACTTCAGTAGCTTCCACGGTTGCCCGGGCATGCTGCCATGCAGAGGCGGCGGATACTACTTCTCCGGGTTCGGTATATGGAAGATCGTTGCCGGTAAAAACAATATCCCGTACCACTCCCAGAGAAACGATGAAATGGTAGAACACAGTACCCGGCGGCAGGTACAGATTGATATCAGGGATGATGGCCGGGATCGTTACGGAGGCAGTTCCCAGCTCGCGGTTAGTGGTAATTGCCAGCGGGTGACTGAGGATACTGTCAAATGGATCTTTCAGGTTGAGATTGAAGCCTTTCAGCAGCGTTTTGTTTTGGGAGAGGATAACGTTCCTTTCCCCACGGTAGCCAACAGTATCCATCATCTGGATTTTTCTGGCGCGTTTGGTGATAGCCCCCGTGAAATTAGAATCTCCCAGGTGTTTAACAGGGAAAATTGCGCGGCGGATACCGGCGGTGAGCAGGGTGGAAGCTTTGAACTCGGAGTTGTTCTCACGCAGGCGTGCAAACTTCGGTTCTGCTTTTATCTGCTCCTTAGTGGGCCCGGTACCCATTCGTAAGATCACTTTATCCGACCCTTTTCGCTTATAGGCCGAGATCTTACCTATTCTTCCGGTGAACTCAAAAGGAGAGTTTAACATTGCCATGGTGTATGGTTTTTGGTAGTTAACTATTAGATTTTGGTATATCTAATATACCGATAAACCAGTTTTCAACCAAAAATCCATCCTCTATGTCTTATCCCTTATTAGGATAAGACATAGATAAGGTATAGATAAGTCATAGATAAGGCATAGATAAGTCATATCTCTTTAAATGGTAAAATAACATATTAGTTAGGTTAAAATAGTATTTAAGTACTGTAGTGATAAAGATGGATTTCCGGTTAGCGATGAGCCGGTTTGCGGGTGAGGGTCATTAGAATGCCTTCCAGCGCCAGAAGGGTGCCGCCAAATACATATAGGAAGAGCATCATGCATGCGATGGGCAGCAGGGTAATGAGGGTGACGGTATGCATTCCCCGGTGCATATGCCGCATGGTACGGCCCAGCATCACACCCATGTCCCGGAAGAAGTAGTTGATGGTAGTTTCCATTGGATGGTTTTCCGGTTATTGGGTGAGTAAGGTGATACCTGATACATCGGCTTTCCCGTTTTTGAGGAATTCGAACGTGAGCCGGTCGGCCTGACAATTGATGAACTGGATGCCTTTGAGGGTTCTGCCTTTAAAGAAAGTATTCAGCAGGGTGGCGTTTTGGAAGGTGACCCGGGTAAAGGCACAGTTATCGAAGTAGCAGTCTTCCACCGTACCGTCGATCACGATATCGGAGAGGTCTGTACCATGGAAGGAGGTTTGGTTCCATACGGAGCCGGTTACGATGTTTTTCTGGAAGGAGCTGGATTCGAATTTAGCCGCTGTGAAATCGGCGTTGGAGAAATCACAGCCTTTGATGTGGCTGCCGGATATTTCTGTGGCTTTGAGCCCGCTATCCCTGAAACCGTTATTTACGATGTGAGACTTCTGCAGCTGTGCACCGCTGAGGTCGGATGCGGAGAAATCGCAGGAGTCGATGTGATTGCCTTTGAGCAGTAGGCCCTGCAGGTCGGACCCGAGAAACTTACACCTTTGCATATTGGAGCCGCTGAACTTTTCGTGGAGGTTCGTTAGTCCGGAGAAGTCGGCGTCTACCCAGTTCCCCTGAGACATGTCCCAATTGCGCTTCTTTTCAGGCTGCGCGGCAGGTGTGGCGGCAGGGGGCTGGGGTTGGGAAACAGGCGTAGCTGCTTCGGGGGCTGCGGAGGGGAAGGTTTCGGAGAAGTAGTTGAGGTCGGTACCGAGGATTTCGGCCAGACTATTTAAAGTAGCGATATCGGGCATAGATTCTCCGCGTTCCCATTTACCGACGGCCTGGGCGGATATAAAAAGGCGTTGTGCGAGTTGGGCCTGTGAGATGTTTACTTTCTTCCGGGCGGTGGCAATTTTGTTGCCGATCATTTTGGCATGTAACATAAATCGGTGTCTTTGTTTTGACGTTACAAAGATAGGGCGGGGGAATGGCTGCTTCCGCAAAATGGCCACCACTTGTGGTTGTGGGGCCGCTACTTACGGTTGTATTCCGGCAACCGGGGGTGGGATTGAGGGAATTACTCAACTTATAGTGGAGGTAAAGCAATTTTATCGTTCTTCGGATAAGAATGATTCTCCAGGAAGTAGCAATATTTCCGTAGGTCGTTTTCTGCTGTTGTATTGAGGTAATCAATATAGCGTTGCTCCCTGCCTCCGTTCATTTCTCTGAATTTCGGGCTGTTCAGGCTGTTGATTATATCGCCCCGGACAGACCACCAGTTTCGGCATTCGGAATATGTCCAATGGTTATTGCCATTACAGGAGTATCCATCATAAATCTCAACCACCCCGGCGTTTATTACGCAGATCAGCTCAACATAGTTCTGCGGCTGCCTGAATACAAATTCCATTGCCTCGGTGTCGGACAATGTATTATAGGGGGCCTCAGATTCCCCGGTTCCGCAGGTATCGGTTTGGCCGGTATAAAACGGGCCCGGGAAGTTGAAGGGGTGTTTGTCTTTCCAATGCGGATTGTCCAGGGATACTGCTTCGGGTCCTAACAGGTCCAGTTGGAAAAGGAGTTCATCTGTTAAGGGGTATTTCGTTCTGTGCCGGTAGAAAAAGGCAGGGAAATCCGTCCCGAACATCCTTTCCAGCGTTGGTACTTTCTCCTGTGCTTCCTGTTGCTTCTTTGCAATGTATGCTTCGAGGTCGAAAGGGGTGAAAGTTTTATGTTCTATATGGCTGTTGAGTGTTTTGTTCCCTCCGGTAAAGAGGTTCCTGATCAGATCAAAAAGGTTTGTGGGCATAGTTGGGTTGTTCTCGTCAAACTTACGGTAAATCCGGTTCCTGTAATACCGGATTTTTGGTTAATAGGGCTAAGTAGCTGTTTCTGATCGTAATAGAGGGGAGGTAGGAAGGTTTTTTGTACGAAGAATAATTTTTTGTTACATTTGCTCCCACCAATAAAGACTCTGTAGCTCAGTTGGTAGAGCAGCTGACTCTTAATCAGCGGGCCCAGGGTTCGAGCCCCTGCGGAGTCACGAAAATGTGATACAAAACTTCAAAAGTTTGTGTCACATTTTTTTTTTATTGTATCCATCCTACCTGTCACTATCTGCCAGCATATGTTCAATTGCCCAAGGCAACCCCTCGTGCAATCTTTATGGCTAACGACACACAGATTCCAGCCTTGACTTATTTAATATTAACTACAACCTTTCCCTTTGCATGGCCACTTTCTACATATTCCAGCGCATCATTGGTTTTTTCGAACCCGAACTCCTTATCCACAACAGGCTTAATAGCGCCGGATTCGATCAGTTTTGTGATCTCATGCAGTTGTTTCCCATCTGCTTTCATAAACAGAAAAGAGTACTGCACGCCAAGTTTCCCTGCTTTCTTTCGGATGCCTGAACTGATCAGTGACAAAATCATTTTGACATACCAGGGGGCTCCCATTGAATTGGCTAAATCAGCCGTTGGCGGACCCGAAATTGAAATGAGTTTACCTCCCCGTTTGAGTATATTCAGCGATTTTTTTAAAGTACCTGTATCCTGGCTGTTCAGCACCAGGTCATAGTCTTTCAACACATTTTCAAAATCTTGCTTTTTATAATCTATCAGGACATCTGCGCCAAGCCCCTTCAGCATATCAAAACTTTTTTCGCTGGCTGTAGTCGCAACCGTTGCGCCCAGATGTTTTGCAAGCTGAATTGCAATGGTACCCACTCCGCCGGATCCTGCCTGGATAAATACTTTCTGGCCTTTTTTCAGGTTGCCCAGCTCTACCAGAGCCTGCCAGGCCGTCAACGCTACCAACGGAACAGAAGCCGCTTCTACTGTCGAAATGTTCTTTGGTTTTAATGCAACATCATTTTCATTGATTGCAATGTATTCGGCAAATGTCCCGATATGAAAATCAGCAGGACGAGCGTAAACCTGGTCTCCCACTTTGAATTGCTTCACATTTTTTCCAACCTGGGTGATTATGCCCGCGGCATCATGCCCCAGGATCAATGGAAACTTGTAGGGCAGGATCAATTTGAATTCGCCTGATTTGATCTTGGAGTCCAGAAGGTTCACACCGCTGGCGTGCACCTCTATCAGTACTTCATTGTCTTTTACTTCCGGAGTAGCGACCTCTTCTAACAGAAGCTTCGCTTTTTTATCGTATTTCCTGATTAGAAAAGCTTTCATAGTTTGGCTATTTTTTGATAATGTGAAAGTTCTTTGCCACACTTACGTATGTCAGTGTCTGTTCAATTTCACAGGCGCACCAAAAGCTTTCAGCACCTGTTTGTTATTCGATTTAATAATAATCACCTCTCTGCACTGATTGAAGTGCGCGAATGCTCTGATCGCTTCCGTTATTTTATCTGTCATGGTTTGGGATAGTTTCACCGGCTCAAAATGAAGATTATGGATGGTGAGCGTGCGTTGTTTCCTGTCTGCCTTTGAATCCATCCGGGCTACAAAGGTGTCCCCAATCAACACCGGTAAGGAAAAGTATCCGTATATACGCTTCGCCTGCGGTACAAAACATTCTATCTGGTAATCGAAGTTAAAGAAATCCTTTAAACGATGCCGGTGTACGTTCAATGTATCGAACGGAGATAAGATAAATGCATCACCGCTCAGGGTTATCTTTTTGTTTTTGTAGGAGGGGAGCATGTAAAGGGGAGCGGTGGTCAGTCCTTCGACGGATACGGGGCAAACTTCTCCTTCGGCAACCATCTTTTCCAGCTCCGTTTTTACTTTGTTATCTTTTACAAAATTGGCCCGCCAGGCAATGTCTTTTGCATTGGCTATCCCCAGGGATTGTAAAGAACGCCGGATAGTATGCCGGGCAAATTCTTCCGGATTGGGCATGGTGGTATCAATGTCAACCGGTATGAGGTTGATGGGCAGGTCGTATATCTTATGGAAGTTCTTGTTTCGGGTGCACATGAGGCTTCCGTCGAGGAAGAGTCTTTCGAGGGCTACTTTTGCCGGGCGCCAGTCCCACCAGCCGGAACTTGCCACCGGGGTATCATTATCGAAATCCTTCACCATCTGGGGGCCTTCACGGGCTATTCTGTCGAGTATTTTTTTCATAAGACTGATCTCCTGCTGCGTCATGGGCTTTCTGCGGGATAAAAAGCTTTCCTTAACAGGCAATGAGAAACGGTATTCGTGCATGGGGATATAACCTGTGCCGTATGTGAAGAATTCAAAGATGTGCCCATCCGCCAGCAGCTCATCAATCCATTCCGGTTTATAGTCCGGCACACGGGATGCTATGGCATGGTGATGTGCCCGCTCCACAACATTATTGGTATCGATCTGGATAAATCCCAGGTGGTCGATCAGTTTGTAGACAGCCTCCATGCCTTTCCCGAACTGGCCGGGCTTTGCCAGTCCTGCCGCATGAAGGATTATTTTTTTTGCCTGATCGCCGGATAGTATATGTTGCTTCATAAGTCAGGTAAAATAAGGAAAAATCCTCTTGTGACATGGGAGCCGTCATTGAAACAGGATTGTTAGGATAATTTCCGTCATAAAATTATCTTTGAAAAGCAGACATAGCATAAAAGTATATCAGGCATTGCAAAATAGTGTGTTACATAGTGAGGAAGATTTAATATTACGTTTAAATGAAGGCGATGTAGCGGCATTCGACGGACTTTTTATGGAAATGTACCCTGCACTGTGCCTGCTTTCTAACCGTATTGTTTTCGATGATGCCGCAGCGAAAGACATCGTGTCGGAAGTGTTCCTGCAATTATGGAAAACCCGCACCTTTCTAAGCGAAGTAAAAAGCATTAAAGCCTATCTGTACGTAGCCACCCGCAACCGTTCCCTCAATCATCTTAAGAAACTCAAACGCAACGAGAAGAAAGTACAGGAAGCTTATGTAAAGCAACTGGAAGAGAAATCGTATGAGGATATTCTGCAGAATGTCTTTAATGCGGAGGCCGTCCGCCTGTTGCATGAAGCCATTTTAACCCTGCCCCCAGAATGCACCAAAGTAGTGCAGCTGAATATTGAAGGCTTCAGTACCAATGAAATTGCACAGCAACTGGGGATCTCCCCTTCGGCGGTAAGCCACCAGAAAGCCAGGGCCATTAAATTACTACGGGGTAAAATCGTTCCCGGTATGGCACTTATCAGCCTGTTCCTGGCAGATTAATACATTATAATATTATTTCTTTGAAAATTCTTCCCTTCGGAGGTCAAATCCGGAGTATTGCTGTTGTCTTATTGTGAACAGACATGAGAAATGATGGAAGCAGACGATATTCCCGGGCATGAATTGCCCGAACTCCTGAGGGCTGCCAGGCTCACAGTGTATGAAAAGTTAGATCAGTTATCGGAGGCGGAGAAGGAAGAGTTGCAGCGCTGGCTGCAGCAAAATCCACAGCATCAGGCGTGGTATGACCAGCTGAGTACTCCAGATAACCTTTCTGCGCTGAATAAGGAGTATACTACTTTTAAAGCGGCCGCACAGCCGGCACTGGATGCTTTTCACAGGCAACACCTGCAGGAACCTGCGTTAGCCGAAACTCCCCGAACTGCTAAATTACTCCGCCTTTCATGGGTACGCTATGACGCAGCGGTTTTGCTGCTGCTGGCGGGGGCATGGTACTTCTGGCCGGTGAAGCCTGTGGAACTGGCTAAGCAGGAACCCAAAGCCATACAGCAAATCTTACCCGGACAGGAAGGCGCTATCCTCACCCTTGCAGATGGCTCCACCATCCTGCTCGATTCTGTGGGCAATGGCATCGTAGCCCATCAGAGCGGGGCCGATCTTTCAGTGAAGAACGGTCAGCTGGCATATAATTCGGCCGGTAAAACTTCCGCTGAAGAATCCTTTAATACCCTCACTACTCCCAAGGGGAGGCAATACAAAATCCTTCTTCCGGATGGTACCACTGCCTGGCTTAATGCTGCCAGCTCCATCCGATTTCCCACACAGTTTACGAATAGTACCCGCCGGGTTGCTATCAGGGGGGAAGTTTATTTCGAAGTGGCCCAGATGAAGAAAGCAGGGGAAACCGTGCCCTTCATCGTGAATGCGGACGAGCGGTTCGAAGTGGAAGTGCTGGGTACACACTTTAACGTTAACGCTTATACCGATGAACCGGTGCTGCATACCACGCTGCTGGAAGGGAAGGTGGCAGTTACCACAAACCGGCAGGGTAAGCGGCAGAAAGTAGTCCTAAAGCCCGGAGAACAGGCCTCCCTTACCATGAAGGGCGATGTTGCGGATAATATGACCGTAAAACCCGGTGATATCGGAAAGGTAATGGCCTGGAAGAACGGGGTGTTTGATTTTGAGGACGCTAAGATAGATGAAGTAATGCGCCAGCTGAAGCGCTGGTATGATATAGAGGTTAAATATGAATCAGGTGTACCTGATATAGAATTTGTAGGTAAAATGACGCGGGATATACCGCTGAACGGATTATTGATTGCACTGGAAAAATCGAATGTTCATTTTCGCTTAGAGGGCAGAACACTGATCGTAATGCCCTGATCGGGCTAAAATAAAAAGCCGGAACCGATTGGCCTCGTTTCCGGCGGATTTTAGCTGTTACATAAAAGGTTTCGCATACCAATTTTATTCACAACCAAAATTAGTTCACAATTTATGCAAAAAACTGCTTATGGTTGCCTTTATTTCTCTGCCCTGCAGGGGAACAGACTGTCGGCACAAATTTCAAAAGTAATGAGGCTGCTACCTCTTTTTCTTATCACAGCCCTGGTTTCCGTGCAGGGGGCAACATCTGCCCAGTCAGTAACACTTTCAGGTAAAAACCTTACCCTGAAAAAAGTGTTTTCGGCCATCGAAAAGCAAACCGGATATGTGGTGTTCAGCAATAAAGAATTGCTGTCAGGATCAAAAGTTATCTCACTCTCCGTTGTAGATGCTCCCCTGAAAAACGTACTGGACCTGGTTCTGAAAAATCAGGATCTCGGTTATGTGCTGCAGGGGAAAACGATTATACTCTCCGGTAAACCGCGGAACGCTTCCGTTACCTCAGCTGCTGAAGCTGCCCCCGTGGCAGTACTTACCGGCCGTGTTACCGATATGGAAGGTGCGGCATTGCCCGGTGTAAGCATACAGGTGAAAGAAACCCGGAAGGGTACTGCCACCGCTGCTGATGGAACCTTTTCCATTGCTGCCGGTGAAGGGAATACACTCCGCTTCTCCTATGTAGGCTTTACGCCCCGTGAAATGACCGTTACCGCAGAAATGCTGAAAGAAGGGCAGCCAGCCCTCAACATAAAACTCAGCCGTGCTTCCACCAAACTGGATGAAGTGGCTATTACCGTAAACACCGGTTATCAGTCAGTTTCCCGGGAAAGGATGACAGGCGCCTATTCTTCCGTACAAACCAAACGGCTGGAAGGTAAACTGCAACCCAGTTTGCTCACCGCCCTTGAAGGACAGGCAGCCGGTGTTGCCGTCACCAAAGAAGGGAAGATAGAAGTACGCGGCAGATCTACTTTTCTGGCTAATGGTGAACCGCTGGTGGTGATCGACGGGTATCCTGCCCCCGGTGGACTGGAATCTGTGAACATGGATAACGTGGAAACCATTACCGTGCTGAAAGATGCGGTGGCTGCATCCATCTATGGTGCGCGTTCTTCCAACGGTGTAATTGTTATTACCACCAAAACCGCTAAGCGCGGTAAAATGCAGTTAAGCTATAAAGGCAGCACGGGCATGACGCTCCGCCCTCAATTATCCTACCTCAATAAAACCAGTGCCGCAGATTATGTAGATGCGGAAATGGACTATTATAACAGCGATGCAACCAATGTAGGCTGGGATTATGAAACATATACCACCTATGGCCGCGTAACGCAGTTATTGATCAGCAAAGAGCAGGGGCTCCTTACGGAAGCGGAAGTGAATGCCGAGCTCAGCCTGCTGAGGAAGAACAATACCCTGCAACAACTGGAAAAGCATTTATACCGTTCAGCTTCAACGCAACAGCACAACATCTCTCTTTCCGCCAATTCTGAGAAATTTGCAACCAATGCTGCCGTTCGTTATATCGCCAACAAGGGTAACATGAAGGGTAACAGCAACGACCGCCTTATCCTTGACCTGAAGAACGACTGGAAGCCTGCAGACCGGGTGAGCATTAAAATGTTCACCAATATCAATTTCAACAACAACAATGCGCCACTGGACGGAATTGATATGCTCGATTTTTCCACCCTGCGGGTTATGAAGCCTTATTACAACATTGTGGATGCATCCGGCAATCCGAATAACATTCCTGCCGTGCGCCCCGACCTCATTCAGCGCTATGCAGACTATGGCGGCCTTAAATCCATGGAATATAACCCCCTGAACGATCTGGGCTTTTCCACCACCAGGAACCAGGCCTTCATGGCAAGGTTAGGCGCCAGTGTTACGGTGGATATCCTCGATGGCTTAAGTGCTGAAGTAGGCGGCTCCTGGACGAGAGGGAGCGGCATGCTCCGCAACCTGCGTGGCGCCAATTCATTGTATGTGCGCTCCTTTTACAATGCTGCATCTTCTATCAGCAGTCCGGGTAAGCATTACCTCCCTGAAGGGGCAATACTGAATGAAACCCGTAGCCAGAGTGAGGCTTATACCCTCAGGGCGCAGGTGAACTACGGCAAAACCTTCAACCGCCTGCACCGCATCTCAGTAATTGCAGGTAGTGAGGTTAACAAAGACCTCGTTGATAATAATACCGCTCCTGGAAGAGTAGGGTATAACGATCAGGCAGGAACGTTTGCCACTTTCAATTACCTCGATTTCAACAGCAACGCCTATAAATCCGATTTCCTGTTTCCCGATGGTATGAACGTTATCAGCAACGGGTCTTACTCCCTGCGCGATAACCGGTTCTTTTCCGTGTACTCCAATGGCTCTTATGAATACGATAACCGTTTCATCCTGAGCGGTAGCGCCCGTATTGACCAGGGGAACCTGTTTGGTACCAACCCGAAATACAGGTATAAGCCTAACTGGTCTGTAGGCGGTACCTATAAACTTGGTCAGGAAAAGTTCTTTAACGTTTCCTGGATCGATAAGCTGAATATCCGCGGTTCTTATGGCATCAATGGAAACATCTCCTTTACACAGGGGCCTTTCCTGCTGATCACGCCTGCCAACTATTCTGCCATCACTGGTGGTATCCCTTATACCATTTCATCCCTGCCGGATAACAACCTGCGCTGGGAGCGTACCATCATCACGAATGTGGGGACGGATATGCGATTGATAGGAGGAAGGCTCAACCTTACACTCGATTATTACAACAAACTCAGTAAAGACCTGCTGGCGCCCGACTTCATTGATCCTACCTACGGCAGATTCATGGTTACGCGCAATGCAGGTTCCGCAAGGAATACGGGTATAGAACTTTCACTGGAATCTGATGTGGTGAAAGGGGATAAATTCGGCTGGAACGTATTCTTCAATGGAAGTTACAACAAGAGCAAGGTGTTGCAGTTTAACTACGATTACCCCAGCCCCAACTTCCTCACCTTCAGTTTTTCCAGTACTATTCTGGGTAGTAATGCAGGTGCAGTGTTAAGGACAGGATATCCGCTGGATGGTATCTTCAGCTATAAGTTTGCCGGACTGGATAATACCGGTACACCGCAATACTATTCCGAAGCCGGGAAGAAGATATACGGCAACGACCTTACGGTGAAAGACATGGTGTATTCCGGTACTGCCAGGCCGAAGTTCCTGCTGAGTCTTACCAATACCTTCAGCTACGAACGCTTCGATCTTTCCTTTATGGTGATCAGCCAACTGGGAGGCGTATTCCGTAAGGATACTTATAACGGGGATAATTTCGATCATAAGGATGTATCCATGCGCTGGCGCAAACCCGGTGATGAGCAGCATACCATTTATCCCAAGCTCGCAGCTTTCAATACAGACGCCTGGTATTTCCCGTACATAGAAACGATGATCCAGAAAGCGGACTTTGTGAAACTCCGCGATCTCACCCTGTCCTACAGGCTGGATAATAAAATATTCGGCAACACCGGTCTTAACAGTGCAAGATTGTATTTCCAGAGCCGGAATCTCCTTACCTGGACTGCCAACAACGTGGGTATAGATCCTGAAACCATTGAGCAGAGCGTGAATAAGCCTGTTAACAGGGGGCTTCCCATGAGACCCGAGTTCTACATCGGTTTTTCTGTAAACCTTTAATCTGATTATTTATGAGCAATCAAAAATATATTCTCTTCTTTTCCGCCGTTATGCTGATGAGCTCCTGCAAGGAGTACCTCGACGTGAAGCCCAAAGGAAAGCTGATTCCTTCTTCGGTGGCCGACTATGATCACCTCCTGGATAATACCAGTACGGTAGAACTCAATTTCCTCGATGGTAATAAAGGGTCGGTGCTGGCCCACATTGGAGATAACCTTGAAGTGACGGAAGGGCAGGGGAAGGTAGGTTATATCCTGAGCAGTCACCCCAATGTGGAGCGTTATTATGGTTACACTTATCGCCAGCCTTATAAGAACCCCAACCTCGACGATCAGTTCTGGAGTGCAGGCTCTCAGGGTATGTATCCGCAGGTTTCCTACTTCAATAACGTAATAGAAGGCATCCGGGGTATTGGTCAGAAAACGCAGGAAGAAGAGGCATTGGCCAGAACTACCACTGCACAGGCTTTGGTAGCAAGGGCATGGTGCTATTTAAATGCCAATATGATTTATGGGCCGGTATTCAAACCCGGGGCTGCTAATGCCGCCAGAACCATTCCTTACGTGGTGGATGTGGATATCAATAAACCCATTCCCGATTTGTCTACCTCCGCAGAAGTAGCAGCCCGGGTGCTGAGAGAGCTGCATGAGGCTTTACCCAATCTGCCGGTCCGGTCCAGCTGGCCTTCCCGCGCCAATAAGGCTACGGGGCATGCCATGCTGGCTTATTATCACCTGTTTACCCAGAAGTATGATAGCGTGGTGCATTATGCTAACCTGGCATGGACGGCTGCGGGCAACCCGGCCAATGTGATATACGACTACAATAAATTCAGGCTGGCTGATCCTGCACGGCCGCTTACTTCACTGATCCTTACCCCGCAGGATAACCTTACCAATGTGGTGAACAGCCGTGAAATACTGTTCTACAGGGCCACCGAGAGGGATGCGGGCGTTGGTGCTTCGCTTTCTTATCCATCTGCAGAGATGATTGCCTTGTTTGATAAGACAACCGACCTGCGGTATAGTTTCTTCTACCTCAATGCTCCGGGATACAAAACTACACAGGGCGGCGGCTTTGATGATGGTATGCGCATCAGCCATTACCGTTTCCGCAAAATGAAGCTGACCGACGGATTCTCCTGGCCGGAGATATTGCTCATGCGGGCAGAGGGCTATGCGAGAATGAATAAGCTGGATCTTGCCATTGCCGATCTCAATACCCTTCGCCAATACCGCCATAAAACCGGTACGCCTGAGCTTACCGTTGGCACGCAGGACCAGGTGATTCAGCAGGTGCTGGAAGAAAGAAGGCGGGAGCTGCCCATCGGCGGGTTTAAAAGGTTCCTCGACCTGAAACGCTTTACCCTTGAAAACGGCAAGCCCTGGTCTAAGGCGCAGATCGTACATAAGGTAGGCGGCCAGACTTACACCGGTACCATTGACTCAAAGGATTTCATTATCCCCATCAGCAATGTGGTGCTTAAGTTTAATCCTAACTGGGGTATTCCGCTGGAAACCCGTCCTTATTAATACTTTAAAGGATGCACATGCGAAAGATATTACCGGTATTAGTATTAACCGGCTTAGCTACCGGCAGCTCGGTAGCCCAACAGAAGATCGTTATCAAAGGCACTGTAAAAGGCGACCTGAAAGGATATAATAAAGTGTATGTGGTAGAAGAAGGTGAGAAGAAGGATTCGGTGGAAGTGAAGAATGGCCGTTTTACCCTCAGCATACCATATGTAAAAGATGCTATTCCATCTCTGCAGGCGGAGTATGATATGCATCAGAAACCGGTGCTTCCGGCATTTCCGGTAGTGGCAGACAGGCCGGGTACTGTTTATCTGGAGGTTGTTGATCTGGCCAAAGGGTTCCGCTCCGCTACCATCAGCGGGAATAAATCGGCCGTTGCCTTTCAGGCTTTTGAACAGGGCAGGGAGCAGGTAAGGCTGGAGATGGTTGCTGCTGTAAATAAACGGTTTAATGGTAATCCGAAGCGCGACTCTGCTTATAACGCAGCTTTCCAGGAAGAGATAAAACTGCGGCTGATCCCATATATCTGCAATTTTGTGGAAGCCCATGCGGATGCTTATATAGGAGCTTACATTCTGGGCCGTTACCAGCCGGTTATTCCGGAACAGGATCTGGAAAGGCTGTATAAAAAGCTGGGCCCCGTTCAGCAACGTACCCGTCCGGGTACAGAAGTGGCAGCCCGTTTACTGGGTTTTAAACGTGCCGAGCCCGGTAAAGAAGTGGTGGATTTTACTTTGAATACACCTGAAGACCTGCCGGTTACTTTCAGCAGTTACCGGGGCAAGTATGTGTTGATCGATTTCTGGTCGAGCTGGTGCGGGCCCTGTAAAGCTGCCTTTCCGTATATGAAGGAAATGTATAAGCATTACAAGAGCGATCAGTTCGAGATCCTGGGTATATCCATTGACCAGAAGAAGAGTGCCTGGCTGAAAGAACTGGATACACAGAAGCTGCCCTGGCCACAGTTGCTGGATACCAAAAATGTGTCGGTGAACGGCTTTGCTGTAACCGCTGTGCCTACTGCTTACCTGATCAGCCCGGAAGGGAAGATTATTATGAAGCAGGTTGGTTTCGGCGAAAACGGGGATGGAGAAATAGAGAAGAAGCTCAAAGAGTTGTTTGGAAAATAAATAATGGCGTATTGCCTGTTAAAAGCTTTTAGTTAATTTACAAGATCTGAAATCAGAGGAAGACAGGTTTGCTGCGGCAGGCCTGTTTTCTTTGTTCTATACCTCAATTAGCCAACTATACGCGATGAAAATAGCAATAATCGGTGCTCACCGGGTCGGTAAAACCTCATTGGCCGAAGCACTGCTGGAGCATATGCCCGGATATACCCTTGAAATGGAACCCTATTACAAACTGGAAGAATCGGGGTATGCTTTCTCAGAAATACCCGTTGTAGATGATTTCCTGGCACAGATTAAGTATTCGGTAAAACAGGTATCACAGGCGGGTGATCATGTTATCTTTGACCGGTGTGCCATAGATATCCTGGCTTATATCCATGCAATAGATAAAGACATCCATATTCAATCCCTGTTTGAAGCTGCGCAGGCCAGTATAGAGGAAATAGACCTGCTGGTGTTTGTACCCATAGAAGTACCGGATCTGATATCTGTCACGAAATCGGACTGGCCGAAGCTGAGGAGGACGGTCAATGATCTGCTGGGTGACTGGATCGGGGACCTGGGAGATAAAGTGATTGAAGTGAGCGGGTCTTTAAATGACCGGCTGGGTCAGGTGCTTACGCAGATACCGTCCGCTAACCGTTCTTAGTTTCCGCTCCATTCCGTATGGCTGCCGCAAGCACATCTGTGTTTATATTTTTCAGCGTTTTAAACTGAATGCAGTAACCGGTTACAGTGGCTTTACCGATATTGGGTCCGTACGTGCGGGAGAGGTAAGTCTTATCTTCTATTCCAAGGATGTAGACGGAGATGCCGGATGTGTTTGCACTCATACCGATTTGATAAAACTCTTTGGTTTTACCACCGGCGTATTTGATGGTGCGGGAACCATATCCGATATTGGGATTGGAGACCGTTTTGTTCTCACTGTTTTTGCCATCAAGGAACCATAGTTTGCAGGAAGGCATTATTTCCATGATGATACCGTGCAGGGCCTGCATGTCGCTGCGTTTGGGTTCAGGCTGGCTGGTAATGTAATTGTCGATTTGTTCCTGTACATTCATGGCATCTGGATTTAGGGTTATAGTGATACCGGAGGCGGCTTCCCAAAAGTAATGCGGCTAGCTTGTGAAGCATGGGGGCGAATGCGGCCATTTCAGGGTATATCACGCCAAACCTCAGTACACTTCCAGGATCTTGTCTTTCCCTTTAAAATCAAATGCATCTCCCGGTTTCTTCTGCATTAACTGCTGCGCCAATGGGGAGGCAGGAGAGAGGAAGATGATCGTTTTGCCATCCATTTCCTGCTTGCCCAGCCCGGCACCGATAAAGAAGCCTGCTTTGGTGGATTGAATGAAAGCTCCGGGGCCGGGTGACTGGTATATGGCATTTACCTGGATGGCATGCAGTGCCTGGAGATCCTGCTGGTGGGCGAGCAGCTGCCTGGCGTACATATCCTTTTCCAGGTGGCTCATAGCCCTGGTGGTTTCATACTTGTCTCCGGCGGAGCTTTTCCCTTCTTCGTTTGCTGCCGCCTGCGCATTATCCATTGCCTGCTTAGTGGTGGCAATACGGTCTGAGAGTATGTTCTCACAATATTGTTTGAGCCGGATCTTATGCGCAATCTTTTCTTCCATAGGGTCAAATTTATTCAAAATGACAATCATAACCCTGAGTTTGATATTTTAGTTAGGTTTCCTATATTCGTTGTTATCATAGTTTGCTCAATCTCATTCGTCTCTATACGTTTTTAAGTCAACCATATGCCTGCAAACCAGTCAGCTTATTACCTGACCGCCAGAAAGTTCTGGCAAACAGTGACCGACAGTGAAGGAAGTACTTCCAACTCCCGGCTGCAATTACAGCTGGAAACCTACAAACGCCTCTTCAGCGTATTTCAGGCAGGGAATTATTACCACATCATCTTCAACATGTACAAAAGCGAGCTGGATTACGTGGACAGTAACGTTACCCAGGTACTGGGCTATTCCCCGGAAGAGTTCACCATCGCTTTCCTCATGGAAAACATCCATCCGGATGATAAACCCTACTTCCTGAATTTCGAATACCGGGTAGTGGAGTTTTTTAAAGCCCTGCCTTACGAAAAGGTACATAAGTACAAAGTGCAGTACGATGTAAGGATCAGGAACCGGGATAACAAATACATCCGGATACTGCACCAGGCCGTTCAGATCGATTATGATGAGAAGAATTACTACCGCACCCTGAGCCTCCATACCGATATTACCCATATCAAGCCCGAAGGCAAGCCCTGCTTCTCCCTCATAGGGCTGGATGATGAGCCTTCTTACCTGAATATAGAAGACGATCATGTGATTACCTCCTCCACAGACCTCTTTACGAACCGGGAACGGGAGATACTCAAATGCATCGTGGAAGGTAAAAGCAGCAGGGATATTGCGGACGAGCTGTTTATCAGCCTGCATACGGTAAACGCCCACCGGAAGAACCTCCTGTCTAAAGCCGCGGTGAAATCGCCTGTGGAGCTGGTGAAGAAAGCCATCCGGGAAGCATGGGTCTGATCGTTCCCCCTTATTTCTATTGTATGGAATAAAAAATAGCTACTGCTAGTTATTTTCTCGTATCACCCTGTAAAATAACTTTGTATCATAAACCGTCATCTGTGAAATAAACAAACCGCACCATCTGCCGGACAGCACTACTGATACATGAATACACCTCAAATGAATAACCGATAAGTTCAGCCGGAAGCGCTGAAGATAGTTCAACCAATTACATACCGCTAGCATACAATTGTATGATGGGATTTGATCAGTATACTCCCCATAGCCACTCTCATGTCTAAATTTTCATAAAATGATTAGGTATTTACTTATTGTAGCATTGCTTGTTGCCGGCATATCCGTTTGCCGGGGCCAGCTGAGTGTTTATATCTGCAACGAAAACGGGCAGATCGGCTGGGCCGCCGGTTATGATAACACCAACGGGGTGCGGGACAATAATGCGTTCCTGTCCTGCAAAAACAATGGAGGTAAATACCCTTTAATTAAAATGAGCCATAACGGTCCGGGTTGTTATGCCATTGTTCAGGGGCGGAATGATAAGGGGGAAAAGAAATACGGCATGGGCTCCGGGGCTAAAACCACGGAAGAGGCGCATAGTATTGCCCGGCAACAGGCCATGTTTGCAGGGGCTTTGGAGAACACCTTGTCGTTAGTTACCTCCGGATGCAGCTATCCTCCGCCCCCCAAAGCGGTAGTGAAACAGGTGCCGGTATGGAGCGACTGGACGGGAGAGGCATGTACCTACCTCGAATACAGGACCAAGGTGCTGGAAGGGTACGACTGGAATTACCAGGTACACGTATACATACAGGTGCGTTCTAAGTTTAAGATACCGGTGACTTATATGTTTGAACTGGCCGACGGGAGCGGGAAAGTGCATTTCGGGGAACAGCGTGCCAACAACCCGGGCGAGGAGATCGGGTTTGTTCATAAGATGAGTGAAAAGATCATTAAGAAGATCCGGATAAGGGATCTGCGGAATGCCCAGACAAAGAAACCCATCAACTGCGAGGATGCTGAGGGTGGCAGGAAGCCCCTCCGGCCGGGAGAATATGATAACCTGCGGGAAGCAGTGGCCGAATACTATAAACTGCTGCCCCAGATCCGGGAAACCGTCACCAAAACGAGTAATTATGAGCATACGGTGAAGATCCTGAACAGTAAAGAGTCGGATGAGTTTAAACTCAACACCGTCAACAGCTCCATTTCCTACCTCCGGAGCTTCCTTGAACAGCCGGGGTACAAAACTGCCGATCCTCAGCAAGCTCCCGATCTTTCCGGGGATATCCTTGAACTATCGCGGAAAGAGATCAGCCTGATTAATGAAATCAGAACATTAGACCCAAATGCCGATGTAAAAGCCTGGGACGGTAACCCGGGCGATAATCCGGCCCTTACCGTGCAGCGGAAGAAGGAGAACATCAGTCAGCTGGAAAGCCGGCTGGGCAGGGCATCCTCTAAAGCAGCGGCAGACAAGGCGGAGAAGGAACGGCAGAAGAACACCTTTAACAGCCTCATACAGAAGGGCGATGATGCCATGAGCAGCAAAGGGTATCCGCTGGCTATGCAGCACTACCAGTCGGCGCTGAACAGTACTACAGATATAAATGATCAGGCTACGGCCCGCGTGAAGTATAATGAGGCGCAGGAAGCGCAGAAGTCGAAAGACAGGGAGGTTAGGGTAGCCGAAGCCAAAGAGCGGGATAAGTCGGAAGATGTTACATATGGAGCTGCAGCAACAGCTACTGCGGGATTGATGGCTTTGCTGAAAGACGGCTACAGCAGCAAAAGCTTTGCCGCCAAGTTCCTGCTTGGATTAGGATATGAACATTCGCCTATCCTGAGCAACGGGGCGGGTAAGTCTTATGTGGAAGAGCGGGACCTCTTTACCCTTAATACCGGCTTCATCATTGGGGTGCTGAATAATAAAGCCGTATCCTTTTACCTGAAACCACAGGGGAGCCTGGGTATGAGTGCCTTTTCATCCGGAATCAGCGGCGGTGCGGTGAGCTATGGGGCTACCGGCGTATTACAGCTGGCCGTTAAGAAGCATTCGAAGTTTAATGTGTTTGCCGAAGGCGGCTGGTTCCACCGCGATGGTAATTATACCTACGATGCGGATGCGCGGAATAATACTGCTACAGACGATGTGCGTAAAGGGAAAATGAAATATACCAAATTGCTTTATGGCGGCGGGCTCATGCTCCGTTGGATCAATAAGCACGACGGAAAGGAAACCTTCATCAGGCCCGGTGTTTTCTTCGAAAAGCCATCCTTCTTTACCAGTGCCGTGAAACCCATTCTGAGCATGCATATGCAGTTGTACATCCACAGTGCCATTATGCTGGATGTGGGATATACTCCCAATACCTATATCCCCGGTGAGCTGAACTTCCCGGCCACGCTGGAAAAGAAAGACGTGAACGCTTACAGCATCAAACTGATGCGGATAGGCAGGCTGTATTAAGATTACCCGTAAAACTGTGTATAATGAAAAAGTATATTTCCCTCTTCATAATCATTTGTGCGGCCATGATGGTTTCCTGTTCGGAAGAGTCGCCGGTAGAAGGCCTGATCAATACCAAATCATCTGTAGTAACGCTTAATACTGAAGTGGCGGCCGGTAATACCAAAACCATCACGCTGACGGTAAATAACAAAACCCTGCAGCTGCAGGTGCAAAGCAACCTGGTAGTCGCAAATGGAATAGAGTACCGCCATTGTATGTTAACCATGCTGAACGGGACGGGCTTTTTCCCTGTGGTAGCCAATTCGATCTATATCAAAGGGATGGATGCCGGAGCGGAAATATCTGCAGGTGCTTTCAGCAGCCAGTTATATATCGCTTATCTGTATTCCACTTCCCGGGCTGTGAATACTGCTAATTATACCTATACCAGTAACAACGGAATGCGCTTTGACCAGCGTTACTTCGTGCCATTGAAGGTAATGCCCGCAAGTAATGGTGAGGCGCCCATTTACGCATACCTGGAGTTCTCCATTGCTGCAGATAAGGTCGTGCTGCACAAAATGGTTTACCGGAGTGTGGGGAGCCTTTCGGCGGGAGGGGAATAGCCTTCTGCTGTTGCTGGTTTTCCTGGTTAAATTGGTTTTGTTATTGGGTCCAAATAATGATGATTTACTACTAATGGCATTTGTTTGATAATTAGCTGCTGGACTGCGTTTAACGCATAATTAACACCCCTAAAATAGCTGTATGTTTACTTTTACACCCGTTGTTATTAATAGTGGAAAACTGTGGTAGTAATAGTCTTATTTCATAGCCAAGCCTGACATCGGCTTCCCTGGTTTGATTAATCCTCGTTGCAAATGTGTTTACTAACGATCCGCAATGCCGATCCATTGGAGAGGAATGCCCGTAAACGAATGAAAGCAAAACTTTCACGGAAATTACGGGTGAAATGTATTCATGCATGTTGCCATGGCTTACGATCAATGGTAATGATCGTGCTGGGTATACTTAATTTTATGTGGGTTATTCCGCCGGGCAGCCTGCATGCTGCCGCAAGTGATTCCTACATGGTATCCATTGCCCATGCTTTTTATAATACTGCCATCCCCGGTCAAATGCTTATCATCCTCGTATTTGCCGCATTTATATTCCCGTTCCGTAAAATGCTGAACGATCTTACTGCTATCAGTGCCATCCTGCGCAGAAGAGCCGGTTATAGAAACCAACATTGCAAAAACGATTCAGGGGATTCTGTCATGTAATATTCTCATCACTTTACACACATACATCTTTGTTTTAAACACCTGCTATATCCTTATTTGCCAACGTTTTTGATGTATTTGGTTAGCCGTATGTTAACCCGTAGAAATAGCGAATTAATACGCATGGTTAGCTGAAGTAATATGCTTTAATTGCATTCATGATGAAAGTAATTCATCGTAATATTTTGAACAAATCTTAAACCAAACCTTAATAAGAATGTTTACAGTATCACTATGATATGTATGTTGGTCAAGCTTTTATATGGAGTATATTTCCAATCCGGAAGTCAACGATAGAGTAAATTCCATGCGATTATGACTGAATAACCTTAGCAGGTATTTCCTGTTGCCCAGCGGGTAACATTTACAATCAATTTAATTACTGAGGGTAAGCATATATATAACTTATAACTGTGTTTGCTCTATCCATTTTAACCTGTTTTTTATAATGTAAATTTTATGAACAAAATTTTAAAGCTATTCTATTGTGACTATGTGTTTGGGCTTAGCCTGATGATATTTAGTTTGATTGCGGAGTCGGATTTTGCTGATAAACTTGATGTGAAGTTCGTATTTTCGGATTTTGTATTGGGATTAAGTTGGTTTATCCTTATTTTCTGGACTGCCGTTTTTAGTATTTGTATTTTCGTGGTGAATATGATTAGTTATGAATTATTTTACAGTGCGAGTATATCTAACAAACTGAAGAATGAATTTGGTTTTTTCATTGTACTGATATTAAAATATGCGATGCCTACTTTCTTGGTCTGGAGTGTTGAAATAGGTGGAGTTTCTGTGCTGGAAGAAATGCCAGTCACTTCTTTCATATTCAGAGCTTTTATGAGTATGTCCCTTGTGCTGGACCTGATAGTGTTTTCTTTTAAATACGCCGGAGATGATGTGATCACGATTAAAATCGGCAATAGAAAGTTTGTATACCCCTGTAAGAAGATCCATAATTATCTGGCATTTATTACATGGAGCGCTTTTTCAGTATCTGTAGGTAAAGTCTATAAAACCAAGATAGACAACTCGAAGCATTCCACCCTCCGCTAATTATTACTAACCCATAGTAACAGGTATCTGCCGTTCTCTTCCCGGCAGGTACCTGTTGTTGTTTCCGGCAATTGTTAAGCCGGTTTGAAAATCCGGGGCATTTACTATTTTGCAGGTATTCCAACTTAGCCACTATACCTACAGAATTATGCCTCAACTGAATAAAGACATCACCGCTGCTTCCGAATGGATCACACAGTGCTTCGGCTCCATCGGCTTAAAACTCGATTACTCCCTGGATAGTATCATGCACATTGATGGTTTCCTTCAAATGAGCATGGCCAATTCCCAACCCATTCCCGGTACGATACTGGCTTCTAATTTCGGGCAGATACTTTTTGGCCTGGGCGCCTACCTTGGTGAAACCATCATCCGCCATGCTCCCGGAGCTGCATGGATGGCCAATGGTGAAGACCCTCAGACCGAAGTGAATGTTATGATTCAGCTGCCTGATGGGGGACAGCTCTGGCCCATGATGAAAGTGATCAAACGTGCGCAGAACGGGTTTGAAGATTCCGTGTATCCTTTTGCTTATGAGATCACTAAGCCTTATGGAGAATTCCCGTTCAATGCAGCGTTCTGGGATATAGGGAACCTGAAGTCCGCTAAAAAGCCCTGGTATAAATTCTGGTAGTTCCCTTACATAAAAAGGCCCGCAGGAATCACTTCCTGCGGGCCTTTTACTATTGTAGTATCTGATTACTTCTTCGCTATCCGGTAGAGGCGGCCCTGGTCGGTTACCGCATACAGCGCACCATCTTTACCCTGGGTAATGTCGCGGAAGCGCTGGCCTTCATTAGGCAGGATGCGTTCTTCACCCACCACCTTGTTGTCCTGGATCACCAGGCGCGCAATGTGCGTGCTGCTGAGGCCGGAAACGAACAGGCTGTTCTGCCATTCAGGAATGTCTGTTCCGGTGTAGAACGTCATGCCGCTGGGAGAAAGTACAGGGTCCCAGTAGTATACGGGTTGCTCAAGACCAGCTTTCTGCTGAATGCTGTCGCCGATCTTTTTACCGCTGTATTCCAGTCCGTATGTGATGGTAGGCCATCCGTAGTTTTTACCGGGTTCCACACGGTTCAGCTCATCGCCGCCACGTGGACCGAACTCTGTTTCCCACAGATCGCCGGATACCGGGTGGAAGGCAAGGCCCTGCACGTTACGGTGACCGTAAGAGTACAGCTCCGGACGGGCATTTGCATCGCCTGCGAAGGGATTGCCTGCGGCGGGTTTACCGTCTTTGGTAATGCGTACGATCTTGCCGAGGCCGGACTTCAGATCCTGTGCCTGCGGACGGGTAGCAAGGTCCGACCGTTCGCCGGTGCTAACGATGAGGTTATTGTCTTTATCGATGAGGATGCGGCCACCGTAGTGGAGCGTACCATCATATTCAGGGGTGGCGCGGTAAATAACCGTGGCGCCTTCAATCTTCTTTTCGTCGGCAGAGAGTTTTCCTTTGGCTACTGAAGTGAGCGTGCCACCGGGGCGCTGTTCGGAGAATACCCAGTACACCATACGGTTGCTGGCGAAATCAGGATCAACGCGCAGGCCGAGCAGTCCGCCCTGACCTTTGGAGTTCACTTCCGGAAGGCCGGTAATGGGATCGCTCAGCTGGCCCTGCTGTGTGGCGATGCGCATGGTGCCGCCTTTTTCGGTAATAAGCAACCGGCCATCGGGCAGGGAAGTGATACCCCAGGGTTTGGAGAGCCCTTCAGACAATACTTTGCCTTCATATGGTGTGGCAGTGGCAACCCCGGCTATTCTCGTTTGTCCTTCGAAAGCAGGCTTGTAATCGGTATTTGCGGCCTTGGTTTCAACGGGATTGTGAGACGAGTCCTGCTGCGCGGTGGCGGCGGAAGTACTGTCTTTGGTATTGTTGCCTGAAGTGCCCTGGCCGCATGATGCGATCACCACGGCTCCGCCTACGCAGAAAGCACGCAGGAGTTGAGGAGTCGGATACATGTTCATAAGATACATTGAGTGATTTGACTGGATTATCGGTGCTTAAATATAATATAATGTTGTCAGGATTACACGGTTTCTTCATGCCATTCCCAAACCACCACGCTCCAGGTGCTCATATCGTCGGTATACGTATGAATGGGGCGGAACCCCACCTTTTCATGTGCCCGGAGGGAGCGCTGGTTAAAAGTGGATATCTCGGTAAGGAGGAAGTCGTATTCGCCTGCGTAGAGGGTTTTATGGTGTTCATATAGTTGTGCGAACACGCCTTTTCCGCGGTAGGCAGGGTGTACACAAACCTGGCCCATCACGTAATAGTTATGGGAATTGAGGGGGCGGCCTTTATAAACCACGTGATTGAAATTATCCAGCATGCTTTGCAAAGGCAGGTAGGCACCGGCCCCGGCTTTGGTGAGCACGAGGGCATATCCTGCTACGGTATCGCCGTCTTTCACGATCACGGCAGGGGCGATGGCATGCAGCTGCAGGAGGATGTCGAGGTTGTAAGACCAGGTTACGAACCCTTCTTTGGATTTCTCTTCCGGGCTGAGCTGCTGTGAGTGATTGGATTCCGAGAGGGCGGCGATCTGCCGCAGCTCTTCCACGGTGGTAACTACGGTGGCAATGGGTCCCTGTTGCATCTGTGGCTTTTTGTCAAATATAGGAATTTGCAGTGTGCGGAACGGTGCCGGGCATGCGGTAGAGAAAGAGGGCCGTGAGCAGCAGCAGGCCGATGTTAAGGCCGGTTGCAGGAAGGTAGGCTGCGGTGTAACTGTGCCCGGATTGCAGCTGTCCGAAGAAGATACCGCCACAAACGCTCACGCCCAAGGCGACAGCCGTTTGCTGAAAGGTACTGTATGTACCGGAGGCCGCGCCTGCCAATGGTTGCGGAACACCTTTCATGGCTGTGGTAAGGAGGGAAGGGAGTACTGTGCCGCATCCCATGCCGTAGGCAAACAGTACCGGAACCAGCCATCCATGCCCGGGAAGGCCGCCGGCAAACAGGTACATATGCAGCACGAGGGTAACGATCATCAGCCCCACACCCGCCAGGAGTACCTTTTTGCCATACCGCCCCAGCAGACGCATGGCAATGAGGGAGGCCAGCACATAGCCCAGTCCCTGTGCAACAAAGAGCATTCCAGTGGTGGTGGCGCTGAGCCCGTAGCCGGATTGCAGCAGTACGGCATGAATGAGGAAGTAGGAATCCTGAACCATGAAATAGCTCAGCGTGGCGAGGAGTGCCAGCCGGTAATCCCTGATGCGGAACAATTGCAGCTGCATGAGCGGTTCCGCATGTTTCCTTTGCAGCAGTACGAATACAGCCAGCAGGGGAAAGGATGCTGCCAGCAGCAATATGCTCCAAAGCGGCCAGCCCAGTTCGCGCCCCTGTATCAGCGGGTAAACAAGGCTCATGAGGCCCGCTGTGAGCAGGGCCACACTGCCGGCATCTATGCGGCCTTTTGATGTTGGGGGAGTAGCCGGGAGCTTACGCCAGGCTAATATCCCGGCAATGAGCCCGATTGGGAGGTTAATGAGGAAGATGAAGCGCCAGCCTGCCACTGGGCCCTGCAGGTCGGGGATGATGCCGCCGAGGAGTTGCCCGATAACGGAAGCGGAGCCTGCGATGGTTCCGTAGATACCGAGGGCCCGGATACGTGCTTTATGTTCCGGGTACAGTACATGCACCAGCGCTATGCTTTGCGGAATGAGGAATGCTGCGCATACGCCCTGTATGAAACGTGCAACATTCAACTGGAAAGGCGTGGCAGCTATTCCGCAACAGCAGGAAGCCAGCGTGAAAAGGAACATGGATATTACGAACACGCGCTTCTGTCCATACCGGTCGCCCAGTTTGCCGCCGGTAATGAGAAAGGAAGCGTAGCCGAGCAGGTACATGGCAATAACGAGCTGCATATCGGCATCTGTTCCGCCCAGTCCGGTGCGGATGGAAGGGAGTGCTACGTTGACGATGAAAATATCGATGACTGCAAGGAATACTGCGGAGGAGATAATGGCGAGCTGTAACCAGCCGGATGGGTGTCTTTTCATTATTCGTTACCTTTAAACCGCCAAATTTCTGGCAGCAGCATCGGGTAAACAAGTAGTTTACTGTAAGATACCGGGTATGAAAAAAGATACTAATGAACAGCATGGCGCCTTTGCGCAAACAGCCGCAGGGGCGGAATTACTGGAAAATAACTGTGCCATGACACTGGCCATGCAGGTGATCGGCGGAAAGTGGAAATTACTCATCCTGAATGCCATCCGGAAAGAGTGCCCTGCACGCTTCGGTGAGCTGCGCAATAAGATGGTGGATATTACCCATGCCACCCTCACCGCACAACTCCGTGAACTGGAGCGCGACGGGGTGATAGAACGGAAGGCCTACGCCGTATCGCCCCCGAAAGTAGAATATAAACTCACTGAACTGGGAAAGCAACTGGTGCCTGTTATGCAGGCCTTATGCGATTGGGGGGAAGCGTTCCGCCAATCTGCCGCGGTATCAGCGGAGGGCCGTGAAGAGGGAACCGCCGAATAGTATAAACAATACAAGCTGCCGGTCGCTGAATCGGAGGCGTAGCTGTGCCAGGGCTTTTGCCTTATGCTCCTTTACGGTAAATACCGAAATACCCAACCGCTCCGCGATCTCCTCGTGGCTCATCCCTTCCATGAAAACCATTCTGAAAACCTGCTGCCGTTTTTCCGGTAACTGGGCTATTTCCTTATAAATCTGCTGCATCAGCTCCGTCCGGATCATTTCCTGCAACACGGGTTCATCTGCCGCCTGTCCTTCGAGGTATTGTATTTCTTCCCGGAAATGCTCTTTCACTTTCTGGTGCCTGAGCAGATTGAGGCAGGTGTTACGGGTGGCGGTATAGAGGAAGCTTTTAATGCTTTTGGGATGAGAGAAGTTAGCCCGCTGGTCCCAGAGTTTCACGAAACTGTCTTTCACCGCATCTTCTGCGGCGGCGGTATCGCCTGTCAGCTGCGAGGCGAAGAAGCACAGCGGTTTGTAATGCTCTCTGAAGAAAGCATTAAACGCTGTTGAATCCCCCTGCTGGAACGCGGGAATGAGATCTTCCCCCGGGTCCGCATACGCTGACATACGACTTTGGTTTAATGTGGAAAGTAAAGGCGAGCGGGCTAAAGTAGGTATTTCATCCGATTCAGGCAAGTAAGGGATACCGGAAAAAATAATTTGAAACAGACTAGTTCGAATGGATTACAAGGGTGTTCTATCTCCTGTAACGCTTGAATATATGTCATATATGAAATTTAAACAACTTATGGCGGCCTGTTTCGTACTGGCTGGAGTGCTGCAGGGGTGCTCAGGGCTTCCGCCGATACCGGGCCTGCCGGGAATGGCCAAGCCACGCAACAAAATGCCCGATCCGGGTATTCCGGGGGGAGGGGCATTTACCTGTACCTATGCTTCGCCGGGGAATGAATTAGTTTCCGGTTATGATGCAGGATTATTAGATTTGTCGCTCGAAGGGAACGGCGGCGCATGGCTGGCTGTCCCGCTTACCGATGCTTCCTTTGACTCCCTCGCATTTAATCTGGCGGAAACTTACCGGCCCGTCGCCCAAATGATGATCAATCAATGGGCGGGGCAGAACAACAGCGGAATCATGCTTGACCTCCGTACCGGCCATCCTGGCCAGCAAAGGGCGACATTTTCTGTCGAGAATCCCGTACGGAACTTCCCTGTGATGCTCCTTTGGGATCAGGGCTCCGCTTTCCGGTCCAATGCTTACCTGCGTGTACTGCAAACCGTTCCCGGTATCAAAGCCGTTTCCGGCCCGGGATGCTTCCAGTAACTGCCATCCGGTGTACTGTATTTCCCCAATATATTTTTGAATCACAACCAATAACCGACACATCGCGATGAAACGCTACGTCTATATCTCATTAGCAGCTACAGTGCTGGCTTCCTGCGCCGTTTTCAAAGACGGTAAGAAAGCCAAAGCCAAAAAAGCAGCTGCTACCGCTGCAGCAGCAGCCAAGCCTGTACCTCCTGTAAGTAAGAACGGTATCAAGCCTTATGCTACCGTTATTTCTAAAAACCTGATCGTTAAACCAGGGCTTTTCACCGTTATCCATTCCCCGGAAATGGACAGCATTTTCTTTGAAGTGGGCGACAGTCTGCTCGGCCGCGACATCATGGTGATCAACCGCCTCATTGGCGCGCCCGGTGGTATGAATGTGCATGCCGGTGAAGAACTGGACAACAATACCATCATATTCGAGAAAGGCCCGAACGAGACCATCCGGATCCGTTATAATATTGTGGCTGCCGATGCGAATACGACAGACAATATCTATCGTGCAGTACAGAACTCCAACGTGAACCCTATAGTGGTGAGCTTCCCCATCAAAGCCTATGGCAAGGATTCCGCCAGTTATGTGATTGATGCCAGTAAATTTCTAAAAGATCCCGCCAGCCTGATCCACAGCCTCGAGAAAGGGCAGATCAGCGGACTTGATCCCAGGACGCTGAAGGAGCATGAAGTAAACTCCCTGCGCGCATATCCCATGAACGTGGAAATTGCGACCACCAAGAATGGTAATTTCAAAACCATCTTCTCAAAGAACCCTGCACCGGTAACAATAGAATCGAACACTTCTTTCATCCTGCTTCCTGAAAAGCCCATGCAGCGCCGTTTCGCTGATGAGCGTGTAGGTTATTTCACCGACTGGGTGCATGAATTCGGTGATCACCAGCAGAAAACTAAAACGCGTGAGTTCCTCAACCGCTGGCGCCTTGAGCCCAAACCGGAAGACATGGAAAAGTATAAACGCGGTGAGCTGGTAGAGCCCGTTAAGCCTATTGTGCTGTACATCGACCCTGCTACGCCTAAGCAATGGCGTAAGTTCCTCATCCTCGGAGTGAACGACTGGCAGGTGGCTTTCGAGAAAGCCGGCTTCAAAAATGCCATTATGGCGAAGGAATGGCCGGAGAACGACAGCACCATGCATATGGAAGACGCGCGTTATTCATTTATCAATTACTTCGCTTCGCCGGTAGCCAATGCTTATGGCCCGAATATCCACGACTCCCGCAGCGGAGAAATTATCCAGACGCACATCGGCTGGTACCATAACGTGATGAACCTGCTCCGTAACTGGTACATGATCCAGGGAGGACCAAACGATTCCGGCGCGCGTAATGCCGTGTTCGATGAAGAACTGATGGGGCAGCTCATCCGGTTCGTATCCAGCCACGAAGTAGGGCACACCCTCGGGCTGCGCCACAACTTCGGCAGCAGCAGCATGACGCCTACAGACAGTCTCCGCAGTAAAACATACCTCGCCAAACACGGCCATACGGCCAGCATCATGGACTATGCCCGTTTCAACTACGTGGCACAGCCGGAAGATAATATCCCGCGCGAACTGCTCTTTCCCCGCATTGCGGAATACGACCAGTGGGCGATCGAATGGGGTTATAAATACACAGGAGCGGCTACCGCGGCAGAAGATCAGAAGATCATGGCCAAACTGGCTACTGAGCGCCTGGCTGCCAATCCCCGCCTTTGGTTCGGCGATGGTGAATCCCGTAAAACAGATCCCCGCTGTCAGACGGAAGACCTGGGCGATGATATCGCCAAATCCAATACCCTCGGTATTAAAAACCTTCGCCGTGTAATGGCGGGTCTTCCCCAATGGACGATGGAAGATAACGGGTTGAACGGCGAACTGAAAGAAATGTATAATGAAGTAAAGTCACAATATTTCCGCTATGTAAACCATGTGATACGTTTTGTAGGTACAACGCAGTACACGGTGCGCTCCAACGGTGATACCCGTCCGGCATTTGAGGCGGTTCCCCGTGAAAAGCAGCTGGCGGCGCTGAAGTTCTTCGAAGATGAATTATTCGTTACGCCCACCTGGATCATGGATGCGAAAGTGGCCGGCCTTACAGAGGAATCGGCTGCGAAAGATTTCGTTTCTGACCTGCAGGAGAAAGTAGTGAACTCGCTGCTCGACGGCCAGCGGCTGAACTTTATGCTGGTGAACGAACAACGTTTCGGTAAGCAGGCGCTTGGGTTCGATGAATATATCGGCCGCGTTCGCAACGCCATCTGGCAGCCCATTATGAAGGGTACCGTGAAAACCGATTTGTACCAGCGCAATATGCAGCGCAATTACCTTGGCGCTATAATGGCTGTGGCCGGTTCTGTAGACCCCGTTGCTTCGGAATCTGAAGCCGCAGCGCGCCTGTCTGCAGAAATCAGGGTGTTGAAGAACATCATCGAAGGAGCACTCAGCCGTACAACAGACTCCGCTACCAAAATGCACCTGCAAACACTGGCGCAGAAAATTAAACAGCTCGAAGCTAAAAAAGCATAAACGTGTCTCAGTATACTCCCGATCCGGCGGAAGACCGGCAAATGATGCAAACGGCAGAAATGATAGCCGGCTTCCTGCACCGCAGGCTCCAGGGAACACTGGATGCTGAGGGTGAAGCGGCACTGGAAGCCTGGCTGCAATCGCAGCCGGAGTTAAGCCGCCGGGCATATGCCGGTATGACGGAAGACCCGGCCATCGAATCTGCCCTGCGATCGTTCCACCGTTTTGATGAAGAAGCGGCACTCAGCGATGTATGGCAGCGTATCGGCGACCGTGAATTGAACCCGCGTGGAAGGGTGCGCCGCCTGTGGTGGCGTTCCGCAGCAGCGGCGGCAGTTATACTGGCAGTGGGAGCAACATCGTTTTACCTATCCTCTCATAAGCATAGACAGACCCCGGGAACTTCCATGGCAGCGCGTTACAACAGTGACGCGCTGCCTGGAGGCAACCGTGCTGTGCTGGAACTGGCAGATGGCAGTCTCATAGAGCTGGACAGTGCCGGTGCCGGAGAACTGGCGCGGCAGGGAGATGCACGTATCACCAAAAGCGGCGATGGACAAGTGGCGTATGAAGATACAGACCCCGCTTCCGCAGAAGCCACTGCCTGGAACAAGATATCCACTCCCCGTGGCGGACAATTCCAGGTTACCCTGCCCGATGGTTCCAAAGTATGGCTGAACGCCGCATCCTCACTCCGTTTCCCGGCTGTGTTCAACAGTCCGGAAAGACTCGTGGAGCTGAGCGGGGAGGCGTATTTCGAAATCGCGCAGGATGCTGCAAAGCCTTTCCGGGTGGCGGTAGCCGCTTCGGGTAAAGGGCCCATGGTGATCGATGTGCTGGGTACGGCATTTAACGTACAGGCGTATGCGGATGAACCGGTGCGCACCGCCACGCTGATTAACGGTAAGGTACGTGTAAGCAATGGCAGCGAAGGGAAAGTGCTGGTACCGGGGCAGCAGGCCGTCCTTAAAGGATCGCACCAGCTGATGGTTCAGGCAGCAGATACGGATGCCGTAATGGCCTGGAAGAACGGGCTCATCAGCCTGCAGAATGCTTCCATTGAAGAAATTATGCGGCAGGTGGAAAGATGGTATGATGTGGATGTGATATACGAAGGAGAAGTGAAGCAGCAGTTCATGGGTAACATCCCCCGCACAATGAAGCTCTCCGACATCCTGAAAGTGCTGGAAAGCACAGGATGGGTAAAATTTGAAGTTAACGGGCGTACCGTAACAGTAAGGCCATAAACGGCAGCAGAAATATAGCAGTATAACTACGGGACATTTGAATGACGCCGGATAACCGGTAACAGTAAGACCAAAGTACAGAAACAGCAAACCAGGAATCTAAATTGCATGAAGGCATGAAAGACATGAATGTCAGGAAAACATTTATCCCTGTTCAACAGGCAGCGCATGGAGCGTTGCGGAAAGGGTGGCGCATTCTGATGCTGCCCTTAGCGCTGTTGGCCGCGTTGCCGCTGGGCGCGCAAACTGTAAGTCTTTCCGTCCGGAAAGCACCCATCGATAAAGTCTGTAAGGAAATAGAGAAACAGACCGGGTTTTATTTTGTGTATGCGAAAGATCTGAGAGATAAGGAATACCCTGTGAGTGTGGACCTGAAGAATGAAAAGGTGGAGAAGGCCATCGCTAAAGTGTTTGAAGGTTCCCCTTTCAGCTATGAGGTCATAGACAAGGTGGTTTCCGTAAACACCGCGAGTAAGACAGCACCTAAAGCAATTCCTGCGCAGGATACCCTGCATATCAGGGGGATGGTATTCGGGGGAGGAATGGCATTGCCGGGTGCTTCCGTGATGTCGTCCAAAACGAAACGCATGGTGCTCAGCGATACGAAAGGGAACTATGAACTGAAGGGCGTGGTGATCGGGGAGGAAATCATCGTTTCCTTCATCGGTTTCGAATCGAAGCGGATTGTGGTTACCGAAGACAGGAATGTGGGATTTTTCCTCAAGCCTGCCGCCAATAACCTCGATAACGTGGTGGTAAAAGCATATGGAACCACCAGTAAACGATTCAATACCGGTAACATCGTCTCTATCTCCGGCAAGGAAATCGAGAATATGCCCATTTTAAACCCGTTAATGGCACTGGAAGGCCGCGTGCCGGGTCTTACCCTCACCCGTACATCTGCTGATCCATCTGCGCCAATTAAAATCGAAATACGGGGCAGGAAGAACATCAATCCAAATATCCCTTCCGATCCGCTTATTATCGTGGATAACGTGCCTATGACGGTACTGAATCTGAGAACACACCAGGTACAGCCGTACCAGAGCAGCAACCAGCTGTCTATGGGGCTGGATCAATCCGGGGTAACGAGCGGTATCAGTCCCTTTTTCGGGATGAACCCCAGGGATATTGAATCCATCGAAGTGCTGAAAGATGCAGACGCCACGGCTATTTATGGCAGCCGCGGTTCTAACGGGGTGATCCTCATCACTACAAAAAAAGGCAAACCCGGGCAAACGCGGGTGGAAGTGAGCCTGGCTTCGGGTTTTAACAAGGCGGTAAGTTTTCCGAAAGTGCTCAATACAAAGGATTACCTGCAAATGAGAAGGGAGGCTTTTGCCAATGATGGCATTACACCTACCGCCACACTGGGCCCCGGATTTGCGCCGGACCTGATGGTATGGGATACCACCCGGAACACTGACTGGACTAAGCTGTTGTATGGCAAAACCGGTTTCAATACGTCCGGCAATGTATCCGTTTCCGGCGGTTCGATGTATTCCACTTACCGCATTGGTGCGGGATACTCCAATTCAAAATCCATTGAAACAGTATCGGGCGGCGCTAAAGCCGCAAATTTGTCGCTCAACCTCGGGATGACGAGCGTGAACCAGAAATTCCGACTCGGTTTTACCGGCGGTTTCAGCCAGAGTTCAAACGATGCTTCCCGGATGTATGGCAACATCAGGCTGGCGCCTAACGCACCGGATATTTATAAAGCAGATGGTTCCCTGAACTATGAAGGGTATGCATTGATTAAAGATTTCCCTTTCAACGGGCTCGGAGCGTTCCAGAAAGTACTCAGCAACAACCTTACCGGATCACTGAATGCAGGGTATGCAATTACCAGTGCTTTGAATTTTGATCTGAACATCGGTTACAATAAATCCATCTCGGAATCGCGCAGCACTACACCTGCAGGCGCACAACCTCCTTATAACGGCACTGCCCGGGGGTATCTGTATTTGGGAGAAACCACCAATACGAACCTCAACATCGAGCCAAGCCTCCGGTACAGCACGGTTATCAGCCAGGGTAAACTGGATGTGATGGCAGGGGCTACCTATCAGGCCAATGAAACCTGGTCGTTACGCACCCATGGATCGGAGTATACGTCTGACGATCTGCTCGGATCAATATCCAATGCGCCTAAAGTGGCAGCCTCTGAATTGAGCGGGCAATACAAATATGCCGGAACATACGTGAACATCGGTTATAACTGGGCGGGTAAGTATGTGCTCAGTCTCAACGGTAACCGCGATGGCAGCAGCCGGTTTGGTCCGGGTAAGCAGTTCGGTACCTTCGGTTCCGTGGCGGTAGCCTGGCTGCTGACGGAGGAGCCCTGGATAAGGAAGAACCTCCCTGAATGGATGAGCCTCCTGAAACTTCGGGGCAGTTATGGCAGCGTGGGGAATGATGGTGCGGGCGATTATATGTACCTGCCGCAATGGAACAGCATGAAAGAAGGCAGCACCCAGATGTTGCCCTACAACGGCGTGCTTCCCCTGATATCGCAGTTGCATGCAAATAATGATTACCACTGGCAATCCATGATAAAGTCGGAAGCAGGGATAGAAACCCGCTTCTTCAAAGAAAGGGTGGGGGTAGACTTTGCACTCTGGCGCGACAGGAGCGATAACCAGCTGGTGAACTTCCCTACAGGATTCTTTACAGGGTTTCCCAGCGTATACGCCAATTCACCTGCTAACGTAAAGAACTACGGATGGGAGACTTCGGGCTATGTACAGGTACTTCGGAAAAGCAATGCCAACTGGACTTTAACCTTCAACCTGAGCCAGACGAAGAGTAAGCTGGTTTCCTACCCGCACTTCGATAAATCGCCGTATTACTTTACCAAACGTATCGGCCATTCGCTGGAGGAATATTATCTCTTCCACTTCCTTGGAATAGATCCGGCAACGGGTGATCCAGTGTTTGAAGATGCGAATAAAGACGGGAAAGTAGGAGAAGTATATGACAGGCCCAATTGGGAGGGAGATAAGATCATTCCGAACTTATCGGCACCTGTGCTTGAAGGTGGAGTGAATTCCAGCCTGCAGGTTGGCCGGTTTACCATGAGCACATCCCTTGTATTGAAAAAGAAGAACGCCATGAGCAGCATTAGCGGCGAAATGGGCAAAATGAAAAACGTGTTGCAGTGGGAATTCGATAACCGCTGGAGGAAACCGGGAGATATTGCCCTTGTGCCAAGAGCTACTACACAGAACTATGCTACCGCAAACGAATACAGCGGGTCGAACGCGCAATTCAGCATGATTCATATGCTGCGCGTAGCCAACCTGGGCATGGGATATTCACTGCCGGACGCATGGCTGAAAGGGACGGGTATTAAGCAAATTGCCATCAGGGCGGATGCGAATAACCTGTTTCTGCTGAGCGACTACAAAGGGGTGGACCCGGATGTAAGTTCCTATATGCCTCCCATGCGTACCATCAACTTCGGTATCAATTGTTCACTTTAATGCCGTGCTGTCATGAAGATTAATTGCTACAAGTATTTCAATACAACTACTTATAAAAAAGCCTGGCTACTGCTGGCATTGCTGCCTGCCATCTCCTGCAGCAAGCTCATAGAGATCGATGCGCCCATTAATTCCGTAGGTACGGAGAAGGTATTCCAGACCGATGCAAAGGCGGAAGCAGCATTGGCCGCTTTGTATACGACTATGATTAACACTACTGAATTCAATACCCTTTGTTACGGTGGTATATCTCTTACCGGAAGCCTGCTTTCGGACGAGGTAAGGCCGTCTATGGGTACGCTGGATGTGGTGTATAACCCTTTCCAATTCAATAAAGTGCTGAAAGAGAACGAAGCGCTGATGCTGTTATGGAAAGACGGGTACAAATATATTTACATCGCCAATACACTACTGGAAGGGATAGCGGCTTCTGCATCGCCCACGCTTTCTGAAAGCACGCGCAGGCAGATCAGGGGAGAAGCGTTGCTGATCAGATCGTGGACGCATTTCCAGCTCATGAACCTGTTTGGGCCCATACCGCTGGTACTAACCTCGGATGTGAACCAGACACGGGCAATGGAACGTTCCAAACCGGAAGCGGTGTACCTGCAGCTGGAAGCAGATTTGAAAGAAGCGTATGAATTACTGCAGCCTGACTTCCGGGTTACCGGAGGGCAGAGAATACGCCCGTCGAGAGATGCGGCCACCGGGTTGCTGGCACGGATGTATTTGTACCAGAACCGCTGGGCGGAGGCAGAAGCGGAAGCCACCAAACTGATCAGCAACGGAGCGTATGTACTGGAGCCCCTGAACAAAACGTTCCGCGGTAGCAGCCTTGAGCCTGTGTGGCAACTGAAACGTACAGACTATGGAGTGAATGATATAAAATTGATGGAATCCATCAACTTCATGCCGAAACTACGTTTCTCCGTGGTGCCGGATGCTCCTTACATGTGGAAAGATAAATCTATGTATGAGATAATGGGTTTGGAAGTAGGTTTCCTCGTTCCTGCTTACCCGGTGAGCGAAGAACTGATGGCGGCATTTGAACCCAATGATAACAGGAAAACGAAATGGCTGGATTCCATCCCCCAGCCAGACGAAGCACCTTACAATGGTAAAACATTGTATTGCATGACGAAATACGAAAACGAGTTCAATTTAACAGAGAAAGCAGATCTGCATCTTGCCATGCAGCGCATCGCGGAGATCTACCTCATCCGTGCGGAAGCACGTGCCCAACAGGCTACGGATCTTACAGGCGCAGCCCAGGACCTTGATGCAGTTCGTGGCCGCGCAGGGCTGCTGCCCACTACTGCCAGCACCCAAACTGCCCTCCTGGATGCTATTGCAAGGGAGCGCAGGGTAGAGCTGTTCGGGGAATGGGGCCACCGCTGGTTTGATCTGAAGCGCACCGGGAAAGCTGCTGCCATGGCAGGCACACATCCGGAAAAGCTGCCCTGGTCTAACGATAAACTGGTACTGCCCATCCCCATTAAGGAAGTGGAAATAAACCCTTCCCTCGGACAGAATCCCGGTTACTAACACGCCGCCATTCTCTTTCTTATACCCCGGGGCTGTATGCTCCGGGGATTTTTAACCGGTAATCAATACCGGAAGGCGGTCATACATCAAGGCGTTTAAGAAGGGTAATAATGAGCAGGCGGCTTCCGGAAGGAGGCCGCCCTTTTTTATATGACAAAGTTTCTATTCATCCGTTTTTGAACTGTACAGGAAGCTCACCAGATCCCTGATCTCTTTCTTCGACAGCACAGCTTTCATATCGGGCATGCTGGATGGGGCGTAGGTTTTCTTTGTAATATCTGCTGCGGCAAATAGCTTCACCGGTTCACTGCCTATCTTCAGTTTCATTCCTGCTTTACTGTCTTCCTCCAGGATGCCGGTTACTTTCTTCCCGTCTTTCAGTTCCAGCGTTACCATGCCATAACCGGGGGAGAGGCGGGCGCTGGGGCTGATGAGTGCTTCCAGTATCTGTTGCCTGCTGAGCCTTGCACCTACACCATTAATGCGCGGACCGGCATTACCGCCGCGATCGTCGTAGGCATGGCATTTCATACACTGGGCATTTTCATTCCAGAAAAAGATGCGCTGTCCACGTTGTGGATCTCCACCGTCAAGGGCCCCTGCGTATAAGGCATGCAGCTCGTCGCCGGTACGTTTGGCGCTGATGGATTTATATCGCTCTGCCAGTACTTTATTACCGGTACTATCGATGGCTTCGCCCAGTTCGAGGATAAGCCCTGCGGGCAGGGTACTGCTTTCCATTTTACCGAGCAGCTGGCTGAACTGCTGGTCGGCGCCCGGAGGATTGAGCCTGCCATAGGCTAGGAGGGCGGATTGCTGTTCTTCGAGTGACCGCGATGCAATAACATCTGTGAGCAGCTGTGCTTTAACTTCTTTGGAGATCCTGGATTTGTCCAGCAGATCTACTGCAGCAACGCGCACTTTCTTCTCCTTGTCGGCAATGGCGCTCCGGAAAGCTGCATCCGCTTCTGCGGTTTCCAGTGCCACGAGTGCCTTCAGTGCCTGAATGCGCACTTCCGGTACGGCATCCTTCTTCAGAACAGCGAGCAATGCAGGCGCGGCAGCTTTGATGCTGAGCTTCTCCAATGCCAGTGCTGCGCTGGTACGCACGGGAACTGCTTTATCCGTAAGCAGGGAGGTGACTGCCTGTGTGGCTGCAGGGATTACTTTGGTATCGCCGTATTTGAGCGCTTTGCGTGCGCGGCCGTCTACCCGGTCGAGCACAGATGGTTCGGGCCATACACCCAGTACACTTACTGCTTCCGCACGCAGTGCTTCGGGCTTTGCAGGGTTGGATGCGTAGGTAATGATGCCGTGCATCAAGGTATCGCTGCCGGTACGTAAACCGGCATTGATAGCCCTGCGGATAAGGGGTTCATTTTGAAAAGGAGTGGTATTGAGAATAGCGCCTAATGCAGGGATGGCATCGGGGATGGATTCATCATCGTTGATGCCGCGGGCGGCTTCTGTTACCACAAACTCATCACTGTCGTGCAGGAACTTCGCTATTTCGGGGCTGCCCATTCTGCGTAATGCCACTACCGCCGCAATGCGTAATGCACGGGAAGGGTGAGTGGATAAAGCAGCTACGGGTGCAGCCTTACCGATACGGGCTAGTGCCAGCGCTCCTGCATGTCGGAGGTATACATCTTTATCGTTGTTCTGCTCCAGCATTTCGATGACCGGTTGAATGGCGGCATTATGCTCCATCCTTCCCAAAGCTTCAGCCGCAAAGAATCGTGCACGGCTGGCCGTGTCTTTCAACAGCGGAATAATGGCATCGGCCGCTTCGCGGTATTTGATATCGCCCAGCCATTTGGCAGTGAGGGCGCGGATTTCAGGGTCTTTATCTTTCAGTGCCGGAATCAGCAGTTCCGCATGTTTCTTCTCCTTCCTCGCCATCTGGCTGATGCCCTGTATAGCGTGCACACGGGCCAGCTGGTGCCCCGTTTGCTGCAGGGCTGCCGAGAATACCTTCACGCCATCTTTGCCTCTTGCTGCCAGCTCAAACTGCGCTTTCAGCCGTACCCGCATATCTGCATGTTGCAGCAGGGTGCCTAAAGCAGCCTCGTCTTTCTTCTCAAAATCTGCCGCCAGCAGCTGCTTCACTTCTTTCCGGATGGCAGTACCTGCAGCATTTTTATCATCCAGCTTCCAGATGCGGCCGTAGTTGTGCGTGCCCCAGCCGTCTATCCAGTCGGCCACATACAATGCGCCATCGGGCCCGAAGTCCATACCGGTAGCCAGTATGCCGCCCAGCACTTTCTTCTGTTCGCCCAGTTCAAAGCCCGCTCCGTTTGCCTTCAGTTTGAAACTATGGATGCCCGAACCGGAAGGGGTGCCTACAAACTCTGCAATGAAGAAGGTATTGTTGTATGCAGCTCCCAAAGCAGTACCGGGGTTGTACACCATACCGGTGGGGCCGCTCACGAAATTCGCGATGGGAGGAACGATGTATGCGGCCTGGCTATCCCACCGGGGGAGGTACATCTTTTCTTCCATCCATACTTTGTAGGTATTGTTCTTCGGATCGCGATACTTGCCGTACTGCCAGTTGCTGCGCCATCCGGCATCTGAACCGTTTACGATATATACGAGGCGCTCTTTTTCACCGGGGTGGTCGCCATCATTATCTTCACTGATGAGGTTGCCATATTCGTCAAACACGAACTCGTGGGTGTTGCGGAGACCGTGGGCGAATATTTCAAAGTCGCTGCCATCGGGGTTGGAACGGGCTATTACGCCACAGTTGGGGAAAGCCCACTGTTTACCGTTCTGATCTTTACCGTTGAATCCGATATCTCCTATCTGCCAGTAGATCCTCCCGTCTGGCCCCATTTCCACGCCTGACATGCCGTGGCCGCTGAATCCAATGTGTACGCCGTAGCCGTGGGAGATAGAGGTTTTATCATCTGCAATGCCGTCTCCGTTTTTATCTTTCATCCGCCAGAGGTCTGGCGCCACTGCCACATAGAGATCTTTGCCGTGTGCTAATACCCCGCCTGCCACATCGGTTACTTCATCATGGAAATCATCAACTACCAGTTGTGCCTGATCGGCACGGCCGTCTCCATTAAGGTCATCGAGGCGGTAAACGCGTTCGGTTTCAATAGCCAGATCGCGCCAGTCGCGGGAGCTGTCGCCATTCAGATCTGCCAGCCATTGGTTACGGTGACTGTTTTCGGGAGATAGTTCCTGGTGCAGGAAGTTGCGGCGGTCTTCCACAGTGGCCAGGCTAATGGAAGGGATCTCCCAATCCCTGTGCCCGCGGATGTCGAACTCGGAATTCTTCTGCCGGTTGGTGGTGGTATAGTAAATACTGCCATTATCGTCGATATCGATGGCAATGGGAGATACCACGAGGGAATCGATGCCCCAGAGGGAGAGGGTAAGCCCTTCTGCCAGTACGGGCTTTACTTCGGCTTCTATTGCGGTGGCAATTTTAGCCGTTTGGGCGGAATCCATTTTTTTGATCCGCAGGTCGGTAGGCGATTGGTTACAACCGGCCATCAGTACGGATAAGACAAAGGCGCAGGAACCAGCCTGGCGCATAACGGGTTGTTTCATACTAGCAATCTTAGACGTGGAAAAATCCGCCCGGATTATCCCTGACGGCTTATCAAAATAGTCAAAATCGGCAGATTACGCAACGCCGCTAATCTATTTACAGGCCAAGCCGGGCGCGTGTAGCTGCGGGCAGCCCGTTTTTATGAAGCATCACGTATATGGATTTCAGGCGGATGTAGGGGTAGCTCATGTAAACGAACCCGTTCCTGCAGGCTTTTGGCCCCCAGGAATTCTTGACCTTGAGATACTTTTTACCGGTCTGGTCCTGTACACGGCCGGTGATGTGCATGTTATGATCGTCTACCGTCCGGAAGCTTTCGAATTCCTCCTGCCGGTATTGCTGTGAAATATCTGTCCGTTCCGGTTGCATCTTCCTGACGATGGTTTTGGCATTCGCCGGGTCTGCCGCAACTACGGCAAGTCCTTCTTCCCCGGAGAAGCCGGGCTCAGAAGCGTCGGTATCCAGTGCAAGCGTATAGCCGCTGTCGAGCGCATGATCTATGACGGCCATGTACTCATCGAGCGGGAGGTTGTAAAATTGGCCGTTGTTGTGATTGGCGGGGATTTCGAGGATGAAGGGAGCGTAGAAGGGCACGTGGGAGAAGGAAGTAATACTGATGTAATCTTCCGGCCTGATGCCGGTGGAAGCGAGGAATGTTTGCGGTGTATACTTCTGCCCTTTGTATTCGAATTGAGCAGGTACGCTTCCCATGTATTTGTCCATGATAGTGGGAAGCCCTTTCGCCCAGGAGCCGCCCCGTTGCCTGGCCACATCGGCCCATGCCTCCACGCTGTCCAGCATTTCGGGGTACAGTTTGGAATGGTTGTGTGCAGAATCGCCCTGTGTGAAGCCGCGGTAGGCGCTTTCAGGCATCATTCCATAGTGCTGCATGCTGATAACAGGATCGTGGTTGCTGCCCCCTTCGGTAAAGCGGGAAGTACCCTGCCTGAAGATGTAGTTCCGGGCTTTCAGCTCATAGGCATTCCGCACGAAATACATCTCGGAGAGGTCTATACTGTCCCCGGTTTTACGCAGGATTTCGGATTCGAGGAGAGAAGCGGTGGAGAAGCACCAGCAGGTGCCGGATTGCTCCTGGTTTTTGATCCCGGTTGCCGGTAAATTGAGTACATCCGTGAATTGATACTCGCTGGGTGGGGGCGGAGGCGGTTCGTGGTTACTATCGCAGGCTGCTATCAGCGAAACCGTTGCGATCAGGATAGAATGGCGGTAGAATGGCATGTGGCGGTGTTTTGTTTAGTGAATAGTGATGTATTTAGGTGAAAAAAAGAAGCCATCGTAAAGATGGCTTCTGTAAGTTATTTTTCTTCAGTGATAGTTGGAAGAATATCGTCCCCGTTTTTTTGCTTCCCGAGGAAGGTGGGGAGGTCCATACCGGCCATATTAAACATGTCCTGTAATGGTGGTACGGCCTTATAAAGTCCGCTGATGAAACCGGCGGTGGATGATTGTCCGTTAGCGTTATTAGCGCCTTCCCACACGGTAACCTTGTCGATCTTGATGTTCTTGATGGCTTCGGTCTGCAGTTTCACCAGTTCGGGCAGTTTGTCTGCAATGAGCAGGAGTACGGCATCTTTGGAATTGTTGCCGGCGGCCTGCACGATACGGTCGAGGCCCTGTGCCTGTTTGGTGAGGATTTCATACATACCTTTTGCTTCCGCTTCCATTTTGGCATAGATGGCATCCGCTTCACCTTTTGCTTTTTCACGGATCTTTTCTGCTTCGGCCTGTGCTTCGATGATGGCTTTCTGTTTCTGGATCTCCGCAGTTACCACGATGTTGGCATTCTGGGAAGCGCGCTCGCGGCTGGCGCGGGCTTCTTCCGCATTCCTTTCAGCGAGGTATGCTTCTTCGAGGGCTTTTGCAGACTGTATCTTTTCTGCCGCCACAGCGCGTTTGGAAGCTTCTGCTTCTCTTTCGCGGCGGCTGGCTTCCGACTGGGCGATCTGGATGCGGGCGGTGTTTTCCCCTTCTACCGCGAGGGCATTGGCCTGTGAGGCACGGATACGGGTATCTCTTTCTGCTTCGGCTTTACCAATGGCCTCGTCGCGGTTGGCGGCGGCGATGAGAACGGATTTGTCTTTGTTGGCCGTGGCAATCAGGGTGTCCCTGTCGCGCTGCGTTTCTGCGATGCTAACGTCGCGGTTTTTGAGGGTTTGCTGGATGGTGATATCCTTTTCCCGGTCGGCTTCCGCTTTACCGGTTTCACCCAGTTTCTCCTGCTCAGCCACGCTTTTCTTGGCTTCGTTGATGGCTTTGGCGGCGGCTTCCTTACCCAGTGCTTCGATGTAGCCGGATTCATCCTTGATATCCGTTACGTTCACGTTGATCAGTTTCATACCGATCTTCTTGATCTCGGCTTCTACGTTGGAGGCTACGTTGGCGAGGAATTTATCGCGGTTGTTATTGATCTCTTCAATATCCATGGTGGCTACCACGAGGCGGAGCTGGCCGAAGATGATGTCTTTGGCGAGGTCGTGGATGGCGGCGCGCTGCAGGCCAAGGAGCCTTTCTGCGGCGTTGGTCATGGTACCGGGTTCGGTAGAGATGGCCACGGTGAAGCGGGAGGGCACGTCTACCCGGATGTTCTGCCGGCTGAGGGCGTTGGTGAGGTTAACCTCGATGGAGATAGGCGTCAGCTCCATAAAGGCGTAATCCTGGATCACGGGCCAGATGAAGGCGGCGCCGCCGTGGATACATTTGGCACTGTGCGACCCGTCGGGCCCTTTGCCTACTTTACCATATACAACTAGGATCTGGTCGGAAGGACAGCGTTTGTAACGCTTAAAGAGGGCATAGAGAAGGGTGAATACGAAGAAGACCGCCACCAGGACGGCAATCAAAACAAAATCCATAAGTTTATCGGGTTTGTTTGGTTACGAGGAGAATCTGATTGTCGAGTACGGAGGCCACGGTTACCAGGGTGCCGGTAGCAATGGGAGCGTCCTCATCGGTCATGGCATCCAGTTCGCGCCAGGAGCCCTGTACCTGCAGGGTTACTTTACCCGTTCCGGTTCTTGCGGCGGGGATGGTGAGGTATACGGTGCCGGAGGCTTTTACGGCGTTTTGCATCTGCAGGGTGCCGTTGTAGGCGAGGCGGCCGGTATAGTAAAAGAGTACGGCCATCAGGAGCATCATCCCGAATCCGGCAACTACGGAAGTGATGACGGTAACCGTAGGGGAGAAACCGTTGTGGATACATGCGAGGCCTACCCACCCGAAAATGGTGAAGAAACCGAACATGTTGCGGATGGTGAAAAACTGGAAACCGATGCCATCGTCCGCATCCAGCATATCGGAAACATCGCCGGTTGCACCGTCGTGTTCACCACCGATGAGGCTCAGTACGTTTTGAATGAGAAAGAGGAGCGAGAAGAGGATGGCTACGGACCAGAATACTTTTTCAAATACCGGTAACGGGCCGAACCAGTCCATAATGTTTAACAAACGGATCATGTTGAGGGATAAATGTTCCGGGGAAAGATAATGAAAATCTGGTGTTTGGAGGAGATAAAGGCACAAATATTGATCTTGAACTGGTAAATCTGAGCATATGAACGTGAAAAGGACATTTGGAACCATCCTTACCATTTTAGGAATAGTAGGGATTATTTATGCCGGGTATGGATTCATCCGGCAGAGCGATGGCTGGCGGGTGCTGGCAGTGGCCGGGGTAATCGGCCTTATCTTTTTCGTGTCTGGCATTGGCCTGGTACGTAACACGCGCGACGAATCCTGACCGCAGCGCCACTTTTCCAATTTTGGGAAGCCCCTAAAATGCGCTATTTTTCAGGCATGATTGAAGCATCGGACATCAGGGTCGGTAATTTGCTGTGGTATTACGATTACCATATGACCGAGACCGTGTTCCGTGTGGAAGGCATACACGAAGGTTATGTATTCAATACAGGCCTGCCGCGCAGCCGCCTGCCACTGGAAAAAGCGAACCCCGTTCAGCTGGATGTATCTTATCTTTTTCAGTTCGGTTTCCTGGCGGGAGACCGGGATTATGGGGAAGATCCGGACATCTACACGTACAAATACAACCGTACCGACAGTATCTACATCCGCGACGAAGGCGATAAGTTTCAGCCCCTTGCAGCCCATGAAGGGGGATTTGCGCCATATGGCAAGCCGGTCATCCATCTGCACCAGCTGCAAAACCTGTTTTACGACCTCACGCGGGAGGATGTGTTTATGCAGTAAAGCAGTATCTTACCTTTTAAATTTCCGATTACCTATGAATAAAGCATTGAAAGCCGTTGCTATCTGAGCCGGGGTGCTAATAGGCGTTTTTTTTGTAGCCCGCATCACCAAAGCCCTCGAATTTTACACAGTGGCTGTTCCTTCCAATTACCCAACATTGAAAGAGGGTCAGTTGCTGGTTGCTTCTAAATTATCCAAACCGGAACGTGGGAAATTCCTTTTATACAATGCGGTGAATCCTGATAATGGCGAAAAAGGTATATGGATATTCCGCATAATTGGTATGCCGGGCGATGTATTGGAAATACGTGCCGGTGATGTGTATTTGAATGGCCAAAGGGCAAAGGATTCCGCATTTGCTCAGTATATGTTCTATATTCACAAGGACCTGTTTACCCGTTTACAGCTTGAAGATGAAATTACGAAAGAGCAGGTTTGTTATTCCCCATCAGACTCAGCTATTGTAACACTCAGCCTTGCGAGGCTGAATGAGCTAAAAATAAGCGGCACCCGTTATATTACGGCAAAAGGTGAAACACTTGATGAATTTGAAAAAGTCTGGAAGCACCGCTGGAATGTAGACCATTTCGGACAGATAAAAATTCCGGCAGGCAAGTATTTCGTTATGGGAGACAACAGGCATCGCGCACTTGATTCCCGTTTTCTCGGATATGTGGATGAAAAGGATGTTGTCGCCTGCGTGGTGGGCAACTATTGACTTTGTTTCCTTACCATTTCCACATTCAGCATTTCTGACAAGGCAGCCCTTTTATCAGCAGCTACCTCCATGTTGTTCTCTAATCCGAATTGCGTTTGTTTGAATATGATATTCCGCTCTTCGGAAGGCAGGGTGCGCAGCTGTTTCAGGAACCACTCCGGCTGGCAGATGTAGCATTCTCCAAGTGCATCTCCGGGTGTTTCGCTGGCAGAGCCGGTGTCGGCCACCATAATGCGGAAAAGGTCCTGTAATATGCGATCGTCGTTTGTGCGGCAGAGATACTTCGGCAGGAAGCGCAACGCGGGTTCATAGGAGTTATCGTACGTATCGGAAATGGATTGACTCGTTTTGAGGAGTAATGCGTTATCCTCTGCCGTAAATTTATCCGGTGTATTTTCCCTGCGTTCGTTGATATCATTACGAAGGCTCACAAGGCGTTGGTAACCGCCGAATACTTTACGTAGCAGGCGCTGTGCTGCGGTATCGGGCAGTTGGTTGATGAGCCTTACACGGCTTTTATGAATATACCCGGAGCCATCCGGAGTAATAGACTGATTCAGTACTTTCCACCAGTCACCCCGTTTCTTTTCCACCACAAAAAACTGATTCTCCCCAATACTGTCTACCACAGGTGCATTAGCCGATGGAGCCTGACGGATATTGGTAAAATGATCTGCGTCTTCAATAACGGCCCATTGATGTGTTTGAGCGTTCACCGAAGTTGCTGCAATGAGCAGAAAGGGGATGAGGACAACGCGCATGGGTTTTGAGGGATTTGATGGCAATTTAGTAGGATTTACGATCCGGTTTTCTGCCGGGAAGGGATTTAACTTTTATTTGGGGAAAGGGGTATCCTGGCATAAGGACGTAATACCTTCATACATATAGTTTTCGGGGTGATAGTGCACTCACAAGCTTATTTGAAGCTTATTACAAGTTTATTACAATGTAGTATCTACGTAGCATGTACGGGACAACTACGGGTGAACCTGCAATTAAGTTCGGAGATGAGGTGGACTTGATGCGGAGGTGGTGCGGATGCGATGCGGAAGTGGGGTTTTACTGATAGCAGGCGGGGAAAGGGAAGATTGGGCTCTTATTGCCCATGGCATTGGCTGGCGGAGGAGCGGCCTGCCGGGTAGATTTGGGTTCCATATTATCTGATATTTAATTAGTTATAACAAAATCTCTCAATTATGGCGATATGCTATTCCCGTTGGATAACCGGCAGTCCGTTTTGAACGGGAACCGGTTTGTGAACGATGGTTCGTGGCGGGTAAGAGAGATGCTTATGGGGATTAACCTGGGTGGTAACCACTTTCTTTGGCTGGTCTTCTACAACGGCGATAATATCTGCTGCTTCGCACTTCCTGTCGCGGATGTCAAAATCATCAAAAAACTGCTTTACCTGTAACGCTACTACCAGGGTGCCTTTACCCGGTACGTTAACCCACAGATCCCCGCCTTCGAAATCCTGGAAGCGCTCGTTGAGATCAATGCTCAGCACGGCAGTGTCTGTACCTGTAATAGAACGGGTGCTGAAATCGATCCGGGAAGCGATCACTTTGATCTCCATGCGGACGGCTTTTTTAAATCGCTGAAAGCATTGCGGTGGAATATGGAGCCTGCCGTCTTTAGTGAATACAGGCGGCGGGCCGAAGTACTTGCTTAACCCAGTGTAACCATTGAAGCGGAATCCTTTCAGGCCTGCGTGGTTGTTTCTGCCTGCTTCTAAAATGTAGCTGTTGAGACGGTTTACCAGCGCACGGTCGGGGAAGATGTCCAGGTGCGGCCTGATGGCATTGCGGACAAGAGCGCCTTTACGGCTGGCTGCGCCAAACGTTTTAGCAGCACGGCGGGTGTTAGCAGTTTGCCGCACGGTGTCAGGAACGGTGCGTAAACAATGCTTACCGTTACGCTTGTAGGCAATGATATTGCCGAGCCTTCCGGTAAACGGGATGAGAGAATCTAAGATGGCCATAATATTGAGTTTTTTGTTATCCCTTAATATACAAAAAGCGCACCGGAAGTGTGTGCGACTGCCATTAGAAGATATTCAATATCAGTGCATTAGGTATTGCAGGACGTCGAAGGTTAATTGTACTAAGGCATAGATATTTTCGAAGGTGACTGCATCCGGTTTTAGAAGATTTCGAAATTATGCATCTATCCCGGTCTTGATGATTATATTTGACCGGACCATTAAAAACCCACTTCAGATGTATATCCGCAGCTTGCTCATGGCTTCGCTGATGGTGTGGGGCGTGAACGCTTCCGCACAATCATCCAAAAGGCCGAATATCATTTTCATATTTTCTGATGATCATGCCTTTCAGGCGGTAAGTGCTTATGGCGGCAAGCTGGTACAAACACCGCATATCGACCGTATTGCCCGCGAAGGCGCTATCTTCCGGAATGCCCTCGTCACTAACTCCATTTGCGGGCCCAGCCGGGCTACATTGCTCACCGGTAAGTACAGTCACCGTAACGGTTATCCGCGTAACGAACAGCGGTTCGATGTAACGCAGGTGCTCTTCCCCCGCGTGCTGCAGCAAAATCAATATCAAACGGCCTGGATCGGTAAATGGCACCTGGGCAGCCTGCCGGAAGGCTTTGATTACTGGCGCATCCTGCCGGGGCAGGGGCATTATTACAACCCGGATTTTATTGAAAAAGGGCAGGATACCGCCCGCTCACAGGGTTACGTAACCAACCTCGTGACCGACTACTCCATCGACTGGATCCGGCACCGCGATACTTCCAAACCCTTCATGCTGGTGGTAGGCCATAAAGCTACCCACCGGGAATGGCTGCCCGACCTGCAGGACCTCGGCGCATACGATGACGTTAACTTCCCGGTGCCCGCTAATTTCAACGATACGTACGAAAACCGCGAAGCAGCACGTAACCAGGATATGACCATCTCCAAAACCATGCGCCTCGACTTCGACCTGAAAGTACATGCCAACTACAACGGATGGGTCTATAACCGCTTCACTCCGGAGCAGCTGAGCGCCTTCAAAGGATATTACGATGGTAAGGTTACAAAGGAGTTCGACGAAAAGAAACTAACAGGTGATGCCCTCACCGCCTGGAAGTACCAGCGCTACCTGAAAGACTACCTCGCCACCGCCAACTCCCTCGACCGTAACATCGGCCGCCTGCTTGAATATCTCGACCGCAGCGGTCTTGCTGAAAACACAGTAGTCGTATACGCTTCCGATCAGGGTTTTTATATGGGCGAGCATGGCTGGTTCGACAAGCGGTTTATGTACGAAGAATCCCTGCGTACCCCCTTTGTAGTACGTTACCCCGGTGTCATCAAACCGGGTACGAAGGTAGACGGGCTGATGTGTAACATCGACTGGGCGCCTACCATCCTCGACTGGGCAGGCGTAACTGCTCCGGAAGAGATGCAGGGCCGCTCGTTTATGCCGCTGGTTACCAAGGGCGGCAATAAGTCCACCTGGCGTAAGGCGGCATATTACCACTACTACGAGTATCCCGAACCGCATAAAGTATCGCCTCACTTCGGCGTGCGTACGGAACGGTATTCACTGATACGGTTCTACGGGCCGGCAGACAGCTGGGAATTGTACGACCTCGCCAAAGATCCCGGACAGGTAAAGAACCTGATCGGAGCTAAGGGCTATGAGAAAATTACCGCAGAGCTGAAAGCCGAACTGCGCAAACAGATCGTTCAATACAAAGACAATGAGGCGCTCCGCCTGCTCGATAAAGGATAATGGCAGAACTGCCATAAAAAAGGGCCGCCTCAAACAGATGAGGCGGCCCTTTTATTTAGTAGCGCATTAAAGCAGCCAGCGGCCCGTTTCCGGGCATGTTATCCGGTGGCACGTAATGTACTTCCGCGCCATGGAGTAATGCCTGCGTAACGGCTGCATTAACCATGCATTCGCCTCCGTCTGCCTCACTATCATGTAACCGGAGGATATTGTCCTGCTCGCTGAAGGTACCCCAGAGGCGTGCCCCTTCGCTGACGAGCAGCACTTCCGTGCGGGCGTAATAGCAGGCAGGAATAATGTCAGCCGGTTCCCGGGAGCTAAGGTTGTTACCGAGGTTATTGCTGAACCGCTCAATGGCCTTATCGCGTTTTTCAAGGAAATAAGGCTCCATTACCTGGCGGGCATTGCTATAAAGCTCCTGAACCGGCGTATGCTCCATATTTCCGGTGAGTGCCTGTTCAGACATATACCGGTACTTGGTGCGCTGCCTGAAGAGGGGGAGGATGTATTCCACGCCAGCCAGCAGGAGAGGCTGGTTGCTGGTGTTGAGTATTTCTTTCCAGAGGGTTTCATCCACCTCATCGAGATACATGGAGATATTGGCTTTGTTATCGGGCTTGCCGGCTCCAATGCCATGATAATTGGCCCCCTGGCCAGCGCCTGAGCTGCTGGTGCGGAAAAGCTTCTGGTCGTCTTTCTCTTCAAAGTGTACGACATCCTCCACGCCCCGCGGCATACCGGGCACTTCCACTTCCTGCATGCCCCATGCATCGGCCTCATATAGTGTGGCTTTGTGCTTGCTGAGGGCAAGGAGGAAGAATTTTTCCTGAGTGGTAAGGAGCGGAAGGAGCGGGCTTACATAAAACGAATGATTGATATAGCATTCTTCTTTTACGGTGAAGGGCAGGCGGATGAACTGGCAATTGCCGGGGGCAAGAAAGATGGCGAGCCCTTCACGCTGGTTGCGCCAGAACGCATCGTCGTGCACCATGATACGGGCGCATTCCATCAAAGGCCGGAGTTCTTCCCGCGGGGCGCCCTGGCTGATGAGCGACAGCTCTGCCTGGCGGATGAGTTGCTTGAGGGCTATACTGTCGAGTTGTTCGTTTACCTCCATGCCACGGCGGTGAGTGGGCAGGTAAATGGTGATAGACCATTTGGCCCGGTGGCGGGCGAGGGCAGCAAATTGTTCCCTGTCTATATTGGCGGGCAGCTCGGTGATACCCTGGGCGGCAATTTTTCCCGGTGCGGATGTAGGTTCGCCGTTAGCGCGCGGTTCCGGGGCAGTGAGGTCCTCTTCTCCTTTATGCACATTACGGTTAGGATGTAATACCCGCACATTGGCTGCGGTTTTTTCATCGCTTTCCGTATACTTCTCAGTTATTTTCCTGTCCTGCTCATACGTAGTGCCTTCCAAATTGGGGCGCAGCCCAAGTTCGCTTTCGCGGCCGTTGCCGGAAGGCTTTCCTTTTTGCGGGATGAATCTCCCATCTCTGTCTTTTCCCATGATTTGAACAATTGGTGTACTTCCAACAGGCAGCAAACTCCATACCTCCGGAGGTGAGGCATGTAAGCCGCAACGCACACTGTTGTTGTTTCCCCGTATATCCTCATTTTGCGGAATCATTACACGTAACGCAACTGGTTTGCCCTGTTGTTGAAATACGCACGGCGTTTGTATGAGGTGTAATAACATCTTTCACTTTAAAAAATCATTGCTATGAAAACGCAGGAAAAAGAAATTCACGTCACCGCACAGCAGGTGAACCGCGATGAAGCAGAACGTGGCGCGGCAGCTCCCCGTAAGGTTCCGGGAGAAGAAAATGATGACATTTCTGAAGAAGAAGAGGAAGAACTGGATGAAAACGATCTGGCGGAAGATGATACCGATGATGAAGAAAACGAAACGGATAATTAACAACCACAAGTAAAAGGATCTGATATGAATGAAAATGCATCAACATGCGGAAAACCCGCCGTAAACGTTGGCCGCGTGGAGCGCTATGCTTCGGCGGCTGCCGGTGCGGCACTGATTTTTAATGCGGTAACCGGTAAGCGGCTAAACTTCCTGAAGGGAGCCGCCGGTGTATTACTGCTGTACCGTGCCATATCGGGTAATTGCCCGGTATATTCAGCCATGGGTAAAAAGCGGCTGCCCGACCCGGTGCAGAACATTAATATCCGCAGCACCATTACGGTCAATAAACCCCGTGCAGAAGTATACGCTTTCTGGCGTAAACTGGAAAACCTGCCGCTGTTTATGAAGCACCTGAAATCTGTGGAGCAGCGCGATGAAACGCATTCTCACTGGGTAGCACATTTCCCGGGATTCCCGGCGGTGATATCCTGGGATGCGGAGATCGTAAAGGAAGAAGAAGGCACTTTCCTGGGATGGAACTCAATGCCTGACAGTTTGCTGGAAAACGCCGGAAAGGTGGAATTCCGTGATGCGGGAGAAGATCAAACAGAGATCCAGGCGGTGATTTCTTACCGCGCACCCATGGGCCCGGCAGGTGAATCAGTAGCACGGCTGTTTACACCCCTGTTCAGGAATATGGTGCAGGAAGACCTGCAGAATTTCGGCCATTATATCGAAACAGGTGAACTGCCCGCCACAAACGGGCAATATGGTGGAAGGACACCCAGAAAGACGCACTTCAAAAAGTACAATTTGTAAAGCCTGATGCAGCAGCATGGATTTATCACACCTAAAATAACAGGTTATGCAGGAGCAACAAACCAGTCCGCTTACATTGGCGGGCGAACAGATTTCCCTTTCAGGGAAGCGGGTACTCATAACGGGAGGCACTACGGGCATCGGGAGAGAAATTGCGAGGATGCTGGCCGCTGAAGGCGCCGGAGTATTGATATTTGGCCGGGAAGAAGGTCCTATGCAGGAAGCCCTTAAAGATATCCGGGAAGTAGCAGGAGGGGAAGCCCCTGAAGGCTTTACTGCGGATGTGGCTACAAAGGAAGGCATCGAAAAGATCTTCGCGGAAGTGGATGCCCGGGGTGGAATAGATATTCTTGTGAACAATGCCGCCCTGGGATACGAGGGTATCATGCAGGGTGATTACGACAAATGGCAATACATACTCTCCGTTAATGTGCTGGGGTACCTTGCCTGCACACACGAAGCGGCTAAAAGAATGGAGCAGTCCGGCAAACATGGCCAAATCATTTTCATTGGCTCCATGAGTGCCGATACCCGCGAAGGCAAAAGCTCCGTGTATGTGGCTACGAAATCAGGCATACAGGGTTTTGCCGAAGCTGTAAGAAAGGAACTGAATCCCAAAGGCATCCGTGTATCATTGATTGAGCCCGGTGCCGTGGATACAGATATGCAGGAGCAGTCATCTGCAGAAAAGCTGAAGAAGGTGGAAGAAAAGAAGATGCTGATGGCGGAAGATATTGCGGCGGCAGTGCTCTTTGTTGTAACACGTCCTGAACGTTGTGATGTGGTGGAAATGAAAGTACGTCCCCAACAGCAATTGATCTGATGTTGTAGCCTCCACATCATGGGGTGCGTAATCATCATTCATGCAGACCTTCAATAAGTAACAGCCGGTATCAAATACCGGCTGTTACTGTTTTATGCAGCAGGACATTGCTTTGGTAATCAATCCGGTATTCCGTTTGTAATCATTGGAAGTTGTGGAAATACTTCTACCAGCCAGGCAGGCAAAAGCTGCAGCTGTTTTAAAAGCAGGTAATTATGAATGGTTTTTCTCCCTGGTATTATTCCGATGGCCGGCAGGTAGCAGGCGCCCTTTGGCGGAAACAGAAAGGTGATGTGTTGCTGGAAACTACATTGTCCGACGACTCACTATGGCTGAGGGTTACATTCCGGCAGCAGCCGGTGCTGGCATTGCGTGCCGGGTATTTCCCCGGCAATGGCTTCAGGATATTGAAAACGGACGACGGCGGCAGAACTTTTTCCATGCAGGCGGCCACATCTGCTGGCCGCTTCAGGATCATGGTATCATTACCGGACCAGTCGTATCCCATGTTGCGTTGCACCACATACCTGACCCCATCCACTGATTTTCGTATTCCCTTCTGGCCGCGGGACCTGATGGTACTGCAGGCTTCCGGCAAGCAGGAGGCATTGGAAGGGAAAGTGCATGTCAGGCAGGAAGGCGGGCGCTCCGGGTGGTTGTTCGGCGGAATCGAATCTGCTGACCCATGTGCGTTTCTTTACTTTCAAAACCTTACTGCCCTCAACGATTACGCCATTGCCACCCATACCAAACTAACGGATACGGTAGGTGGCGCCTGGCCGGAGCTGGGCTTTGGACTGCCGCCTTCGCCGGAAAAGGCATTGCCTGCGGGGAAGGAGATCGTTATCAGTGATGCCTTTCTCATGCTGCACGAATCGCTGCCAGCTAAAGAAAACGATCTTGCAGCCCTGTTCCTTGAAATGACGGGAAGGCTTTACCTGCAGCTACCCCTTCCGCCAACGAGCTATAAGCCCTGGCCCGATATTCTGAGCCATACCCTGCGCGACCTCCAGGTGAACTGCGGATGCTGGTTCCGTGCAGGCGGGCATTCCTATCTCAATGCGTATTTATGTGACTATGATACCCCTCCCGAACTCATGGTTCAACTGGCGGTGCTATTGCCTCTCATGGATTATGAACGCTGGAGCAACGAGCCATTGAAAATTGTTCAGACATTGAAGGATGGTATTCCGTTTTTCTACGATGAAAAGATCAATGCAACCGGCCGCTGGTTGCCCTCAACCATGGACCGGCTGGACCTTTCGGAGGAGCATAAGCACCCCCGGGTTATGGATTCCTGGTATCTCCATCACCCGTTGGTAAACCTGGCGAGAATGGTAAAGGCGGGAGAGGATCACCTGAAGGATTTGTTATTCAATTCTGTGGAGTTTGCCATTAAGGTGGCACATCATTTCAAGTATGAGTGGCCGGTGTTTTATCACCTGGATACGCTGGAAGTAATTAAAGCGGAAACGCAGCCCGGTAAAGGTGGTGAACATGATGTAGCGGGTATCTATGCCCACCTCATGCTGCTGATGCATGAGATTTCGGGAGAGGATAGGTTTCTCGAAGAAGCGGCCACTGCGGGAAGGGCGCTGGAGCAGAAAGGTTTTCATTTGTTTTACCAGGCCAATGTAACGGCATTTGCCGCAAAGGCGCTCCTGCGGCTGTATATCATCAAGAAGGAAAAGGTTTTCCTGCAGGCAGCCATGGCGGCCCTCGCCGGCATTATGCGGAACACCGGCTTGTGGGATTGCAATTATGGCAATGGTGAGGGATTCCCCACCTTTTTTATACTGTATCCGCTGAATAATGCACCGTATGCTGCAGTATATGAAGAACTGGAAGTGATGGCCTCCTTTCACGATATCATCAAAATGGCTCCCGAGGCAGGCCTCCCGTCTCATATCACGCTACTTTTGTCGGAATACATCCGGTATATGGTTCACCGTTGTGCCTACTATTATCCCCCCATGATCGACAAAAGCATGATTGCGGAAAAAACCAAAACCGGTGAGATAGAAACCGATACCTGGATACCGCTGGAGGATCTGCAGGATGGCTGGGAAACCTCCGGAACTGTGGGACAGGAAGTATACGGTGCAGGGCTTCCCTTCGCCATCGTTTCCCGGCATTATAGTGTATTGGAAGATTGGGGTTGCATCGTGTTCCTCGACTATCCCATTTCTGAGAAAGTGGAGCAACTGGAGAATGGGGTGGCATTCCAGGCAGGCGGGCACCCGGACATGTTCTGCCGGTTGCGCCTGATGCCCATGGAAGGGTTTACTTTGACAGACGGACAGGTGCAGGCGGATAAAGAGATGATGCAGGGTATTAAGCTGGAAGACGGGAGCCTGGAATTCAGTATTCCGGGACAGTGCAGGGTAGAGCTACATTTTGGCTGATCTGTTTTAAACCATATCCTATATCAAAAGAATGGCGGCTCCATTTTGAAGCCGCCATTCTTTTGTAACATATTGCTCAGATGCATCAGAAAGCCGCCTGTACTTTCAGTACCAGGTTTCTTCCCGGATTGCTGATGCCGGATGCGAACACGCGGTAATGCACGTCTAGGAGGTTTTCCAGTCCGGCCTGTACTTTAAGCCAGGGCATAACCGGGTAGCGTGCCGAAAGGTTGATGGTAGCCCAGGAAGGCATACCTTTTTCCGTAGCGTATACGAGATTGTCTTCGCCATTTGGGTTGTAGTTCTTAGCCCGCTTCCAGCCATTGAAAAGCACATAGCCTTCCGTTTCCAGCTGCCGCCAGCCGTATTGTATGCCCGCCTTCCCAAATACGGGAGGGATGTGATCCATGGGCATACGCACTCCTTTGCCATCGGTATAGCGGCCGTGGGTGTAAGTGACATGGCCATAGGCACGCAGCTTTTCCAGCACCTGCCATTGCAGCGAAGCCTGGAAGCCGGCAATAGTGGCTTTTGCTTTATTCTGCGAAGCAACAACGGGTGTAAGCACACCGTTGTACAACATCTCATCTTTGCCATTGAACCGGAACCTGTCCAGCACTATAGCGTTGCGCATGATGCTGTAGAACCCGTTTAACTCCACAAACAACTGCTTCCCGAATTGCCTGGAGGCGCTCAGGTCGAAGTTGATGGTTTGTTCGGGCTTCAGGCCGGGGTTAGGTACTACCAGTTGTGTGCCGCCTGCAGATTCAAATACTTTGGCGATGTCGTCGATATTAGGTGCCCTGTAGCCTGTGGATGCTCCTGCAGATAGCTTGGTTTGCACATCCGGGAGGTAAATTAGGCCGAGGTTGGCGCTGTACGTAACATGGTTTTGACTGGCCTCCGTAAATGGCAGGTGAAGCAGGGAGGTATCCGCGAAGGTGCTGTGCAGCGTGGTGTAGTTCACCCGGATGCCATCGTTCAGGATGAGTTTACCAGGAACAATCTTGTACAGGTGCTGCGCATAAGCCCCGAAGTAGTGCATGTAATTGCGGCCGTCTGGATAACGGGTGTCCAGCCCGAAGGTTTTACCGCCATGCTGAATGTTTTGCCGGAATGCGGAAGACTTCAGGAAATTGAGCTGCCCGTCGCCCCCGGCATTCAGTTCATGCCGGCCTTTGCTTTTGCGCAGATCGAGATGGAAGGCAGCAACATGAATGTTCTCTACACGATGTTCGCGCTGGGTATTGCGATACGCCCGCTGCATCCTGCTTTCTTCCACCGCCTGGTAACTGGCGCCTGCCAGCAGCTGGTCGAAGAAGCCGCTGAGCCGGGTGGTTTTGTATTGCCAGGATGCCATGAGCCTGTCTTGCGGCCCGTAGTACCATTCTGCCCAGCGGAGTTTACCATTGCGGACATCGGTGAGGCGGTCGTACCGGGGGATATCGCTGCTGGTGGAGTATTGAAGATTCAGGAGGTGCTCGCCGCCTTCGCGGGGCTGCCAGCGGAACTTCTGCAGCAGGTCGTATTGCCGGTAGGCACTGTGCCGCTGGATGCGATCGTCGGGATTGGTGAGGATAGAATCCACGCCATTCACCTGGCTGATAAATTGCTTCCTTTTACCCCATTCGCCATCGTCACTATTGCGGTGTGCGCCCATGCGGAGGTCGCCGATATCGCTGTAGGAAAAGGAGGTGAGGGAAGCGAACTTCCTGCCGCCAACATTCACGTCGGCATGCCCGGTGTATTCCCTGAAAGCGCTGCTGTAGCGGGCGGAGAGATGAGTGGAGGTTTTGCTGAACTGAGGCGATTTTGTCCTGAAGTGAATAACGCCGCCCAGTGCATCCGATCCGTAAATGGTGGATGCGGGGCCATAAATGATTTCTACCATTTCGGTAATATCATCGTCTATCGTGATCACGTTCTGCAGGTGGCCTGTGCGGTAAATGGCGTTGTTCATCCGAACGCCATCCACCACCAGCAAAATCCTGCTGGCTTCAAATCCCCGCAGCACAGGGCTTCCGCCGCCCAGCTGGCTCCTTTGTACGAATACTTTCCCGCTTTGCTCCAGCAGGCTTCCGGTGTTGTTGGACAATGAAGCCCTGATTTCCGGTGCATGTATCACTTCCACCTTTTGAGCAACATAGCGGCTTTTCTCTTCAAACTTATTGGCAGTTACTATTACTTCCGTTAACGGGTGTACAGAATCCCTTACGGCAGGGCGCTCCTGTGCAGCGGCAAGTCCTGCCTGAGCAAGGCATGCCAGCAGCAGCAGGGGTGCTTTTTTATTGGTTAAAGATAAATGCATAGTATATCTGCTTTTTTGCCCGCATACATGTTTCGAGGCGGGAGGGGATAAACGGGCACACCGTTGCCGGTGCGCCCGTAAAATGGTTAACGCTGAATCACGAAGCGGGAAGTTTCCCTGCCGCCGGGTGTTTCTATGGTAAGGATATACATGCCGTTGGACAGATGACTGGTGTTAAGCTGGTAAGCAGTTTGTTGTAAGATACCGAACTGCTGCAGCTTACCGTCCATGTTATGCACCCAGAAGCGCACCGGAAGCTTAATGCCTGCAGGTAATTGTATGTTTACGAACTGCTGTGCAGGATTGGGGAATACGCGGACGTTGCTCACTTTCGCAACGGTGGTTTCCTCCGGTTCAGCTGCCACTGCAGGTGCAGGTGCATAAACATTGATTTCTGCCGCACTGGCCCATGCGCCGCTGCTGATGGAAGAAAGCGTTTTCAGCCGTACGAAGCGGGCGTTGCGTGCAGTGAACGTAACTACACGTTCCGTTTTACCACTGGTGCTCCAGGTACCTGTGGCTGCTGCAGTACCCCAGTTTACGCCGTCGGAGCTGGTGTATATTTCATAACCGGCAATAGTGCCATTGGTGCCTGCATCCTGACGGGGCAGGTATCCAAATCGCCCGATAGTAGCACATGCGCCGAGGTCGATGTGCAGTTCATGCGGGTGCGTGGGAGAGGAGCTGTACCATGCGGTATGCCAGTAAGTAGCCGTATTCCCGTCAATGGCATCAATGGCACGGCCATTGCCGGCTCCTTCGCCAACTGCTTCTTCGGAAGAGAAGTATTTAACCGTCCAGTTGCTTTTTGCCGGAATGGTACCTCCGCCGCATGCGGGTGCAGATATAATATCGAAGCGCCATTTCTGAGCTGCGGTATTATTGTCTGTATAAATCTGCACGTTTGTATTATCTGCATCTGTGCCATTAGCCACCTCCATTACTTTGGTAAGATCGTTAGCTGCCTGCAGTTTAAAGAACCCGCCACCTGCGCTTACGATCTTCCAGCGTTGGGCGTTTCCGCTATTATCCGTCCACATATGCACATTGGTACCATTTGCCGTGCCGCCGCCGTTCACGTCGAGCGCTTTACCGGTGGTGTGCTGGGGCAGCAGTTTGTAGTAACCGCCGCTGAGGTTGATGAGCTTCCAGCGCTGGTAGTTGGCACTGTTATCCAGCAGGATGTTGACGTTGGTACCGTCTGCAGTACCGCCGCCTGTTACCTGCAGGTTCCTCGTAAGGGCGTTGCCGGGCTTCAGTTCGTAAATGGCACTGTCGATGAGGCCGTTGCCTCCGGTGATGGTAATGAAGTTCGTTTTCGTAAGACTGTTATTTCCCTGATCGTCCGTCACCGTCAGCGATACGTTATATGTTCCAGCTGCACTGTATACCACTTTTGGATTACGCGCGGTGGATGTTGCCGGTGTACCTCCGGGGAACGTCCAGCTATAGGCTGCGCTCGTAACCTGCTGGGCGGAGTTGTTGTAGAAACGTGCTGTGTCTCCCACGGTTTTAGTGGCTGCGTCCACTGCTATGAGCGCCTGGGGTGCGGAGGTTTCGTACAGGTCGCTTACCCACACACTGCGGTTGGTGCCATTGATGAGTTTGGCATCTTTATAATCGATCGCTAAGCGGGTGCAGAAGGTAAGTGCGGGAAGACCGGTGTTGTACAATACCCAGTCGGCCATGGCATTGTTACGGTAGTAAACAGACCGTTTGGTGCCGATATACACTCCGCCGTTGGTGCCACGCTGGTGCAGGATCTCCGTTACCTGCTCTCCGTTCAGGAGGGTAGTGCTGAGGTTGGTCCAGGTGGTACCGCCGTCGGTGGATTTAAATACTTTCTGTCCGTCTACGGTTGAATTCACACGCGCCACCCAGATGTGATCGGGGTTGGCAGCGCTGATGGTGATATCAAAAGCAACGGAGCTGCTGGAGAGGCCTGTGGGTGTAACGTCCGTCCAGCTGGTGCCGCCGTTGGTACTGCGCATCACTTTCTTCACTGTTCCCAGCGTAGCGGCATACATGGTGGAGGGGTTCTGATAGCCTACTGCTATGCAGCCGACCTTTTCCCCGAAGTCGTATACGGAAGTGTATGTAGCACCTGCATCGGTTGATTTCCATAAAGCATTGCCTTCGCCCAGCCAGATAGTATTGTAATACTGTGCGTCCCAGATAATATCGCTGCTCTGGCCGATGGTGTAAGAGCGGTTAGGGAGCTTGCCATTGGGCAATGTAAGTGGTGCAGTGCTGCGGCTGCCGGTAAGTTGTTTGCGGCCGTAATCAAATACCACGATGCGGTCGTTGGCATAGGAAACCGCGCCGAGGTAGTTATCGCCACCACCGGTGCTGATCCAGCCATCGGTATAGGTATTGTTATCCTTCAGCAGTGTGCCATTGTGATAGGTGCCGCCCACCATCACATTGTTGCCTTCCCAGTTGCCGACGCCGAAGCCCCAGAAATCTGTTCCCTTAATGCCTTTCATGCGTATCTGGAAATTGGCGCCGCCGTCGTTGCTATAGAAAATACCGCCATCGCAGGCGATCCAGAGATCACTGCCGTAAAAGCGGATATCGTGAATGTCTGCATGCACATAGTTCACTTTGTTGGAATGGCTCCATTTGGCGGGGCAGGTCCAGTTCACGCCACCATCGGTACTCACCCAGCGGTTTACTGCGCCCAGCTGGAGGTTGTTGGCGTTGGCAGGATCTACGTCGAGGGCAAGGTCGTAGTAATACTGACCGCCGTCGTCAGAACCATCGTCTGCCCATGCCATAAGGTTTTTATTCGTGGTGGCGTTTGGTGGCCCACCGGGACCGCTACCGCAGCAGGAGAAAGACCATGTTTCTCCTGAATCGGTGCTTTTATATATCCCGTAAAGACCGCTGCCGCCATTGGCAGCACCTGTCGCGAGGGCATATACAATGTTGGCATTGGCTGCCGTCACGGAGATTTCGGTACGTTTCTGTTCTTCACCGGAAGCAGTGGGGTTGGGCCATCCGGTGGTTTTGATGGTCCAGGTAGCTCCACCGTCGGTACTTTTATAGAATTCAGTTTTAACACCTGTCTGCCGGATGGCATAAGCCGTAGTGTTGCTTCCCGGTTTGAATTCCACTTCCTGGAAAATACCGGTCATAAGCTGTGTGAAAGTAGCTCCGGCGTCCAGAGAACGGTAAAGGCCCTGATTGGAAGCTACGAACAGGGTATTGTTGAACCCCGGGCGTGATACGATGTCGTTGATCGAATGGTTCACGCTGTTGAAGGTGGCATCACCAGCCTGAGAGAAGCTGGTTCCTCCATTCGTGCTTTTATAAAGCCTGCTGGCGCCGCCGAAGTAAACGATGTCGGCATTCAGCTGATCGATCTCAATGCTCACGATGCTGCTCACGAGCATGTTGTCTGTAAGGGCTGTCCAGTTGAGGCCCTTGTCAGTGGATTTGAACAATCCCGCATTTGCAGTGCCTGCATACAGCACGTTGGTGTTGCTGAGGGATTGCTCTACTGTGTAGACGTGTGCTGCGCCGGAGGCATAGCTGGTGCCGGAGGCGCCATTGTCGAAATTGACAGGCCCTACGCAGGTCCAGTTAGCCACACCGCTGAGGGAGCGCAACTGAGCTGTTTCGTTGGAGCGCTGGAGGTAAGCGCGGCCGAGCTGGCGGTCTTTCTCATTAGGCCCTTTATCGGGCGGTGCGCTGTAAGGGTTGCGGCTCACTTCGCGGAGCCATCTTTTGTAGTACTGTGTGTACTCGTTTTTCACAAAGGGATGCGTTTCGTAATAACGCTCAAATGCTTCCGTGACCTTCTCGGGATCAGGGTTGGCGCTGTACATCAGCTTCACCCAGTCCGGCAGGTTCGGATTGGAGGCATTGACTTTCATTTCCATGGATTGTGCGGAGGCTGATTGCCATACTGCGGAAAACAATAGGGCGGCCAGGATGAGGGCCTTTAATGAAAAGGACAGAGGGTAGCGCGTTCGCATAGAACGGCCTTGGGCTTCGTAGACCATGAGGGTTTGTTTTATTTGGTTGATGAATGCTTATCGTTCTACAAACACTTCCAGGGAATTCATGTACATGATGAAATGCGCTCGCTAAGAATACTGCTCTGTGGGTTACGCGGAAGGGCCCGCTTATCAGCATATAGATCGGTTGACATGATGCCTCCATAGTAAAATACATACGGCCGCTGCAGCAGGACGTAGGATCGAATTACGTTTTACAGTTATATTACAAAGCGGGGAGCAGGTGCAAACTTATTTGTCAGTCTTCGGTATGGGGCGGCCTGTTTCCCGGGTATCCGGCATCGGCATAGGTGCGGCGGTAGGCAAGGGGACTGTAAGAGGTGATTTCCCTGAACTGGCGGTTGAAGTTGGAAAGTGTCTGGAACCCGCTTTCGTAGGCGATCTGCGCCACGTCGAGTTTCTTTTCCAGCAGTAGTTTGCAGGCATATCCGATACGGATTTCACTGAGGAAGTCGGAGAAGGTTTTGTTGGCGTGGGTGCGGAAGTAGCGACTGAACGAAGTGGGGGTCATATTAGCCAGGGCGGCTGCTGCTTCCAGGCTGATCTTTTCCCTGAAATGCTGCATCACATAGGCATGTACGTGATTCATCCGCTCGGTGTCTTCCGCTTTCAGGACATTGGTATAACCTTCCCCTGCCAGCAGGTGGTATTCTTCCGACTCTGAAAGGAAGTGCAGTAATTGAAGGAGTGCCAGTACCCGGTCGAAATCGCGCAGCGGGGGTAATTCCTTCATGCGCCTGGCTGCTTCCTGTTGGGTGTGGCCGGTGAACCGGATACCCCTGCGGGTGCGGGCCAGTAATTGCCGGATACGCAGGGCTTCGTTTTTGCCCAGAAGCGCCTGGCCGAGGAGGTCTTCATGAAAATAGATCACCACACCTTCCGTTTGCTTAGTGCGGTCACCTTCGAAATATTCCGGGTCGCTGCGCCAGAGGTGCGGCAGATCAGGCCCGGTAAACACAAGGTCGCCGGGAGAGAAAGGCTCCACATGATCGCCGATGAAGCGGGTGCCGGTGCCTTCCAGTACCACAAACAGCTGGTACTCTGCATGGAAATGCCAGTTGTGATCGAAGTGAGGGGCATGCAGGTGATGGGATGCAAATGCACTGTCGGGTGAGATCCTTACTTTTTGAACGGCTTTCATATATACCTGTTATTTGTCCTGATATAGAAGTTAATCCGAAATCCATGACAAAATACAGTCTGAATCCGACAATATCGAGGAATGCCTTCATTTTTTTAAGTTGCAATTTGGAATTCAATTACGACAGTCATGAAAATTCGATTCCACGTTGTACTCGTACTGATTATTACCATGCTGACGGCATGCGGACGGGAGCACGAAGGCCCCTTGCAGGTGCTATTCCTCGGGCATGCCTCTACCCATCACCACTCTGAAAAGTATATGCCGCTGCTGGCGTCTGCGCTGGCAACGGAAGGTATCCAGTTTACCTATGCCGATGATCCGGCAGTGTTGGATGAGGAAATCCTCCGGCATTACGACGTACTCATGTTGTATGCCAACCATGATTCTATTACACCCTCGCAGGAAGCCGCGTTGCTGGGGTTTGTGAAGGGAGGGAAAGGATTTGTGCCGGTACATTGTGCCAGCTATTGTTTCCGTAATTCTGCTGAGTTCGTGAAGATGACAGGCGGGCAATTCAAAACACACGATACTGGTACATTCAATGTTACTACGCTTGACACCACTCATCCCGTTATGCAGGGTCTTCAGCCTTTCACAACCTGGGATGAAACCTATATACACGATCACCTTTCCGACGACCGTACGGTGTTGCAGGAACGCCCTGAACAAGGCCGCAATGAACCCTGGACATGGGTGAAGGAGTATGGCAGCGGACGGGTATTTTATACCGCCTATGGTCACGATGAACGTACCTGGAGCCAGACCGGCTTTCATCAGCTGCTGAAGAACGGTATCCTATGGGCAGCGGGCGATAAAGCAAAAAAGAGATGGGAAGCATGGCGTGCATCCATGCCCACCCTCGAATACCGCGACGAAGCCAATATACCCAATTACGAAAAGCGGGATCCTGCACCGCGTTATCAGCTGCCCCTTAGTCCGGAAGCTTCCGCGAAGCTAATCCAGGTACCTCCCGGGTGTGAACTGCAGCTTTTTGCATCAGAGCCTGATATCATCAATCCCATCGCCATGGCATGGGATGAGAAGGGAAGGCTTTGGGTAATTGAAACGGTGGATTACCCCAATACCGTGCGTGGCACGGAAGGGCAGGGCGATGACCGGATCAAGATATGTGAAGACACGGATGGCGATGGACGGGCAGATAAATTCACCATCTTCGCTGATCACCTCAATATACCCACCAGTCTTGTTTTTGCCAATGGCGGCATCATCGTTTCACAGGCTCCGCATTTCCTCTTTTTACAGGATACAAATGGGGATGATAAGGCCGATGTGCGGAAAACGATTCTTTCGGGCTGGGGTACATTTGATACGCATGCCGGTCCTTCGAACCTCCAATACGGAATGGACAATATGATCTGGGGAACGGTAGGTTATTCCGGCTTTAAAGGCAATGCCGGTGGCCGGTTCCAGGAGTTCGGACAGGGTGTGTACCGTTTTGCGCGCGATATGTCTCAGTTTGAGTTCATGACTCCTACGAGTAATAATACCTGGGGGCTGGGTTTCAATGCAGCCAATGATGTATTTGCTTCCACTGCCAATAACACCCACAGTGTTTATATGGGTATCCCCAATGCTGCGCTGGTGGGTGTGGAAGGCGCCCCTGTTGCCGGAAGTATGAAGATAGACGGGCATTACGCCATGCATCCCATCACAGGGCTCGTACGCCAGGTAGATGTGTTCGGCGGGTTCACTGCCGCTGCGGGCCATGCTTTTTACACGGCCGCTTCCTACCCAGCCTCTTACAATAACACAGCATTTGTATGCGAGCCTACCGGCCACGTGGTGCATGTGGCACGTATAGAAAAAGACGGTGCCGGTTTCCGCGAGAAAGATGGCTGGAATCTCTTTGCCTCTGCAGATGAGTGGGTGAGCCCGGTAGATGCCAAAACGGGGCCGGATGGGGCTGTATGGGTGCTTGACTGGTATAATTTCATTGTGCAGCATAACCCCACGCCCACACCCGAGCGAGGAGGGTATGCGGCGGAGAACGGAAAAGGGAATGCTTACGAGAATCCCCTGCGCGATAAAACGCATGGCCGTATATGGCGCGTGGTACACCGTGCATCTAAGCCCTCACCTGCGGTGAAGCTCAGCGATGCCGGCAGCTACCTCGATGCATTCAGCCACGAGAACCTCTTCTGGCGGATGACGGCGCAAAGGTTACTGGTAGAAAAGAAGGACACAACTAAAATGCAACAACTGGCGGAAATGACGGCAGGAAAAGCTCCTGCCGCATTACACGCCCTCTGGGCCATCGATGGACTGGGCGCTTCCGCCTCCCAAAGGAATGTCATTGAAAAAGCGCTGCGTCACGAAGATGCGGCAGTGCGTAAAGCAGCGGTGCAGATACTGGCACGCCACCGTTGGAATGGTCAGCAGGCGCTGGCCGGTAATATCCTGAACGATTCAGACCCAAATACAAGGCTGGCCGCGTTTGTAGCGTTGGCCGGCCTTCCTGTTTCCGATGAACTGGGCCGTAAGCTGTATGGCTTTAGCCAGGAACCGGCAGTACAGAAAGACCCCTGGCTGGCTAAAGGTGTATACACCGCAGCAGCCCGTCACCGTAAGGGTTTCATTACCGCATTTCTGGAAGCGAATCCCCGCTTTGGAGAAGCAGCTCCAGCAGAAGTGAACCGCTCAGCGCCTGCGCTTGACGATAAAGCATGGAAGCAAATGCGGCTGCCGCAATATTTTGAAGAAGCCGGACTGGAAATAGACGGCATCGTCTGGTTCCGCCTGGCAGCAGATATTCCTGCGGATATGGCGGGTAAACCAGCCCTATTATCGCTCGGGCCGGTGGATGATTCCGACGAAACATTTATAAACGGGAAACCGGTAGGGAAAACGGATAAGCTATGGGCGCAGCCACGGAAATATAAGTTAGCTGCCGGTGTACTGAAACCGGGACGCAACATCATTGCAGTAAAAGTGATAGATACAGGTGGTGGCGGCGGTATCTACGGCAAGCCGGAGGATATGTACATTGAAGCAGGCGGGAAAAAAATACCCCTTGCCGGTGAGTGGTTATATGAAACAGAGAAAGTGTTCGGCGGAGATGGGATTAAACTGTTCAGTGACCGCAGCCTCGCAGAAACATTCGTTTACACCTATCTCCATAAGCAGGATGCTTCGACCACGCAGGCTCCCGCCGGGAAAGCGGATCAGACAGTGTTGCTGAAAGTGATTCAGAATGAAATGAAATATGATCAGGCTTCGTTTACCGTGAAAGCGGGAACGGTGGTAGATGTTGTACTCGAGAATCCTGATTTCATGCAGCATAACCTCGTGATCGTGCGGCCGGGTACACTACAAACTGTTGGGCAGGCAGCTAACAAGCTGGCGGCTGATCCAAAAGGCGCGGAGATGAATTATGTGCCCGATATGCCGGAAGTGCTTTTCGCTACCCGGCTCGTGAACCCGCAGGAAACAGTGACACTCCGTTTCCTCGTACCTGCGGAAGCGGGCGACTATCCGTTTGTTTGCACCTTCCCCGGCCACTGGTCTATCATGAACGGGGTAATGAAAGTAGTACGTTAATCCACATTTTAATATTCCGCGTTACAGATTCCCGGCATGGCAGGAGCGGCAAAAAGCCAGGCTCCTGCCGGCTCCGGGTGTAACACGCAAATTCTTGATCATGCAGAATATTACGCTGGGCGCCAGCACCTGGCTCTGGACTTCTCCCTTCACCACGCAATCCGTTCCTTTGCTGTACAAGATCCGTGAGATGGGCTTTGGCGCGGTAGAGATACCGGCAGAGTACCCGGAACTGATCGATGCCATGGCAGTTCGCCGTGCGTTGGAAGAAACGGGGTTGAAGGTTGTTGTATGCGGAGCTTTCGGTCCTTCTAGGGATTTAACGCATACGGATCCGTCTGTACGTGCAGGAAGCATTGCTTACATGCGCCAGTGCCTGGAACTTTGTTCGGAATGGAATGCGCCTGTGTTTGCCGGGCCGATGTATTCGGCAGTGGGGAAAGCCCGCCAGCTTCCGGAAGCACAGCGGAAGGCGGAGTGGGACCTGGCGGTGAGGGGACTACTTGAGGTATGTAAGATAGCGGAACAACAGGGTGTACGCCTGGCAATTGAGCCGCTTAACCGTTTCGAATCCGATCTTGTGAATACCGCCGCCGATGCAAGGCGTATGGCGGAAGATATAGCGCATCCTGCGGCAGGAGTGGGGCTGGACAGTTTTCATATGTCCATCGAAGAAAGAGACCCCGGGGAAGCCATCCGTACTGCCGGAACGTGGCTCACGCATATGCAGGTATCAGAAAACCACCGGGGTATTCCCGGAACGGGGCAAACGCCCTGGAATTCCCTCCGTGATGCATTGCGGGATGTGGCGTACAAAGGCGTATTATCTATCGAAAGCTTTACACCAGATGTGCAGGAATTAGCGGGAGCCGTATGCATCTGGAAGCAGCTGGCGCCGGACCAGGATACTTTCGGCCGGGAAGGACTGGCCTTCCTCCAACAACTTTTAAAACACTGAGTCATGAATAACCGTACTATCAATGTTGCCATCGCCGGCCTGGGATTCGGCGCAGAGTTCATTCCCATCTACCTCAAACACCCGGATGCGAAACTGACTGCTATCTGTCAGCGAACCGCATCCCGCCTCAACGAGATCGGTGATGCTTTTGGTATTGCCGGGCGGTATACAGACTACGATGAAATGCTCCTCGATCCCAACATCGATGCCGTGCATATCAACACACCCATCCCTGACCACGGGCAGCAGGCGATCAAAGCCCTCCGTGCCGGTAAGCACGTAGCATGTACAGTGCCTATGGCCACCACGGTTGAGGAATGTGAAGAGATCGTAGCGCTCTCCCGTGAAAAGAATCTGATCTATATGATGATGGAAACTGTGGTGTATGCCCGGGAGTTCCTGTTCATGAAAGAGAAATACGAAAAAGGAGAATTGGGGAAGGTACAGTTCCTGAAAGCAAGCCACCAGCAGGATATGGACGGATGGCCGGGTTACTGGCCGGGCCTGCCGCCCATGTATTACGCTACCCACTGTGTGGGACCGGTATTGGGGTTGATGCGCAGTGAAGCGGAATATGTTTCCTGCTTCGGCTCCGGCACCATCCGCGAGGAAATGCATCAGTTCTATAATTCCCCCTACGCAGTAGAAACCACGCATATCAAATTCCGCAACAGTGATGTGAGCGCACACATCTACCGCTCCCTCTTTGATGTGGCGCGCCAGTACCGCGAAAGCTTCGAGGTATATGGTTCAAAGCAGTCGGTGGAATGGCCGTTGATAGAAGGGCAGCCGCTGGTAGTGCATACCGCCAAGCGCCCGGAGCCAGAAATTCCTGCAGAAACGGAGTGTCCTGATTATGCGCATTTACTCCCTGAACAGATCCGTTCCTTTACCCGGCATGGGGTGTATGATGCGGAGGGTAAGCAGCACCTTTCCTTCACACAGGGGAGTGGACATGGTGGTTCGCATCCACACCTGGTGCATGCTTTCCTGGATGCCCTTAAAACCGGTACACAACCCTATCCCAATGCGGTGCAATCTGCGAATATCACCTGCGTTGGTATTTTGGCGCATGCATCAGCGCAGCAGGGCGGGGCGGTGATTAAACTACCGGCATTTTCTTTATCGAAATAGTATAACGTTGAATTGGTAAAACACGAACGGGGCACAAAAGTGCCCCGTTTTTCCATATATGTAAGTTTCCGCTAAAACTAGCTATTTGCTCAGGTCCCGCTCTGCCCGTACAATGCCGGACTTAATACGGTCCCAAAGATTAAACTCGATCACCTGCACCACATCAAACATCACAAGACCCTGACTCTGGGTAAGGCACACATACACCTGGTCTTCAATATCGGAGTGGTTTAAAGCGTAAAGACTGCCGTACATTTTACATGCATCTCCAATAATGCGCTTACCCCGTGCCAGCCCGAATTCGATAGACTCCGGGTCGTTTTTGCCGTATGTCTTTTCGAGGTAGGTGCCGTTCATAAACACATCCAGCTGTCCGGCGAAGCCTGTTTGCTTATATTCCGGGGAAGCCCAGGAGTATTCAGTGGAAGGATCGTATGTATTACTGGCCCAGTTCTGGCCATTACTGTAAAGGTGACCATACCAGGAAGCTGCCCAGTATTCCAGCTGCACATCGGGCTGGATGGATTTGATCTCCTTCCTTGCGCGGGTTATGAAATCAGTGATCACACCAGATCGGAAAGCAAACCATTGTTTAGCCAGCGGCCCGTCTTTGCGGACTTTTTGTCCATCATGCTTTTCCCAGCTAAAGATGTCTTCGGGCCAGTGCGCTACTTTTTTACCGATATGTGCTTCGAAGCGCTGACGGGTGTAGTCGGAGAAATCGTTCTCCACATCCGCGAAGCGGCAATAATCCAGTACATATCCGTCGATATCATACCCCGTTACAATTTCCCGGATGAAGTTCAGCGCGTATTCCTGTACTTCCGGCATAATGGGGTTGAGGAATGCGGCTACTTTCGACTTGTCTGTCCGGATGTCTTTCATCCCGTTGGGCGTATGCTCAAGGGTTGATTTGCCGGACAATTGCTTATCGCGATAGGCGGGGCCTGTTCCGCTTTGCGGGTGGCCAGCGGGGAAGATGGCAGTGGATACGCTTACTTTCAGGTTACGCTTGCGCGCTTCGTCGATAAACACCTGGAGGTAATCCCATTTCACATTGCGCTTGTCTTTCCCTACCTGCGTAAGCGGGTGCATGGTTTTCGTTTTTTTGTAGAGCACGTCACCGTAAATGGGGCGTACATCTATCACCACCTGGTTGAAACCTGCGGCTTTCGTTTTATCGAGGTAAAAACGGATGGAGTCTTTGCTGGAGAACCGTTTGAAGTTAGCTTCCGCATCGAACCACATGTATTTCGGTTTTTCCTGCACCGCAGGCCCTGGGCCGCCCGGTTGCCCGAGCAGGCCCATCATCATTAGGAATTTTATCATTTTTGCCAGTCTTTATTTTGATCCAGAATTGAAGGGTTTTTATCGATTTCTGATTGCGGGATGGGGAATAAGTACATCTTGTCACTGAAAGCACGGGATTCTACACGAATGTAGGTATACACCAGCGTTCCTGCCCCGTTGCGGGTAACACGTACACCGTAAATATCGGTGCCGAGTATTTCAGGTCCTTTTTTCCAGCGGCGGGCATCCCAGAAGCGTTGCTTCTCGAAGGCGAGTTCCACGGCTCTTTCATCCCGGATACGCCTGCGCATTTCATGCTTATCCATTCCGGCCGGCAGATCTTCCGTAATGCCAGCACGGCGGCGGAGGGTGTTCATGGCATTGTATACTTCTGCAACAGGCCCATCGGCTTCATTCAGTGCTTCGGCATAGTTGAGATAGATCTCCGCGAGGCGGACAATGGGGAAGAACCTGCGTACACCGCTCTGGTTGTTGGCGTTCTGGAACTTACGCATGTAGTAGCTGGTGCGCGACCAGTCTCCGCCAATGGCAGGGTCCTGGTTGCCGCTAGGCAACATGCTGAGGGTAACATTTTTATGAACGGCACCGTGGTAGTTGATAGAAGCGTAGAAGCGGGGATCACGGTCTTTGTAAGGATCCTGCGGGTTGTAGCCGCTGGTGGCATCCGTGATTTCCTTTCCGTTTTTCATGTTGTATTTGTCCACCATGTTCTGGGTAGGATTGGTACCGCCCCAGCCCATGCCTGCAGGGTCTGCAATGGCTTCGCTGAACGCTGCCCGGTTGCTGGACAGCAGCACTTCGTTATTGTCAGTGAACAGGAACACGTTCTGGTAAATTGGTGCCAAAGTGTATTTACCATCGTCGAGGATGGATTTGGAGATTTCTGCAGCGTTTCTCCATTTGGCGGCAGCGCTGTCAGGATTATGAAGCGGGCTTGCATAATACAGCAGCATGCGGGATTTGAGGGCCTTTACAAGCGTTTTGGTGGCCCGCCCGATGTTACCGCGGTTCAATTCCTTTCCGGGATTATTGGGATCGGGTCCAAACCATACCAGGGGAATTTCTGCATTGGCACTACAGCTGTCCAGATCTTTGAGAATGAACTGCACGAGTTCATCTACAGAAGAGCGGCGGGCATTCCGGAGTACTTCCGAATCTGCGTCCAGCGGTTGTGTTACGATGGGTACACCTCCATAACGTTTCAGCAGCTCCCAGTAGTTCCAGGCACGGAGGAAGAATACTTCTCCCTTCATACGGCGTGGCGTAAGGTCGGACTGTGTTACCTGGCCTGCGTGCTTGTTAGGCACTTTGTCGAGGTTCTGGAGCAGGAGGTTACACTTGCGGATAGTGCGGTAAGTGTAGGCCCAGATATCGTCCGGATTATCATTGGGGCTCCAGGAGCCGTTCTGGTACTTTTCAACCGGCGTACCGCCAAATGAATTGTCCAGTTCTTCGGTACCGGCTCCGGTAGTGGAGTTGCCGATATCCATAAAGTTACCGGGCTTGGTAAAAGTATATGCGTAAACGTCGGTGAGGAATTGATTAGTGAGATCAATGTCGCCGAAGACTTTCGTTTCATCATAATCCAGCTGCGGGGCCTGGTCCAGCACTTTCTTGCAGGACGCTCCGCCGGCGAGGGTGGCGAGGAGCAGGAGGTATGTGGAGATTTTCTTCATGATTTAATCTTTCAGGATCAGGAATTAGAAACTAACGGTAGCGCCGAAGTTGTAAATCTTCTGCTGTGGGTAAAAGGTGCCATTGCCGGATGGGGCCTCGGGGTCGAACTGGAAGTCTTTCATGTCTTTCATGTTCGTCCACAGGTTTTGCCCGTTCACGTAAAACCGGATGCCCTGCAGGCGCAGGCGTTGCACCAGGTATTTAGGCAGGCTGTACCCGATCTCGAAGTTCTTCAGGCGCACGTAATCCGTACGTTTCAGCCAGAAGTCGGAACCTACGGTGTTGTTCGTATTGAGCGTGGCATGCAGTGCAGGATAAGTGGCAGTTGCTGCCGTTGCAGGTGTCCAGCGGCCCAGGTGCTTCTCGGTTACTTTCCCGTTGCTGAAGAATTCGTAAGCGGCAAAGCCTTCGAGGCGGGTGTAAGCACCAAATGCACCCTGGAACAATACACTGAAATCAAACGCTTTGTAATGTACACCGAAAGATGCGCCAAGGGTATGCGTGGGGATGTCGGTGCCGGCAATAGATGTCTGATCGTTCGGGTCTATAACACCGTCGCCATTGAGGTCAGCATATTTGATATCACCCGGGATCAGCGTACCAAACTGGGTAGCGCTTTTGTTGATCTCATCCTGGTTCTGGAAGAAGCCGAGCGATTTATAACCGAAGTACTGGTTGATGGGGTGACCGGTACGCATCAGCCAGTCGTAGCGACGGGGAGGTTCATCTGCATACACCACGGTGCTTTTGGTAAAGTTGATGTTGCCCTTCACATGATAGCCCCAGTTCTTGTTCACTTCGTTGGTATGGATCAGCTCCAGTTCAAAGCCATGGCTTTTGGTTTCGCCCATGTTGATGGCAGGGAGCGGGCCGCCGTAAGTGCCTACAATGGTACCCGGTGTAATGAGGATGTCGGTTACGTTCTTGGAGAATACATCGAGGTTGATGGCCAGTTTATCGTGGAAGAAGCGGGCTTCGAGGCCACCGTTGAGGATTTTATGTTTCTCCCAGGTAACATTGCGGGTGCCTGCGGAGCCTTCACTCAAACCGTTGTACCATACTTCGCCGTTCTGCCCGAAGCTATAGCCCGTTCCTGCCTGGTAGATGCTCTGCCAGAGGAAGCGCCTGCCGCCGATCTGGTCGTTACCCACCACGCCGTAAGAGCCGCGGAGCTTGAGGTAGTTAATGAAAGATACATCCTTCATGAAAGGCTCGCTGGTGAGTATCCAGCCGGCTGCCATAGAGGGGAAGAAGCCGAAGCGTGACCCTTTGGGGAAGTTCTCCGACCCGTCGTACCGGCCGTTTACATCCACAAAGTACTTGTTGTTATAGTTGTAGCTGAAGCGGCTCATAACGCCCTGTACGAAAAAAGGCTTTCCGTACTGGGAGCCCTGAATAACCCTTTTCCGTTGGTTATACAGTACCATCCCGGTTACGTTATGCTTACCGAATTGCTTCTGGTAGTTCAGGAAGCCTTCGAAGTTGAGTGCGTAGTTGGGTGAGCTGGATGCTTCGGTAATCGGTTCAAGGTTGGAGTCGTTACCCAGCTGTAAGCGCGACATATTAGTGGCATGATCCCAAACATACATACCGTAACCCTGTGTACGGTTCATCCGGTAGTTGAATGCGCGGTCGAAGGAATAGTTGAGGCCGGCGCTCAGGCCTTCGGTAATGAAATTAAGCTTGCGGAGAGCACGTACCGTACCCTGTGCGGTGCCGTCGAAAGTTTCTGTGAACCCCGTACGGCTGAGGTCACCAATGGGGTTCTGGGTGTGTGCGCCTGGTTGTGCGATCTTGCCATCAGGCAGGAGTGCGAGGTAAGTGGGTTGGTACCAATATACCTGGCGGAGCATATCACCTTCCACGCCTGCAGTGGGTGCGTGTTTGCTGGTAATTACACCGGCCAGGTCCACGGCTATGTTAAAGTCTTTGGACAGCGCAATGTCGATATTGGAACGGAAGTTCCAGCGGCGGAATACATCGCGGGTATCATAATCCGGATTATCGTACTTACGGAGAATACCTTCCTGGTTCAGGTATGCGGCGGATACAAAGTACTTCACCTTATCGTTACCGCCATTGATGCTCAGGTTGTAACGTTGAGTGGGAGAGGTTTCGCGGAAGAGGAGATTTACCCAGTCGGTATTAGGGAAGCGTATAGGGTCTGATCCGTCTTTGTATTTCTGTAATGCTTCTTCGGAATATTGTGGTGATCTGCCGTCGTTGGCGAGGGCTTCGTTATATAAAGTTGCGTGGTTGTAGGAGTCGAGGAATTTAGGCAGCTGTGTGGCCTTATTAACGGCATAGTTGGCGCTGAAGTCTACTTTGGGAGGACCGGCCTTTCCGCGGCGGGTAGTTACCACCACTACACCGTTTGCACCGCGTATACCATATTGCGCGGTGGCGGATGCATCTTTCAGTACAGTGATGGATTCTATCTCCTGCACATCGATATTGTTCATGGTACGTTCCACACCATCGATGAGGATCAGCGGACTGTTATCTCCGGAGGTGGAATAGCCGCGTATGAGGATGCGGGAGTGATCGGCGCCGGGGGAACCGCTGTTCTGCATGGCAATGAGGCCGGGAAGCCTTCCTGCCAGTGCGTTAGACAGGTTGGAGGCAGGGCTTTGTTTCAGTTCGTCGCCCGTTACCGTTACCAGAGATCCCACGATGGAAATCTTTTTCTGTTTGGTGTAACCTACTACTACCACTTCGTCCAGTCCGCCGGCGGTGTTCTGCATGAGTACATTCACGGAGGTTTCACCTTCCAGTGTTATTTCCTGCTTTTCATATCCTACATAGGAGAAAATGAGTATAGCATTAGCGGGCGCGCTGATGGAATATTTACCTTCTGCATCGGTAACCACGCCGGTGCTGGTTCCTTTCAGCTGAACGCTTACACCGATGAGAGGAGTGCCGGAACCGTCTGTCACCTTACCGCTGATGGTATTGTCGCGGGGAGGGCTGTTAGCAGAAATGATGCTGCCTTCCGGAGCTACGGATTTAGGGGCAGGCATTTTGGAAGGGCGCACGGAGAAGTAGCGGTCTGATTGTTTGAACTCGAGGCCGGTGGCATCCTTCAGGTAGATGAGGAAATTGTGAAGTGATTGGTTCCTGACTTGCAGCTGTACGGTTTGTCCGGCGTTGCAGGCTGCGGCATCATAGAGGAACCGGATGTTAGCCTGCTTTTCTATTTCTGCGAACACGCGGTCGAGCGGCAGTTTGTCGTAAGGCAGGTTGAGATAAATTTTTCTGGTGTCGAGCTCTTTAGCGCCTGAACGCGCCTGGGCCGCCACCGGTAACATGGAAATCATAAACAGCGCCAGCAGAAGGCCGCGGGCTGTGTTCGTTGCGAAACATCGTGGAGCATGTTGCATTTTTCTACATGGATTTTGGTTTGTATACTTTGATACGGGCAATACGATTCCCTGCGGCACACCGGTGCCGCCCGCGGGTTACGGTTCGCAGGATGAATGTGTTAAATGGTAAAATGCACAGGATGGATTTTATATCATGGTTCCTGTTGGTTCGTTTGTGGTAGGAGCCAGAGGGAGTCGCCTTTTATCCTGTATTTCACATCGGCTATAAAGGCGATGTTTCGGATAACGAATTCCGGTTCTTCCCGGACGAATTCCCCTGTCACCTGCCACTCCCGGCTGGTTAATGCGGAGTCTGCAACGATATGGATGTTGTAATAATTCTCAAGTTTGGTGATCACTTCTTCCAGGCCAGCCCGGTTGAAGTATAATACGCCACTGCGGTAAGTTTCCGGTGCTGCCCGGCGGAGGGTCCGTTTGGCTCCGGTATAGCCAATAGCTTCACCCGGTTTCAGGTAAAGACTGTCGCGGTCCCGGGAAACCACAACTTTCCCATACCGCAGCCATACATTCACATCATTACTGCCTGCCGGAGCATGTACTTCGAAGGATGTGCCAAGGGCGGTGGTTTTCACGGAGCCGCTGACCACAGTAAAGGGGCTTCCTGCGTTACCGCGAACTTCGAAGGCGCCGTTCCCTGTCAGGTGCACGATACGTGCTCCCGAACCAAACCGGCTGGGATAACGAAATATGGATGGGCCTTTGAGGAATACGACGGAACTGTCCGGCAATACGAGGCGGGTGGTTTTGCCTTCGGCTACCTGAACCGTCAGCTCCCGGGGAGCATTCAGCAGGCGCAGGCCATATACTGCCGCGCCGGCCAGTAAAACGGCGGCAGCGGCGGCAACCCAGCGGAGGGGAAGGCGGCGTACTGGCTTTCTGCGTGCTTCTATCTTGAGCCAGATAGCATCACGGTTGCCCGGGATAAGCGGAATATCGCCGGTTTCACCGTCCTGCAGCCATAGGGCCACGTCGGCCAGTTCGGCGTCGGTACATTCACCACGGGCGAATTTGTCGATGAGCGTCTTAGATATGTTCATGCTAATGCAGGGAATGGTCCCATAGTATAAGTTCCTTTTGAAGCACTATACCCTAAACAATTCTTAAAATATTTTTTTAAATGGTGCCGGAAGTGTGGCGGGAGCACTCGAGGAGGATGACGAGGAGCGACTGGCTAAGGGCACGGAGCGCTCTGGAAACATGGTATTCCACTGATTTGACGGATAATCCGGTACGTTCTGCTATTTGCTGGTAGGTAAGTCCTTCTTCCCGGTTCATGAGGAAGATGCTGCGGGTCTTTTCCGGAAGGGAGTCGAGGGTTTTACGGGCCATAGCCGTTATTTCCTTCACTTCGAGGGGGCGTTCCGGGTCGGAATGGCGGTGATGATCCTGGAGGGTATCCACCATCCGCAGGAGCGCCTGATCCATTTTACGTTGGCGGATGAGATATTTAAGGGAGAGATTCTTGGCTGCGCGCACGAGGTAATGGTCCATATTCTCGATCACCTGCCGGTCGCGGTTATTCCACAGGGACATAAATACCTCCGTCACCGCGTCTTCCGCGGCCTCGCGCGATCCTATGGTAAAGTAGCATACACTGTATAACCTGGACCAATACCGTTCATATGTTGCCCTGAAAAACGCTTCGTCCATCATTAAGTCACCTTGCCGGGAATATGGCCTCCGGACAATACTAATGATATTTTTTAATAAATCCTAGTAGTGGGGGATTCCCTACTTTTGTGGAAATCAGGTTTATGAAGTACCTCTACCTCACTGTTGCTCTGTTAGTTACATCCACCACCCTCCGGGCACAGCAGGGCAGCCCGGCCTATGACAAGCACCTGGCAGATTCCCTCGGGGCCGACCCCTATGGCATGAAAATGTATGTATTGGTGATCCTCAAAACCGGTCCCCGTCCATCAGATAACAAAGACACCGTATCGGCGCTGTTCCGCGGGCATATGGAGAATATGGGCCGGCTTGCAAAGGCAGGAAAACTGACCGTTGCAGGGCCACTGGGTAAAAACGACCGTAACTGGCGCGGGATATTCATCCTGAACGTAAAAGAGATTGATGAAGCGCAGCAACTCCTGAAAACTGACCCCGCCATTGCCGGAGGGCTTCTCGAAGCAGAATGCTACCGCTGGTACGGCTCTGCAGCATTGCCTATGTACCTGCCCTTCCCTGATAAAGTCCAGGAAAAGAAGCACTAGCTCCCCGAAGGCAGGCGCCCTTCCAGCCAGCTCTTGAAATCATTTACCCGCTCGCGGCTGATAATGACATCTTCTCCCGCCACAGGTTCCAGTTGCAGGATAAAGCGGCTGTTGTAATAGGTCATGATCTTCCGGATACCGTCTATCTGTACTATAAACTGCCGGTTTATCCGGAAAAACTGGTGCCTGTCCAGCAGCTTCTCCATCTGGTCGAGTGAGTAATCCAATGGCAGGCGCTGCCCTTCGAATGTAGTGGCCCAGGTTACGCCTTTGGTGAATTGCAGCCACGCTATATCTTTTGCTTTCACATAAATCAGCTGGTTATTGAGCCGCCCGATGAACCGGGCATGATCCCGCCGGAGGAACTCTTCTGCAATGCCTGCTATATCGAGCCGGTAGGGCTGTGCCGGCCTGAATTGTTCAAATTTGTCGAGGGCCTGCCGCAGTTCCTTCTGGTCGATGGGTTTCATGAGGTAATCGATGCTGTTCACCTTAAAAGCCTGCAGCGCAAACCCGTCGTAGGCCGTGGTGAATATGATAGGCGTATTCACCTGTGCATGGTTGAACAGCTCAAAGCAGTTACCATCAGACAGCTGGATGTCCATAAACATCAGATCGGCCGGGTGTTCTTCTTTCATCCACTGCAGGCCTTCCGACACGGAAGATATCACCCCGGAAATCTCGATATCGGGGCGGCATTGACGTAGTAACTGCGAGAGCCTTTCTGCATTATGGATCTCGTCTTCGAATATGGTTACTTTCATGAGAGGATAACCGGTATTTTAACGGTGAATGTATCCGGAGAGGGTATCACTTCAATTCCTCTTCCTATAGACAGCTCGTAACGTTTATGAATATTCTCCAGCCCAATGCCTGAAGGAGTTTCCTGCTGCAACCGCGGCCTTAGCTGATTGGTGATAACAAGCGATCCGTTTTCGCTTTTAACTTCTATCAGTAATGGATCATTTGCGGAGAAGCGGTTGTGCTTGATCGCGTTTTCTACCAGCAACTGTAATGTGGCTGGGGGGATCAATCCTTTTTGCTGAATGTTCTCGTCTATTTGCGCATGAAACTGTATACTGCTCTGATGCCTGATGCGTATCAGGAAGAGATAAGATTCCAGGAAGTCCAGTTCGGTACGGATGGGTACCAGGTTCTCGAATTTCTTATCGAGGATGTAGCGGTAGGTTTTCGCCAGCTGGGTGATGTAATCCGCTGCCAGGTCGGGGCTTTTATATACCAGGTTGGTGAGTACACTGAGAGAGTTGAAAAAGAAATGCGGATCTATCTGGTTACGCAGGGCATCGTATTTGGCCTGTATGTTCTCCCGCATAAGGCGTTCTGTCTGCAGCTGGTTTTCTTTCCATGCCTTGTAATAGAACATAATGCCGTTAACGGTGAGCAGCAGCAGGTAAAAGATGTAGGTACCGAAGATAAGATCCCAGCTGAAATGACGCACGCTTTCCCAGGCTTCGTATCGGTCGAAGAAAAGGATGTCGAACGCGGCATAGGTCATCCCGAAAAAATAGGCAGCCACTAATCCATAAAGCAGGAGGCTTACAGCGGGTTTAATGAACTTCTGATGCGTATACCGCGGCTCTGCCCATGCAGCCACTTTAATAGCACCTTCCCATGCAAGAAGGCCATACAGCACATAACAGATGCTGAACATGTGCCCCCGCAGGTTGAATAAAGTAAGTTCGGCAATGAACGACTGGTCGAACGATTTGAAGATGGTGCTGATGAGGTACAGGATCACGATCCGTACGAGGTATCGGAAGTATTTGCTGGAAAAGTATTTGTCGAAAGAAGTAATCTCCATGGGCTGCGGTACAATTAAAAATAGTCATTTTCCTTCAACCAGGCGCAGGCGTCAATAACGGCAGTTTCAGTGGATACATAGCGCATACCCAGTTCCCGCTCGGATTTGCGGCCGGTATAATAGTTTTCGAGGCACAGTAGCCAGGCGGTAGTGTAATTGAGCTTCGGCCTGCGCCCGGTGAGTTTGCCGGCAAGAGAGCCTGCCAGTCCGCCTGCTTTTAATATCCATCCCGGGATGGTGAGCAACATACGTTTCCTGCTTACGGTGCGGCTGACGATGCGGAAGAATTCCCGGTAGCTGAGGTTTTCACCGGCCAGCAGGTAGCAGTTGCCGGGTTTCCCTTTCTCCATGGCAAGGGCAATACCACGGCAAACATCTCCCACATGCACAAAGTTCTTTCCACCGGGCGGGCACCATACCCACCGCGAATTAATCCCATGCAGCAAAAGTTTGCCGCTGCTGGGGCGCGCATCATGCGGACCAATAATGAAAGTGGGGTTTACCACTACGGCAGGCAATCCGTGTTTCTCTACCTGTTCCAGAACATATTGCTGCGCCAGGTATTTGCTGTTGATATATCCGGAGCCTGCACCAAAGAGGGAGAAACCTGCCAGCTCGTTCCCCGGCTCAGTTTTAGAACCCGGGCCAAGAGTGTTGGCAGTGCTGACGTATATGAGCTTTCTCACATTATGCCGCCTGCAGGCATCGGCGATCAGTACGGTGCCGGTATAATTTACACGTTCGTAATCGTCGAAAGTAATGCCCCACTGGTCGGTAATGCTGGCGGCATGTACTACGTATTCGCAGCCGCTTACGGCGAGGTTCACGGCGGCTTCGTGCTGCACATCGCCGTGGAAGATCTCGGCAGGTATGTCATCGAGGAGGCGGAGGTTGGCGGTGGGACGCACGAGCAGCCGTATGTCGTGGCCCAGCCGGTAGAGTTCGCGGGTGAGGTTGGCACCTAGTAGTCCGGTAGCTCCGGTGATCAGTACTTTACTCATACGCTGAACTGCATTTCTTTTTTCACTTCCCGGGAAATGAGCCGCAGCCGCATGCTCCCGGGCATGAGTTGCATGAGGAAATGACTGATCCTGTTGGCAAGGCCGGGTATGATCACGGGCTGTCCTGCCAGCGTTAACCGCAAGGCTATCCGGGCAATTTCATGGGTAGGGAGTAATCCCATACGCGCTTTAAGCCCCTGGCCAATAATGCGCCTTGCCGTTCCGGAATTGGTGAGGATAGGGCCGGGGCATGCCACGCTTACAGAGAGTCCTGTGCCAGCATACTCCTCCCGTATGCCCAGTGAAAAGGAGGTGATGAATGCCTTGGAGGCGGGGTACACTGTTTTGTAAGCTATGGGCGTGAAAGATGCCATACTGGAAATGTTGAGGATGTAACTGCGCTCGTGTTGTAGCAGGTGCGGGATCATCAGGCGTGTAAGCAATGCAGTACCCCTTACGTTCAGCTGAATAATACGGTCGATGTTTTCCAAAGGCGTATCTGCCAGTGCTGCCGTACCACCGATACCGGCATTGTTGATGAGGAAACTGACGGGGAAAGCGGAAAGGATCTCCGGCAGGTGATATTGCATCTGGGCGGTATCGGTGAGGTCCAGCTCAAAAGCACGGACGTCTACCGGATACTCTTCCATGATATGCTGCGCAAGGGAAGAAGCCTGGCTGCCTGGCAGCGCGATGAGCACGAGGTTCATGCCCATCCGCGCGCACTGTATGGCAAAAGCCTTTCCCAGTCCGGCACTGGCGCCGGTAATTAAAGTGTAGGTCATTGTTCTGCGAGTTGTTTGAATTGAGTCATCGTTTTCACGAGGTTGTTATGCACGATAGGGTCCGAAGCCCAGCGGGGAAGTTTCCGGTTGCGATGAGTAGTAATGAAGTACTGCACCTGTACCATCCCGGAATGCCGTGGCTCCATGATCCAGCGGCCTTTAACACCGGTAAGCCGTGTGCGGCCTTCTCCCGGCGGATAATCCGGATGCTGTGCGCTTTCGAATTGTACTTCCAGGGGGGAATGTATGTGGAAGGAGAGGCAGCAGTCCTGATCTTCGAAAGGCCAGGGTATAGCGTAGCGGATGTAGTTATACCAGTGATCAGGGTCCGGAGCAGGCATTACTTTGTATTCCCGGGCGGAAGGGTTCCAGCGCGGGCCGCGTTGCGGATCCCTCAGGAGGCGGATAATGGCAGGAGCATCTGCCCGTACGAGGAATACGGCTTTCAGCTCACGTACGGCTTCGTCTCCGCCGCCGATCCAGCGCTCGTACAGGAAGATGTCGCTGGATTGCTTCACCAGCCGGAAATCAGCCGCGTGGAGCAGCGGGGCAGACAGCAGTTGTATCATGATGATGAGGACGGTCAGTTTCATAATCCGTTGATTTAAGGACAAAACTCGCCCCTGCAGGCGGGCAGGCCTTCAATTTATCCATGAGTTGCAGGATGGAGCCGTTGAGTTGTGGAATGTACAGGCGGCTCCGTTCAGCTACGGTTTGGCAGGAAGTGTGGCGGTAGCGCCACGGTATAAGGGCGCCTCTCCGGCTGTTACTGCATGGCATGGTTCTTTCACCACTTATCTAAACATCAGTTATGAAAAACGAACGCGATTTACAGGATAATCCAAAAGATCTGGATAAGCTGGCACCTGAAGAAACCAGCATCGATCTCCCCGAAGTGAAAGACATCCCCGGTCAGGAACACATTCATGTGGAACAGCCTGCAGGAGAACTGGCAGATACTACAGCTTCATCGGCCGACGAAGAAGGAGAGGGCCTGCTGGATGATCTGAATGAAGATGATCCGGAAGGAGAAGATAATGTGAGTAATGGAGAGCGGAAATTGCTTGATGATGCTGCCAATGTTGATCCGGATGATGAAGAAGAGCTGCGCCTGCATGAAGCCCGTCCGGATAGTACCGACGAAGATGGCGACCCGCTCAATGAAGACGAATCCTTAGATGTACCGGGCAGTGAAGATGATGATGATGCGGAAGAAATAGGTTCGGAGGACGAAGAGAATAACGAATTCAGTACTGATAAAAACAGCGATTAAAACTTATTGTTATGGCAAATCTTACCAACAGCCACAAGGAAGGCAAAGTGGCGGAAATGATTGAAGATCAAACTGCAAAGTTACCGTCGGATACATACTTATGGGCCGCAATAGGGGCTATGACCGTATCCCTGGCGCTGACGTGTATGGGAAAGAAGCATGCGGGACTGTTTGTGGGCCAGTGGGCGGCGCCTTTCCTGTTGTTCGGGGTATATAATAAGCTCGTAAAGCAGGAAGGACATGACTAACTTATAATGCGTATACGTTTTAATTGTTAGATACGGTTAAAGCAGGCAAGTAGCGATGGGATCGATAAATGGTATTGCAAATATTGGACGGATTTATATGCAATACCGCAGGAGCCTGCAGGGCTGAACGGATGCGTTCAGCCCTTTTTATTTTATTCGGAACGCGTCCAGGTGGTGGTGCGCCCGAACATAGATACGCCGACATATCCACGGATGTCCAGCGTATTGCCTTTGAGTTTCATTTTACTGCTGTAGGTTTTGCCGCTTTTGGGATCATAAATCTTCCCGTCTTCCCACTCGGCATCGTCTGTATCATATTCAAAGCCGGAAAGGATCACGAGGCCCTGAAGCGGACGGGTGCGGAGAGCGGCATTGGTATTCTTCGCATCTTTCCGGGGTGTTTTGCCATCATCTTCCATGGCCTTCACCATCCAGATCAGCTTCCCGAAATATTGATTACCATTCCGGTAGATCTGAATTTTTGCATCTTTCTCTTCGTTGAGCCACACACCGTTGATGGCGTCGGCCTGTGCTTTGGAGATGGCCGGAACGGCCAGTAATAAGCATATGGCTGCTATGATTGTTTTCATGTGATATTGTTTTGATGATGCCCTTGTCCTGTAAATTAATGAAAAATAGTCAACGGGCAGGTAGGTGCAGGATAGTGGTTCTGGCGGAAATGTATATTTTGGGCATCACCGCCTGAAAACTGATAAAGACATGCATATAAGATCCTATCTATTCCACGTTTTGACAACTGCGACCATTGCCGCTGCAGCCCTTCCCGCTGCCGTGCATGCGCAATCCTTTCTGCCCGAAAAGCTGACAACAGAGTACCGCGAATCTCCCATGGGCATTGCAGCGGCGCAACCGCGCCTCAGCTGGCAGACGCGTTCCGCCGGCCGCGATTTCATGCAATCTGCCTACGAACTACGCACCGGAGCCAATGCCGCTGCGCTAGCCAAAGGGAAAGAAATTGGCTGGCAAAGCGGTAAGGTAAGCTCCGGTGAATCGCTTCACATTCCCTATGGAGGCAACGCCCTGCAATCGCGCGAGCGCGTGTTCTGGCAGGTACGGGTGTATGACCGCAATGGTAAAGCATCCCCCTGGAGCAGCGTAGCATCCTGGGAAATGGGGCTGCTACAGCCGCGCGACTGGACCGCCGAATGGATTGGCCGTAGTAATGATACTACAGGCAAACCCGGCCCCAGTCCATTGTTCCGTAAGCCTTTCCAGGTGGCCAAACCCATACAGCAGGCCCGGCTGTTCGTTACTGCACGCGGATTGTATGAAGCACACATCAACGGAAAAAGGGTAGGAGATGATTACCTCACACCGGGATGGACCGCTTACGACAAACGCCTGCAGTACCAGGTGTACGACATCACATCCATGCTCCGAAACGGAGAAAACGTGGTAGGTGCCACGCTGGGCGACGGATGGTACCGTGGTAACCTCGTGTTCCTCAACCAGCGCAATACCTACGGTAAAACGGCTGCGCTCCTGCTCCAGATGGAAATCACTTACCGCGACGGCTCCCGCGAAACCATTGCTACCGATGGTTCCTGGAAAACCACAGATGCCGGCCCCGTGCGCTACTCCGATATCTATAACGGCGAAACACTTGATGCCCGCATGGAAATTGCCGGATGGGCTGCTCCAGGCTTCAGTGATGCCGGCTGGCAATCCGCTTCCGTACTGCCGCTCACGAAAGATAATCTCGTGGCGCAGGAAGGACCGGGTGTTAAGAAGCACGAAAGACTGAAGCCCATTAAATTCATCACTACGCCTCAGGGCGAAACGGTGGTGGATTTCGGACAGAATATGGTAGGCTGGGTAGAGCTGCATGTAAAAGGCAATGCCGGCGATACCATCACCATTCATCATGCTGAGGTACTGGATAAAGAGGGTAATTTCTATACTGCCAACCTGCGTGCGGCAAAACAGGAAAACAAGTTTATTCTCAAAGGTGGCGCTACTGAAACCCTTGCCCCCAGGTTTACTTTCCAGGGTTTCCGGTACATCCGGGTAAAGGGGATGCGCCAGGCAATGGATACCAGCCTTTTTACTGCCATAGCAGTGTACTCCGATATGGGCGAAACCGGCAGCTTCACCTGCTCGCACCCGCTGATCAACCAGTTGCAGCGTAATATTCAATGGGGCCAGAAAGGCAACTTTGTGGATGTACCTACCGACTGTCCGCAGCGCGATGAACGCCTCGGCTGGACGGGCGACGCGCAGGTGTTCTTCAACACTGCGGCTTACAACATGAACGTTACCGGCTTCTTCACCAAATGGATGAAAGATGTGGCTGCGGATCAGCGCCCCAATGGAGACATCCCCGTAGTGATCCCAGATGTTAAGGTAATTCCCTGGGCAGGCTCTGCCGGTTGGGGAGATGTGGTGACCATCATCCCCTGGCAGTTCTACCAGAATTATGGCGACCGCCGTATGCTGGAAGTGCAATACCAGAGCATGACCAACTGGGTGGATTATATCACTAAGATCAGCCGCAACGAGCTTTGGAACCACGGTCCTCACTTCGGTGACTGGCTGTTCTATTCCGCACCGCATGATAACGACGGCCGCTCTGCCATCACTGATAAATACCTCATTGCACAGGCATTCTATATCCACTCTACCCAGAATGTGATCAATGCTGCGAAGGTTCTCGGGAAAACTGCCGATGTAGAGAAATACGAAGCACTCATCAAAAGAATTAAGAACGCCTTCCTTCGTGAATATGTAACACCCAGCGGCCGTATGGTATCCAGCACGCAAACTGCTTATGTACTGGCCCTGAATTTTGATATTCTTCCGGAAGAGCAGCGTGCAGCAGCCGCTAAGCGCCTGGTAGATAATATCGAATCTTACGGTAATCACCTCACCACGGGTTTCCTCGGTACGCCGTACCTCTGCCATGTGCTTACGCGCTACGGCTATACAGATGTGGCTTATAAGCTGCTGATGCAGGAAACCTACCCTTCGTGGCTGTATCCCGTTAAAATGGGAGCTACCACTATCTGGGAGCGTTGGGATGGTATTAAGCCCGATGGCACCTTCCAGGATGTTGGCATGAACTCTTTCAACCACTACGCATATGGCGCAATCGGCGACTGGATGTATAAAACTGTAACCGGCATTCAGCCCGATCCTGCTGCACCCGGATACAAGCAGTTCCGTATTCAGCCCCGCCCCGGCGGAGGCCTCACGCATGCAAATGCGGAATTTAAATCACTGTACGGCACCATTGCTTCTAAGTGGAAGCTGGCAGATGGTAAGCTGAAGCTGGAAGTAACCGTGCCTGCTAATACCTCTGCGAAGATCATTCTGCCCGGTGCTGCATCCGTTGCGGTAACCGAATCCGGCAAGGCGGTGCAAACCATTGCGGATGGTAAAGATGCATACCTGCAGGTAGGTTCAGGTACTTACGCTTTTGAGTATAATTTTCCCAAATAAGTTTCCCATAACTGTAACAATCAAACATGCAAAAGGCCGCCCGTTGAGGCGGCCTTTGCTTTTAATGTATATCAATGCGGTTATTCGTCGTCGGGCTGAAAGTCGAGGATATCACCCGGTTTACATTTCAGTTCGCGGCAGAGGGCTTCGAGCGTTTCGAAGCGGATGCCTTTCACCTTTCCGGTTTTAAGCAGGCTGAGGTTGGTAACGGAAATATCGATCCGCGCTGCAAGGTCTTTCAGCGAAATCTTATTCTTGGCCATTTCCACGTCCAGGTTTACAATGATGCCCATTATATAAAAGCTTCGTTTTCCTGTTGCAGCTGCAGGCCGTATCTGAATACATCTACCAGCAGGTAGATTACCACAGCAACAATAATATAGGGTATCCCCAAATTCCAGTTTACGCTGAATGTTTCTCCCGCCTGCGGTATCTGATCCTGTACGATTGCGCATTGTGTAACACTCAGCAGCAGGTTATATGGTGCGAACAGCCCGATAAACAGCGCCGTGAGCCTCAGCCGGTAGATGGTTTCCCCGGAAAAGGGGCTTTGTGCCAGCAGGGAGCGGAGCACGCGGCGGATGTTGTACAGGGCCGAAATCAGCAATATTTCGAACAGGAAGAAGAAGAGGAATGCTGTAACCTGGTTAAACAGGTTATTGGGTACATGCAAATGCACCATGGCGTCTTTCGCTTCTATTGTAGCCCCGGGCACCGGTATGGAAGACAGTGGTGCGTTTAAGCGTACCAGGGCGCTGAAGTCTGCCGAAGATTCGCCAAACATCGTTTTAATAAGAAAATACAGGCCGATGGCCATCAGCCCGAAGTTTATATACCAGCAGGCTTCCACAAGCCAGCGGAAGGCGTGGAAAATCCGGTTGCGGTGGGCTGGAGGTGTTTTATACATATAGGCAGATAAATGGATCAGATGTATTGCAATAAGAAAATGTAAATACCGCAAATCACTGCTTCACCGGCCAGCAGTGCCGGCAGGAACTTCCGCACAGGGAGCTTTACTGAGCCGGCCACGTAACAGGCAAGGTCAGTAGGTGCAACAGGTGCAAAAGCCCACAGGGCAATAAACCATTGTCCGTAAGGCCCTTCCAGCCGCTGCCGCATGCGTGCGGTCTTTTCCGGATGGCGCTGCTCGAACCAGGCAGCGAGGCCCAGCCAGCCCGATAAGCGGTATAAGAGCCATGAAACCACTGCTATTGATGCCATAAATAATCCGAACAGGAACCAGGGTTCTTCCCGGAAGAGCAGGATGCCCGCTGCCAGAAATGGTGTGCCCGGAATAAGTACCAGGCCGCGTGCAACACATATGGCAAAGAATACCGCTGCGGTCCACCCCGGGTATTGCCCTACAAATGCAGACACTTCGCCGGCAGACAGGTGCTGTGCATACAGGAAGTATATGGCGATACTTCCCAACAGCGTGGTTGCCCAGATGATGCGCAGGTTGCGCCCGGTAACAGTGGCGTTATTTCTGGGCATAGTATATGAAAGCGGGCGGAATATTAAAAAGGGTGAATCCGTAATTGACGGCCGGAAAGCGTTGACGGATGGCCGAAATATCTTTAAGGGAATATTGGAACTGGATGAAGAAACCGCCGGGCTTCAATGCCTCGTAGCACCTTTCCAGCAACTGCGTTTTAGTACCCGCGTCGAGATTGGCGAGCGGGATGCCGCTGAGGATGTAGTCGGCAGAATCATTAGGTACATATGAAGGGAGGCGGAGCACGTCGGCATTGAGATGGGAAGCACGCTGATCTTGCACGGCAGTAAGCTGCCTGTATAACTCCGGATTGATTTCAAAAGAAGTAAGGGTAGAAGCCGCACTCATTTTCTCAAGAATGCGCTTCGTCATAACGCCGGTGCCAGCCCCCAGTTCCACGATAGACAGTGGTTTTTGAAACTGGATGATGTTCGTCATCCGTTTGGTCAGCACCGGAGAGCTCTCCATCACCGATCCCGTTTGCCTTATATTCTGCCATGCGGCTCTGAAAAATGTGTACATAGCGCGGAAATTGTGCTGTATGATGTAATACACCGAAGATAATAGCCTTTTTTCACAAAACAAATAAAAATTTACGTAAAACATAAAATCTGTGATGAAATGCATAAATGTGGGAGGAAGGGTGGGGCATTTGTTATGAACGGACATATTTTCGGGATTTTTAACAACAGGAATTAAACTACCTTATCATCTGGCTGTTAATTCTAAGGATTAATTTTACTGTTTTTGAAGCAGTTGAAGACACCCCCTCCGCCAAACCGCTAATATGATTTTAGCAACCTCACATACGCATCAAGTCCACCTCAAGTCCACCTTAAGTCCACCTCAAGGCCACCTTATATCCGCGCTTAACTCTCATTACACCCGGTGTTGACCCGGATTTCCCGCCATGTTCCCTGCCGCTGACTTCATTTAGGTAATATACCATCAATATTGCTACTGAATATGGCCCAAACGGTAACCGGCTTTACCGGTAAAGAAATAGCCCGTGTAAAAAACACGGGCCCTCATTTTTCAGCTTCATAACCATTAAAAATATATAGCAATTTGCTTATTGTATCTGTTGTATGTACATGAGGTTACGGCAGGTTGCTAAAGCAACATGGCGCGCAGGGCTCAGTATGTTATCCGGGAAATAAATAGTGTAATACATGTGCTACTTCTGACGTAATATGACGCAAAGTAATACAGATGCATATTATATCTCCTGCGGGGAGTATTGAAAGGAAGAATTATTGGGCTTAACTGCGAAACGGGAAGTTTAAAGCGGGGAGGGAATACGCCTGTTTTTGTCTAATTTCGCGGCAAAACCGGAACGTACATGAATTTTTATACCAGGAAATGGGTGAAACCGGAAGACCTCAATGCCCACGGAACTTTGTTTGGCGGAAGCCTCCTCCGCTGGATAGATGAGGAAGCGGCGATATATGCTATCATTCAACTGGGCACCAACGGGTGTGTGACCAAGTATATGTCTGAAATCAATTTCATTAACTCTGCCCGCCAGGGCGATATTGTGGAGCTGGGCATTAAAGCCACCCACTTCGGCCGTACATCTATTACGCTGGCTTGTGAAGTGCGTAATAAGATCACACAGAAGTCTATCCTTACCGTAGATAAAATTGTGTTTGTAAGCGTGGATGAGAACGGTGTTCCTAAACCCCACGGCCGCACTGAAATCATTTATACCGACGAGCGGCTGCGCGAAGATCCGTTGTAATTTTCTTCCGGCAGGAGGATCTGCCGGCGCTGTGTTAACCAGGATTCAATTTCCCGGAGATCATTTCCGAGCGTATATACCGCTGCTTTTACCTTCTGCAGTGATACGTTGAACTTTACCGCCAGATGCATCAGGTCGGGCTGGGGAATGCCTTGCAACGGGTTTTTATGCCACTTTTCCATGCTATACCTTTTTCCTCCTTTCCCGTAATTCCATGCCAAACGTATTATCCGTTATCATTAAGGCTTTCCGGCCCATGATCGCGCCAACTGCTGTGGATTTCCATCCATAATCCGGGGAGGATTTATGGATACGTGAACGTAATTCTGTCTGACTGCCCGATGGTGAGTGCCGTTAACCTGTTACAGGCATCCGTTTCCTGCCGGAATAACAACAAAGATGTTTCGCATACCCGCTCATGGTACTTACGGGTAAACCGGACAGACAGCGGCAACCTGTCTATCGACGCAAGTAGAGGGAGGTTCCAGAGTTCAGTATTGGCATTGGTTAGCTGCAATCGGCTTAGCAAAGCCCAATGATCGAAACGGACCGGTTTCAGGCCATAAGTTAATTCCAGTATAAATTCCTGTCCCGGTATGCGGGCATCGGTCCGTATAATCCGGAAAGGAAGATTTCCAGCCCATTGGTATTCAACCACAACATTGGAAGCGCCTGCGTCATTACCGGGCGTGGCATATTGCATGCGCGACAGCCGGCCTTTTGCATCATACTCAAACTGCAGCCTTAATCCAGCTACCGGCAAATTCCCGGGGCACACATCCGCCTGTACAGCTCCCGGGCCGGCGTCATAGTACATGGAATCAATCTTCATACATGGCTGTTTTACTGTAAATTGTTCACTGCCAGCGCTTCGGGTTAATAAAACAGCTTCACCCAGTCGCCCGTTCCTGTAGTGCGCCGGGTTAAACGGCCGAATTTATCCACGTCATACTGAAAGTCCCAGCTGGCCTGTTCGGCGACCTGCCCGTTAGTTCTGCGGGTCCACATAATACGGGTAGGGAGCCTTTCCATACATTGCATAATAGGTACGTTCCATAATTCATATTGAAAATCAATAAGATGGTAACGGTTTACAAATGCCCATGGATCAAAAACAAAGCCTCGGGTATTTTGTGTAAAATCGTACGTATACTCATGGGCGTTACCGGGCGAAGTGGTTTTGATCTGGATGAGCAGTCCCTTATCGTTCCAGGTGTAAAAGCTTACAGATTGCAGCTGGGAAGTGGCGCCTTTGTACCTGCTGTATTCCATCCTGCTCACTTTCCCATTTCCGTCATAGGTATAGTCGAGCCGGTTACCGCCTTCCTCGCGCATCCCCATATCATATTCCTCTATCCGGGATATGCGGTGGTTACTGTTATAAAAGAAGGTGTCTTCTTTAATAGATGTTTTCTGCAGCAGGCCCAGTGTGCGATCGTTGTAGAGGTAATCCCGCTCCACGGCCGTAGTGGTTGGTCCGGCGCCTGCGGTTCGTTCCAGGTTACCGTTGGCGTCGTAAGACCAGGATTCGTGTGATCCGTCTTTCCATTCCATTCGTTTCAGAACGGTACTGGGGTCTTCATAAGGGGGCGTTCTGTCGCGCCTGCAGGCACAGAGGGATATAGCGCATAAGATGGTGAGCGCAAGCTGGGGTGTTCGCATGGTATCAATATTTACGGGCAATACAAATGTAGGTAGTAGCACGGAGGCCGTCTGTCACATAAACATGTGGTTCGGGGAGAAAGATTGTATTTTACCCGAAAGAAATTCCATCCTGTTATGAAGCTTACCTGGCTTTTCCTTTTCCTCGGCCTTACTGCCCGTGGACAATCAGATACCTTATCCTCCAGCTTCCGGATGCCTTCCCATCCCCGTATCCTCTGGAAAGCGGGTGAGGAAGCGGCCGTACTGCGAAATATCAGCACCCCCGGCCCCTGCCAGGCCGTTCACCGCACCATCATCAGTACATCCGAAAAGCTGCTGGGCGAGCCTGTCCTTCAACGGCAAATGACAGGCAAACGTTTGCTCAGCGTTTCAAGGGAATGCCTCAGGAGGGTTTTCTTCCTGTCATACGCCTGGCGTACTGAGAAAGACAACCGGTATGCCGACCGTGCTATCCGTGAAATGCTGGCAGTATCGGATTTTACCGACTGGAACCCCTCGCATTTCCTCGATGTGGCGGAAATGACGATGGGAGTGGCCATTGGGTACGACTGGCTATACGACCGCCTCACGCCGGCACAACGAAAAGAAATTGGTGCCGCCCTCATTGAAAAAGGGATGCGTCCTTCACTCGAAAAGCGCTACAGCAACTGGCTGAAAGATCACCACAACTGGAACCAGGTATGCAATGCCGGTATGCTCTTTGGCTCACTGGCAGTATATGAAGATGCTCCTGAACTGGGACTTCAACTTATAAACCGCGGCATCCGCAGCATCGTACTGCCCATGGAAGCTTACAGCCCCGGAGGGGCTTATCCGGAAGGGTATAGCTATTGGGGATATGGTACCAGCTTTAATGTGCTGTTCATCAGCGCACTGGAAAACTTAACCGGCAGTGATTTCGGATTGCCTGCCATGCCCGGCTTCCTCCAAACCGCAGGCTACTTCCAGCATATGACAGGCCCGTTTGGCCTGCCGTTCAATTTTGCAGATGCAGGACGCGGAGGAAGCCTGGAACCCGCCATGGCCTGGTTTGCGCAGCGCACCAATAACCCCTCACTCATGTATGTGGAAAAGCAACGCCTGCAGCGCCCCGATGCGCATGCCGGCAACCGCCTGCTGCCTGCCATGCTGCTGTGGGGTAAAAACATCAACATGCAAAATGTGCCCGCTCCGGCTAAAACCTTCTGGACAGCAGCAGGAGAAATGCCTGTTGCGCTGATGCGTTCCGCCTGGAGCGATAGTTCGGCTATGTTCATCGGCTTCAAAGGTGGTTCGCCCAGTGTGAATCATGCGCATATGGATGTGGGTACTTTCGTTCTCGACTGGGGCGGAGTACGCTGGGCTTCGGATCTGGGTATGCAGGATTATAACTCCCTGGAATCCCGTGGCCTCAGCATCTGGAACAAACAGCAAAACAGCCAGCGCTGGCAGGTAATGCGGTACAATAACCTCGTACATAATACCCTCACAGTAAATAATAGCTTCCAGCTCGTGGAAGGCCACGCTGATATCATCGCCACAGGTACCGGTAAAACCCTGCAATTCGCAGTAACCGACATGTCTGCAGTGTATAAGGATCAGCTGAGCAAGGCCATCCGTGGTATTGCATTGTTACCCGGTAACCGCGCCGTGATACGGGATGAAGTGGAAGGCGGCAACGGCCCTGATACGATACAATGGCGGCTGCTGACGCCTGCTGCCGTGGAATTGAAGAACGATCGGACTATTATACTCCGGAAAGACGGGCGCACAATGCATCTGGTAATCGATGCCCCGGTGCCGGTGAAGCTCCGCACCTGGAGTACAGATCCTGTACATGATTATGACGCACCTAACCCCGGTACCATCCTGGCAGGCTTCGAAGCCATTGTGCCCGCGGGTTTCAAAGGCGCCTTTACTGTTCATGTGATACCGGAAGGAGCGAAGCCGCCGCAAAATGTACCGGCACTGCATTCATGGAAAAAATGGAAACCCTGATAAATGAAGAAGGACGCCGTAATGGCGTCCTTCTTTTATTTTACACGTTTTGATTCTGTTTCAAGACCGGTTTGCCTTTCGCCCGAAACTATTAGCCAGCAAAAATACCTGCAAAGTCGCGGGTGCTGGCCCAGCGGAAAGATTTGAAGAGATCGCTTACGCCGATGCGTATTGTGCCTTTATCTTTCAGTACTTTCCGTTGCACGCCAATATTCACCTGCCGGATAGGTTGCACTGGAATCAAATCTTTCCGATGCGGAGCAAAACAGGGAAATGGATTTCTCTTTCTGCAGGTTCTCCCCATGCATCTTTGAGTTCATCCGCAATAATAGCGATGGGGTCGTGCTGATGTGCTTTCATATAGTGCTGTACGGCAGACCAGGTGGAGAGGTACCCGGTAAGGTGCCCCCAGCTCCAGGTAACGGAATGTGCAAAGTAGGGTGTGGGGAATGGCGGGTAGGGGAAGGGGATGGTGAGATAGTTTTCATCGATATACTTCCGCTCACGGTCCCAGTACTGGCCGAGGATGTCTACATACAGCTTCCGGATCACGGTATCGAGTTCCGGCGTAATGTGCAGGAGTCCGTAACCGATTACAGCAAGGATACCTCCGGGGCGGAGGGTGCGGTTCACTTCGCGGTAGAAGGCATCGAAATCGAACCAGTGTATGGCCTGGGCTACGGTAATGAGGTCGAAGGAGCGGTCTGCGAATACGGTTTTCTCAGCAGGCTGGAGGGAATAGCGGATGTTAGGCTGTGGGCGTGCCTGATCGAGCTGAGGCTGGCTGATGTCAGTAGCTTCCACCTCCCGGAAGTATCCGGAAAGTTTTTCTGCCACCTGTCCGTTCCCGGTGCCGCAATCCCAGGCGTTTTCCCTGTCGGGAGCAATGGAAAGCAGGAAATCAAAAAGCTCATCGGGGTAATGGGGGCGGAACTTCGCATAATCCCCGGACTGTTCTGAGAAAACATCTTTCATGGGGTAGTATTTGTACAAAAATAACCATTCCGCCGGTATAAAACTCCGCAGGGTAAAACGTGATTGCCGTCACATTCCGGGCGGGGAAAGTGGGCTAACTTGGCGGTATAAACGGAATACAATGACACAATCCAATAAGATCACGGATATGCTGGGGATAAGGTATCCCATTTTTCAGGGCCCCATGGGCGCAGGGCTTTCCACGCCGGCACTGGTAGCTGCGGTATCAGAAGCGGGCGGACTGGGCGGATATGGTGCCTATACGCTGCAACCGGAGGAGATCCGGGAGCTGGGGTCAGATATCCGGAAACTTACTACAAAGCCCTGGAACCTGAACCTCTGGGTATCTGACGTGGACCCCGCACTTGCTAACTATACAATAGCTGAATTGGATCGCGTTAAAGAAGGTTTAAAGCCTGTTTTTGAAGTGCTAGGGGTAGATATGCCATCTCCTTCCATCTCTATACAAAGTAAGTTCGCAAAGCAGGCAGAGGCCATGCTGGCGGTGAAGCCCGCAGTGTTCAGCTTCGTGTTCGGCATCCCTGACGAGGCTATTCTGAAGGAGTGTCGCCGGCAGGGGATTATAACTGCCGGTGCTGCCACTACGCTGGATGAGGCATTGGCGCTGGAGGATGCAGGGGTAGATGTGATTGCGGCGGCAGGTTTTGAAGCGGGTGGCCATCGTCCGAGTTTTCTGGCTAAGGCTGAAGATTCCCTGAATGGGGTATTCTCCCTGGTGCAGCAATTACACCGCCATATCAGCAAACCAATTGTAGCCGCAGGCGGTATAGCTGACGCAGCAGGGGTGGAGGCAGTATTAAGGCTGGGTGCTTCGGCCGCCCAGATTGGTACGGCCTTCCTGGCCTGTGAGGAATCCGGCGCTTCTGCAACTTACCGGGAAAGGTTGTTTTCCCCCGAAGCCCGGTATACGGAGCTTACCCGCGTATATACAGGGCGCCTGGCGAGAGCGGTATGTACAGAGCTGGGAGGGCAGTTTGCCGGCCGGGAAAACGAACTGGCTCCCTTCCCTCTGCAATCACAATTAATGGCTCCTGTCTGCAAAGCGGCACTGGAAACGGGAAATTCTGCCTATTCCGCCATCTGGGCAGGCCAGAATGCAGGCGGCCTTCACAATCGTTCCGCAGCTGCACTGATGGAAGAGTTGATAACAGGTTGCAGGTAATCAGTAATTTATCATATGGGGTGGTTTTCAGGTAAACTAAGGTGAAAAACCACTGTTTAGGCTTTACCGTTATGAAATACGAATTGCACATAATATATTTGCACATAATATATCCCTTTTAATGCTATATCCCTGGAATCACCTGTACCTATGAGTGCATCCCGCGTTGGTATTTAAGGGTTTGAGACAGTAACGTGCAGCTATCGCCCCAGCATTCCTTATTGCCGTCAGGCGCCTGTTGTTCGATTTCCACCATCGGAATCCAATTTGCATGCTTAGATTTTTACGCTCCCTTACCTTTCTTTGGCTCTTATTATTACAGTTTGTCAGTATAACCGCCAGATCCCAGGACCTCCTCACATTCAACAGTCCGTTTACAGGGACCATAGAGGATATTGTCCATGGATATTCCATTTTTACGGGCAGTTCATTACAGGCAACCAGCAATAACGGTGTGGCATTCGATTTCGCATCGGCCTTCAGTTATCGCGACCAGCCGAATGGCAAAGGCATACTTACCCAGCAGCATAACGGGGGCTTTAGCTTTAGCCGTGCATTGGGTTTCTGGTATACCGAAACCGCCGGTGACAAGGTTATCTTTTCCAGGGCAGACGGGAAGAATTTCACGTTTACCTCGGTTATGATAGGTGTGGTGGCTCCCATAAATCCCAAAATGGTGATGTTCAGAGGGTATCGTAACGGTGTACTCGTAGCTTCTGAAGCAGTTTCTGTAGGGGTAGGGGGGAGTACTTCACAAACCTATTTCGCGTCTGCGGCAGCCTGGAAGGTTGTTACCCAGGTGGAAGTAGAAAGCCTGAGCGGCACTTTCGGACTGATGTTCGATCAGCTCACGGTAGATGTAGCCCCCGAGCCGCAGTTATCGTTTAATTCGGCAGTAGTGAATCCGCAGCTGCAAATTTATCAGTTTACCGGCACAATCATATCGAATACGGGCCCCGGCATCACGGAAGCCGGGTTTTACTGGACGGATCAGCCATTGCCACAACCTATAACACAAAACACTTTTAAAGCCATCGAAGGAACCAATATTACCGGCGGTTTCGTATCCAGTTCCATATTAATGGCAAAAGGAGCTTCGTACAGATTAGTTTCTTATGTTAAAAACAGTATAGGAACATTTTATTCGGCGGAGCGGATTATCAATATCCCGCTCGATCCTCCTGTTATTACGAGGGTTACTTCCTCACCCACCAAAGAAGAGTACGTTACGTATAATATGGCGTTTCTCAGACCGGTTTCCCTTCCGCAGCTGCCTGCTATGCTGAACCTGGTAACCACAGGCAATATTTCAGGTAATTTCACAACGGCACATAGTATAGGTAACGGTTGGAACGTGACGGTGCAAACTACAGGAGACGAAGGTTCCATTCAACTGGAATTTACCGGAAATAACACGTCTGTTCCTTATACTTCCACTACCAAAGCTGGCAGCCCTGCAATAACTATCGACCGGGTAAAGCCGGTTGTATCGATAACTTCTCCCTCACCTGCCGTATCCATCGGTCCGGATTTCAGTATCAGTTATTCGCTGTCGGAAACCGCCAGTGTAACTTATTCCGTGGATGGTGGTCCGGCAGTTCCAGCTACCAGTCCGTTTACCTATACAGCTCCGGGGCCGGGTTCATATGTTATGACTATCTCGGCTTTGGATGGTGTGGGCAATGCGTCAGTTCCGCAGACACTGAATTTAGCAGTGGTGCAAACCCCCACCGCAGCATTTGTGAGTACGCCTCCTGCAACTACCAATAATACCAACGCTGCTTTTACAGTAAATAGTGATATTCCGGGCAGTACATTTTCTTACGAACTGGACGGTGTGCTACAAAGTGCTACCGGTAACACTTTGTCACTTTCTGGTTTGATGCCGGGTACACATACTTTACTGGTTTTTGCAGAATCAGGTGGAAATAAACAGGCTACAGGTACCGCATTTACCTGGGAAATAGATCAGACAGTTCCCGGCAAACCTGTCATTACCGGCCTGATCAATGATAACGGTTTTTCAAATAGCGATCGGATCACTTCTTCAACTTCCGTAGGTGTTTCAGGAGAATCGGAACCCGGTGCCATCGTAAATATACAATACGACGGTACGTTTGTAGGACAGTCTATTGCGGACGGGAGCGGGGCCTGGAGCTTCCTTTACCCCTTCACGGTTACTGCCGGTAATCATATTTTCAAGGCTACGCAAACTGATAAAGCCGGTAACGTTAGCACTTTCAGTGATGACTTTTCATTTACGGCAGACCTTACCCGCCCAAAGGTTACTTCCATAGCGCAACCCCCGGCAGGAAATCTCAGGCCCGGGTTAAGTATAGAATTCATCGCCACGCTGAGTGAACCGATAGACGGCTATCCCAATAGCTGCTCTATGTTCTATACATACGGCGGCCAGTCTTATGAATTTGAATTTGGGGGCTTCCAGGATGGGAATAAGATTATTTTCCGCTATGTGTTAAAGCCCGGGGAATCCTTCACCAATATGTTCCAGTCGGGGTGGACCTTCAACGGCATTGTTGCAGATCATGGAGATATGACAGATATATCTGGCAATCATGCAGACTTTACCACCGTGCCTGCTCCAGTCGTAACCAATATTATAAATAGTGACCCCGTAGCGCCTGTAGTAACGGGGGATCCTGTTATTACTGATGGGAATTATATATTGAATAGTGAAATACTGATTACCCGTACATTCAGCGAGAATGTTTTTGTTACCGGTAATCCCAGTATCATATTAATCATAGGCTCTGAAGTAGGCAGGGCTAATTATTTTAGTGGCAACGGAACAAGTACGCTCACCTTTAAGTATGCAGTACCCGCGGATGTGGAAGGAGTAGTAGAGGCGTATAAGTCCTTATCCATGGCGGGTGCCACTATCAAAGATGCGGCCGGAAACAATGCAACCGGCCTTTCGGCTGGAGGATCAGTTATCAATTCCAATGCTATTGTAGATTCAAAAGCACCCCGTTATTCAGGTACTGCTGTAATTACTCCGTATGTTACCGGAGGGCAGGAGGTGCAGTTGGATATCTCATTCAATGAAAATGTATTTGTTACTTCACCCCCGGTTCCATACATCCAGGGGATGGTAGGAGGAGTAGCCAGACAATTCGATTATGCATTTGCGAATGGCAAAAAGTTGCGTTTCAAATGGACCGTTCCTGCGGATGTGGAAGATCATGATGGTATCGAGCTTTCTGATGCGATACAGGGTGCTGGTTTAATAATAACTGACGGGCTCGGAAATCCTGCCGTACTTGATTTAGGAGATTCTATCCGGATCACTTCAGGATTGATTATTGACTCTAAAGCACCTGTAATCACTGAAATAGTGCAACCTGATGCAGGGTTCTACAGATCCGGTGCCGTATTGGTTTATACGGTTAAGTTTAGTGAAATTGTATTAGTTGGTTCCGCCTATCCAAAACTTCATGTGAATATTGGAGGCACACCACATATTTTAAATTATTGGAACGGCGATGGTACGAAAGAATTGAAATTCAAGTTAGGAGTTCAACCTGGCATGAATGAGCCTGTGGGAGTACTGATAAGTGCTTTTGCTCCCGGTACCCTTACTGATTTCTATGGTAATGCCTTTAACGGAACAGTAATTCCAATTCCTGCTATCAGCGGTATTGTCATCGATAATACTGCGCCGTTAGCTACTTCATTTACAAGTACTTCCGGTAATTACAAGTTGGGTGATGTGATTTCTTTTGAAATCGGGTATAACGAAGAAATGGTGGCATTTGGCTCCAATCTGGCACTGGAAGTAGGGATCGGCTCCCGTACAGAATATTTGCCATTAACACTCAGCGCAGACAAACTTTCTCTCCGTGCTTCCTATACCGTTGCTGCGGGAGATGAGGATCTGGATGGTATATTTATTATCCGTCAGATTCGTTCCCGGGATGGCACCAGTCACCTGAAAGACAGGGCAGGCAACGTATTCTCACTAGCCTTCCCCGGAACTTTATATAACATTAATGTAGATGGTAATGCACCGCAGGTACTGGGCCACCAGATTTTGGGTGATTACTATAAACCCGGAGACGTACTGAAGGTAAATGTCACATTCAACAAACAGGTGTCCGTTACCAGTGGTGTACCTGAACTGGATATTGTGACAGGAGCTACTGTGCTTACGCTGCATTATACAGGGCAGCCAGGATCTTCTGTACTGACGTATGAGCTGACTATTCCTGCCGGTGTGCCTTGCGGAAGAATCGATGGAATACAATTCTCTACACTCACCCGTAGTGGTGTTATCTCTGATAATTTCGGGAATGTACTCACATCAGCCGCCAACTTTACGATGGTTGATAATCATTACTTCGACAATTGTGCACCGGTCATAACTAATACCCTCAATTTCTCCGTTAATGAAAAGTCTGCCGCCGGTACGTTTGTAGGTCAGCCTGTAGCCACAGAATCACCGGATGCGTCAAGAACTTTGACCTGGGAAATATCCGGTCAAATAGATCTTGGCGGGCATGGGATATTTCCCCTGGCGATTAATACCGCCACAGGGGAAATTACCGTGAAAGACCCTGATGGCTTCAGATTCGCTGTACAGCCTGTAGTTACCGCACTGGTTCGGGTATACGACGGTGCCAACTGGAGTAATTCCCATACGGTAACCGTGACTGTACTCGATGTAAACGAAGCCCCATCCAATATCACCATTTCCAATACTACCATCAATGAGGTTGAGCATATCGGTGCCACGGTTGGCGCACTCAGTTCTACGGATGATGATGCTGGTGAAACATTCACCTATTCTCTCGTAGCAGGTACCGGTTCTGCCGACAACAATTCATTTGCAATTGCCGGCAACAGCCTCATAACAAATACGATCTTAAACAGATATACTAAAGCCAGCTACGCCATTCGTGTACGTACTACCGACTCTGATGGCCTGTACTTCGAAAAGGCTTTTACCATTAACGTTACTGACACTTCGCGCCCGAGAATTAACTGGGAGTCTCTGGTGGATGGCAGCAGTAAGAATGCAGCATTTGATGTTGTGCTGGTTAGTACTGAACCGCTGTTAGGGTTAAGCGTAAGTGATTTCAACATATTAAACACAACAGTCAGCAATCTGGTGAATTTAGGTTCAAACCGTTATCAGATAACACTGACACCAACATTGGACGGCGTATATACCATTTCATTACCCGATAACGTAGCGCAGGATAATGCAGGAAATCAGAATATTGGTTCCGGTAACCGGACGTTCTACTACGACACCCAACGTCCTACAGTTATAATGTCAGGACTGACTGCTTCACCTGCCAATGTTCCGATACAGTTCGACCTTATCTTTTCAGAAAAGGTAAGCGGCCTGAGTGAAGTGGGGATGCTGGTATTTAATGGTAATACTGTTATCACTACTACTGATCAGCAGCATTATTCGGTAACTATTACCCCCATTGCTAATGGAGCAGTAACCTGGGGCCTCTATAATGATATTGCCAGAGACGCTGCGGGTAATGGTAGTGTTGGATTGGGTAATTATACCGTGGTTTATGACAACACCCGTCCTACTGCTACACTGTCTGCTATTCCCGCAGGGCCTAATGTTAATGGCAATGTGAATATCACGGTAGATGTATCAGAACTAAATCTAACCTTACTGGCTTCTCACTTCGTGCCTGTTAACGCCACGATAAGCGGGTTTTCGCAGGTTTCCAGTACCATATACCAGTTTACACTGGTGCCCGGCAGTGAGGGAGCATGCTCTGTTCAGTTGGCCGAAAACAGCTTCAAAGATGCTGCCGGTAACTGGAACACTGCCTCAAACAAGATCGACTTAAACTTTGATGTTACACCGCCGACCGCAACAATGACGACTTCGGCGCCTGCCAATACCAATGTATCTCCGATTCCTGTAACGCTGACTTTCTCTGAGAAGATGTCGGGCCTAAATCCTGCTGTATTCAATACCGCCGCATCTGGCACCATTCATAACCTGACAACTACTGATAACATCACGTGGACTTTCGATCTATTGCCATCAGCACCGGGCGATGCCGTTGTAGTTTTGCCGGCTGGTTATGTAACTGATCTTGCGGGCAACTTAAATACTGGTATTAATGAGGTGAGAGTCAAATATGACCCGACTGCTCCATCGCCGATATTCTATACCTCATCTTCCGGAGGAATCAATCAGCCAGTGTATGTAAGGGTAATGTTCATGGAGGAAGTAACTGGATTTACTGAAACTGATCTTGCATTGACCAATTGTACGGTATCAGACTGGGTGGTGGAAGATTCGCGGAATTATACATTCACCATTAACGGCACACCTGACACACAAGGGGATATGTCGGTTGCATTGCCTCAGAATATACTTACCGATCTGGCTGGTAATGGTAACATTGCCGGCAATATTACTGTAGCATATGACCGGAAGGGCCCGGTGGTTTCCATGACAAATCTTGCAGCAGGAGTAGTAACAGGTCCATTCCAGGTGCGGGTTTCTGTAGGTGAAACACCATATGGATTTGCAGCAGCAAACATGCTGATAATAAATGGTTCTGTTACCAGCTTTGCACCAGATGGAGTTAATTCATTCCTGATCACTGTTACACCTGACCAGGACGGTGATGTTTATGTAGCATTGCCGGTTAATGCCATCCTGGATGCCACAGGTAATGGTAATACTCCTATAGACTTCACAGTGCCTTACGACTTGAACCCTCCAACGCCAACCATTCATACCCATTACAGTTCACCTTTCAACGGTGATTTCGATGGCAGTGTGATATTCAGTGAAAGAGTATCTGGCTTTGTACAGAATGAACTGCTTATTACGAATGGTACTATTTCTAATTGGGCAACTACAGACAATATCGCTTATACCTTCACAGTAACACCGCTCAGTGAAGGAACCGTTACATTAAATGTGAATGCAGATGTAGCGGTGGATCGTGTGAACAGGAACAACCTGGCGGCTGCGCCCTTAAGTGTACAAATTGATAAAACTCCTCCTACAGTCCAGCTGGTTTCCAGTACACCAAATCCTACCAATAGCTCCATATCCTTGACGGCTACCTTCTCGGAAGCTGTATATGGCTTTACTGATGCAGATGTCGTAATTTCCAATGGCACCATCGGTAATTTCCATACAAACGATGGTATTGTATATACGTTTAATGTGGTACCAGCCGGAGAAGGTAACATTACTGTTACATTACACCCCGGTGCAGGGCGCGACAGGGCTGGCAATGCCAACACGCTGGCGATGTTGACTATTGTGTATGATATTACACCACCTGATGCCGTTATCACTTCCTCTGCTACCTCACCCACCAGTGCGGCAATACCTTTCACGGTAACCTTCACCGAAAAGGTGCTTAACTTCGTGCAAACCGATCTGCAGGTGACAAATGGCAACATTACCGGGTTCACCACTACCGATAACATCACCTGGGATGTTACAGTAGCGCCTGTTGCTGATGGGCCTGTTACGGTTGGAATGCTTTCTGGCATAGCAAACGATGAAGCTGGTAATCTTAATAATGCAGCAACAGATATTATCGTAACATATGATGGCAGTGTACCGGGTGTTACACTCAGCACTACATCTCCGGCTATTGCTAATACCGCCATTACATTAACTGCCACCTTTACGGAGGCGGTAACAAGTTTCCCGCTTACCGACTTCGTGGTGGTAAATGGCCAGGTAAATACACTCGTGCAGGTTTCACCCAATAAATGGACATTTACTTTAACCCCGGTTGGTAATGATATAGATGTATCCGTTTATCTCCCTGCCGGTAAAGCATTCGATGGGGCAGGGAACGGAAATGCCTTGTCAAATACGCTTACTTACCACTATGACGCCACAGCGCCGGCTGTACTTACCAGTACTACCGCCGGCTCAAATGTAAAAGCGCCTTTCGAAATTACTGTTCAGTTCAGTGAACCGGTTTCCGGGTTTACAGCATCAGATATTGTGCTTGATAACGGAACGGTTACTTCGTTCACAATTTCCGGCACTAATAAATGGACGATAACTGTTACGCCGGTTAGGGATGATGCTGTAAATGTGCAGTTCCCGGCCAATATGGCAACGGATGCCGCAGGCAATGGAAATACGGCTGGTGGAACAATGACTTTCCACTATGATGCTACGGCTCCTGGTGTAACGCTTTCCACTTCAGCAGCTTCTCCCGTAAATGGTGCATTTACTGTAACGGCAACATTTACCGAACCCGTATCTGATGTTATACTGAGTGATGTAAATGTGTCAAACGGTACCAAATCAGGGTTCACTGTTCTTGATGCATCTACCTATACCTTTATCATAACACCAACTGCCGGTGCTGTAAGCATCAGCCTGCCAGCAGGAGCAGGAACGGATCTTAGCGGTAATGGCAATACTGCTTCCAATACACTGGCACTCCAATACGACGGCAACCAGCCTACAGTTGTCATTACAACAACGGCTGCATCTCCTACTAATGGAGGTATCCCCGTTACTGTAACATTCAGTGAAGCCGTGACCGGTTTCGCAGCAGGGGATATCACCGTAACAAATGGTAATGTAACCGGACTGACAACCAGCGATCTCATCACCTGGAACTTCATGGTTATACCTGCCACCAGTGGACAGGTGACGGTTAATATCGCGGCCAATGTAGCGGCCGATGGTGCTGGTAATGGTAATGCCGCCGCAGCACAGCTGGCTGTAGTATATGATATTATTCAGCCGGATGTTACGATAACTACAACGGCTCCCGCATTCACGAATGCACCTGTCCCGGTAACGGTAACCTTCACTGAAACGGTGAATGGATTCGATCAGGGAGATCTGATTATTACTAATGGCAATATTTCCGGCTTCACAACCAGTGATAACAGAGTTTGGAACTTTACGATAACACCAGCCGCAGATGGTTTTGTAACCATCAACGTGGCAGCCGGTATGGCGGCAGACCTTGCTGGTAATGCAAACAATGGGGCTGCAGAGTTGAGTGTTGAGTACGACGCTTCCCGTCCTTCAGTTACACTTGTCTCAAATGTAGCTTCGCCTGTCAATTCATTAATGCCGATAACAGTGACTTTCTCCGAAACAGTAAGCGGCTTCGACGGATCGGATCTTATTATCACTAATGGTACTATCTCCCGCTTTGTGGATATAGATCAGCAATCCTTTATCATCAGGATAACACCAACTGCAGAAGGAGCTGTGACCATATCACTCCCTGCGAATATTGCGACGGATGCCATGGGCAACAGCAATACCGCCGGTAATATGCTGACGCTGGTTTATGACATATCAGCTCCGGCTGCTACTTTTACCACTACCGCAGTATCTCCTGTTGGTACTCCGTTCCCAGTAACCTTAACCTTTACAGAGCCGGTTGCCGGCCTTGATATCTCTGAAATTCAGGTGGGCAACGGTATTGTATCAGCGTTAACCACTACCGATCAGCAAACCTGGACGTTCACGGTAACGCCCGCAGCTGACGGCAGGGTAACTGTTAATCTGCCTGCAGGTGCTGTTCAGGATGCTGCAGGTAATGCAGGTGCTGCAGCTGTAGAGCTTGCACTGGATTATGACGCATCGAAACCGGGAGCAGTTATTTCGACAATTGCAACCTCTCCGGTGAATGCAGCCTTCACAGCAACAGTGACCTTTACTGAAGCAGTAACAGGCTTCACGGCAGGGGATGTGTCCACCACGAATGGTACGATCTCAAATTTAGCTACCAGCGATAATATCACGTACACCTTTACCGTAACGCCTGTTACTTCCGGTAATGTGACTATTAATGTGGCGGCTGATGTGGCGACCGATATTTCAGGTAATGGCAATACAGCTGCTGCTGAACTTGCAGTGGTATATGATGGATTGAGTCCTGTAGTGGTTATTACTACTACGGCAACCTCGCCAGTAAACGCAGCCTTCCCTGTAACGGTAACCTTCTCAGAAGCAGTGGCAGGGTTTGATGTGAGTGATATCAGCATCACGAACGGTATAGTTTCTAACTTCGTTTCCAATAATAGTATCTTCTATTCCTTCACCGTAACGCCTGTTGCTTCCGGCAATGTGACTATCAATGTTGCGGCTGGCGTGGCAAACGATGCTGCAGGGAATGGTAATGCGGCAGCCGGTCAGCTTTCGCTGGTTTATGACAACTCGCTCGTAGGTACGACAATAACTTCTGCGGTAACATCCCCGGTAAACGGGGCGTTCCCTGTAACCGTGACCTTCACGGAAGCCGTAACGGGCTTCATGGCAGGAGAAGTAACAGTAACCAACGGTACAATCTCCAACTTCGCTACCAGCGATAATATTACCTACACCTTTACTGTGACGCCAGTTGCCTCCGGTAATGTAACTATCAATGTGCCAGCTAATGTAGTGACCGGTGGTGCGGGTAATGGTAATGCTGCTGCTGCGGAACTGGCCATTATGTATGACGGCATGAAGCCGGGAACTGTTATTGCTACTGCAGCAACTTCACCGGTAAACGCAGCCTTCCCTGTAACCGTGACCTTCACGGAAGCAGTAACGGGCTTCACGGCAGGAGATGTATCCGTCACTAACGGTACAATCTCCAACTTCGCTACCAGCGATAATATTACGTACTCTTTCACCGTAACGCCCATTGCTAATGGCAATGTGACGATTAATGTAGCCGCTAATGTGGCAAACGATGCAGCGGGTAATGGTAATACTGCGGCCACGGAGCTGGCACTGGCGTATGACGGATTGAATCCTGTAGTTGTCCTTTCGACTACAGCAACATCACCGGTTAATGCAGCCTTCCCTGTAACCGTAACATTCTCAGAAGCAGTTACAGGCTTTGATGTGAGTGATATTACCATCACCAATGGTACTGTCTCCAGCTTCGCAACCAGCAATAATATCATATACACCTTTAGCGTAACGCCTGTTGCTTCCGGCAATGTGACGATCATTGTTTCAGCAGGAGTGGCAAATGATGCTGCAGGTAACAGTAATGCAGCTGCAAATCAACTGTCGCTGAATTACGACGCCTCTCTGGTAGGCACTGCTATTGCCACTACGGTTACTTCACCTGTAAATGCAGCCTTCCCTGTAACTGTGACCTTCACGAAAGCAGTAACAGGCTTCATAGCAGGGGATGTGTCTGTAACCAATGGTACTATCTCGAACTTCGCGACCAGCGATAATATCACCTATACCTTTACCGTAACGCCTGTTACTTCCGGTAATGTGACGATTAATGTCTCGGCCAATGTGGCAACAGATGCAGCGGGTAATGGTAATACAGCTGCCGGGGAGCTGGCGCTGGTGTATGACGGTGTTAAACCGGGTGCTGTTATCACTACTACAGCAACTTCACCGGTAAACACAACCTTCCCTGTAACTGTGACCTTCACGGAAGCAGTAACGGGCTTCACGGCAGGGGATGTGTCTGTAACCAATGGTACTATCTCGAACTTCGCGACCAGCGATAATATTACCTATACCTTTACCGTAACGCCTGTTGCTTCCGGTAATGTGACGATTAATGTCGCAGCCAATGTGGCAACAGATGTAGCGGGCAATGGTAATACAGCTGCTGGGGAACTGGCACTGGTGTATGACGGTGTTAAGCCGGGTGCTGTTATCACTACTACAACAACTTCACCTGTTAATGCAACCTTCCCTGTAACTGTGACCTTCACGAAAGCAGTAACGGGCTTTATAGCAGGGGATGTGTCTGTAACCAACGGTACTATCTCGAACTTCGCTACCAGCGATAATATCACCTATACCTTCACCGTAACGCCTGTTACTTCCGGCAATGTGACGATTAATGTCGCAGCCAATGTGGCAACAGATGTAGCGGGTAATGGTAATGCGGCTGCTACTGAACTGGCACTGGTGTATGACGGTGTTAAACCGGGTGCTGTTATCACTACAACAACAACTTCACCTGTAAACGCAGCCTTCCCTGTAACCGTGACCTTCACGGAAACTGTAACGGACTTCACAGCAGGGGATGTGTCTGTAACCAATGGTACTATCTCGAACTTCGCGACCAGCGATAATATTACCTATACCTTTACCGTAACGCCTGTTACTTCCGGCAATGTGACGATTAATGTCGCAGCCAATGTGGCAACAGATGTAGCGGGCAATGGTAATACAGCTGCCGGGGAACTGGCACTGGTGTATGACGGTGTTAAGCCGGGTGCTGTAATTGCTACTACAACAACTTCACCTGTTAATGCAACCTTCCCTGTAACTGTGACCTTCACGGAAGCAGTAACGGGCTTTGTGGCAGGGGATGTGTCTGTCACCAATGGCACTGCCTCTAACTTTGCTACCAGCGATAATATCACATATACATTTACCGTAACGCCCGTGGCTTCTGGTATTGTGAGCATCAATGTTGCTGCTAACGTGGCAACTGATGTAGCGGGTAATGGTAATACAGCTGCCGGGGAACTGGCAATTGTGTTTGATAATATCCGTCCGGGTGTAGCAATCACCACTACGGCAAGTTCGCCAACCAATGGACCGGTACCCGTGACTGTGACCTTCACGGAAGCGGTAACAGGCTTCGATGCATCAGACTTGAATATCACGAATGGCACCATTTCCAGCTTTACTGCTGTAGATGCGGCGACGTATACCTTTACCGTTACCGCCGCCGCCGATGGCGTCGTGAGGATCAACTTACCTGCCGGTGTGGCCAACGACGCTGCCGGTAACAGTAATACCCCTGCCGTGGAACTGAATTATAGTTACACTGGTACAAAACCTGATGTAACACTCACAGCTACCGGAACAAACGCTGTCAATGCCCCAATTGCCCTGACCATCCGCTTCAGCACAGCGGTAGCCGGTTTCGACGCATCCGATATACAATTGGATAATGCCACCATAAGCGCTCCTGTATCTGCTGATGGCATCACCTGGCAAGCCACGGTAACACCTGTTGCTGAAGGAGCCTTCAGCGTGAGCATCCCGGCCAATGCAGCACAGGGTACCGGCGGTAACGGTAATACCGCATCTAATGTACTTAACAGAGTATACGATGTAACAAGGCCAGCTGCAGCATTGCAGATTACTCCGGCATCCGGCAGCAATTATACTGTAACCGCCACATTTACAGAGGCAGTTACCGGATTAGCAGCAGGAGATATCAATATCACCAATGGAGTGGTATCGAACCTGCAATCTACAGGTGCTAATACTTATACATTTACCATTACAGCACTGGCAGAAGGAAATGTAACTGTGAAGATCCCGGCAAACGCAGCAACAGATGCAGCAGGCAATGGAAATACCGCCAGCGCGGATGCTACTGTATTCCACAGTGCCGGTGCACCATCAGTAACGATTACATCTGCTTCCGCAGCAGTTCTGAATCATGCATTCAATGTAACGTTTACTTTCTCCAAACCAGTAACCGGCTTCACGGCAGGTGATGTGGAAGTAACGAACGGGGCGGTGTTGAACCTGACTGCTGTTACTGACCGCACCTTTACGGCCAGTATCGTTCCGGCAGGAGATGGGGAAGTAACGCTTGTTGTACGCGCGGGTGCTGCGGTAGACCAGGGAGGTAAGGCCAATACTGCATCCAATACCCTCAGCAGGCAGTATGACGGTACCCGTCCTGGTGTAGCAGTAACCACTACGGCAGTATCTCCGGTGAACGGTGCCTTTACAGTTCAGATCCGCTTTACAGAGAAGGTGAATGGCCTCACTAACGGAGGTCTGCAGCTTCAGAATGCTACTGCGGGTGTGATCACCACTACTGACAACATTACCTATACCACTGTAATTCGTCCTACTGGTGGGTTTATTCAGATATCCGTGAAGGAAAGCGCCGTAACAGACGATGCCGGCAACACCAATACGGCTTCCGGAGTACTTACCATGACACTTGACAATGATATGCCGGTAGCAGTGCTGACAGGGCGTAATAACCCTTACGCATTTGGTCCGTTTACAGTAACTGTTAAGTTAAACGAGCCTTCTCCTGATTTTAATCGTACGGTATTCCAACTGGAGAATGCAGAAATCACTGCCTTCCAGCAGATATCAGCTACGCAGTATGCGATAACGGTAGCTCCGAAATTTGCAGGGCCTGCGATGCGTATCTTCATCCCTGTAAACCGTTATTCGGATGTTGCAGGTAACAGGAACCTGGCTTCCAACATACTGTCTTACGAAACACTGCAGTCTTATACGATCGATAATGTATACCCGAACCCGACAAACGGCCGACTGGTTGTGAAATTTGGCGGTGTGATCTATGAGAAAATGAAAATGCAGCTGATCAGTATGAACGGAGATGTAGTGCTGACGAAAGAAGTAGAACCGAACTCAAGTGAAGTGACGATTGACATTCCGGCCTCGGTTCCGGATGGTATGTATCACCTCATGATTATTAACGGTCCGGTTAAACGGCGAAATATTATGCTTATCCGGTAAGCCGGAGAAGTAAATAGAAAGAATAAGCGGTTGCCTAGAAAAGGGCAACCGCTTTTTTTATTCCGGGTCATAATTATAATCCGAGGTAGTATTTAAGCTCCGCTGCGGCATGCAGCACAAGGGATCTGGTTTCCGGGATATGGGCCAGCCCGTTCAGCATGCCCCAGTCGTGGATCACCCCGATGTAGCGGATGGTGGTAACGGTTACACCGGCTTCGGAGAGCTTCCGGCCATAGGCTTCTCCTTCCGAGCGGAGAATGTCATTCTCAGCTACCTGGATGAGGGTGGGCGGGAGTCCTTTCAGTTGTGCTGTACTGGCCTGCAGGGGAGAAGCATGTACTTCCTGCTGCTGCGCCGGGTTGCCGGTATACTGGCCCCACATCCATTTCATGAGGGAAGCGGTGAGGAAACGCTGTTCCCCAAATTTGCGCCAGGATTTAGCTTCAAAGTCTGCATTCGTAACCGGCCACATGAGTATCTGGCATTTCAGGGCAGGACCGCCTTTTTCCTTACACTGGAGGGCCGTAACGGCGCTCATGTTGCCGCCTGCGCTATTACCCACAATTGCCAGATTGCTGCCATTTACCCCTATTTCCTGCCCGTTTTCGGCTACCCATTTGGTAGCTGCATAGATCTCGTTGATGGCCTGAGGGTATGGGGCCTCAGGTGAACGGCTATATTCTACGAAGATGGCCGCCGCTCCGGAATGTACCACGAGGTCGCGGACAAGGCGTTGGTGGGTGGGGAAATCGCCCAGTACCCAGCCTCCGCCATGAATGAACATGAATCCGGGAATAACGGGAGCTGCTCCTTCCGGTTTCACAATGTACAGGAGGATGGAGTGCCCGTCTGCCGTAATGGTTTTCTCAGTCACGGTAATACCCGACAGATCTACCTTCACAGACTTTTGTGCTGTTACGAGTACATTACGGGCATCCGGGATGGGGAGACTTTCTACAGGCGTGCCTCCCGGGGCGTTAAGTGCCCCAAGGAACTGCTTGACTTCAGGCGTCAGATGTGGGTCTACAGAATAGTCCGGAGCGCTTTCATTTTTATGACTCATAAGAAAATTGGTTTGAAATGGTGAGTACGAATGGTGTGCCGGAAAATATAACAGACTGGAATTGAATTGGTTCAGATGGTATATATAGAAAGTAGAAGTCCTGACCCCGAGAGCTCGTGGTGCCAACCTGTAAATCAGCGAAATACCGTGGCCCTCACATAAAAGTTACCCTGAATTTGGAATTGCCTGATTATCTTTGCGGGCCGTTACCCGAAATGTATATTCAAATAATCCCTTACCAATATGAGAAGTTTCATTACCAGTTTGTTATTACTGGTTCAAATGGCAGCTTTAGCCCAATTCAAAGAAATAGCAGCAGGTAAATCTTTCCAGGAGCCCGAAGATGGTTTCGCCCGCATCATCCAGATGAAAAACGGTTATACCGTACTGGCGGTGATCGATCTGAAGAAAGGAATCGATATTAAAATCTATGATGAAAAGCACAAGCAAAAAATCGCCAAAAACATACGTCCCAAATTCGGAAGGGTAAAAGCCGGTCAGGTAGAGGCGATGTTTGAAGCGAAAGGAAATGTGGTGATCCTGGTCAATGAAGTACAGGAAAAGGTACCCGTACTCCACCGCCTGGTGATCGACGGACTGAAAGGCAATATCATCAATGAGGAAACCATCGGCCAGCTGAAGAAGCTCAATATGGGACAGGGGTATGCCATGGCCTTCGGTGGTGTGGCTCCTCCCGACTTCTATGCCCAGAAAGATCCTAACAGCGACCAGTATGCCGTAGCCATGTTCAATTCCTTCGAAAGCGACCGCAGTAAGCGCGTGGAGCTGGTGATGTACGATGGCGATAACAAAGAAATTGCACGTGCTTTTTACAAATCGCCTGAGGAAAAGTACAAATACATCAATTATATGGATATGGCTTTCGTAGGCTCTACGGTGTATTGCCTCGGTTATGCACGTAATACCCGTGCCAGCGGCGGTAAGGAGAATACGGTAATCATGGCCGAACTGAAAGCCGGAGATACCGACGTAAAGCTGACGGAACTGAAGTTTACCCACGATCAGGATCTGAAGAAAGGCATGCTCAGGTACAATGCTGCTAACAATAAGATCATGCTGCTGGCTTTTGCGCCTTATAAGAACAGCAACGGTCAGGGAGAGCTCTGGCTCTTTCATATGGACCCGCTGAAATTAGACACCAAAAAGCATGATGAGATTTCTCCCATGGCCATCCAGAAGAAAGCTTCTGAGGTTTTTGGACGCAGGGAGAAGTTTACAGGTACGCCGGTAAATATGTTCGTGTACAAAGATGGCAGCTATACCGTTGCCCTAGAGGAGATCAGACAGGTAACACATTCTTCCACGCCTTCCAGTTTCGGCGGTACAGGAAATACCGGGGCCAGTACTACCTACAGCCGGACGTACACCATTGTAGAACACCTCGGCCTGATGCATTATGATGCCGGCAGTAAACTGGTGAACAGCTGGTACCTGCCCAAGGATCACTATATGTGGTCTGCCCATCCTCCAACCTTCTACCACCGCCAGCGCGAAGGCCGTGCCGTGTTGCTGAACGATGGCGACCAGTATAAGACATTCACGCTCGTGCGCTCCAAAGGAAAGGAATACGTATTGTACAACGATGTGGAGGAAAACGACAAGCGTATCGAGAAAGGTAAAGACCCCCAGCAGGTGAAAGGCCTCAAAGCCTGTGACGCTTTCTACTTCCCGCTGGAGAAAGAAATGATCCCTGCCAGAACGTTCCTGTTCGGGGAAGGAGAGGGCCGTAAAGATCATCGCCTCGCACTGTTGCCCATTTCAGATTTCAATGAAGATCAGAACATATTCGTAACCCTGCGGCTGGATATACATCAGGCTAAACAGGTACACCTCGTGTGGATGGAACTCTAACTGCTTCCACAATTTGCCCGGCAAGAGGAATGTCCTTCCTTTTGCCGGGCTTTTTTATGTGAATAACTCATGAAACGTAATGTGGTAAAGGGTTATGGCGCGGTGGAAAAATTTAACATTGAAATCCCTGAAAGACTATGAATTGCTGAAAACTTTATCTATTTTTATTATAGCAGCGCAACAGTGTGGACAAATTTTCACAGCTGCCGCTACTGATGCTATGTCCTTTGTATAAAAGTTAACCGGTTAATTTTCAAAGTTTTAAATATTCACCCCAACATTCAGGCCTACTATTTGTTAATTATAGTACAATACAACGCTGAACCATATGATACACGAGCAGTATACCATCATCCGCAACCTTATATGGGAAAACAAAATCACAACGTATCAGGAATTATACCTGGCAGTTCCGCTCCATGAGCTTAGCCGCGATACGCATATTTCAGAATCGCAGCTGCGCGAATGGTTCACAGACATTGGCAGTGTTTCCGTGGAAGACGTGAAGCAGTTATCCGAACTGCTGGAAATCCCGGAATACCGCATGATGCGGATTATCGTAGCCACACAGCGATTACAGAACGCACAATTGAATTAGTCAGCATATTAATAAACGGGCCGGGGCATTCTCCCGGCCCGTTTGTATTTTTGCCGGGAATTCACCGAATATGACCCATCATACACCCAAACCCGGATTTGTGACCGTCCGCGGCGCAAGAGAGCACAATCTGAAGAATGTAGACCTCGAAATACCGAGGGATGCGCTCGTGGTTTTCACCGGCGTATCGGGGTCAGGGAAATCATCCCTTGCTTTCGGTACCCTCTATGCAGAAGCCCAGCGCCGTTACCTCGAATCAGTTTCCCCATACGCCAGGCGCCTCTTTCACCAGTTATCCGTCCCCGATGTGGATGAAATAGACGGTCTCCCGCCCGCAGTAGCCCTCCAGCAACAAAGGGGAGCACCCACCACCCGGTCGTCAGTAGCCAGTGTTACCACCCTCGGGAACCTCCTGCGTATGCTCTATTCCCGTGCGGGGCATTACCCCCGCAACCAACCCATCATTCACGCAGAAGCTTTTTCACCCAACACTCCGGAAGGCGCATGCCCCCAATGCCACGGCATGGGCATGATATACGACGCCACGGAAGCTTCCATGGTACCCGATCCCACACTCACCATCCGGGAGCGTGCTATTGCCGCCTGGCCGCAGGCATGGTACGGCCAGAACCTCCGCGACATCCTCGTAACCCTGGGTTATGATGTAGACAAGCCCTGGAAAGACCTCCCGAAGAAAGTACGCGACTGGATTCTCTTCACCGAAGAACAACCCACCGCGCCGGTATACGCAGGCTTTACGCCTGAAGAAACAAAGCAGGCACTGAAGCGGAAGGAAGAACCCAGCTATATGGGTACTTTCAGCGGTGCACGCCGTTACCTGCTGCATACCTTCTCCCATACGCAAAGCGCCATGATGAAAAAGCGCGTTCAGCAATATATGGTGAGCGCCCATTGCCCGCTTTGCAAGGGGAAACGCCTCCGTAAAGAATCGCTGTCGGTGAAGTTCGCCGGACTGGACATTGCAGAAATGGCGCATCAGTCGCTGGAGCAAATGGCGGACACACTGCGCCCTTTCGCCACACAGCAGCAGGAAACAGATCCCGGCCACCCGGAACGCAATATCGTGGCACAACGCATTACCGCAGATATCTGCGCCCGCTTGCAGGTACTGCTGGACCTGGGCCTCGGTTACCTCACGCCCGACCGCAGCACGCCTACACTCTCTCCCGGTGAGCTGCAACGCCTCCGCCTTGCCACGCAGGTACGGAGCAATCTCTTTGGAGTAGTATATGTACTGGATGAACCCTCTGCCGGACTGCACCCTGCAGACACGGAAGCGCTCCTCCGTGCCCTCAAGGGATTGAAAGCCGCCGGGAACACCTTATTTGTAGTGGAACATGAAACGGATGTGATCCGGGAAGCCGACTGGATTGTGGATGTGGGGCCGGCTGCAGGTACCCATGGCGGGGAAATCCTGTACAGCGGTACTCCCGATGGACTGAAAACGGTGGAAAGCTCCGTAACCCGGCATTACCTATTCGGCCGCCAGTTTATCCCCGCGCGGCCACAGCGTACCCCGGAACGCTGGCTGCAACTGAAAGGTATTACACGTAACAACCTGCACGGGCTGGATGCCTCCTTCCCGTTGGGAGTCCTCACAGCAGTGACGGGCATTTCAGGCTCGGGTAAATCCAGTCTCGTGAGCCAGGCGCTTGTAGAACTGGTAGCCGGCGCTCTGGGGCAGGCTCAGGAAAAGGATAATGAGGATATACCGGAAACGGCTGCACCGCTCGACGGTTATATTGCCGCAGGAATGGAAAGCATCACCCGGCTGGTGCAGGTGAATCAGGCTCCTATAGGCCGTACCCCACGTTCCAACCTCGCTACCTATACCGGATTATTCGATCACGTGAGGAAGATATTCGCGGATACCCCTATGGCCCGGAGCCGCAAGTACGATGCCGGCCGCTTTTCATTCAACGTGGCGAAAGGAAGATGCAAGACCTGCGAAGGGGAAGGGTTTGTAATGGTAGAATTACTTTTCCTTCCAAGTGTGTACTCACCATGCCCCACCTGCCACGGCGCCCGCTACAACGAGAAGACCCTCGAAGTGAAATACCGGGATAAGAACGTAGCAGAAATACTGGGCATGACGGTAGAACAGGCACATGCCTTCTTTGAAGGGGAGGAGGGCGTACAGCGTTCTCTTTCCGTACTGCGCGACGTAGGACTGGGGTACCTGCGGCTGGGGCAACCCGCCACGGAACTCTCGGGCGGTGAAGCGCAGCGAATTAAGCTGGCTACTGAGCTGCAACGCACCGGCCGCGGCAATACCTTATATGTGCTGGATGAACCCACTACGGGGCTGCACCCTTCCGATGTAGATAAGCTCGTACTGCAGCTGGAACGGCTCGTGGCAGCAGGGAATACGGTAATCGTGGTGGAGCATGATATGCGTGTAATAGCCGGGAGCGATTGGGTGATTGATATGGGGCCGGGAGCGGGCGGTAAAGGAGGGAACATTGTAGCAGAAGGGCCTCCGGCGAAAGTCGCTAAAGCGAAATCCGGTAAAACCGCGCCTTATCTTTCCGCATTCATATCCTCCATGCACTAATACCGGATTATTTCCGCTGATGAAAATCATTTTCTGCAGCAGGCCTTATATGATTGGGCTGAAACCCGCTGCAGGAGATGACTTCAAACATATGGCCCTTTTAACTTTTTGTTAAATGGCTGACCGCTGGTCCTCATTTAGTAGGAATATTTATTGTGTTGCCTATTTTTGCAGTTGGATGAATTGCATCGCTTACACATGAGGACCAACAGACAAATATTGTTTTTACTGTTTCTTGTTTGTATCCAGCATCTGGCGGGTTTCGCCATGCAGGCACATGCCGGCATGCCACCTGTCGATGATGCGGAGATGATCCGGATTGATCTGCAACCCGGTGTGGAACTGCCTCCCGTCTTCCTTTCCAATCCTGCGGAAGATGAAGATGCCAGTATCCGTGCCAAGCAATCGCGCCGCCGCGGAAGGTTTTATATCAGCGCTCCTGCCAAACAATTCAACTTCACTCCGCAGGTAGCGCCCGATCATTCAGACAGGATTTTCCGGCCGGAAACAGAAGAAAAGAAGACAGGCGTGTATCTTCAGCAAGACGCTTTTCTGCCGGCCTATTACCAGTTCCTCTTCAGGTTTACCCTGTTCTGACCCCATCTCTCCCTGACTTTATTTCATTGATCACTCGCCTTAAACAGGCGTTCAGTTCTGCATTTTTATCATTGCGGCCGGGAACTATTGTTTCCCCGGCCCAGTAAATCTTTTTTACCTATTATGCACCAGATAACAGGAGGCATTGCTATTGCTATGTTAGCCGCAACACTTGGCGGCTGTGTTACGAAAGGAGAATCCGTGAACCAGAATAACGATCTCCAGTCTTTTCCCATACTCAAACTCGAGAAAACCGATACCGTGCTGTACCGCCATTACGTGGCCGATATCCAGGCAGTACGCAATGTGGAAGTAAGAGCCCGCATCAACGGTTTCATTAACAAGATACATATCGATGAAGGCCAGCAGGTAAAGAAAGGGCAGCTGCTCTTTAGTCTTAACGACGAAGAGCACCGTGCCGAACTGGCCCGGGCAAAAGCCGCGCTTTCCAGCGCTATCGCTGAAGCGAAAGGGGCCAGCCTGGAGGCCGACAGGATAAAACTGCTCGTGGAGAAGAAAGTGATTTCTGCTACCGAGCTGGAAGTGGCGCAGGCCAAGCTGGCTGCTTTCAATGCTAAAATAGACGAAGCCCGCTCTGCCGAGTTCAATGCATCCACCCAGTTATCCTACACCAGCATCCGTGCGCCTTTCGACGGGTTCATTGACCGTATTCCCCTGAAGGCCGGCAGCTTCGTGAGCGAGGGCAACCTGCTCACTTCCGTGTCAGACATTCATGAAGTATACGCCTACTTCAACGTATCAGAAACCGAATATCTCGAATACATCAAAAGCGGGAGAGATGCACGGCGGAGTGTGGAGCTCGAGCTGGCAGACGGGTCTGCATATCATCACGATGGCAAAGTAGAAACGGTGGAAAGCGAGTTCGAAGAGAACACCGGTTCCATCGCTTTCAGGGCAAGGTTCCCTAACCCGCAGCAGGTGCTCAAACACGGCGCCAGTGGTAAGGTAACGCTCACTAACCGGATAGACAGCTGCCTGCTGCTGCCGCAGAAAGCCGTGTTTGAAATGCAGGACAAGAACTATGTATACGTGCTGGATTCGAACAACCATGTGAAGATGCGCAGCTTTGAGCCAGGCGCAAGGATCTCACATTCCTATCTCGTACAGTCGGGCCTGAAGCCCGGGGAACGCATCGTTTATGAAGGCGTGCGGAACCTGCGCGACGGGATGAAGATCAGCCCGAAGCTAGTGCAGGAGGGCCGTCAGGCATTGTAAGACAGAAACGCTTCGTAACCAGAAACCAAACGTATGTTCGATACTTTTATCAGGCGGCCCGTGTTGTCGCTCGTGATCTCTTTGTTTATTGTATTACTGGGGCTGCTGGCGCTTTTCACGCTGCCTGTCACCCAGTTCCCTGATATTGTGCCGCCTTCCGTAACCGTTACCGCCAAATATACCGGCGCCAATGCGGAAGTGTGTGCGAATGCAGTGGCCATCCCGTTGGAAAGAGCCATTAACGGCGTACCGGGTATGACGTACATGACCTCTGTGTCGTCTAACAACGGTACCACGCTTATTACGATCTTCTTTAAAGTAGGCACGGACCCCGACCAGGCGGCCGTAAACGTGCAGAACCGCGTATCCACCATTATCGATGAACTGCCCGAAGAAGTGATCAAAGCCGGGGTTACCACCGAAAAGGAAGTAAATTCCATGCTCCTTTATCTCAACGTGATGAGTGAAGACTCCACGCTGGATGAAAACTTCATCTATAACTTCGCTGATATCAACGTACTGAAAGAGCTGAAACGTATCGACGGGGTGGGCTTCGCGGAAATCATGGGTGCCAAGGAATACGCCATGCGCGTATGGCTGCAGCCCGACCGTATGCTGGCTTACAATGTGTCGGCAGACGAAGTAGTGAGCGCCATCCGCCGCCAGAATATTGAAGCCGCACCGGGTAAAACCGGCGAAAGCTCTGATAAGGACCCGCAACTGCTGCAATATGTTTTACGCTATACCGGTAAGTATTTCGAACCGGGCCAGTATGCCGATATCATTATCCGCGCCAACCCTGATGGGTCGGTACTGCGGCTGAAAGAAGTGGCGGATGTGGAGTTCGGCGCACTCACTTACGGCATGGTGTCTAAAACAGACGGTAAGCCTTCCGCCTCCATCATGCTTAAACAACGGCCCGGCTCCAATGCGCAGGACGTAATTAAGAATGTAAAAGCCAGGATGGCAGAACTGCAATCCACCTCTTTCCCGCCGGGAATGACGTACAACTTCAACTACGACGTTTCCCGCTTCCTTGATGCCTCTATCGCTGAAGTAGTGCGTACGCTGTTTGAAGCGTTCATACTCGTGTTTATCGTGGTGTTCCTCTTCCTGCAGGACTGGCGATCCACCCTCATTCCCACACTCGCCATCCCCGTGGCACTGATCGGAACCTTCGCCTTTATGCAGCTGATGGGCTTCTCCATCAACCTCCTTACCCTGTTCGCGCTCGTGCTCTCGATCGGGATTGTGGTGGATAATGCCATTGTGGTGGTGGAAGCGGTGCATGCGAAGATGACGGAAACGCATCTCCCCGCCATGCAGGCCACACTGGCTTCCATGAAGGAGATCAGTGGTGCGGTAATCGCCATTACGCTGGTAATGTCTGCCGTATTCATACCTGTGGCATTCCTCAGTGGACCGGTAGGCGTGTTCTACCGCCAGTTCTCCCTCACACTGGCCTTTGCGATCATCATATCGGGCATCAATGCACTTACGCTTACACCGGCGTTGTGCGCACTTATGCTGAAGCATGATCCTAACGCGCAGATGCGTAAATCACTGATGCAGCGTTTCTTCAACAGTTTTAACAGAGGTTACAATAAAACCGAAAACAAATACAAACGCTGGGTAGGTGCCATTGCAGGCAAGCGCATCTTCACACTCGCCACGCTTATCGCCTTCTTCGTACTTACCTGGGGCGCGGCAGCCATCCTGCCGGGAGGCTTCATTCCCATGGAAGATCAGGGTATGGTGTATGTGAACGTAACCACCCCTAACGGTGCCACCGTAGAGCGTACCGAAAAGGTGCTGGACTCCGTACAGGCAGCTGCCGCAGGGATGGATGCCGTGGAATCTGTGTCTACCCTCGCGGGATATAGTCTTGTGAACGAAGTAGCCGGTGCTTCCTATGGTATGGGGATGATCAACCTCAAGGCATGGAGCGACCGTAAGCAGTCTGTTCAGGAAGTGATTGAAGAGCTGCAGCAAAGAACCCGCAATATAGCAGATGCTTCCATCGAATACTTCCCGCCGCCTACCGTACCGGGCTTTGGTAATGCCAGTGGCTTTGAGCTAAGGGTGCTGGACCGTACGGGTGCCGATGATCTCGACCAGGTGGCAGACGTAACCGGTAAGTTCATTGCTGCATTGAAGGAACGCCCCGAGATCGGGAGTGCCTTCACCAGCTTCGATCCCGCATTCCCGCAATATATGATCCATGTGGATCAGGCCATGGCGGCGAAGAAGGGGGTGAGTATAGACAATGCCATGAGCACGCTGCAAACCCTCCTTGGCAGCTTCTACGCCAGTAACTTCATCCGGTTCGGGCAGATGTACAAAGTGATGGTACAAGCCTCACCACAATACCGTACCAAGCCGGAAGATGTGTTGCTGCTGCATGTGAAGAACGATAAAGGGGAGATGGTGCCTTTCTCCAACTTTGTAAGACTGGAGCGGGTATATGGCCCGGAAACCCTCACCCGCTACAATATGTATACCTCCGCCATGATCAATGGCGATGCGGCTCCGGGGTTCTCCAGTGGCGACGCTATCAAAGCCATCGGGGAAACCGCGAAGAAAACACTGCCGCGCGGCTTTACATTTGAATGGAGCGGGATGACGCGTGAGCAGGTACTTTCCGGCAACCAGGCTATTTACATATTCGGCATCTGTCTCCTTTTCGTATACCTGCTGCTGGCCGCGCAATACGAAAGCTTCATGCTGCCGCTGCCGGTACTGCTTTCATTGCCTGCAGGTATTTTCGGGGCATTCTTATGCCTGAAGCTGGCAGGACTGGAAAACAACATCTACGCGCAGGTAGCATTGGTGATGCTGATAGGCCTTTTAGGTAAAAACGCCATCCTCATCGTGGAATTTGCGGTGCAGCGGCAGAAGCAGGGCCTCACGGTAGTGAAGGCCGCCATAGAAGGCGGCGTGAGCCGTCTACGCCCCATCCTGATGACCAGCTTCGCATTCATTGCAGGCCTGATACCGCTGTGTATTGCCAGCGGCGCCGGTGCCATGGGTAACCGCTCCATTGGTACTGCTGCGGCAGGAGGGATGCTGATCGGCACCGTATTCGGGGTGCTGGTAATACCCGGATTATTCGTTCTGTTCAGCCGCATAAAAGTGAAAAAGAAGAAAAAAGTTCGTCCTGCAGTGATCGCCGGTGCTGCGCTGTTGCTTTTCCTGGGCGCCTGTAAAGCCCCTCAGCCACTGGTAACACCAGCCGTACCGGAAGTACCACAGGCTGCGCAGGATACACTGCCAGTAACACTGTTGCCAATTAAGGAATTCTTTACCGATCCCTTACTGCAGGCGCTCATCGATACGGCACGCCGCAACAATGCGGATGTGCTCATGGCGGTGCAGAAGATGGAAACCGTACAGGCGCAACTGGTCATGGCCCGCAAAGCCTGGCTGCCTGCGCTGAATGCAGGTGTGTCTGCAGGAGCGGAGAAGTTCGGAAAGTATACGATAGACGGGGTGGGTAATTTCGATACCAACCTGTCGCCCAATATCGATAAGAACCAGCGTATCCCCACACCGGCGGTCCCTGATTACTTTGCAGGGCTGCGCTCTGCCTGGGAAATAGACCTGTGGGGTAAGCTGAAGCAGCAGCAACAGGCGGCGTATGCACGCTTCCTGGCCACTGCAGAAGGGCGCAGAATGGTATATACCCAGCTCACGGCGCAGATCGCTTCGCTGTATTATCACCTGCTGGAGCTGGATTATGAATTATCGGTGATTGAAAAGAACGTACTGCTGCAGGAAGCTGCGCTGGAAACGGTGAAGATCCAGCAGGAGGCAGGAAGGGCTACTTCACTGGCCGTGCAGCAGTTTCATGCGCAATTCCTCAATACGAAAAGCATGGCATTCGGCATAAAGCAGCGGCGTACGGAAATAGAGAACCAGCTGAATGCACTGGCAGGCCGGTTCCCGCAACCCATAGCAAGGGCTAAGAACCTGCTGGAAGCGCCTATCCCCGCAAAGGTGGCACAGGGCATCCCTGCGCAGCTGCTGCTGGCAAGGCCCGATATCCGTCAGGCGGAGCTGGGGCTTACTGCGGCAAAGGCGGATGTAAAGGCAGCAAGGGCTTCCTTCTTCCCTTCATTGACGCTGAGCGCTTCTGTAGGGTATAATGCCTTCAGCACCGGACTGCTTTTCAACAGCCCGGCATCTATTGCTTATACAGTGCTGGGAGGGATCACGGCACCCGTCTTTAATCAGGCGCAGATCAGATCGCGCTACAGGATAGCCACGGCCGAAGGTATGACGGCTTTTTACGCATACCGCCAGGCTATCATAAACGGATACCAGGAAGTATCCACCTCGCTGGAAAAAGTCGGCAACAGCGAGCAGGCATACCGGCTGAAAGAAGCCGAAGTGCTTATGCTGCAAACCGGCGTATCCACCTCCCGCGATCTCTTCGCGACAGGGTACGCTAATTATCTGGAAGTGATCAATGCCCAGAAGAACGTCCTCGATGCAGAACTGGCTCTGGCGCAACACCGGCGTGAAGTGTTCGACGGTGTTATCGCATTATACAGAGCGTTGGGCGGAGGTGCGGAATAGGGCAAGGGCCGGTCATTGGACCGGCCCTTTTTCTTTTTTACCTCAACGTTTCCGTTTATAATTTCTTTAACCGGGAAATCTGTACGATGGTCTGGGTTTTGGTACCCGGTACACCCGCGTCCATGGAAGGGGCCGACATATTGAGTTTGGCGGTCATAATCAACTCCCCGTTGACTTTCACGAATTTTGCACCTCCCGGTATAGCAGGAGTGCCCTGCCCGGTTCCGCCGGTCGGGATCTGCGTCATCCCCTGATCCATATACAGCGAATCTTCACCAATCAACCGGTAGCTGGATACGCTGTTGTATTTCGGCATGGCTACATTGAAGGGAAATTCAATGGCCTGCCCGTCACTCACACCATTTGTGAATGTTTCCAGCGTAAAATTAGTATTGATTTTATAACTGACTGCGTTAGCCGTTACTTTATTGGCTTCAAAAATGAGCATGCCGGTATTTTCCGTGGTAGTATACTCCACAACGGATACCATTTTCATGTTATCATTGTTCTCCTTATAGGTAAGTTCCGTACGCGCTTTCACGTACATCGCCACCAGTTCATAAGTGCCGGTAATGGAATTGGAAGGCTTTGCCTCTTCGTCTTTTTTACTGCAGGCAGATAAAAATACTACTGCACAGGCAAACCCAAGGGATGTTAACTTCTTCATGTGGTATAGGAATGAAGGCTCCAAGTTACGGAGATTTCCCCAACCTTGCATACCCCTCTTTATTCTACTTTCCCGAATACCATTTCCATGATCTTGGAAAACACGATATACCCCGCACAGGATGCCGCACCCCAGGCGAAAAGGAACAGTAATGCGCCTTTCAGGGACGATGGGTCGATCCAGTTATAGGCAAGAATGCCGCAGAAGAAACTGTTGGATACGGTGACGAACAGCAGCATCACCGCAAGAAGGGTAGCGGATAAGTTTTTCATAGGACAAAGGTTTGTCCTTAAATATATGTTAAATATTTAGTATGTGCAAGTGCCGGTTAATATTCTGCGAAACTTTCATCTTTATAGCACCATATCCACTGCTCGCCCGGCTCTGCGGAAATAACCACGGGGTGCCCGGTATCCTGGTAATGGGCAGTCATATGCCGGGAGGGGGAATCGTCGCAGCAGAATGTGCCGCCGCAGGTCTGGCAGGTGCGCAGGTGCAGCCATCTGCCGCCCTCTTTCACGCAGGCTTCACATTCAAACTTCTCAGGGCGCAGGAGCGTTTTCAGTTCCATGATGTGCTTACAGGGTTTGGGTGCCATATAAACAGGTTTAAGATGGTTAATCAGGTTTCTGCAAGATATTTATGTACAAAGCTGATGGCCATGGAGCCTTCACCCACAGCGGCCGCCACACGGTTCATGGCGCCTGCGCGCACATCGCCTGCGGCAAATATACCCGGACAGCTCGTTTCCAGTGTATACGGGTCTCTGGCAGGTTTCCACAGCTGCCGGAAGATGGGGTAGTGCTGCAGGTCGCGGCCGGTTTCAATAAATCCTTTATCGTTTTTGATGATGCTTTCCCCGATCCATTCGGTATAGGGCTTAGCACCGATAAAGATATACAATGCATCCGCCGGCATTTCGTGCTCCTGTCCTGAATTAAGATCCCGCAGGCGCAGCTGCTTCAGCGTGGTTTCCCCGCTTGCTTTGGATATTTCCGCACAGGGCAGCAGCCGTATATTAGGCGTTTGCGCGATCTGGTCGATGAGGTATGCACTCATAGACGCCCGCAGGTCAGGCTTCCTGATCACGATATACACGTTCTTCGCGAACTTAGACAGATACATGGCTGCCTGTCCGGCCGAGTTACCACCTCCCAGTACAAACACTTCCTTATCCCTGCAGGAAGCCGCTTCCGTACTGGCGGCACCGTAGTATACCCCGGCGCCGGTAAAATCACCGATACCGCTGGTTTCCAGCTTCCGGTAATCTACTCCTGTAGTAATCACGAGCGCTTTACTGTATATCTCCGTACCATCATCCAGCCTGATGATCTTGTACTGATCCTTCACTTCTATACCTGCCACCGACTGCGGCGATAAAAACTCCGTTCCGAAGCGGGTGGCCTGTGTTATGGCACGCCGGGTAAGATCGGCCCCGCTAAGGCCGGTAGGGAAGCCGAGATAGTTCTCGATCCGGGAACTGGTACCCGCCTGTCCGCCAGGCGCCCTCCGTTCAATGAGCAATGTACTGAGCCCTTCTGATGCACCGTACACTGAGGCTGCCAGTCCTGCCGGGCCAGCGCCTATGATGGTTACATCATACACCTGGTTGCGCACGGTTGGGTTCAGGCCTATGCGGGAGGCGATATCTTTCAGCGCCGGTTTTTTAAACAGCGCACCGTCTTCGAAAATAATAGCAGGCAGTTCCTGTGCGCCCAGCTCGTTGGCAGCAGCCAGTAATTTTCCCTGTTCACTGCTTTCCACATCCATCCACTGATAGGGAATGAGGTTGCCCGCCAGGAAATCTTTGATTTCATGGCTGCGCGGGGAAAACTGGTATCCTATCACCCGGATGCCTTTGAAATCGGGCCGGTAACTGGCCTGCCAGTCGCCCAGTATCTCTTCCATAACGGGGTACAGCTTCTCCTCCGGCGGGTCCCAGGGTTTCATGAGGTAGTAATCCAGCTTCACATCGTTGATGGCTTTAATGGCCGCTTCCGTATCGGAATAGGCCGTCAGCAGCACGCGTTTGGCGTCGGGGAAGATCTTCATGGCCTTTTCGAGGAACTGTACACCATCCATTTCAGGCATGCGCTGGTCGGAGAGGAAGAGTGCAATTTCTTCGCCTTTGTTCTGAAGCTCGGTAAGGCTGGCCAGCGCTTCCGCCACGGAAGAAGTGGAAAGGATGCGGTAATGCTCGCGGTATTGATTGCGCAGGTCGCGGCTGATGGCGCGGAGCACCTGCTGATCGTCGTCTATAAGAAATATGATGGGCTGATTCATGTCTGTTGTCAATGCACTTCCCCGTTGATGGGGAAGCAAATGGTAAATACGGTGTTCCCGGGTTCGGAAGTGGCTTTCACGGTGCCACGGTGCTGACGGATGATGTTGATCACCGCATCCAGCCCAAGCCCGGTGCCTTTACCGATTTCCTTGGTGGTAAAAAACGGGTCGAAGATGCGGGATAGGTTTTCCGGCGGTATACCCGGACCATTATCCGTTACCGATACCTTCACGAACTCACCATCGCGTTCCGTCCGGATGGTAAGCATGCCATTGCCCTGTTGCTCCAGCGCATCGGCCGCATTATCGATGAGGTTGGTCCATACCTGGTTCAGTTCGCCGGAAAGGGCATATACCGGGGGCAGGCTCATATCGAATTCTTCCTTCACCACTACCTTGCTTTTCCGCAATTTATATTCCATCATCACGAGGGTGTTGCGGATGCCGGTATGAATATCGATGAACTGCTTATCGGCCCCGCCATCCATATGCGTGAATATTTTGACGGATTTTACCAGTCCGGATATCCGTTGAGACGCCTCCCGGATATCGGCCAGCATGCGCTCTGTGGTGAAATGACTGCTGATCCAGCTGAGAACGGTAGGCAGGTATTCTGCAGGCAATTTGGCAGCAAATGTATCCAGCTCCGCGGGCATAAGCCCGTAATGCCGGAAGTTCTCCGCCATATCCGGCGCTTCAGGGATCTTGTGGTCATACAGCCAGTCGCTGATGGCATCTTCCTGGCTGCTGCGTTCCAGCATGCCGGGCACGGGCTTATCATCATTCACAAGGCATACCCTTATTTTTTCGCAAACGAAATCCGCTTCTTCCGGTGTAAGGCGGGCAGAGAGGAGTTTGCGGAAAGTATCCGGCGCACCACGCAGGTGTTCCCCTAAAGTATCTGACCCGCGAACGATGGCAGCTGCGGGGTTATTGAGTTCATGGGCCAGCCCGGCGGCCAGTTTCCCCAGTGCCATCATCTTTTCATTTTGCTGGGTGATGATGGTGAAATCCCGTACACGGCTGGTCATCACAAACACGAGGGCCTGTGTAAGTTCATAATGCAGGGAAATCATTTCCCTGAGCCGTGCTTTGGGGAAGGTGAGCAATTCCACATCCGTTTTGCAGCAGGAAAAAGCGATGCTGCCGCGGGCGCGGGAGAAGGGAAGGATGCCCGTTACCTGCCGGGCTTCAATATCCGTTACCGGTACCTTATTCCCACCCTGTATACGGTAAAACTCAATGGAGCCTGAAAGGATGAAATGAACTCCCCGGATCTCGTCGCCCGGTTTATACATGTACGTGCCTTCCGTGTAACGTTCCGTTTCACAGTTATCGATCAGCCATTGCAATTGCGGTTCCGGCACTTCCCTGAGTGCATCGAACTGTTGTAGTTCCAGGGTATTCACAGTCAATTCCTTACAGTTTGCTTAAAGATACTTATAATCAGCCAATTAAGGGCCGTAGCAAAGGAGAGCGGCAACAGAAAGCAGGCTTCGGGTATTTCCCTGGTATTTCGAACTCCCGGCACCCTGTAAACCGGTAAAAGAAGCAGCCTTAAGTCATGGTACCGTCATGGATCAGGCAAGGTAGAAGTAGAGATAAGCCGCCCTTAAGCCGCCTATATCCCGCCCTTAAGCCGCCCATAAGCCGCCCCTATATAAGGGCGGCTTATCTACGGGATATCCCCGGGTTATATCCGGGTAACATATGGGTTTGTATACAAGGGTTTAAGACATAGGGATGCCTTTCCTATGTAGTTGCATAGTATTACCCGGTAATCAGGAAGGGGTTAGCGGGGGAAGCGGATGGTAAACTGTGTATTCCCGGGCTGAGGGGTTTCAAGGCTGAACTGCCAGCCATGTGCCAGGAGGATGTCGCGGACCAGCATGAGGCCAATGCCCTGTCCGTCGGGTTTGGTGGTAAAGAAGGGGGTAAACACATCGGCTGGTACTTCCACGCCGTGGCCTGTATCTGTGATAACGATGCCATCCTTTTGCTGGATGAGGCGGATGTCGCCATCCTGCCCGATAGCTTCCAGGCTGTTTTTAAGGATGTTGATGAGCACCTGTTCCAGCTGCAGCTGGTCGGCCCGGATGGTCATATCCTGTTCAAGGAAATCGAGATGGAGGCGGATATTCTTTTCTGCTGCAGGCGCCTCGTATAAACGGGCAGCATGGTGCAGGAGGGATTGGAGGGAGATGGGTTTCTTATCCGGCGGGGGCAGCTTCACGAGGTCGGCAAAGTTGCGCATGAACCCGTTGAGGTGCTGGTTCCTTTCCGCAGCTACTTCCAGCGCTCCGCGGTGGGCTTCATCCAGCGCATGTGCCTTTAAGGTAGAGCCGATGATGCTGTTAACCGGGCCAATGGTGTTGTTGACTTCATGTGCCATCATGCGGATCACTTTGCCGTATACTTTCTTCTCCGCCGCCAGTATTTCCGTGGTCAGTTCTTCTATCATCACAAAATGCCGGGCAAAGCCCCGGTCAATGAAATGCGACTTCTGCAGTTTAAAGGTTTTCACCCCGTTCAGCGTCAGCGTACGGGATTCCCCGCTGTCCAGCGCCTGTACATCTTCCAGCAGGCGGGGCAGCTGTTGCAGCAGCTCCTGTGCTTTGGGATTGGTTTGCTGTACAGCCCCGTCGTAATCGAGGATGATGATGCCGGTGGGAGAGGTGTAGATGAGCTTTTCGAGGAAGAAGTGCTGTTGTTCCTGCATGGTACGCTCATGGCGGAGCTGGTCGAGCATCTGGTTATACACTTCAATAAGTGCATCCATTTCCTGCTGCCCGGTTTTCAGCAGCCGCACGCTGAAGTCCTTATCGCGCAGGGCTTCCGCGCCCTGTGTGAGCATCTTCAGCGGCCGCAGCAATTGCAGGTACAAGCTCCGGGAAAACCAGAGCGATATTAAAATGAGCAGTTCGCTGACGAGGAAGAGCCAGCGGTTTTCTTTGAACACAAACCAGGAAAGTGTGAGGGCTACTGCATGCAGTACGATCACGAACAGCAGGAATTTAGTCCGCAGCTTCATCGTAGGGTATATTGTATTTTTCAAGCCTGCGGTAGAGCGCGCTGCGCGTGAGCCCCAGTGATGCCGCCGCACGGGCTATTTTATGCTGATGGAAAGCCATCGCTTTCCGGATCATTTCCACTTCCAGATCTTCCAGTGTAATGGTACCCACGCCGGGCAATTGCAGCTGTCCCTTAGCGGCGGGAGATAATTCCAGCTGCCCCCGGAAATGGTCTATCTCCAGCACGTCTGTATTATGCACCAGCATGGTACGCTCCGTAAGGTTCTTCAGCTGCCGGATGTTGCCGGGCAGGGGGAGCGACTGCAGCCATTTCAGCGCTTCTTTTGAAACGGTGAGCTGCGGCCGGTTATAGATTTCACGGAGGTTGCGGATGAAATGGTTCACCAGCAGGGGTATATCGCCTGCACGGTCGCGGAGTGCGGGGAGGTGAATGGTGATGAGGTTGATGCGGTACATCAGATCTTCCCGGAATGTACCATCGGCCACCATCTGGTGGAGGTTCTTGTTGGTAGCGCATACCACGCGAACATCAACAGTTTTGGTACGGCTGCTGCCGAGTACTTCGTATGTACGGTCCTGCAGCACGCGGAGGAGCTTTACCTGGCTGGTGGGCTCCAGGTCGCCGGTTTCATCAAGGAAAATGGTGCCTTTGCTGGCCATTTCAAAGCGGCCGATCCGGTCGTACCGTGCATCGGTAAACGCGCCTCTGATGTGCCCGAACATTTCACTTTCGAAGAGGGAGGAGGATATGCCGCCAAGGTTCACTTTCACAAAGGGGCGCTGCTTGCGGCGGGAGTTCTGGTGGATGGCTTCGGCGATGAGTTCCTTGCCCGTACCGCTTTCGCCGGTGATGAGTATGGAGGCATCGGTGGCAGCCACGCGGCTGATGGTTTCAAGCACCTGCAGAATAGCGGGGTCTTCCCCGATTATCTGACGGAAGTCGAAATCTTTGTCGAGCTGTTTGCGTGTGACTTTGGCGACAGGCTTATTCGTTTGCAATGCCAGTACTGTGCGTACAGACTGTAAAAGGGCATCGTTGCTCCAGGGTTTTGTGATAAAGTCTGCCGCGCCCAGTTTCATGCCCTGTACGGCCAGTTCTATGCTTCCCCAGCCGGTGATGAGGATAACGGGGATGGTATTGTCGTGTTGTTTAATCCGTTCCAGCAGCGCCATGCCTTCTTCTCCGGTGGTGCGGATGGAGAAGTTAAGGTCCAGCAGCACGAGGGCGGGCCGGGTGGTACTGATGGCTTCCATAGCCTGTTCGGGTGTGCCCGCAGCTGCGGCCTCATACCCCTCCTGCCTTACAAGGAGCAGGAGGGATGTTCTAACTGCGATATCGTCGTCAATGATCAGGATCATACGCCTTAAAAGTAAATATTAATCTTCATGCAAAGCTACGGCGGGGTAGATTTTCGCCGCCTGCCGTCCGGGATACAGGGAGCAAAGGGTAACCAGCAGGTATAGAAACGCTGCAGCCATCAGGATAGCCACGATGTAAATCGATACTGGCATGTCAAACAAATTGAGCAAGGGGAACTGTGCTGCGAGGATGATCCCCAGCAGCAAAGGCAGGGTAGTGAGCACCAGGGCTTCCCCGATGATCTGGCGGGTAATGCCGCCGGATGTGGCGCCCACCGCTTTCCGTAAACCTATCTCCCCGCGGCGCTTGTTCACACTGTACCATACCACACCGTAAATACCCAGTGCCACATTCAAAACGAGGAAGCCGCTGATCACCAGCATGAGGATCACTGGGATGAGGGACATGCGGTTCTTCATCACACGCTTGTCTTCCAGCTTTTCAATTTCCGTATTGGATGAAGGGAGCTGGTGCATAATGGTTTTGTAGATCATGCTTTCGGTAGACGGGGCCGCACCGGCAGTTAGTTTTATCAGGAACCTGTCCTGGTACCCGCTGTCTATCCGTTGATATATACCGGGTGTTAATTCGGCATAGTCTCCCTTGTCTTTCAGATTGCGTACCACGCCAACGATCTGTTTGTCTGTACCGGTATTCAGTATCTTCCCGACAGGATCTGCCGTTCCGAAGAATTTCTCTGCAAGTGTTTCATTGATAACAACCGGTTTCCGGGCGGCAGCACCATCAGATTTGTTGAACCATCTTCCCTTCACCATATGTACCTGCAGCACTTTGGCGAAATCATCGTCGGCCCAGTATTCGTCGGGTTGCGCTGAAATATTGTTGTAGGTAATGTTGTTGCTGGACTGGCTCATTGTATACGGACTGTTACCGCTTACGTACGATACGGCAGTTACGCCCGGTACAGCTTCCAGTGCGCGTTTAAGTTGTTGGGAGATAATGGTCAGTGAATCGCGCGGAGCATCCCCTGCGAAGCGCTGGAATGCGGATACAGACAGTACGCGCTCATATTCGAAGCCACGCGGTTTGCGGTAGTTACCATAGTTAAAAACCAGCATGGTGAATACGGCGAACAGCACGAGGAAGGAGATGAACAACTCCAGGAACAGCAGGAAGTGCTGTCGTTTTTTATTCCATATAAGGGTAAGCAGATGTTGCAGCATACAAATGATTTAAACGGTTTTTAATGCTTTGGAGATTTGCATGCGGCTCATACGCCAGGCCGGGTACACGCCGGATATACATCCGAATAGTATGCAGATCACCAGGCTGATACCGAGCACGGTGTAATTGAGGGTGAGGTAAACATGGCTGAACAGTTCCGCCTGGTTGATCAAAGCGATCACGATCAATGACAATACAATGCCGATGAGCCCGCCGATGAGTGTCAGAATGATGTTTTCCACGATAAACTGTACTACCAGTGTGCCGGAAGAAGCACCGAATGCCTTGCGCACCCCTATTTCCGATGCTCTTTCGAGGATACGGCTCAGGTTGAGGTTCACGAGGTTAAGGGTGGGCAGCAGGAGGAAGAACAGGAGGAAGATGCCCATGTAGGTATAGAGTTTGGCAGTGCCGTCTGTTTCATCACGCCCCAGCAGCAAACGGGTAAAGGTGGGCAGGTAGGATTGGGTAAATGCTTTCATTTCCGTAAAATCCTTATATGGCATGGGTACGCGCTTCATGATGTTGTCGAATTCCGCTTTCATGGCAGGTATGTCTGTCTTATTGCGGGCCATCATTACTGCGAGGTAGGTACCATTGTATCCTTTATTCTCCTGCTCCTGCCTGGAGAGCGTCCACGGCATATACATATCACCGTAAGCGAAAAGCTGGGTTACGGGTACGCTTTTTACAACACCGATAACTCTGTACTGCTGGTTGTCCGTTTCCAGCATCTTTCCTACGGCGGTTACTCCCTGGCCGAAGTATTTATCCCGTGTACTTTCTGTGATGACGGCTACCCGCTCACCTGCGTCTATCTGCGCCTGGCTGTAAGCTTTGCCTTCCAGAAAGTTGAATTGCATTACTTCCCAGAAACCGGCATTCGTGTATTTAATGTTGATCACCAGCTTACGGTTGTTGACATAGGTGTTGGACGGACTGAAGAAGGACGATATAGCCACCGCTTCCGGTGTTTTCATGGGGGCTACATACGTTTGAAGGAAGTGGTAGCTGTACGGACCGGTATTCTGGCCCTGCCTTGCCGGGGCAGACAGCATTAACTGCAGGGAATACAGGTTCCTGTCGCGGTTCACGTCAGGGTAAGAGCTGCTGACGAGGTGGTCGCTCACGGATGTGAGCACCATGAGGATGGTAAGGGAAAAGCTGATGCCGAAAAGCGAGATGAACGTGAAGAACTTCCTGCGCTTCAATACGGCTATGGCGATTTTAAAATAGTTCGTGAGCATGTGGGTGGGATTGTATGTTTATTGAACCTGTGCGCCGTCGAAAAGGCGGACGAGCCGGTGCGTTTTACGGGCCATTTGTTCGTCGTGCGTTACCATCACGATGGTGGTGCCGTCTTCTTTGTTAAGCCTGAGCAGGATGTCCATCACTTCGTTACCCATTGCACTGTCGAGGTTACCCGTAGGCTCATCGGCCAAAATGATGGAAGGCCTTCCCACAATAGCCCGGGCAATGGCCACGCGCTGCTTCTGTCCGCCGGAAAGTTGTGTGGGGAAGTGCTTCATGCGGTTACTGAGTCCTACTTTGCCCAGTGCCTCTGCCGCCAGTTCCCTTCTTTCTTTCGCGGCGCTCTTACGGTAGAGGAGGGGCAGCTCCACATTGTCCAGCACACGCAGGTCGTTGATGAGGTGGTAGCTCTGGAATATGAACCCGATACGCTGGTTGCGGAAATGGGCCATTTGTTTATCGCCCAGGTTGCGGGTATCGCTTCCGGCGATGGAAATCTGCCCGCCGCTGGGTTCATCCAGCAATCCCATGATATTGAGCAGGGTGCTTTTGCCGCAGCCTGATGGGCCCATGATGCTGAGGAACTCGCCTTTGGCCACAGCGAGATTGATGCCGTTGAGGGCCTGTGTTTCTACCGTATCTGTCCGGTATACTTTCTCAATTTGATGCAATTGTATCATACGTGATCTTTTTATTTAGTTCAAAATCGTAAAGGGATAAATAGCGTAATTCATAGTAAGCACTCCAGAAGTCGCGCAGGGCGAGGATGTAGTCGCGCTTGGCCTGATCCTTTTCCTGGAAGGCGATGCTGAGGTCGGTAATGCTCAGGTTGCCCAGTACATACCGCTGCCGCGCAATCTCGTACTTCTCTGATGCAATGCTGTCTGCATTGGCGCTTAGCTTCACCTGGTCCTTCATCATGTCGTACAGCGTTACCTGTGTGGCAACAGACTGGGTGAAGTTCTGCTTGTCCTGCTCCACGGCATACTGCGTGAATTCGAGGTTGGCTTCGGCCGTTTTGGTTCGGGAGCGCTGGCGGCCCCAGTCCAGCACCGGGATGGTAAACGTCAGTTCTACCAGCTGCTGGTTTTGCGGGTTGCGGTATACTTTACCTAAATCCGCAGCACTGTTGGAATATCCGAGGTTGGCATTGAGGGCGGCGTTCAGACCGTTTTCTCCTTTTGCCTTGGCTACATCCCGGCGTGCCTCCCGTATGCGGCGTTCGGAAGAAAGTAATTGCGCGTTGTTGGCATTGGCTTCTTCCAGCACCCTGTCCATACTCACTTCCATAGCGATGGCAGCAGGCGGCAATTGCAGCTGTATCTTCCCGGTATGCTGCATGCCTGCATAAGCCCTCAGGTTCATGGCGGCTATCTCCATATCACGGCGGGCAGTACCGGCAGATTTCTCTGCTTTCAGGTATTCCAGCTGCAATTGTAAGATTTCGTTCCGGGATATTTTGCCCAGCTGGAACTTTTCATCCGCTATGCGCTGTATCTGCCGGGTATTCTCCAGGTTCGTTAAAGCGATCTGGTGGTTTACCTGGGCAATCAGCAGGTCGAAGAAGAGCCCGCTGGCGTTTACAGCGATCAGTTCCATGTCAGCAATAAACTGCTGTTTGCTTTCCGCATATTTCAGCGGGGCAATCCGCTTGTCCCACTTCATCTGGTTAAACTGGAAGAGCGGCTGCGAATACCCTACCGTATAGGGGATAGCGTTGTACAGGGTAGCCTTGCGGTCGAAGTCATCGAACCGCTGCAGCTGCGTGGCGCCGTAGATGCGCCCTCCGGTGGCGGTAATACCCTGGCTGAAAGAGAGGTTGAGCGATGAGTTGTTGTAATGCACCGGCTCAAACTTAATGGTACCATTGGGCTGGGTTACGGGGTTAAAGGTTTTCTGAAACCCCGGCAGGGTGCCTTCCAGCGCCAGCTGTGGCTGATAATTGGAGCGGTGGGTGCGCCATTCCCAGTATTTGGTTTTGCGGATGGTGACGGCTTGTTTCGCGGCGATGGAGCCGGCACGCGCCATGTCTACCACTTCGGTCAGTGTTAGCCGCATGGTGTCCTGGGCACGGATGGCTCCGGGCGCCGCGATGATGAGAATGGTTATGATGGCGGAAGGAATGCGTGTCATTGGATATTGATTTCTTTAGCGTGCCTGAACTGGCTCATGTCTGACAGGATAAAGGTTTCACCGGGGTTAAGGCCGCTCTTGATCTCCACATAATCGAAATTGCTCATGCCTGTTTGCACCATACGCCGTACGGCTTTATTACCCTGTACCACATACACCGGCATGGGCGATACGCCGTTAAACGCCGGGCCATTGGGCGCCCTGAGTACGTTCCTGCCGGCAGCGGTTACGGGATACACGTCTACTTTCAGGTTGGGGCGGAGGGAGGGGTGATGGCGCTCGTCCAGCAGGATGTCGAAAGTAACGGAGCTGTTTTGTACCGTGGGGTGAACGGATTGTACGCGGCCCCTGATGCTTTGCTCCTGGATGCGGATGATGACGGGCATTCCGGCAGACAGCTTGTCTGAGTAATTGTCTGCAATCGTGCCCGTCACCTTAAAGCTTTGGAGATCCGCGATCCTTACCAGCGGCTCGCCCTCTCGCACGGTTGTGCCGATGTTCCGGTTTACCCAGGTAACCACGCCGCCCCGGGGGGCAACGATACCGGCCCGGTCGAGCTTCCTTTTCAGCTCTCCCAGTGCCTGTCCCTGTATGGCGGATTCCAGCTCCGATTCCCGCATTTCTACCTGCATGGCTTCCTGTTTATTCTTTATCTCGTTTTCCAGTTGTGCTTTTTCCAGCTGCGCCACACGCAGGCTCGTTTCTGCCTGCTCCACGCTCTCCCTTGTGCCGCCACCCGCTTTGTATAAGCGGCGGGCATTCTCCACATCGGCCTGCAGGGCCTGAATACGCAGCTGTTTGATGTTGTTGCCCGTCTGCAGGTCGAAGTAACTCTTGTCGAGCTGAAGGCGCAGTTTGCGGATGTTATTCCTGCTTTGCTCCAGCAGAAACTTACCTTTCTCCAGTTCCGATTCCACTGCGGCTTTATCTAGCTTCAGGAGCGGCTGTCCTTCTTTGACCGATGCCCCTGCGGCTACGGACACTTCGAGGATGGAGGCGCTGACCGGACTGGTAATCACTTCCTCGAATTCCGGCAACACTTCTCCGGAAGCGGTCAGGGTGTTTTCGATATCGCCTTTACCGGTTTGAGCGGTCTGGATAGAAGCGCGGGAAACGGAGGCGTGGAAGAACATGCGGATGGCCAGTATGGTGAGTACGATGGCAACGACTGCGATGAACGCCCATATCCACCGTTTGCGCCGGATGCTTTGTGTGAATGATGATGGCAGTGATCTGTCCATAAGGATCTTTAGAAATTTGACTTTCTCTTTCCAAGACGGATGCCAAACGGAATAATCTCATTTCCAATCAGATGCAAAAAGTCGCTTCTTAAAAAGCGTTCGATATCGGACAGAATTTCCGGTATCGGAACAAAACGGACGGCGTGATCTTGCGGGTGGAAAAACTTATAGCTATTTTGAAGGATCATTACATTCCATGTTAGCTTATATGAAAACTATCGTCTTATGGTGCTGGCTCGTGCTCACGGGTTTCAGTACACTGGCCCAGGGTGGCTATCTCAAAAGATCAGGAAAGGAAATCGTTGACGGCAAAGGGAAGCCCGTACTGCTGCGGGGTATCGGCCTTGGCGGATGGATGCTACAGGAAGGGTATATGCTGAAGGTGTACCGCGAAGGGCAGCAATACCGCATCCGCGAAAGGATTGAAGAACTGGTAGGGCCCGCACGCACTGCTGAGTTCTACGACACCTGGCTGGCCAATCATACTACCCGTGCGGATATTGATGCGCTGAAAAAGCTGCGTTTTAACTCCGTCCGCCTGCCCATGCATTTTAACCTCTATACTTTGCCTGCAGATAAGGAACCCATGAAAGGACAGGATACCTGGCTGGAAAAAGGGTTCGTTATGACAGACAGTTTGCTGGAATGGTGCAAGGCCAACCAGATGTACCTGATACTGGATCTTCACGCGGCTCCCGGTGGACAGGGGAATGATCTCAATATCTCCGACCGCGATGGCAGCAAGCCATCGTTATGGGACGATGCGGAGCATCAGCGTAAAACAGTAGCCCTCTGGCGCAAACTGGCGGAACGGTATAAGAACGAGCCCTGGATAGGGGCGTATGACCTCATCAATGAACCTAACTTCGGCTTTACCGATCCTGTGAAGGATAAAAACGGGACGCAGGAAAAAGATAACTCCCGCCTCCGTAAGCTGCTGATGGAAATCACGGCGGCCATTCGTGAAGTAGATCAAAACCACCTGATCATCATTGAAGGAAACGGCTGGGGGAATAACTACAGCGGTGTTTTCCCTCCGTGGGACAGTAACATGGCGCTTTCCTATCACAAATACTGGAACTATAATACACCCGCCAGCATCCGCCATATGCTCGAAGCCCGGGAAAAGTATGATATCCCTGTCTGGCTGGGTGAAACAGGAGAGAACTCCAACGTATGGTTTACAGAAGCCATCCGCCTGCTGGAAAACCATAACATTGGCTGGGCCTGGTGGCCATTAAAGAAGATAGGGATCAATAACCCGCTGGAGATTGTAGCGCCGGAAGGGTATGAGAAGATCCTGAAATATTGGTCGGATAATTCAGCACCTAAGCCGGCTCCGGACGAAGCCTGGGCTACCCTCAAAGCGCTTGCGCTGGCAACAAACTTTAACCGGAATAAGGTGCATATCGATGTGATTGATGCGATGATACGCCAACCGGCAAACCCCTCAGCTAAACCCTTCAAACGGATATTCGTAACACCCGACGCCACCACCTCGGCAGACTTGTATGACCTCGGGGCTAATGGCTATGCCTACTTCGATAAGGATACCGCCAATTACCGTGTGTCTGATGCAAAGCATACCGGCGGCAACCGGGGCGGGGCTTCACGTAACGATGGGGTGGATCTGGCCTGGGAGCCTTCGGGGGTTTACATCACCCAGATAGAAACGGGGGAATGGCAGCAGTACACGATAGAATTGGGTGCCGGGAAGCCGGTTAAGCTCTCCATTACAGCCCGAGGGGGTAAAACCGGGGGGAAGGTAACCGTTCTGATAGACGGGAAGGAAGTGGCTAAGGCAGTCCAGATTCCTGCCGGGAAAGACTGGCAAAAGATACCGCTGGCAGCTGTTCTGCCTGGAAAAGGAAAGCGTGTTGTGAAGATTATTGCGGAAGAAGGCGGGTTTGAATGGCAATGGCTGAACTGGGAGAAGTAGAATAATAATTGTCCATTCATTACGAAATAATAAAATAAATATATATATTCGTCCTGAAATCATATGCATCAGCAGTCAGTCAAGAAGCGGTTTGAGTCGTGCTGTGTAGCCTGCGATACCTGGATTATCGCCTACCAGTCCTCCGCGCTCCCTCACACGGTATACCTTGTTTGGTATACGGACAGGGCGAGCGGAGACAGGCTGCTTATGCATAAAGGAGGAACGGTTTTCACATCATCGGCTCCCGAACGTGTAGCCCCTGCGGCGGAAGCGCAGTTACCCGGCCTGGTCTACAATCCCCGGTTTACGCAATGGCTGGAAAGGGTAGTGGATCTTACGCCTGCTGTCTGCAACAGTTATGATGCTGATTACATTGAAAGCGCTTTGAGCAGCCGGCGCAGGCTGAGCCTCAAAGCAATGGACGCCCTGTCTAACTTCATTGATCTTTTTGGTGATTACGCGAACAGCCTGGAGAATGTAGCCCACTTGCAGGCATTCCGCGAGAACCCCGTCATCGAATCATATATTTCCCATTATTACAGGTTCATTTTCTGGCCCCGGCTGCAGCATGGTGCTAAGTTTAAAGATGCGGAAAGGCCCGCACTTGAAACGGATCACAGTGCACTGCTGGAAGTGTATAGAGAAATGAGAAAGCAATTTGAGTCTGGTTTACAAAGTTTATCCGGAAACGATCTATAAAACCTAGAAAAATGGAAAATCAAAACCTGTTCGACCTCCACATCGACGAAGAAAGCGCACGTTACCTCAAAGAAACCGCCAAATGGGGCAGCTTCCTTGCCATTGTAGCATTTATCATGATTGGCTTTTACGTACTGGCATTGCTGTTTGGCCTGATTGTAGGCAGCGCGGCATCCGGTGGGTTTGAAGCCGAGTATTCCACTGCCAATCCTTTTGCAGCAGTGATGGGCACAGGCGTTGGCGTGGCATTTTTTATCGCTTACCTCGCACTGTTCACTATTCCTGTAGTGTACCTGTACCGTTTCTCCACCCGCATTAAAACAGCTTTGGACGGTAACGATCAGACTACACTGACAAATTCTTTCGGTAACCTGAAATCGATGTTCAAGTTTTACGGCATCTTTATGATCGTAATGCTGGGCATCATGGCACTGGCGTTCGTCTTTATGCTGGTGACGCTGGGAACAGCCGGTTTCTGATAAAAACTGATGTACATTATTTCAGAAGAGCCCCTGCAATGGGGCTTCTTCTTTTCATTCCCAACCTATGCAATTCTCAACTGAAGACTTACATTGGGCTGAGTTTTTCAATCATGTCTTTATGATTAATACGAATTCTAAATTCCATAAATACGCATATTCCCTGATTCCGATACCTATTGTAATTCCCGGCATTGTCATCGGTTGTGGAATGTTCTTGCTGAGAGATAATGGCAAATATGCAGCAGCCCTCCATCGCACACCAATTGTTATTTACATCGGTATTGCTTTTTTAATAATAATCATTGGTTTCTGGTTGTATGTATTTCAAACCCGCATGTTGCAAGTGGGGCTGACAGATTACAGCATAAAAACCAGGGGCTTCTTTGGCCATAGTGGTACAAAGGAGTGGCAGTTTGCTGATCTGGAAGGTTATTCTGTAGAAACGCATGAACAAAAGAATAAGGCCGTTGTGGAGTATTTAACTATTTGGAAAGGAAAGAAAAAGGCCTTTATGTTGGTGGATTCCTACTACACCAATTACAATGAATTAAAAGCTGCGATTACCTCGAAGGTTAAATTGAAAGATGCAGCATAGCAATCTTATTTTGATATTCTTACTAATAATAAAAAAGGCCGCCCCACTACCGGGCGGCCCTTTTTGTATTTTTCATTTTTCAATCCTGTGTTATGAATGCGCGAGGCTCAGATTGTAGGCATGTATGCCACTGAGCTCCTGCATGAATTCTTCTGCCCAGTACTCGATATTGTAATGACTGATGTTCTCAAACAACCGCTGCATACGGATCTGGCGCTCCTGCTTGTTCATGGCAATAGCCCGAAGCAGTGAGTCTGTCATAGATACGTTATCATACGGGTTGGTCATGATGGCATCTCCCATTTCTACCGATGCACCGGCAAATTCTGATAATACCAGTACGCCTTCAGAGTCAGGGTTCTGTCCCTGTACGGCTACGTATTCTTTCGCTACGAGGTTCAGCCCGTCGCGCAGCGGGGTGATCCAGGCAATATCTGCGATTGCGTAATAAGCTACCACTTCTTCGAAGGTGAAGGAGCGGAAGAAGAAATGAATGGGTACCCAGTCGATCGTGGAATACTTCCCGTTAATCATACCGATGAGCTGTTCCAGCTCCTGCTGTACCTGTTCGTAGATCTTCATTCCTTTCGCCGGAGGCGTACAGATGTTGATCAGCTCCACTTTGCCATGCAGGTTAGGATGCTCTTCGAGGAACTGGGCGTATGCTTTGATCTTTTCGAGGGGGCCTTTTACGTAATCGAGCCTTTCGATGCTGAGGATCGTTTTCTTGCCGTGTGTATTCTTCTTCAGCTGCGCAATGAGTTCTTTGGTGCTGTCCTGCTGCAGGAGTTCGCCGATGTAATCGACGTGTACACCCACAGGGTTGGCTCCGAGCCTTACTTTGCGGCGGCCGGTATCAATTTCGCGCGTCATGGTGCCTGTGCCCATGGCAGAGCTGTAAGTAAGGAAGCGCGGTGCGCAGCTTACGGTTTCTGTGATCTTCACCGGCATGAGGCTTTTCACTACATCCACAAAATTCTCCACGTAGCGGGGGATGTGGAAGCTCACGTAATCGCACTGGAGCAGGCTATGGATGATCTCCGAGCGCCAGGGGATTACATTGAAGGTGTTGGCCGCCGGGAAGGCGGTATGGTGGAAGAAGCCGATCTTCAGATCGGGGCGCAGCTGGCGGAGGTAGCCGGGAACCATCCACAGGTTGTAATCGTGGATCCATATCATGGCATTGGGTGCGGCTTCCTTCGCGGCTTTCTCTGCGAAGATGCGGTTCACTTTCAGGTAGTGCGCCCAATGTTCGTGGTTGAACTGGGCTTTCTCCACAAAAGCGAATATGGCGGGCCAGAAGGCTTCTTTTGAGAATACTTTGTAGAAGATATCAATGTCTTCCTTCTGCAGCATCACCGGACTGGCTTCCAGGTTCGGATACTCCTCCCGGTCGATGTAGAAGTTCTCGTCAGACGATGGATTGTCTTCATCCGCTTCCTGCCAGGCGATCCATAATCCCGGCCTTCCCGACTTAAAGAAGTTGGTAAGGGTGGGGAGGATGCCGTTAGGGCTTTTGGGTTTGCGGCGGATCAGTTCGCCGTCTTCCACCGCAGTTTCGAAGGGGAAGCGGTGGTAAAGCATTACCAGCTGGGTGGATTCTGCGGGAGGCGTAATAGGTTCTGCGTGCCCGTAGAATGGCCTGAAGTCATCGAAATGGCGCAGTGCTTCGAGGATGCCTCCGGCACCGGGGGCATTGGCAATGTAAGTGTCTTTTTGGTCAGAAACGGCCCTTACGAGGGCAGGTTCTGCAGCGCCTACCACTACGCCGCGGAAACCACGGCCGTAGAGCGACAGGTCGTTGAGCGTATCGCCCGCTACGAGAATTTCACTGTCCGGTACCTGCAGGAGGTCTGCAAGCTGCCGCAAGGTGGCGCCCTTATTTACAGAGGGGGGCAGCACATCGAGGAACTTGTTGGCAGACAGGATAATGTCGCAGCCGAGGGCTGCTTCAAGGCGGGAGACTTCCGCTTTAATGGAAGGGTCGTCGAAATAAAAGGAGCAACGGCGCTGCTGGGGCACCGGTTGAAGACGGATGCCTTTTACTTCATTCATTTGTTCCATCACAACCTGGTTGCCCGGCCATTTCAGCTCAATATTGTTCTGGATGGGCTGAATGGGCAGAAGGGTATGGCCATCGAGGACGGTGGCCCCTACGTCGCAGATGATGTAATCAGGTGTGGGTATAACAGGGTCTGCCAGAAGGGGGAGAACGGTCTCCACGCCGCGGCCTGTTACAAAGATGAGCCGGAAGTCAGTGTTTTGCCGGATCAGGGCATACAATTGTTCTTTATGGGTCTGACTTCCTCCCAGGAATGTTCCGTCTAAATCGGTCGCAAGGATCATACGAGTGTTTTTGGTGATAGAATATGTCTAAAGCCACTAATGGGCTGAATATGAGAGGGGTTACGGGTTGGATAGCTGGTGCAAAGGTACGAAGAAATGCCCGGTGGGAAAGGTGACAACTTGGCAAAAATGGTGACTATTAGACATTGTTTCATACATGGATTTTTATTATCTTGGCTATAATGATACAGCCAAAACGATTATTCGACGCGGTAGCTTACCAGCTGGAGAAATTCCCTAAACCAGACATGGTTGCCTCTAAAGTTGACGGCAACTGGAAGCCTTACAGCACAGCAGCAGTGCAGGAAAACGCATCACGCCTCGCAGCAGGGCTCCTTACGCTCGGAGTTGGCGGAAACGACATGACGGCGGAAGGGGCGGATAAAATCGCCATCATTTCCAACAACAGGCCCGAATGGATATTTACCGACCTCGCCGTTCAGCAGACAGGCGCTATACTGGTGCCGCTTTATCCCACTACCAATCCGTTGGAAGTAAAGTTCATCCTCAACGATGCCGGAGTGAAATACATTTTCGTGAGCAACCAGGAAATGTTTGATAAGATCAATGAACTGAAAGCAGAAGTGCCTACCCTGAAAGGGATCTTTTCTTTCGATGCGGTGAACGGTGCCCCACACTGGACCGAATTAACCGCAAAAGCCACCCCGGAACTGGAAGCGGAAGTAAAGCGCATCGCTTCGCAGATACCCGATGAGCACCTGGCCACCATGATCTATACCAGTGGCACCACGGGTACGCCCAAAGGCGTTATGCTTACCCATAAAAACATTGTCAGCAACGTATACTTTTCCAAAGCCAGCTTCCCTTTCCCGGATGCTCCGGAAACACGTGTGCTCAGCTTCCTGCCCCTCAATCACATCTTCGAGAAGATGGTCACTTATATCTATCTCTTCAGCGGTATCAGCATCTATTATGCCGAGAGCATGGATAAAATCGCGGATAACCTCCGCGAAGTGAAGCCCGATGGTTTTACCACCGTGCCCCGCCTGCTCGAGAAAGTGTATGAGAAAATAATGAGCAAAGGCAATGAGCTTACCGGCATCAAACGCGGCCTGTTCTTCTGGGCGGTGGCGCTTGGTAAGAAATACGATAACAATATCAGTGGCGGCCCCTGGTACAACATCCAGCTCGCTATTGCCAATAAACTCATCTTCAGTAAATGGCGTGAAGCCCTCGGTGGTAAGATATCCTTCATCGTTACCGGTGGCGCCGCAGCTTCAGAGAACCTGCTCCGCATCTTCAACGCGGCTAAAATACCCGTGTATGAAGGATATGGGCCAACAGAGAATAGCCCGGTTATCAGCGTAAACCGCCGTCACCCTGCCGGGCTCACCCGCTTCGGCACTACAGGCCCCCTCATTGATGGCGTGGAACTGAAGTTTACCGAAGAAGGGGAGATCTGTGTACGTGGCGCTTCCGTGATGAAAGGCTATTACAAACGCCCCGACCTTACGGATGAAACGGTGATTGACGGATGGCTGCACACCGGTGATATCGGCACCCTCGTAGACGGGAAGTTCCTGAAGATTACCGACCGTAAAAAGGAATTGTTTAAGACCAGCGGCGGCAAGTACGTAGCCCCGCAGCCTATTGAGAATAAGATGAAGGAAAGCCCCTTCATTGAGCAGATCATGGTTGTGGGTAACGAGCGTAAATTCGTTAGTGCCCTCATCGTACCCTCTTTCAGTTTGCTCAAACAGTGGATGGGGCAGAACCATGTTGCTTATACTACGAATGAAGAAGCCGTAAGAAATCCGCAGGTGCTGGAGATGTTCCAGAAAGTGGTGGACCGTTACAACGCCAACTTCAACCATGTGGAGCAGGTGAAGAAATTTGCCCTTATGGAGCGTGAATGGGGCGTGGATTCCGGGGAAATGACGCCCAAGCTCAGTCTCCGCCGCAAGATCATCCTCGACAAGTACAAGAACATTATCGACGGGATTTACAACGTCTGATTATATTATGCAGGGCCGGCGGGCAGCGCCGGCCCTTTTCTCCTGCTTGCCCCGATACCGACAAACCCGTTAACTTTGTGATATGATACGCCCAGCTACCCCTGACGATGCGCCTGTAGCAGTTCCACTGCTTTTCCTGGCCATGGAGGAAATCGCCCGCAAGCTCTCCGGAACCAATGACATGCAGGTAGTGACCCACATTTTCGAACACCTCTTCCGTGAGCGGGGTAACCAATACAGCTATGAGAATGCCCTGATATTTGAAGGGGATAAAGGCCCTGCAGGTATGATCCTCGGATACGATGGCGGCAAACTACACGACCTCCGCAAGCCCGTCCTCGATTACATCCGCTGGCAGACAGGTGCAGGCATCTGCCCGGAAGACGAAACGCAGCCCGGAGAGTATTACCTCGACAGTATAGCCGTAGCACCCGGCAATCAGGGTAAAGGCATCGGCAGCAGGTTGATTGGTGCTGCTACCCAAAAAGCAGCTACAGAAGGCATGCCCCGTGCCGGCCTCCTTGTAAGTACCGATAACCCAGCTGCACAGCGCCTGTATGAGCGCATGGGCTTTAAGGTGGAATACACGATCCCCTTTGCAGGCGGGCGTTATCACCATCTCGTTAAAAATCTGCAGGAGGCATAGTACTTATTGCCCAAACGCGCGTCTCCCTTACTTAACCTGACTATTTACATGCTGAAATCACTTTTCCCCTTTTTATGCACGATAATTTCCCTGCCGGCCTTTGCCGCTCATCCGGAAACGTTTGCATTTGAAGACTCCATTCGCCTGAAAGTGCTCCCCCGCGCCCTTACGGTAGATCCTTCCAAAGGCAGCCTGAAGGCCACGGCAGATAATGGGTTCGTACTCCATGCCAACAGGAATACGGACCTCTATACGTTCGTAGACAGCAGCTTTTATGTACACCAGGTGCCTATGGCTACCTTCCTGGCCGATGAGCAGTTTATCTTCTCCGCACGGGTACGTCCTGATTGCAAAGCCCTTTACGACGGGGGCGCCCTTATCCTTTACACAGACTCTTCCAACTGGGCCAAGCTGCTGATCGAGAAAATGGACGACGGACGTATTATGCTGGGTTCTTCCCTAGTAACCGGCCGTGTAACAGACGACAGCTATCACCGCGCCGTAAATGCCCCTGAAGTATATGTAAAAGCCGCCCGCTCAGGGAATATCTATGGCTTTTACTTCTCGGAAGACGGTAAAAAGTGGCAACTGCTCCGCACTTTCCGCTACCGCAATCCCGCCGGGCTCCGAATCGGGTTCTATGCCCAGTCGCCCAAAGGAGAAGGGATGGAGCTGCAGGTATCCGATGTTAAATACCGCCCCGAAGCCTTTAAGAATTTCCACGCAGGGGAATAACATCCCCTTGCCATTCATCCATTAATCCGATGTCTGAATGACAATTATCCTATTTTGTCACGATAACTTTGATAAAAATTCGGGACTAAATAGCGATGAGGAAATTAGGCTTATTGATATGGAGCATGATCGTGCTCGCGGGAACGGGCGCCATGGCACAGCAGCAGCCACAACAGCAGAACGGCGGGCAGCAGGCGGAAATACTTGGTAAATTAATCGATAATCAGACTGGCAAACCGGTAGAATATGCATCGGTGGCACTGTTGAAAGCCGCGGATTCATCCGTGGTAACAGGCATGCTGTCTAAAGGCAATGGTGATTTCGATTTCCGGAACATTACACCGGGTAAATACATCCTTAAGATATACTTTATTGGTTACGAAACTTTCTTTAAAGCCGTAACCGTACGCCAAAGCAGCGATGTGGGCAATATCCGTCTTAAAACTACGGCTACCGCCCTAAAAGGAGTGGAAGTAGTGGGAGAGAAGCCTGCTTTTACCATGGAGATCGACAAGCGCGTGTTTAACGTGGAAAAGAACCTCTCCAGCATGGGCGGTACTGCCACCGATGTGCTCCGTCAGGTACCTTCTGTTAACGTGGATATTGATGGTAATGTGAGTGTACGCAACGGCAGTCCTACTATTTTCATAGACGGCCGCCCCAGCACCCTTACGCTCGACCAGATCCCTGCCGATGCTATTGCCAGCGTGGAAGTGGTCACCAATCCCTCCGCCAAATACGATGCCGAAGGCATGAGCGGCATTCTCAATATCGTACTGAAGAAAAACCGCAAAGCCGGTATTAACGGCCTTATCCAGGCCGGATACTCCTCTACCAAAAGCTCCAATGCCGGGGTGGATCTCAATGCCCGTCAGGGTAAGATCAATGTTTTCCTGAATTACAGCCTGCGCGACCGCCGCTCGCCCATGAAGCAGCACATGTTCCGTAAAAACATCGATGGTAACGATATCACGTATATGGATCAGTACCAGGATGGGGAATTCGGCCGCCGCTTCCAGAACGGCCGCTTTGGCTTCGACTGGTTCATCGACAACCGCAACACCCTCACCATTTCACAGGGCATTACCGCCGGTGATTTCAATAACCTGAATACACAGGAAATCTTCGATCTTAACAGCAATAAAGAACGTACACAGCGGGGCTATGGCCGTAACGACAGTAAGCACAATTTCCGAAACTACGCCACGCAGGTGGGCTACAAACGCACCTTCTCCAAAGAAGGACAGGAACTTACCGCAGATGTAACGTATAACAAGGCGAACAACCGTAATAACAACGATTACAGCCTGCAATACTTCGACATGGCCGGCCAGCCCAGCAATACTCCCAATCAGCCGGAGCTGCGTTATGGTAAAGGCAATGGCGGAACCACCTATCTCACGGCACAGGTGGATTTCGTAACCCCGCTTAGCGAGAAATCGAAGCTGGAAGCTGGTCTCCGGTCTAATAACAGGAAGTTCAATAACCTATTGAACACTTACGGGAAAGACTTCGCAACAGGCGAGTACCAGTACGATTCCAGCCTTTCCAACAACTACCGTTATAAAGAGCAGATCAATGCTGCTTATGTGAGCTATACCAATGGATTCGGGAACTTCGGTTTCCAGACAGGGCTGCGTGCGGAGCAATCCTTTTACAGTGGCGAAATGCTGAATGTGAAAGGAGCAGCCTATGAGATCGATTATCCGATCAGTCTTTTCCCCAGTGTGTTTCTGACGCAGAAGTTCGAAGGCGATCATGAGTTGCAATTGAACTACAGCCGCCGTATCCAGCGCCCCTGGTTCCGCGACCTGTTGCCCAATATAGAATACAATGCCAACTCTGCCCGCCGAGGTAACCCCACGCTCACACCGGAGTTCACTAATTCTTTCGAGCTGTCTTACATGAAAGACTTCAACCGTAAGATGAACGTGCTGGCCTCCGTATATTTCCGGAATACCAATAACGCCATCACTAACTTCTACGTAGATACCACGCTGGTGCTGGATGGACAGGAGCGTAAAGTGCTGCTGAACTACCCCATCAACGCCGACCGCCGCAATTCCTACGGCGCCGAGCTGACGGTGCGTAACCAGATCACCAAAGGCTGGGATATCACTACCAACGTGAATATGGCGCAAACCAGTGTTAGTGCGCAGGACCTGGACAATTCCGGGTTCGTATGGTTCGGGAAAATCAACAGTAATACCAAGCTGCCGTGGAATCTCACTTTGCAGGTTACCGGTGAATATGAATCCCGTCAGATCCTGCCACAGGGTGAAGAAGCGCCGGAATACCAGATAGACATGGCGGTGAAGCGCGATTTCCTGAAGAAGAAAAACCTCTCCGTAACCGTAGGCCTGAACGATATTTTCAATACGGACCGCGACCTCAGCTGGACTACCACCAATTTCTCCGAATCCGAGCGTTACCGTAAACGGGTATCCCGTGAGCTTCGTGTGAACGTAAGCTGGCGCTTCGGTAAAATGGACGCTAAGATCTTTAAGAAGAAGCGTGGTGGAGATGAAGGCGGTGGCGATATGGGAGGCGGAGATGGATTCTAACCGGGAGTTGTTATTTTAATAACATACCGGGCCCATTCATTTTCACGCTGTTTTGCTGCCAAGTCAGGAAAAATAGTTAACTTATACTTCACCCATTCAAGTTTACTATGCTTTCGCTACAGGTCATTACTGATCCGGTCTATGTTAAGCCAGCCAGGCCCAGCTATTTCGAGCGCTTTATCCGCGACCCGAAGGATGTACCATTCGTACATCTGTCTATCCAGATTACCCTGGTATTGGGTATTACGGCTGTATTGTTGTACATGCCTTTCGTCGATGGCTGGCTTTGGGGAGTAGTAGCTGCAGTTTACCTTTTCTTCAACAATTTTGTATTCAAAGGCCCGTTCGGCCTGATGCTTCACTGTACCAGTCACCGTGCCTTTTTCAAAAAGGAGTACGGTTTCATGAACCATTACCTGCCGTGGGTATTGAGCCCTCTCTTCGGGCAAACGCCGGAAACTTACTTTAGTCACCATATTGGTATGCATCATGCAGAAAATAATATGGAGGAAGACGAAAGCAGTACCATGCCTTTCCAGCGTGATTCTCTGCGTGGGTTCGGACATTATTTAGGGGTGTTCTTTTTTGCAGGTGTATTTAACCTGGCGGTATATTTTTATAAAAGGAACCGTAAACGGCTCATGTATCGCTCGGTACGCGGGGAATTGTTGTTTTATGCCCTCTGCGTAGGGCTCTCGTTTGTAAACTGGCAGGCCACACTGGTCGTGTTCATCATTCCATTCGTTATTTCCCGCATCATCATGATGATGGGCAACTGGGCGCAACACGGATTCATCGATGCTAAAGACCCTTCCAATCATTACAAGAACTCCATCACCTGCATCAATACCAAGTACAACCATAAATGCTGGAATGACGGGTATCATATCAGTCACCACGTTAAACCCAATATGCATTGGACGGAACATCCGGTTTATTTCCGCAGTACCCTACAGGAGTATATCGACAATGAGGCTATTGTGTTCGATGGTATTCACTTCCTCCATGTATTTGCATGGCTGGTGACCCGCAGGTACGATAAGCTGGCGAGGCATTTTGTGAATATCGGCGACCGTTTCCAGTCGGATGAAGAAGTGATTGCCTTCCTGAAGGAGCGTACGCGTAAGATTGTTCCGGAATTGCAGGTGGCATAAATTTGTTAGTTTACCCAAATCCATTATTTTTAACGTCACAAAAATTGTTAATCAGCAGGTTACCCGGTCTGCACTTTTATTCCCGAACCGCATACATTACCTATGAAAAAGTTATTGTTTTTGCTGCTGGTTATGGCAGCAGTCCACCCGATTATGGCACAGCAGGTATATCAGATCCGTGCCGACAGCGTCCGTATTTACAACGTTTGCGATACTGCAGAACTGATCCTGGAAAACCGGACCAGTAAGGTAAATGGCTATCTTTTCAATAAAGGGAATGGTCGTACAGAGTTCCGTAAAATAGATCTTGTTTCAGTGGGGAATCACCAGCTGGCCATCGCCGGACAGGATACCATTGATCTCCGTACTATTGGCGGAATAGGCATTGATACCGCTTACCGCTCCGGGGATAGTATCCGCTACGTTAAGAATGGGGTGATAACCCGCATCTACGCCCCGTTGCCTGCCCCGGAAGGGTACATCCTCAATCAGACGAATACTCCGCAGACGGCCCAGTTTAATATCAAGGGCGAAGGGCGTACTGCCGGAAGTTTTACTGTAATACGCAAGGGGGCTAACAGTTACATGAACAGTTTTACACTGCTTGATTCACTCGGCACAAGAGGTGCCAATATGCAGTTGACGGGTGGAGATACTGCCGGCCTAGCTTTCTATGTACATAGTGGGGCATTCTGGGCTAAGAGATTTGAAATCGGTCCTTCAGGGGTTACCAACTTCTACAGTAACCTCTTTTCTACAGGTAGCTTTACAATGGGGTATGGGGTGGATACAGCCCAGTTGAACTTTCAGGGAGCCAAAGTGAATTACATGGCATTCCCTAACAGGGGGATAGCACCACCGGCTTACAGTACCAGAAGTATCGGCACAAAAATCATTTATTTTGGAAACATCAGCGCAGCCCATGCCGATTTCGCAACAGGACTGGAAACACAGCACATCTGGCAAAGTGTACCGCAGTTTAACAGTACTAATGGCTTCAAGTGGTACGGTGGTACCACAGAAGCAATGAAACTCTCTGGTGACGGGGTATTAACGATCGGGGATAAAATCAGAACCGATGTTATCTGGGGCGATTCAACCGGGCTGCTTATCAGTGGTAACAATTCAACGGCAAGATTACAACTTGTCGGAGGAGGGACTGGAATGTATTCTTCCAGAGGAGGACAGATCAATCTGATTAGTGGAGGGGATACAACTACAACAGCCCGCGGGGGGATAACATTTCACGCCGGTAATATCGGAGACGGAACAGAGCAGCTGGAACGGATGCGGCTTACAAGTACGGGGAAATTAGGTATTGGTATCAGTGGTTTGCATTCCACGCTACACGTTAACGGTTCTGTTGCTTATGGTGTGGCAGCTTTAACCGGCAGTGCCACTTTGCACGATTGGCAATGTAATGTAATGGTGAACAATGCGGCGAATGCTAATATCACGCTGCCTACTGCCACAAATTGCATGGGCAGGGAGTATACCATTGTTAAAATATCTTCTTCGGCAGCCACTGTAACCGTGGCTACTACAGGTGGAGAACTGATCAATAACGCCACTACATATCTGCTGGCTACGCAGTACAAAACGGTAACACTCTGGAGTAACGGCACACAGTGGCTGATTAAATATGCAAACTAAGCATTGAGAAAGCTTAGTCCGGCTGCTGCCAGTGCATCTTTTAGCTTCGGGAGGGAGGAAGGTCCCATACCATGGAGTGCAAGAATCTCTTTCTGCGAATGCTTTGCCAGTTGCTGAATGGTTGTAATGCCTGCATTTTCCAGTGCCCTGCGTGCGGGGCCTGATAGTGTTGCCAGAAAACCTGCATCAGGCGCGGTATCCGCTTCGCACTGAGGGCAAACCGGGCAGTCAGACGACTTATAATACCGGTGGCCCCTGGGGCAGGTACGTAATGTCTTTTCAGAAGGCATATTATTGTCGTTTTTTACTGAACTTTAAATTAGTGCTTAAATCTTAAATACGACCTATGGAGACGCGTAAGCTCATTGGATTAGTATTGTTGCTGGCCGGCCTGACCTTAGGCTTTGGCAGCATCTGGCGCAGGAAAAGGGGGCACTCTGCTAAAGGAGCCGGGGCTGTGATGACACTGGCTTTTGTGATGGAAGGGGTAGGTATTGCATTGTTGGCAGGTGGTTGTGGAGGGGAATGACAGGAGGGCTATGATATACCCGGCCAGACCGGTTATCTATTTCCGTTTTAATGATGCGGATTGCTAAAAAAATTAGTGGTGTTAATTTTGTGATTTAAATATTTCTTGTACATTTGATTGAAATTGAATACGTTTTTACCTATGAATTAAAAACGGTTTGATATGATAGACAAGAGGAATCCCTGCCCGTGTTGACCCGGTGAGCTTGATTACATTAGACAGTTATTCCCGACCCATTTTGACGACTTAAGGAACATCCTTATGCCTGTACACCGACTGTTTGCAGCTTTATGCTGTCTCGGCATGGTTTCTATTGCGCGCGCGCAAAGTATTCCTGACCGGGTGCCCTATACCATGGATTCCATGGTGAATATTTTACGACCTCCTTTGCCGCTTGTCAGGCATGCCCTTGTGGATTCTCTGAACCACCAGGCTACCCGTAAGCATGCCCTTAAGGAAAAAGCAGATGCATTCCAACGACAGGTGACTGGCGGAGGGAATCAGCTAATTCCACAGGTCCCGGCATTGCTGAAGGATTCCCTGCATCCCCAGATTCTTAACCGGGGAAGTATCCCTGGTAAAGGGAATATCCAGTTACCCTCCCGGGGCTTCAGTGATTTGAAAGACCCTGTCCGCAAGGAATTCCTTTCCTATATACACGCCAGTTCAGGTCCTGCTAAGTATGCCAAACTGCAGGAAGGCTTCGGCGCCCTGAAAGATTCTGCGCGTATGGAGCGCTTCTTCGACGAAAAGCTCCGCGGTTTCTACGCCCTCTTTAAAGATCATCCTGCCACGGATAAACTGAAGCTCCCCGGTAAACCGGAAAACAAACTCCAGAAAGCCGGTGCCCAAACTTCCTATGGTGATACTACCGGAAATGCTTCCGGCTGGTGGAGCAACGTAGAAGTACAGGACCGCTTTGCCCTGGGATCTATCCCTGTCAATCTCCAGTATGCCAATGTTTCCGGTTATAACCGCTTTGATCATGACCTGTCGGGCGAAAACCTCGGGAATTTTAAGTTTGACCGGGAAGCATACCTGCAGAAGGTTTCCGCACATGTCCGGAAGAACTACGACCTGAAGAAGTATTTCCTGGACGACATCGATTTCAAATCACAGCTGAAACAGTTTACAGATGCGCGCCTTAAATCCCTGTCGGAGAAAGGCGATAGTCTGCAGAAGCTGATCCGGCCGGAAGAGCTCATGTACCTTGACAGTGTCCAGCTACGCAATCAGCTCTTTGCTAATGCGGCTGGCAGCTATTCCGATACGGCTTTGGAAAGTAAGCTGTCTAAACTGCTGGCCTTGCAAAAGGAGATAGGAGGTAGCCTGGATCCCAATTCCATGCTGAAAAACCAGTACCAGTTAAAATCCCGCATGGAACGCTATATGCAGGATCCGCTTTCCGCTGCGGAAATGGCTCCTGATCTGATTCCTATGTCTGGCCTGCAACGCCTTTTCCTGAAAATGAAAGAGCTGGCGGCAGGTAATATAGCAGCCAATGCCAGCAAAGGCACCGTGTCCGACCTGTTTATGACTGGTGCGGCTGGCAGCATGTTAAACAAAAACAAAATGCTTATGCTGGGTGCCGGTAAAACACGCCAGGCACTGCCATACGATATTGGTCTGGATGGTATGCAGCAGGCACCTTCGCAAAGCCTGCAGTTCCTGCGGATGGGTAAAGGTGATATGGACAAGCCGCATCATCATGTATCTATGATCAATGCAAATGCCCGGAACGATAAGCGAATGCCCAATGTTCGCACACTGATGCAGAATACTTTTGTAGGCGCCTTATCTAACCGGCTTTCTCTGGGCGACTGGGGAGATGTGGATTTCGAGATATCCAAATCCAATACCAGTACCGGTGCCGGCGGGCCTGCCGGCGATCATGCCGCACAGTCCAAAGCTGCCATCGCTAACTTCTTCGACGATTTCATCACCACCGTATCTACCGGACTGAAATATAATTCGGCATTGCCGGAGTATGGGCTTACCCAGGCAGTGTATTTCAACTATTCGGGTATGGGATACAACAACCCCGGTAGTCCTTATTCCCGCCGTGGGTCTATGGCTTACGGGCTGCAGGTAAAGCGTTCCTGGCTCCGTAATAAAGCCAGCGTTCAGTTGAGGACTGATTTCCGTAATACCAGCCGCACTGCTCTGGCAGGCAGTCAATGGAAGAATCGTACCCTCGCGCTCGATGGCCGTTTACGCATCTCCCGGCAGCTAACGCTTTCCGGACGCCTGCATCAGAGCAATATGATGTCTGATGGCAGCCATGGCCGACAGGAACAATACCTCAACCGCAAGGTGGCATTCAGTTCGCAGTGGAACGGTAAAGCGGGCGGACTGCGTTTCTTCAACCAGTCTTCCCTCGGCCTGCAGCAGATGCATTATATGACAGATGTTGCGCCCGTGAAGAGCCTGTTTGTGAATGCCTTCGTCAGCCACACTATTCCGGTGGGAGAGAAAATGATCACCGCCAACGTCTTTTACAACCGCGATATAAAGAATGCCGCTGTGTATTCCAACCTGCTGACTGCCGATGCCGGCTACCAGTACCGGCTGGTAAAGTTCCTGCAATGCGGGAGCAGTCTTACCTTCCTCGATAACAGGGGAGTGGTGCGGCAGGCAGGTATCCGCCAGCAGGTTAGCGCGCAATTACTGGGCCGCTGCCAGGTAAACCTGAGCATGGATGCGCGTAAAGACCTGATGAACACGCCGCAGAACTACCTCTACGGGAACTTCCGCAGCGAATTATCCATTTTCTACATGTTGAACCAATAGCTATGAAAAGATACCTGACGGTCTTATTGCTCATGTGTACTGCCATGTTCGTCCGCGGACAGGTAACGGTCACCTTTGTGCCCGAAGTGCAGGGCAGGACCCTTGAGACAGTGATGGGAGCAAGATTTATGAATGGCGGACAAAAGCAGCAATGCATCCTGCAAATCAGGATAACCTCGGCCGACGGGGGACTCATTGCCGAAACCGTTACCCCCGCTTTTGAATTGCCTTCCGGTATGCAGATGATCCCACAGGGAGCGGCATACCGTTCCGCCTGGAAGTTCGGAAACAGCCGGCAGGCTGTGGTGGTGAAACAATCCCACCAGTTTCCGGAAGGAGAGTATGAATATTGCTTCACCTTATCGGAAGTAGCAGGCGGCCACGCCGGTGGTGTAATAGCAGAACAGTGCTTTAACCACATGCTGCAGCCTTTCAGTCCGCTGGAACTGACGGAACCCTACGACGGAGACCGTATCTGCGAAAAGCGCCCCACACTCATTTGGCAGCCTTTAATACCTGCATTGCCTGGTATGACCTACCGGTTGCTGCTGGTAGAAGTAAAAGAAGGGCAGGCCAGGACGGAAGCATTGCATTATAACATGCCCATCATCCGGCAGAACGGAATCCCTTCTCCCATGTTACTTTATCCGCCCCTCAGCGCTGAGCTGGTTATGGGTAAGCGCTATGCATGGCAGGTATCTGCGGTGAAAGGGGAAACTTTGCTGGCGCGGAGCGAGGTGTGGGATTTTACGGTGAAATGTGAGGATAGTGTAGCGAAGCGGCCGGTGGACAGTTATCGTAACATAGATGATCTGGCAAAAGGTAACTTCTATATAGCGGAAGGCAGAATTCTCTTTGCAGTAGAAAACTATCATAGTGCTCAGATACTCGATTATTCTATAGCCAGCATCTCCAAACCCAATGAGAAGTTACGGAAGTTTCCAAGGGTGCAACTGAATACCGGGCGGAACCTAATCCTCATAGATCTGGAATCTGTGAAGGGGATGACCGACGGGGATTATTATATCCTGTCTGTCCGCCTGCCTAATGGAGAAACAAAACAACTCCGATTCCTGTATAAAGCTGAAACCGAATAGATTATGCGTGTGATTTTGATGCTCCTCACAGGAGCTGTGTTAATACTGGCCTGTAATACCAAACAGCAACGGGCGAAGCAGATGAAAGAATTGTCGCTGCTCGACGAAAAGGAAGCTTCCGGCTGGAAAATGAGGCTTCATTACCTGCCGTCAAAAAGCAGGGATACCAGTGATTGGAGTCTTGTTTTACGAATTGAGCATAGCAGTGGACTGCCGCAAAAGATGTTGAATGAACCAAAATTCAGCTACGGCATCGACAGTCTTTTCGAAGTCATTTCCCCGACAGACACACTTTCGCCATTTATGGCTATCCGTGTGGCTAACGGGCAAACAAATGGTGCTGAATACATGCTTACGTTCGACCGTAAAGCCCTCCGTGAGCAGGGCGCTATGCAATTGCGGTTCAGAGACTGGTTGTTTTCGCAACGTGATTTGTTTTTCCCCCTTAACCTGGCATCCATCCATCAACTTGATTCAATCTATACCCGGATATGATAAGAAGCGCTTCAACAAAGAAGAAAATCGCAGTTTTCTTTCTTGGACTTATGACCCTGGAAACCCTGATTCCCTTGCAGAGCCTTGCGCTGACAAGTGGTCCTGTTCAACCTGAAATGACCCAGTTTCAGCCGGCCGGCATGAGTGATATGGTAGATTTGTTTACAGGGGATTTTAAGTATAATATTCCGCTGATGGATGTGGATGGTTATCCCATTAATCTGAACTATTCACAAGGAGTGAGTATGGAAGATGAAGCTTCCTGGGTTGGGTTAGGATGGAACCTTAATGTGGGATCAATTACCCGGCAGTTGCGGGGGATACCGGATGATCATAATGGAGATCGGGTAAAATCTGTCAACCATATGAAAACCAAAGTCACCACAGGTGGGCGGTTTACAGGTCGTGTTGAGTTTACCGGATTTCAGGCCCTTAAGTTAGCAGGTTCTATAACTGCAGGTGTCTTTTATGATAACTATACCGGATGGGGTGGAGAAGTAGGCGCTGGCGGGAATGCAGGGCTTTCACTCACGGGTAAAAATGCCAACTCTACTACTTTGGGGCTAAATGCAGGGCTCAATTCGAATACTGCAAGTGGTGTGTCTACAACGTTAGGTGCTTCCATCTCAGTTTCTCAGAAGATGGAACAGAATGTAACACAGAGTATTGCTGGTAACTTATCACTCAGCTATAATACCCGGGAAGGGATGAAAGAACTCACGCTGGGAAGTAGTTATTCTTCTGGTAAATTAAGCCGTAATACAGGTACAGGAACGTATTCGTTGAATACTCCTGTTTTTTATCCTGCAGGTGAAGTGCCTTTCAAAAGCGCGAGCCGTACGTATTCTCTTGATTTGGGCCTTGCGGCCACGCTCTGGAATTTTGCAGTAGGAGGATCCGGCTATAAAACGGTTAGAGAAGTGGCTAAAAATATCAACGAACAGCAGGCGTATGGCAGCCTGTATGGCCATAATGGTAAGAATAACGACAATGCGCTGATGGATTTTATGCGTGAGAAGGATAATATCATAGTGAAAGACATGAACCATATCGCACTGCCAATTGCCACGCCTGATATTTTCGCATTTAACAGTCATGCCGGTGGTGGTCAGTTTAAAGTATCTAGAGGGGGAACTGGAGTTTTCTTCAATAACAGAAAAGTCGATGAAACGGAGAACTCAACACTGGGTGGTGATTTCGGATTTGGATATCTTTTTCATGGAGGTGTTTCGCTGTACGAACAGGATATAAATGACGTTTCACAAAAATGGAAGGAAGGAAGAGGAAATAACTGGTTGAATAAAGGTGATTATACATCCTTCACTAATGTGAAAGAGGAAGATGCCTATTTTAAAGCGATTGGTGAGCCTACGATGGAAGATCCCACCTTTGCTTCCCGAATTCAGGAAGAGGATCCTGTTTACATTCCTATTGTTAGAAATACTACAGCGCCAACACTGAAGCAGGTGGGTAAAACTGCAGTTCCACTCATCGGAAGCAACCGTTATGAAAAGGCTGGCCGGCAGCAGCGGAATGAGGCTATCAGCTACCTTACGGCTTCTGAGGCAGCTTTTGGCGGAATGAACGAACAGATCATCAGTTATGCTGCCAATACGCTGGATGGCAACGGGAATTTTACAGCACAACGGGCAGACCAGATCACGAAAACCGGAATTGACCGGATAGGAGGAAATAAGAAAAAGCATCATCTTTCAGAGATCACCATGACTGGGGAAGGTGGTAAAAGACTGGTATACGGAATACCCGTTTATAATAATTTGCAACGTGAATATTCATTTGCTATCAAACCCAAAACCTCATCACAGGGTACAGAAATGGACACTCGCACAGACAATCTTGTTTCATACGAAAGAAATGGGACGGCCATTATCCATAAATATCCCGGAACAAATGAGTTTTATTCTGAACAAACGCAACCGGCATATGCATCGTCTTTTTTACTCACAGCTGTACTTTCGCCTGATTATGTTGATGTTACCGGAGATGGTATAACAGACGACGACAGAGGTACTGCAATAAAGTTCAACTATACCCGTCATGCGGCCAATTTCAGATGGAGGTCTCCTATTGAAGAAAATAAGGCAACTCTCAACAGAGGGCAGCTGGCAGACCCGGATGATGATAAAGGCAGTATTGTGTATGGTGAAAAAGAAATATGGTATCTGCACTCCATAGAGACTAAAACTAAAATCGCTTATTTTATCACTGGGGCGAGGAATGATGCTTTAGGTGTAGTAGATTTTCATGGGAAGTATGATAATACACAACAACAGCGCCAGTTGGTGCAAATCAGGCTTTACAGTAAAAGCGACCTCACTACGCCGATAAAAACAGTGAAATTAGGTTATGACCAGTCTCTTTGTAAGGGAGTTCCCAATTATTTGAACGGTCCATCAGCCACGCAGGGTAAACTAACACTCAAAAGCGTACACTTCGAACACGGTTTATCTACCCGTGGAAGTAAACATGCTTACACTTTTGATTACAATGAAGGAGCATTAAACGATAACAAGTATGCAGCGCTTGCATCTGACCGTTGGGGTACATATAAACCTGCCGTAACCACTACAGGTGAAATGCGTAATGATGAGTATCCGTATTCCACAAACACCAAGCCTGAAATGTGGCTGCTGAAAACGATCAATCTGCCAACAGGTGCCGCGATCGAAGTTAATTATGAATCGGATACCTATAATTATGTGCAAAACCGGCAGGCTATGGAAATGTCAGCATGGCCTACTATGCTCAGACAAAATGGTACAGTAACTACCAAGCTGGAGGAGATGACAAAAATGCGGTTTACACTTCCTACAGGAGTTTCAGTCACCAATCTTGCAGATTTCCAGAATATAGTATTGGGTGGTAGTAAATATTTATACGGTAAAGTATTCTGCAATCTTACTGATGAACCTGCCAATAATGATACGGATAAATTCGACTGGGTACCCTGTTATGCGGAGGTGAAAAGCATCAGCGTAAATGGTGCTATCATAGATGCAGAATTCGTTAACCCTGTAGTGAGTGGCCGCGCAATCAATCCATTCCTGATGGCTGCCTGGCAGCGTATGCGTTTGGATTACCCCCGCTATGCATGGCCAGGATATAAGAACAAAATCCCAGATGAGGAATCGATGGATGCAGCAATGGGAGCCCTAAGTAATGCCATTAGTAATATCCGCGAACTTAAAGAGGATTTTAATGAAAGAGGATTGAGGCGCGGATTTGCATTTAATTATAAATCAGCCAAAAGCTTTGTTCGCTTAGGAGTTTTCTCCAAAAGTGTAGCGCCCGATGGTAAAAAAGGCGGTGGGGCCCGCGTTAGGTCGCTCGTAATGCGCGAAACCTGGGATGCAGGGCCGGAAGAGGTGAATACTCAATTATACACGTATACGACGAAGAATGACAATGGGGCAACAATTGGCTCCGGTGTAGCCAGTTATGAACCTTCGATTGGAGGTGACGAAAACTCATGGCGCCAGCCAGACCCATATACACAGGTTAACCGTAAGGCACTCAATAATGAGTTTTACCTTGAAGAACCTTTTGGCGAAGCACTTTTCCCATCCCCAACTGTTGGATATCGGGAAGTAAAAGTGGAAAGCCGGTCGGGAAGAGATACTGATTTAAATGTAGTGAGCCAGACAGGTTATCTTCAATACGATTTTTATACCGCGAAAGAGTTTCCTACTGAAACTGAGAACACTCCCATCAGTGTTTATGAGCGGAAACCACCTGGTATCAGTTTCTTCTTTGGAGGTAGATCAATTTATGAAATGGTGATGTCTCAGGGTTATGTGATCCGGACGAATGACATGCATGGTAAACCAAGGGCGGAAAGAGTCTTCAACCAGAAAAAGGAGGAGATTTCAGCAACGGAGTACTACTACAACGCGGAAGAGCGCGGAGGTCATCAACGCCTTAAGAATGTAGTAGATGTGGTAGATTCTAAGGGTAATATCATTAAAGATCAGATTATTGGAAGGGAACTGGATTTGTTTGTGGATATGCGGGAAGGTGAAACCACAAATTCCGGTACCTCCTATCATGTAGGTGTTGATATGTTCCCCGTTTATATATGGATCATTCCTGCGCCACACTTTCCTATTAACGGAAACCTTGAATATCGCCTCTTCCGGTCATCTTCCGTAACGAAAACGGTGCACTACACTGGCATTCCTCAGCGTATCGTGAAGAAAACTGATGGAGCTTCTGTAACTACATATAATCTGTTATTCGATAAGGATACCGGGGTTCCTTTGGTAACTGCAACTGATAATGAATTTAATGATCCGGTTTATTCGGTGAACATCCCGGCATACTGGTATCGCACAAGAATGGGCAGGGCTTATGAAACTGCAAACATCCTTTATAAGAACCTGACAGTAGATGAACAGGGAAATATTGGTTCGAATTACAAACCTTACCTGGTGGAAGGTGATGAGTTAACAGACGTTTCGAATGCCGACAGGGTGTTCTGGGTCATTAACAGTACCATCTCCAACGGAAGTGTAAAATCACTCAGGCTGGTTGACAGGTTTGGTACGTTAGTGAAAGGTGTTAACTCGAATTTTAAAGTAACAAGATCTGGATATCGCAACCAGGCATCGGAATCGATGGGGAGTATTTTGACACTCGAAAAGCCATTTACGGACTATCGGCTCAAAATGGACCTGAATACTGACTTTGCAGCTATGCGGGTGATTGATGTCAAAGCTACTTTATTCTCAGAGGAATGGGGACAACCGGCAGATTGTATCCCCCGTAGTTGCCCGCAAGGCTATGAACTGAATGCATCCGGAACGAAATGTATTGTAAGGGCAACCGTGCAAAACCAAGCCCTTAATCTAGATCCCTGTTATTTCCCCGGTACAGTTACATATTGTAGCTCGACTAAAATATATAACATATTCAAGGCCGAAACCCATAGTCTTTCTCATGGCTTCTGGACAGGTGGCGCCAGTTCTTCTCCAAGAGGCGGCAGATTGGGGGCATTAGCTGTATTTGCCCATGAAGGCACGCCATTTGGTGGACGTTGGTACCAGTTTGTAAAAGATATTTCAGTACCAAGGGCTGGTAATTATTACCTGGGATTTGCAGCGGATGATGAATTTAAGGTTACAATGAACGGTTCTGAGGTAATGAACAGGCAGACATACTATCCATCTAACCACGAATCATGGCACGTGATGCCTGTCACTTTGCAGCGAGGACTTAACAGGCTCGTTTTTGATTACAGAAGTAATGGAGGAGAACGAGGGGCTGCATTCGAATTGTATGATTGTGAAATAGATGATATCCTTAGCGGAGACGGTCAAAGGATCAATCCTATCTATGATTCCAGGAAGATGCTGCAGGATAATGATTACAATAGTTTCTTTATTAGTATGGAGGCTACTATTGAAAGAAGCCGATATGGTTGTAGTGGTGGAAGTATACCCAATGTTAGTGAACCAGTTCCATATTGCGAAAACGTTCCGATAGGGACATGTCCTTCTGGTTATACACAAAGCCCCGATGGTTTGAAGTGCATTCAAAACGCCACTCTTGATCAAACCGGGAATTTTAATATTAAGAGGGTATATGATATGCCATCCACCACTTCCACACTGCCGGCAATTATTCGCGACGTTAGTGGTAATAAAATAGGAGAGAACGGAAATTGTGTATTCAAATACACACCTTATGAACCAATGGCTGGCATACAAACATTTACTGCGTCGCCAACCGCTATGGTTATGGCGGAGAGATGCGGGAGGCACGCGAATAACAGTATTTGGTTAAACGGTACTGTGCCTTCCGGAGGAAAGGCTGGTTTCCGGTCATGCTTTACTATTGATTCCCTGTCAGAATACTACGTTGGATATGGTAACCTGTCAGGTGTTCTGGAAGTACGAATAGACAACCAGTTGGTAGCAACCGGTAATGCTGCTGGTGCAGGCGAACTGAATTCACGCGACCGCTGGCAGATAAGGCGTCTTCCTTCACTCGGAGTAGGGAAACACCTGATGGAGATATCATGTACCGGCGGTACATTCAATGGGGTTGGTGTTGAGGTTTATAAAGGTTCAGCATCGCAGTTGTCACAGGTGTCAAGCAGTTTTGGCCTGCCGATAATTTTCTCCACAGCCAACATATCTTCCGGCAGCCTGGATTATGACACATATATTTCTACCTCAGGAGGAGCAGTTACGCGAAGGTATACCTGCGCCTCAGGACCAATTGATATCTGTGCAGGTTCATCCTCTTGCGGTGTATTGCCTATGAAAGCGGTATTAAATCCCTATGTGTCCGGCCACCTTGGCAATTGGCTCGTTCAGGATGAACTGGTATATCTTACCGACCGCTCACAAACGCCCGATGTTACTACTAACGGATTTACCCGAAAAGGGGGTGCCTATAAAAATTTCACCGCTTTCTGGCAATGGAACTACCTAATTCAAAACTGGTCGCCCGAATTGACAGTGAATTGGGTTACTGCACGTCAGGTTACACTTTACGATCGATATTCTCAGGAGCTGGAGAATAAAAATGCCCTTGATCAGTATACTTCAGCAAGGTTTGGCTATCGCAGTTCTGTACCGGTGATGACAGGTTACAACGCCAGAAGCCGTGAACTATATTACGATGGCTTTGAAGACTATAAATACAATCCGGCTAATCTGGCCTTTGTAAGTTGTAATGGCGATAATTTCGATATCCGGAAAATAGTGGGTATTGACTGGACATGGCTGGATGCTTCTAAAGCACATACCGGTAATTACAGCCTCGTCCTCAAATCAAATCTTCTCCTCAAAACGCAGGCTTTTGATAATGAGCACGGACCGGGACAGTATATCGAGACGAATGCAGCAGGCGAATACCAGCGCAGGCTCGATGGCTGGATGGGGCTTTTCGGATTCAATCCTCTGACAAAAGGGAAGTATGTCGTTTCCATGTGGGTCAATGATGGGAATGCTCTTGATAAATCAACCAGTGTAAATGTTAAGGTGAATGGTGTTACCCTAACTGATACAAAGACATGGAAGGCTTCAGTGGAAGGGTGGGAGCAATTTGAATTTATTGTCGATATGTCATTGTTTAATACAGCAAACATGAGCGAACTGCAGTTTGAAATCACAGGAACCGGTTCTCCAAGACTGGATGATATCCGCATCTTCCCGGCCAATGGTAATGCCAAAACATTTGCCTATGATGAGAAAACGCTTCGCCTGATGGCAGAACTCGATGCCAATAACTTTGCGACACTCTATGAGTATGATGAGCAGGGACAGTTAATCAGAGTGAAGAAAGAAACTGAAGAGGGTATAATCACACTGAAAGAAAGCAGATCCACATACCTCAAAAAGTAAAAACATGCAATTCCGGAATAGAAATACCATTATCGCTTCGGCATTTATATTATTGGTGGTCGCTGCGGGTACCGCTGCGGGTGTACCGTATTGGAAAGCACAAACTGCTAAGAGTAACGAATTACCTCCGTTACCCGAGCCCGAACGTGTTTCAGAGAATGACATGCGAATTCTTGAAGAGCTTGGGGGAGTACTGAAAAAGATTGATTCGCTGAATGCCTTTGAAACCGCGGGAAGTATCCGTGTCTCTGACCCCGATGAAGGTGAACAATCGCTGGAATACCATTATGCAAAGAGAGATTCCCTGTCATATTACAAGTTAGGCCAGCAGGAAACCCTCAGCAATGGAAAAATTGTGGTAATGGCAGACCATTATGCGGAGAAGCTTTTTGTGACTCCTGCCGGTCAAACCCCTAAAGCTGGATTTATGCCAGCAGGTGATCAGCTTGCTGCATTCCTCACAGGAGAGGGGTATGCCATCCGTAAATCGGAAACTGATGGGATGCGATATATTGAATTAACACGCCCAAACCATATCAATTATAAAGTGTACCGGATTGGGTATGACGATGCCGGACTGGTCCGGGAATCATTCATACGTATGACGGACATATCGCACCCATTGGATACTTCGCGTGACAGAATCATCCGGACTTCGGCTGACCGCTGGATTGTTGGCAGACCTCCGACGGACCTTTTTGATATTTACCGACTTATAAAAGAAGAAGGTGGCAGTTATGTACCTATGCCTGCTTACCAACACTACGACATCATCCTGACCCAATAATGCCGCAATTCATATGCCTTTGAATATTTTCAATTTCCGGAAATTTCTTTTTGCAGTGTGCTGTCTGCTAATGGCAGCCACCGGCTTTGCCGCAACAGAACCTTACCAGCAACAACTGGCAGGTAAGATCAAGGCCGGGGATACGCTCGTGCTGAGAGATGAGAAGTTCAGAAATCCATCCTACGACTGGAGTAAGATTCTCAACCGAAAAGTATCGAATAACATCCGGTTTGAACTGGTGACAGATTCTCTATTCCGTATAAAAAAACCATTTACATGTAAGCTCGAACTTAAAGTGGAATATTGGACGCAACCAAGCCAGGCTGATCCAATAACGGAAGAGAACGTAACGCTCGAAGTACGGTATGATACTGCCGCCGGAGGAATGTACACTGCTGTGGATGAATTCGACTTTCTGAACGGGCATTTGGTTAAATTGACGGTTAATAGTATTTCCAGTGCTGAATTAGGGGAGGACCTTCCCGGAATATTCCGCATTGTAAGCCAGGTAGCAATTGACCGGAATTACGTACAGGATCCGGCTGCCCTTGTGGAGATATTTGCCCGGGAATCCACCGGAGAGCAGGCACAATTACAACCGGAAGGACAAATGATGGCAATGGCAGCACCGGTAACTGTTACACCCAACAGAGTGTCACTGGTTTGGGGTGCGCCAAATGATGGGATAGATGATTATGACCTTGAATGGACCTTTATTGATGAATTTCATCCTGATGGAACATTCTTAAGCAATCCCGTGAATCATACCAACACGGCGGTACTTGAACGGATGTTCCGGAACAATGCCAGCCGGGTTACCCTTAAGGGGCATGAATATCACATTAACCTGGTGCACAATACGCGTTATCTGTTAATCAGAATGCGTACCGCTCCGAAAGACCCTGTTTCCGGTTTACGGAATCCCGGTACCTGGTCTTACCAGATTAAGCATACACCGGTAGGGGGGACTGAACAGATAAACAGCGGTGTAATTATTTTGACCAATACCTGGCACCGTTCTGCTTTCAACTGGCAGTATTCTGCGACTTTTGCAGAAGAAGGGAAAAGGAAGGAAGTGGTATCTTACTTTGATAAATCACTCAAAAATCGTCAAACAGTAACACTGTCTAACCACTCAAATGAAGTTGCCAGTGAAGCGGACCTGACTACAGTTGCTCAATCTGTAATCTACGATCAGTATGGCCGTCCAACTGTGGAAATGCTGCCGGCTCCATTGAATGGTGTTAATATACTCGATTTTCAGTCTCAGCTCAACAAAAAAGCCAATGGTACGCAATACACGTTTGTGGATGTGAACAGCGGAACGTTTGATTGTAATTTCACATTCCCTGCTATGGGTAATACAGCAGGTGCAGGTAAATATTACTCCACACAGAATGGTTTCAAAGCCTTAGGCAACCATAGTTATGTGCCGGATGCGGAAGGCTATCCTTTTTCTGGTAAGATATACATGAATGATAATACCGGCAGGCTGGCGGTACAGGGAGGTGTTGGACCCAAGTTTCAGCCTCAATGGAATGCGGCGAACCCTGACCTTCATGCTACCCGTTTTTATTATAGTAAACCCTCCCAGTTCGAGCTTTACCGGCTTTTCGGTAACGATATAGGAGATGCCACGCATTATAGTAAAACTACTACGGTAGATCCTAATGGTCAAATCTCAGTTTCCTATACAAACCTGTCTGGTAAAACCATAGCTACCGGCCTAAGCGGACCGGCGCCAGCTAATCTTGATGGATTACCGGGTAAACCTGCGGCCGAACAGAAGACCATCGATCTGTTTACTAATTCAGCCTTTGCATTTGATCCTGTTACTTTAAAACTTACCGCCAGCCAGGTATATGTTGCCCAGGAAGCCGGTACACGTAAACTGACGGTGGATGTGGCCAACCTGTTGTCCTCTTCAACTATCGCAGCGAAGAATATCTGTACCAAATGTGAATACGAGATTGTCCTAACGGTGACCTCAGATTGCGCTGACCCACTCATTCCGCAGGTGTTTACCATACCTGTAGGTGTTCCCGGAACTAACTGTACACCCCTCACGGGCAGCTTCCGTCAGGAAGTAACAGCGATTTTTGCAAACACAGGCCAATATTATATCCGGCTGGAATTACGCATTAAGCAAAATAGGGTAGATCAGCTGGCGGAACAATCCATCGCCATCAATGATCTGCTGAAAAAGCAATTCGATTTTGTTAAAGAAGAGCTGGAGCAGATTGACTTCAGTGGCTGCTTTGACGATTGCCAGACCTGCTATGCAGCCCTTGGTACCAAGGTGGTGTTCATGCAGAAGATCAGGGACAAGATGACCGCTATGGGCATCAATATGACAACTTATGGCAGCCAGGTAGATGCCTGGTCTGGCCCGTTATATGATAACCTGAGCACTAAATGCGCTGCGGCAAGAGGTGATTGCGGAGAAGATCCTTGTGCAAATCTGAAAAGAACACTGCGTAAAGACGTTTCTCCCGGAGGACAATATGCACTATTTAACGCTGCTGGAGAGCCGGTGGAAACTTCCATCCATGTATTGTTCAACAAGTTCAGAGTAGTTTTTCCTGAAAGAACGAAGGATGAGCCCGGCTACCTAAATAACATGGTGCAGAATGATGAGGGAGACATGGTGTCTGTACATGATAAGGCATTTACGCTTACAGATCTGGTTAAATACTGGAAGCAGGATTGGGAAGATCTTTTTGTTATTTATCATCCCGAGTATTGTGCCTATACCTACTGTGTAAGCACCACATCTTATCAGAAATGGGATGAAAAGCTCAATAAACTTGCGCTTACTGCAGCAGATGCACTTATACTGTCTACCAAATCTTTCGATAGGAATGATCCGGTGTGGCTAACTACTGTAGACCCATATTTCTTGTCAGTGCGCGGTGCAGCATATCTTACTGCTTTCAAAGCGGATCTGCAGAACTACTCCATTAATGTGAAAGGGCTATCCATGCTCGTAAACAAGGACGTTAACCGCTACGTGGATTATGTGCTGTATTGCTCGGATCGTTTTGGCTCTGCAAGTACAGCACCTGGCACAGAAGATAATACATGGGGAGGTTGTGCCCCCGATGTGAATTGCCGGGTTATTGACCGGGAATGGAGAATGTACCTAGATGCTTACATGGAGCTGAAGAGAAAGTACTATCAGATAGACAGAGCTGCTAACGAATGTGCGGTAATAACCTGTCCTGTAGGTACACCAGTTTCATTGGGGAGTGGATGTCCTCCAACTGGTGCGTTCAGTTTGAAATCATTATCAGTATCAGGGAGCCTTCAGACTGTTACTGTCCGTTACGAAGGAGGGAATATTCCCCGTGCGGCAACTGTTACCTTACATTATCCATCCAACTACGATGGGCTTACGCAGGTAGCTTCCGTGGCTTTCGCTGCAGGTGATAAGGAAAAAACAATCAGTATTGCATCCGCCATCCAGGTAAACCTGGTGAAAGTAAAAAGTGTAACATGTAGCGGCGGATCCTCTATAATACCATGCAATGGACCTTCTTATACGCTGGACCTCGGTACAGGCGGGCGTAAGTCTGGTTTCCGAACATGGGATAAAGTGGTAGGCGGCACAGTTGTTACTTACAAAGCAATTGAAGGGTATAAAGACCAGCCTCCTACAGGCTATTGTTCCGGTGCTCCTGTACCTGTTTTCTATAGTTGCTTATGGGTGAAAACACCGAATAATACTGCAGGTGAATACCTGCAGAATGTCTGGCTGGTGATCTGCCCGGCAACAGCCTGTGCCTCTCCAGGGAGTTTCGCTGCTACTACCGGCAACATCCCTAACCTGACCTTTTTTAATAGTTCTACTACTGTATATCTGTACCCGAATACGGCCCCAACCACTGTTATTGCTAATCCTGGTTGTATTAATCCGGTACGTACGTGGTATGATTGTTATTCGGTGACGCTAAGTGGTGTGACCTATAATTACCGGAATGTGTCTGTGTTTTCATGCCCACCTGCCTGTAGTTTTACATTAATTGTTACCAGCGGTGATGGAGATTTGTATATCAGACGAAATCCTTCTGAAACATGGTATTATTATGTATCTCCAAGTGACCCGGGTAGTGGATGTCCGGATATTCCGGGAGATCAGGCTCAATTTTATCCCTGCATCATTTTCAAGCGTACAAACGGAGTTGCAGATACGCTGGTAAATGTTTGGATGTTTACCTGTATTGAAGAAAATCCAGGTTTCGCAGCAACAAATGAAAGTATGCTGCTGGCCGCTGAACCATGCGATGCATACAAATCAAAACAGTCGAGGCTCGGTCTTGTGGATTATAATGCTGCCATTGATACGGCCGGGATTAAGACACAGGGGGCAGGGCAGTTACAACAGCAGATTCAGAACGCATGTGCCAATCAGGCAGATGGCTGGATTAGCCGTTTACGCCCTGGAATGGGAAATGTCTTACCGGCCGACAGTGTGGCTCTTCGTAATAAACTGATAGAACTCTGCAACAAAGGAGTCGATATATATCATCCTTATGGCGCCAGCACACTGCCGCCTCATGCCACATTGCCAAGCGGAGCGGTTAGCTTCAAAGATGTGTTGAAATCTATTACCGGGCTTACTCAGCTTACTGCTGACTACAACCCCTGGCTGCTGGATGGGCCTTACCCTTATAAAACGCCGGCGCAGACATCGTTGCCGTTGATTTCTTCATCAGATCCTGAATTGTGCAGCAGGCTGACAACGCTGAAAGCAGATTATCTGTTACAGCCACCCGGCAATTCCTTCCACACATATCTTACCAACCGGTTTGGTACCGCCAATACATTAACCGTAGCGGAACTGACCGAATTGGAAAGAAGCTGTACCTCGTGTAAGTATCTGCTTAATGTAGACATTCAGGTTCCAGTGTTCCTCACGAAAGAGGCCAAAGGATGTATTACTGCACAGGAGCTCAATACTGCGTGGAACGCTTTGCTGGCTGAAAATCTTACCAACTTCACCAGTGCGCATCCCAATTATGAACGTATATTCACAAATTACTTTAACCATAAATGGGGCTTCACACTCAGCTTTACTGATTATCAAAAGCTGAAAGCGCTTTATGATCAGAGTCCCTCGACTACGGCCATTCTTTGTAATGAACCAGTATTCGCACCGCAGGCAACAGATCCTTACGATTGCCTGTTAACTCTGGTGCAACGGGGGGTGTGGAATGGTATGCAACGGTACGATAGTTACATTGCAGAGGCTAAACGCCAGTTCAAACAGGAATATATCAGCGATTGTAGTAAGGCCCTGGCTAAGCTGGAAATGACGCACATGGTTTCTGACTACCATTTTACCTTGTACTATTATGACCAGTCGGGGCAGTTGGTTAAAACTGTTCCCCCCGAAGGCGTGAAGTTACTTAGTGACGCGGAGATTGCAGCGGCAGCAGAAGCAAAGGAAACTATTACTAACTGTACTTATACAGGCCCTACTACAGCCACTGACATGGCGCTGACCAATACCTATCTTACCAGTGCTTTCGAATCCGGCAAACGCTCAGTAGAAATGTGGGTATACGGCAACGAATTGCCACATGGGCAGGTACTCATGTCAACAGGTATTAATGGTTATCTGATGAATGCCTGTATCGGCAGCAGTATTTTGGAACTCGACCTGTATAAACTGGTTTCTGGGGATGTGACCAATAATTCCGTGGAAATCACGCGTTCCCGCCATTATAAAGTTCAACTCAATGCAGCTAACGTACGGCCATGGATGCACATCGTGCTGACCGGAGAAAATATTGGGCAGGATAACGGAACACTCAATATTTATGTAAATGGTGAGCTTTGCCCTGCAATAACTACCGGCACAGCGCCAGCCACCTGCGGATGGGAGATTGGGTATTCGGGCAGTACGCTCGTTTTGCCGTCGAACACCAGTATTTTGAAACACTTACGTGGTTACAGCAGGGATCTGAGCATTTCCGAAGTTCAGTTGCAGTATGCAAAAGCCTGTCTTGATGTGGATGCTACATTAGCCGGGGTGCGTCAGCACTGGGGCCGGTTTAATGTTCCTGTCGCAGGTTCGCCAACCACGGCAAACAATACTACAACTGAAACACGTTTTGCACGGGTTTACCCTGACCATTGGCTTAACAGCAGTTATTCATTCCAGTCACTCAATGGCGTTGTTAGGCAGGTAACTCCGGACGGTGGATTATCTAACTTCTGGTACGATTACATTGGCAGATTGGTTTTTAGCAAAAATGCAATACAAACAGGCCGTAACAGCTATACTAAATATGACGCTCAGGGAAGGGTAGAAGAAGTGGGAGAGATTACGGGTAATACATGGGCCGGTACGTTCATAGCAAAATTAACGGCCGAGGAATGGTTGACTACAAATAAGGCTTCCAAGCAACAGATCACCCGGACTAAGTATGATTTAGAAGATCTGGATGCTAAGAATAAGGATTTCGCTGCATCCTTCTCGCAGCAAAATCTCCGCCAGCGAGTAGCCGCTACTTATATGCTGGATGCGGACGTAGTGAACACCTCAGCTGTATCGGCCACTTATTACAGTTATGATCTTACTGGCAATGTGAAATCTGTACTGTTCAAATTGCCGGCCATGTCTACTCCGGTTTATAAAAGGCTGGATTACAATTATGACCAGGCCAGTGGTAAAGTTAATACAGTACGCTACCAGTTGGATGCGCCAGACCAATTCCTGTATGATTATGACTACGATGCTGAAAACCGGTTGATGATCGTTAGGACAGACATTAAGACTACCGGAACTGATAAGTGGACATTACAAACGCCGAGAATTAACGCCCAATACTACTACTACAAGCACGGACCACTTAGCAGGATGGAACTGGGTGGTAACTTGCAGGGGGTAGACTATGCCTATACGTTACAAGGATGGCTAAGAGCAATTAATGGTGAAAAGCTTTCTGCTAGCGGTAACATTACTGCGGTGCCGGATATGGGACAGGATGGTAAGACGGGAGCCCCCAATTCAACATTCAAGAAAGACGTTTATGCATATTCATTGCAGTATTATAAAGGAGACTACAAGCCTGTATGGACAGATGCAGGTGGTTCGACTGCAAACGAACCGGTATTCACCATTAAATGGGAGAACCAGGCTTTGCCTGCCGGAGGGACAGGAAAAGAGTTGTTCAATGGTAATATTTCCCGTGTAACAGCAGCATTACGAGATGTGAGTGCCCGTGCCTCGGTGGGGTATTCATACCGGTACGACCAGCTGAACCGACTTACCCAGATGGCTTATCACCCTTCTTTAACCAATAGTACACCCGACTTTGCGGCTACACTCGCATTCGCCGAAAAAATCGAGTATGATGCAAACGGCAATATCAAGAAATACGAGCGGAATGGAGACAGGTCCATCGCAGGTGAGGCTCCTATGGACCGGTTAAGTTATAATTACAACTACCTTAATGAGAATGGCGTTAACCGTCTGGTTAATAATCGACTTCGTAGCGTATTCGAAACCGAGGTGACCAACAGTCACTATACGACAGATCTGAAAACCGGGCAGTCAGTAGATAACTATGGCTATGACGCAATTGGGAACCTGATCCGTGATAACCAGGAAGGTATTACCGGAATCAATTGGTCAGTTTATGGCAAGATTAGTCAAATTAATAAAGGGGCTAATACAATCGTTTACAAGTACGATGCTTCCGGTAACCGTATTTATAAGGAAACCACCTTCTCAGGGGTAAAGAAGAAAACCTGGTATCTCCGTGATGCAACAGGCAATACCCTTGCTGTCTATTCAGGCGATGCTACAACCAATGTTACCTGGGAAGAGCAGCATTTGTATGGCAGCAGCCGCCTGGGTTACTGGAATGCTGGTGTTGCCAATGGCGGAAATGCCGCAACAAGCTGGAATACGCCAGGCAAAACCCTTTATGAGCTCACTAATCACTTAGGAAACGTATTGGGGACCATCTCCGGCAATGCGGCTATACCGCAGGAAGCAGAAGTGGTGCATATGCAGGATTATTATCCCTTTGGTATGGGAATGCCGGGGAGAAGTTTTAAATTGGGGACAAGTTCTTACAGGTATGGGTTTAACGGAAAGGAGAATGATAATGAGGTAAAGGGTGTTGAAGGATCGCAGCAGGATTATGGGATGAGGATTTATGATCCGAGGATAGCCAAGTTCTTGAGTGTTGATCCGATAGCAGGAAAGTATCCGTATTACTCACCATATCATTTTGCAGGAAATTCGCCCATTATTAGTATTGATATAGATGGATTAGAACCATCAGCACCCAGGACACAATGGAAGTTCATTGGAAATGTTAACGGTCAAAAGCTTTACGAAGTACCGGAGCAGAAGAAGATTTATTATGTAGCGGAAACGGCGAATTGGGGTGTGCATGGCAATTCTTATTTCCAATATACTAATCCTGAAACTAATAAGTGGGCGGGAAACTTTACTCCGACCGATTATGAAGAAAATGGGCCAGGAGGATTTCCAACAGAGGATATTCGAGCTTCTCAAAATAGAAACCAGGAATATAGTAAATCCTGGAAGGCTTTCCAGGATGGTTTTTTGTTCCATAAAAAGACGTTTGATTTTGTTGAAGGCCCTTTTGCTTTTACAGTATTGATTTCTACGGGATTTATTGGAGGGGGGCAAGTGCCAATTGCTAGATTCCCTGCTCCTAAGATGGTGAATCAGATGATTGGAGGTTTTTATGTGCGAGGGAGTGTGGCTGTGGCTGAAAAGACTTATTTGAGAACCATACAATCGTTGGCTGCAGGGGAAAAGGCATCAACAATACCAGAGTTATTAGGTGTATTTGAAAAAGAAGCAATTGAGGCGGGAGCAGAAAAAATAATAATACGAGGTATTGACATTGTAAATCCGAAGTTATTCAATCCTAAAATGGCAGAGAAGTTAGGTTATATGTATGAACAAACCGCGGATGACGCAATTCAATTAATCAAAAATCTTGTACCAGGAGGAAAATAAGTTGAAAAAAAAGTCAATTATTGAAGCCAAGTTCCTACGTAATAGGAGAGAAGCAAAGTATACTTTGTTATGGAGTGAAATGGCCTCCATAGAGCAAGAAGAGGTATTGTCTTTAATAAAGCTACAGCCTGATGAGTCTGTGATATTGGGATATAAGGAAGGTAAATCTTATTGGTGGATACTAACAAATTTGAAACTTATATTAAAGAATGGGAAGTCACTTGACTATTTTGATTTAGATAATATTGAGAAAGTTGAGGTGAACCAAGTATTTGAAAATGAAACATCTAAAAAGGAGGTATCAAGACTTGAGTTAAAAACTAAAAATGAAGAAGTGGTAGAGTTGAAAGTTGAACTCGGGCTTTGGACGACATTGTATGATTTATTTCTTTTTATAGTCAAAAAATAGATTTTATCGCATACTTCTTAGGTAAGTCGCCGCCTCATCGGGCGGCGTTTCTTATTGTTGTGCCTTTCTGATTTTAGCATCCCGGATATAAGTGTCGATGAGATCGAACAGTACCGTCTTTTTAGGCTCCTCGATGAGTTCGATGTCCTGGAGTCTTTTAAGGGTCTTTTTATCGAACCTGCTGTTAACCCCTTCCCCTACAAGATAGTCGAGCGAAACCCCTAGTGCATCCGCAATCCTCTTAGCGGCATCGAGCGAGGGTACTGCTTCTGCACGTTCATATTTACCTATCATGACGCGGGATACACCGCTGGCGTCTGCGAGGTCGGTCTGTGACCATCCTTTATCGTCTCTTGCATCTGCGATAATCTTGC
>NZ_QFFK01000008.1 GCF_003149455.1 Chitinophaga deserti
AACACCGCTGTAGCGACAATTGACGCAGCTGGTGTGGTGACTGCCGTATCCGCTGGTACTACTACGATCTCTTATGCTGTAACCGTTGCAGGTTGCACCACTACTGAAACCGCTACGGTAACAGTTAACGCGCTGCCAGTTGTGGCTCCGATCACCGGAACTACGACCCTGTGCGAAGGTGCCTCTACTACGCTTGCCAGTACTACCGCTTCCGGAACGTGGTCATCATCGAACACCGTTGTAGCTACAATTGACGCTGCTGGTGTAGTGACTGCCGTTTCCGCTGGTACAACTACGATCTCTTATGCTGTAACCGTTGCAGGCTGCACTACTACTGAGACCGCTACAGTAACAGTTAACGCCCTGCCGGTTGTGGCTCCGATTACCGGAACTACGACCCTGTGCGAAGGTGCCACCACAACACTGGCTAATACAACCGCTGCTGGTATCTGGTCATCATCGAACACCGCTGTAGCTACGATAGACGCAGCAGGTGTAGTGACTGCCGTATCCGCCGGCACTACTACGATCTCTTATGCAGTAACCGTTACAGGTTGCACCACTACTGAAACCGCTACGGTAACAGTTAACGCGCTGCCAGTTGTGGCTCCGATCACCGGAACTATGACCCTGTGCGAAGGCGCTACCACAACACTGGCTAATGCTACTCCTGGTGGAACCTGGAGTTCTTCCAACACTGCGGTATTTACAATTGATGCTGCTGGTGTGGTAACTGCAGTGTCTGCCGGTACTACATTAGTAACTTATACTGTATCGACCGCAGGCTGTACCACTATTGAGACTGCAATAGTAACAGTTAACGCGCTGCCGGTTGTGGCTCCGATTACCGGAACTATGACCTTGTGCGAAGGTGCCTCTACAACGCTTGCCAGCACAACCGCCTCCGGTACCTGGTCATCATCGAACACCGCAGTAGCTACGATAGACGCAGCAGGTGTAGTGACTGCCGTATCCGCTGGCACTACTACGATCTCTTATGCTGTAACCGTTGCAGGTTGCACCACCACTGAGACCGCTACGGTAACAGTTAACGCCCTGCCGGTTGTGGCTCCGATCACTGGAACTATGACCCTTTGCGAAGGTGCCTCTACTACGCTTGCCAGCACTACCGCCTCCGGTACCTGGTCATCATCGAACACCGCTGTAGCGACAATTGACGCAGCTGGTGTGGTGACTGCCGTATCCGCTGGTACTACTACGATCTCTTATGCTGTAACCGTTGCAGGTTGCACCACTACTGAGACTGCTACGGTAACAGTGAATGCCCTGCCTGTGGTAACCCCGATTACTGGCACTACCACAGTATGTATTGGTTCTTCGACTACACTGGCTAACGCCACTGCTGCCGGAACCTGGTCATCTTCCAACACCGCTGTAGCTACGATTGACGCAGCTGGTGTGGTGACTGCCGTATCCGCTGGTACAACTACGATCTCTTATGCTGTAACCGTTGCAGGTTGCACTACTACTGAGAACGTTACGGTAACAGTGAATGCCCTGCCTGTGGTAACCCCGATTACTGGCACTACTACGGTATGTATTGGTTCTTCGACTACACTGGCTAACGCAACTGCTGCCGGAACCTGGTCATCATCGAACACTGCTGTAGCTACGATAGACGCAGCTGGTGTGGTGACTGCCGTATCTGCTGGTACAACTACGATCTCTTATGCTGTAACCGTTGCAGGTTGCACCACTACTGAGACTGCTACGGTAACAGTGAATGCCCTGCCTGTGGTAACCCCGATTACTGGCACTACCACAGTATGTATTGGTTCTTCGACTACACTGGCTAACGCCACTGCTGCCGGAACCTGGTCATCTTCCAACACCGCTGTAGCTACGATTGACGCAGCTGGTGTGGTGACTGCCGTATCCGCTGGTACAACTACGATCTCTTATGCTGTAACCGTTGCAGGTTGCACTACTACTGAGAACGTTACGGTAACAGTGAATGCCCTGCCTGTGGTAACCCCGATTACTGGCACTACTACGGTATGTATTGGTTCTTCGACTACACTGGCTAACGCAACTGCTGCCGGAACCTGGTCATCATCGAACACTGCTGTAGCTACGATAGACGCAGCTGGTGTGGTAACAGGTGTAACTGCTGGTACTACTGCCATTACTTATACTGTCACCAACGCAGCAGGCTGCATGGCAACTCAAACCGCTACCGTAACCGTGAGCGCCCTGCCTGTAGTAGCTCCAATCACCGGTACTACCACTGTATGTATCGGTTCAACAACGGCGCTGGCTAATGCAACCGCTGGTGGAACCTGGTCATCTTCCAACACAACGGTAGCATCGATAAACGCTGCGGGTGTGGTAACGGGTGTGACTGCTGGTACTGCTACCATTATTTATACCGTAACGAATGCAGCAGGCTGCGTAGCAACTCAAACCGCTACCGTAACTGTGAGCGCTCTGCCTGTAGTAGCTCCAATCACCGGTACTACCACTGTATGTATCGGTTCAACAACGGCGCTGGCTAATGCAACCGCTGGTGGAACCTGGTCATCTTCCAACACAACTGTAGCATCGATAAACGCTGCGGGTGTGGTAACGGGTGTAACTGCTGGTACTACTACCATTACTTATACCGTAACGAATGCAGCAGGCTGCGTAGCAACTCAAACCGCTACCGTAACTGTGAGCGCGCTACCTGTGGTAACCCCGATTACCGGAACTACCACTGTATGTATCGGTTCTACTACTGCACTGGCTAATACCACCACCGGTGGAACCTGGGCCACCAACAACCCTGCAGTAGCATCCGTGAGCGCAGGAGGTGTGGTAACCGGACTGTCTGCAGGAACTGCCACTATCACTTATGAAGTGAACAACGGCGGAGGATGCATTGCCCGTCAGACGATAGCAATTACCGTAAACGATTGTACGCCTCCCGTACCGCCGGTAGCTGTCGATGATCAGGCGGCTACATACGTGGGACAATCAATTGTAATACCTGTAGCTGGTAACGACCGTCAGGATAATGGCGCCATCAACACCGCCTCCATCACCATCACCACACTGCCCGCCAATGGCACTGTGACCGTGATGCCCGATGGTACCGTAAGGTATACTCCTGCAGAAGGGTTCTCCGGTACCGACAGGTTTAACTATACCATCCGGAATACGGCAAACGTAGTATCTAACATCGCTGCAGTTACTATCCGGGTAGATGAACAGCCGCTAGCTGTCAATGATACCCTGTCTGTAAGAACCGGCGACCGCGTAACGATCCCTGTACTGGTGAACGACCGTGGCGCCCTCAATCCGGCAACCATTATTGTTACACAGCAACCTGCAAGAGGTACGGTTACGATCAATGCCGACGGTACTATTACATTTAACCCGCTGCCCGGATTCAAGGGTGGGGAAGAATTCAGGTACCGTGTGCGGGATGTAAACGGAACGCTGTCTAATGAAGCGGTGGTAAGGCTGTACGCGGGCGAAGAAGACTTCTTCATCCCCAACGCTATCACACCGAATGGCGATGGTATCAACGACCGCTTCGTGATCCCTGACCTGCACAAGTTTAGCGGATCCTCGCTCACCATCTTTAACCGTTGGGGTAACGAAGTGTACCACAAAGCACCTTACGATAACCGTTGGGATGGTACAGGCCTCAGTGGCGGAACATATTACTATATCCTGAAAGTGAACCTGCCGCAGGGTCCTAAAGTGATCAAAGGCTGGATTCAATTACTTAAATAACCGATTCGTGAACGACCAAAAAAACGATGCTCATGCGCAATAAAATATCCCTGCTGCTGCTCTTCTTTGCCGGAGCCGTACTCCCGGCTGCCGCCCAGCAGGAAGTGCAATTCAGCCAGTATGTTTTCAACGGACTGGCCGTAAACCCGGCCTATGCAGGCTACCGCGGCGATGGCTATCTGAACGCCACGTTCAGGAAGCAATGGGTCGATTTCCCCGGAGCACCCACCACAGGGATCATTTCCTTCGACGGGCTGCCCGCCTGGGCCGACAAGGAGAAGGTGGGACTGGGCATCCAGGCGCTGTGGGATAAGTCTGGGCCGCAGGAGTATATGTCAGTTTCCGGTGCATATGCCTACCGGATTCCGCTGAACGAATCGGGTTCCCGCAGGCTTAACTTGGGCCTGGCTGTCAGCGTGGCGCAATATGCCGTTACAGGTAATGCGCTTCAGCTTACAGACCCTAATGATCCTTATGCACCTACAGGTAAGATCAGCACTTTCAAGCCCGATGGCAGCTTTGGTATCTACTACTATACACCATCGTTTTATGCAGGTGCATCAGTATTGCAGCTCTTCTCTCAAACACTGGATAACTCAGTTCATGTGGCAGGGCACGACAGGGAGTATATGGTCATCAAAAGAACCCGCCACGTATACTTCACGACCGGGGGGATGATTAATATCGACGAGCATCTGAAGCTGAAACCTTCTATCATGATAAAAGAAGATTTCCATGGCCCTACCAACTTCGACCTGAACCTGTTTGCACTTGTGTCAGACAAAATATGGATCGGAGGATCGTACCGTTCTTCCGTTCCGTTGCTGAACAAGCCGGATCTGCAATCTGGCTTAAAGCGTGCAAACGCGGCCAGTGTGATGGTGGAGTACTTTGCGGGCGACAGGATGCGGATCGGTTATTCCTATGATTTTGCCCTGAGTGGCATTGCCAGTCATCAGACCGGATCGCATGAGATCTCTATCGGTATTCTCTTCCCCAGGAAACAAAATGGCGAACGGGTAGTTAGCCCGAGGTATTTCTAATTTAACCGCTTGAATCCAATGAACATAAGCTTGATCCGGCAGTTATCCGGTTATATCATCCTCGGTGCGGGCCTGGCAGTTTTCCCGCAATTGGCGGCTGCTCAGGAGCAGCGCCCTGTAAAAGATCTGGCGGAAGTACATTACCTCCGGCTGGAATACAGGAAGGCGGCTATTTACCTCGAAGAGGCTTCCGGTAAAAAGAACTTCAAAACTGCTCAGCTGCGCATGCTGGCAGACTGCTACCGGCAACTCAATGAATACAAGAAAGCCGTGGAGTGCTACAGGAAGGTCACCGAAAGTAAAGATGCACAGCCGGCAGATTTCCTGCATTATGGCGATGCGGTGAAGAGTACAGGTGATTATGCCGCAGCAAAGGCTATCTATAACAGCTATGCAGAGAAAGGCGGTGCGGAAGCACAGGTGCGCATGGCGGGTTGCGATTCTGCTACCCGGTGGATGAACGAAGGGATAGTGGAAGTGAGGAACATGTCTGACCTGAACTCAATGGCATCCGACTGGGGCGCTACCTGGGATGGGGACGGATGTTTCGTATTTACTTCCGACAGTCTTCGCGAAACCATGCTGCATACCCGGCAGAAGTCTTCCCTGAAAGAATACCGCCGTACAGGCAACGCTTATCAGAAGCTATATTATGTGGATACCGTAAACAGTGCCAATGGTGCTACCATGGTATTTGGTTACGATCCATCCCTTAACAGGTTTAAACATCATGCCGGTCCGGTTGCTTTCTCGCCTGATGGCACAGCGGCATTTATCACGGTCAATGATCCAGGGAAGCCATTGCTGCAGCGTGAAGGCAGCAGCGGGAAGTACCGTACAAGAAGATTGGAATTGTTCGTGAGCGCGAGGGGGCAAAACGGCTGGCAAGCGCCCGTTCCCTTCGCTTACAACAATCCGCAGTATTCTGTTGGCCATGCTGCCGTGTCGGCAGACGGACAGCAACTTTATTTCACCAGTGATATGCCTGGAGGTGCCGGTAAAACGGATATCTGGTTCTGTCAGAAACAGGCCGATGGCAGTTGGGGAGCACCGCAGAACTGCGGCACTTCAGTGAACACTGCTGAAGAAGAAGCATTCCCGACAATAAACGAAACGGGTAAATTATACTTCGCCAGCAAAGGGCATCCCGGCATGGGAGGTTTTGACCTTTTTACTGCAGAAGGGCAGGGGGCACAATGGCAAACACCCGTGAACCTGAAAGTGGGATATAATTCTCCCGGCGATGATTTTTACCTGCGCAGGGGGCCTTCCGGAATGGAAGTATTCGCTTCCAACAGAACCGGAGGGAAAGGAGACGACGATCTTTACCGTACACTGGGTGTTAACACCACCACCGGAGCTACAGCCCCGGGAAGAAAGATATTCATACTTGAAGCAACGGTTCTCGGACAGGGATCGATGAAACCAGCTGCCGGGGCTTTGGTGGCGCTTACCGACGAAAACCGGGAAGCTCACTGGACGCTGACTACTTCGGATGATGGTAAAGTGTACATGGTGATCCTGGACGGACACCGGTATGCCGTAGCGGCGTCCGGCCCCGGTCACAGCTGGTCTAAAGGGGCACGGTTCACCGGTGGTAGTGAAGATACGGTGCGGGTATCTCTGGAACTGATGTCGTCCGTTCCACGTTTGGGTGAGATCCGCCAGCTGACCAGTATCCTGTATGACCGGGATGATTACCAGCTCCGCCCTGAAAATCTTCCCGTTCTGGATTCCCTTGCAGCGCTCATGGAGGAATACCCGGGTATGGAGGTAGAGCTGGCTGCGCATACAGACAGCCGGCATACCGATGCTTACAATATCATTCTGTCTGAACGCCGTGCCGCTTCGGCTGCCAATTACCTGGTGTCGAAAGGCATCAGCCGCAGCCGTATTCAAACGGCAGGCTACGGTGAAGCGCGCCTGCTGAACAAGTGTGCCGATGGGGTTGAATGTACCGAAGCAGAACATCAGGCCAACCGCAGAACAGAAGTACGTGTCTTGAAACGATAAGCGATTTTGGGTTTAATTATCCAGGACGACGAATACACCACACCAACACACGCCGGAACGTAAGTTCCGGCGTGCTCATTTAAGGGATATTCTGAACGCGGAATAATTGCTAACATTGCGTATGCAATCTCATCAGGTAAATCCCCAATTACTGGAGAAATGGCTGAAAGGCTGGTCGCTGTCGCGCGGACTGCCACTGCCCGAAAAGTATGGATCGGGATTTAAAGTGTCGGTAGACTGGCCGGAGCAAAAAGCACGGTATGTGTTTCCGGAGTTGACCGGTGAATTTTCCCGGTTGATGAAAGATATAACAGAGCCCTGGGTGTTTGGCAAAGTATGCGCCGCGCCTTCTGAAGTGCAAAAGATACTATGCGATGGATGGGAAATCCAGGAACCTGGTTTTCTCATGACCTGCTTGCGCCGAATGGCAGGTGAAAGAGTGACCTTGCCGGTAGGATATAGGGTGAGCAGAGAAGTGTCGGGGCCGGTTACTATAGTGAGGATCCTTGCCGGAGATACGGATCTGGCCGCAATAGGGCGGGTGGTGATGGTAGACGACCTGGCGGTGTACGACAGGATAACTACGGAGCCGCCCCACCGGCGCAAGGGCCTGGCAACACTCATCCTGCAACTACTGGAAGAAACGGCGTTATTGCAGGGTATTACCCTTGGAGTACTCGTGGCTACGGAGCAGGGGAAGGCGTTGTATGAAACGCTGGGCTGGGAATTGATATCTCCATATACCTCGGTTGTGATCCCGGTAAAATAGTTATAGGCAGGAATGCTGTTTGTGACCCTATAATTTAAATGGTTTCTTCATCATACCGGAATCCCACGTTTATATTTTCAAAACAACCACTCCCTGCTGACATAAGGCTGTCATTTCCCTGAAATACCTTTACATCATTCCATTAAACATTTACATTCGATGAACAACCCGGCAAACATGTCTAAAACCGAAATAAAGACTTTTACCCCCGAAAGCCGCAGCGACTGGCGGGAGTGGCTGAAGAAGCATCACCGCACCGAGCAATCTGTTTGGCTCCTTATGTACAAAAAAGAAGCGAATAAGCCCACTATGGTGTGGAGCGATGCGGTGGATGAAGCCTTATGCTTCGGATGGATAGACAGTACCCGGAAATCAGTCGGGGATAATGCATTTATACAATTCTTTACCCGGAGGAAACCGGATAGCAACTGGTCCAAAATCAATAAGGAGAAGGTGGACCGGTTAATAAAAGAAGGGCTGATGAGGAAAGCCGGACTGGACTGTATAGAGATCGCTAAACAGAATGGTTCATGGACACGGCTGGATACCGTGGAGGAAGGTATTATTCCCAAAGACCTGGAGAAGGCTTTTAAATTGCATCCGGGGTCGAAAGCATACTTTACCGGGCTGAGCAAGTCTGTAAGGAAAATGATCCTGCATTGGGTGGAAATGGCCCGCCGTCCGGAAACGCGGCAGAAGCGGGTAGATGAAATTGCTGCATTGGCGGCAGAAGGAAAGAAGCCTAAGCATATTTAATGAACACTTAATATCGCGGGCTGAAAATTGCCTGTAAGTTTGTTCCGGTAAAAAAGCGGACATACTTATGGGTTTCCCGATAACGGAACAATCTGATCAGGTTTTGCTGGAAGCGTGCAGGAATGGAAATTCCCGGGCGTTCGACGTGCTGTTTGACCGTTATTCCGGTAAACTGTATCACTACGGCCTTAAGTATATAGAGGATGAGCACCAGGCAGAAGAAGCCATGCTCGATGTGATGCTGTGGCTCTGGCAGAAGTGTGGCCAGCTCCCGGCCGATGTGCAGCTGGCATCGTATCTTTTCCGGGCCATGAAGAACGCAGTGGTTCGTATTGTAACCCGTCAGCGGAGGCAAACCGTGCCTCTCGCTTTACTGGGCGACAGTGAGCCGGCCGGGGCCTTTAATGCCGACAGCCGCATCCGCCAGCGCCAGCTGGAAACGGCTTACCTCAATGAACTGGCGCAGCTTAGCGGCCAGCGGCAAACCGCCTTCCGCCTTAGCCGTCAGGATGAGTTAACCCACCTGGAAATAGCCCGCAAAATGAATTTGTCTCCTTTTACTGTTAAGAATCATATCAAAGCGTCCCTCTCTCATTTCCGCGACCAGCTGAAGGATTATGCCGATATCAGTACGGTCATTGTTATCTGTATATTAAATGCATGATTTTTTTCCTTTTCGGTTAGCCCTACCTTCCATCATCTGTACTATATAGGCATGCAGCGCATAATACTGCAGTTTGGAACATGACGAATCCTGTCAACAGCCGCTTAATACATCGCTACCTCGATTATCAATGCACGCCTGAAGAGCAGGCCATTGTAGAAGCATACTTATTGCTGCCTGAAGGCCGCGATCTGCTGGATGCAGTGCTCGATGAACGCCTGCAGGCGGATATGGAAGAAAACTCCCGTGCAGAGGTGCCTTCCGGAAAAAAGGACCGCTGGTTTCGCCAGATTCGTGAAAGGATGGGTGTTGATGAAGAAGGCACTGCGAAACTAAGACCTATGCGCAGATGGATGAAAGCAGCGATATGGGCTGCCGTAATCGGTGGTGCGGGATGGCTTGGTTCTCAATTATTGAAAACCAGTGGTAGTTCATCTCAGGTTGTCATGGCATCGAAGCAAACTGCAAACGGAAGCCGTGCTGTGGTACGGTTAACTGATGGTTCCGTTATCCACCTTGGAGCGGGCAGCAGACTGCGTTACCCTGAAGAATTTACAGGAGCCTCACGCGAAGTATTCCTCGAGGGGGAAGCATTCTTTGAAATCACTGAGAACAGGGAACAGCCCTTTATGGTGTATACGGGAGAAGTACGGACTACCGTATTGGGTACCTCGTTTAAAGTAAGCGCCTTCAATGGCCTGACCGCATCGGTAGCAGTGGCTACAGGTAAAGTAAGGGTGGATCATGTGAAAGACGGAAGGCAGCAGGAGCTGGCGGTATTAACCCCCGGGGAAGAACTGAACTGGGAACAGGTTTCAGGTAAACGGGCCGTGGCTGCAGTAAAAGCCGCTGATGTGGAAGCCTGGAAAGGCGGCAGGCTCGTGTTTCATAATAAACCGATATCTGATATTGCAACGGAACTGGAACGCTGGTATGGTGTAAAGATCAGTTTCAGAAAGCCCGGTATTGCACATCAGAAGATAACCGTAACCCTTTCAGGGGCCGCTCCGCTGGAGCAAACACTGCAGCTGCTGGCCGCCGGTGGAGGGTTTAGATATACCGTAAAGCCCGGACAGGTCGATATTCAATAACAATTAAAAACGCTGCATGAAGTAGAACGCTACACAAAAGAAAATGCTCCCGCCCGCGTTTGCACCGCATGCAGGAGCACCTGTAGATAATTTCAATCACCAGTTGAGTTTTGGAAGACATAACGGTGACGAAATTAAATGGGCATTCTCATGCCCGGTAGTTAACAGATTGCCCCTTTCAGGGCTTAACCAGTAACATTCAAAAGTATGAAAAAAGGATTAAAGAATGATCCTTTGGGAAAAGTCATGCATGCTGTGACAGACGGATACGCATATGAATGTAACGCATCCGGAAGCTCAGCAGCGATGCTCCCATCCGGACGATTACTTCAAATACATTTCCTGATGAAATGCTCGTTTATCTTTTTAGTGCTTCAGCTTACATTCGTGACCCTTCTTTTAGGGGGGCATGTTAAAAGCCAGGACCTTTCCACGAAGCTGGATCTGCACCTGAACAAAGCGGGTGTGCGAGAAAGTCTCCTGCATATCGAGAAAGAAAGCGGTGTACGTTTTCTGCTGCCCGAAGAACTGCTGGAACATGCCGGCAAACCGGTAACGCTGTATGAAAAGAACATCACGGTAAAAGATGCGCTGACCCATATATTCTCCGGCACCGATCTCACTTACCGTTTACTCAATGGTTATGTGGTGATCGTGCGTAAACCGGTTCCTGTTCCCATTACCGGCCGTGTGCTCGATGGTAAAACCAAAGATCCCATGCCCGGTGTTTCCATCCGCGTGAAAGGAACCTCCGCAGGCGCTACTACGGATGCATCCGGTAATTTCTCACTCATGGTACCGGAAGAAGGTGCAACGCTGGTGTTCAGTTTGATGGGATATGAGCCGAAGGAAGTGAAGGTGAGTAAATCTACCGGTAGCATTACCGTAATGCTCACTGTATCCAGCCGGCAGCTGGGTGAAGTAACCGTTAATGCCCGCCGTAAAACCAATACTGAGATCACTGTTTTGCAGGAGCGCAAGAATGCCGCCATCGTACAGGATGCTATCTCTGCACAGCAAATCGAGCGGACAGCCTCCATCACCACCACACAAGCCCTGCAAAGGGTGAGCGGTGTAACGGTGACAGACGATAAGTATGTGGCCATCCGCGGCCTGGGCGACCGCTCCGTGATAGGTCAGCTCAATGGTGTACGCCTGGCATCTTCCGACCCTGACCGCAGCACCATCCCCCTCGATCTGGTACCTGCCAGTCTGCTCGATAATATCACCATCTATAAAACTGTTACGCCCGATAAACCTGCAGATGCTGCCGCAGGTATCGTGGAACTGAAAACTAAATCCGTACCTGATAAAGCAACGCTGGAGATCATCGCGCAAACCGGTTTCAATTCCAATATTGGGCCGGGAGGGAAGATGAACAGTTTTTATAAAAGCGAACTGGGCTTCTTCGGTACGAATGTGAACCAGAAGAACCTTACCGGCGAGTTTCTTGATCTTTCCAGGCAATATCCCGGCGGACTTGGCCAGATTCAGCAGCTGATGGCCAACAGTAACAATGATCCGGCCATGCTGAAAGAAGCGAATCGCATCAACCGCATCATGCATTCCTTTGATCCGGTGATGACCACCCGTTATAAACTGGCCCCCCTCAATCAGCTGTATTCCGCTACCTATGGCAACAGCTTTAAAGTGTTTAAGAACAAACAGCTGGGTGTGGTGGCTGGTGCCAATTACTACCGCCGTACTACTGATGTGTATGGTGGCGAGCTTACCCAATACAGCATTTATCAGGGTGTGATCACGGGGAATCCGCAGGTGTATAGTCCGCGTAACATCCCTAACTATATTACGCCTAACAGTCTTTTTATGGGTAAATACCAGACCTATAAAGAGAATACCGGCACCGAAACGCTGAACTACGGAGCATTGGCGGGCCTTACATTCCGTTTCAATCCCCGCCATGAGATCAGTATGCAATACCTCGGCAGCTGGGGCAGTGAAGCGCAGGCCGTAAACATGTACGGGCAGTATCAGTATACAGGTTTGCCAGGTGATGTAAACAGCACTATTTATTCCCTGAAGCAAACCCGCCGCAGCCTGAATACTTTTAACCTGCAGGGTGAACATAAGTTCCTGGCTTCGGCATATTCGCCAAGGCTGAGCTATAACATGGCTTCGTCATCTTCCAGCCAGAACGATCCTGATTTCCGGTTTGTGACATTGACAGACTACAGGCCCCGGGATGGCGCATTCTACTGGCGGCCTGCGGTAGCTGCCGGCAGCGGACAGGGCAGTTATGTGTATACAGATCATCTGTATGCGCTGAATTCCGGCTATGTAAACGGTTATGGTACTTATGGCATCATTCAGGCGGAACCTAATGGCCGCCGCTGGCGTAACCTCGAAGAAACGAACTGGAACTATAAAGCCGATCTTACCCTGCCTTTCCCGCTTTTCGGGCAGAAGCAGGAATTCAAGACCGGGTTCAACTACCTGAACCGCGACCGTACTTTCCGGGAAAATATGTTCTTCCTCCCGGGTTCCAACTTCGCACCCAACGGCGCAGTTACATTGTACGATGTGGCCGGGAACCTCGACAGGCTTGTTAGTCCGGAAGTAATCGGTATCCGTCCGGTAACGGGTGGTTCCGGAGAAGGCGCGAATGCCGTGGGCGGATACCTATATAACAGCCAGAAATCACCTAATAACTACAAAGGCTTTTTCGAGACGAATGCATTTTACGGTATGCTCGACCTGCGGGTACTGAGTAACCTCCGCCTGGCGGGTGGCGTGCGTTTTGAAAGAACGAATATACAGTCGTCCGTAGATACTTCTGATGTATACCTCGATCCCTCACTGACGAAGAAGAACAGCGACGGGCAATCCATTCCCGTTGTACTTATTGACCCCAATTCGGTTTACAGGACTTCTTATAAGCCATACTATGCTTTGAATATGACTTACACGTGGAAGGAGAATATGAACTTCAGGATGGCGTATAATACAACTCTTGCAAGGCCGGAACTGCGTGAGCTTACCAACGTATTCGAGTTCGATGCATTTCAGATGGGCTTGGTAGTCGGCAACCCGAAACTGGTGAACCAGCATACCGAAAACCTCGACTTCCGCTGGGAATGGTTTCCTAATGCCGGAGAAGTGATCTCCGTTTCCCTTTTCGGAAAACGGATCAATAACCAGCTGGTGAAGGTGTTCAGCCTGAAAACCGAGGGACTGGCCGCGAAGTATCCTGAGTATCCCACCATTCAGTTCCAGAACGATCCAAATACCGGAACGGTATGGGGAGTAGAGCTGGAGCTGGTGAAAGATCTGGGTAAACTTACCCCAGCATTCAAAAACTTTTTTATCGGCACCAACCTGCTGCTGGCGCAAAGCAATATCAAAAAGACACAGGCACGCTATAATGCCAACAAATCGCTTGACAGGCATACGCCGGAAAACAGCCCGCTTTTTGAACAGGCGCCTTACAGTCTCAATGGATGGCTGAACTATAAGAGCAGCAAAACAGGAACCGATCTCACGGCCACATTTAACATGGTGGGAGAGCGGCTGGTGCAGATCAACCTCACAGGTGAGCCGGATCTGTATACGCGTCCTGTTCCCGTGCTGGATCTTGTGTTTTCCCAGCAGCTGGGCAAGCGCCTTTTGTTCAAAGGGTACACGAAAAACATCCTGAACCCTGCCGTTCAGACGGTATATGCTAACCCCGGAACCGGAGGATTGTGGTATGGCAACCGGTACATAAACCGCAGCTTTAAACGCGGATCGGAAATTATGCTTGGGTTTACCTACAAGCTGTTATAAAACATTCATCGAAAAAAAGAGATTGCATGAAATACGGAATTTATGCGGTGTGCTGCGGAATGGTATTGAGTTTCTTTTCCTGTAAGAAAGAGAAGGAGAATTACCGGTACGATAACCGGCCGGTACAGGATGTGCAGGGTAACTCACTCCTGCGGCTGATCAACCTCACCGGGCACAGCCAGGTGATTGCGGAAGGGGATACGCTTACCAACTACACGATATTCCGGCCCGGCGCACCCGGTGTAATACCCATGTACCCCTCCACGAAGTTCTTCCCCGACAAAGGGCAGCTGGGGCAGATGTGGAGTATTCCCCGCCAGATATTGAAAAATGGCAGAGCCAGCCTCATGACTGAAGCCATTATGTGGCAAAGCAGCTGGCGCGATACCATTGCGCTGGATGTGCGGGAAGATGGTACCGGTGCCAAAGACTATCTGCTGCTGCAGAGCGGGAACGTGACGATGGGTAACCTGCCCCGGTTAATGGAGATCCCCCGCAGCGTAACGGCCCCTTCTAAGGCAGGATATATCAAAATCAGGCTGGTGAATATGGCGCAGATACTTCGTTCGCAGAGCGATCCGGTAGACCAGCTATCCGTTCCGCTTACGCTGGCCTATGCTGATGGCACTCCCGTAAGCATAGCCACTACTAATGTGGCAGTGGGTAAGGCATCTGATTATATAGAATTGCCATATGGTACCTACCAGTTTAAAGTGCTGACGCCTGACGGGATTCAGGTATCTGCCAGCGGAGGCAGCACACTGGAAAATACGGATATCATAGACCCCGAAACTTCCACCCTTGTGAAAGGAGCTCCGGGCCGGCCACATACTGTATCCACACACCTCACCTACGCACCCGTGCGCACATATCAGCCAGGAGGGATTTATACTATCATGACTGGTGTGAGCAGTTTTACATTTCCCTACTATAACGGAGTGTCCGGAGAAACTTACAGCGGGTATCAGAATGCTTTCCGGGTATTGGCAGATGTTGCTGAGCCGGCTAACGTGAATTATGCCCGTATTCAGGCTGTAAATGCCCTTTCCGGTGAAAGTACTGTGGCGGTGAAGATTGATAACGATCCTGCTGTACAGGTGCCTTATGGTAAGCAAAGCGATTATTCGATCCGCATCCGCGGTGCAGCTCATATCACGGCTGTGGACAATAAAGGTGCGGTAATAGCGGAAATGGATGCCCAGCTGCAGCCGAATATGAACTATACTGCCTGGATTTACCGCAGGGCAGATGGTAAGGCTGGTATCACGCTGGTAAGCAATAACCTCAGCGGTGGCTGGTATACGGGCGGTAATGGAGCCGATGGCAGTATGGACCGCTACGAACAGAAATACCCTTTCCATGTGAGGTTCCTCAACTTCTGTAAGGATCTTCCTTATGTGACTTTCACCGGAAAGAACGGGCAGCCTCTCAATAATGAATCGTCCACCAATCTGCAGCCGGGTATTGCACCTGTTTCCCTTCCCTATGTTCGTTTTAGCCAGTCGTTTGAAGCCTGGAACATCATGGCGTACCGCTCTCGGCCATCCGTGCTGCCCGGCAGCTGGATCACTGAGATACCTGTGGTGAAAAGCACAGATTTTATCGCCCGGAAGGAATTATATGTGAGAGGCCCGCTGCCTGTACATGAGCCGGGCATATTTACCGTGGCGCTCATTGGTCAGTTGAACAATGCAGTGCCTGAAGGAGAAAAAGCCAGAATGATCATCGTTAAACATACGAAGTAATGAAAATGAAGCTGACAACATTATGCCTGTGGAGCATCCTGCTGGCCGGCCTCTCGGCCTGCAGCAAGGTGGAATACACACAGCTGGAGAACCCGTCTTATCTGCGTGTGTTCAATAACCTGAACCTCAAAATAGGACTGGAGAATAAGGATGAAGAAAGACCATTTCTCACCATGCTGATCGATCCCGTGCTCGATAATAACGGGGTGCCGGTAAGCGCCGCCGTAAAAGGCGATTTTCTGGATCAGCGTGCACCTTACGCGCCGCCATACCCTTCACATGTAGGTTCCGGTAATAGCGTGAATAACCCCGAATATCCGGGCCGCGAAAACGTACTGGTTGGCCCTGTGCTGAATGGCTTCGATCTCAGCAGCTGGGCGCAGGTGCCCTCGGGCCACCACCGTGTTATGTTCATGTACCGGCCTGCCAACGCCATTCCCTTCTTCGAACTGGAACCGCAGCTGCGCAAAAAGATTGCGGTGGATACCGTTGTGGAACTCGGTGCGCGGGAAGTTTATACTATGCATGTATTGCAGAAAGACTTTGCTACCCGTAAAACCGGAGTGGTGATACGCACGGAGATATTCCATAAACTGCCGCTTTCGGATTCGCTGGTATATATGAACTTCTACAACTACAGCTCAGATGGTTTCTGGCAGGCCGATAATTCGCTGAAGCAGGATCAGTTCGAGTCTGGTATGCTGCGATATGGTATTCGTGATCATATGAACATCTGGCTGTCGCTCTGCAAGCCAGGCGGCTTTACCACATTGCCCGGCTACAAGTTCATCCAGTTAGGATCTGTGACAAGGGATGCCGGATCGGGAAAAGTAGCGCCGTATTACAGTTTTCCGCTGTATGCTGATCCCACTTCTAACCATATCAGCACGGATATCTGGCAACGCTTCTCCATTCTGGCACCTTCCATCGATCCGGAACGGAATCCCTATGGGGATGTTGCGGCTGATACAGACGGACAGTATGCCATTATTTCCTGTATAGGGAACGGCAGCAGAACCAACTTTGAGCAGCAGGCGCTGCACCTGCCGGGAATGATCGTTAACATCCATTCCGGACAGTATAATCCCCGGTCGTTCTCAACAGTGAACACGATCGAAATAGTGAACGGTAATGCTTATCTCACCACCATTCAGCGCAAATATCCGCCTCCGGTGTATTGATCTTTCTAAATAAACTGATATGTTACCTAACATAAAAACTTATTGCCTGCTGCTGATAGCCGCCTTGTTTTCTGCCTGCAGCCACGACGAGCTGGAGCAGGTCAATACTGTACAAAATTACAGGCCGGCGGCAGATTTCATTAAAAATAACTACGATCTCACCCTCACATATGCGGCGTTGCAAAGGGCAGGGCTTACCGAAACCCTCAACGGCAAGGGCCCTTTCACTGTGCTGGCTCCCGGCAATACCGCATGGAACAGGATGGGCATTATGAAGCCGGAAGATTTTGGGCACATGAATGCCGACAGTCTTCGCAATATGCTCAACTTTCACATTCTCGGACGCCGCCTTGTAGTGAGCGATATCCCCGTGAATGGTGTGGACATACGGTATGCATCCCTGTATGAAGGTCGTGAACTCTATACCACGCTGGCAAGTCACTATATAAATTCTCCCGACTTTCCGCAGAACCAGCTGTTTTTTAATGGCGCTTTCTGCTCTAAGAAAGAAGTAGTGTTGTCTAACGGCACACTCTATCTGCTCGATAAAGTCATCAAATACAAACCGGGTACCGTTCAGGACTGGCTGCTGTCGAAGGATGAATACAGCATTTTCGTAGCCGGACTGAAGAAATTCGGCTTATGGGAACAGTTCTCAGGCCCCGGGCCTTTCACTGTTTTTGCGCCTGATAACCATGCTATGGCTGCTGCCGGCATGGATATGAATACCCTCAATACTATGACGGCTGATAATTACATCGGAGCCCGTTTGTTCGGCGTGTATGTATTTGCCAAACGCCATTATTTCATTACGGACTTTTGCGCTTTCAATATCATTTACGGAACGGGCGGCTTCACCCAAAACATCGATGGAGATACTTTCATCCGGAGTGTAATGGGGGATAAGAACCTGTATCTGGGAACAGACGCCACGTACACGCTGTCGGTGACAGATCCTGCTAATCCTTGGGCAGGACCTATCCGTTCTGCAACCGGTAATGTGGAAAGCAGGAGCGATTACCAGGCTGATAACGGGCTGGTGCATCACCTGCCGGGTTATTTGATCACACCTGAAGAAGCCAGGAAAAAATGAGGAATATGAGCACAACTAAAACTACATACAGAACCTGCAGGTGGCTGGCAGCAGGCTTGCTGCTGCTGGCCGCAGCCTGCAGGAAAGAGGAATTCCAGCAGCCTCCGCATGGCTCGCCGGTACCGGTTGCCGATACTGCACATCATAATGTACGCGGCCTGCTGGCATTATCGTCACACAAACTATTTGAAGCTGCATGGAAGCGCAGTCATATGGATCAGGTACTGTCTGCCCAGGCTGCCTCTGTGCGCTTTACCATCCTGGCTCCGGATGATGCAGCCATGGCAGCTGCCGGGTTTAATGCTGCAGGTATTGCGGCAGCAACGCCCGAACAGCTGGATACCCTGTTACAATTCCATGTTATTACGGAGCAGCTGGATACGTTAGCATTGCGCCTGCAGCTTCGGAGCCTGCACAAGAAAACTCTGCTGACACATCCCGTATTGATGGAACATCTGAATCCGGTAGGGTCTGCAGTAACTAATCCGTATCCATATACCTATAAACACTATGTTGGTACAGATGCAGCAGGGATCCTGATTGTGGATGGTAAGCATACCGGTCACAGCAGGCCCATGTTCGCCAAAAATGGCGTGATATGGCCGCTGAATCGTGTGCTGGAAATGCCACGGATGAGTGTGATGGAGTACCTGGAGAGTGATCCGCGCTTCAGTATGTTCGTGGCTATTACCCATTGGTGTGATAATGTATGGTCAGAGATTAGCATGGATTACTTCCAGCGGAAGATCTTCAAAAACCTGAAGCCCGACCTGACTAATGTTGTTGTTCAGGATGCATTTTTTGCCCCTACCAACGATGCATTTAAAGCAGCAGGTATCGAATCTGTAGATGATCTGATTGCGCTTAATATGCGTTCGATGCCATATATAGATTGGGATTGGTTTGAGGTGCGCAATGGCTTTGTGACCGATTCGTTGTTGTCGTATCATGCTCTAGGGCGGATTTATGAGCCATTAGGGACGTGGGGGGCCGGTGCTCCGGTACCTGCCGTCTTTTATTCCAATGATCTGAATCCCGGTCTTTCCTCGTTCACACTCAACGTAAGCGATGGGTCCGTGAAGCCTTTTTACCTGCCGCTGGTTTTCGGCACTGCAGGAGGGCGGGTTACCGTGGCTCCGCTGGCAGGTGGACAAACAGCCACTGTAACAGAAGCAGATATCAATACATTCCAGGGGCCCGTGCATGTGGTGGACCGCATCATGGTACCGGCCAACCTGCGCCTTAAATGATTCACCCAACAAGTAATTACCGATGCAATCCTTTCATATGAAAGCAATACTCGCGGGCTGCCTGGCATTTCTGGCCATGGTATCCTCCGGTTGCGATAAAGATAAAGACGATGCGCGGCTGCAGGATAATAACAGGATCCCGCAGGTGCTGACAGATAACTTCAACCTCACTGTTATGAACACAGTGGTGTTGCGTACGCACATGAGAAATGAGTTGAAGCTGTCCGGTCCCTATACCGTTTTCGCCCCTTCCGATCAGGCGTTTCAGAACGCCGGATTTGCCAATGGCGGTGCTATACTAGGCAGCAGTCAGGCTTACATCGATGGTCTGGCCAACTATCATGTAGTACCCGGCCGGTACGAGCTGAATAAAATGCCGTTCCTTTTCAATCAGGAGATTAAAAGCTTCAGTGGTAAGCTGTTTGTTACGCGCTGGGTGAAGAATAATGATACGGTGCTGACGGTGAACGGAAGCCGCCTGTTGTCGTCGGGCATTGCCGCCAGTAACGGGTATGTACAGGTGGTAGATCGTGTACTGGAGCCTTACCGTCATGAGCGTATTTCTGACGCAGTGGCCGGCGAAGCATCGCTTACCCTTTTTCAGCATGCCCTTCGCACAGCCGGGATGGCTGCCATGCTGGATGGTGCCGGTCCCTTTACTATCTACGCCCCCTCTAACAGCGCCATGCAGGCCTATGGATTTGCTTCCATTGAAGCAGTGGATGCCACTGATCCGGAAACGCTCCGTGCCATACTGCGCTATCATATCGCGGCAGACAGGAGGTTTGTGAACGACTATATCCTCAGTGCGGGCACAGCCACATCCACTACTCAGGGGATGATCAATAACAACTCCGTAAAAGTGACCCTGATCCCTGATCCGCAGCAGCCCGGCAACTTTACGGGCATTACCCTGAAGGGAACGGGTAATACCGCCGAGGTAAAGCTGAGCCGCCGTGATATCATTGCGGGTAATGGCGTATTACACATTACTGATCAGGTATTGCGGATCAATCAATAATAAAAAGTTTATTCCATGCAGAATTTCTTAATCAGACATATCTGGGCCTGCCTGTTATTCCTGTTGCCGGTTGCAGCAGTGGCGCAGGAGACGGGCGGCGCCCTTACCGGTAAGGTGCAGGACGCAAAGGGAGGCCCCATGCCGGGCGTAACCATCATCGCCATACACGAACCTTCCGGTACGAAATATCCCGTTATTTCTGACGAAGGCGGGCGATACCGGCTCAATGGCATGCGCATCGGCGGCCCTTATAAAGTAACCGCCACCATGATGGGCATGACGGCTCATGAGCATTTGAATATCGTTATCAAACTGGGAGAACCTCAACTGTTACATTTCACCCTCACCGAAGAGAGCCGTAAGCTCGGGGAAGTAGTAGTGAAGGGGGCAAAAGCCGGTGCCAGAGCAAATACCTTTGGCGCAGGGCAGCACATCAGCCGCACTCAGCTGAACAATATGCCCGCAGTTTCGCGCAGTATTCAGGACATTACCAGGCTGGTGCCACAGGGTAGTAAAGACAATAGTTTCGCCGGTACCAACTTCCGCTATAATAACGTAACCATAGATGGTGCCATCAATAATGATGCTATCGGGTTCAGTCCTTCCAATGGCGGGCAGAGCGGTACCTCAGGCCAGCCGGGCAGCAGCACGCGCACCAATCCCGTTTCACTGGACGCAATTGAAGATATGCAGGTCTACCTTGCCCCATACGACGTTAAAATCGGCAACTTTACCGGTGGTAGTGTGAATGCAGTTACCAGAAGCGGTACCAATAAGTTCTCCGGCTCCGTTTATGGATTCGGAAGAAATGCGGCTATTACCGGGAAAGACCGGAAAGGTACGCTGGGGAAGATGAACAGCGATTTTCAGGACTATCAGGCAGGCGCAAGGCTCGGTTTCCCCATTGTCAGAAACAAACTCTTCTTCTTTACGAACGGGGAGATAACAAGGAGAACGGACCCTGCTCAGCTGGTAGCAGGCAAAGAAGAAACTGCGGGTATCCTCAGCGCCAAAGATGCAGAAGAAATCCGCAATGCCACCATCAGCCGTTACGGCAATATCTTCGATCCAGGTACGGCTGGCTTTTATAATTCCTCTTCTAAATCGGTTAAGTTCTTCAACCGCATCGACTGGAACATCAACGACAGGCACCAGCTTTCGCTGCGTAATAATACCATCTGGTCAAGCGCCATTACGCTGGACCGTGATCAGCAGGATTTTCGTTTTTCTTCCATGGCATTTGAGCAGACAAATAATCAGAGCAGTACCGTGGCGGAGCTGAAAAGCCGGTTCAGCAACAGGCTCACCAACAGCTTCGTTGCCGGATTCAGCACAGTGCATGATTACCGCGATCCCCTCAGCGATCCTTCGTTGCCACAGGTGCAGATAATGGGCAGAACACCGGGCACAACCATCTACCTCGGTACCGACCGTGAGGCTTCCATCTTCAATATGAAACAGCGTACGGTAGAAATCACCAACAACCTGAGCTGGAGCCGCGGCAAGCATAATTTCCTCTTCGGTACGCACAATGAATTATATCATATCGATTATGGATTTGTGAACAGCTGGAATGGCAGGGTCGATTATCTGAGCATCGAAGATTATCTCAGCAACCAGCCTTATCGTGTGCGGGGCAGTTACAATTACACCAACAATACGCGAGATTATATACTGGCCAATCCCGGTGCGGTGTTCAACATCAACCTGTACAGCCTGTATGTGCAGGATGAGATTCAGGTGAATGATAAACTGAAGCTGATGCCGGGCCTGCGGGCTGATTATACGCATCTTCCCGATAAGCCCGCCCTGAGCGATAAGGTGCGCGATGCCGTGGCGGATCCTTATTTTGGTAATACCTTCGAATATACACAGCTCAGCCGGATTAAGAATAACTACTTCAGTAAAGTGAAGCTTTCCCCTCGCTTTGGTTTCCGGTACGACTGGCTGGGCAATCAGCAACTTATACTGCGTGGTGGTGCAGGTCTCTTCACCGGCCGTATTCCTTTCGCCTGGCTGGCATACGCATATTACAATAACGGCATCGGCTACGGGTCTTTCGATCAGCGAGCAGACCAGAAGCCATTTGCCGCCGGGTCGGATGCAATCCGTCCGGGACGGGAGGGTATAGCCGGTTTCGTGAACGAAAATGGTATTGTGACCAATAATCCTTATGCAGGTAAAACGCAGGTAGATCTGGTGGATAACGAATTCAGCATGCCGCAGGTATTACGTGCCAGTCTGGCGGCAGATTACACCACAAGTTCTCAGTGGAAGCTAACCCTCGAAGGACTGGTAACAAAAAGCCTGAAAGATGTGGCTTTCCAGCAGGTGAATATTACGGATAACCCGCGCTGGTATGCCTATGATCATAACCGCCGCCAACCGGTATACAGCGGTACTGTAGACCCTGCTTTCTCTAACGCTTACCTGCTGAGTAATACAAACCGTGGTTTCCGTTACAGCATTACAGGCAGCATTCAGCGCACATTCACCAACGGGCTGTTTGTGTCAGGAGCATACACTTACGGGCAGAGCAAGGACTTGTATAACGGTATCCGTAATTCGATGGAAAGTAACTGGCAGCTGAACCAGGCACTGAATCCAAACGATCCCTCCCTGGCCTGGTCCAACTTCGATATCAGGCACCGTATTGTGGTGAACGCCAGTTACCGGAAAGCCTGGAACAAAGTAATGGTAAGTACCCTCAGTATGTTCTTCAGCGCACAGTCGGGCAGTCCGTTTACTTATGGTATCATGAACAACAGTGTGCAGGGGCTTCCGCAACAGGTAAGCCTGGCATATATTCCCAGAAGGGATGAAGCTGCAGGGTTCTTTAGTGACAGAACAGTAAATGGGGTAGTGGTAACTGCTGCCGAACAGGCTGTAGCTTTTAATGCCTACATTGATGGTAATGCTTACCTCAATAGCAGGAGAGGAGATTTTACGGAACGTAATATGGGCCGTACCCCCTGGAACCTGCAGGCCGATCTGCATTTTGCCCAGGAGTTCCATTTCCGCGGGCTGCAGTCCAACTTCATCACGTTTACGGCGGATATCATGAACATGACCAATTTGCTGAACCGTAACTGGGGTATTCAGTATTTCTCGCCCAATACCTTCAACAGCACGCCGAGCGTGGGGCTTACACCCACATTGTTCCCGCCGGAGCAGGGGAAAGACGGATATCCTGTATATACTTTCACCACACCGGGACTGCCGTATTCTATCGATTACCTGGCCTCGCGCTACCAGATTCAGCTGGGCCTGCGGTATACTTTTTAACTAACCGATTCGAATCAACTAGCATATGAAAAAGCTCGTTTTATATCTGATGCTGATAGCATCTGCCGCCGGAATGGCGGTGGTGCAATCCTGCAAAAAAGAAAAAGAACCCACCCCGGTGAAGCTGTCCGTAAAAAGTTACTACCCTAATAGTGGCAATGGCGGAACGCTGGTAACCATCCTGGGCGCCGGATTCAATAACGATGAGAAGCTCTCCGTGTCGTTTGCCGGCACCGATGCAGAAATCCTCAACCGCCAGGATACCATTCTGGTAGTACGTGCTCCGCTGAAAGGCGGCTCAGGTAATATCAAAGTAACTGCGGGTAGCCAGCTGGCCGAAGCCGGGAATTATAACTATCAGTCGCTTACAGTTAAGCAGTTCTTCCCTGTGAACGGGCCTGCCGGTATGCATGTGCGTATCAGTGGTGAGGGCTTTAGCAGTGTGAACGGTCCGGCGGAGGTGCATATCAATGGCAAAGCCGCCACGGTGGTAAGCGCCAGCGATACCCTGATTGTGGCAGAGATTCCTGTTGCGGCAGGATCCGGCCCGGTTACGGTGAAGGTAGATGGTAAGTCATCTTCCGGTGCGGCATTCAGGTTCCAGTCTATCACCGGTATAAAGCCGATGACGGGTGGTGCGGGCACCAAAGTGGTGATCCGTGGTTCTGGCTTTGAAGGCGTGGCGGCTGGAAATCTCGTTGATTTCAACGGTAAGCCTGCTGTAGTGGCAGAAGCTGCGGAAGACCATCTGGTGGTGACAGCTCCGGCGGGGCTCAGCACCGGCCCGGTGTCAGTAGTGGTGAATGCCCAGAAAACAACCGGTCCCGATTTTACCGTGGTCCCTTTTCCGCAAATTGCAATGGTAACGCCGCTGAGCGGTCCGGCTGGAGCGGAGATGACTATTACGGGATTGCATTTCAGTACTGAGAAAGATGAGAATATCGTAAAGATAAATGGTAAAGCCGTGGCGGTAGCAACAGCCGCGCCGAATAAACTGACACTCATACTCCCCGGTGGCACCGGGAACGGGAAAGTATCCCTGACGGTAAACGATCAGGGTATCACCGGCCCGGACTTTAAAGATCAGGTGCTTGGCATCACTGCCATGCAGCCGGCAAATGGACTTGCAGGCACGAAGGTGACCATCACCGGTACCGGCTTTAGTGCTGTAGCCGGTGAGAATATCGTGACGTTTAACGGATTAGCCGCGCCCGTAGAAAGTGCAACAGAAAACACGATTACTGTTATTGCGCCGGTTGGCTTATCTACAGGGGTGCTGAAAGTGAAGCGCGCAGCGCTGGAAGCTCAGGCTCCGGAAGCATTCAGGCGCGCGGGCATTATGACGCTGGCAGGAGGACCGCAGGTGAATACACTGCTGACGAACAGTATGACCAGCTTCGCGATGGATTCAAAAGGGAATATATTCATTACAGACCGTGGCCACTACAACGTGCTGAAAGTGACGAAGGACGGTAATGTATCCGTATTCGCAGGCAGTGAATCCGGAGAGATGGGAATGGTTAACGGCAAAGGAACCGCCGCGCGTTTTGCCGCGCTCAGGGGGATTGCGATAGACGCGCAGGATAATATTTTTGTATCCGATGTAGGTAATACCAATAGCATCCGGAAAATAACACCCGATGGTACTGTTACCACCTTCAGATCGGGCCTGCAATACCAGCCGGGCCGCATTATTTTGGATAAACAGGGCAATCTGCATATAACCCAGCTTTGGTATGGTATGCTGAAGATTTATCCGAATGGTGCAACGGAGAAAACTTATGCAGGAAGTGTATCTGACGATTGTACACCGGCTTTCGATAACGCAGGCAACATGTACTTCTATCCTGATGAAAATGAATTCTTCCTCAGCAAGTGGAGCCACGACAATATCAGTACCTTCCGATGGCTGGGCGGGCCAATGGGCTATGTAGACGGGCCGTTTCAAAATGTACAGTTCATGTTTGGTATCCGCGGCCTGTTATTGGATACAGATGGCAATCTCCTCATATTCGACAAATCTAATGCTGCTATCCGAAAAGCTGATTTCACTTCCAAAGAAGTGCGTACGCTGGCGAAGATGGCTATGGGGTATGAAGACGGTAGTTTTGAAAAGGCGAAGATATCCTTCTCATCTAATGATATGATCATGGATAAAGAAGGCAACATTTACATTCTCGATGCAGGTAATAAAGCGATAAGGAAAGTGTTCCTGAAGTAATTTTAATTGACAGTAAACACTTAGTACTCCGCCCTGGCATTTGCCGGGGCGGTTTTTATTTAACAGATCACCCCATAGATTTGGAAGTCTCTTTCAGTAACCGGTAAAACGATTGTACCGACTTCTTCTCATACGTTTCCTTCATGGAAATGATCATTGCTTTGCGGTGCATGTCTTTTCCGGTGATGGGTACCGCCACTACGCCGTCTTCCTGCTTCACGGATGTTCGTACAAGTATCGAGTACCATTCACCGGAGCGGATAACTTCCAGCAGCATATTGATATCATTAATCTCCAGTGCGATGTTGGGGGAGAGGTTCTTCTGTGATAGTACATGGGAGATGAAGGCTCTGGTGCTGTAACCCTGTGCGGGAAGCGCAAGGGGTAATTCTGCAGCAGCTTCCAGGCTTACATTTTTCTTTTTTGCCAATGGCATATGCGGCGCCATTACGAGAGTCATGGGAGATTCAAAGAGCAATTGATATTTAAACTGCTTTTCCTTTTCTGCTTCATGAAAGGTAAGTACGAAGTCCAGCTCCAGGTGCGAGAGTTTGTCCAGTAATTCGGCGGAGGTGCCCAGCACTACCTGAATGGTGATTTTAGGCCAGGTTTGCATGAACCGGATGAGAGCGGGTGCGAGGATGGGGCGCAGGCCGTAGGTGAGGCCGATGCTAATTTGCCCGGTGTTCATATTGTTGAGGTCGCGCAGCACCTGCAGCCCGCTTTCGGCTTCATGGATGCTTTGCAGGGCGTAACCGGAGAATAACCGTCCGGCTTCGGTAAGTGTGATGCGCTTGCCAAGGCGGTCGAACAGTAATACCCCCAGTTCATCTTCCAGCTGCCCGATTTGCTGGGATAGCGTGCTCTGGCTGATATGAAGCTGCCGGGCGGCCTCTGTAAAGTTAAGGAGCTCCTTTGCCTTGATGAAATACCGTAACTGGCGTAGTTCCATTATTGATCGGTTTTATCGATGGATGTGATAGAGAAATACCGTTTTACGAATTTATGTATTGTCGTGAACTTTGCGGTACAATAAACCGGAATAGCCGATGATTCCTGCAATACATACTCACGCACCTTCCCGCAAACTGAGCCTGGTACTGGGTCTTTCCCAGATTTTACTCTGGGGTGGTTCCTTTTTCCTGATGGCCATCGTAGGTGGTCCCATTGTTCGGGATACGGGCTGGTCGCACGAAGGGGTATATGGTGCGTTGTCGGTAGCATTGCTGGTGTCGGGCCTTATGGCTCCCGCCATTGGCCGCTGGATCGGGAAGGACAGAGGGGAGCGGATCATGCGTTATAGTGGTATGGTGATGGCTGCCGGACTGGCCATTGCAGCACTGGCGCCCCACATCATGGTGTTCTTCCTGGGCTGGATAGTGATTGGAGCGGGTATGGCCATGGGGCTTTATGATGCCCTTTTTGCCGCAATGGGCAAGCGTTACGGCGCTACGGCCGGGAAATCCTTCACTTACATCTCCCTGATCTCCGGATTTTGCACTACAGTTATCTGGCCGGTGCTTACGTTGCTGCTGGGGCAATTTGGCTGGAGGGGCACGCTGCTTATTTATGCCGCGGTACTACTGATCATCATACTTCCCATCTATACATGGGCATTTGCCGGGAATGAACCGCAAAGGGCCCCTCTGGCTCCGGGCGCCATACCTGAACCTGCTGCCAATCAGCAAGCCGGTTCCCGGACATATTACCTTGTAATGATCAATCTGACTATTGGTGCAATACTGCTTACCGGTATCTCTGTTCACCTGATAGATATCCTGCTGGGTAACCACATTTCCCTGACTGCTGCCGTGGCACTGGGGGCTTTGTTAGGCCCCAGTCAGGTGGGTGTCCGCTTCCTTGACCTCGTTTTACCGGCTAAGTCGCCCGTTACCGGTATTGCGGTTTCCTGTGCGGGTGTACTGACGGGAGTAGCCTTGCTGCTGGGGAACCCTGGACTGGCGGGGGCTGGTATTATCCTGTATGGCCTCGGTAATGGTATGCGCACGATCCTGCGGGGTACTTTGCCGCTCCACCTTTTCGGGGCAGAGGGGTATGCCGGTACGATGGGCCGGCTGGCCCGGCCCCAACTGTTCGCACAGGCGTGTACGCCTTTTATTGGAGGGTTCCTTATCCAATGGGCTGGTATTTCGGCCTTTGTATGGGTGCTGACAGGATTGGCGGTTGTAAATCTGTTTGTAGCCTTCCTCATCCGCCGCAATGCGACTTTGAATATACCAAAGCGGGTAGAGGAAGGGGCTGTGATGAAAACCACCCCGGTGCTGGTGGCTCGTAAGCCGGAGAAGGCTACGGCGGTTTATTAATCCGATGTACGATCGTGTTAAAAATTGATAGCCTCTTTTTATACTTTTAAGGGTATGAACCGAAATCGAATATTCGGGTTTGCCCTCGGGCTATTCCTGCTCCCTGCCTGTATTGCCTATGGCCAGCAAACTACTTCAACACAGGCCGCTATTCAACAAGCCATTAAAAAATCCTGGAATGCCGCAGTAAAAGCATTTTCGTATGATACGGTTCAGCAGGCCCAAACAGGTGGCCCCTTCAGCGCTGTATCAGTAACTGCGGATGGCTATCTCCTGTCGGTAGCGCATGCCGTGCGCCCCGGCAAAACATACCGGATCATTTTCCCTGATGGAAAGGAAGCAGTAGCGGTTGGTATGGGACGGATAGATCTGAATGAAGAACAAACCCTGCCCGATATGGCTGTGATGAAGATCCTTACTCCCGGAACCTGGCCTTATGCGGTGATGGGCTCTTCCAAAAGCCTGCAGAAAGGCGATCCCTGCATTATGATGTCTTACCCTGAATCCACCATTCAGCCCCTGCCGGCAGTGCGTTTCGGTTATGTGACGGAACCGCTCGATACCAACCGGTTTATTGTGACAACCTGTACTATGGAGGTCGGTGATTCCGGCGGGCCGATATTCGATCTGGAAGGCAGGGTAATTGGCATGAACAGCCGCTGCCTTGCAATAGAGTCTGTGAACTGCCATGCTCCGGTAGATGAATACAGGAAATATTGGTCGTCCCTTATTCAGCAAAAGAATTACACCAGTTACCCGGTAGAAGATGAGGCAGTGGCATCAGTTCTTCCATTGTCGCAAAAGTTATCCCATCCTGTAAATACAATTTCATTGAAGCAGGGTAGTGCTCCGGTAAGGATTTCCAGCACTGTGAACAATGCCCGGCAGGATATTGCGGGCACGGTTTGGGAAACAGGACGTAAAGGGACATGGCTGGTCAGTAAGAGCGCTGCCGTAGGGGATTCTCCTGTTGTGATCCATGCTGCTAAGCAGATACCACTGAAGGTAATAGCCCGCGATACGGAGAACGATCTTGTGTTGCTGTATACGGAAAGCCGTTTGCCGGAATCAAAAGGACTGGAGCGATCCACCGCAGCAAAACAGCCGGAAAGAGGAAGCTTTATCTATGTACCGCTGCCTTCCGGGCAACAGCAAAGAGGGGTGGCCGGCACGGCTTCTATTACACTGCCACCCTATACCAGCGGCGGTTACTTCGGCGCACGGTTGGCAGATGTAAATAACAACATCGTCGTTGAATTCCTTGATCCGAACGGTCCTGCTATTAAAGGAGGTCTACGGCAGGGCGATCAACTGGTCAGCATTAATTCCGTAAAACAGGAGAATGCAGTAGCCGTTTTAAAGGAACTGCTCAAATATTTTCCTTCTCAAAACATCCGGCTTAGCATTCATCGCGGCGATAGTTTGCTGCATCTCAACATTTTGCTGGCAGAGCGGCCGGTTATGACATCCAGCCATCCCACGGAATTATTCGAAGGAGGTAAGAGCAGGCGTAAGGATGGATTTAAAGAGGCCTGGTTGTGTGATGCACATGTAAAATCGACAGACTGCGGAGCGCCTGTATATGATGCCAATGGCAACTGGTGCGGTATCGTTATAGCCCGGTTCAGCAGAACTGCTACAGTAGTGCTTCCGGCCGCAATTATACGGCAATGGTTAGCGGATGTAAAGGCCGGATAATTGGCAGATAACAAAAAGGCCGGGCAACAGCTGCCCGGCCTTTTTTATTGTATTCAAATCCCTTACTTTGATGGTTGAATCGTTACAGCATCGATCTTTTTCCCTTCGAGGTCATACACTTCAATCTGCAATTGCTTCTCATCCGCCCTGGCTCTGATAATGGAAGTGTTGGAATTCACCAGTACAGGGAACTGCCATGCATTCGCTTCCGGCGCTCTTTTCACATTCCTGTGCAGATGTCCGGAAAGCATGATCTGCGCGCCTGCTGCATTGAGTATGGGAACAAACTTCTGCGCTACTTCCATTTCTCCGTGCCAGCCGCCAAATGGAGGGATATGTGCTACCACTACTTTGTAGGGGGCAGTGGTATACTCCGGTTGCTTCAGGGCTTCTTTCAGCCATTCTGCCTGTTGAGTGCGGTAAGCGTCATAGTCTGCGGTGCCACTGTATTCAATATCGGAATCGGGCTTATCTTCCCCTGTGTCCAGCACTACGAAACAAACGGGCCCTGAGCGCAGCAGGTAATACAGTTTGCCATTCGCTGTGGGGAAGTAACGGGGGAACTCATTGGCGAACTCACCGCGGGATTCGTGGTTGCCACGTGCATAGTACATAGGGACCTGGCTGGCAAAGATGCTGATGGCCGTATCCATGTAAGAGCTGAATATCTGGGCCTCATTCCGGGAATTGTTCTGCATATCGCCGTTGAAGAATACCAGTTTGTTGGCCTGCCAGTCTACCTGACCAAGCAATTTCTTTAGTACATCATTCTGCTGATGGATGTCGTTGACGATAGCAAATTGCGTGCTGGTGGCTTTAGGGTCGCTGGTGGTAAATGTGGGTAATTCAGCACGGTAAGCGGCGCTGGCGGCAATATTTCCATATTTAACGATGTAGCTTTCGTGGCTGAGTACTTCCTGCGCATAGATCCGGTAACGGTATTTGGTGGCAGGTTTCAGGCCTTCGATGCGGACGTTGTGAACGGTAGTTTCCGTTTTATTACCATGCTCCGATGCAAAGATCTTTTGCCGCTCCTGTGCGTAGAAATGACTGCCATCGGCCGGAGCCAGCTCCACCCATGCCATCGCTTTCTTATTAGTGGTGAATACGATGTTGACACCGGTTTCTCCCAATGCCTGCAGGTAAGGGCCATGGGTAATTTTAAATGCTTCCTGGCAAACTGCCAGCAATGGCGCGCATACAAACACGCACAGAAAGAGCAGGGAATTTTTCATCAGTAATATATTTGCTGCGTTTACATAACGTGCAGCCAATATAAAGCGAAATTCCCTGGAATCGTAATGGAATGGACAGACGGTGAAGTCCTGTTTATTGCACAATTATCTCATCGCAGCAAATAGCGGGCTTCTTATCATTTCCCCGCCAGTCAGGCATTTTGGGGAGGACTTTACCGGTTACACGGAGGTACCGCGCATTCCCGGCTTTCAAAGCCAGTTTATAGGATTCCACATGCGCGGTAAAATCTTCTTCCGCCACGGGCCCCACAGCCTGCTGTGCTACCGGTTGGTAAGTAGTTCCGTCTGACGAGGTTTCGATGATGATCTGAGTGGGCAGGAAGATGTTGTGCCTTGCATCCTGCAGAAAGTTCAGCTGTACCTGTTTCAGTGGTTGGGCAACACCCAGGTCGATGGTTGCCACGAGATCGTTACCATACACAAAGAGCCAGTTCAGTGAAAAATCGGTACCGCCGGTAAGGCCATCGGTAAGTGTGGCTTCTTTCTTAGCGGTGTATTCCGGTGTGAAGGTGTGCTGTAAGGTTACTTTCTTGCCGAATGCCAGACTGCTCTGCCAGGGGCGGGCCAGTATCCGGTCCCATTCCTGCTGGTATGCATCTGGGGTAAGACCGCCTTCCGACAACTCAGTTACCCCTGCCTTCTTTGCCTGTTGAACAAACCGCTGAATACGGGCTGCCCATTGCGGTGCAGGGGCGAATCCATTGCCGGAAGGTACAAGGTAGCCATGCTTATCAGTACCGTAAAGGCGTGCCTGCTGCAGCACGGTATATTCAAGCGGGAGGCGTGCGTTCTGCACACGGCCGGCCAGCAGGGTATCGCTGCCGGCAGCTTTCTCTGCCTGATCCAATAAGGTAGAATATTGCTCAATTGCGGCAGGTGATAAATAATCGTTGCGGTGGTTAACCGGACTCCCATATATATCCAGCACAACCTTCGATTTGAGGAGGTTGTCGCTCAGTGCTTTCACATAACCCGATAGCGGCTGTGCAGCTTTGCCATAGTAGGCACGCATGAATTGATGAAATGCAGTGTCTGCAGGTTGCCGTGGCTGCCAGAGGGCCTGTGCCTGTACGTACGCATTCAGCTCCGCCATGTCGGAATACGTGCCTCCGCTGCCCTGGGAGAATACGCCTTTCACACCGTTGTCGGCAAAGTACTGCAGGTTTTGCTGCAGCAGGAAGTAGTCGGGGAAAGGAGAGAGGTAGTTGGTGAACTGGGTGGTGTAATCCCAGATGAAGATATTGGAGGTTACCGCTTTCCAGTCGTGCAGCGCCTTACGGAACCCTGCGGCGGAAGGTTCTTCAGAAAGCGGACGGTGCCTGTAAGCATCGATGCTGCTGAGCATGATGATCACATTGCCCGCAGGTTTTGTTTGGGTGGGAGGCTGAAGGGTGAAAGTATATGCAAGCGTGGTGAATTGCTGTTCCGGAAACTGATCGGCGATGCGGTTTACGAAGCGCATCAGTGATCCGGCATGACTGCCTTCTTCCTGATCCGCCTTGCTGCAAAGGTCGCAGGTGCAATACCCTGACCCGTCTTCCGGAGATATGCTCCAGTACAATGCATCCGGATTATCTGCGATGGCTTTCCTTAAATATGCAGTGGCGATCTTCAATACCTGCTCATTGCTCAGGCATAATTGCGTGGCACGGCGCTGGCCGTTCACCAGGGCATAATATTCAGGATGTGCCGCGAAATGCTCGCGGGGAGGAACCATTTTAAAGTAAGAATGCCCCCACAGCCCCCAAAGGTCTTCAAAGCTGTGCAGCTTGTGCCATTCCTGAAATTCCGGTTCGAGGGGAGAAGGGTAGTAGGTTTCGCGGTAAACGAATTGCGGTACCTGGCGGTCCATCAGCTTGGGCGCAATGGCAATGGTGGCTTTGTGTGGTACAACCGCCGCACCGGGAGCAGGCTTCCGGCAGCCGAAGTACGTATCCAGCAGGGTATAAACGCCATATATGATGCCTTTACCGCTGCCACCACGGATGTAGAGATGCTGATCGTCGGTAGCAATGAAAAAGCCTTCACCGGGAATCTTTTCTTCCCCGTATTTACCGGCATGGTCTGTATGGCCAATAAAGATGGCGGGAACTCCTTCTTTGTAAGATGGTTCATTGATCACTGCCAGTGTGGCGCCGCTCATTTTCTGTACATAATCGCGCAGGATGCCTGCCGCACGGGTCTCGGCTTTGGTAGGAGCTTCCGGCAGCACGATCTGATGCCGCGCTTTGCCTTTTTCAACCAGCACAATTTCCTTCGCTGCATTACAGCCAGGTTGTATCAACATCATCAGCGAAAGGAAAAGTGCATTCATCATATAGCCCATCAGAATTTACGTTGTACGGTGATATAGATGTCGTATTGGTTTTGATAACGGGTGTCGGCAATCTTTTGATTGATCCAGGTGCCGAAAAGGCCCAGCGTGGTGCGGTATTTAATAGTTTTCTGGTAACCGGCGGCAACGCTGCGGGTGAGCAGTCCACTCAGCTGCGGGAACTGAATAAGGCGGCTGCGGTCGTCAGGGGAAGTACCCAGGCCGGCGATAACAGACAGGTAATCCTGCCGGTTGTTCATATAATACCGGGTGGTCAGGTTGAAGGAGGTATTGAAATCGCCTTCGTCGCTGATGAAGTATGCGCGCAGGTTCACCCAGAAGTCGCCGAAGGGCTTCGCTACCGATGTTACGGCAGTAATGGCATTGGCACTGTCGGTCATAAGGTACCGGGCACCCAGTTCCCCTTCAATCTCTTTCCCGAAAGTCTTAAAGATGGAGTATCCCAGCCGCAGCTGCGGGAACACGATTTTGTTGCCGAATGCCGCCAGTGCGTAGGAGTACAATGTTTTGTTATGGGTGTAATACAGCTCTGCTTCACCCATAAGGCCGGTACCCTGTTCGCGTCCGGCATAGTTAGCCCGGGCCGCCCATGAGCCTTTCTTAAAGAAGCGGCGGTATTCCACGGTGGCAATGTTATAATTGGTGCTGGCGTAGTCGTAGTTGGAATTGAGGTAGTAGAGTCCAAACTGGTTCTTCAGGCCTTTGGATGCCATGAGGTTGGCATAATCCTTATTATCGGCAGAGGGGAATCTGCGGGCCAGACTGTCGGCTGCACGGGCTGCGCCTTCATAGTCTTTCATCCCTTCCAGGTTCAATGCCCGCCGTTGCAGGAAGTTTTCGCTGTTCGGGTAATACCGGAGCGCTTCGTTGGCAAACACCAGTGCACTGTCGTACGACCCGCGGGCGTACAGGATGTTCATACTATTGAGGAGTGCGAGGGAATCTTTTTTATCGATCGCCAATGCCTGCTGGAAGATGGGGAAAGCACTATCCGGCCGGTTATTACGCCATTTGGCAAGCCCTTCCGCCACCAGACCTTCCACATATGCGGTGCGGTATTTCGTGGTGTAGGGGAAGCGCTCCATGAGTTGTTTGTTGATGGTATTCGCATCAGCATAACGCTGCATATCGGTGTAAACGGAGGCTTTCTTCAACAGCATTTCCTTGTTATCAGGATGCGCCTGCAGGGCTTTGTCGGCATACTGGATAGCACTCTCGTATTGCTTGCGTGCCGATTCGAGATTTACGAGGTAATTGAGCGCATCCAGGTTAGTAGGATCGTTTTCGAGTACCTGGTCGAATTGTCCTTTGGCGAGGGTGTATTCTTCCGCCTGCATGAACAACCGGCCTGCGGTAAGGTGCATATCTGTCACGAAAGTGCTATACCGCTGGTTGCCGGGGAAGCGCTGCTGCAGTTCCTTCGCGATCTGCGCGGCCTCATCGTACTGGCCTGTTTCCGCGAGTACGGATGATTTTTTCATCATAAACCGCGGGTTGGAAGGGTGCGCGGCAAGGGCGGTATTCAGCACGGTGAGGGCGCGGGTATAATCTTTCTGCGAGATGTAGGTGTTGGCGGCCATGTCGAGTGCGGCAGTGTCTGCAGGGTTTTCGCGCAGGGCACTTTCGAACTCAGTAAGGGCAAGGTCGTATTGCTGCTGGGCCAGGAATTCGCGGCCGGAGGCTATACGCAGGGTAATGTAGCGCTGGCGTTTTTCGGCGGTAGGGGAGTTGCGCAGCATTTTTTCCGCCAGCAGGGCTGCTTCGCCAAACTTACGGTCGCTTTCCAGTACATCCAGTTTGAGGCCAAGTAAGCGTTGGTCGTTCGGACTGCCCTTCAGGCCTGTATTGATCCAGGCGAGGGCTTCGCGGTATGCCCCGCGCGACATGCTCATGCCAATCACTTTGTCGAGCGCTTCGCGGTTGCCGGGGCTTTTTTCGAGGATGCCGCTATACAGCATGTAAGGATCTGTATTCGCATACCAGGACGCTGCTTCCATGCGCAGTTGTACATCCAGACTGCGGGCTTTGGCATCGCCCGGGTGGTTTTTAAGTATTTGTTGCAGTAGGTTGAGTGCTTCCGGGTAATCATGCATGTCCTGCAGCAGGCCCAGTTTGCGCATGAGCAGGTCGTAGGAATTGGGGTTGTTGGCCAGTTCCGCGTTCAGTTGCTCCAGCGCCCGCTGATAGCTGCCGCTGCGCAGGTACATGTTAGTGATGGAGCTGCTGGCTTCAGCATTGCCGGGTTGCATGGCGAGGGCTTTTTCATAATGCCGCTCTGCCAGTGCCGGGATGCCCCGTTGCCGGTAGAAATGGCCTGCTGTGAGGTAGTGGCCGATGTACGCTTTCCGCATGGCAGAATCGCCGGGGAATTTCTCCAGCAGGTTATCGGCAAATACGTTGCCTCCCTGAAAGCGTTCTGTTACATCGAGGATGGCCATTTTGCGGAGCATGAATTCTTTATCGTCCTTAAACTTTGCCAGCGCGTCATCAGCATATTTTTCTGCCATCATATAATGCCTCGTCAGCATTTCGATGTTTACGGCATATAGGTAAGCATCGCGGTAGCCGGGGCTTTTCTTTATTACAGCATGTACATACTGGCGGGCGGAGGGGTAGTTGCCGGTGAGCATATATAATCTTCCCAGCAGCAGTTCCTGGTCCACGAAATCGGGCCTTATCTTCAGCGCCTGCTGGCTCAGGGATATGGCTCTCTGGTACTGTTGCGCACGGGTGGCCTGCACGGCTTCGGCATACAGCTCATCCGCGTCCTTGTTTTTCTTTGTATTAAAGATCTGTGCCTGCACCTGAAATGCGCAGCACAGCATTAATCCCATCAATAAGTAACAGACCGTTCTTTTCATATTTGCTGGTTGGATGAGTACTTTGTTTATGCGGTTTGCACCGGTTTACGCTGACCGAAGCCCTGACGCTGCATATTGCCCCAGTTCGATTTCTTGCCGGTAAGGAAGAACCAGTAGCCTCTCAGTGCAAAGAACACGATGAGTGGGTGGTAAATGATCGGTTCGAGGAATGCCATCAATGCCAGGCCCACCACTTCCCGCCAGGAATTATAATACCGCTGCGTCATCTGGTCCCAGCAGATGGCCAGCGTGGTGATCATAACGGAATAGAGGTACACAAATGCCAGGAGAATGAGGGCAAAGTCCCAGTTAATGGCGCCGGTAACAATGAGATAGATGTAGTATAATATCCCGGTGAATTCAATGATAGGTGCCAGGAACTCGAACAGCAGGCTGCATGGCAGCACGATCATGCCCAGTTTCTTGTACCGCGGGTTGAAGATCATTTTACGGTGTATGGTGATGATCTCCGCCATGCCACGGCCCCAGCGGGTACGCTGGCGGCTGAATACTTTCATGGTGGGAGGCCCTTCCGTCCAGCATTGTGTGGTGGGGATGTAGCGTACCGCATAACGCATTTTGTTGTCGATCATGTACTGGCACATGCGCGTTACGATATCCATATCTTCCGCGAAGGATTTGTGATCGTATCCGCCCGCTTTAATGGCGATCTCTTTGTCGAACAGCCCGAGGCCGCCCGATACGTTGGGTACGCAGTTGATCATGCTCCAGCCCATTTTTCCCAGCACATAAGCGCGGATGTATTCCATTTCCTGGAAGCGGGGGAGCAGCTTTCTTGGAGGCCGAACACGAACCAGTACACCCTGGTCTATCTCACAATCGTTCGCCAGCCGCAATGTGGCGCCGGATGCTATTACCCGCACGCCTTCTTCCACAATATGTACGAAGCCGCATTCCGGACAAGGCTCACCTACCTGTTGCACTTTCTTATATTCCTCTTCCATGAAAGGCTTGATGAGGCGGAGGAGGGTGTCTTTTTCAATGATACAGTCTACGTCCGTACAAAGGAAGTAATCGTAGGCCGCTGCGTTAATGCCGGCATTGGAAGCATCTGCCTTCGATTTACCGTTTACCTTATCGATTACCAGCAGCTTGTCGTATGCTACGTTAACAGACTTGAACAGCCGTTTTACCGGTTGCGTTTTAATACGTTCGTTATAGGCAAAATCCACTTCCTGCAGCTCAAATTCATGGATGAGCTTATCCAGCGTATCGTCGGTACTGCCGTCGTTTACGATGATTACTTCGAAGCGGGAATAGTTAAGGGTGAGGAGGGAGCGTACGTTCTGTATAATGGTAACCCCTTCGTTGAAGGCGGGCGCTATTACGGAGATGCCGGGCGCCAGCTCGGAATTGAGCATGCAGTTGTAGTCGGTATTACGGTCTTTCCGCTTAAACCGGAGCACACCGCGGAACGAAAGGAGCGCCAGCAATGCATACATGACGAGCATGGACATGCCGTAAACAAATATCGACCCTTCGTAGAAATTCCTGATCAGTTCCATGTGCTGTTGTTATGGTTAAAATTCAGGCTGCTACCGGTTAGGTGCTACCTGGAAGCCGCGGCGCTGCATATTGCCCCAGCCTGCTTTCTTACCTGTCAAAAAGAAATAATAACCGCGGAGCGAGAAGAACACGATCAGCGGATGATAGAGGAAGAACTCCATGAACGGCATCAGGCACAGCAATACCACATCGCGCCAGGAGTTGTAATACCGGAAAGTAATCTGGTCATACAGGATGGCCAGTGTGGTGATCATAATGGCATAAGAGTAAACAAACACCAGCAGCACGAGGGCTGTGGGCCAGTTGATCCATCCCATGATGATGGCGATGATATAATATATGATACCTCCGAACTCAATAATGGGTGCCAGCAGCTCGAAGAAGAAGTTATAAGGGAACACGATGAGGCCAAATTTGCCGTACCGTGGCCTGAGGAACATGCCGAAGTGAGCATGCATGAGCTGTGCCAGGCCGCGTGCCCAGCGGGTACGCTGGCGGCCAAATACAGCAAGGGTGGAGGGTACTTCCGTCCAGCAGAGTGTTTTGGGGATGTAGCGGATGGCATAGTCGATCCGGTTATCGCGGGCATAGCGTACCATCCTTGTCATCAGCTCCATATCTTCCCCGAAAGAGGTATGGTCGTACCCGCCGCAGCGGATGGCGATTTCCTTATCGAAAAGACCAAGCCCGCCGGATACGTTGGGTACACAGTTGAGCAGCGTCCAGCCCATTTTTCCTAACACAAAGGCACGGATATACTCCACTTCCTGGAAGCGGGGTATCAGCTGCGAAGGGGCACGCACGCCTACCATCACCCCCTGGTCAAAGGTATTGGAGTTGGCGGCACGCAATGTGGCTCCCGTAGCAATTACCCGTTTGTTCTTTTCCTTCATCACCGGCTTTACCAGCTCAATGATGGTGTTCTCGTGCAGGATGCAGTCTACATCCGTACATACGAAGTAATCATACGCCGCAGCATTGATGCCGGCATTCACCGCATCGGCCTTGCTTTTGCCATTCACTTTATCGATGATGGTAAGCTTGGCGTATGCGGGGTTGGTGGATTTATAGATTTTCTTAACAGGCCGTGTCTGGATCTTGGCATTATAGGCAAAGTCTACCGCTACCAGGTGAAACTCTTTGATGAGCTGATCCATACTATCGTCTGTACTGCCATCGTTCACCACAATGATCTCATAGCGGGCGTATTTCAGCGTAAGCAGGGAGCGCACGTTGTAGATGATGGTCATCCCTTCATTGTATGCCGGTGCAATCACGGAGATGCCCGGGGCCAGGGGAGAGGTCAGCAGCACTTCGCCATCCTGGAACCTGTCCATAGTTACCCAGCGCCTTACGGCAATGAGGGAGCAAACAGCCAGCAGGGCGTATGAAACGAGCAGAATGGCGCCGTAGGTGAATACGGTGGTCTCAAAGAAGTTGCCGATAATATCCCAGATCTCCTGCATCAGAATTTAATTAACGGGTTCATGCAATGTTTCAGGATCAGTTTGTTTTCCGGACTGGCGGTAGCCATCAGTTCATCCACGATGCTGCTGTCGGCAGACTGATTATTGATGATCGATTTGGCCGCGTTTTTCCGCAACTCAAAGTCAGTGGAAAGCATGAACTCCTGACGGAGGAACTCTGTATGTCTGCCGCTCCCGATACGGCCGAGGGCTTTGAGTATCTCGATCTGGCAGTCGAGCGGCTGGTTATTATAGATGTATACCAGTTTCTCTTCCGCATCCGCGATCTTCATTTTACCAAGACAGTTGATGGCTTCCGCACGCAGCAGGTGATCTTTGGTATCCAGTAGTTTCATCACGGCAGGGATGGCTTTCAGCTGGTGGTAATGTATCACAAGCTTCAGGCAGAAGGATACCACGCTTTTGTTGGTGGAGTAAGTGATCCACTGGGCGAAGTTGGGAATGGCGATATGCGGGGTAGTGGTGATGATACGGAAAAGTTCCACCTGGTCCCATTGCAGGAGGGGCTCTGTAGCAAGGTCGAAGAACTTGAATGGTTCGTTTTTAGACAGCTTGATATAAGCCTGGCGGGCAGCGGCCCTCAGTTCACGGTTACGGCTGTTGGTAAGCGGGAGGATGATTACGTCGGCAACACCGATTTCCATGCTGCTCAGTTCATTGAGGGCACGTACTTTCCGGTTCCATTTGCGGGATTTGAGCTTTTTGAAGCTGTCTTTATCAAGTTCCAGCAGCAGGTAAAGGGTGCGTATCTCATCGCCCATGGTGCCGCGTACGTTATTGCGGTAATTGATGAGCCGGTCTATAAGTACCTGGCGGCCCCAACGTGTGTCGAAAGGTTTGAGCTGGAATGCGGCGGCGGCAGCTTCGGCAGTTTGGCCGGGTGTTTCCACCGCCTCTGGGTCCTGCGACAGTACGTTTTCAATAAGCAGGTCGTCGATCTGCTCATTGAGCTGCGTAATCTTTGTATCCCTTCTGAAGCCCCGGAAGCGGCGGCGCAGAATGGATGCATAGGCGAGCAGCGTCATCCCGATAGCCACAAATACAAAAATGATGGCAATCTGGATGATCAGTGGCGCATACCGGAATTCAAAAAAAATACTCTCCAGAAAATCTAGGGGGGAGAAGTTCATATTGGTGTTTTTCGTAGGAGATTGGGAGGTGCCGGATAATTATGGTAGGGGCATTAGCCCGATGATGGCATCAGCCCGGTTCGCGGGTTAGCACGCGCCGTATCCGCATCAGCAGTTCGGCCGGGAGAACCGGTTTTTTGAGAAAGTCGTTCGCCCCCAGCTGCAGGCCTTCTTTCACCATGTCTTCATTGCCGGCGTTCGACAGTAGGATAACGGGAATCTGGCGGCCATCGGGAAGGTTGCGCACCCGGCTCAGGATCTCGAAACCGTTTGCATAAGGCATCATAATATCTGTAATAATCAGGTCGAACCCAAACCCGGAGGTTTCCAGTATCTCGAATGCTTCTTTCCCGTTCCTGACATGATCAATATGATATTCCGCCTTTTGCAGGATTCTTTTAACGATGGTGGCCATTACTTCATCGTCTTCTATCAGGAGTATTTTACTCATATCGTATTTCATTTTTACTGCCCAGCGCTCATCATTACGGATATGGAAACTTTTTGTGGCCGCCGGGGTAATCTGTTGATGTAGCTGGACAACAAATTCATCCGACGGTTAGTTTACCTATCCTTATTTGGTTGCCAATAGGATATTGTCAAAAATAAGACCTTCTGTCCGTCAAAACAATTAAAGTAGTAATTATCTTCTGTAATTCAGACAGTTGATTTCCAGAAAAAAATATGATACAATGAAACATACTGTGGAAATATTCACGCTGTTTGGTGAATGCTTTGTTAGGATACCTGATGTTAACCACGCCCCGTCAGCGTTTTTTCCTGCCCGTTACTCCGCTACGCTCATCTGCCTTCTCCGCCGCAGGTAAAAAAAATCTACCGGGTAAACTTTATTTTTTTAATATTTATCCCCTGTTTGATAAGCATTTTTTAGAGGTATATTAAAATAACCGTATATACAAATGATTAAGTTTTCGCTCGCCCTGGCATATTCCCTGTCAGTTTTTTGGGGTGCCAGGCACTATTGGGTTAGTTCGCCCCCTGCTACTACAAACCCTGCCGAATTAACACTTACCACGTTTGCCGGCCCTGAAATCACACCCAGCCCCGCCTGCCTTGCAGTTGCCTCCACCGGCGAAGTGTTTGTAGGGGTAGATATGATCGGCTCCCTTGGTAAAGACCCCGGTAAAGGGCGTATCCTCAAACTGGTAGATAAGGATAACGATGGCAAACTGGATCAGCACTACGATTTCGCGGAAGTAGACAACCCCCGCGGTATTATCGTTTCCGGCAGCAAGGTATATGTGCTGCACACCACTTTCTCAAAAGAAACCAAGAAAGCAACCGGCATGTCGCTGGTGGTATTTGAAGATAAAGACGGAGACGGTAAAGCCGATGGTGCTCCCCAGCCCCTCGTTACCGATCTCAGCAATACCCGTTACATCCAGGAGCGTGGTACCGACCACGCCACCAATGGTATCCGCATGGGTATCGACGGCTGGATCTACATTGCGGTGGGCGACTTCGGCTTCCATAACGCTACCGACCGGTCTGGCAAAAAGCTGACCATGCTCGGCGGTGGTATCGTAAGGGTACGCCCCGACGGTACTGAGCTGGAAGTATTCACCCACGGTACCCGTAACGTGTACGATGTGGCGATTGATCCTTTCATGAACGTATTCACCCGCGAGAATACAAATGATGGCGGCGGATGGAACGTACGCTTCTCCCATCACATCCAGTCCGGTGAATACGGTTACCCCGTATTGTTCCAGCATTTCACCGATGAGATCCTGCCTGCTCTCGTAGACGTGGGTGGTGGTTCCGGCACCGGCGCTCTTTATATGGCAGAGCCTAACTGGCCTGCACAGTTTAATAATGTACCCATGATGGCGGACTGGGGCAGGAGCATGCTCTACATCCACCGTGTAGCGGCAGACGGGGCAACCTTCACCCAGAAGGAAGAAGAGTTCCTCGGCATCCCGCAGATCACTGATCTGGATGTGGATGGTTCCGGCAGGCTGTACCTCGCCGCATGGGATGGTGCCGGTTATTCCGGCAGCCCCAACAAGGGTTATGTAATCCGTGCAGTACCCAATAACTGGACGTACACCGCCTTCCCGGACGTTACCAAATCTTCCGTAACTGAACTGGCACAGCTGCTGAAATCCGCCAGTGCGGTTGCCCGCCTGAGCGCCTCGCAGGAACTGATTGCCCGTGGCGGTCAGGAAGCCGCTGCAGCAGCGCTGGCTATTGCTTCCGATGCAACTGCAACGCTGGAAAGCCGTATCGCCGGTATATATACTTATGCACAGGCAACAGGTAAAGACGGGATCGCGGCGCTCACGGCCCTCACGAAAGACGAAGCCGTTCGCGAGCATGCGCTCCGTGCACTGGCCGACCGTAAAGCCATCCTCGCCGATGTATCTGCAGAGCCTTTCCTGGCTGCCCTGAATGATGCTTCCCCCCGTGTTCGCGCAGCAGCTGTGATCGGACTTGGCCGCTTGGGCCGTACCGAAACCGCCGGTGCTTTACTGCAAACGAAAGTACCCGCCACTTTTGTGGAGCCTGCTAAAGATGTGGAAGGTCCGCACGCTACGCCTAACTCCGCGATCGTACTGCCTCACCTGGCCGTTCAGGCCCTGGTGAACATGCACGCTTCCGAAGCTGCCGTGGCTGCCATCAATACCGAAAACTCCAGCCTCGCCCTCTGGGCGCTCCGCTATATGCACGAGCCTAAAGTAGTGACCGGACTTACCAGCGCTTACCGTCTTACCAAAGATGAGAAACGCAAAAAGCAGATCATGACCACGCTGGCCCGCCTTTATAAAAGAGAAGCCGCCTACGACGCTTCCTGGTGGTGGGGTACCCGTCCGGATTCACACGGCCCGTACTATAAAGCCGAGCTGTGGGAAGCATCGCCTGCTATCGAGAAGTTCCTGAAAGCAGAAGCCCTGAAATACGGTCCTGCCCGCAAGCAGTACTTCCGCGACCTGGATGCCCGTCACCGTATGGAGATTGCTGCATTCGCTCCCGAGAAAAAGGCACCTGTTGCTGAAAAGAAAGAGCCTAAAGTAGACCTCGAGAAAATCAAGAGCAAAAAAGGACAGGTAGGTAAATCTTCAATTGAAGACGTGCTGCTGGCTGTTAACGCCCTCAAAGGCGATGCCGCCAAAGGCAAGGTGCTGTTCACCAGCCAGGGTTGCGTGGCCTGCCATAGCATCAGCAAAGGTGAGAAGATGAAAGGCCCCTACATGGGTCAGATCGGTTCCATCATGAACCGCGAGCAGATTGCTGAGTCTATCCTCAAGCCTAACGCTTCCATCTCACAAGGCTTTGCTACGGTGATGATCACTACCAAAGACAAAAAGTCCTACATGGGCTTTGTGACGGAAGAAACCGCTTCCAGGGTGGTGCTCCGCGATATCGGCGGTAACGTAACTACGTTAAAAGCTTCAGACATCGCTTCCCGCAAGGAAATGAAGAATTCCATGATGCCTGCAGGCCTGGCGAATGCTTTGTCTTACGACGAGCTGGCTTCGCTGGTTACCTTCCTCGCACAGCAGAAGAAATAGTATAGTCCATATACATCGTAAAAGCCCTGAACGTCGCTGATGTTCAGGGCTTTTACATTTGTTACGGTGCCTTTACAGGGATATGATTAAAAATTGATGACATTCAGTCTGCAGGGTTTTGCAAAACCTACTGACATCCTACTGCCATCCTTCAGTGATCCTTCGGTGGTGTTCAGTGGTGGTATAGGTTTGAAGGGGTTTGACCGAAGGATCACTGAAGGATCACTGAAGGTTCACTGAAGGTTCGATGATCTTCAGGAGCAGGGAAAATTTAATATTGGTGTTAAATATTTCTCCACAGGAAATATTAATTTCGCATCAGGAAAGTTTTTATCCTTTCATGAAACAGGCAGACATATGAGCATGAACACTGAACGCATCGGCCACCTGGCTTTATTTGATGGCCCGGGAGGGCCTTTCAGGATGACTTCCGGAGCGGTGAGGGCACTGCTCCCCGGGGAGATCCTCGTGCGGAATGTGTATACCACCATCTGCGGGAGCGACCTGCATACCTTTTGCGGCCTGCGGCAGGAGCCTTGTCCTACCGTGCTGGGGCATGAAATTGTTGGGGAAATCGTGCAATTGCACCCGGAGCATCCGGGAACGGACCTGATGGGAGCACCCCTCTTGCCTGGCAACCGCATTACGTGGACTATCTTTGCCAGCAACCCGGAATCTGAGAATGCCCTGCGCGGCATGCCCCAGAAAGGGACGGGGCTGTATAAGTACGGGCATGTGAAAGCGGAAGGTGCAGAGTTGTTTCATGGCGGACTGGGAGAATATTGCGTCCTTCAGCCCAATACAGGCATCCTCCGATTACCGGACGAAATGCCCGATGCCGTAGCGGCCACCCTCAACTGTTCAGTATCCACCGTGGCAGGAGCCTTGCGTATGGCGGGCGATTTAAGGGGTAAGAACGTACTCATTACCGGCATGGGGCATCTGGGTGTCACCTGCGCGGCTATGTGCCGGGAATCGGACGCAAAATGGATCGGGGCTGCTGATATATCGGAGCGCCGCCTGCAGGATGCCCTTCGATTTGGGGCAGATGATGTGTTTGACCTGAGGGGTGCAGATAGTGTATCCGCCATTCCAGCCCGCACAGGCGGGAGAGGGGTGGATGTGGTGTTTGATATGAGCGGCTCGCCGGATACCATGGAGGCCGGTATTGCCACCCTCGGCATTGGCGGCATCGCCGTGTGGATCGGTGCGGTGTTTAATACCCGCCCGCTGCAGATAGTGCCGGAGCGGATCATCCGTAACCTTATCACCATCAAAGGACTGCATAATTACAATTTCGATGATTTCATCGCTGCCTTTGAATTTATGCGCGGTAACTGGGAGCGCTATCCCTTTGCCGCGGCAGTGGAGACGGAATATCCCCTCGAAGCCGTACAGGATGCTTTTGAGTATGCCGTAGCACAAAAGCCCCTGCGGGTGGGGATCAATCTGAAAAAGCAAAAAACTGTAGAATGATAAAAATGATCGTATTCGACATGGCGGGTACCACCGTGAATGAGCATAATGTAGTGTACAAGACTGTGCAACAGGCTATCAATGAACAGGGCTATCCCGTTACACTGGAGCAGGTACTGGCCGAAGGTGCCGGCAAGGAAAAACTGCAGGCTATCAAGAGCGTACTGGAAACCTATACGGAAGATAAGCTGGCTGCTGATGCCCCCGTCATCTTCGAACGCTTTAAAATACTGCTGGAGCAGGCTTATGATTCACTGGAAGTAACCGAACAGCCCAATGCCTCCGCCCTGTTTGAAAAACTGCGGAAGGAAGGCGTAAAAGTTGTATTGAACACCGGTTACCAGCGCAATACTGCAGAGGGGCTGATAGAAAAGCTGGGCTGGGAAGCGGGAAGAGATTTCGATGCCCTTGTTACCGCATCCGATGTGCCGCGCAACAGGCCTCATCCGGATATGATCCTGCATGCCATGCAGCAGTTTAATATCGCCGATGGTAAACAGGTGGTAAAGGTGGGGGATTCTACCATCGATATTGAAGAAGGTAAAAACGCAGGCTGCGGCTTGAGCATTGGTATCACTACCGGCGCACATACCTCCGAGCAGTTAAAGCATGCTTCGCCCGATTACATCATCGGCGACCTGATGGAGATTCTGAACCTTTCCTGAACATCCATATAAAACAGAAAAACCGCGCCCTTACGGAACGCGGTTTTTTTATGCTTAGTTGTGTGTCATTTGAAAATGGAAGTTACGGCCCGGGCAATCCATACCTGTGGCGGGGTAAGCCGGAACAGTGCTGCAATGGTAGCGGCAGTATCGAACGTCATCACGCTTTCGGTTACTTCATAACTGGCCTTGATACCAGGTCCCTTCACGATCCAGGGGATTTCCATTTCCTGCATGGAAATAGCGCCATGGCCTTTATTGATACCGCCGTGATCCGCAGTAAAGATCACCACCGTTTCTTTTTCTATACCTGCTTCTTTGATGGCCTGCAGGATTTCACCGATATGCGCGTCTGTCCGTTCTACGGAAGCGTAGTATTCAGGTGTGTTATGTCCCACTTTGTGCCCCACGCTGTCTACATCGTGGAGGTGTACAAACAGGAAGGTCGGTTTCCTGCTTTTGATATAATCGCAGGCTGCCGCTGCCAGGGCAACATCGCCATCGCAGTTCTGATCTTTATTCACGGCTTTTTTAGGGAAGAGATAACCGATACCGTCCCATTCATAGATCACGCCGATCTCGCTGGCGGGTTGTGCTTTGCGGAGCAGGGAATAAACGGTGGGGAACATGCCATACTCATCGAGTACACGGGCAGGAAGGTCGGGCTGCTTGCTGCCCCAGGTGGTATACCCATGCAGCTCAGGGCCGGCGCCCATTACCATGGAAGCCCAGTTGGGAGCGCTGGAAGAAGGAAGTACGGTGCGTGCATGCAGGGTCCAGGAACCCTGTTCCATCATTTTACGCAGGTGAGGAACTTTGGCCTGGCTGAAGGCGTATGCCCCAAACCCGTCTGACCCGATCAGGATCACATGTCTGGGCCTGGACTGAGCGATGGCGCTAAGCCCCATACACAGGCTCAGCAAGGAAAGGCATAAGTATTTTACGCGTATCATACGGGAATATTTGCCTCCCAAGATACTTTATATATTTCTTTGTGGGAAATAATATTTCTTTTAAGTAAATTTACTTGCTGCTTTCTGCAAAGAAGTACATTACGAGTAATTGCACGTTAGTAGGCTGCGTATGGATAGGAACATGGGGAATGTTTCCGTCGAAGAAAATTGAATCACCCTCAGCGAGTTCAAACACACGATCTTCCAGCTGATACTGCAGGTTTCCGCTGAGTACAAACACCAGTTCATACGCCGCCGTTGTTACTGGCGGGCGGTGCGCACCGGGCCGCAGGGTGAGGATAGACAATTGAAAGGCGCCATTCCCGAAGCTGTGTTCGAAAACTGACTGATATTCGAAGCCGACAGCGTTTTCCTCTTTTTCATAAGGGGTATAGCCGGCTTTAGGCATATGCAGGTATCCCGGGAAATCGTTCTCCGCACTCAGTTCCGCAAAGAACGTTTCGGGCTTGATGCCCAGCTTTTGAATGATGGTGAACAGGGTAGGGATGGTAGGCAGCATACGACCGTTCTCAATTTTGGAAAGCATAGCGGATTTGATGCCTGTAACCCCGGAAAGGTCGAGCAGCTTCAACCCTTTATCTTTCCGATACCTGCGGATAAGGCCGCCTATTTTATGATATACCAGCTGTCCGCTGTTGACTGATTCCTGATGTGGCTCCTGGTTCATTTGACTTAACGATTAATTAAAGTTACTACCGCGAATTTAACGAATAAGAAAATTAGTTTCGTGTCAGGAAATAATAGCCGGCTTTCCATGTAGCCGGAGTTTGTATGAAGCACGGCGGCATGAAGATAATGCACGCTTTAATAAAGTATGATAAGATGGCTCGCGAATTAATGAACCATACCGGCACCTGGCGGCGGTGGCAGATGTTGCTGCTGACCATGTTCTGTTACCTTTTCTTCTACACAGGCAGGCACAACTTTGGCTGGGCTGCACACGATCTGGCGGATACGCTCCACGTCTCCTTCACCAAAATAGGATGGATCAGTTTCACCATGCTGGCAGGCTATGCGCTGGGGCAACTGATCAATGGTAACCTGGCAGACAGGCTGAGCCCCAAACACATGATTGCAGCAGGCGGGTTATTGTCTGCCCTCATGAACATCCTGATCAGTTTCTCCGATTCTTTTACAACCATATTAATACTATGGGGCTTTAACGGTTACTTTCAATCCATGGCCTGGGCGTCGGGCAGCCGCATTATTGCTAACTGGTGGCGAGAGGGGAACCGTGGACTGGCTTACGGGTTATACACCATGTCTGCCGGGCTTTCATCTGTAATAACCTACCTCTTTTCCATCCTGCTGGTTACTGATAACTGGCGGAATGTATTCCGCATCCCGGTATTGTTCCTGGCGGTGGCGGTGGTGATCTTTTTTGTGTTTGTGCGCAATGCGCCGGAGCAGGATGTGCAGGAGAAATCAGCAGCAGATAAGCCGGGATGGAAAGAAGCCTATGCTGCTGCGCTGGGTAACCGGCAGTTCCTGATTGTGTGCCTCTCTCTGGGCTTCCAGAGTATGGCGCGTTATGCCCTCATCTTCTGGCTGCCGCTGTACTTCCTTGGTACGGCGGATAAGAGCGCGCCCTCTTCGGTATGGATCAGTATACTGTTACCGATAGGTATGGCGGCAGGAGCTATTTCTTTCGGCGCCATTTCGGACCTGGTGTTCCGGTCTGACAGGATGTTGTCTATTTGTATGGGGATGCTTTCCTGCAGCGGATTATCGGCGGTGATATACAGTATGGGGTTTTCATCAGGTGTTGCCATTGGCGTATTGGTATTTTGTGCGGGCTTTTTTTCATACGGCCCGCAGGCCAACTTCTGGCCATTGGCGCCGGAGCTGCTGGGGCAGCGGTTTGTAGGCACGGGCACAGGAATTATGAATATGGTGGCATATATTTTCGCAGCAGCCGGTGAGCCGCTGATGGGTATGCTGATAGACCGTTCGGGCAACCGCAGCGTTATCTTTCTGGCAGTAGCACTGATCACTTTACTCAGTGCTGCAACTATCCTGTGGGCTTTGGCTGCGGGGCGGCCGAAGCGAAAAATGTTGCATGCCGCCTTTTGATGTTGTACCTTAACAGCTGCACTCTTTAATGATTTATATGAAGCAACTTTTTACGCTGGGCTTCCTGATGTTGACAGGGAGCGCCATGGCGCAGCATTCCGCAATTGCGCCTAAAAGCACGATACCCGTGGTGGCTACTGATTCCGAAGCGGATATAATCCGTAAAGCGGCGCATGTGGTACCTACTGCCAATCAGTTTGCCGCATTGAAAAACGAATTCATCGCCTTTATACATTTCGGTCCTAATACATTTACCCGCATGGAGTGGGGGAACGGTAAGGAAGATCCTGCCATCTTCGCACTGGAAAAACTGGATACAGACCAGTGGTGCGCGGCTATGAAAGCAGCCGGTATGAAGATGGTGATCATCACCGTGAAGCACCACGATGGCTTCGTACTCTGGCAAAGCCGGTATACCCGCCACGGCATCATGTCTACCGGCTTCAGAAACGGGAAGGGCGACATTCTGCGCGACCTTACCGCTTCCTGTAAGAAGTATGGCCTGAAGCTGGGTGTATACCTTTCCCCGGCCGATCTCTTCCAGATCGAGAACGCGGAAGGGCTGTATGGCAACCTGAGCAAATACACCGAACGTACCATCCCCCGCGCAGTACCGGGCCGTCCGTTCAAAGACAAGCGTACTTTTAAGTTTAAGGTAGACGACTACAACGAATACTTCCTCAACCAGCTGTTTGAATTGCTCACAGAATATGGTGAGGTACATGAAGTATGGTTCGACGGGGCGCATCCCAAAACCAAGGGCGGCCAGCAATACAACTATACTGCCTGGAAAAAACTCATCCATACCCTCGCACCCAAAGCCGTTATCTTCGGCAGGGAAGATGTGCGCTGGTGTGGTAATGAATCAGGCGGTACCCGTCCGCAGGAATGGAACGTGATCCCTTACGAATTCAACCCTACTACTGCCAGCCAGTTCCCCGACATGGAGAAAGAAGACCTGGCGCTGCGCCCGCAGTTGCTGCAGGCTAAATTCCTTCACTATCAGCAGGCAGAAACCAATACTTCCATCCGCGAAGGCTGGTTTTACCGGGATGATGAGCGCCAGCAGGTACGCAGTGCCGATGATGTGTTTGATATCTACGAGCGCGCTGCAGGTGGTAACTCCACCTTCCTCCTCAATATTCCTCCCAACCGCGAAGGGCGCTTTTCTCCTGCAGACTCTGCCGTACTGATGGAAACCGGCCGCCGTATCCGCGAAACATATGGTAAGAACCTTTTTGCAGGAGCCAAAGGCCCCGCTGCATTAACGGATAATAATCCTGCTACCATATTATCCCTGAAGCAGGACACGGGATCTTTCATCCTCCAGACGCCCCGCCCTGTAACCATCAACCGCATCGTGCTCCAGGAAGCAGTGCGTACCCACAGCGAAAGGGTAGAAGGCCATGCCGTGGATGTATGGGAGAATGGAGCATGGAAAGAAGTTATAGCAGCCCACAATATCGGGTATAAGAAAATACTCCGCTTCCCGGCGGTAACAGGCAACCGTTTCCGCATCCGGGTAACGGGCTCCAGGATGGCGCCTGCCATCAGCCACGTATCCGCACATTTCTTTAAGAGCCGTCCGCCGCAACTGGCCGTAATGCAGGGAGCAGATGGTAACATCACCATTGCCCCGAAGAAAGAAACTTTCGGATGGAAGCCGCACGGGCAGGATGCCGGTAAGAACCTTGGCAATACGTTCGATATTTATTACACCATCCGCCAGAAGAACGGAACAGTTTCTGCTCCCGTTAAATACACTACTCCCTTCACATTGCCATCCGGTGAAATTCACGCAGTGGCTGTGCATGAAGGAGACACAGGCGCCGTTGCCCGTAAGGTAATCGGCCTGCCTAAACTCCCCTGGAAACTGGTGAGCGTAAGCAGTGAAGATGCCAAACACCCCGGTGCGCATGCCTTTGATGGCAATGCACGTACCTGGTGGCAGTCTGACGATGGCGGGGAACACGCCATTACCATCGACCTTGGTGCAGCCCAGCCCCTCGCCAGCTTCGCCTACACACCGCAAACCGCTCACCGCAACGGAATGCTGCAAAAGGGCCGCCTTGCCATCAGCAACGATGGCGTAAACTGGACGCCGGTAGAAGAATTCACGTTCGGCAACCTAATCAATGATCCTGTTACCCGTTACCATTACCTGCGCAGCACCACCAACGCACGGTATGTACGGATCACTTTACTGGAAGCCGCAGGCGGCAGCAAATCGCTGGCCATTGCTGAACTGGACTTTTTCCTCTAATCATATTGCCGGGCACACACCAGGGTGCCCGGCTTTCTTTTTCTAGCTGTAATCCAATCCATATGCGTCATCTGTTCCTGTTATTTGCCGCAGCGGTAGCACTCTCCGCCTGCAAATCCACCGCCTATACCCTGCAGAACAAATACTTCTACGTACAGGCGGATAACCGCCCGGAAAGCCGGTGGCAGATGGTGTGGCACGACGAATTCTCTTCTTCCGCCATAGATACTTCCAAATGGACAAGGATACCCGCAGGTGGGGCAGACTGGGGAAAGCATATGACTACAGACGATATCTGTTATGAACTGCGCGATGGTATGCTATATCTGCACGGTATCAATAATCCGGATACTACAAAGGATAAGCGCCCGTTCCTCACCGGAGGCATCTGGAGTAAAGGCAAGTTCGCCTTCCAGTACGGTAAAGTAGAGATCCGCGCAAGGCTGGAAAGTGCCAAAGGTGCATGGCCTGCCATGTGGATGCTGGCGGCACAGGATAAATATGGCAAATACCCCCGCAACGGCGAGATCGATATCATGGAGCACCTGAACCACGACAGTATCATCTACCAGACCATCCACTCTTACTATACCCTTGAACTGAAACAGAAAGACAACCCCAGGCACTACGGTTCTCCCGCATTCAATCCCGGAGAATTCAATGTATTCGGCATCAAATGGTACCCGGATAAAATCGTGTATATCCTGAACGGTAAAGAAACGTTTACTTATCCGCGCGTAGCCGGCGTAGATCCTTCCCAATGGCCGTTCGACCAGCCGTTCTATCTGCTCATAGATCAGCAGCTGGGTGGCAGCTGGGTAGGGAAGGTAGACCCGGCGCAGTTACCGGTACGCATGATCGTGGATTATGTGAGAGTATACCAGTAAGCAATTAAGGAAGCTTCGCCACCAGTTTCTCCGGCGAGTATTTCAGTACGAGATAAATCAGTTTCCATTTAAAGCCCGGCACTATGGTGAACCGCTTTCCGGCGTTCACGACTGCATTGGCAATGAAGGAAGGTTCCAGCATCAGGGATTCCGGGAGGTTAAGCCCTGCGGTCATTTTACTGCGGATATAGCCCGCTACAATTACATTCACGGTTACTTTTCTGGCAAACAGGTATTGGCGCAGGCCGGCGAGGTATTGGGTAAAGGCGGCTTTTGTACTGCCGTAAATGAAATTGCTTTTTCTTCCCCGCACACCGGAGAGGGAGGATAATCCTATGATTCTTTCCAGCCGGGTGTTGGCGGTATCTGTAACGATGATGTTGAGGATAGAAACGGCTCCGGCATAATGTACCTGCATCATACGGTGACTGCCTTCGAAATCAATCATGGCTTCATCGTTATGCTTCAGGTATCCGGCAGCATACAGCACGATTTGCGGCTTTTCGGGTAGGGAAGCATAGAAAGTGGGGTGACTGGCAAAATCAGCCGCATCGAAATACATTACTGTTACCTGCCCTGCCTGGGGAACCGATGCCTGCACGAAGCTTTGCAGCTCCGCGGTACTGCGGGATGCCGCTATGATACGGTAGCCTTTGGCGGCGTATTGAATGATGGCGGCTTTTGCAACGTCGGAGTTGGCGCCGAGGATAAGAACGGATGCAGGCATGCAAAGAGTGTTTGGGCAGCAAAGATAACATCCCCGCTGTGATATTCTTACCGGTTACATTTTAGCATTGATGCTGTACCGTGTTCTGTCGGCTACGGATAGTTGCGGAACTAATTGATTGCTGTTCAGAATTTCCAGCGTAGTCAGTTGCCAGAAAACCACCTCATTGCCATATACTGTAATGATCCTCGTTCCATTATTGAGCGGGGAAAGCGAGGTAACGGTATTGGTTCGGGCCGGCAGGCGGTATTGCTTTTGTGTTTCCACATTGGTGTATAGAATTGAATTGTCGGGCCTGCCGAGGAACAGCTTATTGTTATAGAAACTGATGAAATTACTCCCTGAAATATCTGTTGGCAGCAGTTTCTCAATTGGCCGGGAATTAAACCGCGAATCACATTCATCGCAGGTAATAGGTACCAATTGCACGGTACGGTTGTCAAAATTGATGTTTTCCATGCTTTTACCCCGGTTACCTTTGCCTTCGAACTTCGCATAGTTCAGAATAAGCCACTTCCCATCGCTTGAAAAGAGGGCGCTTTCGGCCAGTTTGGAACTGAACGATTTCTCATCTTCCCACTTTTGCTTCCTTTCAGGGTTCAGCAATGTGAGTTTTGAGGATGTGCTGGTAAGGAAGTAATTGGCGGTGGGAGAGAGGTAAGCCTGCTGGCCATACATATCTTTTACAATATTGGTTTCCCTGCCGTCTTTAGTGGCAATGGACAATACGCCTCCGCCTTCTGTACCGGCGATCACCGTTTTACTGTCTCTTGAGAAGGCTGCATGGGTGATTTTTTGTCCGTATCTGAACGGCCGGAAGCGGCGGGCAAAACGTTCGTTGTTCCAGGTAAGGTCGTAGAGCTGCAGGGTACCGTCGTCTATTACGAGGGCCATGGATTCGTCCGGCGAAATGCAGGCGTAGCTGATAGCATCGCCCACAATGCTGCCGAAGGAATTCTTGTTCGTGATCCTGTTGGTTTTGCGGAGTACCACCTTGTTGGTATGGGTCAGCATCACCACTTTACCGTCTTTCTGGAACTCGGCAGCCACCAGATCGTTATCGATATGCACGGAATCGAAAGGCTCTTTGTTATTCAGCCTGAACATCCAGAGTTTTCTCTCCTGAGAAGATGCAATGAGGTAATACTCGCCGTCGGGCGAGAAAGAAGCGAAATCTCCCTTCCGTACAATAATGGGGTAATATAACGGTTTTTTGTAGAGGGTGTCGAGATAACGGCGGGCGGCAATATTGTTACTATCCTGCCTTACGGCCAGCTGGGCGAGGCGGAACGATTTATCCGGGTTGTCGGCTTCTTCGTTTTTAGCCAGTTGAATGAGGCGGTTGGCGCCTTCCGTATTTTTTTCATCTACATCAGCTGTCAATACTTTGGTGGCATTGGCCAGGGAGTCTTTAATACGGATGGTGTTCTGCAGTTTAATATTGTTTTCACGGCTTGCAGTCAGTGACCGGTTTAGTGAGTCTTCTGCCAGTATCAGTTGGAGGTTTACCTCTTTAAGTGTCTTTAAAGCCCTGTTGGCTCTGGAAGTAGCCCGTTCAGCAGCTATTTTTTCTATTCTCATGGAATCGCGCGCATTGGCGGCAATTACCATCTGGATACGGGCCAATATACCGGAGTCTCTTGCCTGATCGCGTTGTATTGTTACTTCTTTCTGCTTTTTTTCCAATGCAAGCTGTGCGGCATCTTTTTCTATTATAGCAGCTTTCAGGCTTTTGGAAGAGCTGGTCTGCAACCAGAACATATAGCCAAGCAGTAAGATTATTAAGCCGCACACAGCGAAAATCGTTTTGTACTTCCTTGATTTTGCAAGGGCAAGGCGTTCCATCATTTCTATCTCACGCTGATGCCTGGCTTTTTCCTTGTTGGCACGCTGTTTTTTATAGAGCATATGCCTTTCCACAAACTCCTGTTCTTTATGGTTCATCCAGCCTGCTGCCACTTCTTTCAGCACTTCAGGCTGGGGCAGCATAATATCCCATCTTTTATCGTCGGCTTTACGGGAAGTAACGAGGCGCAGGCGGCTCTGGAGATTGAGGATGTCTTTCCCAGAATCGTTGATCCAGTCCCAGATGCGCGACCATGTTTTTACCAGCACATCGTGCGCCGGTTCGTAATACTTCTGGCCTCCTTTGCTATGGCCGGATACGATCAGGTCGTTTTCTTCCAGGATCTTTAAAACTTTCGACACCTTTTCATTCCGCTCAGGACTATCGTACACAAATTCCTCTTCCAGCACCCGCTGGCCCGCCAGCTCTCCGGCAGACGAGTATACCATGCGAAGGGTGATGTTCCTCACTGCGTCCTGGTAAGCAACATAATCTTTCGGGAATTGCTTTTTAAAGCCGGTATATATGTCTTCCGCTACCGACTGCAGGGCGCCGATCACACCGCCCATATTATCGTAGTCGCTTTGTAACAGCAGGTAATCCTTTACGCCGCGCTTTTCATATTTATCATACAGCTGCCGCAGGCAGAAAGACATAAGGGGCAGCAGGCCCGTAGTTTGCGAACTGTATACATCATCCGCAATCAGCTCGGCAAGAGACGGTGGGGAGAATAGCAGTCCGGCTTCGTAAGCGGGTTCCTCAATCACCTGGCAGATTTCTTCACGTGTAAAGGGCGGTACAATGAATTTGCCGGTTTTCCAGTACGTTCTCAATGGTTCCATTACACTGAACTGCGGTTCAAAATCTGCACGTATGGTGATGATGACGCGAATTACAGGCCTGTTGTCGCCAGGGGCTTTGGGCCTTACCAGTTCATGTATGCGTTTGAAAACATTCTGGCACAGCTTATCGTCGGTTATCCTTGTCCGCAGCTCCTCGTATTGGTCTATGAGCAGGATGTTTGTAACATTGGGATCTGGGTTGGCATCCCTTACTGCGGCATTGATTTCTTTCAGGGGATTATCTTCCCCGGCACGAAGTATACGCAGGATGTTATAGGTTTCTTTATCCAGCGCAGGGAAAATACCGGCTTTGATGAGCGATGATTTACCCACACCGGAGTTGCCTACCACTACTACAAAGGGATGTTTGGTTACCTTTTCCAGTAATTGTTTGATTACTTCGGTACGGCCGTAGAAAAGGCGCTCATCTAAAGAAGTGTAGGATACCAGCCCTTTATAAGGATTGCCGTCGATGGTAGGGTTTTCATTCCGGTTGCGCAGGCTGGAGAAGCGCACGCTTTCTATTACAGGCACCAGGCATTCATGAGCCAGTTCAAACATATCTTTACTCACTTCCCTGATCACACCGGTTATGCGGAAGTGTTCCCTGAGCTCGTTTATGTTTTCCGCAGGAATAGAATCGAAATCGTTTTGTGTAACATGCTTTTTAATACCCTGGGTATCGGACAGGAAGAGCTTTAGCACTTTCCAGGAGTCTTCCTTGCTGACGTATTTCTGCTGTTCAATACGGTTGTCGAGGAAGAAGCGGAGTACGTTGCCTTTTCCGGCCAGCCATTGGATGGCTTCCGGGGTGATAACCCCATTCTTGCCTTCTGTAGTGTTCACATATTGCCACAGTTCGGACTGGAAGGCCTGCAGGTAGGGGAGTTGGATGGCGGTATTGCCCGGGGCAATGGTGTTCAGGATTTTACCGGCAATGTCACTTTCTGTTGCCGAGGATTCTTTGTCAGCAATATCCCGGATGGGTTCAGGCGGATTCTTACCATCTCCTACAGGTATGCCGAAGGCACGGAAGGAATCTATGATGATCTTTTGCGCATTTTCGCGGGATATGGGCAATACCTCCAGCCGCTTCCGGAAAATACCCGGCAGCGCCAGCTCCAGCTCATTTACCTTAGCCAGGAACTCGCTGCGGATAACGAATATCATTTTGCAGGGGAAGTCCAGCTGCTGGAGGTCTTCCAGCGTCTCATAAAATAAAGTACGTTCTGCTTTGGTGCCCATCAGGAACAGTTCCTCGAACTGGTCGAATATGAGAATAACCGGGCGGAAGCTGCTGAGGTATACATTTTTTAAAAGGGCTGTGGCAGACTGGCCATTTGATTCTTTTATATAACAGGCGGCCAGATGTTTTTTCAGCTGTGCGGGTAAGGCGGTATTCATATTCTCCAGCCGGCGGATAACGATGCTCGTCCAACTGAAGTTAGTGGTTTGATTGATGAGGCCGCACTGTACCAGACTGGTTTTGCCGGTGCCGGACTCTCCGAATATCAGCACAATATCAGACTCCAGCGTTAGCTGGTATAATATGGCGGTTTCTTTTTCACGACCAAAGTAAAGCAGCGCATCCTTTTCAGAAAAGGAATTGAAAAGGTGGAAAGGATTGGTGGCTAACGGGGTGGCGATGGCTTGGTCAGGCATGGGGTTATTTTGTAATCAGGGTTTGCAACTCGGTAAGCATCTTTTCGAAGTACTTCAGCTCCTTCGTTATGGCCGTCATACGTAAGTTTATGATATCTATATGCGGCTGGCTTTTGTCTGTAAAATCATCTTTTTCATAAGTTTTACCAGCACGGATTATCCTTATGTTATCCGGATTGTTTGACCGGCGGAACACATAATCTTCTCCCTCCCTGTGGCTGAAGAAAAGGATGTTGGGGATTAGTTCTCCTTTTATCCCGTTTTCGTCGATAATAAAAGGGGAAAGGCTCAGGTATTTGGTGATCCCCATCCCGGCCGTGTTCCTGGAAAACATCACGGAATGCGTATCTGTGTAGATTCCGTTGTTTTTGGGAGCGTATTTGTTAATGGAGGAATGCACCAGGTTGGTACGGTATATCTCGAATTCAGCAGCTTCCAGCCTTGTTTTACGTATGGATATTTCACGGACAGAAAGGAGGTTGTATTTAGCCAGGAACCCCGCTTTCTCAAATATCCTGCTCATTGTACGTTCCATTTTTTTGCATTCGGCTTTAATATTCTTTTGCTGAATCTGACCATTTTTAATAGATTCCTTTAAGCCAAGAATATACCGGTGTGTTTGCATGAATTCTGTTTCATTGACAAATACTTCCTGCAGTGAACTGTATTCTTCAATGAACGGCTCAATCCCTTTGTCGCGGTTTTGGGTAATGACCTCCCGGATGGTAATGAGTAACAGAGGACTGTTGTTAATTACATTATCGGGATCTCCGGAATGGATGAACCCGTGTAAAACATCTATTTGCTTCCTTGTGACATCCAGCTTCAGGCCTGTGATCAATACCCCGCCGTCATTGGAAGGGACGGTGGTGAGGAACTTCAGTGTTTCTTCCAGCAGGCAGTTTAACATGGAAAAGCATAGCAGCTGGAGGGAGGCTGCATATGTGGAGATCTGCATTTTGAGCAGCTTTTCATATTCCTGTGTAATATCCGCATCTTTCCCCGCGCTCCACAGCAGGCTGAGATGTGACCCGATAGGGTAGGGCATGAATTTTAAAAGGGCAAGACAGAGATAATCGAAGTTGGTAAGGTCGTCCTGATCCTGCCGGTACGCGTCAAACTTCTTCGTTAATTCCTCTTTGTCTTCGATGTTCAGGATATTGTCCTGAAGGATGGACCCGCTAATGGTGGTGACCAGTTCGTATGATGGCGTGTACTCGATGTATTCGTTTGCAATAACCGGGCCTTCGAGGCTTTCCCGCATATTATTCGCTCTTTGTATAACATTTCCCACAAGGAAGTACGTGGATTCATCGGACTCATACAGTCCTGTTACCTTTATGCCGCGTTCGGTTTGTGTTGTAGTAAAGCTGGAAGCAGGGAATTTGGTAGCAACGCCGGCAATGGCCATATTGAATGCCTGCTGTATGGTAAAGTTGGAAGCCCATATCGTGTAAAACTCTTCCGCAAAATACAGCGCTACCTCATCCTTAATTTTCCCCTGGGTAACAATAATAGCGACATTCTTTGTTTTTTCATTTGCAAGAATGATATCTGCCTGATCAAAAGAGTCGCATCCGTTAATAAATACTAACTGCAGGTTGGTCAGCTCTTCGAGTAGCTTGCTGAAACCGGTGATGTTGCCCTCAGCATCCCGGAAAGACAGATTGGTGCCGTTAGCGTGGCCGCCATAATGGAATACAGTTACACGTTTGGTATAATTCGCATTTTTGAATTGCGCGTTTACTATTTCAAAAGTAGCCTGGCTGAAGGGGTCAAATTCCAACGCGGCAGTAACGGGGAATACTTTAGAGAGCCTGTCGCGCTCATCCACGAGATTAAGATCGTTCGCAATAGGGAAAACTGCCATTAATATGGGCTTCATACGCAGTACATTTTAGAACAAGGTGATACCTGAGTAACGGGGCGGGTGGGGCTATTGGGGCACCAGAAAATACTATCGCGCTACCGCTGCTGCAGGTTTTTCTGGCCGTATGGTTTTGGGGGCCTGTAACTGGTCACTGTATTATTCGCGCTGTCTGCCTGCCGTGTAGTTGTGTCCTGGCTGAAAAGTCTTGATACATAGGTATTTGTGTTCTCTGACAGCTACTATAAAGTAAACAATTATTTCTGAATCGGCAAATAGTATTTGTACGGTTAGTTTGGCCCCGGAAAGCGCAAAATAGTATCGGAGTCATACGTTATGTGGATGCCGAAACAGGCCGATTGAGCCCTTTAGACCCTCTTCCCACTGCCTTCGGACTGCCTTTGCACTGCCTTTAGACATCCATTACACTAAGGGTAGACTGCCTCTACACTGCCTTCCACTGCCTTTAGGGTACTATTGGGGTCGGGTTGTGAGTTTGGAACCTGATCCAATATTACCGGTGTTTCAGGCTAAACAAGGCCTCCCCGAATGGAGGGGGCTTTTTTAGTTTGTCATCCAAATTGTATTACTTTACCGCCGTGTTGGAAATAGTGAACGCTATAAAGAACGGCAGCGAATCTGCATTTGAGCAGGCATTTCTGGCTTCCCGCAATAAGGTTTACCTGTACTTTCTCAAAAAGACCGGCGGGGAAGAAGATGCACGCGATCTCCTGCAAAACACTTTCCTCCGCCTTTGGCAATACCGCCAGTCGCTCAACCCGGCCTATTCGCTGGACCAGCAGATCTTCCACATCGCCAAAACGGTGTACATCGATTTCCTCCGGAAACAACAGCTTCCCCTCCACAATGGCTTACAGGAACATGAAGCCGTAGCAATACACCCGGGAACCACCACCTGGGACATCGACCGCCGCCTCCACCGCATCCTCGACACCATGCCGCCTGCCCGCCAAAAGGCATTTATCCTCAACCGCCTGCAGGGGTACTCGTACAAAGAGGTAGCAGAGAAACTGTCTATCACCGTAAAAGCAGTGGAAAACCACATCGCCAAAGCGGTGAAACAACTCAAAAAGACCTTACTCATCTTATTATCCATATTTTTTTTCCAGTAGCGGAGGGTTTTTATATCCCCGTTCGTATTTATTGGTAGTTATGAATATTTCGAGGGAACAGATCATCCGGTTTTTTAAGAAGGAATGCACGGCGGAAGAAGCCGTGGCAGTCAGTGAGTTTCTGAAAAACAACCCGGAGGCGGCCGCAGCATTGTTGCCGGAAGAAGAATGGCAGGATACCGGCAACGATGCGGGGAAGCCTGATGCTTACTGGAACGAAGTATGGGAAGATGTACGTCCTGCCGGCAAGCCTAAAGTAATGGGCATCTGGCGTAAAATAGCCGCCGCAGCGGTATTAACCGGTGGCATCGCCCTGGCATGGTATACCCTGGCACCTGAAAAAGGTACGGCGCCTCCTGTGGCTGGTGCCGACTATGCAGGCCGTGAGCTGATCAATAACGGGGGGAGTGTGATGCGGTATACGCTGGAAGACAGTTCGGTTGTAGAACTGATGGCCGGTGCCGTTGTCCGCTACGACCCTGCGTTCGGGAATGGTAAACGGGACATGTACCTCACCGGGGAAGCCATTTTCCACACCCGGGGCGATGTACACAGGCCATTTACCGTTTACAGCGACGGACTGGCAGTAACCGCCCTCGGTACCGTATTCAGCGTTTCTTCGGCCATGGCGGATGGCACCACGGGAGTGAAGCTCCTCGAAGGTAAAGTAGTGGTGAAGGCAGCAGATACCCTGCTGGCCCAGCTGGATAAGGATTATTACCTCCAGCCGGGAGATGAACTAAGCTTCAGCCGGGAAAACGGCATAGCCATCCTGAGGAAGCAGGCTCCGGCGCCGGCTGTTAAACAAAAAGATGCAGGGGCAAACAAGCAGCATGAAGTGAACAGCTGGTACATGTTCGAGAACCAGGGGCTGGCACAGGTGTTCGAGCAACTGGGCGCTATATACGGAGAACGGATCTACTATAATCCGGCCGAGTTGCAGGGGCTTAACTTTATCGGTAAAATAGATCAGGCGGATTCACTGCACAACATCCTGCGGGATATTGCCATGCTGAACAACCTGACAGTGACCAAAAACAGGAAAGGATACATTATCAAAGCACAATAGACACGAGATAGTTTCTGATTAATTAACAGGGTTGCTACTCTTTTTAAGAATGCCCGCGGAGCGTTCGGGGATAGCTATGTCCAATCACCAACATCAACATCCACTCAATGAAAAAAATGAAAGTTTTATCAACCAGCATGTTCGCAGTACTCTTCTGCCTGCTCTGCAGCATCACGGCTGTGGCTCAGGTGCCAACCGGCAGGGTTAAGGGCGTGGTGCGGGACGAAACAGGGAAAGGAATGCCCTTCGTGAACGTGGTCGCCAAAAACAGTGTTACCAACCTCTCTTCCGGTACACAGACAGACTCCGCAGGCGTCTTCAATTTTCCCCGCCTCCCCGTGGAAGGCAGCTACTCCTTTGTGGTAAGCATGATGGGATACGAACCGCAAACACTCCCCGGCTATACCCTGAAAGCAAACGAATCCACCTCCATTATCGTTAAACTGAAACCCTCTTCTTCCGCCCTCAACGAAGTAATTGTGGTGGGCTATGGTACCCGCCGTAAAAGCGATATCACCGGCTCGGTGGCAGTGGTATCGGAAAAAGACCTCACGCAGGGTGTTAACAATAACGCCATGCAGGCACTCAACGGTAAAGCCGCAGGGGTTTATGTAAGCCAGTCCAGCTCCGCTCCGGGCGGTGGTGTAAGCATCCGCGTAAGAGGCGCCGGTTCCATCAACAGCAGCAATGCCGTACTGGTGGTGGTAGACGGTATGCCTGGGGTAGATCCCTCTTCAGTAAGCCAGGATGATATCGCTTCCATTCAGGTGCTGAAAGATGCGAGCGCCGCAGCCATTTATGGCTCCCGCGCCGCTAACGGGGTAGTGCTTATTACAACCAAAAAAGGGGCATCCGGACAAATGAATATCTCCTACAACGGATATGTGGGCGTACAGCAACTGGCAAAGAAGATCAGGCTGCTCACCGCTCCTGAGTATATGCAGGTCCTCAACGAAATGTCTGCCGCGCAGGGGCAGCCCGAGCCTTTCTCCAAACGCTACCGTGATTCCATCGGGCAGGGTACCGACTGGCAGGATGAGATCTACCAGACGGCCATCGCGCAGAACCACCAGCTGTCTTTCAATGGCGGTGCAAAGAATAACAAATACTATGTAGGCCTCAGTTATATGAATCAGGATGGTATCCTGAAAAACACGAACTACGAACGGTATAACGCCCGTGTTAATTACGACCTGGCGCCTTCCGAAAAGTTCGATGTATCGCTGGCGCTGAATATTTCGCGTACGGTGCGCAACCAGCCTTACAGCCAGAATGGGTTCAATGAAAACGCCGGCGCCATTAATACCGCCCTCAATTTCGATCCTACCATTTCTGCTTCGCTGGATGCCAATGGCCGCTACCGGCAGAATCCCCTGATATCTTTAGAGAACCCATTGGCCATTATTTACGGGATCACACAAAAGAATGTGGTGAGTAACACCTATGGCATGTTAAGTGCTAATTACCGCCCGGTAGCAGGACTTACTTTAACTGCCAGGGTGGGAGCAGATCTTACATCCGGCCGCTTCGATTCTTACAACAGCCGCAAAACGCAGCTTGGGCAGTCGGCCGGTGGTATTGGTTCCATTACGCACAGCGATGATACGCACTGGCTGATGGAGTACCTCGCTAAGTACGACCGCCGTTTCGGTGGCCATAACTTCTCCCTGCTGGCAGGCACTACGGCAGAGCGGTATGATGCATCCGGCACTAATGCGGCCTCCCGCATGTTCCTGTCAGATATTACATATACCAATTTACTGGGCAGCGGCGATGGGGTGAGTGGAGACAATGTGAGCAGCGAGCGCTCTTCCAACAAACTGCATTCTTACCTCGCCCGCCTGAACTACGAGTACCGGGATAAATACCTGCTTACCGCTTCCTTCCGCTCTGATGGTACTTCCCGCTTTTCCGACCAGCATAAATATGCGTTGTTCCCTTCCCTCGCTGTGGGCTGGAACATTCATAAAGAACCTTTCATGCAATCGCTGCAGGGCGTTTCCAACCTGAAACTCCGCTTCGGGTACGGGCAGATAGGGAACCAGGCCATCGGTAACTTTGCTACACTGCAAACTTACAGAGCTGCCGGCCGTGCCGTATTCGGTGATAACCTCTATCAGGGGGTGGAGCCCGCCCGCCTGCCCAACACATCCCTGCGCTGGGAAACCACGGAAGAATATAACGCCGGTATTGATTTCGGATTCCTGAACGGCAGGATCAGCGGTTCACTGGAATTTTATGTGAAGAACGCCATGGACCAGCTTTTCAGTAAACCTGTTCCCGCTTTCACCGGCTTCCCCTCGCAGGTGGTGAACTTCGGTAATGTGCGCAATAAAGGGATCGATTTCCTCCTGAATACTCGCAACGTGGAGGGGAAGAACTTCAACTGGGAAAGCAGCATTTCCCTGTCGTTGTTACATAACGAAGTAACTAAGCTGCCTGATTTCATACCGCAGCTGCTGACAGGGGCTTTCGCCTTCGTTCCTAACTTTGCGCTCGTACAAACAGGGTATCCCATCTATTCCTATTACGGGTATGAAGCAGATGGCATCTTCCAGACGGATCAGGAAGCAGCCGCATCCGGACAGCCGGGCGCCAAAGCAGGCTCCCCCAGGTTCCGGGATCAGGATGGCAGTAAAACCATTACTCCGAAAGACAGGGTAGTGCTGGGTAGCCCGCTGCCTGCATTCACCTGGGGCTTCAACAATACCTTCAATTACAAAAAGCTTTCGCTGAACGTACTGGTGCTGGGAGTGCATGATGCATATGCCCTCGATGCAAACGTGATCGAATCCGTTTATCCCATCAACTTCCAGCGCAACCATATGGCCGAGTATTACCTCGACCGGTGGACGCCGCAGAACCCCGGGGCGAAGTACCCTTCCGGCATCAATGCGTCTACCTACGGCGGACAATATTCCGTGAACTCCTATACGGTAAAAGACGTGTCTTTTGTACGGCTGAAAACGCTGACACTGGGGTATACTTTCCCGCTGACGGGTTATGCCCTGAAGAGCGTATCCGCATACCTCGCCGCGGATAACCTGTTCACTATTACCGGGTATAACGGATATGACCCGGATGCCAATTCCCGCGATGCGGTGGCCCGTGTGGCGCAGAACAGCTATCCGCTCACAAAAGTATACCGGCTGGGCGCGAAGCTCAATTTCTAATCATGCACCCGTAAAAGCAAAACGATGAAAATTACCAAACCGATCATATGTATTGCCGCCGCCATGTTGCTCACCACTACCGGCTGCAAAAAGTTCCTGAAAGAAGATATCTACACAGAATACGATCCCGGCCAGTTCGGTAACTCGGTAGACGGGTTTGAGAAAGTACTCAACAGTGCCTATGCGGAGCTGCAGGTGACAGGCTATGCCAACCGTAACGATGTATACTGCTATGGGGAGTTCTGTACCGATGTGATGCTGGAAACGGGTGGAGGCTTTGAAGCATCTGCCAAGGAATTCATCACCTTCACCTGGAACCCTACCAACGATTTCTTCAATTCTACCTGGGCTAAAGGCTTCCGCGCCATCCGCAACAGCAATGTACTGCTCGATAATAAAGATGCTGCTACTGCAGTGCCTCCCGCCAAACTGAAGGAGCTGGTGGCAGAGGCACGTTTTGTGCGCGCCGCAGCTTATGCTTACCTGTACAACTTCTTTGGCCCGGTACCCCTCATCACTTCGGCTAAGAACATTGATCCCGCTATTGCGCGGGCTACGGATGAAGCCATGTCTACTTTCATCATTACGGAATTAACTGCTGCTGCGCAGGATTTGCCACCACGGCAGGCACTGCGGGGCAAGGCTACCAAAGGAGCGGCGCTGGCTGTCCTTTGTAAATTCTACCTCAATAAGAAGATGTGGCAGCAATGCGCCGCTACCGCGCAGGTGATCAAAGACCTGAAGGTGTATGGCCTGTTCCCCGATATTGACCAGCTGTTTGATGTGAAGAATGAGAACAACAACGAGTACATCTTCGTATTCCCCTGTCTTGCACAAACCAACTATGGCAATATTGTAATGGCGCATACTTTCCCTCCGGGCTATCCAATTCTGCCGAACTGGATTATCTTCGGTGCACAGTTTAAACTGTACACTTCGTTTGTGGACAGCTTTGAACCGGATGATAAGCGAAAGAAAATGATCCTGACGGAATACACCAACACATCTGGTGCTACTTTCCAGATGAACCGCAATGCGGCAGGACAGGCGCTGAATAATGCCCGCTCCTTTAAGTTCGTTCCCGACCCCGCAGGGCAGTCGGCCGACATGGGGAATGATATCCCCTTTGTACGCTATGCCGATATATTGCTGGCGCGTGCCGAAGCACTCAATGAGCTGAACGGGCCCACGCAGGAAGCGGTAGACCTGGTGAATGAGATCCGGGACAGGGCTGATGCAACGCTGATAAAACTGGCAGATTATCCCGGTAAGGATCAGCTCCGGGATTTCATCCTTGCAGAGCGTGCCCGTGAGTTTTTCGGAGAAGGCAAGCGGAGGGAAGACCTCATCCGCCAGGGTAAATTCATTTCCGGGGCGCAGGCTCGCGGTATGGCCGCCAAACCGGGGCATGTACTGTTCCCCATTCCCCAACGCGAAACTGAAGCAGATAAAAACCTGAAACAGAATGAAGGGTATATTCAGTAAAATAGTACTGCTCGCAGCCGGCATGCTGTGGACGGTGGCGGGGTTTACCCAGCCATTGCCCACAGCTGCCCAGCTGGCATGGCAGCGTGCGGAACTGGGCGTTGTATTTCATTACGACCTCCATGTTTTTGACGGAAAGCAATACGGCCAGGGCAGCAACCGCATATCGCCGGTGCCGGATTACAACATATTTAAGCCTTCGCAGCTCGATACCGACCAATGGGTGAAAGCCGCCAAAGACGCCGGGGCACGCTTTGCGATACTGACCGTTACACACGAAACGGGTTTTGCACTGTACCAGTCGGATGTAAACCCCTACTGCATGAAAGCCCTGCAATGGAAAAACGGTAAAGGGGATATAGTGGCCGATTTTGTAAAGTCGTGCCGTAAGTATGGCCTGGAACCCGGCCTGTACATCGGCATCCGCTGGAACGCTTTTATGGGGGTGCATGATTTTAAAGTGCAGGGCGAGAAGAACCGTTTCCTTGAAGCCCGGCAGCAATATTATAACCGCATGGTAGAAGGTATGGTGACGGAGCTGTGTACCCGCTACGGCCCCCTCTTCGAGATATGGTTTGATGGCGGTGCTTCTGATCCTGCCGATGGTGCGCCAGATGTACTTTCCATCGTAGAGAAATATCAGCCCAATACCCTGTTTTACTGGAACGGCCAGCGGTCGGATGCCCGCTGGGGAGGATCGGAGACGGGGACGGTAGGTTATCCCTGCTGGTCGTCTTTCCCATATCCCAGTATGCTGACGGGGCGTTACCCGGCTATAGCAGAGCATAACTTTGCACTGGCAAAGCACGGCGACAGTACCGGTAAATACTGGTTGCCCGCCATGTCTGACGCTCCGTTGCGTGGTCATAACGGCCGCCATGAGTGGTTCTGGGAACCGGGGGATGAGCATAGTATTTACCCCCTGTCTAATCTCATACAGATGTATGAGCATTCTGCAGGCCGCAATTCCACGCTGATACTGGGGCTTACGCCGGATACGGCAGGGCTTATGCCTGCACCCGATGTGGAGCGCCTGAAGGAATTCGGGGATGCCATCCGGAAACGGTTCGGGAACCCGATTGCATCTTACAACGGGAAGGGCGATATAGAGATCCGTTTACCTTCCGTGCAGGTGGTGAACCAGGTGATGATAGGAGAGGACGTGGCGAAGGGGGAACGGATATTATCGTTCGTGGTGGAAGCCAAAACCGGTGGCCGGTGGAAGCAGGTGTATGCAGGCACTGCCGCAGGCAACAAGCACATTGCTACTTTTGCTCCCGTGAAGGCATCCGCTATGCGGCTGCGGGTTACACAGCAGCGCAATAAGCCTGCCGTCATAGTTTTTAATGCTTATTTTAACGACGAAATAAAACCGATATGAAGAAGCATATACTGGCCTTTGCCGGAGTAGCCTTACTGCTCGCACAGGGCGCCTTCGCGCAGAAGGCATCCCGGCCTAACATTATATTTTTCCTCGTCGATGATATGGGCTGGCAGGATACTTCGGAGCCTTTCTGGGACAGTATTACCCCTGCTAACCGGAAGTACCGCACACCCAATATGGAGCGCCTGGCGCGTTCGGGCATGAAGTTTACCAATGCCTACGCCACTCCTGTATGCACCCCGTCGCGCGTGAGCTTCCTCTCCGGCATGAATGCCTCGCGGCACCGCGTTACGAACTGGACGAGCGTTTTCAATAAAAGCACTGATGCCAAAGACTCCCTGCTGCAACCGCCTTCCTGGAACGTGAACGGACTTTCTCCAGATGGGAAGCAGGAGCTGAGCGCTTATGCCACCCCGCTGCCACAGGTATTGAAAGACAATGGCTATTATACCATCCAGTGCGGCAAAGCCCACTTCGGAACATATCCCAGCATCGGGAAAGACCCGCTGAACCTGGGGTTTGTGAAGAACATCGCCGGAAGTGCGGCAGGCCATCCCGCATCTTACTTCGGGGAAAAGAACTTCGGGTACAACCCGGAGAAATACATCGTACAGGCCGATATGCCGGGCATGCAGAAGTATTACGGCCAGAAGATATTCCTTTCTGAAGCCCTTACACAAGAGGCCATGCTGGCCATGGATACGGCGCGGCAGCGGCAGCAGCCTTTCTTCCTGTATATGTCGCACTACGCGGTGCACCTACCGTTCCAGGAAGATGCGCGGTTTATGCAGTACTATCTCGATAAAGGCCTTTCCCGGCCGGAAGCTGCCTATGCCGCCCTGTTGGAAGGTATGGACCACAGTTTAGGACAGCTGCTCGATTACCTCGATAAAAACGGGCTGGCCGAGAATACCATCGTCATGTTCATGTCCGACAATGGCGGATACTCCCATCCCCCGCGGGAAGGCGGGCATAATACCCAGAACTGGCCCCTCAAAGGCGGGAAGGGTTCCATGTATGAAGGCGGCATCCGCGAGCCCATGATGGTACGCTGGAACGGGGTAACGGCTCCGGGCAGTGTAACTGCACAGTACATGATCATGGAAGATTTCTACCCCACTATCCTCGAAATGGCCGGCATAAAGCAATACAAAACCATGCAAACGGTAGACGGGGAAAGCTTCGTGAAATACCTGCGTGATAACACCCTCCGCAACAACAAGCGCCCGCTGTTATGGAATTACCCTAACAACTGGGCAGGCGGTGATCTGGGCGTTGATAACTCATTTATGACCGCCATCCGCCAGGGCAACTGGAAACTGATCTATTTCGAAAAGCCGGGCCGCCTGGAACTCTACAATCTCGCGGAAGATATCAGGGAAGAACATGACCTGTCTGCCAGCAATCCGGCAAAGACAAGAGAAATGGCGAAGCTGCTCACCGCACAACTGAAAAAGAACAAAGCACAGCTGCCTGTATACATTCAAACGGGTAAGCAGGTACCATATCCCGATGAGATAAGTGCTTCCCGGTAACCCCTGGTTTTGTAAACAATCGCCAATAATTTAATCCGGTTCAAACGCAACAGGCCGCCTCATCAGTTTGAGGCGGCCTGTTGCGTTTGGGTATATATTAATCCCACCAGAAATAACCTTCCTGTAGCCCTGTTTAGTTTAGTTATGCTAAAATATTTAATGTCTTTGCTAATATGGTTAACCCGGCAGGCTGTCTCTTTGAATATCTTCACACCGGAAACAATTTATATAGTACACGTTAGCGAATAGTGAAGACAGGTGCATTCAACGACAGCAAAGAATGCAATCAACCAAAAACACGAACAGTGAATTAAGACATGATTTTACAGTAAAAAGCCTATGATAAGTAGGGGATAGCTGCCCTTTCAGGCAGCCGATTGCTTATACGTTTCAAAGATAATGTGGCCCCGCAGCCCGCCGGCATCAGCACCCCTGATGCTGAATGGCCCTGCTATACCGCAGATAAACCACTACGTAATGAAAAAAATGTTTATTCGCTATCCGGCGTTGCTTACGCCTGCAGCCAGGCGATGGTGTGCCTGTATGCTATGGCTGCTCTTCTCAGTAAATGCCTTTGCTCAACAAGTAAAAACCATTCAGGGTAATGTAACCGACGAAAAAGGGAATGCTATCCCCGGTGTAACGGTCATGATCAAAGGTACGCGTACAGGTACCGGGGCCGATGATAAAGGCCATTACATCATCCAGGTACCAGCCGGGAAGGATACCCTGTCTTTCACCTTTATCGGCTACAATTCCAGAGATGTAGTGATCGGTAACCGCACCCTTATCAACGTGCAGCTGGAACCTGCATCCTCCACCCTCAGCGATGTGGTTGTGGTAGGCTTTGGTACCCAGAAGAAAACCAGTGTGGTAAGCTCCATCACCAGCATCAACCCCAAAGAACTCAAAGGCCCTACCAGTAACCTTACCAGCATGCTGGCAGGAAGGCTGGCGGGTATTATTTCCTTTCAGCGTTCCGGTGAACCGGGTGCAGATAATGCTCAGTTCTTCATCCGTGGTGTAGGAACGTTTGGTACCGGCAAAGTAGACCCTCTCATCATGATCGATGGTATCGAGAGCGATAACACAGCCCTTGCCCGCCTGCAGTCTGATGACATTGCCGGTTTCTCTATCCTGAAAGATGCCACTGCCTCGTCTATCTACGGTGCACGGGGTGCCAACGGTGTGGTACTGGTAACCACCAAACAGGGACAGGCCGGTAAAACGAAGTTTAATGTAAGGGCAGAAAACTCTACTTCATCCAACACCCAGAACTTCAAAATGGCGGATAATATTACCTATATGCGCCTTGCCAACGAAGCTTCCCTAACCCGTAACCCCCTTGGCGCAGCGCCCTATACCCAGAACAAGATCGACCATACTGCGGCAGGAGACGATCCGCTGCTGTACCCGAATAACGATTGGGTGAGCCAGCTCCTGAAGGATTATACTAACAACCAGCGCTTCAATATGAACGTGAGTGGCGGCGGCGATAAGCTGCAGTACTATCTCGCCATGACCTATAACATCGACAATGGCGTGCTGAAAGCAGCTCCGTTGAACGATTTTAACAGTAACATCAAACTGAAGAACTACTCCGTACTGTCTAACGTTACAATGAACCTCACGAAGTCTACCAAAGCCCTCGTGAGCCTGAAAGGCCAGTTCGATGATTATAACGGGCCTGTAGGCGGCGGTGCCAAAATTGTATCCAGCGTGCTGACCGCTAACCCGGTGGCCTTTCCTGCGCTGTACCCACAGTCCTACCTTCCCTATGCCCAGCATCCATTGTTCGGTAACTCGCTCATGCCCGGTACCACGCGCGACCTGTACGTGAACCCTTATGCAGAAGCAGTACGTGGTTACCAGCAAAGCAATACCAGCACCCTTACTGCCCAGTTGCAGCTTACGGAAGATTTTGGCTGGCTGCTGCCGGGACTGAATGCACGGGCCATGGGGTATACCACACGCTACTCCTATTTCGATGTGGCGCGTATGTACAACCCGTTCTATTACCAGGTGTATACGGAAGACGGTAAAACACCGGCCGGCATCTTTCACCTGAACAACAACATCCCCGGAGTTGGACAGATCGGGAACGAAGCACCTACCGAGTATCTCGATTACCGGCCGGGTACCCGTAAACAAAACAGCGTGTCTTATGCAGAAGCGCAGGCTTCCTATGGCAATACCTTTGGTAAGCATAACGTAACCGGTATGCTGATAGGCCGCCTTTTTGCATTCCTCGATGGTAATGCCGGCAGCCTGCAGCTTTCACTGCCCAAGCGCAACCTTGGCGTGAGTGGCCGCTTTACCTATGGCTATGATAACCGTTACCTCGCAGAGTTCAACTTCGGATATAACGGGTCAGAACGTTTCGCAGCCAGCAAACGCTTTGGCTTCTTCCCCTCCGCCGGCCTTGGCTGGGTGTTAAGCAATGAGAAATTCTTTGAGCCACTGCAGGATGTAGTGACTAACCTGAAATTCAGGGCTACCTACGGACTGGTGGGTAATGACCAGATAGGGCGTGATGAAGACCGCTTCTTCTTCCTGTCGCAGGTGAACCTGAACGATGCTTCCCGTGGCGCCATCTTTGGGGAACGCTTCGGATACGGTCGCCCCGGTGTTTCCACCTCCCGCTATGCCAATAATAACGTAACCTGGGAACTGTCCAGACAGCTGAACTATGGGATGGACCTCACGCTGTTCAATGCATTGACGGTTACATTGGATGGATATCTCAACAAGCGCAGCAACATCCTCATGACCCGGGCAGACATCCCGTCTACCGTAGGTCTCCAGGTAACGCCCTCTGCCAATACCGGCGAAGCAGAAAGTAAGGGGGTAGACCTTGCGCTTGATTACAAGAAGAATTACAGCGAGCATTTCTGGATCACGGCAAGAGGTACTTTCACTTATGCTACCAGTAAACTGCTGGTGAATGAAGAGCCGGAGTTTGATGCCGACAAGCAATACCTCTCCAGGGTGGGCTGGTCGCTCCGGCAGGGTTACGGCCTTATTGCCGAGCGCCTGTTCTATGACCAGAAGGATGTAGACAATTCGCCCCGCCAGTTTGGCGATTATATGGCGGGAGATATCAAGTACCGTGATGTAAGCGGCGACGGGCAGATTACTACTGATGATTTTGTTCCCATTGGTTTGCCCACCACGCCTGAGATATTATTTGGGTTTGGCTTTACGGTAGGCTATAAGAATTTTGATCTGAGCGCATTCTTCCAGGGTTCTGCACGCAGCAGTTTTTATGTAAACCCCACAGCGGTTGCTCCATTCATCAATGGGCCGGTGAATCCGCTGAATACGAATGAAAGACTACGTTCCGGCTACCAGAGCGGCCTGCTGAAAGTAATAGCGGACGATCACTGGTCGGAAGACAATCAGAATGCTTATGCCTTCTGGCCCCGCCTCAGCAATACTTATGTGGATAACAACCTGCAAAGCTCTACCTGGTGGATGCATGATGGCTCGTTCCTGCGCCTAAAGACCGCGGAGCTGGGTTACAACTTCCAGCGTAACATCCTGCGCCGTGTTGGCCTTGCCAGCGGCCGTATTTATCTCAATGGCATGAACCTGTTCCAGTGGAGCAAATTCAAGCTGTGGGACCCTGAGATGGGTGGCAATGGCCTGGGATATCCCGTTCAGCGTGTGATCAATGCCGGTGTACTGATTGGTTTCTGATGATAATAAAACTTACTAATGATGAATCTGACATATAAAAAACTCGTCCGTAACATGGCCCTGCTGGCAGGCATGGCAGTGGCAGGACAGGGATGCAAACAGGGCTTCCTGGATGTAACGCCCGATAATATCGCTACGGTGGAGCTGGCGTTCAATTCCCAGAACGAAGCGGAGAAGTATCTGTTTACCTGCTATTCTTATCTTCCGGAGGATGGTGAAGTACAATCTAACCCCGCCTTTATGGGAGCGGATGAGCTGTGGATGGAATTTCCTACCGTGCGCATCAGCAGTTACGTCTGGAACATTGGCCGTGGTAACCAGAACAAGGCGAACCCCTATGTTGATTTATGGGGTACCACTACTTCACTGTACCGTGCCATTCGGGATTGTAATGTATTCCTCGAGAACATACAAAACTTTTCCCGTGTACCCGATCTCGGTATCGATCTGCGCAACCGCTGGATAGGGGAGGCGCAGTTCCTGAAGGCCTACTATCACTACCTGCTGCTGCGGCAATACGGGCCCATCGTGATCGTGGATAAGAACCTGCCCATTGATGCACCTATCTCAGAAATGCGGGTGGCACGCCGGCCGGTAGATGAAGCGGTGAACTACATCTCCAACCTGCTGGATACTGCCGTGACGCGCCTGCCGGAACGTATTACAAACAATGCCACCGAGATGGGCCGTATCAATAAGCCCATCGCTCTGGCTGTTAAAGCAAAGTTACTGGTAATGGCGGCCAGTCCGCTGTTTAACGGTAACCCTGATTACAGTCATTTTAAGAACAGGGACGGACTGGCCTTGTTCAATCCTGCTTTCGACGCTACGAAATGGAAAAAGGCGGCCGAAGCATGTAAAGCAGCTATTACGGCAGCAGAGGGGATTGGTACAAAGCTTTATAAATGGCCGGTTTCCGCGGAGTTCGATATTACCGATACCACCCGAATACAGATGGGACTGAGAGGTGCCGTATCCGAACCTTTGAACGGTGAGGTAATATGGCCGCTGACGAATTCCACCACGTTCAACCTGCAGGCATTCTCCATGGCACATACCGATCCTGCCCAGTCTACCAACACAGGCTCTATCGCCGTAATGGCGCCTACCCTGAAAATGGTGGGGATGTTCTATTCGAAGAACGGTGTGCCACTGAACGAAGACAAAACACTGAGCTTTACCAACCCCGGTGAACTGCGGACGGCAGTAACTGCGGAGAAGTACAATCTCATTGAAGGATACCGCACTGCCCGTATCAACTTTGACCGGGAACCGCGCTTTTACAGCTCGCTGGGCTTTGATGGCGGTGTATGGTACATGTCTAACAGTCCCAGTAATTCCGATAACAATACCTGGACGGTGCAAACCAAGAAAGGTCAATACGGTAGCGGCCTGCAGATCCCTGTTACGGGCTATTATCCCAAGAAGCTGGTGAACAGGAAGTTCATCTGGCAGGCGAGTAATGCCATTTTCGTGGAGAATTATGCATGGCCTTCCATCCGCCTCGCCGATCTGTACCTGTTGTATGCGGAAGCACTGAACGAGGAACAGGGCCCGGTGGCGGAAGTGCATACTTATATCGATAAGGTACGGGAACGGGCAGGACTGAAATCCGTAACGGAATCCTGGACCAATTTCTCCGCCAATCCTGCCAAGCCATCTACCAAAGAAGGGATGCGCGAGATCATCCGGCAGGAGCGTACCATAGAGCTGGCATTTGAAGGACACCGTTTCTGGGACATCCGCCGGTGGAAGGAAGCAGGTATGCAGCTGAACGGCAATATTCAGGGTTGGGATACCAATCAGTCTGATATCAACCTCTACTATAAAACCGTGACATTCTTCTCGCAGCGGTTCGTTGTGCCGCGCGATTACTTCTGGCCCATTTCGGAAGCCGATATGCGCGTTAATCAGCAGCTGGTACAAAACCCGGGCTGGTAATTCCTCACAACAAAACTCATGAACATGACACTCAGAAAAATTGCAATGATAATGCTGTGCTGTGCGGCTGCCGCCGGGTGTAAGGAAGAGATCCTGCACGAGCCTGTTGAAAAGGGACAGGGCGCACCGGGGGAAGTGACCAACGTACAGGTAGTAAACGCCAATGGTAAAGTGGAAGTAAGCTACACGCTCCCCAAATACCAGGGCCTCGCCTATGTAAAAGCCGTATATGAAGTAGGGCCCGGCATCCGCAGGGAAGTAAAGGCTTCCTATTATACCAACCGAATGGTGCTCGACGGCTTCGGCGATACGCTGGAACATAAAGTGGAACTCTATGCCTACAACAAAGGAGAAGAAGCCTCAAAGCCCGTAACCGTTACGGTTAAGCCACTGGTGGCACCCATTGTGCTTACTTACCGCAACATGCGGGTAGTAGCAACATTCGGCGGTATCAACATCCAGGCTACCAACAATTTCCGTTTCCCGCTGGTGATTATGCCCATGATGGACACTACCGGCAGCGGTGCGTTTTCTCCGCTGGATAATATCTATACGGAAGATTCACTTATCAATAAAAACATCCGCGGGCTGGATACGGTGCCTACTAAATTCGCCTTCACGATCCGCGACCGTTTCCTCAATTACACCGATACCCTGTATGCCACCCTGAAGCCCATTTTTGAACAGATGCTGGACAGGATCAGTTTCACATCCGTGAAGCTCCCAACAGATGCGGTATTTGTATACAGCACCAACCAGGAAATGATGTGGGATGGCCGCGCCGCCAGTGGATGGCCTTCTGCTTTCACGGATGAATCTGCGGGAGGACCGGTTTCTTTTACCATGAACCTCGGTAAACAGACCATCCTGAGCCGTATCAAGTTTTTCCCTTACCAGGAGATAGGTGCGCAGTATTACATCAGGGGTAATGTGCGGTTTTTCGAGATTTACGGATCCAATGCACCGGCATCCGATGGCAGCTGGGGAAGCTGGACCAAACTGATAAACGGAGAAGTGATCAAACCATCCGGACAGCCATATGGTACCGAAACCTCTTCCGACCAGCAGTATGCAGTAGCAGGCTGGGAATTCGATTTCCCTCCGGGGCTGCCGCCGTATAAGTATCTCCGCTTCAAAATGCTGAAAACATGGCAGGGGCATTATGGGTTTTCCATTTCCCAGATCAAGCTGTGGGGCGCATCTCTGTAAACTCAAATCAAACTGTACATGAAAAGTAATTGCCTGAAATATATCCTGATTGGAGCAGCGGCACTGGCCGGCTGTACCAAGTCAGACGACTATAAGAAGTTCCAGACCAAAGGGGAACTGATTTACCCCGGCATCGTGGATTCCGTGAAAGTATTTGCGGGGAAGAACAGGGTGATGGTGAGAGGGCTGATCACTTCCGACCCAAACATTACCCGCTGCCGCATATTCTGGAACAACCGCCAGGATTCGATAGAGATTCCCATATCCCGGACGGGTGGGGTAGATACGGTGAAAGCCATAATCAACGACCTGAAGGAAGGTGCTGTGAGCCTTGAACTGAGAACTTACGACGGGAGCAACAACCGGTCTATCCCCATCTTTGTGGTGGGTAATAACTACGGCACGCAATACGAACAGGGGGTGAATAACCGGAGTGTTATTTCTTCTGCCGTATCTGCAAGTGGATTTACTCTTAACTGGCTGGCTGCGGCGGTAACCAGTCCGTTCACCAATGTGTCGTATCAAACGAATGCCGGAACCACCATCAGTAAGAAAGTACTGTCGGCTGAACTGACCAGTGTATTACCAGATTACAAATACGGCACGGCGGTATTGATCCGCTCTGCCTACCTGCCGGAAGCAACTGCTTTCGATACTTTCTATGCGGCTAAGCCGGATACGGTTAGGAAGTTCAATGCACTGGCAGGTGTGTTTGTCAGCGGCGGACTGCGTACCAATTATACCGGGGCAGCTGCGAACAATGTAGTGGCGGGTACTACGGTATTATCCGGTGATAAGACTGCTGTAGAGCTGAATGCCCGGCAGATAGAAGTAGATTATGCCAACCTGGGCGGCAGTGGTTGGAAGTATGTTTTCAATTATGAAAACAGTGTGCTGACGGTAGGGCCCAATGCAACCTTAGCCGGAGGCATCAAGGCGGGATCGTTTAAGATACTGCAATTGCAATTCGATAATTCAGCCGGAAAGATCACTGTCAAAACAGAGTATACCAATACCGCCGGCGATGCCCGTGTGGTAGAAGAAACCCTCCAGTTAAAATAGTTATGCTATCCCTGAATGTGTAATGATGAATCGGGCTGCCTCTCTTACGGGGCGGCCCATTTTTTATTGCATTCCCGAAGGAACCGTATAGTTACCTGCTTATAAGCCTGAAATACGCTACCTGTTTACTTCTGATGCGGGGTTTATTACTTTCGGGGTTTCATAAATGCATTTACCGGGCACTCCGTTGATTGTGTTTCAAAGGAATGCCCGGTAAAGGTTATATGCGGTTATGTTTTATAAAGGAAATTACCCTTCTTCCTGTAACAGTGCAGAACGCCCTCCGTCGATGAGGTAAGTGGTGCCCGATGCGAATGCGGCATGTTCACTGCTCATAAACACACACCATGCGCCTATTTCTGCAGGGGTACCCAGTTTCTTTACCGGGTGCATGGCAATGGTACGGTTTCTTTCTGCCAGTGGGTCGGGGAAGGAGTTAAACCATTGCTGGTTACCCGGCGTATCGATAAAGCCGGGCGCAAGACCGATGGTCCGGATGGAAGGGCTCCATTCTATGGCAAGACTGCGTACGAGGCCCGTAAGCGCCGTTTTGGCAATATTGTAAGGGAAGCATCCGGGAATGGTAGCGAAGGCGTGGTTGGAGCTGATAATGATGATTACGCCGCTTCCGGAAGCTTCGAGAAAGGGCTTGCATTGTAAGGCCAGGTGCCAGTGGGATGTCAGGTTTAGTTGAAAGTTTCGGTCCCATTCGGCAGGCGTACAGTCAGCCGCGCCTTTGAACACGTTGGCCCCTGCGCAGGAAACGAGGATATCTATCGTCCCATGCCGGGCGCCTATAGTTTGAATATAGGCTGTAGTAGCAGCGGCATCCGTGATATCCGTGACAGTGATCCCCACTGCCGGTGTAATGTCGCAGCCTTCCACAATAGCACCTGCCTGCCTTAGGGCCGCTGTAATACCTGCCCCTATGCCGGATGCGGCACCGGTTACCACAGCCACTTTCCCTGTAAGATCTATCGTAAAAGCCATACGCTACTTGTTTGCTTTGGGTGATAATAAGGCCATCAGTGCCCCGAATGCGATAAACAACACGCCGCATGCGGTATTGTTACCACTGCCTTCTGTATGCGTTACCCCATAGAGGAGCAGTGCCAGGCCAGTCAGCAGAAAGAACAGGCCAATGATAAACCGAAGATCGAGAAATCTGTCCATATGCGTTAAAAGAAGATAATGTTGAATACAAGGGTTACTGCCAATACGATCAGGCCCAGGTACAACGGGTTTTTATACCAGCGGCGCTCAGGGTCTTTTGTGCGCTCCGTTAAACTGTATACCAGTCCGGCCAGTTCCGCATCCGGGCGGGGCTTCGTAACGAGGCTCACGAGTGCCGTTACAATAAAGCAGGCAAGAAAGGCGATCCAGGCGATGGTGAATGCCTGGCTGGTGCCGGAATAGAAGGTGGTGTAATGTGTTATCCACCCGCCTTTGCCTTCTGCAACGGATATCCCATGTACGAATGCGGCGGTAAGTGTGCCAGCCACCAGTCCCCAGAAAGCACCGTGCCCGGTTGTCCTTTTCCAGAACATCCCGAGGAAGAAGGTGGCGAACAGCGGGGCATTTACAAAACTGAACACCAGCTGCAACAGGTCCATGATACTGTTATAGCCCCGTGCCACATAAGCCGTGGCTACCGATACCAATATGCCTGCCACAGTAGTGAGGCGGCCAACCATCAGGTAATGCTTTTCAGTAGCGTTGGGCCGGATGTGGGTCTGGTAGATGTCGAAGGTCCATACGGTGTTGAAAGCCGTCACATTACCTGCCATCCCGCTCATAAACGATGCAATGAGTGCGGTGATGCCCACCCCGAGGATACCGTTGGGATATAGCTGCTGCAGCAGCACCGGCAGCGTCATGTTATAGTCGGTTTCTCCTGCAGCATTCACCGGAAGCTCAAAGCCGGTAAACTGTTGCTGCAGTGCCAGCAGCACAATGCCCGGGAGGATCACGATCACCGGCATAAAGATCTTGGGGATGGCGGCAATCACAGGCGTGCGCCGCGCATCATTGAGGTTTTTACTGATCATGGCGCGCTGCACCACGAGGAAGTCGGTACACCAGTAACCAAATGCCAGCACAAACCCGAGGCCGAACACCATGCTCACGGCATCTACCCCCATCGGGTTATTGGCTGGGGAAGAGAGGCCTTTCCAAACATGGAGCTTTGCATCATCCACATGCTGTACAATGCCCTGCCAGCCTCCTGCTTTGCGTAAGGCAATGTATACCAGCGGGGCTATACCCAGTACGATCAGGAAGAACTGCAGCACTTCGTTATATACGGCGCTGGTGAGGCCGCCCATAAAAATATATAGCAGTACGATGCCTGCGGCGAGCCATATGCTGAGGTCGAAATCCCAGCCCAGCATTACCTGCATGAGCATGGCAAGAGCGTAGAGGGATACGCCGGAGGAGAAGACCGTCATAGCTGCGAATGTCAGCGCATTAAGGCTCCTCGTTTTCTCGTCGAAGCGGAGCCGCAGATATTCAGGTACACTGCGGGCTTTGCTGCCGTAATAGAACGGCATCATGAACACACCGAGGAAGATCATGGCAAGCACGGCGCCCAGCCAGTAGAAATGCACGGTATACATGCCATATTTAGCGCCATTGGCGGCCATGCCCAATACTTCCTGGGCGCCCAGGTTGGCGGAGATGAAAGCGAGACTGGTAATCCACAACGGTATGCTGCGGTTACTCATGAGAAAATCGTTCCCTGTCTTCACCTTTTTCTTCAGCATCAGCCCGATGCCTATTACGAAAAGGAAGTACAGGGCAATAATGGCATAATCAATGGAATTCAGCTGCATAGGTTGTCGGAAGATTTAGAAGGCCGCCCCGGCAGGGAGCGGCCTTACGGTCCATTATTTAAACATAGAAACCCGGCCTCGGCTGCAATATGCCGGGATGCTTTTCCATTTCACTTTCAACCAGATCTACCCCCAGACCCGGACGGTTACTGAGGTGAAGGTGACCGTTCTTTACCATGCCTGCAATGGGATGGTCGATCACGGTATCGCGCCAGGGTACGTCGGTGAACATGAACTCCTGCCGGAAGAAGTTGGGAACGGAAGCACATACATGGGCCGATGCCAGTGTGGAAAGCGGACCGTTGGGATTATGCGGAGCGAGTAGCACGTTATAGGCTTCCATCATGGTAGCCATGCGTTTCATTTCTGAAGGGCCGCCGCAGCGGGTAATATCCGGCATCATAATATCGCAGACGTTCTTTTCCAACAGCGGGCGTATGCCGTGGCGTGTATAGTGGCGCTCGCCCACGCAGATGGATACATTGGAAGGTATCCTTTCGCGCATGGCGCGGAGGTTGTCTGCATTCTCTGGTCCTGCAGGTTCTTCATACCAGGTAATGTCGAGTGCGGAAAGACGTTGCGCCATCTTCACCGCCACGCTGTAATTCAGCATGGCATGTGTTTCGATCATAATGTCGAATTCTTTGCCTACCGCGTCCCGTACGGCTTTACTCACTTCAAATGCCAGATCCTGCTGCGCAGGTGTAAGTGTCAGGTTGGAGGAAAGATCTTCGCCGTAGAGGTAATTGGTATGTGCGAAGGGATCGAATTTAAGACCGGTAAAACCGGCAGCTTTTACTTTCTGTGCCTGCTCCGCATAGTCGGATGCAATGTGCCCGCCACCGGTAAACCAGTAATTGGCGTAAAGCTGTATCTCTTTCCGGAATGCACCGCCCAGCAGTTCGTAACAGGGAACGCCCAGTACTTTGGCCTTCAGGTCGAGCAGGGCCATGTCTATACCGCTGATGGCGCACATGCTGGCGCCGTATGGACCAATCCAGTTAAGGTCGCGGTAGAGCTTGGTCCAGATAAAATCAGTACGCATAGGGTCAAGGCCGATAATCCTTTCACCTACATGTTTGGCGGCATGGTATACGATGGGGCTCCCGGGCCAGTTGGTGGCTTCTCCCACACCGGTATGGCCGGTGTCGGTATATATCTTCAGTAAAGTCCAGTTGTATTTCACGCCTTCTACCAGCCACACTTTTACGTCAGTAATTTTCATAAAGGTTGATTTATTCAATTATAAACTTAATGGTACCGCTCACTTTGCGGGATTTATTGCGGGTGCCCTGGAAGTTGCCCCATGAAAGGCTCCAGTAATCCCACTTATCTGCCACCTGCAGCCATTGGCGGCCCTGTGCGTCTATTTGCATTTTGGCGGATTGGCTGCCATCAGAAATAACCCTAATTTTCCCGGGTTTGTTTTGCTTGGACAGGGTGAAGTGATAAATATGTTCCTTCCGCGCCCTGTATATTTCGCTGGCTTCCGTGGTGCCCGCTTTAACGTCGTTGGATTTAGCAAGATAGTAATCCGTCATATCCTGCGCTATATCATTCAAAGGCCGTTCCCTGTAGGCGGTAACCTTCCCGGTTTTCACAGCAGTACCTTCAGCAGCAGATAAATGCTCTGCCGGATAAGTGCTCCAATAGCCTTTGCGGTTCCAGCTGATCTGATCAAGTGCAGTGGATACAGGAATCTTAATACCGATTTCCCAGGTTTGGCGGGGGATACTGTCTGCTTCGTACTGAACTTCCACAAGGCCCGAGGCATGCAGGGTAACCGTATAGGAAACAGGATATTTACCGATGTTGCCGCTGCAGGTGTATTGTACCGTTTCGCCATTCGAAGTTACTTTGATATTTGCAGCCTCCAGTGGGCCGGAAAAGATGCCTGCCGTGTTCTTAAATGCATTACCATCCACAGGCCTGTTCACCATTACTTCTGGTAACCCGGAAACCAGTTCCTGATTACCTTTCCGGATCTTCATCCCTGCTCCATTTTGCGGTGCAATGATCTGCAGGTTACCGGATTGATAACCGTCGCCGGATGTACCTGCCCATTTAACCTTGGCGGCAGGCAGTACGGGTAATACTACAGGTCCCCAGCTGATACGTTCTTCTTCGATGAGGAACCCGTTTTGGTCGTAGAATTTCAGCAATGCGGAGTTGCCGCGGATACCGGCCGTCTGCAAAGAGATAACACCATTAGCATGGGGAGCAATATCGGGTAGCGGATAGTTTTTCGTTTTACCATCCACGATGAGTTTACAGGTTACACTGGCCAGGTTAGTATGGTCGAACCGGTTTTTAACAGGCAGTTGCAACACATCTCCAGTTTTAGCCTGCGGGAAGGAAGTTTGACCGATGCGGACAGGGGAGTAGGCTTTCATGGTGTTCCAGTACTCCGCTTTAGGCCTGCGCCATACATCTACGATACCCCAGGGGCCATAACCCGTTACTTTTTCCGGCATGTGGAACGTTTCGTCGATCATGCCCCATATGGCGCCGCCGATATTACCCGGTACATCGAAGCGCACCAGCCAGGTAGTGTCCATGCTGCGGCCCCAGTAGTCTTTGGTATTGGGATCATACCGAAGCAGATCGGTGTTGTAACAGGCCACGTGCGCCCATTCATCACTCAGCAGCGGATAATCGGGATGCTCCATGTTTTTGTCGATACCGCCCATGTCACTGCCTTTGCCGTCATAAACAGGGTAGTGCCCCACTGCAATATCGAAGCAGCGTTTGCCTTCTTTCAGGGCTGTCCAGGGCCACGACCAGGAAACAGGGCGCGTAGTATCAATGGTTTTCAGGAAATCATATTCTTTCTGGAAGTTAGTGCCATAGCTGCTTTCATTACCGATAGACCACATAATGATACTGGCATGGTTACGGTCGCGGTCGATCATTTCGCTCAGCTGGCCAAGGTAACGGCTGGTAAAGGCCGTATCGTTCTGACTGGAACCGTATTTGTTGTAAAGGCCGCCGCGGTCCTGTGCCACGAAGCAGATAGCGGTTTCTTCCTGCACATATATGCCATACCGGTCGCAGAACTCGAGGAAGTCTTTAGACGGCGGGTAATGCGAAGTGCGGATGAAGTTGAAGTTGGCGCCTTTGGCGAGTATCACATCGAGGCTGTCCTGCTGCCGGTTGGTGGAGCGGCCAAGGAGAGGGTGCATATCATGCCGGCAGGCTCCGCGAAGCTTTACCGGCTGTCCGTTTACCAGCAGCTGCCTGCGGCCGTCTATTCTCACATCTCTGAATCCTACATGCTCCTTATGCTGTGCAATTGTTTTGCCGGATTGAAGGAGTTTCACCTCCAGCCGGTACAGCTGGGGGCGCTCTGCAGTCCAGGTGATTACTTGAGGCACGGGGATTTTCGCATGCATGGCACCGGTTGTAACAGGGATGTTTACGGCAGATACTTTCTTTCCATCCGGACTATACAACGTACAGGAAACTGTTCCGGCAGCTCCGGTTACCACAGTTTCGATCTGTAATTCTCCGGCAGTGTAATTATGGTTGAGTAAGGTGCGTGTGTATAGCCGGGCAATGTGGGTTTTAGGGCGAACGATGAGGTCCACATTGCGGAGGATGCCGCCGATGGTGTGGTGGGCGTATCCGGAAGCGAAGGAGATTTCATCCAGCCGGTCCGTTACTTCCACTACGATCTCTGCGGTTTTACCGGGTTGTGCATACGGTGTGATGTCGCATTCCCAGGCGGTGAATCCGCCAAAATGGTCGCGCACGAAAGTGCCGTTTACATACACTTTTGCATAACTGTATACGCCGTTAAAACGGATGGCAGTTTGTTTGCCTGCCGCATCAGCCGGTACGGTAAATTGCCTGCGGTAAAAGAAAGCGGTGTCGTGTTGAACGGGAAATCCCTGCATGGCGGCTTCTCCAGGTACTTTTATCTTACGCCATACGCCTGCTGATATCCGTGAAGAGAAATTGATTTCCCATTCTCCGTTCAGGCTGGTAACGGCCTGTTTAACACCTGATACCTGTTGCGGCACAGGGGCAAGGGATACTCTGCCACCAGCCATATAGTCCTGCGCCATGGCGGGCAGCAGCGCCTGTATGCAACAGAGCATGCCCAGTGCCATACTTTTCCTTTTGATCATGGTATGCTTATCGTTAATGTTCCTTTGATTGTTTTGCGATTGATATTGATCCTTCCGTTTGAATGTGGTGTTGTGTAAAATGGTTCTGATCCGTTACTCCAGTAATCCGCGATCAGCCAATGAATATTGCCGTCCTGCAGCCAGCTGCGGGAAGCCTGCTTTCCGTTGGAACTTACCACTACTGACTGACCCTTTCCATCAGAAAGAGATGCCTTGCGGATATCGTGTTTGGCAGACCGGAAATCGTTGCTGCCCAGTTCATTGGCATCGTTCTTCCAGGGGCCCGAGGGTACTTCCCCGAATGCTTCCACCGCTCCCAGCTTGCGAGCTGCCAGTATTGCCGTTCCATGGCTACGGGCAATGTCGGTACTGTCGTTTACTGTGAATGCACCTTCCCGTTCCCACTCGAGTTGCTGGTAGCGTTGCGGTAACTGCATCAGCAGGCCATATTGATAAGGCAGGGAATCGTTGCCGCGGTAGCGCACCTCGTAATCTGTGATGAGCTGTCCGTTGGAAGTAAAGTAGTAAGTCAGTTTACCTTTGCCCGAAGTATAGGTGATATCAGCACTGATGCGCAGTCCCTGTGCACTGGTATCGATCTGCATGTTTTCCGCGAAAAGGGTATAGAGCGGGTAATATTTAAGGGGATAGATATTGTTCTGGTAGGTTTCCCCCGCTACATTAGGTTTGCCGCCATCTTCGTGGTTGGAGGGGGCTACACATACCACAGGGCCTTGCAGCAGCAGGGTATCATTGCCTTTGCGTGCGTCCGTGATTATCCCTTTAAGCCTGGAGATCGTATAGGTAACAGCTCCCTGCTGCACAATGTAGGCCTCATCTTTCTCTACATAAGTAACGGGTGTGGAAGGCCTGGTTAATGCAACAGCGGGGGAGCTGCCCAGCAAAGTTTCTGTACACACAAAACCGCGCGGGTCTTTGAACACTACATGCACCTGGCCATCGGTTACCGGGATGCTTAATGTGCCCCTTTTTCCCGGAGCCACGTTGAAGCGGAGGGGTTTCCCGTTGGCAGTGATGGTAATATCTTTAAACGAAGTGAAGTCGAAGCGGTTTTCGATATCCAGCTCATAAGCATTTGCCTGATTACGGATAGCCATGATCTTTACGGGTTCGTATGCTTTCTTCATACCTGCGTATTCTGGTTTAGGCCTGCGCCATCCGTCTACCGGTCCCCATGGACCGTACCCCACAATATTGCCGCCGGGCAGATGGAATATATCATCTATCCCGCTCCATATGGCGCCGCCCAGGCAGCCCTTGTAGTAGTACATGGAATCGTAGAAAGTAACGAGCGGTGCATTATAAGCCGCCCTTATGCCGGGGTCAGTAGCCAGTTCACGACGGTTGTAGCAGGAAAGGTGAGCGTATTCTCCGAAAAGCACCGGACGCGTAGACTTTGCAGCTGCCGCCGCCCCATTGATACCGGGATAGTGATACACGGCAATATCCGCTTTGCTACCTGCATTGTTGAACCCTCCCCAGCACTGATCATGGAAGGTAGTGGGGCGCGCGGGATCGGTGCGCTTTACGAAGGTATTAACGCTGTCCCATAATGCACTCCAGCGCGATTCGTTCCCGAGCGACCATATAATTACAGAAGGATGGTTTTTGCCTGCTGCAATATTCTCTGCATTCGCCTGCAGCATCAGGGGCAGGAACCGCTGATCGGTATATTTCCATAACCGCCAGATGGGAGAGGCATGATGTTCTATCCAGCTGAGGGCGGCTTCGCTTTCCACGAAAAGTCCCAGTTCATCGGCCGCTTCAAGGAATTCTTCCGACGGCGGGTAATGGGAAGTACGGATATAGTTGCAATTGGCATCTCTGAATAGCAGGGCATCCTGGCGGCAGAGGGCAGGGGAAATGCTGCGCCCTGTAAGCGGATGTACTTCGTGACGGTTTACGCCCCGCAGCTTCACCGGACTGCCATTCACCAGCAGCTCATTCCCTTTCACTTCCACTTCCCGGAAACCAACTTTACATTGTGTTACATGCGTTTCCCTGCCATTTTCGATAAGTGCGGTTTCAAGGACATACAGGTAAGGGTGCTCCGGGTTCCAGTGCTGCGGTTTGCGAATGGTTAAGGAGTGTGTTTCCTCCAATGAAGCCTGTTGGCCAATAGCCTTATCTCCTGCAATGGTTTGGCGAAGCACCGTTTTGCCGGAAGCATCCGTCAATGTAAACCGGTAACCGGTTTTAACGGGAGTAGCAGTAGTATTAGCGGTAATCGTTTTTAAATGAAGAGTAGCATCTTTATAATTTTTATCGAAATCTGTGGTTACCGTAATATCTGCGATATGTGCGTTGGGTACAGCGAACATCGTTACTTTCCGGAGGATGCCGCCAACGGTGTGTACGGCGTATTGGGAAGCGCAGGAGAGGTGATCACTGGTTGTAAGCGCCCTTACTTCTACTGCCAGTTCATTCTTACCGCTTTGCAATGCATCGGTTACATCCACTTCAAAGGGTACAAACCCTCCTTCATGACTGCAAACGGGTTTGCCGTTCATTTTCACCAGCGCATTGGTATTCACGGCATCGAACCGTATCTTAACCCGTTTGCCCTTCCAATAGTCGGGGATGATGACGGAGCGGCTGTATTTCGCCGTTTCACCTTCATTCACCGTAAAGCCCTGCATCACCCATTCTCCCGGAACGTTTATCTGTTGCCTGTCCTGGAACGTCCAGGTGCCGTTGAGGGACACCACTTCCTGCGGACGGGCAGTAAGTGTGGCCCTTTGCGCCATGGAGATGGTGTGCCCGCACATCCATAAAACTGTCAGTATCGTTGTTAGTCCTTTCATTACATTATGCCGTATTTCTCAAACGCATCCTTCGCGCTCATGCCTTCCAATATTTTTTGTTGAACGAGCTTTTCGCCCCGTGCCTTTTCAATAGCAAGGGAAAACACTTCCTGCTCTGCCGCGGCGGGTACGATGCATACGCCGTCTAAATCCCCCAGCACAATATCCCCCGGCATGATCTTAACGCCATTGATCTCAAGAGGAGTCCTGAAATCTATCACCTTACCACGCGGTGCCTGATCCTGGGCGTATCTGCCATAGGAGAAAGTAGGGAAGTGGAGGTCCAGTATCCCCTTTGTATCTCTCGAATAACCATCTACCACTGCTCCGGCTGCTCCCAGCATCTGGGCGCGTGTGCTCATAAGTTCGCCCCATAAGGCGTATGATGGCGATGCACCGGTACAAATGTACACTTCGTTCTTTTTCAGGTCGTCGAGCGCTTCCAGCATCAGTCCGAATGGTTTGGTAAGAAGGGCATTGTGCCCGCCGGTAGGGAACTCGCAGAATACATCTGCCTCCAGTACCGGCATGGCGCGGCCTATTACAAACATCGCTGCATCCAAAGGCTGTATACGCGGGGAGAGGAACTGGTGAACCAATCCCATTTTGTCCATTATATCGCCTACTACGGCGGTGTAAAGCTCTTTTTTTACTATTCCGAACAATTCGTCATCATTTTTCCAATACGGACCAATGTGTACCTGTTCTTGTGCTGTTACCATATTTGTAGATTAAATACTGATCTGTTAAAACCCGGTTTGTTCCGGCCCAATACTGCAATTTATAACCCTCTGCCCCCTCAGATATTAACGATTTTGACAGAATTGTTAACGATATTAGCAGGTTTGGCGTGATGTTGTGTAAAATAGATCAAAATCCCTTACATTTATAGTATGAAAGCCAGACTAATGGATACGGGGCTACATGCGGAACGGCAGTTCCGGGTGAAGTATGTCGACAAGCAGTTTCTCGATTCGCACTTTCATTTTCATGATGCCTGCGAGATTGTGCTCATAGAAGAAGGCTATGGCAAACGTATCGTAGGGGATCATGTAGAGGAGTTTGAAGAGGGGGATCTTGTGCTGATGGGCCCCAACTTACCCCACATCTGGCGGAATGATAACGAGTTTTTCCTGGAACATAACAAGCTGCGTGTAAAAGCCACCGTAATATACTTCGCACCTGCCATGGTGCTTAGTCTGATTACCGGAACTGATGCCGGGGAGCAGGTAGCCCAGTTATTTACCCGTGCCGCCCGCGGCCTGCGCTTTGGCCATAGAACCAATGCCCTCCTTGCAGGGAAGTTCAGGGATATTGTAAATGCCGAGGGATTGAAGAAAGTATCCCTGTTCCTCGAAACGGTAGACCTCCTTTCTCATGCGAATGACTTTACCTACCTGGCCAGCGAAACATACAAGAATGCCATGACCAGCCGCGATGCCGGCCGTTTCAATGATGTTTACCAGCACCTGATAACCAACTTCCACCGCGATATTCCCCTCGATGAAATTGCCGCTGTTGCCCGAATGTCACCCACGGCCTTTTGCCGTTACTTCAGAACCCGTACCCAGAAATCATTCGTGCAGTTCCTGCAGGAGATCCGTATTGCCCATGCCTGCAAACTACTGCGGCATGAAAACCTTTCTATCATGGAAGTATGCCTGGAAAGCGGATATAACAACCTCGTCAATTTCAACAAGTGCTTTAAAAACATCACAACCCAAAGCCCGTCCGAATACCGGAAGGCACTGCAGAAAGCCATGGTTCCAGGCATGGTCCCGGCTTAAAACCTGCCTATTTTTATTGATTTTCTTCTAATAATGTTTCTCCAAAGGAAATATTTATTTATTTGCACGAAAATAAAACCCTGCCAGCGGGACCGGCTCTGCTTTCTATAGCTACAGATATAGAAAAAAGATGAGATGATATTTAACAAATATGTGTTGGCAGGTGTTAACTCTGTGTATTTAAATTCAAAACCCTGATATGAAAAGGCTATCAACAATCATTGTACTGCTATTTGCAACTTTAGTGTCCTTTGCCCAGTCTGCCAAGAATGACGTGATTTTAAAACTCAACGGTGATGAGCTTACCGGGAAAGTGGTGAAGATCAACGATACGGACCTGGATTTTACCTACGCAGGGGAAACGCTGATCTACAACATCAAGAAGTCCGAAATATTGAAGATTACTTACGGCAGCGGCAGGATTGAGGTCTTTAATAAACCAGCACAGCAGTCTGCAGGAGCAGCCCCTGCCCAGGGCGGCCCGGGACTGGAAGATCATCATAACAAGGTAGCCATCCTCCCGTTTGGCTTTATCCGCGACGGACAGCCGGCTGATGAATCTATCAGTGAAGAAGTGCAGAACGAATGCTTTTCCTTCATGAACAGGCATGCCGGTGTATTCACCATCCTCACCCCCCGCACTACCAACGCCCAGCTCATTAAAGCAGGCATCAACCGCTCAAACATCAAAGGGTATACGATGGATGATATCTGCAACATCCTTGGTGTTGAATATGTGGTAGACGGACTGGTGACCCTGAACAAAACCACACAAACCAGCTATCAGACCAATTCCGGTAAAACCACCAGTAAAGACGGGAAAGACGATGAGAAAGATCGGAAATACAATAGCTCTTCTTACGGCACTACCACCCAGAACTACCAGACCAATCTGAATCTGGCCATCTACAACGATAAAGGCACCAGCGTTTACAGCCAGGACAGAACTGCTTTCTGGAATACGCAGGACGCTTATAAAAATACCCTCGAATACCTGCTGAAGCGCTCCCCGCTTTATACGAAGTAGGCAGATAACTACCTTATAATTAAAAGCCCGCTGCATGCAGCGGGCTTTTATATTTATACCGGTTACTTCATAAACTTACTTATCACCGGCTGCAGGGCCAGCGCCCATTTACGGTAGCCGCCCGTTACTAGATGTATGCCGTCGGATGAATAGTCTGTAAGGCTTAAACTGCCATCGGCCTGTTCAAATGTGGTGGTCATGGGGAGGTAAGTATAGCGCTTTTGCTTCGCAGCCTGCTTTGCCAGCAGGGCATGGATCTGTTCATACTTTTTCCTTCTGTCCGATTGCTTGTCCAGTCCGGTTGGTAAGGGCCCTGTAAGGATAAGGTGTGTACGGGGCATATGGGTTTGTACCCAGCGGACAATGGTGTGTATACCTGCTGCAATTTCCTCAGGACTGTCGCCGTCAATGAAGTTATTAACGCCAATAGTTACCACCAGCACTTTGGGAGCCGCTTTGGCATAGTTACCCTGTTGGAGGCGGAACAGTACGTTTTGCGTACGGTCGCCCGAGATACCGGCGCTTTCCCATGTATGCGGATGGAATACACTGTCGAACACAGCGAAGCCGGCTTTATAGGTAACATATGTTCTGTGCCCGCCCATACCCTGTGTGATGGAATTGCCGAGGAACAGGATGGCTGGTTTATTGGCAATGATCAGGCTGTCGATATTGGCATGCTGCTGCCACCATCCCTTGCCTTCTGTCCATCCGGCGCCGGAGCGGTACTCCGATGCAGGGGCGGGTATCACAGCAAAATTCACTTTCTGACCGGTAGCGGTGAGGATGAATTGGGTGATAGGAGTAGGGTCCGGCAAACTGTGTGGGTGGTGTTTGATACCAGGTTTATGTATGACGGTAATATTCCCCCCTGCAGCTTTCACCTTAGCTTCGAAGGGAGCCGTGTTTTCACTTACAGGCACCACCTCATCGGCATCGCCCACCACATGCAGCATGGGAAAGCCCAGCCGGGCTATGCGGGCAGCATTATCCAAAGGGGAACCTGCAAAGGCGGCAGCCTGTTCTTCCGTGAGCTGGTAATCTTTTTTAAAGATCTCCCAGTTCTCTTTACTGCCGGGCCCGCTGCCTTTATTACCAGGCCAGCTTTTCAGGTCGAGCACAGGAGCGTCGGCATAGATGCAGGCTACTTTACCCGGATTGGCCAGCGCCCAGTTGTAAATGTATACTCCGCCGCGGCTCATGCCTTCGAGGGCGGCTTTAGGCGAAAGCCCGCATTGCTGCATCAGGCTGTAGAACTGGTTCCAGATGCGAATGGCCTCACTGTTACCAAACAGTTCTGCCACATCACAATACACGATATGGAAGCCTCTTTCCAGTAAAGAGATATCTGCCTGCGGCTCGTGGCCCCAGAAGCGTGCCCGCCAAACCCAGGGCCTCCCTGCTGCTACGATCTTTGGTTTTACCACCTTACAGTTGCGGCCGGCATATTTGAAATCAACACAGTCGAACCCATGGAAGGAGCTTTGGGTTTTTGTTTCTTTTATTTTGGAGAAGATATCGAAGGATGTATCGGTTTTGACAACTACCGCTTCGTACAGGCGCTTTGCAATGATGGTGGCCCCGAGGGATGAGGGATGTATTTTGTCCGGGAACAGATCGGGCTTGTCTGCGAAAAGAGGGTGGAGGTTGATCAGCTCCAGCTTTTCTTCATACGCTACCTGCCGGATTTTCGGAATAATATTTTCCAGTATGGATTTGTTCAGGATAGCGGTATTGGAAGTGGTATCCGTATAGAAAGATGCCACCGGTAATACCAGTACGATCCTTGGTTTGGAAGGCAGCTGCCGGAACGATGCTATGAGTGATTTATAATCCTGTTCGAAGTTGGGGTAAAAGGAGCGGTATTTGGCTTTACTATCGTTCGTGCCGAGTTTAATAAACACGATGTCGGGCTGAAAAGCTAAAGCAGCGGCGTATTCAGGTGTTTCCCGGTAGGAGTTGTCGGTTCCTTTCAGTAACGTAGCCCCGTTGCGGCCATAGTTCATGACGGTATAGCCGGAGCCCAGTGTGTTTTGCAGCTGAACGGGGTAGCTGTTATGTTCCCTGTCGGCCATCCCGGCGCCATAGGTAATGCTGTTGCCGATGCAGGCGATTCTGATTTTCTTTTGGCTGTATCCCTGCAGCATGGCAAGAGACAATGACAGGATGAGGAGTAATTGTTTCATGTACATGGATTGAATGGGCCGCAGAGCATTGATGCCCCCGGCGGTAGTAAACTGCGTTGCTTATCATACAAACTTATCCAAGGTAATGTGATGCCTGTAGAAATCCAAATGGCCCTGCTGAGGAGCGTTTCAGCAATCGGTTTCATAATGGTTTTTTTCTATAAGCTGTTAGTATATTCACCAGGTATTGTTTCCCGGAAAGAACAAGTGTAATTTGTACAATATATTAATTCCATGCTGCGCAGTCTGCAGGACGGGCGCTTTTTAATCCATTACTCTTATTGTATGATACGAACTTCCATTTTATGTACAGGAATGCTTGCACTGGCCACTTCATTGTTTGCTGCACCTCCCGGCGATACGATACGCGTGTCCGGTTTCGGAGCGAAGGCAGGCAGTTATGAAGATGCGCTGCCGGCCTTTAATAAGGCCATTGCGGCCTGTAAGCAACAAAAAGCTACGGTGCTGCTCCTGGAGCCGGGGCGGTACGACCTTTGGCCGGAGCATGCGGCGGTAAGGGAATACTTCATCAGCAACACTTCCTCGGAAACAGAATGCCCGTCTAAGCTCAAGAAGATAGGCCTGCTGTTCGAAGGCATGGAAAACCTGCAGGTGATCGGTAACGGCGCCCTGCTGATGTATCATGGTAAAATGATCACCTGGGCGCTGGACAGCTGCAAGAACATATCTATATCCGGCATACGGGTAGATTTTGAAAGGCCCAGCATGTCGGAGATGACGATCGTAGCGGCTACCGACAGCACCGTGGATGCGAAGGTAAATTCCTCCTCCACCTATGAGATAACCAACAACCGCCTGCAATGGTACGGCGAAGGTTATGGTATCCGGAACTTTCATGCCCTCCGTATGCAGCCGGCTACCCATACATTCTGGTACGACGACTGGCGCCAGTTCGACCGCAGTAAGGCCCGGGAACTATCACACGGGGAAGTCCGCTTTTCGGGCAATTTCAAGAACAGGAAATTTGCCCCGGGCGATGTATTCTCCGTACGCGATCCCATCCGGGATCATGTAGGCGCTTTCATCCATCATTCTTCTGGCATAAAGCTGAACGATGTGCGGATGAATTACATGCATGGCCTCGGCATCGTGGCACAGTTCTCCGAAAACCTCCATTACGATAATGTAGTGGTGATGCCCCGCGAAGGTACCGGGCGTACCATTGCGGCATTTGCAGACTGCATGCACTTCTCCGGCTGCCGTGGACAGATTCTTGTGGAGAACTGCCGCTTTAATGGCGCGCAGGATGATCCGCTGAATATACATGGCACACACCTGCAGGTACAGGAAAAGCTCTCTGATAAAAAGATCCGCCTGCGGTTCATGCACCATCAGACGTATGGAATGCAGGCATTCTTCGCCGGAGACAGTACCGCCCTGCTGGATGCCGCATCGCTCAGGATATACGCATTCCCCGTGGTAAAATCTGCTAAACTGATTTCCGAACGGGAGATGGAGGTAGAATTTACTGCTCCACTGCCCGCGGTGCTCAAAACGGGTGATGCAGTGGAGAATACAACCTGGACACCTGCGCTCACAGTACGTAACTGCCGCTTCGAAGGCACCAATACCCGTGGACTGCTGGTAAGCACCCGCCGCAAGGTGCTTATTGAGCGTAATGTGTTTTACAGGACAGGGATGCATGCCATTCTCATTGCCAACGATGCCAATGGCTGGTATGAATCCGGTCCGGTAGAAGATGTAACCATCCGGCAGAATGAGTTCATAGAATGCGGGCATAATGGCGGCGGAAATAACGCTGCCATTGCTATTGAGCCGGAAGTGAAGCAGGCGGCGCCGGGGTATTATGTACACCGGAATATCCGCATCACCGATAACCGCTTCGCCCAGTACGATTACCCTGTTATGTTTGCCCGCAGTACCGACGGGCTCACATTCACCGGTAACCGTATTGAGCAAACAAAGCTGTTTCCTGCGCGGCAGCCACGTCCCAATATTGTACTGGAAAACTGCCGGAAAGTAAAGATCTCCGGGAATAAGATGGACGGATTTAGCGATAAGCTGGAAGTGAAGGAATAATTCAAATCATCATAAGCGAAAAGCCCCTGCACGGATCAATAGTGCAGGGGCTTTTTTTATGTAAGGTAAAATACAAACAACCTTGTGAAATCCGCCATACTACAGCATTTTCATTGTTAAAGTGAAAATATTCACTACATTCGCGCATCCCTTCCCCAAGTTATCCATTACAATCTTAATTCGTGAATTTTATTGAAACCCTTTAGCCCATGTCAGAAACAACTGGATCCCCGTTCGATTTGCTATTTGCCGTGCTTGGCAATTTTGGCGTACCCATCCCTGAAGAAACGAAGGCGGAGATTACTGAAAACTGTATTATCCGCGAGTACAAAAAAGGTGAAACAATCCTTGATTACCGCGAGATCTGCCGGAATGTATCGTTTATTTTAAATGGTGTGGCCGTATCTCAGTTCAAAGTCGGTATAGATGAGCGCATCAGTTGGTTTATGCTGCAGCATGATGTTTTCATTTCCATCATCAGTTTCTTTGATCAGAAGCCTGGCGCGGAAAAGATCTATGCTTTAGAGGATACCACCTGTATATGCCTGCCAAAAACCGTACTGGATGACATAACGGACCGCTGCCTTGCCTTTATGGAGGTACGCCTGAAGCTGACAGAGCATTATTACAAGGAACTGGCAAGGCAACAGTATGTGAGTCACCTGCCCCCGCTGGAACAATGCGCTTGGTTAAAAATGATGAAGCCGGCCCTGTTTGAGGTGGTAAGCCAGGCGCGCATAGCAAAGTTCCTGGGAATAGCTGAAGAAACCATCAGCCGCAAGCTTGCAGAGCTGAAAAAGAATGAAGGGCTGGATTTTGATCAGGTATTTTATCAGTAAATACATATCAGTTTGTGGATTACACAAAGTAATATGTGGAATTCACTAAAAAAGTTTGAAAAAAATTGGAGTCTTGATTTCGATCAAGACTTTTGTCATTTGCCAAATGTAAATTTGTATTGAGCAAAGCGTAATGCACTTTTAAGTAAAGCAGTAACATTCAAAACGCAGCTCCGCGTAAAATTTCTAGTCGCTTATTTATTTACCCTGTTATGACCGGCAGCCCTGCTGCGGGATGGGGATTGTATTTACTAAATCTGTCAAAACAACTAATACTTATGGGCACATTTGTAATGTCTGGAGCCATAAGCGGGGGATTTCTTTTTACCCTTCACGCCGATGAGGGAGATGTGGTTTTAATCAGTGAATGGTATACTGCACGGGGCAGCTGCAAGAATGGCGTGGATGCCGTGCGGCTGAATGCACAGGACCGCAAACGGTACCGGCAGCGGGTTTCCGATGAGGGGTGTTTTTATTTTGTACTCACCGCTGCTAATGGCAAAACGGTAGGCGTCAGCAGTATGTTCAGCTCTGAACAAGCCTGCGAGCTGGGTATTTTCCAGGTGATGCGGGCTGCCCTGGGTGCCGGTTTGCTGGAAAGATGATCAGGGCCGCATTCCTTTCCTGCGCAGGTAATTCAGCAGCTGGCCCGGCAGATCCGTCTGTACGATGCCGGTACGCGGGAAGCTGCGGAAGAAATGATCGAACCCGCTGTCTGCCTGCACTTTTTCTTCTTTATCAAATTCGCCGAGGGTATTCATCCAAACACGCGCACCTGTGGCGCGCACACTGTCGGCCAGCCGGTCGTTATAAAATGTTTCATCGAGGTGAAGGGCGGGGAACTTACCGTATTTCAGCGTTTGCTGTGTAGCTGCGGCATCACGTACGCGCGGCATCACAGGAATATCTTTATCGAAGGCCATCAGCGCAGGCGCTTCTTCATGATCGTACAGGAAAAACAGTACATACTTCGTCATACCTGATTTACGGATCTCCACACAGGCATATTTGGCGGCAGCTACCCCGTCTGCTTTAAAATCCACATCCACCAGTATTTTACCTTTTGCAGCTTTTAATGCTTCCCGGAAAGTAGGGATGCGCTCATTTGTGGGTTGTCCGTTGTGCAGGAGCGGGAATCTTCTCAATTGTGCCAGTGTATAGTCGGCCACGCTGCCCGGCTTGCCGGTGGTCCTGGTAATGGTACGATCGTGCATGAGCACGAACACGCCGTCTTTAGTGCGTTGCACGTCCAGCTCTGCGATATCTGTACCGAGGCGTATGGCTTCGCGGATGGAGGCAATGGAATTTTCGGGATAATGTTCATGAGCGGCGCGGTGTGCTGCCACCAGTATATGATCGGGCTGTTTGTGCATCCGGTAGAGGATACTGTCTGCCCGGGAAGTTTGCGCGTTTGCGGCGAAGGTTACAGTGGCAAGGAGGAGGGTGGAGAAAATTAGTTTCATGGTAGTGTAAGGGCATTTTTTCCGGATAGTAAGATGGGGAACTTTTTTGGGTATCCCTAGTATGAAGGTGTTTTCTTGTCGTTAATTTATGGGTGGCAACGGGTGTTTAACTGGGCGCTGGCCGGAAATTCAACTTTTGCTGAAGTGGGAAGGGCATAAAAAAGCCCGGAAAATCACTTTCCGGGCTTTTGCTGTAGGAGCAGGAGTCGAACCTGCACGGAGCAGTTAGCTGTAGCACAAAGAATTAAATGGTTAGTTAATTATGCAACAGTTTATCCCGTTTCCTCCACCCCCGAGACAAGAGGGCATGTCTGCCAGTTTCATCATCCCACAATATTGTTCCTTTGAAACTGAATGCAATTTAGGTAAAGTATTTGTTTTGTTGCTGAAAATCTAATGAAATAAGAAATGTTTAGATGAAATGTTTTTAAAGTTAATTAATATTGAAAATATTCAAAGCGGGTCGCTTTAAGCCGTATGGCATTAGAAATCAACTAACCTATAGCCCCGTTATCCCGCCCTTACTCCGGGGTTAAAGCTCATTTAAAGAAGGGTTAATGTATATATAATGTATATAAATAGCCCTTAAACCTAATACTGTATTGATAAAGGACGGGTTTTATATACATACGGTATACTTACAGCAGCATACCGGTATCCCTGCTGTTCAGTTACCGTTCACCCTCTTTTGCCCCCGGAAGCCATTGCATATCCGGTTTAATTTGGCGAAATTCGCTGCCGGTTTACCGGTAAACGCCTTTTCATCCTGTAGGTTTTTTCTCCAGTCTTTAGCGCAACATATTCATTATCAATCACGCTTTATTGAACGAAGGCCATTATACTGACACACCTGCCCTGTATGCACAGGTTGCTGCCGGCGATGAAGCTGCATTCAGAGAACTGTTCGGCATCTTTGCCCCGGCACTGCTCGCAATGGCTGCCCGCATCACCGGCTCTATGGCGGTGGCCGACGATCTGGTGCAGGATACCTTCCTGAAAGTATGGGTAGCCAGGGATCAGCTGGCCGAAGTTACCCAGCCTGCCGCATGGATAAAGAAGATCTGCTTCTTTCAGTCGGTAAACTACGTGCGCCGTCAGGCTATCCGTGATAAAGTATTCGATGCAGTCAGCTATGAAAAAGACAGCGCCGGACAGGCACTGCCCGTTGCCGAAATGGTAGAATTCCGGCAATTACTCGGTCTTGTCAACGATGCCGTTCAGCAACTTCCTGAAAAACAACGGCAGATCTACCGCCTCAGCCGGGAACAGGGCCTTTCCATCAGTGAAATCGCTGAACATATGGACCTGGCCGTGAGTACCGTTAAGAACCTCCTCGTGATGGCGCTGAAAAACATCCGGGGCTCCCTGCAGAAGGGGGGATATCCATTGTTCCTCATCGTATTATTAGAAATCCTCCTTTGATTTTCCCCATTCCCCGGAAAAAACTTTGCTTTTTTTCGGTACTAATGTTTCCCCCGATTGTCTGGTATAGATAGGGGGGATACAAACATCATCGTTTACGCCTGTATTGAATGGAACAAAACACCCGATTATCATATTTACTGGAGCGCCTGGCTGCGCATACGGCTTCTGACGAAGAGTTGGATGAACTGGCTGCCATGGTAGACGGAGACGTGCCCGGCGCTACCATCGATGCCGTGGAAAGCTGGCTGGAAGCAAACCGCCCGCAACCGCAGCCTGCCTACGACCATGCCCATTGGATGGAAGTGGCCGGCCAGATACTGGAGGCAGACAAGCTGCGGGATGATCCCGTGCCTGTACCCGCCGTTCGCGTACATTACCTGCACCGCTGGGGCTGGGCGGCCGCGGCCATCCTGCTGTTTGCCACGGGCGCCTGGTTCTTCAACCATTACCGCAAGCCGCAGCAGGCCCCCATAGCCCATACAGGTTCCCCGCTGGATGTGAATCCGGGAAGAAACGGGGCCGTACTTACACTGGCCGATGGCTCGCAAATGGTGCTGGACAGTGCCGGCAATGGCATTATCACCCGCCAGAACGGTACTGCAGTTTCGCTGGATAGTAACGCCCTCCAGTACACGCCGGAAGATGACGGCTCAGAGGAAGTGAAGTATAATACCATCACCACTGCCCGGGGCCGCCAGTTTAAGGTACGGCTCCCCGATGGCACCAGGGTATGGCTCAACGCCGCCAGCTCCCTCCGCTTCCCGGTGGCTTTCAAAGGGAAGGAAAGGGTAGTGGAGTTTACCGGGGAAGCTTATTTCGAAGTGGCGAAGAACGCCCTGCAGCCTTTCAGCGTAAAAGTGCCGGGGAAAATCGATATCAATGTACTGGGTACTGCGTTTAACGTAAATGCCTATGCCAATGAAAATAACAGCTATGCCACGCTGGTGGAAGGGGCGGTAAGGGTATCCCTTCCCGGTAATACAGATGGAGGAGTAGTGCTGCAGCCGGGCGACCAGGTGCAGGCCGGAACGGTAAGAATGGAAGTGATGCGCAACGCAAACGTGGATAAAGCCATCGCATGGAAAAACGGACTGTTTAATTTTGAAGGGGTAGGCCTCCGGGAAATGATGCGCCAGCTGGAGCGGTGGTACGACCTCGAAGTGGTGTATGAAGGGAATGTGCCGGAGATGCAGTTCTTCGGGGAAATGAGCCGGTCGCTCAAACTGTCTGATGTACTGGCCGGACTGGAAAGTGCCGACGTGCATTTCAGGCTGGAAGCTGGAAGGAAGCTGGTTGTAATGCCTTAGTAATTTTTATTTATCCCTATATCAATCAAAGTAACATCAGACATGCGTAATACTTATCAACTAAAATAGCGCTCAAAGGCCGGACAAAAAAAACCGGAAGTGCGGCAAACACTTCCGGGTAAATATGCCGGCTGATCAAAACGGGTTTAGAGACCTCCATTTTTAACAACCAAACGTTGCAAATCTATGCAAAAAACTGCTTACTGGAGCTGTTGGGACTCGCCGTGCCGGCTCCCAACCAAAATGCTCCGGATCATGAAAATTACAAGTCTTCTCCTTCTCGCCATTTGTTTACACGTTTCTGCCAGTACGTTTTCGCAATCGATCACGTTTTCGGGCAGAAACGTTCCGATGAAAAAGATATTTGCCACTATTAAGCAGCAAACCGGTTATGTGGTATGGGGCAAATCTGAGCTGCTGCAAAATGCAGGCCCGGTTTCGGCATCCGTACAGAACATGCCGCTTACCAGCTTCCTCGACCTGATCATGAAAGATCAGCTCTTTACCTACAAAATCGCTGACAATACCATATTGCTGCAGGGTAAACAGCTCCGCGCTGCCGATGGCACGCTCACACCTGTGCAGGAATCACCTGTTAAGGGCCGGGTTACCGACAGTACGGGCATCCCTCTCATCGGCGCTACCGTAGGGGTAGTGGGTGGCAATCGCCCGGCCGTTACGGATATGGAAGGGGTGTTTACCCTTTCAGTGGCCGCCGGCAGTAAGCTCCGCATCAGTTTTATAGGATACAGAACCAAAGAAATTACCGTTACCGCAGCCATGCTGCAATCGGGTAACGTAGGCAATATTGTACTGTCGGTAATTTCCGAAACCCTCACAGGGCTGGAGGTAACTGCCAACACCGGTTATCAGAATATCCCCCTGGAGCGCGCCACGGGATCGTTTGGCGTGGTAACGGAGGAAACTATCAATGCCCGGCTGGAAACGAGCCTGATGGCAAGGCTGGAAGGTACTGTGCCGGGGCTCTTCATGCAGAACGGAGCTGTATATCTCCGCGGCCTTTCTACCCTCTACGCTACGCAAAGCCCGCTGATAGTAGTGGACGGCTTCCCGTTTGAGGGCGATCTCAATTACATCAATCCTGCCGATGTGGTGAACGTAACGGTGTTGAAAGATGCCGCTGCTTCCTCGATCTATGGTACCCGTGCTGCCAATGGTGTGATCTCCATCACCACCCGCCACGGCAGCAGCAGGAAGCTCACGATTCATTACAGCAGCACCGCATATTTCAGCCCTAAGCCTGACGCTGGTAAAATGAACCTGCTCAGTTCCCGTGAAATGGTGGACCTGGAACAGGAAATGTTCAATATCTGGCATCCTACCTATAACGATGCCATCCGCCGTGCAGGACAGCCCAAAGCGCGCGAAGCACTGTATAACCACGAGCAGGGCCTCATCACTAAAGCACAGCTGGATGAAACGCTGGAAAGACTACGCAAATCAGACGGGCAGGGCCAGCTGGAAGATCTGTTTATGCGTAACAGTTTGATGCACCGCCACAGCTTATCCGTTAGCGGAGGAAATGATGTACATCAGTATAACCTGATGATGAATTACACCGGCAGTAACGATCATGGATTCCGTACCAATAGTGATGAAGTGAATGTGGGGCTGAAAGATAAAGTGAAAGTATTCAAATGGCTGGATGCTGAGGTGGGCATGCAAACGAATATCACTGCTGTTGAAAGGCTCCGTGAAGGCCCGTTATCCTTCTACCGTAACATGCCTTACGAAATACTCCGCAACCCCGATGGCAGTTCCGCTCCTTTCACAAAACTGAAGTCTGACTATGAGATAAACAGGCTGATAGCCCTGGGTCTGCATGATGAAACATTTAATCCGCTCGACGAAATGAACAAGGCGGAGTTAAAGTTCAATTCCAACTACTTCCGCATGCAGGGCGGCTTTACCGTAAAGATCATCCCCGGCCTTACGCTGGATCTGAAGTATCAGACAGAACGCGGATCATCTTACGATAAAAACTATTACAACGCAGAATCCTACTACGCAAAGAATATGATCAACGATGCCGCCCAGCTCATCAATGGTGAACTGGTGAAAAATGTACCGGACGGGGGGCAGTTGTTTGAAGTAAGATCAACCAACAAATCCTACACCGCACGGGGGCAACTGAACTTCGACCGGCGTTTTGGTACAAAGCATCAGCTGACGGCCCTGGCCGGTATGGAACAGCGTGCTATCTCAGTTTCCCGTACCAACGTGTTTAAAATGGGCTACAATGATAATAACCTCACCTTCCTCCCGGTAAATGAGATTGCACTCGGTAATCTGAAAGGCACCGAATCGCTCACCAGCACTTTCGCACGCAGCTTTAACGACGGTAATAACTTCAATTATGAGGAAGACCGCTATATATCCACTTACGCTAACGCGGGTTACACCTACAACGGCAGGTACAACCTCACGGCCAGTGCAAGGGTAGATAACTCTAACCTGTTTGGAACCGACCGCCGTTACCGTTACCTGCCCCTGTGGTCCGTTGGCGCCAGCTGGAGACTGACGGAGGAAGATTTCATGAAAGATGTGAGCTGGTTAAATACCCTGAACATCCGCACTACCTACGGGCTGGGTGGTATCGTGGCCAGAAGGGTAGGGCCGTATCTGCAGGCAAGGAGCTACTTCCTCGCAGAAGCGAATGCCACTGCTACCGATATCATATATCCTCCCAATAAGGAATTACGCTGGGAGCAAACGGCTACCACCAACTTCGGTATCGACTTTGCCGTGCTGAAAAGCCGTATTACCGGTTCGGTGGATTACTACTTCCGCAAAACCAGCGATCTCATGGGAGAGCGCTCCATTGATCCCACCAACGCCTTCCCCCGTGCCCTCATTAATTATGGAAAGCTGAACAACAGAGGGGTGGAGATAATGCTGAACACCCGCAACATCGTACAGAAGAACTTTACCTGGAACACTACGCTCACCTTCAGTCATAATAAAAACAAGATGACCGACATCAATACGCTGGACGAGTCTTACTACGGACTTACACAGGGTTATGGTGTTCACCGCATCGGTTACCCGATGGATGCGATGTTTAACTTCCGCTATGCAGGGCTCGATGCTACTAACGGATCGGTGCTGGTATATGATGCAGAAGGGAAAGCAGTGAAGAACTACGACGCTTCCGGCGCTATTGTAGCGAATATGACAGATATCAATGCCCTTGTATACAGCGGAACCCTTCGGCCCAAATGGACTTCCGGGCTTACAAACAGGTTTACTTACAAAGAATTTGTACTCAGCGTAATGATTATCGGCAGCGGCGGGCATGTGATCAGGGATGTAGTTCCTCCGCATACTTCCGGCAATCTTAACAGGAACCAGGATAAGCGGGTGATGAATTTCTGGCGTAAACCGGGAGATGAGAAAGTGCCCGGAATGCTGCCCGCACCCGATCTGAAAGGAAATGGCGGTACCTATTACACCCTCATCTGGTTTGCTTCAGACAGGAATGTGCTGAAGGCAGATTATGTGAAAGTTAGAGACATCGCCCTTTCGTACAATTTCGCACCCATGCTCACCCGCATTAAAAAGCTGTCGTCGGTAAGACTGACCGCGCAGGTGACAAATCCTTTCCGCTGGGTAAGGAACGATGTGGGGATAGATCCTGAAACGTATGAAATTGCAGGCACTTACGCCAATATGAGGCTTCCCATGATGCCCCAGTACATTGTTGGCTTGGATATCACTTTCTAAAACGAGGATTCATGAAGAAATTACATCTATATATCATCAGCATAGTAGCACTCACCGGCTGCGACAAATTCCTGGATATCAAACCGAAGGATAAGTTCATCCCGGTTACCATGAGCGATTATGAGAATATGCTCAATTCCGGCAGCACTGTGAATTATGGCGACCAGTTCTGGGACCTGATGTCTGACGACGCCTTCCTTCCCGAAGGGGAGCCCGGTAACCTGTTCAGCAAGCAGCAGGTATGGGGCCGCAGAATGTATACTTTCAACCCTTCCCCTTTTGAGCAGGGCGCCAACGACTTCCTCTGGAGCGAAGGCTACAGGCGCATCTTCTATTACAATACCGTTATCAATAATATCCTTGGCTCCACGGAAGGTACCGAGGCCAACAAAAAAAGTGTTCGTGCCGAGGCATTGCTCCACCGTGCAATGGAGCACCTGCAGCTGGTGAACGTTTATGCTCATCACTATGATGCCGCTACGGCCGCTACCCAGCACGGTATTCCCATCGCCCTGATAGCAGACATCAATGCCAAGTTCGTAAGGAACACGGTGAAGGAAGTATATGAGCAGATCCTTAATGATGCAAATGCTGCCATTGCAGACCTCCCTCTGAAGAACAAGCTTACGAAGTTCAGGGCTTCCAAAGCCGGGGGCTATGCCCTGCTGGCGCGTACTTACCTGTTCATGGGTGATTATGCAAATGCCCGTAAAAATGCCGATCTGGCCATTGGGCTGCAGGGAACGCTGAAGGATATGAATACATATAACGTGATCATCCCCGGTCCGTTTCCCAATGTACCCGGGGCCCCGTTAGGCTGGACCAATATCCCCGACGGACAGCTGCATCCTGAAACCATTGTGGCCCGCCACTTCCTGCGTCCTTTCGGACTGGGCATGGATGTGTGCGCATCTCCTGAGCTGACCGCCCTTTTTTCGGACAACGATAAACGCTGGACGCTCTACTACGCCAACGGATGGCCGCCTGCACCGCCTTTCAACTACATGAACCGCTACCAGGTGAAGCTTTTCCTCCGTGGTGATTTCTATAGCAACTACCTCAACGTACCGGAAATGTACCTCGTACGTGCAGAGTGCCTTGCCCGCGAAGGCAAGCTGGATGATGCACTGGCCGATGTCAATAAGCTGCGCTTCAACAGGATTGTACCGGCTGCTTACGTGGCCTTTACCCCTGCCGATTTCGGAAATGATGCAGAGCGTGTACTGCGCTTTGTACTGGAAGAAAGAAGGAGGGAGCTGGCATTCACCGGTATGCGCGTTATTGACCTGAAGCGCCTCAACAAAGAATCCCGCTTCCGGAAAACCATTACCCATACGGCTGAAGGTAAAACGTATGAATTGCTCCCCGGCAGCAACCAGTACCTGCGTCAGCTGTGGCCCAACGCCACTGTGTTTAATCCGGACTGGCCGCTGAACCCACAATAAGAATAAACCAGCCAGATACCATGTGTGGCGCCGGTAGTTTCCGGCGCCATTGTTCTCCTGTTGCTTAATAAAATCGCACATGCAAGATAATATCGTACAAATTGAAGGGCTGTCGCACCGTTACAGTAAAGACTGGGCGGTGCAGGATGTCAGCTTTGAAATTAACCGGAACGGCATCGTAGGCCTGCTCGGCTCCAACGGGGCGGGTAAGTCTACCACCATGAACATCCTCTGCGGGGTATTGAGCCAGACGCAGGGCCGCGTACTCATCGAAGGCATCGATATGCGGGAGCAGCCGGAAGAAGCCAAAAAAAGAATCGGCTTCCTTCCGCAGAACGCTCCCCTTTATCTCGAACAAACCGTAGATGAATACCTCACCTTCTGCGCCCACCTCCGCCTCATCGAAAAGAAGAAGATCAAAGCGGCGGTAGATGTGGTAAAGGAAAGATGCGGCGTAGCCCATTTCAGTAAAAGGCTTATCGGCAACCTTTCCGGCGGCTACCGTCAAAGGGTAGGTATTGCACAGGCCATCATCCACAGGCCGCAGCTGGTGGTACTGGATGAGCCCACCAATGGTCTCGATCCCAACCAGATCCTCGAAGTAAGACAGCTCATCAAGGAAATCGCTTCCGACCGTGCTGTGATCTTCTCTTCCCACATCCTTTCAGAAATACAGGCCACCTGTGAAGATATCATCATGATCGAAGGAGGGAAGATTGTGTTTAAGGATACCATGGATTCTTTCAATAATTACATTGAACCCGACAGCCTTGTGGCTACGATGGAAAACCCGCCTGCAGCAGAAGAGCTGCGAGCGATTCCGGGTATTAAGGAAGTGGATTTCCTGTCGGAGAAAACGATTCGCGTAAGATTCGAGCCCGCTGCAGATATCGCTGAAAGTATCGTGGAAACCAGCGTGCAGCGCAAATGGCGCCTGAAGGAAATCACATTGGAGAAGAGCTCTCTCGATGCCATCTTCGCCCAGTTATCTAACAAAACACCAAAACCCGCCGTAAAACCATGAAAGTAATCTTCAGAATAGCCCGGCAGGAGCTGAGCCTCCTGTTTAACTCGCCGGTGGCATGGCTGATATTGATCGTATTCCCCATTCAGATAGGGGTGAATTTCCTGCATTACATCCAGATGATAGGCAGGGCACAGCGGATGGGGAACCACTTCAACGAAGTAACCGCCATGGTATATGCGGGCTTGCAGGAAGGGTTTTATCCCGGTGTGAAAAACACGCTTTACTTCTATATTCCCCTGCTCACCATGGGCCTCATCAGCCGTGAACTGCACAGCGGGTCCATCAAGCTGTTATTATCATCTCCCATCAAAGTGAGAGATATTGTGCTGGGCAAATACATGGCTATGATGGGGTACGGCGCTTTACTGCTGGTGATCATCTGCCTCTATGGTGTGGCCGGGTCGTTCTTCATTACGGATATCGACTGGTCGATATTGATTTCCGGCGCATTGGGCCTGTATCTGCTGATATGCGCTTATTCGGCTATCGGCCTGTTCATGTCTTCCCTCACCACTTACCAGGTGGTTGCGGCCATCAGTACGCTGGCCGTGCTGGCAGGACTTAACTTTGTTGGCGGGCTGTTTCAGGGTAATGATACCGTAAGGCATATCACTTACTTCATGTCTATAGCAGGCAGAACGGAACAGTTTATCTTCGGGCTGATCAGTACGCAGGACCTGGTGTACTTCTTCATTGTGATCGGCTTCTTCCTTGCCATTACCGGTATGCGGCTGCAGGATCAGCGGGAGGCACGCTCCACCTGGAAGCGTACAGCACGTTATCTGGGGCTTGTAGGCGCATGTTTCCTCATCGGTTATGTTAGCGCACTGCCCGCATTCACGGGCTATGTGGATATGACGGCTACCAAAACGCATACCCTCGGGCCACAAAGCCGGGAGCTGATCAAAACGATGGATGCACCATTGAAAGTGACTACCTACGTGAATATCCTCGATGGTAATTACTATCTCGGTGCGCCGGAGAAGAAGAGTGAAGATGAACGCATCCTCACACCTTATCGCCGCTTCATGCCTGATATGGAAATGAAGTACGTGTACTACTACGATTTCTCCAATAACGAAGGCTTATACAAAAACTACCCCGGCGAAAGTGATGCCGCCATTGCTAAAAAAGTAGCCGATATCCAGGATCTCGACTACCGTAAAGTGCTGAAGCCGGAAGAGGTGAAGAAGACTATCGATCTCGGTCCGGAAGAGAACCGGCTGGTTCGTGTGCTGGAGTATGGCGATAAGCGTACTTTCCTCCGTTACTATAACGATCTTCGTATTTATCCATCCGAACAGGAGTTTACCGCAGCCCTGAAGCGCCTCATTACGCCTTCAGCCATCCCGGTGATCACTTTCCTCCGTGGAAACGGGGAGCGTAGCATTACCAAAGCAGGCGATGCGGAGTTCAGGATGTTCGTGAACGAACTCACTAACAGGGGAGCCCTCATCAACCAGGGCTTTGAAGTTGATACCGTGAATCTTACACAGGGAGATGTGCCTGCCACTACCAACGTGCTGGTGATTGCTGATCCTAAAACTGCTTTTCCCGCGGAAGTGCAGCAGAAGCTGGAGCAATACATCGCCAGCGGCAGAAACCTTTTTGTGATCACCGATCCGGGATCGCAGGAAATACTGAAGCCTTTGCTGCAGCAGCTGGATGTACAGCCTGGTGATGCACCGGTACTGGAAGAGAGCCGCGATTACGCGCCCGATTTCATCCTCGCCCGCTTTACCGACAGTGCAGGCAGCATTGCTCCCCGCCTTGGCGGATATAAAGCCAATAACGGCGTGGTATCCATGGTAGGTACGGTAAGCCTGCGGTACGGACAGTCGAAAGGGTTCCATACCGTTCCCCTGCTGGCGGCAAAGAATAACGAAGCGCTGGCACTGGCGGCGGAGAGAAAAGTGGAAGGTAAAATGCAGCGGATCATTGTTACGGGTGATGCTGATTTTATGAGTTCAGGAGAGCTGGGGAGGCGCAAGCCCTACATCTGGAACCAGCCGCTTATTACAGAGATATTCCGCTGGTTTACCTATGGCGACTTCCCCGTGAATACGGGCGCTATCAGATCAAAAGATGTGATCGATAGTGACGATAAAGGCATCCTCACCATGCGGATCATCTTCTTTGGGATGATCCCCGGCACGCTGCTGATTTTTGCGGCGGCGCTGCTACTGTACAGGAAGCGCAGATAGCGCTGCTGTATCAAAATTGCGTTGTGATGTAAGTGGATATAAAAACCGGCATGTTAGCAGGATATGCCGGGGAAACGGCTGTGAATCATTGATTTGCAGCCGTTTTTGTTTGTGTGCGCTGCCCCGGGTCAAAAAAACATGTAAATTGGTCAAAATGCATCTGGCAGAGGAGTGGTAAGGGGTGTTACATTTGAGCAGACTGATAAACGGTATTAAAAGAAAATAATTCCCGGTATGAATGTGGAGCGGCTCATATTAGGCACGGCGGGCATCGGTGGCATCTGGGGGCCGGTAGCCCCGGAAGCGTCGGTAGAAACAGTGCTGATGGCGTTGGAAGCTGGCATAAATGCGATTGATACTGCCCCGGCTTATGCCCATGCGGAAACGTATGTAGGAGAAGCCCTGAGGCAGTGGAAAGGGCCGATGCCAAGCGTCAGCTCCAAAGCCGGCCGCCTGAACGGCCTCACTGCTTACGATGGCCGGTACGACTATAGCCGTGATGCCATGTTCCGTAGTGTAAACTACTCTCTCTCCACTTTGGGCCTCGGGGAACTGGATGTACTTTTTCTCCATGATCCAGCTCAGATACCGCAAAATGATTTCGGACAGGTAGTAAAGGTGATGGCAGAGCTGAAAGAGAAGGGCTATGCCCGCGCCATCGGTATTGGTGGTAACCCGCCTGAGTGGGCATGGCCCTGGTTACAGGATGGTACATTCAGCGTGCTGATGGAATATAACCGGCTGAATGCCTGTAATACCTCAGCTCTCAATACCTCACTTCCCAAATGTACTTCAGCCGGTGTAAGGTATTTTGCTGCCAGTCCGCTGAATATGGGTGTACTGGGTAGCGCCTATACCAGTTTCATGAAGCAGCCTCCTGAATGGCTGCCTGCATCAGATATGGCTGCTGCCGGAAGGCTCATGGCCTTAGCGGAAGCAGACGGCCTCGAACTACGAGCCCTGGCGCATCGTTTTCTCTTTACCGTTCCGGGTAATTTCAATATCGTTATCGGTCCGTCTAACCCGCAGCAGCTGCACAGTACCCTCCGCGATTTTGCTGCCGGAGTGCTGCCTGCACCGCTTTACCGGAAAATTCTGGATTACAGCAAGGATATCTCATCACAATGAAAGCAATTAACGACCAAACCTTCCATATCGTCCGTGTACGTGTAAACGTATTGGAGCCTGTTCAGGCTGTAACACCCTTCCAGGATGCTACCATGGGCCCATTCCTGACTTTCGGCCTCGCCGTTATATCTCTGGAAGATGAAAATGGCAACGTGGGCGAAGCGCCGGTATTCAGCAGTTATACCAATATTCTCGAATCCTGTTTCTTACCCATCCTCTTACATACCAAAGGCATGCCTTATAATGATCTGTACAGCAAGCTGTATTGGTCTATCCGTAATGAAGGCTTCCGTGGAGCAGCAGCAGCGATGCTGGGGCAGATCGATTTTGCGTTGCACGACCTTGCTGCCCGCCGTGCAGGCAAACCTTTGCACCGCTTCCTCGGTGCTGAGCGCGATCATGTGAAAATATACGGGAGCGGAGGCGGAACGAATTACACTTATGCCCAGTTGGAAACAGAAGTGAATTATTTTCTGGATAAAGGGGTAGATTGCTATAAGATGAAAATCGGTAAGGATTTTGGCGGCCGTCCGGCAGAAGATGCAGCGCGTGTGAAGTTCGTGCGCGAGCTGATAGGGCCTGATGTGGCACTGGCAGTAGATGTGAATCAGGTATGGGATTGTGATCAGGCGCTGCGCTTCCTCGATCTTACCGCTGCGCAGAACCTTGCCTGGATTGAAGAGCCGGTGCATTCTGCAGGAATGGAACAGATACAACGCCTTTGCGCTGCAGCTCCGGTAAAAGTAGCTTTCGGAGAATCGGAGCGAACATCGCGGATGTTTCCTACCTTACTGCACCTTGGAGTGAAGCATTTCCAGCCGGTGCCTACACAAATTGGTGGGATACGTGAGTGGGCTGAAGTGCGTGACCTGGCAGCACAGAACGGAACTGATTTCTCTTCTGGCGGTTATTCTCTTTATACTGCAGGCCTGATGGCTACAGCTTCCGAAAGCTGCCGTGTGGAACATCTTTATTCCATCATGTCGGGCCTGGAACAATATTTCAGCGTACGTCCTGAATGGGACAAGGGGGGCTGGGCGCTGCCTGATATAGCAGGTGCCCCGGTACGGGTAGACTGGGCGTACTGGAAACGCGCCGGAAAAGTAACCCGCTCAGTGGAATGGGATGCAGAGGGGATGGCGGCTTACCTGCCTAATGTCATTTTGTAATGCATAAAAATGTAGCTACTTGAATATAACGCTGGAAGCATCTGACTATACTGTCCTGCTGCTCTATGTAGTGGCACTCCTGGCAGTGGGTTTTTATCTGAATAGCCGCAACCGGGAGGCCGGCCGCGACATCTTCCTCGGAGGGCGCTCGCTTTCCTGGTGGCAGATAGGTTTCTCTCTCTTTAGCGCCAACGCAGGGCCTTCCATGCTCGTGGGCTTCGCCAGCATAGGGTTCACACAGGGCATGGTGGGCAGTAACTTCGAATGGATGGCATGGTTCTTCATCTTCCTCCTGTCCATGTTCTTCCTTCCACATTATATTTCCACCAAAGTATATACCATGCCGCAGTTCCTGCTCGCCAGGTTCGGCAAACCATCCTATAATTTCCTCGTTATTTACAGTCTCATCTCCATCCTCATCGTATGGCTGGGGTGCGCACTGTATGCCGGCGGCCTTATCATTTCCCAGATATTCGATATTTCGTTGTTGAGAGCCGTTGGTGTTGTTGCATTCATCGCAGCGAGCTTTACTGCGGTAGGCGGATTGAAGGCCGTTGTACGGACTGGCATCTTCCAGTCCTGCGTGATCATCCTCTCATCAATCATCCTCGTATACCTTGCGCTGAAAAAGGCGGGTGGAATCCAGGCACTGGTGAACGGTGCGCCGGCGCATTACTGGCAGTTGTTCAAACCCGCTTCGGACCCTGAATACTCTTGGGTGGCCATGGTATTAGGATACCCTGTGGTCGGGATTTATTACTGGTGTACGGATCAGACGATCGTGCAGAAGGTGCTGGCAGGGAGAGATATGAAAGAAGGGCAATACGGCGCCATATTTATTGCCGCGCTGAAGATCTTCATGCCCTTCATTTTCATCTTCCCAGGTATCATCTGCTATGTGCTGTATAAAGACATGGCCCAGCCCGATAACGCTTACATCACCCTCGTGAGCCAGGTAATGCCGCATGGCTTCCTCGGCCTGTGCATAGCCGCGCTCATTGCCGCCCTGATAGACACGGTATCGAGCGGGCTTAATTCCTTCAGTACCGTATTCACACTCGATGTGCTGGCCCGCTTCCGGGATATGGATGAAAAGGCGAAGCGCCGGGCCGGGCAGTGGGTTACCGTATTGGCGGCCGTGCTGGCAGTAGGCGTGGCTTACCTGTTTTCCCATTCAGGGAAAGGGTTCTTCGAACTAAGCCAGGGCATGGTATCCATCCTTGCACCGCCTTTGTCGGTTGTATTTGTGGGTGGTATATCCTGGAAACGGGTGAACCGCCAGGCGGCGGAAGCGGTGTTGTATGGGGGCGGACTGGTATGCCTGATCGTAGGAGCCTGTCACATCCTGAACTTCCCGTCGAAAGAGTTCTGGCCCCATTTCATGCTGTTGTCTTTTTACCTGTTTGTAGCGATGGCTGTAGTGCTGGTTGTGGTAACGTTGCTGACCAAGCCCCCGGAAATACAGGCACTGCCTTCGCTGATAGAAACCTGGCGCCGGGAGGGGCGTACTTCCCGCAGCGTTTGGATCTGGTGGGGAGTGCTGGCGGTTGTGATGTGCGCTATTTATATCTGTTTTGCCTGATTTAAACCCGTTTTATATGCGTTTGCTCTTATTGACGATATTATTGGCTGCGGGGATGTTTGCTGCCTGTAATCAGCCTGAAAAGCTGGTAGAAAAAGTATTTGTGGTGAACATAAAAGCAGGGGGCGACTCTTTGCAGGCGTATCTGCGGTACCATGAAGCCGTATGGCCCGAAGTGGAAGAGGGATTCCGGAAAGCAGGATATAAAAAGATCCGCATGTTTCGCAGCCAGCATACGATGGTAATGGTGATCACTGTTCCGGAAGGGGCCGACCTGGATGCAATGGGTAAAGCTGCCGAGGCCAGTAATCCCCGCTGTGCAGAATGGAACCGCCTTATGGCTGCCTATCAGGAAGGCGTGGCAGGTACATTACCCGGCCAAACATGGACGGAAGCAGCTTCGTTTTATGAATTCAGTAATAAGTAATTACGGATTGGCAGGTGCATCATACTGCCGCATGAAATCCCTGGGTGAAAGACCCTTTACTTCCTTGAAGTGTTTGTTGAAGTTCGAAAGATTGTTATACCCGCTCATATAACACGCCTCTGTAACATTGTGCTTCTTCTCCAGCAGCAGCTTGGCTGCATGGCCAATACGTACTTCCTTCACAAAATCAATGAGCGTACGGTTGGTACGTGCCTTAAAATAACGGCAGAAGCCCGCGGTAGACATGGGGAGTATGTCTGCCACTGCTTTCAGTGATATCTCTTCCCTGAAATTCTGGAATATATAATCGAATACCTTATTGATTTTCTGTGCTTCGCCGGATGTGCTTACTGCATTATAATAGGGTGATGATAATACCTTTGCGTTTTCTGCATTGGCCAGTGTGTCCAGCAGGCTGAGCATGAGTGCTACGCGTGCCATGCCAGACGAGAAAAGCATTTGCTGCATGATAAGTTTTGCAGACTGGATGGTTTGTCCGGAAAAGGAGACCCCTTTCGCCGCGCGTTCGAAAAGTTCATTGATCTGCCGGGCTTCCGGCTTTTCCAGTAACTGCTGCCCGAGGAAGTCGGGGAAGAAGTGGATAACAGTTGCCTGTGGTGTGAGCATTGGATCCACCGTGGTATAATATTGCCAGCAATGTGGTAAATAGCTGCCCAACAGCACCAGCTCCGTGCCCGAAAAGTCTTCTATATGATCCCCGATAAATCTTTTACCACTGCAATTTTCTAATAAGGCTATTTCGAAATTGACATGCGACCTCAGTGTGGCGTATTTCTTTATCTCTAATATATCCGAGCGGACGGTGAAAGACTGGTCCGGCGGGAATGTGAAATTCTCATATATGTATTGCATATGCAGCTATAACGTTGATCCTGTCCTGGAAAAAATCACTGTTCGTATGGAATAAATGTACCCAAATATACTGAATTGCAGCATGTTTCCGCAATTGGTGGCGGTTGATACGGTTGATTTTACATGAGTGCAAAAAAAGCATAGTTAATAGTCAAATTTAGGGTGGTGGAGGGAAGCGTAATGTTGGACTTTTAGGTAGTTGCTAACAGGTACGGGGTTTCTCATCAGCCGAAAGGAGCTGTTGGTCATTTTTCCACCTATACAATTCCATGTAAGAATCAATCAAAATCAAAGCGCTGGATACAGGGTTCTGCGTAACGGACTGGATGCTACGGTAAAAGCGGGATGAGGGCCGGACCTTTCAATCACTCGCAGTAACAATTCAAAGATCAGATATATTTCATTTCAACAGAAAGTATGGCTATGCTACATAAGATGAAATTTGTAAAGTCCTGCTGGCTGGGCGCGGCGCTAACGGTATGTACCGTTGGTGCCCGTGCTTACGGACAGCAGAAAAAATATTCAACAGATCACGCCACGTTTACAGTAAACGCGAAAGGGTACTTTGTATCCATCAAAGACAAAAAAAACGGTAATGAATATGTTCCGAAAGGGCTGCCATCCGCGTTGCTAACCCTGGTAGCCCATAAACAGCAGATGCTGCCGGTCTCGGCGGTATATTCTTCCGGAAACATCCGCCTGCGGTATGCCGGTGGCGCCGTGGCGAATATCGGCATTAAGCTCCTTCCGCAGTATGTGCAGCTGGAGCTACTTTCGCTGGAAAACGCACCGGAGGTGGATAACATCATCTGGGGACCCTACAAAACCAATATCTCAAAAACCATTGGCGAAATCATATCCGTAGTGCGGGATGATTCCTTTGCCATCGGGATGCTTGGACTTACTGATAACACGACCAGCGGTCCGCCTACAGATGGCGACTTTGGCGTTACTTACTACTACATTCATTCCCCTGACCCCGTTAAGTATCCGCTTCCCCCTCATTTGAAGGAGGGCCAGAAGTTCAAGATCGGGGGCGATGGCCGAAATGATGTTGCCTTTTACTCACAGCCCGAAGAATACTTCAGGATGAATTATGGCAACGGCGCTGTGCTGGAGCCTGATTTCGGATCTTCCATCACCATGCATTCGCGTAACCGCCGTAAGGAACAGATGATCCGCTTTCCGGTGCTGCCCGATAATCTCGACGGCGGCTATAATTCTGCCCGCTATCAGCTGGTGGTTCCTACAGACGCGGGGTTTGAAGGATCTGCCATTGCTTTATATGCCTGTCCGGATACACTGGGTTTGCAGACGATAGAGCGGATTGTACTGAATGAAGGACTGCCACATCCGGAGATCAACGGCAAATGGATCAAAAACCCCGCATCCTTCCGTACCGATGTGGCCTGGCATGGGCCGCACGACAGTCTGGCTGCATACATGCACCGCCTTGGTCTGAAGAATGTGCAGGACGAAGGCTGGGGGGAATATTATCCCAATTTTGAAAACAAATGGGGCCATAACCGCGTCCGCTTTACCGGAGGCCGGGAGAAAACCCTGCCTGTATATGGACAGGAACTGAAGACTCAGGGTATCCGTTACGGATTGCATACCCTGTGTGAGTTTATGCAGCCGGGAAATAATAGTCACGTAGCGCCTGTACCAAGTGACAGTCTGGCTATCATGCAACGCACCCGGCTGGCAGCGGCATTATCTGCATCTGATACCGTGATCGTGCTGGAAGATACCGTGTACCTGAACGAGTTTGGCGGATGGGAAGGCAATCATACCAATGTATTGAAGATAGGGAAGGAGCTGATAGAATATGAAAGTATTACCACTACCCGACCGTATACCCTTGTAAATGTGAAGCGTGGCCTGTATGGTTCCGTCCGGGGTACTTATGCTTCCGGAACGGAGATCGTGAAACTGCAACCCAACTGCTACCGTGGTTTTGCACCCGACATGCGGTTACAGGAACTATACGCAGATTTTTATGGCCGCTGGCTCACCGAAGGAGGGATGGATTACATCGACTTCGACGGACTGGAAAGCTGTATGTACCAGGGGCACGGACAATACTCCTTTAAACGCTTCTTCCGGCAGCTGTTTGATTCGTATGCCAAAACCGGAGGAGAGTACCTTCGAGTGATGGGTTCCTGCGTATTCGAAGGGAACTGGCATTATATGAGCGTTTGCAACGTAGGTGGTGGTAACCATATGTTCGACCCGGTAGGTAACAAATGGGGTATAGAAGGGAAGGATATGCGGTATGTTTTCGAGAGCAACTACTTCCCCGCTACTTTTGGTATCATCAATTACTCGCCCGACTGGAGCATTTACGATATAGAAAACCTGCAGGCTAAATCCATTGGCTGGGATGCAACCTATATGTTAGGTCTCAGTCAGGGTGCAGTGGAACGCAGCGGTACGAAAGATGCTGCTTTCGCAGCATTCCGACTTTGGGAAGATGCGCGTGCTACCGGAGTATTTACGAAGGAGATTAAAGAGCAACTGAAGGACATGTCGAAGAAGTTCCACCTCGAAAAGACTGCTTCCGGGGCTTACATACTGTCTACCCTCCGGGAAAACCGGCTGCAGGATGTGGCTTATCAGAATGAGTTTCATGCTATTTTCCTGCAGAAGCCAGGCACAGCGGCCATGATGGAATGGTGGGTGAGGGTTCATGCTGAAAAGGGAGTTTGGGCCGATGGTTTAAAGATCCGTATGCCCGGAGGGCGCATCCTGCCTGTTGAAGTACGGTTGGCCGGAGGTGAATATGTACTGTACCATGATGGTGCAATGTATGTGGCAGACAGAAGCAGGAAAATACTACGGAAGATCGCAGACATAGACCCCATCGACTGGGAAAGCAGTAATCCTGCAATAGGGATTGCATCGTTGGGAGCGCCATCCGGTAAAGTAAAACTGGAAGTAGTGAGTGTTGTATTGGAAAACAGGCAACAGCTCAGGATTAAGTAAACAAAAAGTATTTGGTTGATATGTTAAGCAAATGGAGAGGTTTGAGTGTATGGCTGATGATGGGATGGACAGGCAGCGCCTGTGCACAGCAGGCTGTTCTTCCCGAAATCCTGCGCCCGCTGCATGGCGGGCTGCAGGTCAGCCTGATGCAGTACGAAGGCACGGAATGCAGGCGGACACTGGTATTTCAGGGTAATGAACTGGCAGATGGTGAAAACCGCTGGAAATTAGACTGGAAGACTGCTGACACGCCTGATGGAGGTAAAGCGGTAGCACTGACGTGTAAGCTGGTGAAAGGGCATGCAAGTGCCACCGCAGTGGCGGTAGATTTCCGCTTTGGAGAATGGAGTACGGATAACTATGTATTGGTGCCGGGGATCGTGTACAACGGAAACCGGTATCGTGCCATCGGGTATGGGTATAATCCGCAGTATCCGGCGGATATGTATTTCAACCCTGCAGTGCCCGTAACCATTTCCAATAACCCGCGGCTTTCGTTGCCCGGCGTGGATACATCTTTCCTCGAACTGCAAACCACTAATACGGCATCTCCCGGGATGAGCTTTTACGCCCCTGCAGGAGGTAAAAGCTGGTTTGTGCTCACAGAGCAGCAAACGGTTCTGGGTAATAGCGGGTTAACGATAACAGAGAATAAGCATCGCGACAGTGCCACCTTCCGCATCATGGCGCCATCCATGCGGAAGCGTGCCACAGGATTTGGGGATTTCCACCCCAGTGGTGACAAAGCACCCGACTGGCAGGCGGGCAGTGAAGTGGTACTGCGCTTTAACGTATATGCGCTAAAGACAACCGGCATACCCGGGCATTTGCAGCATTTCATGGCCATCCGAAAGTCTGCAACCGGCGCCAATCAGCCGAGGAACCTCGTGCCCATGAGTACAATTGCCCAACTGGGGACAGACATCTGCCGGGGTAATTTCACTGAAACCAAAGCCGGTAAATATTATCTCCCGGAAAATAGCCGGCATTTCCAGCTGGGCTGGGTGAGCGGGATGATAAATACCTTCCCCATGCTGGTGCTTAACGATTCACTGGAGCGTAGCCGCGTGGCAGAAGAGCTGGACTTTATCACTGCCAGGATGCAGGGAAGGAGCGGGTACTTCTACGGATTCATTTCGGAGAACGGAGTGCTGGGAACTGAAAAGGCCCATCCCGATTTTCCTGCGCTGCAGGCCATGGTGCGTAAAAACGGAGATGTGCTGTTCTGGATGATGAAGCACCTCATGCTCCTGAAAGATCAGGGGTATGGCGGAATCATCCGTCCTCAATGGGAAGCTGCCGCGCAAAGGCTGGCATCGGCATTTGTAAGTACCTGGAAAAAACATGGTGAGTTTGGCCAGTTCATAGTTCCGGAAACGGGTGAAGTGTCGGTATTCAATTCTTCCGCCGGTGCTATAGTTCCTGCAGGCCTTGCGCTGGCATCGGATTATTTCAGGAAGAAGGAATGGCTGGCTGTGGCTGAGGCCGCTGCAGCATTTTATTACCGCCGTGATGTAGAGCAGCGTGGCTTTAACGGAGGTGCCTGTGGCGATATTTCGCAGGATGCAGATTCTGAAACTGCTTTTGGTTTCCTGGAATCGCTCATGGCATTGTATCGGTACTCGGGTAAGGCGCAGTGGCTTTCCCGTGCGGAAGTGCAGGCCGCTCTTTGTGCCAGCTGGGTAATAGCATACGATCCGGTTTTCCCGGCAGGCAGTACTATCGGTAAACTGGGAGGCCGTATGGCCGGAGCTATATGGGCCAGTAGCCAGAATAAGCATGCCGCACCGGGTGTTTGCACCTCATCGGCCGATCATCTGTTCAGGCTATACCGTGCCACAGGTAATACCCGCTATGCTGAACTTATCCGTGATATCCAGCATGCGCATACCGAAGCGGTAAACATGCCGGGGCATATCACTTCCAATTACCGCATAGGCAGCAGCATGGAGCGTATTCAGCCCAGTGATGCCGAAGGGAAAGGGGCTATCGGCAACTTTATACATACCCGCAACTCATGGACGGAGACCAATGGCATCCTCATGGCCATGGAGCTGCCCGGCATTTACGCCCGCCCGGGTGAAGGGAAGTACTTTGTGTTTGATCATATCGAAGCCGAAAAGCTGGCAGAAGATAAAAACTCCATCACCCTGCGCCTTAGCAATAACACTGCTTACAATGCATCGGTATCGGTATTCGCGGAAACTGCCCGCAAGGCTGCACGACCAATAGATTATACCACTTTTACCCATTGGCCAAAGGTGAACATTCCTTCAGGCGGCCAGTGTATTGTACAGAACATGGCCAATGGAAGCGTAATATGGGATAACGACTGACTTTATAGTGCGGTACCTGATCCGCCAGTTAAATGATACTATTTGTTATATGTTGAATCACTGTTCTAATATCCTTTCTTCAGTAACAGCGAAGAAACTGGATGACTAAAACTGAGCCCGCTGTATTTACAGCGGGCATTCTGTTTAATCCTTTTTCAGCCAGCCTGTAATGCTCATCCGGGGCTTGTTGGCCACCAGTACCTCATGTTCCAGCTCACTGCTTTTGAAAAATACCGTTTTGCCGCCAGTGGGATCTATTTCCTGGGAGGCCTGCCCGGTGTGGTGGATGGTGAGCTGCCCGCCGTCTCCGGCTTCCCAGTCGAGGTTGAGGTAAATGATCATGGAAAACTGCCTGCTGGGATTGTTGCGGAACTGATCAATATGTTTTTTGTAGAAACTGCCAGTTTCGTAAAGGGCATAATGGAATTCATAACCATTGATGCCGGTATAGCAGGTATTGTTCAGGTGGAGGATAAATTCATCCATTAAAGAGAAAAAGGCATTCTCGTGGATGTCGTTATGTTTCCTGTCCAGCCAGTAGATAATATCGCTGCGAACGGATTTGTCGTGCGAAACCAATTCATTGTTGCCGGTGCCGGCAGCATGCATCTGCCGGTTCCCTGACAGCCGGATCAGGTTGTTTTTGAGGTCGCCGGCCAGTTGTGGGCTTAAAAAGTTCTCGGCGATGCCGACCCTGTTTTCAACAAAACTGTTGATCAGGGTGTCGAATGATGTGTGCAAAGAGCGGAAGATTACAGAGACAGCATTATCCCTGTTGCGGTGAAGGTAGACTAAATAACCGTAATGTGTCTTACGGAAACCGGAGATATTGACTACCTTTGCCCCCGGTGAAGAAAATCATAGCCCTCATATTATTTGCGGTATATCTCATATCCAGCACAGAGCTGCGCGAATTAGCCAAGCTCCCCGTGCTGATACAGCATTTTAATGAACACCGGGAGCTGAATCACCTCATCACCTTTACCGAATATCTTACTGACCATTACAATAACCTGCCCCATACGGATAACGATGAGGAGCGGGATAACCAGCTGCCCTTCAAAAGGGTGGATTCGAATGTGATGTTCAGTCCTGTTATCCCCGCTACCGGTACGGTAGAACTCCGGAAGCCGGTAATCCCCATTGCTTCCAATGAACTGTTCTCCCGGAACGTTCATTTTTTTCCTTCCGCGACCGTCAGTAAAATCTGGCAGCCTCCCAAATCCGGTTCATTCCTGACTAACCAGGGCTGACCATTCCGTGGTCTGTCCTGACCTTATTTTCTGGATTGACCAAATCAAATCTTCATGTTGAATCGAATTATCGGGTTTTCCGTAAGGAATAAACTCGTAGTTGCGTTGTTTACCATCGCATTAATCATCTATGGCATTTTCGAGCTTTTCAAACTGCCTATAGATGCCGTTCCGGATATTACCAATAACCAGGTACAAATCATCACCATCGCACCATCTTACGGTGCTACCGATATAGAACGCCTGGTCACATTCCCGGTAGAGCAGGCCAGCAGTAACATTGCCGGTATCTCGGAGATCAGGAGCTACAGCCGGTTTGGCTTGTCGCTCGTAACCCTGGTGTTCGACGATGGGGTGGATATCTATTGGGCGCGGCAACAGGTGTCGGAAAGACTGGCCGTTATCCAGGAAACCATCCCCGACGGTATCGGTAAGCCGGAAATGGGGCCCATTTCCACAGGGCTGGGTGAGATTTATCAGTATGTTGTAAAGCCCCGTAAAGGTTATGAAGGCAAGTATGATATTACCGAACTGCGTACCATTCAGGATTGGATCGTGCGCCGCCAGCTGCTGGGGGTTAAAGGTGTAGCAGAAGTGAGCAGTTTTGGCGGTAAGCTGAAGCAATATCATGTAGCCGTGAACCCCGGTAAGTTACAGGCGCATGGCATCACCATTACGGACGTTTTCAGGGCGCTGGAAACGAATAATGAGAATACGGGAGGGGCTTACATCGAGAAGCAGTCTACTGTTTTGTATATCCGTAGTGAGGGGCTGATCGGGAGCCGGGAGGATATTGAGAATATTGTGGTGCGGAATACGGCAAGTGGCGCCCCATTGCTCATCCGGGATGTGGCAGAAGTAATAACAGGATCTGCCACCCGTTACGGTGCGCTCACGTACAATAACGAAGGCGAAGTATCCGGGGCTATTGTGATGATGCTGAAGGGGGCCAACAGCAATGTGGTGATCGAAGATATTAAGCGGAAGATCGCCGACATACAGGCCACATTGCCTGAAGGAGTGGTAATAGAACCATTCCTGGACCGGACGGACATGGTGTCTAATGCCATTCAGACGGTGGAAACCAACCTGCTGGAAGGGGCGCTGATCGTCGTATTTGTACTGGTGATATTCCTGGGCAATCTGCGGGCGGGTTTACTGGTAGCCTCTGTCATCCCGCTATCCATGCTGTTTGCTGTAATCATGATGAACCTGTTTGGCGTAAGTGGAAACCTCATGAGCTTAGGAGCGCTGGATTTCGGGCTGATCGTGGATGGCGCGGTTATCATCGTGGAAGCGGTGATGCACCAGCTGAGCCATAATAAGAAGTTTGCGGCCGTTACCATGCTATCCCGCCAGGATATGGATAAGGAAGTGAAAAGTGCTTCCTCCAAAATGATGAACAGCGCGGTTTTCGGGCAGATCATCATTTTGATCGTTTATCTCCCCATTTTCAGCCTGCAGGGTATCGAGGGTAAGATGTTTAAGCCCATGGCGCAAACGGTCGCTTTTGCCCTGTTGGGAGCCTTTATATTGTCACTTACCTACATCCCCATGATGAGCGCCGTTTTCCTGAGCCGGAAGGTTAAAGTGAAACAAAACCTGTCTGACCGGGTGATGAACCATGTGGAAGGCAGGTATACCTCCCTGCTTACCCGGGCACTGGCCGTACCGAAATCCATTATTGCTATTGTGGTGCTCCTGTTTGTTTTATCGGTGTACGTGCTCACGCGGCTGGGAGGGGAGTTTATCCCATCCATCGAAGAAGGTGATTTTGCTGTGGAGACGCGCGTATTGCCCGGCAGTAACCTCAACACCACCATCGATAATGTGCAGAAAGTGGCCGGTATTCTCAAAAGCCGGTTCCCGGAAGTGAAGAACATCGTTACCAAGATCGGTAGCAGCGAAGTACCTACGGAACCCCTGCCCATGGATATGGGAGATATGATCATCAATCTGAAGCCTAAGTCCCAATGGGTATCCGCCCGGTCGTTCGATGAGCTGTCCAATAAAATGAGCGCCGCAGCATCGGAGGTGCCCGGTGTTACCACCAGCTTCCAGTTCCCTGTTCAGATGCGGTTCAACGAACTGATGACAGGCGCCCGGCAGGATGTGGTATGTAAAATATTCGGTGAGGATTTCGATACTTTAGGCATATACGCCAAACAGCTGGGGAACATTGCCAAAACGGTAGAGGGCACCACCGAGTTGTATGTGGAGCAGATCACCGGTACACAACAGATCGTTATCAGGTATAACCGTGCAGCTATTGCGCAATACGGATTGAACATCTCCGATATTAACCGCAATGTAAACGCAGCATTTGCCGGCCAGAGTACAGGCCTCGTATTTGAAGGGGAGAAGCGATTTGATCTGGTGGTGCGCCTGCAGAACGAACAGCGTACCGACATCCGGGATGTGCAGAACCTGCTGATCCCTACACCGGCAGGAACGCAGATACCCCTGTACCAGGTGGCTGTGGTAGAGCTGGCAGACAGTCCAAGCCAGATCCAGCGCGAAGATACCAGGCGGCGGATACTGGTGGGCTTCAACGTCAGTGGCCGGGATGTGGAGAGTATAGTGGAAGAACTGCAGCATAAAGTGAAAGCAGGTATGAAGCTGCCTGCGGGTTACTCCGTCAGCTATGGCGGATCGTTCGAGAACCTCAATGAAGCCAAAGCACGCCTTTCCATTGCAGTGCCGGTTTCACTCATCCTGATATTCCTCCTGTTGTATTTCGCTTTTAATTCCATCAAATACGGGTTGCTAATTTATACTGCCATCCCCCTGTCGGCCATCGGCGGCATTTTCCTGCTGGCTATGAGGGGAATGCCCTTCAGTATCAGCGCAGGTGTAGGCTTTATTGCACTATTCGGTATTGCAGTGCTGAATGGTATTGTACTGGTGGCAGAATTCAACAGGATTAAAAATAACGGGGAAACGGATATGAAAAAGATTGTGACGCAGGGCACCGCTACCCGTTTACGGCCGGTGCTGATGACGGCCTTTGTGGCCTCACTGGGCTTTCTGCCAATGGCATTGAGTAATGGTGCGGGAGCATCTGTTCAGCGTCCGCTGGCTACCGTGGTTATCGGTGGACTCATGATTGCCACCCTGTTGACGTTATTCGTACTCCCCATTCTGTATGTCACATTCGAAAAGGGGATCATTGTGAAACCTAAGAAAGTGGTACTGGGTGCCCTGCTGCTGTTCGCTGCGGCACCAGCTGTTGGCCAAAAGCCCATTTCTGTGGAAGAGGCGCTGGATGCTGCAGTTACCAATAATTTGCAGGTGCAGAACCGGAAGCTGCGGGCGGAGCGGGCAAAGGAACTTATCCGTACCGGTATGGACCTTCCAAAGACAACCGTAGGTGCTGAATATGGGAAGTTTAATAGTCCGCTGGCAGACGACAGGCTGTCTGTAATGCAGAGCTTCAGTCTGCCTGCGGTGTATAGCCGGCAGCGCCGCCAGTTGGGCGAAGAGTGGAAGGCAGCACTGCTGGAAACAGAATTGCAGGAGGCAGAGATCCGGAAGCTGACCACTGGGATCTTCTACGAGTTACTGCTCGTTTCGGAAAAGGAAACCCTGTTGGGTAAGATGGATACCGCCTACAGTGCCTTTCTGCGGGTGGCTGCATTGCGTTTAAAAGCGGGCGAAACAAATGTGCTCGAAAAAGCCAGTGCGGAAAACCAGTTGCTGCAGCTCCGGATTATGCGGAAAAGTCTCCGGCAGGAGCGGGCTATGCTGCAGCAGCAATTCATGCTGTTGCTCAATACAACAGAGCCCCGCTTGCCGGTATCCTCTTCTTTTAAATTGGAAGCCCCGTTACCTGATACTGCTTTGCTGGCAGAGCATCCATTGCTGAGATTACAGCGGCAGCAGGAGAAAGCTGCAGAGGCGGCAATATTGGTGGAGAAGTCGAAGCTCCTCCCGGAGCTCAGCGCGGGTTATAATAACCTCAGTATCCGGGATGGAGTGCGGTATGACCGGGGGAGCCGCTTTCAGTCGTTCCAGGTAGGGGTGGCTATTCCTGTCTTCACAGGTTCACAAAAGGCGAGGATCAAATCTGCTAAAACTTTCCGGCGAATCGTGGAAAACGAGACGGCTTACAATACACAGGCATTACTGGCACAATACCAGACCGCACTTGCACAGGTGAGCCAGTACGGAGAAATCGTTCATGATTTTGAAGACGGCACCCTGAGGAATGCCCTTGAAATCACTGGCACCCTCAACCGGCAGCTGGAAGGCGGGGAAATCAATTACCTGGAATGGACCGTACTCAACCAGCAATCCCTCAATACCCAGCTCGATTATCTCGAAGCTGTAAAGAACCTGAACAACAGTATCAATCATCTCAATTACCTCTTAGCTAAATAATCATGAATTATCATATCATTTTACATAGCGCAGCAGCAATTTTATTAAGTATATCTGTAGCAGGTTGCGGGGGGAATAAAGATGCCGCAACAGCAGAAGCACCGGTGAATGCTCCATCAGATGTAGTGACATTGACGGTGGAGCAACTTAAAAACACCGGCCTTACAACGGGAACGGTCAGTGAAAAGCAAATTGGCGGTATACTTAAACTGAGCGGACAGATAGATGTGCCGCCGCAGAATCTCGTATCTGTAAGTATTCCGCTGGGCGGATATCTCAAATCTACCGCTATGATGCCGGGTACGCACGTCCGGAAGGGACAGCTGCTGGCAGTGATGGAGGATCCCCAGTATATCCAGTTGCAGCAGGAGTACCTTATGGCTGTGAATAAGCTGGCATATGCAGAAAAGGAGTTTGTACGGCAAAAGGAACTGAACAGCAGTAAAGCCAGCAGCGATAAAGTGCTGCAGCAGGCGGAAAGTGAGTATCGTAATGTGGCCATCACCACCAAAGCACTGGCCGCTAAACTGGGGCTGATCGGAATTAATGCCGACCGGTTGTCGGAGAACAACATATCCCGGACAGTAAACATCTATTCCCCGATCAACGGGTATGTTAACAAAGTGAATGTGAACATCGGGAAGTATGTAACGCCATCTGATGTGATTTTTGACCTGGTGAATCCGGAAGACATTCACCTGAACCTTACCGTTTACGAAAAAGACCTTGGCAAACTATCCATCGGCCAGCGGGCAACGGTATTCACCAATGCGCGTCCTGACCAGCAGTACGATACGAGAATCATACTGATCAGTCATTCCCTGAACGAAAACCGTAGTGCGGAAGTGCATTGTCATTTTGAACACTATGATAAAAGCCTGGTACCCGGTATGTACATGAATGCGGAGATCAGGCTGAACGATAGTATGGAGAAGGTGCTACCCGGTGAGGCAATTGTGAGCTTTGAGAATAAGGATTATGTGTTTGTGCAGGAAGGGGAACGGACTTTCCGGATGCTGCCCGTTCAAAAGGGCCAGGCTGGCGAAGGGGTTACGGTAGTAACATCACCTGATCTGACCGGTAAGAAGATCGTTACTGCCGGAGCTTATTCGTTGCTGATGCAGTTGAAGAATACGGGGGAATAATTATGCCGTGATTAGTTCTTAGATTATAGCCGGTGGGTATAACGGCGCAAAAGAATACGGCCGGGAGTATCAGGGTAACTGGAAGAATTCCCGGCCGGTATTTAGAAAGTAAGTTCAAATGTCCGCTCATCCGGAGGTAAACATTGCTTAATATCGCAACACTGGAAGTACAGCCCGGTTTTTACTTTTCCACCTGTTTTATCCTTTCTCGCAAACTTTTGAATAAAAACTGCGGAGGATGTATATACTAACACCCCGGGATCACTGGCGGAGGCCGATGGGGTAGATTTACTCCAGGTCCCTGCCGGTAATAGCGATGTCGGTGTATCCAGTATGGGTTCCAGCTGGATATAGGGTAAGTTGTCCGGGACAAATGCATAGATATGCCATCCGGCGAGTATTTCAGTTTTTACCACTACCGCCAGGCTGTCTCCTTCAACTACCAGGGTTGCATTCACTGTAACCGGACTGGCCTCATCGGGTACAGGGCATGTCAATGCAGCGGCCTGCTTCAATATTTTACTGTCGAACCTGCTTTGTCCGTACGATAAAGAGGAGAATAGCAGGGAGATGATTAATAGTCCTCTCATCAGTTATATGTATTAATTACAAACCGGTAGCCATTGGTTTCACTGAAGAATAGTTTTTTCCGGTGCTTCGCCAGCCAGGATTTCCATTCGGCGGCAGCTGTGAAGTTTTCTCCGGTATAGCGTTTGAGCACTCTCAATGCCATGTCTTCCCTGACTTTTCGTTCGAGCATACTAATGCAGGCATCCAGTAGTTTGAGGCTGTGGTTGGGTACGCCGATGGTGGCAACGTCTTCATCAATTTCATAAGAGAAGAACGCTTTCGGATCACAGTATATGTAGTCGAAATTAGTGTTCATATATTGTTGGAAAGCGGCAGCATCATTACCGAATTTTTCATAATACTTTCCGGTGAGTGATTTCATGTGGCTTTCCCAGGTAGGCAATTCCTGTACATAGCCGAGGTAGGGGAGCATCGTTTCTTCCTGTGAAGTCAGTTTTTCTCCGGCTGCCACCTTGGCATCTATGCGGGTTTTTTCTTTGCGGTTGTGTTCATTAAACTTTTTAATTTCCTCCACTGATTCTTCAAAAGATTCCTTCGTTGCATTTGCAATAATCTCCCTGACATTATCGGTAGTGGCCATCCGGTCGTTGTACTTCCGGGTGATGGGTGTTTTGCCGTTGAACTGTTTCATGTAGGCAACGGTATTGATAAATACCTTCTTTGCTTCTTCCGTCATTTTAAGCGGGGAGGAACCAAATCCCCAGAGGAAGAAGTTGCCATGCCTTCCCAGCGCTACTGCCTGTACATCTTTCGTGCATACGCCGCTGGAGATCACTTCTGCATCCGGACCTTCAGCAAACCGGTTGCCTCTTGCCACTAGGCCTATCCTGGCGTCTTTATCGGTTAAATAACCTTCTTCCTGAACGGTCCACATAGGGATTTGTTTGGGGACTGATTTGCCGGTGGTATAGTGGAATATACCTTCGGGCGTGGCTTTGGTTTTCAGGGTAGGGGATACTTTATTAAGGGGACCTTTAAAGATGGGATGCTTTGTGTTAATGTGGTGTGCGTCCGCATCGAGGCAAAGGCAAAGCCAGTCGAGTTTTAAGCCAATGGCTTCACCCATTTCAGGGGCAGTGTTCGCGATAAATACGGTGGGTTTGGAGAAGTTGTTGGGCAGGAAAGCCGGCCTGTGATGCTGTTTGATCCGGGCGGTATCCTGCTGCGGCAATGGGTTGGGCTTGAAGTCGAAGATGGTGACATCGAAAGGTTCGGAAGTATCCGGTTTCCAGTCCCGGCAGTCCATAGCCGTAACCTCTGTGAAGTTCTCGCCTAAAAGGGCTTTAAAGGCCGGCATCCTTACCGGGTACTCTGCGGTAAATCCCTCTTTAGACATACCGCCCGGAGCCATCCTGCCTATTTCAGGTAATGGTCTGGAAGGGTCATATCCTACGTAAAGCACTTTAAGCCTGTATTTCCCTTTGCCTGACTGCCCCATTGCCGGGATAGTGAATAAGCTTCCCATCAGGAGTAAAAGGCATAAGAATCGTGTGTACATAATTCTTTCTTTTAATTGGTTGAATTGATTTTAGTGGTAGTAACGAAAATGTGGTCCTGTTACCTATATAGAGCATGGTCAGGGGGATTTGTACGTAAAAGCACAGATAATTCTTGGAGTAGACAGAAATTGTGCTTCCAGAATGTTAGCCAAACTATTTTCTTTTTACCCCCGTATTTGTATCGATGATTAACAGGGAGCATGGTGAATTACCGGTAAGTGCCCCTCACAAATCCGTTTTAACAACTAATACAAATACATTATGAAAAACGTAATGATGATTGCTGTATTCGCTGCTGCAGTGTTTACGGCAACAACGATGGAAGCTTCCACGCCTGCTGCTTCCGGTGTAAATACAGCAGCTTTCCGCGAATGGAAAAAATCTGCTTCAGGTACATGGGCTGGCATGCACGAAGGGAAAACATTGTGGTATAAGCTCGACAAAAAAGGCGGGCTGTGGCATAGTACTGATGGTAAAGAATGGATGGCGGATAAGGGCGGCGCCTGGACAGATAAGGATGGCAAATGGCTGAAGATTCACGACAAGAAGCTTGTCTGGAGTACGGATGGAACATCCTGGACAGAAGTGCCTGAGTGGAAATGGGAGGGAGCCGATGGCAAATGGAACAAGTTCGATGCAAAGTGGAACTTGTGGGTGAATGAGTAAAACAAACGCCCCTTGCACTGCAATGCAGGGGGCATTTTATAATGCTGTAAAACCGGTAACGATGTTCAGCCGTATATTATGGGTGTTCTATCATTTTGACTGACTTTGAAAATTACACCTAAATATTCTGAAGAAGACCTGGTACAGTTGCTGAAGCAGCGGGATGAAACTGCCTTTAAGTTTTTGTATGACAATTACGCTTCGGCGCTGTACAGTGTAATATTGAGTATTGTGCCGGAGGCGGAAACTGCCCGGGACGTGCTTCAGGATTGCTTTGTCAAGATCTGGCGGATGATGGATCAGTACGATCCCTCAAAAGCCCGGCTGTTTACCTGGATGCATAGTGTGGCCCGGTCTGGCGCAATTGACGCAGTTCGCAGTAAACATTGGAAGAATGCCCGTTTGAACGGCCCGGTGGTAGATGGGCAGCATGTAGTTCCGGGCATGGCGGTTGAATACATAGGGTTGCGGAAATCTGTCCATCAGTTAAAGGAAGAACACAGGGTATTGGTGGAATTATCCTACTTTCAGGGTTATACCCACGAGGAAATTTCCAAACAGGTTAATATTCCGATGGGAACAGTGAAAACGAGATTGCGCGCGGCATTAACGCAGCTCAGGAAAATGGTGACTTTGTTATTTTTATAGCGTGAACGTACAGGAATACATACGAAGTGGTGTGATCGAAAGCTATGTGCTGGATCTGGCTACGCCTGAAGAAAGGGCGGAAGTGGAAAGGTATAGACTACAGTATCCGGAAGTGGAAGCGTCAATTCTCTCAATGGAAGCAGCATTGGAAGCAAATTGTATGGAGAATGCGGTGCCGCTGACGCAGGATGTATGGGACGTGATTGCCGGGCGACTGAAGCAATCTAATTCTTTACCCGATGAACAGCAGAGATTGAAAGCACTACCTGCAAATACCCCGCTGCGCCCGATTGTAAACCCCAATTGGCGGAAGTTAGGAGTGGCTGCAGCAGTATTGCTCTGTGTAAGCTTGATTGGTAATGTGTTGCTGTATCAGCGTTATCAAAATATTCATAACGACTATACCGCTCTGGTACAGGAGAAAGATCTTTTGCTGGCCGGTTTAAATAAAAACCGTGATTCGCTGGATCGTATGTATGCTCAGGTCCGCACGGTGGCTGCACCGGGTATGCAAAAAATTCCTTTGGGTGGTGTGGCCGGTAAGGAAACATTTAGCGCCACGGTTTACTGGAACAGTAACAGCCGGGAAGTATACCTTTTCCCAAATAATTTACCGGAAGCACCTCAGGGCCGGCAATACCAATTATGGGCCTTGGTAGATGGTAAACCGGTTGATGCCGGTGTTATTGATATCTCTGAAGGACTAAGTCTCCTTAAACCCATTTTACGGGCAGACGCCTTTGCCATTACCCTCGAGAAGGAAGGCGGCAATAATGTACCGGATCTGACCCAGCTTTACGTAATGGGCAAGGTTTCCGGGTAGTTGGTAATCACTATTGCACCTGGCATCTTCGTTCATATATTCCAGTGAAGCCGCCCCAATAATACTATTGAGGCGGCTTTTGTTATGCATTACACCATTGGAACTTCCAGCACTCCGGTGTGTCCCGGAAGGTCAGTAGCGGTAGCTGTGATGTGTACATCATCCGGTGTATAATGCGCCTTAACAGCCGTGTAAATCCATTGTAACGATATCCTGCCTTTCTATGGCAGTAGGTTTTGCAAAACGATGTAGGAACTGATAGCAATGCGTATGCCGGCAGTTCAGGCACAGCTTTTGCCACTTTATTAATAATATCAGCTATAAAAGTAACAATTAGCATATATAGACCGTTACATACCAATGCAGAGATTTTTTGTATTGATTTTTAACACCTAACTATAAGATAAGATTTGGAAACCATTCAGACCGCGCAAGTGGACTATTCGATAGTCATTTGTACATATAACCCGGACCGCGAAGTATTCAGGCGCTGCCTCAGGGCAGTAGCGAAGCTGAACTACAATGGGCTTACCGCAGAAACGATTGTGGTGGATAACAACAGTAATCCGGCCCTTAATGAGGCGGCATTGCGTACCATTGCCCCGGGCATTCCAGGGCTCCGCCTTATCCGTGAAACCATTCCCGGTGTGGTGCAGGCACGTATTACTGCTATAAAGGCATCAAAGGGGGATACCATTGTGTATTTCGATGACGACAATGAACCGGAAAGCGATTACCTGCAGGCTCACAGTAAGCTCTTGCCTCAATACCCGCAAGTGGGTGCATGGGGGCCGGGGCATGTTACGGTAGAGTATACAGACGGAATTGATCCCCGACTTACATCTTTTGCCACGAGGGCTTTCCAGGAACGCCATGAAAGCACCACCCGGTTCGATAATCAGCTGGAATGGCAGGACTGTTACCCGTTTGGAACAGGTATGTGTATCCGCCGCGATATTCTGCTGCGCTATCTGGAACTGGCAGAGGCCGGCAGTGTAACCCTTGAAGGGCGTACGGCGCGCAAGCTTACGAGCGGGGAAGATACCCAGATGGTACTGGTAGGGCTTCGGAACGGATATGCTGCCGGTGTATCGCCCGTTTTACGCCTCCGCCACCTTATTCCCGCAAGGAAAGCCAACGCAGCTTACCTGAAGCGGCTGGCATATGGTACAAGTGTTTGCTATGAAATGAGCCTGCTGCAGGTTTTCCCGGAAAGGGAAGCTATCCTGGATACACGCATTATGGCACCGGCCAAGTTTAACCGTAAATCATTTAAAAGATGGGCAGCTGCAGGCTTCGGGCTTCACCCCTCTAAAACTTTCGAACTGGCCAGTTATATCGGTTTCCATGAGGGGATCTATATAGCTGCCGGACGCCCGGTACCAGCCTTCGTTAACTGGGTAACCCGGATACTCCGGTTCCGCTAATCTGTCAAACTATTCCTTTTTTTAATTATATATGTCTCTTACAACTAATAGCAAGCATTCTCCTGTAGGGATTTCAGTCATCATCTGCTGCTACAACAGTTCGCAACGGATAGGAGAAACCCTCCGCCACCTGGCCCGTCAGCAATTTCCGGAAGATTTCAGGTACGAAGTACTGCTGGTAGACAATGACTCCACCGACGATACCGCCGCAGTAGCACGTGCTATTTGGGACAAGGAAGGCCCGGCAGGGATCCCGCTCAGGATTGTGGAGGAACTCCGCGCCGGACAGATGTATGCCCGCGATAAGGGTGTTAAAGAAGCTGCTTACGATAGTATTGTGTTTTGCGACGACGATAACTGGCTTAATCCCGATTATGTATACTATGCCTGGAAAACCCTCCGGGAAAACCCCACTGTAGGCGCGGCCGGGGGCAGCAATTATCCGGTAACGGATGCGCCTGCTTATCCTGACTGGTTTCCCGAACATGCCGATAAATTTGCCCTGGGCGTGCCGGGAGAAGAATCGGGTATCGTAAACAACCGGAGTTTTATCCTCGGAGCAGGTATGGTAACCCGCAGAAAGCTTTTCCTGGCCATGTACCCCGACGAACACCCTACGCTGCTGGCCGGCAGAAATGGCAGTAAGCTCAGTACGGGCGACGATTTCGAGTATTGCAAAAGGCTCATGATCGCCGGGTACGACCTCTACTTCGAAAAGCGCCTCAGTCTCAAGCATTTCATTCCCCGCCAACGCCTTATGCCGGAATATCTTGAAAGACTGCTGGCTGGCATTAACGACGCTACCCCTACCATCGAACTATATGATCTCGCATTACGGGCACACCGGCGGAACAAGAAAAAGAACCGCTGGCGTATGTTGCTGCTGTCGCCCTTCCGGATTATCTTTACCAAATGGGGCCTGATGAACCGTGTGCTGATTGATGAAAAGAATACCCTGTATTACCTTTCGCCGATTGATTTAGGTGGTTCGCATGAGATGAAAGTTATCAAGAAATTCTTCCGGTACGCTAAAAGCGTGGAGCCGGGTAAAATCTGACGAACGGGAAAGGTTTTTAATGCAATCCGTCTCCGCCAGGCCCGTGAGTTATAATACTATGGAAAATTATAAGGTACAATCGCCGGTGTTATTTATCGTGTTCAACCGTCCGGATACCACCGGTAAAGTGTTTGAACGCATTCGTGAAGTAAAGCCTTCCCGGCTGTACATAGCGGCAGACGGCCCCCGTGCATCACGGCCGGCCGATGAAGTAAACTGCACTGAAGTACGGCAGATCGTTCAGCAGGTGGATTGGGACTGTGAAGTGAAAACCCTTTTCAGTGACGTAAATAAAGGATGCAAAATCGCGGTATCCGATGCCATCACCTGGTTCTTCGATAATGAGCCGGAAGGTATAATCCTCGAAGACGACTGTTTCCCCGCCATTAGTTTCTTCTCTTTCTGCGACCAGATGCTGGAACGCTACCGGAACGATTTTAACATATTTTCCATTACCGGCACCAACAAGCTGAAAGGCCAGCGGTGGACGGACGCCGATTACTACTTTTCCCGGTATGCGAACATCTGGGGATGGGCCAGCTGGGCACGCGTATGGAAGGGATACGACCGTACCATGAGCCGCTTTGAGGAGCATGAAGTGGAAAAGGTAATGGCCCGGGTGTACGACGATCGTTTCTTCATTGAAGACTATGTCAATATCTTCAAAAAACTCAAAGCAGGAGAAATCGATACCTGGGATTATCAGTTCAATTTCCTTGGTTTCTTTACTGAAGGACTCACAATTACCCCCAACGTTAATCTTATCACTAATATCGGATTCGGAGAAGGCGCCACGCATACCTTCGATACCGTAAACCCGTTTGCGGCAATGCCCATAGGAGAGCTTACGGAGCCACTGAAGCATCCGGCTTCCACCGTACCTGTAATGGGGGCGGATGCGGTATACCTGCGGGTAGAGCATGACCTCGATGCCAGGTGGGCCAGGTATATGAAACGTACTAAACGTATCAAGCGGTGGTTAAAACGCACTTTTTTAGGAAAGTAGCAGCCTTGACGGAGCGGTTTTCTCAAATTTGCCGTAATTTGTCATCAGTCAGATGCTAAGTTCTATTTATATCATATGATACTGATCGCCATTCTCCTCCCCGCATTATCTTTCCTCCTCAGGGGCATGATCCTGCATGCCATACTTTGCCTGGTGCTGCAGATCACCCTGATCGGGTGGTTACCGGCCGCCATCTGGGCAGTTGTTTCCCTGAACAATGCCCGGGCAGACAGGCGGGCAGACCGTATCGTAAGGGCCATGCGGAATATGAAGTCCTGATCAGCCCCTTTTTTACGGAATTCCGCCACTTCCCCAAATATTTTTCCGCATCTCGTAACTGCTCCTTCCAAAACAGGGTAATTTTCCCTGAAACCCTTATCTGTACTGCGTTCTGCAGGCTGCTTCCCCTTTTGACAGTATGATTGTTGTTTTTTCCTGATCCGACATGCCACCAGGCATAGTGAATAGTAATTTTGCATCCGGATCATGTTGCATACACAGGCGCCGCCGGGTATACTCACAGCATGTTTATTTTATTTCTGACCATGAATACTCCAGCTAAACAGTTAAAGAAGAAGAAGTCCAACCGCTCACTCTTCTATCGTATTTCGGCCTGGCTGCACCTTTGGCTCGGACTGGTGACGGGAATTATCGTAGTTATCGTGTGCCTTACCGCCTGCATCTGGGTATTTAACGAGGAAATCACCGATATGATGGAGCCACAGCATGCCGTGGCGAAGCAGGAAAAGGCAGTGATCCTCCCCTCGCAGATCATGAAGGTTGCGGAGACTGAATTCCCGGGCAAGCGGGTGAGTTATGCCACTTTCCGGCAAGGCAGGGTAGTGGAAGCCGGAGTTGGCGGCCGCAGGGGTGGTTCCAGCATGAAGCTGAACCCCTATACTGCTCAGGTGGTGACTAAAGAAGTGCGTAAAGAAGGCGAAACAGGGTTCTTCCGCTGGGTACTGAACGGGCACCGATTCCTCTGGATGCCGGTAGCAATAGGCCGCCCCATCGTTAACTACAGCATACTCATATTTCTTATTACCCTGATAACCGGGATGGTCATGTGGTGGCCAAAGAAATGGAACAAATCCACCCGCCAGCAGAGTTTCAATATCAAATGGAAAGGCACCATCAAACGGGTTAACTACGACCTGCACAATGTATTGGGCTTTTACGCATTGCTGTTACTCTTCGCCATAGGGGCCACCGGTATCGTATACGGTATTCAGTGGTGGAGCAAGGGCCTTTACTGGGCTACTTCGGGCGGTAAATCCCTGCCGGAGTATGTAGAAAAGAAATCGGACTCCCTGCAGGCAGGGAAGCATTACACCCCGGAGCAGGCTGCCGATATCGCATTCCAGACCGTACTGCGGAAGCACCCGGATGCCAATGGCTTCTATATGTCTTTCCCGGATACCTCCAAGCCGAAGTCCGGCATACTGGTGATAGCTTATCCCAGCAAAGGACAATACTACAATTCGGAGCGTTACACCTTCGACCAGCATACGCTGCAGGAGCTGAAAGAACCGCGGACCATTTACGATGGCAGCTATGCCGAAGCGGAATTTGGTACCAAACTGCGGAAGATGAATTATGACATTCACGTAGGGAGCATACTTGGACTGCCCGGTAAGATACTGGCGTTTTTCGCCAGCCTGATAGGGGCCACATTGCCTGTAACCGGGTTCATCATCTGGTGGGGCAAGAAGAAAAAGCAGAAGAAACCAGCGAAAAAGGCGGCTGTTCCTCGCAGACAGGTAGAAGTCGTATAAATAAAGTGTTTTATAAAAAAAGGGAATGCCGTTCACGAAACAGCATTCCCTTTTTTATATAAGCCGGATGGTATTATGGATTGGTAGAGAAAATGGAGCCGTTGGCGATCAGCGCTCTCCGGTTCATTTTCAGCATATCAGTCACCCATTGGGCAAAGTCTTCGGGCTGCAGCACTTTCTCCGGATTCCCGTCTGTAAGCGTACCTACAGTGAGATCTGTAGCAATAGTACTGGGGGTAAGTGTTATTACACGGATGTTGTTTTTACGCCACTCCGCCATCATAGATTGCGAAAGGGAAATAACTGCCGCTTTGGAAGCAGCGTAGGCCGACATGCCGGCCGCTCCCTTGAGGCCTGCAGTGGATGCCACATTCACAATATCCCCTTCATTCTTTTCTTTCATAAAAGGATACACTGCTTTGGCTGCATAGTACACGCCGAACAGGTTGATGTCTATCACCTTTTTCCAGGTTTCGGAAGACATTTCTTCCAGTGTCCCGAAATCGCCGATACCGGCATTGTTGATCAGTATATCCACTCCGCCCAGTTGGGCTGCCAGTGTTTTAATACCCTCATTGGTCGCTTTCTCATCGGCAGCATCAAACACTGCATATACCGCCTCTACGCCCAGCTTCTTGATTTCTTCCGCAGCAGCCTTCAGCCGGTCTTCATTACGGCCAGTAATGGCAATATTCACCCCTTCAGCGGCCAACGCCAGTGCTACGGCCTTTCCTAATCCTCTTCCGCCTCCGGTAACGATGGCTTTCTTTCCCTTTAAGTCAATCATGGTATGTATAATTTTGAATTTGAAAGTTGTTATACCCTTTTAGGGGACCCAAAGATACGACACGGAAAGATCAGAAAAAGGAACCCATTACCGGTTTGCCCTGCAGTATAAATGTAAAAACCCGCTCATAGAGCGGGTTTTTACATTTGCGCGACCCGGAACTAACTTTTAAGCTGGAAGGGCACACTGCCCACGATCATGAGTTTTTTGATGGGAACGCCTTGTCCCTTGCTCGTGATTTCTGCTGGGGATGCATAGAAGTTTACATCCGCCAGGTGCTGGGGTGCTACCTGCTTTACATGCTCGATAAAATCGGACCCGGTTCCCATGGTGCCAACAATAGGAATGATATTGGCGCCATCCGGGGGATTTGTTGCGCCCTTGTAGTATTTGAAATTGATGGTGGAATCAAAATCGTCCGGCCAGCGCACCTGTACGGTAGGTGCATAGTTGGGCGTGAGGATCGGCTGCTTGGGGAAAATGATGGTATTAGCTGCATCCGGCCCGGGAACGGAGAACTCGATAAAACCATCTGTGGGCAGGTTCTGGCATTGAATGCCAATATTCAGCAATCCGCCCTGGTCCGCACCATATATGGTTGCATAGTTTTCGATGGTAGGCTGCGTGGCATCTACTTCCGTGGTGTTTTTCCAGCCCACGTTAGGATGCGTGAGGATGAAGTTTGCCATATCGTTCACTGTGCCGATGCCGTAAAGGTCCGGTGGTTCCAGCTGGTCATCCCCGTTTTTTACCCACGCCACGAGGCAGTAATGGTTATTATCTCTGGGAGGTTTCCATTTAAATGGTTCAATGGTGGCTGCCAGTCCCTGTGCCTGCGCTACCACCTGTGCAGCATTGATCGGCACGTTGGTGCCTTCGGTGTGCATGATGGTATCCATCATCCAGTTCTGCGGCCATAACACAATGCTCGTATCCACATAATACAGGTAGATCGTTGATGTGATCGCCGTTAATTCTGTATTGATGCCGCGGGCGTATACGAAGTTCGTTTGCAACGGCGTCTGGTTATCGCCGTCGGGCAGGCCCTGGTTGTAATTGTTCATGTCCAGCAACGACTGCGGGTCTGCCAGCGGTACAGTTCCGGAAATACAAATGTCGGGTGATTGCGTCCAGCTGGGGCCTTTTGCATTATCGGGCGTTTCACCTACGTAGTCCCTGATAAATAGTCCTTGGTATGCCATAGGAATGTTTTAAGAAATTAGGAATTGATTTGAAATACTTGCGCAATATTGTTGCTGTTTAAACATGCTAAGTAAATGGATGAAGCATCCGGCAACATCGTGATACCTACCGGGTAGCGGATGTCGCGTTCCCAGGTCAGCGTTTGCAGGATACGGAGAGAGCTGGTGCTCACCACCCTTACTCCGGTAATATCGGCATCGGTGATAAACAGCCGGGTGCCGTCAGGAGAAATACATAACCGTTGCAGGTTGATCAGCGCACTGTAGGAAGAAGGGTATTTGTATTCCTTCATCTCCTGTTTGGCAATGTCTATCAACGTGAAACTGGTCACCAGGTTGGTTTGCGCCAATATGTACAACGTTCCGTTGTCTGGCGATACCACCATGGATCTGGCGATGCTGTTGATCGTGTATATCTTTGTATCCGGCTGGTATGTACCGCTTTCATCCCTGTTGATCGTATAAATCTTACCGGCATACGCATCCAGTACAAAAACTGCCGACGCATCCGGCGAATTGGCCAGCAGGATGGTATTGGATTTTATGGTAGATACGAACAGGTCATTCTGGGAGATGACCGTATAAATGTTAGAATTGATATCGCATGCGTACGTTATCAGCGTATGTTGACCTGTGGCATCTTTTGCAAGGAGGAACATATGATCGCCGCTGGCAGACATGGTGATATTCAGCGGTTGCCGGACTGCGCCACCTGCCCCTGTAGGGATGGGGATCTTCAGCTGTGAGGCAAACGTGGTAGCATCCAGTACTTCCACATTATCGTCGCTGCCGGCGATGAGGAACATCTTTTTCACCGGTACCTGCGGGGAAAATACACAGCCAATAACATCGGTGGTATCCAGTTTGCTGACCACTGCGCCGGTTGCCACATTGTAGATGTACAGCCCTTTGGAATAGCTGCCATTCCCCATTGTTATGAGCGCATTGTGCCAGGTTACAACAGATTTATTGTCGTTGCTGATCACGATGTCTGTAGGCAGCTTACCTACAGATACGGGGGCGTTCTGCATCTGGTAGTTGGTGAGATTAATCACCGTCAGCGATTTATCAGTATTGCTCGCGGCAAATACCATGGCATCGTCGAGCGACAATGAAATCCCTGCCGGGTTACTTACCGTGGGTATACCTGCTTCCAGGATTTTTACATTGGAAACCCCGGCGCCACAGCTCACCAGGGCAACGGTGTTGCTGCCATTGTTGGTGACAAAGGCATAGGCCCGGCTGGTATCCGTATCAATGCTCATCGGCGTGTTGCCAAGGGGTAATTCCTGGCGCAGGGATGAGCCCCGGTCGTCGTGATGCACTGCAATGAGTTTGTTACTCCCTTTACATACAACGAGGAGCGTATCCCCTGTAGGGTCGCCTACCGCCACATCCACGGGCTGCGAATCGAGGTTATCGATATTGCGTATGAAATTGAAACTGTCGTTCAGGGAACTGTAACCCACCACAGATACGTTGTTGGAATCAGTATTAGCGATGTACACCAATGCCCCGGTGGGGTCGGTTGCCAGTCCGCCTGCATTGAGCCCTACGGGCACATCGTTCTTCACGGCAAATACGGTATCGCTCAGCTTTTGGATAACGATCAGGTGCCCCTGAGAATCGGCTGTGTTGTTGCAGGTAACGAAAACATAGTCTTCATCCGGCCCCACGGCAATGTGAGAGGGCGTATTATCCAGCGGTACGGTGCAAACGATACTGAACGAGTAAGAAGAGGTGCTGTCATTGTATGTTACACCAATCACGGTCAGTGTTCCATTATCTTCTGCCGAAAACAGGTATTTACCATTAGTGGAAAACAGCAGGTCTACCGGCTTGCCACTCACAGGAATAGGGTCGGTATAGCGGTCGTAGGTAAGTGAATTTAGGATTTCCACGCAGTTGGCCGGCTGATTGAGTGCGGCTACGAATTGCGCATCCGGAGAGGCTACCACCTGTTGGGGAATGAAATCGATGTTCACGTTCCTGGGCTCCTGGTCAAATGCCTGTATCAGTACGCTTCGCTGCAGCTCGTATAATTTAGCCGTGTTTTTCGGGACGATAGACCACATCCCCGGTGCTTTCACTGATTTATAGATCGTACCTGATTTATCCACCGGCTCTTTCGTATTGTCGCGGACATTGACAAGGTACACGGGCTCGTTGGTATCCACATCCCAGTAGAATTTCACATCATGGGGGAAGTCTTTTTTATAGATCGCCGTTGGTGTTGCTACAAAGGAGTTGATTTCCGGGAGCACATTCGCCGTTACGGTTTTCATCACCGTATTGCCGGGTCCGCCGGCGCCATTGGCTACGAGTGTGATATCGGTGCTTTCCGTGAGCTGGGCTTTATAGGATGTTACCTTCGTCACATCTTCATAGAACGGCATCAGCGTCAGCAATTTGAAATTTTTGGCCGTCCAGCTAATTGTCACTTCTGCCACACCGTTTTGCACGATAGCCGGGTTGGGGGATACCGTAATATCATCTACCGCTACATGCGGGATCTTGTTCAGAACGATGTAGTAGGAGCCGTCGTTGTATCCGGGTACATCCTGGTATTGCACGAACATGAGGGTAGGCCCCGGCTCAAAAGTGGTCACGATCTGGTCTATGTCTATCTGCACAATTGATTTGGCGCCGGTGCCGATGATGGGCTGGTTATCCGGCGGTACCATCAGCCAGCAGGGGTTTTGCTGGTCGGCGTTTTGGGTGATCACCCAATCGCTGGCGTTCTGGCCCTGCCGTACTTTTATTTTTGCGGCAGATGCCGGTGTCGTTAATGCACCATATCCCGGCCAGTCGGCGGCATAAACGAATGATACGGTGAATACCGTTTTGGGCCCGGCTTTTACCACTGCTGGCGTAGGCCCTGGCTTGAATACGAACGTGATGCTGTTCATCACCGGGTCGTACCCGTCGATGCTGTTAAAGATATCGCTGGCTGAATTGAGTTCACAGCCGATGGCGGTATTCAGGTCTTTGAACCCGCCGGGCGCGTTTTGCAGCAATACTTTAAAGAAAGACACCTGGGGCAGCCTTCCGCTGGAGGCCGGGGGCACCCTGAAGCTGCTGACATTCAGACTGGCATTGGGGGATGCGGGCGGATTGCTCATCGTTAACCCGTTGATCTCAATCTGGATCATATCTCCTGTACCGCTGCCCAGCGTAATTTCTTCCGTGGGCGTCATACATATCTGATAATTATCCGGGTACAGTTGAAATTGCCAGTCTGTTGCAGAACAGGTTAATGCGCCAAACTCCGCGGGCGTGAGTTGCAGCGCGGAAAGGTCCAGGTAGAGGATGGAGCCTGTGGCTGCAGGGGCATCACTTTTGGGAACGAGCACGCCCGGTGAAAATGTACCCACGCCGGTATTGAGGGTAATATCCAGCGTCAGTTTATTTACGGCCGGGTCTGTCGTAATGTAGATCGTATTGGCGGCGGATGGGTTTCCCATCTCGTAAGACAGCTGTGGCAATGGGTTTTGTAACGTATCTATTTCATGAGACAGCTGCGGCAATTTGCTTACTAGTGTTTCCATGTGTGTGTGTTAAACTGTTTTGAAATATTGTTTACTGGATGATGGAAAGGAAGGATGCATCGGTACCGTTATTCACGCCGGTTACATCCATATAGTCTACATACATCTGTACCTGCCCGCTGTTGGCAGCTACAAATGCTTTAGTAATGCTGAAAGGAATTTCCCCGCCCGGGACCAGCGTTATTTCAGCAACGGGTGTGCAGGCCCAGTAGTTTCCGTATTGCAGGTTGTTCATGCACTTAAACGTCCAGCCCTCGCAGGTTATCACTACATCAGGCACTTTATCGTCGCTGATCAGTTTGCCAAAGTGGATGTAGAACACGGCTCCGGTATTAGGATCGCCTTCGGGTAACAGCTGGCCGGGTTTGCAGGTAAGGTCTGTAGGCTTGCGGTTTTTCACCGTTAGCGTGAAGTCGTTATCCTTACCGGGCACTGCTGCGGGCTGCCCCAGCGTGTTCAGCATCACAAAACTGAGCAGTTGCGGGTTCAGCCGCAGCCATCCTTCCCGGATGGCCTGTGGCGTGTATGCGGCAATTGCCTGACTGGTGGTGAAGTTGATATCCGGTACCGTTGCCCATACGGGTTTATTGGCTACCAGGGTTTCTTCCACCCAACTCCATTGATAGCCTTCTTCTGCGGGGAGCGGCAGGTTGAACCCGGTTGCGCCCTGCAGTACGGGCGTGGTGAGGAAGGTCATCTCAAGGGTACTGATGATGTCGGTATATTCATCCGGTGGTATCTGAATGTTCATCACCGGCTGGATGCCGCAGGTGGCATAAATGGCCGCCCGGGGATCTACCAGCATCAATACTTTCACGGCATCCTGCATGAGATCGGCAGGATCGGGAGCGTCTACTTTAGGGGATACGTTTACCATCAGGTTGGTAGCCGCGGGCTTTACGACGCCGTTTGTGCCTGTTGCCGCTTCGGAATAGAATGACGAGAAGTCATACCCGCCCTTGCCCTGTTTGAAATATCCGATAAGCCCGTCATCGATCTTGTCGAGATCGCCCAGAATAACGGGGAACTGTACGCCGGTGAAATTATTATCCTCCGGCTCCAGTGCGTACCAGCTTTGATTGAGTGCGGGCCCGCCCGCAGCTTCCAGCCGCAGCATGGCCTGTGTAACTGCTACCGGCCGGCCAATCAGCACCGCCAGATCATTGTTTTGGGCATAGTTGGCGGGGTTCACGAAATTATGCATTGAGTCTACCGCCGTCCAGAAATCGAGGAAGAATGCCGGCGTGCCTGACATGAGGTTTTGGGCGAATGCCGCAAAAACAGCATTCTGATAAGCAAAAACAGCGGATAAAGATTGGTTGATGGTTTTATTGTCGCCCGGGGCAGACTGCCAAAGTATGGTGGTATGGTCGCCATCCAGGTACATGGTGCCAAGGGCATGTCCCTGCTGATCGTAAAAGAACAGGCTGGCATCGAGGTGATTGGGCATTATCCAGCCGCAAATGGGCGTGGTAGCAGGGTGCAGCGTCATTTCCTGAGCTTCGATGCTATCAGTGGCCGATAGCCAACGGAATATCAGCCGCGAGGGCTGGGAGATCCGTGGCGGTAAGAAAGCAGTTTCAGGGATCTGCTTGTCTTTGTACCAGCTGATCATGGAGGAGGCGTAACATTGGTCCATGATCTGTATTTCCCGCTTGTTACCATAAACATCCACCGCGGTGAGTTTTGTATTCAGATATCCGGCACGGATGGGGTTGAAAAATCCATTCGGTTCCGGCGATACGCTGTAGGAATCTCCCACGATATCGCTTACGCTTTCGGTAAGGGGAGCGTATGGATTATTGTCAGGTACTTTAATGTTCAGCTGCAGATCCTGATCCTGCATGAGCAGCGAATTGCCGAACCCGTTGATGGAAAATGAAACATACTGGCCCGTTCCCAGATCGTCGAGGATCGTTTGCAGGGTACTGTCGGTATGATCTTCCAGGTATTCCGCCAGTTGTTTGGCAAAACTGTCGGCCGCGCTGAGGGTAAGGATGGCCGAACCGCTGTAGCCTTCTTTGTTGTTTGCGATGATCTGTGTAGGATCAGCCGGACCTTTATAAGTGATAAACCCGCCGGCGTTTTGATCTACGTCGTAGTTGTTGAAGAAGAAATTGTTGCTGTATGATTGCAGCGCTTCTCCTTTCTGCGTGGGCTGCAGCGGAGAAAAGTCGGCTTCCCAGATCACCATAATGGGGTTCCAGGGGTTACCATTCCACCAGTGGACTGCTTTCGCTGCCGGCAACATACCGGTAAGCGTGTAGGTGGATTGGGGCAATCCATCCAGCGCTGCCTGCAAACTATCCTGCAAAGTGGCAACGGCAATCCCGGATAGTACGGATACGATGTTGGTATTCAGTAAACAACTTTCTTCCAGTAATTGATTGAACAGGTCTGGTTGCGGCAATGTATTCGGGCCGGGCAGGCTGATGTTGTTAAACTGTGCTGCGGTAATGGTGACGTTGTTGACAACGATGGAATCCAGCAGCTGGTTGTTTATCCGGCAAACAAGGTATCCGGCTTCATCCAGCCCCCTGAGGCCAAAGCGTGCTGCGCCGATAAATTCGGGCGCGGTGAGCATAAGCACCGGTTCGTTCGGCTGCCAGTACCTGCTGGCAGGCGTTTCTTTTAATTCCAGTTGCGGTTTGATCCTTCGTTCCTGGTTCAGTGCGGCCAGCTGGTCACCTACCAGTTTCAGTTGCTTGTCCAGATCGTCTTTAAGTCCGGTGAGCGCAGGTTGCAGGGTGTCGTCATAAAATCCGATCTGCTCCCTGATCAGTGCGTCCAGCTCGTTTTTTGTGATGTCATCATCGGCTTTCATCAACCGGTACCAGTTGGCAAACAGCAGGCCCTTGAAATAGGCGTCGTAATCCTTATAGTAATCGTACTGCTGCTGATATTGGTTCAGCTGGTTCAGGGAATTACCTGTTTGCAGCGGGAGGTTGGTGGCAGGAGTGTCGTTGCCGGGGTCGTTGATGTTTTCGTCGTCGGGCTTTTGAACGATGAGGTATACGCTGCCGGCGTCGGAGGGATTGAACTGTTTGCCGTGCAGCAGCTCCTGCAATAACGCCAGCTGTCCGCCTTCCGGATTCTTGAAGGTGGGCAGGATGCCTGTCTGGAAGGCATTCAGCAGATCTTCAAAAAAGTCGATATCCGGGTGGAGTCTTTTTTTGAAATAGGCGGAAAATGCTTCCGACGGATTGTTACCGATGGTTACGGAGGCGGGGATAGGTCCCTGGTTGGGCCCGTCTACGATGTAACTGGTTTTTACATCCCAGGTAATAGCTTCTGTTAAGCCGCTGTAAAACGACCAGCCCGGGGTAGCGTCGCTATCGTTGAAGGTCCAGCCATAGGAAGATTGTATTTGTTCCTTCGTTTTGCCGCCATATAAGGGGTCGTTAGCCGGCTGGCTGTACCAGCCTGTTAGCTGGTACATAACATCTGCGGGGCCATCGATCTTATCCATATCGTCGTAAAAGCCGAAGATGTTACGGGAATTGGGATAGAAGGCTGCAAAGCAGGTGTCGCCATTGGCTACGGCGCTCAGTTCCTGCCCGGTAAGGTCTTTGAATTTATTGGCATCGGCCGGTTCTTTCCATTCGGGTGTGAACACGGCGGAAATACCGGTGTAGCGGTAGTTTTGTTCCTTGTCACTGACTGTTTTTACCGGCAGGGTTACTACGGCGTCGGGAGGATTAACGCCGGCATCGTACAGGCCGTCGCTTTCTATGATCCACGTAGTTCGCGAGGGCACGCCTGCGTTGATGATGATGCGGCTCAGCAGCCAGCGGTTGGGGGTAACGGCGAAGTTGGTCTGGCTGGACGTGCTGTCGTAATTACCCCTGGTCAGCGCTTCCGGGAGCGCCCAGTGCAGGTGGATGCCTTTCTTCAGTTGATTCAGCGGTGCATCTGTCAGCTTGCGGACCACGTTGGAACCCAGGAATGCATCGTAAATGCCTGTCTGGTTGATGAACGTGGTAGTGGCGCCCGCGAAGGTACTGGTGCCATTGGCGTCTTCCTGGTCTTTTATACCCACGCAAAGTGCGGTGATATCCACAGGTACGATCAATCCGTTATTAGTTTGAGGCATACGTCAGTCTTTAGTATTTAGAAAATCAACTTTTACAACTCCCTTGATCATTTCCAGCGCAAATTGTGCTGCGGTGAAATCCGTGATCCCTTCATTCAGCGGCGGAGCGTTCAGTACCGTTTTGATAGCATCCGCGGCTTTGCTGATCTGCAATGTTTGCTGGTTGCTGCGGGTGGTAATCTTTGCGGTAGCCCCGTCTATTCCGGAGCCGGGGTCGCCGCCGCCCTGTATCACCCGCAAGCTGGTCACATAGTCGGGATACACGCCTTCCACGCCGGAATGCAGTGCCTCCGGTGGCTCATGGATAGATACCCGTTGTACCACGCCGTCGAAGATGCATAGCAGTACTTCTTCCGACAGGCGGGCAATCCGGAGTTTATCTATCTCGGAAGTGCCGGCCGCATCGTCGTAGCCTGTTATTTCCATGCCCGGCCACCCTTTCAGTACGGCGGAACGCAGCAGGAATCCGGTAATGGTGCCGGTATTGTTTACATATCCCTTTAAGGATTTCTTTTTTTTCCTGAACAGCGTGGCTGTATTACGCGCATTGGCGCGTAACGTGGTCAGATAGGGTGTTTCAAGAATCATAGATGCGGTGGTGGACCTGCCTATGCTAAAAGCCCCGTCCATCAGTGCATCTACCCAATTGTTGTCGATATAAAAGAACCGGAGGGATTCCGGCGGCAGCATCCTTTCATCGGCTACCAGGTAATTAAATGGAACGCCGTTAAGCAGGCTCAGCTTAGCCATCCATTCAACAACATCTTTCGGAGGCGTAGTATCTTTTTCCATGAGCATACGCCTGGTTGCAAACACATCGCCGAAGGCATCAATTCCCTGGTATTTGTTATTAATGATCTCCTGTTCTTCTTTGGTTACCTCCCAGGCATATAACCCTTTCTTCCAGTTGTAGAGGGAGGATGCGAAATTTTTATTCTGCAATGCCAGCAGCTGCCCTAACTGCCAGGCGGCGCCGTAAGAAATATCGAACATGCCAGTTTCCGGGTTGTACCGGTTGGCGGCATCGGAGCAGGATACGGGGAAAGCAATGGTTTCTTTCACGAGGTATGGCAGCAGCGGACTGCGGAACCAGGACACGGTATGGCCGCTATGCCGCAGCGAATGGCCATGCGGGGTGTAACCCATCAGGAGCGCATTCTGTACCAGTATGGTGGCATCTGCCGGAGTGAGGGTGCCGGTAGCCTGCTTTGCCAGGGCGGCTTGCACGGCTTCTGGGCCGGGCGGTGTGCCGTTAAACGGCACTTGTAATACAGTAAGTCCCTGCTGATCCAGCTCATTTTTATTGAGGTGCTCCAGTAAGCTTTTAAAAGTTTCGTCGCGGGTGTTGACGGAATAGCTCCAGTTGATATAACTGAGCAGGCGCACGGTGGTAGTACCTGCCGGTAAGTTGCTGTTGCCGTCGTCGTCTGGCAGGTAATCGCCGAAGTTTTCCAGCGACAGGAGGAAGGCGTAATTGTCGGTATCGTTTTGTGGCAGCCGGTTTCCCAATACCACCGTAAAGTTCTCTACATCTTTTGCCAGATCATCCGATTTATCCAGCGTTTGCATTTTACGGATGTGAGCGAGGAAAGGAAGGTCTTTTTTCGTGGGGGCTATCTGGTTGAACAAAGCAGCGGGGATATCGATAATGTTGCAATCATCGTCGGGCGTTTCACCATAATCCAGTTTTTCCATGCCGGGGTAGGAGAAGATACCTGCAGGCATGGTGCCTGTGCCGGTAATGGTAGAGCCAGCCACGGTAATGGCAGTGCCTGCAGGTACGAGGGCTCTGGCTTTTTCTTTTACCACAGCTGGCTGCTCTCCTTCCCCGAACAGGAATACCGCCAGCCAGGGCGCTGTATCATCATCCTTTACGCTGCTTCTTTCCCATGGTAATATCCGGCGGTTAAACAGTACGTGGGGAAGCGTTCCGCCAAATTCTCCGTTAGCGAGGTTTTGCGGGAAGTTGGAATTGATATCGTCAGGGTCGAGGGTAAACCTTTCGCTGGTAACCGCAAATCTCCTGCTGGTGGAAAATTCACCGGGTTGCTGATTGGTTTGTTGCTTTACCGTTATCGTATACTCGGCAGATTTAAGCGGCGGTATATCGTATTGGATAAAAATAACCTCGTTCTCTGCGGCAGGGGTGGTGTTCTTCATAGCTTATTTTTTTTCTTCTCCCAACAGGCGGAAAAGGGGACTGGCGAGTAAATAATAAGTTTCAGGATCTGCAAGCTGAACCACATTTATCTGTACATCGATATTAAAACCTGCATCCGTAACGGCACTCAGTAACATAGGCCGGTTAGCCTGTGCTTTGGTTGCCATAATGGTGCCTGCTACATTTTCATCCGTGAAGTCATCTGTCCGGGGTACGTAGGTATCCGTCCAGGTAAAATGCTGCAGCTCAGGATCGAGGCGGAATTGAAGGTATTCCAGCTTGATAGGCAATGTGCTGGCAGGACAATCCTTATACGGCACCATGGTAAATCCGGTGAGCACGTCTTTCAGCGTGGTGTCTTTGACAGGATCACCCACGTTGGGGTTACCATTGGCATTAAAACTCACTTTCTGCCACAGTCCTTTCGGCACATTTTTCAAAATCGGCGTGGCGTGGAAGGTGGAAGGTTCTCCGTTATCGTTCACGATCTCGATGACCTGTTTCGACTGGAAGGCAGCACTGTCGAGGCCTACGGGTCTTACCCCGAAATCCGTGTTCTGTAATGGCGCAGATATTTCCGGGTCGAGGATGATGCTGATCTTGCTATTATTGTTATTGGTGAAATCCCATTCTTTGGAAGGAATAATAGCGTCTGTGGTGAGTTCGAATTTCTCTGCATTCACGATCCAGTTCAGTTCGCCCGGCTTATCGCTCAGTTGCGACAGCAGCCCGTCTGCTACCAGTATTTTACATACGTCTGCATTGCTGGCAGCGTCCAGGCTCTGCGCGGCGGCAGGCAGCTGGGGTAACATATCCCGGGTAAATTCGTCCCAGCCGATGGTGCGTGGTTTGTTTTCACTTCCTGCACCGAAGGATATGGTGAAGGAAATAATGGCCACGTGAATGGTAGCCTTTCCGCTGAATTCCGGTCCCCATACATGCAGGCCAACGCCCACGTGAATGGTGATGGTTTTCTTGGTGAACCAGAGGTTGACGGTGAAGGAGGCGCCTATGTCTGTGTTGGCAACAATATCATAATGGAAAGGTTTCCACATGATGAGGAAATCGGCCTGGAGTATAAACCAGGCGCGGATGGAACCGCTTTGCCATACCGCTTCCAAAAGGCCGCCGGCCATGATGGCATTGGAGGTAAGTGCAAAATACAGCGCGCCTTTGATCACGAGGTGACTGTCCACTTTCCAGTCGATGCCCAGCCTTGGTACTTTCGGATAATAATCCGGCGTGGTGTAGTTGGAGTTGTATCCACCCAGCGTTATCACGAAATCGCCTTCATGATCACCGCTGAACCAGAAATAGAATGCGAACCCGCCGGTAAGATGACAGGCCTGGGCCAGTACATAGGAACTGCTGGTGAGCTGCCCCTGAATGGCCACAAGGCCCGAACCTTCTACGTAGGAAGCTTTGATGGCCAGTTCGGCAAAGGCTACGGCAGGGATGCCCGTAGTGCCGCCAGTTCCCGGAGGGAGTACGAGGCGGGAAAGTCCCAGCAATGCAATTTCCAGCCGGGTGCCAAACATCACGGTGAGCAGGGCAAAGGAATTCACCATCTCGAAAGACGTGAAATTAATACCCGCTGCCAGCCAGGAACTGCCCACCTGCGGGGCCACAATGCCTTTCTGTACAATATCATCCAGCACGCCGTTTACCTGCGCGGCAAGATCTTTGGTTGGGTCGGGCACGGGCCCGCCGCCAGTAGCCCATACCACAAACGGAAAGGTAGCCACCCCGTTTATATCAGGGAGCACCAGCTTACGATTGAAGCCGAAGCCGGCAGACAGGCCGGTTACGAAGAAGAACGGCGGCCCGCCGATGGGGAAATTCAGTACAGCGTACAGGAACATGGAAGGCTTACCCTCAACTTCCGTATACCCGCCGATGCCACCAATGGTAAGTGCCGGTGTTTTAACGAGGATGTCGCCATAGAGGTTTACGGGAGAGAAGCTGCCCATTAATCCGCCCGATACGAGTATTGGCCCGCTGTTATATGTGATGGAAATACCGCTGATGGTAAATGCAATATCGAACGTGCTGATGGCGGAGCTGATGCCAAAGCCATTCAGGCCAATGCTCAATCCGCTGGCAGTGGCAGTTACATTCACCATCACATATATGCGGGAGTCTTTGTATCCGATACCGATCTTGTCGAAATACAAGGGCCCGAAATTCTTCTGGATATTGAACCATTTGGCTTTGATAGCATCGTCGCCCACAGCTACCAGTTCCATGTTGGCACTATCGCCGCCCAGTATGAGGTTGAGCGGATATAAAGTGCCGCCGATGTTGACGGTCATGGAGAAGGATACCTTTCCGTTCAGGCCTTCTTCGGGCAGCAGGGGATAGCCGGTGGGGTCTGCCACCAGTGCTTTGATCTGGTTGTTGATGGCGGTAGCGAGGGCTTTGGTAGTAACGATGGATACAAAGTTCACATCTACCGCCGTGATTTCGAGCTTGCCTGCGTCCAGCACGGTGAGTTTATCGATGATGGGCAGGTTGGCGAGGTCTATCACAAGATCTGAAGCCAGCCCGAAGTAGTAGATCCATTGCTGATCTGCAGGGTTTTTCATGGCGAGGAAAACCGCCTTGCCATAATTGGCGGATTCCAGCGAGAGCGCCAGCGTACTGTTGGTGAAATCATACATGAGGGAGGCGCTTTTCAGCGCCAGATCGAGCCCGGCAGGAACAGTGGGCATATCGAACCCGAAGGCACCCACTATATCCGCCAGCTGCAGGTATTCAGAAGGTGTGAGTGCTTCCCAGGAGGCTTTGAGCCGGGTGTCTGTAGTGCCGGAAGTGAAGTTGATCCGGAAGATGGACTGGCCGTCGTTGGAAACATGTTTGATGGTAATGTCTCCCGCCATCACATTGGTGAAGTTGTTGTTGCCGTCATTTTCCAGTGAGAATTTGACGTTGATGGCCAGCTCGGTTGTAGTAAATGTAATTTTTGCAGTAGCGCCGAAAGAGAAGTTTTTGGTGGTGGAGTTAAATGCAACGGCCAGGTTCATGAGCGTGATGGTCCGTATCCATTCAGGTGGTTGCGATACGCCGAACATTTGCACCACATAGGCGATCAGGTCGCCTATCACGATAGGGTCGCCGTCTTTGGTGCGGCCGCTGAACTGCCATCCGCCATCCGGGGTGTTGTTGATGGAGGCACTTAGTTCCACCCCCACTTTGCTGATCTGTAATACGGTGTAAACGCTGCCCTGGATGGGTTGCTGGATATTAGCGGGGTCGCGGCTGAAGTGGAGTTTGAATATGTTGATGGCGATCTTGTCCGTGATATTCCATACCGTGGCAGATTGAGCATCGAAGCGGAAGCTCTGCAACGAGGGAACCACACCGATCTCAAGTACCGAAAAGGAAAAATCGGGTACGCCTTCTGGAACGGTTACAGTGCCTTCAAACAGCTGTGTCGCCACTGCGGTAAGGCTTAATGTTTTCCCGGGCGCCAGGCCTGCCGTAATGGCCCAGTCGGGGTTGTCTTCCGTTTTCCGGAGGGCACACATCAGGAAGTTGCCGGTGCCTACTTCGAATATACCATAAAGGTCTCCGAGCACATTCCTGGTGAGGGGATCGGTGAGGTTGAAGATGTTGAACCCGATAGATATTTTTGAGATGGAGAAGTAACCTTCGATCACGGGCCAGGTAGAAGCGGTGGCCACTTCGAACTGGAGTTGTGTGAGTACGCTGGTGGTGGTATTGAAATTAACGAACAGGGCATTGATGTCGATTTGCGGAATACTGCTGAGGCCAGATGGTAGGGAGTTCATAAAATCCGTTCCGCCTGCGAGTGCGAGCAGGTCCGAGAAGCTCGGTAGTGTTACTTTCTCGCCGGGCTGCAATCCGAAAGCCCATTCGGTGGTGCTGCCCAGGCTGGCACCTAAATATGCCGGTACATTCACGCCGCCTAATACGAAAGTGCCTGTTACGCTGGCGGTGGTTTGCCATTTTGCGCCGGGTGCCTGTTTGGAAAGGGTGAGGTTTGCCTGTAACCCCGGCAGCAGAACGATTTGCTTGTCTACAATGGTCCAGCCGTTGGTGATGGAAATACCTATCGTAAAAAAGGAAATGGATTTGATGGTGGTGTTATATCCTACGTCAAAACTGTTGATTTGAATGCCGGTGAGCGCACCGGCCAATGCTGCAGGCAAAAACTGCGTGATGTCCTGTCCGGCCAGCAGGGAGCTTACTTCAGCCACGGTAGCATCCTGCGTATCCCCATCTTCAATACCGATCTGCCAATCGCCACCGGAACCGCTTTGCATTACAACCGGGATGCCGGCTCCGGTAACGCCATTGCTGGTGGCATTCAGCCTGAATTGGAAACTGGTAAGACTAAATCTTTCTGACAGCGTTACGGTAAAGGAAATATTGCCGGCTTTTACCCAGTCTATTACCGGCAAGGCGGGCTGGTAGCTGGTGGGAAGGGCCGCGTTTACGGTACCTGTTACCTGGTCGTCCTGCACATTGAACGTCAGTTCGAGGGCGAGGTCTTTATAGCCGAGGAGTCCTGAAGTCCCTGTTACGGTAACTGTATCTGTTCCCGGAGGGGGCTTTTGGGCGTTGGTCAGCAGCAGGGTGTCCTGTTGCAATACTTTCTGGAAGAAGGTATCCATAAAATCCAGCTCGAAATCGGCAGGTGTGAGCAGCATATCCCCGTTAGACTGAACCGGAATGGCTTCCATTTTATCAATTATCTGTGTTATCAGCGTGGACATAAGATGGATGATTGTCAGTTAACGGGAATCGCATTATGAAGGGTGAGGTCTTCCGGTTGCAGTGCAGTTGTAATGGAGTTTTGCAGTTGCAATACTCTCGCGGCGTAGCCGGCTCCGCCCAGCACCTGCACCTGTTGCTGTTCTATAATTGCGGTGGTAGGTACATTGGGGAAGAAGGTCGTTCTGCCAAGTGCAACCGTGAACTGAATGGGATTCGGCGGATTATTATTATCATTTATTGTTACGCTGGCGGGGATAGCTACCTGAGCGCCCTCTGAATCCAGGATCTCCTGCATGCCTATCCGGTAATAGTAAATCGGGACATCTAAGTTCGTAAGGTCGTCCACGCATTGTTGGCCAGCCAATACAAGGAAGTTCGGATTGTCAGGTATCTGATAAGCATGTGCTTCGGTAGTGAGCATCCCTCTGACCAGCATAGGCATCGTATATAAGTTGCCTGTAGCATTAGAAGGATTAAAGTAGTAGGGAGTTATAAATGTGTTTCTGAATATGGCGGTAGCATAGGGTATGTATCGAACAACCACATTATTTTTCAATCTTGCAAACCAGGCGGTAAATGCATTGTTTTGCTGGGCATAGCGTAATATTTCCATACCGTCGGCAAAGCCGGTCAGCAATTCAGGCTGATTCACCGGCACGTATTGTTTATTCCGCAGGCTTGCCCAATTCCACAAACGATTTTCTTTGTAAACCACTTCAAATATCTGTTGCAGGTAACAATTACTTCCGGTAGCTGCGGCAGGAGGGGTGCTCCAATGAAAATCCTGTGCATCCAGGTACAGGCCGTTGATCCCGCCGATCGGAGCCTGCCCTCCGGCGATCAGGCTGGTGTTGCCTATGTTATTGGTTGCTTTGTTGAGTGATATTTCCATATCAATCAGGTATGGAAGGTATTGTTTCACCCGGAGGTTTTCCAGGTGAAGGTCCTGCATGGAAAAGCTGCAGGCAATAGCGCAAATAGCGCCTTCGATCCGGTAGAAAGTCCGGATGATGGCAGCAGCATTCTGGCTGTTGAAAATCAGGTAATCGCTCTGCGCAAATGGAAAATATCCGTTGAATTGAATCGTTGTACCGGTAAGATCATTGTTCAGGAATTCGATGTATCCATAAGTATTACGCAGCTGCACATGTGGGGTAGACTGATAAACACGTGGTAAAATACCGTAAGTGGGAAGCGGCAGCCCGGTAAATGCCGGATGGGCCAGCTTATACGCTGCCAGCTGCGTATTGTATATTTCAAAAAGACTGGCCGTCATAAAGCCTGGGGTAACGGCATTGATAATATCCGCCCTACCGGCCAGGAGGCAGTCTGCCTCTATATCGCTGGGTTTATACACAAGCCTTTTTACTTCGGCGAGGGGATTGATGTCAAACACTTTAACAACATCAACATTTAATGTGAAGATCAATACCTGCGTACCGCCTTTATGAAAATCGGACCCGGTAGACTTGATGTAGATTAATTCCTGGACAACGTTGCTTGTACCGGGAGTAAGGGCGTCGAAGAATGTATTCAATGCCGCCTTGTCGGTATATACCCGCCGGCAGGCCTGCTCTATATTATTCGTAAAGTGATTGTAAAGCAATTGCAGTGCGCCGGTAGATACCGTGTAAGTGGCTCTGAAAGTATTGCGGTTATTCACATAATTGTTACCCAGGATGTTGGTGTCAAAATATTGCTGATAAGTCTGATTTTGGGGCACATTTGTATTTAATGCCTCGTCTACCGCAGGGCCGATATATAAGTCAAGCAATTCTGCCATTGCGTTCATCAGGTTGGCGGACCTAACGGCTGTTCTGACAAAGCTGTAGTTGGCTGCGCCGAGATTGGTGGCCAGGGTTGTCTGGAAGAATGTTTGCGCCATCGATAAGTAATCCAGGTATAATGAAGCGCGATTTGTGTCTGGCGGTGTTACGCGAAGCCTCCGCAGCTCGCCTTCCAGTTCAGTGTACGTCATAACAATAAGGGTTTTTAAGGGCAATACGCTTTACGCACAACCGGTGGAGTGAACTCCGGTTATGGTAATGAAAAACCAATCTTACATTCCAGGGGAATGCAGTTTCAGCTTCACCAGCTGCGCATCAGGGTTACCTGACGAACTTTAATAACACATCATGAAACAAGCGGGAAATGAAGATTTCTTAAAAAACAATTCGGGTTTTAAATAGTTAAGGGTGTAAATCGGTTACTGAGTTAAACAATGTTCAAATAGGGCACTTCGAATTTAGCACTATTTACTTTATTTCACCAAAAGTTTTTTAAATACATACTCGTTTGATAGCGCCTTAGCAGCTAATTGCGGCATCCCGGGCGGATGATACAAGATCGTTACGAAAGTTCCTGTAAATTGCTGTTCTTATCAACTGCTATTCAATTATCCAATCATTTTACAATGACGATTGAACAAGTATTCAAAGACAAAACCATCAAAGCAAAGGCAAAAGTGGCCACCATCGGCCAATGGTTAGCGGATGAGGAATTACCGGTAGAAGAGCTGCTGGCCTATGCAGAAAAGCAAAAGGCTTCAGACAAGGCAACCTGCATCGAAGCGGTAGAGTTTGCAACCAAAACCAAGCCTGCCATAGCTGATGAAAACCTGCTTACTTTCGTGACCCAATCACTGAAAGATGATGAACCCCGTGTAAAGTGGGAAAGCGCAAAGGTCATCGCTAATATTGCCAAACTGTTTCCGGCGCAACTGTCCCCTTCCGTCAGGAACCTTTTAGGTAACGCAGAAAATCCCGGCACCGTAGTGCGTTGGGCTACGGCAACTGCATTAGCGGAAATCCTTAAACTGAAAACGGCCGCCAACACCAAACTGCTCCCCGCAGTGGAGGCGCTCTGCGAAAAAGAAGAAGATAACGGCGTAAAGAAAAAGTACCTCGACGGAATTAAGAAGGCAAAGAAATAGCCTTACAGGCTGTTGTCCCAGGCTAACGGAATGCTTTGCTGCAGCTCCCGGAAAAGCTTTTTATCGTTAGTAGCGAGGTAAGCGCAGAGGGGAGCGCCTTTGTCGTTGGTAGGTACCAGCACAATTGCGGTATTGTTATGCAGGAAGAAACGGTAGTATTGATGGGTGATGCCTTTCACTTCCGTCCATTCTTTTTCCAGTTGCTGCATGATGCTTTCCTCCAGGCCTTCTGCAAACGCCAGGTGTTCCAGTCCGCCCATAGCGGCCTGCACATATGCCATCGACCATAGGAACTGCTCCATGGTATCTGCATCCAGCAACCACTCCTCCCGGTCTGCGTCGTAGCTCCCATAAACGGCAGGGTCGGGCTTGCCGAAATCTTCGTGATCGATTCCCCAGATAACCACTTCCTGGTTCTCTGTATAAAATACCAGCATACCACTGTCCGATAAATATAGTTTCTCCGGGGGGAGGAGGCGGTTAAAGGCCGTATTCAGAGCTTCATGGCGGCCGAGGGTACTGTAGTAGTCGCGCAAAACACCCGGCAATTTAATGCCAAGGCGCTGTTCGGCCGCGGAGATCGTTTCTTCGTCGTAGCCCGCAGGTGTATCAGGCAGGGAGAAAAGTTGCTGAATGAGCGGTTTATAGGTCATGTGGTGGTAGTACTAATTTGTATTCGCGTTTAAAGCTTTTAGGGTTGAGATCCTGGAATGAGAACTGCTCCGGGTGTGCTGTGAAGGAGCCCAGCAGTGATAGGGCCTGCTCCTGCGTATAATCTTTCGGGTAATATATGCCGTCGAAGGTAACCCCGGTCAGATGGGCTTCGAAACTGTGTTTGAATTCATCATCCCCGGCGTAGGAGAGGGCAATGTTGCCCGTCCAATGGATGTGGAAGGTATTATTTGCCTGCCTTTCTATGCGGATGTTATGATTGGCAACGGAATCGTGCCCCAGTAAATAAATGCTGAAGGAGAGATCGTCGTACTCCCAGTTATCAGGGAGTGGCAGGGTATCCGCAGTAAGCGTCAGTGTTTCCCATCCCCCGAAACTGAACTTTTCACCGGGCGCCGCTATACAGATGCCGGAATTTTCATGTGCCGTGGATGATAACTTACAGCTGTGATAATTACCCCAAACGCCTTTGGAATCCCAGTCGGATTTCGTTTCGTCTTCATCATCTTCTTCCTCACTAACATCTTCCGCATAATAATCGTCGGTTTCAAGGTGGAAATGAAAGAAAAGTCCTGCTTCCGGGTCCATGGCAGCACTCCATATAAACTTTTTGATGCGGTGGCCACCCGGGTAGGGGTTGTCTTTAAAGTATATCCGGTTCTCCATATTTGTAATCAATGAATGTCGCTGTAAATATAATAAACAATGGAAGTCCACCGTCTACAGCGCAAATATAACGTGCCATGGCCCGCTTTGAAACACTGTAGACGTTTTGTAGACACCGCCTTACCGGGCCTGTAGACGCTTTGTAAGCGCCTGTTATTTGGAAGCAGTGGCTACAGCATGCATCTTTGCGGAAAGAAATTTTATCATGTAAACCGGCCTTAGGCTCCTGCCAGAGGCTGAAGGAAGCAAAATTCAAAATATAGCCTCGTATGAACGATAACATCTTTTACACCAATGGAGACAGTCCTGAAATGCTCAGGGCCATTGCTAAGGCACAGGAAACGTTTAAATATTGCTGGCGGGAGTTGAGCTGGGAAGCACGCCGCATTGTGCCGGCGCTGGACCTGGCCTACGTTAAGATCGCTTTCGTACAGCCATCCGGCCATCCTGATAAACCTAAAGTAGAATACATGTGGGTAGGCGATGTGGGATTCGATGGAGACAAGGTTTCCGGCACCCTCATCAATACGCCTTCCATCGTTAATAACGTGGCGAACGGGGATTTCATTGAAGCGCCCCTCAGCCGGCTGTGCGACTGGCTTTTCTCCAGTAACGACATTCCATATGGCGGTTTCACCATCCAGGTATTACGCAGTGAAATGGAAGAAGAGCAGCGCGATGAACATGATGAAGCCTGGGGCCTCGACTTCGGTGAGCCTGACGAAGTCTACATCGTACGTGAGGAAGAAACCGATCCCGCTACGCAGGAAGAGCATCCCATGAGCATCAATATGAAAGACAGTCTGCTCCAGTTCCTCCAAAAGAACCCCGCAGAGGCTACGAATGCAGACGAAGACGGCTTTACCATGCTGCACCGCGAAGCCATTGCCGGCAACCGCAGTACGGTGGAAGTGCTGCTGCTCGCAGGGGCCAACAAATCCGCTCAAACCAAATCAGGAAAATCCGCACTGGATTTCGCGCATCAGCTTAACTGGCTACATCTCCTTCCGCTATTACAAACCACCTGATCCTGCGCTGTACAATCAATAGAACCGGAATAGGTGTCATGAAAGCCCTGATCATTAGCCTGCAACTGATTGTGGGGGATTTTGACGGAGATGGAAAAACAGAGCGCCTCAGGCTTATGTTACTTCCTGATTCGGTATTGGCACTGGTTCCGGATAAGCAGGGGATAGATACTTTTATTGTTGACCCGGCCATGCAGGCGAAAGGCTTCCTGTACCTGAGAAACGAAGGCGATCTCAACGGAGATGGTGGCCACGAGTTCAGCTACATTCCCGATGCTGCCGATTATTCAAATATCAATACCTGTTTTATCATTTCCCTTCAGCATGGCAAATGGACAGTATGGTATGATTTCGAAGTGATGGAAACCGAACTGAAGCTGCCATTGATAACGAAAATAGATAATGGCCGGATCAAGATCTGGCGATATAATGCGGAGATGGGGGAGATGGAATATGTAACTGTCGCACCAGATCAAAGAATTCCCCGCCTAACGGATATCCGGCATGGCAGGGTATTCCGGAGAAAATACAATTCGTTATTGGATGATGTAGATAAAATCTTCATAATCATGAGCCGATACGAACACGGGTACATTAGCCCAGGGAGCTTTTCCTTTGTTGGCATTCACGGTATGCTTCACGAGTTCCTGTAGCCGCAGGATCACCAGGTATTCCTGCAACTCGCAGGACTGCCGTAATTGATCATCGCGGTAGCCTTCGGATTGCATGTAGTTTTTGTTGGCTTCCTGCAATGCTTCAAAGCCCGTGATGGTAAGGGTTTTTTCGGATTCCCCCGCGAAATCGGTCAGCCAGTCGAGGTTATCACGGTTAGCGACCGATTCATAAGCGAGGAGATGAAGCAGCCAGCGGTCGTATTGCGTGGTGAAGCTGTTCATTTCAACGTAGATGGCTTTGATATCTATTTCCTCTTCTTCGGTCATGGCGGCGTAGAAGTGATTCAGAAAAGCCGTCAGGGGCGGCTGAAGGTGCAGTAAGTCTTTCCCGATCACCTGATGGAAGACGGATGCGGGTAATTGACTGAGCGCAGCCTCCGTTTCACGGATGGCGGTTTCTATTTGTCCTGCCTGTATGAGATCCTGTATTTGTTGCATGCTGATATACTATCTGGCAAAGTAACGGTATATCTCACACTTATTTATACTTGCCATAATCCTTTCTGCATCTTACGTGATCAGCTGATCAGAACACCTCGAGTATCCTGGCGCTCCCAGCGTATCTCACTTGCACTATCTCGCCGTATCTGTCCGGCATACCCATTTCTATACCTATTCCCGCTACAAATGAAGCATTGTCCGGTACCTGGCCGGTCAGCTGCACGGTGAGTTGTGTTCCCTCCGCATTAGCCTCCTGGTGGTGCCATTCGGTTCTGGCCGGGTGCCCATGCCCAAACCCGGTGTAAGTGCTTTCAAATCCTCTTTCTCCGTGTATAATGTCGCCCGTAATCCCAAGGGACAGTACGATCCGGTAATACGGCGCTTTCCATGGGAGGCGCAGGTTGATGCCGGGGGTAATTGCCGGCAGGGTGATGGTGGCGGTCAGCTGCTGCCTGTCTGTTTGTATGGGGATGTAATCACGGAGAATACCCTCAAACGGATGATCCCTGTTCAATGTGAAGCCTTTTACAATTTCCCGGTGATGGGAGAGGAGAACGCTTCTGACGCCACGTTCGGTGCCGGAGGGCTTCCGCTGTATTATCCGGAATAACTGGTTTAATGCCCCGGTGAAGTTGGGATCACCCAAATGAAGCAACGGACTAATGGCATGGCGGAAGGAGTTCGTCATTTTGTTGCAGGCGCCGAAGTCGGACAGGTTCTTCCGGGTCATGTCAAACCCCGGGTCCTCCAGGAACTGCTTTTTCGAAGGACCGCCCGGCCTTCTGAGGATCAGCTTGTCCGATCCCTTTCTCCGATAGGCGGTCAGGTTACCCAGTATAGCGGGCAGATCAAGGTTAGAAGTCGCTTTAGACATAGTGTAGTTTGCTTCTAATAACAGTGTAGTTACGGGAATGTTTAGGGAATACCTAGGGAATGATAGGAGTATGTCTAGCCTATATCTAGCCTCTTATAAGGGCTAGACATAGGCTAGATATAGGCTAAACATAGGCTAAATATAGGCTAGATATATCGGAAAGTTCGAGGCAATTACAAGCTGGTTATAAGGGGACTAACACGGGTTAAGCCGCCGGTTAGCAGGCGGTTGGATGTAAAAAAATCTTTAATAATGTTTACAGGAACCGGGGTGGGGGATTCCTGATTTTACTTTAAAGGATTGGTTAATCATCCTGTATAAACTTCGGTTGTTTTGTATTTCCAATTTTTGTTCAATGTTCCAGGCTGATGGTGAGCCTGGACAGGTGTAGAATGTGCAACGCTGATGGCTGGGGGAAGGCAAATTCTCATATTTACGAGCGGCTCCGGCCGCATCTTACCAATGCCTTGGCTTACGCGCAAGAGTTGGAAATACGAACCTTATAATCCGAAGAAAGTTGTAGCGGAGTTATACCGGCTTTTGAGATATTGGGTTGCCATAACAGGAAGGCCGTCTCCGGGGAGACGGCCTTCCTGTTATGGGTAATTACCGCTGCATCACAGCGGTAGTTCCTGATCTTTCACTTTAATCATTATCATATCGGAAGGTTGGTCCCTCCATAAGTTTCTCGTAAAGAAAGCAGTGGCGATCGCTTTATCCCTTATTTTGAGATAATGGCCTCTTTCGATTTATGTACATTGTTATTTTCGGAGTCTGGAGAAACTGATTTTATACTCAATTTATAGCGATCATGAATTTTCCAACAAAAATCTCTAAAATCTTTCTCATAAAAGTATTTTACGATTTCCATGAATTCATCGTGTTGCGTTAAGCCCTCCAAAGAGTGTATCAAACTTTCTTCTGAAGCTTTGGGGTCAGGAAGTAGCTTATGTTTAATTCCATTATAATTAACTGAAAGTGTGTTCGCAATCATAAAGCATAGCCATCGCCTTCTCTTTTCTTCAATGGTGGAACTTTTTTTATTTGGATGTAATAAATCGTCGATCTCAATTAGAAGCCTCTCATTTGATAGAATTGTGCCATCGATTTGTATCCAAGAATCTCTTAACGTGTTAGAGAAATTTTGTGTTTCAATTTTCTTTGTTGCATAATATAATATTAGTGCAAGGGCGATTGATGAAACAAGCGATAAAAAGCTGATTAACAAAGAAATGTCATTACTTGTACTGGGTTCCATATTAATTTTTTACAAGGAAAACAACAATAAAATAAGAATCTTATATGTAAGATAAGATAAACTCCGCAGGAATAAAATGACAAAGTATTAAGCCCGATTGGATAGGTAACAACGAGTGCGGGTGGTTTTATTGTGAATTATATTTGACCACCTATCGGATAAAGCCGTAAATAAGCTGGTAAACCTTGAAGAATTGTTCAAAGATCCCGATGTAAAAACGAAGCGTTCGATCATTGGTTTAATATACCCCGGAAAATTCACTATTGACGGATACAATTATCGAACGCTCGCGTGAAGGGAGAGGTATGGCTTATATTCAAGCTGGATAAGGATTTTCACCAAAAAGAAAATGGACAAACCAGAAGAATTTCCGATTTGTCCATTTTAAGTGCCCAGAACTGGATTCGAACCAGCACACCGTTGCCGGCGCTGCGACCTGAACACAGTGCGTCTACCAATTTCGCCATCTGGGCATCTTTTCGTGTCAGGGAGTGCAAATGTACGCACTTTCCCATTATTTCCAAATTCTGTGAAGCAAAAATTTGATAGAAAATGAAAAAGCCGCGACCAGCGCGGCTTTTATCAGATATCGTACGGCTGTTTACACAGCTACGTTAAACTCGCGGAGCGTATCGTTCAGACTCGTTTTCAGGTCTGTGCTCGCTTTACGCTGACCAATGATCAGTGCACAGGGAACCTGGAACTCACCTGCCGGGAATTTCTTGGTATAAGAACCGGGAATCACCACGCTGCGGGCTGGTACACGGCCTTTGTATTCTACAGGCTCAGCACCGGTTACGTCAATAATCTTGGTAGATTGTGTCAGTACCACGTTTGCACCCAATACTGCTTCTTTCTCTACCCGTACGCCTTCTACCACGATGCAGCGGCTGCCTACGAATACACCGTCTTCAATGATAACAGGGCTGGCCTGTAAAGGCTCCAGAACACCACCGATACCCACGCCACCGCTCAGGTGCACATGTTTGCCGATCTGTGCACAGGATCCTACCGTTGCCCAGGTGTCTACCATTGTTCCCTCATCTACATATGCGCCGATATTTACATACGAAGGCATGAGGATGGCGCCTTTAGCGATGTATGCGCCATAGCGGGCAATAGCGTGAGGTACCACGCGCACGCCTAATTCCTTATAGTTCGTTTTCAGCTTCATTTTGTCGTAGAACTCGAAAGGAGGCATAGACATGGTTTCCATCGGTTGTATAGAGAAATACATGAGGATCGCCTGTTTTACCCATTCGTTCACTTTCCATCCGTCTTCCGCAGGCTCTGCCACGCGCAGTTTACCCTTGTCTACCGCTTCAATCACGGAACGCACGGCGTCGGAATATTGCGTCTGCTGCAAAAGGCTGCGGTCGTTCCATGCAGCCTGGATCTGTTGCTGAATATCCATTGTGTTATACTTGTTTCCGCAAAAATAATATAATCGTGCACAGTTAATGGAGAAAACGTATTTTTATCTGTCAGGTTAACATTATTCATGGGGGAAAGTGGCGCACATAAGGACTGGGGCGACGCGGCGCTGCTGCGGGCGCTGAAAAACGGCAGCATGGAGGCTTTTAACGCCCTGTATCAACGCTACTGGCAGCTCGTCTATAACGCTGCCTTCAAACGCTTGAACGATGGGGATGCCGCTAAAGACATTACCCAGGACTTCTTCCTCCAGCTCTGGAACCGCCGCTCGGAACTGCACATCCTCCACCTTCCCGCATATATTCATACCGCCGTCCGCAACCGCGTACTCAATACCCTCGAAGCACAAAGCCGCTTCCTGCCGGTGGCCGATCTGCTTATTGAAAATACTCCGGCAGCAGATCAGGCCGATTCCCTCGCCCGCCGCAACGAATGGCTCAAATCCTATCACCTGCTGGTAGATGCATTGCCTCCCGCCCGGCAGGAAATCTTCCGCCTGCATATTCAGGATGGGGCCAGTACGGAAGAAATCGCCCGTCAGCTGAACATCTCCCGCAAAACCGTCCAGAACCAGCTGGGCAAAGCCCTTGCCCGGCTCCGTGAAACACTGGGCTTCCTCACCGGCCTGCTGGGTTAACCGCTTTCCTGAAAATATTTTCCGCCCGGATGGGATTTTGCGATTTACAGCTGTCTTATCTGTATGGACCATTCGTATTTCCTTGAAATACTGCGAAAATACCGGGAAGGCAAAGCCTCTCCCGAAGAAGAGCGTTTCCTGCTCAGCAGCTACGACGCTTTCGAATCTCAGCCCGATGTTACCTCCCTGCTCACGGAAGAAGAACGCTCCCGGCTGGGGCAACAAATGCATCAGGATATTCTTTCTCAAATAGCCGCTCAGCTGCCTGTGGCGCAAAAGCAACCCTTCCGCTGGAAGATGGCAGCTGCCATACTGTTACTGGCAGGTGCGGCCATTGCAGCCTTCCTGCTTACAGACAGGGGAGGGAAGGCACCCGCTATCGTTGCAGCCGATCAATCGGTTCAGCCGGTAGCGGAAAACAACCTCATAGCCCTGCCAGACGGGAGTACCGTATTGGTAAGCGCCGGCAGCCACCTCAGGTATCCATCCTCTTTCGGGAAGCAGGGGAAAAGAGAAGTGTTCCTCGAAGGCAAGGCGTTATTTACGGTGGAGCAGCATCACCAGCAGCCTTTCGTAGTACACGCCGGCGGGTTACAAACCACCGTACTGGGCACTACGTTTGAAGTGATTGCGCCGGAAAAGGGGGAAGTAACCGTAACGGTATTTAAAGGGAGGGTACGGGTAGACAGTGATGCCAAATCCCTCGGGGAGCTCACCGCCAACCAGCAGATCGTTTATAATACGGAAGCCAAAGCCTCGCGCCAGCAACCGGCTGCACAGGCGCCTGTATGGCAGCAGGAAGATCTGCTGTTCGACGATGTGTCGCTGCTGCAGGCATCCCGCCTGCTGGAAGACCGTTTCGGGTATTCCATCTCCATCCCTGACGAAGCCCTCCGCGCACAGCGCTTCTCGGCAACATTCCTGGGGCACGAGCCGCTGGAGCAGGCATTAAAAAGCATCTGTGCCTTTAATCAGGCAGCATATACATTAGACACGGTTAAAAAGACCGTCATTATTTACAAGCCGTAATTCTTACAGGCCAACCAAAATCAGGAACATGAACATTATTATTCAACCACCGTAAAAAGAAAAACCTCTGCATGAAGCAGAGGTTCCGACGCCGTGCCCAACGTCAATTGTGCAGCGGCCGTCCAGATGAAAAACACCCGCGTCAACGGGCATTTTATTTACCTGCAATCACTAAAGTATGAATTTTTCCGCACTCGCAGCGGGAAGCGTCCGCGTTTTCCCTAAGCTGCCCTGCGCACTTTTCCTGTATCGATGTATGCGTATTTCGTTATTGTCATTTTTGCTGATCGCCTTCACCGCCCAGCTGCTTACTGCCGCTAATGCCAAAGCCCAGCGGCTTAACGGGCAAACGGTGCGGATGGCGCTGAAAGATGCCTCCCTGCTGGATGCTTTTAAGCAGATAGAAGGGCAGACGGGTTTCCGGTTCATGTACCGCAAGTCGGACGTGGGCCATATCCGTCATATCAGTTTGTCCGATGGCAAACACAACCTTGCCGCCGTGCTGGAACAGTTGCTGCAGCCGCATGACCTTTCCTTCCGCCAGATGGATAACAAAATCCTCATCCAGCCGGCTCCCGCAGCTCCCCGGGCAGATACTTCCTTCACCGTAACGGGCCGTGTAACCGGAGACGATGGCAACCCGGTAATTGGTGCCACCATCATGGTAAAAGGCACCGGCAGAGGCGCCATCACCAACGAAGACGGACAGTTTACCGTAACCGTAAACGAAGGTGCTGTATTGGTAGTGACCTCCCTCGGCTACCGCCAGATGGAGTTCCCGGTGAAAGACCGCTCCGTGCTGGCCCTGCAGCTGCCTTTACAAACCGGCGGCTCCCGCCTGAATGAAGTGATCGTGGTTGGTTACGGCACACAGCAAAAGCGCGAACTGTCGGGCTCCATCGGTAAAGTAGGTGCGCTGAAACCTGAAGAGAATATGGTTAACAACCCCATCTCCGCGCTTCAGGGCCGGGTGGCGGGGCTTGCAGTAACCAATACTGGTGCCGCTCCGGGCTCTATGCCTAACTTCTCCATCCGTGGGGTGCAAACCGTACAAAGCAATGTTACCGGCAGTGGTTCCAATCCGCTTATCGTGGTAGATGGTTTGGTGATAGATGCCCCTCCCGTAGGAGACAATGCCAACTTCAGCATGTTCAACCTCAATCCGCAGGATATTGCCTCCATGGAAGTGCTGAAAGATGCTGCTTCCGCGGCAATGTACGGCGCACGCGGCGCACAGGGCGTAATCCTCATTACAACAAAGAAGGGTTCCTTTGGCGCAAAGCCCGTTATCAACCTCAACGCCTATGCAGGTGCCAATTCATCCCATTTCAGCTACCGTCCGCTCAACAGTGCAGAGTATGCCATGATGTTTAAGGAAGCGCGGCAGAACAGGATAGGGGATATCGACCGCCGGCTGGCGGGTACCATCGATCCCTCCGAAGCAGCATCTCTCCGTAATGAGAAAGAAGTGCTCGGCCTGCAGATGGATGAGCTGAAAATGGGGAAAGATGATATCAACTGGCTCGACCGGGTTACTCCCCGCAATGGTGCCCTTAATAATATTCAGCTGAGTGTGGCAGGTGGCAGCAACCAAACCAGCTATTACTTTTCTTTCGGGAAATATGGCGAAGCATCTGCCACCGGCAATGGCCGTCTCGACCGCTACTCCGGCAAGCTGGCCCTCACACAGAAAGTGAACCGCTGGCTGAAGGCAGGCATGGATGTAAGCATCTCTAAAGTGAAATACGATGGTTTGCAGGATGCGATCGGAAGTGGAATTTCTGCACGGCCCGATACGCCTGATTCCATCAAAACCAACCCCGATGGAACCTGGGATTACTGGCATGGCTTCCAGGAGCATCCCTATGCCATGCTCGATTATTACTATCAGAACGAAAAAGACAACTGGAACTATACCGGCAACTTCTTTGCAGAAGCCACGCTCAGCAAGAATTTCTCGTTCCGTTCCATGGTGGCCGGCTCCCGCAGCGAGAGCAACCTGGTGGAGTTTATGTCTCCCGTAAGCTATGGCGGCCTTGGCACTAAAGGCGATTATACTGAAACAGGCAACCGTGGTATGCGGTATACACTGAACAATGTACTCACTTACCGTTTCAGTTACAGCCGCCTGAAAGGGGATGCGTTACTGGGTCAGGAATTCACCGGGAACCAATACCGCATCGGTGCGAAGAACCTCCAGGGCTTCCCTATGATCCAATCGCTCTGGAAGCCAACCAATGCATCGGTATCTACTAACTTCGCCAATAACGCCAACCGTTTCTACGAAGAGTATTCTGAATCTTATTTCGTGCGTTCCAACATGGCCTGGGATGGTAAATACCTGCTCAGCCTCAGTTTACGCCGTGATGGTACCAGCAAGCTGACCAACAACCGCCAGGCATGGTTCCCGGCTATATCCGGTGGCTGGATCATCTCCGACGAAGAATTCCTGCAGGGCAACAAATTGCTGAACTATCTCAAGTTGCGCAGCAGCTTCGGTATAACCGGGAACATCCGGCCGGTGGGGCATTATGATACACGGGATCTCGTGAACAGCCTGCTGTACCTCAATGAGCCCGCTCTCCGCCTGAACACCATGCTGGGTAATCCCAATCTGAAATGGGAACGTACCAAACAGCATGATATCGGGCTGGAAACGCGCTTCTTCAATAACCGTCTTTCTATTACCGCGGAATACTACGTGAAGAAAACCGACGGATTGCTCACCAGCCGTCAGATTCCCTGGTCGAGCGGGGGCTTTATTTCCCAGCGTGTAAACCTGGGGGCCATGACTAACCGCGGGGTAGACCTCGCAGTATCTCTGAGCAGCAAGCCGGGAGATTTCCATTGGGAAGTGAGCGCCGTAGCGAATATTAACCGTAACCGCGTTACCGAACTGCGCGACAGTACCATGGGCTATGGTGTATATTTCCCCGGAAGCCCGTCTGGCGTACTGCGCATAGGGCAGCCACTGGGATTGCTGCAGTTGTACCAGTCGCAGGGCGTAGATCCGCAAACGGGTGATATGATATATGCCGATCTGAATAAGGACGGTATCATCAATCAGCTGGATATGATTTACATCCCTGTTGCGCAGCCTAAAATAAACGGTGGTGTAACCGTGGATCTGGGCTGGAAGGGCTTTAGCCTGAATACGCAGTTTGCATTTAACATCGGTAATAAGATTTACAATTTCAGCGAACAGTATTACCGGAATTATGATTTCGATATCTGGACAGGCGTGGTGAGTAATAAGCCCACCTGGGTGCTCGACCGCTGGCAGAAGCCCGGCGACAAGGCAGACTATCCGCGTGCTATTGTGGGAGAACATGGTGCAGGCAGAACAAACGACTGGAACCTGCTGCCTTCCACACAATTCCTCTACAGCGGCTCCTATCTGCGTTGCAGAAACGTAACGCTGGCTTACAGTTTGCCCAACTCCCTCATCGGGAAGGCCGGCTTCCAGCAGGTGCGCGTGTATGCCGCCACGCAGAATCTTTTCACGATTAAAGACAAAAGGCTGAATGCCGATGATCCTGAACAGGCACTGGAATCAGGGCTGCAGCAAAATGTTGCACCACTTCCACGCGCTATTTCATTCGGCATCGATCTCCGTTTCTAATCATTAAATCCGACAAGACATGTTACGTAACTTTAAAAAACTTTTCCTCATCACCTGCCTCGCCGGCCTCACCGCCTGCGGTAAGTATCTGGACAGGCCCGTGCCTGATCATGCCATCGGTAAAGACCAGCTCACCGATCAGGACATTGCGCTGCTGATGCGCGGTGCTTACCTGAGTATGTCCGGCACCTGGCCTCCGCAATCATATCCTATGACGGATATTTACAGCGATGATATTGTTTCCCTGCAGGGTGGTAACCCGGCACAGTTCAATCCCCAGGCTTATGAGGCCTGCAACCCCAGTCCGGGCGACGGTTTCGGGATAGGGCGTTATTACATTGCTGCATACACCGCTATCGGCAATGCTAATTTTATCCTTGAGAAAATCGGTAATTCCGCATCGCCGGCTTTACGGCAATTGAGGGGTGAAGCACTGGTGGTACGCGCGCATTCTTATAACCAACTTGCAGAGCTGCATGGAGGCGTAGTATTGATTACATCCGTGGAAACTGAAATTGATCAGATCCGCCGCCCAAAGAGTACTGAGGCAGAGGTGCTTGACCAGGTGGAGAAAGATCTGGAAGCTGCTATTCCGCTGCTGGGTGGTTTTACAAGCCCCAAAGCCGCTTCAAAACAAAGCGCTCAGTTATTGCTGGCACGCGTTTGCCTCCAGCGCGGGAAGCACGCTAAAGCAAAAGAGCTGGCGGAAGCAGTGATAACATCCGGTGTACGTAGCCTTTCTTCCGGCACATATTCCGGCATCTTCCGGTATAATAGCACAGCGCGGGAAATGCTCTGGCAAATGTCTGACGGGCCCATGCCTTCAGCGTATGAGCGTTACGGCCTGTTTTCATTTTACAGTCCGGCCCCGCCTTTCCTTGGGAATGGCACAGGGCTGACTTCGATGGATGATGCGCTGGCAGCTTCTTACGAGGCTGCTGATACCCGCAGGCAGGTGATGCGCAAAGCCCGTCAGGCGGCAACTGGAAGGGATGTGACCTACATGCTGAAATTCTCGACTGATACGCTGCAGCCTGCTTCGGCGGTGTATTGCACGTACCCGCTCATGCGTATCAGCGAAGCATATCTTATTTCTGCGGAAGCGGCTGCAAGGCAGAATACCGTGGAGCTGGGGCGCTACAATGAACTGCGTACTGCGCGTAACGCCAGTGTGAAAAACGCTGCCGATTTCGCGAATGCTGCAGCATTTCTGGCGGAGATCGAAAAGGAGCGCCGTCGCGAACTGGTGGGCGAGGGCAGGCGCTGGCAGGATATGAAACGCTTCGGCAGTGCGGAGCCTTTCCTGATATCCAAAGGCCGCAATGCCACACGCCTCATTTTTCCTTTTACCAATGCCGAACTGCTCCGCAATCCTAAGCTGAAGCAGAACCCTGAATATTAATGCGAAACCCTGGATATGAAAAAACGGCCCTGCACATGCGGGGCCGTTTACTTTTTGCAGGTGTATGCAGTTTAATGAATTAATGGTGTTCTCCGATCCGCCGACCCCGTTAGTACCGCTGCCAGTTGCCGGGAAATGGCACCGTCGCACAGTTTATCGAGCCAGAAGAATTCTCCGGCTGCATTCAACTCCAGGAAGTAATACTTCCCGTCAGGCGTCAGTATAAGATCTATGGCGCCGTAGTTGAGACCGTAGCGGTCCATCAGCCGGGAAAGACTGGCCGCTACTTCCGCCGGTAAATCGTAAGGCCGCCACTGTATGGCAAGGGCTGCGCCTTCTTTCCGCCAGTCGGTTTCCGCACCGGCCTGTTGCTGGGAGTCGATGCTGAAGGCGAATATGGACGTGCCTACCATGTTTACCCGCAGCTCCAGTGCTTTGGGCAGTTTCTCCTGGAAGGTCATGGGGCAAAAGCGTAACTGGGGTAATTGTTCCAGGTGATCTTCCCGGATCTCGCTGGTAAAAACTACCTGTTCCTGGCCGTCCTGGTATATAGCGAATGCGCTTTGCATCTTAGCCACAATGGGGCCGTTAACTTCCCGCATAAAGGCCTGCAGCCGCTCCGGACTGTTGGTAATACAGGTGGCAGGCACCAGCAGGCCGCACTCCACTGCAAGGCGGAGTTGTTCTTCTTTACTGTCGAGCCGCCGGTAGGTGCTGTAACGCTCCAGCTGAAAGCAGGGGAGTGATTCCAGCATACCGAAAAGGGTACGGCGTATTTCTCCGGCTGCAGGGGTGAGGTAGGGCTTCTCCAGCACCTGGTCCAGCCCTTCGGCAATATGATAGCTGCGCCGGTACCAAACGGCGGTAAGATCTTCCAGTGGATAAGCGCCTGAACCGTCTTCCAGCAACAGTTGCCGCCGGGAGCCGTGGAATTCGGAAGTAAGGCGGGTAACGATCGGGTAACGGTCTACATTAAACCGGAGCGGTGTGGCGCCGGTGGCACTGATTTGGTCCATGACGGACGTTACGGCTTCGTTGTCTGCAGAATGTGTGATAATGAGTACTTTACCCATGCTGTTCTATTCGGTTGACTAATTTCTCAGCGATAGTAGCGGCAATTGGGAAACCAAGATATTTCTCCAGCATGCCCCATTCGCCCTGGGGATTTATTTCGAGGAAAACGTGCTCGCCGTCGGGCTTCAGGATCATGTCTATAGCGCCAAATTGCAAGCCGAGGGAAAGCATCATGTCATGTACGCGCTGGCAAACTGCGGGTGGCAGTTCATAAGGTTCCCATTGGATGAGGGTGGTATTTCCTGTGCGCCAGTCGGTAAGATCAGGGGCACGGAGGCTGCCGGTGAAGAAATCGCCATCGGCGTAAACTACGCGCAACTCCCTTTCTTTCGGGATATATTCCTGCAGGATCATGGGGCAGGCAGAAAGGGATTCCAGCATGGGTACGTCTTCTTTCCGCAGGCGGGTGGTGGGGAAGAAGTCTCCTTTGCCATCCATGGTTTTGGAAAGGGCGCCATGGAGCTTTACCACTACATCGCCCCCATGATCGTCGAAGAAGCGGATGGCATCTTCGGCATGGTTGCTGAAAAGCGTCTGTGGAACGGATAAGCCTACGGCCTGTGCGGAAGTGAGCTGGAGGAGCTTATTGGCGCCTACGGCATGGTCGAGGTCCATCCGGTTGATCCATGGTACATCGAGCGAGTCGAGGAAAATATGGAGGGAGGTACGATATTCTTTGAGAAAAGCGGGAACGAATGCGGGATCGAGGGAAGGGGGAACCTGGAGGTCCCATAGCTTCCGGTACCAGACGCCCTCTATTTCACGGGAATCGATTACCCTGTTGCCACATTGCAGCTGGTACTGGGGCCCGGTGCTGTGGAGGCGGTAACGGAGGCGGTATTTGGTGCCGAATTCGTCAGAATTGAAACGGAAACCCTCATATCCAAGCGTTTCCAGCTTTTGCTGTACGCGGTCTATCGTAAATGTGTCTTGTGCGTGCGTGATGCAGAGTATCATGGAGAAGTTGACGAATAACAAAAGGGCAACAGCTTTTCTGCCGTTGCCTGCAAATCTTTTTTATGGGAATAATAGGTTACAGTAACCACCATTCCTCATCCCCGTCTGATGGATATTTCTGCGTCTGGTCAGGTACATCGGCCAGTTTGCTGGTCCAGTAAGAAGTCTCGGAAGTTTGTTGGCCTGTGGCATTTTGCTGTTGCTGCGACTCCAGTAGCTGAGCAAAAAAAGGCTTCAATAGTTTTTCATTGGGTTTCATGTCAGAACAAATAAATGGGTGGTGAACAATGACTTTTGCTTCTTTTTATATGGTTTAACGGGTGTTATCCCTGTAAAGGCCCCGTTCATTTAAATAGGACATTCAAGTTAAAATTTTTACAGGAAAGAAAAAAATCAAATTCAGTAATTTGCCGGCGTATTAAAATTTAAGCATTGAGAATTGGTTTCGACGCCAAAAGGGCCTACCAGAACCGCACAGGTTTAGGTAATTACAGCCGTACACTGGTCACTTCCCTGGCAGAATATTACCCTGAGCATGAATATGTGCTGTTCGCTCCCAAGGAAAAACCCCTGTACCAGCCCCCTCCGGCCGTGGCTACCATCACCCCCCAAAGCTTCCTGCACCGGATGCTTAAACCGGTATGGAGAAGCCGGTGGGTATCCGGCGAGCTGAAAAGTCATGGTATCGACATTTTTCACGGTCTCAGCGCTGAGCTGCCTTTCGGGATCCATAGAACGGGCGTCCGCAGCACGGTAACCATGCACGATCTCATTTTTGAACGCTATCCCGGCCAGTATAACCCTATTGACGTGGCTACCTACCGCAAAAAGGCCCGTTATGCCTGTGAGGCTGCCGATCAGGTGATCGCCATCAGCAGCCAGACAAAAGCAGATCTCATGGAGTTCTACCGCGTGCCCGAATCGAAGATCCCCGTTTGCTATCAGGCCTGCGACCCATCCTTCCAGGCAGCCCGCAATCCGCAGGCTATCCGGGAGATGCTCGTACGCTACCAGCTCCCCTCAGAATACTTCCTCTACGTAGGCTCCGTTATCGAAAGGAAGAACCTGGCCCGCATTGCGGAAGCCATGTTCCAGCTCAAGGGCCGCCTCAATGTACCGCTGGTAGTATTGGGAGATGGGGGCAGTTACAAAAAGAAAGTAAAGCGCTATTTAGCAGATAAAGGCCTCGTTAGCAGGGTGATCTGGCTCAATGAAGAGTCGAAATTCAGCTTCCGCGACCTTCCTGCCCTTTACCAGGGCGCCCTGGCACTGCTGTACCCTTCCACCTTCGAAGGGTTCGGTATCCCCATTTTGGAAGCCCTCTGGAGCGAAACGGCCGTAGTTACTTCCACGGGCTCCTGCTTTGCAGAAACCGGCGGTAATTCCGCCCTGTATGTAGACCCCTTCAGTGTGGAAAGCATCGCCGATGGTATGTTCCGCGTAGCAAATGATGCTGCCCTGCGTAAGGATATGGCGGAGAAAGGTATCATCCACGCACAAAACTTCACACCGGAGAAATGTGCACAGGGAGTGATGAACGTGTATAAAAACATCCTGTCATGACCGGTTTTGAGAACGATATCACCCGCAGCCTCGAGGCACTCCGCTCCGGAGGCACTATACTATATCCCACTGATACCATCTGGGGACTGGGCTGCGATGCCACCAATGAGGCTGCCGTACAGCGTATTTACCAGCTAAAGCAGCGGGACGAGGCCAAAAGTCTGGTTGTACTCATGGCTGATGTGAAAGATCTGATGAAGTACCTCGCATCCCCGCCACCCGATATCGCGGAAGTACTGGCCGGGTTCGACCGCCCTACTACCGTGATTTATGAAGGCGCCCTGCATTTCGCCCCTAATGTGATCAACCAGGACGGTACCATTGCCATCCGGCTGGTGCAGGATACTTTCTGCCGCCACCTCGTTAAGCGTCTCCGCAAGCCGCTCGTATCTACCTCTGCCAATATTTCCGGCGCCCCGGCGCCTGCCAGCTTCAGGGATGTTTCCCCGGCTATCAGGGAAGGGGTGGATTATGTGGTGGAGCACCGTCAGCACGACGAAACACCGGCACGTCCTTCGCGTATTGTGCGTATCGGGAAAGACGGAACACTGGAAATCATCCGGGATTAAACTACTTTTGCGCCTTAAAACGGTAGACTAATGATGGAAATTCCCTGTACAAAACGGGAAATGGATTTATTTGAACGCGTGGCGGAAGCGGCACGGCAGATCGGCGTTCCCTGCTATCTGATCGGCGGCTTTGTACGCGATAAACTGTTGAACAGGCCTACGAAAGACGTGGATATCGTTTGCGTGGGAGACGGCATAGCCCTGGCACACCAGGTAGCTTCGCTGCTCGACCCTAACCTCAGAGTCAATTATTTCAAAACATACGGCACCGCCCAGATCAGGTTCGAGGATATCGAAATGGAATTTGTGGGCGCCCGCAGAGAAAGCTATCGCGATCACACCCGGAACCCCGAGGTGGAACCCGGTACGCTGGAAGATGATCAGCTCCGCCGCGATTTTACTATCAACGCGCTGGCTATCAGCCTGAATGAAGCAGATTATGGCAAGCTCATCGATCCCTTCAACGGACTGGCGGACATGGAGAGCAAGCTCATCCGCACCCCGCTGGAGCCAGGGCAGACATTCAGTGACGATCCCCTGCGTATGATGCGCGCCATCCGCTTTGCCAGCCAGTTGCATTTTACCATTATGCCCGAAACATTTCAGGCCATACAGGAAAATGCCGGCAGGATAAAGATCATTTCCCAGGAAAGGATCACGGATGAGCTGAATAAGATCATGCTGAGCGCTAAACCCTCTGTAGGCCTCGATCTGTTGTATAAATCCGGTATCCTGAAAATCATTTTCCCGCAGATGATAGACCTCGTAGGTGTGGAGATGCTGGAAGGGAAAGGGCATAAGGATAATTTTTATCATACCCTGCAGGTGGTAGATAACATAGCAGTGAATACCCCCGACCTCTGGCTTCGCTGGGCAGCATTACTGCATGATATTGCTAAACCCGCCACTAAGAAGTTTGAGCCTGGGCATGGGTGGACTTTCCACGGGCATGATGCCGTGGGCGGGAAGATGGTGCCGCGGATTTTTACCCGGTTGAAACTGCCGCAGAATGAGAAAATGCGGCTGGTGAAGAAGCTGGTGGAACTGCATTTGCGCCCTATCAGCCTTACCAAGGAAAACATCACCGACTCGGCTATACGCCGCCTGTTGTTTGATGCGGGCGAAGATCTGGAAGCGCTCATGATGCTTTGTGAAGCGGATATCACTTCCAAGAACCGCGCGAAAGTGCGCCGCTACCTCGAGAATTTTGAACTGGTGCGCGAAAGGCTGAAGGAAGTGGAAGAAAGCGACCGTATCCGCAACTGGCAACCACCCGTTACCGGAGAATTAATCATGGAAACCTTCGGATTAAAACCCGGAAAAATGGTGGGCGACCTTAAAAGCGCCATCCGCGAAGCAATCCTCGATGGGGAGATCAGCAATAATTATGATGATGCTTATGCATTTATGTTGAGAAAAGCCGCTGAACTAAACTTGACCCCTGTTAAATAATTTGGTATTTTTGCCCGTACAATATTGTAAATCATATGCCGGTATTGAAGTTCAGAGTTTATTGGGAAGAAGACGAAAGTGTCTACAGGGATATCGTTGTAAAGCCCAGTCAGAATTTTATGCAGTTTCACCAGGCCATCCTGACAGCATATGAGTTTGACTCGAAGCATAAGGCAACCTTTTTCCGTAGCAATGATAACTGGCAGCGTGGCCGGGAAATCCTGCTTGAAAAAGATGCGGTGGTGCGTAAGGCCGAACCGCTCCTCATGACTGATACACCCATAGGTGCGATGGTCAGGGACCCTAACCAGAAATTTATCTACCTCTACGATTATGCCAAGAACTGGGTGTTTTTGGTAGAATTGATCGCTGTCGCCAAAGAGGAAAATGCCAAACTAAGCTATCCTGCTGTTGTACGTAAGGAAGGGCTTGCGCCCAGCCAGTACGGCACCAAAGGTCTCATCGGCGATAAGCTGGTGGAGATGGAGGAGAAGTATGACCTTAACCGCGAAGGCATGTCGGAAGACGGCTTCGGGGAAGAAGGAGAGGAAAGCGAAAGTGAAGATGATAGCAGCGAAGAAGGCGGCGCCGAAGAAGAAAATATGTTTTAGCATACTGCTCCCGGCGCTCCCCGCGCCGGGCTTTTTTTAATATATGAAGAAGACGGTCATCCTGGTAGCGGGCCCCACAGCAGTGGGTAAAACCGCGACGGCCATCCGCCTGGCGGAAATGTTGGGTACGCAGATTATTTCCGCGGATTCCCGGCAGTGTTACAGGGAGATCTCTATTGGCACTGCCAAGCCTTCGCCCGAAGAACTCGCCGCTGTCAGGCATTACTTCATTGATTCCCACACTATCGCCGAAGAAGTGAACGCCGCTACATATGAAGAGCTGGCTATGAACTATGCGGCGGATATCTTTTCCCGGAACGATACACTCGTCTTAACAGGCGGCACCGGCTTATACATCCGCGCATTCCTCGAAGGGATGGACGAAATGCCCCCTGTGCCCGCATCAGTCCGCGATGCTGTACGTAATGGCTATGCGGAAAAGGGGCTGGCATGGCTGCAGGAAGAACTGCAACAGAAAGATCCTGCATTCTACGAAACCGCAGAGATTCACAATCCCCACCGCCTCATCCGTGCATTGGAAATATTTGAAGCAACCGGCCAATCTATCTCCTCTTTCCGCACCAGATCTGCCCGCCCGCGCGATTTCAGGGTTATTAAAATAGGACTGGAACTACCTAAAGAAATGCTGCATGCCAATATTCACAAGCGGGTGGATATAATGATGGACCAGGGCCTCGTGGAAGAAGTACGCAGCGTATTGCCATACCGCCAACACAATGCCCTGCAAACTGTAGGTTACACAGAAATCTTCCAGTACCTCGACGGGCAAATCAACCTTGACACTGCTATAGAAGGTATCAAAACCCACACCCGCCAATATGCCAAACGCCAGCTTACCTGGTTCCGCCGCGATCCGGCGCTTACATGGTTTGATGCACGTACCCCACAGGAAGTAGTAAACTTCGTGCAGCAAAAGCTCTCAGAGGTGGAATAGTGCTATTTTATTTACGCCTGGTTAAGGGGCATAAAAAAAGGAAGCGTTTGCACACTTCCTGTTTTTTGTATCCGGAATTTATATTGTTAGAACTTAAGACCTATTGTGGCTACAACGTTACCGCCGCTCATGCTGCCGATGGCTGTAGGAGCAGGATAGGGGCCGCTTTTCAGTGTGTAAGGAGCATATACTGATTCCGTGTCCAGTGTATGCACATAAGTGAGGTCAGCAAAGAAGCCTTTGTTACGGTAACCCAGGCCGCCGCTTACACGTTTAATACTTCCATCAATATCTGTGAAGTCGGAGTTATAAGGGTTGCCGTTATAAGAGAAGCCTGCACGTACTGCCAGTACGTTAAACTTCAGCTCACCGCCTACACGAATGTTCATGGCACCTTTGTAAGTATCGCTGATCACGTCGTTCAGCCTTTTGGCCATTTCACGGTCTGCAGCGCCGCCTTTGTTGTATTTAAACTGTGTGCCGCTATAATTCACATATTCCACATCTGCGGTGATGAAGCCATGTTGTTGTTTAACATCCGCGTTGGTACCGAATATATACGAAACGCTGCCTCCGAAGCGGGAGGGAGTGCGTAAGGTGTATTCATATTCAACCGGCAGATAGTCTGTCAACTCTTCCGAACTGAGCGAATGATACCCCGGGTTATTAGAGGGATACCCTTCCGTATTCGCTTCCACGCGTGCGGTAGATGCATCGCGCATGCTGAACCAGGTGGGAGTGTGGTAATTAACACCAATTCTGAGGGATGGCATGGGAGAGTAGATGATACCCAGTTTGGAATTGAAGCCCACGGCATCGGTTTTCAGATTTTCGGTATGCTCGAACCAGGCAAAATCGTTGTTGTTATCGCCGGATTTGTCTTCTTCCCTGAAAGTGCGGTTACGCTCGTAATTGATGGTAGGGAAGTTAACTGACAAGCCCATGTATACCTGCTCATTATAGTTGCCTGCAAAACCGATGGAGAACTCATCCAGTCCGCCGCGTTCCTTGATAAGGTCGCTTTGATCGATACCACCTGCAAGGGTAGGGTTAATGCCGGAGAAGTAGAAGTCTACGCCTTTGGCGGGATCGTCGTCAATAAACTTCGGATCGATGAGGAATGTTCTGAAAGCGAGGCTTGGGCCCAGCACCAGGTCGTCGTTCGCCACGTCTAATGAAACGGGAGTGCCACCGGGCATCATATCTTCCACCCAGCGGTCGGTATAACTGGTGCGGGTATTGTTGCCTTTGAGGAATCTTCTGTTATTGAAATCAGCCTGGCGGCTATAATCCAGTGCGATGGTAAAGTTGCGGAACTTGCTGCCGGAGGAGCGGTTAGGGATGCCAAACACTACGCCTATGTTCGCCAGCTGGCCGCCGCTTTTATTATCGGATTCGGAATTGCCGAGGTAGCTGAGATTGTTGCTCCGGAAATAGAATCCCGGGGTGATCAGTACTTCACTTGTTTTGTAGAATCCGAGGCCTGCAGGGTTTACGTGAGTGGAGGATATGTCGCCTCCGAGTGATCCTGCAGCGCCGCCGATGGCCTGCGTACGGGCAGTACCGCCGGTAGTAAGGCGGCTGTAACGCAACGCATCGAATTCATCCTGTGCCATGGCTGTTGCAGATACACCTAGGGCTATCAAAAGAAATGTGGTTCTTTTATTCATCTTGTAAATGCTGGTGAACAATCTGATGTGGGATAAAAACACGAATTACCAGCCGGGTGCCTTTTGGGGTGACCCTCACTGGTAATTCGCGTGTATTTGATTATCGTCCGCGGGGACGGTAAGTTCTTGTAGGTGCCGGTGAGCTGTTATTGCCAGGGCTGCTGCTGGGCGGAGTATAGCTCCTTTGAGGAGCACTGCTGCGCTCAGGTGTATATGAAGGCTGAGACTGCTGACGGGAAGGGGTGTTGTCACTACCCCTGTCGTAGTTACGCTCAAATGTCCTGCGGGATTCGCGTTGAGGCGCCGGTTGATTAGCCGGGCGTTCACCGGGAGCGCGGTCAAATGTTCTGCGGGTTGAAGGCTGGCGGTCGTTGATTACCGGGCGGCCTGAATTGCTGTCGAACTGACGGCGGGGAGCGGAACCACTGCCATTCGGGCGGTAGTTGCCGGTGTTATTATAACGGTCAGTAGTATAAACGCGTGAGCCGCTGGACCCACGGGGACCCCATGAGTTGGAAGGCCTTGGTTTTACATAGTAACCGCCGCCCCAGTTGTGGCCGTATCCGGGATATCCGCCATACCAGCCATTACCCCAGCCGTTTCCGTACCAGCCATGGCCGTAACCACCGCCGTACCAACCGCTGCCGTACCAGCCACTGCCATACCATGGGCTGCCGTACCAGCCGCCATAACCGCCCCATGGACGGCCAAAGCCAAAGCCGATGCTCATGGAAGGACCGTACCAGGAGTTCCATCCGAAACGGTTCCAGCTGTTGTAGCCGTAATAATTGTTAATGGTGAGATTGCTGCCGAAATCGTCGAAGTAGTAACCATCCCAGTAGTTACCGGAATAGCCACGGCCGAAACGGTCGATCCTGCGGGCGTAGTCGTAACGCTCCTCGTCTTCGTCAGCGTATGTCACGTAATTGTCGCCCTCTTCATCAAAGGTTTCCTCCTGCTGCTGCGCTCTTGCCGCCTGGCTGTTGCGCTGCTGCTGGTTACCGGAAGATGCGTAAACGCGCTGCTGAACCGGGGAGTGGTAAACGTCGTCCGGTGTCTGGGCGGTCTGATAAGCGGTGGAACAGCTGCCAAATACAAGCAGGGCCGCTACCGCACTATATATCATAGGTCTCATTCTGCTGTGATTTTATGAACAATGTAAATTTACTCAATTTAAACGAATTTTATCGTTGAAGGGTTACACGCACCGGCCGTTTTATTATCTTCGCACACCCGGGAATCGGTTTGACATTTACTGTGAGGGCTGTGGCGTTTCCGTATTATTAATAGAACAAATATTACGCCAGTTTATTGTATGGAACTACCCATTCAGACCCCTTTTGGGGCGAATGGCTGCCGGGCCGGACGAACGGCGGTATGTTTAAGACAACCAACTGAATGCCAATGCTTTCCTTTCAAATGATTTCAGGGAAACGGAAAAAGTAAAATTATAATATGAGTAAAGAGATTACTGCCCGGTCACAGGATTACGCACAATGGTATAATGACCTCGTTTTGAAAGGCGGATTGGCGGATTATTCCGCAGTTCGGGGATGCATGGTCATCAAACCCTATGGCTTCGCCCTTTGGGAGAATATGCGCGACGAACTGGACCGTAAATTCAAGGAAACCGGTCACCAGAACGCCTATTTCCCGCTTTTCATCCCCAAATCCTTCCTTAGCAAGGAAGCCGCCCATGTGGAAGGCTTCGCCAAGGAATGCGCCGTTGTAACCCACTACCGCCTTAAAAACGACCCGGAAACAGGCGGTGTTGTCGTAGACCCGGAAGCCAAGCTCGAAGAAGAGCTCATCGTGCGCCCCACCTCCGAAACCATCATCTGGAATACATATAAAGACTGGATCCAGTCTTACCGCGACCTTCCCATTCTCGTGAACCAGTGGGCCAACGTAGTGCGTTGGGAAATGCGTACCCGCCTTTTCCTCCGTACCGCCGAATTCCTCTGGCAGGAAGGGCATACTGCACACGCCACCGCTGAAGAAGCAGTAGCAGAAACCGTACAGATGCTGGACGTTTACGCCGATTTCGTGCAGAACTTCATGGCAGTTCCTGTTATCAAAGGTGTGAAATCAGCTTCCGAACGCTTCGCAGGTGCAGTAGACACCTATTGCATCGAATCGCTCATGCAGGACGGTAAAGCCCTTCAGACCGGTACATCCCACTTCCTGGGACAGAACTTCGCCAAAGCATTCGACGTACAGTTCTCCAATAAGGAAAACAAACTCGAGTATGTATGGGCCACTTCATGGGGCGTTTCCACCCGTCTGGTTGGTGCACTCGTTATGGCGCATAGCGACGACGACGGCCTGATCCTTCCTCCCCGCATCGCCCCCCTCCAGGTGGTAATCGTTCCCATTTACAAAGGGGCCGATCAGAAAGCTGGTATAGACGCTAAAGTGGAAGGCATCGTGAAGGAACTGAAAGCCCTCGGCATCCGCGTGAAGTACGACGACAATGATAACAACCGTCCTGGTTGGAAATTTGCTGAGTACGAAATGAAAGGCGTACCCGTACGTATCGCCATCGGTGCACGCGATATCGAGAATAACGTGGCTGAGATTGCCCGCCGCGATACTAAAACCAAGTCTTCCGTTTCGCTTGACGGTATTTCCGGGTACATTCAGAACCTCCTCGAAGAAATTCAGTCGGCAATGTTCCAAAAAGCCCTCGATTATCATGAATCTCATATAACCAAGGCTGATAGCTGGGAAGAATTTGAAAAGCTGCTCGATGAAAAGGGTGGTTTCATTTCCGCACATTGGGATGGTACCGCTGAAACGGAAGCTGCCATCAAGGAGCGGACGAAGGCCACCATCCGCTGCATCCCGCTGAACAATCCTCAGGAAGATGGTATCTGCATCCTTTCCGGGAAGCCTTCCAAAGAAAGGGTATTGTTCGCCAGAGCTTATTAATCAATAAAAAGCCGTTATTTGCTGTTGATGCAAGCCATCCGTTACATATTCCTGCTTATGGCCTGCCTGGCCGGGTCCCTCACGGGGTTCGCGCAAGGGCTGGTTATCCGCAACTATAATGTAAAGGATGGGCTTGCCAACGCAACGGTATACAGTGCCGTGCAGGATGCGGAAGGGTTTATCTGGTTCGCTACGCCCACCGGCGCCAGCAAATTCGATGGCAAACGCTTCCGTAATTACACTAAAAAGGACGGTCTCACGGATAACGATGTCCTGAAACTTGCTTCAGATTCCCGTGGCCGTATCTGGTTCCTCACCAGCAACGGTAAACTATCGTTTTACCAGAACCACCTCGTTCACAACGAAGAGCAGGATTCCACCCTTCGCTATAACAGCCGCAGCCATTATGTGCAGTACGCATTTGAAGATCGTGCCCGCACCATATGGTTCCTCAATTCCGCTGGCCGTATCATCCAGTACAACGGCAAAAAAACTACCTATGATAAGCTGGGCCCCAGCTCTATGGATGTGCTGAGCCTGTTGGGCAAAGACAGTGTTTTTCATCCCCTGCAACGGTATTTCAACCTGCCCGGTGTGAAAGACAGTAACAACGTATCGCAGAAAATATTCCTTACCTCACCTTTTTCCACCGGTAATCAGCGCTTTAATGACCGTATCCGGAACAATCCGGTCGTAATCACCGGAAACACACTCTATTCTTATACCCCACAGGATATTATGCCCTTCTTTTCCGGAACGGAATGGGGCATTCGTGAAGAGGTCAGCAGCATGAGCATCGACGGAGAGAATCTGTGGATTGGAACGCCGCGTGCGCTTTACCTCATCCGCAACTTCTTTCAGGGGGAGCGGGTGCTGAGCAAATTGCTCAACAACCACGCTATCACCTCCATCCTGCACGACCGTGATGGCAATACCTGGATCACCACCCTCGGTGATGGCGTGTATCACATTCCTTTCAAACACTTTTACTTCGCATATCTCGATAATACCAACGGCTTATATTCCCATTCGGTATACAGCGTGTTCAAGGACAAGCGCAATGGACTGCTTTACATCGGTGAAAATGCGGGCATGCTCAATGTGATGCCTCCCGGCGGCAATATCCGCCGATATGAGCTGGATTCTACCGGCGGGCGTAACAGTGTGCTTGGTATTATGGCCATGCCTAATACAAATGAGCTCGTTATCGCCACTGATAATACCATATTCAATTATGCAGCGGGTGGTCCCCCTCCGAAACCGGTGCTGCGCATGCGCAATATCCGGGATATGGACTTTACGCCCGGCGGCAAACTCCGTGTAGTAAGCCGTAACCGCCTTGCTTTGGGGACAGACGGGCGCATGGTTGATCTTTCCGCATTGGAAACCCAGGTCAGCTCTATTGCGAGTGTGGACGACAGCAGCTATTATCTTGGCACCGGCTCCGGGCTCTTCTTTGGCAGAAACAGTCATCTCCCTGTACACGTGCAGGACGATCCAAGGATGGCACAAAGTATTAAAGACCTGGAATGGATCAATGGCTACCTCTGGGTAGGTACCAGTGACCAGGGGATTTTTGTGTTGAAAGATAACCAGGTTGTCCGCCACTTCCGGGCGGGTGAAGACCTGGTGAGTGATATCTGCCAGCAGTTGTATTACGACGGCAATGGCAGGCTCTATGTGGCCACTAACAGGGGCGTATCCATTATTGACACGCGTACGCGTACACTTTTGCGTAACCTGACATCGAACGACGGGTTAATGAGCGACGACATCCGGGGTATCAGTCATGCAGGGGATACCCTTTATGTAGCTACCTCTAACGGGCTCTGTTACTTCTCCCGCGATCATATCCCGGTAGATACGGTGCCGCCTACGGTGTATCTGAATGCCATCCGTTATGGCGACAGTACCTGGTTACCCCGCCCGTACTTCCAGCATATTTATGAAAGGAACAGCACGTTTGAGGTAGAGTTTGGCGCAATAGCGTTTGATCTGCCCGAACTGGTGGAGTATCAATACAATTTCTCGAACGATACTACGGGGGGCTGGGTTACCACCATGAGTACAATCGTACCTTATCCCAAGCTTCAACCCGGCGACTATACGCTGTTGATCCGTGCGCGGAAATACAAGAGCGGCTGGAGCAAGCCTGTTGTGTTGCGGATCTCAGTGTTGCCGAGGTGGTACCAGGAATGGTGGGCGAGAGGGATTCTGGTTTTACTGGGTATTTTAGCTATCTTGTTGATTCTGCGATACATTGTATCCCGAATTAAGGGAGGGGAGCGGCGTAAAACGGAGTACAACCGGCGTATAGCCGAGCTGGAAGCCAAAGCGCTTACCAACCAGATGAACCCGCATTTCATTTTCAACTCGCTGAATTCTGTGCAGCATCTTATTCTGGAAAAGGAAGAAAAGCAGGCGCTGAACTTCCTGGCAGATTTTGCGACACTGATGCGGCAGATGCTGAATAACTCGCGGAAATCCTACCTTTCACTCGAAGATGAGGTGGCATTCCTGACCCGATACATAGAGCTGGAGAAGATTCGTTTTGCCAATTCCTTCGAATATAAAGTGGAGATGAGCCAGGAGCTGAAGGAGTATACCATTTATATTCCGCCTATGCTGATTCAGCCGATACTGGAAAATGCAATTAAGCACGGGCTGGCGCCTAAGAACGGGAGCGGCCATTTGCTGGTGCGGCTGGAGATGCAGGGAGATCTGCTTTATTGTGCGGTAGACGATGATGGAATCGGCTGGGAACACGCCAACAGTATCAAGACCGGAAAGCTCACAAAGCACGAATCAACAGCATTGAGCGTGATACGTGAGCGGTTGCAGATTATCAAATCTTTTAATGGAAGCGTTGGAAAGTTGGAAATAATTGATAAATTTAACTCTGGATTCGGCAACAAGGCAGGTACCTTGGTCGAAATCCTCATTCCCATTGTAAAGATGTTATGAGTATAATAAAAGCTGCCATTGTAGACGACGAGGTCCGCAACATTCACATCCTGCGTAATATTTTAGAAAACTATTGCAAGGATGTAAAAGTTATTGGCGAAGCACAAAATATCCATGAGGCCGCCGAGATGATTAAGAACAACCCCATCGACGTACTCTTCCTGGATATTGAAATGCCCCCTCATAACGGTTTTCAGCTGCTGGAAATGTTCCCTGTGCTCAATTTTGAAGTAATCTTCATTACTGCATTCCAGGAGTATGCACTGCAAGCCATTAAATTCGCCGCCCTCGACTACCTGCTCAAACCTATTAAGGTGAGTGAGGTGGAAGACGCATTGGAGAAAGTGAAGCGCAGCAAAAAAGGACGCCTGAACGAACTGGCATCTATCCTCAAAGATTACGTAAAGAACAACGATAACGCCTTCTCCAAGATCGTAATCCCCGTAAACGACGGATACAATGTGATCGATCTGAAAGATATCATCTACTGCGAAGCGTTCGACAGCTATACCAAAATACAGCTCATCAACAACGTCAGCCATCTGATCTCCAAATCCCTTAAGGAGTATGAAGAAATGCTCTCCGATAAAGGCTTCTATCGCGTTCATAAGTCCTTCCTGATCAATATCCACCACATCGTGAAGATTATCAAGGGCCTGGGCACCGCCGTTATTATGAGCGATCAGAAGAATATTCCGATCTCTTCCCGCAAAAAGGACGAGTTTTTCACCCAGCTGAAAGGTGTGATCAACCTCTGATCCTGTGCCCCGAACGCCTTCAGGCCAGGGGTTCCTTATTTTCACCACTACATTTTAGCCGTTAACGAACCCATTTCGTGCGTTTACCAAACGGCACATCGGTTGTACCATATATAATCCTACATTTAGTGTAGGGTTTTCATAGGATATATGGTCATGGTTGTAAGCTCTTTACAAGCATGGCCATCAAAAAGCCCTCCGCTTTCGGAGGGCTTTTTCTATTATATACACCTGTCAGCCTGATGATAATGGATTAGATGCAATAATGTATTGTAATTAATTTAGCAGTAACAAAACTGTGCAAATTTTGTCATGCAAATCTACCGATATCGTGGAGGTTTTGAAAAGGATAAACGAGGGAGGGTACAAAAAAGGCCTCCCGAAAACGGGAAGCCTTTAATCCTAACCTATAAAACCTATATGAAAACACGTAGAATATCTTAGAACGATGTTCCTCCGGAGAGGTTCAGGTCGTAATAGTAAATGTTGGCGTATCGGTCGTTCGCATAGAAGCCTTCGAGTCTGGTCGATTTCTTTCCTTCCAGCGCCCGCTTCAGATCTTCAGAGGTGCGGATAGTACTGTTGCCGGCCTTCAGAATAACGAACTCACGCTTCATATTCGTCTGTTTCTTGATAAGTCCGCTACCAATATTTGCTACCATCAGTCCGCCTTCGATGCCAAGCTGGTTGGCCGCGGCTTTCGACAATGGCAGGAAATCAGCTCCCAGGTAGTCCATCACACCCAGTTTTACGATGCCGGTATTACCGTCCAGGTTTTTGAGGATGGCATTGGTTGTCAGCTCTTTGTTTTCGCGCTGATAATTAACTGTTACCTTATCACCGGGTTTGTAGCGGCTCAGTTGCTCCATTAGTTCGGGGATCGAGGAGGTGTTTACGCCGTTGATCTTCGTGATCAGGTCACCCTCTTTGATACCCGCTGCGGCAGCTGCTCCACCCTGCGGTACGCCCAGTACCTTGATACCAGCCATATCGCGTGTCATATTGCGGGCTTTGAGCTCTTCGTCTGTCAGGCGTGCCGGATCGTCGTATTCGATCCCCAGGTAGGCGCGTTGCACGTTACCGAACTTCATGATATCATTCACCACCTTCTTCACCAGGTTCACGGGGATGGCGTAGGAATACCCTGCGTAAGCCCCTGTAGGTGAAGCGATGGCCGAATTGATACCGATAAGCTCACCGGCAGTATTGATAAGCGCCCCGCCGGAGTTACCCTGGTTTACAGGTGCATCCGTCTGGATGAACGACTCGATGGCGTTGCGGCTGTTGCGCCGGTTGATCCCGATACTACGGCTCTTCGCACTTACGATACCAGCCGTTACGGTGGTTTCGAGATTCAGCGGATAACCCACGGCAAGCACCCAGTGGCCCACCTGCACATCATCGGAATTGCCGTACAGCAGGTAGGGCAGGCCCGAAGAATTTACTTTAATCACCGCCAGATCGGTACTGGGATCGGTCCCTACCACCTTGGCAGTAAATGTTTTATTGTTACTCAACGTAACGGATATCTCATCCGCATCGTCGATTACGTGATTATTGGTTACGATATACCCGTCGTCTGATATCAGCACGCCCGACCCGGAGGCCATTTGAGGTGGTGAATAATACTGGCGGCGGTTATCTTCAAACTGTTCCCCGAAGAACTCTTCCAGCAAACTCCTCCGCTTTTCGAGGTTGTTGCCCAGTTGCCGGGGATTGATTTTCGTTTTAATATGTACTACACCCGGCGTACCAATGCGTGCTGCCTGGGTAAAATCCGTGGGTGGTGTAAGGGCATTGCTGCCCGCAGAAGTATAGTTTACATAGTTGGCCGGCACACTGTCCGATCCATTCTGGTACATTCCCATCCCGGTTTGGGGCTGGAAATATTTGCTGTATACATATACACTGGCAATGGCAGTAGCCGCGCTAATCAGGACGGTGCCTGCGACATGCGATAACTTCATACGGGTACTGGTTTTAAGGGTTAAAATGTTAGAAACACTTACGGTTGTACCAGATCAATTTACATGCCCTTCTTCTGCAAATGTAACGGAGGAAGGAGGTTCAATGTTGTAACACACAAGTATTTAACAGTTTTTTAGGCCAAACGTTAAAGCTTCGTGTATAAAACGCGACAGGCACTGCCATCAGTGTGGTAGTGCCTGTCAAAATAACAATAAGATATGACAATTTGTTAACCGCTCATGTAAGATCCGGAGGCTAGAGCGCAGCGAAGAAAGCCGCCGTATCCACTCCATCCGCGTAGTCCGAAAGCCGGGGAGATTGGGCCTGGCCGAAAGGAATTCTGTCTGCCGCCACTACACACTGCAGGTCCGGGTTGCCGGCCAGCTGTGTTTCCAGCTCTGCACGGTCGCGGTAAATGCTGTAGTTCAACACGCTGAGCGGGGAGAAGACAGACTCGTTCTCATGCAGCAGCAGGTTGTCGTTCGTGGTGAACGGTGCGCTGTTTAGCAGGAAGAGTGCGAGGTTATAATCGTAGTTATTCTTGTACTTATGGTTGTCCATCAGCCAGTCGTACTGTTTGAATGCAATCATCAGGGGCTCAAAATCGTACCCTTCCGGCACGTACACTTTGGTTACATTGCGGCATCCCAGGCCGAAATACAGGAGCGCGTCGCTGGCAAGGGCCTCCAGCTGAGCCGGAGATTCGTCGCCTGTCAGTACGGCAACCGAAGTACGGTTGCGGCGGATGATATGGGGGTATTTTGAGAAATAATACTCAAAATAGCGGGCGGAGTTGTTGCTGCCGGTGGCGATATAGGCGTCACAGTCCTTTAGAATCTCCTGAATGGAGGTGATTTCCCCGGCTTCGGGCGACCATTCCGCGATTTTACCTATGAGGTGGGGAAGGAGTACAGCGTCTTTAGACGATAGTTTCAGCTTTATGTTGTGGCCGGAAAGGAAACCGGTCATCCAGTCATGAAAGCCCACAAGGGGGATGTTCCCTGCCGATACGATGCCCACGGTTTTTGGAGAAGCGGGAGCGCCGAAGCCCGGATATTGGGCTGCCCAGGCTTCCAGCAGCGGGCGCTGCAGGAAGTTATCCGCAATCTGGCGGATGGCCAGGTCCACAAATTCGGGAATGAACCAACCATTTTGATGAAACGCCTTCTCTTTCGCCGAAAGCAGCTGATCACGCTCTTCCTCCGTTCCTTGTCCGTTCAGATATGCCCCCAGGCGCTCAAGCAGGGTGATTTTTGTTGTTAGATTCATCTCCGGGAAAATAAATTGAGTATTTGAATTGAAGATATTTTATTTTTGGAGCAAAATTAATGGCTTACATCCTAAACAAAAAGTTTACAATATGGCAATAAAGATAACGGATGAATGTATCAACTGCGGAGCTTGTGAACCAGAATGCCCAAATAACGCAATTTACGAAGGTGGTGTAGAGTGGGCACTGGCCGACGGTACTACTGTAAAAGGAAGCTATGAAATGATGGATGGCTCCATCCTGGACGCTGATCAGCGTAATGCCCCCATTTCTGTCGATACTTACTACATTGTTCCCAACAAATGCACCGAGTGCCAGGGTTTCCATGAAGAACCCCAGTGCGCCGCTGTTTGCCCGGTAGATTGCTGCGTTCCCGATGAAATGTACCAGGAAACTGTTGACGAGCTCATGGCCAAGAAAGCTAAGCTGCACATCTAAGTTTTCCAGACAAATCGATATTATTCATTGAAATAATCACGGAAAAAGGAAGTACCAGCATCTGTTGGGCCTTCCTTTTTTGTTATTTTGCCGACTATGAAGAAAAACATTGCCCTTGTTGCCGGCGGATATTCAGGAGAATATGTAATCTCCGTTCAAAGCGCCGCCGTTATTGAAAGCAACATCGACCCCGCCCTTTACAACGTTTACAAAATCATCATCACCCGCGAAGGGTGGACTTATACCGCCCCCGATGGTACTGCTGTGGAAGTCGATAAAAACGACTTCTCCCTGCATACCGCCCAGGGTAAAATCACTTTCGATGCCGTATTCATCGGTATTCATGGCACTCCCGGCGAAGACGGGCGCCTGCAGGGCTATTTTGAGATGCTGGGCATCCCGTATACCAGCTGCGGCATGGTTACCTCCGCACTCACCTTCAATAAAAGCTATTGCAACAAAGTAGTAGCTGCACTGGGTGTCGTTAAAGTGAGCAAATCCTATCACATCTTCCGGGAACAGCCTTATTTCCCCGCCGCCATACTCAGTTACCTGCGCCTGCCCGTGTTCGTGAAACCGGCCGAAGGCGGCAGCAGCATCGGTATGAGCAAGGTGAACAAAGCCGAAGAGCTGACCGAAGCCATCGAAAAAGCATTTAAGGAAGATAATCAGATCCTGATCGAAGAATTCATCAAAGGCACGGAAGTTACCTGTGGCGTGTTCCGCTCCAAAGGCGAACTGCAGGTGTTACCGCTTACGGAAATCCGTTCCAGCAAGGAGTTTTTCGATTATGAAGCGAAATACACACCCGGTATCACCAATGAGGTTACGCCTGCCGAGATTCCTGAAGAAGCGGCCAGCCACATCCGCCAGGTGGCGCAGGACCTGTACAACCGCCTGAACTGCAAAGGCATTGTTCGGGCCGATTTCATACTCGAGGAAGGTACCAATGATGTGTACTTCCTTGAAGTAAATACCATGCCCGGCCAAAGCGAAAACAGCCTCGTACCGCAACAGGTACGCGCTGCAGGCCTGACCCTGCGCGGGTTTTACGGCATACTTATTGAAGAATGCCTTGCGGCTGTTAAAAAATAAGCATACTTTGCTAATATGAAAATGTTTGACAATATAACCAAACGCTCATTCGGCTTCAATCTCCTCGTTATCGGGGGGCTGATAATCCTGATGGGCGTGATCTTCTTCCTCTCACTCGGGTTCCTTACCCGCCATGGTGAAGAAGTGACGGTGCCCGATGTGCGTGGAAAGAGTATAGAAGACGCTACCTCCGCACTGGAGGCGCTGGGCTTCGACGTGGAAGTGCGCGATTCTATTTATATCGATACCATGCGTGCCCTGCTCGTGTATGAGCAAACGCCCGAGCGTGGCGATGTTGTGAAAAGCCATCGCACCATCTTCCTTACTGTGAACAAAGTGGTGCCCCCCATGGTACCCATGCCTGACCTTGAAGGACTGACCTACCGCAGCGCAGAAATGACGCTCCGTGCCCGCAGGCTCAACATCGGCGATACCATTTATAAACCCGATTTCGCTACCAATACCGTACTTGAACAGCGCCTTCATGGCAAGCCCATCAAGCCCGGTACTGAAATACCCGAAGGCAGTAATATCACCCTCGTGCTTTCCAGCGGTACCGGCAGCATGGAAAACCCGGTGCCCGAAACCGTGGGTATGACATACATTGAAGCCCGTGAAGTTCTTGCCGCCAGTAACCTTAATATCGGCACCGTGCTGATCGATGGTGGAGTGAGTGACACGCTGAATGCCTTTGTATACCGCCAATCACCCGCGCGCCGCAACTCTTTGGGAGAGCTGAATATGATCCGTGCCGGTGAAAGTATTGACCTGTGGCTGTCGGCTACCAAGCCAACAACGGATTCCCTCGCCGCACCGCAACCACCTGCAACGGAAGAATAATCTTAACTTTGAAAAAAAACCAACAATGGAAAATATTAGCGTAGAAGACCTGAAACAACGTATCGACAGCGGCGAAAAGCTGAACCTGGTAGACGTGCGCGAGCCGAACGAAAACGCTGAGTTCAACATCGGTGGTACACTCGTTCCCCTGGGCGATATCCGCGCCATGCAGGTAGATGAGATCGAGCCCCTGAAAGATGAAGAGGTGATTGTGTATTGCCGCAGCGGTAACCGTAGCGGACAGGCAGCCATGATCCTCGAAACCATGGGCTTCAGCAACGTGAAGAACCTGACTGGCGGAATGTTGAAATGGCAGGAAACCTTCGGTGCTTAAGAGATTTGGAGTACTAATTCCCAGCCGGGTGCATTGCGCATCCGGCTTTTTTATGAAAGCCTATTCTAAATACCCCTCATTTTCCAGTTTGTCTTAAAATTGCTATAGTCCAGTTACGGTATTCCTGCTACAGGATTGCTATTGGAATGCTGCACCAATACTACACCAATACGGTTGCAATACTGTTACCCTACAACAAAACGACATGCATCCTCCTTTGTAAAACCTGTTTATGCAGGGTTTTAAGTCAGGGAAGGTCAGGGTTAAACGGATAGTACCGCCGTTGCTTCGATCTCCACCATCAGATCGGGATGGATAAGGGCGCTGACTTCCACCATTGTGGTAACGGGCCTTATGCCACCGAAAAACTCCCCATGTGCCCGGCCTACCTCTTCCCATTTCGAGATATCTGTCACGAACATACGCGTACGCACCACATCATGTAAAGTGGCTCCGGCTTTCACCAGTGCTGCTTCGATCTTAGCCAGCGCATGCTTGGTTTGTTCATAGGGATCGTTGATGCCCACAATCTTGTCTCCATCGGCCGATACAGTGCCGGACACCTCCACCACATTACCAATCCTAACGGCGCGGGAGTAGCCTACTTTAGCTTCCCATACTGCGCCTGAACTAATGTTGAGTCGTTGCATATTTTGGTTTTAATATTCGAAAAATGCACTGCTGCCGCCTACCCAATCCTGTTCCTGGTTGTAGCTTACCCCGATCATTTTGCCCTTGCTCAGCCTCGCGAGGTTATGGGCGAGGATGGGTGCCGGCACATCATCGGGCCAGCAATACATAAGCCGTATCTCACATTTGGCGGGGCCGGTAGGCGTTTCCACTGCAGGAGCATAAGCCACTTTTTCCTGCAGGATCCAATTGCCGGGATCGGTGATCTTTGCCACATCTTCCGGCGTAGGATCGATCACCACTCCCTGTCCGGCGAAGGAGAAGAGCGGTTTAAGCACGTATTGGTCTAACTGCTGGGGCAGTACGGGTATTTCATCAAGGAACCAGGCACGTGGTGCGAATGGCCCGTGAATGTGCGGCAGCAGGTATTTACTGATCCTGTAATACCAGTTAGGGTGCGGCGCCCATTCCACGTCAAAGTCCTGCCGCAGGTCGATGGGGTTAACCATCTGGGCCCGCAGGCGTTCGAGATCTTCGAATATGACACGGTTATATATCCGGCTCACGGGCCGTTTCTTCCCTTCTCTTTCGAAGTATAATTGTCTGCCCGACTGTTTCAGTTCCGACACGCAAACCACAGGGATTCCGAGCATAGCCTCGGTACAGGCAAAATCGATCAGTGTTTTCTGTTGCAGGGGCAGTACTTCCAGCAGAATGGTTTCTTCAGCAGGCTTGCTACCCACAATAGTCCTGCGAAGCAGCTCGTGATAAGATGTAGTGTTTAGCCCGTTACCGAGGTTTTCCAATCCTGAAGGTACGTTGGTATGCCGCCGGTAGGCGGCAGCGAGCAGTTCCTGGAACCCGAACAGGCTGGGGAACCCCTGCAGCTCAATGAGCTTGGGTGCAAGACCGCCATTTTCGTCGCGGGTAACGGCGAAGTCGATGATGATAAACTGAGCCCGGGTGTTTTCTCCCGGAACATTATAGCCTTTGGGGATAGCTCCGGCGGTTATTGACTTAAAATCCGGCCGGGCGATCACCTGGAGTATGGCTTCTCCTGCTTCCAGCAGGCGTTGTGTCAGCTCCCGGGGTACGAAAACCGGAGTTTCCGCTACTCTGAATGCGGGTTCCACGCCGGAAACCGTCCCCAGCTCCTGCAACAGTGCTTTATAGCTTGCGGGAGCGTATGACTGGTTATAGGCGAGGCGGATATCGGGGATCATAATGTTTGGTTTTAGGTATGCTGGTATTGCAGCGCTGCTTCCAGGAAATTGGGCAGCAGGGTATCGTGCGTCAGCAGGATCTTATCGGGCTGTTGCAGCAATTCAAGCATGTTTTCGTATTTCTCTGCGCCATGGTCGGCTACCACACGCTGGCGGCGGGCAGGAGCGGAGAGGTATGTATGCATTCCCCCGGCATCGGCTTCGGGATGGAATTGTGTACCTATCATAAACGGGTTAAACCGGATGGCCATGGTGGCTCTTTCCAGCGGCACATGCGGCCTCTCTTTCTCGATGGCAAGTATTTCCGCACCCATTGCGGCCAATCTTTCCTCACTGGGCTTAATTACCTGCCAATGGCGGCTGTCTACGATATAGAACGGATCATCCAATCCACCGAAAATCGGTTCTTTTTCGCCGCCGGCAGTTAAATGAACAGGAAATACCCCAAAGGCCGGTGATTTACGGCGGCAAACTTCTCCCAGTTCAAAATACCGGCATACGATCTGGAAAGAGTGGCAAATGAGAAATACATGCTTTTTAGGCTTGTTTTCCTGCAGATTCCAATCCATCACGGATTGCAGCCAGCTGAAATAGGCATGCTCCCAGTTGCTCCCGGCACTGTCTACCGGACTGCCGGGCCCGCCTGTGCTGATGTAAACGTCATAGTCCAGATCAGGAACATTGGCTTGCCCGCGGACATCGAACTCATTGAGCTGCAATGGTATTTGATGTGATTCCGCAAACTGGAGGAGCAACTCCCGGATACAGCGCATCCCTTCATTAGGGACACCTTCATACAGGTCTAAGACAGCTACTTTCATTACTGCAAAATTACGCCAGAAAGCGGGATTGTATATAATCAACTACGGCAGTAAAGTCGCCGCCCGATTCTTCGAACACTTTCAGTTGCTTATCAGCACCTGTTCCGCCGGAAAGAATGTCTTCCGTTCCCTGAACAACCACTTCGCGGGTACCGAGATCATCCAGCACATCATCCACAAAATCAAGCAGTTCATGGATGAGCGCACGGGTATTTACTTCCATTTCTTTACCGAAATCGATCAGGTTCCCGTCGATCCCGTACCGGGAGGCGCGCCATTTATTTTCATTAATAAGGGCGCGGTTATAGAGGATGAAGTTGAGGTTTATAGCGCGAAGTTTATAGATTTTAACACAAACGGCCTGGAACAGGGCGGCGAGCGTGATGGTTTCGCGGACGGTAAGCGGTACGTCGCAGATGCGGAACTCAACGGTATTGAAGAAAGGATGAACCCGGAGGTCCCACCATACTTTCTTCGCATTATCGATACAATTGGTTTTTACCAGTAGTTTGATATAGTTGTCGTATTCTTCGATACTCGCAAAATAATCGGGGATGCCGGTGCGGGGGAATTTGTCGAATACTTTGGTACGGAAAGATTTGAACCCTGTATTACGGCCTTCCCAGAATGGTGAGTTGGTACTGAGGGCAAATACGTGGGGGAGGAAGTAGCGGACGCTGTTGGCGATGTGAATGGCCATTTCCCGGTTTTCCATTCCCACGTGTACGTGTAGCCCGTAAATGAGGTTGGAACGCGCGGCATCCTGCATTTCGTTGACCAGTTCAAAATACCGGGGATGGTCGGTAATGAGTTGTTTCTCCCATTTTGAAAAAGGATGCGTGCCGGATGCGCCGATGCTGAAACCAAGGTTGCCCGCGATTTCATAGATTGTTTTACGAAGCAGCGTTACATCTGTCCAGGCTTCTTCAATATTGGCACATATCTGTGTTCCTACTTCCACCACAGCCTGGTGCATTTCGGCTTTTACTTTATCCTTGATCACTTTCTGTGCCTGTTCCACGATTTTTTGCTCATGGGAGCGCAGTTCCCGCGTTTCGGGATCCATGACCATATATTCTTCTTCAATTCCGAGCGTAAAGGCGGCAAAGTTCATGTGTAATGTTTGGTTAACGGGAAGGTGAAGTTCGTAAATTATTCGTGAATGCCCGCTGCACGGCGGATGAATGTGCCCCAGCTTAGGTTGATTTCTCCGGGAACTGCGGCGGTTGCACGTTCCAGGGCATAAGCCGCCGCTTTTTCCGTGAACCAGGCGAAGTTAGCCGCACCTACAGACTGCAGGCCTGCATCCGGTGCAGGATTACAGAAGTCTATGGCATAGGGAGTGCCATCTTTCACGGCAAACTCCACCGTGTTGAAATCATAGCCCAGCGCGCGGTTAAGGACAAGGGTATATTCCTCAAGGCAGGCGTAAAGTGCGGGATTGGGATGGCGCTCTGGCACATATCGATCTTCATGAGGCTTGCCCGGATCATAAGGCATGATCCGTACCTCTTTACAGCCAATACAGTAGCAGCGGTAATAATCATCCCAATCCACAGCGGCTTGCAGCATCATCGTTTCCTGGCCGGTTTGTTTGTGCTGCAGGAAAAACTGCTCCCGGTCCTGGATGTAATACACATCACGCCACCCGCCGCCTGCATATGGTTTCATAAAAGCGGGAAAGCCCACATGCCGGAAAATACCTTCCCAATCCAGCGGGAAAGCGAGGTTGCGGAACGATCGGGCATTGGTATTTACGGGTTGTTCATAAGCAGGAAGCAATGCTGTAGGGGGCACGGGCACGCCTGTCTGTAATGCGAGTGCGTTGTTGAAGAATTTTTCATCGGCCGACCACCAGAACGGATTATTAAGAACCGCCGTGCCCCGCAGTGCAGCTTCCTTAAGCCATGCCCGGTAAAAAGGAACGTCGTGGGAGATGCGGTCTACGATCACGGTGTACTCCGGAACTCCGCCCTGCAATGCTTTGTCGATCACCACGGATTCCGCCAGCACATCCGGCCCGCAGATGCGGTTCACCTGATCGATGAACGCCTGGGGGAATGAGTTTTCCTGGCCGTAAAGGATCCCTATTTTTTTCATCCGTCACAGTTTTAACAGTGAGAGATAGTGGGGCAGCATTTCCTTCCAGGCGGGCCAGTCGTGCTGTGCGTTAGGCCTTACATCGAGCCAGTGCTGGATGTTTTTTTGCTGGAGGATGCCCGAGAACTGTTCGTTCTGCCCCCGGGTAATATCGTGCTCTGCCGCACCCAGTACGATCCCCATACGCCAGAGGTCGGGGTGGAGATTACCGGGCACAAAATCCATAGGATTATGATAGTAGATATTGTCGTCGTAATGTCCTTCTGCGCGCGACCGTATATCGAACAACCCGCTCAGTGCAAAAAGGTAAGCAACTGATTCGGGGTGGCGGAATGCGAAGTTGGCAGCATGGTATCCGCCAAAACTGCAACCGCCTACCGCAATGCGCTCGTGCCCCGTTTCCTGCCGGATGCGGGGTAGCAGCTCCTGCATCAGGAGGTCATCGTACAATGAATGGTTACGTGCCCTTTCTGAAGGGTGGATGTGCGGGTTGAACCAGCTCAGCGCGTCGATACTGTCCGGACAATAAATTCTCACTCTTCCGTTGCGCACGAACCAGGCTACGGAATCGATGAGCCCGCGGTCTTTGTTTTCGTAATAGCGCCCCATAGATGTGGGGAACAATACCAGTGGGAAACCGGCATGGCCGAAAACAAGCATTTCAAATTCGCGGCCCAGCGATGGGGATTGCCATTTGTAATAGTTTTCTGTCAATGCTTCGGGTTTTACGGATAAACGTTTTTCAGGTAAAGGAATGGTAAATGTCAGCATATTATGCCTGTTGGGTTTTCATAGGTTCGGATAATGGTTCTTCTATTTGCCGGCAGCTTCCAGCAGCCCCAGGTAGGCCTTCCAGCCCGGGTCGGGACGGATGGACACGGAGTGCGGGTAAGTACCGTAATTGTCTTTATAAAACTGGTTCATCACCATCCGCAGGTCGAGCGTATCGGAAACATAATAGAAATCGATACGCTTGCAGCCTTCGGTTTTGTATCCCGCTTCTTCATTCCTCGTCAGCAGTTGCATTTGCCGTGAGGCAGACTCGGAAATGGATGCGTGTGTTTCTTCCTGTTCTGCCGTGAGGCCGGTGCCTTTGCAGCCGGGTAGCGTTAGTTCCGTAACCACGAGGAAAGGGTACGCTTCGTCAGGCGCCTGGCCTTTCAGGAGGGTATTGGGAACGGATTTTCCGGTGCCAGTTACTGCCTGTTGCGCCCAAACCGCCTGCGAAATCAACATTGCCACAGGCAACAGGTATTGTTTTAATTGCATAATTCCACTTTTCAGATATGTAAAATAAGATTTCTGGGCCGAATTTGTTAAATTACATATACAACCCGCCCTCACTATGCTTCCCAGAAAAGAATCCTTCGGCCAGTACTCCGCTTTCCTGCAAAGGGAAGTGACGTTCGATTGTTTTTTGCCGGCATCGTCCCGCGAAACACCGCATTTGCTCCTGCTGAACGACGGCCAGGAGTTGGAAAACATGGGCCTTCCTGCCATGCTGGAACATTTGCAGGGAACCACACACCCTTCGCTATGGGTGGTGGCCATCCACGCCGGGCCGCAGCGCAGCCAGGAATACGGAACGGAAAAGCATGTAGGGGCAAGAGGGGAAGGGTGCAAAGCATCGCTGTATGCTCGTTTTGTATTGCGGGAATTATTGCCTTTTCTCCGGACCCGCTATCACCAGGTGTTCCCCGATATTACTTTCGCAGGGTTTTCGCTGGGCGGGCTTTCCGCGCTGGATATTGTCTGGAACCACCCCGATCAGTTCCATAAAGCCGGTGTTTTCTCCGGTTCACTCTGGTGGCGGGCGTCGGCAGACGGTGGGCCGCGCATTATGCACCGCCAGGTGGAAGAAGGCGCTTTCAAACCCCAGCTGAAATTCTTCTTCGAAGCCGGTACGCTGGACGAGGTGGCCGATCGTAACGCCAATGGTGTGATAGATGCAGTGGATGATACGGAAGATCTCGTGCGTATCCTTGAGCAGAAAGGCTATGAAAAAGGCCGTCATATTCAGTACGAACTCATCACCGGCGGCCGTCACAATACCGATACCTGGGCGGGTGCTATGCCCGGTTTCCTCGAATGGGTCGTTAAAACCACCTGATTTACTGCTGAGCGTTCCCGTAAACAGAAAAACCGCCCCTTCGCGGAACGGCTCTCCTTTAGTCATCGTACCCCAAATAATCCGTATGGAATCAGCATCCCGGAGCGTTTCCTATTCCTACGGCCCGGAACTGTGTTCTGCATGTTCCTTCGTGCCTGTAATCGCACCTGGATGCCTTTCTGATTAAACGTACGTGCAGTATAATCCAGGGGATGTAATTTTTGTGTTAACGGCAGGAAATTGCGCTTTACGGATAACATGAAGGGCTGGATAGCAACATTAAAAAAGCCGCCTCGGGAAGGTCCCGGGCGGCTTTTTATATTCGACAGGTGAGGATTAATTGTTGAAGATGTACCGCACACCCAGCTGCATCTGCCAGCGGGATGCGATTCCGGTATTGGTACGGAACGGACCGGCTAATTTGTCGAAAGAGAAGCGCGGCTGGCCACCAGGACCATTGAAATCCCTGAAGGCGAGGAAGCTGCTTGTATTCGCAATCTGGGTTACACCCCATTTGCTGTTCAGCAGGTTTCCCACATTGATAATATCCCAGGTGATTTGCAGCTTGCTTTTAGACTTAGGTGCAATCTTGCTGAAGTCGATATCCTGTACAAGGCGGAAGTCGAAGCGGTTAGCCCAGGGGAATTCTAAACCGTTCCTTTCGGCATATTGCCCGCGGCGCTTATCGAGATAAGGATTGTTTTTGATGTAAGCATTCAGATCGTTCCAGATTTGCGCAGGAGTGCGGGTGTCAGGAGGAGCATTGAAAGCCTGACGGCTGGGGATAAGAATGATCTCGTCCGAATTACGGGGGATGTATATCAGGTCATTACTTGTTCCGTTATCATTGTTGACACTGCCGCCATACACATAACTGATGCGGGAGTTATCGAACCCGTCGTTATAAGCCTGTCCTTCATAAATGAGGCTCAGCGTAGTTCCGAGGATTTTCGCATACTTGATATTGTAAGAAAGCGTACCGATCACGCGGTTGCGTACGAGGAAGTTAGTCCTTGCCAGAACCGGGATATTCGGATCCCCTACCACCTGGTTACCATTAAAGGCGCTGGCAGCCTGTGAACCCGGGCTGGAAGTCACGTCTTTCGCATCCGTATAAGTATATGCCACCATACCGCTCAGGCCGAAATCAAAAGATTTCTGCAACTGGGCAGTTAAGGCGTAAGAATACCCTTTGGAGGTATTATCCAGTACTACCGCATTGGTAAGACTTGGGTTGATGCGATTTGCACTGCCTCCGGGGAAAAACGGCCGGTTATCGGCGCCTGGCAGTTTAGCAACAGGGGCTTTCAGGTTTGCATCGCGATGGAATACGGCGTTGAGGTCTTTGGTGTAAATACCTTCCAGCGTCAGGATGAAATCTTCCGGCAAACGGATGTCTGCAGCCAGGTTGGAACGCCACACCTGAGGGTATTTAAAGTTCTCATCAATCACGTTGATAGCATAAGTGGGTGCCGCGGCGGGATTGGATGGGATATAGGCGTTGGGGTTGTCGGTAAACGGACGGTTGGTAGGGTTATTCGTGAACTCGGAGCCGAAGAGCAACCCGTTCTGGCCAGCCTGGTTTACTGCCCATACATAAGGGATACGGCCGGTGAAGATGCCCGTACCGCCACGGATCTGGTAATGGTTATTGTCTGCCACATCCCAGTTAAAGCCTAACCGGGGCGACCACAGGATCTGTGTTTTCGGCAGTTTGGACACATCCAGCTTTTCGCCGTCGCGGAAAGTCATGGCATTGACTTTCGGATTGGTAGCCAGGTCGTTAGGGTACCAGGGTACATCGATGCGTACACCGTAAGTGAGCCTGAAGTTATTCGCGATCTGGAATTCATCCTGCACATAAGCGGCAATGGCGGCTGTGTTCAGTTTCGCAATAGGGGCGGGGTCTCCCGGAATGGCAGAATAAACGCGCTGGTAGAAAGTGGGGTTCACAGTTGGATCATCTACTGCGTTGAAGAAATCCTGTACACTTCCATAGCGGTATTGGCCATATACAAACTGGGCAAAGCCATTGGAGAACTGGTAATATTCACCGCTTACACCGAACAGGAGGGTGTGTTTCCCGGCGTACCAGTTGAAATTATTGGTGATCTGCCAGAGGTCCTGCCCGGAATTGTTGAGGCCTGAGAATGGCTCGGAACCAAAGGAGATATAGTTACGCCCGCCGCTTTCCAGATCCACCACCGGGAATGCCTTGCCCGGCACTTCGCGATGGTCGCGGAAGCGGGAATAGGTTGCGGTGAGGTTATTGGCGAAACGGTTGCTGATATTATTGTTCCATTCCAGTACAAAAGAGTTCAGCTTATTGAACTGGCGGTATTTCATGTTCTCGAAATAAAGCGAGGTGCTGCTCTGCCCGCGGCCGTTGTTTGAGTTGGATGCGCTGGGGCCGATATCGCGGTAGGCGTTGAGCCAGCTATAGCGGAACGTGAGTTTGTTCTTCTCGTTAATGTTCCAGTCGAAGCGCGCTGTGATCTTATCGTTGTGCGTGGGGAGGGAGAAGTCTTCATATCTGCCCGGATCGTATCCGTATTTGCTGATAAGCAGGTTCCGGACAGAATCCAGTGCGGATGCGTTCACGAAAGCAACACCTGCGGGTACATCATTTACAGATTTGGCGCTGGTATCGCGATTGGCGCGGAAGTTACTGGCAGGGGCGGTCTGGCGTTCCAGCTCACCGCTGATAAAGAAGAAGAGTTTGTTTTTGATGATAGGCCCGCCTACCCGGAAACCATACTGGTTTTGTTTGAAATCGTCTTTGAGAACAGTTGCACCATCTACTTTATTGCCGGTGAGGCCTTTAGAGCGGATGAAGGTGTAAACTGAACCGGAGAATTCATTCGTACCGCCACGGGTAACAGCGTTAATGCCGGCACCGGTGAAACCGCTGAGCTTTACATCGTAAGGTGCCAGGTTCACCTGCAGCTGTTCGATAGCATCCAGGCTGATGGGCTGGGCATTGGTTTGTCCGCCGGGAAGTTCGGTAATACCGAACGCGTTGTTAAATGTGGAACCGTCGATGGTAAAGCTGTTGTATAAACCGTTACGGCCGGCGAAGTTGAGCTTTTTGCCCGACTGCGGCGTCAGTTTCGTAAAGTCTGCAACTCCACGGCTGATGGTGGGCAGGTTAGACAGCTGTTCGCGGTTAATGAAAGTGGCTGCGCCTGTGCGGGACGAATTGAAGGTTTTGTCCTGCCGGCCGGAAACTACTACTTCCTGCAGTCCGGTTGCAGAGGTTTGGAGGGAGAAGTCGAGCCGGAGTGTCTGGCCGAGGGGAATGCTTACATTCTCCATTTTCTCTTCCTTGTAGCTGACATAGGTGACTGTGATGGTGTATGGGCCGCCAACACGCATGTTGGGAACGTTATACCGCCCGTTTTCCATGGTAGTGGTGCCATAAATGGTGCCGGTGGGTACATGGACGGCTTTGATAGTGGCGCCTATAAGCATTTCATTGGAAGTCGCATCTTTAATGGAGCCCGTGATGCCGCCGGTGGTGACCTGTGCGAATGAAGAGGCCGCTCCCAATACAAGCATAATACAAGTAATGAGTAACTTATTAAATCCCATAACAACCGATTTGATGATGGTGCAAAGATGATGAAATATGCCGGGTAAACTTTAACTTGAAATTAACAAATTGTTACATGTTGAATATTCAATAAGTAACTAGCCGTTAGATTTTGATTTCCTATGTAAATAACTACGAAAGCCTGCGATTTGTTTAATTGTCGTCCTGTGATATTTTCACTTTTTCGAATTTGAAGATATTTAATATGTAATAGTGGCACACGGGTATCTCACCGGTCTTACGCCAGCGCTAAACCTCGATTTTATATCCTAACTTTGCACATTCATTTCACAATAGAAGAATCATTATGCTGGATACTATCGAATCCGCCATTGAGGATATAAAGCAGGGGAAACTGGTCATTGTAGTAGATGACGAAGACCGTGAGAACGAAGGGGATTTTATCACTGCCGCACGTAACGTGACGCCTGAGATTATCAATTTCATGAGCATGTATGGCCGCGGCCTTATTTGCGCTCCGCTTGTAGAAGAACGCTGTGAGGAATTAGGACTGGAGCTAATGGTACGCGATAATACCGCACTGCACCAGACACCTTTTACCGTATCAGTCGATCTCCTGGGGCATGGATGCACCACAGGTATCTCTGCGTCTGACAGGGCAAAAACCGTTCAGGCGCTCATTAATCCCAATACCCGTCCGGAAGAACTTGGCAAACCGGGGCACATTTTCCCGCTGCGTGCCAAGAAAGGCGGGGTACTCCGCCGTACCGGCCATACCGAAGCTACTATTGATCTGGCCCGCCTCGCCGGTTTTGAGCCTGCAGGTGTACTAGTGGAAATTATGAACGAAGATGGGACTATGGCACGCCTCCCCGAGCTTCGGGAAATTGCTAAAAAGTTCGATCTCAAGCTCATTTCCATAAAAGATCTGATTGAATACCGCCTCCGTACAGAATCCCTCATAGAAGAGGAAGTTCGTGTACAGATGCCTACCAAATACGGGAATTTCGAATTGGTAGCCTTCAAACAGCTTAACTCCGGCGATATGCACATGGCCCTTAAAAAGGGCGACTGGAACCAGGGAGATCCTGTTTTGGTGCGTGTACACTCCAGCTGCTTCACCGGCGATATCCTTCATTCCCTCCGTTGCGATTGCGGTGAGCAACTGCAGGCTGCCATGCAAATGGTGGAGAAAGAAGGTAAGGGCCTCATTCTGTACATGAACCAGGAAGGCCGTGGCATTGGCCTCATGAACAAACTGAAAGCCTACAAGCTCCAGGAAGAAGGGAAAGATACCGTGGAAGCCAATCTCGAGCTGGGCTTCGGCATGGATGAGCGCGACTATGGTGTTGGTGCCCAGATCCTCCGTCATCTCAATGTTACCAAGATGCGCCTTATTACTAACAACCCCCGCAAACGGGCAGGACTCAACGGCTATGGCCTCGAAATCGTGGAAAACGTTCCCATCGAGATTCATCCTAACCCCCACAATGAGTTCTATCTCAAAACAAAACGCGATAAACTCGGACACGAGATCCTCAAAGGATAGTTCCGGTCGTAATCATATTAATTTGCAAGCACGCCCTGCACGTATTAAGTGCAGGGCGTGTTGCGTTATACGGGGTTGGAATAAGTTTTTTAATTGCGCTGACAGGGAGCATCCTTAGATGCAAATACTCACTTTCTGGGTTGGATTATGGTATCTTTTTCGCCTTCATGACCTTCATGGCGTATACTGTCTTCCTGCAAACGCCGTTGCATTGCAGCACGGTTCAGGCTGTCCTGGATCCTGCGCAGCTGCCGGTCCTGGAAGAGTTCTGAGAAACGGTTGAAATCCCGCACATAACCCATACCGATACCGCTGCGCATCCGGTTATCCAGCAATAGTACATCATAATCCATCTTGCTGAATGCATTCAGGCGCACGCGCCCGTCAGGGGTAAGCAGGTACTCAATCCGGAAGTCGCCGGCGAAGTTTTGTGTGGAAGAACTGGCAGAAACCCTGCCCCAGTCATAGTTACCGCCTACGTATAAACGAATACGGTTGTTGAGGAACGATTTCGTAATACCCGTACTCACGAGGTTGCGGTCGAAAGAGCTGCTTTCGCTGTTGTTGAAGTTATATGCCGTGTAGTTCACGTTAAAACCGATCCCTGCATTCTTCAGGAAGGTGTTGGAGAAGTTGTTAAGGATGGCGGAGGCCTGGGCACTTAATGCCTGGCCCACACTATTCTTGCCGGTAATTGCCACATTAGCGCTGCCATCCGGTGGCTGAAACTGACCCGTTGCCAGCAGGTAGGATATCTGGTAAAGCGCCTGGTTCTGGTTGGAGTTGATCTCCTTCAACCGCGAGCCGATACCGCTTTCATATGCCAGCGATCCAACGTCTGGCAACGTGATCTCGTAGGTAATATTTGGCTGTGTAAGTGATTGCCGCAGGTACAGGAGGATATCCACCCGCTCCGCGCGGTTCAGCTTATCGCCGGATGCGGATACGTTGGCACCCGATCCCAGTTGTGCGGCCGTACTCAGATTGTAAAGGCTCACCTTGGGGAGTGTATATTTGGCGGTTATATTTACAATCGCCTCACCAGGGTCTCCGTTCCAGGTAATCGTACTGTTTTTGTCTATATCGAACTTCCAGCTGGCCAGCCGCTGGAAACTGAAATTATACGTTCCGCTGTTGATTGTGTAATTCCCGTACATCGTGAAATCCCCTTCCAGGTTCACATTGATGGCCAGGTTACCCGTCCCGTTCGCAGAGATAACGTCGTTTGTGGAAGCGTTCAGGATTACATCGATCTGCGCATCCGGATTGGCGGCAATGTCCATCTTCACATTCAGCTTAATATCGCTTTTCTTCTTCGGTTCTTCTACCACCTTTCCGTACTGGCGGAACTTAATGTATTCATGCTTCCCGATATCTTTACTATCGCTGAGCGGGAGGTAAAAATGCGTCCCCTTCAGCGGGCGTGCAAGCACGCGCAACTCCAGGTTATCGAGCGGACCGGTAAAATATACCCTGCCCTGTGAGAGTACGGTTCCGTAGTATAATTCGTTGTCGGCCGGACCAGTATCCAGGAACAGGAATTTCCCCGACTGCACATCGAACTCGAAGTTCATATCATAAAAGTTCTGGTGCTGGATAAACCCGTTTACCACTGCCGTATTGTTAAACTTATCGATCAGTGTAAAGGGCTTCATCTCAATCAGGTTATCATCCATGTGATGAACATGCAGCAGGGGGATCTTATAGTAAGTGCCGAGGTAGTTCACTTTCATGCCGATGTTTTGCACCTTCACGGACCCTCTGAACGAAGGTTTGTCAGTAGTGCCGGTTACCTCCAGGTGCCCCGTGGCAGTACCCGTCAGGTCACTCACATAATCGCCCAGGTATTTGTTCAGCAGGCTGATGGAAGTATTGTTCAGGTCGGTGGAGGCACTAACAACGCGGTTGCTGTCGCTAAGGCCTATGGTCCCCTTCGCAATAAAACTCGCTAATGAATTGTCTGCCTTCACATCGAATGTAAGCTGGCCCTGGGTATTGTTGTAGTTGCCAATCCAGTTCACCAATCCTATGGAATCATTATCGATCCGCAGCTGGCTCGTCCGGATATTAGCATCAACGGTCAGCTTTCCAAAAGGATCGTGCACATCAATTTCCCCGTTGGCCAATCCTTCCACCAGGGTTTGGGTAATACCTGAAGGGAGGATGTCGGCTAGGTTGAGGTCTTTTAAATTAATCATGAACCGCGATTCGTCCGGGTTGTATTCGTTGGTGCTGATGGTGATCCGCTGGTCGTTTCGGGTAATATTCAGGTTATGTACGGTAAGGAAGTGCGTGCTCCAGTAAACTTCATTGCCCGGAGTCATGTTCCAGGGTTTACCATTAACGGTGAAGGTACTGTTGAGGAAATTGACTTTCACGCCGTCTCCCACTGTAACCAACCGTGCATAAAAACCGTTGAGGGAAGTCGTGTCTTCCGCCTGCAGGTCGAGCTTAATGAGGGAGGTGTCTTTACCGGAACTGGCGAGGATCAGCGGATTACGGAAAATGGTACTATCGTTAAACAATACCTCGCCCAAACTGGTGCTCACGTTTATGCGGCCAAAGTCGCCGGTAGATTTGAGAACAAGGTTCCTTACCCCAAAATCCGTATACGCTGCGTAGGGTACTGTGGCATTGAGTGATACACTTCCGCTTAGTGAATTGAGTGCGCCTTCTATCCGGGTGCCGTCGAACCCGCGTATATCGTCGGAGAATGCGCTGATAAGCTTGTCTACTTCCCCGAATTCGAATGCGAACCTGAAATCCTGCCCGGTATTGATCATCGGCGGCGATTTGAAATAGCTCGGGTAGTATTTATTGAGGAACAGTTTAAATGCATTGGGCAGCTCCATAAAGCTATAACTCCCCTGTACAAACCCGTTCACTTCGTTCCCCAGTATCCGCAGGGTTTTCTGTCCGTTCTCGGTACCGGTATATACTGAAAGACTATCAAATTCCACGCGGCTTTTATTCTTGAAAAGGGAGAGGTCGTACAATCGGGCGGTACCATCGAAGTTGTCGATGTTACTTCCGGAGAAGTTGAGATCTGCTTTAGCCTGTAGCGTGATGGAATCCTCTGTGAGGTGGAGGGCTTTCAGATCGCTGTTGCGTATTTCGGAGTAGAAATTGAAAATGGGTAGCCGGCTGTTGAAGTCAATGGTACCGGTAAAATCCATGTCCAGATTAGGGTCATTGACGGTGAGGGAGCCATTAAAGAACTTACGGTTCATTTCCCCTTCGGTCTTAAGATTCCGGTACTCATACCCATACAGTCCGATTTGCTGGATATCTGCATCTACTGCAGCCTTCAGGTTCCGGAAGTTAAAACCTTCACCTTTTACTTTGGCCTTCATGGTCACCCGGTCCACGATATTATTGTCCAGCAGGTTGCCCAGCTGAAAGTCGTAAGTTGTGATACTACCGGAATACACGGGTACATCCTTACTGGTCTTGAAGTTGATGTCGGAGTCGAGATTGCCGAGGTTGGTCTGGAATTTCCCGTATGCAACGAAGTCATTCACGAACCCGGTGAAGCTGCCCTGGAAGGCAAGGTGCGTGATAAGGTCGGTGCGTACTGCAGTGATATCTTTCAGCAGCGGGAAAAACTGGCGTACATCGGTACCGCTGGTGATCAGCTCCTTCGCATTGAAATCTATAAACGTTTCGTTGATGTAAGGGAGGCCCCTCATACTGAAGTTCCCCCGTAATCTGGTATTCCGTCCACCTTTCAGATCCATACTGTCGGCAGAAAGATTACTAACCGGCCCTTCTACCGATCCGTTCACCAGGATTTCTGTATCCCAGGCAGAAAGGGGAGGAGCGAAGAATGCAATGTCGTCAGACGAGAGGCGGGTTCCCCGGAAGTTGGCTTTCATGGTTACGAGGTCTACATAGTCGCCCAGGTCGGCCATGTCCTCGTACTGCATCGTATAGTAATCTTTAATGTGGCTGTTGTTGGTTACCAGGTCGAGGTTGGTGAATTCCATTTCCACCGGCGACATCTTAAACCTGCTTTTCAGTGATTTCACTTCAAAGCCGCTACGTTCGCGGGTGCGAAGGGTAAGGTCGGCGATGATACTGTCTTTCACGAGCCGGCTGTTGGTGATAGCCAGGTTGATCCCGCTGAAACGGATGCGGGAGGGATCGAACTCTCCGGGAGTTGAAGGAATGGTGTCGCTGAGGTTATTGATCCCAAGGTCACCGTCTTTGATCTGCAGGGATCTGACAACCAGCTTCCAGTTATCTGCATTCCAACGGAGAGGAACGGGTGAAAGCGTGTCCAGCACTACCTTAGGGGCGGCCGGTGAAGGGGGACGTTTTTTACGGAGCGGGCTGGATGGATAGCTGGATACGATAAACATGGGCTTATCCAGCAGCAGCTCATTGATCCTGATATCGCGGGTAAGGAGATCGAGTTGTTCGGCGTCGAGGTATATCCTGTCGGCCGCCACATTCATATCTTCGCCTACCCATTTGTCGGTAATATTGAATCTGACACGGCGGAAGTCCACTTTTTTCAGGTCGAGCGATATGCCGGTTCGTTGTTTTTGGGCAGGCTGAACGGGGGCGCCGCCAAATTCGTCGATGATAAACTGGTAATTCCAGGCAGAGTCGTTGCGGGGCCGGATAAGGTTCACCTGGGCATCTTCCAGTCCTATGAATTTGAGAACCGGCTTTTCCTGTATAAAGAACCAGTCAGTGATGCGGATGTGGAGTGCTTCGGCGTAAAGGAGTGTATCTTTATTGCGGTCTTCCACTAGGGTACCTTCGAGGCGCATGCTGTTGAAGAGGCGGAAGTTGACATGGCGGATCTCTACCCTGGTATTGAGCTGTTTAGAAAGCCGGGCCGTTACTTCCTTTACCAAAAAGTTTTGCACGGCCGGAATATTGACGAGGATACTCACTAGGAGTAACAGGCCCAGCAGGCTCAGCAGGGCAATGGTCAATATTTTACGGACTTTTTTCAGGGAACGCTTATTTAATTATTTATATCCGGCAAAAATAGTCATTACCAAAATGTTTGCCAATTGAATCTGGTACTTATAATTTTGAATAAAGCTCAACATATGCGCATCATAGTCATTATTTGCCTCCTCTTCATGAGCGGGTGGGCCTCCGGGCAGGACCGTTACGTACTCGTCATCCATGGCGGAGCAGGTACCATTCTGCGGTCGCAGCTAACTCCTGAAAAAGAAAAGGAATATAAAGAAGCCCTGAAATCCGCACTGATGGCGGGCTATGATATAATAAAGAAAGGCGGTACCAGCCTCGATGCCGTGGAGGCGGCCGTGCGGTCGATGGAGGACTGCCCGCTCTTCAATGCGGGAAAAGGGGCGGTATTCACTGCGGAGGGGAAAAACGAGCTGGATGCTGCAATTATGAATGGCCGTACGCTGGAAGCCGGAGCGGTAGCGGGCGTAACCGTTGTCCGCAATCCGGTATCCGCTGCCCGCGCAGTAATGGAGAAGAGTAAGCACGTGATGATGACAGGTAAAGGGGCTGAAACGTTTGCCCGCGAGGCCGGTATGGAGATCGTAGACCCGTCTTATTTCTATACGGACGACCGCTGGAAGGGCCTGCAGCGCGCCCGCAAACTGGATTCCACGCGGCAGCAGCTGGATCATGCGGATACCGCAACCGCCTCAGCGAAGCTGGGTGCGGAACACCTCGATTATAAATTCGGGACTGTGGGTGCCGTAGCGCTCGACCGGCAGGGGAACCTGGCTGCGGCCACTTCTACCGGAGGGATGACCAACAAAAAATACGGACGGGTAGGGGATGCGCCGGTTATTGGCGCCGGAACATATGCAGATAATGCTACCTGCGCTGTTTCGTGTACGGGTTGGGGTGAGTATTTCATCCGGCTGACGGTGGCCAAAACCGTATGTGACCTTATGGAATATAAAGGGATGAGCATAAAAGATGCGGCTAACGAATTGATAATGAATAAAGTGCCTGCGCTGGGGGGCGATGGTGGACTCATCGCGATCGACCGTAAAGGAAATATTGCCATGCCTTTTAACACTGCAGGGATGTACCGCGCTGCGATTAAGGAAAATGGGGAATGGGAAGTGATGATCTTTAAACCATGAATGTCATGATTGTGTCATGCATATTCTTTTGTTGTAATGATAAATTACCGTGAGGTGGTATAATATTCAGCTACGAAAATGTCGTACTTACATTTGGTGATTTATCACCTGCATAACGCCTTGATAAGTACAATCTTATCTAAACTAAATTTTACGTTTTTTTTAACATATCGGCATAGGTTGTTGAAATGTAATGAGATTATCATGAATAGGTGACAGGATTTTTAACAAATATTTAATCCGATTACCTTTCGATTGAACAGATTGCAACGGATAGAGGATTTCATTGCACTGCATTCATCATTACACATTTTATCAATCAAAGTTGTATGACCAAGAAGCTACTCTTTTTGTTGGTCCTGCTAGGGGCAAGCTTTGCCGTTGCCCTGGCTCAGGACCGAAAGGTGTCCGGTACAGTGAAGGACGCCAAGGGGGAGGCACTGCCGGGTGTCTCCATCAGGGAAGTCGGGACTTCTAATGGAACCGCCTCCCTCGCAGACGGTAAATTTTCCCTTACGCTGAAAACAGCCACCCCATCCCTGGAATTTTCTTTTATGGGGTACACCCGCACCACCATCAAAGTGGATGGCCGCACTGAGTATTCCATTGTTTTGCAGTCAGATGCCCAGCAACTGAAAGACGTTGTGATCACAGGTTATGAGCAAAAGAAACGTAAAACGCTCACTACTTCCGTTACCCGCCTGGAAGGTGATGAAATTCAAAACATTCCCGCCGCTTCTGTTGTAAATCTGTTACAGGGCCGTGTGGCGGGCCTTGCTGTTATCAACAGCTCCGGTGCACCCGGTATCGGTGCTCCCGTTTTTATCCGTGGTAACGCCAGCGTAGCTTCCAGCTTTAACGACGACCGGATTTATTCCGATCCGCTGTATGTGGTAGACGGGATTCAGGTGCCGGCAGACCGTGCAGGCTCGAAAAGTTTTTCCGCTAATGATTTTGCTACGGGAAACAGCCCCATATCCTGGCTTAATCCTAACGACATCGAGTCGATCGACGTATTGAAAGATGCCGCTGCCGCTGCAGTTTATGGTTCCCGCGGTGCTAATGGTGTAATCATCATCAAAACAAAAACCGCTAAATCCGGCAAACCCAAAATTGATGTCCGCGCTTATAACGGTATAAACTTCGCACCGTCCCTTTTCCCTGTACTGGGTGGTAAAGCGGAACGTGAAGCGAAAGTTGATATCTGGCAGCGTTTCGCCCCGTACAACAATATTATGTCGGGTATGCCCATTCAGATGACGGACAGTCTCAATCCTTTCTTCAACAACTCTACCGACTGGCAGAGCATGTATTTCCGCACCGGCCATATCCAGAACTACGACGCAAGCGTATCTTCAGGTAATGAAATGGGTAACTTCCGGTTGGGCGGTGGTTATTTCGATGAGCAGGGTATCGTCCTCAACACCGGCTTCAAACGCTATACTGTAAACTTTACCGGACGTTTGCTGCCGAACAAGAAAACTACGATCCAGTTGCAATCCTATCTGGGACGTACAGACCGTTCCCGTGGTAACAGCCGGAACGGTCAGGGTATAAGCTCCCGCGGGATCTGGAGCGTTCCTTCTTCCGTGTACATGGTGCCTGATAAAAGCCCTTACGGTGGCGGAATGCTGGATGCATATACCCGCAATCGTGATAAGAACTTCACTAATACAGCCAATACCAGCCTCCAGGTGATGTATCAGTTCACACCCGAACTGATCTTTACATCTACCGGTTCGATCAGTTATGCTTCAGACAAACGCGATTACTTCTTCGCCGGTGTAGCTAACAATGGTATTTCCGAGGCAGGTCAATACAGTGGTGTCAGCAATGCCTATACCATCACAAACCAACTGGCTTACAACCGAACGTCGCAGAATAACGACCACAACTACGGCGCTTTCATCGTACAGGAATTCAACAAGAATACCATGGAGATCACGCGCATCCAGGCTGTGGGAGGCCCTTCCGATTATATTCAGGTAGTACAGGGCTATTCTCCGAAAAACACGATCACTAATACCGGTTACGGTGCCAATGCCACTTCTTCCGTTTTGGGTAAAGTGAACTACGGCTTCCGCGAAAAATACCTGTTAGACGCATCGCTTCGTGCAGATGGTTCCTCCAAACTTTCTCCTGACCGCCGCTGGGGTTACTTCCCCACCTTCTCGGCCGGCTGGCGTATCGCGGAAGAGCCTTTCGTGAAGAACAACCTTCCCTGGATCGATGAAGCCAAGGTGCGCTACAGCTGGGGTAAAACCGCCAATCAGTACGTGCAGAACTTCGCCAGCATCAGCAGCCTGTTACCTACAGCAGGTGGTTTCGGTGAGCCCGGTGAATCGTTCGTTACATCTTATGGAGGCACAGCCACGGCAGTGCAGAACTTCACGCAAATGCGCAACCCGAACCTCGACTGGGAGTATTCCGATCAGTCTAACCTCGGTGTTGAACTTTCCGTCCTGAAAAACCGTATCAGCCTTATCGCTGATTTCTATCAGCGTTATACAGAAGGCGGTACCTATACCGAAACACTGCCTACCAGCTCCGGTTATTCATACATTAATAAAAACGGGGTAGACATGTTGAATAAAGGCTTTGAGCTGACCCTCTCCGGCAAAGTCTTTTCCCCCGCTAAAGCAGGAGGTTTCAGCTGGACCACCCGTCTTGCTCTGGCAAGGAATACTACCAAAGTAGCTAAACTGCCAAATAACAACCAGCCCTGGTACCTCGATGCACTTACGATGGTGAAAGTAGGTTCCGCTCCATATGGCTTCATGTTCATGGTGAGCGACGGTGTTTGGCAATCCGATGCAGAAGTACCTGTGAATCCTTTTACCGGTCAAAAACTGTACTTCGACTACGGCTACCTGCCTTACCGTAAAGGATCTCCCCGGTTCATCGACCTCAATGGAGACTACAAGATCAATGACCTCAATGGTGACGGTGCACGTGAAGTGAACGACCGTACCTGGGTAGGTGATCCCAGCATCAAGCTGGAAGGCGGCTGGACGAACACCTTCTCCTGGAATAACTTCACAGTAGACATGCTTTTCAACTTCCGTTGGGGCGTGAAAGTGGTGAACTCAGCTTTGCAGCGCTATTGGAACTCCACAAAAGTGGTGGGTGGTTATAACCCGAACTATAAAACCTTCGATTACTTCAACGGGAATTCACTCGACTGGGGTGGTATCCCCCCGCTGGGAGAATATGACATCTTTGGATTTGCCCCGGGCAGCCGCGGAGCTGAAGATGCACGTTTTCCCACACTTGATTACTGGACAGGTTCCGTACAAACTTTCTGGAACGTATACGATTATAAAAGCGCATTCGTGGAAGATGCATCTTTCATGCGCCTGAAAAACCTCATGATCAGCTACAATGTGCCTTCCAAAACTGTGAAACGCATTGGACTGGACAGGCTGCTGGTTTACGGAAATACCGAAAACGTATTCATCCTGACCAAATACTCCGGCAGGGATCCTGAGGGTATCGAATTCCCATCAGGGTACGACCGCGGCAGAAACTACCCGCTGTCACGCAAAATTACCCTGGGTTTAAATGTGACTTTCTAATCCAAACAACAAGCATCGTATGAAAAGAAAAATATATTATGTGTTGATGGGGATGGTGGGATTAACAGCAATGTCCTGCAACAAGCAACTGGACATCGACACCATCGAAGCAGTACCCGATGCCAAGTTCTGGTCGTCCGAACGTGACCTGGACGGGGCCGTGGCAGGTGCTTATGGCGTACTTCGCGCAACTTTTGTGCAAAGTCCGATGAATACCAATGATCCCAATGGCTATCAGCCGCGTTTTTTTATGTATGGAGACAGGAGAGGCCTGAGCCTTTCCTCCTATACCACTAAGGATCCTATCCGTGAGAATACGGATGCGGCGCTTCGGAAGAACAGGCTGCGTACCGAATGGGGTGGAACCAACGGTTGGGATGGTATCCTCTTCAACTGGTTCCCCTTCTACCAGGTAATTGAACAATGTAACATAGTTCTGGAAAACGCTTCCCGCGTGCCGGATAATCAGTTCATTTCCTATACCCGCGATCACTATGTGGCTGAAGCCCGTTTCATGCGTGCTTTTACCTACTTCTATATGGTACGCGTTTGGGGTAATGTGCCGCTGGTTACTGCATCCCGCACTACGGATAAACTGAGCCGTACAGATTATAACAAAGTCCTGGATTTCGTGGAAACTGAGCTGAAAGCAGTTGAGAACATTCTCCCACTGCAATATTCCAGCTCCTGGAAGAACCCAATCCGCGCCACCCGTGGTATGGTACAGGCTACACTGGCACATACATTGGCCTGGCGTCATAAAGATGCGGAGGCGGTAACGTATGCCACCAAAGTTATCACCAGCGGCGTGTATTCCCTGATAGAAGATCGTAAGCCTACTTCCACTTCACCGGTGTATTATCAGTACCCCACTATTTTCAGAGGCAGAAGCGCTGAAGGTATCATGGAGATAGATTTCGATCCTTCTACCGGCGAAGTAGGCCGTAATACCTCTCTGGCTAACCTGATGTTATTCGGTCCTAACCTGGCTGACCGGAATGAGCCATTCTGGGGTATCAACTACCTGAAGATTAATGACAGCACCAACGCTGCTGGTTCCCGTGTATTCAGCCGCATCACAGATCCCCGTATCATATATCCTGATACCACAAATGACCAGCGTTTCGTTGTGCTCTTCCCTAAATCCGGAAGCGCCACTAAGCCGGGTGAATTCGTGTATACTAAATATGGTTGGGTAGTAGATCCGCTGCGTTACATCTATCACGCCAATATCGTTGTATTCCGCCTTGCAGATATCATGCTCCTTCGCGCAGAATGTAATGCACGACTCGGTAACAATACAGATGCCCGTAAAGATCTGAATGCCATCCGTAAAAGGGTTTGGCTGGGCGATTGGACCGGTGCTGATGCAGATCTTTCACTGGAGATCTTCAACGAACGCCGTCGTGAACTACTAGGTGAAGGACACTACTTTTACGACCTGGTACGCACCCGTAACATCATTTCACCGGATTATATCAAAGTGCCTACCCGCCCGGATATGACTACCGAAGAATTTAATGATGGTGCCTGGACATGGCCGGTTTCCAACCGTGCTTTTGAAGAAAATCCGAACATGGAACAAATGCGTTACTGGCAGCGTTACTAACCGACAAAAACAAACAACATGAAAAAGATCATTCTTAAATATTGGTTCTTCCTCGCTGCAGTAGCATTAACCGCCTCCTGCCAGAAAGAGCACTTCATCGATGGTGGCGTGCATACCGGCAAGCTGGACATGAACATCTACGACTTCCTGAAAAGCCGCCCGTACGAATTTGATACCATCGTATGGATACTCGACAAAACCGGGCTGGCAGAGGAAGTGAAGAAGAATAACATCACTTTCATTGCTCCCAAGGACCTCTGCGTGGTTAACTATCTGAAACAGATTGGTGGTGCTAAACTGGATACTGTAAATGTGGTTACCCTCCGCAATGCAATGCAGAAATACATCATCCCGAACAGAAGGATCTGGCGCGATAATGTGCCATTCGAGTTCGAGACAGCCAAAGGAGGCGGAGAGTTTGTTAAGACACTCTCTGGCGATTCCCTGTTCCTCGATTCTCCCCGCCGTGATGATTACAACGGTGTGAAAGAAGCCGGCCCGAAATTCTTCCGTGTATGGTATCATAACGGGTATGCTCAGTTTTTCAGCCGTCGTTTTACTGCAGCTAACACCTGGCCGGAAACAGAAGTAGGCGGCAAACGCTGGAACCCCTGGATCAGCAGCGGTGTGGTAATCACTTCCGATCTGCAGGCTACCAACGGTAATATCCAGGTACTCAACGGTTCGCATACTTTCAATTTCCCATTCAAATAGTATTCTTCCGGAATATTTAATCACATGCAATCATGAAAATGAAAACATTATATAAAGTACTGCTAAGCGCCGCTATCGTAGGCAGCGTTGCATATGGCTGCAGAAAAGTGGAAGTGCAGGACGGGTATTTCGGTAATAATATCCGTTATAAAGATAAAATCATGACGCTCGAAACAGGGCGTGATGCCATGAAGGGCGATCTGTTGCTGGACCGCTCCACCGGGCCCATCTCCGTTGAACTCGCCGCCATCCGTAAATGGAATGGGCAGCCTGCACCGGAAATGCTCCAGCAGGTGGATGCCGTTGAATGGATCGATGAGTTCACCGGCCAGGAAAAAACACTGGAAGAACTGGAGAAAAAGAAAAGAAAAGTGAAGCGCCCGGTGTTTGAGATCAGCAAGAATGATGGCCGTATCATCTTCCGCAAGGAAAGCTATACCATGGACTCATGCACCTACTTCATCGACGTGAAAGTATCCAACAGCGCTGGTACCCGCATCATCCAGAATGCCCTGGAAGTGAAAGTGGTGAAAGGCAATGATTACGAGTACCGTGATGACTATGCATGGATCGTATGCGCCGACTATGACTGGGATAACTGTTCGCCTTATTTTGATTCTATCAATATCCAGTTCCAGAAAGTGGAATACATGGGCGAAGGCAATACGCTTACTTTCCAGTTCCTTGCACCGGACGGAACTGTAATCAATCCCAAATTGTTCCCCGAAGGCAGCAAGCAAAAAGGGAAACGCCTGGAGGACTTCACATTCGGTTACCGGAAGTTCGATGACCGCCTGGAGTACGATGTGGCATATCCCTTCAATACTCAGGACCGTGAGTTTGAGTGGTGGGTACCCGGAGCTACTTTTGGCAAGAACGACCACTACGATATGTTCGCAGCGGTAAGATTTAAGTTCTTCCGGCCCGGCAACTGGAAGGTTACCTGGAAAGCTTTCTATCCCTGATCGAAACCTGAACCATAGAAAAGAAGGGCGGTAGTAATACCGCCCTTTCTTTTTTTATGTAATACTATTTTTACTTTTTATTCGTCATGATCTTCTCTTTCATCAGGTTCATGAACCCCTCCCGGTAAGTATCCCCCACGGGCACCTTCTCATCTGTATGATCAAGGTGAACCAGGTTGCCCTCTATCATCCTGATAAAGCTGGTTGCCAGCAGAAAGGATTTATGCGTGCGCACAAAGTCTGCAGCAGGCAGGCGTTCTTCGAGGTCTTTCATATTCAGAAGTGCGATGATCTTTTCACCATTGCGGGTATGGATCTTCACGTAGTTTTTCAGCCCTTCGATGAAAATGATATCCCGGATATTAATCTTTATAAGTTTCCCTTTCTGCTCCGTTTTCACGAATACAAAATCACTCTCTTCCTTTGCTCCCGGGGGGACGGGTTGAATAAGGCTCAGTGCACGCTGGGCGCCTTTAATGAACCGTGCAAAGGAAATAGGCTTCAGCAGGTAATCCACTACTTCGTTTTCGAAACCTTCCATGGCGTATTCACTGTAGGCCGTGGTGAGGATCACTTTACATTTTCCGTTGATGGCTTTAATAAAGTCGATACCGGTCATGGAAGGCATCTGCACATCGAGGAATATGAGGTCGATTTTATGCTGATGCAGCACCTGCAGGCCCTCGAGCGGGTCGGTGGTGGAATATAGCAGGTTGAGGAAAGGCGTTTGTTTGATGTGATGTGTCAGCAGATCGATGGCATGCTGCTCGTCATCGATGATAATACAGTTAATCATTTTTCGATAGTTGAATGATCAGTTCGGCAGTATAAAAATGTTCAGTTTCGTTGATGGTAAAGTTGTGTTTGCCCTGGTAAGTGAGCTGCAGGCGCTGCCGCACATTGTTCAGGCCTATGCTGGTAGAGAGCTCTTTGGGCCCTTGTTTCTTCTTGTTGCCGATATAGAACCGGATGCGGTCGTTATCTGCTTCTGTACGGATTACGAGTGGGTTGGCGGGGTCCAGCAGGTCGCCATGCTTAAATGCATTCTCCACCAGCGTGATAAGGATCAGCGGGGCAATGCGCGCAGCAGGATTACTAAGCTCTTCGCTGTACTGGATGCTTAGTTTATTATTGAACCGCATCTGGTTGATGCCGATCACGTTCTTCATATGCGTTATCTCCTTGGTAAGCGCTACTTTCCCTTCAGCATCTTCCTCTTTCCCGAGGGCATACCGCATAATATCTGACAACAGCAGTACGGCGTTAGACACCTCTTCGCTCAGCGGAACTGTCTTGCTGTATATAAAGCTAAGGGAATTAAAAAGGAAGTGGGGATTGATCTGGTATTTGATGGCACTCAGCTCGGCGTCCATTTTTTGTTTCTCCAGTTCCTTCTGCAGCTTTTCCCTGCGGCTGAAGTGCATAAATACCGCCACTATGAAGGTGATGGCGAGGTTAAAGAGGAACGTGAAAGTAAGTGTAGCGAGGAAAACGATCATTTTATTGGCCGTCATAAACTTCACTACTTTCTCCTGGCCACCACGTACTTCATATACGGTTTTGGCATATTCATACAGGAGGGAATAGCCTGTTTTAGCGGCAAAGAGGAGTGCGGCTATGAGGAAGAACCTGCCCCAGTGGTTATCCTGCAACGCAGGCAGCCAGGCCAGAAAGATCAGTATATAATAGGTGATGGTGAATTCAATGCACGAACGGAAGATGGTGATCCAGACGCCGCCGAAGCGGTCGTAGGCGTTGTTGGTAAGGTCGGGGTCGAGGGTATAGATGAAAAGGAAGGTGAGGATATTCCAGATAAGGGAAATGGAAAAGAGAAGGAGGATCCTTTTCCATTCGGTTTTAAAAAATTGGCTGGTTTTGTCCAGGAGCATGGGTGGAAGGTGTGCTTTCGTTCAAAAATAATGAAAATACCATTGCAAGCCTCCCGGTCAGGAAGGCCTGCAATGGTATTGTATTAGAATGTCTGCTGGGAATTGGTACGGCCTGCTTCGGACTCGATACTGTTTTTCCGGGCTTTAGCAGCTTTTACATTATTGTTTCCGAACCGGTAGTTAAAGGTCAGGTTCACGGCGCGGCTATCCATATTCATCCGGCCCAGGTTGTGGATGGTGGAATACTGCACTTTATACCGCATCTGGTTAGTGTTGAAGATGTCAACCGCCGCAAGTTTCAAGGATGCTTTGCCTTTCATAATGCTTTTGCTCAGCCCGAGGTCCACATTACCTTGTGTCTTCAGTACGGCATAACCTGCCATGAGCGGCCCGCGGAAGTTACCGTTCACCTCAGCGGTGAAGCCTTTGGGCAGGGTAAAGGTGTTCTGGATATTGGCGAAAGCTGTCACGCTGTTTTTGTTATAGTCCATCCCGTCCAGCACGGTGCTGATCCCGAGGTAAAGACCGGTCACTGTAATGGTGGTGCGGATCTTGGGAGTGATGGGTTTCACCCAAACCACGTTGGCGTAGGCCAGGTTAAAGTTGGTCTGGTTTGCAAAGCTCATCACCTGCACTTTGGTAACCGGATCCTGCCGGAAGGTCATGCTCAGGTTATCCGTCATCCGTGTAAATGCGATGGTGGTAAACAGCTGATATTTATGGCTCCAGGTTGCCTGTACTGCCTGTGAAAGCATGGGCATAATATCCGGATTGCCTTCGCGGAGGGAGTATGCGTTCACGTAGGTGATGAATGGGTTCACGATATCGAGGCCGAAGCGGTTGATGCTCCTGCGGTAGCTGAAGCTGAACTGGTTTGTGGCGCTCATATTATAGGAAGCAGATGCGCTGGGGAACAGCTGCACGTAATCGCGCTCAAACTTCTTATCAATGGTTAAACTGTTGCCTTTTGCATTGGTATGTTCCATCCGCAGCATGGCGTTGAACGACCATTTCTTCACTGTTTTACTTAGTCCGGCGTAGGCTGCGTTCACGTTTTCTTTATACACGAAGTGGTTCGTTTTGGTAGGGTCGTTGATCCATTTGCCTGCCGCCATGGTTTCCCAATGCATGTCATTATCGGTTTCCGTGAAGGTAGATTTAAGACCCGCTTCCAGCTTAAAGGCTTTGAACTGCTGGGTGTAATCAGCACTGAGGGAGTACAGGTCGATGCCGGATTCCGTGAAGTTGCGGATGTTGGTGGAAGAACCGATCACGTCTTCTTTCAGGGAATAATACTGCCCGGCAAACTGATCGTCCCAGTCTTTACGGTGATTGAAATAGTCGGCATTAATGGTCAGTTCATTTTTATGCTTCTGGCTGGCCGTGCGGAAGTAAGCGTTCACACTGGGGTTCACCAGCGTTTGGGTGCCTGTTGCACCCTGCCGGAAGATGGAATCCGGGAGGGTGGTGTAGTTATCACCTTCGCGGGTACGGCGGTTAAACATGCTTTTTACCAGCACGCCGGCGGAGGATGTTTTCGACAGGTCGAAGTCGGCCCCGGCACGTACGTTGTGGGTGTTTTTATTCTCGCGGTTGTAATCGCTTTCCGTGAGCACATAACCATCGGGGTAAAAGCGGTCGTTGGTATTGTGCATAAAGGTTTTGGCATAGATATGATCATACCCGCCGTAAAGGTTCACGCCTTTGCTGCGGTGGTTAAGGGTTACGCCCTCGGTGGTACGGGGATAGCGCCCGAAGCCGCCGGTGAGGGTAACAGTACCATTGGTGCCAAGATCTTTCGGTTTAAACAGTTTGATGTTGATGATGGCCCCGTCCTGCGCGTCGTATTTGGCGCTGGGCATGCTCATGAGCTCTATCTTGTCGATGTTGCTGCCCGCGGTGGAGGCCAGGAGGTTTTTGAGATCTTCCCCGCTCAGGCGGCTGGGGCGGCCGTCGATATAAACGGTAACCGGTTTGCCGTTGAGCTGGAGGTTGTGGTTATTGTCCGTCAATACGCCGGGAGATTTGGTGACCACATCCCAGGCGTTGGAGCCTGCTGCGGTCACCGATTTCCCTACGTTAACGGTCATCGTACCGCCCTGTACCGTAATGGGAGGAGTGGTGCTGGTTACCTCATGGGCTTTGAGCTGTTTTACGGACGGGGCGGGGATGGAGTCTTTCTTTTGCTGCGCAATGGCGGAAGGAGCTGCTGAAAGGATTGATGCTGAGAAAATAACGGTTAAAATGGTTTGCATACGCTGTGTTTGATGATGCAAACTTATATCGGCGGCTTCCCGGCTTAAAATCCGATACACCAACAGGCGCTTTTACATGATGAACCCGGTTTGAAGTTGACGAATTATTACGCCCTCTTTGCCCATAAAAAAAGCCACCCCTTAGTGGAGGGTGGCTTCCTATATTACAGAAAATCAATTATTTAGTTACGGCTTCTACCTTGTAACCCTTCTTTTTCAGCAGGGCAATCACTCCCTGGTCGCCGCCGAGGTGCATGGCGCCAACTCCAAAAAAGGTGCTTTCTTTCCGCATGGCTTTATCCATCACGGGTATCCAGTTGCGGTTGCGGTTATACACCAGGATGTCTTCGTACCCCTTAAACTCGGGTGATTCGCCCAGCATGTCGTGCAGGGCTACAATGTCCTGCGCTTTATAGGATGTAATCAGGCGTTTGAACATGGCGCGCTGCTTCGGGATATCGCTGATATATTCCATAATCATCCGCGCTTCGAGGGAGTCGGGCATGTTATCGAATACTTTGATCTGATCAGCGATGTCTTCCAGTCCTTCTACTGACTTATTGGAGAACTTAGCCAGTTCTACCAGCTTCTGCTCGTAGGATACCGAGGATCTGCATTCCAGCATCTTAGGCAACATGAGGCTCAGCAATACCATGGGCTTCATCTTTTTAAAGTTGGCCACATCCATCTTCAGACTGTCGTTCATAAACTGCTGCAGCTTACGGTAGTCTGCCGGTTTAAATGCTTTTTCCAGGGTGTATTCCGGATCGTTGTTCTGTAAAAGCGGTCCCATGGTGAGGAACAGCTGCGGGTCGTCCATATCCACTTCCAAGTAAATGGTTTTGGAGTTTTGTACGGCTTTGTTCAGCTGGGAGGATAAGTTGAAGTCTTTTTCACAGATCAGGTGTACGGTGCCGTAGAGGTAAGAAGGCTGTGCCAGCCCGTTACCGGATACTTTATACAGGAGGGAATGCTGCGCCATGGAGGGCAAAGCGGCCGTCAGTATGGCAAGGAAAGCGAAGGTTTTTTTAAGCATGAAGCGGTTCATTTTAAGCTAGGTACGGGAATAATATTGAACGAGTTGTGCGGCGAGCATATCCAGATCATCTGGTGTATGCAGCGCAGATAGTATAATACGGTTGATGCGGTCGCCCTGCGGATCGGGGTACGCAAAAGAAGAGATGAGCGTTTCGCGGGACAGCAGCCAGGTATACACCTCCTCCGAAGCATCGTTCAGAACGAATACCGGCAGTCCATGCGGATTGGGCAGCTCATCTATGCCACCTGTCAGCCTTACCAGTGCGGTGATATTGCTGCGGAGGATGCGGAGCGCCTCCGTGTAAACTGGGCCGGCTTTGAGCCAGGTATATGCATTGGCGGGGATGATGGGAGTGCTGGCGGTAAACAGGGGTAGCCGGCGGATGGCGGCAATATCTGCCGCATGCCCTGCTACCATACCGCCTTCGAGGCTGTATGCCTTTGCCAGTGAAGCGGTGATCAGGTAACGGGCGCCTTCTGATGCCGGGAGGCTCCCGGCGATGCCTTCGCCCTGCTTCCCCAGTATGCCCAGCCCGTGGGAGTCATCGATCACCACGAGGGCTTTCCTGTGCAGGCGCGCCAGTGGTGAAAAGTCATGTACCTCACCCCGCAGCGGGTCCACGGCATCGGTGATGAGTACATTGGTATGATCAGGCTCGCGGTTGAGCAGGTCTACCGAGGTTTCCAGCCAATCGTTCCAATTACCTGCGGCCACGGTGCCCCCGGAGTAGCGCAGTGCAGGGTGAGCTCCTGGGGCATACAGCGGTGTACCTTTCGTGATGGCATAAGTAACCGCTGCCTGTGCGGAAAGGTAGCCAGATGAAAAGCAGGCGGCTGCCTGCTGGCCTGTATGCACCGCGAGCGCATGCTCCAGCTGTTCGTACAAACTGAGTTGCAGGTTGCCGATGCGGCTGCTGGGGTACACGCTCCCGAATTGCTCCTGGCCTTCCGTCAGCAGCTGCCGGTACACGGGAGAGGTATGCATGCCCAAGTACGAAAACCCGGAGAAGAATAAATGCTCCCGGCCGTCGCAAACTACGGTTCTGCCGGGCATACTATGTGTGATCCTGATCATGTTATTGCTTCCGGGTACGAAGTATGAAATGATATTCGCCGGTATTCACTTTCATGTCAAACTCCTCTTCATTCAGCTTCACTACTTCCACCATATGCTCCGCGTTGCGCGATCCGTTAGCCCCGGTAATAGAAATAATCTTCCCGTTGCTGAGCAGGGAATACTTACCACTATCAGGCACACCGCTAATGGTGGCGATGAAAAGATCGTTGTCGAGGAACTGGTAATAGGCGTCGCTGTAATAGCCTTTTTTCAGATCTTCGGCCTGTGTGGCCTGCACATGGTTGTACGAGGTGCCAGCAGGAAGGGTAACGTCATATACCTTCCATTTTTTATGTTGCAGCAGCTCGTTCGTTTGGCCGTTGTTACATGCTGCCAGCAACAATAATGCGGCGGAATATAGGATCAGATGTTTCATTTGCCGGCGGCTTTTTCCTGGTTATACTGCTGCGATTGCCCTACGGGAATGGAAAGGCTTTGCCATCCTTCCACACGCATGATTTTCCCGAGATACACAATCTGCCCTACGTGATAAGGATAGTGGGAGAGCTGCCGGTTTAGGGCATCTATCACTGTCAATGGCTCCGTGCGGATGAGTACGGTTTTGCTGAGATCTTCTTCCTGCAAACTGTCGATGGTGTTGATCAGGCAATCCCATCCTTTGTTCCACATAGCCAGCATATCGGCCATGGTGGCATTAGGTGCGTCGTCTATAAACTCCGCATCACGCTGGCGCCAGGTTTTTTCACCATCGGTGGTCAGGAAATCGGTGAAACGCGACAGCATATTCCCGCTCATATGTTTTACGATGATGTAAATATTGTTGGGCTCACCGGCAGGCTGCCAGTGTATCTGCTGATCGTTCAGCTGCGTAAAGGTTTTTTCCGCAAGTTCTTTGTAAGAGAGCAGTCGTTTCTTCGCACTGTCCAGGTAAAGTCTCATACATCAGGATATTTTGTTGAAGGTTTAAATGTACGAATTTATTCTCCTGCCACGCTGTCGTCGCCCCGCCAGTCGCCTACCGCTTCGATCTTCCCGTTGAGGATACGGATCAGTTCCGTCCTGCTCCAGGGCCCGCTCACTTTGAGGTTGTATCCCATATTGGTGAGTGCGGTGCGGGTGCTGTCCGGGAATGCTTTTTCAATCAGTACATCCTCCGGCCACCATTGGTGGTGGAACTTTGGGGCATTGACGGTGGTTTTTGCATCCAGCCCGAACACGATATCGTTTACGAGGGTTTGAAAGAGAGAGGTGATGATAGTAGATCCTCCGGGTGTGCCGGTTACCAGGTAGGGCAGATTGTTTTTCAGTACGATGGTGGGCGTCATACAGCTGAGCATGCGCTTGCCTGGTGCGATGGCGTTGGCCTCGGTTCCGAGCAGCCCGTACAGATTAGGGGCGCCGGGTTTAACAGAGAAGTCGTCCATTTCATTATTGAGCAGGAAGCCGGCACCGCCTACTACCACTTTGTTACCGTAACTGCCGTTAAGGGTAGTAGTTACGGAAACGGCGTTCCCTTCTGCATCTACTACACTGAGATGCGTGGTTTCCATGCTTTCGAACGGCCCGCCGGCTTTGACGCCGGTACTTGGTGTAGGCTTGCCGGGAGTGAAGTCGGCTATTCTTTGCTGCAGGTATTTCCTGTCAGTGAGTTGTTGTACGGGTACTTTCACGAAGTCGGGATCGCCGAGGTATTGCGCACGGTCGGCATACGCCCTGCGTTCCGCTTCTATCATGCGTTGCACCGCTTCCGGACTGTGAAATCCATATTTTTCCAGGGGGAAATCTTCTACCATCCCGAGCATCTGCTGTAATCCGATGCCGCCGCTGCTGGGGAGGGGCATGCTGATAACAGTGTGACCACGGAAGGTGAATTCCACCGGCTTGCGCAGAACGGCTTTATACGCCGCCATATCAGCTTTCGTGATGATGCCTCCGCCCCGCTGCATCTCTTCCGCTACGAGCCGGGCGGTTTCGCCTTCATAGAATCCTTTCATACCTTTCTTCGCAATACGGCGCAGGGTATTGGCAAGATCTTTCTGAATCAGGGTATCGCCGGCTTTCCAGGGTGCTGCCTTTACGAATGCGGATGGCCGGGTGTTGAGCCGGATAAATGCCTCTTGTAACCTGTTAAGTCCGGCTGCCTCCTGTTCGGTAATAGCGAATCCCTTTTCCGCCAAAACTATCGCCGGAGCCACGAGCTTTGAGAGCGGCAGCCGCCCGTAAGGCAAGGAGGCTGCCAGTCCGGCTACGGTACCGGGTACTCCGGCGGCCAGGTGCCCGTCGAGCGAGCGGCGTACCACGGGGTTTCCGGCGGCGTCGAGGTACATATCGCGATGTGCTTTGCCGGGTGCTTTCTCGCGGTAATCGATGGAGAGGGTGCGCCCGTCTGTCAGCCGGGCCACCAAAAAGCCTCCTCCGCCCAGGTTCCCCGCCTGCGGATACACGACGGCCAGTGCCAGCTGTGTGGCAATGGCGGCATCCACGGCGTTGCCTCCCTGGCGCATCACTGCAGCCCCTGCTTCGCTGGCCATCGGATGGGCGGAGGATACGGCGAAGCGGGTGGCTGCCATATACTTACGGGGGGAATAATTGTACGGGTCTGCCTGCTGTGAGGCTGCGTTTACTGCCAGCAGCAGCAGGAAGGGGAACAGGAGGGAGCGCATAGGCTAAGCATGTTTCATCCCAAAATACGGATATTTTCTCTGGAAAGGGGAGCCTTCCGCCATTGCGCTTTTTCCCTATCTTAGCCGGATACAACGTTCATATGAAGTCTGTCATCTGCTCCTTACTCTTTACCATTACCCTGCTGACCGCCCGCGCACAGCAATCCCCGTCCGACTTCCTCGGTTACCCCCTTGGCACACGGTTTACTCCCCATCATAAAGTGGTGGACTACTTCCGTAAAACCGCCGAAGGCAGCCGGATGATGAAGCTCGAAACCTATGGACAAACCTACGAAGGCCGTCCGTTGCTGCTCGCCGTGATTTCTTCCCCCGAAAATATAGCGCGGCTGGAAGAGATTCGTAGCGGCAATATGGCAATGCTTACCGGCAGCGCTCCGCAAAACCAGCCCGTTATCATTTGGCTCAGCTACAATGTGCATGGTAACGAAGCGGTGTCTACCGAAGCTGCCATGCGCACAGTGCATACTTTGCTGACCGAGCGCCAGGAGCTGCTGCGCAATGCGGTAGTGATCGTAGATCCCTGCCTCAATCCCGACGGGCGCGACCGCTACGTGAATTTCTACAACGCCGTACATGCCCGCAACCCCGATGCCACTCCCTATGCGCGTGAGCACATGGAGCCCTGGCCCGGCGGCAGGCCCAATCACTATTATTTTGATCTGAACCGCGACTGGGCATGGCAATCGCAAACCGAATCCCGGCAGCGCCTCACTCAATACAACCGCTGGATGCCGCAGGTACATGTGGATTTCCATGAACAGGGGGTAGACGCACCATATTATTTCGCACCGGCCGCCGAGCCGTTGCATGATGCCATCACCGAATGGCAGCGCGCCTTCCAGACACAGATCGGTAAACATAATGCCACTTACTTCGATGCCAAAGGATGGCTCTATTTCACCAAAGAACAATTCGATCTTTTCTACCCCAGCTATGGCGATACCTATCCCACCTACAACGGTGCTATTGGTATGACATATGAGCAGGGAGGAAGCGGCCGCGCAGGCCTCGCTATCGTTAACCGCGAAGGTGATACCCTGCGGCTGAAAGACCGGCTGGATCATCACTATACTACCGGCATCGCCACCATAGAATCTTCAGTAGCTCAAGGCACTAAGCTGGTGGATGAGTTCGGTAAATTCTTCCGCGATGCCCGCCAGCAGCCATCAGGTGAGTATAAAACCTATGTGGTGAAGAACGGAGGTAATCCGGAAAAGCTCATGACGCTGGCAGAAACACTGCGCCGTAATGAAATTGCTTTCGGCTTTGCCACCGGTAATTCCTCCGGTAACGGGTTCAATTATTTCACCGGTAAAACAGAAAACTTCGCTATCGAAAAAGGCGACCTCGTGGTGAGTGCCTATCAACCGCGCTCAACCATGGTGCGTGTGTTGTTTGAGCCGGTTTCCCGCCTTACCGATAGTGTTACTTACGATATTACCGCCTGGGCTATGCCATACGCATACGGACTGCCAGCTTACGCCGTAAAAGCCCGTCTGCAGCCCGCTGTGGCTGATGCGCCGGAAAAGGTGACAGCGCCATCTGCAGAAGGAGCAACCTATGCTTATGTTGCTGCATGGAACAGCATGAAGGATGTGAAATTCCTCGCTGCACTGCTCAACCGCAACATCCGCGTACGGTACACGGAGATTCCTTTTACCATCGGTACACAGGTATTCCCCGCAGGCTCGCTCATTATTACCAAAGCAGGCAATGCTTCACTGGAATTACTGCCTGCCATTGCTGCCCGTATGGGCGTGAATGTAACACGCGTCCCTACCGGCTTCGTGGATAAAGGGGCCGATTTTGGGTCCGATAAAATCCGTTATATACAGAAGCCTAAAGTAGGTGTACTGGCGGGTGATGGTGTATCCTCCCTCGGAATGGGCGAGGTATGGCATTACTTCGAAGAGCAGATCGAATACCCGCTTACTGTAGTTGCTTCTTCTTCGCTTGGTAGTGCTTCCTGGAAAGACCTGGATGTACTCATTGTTCCTGATGGACGGTACGCTGCTTTTTCTGATAAAGCTGCTGCCGGCCGGTTGAAAGACTGGGTGTCTGCAGGAGGGAGGCTCATCGTGATGGAAGATGCCGTGGCACAACTGGCTAACGGTGACTGGGGTATTGCCATGAAGAAGGAAAAGGAAGATGAGAAAGATGAAGAAGACAAAGCTGTCAAAAGTCCGTACAAAGATCTGAAACCTTATGCCAACCGCGAGCGCGAAAGCTTATCCGGCATTATCCCAGGTGCTATCTATAAAGTACATATGGATAAATCTCACCCGCTGGCTTTCGGTTATCCGGAATATTATTACACGCTTAAGCAAAACGACCAGCTGCTGGCCTATTTCAAAGACGATGGCTGGAATGTGGGCGCCCTTAAGAAAGATGATTACCTCACGGGTTTTGTAGGTGCTGCTGCAAGGGAGCGCCTGCGCGACGGGCTGGTATTCGGTGTAAAAGAAATCGGGAGTGGAGAAGTGGTGCTGATGACGGATAACCCGCTCTTCCGCAGTTTCTGGGAAAACGGAAAGCTGCTATTCGGTAACGCCGTGTTCATAGTAGGACAATAATCTACAACGAAACGCAATAAAAAAGCTGACCGGTTATAGACCGGTCAGCTTTTTTTATATAAACAATTGCATTTACATTTTACGCTTAATACCGCAGCCTACGGATGCCGTAGAGGGCACAGGAGCGGGCTTTCCTGCTATCATAGCCTGAATGGCGGCATGCAGGTATTTCTCTTTCACATCGCCTGCGCTGCCGGGATTATCGTCGATAGCGCCTTTGTAAACGAGGGTAAGATCTTTGTTGAAGAGGTAGCATTCAGGTGTACGGTCTGCATTAAAAGCATCTGCCACCTGGTTGTCCTTATCCACTACATACAGCCAGTTGTAAGACTGCTGGCGGGCATAAGCCTGCATCGCTTCGTAAGAGTCGCCTGCGGAGCGGGCTGCCTCGTTGGAATTGATGAGTATCACCCCGATGTTGTTCTTCTGCGCAAACTGGCAGATAGCACGGGTACGGTCCTGGTTACGGGCCACATACGGACAGGTATTGCAGGAAAACATCACCAGCAATCCGTTCGCTTTCTTCGCTTCGTTCATTGATACTTCCTTACCGGAAACATCTTTCATTTTGACATCCCCCTTTGGCAGTTTTGCCCCGATGTCAATAAATGCGGGCAACCGGAACGAAACGGTTGCTGCCGCCGTTAGCAGGAGGAAAAAGATATGCTTTTTCATAGGCCTCCATAATTTGGTTCAATATGAAAGTACACTATTTCGGGTGCATTCTGAAGCCATCCATCCTATTTTCGGAATGGGGCTACGAAAGTCCCTGTAACTCAGGCGATTCCTGCGATTCCTCTTTTTCTCTTTCTGCCGCAATCTCCCGTAAAGTGCTGATACTGGTGTTCAGCTCAAAGCCGATGAGCAGGATAAAGGAGTTGAAATATACCACCAGCATCAATACGAGGATAGTACCGATGGAGCCGTAGATCTGGTTGTAACGCGCGAAATTATTCACCCAGTAGGAGAAACCCAGCGTTACCACAATCATGGCAATGGTAGCGAATGTAGACCCCGCGGAAATGAACTTCCACTTCTTCCGCACGGCCGGCCCGAATCTGTAAATGAAGGAGATGATAGCGAAGAAAAGCAGCACGATCAGCGTCCACCGCACTACCTGCAGCAAAAATTGCGAAAAGGCATCGTCGATGCCGATAGACTGCAGTACGGTTCGCAACAGTGTGCCCTGCATAATAATGAGCACCACGGTTGCCAGGAGAAGTACTACCAGGAAAAGGGTCAGTTTCAGGGCTGTAAGCCGCATTTCCCACCAGGTGCGCTGGTGGAAGCCGGGCAGCAGCTTGTCGAAAGAGCGGAGCATGCCCATTACACCATTGGAGGAATAATAGAAGCTCAGAATAAATGCGAACGAAAGGAGGGTGTTGCGCTGGGTGTATAAGAAGTCGTGGATCATGTCGCGCACAATAATGTAGCTGCTGTAGTTCGGTGTGATGGTTTGCGCGAGGTCGTACAGCGTTGGCTCCACGTTTTGCAGCGGAATGAATGGCACGAGTGTGAACAGGAAGATGAAAAACGGAGGAATGGCCAGCAGGAAGTTAAACGAGATGGCCGCGGCTCTTTCAACAAGACTTTCCTTCGCGGTTTCTTTCAGGAAGAAAACGATGACATCGTATAAAGGGGCGCCGTCGAATCCCGGCAGTACCAGCGATTTGCTTTTATGCGTCAGCCAGGATACCGGCCGGGATTCGAGGATAATTTTTTCTACGTCTATCATCAGGGCGTTGTTGGAACGCCGTAAAAATACGAATTATTTGATGCCCCTCGCGTTGAGTCCTTTCTGATACGCACGCGCATTGTCCAGATGCTCTTTAAAAGTGACGGCGAATGAATGATACCCGCTGCCATCGGGCCTTGCGGCAAAAAAGAGATAATCGGTGTCTACAGGGGTCAGCACTGCATCGATCGATTTGGCGGACGGTGTGCAGATCGGGCCGGGAGGGAGACCGTAATAACGGTAGGTGTTATACGGAGAGTCGTACTCGGTATGTACGTTATAGATACGGCGCAGCGCAAAGTTACGCAGGGCAAATTTCACGGTAGGGTCGGCGCCGAGGCGCATGCCGGTGCGCAGCCTGTTGAGGTATACGCTGGCGATAACGGGCTTCTCGTCGTGCCGGTTGGTTTCTTCTTCCACGATGGAGGCGAGTACGGTTACCTGTACAGGCGTCAGGTTCAGTGCCTGTGCTTTCTGGCGGCGGGTTTCGTTCCAGAAGGTTTCATAAGCGCTTTCTATCTTCTCGAATACTTTACCGGCAGAAGTGTTCCAATAGAATTCATATGTATTGGGTACCACGGCGCACATCACGGTAGTGGTATCGAGGCCAAACTGGCGGAGGTATATGGCATCGTTGAGGATGGCCGTCATGGTAGTGGAATCCGCTTCGAGGTTGGAGGATACAAGGCGTATGAAATCTTCTTTCAGGCGGAGCTTGTTAACAACGAGGCGTACAGGCGTTTGCCTGCCGCTGCGGAGTATGCGTACGATCTCCAGGTTGCCCATTCCCTTTTTGATCTCGTAACGTCCTGCTTTTACGCGTTCGGGATAACCGAGCTGGCGGGCCACGATGTTGAAGGTGGAAGGGGAGGAGATGATCTCCTGTTCGCTGAGACCTTTCAGTACATCTTCATACCTGCTTCCGGTAGGGATGTAAAAGTATTTCTTATCACCAAAGGAGCGTGTGTTAGGCCCCATCAGGAGGTAAGCGGCAATCACGAGTGCACCTGCTACCAGGCAGGCGGCTATAATGGCGATGCGGCGCACCCAGGGCGATTTGTTCTTTTTGGGTTTGTTCGGCATAAAATGTCAGGCGGAGTATATCTTCAATAAAAAACCCCGCTTTTAACGGCGAGGTCTTAAAAATATTATTCGGAAAGAATATGTTATTTATTGGTATCTGCGGGAGCTGCAGGAGCTTGCTGGGCTGCACCAGGCAGGGTGGTGGTGTTACCTGCAGGAGGAGCAACGGGAGCAGCACCCTGGCTACGCTCGCTGGCGCTCTGGGGCATGTCGTTGGTAGCGGTGCCGGCACCGATAAACATGGTGGAAGTAAGACACAGCACAGCAATTACCGCTGCCAGGATCCAGGTGCCTTTTTCAAGTACATCCGTCGTCTGGCGAACGCCCATCACCTGGTTGCCAAAACCGCCAAGGTTACCAGCGAGACCGCCGCCTTTAGGGTTTTGTACCAGCACGAAAAAGCCGAGCAAAATACAGGCAATCACAATCAATATTCCAAAGAAAATCAACATGTTATCTACTTATTGTTAGTTGTTAGTTATTGTAATTCTTTAATCTTCTGCGCAAAGTACGCTTTTTTGGCCGGATTAAGCAAACTTAATTTTTGATAAACTGCGATGGCTTTTAAGGGCTGGCGCTGCATCACCCAGATCTCCGCCAGCGTCTCGGAAACGATGTCGTCGTTGAGGGTGATAGACTGTATGGCCATGGCTTCTACCCGTTCGGTTACCTCCGGGTCTTCGTCTTCATACAGCTTGTGTAAATGCTGATGGTACCAGTCTTTTGTGGCTTTCCCGGCGAAGTCATCCTTCAGTTGCCGGAGCCAGTCGGTGAAGCTTCTCATTTCAGCGGCGGCTTTGTCGGTCATGCTTTCTGCGTTGTTCGGCTCTTTCAGTTTTTTATAAGCGAAATAATCGTCTGTATACAGGGGTTGGAAGGTAAGCTCGGTTTCCTGTTCCGGCGCATCCATCGGGTGGATACGGATCGGTGCATCCGGTTCGTTCTCCGCGCTTTCTGCTGTTGCTTCTGCCGCAGGCGGTATCGCTATACCGGGCCCTTCAGGCGCCAGGCCCGTCGGCACTTCCACTTCCTCTTCTTCTACTTCCGGTTCATATTCCGCAGGTTCATGGTCGTGATGCGCGGCTTCATATACTGCCGGCTCATGCTCATGATGTGCTTCAGGAGCGGGAGGGATAGCAAGACCATGCCCTTCCGGTTCCATGCCCGTAGGCACTTCTATTTCCTCTTCTTCTATTTCAGGTTCGTATGCCAGCGGAGTTTCCGGACGCAGGGCGTCGTAATCTACCGATACAATATCATCCGGCACTTCGAGGTTACGTGCTGCGTCGAAGGCGGCTTTGTCTTCTTCCGCTTCGTAATCCACGGCCACGATAGTATCGGGCACTTCGAGGTTACGCGCGGCGTCAAAGGCGGCTTTGTCTTCTTCCGCTTCATAATCCACGGCCACAATATCGTCGGGCACTGCGAGGTTACGCGCAGCGTCAAAAGCAGCTTTGTCGGCTTCCGCTTCATAGTCTACCGCCACAATCTCATCCGGCTCAACGGCCGCAACTGGTTCGGCAGCAGTAAGGGCTTCCGCGGTGGCAAGGTCTTCAGCAGCCAGCTCATCGAGGATGGCCTGGTCTTCGTCGCTGATACCGTTATCGGAAAGGCGGGAGATGGGTTGTGGGAGTTCTGCCGGGGCTTCCAGCTCGGCGAGGAGGGTTTCTTCCTCTTCGTCCACTTCCGCTTCGAGGGTGTCGCTATGCAGTGCGGGAGTTTGGTCGGCCACGGCCTCCACATTGTCGATAATGGCCTGATCCTGATTATTTACCGCGTCCTGCACGGCTATTTCGGTAGCCTGCCAGCTGTCTGCCGGCACAGGGGCAGCCGCCTCGGGAGGGGCGCCTTCTGTGGCTATCTGGTAAAGGTATTGCGGGGTGCTGGTATACAGCTGGGCCGCTTTAAAAACCGGGGTATGGAAATCCGGTGTGTTATTGAATTGTTTCTGAGCCAGTAAAACCCGGGCGGCAGCGAAGTAGGGATACTGCTCCACCAGGCGCTCCAGCGCCTGCTGGTCTACGTTCCGCAGCTCTTCTTCATGAAATATATGATCTATAATCCTGTTAGCCGTCATGGCGCTAAAATATGAAAATAATGTCTAAATCAAAGAAAGGCTACCAGTTGGCATAGGCCCGGTTAAAAATATCGTCTACCAGGTTGGGAACAATCTCCTGCAGCAGCTGAGGCTCCGCTTCGTTGATGGTACGCTGGGCGTTAAAATCGGCCGAACGGGAAAACGACTGATTGGTAAACCCTTTCTTATCACCTATCCTTTTTATGAAGGTAACATTCACGGTGATCGTTAAACGGGCGGATGCAGGCTTATCGATATCGGTAACGGCGGAGTTGCTTACGGAATACCCGGTAATGGTACCGCGGAACTCATAATCTGCCTTCTGATCATTGGTTTGGGTAAGGCGTGTTTGGGCAAGTATCTTCTGGCGCAGCTTTTCGGTTACGTTCTGGCTCAGCTGCGGGTTATTCTGCGGGGCACGGTTTTCGAAAAAACGCACAAACACGGTTTTAGCCTCCGGGTCAATGGTAGCGCCGTTAGCGGAATATTTAATGGTGCATCCGCCGATGCCTGTCCACAACAGGGCAACGCCTGCCAGCATGGCAATGTATCTGAACATAGGTCGTTTATTCATGAATGTTATATTCCTTCAGTTTCCGGTATAAGGTACGTTCTGAAATGCCAAGATCGAGCGCGGCATCTTTTCTTTTCCCTTTATGCTTGCGCAGGGCCTTCTCAATCAGCTCTTTTTCTTTATCGGCGATAGACAAAGTTTCTTCCACCTCTTCGTGGTGATCGATAACATTGTCTTTCAGGATAATTGGCTGCTGCGGGGCAGGGGAGGAAATGATGTTGGGCGTTACCACCGGCGCCTCGTTCGGGGAATGGAAGCCGGAAATTGCCCCCGCATCCTGGAAGGAGGCCGACTGGGCGATATTGGGATTTTGCAGGATGTCGAAGAACATCTTCTTCAGCTCCGTCACATCTTTCTTCATGTCGAAGAATAGCTTGTACAGGATGTCCCTTTCATTCGAGAAATCGCCGTTGCTCTGATTATGCCCGCCGGGTGCCAGCATGGGCAAGCGGTTTACTGCAGGCTGCTCCGGCAGGAAGTGCCGCAGATCCGGACCGGTCACCAGTTTGTCGGGCGCCAGTACAGAAATCTGTTCCGCGATATTCTTCAGTTCCCGCACGTTACCCGGCCAGGGATAGTTGACGAGCAGCTCGCGCGCTTCATCATTCAGCTGAACGGAAGTGGTTTTGTATTTCTCCGCGAAATCCACAGCGAACTTACGGAAGAGCATATGAATGTCTTCCTTACGGTCGCGCAGCGAAGGCACGCGGATGGGAACAGTGTTAAGACGGTAGTAAAGATCTTCCCGGAACTTGCCCTGCTGGGTGCGCTCGAGGAGATCGCGGTTGGTGGCGGCAATCACGCGTACATCGGTTTTCTGTACTTTGGATGAGCCCACACGGATGTATTCACCCGTTTCCAGCACGCGCAACAGGCGTGCCTGTGTGCCGAGGGGCATTTCCCCGATCTCATCGAGGAAGATGGTGCCGCCGTTCACGGTTTCGAAATAACCCTTGCGGCTGTCTACCGCCCCTGTGAAAGACCCTTTCTCGTGCCCGAAAAGCTCGGAATCGATGGTGCCTTCAGGGATGGCGCCGCAGTTTACGGCTATAAAAGGATTGTGTTTGCGGGCGCTTAACGCATGAATGATCTGAGAAAATACTTCCTTGCCCACACCGCTTTCGCCGGAAATCAGCACCGTAAGGTCGGTATTGGCGACCTGTGCCGCTACCTGCAGGGCGTAGTTAAGCGCCTGCGAGTTGCCGATGATGCCGAAGCGGTTTTTTATGCTTTGAATATTGTCCATTCAGTTATGTTTTATCAGCAGCGCCCTATCACCGTGGCGATAAGGGTGCCTGCCGTACAGTCATCAATTCTTACCATCACGTATTCGCCTTTCTGCAGGTCGCCCTTGTCGAAAACGGCGACTTTATTCTGATCCGTACGGCCGAACAGCTGGTCGTCAGATTTCTTGGAAACGCCTTCCACGAGTACTTTCACGGTTTTACCCACTTCTTTCTGCATGCTTTCGTGGGAGTGCCCGCGGTGCAGTGCCACGATCTCTGCCAGCCTGCGCTTCTTCACATCTTCCGGTACATCGTCCGTATACCTCCTGGCGGCCAGGGTACCCGGGCGCTCGGAATAGGCGAACATATAAGCGAGGTCGTACCGGGCGTAATCCATGACAGACATGGTGTCCTGATGGTCTTCTTCCGTTTCGGTACAGAACCCGGTGATCACGTCGGTAGAAATGGCGCAGTCGGGGAGTATCTCGCGGATACGGTCTACCTTCTTCATATACCATTCCCTTGTATAGGTGCGGTTCATCAGCTGCAGGATGCGCGTGGAGCCGCTTTGTACCGGGAGGTGGATGTAGTTGCAGATGTTTTCATGGCGGGCCATGGCATGTAGCACTTCATCGGTGATATCTTTCGGGTGGGAAGTGCTGAAGCGCACGCGGAGGAGGGGGCTGATATTGGCCACTCTTTCCAGCAGGTGGGCGAAAGTGATGGTTTCATCACCCGCTTCGTCCATGTAATAATAGGAGTCCACATTCTGGCCCAGCAGCGTCACTTCGCGGTAGCCACGTTCAAAGAGATCGGTAGCTTCTGCGAGAATGGAATGCGGGTCGCGGCTGCGCTCGCGGCCACGGGTAAAAGGCACAACACAGAATGTGCACATATTGTTGCAGCCCCGCATGATGGAAACGAAAGCCGTAACCCCGTTGCTGTCGAGGCGTACGGGACTGATATCCCCGTAAGTTTCCTCCCGGCTGAGCAGTACGTTAATGGCTTTCTGGCCGGTACCTGCTTCCTCGATGAGGGAGGGAAGGGTGCGGTAAGCGTCCGGGCCGACCACCAGGTCAACCAGCTTTTCCTCTTCGAGGAACTTGGATTTGAGGCGCTCGGCCATACAACCCAGTACGCCTACGAGGAAGCCGGGCTTCTGCTGCTTGGTTTTCTTGAAGGTGGTAAGGCGCTGGCGAACGGTCTGCTCTGCCTTTTCGCGGATGGAGCAGGTGTTGAGCAGCACGAGGTCGGCTTCTTCCACGTTACGGGTGGCGCCGTAGCCCTGGGTATTGAGGATGGATGCCACGATTTCGGAATCGTTGAAATTCATCTGGCAACCATAACTTTCGATATAGAACTTTTTTGAATAGGTACGGGTATCTGCTGCCGCAGGAGCGATAGCTTCGCCCTGGCGGCTCTCATCATGTACTTTCTGAACTGTTTCCAGCATGCCTGTCAAAATTTAAGAACTGCAAACTTACATAAAAAAATGACAGAATGACAGGAAGAATCACGGTTAATAGGGGAGAAATACAGCCATTTAACAGTGTTTTCACTTAATTAACATACCGGGAGGGTTATAACAGACCCCTTATTCCTTCAGTGAACCTTCAGTCATCCTTCAGTGATCCTTCAGTCAAACACCCTCAAACCTGTACCACCACTGAACACCACTGAAGGATCACTGAAGGATGTCAGTAGGATGTCAGCAGGTTTTGAAAAGACTTATTTGGTATTATGCAAACGGTTGCATAATTTAGAATAGTGTTGATCCTGTAAAGAAGAGCGCACCGGTCCGGATAGCAACACCCTAATGCTACAACTATATGCTGATTTGAATAAAACCCTGCCCGGAAAGAACTGATCCCGTTATGAACCGTTAGCTGAAATGCCCGCAGGAGCCTTGGTTTCCCACTATGCTCTATTGTTAACAATCATAAAACCCGATCCCTTATGACGAAAACTGTTCCCAACAGATTCCGGCGGTATTCCATCGCCCTGCTCGCTTTATTTCTTTCCTTCTTAATGCAATCGTATGCACAAACCCTGCCCGCTAACTTCTCCAGGGTCAGCGTTACGGCAGGGCTCACCGGTCCCACCTCCTTCGCCCACCTGCCCGACGGCAGGATCCTCATTTGCCAGCAAAACGGCCAGCTGCGGGTATTTAAAAACAATGCCCTCCTCAGTACTCCGGCCGTTTCCCTGTCCGTAAACACCAGCGGCGAAAGAGGCCTCATCGGTATTGCGGTAGACCCTGCTTTCAGTACCAACAGCTACATCTACCTGTATTACACCGCTTCTTCCGGTCCGCATAACCGGGTGAGCCGCTTTACCATGAACGGCGACCTGGCGCAGTCGGAACTGGCCTTGCTGGACATGCCTACCCTCAGCGCCATTTACCACAACGGCGGCGGCCTTGCCTTCGACAATACCGGTAAACTGCTCATTGCCACCGGCGATAACAAGGTTGGCGCCAACTCCTCGAACCTGGACAGCTACCTCGGTAAAGTGCTCCGCATCAATACCGATGGTACCGTACCCTCCGGCAACCCCTTTACGGGCGGCGCCCAGCGCAGCAGGGTATGGGCTTACGGCCTGCGCAACCCCTTCACCATCGCCACAGATCCCGTAAGCGGTAAAATCTATGTGAACGATGTGGGCGAAGCCACCTGGGAAGAAGTGAACGACGCTACTGTTAGCGGCCGCAACTTCGGCTGGCCCACCAAAGAAGGGATGTGTACATCCGGCTGTACAGGCTTTACCAATCCCATCTATGTATACGCCACCAACCGGGATGCCAGTCCGCCTAACGGCCAGGGCTGCGCCATCAATGGCGGTACTTTCCTGAACAGCACGGGAAGCAACTGGCCTGCAACGTATCACGGCAAATACTTCTTCCTCGATTACTGCGGCTCCTGGATCGATTATATCAATCCCGCTTCACCATCCACCCGCAACAGTTTCGGAACCGGCCTCAGCGATGAGCTCACTACCATGAAGCAGGGCACGGATGGCAACCTGTATTTCCTCCGCAGGGCTAACAATACGCTGTATAAAATCATCTATACCGGCAGCGCTGCACCCGTTATCACCTCGCAGCCGCAAAGCATCACCGTACCACAGGGTGGCAACGCCACCTTCACGGTAACTGCTACCGGAACGCCTGCGCCCACTTATCAGTGGAGGAAAGGCACTGCCAATATTGCCGGGGCTACGGCTGCATCTTATACGATCAGCAATGTACAGCCCGCCAATGCCGGCAGTTATAACGTAGTAGTCACCAACTCCGCCGGTACTGTAACCAGCGCCAATGCAACCCTCACCGTGTCTGCCCCCAATACCCTGCCTGCAGCTACCATTCTTACTCCGGCCAACAACTCGGTGTTCCGCGGTGGGGATGTGATTCAATACAGCGGTTCGGCTACTGATGCAGAAGATGGTACATTACCAGCTTCAGCTTTTGTATGGTGGGTAGATTTCCATCATGCCAACCACCACCATCCCGGTCCTGCACTTACTCCCGGCGCCACTTCGGGCAGCTTCCCCATTTCCACACAGGGCCATACCGAAACCGATATCTGGTACCGGCTGTACCTTGAAGTGACGGACGCGCAGGGCGGGAAAGACACCTCTTATATCGAGATCTTCCCCGTAACTACAGACATCACACTGCAAACCGTTCCCGCAGGGCTCACCATCACGCTGAACGATATCCCGTATGTAACGCCGCATGTACAGAATTCACTTTCCGGCATGGTAAGGCCAATGGCTGCGCCCAGCCCGCAAACGCTCAATGGTACCACTTATGTTTTCGATTACTGGGAACATGGCGGAACAAGGGAGCAGAACATCACTGTAACCGATAATCCCGCCACTTATAAAGCAGTATTCAAAACCGCACCTGCGCCCATCAACCTCGCACCGGTGCACGATGCTTATGTGCGCGACGGTACCAACGCGGCCATCACGCATGGCACTACAGATTCTACGTTGCTCATCACCAAAGTATCTCCCGCAGGGCAGCTCAACAATGCCCGCGAAAGCTACCTGCAGTTCGATCTGAGCAGTATAACTGATCCGCTTGCATCTGTAGTACTGAAAGTGTACGGTAAGCTGGACCTCACCACCGTGCCCTCAGTAGGTGTAGGTGCATATTCCGTAGCCAACACTACCTGGACGGAAAACACGCTCACCTGGAACAACAAACCCGCTACCAGCGCAAACCCTCTGGCTACCGTAACCGTCAGCAATACGGCATTCGCTTATTACCATTTCGATGTAACGGCGTATGTGCAGGCAGAAAAAGCCGCAGGCCGCAACAAAGTATCGTTTGCTTTGAAGAGCCAGGCAGCGCATGATCCGCGCATCTTCTGGAATGCCAGCGAATTTGGATCAAATGGTCCGCAGCTGACGGTCATCACACAGGGTGGCGGAACCGAACCGCCCTGCGATCCTGTAACCGCCAGTGGTAACGATGGCAACGTACCGGCCAATGTGCTGGATAATAACCTCGCCACCCGCTGGTCTATGCAGGGCGATGGGGAATGGATCGCTTTCTGCCTGGGTGATACGCTCAACGTAACCGCAGTACAGATCGCGTTCTACAGTGGTGATGTGCGCTCATCCAACTTCGATATACAGGCGGGGAACGATGGCAGTACCTGGACTACGGTATCCGCCAACCGGAGCAGCAGCGGCACATCACTGGCGCTGGAAACATTTAATATCCCGACCACGCAGGCCAAGTACATCCGCATCCTCGGTCATGGCAACAGCGTGAACTTATGGAACAGTTACACCGAAGTAAAATTCGTAACCGGCGGCGGTGGCGGCACAGTGGAAACACCGCTTACTGCCATCCACGACGCATATGTCCGCAATGGAACTAATGCCACCGTGACGCATGGCACTACCGATCCCAATGCGCTTATCGTGAAGCTGAATAGTAGTCCTACAGCTGGAAACGACCGCATCACTTATCTCACCTTCAACACTGCTGGCATTACCGGCACAGTGAGCAATGTGAAGATCAGGCTGTTTGGCGGGCTTACTGACAACCGCAGCGCCAACATACCCGTCAGCGCCAGCAGCGTAGCCACTACCACCTGGACGGAAAGCACCCTTACCTTCAACAACAAACCCGCTGCAGGTACAACTGCACTGGCCTCCGCTACGATTACTGATTCGGTACCCCGTTTCTACAATTGGGATGTTACCAGCTATGTAAACGCGGAAAGAGCGGCTGGCAGGAACACCGTATCATTCGCCATACAAGCCACGGCGGTATCCACGCCTATCCTGAGCTTCCGGTCAGATGAAGCAGGGGGTAATGTTCCGCAGCTGATCTTCACGCATACGCAATCCCTTGCGCCTGCAGCTATTGCAGCCGGCAAGCTCCCTGAACAGGAGCAGACTGCCAGCGCAGTGCTGCATAGTTTCCCGAGTCCCTTCCGCGATGTATTGTTAGTAACCTATTCGCTGAAAAAGGCAGGGCGTGTGCAGCTGGCATTGTTTGATATGCAGGGCAGGGAAGTGGCCCGTCTGGCCGATGGCGTGCAGCCTGCGGGCCAACACCGTACGAGCTTTGCTACCGGCAAACACCCCGCCGGTATCTACATCCTGAAACTGACCCACGGCAATAAAGCCATCACCCAAAAACTGATGAAAGAATAACACCAAAGCGGCAGCACACCCATGTGCTGCCGCTATTAAATTTTTGGATGTGGATATTTGTTATCTAATTCCAAACAATTGTATATTTGTTTCCCTTCCGGAGAAATCGAGGGAGGGAAAAGCGGGAATAGCTCATTTGGTAGAGCATCAGCTTCCCAAGCTGAGGGTGGCCGGTTCGAGCCCGGTTTCCCGCTCAATAGAAAAGCAAACGTTTAACGGCGTTTGCTTTTTTTGTTTTACTGGTTTCTCCTGGTTTAAACCGTAGATTTTTCAGGTTTCGAAAGCTTCTAACACTAAAGTAACTCCCCTTGAAAATTATGCTGCCTCATTGCATTGGTCTTTCGTTGTTCCGCAAACTGTGATGCAATGGTATTAGATATTCTCCAATCAATCTGCCAATTGTGATGGTGCGTTTTTTGTACTTTTAACCTCAACAGGATGTCTATGTTCTGGCAATCTAAGCTGCCATTTCTTATTTAAATCCGGCCAGGGAGGGGGATCTTGTGCCATCGCAGCGGCAGTTACTCTTTACGCCCGGTGCCAGAACCCGGTTATTGTATAGGGCAATTGGCCATAAGACTACGTGTGTTTTGCCGTAAGTTATTCATTATCAATATTTGTTATCCCGTATATTGTAAGGCATAGCTCCTCACTGCCAACCATTACCATGGGCTGCAGGTGTCCATCTTACCTATACTCCACCTGCCATCAGCTATACTTTAAAGCGGGATCAAGTCCACCTCAAGTCCACCTCATGTCCACCTCAAGACCGCCTTATCGACGCGTTTAATTGCTATTTCACCAGTAGTTGCTTTCTGTTAGACTAAGAGATAACTGCTTCTAATAAGGATGTAATAAGGATGTAATAAGCAATTTGTATGCATGTTCCGGCTTGTTGCAAGCATTGAATAAGCTTTTGAGTGCTTTCTGAATGTATATCAGGCATCCATCACCTCCGGTAAAGTAAAAAGCCATTGCCATTAATTCATTAACCTCAGCTATACAGCCTTATCCGGTAATATCATGCATTTACGTTAAATTAGGATAGCCAAAACCCTGTTGCAAGAATGGCTTGCCACAGCACAACAACTTACTATCATCCCGTTTAATGAAATACCATGCCCCAGTCTGCCAATAATTTCCATATAGCAGAAACCCCGGTAGCCGTGGAACTCTGGTTTCATAAACAGTTCCGCCACTGGTTCGATCTGTGCTGCTCCCTGATATTCACTGCCTGTGCAGCCTGGATTACTTGGCTTATTTTCCGGAATGGAGTATCCGTCTTATCATGGGGGCCACTGGTATTGGGAGGCTTCCTCATCTTCGCAACGTTCCTGCTGGCAGCGGATACAATATCCCGGCTGATCGTTCCATCGGGAAGGATGTTATGGATAGACAAACAAGCCCGCTCCATCACTATTCGTCCATCCATTTTCCAGACACGTACATACCCGCTGAAGGAAGTAAGTCAGCTTACATCAGGGAACCGCTCTGTGAGGATATCCTTTCTGCACTATATGCGCAAACCCGTTCCCCGTACCCTGCGGCTTAGACTGAAAAATGGTACCACCGTGAACCTGGCGCATCTTTCCACCACCAACATCATTAACCTGGGAAACAGGCATCCCAGAATGGAGGCGATTAAACAGGCGAAGAAAGTAGCCGTGGAATTGAACAGGCATATTCAGCTGTTGAATGAAGGAGCTGCATTTGTGAAGTGAGGTGTTATTTGCCGTAAAGGACGATCCTCCATATGGTTCGGTTACTATTTTACAACGATTTGATGTAAATTGATTTCCATACCGGCAACCAGCTTATGACAAAGCGCTTCGACAACTTTCGTATTACCGATACCCCCACTTCCGTGGGGCTTATTTTTTATAAATCGCTTAAAGACTGGCTGGATACCCTCCGTTCCCTTGTATTGTGGGGCGCTGTGGCCTGGCTTGCATACTTTTGCCTGCGTTCAGGACTGAAAGATATGAAATGGCTCTACCTGTTGCTGGGAGCCGTATTTGCCTTCGGAACGATCCTGTTGGGCAGAGGCGCACTGGCCAGACTGTTCAAGCCCATGGGGCAGATCCTCACCATCGATAAGCTCACAGGCATCCTTTCCATCCGCAGAACCATTTTCCGCACCCTCACATATGATATAAACGAAATCATTGGATTACTCGTAACAGGCGCACCCACCAAACGCTTCGGGAAAGACGGTGGCGGCACAGCTGCTCACTGTACCATCCAGCTTCGCATGAAAGGAGGGGAGGTAATCCACCTGCTGGATGTGAATACGAATATGGTAGTAGATCTTGACTCGCGTGCTGTGGAATCAGAAGTATACATCCGCGCTAAGAAAATTACTATGGAACTGAACAGGATACTGAAAGTGAAGTATACGTGGGAGGGCTTCAAATGCTAAGAATCTTCTTAATCGCAATACTGATATCGGTTAATGCCGCATCTGCATGGTCGCAGCAGGTAGTGACGGATGATAGCTGTAAGGGTACATACGACTCCCTCTATGGCGGACCCGTATTTCTTTTTGTAAATGAAATGCCCGTATATCCAGGAGGAGATTATGGCCAGGTTAAATTCTTCAACGAACATTTCCGCTACCCGGTGCGGGAGGAAACTTACCAGACAAGGGTAGCAGTCAGTTACTTTGTAACCCCGGCCGGGAAAATTGTTCACCCACATATTTCAGGTAAATCACCAAAAGAATACACACTCGTAGATCAGGAAGCCATCCGCGTAATTAAACTAATGCGCCGCTTTAAACCGGGTAAATGTAACGGGCGTAAAGTTGCGGTGATGATGACGTACCGGGTGAGTTGCATGATACTGCAGGAGTAATTTGTATGGATAATGAATGAAATCTTTATATTTTTCTTTATGCCTATTATCTTATATTTCGCGTTGTTATGGAAACCGAAATACGGAGAGAGTAATAAAAGCGCTGCTCCGATAGAGTATCTGCCTCCAATTGTAAAAGATAGTACTGCTCAATAACTATATTTTTTCCACTGTGTCAATTATGGGAATATTAAAGAAGTATGTTGGTTTGCTGCCGTTGCTGATTTTTACTTATCAGCTCTGTAATTGTATTTATGTCGTAAGTACATCTAATGTTGCTCTTAGTTACGAGCATTATATAGGGTTTGGATGCATTGCTATGGCCTGGATGAGCCTGTTTCTGGGCTTGCGGTTGTTCCGGTTTGTTGTGCTTTTGATGTTGTTTCTAAGTGCCTTCGCAGTGGCTGGATATACACCAGTTCTAGTTGTTTATAAATTTGGAGCTTCAGTAAATAGAATTGGATTTAACATCCAGTTTCAAGACTATTGCCTGATTTTGGCTGTTGTATTTGTTGTATTAAGTTGGAGTTACCTGAAGACAGAAGTGCAGAATCTACTGCATTTCATTAAAGTACGGCGAGTTCGGAATAGTACTTTGGCATCAGATGAGACAGACTAAAAAACAAAGCGCCCCAAAAGAGGCGCTCGCATGTGTTCGCTCTGTAAGCATGGTTTCCCAACGGAAACCGGCAGCCGTGTTAGCTGTAATCCCATTGGTGACTGCCGGTATGCAGTAAGCCGCTGCACAACACTAAACTACTACATGCACCCTCTGCTTTTAGCCGTACTTTTTCGCGATTGAAATAACCGGTAGTAATACTCAAATGATAAAGGCCGCCCGGAATGGACGGCCTTTTTTTGTGGTTTTACTCGAACGGATGTACGTACGGGTTTGCTTCGAAGGGATATGATCGGGTATGAAAAAGAATTTATTTAAAGGGGGATGTGCCAGGAAAGACTAATACTCTTTGAGGTTTTGTCACACTCACTGGTCATGTGATAGGCGGTGAAAGTAGTAGATCCTTCGAGTACTGTTCCTGGTGTGGTTCCCCATGTGGCATAATTAATCTTGCCACTTGAAGGTTTCATGGTATGTGCATCACAATCGTGGTAACCTGAAACCCAGTCCTGCTCAAAGATATTCACCGAAACAATAGCTCCACCGGGGAAGCCTATGCCGAAAGGATAGCTTCCTGACTTAGCAACGGGGTTGCCTTTTCCTAATACCACCGCTGCGGAAACGAGTATTTCACCAACACCATCAATAATAGACGAGCCTCCTATGCCAAACGTTTTGCTGCCGGCTGATCCGCCAACAATTTCTCCTTTCACATAGTATTCCTGGCCGTTAATACCCACCTTTATCCAGGCGCGGAGCAGCGAAATCTGCTCCCGGAGATACATTTTACCTCCATTCCTTACACCACCGGGTACCTTAGGGTCAATAATAGGAGGGATCTCCGTCAGTGTTACCTGCACAATAGCATAATCGTCTGTGAGGGTAGCGGGAGCCGTATATTTAGCAGTGGATTTAACCTGATTGGTAACCGCGATCGTACCGGGGCCTTCAATGATCAGCCAGTTTTCAATTACAGGATTCTTTTTGGATACGATGTAATAATTGTAGCCATTGTTCTCGAAATTCGGAACTAGTGGCGCCAGCAATACTTCGTCCGGGTCAGTGACTCTCTTGGCTGAGGCGAGATAACCCACTCTTATTTGGGTGGATTCCCCGGCATCCAGCGCATCATCATCAGCAAAAAGCATGAATTTCTCAAAGAACTCAAACAGGCTGAAGCTGGATTTCTCCACCGTCAGTGTCCCTTCATCCTTATCAAGGGCAGTAGGCAATGCAATCCACTGTCCGGTTGCCTCATCACGGGAGGCCACCTGCAATGCATCGGCATTATCATCGAACACGTCCATGTCGTAGTTCATAGTGATCTTCACCGGCTTGTTGAACTTTACACTGTGCGGCAGCAGCTCGTAGCTGGTCTTTTCCGCACGCTTCTGCAGGGTGTTTTCCACCGGACGGATACTAAACGTGGTGGCAGCCGCCACAGCACCTGCAGGCACTTCTATGGCTATGTTCCCGTCTTCACTGGCAAGGGTACCACCTGCAGGGCCTATTACAGCCGTTACGGTATTCCCGGTGGGGGCGGCTTTAGGTGTTACCAGCAGTTTCATATCTGCCGGGATTTCAGTAAAGGGACCAGGCTTCTCACCCGGACCATTATCTTCTTTAGGGTTCTTTTTACAGGAACCTGTAATCAGTAATAATGTAAAGAGAATAGCTGCGGGCATTCTGTTACGCAGAATTGCGGATGTGGGACTAAGCATGTTGTGAAGCATTATTGTAACACAAAATTATCACCACGGGAAAGGGGGAATGCCAGTACTATCTCTCAATTTTTTTCTGAGTAATTGTACTTATCAGCATAAAAACAAGGCGCAGCCCCTGATGGGAGCTGCGCCTGCAGAAAATAATATCTGTAAATGGATCAGGCCGTTTGCCTGATGCGCTGCATCACCCAGCTGTCTTTCAGCGGAATGAGCCATTTCGTTTCCATCTCGCCTTTGGTAAGTACGGTATTGTTGAGATAGAGGGTGTCTTTGGTGATATACCCTTTTTCCAGTGCGTAGGCTACCTGTTGCAGGGGCAGCAGCTGGAAGGAGTCTTTCACGATGAAGCCCAGCAGCAGGCGGTCGAACAGGTTCACTTCGTACTGGCGCTCGATGCTTTTGATGATCCTTACCGAACTATCGGTACTGCAGCCGCTTACATGCGTCTCTGACTCATCGGCGATCAGCACGATCACCTGGCCCAGCAAAAGCTTGCCCCATCCCTTAACGGGAGTGCCGTGGGCGTTCCACTGGCTGGTGAACTGGTGGAGCTGTTCTTCTATCTCCAGCGTTTCCTGTTCGCTGAAAGGACGGTTGCTCTGGTATATCCAAACCCGGGATTCGGGGGCGAAGCCGGCGGGTAGCTGTTGTATGATGTTATTTGGTTCCATACTGCAAATTTACGGAATCGGGGGCAAAAGGGCTATTCCTGCATGTCCCGGGCTATCATTTCGGCAATATCCAGCACTTTTACGCTGTCTTCCTTACCGGTTTCTTTTACCCCGTCAGACAGCATGGTCATGCAGAAGGGGCAGTTGGAGGCGATTACTTCGGCGCCGGTGTCTACCGCTTCACGGCCACGCTCGAAGTTGATGCGGGTGGTGCCTTTTTCTTCTTCCTTGAACATCTGGGCGCCACCGGCTCCACAGCAAAGGCCGCGGCTGCCGCAGCGCTTCATTTCCACCAGTTCGGCATCAAGGGCTTCCAATACGGCGCGGGGGGCTTCGTAAATGCCATTGGCGCGGCCAAGGTAGCAGGAGTCGTGGTAGGTGATCTTTTTACCCTTGAAGCTGCCGCCTTCCTTCATTTTAATGCGGCCGTCGTTGATAAGCTGCTGGAGGAAGGTGGTATGATGGACAACCTCGTACTGGCCGCCCAGCTCGGGATATTCGTTTTTCAGGGTGTTGAAGCAGTGGGGGCAGGCGGTCACGATCTTCTTCACGCCATAGTTGTTCAGCACCGCGATGTTGTTATATGCCATCATCTGGAAGAGGAACTCGTTTCCGGCGCGGCGGGCAGGATCGCCTGTGCAGGCCTCTTCTTTACCCAGTACGGCAAAGCGGGTACCGGTGCGGGTGAGGATCTCCGCAAAGGCGCGGGTTATCTTTTGAGAGCGCTGGTCGATGCTGCCGGCACATCCTACCCAGAAAAGTACTTCGGGCGTTTCGCCTTCCGCAAAATATTCGGCCATGGTCTTGATCTGCATACTCATAAGTTTAAGCGTGTATCCATGCGTCCCGTTCGTCCGGCGAGGATTTCCAGGGGGCCATGTTGTTTTCTATATTGGAGAACATCAGCGTCCATTCCTGCGGCGCGCTGGACTCTTCCATCACCAGGTGTCTGCGCATCTGCAGAATGATATCCAGCGGATTGATGCTCACAGGGCATTCCATCACACAGGCGTTGCAGCTGGTGCAGGCACGCAGCTCTTCTTCCGTGATATAATCGCGCAGGAGGGTTTTATCCTGCTCTCCACGGCTCAGCGCTTCCGAACGGTCGCGCGTTTTCATCATAATGAGGCGGGGGGAGAGGGCTTTGCCGGTTTGCGTAGCCGGACAGGCAGCAGAACACCGGCCGCATTCCGTACAGGCATAAGCATCGAGCAGGTTCTTCCACGTAAGGTCGGCCACATCTTTGGCACCGAACTTAGGTACCTCGGTGCCTGTGGGCTCGGTAGGGGCCATTTCCGGCTGCATGGCGTATAATACTTCCTGCTGGATGGCAGGCATATTTTCCATCTTTCCTTTAGAATCCAGCCGCGCAAAATACGCGTTGGGGAAAGCGAGGATGATATGCAGGTGCTTCGACCAGGTGAGGTAGTTCAGAAAGCCGAGAATACCGAGGATATGGAGCCACCAGGCGCCTCTTTCGATGGCTGTGAGGGTGGAGTCGGACATGCCTTCAAACAGCGGCTGGAAGGCCCCTGTTACCCAAAAGCTCCCGGTTACGGGGTAATGGGCTGCACCGCGCGTTTGCAATACCCCGTCGGCCGTATTCATGGTGAGAAACAACAGCATGAGCACGATCTCGGTGATGAGGATGTAATTGGCATCGGAGCGCGGCCAGCCATCGAGGTCGCGGCTGATGAAGCGTTTCAGTTTCAGGATATTACGGCGTACGAGGAAGATGGCGCAGGATACTGCTACCAGTACCGCCAGAATCTCGAAGCAGCCGATCAGTACATTATACAACGATCCGAGGTAAGGGGCAAAGATGCGGTGCGTTCCGGCCAGCCCGTCGATCATAATCTCCAGGATCTCCAGGTTGATGATGACGAAGCCCGCATACACGAAAAAGTGCAGCACGGCCACCAGGGGATTGCGGAACATCTTCTTCTGCCCGAAAGCCAGCAGCAGCAGGTTGTTCCAGCGGCGGGCAGGCTGGTCAGACAGGTCTATATCCCTCCCCAGCATGATACTGCGGCGGATGCCGGCAGCCCTCCGGCTGAAAAAATAAATGGCAGCGGCCAGGGCTGCGAGAAAGAGCAGTTGCGAAACAATTTGCATATCCTTGATTTGACCGGTTGTTGTCGCAATTTATGTATTTTTACGGCTGAACAATCTTTATGTATGGAAAATAGGAACGTCATCCTCACCCGGGAAGTAATTGAAAAGAAGATCGAACGCATCGCATACGAGATATACGAGCACAATTACGACGAGCCATCCATCATACTCGCCGGTATCTGGGACCGTGGTTCCCTCATCACCCGCAAGATTGCAGAACACCTCCGCCGCATCGCCCCGTTTAAGATCGAAGTCATGGAAATAAAGCTCGATAAACAGGCCCCCGGCGAAATAACCCTCTCCGAACAAATCGATTTCAATGGCAAAGTGATCGTAGTAATCGATGATGTAGCCAACTCCGGCCGCACCATGCTCTATGCCATCAAACCCATCCTGGAATATCTTCCCAAAAAGATACTCACCGCCGTGCTGGTAGACCGCCGGCATAAATCCTTCCCGCTGTCTGTCGACTTTGTGGGCTACAGTCTTGCCACCACTCCGCAAAATATGGTGATGGTAGATGTGGAAGGAGAGGAGATCGCCTCCGCTTACCTCGTATAATATCAGAAATGGAAAGCATGTGCCCGAAGCCTGCCGCCACTGGTGAGTTCCAGTGCGGGAGCGGGTATCTTGATCATGTTCAGTGCCTGTAGCAGCACTTTCACACCCTTGCGCCGTGTGGGGATGCGCGTAAGGTCTATGTCGGGCGACAAATAAAATTGCCGTACCCGGCGGATGTGTGTGTAATTGACGGGCTTCCCTTCATTGTCTTCCCATGCATTCTCAAATGCATCATACATCCCGTCGGCGCCATATCCGAATGCGATGTTCAGCCATTTTGGGAAATTCTTTTCAGGGAAGAAGGCTGCGAGGCGGAGGGATGCCCAATAGGTTTGTCCGTTGTAATCTTTCAGTACCTGCTCCAGCGCATTTACACCGTAGATACCATTTGCCCGTTGTTTTAAAACAGGATCGGGGTAGCGTACCGGCGACCAGGAGAATTTAAACTGGATACGCTGTTCGTTCCATAACAGTTCCTGCCCGATCATAGCGGCGGAGCCGATGGTATTGGCGGCTACATCCGACCAGGAGAAGCCCCAGTTGGCAGAGCTGCCGTCCAGCACTTCGATGACAGACTGGTATGCGAAACCGCTGAGCCCGCCGATCCAGATCTGTTGCTTACGCGGAAGGCCCGACCAGCGCCACAGTTCCCTGCTTAGTTTGGAATAAGCGTAGGCGGAAAACACATGGCCGGCTTTGTCCATCTGCAGCCATTCACCGGCATCGTTATAGAAATGGAATGGCTGCCGGGGATACCCTTTGTACCAGTACTTGTTAAGTACCAGCAGGGAGCCGGAATAAGCAGCAACGGTACCCGCCCCGAGCGCCCAGACCCTGGCCGGAACGGTGGTGTCCGGAAGATCGAAGAACCCCGTACGCCGGGGTTCCTGAGCGGATACCGTGCTGTAAAAGAATATAGATGCAAGGTGCAGTGAAACGACCCTGAGGCGCATTACAATTGCATGTCGTGAATGATGTTGGTCACCTTCGCGTCCAGCTTCTGCTCAACTCTTTCCAGGTCGGCCACGCTTTCGAGCGGCTCGGATACACTGAAGTAGAATTTGATCTTAGGCTCTGTACCGGAAGGGCGTGCAGAAATGCGGCTGCCATCTTCCAGCAGGAACTGGAGTACGTTGGATTTCGGAAGTTCGAGTGCAGCTTTCTCACCGGTAGCCAGCGTAGTTACATGTTGCAGCTCATAGTCGAAGATCTTCACCACTTTAGACCCGTTGATCACTGCCGGAGGGTTCTCGCGGTAGCGGGTCATCATGGCGGCAATCTCTTCCGCACCTTTCATGCCTTTTTTAGTGATGCTGATGAGGGATTCTTTATAGAATCCGTAACGGAGGTAAATATCGATCAGCTGCTCGTACAGGCTGCGCCCTTCGTTTTTGGCGTAGGCGGCCATTTCGCAGATCATGGCTACGGAAGCAATGGCGTCTTTATCACGCACATTATCGCCGATCATATAACCATACGATTCTTCCCCGCCGCAAACGAAGTTCTCGGTGCCTTCCTTGGTGCGGATGAGGTCAGCGATCCATTTGAAGCCGGTGAGGGTATTATAGCAGTTGATCTGGTTGCTGGCGGCAAACACATCAATGAGGTCGGAAGTAACGATGGTTTTGCAGATGTAATCGTTGGGTTTGGAAAGCCCTTTCCGCTTGCGTGCTTCCACGATGTAATTGAAGAGCAGCACGGCGGTCTGGTTCCCGTTGAGGAGGATCCATTTGCCGGTATGGTCTTTCACGGCGATGCCCACACGGTCGGAGTCGGGGTCGGTACCGAGCAGGATGTCGGCATCCAGCGCAGCGGCTTTCTTCAGGCCGATGCTCATGGCTTCCGATTCTTCCGGGTTAGGATATACTACAGTAGGGAAGTTGCCATCGGGCTTAGCCTGCTCTTCCACGATATGTACGTTGGTGAAGCCGAAGCGTTGCAGGATCTCGGGAACGAGCGTGATACCGGTACCATGGATGGGGGTATAAACAATTTTAAGATCGTGCTGCGCTGCTACTGCATCAGGCGATACGCTGAGGCCTTTCAGCATGCTGAGATAAGCTTCGTCGAGTTCTTTGCCGATGAGGGTGATGTTCTGCTCCCATCCGGCCCATTTCACTTCGCCGATGCCATTGATCTTCTCTACTTCCTTGATCACGTTTTTATCGTGGGGAGGCACCAGCTGGGCGCCATCGTTCCAGTAGGCTTTATAGCCGTTGTATTCGCGGGGGTTGTGAGAAGCGGTGATAACGATACCGCCCTGGCAGCCCAGGTGGCGGATGGCGAAGGAAAGCTCCGGCGTAGGCCGCAGTGCTTCGAAAAGGTATACTTTAATACCGTTGGCTGCCATTACGTTGGCGGTAACCTCCGCGAAGAAGCGGCTGTTGTTCCGGCTGTCGTGCGCTATGGCTATTTTAACACCATCGGGGAAAGACTGGTTCAGATAGTTGGCAAAACCCTGCGTGGCCATCCCTACGGTATATTTGTTCATACGGTTGGTGCCAACGCCCATAACGCCGCGAAGTCCGCCTGTGCCGAATTCGAGGCTGCGGTAAAATGCGTCGGTCAGTTCTTCCGGGTTTTCTTTAATGAGTTTTTCAATGCTAGATACGGTATCAGCATCATAGCCACCTTGCAGCCATTGTTCTGCTTTGCTGAGAATGTTTGCGTCCATGTTGTGAATTAACTTTAGAGGGCTTATTGACTAAAAACGGAATGTAAAATAAGGAGAAAAAGGGAATTACGGGGGTAATGGTTATTTTTGCGGTAATATGAGGCGGTACGAAGACAACTACAAACAAAAAGGACTACGCAGACAATTGGTTGACAACATCAGAAGAAAAGGTATTACTGACGAGAACGTACTGGCTGCCATCAACAACATTCCCCGGCATTATTTCCTGGATACCGCGTTCGAAGGGATCGCGTATGAAGACAGGGCATTTCCGATCGGGGAAGGGCAAACGATATCGCAGCCTTATACAGTGGCCTACCAGTCGCAGCTCCTCGAAGTAAAACCATTTGAGAAGATCCTCGAGATCGGGACAGGAAGCGCCTACCAGGCCTGTGTGCTGGGTGAACTGAAAGCGAATGTCTACACCATCGAACGGCAAAAGAAACTGTTCGACCTGGTCAAGCTTTTTCAATTCAAATCCAAATATCCCACCCTCCGCTTTTTCTATGGAGACGGATATGAAGGCTTGCCTACCTATGCCCCGTTCGACAAAATACTCGTTACGGCGGCAGCTCCCCAAATCCCCGAGAAACTGCTCAAACAGCTCAAGATCGGCGGTAAAATGGTTATCCCCGTTGGCGGTGGCGATGTACAGCGTATGCTCCGCATCACCAAAGTGGCCGACGATAAGTTCGAGGAAGAGATCTTCGACGATTTCTCCTTCGTGCCTATGCTGGCAGGCAAAAACAGCTGAGCCATAAAGGAATTATGAAAAAGGCTGACAGTCGCACCGGCTGTCAGCCTTTTTTTATGCACATGCATCCATAAGAAAGCCGCCCCATCTTCCGGGGCGGCTTTCTTTTAAGATGGGGGATATATGCCGGTTAGAAACCGCCCTGTCCGCCTTCCATCTGCATACCTTCGGCGCTGGATTTATTGTTCCTGCGTTTGAACAGCTGGGTGTCCATTTTACCGAAGCGATAGGAGAAATTGAGGCGCAGGATGCGTGATTCACGTTTGCGCAGCATGTATTGGGAGAAGTACATCGATTCCTGGTCGATCTCGAACTGGCGGGTGTTAAACACATCGCTCAGGGCAAGCGTGAGGGAAGCGGCTTTGTTCTTCAGGAAATCTTTCCTTACGGCCAGATCCACATTGCTGAGGCCTTTGATGGTGCCTTGTGCCGATGCGGGGATCATACCCATAGGGCCTCCGCCACCACGGCCGCCACCACCGCCTCCGCTACCCTGCGGAATAGTGATTGCAGGTGCCTGGTAGTTGGCAGTAACCTGGAAGGTGAAGTTAAGCGGCAGCTTCGTTTCGGAATTCACTTTTGCCAGCCAGGAGAAGCCGCGGTTGGTGTAATTCTCTTTATCGTTACGCACCGTCAGCTCCGTCTGGTACAGGTTCACGTTGGTAGTGATGTCCCATCCTTTCACGATCTGGTTCTTCACCGTCAGTTCCGCACCATAGCTGTAGTTCTTGTTCGCATTCACGAAAGTGGTGAGCAGCGTATCGTTACCGGCAGAAATGGGCGTGTTCAGTGTGCTGATGAGGTTATTGGTGTTACGGTAGTACAGCGATCCGAGGAAGTTGTGGTTTTTCCACTGCTTCATGTAGCTGAATTCCATGGAGTTGGTATACTCCGGCTTCAGGTTGGGGTTACCCTCGCGGTGGTTCAGCGGGTCGCTGAAATCGCGGTAGGGCACCAGCTGGAAGAAGTTAGGACGGTTTACCCGGCGGGAATAGTTCAGCTGCAGTTCCTGCTCCTTCGGCAGTTTGTAGGAGAGGTACACGCTGGGGAAGAAGCCCGGCACTGCCTTGGTAGGCTCAAACGTTTTGTTCTCGCTGGGGATGGAGCCGGAATATACATACTGCTCCGCACGCAGGCCCGCCTGGTATCCTAAGTTCCCGATGGTATTGGAATAGTTGGCGTAGGCAGCGTAGATCTGCTCTTTATACTCGTAGTCGTTGGAGAGCGCATCGGAGTACTGGCCGCCCTGATACACATCGTAAATGCTCTTATAGTTGCGGAACTGGCCTTTTACGCCCGTTTCAAACTTACCGGTTTTACCCATGGGGTCCACATAATCTGCCTGGAAGGAGTAGAAGTCGGTATTGCCTTTTCCTTTGTTGGACTGCATGTAAGGATCGCCGGCCGGCTCCCCGTTAAGGTTTTGCGGGTAAGTAGTGAACCCGCCGCTGCGGTTATTGCTGCTTTTGTTCATAGACACATCGGCCGTGAGCTCCTTGTTAGGCTCCGCGAACAGGTGTTTGAAGCCCAGCGTGGTAGTATAGTTGTTGAAACCGAACTTACTGTCTGTGATACGTTGATTACGGCTGGTGAGCCCTTTATCTGCATTCAGGTACCGGCTGCCCAGCTCTTCATGGTTTTTGAAGGAACCGCCAACGATGTTCTGCGACAGGGAAATGGTGTTCCGGTTATCGAGGAAGTAATCGACACCGATACGCCCGAACTGGAATTTACCACCGCCATAGCTGTCGGTTTCCTGGTTGATGAAGTTACGGGGAGAGGTGGCAGTGGGGAAGTTTTCCCTTTCGGTAATACCATCGCCCCAGTTACGGTTCATGTTGAGGTTGTAATTGGCAGACACGTTCCATTTACCCTGGCGTGCGGCAATATTACCGCCGAGGTTGTATTTGTCGTTGGTGCCAATGCCGCCCTGTATCTGTCCGTTGAAACCGGCTTTCTTATTCTTTTTGAGGACAATGTTGAGGATGCCGCTCATACCTTCCGCGTCGTAACGGGCGGAGGGATTGGTGATCAGCTCCACGCTCTCGATGGCATCCGCAGGGATCTGGTCCAGCGAAAGGGTGCTGGGCTTACCGTCTACAAAGATGTTGGGAGAGGAGTTACGTACCTGTACATTACCGTCGATATCCACGTTTACAGAAGGTACTGATTTCAGTACGTCGGTAGCGGTACCGCCTACGGAGGTTAGGTTACGGTCTACATTAAACACTTTTTTATCAATCGCCATCTGGAAGGCGGAGCGCTGTCCGGTTACTTCCACTTCGTTGAGGGCTTTTACGTTGGGATCGAGGCGGATGTTGCCAAGGTCCTGCGCCATGGCCTGCGGGGTTACGGCCACCTTTTTGAAAAGGGTGGTATATCCCATGAAGTTGATGCGGAGGAGGTAAGGGCCGAAGGCCAGGTTCTCCAGGCTGAAGTCGCCATTGTTTTTGCTGAGCATCCCGGTTACTACGGAAGAGTCTTTGGCGCGGAGGAGGGCAACGGATGCATATTCAACGGGTTGTTTTGTTTTCGCGTCTACCAGTTTACCATAAATGTGACCGATGGTGGGAGCGGCACCTCCCGGACCACCTCCGGGACGCTGGCCACCCTGCTGGCCTCCGGGGCGTTGACCGGAAGGAGGAGCCTGGGCAATGGAATGAAGCTGGAAAAGGAACAGACCTGCAAGGAGGACGTATATTTTTCTCATTTTTATCAGAATTGAAACGTAATTAGCTGAAAATTAGACGCTGTTTTTGGAAAGTACTTGCACCATTGTGTAAATTTTACATGAGTATGGTAGCAACGGTCTTTAACCCGGATGAAGCAGTCGGCGGAAGGATGGATTTCGGAATCACAGGTAGTTTCCCGGGTATTTGCTTTTAATACGGTATGTATGCGGTATTGATGCCGGGCTGATACTAAGCTGATACTATGCGTATACGGTAACAATACTGTTCTAATACGGTTACAATACGGTTAGAGACATATAACGTCCCTTTGAGCAATGTATCAATAATGGCGGAACCGGATTAAGCAATCAGTACGATCCAGAGCTGGATGAAGCCGATAATAAGGCCGATGCCTGCGCCTAAGAGGCTCATTACGGCAAGGGCGCCACCCATCTTCTCCCGAAGGCCTGCTTCCACCTTTTCGCTGGCGATACCGGCTATTTTGGAAGTAACGAGGGCGGCAGGGTTGAGGTCGGCCTGTGCTTTATCGAGGAACTGGCCGATGAGTTTGGGGAACAGGAGGTCCAGTTCTGCGGCAAGGGTAGTTTTGATCTGGGTAATGGTGCTGTCGCCGATGAACATGGAGATCATGGGCATAGCCTGCGGCAGTTTGTTGCGGAGGAAGTGATCGAGGTGTTCTTCCACTACCGGCTTCAGTGCGCTGATCTTTTCAGGATCGGTGAGCTTGGTGCGGATATCGTCAAAAGAAATGAACTGTGCCACAGCTTTACCGATGGCTTCCGCGATCTGGGGCTGCCTTTTAGGGAAAGCACCCTGGAGGGTGAAGAAACCCAGGTTAATGGGCTTTACGGGGTGAAACAGCAGCCAGAGAGCGGCGCGGTTTACAAACCAGCCGGTAAAAGCAGTCAGCAACGGAATAAGATACAGCATAACCATTTCCTTTTGATGCAGTTTGATCTAAATGAAAAATGGTCTCCATGTTACCAGGAGACCATTTTTTTGGGTGATTGAGGGGTCTCGAACCCCCGACCCTCAGAACCACAATCTGATGCTCTAACCAACTGAGCTACAACCACCGTGTCGTTTGTTTTGCGGAGTGCAAAGGTAATAATTTTCTTTTCTTATTTCCAAATAGTGGAAACAGTTTTTTTGAAAAATTTACAGCGTTATCCTAAAACCTTTATCATCCATGCTTTCGCTTCTTCCATGGTCTTGCAGAATCTGACAACATCATGCCGCGCATGCTCCCTCGCCAGTTCCGTTACCCTTAATCCGAATCCATGATCCGCAGGCAGAACAATGGCTACAGGAAAACGGTAATTCACAAACTTCTGGAACGTTTCTCCCAGTATACCGTTCTTCAGATCGAAGAATTTCTCATCAATATCATCGAGCGTGAAAATCATCCCTGACATACCACTTTCCATCACCGTGATTGGATCTTCTACATGCGTTAATTTGAGCTTATGCTGGCTTGCCAGGAAATTATTTACCGATGTTTCCATTACTATACTTTATTGTTCGTTTTACTTTCCAAAAGTACTACCATTTTTCCCGGGTCTGATCAACAATGAAAATACAGGGCCCGTAAACCTCCGTTCCGCCCTGAAAATCAACCTAAAGCAATGGGTTAAATAATCGTTACTGTTGATTATCAGTATCTTATTGCATGGGTACGATGCCCCAAAATAAATGAAGCCCCGCCTTCTATATTTAATTATCTGAGCGTAAAGGCATTAATATATTCCGCAAAACTATCTGTGTCGAAGGGGCACTTATGCACAGGATTTCCACAAAAAATGGCGTATATTTGCGGTTCGCAATCACCCGAAACTTACTAGCCCAGCATGCGAAGTGCTGGGCTATTCTGTTTTTACTAGTGAAGGATTTACTATATAAGTGACTGAAACACAACAAAATTTGCATATGGATCAGCTAAAATTGAAATTGCAGGAGTATTACCAAAACTACCGGAAGCTGGATAAACAGCCGAAGCAGGAAGCCGTTGCCAAAGGGGCCAACGGTGTGCAGGATCTGGAGAGCGACATCCTCACCCAGTTTGGCCTGCCCGTTTCCAAAAGGTTTGTACAGATTCTGCATGATTTTGTGAACCACGGAAGCGTTAATGATCAACTTCTCGATTATGTCAGCCGTAAATTGCGCACCGCCGCACGGAAATATTTACTCTCACCCGTTATGAGCGATCTGGATCAGCTCACGCAGGCTATGGAACAGAAACGCAGCCCGTTTGACGTGCTCCCCGAACTGGGATACCCCGCAAACGACTATGGCGTATTCCTCATCGGGGAACTGCTCTACCGCCGTAACATGCCCGCGCAGGACATTCTCGATGAACTCCATCGCGTGCAGCAGCATAACAGCTGGGAAGATCTCATCGTACTGTCTAAAATCAGCAGCTACAGCTCCCACGAGCTTTACACCAAACTGAAGAAATATCAGCTCCGGTTCGTAGACGATTTTATCCAGCACATCCACCGGCAGGAAACCACCCGCCCCGCAGCGAGGAAAAGACTGTCGCCCGCCGAAGAAGGGTACAAACCCAATTACAAAACCATTTCTAAAGTACTGGTAGAGGATATCGTGTTCGACGATAAAACCACCCCCAGTCTCTTCGGAAAGCAGAAAACCGGCAGCCGTTATACCCGTATCACCATCGGACTGGAGTTCTCAGAACTGAACCAGCTGCTCATGGCCAGCGGGGACCTCGGCGTACAGATCAGCAACGCCATCAAAAAGCGCCTCGCCAATCCCGCCAGTGCCAAACCCCTGGTAATCGACATTAAAGCCGAATTCGGGGAGCCCCTGAAGCTGGACAGCGTATACCTCGAAGTATACAAACCCCAGCACCAGGAAAACGGGAAGTGGGCAGAAGATAAAGACCCTTTCTACTTCGTGGATAAAATCCTGTCGAAGAAGGAATTCGAGAAGCGCTCAAAGGAAGCCGAAGTGAAAACCAAGATCCAGGAATGCCTGGAACTCATCGGCGGCTCTTATGTATACTACCAGCGCCTCCGCCGCCTCGGCATCACCGAAGATGAAGCCAAACTGCGCGCAGGCCTGCAGGATGAGCTACTGTACAAACTGAGCTACTATCTTAACAAACTGAAAGACTAAGCAGTCATACCCAATGATCCTTGCTGTGTAAACAGAAAAGGCCTCCCATCCCGGGAGGCCTTTTCTATGCCCGCAAAAAAAGCCCCCCGGATACCGGAGGGCTTTATATACTGAGGTAAGTAAATGCTAGAAGTATTTTTCTACCCTGCCTACGCGGCCAAACTGGTCCATAGACTCTACCACCACGCGGAAGTTCTTCGTCTGATCGTTGTTGTAGAAGATCATACGGGCCGTGTGGCTGATGGTATCCACCACCAGGTTGGGGCTCCAGAACAGCGTGAGGCGCTTGTCGGGCAGCTCGTGCTGTGCTTTCTTCACCGCATAATCAGGACTGTAAAACTCCTTGATGATGCGGTAACCGCCTTTTTTCAGCAGCTCCAGCTTACGGGCATTGGGGTCAGGACGGGAATCGCCGCCTCTGCGCGTCCAGATGGCAATAGCGCCATTGGCACCACCCATACCGCCCATAAAGGGAGGCCGGAACACTTTAATCAGCGCTACATCCGCCATGGGGATATTAGCCACCGTACCTACATCTACCGGCATCTGGTCGAGGAATACACCGGGTGCACCGCCACGCCAGCTAAGGGTAGGGTTGCTGACATCTCCCTGGATCTGCAGGCCCGGAACTCGCGCCTGGAGGTACTGGAATACGTTGAAGTTAGTAGGCGTTTCATTCGTAAGGTCGAAGGTGTAACCGTTATCACTGCTGAACATACCGCTGGCGTAACGCGAAGAGGTAGTTTCTGCCGCAGTGGGTTTCCGTGCATTCACATCCACCGCTTTCAGTTGAATAGTACGGTTGGTGATCATGCGGTTTACACTGTTGCCTTCCATTACAGTAGAGAGGTAATTCTTCAGGATGCGGTTATCCATCGGTGGGGGTGGTAATAACGGCACAGGTGTTTTCACAGGTGCATACACATCAAAGAAGTGCCGGTCGAATTCCACCACCACATCCCTGTTCTTCTTGGCATCCATCTGCCCCTGGAAATATAAAAGCGCCGTATCCCCGAATACGAGATTATTAAGTTCAAAGGTTCCGTCGGGCTTCACCGGGGCGGAGAGGAAGTTCTGTGAACTGTCTTTCGGTATGCGAACGAGGAAGTTCACATTACCACTCGTTAAAGGCTGCCGTGCAGTAGACATGGCTTTGCCCGTAATGCTAACACCCTGTTCGTAAGGGTACTTAATCGTAGGGAATTTATCCTGCAGGATCTCCTGCCAGCTAAACCTTCTCCATCCGTTGGTCATCATCACGAGGTCGAGCGCCTGAAGGGTGGAAGCACTATCGTTCCGGAAATACCAGTACGGGTTGTGTACATATCCTTTCAGGTCGGAAGTGAGGAAGGTATGGCTGATGATGTTATTGGCGTTGGGATCGAAAGCCACCTGGTCGGCATCCGTGATGGATGCACTGATGCGGCCGCGCATGGAGTCAGGCACCTGGAGCACCAGTTCGGTACGCATGCGGGGGGCTTTATTCAGCTCCTGCGGGTCGAGGAAGAATTCGAGGGAGTCTGTTTTGCCTTTTACATACACGATACGCTCGCTGAGGGGCGTGCCCTTCTGGTCGAACACCGTGAGCTGCATAATGCCCGTCGGCAGGTTATTGGCGGGGATGAGTCCGCTTACCTTTCCTTCAGACACATTGAGGTCGGCTTTATAAATCACCTGGTTGCGCATCTGTGCAATGAGCAGCATCTGGTTCTGATCTGCCCCCAGCCCGTTAAAGCCGGTGAGGTAGAAGATGCGCTGCCCGCGGTTATAAACCTTCAGGGCTATGCCGGAAGCTTTCACTGCAGGGAGAGCGAAGGTTTTTTCCTGTTTGGCCGCATTGGTGATCACGGCTTTATAAGTTTCTCCCGGTGCGGGCTTCAGTTCAAAAGAGCCCATACCGTCGTGCAGCGTTTCAATCACCGCGGCCTGGTTGCCCTTACTGTCGCGCACAACACCAGCCACTTTAATGGGATACCCGTTTTCATCGATGGCTTTAAAAGCCACGGCGCTGCTCACATCCTGGATCAGGTCGCCGCCTTCGGGGAAGAACTGAACGGAGTAATCTTTAGGCGCCGCAGTTTCACCGGCTTTCCCGGTTTTAGGATCAAACACCTGTATGTTTTTGAAGAACATAAACGTAGTGTCGAAGTTCAGCATCCAGGCGGTGTAAGCGCGCAGCTGATAAAGGCCGGGTTTGGTATTTTCCGCGAGGGTGAATTCACCGGCAGCACCGCCGTCGTAAATCAACAGCAATTCCTTCTGCACTACTACGCCCCTGGAATCGCGCAGCTCCGCATACAGGTTGCGGGCGCCATATGCCGGGAGGTCGTTCAGTGTCACATACCCTGAGAACCAGATCGTTTCGCCGGCGGCGTAATAATCTTTGTCCAGATGCAGGTATACTTTCTCCTGCGGGTAATTACTGGTGAACTTCTCTAAAGCCTGAATGATTCTTTCTGTCCAGTCTGCAGGTGTGGAGAAGCCCGAAGCTCCCCATGCGCCGAAGCCTAAAAGACAGGCTGCTAGCAGTACGCGGAGTTTTTTCAGGGATGTTTGTTGCATGGATTGCGGGTCGTTTAATGTACCAAGATAATACATTACGAATAATTAGTAGGAGGGAGTCCCGTTTTTTTAACATTTCGTTTTTTGCGAAATTGCGCCCGTATACAGGCGAATAACAGATATGGAACATCCTCAAACCGAACAGGCCGACCTGATTGTGACCGGTGGCGGCGCCGCCGGATTTTTTTGTGCAGTAAACGCAGCAAGGCTCCATCCCGGTAAGAAAGTGGTGTTGCTGGAGAAGACGGGTAAAGTACTCTCCAAAGTAAAAGTTTCCGGTGGCGGAAGGTGTAACGTAACACATGCGCTCGACAGTGTCAGCGAACTGGTGAAGCGCTACCCCCGCGGTGGTAACTTCCTCAAGAAGTCGTTCTCCCGCTTCTTTGTACCCGATACCATCCGGTGGTTCGCGGAGCGCGATGTAACGCTTAAAACGGAAGCCGATGGCAGAATGTTCCCCGATACCGACGATTCGCAGACCATTATCGACTGCCTCCTCCGCGAGGCAGACCGCCATAAGGTGCAGGTACGCCGCCACGCCGATGTACAGTCACTCGAACGGGAAGCCGGTCAATGGAAAGTGTCCCTTGCAGGAGGAGCTTCGATCACTGCCCCCAACATCTGCATTGCCGCAGGCGGATATGCGGCTTCCGATAAATTCAGTTACCTCACGGCCACGGGCCATTCCATAGAAACACCCGCCCCTTCACTGTTCACCTTCAACATGCCCGGCAACCCGGTAACGGAACTCATGGGCGTGGCAGTGCCCGAAGCGGCTGTGCGCATCGCAGGGAGTAAACTGGCAGAGAAAGGCCCTTTGCTGATCACCCACTGGGGGATGAGCGGCCCCGCCATCCTGCGGCTCTCCGCATGGGGAGCACGTTATCTGCAGGAGCAATCCTACAAATTTACCCTCATAGTGAACTGGCTGCCCGAAATGAATGAAAACGCCCTGCGCGATGCCTGGCCGCAATGGCGGCAGGAACTGGGGCGGCAAATGACGGGGACCCGCAATCCGTTCGGGCTCCCTTCCCGCCTCTGGCTGTTCCTCCTCGCCCAATCGGGCATCCCGGAAAGCACCCGCTGGGCCGAAATACCGGCAAAAGAGCAAAACAAACTCATCCGCCAGCTTACCGCCATGGAGTTCCCCGTTTCAGGGAAAACGACTTTTAAAGAAGAATTCGTGACCTGCGGAGGCATCCGCCTGCCGGAAATAGACCCGCTTACCATGCAGAGCCGCATAGCACCGGGGCTGTATTTCGCTGGTGAAGTAATGGATGTGGACGGTATCACCGGTGGCTTCAACTTCCAGCATGCCTGGACGAGCGGGTGGATAGCCGCACAGCTCGAAGGACAGCCCTTTTAGAAAAAGCTGATGCCAGCCTGCCAGCCCAGCCATCCCGATCGGCCCTGGTCGGAGGAGAAGCCGGGATATCCTTTCCATGGACGGTTCACGATCTTATTGTTATCGTCCGCGAAAGTGAATGCCGGCCCGCCGAATAAAGTAAACCAGTTGCTGACCTTCACCCGCAGGGAAGGAGAGAGGCGCCAGGCCTGCCCAAGCGTTTTCCAGTTGTTGTCGAAGTAATTCACCTGTACAATGTCTCCCGAAATGGAGAGCCTGCCTTTCAGGGTATAGTCTGCCCCGATACCCAGGCCCAGGAAGTGGAGATCGCTGCCTTTACCGCCGGTAAGGATGGAATAGAACCCTTTCCGGCCGCTTTTGAATTGAAGGTTTATGGGCGCCATATCACTGGCGAAGGCATCCAGCTTATAATATCCTCTTTTCTTTACGATGGTTACCAGCCCTATGGACGCACCGCTGGAGCTGTCAGAAATGTTCACCAGCCCGAACTGCAGGCCGCGGTTGTAGCCTGCGCTGTTACCGAACAGGGATAACTGTAATCCCCGCATGGTATCACGCGCATGGTTCCAGCCGCCTGTTATCTGTACGCCATGGCCGGAGCCACGGTGCTGGTTATACAGCCCGGAGATCTGCATGCCGGGAGCTGCACCAGTGGGTAGTCCAAAGGGAGTAGGGGAAACCTCACCACCTATGGCAAGACTGCCCGCTGCGTGGTTGATAAGTCCAGCTATCTGTATGCCCTTCATTTCCGATGCATAGTTGATGAGCCCGGTAATCTGGATGCCGGTGGCATTACCTGCCACGCGGTTAATAAGTCCGCTGATCTGAAGGCCGTTCAGGTAGCCGCCGCTATGGTTCAGCAATCCGCTGATCTGTCCGCCAACCACATTGCCACGGGTTCTGTTGTAGAGCCCTGCTATCTGGATACCATACACGGAGTCTTTGGCGCGGTTGAAGAGCCCTGTGATCTGAGCGCCTCTCAGTTTGCCATCGGCCACGTTGCTGATACCGCTGATCTGTGCGCCCAGTACCGATTCTATGTTCCGGTTAAAGAGGCCGGCCACCTGTACGCCTGTTACGGCGCCGCCTACGAGGTTGAAGATACCCGCCACCTGTGCGTATTGTGCGTCTTTTTTATTGATGTTATAGCCGCCTGCAATCTCCACCCCGTCTACCCCCGCGGAATATCCGCCTACCAGGTTCAGGGAAAACTTATTGACTACACTGCCGGCCATTTTGCCGTGTGTACCCAGCGAAGGCAGGAGGGAGGTTTGTACCGGTTTGTTGGCAAGGAACCTGCCGATGTTGCGCGTCTGGCGGCGAAGGGCATCGCCGATAAGACGGCTGCCGGCCCATGTCTTGTCCACATTATCGGATACGGTGAACTCCCGCAGCTGCACCGGCATGGCGGGAGAAATGGCTACCGATATCTCCCGGTCGTACCCGGGGATGACGTACAGTGCCGTATCCATATAAAACTCTTTGCTGACGGTGATCTCCACGGAAGGGTGTTTGCCTTTGTCTTTCAACCGCAGGTGGAAGTAGCCTTCCTGGTTGGTGAAGGCAGACATGAGGTCGGTACGCTCATAAATACTGGCGTTTACGACCGATTGCCCGCTGGACTTGTCGCGCACATACCCGCTGATCACGTAAAACCGTTCGCGGGTGCCTTCGGCGGCATGGAGGATGATGTGCCCGTCTACCACCGAATAGCGGATGCGGCCCTGGAAGAGCTGGTCGAGCACCTGGCGTACGGGTTTGCGCTGTACGGTCATGGTAACCAGGCTGTCGCCCCGGAAAGGCCTTCCTGCATAGGAGAAGTTGAGTCCGGATTGAGCGGTGATCTTAGACAGTACGGAATCCACGGGCCATTGCACGGCACGGAAGGAAACTGCTTGCTGGAGTTGTTGCTGCGCCATCAGGCAGGAGGGCCAGAGGAGCATTAGGAATAGACAGTTACGGAGCAATTTGGAGCAGGGTTTGAACATGGCGGACGCCGGCTCTTTGTAGAGACCGGCGGGCCAAAATTAGCGTAAAACGGCGAATGGATAAAAGGGGAAAGAGGACAGACGGTTAGAAAAGGCCTGCTTTTACACCAAGATGGAAGCCGGGGGCGCTGAGCTTTTCATCGCTGATGTTTATACCACCGGAGCCGAAAACCCTGCGGTAAGAGCCGCCTGCCACCACCCGGAGGTAATGGGTGATATTCATTTCCACCTGCACGAAGGGCTCGGCCACCACTACGGCGCTGGAAGCATAAACGGCATCCCTGCCCTTACCACGCTTTTCCCTTTCAGATACACCACCGCCACCGATGAGGGTACCGGCAGACCAATGGAACATTTTATCGGTATTGTGAACATACTCTGCTACGGCGCCGGTATACCAGAAGTTGAGGTATGGGCGGTCGGCCGATTCGAGGCGGATGTTGTTGGAGAGGTTTTTGGCACCCACTCCCAGCAGCCATTTCTTGTTGAGGAATACCCCGCCGTAAGCACCCGTCATCACGGCAAAATCTCCATTAATGGCGGTGATAGTGCCAATTCCTGCACCGTAGGCACCAAATTGTTTGGGCTTGAAGGATTTGCCGGAAAGGGTCTGTATTTCCTGTGCCTGCGTATGCGACATCATGAGCAGCAGGGCGATAAATGTTACAAGTCTTTTCATATAGGTAGCTATTTTGTGATTGCTGCTTATATGACGGACAAATCGCCCCTTCCCCCATAAGCCCCCTCAAATATTTTTTCTGAACGAAACTGAATAGTTGATTATCAGAATGAACAGAATGAACAGGATGAATACAGGTAAATTGAACTCACATCTATTCTGACTAAAACCTACAAACTATGGAAAACAAGTATTTCGGCTGCGAGCCGCTTGGCATGGAAGACATGCAGAATGTTCAGGGCGGTGCTTATGTAGCTAACCTCCTGACCCTCGTTAAAGGCGCTTATTTCCTGACAAAGAATTTCACACCCAACGTGCCCCTGGCCGGCCCGCTGGTATTTGGGTTGCTGACCTCGTTTGTGGACCCGCTGGTAACAGCAGCGTAGTACACAGGCATTTCACACCGATTTTCGATAAGCAACCTGCGCAAGCAGGTTGCTTATCTCTTTTATACCAAACCTGAATTATAAGTAATGTACCCCCGGCGCATAATCCTTCTCCAGCGCCGCCAGCAATGCCTGGAAATCAGACGGGCTCCGCAGGAAATCCATCTTCGTGGTATCCACCATCAGCGTACGCATAGGGTATTGGCGGATAAACTGCATGTACATCTCCTGCACACGCTTTAAATAACTATCCTTTATCTGCTGCTCATAAGGCCTCCCGCGCTTACGGATATTACTTTGCAATTGCGCCACCGGCGCATTGAGGAATATCAGTATATCGGGCTGGGGGAGCTGGGGGTTAATAATATCAAACAGCTTCTGGTACAGCGAATACTCATCCGCTTCCAGGTTCATTTTCGCAAACAGCAGGCTTTTAATAAACAGGTAGTCACTCACGGTATGTGCCGTAAAGAGGTCGGGCGCCGTGTTCATATCCTTCAGCTGCTTGTAGCGCTCGGCCATAAAGAACAGCTCCAGCGGAAAGGCATACTGCGACGGATCTGCATAAAACTTGGGCAGGAAAGGGTTATCGGCAAATTCCTCTAATACCAGGCGCGCCCGGAAATGGTCGGAGAGCTGATGGGCAAGGGTGGTTTTACCCGAACCAATATTACCTTCTATGGTTATAAACCGGTATTGCATGGGTTAGTGAGGAGCAGTAACGAGCTTTACGGCGGGCAACGGGTCCGGACAGGCAGCCAGTAACTCAGCCACCGTCAGCTGCAGAATAGGGTGTACCCTCTCTGCCGCGATCTCTGCCAGCGGCGCCAGCACAAAGCGGCGGTTCTGTAACTGCGGATGCGGTACTTTCAGCTGCGGAAGGGTAATCACTTCATTGTTGAAAAACAGGAGGTCGATGTCAATTACACGGGAACCCCATTTCATCCGGCGCACCCGGCCTATCCTCCGCTCTATGTCCAGCATAAGGGCCAGCAGGGCAGGAGCATCCAGTTCCGTATGCAGTTCCAGGGCCTGGTTGAGATAGTCGGGCTGTTGCACGCCACCCCAGGCAGCCGTTTCATATAAGGCTGATTCACGGGCTATTATACCGGCTTCCGCCTGCAACAGCTTTATGGCCTTTTGCAGGTTGGCGGAGCGGTCTCCCATATTGCCTCCTATCAGTAATATTGCAGTATTCATGAATTTGACGGTCCAAAAGTACCCATATTCCGTATTTTTGAGAAAATTAATATAGTTTCCTTTTCAATAACCAGATAACACATGCGCAGTTTCCTCAAATTTTTCCTGGCATCCTTTGTAGCCCTCATTATCTTCTCTTTCCTCTCCTTCCTATTCATGATCATGGTATTTGCAAGGATGGGCACGAAGAAAAAGGTAGTAGTAGGCTCCAATGCCGTAGTAGTGGTTGACCTTGCACAGACCTTCCACGAACTTCGGACAGACGATCCCTTCCTTGGCCTCTACACCTCCGAATCGGGCAATGTTCCCGGCCTTTTCGATGCCGTTCGCAACATCCGCGCCGCCGCTACCGATAATAATGTTAAAGGCTTATTTATTAAAGCAGACGGCAATGGCAACGGTTTCGCCGGCAGCGAAGAGCTTCGCCGCGCCATCACCGATTTCCGTAAAAGCGGCAAATTCGTATATGCATATGCGGAATCCCTCTCCCAGAACGCTTACTATATAGCCTCAGCGTCTTCTAAAGTTTATGTTCACCCCAAAGGCGGGGTCGACTTCACCGGTTATTCCATGACCATGATGTACCTCAAAGGCCTGCTGGAAAAACTGGACATTGAACCGCAGATCTTCTACAATGGCCGATTCAAATCCGCCACGGAGCCCCTGCGCGAATACAAAATGTCGGACGCCAACCGCATCCAGACCACCGAATTCCTCAATGAACTGTATGGCGACTTCCTCTCCAGGGTAGGAGAGTCCCGCAAAATAGATACCGCCACCCTACATGGTTATGCCAACGAAGGCCTCATCCTCGAACCTTCCGATGCAGAACGCTATAAACTGATCGACGGCCTCCGCTACGATGACCAGGTGATGGATGAAATCAAACGCAGTCTCGCCATCGGCGGGGAAGAAGAAGTGAATTTCATTTCCCTCAATCGCTATGCTTTCGCAAAGGGAGGTTTTGGTGATGACTATGGCAACATTGCCCTCATCTATGCCGAAGGCGAAATACGCACCGGGGAAGATGGTGATATCAAGATTGCCAGTGACGATTATGTGAAAATGATCCGTGAGGCACGGCAGGATAAGGAGATCCGCGCCATCGTGTTCCGGGTGAACTCTCCCGGCGGCAGCGCCCTTGCTTCCGAAAACATCTGGAGGGAACTGAGCCTCGCACGCAAAGCCAAACCCGTTATCGTAACCATGGGCGACTATGCAGCTTCCGGCGGGTATTACATTTCCTGCATGGCCGACAGTATTTTCGCCGAGCCCAATACCCTCACCGGTTCCATCGGGGTATTTACCGTACTCCCCAACATGCAGGGCTTCTTCAACAGCAAACTGGGTATTACGTTCGATGGTGTAAAAACCGCTCCGTTTGCAGATGCGGGTTCAGTAAACCGCCCGCTTACGGATAAGGAAAAAGTACTCATCCAACGGTCGGTAGACAGTATCTATGCTACTTTCAAACACCGCGTGGCAGAAGGCCGTAAGCTGGATGCCGCTATTGTGGACAGTATTTCACAGGGCAGGGTATGGACAGGCCGCCAGGCGCTGAAACTGGGGCTGGTAGACCGCCTCGGTGGTGTGCAGGATGCCATCGACTGTGCCACCCGTATGGCTAACATCCCCGAACCTAAACTTATTACATACCCACGTCCGAAAGATACCTTTGAGAAGCTTTTTAAAGGGTTTAGTAAAAGTATAAAGGCGGACTACCTGAAAGAAGAGCTGGGTAACGATTACCGTATTTACGAGACCATCAAAAAGGTTCGTGCCATGCAGGGCGAAGCCCAGGCTAAGCTGCCTTATGAAATGGTTATCCAATAAACCGGAAATGAAAAAAAGTCTGATATTGCGGTGCCGCTTCCTGTAGGGAGCGGCATTTTGCTTTTTAAAATCCCTTTATGCAGCGTTTGAAATACTTACTCCCCGTAGCATTTGTTTGTGGAATGGCCGCCTGCCAGCAGGGTGCCGCTACTAATGGTGCCGATACCACGAAGGCAGACCAGCAGGCCGACAGCCTGATCGAAGCCACCGGCCCTGAATTATCCAGCGATACGGCATTACCCGGCCCGGCAGGACTGCCCGATACCCTCACGCTGAACGGACAATTATACCGCGTGGTACCTTCCACGCAGGAGCTGTTCGCAAGTGCGAAGGAGTTTACACCCGATACCAGTGAGGAAAAGAATATCGCGCAGCAGAAAGACCGTGTGCGCCGCCACGGAGATACGCTCACGATGCAGCTGACGAACGGGCAAGTGAAGCAGCTGGTGAATAACCTGAGTGACGGGGAAGACCTTGCCCACTTCACTTACCAGGGCTATATCCCTGCACTGAAAAGTTATGTGGTACACCTGTATGGGTATGAATATTTTGATGTGCAGGTGGTGAATGAAAATACGGGGGAGCTGGTACAGATGATAAACCTCCCGCAGGTATCGCCCGATGGGAAGCAGGTGATCGCCAGCAATACCGACCTGATGGCGGCCTTTACAACAAACGGCCTGCAATGTTTCAACGTAACACCCAAAGGGCTGGTGCTGGCGTATGAATACCAGCCGGACCGCTGGGGGCCTGAAAGGATCAAGTGGCTGGACGAAAAGGTGCTGGTAGGTATCTTTTCCGTGACTACGAAAGATATGGACGTGATAGAACACTACGTGCGGCTGGAGCCGGTGCGGAAGTAACCGGAAAGGCCGGTCCCCGGGGCGGGGAAAACCATAACATCGGGATATAGTGACCGGCATGGAATCCCCGACCCCCGGTGCAGTAAAGGCATCGCCTTGTTGGCCGGACCGGAAAATAGCCGGCTTCTAGCAGCCTTGAATTGCCGGCTTTAGTTGGCGGTATGAATTTTCAGGGAGCGGATCAACCCTCTTCTGTGTAAACGGGGTCGCGCTCTTCCGGCGTAAGGCGGATAACGTTGTTGTGGTTTTCGTCCACGATCTTCTGGGCCTGCATACGGAGGCGGCGGAGGCCGTCTGCCAGTGCTTCCATAGACTTTTCTGCGGATTCCGCAATCTCATTATGATGGCGGATCACGCTGCTCAGACGCTTGATGTGCTCGTTAATTACATTGCAAATGATTTGTGATGCACTAAAGGCATCGAATTCCTGGAGGTTTTGCAGTATTTCATCGTAACTGCGGCACATGTGCTCTACCACATTGGTAGAAGCTTCGGTGGTTTGAACTTTTTTCTCGGCCATAATTGGTTGATTTTAAAGGGGCCCTTGCGGCAAAATTGACAGACGTAATACGCGGATAACTTGAAGATGCAGGTGCAAACTAAGAAATGACCCCTCCACGGAATGTTAAGCGCCGGTTATTGGTGGGTCATTACCCAGCAGCAGACCCTGGTAGCCGCTTAGCAGATTTAGGGGGATAATTGACCGTTGTTTGCTAGTTTTGCCCCTTGTTAAAGAAAAATCAGCATGGCGTCAGTATATAATCAGCGTAAGGCAATGTGGGCAATCACGAAGGCAAGTATCCGGGCAATGTTCCGCAGCCCTTCGGCGGTAGTGTTCAGTCTCGCCTTCCCGCTGGTATTCATTTTAGTATTCGGTTTTATCGGCGGTAACGGAGATACGGTAAGGATAGGGGTCGATAAAAATTCGGATACCGCCAGCCTCGTATACAAAAATCTCGCCTCCGCTCCCCATATCCGCCTCATCACCGATCAGGCCCAGCCCGATATGGAAACCGCCCTCCGCAAAGGGAGTATGACGGCCATCCTCCGCATCGATACCGGCGGCACCGCCACCGCACCGGCTTATAAAGTACATGTAAAAACTTCCACCGCCACCAATGCAGACAGTAAAGCGCTTCTCTTAAACGCACTGCAAACCGGCATCAATGCTGCCAACGATAAAGTATATCCCCGCCCCACAGTAGCAGAAGTAATTCCGGAAACCGTTCCGGGGCGTATTTATAAGCCCATCGATTTTATCCTGCCCGGCCAGCTGGGATTTTCCCTGCTCAGCGCCGCAGTATTCGGTACGGCGTTCCTGTTTTTCAGTCTCCGGCAAACGCTGGTTCTGAAACGCTTTTTCGCCACGCCCATTCACCGCATGTACATCATCCTCGGTGAAGCGCTCAGCCGTTTGCTGTTTCAGTCGTTCGGTTCCATCATCATCATCGGCCTTGGTTATTTTGCTTTCGGCTTCACGCTGGTGAACGGATTTGTAACTTTCCTCGAAATGCTGGTGTTATGTTTATTCGGCCTCATCGTATTCATGGGTTTCGGATTTGTAGTAAGCGGCATCGCCAAAACGGAAAGTACTATTCCGCCCATGGCCAACGTGGTAACCCTTCCGCAGTTCCTGCTGGCGGGCACCTTCTTTTCCGTGGATGTGTTCCCGGCATGGCTGCAGCCCATTTGTAAGATCATGCCGCTCACTTACCTGAACGATGCGTTGCGTAAAGTAGCTTTTGAAGGCCTTCACCTCTGGCACCTGGGCCCGCAGCTGCTGGTACTCACCATCTGGGGAGTAGTGGTATATGCCGTGGCCGTGAAAGTGTTCCGCTGGGAATAATCAACATTAACTGTAATCAGACCTGATATGAGACTCATCAAATTTTTCCTGCTTTCCATGGGCATCCTGGTAGTACTGGGCTTCGTGCTGTCGCTGGCCTTCCCTTCAACCGCCCTGCTGGAGCGTTCCGGCGCAATAGAAGCACCGGCCGGTAAGGTGTTCGACCGGCTGTCGGACCTAAAAACATGGAAGGAGTGGAACCCCTGGCATCCGGAATACAACCCTAAACAGGGTGTTACCGTTACCTACGGCCCCATTACCTCCGGAGCAGGCGCCATGTATACCTGGGAAACCCCGGGCACCAAAGGCCTGGGCCGTGTTAAGATCACGGAAGTGGTACCGGGCAAAAGCATTACCTACATCATGACGCATCCGGATATGAAACACATTACCGCACACTTCGACCTGAAGCCTACTGCTGATGGTAACGGTACCGCCATCCTCTGGCGCTTTGAAGCACATGTGGGGATGACGCCCTGGTGGAAGCTCCGCGGGTTTATGATGGACAGGATGTTCGGCGCCACGATGGAAGAGGGGCTTAACCATCTGAAACGTATTGCAGAGATGCCGTAATGGCTTTTATGTTGAACGGTTTGGTTTTCTACCTTTTTCCGGCGTAATTTCAGTGTTCAATTTCATCAAATCCTATTTTTTATGAAAAGCATGTTAATGGGCCTCGCCCTTCTGTTCTCCGCCACAGCCGTGCTGGCGCAGGATCCTCCGAAAAGCCCGCTGGTTTCCGCCAAAGGTGACAATGTGGAAATCTCCTACAGCCAGCCTTCCAAAAGAAACCGTGAGATTTTTGGTGCACTGGTACCCTACGGCGAAGTATGGCGTGCAGGCGCTAACAAGTCAACCGACATTACTTTCAAGAAAGATGTGACTTTCGGCGGTAAGAAAGTAAAAGCTGGTTCTTATGCCCTATTCATCGTTCCCACAGCTACGGATTTTACGGTGATCCTCAATGGCGTAACCGGCCAGATGGGTTCTTCCCAATACGAAGCCAATAAAGAAAAGAATGTTGCTGAAGTGAAAGTTCCCCGTCAGAAAACTGCCTCTACCGTAGAGAAACTGACTTACTCTTTCCCTAAAGGCGCACTGCAAATGGAATGGGACGATACCAAGATCTCCGTTCCCATGAAATTCTAGCAGTTAACAGTCAACACAGCCAACGAATTTGGAGCCCCCGGTAACCCCGGGGGCTTTTTTATGCCCTGTAGCCCCGTGAATGCGCAATACCTGCTTCAGGGTAACGCCGTGCTTACTTCAGGGATACTCCGTAGTTAAAGAAGGGATACTTGGGGGTTAAAGCAGGGTAAAGGTATATTTAAGGGGGATAGATGCAATGCAGTAGCGGCTTGTATACAACTCTGTATACCTGAAACTTCGAAGAAGGATACTATAAGTTACCCTGCAGTAAACCTTTTGTACGATAAAAGTACCCTATTAGTAAAAAGTAAGTGATAATACTGTAAAGAGAAAGGAGGTTTACCCTGGAAACAGCCTTATTTTCCCTTTCCGGCGGTGTACGCTGCCAGCATTTCTAGGATGCTGTTGTAGGTGGCCTCCAGCTGCGCATCGGTGATGCAGTATGGCGGGAGGATGTAGAGCGTATTGCCAAGGGGGCGGAGCATCACGCGCTTTTCACGGAAAAAGGCATGCAGGAAGCCCGAAAGGTCGTTGATATAGCTGTCTGCCTCCCCGGTCTGGATTTCAAACGCCACGATCGTGCCCGTTTGCCGTACATTTTTGACCGCAGGATGCTCCCGGAGGGTGTTGGTGAAGGTTTGGTGCTGCCGGGCGATGCGGAGACGGTTTTCGGCGCAGGAAGGGGCTAAAAAGAGTTCAAGGCTGGCGAGAGCCGCCGCGCAGGTTAGCGGGTTAGCCGTGAAGGAATGCCCGTGGAAGAGCGTCTTCAGCTTATCGTTACTCAGGAACGCTTCATACATCTCCGCTGTACAGGTAGTGATGCCCATGGCCATGGTGCCCCCGGTAAGCCCTTTAGAGAGGGTGATCATATCCGGAGGGGTAGCTACCTGGTCCATCGCGAAATTTGTACCCGTGCGGCCGAAGCCGGTCATGATCTCGTCGGCAATGAGCAGGATGCCTTTGGACTTGCAATGCGCCAGCAGGATATTGAGTGCAGCCGCTTCGTACATGAGCATACCACCCGCTCCCTGAATGAGCGGTTCAAAAATGAAAGCTGCGGTATCATCACCCAGCGCATCTATCTGCGCTGTAAGTTCGGGAAGGTTATCCGTTGTTGGGAGATCAAGGAAAGTGACTTCGAAAAGATAGTCGTCGAACGCCCGGGTGAACACGCTGCGTGCACTCACACTCATAGCCCCGAAGGTATCGCCGTGGTATGCATCATGGAAGGCGAGCAGCTTGCGGCGGGGGAGGCCCTTGTTCTGCCAGTACTGGATCGTCATCTTCAATGCTACTTCCACCGCAGTGGAGCCATTGTCTGAATAAAACACCCTGGCCTGTTTATCGGGCAATACGGGCAGCAGCTGCTCTGCCAATGCTACGGCAGGTTCGTTGGTATAGCCCGCGAAAATGGAATGGTGGAGTACGGCGGCCTGCGCTGCCAGTTTTTGCGTGATGTAGGGATGGGCATGCCCGTGTATATTCACCCACCAGCTGGAAGTAGCGTCGATGTATTCATTGCCCGCCTCGTCTGTCAGAAGGGCGCCTTCGCCCTTAACAATGCCCACAGGAGCGGGGGCGGTTTGCATTTGCGTGTAAGGATGCCAGATTACGGCCTGGTCGCGTTCACTTAAGCTTTTTTGCATTTCGCAAATGTATAGCTTCATTTGTACATCGGAAACAAGCATGTCACATATTCATGTTTCCTGTAATTAATCTGGGGTGCCAACCAATTGCCTACCTTTGTGTTGTAATGAGATGGCACGCCTTTTGGTTATCGGTGCCCCGTTAATATTAGCCATATCAAACCAGATTCCTGTTACAACCCAAAAGTGAAAATATGGATGCGAAGCTGATCGAGATCAAGGAGAACTTAAATGCAAAACAATTCGAGACCCGTGTAAACGGATTTCTTGCGAAAGTAGAATATATGGAAGGCGGTAACCGCATCTTCCTCACGCATACCGAAGTGGCGCCCCAGCTGGAAGGCCAGGGCGTTGCCGCAGCGTTGGTGGAGCGCGTGCTGGCCATCCTCGATGAGCGCGGCGCCAAAATAGTGCCGCTTTGCCCTTATGTAGCTACCTTTATCCGGAAAAATCCGGAGTGGAAACGCCTCCTTGCTCATGGTATCAACGTCTGACACACTTTAATTTATAAACATATGCCCTTAACGAATTTTGACAAGCTTCATCACCAACACCAGGAATGGAAGAAAGATCTGCTGCTGAACGAAAAAGAAATCAAATCGCTGCGCGAAGAACTCACCGAACTGGCCGCAGGCCGTGTGGATCACGACACCGCCGTTAAAGTGGAACATTTCCAGAATGCCCTCATCCGCCAGAAAGAAGTAGTGAATGACCTCCTCGGTAACGTCACCAAAGGCGATAAAATGATGTCGGAAGCAGAAGGCGATAACGCACAGCTCCATATGCTGCACAATAAGCTACAGGACGACATTGAAACCTTCGACCGCCTGTTCATCGAACTGCGCGAAGAGTTCAAAGCATTCAAGCAGCAACTGGTTCAATCTTAAAATGCCTGCCCATGGATATGCAACATGAATATACCAACGGAGAAGTAACGGTGGTATGGAAACCGCGCATCTGCCGGCATACCGGTATCTGCGCACGCGGGCTGCCAACCGTTTTCCTGCCCAAAGAGAAACCCTGGATCAGGATGGATGCGGCCGATACCAGCGCCATCATACTCCAGGTAAAACAATGCCCTTCGGGAGCATTAAGCTTTTATATGAACGCAGATAAACCGAAAGACTAGCCCATTCCCGCATGCAGCAATACCGCAGCGTACAGCATGTACTGTATGCAGACCAGAAAGATATGGGCGATATGCCCGTGAGGCAGCCGTTTCCCTCCGTTCATGCCGACCGGATAGATCCCTTCCTGCTCCTTCACCACATCAATGTAAGAGTGCCCGACTACCTGCCGCCACGCCAGGCAGGGGTAGGCCCGCACCCGCACCGCGGCTTTTCGCCCGTTACGTTTATTTTCAAAGGCGGCGTGCATCACCGCGACAGCCGGGGTAATAACTCCATCGTGCGCGCCGGAGGCACGCAATGGATGCATGCCGGCATGGGCATCGTTCACAGCGAGCGCCCGCCCGATGATATTCATGATACCGGCGGAGAGCAGGAAATGATCCAGATATGGGTGAATTCCCCTGCCAGCCATAAAAGAGACCAGCCTTCCTACTTTCCCCTCCACGCATCGGATACACCGGTGGTGAAGAGTGAAGACGGGCTGGTGACCATCCATGTGGTAGCGGGTGAACTCATGGGTGTAAAAGGCCCCGTGCCAACCATTACCCCCGTTAATACCTTTACCGCACATTTCCGCAAAGGCGGACATTTCTATATCCCCCTGCCCGAAACGCATCATGCTTTCATGTACCTGCTCGACGGGGAGCTGAAAGTGACAGGCGCCAGCGTATACACCGGGTTTCACTGCCTCGTGTTCCGGGAAGACGGGAAGGGGATCGGCATTACCGCCGAAGAAGATACCCGTGTATTCATCGCTTCCGGTGAGCCTATCGGTGAAAAGATAGCTGCCAACGGACCGTTCGTCATGAACACCGAAACGGAAGTGCTGGAAGCCATGCGCGATTATCAGATGGGAAAAATGGGTATATTAATAGAAGAATAAACCCCTGACATGACGCTTGCAGAAACCATGGCGGCCATCAACGCCGCCGGAACCGCTCAAACGAAGAAAACGCTGATGAACCACGGCGCCCGTGAACCTATTGCAGGTGTGAAGGTTGCCGACCTGAAAGTGATCCTGAAGCAGATCCGGAAAGATCAGTCGCTTGCACTGGCCCTATACGAAACGGGCCATTACGATGCACAGTATCTGGCCGGCCTCGCTGCCAATGGAGCGCTGATGACGGCCGCACAGCTGCGCAATTGGGCGGAAACTGCCAATGCCGGTGGCATCAGTGAATATTCAGTACCCTGGGTAACGGCGGAGCATCCCGATGCATGGAACATTGCGCTGTCGTGGATAGACGATGCTTCACCAGAAGTGGCCGTCAGCGGATGGGCCACCCTCGGCGGACTGGTATCCCTGCTGCCCGATGATCAGATCGATGTGAAGCAGGTACTGGCACTGTTGAAGCGGGTGGAGAATGAGATTCATGATGCACCCAACCGGGTTCGCTATGTCATGAACGGCTTCGTGATCGGCGCAGGCACCTATGTGGATGCTGCGCATCATGCAGCGGTGGAAGCAGCCCGGAAGATAGGGGCCGTAACGGTAAATATGGGAAATACTGCCTGTAAAGTACCGGATGCGGAAGGGTATATTGCCGCTTCGCGCGGGAGGCCCGGAGGGGCAAAGAAAAAGAAGACGCTTAAATGTTAAATGGGGATATCCCGTAGATATGGGTGACCAAAAACGTTATGAACAGCGGCTATTCAAGAGTAGTGAAAGACAACCACATCAAATTTTCCCTGCGCCAGGAAAACATACTCTTCAACGGCATTGGGTTCAACATGGCCCGCAAATTCCACCTGCTGCAGGAGCAGAAGCCGATCGACATTGTTTCACCCTCGATGAGAACGTTTGGAACGATGAAAAACACCTGCAACTAAAAGTGATCGACTTCCGGTTATCCGAAGCATAACCAGCATTGATGGATTCACATCAATAAACGATACATCAAAAGCTGGATAATAGAAGACGGCAACTACCTGCTACTCCTTCCTCGGAATGAACGCCCCCAAAGCCTGACAACCTAAAACCTGAACTGTACAGTAGTGCCCGTAAGCAAAATATCCTCGCCTGAACTTACCCCCTTCAAATAAGAACCGGCTTTAAACCAGGTAAGTTCAGCACTCAGGAAAATAAAACCATTCGGCGTATAAGAAACATCAGTAGCCAGTTGCCCACCAATATACTTGTCAGCAACATTTCTGCCCGTATACAAAGGCGCCATATTCACTCCATAAATCCCATCATTAACACTATAACGCCAGAAAACATCGTAATCTATACCCACCTTTACCTTCTTCAATAGGCTTACCGACAAAGAGGGATGAACATCGATCAGGTTGGCCGGGCCTATCAAAGCAGCAAGGCCGAAATAAGCACCTTTCGGAAAAAGCGGATTAAAAGTTTGTAGCCTGCCATCATCATAATGCCTGTCGCCACTGATCAATTCAGCCTTCAGGCCCAGTTCAGGCCGTAACTTCACGTTACTTAACAAATAAGAAGTATTAAGAGAGGCAGTCCAGGCACTAATCGTTTTACCGGCAAAGCGCCCGGTCTGGTAAACAACCTCGGCATCATACCGCCAGTTCCTTTTATCATCCCATATCCTTACCCCAAAAGAATGCCTCCGCTCCTTCCCCTGGCCATCATCAAAAAAAGCACTGCGCTTCCAAAGCCCCAGATAATAAACATCTACATTCCTGATCACGGCAACCTGTTGCTTCACTACATACAAACCCCACAAACGTATATCCCTGTTAAGGCCGTCATCAAAGATTCCATCCTTGGCCGTCACATAATAACTGTAAAACAGGTCAGCCTTATAATCCCCCGCCACCAGCAAAGAACGCACAGCATCAAAAGATTGCCGGTTATTGGGCCGTTCACGTACCGAAACCAAACGCTGAGATCCATAAGATAACTCCTGCCGTCCCAGCCTCAACACCAGCTGAGACCGGCGGGCGGGCGCTATACGGAAATCCATAAAGCCCTGGTGCACCTCCAATGGGTTCTCATCCACCGGCCCCGCAGATACCAGGCTGCCGGCAATACTACTCTGCAACTGCACAAACGTTCTGAAATGCTCCCCCGCATGAAAATCGGCATGCGCAAGATACCTTGACAACACATAACCATCCCTATCGTCTGGATCGTCCCCCCAATTTGCATTATTTACATAGAAATACTGAAAACGCACCTCACCCCCATAACCTATATACGTTCGCCCATCCTTCGACAACGGAGAAAACTTCATCCGCTTATACCAGTCGCCCGAAGAATCCTTGCTAAATAACCGGTAATCTTCATCATACCGCAACAACTTAAAAGGAGGCACGGATTGCCCATCAACCTGCACAAAACACAGTAACAACAATATGAAAAACAGCTTGCACACCACTTATCATTTTGAATACTGGTATCCTCCAAAATATTTCACCGGGCTCCAGGAAGGAATTACCGGCAGCGCAGCAGGCGCCAAAGACTTGAAAACGTCATCACCATATACCACCTTTCCATCCACCATCGTAAGCACAGAACTTATAGAACTTATCTCTCCCTCAGGAATAGTCAAATAATCCTTATTAAGGATCACGAGGTCTGCATAATTGCCCGGCCTAATACTTCCCTTTCCTTTCTCCTTAATTAGAGAATAGCCACCTGCAGTCAACAGGCGCAAAGCAGTCAGCCTGTCTAAAGTATGCTCCTTAGCCATTACCTGAGAGCCGCCGATTGATTTACCGGTAGTGATCCAGTACAGCGTCACCCACGGATTATAACTCGCTACCCGTGTGCCATCCGTACCCAGCCCCACGGGTAGGCCTATCTCCAGCATCCGCTTTACCGGTGGCGCCGCCAATGCAGCCTTCTTACCGTACCGGTGAATAAAACTTTCCCCCTGGTAAGCCATGCGATGCTGCACAGCTATACCACCACCCAAAGCCATAATACGTTGCATATTTTCTTCACTAACCGTTTCAGCATGATCTATCAGCCATGCCAGCCCATTCAACGGAGTTTCCTTATCCACAGCTTCTATTACAGACAGCGCCCGGCTGATACTCTCGTTATAAGTTGCATGCAAGCGGAAAGGCCAGCGCTTCTTTACCAGCAATTGTACCACAGCCTTCAGGTTGCCTTCCAGGCTGGCCGGCAGTTCGGGACGTGGAAACATGAAATTCTCAAAATCGGCCGCATCCATGACCAGGTTCTCACCACCACCCCTTACATAATAATCTACCCCATTAATACCATTATCCCCGTGATCGTCGATTTCCACCATGCCCGTCCATTTTCTAAAATCATCCAACTCAGTACCCTTCTTCTGCGCAAACAGAAAATAAGGCAACCGAACAGATATCTTACCCAGCCTGTTCAACGAATCAGTAATACCATAATCATCCGGGAAATTCTGAAAGCCTCCACCGGCATCCATTACAGCCGTCACACCCAGCCGATTCAGCTCCGTCATATACTGCAGAGTAGAATTTACCTTTTCCGCAGTCGTGAGTTCCGGCAGTTTGGCCAGTGTAGAATACAGGATAAACGCATTCGGCTCGGCAACTAACAAACCAGTTGGATTGCCTTCATCGTCTTTTTCAATCAAACCACCAGCAGGATTGGGCGTGTTGCCATCGATGCCTAACTGCTGTAAACCAGCTTTATTTAACCAGGCCTTACCATACAGATATAAAATAAAAGCCGGAACATTACCCGTGGCTGCATTGATCTCTGCAAGCGTAGGTAGCCTTCTCTCGTCAAACTGATACTCGTTCCATCCGCCTACCACCCTTACCCATTGACCAGCCGGAGTCCGCTGGGCTTGCTCTTTCAACATTTCCAGCGCCCGCTTCAGAGAGCTCACACCGTCCCACCTCAGCTCCGTATTATAAAACCTCCCACCACGTATCACGTGCAAATGACTATCAAACAATCCCGGGATCACCCGTCGGCCGCCGGCATCTATTACTTTTGTCTGCTTCGTCTTTAGCTTAAGCACCTGCGCATCAGTTCCGGTAAACAATACCTTATTACCGGCTATGGCTACAGCCTGAGTCTCCCTTTCACCATCAACAGTCGTTACCTTGCCATTCACAACAATAACATCAGCTTTGGTTTGCCCCTGCGCGGTCAATACAGTTCCCGTATAACCCGCCATCAGCAGTGGCAGGAATACATATAACCTTTTCATCGCTCAAAAATTAAGCTGCAGAATGATCCTGCCCCTGCGTAATAAAACAAATATTACTAATGCTTCAGCATTTCATGTGCATACTGAATACCAATACCATAAGCACCACCGTATTTTTTCACAAGATTGGTAACAGCCTCATAAGTCTCACCCCTGGCCCAGTCGCGTTGTAACTCCAGCAAATACTGAATGGAAGTCATTGGCTTTATACCTTGCTGCACCATACGATTGATGGCCATCTCATGCGCTTCCGTACTCACATCACCACTGGCATCAGTGATCACATACACGTCATAACCATCAGCCTTGGCAGATAAAGCGGGACCTACTATGCATACACTGGTCCACAAACCGGCCAACACGATCTTCTTCTTACCCTTACCTGTGATAGCCTTATGCGCATTCACATCCTCCCAGGAATTCATCGTTGTTCGGTCGATATAAGGAAACTTACCTGGAGGATAAAACTCGGCTACTTCAGCGAAAACCGGTCCACTGAATGATTTCTCTGCAACGGTAGTAACTACCGTAGGCACCTTGAATATACTGGATGCACCGGCTACAATTGCCGTATTATGCCTCAACTGTTCAATAGGAATATTCTTGACAGCAAAACCCATCTGACTTTCATGATCTATCAACACCAACGCATGGTTGGTAGGGGTCAGCAGGTCTGATGAAGGCTTCTGAGCGTTGGCAGCCACCCCTGCAACAACAGCGATAACTATAGCGGTCATTGATCTGATTATCTTTTTCATACTCTTTTTAGTTTGAATTGTTCTTCTGTTTTTTGATAAAAAATCTATGACACAAAATTATCACTGTAGAAAGATGAAGGCAAGTGACATATAATGAAAGTAGTTGTACATATCATCTAGTGGCCCGGTGAGAAGAATAAACTACCACTTGCAGAGCAATGAGTAGAAAAAACGACCCGCTTTTAACAAACCCTTGGGGCTGACCCAAAAGGTTAGCTTTTTTGGAGACATCAAACACAGTATGGGCTTCCGTCGCTACCACCTGGGTGGCCTGCGCAAGGTAAAAACAGAGTTTGCACTGGTGGCCATGGCCCATAACCTGCGAAAAGTTTATCTCAAGGGTATTCAAAAGGCTCCTGATAGGGAAAACAAGCTCAATGCAGCTCTTTTATTTCCTGATCTTCTCGCAGCCCCTATACAACCTCCTCAAAAACTTGCTGATCCTAAAAAACATATAGCCCGCCAGGGCGGGCCATATGTTTTTTACTTTTTCACGAAACTGACCTTTTGGGTCAGCCCCAATGCAGGGTTTCCCTTCAGTTCTTCTGTAACCATACCTCATAAATGGTGCCTGATGAATTGGTGGGATTCAGCCCGCTGCTTTGCGGCGCGGTAGCTTCTATCCCGCCATACATCCATCCTATTAATGTATTGCCCGAACCTAATCTGGCGTAATCAATCACATCAGTAGTTTTGCTCATCACCGGGGTGTTAGGTGCAATGATAAATGCTGCATTGGCGCCGATATAACCAGGCAGCGTGGTATTTTTCTGCGGATATTCCTTTGTGGTGTTGGCGGTACGCACAATGGTAGATACCCGGTTGAACCAGGGCATGAAATTGGACGCATTGCCGGGAACTTCGTTTCCGTTATCGTCGATATACCAGTCGGTAATGCCGCCGATGAAGGAGATATATGCTTCCGTGGTGGCGGAGTTGTAGCATGATATGGCTGCGCAGTCGTACATGCAGAACCGTTGCTTAAAAGAGGTATCTACCCGTGCAAGGGTATTAAAGCCCATATCCTCAAAATACACGGGGTTCACGAAGGGGCCACCCTGGTTATTAAACACACCGGCAAATACGCCTACACCCACGTTCCGGTTGGCAGGCATCACCATTGTTACGGAAGGGTAATCGCGCCGGTGAAACTGATTGGCGCCGTTGTACTGCTCGCCGGTGGTAATGGTTGTGTAATTAGAGACAACCGGGTTGCCGCCGCTGGTGCTGATCTTGAAACGGGCAATCTGTTCCGTGTATTTACCGGTAACCGCTCCGGAATATTTGCCGGTGTAATTCTGCCCCATCACAAGGTGGAACCAGTCGTTCAGTTTTACAAGGTAGCCACCGGTTACGGCCATGCGACTATCCTGCGTGGTAGTAATGTAATTGTTGAGTGCAAACCCGTTCTGCACACCGGCAATGGTACGTTGTACGTCTATTGCCGTGATCTGTCCGAAGGTCTGATAACAGCCGTCGTTCGCACATCCCGCACCATATCCGCCTATGCAGTACAACGTATTGCCGTCCTGGTAAAATGCGATGTTGGTGGAGCTGAGCTGGTATTGCAATGCCGTGGGGATATTCCCTTTCCAGGATTTGTTATTGACAGGGTCTATCACCCAGATGAATTTGTTGGATTCCGAGGAAGGAAAGGTGGAGCCGGAGCCGGCGGTTCCGTGGAAGCCGTTGGTGCGCCCGCCTACTACCAGCCACAGACCGTTCTGAACGGCGATGCAGAAAGATTGCAGGGCAGGGGCGGGTTGATTGGCAGCTTTTTTCAGGCTGATGGTGTAGGGCGCCTGTGCGGCAGCCGTTATGGTGGCGCAAAGGAGAAGGCCAAGTATAAGGTGTTTCATGGATGGATGTTTTTAAGGGTTAATGACTTTGAGGCACCAGGCATTGAGCAGCTTCCTGCGGGAGTCTGACAGGTCGCGGGTGCGGGGCATGGCACTGGCTGTATTCCATACGTCCAGACTGATGCGCCCCATCAGCGCACGGGCCATCACAGGATCTTTCCAGATGGCAGGGTCGCTCAGGTTCACTACCTGGCTCATGGCAGGGTAGAGGAGGTAATAATTACGCAGCACCTTGTTGTAAACCACATCCCACGTCAGCTTATCGTTGCCGGTTGGGGTGGGCGAATTCGGGTCTTTGTAATACTGCGAATAGTCTTCGTCGTTAGGCAGCACCCGCACGTTGATGATGGAACCGGTGAGCGGGTTAAACTGGGCGTAGCAGGAAGGGGGTGGTGTATCGGAAGGTGTACAGGTAATGAGTACATTCCCTTTTTTGCAGACAGGCAGTGAAATGGGATCACCGAGGTTGTAATTGTCCTGCAGTTTCATGGCATTGCCCGGTGCCTGGTTAGGCGTGGTATCGTAATACCAGAGCTGGTAATTGTACCCGCCATTGTTCGTTAAAGGCACCCCGTTTTTGTAACCGATGAACGAGATGGGCACTGTACCCGGACCGTAATCCCTGAACTGCGTAGTAGTGGCATTGGGTGTTACGGTATTCTGTTCTGCATATACGCCGGAGGTTTCCGAGAAAAGGAATAACGGCTTTTCGATATGGATTGCCTGATTGATACCCATAGGACCGGAAACGTATAGGAAGAATGGTTCGCCATTGTTGACTTTGGCGTTGATGAAAGCGTTCCAGGTGAAGTCGAATACCCAGCCGTTTGCATCGTTCGCCTGCAGGTCCATGTAATTGATCTGCCCCAGTACGAGGGTGTTGGGATCGTTGAGATTAGCGGGATTACCGATGGCGAGGTAGAGCTGTCCCATATCGAATTTGGGATTGTTGCCGGTAACCATGGGGTCATAATTACCCAGATACATATCCGGCAGCACGGCGGATAGATCTATCGATATCTGCCCGGGTATTTGTTTGAACTGGTCGTAATTGCGGTAATACAATATAGCGGGTGGTATCTGCATTTGCGGTGCTCCCATCCTGTTTCCTTTCCATCCTATGGGCCATGGGAAGGTTTGTGGTTCGAGGTAGCGGCCTGTGGTTTGCGAAATGGCATCGCCCTGGAACCATGGGGCAATGGTACCCTGTATCTCAAGGAAGTCTGAATTGGTGCCCTGTGTGGCATACAGGGCCGTCATGGCATCTATATAAGCCTGGCCTTTGTATTTAAAAACATTGATTTTCTGCAGTGGCCTGTACACCGTAAACCGGCATACGATACCGGTGAGCGACTGGCAGGTAGGAGAAGTTGCAGGCATGCCCTGCAGGATGGGCTGGCCGGTTAGTTCACTCATCGGGATCACGCACTGGAACATGGCAGCGGCGCCGTTAGGCCCGGTGAGGTTGCCATTCTTGAAGAAGTTGATCCAACGTGTCATGGCCTTGGAAGGCTTGCCGGTGAAAACTGCCGTATCACCTGAGATAAGGCTGAGGAAATCGGTGTAGATCTGGGTGTTGGTAGGGTCTTCCGGATTGATGTCTATCACCATGCCCGAACTGCGGCCATTGGGGCCTGTGCGGTTGAGGAAAGACAATTGGCTGGATTGGATGGTGCTTTTCAGGGAAGAGGGAATGAAGTTTTTGGGATCGTTGATACCGGTTACTTTAACACCGATCATATCCAGTCCCATATCGCCATAGTAGTTCCATTCTCCGGGGAAAATGGTGTCGTTGGTGGTAACTTCTACCGAAGGGGCAGGCCGTTCACCTTCGAAGCGTTTGGCAGTAATGGCGCAGGGGTTGGAAGGAGGCGGGTTATAAACCCCCAGCGGGGTAACGGCCCATTTCACCCACGTGGCATCGTCCATTCCGTAGGTCATGGGCTGTACGCTGGCAGAATCCGCGAGCCTTACAGGCTGGCCGTTGTATGGACCGCCAACAAACTGTTCTCCGGAATAGTCGTCGTTGTTGGCCGTACCTACGTTAATGGAAATCAGGCCCTTGTAATTGATCCTGGGATAATCAAAGATAGACATTGGGGGAGGTGTATTAGATTAACAATGCATTAACGGACGCAATTAAGGGAATTCAGGCTGGTTAAAATGTTAATGCATGTTATGACACCAACGTACAAACGAATTGGCCATCAGTAAAATAGGGGTATTCCCCGCCGGAAAGGTACCCGGCGGGGATATGTTAAGCATACGCTGAAATACTTAGAAAAAAATTGCAGACCACTCCCGCTGGAAGATGGCTTCAGGGGCAAGATCGATGATGCCTTCCTTCTTCTTAAGCTCCCCGCTGGCATCCGTATGGTCCGCGATGCCGCACCAGGGTTCTATACATACAAAATCTGCGTCCTTCGCGCTCCAGATGCCCATATAAGGGAATCCGGGGAAGCGCACTTCCAGCCCGTGGGGTGTGCTTTCACTGCGGATGGCAATGGCATTGGAAGCAAGGTGTTTAAACACCAGGGCGTCTTTATAGAAAAGCTTCTTCGAAATCGGCAGTACTTCAGAATTAGAGAAGAAGGCTTCCGGTTCGGGGAGTATTTGTCCTTCGGGAGAAAGTGGCCATAAACCGGCATTCTCGGGAGCATTGAAGTGCAGGGCGTAATCGCTGTACGCTGTACCTTCCACCAGCGGCATTTTAAATGCAGGGTGCGCACCAACAGAGAAATACATGGCAGCATCGCCCGTGTTTTGTACGGAATACCGCACGGCCAGCGTTGCATCGGTTATGGTATAACGGATACTCAGGCTGAATGGGAAAGGGTAGTGGCTGAGCGTATCTTCGTCATCCGTCAATACAAAGGTGGCCGAATGCGGTGTGTGCTCTGTCAGCTCAAAAGTTTTATCCCTGGCAAAGCCATGGCGCCCCAGTTCATAGGTTTGACCGTTGTAACGGTAACGGTTGTTCTTCAGTCCGCCTACAATGGGAAACAGTACAGGACTTTTCTTCCCCCAGAAAGCGGGGTCGCCGCTCCAGAGGTATTCCAGGTGATTATCTTTTCTGCTGATGCTTTGCAGTTCAGCACCTTTGGCACTGATCTGCACGCGGAGGATTTCATTCTCGATAGTGGTCATGCTGCAAATTTACAGTTTCAGGCGGATTCCTCTTTTACTGATCCATCCTGTTATCTGTACAATGATCAAAGCGAATGCCAGTGATTTCAGCAGGCCGATCCATCCGCCATAAGGGAACATGAGTGAAATGCCCGTCATCCCCACAAGGGCATATGCGTAATAAGGCATGAGGTAGCAAAGGAGCGTGTCGGTACCGGCGGGTTTTATGATCCGGAATTTATCCGCCTGTCCTTTCAGATCCGCCAGCCAGTATATTACCGCGAACAGTACGATGGTAATACCGCTGCAGATGAGTACCCAGCTGGGTGTCACCAATACTTTGGAAATACCCCAGAAAGGACGGGTAGCTAATCCGGCAGCAATCAGTCCGGCAGCTATTAATGTTAACCATCCAATAACGGAAGCGGAGCGTTCCTTAGCCGTTAAATGGCGGAAGATCATGGAAGTGAAGGCACCACCCAAAACGAGGGCTACATGGCCGCCATCGCCAAGGGGGCCAATGATTGGCCGTATCCAGTGATCGCCGGGAATGAGGTTACCATGAACTGCCATGTTCAGGGCGGTAAATACCGCCCATGCACCCAGTACCACGGCAAGGGAGCCTTTCCCGAGGATGTAAACCACCGCACTTACGAGGTAAGCCCATCCTATCAGGCCCAGGATGCCCCACCAGTAAATGGAAAACGTATCCGTGCCATCGCCTCCGCGGGCAATCCAGGCAAGGAACAGCAGCATGGCGATACCAAGGCCTTTAAGCCCATATTTGAGGGCTTTGGAAGTTGTGGCGGCATATTGGTGCCAGAGGAGGATAAAGGCCGTGCAGCCGATGACGTTGAACAGTCCGCGTGATATGCCCGTGGCTTCCGCATTCAGGTATTCCCCGTTCACCAGTACGAGGCCCATCACCAGTAAAGCCAGTCCCCGTTCACCGGCATGCCGTAGGAGGGCAGGGGTATTGTCGCCTTTCTTAATCCTGGCGGCTATGGCATAAGGGAGGCTCATACCTACGAGGAAGAGGAAGGCAGGGAACACCGTGTCTGCCAGGCCCATACCGTCTTCATTTGGTTTGGTATGCTCCAGCCAGCCCGGGATGCCGTGCAGCGTCCAGAGGTCGTTCACGAATATCATGAGGGTCATGGTGATGGCGCGGGTAATATCTATCGACGCGATCCTGTGCGAATTGGTCATGGGGAAAGTGGAATTTGTGTTAAGATAAAAAACGGGGCCGGTATTTTCAACCGTACCCCGTGTCCATTCTGGTTGTAACCTCAGAAATTATCGTGCTACCACCAGCCGTATCTGCTTTTCCAGCCGGCCGGCCTGTAATTGCAATATATACACCCCTGCAGGCTGCGGTACCGCCGGCCAGCGAAGCGTGTGCTCACCTGCTTCCTGACGGGCATTCAGCAGGGTTTCTGTTTGTCCGTTCATGTTATGCACCAGCACCCGTACCACCGCAGCTTCGGGCAAACTGTACTTTATGGTGGAAGCCCCGCCCGATACCGGGTTGGGATATGCCTGCAGCGCAACTTCCTTCGGAGCTGCCGCTTTCTCTTCGGGTAATTTGCGTGCCATCATTCCTACCGCGGCACTTTCTCCAAATACCCGTAACTCCGCAATACTGGCCCAGGTGCCGGTATAATCTGCCGCGCCGGTCACTGTAATGCGTACATACCGTGCCTGAACCGGACCAAAGTTGTCGGTAATGGGTGCAGCAGCAGAGCCGCCCTGTGTATTGGCCGAACGGTTCACGATCTGCGTATAACTGCCGCCGGATGTGGTTTTGGACTGTATGGTAAACTGATAGGCCCGGTCGTTCAGGCACACTACTTCCGTTTTGGAAATATTATACACCGCTCCCAGGTCCACTTCCAGCCACTGCGGATATACACTGGCCGACCAGCGGGTGTTCACATCCCCGTCTACCGCCGCTGCTGCTGGGTTCTCCGGCTGTGGGGCACTGCTTACTGTAACGGATTTATTAAGCGCCAGGTTTACGAGGACAGGAGGGGTACCGGGTTCTGCAGGGCCGCCCAGCCAGGCCGGACCAACGTCCATGGAATCCAGCGCCCGGTTGGTTACCGTGCCGGAGGTGCGCTCATCGGCGCCTACGTCTTTTGAGCTGGTGCGTGTTTGTCCGTCGATGTCAAGAGATACATTCACGTCTACCGGTAATCCGGAAATGGCGAGTACGCCGCCCCATCCGCCAACACCGGCGTCTATAGCCGGACTGGCAGCACCTATCCTCCAGCTGCCTGCAGATTCCAGTTGGGGATTGGCCATGGTAATACCGCCGGGGTTCGTTATGCCGAGGGTGCCTGAGAAGATGTTGCCCATCCAGGTTTCTGAACCTGTGAGGTTATTGGCTACGAGGGTCTGGTTGGCATCCACGGCAATATTATTCGCCACTTTCACGCCGGTGGGCGATAGCGGTCGGGAGCCGTTGTTCACATCAATAGCCTTGCCGCTGTTGAACTCCCCGATGGTATTGTACGCTATCACACAACCGTTGATCTGCGGGTTGTAGCGTACTTCCCCGGCAGGGTAGGTTTGCCCTTTCTGCAGGATGATCACTGCATCGCCGGTAGAGTTTTCGGCATCAAGTCCGTAGAAGAAGTTGTTGATGATATAGTTCTGAGAGCCTATCACACGTACGCCGCCGGTCTTGGCTTTTCCTTCACCGAGGAACCAGTTGCCGTAGAGAACGTTACGGTCGCCATGCCGGAAGCAGAACTGTCCTTCTGAGCGGCGGAAGGTGTTGTAGCGGTAGAGGTTCTCCGAGCTTTTGTTGGAGATGATCTCATTTTCCCCGTCGCATTCGCGGAACAGGTTGTACTGGAAGAGGGTGCGGGAGATGTTATCCATCTGCCCGGAATACCCTACCCGTACTGTTTCCCCGCCATTCACACCCAGTGGCGGGCGGCGGGAGAAGTGGTTGTATTCCACCACGTGATAGTCGGCCGTCATGTCCCGTACCTCAATCTGAAAGGTGGGGTCTACGGTGTTTTTGCCTTCGAAATGGCAATGGTCTACCGTAGCCCGGAGACCGTCGAGTACCATCCATTTGCTGCCTGAATTGTAATTGATCATGGCGCACTGGGTGATGCGGTTGTAGCTGCCTTTGATGGTGACTACGTTGCCGGTAACGGTGCCGTTGGTCCATTTGAAGCCGTGCACCACGAGGTAGGTACCGGTAACGGTGAGGGTGGAGTTCCCGGAAAAGGTAACGCCGCCGGGTGTTTGTGCCCTCATTTCAATGGGGGAGCCGGAGGTGCCTGCCGAGCTGAATGTAATTGCGGCATTGTTCCATACACCGTTCTGGAGGATGATACGGTCGCCCGGTTGTGCTGCTGAAATAGCAGTGTTAAGTGCCGTCATGTTCGACACGTTTCGGTCGATGGCCCATGCGCCGGCGCACAGGAGCTGAAGGCTCAGTAATAATTGGTAACGTTTTCGCATAAGTGGAATTTTGGGTGATGATATGAAAGACTGGTAAAGGGAAAAATGGATAGTTTTTATCCTGACAGATGATGCTTTTTCATAACGCGGTTAAATGGTAACCGAATGTATGCAAACGTTTGCAAAAATATAGATGCTTTTTTGCTGAAATCAGGTAGTTTTTTGCTCTGGGGAGGGTGAGGCTGATGCTATATATACTATAGTCAAGAAGAAGGGGGAGGGGTATGATAATATGGGGAACATTAAAAGGGCCGTCTCAATAGTATGAGACGGCCCTTTCATTATTTCGTTCGTGTGATCAGTTCCAGATATCGTTCCCGGCGGTGAGCAGTACGGGAGCGCCATCGGTTACCATGATGGTGTGCTCATGCTGGGCAACAAAGCTGCCGTCTTTGGTTTGCAGCGTCCAGCCGTCACCATTCTCGTAAGCCCAGGTGGCTTTGGTGGAGATGAAGGTTTCGATGGCTACTACACCATTTTTCTTAAAGCGGTTGCGGTTGTATTTGTCGTAGTAATTGGCGATGGAGTGCGGCTCTTCATGCAGGCTGCGCCCGATGCCATGACCGGTAAGGTTCTCGATAACGCGGTAGCCTCTTTTTTTGGCTTCTGCTTCTATCAGTCCGCCTATCTCGGCGATCTTCACACCGTCGCGGATATTATCGATGGCTTTGCGGAGGATCTCGCGGGAGGCATCTACCAGTTTCTGGTGGCCGTGGATATCTTCCCCGAGTACAAACGACCCGCCGTTATCGGCCCAGAAGCCGTTTAGTTCGGCAGACACGTCTACGTTCAGCAGATCGCCTTCATTCAGTATACGCTTATTGGAAGGGATGCCGTGGGCGATTTCGCTGTTGACGGAGATGCAGGTCCAGCCGGGGAATCCATATGTTAATTTAGGGGCGCTTTTGGCGCCAAAGGAGGCCATTACGGCATTCCCGAATTCGTCCAGCTCACCGGTAGACATTCCCGGGCGGGCATATTCCCGCATTGCTTTTAAAGTAAGGGCTACCGCCTCTCCGGCTGCCCGCATGCCCTGGAGCTCTGCTTCGTTCGTTATTGACATGGGCGTAGGTTTATCAGTTACTGCAATGTACGGAATACTACCCGGTATCGTCTAGGCATTATTGCTTAGGTGCTTTACCCGGCTTACTAAGCTGCTTCAGCGCTTTGTCAATTGTTTCCATGCGCTTGCGGATCTTCTCCGCCGCCGAATCAAGGGTGTACCCTTCATCGATCAGCTCTTTAATGAGGAGCATCTTCTTGATATTGGCGTAGTCATAACGGCGGTTCTTCCCTTCTTCTTCGGTCAGGCTCACAATGATCCCCTTATCTTCCCAATACCGGATCTGCCGTGCGGCAATGCCTGTAATCTGGGATACTTCCCCTATGCCTACCACCAGCTTCCCCAGGAAAGCAAAGTCGAATTGCAGCTCTTCGGATGATTCCATTTTGTAAATTATTTACAATGATTGTTGTAAAATTAGAAAGGATTCCTTTAATTTGCAATTGTAAATAACTTACAATAATGGCCATTTATTAGCATTGTTTACGAAGTCCGCCATGGGCGGCACATTACTCTTCAAAACACCCTAAAATGAAACGTTTATTATTAGCTGTTTGTCTGGCCGGAGCTATTGCCCCGGTACAGGCCCGGAACCTCCATGCCATCTCTTCCCGTGCTGATAAAGCACCTGCCAAAGCCACCGTTCAGGCATTCTTTGCCGCATTCGGGAAAGGCGATCTCGAAGCCCTCGTTCAGACTTTTGACCCCAATGCGGAAATCACCGCAGTACGTACCGGAGAAAGGGCTGCCGGACAGCTCTACGGTTCTTACAAAGGCCACACCGGCGTAAGGGAATTCGTGTCCGGGCTGGGAGCTGCCTTCAGCACCAAAGCCTTTACGGTAGATCAGGTGATCGGCGAAGGAGAGATCGTATTTGCCAGCGGTAAGTTCACGCATGAAGTGAAAGCCACGGGTAAACTCTTTTCCAGCGACTGGGCATTAAAATGCGTGGTGCGAGGGGGAAAGATCGTATCCTACCATTTTTATGAAGACTCGGCCGCTTTACTGCAGGCCAGCGCTGGTTCCTGACCGGAGCTTTACCGCTGTACCACGGAGTTGCTGTTATCAGCGGCTCCGTGGTTTCTTTTCAGGCAATGTTGTAAAATCATGTAATACCGGCTTACCGATTGGGTTAGTATCCGTAATTTCGGGACATGCGAAAGATTGTTTTAGCCAGTACATCAACATTATCCGGAGAGGAATACCTTGCTTACCTCGGGCCGGCTATCCGTGAACTTTTTGCCGGTATCCCGGAGATTGTTTTTATCCCGTATGCGCGCCCCGGCGGTATCAGTCATGATGAATATACCGCACGTGCAGCGGAAGCATTTGGCGAATGGGGCATAGCCGTAAAGGGCCTGCATACCTTTCCTGATCCGGAAGTAGCCATCCGTCATGCGAAGGGGTATTTCACCGGCGGCGGTAATACCTTCCTGCTGGTAAAGCAGTTACATAATCTAAAGCTGATGGATTTGCTGGCGGCCGAAGTGGAAGGAGGGAAGCCCTACCTTGGTACGAGTGCAGGCAGTAATATCGGCGGGGTGAATATGCAGACCACCAACGACATGCCCATTGTTCTCCCGCCCAGTTTCCAGACCATGAACCTGGTGCCTTTCAATCTCAACCCGCATTACCTCGATCCTATTCCAGGACTAAATCATATGGGAGAAACGCGGGAAACACGCATCCGTGAGTTCCATACCCAGCAGAACATACCGGTGGTAGGTTTGCGGGAAGGCAGCTGGATAGCAGTGGAAGGTACGGAAATAGCCCTCCGCGGCCCTCACAGCGCCAGGATCTTTAAAGCCGGCCATGAGCCTTACGAACTGGCTGCCGGCGGTAATCTTTCCCTGATCTGATCCTGATAATGAAAATCATATGACCACAGGCGGTTAATACCGCTTGTTGTTTTTTTATGCCGTTCTATCTGCTGAATTGATTATTTCTTCCAGAATTTTCACCGTTAGTGGAGGAAATCAGAAAAAAGTGGAAATGTTTATTAATTTAACCGGCTCTTTATTGTCAATAAAGCTCAACCAATTCATTATGAGTTCAAATCGGAGAAATTTCCTTCGCCACCTGGCGATCGGCTCTGGCGCCCTTGTTGCAGGCATCCCTTCTTTTGCATCCCCGGCGGCTACGCCAACTGATGCGGAACTGAAACATGCTCTCGATCAGTCTAAAAAAGCACAACGCTTTAACATGAGCGGTTATGCTGCTCCCAAAATCGATAAAGTCCGTATCGGCTTTATTGGTCAGGGGATGCGTGGTCCCGGTGCGGTTCAGCGTATGTCGTATATCGACGGCGTTGAGATCGTTGCCATCTGCGACCTGATGCCTGAGCGTGCCACCAAATCCAATGGCATTGTTACCAAAGCCGGCCGCCCTGCCGCAAAAGAGTATTCCGGCGAAAATGGCTGGAAGGAAATGATCGATAAGGAGAAGCTGGACCTGGTATACATTACCACTCCTTGGCATCTCCACACCCCCATGTGCCTTTACGCCATGGAACACGGCAGCCACGCAGCTTCCGAAGTGCCCATCGCACTCACACTGGAAGATTGCTGGAAACTGGTGGAAACATCAGAGCGTACCAAAAAGCATTGTATGATGCTGGAAAACTGCTGCTACGACTTCTTCGAACTGCTTACCCTCAACATGGCGCGCCAGGGCCTCCTCGGCGAAATCGTACATGCAGAGGGCGCTTATATCCACGATCTGCGCGACCTTAACTTCTCCAAGAAAGGTTACCAGAACATGTGGCGCCTCCGCGAGAACATCGCGCACAACGGCAGCCTTTACCCTACACACGGTCTTGGCCCCATCGCCCAGTGCATGAACATCAACCGCGGCGATAAAATGGATTACCTCGTTTCCATGTCGTCTAACGATTTCATGATGGCAGATATGGCGAAAGCCAAAGCTGCTGAAGATCCGTTCTTCAATGAGTTCGTAGGCGTTAAATACCGTGGTAACATGAATACCACTACCATCAAAACAGCCAAAGGCAAAACCATGATGGTGCAGCACGACGTTACCACGCCGCGCCCTTATTCCCGCATCCACCTTGTGAGCGGCACCAAAGGTGTTGCCAGCAAATGGCCCGATCCTGAGCGTATCGCTTTCGGTCACGGTTGGATCAAGGAAGATGAACTGAAGAAACTGTACACCCAGTACACCCCCGAAATCGTTCAGAAGATCGGTGAAATGGCTAAGCAGATCGGCGGCCACGGTGGTATGGACTTCATGATGGACTGGCGCCTGATTGACTGTCTCCGCAACGGTCTTCCCCTGGATCAGGACGTATACGATGGTGTTTCCTGGAGCAGCATCTTCCCGCTCAGCGGAAAGTCTATTGCCAAACGCTCTTCCAGCGTGGATATTCCTGACTTTACCCGTGGCGCCTGGAAAACCAACGCTCCTGTTGAACTGACGCTGAAAGGCGGCGGCACTACCGGTGTTATCGGCGTAGGAAAGAAAGGTGAGTCCAAGCAACTGAACGTGCACTAATCACGCATGTATCTTATATTTGGCGCTCTCCACACCAGGAGAGCGCCTTTTTTTTATTCCAATCCTGCTACCCTTTATGAAACAATTCTTTACCTGCTGCCTCTTGTTCGTTGCCGCTTCCGCCACGGCACAGCAATCCGATACCGACCTCTATGCCCAATCGAGCGAAGTCAACAACATCATGGTGCAATACGAGGCCGACCGGGGTATCCTCCAGCGGTTTTATGCTATCCGTAACGCTCCCGAAAGGCGCCAGCGGCTCGAAAAGCTGCAGGCGGATTATATGCAAAGGCTCAGTGCGCTGAACTGGGACAAGCTGCCCACCGGCTCCCGCGCGGATTATATTCTCTTCCGCCGCAACCTGCAGCAGGAGCGGAATGCATTGACTAGTGAGAAGGTAGAATCTGAAGCAGTAAAGCAATACTTTCCTTTTGCAGATTCCTTATATGCCGCAGAAGCCCGCAGGCGCAGAGGGCTTACCCCGGATGCACGTGCGCTCGCCGCAGCATGGAACGCTGCGGGGAAAGAAGTCATAAAGCAGAAAGCCCTGCTGGGGAAAGACAGTACACTGGCGCCGGCCTTTGCCCAAAGGGGGCTTGGTATCACCCGGGGATTACAACAGGCTATTAAAAGCACCTATGATTTCTATTCCGGCTTCGACCCTCAATTCTCCTGGTGGATGCCTGCACCATACCGGCGCCTCGACAGCCTGCTGAACGATTACGCAAATACCTTCCAGCAAATTGCACGGAAAGCACCCTCTCAGAAAGACGATGGCTCCGGCATCATCGGCCAGCCCATTGGCCGTGTAGCCATACAGGTATTGCTGCAGCATGAAATGATCCCCTACACCCCCGAAGAGCTGATCGATATCGCGAATAAAGAATTTGCCTGGTGCGAACAGGAGATGCTGAAAGCCACAAAGGAAATGGGCTTCGGTACCGACTGGAAAGCTGCCATGGAGAAAGTGAAAGGTACCTCCGTGGAGCCGGGTAACCAGCCGGAGGCTATGCTGGGATTATACAATGAATCCGTTGCGTTCCTGAAAAAGCACAACCTGATATCGTTGCCTCCGCTGGCAGCAGAAACCTGGCGAATGAATATGCTGTCGCCCGAAAGACAATTGATAGCCCCGTTCTTCCTCGGTGGGGAAGAGCTGCTGATTGCATTCCCGACCAATACTATGCAGCACGATGATAAAATGATGTCTATCCGCGGAAATAACCCCCATTATTCCCGTGCTGTGGTGCACCACGAGCTGTTGGCGGGCCATGGCCTGCAGCAGTTTATGAACGACCGCTACAAATCTTACCGCCGCTTTGATACCCCTTTCTGGACAGAAGGCTGGGCATTGTACTGGGAGCGCCTCCTCTGGGATAAGGGCTTCCCCCGCGGGCCGGAAGATAAAGTGGGCATGCTCTTCTGGCGCATGCACCGCTGCGCACGCATCATCTTCTCACTCAGTTACCATACCCACAAATGGACGCCGCAGCAGTGTATCGACTTCCTCGTAGACCGTGTGAATCATGAACGTGCCAATGCGGAAGGAGAAGTGCGCCGCTCATTTACCGGTGGCTACGGCCCCCTTTACCAGATCGCTTACATGATCGGCGGGTTACAGTTCGAAGCGCTGAAGAAGGAGTTGGTAGACAGCGGAAAGATGGATATCCGCGCTTTCCACGATGCTATCATTCGTGAAAACGCCATGCCGGTAGAAATGGTGAGAGCCATACTACTGAACAAATTACCGTCGAAGGACTTTAAAACTTCCTGGCGGTTTTATCCGCTCTAACGGAGGGAGTCCGGATTGGGAATGAAATTGAGGAAAGCGTTGAACTTCGTCTGATACTTCCTTTTATCAAGTTTGTAATAGAAAGCGCCTCTTTTCGAAGAGGTTCTTTCTTTGTCTTTCTGCTTTACCAGCAGGCCGGTTGAGAGTACCTTCCGGGAGAAGTTACGTTTGTCCATCAGCGTATCGAAAATGCCTTCGTAAAGGTGCTGCAACTGGGGCAGTGTGAACTTCTCCGGGAGCAATTCGAATACGATGGGATGGAAGGCGGCTTTGTAACGCAGCTTCTGCTGGGCTAAAGTCACCATATCGCGATGGTCGAAGATGAGGGAAGGGAGTTTTTTAAGGGGGAACCATTCGGCATGGTAATCCTGGTTGATCTGCTGCGTGTAACGGTTAATATCGATCAGGCTGCTGTATAATACCGACAGGGTACGGTCTACCGGATCGCGCTCTACTTCCCCGAAGGTGCACAATTGTTCCATATACACATTTTCAAGGCCTGTGAGTTCCTTAAGTACTCGGGAGGCGGCGTGGTCGATGGTTTCGTCGCGCTTCATGAGTCCGCCCATTAGGCTCCATCGGCCCTTCTCGGGCTCAAAGCCCCTTTTGATGAGCAGCAGCTTAAGCTCTGTTCCGTCAAATCCAAAAATAATGCAGTCTACTGCCACCAGCATCCTGTTTTTGCTGGCATATTGGGCGATTTTCAAAGCGGATCAGTTTTTTCGTGGTAACGATTTAAATGTCGTGCAGACAATTTATCAAACATTCCTGAAAGTTTGCCTGAAATTTTCGGGATTTAATCCTGATATTTAAAGGATCAAACCATGTTACAATTTTAAAATTTCACGTTCTGCATGAAAAAGCTATCCACCCTCATGGCGTTGTCTACCGGCGGCATCATGGCTTTTACCGCCTGTGGCGAAGGCGGCGGCAAGGCTCCGGCCGTATCACTCACCAGTGCTAAGTACGGGGAAACCGGCGGCGCTGAGGTGACCCAGTACACCCTGACCAATGCCAACGGCATGATCGTCAAAGTCCTGAACTACGGTGGTGTGATCACCGACATTATTACGCCCGACAAGAGCGGCGCTCCCGGAAACGTGGTGCTGTCGTTCGACAGTCTGAGCGGTTACCTGCAGGGCGGCAACCCCTATTTCGGGACGCTCGTGGGCCGTTATGCCAACCGCATTGCCAAAGCTCAGTTTACGCTGGACAGTGTTACCTACAAGCTGGCACCCAATAACAATGGCAATACTCTCCACGGCGGTATCAAAGGATTCGATAAGGTTATCTGGAAAGCCACCCCGCAGGCGGGCGACAGCAGCCTGGTGCTCGAATACCGCAGTGCCGACGGTGAAGAAGGCTACCCCGGTAACCTCGATGTGAAAGTGGTGTATACCCTCACGGCAGATAATGCCCTTCAGATCGATTATACAGCTACCACAGACAAGGCTACCCATGTAAACCTGACGAATCACAGTTACTTTAACCTTTCTGCCGGCGGGGCGCCTGATATCCTGGGGCATGAGCTGCAGCTGCGCGCGCCGCAGTATACACCGGTGGATGATAAGCTCATCCCGGTGGGGCGTCATGATTCAGTGAGCGGTACGCCCATGGATTTCACCACGCCCCATAAGATCGGGGAGCGCATCAGCCAGGTACAGGGTGGTTACGACCATAACTGGGTGATCGAAGCAGGTGAGGGGCTGCAGGAGTTTGGTATGCTGTACGATTCTGTTTCAGGCCGTGTTATGACCGTGGCTACTACCGAGCCGGGCGTTCAGTTCTACAGCGGCAACTTCCTCGATGGTTCATTGAAGAATACACGTAATAACGCTGTATACGGCAAGCATGCCGGTATGTGCCTGGAAACACAGCACTTCCCGGATTCTCCCAATCAGCCATCGTTCCCGAGCACTATTCTGCGCCCGGGCGAAACATATAAGCAAACCACGGTTTACCGCTTTGGCGTGCGTAAATAACGGAATTGCATACAACAACAAAGCCGTCTGTACCAGTTACAGACGGCTTTGTTGTTTATAGCTTACCAGGCTCAGGCCTTTACGATCATTTTCCCTTTGTTTTTGCCGGAGAAGAGGCCGAGCAGGGCTTCGGGTAGTTTCTCGAATCCTTCTGCGATGGTTTCTTCCGACTTTATTTTACCGGCTTTCACGAGCGGGGCGAGGAACTCAATGCCTTCACGGAAGCGGGAAGCGTAGTTGCGGATGATGAAGCCCTGCATGAGGATGCTGCGCGTCACCATCAATCCCTGCCAGCGGGGGCCGGTGGGTACTTCGGTAGCGTTGTAGTAGGATATTTGTCCGCATAAGGGCACGCGGGCGAAGAAATTGAGTTGTTTCATCACTGCATCTGACACGGTGCCGCCTACGTTGTCGAAATAGATATCCACGCCATCGGGGCATGCGGTGGAAAGGCGGTCGTCGAGGCCGGGTTCGTTATAATTTATGGCGGCATCGAAGCCGAATTCTTCTGTGAGCAGTTTCACTTTATCGGCTGATCCTGCAATACCTACAGCGCGGCAGCCGAGGTGTCTGGCGATTTGTCCCACCACGGAGCCTACGGCACCAGCGGCGCCGGAAACTACTACCGTTTCACCGGCTTTAGGTTTCCCTATGTCCATGAGGCCGATGTAGGCGGTAAGGCCCGTCATGCCCAGTACGCCAAGGTAATAGCTGGGCGGTGCAATGGAGGCGTCTATCTTCTTGACAGTACCTGCTGGTACGGTCATTTCAGTGCGCCAGGGTAAGTAAGGGCCGATGACTATATCACCCGGGGAGAAATCGGCTGCCCGGGAGGTGGTTACTTCCGCTACTACACCTCCTTCAAGTGCCTGATCGATCTGGAATGGCGGTACATACGATTTGGCATCGTTCATACGGCCGCGCATATAAGGGTCTACTGAATAGTACAAGCCTTTCAGCTGTAGTTCTCCTTCTTTCGCATCGGGCAGCACAACAGTGTCTATCCTGAAAATGGAAGCATCCGGGAGGCCGGAAGGGCGTGCTGCCAGCGTTATCTGTTTTACCTGTTTCATGATGAAATAACCAACTGGTATGCGGTTTGGTTGAAGGGCTTTCACGGAAAGTGAATTTTTTACGAATAATGCATACCTTACCTGCACGAAAGCAGCCAAAACAGCATGTCTCAAGACAATTTACCTCCAGCCACAGATCCGGGCTGGGAGGATTTTAAAAAGGGCGACCGGGATGCATTTGCGAAATTGTATGATGAACACGCTCCGCCGCTGATTGTTTACGGCATGCGGGTAAGTGGAGAAGAAGCAGTGGTGAAAGATGTGGTCCAGGATCTTTTCGTAGAGCTATGGCGCTCCCGCGCGCAATTACAGTCTGTCCGCTCCGTAAGGGGTTATTTACTGAAAGCCCTCCGCTATAAACTCATGCGGAAGGCTGCCGTACGCCTGTTATACAAAGAAGAATTACCCGAACAGGCAGACCCCGTTAACCCCGAAGCCATCATCCTCGAACATGAAGACGAAATTATCCGCCGACAGCTCATCCGCCGTGCGGTAGACCGTTTACCCCGCCGCCAGCAGGAAGTGGTCAATCTGCGCTTCTACCAGGGCCTGTCCACCGAAGAAGCCGCTGAAATCATGGCGGTGAATTACCAGTCGGCCGCCAATCTCCTCCACAGGGCGGTAGACCAGCTCCGTAAAATACTGGGTCCCGGTGCCCTCACGCTCCTCATTTTATACCGGGAAGGATAATTTTTTAAAGAAAGTTTGTTTTTACTGAGTATTGGGCGGCATTTTTTGTCACCTATACTGGAAAGACCATCGTAGCGTATGTCATACACCCAAGCGGAACTGGAAGCATTATTGCAGAACGACGAATTTGTACAGTGGGTACTTCGGCCGGATGCGGCTGGCAACAGCCGCTGGGAAGCCTGGATGCACGAGCATGCCGACAGGCCGGCACTGATTGCCCGTTGCAAACGCATTGTGCTGGATTTACAGGCGGCGGAAGGCGCCGTTCCTGCAGAAATGCTGGCTGGGGAGATATGGGAGGAGATGCAGGCTGAATTGCGCCCTAAAATGCATTTTATGCGCTATGTGGCTGCCGCTACCATACTACTGCTGTTGGCCGGGGCCGGATGGTGGTGGATAAAAGGGGCAGGGCAGCAGGAAACCCCTGTGGCAGCCATGCCTGCCATTATGCGGGAAGGAAATGGTGAAATACTGGCCGTAAACAACGGAAAAGGGCTGCAGACCGTATTAATGGTAGACGGATCGCGGATCACGCTCAGTCCGGGTGCTAAAGTACACTACAAAAGCCTCCCCGGGCCGGATGCCCGAAATGTACGGCTTGAAGGGTCTGCCTTCTTCGAAGTAGCGCCAGATGCGCAGCGGCCATTCACGGTATTTGCCGGTAAACTGGTAACGCGTGTGCTGGGAACCAGTTTCCGTATCAGCGGGGAGGGTACCATTACGGTAGCGGTACGCACGGGGAAAGTGTCTGTTTCACACGATGGGGAACGCAGGTCATGGATACTTTTGCCCAATGAACAGGCAGTATTTGATGCCGGACGCAACACGATCGACAAGTCGGTTGTTATACATAAAGCGATCCTTGAGAACCCCAATCTGCCCGCTCCCCGGTTTAGCTTCGACGAAACGCCCGCTCCCGCCATTGTGGATGCGCTGGCTGCCACGTATGGTGTGGATTTCCGGTACGACAGGCGGCTGTTCGAGAAATGTAAAATCACCGTGTCTTTAGAAGAAGGCACTTTCTACGATAAACTGGATGTGCTCTGTAAAGTACTGGGCGCAACATATGAAATAGTGAACTATGAAGTGCGGATCGCCGGTCCTGGCTGCCAATAGCCTCCCCCTCCGTAACTGAAAGACAGAGAGCAATAGCATTTAATATCAACCAAATAACAAGCGTATGAACACCTATCGTTTCATGATGCGGGTAGCGCTGTTGAACACTTTCCTGTGCATATTCCTGATGACTGCTTCCGCTGCGGCCACCGGTATACAGGGCGTGCTCGACAAGAAGATTTCCCTTACCGTAGCCAACAAGGAATTGAAAAATGTGCTCGGGCGTATCGAAGAGGCGGCTTCCGTCAAATTCGCTTATGCTACCCAAACCATTCCACTGTCCAATCTCGTCAGCCTTAACGTACAGGATACACGTCTGGGCGACGTACTGCAATCACTCCTTTCCCCTTACAAAGTGGCGTATGAAGTAGTGGGCAACCAGATCATCATCCAGCGTAACGGGGTGAAGGTGGTACTCACCGAAGATGCCGCATTCAAGAAAATTACCGGCCGGGTAAAAGCGGCCGACGGCACCAGCGTTCCCGGTGTTACCGTTACCGTTAAAGGTACCTCCAAAGGTACCGTTACAAATGTGGACGGCTATTTCGAGATCGATGCCGAAGAAGGCGCCGTACTCGTATTCACCGCCATTGGCTTCGCCACACAGGAAATAACCATCGGTACAGGCAGCACCTATGATGTGGCGCTCCTCGAATCCAAACGGGAGCTTTCCGAAGTAGTGGTAACCGCTCTCGGACAGCGTAAAGAAAAACGCTCGCTGGGTTATTCCGTGTCGGAAGTAAAAGGGGCCGACCTCGCTGTTACCAATGAAGTAAATCCCATCAACGCACTGCAGGGTAAAGCACCCGGTATTAATATCGATCAGGGTTCGGGCGGCCTCTTCGGCAACTCGCGTATCCTGCTCCGTGGTAACTCCACCCTCAGCGTCAATAACCAGCCTATTTTCGTGATCGACGGGGTGATCCTCGATAACGACGCCTTCGATGGTAAAGGCCGCGATTTCGGGAACGATCTGAAGAACCTCAACATGGAAGAGTTCGAAAGCGTATCCATCCTGAAAGGTTCTGCTGCCGCAGCCCTCTACGGCACCCGCGCTATTAACGGCGTAGTGCTCATCACTACCAAGAAAGGGCGTACCAAAAAAGGATGGGGCGTATCCGTGAGCCAGTCCGTCAACATCCAGGACCCTTACCGCGGGCCCGATTTTCAGAATGAATATGGCGGCGGTACTGTAGGTGCTTTCTTCACCGATACCCGCGATCCCGGATATCCCAACGGTACCAACTGGCAAACAAAGGTGTTCCCTTCCAACTCCGCAGGCGAACCATATATAGACCCGCAGAAGAACCGCGAACTGGAAAACTGGGGACCCAGATTCGCCAACCAGCGCGTAAAGAATTACGATGGTACCTGGACCGAGTATAAAGCAGTTCCCAACAACTACCTCGACGCATTCCAGACAGGCGTAGGCTACCTCACGAGCGTAGCGGTAGACGGGGCAACGGATAAATCCAGCTTCCGATTATCCTATTCCCGCAACCAGGCAGAAGGCATCAACTTCCGTAACAAGATGAACAAAAATGCCTTCTCGCTGCGTGCCACGCATAACCTCACCAGTTTTATCAGTCTGGATGCCGGCGCGGATTACACCTCGCTGAAAGGAGAGAATCCCCCTCAGCTGGGCCTCAATAACTACATCTGGATCTTCCCCCGTAACTACGATACCAAATACTGGATGCAGCGCAGCAAGTACACCAGTACACTGGGCGGGGTGCCTAAAGTATACGATCCCAACGAAACTAATTTCGTTCCCGGGGCCGACTACTGGTTCCGCATCTTCGAGAACGATTATCTGCAGGATGAACAGATGTTCCGCGGGCGCCTTACTATCAACGCTACCCTTACCAACTGGCTGCGTTTGCAGCTGGAAGGGAACTTCAGCAACATCGCCATCAAGAATGAAACGAAAGAGCTGGGACAGGGTTATGAATTCAAGGGCGATGATAACCTGAACGGCGGTAAATATGGCCTCGGCCATTCACAGAAGCGCGCATGGTTCATGAAGTGGATGGGCATCGTTACCAAACAGCTGACGAAAGATCTTTCCCTGAACGGTTATGTAGGCGGTGAAACACAACGTTACTTCACTACCTATAACTACTCGGAAACCGATGGCGGCCTCATCTTCCCCGACAACTATTTCCTCGGCAACTCAAAACGCCTGCCCATCGCAAACGGCGGTATCCGCAACCGTAAAACGATCAATTCTATCTACGCCAGTGCCGACCTTGCCTGGAAAGAGCAATTGTATCTGCAAACCACCTGGCGTGGCGACTGGTCATCTGCACTTACCTATTCCGACGGAACGGGTAACAACTTCTACAACTATCCGGCGGTGAGCCTTTCGTGGATATTCTCCGAATCGTTTAAACTGCCCTCTTTCATATCGTTCGGTAAACTGCGTGGTAACGTGGCCTGGCTGGGTGGAGACCTTGATCCTTTCCTGATCAACCCCGGCTTCCAGCTGAGAGGATTCTCGCAGGCAAATGGCGGTAATAACCCCATGCTGGCCTATATCCTGAATGCAGAAGGTCAGTCTTATACCGTGGATAAGAACATCAAGCCCCTGCGTAAACGCGCCATAGAAGCGGGGTTGGATGTGCGCTTCCTGAAAGACAGACTGGGCTTTGATGTAACCGTGTATAAGGATAATACCTTCAACCAGGGTATCCTCATCCCGGCAGCTGCTGAGTCTGGCGTGAACAGCCAGCTTATCAACGCCGGTAATATCCAGAACCGCGGGATAGAAGTGGCGCTGACGGCAACCCCCATTCAATCAAACAGCTTTAACTGGAATACAACGCTCACCTTCACAAGGAACCGTAACAAGATCATAGAGCTGTATGGCGACCGGGAATACTATCCGCTCGACGCGGAAGGCCTTGGCGGTAACGACCAGATCCCTTACGCTAAAGTTGGAGGAGCATACGGTGTGATCCGTACAAGGATTCATTCCAAAAGCTACCAGGCATTTGATGCCAGCGGCAAACCGATTGACCATCCCAATAATGGTAAGACAGTACTGGCCTGGCGCTCCGATGCAAGAGCAGCATTCCCTCAGCGCAGCAATGAATGGATGGATGTAGGGGATATCAACCCCGATTTCCGTTCCAGCTTCGATAATACATTCCGGTATAAGAATATTTCGCTGAACGTACTATTCGATGCCAAGTTTGGCGGCGATATGGTGATGCACTCCATGCGTTATGGTACGCACACCGGTATCTTCAAATCGTCTCTGCAGGGCCGCGATGCTTCTCATGGCGGTATCTCCTGGACCAGCAAGTACCCTAATGACCTGGGTACTTACGACGACGGCATCCTTCCGGAAGGCGTGTTTGATAACGGACAGCGCATTGAGCAGCCCGATGGTTCTTCCGTAGATGTGTCTGGTATGACCTTCCGCGAAGCTTATGAGAAAGGCTATGTAGAACCTACGCATCTTCCGCAGTTCAGTTACCGTTATGGTTCCTTCTCCACTGCGGTGGGCGATTACTGGGTAGTTGAAAACTCCTGGATTGCATTGCGGCAGGTGGCATTGAATTATACACTGCCTGCTTCTGTGGCTGCAAAGCTTCACCTGAATAATCTGCAGGTGAGTCTGCTGGGCCGCGATCTGGGATACCTGCATAATACGCTGCCAAACAATTTCAACCCGGCCGCCAATAATTCCAACAGAACGAGTGTGAATAAGGAAGAAGGTTTTGTGCCGCCAATGACGCGCTCATTTGTGTTCACCATCCGCGCCGGATTCTAGTTGTTCACCCATTAAACGCATCACATGAAAAAGTTAACGATCCTTTCCATCATATCAGCCGCCGCGCTCTTTTCCGCCTCCTGTAAGAAGGACTTCGCGGAAACGAATACCGATCCCAGCGTGGTGTCTACACCAGACGTAGGTGCGCTGTTTGCCTATTCGGCCGAAAGCCTGGAGAATTATCAGGGTGCTGAATGGGTTTGGGAAAACCTGGAGCAATTGCTGCGGTTTTCACAGCACCTCACCACAGATCCTTATGAGTTGTCGAATAACATCAACAGCCGCTACCGCGTACTGTATAACAACGTACTTCCCAACCTCGTGGAGATCCGCAGGTACACCAGCGGTTTGCCCGACAGGGACCGTTACCGTAATATCCGTGCAGCTACTTACGTTCTTGGTATTGTGCAGGCATTGAAAACTACGGACATGAATGGCTCCATGCCTTACACGCAGGCCATGCAGGCACGTACTACCGGGGAAATCAGACCTGTGTACGATTCACAGCAGCAATTGTATGATACCTGGCTGAACGAGCTGTCTAAAGCCCTCGATTCACTGGCAATGCCGGCCGGTAACCAGATTCTGTTCGGGCAATCGGATATTTACTACAAGAACAACTGGCTGCACTGGTCTAAGCTGGCCAATACACTGAAATTGCGAATAGCAGTTCGGTACGAACGGGCCGATGTAAATGTGACAAAAAGGGTATTCCGGGAAGTAATGGAAAGTGCTGCCGGTCCTATCGATACCGATGAATCGCAGTTTGTATATACACGCCCGCAGTGGAACCCCATTGGCAATGATATTGATTACCGCAGTCCGCGTTTCGGCACTTCGTCTATCATCAATTTCATGAAATCCACCAACGATCCGCGGTTGCCGATTTATTTCACACCCAACGACCTGGTAGGTTCTTTCAAGGATACCCTTACCAAATACGGTAAAACCCTTCCAGCATTCATCGACGTAAATGATCCGCTGGTACGCTGGCAGGGCGGTCCGGCAGACTGGACTACCGACCCGGTAAAAGCCACCTGGTACAAATCCACTTTCGATGTAAGTGCTAATAACAAATGGCGCCTCATTGGTTTCATCAATAAGAAGTTCTTCGCACCCCGCTATGGCGGTAATGCTACAGGCGAGCTGCTGGATTATATGGTGACCCGTGCAGAAGTATGTTTCTACATCGCAGAGATGGTACAGAAAGGATATGGTGCCGGTTTTGATACGAAAGGCACTGCCGAAGACTGGTACAAACGCGGAGTGGAATCATCGCTGCGTACCATGAACACCATTGCTGTGGCTGCAGCCAGCACTACCGGCCTTACCGGTAATGGTGATGCACAGGTGCAGGCATATCTGAATCATGCCAATGTGAAATTCAATGGCGTCAACAAACTTGAAAGGATTTATATCCAGCAATATCTGAACTTCTACCGCCTGGCCAACGAAGCGTTTACCTTCTGCCGCCGGACGGGATATCCAAGGAACAATTCCACCTACTACCCCCGCAATGCCTGGAACGAGCCTATTCCGCGGCGTTATCCGCTGGAAGAGCCTGCGCTTGGCACCAACAATGCCAACTGGCTGAAGGCACAGCAGGAGCAGGGCTTTACGCCTAACGACCGTACGGCCACCACGCTGGCGGCTCAACGCCTGTGGTTCGATAAGAACAGTCCGGCTTTCGGGCAGGGGAATTAACCACGCCTTGTTTATTGTTGATATAAACGATCATTCACACAACGCCGTCCCTCTTCCGGGGGACGGCCTTTTTTTAACACATGGCCTTCTTTTTGTGTTAAGGGTGGTATGGAGATACCGTTCATTATCCGTCATGGATGGCAATTGCTGAAGTGTGCAGGCAATGATTTTATGGAAGATAAAGTGCTGAAGCTTAGCGCCTCCCTTGCATATTCCACCATCTTTTCCATTGCCCCCATGCTCATCATTATCCTGTTTTTCAGTGATATATTCCTGGGGCGCGAAGCGCTGGAAGGCAATCTCTACGCCCAGTTGCGCGACCTGGTGGGGGCTTCGGCCGCCGTACAGATACAGGATGTGGTGGCCAAATCCTACCTCTCTCCTGACATCGGATGGTCTACCATCATCGGTTTCCTGACCCTGATTATTGGTGCCACAGGTGTGTTCACGGAAATACAGGACTCCATCAACCTCATCTGGCGGCTGAAAGCAAAGCCAAGGAAAGGGAAAGGACTGTTGAAAATTCTCCTCACCCGGTTGCTTTCCTTCTCACTTGTAGCCAGTTTAGGTTTTGTGCTGGTGGTATCGCTGGTACTGCACGGGCTTATTGAGGTATTAATGGACCGTCTTACAGCCCTTTTCCCTGACGTTACGGTGGTGATCATATATGTTGTGAACCTCGTGTTTACTTTCACGGTGATTACGGCATTATTTGCTATTATCTTCAAAGTATTGCCCGATGCCAAAGTGAAGTGGCGGCATGTGTGGGTGGGGGCTATGGTTACCGCGGTACTGTTTATGTTAGGTAAGAGCCTGATCGGAATGTATCTCGGCTCCAGCAGTATTGGCACCACATATGGCGCAGCAGGCTCGCTGGTAGTGTTATTGGTATGGGTATATTATTCTGCCGCCATCCTGTACTTCGGAGCGGAATTCACAAGGCAATACGTGCAAAAGAAAGGGGAACGCATTTACCCCAATGATTATGCAGTTTGGGTGGAACAGGTAGAGCTGGAATCGAAAGGCCTGATCCCTGAAAAACAGGCTGCTACCACCACCACTACACCACCCTGATTCCCAGCTGGCGGTAAGCTTCCAGCATTTCCAGTTCAGGATTGTCGGTAATAATCGTATCGATATCGGTAATGTCGCAAACCTTAAACGGTTCTGCCGTGCCCATTTTATCGCTGGTAGCCAATGCTACAATGCGGTTGGCAGATTCCACCATCGTCGTTTTTACTTCTGATTCTTCCAGATCCAGGCCCGTTACGCCTAAAATAGGGTGCAGGCTGCAGATGCCCATGAAACAGAGGTCTGCCCGCACACGGCGCAGCATACGCATAGTGTCCTGCCCGCCTGCGGTCTGTGCATCTTTATTAACCCTCCCGCCGGTAAAGATCACTTCGGTTTTGGGGTGTTCTATCAGTAAGGAAGCAATGGGAACGCTGTTGGTGATTACAGTTATCTTCAGGCTGGGCGGGAATATCTTCACGATGGAAAGGGTGGAGGTGCCACCATCCAGGATTACCGTTTGCCCGTCGTGCAGCATATCCAGGGCCTTTCGGGCCATATTCATCTTATCGTCGGTATGTAAAAGACTGCGCTCCTTGAAAGAATAGGGGTTGGGTGAGTGGGGGATGGCCCCGCCACGCACTTTTATCAGCAGTCCGCTCTGCGCCAGGGATTCCAGGTCGCGGCGAACCGTGTCTTCCGACACCTGCAGATCCGTACTTAGCTCTGTCTGGAGCACTTTCTGGTCGGCTTTGAGCTTCTTCAGGATATAATCCAGCCTTTCTTCTTTTAACATATTCCTGCGGTTTCTTGCAAATTTATGCGATAAATAGCAATATTCAGATTTTATTATTCCGAAATGTTGCATAACTTTGCATTAAATAGCAGAATATGGCAAAGAAACGTATAGCAATCGATATGGACGGGGTGATGGCAGATCTGAATCAGCATTATTGCGACTGGTACTTTGAGCGCACAGGCGAGCGGGTAACTAAGGAGCAGCTGAAAGGCCTGCCGGAAACCACAGGCTTCCCGCAGGAAGGGATCGTGCATCATTTCCTGCATACCCCGGGTTTTTTCCGCACCGCCCCGGTAATGGAAGGCAGCCAGCGGGTGATCCTGGAGCTGATGGAGAACTATGAAGTATTCATCGTTTCTGCTGCCGTGGAATTCCCGCAATCGCTTGTAGAGAAGATAGACTGGCTGAAGGAGCATTTTCCCTTCATCAGCTGGAAGAACATTGTGTTCTGCGGCCTTAAAACCATCGTTAAAGCCGATTATATGATCGACGACTACGATAAGAACCTGCGCTATTTCGATGGAGAGCGCATGTTATTCTCCGCTCCCCACAACTCGGGTTATGAGGATTACAATCGCTACGATACCTGGGATGATGTGGCGAAGTTCTTCGCTGCACAGCAGGTGCCCGCAGCACAGCAACAATTAGTATAATAGAATGGACATATACCCATGATATTGGGTAAGGAAAGAAGAGCCGGCAAATCATTGCCGGCTATTTTTTTGCTTAGTTGGTAAGTCCGTATGTCCGTTGCAGTTCGCTCCAGGACGGTGGTGCAGCACGCCGGAAGCTGTTGCCCTGAACAATAACCAGTTTGCAGTTGATGCCAATGACACCGGTGTCGGTATTATCAGAATACCGGGTACGGATACGAAGCATCCCCACGCTGTTGCCAAAGGAGACGAAAAGCAGTTTTGGATCAGTACCGAGGGTAAGCGGCAGGGGCGTCCAGGAATCCGTGTTGGCAGCTACATATACGAGTACCATACCGGTGTTTATAATGTCTGCCGTGATTTCAGGAACAGGCACCTGGATCGTGCGGTAATTGATGCCCAGTATCGTTTCCTTATTCCAGGTGTAGGCTGTGGAAGAAAACGTTTTGACGATGACGTTGGCGTTGCCGTTGGTGCCGGGAGTACCGGGTGTTCCTTGCGGGCCCTGTGCGCCAGGTGTACCCTGGGCGCCGGGATTTCCCTGCTGGCCCTGTGGTCCGGCAGGCCCTGCAGGACCTTCTTTGGAACAGGCGGCCAGCATTAATGCGGCAATAGCGGGGAATAAGAGCTTTTTCATGTGGGGATTGGATTAGGGATATGAATTGACGGGGCTTAAAATACCAAAGTGGTTCCAAATACCGCAGCAAATGGCACGCGATTGCATATCCGGCGGTTTTCGGAGGAAAGGCGGTATGTAATGGCAAAAAACTGCCATTCATACCGGAGATATACGGGAGTACATCTTCAGTACTAAACTACATGAAGCCCGGGTGTACCCCAAGCGTACTAATACCTGAAAAATTACTTGTTGCCCGGCAGCTTACGGATGCGGATGTTCCGGAAATCAATGGGCTGGCCTTCGCTCTGCAGTGCTATGTGCCCTGAGGTAAGTGCCTTGCCGTCGATCTTCTGTGCAGGATCATACCGGTTAGCTACGCCGCCACCAATAGAAGGCTTGCTGTATTGGAGCACCGTATCACCGTTAATGATATGCTGGATGAGGGAGTCGCCGTAAACGATGAGTTCTGCTTTCACCCATTCCCCTTTCTCATAGGTTTTGGAGCTGGAATTAATGCAATGCTGGGTGTTGAACTTGCCCTGGTACACGATGTTGGTACCGGGAGAGCACATATTGCCTGTAGGGCGCGGCTGCCCGTCGCCCAGGCCTGCCAGGAACTGCATTTCCACGGATATGGGCCAGTCCTGTTCCACCGGCATGGTGCGAGGGTCCTGTGAATGGAACATGACACCACTGTTGAGGATGGTATAGGAAGGCGCGGTTTTTTCCCATGGGTCTACGAAGCGGTACTCCATCTGGAGGTGGTAGTGGGAAAAGGGTGTTTTATAGTAAAGGTGGCCGTATTGCTCATTGAAATCGCCGTACTGATCGTACCGCACCTGTATCATGCCATCCTTCACCCGGAAAGTATTACCGAAGTTTTTCCCAACGGGGTGATGATGGATCTTCACGATCCAGTTTTTCAGGTTCTTACCATTGAACAGGGAGGTCCATTCACCATCGCCGGGGGCGGGTGCGGAAGCGGAAAGTGCAACGCAGGCCAGGAGGCCGATCCAAAGTTTTTTCATACAGTTAAAAGAGTAGATCGGCTTCCAAAATAAGCAATTACTTCTTTTTCTTCTTCTTTTTTGCAGCCTTCATCTGGGCTTCGTGCTGCTCGATAAGCAGCTGCACGTTTTCGTTGGGTACTTCCTCTGAGAACTGGATGGTGGCTTCGTAATCGGATTTGGAGATAGTCATCTGGCTAACAGGCTTGCCGATGTATTCCTGTATGGCATCGAGCAGCGGCTTTTCTTCCTTGCTGCAGAAGCTGATGGCCTGGCCTTTCTGCGTACCGCGGCCAGTACGGCCAATGCGGTGCACATAGCTTTCGGGGTCTTCCGGAAGGTCGTAGTTCACCACGTAATCCACATTGGGAATATCGATCCCTCGGGCGTTTACATCGGTGGTGATCAGCAGTTTGATATCGCCCTTGCGGAACTCGTTCATCACATTCAGGCGGTCGTCCTGCTCTTTACCGCCGTGCATGGAAAGACTTTTGATTTCCACCCTTTCCATGGCGGCCACTACGCGCTCTGCGCGCACTTTGGTGCGTACGAATACGAGGATCTTTTTATCGGGGAACTCGCGCACGAGGCGTTCGAGGAAAAAGCGTTTATCGTCCATATCCACCCAGGCCACGGCATGGCTCACGTTCTTGGAAACGGGATCATCAGGCGATATCTGGATACGGATAGGATTGCGGACCACGGAATAGGCGAGGTCTTTAATATGTTCGTCGATAGTTGCAGAGAAGAAAAGCGTCTGGTGATTGTGGTGGATGTGTTTGATAACATCGCGGATATCACGGATAAAACCAAGATCGAGCATGTGATCGGCCTCATCGAGGATGAGGGTTTGTACATGGGAGAGATCGAGGTGGCCCTGGGCGCGCAGGTCAAACATGCGGCCGGGAGTGGCGATCAGAATATCTACTCCCTTATTCAGTTTCTTGATTTGTGCATCCTGGTCTACCCCGCCAACGAGGCCGAGGATATCAACTGGGGTGTATTTGCCCAGCTGCTTAAACACATCCGCGATCTGAATGGCCAGTTCGCGGGTAGGTACCATAACGAGGCATTTCACTTCGCCACGGGTTCGTTTAGAACGGTGGCGCTGCTGCATGAGTTGGATGATGGGAATGGCGAAGGCGGCAGTTTTACCGGTGCCGGTTTGTGCGATGGCCAGTACGTCATCGCCCTTCAGAATGGAGGGGATGGCTTTATATTGAATGTCTGTCGGCCTTTTGAAGCCCAGTTCCTCCAGGCTACGCTTCAGCTCTTCCGATATACGGTATTGTTCGAATTTCATGCGGCACAAAGGTAGGCAAATTCCATCACGGTGCGGGCGATGGTTGCGATATGATACACACGCAGGGCGCCGGAGCCAGTTTTTTAAACAATACATCCCGGATTACATAGCCCCCGCTTTCCAGTTGTGCGGAAATACGGTCCGCAAATCCTTTGGCCGTTTCCATACTGTCTGTAGGTGGCGGCTGATGGAATACGTACAGCGCCCCCAGCGGCGCCAGGTAGTTCCGGATAAGGGATAATTCCCGGCAGGCATCATTGAGGAAGATGTTCACGTTAAAGGCGAAAATCTTGTCGAACTGCTGCTCGAGGCTGGTGTCGCAGAAGGTTTGATGAATGAAATCAGCCTCAACTCCTTCATTTTTACGCTGTGCCTTGTCGATCATAGCGCGGGAACTGTCTATCGCGGTGATAGATCCTGTTTTTAGCCTTGGGGCAATAAGAGAAACGGCAATACCATGGCCGCAACCGATCTCGAGGATATGGTCGTCCGGGTTAATATGCAGCATTTCAACTGCCCAAATAAATCGGTCGTTCACTTTCATGCTTGTATGCGAATGTTGGGATATAAATATATTATTTTTTTGAATTATGTGCGCTGCAGTGTGATTTGGTTGATTCTCAATGAATATACGAAAAATTGGGTTGAAAAGGATGCCCGTAATTGATGGCAGGATGGTGGGAAAGGGTGAAAATGCGGTGGGTTGAGGTACTTATTAGCATCATTACAGCACAAACCTCCGGATCACCTCTTCTAATTCTTAAAATTCCAGCATTACCAGCTCCTCAAGTTTCGCCGGGAACTTTTAGAAAACGATTGATGGCCTCTTTAAGTGCTGAAATTCAATTAAATATGCGTTTTTCTTTATTTACTGCTTCATGCAGAACGATTTGCAAAACCTACTGCCATCCTCCATCGATCCTCCATCGATCCTCCATCAGTGCTCAGCATTGGAGCGGGTTTGAAGGTGTTTGGGTGGAGGATGGATGGAGGATCGATGGAGGATGGCAGGTGTTTAAGCGGGAGTTGAAAGGGAGGCTGGTATTATGCTGCGATCATCTCAATGAAGCGTTCGGGGAAGCATGGAAATTACAAAGGGGGCACTTCAACAGAAGTGCCCCCTTTGGGAAATGGATGTGGGATGTTACATCCAGCGGTCTGCGAACGCCTGTTCGAAGTCTTGCTTATATTTTTCCGGGATGCGGTTTTCGCGCATACAGCTCGGTTCCAGACTGGGGAAGATATCTTCAAAGGTGCGCACTTCATTCATAAATACCCGGCGGTAGATATGGGAGCGCGTCAGCTTCTTGTAATCATCGATACCGGCGGCACCCATGAGTTCCACGAAGGTTTTAACCGTGTTGTCATGATAATTGGCTACTCGCTGTTTCTTATCGGCTACCACGAGGCCCACGGTAAGTGCGGGGTCTTGTGTGGCTACACCGGTGGGGCACTTGTTGGAGTTGCACTGGAGTGCCTGAATACATCCAATAGCCATCATCATGGCGCGGGCGCTGTTGCAGGAATCTGCCCCGAGGGCCACAGCACGTACCAGATGGAAACCGGATAGGATCTTACCGGAAGCAATCACTTTCACATGCTGGCGGATGTTGAAGCCATTGAGCATGTTGTGTACGAATGCCAGTCCATCGAGTAGGGGAGCACCCACGTGGTTGCTGAATTCCTGAGGAGCGGCACCGGTTCCGCCTTCGCCACCGTCAACGGTAATGAAGTCGGGGTAGATATCCAGCTCTATCATGGCTTTACATATACCTATGAATTCGCTTTTACGGCCGATGCAGAGTTTGAAGCCAACGGGCTTGCCGCCGGAGAGTTCGCGCATACGGTGAATGAAAAGCACCAGTTCTTTCGGGCTGTTGAAAGCCGTGTGATAAGGCGGGGAATAAATAGTAGTGCCGGGCTGTACGTGACGGATGGCGGCGATCTCCGGGGTGTTCTTCTTAGCCGGGAGGATACCACCATGGCCGGGCTTGGCGCCCTGGCTCAGCTTCAGCTCTATCATTTTGATCTGGGGCTTCAGGGCGTTCTGTTTGAACACTTCGTCGGAGAACTTCCCTTCATCGTCGCGGCAACCGAAATAACCGGTACCGATCTGCCAGATGATATCGCCTTCATGTTTCAGGTGATATGGGCTGATACCGCCTTCGCCGGTGTTATGGGCGAAGTTGCCGATTTTAGCACCTGCATTGAGGGCTTCAATAGCGTTGCTGCTGAGGGAGCCGAAGCTCATGGCCGATACGTTGAAGATACTGGCGGAATAGGGCTGTTTGCAATCCTTATTCCCGATCATTACGCGCGGGTCGTGATTCAGTTTATGAAAATCTTTGGGGGCTATGGAGTGGCTCATCCATTCATAGCCTTCTTCATATACATCGAGCTGCGTACCGAAAGGCATGGTGTCTGTTTCTTTCTTGGCACGCTGGTAAATAGTGGAACGGTCGATCCGGTTAACGGGGCGCCCGTCGATGTCAGACTCTACGAAGTACTGGTACATTTTGGGGCGGAGGGCTTCCATCCAGTAGCGCATCCGCCCAACAACAGGGTAGGTCCGCATAATGGAATGTCTCGTCTGCATCATGTCGTTGATTCCCATGGCTGTCAATCCGGCCGTCATAGCCGTGAGCACGTACCACCAGGCGCTGGCGTACCAGCCGAGGAGGAAGGTGCCGGCAAGTGCGATGACGGCGCTGATAATAAATCCTTTCCGCATAATTTGTTCTTTTTAAAACAACTGCAAAAATAGTGAATATTAGTATTGGCGCGTGTTTTGGAGGATTTTCCCACTTCTTCCTGCTTTTCAAAATACTATTCATTCAATCCGCACTTTCCTTGACTTTTGTCCAAAAAAGGGAAGGAAACTTAGATATCCTCTTTTCCTTCAGAAATTCACTCATTACAACAACAGGCACCTTTTGGTTGTTATGTTAATATCGTTGGCCCGTCAAATATTCAGTTGCGTATGGATGAAATTATACCCCTCCATCATTAAACAGTCCCTGATCCCATTTTAGTTACATGGCGATGGACCATCCACCGCTCAAAACCTTTGGTATGAGCAAACTGATGATGACGTTACTGGGTACGCTGATAAGCAGTGTTTCCCTTTTTGCGCAGGACACTGCGCAGGCCGAGGTGCCTTTTTCGGAAGATGTGGTACTCCGGCTGTTTGGCCGCACGCGCGAAGCGGTATTTACCGAAATACTCCGCGTAGGCCGTGGTGAACAGCCCGTTTTCCTGGAAACTTTCTACGAATATGCACAGGAGAAAATGCCTATCGCTCAAATGCGCGGGGTATTGCTCCGGGAGTATAACGAGAAGTTCCAGATGCTGGACGAACCCGTTCTGCACAACCTAACGAAAAGTATTCTTAAAAACGACCGTGAATTTGTGGATCTGCAAACCCGCTATCACCGGCGGATGGTAAAACTGTTGGGAGCCAGCCGCGCGGCGATGTTTTTTCAGCTCGACAACTACCTGGATCAAAGCGAACGGCTCTACCTGCAAAACGGGCTGCCTTTCATCCGTGAGCTGGAAACAGGCCGCCGCCTCGCCGCCACCAGGTTGCAACCGCCCGGTCACTAATACGATATGGAAAGTATGCAAACAACCCTCAGGCAATCAATTGAACGGGAAAGAGACAATATCCTCACCTTCTGGGACCAGGAAATGACGGATCACCGCTTCGGCGGATTTTACGGTAAAATGGCCGCCGATGGCCAGCCAGACCCTTTTGCGCTGAAAGGCTCGGTACTTATGTCGCGCATTCTGCAAAGCTTTTCTGCCGGTGCCCTTCAAACCGGCCGGGCGGAATGGCTGGCTGCTGCCGGGCGTGCCTATAACTGGTTCCGCGACCATTGCATTGATCCCGAATTTGGCGGCGTGGTATGGGATACGGATTATGCCGGTCGTTGTCAGAACCCCCGAAAAGAGCCGCATGCCATGGGCCTGGCATTATATGCACTGGCCACATGGCAACAGGTAAGCCCTTCCACCGAAACTTTAAACATCGCCAAAGGCATTTACAGCCTGCTCCAGCTTTATACCCACGACCCCGTCCGCGGGGGATACAATGGCGGCTGCGCACGTAACTGGGAGCCGGAAAATCCTGATGAGAAATCGGCTTACATCCAGCTGCATATACTCGAAGGGTTCACCGCACTTTACGGCGTTTGGCCCGACGATTCCCTGCGCCATCACCTGCAGGACCTTACCACGCTCTTCCTCGATAAAATTATTGATCCTGAAACAGGCCACCTTCGCCTGATGTTCGATAATGAATGGAAGCCCGACGGGAACAAAGTTTCTTACGGGCACGATTTCCAGGCATCCTGGCAACTGCTCCGTGCCGCAGAAGCGCTGGAAGACGAAGCCCTTACCACCAGGTGCCGCGAAGCTGCCATCCGCCTCACCGACGCGGCACTGGAAGGCATGGATGCCGATGGAGGGGTGTGGTATGCTGCTGATACGGAAACAAAACAACTGGTAGAAGAAAAACGCTGGTGGCCTCAGGCCGAAGCGTTGGTGGCACTGGTAAACGCCTGGCAGATCAGCGGCGATGAAAAGTACCTCATCAGGGCAGGTGAAACCTGGAGCTTTATTGACCAGCATATCCTCGATCAGCAACTGGGAGAATGGCGGTGGGGGGTAGACAGGAATCTTGATCCTATCGGGGAAGAAAAAGCGGGCTTCAGGAAAGGCCCCTGTCATAACAGTCGCGCCTGTATGGAAATCGTAAGTCGGTTACAGTAATCCGTGTGTTCGAGCGAAGTTGAGGATGCCCGCAATATTGCGGACTTCCAGCTTGCGCATGATGTTTTTACGGTGAGTGTTAACGGTAAACTCGCTGATAGACAACTTCGATCCTATTTCCTTACTGGTAAGCTCGCTGCCTACCATCCGGATGATCTCCACTTCTCTTTTTGTGAGATGATACTTACGCATGAACTCGTCGAGGAAATAGGACGGGAGGGCTATTTCATCGGTTGTGGGTTCTTCGAACCAGCTGCCCCCATCGGCAATGTGGCGTATCACTTTCTGCAATTCTCCTGCAGATGCACTTTTAAGCATATATCCGTTAGCGCCGAGCCGGCGTACTTCTGCCACGAGTTGCGGCTGGTTGTAATTGGTAAGTACGAGGATGCGCACTTTGGCGTATTGCCGGCGGATCATTTCCAATGCACGGATACCGTCGAGATGCGGCATGTTGAGATCCAGCAGGATGATGTCTACCGGTGTAGTGGACAGCTTTTCGAGCAGGGCGCGCCCGTCGTTCACAGGTTCCAGCAGGGTGTAGCCTCCTGCTTCTCGCAGCAGGGCAAGCATTCCGTCTATCAGGAGCTGGTGATCGTCGGCTATTAAAAGTCTCAGGTCAGACATAGGTTCAGTTCATTTTCGGCAGCGGTAATTCTATATTGACCAGTGCGCCGGTGGTTGTTTGATGTTCAATCTGCATCATGCCTTCCAGGTAATCTACTTTCGAGCGGATGCTGCGCAGCAGCTGGGGATCGGGCAGGTCGCCGGGGATGCCTTTGCCATCGTCTTCCACCAGCAGCGTGCAATGATCATCGTGCTCTATGAGCTGGATGAGTACATGCCCTGCTTCTGCGTGGCGGAGAACGTTCTGCAGCAGTTCCTGTATGATGCGGTAAAGTATGTTGCGGAAATTGCGGGGGAAAGCAGCTTCTTTTTCGAAGCCGATAATCACCAGCTCAATATGAATCTTTCCCGAAGCATTGGCGATGCCGGTAAGATCGGTGACAGCTTTGACCAGTCCGTATTTCTCCATGGCAACTGGAGTGAGCTGATGGCTGATGGTACGTACGGTTTCACTGATCTCCCGGATGAGATTGCCTGCGCGTGCGGCGGCAGGTGCGCCTGTTGGCGCATTTCCCTGTACTGCATCCAGCTGGAGCGATGCGAGTGCGAGGAGTGATCCTATTTCATCATGTAACCGGTCTGCCAGTACCTTTCTTTCGTTCTCCTCCACGGTTACAATTGTATCCGTCAGCTTTTTCTGCTGTTCGTGCATGGCCTTCAGAATAGTTTCCTTTTCTTTCCTGTAATGAGAAAAGCGCGCGGCAAGCCCGAATGTGATGATGATCATCTCGAGTACAATGCCTGTGAACAGACCATAATGCGCGAAATAGGAAGGCAGCTGAACGGTGCCAAGATGATACAGGTTTTCCGCCACCACAAAAAACATGAGTACTGAAACTGCCGCGAGGTATACCATCGACGGACGGTTGCCTTTCACCACCTTATACAACACACCCGCCCCAAGCATACTCAGTGCTGCAAGCGAAAAGAAAGGGAGAGCTTTCAGCAGGTACATAGTGGCTATGGCGTAGCGCTGGTAATGTATGGGCCAAAGTACTACCAATAACATAGCCATCCATACGCCCTGTACGAACAATAATGGCTGCCGCAGCCTGCTGCCTGGCTGGCAGAGGCCGGTAAATACTTTGAGGAACTGTACGGTAAAGATGAAGTTGAACAGGACGAAGATGGGGCGCGATCTGCTGGGGAAGTAAACAGAGTCGGGCCAGATGTATTGATATCCCAGTCCGCTGTTGGCCCATATCCAGCAAAGGGTGCTGAGCACATATAAGGCATACCAGCCATACACGGCATCCAAAGTATTGGCGTACAGGAATACACCGAACAATATGATGAGTAAAACGATGCCGGTTAAGATGCCGTTGATGAGGGTGGATCTTTCCTTCTCTTCGTAATACGATTGCCTGTCGATCAGTCTTAACGGTGCCTGCAGGGATTCATGATGTTTCTCGATCTTAAGGAGGTAAAGGCCCGGGCCGTTGCTGAAGCGGAAGATAAACGAAGGATCTCGCACCGGGCGCTGCCGGAAGGGGTAGTAGTCGCCGGTAACAGACAAGAGTTGCATGGCATGATGCCCTGCCGCATACCATTCCAGCCTGTTGATGTGCGGGTTATCGGTAATCAGCAGCATGTTTTCCGCAAAAGAAATATCCGGTGCGGTAACAGCGATCCAGTAATCGGAGGTGGTATAGCCGGGATTGAGATAAGAGGGCTGCAACGGCTTAAACCGGCCATTTTCGAAGGCTTCCAGTATAGCGGCAGGTGAGAGGAGCCGGGAGCTGTCTTCCAGTACATAAAAGCTTTGCTGCCCGTTTGCGGACAACCAGCCAGACAACAACAATACAATCGACAAGAATAGCCCTCTATTCATCCGGTAAGGGAAATGGTTGAGGCTACAAGATAGGAATTTCCTGATGCGGAATATTGTATCAGGCGAGGCCGTGGGAATTTTTATCCAGCAGATCGTCGAGCTGCTGCAGGTCGTCGCGGAAGATGGGCTTATGGTAACAATGCAGGCGTTCCAGCATTTCGAGGAGGCGGTATTGTTCACTGGGCAGGAGATCGCCCAGGATGAGTTTGGAGATTTTATCCATATCGCCAAACAATTCGCCCATCATCATCTGGCCCTTTTCGCTGACCTGGATGAGTTTGCTGCGCTTATCACCAGGGTCAGGCGTTTCTTCAATAAAGCCAAGTTTGATGAGCCGGTTGATGATTTCCATGCCGGTAGGCTTTTCCTGTATATTCTGATGGATAAGGCCGGTTTTATTCATCGGGCCGTATTGCAGGAGGGAAACCATATATCCGAATTCGTCGAGCGACTGAATAGGCCTGTTGGCGAGGGCGCGTTTGAAATACAGTTTAGCATACCGGTGCATATACACCAGCAATTTGCTGATCAGACCCGGAATATGGTCGTCGCTGTAGTGATCCGTGGTCCTGACCGTTTCCGGGGCATCGCCTTCCCGCAGCCAGCGCACAAAATCCTTGATATCACCTGTGCCTTTTCCCGCCGATTGCTCGTATTCCTCCGCCAGATCGATCAGTTGCTTGATTAAACTGTAATTCAATTTTAAGTGTTTCCCGCGTCAAGTTAACAGATAATCTGCAATCAATTAGTGTATAAACATTTTATTATATCCAAAAATAGACTATTTTTATACTATAATGAATGCAATTGTATTCATTACGGCTGATTGCGATCCCGCCCGGAAACGGGTTTGATGGCGAAAAGTCATTCAGATGGAGTGTAGAGACCGCTTCACTCCTGGAGCGGTTATTTTTTTCACTTTCCAGGAAATATCTGCCTGCAGGGCGGGGCTCCAGGTGTCCGGAAGCGGACGATCCTGTTCGCCAGTGAACGCAGGGAGTTTGTAACATGGGCCATGGTGGCAGGTTTTACTGTCGGCATGGGGATTGTTTCGCTCATTCCGACCAAAGTACCGCTTATGTTCAGGCATTCCCTGCTCCTTATAATCCGCAACTTCAGTAAGTTCAAAACCACTTTCTTCATCAACCTCGCCGGGCTTTCAAGCGGCCTTGCCTGTGCAATGCTCATTTGTTTATGGGTGACCGACGAGTGGCAGATGAATAAAAATTTCCGGCACGACGCGCGAATCATGCACATCCTGGGGCAACACCATCAGGATGACGGAATTAAGACAACGATGCAGACTCCTGCGCCGCTGGCAGATGAATTGAAGGCGCAGTTTCCGGAAGTGGAGTACGCCGTGGCTACCCGTCCACCGGGTACAATGCCAAAGTTTACCATCAGCAGTGGCCAGGAAAGCTTTAAAGCGCGGCCTATGTTTGCCAGCCGCGATTACTTTAAGGTATTTCCTTTTCCGCTGGCAGATGGTGACCCGGATAAGGTTTTAGTGGCCAGCAATGCCATTCTGCTCTCAGAATCCATGGCGATGAAAATGTTCAAAACCACAGAAAACCTCATCGGCAAACCGGTAACCTGGCAACAGGAACATCAATTCACCATCACCGGCATTTTCAAAGACCTCCCGTCCAACGTTTCCGAACAATATGATTATCTGCTCTCTTACGATGCATTTTTAAAAGAATTTAATGTGCATTGGGATAATCACAATGTGCAGACTTTTGTACTGCTCAAACTAGGAGCAGACATAGCACAGTTCAATGCCAAAATCAAAGGGCTGCTGCAGCAGAAGGTATCCACGTCGCGGGTTACGCTTAGTACGCAACCTCATACAGAAACTTATCTTTTCGGAAAATATACCAATGGCGTGCAGGATGGCGGGCGTATTGAATATGTAAGGTTGTTTTCCCTGATCGCAATATTTATCCTGCTCATCGCCAGCATAAATTTCATGAACCTCTCTACCGCCCGCACATCGCGGCGGATGAAGGAAGTAGGCGTGAAAAAAGCCATCGGGGCCAGGCAGGCATCGCTCATTCTCCAGTTCCTCGGAGAAGCAGTGCTGCTTTCGTTGATTTCACTTGGGGTGGCGTTACTGGCGGTTTATTTCATCCTTCCGTTCTTTAATACCATTACAGGGAAATCACTAACTCTTTTCGCAGATAGGCAGGTGTTGTTTTTCCTGTTGCTGCTCACGCTGGCTACAGGCCTGCTGGCAGGCAGTTACCCGGCATTATATCTATCCGGATTCAGGCCGGCAGCCATATTGAAAGGTCAGTACACGTCTTCCCTGCGGGAACTTTGGGTAAGAAAAGGACTGGTAGTATTCCAGTTCTCGATTTCCATCGTACTCATTTTAGCGGTAATTGTAGTATTCCTGCAAATACAGTTTGTACAGCATAAGAACATGGGATACGACCGTGAAAACGTGGTCTACTTTTTCAAGGAGGGGAAGCTGAAGGAAGACAGCCGGCAGTTTCTTCAACGGCTGCGTGAGTTGCCGGGAGTGGTGAGTGCAGCCAATGCCACCGGGAATGTAACCTCGCATTGGGGAACTACCACAGGTGTGGATTGGCCGGGCAAAAGCAAGGAACTGAACATGGAGTTTGGTTGCCAGGCTATTGATGTGGGGTTAATAGAAACGATGGGGATGACGATGGCTAAGGGCCGGTCTTTCTCCGCAGATTTCCGAACAGACAGTGCCGGCGTCATCATCAATGAAGTAGCCGCTGCAGCTATGGGGATGCAGGATCCTGTTGGTAAAGAAATTAATTTCTGGGGTGAGCAGCGCCGGATTGTAGGTGTCGTAAAGAACTTTCATTTCAGAACCGTTCATAAAGCGGTTACCCCCTGGATTTATTACTTCGGTCCGGATCAGGCAGGAGCTATAATAGCAAGGCTTTCGCCGGTAGATATGCAAACGACAATTGCCCGGATCAATGCATTGTTCAGGGAACTGAACCCGGGCAGTGTACTGGAATTGAATTTTATTGATACGGATTTTCAGACGGTATATCAGACTGAAATGAGGGTAGGCGTATTGTCGCGCTACTTCGCGGGGCTGGCGGTGATTATATCCTGCCTTGGTTTGCTGGGGCTGGCTGCTTTCACGGCAGAGCGCCGGATGAAGGAGATGAGTATACGCAAAGTGCTGGGTGGCAGCAGTTCCCATATCATATATCTGCTTTCTGCTGATTTTACGAAGCTGGTAGTGGCTGCCATTCTCATTGCATTGCCTGTAGGCTACTTTGTAGCCCGTTCGTGGCTGGATACCTTTGTTTACCGCATTGAGCTGCGGTGGTGGTACTTTGCACTGGCAGGCGTTCTGGCTTTGCTGACCGCATGGCTGACAGTAGGGAGCCAGGCGCTGAAGGCTTCGCGGGTAAACCCGGTGAAGCATCTGAAAGATTAATCCTTTTACTGCAAATAGTAAACGGCCCGCGGATAACTGGTATCTGCGGGCCGTTTATGTTAAAAGATCTTACCGGATCACTACCACCGGGAGCCCTACATTGAAAGCCAGCTTTTTGGTAATGCTGCGGTGGAATAATTCCGCAAACAGTCCATATTCACCGGGTATGGCGAGAAGGAGATCGGCATTAGTTTCACCTGCATATTCCTGGATGGCGGTAACCAAATCAGTATGCTGCAGCTCCCGGTAGTGGGAAGGGGCCAGTTGGAGGGCTTCCATGAGGGCTGCAGGTGCATTGTTGTCAGGTTCACCCGGAGTAATGTGAACGACTTCTATCTGTCCCTCGAAATCGTTTTGCAGTCTCAAAATAGTTTCCGCCTGTGTGGGCTGTAGTGTTTGTTTACGGTCGTAAGCGAAAAGGATGCGTTTAATCTTACGCAGCTCCGCACCGGCGGGCACAATAATGAGCGGAACATGTGTACTATGCGCCACATCGAGTGCATTGGAGCCAATGAAGCGCTGGCCGAGGGGGCTTTTGCCGGTTATGCCCATCACAATCAGAGCAAACCGGGTCTTGTCTGTAGCTTCTTTAACGGCTTCCATAAAAGGAAGGCCGCTGATGTGTGTATCAAGCTGTACATATTCCACCAGTTCGGACTGCAGCTCCTGTTTCCATTTAGCCATTTCAATTTCCACACCATGGATATATTCAGGCGAATCGCCCGGCATCATGGCTATCACGGTGGCATTTGCGGATGGAGGTAGGCCGTAAGCATGAAATAAGGTAATCGACGTCGGTTGTAACTGACGGGCAATTGAAATGGCGTACCGTGCGGCATGGAAGGCTGTTTCTGAGAAGTCTACCGGGACGAGGATTCTTTGCATGCGGATTGTTTTTCAGATTTAACAATCATTTTTGCATATTGTTATGGCATCCGCCAACGTATGACGCTTCTGAAAGTTACGTTTATGGGGGAAAAGAAATCCCTTACGTAGCTGGGTGCCTTATGATAACATAGCGAGGAAAAAAACTATTTTTGCGCCGCGCCCATTATCCGGGCAAGTTAAATCATTCATAAAAATCCTGTATGGGGATCAGTATCGACGTAGTTATACCATCTTTCCGGCTTATTGAACATTACCTGGTGCCCATTCTGCGGCTCGAAAGGCCCGCGGGCGTAAGGGTAAGGTTTTATCTGCTGTCAGACAATCCTGCGGTAGCGGTGGCCCCTGCTATTGCGGAGATGGTGAACGGAACGGATGTGTTCCTCGAAGTGAATCCCCAAAACATGGGTGCAGCGTATACCCGCAACCGCGGCATTGAGTCCGGAAACGGAGACTGGGTATTGTTCCTCGATGATGATATTACTGTGCCCAATGATTTACTGCTTACTTATGCGAACGCCGCAGCGGGGGCGCCTGATGCCACAGGATTCATAGGCCTGGTGCGCCTGCCGCCTCCGGGGAAGCCTTTCTCCGACGCCATCCTGGCCAGCGGAAGTATGGATATTTTTACAATTGCTGAACACCGGAAAGATTTTGCCTGGGGCGCCACTGCTAATATCATGGTACGCCGCTCGGCCATCGGGAACATTCGTTTTTCGGAAGTATATCCCAAATCGGGTGGTGGAGAGGATGTGGACTTTTTCCTGAAAGTGCGGGCCGCCAATGATTACCGCAATTACCAGACGTTGCCGCAGGCCGCTGTGAACCACCCCTGGTGGAAGGATGAAGCGCCCGATTTCAAACGGCCGTTCAGGTACGGTACGGGAAACGCCCTGCTGCCGGAGCAATTGCCCCAACATGCTTCGCGTGAATTACCGAATACGGTTGAAACTTTACTGCTCACTGTTGTAGCGGCATTGGTGGCTGCAGTGGTAAAACCTGCACTGCTGGTACCCATCGCTCTGTTCATGGCGGGAATACTTGTAATAGAGTGTATAGCCACGACGGTACAGTCCATCAAGCGGAAAGCGAAAGCGGATGTGAGGGTGTACTGGTACGTGATATTGCTGCGTCTGAGTCACGATGCGGGCCTGCTGTGGGGCAACCTCCGCCGTCGTAAGCTGCAGGGGATTACCCGCCGCTTCAATGACAACGGCGGGTTCCGGAAAAGCAATATGCTCCGGACGAATACCTATAAAATTGTAAAATGGATTTTATACCCGTTACTCGTTTGGGCGGCGTGGAGTGTTTATACTTCAGCATAGCCGTTCATGCAGGAGATCAGGTTGTACCGGATCGTTTCCATGTAACGGTATTCGTTAGCTTCTACTTCTGATTTAGAATTACAGTTGTGGTGGAGATGGTAGCAGTTGGCAGACCATTTCAGTCTTACCTTTTTAATACCTGCGTTGATCAGCCTTGCGGCAAACTCATTGTCTTCCGAACCCCAGCCGCTGAAAGTATTGTTATAGCCGTTTACTTTAATAAAATCGTCTTTCCAGAAGGCGAGGTTGCAGCCACGGGTTTTAGTGGCATCCTGCTTAGATAGTTTGAAGATCCAGGAAAGGAAGGGGATACGCAGTGAATTAAAGCGGTTCCCGATACCCAGAGAAAAGAAATTAATAGGATCGAAGCTGCCGGTGTTCAGGATACGGGTAGTCCGGTTTTCCTGTACCATGGTGCGTGCGCCCTGTATAAAAATACCTTTCTGCGCGTGGCGGATATGATCTTCCACAAACTTAGGGTGCATGACGATATCGCCATCCACTTCAATGATATAATCTGATTCGGAAAGTTTAACTGCTTTGTTGAGAATGAGGCTTTTTCTGAATCCGTCATCTTCATGCCAGGCATGACGGAAAGGTATGCCCATCAATGTGGCATACTTACGGATGATAGCTTCTGTTGCTACGCCTGAACCGTCGTCCGCGATGATGATCTCATCCGGCATCCGGGTTTGGCGCATCGCGCTTTTTAATACGGCATCCAGTGCTCTGGGCCAGTTGTAGGTAGATATCAATAATCCTACTGTGAATGCTTTCTTCTCCATTCCAGGTTGATTAAATACGGGTTGTGTTGTAAAGACCGGTTGCTTCTTTCACCTGTCTTTTTCGCTTATAGTCAGGTAGTTCGCAATACTTATTTAACGATAGCCTCACCTTATATGTTACAATCGACTTTAAAAATACAATATATAAGTTATAAAAAAAGCCTATATATAATTTATTTTTTAACTAACCCCGAAAGTCTGCATTTCTATCAGCTTCCGGTAAAGTCCGTTTCTTTCCAATAACTCAAAATGGGTGCCGGTTTCTACGATTTTACCTCCTTCCAGCACGATAATTACGTCTGCACTCTGTATCGTGCTGAGCCTGTGGGCGATCACGAGAGAGGTACGGTTCTTCATAAGGTTGTTCAGCGCGTCCTGTACCAGGCGTTCCGATTCGGTATCGAGTGCGGAAGTGGCTTCGTCCAGCAGCATAATGGGCGGGTTGCGCAGTACGGCACGGGCAATACAGATACGCTGGCGCTGGCCGCCGCTGAGTTTCACCCCACGGTCGCCGATCCTTGTCTGGTACCCTTCGTCAGACGCTACGATGAAATCGTGTGCATTGGCGATACGGGCAGCAGCTTCCACCTGTTCCTGCGTTGCATCGGGCAGGGCGAAAGCGATATTATTGAATATAGTATCGTTGAAAAGAATGGATTCCTGGTTCACGGTACCCAGCAGGGAACGCAGTGATTCGAGGGTGTAGTCCTGGATATTATGCCCGTCTATCCGGATTTCCCCGCTCCAGGGCTGGGTGAACCGGGGGATGAGGTCCATCAGCGTGGATTTACCTCCCCCGGAAGGGCCTACCAGTGCAACCGATGAGCCTCTGGGAATGGTAAAGTTCACGTTATCAAGCACTTTCTTTTCCTGGTACCCGAATGTTACGTTACGGAACTCCAGGGTATCACGGAATTCGGTGATAACTTTGGCGTCGGGTTTATCCACGATGGTCGGTTTTTCATCGATGAGGGACAATACTCTTTCGCCGGCGGCTATACCGGAATGGATATTGGTAAACGCCTGCGAAATAGCTTTCGCCGGGCGCATAATTTGTGAGAAAATAGCGATGTAAGCGATAAAATCGCCGGGGGCCAATTCAGGCGTAGTACCCGGCTGGGTATTGGCTATCAGCATACCACCATACAGCACGATGCCTGCCACCATCATTACGCCCAGTGTTTCTGAAACAGGACTGGCCAATTGCTGGCGGCGCGCCATAGAACGCATGATATTGCTGTATTGCTGGTTCTGATCGTCGAAGCGCTTCCGGATGAAAGGGACTGCATTGTACGCTTTGATGATCTTGATACCGGAAAGTGCTTCGTCGAGGTAACTGATCATGAGGCCGTAGGTTGAGTGCGAGGCGGCTGCCTGTGCCTTCAGTCTTTTCACGATAAGAGAGATGAGCCATCCTGCAACTGGTATTACCAGCATGGAGAACAGCGTCAGTTTCACGGAGATCATGAACAGCATTACGAGATACGCAATCAGCTGCAGTGGTTCTTTAAAAACCACCTGCAGAGTACTGGTAACGGAGAACTGTACCACCTGGACATCGGAGGCTACTTTCGCCAGGATGTCGCCTTTCCTTTCGTTGTTGAAAAAGGCGATATCGAGGTTCATGACGTTTTTGAAAACGGTTTTACGCAGGTTAAGAAGGGTGTGGATGCGGAGGTTTTCCATCGTCCTTTCCCCGAAGTATTTAAAAATGTTACTGATTACCACGGAAATTACGATCACGGCGCACACGTAAATAAGGGTAGTGGACAGGCCGAGCTCATTGTTCAGGCGGGCGGCGTGATAGTTCATGATGTCGAACAAATCGAAGCCGGTAGGCGGCTCAGGAAGGGGAGCGGGCGTTACTGAACCATCGGCAGCAGTTTGCACGGCTTTGTTGGCATCAAACAGGGTGGAAAGCAGGGGGGCAACCAGTGCGAGGTTGAGGGTGCCGAACACCACTGCGATAATGGTAAAAAGTATATAGGGAATTGCGTATTTCTCAATCGGTTTGGCAAACGACAATAGCCGGAAATATGTCTTCATGTACTGTTGCTCTGGTAAAACGTGCGAAGTTATGCATTATTTGCCATATGGCACCCCGGAAATTACGCCTGCAGCACCAGCTCGCGGTGCAGCCTGTCGAGGGTATCCTCAGGCGCGGAGCACAGCCCGGGATGCACCCGGGAAGTTTGTAAAATGGTGCTGCGCATGGCGGTGAGCCAGCGGAACCGGCTGGCGGGGTCCAGCTGGCCGATAGGGCCTTCGCCGCGGCAGGTTTTCTCGAAACCGGTCACGAAGGCCTTCAGCGCCTCAAGATCGAGAGTGGGACTGAATGCTCGCAACCGGGCTTCATCCAGCGTGATTTTGCAGTCCAGATAACGTTTTGGCCGGCAGAACAGGATTACGCCCACGTTCATGAACTCTTCCCGCTCAACTTTCGGCACTACACGGATCACGGCGTATTCAAATAAGGGCTGTTCTGGCATGCAGGGCGGCATTTAAAAAGTTATCGGCATTGGCAAGCCGGTTGGTGAGGAAGCTGAAATACACTTCCCTGACGGCATCTGCCGGTTCCCCGTGGGTAGTGAGCCATTCTGAAGGCAGCAGGGCGGTTATGGCACCAATGCGCTCCGGCGTGAGCAGCGGGCGAAGCAGCGCGTCGGCTTCCCGTATTTGCGTGGCAAAGGGTAGCAGCACATGATCCTTCACCTGTACGAAGGGCTTGAGAGACTGTTCCTCCCAATTATCCCAGGAATGGTGAAAGTATAGAGAGGCGCCATGGTCGATGAGCCAAAGCTCACGGTTCCACCAGAGCATGTTAGTATTCCGGGCAGTACGATCCACATTGGTCAGCAGGCAGTCGAGCCATACGATCTTTGATGCCAGCATAGAATCCACCTCGGTGGCATTAGGATCGAAGGTAACAGCGCCGGAAAGGTAGTGTAATGCCAGGTTGAGGCCTGTGCTGGCTTTGAGCAGATCCTGTATCTCTTCGTCGCCCTCCGTCCGGCCAAAAGCCTCATCGAGGTTGGCAAAAACGAGTTCCGGCACCCGCAGGCCCAGCACACGGGCTATTTCACCGCCAATAAGTTCGGCAATGAGGGATTTCACGCCCTGCCCCGCACCCCGGAATTTCAGGACGTAGAGGAATCCGTCGTCGGCCTCGGCGATGGCGGGCAGAGACCCTCCTTCGCGCAGTGGCGTCACATAGCGGGTAACATTGACGGTCCGCATTTCATTTAAATGAGTCATGAGCATATCCTTCCACATGTAATCGGCGGAAAATTAACATAAAAACAGGACATCCCGCTTAAAACCCTAATCGATGATACGCTGGTTGCCACCATCGATGACTAAGGCCTCGGTGTCGCCGAGGGGAAGGGTGCTGTATCCAGCAGCCTGCAGCTGCATATTTGCGAGGTGAGCGCCCTGTATAAAATCAGCATTATCGATATGGGGAATAATGATGATCTGGGTGAGATTGAGACCGTCCAGTATCAGTTCAGGCGCGTCTTCCACATTATCCATCGCTTCAAAATATTCTATAGTGGGTCCGGCAACAATGGCGCCTGCGCTCCAGCCGCAAAATACAATACCGCTCCGCACGAGCCGCCGGATCATTTCATCCGCTCCGCTGTTTTTCAGTATCCAGCGCAGGTAAAAAGTGTTGCCTCCGCCGATCCAGATTACATCTTTTCCGGTGAGCCGCTGCATCAGCTGCTGGGGCCTCCGCTGCCATATACGGAGGTCGATGGGATCTACCTGATAACCACGGCGTTTGAAAGATTGACGGATGGATAAAACCCATTCTTCTGAGTCGGGGATCACATCGGCCGCGTTTTCTATGAAAGCAATACGGATGGCGGAAGCCTCTTTTCCGACAAGCTTGTCCAGCGCGGTAAACTGCCGTTCGTTGATGGACAGGGAATAGAGCAATAGTTTGGGCTGTTCGGGCATAATGTAAAGCTATGCTCATTTAAGATGGCGGACAGGTTGTATTATCGACAAATTAGCGGGGTATTTACGACATAATATTTTGTTACATTTGTTTACAATGAATTACCGGCAACTTCCTCCACCCCCGGCCCTGCGCCAGCATGTACAATATTGCTGGACGCTGGAGAGCCATGCCGGTGAAGATGTGCAAATGTTCCGGACGCTGGCCGATGCCTCACCAGGCCTAATTTTCCAACATCCGGAGAAAGGCGTACTCTATCAGGAACAGAAAATTCTCCCGCCCGTTTTCCTTTACGGCCAATCTACCCGCCACGCCGGTCTCCGCCTCGAAGGAACCTTTTCTATCAGCGGTATGGTGCTTCGCCCCGGTGCTTTGAGATCAGTATTCGGACTCAATGCAGGGGAGCTGACTGATGGTTGCATAGACGCATGTGAACTGCAGCCTGCGCTGGCAGGATGGCTGGAAGATACCGCTGCCGGTCCTGTGCCGGGAACAGCACAACTGCAGGGGCTTTTTACATTCGTAGCCGGACAAATGGAGCGTAACCAAAGGCAGCACGACACCGCCATGGAAACTGCCCTTGAAAGGATACAAATGGAGCAGGGTACACTGTCACTGAAAGACCTGCGTGATGAGTTGCGTATTACCGAGCGGAGCTTCGAGCGCCGGTTCAAGCAATACACCGGTATCACCCCCAAACTGTTTTCCCGCATTGCCCAGTTCCAGGCATCTTTGCAGCAGCTGAGAGGCCAGCAGTTCGATAAACTGTCTGATCTGGCTTATGGTAATGATTATGCAGACCAGTCGCATTTCATCCGCGCCTTCCGTGAGTTTGCAGGGTGCAGTCCCCAGCGCTTCCGCGATGCAGGGCCGGTTACGGATAACTTTTCCGCCGTACTTTCCCGCTAAGGGCTTTTCCGTTTACTTTGTCGGTTTTGTTCTATTTGTGCCGTTTCGGCGATGGTAGCTTTGTTAAAAATTAAGCACCCATGCAACTCATCATTTTCGGCGCCAGTGGCGGTACAGGCCGCCACCTTACAGAACAGGCTCTTGCCGCGGGCCACCGTGTTACTGCTTTTGTACGCAATCCTGAAAAGCTCGGAATCAATCATCCGCTGCTAACCAAAGTAGCCGGTGATGCGCTGGATGAAGCAGCAGTACGGGAGGCAGTGAAAGGGCACGATGCAGTACTTTCTACATTAGGTTCACCGGCCAATAAAATCGGTACCATCCGTTCACAGGGCACCCTCAATATTGTAAAGGCCATGCAGTCGGCCGGTATCCGCCGTTTTGTATGCCAGACATCGCTGGGGTATGGAGACAGTCGGCCGGCACTGCGCCGCACACCTTTTGTGTTCCGGTATATCATTGTACCTTTTATATTGAAGAAAGGCTTCGCCGACCATGCCCTGCAGGAAATGCATGTGCGCAACAGCGGGCTGGACTGGGTGATTGTGCGCCCCGGCAACCTGACAGACGGGCCTTTAACAGAACAGTACCGGCATGGATTTGCACCCACCGATTCCAGAATTCAGGTGAAGGTTTCCCGTGCCGATGTAGCCCATTTTATGTTACAGCAAATCAAATCACATGCATATCTCAGACAAACACCCGGTATCTCTTACTGAGGGCTTCCCCGGCATCGTACTGCTTGCGGCAACGGTGGCTACCTGCCTTTCCGCCGGTATCTTTTATGCCTACGCAGTGTCAGTTGTGCCTGGCATTGGGCGGTTGAAAGATGGCGCTTATCTTTCCGCGATCCAGTCCATTAACCGGGCTATCCTTAATCCCTGGTTTCTGATAGTATTTATGGCGCCGGTATTCCTACTGCCTTTCAGCGCATGGCAACAATTTACCCGGCCGGCAGATGCAGCCTGGTGGATGTTGGTTGCGGCAGCAGCTCTGTATATTATTGGTGTATTCGGAGTAACGGTAGCATGCAATGTGCCGTTGAACGAGTGGCTGGATAAGCAGGATCTTGCTGCGGCTGGAGAGGGTACGCTGAAAGAGTGGCGGCTCCGCTTTGAGGCACCCTGGAACCGGTGGAACCTCGTGCGCACGGTAGCTTCCGTTCTGGCAGCGCTACTTTCGGTTTGGGCCACGCTGCGGCTGCGGTAGTGAACCTTTATGCAGCGTCATCCGTTTAATTTCGGAACACGGCCCCAGGCCCCAAAACTATCCGATATGAAATGGATCCTCTTAAGCTGTATGCTCCTGGCAACAGGCATGTCAACCGCGCAGGACAGGAAACCTCCTGTTACCCTGCTCACCAACGTCCGCATATTTACCGGTAAAGACGCCGCACCCTTCTCCGGGAATGTATTGGTGACGGGTAACATTATCACTAAAATATCTGCCGGGCCAATTGCGACAGACCGGAGTATGAATACCACGATCATTGACGGGAAAGGCCAGTTCCTGATGCCCGGCCTCATTGATGCGCATTACCATTGTATGTTCGCCAATGTTCCGCAGATGGCAGCGCTTACCAAAGATTTTGGATTCGTAGCAATTATGGCTGCAGCCAATGCGAAAGATGTGCTCATGCGCGGGTTCACCAGTGTCAGGGATATGGGTGGTCCTGTGTTCGGACTAAAAGATGCGATAGACGCAGGTATTACGCCCGGCCCGAGGATATGGCCTTCCGGGGCGTTTATCAGTCAAACGGGCGGGCATGGCGACTTCCGGCTGCCATATGAAATTCCTAAGTCCGGCAACGATCCCCTCAGTTACTCAGAACGTATCCGTGCCGCTGCTATTGCGGATGGCACAAATGCCGTGCTGCTACGTTCGCGGGAGCAGCTGATGGCCGGAGCCAGCCAGCTGAAGCTCATGGCGGGAGGTGGCGTTATGTCTACCTACGATCCTATCGATGTAAGCCAGTATACCGAAGCAGAGTTTCACGCTGCCGTGGAAGCGGCAGACAACTGGGGGACCTATGTAACCGTTCACGCCTATACGCCCAAAGCGATACAGACTGCTATCAAAGCCGGGGTAAAGTGTATTGAGCATGGACAGCTTGCGGATGAAGCTACCGCGAAACTGATTGCGGAGAAAGGAGTGTGGTGGTCGCTGCAGCCTTTTATCGATGATGAAGACAGCAACCCGGCTACCGGAGAGAACCGGGAGAAGCAGCTGGAAATGTACAGCGGAACCGATGAAGCATTTGCATTTGCAAAGAAATATAAAGTGAAAATGGCCTGGGGTACGGATGCATTGTTTAACGCCAAACTTGCAAAGCGGCAGGGTGCAAGGCTGGTGGCGATGACGCGGTGGTTTCAGCCCGCGGAGATCTTGCGAATAGCCACGAAGAACAATGGCGAACTGCTGGCGCTCTCCGGGCGCAGGGCACCCTATAAAGGTAAGCTGGGCGTGCTGGAAGAAGGTGCGCTGGCTGATATGATACTGGTCAATGGCGACCCCACGAAGGAGATCAAACTGATGGAAGACCCGGAAAAGAACCTTTCACTCATTATGAAAGACGGAGTGATCTATAAGAATACCCTTTCACAACCCTGAGTGTCGCATTTAACCCCTTATTTTGGCTGAAACGTACGCGGCTTGTGCGGAATTAGTGCGGTAGTTTTGTATCAGACAATAACGCTAAAAACACTACCAATGAAACCTAACACAATCAAAACCTCGTACTGGATCACCACTGTAATATTCGCACTCATGGCCTTAATGGATGGCATTGGCGGCGTTACCCGCCAGCAGGCCGGTATCGATGTCATGAACCACCTGGGCTACCCGGTGTACTTCCTTAGCATTGTAGGTGTTGCGAAATTACTGGGTGCCGCGGCCATTTTGCAGACCCGCTTCCGGGCTATTAAGGAATGGGCTTATGCCGGGTTTGCATTCAATTTCATCGGTGCATTCGCTTCCCGCGCTTTTATGGGGGATCCCACTTTCGAAGTGATCTTCCCCATTATTATGCTCGCTGTAATGTTTGTACCGTACTATTTCTGGAAAAAGTATGAGCAGGTAAGATACGCTATTGCCTGAGCCGCAATGCGTTTGCATATTGACAACCGCCGGTCTGTTTTTCAAGCAGGCCGGCATTTTTATTTTGTATATTCAGTATATGAAAAATTCTCCTGTATCCCTTTACACGTTATGTGCTTTTGCGGGTATCAGCCTTGCGATAGCCTGCCAGTCACCTTCCCGTCCCCAACCCGCTGCAGATACGCCGGCAGCTGTCAATCAGGAGGGTAATGAATACCTGGATGCCATGGCCGAAGTGGTGACAGCATTTGATGCCGCCCGGTCAGATACTGCGCTTTCAAAGATGATAGGCAGCGGTGGTGAAAACCAGGTGAAGTTACTGACCCGTGAAGCACCGCTGTTATTCGGAGATTTTAATGCCGACAACGCGGAGGATATAATATCAGCCTATTCTGTGGTTACTCCTCAGGATGAAAAGTTAAACTACGCGGTTTTCCAGCGCGATAACGGCAAATTGCGGCTGGTACATGTTGTGCCTCGCGGCACTAGCGAGTCCAAATCACTCCTTACATTCCATCATATCGATGAAAATGGTATTATTCAGGGAAATGAGGCGGAGTTTGAGAAAGGTCTCATCTGGGATGTAAGGTACAAATGGCAGGGATCGGCATTGGAGGAAGTATCCCGCATGCCTCAACCGGCAGCGCCCGGATCATGAATTCTATAAGTCTTACCGTTTATAATAAATATTAAAAAGATCGCAGGATAAATATATTTTTATGTTTAAATAGGGACCACGTTAGTAAAAACATAAAAATAGATATCCCGTATGCAACAAGGACATCCCCGCAGGACATTCCTCAAAACGGCCGCCCTTTCCGGGCTGGGCCTGGCTTTTTCCGGTAAATTATCAGCACTACAGTCACTCGCCGGCACTTCGGGCAAGCGCATCGGTGTAATAGGGCTGGACACAGAGCATGGCCCTCACTTCGCACGGATCCTCAACGCTGCAGATGCGGGCGACAAGTTTGGCGGCATGCGCGTTACAGTAGCTTACCCCCATGGGAGCCGCACCATCAAATCCAGTATGGACATGATTCCCAAAAACACGGCGGCTATAAAGGAGCAGGGAGTAACCGTGGTGGATTCCATCGCTGCGCTACTGCAGCAGTGCGATCTCGTGATGCTGGAAACCAACGATGGCACGGAGCATCTGGCACAGGCGCTGGAAGTGTTCCGTTCCGGCAAGCCCGTGTTTATCGATAAGCCGGTGGCCGCTTCGCTCACGGATGTGCTCACAATATACCGCGCAGCGCATCATTACAAAGTACCGGTATTCTCTTCCAGCACCCTGCGCTACATTGAGAGCGTGCAGGAAGTACGCAATGGTAAAATAGGAAAGGTGAAAGCGGCAGATATATTCACGCCCACGCCTACAGAACCTTCGCACCCTGATCTGTATTGGTACGGTATTCATGGTGTGGAAATGCTCTTTACCATGCTTGGCCCTGATTGCCGCCGGGTAACGCACTTCCAGGCTGGTGATACGGATATGGTGGTAGGTGAATGGGAGGGAGGCCGCACGGGTACCCTCCGTGGCGTACGTTCCGGTATGTGGAACTTCGGTGGACATGCTTATGGAGACAAAGGTCATATGCCCCTTGGCGATTTCACGGGCTATGCTCCCCTGATGCCCCCGATCATCGAGTTTTTCCAGAAGAGTGTGCCTCCGGCTCCTGAAGCAGAAACCATCGGTATTTACGCCTTCATGGATGCCGCACAGGAAAGCCATATAAAGAAGGGCGCCCCCGTTCTGGTTGCCGATATCATGAAGAAGGCACAGAAAGCTGCGATGAAGAAAAGCATTTAATACTTTGCGGTTATATAGTCCCGGCAGGCCATACCTGCCGGGACTTTTTTATTACGCCATACCGCCGTTGGCACCGATGTTTTGTGCTGAGATCCATTTGGCTTCGTCGCTGGCCAGGAAGCATACGATGCGCGAGATATCTTCAGGCTCCGCGATGCGCCCGAAGGCAGACATGCCTGCCAGCCGTGCGATGGTTTCTTCTGATTTGCCATTGGTGAACAGTTCTGTATTGGTAGGGCCGGGCGAAAGGGAATTGACGTTGATGCCACAACTTCCCACTTCTTTGGCAAATACACGGGTCAGTTGTTCAACCGCAGCTTTGGTTGCCACATAACTGGCGTATCCGGGAATCATGATGCGGTTCACCGAAGTGGAGAAGTTAATGATGGAGCCTTTATCTGCGAGGCGGGTTGCCGCTTCGCGGAGCGTGTTGAAGACGCCTTTTACATTGATGTCGAACATCCGGCTGAAATCTTCGTCTGTCGTGTCTTTTATCAGTTTCGTAATCATGATGCCGGCATTATTGACCAGTACATCGATTCTGCCATAACGGGTAATGGCTTCGTCAAACAGGTGGGTAACCTGGGCGGGATTGCTCACATCAGCCTGAACAGCAAATGCATCTCCCCCTGATTCGCGGATGGTGGATACCACGTTTTCCGCATCAGCCCTGCTGCCGGCATAGTTAACAATTACTTTGGCTCCCGCTGCGGCCAGACTGCGGGCTACGGCTGCACCGATGCCCCGGGAGGCGCCGGTCACCAGAATCACTTTTTCTGTTAAGTTTTGCATGGTACAAAATTCCACATTGCTGCGGGACTAAAATTGCAGACCGGAAAGAAGGAATTGTAAAATTCAAAGAATCGCCCTTATTGGGAGGGTAATAAAAAGCCCGTCCTGGTATTACCGGGACGGGCCTTGATATCAAATCCTTGAAAACTTATTTCGCGGGGGTGATAATGATTTTGCGGAACTCGATGGGACCATGGTCGCCCTGGAAGTAGATAGGACCGGGTTCACCTTCGTTGCTGTCGAGTGCACCACCGGTGATGCCGGGGATTTCCTGTTTGGTTACCACGGTTTTGCCATTCACCACGATGGTTACAAGGCGGCCAACAAGCGTGATGTCGAACGTCTGCCATTTATCAGGGCCGAGGGCATAGATCTCGCTGGGAGCGATGAAGCCGTAAACGCCGCTGAAAAGTGTGGAAGATGGATGCGCATCTTTCGGGCTGTCTTCGATCTGCACTTCATGGCGGCCTCTCAGGTATACGCCGGAGTTGCTGCCTTCTTTGTAACGGAATTCAACATGCAGTTTGAAGTCGGTGAATTTCTTTTCAGAAATGAGGTTGGCACCGGATTTAGCACTGGTAAGGATGCCGTTGATTACTTCCCACTGGTTGGTGTTACCTACAGCTTTCCAGCCGGTAAGGTCTTTACCATTAAACAGCTGGATGGGTTTGCCCCATACCGGTGCGGTGGTACGTTTCATTTCTGGGGCCTTTACAGCTGTCCAGTTAAAAGAGCTGCCATCGGGGTAGGAGATGGTGCCTTTAAGGCCGCCGTTAGTTACTTCGCCGTTCACGGTGAGGTCGCCTTTCCCGCTTTCCCATTGCGGAGGAATGGTGAAGCTGAACTTGCCGTTTTCGAATTTAACTTCAGAAACGGGGCGTGAGCTGCCGGAAGTGGCAACGAAATGGCCTACCAGTGTACGGAAACCGGAGAGCTTCACTTCCAGCCAGGAAGGGGAGGGCTTACCATTCTGATCGATGGTGATATCCCACCGGCCAATCAGTTCTTTCTGGTCTGCCGCCGCCTTAACGGAGTTGGCATGTTGCTGCTCCTGAGCGGCCACCGTACCGGTGGTTCCAAGGATCGTTGCCAGGCCAAGACCCAGCGCGAGGAATTTTTTATGCATCGTTGTCGTTTTTGCCTTTGTATCAATGGTTTCCGCTACCGCAAGCTGCCATGCGGGCGGGGAAGGCGAACAAGATAGGACATATTTGTTTTTTCGCAAACCCCATTTACGGGAATGGCCATATGACATTTGTCTTAATTTATAGTGCTAAACCGATATAGACGCAGTTTTAGCTGGAAAATCATCCTTATTTTCAATGTAACACCAGGCCTGACGCAGCGATAGGATAACCCTTCTCAAACCCACTTTACGTTATGAACTTCAAAACCCGGTTACAAGCCGCCACCTTCGCGGTCATTACCATTTTTAGCACCAGTTGCAGCAAGAACCTCCGCGACGCGGAGCCTGCCCTCCGGCCTGAGAATGTTTCCGCATCAGGCAATTTTACCACCCTGGCCGTTATGAACAGCTGGATGACGGGTATGCCCGACAACACATCCATCGCCCGGATCTCCATCCCCGGTACCCACGATTCCGGCGCCCGTGTGGAACCTGTCGGAGGGACCGCCAAATGCCAGAACCTCACCATCGCCGAGCAGCTGGAAGCCGGCGTGCGCTTCCTCGACATCCGCTGCCGCCACATTGGCGATGGCTTCGCTATCCATCACGGCAGTATTTACCAGAACCTCAACTTCCAGGATGTACTGAACGCCTGCCTAGGTTTCCTGGACAGTCACCCCGGCGAAACCATCGTAATGTGCGTAAAGGAAGAATACGACCCTACCGGCAATACGCGCAGCTTTGAGCAAACGTTCGACAGCTATGTGGCGCAGAATCCCGGCCGCTGGCACATGGGCGCTACTGTACCCAACCTCGGTACCGTACGCAATAAGATTGTACTGCTCCGCCGCTTCGGTGCATCCTCTACTCCCAAAGGCATCGACGCTACCAACTGGGCAGATAATACAACGTTTACCAGCTCCAATGCCGACGCCACATTGCGCGTACAGGATCAGTACGTGGTACCGGATAACAACAATAAGTGGACTGGCGTCACAAATCTCTTCAACGAAGCATATGCCAGCACAGGCAATACGCTGTATATCAATTTCACCAGCGGGTATAAATCATTGATCTTCGGTATTCCCAGCATCACTACTGTGTCTAACAACATTAATCCGCGCATTAATACCTATTTCACAAACAATACGTACGGTCATTACGGTATTATCCCCATGGATTTCGTGGATGCCACACGCGCGCAGCTGATCGTGGAATCTAATTTCTAAACAGGATGGGGCGGTGGTCAGGTCCCGCCCGGATCATACTGTGAAGGCTCCCGGATACATTCCGGGAGCCTTTATTATGGGTTGTATCAGAAAAACTGTATTTTGTCTGCCAGATACAATTCAAGTTTTCCCTGACCGCTGAAAATCATACACTAAATCTTGCCGGTATTTCCCGGAAACCGTACGACGCCAATGATTAGGAACCATCCACCTGCTGATCACAGGGAGGGGTACATCTGAATGACAATCAATCGAACCTTTACAAATGGGTATCAGAGATTTTTTTCGCCGGCTGATGGGCGCTCCATCCGCTTTATCCTCACAGCCGGCAGACGATTATGAACTGGCAGAAGCTGTTCATTTCGATCACTTCGTGCTGCACGTTATCCGTCAGCTTACGGATGCACCGCTGGAGCGGATGAAAGCATCCAACGGCGCTGCGGGATACCGCCCGGACGCGCTGCAGTTTACAACATCGCAGGCCGATGCAGGAAGGATAATTTCACAACTGAAAGCTGCGCTACGCGGAAAGGATTATATCGTATTCCATTCCGAACAAAACTTCGGTCATTCTCCCGACGAAATTGCCATCCTTAAAACCGGTGACCAGTTCGACATTCTGCGGTGTAAAGGAACCGACGGACAAAACCATGGCATTGATAATGAAGCCCTCATTTCCACGCTTAAAATCTGGCATGCAGAAACTCCTTTTGAGATTATCGGTGCTGACTACGACTGGCTGGAAGCCCGCTTTCAGGAGCAGCCAGCCAACTGGGATGCAATGGCGGAAAAAGTATATGCTTTTTGTCCGGATGTGGTAGATCAGGGAACGGGAACAGTAGAAGCGCTGGCTGCCGAAATGAAAGGTACCAGCATGCTGTACCTGTGGTGGGACTGACGGCCATTTGCATTTTCCGGATTTTTTGTATTTTTGCATCTCAAACCAAACTGCATTTATACCAACATGTGAGATTCAATTTCTTTCCGAATTAACCCATAACTGCGCTGCCTGCTGAATACGGCGGCCGTTATTCTTCACTGTTAAAGAAAGAAATCATGTTGGCGTTTCAAGACGTTTCTTACGCGCATCCCAATAAAGACATATTGTTTTCCGGGCTTCATATGACTATAAGCCGCGGGGATAAAATTGCACTGACCGGCCATAACGGAGCAGGTAAATCTACTTTGCTGCGCCTGATGGCTGGTGAACTGATGCCTTCTAGCGGCACCATCCGCCGGGAAGAGCCCCCGTATTACATTCCACAGCACTTCGGGCAGTTCGATGAACTAACGGTAGGCGAGGCCCTGCGTGCGGGGAAGCGCCTGCATGCCCTCCGCGAAATACTTGCGGGCAACGTAACCGATGACCTCATGGCTGACCTGAACGACGACTGGACCATCGAGGAACGCTGTGAAGAAGCCCTCGCTCACTGGCAACTGGCAGGCCTGTCTCTGGATCAGAAGCTGGCTGGCCTGAGCGGTGGACAAAAAACGCGTGTATTCCTTGCCGGTATTACGGTAAACCAGCCCTCTTTTCTGTTACTCGACGAGCCGGGCAACCACCTCGATGCTGAAGGCCGCGGATTACTGCGTACACTCATCTCCGGCTGGCGCCAGACTTTAGTGCTGGTGAGCCACGATGCATCGCTGTTACGCCTGCTGCCTGTAGTATATGAGCTGGGTAAGAAGGGGATAACCGTATATGGCGGCGATTTCGATTTCTACAAAGCACAGAAAGAACTGGAGCAGGAAGCCCTGCACCAGGATCTGCGCAGCCAGGAAAAAGCCCTGCGCAAAGCACGGGAAACGGAACGGGAGGCAATGGAGCGTAAGCAGAAGCTGGATGCCCGTGGCAGGAAGAAGCAGGAGAAATCAGGCGTACCCACTATCATGCTGAATACGCTCCGTAACGGAGCAGAGAAGAGTGCTGCCAGCCTGAAAAAAGTACATACTGAAAAGATGGATGGTATTGCAGATGAAGTGAACCGCTTACGCAAGGCATTGCCGGATATCGATAAGATGAAACTAAATGTGGATGATTCTGCATTGCATAAAGGCAAAGTGCTGGTAACTGCGGAAGAACTCAACCACCGTTTCGGGGAAAGGCGCCTCTGGGATGAAGGATTGACCTTCCAGATACGCAGTGGCAACAGGCTGGCCATCCGGGGTGGTAATGGTTCCGGGAAAACCACGCTCATCAGGCTGCTGCTCGGTGAAATGAAACCTTCCGAAGGAGCGCTGACGCATGCGGATTTCAGTGCGGTGTATATTGATCAGGATTACTCCTATATCGACGGCGGATTAACCGTGTATGAGCAGGCGCAGAAACACAACCCCGGGCATCTGGAAGAGCATGAGATTAAAACACGGCTCTATAGGTTTTTATTCGGACCGGCAGACTGGAACAAGCCATCTTCCGCCCTTAGCGGCGGGGAAAGGATGCGCCTGCTGCTATGCGTATTAGGGATCGGAACAAAAGCGCCCGATGTCATTATTCTCGATGAGCCTACTAATAACCTCGATATGCAGAATGTGGAGATTCTCACCGCTGCCATGAACGGATACGACGGTACGTTAATCGTAGTATCGCACGACACGGAGTTTCTGGAGATGCTGGGTGTAGACGGGGAGATTGAGCTGTAGCTTCAGGATTTGAAATTCCAGTTGATAAAAGGCAGTTTCCGCTTCTCATTTTTATTCCATAAACCGAATTGTAAACCACGGGTGTTTTTGCTGGAAGTCATGAACCCGATCTGTATGCCACGCATAGTTTCTGATGCTACACTGATACCGATCTGCAGTCCATGCATTTCCTCACTGAGAGACGCAGCGGCCACCTGTATGCCGTTATGTTTTTCCGCGATATTCATGCCTCCGGAAACCGATATGCCGTTCACGCGCCAGTTGATCTGCCCGATGGCACCCAGCGAAATACCGTTTACCCTGTAACACATAGAACCCAATGCGGAGAGATTGAGTCCGTTCACTTTTTCAGGTTGCTTATTCGCAGGCGGTGCAGGATTCGTATTTCCGTGCGCGGTATCCCAGGGAGCACGGGGTATAAATGCAAGGAACAGTCCGGGCCCGGGTACTTCCAGCCGGAGACCGGTGGTGGTCGTATTGACGGTTTCGTAGATGGGTAGCCAGCCAACGCCCACGCCATAAATACGGATGTCAGACTGGTGGTAGGTCCAGAGTGGAAAATAGGTCTTGCGGTGTTGGCCCTGTACCTGCAAAAACACCAGCATCATCAGGGATAAAAGGAAGATGCGCATAGGTTTGGAGATCGTAATTCTGCCTAAAATACCGGTTTTTTTCCGGAAACCGTTTTCTAGCTTTACCCTGCTGTGCAAAACCGTCGTATTCAACTTATTCTGGCAGGGATCATCTTTGCCTTCCTCTGGGCTTCCGCTGCTGCCGCTACCAAAATAGGATTAGGAGCGGTTCAGCCTTTCGTATTATTTGTGCCGCGCTTTTTCCTCGCTGCAGGCATTATGTTGTTTGTATCGCACGTGTTACTGAAGAAGCGGATGCCGAAAGGAAAGGAGTGGATGCAAACCGCGGTGTACGGCTTATTCAACGTATCCCTTTACCTCGGGATTTATGTGGTGGGGATGATGGAAGTGTCTGCCGGACTGGGCGCCCTTGCCACGGCTACCAACCCGGTATTTATAAGCCTGATCAGTACCTTCTGGCTGCGCAAACCATTGCAGCCGGTTACGGTATTAAGTCTTGTATTATGCCTTGCAGGTATTGGCGTGGCTGCCTGGCCGTTGCTGGCAGATAGTTATGCAACGCCGTTTGGGCTGGGACTTGTGCTGTTTAGTATGGTTACTTATTCCGTAGGGGCGATCTATTTTTCCGTCAGTAAATGGGATGATCTGCACATCTTTACCATCAACGGATGGCAAACACTTTTCGGGGGGATTTTTTTGCTGCCATTGATGGCTGTATGGTATGATCCTGCGAAGAATGATTTTAACCTGGCCTGGCTGCTTTCCACATTATGGCTGGTGGGCCCCGTTTCGATTGTGGCGGTATTACTGTGGTTGTTTTTGCTGAAGGATAATCCTGTAAGAGCATCTTTCTGGCTCTTTCTCTGCCCGGTTTTCGGATTCGCCATTTCCGCGGCTATCATGCACGAACCCCTCAGTTTTTATACCCTTGCAGGTATACTGCTGGTAGTAGGCGGACTCTATATGGTGCAGCGTTTAAGGAAGTAGGAGAGCGCGGACGTTTTAATTACAGACTCAACAGTATTGTATGGATCATAGACTTAAAAAGTTCATAATCAGTTTTCCCAAAGGCTGGGTGAATGTTTCTGAAGAGAACCCTGATGGTCCTCCTACTTTTATTAACGAGCTGATCAGGCCTTCCGGCGTATTGCAAATTTCAACTGCAGCATATTTATCCGGAGAGTTGCCGGATGCTGATAATAATACATTGCTCGGATTATCAAGGAAGGCAGGAATTACGCATGATTTTGGGAAACATAACCATGAAGAATCAGGCAATTGCCGTTTCGGCAAATATGGATTTGTCCAGTTCGGCAGACCTGATTTCCCTTACATAGCCGTGTGGCATCTAACGAACGGGAAAGACTTTATTTTCTCCACTTTTATTTGTTCGGAATCTCCCCGGATTGAGCAGGTCAATGATGTTCATCAGATTTTAACTACGCTCAGGCGCAAAAATATTTTTGGTCTTTAACCTGCGGGGTGGCAAATACAATTATTGCATCCGGTGGAGAAAGATGTCTCTGATCTGTTCTATTTCTTTTGCATAAATCGTTTTCTTCCGCGTACCGAAATACAGTGTGTTCTCTATCGGATGATATCCTTCCCATACAAGTTTCACTTTACCCGCATTCATTTCTTCCCGGCATAAAAAGTCGGGAACTACTGCCAGCCCGTTACCACTACCGAGGCAACGTACTATAGAGCTGATATTTGGCACAATGAAGTTAGGCTTGAACTCTAGCTGACATTGGAAGTTGATTTGCCAGAATCGCTTCAGGTGTTCCATATCGGCTGCTGTGCTATACCACAATTGCTCCTTCAGCCATGCAATGGCACCCTTTACATCTTTCTTTTTAATCAATGCGTGGAATGGCTTTAGCTCAACGTCCGGGCCACCAACCAGCACGATGCGTTCTTTGGAGAAGGGCTGATATTCCAGGTTCTTCTGATCGCCCGTTTGTGGTGTAACGATCATGTCAAGCACTCCTTTATCGAGATCGTGCTGCATTTCGGGATAGTCACCGAATTTGATGATGAGATTGAATGGCAGCCGGGAAATGTGCTCTTCCAATGTATACTGAAACGTTTCGAAACACATACCTACGCTGATGGTAGAGCGTTCCGAACGGGAGCTGCGGCTGAACATCTGTTCTGCAGTTTCCAGTTTGCTGAGTGGTTCCAATACAAAGTTGTACAGGATCTTCCCCCTTTCTGTAGGCACCATCCGCCGGGCAGAGCGGTCGAACAATTTATAACCCGTAAAAGTCTCCAGTGAATTGAGGTGCAGGCTCACGCCCGGCTGGGAAATAAATAGCGTTTCCGCTGCCTGTGTAAGGGTGCCCAGCTCGTAAATGGCTTTGAAAGTACGAAGCCACTCCAGGTTAAGTGCCATAATCTATCAGTTTGATGATGTAAAGGTATCATTTATATAATTAGGATGAGGTTATAAATAGGCTGAATTTTGTCCAGTTAAATTATCAAATGCTGTTTTACGCAGGTAATGACTGAACGGCAGCTGTTAAATCATCAGATATGCAAACCATTACTGGAAAGCCCGAAGCAGTGGCAATACCAATATCTTCCGTCAGTAAAGGCACCAGATTGCCGGCCGCTTTATGGGCGCTAACTATAGCCGCTTTCGGCATCGGCACCACCGAATTCGTGATTGTGGGTTTACTACCCACCGTTGCGGAGGACCTGGCTATTACCATTCCATCGGCAGGATTGCTGGTGAGCCTTTATGCAATGGGGGTAGCGGTTGGCGCCCCAATACTTACCGCACTTACCAGCCGTATCCCCAGAAAAACGTTACTGATTTCCCTCATGGCACTTTTCATTCTGGGGAATGGCCTGGCTTCCATAGCCCCGGGCTTCTATACACTGGTGCTTGCCCGTATTGTAACGGGCTTTGCGCACGGGGTGTTCTTTGCAGTAGGGGCTACCATTGCGGCGGCGATGGTTGCACCGGAAAAGCGCGCCACGGCCATTGCTATCATGTTTGCGGGGCTTACGCTGGCCATCGTAACTGGCGTGCCACTGGGTACATTCATAGGCCAGCATTTCGGCTGGCGGGCCACTTTCATTGGCGTGGCTTTACTGGGAGTGGTAGGGCTGATAGCCAGCGCGGCCCTCGTTCCCAATAACCTGAAGAATAACGAATCCGCTACCCTCACCGATCAGTTGAAAGTACTGGCCAATAAGCGGCTGTTACTGGCCTTCCTGATGACGGCACTCGGATATGGGGGGACTTTTGTGGCATTCACCTACCTATCGCCCATTCTGCAGGAAGTGACCGGCTTGGGTGAATCTGCCGTAAGCCTGATCCTGCTGTTGTATGGTATTGCCATTGCCATAGGGAACCTGGCAGGCGGTAAGGCGGCCAATAAGAACCCTTTAAAGGCCCTGCTGTGGATGTTCGTATTACAGGCGGTAGTGCTGCTTATTTTCACGTTTACAGCCCATGATAAAGTGTGGAGTATTGTAACGCTTTTTGCACTGGGGGGCTTATCCTTCGCCAATGTGCCCGGGTTGCAGTTGTACGTGGTGCAGGTGGCGGAAAAGTATCTTCCCGGTACGGAGGATGTGGCCTCCGCCTTCAACATCGCAGCCTTCAATATCGGTATCGCCATCGGAGCTTACGTAGGCGGACTGGTAGTGGTATCACCCCTCGGACTGGAAGCCACGCCATGGGTTGGGGCGTTGTTCGTATTGCTGGCTGTGCTGGTGACTTTGTATAGCGCCCGTATCAGCAGGAGATAAGGGGCTCATTTGTCATAAAAACGGCTGACTGATTTTAAACGATTCAGTCTTAATGGATCAGAAATATTTTTGGATTTTGATATAAAAATGTAGATTTGCGACCCCGTACGGGATGTAGCGCAGCCCGGTAGCGCGCGTCGTTCGGGACGACGAGGCCGCTGGTTCGAATCCAGTCATCCCGACTTTCGGAGAAATCCAAAAAACGAAAAAGCCCGCAAGACATAAGTTTTGCGGGCTTTTTCGTTTAATAAATGTCTGAGTGACGATAGGTATCTGCAGCAATTTGCGCAGATGAAATTTTACAGTTATGATTAGAAAAATTGAAGAATCAGATTATCAAAACCTGATAGATATTTGGGAGAGTGCAGTGCGCAGTACGCACGATTTCCTGAAAGAAGAAGATTTTCACTATTACAAGGTGCATATTCCTACATACTTTGAACATGTTACTTTGTTTGGGTATGAAGAAAATGGAGCTTTAATTGGGTTTATAGGCGTTGCAGGAGAGAATCTTGAAATGCTTTTCATTCACAACGATTTTCGCGGCAAAGGAATTGGGAAAAAGCTGGTTTCGTATGGGATAGATCAGTTAAAGATTTCCAAAGTAGATGTGAATGAGCAAAATGCCCATGCAGTTGAATTCTATAAACACGTTGGGTTTCGTGTATTAAGCAGAAATGCATTAGATGGACAGGGCAAAGCGTATCCAATTTTAAACATGGGATTAAAACCTTGCCTCTTAATGACAAGGGATTGATTTCAACAAATCAGCAACAGCCTGCTCTCTCCGGGTTTTTCCACAGGTGCCCGGTGAATACAGGGCGGAACCTGGCTTCCGGGATGATCAACCGCCAGCCTCCACAGGTGACCCAGGCCTAAATTGATGGGCTGTGCGTCAGGATCAGCCTGATAGTGCAAATCAAAGAAGTGTTCACTCAGGAATGCTTCAAAGCCTTCATCCGCGCTACCATATAGTTTTTTAAGTTCATCACGTATTTCCGGAATCAGGATTTTCTTTTTGCCCTGTTCATTGGACAATATATCACTGGATGCACCATAGTAGGTGCATAAAAAGGTGTGGGTTGGAATGGGGGAGCGGTCTACGTGCCAGGAGTAGACATCGGTGGGTAATAGCGGGAAAGTATCATCGCGGTCATAGTGACTGATCACATTAAGGGTGGGAGATGCACCGTGTGCTTTTAGTAGCTCCAGGTCGCTTAAAAGTATTTCACGGGCAAGTTGCCCTTGCTCGCTCAGCTGAAGTTCATGGAGATCGACTGGTTCTATGGTCGTTATATTCCCGTTGAGCGCTACTTTTCTTACTATCTCTGAAAAATCACCTTTCAAATTACGCGTCCAGCATATTGCATTGATTTCTCCTTTATATGGGGTAGAAACCAGATCCTGAAAATTCGTGACACAGTGAATTTGTTTCTCCATATGAGATAGCCCTATCATAATAGTTTTTGTAAAATCAATTGACTACGAAGTACGGTAATGTTAATAAAAGGGCTGCACCACGTAGCCTTTTTTATTGCATAATATCGTTATTATGGCTTAACGACCGACCACCCTTCTGCCTGCCGGAGAATGAGTTCCCCATTCCCGCTGGGTACAATGGCTATGAAGTCATAGAGATCTTCCCGGGTAATCTTCCTTTCCTTCAGTGTATTATTACATTGCGCTACAATTACGCCCCTCTCCACCAGTGCAATCAGGTCCTGCTCGTATTTGCCGCCTTTCAGGAAAGCGTCTGTCCCCCCACTGAATGCGACCAGCTCTATGGTTAATTTCCCGGCCAGCCGGGGATCGTTTAATGCGTTATTGATATTCCGGATCGCTTTTTCAATTCTTTTCGGATCATTTACATCTAACTGGTAAATGGCATGGTAAGCCTTTTTACCCGCCTTCGCTCCTGTGTACGTGCGGTTCTTTTCCAATGCTCCGCCGGCAGATTGGGCGGATGCCGACAAAGTAATCAGGAAGCTGCTGATGAGAAGCAGTGTCGCTTTTTTCATGTATTGTGCTTTTAAATGGCTGGATGTACGGGTCAATAATAAGTCAGCCTGTCCGGATGCCCAAGTTTTTATGGATGAATGCAGGCCGGATATCAGCATCAGGCCAGGCTCATAACGGCCCTTAGTGCGGCGGCGGAGATCAGTACCCACAGCAGAATGCCCTGCAGAATGGGTGTAAGTCCTACTTCGGCCCACACTTTGCGGTTCAGTCCGCATCCGATGAGGAAGAGGGTTAGTGTTAATCCTGCTTTACCCAGGCCTGTAAGGTATGTACTGTATTGATGGATGAACGGTACATAAGTGTTGGCAAGCATTGCCAGTACAAATAAGCCGATAAAGTAAGGGATTTTGACCTTCACATTCCTGTTCCTGAAAATATAGGTGGATAGGAAGGCTACTGGTATAATCCATAATGCTCTTGCGAGTTTTACGGTGGTAGCTACTTCCAGGGCCTGAGCGCCGTATTTTCCGGCTGCGCCCACTACTGAACTGGTATCATGAATTGCGATGGCGCTCCACATGCCGAACTGTATCTGCGATAGCTGTAAGGCATGGCCAATTAAAGGGAATATAAAGAGTGCAGCAGCATTTAGAATGAACACGGTACCCAAGGCAACGGAAATCTGTTTTTCTTCCGCTGCGATTACCGGAGAAACCGCGGCTATGGCGCTGCCGCCGCAAATGGCCGTACCTGTACTGATAAGGTAAGATGTCTTTTTGTCGATCCGGAAGCATTTTCCTAAGAAATACCCGGTTATCATGGTGCCGACAATAGAAATGACCGTAAACAACAAGCCTGATTTGCCTGCCTGTATAGCATTACCTGCATGCATGCCGAAGCCAAGGCCCACTACAGATATTTGTAACATCAGATGGGTGGCTTTATGGTTGAGGTGAAGATAAGGATGGCCGATGAACTGCGCGATGACCAACCCCAGTAATAATGCCATAGGGGGTGTAATCCATGGCGATAAGCAGAAAACTACTGCCAGTATAAAAATCAATTCTCTCGTAGTGATACTTCTATCCAGGAATTTTGCTTTTCCGCCCTGCACTGTGCTTGTTCTCAGTAACTTTTCCATGATGTATGATGTCCGTTTTGCTGGTGCAAAGCTCCCTCAAATCTCATCACCCGGGAAATTGTAATTTGGAATGTATCATTACCTGTGGTTATAACCGCAGCCATTCGAACGATTTTCCATCCGCTTCCAATACATCTTCTCCATCCTTAACCTTTCGCCACTTCAGTGCCACTACCGCAGTTGCCCTTGGCGCCACGCGCTCTTCCGAACGGTGGGTGTGCAGTACATAAAACATCTTACCGGCTTTATCATAAAACACATCGCCATGCCCGGCGCCATTCTGGCCAACGGTATGCCTGCTGATGATGGGATTGCCGGTGTACTTCTTCCACGGGCCGGTAGGTGATGCTGAGGTTGCATATCCCACAGCGTAATCCTTATTCCGGAAATCGTTGGAGGAATAAATAAGGTAGTAAGTGTTGTTATGCTTCAGCACAGTAGGCCCTTCAGCCACCGGCCATTCCGCATTGGCGGTGTTTTCCCATCCTTTGGTACTGGCGATGCATTCTTTTTCAGTTCCGGGTATCACGTCCGATAAATCGGGTTTCATTTCTGATACAAAGATGCGGTTGCCGTTCTGGAGTTTAACGTGGTAGAGGTACACCTTCCCTCCCGGATCAAAAAATACAAACGGATCTATCTGCTTCCCCGAGCCACTAATTGCCACAAGCTTCTCCTGTATAAAAGGCCCTGCAGGACCGGCCGCCTTTGCAATAGCGATCTGTTCATTGGCAGTATAGGCCATGTAATAGCTGCCCCGGTATTTAAACACATGCGGTGCCCAGAAGCCACTGGTACCATAGGAATCACCTTTTTTCAAGGCAAACCGCTTTGTACTGTCATCTGGCAGGCGCCAGCTTTTTGCATCGGTAGATTCATGCACCATGAAGCCCTGGCTATTGCCGGTACCGTACATGTAGTACTTCCCTTTATCAGAAAAGATAGTGGGGTCAGCAAGGAACACAGATGGTTGTTGTGCTGCAACGGGGAGTGTGGCAGCCATGAATGCGGCAGTATGGAAGAGGGTTTTAAATTGAAGCATAGTAACCCAATATAGACAATTAATCATGGGTTTCCGAGTGTAGTGTCTTGTTACCATAGATAGTTACTGGCCAGAATATTAATAAAAAACCCGTCACTTGCAGCGACGGGCCAATCCCAAAATAAGTAATGCAGTTTATTGTTTCACAAACCGCTCCTGCAACGCCCCATATTTCAAAAGATATACCCCTGCAGGCAACGCTGCCACATCGATTTTTGTTTCTGCCTGGGCGGTTTTCTCCACTTTTACCACGGCGCCCGTCATACTAAAAATCTTCACATCCTGCTTGGGTGTAAAGTTGGCCGCAGGTATGCGCACGGTGAGCATATTGCTGACGGGGTTGGGAGAAAGCTCCAGTTGCAGCACTTCCTCTTTCCCGGAGGAGAACTTGCGGGCAGCGGAAGTGCCCTGGTCTTCCAGCACCCAGCGTTGATTCGGGGAGCCGGTAGTACCGTTGGCAGGGTAGAGGATCATCCGCGTGCCATCTGCTGTGCTGCTGCCTGGATTGTCGATGATGTATTGATTGCTCATGCTGCTGCGCAGGAGGTATTCACCATTACCGGCGGATACCAGCTGCCATTGCTGGTTGATGTTGGTAGAAACGGTGTACTGGATGAGCTGTACCCCGGCGGTCTGGTTACTGTTCGCCACATCGATGGCCTTGGTGCTGTTGCGGTTCACCAGTTGGTACGCGCTCCCTGCGGTACAAACTTCCACTGGAGGTGGTTGCCGGTGCCGTTGGTATATTGGGCGATGTAGGCCAGGTTGGCCGTGCCTGCGTTCTCTACCGCCAGGTATTTACCACTGTGAACATTCCGGATCTTGTACCAGTTGCCCGTTACACCGCCGCCCCCGCTACCGGCCGTGAAAGTGGTGGTTACCGGCGCTGCTGCCACACCGAATATATCCGTTACCGTAACCCTTGCTGTGTAAGTGCCTGCAGCGAGCGTACCGCTTATGATGGCACTGCGCTTCTGGGGCAATACTTCTTCCGAGGTCAGTACCACGCTGCTGCTTCCATTGAGGATCTCTACTTTTGAGCTGAGCTGTGGACTGCGGGTGTTGCTGTTCGTCCAGTTAACAGTGGTGTTGCCGCTGCTGTAGGTGGCGCTTACGCTGGTGGTAAGGGCTGTGGTGAGTGTGGGTGCGGTTCCCTGTCCGGTTTGGTCGGGCAGCGTGAGGGTGCGCCCGGTACCGAAGGCCGCGCTGGGTGTTACATTGCCGCCATGTTCCATGAAGTGAGCATCTTCCGTGGCATCGAACCCGGCGTTGAAGGCACGGTCGTAAATACCGTTACGCCCTGCATCGTTGGCATTGGCGCTGAAGTAGCGGCTGGTAGATTTCTGCCATACCCCGCTGGTATGAAGGTTCCAGCAGTCTTTAAAGAAAGCTTTGCGTACGAAGCGGCCATCGAAACGGGGGTCGGTACCTACCCAGTTTTCCATAAATGCACCGCTGCCGGAGCCAAGGAAAGTAGTGCGCTCGGGGATAGCCAGGGTACTGGTATGGAACCATTGCTGGGTGCTGCCGTTTTGGATGAATGTGCCGATGAACAGCTCTCCGTTCCGCTTCCAGGAGCGGATCACAAAGGTATACCACACGTTCAGCTGCCAGTTGTAGGGATTGATGGTTTTTGCCCCATCACCCTCTCCGCCGAAGCGGCTGTAAATAGTGCCGGCTCCGAGGTAAGCCTGCCGGGCAAAGATGTTGCCTGCCGTATTCGGGTCCCACTGCGAAGCAATGAGGATCTTGGACGAGCCGGATGAGCTGTCCGGCGTGTGTTGCAGTCCTGCATACCCGCCTGCCCAGTTAAACACGGAGAAGTACGACGTGTACGCCGTTTGGGTGATTTTAACTTTCTGCAGTTTCAGCACTGCATCGGAAGGGAAACTGTACACCAGGTGCTGGGAAGGCGCGGCGTTGCTGGATTGCGCACGGGCGCCGGCGAATGGGAGGCTCAGGGCCGCCAGGAACAATAAGAGTAGTCGCATGATGAAAGCGATTTTGATTTGATACATGAAACACACGGTAGCTGTCTCACTGCCGAAAAGCTACAACGCCCGGGGCGCGGTGTCATAGCAGGCGGGTTTTAAATGACAGTTGTATGTCAGGATGGGAGGGAGGAGTCCGTTTTGATACGGCTGCCGCTACATTGGTATGACAATTCAGAGAGATGGGGGGCGCAAGAATTGGAGGTTTCTCCGGATACCGGCGTATTTACTCCGCTTCAGCGGACTTTTCCGGAAGATGCGTTTAAACTCCTCTTCCGTCAGCTCTTCCCATTGCGAAGTACTGAAGTTCAATATTTCGGGGATGGGGGCGAAAGAGGCTTCTTCGTTGGCTTTGGCGAACCGGTTCCAGGGGCAAACGTCCTGGCAGATGTCGCAGCCAAACATCCAGTCGGCAAACTGGCCCTGCATTTTGTCGGGGATGAGGGCGTCCTTCAGTTCAATGGTGTAATAGGAGATGCACCGGCTGCCGTCTACCACGGTAGGAGAAACGAGGGCTCCGGTAGGACAGGCATCCAGGCACCGGGTGCAGCTGCCGCAATAGTCGCCTGCGGCGCTGTCGTACACAAAAGGGATATCTACAATGAGGGTGGCGATGAAGAAGAAGGAACCAGCCTGTTTGTGGATGATATTACCGTTTTTGCCGATCCATCCCAGTCCGCTTTTCTGCGCCCAGGCGCGTTCCAGCACGGGGGCGGAATCCACGAACCCGCGGCCCTGCACATCGCCCCATTCTTCTCGCATGCGGAACAGGAGGGTGTTGAGCTTTTCACGGATCACTTCATGGTAATCGGCCCCATAGGCGTATTTGGCTACCTGCGGTGCGTCTGGCCGCTGCTGTTGCGCGGGGAAGTAATTGAGGAGGAGGGTGATCACTGAATGGGCGCCGTCTACCAGCAGCCGGGGATCAATGCGTTTGTCGAAGTAGTTCTCCATATACCGCATTTCTCCGTGCATGCCTTTCTGCAGCCATGCCTCCAGGCGGAAGGCATCGTCGCTCAGCTGTTCGGCCTTTGCGATACCGCAATGGTTGAACCCAAGCTCACGGGCCAGCTGCTTTACGAACACGGTATTTTTCTCCAGTTGCTGCATGCAGCCGCAAAATTACACTTTTCCCGGGCGGTTGTTATGCAATCGGAGGGTTTTATGCATCTCTAAGGCGTGAACCGGGAATATTTTGCCGGAAAAAAGGTTCCGGACCGGAAAAAGTATAATTTTATCGTCAATTTCAACCCGTATACCTAAGACTACTGTAATGCAACGAAAAATTGCCCTTTTAATCCCCGCCCTGCTGATGTGGGCCTGTTTGCTCACCGCCCAGGATAAAACACCCGTTAAATACGGAAAAGTAAGCCCTGAAGATTTTAAAACCCGTTACGATATCGATACCGGCGCAGCAGCAGTTGTGCTGGCCGACGTAGGCTCCTCTGAGTTCGAATCCGGCCGGGAGTGGTTTATACAGGTATTCAAAAAGCACCGCCGCGTACACATCCTCCGCAAAAGCGCCTACGACGAGGCCAATGTGAGCATCGATCTGCATTACCAGGGTGCCGCAGAAGAATCGCTGGCTAACCTCAAAGCCACCGCCTATAACCTCGAAAATGGTAAAGTGGTGGAAACCAAACTGGAAAGCAAGGCCGTTTTCACCGAGAAGCTGAACCGCAATACCATCCGCAAAAAATTCACCCTTCCGGCAGTTCGCGAAGGCACCATCATTGAATATTCCTACACAATTAATTCCGAATTCCCTACCTACCTGCGCCCCTGGGCCTTCCAGGAAGTAGGCATGCCGGTACTGTGGAGCGAATATGAGGTATCGCTGCCGGAATACTACGAATACATCTTCCTCAGCCAGGGTTATAACAGTTTTCACATCAAAAACGCGAAAGACGGCCGGCGCACTTTCAGCTTCAACATGGATGGCGCTTCAGCTTCTTCCGCCTCGCGCCACGTATCCGTTACCCCCGGGGTTACCACCCACCGCTGGGTAATGAAGGATGTGCCGCCCCTGAAAGAGGAAAGCTTTGTGACCACGCTGGCCAATCACATCAGTTACATCGAGTTCCAGCTGTCTGCCATCCGCTTCCCTGAAACGCCGGTGCGTCCTATCATGACCACATGGCCGAAATTCATGGAGGAGATGGGTAAGGATGAAGACTATACCGGAGAACTGGCAAAGAGTAATAACTTCCTGGAAGATGAAGTAAAACGTCTCACTAACGGCGCAAAGAACGAGAAAGAAAAAGCAGACCGCATCTATGCATTTGTGCGTGATCAGTTCACCTGTACCGATCATTCCGCCATATGGAAGAGCCAGTCGCTCAAAACCACTTTTACGAAGAAAAACGGCAATGTGTCCGACATCAATATCCTGCTCACGGCAATGCTGCGCGAAGCTAAACTGAACGCTAACCCGGTATTGCTGAGCACGCGCAGCCATGGTAAAATGTATGCGATGTACCCCATCCGCAACAAGCTCAACTACACCATCGTTAGTGTTGAGGCCGACGGCGAAGAAGTGTTCCTCGATGCCACCCGCCCCTTCCTCGGCTTTGGCAAACTGCATGCTTCCTGTTATAACGGTGCTGCAAGGAAAGTGAACGAAACGGCCGATCTGCTGATGTTTGAAGCGGATTCACTATTTGAAAGATCCGTAGCCGGCGTGTTCATCTCTCCCGATGATAAAGGTCAGCTGATCGGCCACTTCCAGCGGCAATACACTTTCTTCGAATCGTATGATGCCCGCGCCCGCATACGGGAAAAAGGACAGGACGTATTCTTTAAAGACCTCGCAAAAGGATTTGTGGCAGACATTGAATTATCAAACGGAAAGCTGGGTGAGCTGGACGATTTCGGGAAGCAGCTGGTGGTAGACTACGACTTTAAGCTGAACAATGCAGACGAAAGCGGTATGATATACCTCAGTCCCATGTTCTCCGAATCTATGCGCAGCAACCCCTTTAAGTCAACAGACCGTACATACCCGATCGAAATGCCTTCGGTAACGGATTACAATTATACCTTAACGCTCAAACTGCCCGAAGACTGCACATTTGAAGAGGTTCCCAAATCCACCATCGTTAAGTTTAACGACGGGGAAGGCATCTTCCAGTTTCTCGTGCAACAGAACGGGAACGATCTCATGATGCGCTCACGCCTGAAGTTTACCCGCGCCCTCTACGATGCGGAAGAATACCAGCCACTCCGCGAGTTCTTCGACGTAGTGGTAAAGAAACACGCAGAACAGCTTGTCATCAAGAAGAAAAAAGCATGATCCGGATACTGACCATATTAACAGGCCTGCTGGCCACCATGAACACTTTTGCGGCAGATCCGCAATACCCCGTGAGCGCTATCCCTGCCGGACTGCTCAAAGACGCCATCGCTGTACAGCGCGAAGAAGTGCTGACCGTTAAGATCGTGGATACCCGCGATGTACGGATGGTACACAGGGTGGTAGTTACCATCCTGAATGAGAACGGCGATAAGTTCGGCGGGCTCAGCGAAGGGTACGATAAATACCGGGAGATAAAAGACATCAGCGGGGTGCTGTACGATTCACAGGGCAATCAGCTCCGTAAACTGAAGCAGAGTGAGATCCGCGACGGTAGCGCCGTGAGCGATAATAACCTCATGGATGATAACCGCATCAAAACGCATCATTTCTATCACAAAGTATATCCGTACACTGTGGCTTATGAAGTGGAGTACCGGCATCGCTTTACGGCCAGCCTGCCCAACTGGGTGCCACAGGGTGGTTACCAGTATGCAGTAGAGCAAAGCCGCCTCGAAGTAAGCGTTCCGGAAGACTACGACCTGCGCTACAGGCAGTACCGCTATATTGGCGAACCTGCAAAACGTACAGAGAAAGGATCCAAAGTGCTGACCTGGGAAGTGAAGAACCTCCCTGCACTCACAAAAGAGCAGTTTACAGGCCCGTGGCGGGAACAAACCACCGTTGTGTACCTCGCGCCCAGCCGCTTCTCATTTGCCGCGTACGATGGCAGTATGAGCACCTGGGAGGATTTTGCGCGGTTCCAGAATGTGCTCAACGAAGGCCGGGGCGTATTGCCCGATAATATTAAGGCCGTAGTAGCTAAAACCATTGCCGGTGCAACCACTGATGCAGACAAGATCCGCCTGCTGTACAACTATATGCAGCAAAATACCCGGTACATCAGTATTCAGCTGGGCATCGGCGGCTGGCAGCCTTTTGATGCAGCCTATGTGGCCGCTAAAGGTTACGGCGACTGTAAAGCACTTTCCAACTACATGAAAGCTCTGCTGGCCGAAGCCGGCATCCGCTCGCATTACACCCTCGTGAAAGCGGGGGAAGGGGCTAATGATTTCATAGAAGACTTTACGGTAGATCAATTCAACCACATCATCCTTTGTGTACCCGGCATAAAAGATACCACGTGGCTGGAATGCACCAGTCAAACCGCTCCGGCAGGCTACCTGGGCAGTTTCACGAACGACAGGCCCGTATTGCTCGTAACCGAAACCGGAGGCAAACTGGTACGCACGCCCATATACACCGCGGCCCAGAACCTGCAGCTCCGCAACATCGTTGCTGAGGCCGATGAGGCAGGTAACCTGAAAGTAGCCTGTAAAACAAAATACACCGGCCTGCAGCAGGACGATTACCACAGTCTGATGAGTTACCTCAGTAAAGAAAAGCAGCTGGAGTATGTGAAAGGCCGCCTCAGCCTGCCCAGTTTCGATATCCGTCAGCTGGATTATAAAGCCCGTCCCGATGCGTGGCCCGTTCCGGAAATTGAGGAGTCGCTGGATCTGACGGTGCCTAACTACGCTTCTGTAACCGGCAAACGGCTGTTCATCACCCCTAACATCCTTAACCGCCATCAGGGAAAGCTAACGGCTGAATCGGCCCGTAAGTCTGATATTTATATCCGCACGCCTTACAGGGATGCCGATACCGTAGAGATTGCCGTGCCTGCAGGCTACCAGCCCGAAGCAATGTTTCCCGAAGTAAAGCTGAGCACTCGCTTTGGTTCGTATTATGCGAAGGTTACGGTAGAGGGTAATAAGATCCGATACATCCGGCAGGTCGAGATGAAAGCGGGGAGGTACCCCGCAGCAGAGTATCCGGCGCTGGAAGATTTCCTGAATCAAATGTACAAGTCCGACCGAAGCAGAGTAGTGCTGGTCAAAAAGGAAGCATCATAAAAAGCAAAGGGCGCCCATAAACGGGCGCCCTTCTCATGTATGTACTTTTTGCATTACTTACTTTTCACGTACGCTGACGGATATACGCCTGTCGAGCTTCCTTTCTTCATCCGGCGCATCGGCAGCAGCTTTAGCAAACTGGCTGCCATACCCTTCGGCGCCCTGCAGCTGTACGGGCTTCACGTTGGCGGCAGATAGCGCTGTTACCACTGAGGTGGCGCGTTCCTGCGAAAGTTGCAGGTTCTTCTTCGCATCGCCGGTAGCGTCGGTATATCCTCCAATCTTAATCTTCGCTTTGGGGAAAGCGTTGAGGATGGCAGCGAGGTTATCGATCTGCGCCTGGCTTTCCTGCGTGATCTGCGCAGAGCCTGTGTGGAAGTTCAGGTTATCGAAATCGAACCATACATCTTTCCCAGGCACCGCATTCGGGTCCTGCAGGAATTGCACCAGCTTATCTTCGATACCGCCTTTATAGGCATCGAGTACCTTGCCATCCGGCAACGTTACTTTGATGGATTCGCGGGCAACCGGGGCAGCGGGTGCGGCAGGCACGGTTTCCTGTGTAACTACCAGGCTGTCCTGTTGTGTCACGCCCATGGTATCCTTTTTATCACCACATCCTCTCAGTAGCCACCATAGCAGGAGGGTAGCCGCAATAGCGATAATGAGGTAGGTAACCCATTTGCCACCGCCGGGAGCACCTTCTTCCGGACGGTGCCCAACGGTATGGGCTGCACTTTTTAAGTTGCCGGTGAGGGCAGATAGTTTGTTGCCGATATCACCCAGGCTGCCTACGCCCAGCAGGCTGGCAAGGCCCAGGCCCGAAGGCACGGCAGCAAGGATTTTATCTTTCTGGCTGTTCAGCAGTTCGAGGATGCCGGATGCACCCAGTCCGGCAGATTCAGCATGCTTACCGATAACTCCCAGCGAAGCAGGAGCAGCAGTTTGCAGCAATGTGTCGGCCGATTGCGGACGGATGCCCGCGTAGGATGCAATTGCGCCCGCCATACTGGGGGCATTACTGCCGAAGAGGGTCCGCAGATAGTCGGAGCCTTTTGCCAACAGGCCTGCGGGAAGCCCGCCGCCAAGGTCGGAAACCTGGGTAAAGGAGGAACCCGCCGCGTCTTTGATCATACTCACCAGTCCGCCCGCATCTCCCGATCCCGCTTTCTGAAGCAGTCCGGTTAGGATGGCGGGAACAATGCCGCCCATGGCTTTTTGCACGCCGGCTTCGCTTTCACCCAGCTGTGCAGCCGCTTTACCGGCAAAATCATTGTTGAACAGATTTCTGAGGGTCTCTATGAGGTCAAACGCCATAAAAGAGTGTTTTGGTGATGATGGATTTCGGATGTAACTGATTTATAACACTTAACTCACTCCACAGTTCATTACGACCGGGTCATTAACACTTCGAGCCACGCAAGACCTTCAAAATGAAATAAATAGACAAAATAGCAGGTATTTTACATATAAACTGAAATTAATGCAGTTCAGGAAGGTTGGGGCTGTCAACCTGACGGATAATGATGCCTTGGTTCGGGATTTGATCAACCTGAACAAATCAAAAATCCAATCGTTAACCTAAAAGGAGTAAAAGTAGCAATATATGAATCTGAATAATTTCACCATCAAGTCCCAGGAAACGCTGCAACAGGCACAGCAGCTGGCTTTTAATCACCGTAACTCGGCGATTGAAACCGGCCATATCCTCAAAGCATTACTGCAGGACGAAGATAACAGTATAGAATACCTGCTGAAGAAGAACGATGTGAACACAAGTTTCCTCGATGGTAAGCTCAATGAGCAGATCCAGGGATACGCCACTATCGGCAGCGGGGAAGGCGGGCAGGTGCTGAGCCGGGATGCGAATAACGCTATCCTTCGTGCAGGCTCCAGCATTAAAGAGTTCAAAGATGAATTTGTAAGCGTGGAGCACCTGCTGCTGGGTTTACTCGGCGGCAGCGACGATACCGCCAAGCTCCTGAAGAATGCAGGACTTACCGAGAAAGGCCTTAAAGCCGCACTTACAGAACTCCGCAAAGGAGGTACGGTAAACAGCCAGACGGCCGACGCCACCTATAACTCCCTCGAGAAATATGCCAAGAACCTGAACGAACTGGCCCGCGCCGGTAAGCTCGATCCCGTGATCGGGCGCGATGAGGAAATCCGCAGGACCCTGCACATCCTCAGCCGCCGTTCCAAAAACAACCCCATCCTCGTAGGGGAACCGGGTGTTGGTAAAACCGCTATCGCAGAAGGGCTCGCACACCGTATTATTAACGGAGACGTGCCCGATAACCTGCACAGCAAAATCATTTACGCCCTCGATATGGGTGCGCTCATGGCAGGCGCCAAATACCGCGGTGAGTTCGAAGAAAGACTCAAAGCCGTGGTGAAAGAAGTTGCCGATTCTAACGGCGATATCATCCTCTTCATTGACGAGATCCACACCCTCATTGGTGCGGGTGCGATGGAAGGAGCCATGGACGCCGCCAATATCCTCAAGCCTGCACTGGCAAGAGGAGAGCTTCGCGCCATCGGTGCCACCACCCTTAACGAATACCAGAAGTATTTCGAAAAGGATAAAGCCCTCGAACGCAGGTTCCAGAAAGTATTTATCGATGAACCTTCTACTGATGATGCCATTTCCATCCTCCGCGGACTGAAAGAGCGTTACGAGAACCACCACCACGTGCTGATCCGCGACGAAGCGATCATCGCCGCCGTGGAACTTTCTCACCGGTATATTACCGACCGCTTTTTACCCGACAAGGCCATTGACCTCATCGATGAAAGCGCCGCCAAGCTCCGGCTGGAAATGAACTCCATGCCCGAAGAACTGGATGAACTGGAACGCCGCATCCGCCAGCTCGAAATTGAGCGGGAAGCGATTAAAAGGGAAAACGACGAAGATAAACTCCGTGAACTGGGCGCAGAAATAGCCCGGCTGGGAGAAGAAAGGAACACCTTCAAATCGAAATGGCAGCAGGAGAAAGAACTGGTAGATAAAGTGCAGAACGCCAAAGCCGCCATCGAACATCTGAAGCTCGAAGCCGAACAGGCAGAACGCAACGGTGATTTCGGCAAAGTAGCCGAGATCCGTTACGGTAAAATAAAAGAACAGGAGCAACTGGTAGCCGGCCTCACCGCCGAGCTGGCCAATATCTCCTCCAATAATAAACGCCTGCTGAAAGAAGAAGTGGATGCGGAAGATATAGCCGAGAACGTGGCCAAAGCCACCGGCATCCCCGTAGCCAAAATGATGCAGAGCGAAAAGGATAAACTGCTGCAGCTGGAAGATGAGCTGCATAAGCGCGTGGTAGGGCAGGACGAAGCCATTGTGGCCGTAGCCGATGCTATCCGCCGCAGCCGCGCAGGGCTCAATGATCCCCGCAGGCCCATCGGCTCATTCATCTTCCTCGGTACTACCGGTGTCGGTAAAACGGAGCTGGCCAAAGCACTGGCCGATTACCTGTTCGACGATGAAGGGATGATGACCAGGATCGATATGTCCGAATACCAGGAGAAACACGCCGTAAGCCGCCTCGTAGGCGCGCCTCCGGGATATGTAGGGTACGATGAAGGCGGCCAGCTCACGGAAGCCGTACGCCGGAAACCCTACAGCGTGGTGCTGCTCGATGAGATCGAGAAAGCACACCCCGATACATTCAATATCCTGCTCCAGGTACTCGACGATGGACGGCTCACCGACAACAAAGGCCGTGTGGTGAATTTCAAGAACACCATCATCATCATGACCAGCAATATGGGCAGCCATATCATCCAGGAAAACTTTGAGAAAATCAACGAAGGGAACAAGGAAGAAGTGGTAGACAGGACGAAGAATGAAGTGATGAATCTGCTGAAACAGACCATCCGTCCGGAGTTCTTAAACCGTGTGGATGAAGTGATTATGTTCCAGCCGCTCATGCGCTCCGAAGTACGTGGAATTATTAACATACAATTACAACAATTGAAGGAGCTGGTAGCGAAGAATGGCATGATATTGGAATTCTCTGAGTATGCGCTTGACTACCTGGCAGAACAGGGTTATGATCCACAGTTTGGTGCAAGGCCGCTGAAGCGCCTGATCCAGAAAGAGATTGTAAACCTGCTGAGCAAGAAAATCCTGGGTGGAGAAATAGATAAATCGAAGCCCGTTCTTGTAGATGTGTTTGACAATGTGGTAGTGATCCGCAATAATTAACAAGTCATTTCTAATACGACGATATACAGTTACAGGTAAAGGCCCGGATGAATCCTCATCCGGGATTTTTTTTGCTCCTAATACGCATTAGTAAAACTAACAAATTAATATTAGTTATAATCTAATATAGTGGTTATCTTGTGCCCGTCAAAACAACGAACTACCCGCTGGTTCTGCGGCAAGCGATTGCTCCCTGTACAACCGGGGAGGAAGATTGTGTAGTCAGGATTATGGGGGTTAAAAGGCCTACAGGAAGGGCGCAGGGCAGGCTCTGCGTCTTCCCCTGTACGGTTGCGGCGTGCATAAAGTCCTGAAATCCGTACATTTGGATAAAACCAGGCATATGTACCCGATCGGAGAAAGAGAAAAGAAGTTCATGGCGATGGCGGTGGAATTATCCGCCCGCGGTATGCGAAGCGGAGAAGGCGGGCCCTTTGGCTCCATTGTGGTGAGGGGAGATGAAGTGGTGGGGGAAGGGTGGAACCAGGTACTCACCCATAACGACCCTACGGCACATGCCGAAGTAGTGGCTATCCGCGATGCCTGCCAGCGCCTGGGCACTTTCCAGCTCACGGATTGTGAGATATTTACCTCCTGCGAACCCTGCCCCATGTGCTTCGGGGCTATCTACTGGGCACGCCCGCAAAGGGTATTCTTCGCCAATACAAAAGAGGAAGCTGCCGCCATACAATTCGACGATTCATTTATTTATCACGAACTGGAATTGCCTTACGGCGATAAGAAGATCCCTTTCATCCCCATGCCTGAAGAATCGGCCAGGGAAGTGTTCCGGGAATGGGCGGATAAATCCGACAGGAAGCTTTACTGACGGGCAAAATGGTAGATCCACCAAAGTGCGATGGCCATAAAAAGGATGACCAGGGATACAATCACAATGTAGAGGTAATAGTTCTCCTTCTTCTTCCGGCGGTTTTTCCGGCGGAGGGTATGTAATACATTCCATTTAGCCTGCCGCAGCCATCCGGGGATCTGATCTTTCCGGGAAATGGCAGACAATCCTTCCACAGCTTCAGCACACATCTCGCAGTCCTGCATATGCATTTCTACTTCGTGCCTTTCACTGGCGCCCAGTTCACCTTTGACGTAAGCCATCAGCTTGTCCTGTGAGGGACAGGCAGTTTCGGTGAATATGTCGGCAAAATGATCGTTCATATCTGTTGGGTAGCGTTACCTGCAATGCAAGTTAACGCATATTTTTACTGTACTTTTCCAATAATATTTTAAGGTTGCGTTTTCCGTTCTGGATGTAGCTTTTTACCTGTCCGGAGTTAAACCCGGTTATGTCGGATATTTCCTGGTAGCTTTTCTTCTCAAGGTAAAACATACGGACGGTGGTAGCCTGTTCACTGTTCAGTTCTCCCAATGCCCGTTCCATATTATCCAGCATCTGATCTTTTTGCAGATGGGGTTTATGGTTCAGATCTTCCTGCTGCGCCACACCCGGCACCTGGTCTTCTTTCAACTCCAGATCTTTCTTATGCCGTAACTGCATCAGGCAGTGGTTTTTGGCTACCTGGTAAATCCAGGCCTTGAAGTAGATCACTTCATGCCGGTGTACTTCAGAAAGTACTTTCAGGAATATCTGCTGCACACTGTCGCGCGCATCTTCTTCATTCTTGAGATACTTCATGCAAAGGCCCAGGAGCAGCAGGGCGTACCTGTCGAACAGGACGCCGATCCACTCGGTGTTGCCGTCGGCTTTATACCGGATGAGCAGTTCCTGATCACTCAGGTTTTGATATTGGTCGGAGGATAGATGCACGTTTTTACAATAGCGTTCTCAAATGAGATGCATAGGTAAACAAATTCCATAAAAGTTTCAAGAAAGGAACATCAATTCATGTTGTTGAGTTCCGTTTGCGCCTGTGATTTCAGGGTGCTTTCGGAATTGGCCAGCTCGCGCAGCAGCCTGCGGGCTTTGCCTTTCTGGCCTTTTGCACGGTAGCAGATGGCCATCTGGTAGCGGGCACGCTCTGAATACTTGCCCTTGTCAGACAGTTTGCGGAACTGGTTGATGGCCTCACCGTAATCTCCCTGCTGCTGGTATTGCATGGCACTGCGGAACAGATAGTCGTCGCCGTTAGCAGGTTTTGCAGGTTCAGTCTTCGCGGGTGCATCATTTTCTTTTTCTTCACTGGCAGCACGCGTAACCTCGGGAGCTTTTTCTTTCGGCGCTTCTTTCTGTGGTTCTTTGGGTGTTTCGGCTGCAGGTGGCGGGGCAGGAGCCTGTACAATTTGTTTACGCGCATTGGTGTCGGCAGGCTGCACTTTGGGCAGGGCACTGTCTTTCACGGGCTTCTTCTTCTGTGCGGTATCGGTTTTTAATGCAACGGGTATTGTTGCGCGGGAAGTATCGCGGGTACTGTACTTCGTTTGCATTACGAGGGGCTGCTGTTGCTGTTGTTGAGGTGTTTCCTGTGCGGTAATCTGATAATCGCCCAGCGCTGCCCCTTTGGGAGCGGGCAATACCAGCGCATCTGCAGTACGCATAGGAAGTGTAGAGAGTGGTGGTCTGTGTTTCAGGTGCTGCTGCAATGCAAAAACACTGCCTCCGCCGATGGCGAGAAACACGATGGTCCAGAAGTAAGACTGCGCGCTGTCGGCAAAGCTGCGCGAGGTTTTGTGATGCATGGGCTGCTGCAGCTTCTGCAGGCGTACCGCAGGCTGTGTACCGGCTGCATATTCCCGCAGGATGTATTGGCTGAGCTGCTGGCTCAGCTGCTGGTACGATTCAATGTTGGCCGTGTTTTCCAGTGTGGTGAGGGCATCGTTGCAAAGGTCGCAATCGATGAGGTGATGTTCTACCAGGTGCTGTTCCACTTCGGTCATCTGGCCGAGATGGTAACGGCGCATCTGATCCCTGTTCAGACATCGAACGGGGGTAAAGATCCGGATGATCCTTTCCTGTCTTGAAGAATTACTATTCATATGCCGCCTCTTTCATAAAACCGGCAACCATCTGACGGATGCCTCTGAGCCGCTCCCTGATCTGGGCGGGAGCAGTGTTCCGCCTGCGGGCTATTTCCCGCAGTGTAATATGTTCCAGATAGAATTCGTTCAGCAACTCCGAATCTTCCGGGATAAGCCTTCCCAAAGCATTTTCGAGCCGTACCGCAAGGGCGGTTTTCTCGATGGGATTGCTGCCTGCCTGCTCGATCCGGTATTCCAGTTCGCGCACAGCCGGCTGGGGGCCGCTGCCCTTGCGGATTTTGCCAAAATACTGCTGAACTGTTCCATGTATGGTATCATTCATTTTACCGGTAGCACCCTGCATTTGGTTATACAGGCGCACGGTAAGGTCAGGGAAAACGGTATCTGCAGGATGCTGGGCATCAAGCCCGGGCAAACAAACCGCCACCAGGAGGTGACTATAACGTTCTAATAGCACCCCTGCGGCTTCCCTCTCCCGGAATTTCCGGAACCGGAGAAGCAGTTCCTTATCACTGAGGTTATTTAACTGAAGATGCATATATTCTTATACTATATTTACGTAAATCCGGCTCAAAAGTTCATCGGGCCTACATATTATTTAAACAATTAACATGCCATTAGCCATTACAATTGTGCCCGTAATGCCCCTCCGGGCAGAGCCATCTCACCGCAGCGAAATGATTTCCCAGGCCGTGTTCGGGGAATGTCTTGAAACAGAGAGCATTACGGCAGACGGATGGGTGAAAGTGAAAATGCAGTACGATGGTTATGAAGGCTGGGTTACCCAATCCCACCTCGAAACAATTCCACAGTCGTTATACGATTCCGCGGCCACTCATGTGGTTACCGGCTGGCAGGCCACACTGCAGCTTAACGGCAGGCCAGTACGGGTGCCTTACGGCAGTTTATTGAAAATGGGGGAAGGAACATGGGGAAAAGTTTCCGTGGCCGGCAACGAGGGTATTAGCCCGTTTAAGGTAGTTCCTGCGCCCCGGAACGCCTGGGAGGGCATAGCCATGGAATATCTCAATACAGCCTATTTATGGGGTGGGAAAACGGTATTCGGAACAGACTGTTCCGGCTTTACCCAAACCGTGTATAAAATTCTCGGCATACCGTTGTTTAGAGATGCATACCAGCAGGCAGGCCAGGGCGAAACAGTAAACCTCCTGCAGGAAGTACTCCCCGGCGATCTCGCTTTCTTCGATAACCCGGAAGGGCGAATTACCCACGTAGGCATCCTGCTTAACGATCAGCAGATCATCCACGCATCCGGAAAAGTGCGCATCGATCCGGTGGATAATCAGGGTATAGTTAATGCTGATACAGGCGAGCGCACCCATCAGCTGAGGATCATCAAACGTTTATTTGCCTGATATTCAGCAATGTTAAATAAAAAGCCCCCGTGCAGTCAGTGCAGGGGGCTTACTGTATATAAGAGAGTAGCCTGTTAACGCCTTGCGCGGATCTGCTCCGGCTGTCCGCTGGTACGGATCTCCAGTTTCACATCGGCACCGTTCTCACCGGAATATTTCCCGTCGAATACAATTTCATTAGCACCTTTGGCTAACACGGGTAATGGTTTGCTCAACTCGATGGTTTGCAGCAACTGCCATTGGCGGTTGAACAGCTGAACCGTTTTGCCATCACATTTCAGGAACTGATTCCTTTTTAAACTTACCGGCAGCACCAGCGCATCCTGGCTGTTGATACCAATGGATATCTGGTCGAAGGTTACATCCGGGTCAGATTCTTTAGTGGCTGCAAGCGTGATCATAAAGGATACCGGCTGGGTCTCTGCCTGGTTATTATACTTAAATGAGGAGAACACGGGTTCTCCGGGCTGTTTCAATTGCTGGGTGTGTTTGAAATAGGCATTGTATACCGGTGTTAAACGGTATTCATTGTTTGTAGTTTGTTCGAGGTGAAACTCATGCTTTAGACTGCGCATCTGCGCTTTCTGCTCATCATTGAAGATGTTTTGCATACGTGCCTGCTCCCAGGTTTTGATCAGTGCCAGCACCTCATCTTTCTTACCGTGTTTCTGCAACGTTTCCAGGCTGGTGGAAAGACCGAAGCCGGCATTGTACCCTGCGCCCATGGCCAGCATCCACTCAATGTCTTCCGTCGTAGTTTCCGGACGGAGGCTGAACCAGCCCAGCATGGAAGGCATCAGGTTGCGAACATAGAACTGCTGGTTTTTGAGGCGTAACTGCAGCTGGCTTTCACGGAATCCGGCATACCAGGGCTCTCCCCAGTTCATGCGTGTATATGTATGCCAGAAGAAGTGGCCGGGTGTACTGGCATCATTGATCACTTTACCTTTAAGTTCTGGTGAAAGTTTGTTGTACCAGGTTTGGGCAAACAGCTGGCGGGCATATTGTCCCATACCGGTAGAGTGGCAGCCTTCCAGGCCATCGAAAGAAATCTGCATGAGGCCGGTTTCGTTGAACAGGCGGGCAATGGTGGTAGCCATTTCTTCCTGCAACGCATAATCGGTAAGGAATACTTTGTATCCATGATCCATCAGTTTACCGATGGTATCGTTCTGTGCATGTGCGGCCGCTTTAGTGCCGAAAGCCCCCCGCTGGCATTCGAGCAGTTTCCAGGGCGCTGCTCCGGAAACCTTGCCGTACCGGATTATTTCATTCCCTATCATCACGGCCTTCAGTGTATTGTTTTCGAACTGGTTGAAGAAAAGGGGATCAGCAATCGCGATTTCCTTTTCCTCAGCGCTAACAGCGGAACTGAGGCGGGAATAGCCGACTTTCGCCAGCCGTGCATCAGGTACCGGCGTTACATAAGGATCGTTAGTGGTGATGAAGTTAGACAGGGTATGTACACCAAGGCGAACACCTTTCGCTTTTGCAGCATCAACACATTGGCGCATACTGGCCCAGTTTTCCGGGAACTCGGAGGCGCGCAGTTTAAAGCTGCCCCATTCCACGAACGGATCGCCATGATAGAGGTAGCGGAGGCCTGCCTGCTTGGTGACCGCAATAGCATCCGCGAGGTTTTTGGTACCGAAGTCCATAATCAGGTACGATTCTGATGCATGGCGGGCTTGTTTCCCCCAAACACCGTCGAGCATCGGGTGAGGCAGTCCTTCTTTCAGTTCTATCTGCGCGATGACAGGCAGCACATCCGCATTGGGAACACCAAATAGTGCGATCTTACTGCCAACCACCCCTCCGTCATTGAATGCAGGTGCCAGGTAAGCGGTATGCGCCCAGTTCTCAATCACCCTGTCTTTCCCCCGGTTACGGCAATACGCCTGTAAAACTGAACCAAAGGGGGTAGGACGGGCCACATCACCCCTGAACAACTGGCTTTGCATATCTTCTTCCTTCACATCCACTTTGTTGCCACTGGTAAAAATGTCGTAAGATGGTTCTATATCGCTTTCCGCATTGGGGTAGCCGCCCAGTGTTTTAATATTCAGCGCCTGAATGCCAATGGCGAATTCCCTGTTACGCACCACACCAACTATTTCCCCTACGGTATCGGCTATGCTGGTAGGATAGGGGCCCCAGAGTACGAGTTCCGCTTTGTCGGCATTTGTCAGTTGCGTAAGCTCGAAACGCAGGTATTGATCGTTGCGCTGCACTTTTACGGTAGCTTCAAAACCTGCCTGCGGATAAGCCAGTTTCAGCTCCGATTGCTTCGCATTCCATATGCAGGTTTGCGGAGCGTGGATGGTACCATCCTTTTTGACGCTCATCAATGGAGTGGCCTGGTCTGCCACCAGATATTCCTTTTGCAGCGCCAGGCTTTTCATGCTGGTTACCTTACCGGTACCGTCCAGCTGGAGGCTCCATTGCTTCGTTTTAAAACTTACCTGGGCCCGCGCCGGGAATGCGGTGGCGCCTGTTAATACTGCCAGGCAAAAAAACAGCTGGCTGATAAAACGTCTTTTTTGCATTTCAATATGTTTACGCGGAATAGTTGATCCGGATGAAGCGTACAAGGTAGGGCAGGTATGTCTGTTGATACTACAGCAGTTTTAACTTTAATTGCCGTTTTATTTGCCTTGTCCACCTGCTGATATAACAAAAAAGCAGGTTGGATGTTGTGTAATTGGCTAATTATCAATATAATAGGCTTGTTTAATGGGTTCATGTATCAGCCTGTCGGGGCTGTACTTTAAAGATTCTTCGGATAAAGACTTCATGCATATTGCAGGAAGTTGGGGGGTAAAAGCTCCCGGAGCGTAACCTAATTGCGGGCTAAACTTACGCTAATCGCGCTGTAATCGCGCTGTAATCGCGCTGTAATCGCGCTGCAATCGCGCTGCAATCGCGCTGCAATCGCGCTGTAACTGCGCTGCAATCGCGCTGTAACTATACGTTATCTGTACACTAACTGTACTGTAACCATACGCTAACTGTACTAAAACACTATTGGCGTAGCAATAGCGTAGAATTCTTGTAGCAGGAGGCAGTATATGATACAGAACTGATGGTTTTAGCAACAGCTGGGGGATATGGGGGTATGGGTGTAGGTTGATTTACAGTTACTTAGATAAGGAAAGCCCGTACCGGTATAACCGGAACGGGCTTATATATTTTTCCGCAGGAAATTATTGCTGGGTAAAAGTAGTGTTATACAGCTCAAATGCTTCACGGATGATTTCTTCCGCTTTAGCCTTGTTTCCGAATTCTTCCACTTTCACGGATTTCTTTTCCAGGGTTTTGTATTCTTCGAAGAAGTGACGGATCTCGCTCAGGAGGTGCGGGGGCAGCTCGGAGATGTCGTTGATGTGTGCTACGCTCATATCGTGCGCCGCCACGGCAATGATCTTGTCATCTGCCTCACCACCGTCGATCATCTGCATAACACCGATCACTTTGGCATCCATGATACACATGGGTACTACTTCGATCTGGGAAAGGATGAGGATGTCGAGCGGGTCATTATCGTCGCAGTATGTTTTCGGGATGAAACCGTAGTTGGCTGGGTAGTATACGGAGGAGTACAGCACACGGTCGAGTTTCAGGAGGCCGCTTTCTTTGTCGAGTTCATACTTGGCACGTGAGCCTTTGGGGATCTCGATAATGCCGGTTACCACGTGGGGAGCATTGTCGCCGGGGCTTACACTATGCCATGGATTCGTTGTCGTCATTCAATCTTGCTTTAAAAAAATATTATATCAATCACGTTTACTGTCCGGGTTAAAATGAAGAACGGGTTGAAGGTCAACCCGGTCAGACAAGAAATTCCCGGTTTGTTCAGTGCGCAAAATTAATGAACAAACCGGGAATAGCTATAAAAAAATACCTGAAATCATTTCATGGCGGCAGTATCCAGTGGTCCCGGAACTACGGGGGGCATACCATTCATGTCCATCGTTCCGGGGGGAACGGAGGTTGGCAGGATGCTTTCGAGGGTCAGGGAGATCTTCCACTGTCCGCCTTCCTTCACGAGCTGGAGCGTTTCCTGGGAGCTGACGGAGGAGTTCAGAATGGTAACGGTCGCTTTGTCGCCGTCTTCTTTCTGATTGATCACTTCCAGTTTGGCGTTTTTGATCTTTTCTTTCTCATTTTCATTGCGTTTGCCGTCGAAAATGGAATAGAGCAGGATCACCTGTTGGGACTCTTTCGTGGCGTATTCTTTGGCACGTTCGAAGTTCGATTCCTGGATAGCGTGCATAAACTCCAAGGCAACCTCCTGCGGCTCGGGTTTTTTCTTGCAGCTGCTCAGCGCAAGGCCCGAAACGCACATAAGGTATATAAATCGCCTGTAATAGCTCATGTGGTTGATAGGTTAGTGTTATAATGTCTTACCGCAAAAGTAGAAGGAATCCTCCAATTGCACAACTTACAACAATGGCTGTTAAGGCCGTGTTAATTGTGATCCTTCTGTTTGTGGTCCTTATGGTCTTTGTGATGATGTTCCCGGTTGTTTTCCCTTTCCTTTTCGCGTTCTTCTTCCTGCGCTGCGGAAGCGTCGTAAGCCCTGATGATGGCTTTAACGAGGCGGTGGCGTACCACATCTTCCTCATCCAGCTCCAGGTACCCGATACCATCGATGTTCCGGAGGATGCGGGCCGCTTTGCCCAGTCCGCTTTTCTGGTTCTTGGGAAGGTCTACCTGCGTTAAGTCGCCGGTAATAATCGCCTTAGCCGATGAGCCGATACGTGTCAGGAACATCTTCATCTGCAGATCCGTCGAGTTCTGGGCCTCGTCGAGCAGGATGAAGGCATTGTCGAGCGTGCGGCCGCGCATATACGCCAGCGGGGCAATCTCAATAATGCGGTTGGTCATGAAGTAATTGAGCTTGTCTGCCGGGATCATATCATCCAGGGCATCGTACAGGGGGCGGAGGTAAGGGTCAATCTTTTCCTTCAGGTCGCCCGGCAGGAATCCGAGGCTTTCACCGGCTTCCACTGCGGGGCGTGTGAGGATGATCTTACGTACTGCCTTGTTTTTGAGAGCGCGGACGGCAAGGGCAACAGCGGTATAGGTTTTACCGGTACCGGCGGGGCCAATGGCAAAAACGATGTCGTTCTTGTCGGCCAGGGTCACCATTTTCTTCTGATTGGCCGTTTTGGCACGTACTGTACGGCCGTTGGGGCCAAAAACAAGTACTTCGTTGGGGTTGCGGTCCTTGAAGTGATCTATTCCTGAGCCTTCTTCCTCTCCCAGGATCTGCTCAAAATAGTTTTCGCTGAGGTCCCCGTTCTTCTCGAGGTAACTAACGATCTGACTGATCTTTTCGCGTGCTGTCGCTACTTCTTCGGGCGCGCCCGAGATTTTCAGTTGCGTGCCCCGGCTGAGGATCTTCAGTAAAGGGAACTTTTTCTTCAGTAAGTCCAGCTTTCCGTTGTTGACGCCGAAAAACTCGATAGGATTTACGCTGTCCAGGTTAATGATGGATTCTGTCAAGTGCGGTTCAATTTAATCTTGTCCATAGTTTCGGAATCTGAACAGTGCGCCGGGAGAAAACGGCGGGCGGTCTTCGCCCGCCGTATCTTATCAGAGACTGGATCAGATCCGGTATCCGTTCTGTTTGAACGCTTCTACGCGTTCTGCGATTTGCTTGTTGCTGAGGGCAATGATGCGCGCAGCCAGTACTGCTGCGTTACGTGCACCCGCTTTACCAACCGCCAGGGTACCAACAGGCAGGCCTGCAGGCATCTGTACAATAGAATAAAGCGCGTCAATACCACCGGGTAAACCACCGTCCAGGGGAACACCCAGAACAGGGAGGGAGGTATAGGCCGATACTACGCCGGGCAATGCCGCAGCCATACCAGCAGCAGCAATAATCACGCCGTAGCCCTGAGGCTGCGCGTTAACAACGATTTCGCGAACCTTGTCAGGATTGCGGTGAGCCGATGCCACCATCATTTCGCTTTCAATGCCAAAGAACTGTAAATAGTTCTGGGATTCCTGCATTACGGGTTTGTCGCTTTCCGACCCCATGATAATTAAAACTTTCATCTCGGTGTTTGAGTATTAATCTGCTATAAGTTAACGTAAAAAAGGAACTAATGTTTCCTGCGCCAAAGATATTATAAACGAGGCAATCCAAGACATTCATCACGTGTGAAATTTTTTATAACACTTTATCCCCCGTTTTTACCACCCTGATAGCGGAAATTTGTGTAATATATTAACTACATTTGGCGGATCAACTAGCCTATGCGTAACAGTCCCGCTGCATGAACCATCCCTTGCTGACACAGGTAATCGAAGCTCTTCCTGATCCCGTAGCCGTGTTCGACACCCAGTTGAACCTCGTTACGGTAAACAGCGCTTTCTCCGAAGAAAGCTGCCGCCACCTGGGCTATGCCCTCAAGGCGGGAGACAGCCTGCGCCAGCTGGCAGACCTTCATCCCAACCTGGCCATGCAGTCTATGTCCCACTGGCAGGCCGCCCTCAGCGGTCACCGCGTAGCTTTTGAGCTTTCCTACGGCCAGCCGCCCCTCCGCTACCAGATCTCCTGCAGCCCCCTTTATAATGAACAGAAAGAGGTGTTCCAGGTAATGATGGTTATCCGTAACGTACAGGCCGAAACAGAAGTGCGTGAAAATGAACGGTTTTTCCGTTCCGTCCTCGAAAACCTCCCCGTAGGCCTCCAGGAATTCACGCCCGAAGGCTGGCACCGTAACATGAACGAGGCACAGAAAAGCATCCTCGGGGATGATCATGCCTCCAATACCGGTCCCTATAATGTGTTCGACGACCCCTTCAATCGCCGCAACGGCCTCACCGCCCTGCTTGATGAAGTGAAACAGCACAAGGAGCCCGTGAAGCGTGAAATGCTCCTGAAATACACGGAGGTACAGGACGATAACGTAACACGCATCCAGCCCATGTATTACGAAGTCACCGGCTTCCCCGTGCTCGACCTTCAGGGCGATATCGAATGCCTGTTCATCATCCTCAGCGAAATCACTGAAAAGAAACTGGCGGTGCTCAGCCTCGAAAAAAGCGAGCGCCTTCTCCATACCATCGTCGAAAACCTGCCGGTTGGCTATATCCAGTTCGATCACTTCGGTTTCATCCGCCGCGTCAATCAAACCCAGCGGAAACTCTTCGCCAGCACCGGCCTCGAAGAGCAGCCAGACAGTAACCTCATCCAGGACCCCTTCGCCCGGCTCTTTGAACTCGACCAGCTGTTCCTCGAAGTACTGCAAAGGGGCAAGATGCTCCGGCTCGAAAAGAAACTGGAGTTCCAGGTTCATACCGGCGCCGGTAAAATCGACCGGGAGATCTTCCTCGACCTTACCATGTTCCCGGTAGAAGACCCGGTAGATAAAGACCAGATCGTGGTAGCCCTGGTAAACGATATCACGGAAAAGAAACGCCAGGAGCTGGAGAACACCAAGAACCAGGAATCCCTCGTACAAACCGGGGAAATAGGTAAGATCGGTGGCTGGGAACTGGACATGGCTTCGCGGCACCTGCGGTGGAGCGGCCAAACCTACAAGATTCACGAACTGCCGCCCTATGCTACCATGTCGCTGGAAAAGTCGCTTTCCTTCCTCGAAGAGGAATCGCGCGGCAGGGTAGAGCAGGCCATGACAGCCTGCATGAACAGGGGCAAAGCTTTTGACCTGCAGGTAACCATTCAGACGGCGCGCAACAATACCCTTCAGGCCCGCATCATCGGCAAGCCTGAATACCGGAACGGCCGCATCGTGCGTATCTATGGCGTGATTCAGGATGTTACGGAACAGTTCCGTATCCGCAACCAGCTCACCCGCAACGCGGAACTCATGCGCCTCTTCTTTGACACCATTGATATGGGATATGCCGTGATGGATAAAGACGGCAAGGTGAATTTCATCAACCGCAAAGCGCAGGAAATTGTGGATCATGGCAAAGTAATCGGGCGCAACATATTTGAAGTTTTCCCCTCGCTGGTTGGCTCCACTTTCCATGCACGTGTGCGCCAGTGCATTGATGCGCAGGCGCCGGTATCGTTCTCCAACTTCCTCCCGCAGCTGGACAAATGGTACGAGTTCCTGCTGGCGCCCATGCAAGACGGCAGCATTTCTATCTTTACACGCAATATTACCGACAGCAAAAAGATGCAGCGCGAGCTGCGGAAGGCCAACGATCAGCTGTCGTCGCTCAATAAATTCCTCGTTAACCAGAACAAGCAGCTGGAAGATTTCGCGCATATCACCTCCCACAACCTCCGCGCGCCTATCGCTAACCTGAAGGCGCTCATGCAGATCATGAATGAGTCGGATAACGAGCAGGAGCAGGAGATGTACAAGGGCATGTTCCAGGAAGTGATCCGCAATATCGATGAAACGCTCAACGACCTCATCGAGATCGTGCAGATCCGGAAAGATCTGAACGTGGAAAGGGAAACGCTGGCTTTCGCCGACCGCCTGCAGAAAGTGAAGGATATCTTACTGGTAGATATGGAAACGAGCGGCATCCGGCTCACGGCCGATTTTGGGGAGGCGCCGCATATCGATTACCCGCGTATTTACCTCGACAGCATCCTGCAGAACCTGCTGACGAACGCCATCAAATACCGCTCGCACGACCGCCGGCCGAGCCTCCATCTCCAAAGCCGGGCGGTAGACGGGGGAATTATGCTTACCGCCGAAGATAATGGCATGGGAATAGACATGGAGCGGTATGGCGCAAAACTGTTCGGATTCCGAAAAACATTTCATAAAAACAAGGATGCCAAGGGAATAGGTTTGTTTATCACCAAAACCCAGATAGAAGCGATGGGAGGAAGCATACACGCAGAAAGCCAGCTGGGCGCAGGAACGAAATTTATTATTACCTTCAGGCCCGAATAGCTAATCTATGAAGCCGCTACAATCGATCTTTATAGTAGACGATGACCCCATTCACCAGCAGATCACGGAGATTATGCTGGAACGACTGAGGATCGCTGATAAAGTCTCCAAATTCTCAGATGCCCAGGATGTGCTCGATCACATCCGGCTAAATGCCGCAGATCCATCCGGCCTGCCGGACCTCATCCTGCTGGATCTCAATATGCCTGTAATGGACGGATGGGAATTCCTGGAAGTATTTGCGGAACTGCGGTACCAGCTCTCCAAACCCGTTCGGATATACGTGCTTACCTCTTCCATCGACGAAAGAGACCGCCAGCGGGTAGATCAGTTCGATTTTGTGTCAGGATACCTGACCAAACCGCTTACCAACGATATTATTATGGCATTATTACCGTAACCGGCTGCCGCAGCTCGCGGATAGTTGCTGCCGGGTCGGGAGAAGAGAAAACGGTATTGCCAGCTACCAGCACATCGGCACCGGCTTCTACCACCAGCGCGGCGTTTTGTGTAGTGATGCCCCCATCTACCTCAATCAGTGCAGACGATCCTGTTCTGCGGATCATTTCACGCACCTGTCTTAGTTTGATGTAAGTCTGTTCAATGAAATGCTGCCCGCCAAAACCGGGGTTCACACTCATGATGAGCACGAGGTCTACGTCAGCAATGATATTTTCCAGTTCACTTACCGGGGTATGAGGGTTGAGGGCCACTCCGGCTTTCATGCCCAGTCCTTTGATCTGCTGGATGTTACGGTGCAGGTGGCGGCAGGCTTCGATATGAACGGTCAGGTAATCTGCTCCCGCTTTAGCGAAAGCTTCAGCATATTTCTCCGGCTCCTCGATCATGAGGTGCACGTCATTCACTTTCTTAGATACTTTTGTAACAGCCGAGATCACCGGCAGCCCGAAGCTGATGTTGGGCACAAAGCGGCCATCCATCACATCGAGGTGCAGCCAGTCGGCATGGCTGGCATTGATCATTTCCACATCTTTTCCGATTTCCAGGAAATTGGCGGCAAGCAGGCTGGGAGCAATAAGCGGTATTTTCTTTTCCAATGCGTTACGAGTTTTCAACGGGTACAATACTACATTTTTTTAGCGGAATCGAGCAAATGCTGCGCTTCAGGGAAGTTTTTCCGGAAGGATAGTGCTTTGGTGAGATCGTCCAGCCCGGCATCTTTATTCCCGAGCTGCAGCAGGGCTTTACCCCTGCGGTAAAAGGCATCTGCACTGGTAGGGTCTGCTTTGGCTGCCATGTTGTAAGATACCATGGCCTCGCGCCAGTTGCCTGCATTGGCCAGCTGGTTGCCCAGCCCGAGGTAGGCGGGGGCATAGGCAGGATCGCGGCGGATAGCTTCCTGGTACTGTTTCCTTGCTGCAGCCGGGTTCTTTTCCCTGTCAAGGCTTTCGCCGGCAAGGTAAGCGGCTTCTGCGGAAAGGGAATCTATCCGTGCGGCAAGACTGTAATAGCCCGCTGCTTCCTGATGCTTATTGCGTGCGGCGAAGATGTCGCCCGTGATCATTACGGCTTCGTATTCGCTGGAATCCTTCCGCATCTGAATCGCTGCAGTAAGGTGCTCTATGGTTTTGAGAGTATCACCCTGCCGCAGGGCCAGCAGTCCGCGGATGTAATGGGCCTGCGGTATCTGGCCCGGCATGCCTGCGAGGATGGCGGCCTGGCTGTCGGCCGCAGCGTATTCTTTGTGTTCGATCAGCGCATTAGCGAGCCAGGTACGCAGCTCGGTGTTTCCGGGTTGTATGGCCAGGTCGGTCCGCATATTCTGAATGGCAAAGGCAAGGGAATCGGCTTCGGGCGCCGGTGACTGCTGACGGGTTTCGGCAGACTGGCCGCAGGCACACAGCAGCACCGGCAGCGCCCAGTATAAAAGGCGGGTGTTCATCGCCCAAACATACATAAAACCTTCCTATTTCACATGCTCTGCCACAGGGGTATGATTACCGGCTGTTTGCAGCAGCCAGTCGCGCATTTTACCATAATCGGCTTCCATCAGCACCGCTTCTTTCTGCAGTCCGTCCAGTATCATCACCCGCTCCGGTGCATCGATCGCGTCGCGCAAACTGGCGGGCATGGTATTGGCGAACTTAACAGGGTGCGCGGTTTCCAGGAAGATGCCGGTGTATTCCGGATGTTTCTTCATGTATTCCTTCAGCCCAAGATAACCTACTGCCCCATGAGGGTCCATCAGGTAACGGCGGCGTGCATACACATCTTCCATGGCTGCCACGGTTTGGGCATCGGTGAAGCGGTATGCGGAAAGACTCGCTTTCAGCGCACGGTCGTTCTGCGCAAAGAGCTGCTGGATACGCACAAAATTGCTGGGGTCTGCCACATCCATCGCATTGGAAAGTGTTGCCACTGCAGGCTGTGGTTCGTACCTGCCGTTTTCCATAAAGCGGGGAACTGTATCGTTCACATTGGTGGAAGCGATGAAGTGCTGGATGGGCAGGCCCATGGCGGCAGCCATCATACCTGCGCAGATGTTACCGAAGTTGCCGCTGGGGACTGATATCACAACATCTTTTTTCCACTGCTTCACTTTACGGCATGCCATGAAGTAATAAAACATCTGCGGCAGCCAGCGGGCTACGTTGATGGAGTTGGCGGAAGTGAGGGGGCGGCGTGCCTGCAGCTCTTCATCGAGGAAAGCCATTTTCACAAGGCGCTGGCAATCGTCGAACGTACCTTTTATTTCCAGTGCGCGGATGTTGCGGCCGAGGGTAGTGAGTTGCTTCTCCTGGAGGTCGCTCACTTTACCGGAAGGGTAGAGGATCACTACTTCCACACCGGGCACATCGTAGAATCCGCTGGCTACAGCACCGCCGGTATCGCCGGAGGTGGCTACTAATACGGTAACGGGCTTCTCTTCATCTTTCCGGAAATATCCCAGGCAGCCCGCCATGAACCGTGCACCCACGTCTTTAAAAGCAAGGGTGGGGCCATGGAAAAGTTCCAGCGCATACACCTGCTCTTCCACTTCACGGAGGGGGAAGGGGAAGGTGAGTGTTTCCCGGATGATCTGGGTAAGCGCCTGTACGGGTATATCGTTGCCCACGAAGGGCTGTATCACTTTGCGGGCGATGTATTGCGGATCGTATTCATCGAGCCTTTCGATAAAATCCTTTTCCAGCTTCGGGATTTCCACAGGGAAATAAAGCCCCTTGTCGGGTGCCAGGCCGCGGATAACGGCTTCCCGGAAAGATACGCGGTGCTGGTTGTTCTGTAGACTATAGTATTGCATGTTGGGGCGATTTAATGGCTTTTACACCGGTGGAACTGATGCGGGATACGTGTATGTGGTAGTCGACGCCGAGCGGGGCATAGATGGTTTCCATCATGGCCGCCACGGTGCGGGCGTTGGCTTCGCCTTTGCTGAGCATGAAAACGGAAGGACCGCTGCCGGAAATGCCGCCACCCAGAGCGCCTGCTTCGCGGCAGCGCAGCTTCAGGTCGTGAAACGCTGGTATGAGGATGGAGCGGATGGGTTCCACGATCACATCTTCCAGCGCACGGGCAATAAGGTCGTAGTCTTCGCGGTACAGCCCGGCTACAAGGGCGCCTACGTTGCCCCACTGCCGAATGGCATCTTTCAGCATTACCTGCTGCTTCAGTATCTCACGGGCATCTGCCGTACGTACTTCTATCTGCGGGTGGATCACGGTTACCCAGAGGTCTGCCGGCGTGTGCAGGGCAATCACATCCAGCGGCTGGTAGCTGCGTACGAGCGTGAAGCCGCCAAGGATGGCCGGGGCCACGTTGTCGGCATGCGGTGTGCCGCAGGCCAGGCGCTCGCCTTCCATCGCAAAGCGGATGAGGGCGTCGGAAGAGAAGTGGTTGTTGAGAAGCATATTGCCTCCCACCACTGCGCCTGCCGCGCTGGCTGCGCTGGAGCCAATACCGCTGCCGGGATGTATGTTCTTGCGGATTGCGATCTCCATACCTGTTTCCGGCTTTCCGTATTCTGCCAGTAACGCCTGCAGGGCTACACCCGCCACGTTCTGCGATGCTTCCAGCGGCAGTTTGGCGCCTTCGATGGAAGTGATGCGCACACCGGGTGTGTCAGACAGCCGGATGTCCATTTCATCGCCGGTGCTTTCCAGCGCCAGCCCGATCACGTCGAACCCGCAGGCTACGTTGGCTACGGTGGCCGGGGCAAATACTGTTACGGATGGCTTGTTTTCCTGGTTCATATCTTTTGTTTAACGTACGGTTCTGATAATGTCTGCAAATATGCCGGATGCAGTTACGTCTGCCCCGGCGCCGGCGCCCTTCACGATCAGCGGCTGTGCGGCATAACGGTGGGTGGTAAAGAGCACGATATTGTCTTTCCCTTCCAGCTGGTAAAACGGGTGGGCGGGGCCTACCGACTGTAACCCAACTGAAGCTTTCCCCTGATGATAGCGGGCCACGAACTTGAGGCGCTCGCCTTTATCTGCAGCGTTTTTCAACAGCTGCCCGAAATGCGCGGCGTTTACATCCAGCTGTTCAAAGAAGGCGGGTACATCAGGAGCGTCAAGGCATGCAGCGGGGAGGAAGGAATGATTGTCGATATCATCCATTTCCAATACGGCGCCACTTTCGCGGGCGAGGATGAGGATCTTTCTCATCACATCTTTCCCGCTGAGGTCGATGCGCGGATCCGGCTCAGTGTACCCTTCATCCTGCGCAGCTTTTACCACCTGGCGAAAGCTGGCGCCGTTCACGAAGTTGTTGAACACGAAGTTGAGACTGCCGCTCAGCACCGCTTCAATGGTTTGTACTTTGTCGCCGCTGCGCACGAGGTCGTTCAGGGTATTGATAACCGGGAGGCCTGCGCCTACATTGGTTTCGAACAGGAACGATGCGTTGTATTTACGGGCGAGGTCTTTCAGTTTTTTATACGCAGCATACTCCGACGAGCAGGCGATCTTGTTACAGGTCACAACCGATATACCATGTTGCAGGAAGTTAGGGTAAAGTGCTGCGACAGCCTCGCTGGCGGTGTTGTCTACAAAAACGCTGTTGCGCAGGTTTATTTCAGGAATCCTTGCGGCAAAGGCTTCGAGGTTCATTGCTTCACCTTCTTCCAGTTTCGCTTTCCAGTTATCGAGATTAATACCGCTTTCGGAGAAGTGCATCTTCCTGCTGTTGGCAAGGGCGATGATGCGTACCTGCACGCCCAGCTCGTTGCGCAGGTAAGATTCCTGCTGCTGGAGCTGTTCCAGTAATTTACCACCCACGTTACCGGTACCGGCCACGAAGATGTTGAGCTGCCGGGTGTCTGACTCAAAGAATACCTCATGGATAACGTTAAGTGCCTTGCGGAGGTCGTTTTTATTGATAACGGCGGAGATGTTCTTTTCAGTAGAGCCCTGCGCGATAGCTCTTACGTTGATGGCGTTACGGCCCAGTGCACCGAAAAGTTTACCGCTCATGCCGTGGTGGTTCTTCATGTTATCGCCCACGGCCGCTACGATGCAGAGGTCTTTTTCTACGATGAGCGGTTCAATGCGCTTGTCGTGGATTTCCTGTGCAAACTCACTGTCTACCGCTGCTTTGGCTTTGAGCATATCTTTTTCAAGGATGCCCACGGTGATGGAGTGCTCACTGGAGCTCTGGGTGATGAGGATCACGTTCACTCTTTGTTGCAGCAATGCATCAAACAGGCGGCGGGAGAAGCCGGGGATGCCTACCATGCCGCTGCCTTCCAGTGTTAGCAGGGCGATGCCTTTGATACCGGAGATGCCGGTAACGGGATAGGGCTTTTCGCCATTGTCCTGTATAAGGGTGCCGCCTGCTTCCGGTTCAAAAGTGTTTTTGATCAGGATGGGGATGCGGCGGTTCATTACCGGCTGTATGGTAGGCGGGTAAATCACTTTAGCGCCGAAGTGCGACAGCTCCATGGCTTCTTCGTAAGAGATGCGCGGAATGGCGATGGCCTGCGGTACAATGCGCGGGTCGGCAGTCATCATCCCGCTTACATCGGTCCATATTTCCAGTACGCTGGCATCCATGGCTGCGGCAATGATGGCGGCGGTATAGTCGGAGCCGCCCCGGCCGAGGGTAGTGGTGTCTTTATCCGCAGTAGAGGCGATGAAACCGGGGAATACCACTAGTTCGGCCTGCTGCTGGTGAAAGAAGCTGGTGATATTATGATCGGTAGCCTCGAAGTTAACGAGGGCGTGGCCGAACTGGGTGTCGGTAAGAATGAGCTCACGGCTGTCTTTCCACGCCGCGTTCTGACCGTTATGGCGCAGCTTTTCCGCTACCAGAAAGGAGGAGAGGAGTTCACCGTAGCTCATGACTTTATCGAGGCAGCGGTTGGAGAGCTCACCTACCTGGAAGATCCCATCACAGAGAGCTTCCAGCTGGTTGAGTTGTTTCTTCACCTGGCTGAGGAGGCTGCTTTGCGCGGTAATGGGGAAGAGGTTGCGGACGGTGTCGAGATGGCGTTGTTCTATTTCACGGAGTACTTCGCGGTATTGTTCGTTGCCTTCCGCGGCGAGCTGGCCGCAACGGATGAGCTTATCTGTGGTGCCACTCATGGCGGAAATAACGATGGCCATTACGCCTTTGCGCTTATAACGGGCAAGGATGTCGCAAACCTGGCTGATAGCTTGGGCGCTGCCTACGGAGGTGCCGCCGAATTTTAAAACCTGCATGTTGAAAGTAGATGAATGTGGAAACGGAAGGGGAGCTTCCCCGCTTGCTGGGTACCGGTAGAGCCCGGTCGTTGGACGATATGTAAAATTAACCCCGGGATGGGGTTGTGATGGTTGTGGTTGTGGTTGTAATAATAGTGCCCGCCGCTCCGGTGGAGATGGAAGCTTTACGGATAATATGTGAGTTGATTAAATGCACTATCGTTTTATGACGTTGATAAGACAAAGGTTATTAATTCTGCCGAGAAATACAAACGTTTTGGTCAGAATTCGAAAAATTCTAACAGATGATGGGCTGTTGAAATACGCTTTGTTATTGCAATAATTAGTGTGGTGGCTGGTTGCATGGGTAATGACAAAACGATGACATAGTGTAACTTCAATATGCCTGAAGCGTTATTGCGCTATTACAGAAGGTGTCTTATTTCAAAATTGGCTTTACAGTTTAGGGATTTAATAACGTTTAAATTAAATTTCCTTTATGAAGAAGACGCAGGGCAGAAAAAGCCAATATTCAGATTCAGAGCGCATAGCGATAGCCC
>NZ_QFFK01000009.1 GCF_003149455.1 Chitinophaga deserti
TATGCCTATTAGGAACTGGGGCGTTGTCCTCCATCAGTTTTTAACTATTTTTGAAAATAGAATCAAGTTATAGGTACAAATACGAAACTCCGATTTTCTATGTTTACACAGTTAATGAGATAGTGCCAGAAAATGTAGAAAACAGCTCGTTAAAAATTATCCTTTATCCATTGTTTAATTCCCTTTGGTTTAATTTTCTTTCCTGCTAGAAGTTCATTTTCAGTCAAATACCCGTATAGCTTCCCATTTACATAGATTCTAGGAGGGGTGCTTGAAAACTCATTGAACGGACTCATCCCGGAAAACTCACTTCCGTATGTTCCAAATTCGTTAAAGATTGATGTGGGAGAGAACTCACTTCCAAATGGCCCAAATTCGTTTAAAAGGGAATCATTATCAAATTCATTTGACGTTAGCTTTCCAAGAAATTGTCCATCATTCGCAATTATGTATGACTCTCCGTATTTGGAACGTATATCGCTTTCCTTTAGATCGAATTTTCCGGTTAACAGAGCATCTGGATCATCCTTTAATAAGTACAAAAATGTCTCAGTTGGTATCTGGTCAGAAACATATTTATTGACTGTAACGTGTCCTGCAAACTTTCCTTTTATATATAGTTTAGGAGGAGTACTACAATACGGGTTGTGAATACTGAAGGAACCGTACTTACTTCCATATTGCGAGTACTTGTTGAATATACTTGTTGTGCTGTACTTACTACCATATGGTCCATATTTATTGAAAATAGAATCACTGTCGTATTTACCCGTAAACTTGCCTAAAAGTTGTCCATCTTGACCAATAAGATATGACTCCCCAGTCGAGCTGGTTTCTTTTGCTTGTTCCTTGTGGATTTCAGAAAGTAGCTGTTCCAGGAACAATTTGGTTTTATCCTTATTCTCACTCATTATTTCCAAATAGATTTTGAAGTAATTTAGAAATTTCTTCTGCTGCTTTGGCTTTGGGAAGTGTGCTTATTAATGCTGGCGCAGTCGCTAATGCAATGTTCTTTTTCCTTAAGTCTTTAATCTCTTTTAGAGGAAAATATAGTAATCCCGTAGTCACAAGAGGAGGTGTACCCCAAGCGTATTCTTGTTTTACAATCGCAATGATAAAACAAGCTATTCCACATAAAAAGAGAGCTGCAGTTCCGAGTAATAGTAGAATCTCAGTTGTCCTGTTTTGTTTATGGACCTCGTCAATTCGTTTAATAATTTGGTCAATATCCATTTAGGGTATTTTGTAAATTAATATGGAGGTATAGTGGGTCTTGCAAGTTCAAGTTAATATATTTTTAAGCACTTAAGTAAACTACATGCTACGTTACTTAATGATGGGTGCGAATGTACAATTCGTGAAGAGATCAAATGTTAATCCGAGGTTATTATGGAAAGCCAAAAGATAGTGTTTTAGAACTCCTAAGTCAAATCAAATACTAAGGTCTTATAAAATAATGCTAATTTGTTCAAACAATCACGTTAACCTCCGTAAAGATCATTGAAAACAAAAGGGAACTCGACTAAATACTCACCTAAAAACAGAAAACCCGCGCATAGCGCGGGTCTCTAAAATTTCTGCGGACCGGACGGGACTCGAACCCGCGACCTCCGCCGTGACAGGGCGGCATTCTAACCGACTGAACTACCGATCCATTTCCGTTAACCGGGTTGCAAATATAGCGACAAGTCTTGTAATTTTACAAATCAATCTCAAAAAAAATTATGCCGCAACCCGACACGTCCCTCACTGCAACCCTTACCCGCCTGGCCCCAACGCCCAGCGGATTCCTGCATGTGGGTAATCTGCTGTCGTTTGCGGCTACTATTGTATTGGCGGAGCACTTCAATGCCCGGGTCCTTCTCCGTATCGATGATCTCGACAGGGAAAGAGTGCGCCCGGAATATCTGGATGATATATTCCAAACGCTGGAATACATGCAGATCCCCTGGAGCAACGGCCCCCGCAATACAGCCGATTTCTCCGCAAACTGGTCCCAGTCCCTGCGGATGGAGGAGTACCACCGGATGCTGGGGTTACTGACAGATACAGGCCGCGTATTCGCCTGCGACTGCTCCCGTGCCCAATTGCAGAACGGAGTGTACGACGGGGCGTGCCGCCACAAGAACATCCCCCTTAACCAGCCGGGCGTAGCCTGGAGGTTACGCACTGAGCCGGATACACTGATTACCATGCGCTCCCTCGGCAAGCCGCTTCCCCCAATGCCGCTGCCCCCATCTATGTACGATTTTGTGATCCGTAAAAAGAATGGCGACCCGGCTTATCAGCTGGCTTCTGTGGCAGACGATCTTTTCTATGGTGCCGATCTCGTGGTAAGGGGAGAGGATCTCCTGCCTTCCACGCTCGGACAGCTCTACCTGGCATCCCTGCTGCCACATAATCCGTTTCCTGATACCCTTTTCTGGCATCACCCCTTAATCGAAGGCCCTACAGGGCAAAAGCTCTCTAAATCGGCAGGAGATACCTCTATTCGCCATATGCGGGCATTGGGAATGCCTCCCGCAGCCATCTGTACTGCTGTGGCAAAGGTGTTTGATAAAGCCGCAGCGCTGCAGGATGTGCGGGCGCTGGGCAAATTATTGCTGGAAAGGGAAGGGGTGATTATTTAATCGGCTCCCGGAGGATGGTTTTCAGCTTGTCTTCCGCAGTTTTCCTGAAATCAGATAAGTAAATTTCATGATGTAACCCGTTGTGGGAGAGGTTATGGGCTACCATATAGTCGTGCATCACTGCCAGGGTTTCCCCTTCGCGGCTGAACGCTCCTTTATGCATCATCTGCAGGCTTTTACCTTCATGCATCTCAAATGGCTGAATATCCGCAGCCAGCGAAACACCTTTTTCCTTAGCGGCGGCAATACCTGCAGCAATGTCTTCCTCCGTTACAAATTCCGGCAGCCGGATGAGTAACCTGTACGACCATTCACTGCGGGGCACCTTCGCAGGGGCATCGGCCATGGTAAGCCCGGGATGCGCCGCATGATCAAACCACCACTGGCCTTCCAGTTTGGCTACGGTAAAATCATTACCACGGGCCTTACAACGGAATTTAATAGCATAGGCAACAGGGTAGAGTGCCCCTACACGGTTGGAGAAATCTTCGCCGGAAGGGTCGCCGGTGCCGGTGAGGGAAAGGTAGCGGGCGGGGCCAATGTCCACTATTTCGGGTTTGGAAGCGGCGTTGTAATAGGTCTTGTACTTTTTAGTAAGGTCCAGTTTTTCCATAAGGGGGTGCTGTTTGAGTGCAAGTAAATTCAGGGGGCTGACAACCTTATGTCAGGAGCAATGGTAAAATATTTTTATTAACTTCCATTTTACTAAAACAACATCCTATGAGCAAATTCGTCATCACCAAAAGATCTGACGGTGAATTTCAGTTTAACCTGAAAGCCGGTAACGGAGAAACCATTCTTACCAGCGAAGGCTATTCCTCTAAAGCAGCCTGCCAGAACGGTATTGATTCCGTAAGGAACAACGGCCGCCTCGATGAGCGTTATGAAAAGAAAACCAACGCAGGAGGGAAATTCTACTTCAACCTCAAAGCCGCCAATGGCCAGATTGTAGGTACCAGCCAGCAATATGCGTCTGAGTCCGGCCGCGATGGGGGCATAGATTCTGTGAAGAAGAATGCGCCCGATGCGGAAGTAGATGATCAGACTGCTTAATCCGGCAGACTGCAGCAAATGAAATAATTAGCAGGCACTCATTTATTGCATTTCGTAATAGGTGAGTGCTTCTTCTTTTCAGGAGTTGCATTTCGCCATTTCAAATGCATAAAGCAAAACGCTGTACTGGAGCAGAAAATATGAGCATGATATACATGCGGTATAGAATAGTATCCCCTTTACCATGAATGCAATTAGTCCTGAGATATCTTCCTTTGATATATTTGATCTGTTGATGCTACCCGTAATGATTATGGGAGGCATCATATTTATCATCGTCTGTATCGGGCTATACAACTTACTGGGATACTGGTTCCGGGGAGGAAAAGAAAGTGAAGATGTCCTAAACCAAAAAATGCCCAAAGACCGAAGTCAATGAGCATTTAAAGCTTGCGGAGGAGAAGGGATTCGAACCCTTGATAGGCTTTCACCTATACACACTTTCCAGGCGTGCCAGTTCAACCACTCCTGCACCCCTCCGGCGGTTGAATTATTCAATTCAGGGTTGCAAAGATAGCTTTTTGTTGAATAATTCCAATTATTTTCCTCAATTATTTGCCGTTCCAGCGCATCTTCATATACACCCCGCCCTTTTTCAGCTCATCCAGCATCTGCCGAAGCCGCTTCTGCTGCGTTTCCTCCCGCTTAGCCCGGGATATCCAGGAAATGTAATCGTTCTGCTGGTAGGGTGGACGGCTTTCATAATGCTCATAAAGTCCTGCCTGCTGTAGCGCCTCGCCAATGAATGCGGGCATCGGGTGCAGGGGGCGCTTCAGGGTACTGAAATCTTTCTGCATGGCCTTGGGTTTTATCTACCCAAAATTAATAATATCTGCCCTGTTAAACAACCGTTTCCGAAGGAGTAAGCTCCCCGCGCAAAGGCTCTTCTATCAGCCGTTTGATCTCTTCAGGAGGTATATTCTGGCCAAGGAGGAACATCAGTTTGGTGGTGGCCGCTTCAAAGGTCATATCATGCCCGCTTACCACACCAATCTTCTGCAGGTGAGTGGAGGTCTCGTATTTACCGAGCTCTACTGATCCACCGTCGCACTGGGTAATGTCGACCATAATTATCCCTTTGTCTGCCGCCTTCTGCAGGCAGTCCGTGAACCACGATTGGGTGGTGGCGTTACCACTGCCGAAGGTTTCGAGGAGCAGGCCGCGCATACCGGGCGTATTCACGATGGCTTCTACTGCCCTGCGGGTAATACCCGGGAATATCTTAAGCACGCCAATGTTCGGATCCATGCTCTTGTGCACTTTCAGTTCCTTTGTTGGCGCGGGTAAAATGTAGTTCTGCTTGTATTTGATATCGATACCGGCTTCTGCAAGGGCAGGGTAGTTCATGGAATAGAACGCTTCAAATTTCTCGGCGTTGTACTTCTTGGCACGGTTGCCGCGGAAAAGCATGAAGTCGAAGTAAATGCATACTTCGGGTACCATACAATGACCGTTGGCCTTGGTGCTGGCTATTTCCATGGCGGTGATGATGTTCTCTTTCGCATCCGTACGGATCTTGCCGATAGGCAGCTGACTGCCGGTAAGGATCACGGGCTTGGAAAGATTTTCGAGCATATAGCTCAGTGCAGAGGCGGTAAACGCCATAGTGTCCGACCCGTGGAGGATCACGAAGCCATCGTATCTGTCGTACCGGTCTTCGATAATACCTGCGAGCTCGGACCATACATCGGGATGCATGTCTGACGAATCCATCGCGGGATTGAAGGCATATACGTAAAAATCAATTCCCATCCGGTAAAGCTCGGGAAGGTTATTCCTGATCTCATTAAAACCAATGGGCCGCAGCGCGGTCGTCTTTTCGTCGTAAATCATCCCCACGGTGCCCCCGGTATAGATGATGAGAATTTTCGTCATGTAACGCTATAAGAATTGCATGCAAATGTATCGACTAATCAGTTAGAGCATTTTGAATAATTTTTGTGCATTGGCAGTGGTAATTGCAGCCACATCCTCAATTTTTAGATTTTTTACATCTGCGATCCTTTGCGCTGCCAGCGGGAGGTAGCTGCTTTCGTTGCGTTTACCACGATAAGGAACAGGTGCGAGGTAGGGCGCATCCGTCTCCAATACAAGATGTTCCATCGGTAAATCTGCCACCAAAGTATCCAGCCCGGCTTTCTTAAATGTTACCACACCGCCGATGCCGAGGTAGAAGCCCATCTCTATAATTTCTTCCGCCTCTTCCTTAGTGCCGGAGAAGCAATGGAACACGCCGGTGAGGCTTCCGTTATGCAGTTCTTTCACCACATCTATACAGGCACGGGTAGCTTCGCGGCTGTGTATGGCGATGGGCAGCCCAAATTCCAGGGCCATCCCTATCTGCCTGCGGAAAGCTTCGTATTGCTGCTCCCGGTAGGTCTGATCCCAGTAAAAATCCAGTCCAATCTCGCCCACCCCCCAAAAATTCCGTGCTTCCAGCCACTTCCGCACAATAGCCAGCTGCTCTTCCACGTTTTCTTTCACGTAAACGGGATGCAGCCCCATCATGGGGAGGCAATGGTCCGGGAAAGCCGCTTCCAGTGCCAGCATACCCCCAATGGAATCTTCGTCGATATTGGGCATCAACATGGTGCCTACGCCCTGGCGGATGGCGCGATCCACCATCTCGGGGCGGTCTGCGTCAAATTCCTCGGAGTATAAATGGGCGTGGGTGTCAATCCAGTTCATTATATATTGTTTTTTTCAGTTAATTGTTTATCTTTAATTTTGAGAAAATCCTAATATCTGGACTTAAACCTTCCATCAAAGGTACAGTCTCATAAAGCCAATACCTATAAAACCTTCAATGATGAAACACTATTTTAACACGAACAAGGTGCTGTCCATCACCGCGCTGGCCATCGGAGCCATCACAATTTTCTTCGCCTGTAAGAAAGACGATGCCAAAACAGGTGGTGATGAAACAAAAGATAACGCTACCATTTTCGCCGCAACTTCAGAAGCTACCGTAAACGCTATATACGAAGACGTATTCTCTTCCGCCCTCGACTACAACTCCCGCGAACTGCCTCCCGGTGGCCGTAAAGCTCCCGTTCAGGCTGATGTACAGGTTTGCTATGGCAATGTGGAACTTATACCGGGCGATTTGACCACATTTCCTAAAACCCTCACCATCGACTTTGGCGCCGGTTGCACCGATGGCCATGGCACCATCCGCAAAGGTAAAATCAAGATTGCCCTCAAGAAGCTCTTCTGGTTCCTGAATTCCGACGCTACCGTTACTTTCGAGAACTACTACGTAAACGGTATTAAAGTAGAAGGTACACTCACCATCAGAACCGAAGCTTTCGGTACCGGTAAAGATAAATACCACTACACCGTAACCAACGGTAAGGTAACCTTCCCCACCGGCTACACGGCCACTTACACCGGTACCCGTACCATTACCCAGATCGGTGGTGGCGGTACTCCTTCCCTGAGAGATGATAAATATGAAATGACAGGTAACGCGGTGCTGACCGACAGCCTCGGTGTTTCCACTGTTACCATTACCAGCCCTCTCCAGCGCGAGGTGATCTGCAAATATATTCAGGCCGGTGAAATCTCCGTTACGCTCAACGCGCACAGCGGTAAGCTGAACTATGGTTCCGGAGAGTGCGACAACAAGGCCCTCCTCACTATTGGCGACAAAGCCAAAGAAATCATCCTGAAGCACTAATCCGTCAGGCTTCACCGGTATAACAACGCCGCATGTCCCGAAAGGCATGCGGCGTTGGCATTTATATCAGTCTCAGTTTATACGATAGCCTTCACTTCCCAGCCCTGCCGTTTGCAATGCTCCAGTATACGGGGTAGGGCGTAGCTCATACGGTCCCAGGCTTTTTCACTGTCGTGGAACACCACAATGGAGCCAGGCTGCAGTTTAAACACAACATTCTGAAGACAGGTTTCGCCGGTGATCTCCGTATCAAAATCCCCGCTCAGCACGTCCCACATAATAATGCGGTAATCCTTCTTCAGCTCCTTTATCTGGAAGGGAGAAATACGCCCGTAAGGCGGCCTGAAGAGATTAGACCGGATGTATTGGGCTGCCTCTTTAATGTTGGCCACGTATTTATCCGTTGCAGTCTTCCAGCCGTTGAGGTGGTTGTGGGTATGATTCCCGACGGAATGCCCGTCGAGCAGAATCTGCTGATAGATCTCCGGCTGCTCCACCACATTTTTACCAATGCAGAAAAAGGTGGCTTTCGCACCATACTTCTTCAGTTGTTCCAGCACGAAAGGGGTGGCTTTGGGATGGGGGCCATCGTCAAAAGTGAGGTAAACTGCCGGTACGGCGGGGGAGAAATTCCAGATACAGCTTTTGTATAGCGACTTGAGAAGTCCGGGTGTTTTCGTAAAATAGAACATGTTAAGCGGATTAGCGTGATCGTTCCCTGCCCCGAAATTATTATTTTTGCGCCGTATGAGTCAGAATAAAGTAAGGGTGCGCTTTGCGCCAAGCCCTACGGGCGGACTTCACCTGGGCGGCGTTCGCACAGTGCTGTTCAATTACCTCTTTGCCCGCCAGCATAACGGTGAGTTTATCCTCCGCATCGAAGACACGGACCAGACACGCTTTGTGCCCGGCGCCGAAGAATATATCGTGGAATGCCTCCGCTGGTGCGGACTGGAACCGGACGAAAGCCCCCTCAAGGGTGGTCCTTACGGCCCTTACCGCCAATCCGAGCGTAAACCCATGTACCGCCAGTACGCCGAGCAACTGGTAGCTGCCGGTCATGCCTACTATGCCTTCGATACCCCTGAAGAGCTGGAAGCCATGCGTGAAGTAGAACGCGCCCGTGGCAACCATTCCCCTCAATACAACCATGCCGTGCGCAGCACCATGCGCAACTCCCTCAATATGGAACCGGCAGCAGTAAAGGAGCTCCTCGAAAAAGGAACCCCGCATGTTGTCCGTATAAAAATGCCGGAGAACGAAGAAGTAACCTTCACCGATATGATCCGTGGAGATGTTACTTTCCAGACTACGCTGGTAGACGATAAAGTACTGCTGAAGGCCGATGGCATGCCTACTTATCACCTCGCAGTGGTGGTGGATGATTACCTGATGAAGATCACCCATGCCTTCCGTGGAGAAGAGTGGCTGCCTTCCGCCCCTGTACACATCCTGCTCTGGAAGAACCTGGGCTGGGAAAAGGAAATGCCGCAATGGGCACACCTCCCGCTCATCCTGAAGCCCGATGGCAATGGCAAGCTCTCCAAGCGCGATGGCGACCGCCTCGGCTTCCCGGTGTATGCCATGAACTGGACCGATCCTAAAGAGAACACGCTGACGCAGGGCTTCCGTGAAAACGGTTTCCTGCCCGAAGCATTCATCAATATGCTGGCTATGCTGGGCTGGAACGATGGTTCCGGTCAGGAGATATTTACGCTGGATGAGCTGGTAGAGAAATTCTCCATCTCCCGCGTGCATAAAGGCGGCGCCAAGTTCGATTACGATAAAGCCAAATGGTTCAACCACCAATGGATTCAGCGTACGGGCAACGATCGTCTGATGCAGTTATTCCTCCCTATCCTCGAAGCGAAAGGAGTAATTGCAGAACCGGCTTATGTAGAAAAGATTGCCGGCATGGTGAAGGAGCGCTGCCAGTTTGTGAACGAGATCTGGGACCACGGTTTCTTCTTCTTCGTTCGCCCGCTGCAATACGACCTCGATGCCGTTAAGCCTAAATGGAATGCGGATAAGCAGGCCTTTTTCACAGAATGGATTGCTTCCCTGCTGAATCAGGAAGATTTCTCTTCCGCCGCACTGGAAGAAGGTTTCAAGGCACTGGCAGCAGCAAAGGGTATTAAGCCCGGAGAACTGCAACTGCCCTTCCGCATTATGCTTTGCGGTGGTAAATTCGGCCCTCCCGTATTCGATATCGCAGCAACAATCGGTAAGAACGAAACGATCGACCGTATTGCACTCGCACTCGATCTGCTGAAATAATTCAATCTTATAGTATATAAAAAAGGCCATCCGGTGAGGATGGCCTTTTTCTATTCAGTATGTTGAAGATTATGCTTTCTTCACTTCTTTAGCCCAGGTATCTTTCAGGGTTACGGTTCTGTTGAACACAGGGCGTTCAGCGGTAGAATCGTAATCAGCCACGAAATAACCTTTGCGGAGGAACTGGTAACGGTCTCCCGGTTTAGCGTCGGCCAGTACCGGCTCGATGTACGCCTTTTGAATGATTTCCAGAGAATTGGGGTTGATCATATCCTTGAAGTCACCTTCTTCTCCTGCAGGGTTTTCTACAGTGAAAAGGCGGTCGTACAGGCGTACTTCCGCTTCTTTAGCATGCTCGGTGCTCACCCAGTGGATGGTACCTTTCACGCTCATGGTGCTGCCTTCCGATCCGGATAAGCTTTCCGGAATGTAGGAAGCGAATACGGTGGTCACATTACCATCGGCATCTTTCTCGAAGCCGGTGCACTCTACGATGTAAGCGTACTTCAGGCGCACCTTCAGGCCCACACCAAGGCGGAAGAACTTCTTGGGCGGGTTCTCCATGAAATCTTCCCGCTCTATCCAGAGGGTTTTGCTGAAGGTAACCTTACGGGAGCCTGCAGCAGCATCTTCAGGATTGTTCTCTGCATCTAATTCCAGCGTCTGGTTATCGGGGTAGTTGGTAATAACCAGCTTAATGGGATCCAGCACAGCCATAACCCGGTTGGCGGATTTATTCAGCTCCTCACGGATGCAGAATTCCAGCAGGCCCAGCTCAATCATGTTATCACGCTTCTGGATACCTACTCTTTCTGCAAAAGTACGGATGCTGGAAGGCGTATAGCCACGGCGGCGGAATGCAGCAATAGTTGGCATACGGGGATCGTCCCAGCCGGTAACGATGTTCTCATTCACCAGTTGCAGCAGCTTGCGCTTACTCATCACGGTATACGTGAGGTTCAGGCGTGCAAATTCGTACTGGTGGGAGGGGAAAATACCCAGCTGCTGTATGAACCAGTCGTACAGCGGGCGGTGGGGGATAAATTCCAGTGTGCAGATGGAATGGGTGATCTGCTCGATGCTGTCGCTCTGCCCGTGTGCGAAGTCGTACATAGGGTAAATGCTCCAGGCATCACCGGTGCGGTGGTGATGGGCATGCTTGATGCGGTACATGATAGGGTCGCGCATATGCATGTTGGGAGATGCCATGTCTACCTTTGCACGGAGTACCTTGGCGCCATCGGGATACTTACCTTCCCGCATTTCACTAAACAGGCGGAGGTTCTCTTCCACGCTGCGGCTGCGGTAGGGGCTATCCTTCCCCGGCTCGGTAGGCGTGCCTTTCAGGGCAGCGATCTCAGCGGCGGTGGAATCGTCCACATAGGCGAGGCCATTTTCGATCAGTTGCACGGCAAAGCCATACAGCTGCTCAAAGTAATCGGAGGCATATAGCTCATTGGCCCAGTCGAATCCGAGCCATTTAATATCTTCTTTGATGGAATCCACGTACTCGGTGTCTTCCGTAACAGGATTGGTATCGTCGAACCGGAGGTTCGTTTGCCCGCCGTATTTCTTAGCGAGGCCGAAATTGAGGCAGATGCTTTTGGCATGCCCGATATGGAGGTAACCGTTAGGCTCGGGGGGGAAGCGTGTGTGTATCCTTCCGCCGTTAACACCGTTGGCAATATCTTCTTCTACGATCTGTTCCAGGAAATTCAGTGATCTTTCTTCGCTCATAATTGGCAATTTATCCGAAATGCAAAGGTAATATAATTGAAAACACGCTTTTGCCGCACTTTCGGGGAAAATACTACATTTACAATCCAATAATTCGAAATATGGTCAACCCGAATCAACGTCCCATCCGTGTACTGGTAGCTAAAGTTGGTCTTGATGGCCACGACCGCGGCGCCAAGGTCATAGCCTCCGCCCTCCGCGATGCGGGGATGGAAGTGATCTATACCGGCCTGCGGCAAACGCCCGAAATGGTGGTAAACGCCGCCCTGCAGGAAGACGTGGATGCCATCGGCGTCAGCATCCTTTCCGGTGCGCATATGACCGTATTCCCCAAGATCATTGCCCTCATGAAGGATAAAGGGATGGATGATGTGCTGCTCACCGGCGGGGGCATCATCCCCGATGCGGATATGAAGGAATTATACGCCCTGGGCGTAGGAAAACTCTTCCCTCCCGGTACCCATACCCGTGAAATTGCGGATTATATAGACAGCTGGACCCGTGAGCATCGGGAATTTTAACTTTTTTTGAAACTTTTCAGAAACACGTTCGTCTTCATTACGGACGGCAGCATAACAGGCGCAAAAATGCGGCAGTCCTCCATCCTTAACCAGTAAAGTAGAAACCATCATGAAATTAGTCCGCTACGCAATGCTTTGCCTGCCCCTTACCGCAGCAACCACCCTTTATGCCCAGGAAGAAACATCTACTACCAAGGCAGATACCACCGTGGTTACCACGGAAACCAAAAAGAAAGTGAGCTACCACTTCCACATCTACGCTCCGCCCAAGCCCGGTAAAGGATATGTAACCGCAGGTGGCAACGGCGCCCTGCTCTCTTTCGCCAATGTAAAGAACAACGACGAGCGCGTGCGTAACGTGCCCCGCTTCACCCTGTTCTTTAATATCGGAACCAACTACAACTACGACTTCAATAATAACATCGGTATCTTTAGTGGCTTGAATATCAAGAATATAGGTCTTATTTCCAAGCCAAACGACTCCGTGAAACTGAAGCAGCGTGTATATACCCTGGGCGTTCCCGTAGGTATCAAGATCGGTGACCTCCGCAGCGGTACCTTCCTCTTCTTCGGCGGGGAATACGACATGGCGTTTAACTATAAGGAGAAGTATTTCCTCGACGGAGATAAGAAAACCAAGTTCAACGAATGGTTCAGCGACCGTACGGATCTGTTCATGCCATCCCTCTTTGCCGGCTTCCGCTTCGGCCCTGCCTTTGGCATAAAAGGCCAGTATTACCTGAACAACTTTTATAATAGTGACTTCACTGAAACTATTGACGGCGTAAAGACCCAGCCGTATAAGAACCTGAAAGCCAATATGATGTTCGTAACGCTGAGCTATAATTTCGGTATCAAAAAACATCACAAAACGCAGAAAACCACCACCACCGAGTACCGCAAAGGCACGAAGGTGATCATTGAAAAAAGAACTGAAATAGTTGATTAACAGAACTTTAGCCAACTATAGAGAAAGGCGTCTCCGCAAGGGGGCGCCTTTTTATTTCCCGGTGCCCTTCAATAAACTTAAATTAGCCGGATCATACCGAATCAAAACATCTTGCCATATGTATAATACCATCAGCACTGAACTGAACAACGGCATACTGGAGATCACCATCAACCGGCCAGACAAATTGAACGCCATCAACCGCGAAGTAATGAATGAGCTGGCGCTGGCGGTGGATGAAGTATATAAGAACGACGGGGTTTTTGCTGCCCTCATTACCGGCAGCGGCCCCAAGGCGTTTATTGCCGGGGCAGACATATCCGAGTTCCCGAAGCTAACTACCGAGCAGGGAGAAGAACTGTCGAAGGTAGGGCATACCATTTTCCAGCGAATTGAAGACTGTCATAAGCCCATAGTGGCAGCGGTAAACGGGTTTGCCCTCGGTGGCGGGTGCGAGCTTGCTATGGCCTGCCATTTCAGGCTGGCCAGTAACAATGCCCGCTTCGGACAGCCAGAAGTAAACCTCGGCATCATCCCCGGCTACGGAGGCACCCAACGGCTTACGAGGCTCATCGGTAAAGGGAAGGCCCTGGAGCTGATGCTCACGGGGGATATGCTCAACGCGGAAGAAGCCCTGAAGTGGGGGCTGGTAAACCACGTAACCACTCCGGAAGAGCTACTGCCCAAAACAAGGGAACTGTTGCAGAAGATCCACGGCAAAGCCCCGCTGGCAGTAGCCCGTGTTATCAAATGCGTGAATTCTTACTTCCGGTATGATGAAAATGGCTTCGAGACAGAGATCACCGAATTTGCCGCCTCCTTTGGTACGAAAGACCTGAAAGAAGGCGCTACCGCATTTATTGAGAAACGTACACCTAATTTCAAAGGAGAATAAACCGGAGGTTCTGTAACTTTACGGTCCAAAATAAACAGTATTATGGATTTCAGGATAGAGAAAGACACGATGGGCGAGGTGAAAGTGCCTGCCAATGCATATTTCGGCGCACAAACCCAACGTTCCATCGACAATTTCAGGATAGCCCAGGACATCAATAAAATGCCGAAGGAAATCATCAAAGCCTTCGCTTACCTGAAGAAAGCCGCTGCCCTCACTAACCAGGACGCTGGCGTACTGCCCGCAGAGAAAGCCGCCCTCATCGGCAAAGCGTGCGACGAAATTCTCGAAGGCAAACTCGACAATGAGTTCCCCCTTGTAGTTTGGCAAACCGGCTCCGGCACACAGTCTAACATGAACGTGAACGAAGTGGTAGCCTACCGCGCTCACGTCATCAACGGCGGCCAGCTCACCGATAAGGATAAAGTACTGCATCCCAACGATGACGTGAACAAATCACAGTCTTCCAACGATACTTTCCCCACCGCCATGCACATCGCGGCTTACAAAATGCTCGTGGAAGTAACCATCCCCGGCATCACGAAGCTCCGCAATACCCTCGCTGCCAAATCGAAGGAATACATGCACATCGTGAAGATCGGGCGTACCCACTTCATGGATGCCACCCCGCTCACATTGGGTCAGGAGATCAGCGGGTATGTTTCCCAGCTGGATCATGGCCTGCGTGCTATCAACAACACCCTGGCGCACCTGTCTGAACTGGCACTGGGTGGCACTGCCGTAGGTACCGGTATCAATACTCCTGAAGGTTATGCCGTAAACGTAGCAAAGAAAATCGCGGACCTTACCGGCCTGCCTTTCGTTACAGCAGAAAATAAATTCGAATCACTGGCAGCACACGATGCCATCGTGGAAGCACACGGCGCACTGAAAACAGTAGCGGTGAGCCTCATGAAGATCGCGAACGATATCCGTATGCTCAGCTCCGGTCCCCGTTCCGGTATCGGTGAACTCTTCATCCCCGATAACGAACCCGGTTCTTCCATCATGCCCGGTAAAGTGAACCCCACCCAGTGTGAGGCCCTCACCATGATCGCAGCACAGGTACTGGGTAACGACGTAGCCATCAACATTGGCGGCGCCACCGGCCACTTCGAACTGAATGTGTTCAAACCCATGATGATCTACAACTTCCTCCACTCCGCACGCCTCATCGGCGACGGTTGCGTAAGCTTCAACGATAAGTGCGCGGAAGGTCTTGCACCCATCGAGGAAAACATCAAAAAGCACGTGGATAATTCCCTCATGCTGGTAACCGCCCTCAATACCAAGATTGGTTACTACAAAGCCGCCGAGATCGCGCAAACCGCGCATAAGGAAGGCACTACCCTGAAGGAAATGGCGGTGAAGCTGGGTTATGTAACACCCGAAGAATTCGATGCCTGGGTGATCCCCGGTAACATGGTTGGTAAAATCGACTAAGTATATCGAACGATATAAAAAGGAAAGGTTGTCTGCCGTAGCGGACAACCTTTTTTTATGAATCATAAGCAGAGAAAGCAAAGCATACCCGGCCCGCTCTTACAGGAGCAGACTGGATTATCAAAACAAGCATCTGTTGCCGGAATAAAAAAAGTTCATGAAAACCTAATAGGTATTGGGTTAAGGGATACGGCACACAATATATGACGAACTAATTCGCCAAACATGATATGTTAGTGTGATGTTGGAAGCAAATTACTGAAATGAAGATTACTTCATCAGGGCGAGAACGATGGTACGGAGGCTCATGGCAATTACCAGTACGGCTACCAGAATCATGAGGGGCTTGCGCTTCATCTTTTTAACGAGGATGGCGGCAAAGGGAGATGCGATTACACCACCGAGGATGAGCCCAATGATAACCTGCCAGCTGTCTACACCATTGAAGAACAGGAGTGTGCCTGCGCTGGAGGCTGCTATGAAGAATTCGGCTGCGTTTACGGAGCCGATGGTATAGTTAACGGTACGGCCTTTGGCCAGCAGGGTAGAAGTAACGATAGGGCCCCATCCGCCACCGCCGATAGAGTCCATGAAGCCGCCGAAGAAGGCGAGGGGGCCAAGGCGTTTGGTTTTGCTTTTAGGCCTGCGCTTCTGTAATGCCTTACGGAGGATGAGGAGGCCGAGGATCATGAGGTAAGCACTCATGAACGGCTTAATGATATCCCCGTCGATCACATCAGAAAGCAGCCATGCGCCTGCTATAGCGCCGATCATGCCGGGGATGAGGAGGTGGAGGAATAATTTCTTGTTGACGTTGCCCAGTTTGAAATGCGCAATACCACTGGCGCCGGTGGTAAATACTTCGGCAACATGTACACTGGTACTGGTCATAGCGGGTGATACACCCAGGCCCAGCAGGAGGGAAGAGGAGGTGGCGCCATAGGCCATGCCCAGTGCCCCGTCTATCATCTGGGCCATCAGCCCCACTCCCATAAAGAAAAGGAGCTTGCTGGTGAACACGTTCTGAATTCCATGCGCAATACGCGTTTGCGCATCGTGCGATATCCCATAGTGATAGGTGAACCAAAGTCCGGCTGCCACCGCGAGCACAGATACGCCAATGGCCACCCAGATCCAGTAACTCTTTTTGTTATCCTCATTTACGAGGTCTATGAGTACCTGCTGTGTGGCATCGGTAGCAACGCGCTGTTCCGCCTTATCGATCACCTCATTATGCGACATATAATAAATAATAAAGTCTACAGGAATTGTGGACTAAAAATAGATGTAATCCACGGTTTCTCCAAATATTTCTACCCCTTTTAAAAAAAATGGCGGAGGCCTACGTGGCCTCCGCCGGACAGGTTGGTTTTTGTGTAACAGGGTTTCCAATAGTATGGTAAAGCGGCCGCAGCAGGCTGCGGCGCGCTGTCAGTTATTTGGTAAGCAGGCCTTCCAGCGATATGGAAGCATAGTACAGTGCACCCAGGGTAGGGCCTGCAGCGTATTGGATATACCGGTGGTTGAGGAGGTTGGAGCCGCCCACTTTCACCGTGGCCTTGTATTTCGGAATGCGGTAGTTCACCTGTGCATCCACGGTGCTGAAGGCGGGTACCTTGCCATTGGCGAGGGGGCTTTCCCACTCGAAAGCGTTCTGCCAGCGCCATACCACATTGAAGCCGAAATTCTTCACCAGTTCACGGTTACCGAAGCTCAGGTTGGATACCCAGTCGGGCGTGTTGAAGCCGGTGGCAAAAACATCTTTGTCTTTATTATCCACTATGTCGTTGTAGTTCAGGTTACCGGCCACTGTCCATTTCTTGTAGAAGTTGTAGGTAAGCCCGAGAGAAGCGCCATAGTTGTCGTAGGTGTTTTTGGCGTTGGTGTATACCCGGTAGCGGGTTTGCTTGCTGCGGTTAGCGGCCAGCATGTCTGTTACGGATGCATCGGTGCCTACTTTATCGGTACCGGGTACTGCCACCTCTACCTGGCCAAGGAAGCCGTCGTAGCGGTTGTAGTAAGCATCTGCATCAATTACGAATTTATGCCCGAGGAGTACGCTGCGGTACCCTACTTCGAAGGAGTTAATACGCTCCGGACGGGTAGGACTGAGATTGGTGATATCCAGCAGCGCCCTGTTCTTAAGCGCAGCATCGTTTGCGGTGAGGCCTTCGGCCACGTCTTTGTTCACTGCGTTGTTGAAATTATTAACAGACGCAAGCGTGTATGAGTTCTCGAGGTAACCGAGGCCATCGTTGATGTAGGAGAGGCCACCCACGCGGCGTACGTTGCCGTTGTTCACGAAGGAAAGTGCTTCGAAGAGGGCAGGGAAGCGAAAACCATTCTGCCAGCTGGCGCGGAAGTTATGCTTCTGTGCAAGGGTATATACCGCTGCAATACGGGGATTGATCTTGGGATCAAACTCAGGGTTATAGTCTACGCGTATGGAACCTACCAGTTTCAGTTTGTCTTCAAAGAAGGTTTTGCTTAACTGTGCGAAGCCACCGAATTTCTTGTAATGTACATTCTTGCCGCCGGGGGTAGTTCTTTCCTTAACGGGCTTGGTGAAGTCCACGAAGTTGTTACCATCGGGTATCACTTCATACAGGCGCCCGTCGGTACCAATGAGCAGGTTAAAGTGCTTTACATGGCGGGTGAGGTCCCACTGTGCATCGAAGTGGTATACGCGGCTATGCTGATCCAGCCAGGCGCCTCCGGTGGCAGGGGCACCTGCTACGGCTGCGGCATGGTCCCAGTTATTGATGCCGATGATGGTGTTTTTGAGTGCTTCAAACTCAGGTGTACCGGGTATTACGCGGCCCTGATCGGCAGTGGCTCTTGCACGGCGCATGGCTTCTGCCAGCTCTGTACCACTGTTAATCTCGGTTTGCAGTTTGGCCTTAAAGGCATCGCGCCAGGCGTTGTTGCTTTTATTGGTGAGGTCCAGGTTATCGGTGAGTGGCTTCAGGTTGTAGGAGTCGCCGGTGTTTTCCAGCATCACATATCCGCGAACGAAGTAGTCGGCCCCGCGGAGTTCGAGTTTATGGTTCTGCACTACCACGCCATCCAGCTGAATCTTGTTACCACGCTGGAAGAGTCCGTCCATTTGTCCGCGGCGGTAGGTATAGCTGAGTTCCGCTTTGGGGGTGATGCGCCAGTAGAGACCAAGGTCGGCCTTGATGTTTTCCACTACGGGGTTCACGAGGTCTTTTTCCCAGTAACCGGTACGGCGTACGTTGAAGGTTTCGTTTTTGCCATTGAGTGTTACGCCTACGGATACGTTGTTATTGTTCTCATCGCCGTACTTATTCCAGGCGTCGTAAGCGGGATTGTTAGCTGCACCGTTGAGGGCAGGGAAACGGCTGTTGGCGGCACCGTTCTGGTCGGTAGGGGTGCTGGCACGCCAATCGGTACCGCGCAGGTAGCTAACGTTCACTTTGAAAGCGAACTTATCGCGCCAGGATTGTGCATAGCGGATGGCGGTTTCTGTCAGAATGCTGGGGTCATAATCGATCCCGTCTACATGGTTTACACCGATCTTCTGATATATGCTGAGGCCTTTATACAGGAAAGGACTTTTCGTTTGCAGGTTGGCCATACCATTGATGGCGTTCATGCCATAAAGGGCGGAAGCCGCGCCGGGAGTGATCTCTACGCTCTGGATATCCAGCTCGGTGGGCCCGATGGCGTTGCCCAACGGTACCCCGAGGGTAGCGGCCTGCATATCTACCCCGTCTACCAGTTGCATAAACCGGAAGTTGTTGGGGATATTGAAGCCGCGGGTATTAGGCACTTTAAAGGTGAGGCTGGAGGTAGTCATCTGAACGCCTTTCACATTTTCGAGGGCGTCGTAGAAGCTGGGGGCGGGCGATTCTTTAATGGCACGGATGTCCAGCTTTTCAATGGCTACGGGAGAGCGTAGGGCCTGTTCTTCCACGCGGGAAGCCGTTACCACCACTTCCTTACCAAGCAGCGTTTGCGTAGCCAGGGCAATATCCAGCTTAGAGCCGGTACCCGTTACAAGAAACTCCTGCGATTCGAATCCGATGCTGGAAAATACGAGTGTGAATGGGAATTTGAGACGGCTTTTGATAACAAAGGTGCCCGTGTTGTCCGTAGTGGTACCGGCAATAGTGCCTTTCACCTGGATGCTCACGCCCGGTATAGGTTCTCCGGTCCCCTGGTCTTTTACCTTCCCTGATATCTGCATAATGCTGCTTTCCTGGCCGCTGGCAACGGTCACGGCCAGCAGAAGTGGCAGGGCAAAGAGGAAACGGAAGCTTTGTAATGCTTTTTTCATATAGTTTTGACTTAATAAATACTAATAGTCTATAGGAATTGTAGACAAAAGTAGATGGGAAATGGGAAATTTGCAAGAAATGAGGAATAGAATTTTTGAAATACAATACAGTAGCGGGTTTGGGGAGATGCGTTACCGCAACCGAACCGCAGCATATTGTACTGCTGCGGTAAATAGACGGTTCTGATGAAGCCCTAAAAGACCGGTAAGCGGCAGCGGTTTGTACTTTACAGGAATGATATGATCTGATGGCAGGGTACAATAATGCCCCTCCTGTTATTAAGTAAGAATATAGCAATCCCTTCAGCAGGGAGGCATCTTGGGCTGATAGCGGGGGTTAATTCAGATGCAATTGGTTTTAAGCTCTTTGGGATATACTAAAAGAAAAGAAGCCGCTTCCCGGAGGAGCGGCTTCTTTGTATAAAGTTTGCAGATAATCTTATGCTACGGGCTCGTCCAGCGCGGGCTGGGTGCCTACTGCTTTTTCCTTTTCTTCTTCCGGTTTGTGGAGGAAGCGTTTCTGGAAAATAAGGATGGCGATCACACCTACAGAAATAGCAGCATCGGCGATGTTGAAGATCGGGCGGAAGAAGATGAAGTGCTCACCGCCCCAGATGGGCACCCATTTAGGGAAATACCCTTCAAACAGGGGGAAGTAAAGCATATCCACCACATTACCATGGAGGAAAGTACCGTATCCGCCACCGGCAGGCAGGAACTCTGCTACTACATAAGGTGTGCTTTCGGAAAAGATCATTCCATAAAACATACTGTCTATGAGGTTGCCCGCTGCACCTGCCAGAATCAGCGCGCCGCAAAGGAGCAGCCCGTTGTGATACTTTTCACGAACCAGCTTCTTTATATAGAAGAACCCAACAATCACGGCAACGAGGCGGAACAGGGTGAGGGCTATTTTACCAAACTCCCCGCCGAACTTCAAGCCATAGGCCATTCCTTCATTTTCGATGAAATGAATCTGAAACAGGCTTCCGATAACCGGAAAATGTTCTCCCAGCGTCATGTTCGTCTTGATCCAGAATTTCACGATCTGGTCTATAAGAAGGATCCCGATCACGATCCATACAATGTGCCGATATTTCAAAACTTCAAATTTTTCCAAAAATAATGTATTATTTCAAAGTTGTCTCCCTCCACTGCTATTCCTGGAAATAAACGCGTTTTACCCGTTGGGAAATACCTGTCAGAATTTCATACGGAATGGTGCCTGCCCATTTGGCCAGATCCTCTACAGGCAGGCCTTCACCGAACACGATCACTTCGTCGCCCTCGGCTACATCGGGGATATTGGTTACGTCCAGCATCAGCATATCCATGGCAATTACCCCGGCAACGGGGGCCAGTTTATTGCGGATCAGCATCTTGCCTTTACCGTTACCCAATGCACGCATATATCCGTCTGCGTATCCGATCCGTACAGTAGCGATCAGGGAAGGCACTTCTGCCTTCCAGCTGGCGCCATAGCCTACGGTATCCCCTTTGGGAATGCGTTTCAGCTGCGCTACGGTGGTCTTTAAAGTGCTGACATGCCGCAGTTTATCCTGCAGGGTATGCGCACTGTCTACCCCATACATCCCGATTCCCAGCCGTACCATATCCAGCTGCATTTGCGGATGCCTTTGTATGGCAGCGCTGTTAGCGATATGGCGGATCACAGGGTACCCCAGCTGTTGCTGGAGTGCAGTGCTCATTTTCTGGAAGCGGTCGAACTGCATTTTAGTGAAATCGTCTTTCGAAGGATCTTCACTGGCTGCAAGATGACTGAAGATAGACTGCACCCTGAAGAGCCCTTCGGCATTGAGCCGCAGGGCCAGTGCCGGGAGGTCCTGCTGTTCGAAGCCCAGCCGGTGCATCCCTGTATCCAGTTTAATGTGTACGGGGTAATTGGATTTATTGGCGTAGCGCACGGACTCCTCGAACATCTCCAGCAGGTGCATGGAGTACATTTCAGGTTCCAGGTTCCACTGTAATATTGCGTCGAAGCTGCTGGGTTCCGGGTTCATCACCATGATGGGCAGGGTGATTCCGGCGCGGCGCAGTTCCACGCCTTCATCTGCATATGCCACAGCGAGGTAATCGATGCCATGGAATTGCAGGAGGTTAGCGATCTCGAAGCTGCCACTGCCGTAGGCGAAGGCTTTCACCATAGCCATGAGCTTTGTGCCGGGCTTCAGAATAGACTGGTACGCTTTTACGTTTTGTGCAAGCGCGGTGAGGTTAATCTCGAGGATGGTCTGATGGGCTTTCTGCTCCAGCAGTTTACCGATGCGCTCGAACTGGAACACGCGGGCGCCTTTCACGAGAATAGACTCGTTCTGGAAATCCGCCATGTTCACCTGCTGCAGGAATTCTTCGGTGCTGGCATAGAACTCGCTCTTCACGGCCCCGAAGCTCTTTTTCTCGCGGGAAATATTTTTACCGATACCGATCAGCTTGTTGATGCCTTTGCTTTGCAGCATGCCTGCCACTTCTTCATACAGGGATCCTTCGCTTTTTCCGGATTGGAGAATATCGCTGAGGATTACGGTACGGGTGGGGTGCTGGCGCTGCTGCTGGAGAAATTCCAGAGCAATGGCCAGCGAGCCGAGGTCGGAGTTATAGCTGTCGTTGATGATGCTGCAGTTGTTGATACCCTGCTTCATCTCCAGCCGCATGGCTATGTTGCCGAGGTGGTCCATCCGTTCCTGGATGGTTTCGTGCGCTTTACCGAGGTAGAGCATGAGTGCCCAGCAGTGGATGGCGTTTTCGATAGACCCTTCATCCACGAAGGGGATGCGGATGAAAACGGGCTCCTGTTTGTACAGGGCATCGATGCGGGTGTGGTTCTCGTTTTTATCAACGGAAATAACGCGGAGGTCGGCATCCGTTTTACGGCTCCAGGTAAGGAGCTGCAGGGCGTTGTCTATCTCACGTTTCCCTACGAGGTTATGGAAGTTATTCACGCACTCGTTGAGGGCGAGGTAATCCTTGCAATAAATTAAAACATCGCTGCGGGTGAAAAGTACCAGCTTCTCGTTCACTTTCTGCCGGATGTTGAGGAAGCCTTCGTTATGGGCTTCGCCGATATTGGTGAAGATGCCGATGGTAGGGCGGATGATCTTTTCGAGGTTCACCATTTCGCCGGGTTGTGAAATACCGGCTTCGAAAATAGCGAGATCATTTTCGGGTTTCATCTGCCATACCGACAATGGAACGCCGATCTGTGAGTTATAGCTTTTCGGGCTGCGGACGATGTTGTTATCTTTCTCCAGCAGCTGATAGATCCATTCTTTCACGATGGTTTTACCATTGCTGCCGGTGATGCCGATAACGGGGATGTTGAAATGCTGGCGGTGCCAGGCCACGAGGGCATGGAGGGCCTGCAGGGTGTTCTTAACTAAGATGATGTTTGCGTTCGGGTAGAGGCCGGTTTGAACGGGCTCGCTTACCACGAAGTTGCTGACGCCTTTTTTGTACAGGTCATCGATGTACTGATGCGCATTGCGGCGGTCACTCACGAGGGGAATGAACAGGGAGGTTTCGGCCACAAGCAATTTCCGGCTGTCCAGCAAAATGTGTTCGATCTCCGGATGCCCGGTCTGTTGCAACAATTCTCCCTTCAGGATCTTACTGATACTCTCTGCTGTATACAATGTTATATGGTTTTAATCGAAAAGCGCCCGCAGACTCTCATGTACGGGCGCTTTTAGTTCGGATCAACTAACTCTCTGTCGACTCGGTCGGTTTAACCGGTAATTTCTTATCGAATAATATAGAATACACAATGGACCCTGCCAGGCAAAGCACGATTACTACGAGCGATACCCATACCGGCAGCTTGAAGTGCCATATTTCGGCAAGCATTTTCAGACCAATAAATACCAGCACGATGGCGATGCCCTGCTGCAGGTAGTCGAACTTGTCTACCGCGCCTCTCAGCAAAAAGAAAAGCGAACGGAGGCCCAGTACGGCGAAAATGTTGGAAGTATATACTACAAGCGGTTCCTTCGAAATAGCGAATACTGCAGGGATAGAATCCAGCGCAAATACGATATCGGTAAATGCGAGCATTACTACTACTACAGACAATGTGGTGAAATAAGTACGGTTGTTATGGCGGATGGTGAATTTGTCAACATTCGGCTGGTTGGAGATACGGAGGTATTTCTGCATGAAGCGGTATGCGAAATTCTCTTCCGGTTTAAACTCCTCGTGCTGATCTACCATAAACATCTTCACACCCGTATAAACGAGGAATGCGCCGAAGATGTAAAGTATCCATCCGAACTGTGCGATGAGGGCTACGCCCACGGTAATAAATATGGCGCGGAATACGATGGCCATGAGGATACCGATCAGCAGCACCCTTGCATAACTCGATTCCTTAATCTTAAAGAATCCGAAAATGAGAATGAATACGAAAATATTATCGATGGACAGCGACCACTCCATCAGATAGGCGCTGAGGTACTCAACGGCCATCCCGGAGCCGTTTTCGAACCAGACGAATGCAAAGAAGCCCATGGAAAGCGCAACCCAGAAACAGGTCTGGATAAGTGCCTTCTTAATGGACATTACTTCACCTTTTTTACTTAATAACCCCAGGTCGAAGATCAGGGCCAGAACGATGACAATTCCAAAAACTGCATACGTCCATTGTTGCGGTGTCATGTAAAACGGAAAATTTAATGAATGGCAAAGATAATGGTTTCCCGCAGCTTTATTTTGCATACTTGCGCTGCCGCAGGTACTGGAACACCATGGCAAACAGCAATATGGCGCCAATGGGCACTGCAAATGCGATGATCTGCCAGGTAGTTTTTTCTTTGCGCACCTTCTCTGCATCGAGCAGCCTGAGCGTCAGCTCTTTGTTGCGGGTTTCCATGACAGGGGAGTGGCTCGTGAGGTAATCCATCCCGTTCAGGAAAAATTCCTTGTTGGCAAACTGGTAATCGGGATTGAACTCGTTGACCCCCATTTGCATAGGCCCGTTCTTGCGGGATACGGCGTTGAGCACCAGGTCTGCATCTCCCGCCACAATCATTTTACCTGCGGTATCCGCCTCCGGGCGGAAGGGTTTACCGGATACAGACTGCCACTCTCTTTGTGCTTCCAAACCTATGCGGTTACGGAAAAGAGAAGGGAAACGCCCTTCCAGCAGCACAGCCACGGGTATGAACCGCTGCCGGAACTCCCGCGGATTAGGCTGCTGCTGCACGCTTTCGAGGCTTATTTGCACCGGGGCACGTACGGTGCGGCTATGGTCGGATGTGGTGAGGAGTACTGTTTTCTGTATGCCGCCGCCTGCCATGGTATCTACCGATCCGGCAAAGCGGCTCATGGTATAGTCAAGGTTCTTGACGATAGGGTGCGCGTTGGTGGAAGCCAGCAGCGGGAAGTAAGGGAAGGGGATAGGTTCTATCTGCGGTTTATCTCCCATATGCCCTACCACAAGGGGGATGATATCTGCCCGCAGGTCCTGCAGCAGGTCCTGATTCACGCGGGCCCCGTATTTGAAAAGGAGATCTTCCAGCTGGAGGTTTCGGTCGAATGCCACGAAGTCGCTGCCACGGAGACTGTCGGCTGAAGCCGTCAGGTTATCGATGAACCAGGCAATGTTACCGCCCTGCATCACGTATTGGTCGATCTTCAGTTTATCGGCTTCCGTGAAGGTTTGTATGGGCCTTACGAACAGGAGTGCGTCAAATTCTTCGGGAATAGATGGTGTGGTGGCGAGGTTCACGGTATCTACCTGGTACAGCTCATGGAGTGTTTTGAGGGCGTCGTATACTTCGGGCCCTTCGGGTTCGCCATGGCCGAGCATATAACCGATAAGCGGCCGGCGGTTTTGCTGCAGCTGGTAAATAGCGCTGGCGAATTTATATTCCAGGAGGGCCTGGGAGCTGTTGAGCGCCTGCATGGGGTCCATGCCGCCCTGGCTTTTCAGGAGGTTGACGGACGTTTCCCGGTCTTTATATTTAATAATGGCACCGGGGAAAATGAGTTTTTCTGCGTAGCTGTCTTTCCCGTCGTCCTGCACCTGCAGGTTGAAGGGGAGGATGCCTCTGGCCATGAGGGTATCCTGGAAAGCGGCGCGCATGGAATCGGGGAGGTCCGATCCGGGATTGAGGAAAGTGAAGCGGATGTTGGCGCCGCCATATTGCTGGAATTCTTCCAGCAGCTCACGCGTAGCGTCAGAGAGTTGGCGGAAGCCTGCGGGGTATTTTCCTTTGAGATATACTTCTATCTGCACCGGCGCATCCAGCCTGCGGAGGAGGTCGCGGGTGGCGGGGGCAAGGGTATAGCGCTGCTCTGCCGTAAGATCGAGGCGGGCATGGAAGTATCCCGCGGCGATGTTAATGGCTATGATAACGGCCAGCACTGCCAGTGTCCGTTTCAGGTATTGTTTGCGTTTGTCCTTTCTCGTTAGTTCCATAATCAACCCTGCCAGATTTTCCTTTCCAGCGATATTTTGGTAAGATATAACATCAGTCCGGCCACACTGGCGAAATACACGATATCCCGCGTATCCACCACACCACGGCTGATGGAAGTATAATGGTACCGGATGCCTGCCATGGCGAGGTAGTAATCTGCTCCGCCTTCGAATACAGGCAGTTTACTGAGTGCGTCAAACCCATTGTAAAGAATAAAGCAGGTGAAGATGGCTACCAGGAATGCCACTACCGCATTGCCCGTTAATGAGGAAGCCCACAGCCCTATGGCGGTGAACACGCTCCCCAGCAGGAAAAGCCCCAGGTAAGAGCCGAGGATGCTGCCGGTATCGGGCCCGTTACCCGCTGCGGCCAGCTGGGAAATGGCGAGGTAATACACGGCCGTAGGCACAAGGGCAATAAGCACTATGAGCAGGCAGGCCCAGTATTTCCCCCACACGATCTGCCAGGCGGTTACCGGTTTGGTACTGAGGAGTTCCATGGTACCGCTGCGGTATTCGTCTGCCAGACTGCGCATGGTAATAGCCGGGATCAGTAGCAGGAAGATCATGGGAGCCAGCTCAAAGAGCCCGTCCAGGTCGGCATACCCGCCTTCGAGCAGGCTCGTATCCCGGAAAATGAACAGGAAGAGGCCGTTGGCAAGCAGGAACAGGATGATGGCTACATAACCGGTTATACTGCTGAAGAATTGGTGGATGTCTTTTTTGAATATCGCGTACATGACGGAAGCAAATATAATTCAATTACGTTTCCACAATATTTGAATTTTTAATCATCCGTAAGCGCTTCAATAAAAAAGCCGTCTGGTTTTGGGACCAGACGGCTGTAAAGTAGCTATCGTTAATGTGCCGGGGGTTAAACAGCGAAGCTGTCGCCACAGGCACAGGTGCGGGCTGCGTTGGGATTATTGAAGTAAAAACCTTTCCCGTTGATGCCTTCGGAGAATTCGAGGGTGGTATTGCAGAGGTACAGGAAGCTTTTCAGGTCTGTTACCACTTTAATGCCTTTATCTTCGAAAACCTGGTCTTTCGGTTTGGTTTCGTTATCAAAATCGAGTTTATAGCTGAGGCCGGAGCATCCCCCGCCCACAACGGACACGCGCAGGAAGTAATCGGAGGCCAGCGTGCCTTCGGCCCGGAGAGCATCTACTTTTTGCTTGGCTTTGTCACTGATATATATCATCTTATCCGTTTTTTTAAAGGTTATATATGGCGTGCAACGAGCGCACGGTATGGTTTACTGTCTCAATGGCACGGTCTATATCACTTTCGGTGGTAAACCGTCCCAATCCGAATCTGAGCGAAGAATGTGCCAGTTCTTCCGGCACTCCCATGGCGAGGAGCACATGGCTGGGCTCCGGGTTGGCGGAAGTGCAGGCTGAGCCCGAAGATACGGCTATTTCGCGGCTTACGACCCTTAGCAGGTCGGTACCTTTTACCTCCGGAAAGCGCAGATTGGTGACATGTGGCAGTCTTGGAGCGCCACCACCATTTACAATAGCCCCTGTCTGAGCCACCAGGGCGGCTTCCAGTTTATCACGAAGCACCGCCAGCCGCAGGGCTTCCCCTGCCATTTCGTCGGCTGCCAGGGCACAGGCTTTACCCAGTCCTGCAATACCCGGTACATTCAGAGTACCGGAGCGCATCCCGCGTTCGTGGCCTCCGCCATCCATCTGGGCTGTAAGGCGCACCCTGGGCGACCGGCGGCGTACATACAAAGCACCCGCGCCTTTGGGCCCGTACAGTTTATGCGCGCTCATGGCCAGCATGCCGATCCCTTCTTTAGATACGTTCAGGGGTATTTTCCCCACGGCCTGCGTGGCATCGGTCAGCAGCAGGATATCATGTTCCGCCGCAATACGGCCTATTTCGGGAATGGGCTGTATTACGCCGGTTTCGTTGTTGGCATACATTACCGCTGCCAGGATGGTATCCGGCCGGATGGCCGCTTTCAGGTCATCCGGGTTAATAAGGCCCTGCCCGTCTACCGGCAGGTAGGTGATGATGGCACCCAGCTTTTCCAGGTGGTGGCAGGTGTCCAGCACAGCTTTATGCTCCGTTTGCACGGTAATGAGGTGTTTCCCTTTCACGGCGTAAGCCTCGTAAGCACCTTTCAGTGCCAGGTTCAGGGCCTCGGTGGCGCCGGAGGTGAACACGATCTCCTGCTGGTCGGCCCCTATAAGGCCGGCAACTTCTTCCCGTGCCTGCTGCACCGCTTCTTCCGCCGCCCAGCCCCATGCATGGTTGCGGGAGGCAGCGTTGCCGAAATGGGTGGTAAAGCAGGGCAACATGGCTTCTACCACCCGCGGATCGCAAGGGGTTGTGGCGTTGTTGTCGAGGTAAACGGGCATGTGCTGCATCCCCACAAAATTACGATATAAGTTCTACTTTTACCCGGAACCGCCCTGCCTTACGGGTAACCGCCGGGTCATACTTTTGGGGCATTAAATCATACACCTATATGTTAAAAGTTGAGCACATCGGCATCGCCGTAAAGTCGCTTGCAGTATCAGTCCCGCTATTCGAAAAATTACTGGATGCGGAATGCTACAAAACCGAGGAAGTGGCAACCGAAGGGGTGGCCACGGCATTTTTCCGCCAGGGAGATACCAAGATAGAGCTGCTGGAAGCACTTTCCGCCGCCAGTCCTGTCGCAAAGTTCCTTGAGAAGAAAGGCGAAGGTGTACATCATCTCGCTTTTGAAGTAAAAGATATCCGTGCGGAAATGGCGCGGCTGGAAAAGGAGGGATTCGAACTGTTATCGGCAGAGCCAAAACCCGGCGCCGACAACAAACTTGTGTGCTTTTTGCACCCCAAAAGCACGAATGGGGTACTGGTAGAGCTTACGCAGGAACGGCCGTGATAGAAGGAAATCAGCCTGTTATGAAAAAAGCGTGAAAAAAATTGTCGGTATTTAAACCTTTTATTTAATCGCGCGTTGATAATGGTATAAGTTAGAGCAAATGCAAGCCACACGGCTTTCACACAATACTCTAAAGTTGGCATAGGTTATGAAAACCTGTGGGTTTTTTAACTCGCAGGTTTATTTTTTTAGCCCAATCCATGCATTTCTAAAGGAATATTCCTGTATCCGGCGCAGGTTTGAAACCTCAGCCCCCGTTGCGTCGCACACTGCCGCTTTTTATCTCTCCCGTACATTGCTTTAGCCATAAATGGTCTGAAATCAGCCTTTCGTTCCGCTTCCCGTGGTAAGGCCGTGTATCCGCTAAGGTATCTCACCCTTTACAGCAGGGTTAATGGTGGTTTAAAGAAGGGTTACTGTATATATACTGTATATAAAACCCGGCTAAACCCAATACAGTATTGGGAAAAGGGGACTTTTATATACATTGGGGTACATTATCAGTATCTAAGTAGTAACTTTTAAGTGGATATGCCGGGAGGCATCCGTACTCACCATTCAACTATTCTACCATGATCCAGCACCTTACCGGGGCAAATGGCCCGACCATTCCGTTTTACCTGCTCTTTTGCCTGTTGGTACTTGCGGGGAAGCCTGTTTCGGCTCAGCAGCCGGGGATGATGGTGCGTATCGCGGAAATTGAAGTCAGATCCGGTTATTTGGAGGAATACAGGACTATCCTGCAGGAAGAGGCTGCGGCCTCCGTAAAGCTGGAACCGGGCGTTATTGCCATCTTTCCCATGGTTCAGAAAGATGATTCCAGCCGTATCCGCATCCTGGAAATCTATGCCGGTAAAGAGGCCTATGAGCAACATCTGAAGACCCCGCATTTCCTTAAGTATAAGAATTCCACGCTCCACATGGTAAAATCCCTGAAACTGCTGGACATGGATGCGATAGATCCCCAGCTTATGCCCGCTTTGTTCAGGAAACTTGACTAGCTCACCACTTTCTCCATTCCCACACTGCGGGAGCCCTTTACGAGTATATGGGTGTCTTCAAATTTTTGCATTTCCAGCCATTGGCGGGCTTCATCAGCAGTTTCGAACCATACGTATGGATGCTGCGTTTGCGAGAATTCTTTACCTACCAGTACCACCGCTTTCCAGTGGCTTGTTTGCAGGAGGTCGGCCAGTGCCTGGTGTTCTTTGGGGCTGTCGTCGCCCAGTTCCTTCATAGCCCCCAGCATCAGCACTTTCTGCTTTGCATCCAGCGCGGCGAAGTTTTCCACGGCGGCTTTCATGCTGGAGGGGTTGGCATTGTAGGCATCCATCACATAGGTGTTGGTGCCTTTCTGCATTACCTGCGAGCGGTTGTTAGACGGTACGTATGCTTCCAGTGCGGCGCGCAGCTTGTCTGCAGGTACCTTAAAGTGCAGGCCGGCGGCAATGGCGGCCATTACATTGGGGAAGTTATAAGCGCCTGCGAGGTGTGTGCGTACATGGCCGGCTTCCACGGCTTCCAGTTCCAGCAGGGCGGTACCGGGGAATGGGGCGCCGGCATAATCAGCCGGTTCGTGCCCGTAGGTGATAATGGTACCGATGCCTTTACTCATCTCCACGAGGTAGGGGTAATCTTTGCAAACGAATACGGTACCACCGTTCTCCCGCAGGTAATCGTACAGTTCGCCTTTGGCCAGCCGTACGCCTTCTTCACTGCCAAACCCTTCGAGGTGGGCCTTTCCTATATTGGTGATGAGCCCGTGGGTAGGCTCCGCTACTTTACAATAGCCTGCAATTTCGTGCCGGTGGTTGGCGCCCATTTCTATCACGGCCATTTCTGCATCTAAAGGAATGCGGAGGATGGTGAGGGGCACGCCAATATGATTGTTGAGGTTGCCTGCCGTGGCATGAGTGCGGTAAGCTGCCCCCAGTGCGGTACGCAGCATTTCCTTCGTGGTGGTTTTGCCGTTAGTGCCCGTAATGGCGATAAACGGTATCTGGAATTGCCGCCGGTGGTGGCGTGCAAGGTCCTGCAAAGTGGTAAGTGTATCATCCACCAGCACCATCTTCTCCGGCTGTGTATTAAATGCCGGATCATCGATCACGGCATAGCTGGCGCCCGCTGCCAGCGCGGCGGAAGCATACTGGTTGCCATTGAAGTTAGGGCCGCGCAGGGCGAAGAAGATATCGCCGGGCTGCAGCAGCCGGGTGTCTGTCTGTACAGAAGGGTGTTGGCGATAGATGCTATATAGTTGTTCGATATTCACGATGCTGATGTTTTGTATAAAAATACAATAGTACAAATGTACAATCGTACAAATGTACGATCGCAAAAATAAGGAATGCCGGCCCTCATTTTCTTTATTATCTTTCGCAGGCAACCTATGTAAGCCTATTACCGTAATGAAAACTATGCAGACCCTTACACCAATACTCAGGCGCAGGCCACAGCGGTGGTATTTACCGGTACTCCTGGCAGCCTGCCTACTTACAGCCTGTACTTCGGAACAGGCGCCGGAGCCAACGTCGAATACCGATTGTGCAACCGTGGATGTTAAAACCGCCCGGATTTACGAGCTGGTACAGCAGCATTGTACCAACCGCAGCTGTCACCCCGGCACCGGTTCCCCGCTGTTGGCCGATTTCTCCACGCCGGTTAAGCTCAAAAGTTATATTACTGCCAATGGCGCCTCCTGGGCTTTCCGGGTAACGGCTTCCAATGCCGATATGCCCCAGAGCCAGGGCTACCCTGCGCTTTCCCGTGCCGTGCGCGATTCCATCGCCTGCTGGGTCAGCAAAGGGATGCCGGATTGATTCACCTAAATCCTGTTGCATGAAACGCATATTCATCTTCATCGCACTGATCGGCCTTTCTGCTTCGCTTTCGGCGCAGGATGTACTCTCGTGCCGCTCAGTAAGCCTCCGCTTCTTTTCCAGTGCTCCGCTGGAAGATATCGAGGCCAAAACCACACAGGGTGTTTCCGCCATCAATACCGCCACCCGCGCCATTTATTTTAAAGTGCCCATCACATCTTTCCGGTTTAAGAAAAAGCTGATGCAGGAGCACTTCAACGAAAATTATCTCGAAAGCGATAAATATCCCTACGCAGAATTTAAAGGGAATATACTGGGCGATGCCGACCTCACGAAGGATGGCACCTATACGGTAGAAACTGAAGGAGTGCTGCAGATACACGGTGTGTCCAAAACCTACCGTGTGCCCGGCACCATTACCGTGGCAGGGGGTAAAACTACTGTGGACGCTAAGTTTAATGTGCGGGTGGCCGATCATAAAATAAAAATTCCCAGCCTGGTGGTAAAAAACATCGCGGAAGTGGTAGAAGTAACCATGACCGCCGAGTACCAGCCGGCCGTAAAAAAATAATCAACCAATACGATCAAATCAGCAAATATGTTGCATCTCCGCTTGCTCACCGTTCTGTTGTTACCGGCCTCCATGGCTATGGCGCAGGAAGATCTGGGAGCCATCTTCGGTAAGGATTCCGTTCGCCGCGATCCTGTAACCGCTACTTTTAAAAGCACCCGTATTATCAATGGGCAGTCCAACGAAACGCTGGCCAAACGCGACCTCGATTTCAGGGTGGCACACCGCTTCGGGGATATTGGTGGCTCGGGCGGCGGCTCGTCTACCTTCTTCGGGCTGGATAATTCTACTGACATACGTATTGCTTTCGAGTACGGTATTACCGACAAACTTACTGCCGGCGTGAGCCGCGCAAAAGGCAGCGGCAACTTTTCGCAGATGTGGGAAGTGCTGGGGAAATATAAGCTCCTGCAGCAAACGCACGACAACCGCATCCCGGTGGCCGTTACGCTCTTCGCCAATGCGGTAGCCTCTTCCATGAAGAGCAGTCCGGATAAGGAGGATGTGTATTATTTCGATAAGTTCAGCGACCGTGTGAGCTATGTGGCGCAGGCGGTTATTGCGCGTAAGTTCGGCAATGCCGTGAGCCTGGCGCTCACCCCGTCGTTCATACACCGCAACCGCGTGGGGTATAAGGATATGAATAATATGTTTGCCCTGGGCGTGGGCGGCAGGCTGCGCTTCAGTAACCGTGTGGCGCTGGTGGCGGATTATTTCTATGCATTCCGTGATGAGGAGTCGAAAGATTATTATGCTGCCCGTGGTACGGATTTTTATAATTCGCTGGGTGTGGGTGTGGAAATTGAAACGGGCGGACACGTGTTCCACCTCAATTTTACGAATGCCACTGCGGTGCTGGAGAACCAGTTTATCCCTGAAACTACCACTACCTGGCGCAACGGACAGTTCCGCTGGGGCTTCAATATCTCCCGCCGATTCTCCCTGGGAGGCCGTTAGGCGGTTAACGGAATGTGAATGGGTACGATTGTGCTGTTTCTGGACGGAAGCGGTTAAATTGCAGTATGGCAATACTGAAATGCAGTATCAGGGAGGGCTCCGGGGTGGCAAGGCTGGCGGCGTGGAAGATGAAAAGCGGCCGGATAGCGATCGTTTTCGGCAGTGTGATCCACCTGCACGGGGTGTCCCGGAAGGAATTTCTGGCCAATACGGCCTGGGTGCGGCACGAGGTGCGGCACGTTCGCCAGTACCAGGAAGCAGGGCTGTGGCGGTTTTGGTGGCGATATGTCATAGATTGGGTGCGGTATGGCTATTATAACATCCCGTATGAGCAGGATGCCCGGGAGGCAGAGGGTAACCCCCTGGAGCTGGAGGGGGTAGAAATACGATAAAGATTCGTTAAAACGCCACCACCGGGGTAAAAAAATGTTACAACGCGGTTATTTTCCTTATTTTTACCGTAAAGGCTGAGTCTATGGTCAAGAAGGTCACAGAGGGAATCACGATAAGCGTGGAAACGTTTTACCAGCCGGATTACTCCAATCCGATCGGCAGTGAGTTCATGTTCGCTTACCGTATTACCATCGAGAATAATAACACTTTCCCGATCAAGTTGCTGCGCCGCCATTGGTATATCATCGATTCCAACGGCTCGCATCGCGAAGTAGAGGGAGAGGGCGTTGTAGGTGTTCAACCGTTACTGGCGCCCGGCGAAAGCTATCAATATGTGTCCGGTTCCAACCTCCGTACGGAAATCGGCAAAATGTACGGTACCTATCAAATGGAGAACCAGCTGAACAAGAAGCTCTTCGATGTGAAGATCCCCGAGTTCCAGATGGTGGTTCCTTTCAAAATGAATTAGGGCCTGTACTTCGCTCCGTTAAAGATGAGCATCGCGTCCTGCGTACTCATGAGCTTTTCCAATGTATATTCCTTATGGCGCTGCATGAATGCCTGTACGATCCTGTACCCGGCAAATGCGCCTATCCTTCCCGGCGCTTCGCCCGGCAAACCCTGCGTGGAAGGCCCTTCGCCCGTATAGCGTGCAATCACCTGCCCTTCCTGGTTATACAGTAATTTATTCTCCACGAAATACTGCCAGATCATTTTTTCACTCTTATTACAGAAATCCAGCTGCTCAGATGTATAACCCAGGCGGAGATGCTCATCCGTTTCAGGCAGGGTGTGCTCCAGGAAATACTGCTGCTTGCCCAGGTACACCAGCTGCGCCGCCAGCGTACCCCCATCCTTCGGAGCATCCAGCTGCTGGTACAATACCGTCATCACGTTAACGGGTATATTTTCAGGCGTGAATTTGCGTACCATATATTCCGGCAGGTCGGGCAGCATGCGGTACACGGGGAAGTCGGCCCCCATATACATATCCAGTCCTATGCCCAGCACACTGTCTATCGTGATGGCGCCGTAATTATTGATGGCGGAAATAAATGTCAGTACCTGCGGTGCATGGAATTTAGGGTAGTAATGTTTCGCCAGGCGGAAGGCCTGTGTGAGTTCTTTTTCCAGCGGACGGATATCGGCGAACTTTTTTCCTACCGAATCCTGCAGGGCACGGATGTCGGGGTTGGTAAGGAAAGACTGTACCATTTTAGCCCGCATGGCGCTATCAGCCACGTTTTCAAAGAAAAGGATGCGGGTGAGATAATCGTTGGTGAAAGTGGGGTATTGATCCTGCAACAATTTTAATCCCGGCAATGCGTTCAAAGTATCGAGGCCTGCAAAGGCCCGGTCAAACCTTTCTATCTTTACCGTGATGGGGATGTTGCTGACATCTGGTATTTGCTTTTTGCCTCCGCAGCCCGCCATGATGGCCGATATCAGGAATAGGGTAGAAAGGATGTGATTTTTCAGGTACTTTTGCATCGCCTATAATAACTTTAGAGATGGTAAAAATATTGTTTAGCAACGTATTCCGGAAATCCATTATGGTTTCCGCGGTTTTGGTGGCCATGGTTTCTGCAGCTTCTGCACAATCTTTAAGCGAGCGCGTGTCAGATAAAGCCGGCCGTAAGGTCCGCTTTGGATTTAAGATTGATCCGGGGGCATCGTTCCTGAGCCCGCAGGATGCGGGTGTATCCCGCAACAGCGGCCGCTTCTACTTCAGCTACGGCGTACTGGCCGATTTGTTTATCGATGACCAGGAGCGTTATGCTTTTTCTACCGGCCTTCAGATCACCCACCTCGGCAGTGTAATGCAATATGAGGCTGGTAAAGGTCTTTCCGAATTCAGGGATAACTCCGCGGAATACGACATCCGCCTGCAATATATCGAAGTACCCCTTGCGCTGAAGCTCAAAACTGCTACGGCTAAAGGTTTTGATTTCTACGGCCAGTTTGGCGGGTTTGTGGGCGTGCCCATCCGTGCTAAGGCCAACGTGATCAGCAATATGACCCGCTTCGATAAGCAGAACATTCTGCGCGAAACCCAGCCTTTTACCGCTGGCATGCTCATCGGTGCAGGCATGGAATACCCCATCACCGAAACCCTTACAGGCGTTGTAGGTATCAATTACCAGAATAATTTCGTGGATATGACCCGTAACGGCAAGTGGAACGACGGGCGTATCACCGGTAATCACTTCATTTTGCGCCTCGGGGTTTATTTTTAACACCCTTTAAGCCGTACCTTTGGCAGACAAAAAAAAGTACGGATGAACATCTTTCTCGCCCAGCAGAACTACCACATCGGGAACTTCGAGGCCAATACGGCCCGTATCATCGAAGCCATCCACGCCGCGGAAGCCCGTGGTGCCGACCTGGTGGTGTTCTCCGAACTGTGTGTATGCGGCTATCCCCCGAGAGATTTCCTGGAGTTTGAAGACTTCATCGCCCGGAGCTATGCCGCACTCGACGAAATAAAGGCCCATACGCAGAAAACGGCCGTACTCGTGGGTGCCCCCCAGCGTAATCCTCACCGCGAAGGGAAAGACCTTTTCAACGCCGCATTCTTCCTCTTCGAAGGAGAGATCAAACAGGTAGTGCAGAAAACACTGCTGCCTACTTATGACGTGTTCGACGAATACCGGTATTTCGAACCGGGCTTCGAATGGAACGTGATCGAATACAAAGGAAAGAAGCTGGCCGTTACCATCTGTGAAGATATCTGGAACCTCGGTGATAACCCGCTGTACAGGATCTGTCCGATGGACCGCCTCATACTGCAGAAGCCCGATGTAATGATCAACCTGTCTGCCTCACCGTTCGATTACGACCACGACGAGAGCCGCCGCGAGATCATCCGGGAGAATGTGAAGAAGTACGGCCTGCCCATGTATTACTGCAATACGGTAGGTTCGCAAACGGAGATCGTGTTCGACGGCGGATCGATGGTATTTAATGCCGACGGGGAAATAGTAGCGCAGCTGCCTTTCTTCGAAGAAGGCATGGAAGGCGTGGAGCTGGATACCCTCGGCAAAAAGAAGCCCGATCTGGAAACGGATATCTTACCCAATACGGTCATGACGGAGCTGGTGTTCGATCATAACATCGAACGCATCCGCCAGGCAATTGTACTCAGCATCCGCGATTACTTTAAGAAGATGGGCTTCAAGCAGGCCATCCTCGGTTCTTCCGGGGGGATAGACAGTGCCGTTACCCTGGCCCTGGCCGTGGAAGCGCTGGGTAAGGAGAACGTTCGCGCCATCCTGCTCCCATCCCCTTACAGTACAGACCATTCGGTGGATGATGCCGTAGCCTTGTCGAAGAACCTCGACAATCCTTACGATATTATCCGCATCAATGATATTTACGAGAAGTTCCTGCAAACGCTGGAGCCGCATTTCAAAGGACTGCCCTTTAACGTGGCGGAGGAGAATATGCAAAGCCGTATCCGTGGAAACCTGCTGATGGGGCTGGCCAATAAGTTCGGTTACATATTGCTGAATACGAGCAATAAAAGCGAACTGTCTACAGGTTACGGTACTTTGTATGGTGACATGGCCGGCGGCCTTTCCGTACTGGGCGATCTTTACAAGATGCAGGTATACGCGCTGGCGCGGCATATTAACCGCGAAAAGGAGATTATTCCGGCCAATATTATCGATAAAGCGCCATCGGCAGAGCTGCGGCCTAATCAGAAAGACAGTGACAGCCTGCCTGACTACGCCATTCTGGACCGCATCCTTTATCAGTATATTGAGCGGCGGCAGGGCCCTAAGGAGATTGTGGCGCAGGGGTTCGATGCTGCGCTGGTGGCACGTACCCTGAAGCTGGTGAATACCAATGAGTATAAAAGGAACCAGTTCTGCCCCATTATCCGCGTATCGTCCAAGGCCTTCGGGATAGGGCGGCGTGTGCCCATTGTAGGGAAATATTTGAGTTAAGGGAGAACCCCGTTATCTTTGTCCAAATTCAATAGTCATTATAAAATGTTACAGGTACAATTTATCCGTCAAAACAAGGAGCTGGTACTCGAAAGGCTGGCCGTGAAGAATTTCGCGGACGCAGCTGCCATCGTGGAGGAAGTACTGGCGCTTGACGAACAGCGCAAGAAGCTGACGCTCGATTATGATGAAACCCAGGCCAAGGTAAATTCCGCATCGAAAGAGATCGGAAAGCTGATGGCTTCGGGCGACAAATCGGGTGCGGAATCCCGCAAGCAGGAGGTGGCTACCTTCAAGCAGGCGCTGGGGCCCATCAACGAGCAGCTGGGTGCGACGGAGAAATTACTGCACGATACCCTCGTGAGGCTCCCCAACCTGCCCGGCAGCACCGTGCCCAAGGGGCGTACTCCGGAAGAGAATGTGGAAATTCGCCGCGGGGGTGTAATACCCACACTGGCAGAAGGAGCAGTACCTCACTGGGATCTGGCGAAGCAATACGACCTTATCGATTTTGAGCTGGGTAATAAAATTACCGGCAGCGGCTTCCCCGTGTATAAAAACAAAGGCGCCCGCCTGCAGCGCGCCCTCATCAGCTATTTCCTCGATTTCAATACCGCCGCGGGATATAACGAAATGCTCACACCGTTTATGGTCAACGAAACATCGGCCTACGGTACGGGGCAGCTGCCCGATAAAGAAGGGCAGATGTATTATATGCCCGAAGATAACTTCTACCTCATCCCCACTTCAGAAGTGCCGGTAACCAATATTTACCGCGATGAGATCCTGAAGGAGAACGAGCTGCCGGTGAAATTAACCGCTTACAGCCCATGCTTCCGCCGCGAAGCCGGTTCTTATGGTAAAGATGTACGCGGACTGAACCGCCTTCACCAGTTCGAAAAGGTGGAGCTGGTACAACTGGTACATCCGGATAAGTCGTATGCCGTGCTCGATGAAATGGTGGCGCATGTGGAGAAGCTCATCCAGAGCCTGGGCCTTCCGTACCGTATCCTGAACCTCTGCGGGGGCGATATGGGCTTTGCTGCTGCCCAAACCTTCGACTTCGAGGTATGGTCTGCCGCACAGCAGAAATGGCTGGAGGTATCTTCCGTGTCCAACTTCGAAACCTTCCAGACCAACCGTATGAAAGTGCGTTACAAGGATGAGAATGGTAAGAACGTGCTGGTGCATTCGCTGAACGGCAGCTCTCTTGCCTGCCCGCGTATCATGGCTACCCTGCTTGAAAACAACCAGACGCCGGAGGGCATCCTGCTGCCGGAAGTACTGCACAAATATTTCGGTACCGACCGGATTGCATAATCCAGCGGAATGATAATAGAAAAGCGTACGGAATAATTTCCGTACGCTTTTTTTTATGCGGGCAATCTGGTATTAGTAAAGATAATTGAGGGCAACGATGTCGTTGGCATTGAAGGTGCGGTTGCCGCCATTGGAGCATGCCAGCATCCAGGATGCATTGTCGGGGCCGGTAGGTGTGCCGGGGATATGAACAGCGCCAATGTTGGAAGCGCCTTCGTTACCGCCTGTTCCGCAGCTGAAAGCACGGTTCATGTAATCGGTATGGCGGAAGCCGATGCAGTGGCCCATTTCGTGCTGGATAACGGAGCCTACATAATCTACATTGGGGTTAGCGCCATAAGCCAGCTCATGCGTGTTCATGGAAATGGTGCCGTAGGGGTTGCCGTTCCGGGTGGGGAAGCCGGCAGAGCCGAGGGTGATGAACCCGCCGCTGGGGCCCTGGTAGAAGCCTTTGATAGTGATGTCTGCCTTGCCGCTGGTGATCCTGCGGAAGGTGAGCTGCAGGTTCTGTGCATTGTAGCGTGCAATGGCCAGATCGGTACCGGAAACAAATGCGGCGCCCAGATCCATTACTTTAATAGTGATCTGGCGGGGCAGGCTTTTTACAAGGTTGTTGGTTCGGTACTGCTCCGTTTCCGCGATGCGTAAATTGGCGGAAGTAGCGGCTTCATCGAGGTTCTCCTGCGTGAGCATGATGTCGCCTTCCACCAGCCATCCGCCTTCAACGGTTCTTGCGCCTGTGGTCGAAAAGCCCAGGGCTTTGATTTTAGCCAGCACGTCTTGCGAAACGGCGGCATCTGTGTCTCTTTGCTTTACCACAGCATCTTTCTTACAGGAATAAACAACGAAAACTAATGTGGCGCCCAGTAGCAGGGCAGCAATGGTGTTTTTTCTCATGGAAGTTTAGATTTTGGAAATTAAGAATGTTTAACGTTAAATGGAGCAAACAAGGGCCTGTCCGGAATACCGGATTCCCTTTACGGGCTATCAACAATGCAATTGCAGGCACACAGGCCAATGCAGGCATGTTCAGAATATGCTGTTACGGATGCTCTCTATACAAATTTACTTTACAGGTTCAGATGCAATTGGTGGACGATGTACTTAAATGGAAGTTGTTAGTGCTCGTAGATTCGGTGACAGTGTTACGTGTAAATGGTTATGCTCTTCGATCTTGATCTGGGCTTTTCGTATCCAATAATAGGTATTTTTTTTCACGCAGAAAAAAAATTATAGCTTAGATATATGTCCTCCCGTTATGCAATCCATTTCATAACACTGCTTACCATACTGGCCACCATACCGTATTTCGCGGTACAGGGGCAGGATAGTGCCATGGTGTGCAGGTATGCAGCAGGGAATGTATTAACTGCCGCCAGCCGGCAGGGCACTGCGGTGGAAGATATCTATCTTGTAAGGTTCCCTAACTATCCGGGAAGCAGGGTATTATCGGAGCTTGGTGTCTTAAAATCCCCTTCCCCTCAGTTCCACATCGTCCGCAAAATACCGGCAGATACTACGGTTACTGTATGGCGGGCGAATAATAACTGGAAGGCATCCCCGAAGCTGCTGGATAAACTGGAATCGCTCCATCCGGCAGACAGTCTAACCATATTCGCCAACACTTCCGCAGCAGGCCCCTTCACCGTTTTGGCGCATCCGTCAACCAATGTATATGAGGTTCGCCTCGCGAAGAAAGACTGGCCGCAGTTTGCCACCGCTCCGCAATTGCAGGCTGCAGATGTTAGCCGCCTGCCGCGCACAGAGGCCACGGTTGCCAATTCGGACCTTCGTGTGAACCGTGTGAGTACGCTTCATGCTAATTTGCCCGGTCTGCGGGGAAGCGGCATGCGTATTTCCCTGAAAGAATCGCTGTATGATACTACTGATTTAGACCTCCGGCCCCGCTATATTCCCACCGCCACTGCGCCAGACCGGGTGGATGCTCATGCCACGCTGATGGCAACCCTCATTGCAGGAAACGGGAACAGCGGGCCCCTGGGTACCGGGGCAGCACCACAGGCCCGCATTGCTTCCTCCGACTTTACCCGCCTGCTGCCGGATGCCGCTGCCTCGTTTACCACATATGGATTGCAGGCGCAAAACCATTCCTATGGAACCGGCATTGAAAACTATTACGGCCTGGAGGCTGCAGCATATGATGAACAGCAGTTTGAAACGGATACTTTCCTGCATGTATTTTCGTCCGGTAATATCGGTACCAATGCCCCGGGAGAAGGTATCTACTCCGGCATAGCTGCATTTGCCAACCTCAGCGGCACTTTTAAACAGGCGAAGAACGTGCTGGTGGCAGGCGCTACAGACGGATCATTCCATGTAGCACCACTTAGCAGCCGCGGCCCCTGTTACGACGGGCGCATCAAACCTGAACTGGTTGTATACGGGCCGGGCGGTACTTCCGACGCGGCAGCATTGCTTTCCGGGATAGGGTTGCTGGTGAGAGAACAATACCGTTTACAAACCGGGCAGGCATTGCCCGCAGCGTTAACTGCCGCCGTACTTATCAATTCCGCTGCGGATGTGGGCGCTCCGGGGCCTGATTTTACTTCAGGGTTTGGAGCTGTAAATGCCTGGGAAGCCGTGAAAACGATCATGGAACGGAGGTATGTGATGAACGCCGTACAGCAGGGAGGCAGCTTTACTTTCGGGATTACCGTACCACCCAATACACATTCCCTTAAAATTACTTTGCGTTACACCGATTTGCCCGCGGCTGCCAATAGTGCTGTGGCATTGGTGAACGACCTGGACCTTTGGGTAACAGATGCCGCCGGGAGGCGGTATGACCCGCTTACTTTATCCGCATTCCCTCACCGCGACAGCCTCGTACGCCACGCCCTTCCCGGCCGCGACAGTCTTAACAACACGGAGCAGGTGGTACTGCGACTCCCTGCTGCCGGGGATTATACCGTGCATGCAACAGGGCGCCGGGTAATGGGGGCACAGCGCTTTGCCATTGCCTGGCAGCTTGCAGCGGCAGATGCTTTCGGGTGGGATAACCCCGCTGTATCAGAAACCCTGGATGCCGGTACGGAGCATACGCTCCGCTGGAGTACCACTATTACCGGACCGGGGAAAATATATTATCGTCCGGGTACAGGCAACTGGCAGCCGGTAGCCGACGTAACAGAAGTGGCGGAAGAAAAAGGAGCATGGGTAGCCCCTCAGGCTTTCGGTATGGCCCAGTTACGGATGGAAGCGGGGGGTAAGGTGTTTGACGGTCCGCTGTTCCGGCTGGCGCCGCGGGTGAAACCGGCTACAGGGTTTATCTGTGAAGACAGTGCGCTGGTATGGTGGCGCCCCGCAACGGGGGCAGCCATGTACAGGGTATACCGGCTTAACGGCGATGGATATGTGCTGTTTGCCGAAACGAGGGATACGTTTTTCGCTTTCAGGCCTTCGGCGGTGCCTTCGGGCATTATTGCTGTAAGTGCCGTGGCGGATGCAGAAGGCCCCCGGAGTGAGGGGCACCTGGTATCGGCAGGCGTTCCGGGGTGTTATATCCGCAACTTTACGGCCGACCTGGAAGCAACCGGGGAGGTAAAGCTGCAACTGGAACTGGGAACTGCTGTGGGCGTGGCGGCCATACGCTGGATCAGGCAGGGGGCTGTACTGGGAAGTGCTGCGCCTTCCAACAGTCTGAACTATACAGCCACAGATGCACAACCTCCGGAGGGGATTGTGTATTATCATGCGGAACTGGAATTGCAGAATGGCCGGATTATTGTGTCTGATGCTGTACCTGTTCAGGTGACGGGAGCATCCGGATTCATTGTATTTCCTAATCCTGCATCCGGGAAAATAATGCTGATGTCGAAAGCACTGCGCGGGCAGCGGATCGTGATAACGGATATGCAGGGACGGATATGCAGGGTGTTGCAACAGGAGGCACTGCTGCAGGAAATATCACTGCATGGGCTGCCGGCAGGCATCTACTGGATAGGGGTATACGAAAACGGAAGGAAGCTATATCATACGCGCTTTGTGAAAGTGCAGTAACGCATAATAGAAAAAATCACTTAATTTGTTACAGGTCAAAAATGCAAATTATGAAAACACTCATCCAGTTATCACTCATCGCCATTGTATTGTGGGGATGTTCCAAAGGTCTCAACCCCAACGATACGGCAAAGGTAGACGCGGCTTTTGCGAAGTATGAAGAATCGGACGGTAAAGCCCTTTTCAAACAGAAGTGCGCTAAATGCCACAACTACAGGCTCCCTGAAACCAAAACTGTTGAGAAATGGCCCGGTATCATGGACAGGATGGCCCGTAAAGCGAAGCTGACCGACGATCAGAAATCCGCCGTGGTAGCGTTTGTGACCAAACATGCCAAAGCGTCTTAACAACAACGAAGTATGCAATGTACAGGCGGCTGAAAGGCCGCTTTTTTTATGCCCCGAAGCCGGAAGACTGTATATTTGTTCCATGCGACACTTCCTTCCCAATGGTAAACCTCTTGTTATCCGCCCGCCACAGGTGACGGATGCACAGGCATGCCTCAGCACCTTTCAGGAGGTGACCCGGGAAACCGATTTCCTGTTGTATACCCACGAAGAGGCGCTGAAGATGGATCTGGCAAAGGAAGAAGCCTTTATACGGTCGTATTCCGGTAACCCTAACAATATGTTCCTCGTGGCGGATGTGGAAGGGGAAGTGGCCGGAATGGTGAGCCTGCACCAGGGCCGTACCCGCAAGCAGCATCATATGGCGCTGCTGGGCATCGCAGTATTGCATAAATACTGGAACATGGGCATCGGGCGGCGCCTGCTTACATCAGCCATCAGGTGGGCCGAAGCGCACCCGCGTATTGCCATCATCCATTTCGAAGTACTGGCCAACAACGAAAGAGCCATTCAGTTATACCGTAATTTTAATTTTACCGAGCATGGCCGCATCCCCAATGGCGTCATCCAGCCCGATGGCACTATGGTGGACCTGGTGGTTATGTCCAAACGAATAAAACCCATATAGCAACCGATGAAAACTTTTCAGGGTTATTACTCCTATGAAACGCCAGACCATATTGAGGGCGCAGATGTAACCGTCACCAACAAAAGAATAGAGATCCACCTGAAAGATGCCCATGGCAACCCGCGTGTGGTATTATGGTATTGGGAGAATATCGTAAAAGGCGAAGAGCGCCCAGGCGGATGTGTATTGCATCATGCAGGTCTCCCATTGCAGACACTGATTGTTCCCAGCGGTGAGTTTGCCACACTGGCGGATGTGCAGCTGCAAAAGAAGCGCCGCGTGTTCCCCACGGCATGGGTTACTTTCATTACCACAGGCGTTATTATCATCGGCCTCATCCTCGCGGCGTTCTTCTGGATAGTGCCCTGGATGGCGGGCAAGGCGGCTAATGCTTTGCCGGTGGAGTATGAAGTATCCATGGGGGAAGAAGCTTACAAATCACTGATTAAAGAATACAAGATCCTCCCGAAGCAAACGGAGCAGGTGAATGCATTTTACAAACAGATGGGCCTGTCGTCTCCCTACCCCATCACCATCACGGTGGTGGATTATGACCAGACGAATGCCTTTGCCGTACCCGGCGGGCACATTGTGGTGTTCAGCGGGTTACTGAAGCGCATGAAGCAGCCCGAAGAGCTGGCGGCATTGCTGGCGCATGAAAGCTCACACATCAACCTGCGCCATACCACCCGCTCCCTGATGCAAAGCCTGGGAACATTTACCATGGTGAGCCTGGTGTTCGGGGATGTAACGGGCATCGGTGCCGTATTGGTGGAAAACGCCAGTTCGCTGAAGCACCTGGAGTACTCCCGCAGCCTGGAGAAGGAAGCGGATATGAACGGGCTGCGTATGCTGCAGGAAAAAGGTATTCCCGGCAACGGATATGTATTGCTCTTCAATACCCTGGGCGAATCGGGCGGCGGGGCGCCGTCGGAATGGCTGAGCTCTCATCCCGATCTGGGACGCCGGTCGGAATATGTGCAGGAAAAGCTGATATCACCGGCTCCGTCATTTCCGGCAACATTAAAATCTGCCTGGGAACAGATCAGGGCTGGTTTGAAGTAAAAAAAACACGAAATTTAAACAAGCAAAACGGAGGGAAAATGAACCGCTACGACCGACAGATCAGACTGGAAGGATTCGGCATCGAAAAGCAGGAGATGCTGCGTAATGCCGCTGTGCTGGTAATAGGCGCCGGCGGCCTCGGTGTTCCGGTATTACAATACCTCACCGCCATGGGGGTAGGGAAGATAGGTATAGCGGAAGAAGATACCGTATCCGTTACCAACCTGCAGCGTCAGGTGATCTATACCACTGCCGATGAGGGTAAGCCCAAGATACAGGCCGCCATTGCACGGCTGGAAGCCCTGAATCCCGATACCGTTTTTGTTCCCCATCCCTACTATCTCAGCACGGCCAATGCCCTCGACATCATTGCCCCGTACGATCTGGTGGTAGATTGTTCCGATAACTTCGGCACCCGATATCTCATTAACGATGCCTGCGTCATACTCTCCAAACCATTCATTTACGGGTCTATTTTCCGGTACGAAGGGCAGGTGAGCGTGCTGAACTATAATGGCAGCGGTACTTACCGTTGCCTGTTCCCCGAGCCGGGCGATGCGCCTGATTGTAATGATGTGGGCGTACTGGGTGTACTGCCCGGCATCATTGGCTGCTACCAGGCTTCAGAAGCCGTTAAAGTACTCACCGGCATTGGTGAGCCGCTGGCCAACCAGCTGCTTACGGTGCAATTGCTCGATAATACACACCAGGTATTCTCCTTCCATGCGCAACCCGGCAATCATGATATTTCAGCCTTGCAGGACAGTTACGGTAATTCCGTGTGCGATGCCCGAACCATGCAGCTGTTAACCGTACAGGAACTGAAGGAGTGGCTGGATGAAGGCCGTGATTTTCAGTTGATTGATGTGCGGGAGAAAGATGAATGGGATTACTGCCATATTGAAGGCGCTGTGCATATTCCCATGCGGCGTGTGGCGGCATCCCTCTCCACACTTGCACGTGATACCCCCGTAGCCATGATCTGCCATCATGGTATGCGGAGCCGCGCCACTGCCGAGCTGCTGTTGCAGGCCGGCTTCCCGGATGTATACAATGTATCGGGCGGTATTCACGCCTGGGCGCGGGAAATTGATACTACCATGGCCGTATATTAACCTTGTGGAACGGTATTTGCCCTTTTTTAGGCCGGTGGTGCACGCCCGGTTAAACTTTGGGCACCCTGCACCCGTCTTACCCTAAATTATTTCCACTTATGCCAGTTGTTCCGTTACAGACACAAATGCAACACCTGGGCTGGAGGGCCGGCTTCGGTGAAGGCCTTCCCGAAATAAGGTCCTGGATGAAGAAGAGGAGAAAGGATGTGGTGCGGAAGGTAATCCTAGGCCCAACGGCAGCCCCGGCCCCCATCCGCGTGATGGATGAAACCGATCTCCCCGATTATCAGCGCCAGCGCAATATGGGCGCAGAAGAGCGTAAAATGGTGCAGAAACTGAATACAGACGGCATCAAAGACCTCAATGTGCTATGGACGCATGCCATGATCAACAGCGATCATCCCCTGCAGGAGAAGATGGCGCTGTTCTGGCACGGGCATTTCGCCTGCCGCACGCAGAATGTACTCTTCAACCAGCAGTTGTTAGAGATCACCCGTAAACATGGCCTCGGCAACTTCGGCACACTGCTCAGTGAAGTATCCAAATCGCCCGCCATGCTGGGCTTCCTCAATAACCAGCAGAACCGTAAGCAACGCCCCAACGAAAACTTCGCCCGCGAAGTAATGGAACTCTTTACCCTCGGCCGCGGCAACTATTCCGAGCGCGATGTGAAAGAAGCCGCAAGGGCTTTCACAGGATGGGGGTATGATGAAGTGGGGCAGTTCAGGTTCAGGAAAAACCAGCACGATGAAGGCATGAAAACCCTGCTCGGTAAATCGGGCAACTTCACAGGCGATGATGTGATCGCCATCCTCCTCGAACAAAAACAGACCGCAAAATTCATCACCGGCAAAATATACCGCTACTTCGTTCATGAAGATGGGAACGAAGCGCATGAAGCTGCGCTGGCAGAAAAGTTCTACCAAAGCGGGTACGACCTCCGCGCACTCATGGAGCATATCTTTATGGCCGACTGGTTCTATGAAGATAAAATCGTGGGCAGCAGGATTAAATCGCCGGTAGAGCTGATCGTAGGGCTGCGCCGCGCTGTGCCCATGCGCTTTGAACAGGAAGAAGCCATGCTGGTATTTCAGCGCGTACTGGGGCAAACGCTCTTCTATCCGCCCAACGTGGCCGGATGGCCGGGAGGGAAGAACTGGATCGATAGTTCCAGCCTTATGTTCCGCCTCCGTGTACCGCAGATCATCCTCTATTCGCAGGAATTCAACATCCGCCCGAAAGAGATTACACCGGAAATGGGAGAGGGGCAGAACTATAAAATGACGATGCAGGTAAACGAATTGCTGAAGAAGCAATACGCCCGGAAAGTAAATGCAGATGTAGACTGGCAGCCGTATGTAGACGGGTATAAGGATGTGAAGCGGGAAGAGCTGGCAGAGTCCATCGCACAATCGCTGCTGGTGCGCAGCAAAGGGATAGACCGGCAGCTGCTGGAAAAATATTCCGATGCTTCCACGCGCGACAATTACATTAAAACGGTAACCATCGACGTGATGAGCACGCCGGAATACCAAATGTGTTAACACTGAAATCCATCGAAACATGCTAATACACAGACGGCGGTTTTTACAGGTGGGCTCCCTGGCATCAGCCAGCCTGATGCTCCCTAAATTCCTCAAAGCCATGGAGCAGGGGAAGTTTGTGCCCCCGGGCAATAAAGTACTGGTGGTGGTGCAGCTCTCCGGCGGCAACGACGGCCTGAATACCGTGATCCCTTACCGCAACGATATTTACTATAAACTGCGCCCGCAATTGGGCATTAAACGGGATGAGGCGCTTGCGCTCAACGATGAGCTGGGCATCCACCCTGCACTTAAATCTTTCAAAAGCTTTTACGACGATGGTGCGCTGGGCGTGCTCAACAACGTGGGCTATCCTAACCCCGACCGTTCCCACTTCCGCAGTATGGATATCTGGCAAAGCGCCAGCGATTCCAAAGATTACTGGGGAACGGGATGGCTGGGCCGCTACCTCGATGCGCAATGCAAAGGCTGTGATAAACCTACGCAGGCCCTTGAAATCGATGATACGCTGAGCCTTGCCATGAAAGGCAACGAAGTGAAGGGGCTTGCTCTTACTGACCCGCAACGGTTATACGGCGCCAGTAACGACCGCTACTTCCGCGACCTGCTGGCTAAGCAGCAGCACGACGATGAGCACCATAATGTGGATTACCTCTACAAAACCATGGCGGAAACCATCTCGTCTGCAGGCTACATCCAGCAGCAGTTCAAAACTTACAAAAGCAAAGAGAATTATCCGAATACGGAACTGGGCAAGAACATGAAAACAATTGCCGAGCTGATTATGACGGATATCAATACCAGCGTATACTATGTATCGCACGGCAGTTTTGATACGCACGTGGGCCAGCAGAACCAGCAGCAGCGTTTGTTCTCACAGCTGAGCGAGGCGCTGGATCCTTTTGTAAGCGATCTGAAAAAGAACCACCGGTTCGATGATGTGCTGGTGATGACCTTCAGTGAATTTGGCCGCCGTGTGGCACAGAACGCCAGCGGTGGTACAGATCATGGTACTGCCAATAACATGTTCCTGATTGGCGGCGGACTGAAAGAGAAGGGCGTACTGAATGAAGGGCCGAACCTTACCGATCTCAAAGACGGCGACCTTCAGTACAAGGTAGATTTCAAAAGCGTGTACGCTACCCTGCTCAAAAAATGGCTGGGTGCCGACGACCGGGCCATCCTCCAGCAATCTTACGAACACCTCAATTTCATCTGATAACAGAAATAGGTTTACGAAAAGAGGCCATCTCAATTGCATGAGATGGCCTCTTTGTTATTTTGACGATGCGGCTTTTAACTGGTCTCCAAAGTGGTCTAAAGGCAGTGGAAGGCAGTGTAGAGGCAGTCTACCCTTAGTGTAATGGCAGTCTAAAGGCAGTGGCAAGGCAGTCTGGCGGTAGTAACGAGGCAGTTAAGATGAAGGAATCACCATAAGTTTAAATGGCCCAAACGGTCAATAGCGGCCAAAACGGTCATTCCGTTTGCCGGAGCCTGCCTGCCGGGCTACTTTCGGAGCATGATCACATTGCAACATACCAGCATCCGTGTAAGTTTATTTGCCGTAATAGTCGTAGGCTGCTTTGGCGATTTTGGCAATCACTCCCTCGCGCACTGCTTCGCTGGCGGTGCTCCGGGTAACGAATACCACTACAGCAAGCGGCTGCCCGTTGGGGAGGGTGATAATACCGGCATCGTTGGTGGCGGAATACATACCGTCTTTCGAGCCGGAGGTGCCTGTTTTATGCGCAACAGGGGTTCCGGGAGGCAGGAGCCCCGGCAGGCGTTTGGGGCCTGTGGTGGTGCCGAGCATGGTTTGCATGAGGAAGTCGTTGCTGGATTTAGACAGCGCGGTTCCTTTCTGCAGAATATCGAGCAGTTGGGTGTAGGCAGAAACATTACACCAGTTGGTGAACTGAACATCCCATCCACTGTGCATTTCTTCTTCCGTAGCGGCGATGGATATGTTCTGAACGCCGAGGCTGTGTATAAAATCGTTGGCTACTTTGGTGCCGCCGATGGTTTTGAGCAGTACATCGCAGGCGATGTTATCGCTTTGTGCAACCATGAGCCTGATAAGGTCTGCCACTGTTTGGGTGTTTGTTCCCTTAGGGAAGCTATCCTGCAGGGGGCTGTAGGTTTTGAACAGATCGGCAGTGGTTACGGGAATGGTTTGATCGAGGCGCAGCTTCCCTTCATCCACCTGCTTCAATACGGCCATGGCAATGGGGAATTTATAAGCGCTTTGCATAGGGAGGCGGGCAGTATCGTTCAGCGTAAGGGTATCGCCCGTATGGAGGTTACGGATGGCCACACCTACGGTGCCGCCTGCTTCTGTAGCTATAGTGGCTATATTTTGCCAGAAAGTATCGATTTTTTCCTGTGAGGCTGCTGTAAGGCTGTCGGCAACCGGCGGGCGGGAAGTGCTCTGGCAGGCACAAAAAAACAGTATCACGGCGGCGGGTACTATAATGGGTCGCATGAAATGAAGAGGATTTAGACCGGCAATTTAATCCATTTGCGGATGCCCGCCATCATTCCGGCGGGTTTTTAACATGCTCATGAAAGCCTACCAGGTACATCTGCTTCCGGTAGTCGCGGGGTGCCATTCCGGTAGTTTTTTTGAATGCCTTCGAGAAATGAGACAGGTCACTGAAGCCGAGGCGGGAGGCTATTTCCACATAAGTCATACGCGTAGTAGCCATCAGGTATTGGGCGCGCTCTATCCGCTTACCGAGGATGTGCGTCTGCGGCCGCGTTCCGGTATATGCCTTGAATTGCCGGGAAAAATAATCGGGATGCTGGTTGATCCTTGATGCAAGAAAATTCACGGTAAGCTCTGCATGCATATTCAGCTCAATATAATCCAGCGTTTCCGCCAGTTTGAGCGGTATCATCTTTGCCCCGTGGCTGTCCAGCACATTCGGACTGAGGAACTTTGCCGTCAGTTGCCATAGTATGCCCTGCGTTTCCATAGACACGGAAATGTTCTGCAGGTTATTCAGTTCCTGGTATTCCTTATAAAACACATCCTTTTCATAGACTTTAGGATTATCCGACCGGTTGATACCGCGGCCGGGGTTGATTTCCAGCAGGCGGTTAAACAGCAGGCGGTCGGTTTCCGTGGCGGCTACCTTACTGATGGTGCGGTATTGTGCGAAGAGGGAAATACCATCTGTAGAATCCTCGAAGAACTGAACGAAATACTGATCCAGGTGCGTGTCGCAGCGCATGTTGCATAAGGTGAAGCTGGGGATGATGTAAAGGAAACCCGGCTCCAGCTGCACACTTCCCCCTGCACCCGACAGCGATCCTTCTCCACCGCCTATGTAGTAAATCCGGTTATACGGACTGATGACGTGCTGGTAATTCCACCGCGAGTCGAGCGCTACCCGGTCCACATTCATCAGTGTAAACGTATGCTGGAATTTCCTTTTGATCATAACAGTGAAAGTATAGTTACCAAAGTACCGTAACCCGCTGAGTATTACAAAAGCTATATTGACCGAAAAGTCGGATTTGTACAAAAAAAAGTCAATTTAAGGCAAGTTTTTGCAGTGGTATTCGTAGTAGGTTTGGATATCGTTGTTCCTGGCAACTATTCACGTAATGAACTGATATGAAAAGAAGGACCCTGGTAAAAGGAGCTTTAACCGCTGTACCCTCATTATTCCTGTCTGGCGTATTCGGCCGCAGCACGCCGTTTTCGGGTATGCTGGCATACGGAATGGCCGATAAGTTTCAACCCGGCTGGGATTCCCTCGCGCAATATGAGGTGCCTGAATGGTACCGCGATGCCAAGTTTGGTCTCTGGGCCCACTGGGGGCCGCAATGCCAGCCTGAACTGGGAGACTGGTACGGCCAGAGCATGTATCACGAAGGCAGCGCCGCTTACAAATACCACTGCGAAAAGTATGGTCACCCTTCTAAGTTCGGGTTCAAGGATGTAATTAACCTGTGGAAGGCAGAGAACTGGAACCCCGGCGCACTGCTGTCTTTATACAAAAACGCCGGCGCAAAATTCTTTGTAGCCATGGCTAACCATCACGATAATCTTGACCTCTATCCCAATAAATACCAAAGCTGGAACTCTACACGGGTGGGGCCCCGTAAGGATATAATAGGCGGATGGGCTAAAGCCGCGAAAGCAAACGGGATGCCGTTTGGCGTGAGCGTGCATGCCTCTCATGCATGGACGTGGTTTGAAGCCGCTCAGAAAGCTGATAAGGCCGGTCCGCTGGCAGGCGTGCCCTACGATGGGAAGCTTACTGCGGCAGACGGGAAGGGCCAGTGGTGGGAAGGGCTTGACCCCCAGGAGCTGTATGCCCAGAACCATCCGCTGAGCGCACTGGGAGGCGATCATCTGAAGAAGTGGGACTGGGCCGATGGGGCGGCTATTCCTTCTAAAGCCTATGCAGAGAAATTCTACAAGCGCACCCTCGCGCTGATCGATAACTACGATCCTGAACTCGTGTATTTCGATGATTCTGTGTTGCCGTTATGGCCCGTTAGTGATGTGGGCCTGCGGATTGCCGCCCACCTCTACAACCGCAGCATCAAAAAGCACGGGAAGCTGCAAGCGGTGCTGACGGCTAAAGGACTGAACGAACAACAGCGGAAATGCATGGTTTGGGATATTGAGCGTGGCCAGAGCAATGCCATTGAACCGCTGCCCTGGCAAACCGATACCTGCATCGGCAGCTGGCACTACGACCGCCGGGTGTACGACAACGACCGCTATAAATCCGCCAAAACCGTGATCCATACCCTGTGCGATGTGGTGAGCAAAAACGGAAACCTTATGCTGAGCGTACCGGTGCGTGGCGATGGTACCATTGATGAGAAGGAGCGCGCAATCGTGGAAGGTATTGGTGCATGGATGCGGCTGAACGGGGAAGCCATCTATGGCACCCGGCCATGGAGCACTTTTGGGGAAGGACCGGCCATTGAAGCAGCCGCTTCCCTCGGCGCTGCCAATTTCAATGAAGGGAAAGGGAAAGCCTTCACCGCGGAAGATATCCGGTTTACCAAAAAGCAACATACACTTTATGCCATCCTGCTGGGATGGCCGGAAGGGAATAAGACGGTGATCAAAAGTCTGGTTAATAAAGGAAGTATCTCCGAAGTACGCCTGCTGGGGCATGGTGATGCACTCACTTTCAGCCAGACTCCGGAGGGGTTGCAGGTGCAGCTGCCAGACCGGGCGCCGGGTAAAGAAGCCTTTGTATTGAGAATAGAAGGCGCCATCGTTTAAAAATTACTACAGGTCGGATATTTACAACAGTACGCCGGAGGTTACGGACCGGCAGGGGAAACACATGCCATTACATGAGAACATGCAATCAAAATCGATAATTCATATTCCACGGAGGTTCCGGATATACTTCCAGAGAGAAGATTCCGCTCATTTCTTATTTCAATTCATTTAAATCGTACGTTATGAAAAATTACCTGCTGAGGATGATCCCTCCCGGCATTACCATGTATGTAAAGAGATTGCGGTTCCCATTCGCCGTAATGTCTTTCTTCATTCTTGCGTCGCTCCACGTATCTGCACAGCAAACGGTGCGTGGGCGCGTAACATCTGCAGACACTGCTGTGAGCGGTGTTACCCTTCAGCTGAAAGGCACGGCTGTTGGTACACAAACCAATGCTAAAGGAGAGTTCAGCATTAATGCACCTTCCAATGGCACGCTGCTCGTTAGCGCCATCGGCTTCGCCAGCCAGGAGGTGCAAATCGGCGGACAATCATCCCTGTCCATTGCATTACAGACTGCCGACCAGCAGCTGAACCAGATTGTGGTGGTGGGATATGGTACCCAGTCGAAGCGGAAGCTTACCAGTGCGGTGGTTACCGTTTCCGGTGAGGAGCTGAATAAGCGCATCGCTACCAACCCCACCACGCTGCTGCAGGGGCAGCTCCCCGGCTTACAGGTGGTGCAGGGCTCAGGAGAGCCCGGCGCCGAAAATGTGAGCCTCCGCATCCGTGGTGTAAGCACATTCAGCGGTGCGGGTAACGACCCGTTGGTGATCGTAGACGGTTTGCCCGGAAGCCTCGCGGCACTGAACCCTAACGACATTGAATCCGTAAGCCTCCTGAAAGATGCGGCTTCCGCAGCTATTTACGGCTCCCGCGGTGCTAACGGTGTAATCGTTATCAAAACCAAAAGAGGAAAAAACGGTGGCTTCTCCCTCAACTACACGTTTAACCTCGGTATTTCCAACCCTACCAGCTTACCCGATGTTGTGACCAACTCTGCCGAGTACATGCGGCTTTCCAATGAAGCATCTGCCAACTCCGGCAGGCAGCCTATTTACACACAGGCACAGATAGATCTGTATGACAACGCAACCGACCGTGTGAAGTATCCCAACCACGACTGGCTCGGCGATCTGTTTGTGACGGCATATACCAAGAACCATTACCTCAGTCTTACCGGCGGTAAAGAAAATACCACTTACAACCTGGGCATCGGGTATACCGATCAGCCGGGAACGATGATCGGGTTCGAGTACAAGAAGTACACCGTGAACCTGGGGTTGTCATCTAAAGTAAACAAGCGCGTAACGCTGGGTACCAACATCCAGCTGAATTACGGCAACAAGCTGAACCCGAGGCAGGGAGCGGACGACAGCTTCCTCTCCACCTTAGCGCAATCACCACTGTACCCTCCCCGGTCTCCTGACGGGCGCTGGATTAAAAGAGCTTATTCCAATGAGTCGGGTAACAAGAATATTCCTGCCATTGTAGGGGAGAACGTACGTGCCCGCAGCGAGGATTTCTATGTACAGGGCAACATTTCGCTGGATGTGGAAGTGCTCAACGGCCTCACCTGGGAAAACAGGGCCGGTGGTAACTTCGATGCATTTAAGTTCAGTGATTTCCGCCCCGTGGTACCTATGTTTTACTACAACGATATGAGCTCTGCCGGTCCGCTGGATGTGGGTAACCCGGGGTTCGATGCCAGGAGGTCGGATAATGCTTATGGCGTTTATTACAGCCAGCTGAATTTCAAACGGTCGTTTAACGAACATTCGGTGTCTGCCCTGGCAGGTTACCAGCAGGAGTACAATAAAGCCAGCAACCTCGCGGGTTCCAGGCTGCAGTACACCACCAACTATCTGAAGGAGCTGGATGCCGGCCCTAAGCCGGGCATGACCAACAGCGGTACTTCTACAGAATGGGCTATCCGCTCTTTCTACGGTAATCTCAATTACGATTATCAGGATAAATATCTCTTTGGTTCCAGCGTGCGGTACGATGGCACTTCGCGCCTTCCGGAAGATACCCGCTGGGGGCTGTTCTACTCCTTCTCCGCAGGATGGCGCATCTCTAAAGAATTGTTCCTGAAAGATGTTAGCTGGATAAACGATCTGAAGCTGCGCGGCTCCTGGGGTAAACTGGGTAACCAGAATATCGGTATCTATCCATATCAGGCAACACTATCCATCAGGGATTATGCCTTCGACGGCAAGGTGCAGCCCGGATACAGCTCAGGCATGATCGTAGAGCCTACTCTTACCTGGGAAACCACGCAGGTACTTGATATCGGTGCCGACCTTACGGCTTTCAACAATAAACTGTCGGTTACTTTCGACTGGTTCAACAAAAATACATTCGACATCCTCCGGCAGGCACAAATCCCGCTCTGGCTGGGTATGGAAGCACCATTCATCAACAATGGCTCCGTACGCAACAAAGGTGTGGAACTCGGTGTGCAGTACAGAGGCAACATCACCAGAGACCTCAGCTTCTTTGCCGGTGCCAACTTCCAGGCATATAAAAACACACTGGAGAAATATGGTAAGCGTGAGATCAACGGCAACCTGATCCGTGAAGAAGGTAAGCCGCTGGACGAATACTACCTGTATATCTGGGATGGCATTTTCCAGAGTCAGGATGAAATCGACAAGTCTCCCAAACAGCCTATTACGCCCAGTCCGGGTGATCTCAAGATCAAAGACGTGAACGGAGATGGTAAGATCACGGATGCAGACCGTACGTATGTGCAGGGTAAATACCCATCATTCCAGTATACCCTCAACCTCGGGCTCAACTGGAAGAACTTCGACCTCAGCGCCATGCTGTATGGTTCGCAGGGGCAGAAGATATATGTGAATGGCTGGGGTGCTGAACCTTTCCGCCAGGGATCGATGCCAACCACTGACTGGCGCAACCGCTGGACGCCCACCAATCCCACCAACAAGATGCCTAAGATCTATATGGCCGACGGCTATGCACCGGTGCAGGGCTATCCTTCCACTTACTTCCTGAAAGATGCATCGTTCCTTCGGATGAAGAACCTGCAACTGGGGTATACGCTGCCTGCGCGGCTTACCAGTAAGGCGGCCATGAAATCGATGCGGGTGTACTTTGCTGCAGACAATGTATTTACCATCAGCGATTATCCGGGGCTTGATCCGGAAAGGGGAGGAGATGGCTTGTATGTGACGTATCCGCAGATCCGGACATTCACCTTCGGCGCGTCCGTACAATTCTGATTACAGGTTTATTAAATTATTTATCATGAGAAAGATTATCAGCAGTCTATATATCGCAGCGGGGTGCCTGTTTATGCTGGCCGCCTGCAAAGATCTGAATGTGTCGCCTACAGACAAGCTTCCCAGAACCATTTTCTGGAAATCGGAAGGGGATGCGGATTTCGCACTGACAGGGCTTTACAATTTCCTGTATATGCCGGGCGGCAACTGGTCGTGCTCACAGTACTATGTATTTGCATGGGATACTTATACGGATGATGCGTACAGCCAGCACGATTACGGCGGAGGCAGAAGCGCCGGGAGTTCGGGGCTTACGCCTAATACGAAAGCTTATGTGGAAAGCTATTATACGAACAATTACAAAGCCATTGCTGCAGCCAACCACTTCCTCGCCAATGTAGACAAAGTGATCAGCGGTGATAAGCTGAAGCGTTACAAAGCGGAAGCTTACTTCCTGCGTGCCTTTAACTATTTCTGGCTGGCACAGCTTTATGGAAATGTGCCGATCGTGAAGGCTGATCCCTATACGGTAGATTATACGAGCATAATGGGGAAATCTACCCGCGAAGAGGTGCTCGCTTTTATCAGGGAAGATCTCGATATTGCCATTGCAGGGCTGCCCGATGTGGGGTATACTACCGGCCATGCGGTGAAAGGTACGGCGCAGGGATATAAAGTAAGGGTATTGCTGTTCGAGAAGAAGTATGCAGAAGCAGCCGCGCTGGCAAAGCAGATCATCGACGACAACAAATTTTTCCTGAACGATAACTATTTGGCTAACTTTTACAAGCCTGCCCAGAACAGCAGTAAGGAGATCATGTTTTCCGTGAAATATCTCCTTCCCAATATCACACATCAGGATGTGCCATTGGTAGCGCCTATGCACCGCTGGAAAGGGTATATGGGCACACAGGACCTCATCAATGAATACGAGGTGAATGACCCCCGTAAAACGATGACCTGGTTCTTCCCCGGCGATACCAAGGCGCAGGGCTGGCCTTTTACGGGAGATCTGTCTGTAGCCACACCGGGTATGGATGGTTGGATACAAGGGTATTATACACCCCGGAAATGGCTCCCTCCCGGACTGGAAGACCCTACCACGGGAACACTGGTGGATAACGATTTTGTGCTGATGCGTTTTGCCGATATCAAGCTCATGTATGCAGAAGCGCAGAACGAAGCGGTGGGTGCAGATGCATCTGTTTATAAGCAGATCAACGAAGTGCGTGCGAGAACAGGAGTGAATATGCCAGAGCTGCCTGCAGGCCTGTCGAAAGATCAGATGCGGGAAAAGATCCGTCATGAAAGAAGAGTGGAATTTGCACTGGAAGGCCTGCGTTATTTCGACCTTCGCCGCTGGGGCATAGCCACGCAGAAATTAAATGGATTTGTATCCAACCCCCTTGCGCCGAACATTAAACTGAAATACGAAGACAAATATCAATACTGGCCCATTCCACAAACTGAAATTGACAGGAATACGCCGGCATTGAAACAAAACCCGGATTATTGATGAAAACACTGACATGTACGACTCCCGGCCAGTTGAGCTATGGTGAGTCCCCGAAACCGGAACTGAAGAAAGGCCATGCAATTATCCGCATACGGCGGATAGGCATCTGCGGAACAGACCTCCATGCATTTGAAGGTACGCAACCGTTTTTCAGTTATCCCCGGGTGCTGGGGCACGAGTTGTCCGGAGAACTGGTGGAAGCGGATGGTGCGCCGGAATTTGAAGCCGGTGAGGCCGTAACATGCATCCCTTATTTCAACTGCGGGCAATGCATTGCCTGCCGTACCGGTAAGCCCAATTGCTGTACAAACATCGCGGTATGCGGTGTGCATACGGATGGCGGAATGGTGGAATACCTGCAGGTGCCATCTGCTTCGTTACTGCACGGCAACGGACTTTCATTTGATGCGCTGGCGCTAGTGGAGCCCCTTGCAATTGGTGCCCATGGCGTGCGGCGGGCCAATGTTCAACCCGGAGAGTTTGTGGCGGTAATAGGAGCAGGGCCCATAGGACTGGGCATCCTTGAATTTGCAAGGATAGCCGGGGCACAGGTGATCGCGGTAGATATCAACGAAGGCCGTCTTGATTTCTGTAAGAACAAACTCAACATCGCACACACCGTCAATGCTTCCAAAGAGAACGTGGCGGAGGCGCTGAAGCAGATTACCAACGGAGATTTTCCAACAGTGGTGATAGATGCTACCGGCAGCCAGCGGGCTATCAATGAAGGATTTCACTACCTCGCGCATGGCGGCCGTTATGTACTGGTAGGATTGCAAAGAGGAGAACTCATCGTGAGCCATCCAGAATTTCATAAAAGAGAATCTACTCTTATGAGCAGCCGCAACGCTACCCGGCAGGATTTTGAACATGTGATGCAGGCCATGAAGAGCGGAGCCGTAGACCCTACGAATTATATCACCCACCGGGTAAACTTCGATGAGGTTAAAGCACATTTTGCTTCCTGGATAAACCCGGCCAATGGGGTGATCAAAGCCATGATAAATTTCTGATGATGCTACTTTTTATTGTTTGTTAAAAATGGATAAGACACAACTACCCGAATGGATCTATGGTACCAGTGGCCTGGGCAATCTGTACGTGGCGATGCCTGAGGGCATCAAGATGGAGATTATTGCTGCATGTGCGCAGCATGCGCCCGGGCCACTGGTTTTTGACACTGCCGGTAAATACGGTGCAGGCCTTGCGCTGGAAGTGCTCGGTAAAGGGCTGCAGCAGGCTGGTGTACATCCCGGTGATGTGATCATCAGTAATAAGCTGGGCTGGTTCCGCACGGCACTCACAACACCCGAACCAACTTTTGAACGGGATGTATGGAAAGAGCTGCAACATGATGCCGTACAGCGGATCAGTTACGACGGCATCCTAGCCTGTTACGAACAGGGCAACGAACTGCTGGGTAACTACCGTGCCAACTGGGTATCGGTCCATGATCCGGATGAATACCTTGCCGCTGCGAAATCACAAACAGAACGCGCGAGCCGCTTCCGGGATATCACAGGCGCCTATGCTGCATTGCAGCAACTGAAACAGGAAGGGAAAGTAACGGCTATAGGCATCGGTGCAAAAGACTGGACGGTGATACGGGAAATATGCATGGCCGTGGAGCTGGACTGGGTGATGATCGCCAACAGTATGACCATCCACAGCCACCCCGCCGGGCTCATAGATTTTATGAACCTCCTGCATGCGCGTGGTATTCCCATCATCAATGCGGCCGTATTCAACGGCGGTTTTTTAACCGGACTGGATTACTACAATTACCAGCCCGTTTCCCCGCAAACCCATCCGCGGCTTTACCGCTGGCGGGAGAAGCTGTACCGTGTTTGCGAAACGCATAACATCCGCCCGGATGCTGCCTGTGCAGCCTTTGGAAGGCGTGCACCGGGAGTAAAGAGCGTTGCCCTCAGCAGTACCAGTGTGCAGCGGATAGCAAAGAACGCGGAGATGGCAAAAGCAATCATTCCCCTGGCATTCTGGCAAGCCCTTGTAACTGAAAACCTGATAGACGCGGGTTTTGCAGAAGCCTTTCTTTATGAATAGTTATCATTATGAAAAGACAATGTTATGCGCTGGATCTGAAGAATGATCCCGCCCTGATCGCCGAATACGAGCACTGGCATAAAGCGGAAAACGGCTGGCCCGAGATCCGTAAAAGTATCCTCGATGCCGGTGTATTGGATATGCAGATCTACCGGACCGGCAACCGGCTGTTTATGATCATGGAAACGACTGACGATTTCCGGAGTGAAGACAAGGCCGCCCTCGATGCCGCCAATCCTAAAGTTCAGGAATGGGAACAGCTGATGTGGAAATTTCAGCAGCCGCTGCCCTGGGCTGAGGGCGATGAGAAGTGGGTAGGGATGTCTCGCATCTACCAGTTGTAAACTTGCCTGCGCCCAATTGCAAAACCGGTTTTAAGCACTTACAAGTTAGAATGAAGATAAGATCTAGTTAACGTGAAGATATTATCTACGGGTAAATAACGGGATTTTATGCACTTAACAAGCACTTATCAAGCACTCAGCAAGCACTCAGCATGCATAAATCAAGCACTCAGCAAGCACTCAGCATGTTTTTTATAACGGAACAAACGACCCAAACTGACCCAAAACGGAACATTTAGCCCCTTTGACTTTTTGAAATAACCGGGCGGTAATACCTTTGAATCGTTGTTACAGCTGTGCAGTTCACGTAACGCCCAACCGGAAGGGCACGACGTAATTGCCTGTCTCAAATGATATTCAGATGGAAGCGCCTTTTGGAGAAGTATCGCCTTCATGTTCAAGACCCGGTTCGGGTGGGGTATAACCGGGCAGGAGGGATGAGGAATTATACAAATGCAAAAGGCCGCCTCATATGATGAAGCGGCCTTTTGCTATGCGATGCGTTAGTATTTCAGTTTGAAGTATCCTGCTGTAATGGGATGGATGGTGCCCATATCCTGCGATACTGCCACGCCGGTGAATTCCCCGATGGCCAGCCCGTCTTTCACCTGATGAATCGTAACGCTCCAGGAGCCGGTAGTTTCATCTGCCTTGATCAGTTCAATGGTGCTGAACTTTTCCAGGAGGAAAGCATTGCCGGGCTGGTCGCTGGTGTATACACCGGGAGTCAGCTGTTCGCCGGCACCCGTGATCTCGATGCTGATCACATCTTTACCATAGGTAAAGCCCATAATAAGCAGGTTTGCCTGATCATTGGTGGGATCGGTATCAGAGAGGTTCCCGGGCCTGTAGGCGGCCTTGTTACGTTGTTCAGACAGCATTATTTTACCGTTCATCTGAAAAGAGATAAAGCGGCGCTCGGGCTGCACATCTTTGTCGCTGCTGCAACCTGCTGCGGTAAAGAGCAGGGCGGCAAACAGCGCGAGTTTGGAGGCAGACTGGTACATAGGATAAGGTTATTTAGAGTTTTTCAATTGAAACCTGTTTCTGACGGCCTATGCGGTAAAGCATATAGCCCATGGCGGCGAAGAACAGTACACCCAGCAACTGGTAGCCACCTGCTCCCAGCGCACGCTCAAGCCCTGCATGCGCACTTACTTTAGCGAGGAAGGCGGCAATATCCTCGGGAACCGACAGGATCGCTACTATCACCCCTGCTACGGCGCCTCCGGCCACAAGGCCTGTGGCAAACAGGTTGCCTTTACCCAGCTCCTCTTCTTCGGCAGACAATGAAATGCCGGAACGCTTCTGCTTCCAGTCTACCAGCCCGCGGATAGCACCACCAACGAAGATGGGCAATGTAGTAGAGAGGGGGAGGTAAGCACCCACGGCGAAAGAAAGCGATTTAACACCGCAAAGCTCCAGCGTTACGGCGATGAATACACCTACCAGTACAAACTGCCAGTCGAGGTCGCCGCCAAGGATACCTTTAATCAGGGTGGCCATGAGGGTAGCCTGGGGGGCTGCATAAGTAGGAGAGCCAATGGCGTGGGTAATACCCTGGTCCATCATGGCTTTGGTAGGCGTGTCGAGGAAGTGGACGGTCCAGCCGATTACCAGCGATGAAACGATGGCGCCAACGAAAAGCGCGATCTGCTGGTTACGCGGAGTGGCGCCAACGATATAGCCCGACTTGAGGTCTTGCGAGGTGGCTCCGGCATTGGCTGCTGCGATACAGATCATACCACCTACCACAAGGGCCATGGGTTCGTATACTTTGCCCGTCCAGCCAACTGCGATAAAGATCAGGCAGGTGCCCATGATGGTGGCGATCGTCATCCCCGAGATAGGGTTGTTGGAGCTGCCGATGAGGCCAACGATGCGGGAGCTAACGGTAACGAAGAACGCACCGAAGATCACCACGAGGAGGCCTACGAGTAATTTATTAAGGATTGATTCTCCCGGCAGCTGGGGGAGGAATGCCATGAGCAATACCAGCGCGATGCTGCCGATGATCACATATTTAAAAGAGATGTCCTTTTCAGTACGGGGTACTTCACCGGTTTCGCCTTTTTCTTTCAGGGAGCCGAGGCTGTCTTTAAAGGAAGAAATGATGGTGGGGATTGTTTTGAGCAGGGTGATGAAACCACCTGCTGCTACAGCGCCCGCGCCTATTTGTTTCACATAGGCCTGGTAAATGGCGGATGACCAGTCGGTGAATGAATGTGCGGCAGGGTCCCATGCTCCGGGGCCTCCGGGTGTTTGAAGGTTGGCGAGCATACCGAGCTTTACGAGCTGGGCAGCCACAATATCTCCGGGAATGAGGGATGCGAGGAGGGGAATGAGGCAGAGCCATGCCAGTACACCGCCCGCCACCAGTACACCGGCAATCTTGGGGCCGATGATATAGCCTACACCCAGGTATTCCGGGGTGATTTCTCCTGATATTTTAGCGGAAGGGAAAACCTTGTTAGCCTGTTTGGTCATGTAAGCCGGAGTTTCGGCGATCACATGCAGTACTTTCTGTAACATGGCATAAACCAGCGCTACGCCGAGGCCGATAAAGGCTGTTTTGGCGAATGTACCGCCCTTTTCCCCGGCTTTCAGTACCGAGGCGCAGGCAGTTCCCTCCGGATAAGGAAGGGTTTCATGTTCTTTAACGATGAGCGACCGCCGGAGGGGTATCATCATCAGTGTACCCAGTAACCCGCCGAAAATGGCCAGTACGAGGATGGTGAGGTAATCGAAGTACTGTTCCCCGCTGCTTACGCCAGCTTCATTGGCGGAAAGAAACAGGAACCCGGGGAGGGTAAATACCACGCCTGCGGCAATGGACTCGCCGGCAGAACCTGTGGTCTGGATGATATTGTTCTCCAGGATGGTGGTTTTGAAGAATCTTCTGCCTAACGTAATGGCAATCACCGCAATAGGAATGGATGCGGATACGGTGAGGCCGGCTTTGAGCGCCAGGTAAACGGTGGCGGCGCCGAAGATGATTCCGGCCAGGCAGCCAAGGAGAATGGACTTGAGCGTCAGCTCCTTCATCTTCATCTCCGGGGCTACGAAAGGTTTAAATTTTGACGACATATGCAGTGGTTAGGATGTTGCGAGGCCTAAATATAGTGTTTTATCGTTTTGCGTAAATAAATAAAGCATGCAGGGCCGGGGCGCTGCATGCTTTATCTTATCATGAATAATGGAGCGGACTACTCTGCAGCCATCATCTTTTGCAGTTTTTTGGTCAGCAGGAAGAGGATCAGTGCTGCCACGCCCGACATGCCTACGAAGAGCATGAAGAACTCGTACAGGTTGCTCATCTGGTAACCGAGGAAAACGGTGGTTTTGCCATCGGGGTACAGTGCGCTGAGCTCGCCTGCCAGTTTATTGGCGATAGCGTTTGCCAGGAACCATACTGCCATCAGCAGGGAGGCGAATTTGGCAGGGGCCAGTTTGTTCACCAGTGCGAGGCCGATAGGCGATAGGCAGAGCTCACCCCAGGTATGCAGGGCATACATGCCGATGAGGTACATCATGGTCACTTTAACGCCGGGAGCCACATCTTTCACACCGAAGGCTATTACCAGGTAGCCGATGGCGAGCAGCAGCAGGCCGATGGCCATTTTGGTGGGGGAGGAAGGTTCGTATTTACCCAGTTTCAGCCAGAGGAAGGCGAACACCGGGGCAAATGCTACCACGAAGATAGAGTTGAGCGACTGGAAGGTGGAGGCCGGTATTTCGTTCAGGTAGATGGTGGACTGTCCTTTTACGAAGAAGTTGACATTTACATACAACAGGTAGCCTACGCAGGCAGCCAGCAGGATATAAATGATATACCGTACACCCGGAGGGTCTTGCTGCAGGTGCTTGCGTGCACCCATGTAAGCTTTACCCAGCAGGTAGATAAGGCCGGCAGAAAGAACGGAAATGAGCCATACGGGGATGTTCCAGTTCAGCTGGCGGTTGGTTTGCTCATCAGCAAAGAAGGTGAGGGAGGCGCCAGCCTGCTCGAAGGCAGACCAGAAGAAGATCACGAAGAAGGCTACGATGAAGATCACCAGAATCCTGGTTTTCTCTCCCTTCGTCAGTTTTTTATCGGAGAAGATCATGTAACCGATGGCCAGTACAGCCAGCAGCAACAAATAAGTTATGAACGGGAATATGCGTGCGTCTGTAAACAGCATGCCGATCATGGCGGCAGACATTACGAACAGGCCGATATACATCAGGATCGCTTTACCTTCTTTGGCATCTTCCGGGCGCACACCCAGCGGGGAGCCGTCCGGGCGGCGGATGTAGTGATCTTTCAGCCATTGGAAAACGATTACGCTCAGGAGCATAGCGATACCTGCGGCGAGGAACGACCATTTAAAGTCAGACGGGTCTCCGGTATCACCCACGGCGCCACAGATGGCGGGGCCGAGAGCGCCACCTACGTTGATACCCATGTAGAAGATAGTGTAGGCTGCATCGATCCGGCGGTCGCCTTCGGGATACAGTTGTCCTACCATGGAAGAAATGTTCGGTTTGAAGAATCCGTTACCAGCGATCATGAAGCCGAGGCCGGAGAAGAAGAGGAACGTGGAAAGTTGAGGAGAGGTGCCGTAGATCGATGCGCATCCAAACAAAAGGAATTCGCCCAGGGCCATGAGCAGGCCGCCGATGATGATGGATTTACGGTTGCCCCAGTAGCGGTCGGCAACAAAGCCGCCGATGAGCGGAGTGAGGTACACAAGGCTTGTATAGCTGCCGTAAAGGCTGGAAGCGAATGCTTTATCGAATGCCAGCGCTTTGGTGAGGAACAGTACCAGGATGGCGCGCATCCCGTAATAGTTGAACCGCTCCCACATTTCCGTTGCAAACAACACATACAATCCCTTAGGGTGCCCACTCTGAGTAGCCCGTTGATTCATAAATGGTCAGTTTAGTTTTGCTTTTCTTAGCGATAATACAGTTACTAAATACAGTTACTTTTCAAAAATAGGCCGAAAGATAAAGAAAATCAGCCTATCGCGTCCAAATAACGGTTTTTTTGACCTTACTTTGCAAAAATTTCCGTGTGACAGTGCACCGCACGGCGCCGGAAATCTCCTCATATATTACGTCTCAATCCATTATGAACATTTTACTGTTAGGTAGCGGTGGCCGGGAGCATGCCCTGGCCTGGAAAATGGCTCAAAGCCCTTCATGTTCGAAGCTTTTCATAGCTCCGGGCAATGCAGGAACGCCGGCTTATGGCGAGAATGTCAATCTTTCCGTCAGCGATTTCGAAGGCATCAAAGCCTTTTGTATCAGCAATAAGATCGATTTGCTCCTGCCCGGTTCTGAAGAACCGCTGGTAAAAGGCGTATTTGATTTCTTCGCCAACGACCCTGCCCTGCAGCACATTCCGGTGATAGGCCCCTCACAGTCGGGCGCCCGCCTGGAAGGCAGCAAGGCCTTCGCCAAGGAGTTCATGCTCCGCCACAATATTCCCACTGCAGCTTACCGCGAATTCAGCGATGCCAACTTCGAAGAAGGCCTTGCATATATCAGCGCTCATGCCCTCCCTATAGTGCTCAAGGCCGATGGCCTGGCGCTGGGTAAAGGCGTGGTGATCGCTGCCACACACGAAGAAGCACTTACCGAATACCGGGAAATGATCAAATCCGCCAAGTTTGGAGAAGCCTCCAGGAAAGTGGTGGTAGAGCAGTTCCTGACAGGTATCGAAATGTCTGCCTTTGCCCTGAGCGATGGTAAGAACTATGTGCTGCTGCCTTCCGCCAAGGATTACAAGCGTATCGGCGAAGGTGATACCGGCCTTAACACCGGCGGTATGGGTGCTATTTCCCCCGTTCCCTTTGCAGACGCAGCCTTTATGGCGAAAGTGGAGGAGCAGGTGGTGCGGCCTACCGTGAAGGGCCTGGCTGCTGAGGGTATCGTATACCACGGCTTCATATTCTTCGGTCTCATCATGGTGGGGAACGATCCTTTCGTGATCGAATACAACTGCCGGATGGGCGATCCTGAAACGGAAGTGGTGATGCCGCGCCTGCAGAACGATCTGCTGGAGCTGTTCGCTGCCATGAAGGGCCAGCAGCTGGATCAGATCACAGTAACCGAAGATCCTCGTGCTGCATCTACCATTATGCTGGTGAGCGGCGGGTATCCCGAGGCGTATGAGAAAGGGAAAGAAATTACAGGCATCCCCGCACCCACGGCGGATCAGATCGTTTTCCACGCCGGTACGAAAGCCGATGGGGGAAAGGTGCTGACCAACGGAGGGCGTGTGCTGGCTATAACATCTTTGGCAAGCGATTTGCAGCAGGCACTGGCGCATTCCAAAGCAACTGCAGACAGCATTTCGTTCGGGGGCAAGTATTATCGTCGCGATATTGGGTATGAATTCAGCTAAGTAATTCGTCGTACAGAGTTCACGGATAGTGAAAATATGCATATAGCATTTCTTTTATTTATTTCCGCACAAACTCTTGAATAATCCAATAATTGCATCGTATATTCGTTAGAATTATTCATTTTTGCATTCAAATATTTTTGACCGTATCAAACAATGGGCTTCTTTAACTTTTTAACTCAGGAGATTGCAATAGACCTTGGTACCGCCAATACACTGATCATTCACAATGATTCGGTGGTGGTGGACGAACCTTCCATCGTGGCCATAGAAAGGGCCAGCGGGAAGATCGTAGCCGTAGGTAAGAAGGCAATGATGATGCACGAGAAAACGCACGAGTACCTGCGTACTATCCGTCCTTTGAAAGACGGTGTGATCGCAGACTTTAATGCGGCAGAGGGGATGCTCCGCGAGCTGATCAAGATGGTTTATCCCAAGAAGCCGTTGTTCGCCCCCAGCTGGAAAATGGTGATCTGTATCCCATCCAGCATTACGGAGGTGGAAAAGCGTGCGGTGCGCGACTCTGCCGAGCAGGCAGGCGCCAAGGAAGTGTATCTCATTCATGAACCGATGGCTGCGGCCCTCGGTATTGGTATAGACGTGGAAGAGCCGGTGGGTAACATGATCATTGACATCGGAGGTGGTACCACCGGTATCTCCGTGATCGCCCTGGCAGGTATCGTGTGCGACCAGTCCATCCGCATTGCGGGAGACGAGTTTACCGCTGATATCATGGAGGCACTCCGCCGCTACCACTCACTGCTGATCGGTGAGCGTACAGCAGAACAGATCAAGATCCAGATCGGCTCGGCCCTGAAGGAGCTTGACAATCCGCCGGATGACATCCCGGTAAACGGCCGCGACCTTGTGACCGGTATCCCCAAACAAATCATGGTATCGTACCAGGAAATAGCCGAAGCGCTGGACAAATCGATCTTCAAGATCGAAGAAGCCATCCTGAAGGCGCTGGAAACCACCCCTCCTGAGCTGGCATCGGACATTTACCGCCGCGGCCTTTACCTCACCGGTGGTGGCGCCCTGCTCCGCGGGCTCGACAAGCGCCTGAGCCAGAAGATCAAACTGCCCGTTCATGTGGCAGACGATCCGCTGCGCGCCGTAGTAAGAGGCACCGGCATTGCCCTGAAACACATCGGCAAGTATCCTTTCCTGATGCAATAATATCAAACGCCTTCCGGCATGCCCCCGGGGTGTGCCGGAAGACTTTCCGGAATCCTTAGACTCGTATCCAGTGCGCAATCTGATCATTTTCTTACGGCGGTATTTTAACTTCTTTCTGTTCTTACTGCTGGAAGTGATTTGTTTGATTTTCGTTTTCAGGAACAACAATTTTCAGCGCACCGTTTACCTCAATTCTGCCAACGGTGTTTCCGGTAAACTGTATACCCGCTATAACGACGTTCAGTACTACTTCCATCTCAAATCCACCAACGACAGTCTGGTATCCGAAAACCTGGCATTGCGCCAGCAACTGGCCACCAGCTTTGATGTGCGCGATACTTCCTCCAGGATCGTAATGGATACCCTCCGGAAATTCACGAACGATACTGCCCGGAAGCTCCTCAGCACTGAGGTGCGGAAACTCCTTTACCGGAGTGCGAAAGTCATCAACAACTCCGTTAACCAGGCCACCAATACCATTACCATTAACCGCGGCAGTAAAGACGGTATCCGTCCCAACATGGGCGTGATCGGGCCTAACGGTATGGTAGGCGTAGTGCGTACGGCCAGCGAAAACTATGCGGTGATCATTTCCCTGCTCACCAAATCCAACGGCAGTTCATCCTCTTTCAGCTTCAGCTCCCGCCTGAAAAACTCCGGGGAGATCGGTACTGTGTACTGGGATGGGTATGATGCCGGATATGTAATCATGAAAGACGTGCCCCGCAGCGCCAAGCTGCATAAAGGCGATACAGTGGTAACCAGCGGCTTCTCTGCCGTGTTCCCTGAAAACGTTAATATCGGTTACGTTGATACCGTTTACACCGGCGAGAAAGCGAGTACCTCGTTTTCCATCCGCCTTAAACTGGCCACTAATTTTTACAACCTGCAATACGTGTACGTCATCGAGAACCTGCTGCGCGATGAGCAGGTAAGACTGGAAGATTCGACACGCAAAATGTTGAAATGAGCATACTGTTACGAAATATTATCCGATTCATCCTGCTGATCCTGTTCCAGGTATTGGTGCTGGACCGGATTCTCGTGCACCAGATGGTGAACCCCTATCTTTACATGCTCTTTATCCTGCTGCTGCCCTTTAACCTGCCGCGCCCTGCTCTTCAGTTGCTGGGTCTGATGCTGGGGCTTACGCTCGATATGTTTTCGGATTCCATGGGCGTTCATGCCGCTGCCTGCGTATTCATCGCATACCTGCGGCCATTTGTGCTCAATATCCTTAGTCCGCAGGGCGGCTTCGAAGGCCCTCAGCGTACGCCCTCCGTTACTACCATGGGCGTTTCCCAGTTCGCGATTTATGCGACCGTAATGGTCTTGTTGCATCACATCGCGTATTTTTGTTTGTCCGTTTTCAGTTTTTCCGATCCCCTGTACCTCCTGATGAAGATTTTGTTGTCGACCGCAGCCAGTTTATTTTTGATATTGATATACGAGCTGTTGTTCTTCAGCAGGAAATAGGGAGCAAAAAAGTATAAATCCAGGAACCTGCCATGTCTGTTTTTAATCAGTCCAGAAAGCGCGTCATCCAATTCATCATGCTCGGCACCGTACTGGTGATCGTGGCGCGGCTGTTTTTCCTGCAGGTGGTGGAAACAAAATATTCCAAACTGGCAGATGCCAACGCCCACTTGCGTAAAGTGATTTACCCCAGCCGCGGCATCGTATACGACCGTCATGGCCGTGCCGTGATGCGAAATGAGGCGTTGTACGACCTCATGGTAACCCCTATTAACGTTAAGAATATCGATACGGCATATATGTGCGAGATACTGGAGATCGAGAAGGCGGAATTCCTTCGGCGCATCCAGGTAGCGAAGAACCGCGAAGGTCCAAGAAGGCCATCCGTATTTGCCAACCTCCTTTCTCCCGATATGTATGGCCGCTTACAGGAAAGTATGTACCTGTTTCAGCCCGGCTTTGAGCTGGTGCAAAGGCCGGTACGTTCGTACCCTTACGGCGTTGGAGCCAACTTCCTCGGATATATCAGTGAAATTTCTCCCGGCATGCTGGCAGATACCAGCGGCAAATACAGCTCGTACCAGCAGGGTGATTATATTGGTATGACGGGCCTGGAACGCACCTATGAGAATATTCTCATGGGGCAGCGTGGTATCCAGTACCTGGTAAAAGATAACCTGAACCGGCCACAGGGCTCCCTGGAAGGAGGGATTTTCGATACGGCCGCCATTGCAGGTAAGAACCTTCGCCTGGCGCTTGATCTGGATTTACAGGTATTAGGCGAAAAGATGATGGCAGGAAAGATCGGCTCTATTGTAGCCATTGACCCGCAAACCGGCGGAATCCTTGCAATGGTGAGCGGTCCCACCTTCGACCCAAACCTGCTCTCCGGATCTTACCGCGCCAAGAACCTTGGTATCCTTCTGACTGATACTGTAAAGCCCATGTTTAACAGGGCTATTCAGGCGATTTATCCGCCGGGTTCTACCTTTAAGCCAATAACAGGGCTTATTGCACTGGATGAAGGCGTTATCGGTCCTGACTTCGGTTTCCCATGCCATGGCGGGTACGGCCTATGCGGCCGGTTCTCCCGCTGTACGCACAGCAACCCCGGGCACGCTGCAAATATGCGTGTGGCGCTGGCCAACTCCTGCAACAGCTATTTCATGCACGTTTACCGCCTGTCTGTAGATAATAAGAAATGGGGCGGCACCAAAAACGGACAGGCAAAGTGGGTGGAATACCTGAAAGCAATGGGGCTTGGCCGCCGAATTGGGGTAGATATTCCTTCTGAAGCCATGGGCATCGTACCGGATACGGCCAGAATGAACCGTGTATACCGGAATGTATGGAACTCCTGCTCCGAAATGTATGTGGGCATGGGGCAGGGACAATTGTCGCTTACTCCCATACAGCTTGCAAATGCCATGTGCATCATTGCAAATCGTGGCTGGTATCACATACCGCACTTCGTGGAGTCCATCGACCAGGATAAATCCGATATCCTGAAAAAGTATAAAGAGAAGATTTCAGTAGCCCATATTTCCAGCGATGCATTCCAGTCTGTGGTAGACGGTATGGCGGATGTTGTTACCAGCGGTACAGCAAGAAAGGCCCAGATCGAAGGATTTGAAGTGTGCGGGAAAACCGGTACGGCAGAAAATACGACCATAGTTAATGGTAAAATGGTAAAGCTGAAAGACCACTCACTTTTCGTAGGGTTCGCGCCGAAGAACAATCCTAAGATCGCCATTGCCGTTGTAGTGGAGAACGCGGGCTTCGGTGCCACATACGCAGTACCCATCGCCAGTATCCTCATGGAAAAATACCTGACAGATACGATCTCTGCCAAACGTAAGCCAGTGCTTGAGCAAATGCTTAACTCTAATACGTTCTCTCCGGAGATCAAACATAAATCCAAACTCGACTCCCTCAACAGTGTGAATTACGCAGGTGCTGAAGGGGCCGTGATCATGAGAAAAATACTCGGGCACTAAAAAATAAAAAGCGCAAACAGACACCATGAACCGCTCACAGGCGAAATTAACAGCAGGTATTGACTGGCCCATCTTCGGGATGTACCTCGCGCTGGTATTTATCGGCTTCCTCGCGATATTCGCTGCGGAATACCGGGAAGGTGACCATGTGATCCAGAACCTCCTTTCCCAGAATAAGAACTGGGCACGGCAGGTACTGTGGTTCGGCGTGTCTATTGTGCTGGCTACCGGCATCTGGCTAACGGATAGTAAGTTCTTCACCGCAACGGCCAACCTGTTCTACGCTTTCGGTATCCTGTTATTATTGGTGGTACTGGCCATAGGCACCGGTGTTAAGGGTTCTAATTCCTGGCTGGAGCTGGGCGGCTTCCGATTCCAGCCTGCGGAGTTCACCAAGCTCTGTACCTGCCTGGCATTGGCTAAATACCTGTCGGCCATGGAAACTGATTTCACGAAACTGCGGTCGCGCCTGATTGCAGTGGGTATGGTCATGTTTCCCCTTGCTATTATCATTTTGCAGGACGAAACGGGGCTTGCTCTCGTATACCTCGCCTTTTTCCTCGTAATGTACCGCGAGGGCCTGCCAGGGGTATTGCTGGTAATCGCGTTCTCCGGGATCGTGCTGGTACTGAGCGCCCTGCTGATCGATAAATTTATTCTCCTGTATATCTTTACCGGGGTAGCAGCCGTTGTTATATACTTCAACCGCTACCAGATCCGGCGGAAGAAATCCCGGCTGGTAACGATTATTGCTATCTGGGCTTTCTGTTCCTCGTTCGTAATGTATGTTGTGCCCTTCGTGTTCACCAACGTCCTGAAAGATTACCAGGTGCGCCGCATTTACGTAATGCTCGGTCAGGAAAACGACCCCAAGGCCACGTATAACACCCGGCAGTCTATGATCGCCATCGGCTCCGGTGGATTCTGGGGGAAAGGATATCTGAAAGGCACGCAAACCCGGTTAGACTTCGTACCGGAACAATCCACGGACTTTATCTTCTGCACCATCGGTGAAGACTTTGGTTTCGTAGGAAGCCTCATTTTCCTCGGTATATATGTATCCCTGCTCTTACGGATCATCTTCATAGCGGAGCGACAGCGGTCTACCTTCAGTCGCGTCTACGCATACGGCGTAGCATCCATTATTTTCTTCCATCTGGCCATCAATATCATGATGACGATCGGTCTGGCGCCCGTAATCGGGATCCCGCTGCCCTTGGTGTCTTACGGCGGATCGTCTCTCATGACGTTTACCATGCTCATTTTCATCATGCTCCGCCTCGATGCGGACCGGCAGATGGTATTGAGATAGGGGCCGATTTGTTACATTTGTATAATGGCACGCATTATCCCGCTTTCGGAAGGAAGCTTTACTGTAGACGGAACCAAGCAATTTGTACCCTTCGATGAACGCAAAGACAAGCTGAAAGAAAGGCCTGCAGGCTCCCTGCTGGTAGAGATTCAACCTTTCCTTGTCATTACAGACCGCGATATCATCCTCCTGGATACCGGCCTCGGTTTCCGTAATTCAGACGGCATCCTTCAATTGCATCAGAACCTGATCGATAACGGGATCAACCCCATGGAAGTAACCAAGGTACTGATGAGTCATCTGCATAAAGATCATTCCGGCGGTGTGATCGTTACCGATCCGGTAACCGGCGAACGCAGTCTCAGCTTCCCGCACGCTACCTATTACGTTTCAAAGCCGGAGCTGGATTATGCTTTTGCGAACGATGGCAAATCCTATCATAAAGAAGATTTCGACCTGCTGGCACAGCGCGATAATGTATTGTTTACCGAAGGGGAAGGCAGCATCGACGGATATATCCATTACGAATGGTCGGGCGGGCACTGTCCGCAGCACCAGGTATTTCTGATTGATGACGGGGAGGATAAAGTGTTTTTCGGGGGAGATGAAGCACCGCAGATCTCCCAGATGAAGAGCCGCTTTGTGGCGAAGTATGATTATGACGGGAAGCGGGCGAGTGAATTGCGGCAGCAGTATATGGAAAGAGGGATAGCAGATAACTGGACGTTTTTGTTTTATCACGATACCAAACAACCCACAGCAAAATTCCAACAATGAACCATTTAGCCGAAGCCTGGGTGCAGGCGTGGAACAACCACGACCTCGACGCCATCATGGAACACTATGCCGACGACATCGTTTTTTATTCTCCCATCATTCAGAAACTGAATAACGACCCTCTGGGCCGTATATCAGGTAAAACCGCGCTGAGAGCCTATTTTGAAAAGGGGCTGGCGGCCTATCCCGATCTGCACTTTGATCTGTATCATGTGCTGGAAGGGGTAGATTCCGTGGTGCTGTATTATAAGAGCATCAGCAACCGCCTGTCTGCCGAAATGATGGTGCTGGGGCCGGATGGCAAGGTGAAAGAAGTGAGAGCACATTATAAAGAGCAATAAAAGCAAAAAGCCCCGGCGCTATGCCGGGGCTTTTTTATTAGTGTTGCTTATTGCCTTTTCCGTTGAAGCCGCGGTTTTCGCGGCGTTCTTTTAGTTGCCGTATCATCATGGACCTGAATTCTCTTTCAGCGCGGTAGAGGTTGCCAACTTTGCGAGGGGGGAGTACTTTCAGGAACTCCTGCTTATAACGCGTCTTGATGTCCAGCATGCGCTTTTCATATCCCAGCTCACGGTCCAGCGCTTCATTAGCCAGCTGATCGGTACGGGGCTGGGTTTTGAGTTCTTTTACCTTTTTACGGCGTTCGGAGATGAGCGTATTTACTTCTTCCGAATACTTCTTGTACACCGGCCAGAACTTCTGCGCTTCTTCGGGCGTGAGGTCCAGCTCACGGGAGATATAGAGGATTTCGAGGGACTTCACCTTGTCTTCCCCGCTGGCGGGTGCTTCCTTCTGCTGCGCCTGTACCGGCTCAATAAAGGCCGGCAGCAGAGCGATGCTGAAGCATGCAAGTATTATCCCCATCAATCTGGTCCGTTTCATCAGTTATTAATTATTGAGTTGTACCTGCCGGAGGATATTTTCCTCCAGCATGTTGTCGATCTGTTCGTTACTTAATTCCTCCGGCAGCACGCTGGGCATGCTTTCTTCGAGGGATACATTGGCAAAGATATTGTCATCATCGAAATCATCCGAGCGGTACTGGAGGAAATCGACAATTTCCTGGTCGCTGATCTGTGCCAGTTTGCGGTCGAGGGTAGCGCCAGACCATTGTTTGGCTCCCCAGATGGCAGAAACCACTACCACACCGGCTATCGCTGCGGCTGCGAGGCAGCGCTTAAACAGGCGAATCTTTTTACCTATCGGGATGACCTTTGTAACAGGTTCGTTACCACTGCCGGCAATCAAATGGCGGTCGAGGCTTTCGAAAAACTTGTATGGTGTTGAGAAAGGAGCGGTTTTACGGGAAGCAGCGGCGAGGATGGGAGCGATGCCTTCCAGCTCGTCCGTAACATCCATATTCCGGATCCTGCTGATCAGTGCTGAAGGGAACTGCTCAAAATACCCGTCGGGCACTTCTACCCCGGGCATGCCTCCCAGTTCGGGAAAGTCAGGCGAAACCGCTTTCAGTTCATCAATGATATCTTTTCCTTTTTGTGGCATATTAGTAAGACCCTTCAACCATGCAATGGTTTAAAGGTCAATTATTTTTTAAATATTCTTCTACTTTCTTCACGGCATGATGGTAAGATGCTTTCAGGGCACCTTCCGAAGTATCGAGCACTTTGCTCATGGCTTCGTATGGCATTTCGTCGTAATACCGGAGACTGAACACGGTTCTTTGCTTTTCGGGCAGAGCGAGGATGGCATTCTGGAGCTTCCATTCGATTTTAGAGGCATCATAGCCGGGATCTGCATGGAGCTTGTTGCTCAGCCCTGATTCCACGTCTGACAGGGAAAGAGCGGCCTTGCGTTTGAGACTGTCAATAAAGGACAGGCATTCATTGGTAGCGATCTTATACAGCCAGGTATACAGCTGGGCATCTTCCCGAAAGTTATCCAGGCTTTTCCAGACTTTGATAAATACATTCTGCAGTACGTCGTTCGCATCATCATGATCAATGACGAGGCGGCGGATGTGCCAGTATAGCCTTTCCTGATATTTTCTGACAATGAGGGTAAAACCTTTCTCCCGGGAGTCCGGATTTCCGAATAGCGCCAGTAATTCTTTATCTTCTTGCGTTACAGCCATAAGCGGTTGTACAGTAAATGAACGGAAACCGGTGGAGCACGGGCTGGTTTTTACACCAATATAACCAATATCCAGGGTTCCGGGTTGCTGTAAAAACAGAAAAAACCATCATTAAGATGGTTTTTTCCGGCGAAGGTTTAATCTGCGCTATAAGATTTTAGCCTTTTTTACGGGCGATGGCTTTTTCTGCTGCTGCAACGATCTGGGGTGTATCCAGGCCGTATTTCTTCAGGAGCTCCATGGGAGTACCGCTTTCCCCGAAAGTATCGTTGGTACCGATGTATTCGATGGGGATGGGGTTGTGGCGGGAAGCTACCTGTGCGATGCTGTCTCCCAGGCCGCCGAGAACATTATGCTCTTCTGCGGTAACGGCGCAGCCGGTTTTTTTGATGGATTTGATCACGGCTTCCTCATCGAGGGGCTTGATGGTGTGGATGTTGATGAGTTCCACGCTATAGCCTTTTTCTTCAAGGATGCGGCCTGCTTCCACGCATTTCCATACGAGGTGCCCGCATGCGAAGAGGGTGATATCAGTGCCTTCGTTGAGGATCTGGGCCTTTCCGATCTGGAAATCCTGGTCTTCAGCGGTGAAGTTAGGCCATTTCGGACGGCCGAAACGGAGATATGCAGGTCCTTCATGGTCTGCCAGTGCAATGGTAGCCGCTTTGGTCTGGTTAAAGTCGCAGGGTACGATCACGGTCATACCGGGGAGCATTTTCATCATCCCGATATCTTCGAGGATCTGGTGGGTGGCACCATCTTCCCCGAGGGTAAGGCCTGCGTGGGAAGCGCAGATCTTCACGTTTTTGCCGGAATAGGCAACCGACTGGCGGATCTGATCATAAACACGGCCGGTGGAGAAGTTGGCAAAAGTGGTGGTGTAGGGGATTTTGCCGCCGATGGTAAGGCCGGCAGCCACACCGATCATATTGGCTTCCGCGATGCCGCATTGAACGAAGCGGTCGGGGAATTCCTTGATAAACGCCTGCAGTTTCATGGAGCCAAGCAGGTCAGCCGTAAGGGCTAACACGTTCGGGTTCCTTCTGCCTGCTTCCAGGATGCCCTCGCCGAATCCGCCACGGGTCTCCTTTTCGTTCAGTACTTGTATGTCTTTTACCATAATGCCAGAAATTTGTGTCGCAAAACTAGAAAATAAAATAGATTAATTCTGTAAAACACGGTCGCGCAGGGCTACTTCCCACTGCCAGGCTGTACGCATCGAATCTTCGATGGTCAGCTGCGGGTCCCAACCCAGCTCCGTTTTCGCTTTGCTATTGTTTGCGTAGATAGCGATCACATCACCAGGGCGCTCGGGGCCCATTTCGTAATTCAGTTTCAAACCGGATACTTTTTCAAATGCCTGGATAGCTTCCAGTACGGTTACCCCGTTACCAGTGCCCAGATTGAAAACATCGAGATTGCTGCTGTTACGTTTTTCGATGAGGTATTGCAGTGCTTTGGTGTGGGCATTTGCGATGTCCATTACATGGATATAGTCGCGGATGCAGGAACCGTCGCGGGTGTTGTATTTAGCGCCGAAAACAGTGAGTTTCGGGATTTTGCCAATGGCGGTTTGTGTGATAACCGGCACCAGGTTGTCGGGCTTACCGATAGGCAGCTCGCCAATGAGGGCGGAAGGGTGTGCGCCTACGGGATTGAAATAACGGAGGAGGATGCTGTTGGCGGTATTAACCCGTGCAAAATCCTCGATCATCTGCTCACCCATTTGTTTGGTACGGGCGTAAGGGCTCTGGGCTTCGCCAAGGGGAGTGCTTTCTACCACAGGCAGTTCCGTGGCGTTGCCGTATACGGAGCAGGAAGAAGAAAATACGAAATTAGGTACGTTGAATTCCTTGATGCACTTCAGCACATTGATGAGTGAAGTGAGGTTATTCTGAAAGTAAAAAAGGGGTTCGTTTACAGACTCACCTACGCTTTTGAGGGCAGCAAAATGGATTACCCCCACGATGTCGCGGTTTTCGTGGAACACGGCATGCGTGTCTTCCAGGTTGCAAAGGTCCACCTTATAATTCCGGATCTTACGCCCGGTGATTTTTTCCACCCCTTCGAGGAGCTTAGTGGAGGATCGGATATTGCTGTCTACCGACACTACATCAAAACCATTGTTGATGAGATCTACGATGGTGTGGGATCCTATGTATCCGCAACCGCCCGTAACAAGGACTTTTTGCATACTGTGAAGTTATTTTATCAGATTCATCAAATAGGCGCCATAACCGCTTTTAACGAGCGGCTGGGCGAGTTTATGGAGCTGTTCGTTGTTCAGGAACCCTTTCCGCCAGGCTATCTCTTCGATACAGGCGATTTTAATGCCCTGGCGCTGTTCTATCACCTGAACAAACTGGGAAGCCTGCATGAGGGAATCGAAAGTACCGGTATCGAGCCAGGCGGTGCCGCGGGGGAGGATGGAAACCTGGAGCTTTCCCATTTCGAGGTAGGCCTTGTTCACATCCGTGATCTCATATTCTCCGCGGGGGCTGGGTTTAAGGTTAGCCGCTATATCTACCACTTCGTTGTCATAGAAATAAAGGCCCGGCACTGCGTAGTTGGATTTGGGTTTTGCCGGTTTTTCTTCAATGGAAATGGCTTTCATATTAGCATCGAACTCCACAACGCCATAGCGTTCCGGGTCAGATACCTGGTAGGCGTATACGATGCCGCCTTCCGGATGGGTATTATTAGCCAGCTGGCTGCCAAGGCCCGCGCCATAAAAGATATTGTCTCCCAGTACCAGGGCCACAGGATCTTTACCGATAAAGTCTTTCCCGATCACGAAAGCCTGTGCAAGGCCATTAGGCTCGGGCTGTTCGGCATAAGAAAGGCTCAGGCCAAACTGGCTGCCGTCTCCAAACAGGCGCTGGAAAGCAGGCAGGTCATGCGGGGTGCTGATAATGAGAATTTCCCGGATTCCAGCCAGCATTAGGGTGGAAAGCGGGTAATAGATCATTGGTTTGTCGTACACGGGCATGATCTGTTTGCTGATCGCGTAGGTGATGGGGTGGAGCCGGGTTCCGGAGCCTCCTGCCAGAATAATACCTTTCATGGCTAATTATCAAATTTTTGGAGGCACAAAAATAGTCGAACCATCCTATTTCCCCTATTATTTTGTGATATAATGCAATTTTATAACCCCATCTTCTCCGTTTAGGTCCATTTTTACCCCTCCCGGTCGGTGATTTGTCATGGGCATGAGGGATTTTGGGCATAAAAACACACTTCTTAAGGAGGATGCTGTTTAATACGCTAACTGCGCTGTATTCGTACTATGGCAATCTTCTGTAAAGCATAAGGGTATTTTAGTTCCGGATGATGTAGAGGTACTTTGAACTGGTTAACAAAAAAGCCGCCCTGAAGAGGCGGCTTTTAGATATTTCAATTGAAAATCAGCTATTTAACGAAAAGGTTCACGATAAAGAAGACCACCGCAGCAAGCGCCGCACTGATCGGAATCGTGAGTATCCATGCCCAGAGCAGGTTCACCGTTACCCCCCAGCGTACGGCCGACAGGCGCTTGGTGGCACCTACACCGATGATGGAACCCACGATGGTGTGGGTAGTACTCACGGGGATACCGAGGCTTTCGGTCATATACAGGGTAATAGCACCCGCAGTTTCGGCACTTACGCCTTCGAGAGGTGTCACCTTCGTGATACGGGTACCCATTGTTTTAATGATCTTCCAGCCACCGCTGAGTGTTCCCAGCGCAATAGCCGCGAAGCAGGAGAATGGTACCCAGTCGGGCACATCCTTGAGGGTGGCGATACTACCGTGGGCCACCATGGCGGCCGCGATAATACCCATTACCTTCTGCGCATCGTTACCACCGTGGCCAAGGCTGAATGCTGCTGATGAAACCAGCTGCAGGCGCTTAAACCAGTTCTCCGCCTTGTAAGGATTAGCCTTGCGGGAGATGTTAACGATGATCACCGTGATAATAAAGGCGACCACCATACCAATAAGCGGAGCCAGCACAATGAAGTACACTGTTGGTAATACTTTTGCGAAGTTGATAACGCTGAAGGCGCCATGTGAGTTGGCAACCGCCGCTCCGATAAAGCCACCTATCAGGGTGTGGGAGGAGCTGGAAGGGATGCCGTACCACCAGGTAAGGAGGTTCCAGATGATGGCTGCCACCAGCCCGGAAAAGATCACTTTCAGTGTAATGAACTCTTCAAACACCGATTTGGCGATGGTATTACCCACCTTGAACTCCCCGTAAAAGTATTTGGAAACGAAAAACGCCGCAAAGTTGAATAGCGCGGCCCACAATACCGCCTGAAAAGGCGTCAGCACTTTGGTGGACACGATGGTGGCGATAGAGTTGGCCGCATCGTGGAATCCGTTTATATAATCGAAAATAAATGCCAGTATAATGATGACTACCAGAAATGTCATGAGTTGTCGGATTAGCGGCTACGCATATTTAATGATGATGGTTTCTATCACGTTGGCGGAATCTTCGCACTTGTCAGTAGCGATTTCCAGCGCCTGATAGATCTCGCGCATCTTGATCAGCTCCACGGCATTGCTTTCCTGGTCAAACAGGTCAGCGATGGCGCGGTCATAAATATCGTCCGCATGGTTCTCCAGACTGTTGATTTTCACACAGGCATCAGTGATAGCCCGCATGTTGCTCATGGTACGCAGCTCAGGAATGGCTTTCGCCAGTTCCAGCACGCCCTGGTTAATCAGATCCGCCAGTTTACGGATGCTGTCATTGATCTCCACTACCTTGTACATATCGATACGCTTGGCAGAACCATGGATGTAATCTGCCACGTCATCCAGCGTAGAGGCGAGATAGTGAATGTCCTCCCGGTCAAAGGGAGTAATGAAGTTTTGACCTAATTCTACGAAAATACGATGCGTAAGGTCATCGTTTTTATGCTCCAGCCGCTCAATCAGGTGCACTTTATCTTTCCGGATTGCCGGATCCTTCGTTTCCACCAATTCTACCAGCACTTTACCCATCTCAGTCAGGTTTGCCGCCACATCCTCGAAAAGAGAATAGAACACTCTGTCTTTCGGCATGAACAATTTCACAATAGAATTAAAGCCTCCCATAAAAGTTTGTGTTAGTTGAAAATTTGCCGCAAAATTAGCTATCTGAAAGAAATAGTACCTGGAAAAAATGAGAATTAATGTTTTGGTAACATTGAATTAATATAAGAGTAATATAGCATTTTTTCCTTTGTAGTGGAATTAAGGGCCTTACCGCCGCATCATATATGTAACAATTATGATGTTAAAAAGTTGCAGAAAGCCCTCTTAAACGATCAAATGTCAGACAAACGACCACTGGATATAGTAGTAATTTCCGACGTCCACCTCGGAATCTACGGCTGTCACGCTAAAGAGCTCGCCCAATACCTGGACTCCATCCAGCCCAGGATTCTCATCCTCAACGGCGATATTATCGACATCTGGCAGTTCAGTAAGCGGTACTTCCCCAAGTCTCACACCAAAGTAATCCGCCGCATCCTCAAAATGATGGGCAAAGGCACCGATGTATATTACCTCACAGGTAACCACGACGAGGCCCTCCGTAAATATGCCGGGTTCGGACTGGGCAATTTCCTCATCGATAATAAGCTGATGCTGGATGTGGATGGTAAAAAGCACTGGTTTTTTCATGGGGATGTATATGATGTAACCATGAAAAACTCCAAATGGCTGGCTAAACTGGGTGGAAAAGGCTACGATCTCCTCATTATACTGAACCGCCTCGTAAATCACCTCCTGGAAAAAATGGGGAGGGAGAAGATGTCGTTTTCCCGGAAAATAAAGGCCGGGGTTAAACAGGCGGTAAAATTCATCTCTGATTTTGAACAAACGGTGGTAGAGATTGCCGCCGATAAGGAAATAGATGTAGTATGCTGCGGGCATATCCACCAGCCGGTGATCAGGGAAGAAACCGTTAACGGCCGGAAGGTAACATACCTCAATTCGGGCGACTGGGTAGAAAGCCTCACTGCCCTGGAGTACGCCAATGGCGAATGGGTCCTTTACCAGCACGCGGAAAAGAAAGCCCCGGTAGCGGAAGAAGAAGACGAATCCCTGTTACTTGAATGGAGCGCCGTAGCCCGCTCAGTTTCCTTCACCCGTTAATTTTCACACATTTATAACGTTTGCTTAATATTTACATAACCCTGCGGCTGTAAGTTTGAGTAACCGATCCGATCATAGATGAAGACGCTCAAGCTACACCCACTCATGACGATATCCCTTTTTCAGATGCAGATACAGCGGCTACTCCACTGTAATGCGGCCGTATATATCCGTCATACCCTGGCAAATGGTTTCAACACCCTCCGCGAAGCAGGACTGGAAGAAGACGAAATGGTGGAATTCCATATCGATGAAACCCTCAGTCTGCGCGAATTCGAAGAAGAGCTGGAAGAGAAGTTCCATTTCTCCCTCGAACTGTGCAACATGAACCAGAAACCCTTTATGAACAAAAGTCTCCGCCTGTTCCAGTTACCGCCCATTTCTGATAGCCCACCGCCCTCATGGGGCGTAGATCTCCCTGTAGAATGGATGCTGCGCCAGGGTGGTAACCCGGCGATGTAGTTTTTGCATCCCCTCTAAAAGCTTCTGCAGCAGCAGGTTTCCCTGCGTTGTTAATAATTCTTTAATGATTTCTTAACAATTAACATTCTGGTAATATTGGCTTAACATTGGCGTAATGACACCATGGTAGTTTTGCGGCCGTAATCAATACACAAATCGTGAAACGCATTATTACTGCTGTACAAATTATCGGGATTTTATGTGTCGCCTGCCTGCCGGTCTTCGCGCAGGATGGATCCGGGAAAGTGACCGGCAAACTGTCAGACAAAAAAACAGGCGAACTCCTGATCGGTGTGACCGTGATGGTTCAAAACACTGCCAAAGGCGCCGTAACGGACGTAGAAGGCCGTTATATCCTCCAGCTGGCGCCGGGTACCTACACCCTCGATTTTAAATATATGGGCTACCAGACCAAATCCATCTCCGATGTGGTGGTGAAAACCGGTCAGGTTACCAATCTTGATATTGCGCTGGACGAACCTAAGTCCAAAGACCTGCAGGAAGTGGTGATACGCGGTTCCTACAAACAGGAAACCATCAACGCCCTCTATGTTGCGCAAAAGAATAACCCCAGCATCTCCAGCGGTATTTCCGGCGAAAGCATCCGCCGCAGCCCGGACCGTAACACTTCTGAAGTGCTCAAACGCGTAAGCGGCGCCAGCATTCAGGATAATAAATACATCATTGTACGCGGCCTCAACGACCGTTACAATACCGCTACGATCAACAATGCCATGCTGCCCAGCACTGAGCCTGACCGTAAAGCATTCTCATTCGACCTCATTCCTTCTAACCTGATCGATAACATCGTTATCAACAAAACGGCCTCTCCCGAAATGCCCGCAGACTTCGCAGGCGGCCTTGTTCAGGTATATACCAAAGACATTCCCACCGAAAACTTCCTTTCCTTCAACATTGGCCTGGGCTATAACAGCCAGACCACTTTCAAGGAAACCCAGAGCATGGAGCGTGGTAAAACCGACTGGCTCACATTTGATGACGGTGCACGCAAACTGCCTTCTTCCTTCCCGTCTACCCGCGGCAAGTATGCAGCCCTGAGCCTCGACAATCAACTGTCGCTCTCCCGCGACTTCAAGAACAACTGGGGAATAAGCAACCAGGGTAAGGCATTGCCTGCGCAAAGCTACCAGGTTACCTGGGGCAACCGTATCCGTCTGAAGAAAGACGGATCTTTCGGAAGCATCATCAGCGTTACCTACCGCAATTCTGAAAACATTCAGAAAGGCGAGCGTTCCGATTATGAATCCGGCAAAGTACGCAGCTTTAACTTCGGGGAAGAATTGTATAAGTACAATACCAGTCTCGGTGCTATTGCCAACTTCACTTATGTGAAGCGTAACAATAAGATCTCGTTCAAGAACATCTTTAACCGTATCCTCGATAACAACTACATCTTCCGCTCAGGCAGCAACAACGATATCAACGGTGAGCAGCTGAGTTATGGCCAGGATATGACCATCAAGACCATGCTCAACTCCCAGCTGGAAGGCAGCCACAAACTGAATTCCCGCGACTGGAAGCTGGACTGGAACGTGAACTACTCTCTCACAAACCGCGACCAGCCCGATATGAAAGTGCTCACTTATAAGCGCAGCTTTAACCCTGCAGACACTTTCAAGGCTATGATCCCTGTTAATACTGCAGCCCGGAACGTTTCCCGCTTCTGGTCTTCTCTCGAAGAGTATGGCATTGGCGGAACGGGTTCACTGACGGTTCCGTTCAATATCTCCGGTGTGAAGCAAAGCGTGAAATTAGGTGGACAGAAACTTTACCGCCAACGCGATTTCAGCGCACGCATCCTCGGATATGTGGGTGTTAATACCGGCTACGATCAGGAGATACTGAAATTGTCTCCCGGCGAAATCTTCGCGCAGAACAATATCCGTGCAAACGGCCTGCGTATGGATGAGATCACCAACAACTCCGACAAATACAGCGCTACCTCTGACCTCGTTGCAGGATATGTACAGTTCGATAATAAGATCGGTGAAAAGGTACGTGTAGTTTGGGGTGCACGTGGTGAGTCTTACTATCAGTTTATCCGCACGGCCGATTTCTCCGGTAAACGAGTTAAGCAGGACGTTACTTTCTTTGACCTGCTGCCCAGTGCCAATATTTCCTATGCATTGAACGATAAGTCGAACCTCCGCCTGAGTGGCAGCAGAACGGTATCCCGTCCGGAGCTGCGTGAGCTGAGCTATTTCTCTTTCTACGACTTCGTAACCTACAGCAGCATGATCGGTAACCCGAACCTGAAGCGCGCACTGATCACCAATGCCGATCTGCGATATGAACTGTACCCGGGTGTAGGGGAGGCGATCACGGCTTCCGTTTTCTTCAAGCATTTCCAGGATGCGATTGAGCAGGTAGTAGATCCGGGATCTACCCCTAACCGTCGTCAGATCCTGTTCCAGAACGTACCCAAAGCACAGTCTTACGGTTTTGAACTGGAGTTCCGCAAGAAGCTTGACTTCCTTTCCAGCGAGCCTTTCTTCGATAATACAACTGCATTCGCAAACTTCTCCTACATCCATTCTTCTGTAGACCTGCAGGGGCTTACTTCAGACCAGCTGGCACAGCGTGGCCTGCAGGGGCAGAGCCCTTACCTCATCAATGCCGGTATCCAGTATGTGCAGCCTGAAACCGATCTCACCTTCGGGATGCTGTATAACAAAATGGGGCAACGTGTATACCTCGTAGGCTTCGAAGGATATGAGCACATTTATGAGAAAGGCCGCGACCTGATCGATTTACAGGTTGGTAAGAAGATACTGAAGAAGAAAGGAGAGCTGAGGCTCAATGTGAGCGACCTGCTGAATCAGAAGGTGCTCTTCTATCAAAACAACGACGGTAAAAAGGCTTATAAAGAAGGCGTTGATCAGATCATCAACTCCCTCCGCCCGGGTACAAACATTTCGTTGAATTTCACTTACCAGTTTGGTTTGGGAAAGAACAAATAAACGAGGTACAGTAACAATTTCATAACGCTGCGTTAAAGTATGCATAACATACACTCAGCACTTTTGCACTGCAATTCAATCACTGAAAATCTGTTCGAATGAAACTTGTAAAATTCTTTGCTTTTACTTTAGGTGCTGCGGTAGCGCTCTCTTCCTGCCGTAACAATGATACTGACGACGAAGATCTGACGCCGGACCAGCCAACCACGCTGAGCGGAGAACAGACAACGAGCAAGACGCTTACGAACGATAAAGTATGGACCCTGAAAGGTTATGTGTACTTTAAAGAAGGCACTACCCTCACTATCCAGGAAGGTACCATCATTAAAAGTGATATCACTGAGAAAGGCGCGCTGATTATTGAGCGTGGCGCCAAAATATTTGCCACCGGTACTGCCGCCAAGCCTATCGTATTTACTTCCGGTAAAGCTGCCGGCCAGCGTAACCCCGGCGACTGGGGTGGTATCATCATCCTTGGCCGTGCCAAAACCAACCGTAGCACCGAACCCCAGATCGAAGGCGGTGTAGGCCGTCCTTATGGTGGTAACGACGACGATGATAACTCCGGTATCCTGAAATATGTTCGTATCGAATACGCAGGTATCGCTGCCCAGCCTAACTCTGAGATCAATGCCCTCACACTGGGTGCAGTTGGCCGCGGTACGGTGATCGATCATGTAATGACTTCATACGCTAACGACGATGCTTTCGAATTCTTTGGCGGCACTGTAAGTCCTACCCACCTGGTAGCTTACGGCACTGCAGACGATGATTTCGATTTTGACTTCGGATACCGTGGAACCGTACAGTACGCAGTAGCGCTCCGTATCCCTACTTTCGTTGATCCGGGAGATGCCGGTAATGGCATCGAGTGCGATAACGATGGTTCCAGCACCCAGGCCGAGCCTTTCACCCATCCGGTGATTTCCAATATGACTATCATCGGGCCCAATAACGCTGCGGGTACTGCTTCTAACCACAACTATGGTAACCGTTGGAGAAGATCTACCCGTTTCACTTTCCTGAACTCCATTATCCTGGGTTCTCAGAAAGGCGGCCTGTCTGTAGAGTCTAAATCCTCTTACGACGCCTTCAACGCAGGTACTTCTTCTTTCAGGAACAACATCGTGTTTGCAGTAACCAAGCCTTTCACTACAGACTCTGCTACTGCCCGCATCCTCACCGGTGCTCAGTTCCCTGCTGACCCGATCACTAAAGACGTACAGGGCCAGATGATCGCAGCCGCAGCCCTCCTCATTAAAGCTAAAGCAGAAGCTGCCGGCCAGTTTAACCTGGTAGCCGCCAATGCAGATGCTGTGGGCCTGAACGATCCCTTCAACCTGACCACTCCCAACTTCCTGCCTAAAGCCGGTACTCCGGCCCTTACAGGTACTTTCCAGACCGCTACCGGCATCAAAACGGAGAATTTCCGTGGTGCTTTCGGTACCGAGAACTGGATGGCAGGCTGGGCAGTTTTCAACCCCAATCAGCAGGCTTACTAATAACGCATCTGTCGAATCGTTATAAACTACAGCGCCCGGGCCATAAGCCCGGGCGTTTTGTTTGCCGGGATGCGTTCCGTATTTTTGCGCGATGAAGGCATTGCGTACAACGGTTCGGACAGGGTTTCTGGCATTATTTCTCAGTTTGGCGGCTTTTTCCGTAAAAGCCCAGTTCCTGATGGATATGATCGATACCACTACCAGTCTGGGTAAGGGGATGATCTCCATCTATAAACGGTACGACCACCTCCGTATCAGCGGGTATATGCAGCCCCAGTTCCAGTACGCATCCCATAAAGGCATTGAAAGCTATTCCGGGGGAGACTTTAATAAACAGACCGATAACCGCTTTATGCTCCGCCGCGGCCGCGTGCGGTTCGATTATGCCCACTTCAACAAACGTAACCTCCCCACCGTACAGTTCGTATTCCAGTTCGATGGTACCGAGCGCGGGGTGAATATCCGTGACTTCTGGGGCCGTGTATTTGATGGGAAGTGGGATGTTATGGCCCTTACCATGGGGATGTTTGCCCGGCCGTTCGGCTACGAGGTAAACCTCTCTTCCGGCGACCGTGAAGCGCCGGAGCGTGGCCGTATGAGCCAGATCCTCATGCGCAGCGAGCGCGATATGGGCGGAATGCTCACTTTTGAACCACGTTCGAAATCGCACCCCCTCCATTACCTGAAAGTAGATGTAGGCCTGTTCAACGGCCAGGGGCTTTCAGGCCCTTCGGACTTCGACAGCCATAAAGACCTCATTGCACGGGTAGCCATGAAGCCCAAAGCCATCAATGCCAGCGGCTGGCTGCTCTCTTTCGGAGGCAGCATACTATATGGGGGGATGGAACAGTTTACAAAGAAGATTTATAAGATGGAAGGTGGCAAGACAGACTTTACCGTTGACTCTGCTGCTACAAACGTAGGCGCCATAGCCCCGCGAAAGTATTACGGGGGAGACGCCCAGCTGGTAATCCCTAACGGGGGTAAGCGCGGTATCACGCAGTTCCGTGCGGAATATATCCGCGGGCATCAGACTTCCACGCAAACAGATACGGAAACGCCCGGTACTATTCCGGTAGATAAGAACGGTGCTTTCGCACCATTATACATCCGCCCGTTCGACGGCGCATATTTTTCCTTCCTCCAGCACCTGGGAAACCCCAGGCACCAGCTGGTAATGAAATACGACTGGTACGATCCTAACCGGCAGGTAAAAGGCCGCCAGATCGGAGATGCAGCGGCCAAATACCTGACGCCTGCAGATATCCGTTTCGATACTTTCGGCTTTGGGTATGTATTATATTTCAATGAAAATATGAAAGCCACCTTCTGGTACGACCGTGTCTGGAACGAAGGCACTTCGCTGGAAGGTTTTGAAGACGATATTGCAGACAACGTATTTACCGCACGGCTGCAATACCGCTTCTGATCACCGGGCAGGTCGATTTACTTCCGGATCCAGGTAAGCATGCCTGAGCTGAACTGTTTATCAGACACAAAGTTTACTTCAATAGTGCGTTCTGCACCACCCTTAGGTTTCAGCGTTACAGTGTAACGCGGTTCATTATTCCCGTGCCACTTCATCGTGAATGTGCCCGACTCCGTTTTGGGCGCATGTTGCATGCCATCCAGGTAGGTGAATACTTCGTTTGTAAACGTGTATTCCGGTACAATGGCTCCCTGCAGCATATTCACATTGGCGGTGGACATGATCCATTTCCCGTTTATAGGGCTGCTGCCTGGTGGCGGACAAACAATTATCTCCGGATCGTTTCCTTCTTTTTTGCACCCGGATAAAAACGCTCCTGCGATAAGCGCGCAGGCGATAAGCATGTGTTTCATTCGAAATTGATTTATGCGGGAGGCTATCATCTGTAGAAGTAGCGCCGCAGGTTAGGTTCCGTGCCTGTATAGATGACTTTGTCGGTAATTTTTGTAAAGTGTATGGTAGCGGGACTGCCATTGCGGGGTGTCATGGTAAGCGTATATCCGCCATTGGTTCCGCCTGTTTGCTCAAAGGTATAAGTACCGCGCCTGATGTCGGGCTCTTCTACAGTACCTGATACGATCTCATACTTGTTATCGGTACCGAATCCGTAACGGGGCGCCAGCGCAGCACCGAGGAATGCACCTGCAGCAGTCTGGTCTAATGTCCAGATCCCGCTGATGGGAGTGGGGGTACCTCCAAAGTCAGGGCTTTTATCTTTACTGCAGGAAAAAAGGCAGGCACATGCTGCAATGGTCAGGAACAGGAATAATGACTTCATAAGGGGAATTTAAGTCCTTATTAAAGATACGCTACCGGAGGCAGATATAGCACCCGGATTCTAATGCTTTACTTCCTGTTATAGCGGAAAGGGTGTACCTGGTACTCGCCATACCTGAAGATGGCGGAGCTGTCCTTATACTCCTTTAATTGAATGGTATACTCAGCACCGCCCCTGGGCTTCAGGATAATTGAGTGAGCATCAGGGTTTTCAAGTGTAATTGTGGTATAGGTGCCCCTTTCAATATGTGGATCATTTGTATTGCCGTAAACCTTTTCATAATTGTAATCTGTTCCGAATTTGAAAACGGGGATTATAACACCGGCTGCCACAGATACATTGGAAAGGTTGGGGTGCCATTTACCACTCACAAGATTGGATGGGCCATCGAAGGCGGGGGCTTTACTTTTTTTACAACTGGAGACAGTAATGAAGCTGATTGCAAGGAATGCGAACAGGAGCATGCGTTTCATAAGGGAAAATATTTTGGTTGTTTCCCTGTTAAACGGCAGATGGCGGTAAAAGTTACAGGCTAACTTTCGCGGCCGAGCTCGAGGGTAAAGCCGAAGGTGGAGCCTACTTCTACCTTACTGCGCACATTGATGGTCTGTTCATGTGCTTCCACAATGTGCTTTACAATGGCAAGGCCAAGGCCGGTACCGCCAATATCGCGGCTACGGGCACGGTCTGTCCGGTAGAAGCGTTCGAATACCCGGGGCAGGTGTTCTTCAGCCATGCCGATGCCGGTGTCGGAGATTTCTACCAGTACGCGCTTGCCGTCCATATTGTAAATGCTGGCAATGGTTTGTCCGTCGGGCTTACCGTACTTAACGGAGTTTTCGATGAGGTTAATCAGCACCTGACGTATCTTCTCCTTGTCAGCATATACCTGGATGGGGGCTTCGCATCCTTTCTTGATGCCGAACTTGATTTCTTTCTGTTTAGCCTTAATGGAGAGGGTATCGAATACATCGCGTATAAGATCCTGAATCACAAACTGTTCCTTCGTGATGGTCATTTCCCCGCTTTCGAGCTTGGAGATTTCGTCGAGGTCATCGATCAGTCGGCAAAGGCGGTCGATATTCTTGGTGGCGTTTTTAAGGAATACCTTGTTGACGTTGGGATCGTCTATGGCCCCGTCCAGCAGAGTATGGATATAACCCTGTACTGCGAAGATGGGGGTTTTGAGTTCGTGGGATAGATTGAGGAGGAACTCTTTGCGGAAGGCCTCGTTGCGGCGGAGGTTCTCCAGTTCTTCCTTCTTCTGCGAAGCCCATTTCTCCACGTCTTCACTTACTTCCTCGATGGTTTTAAGAGGGAGGATGTTTTTATTGAAAAAATCTTCCCGCTTGGAGGCTTTGGTCTGGTAAATGAATTTGTAGATGAGCTTGATCTTCCTGTAGATGAAGTTCTGCAGGGTATAGAGGTAAAGGAAATAAGCCACGAGGAAAGTGAGGCCGAGGGCGATGAGGGTTTCCTTTAGGGTGGCGCCGATGACGAAACATCCAAAGGCCATTACGATGGACAGGATGGTCGCAGTAAATGCGGCGAGCTTTTGTGGCGACAGGTTTTTGGCTTTCAGCATACTCCAGAGAGCGTGTAGGTTGTAATAGCTGGAAGTTAGATTATTTTTTTTACTTGTGCTTGCCATAATTCACAGGGCCGGTTGCCACACTGGTGCGGATACAGGAGTTGGGAAAAGAATAAAAAAAAGTGTTTACAGTTCGAATTTGTAGCCTACGCCTTTTACGGTGGTAATCAGGTCTACCCCCAGCTTCTGACGGATCTTGCGGATGTGCACGTCGATAGTACGGTCGCCCACGATTACTTCGGTACCCCATACCTGGTTCAGGATCTCGTTGCGGAGGAACACGCGGCCGGGCTTGGAAGCCAGTAACTGCAGCAGTTCGAACTCTTTTTTAGCAAGGATGATCTCGGTGCCTTTGTAGGTAACGGTGAATTTTTCCCGGTCGATGATCAGATCGCCGAGGTGGAGTTGCTGCTCTTCGGTTTTATTAAGCCTGCGGAACAGGGCGTTGATGCGGGAAACGAGGAGCCGGGGTTTAATGGGTTTGGCGATGTAATCATCGGCACCCATATTCAGTCCTTCTATTTCACTCTTCTCATCATTGAGAGCGGTGAGGAACAGTACCATGGTTTCCTTGAACTCGGGGAGGCGGCGCAACTCACGGCAGGTATCTATACCGTTCTTGTTGGGCATCATGATATCCAGCATGATCAGGTCGGGACGGAAGATTTTAGCCTTCTGGATGGCCTCAAGACCATCTTTCGCCGTCACTGTCTCATACCCCGCGCTCTTGAGGTTGTAGCTGATGATCTCGAGGATATCCGCTTCGTCATCTACTACCAGAATTTTACCTACTGCTACTGCTGGTTCCATCAACATAATTTGGGTGTTTAAAGACGGCACAAAATTAATCAGCTCATTCCCGTTTCATGAAAAGATAACATTATGTAATTGTTAATTCAGTCCGTCCCTCAAATCGCCTATACGCCCGCAAGGTACGCATTTTGGCCCTTTACGGGGCGCCGCAGGCAAGACATTCCGGCAGGTCTTTTCCTCCTTAAAAATTCTTACCTCCCGCCTAAAATGCGCAAACATGCCGGTGTGGTGCCTATGCGGACGGATATCTAACACAAAACACATATAATTTGTTCTATATGCCTGCGACAGCATTGCTTATTCGGTAGAATTGGTAGTAAATTTGCAGTATAGCATAGGCGTAACACACATATATGAAAAAAGCATTACTAATCATATCTTTAGGCATTATCTACAGTGGTTGGAGTTATGGTCAGAAAGTACAGATCCCCATTAACCGGCAGGGCTTCCATGACAATATTGACAAGGAGCAGCTCAATGCCGATAAGCTGGACGGTAAGCAGGATAATTACGTGAAAGTCGGCGACGACGAGAACATGAACCTCCAGGTAACCAGCGCTCTCACCAAACTGGTGGATAATATGCAGCTGGAAATTGAGACCGATACCTCACTGGATCACCGGCTGAAAGTGAAATACCTTTCCGGCCTCCACCAAACCCTCCGCGATTACAACGTTAAACGTGCATACAACAGGATCGATGCTGAAGAGGCGCCGGCCATGCTGCAGGCATACCACCAGATGATGAAGGCCGACATCAAAGGGAAAAGCATTTACCCCATTGCCAAAACCCTCAGCTTTGAGGCGGGCGAAAAGGTGATCGATGCTTTCCATGATAACCCCGGCTATAAAGAGTCGCGGGCGGAAATGTTCTCCAAGTTCGCTTTCAAGAACCTGGAAGAGATCATGCCCAAGCTGGGCCCCTACCTCGAGTACCCCGTAACCGACTCCATAGTGGCCGCCGTAGCTAAGAAGTACCCCAACCAGGTGCTTACCTACGCCACGTCTTACACCCCCACCGCTTCCGCCATCCGCCGCAATCAGGACCCCCTGGTGCAGCAGATCGTGGCAATCGGCAAAAGCAGCCAGTCTACCAAGCTCATGCCTTTCATCGACCAGCTGCTCGATGGCTCTGCCACCATCCCCGAACTGGAAAGGGCTGTGGAAAACGATGATGCGTATTTCCGCCTCATGGTACACACCTCCATCGTACTCCAGCGGAAGAGGGCCGAAGGTGCCAACATCATGGGCCTGAAAGCCATGCATGAAAACATGCGGGCCAAATCCCTCCGGTACATCCGCGAAATCAACGATCTCCACGATGAAAGCCATGCCATCCGCTTCCGCATCGTGAAAGATTTTACCCCCGAAGAACTGTATTACCTGATCATCAACGGTCAGGAAGAACTATATACTTCCAGCTACACCAATGCCGCCAAGCAGGGTTTGTATGACCAGATGATGCTGCGTATGAAACCTCCCCGGGGCGACAGCCTGTTGCTGCTCGTCAGCTTCGACCGGTTTAAGAAATTCATCGCCATGGCGGCCGGTTTCAATACCCTCGATCACTTCCTGAAGTCGATGGAAGGGGAGAACGCCAATTACCTCATGGTGAAGTTCGTTCGCAGTCTGGAAAAGACGGAAGATCTGGAAGATGCCGTGGACGTTGCCAACTCGTTTGGCTCTATCCGCGATCCCAAACTGCTGGAGTTCCTCCGGGAAGAAGTACGGAAGAACCTCAGCTTCGTTCAGTCTAAAAACGACAAGCGCGGCGTTACCATCTATTCGCTGCTCAACAGTATTTTCATGGAAGAAGGGCATGGTAACGACAGCTCCTGGGCGTCTGACATGAGCTCCAAGCTGCAGCTGCCTCCCATTAACTACGTGGAGTTTGCCATGCTTCCCAGCGACAGCGGGCGTATTTACCAGCAGGTGTTTTTCTATGGCGATGAAGACGGTATCAGTTCGTATGCCAGCTTCATGGGTAACTTCCCGAAAGGGGAGTGGAACGTGAGCAAGAATGCCCACTGGACAACCATCACATCCGCCAAAGGCAAGCCCACTACTATTTTTGCCAATAACCCGCTGAAAGAGCCGGAAGATAAAACTGCCATCGAGAAACTGGGGCAGTACCTCGATGAGAAAGATATTCATCCTACTATCTTCATTCACCGTGGTCACAGCTACCACGTGAATACTACGCTGGATAACCTGCAGAGCACCGCCCGCATCGTGGTATTGGGTTCCTGCGGTGGTTACCACAACCTGGCAACCGTGTTGGAAAAGGCGCCTGAAGCGCACATCATTTCTTCCAAGCAGGTGGGTACCCGCTGGGTAAACGAGCCTATCATCCGCAGCCTCGAAGACCTGATCCGCGCCGGTAAGAATGTAGACTGGGTGCAGATGTGGGCAGGCCTCAGCCGCAAATTTGCTGCAGACACTGCCAACAAAGCCCTTTTCGATGACTATGTACCCCCGCATAAAAACCTCGGAGCCATCTTCATCAAGGCTTACCGCCAGGTGATGAAAGACGAGAACTAACATGTTTTAGATATTTACAGCGGCCGTCTCATTCGTTTGAGGCGGCCTTTTTTATGTGCCCCCTGGTATTGCACTTTCACCACCTTTCACCCCGATTTGAGACAATACTTAGGGTATTTCAGTACTTGACAGTAGTGAAGTTATGGGTTAATGTATTGATAATTAATGGTTAAAGAGGGTGTAAAGGACCCTTCTATATACATTCGATATACATTAAGTATGCTTTAAACCTTCTTTAAACCTGCTTTAAGTACCCTTTAACCGACCTTCGGGTTACTGGTGCAGCTGATGGTTTTTAACACAGCAAACCGGGAGGAAGCAGAAGTATGTTGCCGGGAGGGGGCTTTTTGCTTTCTGGGAATTAGCGTTTACTTTTACAGGGATGAATAAAGACAAGTCCAGGCGGGTTTTTGACTTCAGCTTACTGAAGCGCGTATTCTCATTTGCGGCGCCCTACCGGCGCTATTTTTACGTGTCCATGTTCCTGACGGTGCTGCTGGCACTCATCTCCCCGGTGAGGCCCTGGCTGATCCAGCAAACGGTGGATAAGTACATCACCAACCAGTGGGCGCAGATGCTGGTGGTGATCACCATTGTGCAAATAGGTTTGCTGCTGGTGGAAACTGCCGTGCGGTTCTTCTTCTCCTACATTACCAACTGGCTCGGGCAATCGGTGATCAAGGATCTGCGGGTGGCGGTATACCGGAAAGTGGTACGCCTTAACCTGGGCTTCTTCGACCGTACGCCCATAGGCACCCTTACCACCCGGACCATCAATGATATTGAAGCCATCAACGATATATTCTCGGAAGGGATCATCTCCATTGTGGCGGATGTGCTGATGATCATGGCTATACTTGGGGTGATGTTTGCGGAAGACTGGCGGCTGACGCTGGTGAGCCTCAGTCCGTTCCCGGTACTGATACTGGCCACCTACTGGTTCAAAGAGGCGGTAAACAAATCGTTTCACCGGGTGCGCAATGCCGTGGCGGCGCTGAATGCCTTTGTGCAGGAGCATATCACGGGGATGACGGTGGTGCAGGCCTTTTCTGCGGAGAACCGGGAGTTCGGGAAATTCCGGAGCATCAACAAAGACCATCGCAAAGCCAATATCGATGCCATCTTCGCCTATTCCGTCTTTTTCCCTATTGTGGAAATTATCCTGGCCATCTCGCTGGGGCTGATGGTATGGTGGGGCGCTAACATGGTGCTGAACTATGAAGTGACGCAGGGGGTGATGATCGCGTTTATCATGTATCTCAACATGCTGTTCCGCCCGCTCCGTATACTCGCCGATAAGTTTAATACCCTGCAGATGGGGATGGTGGCCAGCGAAAGAGTGTTCAAGCTGCTGGACAGCGAAGAGTTTATGCCCGACCATGGTACCCATACCGCGGAAGGGATGAAGGGCGATATCCGGTTCGACCGGGTGTGGTTTGCCTATAAAGATGACCGGTATGTGCTGAAAGACGTTAGTTTCCACGCTAAGCCGGGGCAAACCATTGCGCTGGTGGGGCATACGGGAAGTGGTAAAACCACCATCATCAGCATTCTCAACCGGCTGTATGAGATCCAGAAAGGGGCGATTACCATCGACGGGGTGAAGCTGGAAGATTACCGGCTGGGGGAACTGCGGAGCAGGATAGGGGTAGTACTCCAGGATGTGTTCCTGTTCTCCGGGTCTATATACGACAATATTACCCTGCGGAACCCTGCCATTACGCGGGAGCAGGTGGAAGGGGCGGCAAAGCTGATAGGGATGCATGATTTCATCCTGCAACTGCCCGGCGGGTACGATTACCCGGTGATGGAGCGCGGAAGCACGCTGTCGCTGGGGCAACGGCAATTGATATCCTTTATCAGGGCGCTGCTGTACGATCCGGCGGTGCTTATACTGGACGAGGCTACCTCGTCGGTAGATACGGAATCGGAGCAGCTGATACAGCATGCGATCGGGAAGTTGATTGCGGGGCGTACCGCTATTGTTATTGCGCACCGGCTGAGTACGATCAGTAAGGCGGATCAGATTATAGTGCTGGATAAGGGAGAGGTGCGGGAGGCCGGAACGCATGATGAGTTGCTGAAGCTGGAGGGGTATTACCACAAACTGTATATGATGCAGTTTCAGGCAACGGGAAGTACGGCATGAGGCATTATTTAATTTCTTAATAAGAACAGTAAAAACACTTATTGTTGAAAATACGCTAAGGGTGGGATGGTGATAAAAAATGCCATCGGGAGTGTTGAAAAGAAGTGGTAGGACCTGCCGTTTAGGCGGGTCTTTGTCATTTTAGGCGCTGATAATGAATATGTTGAGGGAATGAAGGGGTGGCGACATGATCCTCGTCAGTTTTTTTATCGTCCCATACTATTTAATGTAAAATCGGTTACCTTTGCACAAAATTTCAGAAAAACGTGGTTTCCTTGAATCGGTTCAAATATAAGCTGGTAGCCCTGATAACGGTATTTTTTATGACCGTTTGCGGTACATTTACCACTGCCTATGCATCAGAAGGTCATGAAGAAAAGAAAGGTTTTAACGCCAAAGAAGTAATTCTTGGCCACGTGAAGGATGCACATGACTGGCATATCCTGGATGTGGGAGATGTTCATGTAACAGTTCCTTTGCCTGTGATTATTTATAATCCGGCGCGGGGGCTTTCCATGTTTTCTTCCTCTAACTTCCATCATGGTCATTCATCATTTGATGGTTACCGTCTGGTGGATGCGCATTACCTGGCGTCCAAACATCTGACTGCTGCGCAGTACCCTGAGGGTAGTGTGATTGCGGTGGATGGGCAGGATAACCCTACCGGGGAGAAGATCTACGACTGGTCTATCACCAAGAACATTGCATTCCTGCTGTTTGGTTCGGCATTGCTGGTGTTCCTGATGCTGCAGGTAGCCAAGGCGTACCGCCTCCGCGGTCACCGTCAGGCGCCTAAAGGCTTCCAGAGCCTGGTGGAGCCGGTTATCATCTTTATGCGTGATGAGGTTGTTCGCCCGAACATCCCCGGTGCTAAAGGTGAGAAGTACACTCCTTTCATTCTGACTATTTTCTTCTTTATCCTGATCAACAACCTGCTGGGTCTGGTACCCGGTTCGGCTAACGTAACGGGTAATATAGCGGTAACTGCTGCGCTGGCACTGATTTCTTTCATTGCCATGATGGCTGCCACCAACCGTCACTTCTGGGCGCACATCTTCAATCCTCCGGTACCCGGCGGTGTGAAGATCATTTTGGCGCCGGTGGAGCTGATCGGTGTGTTTACCAAACCGATTTCCCTGATGATTCGACTTTTCGCCAACATCCTGGCGGGCCACATCATCATCCTGAGCATTATTTCCCTTGTGTTTATATTCGGATCCCTGAGTAAAGTTGCGGGTTACGGCTTCCTTCCCATCACCATCGCGTTCAACATCGTGATGATGCTGCTGGAATTGCTGGTAGCTTTCATTCAGGCGTTCATTTTTGCCAACCTTACCGCTGTATTCATTGGTCAGGCCATGGAGCATCAGGGCGATCATCACTAATCAAACGTTTAATCTAAAATTCAAATACACAATTCATCATGGAACTTTTAACTGTAATGATGCAGGCTGCTGAACAAGCTTCTGGCCTGGCTAAAGCTGGTGGTGCTGTTGGTGCTGGTATTGCTGCTATCGCAGCTGGTATCGGTGTAGGTAACATCGGTAAGAGCGCTCTGGAGTCCATCGCTCGTCAGCCTGAAGCTGCTAACGAGATCCGTGCTAACATGATCCTGGCTGCGGCGCTGGTAGAGGGTGTTGCCCTGTTCGGCGTTATCGCTGGCCTGCTCGCAGTAGTACTGTAATCGCAGAACTTTTTACTGCATCCCGCGCAAAGGGCAAAGGATGCAGTAATCTCTATTTTACGCACAATCACAACTCATAAATAACTAGATATATGGATTTGTTGATGCCTGGCTTAGGCTTATTCACCATCTCTTTTGTGATCTTCATTATCGTTTTCCTGATTCTGAAGAAATTTGCCTGGAAGCCCATCCTCTCCACCCTGAAAGAAAGGGAAGATTCCATCTCCGAGTCTATCGCCACCGCTGAGCGCGTGAAAGAAGAAATGGCGCAGATGAAAGCTGAGCATGAGCATGTACTGGCAGAAGCGAAAGCAGAACGCAGTGCTATCCTCAAAGAAGCGAAAGACGCGAAGGAGCAGATCATCCGTGAAGCGAAAGAACAGGCGCAGGCGCAGGCCAAGAAGATCATCGCTGAAGCGGCTGTTGCAATCGAGAACCAGAAGATGGCTGCACTCACCGACGTGAAAAACCAGGTGGGCGCCCTCGTGATCGAAGTATCCGAGAAAGTACTCCGTAAAGAACTGTCTGACAAGGCAAACCAGGAAGCTTACATCAAGCAGCTGGCCGGAGAAATCAAAATGAACTAATTAACACGGCTGAATAAAACAATATGCAGAATCCCCGTTTAGCAAACAGGTATGCGAAATCGCTGATCGACCTGGCGGTGGCACAGAATGAGCTGGAAGCGGTGCATGGCGACATGCTGCTGCTGCAGTCCATCACCCGCAGCAATGCCGATGTGGTAGCGCTGCTGAAAAGCCCCATCATTAAGGCCGATAAGAAGATCAAGATCATGGGCGCCATCCTGGACGGAAAGATCAGCGGTATCACTTCCGCGTTCATCCGTCTTGTAACGCTCAAAGGCCGCGAAAGCGTGCTGGCTCAGATCGCCGGTGAGTTCGAAAAGCAGTATAACACACTGAAAGGTATTTCCCGTGTGAAACTGACTTCGGCCGCTCCCCTGGATGCATCCCTGCTGAACCTGATCCGCGAAAAGGTGGAAACTTCCGCCGGCCGCAAAATAGAACTGGAAGCACATGTAAATCCGGAGCTTATCGGCGGCTTCGTGCTGGAAACCGGCAACGATCTGTTCGACGCTTCCGTACTGCGCGACCTGAAGGATATCAAGAAACAGTTCCTCGAGAATATTTACGTTTCCAACATCCGCTAATTAAAGCAATTGATACAGCAGCCGCTGCGTAACCGCAAAGCTGTTGTCGTTATAACAATAAACCTTAACGACTCTTTAAAAAATCATAACGATGGTTGACATTAAACCAGATGAAATTTCGGCGATATTACGCCAGCAACTGAGCAACTTCAACGCTTCCGCGGAACTGGAAGAAGTAGGCACGGTACTGCAGGTGGGTGACGGTATCGCCCGTGTATATGGACTGAACAATGTTCGTTCCGGTGAACTCGTAGAGTTCGAAAGCGGTGTTAAAGCAATCGCTTTGAACCTGGAAGAGGACAACGTGGGTGTGGTATTGATGGGTGAGTACAGAAACATCAAAGAAGGTGACACCGTTCGCCGTACAGGTAAAATCGCCTCCATTAAGGTAGGTGAAGGCCTGGTAGGCCGTGTGGTAAACACCCTCGGTGAAGCAATCGACGGTAAAGGCCCCATCACCGGTGAACTGTATGAAATGCCCCTGGAACGTAAAGCTCCCGGTGTAATCTACCGTGAACCCGTTAAAGAACCGCTGCAGACAGGTATCAAGGCGATCGATGCCATGATCCCCATCGGCCGTGGCCAGCGTGAGCTGGTAATTGGTGACCGTCAGACCGGTAAAACCGCCATCTGTATCGATGCCATCATCAATCAGAAAGAATTTTACGATGCGGGCAAGCCCGTTTATTGCATATACGTAGCGATCGGCCAGAAAGCTTCCACCGTTGCAGGTGTTATGAAAACCCTGCAGGAAAGCGGCGCTATGGCCTACACTACCATCGTTGCGGCTTCCGCAGCTGATCCGGCTCCTCTCCAGTTCTACGCTCCGTTCGCCGGTGCGGCAATCGGTGAGTTCTTCCGTGATACCGGCCGCCCCGCACTGATCATCTATGATGACCTGTCTAAACAAGCCGTAGCTTACCGTGAGGTGTCCCTGCTGCTCCGCCGTCCTCCCGGACGTGAAGCATATCCTGGTGACGTATTCTACCTGCACAGCCGTCTGCTCGAGCGCGCCGCTAAGGTGATCGCGAAAGACGACATCGCTCAGCAAATGAACGACCTCCCGGATTCTATCAAACACCTCGTGAAAGGTGGTGGTTCCCTGACCGCTCTGCCTATCATCGAAACACAGGCGGGTGACGTATCTGCTTACATTCCTACGAACGTAATCTCCATCACCGACGGACAGATCTTCCTCGAGAACAACCTGTTCAACGCCGGTATCCGTCCTGCGATCAACGTGGGTATCTCCGTATCCCGTGTAGGTGGTAACGCGCAGATCAAATCCATGAAGAAAGTATCCGGTACCCTGAAGCTTGACCAGGCGATGTACCGTGAGATGGAAGCCTTCTCCAAATTCGGCGGTGACCTCGATGCTGCTACCAAATCCGTACTGGATAAAGGTGCCCGTAACGTGGAAATCCTGAAACAACCCCAGTTCAGCCCGTTCTCCGTGGAAAAACAGGTAGCTATCATCTACCTCGGTACCAACGGTCTGCTGCGTGAGGTTCCCGTTAAGAACATCCGTGCTTTCGAAGACGCTTTCCTCAACGAAATGGAAGTGCGCCTGCCCGAAGTACTCGGAGAGTTCAAGAAAGGCAATCTGCCTGAAGACGGTATCAAGAAAATGGTTGCCCTGGCCGATGAACTGAAGCCCCGCTTCGCATAAGCCATTGCTCATATATTCTGAAAAGGCCCCCTGCATGCAGGGGGCCTTTTTTTATTGATACGCAACACTTTGCGGCAGATTCCCCGGTTCGGCATTAACGGTATATAACCGCTGGGGCAACCTGGTGTACCAGTCAAAAGAAGTTGCTGAGATAGTTGTTCAAATAGAGAAGGCGCGGCTGGAATTACCGGCCGCGCCTTCTCTATTGGGGAACCCCTTAACTAAAGAATTTAAGTATGTGAAAACCCTGCTATAACTTTGGTTGGAACGATTGTAACAGGAGGCGCCCCTTGCGTAAGATCGATGTTTTAACTTATAATATAATTTAGAGTGTAGTTTGGTTTATATAGTAAACTGAATTATCTTTGATCTATCATTTCTACCTGACTATATGATGTATAAGCCATTTATAACCCTGATTTGCCTGTTATTTCCGGTGTTGCTGCATGCGCAGACGGTTGTGTCCGGAAAAGTGACAGATGCCCGTAAAAGGCCCCTTGCAGGCGTAAATATATCGCTTGTGGGTTCCTACGACGGGGCTACCACCGCGAAAGACGGAACATTTACCTTTACCACCTCCGAAAAAGGGGAACGCCTCATCACTGCCTCCCTTACCGGATATGGCTCCATTGAAGTGAAGGCCGACCTTTCGTCTTCAGCGCCCTTATTGCTTATTCTGAAGGAAACGGTGAACGAGCTGAAGATGGTGACCATCTCTGCCGGGAGCTTCGAAGCCAGCGACGAGAAAAAGAATACCGTGCTTAAACCACTGGATATTGTGACCACCGCCGGAGCTAATGCAGATATCGTAAGCGCACTTAAAACCCTGCCCGGCGCACAGCAGGTGGGGGAGAAGGAAGGGCTCTTTGTTCGTGGGGGCACCGGGTACGAAACACAAACCTTCATTGATGGTATGCTTGTGCGTAACCCTTTCAGCAGTGGCATGCCCGACTTTGCAGCACGCGGCCGCTTTTCTCCCTTCCTGTTTAAAGGCACCACTTTCAGCAGTGGTGGCTACTCCGCCCAATACGGCCAGGGCCTCAGCTCGGCGCTGGTCCTGGAATCTGTAGACCTGCCGGAACGATCGTCCTATACATTGGGCATTGGTTCTGTAGGGCCTGCAATAGGGGTGGATAAATTGTCGAAAGACAAAAAGAAAGGCTATGGCTTAGAGTTGGATTATGCTAACCTCTGGCCGTATTTTAAACTGATGAAGCAAAAGCAGGACCCTGTAGTGTCTCCGGAATTTGTTAACTCTTCTGCCAATTACCGCCTCAAAACATCGCGCAATGGTATGCTGAAAATATTTGTGATGGGCTCCTGGGGCCGTTTCGGATTCAGGGGCGAAAGTCTTGAGTACCCGGGAAAAGATGAAGAGTTCAGGCTTACCAACCAATATCTTTATACGAATGTGTCGTGGAAGGAAAGTTTGGGTAAAGGCTGGAAGATCCAGCTGGGAACATCTTACAGCACCAACCGCGACCGTATTTCCATGGACACTATTGGTGTGCAGCTGAGCCCTACTCGTATCCGGAGCCGGCAGGATCTGTCGCAGTTCCGTGCGGTGCTTTCAAAGAACCTCGGGAAGTTCTCCGTGCTCCGCCTTGGGAGCGAATATCAATACGGTACGGAGAACTCGAAGTTCAATGAATTTCAGGCCGAATATGTGGATAGTTACACTGCATCATTCGCAGAAGCGGATATCTATTTTACGCCACGCTTTGTTGGCCGTTTGGGTACACGGTATGAATATTCTTCACTGCTCCGTTCTCCCAACATCGCACCGCGGGCGTCTATCGCGTATAAGCTGGATGCAAAAAGCCAGGTGGCATTGGCATATGGAGAATTCTATCAGAAACCGGAGCAGCAATATCTCCGCTTCGATCATAACCTCGGGTATATGCGTGCCACGCATTACATCGCCAGCTATCAGCACATCTCACAATTCCGGGTATTTCGCACGGAGTTTTTCTACAAACAATACCACGACCTTATCAAAACAGTACCTTCATTTAACAACAAGGGTACCGGGTATGCGAAAGGCGCTGAGCTTTTCTGGCGCGATAAAAAGCTCATCAAAAACGCCGACTACTGGATCTCTTATTCCTGGCTCGATACAAAACGCGATCATCTGAATTACCCTTACGAAGTGCAGCCTGATTTTGCAGCGGAGCATACTGCTACCCTGGTATACAAGCATTACATTCCTGCCTGGCAGCTCAACCTTGGAGGTACATATACTTTCGCAACTGGCCGGCCTTACTTTAATCCGAACCGCCCTGAGCGTGAGTTTATGACAGACAGAACGCGCAATCTCAATACACTCAGCATTAATGTCAACTACCTCACCACTGTGGGCAAGGCATTTACGGTATTTGTATTTACCATGACGAATGTACTGGGCAATGAGCAGCAGTATGGTTTCCGGTATTCGACAGACAAGCTGCGCAGCAGGGTAGTGGAACCAATGGCACCCAGGTTCTTTTACGTGGGCATGTTCATGAGCTTTGGTATGGACCGCCGCCAGGAAATGATTGACCGCCAGTAACAACATCTTATCATCAACCCTTTAATCCGACAATATGAAATCTATTCTTGCCTATCTTTTACTGCTGGCCGTTGTAACGAGCAACGCTTCCGCGCAGGACCGTTATGAAACCGCCATGCAGCAACAGGTTTCGCTGCTGGACAGTTTCAGCACCTTTAAGCCCGCAAACCTGCACACGCTGGCAAATACCTTCGAACGTATTGCCGAAGCGGAGAAAACACAATGGCTCCCTTATTATTACGCTGCTTATTGCCTCGTGAACGAAGCATTCATGACAGAAGACAAAACAAAAGTGGACCCCATTTCCGACAAAGCATCATTGCTGGCAGAAAAAGCAGTGGCTTTAAAAGGGCAGGATTCCGAACTTTCATGCCTGCTGTCGCTGATCGCTTCTTCCCGTATTGCTGTGGATCCTATGTCGCGCGGTATGCGTTACGGAACGGAGTCTGCCGAGCTGCTGGAGAAAGCGCGTACGCTGAACCCGGAGAACCCCCGTGTGTATATGCTGCAGGGGCAGAACCTGCTGTTTACGCCCGAGGCTTTTGGCGGCAGCAAGGTGAAGGCAAAGGAAATGTTTAACCTGGCATTGCAGAAGTATGCATCCTTTAAACCGGAGAGCAATATTGCTCCGCGCTGGGGAGAAGCCTATACGAAGGAGTTGCTGAAAATGGTTCCTTAATTTTTTATATTTTACGGGCGGAACATGCTTTCCGCCCGTAGTTATTTTTGTAATTCAAACGATCGTGATGGTGTTTAAAGAACTGGATCCGGTGTTGCACTCCCAGTTGCGGCTGGCCGTAATGTCTGTGCTGATGCGTGAGAAAGAAGCGGAATTTACCGTGTTGAAGGAGAAGACGAACGCTACGGCGGGCAACCTCAGTGTGCAGATCAATAAGCTGAAAGAAGCGGAATATATAGAAGTCACGAAGCAATTCAAGGATAATTACCCCCTCACCATCTGCCACATCACCGCAAAAGGAGAAACGGCATTCCAGGACTACGTCAAATCCATCCAGACTTACTTTCATACCGGCCGCAAACCCTGACCCCTGCTGCGTTTGCAACTGAAGGGCCGGTGCAGCGTTGCGTGTTATCTTTATCGTCCGCCCGGAGCGGTGTTGATAACCCTTAAAGGACACGCGATGGAAGAAGAACTGCTCGATTCCAAACTGAAAGTGGCGCCCACTTCCGCCATGGTACTACTGCAGGCACAGCCATTGTACCAGACAGGCCTCGCCGGCGATTATTTTTCCCTGCTCGATTTCGGCGATGTACAGGATATTTCTGCGAAGCTGAACCAAACCTGGCAACATTACGGAACGGTACTGCGCTACCGCAAACTGTTCGTGCGTTACCTGCTGGAGCAATACCTGCAGGAGGGGAATCCCATCCAGGTGTGTATTCCGGGTGCGGGGTTAGACCCGCTTTCCCTTTACATCCTGGAACATCACCGTTCTGCCGTGAGTGGAGTTTATGAGATAGACGCGGCACATATGCCCGTTAAATCAGCGATTTACAACCGGCTGCTGCCAACGGGTGAACCTATACATTTTATTCAGGCGGATATCACAGATACCCTGCATCTGCTGGAGCGGCTCCGGGATGCGGGGTATTCTCCCGAAAAGCCCACCCTCGTCATTTACGAAGGTGTGGTGCATTATGTAACGGATGAGTTGTTCCTCAATACCATGCAGATTTTCCGCACGCCTAATAAAACGAATGTGGTGCTGATGGATTATAAGTTGCCGGAAGATAAGATTCCTGCTGCTTCCCGTCCGGTTTACCGTGCGCTCGTAGGATACCTGGAGCAGTTTATCGGCGGGCCCACTTACCGGTACGACCGGCAGCAGATGTTCCGGCTGATCGGACTATTGCATGGAGAGGTGGCTGGGATAGATTCCCTGCAGGACATAGAGTTTAAGCTGAACGGCCGTAATGAGCTGTTCTACGAAGAAGGGGATGGATTCCTGGAGATGATTGCGTTTTACCTCTGATCTTACACGGCGCCTCTTTCGGAGGTAAGTTCCGTTTTCTTGAGGGGATTGCGGGTGTTTTCCGCATATTCCTTCCGCTGGGCAATGATGTCGAGGCAGGAAAATACAGCCTGCCGGAAAGAGGCTTCATCTGCCACGTTCTTACCTGCGATGTCGAAGGCGGTACCGTGATCGGGTGAAGTGCGTACGATGGGGAGGCCGGCGGTGTAATTGATGCCTTCGCCGCTGGCGAGGGATTTGAAGGGGATGAGGCCCTGGTCGTGATACATGGCCAGTACGCCGTCGAATTGCGTGTACATTTCGCGGGCAAAGAAGGCGTCTGCGCTGTAGGGGCCAAAGGCCAGTGTGCCACGCTGTTTAGCTTCGCGGATAGCAGGGGTGATCTGCTGTATTTCCTCGTTGCCGATCAGCCCTTCGTCTCCCGCATGGGGGTTGAGGCCCAGTACGGCGATACGGGGATTATCGATACCGAAATCGCGGATGAGGCTGTCTTTCATCATGGCGATCTTGGAGAGGATGTTTTCTTTGGTTACATATTTCGCTACTTCCGAAACGGGAACATGCTCGGTGAGGAGGCCTACACGCATATTGTCGGCCGTCATGAACATGAGTACGTCTTTACTGGCAAATGCATTGCGGAGGTAGGGGGTATGGCCGGTAAAGTCGAAATCTTTCGACTGGATGTTCTTTTTGTGAATGGGGGCGGTAATAAGCCCTTCGATATCCCGGTTCTTCAGGCTTTCAACGGCTACGGCGAGAGAGCGGGCGGCATATTTACCACCGATCTCGTTAAGTACGCCGGGTGTGATCTGCACTTCTTCCTCCCAGCAGTTGAAAACGCTCACCTGCTTGGGGTTCAGTTTCGTGAAATCCTTGATGCTCTGGTAATTGAAATTGTTCTCGTTGAGCAGTTTGCGGTAAAAGTTGATGGCCTTGTTAGAGGCAAATACAACCGGGGTGCACAATTCAAGCATACGGTTGTCCGCGAAAGTCTTGATGATGATCTCCAGGCCGATGCTGTTCAAATCCCCTGCGGAGATCCCGATCACGGGGCGGTGCGTATGTGCGTTTGCTGAGCTCATGAGTATTCCGAAATATCCTACAAATATAGGAGTTATAGTTGAGAGATGGGCCCCGGGGAACAAACTGCCGGGGATTCCTTAAATTTGCGGCTTATTCTGTTCCATGTACACGCTAAAGAAGTCATTAGGCCAGCATTTCCTCCGGGATGAGAACATGTGCCGTCAGATTGTGGATGCATTGCCCGTTACCCCGGGAATGCAGCTGCTGGAGGTAGGCCCCGGTGCCGGAGCTATCACCAAATATCTCCTGGAAATCCCGGACGTCAGCTTCAAAGCCGTAGAGCTGGACACTGAAAAAGTCCAGTACCTGGAGAAAACGTACCCCGCCATTCAGGGGAAGCTGATCAACGAAAACTTCCTGGAAACGCCGCCGCCGTTTACCGGCTCCTTCTCGGTTATCGGTAATTTTCCTTATAACATTTCCACCCAGATCATGTTCCGTGTACTGGAATGGAAAGAACAGGTGCCCCTGGTTGTAGGGATGTTCCAGAAAGAAGTGGCGCAGCGCATTGCCGCCGGGCATGGTAACAAGGAGTACGGCATCCTCAGCGTTTTGCTGCAATCGGAGTATAAGATTGAATATCTCTTCGACGTGCATGAGAATTGCTTTAACCCGCCCCCTAAGGTTAAATCAGGGGTGATCCGCCTCACCCGGCTCGAACAGCCGTATGAAGTGAAGAACTGGAAGAAGTTCATGCTGCTGGTGAAAACCGCTTTCGGGCAGCGCCGCAAGCAATTAAGGAACCCCCTGAAAGGGCATTTTAAGAAAGAATTTTTACAGGAACCAATATTTACGAAACGGGCAGAAGAGCTGACAGTGGCTGATTTCGTTGCCCTTACCGAACATATGTTATGAGCAAGCTAGTAATCATCACGGCCAAAGTACACGAATATCTGATCAACGAATTACAGGCAAAGGGCTTTACGGTTGATTACCGGCCTTCCATCACCTACAACGAACTGTCAGATTCCATCCATACGGCTTCCGGGCTTATCGTAACCACCCGCATTAAAGTAGATGCCCCTATGCTGGACCGCGCCACACAGCTGGAATGGATCGGGCGGCTGGGATCGGGAATGGAGCTGATAGATACGGCGTATGCCACATCTAAAGGCATACGGCTGGCAAGCAGTCCGGAGGGTAACCGCGATACCGTAGGGGAGCAGGCAGTGGGTATGCTCATTATGCTCATGCATAACCTCCTGAAAAGCAGCCTGGAGCTGCGCCAGGGCATCTGGGAGCGTGATGGCAACCGGGCCTGGGAACTGGGAGGGCGTACGGTGGGCATCATAGGCTACGGGCATACCGGTGGTGCATTTGCACAGCGGCTGCGCGGGTTCGGCATGAAAATCCTCGCTTACGACAAGTATAAAACCGGCTTCGGAGACGAATATGTACAGGAAGCCACCCTCGAAGACCTTTACCGCGAAGCGGATATTGTGAGCCTGCACCTGCCGCTGACGGAGGAAACCCGGCATCTGGGGAACATGGATTTCTTCAGTTCCTTCCACAAACCGGTGTACCTGCTCAACACTTCGAGAGGTAAAGTGGTGAAAACGGCCGATGTGGTGAAAGCGCTTGAAAACGGTACCCTGGAAGGTGCGGCGCTTGATGTGCTGGAGAACGAAAAGCTGGAGACATACAGTGAAACCGAACAGGCGGAGTTTCAATATCTGCTGGCCTCGCCCCGGGCGGTAGTTACCCCTCATATAGCGGGCTACAGCCATGAAGCGAGCATTAAAATGGCGAAAGTAGTGCTGGAAAAACTGCATCTTTAGCATAGGGGAAACCCTCCATATTAAGCATTTTAATATTTGATGGAGGGACTGGTCCGGAACGAAAAAAAGTTATATTTGCAATACTGATACTGATTGACGTCTTTGCGCAAGTGAGGACGTTAATTTTTTTTTCTGTCTAATAAAAACATTCAGGTATGTCTGGCGTAAATTATGTTACCAAAGCGACCCTTGAACTAATGAAGGATGAGCTGACGCAACTCAAGACCAAAGGAAGGGCTGAGATTGCGCGTGCGATTTCTGAAGCGCGTGAGAAAGGTGATTTGAAAGAGAATGCAGAGTATGACGCGGCAAAGGAAGCGCAGGGCCTTCATGAAGCAAAGATCGCCGTGCTGGAAAACGCCATCGCCACAGCACGCGTCGTTGAAGCTGACGAAATTGATACTTCCAAAGTATCCATCCTCTGTAAAGTGACGATAACCAATGTGGCCAATAAGAAAACCATCACTTACCAGCTTGTTTCCGAAAAGGAAGCTGATCTGAAGCTGGGCAAAATCTCCGTTACTTCTCCCATCGGCAAAGGCCTGCTGGGAAAGAAAGTAGGGGAGGAAGCAGATGTGGTAGCCCCCAATGGCAAGTTCCGTTTCAAAATCGATCATATCACCGTGTAAAGCGGCGGCAAGTATATAGAAAAGGCCCCCGCCGAAACGGGGGCCTTTTTTTATGTCAAATATTGTAGTTTTATCACGGCTTAAAACACTTCCTATGACCATCTTCTCAAAAATCATCAACGGCGAAATTCCCAGTTACAAAATCGCGGAGAACGACCGCTTCTACGCTTTCCTGGATATCTTCCCCATGATGGAAGGGCATACGCTCGTAATCCCTAAAACGGAAGTAGACAGGTTCTTTGATGTGGATGATGTTTACCTGGCAGAATGGCTGCTTTTCGCGCGCCCCATCGCCCGGGCCATTGAAGCCGTTATTCCATGCAACCGTGTAGGCATCAGCGTAATGGGGCTTGAGGTACCGCATGCACATATGCATCTGGTACCGATTAATTCGGCAGACGATCTCAATTTCACCCGTCATAAGCTGAAGCTGCAGCCGGATGAACTGAAGGCGATCCAGGAAAAAATTGTAGCGGAACTGGCACGTAACGCTTAAAGCGTGGGAACATAGAACTTGAACCCTATGCCGTGGAGCGTTTCGAGCTTCACGTCTTTATCGTCCAGGAAGTGTTTACGGATTTTGGTTATGAAAACATCCATGCTTCTGCCGAGAAAATAATCGTCTTTCCCCCAAACGTGGTACAGGATTTCTTCTCTTTTCAGGGTTTTATTGGCATTCTCGCAGAAAAACTTCAACAGGTCGGCTTCCTTCTGGGTAAGGCTGGCTTTTAATTTGCCCGCACTGTCCATCAGTTTCAACTCGCCATAATCGAAGGTGGTTTTGCCTACGGTATAGGTAGTACGCTTGTCTGCATTCAGTGGCCGGGTGCGCTTCAGGAATACTTCAATACGAAGCAGCAATTCCTGCATGGAAAAGGGCTTGGTAACGTAATCGTCAGCACCGTGCTTGAAACCGCTGATCTTATCTTCGTCCTGCGATTTAGAGGTAAGGAAGAGAATAGGGATCAGGTCGTTCTTTTGCCGTATCTGCCTTGCCAGCTCAAAGCCGTTCTTCTTAGGCATCACAACATCCAGCAGGCATATATCGTACAGGCTTTTTTGAAACGTTTTCCAGGCTATTTCCCCATCAGAGCAATGGGTAACCTCGTATCCGGATTCTTCCAAACGTTTTTTGGTAATAGCACCCAGGTTGTAATCATCCTCCACTAGTAAAATTCTAGCCTTCGTATCCATCTACGAAAAAAATTAGGGGTGATAAAAGGTAAAAATTTCATGAGTAACACATTGTAGTGTGCGCCAAGCGGTACTAATTCAGGGCGCCTCCATCAGAATTCAGTTCAAAATAAGTACAATTTCTCAATTAACAAACATCGGCCGGGCGGTTTATGTTCAATTAGCCCTTTGCCTTTGCCAGTCTTTCAGGGTTTTGCTGCAGAAATTTATCCCAGCCTTTTGATTTACCGGCAGTTAAGAGCGGGCTGCTGTCCTGGAAATGATGGCATACGGCCACAGCCAGTGCATCGGTGGCATCAAGATATTCCGGTACTTCCGCGAATTTGAGGATGCGTTGCAGCATTTGCCACACCTGCTCCTTATTGGCGTTACCGTTGCCGGTGATGGACTGTTTTACTTTTTTAGGGGAGTATTCCGCTACGGTAAGTCCTGCCTGCATGGCGGCGGCAATGGCCACCCCCTGGGCTCTGCCAAGTTTGAGCATCGACTGTACGTTCTTCCCGAAGAAGGGTGCTTCAATGGCACAGCAAACGGGTTTGTGCTCCAGAATGATCTTATTCATCCTTTCATGGATAGCCTGAAGCCTTTCGTAATGATCTTTTTTGGGATTGAGTTTGAGTACATCCATCTTGATAATATCCACCTGCTGGCCTTTTACAGCGATGAGGCCATAGCCCATGATAATGGTGCCGGGGTCTATCCCAAGAATTATTTTCGTATTGTTTGCCAAGCGGAGAGTATTTTTGCCAAAATGTGTGAAGTCTGAACAAAAGTACCAAAATAATCCTCAATTACGTCCTCGGCGGCGCCCTCTTCACCTGGTTAACCTTCGCGATTGTTAGGCAGATCCGGCATCAGGACAACCTTCCGGCAGCCTGGGCGCATATTCAGGAGATCGTGGCAGACAGGGGATGGATGCTTTTGCTGATGGTGATTTTCATGATGCTGGTGAACTGGGGGATTGAAGCACGGAAATGGCAGATACTGGTTCGTCCGCTGGAAGAAGTTCCTTTCAGGAGGGCCTTTTCGGCCATCTTTACCGGGGTGTCGGTATCTGTGAGTACGCCCAACCGGATTGGGGAATATGGGGGCCGGATGCTGTATCTCAGCAACAGCAGCAAGCTTAAATCTATCGCGGCCACGATTGTGGGGAGCTTTTCACAGATCATCGCCACGCTTCTTTTCGGCCTCGTGGGTGGGATATATTACATCTCCCGGTTCGATGTTACGGGGCTGGCTTCCTCCTCTCCCGGTTTTAGGGAAAAATTAACGCTTGCTTTACTTATACTCGTTTGCGCCACCGTTTTATTCCTTTATTTTCGGCTAAGGATCATCATATCATTGGTAGACCGGGTGAAGTGGTTACGGAAAGTGAAGGTTTTCATCATGGTGATCGTGCGGTATTCCCCAGCTGAATTGCGGACCCTGCTATATCTCAGTGCAATCCGTTACATGGTGTTTACGGCACAATATTTGATTTTATTATATGCGTTGGGAGTTGCATTTGTGTGGTGGCAGGGCTTTTTCATGATCAGCGTAATATACCTCGTCATGGCAGTGATCCCCACTGTGGCCATTGCGGAGATTGGCCTCCGGGGAAGCGTAAGCCTCCATTTCCTGGGCCTCCTCAGTGCCAATGCCGCAGGCATTCTGGCTGCCACTGTGGCCATTTGGCTTATTAACCTGGTGCTGCCCGCCGCCATCGGCTCCGTGTTGCTCCTTGGCGTGAAGATTTTCAGAGATAAATAGCGATCGATCGATGAAGTATTTTTTACTGTTGCTTTGTGGCCTGGCGATTTCCACCGCATCTGATGCGCAGAATAACTTCTGCGGGATCGTCAACACCAGCTTCAGGGCAGGCGAATCCATCACCCTGAAAGTCTTTTACAATCTCGGTAACGTGTTCGTTGGCGCCGGCGAAGCTACCTTTAACTGCTCTCTTGTTAAATACAACAACCGGGATGCATACCACGTGGTGGGCGATGGTAAAACCTACCGCTCTTACGACTGGTTCTTCAAAGTGCGCGACCGCTACGAAAGTTATATCGATACCGCCACCCTGCTCCCCATGCGCTTTATCCGCAATATCAACGAAGGCGGCTACAAGAAATACAATAACGTGGGCTTTAACCGGGAAAACTCCACCGCAGTAAGCACCACCGGCACATTTAAGGTGCCGGCCTGCATACAGGACGTGATCTCTTCCATCTATTACGCCCGTAACATCGATTTCAATAAATACAAACCCGGCGATAAAATCCCCTTCTCCATGTTCCTGGACGATGAGGTGTTCGATATATACATCCGTTATATCGGCAAAGAAGAAGTGGATACCCGCTATGGCAAGTTCCGTGCTATCAAGTTCAAACCCCTGCTCATCAAAGGCACCATCTTCGAAGGAGGTGAGAAAATGACGGTTTGGGTGAGCGACGATGCCAATAAAATCCCCCTTCGGGTAGATAGTCCTATTTCCGTGGGCAGCATTAAAGTTGACATGATCAGCTTCTCCAACCTCCGCTGGGCGCTTTCCTCTCTCATAAAGAAGCGTTAAACCCCGAACCGGATTCATCTTTATCTGTTATATTTGTTTCAGACACAATCAATTTTAAATATGGAAGAACGCAAACCCAAGATCCTGCTGGCCGAAGATGATACCAACCTCGGTATGGTATTAAAGAACTACCTGGAACTCAACGATTACGATGTGGAGCTTAGCAGGGATGGTATTCTGGCGCTGGCAGCCTTCCGCAGGGACAAGTTCGACATTTGCCTGCTCGACATTATGATGCCGAATATGGACGGTTTCAAGCTGGCTGAAGAAATCCGCGACGTAGACCCCGATATTCCCCTGTTTTTCCTCTCCGCCAAAACAATGAAGGAAGACATTATTCAGGGTTATAAACTGGGGGCCGATGATTATATCTCCAAGCCTTTCGACTCGGAACTGCTGCTGCTGAAGATCAAAGCCATCCTGAAACGCAATCAGGAGCTGAATAATAAAGAAGAAGAACAATTTGAGTTCAATATCGGGCAATATCATTTCAACTCCCGCCTGCGCACCCTCACCAAGGGTACGGATGCGCATACGTTGTCGCCCAAAGAAAATGAGCTGCTGCATATGCTTTGTGAGCATAAGAACGATCTGCTCCCACGCGAAGTAGCGCTGAAGAAGATCTGGGGTAGCGATACTTACTTCAATGGCCGTAGTATGGACGTGTATATCGCCAAACTCCGGAAGTACCTCAAAGACGATTCCAATATCGAAATCGTGAACATTCACGGTAATGGCTTCCGCCTTGTGGTGAAAGACTGATGCTGAATGTTTTACAATAAAGAAAGGCCGGTTGATACACTCAACCGGCCTTTCTGTTTAATATATTGACTTATAATGTATTAGAACAGGAGTTGTGAGCCTCTGCTATTAGGGTTCCTTCCCAGGTGGATGTAGGCCTTTTCGGTTACTTCGCGGCCACGCGGTGTGCGTTTGATGAAGCCTTCCTGGATAAGGAAAGGTTCATACACTTCCTCCAGTGTACCGGACTCTTCGCCTACGGCAGTTGCGATGGTAGTGATACCTACGGGACCACCCTTAAAATTGTCGATAATAGTGGAGAGGATGCGGTTATCCATTTCATCGAGGCCGTATTCATCCACGCTCAGTGCTTTTAGGCTGAACTGTGCGATGCCTAGGTCGATGACGCCGTTGCCCATTACCTGGGCGAAGTCGCGTACCCGGCGCAGGAGGCCATTGGCAATACGCGGGGTACCCCTGCTGCGGCGGGCTATTTCCGAAGCAGCGTCTGAAGTGATCTTGGTACCCAGCAGGCCTGCGGCGCGCCAGAGGATGCGCTGCAGCGTGTCGGTATTGTAATATTCCAGGCGGCTTTTGATGCCGAAACGGCTGAGCAGCGGGGCGGTAAGGAGGCCGGAACGTGTAGTGGCACCTACCAGTGTGAAAGGATGCAGGTTAATCTGTACCGTACGGGCGTTAGGGCCGGAATCAATCATAATATCGATCCGGTAATCTTCCATGGCAGAATACAGGTATTCTTCCACAACAGTGCTGAGGCGGTGAATTTCGTCTACAAACAAAACATCACGTGTTTCCAGATTGGTGAGCAGGCCGGCAAGGTCGCCGGGTTTTTCGATTACGGGGCCCGATGTTTCCCGGATATTTACACCCAGCTCGTTAGCCACGATGCGTGAAAGCGTGGTTTTACCCAGGCCCGGAGGACCATGGAAAAGAATATGATCGAGCGCCTCATCGCGCATTTTCGCCGCTTTGATGAACACTTTGAGGTTTTCGATGATCTGATCCTGCCCGGAAAAATCGATGATCTCCCTGGGCCGGATGCTGTTCTCGAATTCTTTCTCCGCAGCGCTCAACCTGTTCTCCTCTGGTCTAAGGTTCGGATTGGACATGTCTGTAGCCATTCAGCGTCAAAAGTAATGAGAAATTGGCGAGGATATGAATATCGTTTATTTTTAAGCAAATCTTGACATCTGCATATGACCAGAAAAATTATCGCCGCCGCCCTGATGCTCTCTGCCAGCCTGGGTGCCAGCGCACAGCAGGCCGACGTAAAAGAGGTGAGCCGCATTATCTCGGCGCTTGCCGCCGACAGTATGATGGGCCGCATGACCTTTTCTCCCGGTATTGAAAAAGCATCCGTTTTTATTGAAGCGGAATTTGCCGCCAGCGGACTGGAGAAGTTGCCGGGAGCATCCAGCTACCGCCAGCCTTTTGCCATGAAAGGCCGCACCATTTACCCTGCAGATTCCCTGACGCTGGTGCCCGGTGCGAAATCGCTGCACAATGTGGTAGGGCTTATCCGTGGCCGCAGCAAACCGGATGAATATGTGATCTTCTCCGGTCACTACGATCATATTGGTGTACTGAAATCCGTTGCGGAAGACAGTATCGCTAACGGGGCTGACGATGATGCTTCTGGTATTACGGCCGTGATCCTGCTCAGCCGTTACTTCAAACAGCACCCGCCTGAGCGTACAGTTATCTTCGCCGCATTTACTGCCGAAGAGATCGGCGGTTTCGGCTCCCGGTATTTTTCCCGCGAAGTGAATCCAGACCAGGTTGTGGCGATGTTCAACATCGAAATGATCGGTAAGGAATCAAAATTCGGGCGTAACAGTGCGTTTATTACAGGTTTTGAGCGTTCCGATTTCGGACCTATCCTGCAGCGTAACCTCGAAGGCTCCAAGTTCCAGTTCCATCCGGATCCATATCCCGAACAACAATTATTCTACCGGTCGGATAATGCCATGCTGGCAAAACTGGGCGTGCCTGCTCATACCATTTCCACTACACAGATCGATAAAGACAAACTGTACCATAGTGTAGATGATGAGATCGAATCGCTGGATATGCAGAACATCGCCGATATCATCAATGCGATCGCTGTTAGCTCGGGCACTATCGTTGGTGGTAAGGATACACCAACCCGTGTAACGAAAGAATAGTAAAACTGAGGAGATATAAAACGCAAGGGCGGGCCATAACGGTCCGCCCTTGTTTATAATGGGTATTTAAGAAAATCAAAGCCGGAGCTTCGCAACCACGGCAAAGTGGTCGGAGGCGAAGAGGCCTTTCCAGGTCTGGGAAATAGTGGCATGTTGCAGCACTTTCCATGGGCCTTTCAGGAAAATGTAATCGATAGGTTCGTTGCCGGTTTCATGTGAGCGGAAGCCGTTGAAGGTACCGGTGGGCCCATAATGCGGTGTCTGGCTGATGGCTTTGGCATCGGTGAGGCGAAGCTTGTTCTGTTTATCAAGGATTACCTGGATGGGTTCATCATCGGGAGTGGCATTGAAATCGCCGGTTACTACTGCGGGGAGTTTACCGGAAATAGCAGCCACTTTTTCGAGCAGGAGCTTCGCGCTTTCGCGGCGGGCAATTTTGCCCATATGGTCGAAGTGAGTGTTGAAGTGGTAGAAGATCTTACCGGTGGTTTTGTCGCGGAACTTGCCGTACGATACGATGCGTTCGATGGCGGCATCCCAGCCTTTGGCGCCGATTTTATCCGGTGTTTCCGAGAGCCAGAAAGTGTTGGATTCGAGCAGGCGGAGGCGGGTGGTATCGTAGAATATGGCGGAGAACTCACCTTTTTTGTCTCCGTCGGTACGGCCTACTCCGAGGTATTTGTATTGTGGGAGGGCTTTATTAAGGTCGAGCATTTGATCCCACAGCGCTTCCTGGACTCCGAGGAGGTGCGGGTGGTGGTAATGGACCTGTGAGGCCAGACGGTCTTTACGGTTAGGCCATGCATTGATGCTGTCTTTAGGTGAGTTATAACGGACGTTGAACGTCATAACCTGGATGCTCTGGTCTTGTGCAGAAGCCTGCATGCAGGAAAAAGCTGCGAAGAGAATAGTCAAAAACCTTTTCATGCAATTAAAATACGCCACATTCTTTGTTTTTCGGAGATATTCCCTGAAACTCGGAGAAATCCTCACCCTTTTTTCATTCCCCCGGTCATCTTTCCCTTTAAATTTACTTTACAGCGATGCGCATTGCTGCAACCATATCCATGATTACGAAGCGTATAGTATTTGATGGGCCGGTAGCGTACCGGTTGCGTGCGGCCGGGGTATTGTTCCGGGATGCGGGAGGCTGCTGGCATGCGCATGTACCGTCATTACAGGTAACAGGATATGGACGCAACCGCAGGGCAGCGTACGATTCGCTGGAAGTGGTGACGGGAGTATATATGCGGACGGTTTGGAGGGATGAAAAACTGGAAGAAGCGATGCGGGAAGGGAGGTGGACAAGGGAAGCAGGCGACTGGTATTCTCCATTGATCCGGTTTTCGGAGTTGCAGGAAGTAATGGCCTATCTCAAGACGGGATCAGTGATGCGGCCATTTTGCTTACGGCTGGAAGTAGGCGCTTCCGGCGAATAATAATTCATACAAACGATGTGACAGTGTAAAGGAACGGATGTATCTCAGTATGCGTCCCGGGAGAGCTATGCTATACAGCAAGGGCGTGATGATTAAATAGGTGGTTTCGGGAGGGGATGAGTGTGCGCGTTTTGCATAATTACCCCGGTAGAGCTGTGCCTTTATACAGGAGAGTTTTGTAATCAGAAGGAAAGAAGCAGGCGCATGAAATTTCTTAATAGCTGGAAAATATACAACGGCATGAAACAAACTACTGACTATGGAGAGGACGTGTCTCTGGAAATGCTCCGGGCATTTCTTATCAGGAAAGGTTACCGGTTCAGACTGGTGTCAGGTGGCCATGAGCAATGGACAGCCCGTGAAGGTATGCGGCCGGTAGTATTATCGCGGCTTACAGATCCTGTGCCTCCCTTCATCATCATGCAGGCACTGCGGGCAATAGGGGTTCCGCGTGAAGATCTGGAGGATTATCTGAGTGGGTATTGATCATACAATGCGTTGCAATTTAAGCAGGCGTTGCACTGGAAGAATGTTATGCATACGTAGATGGGCCATCCTTTGAGGTAAGAATGATGAGGGGCAGAAGAAAGATCGTGTTTAACAGACCGACTCATAAGTGTAAGTAAATGCGCCACAGGCCAGCATGTGTCACTATTGGGGTTAGTAGTTTTCCGGGAGGCATACCGGGAAGCACGACGCAATTGCTGGCCTGCTTTGTCTCATTGAATAATTAGCAAAAAAAGGCCCGGCATTCCTGCCGGGCCTGATATTTACATTACATGGAGTGCATATTAGCGGATGCTTTTCAGCAGTTCCTGTACGGCGCGTTCCAATTGAGGGTCTTTGTCTTCCAGTCTGTCAGTAAAGCTGGTCTTAACATAGATATCCGGGGCTACACCTTCTTTCTCGAGGTTTTTACCATCGAGGGTATAGCAACCCCAGGAGGGGAGGCGGTAGAAAGATCCGTCTACCAATCCTTTTCCGGAAGTGAAAATGATCCAGCGGTAAGATTCTGTACCGATGATCTTTCCAAGTCCCAGGGCTTTGAAACCAGCGGCAGTCATTTCCGCATCACTGAGCGATTGTTCGTTAATCAGCAGCACAATAGGTTTGCCTGCGGGTGCGAAGTTAGGCTGGGGAGAGCGTTTGCCCTCGCGGTACTGCCATTCCAGGTAAGGGCGCTGCGACAGGAATTTAAGTACTTCATCGTGTACGTTTCCACCGGTGTTGTAACGGAGGTCGAGGATGAGCGCATCCTTACTGCCGATTTTGGAAGCCATATCAATCAGGAATTTGTCCAGTTCACCGCCGCCCATATTCTTCATATAGGTATAGGCAATGCGGTTGTTGCTAAGCTGGTCCACTTTCTGTTCGTTACCATAAATCCATTCGTCGTATAGCTGGCGGTCGAGGTCGCCGCTGTTCTGAGGATGGAGGCGTACGTCAAAGGGAGTACCTGCCCGTTCGAAGGTGAGGGTGATTTCACGCTCGAAACCGGGGCGGGTGAAGTATTGATCTCGGCATTGTTTAGGATCTACTTTCTTGCCGTTAACCTTAGTAAGTACATCACCGGGGCGAATGTCTATACCTGTTCTGTCTGCATTGCTGTTAGCAACGATCCGGCGCACGGTGTAAGACTGCAGTTCTTCGTAGAGAATGCCGGTTTCCATGGTCTGGTAGCTAAGGGTAATGCGTTCTTCGTCACCAAAGGAGTTAAACCCGAGATGGGAAGAATTCAGTTCACCCAGCAGATCGTTGATCAGTACACGGAGATCAGCACGGTTATTTACATACGGGAGGTAGCGGCTGTAATCGTCGCGCAGTTTGGTCCAGTTGGTGCCATGGAAATCTGCGTTGTAGAAGTTTTCTTCCACGTTGGCCCAGGTTTCGAAATAGATCTGCTGGAACTCGTCGTGCAGGTTACGGTAGAAAGTCTGGCCAATGCTGATCGGGTCTATCTTGTTGGCATCAGGGTTCAGTTTACAGATATTGCCACCGGCAAGTACATAGAGCTTACCATCTACTTCAACTATGTTGCCATTAACATTCTCACTTCCATTGATCCGGTCAGTCTTGGTATTTTCAAACGGTTCAGAAACTGTTTTATACAGCCCAAACCGTCCTTCATGATTAGAACTAAAGTAGAAGGTAACCTTATCGCCTTTGCCGGTGATATGATAAGGCCCGTATTGCGAACCGAAATCGGGTGATACCTGCTGGATGCGTTGCATCAGGCGCGAAGTGTTGAGCACAATAGCACCGGAAGCGGAGCCGGATTCATCATCTTTTTTACCGGAAGCAGCAACAGCTGGTTTGTCGGTTTTATCATCCTTCTTCTTATCATCTTTTTTCTCATCCTTCTTCTCGTCTTTCTTCTCTTCGAAAAGCTCATTGAACTTCGCGGAGCGGAAAGGATCATCGTTCTTGTCGAGCGCGAGGCGGTAGATCTTAGGATTCTGCATACCAAATGGGTATGAGGGCCTGGTGCGGGAAGACGCGAAGTAGATATACTTGCCATCGGGCGACCAGAAAGGATCCACTTCAGAAACACCGGTATTGGTGAGATTGGTGGTGGTATTCTTCTTAAGCTGGTGTACCAGGATATCTGTCTCGAAATTGCGGCGTACGTTGAACACGATGTATTCACCGTTTGGAGAGAAGCGTGGCTCAGCGTTCTGGAAAGCCCAGATCTCGTCTTTAACAACGGTGCGTGATTGCAGTGTTTTAAGATCGATGATCCTTACTTCATCGCGGCCGCTGAGGTATACGGCTTCGGTTCGGTTATGATTGAGATTGATGCTGCGGTTGTTACGCTTATCGCTGGTATGCTGTTTGGCAGTACCATTGCCATCGGCTGCGATGGTGTAGATATTGAGGTAGCCATTCAGCGTCTGGTTGAAGAGCAGGGTTTTATTGTCAGCCAGCCAGCATACTTCAGTTACCCTTTCGCCGGAACCTTCGAGCTGGCGTACAAACTTCCCTTCGATGTCAGACACGAAGAGTTCGCCGCGGGAAATGAATGCAAGTTTCTTGCCATCGGGCGATACATCAAAGTTGGAGATGCGGTCGCGCACATCGAAAGCCTGTTCTTTATTGAGAACAGGGTTGCGGAACAGCTGGAGGGCAAGTTTTTCCGATTTGCCGGAAGCAACGTCGTACACCCATACCTGGTAATCTTTTTCAAATACGATCCGGTTACCGGCAGCGCTTACAGACGGGCGCTTGATGGAAGTAGGAAATTTGGTGAGTGCCTTTTTCTGTCCACCGGCAAAGGTATAGAGGTTATATTCCCCGTTAGCTTCGTCGGAAGCGAAATACACATTGCCTTTACGGTCGATGGTAGTCCAGAGGTCTTTACCGCGGTAGTTGGTGTATTGCTTGTATTGTTTGGTGGCAGGATTGTAGGATTGGATATCGGGGTTAAAGTCGCCCTTATAACGTTTGCGGTTTGCGGCGAAGCTGCTTTCCCAGGTATCGTTGAAGAAGAGCTCTCCTGTGGTGGGATGCTCGGCAACGTTGTGGATGAGGTTGAAATAGTGGTTGAAAACGCGAACGGGCGTTCCGCCATCGATGCCTACTTTATAGGTAGTAGGGGTACCGCCACGGCTGGAGGCAAAGTATACCGATTTGGAATCCCAGCTCCAGGAATCCATGAGGTCGTTGGCATCATGAACGGTGAGCTGTTTTATTTCACCGCCTGCGATGGGCATGATGAATACATCGGCCCGGCCAAACTGGGTGCCGGTGAAAGCGATCCATTTACCGTCGGGGGATACTTTCGGAAGGGATTCGCTGCCCTGCATCGCCGTGAGGCGGGTGGCCTGGGGTTGCTGGATATCGGCTTTCCAGAGGTCTCCCTCGAAGCTGAAGATCACGGTTTGCCCGTCAGGGGTAAGGGTGGGGGAGGTGGTAAAGTATGTGTCTGATTGTTGGGCAATGGCAGGCATCGACAGGGTTGCGGCCATAACGCCCAGTAATAATGGTCTCATAATAGCAGGGTAATTTGTGACAGGTAAGATAATGAGGATTCCCTGTACGCGGAAACCTTCTATCACGGAAGAACGGTGTTTCAGAACATTTTTCCATGCCCGTGGGTGGGGAGTGGGTACAGTTGTAAACTTATTTCAGGATAATGTGCAGGAGATAAAGCCATATTAACTGGCCGATGAAGGGCAGACGAAAGGCAGACGAAAGGCAGATGAAGGGCAGATGAAGGGCATTTGAGCCCTAACCTCCAGGGGGATAACATGACTCCAAACCGCCCCTTATGACCCAAAACGACCCAAAGCGGAACTATTGCCCCCCGAAGCATGGAAAACGAGAATAACAAATAGATATTTGGTAAGGAATCCGTATCTTATTATACCGGAATTCACGATGTAGAAAGGCCCCCATGGCCCGATACGCTTATTTTTTCACTCATAATAAACAACGCTATGGCAAGCACGCAAAGCGGCCTCTTGCAGATGCTGGGGCCAACGCAAAACATGAGTATTTACCGGAAGCGAAACGGTGAATACGCACTTAGAAGAAAGGGTGGGCCAACGGCTAAAAGGTTCGCCAAAGACCCCAATTATGCACAGGCCCGGATCAATACCAGTGAATTTGGCCAGGCCGCCAAAGGCAGCGCATTGATACGCAAAGCCTTTCGTACCATGATCCCCAAAGTGGCGAATGATGTGCTGCACAGCCGGCTCACCGGGGTCTGTAAAGCGGTTATCAATTCCGACTCCACTCAGCCCAGGGGCAGCCGCATGCTCATGAACGGAGACCTTTCTCTGCTGAGAAATTTTAGCTTCAACCCGGAAGGGAAGTTAGGGCTGCTTGGCAATATACCTTTCCACCATACAACTGACCGTAACACCGGCATCGTTCGTATCGGGATGCCTGCCTTTGCACCGGCCGGCGTTATCCGTTTCCCGAAGCATGCCACGCATGCCCGGCTGAAGGCGGGCGTAGCGGTGCTGGACTTCGGACAGGAAACGTTTACGTTTGCATCCACCAGTTCCACGCCTTTTTCGAAGGGGAACAAACCCATCAATCCGGAAGAGCTTACTGTGCAGATACCGGCCGGCACCAGCTCTCCCCTGTTTATTGCGATGGCAATAGAGTTCATGATATGGGAGAAGGGAGTTTTCATCCCCGTGCTGAACTGCGATGGTAACAGCATGCAGCTGACAGGTGTAGATGTAGCAGTAGCCGCCGCAGCACAACCTATCCCCGCGCAGGAGGAAATATTGATTGTTGCGGAAACGGAGACAAACACCCCAATGCTGAAAAGTACCAGCCCTGTTCTGCACATACCCGCGGAAAGCGAGCATTCCGCAAAGCAGCATGCCTGTAACCTGCCGGAGCAGCCTCCTGTGCAGGATACGCAGCAGCGACCGGAAAAGAAAGTGTGCAGGAACACGGATCAAATCCCTGACCATCATACCCGCTCCGACAATAGAAGGAAAACCAAACCTATATGTAAAACCCTGGCACAACAACCTGATAAGCAAGCCGACGGCAGAGCTGCGCCATTCCGAAAGTATCGGGAAGCTGTCAACGATGCTTCATGGCCGGCATATGAGCCGGAGCCGTATGGGTATCGCATAAGAAGAGGTGATACGCGCATTTTGACAGAACATCGCTCAGGCGTAGTCAGGATATTGAGAAGAAACCCGCGGATACCGGACAGGCGGAGTATTAAAAGACTTTTAACGCAGGAAACATAAACCCGCGGGGCGTGCGTGAGAAACTGTACCATAAAAAGAAAAACCGGCCTCAGGGGACCGGCTTTCTCTTTATCGTTCAGTGGGTATTACACCACTATATTGATCATTTTACCTTTCACGAAGATGATCTTCTTAGGCGCTTTACCTTCCAGCCACTTCTGCACAATCTCATTCGCCAATGCGATCTTTTCCACTTCTGCAGCCTCAGCGTCAAGGCTGATATTGATGGTAGTGCGGAGCTTACCGTTAACGGAAACAGGGTATTCCTTTGCAGATTCCACCACGTATTTTTCTTCAAATACGGGGAACGTTGCATCCAGGATGGAGCCGCTGTTACCAATAGCCTCCCAGAGCTCTTCAGCGAGGTGCGGAGCGTAAGGAGTGAGCAATACCAGTAATTGTTCCAGTATGGCTTTCTTATTGCACTTCTGGTCGGTCAGTTCATTTACGCAAACCATGAATGCGCTTACGGCAGTATTGAAGGAAAGGCGCTCGGAATCGTCTTCTATCTTGCGGATGGTACGGTGGAGTGTTTTAAGCTCTTCGGCAGTAGGGGCATCATTTTTCACAATGAGGCCTTTGTTTTCGTCGAAGAACAGGCGCCAGGTTTTCTTGAGGAAACGATGTACACCTTCGATACCCTTGGTTTCCCAGGGCTTGCTTTGCTCTACCGGACCGAGGAACATTTCGTACATGCGGAAGGTATCCGCACCGAATTTCTCCACCAGCATATCCGGATTCACAGTATTGAATTTGCTTTTGCTCATTTTCTCCATGAGCGTTCCACAAACGTATTTACCATTTTCAAGGATGAATGTAGCTTTGGCATAATCCGGGCGCCACTTTTTGAACGCTTCAGTATCCAGTTCCACACCGTCTACAATATTCACGTCTACATGCAGTTCATCGGTTTCGTATTTATCAGCAAGGCCTGCAGATACGAACTGGTTGGTGCCACGAACACGGTAAACGAGGCGTGAGCTGCCGCCAATCATACCCTGGTTCACGAGTTTCTTGTAAGGCTCGTCGAAGCCGATGTGGCCGAGGTCAAACAGTACTTTGGTCCATAAACGGCTGTAAAGCAGGTGCCCTACGGCATGCTCGGTGCCGCCGATGTACAGATCTACCTGTCCCCAATAGTCAGATACTTTACGGTCGCAGAAGGTATCCTTATTCTGAGGGTCCATATAGCGGAGGAAGTACCAGCTGGAGCCGGCATAACCGGGCATGGTATTGGTTTCGCGCCGGATGGAAGTACCTGGCTCGGAAGGGAGGTTAACCCAGTCGGTTACATTGGCCAGGGGGCCTTCGCCTTCTTCACCCGGACGATAATTTTCCACATGCGGCAGTTCCAGCGGCAGCTCGGATGCGTCCATTGCTTCAGGAACACCATTACGGAACACGATAGGGAAAGGCTCGCCCCAGTAGCGCTGACGGCTGAAACCGGCATCACGCATTTTGTAATTGATCTGGCGTTTGCCGATACCCAGTTGCTCTATTTTGTCGGCCACAAGGTCCATAGCTTCCCGCATGGGTTTGCCATTCAGGAAATCGCTGTTCTGGAGAATAGCGTCTTTCGTGGCATTTGCTTCTTCCCCGTTGAAGGCATCGCCGATAATATTGGTGATGGGAATATTGAAATGTTTGGCAAAGCCAAAATCGCGCGCATCACCGCAGGGCACCGCCATTATAGCGCCGGTACCGTATCCGGCCAGCACGTATTCGGAGATCCAGATGGGGATCTTGCGCCCGTCGAACGGATTTACGGCATAAGCGCCTGTAAAGCAGCCGGTAATTTGTTTCACTTCGGCCATGCGCTCGCGCTCTGAGCGGCTCTGTACATATTCGCGGTAATCGGTAATGGCCTGCAGCTGTTCGCTGGTAGTTATCCCTTCCACGAGTTCATGCTCAGGGGCCAGCACCATGAAGTCTACACCAAAAATAGTGTCGGGGCGGGTGGTGTATACAACGATATTTTCGAGGCTGCCGGAAACGTTGAATTTAATTTCCGCGCCCTGGCTTTTACCGATCCAGTTGCGCTGCATGTCTTTCATGGCTTCGCTGAACTGGACTTTTTCGAGGCCTTCGAGCAGGCGGTCTGCATATTCGGTGATGCGCAGGAACCACTGGCGCATCTTCTTTTTAATAACGGGATGGCCTCCCCGTTCGCTCACGCCATTGATTACTTCATCGTTGGCAAGTACAGTACCGAGGGCGGGGCACCAGTTCACTTCGGCATAAGCCAGGTAAGCGAGGCGGTACTCCATGAGGGTTTGCTGCTGCTCTTCATACGTCATACCGTTCCAGGTGTCTGCACTGAAACGGATGCTGCGGTCGCCGGGGCATTCCTGGTGGATGTTGCCTTCCTGTTCGAAGATGCGCACGAGCGTTTCTATGGCTTCAGCTTTGGCGGCATGGCGGTTATACCAGCTGCCGTACAGCTGAAGGAAGATATGTTGTGTCCATTTGTAATAATCCGGCTCGCTGGTGTTGATCTCGCGCGACCAGTCGAAGCAGAACCCGATATTATCGAGCTGCTGGCGGAAGGTGTGGATATTAGCTGCTGTAGTTACGGCGGGGTGCTGACCGGTTTCTATTGCATATTGCTCTGCGGGCAGGCCAAAAGCATCGTACCCCATGGGGTGCAGTACGTTAAAGCCCTTCAGCCGTTTAAAACGGGCATAGATATCCGAAGCGATGAAGCCAAGGGGGTGCCCTACGTGCAGCCCTGCCCCTGATGGGTAAGGGAACATATCCAGCACATAACATTTGGGCTTATTACTGTCGTTACTAACCTTGTAGGCGCCGGTTTTCACCCAATGGTCCTGCCATTTCCGCTCGATTTGCCTGAAATTGTACTCCATAATGATCGAAAGCCCGGGTTAGCCGGGCATTTATTGTAAATTACTTATTCACAAAACATTTTCCAACCGGCGTTTATGCATATAATAAAATATGTTAAAATACCGTTTGGGATGGCAAAAGTAAACATAAGTCCCAATTTTTATTATTTTCGCCCATAAACTATAGACGAATGGCTCAACCCGGGAAAATGTCAGCAAAGAAATCGAAGCCGTCTTATATATATTCGATCATCGGTGTCACACTCGTGCTCATCCTGTTAGGTGTGCTCGGGCTTTTCATGATCAATGCCAAGAATCTCAGCGAATATTACAAGGAAAATATTGAGCTGCAGGTAATCCTGCGCGATAATGTGAAGGAAGATCAGGCGCTGCTGCTGAAGGATTCCCTCGCGGTAATGCCTTATGTAAAGAAAATACAGTATGTGTCTAAGGAAATGGCTGCGGAGAAGTTCAAGCGGGAAAACCCGGAAGAAAACTTCGCCGTACTGGGCTTCAACCCCCTTTACGCCAGTATCGACATCAGCCTGTATGCCCGGTATGTGCAGCCCGACAGCCTGAAGGCTATCGAGCAGCAGATCCAGGCCCGGTCTACCGTTCGCGAGTTGTATTATCAGAAATCACTCGTATCGGAAGTACTGGAAATCGCCAAGAAGATCGGGATTGTATTGCTGGTGATCAGCTCACTGATGGCCATTGTGGTACTTTTCCTTATCGATAATACCATCCGCCTGGCTATGTACAGCAACCGCTTCCTCATTAAAACGATGCAGATGGTGGGAGCTACCCGTTGGTTCATCGCCAAACCGTTTGACCAGCGCAGTATCATCAACGGAGCCATTTCTGCGGTATTGGCCATCGCCAGCCTTATTGCCCTGATATACTTCGCGGAATCGGCGCTGCCGGGCCTCCGTGGTATGCGTGATTACTGGCTTACAGGGCTTCTGTTCATAGGCCTCATCGTACTCGGTATCGGTATTTCCGTCATCAGCACCCATCGCTCGGTGATGAAATACCTCAAACTCAAACTCGACGATTTATATTGATTTAAACTTAATTCACCGATATGTCTAAAGAAGTTAACAAACCGTCTGCCTCCAAATCCCTCTTCGGGAAAGGTAATTACCAGCTGATGCTGGCAGGGGCAGTCCTGATCGTGATCGGCTTTCTCCTGATGATGGGCGGCAGCTCCGACGATCCGGCCCGTTTTTCACCGGAAGAAGTGTATAGCTTCCGCCGTATTACCCTGGCTCCCATCGTGATCCTTCTCGGCCTCGCCGTGGAAGCATGGGCCATTATGCGTAAACCGAAAGACTAATTCAACACCGTAACCCGAATTTCTAACATAGCGATGAAAGCCTCATCGCTTTTCTTATTTGAATCATGAGCACATTAGAAGCCATCCTTATCGCGATCATTGAAGGACTCACCGAATTCATTCCCATTTCATCCACCGGCCACATGATCATTGCCAGCAGTCTCATGGGCATCAATGAAGACGCTTTTACCAAGCTCTTTGAGATTGCCATTCAGCTGGGAGCCATTCTGGCCGTGGTAGTATTGTACTGGAAAAAGTTCTTCAATTTCGGGAAATGGCAATTCTATGTGAAGCTCGCCCTCGGCGTAACGCCGGCACTCATCCTGGGCTACCTGTTCGACGATTATATCGATCAGCTGCTGGAAAGCCCCCTCATTGTGGGTGTCACCCTGCTGTTGGGTGGTTTCGTGCTGTTATTCGTGGATAAATGGTTCCAGAACCCAACTATAAAAAGCGATGAGGAACTGGATTACTTCCGTGCTATCCGCATCGGCCTTTTCCAGTGTATCGCCATGATCCCCGGTGTAAGCCGCAGTGCCGCATCCATCATAGGCGGTATGCAGCAAAAACTGACCCGTCATGCCGCAGCAGAATTTTCATTTTTCCTCGCCGTACCTACCATGGCGGCAGCTACGGGATATAAGATCCTGAAAAACCACGAAGTACTTACCAGCTCGCCCGACAATATCCGGCTGCTGCTGATAGGTAACGTAGTGGCGTTTTTCGTGGCCATGCTTGCCATTAAATTCTTTATCGGAACCCTTCAGAAATTCGGATTCAAAATGTGGGGATATTACCGGATTGTGGTAGGTCTCATTATCCTTGTTACATTATTCATTCACCGATAATTTTTACTGCTATTTCATTTTTATGCGATCCCTTACCTTATTGTTGACAGCCCTTTTGTTGACCACTGCTGCATTTGCACAGCAACGTTTTGTACCGGCCACAGTTTTTCTTCCCAAGGGCGACAGCCTGATTGGCGAAATCGATTACCGGAAGTGGGACAAAGACCCGCTTACCATCAGCTTCCGCGGAAATGGCAGCGCTACTGCCTATACGCCGGAGATGCTTGCCGGCTTCCGTATTCATGAGAATGACGAACAGTATATTTCCGTTTCCGGAGAAATGGATATTACCTATGAATCAACAGAAAATCTCTCGGTAGAAAAAACGCGGGTTGTTTCAAAAGGCCCGCATTTTTTCAGAGTAGTCATGAACGGGCCTGTTAAATTACTGCAGCATACTGATAAGAATAACCGGCAGCATTTTGTAGTGCAAACACCTGATACCACACTCCATCTCATCCGCCAGGTGAAGTACATCGATAATCATGAATCCGCCAATTACGGTAAAGTCCAGACACTTAATTTTTTCCGTCAGCAGTTGGATATTCTCTTGAACGACTGTAACCATAAGTCTCAAATCGATGCTCTGGAATATCGTGCAGAAGCGCTTTCCCGCGTACTCCAGCGGTATACTGCCTGTAAATACCCTACTCAGCAGGCTGTAATAGCAAAGAAGGATCCGCAGATGCGGGCGATGTATGGTGTGATGGGTGGCGCATCTTTCCAGATGGTAACGGCCGATGGGCCGCATCCTGTAGCCAAGAACAAGTTCAAGCATACCTTTACACCTACTGTAGGTGTATTCCTCGACCTTCCGTTATCGCGCCGCAGGCAACAGCTGGTCCTTAATATGGAAGGAGTTTATAGCAGCAAGCAACTGATTTCCAAAGGTCCGGATCCCATTGATTTTACCCTGCATTTCCTCAGCCTGCAAACGCTGCTGCGCTATACATACCCGGTTGGTGAACTTCGGCCATATGTAAATGGCGGGTTCGGTATAATGGCTAAAATCAGTGGTAGTGATTTGTACAGACGGGAGGGCCGGACCCAGCAGGAAGAAGCACTTGGTGGAGGGAGAGAACTGACGTTGCCCATCATCATAGGTGCGGGCCTTCGTTACAAACGGCTTAACGGCGAACTAAGGTATATTCTGCCACATGCACTGGATGTTTATAATACGCTCGACGTGAGGGCTTCCACAGCTCAGCTCCTTATCCGGTATGTTCTCCGTCAATAATGGTTTAGAACAATATTGTAAAAGGCCGTCTCATTTGATTGAGACGGCCTTTTACATTTAAATCGGGAAATAAATCACGTACAGTTATCCCTTAACGGCCAGGAGCAGTTCCAGGTCAGTGTATTTGAGTTTGAATTTTTCGCTGAGGTGATAGTTGGTAAGGGCGCCTTTGTAGAGGTAAATCCCGTTTCTAACACCACGTTTGATCCACACCAGGTTTTCGAACCCGCCATCGTCTGCCGCTTCCAGCAGCAGGGGCATTAGCACATTACTGATAGCCTGAGAGGCTGTGCCTGCGAAGCCTGAAGGAATGTTAGGGACGCAATAGTGGATCACATCATACTTTTTGAAAACGGGGTTTTCGTGGGTGGTCACCTCGGATGTTTCGAAACAGCCGCCGCGATCGATGCTCACGTCAACAATTACCGAACCGGTTTTCATATGGCTCACCATTGATTCGGAGACTACGATAGGGGTGCGGCCGCTTTGCGAAGAGAGTGCACCCACCGCCACATCCGCCGTGCGCAGTTGCTCTGCCAGCACCCTGGGCTGGATGACGGAGGTGAAAAGACGTACTCCGATGTTATTCTGCAGCCTTTTCAGCTTATAAATATTGTTATCGAAAACTTTTACGGAAGAGCCCAGTGCCAGCGCGGTACGTGCGGCAAATTCGCCTACTATGCCTGCGCCGATGATCACTACTTTGGTAGGCGGGATGCCCGTGATACCACCCAGCAGAATGCCTTTTCCGCGGCTGCTGGTGCTGAGATACTGACCGGCAATGAGCATTACGGCAGAACCGGCAATTTCGCTCATGGCCCGTACAATGGGGTAGGTGCCTGCATCGTCTTTCAGATTTTCGAAAGAGAGGAGGGTGATCCGCTTGTCCATCATCTTCTGCAACTGTTCTGCCCTTAAAACAGAAAGGTGGATGGGGGAGATAACGATCTGGTGAGGGTGGAGCAGCTCAATCTCTTCATCGTTGAGCGGGGCAGATTTGACAATGATGTCTGCCTTAAAAACCTCTTTCTTTTCGTATACGATTTCCGCTCCGGCTTCTGAATAGTCCGTATCGTAGAAATGCGAGCCATCGCCCGCTTTATGTTCCACAACGATGTGGTGCCCGTTATTGGTAAGGATACTTACCGCGTCGGGCGTGAGCGCGATGCGGTTTTCCTGGAAGGATGTTTCCTTTGGCATCCCGATAAAAAGGCGGGAATTTTTCTGCGGGATGTCCAGTGTTTCCTCGAGCGGTGAATACGTGAAACCAGCACTCACAACAGGTTTTGGCCTATGCTCCATAATTATTGACAGTTGTATGTTAGGGTCGCTTCCAAAGTTACGTTTATTATTGCAGGGATGGACTGAATTCCCCGGGATCGGCCAAACCCGCTACCAGCTTGCGCTGATGACCTGGGGTGACGGAAAGGAACACGTGTACCGTATCGGCCGGTAATATCCCCGTTACTACATCCGGCCATTCCACAAACGAAACTGCGGAAGGGTGGTAAAGGCAGTCTTCAACGCCAGCTTCCACGGCTTCCTCCAGGTTTTTGAGCCGGTAAAGGTCCAGATGATAAATGATTTTCTCCTGTTCGCGGCCGTCATTGAACCGGTATTCGTTGATGATGGAAAAGGTGGGGCTGGCGGTAGCGCCATTTACGCCTTTTACCGCGCAAAGGGCTTTAATGAAGGTAGTTTTACCCGCCCCCATTTCGCCATTGAGCGCAAAAACGCGCGCTTTCGGGAAACCGGCCCAGAACTGGCGGGCCACTTCCGGTAATTCATCCAGTGAAAAAGTCAAATTCATACGTGTCTGCCCTTTTACAAAGCCTAAATTTAATAATTCCCGGCCACTTACTGCCGTTTTATGGCGTTTTCAGGGGATTTGAGGGGCTGAAAAGCACCTTTGTTGCAATAATAGCCGCTATTTTGGGAAATGCCCTGCCGAAGCCCGGAATGGCGGGCCGGGGGGGTTAAATAGCAAGATTGTTGCATTAAAAACCTATGGGTTTGCGGGCATCCGTGGGTAATTTTGTATTACATATGGAAACGATCAGTTGTAAAGTAAAAGGCATGAATTGCACCAGCTGCGCGCTTACCATCTCCAAATACCTCGAGAATAAAGGCATGGAAGATGTGGCGATCAGCGTGGCCACGGAAGAATTGCGTTTCAATCTTCCACAGGGCGCCGATGCGGATGAAGTGATCACCGGTATCAATAAGCTGGGGTACGAAGTGGTACTCCCGGGGGCAGAAGCCCGCGTCCAGCCATTATACAAAACCCTTACATTCAAATTCATATTCTGCGCCATTTTCACCGCCCCGCTGCTCCTGCATATGGTTGTGAGCTGGCATTGGCTGCATAACCCCTGGGTGCAGTTTGCACTTACTTTGCCGGTGTTCCTTGTAGGTATGGCGCATTTTGGAACCAGCGCCTTCCGCTCGCTGCGCAACGGCGTCGCTAACATGGATGTGCTGGTAACCCTGGGTGCTACTGCAGCATTCGCTTACAGCCTTATAGGTGCTGTTCAGGGCCTGGGAGAAGATTACCTGTTTTTCGAAACCACGGCCGCCATCCTCACCCTCGTATTCCTTGGCAACCTCCTCGAAGAGCGTTCCGTCAAATCCACCACCACTGCCATTGCAGAACTGGCAAGGCTGCAGCATACTACCGCCCGCAGATTACATGTGCATGAGAATGGAGAAGAACATGTGGATGAAGTAGATAACAGTGCGCTCCGCACCGGCGACCGGGTACTGGTCAATACCGGGGATAAAATTCCTATGGACGGTACCATTTACTGGGGCAGCGGGCATGTGAACGAATCCATGATCACCGGCGAAAGCGCGCCTTTAGGTAAGCAGGAAAAGGATAAAGTAATAGGCGGCACCATTCTGGAAGATGGCAGCATCAAGGTATACATTACCGCTACCGGGAAAGACACGGTGCTTTCTTACATCATCGAACTCGTAAAACAGGCGCAGGGCAATAAGCCGCCCATGCAGAAACTGGCAGACAGGATCAGTGCCATCTTTGTACCGGTAGTTTTAGGAATTGCTGTGGTAACGTTTTTAGGATGGTATTTTATTGGCGGTACCGATGTATCGGTTGCCATGATGCGGGCCATCGCCGTACTGGTGATTGCCTGTCCCTGTGCAATGGGCCTTGCTACACCGGCTGCAGTTATGGTAGGCCTGGGCCGTGCTGCCCGCAACGGTATCCTCATTAAAGGCGCCAATACGCTCGAACAGTTCCGCAACATCCGGCAGATCGTGTTCGATAAAACCGGGACCCTTACCACCGGCAAGCTCAGCATCGGCCAGTGGAAAGCCATTGGAATGGATGATGACACTTTCCGCTCCCTCGTTTTCAGCCTCGAAAAATATTCTTCTCACCCCATAGCCCGCTCCATCAGCGCCGCCTGGAAAGGAACAAGGGAAACCACCCTCCGCCAGGTCAGGGAGATCAAGGGCCTTGGAATGCAGGCTGCCGATCAGGAAGGCAACGAATGGAAGCTGGGCTCGTTCCTTATGGCGAAAGACCTTACGGACGATGATTCGCATAATATTTACCTCCTGAAGAACGGAGCCCTTGCCGGCTGGCTCGATTTTACCGACGAGCTGCGCCCCGAGGCGAGACAGGTGATCCAAAGCCTGCATGCCTCCGGCATCCGGACCATCCTGCTCAGTGGAGACACTACCCGCAAATGCCGGGAAATGGCAGCGGAACTGGGAATCGATTCCTGGTATGCCGAGCAATCGCCCAAGCAGAAGCTCGACATGATCGGAACGCTGATGAACGAAGCGCCCACGGCAATGGTGGGCGACGGCATCAATGATGCACCTGCGCTGGCGAAAGCCACCATCGGCATATCGCTCAGCGATTCCACACAAGTGGCCATGCAAAGCGCAAACGTCATTTTACTCAACAACCACCTGGGCGCTCTTCCGCTGGCCATGGGGCTTGGCAAACATACTTACCTTACCATCAAACAAAACCTGTTCTGGGCATTTATTTACAACGTGGTGGCCATTCCCGTGGCTGCGTTGGGATTCCTTAATCCCATTGTGGGCGCATTGGTAATGGGGCTTTCTGATGTAGTATTGGCGGTCAATTCCGTAAGGCTGCGCTTCAAGCGTGTAAGCCATTAAAAATTGTCGTTAATTCGTATATCGAAATCCGTTCGTGAATGATATACTGGTTAGACCTCATCGGTACCTTTGTGTTTGCCATATCAGGTGCACTGGCCGCCTGGGACAAAAAAATGTACCACGACATATTCGGGGTAAGCTTCACCGCCTTTGTTACTTCCATTGGCGGTGGTACCATGCGCGACCTTATATTGGGAACCCGCCCGGTATGGGTGAACGATTCCCGGTACGTGATCGCCATCATTCTCGGTGTATTGGTAACCCTGTTGTTCCGCCGCCGGCTGCTGCAATACCGCCGTTCCATTTTCCTGTTCGATACGCTGGGGATTGGTTTCTATACCGTGATTGGCCTGCAGAAGGCTCTCGCCTTCGGCGTACACCCCTGGGCTGCAGTGATCCTGGGTATGATATCCGCCATTTTCGGTGGTGTTATCAGGGATATGATGGTAAATGAAATACCCCTCATCTTCAGCCGCCAGATCTATGCCACTGCCTGCCTTGCCGGCGCGGCACTATACATAGGGCTGAGTCACCTGGGTGTAGATCAGGAATGGAACATGATAGCCAGCATCATACTCGTTATTACAATCAGGCTTACGGCCCTCCGCAAAGGTTGGTCGTTGCCATATCTGGAGAAGAAATAATACATGCAAACGTCACAGGAGATATTGAAGAGATTCTGGGGCTATTCCGAATTCCGGCCTATGCAGCGGGAAATCGTGGAGGCCGTGGCATCGGGGAAAGACGTACTGGCATTGCTGCCCACCGGTGGCGGTAAATCTATCTGCTTCCAGGTGCCCGCCATGATGCGGGAAGGGGTTTGCCTCGTGGTTACCCCGCTCATTGCACTCATGAAAGATCAGGTGGAGAATCTCAACCGCCGCGGCATTCCCGCATTCGCAATTTATGCGGGGATGATGGCGAAGGATGTGGAGAAGGTGCTGGCGCTGGCGCGTGAAGGAGATATCAAGTTCCTGTATGTATCGCCCGAAAGGCTGCAAAGCCGCCGTTTCCTCTGGTATTGTGAAGTGCTGCCCATCACGCTGATCGCGGTGGATGAAGCGCATTGCATCTCGCAATGGGGCTATGATTTCAGACCGGCGTATCTGCAGATTTCCGCCGTTCGCGAACAGTTCCCCAACGCGCCCATCCTCGCACTTACCGCTACCGCTACGCCTGCCGTACAAAAAGATATCTGCATACAGCTGGAGCTGAGAGCTCCGAATATTTACATTAAAAGCTTCGCCCGTCCCAACCTGTCATATAGTGTACTGGAAGAAGAAAGTAAGCCATTGCGCATCCGCAATATGCTGGACAGGGTGCCGGGTTCCGCGTTGATATACTGCCGCAACCGCCGGCAAACACAGGATCTGGCAGGGTTACTCACTGCACAGGGCATTTCCGCCAGTTATTACCATGCCGGTATACCTAACGAACAGCGCAACCTCCGCCAGGCCGCCTGGATCAAAGGGGAAACGCGTGTGATGGTTTGTACCAACGCCTTTGGTATGGGCATCGATAAGCCGGATGTACGTATGGTTATCCATGCCGATGTGCCCGACAGTATTGAGGCGTATTACCAGGAAGCCGGCCGTGCCGGCCGCGATGAGCATAAGGCCTATGCAGTATTACTCTATACGCAGCATGACCTCGATCAGATGAAAGCCCGGCTGGAACTGCAGTTCCCTTCTCTGGAAACCATCCGTGAAGTGTTCCAGTGTGTGGTAAACTACCTTCAGGCACCGGCTGGCGGAGTGGAAGGAGTATATTTTGATTTTGATTTCAATGAGTTTGTTCAGCGTTTCAAGCTGAATGTTACGGTAGCACACAGTGCCATCCGTGTTATCGAGCAGGAAGGGGTGTGGCAGCTCAGTGAAAGTGTATACATGCCTTCCAAAGCGGAGATCATTACCAACAGGGAAACGATCCTGGAATATGAAAACATCAACGAACGGCTGGATCAGCTGATAAAAACCTTATTACGTACTTATCAGGGTATTTTCGATTCGGCGGTTCCGATCTTCGAGAAACAGATTGCCCGCATCCTCCGGTGTACAGAAGATGAGGTTGTAGATAACCTGCAGCAACTCCACCGGCAGGCAGTGATCCGCTATTACCCGCGGAAAGACAGTCCGCAGTTATCTTTCCTGCAGGAGCGCCCTTATGCACAGCAGCTCCGGATCGATATGGAGAGCCTCAGGCAGCGAAAGAAAATCATGGAAGCGAAGATTGAAGCAATTACCCGCTATGCGCAGAATCCGGAAGTTTGCCGCACACAGCAGCTGGTATCCTACTTTGGGGAAAAAGATGCCGACCGTTGCGGCGTCTGCGATGTATGTGTGAAGCAGGATAAGGGAAAGATGAAAGCCGGGGAATTCGGAACATTGGCTAAGACGATCCTTTCGTTACTCAGTGAAAAATCGACTGTGCAATCCCTCATGATTAAGCTCGACGCCGAGGAAAGCAGGGTATTGGATGCCCTGCAGTTCCTCATCGCCGAAGGACTCGTGTTGCGGGATGCAGACGGGCTGCTGGTTGCCGGCACAAAGTCCTGAGCATATTATAACGTTACCACCCGGCGCTCCGCACTGCTGAGGAAGCCGGCTTCAATTACCTTAACTACATTCAGGCCTTCTTCCGGCGTTACCGGATTGGGTTTGCCTTCTCGGATTGCAGCATATACTCCTTTGTAAAAATCGAGGTAGTTGCCATTGCCGCCGGGCAGGTATTCTTTCACCGTTTTACCATCGCGCTCGGTATGGAGCAGGCCCCATTCAGCGGGAGCTTCAGCACCCCAGTCGGGCGTATCGGGCAGTACGCCTTTCATGAGCAGTGCCTCCTGTATGTCGGACTTACTTTTTATGAACGATCCCTTACGGCCGTGCAGCACATAAGCCGGGAGGGCTTCCTTCACGAGATAGCTTGATTTAAGGCGTACCCGTAAGGAAGGATAGTAAAGCAGCAGCTCGAAGTAATCGTCCACCACAGATTCCTTCCGTATAATGCGTACATCACCGAATACGGCTTCCGGCATACCGAAAATAGTAAGTGCCTGATCGATCAGATGCGAGCCGAGGTCGTACAATACCCCGGTTCCCGGAGAGGCTTGCTCTTTGTGCTTTTTATAACTGAGTTCTTCCTTGAATCGGTCGTAATGGAATTCTACTTCCAGCACATCGCCGATGAGGCCTTCTTCCACCACGCGGCGCACGATCTTGTAATCGCTGTCGTACCGGCGGTTCTGATATACGATGATGAGTTTGTTTTGTTTCTTAGCCAGTTCAATCAGCTCTACTCCCTCAACGGAAGTAACAGTGAATGGCTTTTCCACTACCACATGTTTACCTGCCATAAGCGCGGCCTTGGTGTATTCGTAATGGGAGTAGTTGGGGGTGTTAACGATGATCAGTTCCAGGGAAGGATCGTTGATCATGCTCAATACATCACCAAAAATCTTCACATCCGGATAGCGCTGCTGCGCAAGGTGCTTGCTACGCTCGGTAATGGCTGTCAGTTCAAATCCGGGATGCACATGCAGAAACGGTGCATGGAAAGCATAGCCACTGTGCCCGTAGGAGCAAAGCCCGGTTTTAATGGGTGTAGACATATCTTTAGTTTATTTTTTTCGGTTCGCCCTTGTCGTCGAAATGTGTTTTCAGATAGTTCTCGGTTTGGATGATAATAACTGCTGCCGGTACGATGCTGGCCAGTAAAGGCAGTATAATCACCCATCCCATGGGTACATATTGTAGTTCTACGCCACTGGTGAGCCATACAGGAATGCTTAGTGCCAGCACACCCAGCCCTGCAGTACGCATGAGCCGGGCGGAGTACACCTGGGATGCATCCCACGCTGCCTGCGACCGCATGGAGCGGCGGCTGCGGTACCCGTAAATGGGATTAATTCTTTTAGGAGGCCACTTCAGGAAGATGTAGCCCATGATCGTAAAAATCAATCCGATTAAAAGAATAATCAAAACCATTTGATTCGTTTTTGATACCCGTCCTAAAACCAGCTGGTCCCTTTCTTTTTGCTGCTGCGCCCGCCCAGGCCAAGGGCTCCCAGCAGGCTGCGGGTAATGATATTGGCGGCGGTTCGGCCTGCCTGCTTTGCTGCTGAGCTGGTAACGATCGTTTCGAATATGCCTTTCTCTTCTTTCTGACGGCCTTTTGCCGGTTTGGCTTCTTCTTCCTCTTTCGATTTTTCCGCCGCTTCTTCCAGTTTCGCAGTCAGTATCTCGTATGCGCTCTCGGTGTCTATTTCCTGATTGTACTTACGGACGAGTTTTGATTTGGCAACCAGTGCTTCCATTTCATCGTCAGTAAGGATATCCATCCGGGAACGGGGAGAAGTAAGCATGGTAGCTGCGAGGGGAGTAGGAGTGCCTTTCTCGCTGAGGCAGGTAACCAATGCTTCGCCTATCCCGATCTGGGTAAGCAGTTCGTCTGTTTTGTAGTAGTCCGACAGCGGATAGTTTTCCGCAGTTTGTTTGATAGTTTTACGATCGTTGGCCGTAAATGCACGCAGGGCATGCTGTACTTTAAGGCCCAGCTGGCCCAGTACAGATGGCGGCACATCCATGGGGTTTTGCGTGCAGAAGAAAATGCCCACGCCTTTTGAGCGGATGAGCTTAACGATTGTTTCGATCTGCTGCAGTAATGCATCGCTTGCTTCCTGGAAGATGAGGTGCGCTTCATCTATGAACATCACCAGCTTTGGCTTGTCCATATCGCCTTCTTCAGGAAGGGTGGCGTACAGCTCTGCGAGGAGACTGAGCATGAATGTGGAAAAGAGCTTCGGGCGGTCCTGGATATCAGCTACGCGCACAATGGAGATCACTCCGCGGCCATCGTCGCCGATGTGCATGAGGTCGTCCACTTCAAAGGATTTCTCCCCGAAGAATACAGTGGCTCCCTGTTGTTCCAGTTCAATTACTTTACGCAGGATGGTACCGGTGGATGTGGTCGATATTTTCCCGTAATCCTTTTCCAGTTCTTTCTTGCCTTCGTCGCTAACGAACTGGAGTACTTTTTTAAAGTCCTTCAGGTCGAGGAGCGGCAGTTTATTATCGTCGCAATATTTGAAGATCATGGCTACCAGCCCTGCCTGCGTATCGTTCAGCTCCAGTATTTTGGACAGGAGAACGGGGCCGAATTCGCTGACGGTGGCACGAAGGCGGGCACCTTTCTCATGACTGAGAGTGAGCAGTTCTACGGGGTAGCCCGCGGCCGTCCATGATCCGCCGATTTTCGCATACCGTTCTTCGATTTTAGCATTGGAGGTACCCGGTGCTGCAATACCGCTCAGGTCGCCCTTGATGTCCATCATGAGTACGGGCACACTGGCATCGCTGAGGCCTTCGGCGATAACCTGCAGGGTCTTTGTTTTACCGGTGCCCGTTGCGCCGGCAATGAGACCGTGGCGGTTGAGGGTTTTGAGGGGGAGAAAAACATCGGCCCCTGTTACCACTTCGCCATCTAGCATGGCGCATCCCAGCTTGAAATGTTCACCTTTAAATGTGTACCCGTTATTGATGTATTGTAAGAATGCTTCCTGTTTGGACATTGCAGTTCGGTTTTCGTGAAGATAGCAGTTTTGAGCGATCGGTTTATTGTTCTTTCAGGAGTGCTTTGGCATCATCGATGCTTTTCAGCATGAGGGTTTTTACCTCGTCGATTTTTGATTTTTCAGACGAGAGATATGCTTTTTTCTGCGCATTGTCTTTCCCGGTCAGTTCCATATCATAAGCACGCATCCAGCCGTCCATAGCGCTGTTGGCGCTGTCCAGCATTACACCGGCAGTGTGGTAGGCGGCAGTGTCGGCTTTCGCTTTACCAAGGGAGTCGGAAACTTCTGCCACGCGGGTGCGCAGGCGGCGGATCACCATCATTTTGGCCATCGCTTCGTCGTGCACAGCCATCACATCATTGCTGAGTGAATCAATAGCAAGAGAGTCCTGTACGGCAGCATTGTCTGTAGTACCGTTGGTAGTTCCGCTCTGGCATGCGGCGAATAAAAGTGCTGCGGCTACGGGCAGCGTGCGTAAGATGTTCTTGTGCATATGTTTCGGTTTAAACGGTTACAGGTTCGATAATGGGAAGGTTTCGTGCACGCGGATACCCTTTTCGGTGCTCTGCAGTGTGCAGCATTCCACCACAGGGTCGTGCTCGAAATAGAGTACGTAGTTACGTTCGTTGGCTTCCATCAGGAAGCGCTTCTTTTCTTCCAGTGTGGTGAGGGGGAACATATCATATGCCATCACGTATGGCAGCGGAATGTGCCCAACAGACGGCAACAGGTCGGCCATATATACAAGCGTGTGCCCGTTGTAACGTATCTCCGGCAGCATCATAGCGTCGGTATGGCCATAAGCGAAGCGGACGCGGATGTGGTCGGTGAAAGCGACGCCATCCTGCTGGTCGATGAATTTAAGCTGGCCGCTTTGCTGGATAGGAAGAATGTTATCCCGGAGGAATGAAGCTTTTTCGCGGTCATTTGGCTCAGTAGCCCATTTCCAGTGTGCTTCATTGCTCCAGTAATGAGCGTTTTTGAAGGCAGGTACCAGTTTGTCTCCCGCACGTTCAATACTTCCGCCGCAATGGTCGAAATGCAGGTGCGTGAGGAACACATCCGTGATATCATTACGGTGATATCCCAGGGCTGCGAGCGATTTATCGAGCGTATCATCGCCATGCAGATAATAGTGACTGAAGAATTTGGCATCCTGTTTATTACCGATGCCGTTGTCGATCAGCACGAGGCGGTTGCCATCTTCCACGAGCATGCAGCGCATGGCCCAGGAGCAAAGATTATTTTCGTCGGCCGGGTTGAGTTTATTCCATATGCTTTTGGGAACAACGCCAAACATGGCGCCGCCGTCGAGCTTAAAGTTGCCGGTATTGATCGTATGTAATTTCATGCATCAGATTGTTTCGGTGACTTGTGCAGGGGCGTTTTCTGCTACTGCTAATCTACGTTGTTTCCTTAAAGCAGAAAACAGCCATATGAGACCGATGGCGAAGAAGCCGGTCAATACGAGCACGGAGCTACGCATATCCCCGGTCAAATGCTCGATATAACCGAAACTGAACAGGCCCAGCACGATGGATAATTTCTCCGTTACATCGTAATAGCTGAAGAAGGAAGCGGTGTCGCGCGTTTCGGGAATGAGCTTGGCATAAGTGGAGCGGCTGAGGGATTGTATACCTCCCATCACCAGCCCTACGCCCACAGCCAGCAGGTAAAACTGTTTTTCAGTGGTGATGAAATATGCACACAGGCAGATGCCTATCCAGAGCAGCACTGTGAGAATAAGGATGCGGAAGTTGCCATATTTTTCTGACAGCCTGGCCATACCCCATGCACCAAGGATAGCTACTACCTGGATAATTACCACGCAGGCAATGAGGTTGCTCTGTTCCATCTTCAATTCCTTCAACCCAAAAATGGTGGCTACCATCATTACGGTTTGCACACCCATGGAATAGAAGAAGAACCCTCTGAGGAAGTGTTTCAGCACAGGCATCCGGCGCACCTGTGCATATACTTTTTTCAGTTCTTCGAACCCTACGGAAAATACGCTTCCCTTTTGCAGGTCTGCGGCGGGTTGCGATTTGGGGAGTCGGATAAAGGGGATCTGTGCGAAGCCGATCCACCATAGCCCTACGAGCAGGAAGGTGATCCTGGGGGCAAGATCGCCGGGGAGGCCCTGCGCTTCAAAGCCCAATACGAGGGCAAACCCGAGGATTTGCAGTAATACGCTCCCCATGTATCCAAACGAATATCCACGGGCCGATACACGGTCGCGATGCTCAATGGATGCGATTTCAGGGAGATAGGAGTTATAGAATACCAGCCCGCCGCAATAGCCGATGGTAGCCAGTACAAAGTATAATACGGCCAGCTCCAGCGACGAATCTTTAGTAAACAGAAAAAACGCCATACAGGAAAGGCCGCCGAGGTAGGTAAAGAAGCGCAGGAAGTTCTTTTTATTGCCACGTGTATCTGCGATAGAGCCGAGGATGGGCATGGTAAATGCGATCAGCAGATATGCGAAAGCGAGGGCGTAGTCGTAAAGTACAGAGTTTGTCAGCTTCCAGCCGAAAAAGTCTACTACGTCGCCCCCGAATTTGGCGTTGGTGACGGAGATAAAGTACAGGGGAAAGAAGGTGGTCGTAATTACGAGGTTATACACCGAGTTGGCCCAATCATACATGGCCCAGCCGTTTACGACTTTTTTGTTTGGAATGCTCATAGGGAGTTTTTATTCATTCACAATGATGCCCTGAAAGTACAAATTTATTACTTGTAGTCGCTGATGCGGATTTGCTCCTTACAGAAGGAGTATTCAGCGGGGTCGTTGGAAGATACGATGATGAGGCGGTTGCCGCCATATTCGCGGATCAGCTGCTGGTACAGCGCGATACCGGAAGCGTCGAGGTTAGTGCAGGGCTCGTCGAGCAGAAGGGTGTGGACGTCGGAGAAGATGGCGAGTGCCAGTCTTGCCCGCTGCTTCATACCGGAAGAGAAGTGGCGTACCTGCTTATTCCAGGCAGCGTCGAGCCCTACAATACCGGCTATCTCGCGGGGCTTGAAGCCGGGGAGGAACGTTTTAAATTCGAGATGGAACTCAAAGCATTCCCGCAGGGTCAGCTCTTCGACCACTTCCAGGTAGGGGGCTACGATGGCGCAGTGGCGGAAGAACTGGTCCTGCGGGAGCAGTTGATCATTGAAGAAGTATTCCAGCTTGCCTTCACTGTGATGGTGATGACCGCTGATGATCTGCAGCAGGGTGCTTTTACCGGAGCCGTTAGGCCCTAAAATGGCAAAACCGCCCGTACCGGAGAATGTGTGGCTGAAACGACGGAAGATCCAGTCGTGGTTATACCTTTTGCCGACCTGGTTAAGCGAGATCGTCATTCGCCCGGGTGCTATATCCTCTCATGATGCCGCGGCCGGAGTCGCGGATGAAGGAAAGGATTTCATCCCTTTCGTCCGTGGCGGGGAACTCAGCTTCGATGATGCGGATGGCTTTGGAAATATTGTTGCCTTTAACGAAGAGGATGCGGTAGATGTCCAGGATGTGGTTGATCTTTTCCAGGGAAAATCCTCTGCGTTTGAGACCGATTGAGTTTACACCAACGTAAGACAGTGGTTCGCGTGCTGCTTTGACATAAGGCGGAACGTCTTTACGAACGAGGGAGCCGCCGGTTACGAAAGCGTGGTTGCCCACTTTGCAGAACTGTTGTACCGCAACCATACCTGCCAGTACCACGTGATCACCGATGGTGATGTGCCCTGCCAGGGTGGTATTGTTGGAGAACACGCAGTAGTTACCTACGGTGCAATCGTGCGCGATGTGGCTGTAGGCCATGATCAGGCAGTTGTTCCCGATAGATGTTTTCCAGCGGTCCTTGGTACCACGGTTTACAGTAACGTATTCGCGGATGGTGGTGTTATTGCCGATTTCCACGAGGGTTTCCTCACCTTCGAACTTGAGGTCCTGCGGAATGGCGGCGATCACCGCTCCGGGGAAGATGCGGCAGTTCTTGCCGATACGGGCCCCTTCCATGACGGTCACATTCGAACCGATCCAGGTGCCTTCCCCGATCTCTACATTTTTATGAATAACGGTAAAAGGATCGATTTTTACGTTGGGCGCTACTTTGGCGTCCGGGTGGATGTATGTGAGCGGATGAATCATGCTTTTATTTTATCCTTCGCGTTTTACAATTTGAGCTACCATGTCTGCTTCCGTAACAACTTTGTTACCAACGAAAGCGGTTCCGCGCATTTCCACCAGGCCTCTGCGGATGGGGCTGAGCAGCTCCATTTTCAGTACCATGGTATCTCCGGGAAGTACTTTTTGCTTGAACTTACAGTTATCGATCTTAAGGAAATAGGTGTCGTAGTTTTCCGGGTCCGGCTTAGGGTTGAGGGCGAGGATGCCGCCTACCTGTGCCAGTGCTTCGCAGATCAGAACGCCGGGCATAACCGGGTTGTTGGGGAAGTGCCCCTGGAAGATCTGCTCGTTGAAAGTAACGTTCTTGATACCTACCACCTGCGTATCGCTCAGCTCAATGATCTTGTCTACCAGCAGCATCGGGTAACGGTGCGGCATGGTTTTCACGATACGGTTGATATCGTAGATAGCGGGCTGGTTGGGATCGTAGATGGGAACGTCGCGGTTATGCTTGTTCTTTTTGATATAAGCCTTGATCTTACGGGCAAACTCCACGTTGGAGGCGTGACCGGGACGGTTGGCAATGATATGTGCCTTGATGGGATAGCCGATAAGCGCCAGATCACCTACGATATCCAGGAGCTTGTGACGTGCCGGTTCGTTGGGGAAGTGGAGCTGGGCGTTGTTGAGGATACCTTCGCGCTGGTGAACAGAGATCTCTGCACGGTCGAACGCTTTGGCGAGCCTGTTGAGCTCGTCCTGGTTTACCGCACGGTCTACCACTACGATAGCGTTGTTGATATCACCGCCTTTAATAAGGTTATTTGCCAGCAGGTATTCGAGTTCGTGGAGGAAAACGAATGTGCGGCAGGGGGCGATGTCTTTCTTGAAATCGGCAAGGCTCTTCAGGTTGGCATGCTGGGTGCCGAGTACGGGAGAGTTGAAGTCGATGAGGGTGGTAATACGGTAGTCTACTGCAGGCAGTGCAACCATTTCCACTTTCTTTACTTCGTCGTAGTAATTGATATTGGTATCGATGGAGTACCAGATCTTTTTGGCGTCCTGCTCCTGGATGCCCACTTCTTCGATAAGATCGATGAAGGGGAGGGAGGATCCGTCCATAATGGGGATCTCAGGGCCGTTAAGCTCGATCAGCACGTTATCAACGCCCATCCCTACCAGTGCTGCGAGGATGTGCTCAACAGTGCTGACGCGGGCGCCGTTATGCTCGAGGGTGGTACCGCGTGCGGTGTCTACCACATAATCCACATCTGCTTTAACGATAGGCTGATCCGGAAGGTCGATGCGTTGGAATTTAATGCCGAAGCCGGGCATCGCCGGCTTGAGGGTCATGTTCACATGCGCGCCTGTATGCAAACCAACACCTGAAATGGTCACAGGGCCTTTCAGGGTCTGCTGGTTCTGTTGCTGAGTGTCCATCATTATAGCTACGTATTCAGTTTCGTTTTATAATTACACACCGGCTTTTTCTGCCAGCAGCTGTTTCACCATGTCTTCGAGCTCTTTAACCCGTTTTTCCAATTCCGGCAAATTTCTAAAAATTGCCTGACTTTTCAGTGAACTTTTATAATCATACGCCGGGGAGCCGGTAAGGGCGGTATTAGGCGTGGTGATTGATTTGGAAAGCCCGCTCTGTGCATTGATCCGGGTGCCGTCGGCAATCTGGATGTGCCCTACGATGCCTACCTGCCCGCCGATCACGCAGTTCCTGCCGATTTTAGTACTGCCGGAAATGCCCGTCTGAGCCGCAATTACCGTATTCTGCCCGATTTCCACATTGTGGGCAATCTGGATCAGGTTATCGAGCTTCACACCGGAAAGGATCACGGTGGAGCCCATGGTTGCCCGGTCAATTGTTGTATTGGCGCCAATCTCCACATCGTCATGGATCACTACGTTCCCAACCTGGGGCACCTTTTTATAGGAACCGTCGGCCTGAGGGGCAAAACCAAAGCCATCTCCCCCGATTACACAGCCGGCATGGAGTATAACACGGTTACCCAGTACACAGTTGTCATATACTTTCACGCCGGGGTACAATACGGAATTGCTGCCGATCTTCACACCGTCGCCCAGGTAAACACCGGGATAAATCTTCACATTGTCGCCCAGCTGTACGTTTTCGCCGAGGTAAGCAAAGGCACCAATGAACACCCCTGTCCCCATTTTTACCGTGGCAGGTACATGGGAAGGCTCCTGAATGCCTGTTTTAGCGCCCGCGCCTACCATTTGCTGATATTTCTCCAGCAGCAGGGCAAACGAGCTGTAAGCGTCCTTTACACGGATAAGCGTGGGCTTCACGGGCCGGTCGATCTCCAGAGTATCGTTTACGATGAGGATAGAAGCCTGGGTAGTATAAATGAACTCTTCATACTTAGGATTGGCAATGAAACTTAACATGCCGTCCCCTGCCTCCTCTATCTTGGCGATATTGTGCACTTTCACTTCCGGGTCCCCCTCCAGCTTACCGTTCAGTATGGTAGCCAGCTGTAATGCGCTGAATTGCATAGTTATAATTTGAAAAAGTTACCTTCCAGGCCGCCTCCGGCTAATATGAATGGATTCACTAACATGTTAAGTTCGTGTAAAACGTTGTTAGCCTAGAATTTTGGATGACAAATGTAGAATTTTTTTATCGGTCTTGCTAAAGTATGCGATACGAGTGCATTGTCTATAGAAGAAATATCCCGCACGTTGCCGTCCTTATATAATATGTTAATCTTTTCATCTTCAGCATCATACGCTTTCAGGCTGGCCGCGTCGGTAAATACGAAATATTCCGCTTCCTCCGGGGTAAGCCCCATCACTTTCTGTGCTTTTTCACGTAAGGCAGCCACTTCTTCCGCCCCGAAAGGGTCGCTCCGGAGTGTCACCTTGAAAAGTTGACGGTTTACCAGCCAATGGCATAAGGTACTGAGCGTTTTGTCTGCATGCCCGGCCCAAACCTTCACCGCTCCCATGATATCATAATCATCCAGCAGGCAGAATTGCGCCAGAACTGCCGGATCGCGTTCAAATTCCTGCCGGCCGGTCTGGCTGTACAGGAAGTACCGCAGGGCAGGGGAGGCAAACAGTTCCGCTCCCTGGCCCGCAAGCTCCTTGGCCCGCTGCAGCACCTTTACCAGCATATTTTCCGCACTCAGTACTGTTTTATGCAGATATACCTGCCAGTACATGAGCCGCCGCGCCACAATGAACTTCTCAATGGAATAGATACCTTTTTCCTCCACCATCAGTTCTCCGTTGGCCACCGTCAGCATTTTAATGATCCTGTCGTAGGAAATCACCCCTTCCGAAACACCTGTATAAAAGCTGTCTCGGCTCAGGTAATCCATTCTGTCTACGTCTAACTGGCTGGAAACCAGCTGATGCAGGAATTTTTTATGATAACGGTCGTTAAAGATCTCCAAAGTAAGATTCAGTGCGCCATCCATTTCGCGGTTGAGCTCCTGCATCAGCAGCTGGGATATTTCCTCGTGAGAAACGCCCTCCACTAATGTATGCTCCAAAGCATGAGAGTAAGGCCCGTGGCCTATATCATGCAATAATATGGCCATTTTTGCCGCCACCTCTTCATCCTCCGAAATATCTACTCCTTTACCCTTCAGCTCAGCCAGCGCACAGCTCATCAGGTGGTAAGCACCCATACTGTGATGAAACCGCGTGTGCATAGCGCCGGGATATACCAGGTGAGCAAGTGCCATCTGGTGTATCCGCCGCAACCGCTGGTAATACGGGTGCGAAATGAGGCTGAAAATCAATGGATGATCAATTGTGATAAACCCGTACACCGGGTCGTTCACAATCTTGCGTTTACGGTCAGTCATTCAGTTATTTTATATTCGGACGGTACAAATCTACGCCATCCCCGCAAACTTTCGCTGAACCGGAAGCCCCTGTTCCGCGTTTTAACGCCGCGCGGGTACGATTTTTGACCGTATCCAAATAATTGCCAATATATTCTAAATTAATTCGTAATTCGTATACATGAACCAAATCAACATACTCTGGGTCGACGATGAAATCGATTCCCTTAAATCGCAGATCATCTTCCTAGAAAACAAAGGATACAAGGTGTCCGCCCTCACAAACGGGTACGATGCTCTTGAATTCCTGAAGGAAAACATTGTGGACGTGGTATTGCTGGACGAATCCATGCCGGGTATAACCGGACTGGAAACGCTGGGCAAGATCAAAGAGATCAACCAGCAGATCCCCGTTGTTATGATCACCAAAAACGAGGCGGAAAACGTAATGGACGACGCCATTGGTTCGCAGATCACCGATTACCTCATTAAACCGGTGAACCCTAACCAGGTATTGCTTTCCCTTAAAAAGATCATCGACAATAAACGCCTCGTGGCTGAGAAAACCACCACGGCTTACCAGCAACAATTCCGGACGCTGTTCATGGCCCTGAACGATAATCCAAACCATGAAGAATGGGCGGATATCTATAAAAAACTGGTGTACTGGGAAATGGAAATGGCAAAATCGGACAGCCCTGAAATGCTGGAAGTACTCCAGTCGCAGAAGGCTGAAGCCAATACCGAGTTCGCCAAGTTCATTAACCGGAATTACTCCGACTGGATGACTCCCAACGCCAAAGGCGCTCCCATCATGAGCCATACCCTCTTCTCCAAGAAGGTGGTGCCCCTGCTGGACCCTTCCGTTCCAAACTTCTTTGTACTGATCGATAACCTGCGGCTGGACCAGTGGAAAGCCATACAGCCCATCTTCTCCGAAACGTTCCGGCTTGTGGAGGAAGATACCTTTTACAGCATCCTCCCCACATCCACCCAATATTCCCGTAACGCCATTTTTGCCGGTATGCTGCCGATAGATATCGAAGCGAAGTTTCCGGAAGAGTGGAAGAATGATGATGAGGAAGGAGGAAAGAACCTGTACGAAGAGTCATTCATGGCTGCCCAGCTGGCCCGCCTTAAAATGGACCCGCGGTTCTCCTACACAAAAGTGACCCACCATGCCGACGGACAGCATCTCGTCAATAACATTCATAATATGTTGAACTATCCGCTCAACATAGTGGTTTATAACTTCGTGGATATGCTCAGCCATGCCCGTACGGAAATGGAAGTGCTCAAGGAACTCGCGGGCGACGAGGTGAGCTACCGCTCCATCACCACCAGCTGGTTTGAGCATTCGCCGCTGCACCAGGCATTGAAGAAGATTGCAGATAAGAAGATCAACCTGATCATTGCTACAGATCACGGATCTGTTCGGGTGAAAACACCGGTGAAAGTGATTGGGGATAAACAGACTACCACCAACCTGCGCTACAAGCACGGGCGGAATCTGAACTACGACCCTAAGGAGGTGCTGGCATTCCGCGATCCGAAAGATGCAGGGCTGCCGAGGCCTAATGTCAATTCTTCTTATATCTTTGCCCGCGAAGACGGATACCTCTGCTATCCGAACAATTATAATTATTTTGTTAACTATTATCGCAACACCTTCCAGCATGGCGGTATTTCTCTCGAAGAGATGATTGTACCGGTAGCGAGGATGGTAAGCAAATAGAAAAACAACGGGAGAGAACATATGAACCTGAAGAGTACCCCCAATAACCTGGCGAAGCTGGAAAAGATTTTTGACGAAGCGAAGTATATTATTCGCTTCGAGAAGGGAACGTTTAACTCCGGCTACTGCATTCTGGAACATAAGAAAGTGGTGGTGGTGAACAAATTCCTGAACGTGGAAGGGCGCATCAATGCCCTGCTCGACATTCTGCCGGCCATCACGCTGGAAGAGGGTTTCCTTACGCCGGATTCACAGAAGCTCTACCGCCAGGTGCTCGACAGCAAGGCCGAAGCCCTGAAGGAAGAAGCTATCAAAGCAGGGAAAGAAGCTGCGGCGAAAGATGAGGCCGGGGAAGAAGGAGCGGACGAATCTGCTAACGAAAACCCGGAAACACCACAGCCGTGAAAGTAACTTTCCTTGGCACGGGCACCTCGCAGGGTGTGCCGGTCATCGCCTGTCCATGCCCGGTATGTGCTTCCAAAGACCCGCGCGACAACCGGCTGCGCAGCAGTATCATGATCTCCGACGAAACCGCCGGCAATATCGTGATCGATACCACTCCTGATTTCCGCTACCAGATGCTCCGCGCACAGGTAAAGCGCCTCGAAGCAGTGGTGATCACCCATTCCCATAAAGATCATATCGCCGGGATGGATGATATCCGCGCATTCAACTATTTCCAGCAGCAGCCTATCGATATTTACGCCTCCGAATATTCGCAGGATGTCATCATCCGCGAGTTCTCCTATGCTTTCGCGGATTTCAAATACCCCGGTATTCCGGAACTTAACCTCCAGACAATTGGCAGCGAAGCATTTTCGGTGAACGGACTGAGGTTTACCCCTGTTAATGTCCTCCATCATAAAATGCCGGTATTGGGCTTCCGGTTCGGCGACTTCACCTACATTACCGACGCTAATTTCATTGCGCCGGAAGAAAAGGAGAAGATCCGCGGTTCAAAAGTACTGGTGCTGAATGCGCTGCGTCGTGAAAAACACATCTCGCATTTTACACTCGATGAAGCAATCGATTTAGGCAGGGAGTTGGAAGTGCCGAAAGTGCTCTTTACGCACATCAGCCACCAGCTTGGATTACATGCAGAAGTAGACCCCACATTGCCGGAAGGTATGCACCTCGCATACGATGGCCTCGAAGTAATTTTGTAATCAAATAATCTTTACATTCGGCATCCATTAAAACCATTGTTTGTGCCGGACTCCTTTTTCAATTTTTCCCGCGGGGAACGGCAGGGTATAGCCTGCCTGCTTATTCTCATTCTTATTTGTCAATGTTTACCGGCCGTATGGCCACATATCCGCGCATCGCCGCCTCCGGATGATACGGCGGGCCTGGCGCAGGCGGAGCTTGCCCTTGAGAGGCTCCTGGCCGAAGGGGCTATGGAGAAAACACGGAAGTACGACAGTATGCGCGCCAGCTGGAAGCGGCCCCGGTATCACCGCGATAGTGCATTCCGGAAATCGCGCTGGAGGGATAGTGCCTTTCGTAAAACCGATAGTACATGGAAGAAAACCTGGGTAAAGAAAACGCCGGAAATCATCAATATTAACACGGCAGACAGTGCGGAATGGGAGCGGTTGCCATACATCGGAAGTGGCTATGCAGGGAGGATTGTCCGCTTCCGGGAGCGGCTTGGCGGCTTCCATAGTGTCATACAAGTAAGCGAAACCTATGGTTTACCGGATTCCGTATTTAATAAAATTCAACCTTTACTAAGACTGGGTAACGAATCTCTAAGAAAGATCGATGTCAACGATACAGATGAGAAATCTTTGACCAATCATCCATACATCAACACGAAATTGGCCCGTGCCATCATCCGCTTTCGCAGTGCCAACGGGCGTTTCAGGCAGGTAGAAGACCTCAAAAGGCTGCCTTTGGTGAATGACTCCATTTATCGTAAAATTGAAAAATACTTAATCGCCCCTTAAAACACGATTTCAGGTTATGAATTTTCAGCCAACGGACATGCAACAACAGATTGCACAAGTGATAAAAGACTTCGGAAAAACGAACATCCAGCCTCATATAATGGAGTGGGACGAATCGCAGACTTTTCCTGCCGACCTGTTTCATAAGATGGGAGAACTGGGTTTAATGGGCGTGCTTGTACCGGAAAGTTACGGTGGCTCCGGCCTCGGATATCTCGAATATGTGACCGTAATCAGTGAAGTATCGCGGATTTGCGGTGCTATCGGGCTGAGCCTTGCTGCACACAATAGTTTGTGCACCGGTCATATCCTGCAATTCGGAAACGAAGAGCAGAAGCAACGCTGGCTGCCGAAGCTGGCTGCCGGCGAATGGATTGGCGCCTGGGGACTCACAGAACCCAACACCGGATCCGACGCCATGAATATGAAATGCACCGCCCGTAAGGAAGGAGACGAGTGGGTGATCAATGGCACCAAATGCTGGATCACACATGGCAGAAGCGGCAATGTTGCCGTAGTAATTGCCCGTACTGGTGAAGTGCGCGACAGCCATGGTATGACCGCCTTTGTTGTAGAGCGCGGAACACCGGGCTTCAGCGGTGGGAAGAAAGAAAACAAACTCGGCATGCGTGCATCAGAAACTGCCGAAATGATCTTCGATAATTGCCGCATCCCTGCTGCGAACATGCTTGGCAAGGAAGGCGACGGATTCATACAGTCGATGAAAGTACTCGACGGAGGACGTATCTCAATTGCAGCATTAGGGCTCGGTATTGCAAAAGGAGCATACGATGCAGCGTTGAAGTATTCGCAGGAACGGCACCAGTTCGATAAACCTATTTCCAGCTTCCAGGGTATTTCCTTCAAGCTCGCGGATATGGCCACTCAGATCGCTGCCGGAGAACTGCTCACCATGCAGGCTGCCGATATGAAGAATAAAAAGATTCCTATGACGAAGCAGGCCGCCATGGCCAAATACTACACTTCGGAAATTGCCGTATCCATCGCAAATGAAGCCGTTCAGGTGTTTGGTGGTTATGGTTATACCAAAGATTTCCCGGTAGAAAAATACTATCGCGACGCGAAGCTGTGCACCATCGGTGAAGGCACGAGCGAAATACAGAAAATCGTGATCGCCAGAGAAGTACTCAAAGCTTAATATCGTATCAAAAGGTCAATCCGTATAGTCAGCGGCTGGCTCCTGTTAGGGCCAGCCGCTGCAGTTTTATAGCATTTCCCGGAGGATGTGCGGCTTTTGATTAATTTGCTTTCAAAGCGTACAGCATGATTTCAGAAACACAATACATGCCCGCAGTATTGAAGTGGATCTTCGGGGTCATTCTCGTTGCGCAGACTGTGCTGTTTACATACATGGCCGCAACAACCGGGGATTGGTGGGAGCTCGGTATCGTTTCGGTGATTGCGGTGATTGTGCTCGGCGGGCTTATTGTATGGATGCATATGCGGCTGGATGTGGATGAACGGGGCATCTGCATGAAGATCCGGCCGCTGATACGGTTGCAGCGCAGTTTTTTGTGGGAAGATGTGATGAGCATTTCACAAATGAAGCGGGGCATGAACTTCGGTGGATGGGGAATCCGCTATGCGGGCGATGGTTGGGGATATATCTTCGATGGTAAGGACGTGTTGAAATTGGAATTACGCAATGGAAAAACACGCTATATAACAACAAACAACAGTGAGCAGATTCTGCAAATCTTCCATCAGAAGAAGAGGATGCCGGACACTTAAGGTTCTTCAAAATTCACCCAAAGTAATACTATTTTAATGCATCCGGGTTTTAGTTCATAAACTAATGCATAGATATAATCAATCGATTGCAATATGGTAATAGGTTGATAATGATCTGCTTATTTTTTTATTTATCTTTTATATCTTACGCGCCATTAGAATCCTAACTTATGACCTTTGAAGACCAATTAAGCCATCTTTTCCCGGATGCAGCCGCTATTCCTGCGGAGTATAACCTGCCCGGTGAAATCCATCAGCGGAGCTATCTGTCAGACGGCGTTATGAAAAACTGGCATGGCGACGTGCACACCGTAGTGTCGCCCATTTGTATTAAGACTCCCAACGGCCTGGAGCGCCGTGTGATCGGGTCGTATCCCTTATGCGGACAGGAAGAAGCAAAGGCTTCGCTCGACGCAGCTGTAAAGGCGTATGCCGACGGCAGGGGAGAGTGGCCCACCATGTCTGTAGCAGAGCGTATTGCCTGTGTGGAGAAATTCACCGGCAGGATGATCGCTAAGAAGCAGGAAGTGGTACAGCTCATCATGTGGGAGATCGGTAAATCCTATGGCGATTCCGTAAAGGAATTCGACCGTACGGTAGAATACATTCACGCTACGATTGATGCGTTGAAGAACCTCGACCGTAAATCATCTTCGTTCGCCATTGAGCAGGGGATCATTGGCCAGATCAGGCGCAGCCCGCTTGGCGTGGTACTGTGTATGGGCCCGTTCAATTACCCGCTTAATGAAACGTTTACCACACTGATTCCCGCCCTGATCATGGGTAATACGCTGCTCTTTAAACCTCCCAAACATGGCACTTTAGTGCATTACCCATTGCTGGAAGCATTCCGCGACTGCTTCCCCGCAGGCGTGGTAAACACGATATATGGCCGTGGAAACGTCATCATCCAGCCATTAATGGAATCCGGGAAAATCAATGTGCTCACACTGATCGGGTCCAGCAAAGTGGCAGACCAGCTGAAGAAAATGCACCCGAAGGTGAACCGCCTCCGCGCGATCCTCGGCCTGGATGCCAAGAATGCCGCCATCATCACAGAGAAGGCCGACATTGACCTTGCCGTGAAGGAATGTGTGCTGGGCTCGCTTTCGTTTAACGGACAGCGTTGCACTGCCATCAAGATTATATATGTGCACCGCAGTGTGGCGGATGTATTCCTTGAGAAGTTCGCAGATGCAGTGGGTAAACTGAAGTTCGGTATGCCCTGGGAGAAAGATGTATTCCTCACCCCGCTGCCGGAACCCCAGAAGCCGGGCTACCTCCAGAGCTGTGTGGCGGATGCCGTGGCACATGGCGCCAGAGTGATCAATCGCAATGGCGGCGCGGCAAACGCATCGTTTGTTTATCCGGCTATTGTGTATCCTGTAAACGAGAAGATGAAGTTATACCGGGAGGAGCAATTTGGCCCCGTAATACCGGTGGTACCTTTTGATGATATTGAAACGCCTGTCCGCTACCTGATCGAAGCAGATCACGGGCAGCAGGTGGCAGTGTTCTCCAACGATGCAGCAGAGCTGGCAACGCTCATTGATCCGCTGGTGAACCAGGTAAGCCGGGTGAATATAAATTGCCAGTGTCAACGCGGGCCCGACATCTTCCCTTTCACCGGAAGAAAGGATTCCGCAGAGGCAACACTCTCCGTTTTTGATGCTTTACGCGCCTTTTCTATCCGCTCTTTAGTGGCTACAAAACAGACAGAAGAGAACAAAGCACTCATAAATGAGATCGTAAGTGCCCAATCATCGAACTTTTTATCGACAAAGTATATATTTTAATCAACTGTAAATATGCTGTCACCATATAACTTAGTGATTATCTGCATTCTTTTTTACAGTTTTTTGAATATTTACACCTTAGTGTGATGGAAAATTGATAACAGAAAGTTAAATTTGAGTTAATTACTTTCCTTACCAATTTATCAACCTAAACATTAAGAAAGATCGAGAAAATTTTACTCCAAAAAGAAGCCGCCCCCCTTGGGGCGGTTTTTATTTGCACCAAACCCTACATCTGCCACGCTTTCAGCTTAGCCGGCGAGAAGCCGTATAGCCGCTTGAATGCAGCAGAGAAGTGATTGGGAGAGCTGTAACCAAGGAAATCAGCTACTTCATTGATGTTTTTCTTTTCCTCGATAATCAAGCGCCGCGCGGTTTTCATCCGCATCTCCTGCACATAGCCGAACACGGTGTTACCGAATAATTGCTTGAATCCTTTCTTCAGTTTAAATTCATTGAGGCCAAAGCACCGGCAGAGATAGCCTAAGCTAAGGTGCTCGTCGAGGTAATGCTCCCGCAGGAAATCCTTGACAGATTGAAGGCGTGCCACATCGGCCGCGGGAATTATACGCCCCGGCCCGGGCTTTACCTGGAAGTGAAGTAAGGCCTGCAGCGGGTCCCAGTCGCCCGGGTAATCCTGTTCCGCAACGGCGGCATAATCCATGTAAAATGCATGATTTGCGACTGCGCTCTGCGCGTCGGTTAAAGCTTTTGGGGTCATAACGTAATCCGTTTATCGTATTGATTTATCCGTTTCCCGTACCACCGGGGTTATTAGCGGTACGTACTTTTGATGCCATAAAAATAATCAATCTAATGTTGCGGAAAATACTGAAATGGACAGGCGGTATCATCGGAGTCCTCATCGCCGGCGTACTTATTTTTTATTTCACCATGCATATTAAGGTGAATAATAAGAAGGACAAAATTTACAACGTAGATGTACGGATGTTCGATATTCCCACCGATTCCGCGACTGTGGCGGCCGGTGCGCATATCTACGCTACCCGCGGCTGTGCAGACTGCCATGGGGCAGAACTGGAAGGACAAATTTTTATTGACGAAGGTCCCATCGGTACCCTCTATGGTACAAATCTGACCAGTGGGAAAGGTGGCCGGCCTGCTGACTACAGCGACCGCGACTGGATACTTGCCCTGCGGCACGGCATCCGGAAGAACGGTAAATCGCTGATGGTGATGCCATCTTACGAGTATTACAAGATGAGTGATCAGGATCTTGGTGCGCTGATCGCTTATTGCAAATCCGTTACGCCGGTAGATCATGTTACGGCAGAACCCCGCCTGGGCCCATTGGGTACTGTGCTCGCCGGCATTGATAAATTGCCGCTGATCCCTGCAGAAAAAATAGACCATGCCTACAAACCCGGTGCGGTTATTCCTAAAGGCCCCACTGTTGAATACGGAAAGTACCTTTCCATGTCGTGTACCGGATGCCATCAGCCGAACCTTAAAGGCGGCGACAGCCCCATTCCGGGTGGTACTTACGTCCGCGATATAACCACGGCCGGTAACGTTGGCAAATGGTCTGAGAAGGACTTTATTGCCGTGCTCCGTACCGGCCAGACGCCTGAGGGACGTGCCATGAAGAACGAAGACATGCCCTGGAAAATGACGAACCAGTATTCAGATGAAGAGCTGACCGCTTTATACCGTTATTTAAAAACCCTGTAACTATGTCCCTCCCCAGAACGATATACAATCCTATCATCGGTGATAAAGTCACCTTTCTGGAAACTGCGGAAGAAACCGGCGGAGAGCGGGTAACGGTGGAAGTGGAACTGGCGCCGGAGGGTAAGAACGGCCTGCATTACCATACTACTTACCTGGAGCATTTCGAGGTGGTAAAAGGGGAGCTGGGCCTGCAGGTGGGAAAAGAAATTTTGTACCTGCGTAGGGGTGGAACGGCAGATGTCGCGTTATATGTCCGACACCTCTTCTTTAACCCCAGTAAAAAGGAACCGGTTACTTTCCGGGTAACGATTTCGCCGGCGGGTGGTTTTGAGGATACGCTCAGGATTGCTTACGGCCTGGCGGCAGACGGGAGGGTGGATAAGAAAGGCATACCGCTGAAGTTCAGCCATCTGGCAGTGTTGCTGGATATAGGAGAAACGTATCTGCCATTCATGCCTTACTGGTTCCAGCGCCGGTTGTTCAGGTACCTGGGGAAAAGGGCGCGCCGGAAAGGAGTGATGAAGGAATTGGAACCGTATTATAAACGAACAGAGACGCCGGTTGGCGCCTCTGTATAAAAAAGATGAATATGTTATTGTTGCTAGTGTCTGCTGCGCAGAATTCGCGGGATTTCATTTACTGCCTGGTGTCTGACGCCTGCCGCAGTATCCGCCGCGCGGCTTAAGTTAATCCAGAAAATCTTCCGCGGCGTCCGGCTTCTTGGGTTGGGCGCCGCCGGCCATTCCGGCAAACCACACATCCACATTGCCTGCGATCATCGGGGGCAATTTGCTTTTCACAAATTCTTTTACGGCTTCTATGGCCTGTACGGCCTGTTCGTCAGAAATACCGGCTTTATCTTTTACCTGCTGAATAAGCTCTTGCATCGGGTTTGATTTTATCGTTTAATGAACGGGTGATCAGGCAACCTTGAGGGCTACGAGTGTGCTCTTTTCGAGCTTTTCCATGGCATAGGCACGGGTAAGCACGAAAGACTTCTCGTTTGTGCTGGGAAGCTGGAACATGGCTTCGGCCAGTACCACTTCACAGATGGAGCGGAGGCCGCGGGCGCCCAGTTTGTATTCCAGCGCTTTTTCCACGATATAATCTACCGCATCGTCTTCTATCTCAAACTCAATACCTTCCACCTTGAACAGTTTTTTGTACTGTTTGATGAGCGCGTTACGCGGCTCGGTGAGGATCGCTTTAAGGGCATCCAGATCAAGCGTGTTCAGGTAGGTTACTACCGGCAGGCGGCCGAGCAGTTCGGGGATAAGGCCAAATTGCTTCAGATCCTGTGAGTTCACATAACGGAGAATGTGTTTGCGGTTAGCTTCTTCCTGCTCTTTGTTTACGGTAAACCCAATGGAATGGGTCTGCACACGGCGGGCAATGATACGGTCTACCCCATCAAATGCACCTCCGCAGATAAAGAGGATATTTTGCGTATTAACCTTGATAAGCTTCTGTTCAGGGTGTTTACGGCCACCTTGCGGGGGAACGAGTACCTCTGTACCTTCCAGAAGCTTCAGGAGGCCCTGTTGCACGCCTTCGCCGCTTACATCACGGGTAATGGAAGGGTTATCGCTTTTACGGGCAATTTTGTCGATCTCATCGATGTATACGATGCCTCTTTCAGCAGCTTCCACATCGTAGTTGCAAACCTGGAGGAGGCGGGTAAGGATGCTTTCCACATCTTCTCCCACATAACCTGCTTCGGTAAACACGGTAGCGTCTACGATAGTAAAGGGAACGTTGAGGAGGCGGGCGATGGATTTTGCCAGGAGTGTTTTACCAGTACCGGTTTCACCCACCATGATGAGGTTGCTTTTCTCGATCTCCACATCATCTTCCGTAACCTGCTGGTTAAGGCGTTTGTAGTGGTTGTAAACTGCAACGGCAAGAATCTTCTTGGCATCGTCCTGTCCAATCACATATTCGTCCAGGAAATGCTTGATTTCCACAGGTTTAGCCACTTTCGGCACAAAATGGGAAGGGGCGGCTTTGCGGGGAGTTTCCCCGGCGGGGCTCAGTTCCTGCTCAATGATCTCCTGTGCGTTGGCCACGCAGTTTTCACAGATATGGCCGTCCGCGCCTGCGATCAGTATCCTCACCTCGTCTTTATTCCGGTTGCAGAACGAACAGCGTATCTTGGATTCTTTCATTTATCTGGTTTTTAATGTAAGGCTGTTAGAGCCTGATTTACAAGGTTACAAAATTAAGCTTTTTTCCCGGGTTATGGAAGGGAGAATCGCAGTGTGAGTAACAGGAAACAACAGTTCCCATTAACATTTCAGGAACCCGGTACATGCGGTGAATACCGGAGCAGCGGGTTTCCCTCTTGGGGAATGAAACCTTACACTAATTTGTGCTGAGTGCATGAAGAGTGCTTGCTGATGCATCAAGAGTGCATCAAAAGTGCTTGTTGAGTGCTTAAAGAGTGCTTGAGAGTGCTAGAAGAGTGCTTGTTAAGTGCTTGAGTACTGTTTGAATATTGCATGTTTAGTGCTTTGAAACCTTATGAAAAGCCGTAGATCTTACCTGGATAACTGCTTCATCTTAACTACATCTTATCTTCATTCTAACTTGTAACTCCATGTTTGCCTAATTATCAGCGAATTATACTATCACCCCACTGAATTGGATGGAAAGGGATAGTATTAGGCAGTGATTGTAAGTAATCACTTGATTTAGATTGCGTTACTTGCTATTAGTACATAAAAAAAGGCGCTTCCTTTTGAGAAGCGCCTTTTTTTATGCGTTGATCCGTTAGATGGCAGGAGGAGGAGTGTTACCACCTTCCACAGCTTTCTTACGGGGATTCTTGTCCAGAACGTCGTCGATGATGCCATATTCCTTGGCTTCGTCAGCGGTCATCCAGAAGTCGCGGTCACCGTCTTTTTCCACTTTCTTCACGGACTGGCCGCAGTGGGAGGCGATGATTTCGTTCAGCTCTTTTTTCAGCTTTACGAACTCACGTGCAGTGATCTCAATGTCGGAAGTCTGACCTTCCGCACCGCCATGAGGCTGGTGGATCATTACACGGGCGTGCTTCAGGGCAGTGCGCTTGCCTTTGGTGCCGGCAACCAGCAATACAGCGCCGAAAGAGGCGGCCATACCGGTGCAGATTGTGGCAATATCGGGCGAAACGATCTGCATGGTATCATAGATACCCAGACCGGCGTAAACGGAGCCACCGGGGCTATTGATGTACATCTGTATGTCGCGGTTACGATCGGCAGACTCCAGGAACAGTAACTGTGCGGTAATCACGTTAGCCACATAGTCGTTCACGGGGTCGCCCAGGAAGATGATACGGTCGGCCATAAGGCGCGAAAACACGTCCATCTGGGTAACATTCAACTGGCGCTCCTCAATGATATAGGGAGTAAGCGAGTTGATCTGGTGACGGGCATAACTATCTACAACCAGGCTGCTGATTCCACGGTGTTGGATCGCATACTTCCGGAATTCGTTATTAATGTGCATGATGGTGATGTTTATGAGGTAATTTAACGAAATCTTCTGCAGTAATTTCCTCTGTTTTTACGTTCACCTTTCCTTCAGCCCAGTCAAACAGCTTTTGGGTGATCAGTTCGCGATAAGTCTGGTCAACGTATTTCTCGTCTTGCAGCAGGCGCTCCAGGTAACTGTCCATCCACTCAGCCTGCTCTCCGCCAAGGCCGTAGTAAGACATCAGTTTGGTGCGTGCATTGTCTTTCAGTTCCTCGAAAGAAACGTCGAGTTGATTATCACGGATCAGTTTATCGCTGATAAGCGTCCAGCGCAGCTGATGGTCGAAGTTCGGGTATTCTTTTTCGGCTTCCTCTTCCGTTTTAGGATTTTCGCCGCCTTTCTGGAGCCAGCGTTTGAGGAAATCTTTAGGAAGCTCGATAGGTGTTTCGTGCACAAGTGTCTCAAAAAGATCGTTGTGCAGGTGGTTGGTGGCTTCCTGTTTCCAGTACTTACCGATCTCTTCGCGCAGTTTTTCGCGGAAAGCTTCGGCAGTAGTGATGTTCTGGCCGGGGTATACTTCGTTGAAGAATTCCTCGTTCAGTTCACGTTTGTCGATAAGGCTTACTTTGGTGATGGTGAGCTGGAAGTATTTTTTCGCAGCGTCTTTATCGTTTGCCAGGCCCAGATCTTTAATGATGTGGTCGAGACGGTCTTTATCGAAAGCTTTAGACAGCTGAAGTACTACGGTATCACCGATTTTTTTGCCCATGAATTTCTCCTGAGCGGCAGCTGCAAAGGTTTTCACCAGCAGAGAGTTTTCTTTCTTTTCAGCGCCTTCAGCGATATTTCCTTTGCTGTCTGACTCGAGGAACTCGAGGTTCAGTACGTTATTTTCGGAAGTTACGGTTTCGGGCTCGGTCATTTTGCCGCCTTTCAGCTGCAGGCGGTCCAGCTCCTGGTCAACGATCTCGTCGGTCACCTTTACATTATAGCGGGTGAGGGAGGTTTTGCTGAGGAGGGAATCTACTTCGAAAGAAGGCTTCAGGCCTACTTCGAATTCGAAATCGAAATTCTCGGGCTTATTGTAATCGAAGTTCTTCGCTTCGTTCTCCATAGAGAGGGGCTGGGCGAAAATTTCCAGTTTTTCGGTCTGTATGTAAGACATCAGTTCCTTTTCCACCGTTTTCAGGATTTCGTCCGCAAACAGTGCCTGGCCGCTCATTTTCTTGATCATACCGGCAGGAACCTGGCCTTTCCGGAACCCAGGGATGTTGGCGTTTTTGGAAAAATGCTTTACAGCTTTCTCGAAATTCGGAAGGTAATCTTCCTGGCTCACTTTCACAGTGATCTTATCATTTAATAAACCAATGTTCTCTCTGGTTACGGTTGCCATTTGTTTTTTGTTATTATTTAAACACAGAATATAAAATCTCTTGTTCCGTGCCCAATCCTGTCAACCAAGATTGTGCCACGTGCCCGCAGTGCGGTAAACCTGCCTTTTTTGCAGGGCGGGCGGGCCGGAAGACCGACAGAATATCACTCCTGCGGTCCGTAATCGGACGTTTGGCCCTGGCTAAAGGGGTAGGCTTCAACGGTTTGTGAAAAAATGCCACTACCGGCGAAGCGCGAAGATAGTGCGTTTTCGTGAATTTTACGCCCGTGGCAGTCATATGTGAAAGTATCGGAATGGGTACCCTCAGAGCGAGGCCCGCGGCGTAACACGGAAGGGCACCTCCACCTGCGTCAGCACCCCGTCAAGGATCATCCCGGCCGCCAGCTCTCCCATCAGCTGGAAGTCTGTCGATATAGTAGTAAGCCCGTTCAGAATAAAGGGTTTCAATGGTGTTTCGTTATATGAAATGATCCCCGTGTCTTTCCCCGGCATCAACCCCTGCGCCCTCGTTTTACCGATCAGCTCCACCAGGTCGCTTTCCCGCAGGTTAATATACACTTCCCCCTGCCGCACTTCTTCCGCCTCCACATCATGCACCACCCGGGAAGGGAAGGCGTAGTCCTGACAAAACTGCTGGAAGCCGTCGAGGATCTCATCCGGGTAATAGGTGTTCTCCGGGAAAATCAGGGTCAGCGCCTGGTATTGCTCCAGCCGCTCCCGCAACACCTCCAGCGCTTCGTAAATGTTCTCCCGGAAGTTTTCATATACCGCCCCGTATGGCCCGGTCACCCCTTTAAGCTTCTTATCGAGCAGCAGCAGTTTATCGCGCGGGATGTCGTTCAACAGCTCATCTACCTGTACGCGCTCCCGGAAGTGCGGCAGCACTACCACGTGGGTATACTCCGACAAATTTCGCTGCAGCAGTTTTTTGAACAAACCGAAATCGCTGTTGTAGATATAGAAATCGATGCTGGCGGCATCGCCCAGTTTACCGGCGAAGGCGTCATAAATGATCTTTTTATGTTCGCTCAGCTTGTTGAAAAGAAGCAGGATTTTAAACTGCTGGCGCAGCCCCGTTTGCTGCACGAAGTATCCTTTCCCCGGCACGGAGCCCAGTATTCCACGCGCCTTCAGCAGCTTCAGCGATTTCTCAGCGGTATCACGCGAAATGTCGAGCTTATAGGAAAGCTCGTTGATGGAAGGGAGAATGTCGTTCTGCCGGATTTTTCCTTCGCCGATTGCCTGCAGCAAAGCATCAGCCAGCTGCTGGTATTTTGGCGTAGCGGAAAAGTCGTCGATGGCAATATGCCGGAGGATGTCTGGTGTTTTCATAACGTCTCCCAAAGTAGTGAATAAATTGAAAAAACACAGGCAGGATGGGGCATGACAGTGATTCGGAGGGGTTTGCATATTTTGTGAAGCACTTACAAAATCCACGTTTATGAACGCTATCCTGGGATTGTTCTTCCATTTACTGGGCGGGTTCGCCTCCGGCAGTTTTTATCTGCCTTATAAAAAAGTCAAAGGCTGGAACTGGGAAAGTTACTGGATCACCGGCGGCATGTTTTCCTGGCTGATCGTTCCTTTCATTGCAGCATGGATCACCGTACCCGGTTTCATGGACATCATCCGGAACACGGATAGCACCACGCTTTTCTGGACTTACTTCCTCGGGGTGCTTTGGGGCATCGGAGGGTTAACATTCGGACTGTCTATGCGCTATCTCGGTATGAGCCTCGGTATGGCAGTAGCACTGGGTTTCTGTTCCGCATTCGGCGCACTGATACCTCCCATCTACCGCAGCATCATGGCAGAAGGCGGAACAGACTTTGGTACGATGGTAAGCACCCATGGCGGATTGTTTGTACTGATTGGTGTTGCGGTTTGCCTCCTTGGTATCATGATCAGCGGGAAAGCAGGCATGCGGAAAGAAAAGGAACTGACGGATGATCAGAAACAGGAGAACATCCGCGAATTCGATCTCAAGAAAGGATTAACGGTAGCCAGTATTTCAGGGATACTCAGCGCATGTATGAGCTTCGCTATTTCCGCCGGTGGATCAATGGGGGAGGCTGCAGTAGCCAATGGCGCCAATCCGCTTTTCGCCAACAACGTAACATTTGTGGTGATCATGCTCGGCGGACTCACAACGAATTTCATCTGGTGTATGATACTGAATGCACGCAACCGTTCTTTCAAAGATTATACGAATAAGGAAACGCCCCTGGCTGCGAATTTCTTCTTTTCCGCGCTGGCCGGTACTACCTGGTTCATGCAGTTTTTCTTTTATGGCATGGGCGAAAGCAAGCTGGGCAACGGCGCCGGCTCCTGGATTCTGCACATGGCCTTTATCATTCTCATTTCCACGTTGTGGGGTTTTGCGCTGAAGGAATGGAAAGGCGTATCCCCTAAAACCTACCGGACGGTGCTGGCGGGCATCGCCACCATTATTTTGTCTGTCATGCTGGTAGGATACGGCAGTTCACTTGAAAATTAATTGATCGATGACGAAGCAATTTAAACATGTAAGTTATTTATGGGATGAGGCCAAAGCTGCCGCGATGGCGGGCGATGAAGTGGCCCTGCTGATTTACCGTTCCAACCTCCTGGGGGCCGATCTCAGGCTCACCAACTACGGAGGAGGTAATACCAGCTGCAAGGCTACAGCTCCCGATCCGCTCACCGGCAAGCCCGTGGAGGTAATGTGGGTAAAAGGCTCCGGCGGCGATCTTGGCACCCTTCAGCGCAGCGGGCTCGCAGCGTTGTATGTAGACCGGCTCCGTGCCCTGAAAAATATCTACACCGGTATGCAGATGGAAGATGAAATGGTAGCGTTGTTCGATCATTGCATTTACGATCTCAAATCAAAAGCCCCTTCCATTGATACCCCCCTGCACGGGTTTCTGCCTTTCAAACATATCGACCACCTGCACCCCGATGCAGCCATAGCCATTGCTGCGGCGAAAGACGGGGAGCAGATCACCAAAGAACTTTTTGGCGGGAAGATAGGATGGGTACCCTGGCAGCGCCCGGGCTTCGATCTCGGCCTGCAGCTCAAACAATGCCTCGATGAGAACCCCGGCATCCGCGGTATCATGCTGGGCTCGCACGGTCTTTTCACCTGGGGAGATACGGCATATGAAAGTTATATCAACACGCTCGAAGTAATAGAGCAATGTGCGGAATACCTGGAGAAGAACCTCGGTAAGGCACGCCCTGTATTTGGCGGCCCCCGCATGGAAGCACTCCCCAAAGCCGAAAGGCTCACCAAAGCGGCAGAGCTGGCGCCGGTGCTGAGAGGGCTCGCTTCTTCGCACCAGCGTATGATCGGCCATTTCACGGATGATGAGCGCGTATTGCAGTTCATCCATTCCAACGATCTGGAGCGCCTTGCACCACTGGGTACTTCCTGCCCCGACCACTTCCTGCGTACCAAGATAAGCCCGCTGGTAGTGCATCCTGAAATGGCGGGCGACCGCCTCAAACTGGAAGCAGCATTCGAAGCATACCGCAAAATGTATGCGGCATACTACGACAGCTGTAAGCATGCCAACAGTCCCGCTATGCGCGATCCTAATCCTGTTGTGATATTGTGCCCGGGAATTGGTATGTTCACCTTCGCAAAAGACAAGCAAACGGCACGCGTGGCAGCAGAGTTTTACATCAATGCCATTAACGTGATGCGCGGCGCGGAAGCGGTATCGTCTTACACCTCGCTGCCACACCAGGAAGCGTTTGATATTGAATACTGGCTGCTGGAAGAAGCGAAGCTGCAGCGGATGCCCAAGCCTAAAGCCCTCACCGGCCGCATTGCTCTGGTAACAGGCAGCGCAGGAGGTATCGGTAAAGCCATTGCCCGGAAGTTTGCGCAGGAAGGCGCAGTTGTGGTGCTCAGTGATAACAACCCCGACCGCCTCGCCGAAGCAAAAGCAGCATTCGACAAGGAGTTTGGAAAAGATACCTGTGCTTCCGCATTGCTCGATGTTAAAGACGGACAGAATGTAGCCGGCGCATATGGCACTGCGGCACTGGCATTCGGAGGTATCGACATTGTGGTGAACTGCGCCGGACTGTCGATTTCCAAACCACTTGAAGAGCATACGGAGAAAGACTGGGATCTGCTGTACGACGTTCTTGTAAAAGGCCAGTTCTTCGTAACGCAGGCAGGTGTGGAGGTAATGCGCAAGCAAAACCTCGGTGGCGATGTGCTGAACATCGTAAGCAAGAACGCACTGGTGTCAGGGCCCAACAACGCAGCATATGGTTCAGCGAAAGCCGCGCAGCTCCACCTGAGCCGCCTGAATGCAGCAGAACTTGGGAAAGACCGCATCCGTGTAAACGTCGTGAACCCGGATGCCGTAATTGCCGACAGCACCATCTGGGCGGGCCCATGGGCCGAAGGAAGAGCGAAAGCCTATGGCGTAACGGTAGAAGAGTTACCGGCTTATTATGCGAAACGCACCCTGCTCAACCAGGTGATCCTGCCGGAAGATATCGCGGATGCCTGCTTCGCTTTTGTGGGAGGATTATTACAGAAAGCCACGGGCAATGTACTGAATGTAGACGGCGGCGTAGCCATGGCATTTGTCAGATAAAATTAGAACACCATGCAAATCGACCAGAACAAAATTGACGGATATAACAGTCAGTCGCTCCGCAAACACGAGCGGGCGCTAACATACCTGCAGGGCGAAATCCCTCATGCAGACGATATCATTCAGCAGCTGGGTGCTTTTCAGATCGCGATTCCCAGCTGGGCACTGGGTACCGGAGGCACCCGCTTCGGCCGCTTCCCTGCAGGCGGGGAACCCCGCAACCTCGAAGAAAAGATCGAAGACATAGGCCTGCTGCATCGCCTCAATCGCGCCAGCGGCGCCATCTCCCTCCATATCCCCTGGGATATCCCGGAAGATCCTGCACACATCCGTGCCCTTGCTGCCGCGCATGGCCTGAAGTTCGATGCGATGAACTCCAATACTTTCCAGGACCAGCCCGGGCAGGCACACAGTTATAAATTCGGCTCGCTGCAAAACGTGAACCGCGATGTGCGTAAGCAGGCTATCGAGCATAACATCGAAGTAATCCGCCATGGTATTGCCCTTGGCTCGGAGTCACTCACAGTTTGGCTGTCTGATGGTTCCTGCTTCCCCGGTCAGCTCAGCTTCCGGAAAGCGTTTGAGAATACGCTGGAAGGACTGCAGGAGATTTATGCAGCGCTGCCCGATAACTGGAAAATGTTCGTGGAATACAAAGCCTTCGAACCTAACTTCTATTCCACTACCGTGGGCGACTGGGGCCAATCCTATCTCTATGCTTCTAAGCTCGGGAATAAGGCATATACACTGGTAGACCTTGGCCATCACCTCCCCAATGCCAACATCGAACAGATCGTTTCGTTGTTGCTGATGGAAGGGAAGCTGGGCGGTTTCCATTTCAATGATTCGAAATACGGTGATGATGATCTTACCGTTGGCAGCATCAAGCCTTACCAGCTGTTCCTGATTTTCTGTGAACTGGTAGACGGGATGAATGCGCGTAATATGCAACACGCCACTGATCTCGGATGGATGATCGATGCTTCACATAATGTAAAAGATCCCCTCGAAGATTTACTGCAATCCGTGGAAGCGATCCAGATCGCTTATGCACAGGCTTTGCTGGTAGACCGTGCTAAGCTGACTGCCGCGCAGGAACGCAACGATGTAGTGGCCGCGCAGGAAATACTGCAGCAGGCATACCGAACAGATGTAAGGCCCCTGGTGGCAGAAGCGCGCCTCCGTTCAGGCGGTGTACTTGATCCGCTTGGAGTATATCGCGGCGAGCAGGTGCGTGCAGGACTCATCCGCGAAAGAGGGCTTGTTACCATCGCCACAGGTTTATAGATCATGAATTCAATTCCCGTTATCGCCGTACTGGACATCGGCAAAACCAATAAGAAACTATTCCTCTTCGACGAAAGTTACCGGGTGGTGCATGAGAAGAATGTGCGCCTCCCGGAAACGGCAGACGAAGACGGGGATGCCTGCGAGTGCATCCACAGCCTGCGCGATTTCGTACAGGCCTCGCTGGAAGAAGCAATGGCACTTCCAGGCGTAGATGTACGTGCTGTAAACATATCGGCCTATGGCGCCAGCCTTGTTTACATCGATGCGGATGGCCGTGCGCTCACGCCACTTTATAATTACCTGAAACCTTACCCGGAAGCATTACGCGAAGGGCTTTATACGCAATACGGCGGAAAGGCGGGCTTCTCAAGGCAAACCGCTTCTCCTGCACTGGATAGTCTCAATTCAGGCCTGCAACTATACCGTTTACAGGCAGAGCGCCCCGCGCTTTTCAATCAGGTGAAGTATGCCCTGCATTTACCGCAATATGTAAGCTACCTGCTCACTGGTATGCCCTGTGCGGATATTACCAGCCTGGGCTGCCACACGGCATTGTGGGATTTCGAAAAGAAGGATTATCACGAGTGGGTGCATGGAGAACAGCTAACCCGTGTAATGGCGCCGCTGCGCGAAGCGGGGCAGGTGATGAAGGGAAAGGCGGGAGGAAAGGAAGTGCTCACAGGGCCCGGTCTTCATGATTCATCCGCGGCTCTGATCCCTTACCTGATGCAGTTCCGCGAACCATTTGCACTTATTTCCACGGGCACCTGGTGCATCAGTCTCAATCCGTTCAATTCCACGCCGCTAACAGCGGAAGAGCTGGAGCAGGATTGCCTGTGTTACCTTTCGTACGATGCACGCCCCGTGAAAGCCTCGCGCCTCTTTTCCGGGTTTGTACATGAACGCGAAGTGGCAAGGATCGCGGAGTATTTCAACCGCCAGCCTGCCCATTACCAATCGGTAAGTTTCGTGCCGCAGTTAATGGACCGGATGGAAGCAGGCGGAGATTTCGCCACGCGCGATATGGCCGGTTTCAGGAGCGATGTGGAAGCGTATCACCAGCTCATGTACGACCTTGTTACCGCACAATACCGCTCCACATCACTGGTGCTGAATGGCGCACCGGTAAGTAAGATATTTGTGGATGGAGGCTTTGGGAAGAATGATGTATTCATGCAAATGCTGGCAGCACAATTCCCTGGTGTGGCAGTATATGCTGCAACAGTTCCGCAAGCCACGGCACTGGGAGCCGCACTGGCACTGCATAGCGCCTGGCAGCAGGGGCCGCTGCCGGAAAAGCTGATCGAACTAACCTTTTATCCCGATCCCTGCACTGAAATTCTTGGATGATAGACTTCACGATGCACCTGATCGGCAGCGACTGTTTGTAATAATTGCTGATTAGATACGTGTTAAGTGAATAGCATACAGAGTGCAAATATTTATTTGCTGCTCCATCTTATTATTTAGTCGATTAGTGCAAGCAACCTGTCGCGTACCAGCAGGCAGGCGCCCGACATACCCGCTTGTTCTCCCTTGCGGGATAACACCAGCCTGGTATCGTTATTCACCAATGTCAGGGAATATTTATTGATGGCGCTGCGGATGGGCAGCATGATGTAATCGCCCGTAGAAGCAAGCGCTCCGCCCAGGATCACCAGCTCCGGATTGAGGATATTAATGAGAATAGCGATGCCGCGGCCCAGCTTTTCACCGATCTGCGCTATAAGCTCGATGGCCAGTGTATCTTCCTGCTTCACGGCTTCGAGGATGTCTTCCAGCTGAATATCCCCCGGGTTAGGGAACCGTTTGGCCAGAATGCTGCTGGCACCTTCCCGGATGCGTTGAATGAATATGCGGGTAAGCGCCGCGCCGGAAGCTTCTGTTTCAAGGCAGCCCTTTTTGCCACAGTGACAAAGGATTTCGTTTTCGAAAACCGGAATATGGCCGATATCACCGGCAAAGCCCGATTTACCGTAGTACAATTGTCCGTTCAGCAACATTCCCATCCCGATGCCATGCTCGAGGTTGATGAAGAAGGCATTTTTTTCATTGGTATAACTGCCGCTGCTGAACTCCCCATATGCCACGGCACGGGAATCGTTTTCAAGGAAAGTGGAAATGCCCAGCCTTTGTTCGATCACTTTGCTGAGCGGGTCTTCCTGGAAATGAAAGAAGCTGTAGCTATAGCCTGATTTGAAGTTGATGCGGCCAGACAGGTTAACCCCGATGCCCAGTACCTTGCGTTTGCCTTTTCCTTTCCCGGAAGTTTCGATGAACTCACTGATGATGTCGCACAGGCGGTTGAGTGCTTCAGGGGTGTTTTTGAGATGGAAGGGCACCTTTTCCTGTGTGCGTACCAGGTTATTCCGGAAATCACCCAAACCGAGATTCACATAATACTGCTTGATATCGACCCCTACGAAGAAGAAAGAATCCGGTTCAAGGCCATATACGTTTGGCCGGCGGCCGGCTGCTGCTTCAATTTTACCGTAGTCTTTGACCAGTCCGTCAGTAATCAGTTCGTTCACCAGCTCACCCACTTTAGGCACACTGGCGTTCAGCTCCCGGCTCAGGTCAGCGATAGTGGCGTTGCCGGTATTCACGAACCACGACAATATCTGCTTCTTAAGCTGAAGATTCTTATACGCCACCCCCGTTATTTCCCCATTCCGGAGGTCTTCAAAAAATGTATGACCGGTCATCCTCGAAAAATAGCATAAATCACCTTCCGGTTATAATCTTACCTAATTAATAAAATATTTAATTAACTACTTGCATGAATGTAAAATAATTCTTTATTTAGCAGTCTAAGGATATGTTCTCCATTCGAAGCGGGATAGGAGAGCATTACAGCACCGCCCCGGCAGCCATGTTGGTCCGGAGGTGTTGGTTATTATATCATCACAAACCGCTTACACATGCTTGATAGTTCCACGTTTATTCCATAATCTTTTTCTTACGATCAATTTTCAGCAGGGTGGTGCACACCCTGCTGATATGGTATTGCCGTATGCAGCAACGGGGCAATTGGTTCCTGTTTCCATTAATGCATCCATGTGCAACGACCGGTTTAGTAGTAAATGCAGCAACATCCGTTGGTGTTAACCCAATTTTAAAAAACTGACAGATTATATGAACCTGATTCAATACGCAGGGCAATACCGGGACAACCTGCTGAATGATGTGATCCCTTTCTGGCTGAAACATTCTATAGACGAAGAGTTTGGCGGGTACTACACCTGCCTCGGCCGGGAAGGGAAAGTATTTGATACCGATAAATTCATCTGGCTCCAGGGCCGCCAGGTGTGGACGTTTTCCATGCTCTGTAACCGCCTTGGCATGCGGGAAGAATGGTTGCGCACTGCTGAACATGGTGCCGACTTTCTGCTGCGCCATGGCCGCGATGCCAACCGGCAATGGTATTTCAGTCTTACCCGCGAAGGGCGCCCGCTTATACAGGCATACAATATTTTTTCTGACTGCTTTGCCGCCATGGCCTTTGCGCAGCTGGGTAAAGCCATGGGGAGTGCGGAATACAACCAGCTGGCGCTGGATACGTTTCAAAACATCCTCACAAGGTTCGATAAGCCCAAGGGCAATTATTCCAAGGCTGTACCGGGTACACGGCCATTGAAGGGATTATCGCTGCCCATGATCCTCTCCAACCTGGTGCTGGAAGTGGAGCATGTGCTTCCTGCAGAAACGGTGGATAGTACCATTCGTGAATGTGTACGCGCTGTGATGGAAGATTTCTATGACCCGGCTACCGGGCTGATAATGGAAAATGTAACGCCGGACGGGCGTTTGTCTGACTCATTCGACGGGCGCCTTGTTTCGCCGGGGCACAGCCTGGAATCCATGTGGTTCCTCATGGATATTGCACACCGGTTGAAAGACGAAGCGCTCATGCGCAGGTGTACCGATATAGCTTTGAACATGCTTGAATTTGGATGGGATGAAGAATTCGGAGGGATTTTCTATTTTATGGACGCGAAAGGACGGCCTCCGCAACAACTGGAATGGGATCAAAAGCTCTGGTGGGTGCATCATGAAGCCATTGTGGCCATGCTGAAAGGCTACCGCTACACGGGCGATGAACGTTGCCTCGCATGGTTTAAGCGCCTGCATGATTATACCTGGAAACATTTTCACGACCCGGAATTCGGGGAATGGTTCGGCTATCTGAACCGCAGGGGAGAAGTGCTGCTGCCACTAAAAGGCGGTAAATGGAAAGGATGTTTCCATGTTCCGCGCTCTTTATTCCTCAGCTGGAAAACGCTGGAAGAGATTGCCGTTTCGCAAACTGTAACTGTAGAACCTTAAACGTCGAATATGGCCAATGTATTGATGCCTGAATTGTCTGTCCGTAACGAAATGCCGGCCGGAAAAAGTTATCTGCCTGCACTGCTTTCCCTGGCGGTACTGTATTTCATGCTGGGTTTCATCACCTGCCTGAACGATACGCTAATCCCGTATTTTAAAGCAGGGTTTACGCTGAGCTACACGGAATCGTCGCTGGTGCAGTTCTACTTCTTCGCGGTGTATGGTATTTTCTCTATTCCGGCGGGGCGCATCATCGGTAGGATCGGTTATCGCAAAGGCATGGTGACCGGGTTCCTGGTTGCAGCTGCCGGGGCGTTATTGTTTTATCCTGCCGCATTGCTGCATGCTTACTACCTTTTCCTCGGTGCATTGTTCGTGGTAGCAGTGGGTATCGTATTCATGCAGGTATCTGCCAATCCATACATTGTAGTGCTGGGCCGGCCTGAAACCGCTTCTTCCCGCATGAACCTCATCCAGAGCGTTGGCTCTATTGGAACTATAGTGGCACCATTGTTTGGCGCTGCGGTAATACTGCCGAACATGACTGCAGGCGCTTCCTCTGCTGTTAAATACCCTTACGCCGGTATAGCCCTGGTACTGGTTGTAATCAGCCTGATCCTGTGGAAGATGAAGCTCCCGGAAGTGAAGCCTGCTGTGGAAGAAGCATCTGCCAATAGCGGCAGCGCACTGGGTTTCCGTAATCTGAAGCTGGGGGCGCTGGCCATCTTTTTCTACGTAGGGGCCGAAGTAGCCGTGGGATCTTTCCTGACCAATTACATCGCAGATACACTGGCAATTACCGAACAGGAAGCTAACCGGTATGTTTCCTTTTACTGGGGCGCTATGCTGGCCGGGAGGCTTGCCGGGGTAGGAATACTGCGCTTTATGCAGCCACAGAAGCTCCTGGCGCTGAACGCACTGGCAGCCATTGCCCTCATCCTCATTTCCATATTCAGCAGCGGGGCGCTCGCAGTCTGGTCGCTTATCAGTGTTGGACTGTGCAACTCCGTAATGTTCGCCATCATCTTTTCCCTTTCTGTAAATGGATTGGGTAAACAGATGACGCAGGCATCGGGAATACTGTCTGCCGCTATTTCAGGAGGGGCTGTAATTGTAGTGCTACAGGGCTGGCTGATCGACAGTGCATCCTGGGCTACGGCCTTCATCATCCCGGTTTTATGCTATGCGTACATCGTCTTCTACGGATTAAACGGTTTTAAACCCCGCTCCGGTATTGCAAAATCGGTTTAGTTGATAAAATATATTAAAAACCTCCACTTGCTTGATAATAATTAGCATAAAATATTCCTTAGAGGCTTAGTATTTTTAAAATAATTTTATATCTTTAGCCTACACGAGAAAAATTAATATTAATACCACGTTACAGGAATACGCACATTGGAGATGATACAAGTGAAAAAGATCGTTGGTTTCCGGTGAAGGGACGGACGGGGGAAGGCTGAGCAGCGCTTCCCGCAATTTCAAAAGTAAGTTTAGCAGGAACTGGCAATATGCGATCGTTTGTGCGACGGCACAGGCGGGGTACTTTATTGTCTTTCCTGAACAAATCAGCATACAGTCAGCCAAAAAGAAAACTACGCAATGATCATGCAGTAACCGCTATTTCACATCACTGTTACCGATAACCAGCCCGGTGCGCCCGCTTCGCGCACAGGGATTGTATTGCGGTAACGGGCCCTCGTACCGATGTATTAAATCATTTAAACACGCAACAACCTACGCTATGTTATTTCCACAAAAGGTCAATTCCGGCTTTATTGCCGAAGGCATGCCCCAAAAGGCTGCCCTGCGCGTGAAATTGACGTTGGGTCTGCTTTTTGCCGGAAGCGCCGCCATTGCGGCCATACCGGAAGATAGCTACCCGGAGCATGCGAATTCCACGATCCATGCATACGCATCTCCCGCCATTCCTCATACACTACGCGATACCGGCATCGTTGTCAAAGGCCGCGTTACTGATACCATGGGGATGCCGCTCCCCGGTGTATCCATCACCCTCAAAACTGATCCGCTCAAAGGGGTACAAACAAACGGTTCGGGAGAGTTCACCATTAAACTCACCCATCCCACCACCCTTGTATTCTCTTTCATGGGATATATAAAACACGAACAGGCTGTTTCTTCATCAGGCTCCATCGAAGTGCAATTGAAAAGCTCCGATAAAATGCTGGGCGAAGTAGCCATCGTGGCTTTCGGTACGCAAAAGAAAACAACGATGGTAGGCTCAGTAACTACCATCAATCCTAAAGAACTGAAAGGGCCTACCAGTAACCTCACCACCATGCTCGCCGGAAGGCTCGCAGGTGTTATTGCCATGCAAACAAGTGGTGAACCGGGGAAAGATAATGCAGACTTCTTCATCCGCGGTGTAACCACTTTTGGCAGCGGAAAAGTAAATCCCCTCATCCTTATCGATGGCCGCGAAAGCTCTCCCAGTGATCTGGCGCGTATTCAGCCCGACGATATCTCCGGCTTCTCCATCCTTAAAGATGCTACCGCTTCCTCTCTGTATGGTGCCCGTGGTGCCAATGGGGTAATTCTCGTAGCTACCAAATCAGGGAACGTTGGCAGCACGCGCTTCAACGTACGCGGAGAGAATTCCAATTCCAGGAATACACAGAGCCTGAAACTGGCGGATAACATCACCTATATGCGGCTTGCCAACGAAGCGGCAGTGAATTCAGGTGCTATGAACCGTCCCTACACGGAAGACGACATCCGCCACCGCGTCAATAAAGACAATAAGTACGTTTATCCCGACAACGACTGGATGGGCCTGCTCCTGAAGAACAGTACCAACAACCAGCGTTACAACTTCAACGTCAGCGGTGGAGTGGAAAAGGCGCAGTATTATGTTTCCGGCACCTACAATATTGATAACGGACTGCTCCGCACGATAGACGATAATAAATTCAACAGCAACATTAAGGCGCGGAACTACGAGATCAGGTCGAATGTAAACGTAAAGCTCACCAAAACCACGGAAGCCATCATCCGTACTACAGGCCGTTTCTACGACTACCGCGGCCCGCAGGGAGGATCCAATGCCCTGCTGACGAATGTAGCGCGTGCCAACCCTGTAGCCTTTCCTGCCTATTTCCCGGCTTCTTTCGCACCAGACGAAAGAAACCCTTTGTTCGGCAGCGCACGCATGCCCAACAGCAGCCTTATGATGAACCCCTTCGCCAACGCGGTGTCCGGCTTCACGCAGAATAATAACTCTACACTCATTGCACAGCTGGAGCTGAAGCAGGACTTCGGCTTCCTCGTTCCCGGCCTCAGTGGCCGCGTAATGGCATATACTTCCCGCTACTCGGAATTTTCACTGAACCGCCGCTTCTACCCGTTCTATTATTCTGTAACGGTGGATCCTGAAGAAGGCGTTCGCGGCCTGGAGCCACTCAACCCCGGCGGTGGTACCAACTACCTCGATTTCCAGGGGGGAGACAAAACTGCCAGCATGTACACCTACATGGAAGCTGCTTTGAATTACAACCGTACGATCAGGGAAAAACATAACGTAGGGGCAATGCTCATCACCCTGCTTACCAATAAGTCAGACGCCAACGCAGGCTCCCTCACACTTTCACTCCCGCGCCGTAACCAGGGTATTTCAGGACGTTTTACCTATGACTACGACTCCCGTTACCTCATGGAATTTAACTTCGGTTATAACGGCTCCGAACGCTTCGATAAAAGGAACCGCTTCGGTTTCTTCCCCTCTGTGGGCGGCGGCTGGAACGTGAGTGAGGAGAAATGGTTCGAACCATTCCTGGGTGTAGTAAGCAGGCTGAAGTTCCGCGGAACATATGGCGTGGTGGGTAACGACCAGATAGGCCCCGATTGGGACCGCTTCTTTTACCTGCCAGACCTTTCGCTCGGTGGCGGGCCGGGTTACATGTTCGGAGACAAATGGAGTTACGGTGGCGGTGGTACCATCATCTACCGTTATCCCAACTCGTTCATTACCTGGGAGCGTGCTTATAAAACCAATATTGGCCTGGAGCTGGAGATGTTTAAAAACTTCAGTCTGCAGGCAGATATCTTCAAAGAGCGCCGTACAGACATCCTCCTCCCGAGAGCAAACATCCCCAGCACCATGGGCCTCCGCTCCATTCAGCAGGCCAACGTTGGTATTGGTGAAGGAAAGGGGATAGACATGACGCTGGAATACAAGCGCAACTTCAATCAGCATTCCTGGCTCAACCTGCGCGGTACTTTCACTTATGCAACCACAAAGATCATAGAGAACGAAGAACCGGAGTATGGGGAAGAGCTGAAGCACCTGCGCCGCGAAGGGCATTCCGATCAGGTAAGATGGGGATATGTTGCGGAACGCCTGTTTACCGATGAACATGATGTAGCCAATTCACCCCGTCAGTTTGGTATCATTGGCCTCACTGGTGGCGATATCAAGTATGTAGATATCAATGGAGACGGTGAAGTGAACGAGCGCGACATGGTACCCCTCGGGCATCCCATTCGCCCGGAAATCAACTACGGCTTTGGCTTTTCATTTAAGTACAAAGCTTTCGACATCAGTACCTTCTTTCAGGGATCGGCACGCTCATCCACTTTCATCGACGCCGGAGGCATTGCTCCGTTCATTCAGCAGGAGAATACACAGCGTGGCTTGCTGAAGGTGATAGCAGACAATCACTGGTCGGAGTCTAACCAGGACCCTTATGCCTTCTGGCCGCGCATCCGCTCTGTTGGCTGGCCTAATAACACGGTAATGTCGTCGTGGTGGTTGCGCAATGGCGGATTCCTTCGCCTCAAAACGGTAGAGCTGGGTTACGAATTACCCGACCGCTACCTCAGGCGCATGCACCTCAACGCACTCCGCTTTTACGTGAACGGGCTCAACCTGCTTACTTTCAGCACCTTCAAGCTGTGGGATCCCGAAATGGGTGGTGTTCAGACCAGCGGATACAACAATGCCTTCAACTATCCCGTACAGCGGGTGATCAACGCCGGCATCAACATCGGTTTCTAATTTCCTGACACAAGAACGTAATCATCATGAAACGAAATTTCAGATTCATGCTATACAGCACGGTATTGGCAACCGCCCTGGGAACGGCCTCCTGCGAGAAAGGATTCCTGGACGTGGTGCCCGATAACGTGCCCACGCTTAACGATGCTTTTTCTAATAAAACAGAAGCGGAAAAATATCTCCGTGCATGCTATTCCTTCCTGCCATCTGTAGACCCCGTGAGCAATATCCAGTTCTTCGGGGCAGATGATATGTGGACTTACCGCTATAATCATTACTCCTATCAGTCTCCCTGGAAAATAGCCCTGGGTGAGCAGAACGCAGGCGATCCCTGGGTAAACTTCTGGGATGGCGGCAATCACGGAACAAACTACTGGGTAGCCATCCGTGAGTGTAACATCTTCCTGGAGAATATGTATGAGAACGGTACCACCCGCCGCATACCTTACCTGAGCCCGGATGATCAGAAACGCTGGATTGCAGAGGTAACCTTCCTGAAAGTGTTTTATCATTTCTACCTGATGAAGCTCTACGGGCCTATTCCCATTACAGACGTGAATATACCCGTGAGTGCATCGCCGGAAGAAGTGAAAGTGTTCCGCCAGCCTGTAGACCAGGTAGCGCAATACCTCGTCAGTAAACTCGACGAAGTGATACCCATGCTGCCTACAGTTGTGAAAGACAGGGCCGAAGAACTGGGCCGTATCACGAAGCCGGCGGCTATGATGCTGAAAGCACGCATCCTGCTGGCATGGGCCAGCCCGCTGTTTAACGGCAATACTGATTTTGCCGGTTTCAAAGACAAAAAAGGCACTCCTCTCTTCAACCCCACTTACGATGCCAACCGCTGGACCCTTGCCGCCAAAGCAGCGGAAGAAGCAGTGGCGGAATGCGCAGGTGCAGGCATTCAGTTGTTCGGGTTCAGCTCTCCGTTCGTAACCATCACCAATGGTACCCGTGTGCAGCTGAGCACATCCGGTGCACTCAATACCCGCGAGAATCCTGAAGCCATCTGGGTGCTGACAGGCCGTGCAGAGCAAACCGGTGTACTGCAGACGCACTGTGCGCCGAAATACCTCATGTCCAGCAGGAACAACTACTTCGGAGGCTATATGTCGCCCACCATCAAAATGGCGGAAAGCTTTTATACGAAGAACGGTGTTCCCATTTCTGAAGACAAAACCTGGGATTACCAGGGCCGTTACAACCTCCGCGTAGCTACCCACGACGAACGTTTCCATATCCAGGAAGGCTATACAACGGTTAGCATGCACTACGACCGGGAAGAACGATTCTATGCCAGCCTCGCATTCGACGGTTCCCGCTTTTTCCTGGAAGGCAACAAGTCTGACGACCTCGCCTCCAACATACAGGCCAAGTTCGGGCAAACGCAGGGCAAGTCCAGTGAAGAGTTTTATTGTGTGACAGGGTACTTCCCGAAGAAGATCATCAACTACAAATTCAACCAGACGGATCAGGGTGTTACCACCGAGAAATGGCCCTGGCCCGAAATGCGGCTTGCAGATCTTTACCTCATTTATGCCGAAGCGCTTAACGAATCAGGTAACAGTACGCGTGCCATCGAATATTTAGATAAAGTACGCGAAAGAGCAGGACTGAAAGGTGTAGCGGAATCATGGTCCAACTTCTCGAACCAGCCTGCCAAATACACTACCAAAGAAGGGCTGCGGGAAATCATCCGCCAGGAGAGGCTCATAGAGCTGTCGTTCGAAGGACAACGGCTTTGGGACCTTCGCCGCTGGAAGAAAGCAGTGGAATACTTTAACCAGCCTGTGGAAGGGTGGGATATTGTGCAGAAAAGTGCCGCAGATTATTACCGGAAAAAGCAATTGTACATGCAGAGGTTCGTGGCGCCGAGGGATTATCTGTGGCCGATCAAACAGAGTAACCTCATCATCAATACTAACCTTTTGCAAAACCCCGGGTGGTAAATTTCCTAACGCCAAACGTAATCCATCATGAAAAAATTCCCGATTATACTTTCGCTGGGCGCTTTACTTTTCTCCTGCAAAGAAGAGAAGCCGCTCACCCCGCTGGCAAACGATCCTAATCCTCCGGGCCAGGTCGCCAATGTGCAGATCACCCCGGAGCCGGGTGGCGCTCATATCAGCTATGCACTTCCCAAAAGCCAGAACCTTTCTTACATATCGGCTGAGGTCACTACCCGCCAGGGTACGGTACGCACTTTCAAATCATCGTTTTATACCAACCAGATCCGTATCGAAGGGCTGGGCGATGAAAGCGAGTATGAAGTACGCCTCTATTCCGTGAACGGTGCAGAAGTACGATCCGAACCGGTAGTGAAGAAGTTTACGCCAACGCTGCCGCCTTACCTGAAAGTGTTCAAAACACTGCAGCTGCTTGGTGACTTTGGCGGCATCCGTCTTACCTACCTGAACCCCGATAAACAATCGCTTCAGGCAATCCTCATCGGCCCCGATTCGCTGGGCCGTATCAAACAGATCAACGCTGCCACGCTCGGAGAAGAAGCCGGCAGAGTGAATTTCAGGGGACTGAAGGATCAGGAAACCCGCTTCGGCATGTATCTCGAAGACCGCTGGGGGAACCGGACAGACACATTGTTCGCCACCCTTACGCCCCTGTTCGAAACACAGCTCGACAAATCGAAATTCCGTAATTACCGCATGCCCAACGATTCAAAACTGGTAGACCAGTGGAACATTTCCGTAGGCTTCGCGTTCGACGGTAAATGGTCGTCTGTTTGGGGATCTCCCTACGACGGTAATGGCAACAACTGGCTGAACATATCTACCGACCAGCTCACTGTAGACCCTACCTGGATCACGTTTGATATGGGTACGAAAAACAAACTGAGCCGGTTCCGCGTCAACCACTATTACAGGTACATCAACCGCGGGATGAAGAGATATGAGATCTGGGGATCGAACGATCCGAACCCGGACGGCAGCTGGGACAGCTGGACGAAACTGATCAGTTACGAGCAGAAGAAACCTTCCGGCTTACCGTACGAAACCTACAACGATGCAGATGCTGCGGCATGGCTGCTGGGTGATCAGGCAGATTTCCCGCTCACGGCACCTGCTGTACGTTACCTCCGCATCCGCTGCCTGGAGAACTGGCAGGGTACGGGCGACCTGAGTTTCTCTGAAATCACCCTGTACGGACAACCGATGTAACCGACAATTCAAAAATTCGCACATGAAAAAACTAATGCTCTCGATATTATCCCTGGCTGCGGTACTGGCCTGGGCAGGTTGCTCGAAGATCGACGACTACCGCGAATTTGCCGCCGGCAGAATGCATAAGTACGCGGGGAAGGTGGATTCACTCAAACTCTTTCCCGGTAACGGACGCGTTGTGCTGAGCTGGCTGCTGATCGCAGATCCTAATGTGAACAAGGTGACCATCAAGTTCAATGGCACCGATTCTGTTACCGTACCGGTAACCCGTTCCCAGCATCAGGATTCCATTACCTACGAATTCTCACCATTGCCGGAAGCTACGCATAACTATACGGTGATCACCACCAATACATTTGGCGAACGCTCAGTTCCGGTATATGTTTCCGGGAAATCGTATGGAGAGAATTACACCAAAGCGCTGCTTAATCGTCCGCTGGAAGATGCCTGGCTGGCAGAGAATGGGAATGCAACCCTGAAATGGGGTGCAAGGGAAGAAACCTGCCTTGGTGTTAAGATATCCTGGACCAAAAACAATGGTTCCAAAGCGGAGCGTTACCTCGCAGAAGCTACTCCTGAAATTGTGCTGGAAGATTATAAACCGGGAACGCCCTTCACTTACCGTACGCTTTTCAAGCCAGAGCCCCTGGCGGTTGATACCTTTTATGCAGCGCCGGTTTCCATGCTGCTGAAGCGCGAAGTGGTTACGCATAAGTATCTTAAGAATTTCCGCCGTCCCTTTGCTATCGGTGAATGGGATGGTGAGCGGTGGGGTACTCCTGCATACTGGAATGTTACTGCATCCGCCAAAACCCGTGGCGGGTTGTATGGCGGGTTCGATAACCTTGGCGGTGCAGCAACATTCGGTTTTGAGAAGTGGGAGGGTGAAACTGCCATCAATAACGGTAAAGCTTCGCAAACCGTTACCCTGCCTGCCGGAACCTATGAAGTAGTACTGAATCTGGGAGAAGGTGAATGGTACCTCGGCACCCGTGGAAACGATGTGCGTTACCTCGCAGCGGCCACTGGTAATGCATTACCCGATTACAACGCTATGGGCAATGCGCTTGTTTATAAGAATTTCTCAGGCCTTACACGTTCCGGCATCCGGTTTACGGTAGACGGGACAAGCCCGGTAACAATAGGTTTCGTGATGAACTGGGTATCCTGGGAGGCACAGTTTTTCCGCGCACAGGAAATTATATTAAATCACATACCCAAATAATTCTGAAAGATGCTAAAACTGACGATTAGTGGGATGATGGCGATATGGATGACGGTGGCCGGATTGGCCACCACATCCTGCCACAAGGCAGCGCTGGATACTGCCGCAAAGCCTTTAACTGTAGCCGGTAAACCCGCGCCGGCCCCGCTGCCTGCATATTACATTTCTGACCTGGCACTCATCTACCAGGGCGGTACCCACCGCTTTCCCTGGACGGCCGACCAGCTGAAGCCCTACCTCTTCAGAAGCGGCACAGCAGGGCTTGAATGGCTGTACGACGGTTTCCTGTTCATTGAGTTCAAAGACAATCTCGGCTACGAATATGCGGAAGGCTATGGCCAGCAGCCCGCAGGCAAAGCACAATGGCTGTGGCTGCTGCAGCGCAACTTCGAGCAGGGTAAAGCCATCCATGCGCTGGAAGGGATGCTCGACAGCCTAAAGGCACAGGGCCAGATACCCCAGCGTAAAAGAAAGGTAGTGCTTACCCTGCCGGAACCCATCGGCACGAATGATAACTGGGGTGAGCTGAATGGCCGGCAGATGAACTTCGCCTATATCGCAGACAGGGTAGCCGCCTGCCAGTGGTACATCGATACCGCCATGACCATGTGGAATGCTGCTAACCTGGAGCACCTGGAACTGAGCGGCTTCTATTGGGTGGCGGAACAGAATACAGGAGCGGTGGAGATATTGCCTACGGTTTCGGCGAAGATCCATGAGCGTAACAAACGCTTCTACTGGATCCCCTACTACGGTGCTGCCGGGGCGGCACAGTGGAAAACTATGGGCTTCGATATTGCCTATCAGCAGCCTAATTACTTCTTCGACCTCAATTCTCCCTACAGCATTCTCACCGGCGCTATACGGTTTGCACAACAGAATAAAATGGCGCTTGAAATGGAGTTCGACAACCGGCTCATCACCAATGCCGGTTATCAGAAAAAATATACCGATTATATAAACGAGTTTGAAAAAGCCGGTGCGTGGAGTAATTTACCTGTCGCTTATTACGAAGGCGGGGGAGCATGGTACGAAATGAGCCTTCAGACGGATCCCGTGATTGTCGGATTGTACAAGCGGCTTGCAGATATTATCGCCAAAAGACATAGAGACACCGACGCACGTTCTCGGTAAAAAAACAGACACACGTTAATGAGAAAATTATGGATGTTCGGGTGCATGCTGGCATTAGCAGCCTGCTCGCGCAAATCGCCCGGAAACAAAGTATTACTCCTGCAAACCGCAGGCAGCACGGAAACCATTTTAAACGCCGCAAAAGCCACGGCAGAAGCAAACGGATGGGAAGTTGTGGAGGGAAATAAATACTCCCTCCACCCCGATTCCTTACAGGGAGTCAGAACCATCGTCAGCAACTGGTCGTACCCCGACAGTCTGGATCACCGTCAGCTCAACGCGCTTCAGCGCTTCCTCGAAGCTGGAGGTACCTGGGCTGTGGCGAAAGACTCCGTGTTTAAACTGAAGGGATGGCCCTGGCTCAACGATCTGGCTGATAACAGGCAGGTATTTATGAGCGAAGCAGCTGCTATTGATGCAGCCATCCTAAAAGCCGGCGAGGAAGCTTCCGGGCTTGATTATACCGCATGCACCACAACCGCCATTCCTGAGAATAACCGATACACCTACACGATGCTGGCGCAGGGGCTTGATGAGCCGCTGCAGCTGGCCGTACTGCCGGGGAACGATGTCATGTTCGCAGAAAGGAAAGGGGCCGTACGCCTTTACCGTGCAAAAGAAAAAGATGTCATCACCCTCGCCCAGTTTAACGTGTACAGCGGCCTGGAAGATGGATTGCTCGGCGTGGCCCTTGATCCTGAATTCGATAAAAATCACTGGATCTATTTCTTCTACGCAGTAGGAGGAGATGTACCGGTTAGCCGCCTCACCCGCATGGAAATGCGCGACCAGAAGCTGCTGCCCGAAACAGAGAAAACCCTCCTCGAAATACCCACCCAGCGCAAGCATTGCTGCCACTCCGCCGGGTATCTTGAGTTCGGTTCCGATAACCTCCTTTACCTCTCCACCGGTGATAATACCAATGCGGAAGAAACAGAAGGCTATACTCCGGTAGACGAGCGCCCGGGACGCGAACTGGCCGATGATCAGGCTACTTCCGCTTCCTCGGCAGACCTCCGCGGGAAAATCATCCGCATCCGCCCCAAAGCAGATGGCACTTATGAGATACCGGATGGAAACCTTTTCCCGAAAGATGGTTCCAAAGGCCGTCCCGAGATTTATGTAATGGGTTGCCGCAATCCATTCCGCTTTTCGGTAGACCGTAAGAACCAGTATGTTTATTGGGGAGATGTAGGGCCCGATACCAAAGTTCCCGGCAGCGAAGGCACCATCAGCTATGATGAGGTAAACCAGGCACGCAAGCCCGGCTTCTTCGGATGGCCGTACTTTTTGGGTGAGAACGAAGGCTTGCCGAAATGGAACTTCGAAACCAAAACCGAAGGCCCCAGGCCGGATCCTGCAAAACCCATGAATACATCGCCCAACAATAAGGGTGTGAAAGAACTGCCACCCGCACAGCCGGCCATGATCTGGTTTGGCGACGGGCCTTCCGCTAAATTCCCTCTCGTGGGTAAAGGCGGACAGAGTGTAATGGCAGGACCTGTTTATTATGCCGATCAGTTCAAGGATGCGGAATACAAACTGTCTGATTACTACGATGGCAAGCTGTTTATCTACGACTGGGTGCGCCGCTGGATCATGGCGGTAACGCTGGATAAGGATCACAACTACGTTCGCATGGAGCCGTTCCTTGATCACCTGGCGCCCGCAGCACCTATTGATCTGCGCTTCGCGAAAGACGGCTCGCTTTATATGCTGGAGTACGGTACCAACTGGTTTTCCCGTAACATGGATGCACGCCTCGTCCGTATTACTTATGCAGACGGTAACCGCAGGCCGGTAGCAGGTATTGCGGCCGATGAACTGACGGGCTCCGCACCCATGACGGTGAACCTTTCCCCAAAAGGCTCTGCTGATCCCGACCGGCAGGATAAACTGCATTACAAATGGAGCATAGAAGGCAGGGAGTACGCAGATTCTGCGGTTTCCCACGTCTTCAACAAGCCGGGTGTATACAAGGTGTTGCTGACTGTTACTGACGATCACGAAGCATTTGATACCACCTCCCTCTACATCAAAGCCGGTAACGCACCGCCAACAGTAAATATCGAAACCGACGCGAATAAAACCTTCTATTGGGACAATGCGCCTTTCCCATACAAAATCACCGCTTCCGATAAGGAAGACGGCACCGTGCCACCGGAAAAGATTACGGTAGGCTTCAGCTACATCCCTTATGGCCGCGATATGGCCGGGGTACTTACGCAGGGAGGTGCATTACCCGCCCCGAAAGGGAAGGAGCTGTTTTACTCACTCGACTGTAAGGCCTGTCATACCGAGAACACCGTATCCGTAGGCCCCAGCCTGATGGATATTGCCGGGAAGTATGCCCATAATGAAAAGAACACGGCTTTGCTGGCCGATAAGGTGATCCGTGGTGGCAGCGGCGTTTGGGGCAACAGGCCCATGAGCGCCCACCCCGGTATGGCGGTGGAAGAGGCAAAGATGATCGTGGATTATATTTTATCGCTGAAATCTACCGGTACCACCCTCGCTACACAGGGCACACTTGTGCTGAAAGACCATATCGGCAAATCCGCTTCGGGTGTATACCTGATGAGTGCCCGCTATACCGATGGTGGTGCCAATGGAATTGAAGCGCTTACGGGCCAGCGGTACATCATGCTCCGCCACCCCAAACTGGAAGCGGAAGACCGGGATTTCGACCACAACATGCATTTCCTGAACTACATCAGCCAGTTGCTCAGTTATGGCAATGTGAAAGACGGGAGCTATTTCATGTACAGGAACATCGACCTCACCCGCGTAACCCGTGCCCGGTTCCGGATAATGTTGCAGGGTGCGGGCGGTACGCTGCAGCTGCATGTATCGGCCAAAGATGGCCCTGTCGTGTGCGAATTGAAGGTGCCTGCGGGTAACAAGGGAGAGTGGGTAGAGCTGGAAGCCCCGGTGCTGAATAGCCCCGGCCCCACAGACCTCTACTTTGTATTCAGCAACCCCGGCCAGGGCCAGCTCTTCAGCCTCGACTGGACCCATTTCCTGCAGTAAAGTAGAAAACCCGGGCGCGCTGGCAAGAGCCGCTCACCAGATAAAGCAAAAGCCGCCCCGCTCCGGGCGGCTTTGCTATTTTAAGGGCCATAACCAGCCTGCCAGCCCCGGCTTACAGGTAAGGTAAAGAAGGGTTAAAGAAGGGTTAAAGAAGGGTTAAAGTATACTTAATGTAGGTATAATGTATATCTAGGGTACCTGAAAGCCCCTGTTAGCGCCCTTTTAGCCCCTAAATAGGGGTAGTTTATATACGAATTACCCTACTATTCACTAACCTTTACCCCCTGGTTTGAAAATAAATATCCCCTGCCAATCACCCTTTTTCCTATTTCGATTACCAATTACAGGACGGGGGCATTAGAAATCAGCTCAGTGTTACCTGCCAATAACCTATTAAAAAATAAATTCATGAACAAGCGGCGGCGCATTATTCCTCTTCTTTTACTGATAGGGGTTATTTGTAGTTTGTTATTAGGATCGTTTACAGGTTGCCGTGTATTTAAAAAGCCTGAGCCCCGGTTGCCCGCTAAGTTAACGGTCCGGATATTTAACATCACCCCTGAAAGGGCTGCACTAAAAATTGAAGGGGCATATTACAACCCTAACAACTATGCCTTCACTTTTAAAGGCGGTGATCTGGACCTGATGCTGGATACTTTCCACCTGGGGCGCGTTCATCTGGATACTGTTATTGAGGTGCCGGCACACGCGGTATTTAATGTGCCGGTAGTTTTAGAGCCTGATTTTAATAAGCTCGGCCAGTCGGGTATTAACCTGGCCGATTCGGTTAAGATCTCTTTTAAAGGAGATATGAAAGGAAGCGTTGGAGTATTCTCCCGCACTGTGCGGATAGAGTATGAAGGCATCCATTACCTGGATCTGCAGATGCCGTAGGCCATGAGCTATGCTGGAATAGGAAAGCCGCCTTTTTCGGGCGGCTTTTACGTGTTACTTTTCCGGTTGACGGTATTGAATCAGTGAGGCAATTTTTCTGAAAGGGTGGATTGTAGCAACCGCAACTCTATGTCGGTTCCTTTAAGATTGTTATAGATTACACGGCCTGATTTGTCGAGCAGGTAAAGCTGGGGGATGGGTGCATATCCCATAGCATTATACAGCCTGAGGTCTCCATGCACCTGTGTCCAATTCATAGCATGTTTGGTGATGGCCGTGCGGAAGGCCTGAGCATTTTGGTCGATACTGATGGAGAGTATCGTGAACGGCGCCTGGCGATGTTGTTCATGGATACGCCTGATTACAGGCATTTCGTTGATACAGGGAATACACCAGGAGGCCCAGAATTGTATCAGCACATACTTTCCTCTCAATGATTCCGAGGTAATGATATTGTTGTTGATATCCGTTACTGAAAATTCCGGGAAATGTGATTTGGTGGCAATGGCGATTTTATTATTCAGCACAGATACCATGTATTCCGACGCTTTGGATGATTTGTATTTTTCCGGAAAAATCTTGTTGTATGTAGCCAGCATCGAGTCGGGACTAATAACATTGGATTTGTATGTATTATTCAGGAAAGTCCAGAAAGAAGCGTAAAGGCCGGGGTGCTGTCTGATGAATTCCAGTTTTTTGAATATAACGGTATCACCCAGATCCAACATTTTCTGAACAAGATTTTCATCCGCGCCGAATCTTCTTTTATTCCGGTGGTAGAAGGCCATCTGGCTGTCTTGCTTTTCTTTTATATAGGCATCCAGTTCAAGGCCCCCCATTTCCTCATAAGGAAAGATATTCTTTGAATCCTTTTTGTTTATGTAGAAGGGCTCATTTACCGAATGGCCGGGAGTTACTGATACGATGATGTTGCCTTTACCGAAGAAAATTCTTTTGGCGAACCCGGCAGTGTCCTGTCCGGGATAAGCCACGAAAATATGGCCATACGGACTAAAAAGCCTGCCGCGCCAGGTATGTGTTTCATTTAGTTTTAACCGTTGTTCCTGAATGCCATCGTGAATGGAAATGGTGAGCCGGTTGCTGTCCAGTCCCGGATGGAGTATGAATCTGATGTAAGTTGAATCATTGGCGAAAGCGAAGGTGCTGTAACAGAACAGTGCAGCGGATAGGATGAGCGTTCTTTGAAGCATTAGAAAGGGAGTCATGGGCAATTGATGTTTCTGTACATGAAGGGAAAGGCTATACGCACATGGTCATGACAGGTAAATTATAGCATTTGAAGTTGCCCGCTATGAAATGCTTTGTTAAAAATGGAGGGGATCGTGGTTTTGGGTCGGACTCGAACCTGCATACCTTTCGGCACCAGATCCTAAGTCTGGCGTGTCAAGATCAAATTGCAGCCGCATCGGAACAATAAAAAAAGGGAACCTATGGTTCCCTTAATAAGTGCGGATGATAGGACTCGAACCTACATACCTTGCGGCACCAGATCCTAAGTCTGGGCGTGTCATAATCAAATTGCAGCCGCATCAACTGTATAAAGTTCTGGGAAAAGAAAAGGGAACACCTGTTACAGTATTCCCATTTAATCGTGCGGATGATAGGACTCGAACCTACATACCTTGCGGCACCAGATCCTAAGTCTGGCGTGTCTACCAATTTCACCACATCCGCTTTTTCGAAGGATGCAAAGGTATTCTTTTTTAGGAATTATAAAAATTATGGATACAGGAGGGGATGGATTGATTATTAAGTGTCACATTATCAACTTGTTGCGGTTGTTTTGTTTTTTGAAAAAGCAGGGTAGATAATTTTATCTGCCGCAATGGCAGCATATCCCCGTGTGGTCTCCTTTTTGTACTTTTACGGTTAGCATGGATACAGTGACTGTACAAAAATATAATCTCGACGAAGAACAGGAAAAAAAGGAGATCGTCCGCCATTACCGCGCCCTTTTACGTGCTCTGAAGCCCCGCCTGAAAAAAGGCGACAGGGAATTAGTACGTACCGCCTTCGAAATAGCAGCAGACGCCCATAAGGATATGCGGCGTAAATCCGGGGAACCCTACATCCTCCATCCCCTTGCCGTTGCGCAAATCACCGTGGAAGAAATAGGTCTCGGCGTTCGCTCCGCCATTTGTGCCCTCCTGCACGATACCGTGGAAGATACCGAAGTCACCCTGGAAGACGTGGAGCGCGAGTTTGGTACCGAAATCGCCCATATCGTGGACGGTCTCACCAAGATCTCCACCGTCATCGATTCCAATACCAGCACTATGCAGGCGGAGAACTTCAAGAAAATCCTCCTCACCCTGGCAGACGACCCGCGGGTGATCCTCATCAAGCTGGCCGACCGGTTGCACAATATGCGTACCCTCGATTCCATGAGCCGGGAAAAACAGCTGAAGATCGCATCGGAAACAGTGTTCATCTACGCCCCGCTGGCTCACCGGCTTGGTTTGTATAATATCAAGTCCGAGCTGGAAGACCTCGCCATGAAGTACACCGAGCAGGACCACTACCGCGAAATAGCCCGCCGCCTGAAAGAAACCAAGCGCGAGCGTACCCGCTATATCAACGAATTCATTAAACCGATCAAGGAAGTACTCCAGGAAGAAGGCTTCCAGTTCGAGATATACGGCCGCCCCAAGTCTATCCACTCCATCTGGAACAAGATCAAGACGAAAGGCGTCCAGTTTGAAGAAGTGTATGACCTCTTTGCTATCCGCATTATCCTTGATTCCGCCGTGGAAAAGGAAAAGGCCGATTGCTGGAAGGTGTATTCCATTATCACCGACTTTTATCACCCCAGCCCTGAACGTACCCGCGACTGGCTCTCCAACCCCAAGGGTAACGGCTATGAAGCCCTCCACGTGACGGTTATGGGCCCTAACGGGAAGTGGGTGGAAGTACAGATCCGGTCGAAGCGGATGAACGACTATGCCGAGAAAGGCGTAGCAGCCCACTGGCGGTATAAGGAAGGCAATTCCAACGTCCAGGAATCCAAATTCGAGCAGTGGTTCTCCCAGATCCGGGAGATCCTGAGCAGTCCGGATACCAATACCCTTGATTTCCTGGCCGATTTCAAGAGCAACCTGTTTACGGAAGAGATTTATGTTTATACCCCGAAAGGGGACCTGAAGATACTGCCCGTGAGCTCCACGGCCCTGGATTTTGCCTATTCCATCCACTCCGCCGTAGGCAACAAGTGTATCGGCGCCAAGGTTAACTATAAACTGGTGCCGCTCAGCCATAAGCTCCGTAGCGGCGACCAGGTGGAGATTATTACTTCTAACAAGCAGAAGCCGTCGGAAGACTGGCTCAATATTGTGCTCACGGCCAAGGCCAAAGGCAAGATCAAGGATGCGCTGAAGGAAGAGAAGCGGAAAGTGGCCATGGACGGGAAAGATATCCTGCACCGTAAGCTGGATCATATGAAAGCCAGTGCCAGCCAGTATAACATCAATGAGCTGGTGCAATTCTATAAACAACCGTCGCCGCTTGACCTCTACTACCAGGTGGCGGTGAAAAACATCGACCTGCGTGAGCTTAAGCAGTTCAACGTGCTGGGCGATAAGCTGGAGCCTCCCAAGCCGGCGAAGCCGGTGGAAGTGCCGCACCCTGAAGAGCATCACAAAACCAAGGAAAAGGAATCAAATAAGAAAGACGCTGAGCTGATCATATTCGGGGAAAGCTCCGATAAGATTGCTTATAAGCTGGCTAACTGCTGCCGTCCCATCCCGGGAGATGATGTGTTTGGCTTTGTTACGGCCAGTGAGGGGCTGAAGATCCACCGGACCAATTGTCCTAACGCCGCACAGCTGCTGGCGCACTACGGGCACCGTGTGGTGAAAACGAAGTGGGTGAAAAACCGGGAAATTTCCTTCCTGACGGGTCTTAAGATCGTGGGGATGGATGATGTGGGGGTTATTCACAAGATCACCAATATCATCTCCGGAGAGCTGAAGATCAACATTGCGGGGCTTACCATTGAGTCGAAAGAAGGGCTGTTTGAGGGGCTGATCAAGGTTTTTGTGCATGATAAAGATGAGCTGGAAGAGCTGGTGAACCGGCTGAAGGGGCTGGATGGCATCCAGAGCATTAACCGGCTGGAAGATTAGAATATTTTTATTTCTCTGCATTTTCAATCAATCGCCTTATTTTTGCCACTTCTTTAAACAATAATTAACTTTTCAACAATGGTAGATGTTCTGCTGGGGCTGCAATGGGGCGATGAAGGCAAAGGCAAGATCGTAGATTACTTTGCCGGTAAATATGATATCATCGCACGCTTCCAGGGCGGCCCGAATGCGGGCCATACGCTGTATGTCAATGGCCAGAAAGTGGTGTTGCATACCATCCCCTCCGGCGTATTTCACGGTAATACCCTGAACCTGATCGGTAACGGGGTAGTGCTCGACCCGGTGACTTTCCGTAAAGAATGCCAGAAAGTGGCGGATTTAGGCATCGACCTGTCTAAAAACCTCTTTATTGCGGAAAAAACACATATCATCGTTCCAACCCACCGTGCGTTAGACAAAGCTTCCGAGCTTTCTAAAGGCCAGGAAAAGATCGGTTCTACCCTGAAAGGGATCGGGCCGGCTTATATGGACAAAACGGGCAGGAACGGTCTCCGTGTTGGGGATGTGCTCAGCAAAGACTTCCGTCAGCAGTACGAGAAGCTGAAAGCCAAACATCTGCAGTTACTTGCCAATTATAATTTCAGTGAAGACATCGCAGAATGGGAAAATGAATTCTGGGAAGCGGTGGAGTTCCTGTCTAAAATGAATATTGTTAATGGAGAATACTGGCTGAATGGTTACCTGAAAGCCGGGAAAAAGGTACTGGCCGAAGGCGCACAGGGCAGCATGCTCGATGTGGACTTCGGAACCTATCCCTTTGTGACTTCTTCCAATACCATCTCCGCCGGCGTATGCACCGGCCTCGGTTTAGCTCCTAAATGGATAGCTGAGGTGATCGGTGTTACGAAAGCGTACTGCACCCGTGTAGGTGGCGGTCCGTTCCCTACCGAGCTGGAAGATGAAACCGGAGAAAGACTGCGTGTGGCAGGTAGTGAATTTGGTGCCACCACGGGCCGTCCCCGCCGTACCGGCTGGATCGACCTGGTAGCGCTCGACTACACCTGTATGCTCAGCGGTGTTACCCAGCTGGTAATGACCAAATGTGATGTGCTGGACGAGTTTGATACAGTTAGTGCCTGCACGGCGTATACCATTGATGGTCAAACCACACGGGAAATGCCTTATAACATCTGTGGGGCTGCCATCGAACCGGTATTGGAAAACTTCGCAGGCTGGTCTGAACCTACTGCAAAAAGTGAACGTTACGACGCTTTACCTTTGGAAATGAAAAAATTCTTATCTTTTGTGGAAGACTATCTGAAGGTGCCTGTGCAGTACGTGTCCAATGGCCCCGGAAGAGATCAGATACTGGAGAAATAAAGACAAAAAAGTACGAAAAAAACAGTCAAAAAAAAATTTGGCGAATAAAAAAAACTGTTAAAACTTTACCCTTAGAATCTAATTGTAACGTACCATTATGAAATCAAAATCTGATAAAGAGAAAGAGACTAAAAAGACTACTTCGCCTCAGACTGACAAAGCCTCTGAAAAGAAAGCCGCAGCCAAGACTAAGAAGGAAGTAGACGAGGATGACGATGATGATGAGGAGGAATCTCCCCGTAAGTCTGCTGCATCTAAAAAATCAGATAAGCTTGCGGCAAAATCGAAGAAGGAAGACGACGACGATGATGATGACGATGAGGAGGATGACGACGCTCCCAAAAAAGGACGTAAACCCGCCAAATCCGGCAGCCGTAAGAAGGATGACGACGATGAAGATGAGGATGACGAAGATGGTGGAGATGATGACGACGATGCATGGGAAAAAGGAGAAGACGAAGATTATGATCCGGACTTCGAAGAATTTGACATGCCGAAGCCTAAAAGCAAACGCGGCCGTCCTTCCAAGAAAAGCTCCGATGATGACGACGACCTGAGCATCGACGATGAGTTTAAGGATATGGATATGTTCAACGACCGTTTTGACGATGACGATGATGATTTCTAATTCATAAACGTGCTATCATACAGTTTTCCTGTTAAAGATATAAGCGCAATTAAACAGCAAATGTTGAGCTGGGGCAACCGGTTCAACATTTGTTGTTTTTTGGATAACAATAATTACCGCCTGGCCGGCTCCCGCGCTGAAGCCCTCCTGGCTGCAGACGCTGTTGAAACGCTGGAATGCCCTGCGGGCACTGCGTTTGAGAAGCTGCGCCGTTTCCACGACGAAAAACCCGGCTGGCTCTTCGGACACCTGGCTTACGACCTCAAGAACGAAACTGAAAAGCTCGAAAGCCATCGCCCCGATGGTATCAGTTTCCCTGATCTTTCCTTTTTCAGACCCAGATACCTGCTCCGCCTTACGGCTGAAGCACTGGAGATTTCAGGAGAAAACCTCACAGAGAAGGAAGCAAGGGATATTTACTCCGATCTGATTGCACAGCCACGTATCATACCATCTGCTCCACCGCCCTTCGTATCGCAGGCGCGCATTCACCGGGGAGATTACCTGAGCGCCGTACGTGCTCTGCAGGAACATATCCGCAAGGGCGACTGTTATGAGATCAATTTCTGCCGGGAGCAATATGCCCTCGCCCGGCTTCCTGAACCAGCGGCCATATTCCTGCGCCTCAACGGGCTGAGCCCTGCACCCTTTGCTGCATATTACCGCCGCGGCTCCCGCTACCTGGCATGCTCCAGTCCCGAGCGCTTCCTCCGGAAAGAAGGCAGTACCCTCACTTCCCAGCCTATCAAAGGCACCATCCGCCGTGCTGCCAGTCCGGAAGAGGATGCAGCCCTGCTGCAGGCGCTCCGCAACAGTCCAAAGGAACAATCGGAGAACGTAATGGTGGTAGACCTTGTGCGTAACGATCTGTCCCGCACGGCAGTGCGCGGCAGTGTACAGGTGTCTGAGCTATTCGGTATCTACAGTTTCCCGCAGGTGCATCATATGATATCTACCGTTACGGCCACCCTCGACCCCGCTTTCCATTTCACCGACGCTATTAAAAACGCCTTCCCCATGGGCTCCATGACGGGGGCGCCCAAGGTGAAGGTGATGCAGCTGATTGAACAATATGAGCAAACGCGGAGAGGATTGTTCTCCGGCGCGGTGGGATATATCACACCCGAAGGGGATTTCGACTTCAATGTGGTTATACGCAGCATCCTCTACAATGCCGATAACCATTACATATCCTTTCAGACAGGATCTGCCATTACCTTTTACAGCAATCCGGAAAAAGAGTGGGAGGAGTGCCTCCTGAAGGCGCGTGCATTGCGCACCGCCCTCGGTATTTAAGGCATTAATCGCCCGAAGCTACCAGCTGCGCCAGCGCGTCGGAGATGCGGGGGTAGGAGAACTGGAATCCTGTAGTCTGGATTTTGGCGGAAGAGGCTTTCACGCTTTTCAGTACTTCCACACTCATTTCACCCATGGCCAGCTTCAGTGCGAAAGCCGGGATATTGACCGTGATGAAGCTTTTGCCCTTCACAACACGGGCCAGCTGGGTTACCAGCTCCTGGTTGGTGACGGGGAAGGGAGATACTGCGTTGTAGATGCCATTGAGCTGATCGTTGGCCAGGGCATTGAAATACAGCCGCACAAGGTCCTGCAGATGGATCCAGGAGATGAACTGGTGGCCGCTGCCCATAACGGTGGCAAAGCCAAGCTTTACAGGACGGATGAACTCTTTCAAAGCACCGCCTTTGTTAGACAGTACGATGCCCGTACGGAGGATGATGACCTTTTTGCCGAGGGATTCCATCTGGCGGACGCTGTTTTCCCATGCCACGCAGGTTTTGCCTAGGTAATCCTGCGCCGGGGGATCGGTTTCAGTGAAGGGAGTACCTTCGAATTCACCGTAAAAGCCTGTGGCAGAGGCGCTGATGATGGTGCGTACCTTATTGGGGAGTTGGGAGAGCTGTTCGAACAGGAGCTGGCTGCTTTGTACGCGGCTGTCGAGTATCTCCTGCTTGCGGGATTCGGTCCACCGCCCGGTAGCCACATTGGCTCCGGCAAGGTGTACGATCTGGTTGGTTTCCTGGAGAGCGGTGGTGTCCAGCGTTTTACGCGCCGGGTCCCACAGGGCATAACGGAGATTGGGATGGGGGGATTCACGCATCTCCCGCGTATATACGATTACCCGATAACCCCTGTCGAGCAGGAAGTCTGTTAATGCCCTGCCTATCATGCCGGTGCCGCCTGTAATTAATACCGTGTCCATCATGTTAAAAGCCGATTGTTCCTTTGTAAATTTACGCAATAAATCCCGGCCCTTCCCTGCACTTGGCAATAAGATATTTTTCATGTAGGTTTGAACCGGATCTATGCTAAAACCGCCGCATCAGGCGTTTATCCTGTAGATTACCTTAAACTCATGCCCATGCGCTTCCGTCATATCCTTCCTTTTTTTGCGCTGATGCTCTGCGCTTCCCTTGCCATGGCCCAGAAAATCACCTATTCCGAACCGGAAAGGGACGATTATAAAACCACCGAGTTCGAAATCGTGGGCAAAGTATCCGGCAACATCCTCGTGTATAAGGCAGACCGTGGCGATTATAACATTTCCGTATATGACAACGGCATGCAGCTGGTAGACCGGGTAAAGCTCGACTTCCTCCCCAAAAAACTCATTAGCGTCGATTTTGTGTCTTATCCCGACTTCGCCTACATGATCTACCAGTTCCAGCGCAAAGATGCCGTGTACAGCTTTGTTGGCCGCGTAAACGGGAAAGGACAGTTCCTCGAAGCCCCCGTAATGGTAGACTCTACCCGCATTGGCTTCTATTCCAAGGAAAATAAGATCTACTCCGTGGAAGCATCGGAAGATAAAGGGCGCATTCTCATTTACAAAATCAACCAGGATAAGGAAGACAACAACGTTTTCTATACTTTCCTGTACGACAGTGCTTTCAACCTCATTAACAACAGCCGCGTAAGCCTCCCCATGGAAGGTAAGAAGCAGTTCCTCAATAACTTCCACCTCAATAACGACGGCGACCTGTTCCTCACCAAACTGGAAAGAGGGGCCGGCCGGGATTATATCACCAACGGATTCGTGATTGTGAAGCGCGCCACCACCGACGCTTTTGAGACAGTACCCTTCGAAATGAAGAACCTGCTGCTCGACGAAGTGAAGCTGAAGCTGGATAACGCCGACAAGCAGGCACTTGTTACCGCGTTCTATTACAAACAGAAGCGCGGTAATGTGGAAGGCATGTACCTCCTCCGCCTCGACTATGCCAATAACCAGCGCTTGTTCGAGAAGCAGGTAGTGTTCAGTCCGGAGCTGAAGCAGCAGGCTAAAGGCGATGCCTCCACCAACGCAGCTTTCAACGATTATTTCATCCGCAAGATCGTAAATACTTCCAACGGCGGCTTTATGCTGGCGGCGGAAGCCTATTACACCACCTCCCGCAGCCAGCCCTGGAACCGCTGGAACTATATGTACGGCGGTTATGGCGGATATTACCCTTACTATTACTCCCCCTACAGCCCGTATTACTATAATCCTTATGGCTGGAACGACGGGCAGGGTACCCGTTACCACTACGACAATATCGCCGTTATGGCGTTCGATGATAAGGGCGACCTTACTTACAGCAACTTCGTTCATAAAAGTCAGTTCGACGACGGTGCAGACCTTTACCTGAGCTATATGCTGGTGAATGTGGGCAGCGAGCTGCGTTTCCTCTTTAATGAGCTGGAGCGCCGGCAGTACGTGCTCACGGAAAACACCCTGGGCCCAGACGGGAAGGTGAACCGCAAGCCCACGCTGCGGAACCTCGATAAAGGATTTACCTGGATGCCCCGCTATGGCAAACAGATCAGTGGCCGTACGGTACTCGTGCCCTGTATTTACAGGAATTATATTTGCTTTGCAAAAATTGACTTTTAACCCCACCTTTGCATCGTGATAAAATTTTTCAGATCAGGCAACCCCCTAACGGTACTGTTGCTTTTCCTGTACATGTTGTTCATCAAGTTTTACTACCTGCTCCATCCGTCCACTTATCTGGAAGACGGGTCGGAGGGCTTGCTGTACAAATGGCTGGTTAACTGGCTTTCGGGGATGGTGGGGCCCAGCCCGGTGTTTTTCACTTTCCTGGCGCTGATGCTGCTTTTTATTCAGTCGCTGCTGCTGGCCCGCATTGTGAATAACCACCGCCTTTTTGCGAAGGATACTTATTTGCCGGCGATGTGTTACCTGCTGCTGACATCCCTGTTACAGAGCTGGAACGTGTTTTCGCCCGCGCTGATCGTGAATACGGTGATGCTGTGGATCTTTTCGAGCATTACCGGCCTTTATATGCGTAATTCCGCCCGGGATGTATCGTTCAACATCGGGTTTGCCCTCGGTATCTGCGGATTGTTCTACTTCCCCTCCGTTTTGTTTGTAGCGCTGCTTTTCCTGAGCCTGCTCATCATGCGTGCCTTCCGGCTGGCAGAGTGGATCATAGGGCTGATGGGCATTCTTTGCCCGTTTTACCTGCTGGGAACCTGGCTGTTTCTCACAAACCGGTGGGAGCTGATTGCTGATTTGTGGCACATCCGGGCTAATTTACCGGTAATCACGGATTATAAAGTGTGGGGTGCGCTGATAGGGGGGATGTTGTTTTTTGTGACGGGATGGCTGATGCTGCAGCGTACATTCAAAAAAATGCTGATACAGGGCCGGAAAATATGGGCAACGGTAGTGATTTATGTGCTGGTGGCGATGCTGGTGCCATTATTCAGCGGTCACTTTTCACCAACGTATTGGATACTGGCGGTAATGCCGGTGTCGCTGTTTGCGGGGAATGTGTTCTGGACTATAACCAACAATACGGTTGCCAATGCAGTACACATATTAGTGCTGGCATATGTTATTATAATGCAATACTTTAGTAACTGACGGGTTGTTAGTGTATTCATAAATCTGATGAGTGGTGCTTGTAAATTCCCTAATGGTCAGTAATTTTGTTCTTTCCTGAAAATATTCAAATCGATAAATAGATGAAATTCGGAGTTGTTACATTTCCCGGTTCTAATTGTGACCAAGACATGATCGATGCGCTGCGCACCGATTTGAACCAGGAAGTGATCGCCCTGTGGCACAAAGACAAGGACCTGAGCATGTTTACTACGGAAGACTGCATTCTGATCCCGGGAGGTTTTTCTTATGGTGATTACCTGCGTTGCGGGGCTATTGCCAAGTTCAGCCCAATGATGCAGAGTGTGGTTGAGTTTGCGAACAAAGGTGGCCGGGTGATCGGAGTATGTAACGGTTTCCAGATTTTGTGCGAAGCGGGCCTGCTTCCGGGCGCTCTGCTGAAGAACGAGAACCAGCAGTTTGTTTGTAAGAACGTGTTTATCAAAAGTGAAAATACCGCAGCTTCCCTTACCAAGGAAGTAACCGGCCGCCCGCTGATGATCCCTGTTGCCCATGGCGAAGGAAGATATTATGCAGACGAGGCTACACTGGATGAGCTTTTCGCAAATAACCAGGTTATTTTCAGGTATTGCGATGAATTTGGCAATATTGTTGATTCTGCTAACCCGAACGGCGCTATCCGCAATATTGCAGGTATCTGCAACAAGGAAAGAAACGTTTTCGGAATGATGCCGCACCCTGAGCGTGCTACCAGCGAAGTGCTGGGCAACCGTGATGGACAGCTGATATTCCAGAGTCTGTTAAATAACAACTAGGCAAGAGGCCTGGTGAACCATCAAAACAACCAACCAGTTAAAAAAAGAAAGTATGAAAAAGTTGCTCGTAGCCATGATGCTCTTCGCGCTGCCGGTTTTGGCCCTGGCGCAGGACATGAACCCCGTTAAATGGGAATTTACCTCCAAGAAGGTGAGCGCCCAGGAATACGAAGTGATTGCCAAAGCCACTATAGAGGGCGGCTGGCACCTTTATGCCCAGGAAGCCGGCGAAGGCCCTGTACCCACCAGCTTCAAATTTGCCAAAAACCCGCTGGTTGCCCCTAAAGGCAAAGTAGCAGAGTCCGGCAAGCTGCACAAAGCTTTCGACAAGAACTTCAATTCTGAGCTGAAATACTATGAAAACACCGTAACCTTCATCCAGAAAGTTACCGTAAAAGGTAAAGCTGTGACGAAAGTGAAAGGTTCCGTGGAGTTCATGGTTTGCGACGATCACCAGTGCCTTCCCCCGACCGAAGTAGAATTCGCTGTGAACGTGGGTGGGAAATAATCGCCTGATTACAACACATCATCATAGGAACGAGTTCTTTCATTTGAAGGAACTCGTTTTTTGCTTTTTGTTTTAATATATTCTGTTAAGTCTATCGTACATATGAAGTATATCGTTTCGATGATCTCCGCATTCCTGTTGCTTTTTGGCCCTTCCGCCATTGCACAGGAGCCGGGAGCCGCTCCAGTTCACGCCACATGGGAATTTTCCGCAGATAAGAAAGCCCCCGGCGAGTATATCCTTAAATTTACAGCCAAAATAGAGCCGGGATGGAAGCTCATGGCCGCCTCTATGGGCGACGATGATCCTAACACCCGTATCGTTTTCGACAGCCTCAGCGACAGCCGCGTGCGCATCCAGTCTCTTGCAGACGTAACCACGCCCCTCACTGCCAAAGAGCCCATGCTCGAAGACATGGAAATCAAATACTTTGAGAACGAAGCCGTAATTACCGCCACGGTAAAGTATGCTTCAGATTCCATCAAAGACCTTCGCGGTAACGTGACCTTCTTCGTCCTCAAAGGCGAAGAAATCCTCCCGGAAGAAGCTCCCTTCACTTTCAAAGCCGACGCTTCAGGTACCCTTACCGGAGCAGTGGGCGGACTGAGTGTTGATAAAGAAGCTGCTGCAGGCCTTAAACGTACCACCATCGACCTGAACAACCCGGTGGTAAAAATCGGCGGTATCGGTAACGAAGGACAGTCCAGCATCTGGCTCATCTTCGTACTTGGTTTCCTCGGCGGTCTCGTAGCATTGGTTACGCCCTGCGTGTTCCCGATGATCCCCCTGACCGTTTCGTTCTTTACCAAATCTTCGCAGGACCGCAAAGCCGGTGTATTCAACGCCGTGATGTACGGGTTCTTCATTTTCCTGATCTACGTACTTTTCAGCCTTCCGTTCCACATTGCCGGTAAGGCAGACTCTGCGATCTTCAACAATATTTCCACCAACGTATGGCTCAACCTGATCTTCTTCGTGGTGTTCGTGGTATTCGCCCTGTCCTTCTTCGGACTGTTCGAGATCACACTCCCCAGCGGCCTGGCATCCAAGGCGGATTCCAAAGCCAATAAGAACAGCCTGGTGGGTATCTTCTTTATGGCGCTTACCCTCGTGGTAGTGTCATTCTCCTGCACCGGTCCCATCATGGGTTCCCTGCTTGCAGGTGCAGGTTCTGCCGCCAGCGGAGGTTCAGGCGCCTGGATGCTGACAGCCGGCATGGCGGGTTTCGGGATTGCACTGGCACTTCCTTTCGCCCTGTTTGCCCTTTTCCCGAACTGGCTGAACTCCCTGCCCAAATCCGGCGGGTGGCTTACTTCAGTGAAAGTGGTACTCGGCTTCGTGGAAGTGGCACTGGCTATCAAATTCCTGTCTAACGCCGACCTCGTTACGCACTGGGGCATCCTCCACCGCGAAACATTCTTCCTTATCTGGATCATCATCTTCGGTCTTACCACAGCCTACCTGTTTGGTCTGATCCGTTTCCCGCATGACAGCCCGATTAAGAAACTGGGTAAAGTGCGCATCTTCTTCGGTGTACTTTTCGGTGCATTCACCCTGTACCTCATCCCTGGCATCACCAACACCAAATATGCCCGTCTTCGCCTCATGAGCGGCTTTGCGCCTCCCATGTCGTACAGCTGGTATGGCCATGGTACTGCTGAAGAAAAAGGTGCGGTAGAGCCCGATATCATCAACGAATACGAAAAAGGCCTGGCCCTCGCTAAAGAGAAGAACAAGCCCGTACTGCTTGACTTCACCGGCTGGGCCTGTGTGAACTGCCGTAACATGGAAGAAAACGTGTGGACCGATCCCGAAGTACACAGCCTCATCAAGGAGAACTACATCCTGGTTTCGCTTTATACCGACGATCGTAAGAAGCTGGGTGAGAACGATCAGTTCCTGTTCCAGTCCGACGAAGGCTGGTCTAAAAAGATCGTGACTATCGGCGACAAGTACGCTACATTCCAGCGTGTGAACTTCATTAACCAGTCGCAGCCACTGTACGTGCTCATCACACCAGACGAGCAGCTGCTGACACTGCCTGTGGCTTATACGCCCGATATCCAGGAATACGCCAACTGGCTGAAAGCCGGTCTGGATGGCTGGAAGAAGGTGAACACCACTGCTCAGAAAGCGAATTAATCCGGTATTACCGAAACATAAAAAAGGACGCCTCCGTAATGGGGCGTCCTTTTTTTATCTATACACACGAACAAGCTTAGAATAACGACTGGCCGCAGCCACGATAGGTTTTACCATCCACAGTTATTGTAACGGTGAAGGGGTACTTCTTATCACCATCATCCGTACAAACAGTGTTGTCGAATTTAGCGGTAAGCGTATGGCCATTGGCGCTGGATGTAAAAATAGTAGCGTCCTTATCTCCTTTTTGCGCATCGGCAGCGGGGAACTCAATGACCTTTTCACCATAATTACCGGTATACACTATCTTTTTATGGGGGATAACGGCCAGGTGCCAGCCGGGTTCATTACCCACAGCCCAGTGCGAAGCCCCCAGCTGACGCAGCTCATTGGCTTTGGGGCTTAGGTCTTTCCGGTCTATTTTAAGGGCTACGGCGGCTCTTTCGGCCAGCAGATTTACCTCGGCAGCGCTGAAGCGGTAGTCGGTTTTGCCGAAGGGAGACTCATATTCTGTAATAGCAGCAGCCTCCAGGGAAGGGAGGTCTTTTGCCCGGCGGCTTTCGGAATCAATGAGGGTATCGGTATCAAAATAGAAGGTGTTTTCGATGACGCCCGTTTTAGTGGTGATCACTTCGCGCAGCATTTTTACCTCCACGGTTACGGTATCGAGGTAAAACCAGGTTTCTATACTGGAATCGCCCGGAGGGCCTTCGGGGAAGATGTAGAGCCGGATAGGCGTGTCTTTGATGGAATAGAGGCCGATAAGGCCGGCGGTATTGTCGCCGTTTACGAAGTTATGGGCAGCCATTACTTTGTTGGTGGCGGCCTTTTCGTCTATACTGGAAACATAGGCGCTGATGGCGGTTATCCTCGCAGCCTCGGCTGCTTCTTCCGCATCGGCCTTTTTATCGGCCCCGCCCGAGCAGGCGGCCAGCAGCATTACGAAAGGAAGAAATAAAGCATATGGTTTCATAAGAAAGGATTTAAAACGGCCATTAGTTGCCAAAGGCGTGCCAGTTTTATGAAAGATTGGGTGTCAGTCAGTTACCTCTTATGTGATAACACCACCGGCCCCCAAAGGGTTCGCTGCTTCAGAATTGCTTCAAATTTGTGTGTAATTTTGCCGGATCATGAAAGTATTGCTGATAGAAGATAATGTGGAGCTGGCCAGCAGCATTTCCGCCTTTCTGGCGCGGGAAGGCTACATCTGTGAGATCAGTTACAATATCCGTGATGCACAGGATAAGCTGATCTCTTTCCAGTATGATTGTGTACTGCTGGATATAATGCTGCCCGATGGTAACGGCCTGGAAATACTCCGGTTCATGCGGCAGGAGAAGCTCCAGAGCAGCATCCTCATCCTGTCTGCCAAAAACTCGCTCGACGATAAGATAATTGGGCTGGAAGAAGGGGCAGACGACTACCTGACGAAGCCTTTCCACATGCCGGAACTGAACGCCCGCCTGCGTGCCATCTACCGCCGCAAGAAGCTGAACGGCAGCAACATCATTGCCTTTAACGAGATCACCCTTAATATTGATACCTTCGAAGCCTGGGTGAACGGTACGCAGCTGGATATGACGCGCAAGGAGTTTGACCTGCTCATGTATTTCATGGTTAACAGGAACCGCGTACTCTCCCGCCAGTCGATCGCCGCACACCTTTGGGGCGATTATACCGATAACCTTTCCAATTTCGATTTCGTATACCAGCATGTGAAGAACATCCGCAAAAAGATCAGCGCTGCCAGCGGCACCGATTATATCGGAACGGTTTACGGGCTGGGATATAAATTTCATACTTCCCGTCAATAAAACATCCGGATGAAGATTGTAGACAGATTTACATTGTGGTTCCTGGGCGTTACGTTGCTGATCATCCCGATCAACAGTTATATTACTTATAACAGTATCAAAAAGGAGATCGATAAAGCGGCGGTGGAGCGGCTGAAGCATGTAAACGCCCGTGCGGCGGAACAACTGGCGAGGGGTGAGGCCATTGGCGAGTTTATGCAGGGATGCCGGATTAAGGCAGCCCCTTCCGATTCCACTATGCCGGCAGATTTCTTCCTCATCACCGACCGCGATGTGAAGCACGATCCCGACCTCGAAGATTACGACCGTAAGATCACGGTAGCTTCCTGGCATCAGATCAACGGTGTGAGCTATAAGATCATTTCCGGAGATTATGTGACGCGGTCTGAGCAGATCCTCGCAGGGCTGCGGGTCAGCATTTTCTGGAAACTGGTTATCCTCATAGGAGTGGTTGTACTAACTGCCCGGCTGGCTTCGCGGCTGGTGCTGGCGCCGTTCTATAATACCCTTAAAAAGCTCCAGCGCTTCAACCTGCGCTCGCGGAAGAAACTGGAGTTCAAGCCTACCCGCACAAAGGAATTCAATGAACTGAACTGTTTTGTGGGAAAGATGACGGATAAGGCTGTAGACGATTACATCTCCCTGAAAGAATTCTCGGAAAACGCATCTCACGAGCTGCAAACCCCGCTGGCCATCATCCGCAGTAAGCTGGAGCTGATGTCTGAATACAATATTGAAGGAGAAGAGGCCGTGCTGATTTCCGACATGCAGAATGCGGTGGATAAGCTCACCCGGATCAACAGGAGCCTCGTGCTCCTGGCGCGTCTGGAGAATAACGAGTACGAATCGCAGGAAACCCTGAACTTCTCACGCTCCGTCCGCGAATCGGTTAATACCTTCTGCGACCTCGTGACCCTCAAGGGCCTCACGATGGAATACAGGATAGAGGAGAATGTGGATGTGCAACTCCATGCGGCGCTGGTGGATATCCTGCTGAATAACCTCGTAGGCAATGCCATCCGTCATAACTATCCCGGGGGGCATATTTCGGTAGAGCTTTCTGCCGGCAAACTGGTGATCTCCAATACCGGCCACGAGCCACAGGAGCCGGTAGACGAAATGTTCAGGCGCTTCCGGAAAGGGCCCGCTTGTCAGAATTCCGTAGGCATCGGGCTGTCTATTGTGAAACAGATCTGCGACATGAACGGCTTTACCATTAACTACCACTTTCAGGCCGGTCATCATATAATAACGGTCGATTTTCCTCCAGCTTCCGTTTCTTCAAAATTGCTTCAGAATGATGCGCGCTCTTTGCATGAGAAAACTCAGCTGTAAGGCTGCCATGCTTAAAATCGCTCATTTTGATTCAGATGACATTACGCTATCCGGTTCATCTGCTGTTGTCTGTTATCCTTCTCTCCGGTTTCACCAGCGCCCGTGCGCAGGTGCTGACCCTGAAAGATGCTGTACATACGGCACTGAACAACTACGGTTCCATCAAGGCTAAGGCCAACTACGTCAATGCTTCGAAAGCTACTGCTGACCAAACCCGGCGGGATTACCTGCCTAACTTCAGTATTTCGGCTCAGCAGGACTATGGCACTATCAATGGCCAGAACGGTCCGCTCTACGGCTTTGGAGGCCTGGGCGTGGCTTCTTCCGGTATGGCTATGCCGGAACAAAACTGGAACGCCGCATTCGGGGCGCTCTATCTCGCCAATATAAACTGGGAATTTTTTGCCTTCGGCAGAATGAAGGAAAAAGTGAAAACGGCCGAAACGCTTGTTCGCCGTGATGAGCTCGACTGGCAACAGGAGCAGTTCCGTCACGAAGTGAAAGTATCTGCTGTATACCTTAACCTGCTGGCTGCACAGCGCCTCACCAAGGCCTGGGAGCGCAACCTGGAAAGGGCCGATACCTTCCGCTCCGTAGTTACCCGCCGCGCCAAGAACGGGCTTATTGCGGGAGTAGATTCTTCCCTCGCCAATGCGGAAGTAGCCAGCGCCCGTATTTCCCTCACCCGTGCCCGTGATCTGGAACAGGAGCAGGGCAATCAGCTGGCGCAGCTCATGGGAGTAGCTCCTTCGGCTTTCCTGCTCGACTCTTTCATACTCACCCGTCTGCCGGTGGTGGTAACCGATACGGTGGCCCTCCGGCCCGAAGGGCATCCTGTCCTGCAATATTACCAAAGCCGCATTCAGCTCAGTCAGGAACAGGAAAAGTACATCCGTACACTCCAATACCCTGCCTTCAGTTTGTTCAGTATCCTGCAAACGCGTGCATCGGGCTTCAAAGCAGAATATATCACCGACCATACAGCCTTTACCCACAACTACTGGGATGGGGTAAAACCCAACAGGACCAACTACCTGCTGGGTGTAGGCGTTACCTGGAACCTGACCAGTATTATGCGGGTAAACCGGCAGAAGCTGGCGCAGGAATACACTTCGAAAGCATTGCAAAGTGAAATGGAAGTGGCCGACCAGCAGCTGAAAGCGCAGCTCGCTCTGGCCGATACGAAGATGAAGAACGCACTGGATACCTACCGCGAAGCACTGGTGCAGATTAAGTCCGCCTCCGACGCATATCTCCAGAAAACAGTGATGTATAAGAACGGGCTGAGTACGCTGGTAGATGTTACCCAGGCAATGTATACCCTGAACCGTGCAGAAACCGACCGGGATGTGGCGTACAGCAATGTATGGCAGGCACTGCTGCTGAAGGCTGCGGCAGCTGGTAATTTCGGACTATTTATCAACGAATTTTAATCATAGCATCAACATGGGACTCATCAGAAGCGCACTGGACAAACCGATCACCATCATCGTACTGGTGGCCGGGCTGTTTTTCTTCGGCGTTAAATCGGTGCAGGAAGTAAAAGTAGACATCTTCCCCAAGCTCGACATGCCGGTGCTGTACATCGCACACCCGTTTGGCGGTTATACACCCAACCAGATGGAAGCTTTCTTCGCCAAGCAATATGTGAATATCCTGCTCTTCGTGAACGGTGTGAAATCCATCGAAACGAAGAACGTACAGGGGCTCACACTTATGAAGCTTAACTTCTACGAAGGCACTAATATGAGCCAGGCCGCTGCAGAAGTATCGGCCTTCTCCAACCGTGCCCAGGCTATCTTCCCGCCTGGTTCACAGCCGCCGTTTATCATCCGCTTCGATGCATCTACCCTGCCTGTGGGAGAGCTGGTGCTCAGCAGTGATAAGCGTACAAACAACGAACTGATGGACATGGCCAACGTGTACGTCCGTGCTTCGTTTACATCGATCCCCGGACTGGTGGCGCCGCCACCATTCGGTGGCAACATCCGCACTGTAGTGATCAAAGCTGATCCCGAGCTGCTGCGTATCCATCACCTTACGCCCGACCAGCTGGTGGAAGCGCTCCGGTTCAACAACCAGGTAGCCCCCTCCGGTAACGTGCGCATCGGCGATAAAAACTATATCACTCCTACCAATACCACCGTTAAGAATATCAAGGATTTCGAGAACATCCCGCTCTTTAAAGGCGGAGTGCAAAACCTCTACCTGCGTGATGTGGCTACGGTGGAAGACGGTGCGGATATTGCCGCGGGCTATGCCCTCGTAAACGGCCGCCGTTCTGTTTACCTGAATGTTGCCAAATCTGCCGATGCCTCTACCTGGGAAGTGGTGCAGAACCTGAAGAAAGCCATCCCCCGCCTGCAGGCACAACTGCCGGAAGATGTGACCCTCAGTTACGAGTTCGATCAGAGCACTTACGTAATGAACGCTGTGAAGAGCCTTGTCAGCGAAGGCATCATCGGTGCCATCCTTACCGGGTTGATGGTTGTACTTTTCCTCGGCGACCTTCGTGGGGCACTTATCGTTATCCTCACCATTCCGATCTCCATTATTTCCGGCGTGCTGTTCCTGCATCTGTTTGGCCAAACCATCAATATCATGACCCTTAGCGGTCTGGCCCTCGCCATCGGTATCCTGGTGGATGAGAGTACGGTAACGATTGAGAATATACACCAGCATCTGGATATGGGCAAGCCAAAAGCCCTCGCCATCTGGGATGCGTGTAAGGAAATAGCGTTCCCTAAACTGTTGATCCTGTTCTGTATCCTCGCTGTGTTTGCGCCTGCATTCACCATGACGGGCATCCCGGGATCATTGTTTCTCCCGCTGGCACTGGCCATTGGTTTTTCCATGATCACTTCATACTTCCTGTCGCAGACGTTTGTACCGGTAATGGCCAACTGGATCATGAAAGGACATAAGAAAGGACATGTGCCTGCCAATGAAAACGATACCTGGGATCAGAAGAAGATCCTCGTGGAGCGGGCAGACAGTAATAACGACGGAAAGATCAGCCGCTTCGAGAAATTCCGCGGAGGTTTCATGGTGATGATCGAAAAGCTCATGCCCATCCGCAAACCCGTGGTAATCGCCTATCTCGTTATAATCAGCGGGCTGGCCGCGTGGCTGCTGGCAGGTATCGGGCGCGATGTATTACCCCGTACCAATGGCGGCCAGTTCCAGATAAGGCTGCGTGCGGAAGAAGGGACCCGTATGGAACGGACGGAAGAGAAAACACTCCGCGCCATCCGTACGATTGAAGAAATTATCGGTAAGGAAAATATAAGCATTACATCGGCCTATGTAGGACAGCACCCTGCTTTATTTTCCGTGAGCCCTATCTACCTGTTCATGGCCGGGCCGCATGAAGCCGTGCTGCAGGTGAGCCTGAATAAGGATAAACATTTTGAACTGGAGGAACTGAAAGAACAGTTGCGTGCAGGCCTGAAAGATAAAGTACCGGATATGACGCTATCGTTCGAACCAATCGAACTTACCGATAAAATCCTTAGCCAGGGATCGCCCACTCCGGTGGAAGTGCGCATCTCAGGCAGGAATAAAAAGCTCAATGAAGAATATGCGAACAAGATTATCGATAAGCTGAAAGCCATCCATTACATGCGGGATGTGCAGCTGCAGCAGTCTACCAAATACCCTTCGATCAATATTGAGGTAGACCGTACGCGACTGGCACAGCTGGGTGGGGATATGACTGATGTAACACGTTCGCTCATCGCCTCCACTTCTTCCAGCCGGTTAACGGAAAAGAATGTGTGGGTAGATGAAAAGGCAGGCCTCAGTTACAGCGTGCAGGTGCAGATACCGGAGAACAAGATGAACAGCATAGATGAGATTGCCGAGATACCGCTGATGAAGAATGCCTCGCGCCCTGTACTGGGGGATGTGGCTACCATCACGCCCGGCACCACATACGGAGAAAATGATAACCTCGGCGCCATGCCCATGATTTCCGTAACGGCGAACCTGTATGATACTGACCTTGGAACGGCGAGTGAAGATGTGAAAGCGGCGATTGCTTCGCTGGGCGAACTTCCCCGCGGGCTTACCATGGAGCCGGTGGGGCTTAGCACCACCCTTACGGAAACGCTGAGCAGCCTGCAAAGCGGCCTCATAGTGGCGATCCTTGTGATCTTCCTTATGCTCACGGCTAACTTCCAGTCGTTCCGCGTATCATTCGTAGTGCTGACAACGGTGCCCGCCGTAATCCTGGGGTCGCTGGTACTGCTGCGCATAACAGGCAGCACGCTGAACCTGCAATCCTACATGGGCATCATCATGTCTGTAGGTGTATCCATCTCCAACGCGGTGCTGCTGATCACGAATGCAGAGCATTTGCGTAAGCATAACGGCGATGCGATCGCTTCTGCAAAAGAAGCGGCAGCGTTGCGCCTCCGCCCGATCCTTATGACGAGCCTGGCGATGGTGGTGGGTATGATACCCATGGCTATCGGGCATGGCGAAGGGGGCGACCAGGTTTCGCCGCTGGGCCGTGCAGTGATAGGGGGGCTGATAGCCTCCACGATAGCTGCCCTGGTGATCCTCCCGCTGGTATTCGGCTGGGTAATGAAGAAAGCATCCAATCAAAGCGTTTCCCTCAATCCTGAAAACAAAGAAAGTAAACACTATATACCTTCCCTGTATGATCACAATCAATAAAACATCGGGCCTTGCCCTTGCAGCAGCTGTATGGCTGGCCGGTTGCGGTGTTTCACAAAGCAAACCGGAAAATGTAAAAGCGGAAACGGCCACGGCTGTTACTGCGTTTCCGCTGGGGAAAGAAATTTTCTCCGCTTCCCTGAGAACGCCGGGAGAGCTGCAGGCATTCCAGCAGGTAGACCTCTACGCGAAGGTGAGTAGTTTTGTACGCCGGCTGAATGTGGATGTAGGTTCCACTGTGCAGGCAGGGCAGGTGCTGGCTACCATGGAAGCCCCTGAGCTGGGCTCGGCCCTGGCCGGTGCGGAATCGCGCCTGCGTTCGCAGGAGGCAGTTTACCTCGCCAGCAAAGCTAATTACGACCGCTTATACCAAACGAGCCTCACGCCGGGTACTGTTTCCCAGAACGATCTGGATATGGCATTCGCGAAGCAGCAAAGCGATTTTGCGCAGAAGGAATCAGCGAAAGCCGCCTATCGTGAAATCTCCGACCAGCGCAATTACCTTGAGATCCGCGCTCCCTTCGGCGGCGTTATCTCTGCACGTAATGTAAGTGCAGGCGCTTACGTAGGTCCTTCAGGCAAAGGCTCTGAGCAGCCCCTGTTTACCCTTCAGGAACAGAAGAAGCTCCGCCTCGTAGTTTCCGTTCCGGAAGCGTATACCCCTTACCTGAAGGCGAACAGCGAGGTGAAATTTGTGGTACGCTCCCTTGGTGGCCGTGAGTTTACAGCAGTCATCAACCGCCTCGCCGGAGCACTGGATTCGCGCCTGCGCTCGCAACGCGTGGAAATGGATGTAGACAATGCGAATAAATTGCTCCTTCCCGGAATGGTTACGGAAGTACATATTCCGCTATCCACTGCAGACAGCGTGTTTGTAGTACCATCCACAGCCGTGGTAAGCTCCACGGAGAAGGTGTTTGTTATCCGCGTGAACAGTGGGAAATCAGAATGGGTGGATGTAAAGAAAGGGCGTGAAGCCGATGGCAAAACTGAAATATTCGGAAACCTCAGCGAAGGTGATATGCTTGTGGAAAAGGCCAACGACGAGATCAGGAACGGCGCTGCCGTTACATTAAAGAAGTGATACGAATCAATGAGTGGCATTAAGGCCGGGAACAGCGTTGTGATAGGCGCTGTTCCCTTTTTTATTTTTACCTAAAAATCATGCCATGGCTCAGTGGCTATATTGGTTTGAAAATCAAATAATTGAGTGTGGAAAAGAATCTACAGTTCCGTTGATTGAAAAAGCCATATTTTACCCCTGTTTATGAGATTATTATGATATTAATCGTTGATGACAGGCCTGAAAATCTCTATTCCCTGCAGCAACTTCTGGAACTGAACCATTTCAAAGTGGATACGGCCTCTTCGGGGGAGGAGGCATTAAGGAAGATTTTGAAGAATACCTATTTTCTGATCATCCTGGATGTACAGATGCCGGATATGGACGGTTTTGAAGTAGCGGAAGCGATCACAGGCTACAGCAAGTCGAAAGACATTCCCATTATATTCCTGTCTGCCGTTAGCGTGGAAAAGCGTTTTATCACCCGCGGCTATTCGTCGGGCGGACTGGATTACATCACCAAGCCAGTAGACCCGGAAATACTCCTGCTGAAGGTGAGTACTTTCTATCGGCTCCATCAGCAAACTACCGAGCTGCAGGCTGCACAGGAAGCATTGCGGCAGGAAGTGGCGGAGCGCAAGCTTGCACAGGAAGCTCTTTCGCACAGCCTGGATGAGCTGCGGTCTATCCTCGAATCCATACAGCAGATTGCGTTTACCCTGAACGCGAAAGGAGATATAGAATTCGTTAACAGTTACTGGCATAAATACGCAGCAAACCTGCAGATACTCCCTGCCACACAGGAAGGGGCGCTTTCTGTGGCCGAATGCATCCGTATTGCCATTGCTCGTAACACACAGCAGGTATTCGAAGTAAGTATCAAACCTATCCTCGATGGCGATTTCAGGTATCATCTCCTAAGCCTCACTCCCGTATGGAAGGAAGGTGGCATTGCCAAGTGGGTCTGCATCTTTACGGATATCCATGAGCAGAAAATGATGAACCAGGTGCTGGAGAACCGGGTGGAGGAAAGAACGCGGGAGCTATGGCAGGTTAACCGTGAGCTGGAATACAGTAATCATGAACTACAGCAGTTTGCCTACGTGGCTTCGCACGACCTTAAAGAGCCGCTGCGGAAGATACAGGTGTTCAGCAACCTCATCAGCAGTAAGTTTGGACCGGAACTGCCCGAAGCAGAATACTACCTCAATAAGATCGTTTCATCTGCCGCACGGATGAACAACCTGATCACCGATGTGCTGGAATACTCCCGGATCTCCATCGGCGGCCAATTCCGGGAAACTGACGTTAACATCATATTCCGCGATATACTGGACGATATGGAATTACTCATCCGGGAAAAGGGCGCTGTTATTCATATGGCGGATGTGCCCACCCTGCATGCCATACCTTCCCAGATGCGCCAGGTGTTCCAGAATATCCTCAGCAACGCTGTAAAGTTTTCCCGCAAGGGTGTTGCTCCTGAAATCACTATCAGTGCAGAGCGGACAGTGGATCTGGCTGTAGCCGGAGGCGGGAATCCCGAAGGGGCATACTGCCGTATTACGGTAAGCGACAACGGGATCGGGTTCGACGAAAAGTACCTCGATAAAATATTCGTCATCTTCCAGCGGCTGCATGGGCACAACGAATTTGAAGGGACAGGTATTGGCCTGGCCATTGTTAAAAAGATCGTGGACACACACGGTGGCCTGGTAACGGCCAGCAGTAAGGAAGGGGAGGGTACCATCTTCACCCTGGTGCTTCCTGTATTTCAACATCAACACGAGAATCAATTACAAGACAGCGATACATGAAATCTAATTTCCAACGGAACCTCATTATTGGTTTTGGCTTTTCTCTTTTTCTGCTGATCGTTGGCTCGGGTGCTTCTATCATCAGCATCCGTAACCTCATTTCCAGTGCGGAATGGGTGGAGCATACCAACCAGGTAATCCGCCATCTCGACGAAGTTATTTCCAATCTGAAAGATGCGGAAACTTCGCAGCGGGGATATATTATCACAGGCGATACAGACTTTCTGACACCATACCAGAGTTCGGAAGACAGCATTATGCGGCATATCCGGATTACCAAGGAAATGACGGCAGACAATCCCCGGCAGCAGGCATCTTCAGAAGAGCTGACGAAAGCAGTACGCGCACGGCTGGCTGTACTGAACAATAACATTCTTAAGAAGAAAAAGGGGCTGGAGATCATGCCCGAAGATATTGAACGGGGAAGGGAGCAGATGGATCTGGCACGTATGATCATAACTGAAATGAAAACGTCGGAGCAAAAACTGCTGATGGAGCGTACCAGCCAGATGACCGCCTTTGCCAATACTACACCCATCTTTGTGCTGATCGCTTCTTTTATAGCTATCATTATAACCATCGTCTCATTCATGAGGGTCAATAATGATTATAAACAGCGTACCGCATTGCAGCAGGTGCTGGAGAAAAAGGATTTAGAGATCACCAACCGGATCCGGATGACGCAGGAAGTGGCGGCCAGCATTTCTGATGGTGATTATACTGCCCGTATTACGGATGATGTGGACGACGGGCTGGGGCAACTAACGGTTTCCCTGAACCGGATGGCGGCTTCCCTCGAAAAGTCGTTCACCGACCTGTCTGAACGCGAATGGCTGCAAACCGGTGTGGCAGCGCTTAACGACAGTATGATCGGCGAATATGAGCTGGAAGAACTGGCGCAGCGCGTGCTGGATTTTGTAGTGCCTTATACCAATGGCAGCGCCGGCGCGGTATATATTATGGAAGAAGGAACGCGCCTGCGGTTATATGGCAGGTATGCGGCGGAAAAAGAACAGCTGGAAGAAGTGCTCGCATTCGGTGAAGGGCTTGCCGGCCAATGTGTGGCAAGCCGTAAAACCATTGTGCTGGAAGATGTTCCGGAAGGGCTGCTCCGTATGCAGGTTAGCTGCGGTGCCATTCAGCCGAAATCCATTATTGCAGTACCGTTGTATCACGAACGGAAGGTGATGGGGGTACTGGAGTTATCTTCTCTCCGCAATTTCAATAAAAACGAAAAGGCATTCCTTGAATCGGCAGTGCTGAACATCGGCACCGTTATCCATATCCTCGACAACCGTAAGCGTCTGCAGGAACTGCTGGAAGAAACGCAAAGCCAGGCTGAAGAATTACAGGCGCAACATAATGAACTGGAAAATGCCAACAGTGAACTGGAAGCTCAAACTGAGAAATTGCAGGCGTCGGAAGAAGAGCTTCGTGCTCAGCAGGAAGAACTGGTGGATGTGAATTCCGAACTGGAGGAAAGGGCACGGCTGCTGGAGGAAACCAACCGCATTGTAAAGGATAGTAACCGCGAAATTCAGCGGAAGGCGGAAGAACTCGCACAAAGCACGAAATACAAATCGGAGTTCCTGGCGAACATGTCGCACGAGCTGCGTACACCGTTGAACTCGATACTCCTGCTGTCGCGGCTGATGGTGGAGAACAATGAGCGGAACCTTTCCGAAGAACAGATTGAATACGCCCGTGTGATCCAGAACTCTGGGAAAGGGTTACTAATGCTGATCGACGAAATCCTCGACCTTTCCAAGATAGAAGCAGGGAAAATGGATCTGGTGTATACAGAAGCCGGTGTGGAAGAAGTGGTAAGAGATATGAGGGGCCTCTTTGAACCGCTTGCACGGGAGAAGGGTGTAACTTTCGAAACTGAGGTTGCGGAAAATGTGCAGGGCGTGTTCGAAACAGACAGGCAGCGTCTGGATCAGATCCTCCGGAACCTCCTCAGCAACGCTATTAAATTTACCAATGAAGGAACCGTTACGCTTCGCGCTTACCGGCCGGATGACTATGCTAATACCATAGCATTCAGCGTGCGGGATACCGGTATCGGTATATCTCCGGATAAACTCGAAGTTGTATTCGAAGCCTTCCAGCAGGAAGACGGCTCTACCCGCCGCCGCTTTGGCGGTACGGGCCTTGGCCTCTCCATAAGCAGGGAGCTGGCGCGGCTCCTGGGTGGTGAAATAAGGGTAAACAGTGAACAGGGGAAAGGCAGTGAATTCACTGTACTGTTGCCGGTTGCTTCAGGGATCGGGCAGGTAGAAAAGATGTCGGCCTCAGAACTGATGCCTGCAAAAGAAAGAAGTGTATACCGCCAGCGGTTCGTTAGTGACGCTATTCCTGTTGGTACAGTGGAAGACGACAGGGCGGGTATTGTTCCCGGAGACACGTCTATCCTCATCGTGGAAGACGATCTCAACTTCGCACGCTCGCTGCTGGAATTTACCCGCAGCAAAGGTTACAAAGGCATCGTAACGGTACGTGGCGATGAAGCGCTGGGACTGGCAGAACAATATATTCCGGCCGGCATCCTGCTGGATATTCAGCTGCCTATTAAAGATGGCTGGGAAGTAATGGAAGACCTCAAAAACAGTGCGGCAGTGCGCCATATTCCTGTTCATTTCATGTCGTCTTTCCAGGGTAAGTTTAAGAGCCTTTCCAAAGGTGCGGTAGATTTCATTGATAAACCACTCACCATAGAGAAGATGGATGACATCTTCCGGAAGATAGAATTCATGCTCCACAAGAATCCGCGTAAGGTTTTGATTGTGGAGGAGAACCTGCAGCATGCCAAAGCGCTGGCTTATTACCTTGAAAACTATAAAGTAAATACAGAGATCCGGGATACCATTCACGGGAGTCTGGAATCGCTGCAGAAGAAGGAAGTGAACTGCGTTATCCTCGATATGGGCGTATCGCATGCTAAGTCTTACGAAACGCTGGAGAGTGTGAAGCAGAAGCCGGGACTGGAGAATGTGCCCATCATCGTATTTACCGGTAAGAACCTCAGCCGTGAAGAAGAATCGAAGATCAGGAGTTATGCGGATTCGGTAGTGGTAAAAGTGGCCAATTCCTATCAGCGTATAATGGATGAGGTATCGCTGTTCCTGCACCTGGTGGAAGGGGAGAAGAAGGAAGTTGAGCGGCCGGGCAACGGGCTTGGACGCCTGGCGGAAGTGCTGCGTGGCAAGAACATCCTGCTGGCCGATGATGATGTGCGCAACATTTTCTCTCTTACCCGCGCACTCGAAAGCTTTGGTATGAAAGTGATTTCTGCTACCGATGGCAGCGAAGCGCTGCAGCAGCTGGCGCAGCATAAGGAAATTGATATCGTACTGATGGATATGATGATGCCTGAAATGGACGGATACGAGTCAACCCGCAGGATCAAGGCAGACCCTGCTACAAAGCACTTACCCGTGATTGCGGTGACGGCCAAAGCCATGAAAGGCGACCGTGAGAAATGTATTGCCGCCGGAGCATCAGATTATATCAGTAAACCGGTGGATATTGATCAATTGTTATCCCTCCTGCGCGTTTGGTTATACGATGCAGGTAAGTAAAGCAGTGTTATGCAGCATGCGGACATGAATGACGAGTGGCTGGACGGGTTCCTCAACGATGTATTCGAGTTACACGGGTATAATTTCATCAATTATGCGCGCCCTTCGCTTAGGAGGCGCATAGGGCGGCTGGTGGCGCTCGACCGCTTCGGGAGCCTGGAAGCGTTCCGGCTGAAGGTGCTGGAAGACGAAACGTATTTCCGCCATTTCGTGGAAGAGGTAACGGTGAATGTGACAGAAATGTTCCGCGATCCGGGCTTTTACCAGTTGCTCCGGAAAGATGTGCTGCCTGCCATTGCACAGGCTCCGCTGATCCGCATATGGCATGCGGGCTGTTCCACCGGGGAAGAGGTGTACAGCATGGCCATCCTGCTGAAGGAAGCGGGACTGCTGGACCGGTCGCTCCTGTACGCAACAGATATTAACCCCACGGTACTGGAAAGCCTCCGGAGCGGTATTTTCCCGCTGCGGTTTATGAAACAGTATTCGGAGAATTATATTAAATCGGGAGGAACACAGGACTTCAGCCAGTATTACACGGCGAAGTACGACTTTGCGAAGTTTGGGGCCGATCTTGTACGCCGGATGGTCATATCCCCCCACAACCTGGCTACAGACAGGTCGTTCAACGAATTTCAGCTTATCCTTTGCCGTAATGTGCTGATCTATTTTGACCGGCACCTGCAGAACAAAGCGCTTCAGTTATTCGATGACAGCCTGGAAACAGGAGGTTTCCTTGCACTGGGCGTGAAAGAAAGCCTGCGGTATTCACCTATTGCACCACGCTACCGGCAACTACCGGAAAGGATGCGTATATGGAAAAAGCTTAATTAAAGAACCGGCGGAGAATTTCCTTCAGGGAAGTGATGCTGTATTGCTTCACTACATAGTCCGTTGCGCCGAGGGCCTGGGTATCCTGTATGTCTTTAGGGTCGGAAGAAGTGGAGTAGATAACTACGGGAATGCCGGAAAGGGTGGGGTGCTGCCTGATAGCTGCGAGGCAATCTTTACCCGTCATCCGGGGCATATTCAGGTCAAGGAAAATGAAATTGGGTCGGAATTGCTCTTCGGATTGTAAGAGGGCGAGGCCTTCCACACCATCATCTGCAGCGCGGAAAAGCACGTTTTCGTTTACATCCTGTAAGGCGAGTTTAAAGATCTCCTGATCATCTCGGTCATCATCAATCAAAAGGCAGCTAATATTTTGCTTCATCCAGGAGGGTTTTTGTCTGTGTCATGGCAAATGTAGCAAAAAGAACAGATAACGCCTAACTGGCCGGGTTAAACGGCAAAGGCCGGAAATCCCGGCCTTTGCTATGTTTTATCGGTATAAATGCTAATTCTCCAGTCCCCTGTTTTTGAGGAGGAACTTCACTTCCGGTGCGCGCATACGGAAGGCTTTGTAAAGGTCCATCGGCTCGGCGGTACCTCCTTTTTCCAGTACATTTTTGCGGAACGATGCTGCCGTGGCAGGGTCGAAAATATTACCGGTTTCCTTGAACGCTGCGAAAGCATCGCTGTCGAGTACTTCAGACCAGATGTAGCTATAGTACCCGGCAGAGTATCCGCCGGCGAAAATATGCTGGAAATAGGTGCTGCGGTAGCGCGGAGCAATCTGGGGGATGAGACCCAGTTTATCCATCTGCTGCTTTTCGAAGTTCAGCGGGTCTACTTTAGCGCCCGGGGCCAGTGTATGGTATTGCATATCCAGCAGGGAAGCGGCGAGGTATTCTACTGTCACGAAGCCCTGGTTGAATTTAGAAGCGTCGTCCATTTTCTTTACAAGCGCCTGGGGCAGTTGTTCGCCGGTTTTGTAATGTTTGGCGTACATCTTCAGCACTTCCGGTTCAAATGCCCAATGTTCCATGATCTGCGAAGGCAGCTCTACGAAATCGCGGGGTACGGATGTACCGCTCAGGCTTTCGTATTGTACGTTCGACAGCAGGCCGTGCAGGGCGTGACCGAATTCGTGGAAGAAGGTTTCCACTTCATCGGGCGTGAGCAATGCGGGCTGGTCGGCGGTGGGTTTGGTGAAATTGCACACGATAGAAACAACCGGGGCAATGCGTTTTCCTTTTTCAACAGCCTGTTTGCGGTAGGAGGTCATCCACGCACCGCCCCGCTTGGAGCCGCGCGGGAAGAAATCCATGAATATTACACCAATGTGCTGTCCATTAGCTTCTTTCACTTCATAAGCCACTACGTCTTCCTGGTAAACAGGAATATCTTTCAGGGGTGAGAAAGTGATGCCATAGAGTTTTTTGGCAACGGCGAAGATCCCTTCGCGAACGTTCTCCAGCTGGAAGTAGGGGCGCAGTTCTTCCGCGTCGTAGTTATATTTTTCCTTGCGTACTTTATCAGCATAATATGACCAGTCCCACGCTTCGAGTTTTTCACCTTTCCCTTCCCGGTCCATTACTTTCTGCATTTCTGCGGCTTCGTTCTGCGCTACGGGCAGTGCTGCGTTCCAGAGGCGGTTCAGCAGTTCGTTAGCCTGTGCGGGTGTTTTGGCCATGTTTTCTTCCAATACAAAATCTGCATGGGAAGCAAAACCGAGCATACCGGCTTTTTCTGCACGGAGGGTGGCCAGCTGTGCCACGATCTCTTTGTTATCGCGCTCGTCGTTATTGTTACAACGGTTGATGTATGCTTTGTACATTTTCTCGCGAAGGGGGCGGTTGGCGGAATACTGGAGGAAAGGCATCACACTTGAATTGTGCAGCGTGAAGCGCCATTTCCCTTCTTTACCTGCTTCCTTCGCACTGATGGCAGCGGCGTTTTTAACAGAATTAGGAAGCCCTGCGAGGGCGGCCTCGTTATCTACGATCAGTTCGAACTGGTTGGTTTCTGCAAGGAGGTGCTGGCCGAACTTTACGGTGAGGAGCGACAGTTCTTTGTTGATCTCGCGCATGCGGGATTGTTTGGCTGCATCGAGGTTAGCGCCGCTGCGAACAAAAGCTTTATAGGTCTTTTCGAGGAGGCGCTGTTGCTCCGGCGTCAGTTTGAGCGTTGCGCGCTTTTCATATACGGATTTTACGCGGTTGAAAAGCGTGGGGTTGAGGTAGATATCGTCGCTGTTCTGCGCCATTTTAGGAGCGATCTGGCGGGAGATGCCTTCCAGGTCGGGGTTGGTATTGGCGGAGGTAAGATTGAAGAATACGGTGCTTACATTACGGAGCAGCTCGCCGCTTTTTTCGAGTGCTGCTATTGTATTTTCAAACCCGGGCACACTGCGCTGCATGGTGATGGCGCCGATGCGTTGCTGTTGCTGCTTAATGCCTTCTTCGAAAGCGGGCATAAAATGTTCCGCCTTTATTTCCGCAAATGGCGGCACTTTAAAGGATGTGTTGTAGGCCTGCATCAACGGATTGGTTTCTGCGGGCGCCTGCGCCAGAGTGGCGGTTCCTGTAGTCATACTCACTGCTATTATCAGGTTTCGGGTAAAAGATGGTATCCTCATGTTGTAACTGGTTGGCTAATGGGTAAAAATAGGGAAAAAAAAGTAAAGCCCCGTCAGACGGAGCTTTGCACACATTTTCATGAAGTTTGGAGACTATCTCGCCCGCTTCAGCCGGAATATTTCCCGTTCGGTAGGGCTGATCGTATTGATCAGTATCAGCGAATCGGGCTTAATGGTATAGACATATTCGCGCTTGAGCTGCTGGGCAGTAGGGAGCAACAGCTTAAAAGTGATCTTATCCGGTGCTGTGAGGAAAAACTCTTTGCCGAGGTGAGAGTATTCCGGATAATCCACTATTTCAGACACACCGAAATCGTACCGGTAGCCCTCGAACCGGAAACTCACATTGGAGAGGTTATAAGAGATACCGCCTTTATCTACATAGAATTCCCCGTAATACTTACCGCGAAATGCTTCCGGCGGCTCGTCCTTGTCTTTCTTGCAGGAGGCCAGCAGGATAACGGAGAAAAGGCAAAAGTAAAAAAGCTTCATCTGCAGGGTTTAGGTTTAAAACGGGTGGTAGTCTGAATTTGTTACCGGCGGGACTAAAATAGGCATAAAAAGCCCGTTCTGCGAGAAGTGCAAAACGGGCTGGTAAAGTTTGGGGCCTGACGACCATTTAACTGGTCTTCAATGGATGTTAAGGGGTTAGGTTACATGGATTTCCGGGGCTACCTGGATGATAAGGGGGTAAAAAATATTTTGGGGTTATATGGATGTTTGGGGATGGATGATGTTTGGGGAGTGGATGAATATTCTTACAGATCATGTTTTAAAGAAAAGTATCCCTGGATGCTTCCTTTGCCGATCGGATCCTGATCATCGGTGATGAAGATGCCACCGCCGGACATACTGAAGCTTCCGCTGACATATTCGCCTTTGGCGCCCAGTTCCGATACCTGCAGGAAGCCGCCTGCGGGAACATAGTACCCGAGGGCTTTATCGTAATAGATGCTGGCGTAGTTCTTTCTGCTGTGACTATCAGCATATACAACAGCTACCTTCTGATCGCGGTCCCAGGGCATGCCACCGGTTCCCGTGGGCCATTGAATGGCGATGAACCGCCCGTCTTTATGGCCAGACATTTCGAAGCCTTCTTCGTTTGCTCCGGAGTGTGCGGGGAAGGTTACCCATTCACCGCCGTCCAGTTTAAAGGTGATCCCTTCAGGAACCACGGTAATGGTGCTTACTACCATCAGCTGGTGCTTGCTGTCTTTCAGCGTGGCCGTTACATTGGCGATCTCCGGTTTGGCCACGGTGGCAGGAGCGGTATATACGGCCTGTCCTCCATTTCCTTTAACCGTTCCAACGCCGCCTGCCGCCCAGGATTTGATAAATACTCCCGGGAGCGGACGGCCTTCTCCCAGCGTTACGTCCTGCCCGTCTGCAGGTACGAGTGGCGACAGCAGATCGTCGCCGCCGAGCGGGATGTAGCTCAGCACGGTAAGGTTGGCCGTTCCGCCGGTTCTCACGGTAGTGGCAGCAGGACTCAATTGTAACCATTGCAGCAGGGCCCAGTTGGAGAAATGATCGGTCTGGATGGAAACCGTTTTCTGCTCTTTATTGATGACAGGCGCTTTTGTAAGGCGCCAGAAATCTTTTTCGTCCTGCCAGGCAACGCCCAATGCTTCGGGGATGTTTACCTGGTTTTCGTGACCCGCCCAGGAAAACTCCAGGGTAACGGGTTTGGCGAAGATCTTACCGTGGGGTGACAGCTGAAAGCTTCTGCCTACGCCACCCTGCGCGGTATTCCTCACTTCCTGCAGTTCGATGTCGATGGCTTCGGTAACCGCACCTACAGGTATCCTCACTTTGAATGAGCCGTCTTCCGAAACAATCGTTGCTCCGGCGGGCGTAACGTTTGTAATGATCAACGGGCCGACAGGTTCTCCCACCGGTTTTGCTTCCGGTTTATTGGGGATTTCCTTTGGTATTTCCGTTCCGGGATCTTTCGGTATATCCCGGTCTTTTTTACATGCTGCCAACAGCATTAAGGCTGGCAGGAATACGCTAATTATACTTTTCATCTGGGGTTAATTTTGATAGACGCAAAGGTATAGTGCGGAAAATTTTTGCCTATAGGTAGTGCTACCTAGTGATGAAAATTAGGGGGAAGCCCCGGTTCTGGGAAATGAAAAGGGCCATCTCATGGTGATGAGACAGCCCTTTCTTTGGTTAGGGATTTAGGAACAGGACAGTTTATTTTTTCTTCTCTGCTTCGCGGACTGCTTTGAAGAGTGCTTTGAATGTTTCCACATTATCTTTCGCCAGCTGGCGGTATTCGCCACGGCCGTAATAAGCGTCGATGAATTCTTTTGAATTGAACCACATCGTTTCGAATACGCCTTTCATCCGTTCTCCTAATGGCTGTGCCCATTCTGCGCGGGTACCATCTTTCCGGATATTCAGTACCTGGTTGAGCTGATCGATGGCAACATCGGTTTTGGAACAGGGGCTTGCCAATACGTTGAACCCTTTCAGTGCCAGGTAGCCCGGCGTAGGAGGGGCGCTTTCATACTTCCAGTCGCAAATCACAATGTCTTTGGAGATTTGATCGATGGCACGGTGGGTATCGTTCATGCTGGCCTGCCATGCGAGCAGGTTAGTGGTTTTACCATCAATGAGCCGGTCGCTCCACATCCACATTTCCACGCCTTTCGACTGAAGATGGGTGTTCAGCTTATTGACATATTCAGCGAAGATGGCAGACTTATCGCCGCCACCGCAGCGGGGACATTTGTCGTGCCCGATGATCCATACTTCATCTAAGCCCACATGCAGCGCATCGGTTTCACACACTTCCACGAGCTCATCCATCATGGGGAAGAGTACTTTCAATAAATCGGGATGCCGGGGGCAAAGACTCTTGCTGTAGAAATCGAACATGCCGCCACTCACCCATGGTTTGGGAGGGTTCAGATCCGGGGATTCATCGAATTGCGGATAAGCTTTCAGCAGCAGGCCGATGTCGGAACCTTCCGATTGATGGGCAAGGAGGTTCATCATGGGAATGAACCTGATCTTTGCATCCCTGCAGGCTTTCACGATCTGTTTCATGTCGCTTTCCGACAATGCATTCTTCTCTGCCAGTTCGGGATGTGTTTTGTATTGATACATACCTTCAATACGGATGGCGAGTGTGTTTACGCCTTCTTTCGGCAATGCATTCCGCACAAAATCGCAGAATACACCCACATCCTGTTTGGCAGGTACGCTCATCATCAGGCCCTTTACCGGCAATTCATTCCACTTATATCTGGGGGCCTGTGCCCGGGCTGTAAAGCTGGCGGCTGCAAAGATGCAGGCCGCCAGTAAATGTTTCACAATCTGTTGCATTCTTAATTTTATTCTGCGATTACTTTTCTTACACGGTTGTTCCTTCTGTCGAGAACATACACTGCACCATCTGCACCAACAGTTACACCGGTAGGCGCGCTAAACAGGGCGGACGATCCGGTGCCGTCTGCAAAGCCTGCCGTACTACCACCGGTGAATGTACTAACTTCCCAGCTGGTGGTATTTACAAATCGTATACATTGATTGGTGTTGATAGAGGAACCATCCCAGCTGCCATTACCTGCAATGAAAAGGTTGTCGTTAGCATCTACTGCAACTGCCCATGGCTGGTCGAATTTGGCAGAAGCGGCAGGGCCGTTTACCAGACCATTCTGGCCGCTGATACCTATGGTGACACCGGGTGCCCAGGAGCCTGCCAGATACTGGCGGATGGTATGGTTGCCGTTTACTACCACGTACAGATTTCCCTTACTGTCTACCGCTACGTCAGACGGATAGCTGAGGCCGGTGATGATTTTTGTGGAAGCACCGGTAGCAGGATCTACCTGGTAAACGCTGCCTGCTGCACGGGCATCACAATAGTAAAGCATTCCGTTTCTCCGGTCGATGCCGAGGCCCCAGGCTTCGAACCAGCCAACAAGGGAAGTAGTACCGTCAGCGGTTACTTTACGGATGGTCCAGGCGGCGGGGTCGGATACGTATACTACTCCGCTGCCGGCAGAAACCACATCGAAGGGCATGTAGAATTCGGCTTCAGTGGCAGATCCTTCTTTGTAGCCATTGTTGCCATTGCCGGATAAAGTAGTGACGGTGCCGTCAGGCGCAATCTTACGTACACGGCGGTTGCCTGCTTCAGGCACGTAGATGTTTCCGTTTTCATCAATATCGATACCACAGCGTGCAGCAATGCTGAACGAAGCTTCTGTGCCCTTACCATCCATATAACCTTCGTTATTGTTACCGGCAAGGGTAGTTACCAGCGTGGAGGGTTTATAGGCGAATTCCTGCGTGCTGGACGATTTATTGCCGCGGATGTTCACTTCAATCTTACCGGTTCCTGCTTTGGGCGGGATGGTAATAAGTATGCGGTCTTCCACTACGCCGGCTACGAAGGCGGGTACACCGTTTACCGTTACGGAAACACCGGTGGTATCTTTCGTGAAGTTGGTGCCGTAGATGAGTACTTCCACGCCTGCGCCACCTGTTGCCGGAGTAAATTTCTCGATCACAACGGGGGCGTTGGGATCATGCTCGAAGCCCTTATCTTTTTTGCAGCCGGCTATTGTTACCAACGCCAGCAATGCCATGAGGCTGAATGCAATATTTTTCATGTGAGTTGTCGGTTTTGATTGGTTTTACCATCCCTGATTTTGCCTGAACTGGTCGTTGCGGCCGGCTACCTTATCTATTTCATTCTGAGGAATGGGCAGCCAGTAATCACGGTCTTTGTTCTTGTTGAATGTGCGCTTTTCCACCACGGGGTATTCGTAGGTTACGTTACCCTGGCCTATAACCTTTACGCCATGCACATCCCTGTTATCAACGATTTCCGCGATTTTCCAGCGGCGTACGTCCCAGAAGCGATGGCCTTCCAGTGCCAGTTCAACCCTTCTTTCATTCCGGATCTTTGCGCGGGTCTGCTCCTGCGTACCACCCAGGTATTCGGGCATGTTCACCCTTCCGCGAACTGCGTTGATGGCAGCATTTACTTCCGTAGCGGAACCACCGGCTTCGTTCTGTGCTTCGGCGTAGTTGAGGTACAATTCAGCGAGGCGGATCAGTACCCACTTACGGTCGGTAGCGCCGGTGAGGTTGAAGAGGTTCACGTTTTCGAGGAGGTATTTCCGGGGCCAGTAGTTGGAAACGATCTGTCCGGGCCGGGGTGCATCAGCGCCATTGGGATCCAGCTGGCGGCCTTTCCACATGGCACCGGGGTAGAGGATGGTGAATGCGAAACGCGGATCGCGGCCATCGTAGGGGCGCTGCGGATTGTATTCGGAAGCGGGATCGGTGATGGGTAGACCGGTTTTCTTCATTTCATAATCATCCACCAGCTCCTGCAGGGGAGTGATGTTACCGTATCCGCTGGCTCCGCGCGGGTTCATTTCCTGGTCAATACCACCATCGCGGTAAGCACCCGGAGCAGGACGGCTCCAGATTACCTCGCGGCTGAAATACTGGGTGAATGCATCGTTGTATTGTGGATTGAGGATGTAACCGTTATTCAGTGCAGTATCCAATGCTGCACGGCAGGCCTCGGCGGCCTGTGCCCAGCGGGAGGTAACGTTGCCGGGGTTGAAGAGCGGGCTGGCATTGTACAGCAGCAATCTTCCCTTGAGTGCAAGCGCAATGGTTTTGCTGCCACGGCCCCAGTTATTGGGCCTGTCTGTATATCCTGCGGGTAGCAGGGTAGCCGCTTCGTTCAGGTCGTTAACGATGGCCTGTACCACTTCCTGAATGGAGTTACGTTTGTAGTAAATGTCTTCAGGATTATCGAACGGGTTCTGTACCTGCGTAAGCAGGGGAACGTCGCCCCAGCGGATCACCAGCTGGAAGTAGTAGAACCCGCGCAGCAGGAGTACTTCACCACGCATACGCGCCTTACGTTGCGGATAGTTGGGATCGTTAGGGATGTTGTTGTAGTTGGCGAGGAAAGTGTTGCAGGAACGAATCTTGCCATAGTATTCCGCCCACAGCCCCTGCATGGGAAATGCCATGGGGCTCATGGAACTGGTATTGAAGCTTCCGGCATCGGGAGAGGTGGCGGTAGCGTCGATAGACTGATTTGTTTCGTCTGTAGCGCTGCCGAGTATCCAGGCGCCTCCGGGTTGGAAGAGGCCGGGGAGGCTTTGGTAGATAACGTTTACAAACTTTTCAGCATTCTCGATATTCCTGAACACTTCTGCCTCGGTAATCTTATCGCTGGGTTTGCGGTCCAGGAAATTCTTGTTGCATGCAAAAAGAGAGGGCAGCAACAGCCAGATGAATCGCTTTGTTATGCTAGTTATTTTCATGTTGCCAGTTTAGAGATTGATGGTAATACCTGCGTTATATACTCGCATGATAGGATAAGGCTGCCAGCCCCAGCGGTCGCCCGTGTTGGATTCAGGATCGATGCCAAGCTCGCGTACGCTATCCCAGCTGATGAGGTTCATACCGTTTACATAAATACGGGCATTCTTGATCTTCACGCGGCTGGTCCAGTCTCTGGGCAGGCGGTATCCGATCTCCACATTTTTCAGTTTAATGTAATCGGTATTACGTACCCAGAAGCTGGAGTTGATGAAGTTATTACCCATGTTGCTTTCGGAATAGTGCAGTGCGGGGAAGGTGGCGTTGGCAGCGTTCTCAGGCGTCCAGCGGCCTTCGTGGAAGGGGCGGTAGCTTTCACGGTAGTTCCACGTCAGCTGTGCAGAATAGATCTGCCGGCCACCGAGGGCACCCTGGAAGAGGGCACTCACATCCAGCCCTTTGTAGTTAATACCAAACGTGGCACCGAAGTAGCTGGTAGGTACGTTCATCATGGGCATCATCACACGGTCGGCTTCATTGATCACCCCGTTACCGTCGTAATCTTTGTACTTGAGATCACCGGGGATAAGGGGAGCGAATGTTTGTTTCGCGTGTTTGTTGATATCGTCCTGCGACTGGAAGAAGCCTTCGGATATATACCCCAGTTCATAACCGATAGGGTAACCGGCTTTGCTCTGATGGGCGTATTCCAGCTTGGGTTCATCCATGTCCAGTATCTTGTTTTTTACGTACTGGTAATTGATTTTGGCGAACACACCTACCCGGTCAATATCCAGGTTGATATGCAGGTCGGTTTCGATACCACGGTTCCTGATACGGCCGCGGTTACGGTTGATGGCTGCGGTGATACCAAGGTAGGAGGGGATGGTTCCGGCAGGCGTGAGAATGTCTGACCGCAGTTCACGGAACAGGTCCACATTCAGCTTGATCCTGTCTTTCAGGAATCCGGTTTCTATACCAAGATTGGTTTTGGCAGCTTTCTCCCAGGTAATGGCTGTATTACCGATCCTGCTTTCGTAATAACCACCAGTGCCGGTAGCCACGTTGCCAAAAGTGAACCCGTCGGTACGGGAGTAATCAGACATGTACAGCCAGCGGCCTCCGCCGATCTGATCGTTACCCACATAGCCATGCGAGAAGCGGAGCTTCAGGAAGCTCAGCGCGGTATTCTTCGGCATGAAATCTTCGTTACTGATCATCCACGCGGCAGATGCAGCAGGGAAGAAGCCAAAGCGCTTACCGGTGGGGAAGTTTTCGGAACCGTTATAACCCGCGTTGAATTCGAGGTAGTATTTTTTATCGTAGTTATAGGTGGCCCTGCCCACATAACCTTCATACACATATGGCAGATCGCCTGCCATAGCACGGTGGTTACGGTTAAAGAGGAACAATCCGCCCAGTGAATGCTTACCGAAATCACGGTCGTACATCAGCTTCAGGTCGTAGTAATAGTAACGTTGGCCGGATGCTGCACCGGAGCGTTGCAGGCTGGTAGCAGTGCGGTGCTGGAAATACTCACCATCGTGCGTACCGGGCTTCGATTTGTAGCGGTAGGAATCAAACTCCTGGTCGAGTGCGGTAATGATATCACCGAAGTTCTCGAAGGTGAACAGTCCTTTCACTTTCAGGCCGGGGGTGATGAAATCCAGCTTACGGGTCAGTGCCACAGAACCATTGGTACTGTGCCAGTAGGCATCGAGGTAACCGTTCTGGGTAAGCATGCCGTACAGGTTATAGAAATCCTCGCGCATGTTCCCGGAGGCAATGCTGCCATTGGGGTTGCGCACGGTAGTAAGGTTGTTGGTCATCTGCGACAGCACTACCCAGTACAGTTCTCCACCGGCACGGTCCAGGGATGGACTGGTACGGTTTTCCAGGCGGGAGGCCAGGTCTACCTGCAGGTCGGTGTTTTTGTCGAGCGTGATGTCTATGTTGGAGCGGAAGTTGAACCGGTCGTATTTGTATTTAACGCCGTAGATGTTCTGACTGGCGTTTTTGTACAGTGGTTCCTGGCGGATGTATGATCCGGAAACAAAATACCGTACATACTTCGATCCGCCGCTGATATTAACGTTGGCAGTCTTTTGGGGCGAATAGTCGCGCACCATTTCGTTGTACCAGTCGGTATTGGGATAATCGTAGGGTTTGAGGCCGGTACGGAAATATTCCAGTTCCTGTTCAGACCAGCGGGGCGCCATGCCATCATTTTTCGCGGCTTCGTTCTGGAGTTTACCGGAGCGGTAGGAATCCAGGAAGCGGGGGAAGGCAACGGGCTGCTGAACGGCAGATTGCAGGTTGATCTGGATATTGGGAGGCCCGTCCTGTCCACGGCGGGTGGTCACCAGTACGATGCCGTTGGCACCCTGGATACCGTAGAGGGCAGTGGAAGATGCGTCTTTCAGGATAGACACGGATTCTATCTCGTTGGCATCGAGCTGACCGAGATCGGCGTTACCACGTGGCAAACCATCGATCACCACCAGCGGGTTAGAGTTACCGGTGGTATTGATACCTCTGATGAAGAGCTGCGAATAATCGGAGCCGGGGCGGCCGCTGCGTTGTGTGGTGATGAGACCTGGAAGACGGCCGGCGAGCGCATTGGTGAGGTTGGCTACCGGGCTCTGCTTCAGCTCTTTGGTCTGGATGCTGCTGATAGCACCGGTAACGCTTTGGCGTACCTGCTTCTGGCCATAGCCGAGCACCACTACTTCGTTCAGTCCTGAGCTGGAAGATTTGAGTACGATCGTGGGTAATTGGGTGCGGCCGTTAACCGGCACTTCTACCGGTTCGTAACCGATGTAGGAGATGATGAGTATGCCTTTGGGTGGAACGGAGAGAGAGAAGTTACCCCGTTCGTCGGTAGAGGTACCCTGACTGGTGCCTTTGAGCTGGATGCTCACACCGATCAGTTCGGTTTGTTCTGCCGAGGTAACCTTGCCTTTGACGGTAATTTTCTCTTCCTGTTTGGCGGGAGAGATCACTACTAGCCCGTCTTCAAGGATACGATAAGTAAGGGAACGGCCCTGGAGCACGCGGTCGAGCATGGCGGGGAGGGTGGCGTTATCGAATTTGACATCCACCTTTTCCGCGGCGGGGAAGGTTTTGATATTGTAAAGAAATCGGTAAGTGCTTTTCGTTTCAATCCACTCCAGCAGCTTTTTAAGTTCTATCTGCCGGCTTTCGATAGAGAACCGGTTTTGCGAATATCCCACGGCGGCCTGCAATTGCAGAACGGTTACGGTCATGAGAATCAGGCATAGCTTCATAAACAGTAATGTTTTTCGCAAGAAATGCTTGGGTAATGCTGGTTTTGAACGCAGCGATTTTTTCATAAATTTGGATTGAGTGTTAGACAATTTGAAACAATAAGCTTCCCGCACGGAATCGTTGTTTCTTTCCATGTTTAGCATAAGGGGGTAGTGTGCCAGCACTATCCCTTTTTAATTGAATGGCGGCCGGAGAGTGTTTAGCCTGATGTGTTTACTGGTGTGAATCCTTCCATAGCTGTAATTTGATGGTTGACGTTATTGCTGAATAAATACGGTGTCTCCTCTCATGTCGTACGTGAAATTAGCGATGAGCTGCAGGGCTTTAAGGGCCCGTGTAATGTCTTCTTTGCGAAATTCCCCTGAAAAACGGTTGTCGTTAAGGCTGGCATCCCGGATGATGATACGCTTGTCGTACCACCTTTCCATGGTTTTGGCCAGTTCAGTGAACGACTGGTCCCTGAACTGAAGGCGGCCTTTCCGCCATAGTGATTCATTAACGATAGTATCTTTTATTGTGTTTGCTGTGTTTTCGAGTAATGCATAGAAAGCGCCCCAGTCCTGCCCCTGTGCACCCGGTGTGGCTTTCCTGGTGAGGAGCAGCTTCTGGCCGGGGGAGAGTAACTGGCGCTGGGAAGGCTGGTTACGCAGGGCAACGGCTATTTTACCATCCACGAGGGTAGTTTCGAGGGCGGCATCTTCGTCGTAGGCTTTCAGGTTAAAGGAGGTGCCCAGTACCTGGACAGACAGGTCGTTTGTATGAATGATAAACGGCTGCTTCTGGTTGGGGGATACTTCGAAATAGCCTTCGCCGCGTAGGAATACCTCGCGGCCGTTTTTCCTCATGTCTCCTGCATATTCGAGAGAGCTGCGTACGTTGAGCCATACGCGGCTGCCATCGGGGAGTTCCACGAAGGAGCTGTTGCCGGCGGGGGCAGTAGCCACAAGCATGGCAGGCTGGCGGGTGAACCAGAATGCAGCGGTGCCGGCAAGGATCAACGCTGCAGCAGCTGCGGCCTTCCACCAGCGGGGAGCCATGCGGCGGACGGGAGCAGGTTCCAATGCAGGCATTTCCCCTTCTTCCCGCAGGCGGGCAGCAATGCTGTCGTATACCGCTGAGATCCGGGGAGCAGGGTCGGGGGCAGTATCTCCGAGGGGAGATTCGTACCGCTCGTACCAGCTTTCAAGAAGCATTTTTTCTTCCGGTGTGCACTCGTTGCGGAGGTATTTATCCAGCAGTTGCAACAATTGTTGATCGTTCATTCGGGCGCTTGTGTTTCTATAAGACACGGCAGGGCATCCTTACCCTACCCCTTTTGGGCAAAAAATGGGGATCGTCCTGTTTTTTCTCCTATTTTTACTCCAGATCATGGGATATACCGCACTGTCTGATAAGGAACTGGTGACGTTGCTGGCCGGGAACGATGCACGGGCATTCGAGGTGCTGTACCAGCGCCATGCGGGTGCGATGTACCAGTTTGCCTATAAGAAAGTGCCGGTTCAGGCCATCGTAGAAGATCTGCTGCAGGAAGTATTCGCCAATTTATACCGCCGCCGGGCCGAGCTTTCCCATATCGAAAACATCCGCTCCTATCTGTATAATGCCCTCCGTAACCGGATCTTTAATGAGTTACGGAATTCACTGTTACACGAACAGCACCATGCCCAGATGCCGCCCGAACAGGTAACGGCCCTTCACATCAATTACGATCTGCAGCAGCTGGAAAAGGTATTTGCTGCCGCGCTCGACAAGTTAACGGAACGCAGCCGGGAAATTTTTCTCCTCTCCCGGAGAGATCACCTTTCTTATAAAGAGATCGCAGAGCGGCTCGGCATATCCGTAAAAGCGGTGGAGAAGCACATGAGCCGGAGTTTAGGCGTAATGCGGGATGAACTGAAAGATTTTGGGGTGCTGGGAATTGTTGCGGTAATGACCGTTATGAAGTGAGTTTACAGCCCCGGGATGTTTCAGGAACATCTTATTCACCCTTTTTATATTATCATTTATCTATATAGAAATGTGTACTGTTCACAGGTTGCCGGTGAGGTATTTAGGCGTATGGTAAAATGATATAGGATATGAAGATTTCAGTTACGGCCGGAATCGGTATTTTTTCCCTGTTACTATGTTTAATAATTCAATTGCATGCGCAGGAAGCTCCTGCTGCTAAAGGTTTTGTATTGAAGGGGCACCTCAGCGGGCTGCCCGATGGTGCTGTGTTGTATTTGACGAATGCCGGGGAGGATACCGTTCACAAAGCCATTTCCAAAGGGGAAGATTTCAGGTTCACCGGCAGAATGCCTTTTGGCGCGGATTTCTATTACCTGAAGGTAGCCCCCTCACTGAACCCGGTGCATAAAAGCAAAGCATTGTGGCTGGAGAACTCGGTGATAGCGCTGGCTGGTGATGTAACTGCCCTTGATGAAATTAAGCTGACAGGCTCCGGTGCTCATGATGAATACCTGCAATACCTGGGCCTCCTCGCAACGGCAAAAGATAATGATGTAACGGAGATCACTGCATTTATCAGATCTAAACCTGCTTCTTCTTTTGTTCCCTTTATTATTACCCGGCTGATCAATTTATATCCGTTAGACACTGTAAAGTCTTTCTACAGCAACATGACCCCGGCTGTAAAGAAGAGCCAGTTTGGCTCGAAAGTAAATTTAGAGATCGCCCGCCGTGAGAACTTTCCCGCATTTTACAAAGAAGGCCCCAAAGGCAATGTGGTCCCTAATTTCGGGATTGTAAATCCGGGAGGCGGGGCACAGGCGCTGCATGATGTGCTGGCAAAGCATAAGCTGACGCTGGTGGATGTGTGGGCCAGCTGGTGTACGCCCTGCCGGGAGGCAGTTCCGGAGTTAATGGAAGTAAGGGAGAAAATGAAGAGCAGGGGCTTTGATATCATAGGTCTGTCTGTAGATGATAATGAAGCCGCGTGGAAGAAAGCAGTGGCAGAAGATAAAACGCCCTGGATGCATTTTATCGATAAGTTTTCTGATGGAGCCAGCGGGGTGATGGGAGTATGGAATTTACCTGCCTACTTCCTCATTGATCGGCATGGAAAGATATTGTATCTGCAGAATATGGTAATTCAGCAGGCCGGAGAAAAGCCTTTAACGGATAAGGCATTTGTCGGGAATAGCCGCCTGTTGCCGCTGGTAGACAGTTTACTGCATCAGATTGAACGGAACGAACCCATCTGAGGCCGGACGAGGATGTAAAAAAATGCGAAAGAGCTGTGTGTACAACCCTTTCGCAGATGAGGTGTGCGCTATTAGTTCCATGTAGGTTTGTACAGAATTTCATGCACTACCCATTTAGCAGTAACACCACTAATGGAGAATTGGCTGACGTTTGGGAGGTAATCAAAAGTTTCAGTGAGCTTAATGCAACTGTAAAAGTTACTGTTTAAGCTGCCCAGCGTGGTGAGGGTGGAGGGGGTGGCATCCAGGTATTTGATGGCATTGGTAACGATGGCGGCTTCAACAGTAGCCCGCGGGTCAGCAATGTCCGGGGTATAGAAATAAGTACCCGCGGCATTTTGAAGTACCACATTTCTGAAACAGGAGGTAACGGAACGTTTTCCAAGTGCGTTGGCATTGAGGGCAAAGGTGGCACCAATCGTCAGGATAGCAACAGCCATAGCTGTGAATTTGAACTTTGTCATTTTTGTCTTTTTAAATTGTTAACGAGTATACAGTCTGTGTGGCAAGTCAGGGATCAACTTGCTTATGGAACAATCAGCGAGTTATTTTCAGCTTGTTTTTACCTTCCGGTTAAGGGCGAATGTGATGCCCGCTATTACCGTGAGCAGGGCATTGAATGCAATGTGCTGCGGCCAGCTCAGCCAGGCTACGGCTCCGCCACAACTACATGGCAAATGGGGCAGTGTAATCATCATATACACTACGTATCCTGTAAAAAAAGCCATTAATACAGCAGATGCTGCGAGGCCTGCCTGCCGGGTTTTGTTGAATATGAGCGCAATGGCAATTACAATTTCCAGCACCGGAGCTGCATAGGAAACAAGCCGCGCATGTTCACTGAATATGGAATGTTGCTGAAGGTTGATCTCAAAACTGAGCCTGTCGATTAGCTTGGAAATACCAGTGTATAATAATACAATCAATAGGATGGCAACAAATGATTCGATTATGATCGGCTTCCAGGCCGCAGGGGCATGGTTAGCTGGCAAGTGCTCATGCTGCTGTGTCATATGTATGCGTTATTTGGGCAATAGGATCATCATGCTTATTTATGAAAGCAGATATAAATTACAAAGAAGCAAAAGGAAGATTTCGCACTACACGATAAATCGTATGTCGTCTTTTATTTTCAGCGATCAACGGAATTCATGTCTTAATGTATGGCTTGTCTAAAACTTTAATGCTTCAAAACTATTACAAGCCACTGCAAACAGGGCGCAGTGGGTGATAAATTTAAAATCCATAATATTTGATAGTTGATATCATTATAACTTATTAATAAAGAGTTATTTACTTATATTTTGCCTCCGGCTTTCAACAGGATGTACTGCTAATTTACGAATTCGCGTTAACAAACTAATAACATATATTGGCAGTCGTTTTCATTACTTTATTAAAGTATTATTGACATGGATTTTTTCTCCCTGTTTACGCCTGCAATTATCTCCCTTCCCTCCAATTTAACGCGTTCCCCCGTTTCATGAATAATGTTACCGACAGCGGTGTGCAATTAAAGAAATCGCCCATGGATAAAATCTACATCAATACGCATTGTTGTAGCAGATGGTTGTTTGTATTAACGCTAATATTTCTGGCTCCCGTTACGCTAAGGGCAAATATCCTGCAGGACACAGGCCGTATCACGCTACAGGTTACTGCACAGCCTATGGAAACAGTTATCCGGATGATTGAAAAGCAAACAGGGAAAACTTTTTACTATGGCACCAAAGCCAAACCGGAATCCAGACCGGTTACCATGCATGTTAAGAATGCAACCCTGCCGGATGTACTGAGCATGCTGTTCCAGCATCAGCCTGTTCAATGGAGGATCGGGAAAGATTACATCGTGTTAATACCTGCCAAAACACCTCCGGCCGGGATTGCCCGGGATAGCCTTGGCATCACACCCCTGGCCGGTATGGTAGTCAGCAGCGATGGCACACCGTTGCAGGGCGCCACTGTAGTTTCAAAAAACGGTAATGCAGGTACGATTACGGATGACGATGGCCGTTTTGTATTAAGCGGGATACAGGGTAATGAAGCACTCGTATTTTCATCTTTAGGCTTTGCCACCCGCCAGGTGAAAGCAGGCGGTAAAAGTTTCCTCCATGTTGTCCTGGATTCTGCTGTCAGTGAAATCAGGGCGGTTGAAGTTGTATCTACCGGTTATCAGCATATCCCCAAAGAACGGGTAACGGGGAGTTTCGTTTTACTCGACAGCAAAATCCTGAACCGTACACCTTCCGTTAACATACTCGACAGGATCAGGTACGTAACCAATGGACTGAACTACGTTATGCCCCAGATGCATGGTTTTACCAGGACCAGCTACATGATACGTGGCGTAAGTACCATCAACGCCGGAAGAAGCCCGCTGATCGTTATTGACGGATTCCCATATGAGGAAGGTGATAATCCGGAAGAGATAATCCGAAGGCTGAACCCTAATGATGTAGAATCCATTACGGTTTTGAAAGATGCGGCAGCAGCTTCTATCTGGGGCGCCCGGTCGGGAAACGGCGTTATTGTCATCACCACCAAAAGAGGGAAATACAACGCTAAGCCTGAATTAAACATTACCGCATACCTGTCTGCAACAGAGCGGCCACACCTGGATAAATTATCCGTTATCAGTTCTGCAGATGCCGTTGCTTTTGAGAAAAGGCGTTTCGCTACCGGATTTTTCAATAGCTATGACGACAGCTATCCTTCCGGCAGTTACTTCCCGGTGGCTTCTCCTGCTGTTGAATTAATGCTGGCCGCGCGGCGCGGTGAGATGACGGGTGCAGAACTGGAAACATCGCTTGCAGATCTGGGTAACCATTCTGTATGGGATGATGTATCGCGGTACATGACCCGGCCTGCATTTACCCAGCAATACAATGTCAGTTATAAAGGCGGAAGTGACCGCTCTTCTTATTATTTCTCCGGAGGGTACGACCGTAGCCGGCTGGATGTTGCCAATACCAACAGCGAGCGTTTCACATTCGACATTAATAATTCTTTTAAGATCAGCAGGTTTGTTGAAGTGGGGTACGTTGTCAATTATGCCAATACTACCGACCGGCAGCCTGAGCTGAACTACCGCCAGCTGCTTCCTGTAACCTCCGGCGAAGAATGGCTGGCGCCTTATACCGCATTGGCAGATGCGGCCGGAAATGCGTTGCCAATCCCTTTTACCCGCGGGCTCCGGAAGAAGTATATCGATACCCTGCGCGCACCGGGAATACTGGATTGGAATTACCGTCCGCTGGATGAACTGGATAATGTCAGTATCAAAACAAAGGGCGATAACCTCCGGGTGGGTACGAACATCCGGATAAATATCGTAAAAGGATTATCTGCAGATGTAAAAGGGATGATTCATAAGCTGAACAGCAGGGAAGATCTGCTGTACACACTCGCTTCATTCGATTCCCGGGATAATATCAACCGTTTTTCTTTCCAGGACCAGATCACCGGGAATATGGTTTATCCTTATCCTTTGGGTGCAAGGCTTGTAATGCGGAACATAAAACAGAACTCTTTTAACTTACGCGGACAGCTAAACTATGAAAAGCAGTGGAACCAGCACCAGGTGAATATGCTGGCAGGAGGGGAGATCAGTGAAACGAAAACGGAAAGTAATATTTCCACCCTGTATGGTTACAATGAAGAAACCACAACGAATGCGCCGGTAGATTTTACACGTACATACCGTACACGGCCTTCAGGCGCCATGGCCATGATTTTGTCGGGCAGCGGGGTTACCAGTTATTTAAACAGGTTTCTTAGTTACTACGGTAACTTTTCATATGCATACGCACAGCGGTATACGCTCACGGGCAGCATTAGATGGGATGCCGCGAATTTGTTTGGTGTGAATGCAAACGACAGGAGAGTGCCTTTATGGTCTGCCGGTATGGCCTGGAACATCCTGAAGGAACCCTTCATGCAGCAATCGCCGGCCCTGAATCAGCTGAACCTCCGGTTTACTTATGGCTGGAATGGTAATCTGCTGAATTCGGCGTCTGCATTACCCGTTATCTCATACCGCAATATCGTGAATGCATACCAGGCTATCCCGGATGCTATCATCCTCAGGCCGCCTAATCCCAACCTTACCTGGGAAAAGGTGAAGACCTGGAACATAGGACTGGATTTTTCGCTGCTGAACCGCCGCTTAGGTGGTGTAATCGAATATTACCAGAAGAATGGGGAAGATCTGATCGGGCCCATCGTCAACGATATTACCAAAGGGTTCTCCAATTATCTGGGGAATTATGCGACTGTAAAAGGCAAAGGGGTGGATGTACAGATCAATGCTGTGCCTATCGAAACTTCACAGTTTAACTGGCGAAGCATTTTCAACTTCAGTTTCAATACCAATAAAACCAGCAGGTACGAATATACGAGCCCGGGTATGCTGGAAGATGCAGGTACTTACCTGGTAGGGACTTCTCCCATTGTTGGCAGCTCGTTGTTTGATATGTATGTATACCGGTGGGGAGGACTGAATGCCCAAAATGGCGATCCGCAGGGCTACCTGGCGGATACACTGGCTTCATACGACCAGGTAATGAAAGGGAAGAATACCCGTCCGAAGGATCTGATAAAAGTCGGCTCAAGGGTGCCCCGGATCTTTGGAAATTTTCTGAATAGCGTTGCATGGAAAGATATCGCCTTGTCTTTTAACATTCGCTATAACCTGGATTATTATTTCCAGCGCCCTTCCATATACTACGATGAACTGTTGAATAACTGGACAGGTCATAGTGATTTCGCCAACAGGTGGCAGCAGCCGGGCGATGAAAGAATAACAAGCATTCCGTCAGAGTCGCTCAGCAATAATGCGCTCAGGGATTTGTTCTACAGGCAGTCTTATATTCTGGTGGAAAAAGGAGACAACATCCGGCTGCAGGATGTTGTATTGGAATATACACTGCCACAGCGGTTGGTCAACCGCAATATTGCAGGGATCACATTAAGAGCCATGGCTTCCAACCTGGGAATTATCTGGCGTGCCAACGGGAAGGGGCTTGATCCTGAAAACCTGAATTACCCGGCATCGAAGAGTTACACGTTCAGCGCGATTGTAAGATTATAATATTTTGAATACAGCTCATGAGGACAATCATCCGATACATAGTGATAGCAACCGGACTGCTGATAGTTACCGCCCTGCAAGGGTGCATGAAAGAATGGCTGGATGCAAAATCTGACAGTGCTATCGCCAGTCCGGCTACAATTGCCGACTTCAGGGCTATGCTGGATAACCCGGATAACCTGTATATGAATACCGGTTATCTGGCAGAAGTAGCCACAGATCATGATACACTAAGCGGGGATTTCTGGACCTCTTACGAGCGCTCGTATTTTGGAAATGCCATGAGCTGGACTGAAATTGTACCCTATCAGGAAAACTACGACTGGTCTGCCATGTATCCGGGCATCTTTCATACAAACGTAATACTCACAGGACTGAATAAATTAGGAGACGGCGCGGCAGTAAGGGAATTGAAAGGGGAAGCATTGTATCACAGGGGGTACTTTCATTATTGCCTGGCTTCCACATTTGCGCATCCTTACGATCCTGCCAATCTTTCCGATGAATTCGGGATTCCGGTAAGAACGAGCGATGATCTGAGCATACCGGTACAGCGGGCTACGGTAGGGGATACTTACAAACAGATTCTGGCAGATGTAACTGCTGCTGTTCAGCTGCTGCCGGAGCATTCTGCAGAAATATTTCGTCCTACCCGGCGATCGGCCTGGGGCCTGCTTTCCCGGATATATTTATCCATGCAGGTGTACGACAGCGCACAAAAGTATGCGGATCTCTATCTTGCCAAATATCCTGCATTACTTGATTTTAATACGCTGGACTCTACCCTTCCATATATAGCACTGAATGTGGAAGTGGGTAGCCTGCACTATTTCCAACAGGGATCAGTGTATTACTTTGGCATAGCGAAAAGCTTATACCAAAGGTATGAGCCGAACGATCTGCGTTCCATAATCTACTTCCAGGTGGTGGATGGCATCGCCAATTTCAAAGGCAGTTACAGCCGTTCTGATGTAGACTGTTATGCCGGAGTGGCTACAGATGAAATGTATCTCAACTTCGCAGAGTGTCTTGCACGGAAAGGAGAGGTCCTCAGATCTATGCACTATCTCAATACCCTTCTCCGTACACGGTATAGAGTTGTTAACGGCGTAAGTACTTATATCAATAAAACTGCTAACACTACCGATGAAGCGCTCCGGATTATCCTTGAAGAAAGGGAGAAAGAGCTGGTAAGAAGAGGGACGCGCTGGAGCGATCTCCGCAGGCTCAATAATGATCCCCGCTTCGCCAAAACGCTCACGAAAACACTGGGTGGTAAAACATATACCCTCGCTCCTAACAGTGACAGGTACACTTTCCCCATTCCGAGAAATGTGATTACTAAATCTGGTGTCAAACAAAACCCCGGCTGGTAACTTTCCTTCTGCCATTAATAAACTGAACCACCTTGCAGATGATTGTGAGGTGGTTTTTTATTTTATGGTACAGATGGGATGGGTTGTTTCAGTTAATTGACGAACACAGCAATAAGGTGTAGTTCTAATTGGATTAGGATGGTATTACAAGCTTGTTTGAAGCAGGTATCTATGTAGCGTCTATGTAGCGTCTACGCGACAACTACGAGGGAACCTGCAATAATGTTTGGAGATGAGGTGGACTTGATGCGGAGGTGATGCGGAAGTGATGCGGAGGCGGGGTGTTAGTGATAGCAGGCAGTAAAAGTGAAGATCGGGTGCCTGTGGCCCATGGCATTGGCTGGCGGAGGAGTGGCCTGCCGGGTAGATTTGGGTTCCATATTATCTGATAATGAATTATTTATAACAAAAACTCGCTATTATGGCGGTTTGCTATTCCCGCTGGATGAGAGGCTGTCCGTTTTGAATGGGAGCGGTGTTGCAGGTAGGTTCCGCTGGCATTGGGGTTAGTTTCTTACGGGGCGCTGTTTTGGTGAGGGGTGCCAGTAATGGTTTGTCTTCCACAACGGTCAGGATATCTGCTACTTCGAACTTCCGGTCGCGGATATCAAAATCTTCCCAAAAGAACTTTATCTGTACCACTACTACCAGGGTGCCTTTGCCGGGTACGTTTATCCACAGGTCTGCGCCTTCGAATTGGTGGAAGTGTTGGACGGGCCGGATCAGATCAATGTTGATCCGGGCAGTATCTGTACCAGAAACGGTACGGGTGCTGAAGTCGATCCGGGAAGCGATCACTTTTATCTCCATGCGTACTGCATCTTCACAAGTTGTCAAAGGCTGTGGGGGGATGTGGAGCTTACCGTCATTGGAGAACACAGGCAGTTTTCCGAAGAACTTACTGAGACCGGTGTGACCATTGAATCGGAAGCCTTTGAGGCCTGCGTGGTTATTTCTGCCGGCTGCTACAATGTAGCTGTTCAGGCGGTTTACCAGCATCCGGTCGGGGTGGATGTCTAATTCAGGCGTAAAGGCGCTGCGGATAAGTGCTCCTTTACGGCTGGCTGCGCCGAATGTTTTGGCAGCACGGCGGGTATTATCCGTTTGCCGGACTGTTTGTGGTACGGTGCGCAAACAGTGCTTGCCGTTGCGCTTGTAAGAGATGACATTACCGAGTTTACCGGTGAACGGCATCATAGCATCTAAGATTGCCATAATAATAAGTTTTTGTTATTGCTGAAATTACGACAACCGTATCTGAGCGGCGGCAGGGGGAATTGGAGGATATTCAATGTCATAGTATTACGGATTGAATAACGACGCAGGCTAACAGTATTGAGGCTTGAATAATTTCGAAGGTGAGAGTATCAGGGTTTAGAGGTTTTCGAAAAATGGGACATGATTATATCTGATGTAACGTATATGGTGGATGGGTGAAATCCTGCGGGATAGGAAATGTGAGGAAGGTTATAAAAGAAAAAACCTGTCGTGAAGACAGGTTTTTTCTTTCGTGGAGGATAGCGGGTTCGAACCGCTGACCTTTCCGGAAGCCTTCGGAACGCTTTGTCCATTTAGAGATATCCCCAAATGCAAAAAGCCTTGCAGAAAAACTGAAAGGCTTTTTTTCGTGGAGGATAGCGGGTTCGAACCGCTGACCTTTCCGAACGCCTTCGGAACGCTCTGTCCATTTAGAGATATCCCCAAATGCAAAAAGCCTTGCAGAAAAACTGAAAGGCTTTTTTTCGTGGAGGATAGCGGGTTCGAACCGCTGACCTCTTGCATGCCATGCAAGCGCTCTACCAAACTGAGCTAATCCCCCGTTGAATGGAGTGCAAAAATAGGGGCTTTTTCCAAAATTCAAAAAAATACTTTGAGAATTTTTTCGCGGGAGGAGAAAGGCATATATCCGGAAGAATATTCATATATCAAATCGAAGGCTTCAGCCATCTCTTCTCTCACTTCCGCGGATTCGCCCGCTGTATTGCCGGAAAATGATTGTAATTGAAGATCACTTAATGAAAATGTAGCTACAACTATGAAACACATTACAACCGTATTCAAGAAATTCACCGACTTTAACGGTCGTGCCAGCAGGGCAGAATTCTGGACATTCTTCCTGTTCAACATTATCCTTTCCTATGCCATCACACTCGGACTGGGCGCCATCCTGGGCCAGGTAATTGCCAGCATCCTCAACCTGATCGTATCACTGGTTTTGTTACTACCGGGTGTTGCCGTGGCTATCCGCCGTATGCATGATGTGAATAAAAGCGGTTGGTACATGCTGATCCCGATATACAGCCTTATCCTCGCACTTACCGAAGGGGATAAGTCCGTTAATAATTATGGCCCGGATCCCTACAGCGACGGTGCTCCGCTTTTTGACTTCGAAAATCAAAACCAGCCTAAATAATACATCCCTGATTATAAAGAAAAGCCCTGCAACCGCGGGGCTTTTCTTTATTATAAACGTACCTGTATCCCGTCTCTCCCTTCATTTCCTTCCGGCGAAATTCCGTATTTTCATCACGGAATTATGAAGATCCTCATCATCGAAGACGAAAAAGCCCTCGGCCAAAGCATCGCCGACTATCTCCAGGCAGAGTCCTATACCTGTGAGCTTGTCGCTGATAAGCACACTGCGCTCCAGCGGATCGAGTCGTTCGATTACGACTGCATCCTCCTCGATATTTCTCTGCCCGACGGTAATGGCCTGCAGGTACTTAAAGCCCTCCGCGACAATAACAAAACAGACGGCGTCATCATTATTTCCGCCCGCGATGGTATAGACGACCGGATTACCGGTCTTCAGCTCGGGGCCGATGATTACCTCGTGAAGCCTTTCCACCTCTCCGAACTAAGTGCCCGAATTGCTGCAGTGATCCGCCGCCGCAGGTTTTCCGGATCTTCCATTATCGAAGCTGCCGGTCTTACGGTAGATACCGCCGCCAGAACCGTGCGCGCCGGGCAGCAGCTGGCAGACCTTACGCGGTCGGAATACGATCTGTTGCTGTATCTCCTCACCAACCGGAACCGCGTAGTTTCCAAACATGCCATTGCAGAACATCTTTCCGGGGATGGCGAAGGGTTGTTCGATAACTATGATTTCATTTATGCCCACATGAAAAATCTTAAAAAGAAACTCATGCAGGCCGGATGGGCCGATCGTATCAAAGCGGTATACGGCATGGGTTATAAACTCGAAGCTTAATAAACTGATTGCTGATGAAGCTGCTGAATAAAACACTTCAATACTACTTCTGGCTATCCATAGTACTTCTTATGGTAGCTATTCCCGTGTTTTATTTCGTGCTGCAGCGGATTGTGATCTCCAATATCGACGCCAGCCTTGTTGCCTCTAAAACTGAGCTGATACCCCGCCTGCGTGTGATGGAGATTCATCCCGGAACCCCGCAGCCGCGGCTGGAAGATGGGGTTACTCTGGAAAAGGCGCCCCGGCAACCGGGTGGGGATTCGCTGTACACGACAGACAAATACCGTCTCCTCACTTCCTACCTTGTCATCAACCAGGAAACGTACCGGCTGCAGATCAAATCTTCTCTGGCCGATCATCAGCGGCTGATAGGCAGTATTATCATCCTGCAATCAGTATTACTGATCCTGCTGCTATCGGGCCTGCTGCTCATCAATCAATCCCTCGCACGCCGCATCTGGAAGCCGTTTTACCAAACCCTCCGGAAGCTGCGGGCGTATAAGGTGGATGATCCCGGGCCATTGCAGCTTACGCCATCCGGTATCACTGAATTCGCGGAGCTGAATACCGCGGTGGAGCAACTGGCGGAAAGAAGCCGTCAATCCTACCTTTCCCAGAAAGAGTTTGCAGAGAATGCTTCGCACGAACTGCGTACTCCGCTTGCCGTGTTCCAGGGCAAACTGGAAATGCTCATGCAAACCAGTCCGCTTTCAGAGCAGCAGGCCATGCTGATCAGTGAGCTGGCGGACGCCAGTCACCGTATGGCCCGCCTTAACAAAGGGCTTCTGCTGCTGACGCGTATTCAAAACGGACAGTTTCCTGAAACTGCGGAGGTTTCCGTCCGCGATGCTGCACGGCACCTTCTTGCCCAATACGAGCCGCAAATTTCGCAGCAGCGGCTGAGTGTGGAGGAAGACTGGCTGGACGAGCTGAAGGTGACCATGAGCCCTAATTTGCTGGAAGTGCTGCTGGGTAACCTGCTTTCCAATGCTATCAGGCATAATGTGGCAGGAGGAAAGCTGGTGGTGAAGGGTGCTAACGGAGCATTGACCATCAGTAATACCGGCCAGCCATATCCTTTGCCCGAAGAGCGTATTTACCAGCGCTTTGCCAAGAATAGTAAAGATGCGGAATCAATGGGGCTGGGCCTCGAGATCGTACGTAAAATATGCGACCTGTATGGGTTTGAAGTAAAATACCGCTGGGAGAACATGCTGCACAGCTTCCAGGTGATAATGAAAAGTTAAAATCCTCCATCTTTCCCCCGATATTCAGAATGTATTCAGAATGCCATGGCAGTTTTACGTCATAAAACACTGGATACAATGAATACAAAGAAACTCTTCACAGGCCTCCTCATTGCAGGGGCCGTCGTAGCCGGCGGTTACGCCCTCAGCGGCAAGGCCGGCAGAATTTCGGAAAGTATCGGCATCGAAAATCCCCAACCTCTCATTCAAACAGCATATTCAGGCCCGGCTTCGGCCCAGCCTACTGATTTTGAAAAGGCGGCAGGGAATGCGGTACCCTCCGTCGTGCATATCCGCACGGTTGTTAAATACAAACAATCTGCCCAGGCAGATCAGTTCGAAGGAATGGATGATGACATCTTCCGCCATTTCTTTGGCGAAGGAGGTCCACGCAGGCAGTTTAACCGTCCTGACCAGAAAGCTTCCGGATCGGGTGTTATCATTAGCCCCGATGGATTTATCGTGACCAATAACCACGTGGTAGACGGTGCTTCCGAGATCACCGTTACGCTGAACGACCGCAAGAATTACAAAGCAGAGGTAGTGGGAACAGATCCTAATACCGACTTGGCGCTTATTAAAATAGACGCTAAAAACCTGCCTGCTATTCCTGTTGGTAACTCCGACGATGTGCGGCTGGGCCAGTGGGTATTGGCGGTAGGTTATCCGCTGAACCTCGATGTAACGGTTACACAGGGTATTATCAGTGCCAAATCCCGCAGTATCGGTATCAACCGGCAGGGTTCCGCTCCGGTGGAAGCATTCCTGCAAACCGACGCAGCAGTGAACCCCGGCAGCAGTGGCGGCGCACTCGTGAATACCAATGGTGAGCTGATCGGTATCAACTCGGCCATTGCTTCACCCACAGGTGCATATGCCGGGTATGCTTATTCCATTCCATCCAACCTCATGAAAAAGGTGGTGAATGATATTAAGCAGTTCGGCAGTGTTCAGCGCGGTTACCTTGGCATCTCTATGGCGCCTGATAACCTCGATGATGCACAGAAGAAAGAACTGGGTGTTACCGGTTCCAACGCTGAAGGTGTAATTGTGATGGGTACGGATCCTTCCGGAGCGGCAGCTGCGGCAGGTGTGAAGAAAGGAGACCTTATTACGGCAGTAAACGGCAGTGCGGTACATTCCGGCTCCGAACTGTCTGAACAGATAGCAAGGCTGAAACCCGGCGACAAAGTTGCGATCTCACTGCTGCGCAATGGTTCGGAAAGCAAGGTTGAAGCAACTTTGAAAGGCAAGCTCGGCAATATGACCGCAGGCAATAATGCTTCAGTAAGCGCACTGGGTGCAGATTTTGCATCGCTTTCCCGTCAGGATGCAGCCCGTATGGGTATTGCAGGCGGGGTGCAGGTGCAGTCCATCACTGATGGCGGCCTGCTCGATGAGCAAACGAATATGAAGGAAGGATTTGTTATAACCCGTGTGGGCGGCATCACTGTGCGCACGGTAGAAGAGCTGAAAGCGGCCCTGGCGCGCCAAAGCGGTAACTTCCAGATTGAAGGGATGTATCCCGGCAGTGGAAAAACGTATTATTACGGAATCAATGACTATTAAGCAGGAATTGTAACCAGGGGGGCCGTTTTCCGGGCTGCAATGCCCGGGAAACTTATATGGCTTCTTCATCTCGCATGAAGAAGCCTTTTTTTGTTCTATGCAGGATCACGGAAAATGCCTTCGATCACGTCTTTCAGCTCTTTGGGCTGCAGCGGTTTCTTCAGGAGGCGTATTACCATGGGGTTGGCATTGGTCCGGGAGATGTCGCCAAAGTCGAGCGAAGAGGAAACCATGATGATATAGCACTGATTCTTGATTTTCTGCGGGTAGGAGTCGAAAGATCGGAGGAATTCGAAACCGTCCATTTCCGGCATCTGGATATCGAGGAGAATAACAGTGGGGGGAATATGGGGAAGGGTAATGTTACTGGAAAGGAATTCCAGTGCTTTGTTGGCATTGCTGAATGAAAGGATCGTTCTGCTGATCTGCTGAATGGAAATTAACCGTTCATGCAGCAGCAGATCGATGTCGTTGTCGTCGATTAATATTACACGTAGATCAGGTATCGAATTCATTTCTGTTCGGAATGGTAATTTCAAATTGCGTTCCTTCTCCGTAACGGGAATCTACGCCAATGGTGCCCCCGATCTTATTGAGGGCTTCTTTTACAATGTACAGGCCAATACCGCTTCCGGGCTTGTTGTTGTTCTTGGAGCGGAAGAACATCTTGAATATGTTGCTCAGGTGCTCGCTGAGAATCCCGATACCATTATCTTCTATACGGATTGTTGCCTTATGAGGTTCCACTTTTACAGAGAGATTGACCTGGGGGACGGCTTCGTCCGGCTTCTGATACTTAACGGCATTGCTGATAAGATTGTTCAGGATAACACTTATCCGGAAGAAATCGCCTTTAAACGGTACCGGCTGGTCTACATTCACATTGAAGTTGATAGCGGTATTCTGGTGTTTAAAGGTATCGATACAGTCGTTCATCAGTGCATTGAAGTCGATTTTCTCGTACTCCAGATCCAGCCGTGAATTGCGGTAATATTCAATGATTTTCTGGATAAAGCTGTCCAGCCGGGTAATACAAACCTCAATCATCCCCATATACCCCTGCGGGTCAGTCATGGTATTATCGAGCCTGCTGAGGTTAATGATGCCCTGAACGCTCATGAGGGGAGCGCGGAGGTCGTGGGAAGTGGAATAGATGAACCTGTTCAGCTCATCGTTTGTTTTTTCCAGCTCCAGTACCTTTTCTTTCAGGAGTTTGCGGGCGGAATATATCTCGTAAGCGTTATTGATGGTTTTGAACAGCTCGTGCTCATCCCAGGGCTTTTTAATGTAGGAGTAGATATGCCCTTTGTTGATAGCGTCAATGATATCTTCCACATCCGTATAGCCGGTAAGGAGGATGCGGATGGGGTCGGGCAGGAGGTCCTTGATTTCGTTAAAGAACTCAACCCCCGTAGTAGTGGGCATTTTCTGATCCGCGATGATGATATGTACCTCAATTCCTTTCAGTACCTGCATACCTTCGGCCGCAGAACTGGCGGTGTATATCTCATACGTTCTGCGAAAATTAGCGCGGAATGCATTAAGGTTATGTACCTCATCGTCGATGTACAATATCCTGATACGGTTATTTTTCATGTAGGGTTCTTTCTGCTTTTATTTACGCATGACTCTGGGCGATAGGCACATTCTGGGGTAAATATATGATAAATTCCGCTCCCTTGCCGGGTTCCGAGTTCACCGCAATTCTTCCCTGGTGCTTCTCAATAATGCTGAAAACGATAGACAGCCCGAGGCCAGTGCCTTCCCCGACATCTTTGGTGGTGAAGAACGGCTCGAAAATCTTTTCCCTGACCTTGTCTGACATCCCTATGCCGGAGTCTTTAATACTGATGCTCACCATCTTATCCTCTTCAAGACGGGTTTTTATCGTAAGGCTTTCTTCGCCCTGTTCGGGTTTCATTTTGATGGCGTTCAGCGCGTTGTTGATGATGTTCAGGAACACCTGGTTGAGCTTGCCGGCGAAGCATTCTATCTTAGGAAGTTCACCATAATCATAACGCACGGTCACGTTCTTGGGGATATTATTGCGGAGCAACACCATGGTGGAGTTAAGCCCTTCATGTATATCCACAAATTTGAGATCGCTTTCATCGAGACGGCTGAAAGTACGCAGCCCCTTCACGATCTCTGCCGTGCGGTTAGCCCCGTCTTCTATGCCTTTGATCAGCGTATCCACTTCTTCGTGCAGGTAATTGATATCGATCTGCTGTTTATACCGCTCGATCTCCGCCAGCTGTCCTGCCACATCCTCACCCGGCCTGATGGTTTCGTACTTCCGTAAGAGGGAGCGGATGTCTTCGAAATCGAGCTTCAGCGGTTTGATATTGGAAGTAACGAAGTTGATGGGGTTATTGATCTCGTGGGCGATACCGGCAGTGAGCTGACCAAGGGAGGCCATCTTCTCCGCTTCCACGAGCTGGGTTTGAGCACTTTTCAGGTTGGTGAGGGCCTTGTTCAGCTCTCCGTTGGAGGTTTGCAACGCCTCAGTACGCTCAGCCACCTTGGCTTCCAGTATTACGTTCTGCTCACGCACCAGTTGCTCGTTTTCCTGCGCCATACGCAGCGCCACAGCCTGCGACTCTTCTTTCTCCTTACGGTAGATATTGATCTTATTGGCCAGTGCAAAGGAGAGCAGCGTAACTTCCGCGGCAGACCCTACCTGCAGGGCGTAATAAGTAAAGTCATTATAAGGCAGGATGTTGAAGTTCCGCAGTACAAAAATCACCACGCTTCCCAGGAAAATACCCCAGGCAATGAGGAAGTAGGCGGCCGGACCGTATCCTTTACGCCAAACTTTGATACCTACAAATATTGCGAGGATAGAGGCCGTCATGGCGATGATCTGGGTCATCATGTTGGCCACGAAATGGTTATCGAGGAAAGTGGGTATGAAGGCCAGGCAGTAAGCAACGATCACACCGGTGAGGAGTTTATGCCCCAGCTTGTATTTTTCGCGGGTGTGGAGGAACGATTGTATGAAGAGCGCTGCCGTGATACCGTTCAGCACCGGGATGATAAGGGTATCGTGCATGGCCAGCCATGGACTGTTCGGCCACAGGAACCGGAAGGTATAGCCTTGTTGTGAGGCCTGTGTGAGGCCTACGCAAATGATATAAGTAACGTAAATGAGGTAGCTGTTGTCGCGAACGGTGAGCCAGATAAAGAAGTTGTACAGCGCCATTACGAGGATGATGCCTGCGTACAGCCCGAATATGAAATTACGTTCGGTGTTTTTGGCGAAGAGGGTGGTTTCAGCACCAAGGTAAACCGGAAGTTGTGCCTGTTCACCGGCGCGGATCTTCAGGAAGTATTCCCGGGTTTGATCCAGCGGTATATCGAGCGGGAAAATGTAGTTCTGGTGGTTAACGGGCCTCATTTTATAGGGCTGGTATTGCCCGAGGTCCACTACTTTATAACCGCCTGCGGGGAGTACTTCGTAGAGTGATATCTCATCGATGGTGGGGTATTCCACTTCCAGGAGCAGCCGGCTTAGGTGGGTGTTATTGGTGATATGTACGCGTGCCCAGCTGGTGTATGGGGTGATCTGGAGGTTGGGGACCCTGGAGCCGGAGGGCTTAAAGGTCATTTTTCTAACCTGATCGATGGTGAGGTCGTTGGTGCTGTCGATATACAGGTCGAGGAACTCGCCGACCTGCATAAGTTTGGCGCTATCCCGGAAAACGACGGGTGTCTGGGCCCGGGCCGTTATTTGGGCTGCAAAGGAAAGTAATAGCAGGGCGAAAAAACGTATAGACATTTGAGTTCTCGGTTGTTATATAGTCAGGCCGCAAAATACGCAGCAAACATAATGGATTTTAGGGAACCATTTGCGGGAGGCCGAGCAGGTAATTTACTTCGAATGTGCCTTTAGGGCCGGTTTCGGTGCGTACCTGGTTGGGATTAGCGCGCAGGTCGCGGATAAGGGCCTGCTCTGAGGGGTCGGCACTGGCCAGCTCGTGATTATCGCGGATGATCATGGCAGTGGCCACGAGATCGTCTTTCGGGTAATAAAACACCCCTTCATTTCCGAGGGAGGTGTCTATTACGGCGCCTACCCTTTTAGCACCTCTTACGGTAACGGGGGCACAAAGTACGTGTACGTTGCCTACGGGCAGCTGGGAGGTAAGTGCTACGCATACCCTGCTGAGGATCAGGCTTCCGATGCCCATACCAGCTACCTCTTTGGAGTTCCACAGCCCGCAGATTTCCGCACTTCCGGGAACCACGTCTGTATGCACTTTGGGATCGTATTTGCCTACCGCCATTTCGATGGGGAGGGGCAGCACGCCGTCTGCAATCTGAACACGGGCTCCACCATAGGTTTTGGTGCCGGTCTCGTCTTCCACGATCACCACCACAGTATTCTTGTGGTTGATCCAGTCCACGTTGCCGGATGTGATTTTATGAATGCCAAAGTAAATCTGCAGAAGTTTACTGTGGCCCTCGTAAAACCGCATACATGCTTCCGGGTCGTCTGGTGCGAAAAAAGCCCTAACGTTGATCGGTGCGCTCATTGATTGCTTCGTTTAGTTGAATTGGGCGTTATTGAATGAGTTGATCGAAATCCACATAATACCTGCCGGAGCTGCGCAGCTGATCCAGCAGGATTCTACGGCAGGTGTCCGTCACCAGTGCTCCGCCCAGCATTACGGAAGAAGCCAGCTGGGGCCAGGTGGTGATGGATTTGCCGATTTCTCCAAGCGAGTATTTCATTCTGGGGCTCATATGGGCAATGCCGGCCATGGGTCCCAGTATCGGTATTTTTTCTTCATTGGTCAGGTGCTTCAGTGTCCCTAAGTCCTCAATGGGAGGGATAAGGCCATGCAGCAGGGGGTATTCCGGGTCGAGATCGAACCTTTCGATGTCGAGCATCCCGCGGTCGTTCGTATCCATTACAACGGGGATGCGGTGTTTCCGGGCCTTCTGGCGGCTAAGGATCTTCACATCTATACCGTCGCACTCTTCCACCAGGATATCGAGTTTGCCTCCATCGGTCAGGAAGCTGTCCAGATTCTCTTCCGTGGCCCCGTCCGTAAATACCTTTACAGTGATAAACGGGTCCATTTCTGCAATTTCCCGGGCTGCCACTATCACTTTAGGCATCCCCAGGTTATCGACCGTGGTACGGAGGCGGTTCATATTCGTCAGTTCCACATCGTCGAAGTCTGCCAGTCTAAGCTCCCCGCATACCCGCTCCATGGCAAGGGTGAGGGCGATGGTCTGGCCAACGGAAAGGCCGATTACACCTATTTTCTTTTCCAGCAGCACTGTCCGCTCTTCCGCTGTGATCTTATGCATGTTCCGCGATGTGCGGAGATAGATAAATTCTTCTTTTCCAAGCAGATGTACCAGTTTGGCACCCCAGGGGTAATATACCCATACGCCATATTGCTCCGGAGGCACACCGTTCAGATGGGCGGCAATTGCCGCTGCAGATTCTGCTTCGCTCAGTTTACGGGAAGGATGCTGGCATTTAACCAGTTCCCGCAGCTGACTTTCCAGTTCGTCATATATCCGCAAATGCGGTATTTCCTGCAGCAATTGCTGAAGTTCTTCCTGATCACTGCTCCGGCCCGGGTGATAAAATACCGGGGTAAAGACGTCAGGCGCTGATTTTGTCTCCTGTATGCGATCCTTAAATGTCATACTGCCGCTTCGCTCGATTTTCTTTTAATGATTATTGTGCCTGTGCTCTATATTGTCTGCTTAAAATCAAATATCCGCCCGGCTTCACTATGGCTGCCGGCCGGTTCAATCGATTTCCCGAATCATCCTGCCAATACCGGCGGACTAATAGAAAATCCTGTCTTGCCTGTTTCCCGGATCAGGGAAAAGCGTTTTTAACGAATGAACAAGAATGGAAAAGAATGGCGCTTGAATAGAACTTTAAGGGGGGATGGACGATGCCCGGGGTAAACCGGATTTGGCTGTCAAGGCCGCCAGCAGCAATACCTCTGTATCGTTGCGGGCTTCTCCTGGCGCCAGGGATAAATGGCTTCATCTTTTCAAAATGATTAAGTACACTACAGCTTACACATGAATATAAAAGTAAAATAGCAATTTATTTCAAATTAAACGATTATCGATGGCATTATTTTGAATTAAATGTAAAATCCTGCCCCGTGTTGGCGCAATTTAATAAAATGGTGGTCATTGGTGTAATATTTGCATGGTTTTACGTTGGAAATAATAGATTTGTAATAATAATATGTTCATTATGAATAAGAGAGAATTCATAAAGCTGGCCGGATTGGCCGGAGTGGCAGCCCTGGCCAACCCTACCGGGCTTTTTGCTGCAGGGGAGCAGAATAAAGACCTCCTTTCCCTGAAAGCACCTTTTGAGCTGCCGCCCCTCCCGTACGCCGCAGGCGCACTGGAACCCAATATCGACCAGCTCACTATGGAAATTCACCACGGTAAGCACCATGCAGCTTATGTTAAAAACCTGAATGATGCGCTGAAAACAAGCCCGCTTGCTTCCGGCTCCCTCGGTCAGATACTCGCCGCAGTTACTGCAGAACAGCCTGCCATCCGTAACAACGGCGGCGGTCACTATAACCACTCCCTTTTCTGGACACTCCTGTCTCCCGAAAAATCCGAGCCTTCTGCTAAACTGAAAGCTGCCATCACAGCAGCCTTTGGGTCAGATGAAGCTTTCCGTCAGAAATTCGCTGACGCAGCCAAAGGCGTATTCGGTTCCGGCTGGGCCTGGCTCATCGTAAAGAAAGGCGGTAAACTGGCCGTTACTTCCACTCCTAATCAGGACAACCCGCTCATGACGAAGCTCGCCAAAGAACCAGGCACCCCCATTCTGGCACTGGACGTGTGGGAGCATGCCTATTATCTCAAGCACCAGAATAAACGGCCCGATTATATCGCCACATTCTGGAATGTAGTTAACTGGGAAAAAGTAAGCGCCCTGTACGAAGAAGCGCTCAAAAAATAATGAAGAAGCCCGCCATGTGCGGGTTTTCTTTTTAAGGAACTTTTACAGCAACAGCCACCGCTTCCTGCGGCGGCTGTTGCATTTTAGGGGCGAAGCATATCGCCGCAAAAGGTATCAGTATCATGCTGCCTGCAAACAGTAACAGCAATCCCTCCTGTGCCCGCTTCCTGGCCAGCATGGCGGTACCCGCAGCAGTTAATATCATGAGAATGATTCCAAAAGCGGCTTCAGCCATATGCCATTGCGCACCTGCCCTGAAGCATGGGGGTAATATGGCCGGCCGGTATATGCCGGCGAGGGGGAGTAATGTAAGCAGTAATCCGGTGCCCAGTCCCATCACCAGCAGGATGGCCACATTCCAGCGGCGCAGCCGCAGCCTGCCTTCCAGTATCCGGTTCACCTGGATGGCGGCGAGGTAACTGAGGGGTAAATGCAGTAAGGAGGCAGCTGCCAATGGTATGCGCATAATGGAAAAGATCAGCAATCCGGTCCAGAAAAGCGCCCACATCCACCACACGAAATCTTTGTTCTCTGCAGTTTGTGCGAGGTAAATGGAGCGGATGCGGGCAGTTTGCAGCCAGGTAAACAGGAAAGCCAGTACGGGGAAGCAACCCAGAAAGGAGATCCAGTGTGTTGAAAAGGTAACCCCGCCAGTGGGGAACGGCTGTATATGAATGGCAGTACCACGCCACATCAGATAGCCGTAATACCAGCCGGAAGATATGACGGCGGCCAGTACAATGGTGAGGAGCTGGAGCCATTTCATACCGGTATGGAAACGCTTCCAGGTCCAATACACAAGCCCGGTGAACAGGGCGATAAGCAAGGCAGAAGGGCCGGTTGAAAGTGTGGCAAGTCCCAGTGAAATACCGCTGAATACGGCAGCCCGGAATGGGGAGGTGCTCCAGGAAACCCGGTAAGCCAGATAGATGGAAAGGAACAGGAAGTAGTACCCCGGCAGCATGGGCGCATCGCTGCGGAACAGCAATTGCGGCAGCCAGGAGCCGGCCAGAATAAGCGCCCACCACATTCCGAAACGCTCATCTTCCCGCCGCTTACCGATTACAAAACAAGTTAAGATCGTCAGAACGCCGGTTAGGGCATTGGGTAACCTTGCTGCAAAAGAACCGGTGCCAAATATGCTTTCAGCCAGCAATTGCAGCCATCCGTACAGCGGAGCTTCCGCAACAGGCACCAGGCCTGTGTGGTAAACGAGGGGGAAAGGAAGGAAAAGCAGCCCAGCTGCCAGTACTGTCAGGATTTGCTTCATCGGGAGATATGGTTTGCCGGTCTGGTTGTTCTGATGTAATAACGCAGTTTCACCTGCCGGTAGTGCCCGGGAGGGGAAAACGCAGTTACAACATCAACCTTGCGGCAGGCAATTATGCTGCCTTTTCCTTGCTGAAGCGTTTCTGCCATTGCTTCTTCACCTGCTGGAAGAAGCGGTAGTAGTATTCTTTGTTGAAAAGCTGGCTGTCGTTCATAGCCTTGTATACAAGGAATGCAGCGATAGGCAGCAGGGCGATATTGGCGAGCCACATCCCGCTCCACGATGCCATTACATCGCGGCGGGCCATTTTCTCGCCGGTCATGAAGAAGATGTTGAAGATCACAAAGAAGATAACTGCAAACACCAGCGGTGTGCCGAGCCCGCCTTTACGGATGATGGAGCCCAGCGGCGCCCCGATCAGGAAGAGCACCACACATGCCGCAGCCAGTGAGAATTTACGCTGCCATTCCACTTTGAACAGGGATATTTTTTCTTTATTGTCGAGGTAATCTTTCGAGGAGGTGGCCAGTGAAGTTTCGGTTTCGCGGATATTGGATTCCACGCGCTCTATCACATAACGGCGCGACGATTCGGGGATCACATTAAAGAAAGTGTCTGTCTTCAAAGGAGCCACGCTGGTAGCCCAGCCCGTATCTTTCCATTTGTAGAAAGCGAGGCGGGATGTCACATAGGCGTTTACGGTACGGATCAGCGATGAGTCTATCCGGCGAAGGGAATCGATACCGTAATCCAGCTGACGGATGTTGAGCATCTGCTGGTTGCCGGCGAAGAGGTCCATCGGCAGGCGATCAAATGCGAACGACTGCAGATCGAAAGGTTTGATGTATTTCTTGAAGCCGAGGCGGATCAGTTCATTACCCTGTTTGGCGCGGGTATTGCCGCGCTCTTCGTACCGCCAGCCGTTGTAAAGGGTGAAAAGAAGATAGCGTTTGTCGGCAGAGAGCTCCATGGTGCCCTTCTCAGCAAGGATGATACGCGGATTTTTTTCGCCAAGGTTGTTTTCATAGATCATCACCTGGTGGATGGTCTTGTTATCGGCTTCCTTCTTCGCAACCTTGATGGTATACCCCGGGATATCGCTGTAGAACACGCCCTGCTTGATATTGAATGCCGGTTTGGAGTTGGTGATATCGTACAGGAGGGATTTGGCCCTGAGGTTGGCGATGGGGATGATATAGTTGGCAAAAAGGAAAGCGCCGATGGCGATGAAAGAGGAGAAAACGAACAGGGGGCGGATGAACCGCAGGAGGGAGATGCCTGCAGATTTAATGGCTACCAGTTCGAAGCTTTCGCCGAGGTTGCCGAAGGTCATAATGGAAGAAAGGAGTACTGCCAGCGGCATGGCCAGGGGTACAAGGCTGGCGCTGGTGTAAATAAGCAGCTCCATGATCACCGGAGTGTCCAGCCCTTTGCCCACGAGATCGTCTATGTATTTCCAGACGAACTGCATGATGAGCACGAACAGCGTCACAAAAAAAGTGGCGATGAAAGGGCCTACGAAGGTCTTGATGATCAGTTTATCGAGTTTCTTCACAAATCGGCGAATGAAAAATAAAATGGTAAAATGTGAAACGGCCTGATTTTCAGTTTAATTTTGAAAAGCGGCCGCACAAAGTTAACACGAATCCGGACAGGAGAAACAGCGGGCGGCCCAAAAATCCGTTAATATTTTTTTGGGTATGGAAGACTATCAACTTACCGCGGCTGAGCTGGCGCTGGTGGCAGACGCAGAATGGATGCTGGCAAAGAACCGGGTGATCGGCAAGGTTTACGCCCTGTTCGGAGCATTGCAAACGGCCATGGCGGCAGATCCTGTGATTGGTGGCTATTCACCGGAAGGGGAGCAGCCGCCAAAGATATCCCGTGGTGAGCAATACGGCGGGCTGCCGTATGTGATGCTGGATTACCCCCGGGCGTTTGGGCGTGAAAGTATTTTCGCCTGCCGTACCTTTTTCTGGTGGGGGCGTTTTTTCAGTTTTACACTGCACCTGGCGGGCGAGGCGCTGGAACGCCGCAGGGAAGTGCTGACGGGTATACGCACACGGCTTACCGCCGCCGGATGGCACGTTTGTGTGAACGTTGACCCCTGGCAGCATCATTTCGGCGAAGATAACTATCGTGCGGTGGCCTCCCTTTCGCAAGCGGAATGGGAAAGCATCCTGCGGAAGCCCTTCGTTAAAATAGCTAAACAGTGTAAGTTGACTGATTGGGAAAATATCATGCCCTTTGCGGCGGATCAGTATGCTGCGCTGCTGGGCTGGCTGGGAGGCTCTTCAGGTAGTTAGTTGCCGATACGGTGGAAAAGATCCTTGATCTGGTAATCCCAGAGCTGGCTTTGATCAGCCACTTCCTTTTTCTCTGCAAAATCTTTAATTACCAGAATCGTCATATTCGTTACTTCAGAAATACGGATTCTGAATTCGAAATACTCGTTTTTGGGAGCGTGTGTCCAATGTAGCCGGATATACTCATCTTCTTCCTGTTCCAGCACTTCTGCTTCCTCTGCAGAACCGTTCCAGGAAAAGGAAAAAACATTATCCCGGAAATCTACTTTATCTGCAAACCACTCCTGCAAACCTGCCGGGGTGGAAAGAAATTCATAGAGAATACTTGGAGAGCACCGCACCGGATATTCTAACTCATATTGCACTTTCTTTGACATCGCACTGTATTATTATAGAAATCTAAATCATCTGCCTGCAATTATAGAAAAATATTTATTCTATCAAAATAAATTTTGAAAATCTTTTTTCCGCCTAAATCCTTCATTCTCACGATTTATAACTAAATGGAATATAAAAATATTTAATTATGTATATTGCAACGGATGACAGAATTAATCCAATATTCCCTTATAAACCTTTACCACTGCGGGTGAATCCCGTATCAGACCCGGTTAATGTGGTATAACACGAACGGATTATTACCAACAATCGATTTTGCTTGAAAAGGATTCAACAGGAAGTAATTTTTTTTGGGTCGTATCTAAAAAAAGTTATTTTTGTTGGGCATTCTTCTAAATTAACTCATTTATAACCTGTAACTGTTCCCGTGCTATGTCAATGCGCCAACTAAAAATCACGAAGTCCATCACGAATCGTGAGTCCCAGTCGCTAGAAAAGTATTTGCAGGAGATCGGCAAAGTGGATCTCATTACGCCGGAAGAAGAAGTAAACCTGGCTATCCGCATAAAACAGGGCGACCAGCGGGCGTTGGAAAAGCTGACTAAAGCCAACCTGCGTTTCGTGGTATCCGTAGCCAAACAATACCAGAACCAGGGATTATCCCTCTCGGATCTTATCAACGAAGGTAACCTCGGCCTCATCAAAGCTGCACAGCGCTTCGATGAAACCCGTGGTTTCAAATTCATTTCATACGCCGTTTGGTGGATCCGCCAGTCGATCCTCCAGGCATTGGCAGAACAATCCCGCATTGTACGCCTTCCCCTCAACAAGGTAGGCCTCTCCAATAAAATCAGTAAAGCCTATTCCCAGCTGGAACAGGAATTCGAACGCGAGCCTTCTCCCGACGAGCTGGCCACTATCCTCGAAATTAATACCGAAGAAGTGGAAGCCACCCTCGGCGTAGCTGCCCGCCACGTGTCTATGGACGCACCGTTCATCGACGGGGAAGATAACTCCCTGCTCGACGTACTGGCCAATCCCAACGCAGTGAGCGCAGACGAAGAGCTTGACCACCACGATTCACTCCGCCGCGAAATCGAACGCTCTCTTTCCACCCTTACCGACCGCCAGAAAGACGTAATCATGCTCTATTTCGGCATCGGTGTGGAACATCCCATGAGCCTCGAAGATATCGGTGAGAAATTCGGTCTTACCCGCGAGCGTGTGCGCCAGATCAAAGACAAGGCAATTACCAAACTGCGCACCACTTCCCGGAGCAAACTGCTGCGGAATTACCTCGGCGGCTGATTTATTTTAAACGAACTGTCTAAATACGTATTTTTGCAATCCAATGGTGAATATTCGATATATTCACCATTTTGCATTTTTTAAAGATCATACCAGCTTAAGTATATGTTTGAATCATTATCAGAGCGGCTCGAGTCAGCGTTTAAACAGCTAAAAGGCGAAGGGCGCATCTCGGAAATCAATATCGCTACTACCGTGAAAGAGATCCGCCGCGCACTCGTGGATGCGGATGTGAACTATAAAATCGCAAAGGACTTTACCGATAAGGTGAAAGACAAAGCGCTGGGCGAAAAGGTAATCACTGCCATCTCTCCCGGCCAGCTCATGGTGAAGATTGTGAAAGATGAACTGGTGGAGCTGATGGGCAACACCGAAGTGGAGCTGGAGCTCAAAGCCAACCCCACCGTGATCCTCATTGCGGGCCTGCAGGGTTCGGGTAAAACCACCTTCTCCGGCAAACTGGCCAATTTCCTCAAAACCAAGAAGAACAAGAAACCCCTGCTTGTTGCAGCAGATATCTACCGCCCTGCGGCGATCGACCAGCTGCAGGTACTCGGTGGACAGATAGGGGTGGAAGTATACAGCGAACCGGAAAACAAGAATGCCGTTCAGATCGCGGAAAACGCTATCAAACAGGCGAAAGCCAACGGTAATAACGTGGTGATCATTGACACCGCCGGCCGCCTGGCGGTTGACGAAGTGATGATGGCCGAGGTGAGCAATGTGAAGAAAGCCGTTCAGCCACAGGAGATCCTCTTTGTTGTGGATTCCATGACCGGCCAGGATGCTGTGAACACTGCCAAAGCCTTTAACGAAAAACTCGACTTTTCCGGTATCGTACTTACAAAGCTCGATGGCGATACCCGCGGTGGTGCTGCGCTTACCATTACCTATACGGTGCAGAAGCCGATCAAGTTCGTATCAATGGGCGAAAAGCTCGATACGCTGGACGTGTTCTACCCCGAGCGTATGGCACAGCGTATCCTGGGCATGGGTGATATCACCACCCTCGTGGAACGTGCCCAGGCTCAGTTCGACGAAGTGCAGGCGAAGAAACTGGAGAAGAAGATCCGCCAGAACCAGTTCGATTTCGACGATTTTAAGGAGCAGCTCTCCCAGATCAAGAAAATGGGCTCCATCAAGGACCTCCTGGGTATGATTCCCGGAGTAGGCAAAGCGGTAAAGGATCTGGATATCAGCGACGATGCTTTCAAAGGCATTGAGGCCATGATCAATTCCATGACGCCTGCCGAGCGTGCTAACCCGGATCTGATAGACGGAAGCCGCCGCCGCCGTATCGCGAAAGGCGCCGGTAAGGAAATTGCGGACGTAAATCAGTTTATGAAGCAATTTGAGCAGATGCGTCAGATGATGAAAATGATGAATAAGATGCCCGGAGGAGCCAAAGGGCTGAAGATGAAGTAATTAAAATAGTGGCAAAAGCATGAAGTGAACTTTTATTTTGTAAAATTCATTTTTAGCTATACATTTGCTGCCCCAATAGAAACAATTTTTTTTCACCACTCGCAAAAAATAATTCGACTTATTTATGCCAGTTAAGATCAGATTACAGAGACACGGCGCCAAGAAAAGACCTTTTTACTTTATCGTAGTGGCTGATGCCCGCGCGCCCCGTGATGGTAAATTCATTCAGAAAATCGGTACCTACAATCCCCTGACTGTACCGGCTTCTATCAACATTGACACGCAGAAAGCACTCCGCTGGCTGCAGAAAGGTGCTCAACCCACCGACACTGTTCGTAGAATCCTGTCTTTCAAAGGCGTACTGTACCTGAAACACCTGCTCCGCGGTGTGAAGCTTGGCCTGTTTGACGAGCCTACTGCTTACACCAAATTCGAGCAATGGCAGGCTGACCACGAAGAAAAAGTGACTGCCCGCCGCGAAAGCCAGAAAAGAGTAGTACGTGCTGCCACTCCGGTAGTTCGTAAAGTGGAAGATGTTGCTCCTAGCGCTCCCGCCGCTGAAGAAGGCGAAGCTCCTGCAGAAGCATAATCCGCTGCATAACACATTTCAAAAAGGGAAGATTTGCTCGCAAAGATTCCCTTTTTGCTTTTTATCTCCCACCTGTTCATGGCGAATTATTTCCATATCGGTAAACTGGCCGCTGTTCACGGCACCGACGGAGAACTGCTGCTAAAGCACAGTCTTGGCAAACGTTCCTCCCTTAAAGACGTGACCGCCATCTTCGTAGAAGAGCGGAAAGACAGCTTTTTGCCTTACTTCGTACAGAAAGCCAAAGCGAAAGACGCGGAGCATATCTACCTCAAACTCGAGGGGATAGATTCGCGGGAAGCCGCCAGGGCTTATTTGCAGAAAGGGATTTATCTCCAGGAAGAAGACTTTCAGGCAGAGGCTTCCAGCAATGCTCCCCTCAGTCTCCTCGGCTTCATGGCTCAGGATAAAGAACACGGGGTGCTGGGAACGGTAGACGAGATCATCGAAATGCCGCACCAGCTGCTGGCGCGTGTCACCTACAAAGAAAAGGAGATGCTGCTGCCGCTGAATGAGCAAACCATGCTGAAAGTGGACCGTAAAGGGAAGATCCTGCATCTCGAACTGCCGGAAGGACTGCTCGACATTTACTTAGGGTAACAGAAAACCATTATGCGGATAGACATCATTACCGTACAGCCCGATCTGCTGGAGAGCCCTTTCTCCCATTCGATCATGAAGCGGGCGAGGAACAAGGGCCTGCTGGAAGTGAATGTACACCAGCTGCGCGACTATTCCACGCTGCGGAACAGCCAGACAGATGATTATCAGTTTGGCGGCGGGGCCGGGATGGTGATGATGATTGAGCCGCTGGTAAATGCCATTGAGTCCCTTCAAAAGGAAGTGACCTACGACGAAATCATTTATATGACCCCTGATGGTCGCACTTTTGATCAGAAAACTGCCAACCGGCTGTCTATGAAAGGAAATCTGCTGATTATCTGCGGGCATTACAAGGGTATCGACGAAAGGGTACGGGAGCATTTTGTGACCATGGAGATCTCAATAGGGGATTTCGTACTGTCGGGCGGGGAACTGGCTGCGGCAGTAGTGGTGGATGCCATTGGGCGGTTGCTGCCGGGAGTCCTTAATGACGAGACTTCGGCCCTTTTCGACTCATTTCAGGACAATATGCTGGCACCGCCGGTTTATACCCGTCCGGAGGAGTTCAGGGGCTGGAAGGTGCCTCCGGTGCTCATGAGCGGGGATCACAGGAAGATAGATGATTGGCGGCATGATGAGGCGCTGAAGCGGACAAAAGCCCGCCGGCCGGATCTGCTCGACCACGACTGATTCAAATAAAATTTTAAAAAACCGGGAAAAGGTCTTGGTAATTGGATATTGTTCCTTACCTTTGCCGTCCTATAAATAATTGAAAGATGAACGCAATTTCTTTTGTTCACGAGCAGTTGACTGCTAACAAGCAATTTCCGAAGTTTAAAGCCGGTGACAACGTTACCGTTAACTATAAGATCGTTGAAGGAAACAAGGAGCGTATCCAATCCTTCAAGGGCGATGTGGTGAAGATCCAGGGCACAGGCTTTACGGCAACCTTCACTGTTCGTAAGATCTCCGATGGCGTGGGCGTTGAAAGACTGTTCCCGCTGTATTCTCCCAACATCGACAGCATTCTGCTGCACAAAGTTGGTAAAGTTAGAAGGGCTAAACTGTACTACCTGCGCGAGCGTCAGGGTAAAGCAGCCCGTATCAAGGAAAAAAGGGTTTAGTATTTTATACAGGGAAATTAGTACGCGGGAATCCGACAGGATTCCCGCTTTTTTGTTTGTATAGGTGCCGTTTTGCAGGAACCTGCTGGCTCAGCCGGGGAACTTTGTTTCCGCGGGATATGTGCTATAAAAGCATGATTTAGATTAAGGTTACTGATTTATGGCCAACAGGGGCGCTGTTTGTCACCTGTGCGTAGTAACTGAAAACAGCAGTGGGCCGGGGTTGTGAAGAAGACCTTAAAACTCGATTAAAGTGCAGCGGCGGGGTTGCGAAAGCCCAAATAAACGTTATCTTTGTTAGCTCGAACATTATAAAAAACTGAGAAATGACTGCTATTTTTGTTAAATCACCTTTCTTACTTTTCCAGGAACTGGGTATGACTGAACTGATCCTCATCGCTGCAGTAGTATTGCTGCTGTTTGGCGGTAAAAAGATTCCTGAACTGATGCGTGGCCTGGGTAAAGGTATCCGTGAGTTTAAAGATGCGAAAGACAATGTGCGCCGCGAAGTGGAAGAAGGTATCCGTGAATCTGAAGTAAAGAAACAGGCATAATTCCGGCTTCCGCAAGGAATAGCAGGTGCAGAGCCGATTTTTACAGAGATCTACCATTGTAAGATTTAAACTGGTTTGGGTTTGACTGAATTCAGCAGTATATCGTCTTTTCAGGAGGCGTTGTTTGCCGGGAAAGCGACCTGCGAGGACACGGTACAGATGTACCTGGGGCGCATAGAGCAAACCCGTCACTTAAACGCATTCCTTGAAGTATTTACAGATGACGCCCTCCGGCAGGCACGTTCCCTGGATGAAAAGATCCGTAACGGGGAGCGGCCAGGATTGCTGGCGGGCGTTGTTGTTGGCATCAAGGACGTTATAAGTTATAAAGGGCACGCCGTAAGTTCGGCGAGCCGTATACTCGAGGGCTTTGAAGCACTCTATAATGCCACGGCGGTGGAAAGGCTCCTGGAAGCAGGGGCTATTATTATTGGCAGGCTCAATTGCGACGAATTCGCCATGGGGTCTACCAATGAAAACTCCGCCTATGGGCCTACGCTTAACGCGCTCGATGAAACAAGGGTACCCGGAGGATCTTCGGGTGGTTCGGCAGTAGCAGTACAGGCAGGGCTTTGCCATGTGAGTCTGGGTTCCGACACAGGCGGATCTGTAAGGCAGCCGGCGGATTTTTGCGGTATCATAGGGCTTAAGCCCAGTTACGGCAGAATCAGCCGCCACGGGCTGCTGGCATACGCTTCTTCGTTTGACCAGATAGGCATTTTTGGCTCGAATATTGCTGATGTTGCGGCAGTTCTACAAGTTATTGCCGGCCCGGATGCCTATGATAGCACGGCCTCGCAAAGCGAAGTGCCTCAATATCAGTTAAATACCGATCTGCACAATAAAAAGCGCAAATTCGCGTACTTAAGGGATGCCCTCCATCACGAGGGACTGGACCCGGAAATGAGGGGAGGATTTGAAAGTTTCTTTGAACAGTTAAAGGCGGAAGGTCATACCGTGGAAGCGGTTGATTTTGAATACCTTGATTTCGTGGTAGCAGCATATTATGTGCTCACCACGGCTGAGGCTTCCAGCAATCTGAGCCGGTACGACGGTGTCAAATTTGGCTACCGTACTCCGGAAAAGGGGCTGGACCTGACCGATTTTTATAAGAAAAGCCGGTCTGAAGGCTTCGGTAAAGAGGTAAAAAGGCGTATATTGTTAGGAACATTCGTGCTGAGCGCCGGATATTACGACGCTTATTTCACGAAAGCCCAGCAGGTAAGACGGCTTGTGGTTGAAAAGATGCAACAGATTTTAAGCAATTACGATGCCATCCTGTTGCCTACCGTTCCTACAACCGCTTTCAAAATCGGGGAGAAGATGGATGATCCCATCGCTATGTACCTTGCCGATATTTATACGGTGCTGGCCAACCTCACAGGGGTGCCTGCCATATCCGTTCCTTTACTGCGGCATTCAAACGGAATGCCTTATGGCCTACAGATTATCACAGAGGTGTTAGACGAGCAGAACTTGTTAGAAATTGCGCAAACCGTGTTGCAGATGCAACAAGTAGATACAGTTTAAAACAAAACAACGCGTATGACGAAAATCTTTTTACTTCTATCATTGCCGGCATTAGTGGGTAGTACAAGTGCAGTTGCCGCCAGCGTTGAGGTGAATAAGGAGATGGTGTATTCCGTGCAGGATACGCCCGCCGATACCTCCGTTACCTTGAAAAAGGCCGCACACCTCCCGAAAGACACAACAGTGCACGGAGCTCCGGCTTCCCTTTCGGTAAAACGAGCCGCCCAGGCACTCCCGTCTGTTATCCGTACGCCCAAGGTGTACGAACAGATGAATAATAACTTTATTAAGAATTACATCAGCGATTATGCCAACCGTTATTCCCAGCACCTTTCCGTGATGGTAGAACGGTCTGCACCATATTTCGTTATGATAGAAAAGGTATTCGTGGACCACGGTATTCCCGAAGAAATGAAATACCTCGCCGTAATCGAATCCAGTCTCCTGCATAATGCGCGCTCCCGTGTGGGTGCCGTAGGCATGTGGCAGTTCATGAGCGGTACCGCACGCATCTTCGGCCTCAACGTAGGTAAGAAGGTAGACGAACGGAAAGACATTTACAAATCCACCGTAGCCGCTGCCAAATTCCTCAACGAACTGTACGATCAGTTCGATGACTGGCTGCTGGTAGTTGCCGCATACAACTGCGGTGCAGGTGGTGTACAACGCGCACAAAAGATCAGCGGACGCAGCGACTTCTGGGGTATCCAGTATTTCCTACCTGCAGAATCCCGCAATCACGTGTACAAATTCATCGCTACCGGTTATATCCTCGACAGGTTCAACACCTTCTTCGGCGTAGGCAGCAATTACACCACTCCTAATGTTTCCCTGCCCGCAGCCCGTATGAGCACCGCAGCGGAATTCAGAAAAGCAGCGCCCATCACCGAAGAAGATATGTTCAACACCGTTGAATTCAATATCTCCGGCAAATACCGCCTCGAAGCCATCGCCAAGAAACTGGCCATGGAATCTTCCGAGCTGGAAAGACTGAACCCCGGCTTTGCACAAGCCCTCGCCGGTGAATCTAACAGCTACGATCTCCGTATTCCCAAAGAGAAAATGAAACTCTTCCAGGCTGAGAAAGAGGAAATTCTTAAAGAATCCCTCCAGATGTCGCTGGATGATAAGGCTTCCACTGTAGACAGAAGCAGATTCCCTGCTCCGGTGAAAAGGCCTGAGGTGAAAGCTAACGTTAAAAAGCCTGTTGCGAAAAAAGCACCGGTGAAAAAACGGACCACTACCAGAAAGAAATAACTTTCTACAAATATTTGAGAAGTGCGCTGACTAACATCAGCGCACTTTTTTTATTTAACCCTGACTAAATTCAACTACTTAATTTCAATCCCTTATTATGCCATCTTAAGTCCTTTGCCCGTCCACGGTTTTACTGTTCGAAATTATCATGAAGCCCTGTAAGGATAAGGCTTTGAAGGTGCTTTACTGATTGTCTGGTTGCAACTCACCTCAAGAATAATCCGTTTGGGAAATGCTATTCCGCATTTCAGGTAACATTGAATAACTGCCTCATGTTTTGTTGCTTCTTTTGTGCATTCAAGCTTCATTACATTACTCTTCATCAACGGAAAAATGCATCTCAACCCCCAACCCCTCAAAACCGGGCGCTTCATTGCCTGCCTGGTACTCGTGTGCGGAATTTTCTTTTCCTCATGTAAAAAAAACAATAGTAATTCCGGTGGAACTCAGCCACCTCAAAACAATGGAGGCCCCATTGAACTTTCCGGGAGCATCATTGGCAAAGACGGTCTCCCGCTTGCTGGAGCCATCGTTAAAGCTGACGGGCAGCAGGTGACTACGAACGACAAAGGAACCTTTGTTCTGCAGAACGTTAAAACTGCCACCGGAAATGTTGTACTGGTGAATTGCTCTAAAGCAGGGTTCCGGACACAGGTACGCCGCCTGGTTACCGCCGGAGGAAACAATGCGACTGTACAAATGATGTTGCTGCCAAGTACTACTACCCACACCATCAATGCTACAGCCGGAGGCACCGCCACACTTACCGGAGGAGCCACTGTAACCATACCCCCGGATGCAGTAGTAAAGACCGATGGCAGCGCTTATACCGGAGCAGTCAACTTAGCAATAGCGCACCTGGATCCTGCAGCACCTGATTTTAGTTTGCAAATACCGGGTGGCGACCTAAGTGCAATACGTACGGATAACTCCAATGTGGTCCTTTATTCTTACGGTATGTTGCAGGTGGAAATGGAAAGTACAGCCGGAGAAAAGCTGCAGTTGAAAACAGGTAAATCATCTACCATTAAGTTTCCTATTTCACAATTCCAACAAACCGCCGCACCTAACACCATCCCGCTATGGCATTTTGATGAAGTATCCGGAATATGGAAAGAAGAAGGAAGTGCCACACGCCAGGGCAATCTTTATGTAGGCACTGTAGGGCACTTTTCTTCCTGGAATGTAGACGCTCCCAGACCTATAGTTACGGTAATGGGCTGTTTAACGGACCCTTGCAGAGGAGATTTAAAAATGCGCGGCGTTAATGTAACCATCGGGCAGGTAACAGTACAAACCGATAAGGACGGTAACTATAAAGCGCTTATCCCGTCAGACATGCCGGCTACGCTCCATGTGCAACCACGCTTAAACGGCGGGCGAGGCACGAAAAAAGAATTACCTGCTTACCCGCCGGGCGGCAGTACCACGCAGAATGTATCCCTACCCTGCGGCCCTGAACTTTCAGGGCGCATAACAGCATGCGACGGAACGCCGTATGCCGGCATGGTTAGCATGTACCTCGATGGTGAAAACATCGGGAATGCCTATACAGATGAAACCTCAACTTTCAAACTGTTTCCGCCAAAAGGGAAAACAATTACCCTGAAAGTATTCGACCTCCTGGGGAATTTAACTGCTAAAGACATTACGATGCCTAATGGAGATAACGGAAAGGATATCGGGGATGTGAAGGTTTGTCCGGGTACGGAACTGCCGCCTACACTATTCATTATTAATGGAAGCGGTTTCAACAATCAGCCGGTACAAATCGGTGGCGGTACATCGGGGCAGCCCTTTGTTACAATTGGGATTTACGACGATCGTAATAAAGAAACCCTGCTCACCGCCACGCAGGGTAAAACACAGCTCACATTGCAATTTGCCGGGGGAGCCACGGGGAATTTCAATGATGTGGTGATGATTCTGGACCTCAATGGTAAAAGATATGTATCGGAAGAAATGCATGTATCGGTTTCGCGGTACGGGCAGATTGGCCAGCTGATAGAAGGCACTTTCTCAGGTGAAGGAACGATTCAGGGAGGAACCGGTAAAGTGCAGATCACTGCGGGTAAATTCACCATTTTCCGGATACAGGGATAAATAGATTGAAGCACCGTGAATAACCCATGGCCCCGGCAACATGCCGGGGCTTTTTTAATCATATAAACATATGGAGCAGCTCGGAACCGGCCAGGAGATGTTGAGCCCTGAATAACTTCATCCGGGCAGGATAATGTTGAACTGACAGGCTTTTGTTGCTTACTTTGATTTGTAAGCCTCAATAAAAACATCATACCTCAATAACCTATGGAAACCACATCTATACCCGGAGTGTTTGTAAGGAGGGCCTATTGCTGGGCGCTGCTGTTCGTACTGTTTCTGGCATCCTGCAAAAAAAGCAACAAGTCCGGCGGAGGAAACGACCTTCCCGGTGAACGCACCATCATTACTTTGAAAGGCTGCGTGGTCGACGAATCGGGCCGGCCAATTAAAGGTGCCACTGTTAAGGCAGACGGGCAGCAAACCACTACTGCAGATAATGGCACCTTCACATTGTTTAATATTAAGACTTCATCCGGCAGCATGGTGCTCGTAAACTGTTCCAGAACCGGTTATCGTACCCAGATACGAAGGGCTGCCACAGCAGGTGGCAACAACGCAGCCTTATATGTAGCCATGCCTTATAAAGACGTTACATCAACCTTCCAGACTACAAGCGGTGCAACAGCAGAATTACCCGGTGGTGCAACCGTTCAGATACCGGCAAATGCGGTAGTAAAGGCAGATGGAAGTGCATATACCGGTGCTGTGCAACTGGCCGTGCATCACCTTAGTCCTGACGATCCCGATTTCGGCCTGAAGATTCCGGGCGGAGATCTTAGCGGGGTGCGTACAGACAATACCCCCGTAGTCCTGTATTCTTTCGGAATGGTAGATGTTGAAATGACCACTGCAGCCGGAGAAAAGCTGCAATTGAAAAACGGGCAGACTTCCAACATAAAGTTCCCGATAGCAGCAGACCAGCGGAGCATGGCACCTGCAGAGATACCCCTCTGGCATTTCGACGAGGCCACCGGTTTGTGGAAAGAGGAAGGGAAAGCCACCCGGCAGGGTGATGTGTATGTAGGTACTGTAGGCCATTTTTCTACCTGGAACGTAGATGCGCCACTCAGGACGGCTACAGTAAAAGGAAGGCTGACGGATGCATGCGCCAACGGGATACCCTTACGGGGCGTGGTGCTAACATTAGGACAAATGTCAGTGCAAACCGATAATGACGGCAACTACCTGGTGCGCCTGCCGGCAGGAGTGCCTTTTACTATCAGTGTAGACCCGAGGCAAAATATCGGGAGAACCATTTCTAAAGAAATAGCTCCACTGGCTGAGGGTGCCACATCTGTACAGGACATTGCGTTGCCTTGTGGCGCTGCACTTTCCGGGCGCATCACACAATGCGGTAGTTCCGCATTTTCCACATTTGTAACGCTGGAATTGAACGGTGTTGTTTTCGCACAGACCTATACGGATGTTGAAAACAAATTCAAGCTGTTTGGTCCAAAGGGAGCGGGGGTGATTGTAAAAGCATTTAATCCCGTGGGAGGTACGGTAATGGTACCGACTATGATGCCTGACCAGGAAACGGTCAGCAACATCCCTGATATAGAAATATGCGAGCCGGAAGTGAATCTGGAAGCTACGTTTATGCTGCGGAGCGTGGGGTCGGAGCAGCAATACCGGATTGAAGGAGGAACTGCCATTGGTGTAACGGACGCTGGTGGTAGTAAAACTACCTGTGCCGTTGAGGCCGACGACTGGCGCATTTCATTAACTATCCCGGGGATAACAGAAGGAAATTATCAAAGCGGTTATATAGTGCTGGATTTTGCTAATGTTAGGTTTATTGCTGAAAAAGCTCAGATAAAAGTAACACGGTTTGGTGCGATCGGTGAAATAATAGAAGGCACGTTTACCGGTATTGCAACACCGGAGAGTCCGGGTAATAAAGTAGAAATTCTCAACGGACGATTTACAGTTAGAAGAGTGGCCGGATAAAGGATGTTGCTATTGTAAAAAAGCTCTGCGGTAATAACCACGGAGCTTTTTTATTAGAATGTAATTACCGGTAAACCGCTCTTGCTTTGCGTCATGGAAGAAGCATGCACAACAATCAGGTACCGGGCCTGTCATGAATGTAATGGCAAGCGTCATGAGTACTTGTAAAGCGAAAAACTGTAGAGTGAAGTTGATGAGGGCGTGAGTACCATCTTCTATCGGTTTGTGTGGCTTTGTTGGCTTCTCCTGGTAGTGGTGATGATATAGTGGAGATTGTAAACGGAGGATTAACCGTGCGGAGGATTAAAGTATAATGAGGATTGTATCTAAATAAAAACAGCCCGCCTGGCAATGCCTGGCGGGCTGTTTTGTTGAATAACTTAGTAAGTGGAAACTTCCTTGGCGTTGCGTCATGGAAGAAGCATGCACAACAATCAGGCGCCGGGCTTATCATGAATGTAATGGCAAGCGTCATGAATACTTGTTAAGCGAAAAACTGTAGAGTGAAGTTGATGAGGGCGTGAGTACCATCTTCTATCGGTTTGTGTGGCTTTGTTGGCTTCTCCTGGTAGTGGTGATGATATAGTGGAGATTGTAAACGGAGGGTTAACCGTGCGGAGGATTAAAGTATAATGAGGATTTTATCTAAATAAAAACAGCCCGCCTGGCAATGCCTGGCGGGCTGTTTTGTTGAATAACATATTATCAGGAAACCGCCCTTGCTTTGCGGCCGTGGAAGTACCAGCCGAAATAATCGAGCAGGGGACCTGTCATGAAAGTAGTGGCGAGTGCCATCAGTACCAGCATGGCGAAAACCTGAGGGGTGAGGATACCGAGGTCGTACCCGATGTTGAGTACCACCAGTTCCATGAGTCCGCGGGTATTCATAAGGGCGCCAATGGAAAGGGATTGCTCCCACGACTGGCCCATAAGGCGTGCGGTGAGCGCGGAGCCTACAAATTTACCGGTTACAGCTACCAGCATAATTACGGCGAAGATACTCCAGAGGTGCCCTTCATTAAGCAGTCCGATGGAAGTGCGCAGACCCGTAAATGCAAAGAAGATGGGCAGGAGGATGACTACACTAACATCTTCCAGTTTATCGGTGAGCACCTGTTTGATATTGGTTTCGGCAGGCATGATCACCCCGGCGAGGAATGCGCCGAACAGGAGGTGGATGCCTATTACTTCTGCGATATATCCCGCAATGAGCAGCACGAAGAAGCCGAGGGCTACCTTGGTTTTGTTGCCATTGAGGGTGCTCATGCGGCGCTTCAGCCAGGGGCGTACGATGAGGAGCATACCTGCAACAAATACGATTGCCAGTGCAATGGTGACCAGGGCACTGATGAGTCCACCTGCTTTTGCGATGGCAACCACTACTGCCAGGATGCACCAGGCGGTGATATCGTCTGCTGCGGCACAGGTAATGGCCATAGCTCCAAGGGGAGTGCCGGTAAGTCCGCGCTCCTGCACGATCCTGGCCAGTACGGGAAATGCGGTTACGCTCATGGCTATACCCATAAAAAGGGCGAAGCTCAGGAACCCTACCTGCGGTGGCGCATACTGACTGAAAGTGAAGTAAGCAAGACAAACGCCCAGGAAAAAGGGTATGATGATACTGGCATGGCTGATCATTACCGCATCATGAGCTTTTTGCCTGATTTTGGAAATGTCCAGCTCCATACCTACGATGAACATGAAAAAGGCCAGACCGATCTGACTGAGGAATTGCAGCGCGGGGAGGGAGGTTTTGGGAAAAAGAGCGTTCATGGCTTCCGGTGCAAAAAGTCCCAGGAGCGACGGGCCCAGTACGATACCCGCAATGATTTCACCCACAACGGCCGGCTGCCCTACTTTACGGGCCATGAAACCAAAGGCGCGGGAAACACAGAGGATGATGATGATCTGCAACAGCAGCATACTGAGGGGATGTTGCAGATGATGGGCCAGGTCTGTGAAAATATTGCCCTGTGCTACGGCTGGTGCCGCGGCTGCCGGAATGGGCTGAAGAATAGGATCTGTGGCTTTAGGGAGCGGCAATTGCTCGCCCTGGGCGATGATGAACCAGGTCATAAGCCCGAAAATGCCGATGATAATGGGGTAAAGCAGGTGCCGTTTTTGCATTTGAGCAAGTCTTTTTAAGGTTTACAAGATACAAACTCCCTGAGAAATTTTCCATACTCCGCCCGTATGGGCCAGCGTTACTGCCTGATGAAGAGTGCGACCGAGCGGGTGCCTGATAGCTGACGAAAACCGGATCCCCTTCATGCTAACTCCAACTTTCAAGCAGGAAGGTTAAGAACATGTTTCGTGGATAGACAGTTGACCGGGAAAGATTTATCAATTAACTCCCTGACCGACCCACGCAACTACCTGCTGAAGTGTACGACGCAACGGCTGCCCGAAAGCTGACGAAAGCCGGGTTCCCCTCATTTCAACCCCGGCCTTCAGTTAAAATGGCTAAAGATATGATTCGTGGATAGCCAGTTGACCAAGAGAGATCTATCAATTAACTCCCTGACCGGCCAACGCAACTGCCTGCTGAAGTGTGCGACGCAACGGCTGCCCGATAGTAGACTAAAGCGGGGTTCCCCCCATTCCAACTCCAACCTTTAGGCAGGAAGGCTAAGGACATGTTCCGTAGATAGGCAGAAATTTATCAATTAATACCCCGACCGGCCAGCGCAACTGCCTGATGAAGTGTGCGACGCAACGGCTGCCCTATAGCAGACTAAAGCCGGGTTCCCCTCATTCTAACTCACACCTTCAGGCAGGAAGGCTAAGGACTTGTTTCGTGGATAGGTTGTATAGAGGCAGAGATTTATCAATTAACGCCATGACCGGCCAGCGCAACTACCTGCTGAAGAGCGCGACGCAACGGCTGCCTGATAGCTGACTAAAGCCGGATTCCCCACATCCCAACCCCGGTCTATAAGCAGGAAGGTTAAGTACATAACCCGTAGTTAAGTCGTAACTAACCCGGGGATATCCCGTAGATAAGCCGCCCTTATATAGGGGCGGCTTATGGGCGGCTTAAGGGCGGGATATAGGCGGCTTAAGGGCGGCTTATCTCCTATTTTACCCTGCAGCTGATTAACTGTTACATGGAAGCAGGGAGCTGGCTGTTTGGGCGGGAATGCCTCAGAGATATGCCGGTTTACAGGAAATGCCTGATGATGGTATTCATGCCGGGTTACAGGTTCATTGAGCTGTTAATCAATGATTTATGGCCTGTTAGGTTTAATGGGTGATAGTTGTTATGCCATAGCTAATTCTGTTGAACCCTGGAATTTCGGGATGGAGCAGTAAAAATGTATCTAATAATCAACGCTTTATAAGGTTTTGGGTATAGATGCTTACAACTTTTGTAAAAGCGTATAAACAGGTATGTTATTGATAATCAACCATATTTTAGAAGCATCTGGCAAGCGGCAGCCTGGAGAACAGGCTAAAACGGCTCGTAATGTGATGAGCCTGATAACCGCAATACGTCAAACAGGGTGGTGAACGATGCGCGCGTTTTGTATTTTTGCAGGATGACAGCTGAAAAACTGCGTGTAGATAAGTATCTCTGGTCCATCAGGGTGTTTAAGACCCGTTCTGCGGCCGCTGCCGCCTGCGAAGCGGGCAAGGTAAAACTAAACGGGGTATCCGTGAAAGCCGCCAAAGCCGTTAACGTGGGCGACGAATATGAAGTGCGCACCGAAACGCGCAAGTGGAAAGTGAAGGTAACCGGCCTGCTGGCGAACCGCCAGGCATACTCCGAAGCCATTAAATACTACATAGACATCACTCCGGAAGAAGATCTGGAAATGAATAAAAGGGTGGCTTCCAGCTTCGATACAGGGAAAAGACAGAGCAAAATCGGCCGTCCTACCAAGAAAGAGCGCCGCAACCTCGACGATTTTATGCAGGAAGATTAAAATCTTATTATTTTCGCACATTCAATTTATCCGAAACAAATGGCTCAACAAAGCGACGTACTCAGCGCGGACTTTCTGGTGAAAACAGCGCAGGAATTCGGCACCCCGGTGTATATCTATCACGCCGAGAAGATCAAGACACAGTATGAAAAGCTGAAGAATGCCTTCAGTAAGGCCGATGCGCGCTTTTTCTACGCCTGTAAAGCACTTACGAACATCAACGTGCTGCGTTACATCAACTCCATCGGCTGCGGGCTGGATACGGTTAGTATCCAGGAAGTACAGCTGGGGCTGAAGGCCGGTTTCGATCCCAAGAATATTATTTTTACGCCCAACTGCGTGGACCTCAGCGAGATCATTGCTGCGAAAGACCTTGGGGTAAACATCAATATCGACAATATTTCCATCCTCGAGCAGTTCGGCAACCAGTTTGGCGACAGCTACCCGATCTGCATCCGCCTGAACCCCCACATTATGGCGGGCGGCAACTTCAAGATCTCAACAGGGCACGTAGACAGTAAGTTTGGTATTTCCATTCACCAGATGCGCCACATCGAGCGTATTGTGAAAAGCACCAAACTGCGTGTTACCGGCCTGCACATGCATACCGGTTCCGAGATCAAGGATGTGGACGTGTTCCTGCGCGGGGTGGAGATCATGTTTGAAATGACGGAACATTTCCCCGACCTGGAGTTCATTGACCTGGGCAGCGGCTTTAAAGTTGCTTACCAGCAGGGCGATCCGGAAACCGACATTGACCTGCTCGGCAAAAAGCTCAGCGATGCTTTCAACAAGTTCGCAAAGGCTTACAAACGCCCCCTGCAGCTTTGGTTTGAACCAGGAAAGTTCCTGGTAAGCCAGTGCGGTTACTTCGTGGTAAAAGCCAACGTCATCAAACAAACCACCGCCACGGTGTTTGTGGGTGTGAACAGCGGTTTCAACCACCTCATCCGCCCCATGTTCTACGATTCTTTCCATCTTATTAAGAATATATCCAATCCGAAAGGCACGGAGCGCATTTATACCGTTGTGGGTAATATCTGCGAAACGGATACTTTCGGCTGGGACCGCAAGATCAGCGAGGTTCGTGAAGGCGACCTACTGGTGTTCTACAACGCCGGCGCCTATGGCTTCGAAATGTCGAGCAACTTTAACTCCCGCCTGAAGCCTGCAGAAGTGCTGGTGAAAGACGGTAAGGCGCAGCTGATCCGCAGGCGCGATACCATCGAGGATCTGCTGAAGAACCAGGTGGAAATCCCCCTCTGATATGACTACCCTGCGCGATGATCTGCTGGCCCGCGGGTATACGGAGCTTACCAGTTTCCGTATCAGCGAGCTGATGGGCCCTGTTAAGGAAGGTACGCGCAGGGGTTCACTTTTTTACTGGTTGCTCCTGCTTGCCATGAGCGTAGCCGGCGTATTGCTGGTGTACGGCATCCTCCATTGGAAGGCTACCGGACTCCTGACAGTTGGCCGGTTTTCTATGTGGTTTTCCCTGGGCGTGGGCGCCGTGATGTTCCTGATACCCCTCCATGAAGGGATCCACGGCCTGCTGTTCCGGTATTTTGGTGCGAAGGATGTGCGGTATGGCGTGGTTTGGCGCAAGCTGATGTTTTACGCTGTGGCACACAACTTTGCGGTGAGCTACCGGCAGTTTCTCGTGATAGCCCTGGGGCCGTATGTGCTGCTGTCTGCAGCAATGGGGCTGGCCGCTTTGGTGGTTCCTCCCGGCGGACAGGCTTTTCTGCTGGGGATGTATGGCTTCCATACCCTCTGCTGTATCGGTGACTTCGGTCTGTGTGGATATATGCATCAATTCCGCCATCTTAACCCGCTCACCTTCGACGACGCTGATAATAGCGTGTCGTATTTTTACGTAACTTCGCACTAGCAACTATTCCCCCCATACTATTCTGTTATCCTGCACTGTCGCTGTTTGCCTAAAAGGTTTAGAAAATTATGAAAATACTTACAGCACACCCGGATCAGTTGATTGAGGAGCACCTGATAGACAGCCATATCTCGTTCGTCCCGTTCGTCCGGTTTATGAAAGATAAAGCGAGTAAGGCCAAGGGGGCCCGGGCAGCATTCTTTACTGAAATCGTCCGCCACTTCGAAAGTAACCCCGAACTGCAAAAGCCACTTGCCAGCGATGTGGAAATAAGCCGATACCAGGAATACCTCGACCTTGTTACCGCCACCGTATTCCCCGTCACCATCGATGATACGAGGGATATCTTTGGCATTGGGGTGCCTTACCGGTTCGCTATTTTCTATTACTCCGATAAGTTTCAACAGATCTTTTCCGAAGACGGGAAGGAGCTGCTGGCCATGCCCAAGGGAATGTCTCCCGACAAGATCCGCCGCGACAAGCTTTCATGGCTCTACAAACTGATCCTTGAAAGGTGGTATAACCTGCAGATCAATTACGATACCGACATCGTGCATACCGTCAACTTCCCGGAAGACGGGTTAAATAAATACATTAAAGTAAATATAGACGCCCGTTTTGTGGATGTGCGCCTCAAAGGCGAGCTTCCTAAACTGGATTGCGGAAACATCTGCGCCGGCGACTTCAGGGCGCAGGACCTTTCCACCCTGCAAGAGCTGGTGCCGCTGGAATCCTTTGAGCTGGAAGGGTTCGTGATATGGACCATCCAGGATGTGACGCGCGATTATGTGGTGGATGGCATGAAGAGCCTGGTGCTCAACATCCGGAAAGATAATGAGCTGAAAACATATACCCAGGCACGTGAGTACCTCAAAACCCTCACCGGCCGGGCTGATCTGAATATTCACCTCATCCCTTTCCTGAAAGTGAATAACAAGAGCGTGCTCGAAACCACTTATGTGTCGCAGAGCATCATCTTCAGCAGTGCACGCAGTGATCAGGAGCGTTTGGCGCTCAACGATCAGCTCATGGAATTTTTGCAGAGCAACCCGCGCCCGCTGGTATTGCAGGAAGTTTCCCGCCAATCGGTAGAGCTGTATCCTTTCCTGAAATACCTGCCGCTGCATGGAATAAAAAGCTTTATCCTTTTCCCCATCCTGCACGAGAATAATCTGCTGGGTATGCTGGAACTGGCTACTTCCGGTCAAACACCGCTGGATTGGGAGATACTCTCGCACCTGCAACCGGTGTATGCACTGGGATCCATGCTGCTGGGCCGTACCGTAGAGCTGGCTAATGAGCGGATCAATGAAGTGATCAAAGATCAGTTTACCGCATTGCAGCCTGCCGTGGAATGGAAGTTTACGGAAGCGGCTTGGGAATACCTGCACATGCCTAAAAACGTGAAGCAGAAAGATATCGGTAACATCGCTTTTGAAGATGTGTACCCGCTGTATGGTGCCGTGGATATCCGAAACAGTTCTGTAGAAAGAGGCACGGCTATCCGCGACGACCTTCGTGAACAACTGCAACTCATCCAGCAAACTTTCAAAGGCATTAACGGCAGTTTACACCTGCCGCTGCTCGAAGAACTGCAATACAAGAACAACCGCATGCTGAACAGCATGCACGATACATTGTTCGCGGAAGACGAAGTGAAGATCAACGAATTCCTCGACCACGAAATTGCTCCTACCTTCCGGCATTTGTATGATAGCGAAGATAACCTGAAGCCCCTGCTGAATGAGTACTTCACGAAGATCGACAAGCATTCCGGGCATATCTATCACCACCGCCGTGAGTATGAAGACAGCCTGCGGGAGATCAATTCTGCCATCAACCGCTTCCTTGAAACAGAGAAAGACGAACTGCAGCAATCTTATCCCTGCTATTTTGAGAAGTACAGGACAGACGGGGTGGAGTATAACATTTACATTGGCCAAAGCATTGCACCCGATCGTAAGTTTGATTCGATGTACCTCCGTAACCTGCGCCTGTGGCAGCTTACATCAATGGCTAAGATTGCGCGCCTCACGAACGACCTGGTGCCTTCACTTAAATTGCCGCTGCAAACCACGCAACTGATCCTCGCACATTCCAACCCGATAGCTATCAGCTTCCGGAAAGATGAGCGGCGCTTTGATGTGGAAGGAGCTTACAATATGCGGTACGAGATCATGAAAAAGCGTATTGATAAAGTACGCATCCGCGATACAAATGAGCGGCTGACGCAACCCGGTAAAATCGCGATCGTATATTCCTACTCCCGAGAAGCAGAAGAGTACCGCAAGTACATCGATTTCCTGATCGATAAAGATATACTGCTGCGCGATGTTGAGCAGCTGGATCTGGAAGAGCTGCAGGGCGTAAGCGGCCTGAAGGCCATCCGCCTCACGGTGAACATGGGCAGAATGTTGCCTGCCGGGAAAGCATAATCACAATTTACTGCGCATAAAAAAAGGCTGTTCATAATACTGAACAGCCTTTTTTATTACTAATTATATTAAGGTCTAAAACTTGAAACCGAAGGTTACGTAAGGCAGGGTACCTTCTTTGGAATGCCCCAGCACAGCGGTTACCACTACGAGGTTAACGGGGGAGAAGTACAAGCCTCCGCCGAAGCCGTTATGCCATCTTCCGGAATCTTCCCCGCGATACCATACCCGCCCAACATCGTTGAACGCTATCATACCAACGGAACCGGGGAGAATGTAAGAGGTGAAATCAAACAGTTTTATGCGCAGCTCCATGTTGTTATAGAACATACCATGACCGGCGAAACGATTATTGCGATATCCGCGCAGGTTGGCAGTACCACCAAGTGAAAGCGCCTGGAAGAATTCGGGCTTGCCCCAGGTATATCCACCACCGAGGCGGGTAACGAGTACAACATTGGGTGGGAGGCCTAGGGAAGCGTAAATGCTCATATCTGACCGAACCTGCAGCATATTGTTACTGGCACCGGTTAGACCCTTACTGCCGAGTACCGTGGTATTCCACAGTAAACCGCGGGTGGCTACGAGTTTATTATCGCGCGTATCGATACTGAAATTACCTCTCAGTCCTGCATAGCTTTTATTGGCAAAGATGCGTGCCGAGTCGGGCTTGGCGAATTCGTTGAGGTAACGGCCGTAATTGTTTTCCGCTTCCAGCTTAGCCGCTGTAATGGAGGGGCCTATGCTGAAATGGATATTCTGTGCAAGGTTGGTACGCAGCATCACTTCCGCAGCATAAATATCGAAACGGCTGCGGTAGTAGCGAATGGCAGGGTCGGTTATTTCCTTGTTGTATTCAGTTTCGTTACCGAAGCCGAAGAAGTTAACCGTATTGTGCGGTGCGCGTGCCATGCCATGCAGCAGCAGGTCAGACTTGCCGATCACATCATTGAACTGTCCTTCGTAACGGAACTGCCATGCTTCCGTTGCAAGGGCATGCATACCGGTGAGGCGGTGGCGTACGGCAAAAGAATCCTTCCGGAAGCCCTGGCCGGTATATTCAAGGCCTACACCGAGGAGGAGTCCATCGTCGAGGTTATAGCCTCCTGTCACCAGCGGCATGAGCTTATTGTATTTAAAAGCCATGCGGTTGTAACGGATCACATCGGGGTTAGAAGAGAGGCGCAGTCCTTCGCGGTTGCCCACGGCAAAGCTGTCTTCTTTATGCTTCAGGTCGTAGATGAGGGCTTTTTTACCACCGCCACCGGGCACACTGTCGATGTAAGTGTCTTTATCCGCTCCGCCGATGAGCCGCACCCGAATGCGGGGATTACCGTTGCCGGTAAGTATGAACCGGTCCTGCCCGCCAAGGCCGTATACCGCCACTTCTTTCGTTTCTGAAGGGTCGAACGTACGGTCGAAAAGGGTTTGCTCCAGATCGCCGGACTTACTGATTTTCTGCGAACGCACATGCACTTTACCATCGTCGAGGCGTGTGATGGTGAACTGTTCGTTTTTGAGTGAGCCGGTAACATCTACGCCTTTGGCAAGGAAACGGTAATATTTGAGGGCTTCGCTTTTAATGATCTCCCGGCGTGCCTTCAAACGCTCCACCATCATGCTTTCCGTAAGCCGGTGGATGGAATCCGGCAACTGGCGAACGGCTTCTTCGATGGCAGCATCGGTCATCAGTTTGGAGAATGCTTCGGCCTGCTGCTCCCATTGCTCTTTAGGGAGGTTGGTGAGGAAGTTACGGTCGAAGTAACGCGGGTTGAAGTTAAGGCCGTTGATGTTGGGTATATTCTTCCGGAAGCCCTGAATGTTGGGCATCAGCCATGCGCGGCTGGCCATCCGGGGAATGATGCCTTCGTTCACAAAGAATGCCTGATCGCGGTCGCGGGGGATGGGGTTGAAGATCTTTTTCTTCTTATCCTTTTCCGCCCACCAGCGCCACTGATCGTCGTGCCGGTCCCAGTCGCCGATAAAGAAATCGAGCAGGCGGGCCTGCAGCACGGCAGTTTGGTTGACGGAGTTATCATTGTCTTCCAGCAGGTTTTCGAGAACCTTAAGTGTGTTATATGTTTTGCTGGCGGTAACCGGTTCGCGTTCTTCAAACAGGTATACGCCACCGGCGAAATCACGGCGGTAGATGCCCAGCGCGGTATCATCCGGCAGATATACGAAGGTGGGATTGGTATGTGGCACCCCGGCTTTTTCTGCCAGAGAAGATACTACCAGCGGAGCGTATGGGTTGGATGCGGATATCTGATCCTGCACTATTTCCCTTGCGAAGGTTTCCCGGAGAGGTTCGGGAACGGCGGATGTTGGGTTTTTCACCAGCGAGCGCAGTACCCATTCGCGGCCGGAAGTATCTTCGAGACGCAGCGAGCGGGTTTGCATACCACCGCCGCGCTTGGTTACTTTCAATCCGCCTTTAACGGTATTGATATCGATGGTATGGAAGGTGAGGGGCGTTGCCCATACTTTCCGGTAGTTTTCGCCCAGCATGAGCCGGTGAAAGCCGTTGATGCGAACATACCGGGGATCGGCTGCCATGGTCACGGAATCGGGCTTTGGTTTGGCGGCATCCTGCGCAAGCCGGCTGCGATGGCCTGCGAGGTCGAACAGCTGATGGGAGTAAATGGGCGTGGGATCGTTTTCGTTATAGAAATCCACTTTCACTTTCCCGTTTTTCATCACGGTGATAACGCTATAGCCATAATACTTGCTGACAAATAAGGAACCCTGTCCGTGGCGCACACGGCTGTCTTTCGCACCGGCACCGCTTACGAGGTAATACCGGTTGCGGTCCTGCATCAGCTGCAGGGTATGTTCATGCCCTGCTACAAATACAGTGGGCGATTCTTCCGGGATAGCTTCTTCGATACCGCGGATCATGCGTTTGTATAACGGGTGGGGGAGATCTTCTCTTGTTCCGAAAACGCCCCGCACCAATGGGTAGATGCTGCCGATGACGGGCAGGGGCAGGTATAGATTCGGTTTAGCATCTGTTAGGGGGAAGATGTGTTGTTTGATGGTATAATAGCCGCCATGGATACCATTGCTCCGCAGCGGGTGGTGGGCTGCAAACACAAGGAGCTTTCCGGGGTTGGCGGCAGCAATATCTTTTAGTTCTGCCAGCACTTCATCTTCCGTTTTCTGATCGCACGACGATTCGAGGCCGGGCTTGGCGCCGGGGTAGAGCCACCATTCGGAGTCCATCACAATCAGCATTACATCGTCTCCCATGGGGATGGCCAGCGGGCCGGGGCATCCGTCTTTCGGGAGAAAGTCCACATTCGGGAGTTTGAGCGAATCGATATACTGCTGCTGGTTGCGGATCTGCCGCCAGCCATCGGGCCGGTGCTTCGACCAGTCGTGGTTACCCGGTACAAAGATGCCTTTGGCGGAGGTTCCTTTTACGAGGTTCACCTGGTAGTCGAGGATGCTTTTGGCTTCCGGGAAGTTTTTCGCCAGCGGGCTGGGCAGTCCTAACGGATACACGTTATCGCCGAGGAAGAGGACGGTATTAACGCCTTTGTTCAGCTGGAAGTTGCGCTTTACGGCATCCACTACAGGGTTGATGCCATTGCGCATTTCGCCGGCATCGCCGATGAGGATGATGCGTTGCTGAATGCTGTCTTCCTGCGCGGAGGCCTGCAGGGCAAAACAGGTGAGGAATATGAGTGCGAGGTATTTCAATTCTTAGGGTGGTATTTGAATTTGAGAATATCGGCAGTGTGGTCTTCATCGCCTTCGTTAGAAATATACATGTCTCCATTGGGGGCGAAGGTGATGCCTTCGGGCTGGGAGAAATGTTTCCTGGGGAGGCGGTGCATTTCCTGTATGTTGCCCTGAAGGTCGGTAATGACGAGCAATTCGTTTACCGAGGCCACGATATATACCCTGTTTTCAATGGGATGCACAGCGGCGCCGGAAGGGCGAAAGTGTTTGGCGGAACCATCTTTAAGGCGGGGGATACTGTCGTAGGGAAGCATAAACAGCGGATCGGCAGACCAGGTCATAGAATCGGGCCTGAAGGCATAAGCGCTGGTACGGCGCTCCCCTTTATCGACCTCGCAGTTCTTACAAATGGCAACGATCTGATCGGTACCCCTGTCGTAATACGCCGCTTCGAACTCGCGTTTCCAGTTATGGGGGAAATGCGCTTCGGTAGAGGAAATTGAATCGGAAAACATCCCGTCTATCCGGTACATGGTACCATTGCTTTTGAGCACAAACCAGTCTTTCCCCGTAAACACGGTTTCTTCATAATCCCCGCTCTTCCCGAATTTCCAGGAGGGGTATGGGGTATTGGCGCGAAGGTCTACCTGGAAGAGTTTTCCCTGTTCATCGTTATTGGCGATGAAATGCGCTTCGTCGCGGTGAAATACCAGTCCTGATATCTCCTGGAGGGATTCGCGAACCCTGAAACGTTCATATTGTTCCAACCGGTAACCTTCCGGGGAAGTTTGTTGCCGGCCGCCGTTTTCGCCAGCAGACTGGCAAGACAACAGCAGAATAACGGGCAACAGGCGAGGAAACATCTTCATAAGCCATTCTTTATAGGATAAAATTAACGCAAAAAATGCCGTAATTTGGAATATAGTAAATACACCACCAGATGGAAATAAGTTCAGTGATAGCAGCCGCGCAGGCCTATGTGACCCGGCAGTACGAATCGCACCCCAGCCCGGTGCTGGTATATCATAATCTCGTACATACCAGCCAGGTAGTGCAGGCGGCCGACCAGATAGCGGCATATTACCGCCTTTCGGATGCCGATCATCTGGTTGTAATGCTGGCAGCCTGGTTCCATGATATGGGTTACCTCGAAGGGGAGCGCAACCGCCATGAAGCCTCCGGAGCAGAAGCGGTACTGGCTTTCGCCAAAGAACATAACCTCCCCGATGACATGGCCCGTGCAGCAGCAGATTGTATACTGGCCACACACATCCCCCAGCAACCCAAGAACCTGTTGGAGCAGATCGTTTGTGATGCCGACCTCTTTCACCTCGGCAGTAAAGAATTCTCCAAACGTAATAAACTGCTCCGCAGTGAGGCAGAACTGGCCACGGGTAATAAGATCAGCGGCGCAGAATGGACGCGCACCAGCATCCAGTTCCTCGAAGCCCATCAATATCACACCGCTTACTGCCGCACCCTCCTTAACCAGCAGAAAGAGGAGAACCTGGAGAAGCTTAAGATAAAGCTGGAAGAGAAGCAGCGTGAAGCACTGGAAGAAAAGAAAGGCGTGGCTCCTGCAGAAAAGAAAGCAGAGAAAACCGAGAAGGACGAAAAGAAGAAGCCCGGCGTGGAAACCATGTTCAGGACAACGGGAACCAACCACATCAGGCTTAGCTCCATGGCCGATTCCAAGGCCAATATCATGATATCGGTGAACTCCATTATCATATCGGTATTACTGTCTGTATTGCTGCGCAAACTGGAAGATTATCCCAGCTTTACCCTGCCCGCCATCATCTTCCTCGCCACATGCGTTACCACCATTGTGTTTGCCGTACTGGCTACAAGGCCCAATGTAACGAGCGGGCGCTTTACGGAAGAAGACATCAAAAACAAGAAATCGAACCTCCTTTTCTTCGGTAACTTCCACAAGATGTCGTACCCGGAATATGAAGAAGGGATGGAAACGATCATCAAAAACCCGGATTACCTCTACAGCAACATGATCCACGATATATACAACCTCGGTGTGGTGCTTGGCCGGAAATACCGGTTGCTTCGACTGGCATATAATACTTTCATGTTTGGCATCGTAGCGTCTGTGATTGCATTCACGGTGGCGGCGATATTCTTCAATGCAAAAAGTTAAGCATTGATGCAGCAAACCATCCCCCTGAACGACCGTGACCTGAGCTGGCTTTATTTTAATTACCGGGTGCTCACCATGGCGGAAGACCGGGCCGTTCCTTTAATGGAACGTGTCAGATTCCTTTCCATATTTTCCTCTAACCTCGATGAGTTTTTCCGTGTACGTATGCCGGCATTGCTGGCCCTGCACCAATTGCACGAAGCTGAGCAGGGTGCCCTCGCTGCAGCGCAGCAGGAAATAGCCCGGCAGCTGAATGAATACGGGCGCATCTTCACGCAATCCGTTATCCCGGATATGTTGGAGAAAGGCATCCGGTTGTATTATGGAGAGACTCCGGCAGCGGAACATTCCCCTGCTATCCGCGAGTATTTCTACAATACCATACTGGCATACCTTCAGCCCGTGAAACTCCATTTCGGGCAACCCATGGAGCTGTTCCTTGAGAACAATGCATTGTACCTCGTGGTATGCCTGGAAGACGGGGGCACAGGGATCGTGAACATCCCGTCCGACCATCTGCCGCGCTTTATCCGCCTATCCGGCAACGATATCCTCTTCCTTGAAGATGCCATCCGGCAGCACCTCGGTTTCCTGTTTCCGCATGTGGGCATTAAAGCTGCCTACAGCATTAAGGTTACACGGGATGCGGAGATTGATGTGGACGAGTTCAGCGGCCACCTGCTGCAAAAGGTGGAAGATATGCTGGTGCAACGGAACATGGGCGTACCCACCCGCTTCCTCTACGATGCAGCCATGCCCGTTACGCTGCGCGATCAGCTGGCGGAACATTTCCGCATTGCCGCATTGGAAATGGCGGCAGGCGGGCGTTACCACAACCTGCGCGATCTTGCTGATCTTCCCCTGCCTTCCGATCCCTCGTTCTCTTATCCGAAGATGCCGCCTGTGCATTGCACGGCACTGGATGCGGAAAGCAGCCTGCTCGATCAGATCCAGCAGCGCGATGTAATGCTGCATGTGCCTTACCAGCAGTACGACTACATCCTGCGATATTTCAATGAAGCTGCTGCTGACCCGGATGTGCGGGAGATATATGTTACCCTTTACCGCGTAGCCTCTACCTCGCGCATCGTGCATGCCCTCATGAGCGCCGCTAAAAACGGGAAGAAGGTAACGGTGATGGTAGAACTGAAAGCACGGTTCGATGAGGCTAACAACATCCGCTGGGCCAAGCGCATGAAAGCTGCAGGCGTTAAAATCCTGTATAGTATACCCGGATTGAAAGTGCATGCCAAGGTAGCACTGGTGAAGCGGAAGCGCGGTATGTACTGGGATCATACGGCCCTGCTGGCAACGGGTAACTTCAATGAAAGTACCGCGCGTTTTTATGCGGATCATATATTACTGACCCGCCACCAGGGAATAACCCAGGAGCTGGAGTTGCTGTTTATTTATATGCAGACAGGCATCCAGCCCGGGCGTTTCAACTTTATGCATTTCGGGCATTTGCTGGTGGCGCAGTTTAACCTTGTAGACCGGTTTAAGGCGATGATACAGGCCGAAGCAGAAGCAGCCCGCAACGGGAAGCCTGCCCGCATCACCATTAAGCTGAACAACCTGCAGGAAAAGAGTATGATTGCAGCGTTGTATGACGCTGCAGATGCCGGTGTGGAGATAGACCTGATTATCCGGAGCATCTGTTGCATTGTGCCCCGTAAAGGGATTCGTGTAAGGCGGATAGTAGACCGCTTCCTGGAGCATGCACGGGTATTCATTTTCCATAATGGCGGCAACGAAGCCATATTTATGGGCTCGGCAGACTGGATGAACCGTAACCTCCATCGCCGTATCGAAGTATGCTTCCCAGTCTACGACCCCATCTACAGGCAGCAGCTGAAAGATATTATAGCCTTACAGCTGGCAGATAACACAAATGCCGTAATATTGGGGGCCGACGGCCGCAACCTTCCCATCCAAAGGGAGGAAGGAGCGCCGGAAGTGAACGCCCAGCGGGATACTTACACATACGTCCGGAAACTGTAAAACCCTCGGTATGGATACAACCCGAAGTACTGCTCAATTTTTCAAACGTGTGAACAACCGGTTCAGCTTTTCGTTGTTCCTGTTGTACAAGCTCCCCAGCGCCTGGATATCCGGTGTAAGGGCCGGTGCGGCTTCGGAAGAATCGTGTACTACTTCGGTACCATTCGGGTGGCTGTCGCAGAATCCTTTCCGCAGTACCTACTTCGCCTGCCTTGCCATGGCCGCAGAAATGAGCAGCGGTATCCTGGCAATGGGGCATGTCAGCAGCGCCCCCGCTAAAGTATCGATGCTGGTAACAGGAATGGAGGGTATATTTCTGAAGAAAGCAAAAACTAAAACATATTTCACCTGCGATGCCGGAACGCAAATCCGCGACGCCATCGCACACACGATAACAACCGGCGAACCAGTGGCCCTTACTGTAGAGGTAACCGGCCGTAGTAAAGACAATGTGGAAATCGCCCGGTTCAAAATTACGTGGAGTTTTAAAAAAGCAACAACATGAAGATCGCATTTCACGGAGCAGCACGCACGGTAACAGGGTCGAAGCACCTTATTACCCTGAGAAAAGGATTGAAGATATTACTCGACTGCGGTATGTACCAGGGGATGGGCCGCGAAACCACACCCCTTAACCTCGACTTCGGCTTCGATGCGGAAGAGATCGACCTCATGATCCTTTCCCATGCCCACATCGACCATTCCGGCCTCGTACCCCGCCTCAGCAAACTGGGCTACCGCGGTAAAATCTATTGTACCCCGGCCACCAGGGACCTTACCGAAATTCTCCTCCTCGATTCCGCAGAGATCCAGGAAGATGATATCAAATACGTAAATAAGAAGAACGCCCGTGAAGGGAAGCCTTATATAGAACCCTTATATAAAATCGACGATGCCAAGCGCGCCATCGATCAGCTTACGCCGGTGAACTATGGTGAATGGTTTAAGATCGATGAAGACGTGGAAGTGATGTTTACCGACGCCGGCCACATCATCGGCAGCGCCTGTGTACACCTCCGCATTCAGGAAAATGGTAAAACGGAGCATATTACTTTCAGCGGAGACATCGGTCGCTATGGCGATCCCATCCTCAAATCTCCAGAAGTGTTCCCGCAGGCGGATTACATCATCATGGAATCTACCTACGGCAGTACGCTCCACCCGCATATAGCCCCTGCCGATGAAGAGCTGCTGCGCTATATTCACGAAACCTGTGTGATGAAGAAAGGGAAGCTCATTATTCCCGCCTTCAGCGTTGGCCGTACACAGGAGATCCTGTATGCACTCAACCGTGCCCAGCTGGCTGGTAAGCTCCCGGCAGTAGATCTCTTCGTAGACAGTCCCCTTTCGCTGGAAGCTACACAGGTAACCCGTATGCACCCGGAATGCTTTAACCGTAAAGTAGCCAGGATGCTGGAAGTGGACGAAGATGTGTTCAGCTTCCCCGGCCTGCGATATATCAAAACAGTGGAAGAATCCAAGATGCTTAACTTCCGTAAGGAGCCATGCGTAATCATTTCCGCATCGGGCATGGCGGAAGCCGGGCGTGTAAAGCACCACATCGCCAATAACATCGACCAGTGGAGGAATACCATCCTCATTGTCGGATATTGTGAACCGCAGTCACTTGGCGGCCGCCTGATGCGCGGGGCTACGGAAGTATCTATCTACGGTGAAAGACATGAAGTGAAAGCAGAAGTAGGCATCATCCGCGCCATGAGTGCGCACGGCGATTATGAAGATATGAGCCAGTGGCTTGCCTGCCAGAACCCGCGCGAGGTGAAGAAGCTCTTCCTTGTGCATGGAGAATACGAAGTGCAGACGGTATTTAAAGACTGGCTGCTGAAGAAGGGTTTCCAGGACGTAGAGATCCCTGAACGCCATACGGAAATAGGCCTTGGCTAATCTTCCGTGAGCGGGAACCAGAGGTTAACCCTCGTGCCCGCAGCATTACCATTATCATCTTTAAGGTCTTCGATATCGAAAGACGCATCCATATTGTACCGGCTGTTGTAAATCTGCAGCCGGTCTTTTGTTATTTGTAAGCCCCGTGAAACGTGGGCGGGGTGGCTATGTTGCTTTAATGCCGTAGCTGCTTCGCGTCCTATGCCGTCATCTTCTATCACACAATGGATCTGTTGCCCTTCCCGGGTGAATCTTATGTACAGTTCCCCGTTCTCCTGCTTATGCTGCAGGCCGTGCCAGATGGCGTTTTCTATAAATGGCTGCAACACCATGGCGGGTATCTCCGTGAAATCCTGATCCAGATCCGGGTCAATGGAAATAGTATAATTGAAGCGCCCGTCGAGGCGGAGGCGCTCCAGTTCCAGGTAGTTTTCCAGCATCTCTGTTTCCCGGGTAATGGAAATATTATTAAGCTGCGAATGGTCGAGTACATTACGGATGAGCTTCGCAAAGCGGCTGAGGTAGGCCAGTGCGGTATCGGTCTCATTCTTCAGCATGAACGTCTGGATGGAGTTGAGCGCGTTGAAGATGAAGTGCGGGTTCATTTGCGCACGGAGCGCCTTCATTTCCAGCTGCGACAGCTCTTCCCGGAACAGGGCCCTGTTGCGGGCATCTTTCTTCACCAGGTACATCCGGAAGCGGAAATAGCCATATACGAGCCCTGCAGCCAATACAAACAACAAGACCCTGAACCACCATGTTTGCCAGAAAGCTGGTTGTATGATGATTTGTAACGAGGTGGTGTTGCGTGAGAAAATGCCTGCCATGTTCATGCCCTTCACGCGGAAAGTATATTCTCCGGGAGGGAGGTTGGTGTATCGGGCGGAAAGTACGTTCTCTGCTGCTATCCAGTCATCATCCAGCCCTTCGAGCTGGTAAAAGTATTGCAGCTTTTCTCCGTGGTACTGCAGGGATTTAAAATCGATCCCTAAGAAATTCTGTCCATGCTTCAGTAATACCGGGCGGTTGAAGAACAGGGCAGAATCCACCATAATAGGCTGGTTCATTACCCTGAACTCCACAATGGTAACATCGGGAGGGGCGGGTTTTACTTCCAGCTTGTCGGGGAAAAACGCAACGGCATGATCGGATGCACCAATGAGCAGGCGGCCATCGGCAAGGCTCACGATGCTGCGCCGCACTTTGCGCGAATCGGTAATGATATCATTGTTCTGCACAAATGCAGTGAGAGACCGGGTAGGACTGTTCAACCGGTAAAACCCGGACGGTGTGGTGATCCAGAATCGGCCGCGGCCGGCGGGTGCCATAGACAGTATCCATTCATCGAACTGACGGTTGTTCACCATCAGTGTTTCCCATTTTCCGGAAACGGGAAAGTAAAAGTAAATGCCATGATCGGTACCGGCTATCAGCGTGGTATCGTTATACGACAGCAGTGCAGTAATGTTGCGGACGGTATCGGTACCGCCGCGCATGAACATGGCAGCAGAAGAAATATGTCCGTCGCGCTTACGGAAGCGTATTACCCCGCCCCGGGTAGATCCCAGCCAGAGGAGACTGTCGCCTCCCGGAATAATGGAGGTAATGGCGGTATTACGATGGATAAATGCAGTGAGCTCCGGATAGTTTACCACTTTCCCCGATTTAGGGTTCCATTGTGCCAGCCCGTGTTTATAGAGGCCGGTCCATACCGTGGTATCGCTTTCGGGGTGCATGGTAAGCACGGGCTGGTCGTAGAAGCCAGGTGGCCTGTGGTGGCGGAAGCTTTGCCGGCCGGGATCGTATTCCGATACCATCCCGTTTTCCTGCCCTACCAGTATGCGGCCCGATGGCAGCTCGGCGAGGCTCCAGACCAGGTTCCTTTCTTCGGGGATACCTCCCGGGCCGTAGGTGTAATGTTTAACAGGACTGAGATCTGCACGCATGTGGGAGAACCCTGCGCCCCAGTAAGCCATGAATACCTCGCCGTTTTTAGCGGTTAGTAAGCCGGTTACTTCAATTTCATGCCCGGGCTGGGGAGGAAGGTCGAGGCGGGTGAAGCCTTCGTTGTGAAGACTGAGAATGTTCACGCCTTTGTCTGTACCCACCCACATATGCCCGTCGCGGTCCGGAAGGAGGCAATTGGTTTCGTAGCTGAGATGCAGCCCCAGCGGTGATTTGGAGGCGGCTATATGCAGGGAGAATTTACCGTCGGCATCATTGTAACGGTACAATCCGTTAGTTTTCATACCCGCCCAGATGTTGCCATGATGATCTTCTGCAAGTTCATACACCTGGTCGGGATCATTGTTGCCATAGCGGAACTGGAAACGCCGCAGCCCGCTACTGTCGGGTACCCAGCAAAGGAGTTCGTTGGTGCCACGGGTGGCTGCCCAAAGGCGCTGCCGGTGATCTTCTATAATTTCTTTAACGCTCGTTTGAATGTTGAGCAGGGGGTAATTATGAGGGTTGTTATGCGGACTGTATATCTGGCTACGGTCCTGCGGGATCATGTATAATTCTTTCAGTCCGCTGATCCACAGGCGGCCGAAGGCGTCTTCCATTATAGCAGAGCGCATCCTGGAACCAATACTGTCGGGGATATTGCTAGGGCGGCGGAAGCGGTGGAGCACAGGGTCGAGCTGGAGCAGGCCTGCGTCGGCAGTCATCCACAGCTGGCCTTTATGGTCCTGCAGAAAGGCATAGCAGCCTATTTCTGCTCCGGGCTTAATAGTGGCATCGATGGGGATGGTGGAGATACGCGCGGTAACGGGGTCGTACATCCGTATGTTGTCCGGCGCGCCGATCCAGATGCGGCCCTGATGGTCTTCATACAGGGCAATGTCGTCATAAAAAATAGAACCGGGCAACCGGTCGAAGTGGGTAACGGTAATGAAATTCTCCCCGTCGAACCGTTGCAGCGCATTGCTGGCGATCCAGATAAATCCTTTTTTGTCTTGCAATACGCTGGAAACGTGATCGCCGGTGAGCCCGTTCTCTTTGGAAAGGTGGGAAAAAACATAGGCCTGCCGCGAAGTTTGTGCTTTAGCGGTAAACAGTGTGAACAGTAAGGCGAGCAGGGAGAGAAATTTCATGCAGGTATTATAACTGCCGGAAAGCAATGGGCGGCTTTCCGGCAGACGGTATTTTTTAGTTGACAGTGAGCTGATAGGCAGTTACGTGATTTCCGAAGAAGGTAGGGATGTATACGATGCGGTTTTTTGCATCATAACCGATATCTGCGGTTTGCAGCTTTTCGGCCTGTGTGTCGAGGATTTTTTCGGAAGTGTTGTTTTTGATATTTACGTAATACACATCACCTTTCCAGCAGGATACGATGTATTCGTCGCCCTTAACATGCTCGATGCCATCGGCACCGGAAGATGCGGGAGCTACTACCGTGAGGGAGCCATCAGCATTTACCAGGTTCACGGAGTTATTGTCGAGCACCAGTAGCCCTGCGGGGCTGGAGAGGATGCCGTTGGGGCCTTTCAGTCCGTTGGCGGGATAAACACTGTTTGGTACTTCGGGTACTACCAGGTGCACGGTTTTCTTACGGGAATCGGTTACGAACACCTGCCCGTTTTTGGATACGCTCACATCGTTAAGGCCTTCTGCATCGGCAACGGGGATGCGTTTTTCGATAGCGCCTTTATCTATATCGATCACTACTACTTCGTTCATATCTGCCACATACAGGCGGTTTTTATGTACACCCATACCTTTGGGGGCGCTCAGGCCCTCTACCCAGCGGAGCGTTTCTATCTTGCCGGTTTTGGGGGATACGCGGGATACGAATCCTTTTCCATCCTTCCCCCACGGCTCGCCGTCGATGTTGGTGACATAAAGGATGTCGCGTTTGGCATCAAAGTATACAGATTCGGGCACCTTCAGCGAGGTGTCTGTAGACCATATTTTCTTGAGCGTGGCTTTCTGGGCCAGGGCACTCATACATGGCGCACCGGCGAGGAAAAGACAAAGGATAGCATTTTTCATTTTCATAACTTAAGGAGATTAGACTTTAAATTTAATAAATGTATTTTTATCAGCTATGAAACAATACCTGTGCTTATTCCTTGCGGTATGCTGGGCCGCTTCCGTTTCCGGCCAGCAGCGCAAAGCTGTATTCATTATTGTTGATGGTATTTCCGCTGATGTCCTCGAACAGGCGCAACTTCCTCATCTTAAAAGTATTATAAAATCCGGTAGTTATATGCGGGCATTTGTGGGAGGCGAAAAAGGAGGCTATTCCCAGACGCCCACCATCTCCGCCGTGGGCTATAACAGCGTGCTTACCGGCACCTGGGTTAACAAGCATAATGTGTGGGACAACGATATTGCTGCCCCTAATTATCAATACTGGACCATCTTCCGGACCTTCAAAACCCACTTCCCGCAGAAGAAAACCGCTATTTACAGCAGCTGGTTAGATAACCGTACCAAACTGGTGGGCGACGGCCTGGAAGCCACGGGCAACCTCGCCATAGATGTTAAATACGACGGATATGAGCTGGATACCGTGCGCTTCCCGCACGACCGTAAGAAAGCGTATATGGAACGGATCGATGCCCATGTATCGGAAGAAGCCGCTAAATCCATCCGCCAGCAGGGGCCCGACCTTAGCTGGGTATATCTTGAATATACCGACGATATGGGTCATATGTATGGCGACAGTCCTGAGTTTGCCGATGCCATTCAGAAGATGGATGAGAAGGTAGGGAAGATCTGGGAGGCAATTCAGTATCGTAAGAAGCAGTTTAAGGAAGACTGGCTGATTGTTATTACAACAGATCATGGCCGCGATGAGCAAACCGGCAAGCACCACGGGGGGCAATCTTACCGCCAGCGCTCCGGCTGGATTATTTCCAACATACAGCAACCCAATACATACGCCAGGGTGTCTTATCCCGGTGTGGTAGATATTATGCCTACCATAGCCCGGTTCCTCCAGCTCCCGCTGCCGCAGCATGTGAGCCGCGAGTCAGATGGTGTGGCACTAACTGGTAAGGTGTCTGTAGCGCAGCCGGAAGTGAACTGCTTCCGTGATGCACTGGATATTACCTGGGTGAATCCTGATCCCGGGGGAACGGTGAAGATATGGGTGACCACCACCAATGCGTATAAAACAGGCGGAAAAGACGAATACCGTTTACTGGCAGAAGTGCCTGCTACACAGCGCCGTGCAGTGGTAAGCGTGAAGGATCTGCCTTCGAAGTTTTACAAAGTAGTACTCGAGGGGAAGGAGAATACCGTTAACCGCTGGTGGGTAGGGGAGAAGTAGTTACACGTGCTGGAGATGTTTTTCCAGCACATGGCCAAGCGCGGTGAATTCGATGGGCTTTACCACATAATCGCTGGCGCCTTCCTGCCGGAAGCGGTCGGCCGATTCGGTGAATGCATCGCCCGATGCTATAATCACGGGGATATGTTGCAGTTCAGGGTCTTTCTTCAAGTGCTGCAGCATTTCCCGCCCATTCATTTTAGGCATATGGGAATCGAGGATGATGAGGTGGGGATGTTGTTCCCTCGCCAGGGTAAGCCCGTCGTTACCATTTTCCGCCGCCAGTACTTTAATACCTTGTGCCAGCAGAAAGTTACGGAGGATAACCTGGTTCATTCTGTCATCTTCCACCACCAGCACCGTACTTCCCGCAAAGCGTGGGGCCATAGGAGCAGGCTCTTCCGGTTCAGGGATGGTAACTCCTTCCGGGATAGGGAAAGTAACGGTGAATGTGGAGCTTACGTTTTCCACACAACTAACCTGCACAATGCCACCAAGTAATTGGGCGAAGTGTTGTGTGATATGAAGGCCCAGGCCGGTGCCTTCAATAAAGGATGTTTTTACCGCTACAAAAGGTTCGAATATAACTTTCTGCTTTTCGGGAGGTATACCGCCGCCCTGATCGGTTACACTGATGAACCAATCCTTTTCAGTTACATCGCATTTCACTAAGATCGCAGTGCCATTGGCTGTGAACTTAATGGCATTGGTCATAAGATTATTGAGAATCTGTGAGAGCTTCACTTCGTCGGTCCGGATCTGGGGAAGCATACGCGGCCCTATTTCGAGGCGGATGGTAACTGATTTATTGTGCGCCAGCAGGTCGTATATCCGGACGATGTTGTTGAGGAAAGTGTGGGTTTTAACTTCAGCGATTCGCACTGTATCTAATTGCCCCGCCTCAATACGGGAAAGCTCCAGCACATTATTGATGATATCTTTTACATTAAAGCTGGCCACATACAAATGCTCCACGAGATTGCCGATGTTCTGCGGGGTACGGCCGTTATGCAGATCCATCCGCATCAGTTGTACGATGCCGAATATGGCATTCAGCGGATTGCGGATCTCATGGCTGGTTTCCTGCAAAAACAGTTTACGTGAGTTGTTGGCTTTTTCCAGTTCGTCCGTTTTATGCCTGAGCTGTTCCAGCAGGGAATTGTACGATTTCTTGTAGTGATAAATGCATAGAAGTGTGATGCCGATGTGCCATGCCAGATTGATCCATCGGAGGGAGAGCTGCACGCTGGGGGAAAGTGCGAGCAGGGGCGGCTGGCCCTTCACGAAATGCCATTCCATTACCACAATGGCTGCGCTAAGCATTATAACGGCGAGTATCTGGCGAACATGGTTTTCGATAGTCAGGTAAGTAAGGCTGATCATGGACATGCACGCCGTGATAAACAGTACGCCCGGCCCAAGGAGCATATCGTAATACACTGCCCATACCGATTGCAGCAGTACCAGCCATACTGCGGCTATCTGGAATTTCCCTATACGGTTTAAAAGAATAACGGTGCTGAATAATACGAGTGCAAGTGAGTTTGCGAAGAAGGTAACCGGGGCTTTGCTGATGAAGTAGTATATAACCCCCAGCACAAACAAGCTTGATCCTATAGCAATTGCGAGTGAGTTAACGATCCTTATCTGGACCCTCATTTCTTTAGGAACATGCTCACATCCAGCATCCAGCATCCGGGTTATCGGGGCAATAATATGCATTGTTTTTCAGGGTGGTTTCGCAGAAAAGAATCCGTAAAATATCAGGGGCTGTTGGTTCATTAAACCAGCGCTGATCAAAAGTAATCATTCCCGATATGCAGGCAAAAACATAATATCCACGCTAATTTGTTTGTGTGTTACGTGGCAGGTCTCTTATTGTTTCCTGTTGGTTTACACAGTAAACATCTTATCAATGTACCGAGACAGGTAAAACAGGGTCTAAAGGCCGTGGAAGGCAGTGTAGAGGCAGTCTGCCCTTAGTGTAATGGCAGTCTAAAGGCAGTGGAAAGGCAGTCCGGAGGCAGTAACAAGGCACCCATGTAGTAGCAATGTCTTACACTGAAAAAACTTTACAGGGTTAGGGGGTTAAGTACGGGATTGGCTTGACAGCATTGTCGTTAAACACTGTTTTCGCTTTACAGTTACTTGGCTTGCGATCAAATTCGCTTTACAATT